>CAWJLE010000008.1:0-270368 GCA_963843645.1 uncultured Chloroflexia bacterium | reverse complement strand
CTGAAGTCGTGGGCGATGCCGCCGGCCAGGACGCCGATCGATTCCATCTTCTGCACCCGGAGCAGCTTGCGGCCTCGGCGCGCTTGTGCTCCGTCATATCCTCCACCAAAATGAACAGGCCGCACACCGGTCCCCCATCGGGCGCCGTAGGGGCAACCCTGGGTGGTTGCCCTCGTCCGGGCGGCGCGTCCGGTCCCCCGTCGAAGTGCGGCGTGAAATGCACCCGGAAGGCCCGCCGGCCGCCGACCGGGAACTCCCGCTCGCCCTCATACGAGACACGTTGCCCGGACAGCGCGGCCTGCACGCAAGGGCAGCACCGCCTGGTAGGCCGCCTCGCCCAGGATTTCGCGCATCGTCCGGCCGACGAGTTGGTCGTTGGGCACGCCGAACCAGCGCTCGTACTGCCGGTTGGCGTAGAGGTAACGCAGATCGGAGTCGACGAAGCCGATGAGCGCGGGCACCGCGTCGACGACCAGGTTCAACCGTGCTTCGCTGTCGTGTAGTGCGGCGTTGGCTTGGGACAGCTCTCGCGTACGCGCGAAGACCGCCTCGGCCAGCCGCACCTCCCGGCCGACGCTCAGGTACGAGATCACCGTAGCCAGCATGGCGATGAGGCGCTGGACAGCGCGACGACCATATCGGCTGCTCGATAGCAGCCGCCTAGCCGGTGGACGGGCACGGTGGCGAGCGTCCACCGGCCGCCCTCCAGCGCATCCGTCTGGACGATGGGCTCCTGCTCGAACACGGCCTCGTCCCCGAAGAGTACCTGCCCGCTCTCGTCACGCAGCGCGATCTTCAGCGTGGACGGTCTGTCCGGGAGCCCCGCCTCATGGAGGATCGGCGCCAGGTCCAGCGCCATCGCCGTGAGGCCCCAGAGGCGCCGGCTTCGTAAACGCCCTGCCGGGCAACTAGGCCCAGCCTTCCCCCGGCCAGCTCGTACGGTCGGCTGAAGGTCACTTGCTGCGACAGCATCGCTTTCCGCGCGTCGGCCAGCACCTCGGGGCCCGAGCGGCGAAAGGTTCCGTGCCCCGAGTCCCCGTTCCGGACGAGCGGATAGACGTACCGCACCATGTTGCCCGGCGCGACGGCGAGGTCGCGGACGCCTGGGATTGCGACGTACAGCCCTTGGGCGAAGGTTTCGAATTTGTTGGCGGGGATCGTCGTTTCGCGGATGCCGTGAACTCCAACGAAGGCGGTCAGCCCCTCAAGCAAGGCGACGCGCCGATCCACTGCCGCGATCAGCGCGTTGTCGTAGGGCGCCGCCAGCGTACGGACGACGGAACGCTGTTGGGTGATGAGCTGCCCCCGATGCCAATCGGCGCCCTGCAACGTGACGATCGACAGAACGACGAGAACGAAGATCGCGGCCGCGAAGGCGACCTTCGGGCACCCAGGCGCCGGGCCAGGTCGATCGTGCGGCGCTTCATGGCCACACCTGCTCGACCCAGCCGCCGACAGCGCGACCCAGGGCAGGCTCGTGACCGGCGAACACGTGCGAAGCGCCGGGGATGACGACGGTTTCGCACCGCTGGCGACCGGTTGGCGTGCGCCTCGAGCGTCGCCAGGCACGCCGCCGCGCCGCCGAGGACCGTGCGGTCTTCGGCGCCCAATACGGCCAGGATGGGCTGCGCCAGCCGGCCGACGATCTCGAATGGCGCATTGGGGTCGGCGAAATTGAACACCCCGGCCACGGAGGAGGGTCCCAGGTACGACAGGTACGTCCGCGCGCTTGTCGGGTATGGGGAGGATTTCGGGGGGCATCAAGCGATCGCCCGGCCGTCGGCGGCCCACTCCTGGGCCAGGCTGGGTCCTGCGCCCGCCGCGCCGCGAAGCCGGCCCGGTGCAGGCCCCAAACATTGGGCGGCGCGAGGAACACCAGGGCGTCCACGCGCGGGTCCTGCCGGGTCGCCTGATAGTAGGCGACTTTGGCCGCGCCGGCGCTGTGGCCGCACAACACGATGCGGTCGCAGCCGCGCGCCTGCAGCATCGCCATCCAGGCGCTGAGGTCCGGCACGCAGTCCACGAAGTCCCTCGTGGGCGGAACCCACCAGCACGTATCCGCTCGTCACGCTCGTGGCGGGGGTGGCGCTCTCGGCGCCGCCCTGGCGGTGCGACTCCGCCACGGAATCGTGGCCGCGCGTGTTCACCGACAGGAACGTGTGGCCGCGGTTCGTCACCACACGTGCGATCTCGTCTACGAAACGATTGGCGTAGAAATTGCCGGCGAAGCCGTGGCAATGCAGGAAGGCGGTCCGCCCCGCCACAGCGGGGACCGAGGGGCTGCAGCACAGGCCCTCCAGCGCCAGGCCGTCTTCCGTGCGTGTGTAGAGGATTTCACCGTTCATGCACTTCTCCGGGCGAGACCCCCGAAATCCCGCCTGCGCCAGTCCGAGGCCCTCAATTATAGTCAAGTTTGTGCCATACCTGCAAATCGGTCTGCAACAAATTTGCGTTGCAGTGGCGCGACCGGTACGTTAAGAAGACGGAGCCGCCGGCGCTGGTTTGCATTGTGGCATGCCTGACCTATAATGACGCCGCCGGATTACGACCGCTCTGAGGTGCGCACGATGTCCTCTACTAGCCCCGAATGCACCGCCCTCGTCTCGCAAGCGGCCACGGCGCTGCAGCACGACGAGTTGCCGGCGGCGCGTGCGCTGCTGGCGGAGGCGCTTCGTTTCGACCCCCGGTGCGTGCGGGCGTGGATCCTCATGGCGGCGGCCGTGGAATCCCCGGAACAGCGCCGGGAGTGCCTCGTGCGGGCGTTGGAGTTGGAGCCGACCCTGGAGTGGGTGCGCCAGGTTTTAGTGGAGCTGCCGCCCCCCAAGCCGCCGAAAATCCGCGCCCCGCTCGTGCCGCGCATTCCGCCTCGACCCACCGGCCTGGCGCGGGTCGAGCGTCCGCCTGAACCGGCCCCGGCCGTACCCCTGGGGCTGCAGGCCGAGCACGTTGAAGCCCCGCTCGAGATTCCCACTTTGGAACCAACAGTGACGCCGCCCCCTCCAACCGCGACGCGTACCGGCGGTCGACCTCGGGCGCCGGCCGCGGTCGGGTGGATTCTGGGCCTGGGGCTGGGCGCCGGGCTGCTCTGGCTCGGCCTGAGTTACTACCTGTTCCTCATTCTATATTGGCTCGACGAGACCGGCCGCGTCGATCCGTGGTCGTCACCGGCATCGTGATCCTCAACGTCGCGCTGAGCCTGCGGCTGCTCGTCGCGCTCGTCGAGTTCCAGCGGCGCGAGGCCGCGGCGGTCCGCGACCTGAGGCGGCTGATGCTCGCCGGACTGGCGTGGAGCGCCGTCCAGCTCTTCTTCATCCGCGCTGAGCTCCTGCTGCTGTGCGTGCCGCTCTGCATCGTCGAATGGGTATTGGTGGCCCGTCACGGCGCTGATTGGAGCGGACCCGAGCGGCCGGTGAACCGGATGCGCCGGCTGTGGTCGTGGCTGACCCTGGTCATCGCCGTGCTGCTGGCCCTGGCGGTGATCGGCGCGCTGATCGCCGAACCGGCGGCGGTCCCGGCCGATGAGCCGCCCGGTGAGTCCTTCCTGGACGACTTCGGCCGCACCGAGGAGCTGCCCGAGCTGGACGCCGGCAGCTGCCAGGCGTACCACTCCGGCGGCCAGCTGCACCTCACCGAGTCCTCGTCCGGGCGCGTGTGCTATCGCGCGTATCACGGGCGCTACGACGAGTTCGACCTGGAGGTGGACCTGGGCCGGATCAGCGGCGGCGGCAAGAGCGGCGGCACGGGCGCCGTCATATTCGGCATCCGGGACGAGAGGAACTACTTCGTCTTTGGGGCCAGCCGGCTCACCAATGTCTACATCCTCGGCCGCGTGCGTGACGGGCGGCTCGCGGACTCGCAGGTCCGGCCGGCGGGTTCTCCGGGTGGCGTCGACCCCGAGGCGCCGATGTGGGCGCACGTTCACATCGTGACCACCCACACGCTGGACGGCATGCAGATTCGGACCTACGCCGGCGGCGCTCCCGTGCTCCTGGCCATCGCGCCGGACTGGCAGCCCGGACTGATCGGCCTCTTCGTGGAGAACGAATCGGGCGGCGCCCACGTGGCCTTCGACAACCTGAGTGTGAAGGTGCTGCCGCCCAGCAGCCCGTTCCCCGCGCAGAGCGCCCTGCGGACGTGAGGCTGCCGGCGCCGACCTAACCCCCTGCCCCCTTCCCTGAGAAGGAAGGGGGAATCCGACGTGCCCGTTCCCCGCGCCGGCAGGCGCACCTCCTCCCTTGCTTGACGCCGATTCGAAATGGACGATAATCGTTACTGTTCGCCTGCCTTTCAGATGGTCGGCAGTCGACTGAATACACAGTCGAGGTGTGTCGTGCATTTGTCCTTTTTCGAAATGATGATGCTGCTCTGCTTCGGCGCAGCCTGGCCGATTAACATCTACAAGTCGTTGACCACGAAGCAGACCGCGGGCAAGAGCGTCATGTTTCTGTTCGTCGTCATGATCGGCTACGTGGCCGGTGTGATCCACAAGGTTCTCTACAGCTTCGACGTCGTGGCGTACCTGTACGTGCTCAACCTGCTCATGGTGGCGTTCGACACGGTCCTCTACTTCCGCAACAAGCGCCTCGACCTGTGCGCGTGCCCACCGGAGGCCGCGCCGCAGTCCAAGCCGCAGCCTGCCCTGGCCGGCCGCCTCATGCACCACGCCCGGTCCGGGAGCAAGGCCGGCTGAGACCCATCCGTCGACGAAGCGACGGCTGGCGCGAAATCAGCGTGGGCCGTCCGCGAATAAGGCCCGAATACACGAGTTCCGTCCCGACGAGGACGGAATTCGTGTATTCGGGCCTTATTCGCGGACGGCCCACGCTGTGTAGTGCACCTGCGCAATCGCAGTTTCCTGTTTTCCATCATGCGAATCTATTGACATGCCAGAATTCTGGGTGTATAATTGATTTGTATAATCAACAAACAAACTCCCCACCACGTGCCGTCTCCATCTTCCCAGTGAAGGAGAGCCTCCGTGCATCGGCGCTACCAGACCGGCGACCATGCGTTGGTCCGCAGAATCAACCTGTCCGTGGTCATGAACTGCCTGCAGGAACGCGCGCCGCTGTCCCGCGCGCAGCTGGCGGACGTGACCGGACTGAACAAGGCGACGGTCTCCAGCCTGGTGGCCCAGCTGCTGCAGCGCTACTATCTGCGCGAGATCGGCCTCAGCACCGTATCGGCCGGACGGCCCGGCGTCTTGCTCGAGCTGAACCCCGGCGCGGGTGCGATCATCGGCCTGGAGTTCGGCGTCGATTTCCTCTTGCTCCTGTTGACAGACTTCAAAGCCCAGACCCTGTGGCGACACGAGGAGAAGACGGGCCCTGACCGGCCGGCCCCGATCGTCATTCGGCGCGCCCGCGAGCTGCTCGCGGAAGCCTTTGCCCGCAGCCGGAACTTGGGGTTGCCGGTCCTCGGCATGGGCGTGGGCGTGCCCGGCCTGGTCGACGTGGAAACCGGCGTCGTCCTGTTCGCGCCCAACCTCGAATGGAACGACGTCCCGCTGCGCGACGTGCTGCAGCGCCAATTCCAGGTGCCCGTCTACGTCGATAACGACGCCAACACGGCGGCCGTGGGCGAGAGATACTTCGGGGTGGCGCGCAACAGCGACAACTTCATCTACCTGGGCGCCGGAGTCGGCCTCGGCGGCGGCATCTTCATCGGCGGGCAGCTCCTGCGCGGGCAGAACGGTTACGCCGGTGAGATCGGCCACGTCACCATGAAGGTGGACGACGGCCTGCCCTGCAACTGCGGCAACCACGGCTGCTGGGAGACCCTGGTCAGCCAGACCTCCGTCCTCCGCCGCGTTCGCCAGGCCATCGCCGCGGGGCAAGCCAGCAGTGCCGCCGCGATTGCCGGCGACCCGGATTCCGTCGACATTGGGCGGGTTCTGCAGGCGGCCGAGGAGGGGGACGAAGTGGCCCGCGCCGCATTGGAGGACACTGCCCGGTATCTCGGCATCGGCGCGGCCAACCTGGTCAGCATCTTCAATCCGGAGCTCGTCATCGTGGGCGGCATCTTGAGCCGTGCGGGCTCCATTCTGCTGCCCATCGTGGCACAGACCTTGAGAGAGCGGACATTGTATCAGTTGCACGACAAGACGCGAGTCGAGCTGGCGACGTACGGTTTCGACGCCTGCGTGCGGGGCGGCGTGGCCCTGGTCCTGGACAGCATCTTGAGCCAGGCGTCGATGGCGGCGTACGACCGATGAGCGGATGGTTCTTCCGCGCCGATTCTCGTTCACGGGGCCACCCGGGGCGGCACCCTCTGAACGAAACTCGCCGCAAGAGCGGCGCCGCCCGCACTCACAGAAGGATTCATCAGCCCGTGGGAAAGGGGGTGGTCCAGGCAGAAACAGACCCGGTTCCGTGTCGGATGGCTCAACGATGAAGACGAGGAGGAAGCCGCAACCCAAGGAGGGTAGGGAAATGCGCACGAAACTATTTGCCGTCATGTCGATTCTGTTGGCTGCGACGATGCTGTTGCCCGTGAGCCTGTCCGCACCGGCGATGGCCCAGGGCACGTTTACCGGCAAAACGATGACGATCGCGTGGATTCCTAAATCGCTGAACAACCCGGTGTTCGAGATCGGCCGGGACGGGGCGATGAAGAAAGCGGAGGAGCTGACCAAGGCGGGACCGATCGCGGTCAACATCCTGTACGTGGGTTCGGTGGCCTCAGACGCGGCGGAGCAGACCCGCGTGATGGAGGACGTGATCTCGAAGAAGGTGGACGCCATCGGGGTATCGTGCAACGACCCGACGGCGTGCATCGACCCGATCCAGAAAGCCATGGCGGCCGGGATCCCGGTGATGACGTGGGACTCGGACTCGCCGAAGAGCGGGCGGTTCACCTATCTGGGGGTGGACAACTACGAGGGCGGCAAGGCGGCAGCGGACATGCTGGTCAAGTCCATGGGGACGAAGGGCAAAGTGGCGCTGCTGACCGGCGTGCCGGGCGCATTTAACCTGGAAGAGCGCATCCGCGGCTTCAAGGATGGGATCAAGGACTACCCGGACATCCAGGTGGCGGCGACGGTGGCGTGCGACGACGACATCAACAAGGGCGTGCAGGTGGTGGAAGAGGCGATGCAGGCCAATCCGGACCTGAACGGCTGGTTCTTCGTGGGCGTGTGGCCGCTGTTTGCGCAGGAAGGGTCGATGCCGCTGTGGGAAGCGGCGGCGAAGTCGGGCAAGCTGACGACGATCGCGTTCGACACCCTCGAGATGGAGCTGCCGTACGTGAAGAGCGGCATGATCCAGGGGCTGGTCGGGCAGAAGTACTGGGGCTGGGGCTACGACACGACCCAGATGATCTACGACAAGCTGGTGAACGGGAAGACGTTCGAGGACTTCACCAACTCAGGCATGGACCTGGTGACGAAGAATAACGTCGACGTGATGGCCGAGATGTGGAAGACGCACGACTTCACGAAGGTCCTGCCGCCGGCATTCCCCGAGGCAGCAGCCGCGGCGCCGGCGTTCACGGGCAAAACGATGACGATCGCGTGGATTCCTAAATCGCTGAACAACCCGGTGTTCGAGATCGGCCGGGACGGGGCGATGAAGAAGGCGGAGGAGCTGACCGCAGCCGGACCGATCGCGGTCAACATCCTGTACGTGGGTTCGGTGGCCTCAGACGCGGCGGAGCAGACCCGCGTGATGGAGGACGTGATCTCGAAGAAGGTGGACGCCATCGGGGTATCGTGCAACGACCCGACGGCGTGCATCGATCCGATCCAGAAAGCCATGGCGGCGGGGATCCCGGTGATGACGTGGGACTCGGACTCGCCGAAGAGCGGGCGGTTCACCTATCTGGGGGTGGACAACTACGAAGGCGGCAAGGCGGCAGCGGACATGCTGGTTAAGTCCATGGGGACGAAGGGCAAAGTGGCGCTGCTGACCGGCGTGCCGGGCGCGTTCAACCTGGAAGAGCGCATCCGCGGCTTCAAAGACGGGATCAAGGACTACCCGGACATCCAGATTGCGGCGACGGTGGCGTGCGACGACGACATCAACAAGGGCGTGCAGGTGGTGGAAGAGGCGATGCAGGCCAATCCGGACCTGAACGGCTGGTTCTTCGTGGGCGTGTGGCCGCTGTTTGCGCAGGAGGGGTCGATGCCGCTGTGGGAAGCGGCGGCGAAGTCGGGCAAGCTGACGACGATCGCGTTCGACACCCTTGAGATGGAGCTGCCGTACGTGAAGAGCGGCATGATCCAGGGGCTGGTCGGGCAGAAGTACTGGGGCTGGGGTTACGACACGACTCAGATGATCTACGACAAGCTGGTGAACGGGAAGACGTTCCAGGACTTCACCAACTCGGGCATGGACCTGGTGACCAAGGCCAACGTTGACGTCATGGCCGACATGTGGAAGACGCACGACTTCACCAAAGTCCTGCCGCCGCCGTACTGATTCGCGGCAAGAACGCGGAAGAATGTTGCATCGCTGGGGGAGGCCTCGCCGGCCTCCCCCACGGCAGGACGTCGTGTGTGTGGATGCCACCCTCAGCCTGCTCTCGGCCTCGGGCGTAGGGACGACCCGGCGTGGTCGTCCTGGCCCAGGGCGACCACGCCGGGTCGTCCCTACGCTCCGCGCGCCCGTGGGGGCGGCCCGATGTGGTCGCCTGCCCGCGCAGGGTGAGGATCAGGTGGCGGCCGGAAACGCGAGCGAAGGAGCGAGACCTTGAACGATACACCCATACTCCGGATGGAGGGCATCTCCAAGCGGTTCCCGGGGGTCCAGGCGCTGGATGGCGTGGACTTCGCCGCGTATCCCGGGGAAGTGATGGCGCTGCTGGGCGAAAACGGCGCGGGCAAGTCCACACTGATGAAGGTGCTCGCGGGCGCCTACCAGAAGGACGCGGGCCGCATCCTCATCAACGGCGACGAGGTGCAGATCGACAGCCCGCGCCGCGCGCAGGACCTGGGTATCGCCACCATCTATCAGGAGTTCAACCTGACGCCCAACCAAACCGTGGCGGCGAACATCTTCATCGCCCGCGAGCCCATGCGGCCCGGCGTGATGGGCCGCGTGGGCTTCGTGGACCGGCGGCGCATGGAGCGTGAGGCGCAGCACTGGCTCGGGCAGGTGGGGGCGCGGATCTCGGCCGGGGCGCGCGTGCGCGGCCTGTCCGTCGCGCAGCAACAGATGGTGGAGATCGCCAAGGCGCTGGCGGTCCAGGCGCGCATCATCGTCATGGACGAGCCGACGTCGGCCCTGGGTGAGGGTGAGGTGGACACCCTGTTCAAGATCATCGCGGGCCTGAAGGAGGTGGGCATCGCGGTGGTGTACGTGTCGCACCGCCTGGAAGAGATCATGGAGATCGCCGACCGCGTCACCGTGCTCCGGGACGGCCGCCTGGTGGACACGATTCCGATCGCGGAGGCGAACCCGGACGTCATGATCCGGATGATGGTGGGGCGAGAGCTGAACGACATCCTCTGCAAGGTCGCGGCGGACATCGCCGAGCCCATTCTGGAGGTGCGCGGCTTGAGCCGGGGCACGGCGGTGAAGGACGTCAGCTTCCAGCTCCGGCGCGGGGAGATCCTGGGCTTCTCCGGGCTGGTCGGCGCGGGGCGGACCGAGACCGCGCGCCTGATCTTCGGCGCGGACCCGCCGGATGCCGGGGAGGTCCTCGTGGACGGGCAGCGGGTGAACATTCGCAGCCCGGAAGACGCGCTGAAAGCGGGCATCGCCCTGGTGCCGGAGGACCGCGGCCAGCAGGGACTCGTGCTGCTGCTGTCGGTGCGCGACAACATCCAGCTGCCGTCGCTGGACGCGTTGTCGACGGCGGGCGTGGTGAACCGGCGGGCGAGCGACGAGACCACGGGAAGCTACGTAAGGCAGCTCACCATCCGCACGCCCCACCTGCGGCAGAAGGCCATGTACCTGTCCGGCGGCAACCAGCAGAAGGTGGTGCTGGCCAAGTGGCTGGCCGTCCAGCCGCGCGTACTCATCCTCGACGAGCCGACCCGCGGCATCGACGTGGCGCCAAGGCCGAGATGCTACCGTCATGTGCGACCTGGCGCGCGCAGGGCCTGGGCATCATTATGATTTCCTCCGAGATGCCGGAGATCCTGGGCATGAGCGATCGCATCGTGGTGATGAGCGAGGGGCGAGTGGCGGGCATCCTGGATCGGGCGGAAGCCACGCAGGAGAAGATCATGGCGTTGGCCAGCGGCGAGGTCGGCGAGGGTATGCCGGACAACGGGCAAGGAGGAACGTCGAAATGAGCGAAATCAAGCGGGACCTTTCAGCCGGCGCCACGGTCGTGGGCGCGAGTGAGGGAGGCTGGCTCAAGCTGGCGCGCGGGCAGGAGATCGGCATCTCCATGATCCTGCTCATCATGGTGGTGTTCCTGACCGTGGAGACCAGCACGTTCCTGACCACGACGAACATCTTCAACGTGCTGCGCGCGTTCTCGTGGATCGGCATCAGCGCGTTCGGCATGTGCGCGGTCATCATCGCGGGCGGCATCGACCTGTCGGTCGGCTCGAACATGGCGATCGCCGGCCTGGCTTCGGCGATGCTGCTGGCAGCCGGCATGCCCGTCTGGCTGGGCGTCGTCGGCGGCGTGGGCATGGGCCTGGCGATGGGCATCATCAACGGCCTGCTCATCGCGAAGGCCAAGCTGCCGCCGTTCATCGCCACGCTGGGCATGATGAGCGTCGCGCGTGGGACGTGCTACGGCCTCACCGGCGGCTGGCCGGTCCGCGATCTGCCCGCCGGCTTCACCCAGCTGGGCCAGTACGACATGCCTATTCTGGGGCTGGCCGTGCCCCTGCCGGTCATCTTCATGCTGGTGCTGGCCGTGATCGTGTCGCTGTTCCTGAGCCGGACCGTGTGGGGCTACCGCATCTACGCCGTCGGCGGCAACGAGACCGCCACCGGCCTGTCGGGCATCAACACCGGCCGGGTGAAGATCCTCGTGTACAGCCTGTGCGGCGTCCTGACCGGCATCGGCGGCATGCTCATGACGGCCCGCCTGGGGGTCGCCGCGCCGACGGCCGCGCTGGGCTACGAGCTGGACGTCATCGCCGCGGTGGTCATCGGCGGCACGAGCCTCAGCGGCGGAGAGGGCACGATTCTGGGCGTGCTGATCGGCGCCGCCATCATGCAGGTCCTGCGCAACGGCCTGGTCCTGATGGGCTTCCCCGCCTACTGGCAGCAGACCGCCATCGGCCTGGTCATCATCATCGCCATTATGCTGGATCAGCTGCGCAAGCGGCGGTAGGAGGGCGGCGCGGGCTCGTCGCGTGCAAGGGCGGACCCCTCTCCCGTATTCGCTTCGCGGACTTGTCTCGGTTGCCGGGAGATGTGTGGCCCTCGTCTCAGGGCAATAGAACGCAAGTCGCTGGCGCAATAGCTGCGTCCGGGATTTTGGGCGAGACGGCGGCCGCAAGAACCGTCATTCTGAGGAGCGCCGTTCAGCGACGAGGAATCTCGCACGCGATTGACGATAACCTATTTCGCGCGCGAGATTCCTCGTCGCTGAACGGCGCTCCTCAGAATGACGGTTCTCGCGGCCGCCGTCTCGCCCAAAATCCCGGATAGACCCTCGCGCAATTGCCCTCGGAAGTCTTCTCGTTTGCGCGCGACGCGGTTCTCTTGTATCCTTCGGTCGTGCGCATATCCCCAGGACCTGTGCGCGCCCCGCAGGTCCCGTAGGAGATCGAGATGACGACCAGGTCGAAAGTGGCCGTGCTGTACACGCGGCCGGAAACGGTGCTTCGCGATTATCAGCGGTTATTCGAGCTGGCCGGGGTGGCGAACGCCCTCTCGCCCGCGGCGCCGACGATTCTGAAGGACAACATCACGTGGCACTTCCCCATGCCCGGCGCCAACACCACTCCGTGGCAACTGTCCAGACTTCCGAAGTTCTGAAAACTTCGGAAGTCTCATCGTGCCCGCGCCGGACTCCGGCGGGAACGAGCTGTTGCGCAATTTTGAATGAGGGCGACCCATGGTATAATAGAAGTAATCGGCCTGATGTCTTGAGCGCCCCATCAGCCTGCTCGAGCGCCGGCGGTGGACGCGGCGCAGGCCGACCCTCATACTGGCCCAGGAGGGGGAACCGTGCGCAGACGAAGACCTCGAAGGATGCCGATGAAGCGCCCGCCGCGAGCCGGCGGCCGCGGAGTCGATGGAGCTCGCGAAGCAGGTGGCCGAGCTGAGCGCCGCGGTGACGCGACAGGCCACGCGGATGGAGGACCTGACGTCCAGGGCCACCCTGGCAGCCGGCGCTGCCGGCGCCCCGGACGTGGCCGCGCTGCGAGCCGAGAACCAGAAGCTGCAAGTGCTGAACGACCAGATCGCCTCCGAACGCGATCGGCTGTGGCAGGCGCTGAGCGCCTCCATGTCCGGCGAGCGGCGCATGATCGATACGCCGGCTCGCCGGCAGGTGAAGGCCCGGCGCTGGTGGCAATTCTGGCAGGTGGACGAGTCCACCGCCAACGAGCCGCCGCCCGCCGCCGCCCCACGCGCCGCCACGGAGGTCGATCGGGATTACCAGGACCTGGAACACCTCACCAACGACCTCGACCAGGTGTCGCGCACCCTGCAGAACATCGCGTTGCAGAGTGTCTTCCTCGGCAACGACGACGAGGCCACGGATCTGATCGAGCAGGCCGCGGGGCTGTGCCACCGGGCCGTGGCGCGGCTGCAGGAATCCGCGCGCCGGGGGCTGGGCGTCACGATATTGCAGCGGTGACGGTCCGCCCCCGCAGATGACAAACTTCCGAAGTTTTCAAAACTTCGGAAGTTTCTGTCTTCGGCAGCCCTTTTCTCTGTCAGGGCGATTGCATCAAAGCTGTTGCGCTCGTCCTGGCGATTGGAAATCGCAGCTATTGGCGGCAAAGCCTGCCTGCGCAGGCTAAAAACAAGGGCAAAGCGACTTGAAAACGCGATCCCTGGTAAAGAGTTAGCCACGCCGACCAATTTTGTCGTGGTCGTTAGCCTGCGCAGGCAGGCTTTGCCGCCAATAGCTGCGATTTCCAATCGCCAGGACGAGCGCAACAGCTTTGATGCAATCGCCCTGCTTTCTCTGTTGACAAGTTCCCCACGTTCGTGTTAGACTACCTTAAGCTCCAGATGTAGGTCCTCATGCTCTCATCGCGGCTTCGCACAGCACGAGTCGTCCTCGTTGCCGGTCGTGCGTTCACGGCCGTCTCTCCGGTCGTCGGCTAGCAAGCTCTTGAGACAGGTCTCGCCGGATTAATCTGACCAATGGCGGTCGCATCGCCCCCCTAACCGCGCCCGGCTCGCCGGGACAGGAAGGAAGGCCACTAATGGAACCGACCCCTCGCTACACCGTTATCGGCGCTGGACATGGCGGGAAGGCTATGGCAGCGCACCTGGCGCTCATGGGCTTCCAGACGACGCTCTACAATCGCACCGCGGCCCACGTGGCCACCATCCGGCAGCGCCACGGTATCGACCTGACGTCGTACGAAGGCGGACCCCACGGGTTCGGCCAGCTGTACCGCGTGACCTCCGATCCGAAGCAGCCAGCAATGAGGTCGACGTGATCATGGTCGTGACCCCCTCCTCGGCCCACCGCGAGATCGCGAGTGACGCTCGCGCCCACCTGAAAGACGGCCAGATCGTCGTGCTGCACCCGGGGCGCACCTGCGGCGCCATCGAGTTCACCAAGGTGCTGGAGGACTAACGGCTGCACCGGCCCGGTGACCGTCGCCGAAGCCGGGACCTTCATCTATGCCGCCGCTCGCGAGGGCCCGGCGCAGGCGCGCATCTTCCGCATCAAGGAGTCCGGTGCCGCTGGCTGCCCTGCCGGCGACGGAGACGCCACGCGTGCTCGAGGTGCTGCTGCACGGCCTATCCACAGTTCATCGACGGCGGCAACGTGCTGCACACCAGCCTGGACAACATGGGGGCGATCTTCCACCCGGCGCTGACCATTCTGAATGCGGCCCGGATCGAATCGACGTTCGGCGACTTCCAGTTCTACATCGACGGCGTGACGCAATCGGTGGCCAAGGTGCTGGAGGCGTCTGGATCGCGAGCGCGTGACGGTGGCCTCGGCGCTCGGGCTGCGCGCCCAGACCGCCCTGGAATGGCTGTCGATGGCCTACAACTCGACCGGCAGTCGACCTGTACGAGGCCATCCACAACAACACCGGATACTACGGCATCAAGGCTCCGCCCACGCTGGAGCACCGCTACATCTTCGAGGACGTGCCGATGAGCCTGGTGCCCATCGCCGCGCTGGGCCAGCACTACGGCGTCTCCGTACGCGCCATCGACAGCATCATCCGGCTGGCCTGCATCATCCACCAGACGGATTACTGCCGGCGCGGCCGCACGCTCGACAAGCTAGGCATCGACCACCTCAGCGTCAACGAGCTGCAGGCCTACGTGGAACGGGGTACGCGCTTCAACGTGTGAGGAGAGCGATCAGCAGTCAGCAGTCAGCGATCAGCGATCAGCGGTCAGCGATCAGCGATCAGCAACGACAGCAGCGCGCGCCGTTGTCGTTGCTGATCGCTGACCGCTGATCGCTTCCCCTTCGGAGGTGCCACCATGATTGAGAAGAAGAACCTGATCCGGATCGCGGACTGGCTGTGGGAGGTTCCCCAGAGCTACCGGTCCGATATGCGGGCGCCGGCCCGCCTGTACGCCGACGAGCGCTTCCTGGCCAACGCGCTGGAGGACCGCTCGATCGAGCAGCTCATCAACACGGCCACGCTGCCGGGGATCGTCGGGCGGGCGCTGGCCATGCCCGACATCCACCAGGGCTACGGTTTCCCGATCGGCGGCGTCGTGGCCGTGCGCTACGCCGGACGGCGTGATCTCGCCCGGCGGCGTGGGCTACGACATCAACTGCGGCGTGCGCCTGCTGGCCTCCGACCTGCACGCCGACGAGGTGCGCCCGCACCTGAGCGCGCTGATCTCGTCGATCTACGCCGCACGTGCCCAGCGGCGTCGGCAGCTCCGGCAGCATCAAGCTGTCGCCTGAGCAGATGGACCGCGTGCTGGCCGAGGGCGCCGGCTGGGCCGTCAGCCGCGGCTACGGCGTGCCGCGACGACCTGGACCACCTCGAAGTCGCGCGGCGCCATCGCTCGGCGCCGACCCGGAGCAGGTCAGCAAGCGCGCCCGCGAACGCGGCCGCGACCAGCTCGGCACGCTCGGCTCGGGCAACCACTTCCTGGAGATCTGGACCGCGTGACGCAGATCTTCGACGCCGGAGGTGGCCGACGCCTTCGGCCTGTTCGAGGGGCAGGTCACGGTCCATGATCCACTCGCGGCTCGCGCGGGCTGGGCCACCAGGTCTGCGACGACTTCTTCACACGCATGCAGAAGACGGCGGCGCGATACCGACATCGAGCTGCCCGACCGCGAGCTGGCCTGCGCGCCGATCGACTCGCCGGAGGGCCGAGCCTACTTGGCGGCCATGGCGGCCGCGGCGAACTTCGCGTGGGCCAACCGGCAGGTGATCGCCCACCTGGCCGCGCGAGGCGTTCGACAAGGTGCTGGCGCCCGCACGCGCGAAGCCGCGAGCTGTGCACGGTCTACGACGTGGCGCACAACATCGCCAAGATCGAGGACCACACCGTCGACGGGCGCCGGCTGACGGCTTGCGTGCACCGCAAGGGCGCCACGCGCGCCTTCGGTCCCGGCCACCCGGAGCTGCTGCCGGCCTACCGCAAGGTCGGGCAGCCGGTGCTGGTGCCCGGCGACATGGGGCGGGCCTCGTTCGTCCTGGTGGGCACCGCCGAGGCGATGGAGGAGACGTTCGGCTCCACGTGCCACGGCGCCGGCCGCGTGCTGAGCCGCTCGGCGGCCAAGCGGCAGGTCCGCGGCGCGGCACTTGCGGCGGAGCTGGAAGCGCGCGGCATCGAGGTGCGCGCCGGCAGCATGTCCGGCCTGGCGGAGGAGGCGCCCCAGGCCTACAAGGACGTCGACGGCGTGGTGAGCATCGTCGACCGGGCCGGCCTGGCGCGCCGCGTCGCCCGCCTGGAGCCCCTCGCGGTGATGAAGGGGTAGGGTGGAGGACACGAACGTAAGAACATTCACCACGGAGGCACGGAGAACACAGAGAACGACAAAAAACGGCTCACCACCAAGGACACCAAGAAGAACTCAAAGACAAAGATAAGGAAGGACAAAGAAGAACAAAAACAAGAGCACTCTCTTTGTCCTTCTTTGTGTTTGTCTTGGTGCTCTTGGTGGTGAGCCGTTTCTTTGTCTTTGTCGTTCTCCGTGTTCTCCGTGCCTCCGTGGTGTGTGTCCTCTTGTTTCTGCTCTGGTTCTTATTCTTCTTTGTGTTTGTCTTGGTGTCCTTGGTGCTCTTGGTGGTGAGCTGTTTTTTGTCGTTCTCCATGTTCTCCGTGTCTCCGTGGTGCGTGTCCTCTTGTTTCTGCTCTGGTTCTTGTCCTTCTTTGTGTTTGTCTTGGTGCCCTTGGTGCTCTTGGTGGTGAGCTGTTCTTTTGTCGTTCTCTGTGTTCTCCGTGCCTCCGTGGTGACTGTTCTCCATTCGAAGCGACTCCGCCGGCCTATTCGCCAAATCCGAAGATTCGGGTATCATTATTCGCAAACCAGAGCCCCTGACGGTGCGAAATACGGGGAAATCCCTCAACGCGAATTAGGGGCAATTCCCTAAGAAATCTTGGGGACTTGGGCCTGTACGAGACCTTCTTTCTGTGAGATGATGGGTGCAGCGAGGATCGTCACCGCTGCGTTGCGACCATTCGGCCAGAAATCCGGGAAGGAGGTGAGCACAGGTACCCAGGCACATTAATAGCCGCATTGCGACGAAGTCAGACGCACCACCGAGACGAAACGTCAACCGATCCACCCAGTCAGCCAAACCGAAGGAGGTTCTGCGATGTCGAAGTACAGACGGGCGGCAGCAGTGTTGATGATTATGGTCATGGTCGTCGTCGCTTTGAGTCCCGTAGCCCAGGCCGAGGAACCCAAGAAACCGGTCTACTACGTCATCACGCATGGCGGCCCCGCCGACCCATTCTGGGGCGTCGTGGTGAAGGGCGTGGACGACGCGGGCAAGGAGTTGAACGTCGATGCGCGCTACGCCGCGCCGGCCGGAGTCTTCTCCATTCAAGACATGGTCAACATCCTGAACACGGCCATCTCTTCCAAGCCGGATGGTATCGCGGTCAGCATCACCAACGTGGAAGCGCTGGACAAGCCGATCCGCAGCGCCATCGACCAGGGCATTCCCGTCATCGCGGTGAACACCCCTGACATTCGGCCCGAAGCGGAGCGCATCCCCTACATGTTCTACATCGGCGCGTACGGCTACGACGGCGGGTTCGCTTCCGGCCAGCAGATGCTGGCGGTGCGGACGCCGAAGCGAGCGGTGTGCGCCACGCACGAGGCCGGGCACGCCGACCACATCGCCCGCTGCCAGGGCTTCAAGGACGCCCTGAAGGGCGTGACGGTGGACGACCTGGACATTGGCCAGGACCCGACCCAGGCCGTGGAAATCCTCAAGGCCTACTTCACCAAGAACCCCGATGCTGACGCGCTGTTGACCCTCGGCCCTCCGGGCGAGATCCCGGCGCACAAGTGGCTGAAAGAGTCCGACAACGTGGGCAAGATCATGTTCGGCACGTTCGACCTCGGCACCGACGCGCTGGACGCCATCCGTGACGGCTCTCTTATGTTCGCCGTCGACCAGCAGCAGTACTACCAGGGCTATCTCTCCATCACCTACCTGGATCTGTACCACCGGCACCTGCTGAAACCGCCGCAGGACATCAAGACCGGTCCGTTCTTCGTCAGCAAAGACAACGTCGAAGGAATCGCCAAGCAGATCGAAGCCGGGTATCGGTAGAGATCGGCCAACTACCTGACCTGACCCCCTGCCCGGTCGCCCACCGTCCTTACGAGGAAGGGCCGGGCAGGGCCAGGTCGATTGGGGAGGTTCCATGAGTCAGCGTCAGTTTGTGATGCAGCCGGGAGCCAAGAGCCACGGCATCGGGCGGGAGCTACAGAAGAGGATCGAGCGCTACCCCGAGATCGGCGCCCTGGTCGGCTTCCTGGTCGTCTTCATCGGGTTCGTGCTGTCGACCGACGCATTCTTAACCCTGGGCAACCTCGCGGGCGTCCTGGCGGTGGCCGCCGAGCTCGGCATCATGGGCGTCGGCGTGACGTTCCTGATGATCGCCGGAGAGTTCGACCTGTCCGTGGGCTCGGTCATGGGGGTGGCGCCCATGATCGTCGCCCTGTTGTCGAACGCCCATTTCCCACAGTTCCCCGCCCTTATCCTGGCCTTGTTGTTCTGCGCGTTCATCGGCTGGGGGAACGGCATCCTGACCGTGGGCGCGCGCATTCCTTCCTTCATCGTCACGCTGGGCAGCATGATGCTCTGGAGAGGACTGCTCTACGCCGTGACCGGCGGATTCCCGATTGCGTTCCGCGGCGACCAGACCTTGATGATGTTGGTGCTGAACGGGCGCTTCGGCAAGGCCGGCTTCTTCGCGTCGGCTTTCTGGTTCGTGCTCGTGGTCATCGTCGGGGCGATCGTGCTGAATCAGAGCCGGTACGGCAACGCGGTGTTTGCCGCCGGCGGCGACGCTCCGGCCGCTCGGGCGCTGGGCATCAACGTCGCCCGCATCAAGATCATCAACTTCATTCTCTGTTCCGTGCTGGCGGGCTTCGTGGGCGTCATTCAGTACTGCCGGTTCGAATCGGCCATGCCCACGGCCGGCGAGGGTATGGAGCTGCAGGCCATCGCGGCGGCCGTGATCGGCGGTTCACTGCTGACCGGCGGCTACGGCAGCATGATCGGTACGCTGATCGGCTCGCTGCTCATGGGCATGGTCTCCAGCGGCCTGGTTCTGGCCGGAGCTCCGCCCTACTGGTATCGCGCGTTCATCGGCGTGATCCTGGTCATCGCGGTGATCGTCAACGCCAGAGTAAGGGGGAAGTAGCATCATGGATGCGACACCGCTGATTGAGATGATAGGCATAAGCAAGGCGTTCGGTCACGTGCTGGCGCTGGACGACGTGAATTTCACCGTCCGCAGCCGGGAGGTCATCGGCCTGCTGGGCGACAACGGCGCCGGCAAGTCGACCCTGATCAAGATTCTGACCGGGCTCTATCCGCCGGACCGGGGCACGATCCGGTTCGAGGGTAATCCCGTCCGACTCCACTCGCCGGGCGATGCCCGTGAGCTGGGCATCGAAACGGTCTACCAGGATCTGGCCCTGGTCCGGCTCATGAGCATCGACCGCAACTTCTTCCTGGGCCGTGAGCCGGTCAGAACGGTGGGGCCGTTCAAGCTGCTGGACAAAGAGCAGATGTCGACCGTCTGCCGTGAAGCCCTGGAAAAGATCGGCATCAGCATCCGCTCCACGCGCGACGAGGTGTCCATCCTCTCCGGCGGAGAGCGGCAGTCGATCTCCATCGGGCGCGCGGTCCATTTCGGGGTCAAGCTCCTGATTCTCGACGAGCCGACCTCGGCCCTGTCGGTCAAGGAGACGGAGAAGGTGCTCGGCTACGTGTCCGAGGCCAAGTCGCGCGGCCTTTCGGTCATCTTCATCACGCACAACATCTACCACGTGTATCCCGTGGCGGATCGCTTCACGATCCTGAGCCACGGCGGGAAACTGGGCGATTTCGTGAAATCGGAGGTCACTCCGGAGCAGATATCGCGGATGCTGGTGACCGGCCGGCACGTCAACGACGTCGATGCGTAAGACTTCCGAAGTCTCTAAGACTTCGGGAGTCTGTGATACAAAGCACAACGAAGGGAGACATGACGATGGCTAGAGTGTCACGCGCGGCGGTTTTGACCAGTCCGGGCAATATTGAGATTCGGGAGTACCCGCTGCCGGAGCTGGCGCCCGGCTCGATGCTGATGAAGATGGAGCTGGCGGGCATCTGCGGCACCGACAAGCACAGCTTTCGCGGCGAGACCAAGCAGTACGCGGGCACCCCGGCGGAGCGCGACGTGCCGTTCCCGATCATCCAGGGGCACGAAAACGTCGGGATCGTGGCGGAGATCACCAAGGAGGCGCGGACCAGGCTCGAATACGACGGGCAGGTCCTGAAGGAAGGCGACCGCGTCACCATGTGCCCGGACGTCGTCTGCGGCCACTGCTGGTACTGCCGCTACACGGACTCGTACCCGTGGTGCGAGAACATGTGGAACTACGGCAACACCATCACGTGCGCCAAGCCACCGCACCTGTATGGCGGGTTCTCCGAGTACATGTACATCGAGCCGGAGGTCTTCGTGTACAAGGTGCCGGATGGCGTGGCGCCGCAGGCGGCGGTGCTGTCCGAGCTGATGGCCTGCACCTTCAACCTGGACAAGGCCAAGGAGTTCTCCTGCCTGGAGGGCGAGGGCTTCCGTTCCGGCGACACCGTGGTCATCCAGGGCGTAGGACCGCTCGGCTTCGTCCACCTGATCAAGGCGGGGCTGCTGGGCGCCGGGCAGATCATCGCCATCGACAAGTCGCAGTACCGGCTGGACATGGCCAGGCGGTTCGGCGCGGATGCGGTGTTCAACACGGCCCAGACGACCTCCGAGCAGCGGATCGAGGAGATCAGGGGACTGACCCGCGGGCGCGGCGCCGACCTAGTGGTCGAGTGCGTGGGCCGGCCGGAGCCGGTACCCGAGGGGTTGGAGATGCTGCGCACCGGCGGCATGTACATCGAGACCGGAAACTTCGTGGACGTCGGGTCGACGCCGATCAACATCCACCGCCACCTGTGCGCCAAGAACGTGCGGCTCATCGGGCTGACCGGCCATCCGCCGACGGGTTACCGCCCGTCCCTGGTGCAGATGAAGAAGTACCACGACATCATTCCGTTCGAGGAAGTCGTGACCCATCGCTTCCCGCTGGACCGCACGCGCGAAGCCATCGAGCTGTCGATGACGGAGAACTGCATGAAGGTGACAATCGCGCCCTGGGATTAGCCGGGGCGGGAACCGGGGTATCGTATCTTCAGCCAGCAGCTTGCTCAGGGGCGGGCCGCCCGGCGATAAAGTCGCCGGGCTACATGACAGCGTCCGATGAATCGGGACTTCGGAGCAGCCAGAAGTCCGATTCATCGGACGCTGCCCTATAGCCCGGCGACTTCATCGCCGGGCGGGCGCTTTTGGGCTGCGGCGTGGCCAGCGTGAACTCGAGCCGGCATTTGGTTACTTCCGCGCTATTCTGTAAAACTGCATAAGCGGGCTTGTGTTTAGCAATCTTCAGCATGCTTTGTGTTGTTTGCCTGGGGCTTGCAGGCCCCGGGGCCGGGGCTCTCGGGTGGAGCAGCCAGAAGTCCGATTCATCGGACGCTGCCCTATAGCCCGGCGACTTCATCGCCGGGCGGGCGCCTTCGGGCTGCGGCGTGGCCAGCGTGAACTCGAGCCGGCATTTGGTTACTTCCGCGCTATTTCGTAAAACTGCATAAGCAGGCTTGTGTTTAGCATGCTTCAGCATGCTTTGTGTTGTTTGCCTGGGGCTTGCAGGGCCCGAGGCCGGGGCTCTCGGGTGGAGTTGCCGCTGGCTGCCTTTGCGGGCCGCCCGGCGATGAAGTCGCCGGGCTACATGACAGCGTCCGATGAATCGGACTTCGGAGCAGCCAGAAGTCCGATTCATCGGATGCTGCCCTATAGCCCGGCGACTTCATCGCCGGGCGGCCCGCCTTCGGGCTGCGGCGTGGCCAGCGTGAACTCGAGCCGGCATTTGGTTACTTCCGCGCTATTTTGTAAAACTACATAAGTAGGCTTGTGTTTAGCAATCTTCAGCATGCTTTGTGTTGTTTGCCTGGGGCTCTCGGGTGGAGTTGCCGCTGGGTGCGGCGCTGAGCCACGGGCCCCGACTTGCGGTCCGAGCGGGATTGCCGTATTATTCCGAAGTGCCCACACTCGTGCCATCCACAGGACCTGGCCGCAACGGGATCCGTTGGATCACCATATCGCTCCGCGCCCGGCGCGGAGCAGACATCATGCGCATCAGAAGGGAGCTGTTCAATGCCACTCGTTCGGAGTAAGGAGATGTTCAAGGAAGCGATGGCCGGCCGGTACGCCATCGGCGCGTTCAACGCCATGAGCTTCGAGCACATTCAGGCCATCGTTGAGACGGCACAGGAAGAGCGGTCGCCGGTGATCGTCGCGTTCATCGACTCGGCGAATCGCTTCATCGGGCTGGAGCTCGTGACCGCGATCATGAAGGCCGCCGCGGACATGGTCGACGTTCCGGTGGTGGTCCACCTCGACCACGGACCGGACTTCGACTGCAACGTCCAGTGCATCCGGGCGGGGTTCACGTCGGTCATGTACGACGGATCGAAGCTGCCGTTCGAGGAGAACATCCGCGCGACCCGAAGGATCGTGGACGTGGCGCACGCGTGCGGCGTCGACGTCGAGGCCGAGCTGGGCCGGATGTACGCCCGCGGCGACGACGTGACCGAAGAACAGATCCGCAAGGGGATGACCGACCCGCAGCAGGCGAAGCAATTCCTCGCGGAATCCGGGGCGGACTCGCTGGCAATCTCGGCCGGCTCGATCCACGGGATGTACGCCCAGGGCGCGAACCTGGACCTGCAGCGGATCGCGGCGATCCGCGACGCGACCAGGGCCCCGCTGGTGCTGCACGGCTCCTCGGGCGTGACCGAGGATTCCCTGGTGGGCGCCATCGAGAACGGCGTGGTCAAGATCAACGTGGGCACGTACGTGATGCAGGGTTTCGTGGCCGGGCTCAAGCAGGCCATGCGGGCCAGGCCCGACGAAGTCGATCCGCGCCCGTGGCTGGCGGTCTCGCGCGACGTCATGAAGGAGCGCGTGCGCGAGAAGATGCGCCTGTTCAAGTCCAGCGGCCGCGTCACCACGTCCGGCGGCCTGGTGGGGGGCCGCAGCCTCTGGGGCGGCGTCGCCGCAGCGGAGCACGGCGAGTAGGAGAAGTTGGACTTCCGAAGTCTCCGAGACTTCGGAAGTCTGCCGGGAGGCATGGCCAGCCTGACCGAAGACGTATCCGAGCCTTTCAGACTTCCGAAGTCTCAGAGACTTCGGAAGTCTGCCGGGAGGCAGGGCCAGCCTGACCGAAGACGTATCCGAGCCTTTCAGACTTCCGAAGTTCTCAAAACTTCGGAAGTCTCTCTTTGTTCAGGGCGAGAAGGGATGGCCGGCGTAGCGGCGCAGGTAGATCTGGTCGACGGCGGCGCGGGGCGGCAGCGACAGCAGGAACAGCGCCGAGCGCGCGACGTCGTCCGGCTGCAGCAGGATGGCGCGATTGTCCATGAGGTCGGGCCGGCCCTCGCTGAGCATGCGGGTCTCCACGCCGCCCGGCAGGATGGCACTGACCCGAATCTGGTGCGGCTGCGTTTCCATGGCCAGCACCTTGGTCAGGCCCATAACGCCGTGCTTGGCGGCGCCGTACGCGGTGTGGTTGAGGTAGCCCTTGATGCCGACGGCGCTGGCGACGTTGATGATGTAGCCGCTGTGCTGAGGGATCATGATCTTCAGCGCTTCCTGGCAGCAGAGGAATACGCCGCGCAGGTCGACCTGAATCTGCGCGTCGAAATCCTCGATCGTGCACTCGGTGAACGGCGCGGTGCGGACGATGGCGGCGTTGTTGATGAGGACGTCGAGGCGCCCGAACTCGTCGTGAACGCGCGCGAACAGGGCGGCAACCTCGTCGGGGTTCGCCTGATCGGCGCGGATCGCGACGGCGCGGCCGCCGGCTGCGCGGATCTCGTCCGCGACGGCGGTGATTTCGGCTTCCGTGCGCGCCACCAGCACCACCTGCGCGCCCGAGGCGCCCAGCGCCCGCCCGATGGCCCGGCCGATGCCCCGCCCGCCGCCCGTGACGACCGCGATCTGTCCCCGCAGGTCGGGCAGGAGGCTCCATTGGGGTGTGGGGTTGGCTTGATCTACGTTTTCATTCGATTGCATCGTTTTCTTGGGGTTCCTCTCGCTATTTTCGCAATACTGTCTTGTAAGCCGGTGGAGCCATTCTGGCGGTCGCGTTCTTCGGCGATCGGCGCCCGGATCGCGCACCGCCGCCCCCGGATCGCGGGCCGCCTCCTGCGCCTTATGTCACCCTGAGGGAGCGTCGTTTGCGACCGAGGGGTCTCGCGCGCGAGAAAGGACATCGTCAATCGTACCGCTGGGGGCATCCTTTCTCGCGCGCGAGACCCCTCGGTCGCAAACGACGCTCCCTCAGGGTGACATAAGGCGCAGGAGACGGCCCGCGATCCGGGGACCGCGGCGACGGTGTGCGTAGGGCCGCGGTGCGCGATCCTGTGTGGCTCAGACTTCCGAAGTTTTCGAAACTTCGGAAGTCCAGGTCTGGATCACCCCAATCCCATGGCCTGGAACATGGCCTTCTCCAGGACCTCGATGGGCAGATCGCGCTCGGTGTACAGGCCGAACTGCAGGTGCGCCTGGTGCAGGCGCATGCGGCTGCCGGGAATCGCGGTGCAGCCGGCCTCCCTGGCCCAGCGGACCAGCAGGGTCTCCGCCGGCTCGGACACGATGTCGAGCACGACACGGCCCGGCTGCAGGATGCCGCGCGGCACGATGCAATCCGTAGGGGGCGAGTTGCGGTAGCCCACGGACGTGGCGTGGATCAGCAGGTCGAAGTCTCCGACGTCTTCGAGGGCGTCCAGGTCCCCGCCGAACCGGCAGCCCAGATCGCGGGCCAGGGTTTCGGCCTTCTCCGCGCTGCGGTTGAAGATGGCCACCTGGGCGGCCTTCTCGTGCTGCATGCCGCAGGCGACCGCGCGGGCCGCTCCGCCGGCGCCGACGACGATCACGTTCTTGCCGGCGATCGTGGCGCGCTCTTCGATGGCCCGCACGGCGCCGAGCCAGTCGGTGTTGTAGCCGATGAGCCGCCCGGCGTCGTTGACGATCGTGTTGACGGCGCCGATGGTCTTGGCCATGGGGTCGATCTCGTCGAGGTAGGGCAGCGCCTCGATCTTGAAGGGCATGGTCACGCCGAACCCGCGGATGCCCAGGGTGCGCATCGCCGCCAGGGCCGACCGGGCGTCTTCGACGCCGAAGGCGACGTACGTGAAGTCCAGGCCCAGGTGCTCGTAGCCGGCGCGATGCATCTGGACACCGATGTGACTGGGCTTGCCCGCGATGGAGCCGCACAGAACGGGATGGGATTGTGGGGCCACTATGCTCACCTCAACTGATCGTTATGAGTCTACTGCGCTTCCAGGAGCTCGTCGGGCACGGTCGTGCGCCAGTCGTAAAGCGCCCGCCAGCGCTCGTAGAAGGGTTGATACTGGTCGTGCGCCGCCGGATCGGGCTCGAATCGCGGTGTATCGGGTGATCTGGTCCGCGGCTTCCGCAAAGCTGCTGCACATACCGCTGCCCACTCCGGCGCAGATGATGGTGCCCAGGCCGGTCGCTTCTTCGTGCTTCGATACCAGTACGGGCACGCCCATGACGTCGGCCTGCATCTGGACCCACAGCTTGCTGCGGGTCTGTCCCCCGCACATGCGCAGGGCTTCCACCTTCAGGCCTGACACGTTCTCCAGCGCCTCGCAATTGCCCCGCACCGCGTAGCAGATGCTCTCCAGCGCGGCGCGGATCATCTCGGGCTCACCGGCCAGCTCCGGCCGCATGGTGTCCAGGCCGAAGAACGTCGCCGGCAGGAACAGCCGCTCGATGTGGCGCGCGTCCATCAGGCTCGAGCCGATCAGGGTCATCCCGCGCGCGCCGATGGGCGAGGCCGCCGCCCGGCGATTCATCAGGTCGTACGCGTCGATGCCCACCTTGTCCTGCAGGGCCGTCTCCAGCTCGCACACGGAGTTCCGCAGCCAGCGGTAGACGATGCCGGTCACGCCCGCGTTGGACTCCAGGCACCAGGTGTCCGGCACCGTGTGGCACCGCGTCCAGGTGCGCATCTCCGGGTCGAGCGCGGCGGCGGGGGTCACCATCAGGATCGGCGTCGTCGTGCCGGCGACCGCGGTGATCTGACCGGGGCGGACGGCGCCAGTGCCGATGAGGCCGCACTGCGAATCGGCGCCGCCGACGATCACGGGCGTTCCTTCGGCGAGTCCGGTGGCTTCCGCCGCCTGCCGGGTGACGACGCCCAGCCTCTCACCGGCGGGCCGCATGGGCGGGAAGATCTCGCGGGGCAGCCCGAGGCTGTCGATCAGCTCCCAGGCCCAGTCGCGTTGCCGGACGTCCACCAAAACCAGGGCGCAGGCGTTGGAGGGCTCGCCGGTTCGCTCGCCGCTGAGGCGGTGCAGCAGCCACTCGTTGATCTGGAGGAGGTAACGGACGCGCTCCCACAGCCGGGGGCGCTGCTCCTTCAGCCACAGCAGCCGCCCGATCCCGTGCAGGTAGGCCGGCCAGTGCCCGGTCGTGGCGTGAATCTCGGCCCCCCGCTCCGCCGCCAAACGCTCGTTGTACTGCCTGGCCCGCCCGTCGAACGGCGGTGCCGCGTACAGGGCTTCGCCCGCCGCGTCCAGCAGCAGAAAGCCCTCGCGCATGCAGGTGGCGCTCAGCGCCGCGATCTCCTGCGGTGGGATGTGGCTCTCGTTCAGCGCCCGCCGCACGACCCGGCACATTATAGCCCAAAATTCCCCGGCGTCGAACTCCACCGCGCCCGGAATGTCCGGCGGGTAGTGGTAGCTCCATTCCTCGTAGGTCCGGGCCACCTCGTTGCCCGCCGTATCGGCGATCAGGCAGCGACCGCCGCCGATTCCGGCGTCCAGAGCCATCAGGTACTTGCCCATGCGCTCACTCCTTAAACGCTCCAAAGGCCAGCGCGCCTCGTCGCGCGAACGCCGGCGTATCGAACACCTCTGGATTGGCGATGATCTGGGGACGTTTGCCCGTCAAGAAGTCGATGATTCCCTCGGCGACCATGCGTGAATGATGCGTCGTGATCTCGTGCGTGACCCCGGCGAGGTGGGGGGTCAGGATTACGTGGTTCATGCCCAGCAGCGGGCTGTCGGACCGCAGGGGCTCGTGATGATACACGTCCAGGGCGGCGCCCGCGATCCAGCGCTGCTGCAGGGCTTCCATCAGCGCGGCCTCGTCGGCGATCGCGGCGCGGGCGGTGTTTACGTAATAGGCCGTCGGCTTCATCGCGCGGAACTCTTCGCGGCCGAGCAGCCCGATCGACTGCGGCGTCACCCGGGCGTGGACCGAGACGAAGTCCGACTGGCGCAGCATGTCCTTGAGGTCGGGGATCAGGGTGACGTCCTCGCCCACCGTCTGCGGGTTGACGTAAGGATCGTAGGCCAGCACGCGCATCCCGAAAGCGTTGGCCAAGCGGGCCACCATGCGGCCGATGTGGCCGAGCCCGACGAGGCCCAGCACTTTGGCGTACAGCTCCGTGCCCCTCAGCCTGGAGTGCCAGATGCCGGCGGACGACGTCTGGTTCAGCGGCCAGATCACGTCGCGGCCGACTTCGGCGGGCTCGTCGTCGGTCAGCACCCGTTCCCGCAGCAGGCGGTCCGCCCGGCACAGCGGGCGCGACAGGGCCAGCATCTGCAACATCGTCAGCTCGGCCACCGCATGATCGGTGCGGCCCAGCGTGTAGAGGACCGGGAGCCCCGCCTCGGTGGCGGCGTCGATGCTGATGTTGGCTTCAGGTCCGCCGCGGATGCTGGAGATCAGCTTCAGGTCGGGCGCGTTCTCGATGACCTCCTGAGTGACCTGGTCGTAGGACAAGATGAGGACGTCCTGCCCGCACAGGGCCTCGACGAATTCGTCCGGGGACAGCAGCTTCTCGGACACGTACAGCCCGGCCCGGGTGACGTCCAGGTAGCTCGAGAGCCGGGCGAGCCACGTGGGCTCCAGTTCGGCCGTCAGCAGCGCTTTGATTTTGTTCATGTGCGACGCAGACTCCTTCGTTGAGAGATTTGGGGGTGGGCGAGCGGTGGCTTCTCTGGGGTGCCCTCACCGTCCCCGGCGACTGTCACCCTGAAGGAGCGCGGTTTGCGACCGAGGGGTGACAGTCGCCGGGGACGGTGAGCGTCGCCACAGGCGATCGACCCGATGGGTTTACACCGCCACGGCGACCTTCCGGCCGGCGGCGAACGATTCGTAGGCCGCCAGGGCGAGCTCGAGGTTCCGCTTACCCTCCAGCCCGTCCGTCATGGGCCGCCGATCGTTTTCGACGCACGAGATGAAATACTCGGCCTGATCGACGTACATGTTCACAGGCTCGATGGGCTGCTCCACGCGGCCGGCGGCGGAGGCAGCGACGAGCGTGCCCGTCGGCTCCTGGCCGAAGCTCCCCGCGCCGAAAAGCGAGCCCGCGGAGCCGTGCAGCCGGAACTCCGATTGGCCGAACGGCGCGTCGAAGCTGACCGTCACGACGCCCTGGCTGCCGCCCTGGAAATCCAGCAGCAGCGAGGCGGTCCCTTCGCAGGGATACGAATCGGGCGCGTGATCGAGCGCGGCCTGCACGCCGACGATGGGTTCGTCCAGGACGTAGCGCAGGACGTCCATCAGGTGCACCGCAACGTCCATCACGACCCCGCCGGCGCTGAGCCGCGGCTCGAAGCGCCACGTGCGCGTGAGGTCTGGCAGGTAGAAGGGGCACGTTGCCTCGGCCAGGACGAGTTGGCCGAGAAAGCCGTCCGCCGCCAGCCGGCGCGCCCGCTGGTGGCAGGCGTGAAAGCGCATCATGAAGGCGATCATCAGCTTGACGCCGTTCTGCGCGCAGGCATCGATCATCTCCTGGCATTCCGCCGGGTTCATCGCCATCGGCTTTTCGCACAGCACGTGCTTGCCGTGGCGGGCGGCCAGCAGCGTATGCTCGGCGTGGAGACTGTTGGGCGACGCGATGTAGACGCCGTCGACTTCCTCATCCTCCACCAAACTCTCCACCCGGTCGTAGACACGCCGGGCGCCGTGGCGCTGCGCGAACGCCTCGGCCCTGTTTCGGCGGCGGGCGTGGACCGCGACCAGCTCCGAGTTTGGGCTGGCGGCCAGAGCCGGCGCCATGCGCGTGTCGGCGATGATCCCCGCGCCGATGATTCCCCATCTGAAAGCCATCCGGATCAACCTCCAGGGCAGACTATGGCGGAGGGGGGAGCCGGCTCCCCCCTCCCGGCATACCTCATGACTTCGGGCAGGTCAGAGGCGCCTCAGCGAAGTCGAAGTCTTTCCACTTCTGGGCGTACTGCGCCACGCTGAAGCGGCCCTCGCCGCCGTCTTTGGTCACCACATCCAGGCCGGTGATGGCCAGCTTCGGGAAGGTCTTGCACCCGTTGACGGCGATCTCGTACATGACGCTGAGGCCCTGGTAGCCCCAGCCGTAGTACTTCTGGCCGACCACGCCGTAAACCAGGCCCTGCTCGATCCAGGGCAGCTGGGCTTCCAGCGAGTCCATGGACACGACCGTCAACTTGCCAGACTTGATGCCCTTCACGGTTTCCGGCAGCGAATCGGGCGGCATGAGCATGATCCACGGCCCATCCCAGAACCAACCGGTCAGGTCCGGGTTGGCGCGCGTCGTGCTTTCCACGGCGTCCACCGACTTGGCCAGGTCGTCGTAGCCGGGCACGGTAGTGACGATTTCGTAGTCGATCTTCGCCGCGTCCAGGGCCGCCTTGAAGCCCCGGTCGCGCTCGCCGAGATTGAAGACGCCGGGCACGCCGGTCAGGATGGCGATCTTCTGGTGCCCCGGCTTGTCCTTGATGGCCTCGGCATACAGCTCGCCGGTCTTGACGCCGCCCGCGTAGTTATCCGCGCCGACGTAGGTGGCCTCTTTGACGTCCGGGCAGTCGGAGTCCCACATCACGACCGGGACGCCGGCCTTCATCGCGTCCCTCACTGCGTCGCAGACCGAGGGGCCGTTGCTGTTGATCAGCAGCCCGTCCGGCTTGCGCTGAACCAGGCTCTCAATGACCTGCACTTCCTGCGCCGCGTCGGCCGTGGTCGAGGCGGTCCAGAAGACATCGATGGGGGTCCCCGTTTCCTTCGTCAATTCCGCCGCCCGGAAGTCCGCGCCACGCTTGCCGATCAGGAAGCCGGGGTTATCCAGCGTCTTGGGGATCATAGCGAACATCAGTCGCTTGCCCCCCTGGTCAGGTGGGCCGGCGTAGGTAGCCGACGCCGGCACGAGCAGCGCCAATATCATCACCAACCCGATGACGGCCAACCACTTGTTCGTCCTCATGGTGTGCTCCTCCTTGAACCTAAGGCTCTGACTGGCTTAGTCCTCCAATCGTTTTTCAGGCCGTGTTTCCTCAGAGCGATGCCGAGTCGTCCTACGACTCAGTCTTTCCGGTTCATGCGCCCTCCTTCCCTTGTTCCTCTGGCGGTGATTCGAATCGCCGGCAGACCTTTCTCTCGGCCTCTCTCTCCCTCCGCTCATCGGCGGATCCGCCCCCCCGTCGCTAACGGCGCAAACGGTCGATCAGGATGGCGACGATGATCGTGGCGCCGATGACGATCTGCTGCCAATAGGCGGTGACGTTCATCAGGACCAGCCCGTTGCGCAACACGCCCATCAGGGCGGCGCCCAGCAGCACGCCCAGAACACCGCCTTCGCCGCCTTGCAGGCTGGCGCCGCCGATGACCGTGGCGGCGATGACGTCCAATTCATAGCCATAGGCCGCGGTCGATTCGCCCACGGCCAGGCGTGCGGTGAGCAGGATGCCGCCCACCGCGCCCATCAGGCCGGCGATCGTGTAGACCAGGATCTTCACGCGGTCCACGGGGACGCCGGACAGGCGGGCCGATTCCTCGTTGCCGCCGACGGCGTAGATGTACCAGCCGTAGCTGGTCCGGCTCAGGAACCAGGCCACCGCCACGGCCATGATCAGCATGAAGTAGATGGGCACCGGCACCCCGGCGATGAACCCCTGGCCCAGGAAGCGCAGCCCGGCCGGCAGCCCCGTCACCGGCCAGCCGCCGGTCTCGACGTAGGCCAGGCCGCGCACCACGCTGAGCATGCCCAGCGTCACCATGAAGGGCACCAGCTTCAGCTTGCTGACCATGACGCCGTTCACGAAGCCGACGATCGTGCCGCCTACCACCGCCGCCAGCAAACCGACCCCTACGCCGTAGTGGACCGACACCATGGCGGCCGTCACGCCCGCGAAGCCCATCACCGAGCCCACGGAGAGGTCGATGCCGGCGGTGATGATCACCAGGCAGGCGCCGATGGCAGCGATCGCCACGTAGGAGAACGCCCGCACCACGTAGAGGAGGTTCTCCACCGTCAGGAACTGCTCCGTGGCCAGGCTCAGGAACACGGCCATCACCACCAGGGCCAGCAAGGCTCCGGCTCCCGATTGGGCCAGGAAAGGCCGCACGTAGGCGCGCATCAGGTTGCGTCGGGCACTCGTCTCGCCTGTCATCGCTTCGGTCCTGCCCTTGTCCGTCATGGCGTTCTCCTTGTTTCTGGACTTCCGAAGTTTTTGGAACTTCGGAAGTCTAGAGATCGGAAGTCCTCGCTCAGGATGCTTTCGCCGCTTCAGACTTCCGAAGTTCTTAAAACTTCGGAAGTCAAAAGCTTCGGAAGTCTAAGAGATCGGAAGGCCTCGCTTAGGAAGCTTTCGCCGCTCCAGACTTCCGAAGTTCTCAAAACTTCGGAAGTCAAAAGCTTCGGAAGTCAAAAGCTTTAGGATGCTTTCGCCGCTCCAGACTTCCGAAGTTCTTAAAACTTCGGAAGTCAAAAACTTCGGAAGTCAGGCTCTGCCAGGTCCTCGCCACCTTTCAGACTTCCGAAGTTCTCGAAACTTCGGAAGTCCTCCCCTCGCCGGCACGGCCTTCGCGGCCGGGGGTGGCGAGGGCCATGATCCGCTCCTGCGTGGCCTCCGCGCGGTCCAGGGTCCCGGTCACACGGCCCTCGGACATGACCATAATCCGGTCGCTCATGCCCAGGATCTCCGGCATCTCGGACGAGATCATAATGATGGCCACGCCCTGGCCGGCGAGCTGGCTCATGATGGCGTGGATCTCGGCCTTGGCGCCGACGTCGATACCCCGCGTCGGCTCGTCCAGGATGAGGATCTTCGGGCGCAGCGCCAGCCACTTGGCGATAACGACCTTCTGCTGATTGCCGCCGCTCAACGACGTCACCTTTTGGGCCGAGCTGGGGGTGCGAATGCGCAGCTGCGCGATGAGGCCGGCGACCACGTCTTTGATCCGGGCGAAGTTGATGACCGTCCACGGGGAAAACCCGGGCAGGCCGGCCAGGGCGACGTTCTCCCGCACAGCCAGGCCGAGCACGAGCCCCTGCAGCTTCCGATCCTCCGGCACGAAACCCAGGCCCAGCTTCACCGCGTCCCGCGGGTTGCCGATGGCGACCGCGCGATGATCGATGCGGATCTCGCCGGCGGTCTTGACGTCGGCGCCGAAGAGCAGGCGGGCCGTCTCGGTTCGGCCGGCGCCCACCAGGCCGGCGAAATCCGAGGATTTCGCCGCGATGGAGGTGGAAGCTGACGTCCTTCACCGCGTCTCCGCGCGACAACCCTGCCACCTCCAGCACCGCCTGGCCGATCTCGACTTCCTCCTTTGGGAAGAAATCGGTCAGCGGGCGGCCGACCATCACTCGGATGATGTGCTCCATGGCGGTCTCCTGGCGGCGCAGATCGGCGACCTTCTTGCCGTCACGGAGGACCACGATCCGATCCGCGATGCGGAGCACCTCCTCCAGGCGGTGGGAGATGAAGACGATGGCCACTCCCTTTCGGCGCAGGCCCTCCATCGTCTGAAGCAGCGCCTCGACCTCGTCGCTGGACAGGGCCGAGGTCGGCTCATCCATGATGATCAGCTCTGCCTGGGCGGACAGCGCTTTGGCGATCTCCACCTCCTGGCGCTGCGCCACGGTCAGCCCGCCCACCAGGGCGTCCGCCGAGATCTTGGCCCCGATGCCGTGGAGCAGCTCCTCGGCTTTCCGCTTCATGAGGCGGTCGTCGACCACCCCCAGCCGGCCCATGAACCCGCCGCTGTGCACGACGCGGCCCAGGAAGATGTTCTGGTAGACGCGCTGGTTGAGGGTCAGGTTCAGCTCCTGGTAGATGGTGCTGATGCCCATCGACTGAGCCTGGTGGGGGGAGAGCAGAGTCGTCTTTTCGCCCTTGTAGACGAGGCGGCTGCCGCCGTCGGGCTGGTAGACGCCGCTCACGATCTTCATCAGCGTCGATTTGCCGGCGCCGTTCTCGCCGACCAGGCCGACGATCTCGCCCCGCGCGACGTGGAAATCGACGTCGTCCAGGGCGCGCACGCCCGGGAAGGTCTTGGAGATGTGCTCCATGCTCAGTAACGCCGTCTGACCGGGCATAATTCCCTCTCTTCCAGATCGTCTAGCGGCGGTTCAGCCGTTGCTGCCGTCTGAATATGGGGCCAGGATCACTTCCACGTCCAGGGCCTGCAGGCTCTGGACGAAAGTGGCGGGAGCGTCTTCGTCCGTGATGACCGTATGGAGTTCGCTGGGATGACTGATGAGATAGGGGAAAACCCTGCCGATTTTGTGCGAATCGATGAGGACGATGAGCTGACGGGCCGACGCGATGACTCTCCGCTTATACGAGGCGATCTCCAGGAGGGCGTGGGTGAGCCCGCGCTCCACCGAAAACCCCATGACTGAGAAGAGCGCCTTGTCGACGTTTGATCCTGGCGATGATCTGCTCCGCGATCGAGCCGTAGCAGACCGCGCTGTCTTTGTCGAGCTGGCCGCCGGTCGTGATGACCGTGATCTTGGACGGCTGGCACAGCTCGGCCGCCAGGCGGACATCGTTCGTCACGATCGTGCACGACAGGTCCGCCGGCAGGCTGCGGGCCAGGCACTGGCACGTGGTGCCGGAGCCCAGGATGATCGTCTCGCCGTTTCGGATCATGCTGGCCGCGACGGCCGCGATGGCCCGCTTCGCGCCGGAGCGTGTGGTCAGCCGCTCGGTGAGCGACCGCTCCCGCACCAGCGGCTCGCGCAGGTACGCGCCCCCGTAGGCCTTGGTGAGGAAGCCCTCCCTCTCCAGCCTGTCGAGGTCGCGCCTGATCGTCGACATGGAGACCTGGAAGGCGCCGGAGAGGGCGGAGACGTTGACGGTGCCCCGTTCCCGCAGGACCTCCATGATCTTCCATTTGCGTTCGACGATGGAGAACTCCGGTTGACGGTCGTGTGCGTCCTCTTGCATGGGTTTCGCTCCAACCCTGACGGAGTTTGTCGTTTTCTGCGCGATGCTGCATGATTAGTATATCACATAATGCGGATTTGTCAATAGTAGAAGCTGCAAATGTGGGCGAAGGGGGCGGGCAGCCACATCGGGCTGCCCCTACGGCTCTCCTTCCGGGTGACATAAGGCGGAATCGGGTGAACGCTACAGGCCGGATTCGAAGAATTCGTCGACGGGGAGGCCGGCGTCGCGTGCGAGGGCCTGCGGCAGCGCGCCGGAATGGACCAGATCGGCGACGGCGGCCATCTCGCGGTACACCGAGCAGTCTTCCGCCATCATGGCGGCGCGCTCACGGACCAGGCCGTGCGCGACGCGGCTCGCCGGCCCGCGGAGCGGCTCCGGCGGCCGCAGGTCCAGCGCCTGGACGGCGGCCAGCAGCTCGATGGCGACGACCTTCTCGCTGTTGCGGAGGATCTCGCGGGCGTGGCGGGCCGCATTGGGGCCCATGCTGACGAAGTCCTCCTGGTTCGCCGCGGTCGGCACGGAGTCCACGCTGTCGGGGTGGGCCAGGGTCTTGTTGTCGGAGACCAGCGCGGCGGCGGTGCACTGCACCACCATAAAGCCCGTGTTGAGGCCGGGCGACTTGACGAGCATCGACGGCAGACCGTTGCTCAGCTCCGGCGTGGTGAGGCGGAACGTGCGGCGCTCCGAGATGTTGGCAACCTCGGCCGTCACGATGCCGAGCAGGTCCATGGCAATGGCCAGCGGCTCCGCGTGGAAGTTGCCGGCGGAGACGGCCTTGTTCTCGCGGTCGAGGTCCACGAAGATCAGCGGGTTGTCCGTCACGGCGTTGATCTCGATGCCGACGACGGACGTGACGTAACGCACCGCGTCGCGCACGGCGCCCAGCACCTGCGGCGCGCAGCGCACGGAGTACGCATCCTGCACCCGCTGCGGCTGCCGGTTCACCATCTCGCTGCCGGCGGACAGCCGGCGGACGTTGCGCGCGGTCTCCTGCTGCCCGCGCTGTCCGCGGGCCCGGTGGGGGTGCTCGTCGAACGCGTCGGTGAAGCCGTGCAGGGCGTCCAGGGAAACCGCCAGGGTCGCCTCGGCGTTGCGGACGAGGTTCCACGCGTCGTGGGTCGCGAGGCAGGCCAGGGCGGCGGTGCAGCTGGTCCCATTGGTCAGCGACAACCCTTCTTTCGCCTCCAGCGTCACGCGGGGGATGTCAGCGCGCCACATGGCCTCGTAGCCCGGCAGAATCTCGCCCTGGCACCAGGCCAGGCCGCTGTCCTCCGGGCGGCCGTCGGGCGTCTCGCAGAGCACCATGGCGATGTGCGCCAGGGGGGCCAGGTCGCCGCTGGCGCCGACGGAGCCCTTGGACGGGATGACCGGCGTGACCCCCGCGTTCAACATCTGGATGATGGTGTCCACCACGACGGGACGGATCGCGGAGAAGCCCTTGGCCAGTCCGTTGGCGTGGATCAGCATCGTCGCCCGGGAGACCTCTTCGGGGTGCGGCTCATCCATGCCGACCGCGCACGATACGACGACGTTGTAAGACAGGGCGCGCGTGTCCTCGCGGCGCACGCGCTGCGACGCCAGGGGCCCGAAGCCGGTGTTGACGCCGTAGACGGTGCGCGTATCCTCCCGCACGGTCTGCTCGACCCACGCGGCCGATGCCGCCATTCGGTCGCGCACCGCGGCGGGCAGGGGGTCGACCGGGCGGCGGTCGCGGGCAACCGCCACGACGTCGTCGATGGTGAGGTGTTCGCCGTCCAGCGTGACGGCGGATGATGCGTCTGGCATGATCTTCTCCTTGGGAATTTGTTGCCCAGGCTCAGCGAATGTCACCCTGAGGAGGCCAGCTGTATCGGCCGACGAAGGGTCTCGCACGCCCCAACGCACTCGCTTTTCGCGCGCGAGACCCTTCGGTCGCAAACGACGCTCCCTCAGGGTGACATAAATCGGAGAGGGCGGCGCGCGACGGATCATCGTCTGTGACCGGCGCGCTAGCCCCCGACGACGATGCGGCCGCGCTTGACGACGGTGTCGACGGCGTTGTGGCCCAGGCGGTAGATGGCGTCCTCGAAGGTGGGCAGGTCCCAGAGCTGGAGGTCGGCGAGCTTGCCGGGTTCGATGGAGCCGCGGTCGGCCGTCCAGCCCCAGGGCCAGCGCGCCGCCTCAGCGTCGGCGGCGACCAGCGCCTCCGCCGGGGAGAAGCCGTACAGGCGGCAGGCGAGCTGCATGACGACCTGCATCGACTCGCACCAGCACGCCGGGCACAGGTCGGTGGCCAGCGCCAGGCGTCATGCCCTTCGTCCAGCATGGCGCGCGCGTCGAACGGGCGCGCGTGGCGCACGGCGAAATCCAGCGCCGGCATCACCACGCCGACCACCCCGGCTTCCGCGAGGCGGCGCATGTCCGCCCGTGTCGGTGTAGTTCAGGTGGTCCGCGGAGACGACATCCCATGCTCCGCCGCCAGGCGCGCGCCGCCGACGTCGGAGTAGGCGTCGACGTGGATCTTGGGCCGCAGCCCGGCGGCCGCTCCGGCCTCCAGGATGCGCCGCGTCTCCTCGACCGTGTAGTAGCCCGTGTCGCAGTAGACGTCGCAGAATTCGGCCAGGCCCGCGCTCGGCCACGGCGGGGATCATCTCGTCGACCACCAGATCCACGTACTCGTCGCGCGGGCACGTCGGGCGGGAAGTCGTGCGCGCCCAGGAAGGTGCTCACGACGTCGACCGGCTGTGCGGACCGCAGGCGCCGGTTGACCTCGAGCTGCTTCAGCTCGTCGGCGAGGCTCAGCCCGTAGCCGCTCTTGCTCTCGACGGTGGTCGTGCCGTAACGCAGCATGCGGCCCAGGCGCTCCGCCGCGCTCGCGGTGAGCTCGCTCCAGCCGTGGCGGCGCGCGTCGTCGCCGACGGTGGCCTGGATGCCGGTCGGGATGCCCAGCGCCCGCACCTCGGCCGGGCTCATGGTCATGCGGGCGGCGTACTCCCGCACGCGCGAGCCGCCGAACACCAGGTGCGTGTGGCAGTCGACGAAGCCGGGCGCGACGATCTTGCCGGCGGCGTCGATGACCTGCGCGGCGCCGGCATCGACGCGCCGCAGCGACCTCGTCCGTGCGACCGACGGCCACGATGCGCTCCCCGGCGACGGCGACGCAGCCGTCCTCGATGCGGCCGAGCGGATCGGCCGCGCCGGCTGGCACAGGTCAGCAGCTGCGCGGCGCTGGCGATCAGCAGATCGGCGCGGCGCGCCGGCACGGGCGTCATTCGGTGTCGGGTGTGGGGCGCAAGCCGGTCAACGGCCCCCTCCTCCGGCCCGAAGGTCGCGGTCGGGCTCCACCACAGCGGGACCTTGATGCTGTCTCGTCGGTCAGCGGCCCTCGCCCGTCGGCCACGGTGCGGGCCAGGGGGTAGCCGGCCTGGGCGTGGCGCACCACGCCGATGCCGGAATCGGTCGTCAGGCAGGCCTCCAGGCGCAGATCGGCCTCCTCGCTGCCGTCCGCGATCATGGTCACGCCGGTGTGCACGGCCTCGCCCATGGAGTAGTTGGCCTGGATCGCGACCAGATCGGCCATGGCCGCGGTGTTGAGCAGGCGTTGAGGTACGGCCAGTCGGAGATCAGGTCGCCGCCGTCCAGCATCTTCTCCGATTCGAACGTCGGGTTGACGATGGAGCCGGAGTCCAGGTTGTCGCGCGAGAAGGCGACCGGACCGGCCAGCTCGCCGTCCCTGATCAGCCGGTTGACGCGCAGGCCGAAGGCTCTTGCGCTCGCCGAAGCCCAGGTAGCAGACCCGCGCCGGCAGGCCCTCGATGGGCAGGTGTGCGGCGCGCCAGCTTGATCCACTTGACGGTGGTCTCGTCGTGGGGGAACATCTCCAGCACCAGGTCGTCCAGCGTGGCCAGGTCGTCGGCCTCGCCCGAGACGCAGGTCCAGCGGAAGGGGCCGCGGCCCAGCAGGAACAGCGGCCGGATGTAGGCGGCGACGAAGCCGGGGATCTTCATCGCCTCGTCTTCGGGCATGCCGGCGTCGCGGCATTCCTTGCGGATGCTGGTGCCGTACTCGAACACCTTCACGCCGCCGGTCGAAGAACCCGTTCATCGCGCGCGAGCTGGCGCTTCATCGACTCGCGGGCCTGGGCCAGGTAGGCCACGCGGTCGGCGCGGCGCAGCGCGTCGGCCTCCTCCGGCGAATAGCCCGCCGGGATGTAGGACAGCGGGTCGTGGCAGGGGCACATCTCCGACGATGAGGTCGGGCCGCCAGCCCATTTCCAGCGCCTGCGGGAAGAGCGTCCGCCGCGTTGCCGTGCACGCCGATGCCCAGCGGCTGGCGGTCGGCCTTGGCGGTCTTCGGCCAGGCGGATGGCCTCCTCCAGGGAGCTGGCCTCGCACGTCGAGGAAGCCGACGCTCGATGGCCCGGTCGGATGATGCGCGGGTTCGCATCGACCACCACGCACACGCCGCCGTGCATGGTCATGGCGCGGGGCTGGTTGCGGCCCATGCCGCCCAAGCCGGCGGTGAAGTAGATGCGGCCCACCAGCGAGCCGCCGAAGTGCTGCGCGCCGGCCGCGGCCAGCGTCTCGAAGGTGCCCTGGATCACGCCCTGGGTGCCGATGTACTCCCACGGGCCGGCGGTGTACTGGGCGAACATGGTCAGGTTCTTGTCCTGCAGGTCGTAGAAGATGGGCCAGGTGGCCTTCATGATGTTGGTGTTGGCCATGACCACCCGCGGCGCCAGGCGGTGGGTGCGGAAGATCGCGACCGGCATGCCGGACTGGACCGCCAGGGTCTCGTCGTTCTCCAGGTTCGAGGAGCGAGTCGACGATGGCGTGGTACGACTCCCAGTTGCGGGCGCACTTGCCGATGCCGCCGTAGATGACGAGTCGCTCCGGCTTCTCGGCGTTCTCCATGTTGTTCTCGAGCATGCGCAGGCAGCGTTTCCTGCTTCCATCCCTTGCAGCGCAGGGTGGGGCCGCGCTGCGCCTTCACCGAATACAGGATCTCGTTCTTCATGGGCTTCTCCTCGTCCGTGCACTCTTATGATCGCGCGAATCGGTAGATCGCTGAAACGGTATGGCCGGTGGCGGCGGCTCGCGTCGGTCCGGTGAGGTCTCGTCCGGCAAGAGACATGGCCTGCCCTGGCGACCAAGGTCGCGGCTGCCTTTACGAAGCCCGCCTCCGCGGGCTAACGGCAACGGATCGGGTTCCCGAGTTGGTGCCGATTTTGTCCAACCCGCCACAACCGGCGCGCCGAGGTACGTCTGTTGTCGTTCTGTCGTTGCCGTTAGCCCGCGGAGGCGGGCTTCGTAAAGGCAGCCGCGACCTTGGTCGCCAGGGCAGGCCGTGTCTCTGCCGGACGAGACCTTGGTCGCCAGGGCAGGCCGTGTCTCTGCTGGGCGCGACCTTGGTCGCCAGGGCAGGCCGTGTCTCTGCCGGCCGCGACCTTGGTCGCCAGGGCAGGCCGTGTCTCTGCCGGACGCGACCTTGGTCGCCCGATGGGGACCGTGTCTCTGCCGGACCAGACCTTGGTCGCCAGGGCAGGCCGTGTCTCTGCCGGCCGCGACCTTGGTCGCCAGAGCAGGCCGTGTCTCTGCCGGACGAGACTACATCGCGCGGTGCGGCGCGGATCCTCGCCGATGCGGCGCTACTCTGCCGCGTCGTCGATCAGGGCGAGCTCGATGATCTGCTCCATCGCGAAGTCGTGGACCTGCAGGTAATGCTTCACGACGTCCTCGAACGCCCCCAGCGGCACGGGACCGACCAGCTCGGCGCCGGCGACGGCCACGCCGTAGCTGGCGGCCTCCGAGCGGATGGTCTCCAGCACGCGGGGGATCGGCGTCTTGAGGTAGTTGGTCAGGTTCATGGACACCTGGACCATGCCCTGGTCGCCCAGGGACAGGCCCATGGCGCGAACGTAGCGGTAGCCGCCGTTGATGTACCGGACGGCCCGCGCGATGCGCTCGGCGACGGCCAGGTTCGTCGTGTTGAGGTTGACGTTGAAGGCGACGAGCGGGAAGCGCGCGCCGGTGGCGGTGGCGCCGGACTTGGGATTGAACGCGGCCGGGCCCGCGTCGGGCTCCCAGGCGGGGTCGCCGAACCTGGCGGCCAGGCCCTCGTACTCGCCGCGGCGGACGTTGGGCAGGCTCTGCCGCTCCGGGCGGGTGGCGGCGTCCTCGTAGTAGTAGACCGGGACGCCCTGGGCGCCCAGGAACTCGCCGAATCGGTGCGCAATCGCCACTGCCTCGGCGGTCTCCACGTCCGCGAATGGGGATGAACGGCACCACGTCGACCGCGCCCATGCGGGGGTGCGAGCCGTGGTGCTGCGTCATGTCGATGAGCGCGAGGGCTTCCAGAGTCATCGCCTGGGTCGCGGCCAGCACGGACTCGGGCTCGCCCAGGTAGGTCAATACGGAGCGATTGTGGTGCGCGTCGGAGGAGTAGTCCAAGAGCTTAACGCCGCCCGCCCGCCGGATGGGCTCCAGCACCCGGTCGACGAGCGCCAGATCCTGGCCCTCGCTGATGTTCGGCACGCACATCAGAACCTGCATGGCATCCACCCTCTCATTCAGTGTCCCGGCGTCACCCGGCGGCTTCGCGCAGCTCGCGGACGCGGCCGGTCAGCCGGACGACTTCGATCTCGTCTTTCAGCAGCGGCAGGTTGATCTCGACGTTCGCCACACAGCCCAGGAGGCCGGCGCGCGCCAGGTGGCCGGCGCACTCCAGGTCGGACGCGGCGTTGGCATTGGAACGATTCGTCAGCGCCGCGCACATCTCCCACACCTGCAGGCAGCGCTCCGCGTTTTCCAGGGGCACGGCCGCGGCGTGCAGGACGGCCTGCTGGACGGCCGCTGCCCGGCGGGTCTTCTGTTCGTCTGTCAGCCTGGGAAGCCGGTAAGCGTCACGCAGCGCTCCGAAGGCCGCGCGGTCCGCGGCCCCGCCCTGCACCAGGTCGGCGGCCAGCATCTCGGCCCGGGCCGCGAGCTCGAGGAAGGAGGCCGGCGGTCCCAGGTGCTCCAGGGGCGCGGACAGGTGCGCCACCATGGCGACCAGGGAGGCCGCCATCGCTCCGGCTAACGCCGACGCAGTGCCGCCGCCCGTTCCGGTATCGGACGGGTCCAGGACTCCGAGAAAAGGCGATACGTCCGTCTCCATGAGAATCCTTCCGGTCTCAACCGCCGTTGCACCGCACGTGAGTTTTGCTGCGGATTGGGTAATGGGGGATAGTATAGGCGAATTTGCGAGTAAGATCAAGACGGGAAGGGCGATGGCATTTCAACGGTTCGCGGGTCGTCTGGACCACTAAACGCACGAAAGGGAGCGAAACACACGAAAAACGACCTCTCGTCACCGCCGTCTGTGGCCTGTCCGCGGTGACGAGAGGTCGTTTTTCGTGTGTTTCGCTCCCTTTCGTGCGTTTAGTGGTCCAGACGACCCGCGAACCGTTGAAATGCACCCTGTCAAGGCGGGGCGGGGGATAGGGGGCAACTCTGGGCGCCCGCCGCGGGGTTACAGCGGGTTCACCGGGCGCGGATACTGCTCCTCGGGCCAGGACAGGCCGAGCTTCCAGGGCGCCTTGACGCCGTAGCCCAGCTCTGAGCCGCCGCTGATGATCAGCTCGACGCCGGTGATGTAGCTGGCCGCGTCGCTGGCCAGGAAGAGGCAGGCGGTCCCGACCTCTTCGTTGGTCCCGCTGCGACCCGGCCACTGCCAGCTGTCGATCAGCCGGTTCATCTGCTCCGGGTCGTCCGCGGAGGCGACGCCGCGCGACCGGCTTTCGGAGAGGATGTTGCCGGGCGCGATGGAGTTCACGCGGACGCCGTACCGCGCCTCCTCGATGGCGAGCGCCCTCGTGAACGAGGTGATCCCCCCCTTGGTGGCGCAGTAGATCGTTGCGAGCTGCTGGCCGGTCATGGCGACCAGGCTGCTCATGTTGACGATGCTGCCCCGCACGGCCCGCAGGGCGGGCAGCGCGGCCTGGCAGGCAACGAAGTAGCTCAGCAGGTTGGTCTCGAACAGGTGCCGGAAGTCCTCGACCGAGAAGTCGTCGATGGGCCGGTGGGGGGGATGGGTGCCCGCATTGTTGACGAGGCAGTCGAGGCGCCCGTGCCGGCCCACCGTCCAATCGACCACCGCGCGCAGCTCCTCCGGCCTGGTCACGTCGCAGGGGCGGAAGTCGGCACCGGCCGGGGCCGGCGGCATCGAGATCCGCCGCGAGCGCTTCCCCTTCGGCGCGCCCGCGCGCGCAAATGACGACCCTGGCGCCCGCCTGCACGAATACGCGCGCGCAGCCGGACCCGATTCCCTTGCTGCCGCCGGTGATCAGCGCGACCTTGTCGAAATCCTTGGCAAACGGAATCTCCATCTCGTTGGTGAACCTCCTGTCGCTCCTGAGAGAATGGTGCGTTGCTGCGATCTACAGCGGCTCGGTCGCCGCTACGTTCAGCGCCGCGGCGACGGACACGTCGCGCGTCAAGGGTTGGGATCTGCCGAAAGCGCGGCATTGATTATCCTCCCGTTCGCATGTTCCGCAAATTCGAAGCCCGAAGGATAGATATTATTGATGTCGACGAATGTAGTTCGATTCGCGTTCCATTGGATGGGCACGTCCCGCCGATTCTCAATTGCCAGGACGAGCGCGGCGATTGAATGTGACAGTCCGGTCGCCAAGAAGCGCTTGGCTGAAGTCCGGGTCCGAAGTATAATGGAGGGGCCAGCGGCAAAGCTGTCCGGAGGGCTGCCGCGCGTTTCTCTGTCTCATATTGAGTTCAACCTTTACAGCGAGCTCTTACGCGCGGATAGATCGCCGACCAGCCCGGGAGAGTCTTCACCTGGGCGACGATCGCGAAGTCTACTCGCTCTGATATGGCCGTCAATTCGATCTCCAGGAGGACAATCGTGGATAACCTGAAGGCGTCCCTGCGCGAACGACTGCGCGCCCTCACCTCGCTGCACGGCGCGTCCGGCTTCGAACAGCCCGTGGTGGCCTATTTGCTGGAGGCGTTTCGGCCTCTGGCCGATTCCGTGGAAGTGGACATGATGGGGAATCTGTACGCCGTCCGTCGCGGCCGAGGCGACGCGCCGCAGCTGATGCTGTCCGCCCACAGCGACGAGATCGGGGGCATCGTCAAGAGCGTCGAGCCGAGCGGCTTCCTGCGGTTCGAGCGGCTGGGCGGGACGATGCCGCTGCTCCTGGTCGCGCGCGAGGTGTGGGTCAACGGCCACCTGGGGGTGGTCGGCGTGCGGTCCGGGCACCTGATGAAGGCCGGCGGCGAGACGCAGCTGCCCGCGATGGCCGACCTGTACATCGACGTGGGCGCCCACAGCGCGGAGGACGTCGCGCGCCTGGGCATCGCGGTCGGCGACCCCGTCACGTACCACAGCCCGCTGGTCGAGCTGCCGGACTCGGACTACGTGATCGGCAAGGCGGTCGACAACCGCCTGGGCTGCGCCATCCTGCTGCAATGCTCGAAGAGATGAAGGACGTCACCCCGGCCGGCGACGTCACCGTCGTGATCGCCGTGCAGGAAGAGGTCGGCTCGCGTGGCGCGCGGGTGGCGGCCCGCCGGGCCCGGCCGGATTACGCCCTGGTTTTGGACACCTTCATGGCCGGCGACACGCCTGACGTCACTTCCACACGCAGATCCCGGCTGGGATCGGGCGCGGTCCCGTCTTCCTGCTGGCCAGCGGCGACGCGCGTCCTGGGCCAGCTGATCCACCCCGCGGTGAAGCGCTGGATGATCCAAACGGCCGAGCGTATCGGCATGCCCTATCAGCCGGCGACCATGGTCGGCATCAGTTTCACCGACTCCTCGGTGATCCACCTGGCCCGCGAGGGAATCCCCACGGGCGGGCTCGGCCTTGCGCGCCGCTACTCCCACTCCCCGGTGGAGATGCTCGACCTGAACGACGCCGCGCACGCCGTCCGCTTCCTCCGCGCCTTCGTCGAGGACATGCCGGGGCACGGGGATTTGGGGTTCCTGGGGAAATAGGGCGTCTGACGCCTCCCGCTCCTCACTGGACAGAATCCGCCCCCGGTGATAGCATGAGACATCGGTGGAATGACGCGGGCGAGTGGGGGGGCGGCGCAGCGTGAAGTTGCTGTTCGAGGGGGCCCAGGCTTTAGGCCTCACGCTGACGCATAAGGAGCTGGACGCGTTCCGCGATCTATCAGCAGGAGCTGATGAACTGGAACGAGCGGTTCAACCTGACGGCGATCAGCGACGAGAAGCAAGTGCAGGTGCGCCATTTCCTGGATTCGCTCTCGTGCCTGCTCGTGCTGGACGGCAACCGGTCCAGCGGTCCCGCGCCGGCGGCGTCCGCGCGGCGCATCCCCGAGTCGGTGCGCGGCCTCAGCCTGCGGGTCATCGACGTCGGCACCGGCCCCGGCTTTCCCGGCCTCCCTCTGAAGATCGTGTGTCCCCGACTGAAGCTGACGCTGCTGGAGGCGACCGGCAAGAAGGTGACGTTCCTGCAGCACATGATCGAGCTTTGAAGCTCAAGGACGTCCAGGTCGTGCAGGAGCGCGCCGAGCAGGCCGGCCAGTCCGCCGAGCAGCGCGAAGCGTACGACGTGGTCGTGGCGCGCGCCGTGGCGGAGCTGGCGGTCCTGGCCGAGTACACCCTGCCGTTGTGCCGGCTGGGTGGCCGGGTGATCGCCCAGAAGGGCCTGGACGTGCAGGCGGAGATCATGGCCGCCGAGCGAGCCGTCAATCTGCTGGGCGGCAAGGTGCGGCAGTTGGTCGACGTCGAGCTGCCCGGCCTGGCCGAAGCCCGCAGCCTGGTGATCCTCGACAAGGTGGCGCGCACGCCCCCGAACTATCCCCGCCGCCCGGGCATGCCAAACAAGCGGCCGCTGGGAAGGGAATAAGGCGTAATGGGTAATACGTAATGCATAATAACCATGCATAACGCATTACCTATTACGCCTTACATACTCCCTCCCGACTTGGCAGCAGGCCGCTCGCATGATACAATAGGGCCGTCACCAACAATCGCGTCCCTGGCCGTGTTGCGCCAGAGGAAGGAATCAGATGAGGACGATTGGCACCTACGTGCGGATAGTCGCCGCATTGTTGTTTGTCGCATCCGCCCTGTTCGCCCCATTCGCTGTCCCAACCGTACCCAACGCGCAAGCAGCCCCACCTCCAATCTGGGAAAACCTTGGCGGTAAGATCATCGGTTCGCCGGTCGTCGTCGCTCAGGGTGCGAATCGTCTCGATCTGTTCGCACGCGGCATCGACGGCAGCGTGCTACACAAATCCTGGAACGGCGCCCAGTGGCTGCCTTCGGCCGCCGATTGGGACAACCTGGGCGGCAACATCAATGGGACGCCGTCGGTGGCAGCGTCGGGGTCGGGCCGGCTCGACATCGTCGCGCGCGGCCAGGACAACACCGTCTGGCACAAGGCCTGGGACGGCGCCCAGTGGCTGCCGTCGGCGCTGAACTGGGAGAGCATCGGCGGCAAGACGAACGTCGAGCCGGGCATCGTGTCTTCCGGCGCGGGCCGCTTCGACGTGTTCATCCGCGGCCTGGACAACGCCGTGTGGCACAAGGCCTGGGACGGGGCACAGTGGCTGCCGGACCCGCAGAACTGGGAGAACCTGGGCGGGCAGGCCGCCGACACCCCGGCGGTGGCCTCGTGGGGGCCGGGCCGGCTGGACGTGGTCGTGCGCGCGGCGGACGGCTCGGCGCTGCACAAGGCCTGGAACGGCTCGCAGTGGCTGCCGGCGGGCGCCGATTGGGAGAACCTGGGCGGCAAGTGCGCCGGCGCGCCGGTGGCGGCCTCGTGGGGACCCGACCGGCTCGACATCGTCATGCGCGGGATGGACAACAGCATCTGGCACAAGGCGTGGGACGGCACCGGCTGGCTCCCGGCGGGGAGCGACTGGGAAAACCTGGGCGGCAACAAGGCCATGGGCACCGCTGCGATCTCCACCTGGGGCGCGGGGCGCCTGGACATTGCGGTCCGCGGCACGGACAGCAGCGTATGGCACAAGGCCTGGGACGGCGGGCAGTGGCTGCCGTCGGCGACGGACTGGGAGAACATCGGCGGGCGAACGGAGATGCCGCCCGCGATCGATGCCCGGACGCCCGGGCGGCTGGACGTGTTCGTGCGCGCGCTGGACGGCTCGGTGTACTGGCAGGTGTGGACCGGCTTCACCGTGCCGGTCGCCGACGTGCAGTCCGCGACGGTGTGCGTGCAGGCGGCCAATCCGGAGTTCGCGCCGTTGTGGGAAGCTCATCGCGCTGAGCTCGGCTGCCCGACGGACTTGGTGAGCAAGATCCCGAAGACGGCCGAGGAGACCTTCCAGGGCGGCAACATGGTGTGGCGCAGCGACACGACCGAGATATACGTGATCTACGATCGCAATCCCGACGGCACCGGGCGCGTGACCGGCACCTGGACTCGTCAGCTGGACCAGTGGGACGACAGCAACGAGAACGGGATCGGCCTGAAGCCGCCCGAGGGCCTGGTCGAGCCGAGGCGAGGTTTCGGGTGGCTGTGGCGCAACTACCTGGGCGGCCCGGATTCGCAGATCGGCTGGGCGCTGGACGACGAGTACGGCTTCGACAGCGTGGCGCTGGTCCAGCATTTCGAGCACGGCATGATCTACAAGGGCTCCAGCTCGAAGACCTACGCCCTGCTGGACAACGGGCAGTTCTACGCCTCGAAGCCGTAAGGGGCCGGCGGAGAGTACGTGCCGGGGCGGTGACGAGTGTGGGCCAGGGCGCATTCGCTTTTCCAGGCAGGCAATTGCGTGATGATTGTGGCGCCGAGTGTGGCCATGGCGCGGTGCGTGCAGGTGGTGACGCATGGGCGGCCGGCGGTGACGAGTGTGGGCCAGGGCGCGGTGCGTGCGTGCGGTGACGAGTATGGGGGGTAACGAGTGTGGGCCAGGGCGCGGTGCAGTCCGAAGGCGCCCGCCCGGCGATGAATGCGCCGGGCTACGAGACAGCGTCCGATGAATCGGACTTCTGGTTGCTCTGAAGTCCGATTCATCGGACGCTTTGTCGTAGCACATTCTGTTGTCAAACGGCCCGGCAGGGCTGCGTTCCCGCCTAATTTTCAGCATGGCGGTCCACGAGAAAGGACGGCAACCTTGTCATTCTACCAGCTGTTCTATCATCTGGTATGGTCCACCAAGAACCGGCAGCCGGCGCTTACCAGCGAAGTCAGACCCATCATACATGGTTATCTGCGTGCGAAAGCCAGCGGATTGGGTGCCATCGTGTTCGCCCTGGATGGGACAGACGATCACGTCCACCTGGTGGCCTCGATTCCGCCGACAATCGCTGTGGCGCGCTTTGTCGGTCAGGTGAAGGCGGTGGCTTCGACGCGCTTCAACAAATCTCACCCCGATGTAGAACATTTCTTCTGGCAGGACGAATACGGGGCCTTTTCCTTCGACGGAAAACGTCTACCCAACCTCATCGCTTACGTCAACCAGCAGACGCAGCATCACTCGGCAGGGACCGTACTGCCTGTTCTGGAGCGCACGAGTGGGGGAGTTCCCACGATCCTGCGCGAAGACGAGGTTGCGTATGGCTGTGTGGACGAGGCCTGGCGGCGCGAGATGCAGGCTTTCGAGTGATCATCCCCAACCGTCTGCTGCATCCTGGGTTCGAGGTGCTCGGGAGCAGCCCGCCCGGCGACGGAACGTGTAGCTGGGCTGCTGGACGGCGTCCGATGATGCAGTTTCGCAAAACAAAGGAGGAAGAACTCACATGCTGACCCGAGTTCATCCCGGCCAAGATGCGGTCCGAAGGCGCCCGCGCGACGATAAATTCGCCGGGCGGACCGCCAAGCCGGCCAGCGTTTCTCAACCCGCGCGTATGGCTCATTGGCGCTTGCCCCGGCGACGCGCATGGCGTACTTCCGCATTGGCTTCTAAATCGCATGATCGTCGCAGCCCCAGGCTGTGGGGTCACGCCCTGGGCGTGGATACCCCCGAAGGCGCGCCCGCGCGACGATCAATCGTCGCGCTACATAACAGCGTCCGATGAATCGGACTTCGAGCAGCCAGAAGTCCGATTCATCGGACGCTGTCATGTAGCCCGGCGAATTCATCGCCGGGCGGACCGCCAGGCCGGCCAGCGTTTCCCGGCCGTGCGTCCGGCTCATTGCGGCTTGTCTGACCGGTCCGTCGCACAGGTGGACCACCAAGCCGGCCGACGTTTCTCAACCGCACGTACGGCTAATTGGGGCTTGCCCTGGGGACGCACACGGTGTACTTCCGCGCTGACTTCTGAAATCGCGTGATCGTCGCGCCCCCAGGTTGTGGGGGCAGGCCCTGGGCGTGGATACCCCCGAAGGCGCCCGCCCGGCGATGTGCACGGCGTGCTTCCGCATTGGCTTCTCAAATCGCATGATCGTCGCAGCCCCAGGCTGTGGGATCACGCCCTGGGTGTGGAGACGCCCGAAGGCGCCCGCGCGACGATCAATCGTCGCGCTACATGACAGCGTCCGATGAATCGGACTTCGAGCAGCCAGAAGTCCGATTCATCGGACGCTGTTACGTAGCCCGGCGAATTTATCGCCGGGCGGACCGCCAGGCCGGCCAGCGTTTCCGGCCGCGCGTGCAGCTCATTGCGGCTTGTCTGACCGGTCCGTTGCTCGGGCGGACCGCCAGGCCGGCCAGCGTTTCTCAACCACGCGTACGGCTCATTGCCGCTTGCCCGGCGACGCACACGGTGTACTTTCGCGCTGATTTCTGAAATCGCATGATCGTCGCGGCCCCAGGCTCTGGGGTCATGCCCTGGGTGTGGAGACGCCCGAAGGCGCCCGCGCGACGATCAATCGTCGCGCTACATGACAGCGTCCGATGAATCGGACTTCGAGCAGCCAGAAGTCCGATTCATCGGACGCTGTTACGTAGCCCGGCGAATTTATCGCCGGGCGGACCGCCAGGCCGGCCAGCGTTTCCCGGCCGCGCGTGCAGCCCATTGCGGCTTGTCTGACCGGTCCGTCGCCCGGGCGGACCGCCAGGCCGGCCAGCGTTTCCCGGCCGCGCGTGCAGCTCATTGCGGCTTGCCTGACCGGTCCGTCGCCCGGGCGGACCGCCAAGCGGGCCAGCGTTTCCCGGCCGCGTGTGCAGCTCATTGCGGCTTGTCTGACCGGTCCGTCGCCCGGGCGGACCGCCAGGCCGGCCAGCGTTTCCCGACCGCTCGTCCGGGTCATTGCGGCTTGTCTGACCGCTCCGTCGCCCGGGCGGACCGCCAGGCCGGCCAGCGTTTCTCAACCGCGCGTGCGGCTCATTGCGGCTTGTCTGACCGGTCCGTCGCCCGGGCGGACCGCCAGGCCGGCCAGCGTTTCTCAACCGCGCGTGCGGCTCATTGCCGCTTGCACGGGTGACGCACACGGCGTACTTTCGCGCTAAATTCTTGAATCGCACGATCGTCGGGCCCAGCCCGTCCGCTTTTCCAATCCCTCGTCCTGTGGTATGATCTGCCGCCATGAGCAAACCCCGCTATCGTGTCGATCTGATCGTGCTGGGACTGTACGGAGTGCTGGCGCTCGGGTCTGACGTGGCCGCTGGTCACCCGGCTGTCCACGCACGTGCCGGGCACGGCCAACTGGGCCTTCGACGAGTCGACGTTCCTCTGGAACATGTGGTGGGTGAAATACAGTCTGCTCAACCTGGGGCAGTCTCCGCTGCACACGAGCTACATCTTCTATCCCCTGGGCATCGATCTGGTCACGTACACGGTGAATTTCTACAATGCGCTGGTGGGCCTGCCGCTGACGCTGAACCTGCCGCTGCCGCTGGCTTCGAACCTCATGCTGCTTTTCTCGTACGTGACGAGCGCCTTCGGGGGGTATCTGCTGGCGCGGTACGTGCTGCGGCCTGCCAGGGCGACCACGCAGGGTCGCCCCTACACCGCATCGCGTAGGGGCGACCCGATGTGGTCGCCCCAGGTCGGCGCGGCGTTCATCGCGGGGGCGGTGTACGCGTTCGCCGCAAGCCGGATGATGTACGCGGCGCTCGGCCACTACAACTTCGTGACCGTGCAGGCGTTCCCATTCTTCGCGCTGTTCCTGCTCAAGACGCTGCGCGAGCCGGGGTGGCGGAATCCGATCCTGGCGGGCATCTTCGCCGCGCTGAACCTGATGGCGGAGATGACGTTCGGGGTGATGATGCTGTTCCTCGGTGGGCTGATCGTGCTGTTAGAGGGACTGCGAGCGGCCCGCGCGCCGGGCGCGGAGACGGAACATGCGCCACGCGCGGTCGGCGCCGATCCTGCGACTGGCGGTCGTCGCGGCCACGGCGGCGGTCCTGTACGCGCCATGGCTGGCGCCGGTGCTCCAGGCGTACGGGCAGGGGGGCTTCGAACTGCACGGCTGGGGCGAGGGCCTCAAGCTGTCCGCGGACCTGGCCGGCTGGTTCACGCCGCTGGCGCTGCATCCGCTGTTTGGGACGAACGACTGGCCGGCGCACCTGCGGGCGGTCGTCGAGGGGAAGGGTCCGTTCCAGGACGTCAACACGGTGTTCCTGGGATTCGGCGTCCTGGCCCTGGCGGCAATCGGCGCGCTGACGGCGTGGCGCGCGCGACGGCATGGGGTCCAAACCCGGCTGCGCCTCTGGCTGGTGGGCGGCGATCGGGTTTGCGGTGCTGACGCTGGGGCCGCTGCTGCAGATTCGGGGCCGCTACCTGTTCCCGCTGGACAATCTGCTGCGCGAGATGGGAACGTCGCAGGACGTGAGCTTCCCGCTGCCGTTCGCGCTGCTCCACTACCTGCCGATCATCAAGGCGAACCGGGTGCCGAATCGCTTCAGCATCGCGCTCAGCCTGGCGCTGGCAATGCTGGCGGCTTACGGCGCGTGGCGCCTGCTGCGGCGAACGAAGAGGGGCTGGACCATCGCCGCCACGGCGGGACTGCTCGGCGTGGCGCTGTTCGACCAGGTCTGCGCGCCCCTGCCGCTAACAGATGCCCGAATCCCCGCGCCGTACCAGGTGATCCGCGACGACCCCGGTGACTTCGCCATATTGCAGCTGCCGCTGGGCTGGCGCAACAGCTTCGGCACGCGGGGCGCGGAGCGGACGCAGCTGCAGTACCTGCAATCCTACCACCACAAGCGGCTGCTGGCCGGCAACACCTCACGCAATCCCGACTTCAAGTTCGACTATTTCACGCGGATTCCCCTGTTCCGGGCGTTGACGGAGGTCGAGCTGTACCAGAAGCCCGACGCGGAAACGTTGGAGCGCGCCCAGGCCCAGGGCGGCGAGCTGATGGCGCTGTACGACGTGCGCTACCTCGTGGTGCACGAGCCGATTCCCCTGCGCTTCCCGGAGATCGACACCCTCGCGCCGACGCGCGACCTGGCCTTCCGCCTGCTGCCGGTCGACCCGCAGCCGGTGGCTGAAGGCGACGGCGCGGCGGTGTATCGCATCCGCCAGCCGGCCGTGCCCGACCCATTGCGCGTGGACTTCGGGACGTGGGCAGCGGCGCCGTATCGCGGCGAGGGCTGGAACGAAGACGAAGACGTGTTCGCGGCGACGGCGAACTGGGCGCTCGGCAGGCAGGCGGAGGTGTTCTTCCCGGTCCGCGACGTGGCGGCCGGCCGCACGGTCTCGCTGCAGGTCGCGCCGTTCGCCTACGCGGGCGCGCCGGCGCAGACCCTGAGCCTGACGTTCAACGGCGACGCCCTGCCGGGGGCCACCGAGCTGCGCGAGGGCTGGCAGGTGATCACGGCGACGCTGCCCGCCGCCGCCCTGCGCGAAGGGCTCAACACGCTGGTCCTGGACTTCGATCACGCCACGGCCCCGGCGACGGTCATCCCCGGCAACACGGACACAAGGACGCTGTCCGCCGCGGTCGACTGGATGGAGGTGGGAAGACCGCGATGAGGAGCCGATAATTCCCCGAGTTTCGCTTTGACCCCGTGGATCGGGTGCAGATGCAGCTCCTGGCACGTCTGAGCCCAGGACAGCGCATAAGATTGATGCTGGACGCGCGGGAATTGGTCGTTGGAATGATCCGGGGTCAGCTGTGCCAACGGTATCCGGACCTTTCCGAACGCGAGATCAACCTGAAGCTGCTGGAAGAACTGGACCGCCGGCGCTGACCTTCCGGCCGCGCCGCCGCGGTATGCCATCCACGAATAAGGCCCGAATACACGAATGCCGCCTTCCGAGGGCGGCATTCGTGTATTCGGCCTTATTCGTGTTAGCATGTTGTGGGCGAGAAGCAGCGTAGCCTCGCCTTTGCGGTCAGGTGCGTTTTGGAGCATAGTACCCGTGTCCGGTGAGGAGCGGGGCGTCTGCTCCAGGTGCGTGGACGCCAAGGCCCGTCGCGCCGTCCCTGGGAGGCAACCCGTATTCGTGTTTGACGGACCGCTCGAAAGCTCACCTGGGAAGATCGTGCTACGATCTAGCCCGTATCTGTGGGTGTGTTCACGTCCTCGAAACGACGCACCTGGCCGCGCTGCCTCGGACAGTCAGCTCTACGTCTGCACAGGAGAGAGCCTCATGTCTAGCGACCGTTCGTCTGTCACCCGGTTTGTCGGCCTGGATGTGCACAAGAGCTACTTGGTCGCCGTGATCGTGGATCCCCAGGGCCAGCAATTGGTGGGGCCACGCCGCATCGAGTATTGTAATCTCGATGACTGGGCCCGGCAAAAACTTACCCCAGCCGATGCCGTGGTCTTGGAGATGACGTGCAATGGGTACAGCCTGTACGATGACCTGACGCCGCACGTCCACTCTGTGACGATCGTTCATCCGCCGCACGTCCAGGCCATCACTCAAGCGCGGGTTAAGACCGATGCCAAAGCCGCCTACACCTTGGCCCGCTTGCATGCCGCGGGGCTGCTGACCGGGGTGTGGGTGCCGCCAGAAGAGGTTCGCCAACTGCGTGCCCTGCTGCGCAAACGCGCCCGGATGGTCTGCTTGAGCACCCAGGCCAAAAATCGCCTGCATGCCGTCCTGCACCGCTACCGGGTGGCCCCGCCCGCGGGCAACCTGTTCACCGCCGAGCGTCGCGGCTGGTGGTTGGCTCAGGGACCGTCGCTGGTCGAGCAAGCAGCTATCCAGAACGATCTAGAAACCCTTATTTTCGCCACCGATCAGATCGCGAAGCTGGAAGAGACCCTGACGACTCTGGCCAGTAGCGATGAGCGCGTGCCCCTTTTGGTCCAGCTGACCGGCATCCGGGTGCTGACGGCGATGACCCTGCTGGCCGCTATCGGGACCATTGAGCGCTTTCCCCAGCCCAAGCAACTCGTCGGCTACGCCGGGCTTAGGGGCCGCGGTGCATGACAGCGGCGAAACCCACACCAGCGGGCATATTACCAAAACGGGCCGCCGCGATCTGCGGACCGCCATGGTGGAAGCCGCTCAGGTAGCCACGGAACACGACCCGCACTGGAAAGCCGTCTACGCCCGCCTAGTGCCCCGCCTCGGGCACAACAGGACTATCGTGGCCATTGCCCGGCGTCTACTGGTGACCGTGTGGCACGTCCTTCGCGACCAGACCGCCAGTCGCTTCGCTACCGCCGCGTTAGTGGCCCGCAAGCTGTTGCATCACGCCTACACGCTACGTCGCGCTCGCCGACCGGGCCAACAACCGGCGGCAGCCTATGTCCGTGCTCAACTGGATCGGCTCGGCCTCGGTGCCGACCTGACCTCCATACCGCTAGGCACCGGTCGAAACCTGAAGTTGCCACCTTCCCGTCTGGAATAGCCTGGCACCTAACCTGGCGCGCCGATTGGAAGAGGGACAACGACCCTGAAAAGAGAACAACATCCTAAGTCGATCCCGCGACTGATGACAGTCGCCGGTTGATTGGTTGTGCCCATCGACCAGTTGCTACCCAACCAATGGTCGATGTGCGCGGGGAATCCAAGCGCAATTTGACATGCACACACATCTGTGGACGGCACCGGATGCTCCACCCTACTTCACGCTCAGGCGGTGCAGCTCGAGGGCGGAGAAGCCGTGGGGCAGGACGACCGACGGGTCGGCGGTGACGGTCAGCGTGACGTCGCCGGCCGGCAGGTCCAGGGGGATGCGCAGGTCGGTGTAACCGTAGTGCGCGATGGGACCGGCGGCCAGCTCGCCCTGCGGGCCGGCCACGTGGATCGTGAGTGGGCCTTCGCCACCATCGAAGAAGCGCATCTCCACGGTGGCCGCCCGGGCGGTGGGACTGTGGATCACGATCCGGCCGCGCTCCTTGAGCCAGCACGCCGGCTCGCCGTCCACGCTCACCCACGAGCCGGACCAATCCTCGGCCAGGCGCGGGAACGCCGCCGCCTTCTGCGTCAGCGCCTGAAAGCGCGGCTCCCAGGCGTCGTAGACGATCAGGCGGCCGTCGTCGAGGGTCGGCGGCAGGCCGCCGAACACGCGACTGATGAGGTCCACGTTCCAGGCGCGCTGTTCTTCATCCGGGACCTGGTAGCGATCTACGATGACGTAACGAACGCCGGCTGCCTGCAAGACGCTCAGCCCCACGGCCGCCGGATCGGCGTCGATGACGTAGTGTCCGGCCGGGCGGCGCAGGTTCATCAACAGCGGCGTCCAGTCGACCCACGAGCGCGGGTTGCCGCGCGAGGTGTAGGCCGAGGTCAGCGGCTTGCCGTGCACCGTCTGGTAGAGCAGGTACTGCGGCCGGTCCCAGTCGAGCGGCACGGGCAGGATGGCGTATTGCTGCGGGTCGGCCGCCAGTGTGCGGTAGAAGTCGGCGTGTCGGGCGGCGTCATTCGATACGGCGCCGGCAGGAACTCGAAGCAGATCAGCGCGGTGACCGCCAGGCCCAGGACGGCCGGACCGTGGCGGCCTCCAACGGCGAACGCGCGGCACAAGCGCAGCCAGCCCGAAGGCCGCGCACACGCCCAGGGCCAGCATCACCATGGCGTCGAAGCGGCTGACCGAGCGCGAGATCTTCATGAACGGCACCCAGTTCACGAGCCACTGGTAAGGGAGGGGCAAGCCGCCGGGCGCGGGCCAGAGCCGGCCGCCCACGTGCAGCACCGGTCCCAGGGCCAGGATCGCGAAGAAGAGCGTGGTCAGCGTCCAGAAGACCGGACCGGCGGCGAGGCTCGCGGAGTTTCCCAGACTTCTGAAGTCTCCAGGACTCCCAGCGTAGACCCCTGGGCTACGTCGGAAGTCTGACTTTTTCCGCCAGGCTCGCCAGAGGGCGTAGCCGGCCAGCAACAGGGGCACGTAGCCGGCGAAGATCAGCCGCTCGGAAATGGTCGTGGTCAGGTGGTCGCCCCACTCCCGCATCTGCGGCCCCCAAAGAGGGTGCATCTCGTTGGGCGCGACGAAGGCCAGCAGATCGGCCGAGTACTGGTAGGCGTCCTTCTCGCCGGGTAGCATGTAGCTCGAGTGCGAGGCATCGAGGATCATCGGGCCGAGGTAGGGCGACAGCAGAACGAAGCCCAGCACGCCGATGGCGGCCATGCCGGCCAGCCGGCCCCACGTGACGCGCCGCCGGACGACGAGCCACAGAAAGAGCAGCCCCGTGAACAGCAGCGCGTACAACAGGTTGTACCAGTCGCACAGGCTGGCGAAAGCGAGGAAGAGCGCGGCCAGGAAGACGTTCTTGAGATCTCCAAGCTTGAGACTTCCGAAGTTTCGAAAACTTCGGAGTCTTCTGTCTTGCGGACGTCGGTCGCCTTGAGCAGGTACAGGACGTAAAACGGCAGCCATTCCATCGAGAAGACCTGCATGTGGCCCAGCAGGTGGGCGAAGTGGAACGGCGAGAAAGTGAAGATCAGCCCCGCCACCCAGGCCGGCCAGCGCCGAACGCCCACGGACGACGTGGCGCGCCAGCAGGTAGCCGCCCAGTCCGCTGACGGCGAAGGAGAAGAGGACGACCGCATTGTAGGCCGCCACCGTGCCGACCAGCAGCTGGATCGGCAGGGTCCAGACGTTGAAGATGTTGAGGGTGTGAAACAGCAGGCTCGCGCCGGCCGGGTAGTCCATGAGCGGGCAGAAGAACGGATTCATGCCCAGGTCGACCAGCGCGTGGCGCACCCACCACAGGTTCCAGTAGTTCTGCCAGCCGTCGAAGCCGTCGCCGGGCAGGGAGGACGTGAGGTACCGCACCAGCGGATAGGTCATCCCCAGCGTGAGTGCGAGATAGGCAATGAGAATTCCGGGCCGCTTGAGTCGGCGCATGCTGAATCACCCTGTCATCACGAAGGTAGTCGTGGCCGATTGTATCACAACTCGCGCAGACCGGGAAACGGGGTTTGGGGGCTGACCCCTCTCCCAACCTCTCCCCCACGGGGGGAGAGGAGAAAAGACCACGACCGGTGTCCGACGAGTGCCTTACTCCTCTCCCCCCGTGGGGGAGAGGTTGGGAGAGGGGTCAGCCGGCGTATGGACACGCGCGGGCGGGCGCGTCTGCCGCGGGCCGTGGTGGTCCAGGGCGACCAAGGTCGCGTCTGGACGACGAAGCCCGCCTGCGCGGGCTAACGGCAACAGACAAGATCTGTCCCTGCCGTTGCCGTTAGCCCGCGCAGGCGGGCTTCGTAATCCAGACGCGACCTTGGTCGCCCTGGACCACCACGGCCCGGCGAGTCGCCCAAATCACCCACAGGTTCCGGCGCTTTGGCCTCAATCCCGTCCAGTGTTATACTTACCGTGGAAAGCCGCGTCGACAACAAAACCCTCGGTGGCGCTTGTCGGAGGTGAACGCCGGGTTATGGGGAATGTCTCCCGTCGCAACAAACATCTGCTTGCCGTCCTGTTCATCGCCCTGCTGACCGCAGCGGGGCCTTTGGCATGCACGTCGCCGATTCCAGCCCAGATTTCGTTGAAGACGAGACCGAAAGATACGGCCACGCCGTGGCCGGGCGACCGCCACGATTCTGGCCGTCCACCCGGCGGGCGGATGTCCCGACGGCGGTGACCGCTACGGCGACGACCGCGCCGACTCGACCGCCGACGATGAGCTCCTGCGACGGTGAAGCCGCCGACGTTCTCGGTCCGGTCCGGCGAGGCGATCACGCACGCGCTGGCCGATGACCGGGCATGGCCAGTGCGGCGATGATTCCGTCGGACACGCCGGCCGGGCACGCCGGGCCGGTTTCGGCGATGTCCGCTGGGCGCGCCCACCGAGCCTGCTCCGCCGCCGCAACCGGTGGACACACCGGTGCCCTCGCCCACGGCGCTGCCACGGCCCAGCGCGACCCCGACCGTCCCGCCCCCGCCCCCGCCGCCGACCACGGGTGCGGCTGCCGCCCCGCCGCCGCCGTGCAAGCGACGCCGGCAGCAGTGGCGCTCAACGCGGTGAAGCTGCAGGGCGAGATCCATTACGACGCCAAGCTCGGGTTCGCCATCGTCCTGCCAGAGGCTGGCAGGCGGCGGTTTCCGCCGAAGACAACACGACTTACATGGCCAACAGCGAAGTGGTGTGGAAGGCGGAGGCGCCGCCGGCCCCCATGGCGGTCATGACCGGACCGCTGGATGACGCTGTTCGACGGCGCGATCGCCAGCGCCCGCACGGCGAGTGACGTGCTGATGGTCGCGGCCGGGGCGCTGGGCCAGACCTGGAACGTGAAGGTCGGCACGCCGGTGGACATGGTCGTGAACGGCTACCCTGCCGCCAGCGGGACGATTGAGGACGACAAGCCTGACCGCCGGCCGCAGCTCGTAGGCCGCTGCGTCAGCGTGTTGCTGCAGGGCCGCGCCGCCGTCTTGTGGACCATCGGGCCGCTGGCCGAGTGGCAGGCGTTCGCCCCCACGTTCGACGGCATGCTGGCGTCGGTGACGTTCCCCGAGCCGGTCGCGCAGGGCGCCGGAGCGACGCCGACTCGCGCTGTGCCCGCAGCGGCGGCCGCGCGCCGACCGCGCCGAAGGCCCCGGCGACCAGGCCGGCGGCCCGGCCGACTCCACCGCCGGCGGTTCCGCACTCGTTCCCCTCGGTGACGGACCTGTACGTGAACGGCGCCGAGCACTACAGCCTGGTCGCGCCGACCGGCTGGCGGGTGCTCGAGGAAGGCGGGATGTTCACCATCGCCGCCAGCGTGGACGATTTCAGCCTGTCGGTGCCGCGCGGCCCGGTCGTCGAAGCGATGACCGGCAGCCTGAGCCAGCTCTACGATGGGGCGGCCAAGGGCGCAACCGACGCCAACGGCCTGCTGCAGGTCGCCATTCAAGTGCAGGCCGGACGCGGGATCAACGTTCTGGGCGCGCCGCGGCCCTTCTCGGCCGACGGACGCAGCGGGCTGATCGTCGACGTGGCCGGCGCCGGCCTGCGCGGCCAGATGCTGGCGGTGTACCTGGGCGGCGACCGGGCCAGCCTGATGGGTGTCCTCACCCCCGAGAATCAGTGGACCGAATTCGCAGCCGGCTTCCAGACGATGGCCGGCTCGCTCAAGTTCGACGTCAAATAGAGTTGATTTGACAATTGCAGGAATCGTGGTTTAATTTGCCCGTAGGATGAAGTAAGAGCTTGTTTCGGACATTGCCAGATCTTGGCCGCCCAAGCGAACTTTCCGGGCGGCTTTTTATGTTCAGAGTCGTCGAAGCAGGTGTGGTTGGTAAGAGAAGAGGTAACCGCTGTCGCATCGCGGGTGTTCTTCCCACCCCCTACCTACAAATTTTTCAGGGAAGGAGGTAAATTCGTGATGAGTGACAGAGTTACCGGAACAGTCAAGTGGTTCAATGCAGCGAAGGGTTTCGGCTTTATCTCTCGTGAAGGCGGCGAAGACGTCTTCGTGCACTACAGCGCCGTTCAGGGCGGTGGTTTCCGCGAGCTGGCCGAAGGCCAGCAGGTGGAGTTCAGCATCGAACGCGGGCCGAAGGGCCTGCAGGCCGCGAACGTCATCAAGCTGTAGCGTGACGTGATCGATATCAGGAAGAGCCGGCGGGGGAGACCTCGCCAGGCTCTTGGTTTTGGCCCGCCGGACGGCTGACCTCTCTCCCGCCTCTCCCCTGAGAAGGGAGAGGAGAACGACCGCGACTTCTCCTCTCCCTTCTCAGGGGAGAGGCGGGAGAGAGGTCAGCCGTCCGGCGGGGAGAGTGAGGCCGCGAATACACCTGATCTTGACAAAACTCCGGAAATATGGTTTAATAATTTCCGTAGGACGCAGTAATAAGCTTGTTTCGGGTCTTCACGTCTTAGGCTACCCAAGCGAACTGTGTGCGGGGTGGCTTTTTCTTTTGTGGTCTCGAAGCAGGTGTGTGGTTGGTAAGGTAGCCCCTGTCTGGTTGCGGGTGTACTTCCACCCTACCTACGCAACGAAATTTTTGGGGGAAGGAGGTAGATTCGCAATGAGCGACAGAGTCACCGGTACGGTCAAGTGGTTCAACGCAGCAAAGGGCTTCGGCTTCATTTCTCGCGAGGATGGCGAAGATGTCTTCGTGCATTACAGCGCCATTGAGGGCGGTGGATTCCGCGAGCTAGCCGAGGGCCAGCAGGTTGAATTCACGATCGAGCGCGGGCCGAAGGGTCTCCAGGCGGCAAACGTGACCAAGATCTAATCGCACTTCGACGCAGACAGCAAGACCGGCAAGGGTGCAACCCCTGCCGGTTTTTCTTACGCCGATGCACAAACCTCCGAAATCTCGTCGATTTCGGAGGTTTCGTTCTTACAGGTTCTACTTTGCCACGTCCCGGAAGGCCGCCAGCGAGGCGTCGACGTCAGCCGGTTCGATGCCGTAGTGGGTGACCAGGCGGAACGTGCCGGGCCCGGTGTCGTTGAACAGGATGCCGTGGGACTTCATCGCCGCGTGGAACGCAGCAGACTCCAGGTTGGTCGCGGTCCATCGGAACACGATGATGTTGGTCTGCACGCTGTCCATGTCGACCTCATAGCCGGACAGGTTCGCCAGGCCCTCGGCCAGGCGCCGGGCGTTCTGGTGATCGTCGGCCAGGCGCTCGACCATCGTGTCCAGCGCCACCAGGCCCGCGGCCGCGAGCACGCCGGCCTGGCGCCAGCCGCCGCCGACCATCTTGCGGTAGCGACGGGCGGTGTCGATGAAGTCCTTCGGTCCGCACAGCACTGAGCCGACCGGGCAGGCCAGCCCCTTGGACAGGCAGAAGTTGACGGAATCGACGCTGCGGGTGAGCACGCTGGCGTCCACTCCCAGGGCCACGGAGGCGTTGAAGATGCGCGCGCCGTCCATGTGCACCTTCAGCCGGTAGCGGCGGGCCAGTTCGTTCAGGGAGTCGATGTACTCCGGCGACAGGACGACGCCGCCCATGCGGTTGTGGGTGTTTTCGATCACGATCAGCCGCGAGTGCGGATAGTGGACGTTGGTCGTCGAGCGGATCGCACCCTCGACGTCTGCCAGGCGCAGCGTGCCGTCTTTCTGGTTGGGCACCGTCCAGGTGGTGAGGCTGCCCAACGCGGCCGGGCCGCCGACCTCGTAACGGAACGTGTGGGCCTGATCGCCCATGATGAGCTCGTCGCCGCGGCCGCAATGGCTGAGCAACGCGAGCAGGTTGCTCATCGTGCCGCTGACCGTCATCAGGCCGGCCTCTTTGCCCATCCGCTCCGCGGAGACCTCCTCCAGCCGGTTGACCGTCACGTCCTCGCCGTAGACGTCATCTCCCAGCTCGGCGTCGTACATGGCCTGCCGCATTTCCGGCGACGGCTTCGTCACGGTATCGCTGCGTAAATCGACGACTTCATTGAATTACAGCCTCCCCATTCATGATGATTTCTGCCTGATATCCAACTCGCTGATTTCCAGCCATTGTTGGCCGGAACGCGACAGAAGGCCGTGGCCCACCCGGCCCCAGGGCGTCACCACCGCGTACTGGTTGTCCATCCACAGTACGAAGCCGAGCGGCCCCCGCGGACCGGGCGCGCCCGTCATGATCGCCCGCCCATCCACCTCGAAGCGACTGCCCTCCAGCCGCCAGTCGAGCCGGTAGGTGTGCCAGGCGGTGACGTCGACGTCGTCGAGCAGGGCTTCGCGAATCCGAAAGACGCGCTGCGACATCGGCCACAGGCGGTGGCGCAGCGCGCGGACGTGCATGGCCGGGGCGCTCAGCGCCAGCCACGGCAGCAGCGGCAGCGCGTGACGCCACCGCGCTTCGATCGTGGCGGCTTTCCAACCGTAACCGGGCACCACGGCGTCCAGGACCAGGTTGGAGGGCCGTGAGGCGAAGAAGAACCAGATGGCAGACGGAAGGGCCGGCGGATGACGCCGGCTCAGCGCGGTCGGCCGGTTCCAAAAGCCGAAGCCCGCCGTCCCACACAGCTGGTCCACAGCGTGCGAAAAACGAGCCCGGACGGTCATCTGCACCGGCGGGCGCCACGGGAACTCAGCCCGCGGCAAGCTGTGATAATCGTCGATCTGTGCGTTCGAGTAGGCGCGCTCCGAAGCGTCCGTCAGCTGGAACCGCCAGCCGCCGGCAGCCAGATCCACCGCCGCCGCCGGCCCGATCGACCAGCAGTTCCAGCGAGGCCCCGGCGCCGCACGGGTATCCTCGTGCACGTCAGGCGACCCAAAAGGCACGTCATCTCTCCGAGTTGAGCAATCTAACGAGGCAATCCGCTACTGCAACGAGCCGCTGAAAACGTCCGCAAGGGCGATCTCGAACCAGCGCCCATGCACCTGATCCCACAGGCGGATGCAGCGGGCGTCCGCGTCGACGGCGAGGGACAGGCCCGTGCCGTTGGAGACCTGCGGGTCGTGCAGGAACGTCTGGATGTCGTCCATGGTCAGTTGGCCGCGACGTCCGGCCGCAAGCTCGTTCAGGCGGTCGTTGCGTGTCAGAGAGCGGTTGACTGAAGGCGGCTGCAAGTCCGTGAGGTCCGCGGACAGGAAATGGTTGGTGCTGATGAGAATGCCGTCTTTGTCGGCGCGGCCGACGGCGCTGCGGCTCGTGCTCAGCTCCAGGCTGCGCACTTCGCCGGACGTCAGGTCGGCGATGACGGAGTTCATGGGACGCAGCCGAGGCTGTGCGGTCAACCCGCTCTGGAGACCGTCCAGCGTGCGGGCGGTGCGCAGGGCGCCGTCCACCAGGCTGAGCAGGTCGATGGCGGGGGCCGGCACCGGCTCCTTGGAGAAGGCCACGTGCCCCTCCCAGAACAATCCGTCGGAGGTGATCACCGCCGCCGGAGAAAGGGTGGCCGGCTGCGTGACCTCGAGCCGGTCCGGGCGGCCGTCGACGAAGCGCCGGATGATCATGACCGGCGGGGTGGTGTCGGTCGCGGCGTCCTGCTGCCGGCCGAGGAGCAGCGAGTCCTTCTGATTGGCCGCGCCCACCGTCGCCAGGACGGAGCACTGCGCCGAGTTGTTGGCCGACAGATCGGCGGCGGCGATGTAGCCGGAGAAATTGGCCAGCTCCAGGTCCTCCAGGGACACGCCGCTTCCATCCGCGATGCCCCGCAGCTCATCCACTACATCCGGGTCCGCGGCGGCGACCAACGGTTGGATCGCTTCCATCCACTTGTCCCGGCTGCCGGAGAAGGACCGCGGCAGAGTCGCGTCCAGGTGTGCGGTGACCTGTAGCTTGATCTGGCTGGCCAGGCCGGCGCCGCGCTGCTGGCCCTGCTCGTAGGGGCTGCCGTAAACGTCCACGATCGACAGGCCGTGAGCACGGGCGTCCTTCACCGTGTTTACGCTGTCGGAGGCCAGCGAGCTGAGAGTCTTCGCGCTCTCGTCGAACAGCGCCTGGCCGGGCATGCGTCCCTTCCAGCCCGCCCAGAGCTGCGGGCCGGTGAGCTTATCGACCTGGTCGCCGGCATCCACCGTGTAGCGCACGCCGATCGTGGCCTTGGCCGGCAGTCCAATGACGAAGAATGAGGCGTCCTGGCCGTCGAAGCTCACCACGGCGCCGTCGAAATCGGCGTGGGCCTCGACGAAAGTCGCTTTGGCGGGCAGGCTGCCCTTCAGCGTGAAGTCGATCAGGGTCCAATCGACCACGTTGGTTACCTTGACCTCGAAGGTCACCCGATTGCCGGACACGGTGGGCATCAGGTCCACCTTGATGGGAGGCCAGGCTGCATCCTGGGCGAGGGCGGGGACGGGCAAGACACTCACGATCCACACCCACACGATGGCCCAGGTTACCGATGCGAGCATGCGGTTTCGCATCGCATCCTCCTTTCCAGTTGGGTCTGCTGCTGATGATAGCACTATCGTCACGGAAGGACAAAAGGAAGAGGGGGAGGGGCGGGATGGCATCGGTCTATTACCCCGTAGGGGTTTATTGGGAAATTCGGCGAAACGGTGATATAATCGATTGTTCTGTGAGAACAGAAACAGTACATATACAAGAAAGAGACACTCACTTTGAACTTCCAATCGTTCGATCTCAACCCGCGTATTCTGGCCGGAGTGGAGGCGATGGGGTACGTTGACCCAACTCCCATTCAGGCGAAGGCGATTCCGCCCATATTAGAAGGCCGCGACGTGATGGGCCTGGCCCAGACCGGCACCGGAAAGACGGCGGCCTTCGCGCTGCCCATCCTGCAGCGCCTGCTCGACGGGCCTCGCCGGCGCGTGCGCGTGCTGGTGATTGCGCCGACGCGCGAATTGGCCGAGCAGACCCACGACTTCTTCGATGCGCTCGGGCGGCAGACCCGCCTGCGGAGCGTCACGATCTACGGCGGCGTCAACATCAACCCACAGATCGACCGGCTGCGCGCCGGCGTGGAAATCGTCGTGGCCTGCCCGGGCCGCCTGCTGGACCACATGAGCCAGCACACCATCGACCTGTCACACGTGGAGGTCCTGGTGCTGGACGAAGCGGACCGCATGTTCGACATGGGCTTCCTGCCGGACATCCGCCGCATTCTGAAGCAGCTGCCTCGAACCGCGCCAGACGCTGCTCTTTTCGGCCACGATGCCGGACGACATCCGCAAGCTGACGCAGGAGATTCTGGAGAAGCCGGTAGTGGTGCAGATCGGCCAGCTGACGCCGGTGGAGGCCGTGTCGCACGCGCTGTATCCCGGTCGAGCGGCACCTGAAGACGCCGCTGCTGTTGGAGCTGCTGCACGACCGGACACTGAGTCCGTGCTCGTCTTCACCCGGACCAAGCATCGCGCCGAGCGGTTGGCCAAGCAACTGCACAACGCCGGCTACCGCGTGGCCTCGCTGCAGGGGAATTTGTCGCAGCGGCGCCGCCAGGCCGCGCTGGACGGCTTCCGGGACGGCCACTTCCAGATCCTGGTGGCGACGGACATCGCCGCCCGCGGCATCGACGTGTCGCGCATCTCCCACGTCATCAACTACGACATCCCGGACACGGCCGATGCCTACACGCACCGCATCGGGCGCACCGGGCGCGCCGCAAAAACCGGCGACGCCTTCACGCTGGTCACCGGCGAGGATGAGGGTGTGGTCCGCGACATCGAGAGGGTGCTGGGCGGCCGATTGGAGCGACGCCGGATCGACGGCTTCGACTACAAGGCTCCCGCGCCCCCACGGCAGGAACAGCCGTCGACGTCGCGGGACAATGGCCGCCGGCGGCAGGCGAATCCCACTGAGCGGCGCGGGTCCGCGCCCACCAGCGCGCCAACGACTTACCGGCGGCGCCCGAGCCGCACGAACGAGTCGCCCTCCCGCTCGAACCGGGCGGAGCACCACACCTCGTAACGCGCCGGTCCGCGCAAATCGAGACCGACGAGACTCACCTTCAAACGGGTGGGTCTCTTCTTTGCCCGGACGGCAGGCCGCCCCCACGAAGGAAAAGGGGAACGTCAATAGGCGTGCTCGTCTCGGGTGCATTCGGGAAATGGGCGAGACAGCGGCCCCGACGACCGTCATTCTGAGGAGCGTCGTTCAGCGACGAAGAATCTCGCGCGCGAATTAGGATAGCATCAGTCGCGCGCGAGATTCTTCGTCGCTGAACGACGCTCCTCAGAATGACGGTCGTCGGGGCCGCTGTCTCGCCCATTTCCCGAATGCACTCCTTGCAGGAGCGGTCGGAGACCGGCCGGGATAGCGGCCCGCCCACTTGTCATAAACCGCCCTATACCTTACCAGGCATATTCGGGTGGGTGTTTACCACCCATGATCGCCCGATGTTTACCACTTTGGGGCGGTGCGGGCGAGTTTGGCTATACTCTCCTCCAGCCAAGCATCAGGGAGGAGAGACACACGGTGGAGCGATTACACATGAACTATTTGCGCGATGTCATCTATCGGTTGCGATCCGGGTAGAGCGAGCGGCGCATTTGCGGTTGATCTGCAGTTGTCGCGGCCGACAGTCCATAAGTATCACCAGCTGGCCGAGACGCATGGCTGGCTGCGCCCGAGCCCCGTGGGGCTCCCGCAAAACGGGCAGGTGATCCAGCCGAACTCGAAGTAGTTCTCTTCGTCCAATTGCTTGCAGGTGACGCTTCCGTCGATCACGCCGGAGCCAGCGAGGGTCTTGTGGTGATACACCGGCGCGATTACCCTTTAGTCATCCATTTTTCGTCTCCTTGTGCTTTCTTTGATGATTTAATTATGGCGCCAAAGCTGACGTTTTTGGGCGGTTCGGGCAGCAAACGCCAAGAACTCGCAAGCCACAATCGCCGCGTAGAAGGCTCCCCAATTCACTAGAACCGTTTTGGCGCGTTTTCGCAGGGCTCTTGATAGATTCCACGTTTGACCAAAATCGCCCCTCTCTGCCGCTTTGGAGGCGATTCGAGCGATATTTATGCTGTAATAGGATTACCAAACGAGAGAGGATGCCGAAAATGAAGACTTCCAACCGCATGAAAAACGCAATCGGCAAAATTCTCGAGGCTGTCGGGGAGACGGGAGAACAACCCCAAGCTGTACGTGAAGGTCACGCAGGACGGCTATGACCGCCTGGTGATCGAGGCCATCGGCCACCGTTGCATCTCCGTTGTGCACTACTTCGAGCAAAATGGCGACTTGATTGCTGATCTGGAAGTGGTCTTCTTTCGGGATCACGCGGGCAACTGGATTGCCATTGAAACCACGATGGTCATGATCGGCACGCGACGGTATGTCGAGCCCGGCAAGGTCAAAGGCAATGACGGAGTCGTCGCTCTGAACGCACGGATGCAAGCCGACCTTGCCCGTTTCACCGACATCTGGGCGAAAAACATCCGCGGAGCAAGGTTGGGTGCGGATGGCACGGCCAGAGCTGGCCGAGACGAAGTTCGGGCCGGAGTGGAATAACATGCCCAAGCGGGGAAAGCCTTTTATCTTGGTGTGCATTGACGCCAGCTAAACTCTACGCTATAATCAGAATATATGCAAAGGGTTGCGCACGACTGGCGGGACACTGTGGTCATCAACGATCTCGGCCATCCGTAATCAGGGTGCCATTATTGGGAGGACAAGAAATGGGTCTTCTGGATAAGATTCTGGGCCGAAACGAAGTCGAACCCGAGCAACCTGATCAAATGGGCAATTTACCTCCTGGAGCAGCCTACGTCTCGGCAGCGAGCGGACCGGGGAGACCATCAAGTGCCACCCGTTCGACGCTGAGCCACGACTCCCCCCTCCAGTTCCGGGCAACTACAGAGTGGTGCGGAACCACGAAGTCTACTACGTCGGGACAACCGTCAATCTCTTGAGGCGCATGAAAGAGCACATAAAGTACGACCGCCTGCAACAGGACGATGTGTTTGCCTACAAGGTGTGTCGGCCTGACGCGACGTATGAACAACGGTTGGCACAAGAACGGGCTTGGTATGAAAAATGGGACCCTGAAGGCAATAAGCGAGCTACCGGACAGGGCAGACCCCCGCTTTCCCAGTAGCCCCTACGCCCAAATCTGCGTGAGATTGAAGGTTACTCTGGATGATTGTCGTCTCCGGTTCCGAGGGCTGCGAACTCGCACAGATACACAGTGAACGAGGGGACTGCATGCGATTGCGGCCCGCGGACGACTCTCTTGTCTTGTCCTCGAGGAGGAATGCCATGAGCGAGTCCGATAGGTACGACACGGAAATGTCGGAAGACGGTGAGGTTATGATCAGGCATTACAGCAATTCGCAGGACCAAGACATGGACATCATGAAACTGGCAAAGGAAGGCTGGGATGTGCAGCAGAAAATGAGGAATCCAAAACCCATCAAGTGGAATCTCCTCAAGGTCGCCGTGTTCCCTCTTATCGCAGCTCACGAGGCCATGAAGGTTCACAAGCATTATCATGTTGTCTACAAGCGACGAAAGAGCTGATGCGCGGGACGATGATACTCGTGTAGTCGTCCGACTTACGTTCGGTAGTGGTCGCGCTGTTCTGGGCGCGGCCTATTTCTTTGCCCTCCCGTCCGACGACACTCCCTGGAACCAATCGTTGCAAATCGTGGGCAATGCCCGTTCGGTATGACGCTTGACAATACCTCAAGCATGTGCCATGCGTTACCTCAACGCAATGCTGCGGCGTGTCACGGCGGCAAGAGGCTCTGACGGGCTAAGACTGATTCTCCTGCGAAAACAGGGCTGCGATGTAGGAATCGCGGCCTTTCTCGTTCAAGCGGAAGCCAAAATTGACTCCACGGTGGCCTGGTGATACATTCCGCTAAAGACATTTGGCCCACTCTGTAATGGAAGGTGCAACTATGCTTATCCTTGTTCCCGTTTCGGAGAACGACGAATGCCAAAAAGCCCTATCTCGGCGTCTCTGCCAACTCCTTCCCGGCAACGAGGTGCGCGCGATCAGCGGTCCAGGCTTCACCATTCGAGACGTTTCGCTGCACACTGACCATGTCATCTGGTATCATTACCTATCATACGAAACTAAGAAGAGGCATGTCAATTTCTTCGGCTATTACGCCGATCTGCCTCACGACTTACTGGAGATCAACGTCGACTGGTCTGCGAGAAAGGAGCGAAATAGGTGCCAGGGCGCCTTCGCACGAGACGAGACAGGGCTTTGGCTGGTGCACGGCGGCGGCGTCACGATAGGACTCTTAGGCAACCGCAAGAAGGATTTTCATGTCTGGTTCGATGAGCACTACCCTGGGGTGTGGGGAAAGGCGAAGTGGGACAAACCGGGTCTGGCAGAAAGATGGCCCCTTGTGGTGGGGTATGTACTCGGCAATACGTTTCTGGACGAACTCAAGACCCATGTCGCCAGAGTCGACCAGTTCAAGAGTGACTTCAATGCTGGAAGACTATAAAACTCCCCCAGCAGGGGCTGCCTGCGGTGAGGTGACGGGCCAGCATCCAGAATCATCCCCGCCATACCTCCCGCGCCAACTATCGGGTCCGATATGTGTCCGGGTATCTCCTGCCTGAACGAGGCTGCGACGTAGAGGATCGCGGCCTTTTTGTTTGCCTTGGTCCCCATCGGACGGAAAAGTACACCCAATTCCCCTCGCCAACGTGCTGATAAGCATATTGGCATCGATCTTTGCCGGTGTAGCGCAAGCGCAGGAGAGTAACTGAGACTGCGGCGCTGCCTGGCGAGGCTGTGTATGCCCAAACTGACCTCACTCAGAGCCTCTGAATCAACTCAAGGCAGGACGTTGCCGTTCATGTCCATGAATTGCAGAGCTTCCGGTACCCACGCCTGCTTGCTATTGCTGTACTGCACATCACACCTGAAGTACGTTCTGATCATGGCTCCCATTCGGTTTTCCGAGTCAACATAGGAATTCAATTGATACAAGCCTGGAGTTTTTGGGTCATTCCCCATGCTAGAACCGCTTCCCCAGAGAATAATGCTCGGACAACTTGGGAATACTGCCGTATACGGAGACCACAATTTCTCCTTGACAAACGACTGCGCGGCATCGCAAGCGTCCTTCTGTTCAAATATTTGAGCTAGTCCGGATTTGGGCTCAGGCGTACTCGTCGGGGTTGGTCGAGGCTTTCTAACAAGAATGCGAGCATAGAAGCTATCGCCAATCGGGTGCCCGGAGTCGTCCCGCATTTGCCACCAACTGGTGTACCTTCCGTCCTGTGTTGGTGCCGTCATTTGCACTGTGATGTCCGTTGTTTCACCGGGCGCCACTACCTTGTCCAGTGTTTGTGGTCCAGTCGATCCCAGGGAGTCTCCCTTGACGAACACAACGCTGTAATTGCTGGTCCACTCGCAGGAACCGGAATTCTTCACTCGCCAAGTCTTCTCGTAACTTTCCTCTGGCTTGAAGACGGTGTCATCAGGAATCGTAATGTCAGAGACGAACGACATGCGGGGAGCGCACGTTCGGGCCGTGGCCGTGGTCGTGGCAGTGGCTGACACCGTGAGAGTGGCCGTGGTCGTGGCAGTGGCTGCGGCTGCAACCAGTGTTTGTGGGGCATCCAGGCCTTGTGTCGATTGGAGTGCAGACTCTTTTTCTGCCAACCAAACCGAGCCATCGTGCAGCTTGATCAAGCACTCGAACCTTGCAAAATCAATTGTGCCGGAAAAAGTCACTTTGTCACCGGGCACTCCTGACTCACGCTGCGTGACGAGTACATGGACGTCCGGAAGAAACGATCCCGACCCGGGCGGGTCCATGCTGATCTCAACCCACCTGTCCGTGCCATGGTTGCCCGCCCAAGTAATCCAGCCAGTCCAGCCAGCAACGCGCTTACCCATCAATCCATTAACATACGCATCCCACTGAGCGCCTGACAGTTGCGTCAGGTTGTCACAGACAGTCTCATACGGTGGCACCTCGCTCTGCCCCGTAGGCGTCGGCGGAGCTGCACAGCACCTTGTGATCATGGCTGTCCCAGTCAACAACAGACCAGCCAATAGTACACTGATTATCGAGACAACTGGCATGGATTTCATACTGGTACCCCCATAACCGTGACCCGGACAAGCGTGTCGGCTGGCGAACAGAAAGTATCATCTCTGATCCGATTCTACGTCACTTGCACAAAAAAAGAAAAGCTACATTCGCATTTTAGCGGATGTCGAGACAGTGTCGCGAATTCTGGCGGGAAATGAACGCATCATGGTACATTGCCGCCCCAGGCTCCCCCCGCTGACTTCTCGTCCAAAGCCGCATCCTAATACGCCGCCACACTCGCTCGCGTGGTAAACATCCACTCGATCATGGGTGGCAAACACCGGGCGGTGATTGGCACTCTTTGTCTCGCCCATTTTCTGCAATGCACCCTTCCTCAACGCTTGCAGGAGCGGTCGGAGACCGGCCAGGACTGCGGCCCACCCACGGAACGACCGTCGTGGCACATTACCATAATACTATTGATTACAGTGCACAAGGATGATATCATGTGAGCACAGTGGGATTCGTGTCACCAGAGACTTTGCGCGGGTCCGTGGGAGCGCCAGATGCCGTCCTTGCCGCCGTACCGAAACGTCAAGTGGATCGCCGCCGTGCTGGCGATCGTCGTCGCGGTCGCGCTCGGCGCGCCGCTGCGCGGGGGTGTGGTCCGGGCGGACACGCCGACCCCGTCGGACGTCCAGCTCGGCGCCGCGGACGACGGCCGCAGCGTGGAGCTGATCGACGGGCAGACCCTGGTCGTCACGCTGGACGCCAACCCGGCCACCGGCTACGGCTGGGAGCTGGATGCCGAGACCCGGTTAGCCTCCGGCCAGGCGATCGTTCGCCAGATAGGGGAGGCCACTTTCGAGGCGCCCCTGCAAGCGCAGACCTCGACGGCTCGTTTTGGGGCGCAGCAGCAGGAGACGCTGCGATTCCAGGCGCAACGGGAGGGCCAGGAGGTCGTGCGGCTGGTCTATCGCCGGCCGTGGGAAGAAGAGACACCGGAGCGTGAGTTCTCCTTCCAGGTCAGCGGCACGGGACCGTTCCACCTCCCGCAGCCGACGCCCACGGCGTCTGCTACAGCGACGCTCCCCGAAACCCCGGTCAGCGCGGGCGGTCCATCCGCCCTGGCCCTGCCGTCCAGCTATAACTGGTGCGCCCTCGGCAAGTGCCCGCCCATCAAGGACCAGAAGACCTGCGGCAGCTGCTGGGCGTTCAGCACGGTCGGCGCCCTGGAAGCCAACATCCTGATCCACGACGGCGTCACCCGGGACCTGTCCGAACAGTACCTGATCTCGGGCAACACCGAAGGCTACAGTTGTGTCAGCGGTTACTTCGCTCACGACTACCACCAATGGAAGATACCGTCGGGCGAACCGGCAGCAGGCGCCGTATACGAGGACGACTTCCCCTATCAGGCCGCCGACGTGCCCTTGAACCCGCCGCACACCCACCACGAAAAGATTGCCTCGTGGCAGTACGTCGGCAACAGCGGGTCCGTGCCGTCCGTGAGCGCCATCAAGCAGGCCATCCTGGATCACGGGCCGGTGTCAGCCGCCGTCTACGCCGGTTATTGGTTCGAGCACTACAGCGGGGGCGTGTTCCAGACCAGCGAGGGTTCAGGCAGCGTCAACCACGCCATCGTTCTCGTCGGCTGGGACGACGCGAACCAGGCGTGGATTCTGCGCAACTCGTGGGGCCCTTACTGGGGCATCGACGGGGGCGGGGGCCAGAGAGGCTACATGCTCATCAAGTATGGGACCTCGATGGTAGGCTACGCGGCCAACTACGTCGTCTACGAGGGGACCAGCGACGTCACCCCGCCAACCGGCCACATCAGCTACCCGGCCAACAACCAGGTCCTGACCTCGGGCAGCGTCGCGATTCAAGCCACCGCCAGCGACGAGGGCAGCGGGGTTGATTACGTGGAATTTTGGGCGTACTACAACGGCGCCTGGCATCACCTGGGCGACAAAAGCACGGCGCCCTACACTTTCACCTGGAAGTACTCCTGGCTTCCGCACCAGACCGCGCGCCTGGCCATCAACGTCGTCGACAAGGCCGGCAATCGGACGGACACGGCCGGCGGCTACATCAACGTGATCCTGAGCCACACGGTGGTCCCGCTGGCGCGGCGCGCGTTCATGCCGTTTGTCATCCGAGGGATGGGGGACTGACCCCTCTCCCGCCTCTCCCCCACAGGGAGAGAGGAGAACGGCAACGACTTCCGGCTTTCCCTTGCCACGGGCACCTCAGGTTGTGGGCGATTGAGGTCGTGTCTGGCACACAGGAGTGGCCACCCATTCGGGGCGACCGAGGTCGCGTCTGGATTACGAAGCCCGCCTCCGCGGGCTAACGGCAGGGGAAATTGCATGGAGTTCCGCCCTTGCCGTTAGCCCGCGGAGGCGGGCTTTGTAATCCAGACGGGACCTCGGTCGCCCCGAATGGGTGGCCGCTCCTGTGTGTCAGACACGATCCCCGCACCAGACGGGACCTCGGTCGCCCCGAATGGGTGGCCGCTCCTGTGTGTCAGACACGATCCCCGCACCAGACGCGACCTCGGTCGCCCCGAATGGGTGGCCGCTCCTGTCAAGAACTTCGGAAGTCTAAAGGCACACGAATCCACGCCTTGCTGAGCAGCGGCAGCCTTGCCTGGTTTGGCCAGCGTCTGCACACAATAAGACTTCCGACACAGCCCAGCGGTCTGTGCTGGGAGTTCTCGAAACTTCGGAAGTCAATTCATATGTGAGGATTTAAACTTCCGACACAGCCCAGTGGTCTATGCTGGGCTGTGTCGGAAGTTGGGGCTCGTTACAGCCCGCGGCTCTTGCCGCGGAGGTAGCCCTGGTAGATGCTGCGCGCTTCGTCGACGACGACGAACGCCTTGTCGTCGACGCCGGCCACGATGCGCTGCGCGCGAGGCACGTCGCGGCGGTGGAGAATGGATTCCACGATGCTCACGCTGCCGTCACGGCCCAGACCGGGGGTTTCGGTGCAGCCGAAGTCGTTGGCGCGCAGGGCCCCGGCGACCAGCGGACCCTTATCCATGGGAACGACGGCCCGCAGCAGGGAGTAACCCATTGCGATGCGCTCCTCGAGCGTGACGCCGATGATGTTGCCCAGGGCGAAGCCGGTGCAGTAGCCGATGACGTTGAACCAGCTCATGGGGCCGCGCAGCACCGCGCCGATGGCCACGATGTAGATCATGATCTGGAAGAAACCGATAGATGCCGCGACGTATTTACGGCCGCGTGTCAAGAGGATCAGGCGGATGGTGTCCATCGTGACGTCGCACATGCGCATCGCGCAAATGCCCAACCCGCCCAATACCAGATCCCACGGAATACCCACTTAACGTGCCTCCTCGTTAGAAACGCAAGGCTTCCGACCACGGCGGGCGCCGTGCTGGAAGTCCCAGATTCAGTATGAATGTGTCTTGGCTTAGATCGACAGAGATGGCTCGGCCACTTCCTGGGCCGGAGCGAAGGAATATCCCACGCCGGGAATCGTGCGAATGTAGCGTGGGCCGTGCGCGTCCGGCTCCAGTTTGCCGCGCAGGCGGCGCACCAGGCCCTTGAGCAAGTCGCGGTTGCCCTCGCCGGTGTAGCCCCAGATCTTGTGGATCAGGACGTCCGCCGGCAGAACGCGCCCGGCATTCGAGATGAGCGCGTACAACAGCCGGAACTCGAGCGGCGTGAGACGCACCGCCACTCCGCCGCGCATGGTTACGGTGTGCTTTTCGGAGTCCAGGCAGACGGTCCCGCTTTCGAGCACAGCGAGAGTGGCCTGCGGCGCGCCGCCGCTGAGCCACAGCAAAGACCGAAGCTTCGCCTGCAGGATGCGAGGACTGTAAGGCTGCACGATACAGTCGTCGGCGCCGGCTTCGTACAGGCGCAGCTGGCTGGCCTCGTCCGCCCACGGTACGAGCACGACCAGCGGCAGGCTCAGCCGCTGCTTGATCGTCTGGCACAGAGTGACGGCTTCCGGCAGTGGACCGGCCGTCTCCAGGAGGACCAGCTGGCCGGGGGTCCTGTCTTGCAGAACCACCAGCTCGTGCAAATTAAGCGCGACCAGGGGAATCCAGTTTTCCTGCCGGACGACGACGGTCAGCAGCTCCCGAGAACGCGCGTTATCCCCCATGATGATGATATTCACGGCTAACTCTCACCTGCGCGATGAACGGCACGGGTCGCGCGCCCCAAATCCGGGGCCGTCCACAAAAAGAAAGGCGCCACGAAGCTCTGGCGTCTTCTCCGACGGCAGCTCCAGCGGGTGGCTCCCGGTTCGTTCCAAGCGAATACCGCAGACGGTCTCGACGCGCGGCAACACCATCCGGCACAATTCGAAGCGACTCGAGCGGGACGACCTCGCGCGTTTGCAGCTGCGCGGGCCCTGCGCTATTCGCCGGGTCTTCGAACTCTGAATAGATCTTCTTCTAGTTCGCGGGCATGCTCTCGTTCTCTGCGGCGTCGGCGCTCCTGAACGCGCGCCTCTTCGATCAGACGCTCTTCGCACAGGCGGCACAGCGTCTCACCGGGGCGCCTGCTTTCGATCACTCGACCGCATTCCTCACATAAGCGCCGTGGCGACTTTCCCTGGCCCATCGGACTAACCTATCCTCACTGAGACTGCCTATTTAATGTTGCTTGTCAAAGTCGGGGCTACCTGCCCATTACTGCACATTATTTTATACGGATTTGGGAGGGTGTCAAAAAGCGACGAGACCTCTCTCCCGGCCTCTCCCCTGCAAAGGGAGAGGAGCATGCCGTTCTCCTCTCCCTTTGCAGGGGAGAGGCCGGGAGAGAGGTCTCGTAGGACGGCGCGGCGCCGCCAGAAACCCAGACTTCCGAAGTCTCCGAGACTTCGGAAGTCTCTTCGTCTAGCAGACGGCGCGAAGCATGCCGTAGCGCTGGAGGCTGTGCTCGAGGATCAGGTTGACCAGCGTGACGTGATCGATGCCCGCTGCTTCGGCCTCGATCACCAGGTCGCTGATCCCGGGACACATGCCCGGCAGCGGGTTCACTTCCAGGATGTAGGGCTGATTGCCGTCGGACGCGTCCAGGCGAAAGTCGACCCGGGCGACGTCCAGGCTGCCGGTGACCCGGAAGGCCGCGGCGGTCAGCCACTGCAGGCGCTCGAGCAGGGGCGGCGTCAGCGGCGCGGGGCAGAAGTACTTGAACTCCTCGACCAGGTCGACCTTGAGCCGGTGGCTGTAGATGCCGCCTTCCTGTGGGTCGTACCCGTTCAGGTTGACTTCGAGCGGGGGCAGGAAGCGCAGCCCCCGTCCGACCTCGACCGCCGAAGTGGCGCCCGGCGTGTGGAACGGCGCCCCTCCGCACGAGTTGCCGAGCACGCCCAGCGTGATCTCGCGGCCCTGGATGAAGCGCTCGACCAGGATGGGCTCCCGGTACCGCGCCAGCTGGTCGCCCAGCTCCGCGCGCAGCTCGCATTCGTCACGCACGATCGACTTCGGCGAGACGCCCATGCCGGTGCCCTCGCGGCTGGGTTTCACGAACAGCGGGAACGCCAGCGCCGGGTCGAGCCACTCGTCCACCGCCTCGAATACCTGGAACGGCGGCGTGGGCAGGCCGTGATAGGCCAGCACGCGCTTGGTCATCGGCTTGTCGAGGGTCAGGGCCAGGGTGAGCACCTTGGATCCGGTGTACGGGATGCGCATCATCTCCAGGATGGCCGGGACCTGCGCTTCGCGGCCATCGCCGAAGTGACCCTCGCAGAAGTTGAAGCAGATGTCGGGCTGCCACCGCTCCAGGTTGCGCTGCAGGGTGACGTCGCCCTCGAAAAACACAGCCTCGTGCCCTCCCTGGCGGAGGGCAGCGAGGATGCTGTCGACGGTCTTCTCGGAGTCCAGGTCAGCCCACCGATCTTCGGGGAACCCGGGCTCGTGCGGAGCGTTCTTCTTCAAGTTGGCCAGGACGGCGACGCGCATCAATTCTCTCCCAGCTCGCGCATCAGATTCTCGTCGATGCGGAGCCAATCCAGCTCGGGAGCGGACCGGCGGTCGCGGCGATCCTCACCGTCGTCGCGATCGGCTCGACCGGTGCGGTCGTGTTCCTGGTCGTAGTCCTGCGGCACGATCTTCAGCTTGTCGCCGTCGAGCAGCGACCGGACGCCTTCCTGGCCCTCGCGGCGATGCTCGCGGCAGTAGCTGCATTTCGACGCGTCGTGGCCGTGGTAGTCGGCCGGCTGCGAGTAGGCGGTGATCATGCCTTCGAAGTTCCGCACGACCACCTTGTCGTCGGACTGGCTGATGAGGTACTGCGGCATGATCGGCACCTTGCCGCCGCCGCCAGGCGCGTCGATGCAGTAAGTTGGGATGGCGAAGCCGGAGGTGTGCCCCCGCAGCGACTCGATGATCTCCACGCCCTTGGCCACGGACGTGCGGAAGTGCCCGGCGCCGTGGACCAGGTCGCACTGGTACAGGTAGTAGGGGCGGACGCGCAGCTTGACCAGACCGTGCATCAGCGTCTTGATGACGTTGGGGCAGTCGTTCACGCCGGCCAGCAGCACCGTCTGCGAACCCAACGGGATGCCCGCGTCCGCCAGGCGAGTCACGGCCTGCGCGACTTCGGGCGTCAGCTCCCGCGGGTGGTTGAAATGGATGTTCATCCAGAGCGGATGGTAGCGCTTCAGCATCGAAATCAGCGCGTCATCGATTCTCTGGGGCAAAAAGACCGGCACGCGCGTCCCGATGCGGATGACTTCCACGTGCGGGATGGCGCGGAGCCGGGCCAGCAGCCGCTCGAGGTGCGCCGTCGCCAGGACCAGCGGGTCGCCGCCGGAGATCAGCACGTCCCGCACGGACGGCGTCCGCGCGATGTAGTCGATCTGCGCGTCGTAGTCGGCCATGGTGAACTGCCGGTCTGCCTCGCCCACCAGCCGGCTGCGAGTGCAATAACGGCAGTAGCTCGCACACTGCGTGGTGACGAGCATTAAAACGCGGTCCGGGTAACGATGAACCAGTCCCCGCACCGGTGATTGTGCTTCTTCGTTCAGCGAATCGTCCATCTCGTCGTCGAAGTGGACCAGCTCTTTGCGAGTGGGAACCACCTGTTGGCGGATGGGGCAATTCGGATCGTTCGGATCCATGAGGGAAGCAAAGTACGGCGTGATGTCCATGCGGAACCGCTGCGCCGCATCGACGCCTGCTTCCTCATCTGGTGTTAGGTTGATGATCTGACGGAGTTCGTCACCGTTTCTGATCCGGTGACTCAGCTGCCAGCGCCAATCGTCCCACTTTTCGTCAGGCACATCGCGCCAAAGAGCAGGACGGCGCCTGGTACCGGGGGGTTCTTCGTTCTCCCCCACAATGGACATCTCATCGAGAAGGGAGGTGCTCATCGCCGTTCCCCCTTCGACCTGACCGGTTGTCTTCGATCTCACTTGTCTCCTTTCGGCGCCCTGCCTATCCGGGCTTGGAGTACTACACTCCTCGATTAGGTTGAGAGAAGTTTTCCAGTTCCAATGCCTGCAGACGTTTCAGAGCTTCTTCGATGGCGGCGGGCGCGCTGTACACCGGCACGACGCCGGACTTCAGCAAACCTTTCAGCGCCTCCAGCGCCTGGGTGTCGAACGGATCCACCATCGCCACCGTGACCTGTCCGTCCTCTTCCGACACCGGCACGGCCTGCAACCGGCGTGCGGTCTCCAGATCGACGCGCCCGGCGACACTCGGCGCAATCATGTCCGGCTTCAGGTCCAGACGTGGAATGCCCTTACGCCGGCACTGCTGCTCGATGAGTTGCGCGCTCCTGACCATGTCAGACACCTCTTAAGACTTCTGCAATTCCATCAGACCAAGGACGAATTATAGTCCCGTCCGGTGTCATTTCGGTGTCAAGAAATGTGGGATTAGGGGCCAATTTGTGCTGCGGGGTGCCAGTTTTCACACCGCGCGCTGAGGACCTCTCTCCCAGCCTCTCCCCTGAAAAGGGAGAGGAGTCAGAGGAACCTCTCTCCCAGCCTCTCCCCTGAGAAGGGAGAGGAGCCAGAGGTCCTCCAGCCACCCTCAAATGACTTCTCCGCCTTAACGTTCCGCCGCGAAAGCGCACGCGGTTTTAAGGCAATTTGCTTCGGCGCTGCCCTTGATTTGCAGTACAAGATATGGTACATTATGAGAATATAGAGGATATTGAGGTGCACGGTTATGCGCCCTCAGATCGACCGGACCAAATTCGGCTCGATCACGATCGCCGGCCGGAAATACGAAAACGACGTCGTCATTGAGCTGGACGGAGCGGTTCGCAAGCGAAAGAAGAAGCTATCAAAAGCCCTGTACGGCACATCCCACATCCTGTCCAAGGATGAGGCCAGGGACGTGTATCAGGAGGGCGCCGTGCTGTTGATCATCGGCACAGGTCAAGAGGACAACGTCCGGCTGTCCGCCAAGGCGGAGTCGTATTTCGCCAAGCGCGGCCTGCGCACGCGAATGCTGCCCACACCTGAGGCCATCGAGGTCTGGAACGAAGCTGAAGGCCGGGTGCTGGGCCTGTTCCACGTCACGTGCTGAGAATTGAGAGCTGACCGCCGAAAGCTGCATAAGGAGGCTAACATGGCGTTTATGCCGAACGGGCAGCCGCTGCCGGGCAAACTGATCGTCGTCGAGGGCATCGACGGCTCCGGAAAGAGCACACAGCTGGACCTGCTGCGCAAGTGGCTGATTGGGGAGCGGTATTGCGTCGCCTTCAGTGAGTGGAACTCGTCGCCGATCGTGGGCGAGACGACGCGCATCGGCAAGAAAAAGCACGAGCTGACCCCGCTGTCCTTCAGCCTGATCCACGCCGCCGATTTCGCCGACCGCATGGAGCGCCAGATGCTGCCGGCGCTGAAGGCCGGCGCCGTGGTGCTGGCCGACCGGTACATCTACACGGCCTACGCCCGCGACGTGGCGCGAGGCCTGAGCCCCGATTGGGTGAAGAAGCTGTACAGCTTCGCGATTCGCCCCACGGTCGCGTTCTACTTCCGCGTGCCGCTCAAGGAATCGCTGAAGCGCATCTTGACCGGCCGCCCCGAGCTGAAGTACTACGAAGCGGGTCAGGACCTGGGATTGAGCGAAGACCCGACCGAGAGCTTCCGCCTGTTTCAGAGCCGCATCCTGGACCAATACGAGCAGATCGTCGCCGAAGAGGACCTCACCGTGATCGACGCGACGCAGCGGCTCGTCGAGCAGCAGGATCAGGTCCGAGAGATCGTCAAGCCGCACCTGCAGGGTGCGCTGCGCACCGAGCCCAGCGCCTGGCGATCGGCCCTGGCCGAGGATTCCCTGTATGGACGCTACATCGACGAAGTCATGCACAGCAAGGAGGACAAGGGATGACCCCGGTTCGATTCTACGGCCAAGATCTCATAGGGGTGGAGCAGGAAGAGCTGCCGGGTCGCCTGATCGTGCTGGAGGGGACGGATGGGGTGGGCCGCTCCACGCAGATCGCGCTGCTGCGCGAATGGCTGGAGTCGAACGGCTACGCGGTGGCCTCCACCGGGCTGAAGCGCTCCAAGCTGGCCGGCAAAGGCATCAAGTCGGCGCAGACCGGCCATACGCTGGGTGTGATCACGAGCAACCTGTTCTACGCGACCGATTTCGCCGACCGCCTGGAGAAGGTCATCATCCCCGCCCTGCGCGCCGGCTTCGTCGTCCTGACCGACCGGTACATCTATTCGTTGATCGCCCGCGCGGTGGTCCGCGGCGTCGACCCGCAGTGGATCCGCGAGGTGTTCAGCTACGCCTTGATCCCCGATGCCGTGTTCTACATGGAGGTCGATCTGACGAATCTGATCCCCCGGTTGCTGAACGATCGGGGTTTCGATTACTGGGAGTCCGGCATGGACTTCCTGCCGTACAACGATTACTACGAGAGCTACATGGACTACCAGAGCCGGCTGCTGGCGCAGTTCGACAACATGAGCGACGAGTTCCAGTTCCGGCGCGTGGACGCCACCAAGCGCATCCCCGAGGTGTTCAAGCTGCTGAAGTCTGACATCAAGGAGATGCTGAAGGACATGAAGCCGGTCGACGTCAAGCTGGCGAAAGAGAAGGACAAAGAAAAGGGCCGCTGAGCCCCTTCTTCCGCGGGACAGAAAGACATCTCACCACAAAGGACACCAAGGGACACAAAGAAAGACAACGAACGGCACGGAGGCACCGAACAGAGTGCTATGGTGGGGCGCTCTGGCGCCGCGGGGAGTAGGCGGGCCGGCGGCTACGGCTTCTGTCATCACGATTTCTGTCATCACGATTTCTGTCATTACGACTTGTGTCATCACGACTTCTGTCATCACGACTTGTGTCATCACGACTTCTGTCATTCTGAGGAGCGCTGTTCAGCGACGAAGAATCTCGCGCGCGATTGACGATGACTTATTTCGCGCGCGAGATTCTTCGTCGCTGAACAGCGCTCCTCAGAATGACAGAAGTCGTGATGACACAAGTCGTGATGACAGAAGTCGTGATGACACAAGTCGTAATGACAGAAATCGTGATGACAGAAGCCGTAGCCGTCGGCCCGCCCTCTCCCGCGCGCGAGACAGACGCTACAGGACGGAGACGGCGAGCGCCAGGGATTGGCGGACTTCCGGGCGATTGAAGCGGGCCCACGCGTCCGGGAAGGTCGTCAGCAGGCGCTGCAGCTCACCCTGGCGGGTCGCGAGATACAGGGCGACGCCCGGCGCCAGAACGCGCGGACGCGCGGCGTGCTTCGGGCCGGGGGCCAACGTGCCGTTCAGGAAATTGCGCAGCAGCATCTCGGCTACGTCCGCGTCGTGCAATGCCCCCAGATGGTCCTGCAGGGCCGTCGTCTCCGCGATGACCAGGGCCGACTCCGGACCCAACACCTCACGCAAGAACTCCAGAGTATAGCGCAGGCGCTTGCCCTCGATTCGCAGCGCGTGCAACAGCTCCAGCGACGGCTGATCCAGCAGCGTCTCGTACGAGCGCACCCGCTCGAAGGCGGTGTAGATCAGGCGCGGGGCGACGTGCCGCGCCAGGTATGGCTCCGGCCGCTCGGGATCGGGCCGGCGCGCGCCCGTGCCCGGACTGGTCACGAACTCGGCGAAGGCCGCGGTGAACCGGCTGTAACCCTCGCTGTTGAGGTAGCGGATGAGATTGCGCCGGGCCACTTCGCGCTGGGCCGCCCAGGCCTGCACCAGCGGCTCCACCGCGTCGCTCTGATCCGCGGGCAGACCGGCCTGGTAGTTGCGCGCATTATCCATGAGCACGTCCAGGTCGCGCACCGCTCCCAGCGTTTCGCCGACGCGGCGCAGGTGCTTCAGGTAGGGCGCCAGGGCGCCTTTTTGGAACGACTCGTCGAAGACGCGGAAGGCCGAGCGCAGCCGGCGTGCGGCGACCCGCATGTCGTGCACCTCTTCGATGTCCTCGCCCTGCCGCGCGCCGGGCTCGTGCTTCAGCATGCGGGCCAGGTGAAAGGCCAGGACCTTGCGGCCCGCCTCGGCCGTGGCGTCGTCGGGACGGATGCCCGGCGCCGTGGGCGGCACGCCGGCCAGCGCGGATGCCAGCAGCGGCGACTCCTCCGGCGCCACGGGCGGCCGAGATTCCGTGACGGCGGGCGCGGCTTCCGCTTCCGGCGGCGCAACCTCCTCGGGAGCGCCGCCGGCCTCGTCGGGGTCCGCCGCCCCCTCTTCGTGAGCATTCGAGCCCTGGTCCGGCCGCACCTGCGCGGCCAGCGGGTCGCCCGAGACCGATATGTACCTGAAGGGAACCGAATGGAGCTGGTCCCACAGGTCGGCTTTGGTTTGGGCGCGCGCGGCATCCTCGGCGGACAGGGGCCCGGACAGAATCACGTCGACCGTGATCGGGGAGACCCGGCCGCCCACGATGCGCGTGGTCTGGCTCAGCGAATAGTCCAGGCCGTCGGCAATGCGGATGAGCGCGGCCAGCTCCAAAGTCTCGGCGCGTGTGGCGTCCGGCAGCGAGGCCACGACCTCCTTCTCCAGCTTGCGCGGCGAAATGCGCTTGCGGTGCAGGAAGATGGTCGCCGCAATCATCCGCCGCTGCAGGTCGGCCAGCTCGACGACCGGCGTGGCCAGCAGCAGGTCGCGACCGACGGTGTGGTGGCGCTCAGGATCCGTGGCCAGGCCGAGATTGTGGAGCAGCCCGGCCTTTTCCAGCAGCTTGCGAGAGGCAGCCGGCAGGTGGTGCAGGCCGGCCGTGAGGTCGAACAGGCGCATCGCCAGGTCGGCGACGTGGCGGCCGTGCGCCAGGTCCACGTCGTAGCGGCGCATCAGCTCGGCCATCGGAATCGGCGGGGGCGGCTCGGGCGCGGCCTCGTCCGGGGGCGGCTCCGCAGCGACCGCTTCAGTCGGGCCGGGGGTCAGGGTGGGCGCGGGGCGCCCCGCCCGCGGGCGGCGTGGAGCAGGCGCTTCATCTGCGGGCGGGGCGGCCTCGGCCTGCGCCAGCACGTTGGGCGGGAATACGTCCAGGCCCTTCCGAGCGTACGCGTCGATCCAGAAGTACACGCTGCTGCGGGAATACCCCAGGCTCTCCTGGAGCTCACGCACGTCGGCCCCATCGTCCCAGGCCAATAGCAGCCGCGCCCGGCGGGCCTGCGTCGTCCGCGCCGTGGCCGCGACGCGCTCCACGATGGCCCGATCGCCCGGTCGCAGCCGCTCGTCGTCCGCGGCGGCTTCGTCCTGGGATGTGGCGGGGCCGCCGCCCGGCTCGTCCGCGTCACGCAGCAATGCCAGGGCACGCTCGAACTTGGAGAGGGGCTGGGGCGTCAGGCACAGCTCGGACTCGAACCATTCGGCGAGGGCGCGGATCTCGTCCACGCCGCCGTCGCCCTTGGCCTCGGCCTCGACTTCCAGGTCGATGTGCTCGGCCCGGCTCGACCCGAGCGCGATGACGACCCGGTCCAGGCTCAGCTCGGCGATCAGCCGTTCCCCGGCGTACAGCAGGCGAACGGATCGCGTCTGGCTCAGCGTCACCAGGGTTTCGAGGGGCGCGCCGCCGCTCAGCTCCAGCGCCCGGTCGCGCGCTTCGCCGGCCGGCCAGCGGGCCGCGTCAGGTTCGAACGCGGGCAGGTCGACCTCCAGCTCTTCGCGCTGATGCAGGCCGCGCTGCGCGCCGCCCAGGCCCTTCGAGCACCGCGCCCCAACTTTGGGCGCCGGCTGCGACCGCGTCCCGGCGCAATCGGCAGGCATAGCCTCCGCCGAAGACGCGGCGGTCCGCGGTGTCCAGGTATACGTCCTCCACCTCGTGGACGGAAACCGGCCCGGTCGTGAAGGATCCGAAGCGCTCGGCCTCCAACAGCCGATTGAAGAGGGCTTCGTCGGCGACGGTGTACTTCGCTTCGATTTCCATTCGATACCCCTTTTGGGTGGGACCGCTCAGACTTCCAGTGGATCCGCCGGACACGCCGCAGCCACGTCGGCGCGATGCCGGAAGCCTAAAGTCCGTCGTCGGTCAGGCGGCGGTAGACGAGATCGTGGGCTGCGGCGCGCCAGCGGCCCCAGCCGGTGTACGGCGGGTTGAGGCCGCGCAGGTGCGCCGCCAGGGCTGCCAGCTCCTGGGCGGAGATCTCGCGGAACTCGGCGATGTTTTCCTTATCTTCGGGGATGAGGTGGCCCGTCGCTCGGACGACGTGGAACACGTACGAGACAAAGCGGCACAGCTGCCCGTCGTAATGCAGACGGCAGTCCTGCGCGCCGAGGAAGCGAATTTCCTCCGCCACCAGGTTCGTTTCCTCGTGCAGCTCGCGTACGAGGGCGTCCGCCACCGGCTCGTCCGGATCGATGCCGCCCGTGGGGAGGCGAAACAGGTCCTCGTCCCAGTAGGTCTTGCGATGAACCAGCACACCGCCGCGAGGTCCCCGAATGGCGAAGACCACCTCGGCGCGGCGATCGTCGCGCTTCTCCATACGAATGCGATAGAGCGACTCGTCGATGTCCAGGTCCACGCGCTCGATCGCGCCGTGGCCGTAGCGGGCCACCAGTTCTCGGAATTCGTGGCGGTCGATGGGGAGGATCGCGCCGGGGTGATAGGCCATGAGCATGCTCCAATCTTGAGTCGAAGGGATTATACCGCAGGGAGGTACGCGGTCAAGTTGTCTGTAGGCGTGTGCCAGGAATTGGGCACGGTCTCGCCCAATTCCTGGCACACGCCCCTGAAAGGACCCTCGCCGCGCAGGGGACGACACGCGGCGTCGCCGACGAGGCCGCGCGATCGGAAAGGGGGCGCGACGTGACACGCAACCGCCCGGGCCCCGGCGGCGGCTCCATTTCTGTTGACACCAGTTCTTACCTGAGCTATACTTGCTGCAGTGCGGCGAACACTAAGGAGTATAACCAATGGACGTCGTGTTAAGAGCCATTGAAGTCGAAGGCCAGATCGACGAGCAGCGGCAGTTGCATCTGGATGGTCCCTTGCCAGTGGCGGGTCCAAGTCGGGTTCGGGTGATCATTCTCATGGACGAACCGCGCGAGATCAGTGAAGAAGAGTGGCTTCGGGCAGCGGACAAAAACCCGGCTCTCCAGTTCCTGCGCGAGTCCGCCGAAGACGTGTACACGATCGAGGACGGGAAGCCATTTTGTGATCAGGGGTAAGGTTGTCCTCATACCAACTCTCAGGCTGCACCGCCTAATAACCGTTTCCACTACGTTGGTTCGCAGAGAACTGGGTGAGCTGCCGACCAGATGGCAAAGTGAGGTTGACCGGAAACTGCGGCGTCTGTTTAATATTTGATTTTAGAGGATCTTTTTTCATGACCATTCAAATGGATGATGCTGGGTACGGCAGCTTGTTGGGGCCGACGTTTATCGGCGCCTACCGACCGGAGACCGGCGAATTTGTATACGATGCGGTCGGACTGGACTTCTTCCGCGGGCCGATCTTTCAAGAGGGCGCCTATCTGCGTGAGGCGACCCGCGTGGCGCGCAGCCTGCTCGTGCGGCTGCAGTCTCCCCCTTTCCGAGCCGGTGCAGCTGTGCACCGGCAACATTTTTGACGACGTGGCCAACGGCATCGAGCATCCCGTCGAGCGAGTGAAGATCGAAGGCCCCTGCAGGACGCCATCGAGCACGTGCAGCAGGAGTACCTGCTCACGCTGGGGGTGCCTATCGACGGCATCGAGCCCAGCGCCGAGCATTTCCGCGCCTGCCTGGAATTGGGTGATGCAGGACTACAAATCCCGCGAGCGATACGTGAAGACGGGTTGGGGCAAATGGGCCTCCAAGTGGCGGCCGATCGTGATGGCGCGCCTGGCGCGCAGAGCGTAAAGCCGAAAGGAGACAGAAAGCCGATGCTCAGCCCGTCTCTGCCGAGCAAGTCCGAGTGACTCCGAGTCCCTGGTAAACCGCCTGCGTGAGCTGGCCGTCGACGACGGCGGCACGCCGGTCGCGCCGCTGGCGGCCATCGCTGCCGTGGCCGCCGAGTTCGGCCGGTACGCGGCGTGAGGTCGAGCTGGCGGCGGTGGAAGCGCAGCTGCTGCCCTGGCGCCACAAGCGCAACCTGGGCACTACCGGCTGGGACGGCCTGGCCCGCCTGATGCGCGCGACGGCGGTCGTGGTGGGCCTGGGCGGCCTGGGCGGCTACGTGGTCGAAGGCCTGGCGCGCATGGGCGTCGGCCACCTGGTTCTCGATGGACGGCGACGTCTTCGCCGAGCACAACTGAATCGGCAGCTCCTTTCCTCGAGTTGGACGTCGGGCGGTCCAAAGCCGAAGTCGCCCGCGAGCGGGTGCGGCCAGATCAACAGCTCCGTGGACGTCACGATCTACGACACGTTCGCCACGGCGGAAACGCTGCCGCGCGCGGCTGGCAGGGCGCGGACGTCGTGGTCGATTGCACGGATCAGCTCCCGATCCGCATGACGCTGCAGAACGCGGCGGCGAAGGCCGGCATTCCGATGGTGCACGGGGCCATCGCGGGCTACATCGGCCAGGTGATGACGATCATGCCCGGCGACGAGGGCCTGCGCGCGCTGTACGGCCACGGCGCCACCTGCCGGAACGCGGCCTGGAGGTCGAGCTGGGCAACCCGGCGGCCACGCCAATGATGATCGCCGCCTGGCAGGTCCAGGAGACGATCAAGGTGCTGCTCGGGACCGGCGAGCTGCTCCGCCACCGGATGCTGTTCATGGATGCCGAACCGGCACGGTGGACATCATCCAGTTGGGACGCATCGATTAGGGCGACGCCGGACCGCCCGCTTGACGCGGACGAATCCGGCCGAAACGATTGGATGGAGGCGTGATGTCACATTGTGCGAAATGTGGGGTGCGGGCCTGCCAGCGACGAGCCGGGCAGCAAAGCGTACCCGACCGATTGTCCGACCACGGCCGCCGCGGACCTGATCGCCGAGGTCGAGGTCGATCTACGAGAACGACCCGGAGACGCGCCGGCTGCTGGTGGCCTCGGCCCAGACCGAGGCGGCGGGCTACTGCCGCGAGACCCGCGTCGAAGAGATCATGTCGTTCGCCCGGCGCATCGGCGCGCAGCGGCTGGGCGTGGCGCATTGCGTCGGGTTGGCGCGCGAAGCGTCGCTGTTCGAGGACATCCTCAAGGCGCACGGCTTCGAGGTGCACACGATCTGCTGCAAGGTCGGCTCCACGCCGAAGGAGCAGGTCGGCCTGAAGGATGAGGAGAAGGTGCACCCCGGCCAGTACGAGGCGGTGTGTAGCCCGGTGGCGCAGGCCAAATTGCTCAATCGGCTGGGGACTCAACTTAACGTTCTCGTCGGGCTGTGCGTCGGGCACGACAGCCTGTTTTTCCGCTATTCGGATGCGCCGGTCACGGTGCTGGTGGCCAAGGACCGCGTCACGGGTCACAATCCGGTCGCGGCGCTGTACACCAGCCATTCTTACTACAGTCGGTTGAAGAGCTAAAAGTCGTCTCAGCGGTCGTTTGGCAGACCTCTCTCCGGCCGGTCTCCGACCGCCCCCGTAAAGGGAGAGGAGTCTGCCGCCCTCCTCTGCCTTTATGGGGAGAGTTCGGGAGAGGTCTGCGCCTTAGCGTTCATTAAAAAGGAGTCTTTAAGATGGCCGCAACTGAGAAGAGCCAGGTCGCGTCGTTCATCGATTTTGAAAACGTGGTCATTGCAGCGGAAAAGGAGCACGGTGAGTTTCGTCTGAACGCGATTCTCGATGCTATCGGCCAGCAGGGCCGGCTGGTGGTCAAGCGGGCCTACGGTGATTGGAGCCGGTTTTACAAGTATCAGAGCGACCTGACTCAGAACGCGGTCGATCTGATTCAGCTGTATTCCATGCGGGCGGGCAGCACGAAAAACGCCGCCGACATTCAGATTGCCATCGACGCGATGGAGGTCATCTTCACCCACCCCAAGGTAGAAGTGTTCGCCATCGTCTCGGGCGACAGCGATTTCACGGCCCTGGTGCGCAAGCTGAAGAACTACGGCAAATACGTCATCGGCATTGGGCTCCGCAGCTCCACCAGCGAGCTGTTGGTGCGGGCGTGCGACGAATTCCTCCTGTACGAGAACCTGGTCGGCAAGAGCTCGAGGACGGTCGGCCTTCGACAAGGAGCGCGCCCGTGACGTGCTGGCGCGGGCCTTGCGCCAGCTGCTGACCGACGGCCAGACCGACGTGCCGACCGTCCGCGTGAAGCAGACCATCCTCAGCCTGGACCCGACGTTCGACGAGGTCAACCTGGGGTACAAGCAGTTCGAGGATTTCCTGGTCGACCAGGGCGACCTGCTGGACTTGAACGAGTGCGGCCTGCGGCCTGCCATCGTCAAGCTGCGCGGCGAGAAGGTCAAGGCCGAAGCGCTGTATCCCACGGATGGCCGCAACACGCTGGCGGTCCAATACCGGGACGGCCTGATGTCGTCGGGGCTGGCGCTGGTGGATCCCGAGACGCGCCAGGCGACTCTGCGCGACCTGTTCCAGATGCTGGAGAAGAACCCGGCCCGTCTGACGCTGAACGACGCCGAGCAGAGCCTGAAGCAGCAATACGACGCCGACAACGTCCTCCGCTCGCGCGAGGTCGTGCGCGAAGTGGTCAAGCTGGCGTCCCGCTCCGCGGCGCTGCAGTTCGCCTCCGGCGTACCGACGCTGGGGGCTGCCGTCTCGCTGCTGCCGGGCATCAACCAGCAGCGCTTCATCGACCGCTCCGAGGCCACCTACATCAAGGCGCTGCATGGACCAGAACCTGATCGATCCGGATCAGCCGGACGACAAGGCGGTCGCCGCCGTGCTGTTCGGTACGGTGGACGAAGCCCTGCGCGTCGCCACCCTGCGCAGCGAGCTGGACATGATCCGCGGCGAGTTCCAGGAGCTGGTCACCGGGCCGCTGATGGAGAGCCCGCTGGTGGAGCTGCTGGACCGGGAGACCCTGCGTCCCGTCCGGCACGACATGTCCGATTTCAAGCTCGACGAGCCGCCCAGCCTCTACAAAGCCGCCGAGCTGGTCAACCAGGGCATGTCCGTCCGCCTGCGCGACTTCTCAGCGGGCGCCGAGCTGTTCCTGAAGGCCTCCGTGATGCAAAAGCTGCTGATCGAGCAGGGCGAGCCGGGCGCGAGCCTGGACGACGCCGAGTGGTACATGGCCAGCTATTGCTCAGCCCGCGCCGGGCAGTACTTCTTCAGCCACGACTACAGCTCGGCCCGCCAGTATTACCTGGGTTTCTTTGCGATCTCGCAGGATACCGAGCCCTTCTACGCCAAAGTGAAGAACCTGACCCGGCCGATGCTGTCGTACTACTTCACCATCGCCGCCAATGAGCACGGTGTGCTGCTGGACCGCTCGCCCAGCCAGATCGCGCCGGCCCGCATGGCCGTGATCCTGTGCACGCACGAGGACTCCCGAGTGCAGCGCGCGTGGCGTGAGCTGGCCCGCGACCTGAGCCAGGTCAATCGGGGCATCATCAATCTGCTGATCGATGAGCTGGACGTCGTGGAGCGCGACCCGAGCGAGATCGACCAGGCGCGCGTTTACTTGTCGTCGTTGCTGGTTTGAGGTAGTTCGCGGGACCTTGGGCGTGGGCCGCCGGACACGACAATTGTCTGCCGGACGTCTGCCCGAAGCCCCGGCTCCGGAGAGGCTATGTCGCGACGTAATCGAGTTCTGATCGTCATGCGTGCTGATCCTGGGGGCCGCGCTGATTTCGCCGGCTGCCTGGGCGCAGACCCCGACCGCGCCCGCGACGCCGGGCGTCGATTCTCCCGTGGCGCCGAGTCCGACCCCAAGCCCCACGGCGGACTCGTCGACGTGGCCGGTGTTCACCCCATCCGTCGGCCTGTTCTCCATCAGCTACCCGCGCGACTGGTTCGTGCACGAGGGCGACGCCATTTCGTTCTCGACCTCGGCGGCGAGCAGCCGCGACGTCTCGATCATGCGCGATCAGCCGACCCTGGCGCTGATGCGCGGCGATCTGGCGGCCGCCGACGGGCTGCCGCCGGAGCGGGCGCTGCGGACCTGGCTGCAGGCCCTGAGCGACAATTGGGATAGGCCCGACGTCACCGTGGACTGGGAGGCGAAGGTGGGGGCACGCCGGCCGGAGCCGCGTACGTGGCCGCCATGGACCGGATCAGCGGGATCGCCTTCCGTATGTACCTGACGGTCTTCGAGCTGTCCGGGCAGCAATGGCTGGCGATGGCCGTGGCGCCGCAGACCCAGTGGGACCGCGCCTGGGAGGTGATGAAGCCGATGTTGTCCACGCTGCATCCGCTGAAGTCGCGGCCGCCGACCGCGCCGCCCGGCGGGTGCGGGGACCTGAATTCGACGTATCGTTGCGCGATACAGTGAAAGGCATCACCCCGGAGGCCGTGGCCGTCGGGCCGAATGGGTGGGTGTACGTGCTCGACGCCGGCAACGACCGGGTGCAGGTGTACGAGCCGGCCGGCAAGCGGCTGTTCGTCTTCGGCTCCAGCGGCCTGACCGCCGGGCAGTTCAGATTTCGCCAGGCAGGGCGCGCTGGCAATCGGGCCGGAAGGCGACGTGTACGTCGTAGACCGCGGCAACGCGCGGATCGAGGTTTTCACCCCGCGCGGCAGCCTGAAGACGGTCATCGGCGCGGGCCAGCTCCGCTCTCCAGGCGGTATCGCGGTGGACTCCACCGGGAAGATCTACGTGACGGACGACGAAACCCGCAGCATCGAGGTGTTCGACGCCCTGGGCCAATACGAGACGGAGTACACTTACCAGGTCCAGGCCGGTGAATTCAGTGCGCCCAAGGGCATTGCGGTCGGCCCCAAAGACCACCTGTACATCGCCGATCCGGTGGCCCAGGCCGTCGTCGTGCTGGACAACGCGGGGCGGCTGTCGCGCACCGTGGGCAGCGCCGCGGGCCAGCTCTCGTGGCCGGTCGCGGTCGCGGTGGGGCCGGATGGGACCGTCTTCGTGGCGGACACGGAGCTGGGGCAGGTGAAGGAGTTCGACCTGCAGGGACAGCCGGCGGCCGCGTTCACCGCCAACAGCGGCGACACCCTCTCGCCCGGCAGCCTGGCATTGGACGGCGACAAGGGGCTATATGTGTGTGACGCCGAGACGGCGCACCTGCTCAAGTTCGACCTGGGCGCGCCGGTGAAGGCGCCCGAGCCCGGTCTGCGCATCCTCAACGGCGACTTCTCGGACGGCCTGACCGGCTGGCAGCGATGGGCGGAGCCGGCCACGCTCGATCCGCAGGCCAAGGACCCGCTGACGCTGAAGACGCTGCCGGCGGCGGCCGGGGTCGCCGCCGGCCCTGGAGATGAGGCGGCAGCCGCAGACGCCCGGCGTCGGCGGGGTCGGCGTCTCGCAGAGCCTGGACATTCCCTTCACCCAGCTTCAGGCGCTGTATCTGAAAGCCAGGGTGATGGTCGTCGCCGAAGAGGGCGACAACATTGGCCGGACCGTCGCCGGGCAGCCCCCGGAAGGCGCGGTCATGCTGCGGCTGTTCTACCGGGACAAGGACGGCAACCCCGGCGAATGGTTCCACGGCTTCTACTCGCGCAACACGCCGGACAACGACGCGGCGCACTTCACGACTGTTCCGCTGGAACAGTGGTATCCGTACCAATCGGAGAACCTGCTGGTCGCGATCCCGGACCTGGCCTCGCTCGTGCGGGTCCAGGTGTACGGCTACGGCCGCAGCTTCACCGGCCGCGTCGCGGACGTGCAGTTCAGCACGCAGGAGTAGCGCGGGGGAAATCCGGCCGGCGAGGGTGAGCCCGTCACCTGGCAGGCAGCACCCCGCTCCGCCGACCGTCACCTTCTCGACTTATGTCACCCTGAGGGAGCGTCGTGTGCGACCGAGGGGTCTCGCGCGCCGGTACGCACTCCCTTTTCGCGCAAGAAGCGACTGCGTAGCGGCACGCGAGACCCCTCGGTCGCACACGACGCTCCCTCAGGGTGACATAAGTCGAGAAGCGGCGTGTGGTTTTTGGTGGGGGCCGAGGGCAGCCAAACCGGGCTGCCCCTACGTGCGGATCAGGCGGATCACGTAGGGGCAGCCCGGTGTGGCTGCCCCTCGCCCCCGCCAACAGCCGCATGCCGGAATCAGCGTTGCAGCAGGGCGAGGACGATTTCGTCCTGGATGGGGCGGAGGGCGAGGATTCGGGGCCAGCCCCGATCCTCGGCGGTGTTCATCAGAATGGAGAAGGCCAGGCGGTGGCCGTCCGGGACCGCTACGTAGCCGGACAGCGTGCTGGCGACCAGCAGCGAGCCCGTCTTCCCGGTGACCAGCCCCTTCGCGCTCTTCATCCGGCCGGCGAGGGTGCCGTCCGTGCCGGCGACGGCCAGCGCCTTGCGGAAGTCGCGCGCGTGCGGATGCACGGCCATCACTTCCAGCAGGCGCACCACCAGCTCCGGCGTGACCCGGTTCAGCGCGCTGAGGCCGCTGCCGTCGGCGAGGCGGTGCGGCATGGTGAGCCCGTTGGCCTGCAGGAAGCGCTCCACAGCGGCCAGGCCGGCCTCGGGCGTGCCCTTCGGGCCGGTCTCTCGGCCCAGCGTACGCAGCAGCTGTTCCGCCATGAAGTTGTCGCTATTCTTCAGCGTCGTGGCCAGCACCTTCTTGAGCGCCGCCGAGCGGTAGGTCGAGACTGTCTGTGCGCCGCGGGGCGCGGTCCCGTAGCGGACCTGGCCGGCGTCGCTGAAGCGAACGCCGCGCGCCGCGAGCACCTGGCGGAAGACCTCCCCGGTGTACAGCCCCGGCTCGTTCACCGTCACCTCGAGGCGCGACGGGTTCGCCCCCAGCGGAATCTGCCCTTCGATGCGCCAGCGTCCCGTCGGCTCCAGGGTCACCGACACCGAGCGCGATCCGCCCGCCGGCCCGGTCACGGCCAGATTGTACAGCGGCGGATACGGCGTGGAGGGGTCGCGGCGAATCTCGGACTGCGCGCCCACCGCGGGGCCCGGCCCGACGAGCAGCGTCACGCGGTTCTGGTTCACCGACAAGGCGCCGAGCACCGGCTGCCCCGTGTCGTCTTCGTCGCCGCCGGAAGTTTCCACGACGGGAACGGGCGCGTCCGGCTCGAAGAAGCTCGGCGTCCACGATCAGGTCGCCACGGACGTCAGACAGGCCGCTCTGGGTCAGGTCCACGGCCCAGCGGTCCAGCGTCTGCGTGGTCAGCGTCGGGTCGCCGCCGCCCCGGACGATCAGATCGCCCGCCGTATCGGTCAGCACCGCGGTTCGAAGGTGTAGTCCGGCCCCAGGGCGTCGAGCGCGGCGGCGGCCGTGAGCAGCTTGGCGTTCGACGCGGGCGTGAAGCTTCGCTCCGCATCGTGCGAATACAGGGTCGTCTCTGCATCCAGGTCGTACACGAGCACGCCGACGTCGACGCCTTTCAGCGCCGGACGGGCCAGAATCGCGTCGATGGTCGTGGTGATCGGGGCAGCCGCCCGCGCCGAAGTGGGCAGCCACAGGAGGGCGCAGACGAGGGCGAAGACGAGCAGGAAGACCCGGCGCAAGGCGATACCGGGTCGCACAGAAAGCCGCGCGAGGAGTGCCAATCGTGCGCTCATGGTCTGCTCAGCACGGGGCTGGAACGAGGGCGCGGCGCAGATTGACCATGAAGTCCTGGGCGTTAGTGGTGATGCCGGTCGCCTGCATGCTGCCGCGGTTGGCCAGCTTGTCGATGGCAAACTCCGAGACGTCGACGATGTAGAAGTAGACCGGCCGCACGCCGTCGGCCGAGACCTGGTACGACGGGAGCATGTTGCCGAACGCGATGGTGTGCAGCATCGTGGCCACCGCGATCACCGTCGTCGCCTTGCGGGCGTAGACACGCATCTGGCGCTGGGCCTCGTACACGTCCCCGATCACGCCGGGCAGCGGGCCGTCGTCGCGGATGGAGCCGGCCAACACGACCGGCAGGTCGCGGCGGACGCAGCCGGCGATGATGCCGTTTCGGACGTCGAGCTCCTTCACGGCGGCCGGGATGGACCCGATGCCGGCGGACGGCGTTCAGCAGATCGAGGTGGTTGCAGTGGCCCTGCGGCTGGTGCCGCTGGTGGTAGATGTCCTGCCCCAGGGCGGTGCCGAAGACCGCGCCCTCCAGGTCGTGGGTCGCCAGCGCGTTGCCGGCCAACAGGGCGTCGCAGTAGCCCTCTTCGATCAGCGCGGTCATCGACTCGCGCGAATCGTGGTCGAAAGCCACGGCCGGGCCGAGGACCCAGACGATGTAGCCGTTGTCGCGCTCGTAACGCAGCAGGTCGTACAGGGCGTCGTAATCGCGCGAGAAGGGGAACTCGCGGGTGCGGCGCGTGTTGAAGGCGAACTTATCGTCGCGCGTGGCGGCGTCGAAGAAGCCGTCGGTGTGGACGAAGATCCCTTCCTCCGCGTTCTCCGTCCGGCCGACGACCACCCGATCGCCGCGGCGCGTCGCGCGGGGCACGGCCACGGTCAGCTCGCGGCCTCGGACGACGATGACGCCGTCCATGCGGCTCTCCGGGCACAGCACCCACACGCCCGGCTCCACCTGGATGTACTCGGGCAGATTGCTGGTCGCGTGGAAATTGTCCGGGACGATGCCGTCGGCCGGGCAGGGCTCGCAGCGCGCCACCGGGGCGCCGCGGAACGGCTCAGCGTCGAAATCTGGGACACGGTATTCGGGCAACTGAAAGGTCATGGCAGCTCCTAAAGGGTGAAGCGTGATACGTAATGCGTGAAACGTAATGCGTGATCGGGCGGCCGGCCATGGGCGTGATTACGCATCACGCATCACGCATTACGCATTACGTTTCACGCCTCACGCACCGCTTCTCGCAGGACGTCGCCGGCGGTGGCGTGGATGACGAGATTCGCCGAGCGATCCTGATCGGTCGGGTCGCGGTTGATGATGGCGTATCGGCACGAGCGGCGGCGGACCATGGGCAGGCCGGCGGCCGGGATAGACGACCAGCGAAGAGCCCACGACCACCAGCACGTCGGCGTTTCGGATCGCGGCCTGCGCCTCGCCGAAATCGAGCTCGGGCAGCATCTCGCCGAAGAAGGTCACTTCGGGCTTGTACACGCCGCCGCACGAGTGGCGCGGGATTTCGCCGCTGAGGATGACGCCCGCCAGGTCGTGGGTCTTGACGCGGTGGCCACAGCCCAGGCAGCGACTCCATTCCAGGTTGCCGTGCACGCACCACACCGGATCGGAGCCGGCGCGCTGGTGCAGGTCGTCGATGTTCTGCGTGACGACGGTCACCTGCTTGCCGGGCACTTGCCGAGCGCGGCGATGGCCAGGTGGGCGGCGTTGGGCTCGGCCTTCTGGGTGATGGTGTAGAACTCCCGGGCAAAGCCGTAGTACACGCTCGGATCGCGGTAGAACTCGTCGATGTCGAAGACGTTCGTATTGGTGTTCTTGGAGTAGATGCCCGAGGCGCTGCGGAAATCAGGGATTCCGCTCTCCGTGGAAATGCCGGCCCCGGTGAGAAAGACGATGCGGCGGGCTTCGGCAAACCACGTGCGCAGGGCATCGATGTCGTCGGTCGTGCGCATGTGAGCTCTCTTCTTTGCTTGCTGCGTCGCGGTGGCGGCCCCCATTGTAGCACGATGGCGCGGGGATGCCAAGCCAGGTTGCGCCTGACTCCTACCCACTTTGCTCACTCAGCCGCCGCAGACCTCTCTCCCGGCCTCTCCCCTGCAAAGGGAGAGGAGCAAATCGGTTGACGTTCTCCTCTCCCTTTGCAGGGGAGAGGCCGGGAGAGAGGTCTGCGGCGGCTGAGTGAGCAAAGTGGGTAGGAGTCAGGGGTCGCGCGTCGATTGTGGAAAGACTTCCGAAGTTTCCAAAACTTCGGAAGTCTGGCTGTAGCGGGCGGGGCCGGCTTATGGAAGACTTCCGAAGTTTCCAAAACTTCGGAAGTCTGGCTGTAGCGGGCGGGGCCGGCTTATGGAAGACTTCCGAAGTTTCCAAAACTTCGGAAGTCTGGTTTTAGCCGGCGGATTTAGCGCAGCGGAAGCCGACGCCGCCGTTGGTGTCGCCGGGATTGATGGCGCCGCGGGCCGCGCTGCGCACGTCGAACGGCGACTGATAGGCGGAGCCGCCGCGGACGACGCGGAGCTCACCGCTGGCCGGGCTCTGCGGATCCGTGACCGGCGCTGCGGTGTACGGCGCAAACCAGTCGGCCACCCACTCGGCCGCGTTGCCGGCCATGTCGACGGCGCCGACCCAGCTCGCACCCTCAGGATACGAGTCCACCGGCGCGGTCGCCCGGTATCCATCGGACGTCGACCAGTAGTTGAGGATCGTCCCGTTGAACTCGTTGCCCCACGGATAGAGCAGATCCTCCCTACCGCGGGCCGCGTATTCCCACTCGGCCTCGGTCGGCAGCCGCGCACCCGCCCACTGACAATAGGCGTCGGCGCCGGACTGATACACCCGAACCACGGGGTCGTCCTCCAGGCCGGTCTTGGCGAGATACTGCCGCTGGCCGCTGGCAAAGGTACTCGTGATCGGCACGTCCGCCACGTTCAGGTTGACGTAAGGCGTCCCTTCGGGCGAGTTCACGCCGCGCGCATTCAGGAACTCCGCGAAACTCGCCGCCGTCACCTCGGTCCGATCGATCCAGAACGCGCTGAGCGTGACGGTGTGCGTCGGCTGCTCGTTGGAGACCCAGCTCGGCTGGCAGTTGAGACCGCTGGCCTTACAGGTGGCCAGCACGGCCGGCCACTCCGCGTCGCTCGTGCCCATCTCGAACGAGCCGGCCGGCACCGCCACCATCTCCGCGCCGTCCAGGGAACGGGTCGTCTTGTCACCGGTGCTCAACGACGCTTGCGGCGTCGGCGAAGGAACCAGCGTGGGCTCCGGCAGCGGCGTCTCAGTGGGCGCAACCGTCGGAGCGAGGGTCGGCGCGCCCTGGGTGCGGGTCAGCGGCCGGGTCCTGCTGATCGCAGGTGTGGCCGCCACACCGGGCGCGGCCGAAGGTGAGGCCTGCGGGACGTGCTCGCCGCCCAACAGCAGCGCGCCGGTCGCGGCCGGTGTGGTCGCAGCCGGGGCCGACAGCGTGGCCGTCATCCCCATAGCAGGCGCGGGGCCTCCGGCGGGAGCAACGGCCGTGCCTTCAGACGGAGGGCCTCCGGCCGGCGCCATGGCTGTGCCTTCCAGCGCGGGCGGCTGGCCCAACATGCCGGCGGGGGGACTGCCGGGCGTCATACCCGGAGGCGGACCGCCAGCCGGAGGTCCGGCCGGGGGAGTGCCTGCAGGCGCACCCGGAGGCGGGCCGCCGGCCGGAGCTCCGGTCGGGCGCCCGCGAAGCCGCCCTGCGCCGGGCGTCTGGCTGGTCACGGTTCCACTGATCACACCGCCGGGACGGCCGCCGAAACGCCCTGCACCCGGGGTCTGGCTAGTCACGGTGCCGCTGATCACGCCGCCACGCCGCGGGACGAACGTTCCCTGTCCCTGGCCGGGCCGGGCCGCGCCGGGCGTGATCTGTGCCGGAGCTGCCGGAAAAGGGGCCGCGCCGCCTAATGGTGCGCGCCGGGGCAGCACCTCGCGGTAGAACAGCCAGCCGCCGAGGGCGACGCCGAGAATCACGGCCGCCAGGCAGCCGATGACGCTCCAGTGGCGGCGAGGTTCTTCCTCTTCGCGTGTTTCCGGCCAGGCCGGCGGCGGAGGGGACACGACGCGCTGTGAAGTCGCGGGCGGGACGCCCTGGGTCGGCGCCGCGGCCTGCTGTACAGGGGGCCGGCCGGTGGTCGGCGTGGCCGGCGATGTGGGCACGTGCGCCGCCGGGGGGACACCCATCACCGGGGTTACCGGCGGAGCGGGCGTCGGTGCGGCGGGAGGCACGCTCGTCGCCGGTGCGGCCGGCGGAATCGGTGTCGGTGCGGCGGGAGGCACGCTCGTCGCTGGTGCGGCAGACGGAATGAACGTCGGCGCGGCCGGGGGGGCGGCAGCCAAGGCGACCTCCTCCGCGACGGGCGGCTCGACCGGCGTCGGCACCGGGGTTACGGTCGGAGCCTCGGCGGGCGCCGCGGGCGGTGTAGCTGCCTCGGGCTCGGCGGCTTTCTCGACTTCTTCGACTTCGGTGGTTGGCGCTGCGGGCGCCACGGGCATCACGTATGGCTTGGGCGCCGGCGCCGGCTGCGGTGGCAGCGCGATTACGGCGGGACCGGTCCCGCCGGCGGTCGGCGAGGTTTCCTCGGCGATGCGGGCTTCCAACGTCCGCAGGCGGCGCATCACTTCGGGCCCGCGGCTGCTTTCGGTCGTGGTATACGAATGGGCCTGGCGGAAGGCGGTCAGCGCGCCGTTCAGCTGACCGTCGCGCTCCAGCTGGCGGCCCAGATCGATCAGCGCCGTGATGACGGCCTCATTGCCCTTCAGGTCCAGCGGGCCAACGCCCGCGGACTCGGGCGGGGCCGTCTGCGGCAGCGTTACGCTCCACTCCCCGAAGGTGGGAGGGTCACCGCGCCACGCGTGCTTGAAGAGCGCGGACACGCGCTTGCCCCAACGCTCGCGCATGACGAGGCGGAGGCACTTGTACCGCTCGTCCTCGACCTGCATCTCGGACGGGTCGAAGAAACTCTCGCCCCAGGCGCTCTCGCGGACTTCCTCGTCGCTGGCGCTGAGCATCTCCGCCAGCAGGACGGAACCGGCGAATCGGTCGGCGTTCGGTCCCCAGGGCATCTGGGTCGCACCGCGCGGCAGGTAGCCGGGCGAGCCGGCAGACGGCACGGCAGGCCGGTCGATGCCGGGCGCGTACATCTGCTCGACGTCCACCAGGGCCACCGGCATGTCCTCGCCCGTCTCGACCCAGGCGTCACCGGATCGCCGCAAGCCGGGCAGCATCACGTTGGACGCGGACAGGTCGCAGTGGGCCAGGCCGTGCTCGTCCAGCGTGGTGAGGATGTCCGCCAGCGCGCGGGCCAGGTGCAGGCTCTGCGCCGGGGTGATCCGGGCGGAAGCGTCGCTCTTGGCCTGGAGCACGTCGGCCCAGGTAGGCCACTCCACCCAGGGCATCAGCACAGCGTAGGTCAGGTCGGGATACTCGCGCAGCAGGTCGGCGTTGCCGCCCGGGGTCAGGATCGTCCGCTTACAGACCTGCAGTCCGGGCAAGGTGGACAGCGCGGTGAAACGCTCGGTCAATCCCGCCAGGCGACCGGTGCGGAAGCGCGGCTCGAAGACCTTCAGCGCGTAGCGGGACCCATCCGCGGAACGTACCTGGTAGACGGTAGACTGCTGCCCCACGCGGCGAAGTGGCGCTCCTGGGGCGGCAGGATCATCGGCAATCTGATAGCGGGTGACACCGATGGTCAGACTATCACCCACGTTTGGTTCAAATGGCATAGCGAATCCTCCAGATGGTGATGATGAACCCCCTTATCGAGATGGACGACAAATTCGAATTGTACCACAATGTTTCTACTTAGACCAACAAACAAAAGCCATTGAGCGGAAATCATCGCAGCAAAATGGCCGGTGGGGTGTGTCTGAAGTCTTCTCGGGCAACCTCGGTTCAATCGCCGCAGCGCCCCTATTGTAGCAGAACATTATGGAGATTCCGTGGAAATGTCACGAACTTCGTGTGAAGATCCCCGACGGCACGTCGATCAGGCGATCGCATTCAATTGGGCCGTTTGGGCCCATCCCAGATTTTGGGCGAGACCGCGGCTGCGACTTATGTCACCCTGAGGGAGCGCCGTTTGCGACCGAAGGGTCTCGCGCGCGAGAAAGGACATCGTCAATCGCACGACTGGGGACATTCCTTCTCGCGCGCGAGACCCTTCGGTCGCAAACGGCGCTCCCTCAGGGTGACATAAGTCGCAGCCGCGGTCTCGCCCAAATCTGGGATACACCCGGGCGCTTGCGTCTATTGACACATGCTCCCTATAGTGGTATACTTTTGAGTGTTAAGGCATACCTCAACATTTGGGCGATGCACGTCATTCCGAGATGGGGGAACCCCACAAATGTCCACTGCAAACGTGTCGATCCCGCTGGGCGACCTGAGCGCCGGCCAAACCGCTCGCCTCGAATGCTTTACCGCCGGGCGGGGATTGATCAATCGCCTGGCGGTACTGGGTTTTCTGCCCGGCCAGGAAATCACGATGGTGCAGAATTTCGGCCGTGGGCCGATCATCGTTACGGTGCGTGACACCCGCGTCGCCCTCGGCCGCCACGAAGCCGAGCAGATTAAGGTCAGGAAGGTGTAGGCGGTGTCGTGTCACGAGGATTCGGATCGTCCTCTCTCGCTGCCGCCGGCCGTGAAGGGTGGCGTGGAACACGAAGGCCTCGCGGAGCGGCCGATCGTCGTTGGCCCTGGCGGGCCAGCCGAACGTGGGCAAGTCGACCGTCTTTAACATGATGACCGGGCTGAGCCAGCACGTGGGCAACTGGCCGGGCAAGACGGTGGAGCGCAAGGAGGGAACCTTCACCTTCCACGGCAGCCCCTACCGCCTGGTGGACCTGCCCGGCACCTACAGCCTGTCGGCCAACTCGCCGGAAGAGGTCATCGCCCGCGATTTCATCATCACCGAGCGGCCGGACGTGGTCGTCGCCGTGATCAACGCGGCTTCACTGGAGCGCACGCTGTACCTGGTATCCGAGCTGCTGCCGCTGCCGGCGCCCGTGGTCATTGGGCTGAATATGCTGGACGTGGCGGAGCAGGAGCAGGTGCAGGTGGACGCGCACGTGCTGGAGGCGGCGCTCGGCGTCCGCGTGGTGCCGATGATCGCCAGCCAGCAACCAGGGCGTGCGCGAGCTGTTCGAAGCCGTGGACGAAGTGGTGCACAATCCCAGCTGCTACGCCCCGACCCGGCCGGAGATCCGCGCCGACCACCGCGAGGCGCTGGCCGAGCTGGGTGCGCAGATCGGGGACGCCGTGCCCGCGCCGTACCCACCGGACTGGGTGGCGCTGAAGCTGTTCGAGGGCGACCGCGTGATGACCGATTGGATGCAGCGGAGTCTGCCGCCGGAGAAGTGGGACGCCGTTCGCGAGATTTTGGCCGCGCACGAGGACGGCATGATGGCCGTCGCCAGCGGTCGCTACGAGTGGATCGGGCGCATGACGCGCGCGGCGATGCGCCGCCCGGCCATCGGCCAGATCGGGCTCACGGCGCGGCTGGACCGCGTCCTGGCCCACCCACTGTGGGGCGTCGGCGTGCTGCTGGCGATCCTCGGCGTCGTCTTCTGGCTGACGTACACCGTCGCCGCACCGCTGCAGACCCTGCTGGAAGTGGGCGTGGGGGCCATCGGTGCCGCGATCGACGTGCTGTTTGGGGGCGCGCTGCCCTGGCTGAGCGACCTGCTCGTCAACGGCCTGTTGGCGGGCGTCGGCACGGTGATCACCTTCGTGCCCATTTTGATCATCTTCTTCACTGCGATGGGCGTCCTGGAAGAGACCGGCTACATGGCCCGCGCGGCCTTCGTGATGGACCGCTTCATGCACCTGATCGGGCTGCACGGCAAAAGCTTCCTGCCGCTGTTCCTGGGCTTCGGCTGCAACGTCCCGGCGGTGATGGGCGCGCGCGTAATCGAGGCGCCCAAGGCACGCCTGCTGACGATCATGCTGGCCCCGCTGGTGCCGTGCACGGCCCGGCTGGCCGTCCTGGCCTTCCTGGCGCCGGCCTTCTTCGGACGGTCCGCCGCGGTGGTGGCCTGGGGGCTGGTGGCGCTGGCGCTGCTGGTCCTGGTCGTGGCCGGCTTCATCGTCGACCGGGTGGCGATGCGCGGCGAGAACGCGGCCTTCATAATGGAGCTGCCGCTGTTTCACGTGCCCACCGTGCGCGCCATTGGCCTGCTGGTGTGGCAGCGGACCCTGTCGTTTCTGCAGAAGGCGGCGACGATCATGGTCGCCGCGTCGCTCGGCGTGTGGGCGCTGTCGTACTTTCCCGGACCCGGCATCGAGCACAGCTACATGGCGGCGATTGGGCAGGTCCTGGCTCCCGCGGGCCGGCTGGTGGGTCTAAACTGGCAGCTCGTCGTGGCGCTATTGACCAGCGTGATCGCCAAGGAGAATTCGGTCGCGACGCTGGGCATCCTGTACGGCGCGAGCGGCACGAGCCTGGCGCATACCCTGGCGGGAGCGATCACCCCCGCGAGCGCGCTGGCGTACCTGGTGGTGCAGCTGATGTTCGTGCCCTGCGTGGCGACGATGGCGGTGATCCGCCAGGAGGCCGGCTGGCGCTGGATGGCGCTGAACCTGCTGTTCCTGCTCGTGGTTTCGCTGGGCGTCGGCGGCATCGTTTACGCCGTCGCGTCGATGGTGTAGAATAGCGGTCAGCGATCAGCGGTCAGCCGTCAGCGATCAGCGGTCAGCCGTCAGCGATCAGCGGTCAGCCGTCAGCGATCAGCGGTCAGCCGTCAGCGGTCAGCCGTCAGCGGTTAGCCGTCAGCGATCAGCCGTCAGCCGTTACTGAATGCTGATTGCTGAATGCTGAATGCTGATCGCTGACCGCCTCTCGAGGTGCGGTATGTTGGAACAGGTGATGGAGCGGCTGCGGGGTGGAGGCATCACGAGCCTGCGCGACCTCGCCCGCGAGCTGGACACGAGCGAGACGCTCGTGGAGATGATGCTGGAGGACCTGGAGCGGATGGGCTACGTGCGGCGGATGGCGTTCGCCGACTGCAGCGGGGATTGCGTGCACTGCGCGCAGCACACGAGCGGGGCGTGCGGTACGCCCTGCGCCGTCAGCTCCGGCGGGCACGTGTGGACGTTGGCCAAATGACGACCGGGGAAGAGACCGATCACGCGGAGGGAACAGTGGACACAGCGTTCGATGGTGGATTGCAGCCGCAAATGGGCGAAGTGCAGGTGAACGGGATGCGGATGGCCTACCTGATTTGGGGCAACGACGTTCCGCCGGGCGTCGATCCGCTGAACCGGCCATGCAAGGCCAAGCGAGACGTGGTATTGATCCACGGGCTGACGAGCACGTCGCGGACGTGGTGGCGAATGGGTCCGGCGCTGGCGCTGGCCGGGTACCGCGTCGTCGCGCCCGACCTGCCGGGCCATGGTGACAGCACCCCGCCGGCCGACGGCTACGCGCTGCAGCACACCGCGGCGGCCGTCGATGCCGCGATGACGGCGCTGGACGTCCGCTCGCCGATCGTCGCCGGGCATTCGTGGGGCGGCGCAGTCGCGCTGGTCCACGCCACGGAACCCGGCATGCAGGCGCCGCCGAGCCGCCTCATCCTGGTGGACCCGCTGCTGTTCTTCGCGGAAGGATCGGATGCGTTCGTCAAGGGACTGGCCAGGATGTGCGGCACGCCCCGCGCCGAGCTGGCTGTGACGCTGCGCGAGGTGTACCCGCGCTGGGACGATGGGGACGTGTTCTGGAAGGCCGAAGCGTTGGAGAAGGCCAGCCCGCTGGCTCCGCCCGCCCTCGTGGACGACAATCCCGGGCTGAACCTGATCCCGCGGTTGCGTCAGGTGCACGTGCCCTGGTCGATCGTCGCCGCCGACCCGGCGCAGGGCGGCATCGTCACCCCGGAGATCCGCCCCGCGGTGGAAGAGGCCATGGGCGCCAACGGGGGCTCGCTGGTGGATCTGCCGGGCGCCGGCCACGACGTCCATCGCGACGACTTCCCGGCCACACTCCGCGCCCTGCAATTGGTGTAAGCGAAGGCCCTGCCGTCCGATGAGCCGAGGAGCAAGACTACGGAGGCACGGAGAAAAGCAAAGACAACGGCAAACGACAAAGACTTTCACCACGAAGGACACCAAGGGACACAAAGAAAGACAAAGCAAAAGACAGGAAACGATAAACGATAAACAGTTTCTGTCGTTATCTGTTATCTTTCTTGTTGTTGTCTTTCTTTGTGTCCCTTGGTGTCCTTCGTGGTGAAAGTCTTTGTCGTTTGCCGTTGTCTTTGCTTTTCTCCGTGCCTCCGTGGTTTTCGCTTCAGCTCTTAGACGGCAGAAGCAGAACTCCAATTTCGCAAAACGCTCTTTCAATTGACCTGTCAATTCAGCGGTGATAGAATCTGCAACGGCAGACAATGCCATGGCAAAGGAAACCTCAGCCTTGAGGACGACGAACGAAAGGAGAAACGAAATGGCTAAGGTTGCGCGTGAAATGGTGGAAAAAGCGGGCGTGAACGTCGACCAATTATTGGAGCTGCTCGTCAAGAATGCCGCTGCCGAGCTGACCACGTACTATTACTACACGATCCTCCGGGCGAACCTGATCGGACTGCAGGGGGAGGGGATCAAGGAGATTGCGGAGACGGCCCGAGTCGAAGACCGCAACCACTTCGAAGCGCTGTTCCCGCGGATCTACGAGCTGGGCGGGCACCTGCCGGACGACATGAAGGCGTTCCACGACATGTCGGCCTGCTCCCCCGCCCGGCTCCCCAAAGATCCGACCGATATCACCGCCATGTTGACGGTGCTGGTTAACGCCGAGCGGTGTGCGGTGCGCGGGTACACCAACATCTGCAATCTGACGGCCGGAAAGGATCATCGGACGTACGAGCTGTCCAGCGCGATCCTCAATGAGGAAATCGAGCACGAATCGTGGTTCTCGGAGTTCCTGGGTGAGGGGTCTTCCGGCCACTTAATGCGTCGTGGCGAGACCTCTCCCTTCGTGTCCAAGTTCCTGAGGTAGCGCCGCCTGGAGCCGGGCGGTCCGCCGCGAGCGGGCCGCCCGGTTTCGGTTTGGCCACGTCCCAGGTTGCCGGCGAGGCGCCACCCTGGCCCACGTACAGATGCAATGATGCAGTCAACAAAACAAGGCGGAAGTACCCACTTGCTAGGGCGATTGCCCTGGTGGGTGTATCCCAGATTTTGGGCGAGACCGTGGCCCCCGACGACTGTCATTCTGAGGAGCGTCGTTCAGCGACGAAGAATCTCGCGCGCGAGATAGGTCGACGTCAATGGCGCGCGAGATTCTTCGTCGCTGAACGACGCTCCTACTAAGAAACAAGAGGTACGTCGATCGGTACCACGCGCATACCCACGGCGCTGGCCTTGCGTTCTAAGTTGCGAATCGTGCGGGCCCGGTGTTTGCGGTCGTAGTCGTCTGGGCCCGGATCCTTGTAGGGCACGTGATCCTTGAGCAGTTTGTAAAAGATGCGGGCCAATTTGTGGGCCGTGGCAGTGATGGCTTCGGCGGCACCAACGCGGGCGCGCCAGCGGCGGTAACAGGCCCCGATCGACGACTGGCTGCGGCTCACACTCTGCGCGGCCAGGCGGAAGGCCTGATTGGCCCGGTTGTCGGTCTTCTTGGTGCCCGTATGGAGGACCTGGCCGGCCGATTTCTCCGGACACGGCGCCAGGCCGAGCCAGGACGTGAAGTGTTTGGCCGTCTCCCATTTGGTCAGGTCGACCCCCACTTCGGAGATGATCGTGTGGACGGTTAAGGCCCCCAGGCCATCAATGGCCGTCAGGTCCACGCCGGTCAGCTGATACAGGTGGCCCGACAGATCAAAGTGAGCTTGGTTTTTGCGCCGTTTGGTCGTTCGGGCCGCTGGGGGCGGGCAGTTGGCGCCCGGCGTGGCCGGTGGCAGTTGGGCGTACACGGCCTCCAGTTGCGCATCACACTCCTGCAGTTGGCCCTGGAAGAAATCGTATTGCGCCACAGCTTGCTGCAGGACGAACACCTGCTCGGACTGGTAGGTGCCGGCCAGCGCCAGGGCGAACTCCGCCTCGCTCTTGGCACACTTCGGGTCACGCAACTGCGCCAAGCGGCCGGGCTCGTGCTCGCCCGCCAGGATGGCCCGGATGATGCGCTGCCCGGTCAGGCCCGTGATGTCCGACACGACCTCGCTCAGTTTGACGTTCATCACTTGCAACGCTTTCTGCATGTGCTGAATATGGCTCGCCTGCGACTTGATAAGGCTATCGCGCTGGCGCGCCAGGGTCCGCAACGCACAGATCTCGGCCGGTGGCTGAAACGAGGCCCGCAACAAGCCGTGACTGTGCAGTTGCTGCAACCACTCGCAATCCGATACATCCGACTTGCGCCCCGGCACGTTCTTGAGGTGGCGGGCATTGACCAGATAGACTTCGAAGCCACGCGCTTCCAGGATGTTGTACACCGCGATCCAATACACGCCCGTCGATTCCATCGCCACGGTTTTGATCCCACATTGGGCCAGCCAATCGGCTAACTCATGCAGGCTGGCCGTATACGTGCGAAACACCCGAATCGGCTGGTCGGTCCGGTCCCCTGGCACACAGGCGTAGATCTCGCTGGCGCCGATATCTAGCCCGGCGGCATCGAGATTCAACTGTTCCAACACGGGGGCGGGCGCCACGCGGGGGCGACGACTGGTCTTCTGACTCATGGACTCACCTCTACTCTGGGTTAAATATCTCGCTGCACAGAGTCCAGACCCGACTATCTCGTACGAACTCGGAATGCTACTAACCGGGGTCTACGCCACCAATCAATGAGTCACTAATAGTCGGAACCAAGCTCAGAGTCGGGCTCGTGCGCACCAATGAGGCGCCGGTCTTAACTGTCTGAACTCGCCCCCCATTATACACATACACCTCACCGCCCGCGAGTCTGTTTCTTGCCCAATCAGTGGTCCGCCGCGGACCATATTGCAGCTCAGAATGACAGTCGTCGGGGGCCACGGTCTCGCCCAAAATCTGGGATACACCCACCCTGGTTTCCCAATTGACCGGCGGCGATTCCCGCGCTACAATCCCAGGCGCGGAGGCTCACTTGCTTCCGCGTCTCTCGATGACAAGCTGAAGACTCGAACCGGGATGGGTGCGGGAGAGGATCCGATGTCCGACAGGAAGGTCGTCGTGTGGGGCGCCGGGCGGATGGGGCGCGGGTACGTGGCCGATCTGTTCAGCGCGGCCGGGTACCACGTCACGCTGGTGGGCCGGTCGCCGGAGCTGATGGCGCGACTGCAGGCGGCGGGGCGGTACACGGTGGTGAAGGTCAACCGCACCGAGCCTCGGCGCGACGAGGTGATTGCGGGCTACACGGCGCTCTCGACCGTGCAGGCGGACGCACTGGCCGCCGCCGTGGCGGCGGCCGATCACGTCGTCATCGTCGTATATCCTCGTGACTTTCCTACGGTCGCCGGACAACTGGCGCCGGGCCTGCTGCGCCGGCGTGCGGAGCGTCCCGCGGCCGTCCTGGACATCCTCCTGTGCACCAACCTGGTCCACGCGGCCGAGCGGTTCCGCGCTCTGCTTCTCGAAGCCCTGCCCCCGGACGCGGCGGATTACGCCGCCGAGCGCCTGGGCGTCGTCGAGACGCTGGCGATGCGCGGCGTGGTCGAGCCGCCTGCGGGCGAGCTGGAGCGCGATCCGCTGCTGGTGTGGACGGACGGCTTCGTCGACTTCCCGGTGGACCGGCACGGGCTGAAAGGTGAGGCCCCGCGGGTCCCCGGCCTCCGGCTGGTGGACGACATGCGCGCCGAGGAGGTGCGCAAGCTCTACATGTACAATATGGCGCACGCGGCGCTCGCCTACCTGGGCGCGCGGCGAGGCCACGCCCTGACCGCGGACTGCGTGGCGGATTCGTGGGTGTGGTCCGGCGTGAAGGGCGCGCTGCGCGAGGCGCTGGCGGGGCTGCAGGCGGAGTATGCTTTTGCCGACGGCGATCCGGAGGCGTGGACCGAGCGGGTGCTGAACCGGCTGGACAACCCGGCGCTGGGTGACCGCGTCGCGCGGGTCGGCGCCGATCCGCGCCGGAAGCTGGGCCGGGAAGACCGGCTGGTCGGCCCGGCGCTGATCGCGCGGCGGCACAGCCTGGGGTTCGCAGACCTGGCGCGGGTGATCGCCGCGGCGCTGTGGTTCGAGAATCCGGACGATGCGAGTGCGGTGCACGTGCGAGAGCGCATCGCGGCGGCGGGCCTGCCGGCGGCTGTGCGCGAGATCTGCGGGTTGACGCCTGCCGAGGACGACCTGGCGGCGGCGATCGAGCGCGCGTACGCGGAGGAGAACAATGAAACCTCGGACAGACAGAAGCAACCGCAGATGGAGCCAAAAGACAGGGAACCACAGATGGACGCGGATGAACACAGATCAGAAGAGATAAAAACAGAAAGATAGGCAACCGCAGATGGACGCGGATGAACACAGATAAGAAGAAATAAAAACAGATAAAAACAGAAAGATAAGCAACCGCAGATGGACGCGGATCAACGCAGATAAGAAGACATAAAAACAGAAAGACAGGCAACCGCAGATGGACGCGGATCAACGCAGATAAGAAGAGATAAAAACAGAAAGATGGGCAACCGCAGATGGACGCGGATCAACGCAGATAAGAAGAGATAAAAACAGGAAGACAGGCAACCGCAGATGGACGCGGATCAACGCTGATAAGAAGAGACAAGAGCAAAAAGACAGAAAGAAAAGAGCTGTAAGCGATACTGCGAAACAGAGTGAAGAGTGATTGGAGATTGTCTCTATCTGTAGTTTCTTTTATCTGTGTTTATCTGCGCTGATCTGCGGTTTCGTCTCGCTGTTGTTTCGTCCGTTTGGTCTGTGTTTGTGATCTGTGTTTATCTGTGCCGATCTGCGGTTTCATCTCGCTGTTGTTTTGTCTGTCTTAATCTGCCTTTCTGATCTGTGTTTATCTGTGTTCATCTGCGGTTTCATTTCTCCGCTGCGGTTGCGAGTATTCCTGAGTGGGGGTGCGTGATGACGGAACAGCCCAAGTACAACATCAATCTCGACGTCAAATTCGGGCCGTTGGAGCTGATCGACGTGCCGGGCCTCATCGCCGCATGCCGGGAGCCGTGGTTCAACCAGACGCTGTGCCGCGTGAACGATTGCGTGGTCCGGCTCGGCATCATGCAAGGGGAGTTCCACTGGCACAAACACGACAAGGAAGATGAGTTCTTCTTCGTGCTGCAAGGCCGGTTCCTGATCGATCTCGAGGACCAGACGATCACGTTGGAGCCGCACCAGGGATACTCCGTGCCGCGCGGCGTCGTCCACCGGACCCGGGCGCCGGAACGGACCGCGATCCTGATGGTGGAAGCCGGATCGGTCCAGCCGACCGGCGACGAATAGCCTGCCCTTCGCCAGGGGTCCCACGCCCGTCGACGGCGCGCGAGCAAAACAAGAGTAGACTTCCGAAGCAATGACTCGGAAGTCTACTCTAAGCGGATTCCGGAATGTTGCGTTGCGGCGTGCCGGCGGGGCTAGTCGCTCACGCCCGGCGTGATGGGCGCAGTCGCGGGTGAGGCTGCAGGCGCCGTGGCAGACAGGGCGGCGGTGTCGTCCGAATCCGTCGGGATGCGGTCGGCCTGGTAGTCAAAAGCGACGGCGTGAGAGGCCATCTGCTGCTGGTCGAGGATATCCAGCGACACGTCGGGGTCCGACGCCATGTTCGCGTCCGGTACCATCAGAACCTGACCGGCTCGAATGTAGTTGGGATCGGCGATGGCATTGGCCATGGAGAGCAGATCGGCGGTCGTGTTGAATTTCTTGGCGATGGCGGACAGAGTGTCGCCCGGGGCGACGGTGTATTGGTTGGTGAAGCCGGGATCCAGGCTGGCCGGATTGGCGGCCGAAGCCGGCGAGGCCGGCATCATCAAGACACCGAGCGAAACGGCAAGACTCAACGTCAACACCAATGCGAAAACGGTTTTGTGACTCACGATTAGAACGCCTCCTTGCGTTCCCAGGAGTGTCCCTCCTGGGCGATTCGAACCGCGGCAGCCCGGCCCGCATTTTGCGGGGCGGAGTGCAGCAGGCTTAGTTTTGGGCAGTAGTATTCGACTACTCACATCACATAATATGCACCTCTTGGCCGAAGCCAGTAACTACCGTTACAGTAAATGCAAAAAAGTCCAAATTCGGGCATTTCTGCAAAAAGTTCTCAAATTGCGACCATCGCCGCGTGCGGTGGCAACGTCAACACAAGGTGCGCCAGTCGAGATCAGGAAGGAGCCTTCTGTATGCAATACACGAGCTACGAGCGGGTGCGGACTGCGCTGGAACATCGGGAGCCGGATCGGGTGCCTTTCGACCTGGGTGGCGCGATGGTCACCGGAATCAACGTCAACGCCTTGCGGAACCTGAAGCGGTATCTGGGGCTGAAAACCGAGGCCGTGGTGTGGGACCAGGTCACCCAGCTGGGGGTGACGGACGCGGAGACGGCCGACAGGCTGGGCGTCGACGTGAGCAACGTCGGACCCTGCCCGCCGTCGAATCCCGGGCCGGCCAAAGACCTGGGGCTGGTGGGGAACCACTTCCGTCTGATCGACGAGTGGGGCATGGGCTGGCAGATGCCGCGGGAACGCGGGTATTACTACGACCTGTACCTCAGCCCGCTGGCCCACGTGGAGACGGTGCAAGACGTCGAAGCTTACCCCTGGCCCGACCCACTCGACCCGGCCCGCTACGTCGGCATGAAAGCGCACGCCGACCGGGTGGTCCACGACGAGAAGCGGGCGTTCGTTCTCGAACGCATGAGCTCGGGCATGTGGGAACACGCGATGTGGATGACCGGCTACGAGAAGTTCTTCGTCGACATGGTCTGCAACAAGAAGCTCGTCCACGCCATCATGAGCAAGATCCTGGAGATCAAGATGCAGTACTGGGAGAAGGCCGTGGAATCGGTGGGCGAGCAGGAGTTCCTGGTAATCTCCTGTGCGGACGACCTGGGCCACCAGAACGGGCTGCTGGTCTCGCTGGACATGTACCGGGAGATGATCTGGCCCTACCACAAGCGGTTGTTCGAGTTCGTTAAGAGCAAGGTCAAGGGCAAAGCCTACATCTTCTTCCACAACGACGGCGCGATCTACGAGACGATACCGCTGCTGATTGAGGCCGGCGTGGACATCCTCAATCCGTGGCAGGTCAGCCCGAAGGGGATGGACGATACCGCCAAATTCAAGCGTGAGTACGGCGCCGACCTCACCATCTGGGGCGGGAGCTGCGACACGCAGCGCGTGCTGTCCTTCGGGACGCCGCAAGAGGTGCGGGACGAGACCCGGCGGCGCATCGAGGACCTGGCGCCGGGCGGCGGCTTCATCTTCGCGCCGATCCACATCATCCAGGGCGAGGTCCCGCCGGAGAACATCGTCGCGTGGTGGGAGACGCTCCAGGAGTACGGCGGGTACTAGGCTTCGGACGCGGGCCCCTTTGGGGCGGCAGCCCCCTCTCCCGCCTCTCCCCCACAGGGAGAGAGGAGAATGGCCCTCCCTTGCCAGGCAGAAGAACATCATAGGACTTTCTCCTCTCTCCCTGTGGGGGAGAGGCGGGAGAGGGGGCTGCCGCCCCAAAGGGGCACTCTCGCATTATGGTAAACGTGCATCAATTGCCGAGACGCGCTGCGTCTGAAGTCTCCGCTGCCAGACCTTGCGTTCCGAGGCACGAAGGAGGTGGAATCCCATGGCGACGTCTGTCCCGCAGATGAATTTCCGCCAGACCATCGAGAGTATGACCCTGGTGTTCGATCCCGCGGCGGCCGGCGACCTGGCGGCCGTCATCCAATTCGACGCCGGCGGTGCGGAACCGGGGATGTACCACCTGAGCATCGCCGGCGGCGAGTGTACGTTCCACGTCGGCGCTGCGCCTGCCCCCACTCTGACGATTGCCACGCCGTCGGAGGTGTGGCTGAGGATCCGCCGCGGCGAGCTGAACGGGCAGGAGGCGATGAAGCAGGGCCTGTACACAGTGAGCGGGGACCTGTCTCTGCTGGCCCGGATGCGGGAGCTGTTCAACCCCCGCGAGGGGTTCTCGGTGGAGGCCAGGACGCCCAATCCGCCGGGACCGATCGCGGCTTCGGGCATGGTGTGGATGCAGGTCGCTTTCGTGCCCTGGTACGTGTTCTGGATCTTCTTCGGGCCGAGCAACTCGCCGTGGCTGGGGGTTGGGCTGCCGCTGGCGATGAGTGTGCTGCTCGTCGCGTACCGCGTCCGGTACAACGAGACGACCCTGTTCGAGCTCGGCGGGGCGGCCTTCTTCCTCATCGCGGCCGTGCTGACGCTGGCCGGAGTGCGGGGCTTCGAGCGCACGGGCTCTCTGTTCGGCTCGCTGGCGCAGGCCGCGCTGTGGTTCGGCTCGCTCTTCACGCCGATGCCGCTGTCCGGCGATTACGCCAAGTGGAGCTTCATCAAGCCGATGTGGCGCAACAGCATGTTCATCTATCCCAATGCGGTCATTGCGCTGGCGTGGGGATTCGAATTCGTGGTCGCGACGCTGGTCGGCGTCGCCGCCGCGGTGGAGCCGCCCGCGTTCTTCGTCCCGCTGACCGTGGTCCGCTACGGGCTGATGGTCCCGGCGACCCTCTTCACGATTCGGTACGTGCGGCACTCCCGCGAGCTCAAGGTGGACGATTTCGAGCAGAGCATGGCGCGGCTGAGGCTGTTCGCGGCCGTCGGCCTGGCGGCGACGGTCGTGCTGGTGGAGGGGGTGTGGATTCTGCTGTAGGCGCGGGCAGACTTCCGAAGTTTTGGAAACTCCCGGCACAAGACCGCCGGGCAACGTCGGAAGTCTTTCACGGAGCGCGCCTGGACGTCTGTCGGACGAGATCGTCATCCAGACGCGACCTTGGTCGCCCTGGCCTGACCCGGGCAACGCGGCGGGCCGCGGGTTGAGCCAGGGTTGCGGTTAGCCCGCGGAGGCGGGCAAGGTCGTCATCCAGACGCGACCTTGGTCGCCCGGGCCTGACCCGGGCAACGCGGCGGGCCGCGGGTTGGGCCATGGTTGCGGTTAGCCCGCGGAGGCGGGCTCCCGCCTGGACGTCTGTCGGGCAAGGTCGTCATCCAGAGGCGACCTCGGTCGCCCTGGCCCGGTCCGGGCAACGGGGCGGGCCGCGGGTTGGGCCAGGGTTGCGGTTAGCCCGCGGAGGCGGGCAAGGTCGTCATCCAGACGCGACCTTGGTCGCCCTGGCCTGACCCGGGCAACGCGGCGGGCCGCGGGTTGGGCCAGGGTTGCGGTTAGCCCGCGGAGGCGGGCTTTGTAATCCAGACGCGACCTTGGTCGCCCTGGCCTGACCCGGGCAACGCGGCGGGCCGCGGGTTGGGCCATGGTTGCGGTTAGCCCGCGGAGGCGGGCTTGGTAATCCAGACGCGACCTCGGTCGCCCTGGCCCGGTCCGGGCAACGGGGCGGGCCGCGGGTTGGGCCAGGGTTGCGGTTAGCCCGCGGAGGCGGGCTCCCGCCTGGACGTCTGTCGGGCAATGTTGTAATCCAGACGCGACCTCGGTCGCCCTGGCCCGGTCCGCGGGGGCGCCCACCGCCCCGTTGCACGGGTTGGGCCAGGGCGACCAAGGTCGCGTCTGGATTACAACATTGCCCGACAGACGTCCAGGCGGGAGCCCGCCTCCGCGGGCTAACCGCAACCCTGGCCGCGCGTGGTCAGCGCCCCCGGTCAGACGGCAGGTCGCCGGAGGAGAGGAACAGCTCCTCCGGCGAGTGCGTGTCGGCCAGGTCTTGCAGCAGGCGCAGGCTGTCCAGCGCCCGGGCTTCGTCCACGATGCTGATGGCGAAGCCGGCGTGGAGGTACACGTAGTCGCCCACCCGCGCTTCGGGGGTGAGCCACAGGCTGATGGTGCGGCTGACGCCGCCCATGTCGGCGACTGCGTCGAGGTCGTGGATCGATTCGATCCGCGCCGGTATGGCCAGGCACATGGCGGGTACCCTCCGTTTTGTGGTAGACTTCCGAAGTTTCTAAAACTTCGGAAGTCTTTGACTATTACGCCTGCTCGCCGGACTTCTTGTGGCGGGCCTCCCACATCTGGCGGGCGCGCGCTTCGCCGTAGTACCACATGGCGTGGTGCTCGCGCGCGTAGGATTCGGATACGACGCCGTAGCGCATGCTCACCAGGCTCTGCCACATCAGCGGGTGGATCACGGCCAGGTAGAAGTGGATCATGAACATGGTGAAGGTGGCGATGAACGCCAGGTCGTGCACCACTACCAGGCCCTGGTACAGGCCCACGGGCATGAGGCCGCGCAGGAACCACATGGGCACGCCGGTGATGACGAAGACGACCGTGCCGACCGCGGTGACGACGGCGTTCATGCGCTCGCCGGTGTTGAACCGCGGCTGGGGCGGCATGTCCTCGTGGCGGCCGAGCACGTAGTACGGGAAGGCGGCCTTGAGCCACAGCAGGTCGTAGCCGCTGAAGCTCAGGAACTCCCGCGCGTTCATCAACATCCGGCGCGGCTGCGCAACCGCATACACGAGCGGCACGCCCGCGAAGATGACGGCCGCGATACGATGCACCAGGCGCACGAAGATCCCCGCCTCCCCCTGGGCCAACGGCTGCAGCCACGAGGCGAACAGGATGAAGCCGGTGAGCGCAAGCGGGATGAACGTGGCGGTGTGCGTCCAGTGCAGAAAGCGCTCCAGCGTGGTGTATTTGGGAATCCACCGGATCGATAGGACGTTGCCGGTTCCTCTTATCCTGACGCTCATTCTACGTCCTCCATGTGGATGGCGCGCCGGCTGACGAAGAAGGCTCCGAGGATGCCGACGAACGCCAGCCCAAAGACCCCCTGGCCGGCCCAGTGGAGGAGGTCTTTCCAGTCCCGCGCCACGGTCTGTGACACGGGATTCGCCGGCAGGTGGTACTGCTCCGGTGGGCCGAACATGATGCTCAGCCGGTGGAGCCCGCCGGAGACCTGCTCGCCGTACAGACTGACGTCCTTGAAGCCCTGGGCGCGCAGCGCGTCCACCCTCGAGTTGGCCGTCTGGATGAGGTCCGAGCGCCGGCCCCACACGAGCGCGCCCACGGGGCATCGCTCGGCGCACGACGGCCCGCCCAGGCCGTTCCAGATGCGATCCTCGCAGAAGGTGCACTTGGCGGCCTTCGCCCGGCCCGTCAGCGTCCCGGTGAGGCCGTCCTCCGTGGTCAGATGCGGCACGCCGAACGGACAAAACTGGGTGCAGTATCCGCAGCCGATGCATTTGCTGCTGTCGTACGCGGTGAACCCGCGCGGATCCTTGAACATCGCCCCCGAGGGACAGGCCGTGACGCAGGCGGCATCGGTGCAGTGCATGCACTGGTAGTTGAAGAAGTGCCAGCCGATCCCGCCGCCCTTGCTGAGCTTGATCAGCGTCCAGGTCTGGGCCGTCAATCCCAGCGGCGTATCGTACAGCTTGCTGCCGGCCGTCTCGCCCGGCAGCGTCTGGTAGTACGTCGACTCAGCAGGCAGCTTGTTCCACTGCTTGCAGGCCGACTGGCACGCCCGGCAGCCCACACACTTCGATGGGTCGTACAGGATGCCGACGTCTTCGTTCGCGAGAGCGACGGTCGCAGTGCCCGCTGCGTGGCTCGCAGGTATCGGCGCCGAAACGACAGCCCCGCCGGCGACAGCCGCTCCCGATAGCTTCAGGAAACCCCTGCGGTCTAGTTTCATGTGACTACCTGCCTTCCTGTTGGTCCAACCTCCTGGTGAACCGGATTCCCCACCGGTCCAGCTCCGCCAGCGCCCGGTCCGCGAGAACCTGCAGCTGCGCATCTACCGTTTGCGACAACTCCAGCCCCACCTCGACGACCTCCGGCTGCACGCCCAGCAGCACCAGCTCCGGCGGGCAGCAGTCGCGCAGGCGGGCGGCGGCCAGCAGATCGGCCACGCCCACCTGGTGGGGCGAGAGTTTGATGCTCAGGAACGCAGGGACGCGGTCGCCCTCCAGGCGCACGATGGCGCCCGGCGCCTCACCGGCGGCCACGGCGTCGACGATCAGCAGCCGCTCCGTGTCCTCCACGCAGGGCAGCAGATCGAGGCCCAGCGTCCCGCCATCCAGGACCCCCACGTCGTCGGGAAACTGGTAGAGCCGCTGCAGGCGCTCCACCACCCGAACGCCCGCGCCTTCGTCGCGCAGCAGGATATTGCCCAGGCCGAGCACCAGAGCCTTCTTCATGGCTCCGGCTCACATGCGCCCGGGCCACTCGACCCGGGTCACCTCGCGTCCGCGCGTGTCTACGACGTGGACGGCGCAGGCCATGCACGGGTCGAAGGAGTGGATGGTGCGCAAGATCTCGACGGGTTGCTCCGGGTCGGCCACGGGCGTGCCCACCAGCGCCGCCTCGTAGGCGCCCTGCTGTCCCTTGGCGTCTCGCGGCGAGCCGTTCCACGTGGACGGGACCACGGCCTGGTAGTTGGCGACCTTCTGGTCCGCGATCTGGATCCAGTGTCCCAGGGCGCCGCGCGGCGCCTCGTGGTGGCCCCAGCCTTTGGCCGTGGCGGGCCAGGTCGCCGGGTCCCACTTGTCGGTGTTGCACACGTTCAGGTCGCCGTCCGCCATGTGTCCCGCCAGCTCGTCCAGCCAGGGCTGCAGCCGTTCCACGACGACCTGGGTTTCGATGCCGCGGGCGGCGGTGCGCCCCAGCGTGGAGAAAAGCGCCTCGGGACCGACGCCGAGCTTCTGCAGCACGCCGTCCACGATCTGCTTGACGCGGGGCTGCCCCGACGCGTAGGCCACCAGGACGCGGGCCAGCGGCCCGACTTCCATGGCCTTGTCGTCGTAGCGCGGCGCCTTCAGCCAGCTGTACTTTGCATCGGTCTGCAGGAAGTCGTACGGCGGTTTCGGGCCGGTGTAGTTGGCGGCGGTCTCCCCTTCCCAGGGATGCAGGGCCGTCTGGTCGCCCGCGCCGTACTGGTACCAGGAGCGGGTGACGTATTCGGCCACCTTCTGCTGATCGAACGGCTGGACCGCGGTCAGGTCCCGGTTCAGGATGACCCCCGCCGGGAACAGGAGGCTGCCGTCCGCGGCGGGGAACTCGCCGTAGACCAGGAAGTTGCCCAGGCCCTCGCCGTAGCCGGCCCAGTCCTTGTAGAACGAGGCGACGGCCAACAGGTCAGGGATGTACACCTGCTCGACGAACTGGCGCGCCCGGGTGATGAGCTCCTTGATGTGCGCCAGCTTGTCGGCGTTGATCGCCGATTCGCTGTTCGGGTCCAGCGTGATCGACATGCCCCCCACCAGGTACGTCTGCGGATGGGGGTTCTTGCTGCCGAGGATGGCGTGCACGAGGATGACGTCACGCTGCCAGTCCAGGGCCTCGAGGTAGTGGGCCACCGCCATCAGGTTGGCTTCCGGCGGCAGTTTGTACGCCGGGTGGCCCCAGTAGCCGTTCGCGAAGGGGCCCAGCTGGCCGCTGTTGACGAAGGCCGTCAGCTTGTCCTTCACGGTTTGGAAGTAGTCGACGCTGGACATGGGCCAATCAGAGATGGACTGCGCCAGCTTGGCGGTCGCGGCCGCGTCGGCCTTGAGCGCGCTGGTCACGTCCACCCAATCCAGCGCGTGGAGGTGGTAGAAGTGGATCACGTGATCCTGCGCGTATTGGATGCCGCCGATGAGATTCCGAATGATACGCGCGTTGTCGGGGACCTTGATCCCCAGTGCATCTTCAACAGCTCGCACGGAGCTGACCGCGTGTACGGTCGTTCAGACACCGCAGATGCGCTGGGCCATCAGCCAGACGTCGCGCGGATCGCGACCCTTCAGGATGATCTCGAGCCCGCGCCACATCGTGCTGGAGCTCCACGCGTCGGTCACCTTGCCGCCGTCGATTTGGGCCTCGATGCGGAGGTGCCCCTCGATGCGGGTGATGGGGTCGATGGCAATTTTGTTCGCCACGTCATTCCTCCTTCTCAGTCTCCTTGGTCTCCCTGGTCGCTTTTCGGCCGGCCACTCCGGCCGCGACCCCGACAGCGAGGCCCGCTGCCCCGGCGATCACTCCCGCAGACAATGGCGTGAGGCCCGGCGCGGCGGCCTCGGCGGCGGGGTACGTCGTGGGCGGCGTGATCTCGTGGATAGGCACCGACTGATAGGCGGCTGCCTCCCAGAACTGGGGATTGGCGCAGCCGATGCAGCCGTGGCCGGCGCCGACCGGCCAGCTCGTGCCCTTGTTCCAGCGGACGGTCGGGCAGTTGTGGAAGGATACGGGTCCCTTGCAGCCCATCTGGTACAGGCACCAGCCGTTGCGATGGCCCTGGTCGCCCCACACCTGCACGAAGTCACCCGCGTCGAAGTGCCCGCGGCGCTCGCAGTTGTCGTGGATGCGACGCCCGTACGCGAACAGGGGCCGGCCGAGGTCGTCGACGTCCGGCAGCTTGCCGAAGGTGAGGTAGTGGACCACCGTGCCCGTGAGGTTGTCCACGTTGTACGGGCAGCCCGGCAGATTGATGACCGGCACGCCGGAGATCACGTCCCGGACGCCTTTGGCGCCGGTGGGGTTCGGCGTGGTCGCGGGCCAGCCGCCGTAGAAGGCGCAGGCGCCCACCGCAATGACCGCCGCCGACTTGCCGGCGACCTCTTGCAGAATGTCCAGCGCGGTACGTCCGCCGACGCAGCAGTAGAGACCGTCGTCCTTGGTGGGGATGGCGCCCTCGACGATGGTAATGTAGCCTCCGGCCGCGACCGTGTCCTGGAGGGACTTCTCGGCGTTCTTGCCGGAAGGCGTCATGATCGTTTCGTGGTAGTTGAGGGAGAGCGTATCCAGCACCAGCTCGGCCACCGTCGGCCGATCGGCGCGCAACAACGACTCCGTGCAGCCGGCGCAGTCCTGCATCTCGAGCCAGACGACCGGCGGCCGCGCGGTGGTGGTCGCCTCCAGAGCGCGGACGATGTCGGGAACGGCGCCCGGCGGCAAGGCGAGCGCGCCGGCGAGACAGGTACAGTATTTGAGGAAGTCCCGCCGCGAGATTCCCTTATGCCTCAAGGCCGTTACCAGGTCTCCGCCGTCTCCGCCGGCCTGCTCGGAGCTCAGCGGACCTGGGCGTTGTCGTCCCATGTGCATTCCTCCTCGTGAGCGATACAATGCGGCTTCGTGGCCTGGCGACGATCGACAGGCCGAACGGAAAGGTAGGGCCGATGGTCTCAACGCGGGTGGCATCCTCCTTTCTGGGCTTCCGCGAGGCGCCCTGAGGATAAATCCTCTGGGTCAAAGCCTGCGCCCCCAGACTTCCGAAGTTTTCAGAAGTTCGGAAGCCTCCTGGTGACATCCTTCACAAACGAACAGGCCGCCATTCTCCAAGAGGCGGTTCACGATGCAGTGGGACTGGGCTGTGCTCAGCCGACCCTGGTCTTGACCGGGGCGGCGATGGACGCCGCGCCCGGCGCCGCCTGACCGGCCAGCCTAGGCAACTCGAAGGTGAAGGTGCTGCCCAGGCCCGGCTGGGACTGCACCTCGATGTGCCCGCCGTACATCTCGACCAGCCGCCGCGTGATGGACAAGCCCAGGCCCGTGCCACGCGCGGACACCGCTTTGGCCTCATCGGTGCGGAAGAACTCGTCGAAGACGTGCGGCAGGCTCTCCGGCGGGATGCCGATACCGGAATCCCGCACGCTGGCCACTACGTCACGCTGGTTGGGGCTGACGGTGATCGTGATTCGTCCGCCCGCCGGGGTATACTTGATGGCGTTGCTGATCAGATTCGTCCAGATGATCTTGACGTGGTCTGGGGCCGCGGCGACCACCGCCGGCTCCCCGGCTCCCACGTCCACGTCGATGCTCAGGTTCTTCTCGGCGGCCTGGGCGCGGAACAGCTCCAGCGTCTCCTGCATCACCGCGGCGACCGCCACGGGCTGCGTTTCGACGCGCCGGGCGTCCATCTCCCGGATGCGGGCCAGCTGCAGAAGCTCGGCGATCAGGTCGAGCAGCTCCCCGGTGCGCGCCCGTGAGCGCTGCAGGACGTCGCGCTGCTTCTCCGGGGCGGTGTAGCCCTGCAAGATCAGGTCCAGGTAGCTCTGGATGGCGGCCACCGGCGCCCGCAGCTCGTGCGTCACCGTCAGCAAGAAGCGGGTCTTCGTCCTGTCCAGCTCCCGGAGCTGCTCGTTCGCCTTTTGCAGCTCCTCGCTGCGCGCCTGCAGCGCCAGCCGGGCGTCGTTGAGCTCAGTCTCACGGTGGCGCAGCCGGCTGGCGATGGACGAGGCGATGTAGACTGCAAAGAACAACGTCGACGCCAGGGCAAAGGCCGCCGCGAACAGGTACGTCTCGCGGCGGTACAGGTCCGGGTCGAAGATCGCCACCAGGTGGACGTGGCCCATCACCTGGAAGTACTCGAGCAGGATCATGCCCGAATACAGGCTCGCGGCCAGGGCGGCGTACACGAAGCTGACCAGCCGCGACAGCAGGATGCTGGCGAGGGTGATGTGCAGCACGTAGTAGGTGGCGAAGGGGCTCTCGGCGCCGCCCGAGTAGTGAAGCAGCAGCGTCAGGCAAAACAGGTCGAGCACGATCTGCCCGTGGACCAGCAGCGTGGCGGCGCGCAGCTTCGCCTCTTTGTCGTCCCACGCCCGCAGCTCGTGCGCGTACAGGTAGAAGAAGATGTTGTAGCAGGCGATGAAGCCGGTCACGCCGTACAGATGGACCAGCGGCAGCACGCCGGGCAGCCGGGCATCGGCGACGGTGATCGCGACGAAGGCGCCGACCACCGCGAACCAGCGAAGCTGCACGAGCCATCTGATACGATCGATTAGCTCAGCACGCCACGGCAGATGTTCTTCCATACAAGTCCTTCAGAGTCCTTCGAAACTGCGTCGCCGGCAGGTACGATTGGCGCTACGCCAGCAGGCGGGAGACCTGGCTCAGCAGCTCATCCGGAGCCACCGGCTTGGACAGCCACCCGTCGATCGCCACGGACTCGTCCGTGGGGAACATGCCGGCGTAGCGCGTGCTGGGCAGCGACGAGATCATGAGCACGGGGATCAACTTGAGGTCCGGATCCCGGCTCATCTGGTCGGTCACGTCCAGGCCGTCCAGCACGTAAGACATCATGACGTCGAGCAGGACGAGGTCGGGCTTCTCTTTGCGCATGACCGCCAGGCCCTGCTTGCCGTTGGCAGCCGTCAGAATCTGATGACCGTGGGACTTCAGGACCGTACTGGTGACCTCGACAAAATCGGGGTCGTCGTCGACAATCAGGATCCTGGCCATGTTCTCAGCTAAGCCTCCTCGCGCGAATGATGATCAGACGCTAAGCAGCGAATTGACCTTTCGCAGCAGCTCCTTGGGGGGCACCGGCTTGGACAGCCAGTAGTCGATGTGGATGTCCTCGTCCGTCGGGAACATTCCGGCGTGCTCGGAATCGGCGATCGAAGACACCATGATGACGGGAATGTCCTTCAGCTCAGGATCGTCGCGCATCGCCTGGCTCACGCTGACGCCGTCCAGGACGGTCGACATCATGACGTCGAGCAGGACGCAGCGACGGGTGCTCGGTCCGCACCTGCTCCAGGGCCTGGTTGCCGTTCGACGCGGCGATGACGTTGTACCCTTCGGACTCCAGGACAGTACGCGCGATCTCGATGAAATCCGGATCGTCATCGACGACCAAAATCGGATAATCTTTCGTTTCCATGGTATAGATCCTCCTCAGTAACTTCAGTGAATTCGTAAATGTCAGCTGTACAGGAAGCCCCTCTCCTGGGCGGCCAGGTCGAGGGCGACGGTCAGGATTCGCTCGACCGGTGGAACGACGTCTCGCTCGGTTTGCCGCAAGTCGATCGTCTTCAGATAGCGGTGACAGTCCCGACAGACGTACAGGCGATACACTTCATCCTCACTCGGGTAATACGCGGTGCTTTCATCGTGTTCGCAGAACGGACACGTGACGCGCCGATAGGCCCACGTCGCGTGGCAGCGCGGGCAGAACAGGCGCCGGCTGCCGTCCCCGCGGGAGTGGATCCCGAAGCCGGGCTTGCCGCCGCAGACGGGACAGGTGTTGCGCCGCCATTCGTCGAAATCGACGGTGGGCGCCAGCCGGTGCGCCGCCTCCTGCAGGTAGGCCGACACGGTGAAGCCGACGGCGAGGGCCACCAGCGTGGCCGGCGGGCCGTTGCCCACCATGTGCTCGCCGCTCTGGAACCACCGGCGGGCGATGCCGATGACGGCGGCAGGATCGAGCGGCCCGCGCGGCAGGTCCCAGCCGGGGTTGTGCCGCACGATGATCTCCGTGATCTGCTGCAGCAGGCCGCGGAAGCGCTCGGTGCCCAGCCCCAGCTGATCGAACGTCAGCAGGACCTGGCCCCGCTCCAGCCGCTCGCGGGACGTCGCCGGGTCCGGGAGCCGCAGGTCCTCGGCCAGGTCGGGCTTGGCCAGAAACTGCGCTCTGAACACGGCGCCGTAGAAGCTGACCAGGGGCTTCAACTCCACGTGGGTCTCCCCGCCCGCGGCCAGCGCCAGCAGTATCTTCTCGTCCTCTTGGTGCATGCACGACGACATCGTTTTGGGTCCCTCTCGAAGTATCTCAGCCGGCGCCAGGCGCTCGGCGTCACAGTCATTGCTCCGGCTCACGATCGGCGTCCGCGATTACCGCCTTCCTCACCATGATGGCCATCTCATTCCAGGTATCGTGGTTATAACAATTGTCAGTTCCTCCGATCTGAGAAGATCGCGACCAAAGATCGTGACCGCGTCGACACGAGTTAGCTGCCTGAACCAGCGCCAATTGCATTATGATTGCGGCGGCCGTCCCGGCGATTGAAATCGCGGCAATGGGCGGCAAAGCCTGCCTGCGCAGGCTAACGACGACGACAAAAACGGCGATAATGTTCGATTTCGTCTAAGAAAGTCGCGCCTTGCATGCAGTTTGCCCCTCGTCGTTAGCCTGCGCAGGCAGGCTTTGCCGCCCATTGCCGCGATTTCAATCGCCGGGACGAACGCCACGATCGCCGGGCGCCGTCTTGCCCTTCTTCCGCTCCTCGTACAATTGCCGAGCGCGCTCCTCGCCATAGTACCAGGCGGCGTGGCGCTCGCCCCGGCGATTGAAATCGCGGCAATGGGCGGCAAAGCCTGCCTGCGCAGGCTAACGACGACGACAAAAACGGCGATAATGTTCGATTTCGTCCAAGAAGGTCGCGCCTTGCATGCAATTTGCCCCTCGTCGTTAGCCTGCGCAGGCAGGCTTTGCCGCCCATTGCCGCGATTTCAATCGCCGGGACGAGCGCCACGATCGCCGGGCGCCGTCTTGCCCTGCTTCCGTTCCTCGTACAATTGCCGGGCGCGCTCCTCGCCATAGTACCAGGCGGCGTGGTGCTCGCGGGCGTACGCCTCCGAGACCAGGCCGAAGCGCATAGCTGACGAGGCCCTGCCACAACATCGGGTGTGCCACCGTCATGTAGAAATGAATGACGAACATATTGACGGAGGCGATCATCGTCAGGTCGTGCACGATCACCATGGCGCGGAACAGGCCGGGCGGCACCAGGAATTTCCCGAACCACATGACCAGGCCGGTGATGGTGAAGAGCACGGTTCCCGAAACCATCACGATCACGTTGAGCTTCTGGCCGGCGTTGAAGCGGCCCTGCGGCGGGACGTCCACGCTGCGGCCGAGCAGGAAATAGGGGCCGGCCGTCCTGAACCACTCGGCGTCGTAGCGCCCGAATCTGAAATCCCGCAGCGTGTTCAGCAGGCGTCGCGGCCGGAACAGCGCGTACAGGATGGGCACCAGGACGAAGAAGACCGCGAAGATCCGATGCATCAGCCGGATGAACTGGCCCGCCTGGCCCTGGGCGAGCGGCAGGAAGACGGGCATGAACAGGACCATGCCCGTCAGCGTCAGCGGCAGGAACGCGACGGTGTGGCTCCAGTGCAGCAGGCGCTCCATCCCGTCGTAGCGCGGGATCCAGTGGAGGTGCATGACCGAGTTCGAGCTCTTCAGCTTCCAGCTCATTCCGATTCTTCCATGCGGATATTCCGCCGCGCAATCACGTACGCCACGAGCACACCGAACAAGCCCAGTCCGAACGAAACTTCGGCCGCCGGCTGAACGATCTCCTGCCACGCCCGGGCGACCGTGTAGGTCGGGTTGCGGGGCAGGCCGTAGACGGCGGGATCCTCGAGCAGCACGTAGAGCTGGCCCAGCCCGCCGAGGACGTCCGCACCGAACAGGTTGGCGGCCGGATACTGTGCCTTGACCGCCGCCACGCGGGCCTCACCGAGCGCCGCCATCTCGTCGAAATCGCCGTACGACAGGGCGCCGGAGGTGCAGGTCTGAACGCACGCCGGCTTGCGGCCGTTGACCACCCGGTCCTGGCAGAAGTTGCACTTGGACGACTTGCCGGCCCCGGTGACCACGTTGCTGTCCAGGCGGGGAATGCCGAAACGGGCAAAACTGCGTGCAATAGCCGCACCCGTTGCACAGCTCCGGCTCCAGCGTGACGTTGCCGATGGTCGGGTGGTGCTTCAGCGCGGTGGTCGGGCACACCTCCACGCAGGCCGCCTGCGTGCAATGAAAACAGCCGCGCTTCAGAAACAGCCACTCCAATTTGCCCGCGCTGCTCGCGCTCCAGGAAGGAGATGCGCGTCCAGGTATTCGCCGAGAGATCGGGCGGATTCTCGTACGAGCCGCGGTTGTGGGTGAGCGGCGCCTCCCAATCCTCGTGATCGTTCCACTGCTTGCAGGCCACCTGGCAGCCGCGACAGGCCGTGCAGCGGGAGGCATCGTAGAGGATCGCTTTCCGCATCATGATCACACCGCCTTTCTTGAGGTCCACGAGGAACGCCTTGTATTCCGGGACCATGGTGTTGGCGTCGCCGACGTGTGGCGTCAGGTCGTTCGCCGAAGAGCCGGCCGCCACACCCATCCATCCGAAATGCCAGGGCAGGCCGATCAGGTGGACCTGCTGCCCGTCGATGGTCAGCGGCTTGAGCCGCGCCGTGACCAGCGCCACGGCCGTCAAGCGCACCGCGGGCGCTCGACTGACTTCGACCATCTCGCCGTTCTTGACCGCCTTCTCGCCGCCAGCTCGACGCTCATCTCCACGAACATGTCGGGCTGCGCTTCGGCCAGCCACGGCAGGTAGCGCGACACGCTGCCCGCCTGCCAGTGCTCGGTCAACGCGGTAAGTGGTCGCAACTATCGGGAACTGCTCCGCCGTGCCCGACGTTGTCGCCCACCGCCGCGCCCGCGTCCGTGCTCCACAGCTTTCACCACCGGGTTCGATCTGAGTCCCGGACAGCAGGTTCTTGACGGGGCTTTCCAGCGGGCTCGTAGTGCTCGGGGAAGCGGCCCTCCTTCAGCGCGGCGAAGAGCGCCCCCTTGCCGTCGACCTGCATGGTAAACGGATTGCGTCCGCCCGGCGCATCCGGCGCGAGCGTGCGCCACGAAATCCGGCACGTCGTAGCCGGTCCAGATACTTTTTTCCGCATCCCACCAGACCAGCGCCCTATCCTGCGTTCCATGGCTTGCCGTCCGCGTCAGCCGAGCAGCGATTGTAGAGGATGTGGCGATTCAGCGGCCAGACGAAGCCCCAGTACGGATAGATGCCCAGACCGCCCGGGTCTTCGCGAGCCGCGTCGCTTGGCGGCCGGCAGCGTGCGGCCCTCGCCGTCGTCCGTGTCGACGAAATAGCCCGCGTAGAGCCAGCAGCCGCACGCCGTGCTGCCATCGTTGGCCAGCTTGGCGAACGACGGGATGAGGTTGCCACGCGCGCCGACGACCCGGCCCTTGCTCGTCCAACACGTCGCGCGTCCAGAACCCGTTGATCTCGCGGGCCACACGCTCGACGTCCGGCTCAGCGCCGTAGTCCCAGTTCAGGTCCTTGATCGGCCGATCCTTCGGGTCCGTGCTGGCTCGGTAGCCCTGGCGGATCGCCTTGAAGAGCCCGTCCAGAATCCACACTTCGGACCGGGCGGCGCCGGGCGCGGCCGCGACCTGGGGCCGCCACTGGATGCAGCGCCCGCTGGTGACGATGCTGCCGGCCTTCTCCATGGCGTCCGCGGCAGGCAGCAGGAACACCTCGGTCTTCACCGTCCGCGGGATCCACGCCGGGCGCCCGCCAGAAATCGGTCGTCTCGGTCGAGACGATCTCCTGGATCACCATCCAGTCCAGGTTCTCGAGCGCCTTCCGCTCGAATCGAGCGTTGGGCCCGGAGACGGCCGGGTTCTGGCCCATGATCCACAGGCCCTTGATCGCGCCCTGGTGCATCTCCTCGAACAGCGACATCCAGGAGTGGTCTGCCGCCCGCTTTGGGCAGGTAATCGTAGCCGAAATCGTTGTCCGGCGGTGGCCGCGTCGCCCCACCAGGCTTTCAGCAGGCTGACCAGGAACTTGGGCGTGTTGACCCAGTAGCCCGCGGCGCGGCGTTTCGACCTTGAGGTATCGGCCAAGGTGGGATGGCGTGCTCGCCGTCGGCGACTTGCAGGTAGCCGGGCAGCTGGTGAACAGCAGGCCCATATCGGTGGAGCCCTGCACGTTCGACTCGCCCCGCAGGGCGTTCGACGCCCGCCGCCGGCCATGCCGACGTTGCCCAGCAGCAACTGCAGCATGGCGATGATGCGCACGTTCTGGGACCCGACGGTGTGCTGCGTCTGGCCCACAGCGTAGAGGATGGTGCCGGCCTTGTCCGGCTGCCCGGTCGCGGCGTAGGCCTCCGCCACCCGCAGAAAATCGTCCTTCGGACAGCCGGTGACCTTCTCCACGATCTCCGGCGTGTAGCGCGGATAGTGCGTCTTGCAGCAGCTGGAACACGCATTGCGGGTCCTGCAGGCCGGGGTCCTGCGCGGGCTTCGCCGGCGTCATCCAGCTGATACTCCCAGGTCGACGTATCGTAGGCCTTGGCGGTCGGACGTCGAAACCGGAGAACAGGCCGTCCAGCTCCGCCGGACCCTGGTAATCGCGGATCGATGAGGGTCCCAGCGTTGGTGTAGTGCCGCACGTAGTCCCTCTGGTACAGCCCTTCTCCAGAACGTAGTGGATCAGACCGCCGAGAAAGACGATGTCCGTTCCCGGGCGCAGGCGAGCATAGATGTCGGCGCGGGCCGCGGTCCGGTTGAAGCGCGGATCGACGACGATCAGCCTGGCGCCGCTTCGCCTGCGCGGCCGTGATCCACTTCATGGCCGCCGGGTGGTTCTCGGCCGGGTTGCGCGCCGATCACCAGGATGCAGTCCGAGTTCTTGAGATCGACCCATTGGTTGGTCATGGCCCCGCGGCCAAACGTGCTGCCGAGACCGGCAACCGTGGCGGAGTGTCATATACGGGCCGCGTGTTCGATTCGCACCAGGCCGAGCGCCCTCATGAGCTTGACCGCGAGATAGGCTTCCTCGGTGTTGTTGGCCGCGCCGCCGAGGAAGGCCAATCCCTCCGTCCGGTTCACCTTAACGCCCTCGGCATCAGTCCCGACGAAGGTCGCTTCGCGGGTCGCCTTGACGCGATCCGCGACCTGCCTGAGCGCCCAATCCCAGTCCTTTTCTTCCCACTGAGCGCTGTACGGGGCCCGGTACATGACCTTCGTGAGGCGGGAGGAGCTGCCGGACAGCTGGTGCAGCGCGATCGGCTTCGAGTCGAGCGCCCCGCGGTTGGTGACGTGATCCGGGTCGCCCTCCACGTTCACGATGTGGCCGCCGTCGTCCGTGGCGACCAGAAGACCGCAGCCCGCCGCGCAAAACGGGCAGATCGTGCGGCCCTCACCAATCGATTTGTGGAGCGGAAACTGCGCCGCAGCCGCGTGCTCCAGAAACGCGGCAGGCAGCAGCAGCCCTCCGGTCGTGGCTCCCGTCAGCTTGAGGAACGATCTCCGGCTGATCCCGTTTGGCATGGCTTGGGACCTCCTCGTCCCCTTCGGTTCGTAGGTGACGTCGGTCGCCGACTCATCACGCGGCGTGGCCTCTGATTTCATTGTATCGCGGATCGGGGCGGCGGGGAATAGGGGGAAGACCCTACGTGGCGGGGCAGTGGCGACCTATGTGGGGGAACCGGATGCTGCACGCAGTGGCGGTTGAGCCGTAGGGGCGGGCGCCGCCCTCCTCTGCCGGCGGGCGCCGCCCTCCTCTGCCTTATGTCACCCTGAGGGAGCGCCGTTTGCGACCGAGGGGTCTCGCGCGCGAAATGCGAGTCGTCAGGCGTCACCAAACGGACTCGCATTTCGCGCGCGAGACCCCTCGGTCGCAAACGACGCTCCCTCAGGGTGACATAAGTCGAAGGAGGGCGGCGCGCGCCGGCACAGGAAGGTGGGGTCTGCCCCGTCAGTCGATCTGCACGAGCTTCTTGCGGATGGCGTAACGGACCAGGTCGGTGCGGTTGTGCAGGCCCAGCTTGGTCATGATGTTGCCGCGATGGACCTCGACGGTCTTGGGGCTGATGTGGAGGGTGACGGCGATCTGCTGATTGCTGTAGCCTTCGGCGATGAGGATCAGGACCTCGCGCTCGCGGTCGGTCAGGGAGCCGGGGTCTTCGATCTCCGCGGCGGCGGCGCCGGAGATAAACGCATCCATCACCGCGCGGGCTGCCGTGGGATCGAGGGCGGGGTCCCCGGCCCACACGGCGCGTATGGCGTGGGCCAGATCCGCCCCCGCGCTGCGCTTGAGGACGTATCCGTCCGCGCCCGCCTTCAGGATGGACAGAACGTATTCGCGATCGTCGTACTGGGTGAGGACCAGGACGCGGCAGTCCGGATGCGCCTTCTTGATCCGCCGGGTCGCCTCCAGGCCGTTCATGCGCGGCATGGCGATGTCCATCACCACCACGTGCGGGGCGACTTCGTCGACCAGGCGGATGGCTTCGAGCCCGTCTTCCGCCTCTCCGGCCACGCAGATGTCCGGCTGCGCCTTCAGCAGCGCGTGCAATCCTTCGCGGAGCATGGCATGGTCATCCACCAGGACAATTCGTATCGTCATTCCGGCCCTCCGCGCGGCAGCTTGATGTGCACGCAAACGCCCTGGCCCGGGTTCGCATCGACCTGCAACTCGCCGCCCATCAGACTCAATCGCTCGCGCATGCCCAGCAGGCCGAGGCCCCGGGTGCCGGCGCGCAAGTCGAACGGCTCGTTAGGATCGAAACCCTGGCCGTCGTCGGCCACCGTGACCTCCACGGCGCCGGGCGTGCGGGTCAGCGAGACGCTGACGCTGCGCGCCCTCGCGTGCTGGACGACGTTGTTGATCGCTTCCTGGAAGACACGAAAGAGACCGGTCTCCTGCTCGGGGCTGAGCCCCAGGCTGAGCTCGGTGAAGTCGAACGTGAGGCGCACGCCCAGGGGCTCCAGCTTGGAGCCTGCATACCACCGGAGCGCCGGAATGAGGCCGAGATCGTCGAGGAGACTCGGCCGCAGCTCCACGATGACCTGGTGGACGCGGTCTATGGCGCGCCACAGCCCGGTCCGGATCTGCAGCAGGCGGGCGCCCAGCTCCGGGCCCGCCGCCGATGGCGAGTCCAGCAGGCCGTCCGCCGCGACGGCCACGGCCGCCAGCGTCTGGCTGATCTCGTCGTGCAGTCCGCGCGCCACGCGCTTGCGCTCCTGCTCCTGGGCGTCGATCACGTGAGCCAGGAGCTGCGAGCGCTCCGCCTCGCGCTTCTGCACCTCGCCGTAGAGCCGGGCGTTCTCCAGCGCCAGCCCGACCTGTCCGCCGACCGCGGCCAGCCAGTCACGGTCCGAATCCCCGAACCGGCGCGAGGGTGAGGTGGAGGCGACCCAGAGGGTTCCGATGGGGCCGGCCCTGGATCGGAGCGGGACCGACAGGATGGAACGCAGGCTCTCCTGGTTCAGCATCTGCCGCGTCAGCCGCGGGTCCGTGCGGACGTCGTCGACGATCAGCGGCTGCCCGGACTCGACCACCTTGCCGGAGAAGCCCTCGCCCAGGCGCAGAAAGTCGATGTCCTGGGCCACTTCGCCGGACAGGGAGCGGTACGCGCGCAGGCGGAGCAGCTTGCTCGCGTCGTCCAGGAGGTAGATGCCGGCCGCGTCGACCTGCATGACCTCCACGACCTGGTCGAGCGAGTGATTCAAGATCTCCTGGCTGCTCAGCGACTGGCTGCTGGCGACGCTGACCTGGTGCAGGGCGGAGAGCTCGCGCACGCGACGCTCGTACCACTGTTCGAGCTGCTTCTGCTCGGTCACGTCGCGCCAGATCTCGACCACGCGATCCACTTCGCCCGCGCCGTTCGGCAGTGGTGACGCCACGACGTCGATCCACGCCGGACGGCCGTCGAGGTCGCAGGTGCGGGTCCGCCGCGCCTGCCGGCCCGTGGCGAAGACGTCGTCGGCCGGGCAGTCGTCCATCTCGCCGCAGGGCAATACTTCGCAGCACGGCTGCCCGACGAGCGGGCCGCCGCCCGCGCCGAACCTGGCCCGCGCGGCCTCGTTGATCTGCCGGACCCGATGGTCGCGGCCGATCAGTATCACGCCGTCCTCAAGGCCGTCGATGAATGCCTGCAGCTCGTCCGCCATCGTTGGACCTCGCCAGTGGTTGCACATCCGGATCTGACCTGATTCTACACCGGGCGGGGGGAGGGTCAAAAAATGGGAGGGGGCAATTGCGTTTACGTTGTGGCGCTCGTCCCGGCGTCGTTGCCATCCACGAATGCCAGCACGAATACACGAATAACGACGTTGCAGAAAGACGGCATTTGCGTGTTTGTGGATGGGTAGGGGCATCTGCCGTCTGGGCTGGCGGCCAATTGATTTTGCAGACAGCATCTTTGATGGTCAGGACGAGCACTCCTCAGAATGACGGAAGTCGGGCCACGGTCTCGCCTGAAAACTCGGACAGACCCAAACTCTGGTATGAAATGGTGGGTCTCAGTATAATAATATGCGCGAGTGTGTTTGAATCTGAGTTGCTTGGCGCTTGCCGGCGAGACACTGCCATTCGCGACTCATGTGTCCAAGTCGCGCCCAGGGAGGGAGAGATGCTCAGGATCGCGGAACTACTCGGACTTCGACAACTGGATACAACTTCGAACATAAAGATCATTAGACATCAAGACAAAATCTATGATGTGGACAAGCTGCGCCGATTTGGTCAGCTTGAGCGTTATCAGAGCTACCAAGGCGGGCACAAGTTTGATGGGTGTGGGTTTGTTGTTTCGTTCACTGGTTTGGAGCACTCTAAAGCACTCCTTTTCGGCATCTACAAGGTGCGTGGTAATGGAAAAGTCGTGAGCGAGGAGGAGGTGATGCGCTGTGAGACATGCTTCTCCGCGGAGTATCTTCTCAAACCTCAGGATCTAGAGCAGTCATCATCTGACCCCATTTACTACTACGAGCTCGAGAAACAGACAGGCTACGAGGACCTCGAAGGACGCGTTGTGATAGCATGGGGTGCAGCTGCCATAAAATGGCATCAATGGCTGTGCTGGAAAGGTAGAGTCATTGACACAGGGAACAAAGAGGTTCTCGAGATACTACCCGAGGGGTATGTGATCGACTTTCCCGGTTACCTCGATTTCGTCCTGGCCTACGATCAACTTGTCGCTATTGTGAACGACACCGACGCTACCAAAAAGTGGCACACGCTCCTCTCGGCAGTAGCCGGGGTCTACCTCATCACAAACACTTCCAGCGGTGATCTATACGTGGGGTCGGCGTACGGCGCAGACGGAATCCTCGGACGATGGAAAAAATATGCGAAACATCCGACTGGTGGGAATCCTCAACTCGAACAGCTGTTCAAGAATGATAGGTGGCACACCAAGGACCTGCAGTTCACGATTTTGCAAACTCTGCCGCGGACTCTGACGCCAACTGAGGTTATTCATCGCGAGTGGAAGTACAAAGAGAAGCTAGGTCGGTTTGCACATGCGCTCAACCCCGAGCCGATAGCAGATGTGCTCCATCCAGAGCCGAAGGATGATGTTGATACCGACGCTTCTTTTAGGTATAGTGCAATTCCGACATGACTAGATTGATTGCCGGAAACCGCTCCTTTTTTGAGATGCGATAGCCCTGGTGCATAACCTTGTCCTGGCTGACAAGAAGTCGTTTTTCGTGTCCTTCGCGCCATTTCGCGAGTTTCGTGGTCCAAACGATTTCCCCCGCCATTCGTGCGCGGCTCGCCCCCATGCTATAATCGCCGTCATCAGGGTGGGGGGATCGATCATGCTCCGCAATCTGCACGACAGCCTGGTGGACTACGATCTGCCGCTGCTGCGCGCCATCGGCCGGGCGCGCGGCTTCGAGCTGGAGAGCGTCCGCCCCATGCCCGCCGTGGAGGAGCTGAGCGTCGATCTGCTGACGCCGGAGGCGACGGAGTGGGCGCTGGCCCGCCTGACGCCGGACGGCCGGACGGCGGTGGACGCGCTGCTGCGGGCCGGCGGCCGCCTGAAGGCGCACCTGTTCGCGGACCGCTTCGGGGCCGTCCGGCAGCTCGGCTCGGGCCGGCTGGAGCGCGAGAAGCCGTGGGCGGACCCGCTGAACGCCGCCGAGCAGCTGTGGTACATGGGCCTGATCTTCCGCGCGTTCGAGGACGTGGGCGGCGGCTACCGCGCCGAGTTCGTCTACGTGCCCGCGGACGTCATCCCGCTGCTGCCGCCCGTGGAGGTGCAGGCGCCCGCGGTTCGGGTGGAGCCGATGCCCCCACCGCCGGTCGCGCGGCCGCCGGACGACGCCTTTTGGGAAGACGTGTTCGGCCTGCTGGCGACCTTGCAGATGCACCCGCTGGCCGTCGACGCCCACGGCGACCTGGCGCCGCAGGGGGAGCGCCAGATCGAGCTGCACAGCGAGCCTGCCCGGGGCAGCGCCGACGATCCGTCGTCCGTGCGCCGCTTCGACTTCGCCTACCACCTGTGCCGTGTCGCCGGGCTGATCCGCGTCCGCGGCGACCGGGCGCGCCTGGATCCGCGGACGGCCGGACGATGGCTGAAGTGGCCCGCGGCGCGGCAGCACATCTTCTTCCAGAAGGCGTGGCAGTACGACGCCGCGTGGAACGACCTGTGGCACGTGCCCTCCCTGCGCCTGGAACGGACCGGCTGGCGCAACGATCCACTGCTGGCCCGGCGCGGGCTCCTGGGCCACCTGAAGGCGTGCCCGGTGGGCGAGTGGATCGCCGTGGACGCTTTCGTGGGCGCCGTTCGCGAGGTGGATCCCGACTTCGCCCGCCCGGACGGCGATTACCAGTCCTGGTACGTGCGCGACGCGACGACGGGCGAGTATCTCATGGACTTCACCTGCTGGCCCCGCGTGGAGGGCGCGCTGATCGTCCACCTGCTGAGCGAGCCCCTGCACTGGCTGGGCGTCACGGCCCTGGGCTACGAGGAGGGCGCCGCCGCCCCGGTCGCGTTCCAACTCGTCCCGCCGGCCGGACCGGTGTTGGGCGCCGCCACGCCGCCGCTGAAGGCCGAGGACGCGCCCGCGGAGCTGGCCGTCGGGTCCGACTTCACCATCCTATTCCCGCCCGGCGGCCGGCTGTACGAGCGCTTCCAGCTCGAGCGCTTCGCCCACTTGAAGGACGTCGCCCCGGAGTCCGGCCTGACGTACCAGATCACGCGCACCTCGCTGTCGGCGGCGCACCGCCAGGGAATCACCCCGCCGATGATCGTGGCGTTCCTGCAGAAGCGCAGCCGGGGCCTGCTTCCGAAGAACGTGGTCGCGGCGCTGCGCCGCTGGGAGCCGGGGACGTAATGCGTGATGCGTGATGCGTGATACGGAGCTACGTCGCGGTTGCGAGGACGCATCACGCATTACGTATTGTGCCTCACACCGCACTCATTCCCTGACTCCTACCCACTTTGCTCTCTCAGCCACCGCAGACCTCTCTCCCGGCCTCTCCCCTGCAAAGGGAGAGGAGCAAATCGGTTGACGTTCTCCTCTCCCTTTGCAGGGGAGAGGCCGGGAGAGAGGTCTGCGGTGGCTGAGAGAGCAAAGTGGGTAGGAGTCAGACTCATTCCGCATTGCGGTTTTTGACAAAACGGCGGGTTTGGTGGTATATTATAGGCACTGAACACGTTTGCAATTCCTTCAAAGCAGTCGTCGCGGCGGCGCGTGGGCCCATTGTGGGGTGGTTCGGAAGATGCCAATTTCGATCAAGGACATCGCCCGCATGGCGGGTGTGTCACACTCGACCGTATCGAGAGCGTTAGCGGACAGCCCGCTGGTGAACGAGCACACCAAGGAACGAATTCGCCAGCTTGCCCGCGAGATGGAATACACCCCCAGCGCGATCGCGCGGAGCCTGGTCCGCCAGCGCACGGAGACGATCGGCGTGGTGGTTTCCACCGTGGCCGATCCGTTCGTATCGGAGGTGGTGCGGGGGATCGAGGAAACGGCTTTCGACAGCGGCTTCAGCGTGCTCCTCTGCGAATCGGGCAACAACCGCGATCGCGAAATCGCCGGGGTCAAGATGCTGCGCGAGAAGCGCGTCGATGGTATCGTGGTCTCGGCGTCCACCGTGGGTGACTTTTACATGCCTCTCCTCGACGAGCTGCACATCCCCATCGTGTTGGTGAACCGCGAGCAGGGCACCCGCTACGAATACTCGGTCGTGACCGACGACATCGACGGCGGCGAGCAGGCGATCCGCCATCTGCTGGAACTGGGCCACCGTCGCATCGGGCTGATCACCGGGCCGACCGAGTCGCAATCCAGCAGCAATCGCCTCCTGGCCTACCAGCAAACGCTGGAGCGGTACGGTATCGCCTTCGATCCCGCCCTGATCACGCCCGGGGACGGCCGCGCCGTCGGCGGCCGCGAAGGCGTGGCGCGGCTCTTCTCCCGGCCTCATCCTCCTACAGCAATCTTCGGTTACAACGACATGACCGCCATCGGCGCCATTGCCGCGGCCAAAAAGCGCGGCCTGGACGTCCCCGGCGACCTGTCGGTCGTGGGCTTCGACGACATTACGTTCGCCGAGTTCGTCGATCCCCCCCTCACCACGGTGCGGCAGCGTAAGTACGAAATGGGACGCTTGGCGATGGGTATGGTGTTGGACCTCTTGAACGGCAAGAAGCCCGCAGCCAAAGTCTTTCTGCGTGGTGAGCTGATCGTTCGGGAGTCATCTGCAGCAGCCAAAACGGAATGACAGTCACGACTCAATCGCAAGGAGGCAAGTAGATCATGAAAGGTTTAGTTCTGGACGCAAAGTTCGATCCTCGACCGGACTACAAGCTATCGGAGTTCGAGAAAACCACAGGCAAGATCGTCATGGGCAACGCCGTCTGGCGGTATCCCAAGCTCGAGGTGCGTGAGAAAGAGCAGCCGACGATCAAGGCCAACGAGGCGCTGATCAAGATCAAGGCCTGCGGCGTCTGTGGCTCGGACATGCACTTCTACGAGACGGACAAGGACAACTACATCCTCTATCCCGGCCTGACCAAATTCCCGGCCATCCTCGGGCACGAGTTCTCCGGCCAGGTCGTCGAAGTGGGCAAGAACGTGGACGATCTGAAGGTCGGCGACATGGTGACGGCTGAAGAGATGGTCTGGTGCGGGCACTGCATCCCGTGCCGCAACGGCTATCCGAACCAGTGCCAGAACCTGGAAGAGATCGGCTTCACGATCGACGGCGCATTCGCCGAGTACATTGCAGTCGACGCCAAGCTGTGCTGGAAGCTGAACGCCATCGCCGACCGTTACGGCGACGAGGACAAGGCCTACGAGGCCGGCGCCCTGGTCGAGCCGACCAGCGTGGCCTACAACGGCATCTTCGAGCGGGCCGGCGGGTTCCGTCCCGGTGCGTACGTCGTGGTCTTCGGCTGCGGCCCCATCGGCCTCGGCTCCATCGCCCTGTGCAAGGCCGGCGGCGCGGCGAAGGTCATCGCCTTCGACATTTCCGCGAATCGCCGCGAGCTGGCGAAGGTCGTCGGCGCCGATTACGTCTTCGATCCGCGGGACGGCGCCGCGCACGAGAAGATCCTGGAGCTGACCGAGGGTGAAGGCGCGGACTTCCACGTCGAAGCCGCCGGCGCCCCCACGCTGACCATCCCGGAGATGGAGCAGGCGCTGGCCATCAACGCGAAGATCGTGCAGATCGGCCGCGCGGCGACGCGCGTGCCGCTGTACCTGGACAACTTCCAGGTCCGCCACACGCAGCTGTTCGGCGCTCAGGGCCACTCGGGCAACGCCACGTTCCCGAACGTCATCCGCCTGATGGCCTCCGGCCTGATCGACCAGACGCGCATCGTGACCGCGCGCTACAATCTGCCGAACGCGGTGGATGCGATCGCCAAGTCGACGGCGCGGACCGACGGTAAGATCCTCGTCAAGATGTAAGTCGGTGGTTGATGCGAGGGGAGATGGCGCGTTTCAGGCCATTTCCCCTCGTTTGTTTGTGCGCAGACCCTGGCGATCTGCGCCCGGCCGCGCCCGGTCCGCCGACCACGACCGTCGCCCTTCGCGCACTGTCACCCTGAGGAGGACGGCCGTATCGTCCGACGAGGGGTCTCGCGCGCGAAAAGCGAGCACCGTTGGCCGCGATCGGGAGAGTGCGCCGGGGCGCGCGAGACCCTTCGTCGGACGATACAGCCGTCCTCCTCAGGGTGACAGTGCGCGAAGGGCGACGCGCGTGGAGCGTCGTGTGGCCGTCGCGAACATTGCACTTTCGCGCACATGCGCTTGCGGCGGATTCACACCGGGTGTATAATCCGCCCTGTCAACCTGAGTGGTGTGCATCCAGTTTTTGGGGAAAGGAGTCCCTATAATGAACGAACCATGGCAAAAGTACATGCAGTTGGGCCTGGTGCATTTCATGGCCTTCGGCGGCATCATCAAAGGCGACGGTCCCATCCTTGAGACGGCGCAGCGAATCGCTGACGACCCCTTCTTCGAGGTGCTCGAAGTCGGCCTGGTCAACGATGCGACGGTGCTGCAGGGGCTGAAGGATCTGTCCCGCAAGTCGGGACTGACCCTGGGCGTCGGCGGACAGCCGGGCCTGCTGACGAAGAAGCTGAACCTGGCCGACCTGAACGAGGCCGGGCGGCAGGCGGCGGTGGCTCAGATCAAGACGTCCATCGACGAAGCCTATTTCCTCGGCGCGAAGCTGATGGCCTTCCTCGATGGGCCGCAGTCTTATCCCGGCGAGGCCAAGGAAGCCGAAGCCATGTCTCAGCTCACGAAGTCGGTGAAGGAGATGTGCGCGTATGCCAAGGCGAAGGCCACGGACTACACGCTGTTCCTGTCGCTGGAGACCTTCGACCGGGCCGTGGACAAGAAGTCTCTGATCGGCCCCAGCGGGCAGGCCGCGGCTTTCGCGGCCGAAATCCGCAAGGAATACGACAACTTCGGCCTCACCGTCGACCTCAGCCACCTGCCGATCCAGTTCGAGACCGCCGAGCAGGCGCTGACCGCGACCAAGGACTACCTGGTCCACGCGCACGTCGGCAATGCGGCCTACCGCGATCCGAAGCATCCGGCCTGGGGCGACTATCACCCGCCCTTCGGCGTGGAAGGCTCCGAGAACGGCGTCGCCGAGCTGGTGGAGTTCCTCCGCGTGTTGTTCAAGATCGGCTACTTCGGCAAGACGCAGCCCACCGGCCGCCCGGTTCTGACCTTCGAGGTCAAGCCGATGCCCGGCGACGATTCCGAATCCCTGTTGGCGCAGACCAAGCGTGTCTGGAACCAGGCTTGGGCGCAGCTTCAGATCTAGGCTCGGCACTCAGAAAGGAACGCTGTCATGGCTTATTCGATTGGCGACTATAAGTTCGTCACCGAGGAGTTCTTCCCGGTGCGCATCAAGGATGCCATCACGGACATCCGCGTGGAGAAGCCGGAAATCATCATGTCCGAGGCGCTGTCCCGCGCCCGCCGTCCCAAGCTGACGAAGGACGGCAAGCTGACCGTTCTGGCCACCGACCATCCGGCCCGCCGGGTCGGCAACGTCGGCGGCAACAAGCTTGCGATGGCCGATCGGCTGGATTACCTGGGCCGCATCCTGCGCGTCATCGTGGCCGCTGAGTTCGACGGCGTCATGGGCCCCACCGACATCATCGAGGACCTGTTCATCGTCAACTACCTGGTCAAGCGCGGCGGTGGCCCCGCTTTCCTGGATAACAAGGTCATCATGGGCTGCATGAACCGCGGCGGCCTGGCGAGCGTCGGCTTCGAGATGGACGACCGCTTGACCTCGTTTACCGCCGAGAGCATGGCTCGCCTGCGGCCTCGACGGCGCCAAGATCATGTTCCGCCTGGAGGACAGGAGCCGAACTCGCTGTACACCATCGAGTATTGCGCCCAGGCCATCAGCGAGCTGAACTCCTACGGCCTGCCCACTTTCCTGGAAGCCCTACCGGTGCGAGCTGAAGGACGGCAAGTACGCGGTCAAGAAGAGCGGCCGACCTGGCCCTGGTGGCCGGCGTGGCCGGCGCTCTGGGCGATTCGTCCTCGAACCTGTGGCTGAAGCTGCCGTACTGCGAAAACTATCAGCTGGTCAGCCGGTCCGTCACCCTGCCCATCCTGATGCTGGGCGGCGACGCGAAGGGCGATCCCACCCCCATGCTCGGCGAGTTCGCGGCGGGCATGAGGGCCGGCGACAACGTCCGCGGCGCTCTGGTTGGCCGCAACATCCTGTTCCCTGGCGCTGGACGACCCGATGGCGACGGCCGAAGCCGTGCACAAGATCGTCCACGACGGCTTCACCGCGGAGCAGGCTGCCGACTACATCATGGCCAACCGCGCCCGCAACATGGACGCTCTGACCAAGTGGATCAAGTGAGCAAAGCCTGGGGGAGAAGGCAACATGGCTAAACTGAAGGGCAACCTGGTAGTCGCCCAGAGCGGCGGCCCGACTGCGGTAATCAATGCCAGCCTGGCCGGCGTGGCGCAGGAGGCTTGCAAGCACTGCGACGCCATCACCGGGCGTCTACGGCTCGCTGCACGGCATCGAAGGCATCCTGTACGAGCACCTGATCGACCTGGGCAAAGAGCCGACCCGGAACCTGGACCTGCTGCGCGTGACGCCGGCTTCGGCGCTGGGCTCGTGCCGCCACAAGGTCACGCAGGACGACTACGATCGCATCCTGGAGGTGTTCAAGGCGCACAATATCCGCTACTTCTTCTACATCGGCGGCAACGACTCGATGGACACGGCGCACCGCGTCAGCCAGCTGGCGCGGAAGCGCCGGCTACGAGCTGGCTTGCATGGGCGTGCCCAAGACCATCGACAACGACCTGGACTTCACCGACCACTGCCCCGGCTACGGCAGCGTCGCGCGCTGGATCGCTTCGTCGGTCCGCGACGCCGGCCTGGACACCGAGGCCATCGGGGTGGTGGACAAGGTCAAGATCGATCGAGATCATGGGCCGCAACGCCGGCTGGATCACAGCCGCGAGCGCCCTGGCGCGCGACCACGAGGACGCCGCACCGCACCTCATCTACGTGCCGGAGCGTGCCGATCAACATGGACCAGCTTCCTGAGCGACGTGCAGAACGTCTACGACCGGCTCGGCTACTGCGTCATCACCGTCTGCGAGGGCGCCAAGGGCGCCGACGGCCAGTCCCTGTCCGCCTCGACCAAGGCCATCGACCTCGATTCGTTTGGCCACGCGCAGATGGGCGGCGTGGCCGACTTGCTGTGCAGCGTGATTGGCGACCGACCTGAAGCTCAAGGCTCGCTTCGACAAGCCCGGCACCATCCAGCGGACCTCCATCGCCCTGGCCTCCAACACCGATCGGGACGAGGCCTACGTGGCCGGCCAGATGGCGGTGCGCCACGCGCTCGATGGCGTGACAGACAAGATGGTCACGCTGGTGCGCGAGTCGAACCAGCCGTATCGCTGCACCACCGGCCTGGCGGACCTGGACAAGGTCGCCAACGCCGAGAAGGTCATGCCGAAGGAGTTCATCAACGAGGCGGGCAACGACGTGACCGAGGCTTTCCTGGAGTACGCTCGGCCGCTCATCGGCGGGCCCCTGCCTGAGTACGGCTACCTGCAGAAGGTGGCGCTGCCCAAGCTGCTGGCCGGCTGACGTTCGGCGCGGACCACTCGCAATCGAACGAGAAGGGAGAATCTCATGGCGAAAATCAAGATCACCGTCGGTGACGTGACGGCCTTCGCCCAACTGAACGAGACCCAGACGGCGCAGGCGGTCTGGAAGGCGCTGCCCATCAACGCGCGCGCCAGCACGTGGGGCGACGAAATCTACTTCAGCATCCCGGTCCACCTGGGCGAGGAAGATGCGAAGGAAGTGGTCGAGCTGGGCGAGGTGGGCTACTGGCCGCCCGGCAACGCGTTCTGCATCTTCTTCGGGCGCACCCCGGCCAGCCACGGCAACGAGATCCGGCCGGCCAGCCCGGTCAACGTCTTCGGCAAGATCGAGGGCGATGCCAAGGTGTTCAAGAAAGCACGAAGCGGCGCGGCCATCTTGCTGGAACGCGTCGAGGAATAACCGGGCGAAGTCCGGTCGGGAGAGAGGTCTGACCCGAGACTTCCGAAGTTTTTGGAACTCCCAGCACAGACCGCTGGGCTGTGTCGGAAGTCTGTCGCCGGGAGAGGGGTCTGACCCGAGACTTCCGAAGTTCTTGGAACTCCCAGCACAGACCGCTGGGCTGTGTCGGAAGTCTGTCGACGGGAGAGAGGTCTGCCCCGAGACTTCCGAAGCCGTTGGAACTCCCAGCACAGACCGCTGGGCTGTGTCGGAAGTCTGTCGTCGGGAGAGGGGTCTGACCCGAGACTTCCGAAGTTCTTGGAACTCCCAGCACAGACCGCTGGGCTGTGTCGGAAGTCTGTCGTCGGGAGAGAGGTCTGACCCGAGACTTCCGACACAGCCCAGCACAGACCGCTGGGCTGTGTCGGAAGTCTGTCGTCGGGAGAGAGGTCTGGCCCGAGACTTCCGACACAGCCCAGCACAGACCGCTGGGCTGTGTCGGAAGTCTGTCGTCGGGAAAGGGGTCTGACCCGAGACTTCCGAAGTTTTCGGAACTCCCAGCACAGACCGCTGGGCTGTGTCGGAAGTCTGTCGTCGGGAAAGGACGCACTCGTGGAGTGCTCCCTGGAGCATCAACTTACTGGCCTGATCGAGCAGCTCGTCGCCGCGCCGCAAACCGCCACCCGCTATCGCCCGCCGTTGGTGGCGTTCGTATCGGCGGACGATCCCGGGTTTGCGCGGCTGCAGACGCTGGTCGATCCGTCCCACCTGCTGCCGGCGGACATCCTGCCCGGAGCGGAGAGCGTCATCTCCTTCTTCGTGCCGTTCGACAGGTCCGTCGTGATCGCCAACGCCGGGGCGGGTGACACCGCCCGCGAGTGGGCCGTTGCGTACACGGAGACGAACGATCTGATCGCCCGGGTGTGCGAGGCCCTGACCCGGCACCTGGGCGCGGCGGGCTATCGAGCCGGCTGGGAGCTGCCGACCCACAACTTCGACCCGGTCCGCCTGATCAGCCGCTGGTCGCACAAAAGCATCGGTGTCATCGCCGGGCTGGGCAGCTACGGCCTGCACCACATGGTCATCACCGACGCGGGCTGCGCCGGGCGGTTCGGCAGCCTCGTCACCACGGCGCGCCTCGAGCCGAACCCGGCGCAGCCGAAAGAGCGTTGCAGCTACACCGCGGGCGGCCGCTGCACCGTTTGCGTGGACCGGTGTCCGGTCGGCGCGTTGAGCACCGCCGGTCTGGACAAGGCGCGCTGCTACGAGCGCTGCCTGGACATGGATCGCCTCCACGCCGATCTGCCGCTCACCGACGTCTGCGGCAAATGCGCCACCGGCCCCTGCGCCCTGCAATCTGCTGTATAGCGTCACGAGTAGCTTGGGACAACCCGCACGACCGCTATCCGAAACCGACTGACAGAGTTGCCCTGGAGGAGCCCCTCATTGGTGAACCGCCTGAGCTGGCAGGTGAAGCTGAGCGTCGGTCTCGTTGCCCTGTCCGTCGCGCTCAATGGGATACACGTCCTCATCTTTCACGACTTCTACCACGTCGCCTACTATTTCCTGATGGACCTCGCCTTCATCCCGGTGGAGGTCCTGTTCGTCACCATCATCCTGCACCAGGTGCTGACCAGCCGAGAGAAACGCCAGCTGCTCAAGAAGCTGAACATGGTCATCGGCGCCTTCTTCAGCGAAATCGGGACGCCGATGTTGGTTCGCTTCGGCCAGTTCTGTTCCAACGTCGCCGAGATCGGTCCGAGCCTGATGGTCGGCGCGAGCTGGACCGACGAGGACTTCCAGCGCTCGATGCAGTGGCTGAACGATCACAACCTGGCGATCTGCAGCGAGTCCGGCGACCTGTCGGAATTGAAGGCGTTCCTGGTGGAGCGTCGCGACTTCCTGCTCCGATTGCTGGAAAACCCCAACCTCCTGGAGCACGAGGCTTTCACCGAGCTGCTCTGGGCCGTGTTCCACCTGACCGAGGAGCTGGCCAGCCGAACCGATCCCACGAAGCTGCCCGTCAACGACTACAATCACCTGTCGGGCGACATCCGGCGCGCGTACGTGCTGGTCATCCGGGAATGGCTGGGGTACATGAACCACCTGCGGCAGAATTACCCGTACCTGTACTCACTGGCTTTGCGCACCGACCCGTTCGATCCCCACGCATCAGCGGAGGTTCAATAGACCATGCCCTCAGCGCTGTCCCTGATCAGGCGATTCGCCTCGGCCCTGCCGCATCGTGGCTCCACCACGCCCAACGAAGCTCAAGCCGCCCAGCACATCCGCCGTTTGATGCGCGAGATGGGCGTGCGCGACATCGAGCTGCAGCGCTTCCGCGGCGGGGTCACGCTGTGGCGGCCGTACCTGGTGTGCCTGCTGCTGGGCCTGCTGTCCGCGGCGATCTATCCGCTCAGCGGCCTGCCCACGCACCTTCTCGCGGCCTTGATGTCCTTCGAGGCGCTGGCGTGCCTGTACCGGGAGCTGAACTTCGGCGATAACTGGGTGCGGCGCATCCTCCCCAAGGGCGACTCGCAGAACGTCATCGGCCTGATCCCGTGCCAGGGCGAGCCGCGCGCCGAAGTGGTGGTCGTCGGGCACCTCGATTCGGGGCAGACGCCGCTGCTCTTCCGCTCGCAGCTGGGGCTGCTGCTGTTCGTCGTCCTCGCCACGCTCACCGCGGTCAGCCTGGCGGTCAACACCGCGCTCTATGCGGCGGCGGTCTTCGTCGGGGATGCGGCGCTGCTGGACCTCGAATGGATCGGCACGCTGATCCAGGGGGTGGCGCTGGTCTTCGCGCTGCAGGCCGAGCTGAGCTCCTACAGCCAGGGCGCGAACGACAACGCCTCGGCGGTGGGCGTCGTGCTGGCGCTGACCCAGCGGGTCGTCCAGCATCCCCTGCGGCACACACGGTTCACCGCGCTGGTGTCTGGCAGCGAGGAGACCGGCTGCTACGGCATGGCGAATTACCTCGCCGTGCGCGAGGCCGCCAACGACGCAGATTTGCGCCGGGCGCGGTTCATCGACCTGGAAGGTGTGGGCCGCGGCCGGCTGCACTACGCGACCCGCGAGGGGATGCTGAGGCCTTATCCCAGCCACCCGGAGCTGCTGCGCCTGGCCCGTGAGGTTGCCGCAAAGCGCCCGGAACTCGGCGGGCAGCCGGTGGTGCTGCGCGCGGGCTACACCGAGACCGGCATGGTGGTCAAACACGGGCTGATGGGGATCACGCTGGTTGGATTGGAACGGGGTGAGCTGTTCGAGTCGCTGCCCTACTGGCACCAGTCGGAAGACACGTTGGACCGGCTGGACGGTGAGGCGCTGGACCGCGCAGAGGATTTCGTGTGGGAAATGCTGCAGTCCATCGATGCGGAAGCTACTCCAGCTCCCCAGGATGAGGCTCTGGTCCCGCCGCCGGCCACTCGCCGGAAGGCCCTGGCGGCTCGTCCTTGACCAGGACCTCGCGGGACCGGCTGCCGCCCGCCTCCTTGCCGACGATGCCCCGCTGCTCGAGGATGTCGATCAGGCGTGCGGCGCGCGAGTAGCCGATCCGCAGGCGGCGCTGCAGCAGCGAGACCGACGCCCGCTCGTGTTCCTGCACCACGGCGATGGCCTGCTGCAACAGGGCGTCCTCGTCGCCGGACGCGGCTCCCACCGCTTTCGTCTGGGCCACCATGTCTTCCCACAGGGGCTGCTGCACCATCGGCTCCAACGGCTTGATCTCGCCCGCCGTGCGGAAGCCCTTCCAATAGCGCACCAGCGCCGTGATCTCGCGGTCGGACAGGAAGCAGCCCTGCAGCCGGGACAGCTTGCTGGAGTCCGGGGCCATGAAGAGCATGTCGCCGTGGCCGAGCAGGCGCTCGGCGCCCGTAACGTCCAGGATCACCCGCGAGTCCACGCCCGAGGTGACCGCGAACGAAATGCGCGCGGGGAAATTGGCCTTGATCAGGCCGGTGATGACGTCCACGCTGGGCCGCTGCGTGGCGATCACCAGGTGAATGCCCGTCGCGCGGGCCATCTGCGCGATGCGGCAGATGGAGCGCTCCACCGGCTCCGGGGCCATCATCATCAGGTCGGCCAACTCGTCGATGATCACCACCATCAAGGGCAGCCGGGGCTCATTGCGAGCCGGCGCGTCCTTGTTGTATGCCTCCACGTTGCGCGCGCCCACCTTCGAGAAGAGCTTGTAGCGGCGGTCCATCTCCTGCGTGGTCCAGTGCAGATATTCGACCACCTTCTCCAGCTCCACCACCACGGGCGCCAGCAGGTGCTGAATCCCGTTGTAGCCGCTCAGCTCGACCATCTTCGGGTCGACCATCAGCAGCTTGAGCTCGTCCGGCGTGTTGTTGCAGAGCAGGCACGAGATGATGGCGTTGATGCAGACGCTCTTGCCGGAGCCGGTGGCCCCGGCGATCAGCAGGTGGGGCATGGACGCCAGGTCCGCCACGCAGGGCTGGCCGGACACGTCCTGGCCGAGGGCGATGCGCAGCCTGGACGTCATCTGCTTGAACGCCTCGGTCTCCATCACCCCGCGCAGGGAGACCAGCGACGTCTCCATGTTCGGCACCTCGATGCCGACGATGTTGCGGCCCGGCACCGGCGCCTCGATGCGGATCGGTGCGGCGGCGAGCGCCAACGCCAGGTCGTTGGCCAGGCCGCTGATCTTGCTGACCTTCACCTTCACGCGCTTGACGCGGCCGGAAGCCATCTTCTGCTCGGTGAAGCCCGGCTCCACGCCGAACTGGGTGACCGCCGGGCCCTGGTTGACCTCGATGACGCGCGCCGGCACGCCGAAGCTCGCCAGCGTCTCCTCGATGATCTTCACCCGGGCGCGGATCTCCGCCTGGCTGATCTCGTGCTCCGCGCTGGTTTCGAATATGTCCTCCAGGGCGGGCAATTTCCATTGTTGGGTCGCGTAGCCGGCGCCCGGGGCGCCGATGATGTGCGGAATGGGCTGTGGCCGGGACGCCTGAGGCTCGACGGCCGCGGGCGGCGCGGGCGAGGGGCGCACCGGGGGTCGCGGCTCTTCGCGGATCGCGGGGGCGGACGGTTCGGCCGCCCTCGGCAGCGGGCCCACGCCGGTGGTGGGCACCTGGAAGCGGATGCGGTACCAGTCGGCCGCGGCCCGCCACGTCCCGCCGACGAAGGCGGCGACCCGCATCGGCGACACTTCGAGCGCCAGCAGCACGCTGAAGAACGTCAGCAGGACGATCGTGACGGCCGCGCCGACCCGCCCGACTGCGGCGGTCAGCAGCTGGTTGATCAGCATGCCCAGGTAGCCGCCCATGCCAAAGTCGGAGTCGATGGGGATGCCCCGCGCATCGACCACGGGCGGGAAGAAGGTGCTCAGGAGCGACAGCACGAGCAGCGCCAGGACCACGACGGCGAACACTCGCAGCGGGCGGATATCCGGCGCGTAGTCCGTCGTCCGCAGGACCAGGGACAGGCCGGCGGCGGCCAGGACGATCGGCGTCACGTAGAGCCCGATGCCGAACGCCGACCACAGGAGGCTCAGCCAGCTTTCGGTCAGCTCGCCGCGGTTGCGCGTGAGCAGGCTCAGCAGGGTGATGAGGGCCAGCGCCAGCAGGACGACGCCCAGCACTTTGTCCCAGTGCTCGAACTCGACCGTCTGTCGTCGCTTGGGGGTGCTTCTGCTGCGCCTGGCCACGCCCTCTCCTCCTTCCGGCTCCGGCACGAGGGTAGAACATCTGTGCCACATTATATCACGGATCGCGTGCCGCGGAAAATCGAAGGGCGAACCACGGAGACACGGAGAACACAGAGAGACAACGACAAACGACAACGATATTAACCACGAAGGACACCAAGGGACACGAAGAAAGACGAGAGCAAGAAGAGACAACGGCATCAATCACGAAGGTGTGCCAGAATTTGGGTGAGACGGTTCTCGCGGACGCCGTCGCAATCAGCGACGCTCTGTGACCGACGCCCTCTCATTCATCAGAGAAGAGGTGCTGCAGGTAGAGATCGGGATTCTCCAGGAAACCGCGTGTGAGCCGATAGTGTTCCGTCTCACGATACTCGACTTCCTCGATCCGGTCGCCGTCCAAGCTCAGAAGGACCGCACCCGGATAGCCGAGGATGATCGGGGAGTGGGTGGCGACGATGAACTGGGCTTTTCCTGTGGTCTCTAGTTGGTGAACCAGGGCGAGGAAGGAGAGCTGTCTCTTCGGAGAGAGCGCCGCTTCCGGTTCATCGAGAACGTACATTCCTCTTTTGAATCGATTGACAAAGAGAGACAAGAATGACTCTCCGTGTGATTGCTCGTGGAGCGACTTGCCACCATATGCTCGAAGTATGCCCGCGTCTTCCTGGGCAAGTCGATCGATGTAGGTTGCGAAGTTGAAAAAACTCTCAGCTCGCATGAAGAACCCCTCAGTCACTTTGGGCCACCACGACAACTGCAGAGCTGAGGAGAGAGAGGACTCGGTAGGGTAGCGATCGTAGGTATGGCTGCGGCTTCCGCCTGCCGGGTTGAAGCCGCAGGATTCAGCAATAGCCTCCAAAATCGTCGATTTCCCCGATCCGTTTTGGCCGACGAGAAAGGTCACATTGCTCGTGAAGTTGATGTTCAGGCCATGCAAAAGGGCTGGGATCGTAAAAGGGAAATGCCCCGGCGTGATTCGTTCGGGAACAGTCCGGACGCTCTTGAGAAATGGCATAGTCGTTCAGTTCTCATCAGGCGGTTCGTATGCGGGAGAAGGACTCCCCTGAGATCGATGACTGGTCGTGCACTCCCGCGGCCAGGGTCCCGTGCGCGTCTGCGCGTCCAACACCCGACCGGTAGTGTTGCAGCACAGCCGGCCAAGGACAGATGATTGACGCGTGAATGTCACTCGAAGAGGGAACCCTTTCAGAGGCGTCACCCAATGCGACAGGACGTGGTCAGCCGACAAACGACGAGGCTCCCCATCCCAACCTCGATGGAGGAAGCCTCGGTGAACTGCGTGGTTGATGCCGCTGCCATCTCCGTATGTCCGCGGGCCCGCGTGCGGTGATTATCCGGCGCCGTTGCGCCGGAACGCGCCGCTCTGCACCGCGAACTCCATCGCCTGGCGGACGTCGACCAGCCACGGTCCGTCGGCGGTGAGCCGCACCTCGGCGCGGTCCGCCGGACCGAGCGGGACCTCGCGCTCGCCGTCCAGGGCCAGGATGTTGCGCCCCGGTTCCACCGTGACGATGTCGCCGATGCTCAGCGATCGCACCTCGCCGACGCCCACGGTGACGATGACACCGGGCGCCAGCGGCGCGGTGACCTTCGTCTTGCTGTTCGGATCGATCCGCAGCGCCAGCCCCACGGGATCGCGCGGGCTGATGGGCCGGAAGAAGCCGACCAACGCCGACATGCCCGTCGACGCGGGCGAGCCGCGGGTGACGATGATCTGGCGTAGCGTGTCGGGATCCCAGACCGCGCGCGCGCCGACGGTCGTTCCGGCGACGACCGCCACGTCGACCAGAGCCAGGTCCACGTATTCGCCGTTCTTGAAGATCTCCAGACGCTTGCTGCGAAACGCCATCTGGTCGACGGCCGCTGGGTTCCGCGATACGAAGCCGGCCGCGATGCCTGCGATCGTCCCCTCGATCATGTAGGGGACCACGTTGTTCGTGCCGGTGGACAGCGCGACCAGCGGCACGTCGCCGCAGCCCTTGGCCACCACGCGATTCGTGCCGTCGCCGCCCAGAGTGACGATGCTCGTTGCTCCCAGCTCGGCCATCATCTGCGCCGCCCGCATGGAGTCCGCCGCGTCGTTGTCCAGATGCATGTCCAGAATGGTGGTCTTGGCGGCGATGTGCTTGTTGGCATGGCCCAGCCCATCCACCGCCTGCCAGCCGATGCCGAAGACGTCAGGCATGATGTAGACCCGCTCCACGCCGGCGTGGTCCAGTCCCACGAGCACCCGGCGGATGATGTTCACCTTTTCCTGGTTGCCGAAGACCGAGCCCAGCGCCACCAGGCGGCGGATGTCCTTGCCTGATGCCGGGTTCGGAATGATGCCTACCGAGCTCATTGTGGGGCCTCCACTACGATGGGAATGATCATTGGACGGCGCTTGGTTTCGTCGTGGAAGTACGTCGCCAGGGTTTCTCTCACCACCGCCGCCGCGCGTGCCTTGGTCAGGGGGCCTTCCGCGCCCGCGACCCGCCCCAGGGCGTCCGTGATGTGGCTCTCCGCCGCGTCCATGAGCTCTTCCGCGTCCTTCAGGTACACGAACCCGCGCGAGACCAGCTCCGGCTTCGCGAGCACCTCTCCGGTGGCCAGGTTGGCGCTGACCACGGCGACGACGAAACCGTCGCGGGCCAGGGCGTCCCGGTCACGCAATACGGCCGGTCCGATGTCGCCCACGCCCGAGCCGTCCACGAACACGTAGCCACCGGGGATGCGCTCCCCAACGTGGCCCTCGCCGTCCTCGAACTCCAGCACCTCGCCGTTCTCCACGAGGAAGATGTGGTCCGAAGGGATGCCCACTTCACGCGCCAGGCGGGCGTGCTGATGGAGGTGGCGCAGCTCGCCGTGGATCGGCACGAAATACTTGGGTTTGATCAGGTCCAGGAGCAGCTTTTGCTCCTCCTGGCTGGCGTGGCCGGACACGTGGACGTTGGCGATCTCGCTGTACACCACGTTGGCGCCGCGCTGGAACAGGCGGTTGATGATGCGATTGACCATCTCTTCGTTGCCCGGAATCGGGCTCGCGGAGATGATCACCGTGTCTCCGTTGGTAATCTGGATCGTCCGGGCGCCGTAGCGCTCGCCGCGCGCCATGCGGGCCAGCGCCGACGTCGGCTCGCCCTGGCTGCCCGTCGCCACGATCACGATCTGGAAGGGCGAGTATTTGTCCAAATCCTCCGGCCGGATCAGGATGTCCCGCGGTACCTTCAGGTAGTCCAGGTCCTGGGCCATGCGGATGTTGTCCACCATGCTCCGCCCAACGATAGCGACTTTACGGTTGTACCGCGCCGCGACTTCGATGACCTGCTGGACGCGCGAAATCAGCGAGGCGAACGTGGCGACGATCACGCGTCCGGGCGCTGCGCGGAAGACCTCGTCGAAGGCATCGGCCACCACCTTTTCCGACGGGGTGAAGCCCGGTGACTCCGAATTGGTGCTGTCGGCCATCAGGGCGAGCACGCCTTCGCTGCCCAGCATCGCCAGCTTGGCGAAATCGGTGGTCCTGCCGGAGACGGGCGTGTGATCGAACTTGAAGTCGCCGGAGTGGACGATCGTCCCGGCTTCGGTGCGGATGGCGATGCCCATGCCATCCGGAATGCTGTGGTTCACGCGGAAGAACTCCACGTCGAACGGGCCGATCTGCACCCTTTCGCCGGACGCCACGGTGTGCAGCTCGATCTGATCCCGGAGGGGCCACCGCCGCAGCTTGACCTCGATGAGGCCGCGCGTGAGCAGACCCGCATACACCGGAACGGGGATGTCCCTCAGCAAGTAGGGCAGGGCGCCGATGTGATCCTCGTGTCCGTGCGTGATGAGGATGGCCTTCACCTGCTCCTTCTTGTCGATCAGGTAGCGGAAATCGGGAATGACCAGGTCGATCCCCAGCATGTCGTTTTCCGGGAACATGACCCCACAATCAATGACCAAAATCTGGCCGTCGCATTCCACGGCCATCATGTTCTTGCCGACTTCCCCCAGCCCGCCCAGGGGAATGATCTTCAGTGTGTTGGCCATCTCGCCCACATCCTTCTCTGCTTGCAAAAACCCCGGCGAAAGTCTCACCGGGGCAAGCGATGCGCTACAGCTTCGTGACTTCGACCGCGCGAGGTCCTTGTGGCGCCTCCTCCACCGCAAACTCGACCTTGTCGCCGGTTCGCAGGAGCCGATACCTGTCGCCCACGATGGAGGTGTAATACACGAACACCGGCTGGCTGTCGCCGGCCACCTCGATGAAGCCGTAACCTTTCGATCCGTCGAACGTCTTGACGGTCCCACTCAAACGCTTTACAGTCATATCCAATAGATATCCCTTTCCGAGGCCACACTTGTGGGCGCGTGAGGGAATCGTAGTCTGTGCACGCAACAAAAAGCCGCCAGGCTGACAAACAGACCTTGCGGCCCCCCCTCAAAATAACCGCTCATCTTCAGGTGCAACTCGCCTCTCCGCGTGATAGTACCACATTCCGGGTGTCCTGTCAAGCGAAATGCGAATTTGGGCGTATGATCTCTGTCCATGGCCGGCCTCGTGGGTGAGGGCGACCGTGGAAAGGAGAGCGATGCACGCGGGCACGGCAGACCTCTCTCCCGGCCTCTCCCCTGAGAAGGGAGAGGAGAACGGCAACGACTTGCTCCTCTCCCTTCTCAGGGGAGAGGCCGGGAGAGAGGTCTGCCGTGCCCGTCGATATTGAACGCGCAAGCCGCACCTGTGGTAGAATAGCCCAATCAGACGTGGGGGAGCGTGGCGTGGAAAAACTGGACGTGTCGTTCTACGATCGGGACACGCTGCAAGTGGCCCGGGATTTGCTCGGCAAGCGCCTCGTGCGGGTCATCGACGGGCGGCGCCTGTCCGGCCTGATCGTGGAGGGGGAGGCCTACGTGGGCGAAGCGGACCAGGCCTCCCACGCCGCGCACGGGCGCACGTCCCGGACGGAGGTCATGTACGGGCCGCCGGGTCGAGCGTACATCTACTTCATCTACGGCATGTACTGGTGCCTGAACGTCGTGACCGGACGGGCGGGCTTTCCCGCGGCCATCCTCATCCGCGGCCTGGAGCCGCGCGAAGGCCTGGACGTCATGCGCGCGCGCCGGCCGGGGCGTCCCGACCACGAGCTGACGAACGGTCCCGGCAAGCTGTGCGTGGCCCTGGACATCGACCGGCGGCTCAACGGCGTCGACCTGACGCAGAGCGACGTGCTGTTCGTGGAGGACGACGCGCCGCCGGAGCCCGCGCGGATTGCGACGTCGCCGCGCATCGGCATCAACGGCAATTTGGGCCAGGCGGCGGTCGTGCCCTGGCGCGTCTACCTCGCCGGCAACCGCTTCGTCTCCGCGCAGAAGGCGCCGAGGCGGCCGGGCCTCCACGCGGAGACTTCCGAGCCTTGAAGGCTGCCGGGACCGGCGCCGCAGTTTAATGCAATTGCCCCGCCCTTTTGACTTGCCGCTCGCAGTCGTGCTATAATCCTGTTCAGGAATTATCGGTGATTGCGACCAAAGCGGAGTGGAGGTCATTTTTGGCCGACGGGTTGGGCTTTGGCGGATCGAATGCCGTTTACGGGGTGGCGCTGGCCCTGGGAGTTTTGGCCACGGTCATCGCGCTGATTGCCCGGCGGCTGCATGGAATGCCCGAAATCCGGCTTTCCAGCATGGACGTGGTCGGCTCAGGAGACCTGGATGAGGTCATCCTGCCGAAAGAGAGCGTCTACCTGAGTCCTTCCGCTATGACCTCGCTGGACTGTCGCGATGAGCCGCTGATTCTTCTGCGATTCGTCACCGTCGTCGGCATTGGGCTCTCCGCCCTCGCGCTTTTCGGCCTCGTGTCTCAGCGCTGGCTTGGCCCCGGTCTGGAGCGACTCCTCGCCTCGTCGGCTGTTGGCCTGGTTGCGGCGCTGATCACCTACTCGCGCTCAGGCCGCTGGTTCTTTGGACCGTCGACCTCGACGGTGGCTTGCGCGGACGTGGTCGGCGCGCCCGGTGAGGTCACCGTGCCTATCCCACAGGACAGTTTCGGCGCGGTTGCCGCCACGATCCGCGGCACACGCATGACCTTCAGCGCCCGAGCCGAAGGCCAGTCCGTCCTTTCACGTGGCACCCCCATTCGTGTCGTCGAATGGACCGGCGGCCGGGTTGTGGTCGTCCCGGTCGAAGTGTCGGAGCCGTCGTCGTCTGACTAGCGTACGTCCGGTCCCTCGCAGGCCCTGGAGTCGCCTCTCGTTGAACGAATTTCCACTTCTTTCTCCTTCAGCGTTCTAGTTGCTGTTCCACGGTTGAGCAACGGAGCACATATCCAAGCAGGACGTCCAATTATTCTAACACAGGAGGGTACAACACAACATGGACGATCTCGGCAAGTACATTCAGACAGCGGACTGGAAGTCGGAGAAACACGTGCCTGTTATCGAGGCGCCGGACCAGGTGAAAGCGGACCAGATGTTCAGCGTCACGGTGAGCATCGGCAAGGAAGTGGCGCACCCCAACACGACCGAGCACCACATCCGGTGGATTTCGCTCTACTACTATGCGGAGGGCGAGAAGTTCCCGCACGAGGTCGGCAACTTCGAGTTCAGCGCCCACGGCGAGTCGGTCGACGGCGCCAACAAGGGCCCGGTCTACACTAATCACAGCGTCGTCGCGCAGCTGAAGATCTCCAAGCCGGGCACCCTGCACGCCACCTCCTATTGCAACATCCACGGGCTCTGGCAGAGCAGCAAGGAAATCAAGATCGGTTAAGCGCCAAGGGGTTCTCCGAGGCTGTGTCATCAAGCGGGCGGTGCCTATCTCGAGCACCGCCCGCCATTTGTTACCATAGGGAGGCACCAGACGCGTGCTGTTCAGGTGTTTGTTCGCGCCTCAGGAGTGAGCGAAGCCTGTGCCCTCTCGATCGCGGTATTCTGGGTATTGGCCGTGAGGACAAAGACCAGAGCGGGGCAGTACAAAGAAATGATCAGCCAGGGATACGTGTAGCTGCCGAGGGCGCGAGCCCCCCACAATATGTGAGGTAGCCACATGATCCAACTGCACAGCGTGAGCGCAATCGCCTGGCGTCGGTTGGCGGGCACCGCCCACAACAGGAGTTGGTCGTACCATGCACGCTGGGGAGTAACGCTCAACAGCAACAACCACCTGGCAGGGTCGCTGCGCCACCTGAGGAAGGCCAACAGAAGAATCGGGCCGGGAAAAGTCAGCAAAGGCAAGAAGCCGTCGTAGGTGTGCGTCTGCCTCAGCCACTCTCCAATCCATCCCGGGTAAAGTACGAGAGTCCCCAGACTCAACACCGCGAGAATGCCCAAGCGTATCGGGGTTGCTTTCATGACTGCCGTCGACAGACCGAGATGCGGTTTCACCAATACCAGGGGGTATAGCCATTCAAGATAAATGGCTGCGAAGAGGAGCGGAGCCCACTGTGAAACCTGCACGGCATAAATGAATGGCACACTCAGCAGTGCAACCAGTCTCCATGATTCTCCTTTTCGATTGAGGGCGTAGGCCAGCAAACCCGTCGACAGGCCAACAACGATTCCACTGGCGACCTCGGCCGGAAGCCATGCAAATGGAATCAAAACCAGGATTGTGGTCAGTGGATTCGAAGGCATTCCGCCGGTGGGGCACGAATAAGGATCGAGACCGGCGATGAGCCGTTGTGCGCCGCAATGGGGGATGCTGATATCGTTGGGCAATCCAGCGTACTTAAGAAACAGATTGACGAATCCGACGGCAATTGCGAGCGTGATGGCCAAAAAGAGCCGATGCCTGTGAAGCGTGTCTTCGAGGCTGCGGCGGAGTAGCATTCAGCAGGTCTCCTGATCAAGATGTCTCGGCTGATGTGTAGCGCCTGGCACCTGCTCCCGATCAAATTGGTCTCCTCGAAACGACAAGAGCCCCTTTTGATTTGTAGTGGAAGCTGGCAAGGTGATTATATGGCATTTGCGGCCATTCTCCAACAGCCCTTTTGACCGAGAAGTACGGCTGCCCTGGGTCCCAGGCGTTCAGGCACGGGCGCTTCTCCACACTCTCGATACACCCACCCGTTGTCTTTCGCCCCGCGCCCGTGCTATAATCCGGTAAAGTCGATTGAGACAAGGTGACGGATGGATCTGTTCGATCATTCCCTGAATGAACGCGTCGTGAAAGAGGCGCCGCTGGCCGCGCGCATGCGCCCGCGCACGGTGGACGAGTTCGTCGGCCAGGAACACATCGTCGGTCCGGGGCGGCTGCTGCGGCGCGCCATCCAGGCCGACCAGCTGTCGTCGATCATCCTCTACGGGCCGCCCGGCGTGGGCAAGACGACGCTGGCGATGGTCATCGCCAACACCACACGCAGCCACTTCATCACCATCAACGCCGTGTTGGCGGGCGTGGCGGACATCCGCGAAGCCATCAAAGAGGCCCGCGAGCGCCGCGGCATGTACAACCAGCGGACGATTCTGTTCGTGGACGAGGTGCACCGCTGGAACAAGGCGCAGCAAGACGCGCTCCTGCCCTGGGTCGAGAACGGCACCATCATCCTGGTCGGTGCGACCACGGAAAACCCGTTCTTCTCCGTCAACCGGCCGCTGGTCAGCCGCAGCCGGGTGTTCCAGCTGCGCGCGCTGGACGAGAACGACCTGGGCCGCATCCTCCGCGCCGCCCTGGCCGACGAGGAGCGCGGCTATGGCCGCCTGAACGTGGAGCTGAAAGAAGACGCCCTGGAACACCTGGTGAACGTGGCCAACGGCGACGCCCGCAGCGTGCTGAACGCGCTGGAGTTGGCCGTGGAGACCACTCTGCCGAACGACGACGGCGTGATCGTGGTGGACATGGAGGTGGCCGAGGAGAGCATCCAGCGCCGCGCCGTGCTGTACGATAAAGAGGGCGACATCCACTTCGACACGATCTCGGCCTTCATCAAATCGCTGCGCGGCTCGGACGCGGACGCGGCCATGTACTGGCTGGCCAAGATGGTCTATGCCGGCGAGGATCCCGACTTCCTGTTCCGCCGCATGTTGATCCTGGCCGGCGAAGACGTGGGCCTGGCCGATCCCCACGCCATCGAGGTGGTCACCGCCTGCTTCGCCGCGTTCGACCGCGTGGGCATGCCGGAAGGCCGCTTCCAGCTGGCCGAGGCGGCGCTCTACCTGGCGACCGCGCCGAAATCGAACTCGGCGTTCGCGTTCTTCGACGCGCTCAACACCGTCGAGTCCGAGCGCGAGTCGGACGTCCCCTCGCATCTGAAGGACGCCAACCGCGACAAAGAAGGGTTCGGCCACGGCGAAGGCTACCTGTATCCGCACGCCTATCGCGATCACTGGGTCGCCCAGCAGTACCTGCCGGATACGCTGCAGGGTAAGGTCTTCTACCAGCCGTCGGACCAGGGCTACGAGCGCTCCATTCGCGAGCAGGTGACGCGCCGCCGGGAGGCGCAGCTGGCGGCTATGCTGGACGCTTCGCACGCCGGCCTGCACCCCACGGAAGTGCTGACGTTCTCGCGGCGCGACCGCGACCAGGACCGCTGGCTGCAGCGGACGGTCAGCGAGGCCGCGGGGCAGCTGGCCGAGCTGCGCGATCACGTGCTCAGCGCCGCAGAGCTGCGCCGCCACGACGTGGTGCTGGACCTGAACGCCGGCAGCGGGCTGCTGACCTGGGAGGCGCTCCGCCGCACGCCGGAAGGCAGCGTGTGGGCGCTGACCGCCGACCCGGTGGCGGGCGAAGCGCTGCGCCAGCAGGCCGGGCGGCTGTCCGAGGTCGAGCGTCCGGTCGTTCTAATCGGCGACACGGCGGACTTGCCCGCGCTGCTCGAGGCTGCGGGCGAGCCCGGTCTGCATTTCGACGCGATCGTCGGCCGCAACGCGCTCGGGCCGCTCGACCCGGCAAAGCGCCGCGACGTCGCCGAAGTGTTGGCGCGCCGGCTGGCGGAAACGGGCCGGATCAGCCTGATCGAGGTCGTCCCCCGGCACAGCCAGCGCCTGTACGCGCTCGTCGACCTGACGCCGCTGGGCGAGGACCTGGCTGCGCGCGTCAGGGCAGCCGAAGAGGCCATCTACGCCGACCCGAACGATCCCATGGTCAACTGGGACGGCGCCGACCTGGCCGCCCTCTTCCAGCAGACCGGGCTCGAACACGTCACCGTGGCCCTGCACGCCCATCGCGCGCGGGCGCCGATCGGGCCGGCCCGGTTCGCGCGCTGGTTTCCGGCAAGCGGCGAGGCCGAGGGCGGCCGCCCGTCTTACGCCGCGCACCTGCTCCGCCACGTCACCGCCGAGGAGCTCGTAGCCGTGCGCGCCTCGTTCGAGCGCGCCCTGCTCAACCAGACGGTGGGCTGGGAGACGAAGCAGGCGCACGTGTTGGCCTCGCGCGAGCGCACGGCCTGAGTAGAGACCAAGAGGCGATTCATCCTCACCCTGCGCTCTCCCTGGAGGTGAGACGGTGAGAGGTCCGCCCTGGCGAGACGCGTGCGATGTCTTAAACTTCCGAAGTTTCCAAAACTTCGGAAGTTTGGAAAATGTAACCTTTGGCGTGTCGAACTCATCTAAAGTACGGAGGATTACGTTGCCCGAAGAGCACGCCGTAGAGGATGAGCGAACCCTGGTGGCCGGGCTGAAACGACGCGATCCGGCCGTGTTGTCGGCTGCGTTCGAGCGTTTCGCGGACAAGCTCTATCGCCTTGCGGTCGGACTGCTGCACGACGAGCAGGCGGCCGACGGCGTGGTGCAGGACACGTTCCTGGCGCTGATCGAGCACGTCGACAGCTTCGAGGAGCGCGCCGGCATCGGCACCTGGCTCTATCGCGTGGCGTACAACGAGGCGATGATGCGGGTGCGGCGCTCACGGCCGCAGGTGGAGCTCGACGACGCGGACGACATCGACGTGATGCCGGCCAAGCTGGTCGACTGGCAGACGATTCCGGACCAGGTGCTCAGCAGCGTGGAGGCGTCCGCCGAGATGCAGCGGGCCATCGACGCGCTGAGTCCGGGCCTGCGGTCGGTGTTCGTGCTGCGCGACGTGGAAGAGATGTCCACCGCGGAAACGGCGCGGATCCTGAACCTGAGCGAGGCCGCGGTCAAGGTTCGCCTGCACCGCGCGCGCCTCACGCTGCGGGAGAAGCTCTCCGCGTACTTCGAAGAACGGGTCGAAAGGCTGCCGAAGCCTGGGCGACCCGGCACTCAGCCCGGTCGCCGCGCCGGAGCGAATCCAGCCGAGGCAGACCACGGGGCTGTGCCGGAAGGCTGAAGGATAAGATGATGAACTGTGAAGCGTTGGTTCAATACCTCTCGGACTACATCGACGGCGACCTGGATCAGGAGTTGACGCAGGAAGCGCGCGAGCACATCGCCACCTGCCGGAACTGCCACGTCGTCCTGGATTCGACGCAGCGCACGATTTTGCTGTTTCGACAGCAGGGCCGCTCGATTCACATTCCGGCGGAGCGGCAGCGCGTGCTCTATGGCCGACTGGCTGATGCGCTGGCCGCACGCCGCAAAAATGCGCACGAATCTGGCCGCGAAAAGATGTAACCTTTTGCCTTCGCCTGCATCTAAAGGTTGTAAAGAGAACAGCAGGGATGTGGTCGAAGGAGGTTCTCAAACATGACAGGCAATTTGGGTTCTTTGGATCGAATCATTCGATTGGTTTTAGGTGTCGCGTTGATCGCCGGCGGACTATTGTTACAGACCTGGTTTGGCGCCATCGGTGTCATCCTCGTCCTGACCGCCGCTTTGGGCTTCTGCCCTCTATATGCAATGTTCGGTATTACCACCAAGACCAGGGCCTGACGCCTGGCCGCGGTGCCCTGGGAGCCGGCACCTGGACAATGCCTGCTCCTGCTACACAATTCTTGCATGGATGAAGACGCCCTCTCCCCCCGAGGGCGTCTTTGCTTTGTACCATTATGAACATACAAAAATCTCTTGTCCGGTTTGCCAACCTCTGCTATAATGTGTGTGCTTTAGTGGTTCGTGCCTTTAACAACCGACGACTCGAGCCGGCAAAGGTGCCCGGTTGCCAATATTACACAATTCAGCCCTCCCATTTATGGCAATCCGATTAGAAAGGAGCATCACATGCAATACGACATTGAACTCGGTGTTGAGGAACGTCTCGAGCAGCTGTCCACGAGGTTCCAGCACTGGGAAAAGATCAAAGACGTCATCGACCAGCTGCTCGACATCATGCTCGACTATCGGCAGAGCGGCCATCCCGGCGGTTCCCGATCGAAGGTCCACGTGCTGGTCGCGACTCTGCTCAGCGGTCTCATGCGGTGGGACATTCGGCACCCCGAAAAGCGTTTTGGGGATCGCGTCGTTCTGGTTGCGGGGCACACGAATCCGGTCTTCTACGTGACACTGGCGGTCCTGAATGAGGTGCTGCGGACGAAGTTCAGACAAACCGGCGACAAGCGCTACGAGGTGCCGAACGCCGAGCACTTCGCGCTGGTGCCCGAAGACCTGCTGACTCTGCGGCGCCACGGTGGGCTGCCGGGCCACGCCGAGATGGCCGGCAAGACGCTCTTCTTCAAGTTCAACACGGGCCCATCCGGGCATGGCTCCCCGCCGGCCGCGGGCGAGGCATTCGCGCTGAAGTACGCCGGCGCCGAAGGCGTCAAGGTGTTCGCTTTCGAGGGTGAGGGTGGGCTCACGGCCGGGGCAAGCCACGAGACCAAGAACTCGGCCTGGGGCCTGGGCCTGAACAACATGTTCTACGTCCTCGACTGGAACGACTTCGGCATCGACGAGCACCCGGTCAGCTCCGTCGTCCATGGTGCTCCTAAGGATTGGTTCGAGCCCTACGGCTGGCGCGTCGTCGGCTGCGAGCACGGCGAGGAGTGGCCCTGCCTGACCCGCGCCCTGATCGAGCTGGTGGGCGGCGCCAATCGCAACAACGTGCCGTCGGTGATGTGGTACAAGTCGCGCAAGGGTCGCGGCTACGGCGTGTACGACTACAAGTCGCACGGAACGCCGCACAAGCGCCACAGCGAGCTGTTCTGGCAGACGACGCAGGAGTTCACCGAGAAGTACGGCGTCGAGTTCGAGGGTTACGGCCGGCCCGCGCCGGAAGATCCCACCGACATGCGGGAAGAGGCCTGGACCAACATGCAGCGCGTGCTGTCTGTTCTCGTCGACAACCAGGAGCTGGTCGACGACGTGGCCAACACCCTGGTCCGGCTCGGCGACGCAGTGCCGGAGGACATTCCCAGCTTCTGGCTGACGCGCAAGGGCAACCCGCTGAAGGACGAGAGGCTGTACGATTACCGCAATTATCCGCCGGAGATGTACCTGGCTCCGGGAGCGAGCGCGCCGAACCGGGCCGCCCTGGCCAAGTGGGGCGCGTGGGTGAACGCTTTCAGCCACGACAAGTACGACCGGCCGGTGGCCGTGGCCCTGTCCGCCGACCTCGCGGAATCGACGAACATCGCGGGCTTCTCTCACAAGTGGGGCGACTTCCCGGGCTATGGCGTCTTCGACCGGAATACGAACCTGAAGGGCACGCTGCTGCCGCAAGAAATCACCGAGTTCACGAACGCGGGCATGACCGTCGGCATCGCCACGGTGAATTTCTCCAAGACGCCGTACGAGGAATTCGATGGGCTGCTCGCCGCGTGTTCCACCTACGCTTCATTCAGCTATTTGAAGTACGGGCTGTTCCGGCTGTTCGCCCAGCTGGCGCAGGACAGCGAGATCCAGGTGGGCAAAGTCATCTGGGTGGCCGGGCACTCCGGACCGGAGACGGCGGAGGACTCGCGCACGCACTTCGGCATCTTCTCGCCCGGGGTGACGCAGCTCTTCCCACGCGGCCACGTCATCGACCTGCACCCGTGGGAACACAACGAGGTGCCGGTGGTCCTGGGCGCGGCGCTGCGGGAGAAGGCGCACATCATTGCCCTGCACCTGACCCGCCCGGCCATTACGATCCCCGATCGGGCGGCGCTGGGCATGCCGTCGCATTTTGAGGCGGCCAGGGGCGCGTACGTCATGCGGGACTATCGATCGGATCAGCGCAAAATGGGGACGGTGATCGTCCGCGGGACCAGCACGACGGACAACCTGGTGAAGGTCTTGCCGGAGCTGGACAAGAGCGGCCTCAACGTCAAGATCGTGGCGGCGATCAGCATCGACCTGTTCCGCCTGCAGCCGAAGGCGTATCAGGACCAGGTCCTGTCGCCGGCGGACTGGGCGGATTCGATGGTCATCACCAACGGCGCTCGCCGGCTGATGCAGGATTGGCTGCCGAATCACGTCGCCGAGGGCTACAGTCTGTCCAGCGACTGGGACGACCGGTGGCGCACGGGCGGCTCAGTGGACGAAGTGCTGGCCGAGGCTCATTTGTCGCAGGAGTTCATCCTCAAAGGCATCGAGCGTTTCGTGCGCGAGCGCGAGAGTCGCCTGCGGGGCGTCATCGAGGCGGCGGAGGAAGCGCTGGGGCGATAGGGTGAAGAGAAAGACTTCCGAAGTTCACAGAACTTCGGAAGTCTATGGGTCTATACTTCCTGAACTTCCGAAGTTTCGAAAACTTCGGAAGTTTTTTCTTAACGGAAGTCTCTAAGGCTTACAGCAGGGCCTTCACGTACTTGATGCCCTGCGCGGCGGCCTCGGCCGGTGACGGCTTGGGCAGGACTTCGAAGGAAATGTACCGCTCGAAGCCGATGTCCTTCAGGGCCTGGACGCAGGCCGGGATGTCCAGGTGACCGAACCCCGGCGCCCAGCGGTTGCTGTCCGACAGGTGGATGTGGGCCAGCCGCTTGCCGGCTTGCTTGATCGAATCGATGATGGACACGTCTTCGATGTTCATGTGGAAAGTGTCCGCCAGGACGCCCACAGCCGGCGAGTCGATCTTCTCGATGAATTCGAGAACGTCTTGCACGGTCAGGAGGTAGCTGGTCTCGTAGCGGTTGATGGGCTCGATGCCCAGAATCACGCTGGTGCCTTCGGCGTAACGAGCGCACTCGCGGGTGGAGTCGATGACGAGCTGCTGCAGCCGGGCCGATTCCGCCGCGTCCGCACCCTTGCACGCCCCACGAATGCCGCCGATCGCCAGCGCCGCCCCGTACTCAGAGCAGAAGTCGATGTGATCCTTGATGCGCTGAATGGCCCTCTTCCGGACGTCCAGATCGGGATCGGTCCAGCTCAAGCCGTCCTGCGTGTAGGACAGGCCGGGCCCGACCTGGGAGATGCCCAATCCATAGGAATCGAGCTCCTTGCGCAGGGCCTTGCGGTCCAGACTCGCCGGGTTGCTGACGTGAAGCTCAATGGCGTCGTAGCCGAGGTCTGCGATGGAGCGCAGATGCTCGGAAATGCCGCCGGTGAAAACGATGGGTCCAAACTTCGGCTTGATCGGCGTTACGGTGACTGAGAATTTCATCCTTCGTCGTGCCTCCTTAGAAGTAAGTGCGATCACATAGATTGATAATTCCTGATGGCAGGTCCGGAGAGATGCAGCAAAAAGGGGCGCCGGTGGGGCACCCCTCAGGCACTTCCTGCGTGTTGCCTCACAGCAGCACTCTCAGATCTTCGGCGGCGCGCTTCATGTCGAAGAACACGAGGCCCAGTTTCGCATCCTCGCGCGCCAGGACCGTCAGCACCGCGTCCTCGCCCACGGCGGTCAGGATGACGAAGCCGTGCTCGCCCTTGACGTAGACCTGGATCACGTTGCCGCGGCCCAGCTCGTGCGCGATGCGGTCGCCCAGTGACAGCATCGCCGCCGACATTGCGGACACCCGGTCCTCTTCCACGCCGGCCGGCAGCGACGACGCAATGGTCAGCCCGTCCACGCTGACGATGGCCGAGGCTTCGACGTCAGGTGTGCTCGCCTGCAGGTCTCGCAAACGCCGGACCATCGCCTCGGTTCTCGACATGGCTTCCATGATCTGTTCCCCTCGTGGGCTGGGTGTCACTTGTGCCGCTGCTCACAACATAATATCACAGAAGGAGAATGGTGTCAAAGGCTGTTGCGGCTGGGTGGGACCGGCGCGCCGGCCGCTACGGCTCGATCTGCACCAGCTCGATGGGGACGCCGTCCGGGTCGCGCATGTAGCACCACCAGGTCCAGCCGATACCTTCGGGGTTGCGATTGGGCGGGGTGTTGATGTGAACGCCCTTCGCCGTAAACTCGCGATAAACCCGCTGGATGTCGTCGACTTCGAACGCGATGTGCATGCAGCCGACGTCGCAGGGCCGCGGGGCTTTCTGCGAGCCGGCCGGCGAGTGGTACTCGAACAGCTCGAGGACGTACTCGCCCTTCCTCAGGAGCCTGAGGCGGAGGTCCACGCCGTCCAGGCCCAGCGCTTGCGATACCTCGGGGCCGGAGGCCTCCATGCCCTGAGCCGGCTCGAAGCCGAAGATATCCTGGTAGAATTTCACGGACCGATCGAGGTCGCTCACCGTAAGGGCGACGTGCTGATATGGGCGGATCATCGTGATCCCCTTTCCGGCCACTCAGTGGCCCAAGTCATTGTTGCAGCATTTCCCGGATCGTCTGCGCGATCTGGTCGGCGGTGGGGAAGGAGGCGAACTCGAGCACCGGGCTGAAGGGCACGGGGCAGTCAGCGGCGCCGATGCGAACGACGGGCGAATCGAGGTAATCGAAGGCTTCCTCGTAGACGACCGCTGCCAGCTCGCCCGTGACCGAAAAGCGCGGGTACCCTTCGTCCACCACCACCACGTGACCGGTCTTCCGGGCCGACTCGCGCAAGGTCTGCCGATCCAGCGGGACCAGCGTGCGTGGGTCGACGACCTCCACGCTGATGCCTTCTTCCTGAAGCGTGTCGGCGGCCTTGAGCGCGGCCACGACCATGCTGGAGGTGGCCACGACCGTCACGTCGGTGCCCGTCCGTTTCACGTCGGCGACGCCGATGGGGACCAGGTACTCTTCTTCCGGCACAGGGCACTTGAGCGTGTACATCATCTTGTGCTCGAATACGGCGATTGGATTGTCGTCACGGATCGCCGACTTCAGCAAGCCCTTGGCGTCGTAGGCCGTCGAGGGCATGACCACCTTGATGCCCGGCACCGACGCGATCCAGGCCTGCAGGCTTTGGGAATGCTGCGCGGCGCTGGACCGCCCGGCGCCCATCGTCGTCCGCAGCACCATCGGGACCTTGATCTTGCCGCCCGACATGTAGCGCATCTTCGCCATCTGGTTGACCAGCTCATCCATCGCGATGCACATGAAGTCACAGAACATCAGCTCCACGATCGGGCGCAGGCCCGTCATCGCGGCCCCCACGCCTAACCCGGCATAACCGGCTTCTGAGATCGGGGTGTCCACCACGCGCTGCGGTCCGAATTCCTGCAGCATTCCCAGGCTGCACTTGAACACGCCCCCGAACACGCCGATATCCTCACCGATCAGAAACACGGCCGGATCGCGTCGCATCTCTTCCTGCATGGCCTCCCGCACCGCTTCAGCTATCGAAATCTCTCGCATGGATTGGCTCCTCATTCAGCCAGCACGTCCCTGGCCATTTCGGCCAGGTCCGGATATGGGCTCTTCTTGCCGAATTCGACCGCGGCCTCGACGGCCGTTCGGCACGATTGCTCCAGGTCAACCAGCTTCTGCTCAGGCACACCTTGCGTCAGCATGTGGGCGCGGAAGCGCCGGATCGGGTCGCGCTCCTTCCAGGACTCGATTTCCGTCTGCGTCCGATAGGCGGTCCCGGCGTCACCGACGGTGTGCCCGGAAAACCGGTAGGTCTTGGCTTCGACGATGGAGGGGCCCTCGCCACGACGAGCGCGCGCCACCGCGGCGGCGACTGCCTCGTGCACGGCGAGCACGTCCATGCCGTCGACGACCACACCGGGAACACCGTAACCTCCCGCCCGGTCGGCGACGTTCTCCAAAGCCATCGCGGCTTTCTGGCTCATGGAGATGGCGTACAGGTTATTCTCGCAGAGATAGATGACCGGCAGCCGCCACCGGGAGGCCATGTTCAACGACTCGTGCCAGATCCCGCGATTGGAGGCGCCGTCGCCGTAGAAACAGACACACACCCGGTCGAGATTCTGATACTTCGAGGTGAAGCCCGCGCCGGTCGCCAGGCTGATTCCTCCCCCGACGATGCCATTGGCGCCGAGAATGCCGAGATGGATGTCGGCGATGTGCATCGAGCCGCCCTTGCCCTTGCAGTACCCGTCGACGCGGCCCATGATCTCCGCCATCATCAGGTTCAAGTCGCCGCCTTTGGCGATGCAGTGCCCGTGCCCTCGATGTGTGCTGGTGATCCAGTCGTCCGTGCGCAGAGCAGAACAGGCGCCGACCGCCACGGCCTCTTCCCCAATGTATAGATGGGCGAGGCCGGGCATGAGACCCCGAATGTAGAGGTCCCAGGTCGCCTCTTCGAAGTAGCGAATCTGAAGCATCCGACAGAACATCTCCAGCCACTGCGCTTCTTCATTGTCCATGATCACACTCCGTGCGGAATTGGTTCAACTGACTATACTTCGCCGAGAATTCAGCCTAATCGCGTTCTTCGGCGGAACGTCCATAGATGAACAGCATCGCCAGAATCGCCAGGCCATAGATGATGAGCTGCCCGGCATAAGCCACGTGCGCCAACGACAGAACGTTTTGCAGCAAGGTCACGATGAGGACGCCGGCGATCACCCCGACGAATCCGCCCGAACCGCCCATAATGCTGACGCCGCCGATCACCACCGCGGCAATCGCCGGCATCTGGTAAGGCTCGCCCAGGCTCAGGTAAACCTGACCGCTGTAGCTCAGGAACAGAATGCCGGCCAGTGCGTTGCACACACTGCTGATGACGAAGGCCAGCACGATGGTCTTCTCGATACGAATGCCGGAGAGGTACGAGGCGACCTGGTTATTGCCCGTCGCGTAGACGCCGCGCCCAAATACCGTTCGCTGCAAGACGAAGATCGTGATCGCGCCGAGGCACAGCCAGACGATCACGCAGACGGGGATCCCGACGATTCGGCCTGAAACCAGCCAGCGGAACATTTCGGGTGGGCTGCCCTTCGGTTGGGCGCCGGTCACGACCAGCGTCAGGCCCTTGAGCATGGCGTTGACCCCGAGGGTCATGACCATCGCGGGCAGTCGCAGGTAGGCGACGGCCAGTCCGTTGAATAGGCCGATGGCGACGGCCACCGCCAGGGACAGGGCGACGGCCTGGACGACGTTGCTGTTCTTGCCGAGGGAAATGGAGGTCAGGACGACGGTGCAGAGGTTCATCGTCCAGCTCACAGACAGATCGATATTGCCGGTGATGATGACGAACATCTGCCCGATGCAGATCACACCCAGGATGGAAGCCAGGATGAGCTGCTGCAACAAGCTCGCCGGGCGAGTGAAGCCGGGCGCCAGCAAGCCGCCGGCAGCGATCAAGACGAAGACGAAGAAATAGGCGATGGCCGCGGTCTTGTGGTTCGGGTCAAGCGCTCTGTACGTCCGTGTCAGCCAGGGTCCCGACGTTGAACTGTCGATCGCTCGTTGCATCGGCATCATCTCCCTTGCTCAGACCGTGGCTGGGGCCCGGAATTCGACATTTGACAAGCTCCTCCCTAGCGCAGAATGTTGAGATGATTCTTCAGCCGGAGGACGCGGGCAGCGCCGGTGCCGATGGTCAGGACCAGGATCGCCCCTTGCAGGAATTCCTTCATGAACGGCGACACGCGGGCGGCAAACAGCACGCTGGGGATGATCGCGAACACGTAAGCTCCGGCGATGCTGCCGATCGGCCCGCCGACGCCGCCGGCGAACGACGTGCCACCGATCACGGTGGCGGCGATGGAGTTCAGAGTGTAAGCGGCCCCTTGAGTCGGATCGCCCGAGCCGGTCTGCCCGGTGAGGATCAGCCCCGCCAGCGCGGCCAGCATGCCGGACAGAGCGTAGGCAATCAGCTTCGTTCGCTTCACGTTCACGCCGGACATCCGCGCGGCGCTCTGGCTGCTGCCGATCGCGTAGATGGCCTGGCCGATGGGCCGGCTCTTGACCGGAAGCCACACCAGGACGACCAGGAGGATCAGCACGACGACCGCGGTCGGGACGCCGAGGAGATTGCCGGTGAGGAGATCGGTGTACCATTCAGGTGCGGAGCCGCCCGCGCTGGGGAGCACGTACAGCGCGCAGCCGCTGTAGATGGCCGACGTGGCCAGGGTCACGATGATGGGCGGCAGGCGTCCGTAGGCGATCAGCAAGCCGTTGAAGGCGCCGGCAGCCGCGCCGACCGCCAGCGTCACGACCACGACCGCCAGAGTCGGCAGGACACCGGGCTGCATTTGCGTGGCGGCGACCGAGTTGGACAGCGCCACGATGGAGCCGACGGACAGATCGATTCCGGCGGTGAGTATCACGATCGTTTGGGCGACGGCAGTGACCGCGAGCGCCAGGCCCTGGTTGAACGTGGCGGTGACCACCGGCAGGGTAAAGACCTGATCGCTCAAGGACCGATAGAGTATCAGGAGCACGGCCAGAACACCGTAGGCCAGGATTGGCCGGTAGTGCCGGGCGATCACGGATCGACTGCCGCCCCCCACTTCCCGTGACGTGTCGACAGCGTCCACACTCATGCTTCCGCTACCTCCGATGCAGCCATTGGCTTGCGCTGGCCGGCGCCTTGAGGCTGATCCAGATTCAACGCCGCAGCGACGATATTGGCTTCGTCGATCTCGTCCCCAATCAGCTCTCTAACGATGCGTCCCTCGTACATCACGAGCGCTCGATCGCACAGGCCCACGATCTCGGCCAGGTCGCTGGAGAAAAGCAGCAGGCCGTTTCCGTCATCCGCCAGCTCGCGCATCAAAGCATAGAGCTCTTGTTTCGTTCCAACGTCGATACCGCGGGTCGGGTCGTGCAACAGGTAGATCCGCGCCTCGGTGAGCAGCCATTTGGCCAACGATACCTTCTGCTGATTGCCTCCACTCAGGTTTCGTACCGCGACGCGCGGGGACGGCGCCTTGACGGCAAGCCGCGCCATCATTTTGTCTACCGCTGCCCTCTCGCGCCGCCGGCTGATCGCCAGGCGGCCGCGCAGCCGCTCCAGGATCGACATCGTCATGTTCTCCCGAATGGACATCGGCAGAATCAGGCCCTCCGTTTTGCGGTCGGCGGGGATCATCGCAAGTCCGACAGTGGGCCTCGTCGCGGCCGCGGGGCTGTTGATCTCGACTCTCTTCCCGTCCAGCAAAATATCGCCCACCAGTCCATGGTACACCCCAAACAACGCCAGCAGAAGATCGCCCTGGCCCTGGCCCTCCAATCCTGCCAGTCCTACGATTTCGCCCTTGCCGACGGAGAGGGTCACATCGTGGAGCGAGCGCTCCCAGCTCAGGTGATCGACCTGCAGCAGCGGCTCCGGTGAGCGTGCGCGCAGCGGTTTGGGTGGGAAAACTTGATCGAGCTTGTGCCCGATCATCAACTGGACGATTTCGTCGCCCTTCAGAGAGCCGGTCGGGAAGGAGCGGACGTCTTTTCCGTTGCGGAATACCCAGGTGACGTCGCACAACTCGCTGATCTCGCTCATGCGATGGGAGATGAACACGATGGCCTTGCCCTCATCTCTCAAGCGGCGAATCAGGTTGAAGACGAGCCCAACTTCCTTGGCGGTCAAGGCTGAAGTGCCCTCGTCGAGAATCAGCACGTCCGGATTTCGGCTGACGGCGTGGGCGATCTCGACGAGCTGACGTTCCGCCAGCGGCAAATCGGAGATGGGGGCGTCGGGATGAATGCCTTTGAATCCCAGGCGCCGCAGAAGCTCGGCGGTGACGCGCGACTGCTTTTTAAAGTCGATGAAGCCAAAAGAGTTGCGGGGTGGATCGGCAATCCAAATATTCTGCGCGACTGTGAGGTGAGGCATGAGCGATAATTCTTGAAAAACCGACACGATGCCCAATTTTGCCGCGTCGGCCGTGCTGTGCGGATGGATAGGCTTTCCTTTGAAGAGAATGTCGCCTGAATCCGGGCGGTGAACGCCGCAGATGACCTTGACCATGGTGCTCTTGCCGGCGCCGTTCTCGCCGATGAGCGCCGTGATCGTCCCGGGGTCACAGCAGAAGGAAGCGTCGTCCAGGGCGATGACCCCGCCGAAACGCTTCGAGATGCTCCTTGCTTCCAGTAAAGCCACCTCAAGCCTCCAGGACCCGTCTGTCCGGTTCCAAGCGCTCCCTGGCTCGACGGGGGTGGGCGGGAGGAAGGCCTCCCGCCCACACCGAATCGATCGTCAATAGGGGTTCTGCGCCAGAAGGTCATCGGCCGTGAACTGAATGTTACAGGCCGGAATCTGAATCGCGACGAACAGAGTGTCAGGCTGAGTCGAGAAGAAGTCTCGACCGTCGACGAGATCGGGACTCTTGGCGGTCGGCGGCGGCAGGATGATGTCCTGCGGGACTTCGGCGCCGTCTTTCAGCATGTCGATCACGACTTTGAGCGCGACGGCAGCCATTGGAGGGGCATTGCCGATCGAGATGATCGGAATGTTGTTCTCCTTGGCCAGTCTGCGGAAACCGTTTTCAGCCTCGCCCGCGATAGGGACGAACGGCTTCCCGGCATCCTGGAATGCCTTCACGACGCCGAAATCGCCACCCTCGCACCAGACGCCGTCGATCTTCGGGTACGCGCCGAGCGCCGTAGCCATGACCGCCTGAGCGGGTCCATTGGCCCACTGCCCGGGCTGCTCGCCGAGGATCTTGATGCCGGGCGTCTTATCGAAGACGGAGTGCGCGCCGGCAACTCGGCGGGTGTCCTCCGGCACACCGGTCACGCCGGTGACCATGAAGACGTTCCCCTCGCCCTTCAGCTGCTCGACCAGCCACTCGGCCCACATCTTGCCGATCTGGAATCCATCCTGGTTCACACGGACCGAGTACGGCGAGTTGTCGACGTTGTCGAAAGAGGCCACGACGATACCCGCATCGTGCGCGCGCTTGATGGCGGGGTTCAGGGCCGTCTCAGACGCCGAATCGATGAGGATAGCGTCGTACTTCGCGGCAATCATCAGGTCGATGATCGCAATTTGGGCGGCTGCGTCGGTGCCGGAGCTAACGACGTACAGCTCCTTGATGAGGGGCTTCACTTCCGGCCGTTCCGCGTACGCCTTGACGGACTGGATCATCTCCGTTCGCCAGTCGTTGCCGATGTAGGAGTTGCTGATGGCAATGCGATAGGGCGGCGCTTTCGTCGCCGGCGCCTTGATCTTAGGAGTGTCAGATGCTTTTGGGATGTAGCACTTGCTCGCATCGAAGCCCTTGAACGCGTCCCACTGCGGCTTCTCGCTGCCTGGCGTCGGTGCCTGTGCAGACACGAACGCGAACGTGCCGATCAGCAGACTGAGAACCATCAGTGCGCTGATGAGAACTGTCGTGGTCCTTCTGGGAATCATGTCTTCCTCCTTGATCCGCACCTGTGCGCAATCTTCACTCGATGCCCCGATGACGCCCGACTAACATCGTTGTCTACCGGCGGTCTCCAATCGTGATGTTTTCTGACTCACCTCCTCCCCCCGGATTGAGGACTGAGCAAGACGCACTCTGGCCCTGAGAAATGACGTCAGTCCAGCTTGTAGAAACGCCGGGCGGTCTCTCCCATGATCTTGGCCTTATCGGCCGCGCTCACGTTCTTGATGCACTCCATGACGGCTTCGAAGACCTGCTTGTACGAATCCGCGGCGAGCAGGCTGGGCGGCCAATCGCCCCCGTACATGGTGCGATCGGGCCGAAGGCTGCCACGACCTTATCGACGTAAGGCTGGAAATCGGAGGTCTTCCACGCATGCCACTTCGCCTCGGTCGCCAGACCCGACAGCTTGCACATCACGTTGGGATACTGTGCGATCTCATCCATGACTTCCGCCCAATCGTCGAACTGGTGCTCGTCGATGCGAGGCTTGGCGATGTGATCGATGACCAGCGGCAGATCGGGCAGCGCCTCGGCGATGACCCGCATGTACGGCCAGTTGGGGGCTTTCACGAGCAGATCGTAGGGGATGCCCGCGGCGCTCGAGCTCCTTGAGCCCGGCGAGGACGTTGGGTCGGGCATTCCAGCCCGGATCCTGCTCGTCGTGCCAGATGTGCCGCACTGCCTTGAACTTGGGGTGTTTCTGGTGCTCGTCCAGCACGCGTCCGAGGTTCTTGTCGGTCAGATCCGCCCAGCAGACCACGCCGCCAACCCAGTCGTTGGCCGCGGCCGCCGCCAGGAAATCGCGGTTATGCTCGTAGGTGTGATAGGTCTGAACGAGGACGACCTGGTCCACTCCAACTTCATCCAGCAGAGGTTTCAGCTCTCGCGGGCCCCAGGTCTTGTTGAGGACCTGGACCATCTCCGGGGGAGAAAGTTCCAGGTGGTTTTGACGGCCTCCGGATCGCCTGTCTGAGGCGGCTCCTTGTTCATCTGATAGGCGAAGGTATCCGGAGTCCAGAAGTGAATGTGAGCATCGGTAATTCTCATGCCAGTCCTCCTTTGGTCTGTCACGTATCGGCTGCGCGCTCGGGCAGGCGTCACCGCCGCAGGTCGGTTCTAGCCCACGGGCGTGAGCAGGATCTTCAGGCCCTCGCGAGCCTCGATCTTCTTCCAGGCGATCTCCCAGTCGGTGAGGGGCAGCACGTCGCTGACGATGGCCTCCAGATTGAGCTTTTGCTGACCCATCAGCAGCAAGGTTCGGTCCCAGTTCTCGAAGACCGTGGCAAAAGAAGCGACGACGCTGACCTCTTTGAAGAGAATCTGCACGAAATCGAACTGGAACGGCTCTTCGTGCAAGCCGATCTGGGTGAACTTCCCTTCTCTCCGGACCACCTGAAAACCGGAGCGCGTCGCGGCCGGCGCGCCGGAGCATTCCAGGATGACGTCGGCCCCGTACCCCTGAGTCAGGTCCTTCACGATCGCGTCCACATCGTCCTGTTCCACGTTGAGCGTGAGGTCCGCGCCCAGCTGCTTGCCGATCTCGAGCCGTTGCCTGTCCGCCGACGTCCCCGTCAGCACGACGTAGGCGCCGTCCAGCTTGGCCAACTGCAGGGTCATGAGTCCCATCGGCCCCGGGCCGGACACGACCACGACGTCGCCGGCCGCAATGTGGGTCGAAGACACCGCTTTGACACAGCAAGCGAGAGGCTCGGTCAGGGCGCCCGCTTTGAAGCTCACCCCCTCCGGCAGGTGGCGGATCCTGTTGGCGGAGACGATCCCATACGGGGCGAATGCGCCGTGCACCCCGCTGCCGAACGACAGCCGATCTTTGCACTGGTAAATGTGCCCTTCGAGGCAGTACCGGCACTTGCCGCAGGTCACCTCGGCTGGGATGCTGGTCACGCGATCGCCCAGCTCGACTGAATCCACCCCCGGGCCGAGCTCCACCACCCGCCCCGACCACTCGTGCCCCAGTATGACCGGCGGGGAGCTCGGGTACTTGTCCCGATAGATGTGGATGTCGGTGCCGCAGATACCCGCGTACTCGATCTCAACCTTGACGTGCCCGTCCCCGGGAGTCGGTTCCGGCATATCGCGGACGCCGACGTTCCCGAATCCCGCTGCATATTTCACCAAGGCTTTCATTCCCTCAAACCGTCTCCTTTCATCGATCCTGGTCTCAGTCAATGGAACCGGCCACCCTGCTGATCCAATGTCGCAGTCAGGTTCCCGGTGATAGGTCTCCCTTTTGCTCAAAAGTTGCGGCAATCGCTTCATACGTGGCCGTCATGTGCCCTCGGAGGATGACCCGTGTTTCTTCGAGGGGCCGACGGCGCAAAGCGGCAGCGATGTCGCGATGCTGAGGCACTCCGACCTTCCTCCAGATACCCGGCGTCACCTGCCGATAGGTCAAAAGAAGCCGCCGCAGTCGACCGCTGATATTGTCGAAAGCTTCCAACACCAGCTTGTGCCCTGATATCTTGCACAGAGTGTGGTGAAACAGCACGTCGATGTCGATGGATTCGAAATGGGTGAAGTTGCTTTTCATTTGGAGGGCGATCCGATCGACGATCCGATCCAATTCGTCGAACTGCTCGGGGTTCGCATTTTCGTAGATGTACTGGACGGCGAGGAGCTCGAGCGCCTCGCGCAGGGTCCACAGCTCCCTGGCGTCGGCGATGCTCAGACTGGTCACTACGGTGCCGCGGTGGACCGACCGCACGACGAGCCCCTCGTTTTCCAGCATCTTGAGGGCTTCGCGGACAGGGCCACGGCTGGTGCCGATGGACGTGGCAATCTGGTGCTCGACGATGCGCTGGCCCGGCCTCAAAGTGCCCACCGCGATCGCGTCCCGGAGCTGAACGGCGATCTGGGCTCCGAGGGCACGATCGGGCAGAAGTGTCACGAAACCGAAGTCCACATCAGAATCTGCCACAGTGCACACTCATCCGCCTGAATAGTCCAGTTGGTCGGCTTTTTAGGCACCCACGAGGGATAGTCCCAGCGACGTTACAATGTTGGTCAGTCACGCGGACATGGTGACCGGTTGACCGGTTGACAATCATGCGGATGAAACCAGTATAGCACTTTAGCATTTGCCTGTCAAGGCGTTTTCTCATTTCAGTTGTTGCGCAAAGCGGCGATTGCCCCGACAGGAGAACCGTAGTATACTGCGCTGGAGTGCAACTCGTCGTCAAATCGTGGGGGTGAGGAGTGATATCGATGAAAACCGTCGAGATGCAGAAAGCTGCCCGGGCCGCGGTTGAAGTCTGTGCCGGCGCTCGCCCGGGCGAGCGTGTGCTGGTGGTGACCGATACGATGCGGGAGCAGAGCGTCGCGCAGGCCCTGATGGGCGCAGCTCTGGCTGCAGGCTGCGAGGCGACCCTCATGGTCATTCCCACGCGGCGCAGCACTCCCCAGGAGCCTCCCGCCGCGGTCACCGCCGCCGTGACCGCAGTCGATCTGGCCTTTTTCTACACGACGTATTCGCTGTCTCACTCGAATGCTCGAGTGCAGGCCCAAAAAGCAGGCGCCCGAGTGATCTCCATGCCGGGCATCACGGCAGACGGCTTCCTGCGGACCCTGTCGGTCGACATGCCCGCGCTGGCCGCCTTCACGAACCGCCTGTGCCGGCGCGTGGGGCAAGCCCAGACGGCGCACGTGTCGACGTCTTTGGGCACGGATATCTCGTATCGTTTGGCCCATCCCGTGACCTGCATTGATGGGATGTGCGAAAAACCCGGCGAGCTCGATTTCTTCGCGCCCGGCATGTTTCTGAGCGTCCCGGTCGAAGGCAGTGCGACCGGCAAAGCAGTCGTTGACGGCGCGATTACACAGATCGGCCGGTTATCCACGACGGTGACGATGACCTTCGAGGCGTCGCGGCTCGTTCGTATCGACGGCGGAAGCGATGCGGCCCGTCTCGAGAAGCTCCTCGCTTCACTCGAGGACGAGAACGCCTATCGTTTCGCGGCCTGGGGCATCGGCACCAATCCCGGCGCCGCGTTGGTCGGAGAGGATCCGAGTTTCGAGGGTGAACGAATTTTCGGCTGGAGTCACGTGAGCACCGGCAGCAACGCTTCTTTCCCGGGCGGAACGGTCAGAGCCAAGATTCACCTCGATGGAATCTTCAGCAATCCGACGATCCACCTCGATGACGACCCGATTCTGAGGGACGGCAAGTTCCAGGGAGAGCTCGCCGAGTTCTGCTGAGTGGCTTTTGCCCCACCGGAGGCAAAAGCCACTACAATCCGCGCTATTCCTTCTAGCTTCGGTGTGATTTGAGCCAGTCACGGGCGGCCGCGGCGATGTGGTGCGGCATCAGCCCGTATTCCTCCAGCAACTCCTCGTTGCGTCCGGTCCGGCCGAAGGTATCCATGATCCCCAGCCGGTAGACCGGCGTCGGCCGGTATTGTGACAACACCTCGCACACCGCGCCGCCGAGACCGCCGATGATGTTGTGGTCCTCCGCCGTCAGCACGAGCCCCGTCCGCGTCGCTGCGTCCACGACGGCCTGCGTGTCGATAGGCTTGACGGTGGGCACGTGCAATAACGTCACCGAAATGCCCTCTTCCGCCAGAGTTTGCGTCGCCAGCAACGCGTGCCCGGTCATCATGCCCGTGCTGATTATGGTCACGTCGCTGCCCTGGCACAACAACGTCGCCCGCCCGATTTGGAACTCGCCCACCGGCATGAAGTTCGGCGCCGGTTCACGCGGCACGCGCATGTACACCGGACCATCGTACGCCGCAATCGCCCACAGCGCCGCCCGCGTCTCGTTGGCGTCGACTGGGCTCACCACAACCATGTTCGGCAGAGCGCGCATTGCCGCTACGTCTTCGATGGCCTGATGGGTCTTGCCAACCCGGCCAGGGATCAGCCCCAAGAACGTGCCGACGATCTTGACGTTCAGCCGCGGCTGCGCCACCGTCACGCGGATCTGGTCCATCACACGCGACGTAGAGAAAACGGCCAGCGTGCTCGTGAACGGGATGTAGCCGCACGTCGCCATGCCGGCCGCCATGCCGACCATGTTTTGCTCGGCGATGCCGACCTGAAAGAAGCGCTCCGGGATGGCCTGAGCGAAGTAGTTCACCTTGGTCGCGGGCGCCAGGTCCGCGTCCAGCACGATCACTTTATCGTTCTCGAGCCCCAGCTCGACCAGGGCGCGACCGTATGCCTCCAGTGGGGCCACCATGTCCGTCATCACAGGTCTCCTTTGCAGGCCAGCCGCAGCTCTGTCATCGCCGCCTCGTACTCGGTCGAATTCGGTACACGCGAGTGCCAGGCGGCGTTGTTTTCCATGAACGACACGCCCTTGCCCTTGACCGTGTGCGCGATAATTACCGTCGGCCGGCCGGCGGTGGCTTTCGCCTCGTCCAGCGCGGCCAGCAGCTGTGGAATGCGGTGCCCGTCGACTTCGATGGCGTGCCAGTTGAAGGCTTGCCACTTGGCCGCAAACGGCTCGATCGGGATCGCATCATCCGTATGGGCGACGAGCTGAAGATTGTTCTTGTCGACGATGACGGTCAGGTTGTCCAGCTTGAAACGCGGAGCGACCATCGCGGCCTCCCAGATCTGCCCCTCCTGGCATTCCCCGTCGCCGACGATGGCGTATACCCGATAGTCTTTCTTTTGCAGCTTTGCTGCCAACGCCATGCCCAGCGCCGGCGAGAGTCCCAGCCCCAGGGAGCCGGACGACATATCGACGCCTGGCGTGCCCAGATCAGGGTGACCCTGCAGGATGGTGTCGATCCGCCCGTAGGTCGAAAGCCAATCGGGCGAAAAGAAGCCGCGCGCCGCCAGGGCCGAATAGTAAACCGGCGCGGCGTGCCCTTTGGACAGAATCAATCGGTCGCGGTCTTCCCAGCGGGGTTGCTGCGGATCGATCCGCAGGACCTCGAAATACAGGCAGGCCATGATTTCAGCGAGCGATAACGACCCACCAGGATGCCCACACTGTCCCACCCAGCAGAGATCGATCACCCTCTGGCGCAGGGCGTTGGCCTGCGCCTCCAGCCGTACTACTGTCTCTTGCTCAATGTCTGTCGCCATTTTGGGATGTTCTCCTCGCTCAACGTATGCGACGCCATTTGCCTCAGTAGTTCGATCAGCATGACACTGTTCTAGCCTAACGTAAGCAATGTGCTGCGCCAGGGGCGCAGCCGAACGGTCTGCCCGCGCCGGGGCGCGGGCGCGCGCCGGCTGTCAGGCCCTGGTCGCGATGCCCGGATACTTATACCAGCAGCGCAGCGGATCGTACCGATTCTGCAGGCACAGGTTGCAGGAGATGCAGCCCGCGCGCTCGTCGCTGCCGGCCTCCCACTTGGCGGGCAGGTCCGGATCGTTGATCAGCGGGCGGCACAGCGAGACGAAGTCCATACCCTCGTCGGTGACCATGCGCTCGATCAATTCCGGCGTGCGGAAACCGCCGACCAGGATCAGCGGCAGGTCCGTGGCGTCGCGGAAGCGCCGCGCATTGTCCAGGAAGTAGGCCTCGTCGCTCAGCTTCTTGATGCCCGTGCGGGAGTTGTAGCTGGCCTTCGGCGGCTGGATTCCGCCGCTGATCTCGACGGCGTCCAGGCCGAACCCCGCCAGGTGTTCGGCAATCGGGGCCGCGTCCTTCGGCGTCAGGCCGCCGTCGACGTAATCCTCAGAAGCGATCTTGACGAACATCGGGAAGTCTGAACCGACCTGGCCGCGCACTTCCTCGCACACGGCGCGCAGGAAGCTCAGCCGATTGTCGAAGCTGCCGCCCCAGCGGTCGGTCCGCTGGTTGGTCGCGGGCGAGAGGGATTGCGAGATGAGGTAACCGTGTGCGGCGTGCACCTGGACGCCGTCGAAGCCCGCGGCCTGCGCGCGCCGGGCGGCCTGCCCATAGGCCTCGACCAGCTCGCCGATCTCGTCCGAGGTCATCTCGCGCGGCGGCTCCAGACCTTTGCCGAGCGGCACCGCGGAGAAGCCGGCCGGCTCAACCCCGTCGTTCAGCACGGGATACGCCGCCCGGCCGGCGTGATTGAGCTGCACGACGATTTTGGCGCCTTCTTCGTGCGCGGCCTCTGCGATCGGCGCAAGCGCTTCGCCCAGGCCGTCGTCGTAGATGCCGATCTGGCCGGGGCTGGCGCGTCCCGTGCGCGTGACGTATGCGTGGCCGGTGATGATGAGACCGACGCCGCCATGCGCCAGGGAGCGATACAGCGGGACGAGGCTGGACGTCGGGCGTCCGTCCGCGTCGCAGCACCATTCACAGGTTGCGGAGCGGACCAGCCGGTTCTTGATTTCGAGCTGGCCGATCCGTGCGGTCTCGAATAAGCTTGCCATGGATCCTCCTTGTGAGCAGGGTTCAGGTTGGGAGCGACATCGGCCCATTATAAACGCTGGGTGGTGGGTGTCAAGAGCCGTGGGGATGCGTGTTGGAGCAGGGCGGACGTGCCCTCCGGACTCACCGCCCTGCTGCGAAAGAGCTTTGGCGCGGCGCGGCCGGTATGCTATACTGCGCTGCGACACAAGATGATTTCATCAATACGAAGGCCTGAGTCATCGATCGAGGCGGCCTGCGGGGCCCGATCGGAAGGAGATTGGAATGCGTGGTTGGAGCAAGGCGCACCTGTACGCGGGCATCAGCATCGTGCTGGTGGTCGTGATCGCCGGGTGCTGTTTCGTGGGCATCGTCCAAAGGCTCTTTGGGGCGCACGGCGACGGCTACGCATATGGCCCGCGCACGTTCATCTGGACGCCCTGGACGCTGATCACCGGACTGATCGGGCGCCTGTTCGGCCTGGGGGTGGCGGTGATCGTGATCGCGGCGGTGGTGCTCTTCGTGCTGTGGATCACGGGCCGGATATCGATCACTTGGCGCGGGCCTGGGAACAGACCATGACGGAACAGACGCGGTGGATCATCGTGGTTGCCGTCAGCGTCATCATCGGATTGACGATCGTGTGCTGCCTGGCGAGCCTCGCGCGCTGAGGCTGCCGGGCTGACCGGGGAAACGAGAGAGGCGCCCGCCGCCATGGATGATGGCAGCGGGCGCCTCGGCACGTTCAACGAGCGCTCGGCACGGGCCGGCGATCAGTCGTACGGACCGTGCGGTTCCTTGGTCGGCGTCGGGGTCGGCTCGCAGCCCGACCAGTTGAACGTCCAGGTCGCGCTCTTGCATTGGACCGGATCGCTCTGGCTGGGGTTGGCGCCGAGCTGCCGCCGCACCTCCACGTACCACTTGTAAAAACCTGTATCTGAGAAGCCCTTCATACACAGGTAGTCGCGCAGGACGAGCTGGGGCTCCTTGATGCCGGCCGGCTGTTGCTGCGATGGGTCGCGCCAGGTGCCGTCGTACCAGGTCGTGCCGCCGTGCGGGAAGGGCACGTTGACGAAGAAGTATTCGTTGTCCGCCAGCGGCCGATCCAGCTGCCAGCGGAGCACGACGTTTCGCGTCTGCGGGCCGAACGAGCTACGAGTCTCCGGCGCCAGCAAGCCCAGCCAGCACTTTCCTCCTCCGCCGGATCCGACGGGCGGAGGAGGCGGTCCGGCGACCTCACCGGGATTCAGGATGGTGGCCTGATCCGTGAGGACCGACAGCCCGCCGACCTTGATGACCAGGCTGTAGACGCCCGGCGGCAGCGGCGCACCGTCCGGCGAGTAGGCGGTCTGCCAGGACAGCGCCGGCGTTCTGCTTGAAGACGTCCTCGCCGCTGAACCAGAATGCGCCGTTGACGTACCACTCGAACCTGAAGGGCGTCCCGGCGGTCACCCCGCTGTAGGGCCAGACCGCATAGAGCTTCATCGTGCCAGAGAGGAAGGATTTGCCGGCGTTCAACGGCCGCTCGGCCGCCGTATCGAACGCGCTGCTGAAGACGATCGGGCCGAAGGGCTGCTGAGACGGCGACGGGGTGTACGAACCGGCCGGCTTGAGCCAGGAAGGCTCGCGGCCCTTAGTCAAGGCCACCGCGCTGCCCCCGTCCGCGCTGAGCAGGAGGACGCTGTCGAAATTGCTGGTGGCCAGACGGGCGCCGTCCGGCGACCAGTCGAGCCCCCACATGCAGTTCGGCGAGACGCGGCGGTCGCCCGACCCGTCCGCATAGATGACGTGCAGGCCGTCGTCGGCCAGGCTCTTGCCATGCAGGCAGTAGGCGATACGAGCGCCTTCCGGCGACCAGGCCGGGAAGTCGCTCGTGCCGGCGCCGTTTTGAGTGACCTGGCGCAGGTTCGTGCCGTCGACGCCCGTCGCCAGGATCTCGATGACGTTTGGATCGCCGGCGGTGTCCGCAAAGGCGATCTGCGAGCCGTCGGGCGACCAGGACGGATTGCGGCCGCCGGTCAGCCACTCCGCGTTGCTGCCGTCGGCTGAGGCGATGAAGATGGACGTCTCCTGCCGGAACTGCGGATTCTGGCCGGTGTATGCGATGCGCGACCCGTCCGGCGACCAGGCCGGGCGGGCCTCCTGGCCCGGCAGGTCCTGCACGGACTGCGCCACCACGTGTGGATCGCTGCCGTCCGCGTTCATCACACACAGGTCGGTGGCGCAGTTCACGTCGTTGCAGCACTGGTACAGGATTCGGCTGCCGTCCGGCGACCACGCGGGCGAGCCGTCGAAGCCGCGATTGTCGGTCAGCTGCGTCAGACCCGTGCCGTCGGGGTTGATGGTGAAGATCTCCGAGCTGCCGCTCGCGCCCACGGCGACGAAGGCGATGCGGTCCGTGCCGCCGCCCGCGGGTCCCGCCACCGCCGGCGTGGTCTCGGAGCAGCTCAGATCGTCGATGTAGATGGCGCCCGCGCCGACGAACGTGTCGGGCGCATCGTCGAGGACCAGGGCGGTCACGCTGAGCGGGTACTCCAGCGTGCCCTTGTCCGGGCCGGAGACGTGACCCACGGGCCATGGCGCGACGATGTTCAGCGGGGCGACCATCTCCTGCCAGCCGACGTGCCTGATCCGGCCGAAGGTGAACGACCACACCTCGCCGCCCGCGTCCTGGACCCATACGTTCAGGTAGTGGCCGGCGCCGTCGCCATAGACCCAGGCGGTCAGCGCGGCCGGACGTCCGCCGATGGGCAGCGTGTGCATGAAGACGACGTAGTCGTTGCCGGGCGTGGGGAAGCTGTACGAGAGCCTGGCGCTGAAGCGGCCGCTATGCGCCTGCTCGGCCGATTGGGTGAAGGTGCCGTTCGGCTCGTTGCCTCGCCTCCAGGCGCCGAACTGCTCGAAGTCGGTGATGAGTCCGCAGGATTCGGGCGCGGCCGGAGTCTGCAAGATGATCTGCGGCGCCGGCTGGGCCTGCGGGGGCTGGGCCGGCGGCGGCGCGCTTTGGGTCGGCGCGACGATCAGCGGCGTGTTGGTCGGAACGACCAGCGGGCCCGGACGGGGTCCCGGCGGAGCGCCCACGGCACTGCCGGTGTCGATCAGCTGGTAGCCGACGCCCAGAACCAGGGCGGCTATCAGCAATGCTATCCACATGATGGAATGCGAACGACTGGGAGGAGTGCTCATCGGTTCACCTCCTGTGTTTGAGATCGCGTCACAACCGTAGCGAAAAGCGGTCAACTTACGGGGCAGCGGTACCGGGGCGCGGTGTCCTGATGACGGTCACGGGTCGGCAGAAGTATAGCATGAGTTCGGGCCAGGGCCAATTGGGGACCCCTCTGACTCCTACCCACTTTGCTCTCTGAGCCGCCGCAGACCTCTCTCCCGGCCTCTCCCCTGCAAAGGGAGAGGAGCAAATCGGTTGACGTTCTCCTCTCCCTTTGCAGGGGAGAGGCCGGGAGAGAGGTCTGCGGCGGCTCAGAGAGCAAAGTGGGTAGGAGTCAGGGGGCCCCTCTGCCGCAGGGCGGATCGCAAGTTACGCCATCAGCTGCTCAGAGCGGGCCCGCTCTGAGCAGTCGGTGGCGTAACTTGCGCTTGTCCCGCTCCCCGAAACCCTTGGCCTGGGCGGTGCTTTGTGCTATACTCCGGTTCGTCGATTCACGACGTCTGCCCGCGTGATGGGCAGATTGCCGCCCACCCTCACCTCGAAAGGAGCTTCGGCCACATGAAGACGCGGCCCTTTCTCGTTACGCCCGGCAGCAAAGTTGATCTGGCTGATTACGATCCCGCCGATCGCGGCGACTATCAGCACAAGCGCGATGCGGCCAAAGACCTGGCCAAACACCTGACGCGATTGGCGGAACTGCAGGAGCTGCTCTATGGCGAAAGCAAGCACGCCCTGCTCGTCGTGCTGCAGGGCACGGACGCTTCCGGCAAGGACGGCACCGTCCGGCACGTCATGGACGCCTTCAACCCACAGGGCGTCCAGGTCGTCAGCTTCAAGGTGCCGACGTCGGTGGAGCTGGCGCACGACTTCCTCTGGCGCATCCACCAGTGCACGCCCCAGCTGGGCCACACGGTCATCTTCAACCGCTCACACTACGAAGACGTGCTGGTCACGCGTGTGGACGGATTGGTGCCCAAATCCGTCTGGAAGGCGCGCTACGAGCACATCAACAACTTCGAGCGCATGCTGACCGATGCCGGGGTCGTCATTCTGAAGTTCTACCTGCACCTCTCCAAAGACGAGCAGAAAGAGCGTCTCCTCGAACGGTACAACGACCCAACGAAACAATGGAAGTTCTCGATTGACGACGTGAAGAAGCGGAAGCAGTGGGACGATTACCAGAAGGCATACGCCGACGTGCTGACCGAGTGCAGCACGGAGTGGGCGCCCTGGTACATCGTGCCGGCGGACCACAAGTGGTTCCGCAACCTGGTGATTTCGCAGGTCATCGTGGACACCCTGGAGAAACTCGACATGCACTATCCGCCGCTGTCGGAGGAAGCGCAGAACATCTGCATCGAGTAGGGCGCAGGCGGGTGCGCTCTGCCAAGGCGTGAGGGTGGTCCCGTCCTCCTTCATGCCCCCGGCGCGGCCTACGCCGCGGGAATCGGGACCAGCAACAGCGGCAGCTTCGAACGGGCCGATACTTTGGCGGTGGTGCTGCCAGACCAAAACGCGTCCATGCCGGCTTTACCATGCGTGCCCAGCACGATCAGGTCGACGTGCGTGGCGTCGGCGGTCTGATTGATCACGGACGTCGGGTCGCCACGGGCGATCCGCGCCCGGACGGACAACCCCATCTTCTTCGTCCGGCGCAGGATGTCGGACAGGTACGTCTCCCCCTCGTCGCAGGCCATGTCGAGCACCATCCGAGTCGCCGTCGGCAAGAGAAGACCGGTCGCGGCCTCCTTCGGCGAGAGCGTTTCCAGCGTGGGGACCACGTATACCAGGCTCATCTCGGCGTTGCAGGCGCGCGCCAATTCCTCGGCCACGGGCAGACCATGCTCGTGCTCCGCGGTGCCGTCCAGCGGCACCAGGAGACGCTCGATGGTGAACGGCTGTGCGTCGGAGTCGGGCTGAATGAGCAGCACCGGAATGGTCCCGCGGGCGACGACCTGCTGCGGGATGTTTCCGAAGAACAGGTCACGCAGGCCGCCCTGGCCGTGGGTGCACATCACGATCAGGTCCGGGCACAGCTCGGTGATGTGGTCGACGATCCCGCGGCTGACGTCCTCGACTTCGACGGTGTGGACGTGCTGCTCGACCCGAACCTCGGGTGGAAACGCGGTCTGGGCCAGGCCGGCGAGGTATGTGCCCGCCTCGGCCGCATCAGTCAGGTGGCGATCGCCGTGCACCTCGTCCGGGGCGTTCCGTTCCACGATGTGGACCAGAGTCACCGCGGCGTCGAGTTTCAGCGCCAGATAGGCGGCAGCGGGCAGCGCTACTTCCGCCAAGCGAGAGCCATCGAGTGGAACCAGTAGTCGCTTGAACATCGCTCACCCCCCGAAAAGTGTCTGGTAGAGTAGGTACAGGTTGAGGAAGACGATGAAGCCCGCGACGAGAATGATGAGCACGTTGGTGATCCGGCTGTTGGCCAGCGAGCCCATCAAATCGCGGCGGCGGGTAAACATAATGAGCGGGATGACCGCGAAAGGCAGGCCGAAGCTCAGCACCACCTGGCTGATCACCAGGGTTCGCGTGGGGTCGAGCCCGACCATGATGACGATCAGGGAAGGCACCATCGTCGTCAGACGACGAATCCAGACGGCGATGTGCCGGTGGAGGAAGCCCTGCATGATGACCTGTCCGGCCATCGTGCCCACCGAAGAGGAGGACAACCCGGACGCGAGCAGCGAGACGGCGAAGATCCAGCTGGCGGCGGATCCGAGCAGGGGCTCCAGCGTCTTGTGCGCTTCCTCTATGGTGCCGATACCTGTGTGGCCGGTGGTGTGAAAGGTGGCCGCCGCCATCATCAGCATGGCCGCGTTGATGGCACCGGCGAGGCCCATGGCGATCAGGATGTCCACGATTTCGAAGTGGAACAGCCGGCGCAGCTGGCCGGGGTCCCGGACCACGACGCGGCCCTGGGTGAGCGACGAGTGCAGGAAGATCACGTGAGGCATGACCGTGGCGCCCAGGATACCGGTCGCCAGGAGGATGCTCTCCTGTCCGGAGAATTGGGGGACCACTGCGTGGAACAGGACCTGGCCCCAGTCCGGCCGACCCAACACGGTCTCGATGAGGTAGCTGAAGGCGATGACGCTGACCAGCGCCGTGATGACGGCCTCCAGCGGGCGCGCGCCGTACCGCTCCAGGCCCAGGATCATGAAGGTGGCGATGGCGGCGAGAATGCCGGCCACCCACAGAGGGATGCCCAACAGCAGGTTGAAGCCCAGCGCGGCGCCCAGGAACTCCGCCAGGTCGGTGGCCATGGCGACGAGCTCCATCAGGATCCACATCCCGATGACGACCCAGCGGGGGAAGTGGGCGCGGCACTGCTCGGCCAGGTTCATGCCGGTGGCAATCCCCAGCTTGGCCGACAGGGCCTGGATGAGCATGGCCATGAGGTTGCTGGCCATGATGACCCAGAGCAACAAATAGCCGAACTGCGCTCCACCCTGGATGTTCGTGGCGAAGTTGCCGGGGTCCATGTAGGCGACGCTGGCGATGAAGGCCGGGCCCAGGAACGGCAGGAGGCGCGCCACGCCTCGCTTCTTGCTGCGGCCTTCCAGGATTTCCTTGGCTGATTCGACCATGCCGGCGTCGCTCAGCATGGCATTGTCGGTTGCTTCCGGTGAACTCTTCATAGGCACGGGCTCCTCTTCAAGGCAGAGGCGATTGACGACAACGGGTTTATGCGAGCACGAGAGCAACAGTTGTCGTATGGTACACCAGGTGTTTGCGCCGCGTCAAGGTTGGCGGCGCCCTGAGCCGGCCGCGTCAGGGCCAGCGGCCGGACAGGAACGGCAGGTAGACGTCGTTGGCCCGGGGCCGGGCGACGACCTGCGCAAACTCGGTCACGCTGGCCGAGTTGCAGACGCCGGCCGGCGTGCAGGCGGAGTTGAACGCGCGGATGACGACGGTGTGCGCGCCGGAGGTCAGCGGACTGGTCGTGAAGGTGAAGGCCTCCGACGATTGGTCCCAGGCGCCATCCACGGGCGACGCGTCGTGCCACTCGCCGGCGTCGTCGATCCGGTACTGCACGCCGGTGATGGTGTTGATGCTGAGGGGGACCCGGCTGTTCGAGGCCCAGGGCTCGTCGCCGGCCTGGCCGGCGTAGCGCACGCTGACCTCCCCCAAACTCGAGGTGTACGCCCCGGTCTGGCTGGCCGTCAGCGTGACGGAGGTGTTGAGCGGATCCAGGATCCCCGTACCGGTGGAGTCGCGCCAGCCCAACTCGGCGCGCGCCGAACTGGAGATGGCGCCCGCGGTATACGGGGAAATCTGGCCCCGCATGATGGAGGGAACGTTCAGGCCGCAGGCCCCGGGCGTGGGGAATTCGCTGTTGGCGTTGGCCTCGTTCAGGTAGCCCGACGTCTTGGTGCAATCGATCCGGGCGCCCTGGTATTCGTCGAGGGCGAGGAAGATGTGGCCGATCTCGTGGGCGACCACGGCGTCCATGTTCGCGCTGCCGTATCCGTCGTTGTTGTAGGTCGCCACCAGGAACGGTCCGCCCACGTACGCGTAGGCGAAGCACCCGTTGGTGAACATGTGGTCGGGATCGTTGGCATCATTGACGACGAAGGCAGCGAACGCCCAGTCCGTCCCCTCACTGAGGCGCAGCAGGTTGACGTAATTGCGGACGGACGTGAAGTAGTCGGCGGAGCTGTATCCGAGCCGGTCCATGACGTCGCCGATCCACAGCTTTTCGTCGGATTGGGGGCGATCGATGGGCTCGTAGCGGGTGGGGACGCTGCGCTGGACGCTCCACGTGAAGGACAGGTGCGCTTTCGGCTCGCGCTGAACCCACCAGTTCAGCGCGCTGCCGATCTTGGTGACGACCTGGTCTTGCTGGGCCGTCGACCAGTTCTCCGTGTCGGTGTCCAGGCTCCCGTCGCTCTCCGGCATGATGATGCCGACGGCCACGCTGCCCATCATGTACTCGCTGGTCTGCTGGCCGGGCAGCGCCCCGAGGCCGATGACGCCACCGGGGCCCTGGGGCAGGTCGGGCGGGGTGAGCGCGTCGTTCGGCGGCGGAGCGGGTTCAGGCCCGCCCGCCAGCGCGGTGGCCGGCGGCGCCGGGTTGACGAAGACGCCGTTCCAGACAGTGACGGCGAAGTCGCTGTTGTCGTCTGCTTCAGCCAGGTCGGCGCGGCCGATCCGGCCCTGGTGCACGCCGGCGATCAGCGGGTCGGCCGCGAGCGCGGCCATCTGCACGGCCGGCACGTCTCCCAGGCAGGCGCGGAACGGAAAACGCTGCAGGCAGCGCCCCCCATGGGCTTCCACGCGGGCGACGGCCGCACGCATCGAGGCCGTATCAGACGCCTTAAGCTCGATGAAGACGGGGGTCGGCGTCGGGTTCTGGGCGCCGGCTGGGACCGCGGTGGTGGCGACGAGGATGACGACGAAGAGCTTTGGCAGTGCGTAACGAAGGATCGAGCAGCACGAGGAACGGTTGGATTTAGTTGTGACGTTCATCCAGGATGGCCCGCACCTTGAGCAACATATCTTGCAGCGTGAAAGGTTTTTGCATGAAGCCCTGTGCTCCTTTGGACAGGACTTCTTTCGCCTGTCCTTTGTCTGAATAACCGGTCGATACCAAGACGCTTACGTTCGGATCCAATTCTTGCATTACCTGGAAGGCCTTCAGACCGCTCATGCCCGGCATGACCATGTCCAGGACGACCAGGTCGATCTGCTTGAGATGAGTCTGCATCAGCTCGATGGCGGTCGCGCCATCCGCGGCGGCCAGGACGTGATATCCGGCCTGGCTGAGCACTCGTTCTATAAGTTCCCGAATGGGCACCTCGTCGTCCACGACCAGGATGGTCTCCGCCCCGCCGCGCACCTCCGACGGCATGGGAAGCCCTTCTTCCTCGTCTGCCGCGCCCGTCCCGATCGGCAGCCAGACGCGGAAGGTCGTGCCGTTCCCCTCTGTACTCTCCACCCGAATCACGCCGTCGTGTCCGCGCACGATGCCGAAGACCGTGGCCAGACCCAGGCCGCTGTGCCTCTTGCCCGGCTGGGCCTTCTTGGTGGAGAAGAACGGCTCGAAGATACGCCCCTGGGTCTGCTCGTTCATGCCGTGCCCGGTATCGGTGACGGTGAGCCGAACGTACTCGCCGGCCGGTTTGCCCAGCGTGAGCTGGGCTTCCGCCTTGGTGAGCCGTTCGCGGCGCGTCTCGACGGTCAGGGAACCGCCCTCGGGCATCGCCTCGCAGCCATTGATGCACAGGTTCAGCAGCAGCTGTTGGATCTGGCTGGCGTCGCCTTCGACGGTTCCCAGCTGATCCTCCAGCACGGCGTGCATAGAGATCGATTTGTCTACGGTGCGGCTGAGCAGACGCAGGACTTCCTTGACCAGGATGTTCAGGCTGATCGGCTTGACCTCTTGTGGTCCACCGCGGCCGAACGCGAGGAGCTGGGAGGTCAGGTCGGCGCCACGCCGGGCCGAGTTTTCGATCACCTCGATGTCGGGCCGGCGGGGATCGTCGGGGTTGAGCGTGCTCTTGACGAAGGAAGCGTAACCCAGGACCGCCCCCAGGATGTTGTTGAAATCGTGCGCGATGCCGCTGGCCAGCGTGCCGATGGCTTCCATCTTCTGCGACTGCCTGAGCTGCTCTTCCAGCCGCCGGGTCTCGGTCACGTCGCGGATTGAGGCAATTTCCACCCGCCGGGCGCCCAGGTCGACGATGCGCATGGAGAATTCCGCTTCCACGAAGCCGCCGTCCTTGGTGACGTACGGCGCGAGGCGGCCACGCTTGATGCCCCGCGCGGTGTGCGTCATCCAGGCGTCGTAGGCGGCGCGCTGATGCCGCGGCGCGTGCAGATCGAAGATGCGGCGCTCCCTCAGCTCCCGCAGGGAGTATCCCACCATCTTCTGGAACGCTGCGTTGGCCTCCAGAATCTGGCCGGTTTCCGCATCGGCCAGCACGATCCCATCCAGGTTATCTTCGAACAGCGAGCGATAGCGCACTTCCGACTCCGCGGTCGCGGCGTACAGCTTGGCGGCTTCGATGGCGACCGCGGCCTGATTGGCGAGCAACGACAGGATCTGCAGGTCGTCCGGGTCGAAGGCGCCGCAGTTCGTGGTGCTGTATACGTTCAGCGCGCCGATGACGGCGTTGCTCGCGAACAGGGGGGCGCTGATCATCGACAGGCAGCCTTCGTGGCTCACGGCCGCCTGATCGAACCTGGGGTCGGCGGACAGATCGTCCACGATGAACGGCTGGCCCTGCTGCGCGACGGCGCTGACCGCCTGTTCGCTGAGGATGTGCTGGTCGACGCTGATCCCGTCCGTGTCCGGTGCGAACGACCCGTGCACGGTCAGCGACCGATCGTCCCCGATGAGCCAGATGTTTCCCACCTGGCCGCCCAGCAGCTCAGTCGCACTGCGCGCGATGAAGTTCAGCAGCTCCTGGATGTCGAGCCGCGAGAGCACGGCGGTGCCGACGGCCTGCAGCGCGAGCAGCTGCTGGTTGATCCAGTTGACGTGGTCGCGCTCCGACTTGAGGTTGCGGTGCAGCAGGGCGTTGCGCATCAGCAGGCTCATCTGGTCGGCGATGGTCAGCAGCAGGCGCAGGTCGCTCTCGGTCAAGGGCCGCGCCCGGCCCGACTCGACGTTCAACGTGCCGACGATCTCGCCATCGAGCTTGACCGGCACGCAAATCTCGGCGGTGACTTCAGGGCTGACGCAGTGGTAGTCGGGATCCTGGGTGACGTCGGCGACGAACTGCGGCTGTCCGGTCTGCATCACGCGCCTGTGGATGCCCGTCCAGACGCCGGTCTGCGGCTCAACTACCGGCCCCACCGCCCCGCACAGCTCGAACTGGCCGTCGACCTTGGCATAGGCCGTGACGATGGGGTACTGCCCGACGTCGGCCAGCGTGGTCGTCACCTGCCGGAAAACCTCCACGGGGTCCAGCAGGGCGCCCGCCGCGCGGCTGACCTGGTAGAGGACGGTCAATTCCTGGTTGCGCTGTTGGATCTCCTGCTCGTGCGCGACGCGTTCCGACGCATCCAGGCCGGTGACGATCATGTAGACCGGCTCGCCGGCCGCATCCCAGATGATGCTGTTGCTCCAGATGACGGGCACTTTGTGGCCGTCTTTGGTCAGCCACGGGTTCTCGAAATAGCTGGGCAGCCGCCGGCTGGGCGCCGCGGTCAGCGCCTCGCGGACCTCCCCCAGGTTTTCAGGCGGAATCAGGAACTCCCAGAGCACGCGGCCCAGGACCTCGTGCTCAGTATAGCCCGAGATCTGCTGGCACTTCCGGTTGAACATCATGATCCAACCGCGCGGATCCAGCACGGCGACGAGGGCGTCCGCCGTGTCGAGGATGTTCGCGATGAAGTCCCGCTCGCGCCGCAGCGCTTCCTCTATGCGGCGCCGTTCGGCCACTTCGCGCTGGCTGGCGTCGTACAGACGCCCGTTCTCGATGGCGATGGCCGCCTGGTCGGCGAACAGGCTGACGAGGCGGATGTCGTCGTCATCGAAGCGCTCGGGCCTGTTGCTGCTGTCGATGTTCACGACGCCGATGATCCGGTCGCCGAAACGCAGCGGCACGGCCAGAACGCGGGAGAATGGGACGCCCTCGTGGACGGCCGCGTGGCCTTCCCAGGAATCGTAGTCGTCGATCACCAACGCCCGCCCGGCCTTGATGGCGCGCTCCGCCAGGCCTTCGCCGAGCCGCAGACCGGCGCCGGCGTCGTCAGATGGAGTGTTGTAGCTGACCGCCAGCTCGAGCGTCTTGCCGTCGGGTCGCAGCAGATAGAGGCCGCCCATTTGCCCGTCGACCAGCTCGGTGGCCCGGCGAACGATGGCCTGCAGCAGCTGCGGCAGGTCCTTCTGCGTATTGATCTGGAGCGAAGTCTGGTACAGCGCAGCCATGCCCAGCGCCTGGTGCTCCATCTGCGCTTCGGCTCGCTTCCGCTCCTCCAGCTCCTGTTGAACCGCAGCGTAGAGCTGGGCGTTTTCCAGTGCCTGGCCCGCGGCGCGAGCCACGTTGTCCGCCAAGGTGATTTCCTCGGGGGCGAACTCATGCGGCGCGGCGGCGTTCAGCCAGATCGCTCCAATGACCCTGTCGCGGATCATCAGCGGGACGATGAGTAAAGTGACCGTTTCGGACGGGCTCTTCTCATCGGCGCCCGCCACCAGACGAAGGTCCGAGGGGGCGTCGGTCACGACCAGGGCGCTGCGCTGCTCCAGCACGTGTTGGACCGGGCTGCTGTTGGCGGGGATGACCGCTCCCAACATCGAGGGTTGGCTCTCGTCGCCGTACTCGGTGATGATTCTCATCTCCGTGCAGTCTTCATCGAGCAAGGCGACGTCGACCCTTGCCAGACCGAACGAACGGCCCAGCTCGTCGCACACCAGCTGCAGGACCGCCGCCGGCTCGAGGGCGGACGAGGCGGTCGCGATCAGCCGGTTCAGCAACAGGGCGTCGTGCAGGTGGCGCTGCAACCTTTCCTCCGCGCGCTTGCGCTCCGCCAGCTCCCGTTGCGCGGCTTCGTTGAGACGCGCGTTTCGGATGGCGATCGCGGCCTGGTCGGCGAACAGATTGGCGAGCCTGACCTGTTCCTCGTCGAAAGCTCCGGCCTGCTCGAGATCGGTCAAACAGATCACGCCGATGACGTTCTGCCCGACTTTGATGGGAACGCTCAACACTCGGCGGAAAGGGGCGTCGTCGAAGTCCGGTGCGCGATTGTTCCACTCCTGATAGTCGGCCACGTTCATGGTGCGGCCCGTCTGGACGACCTGGCCGGCTATGCCCTGGCCGCGGCAGACCGTCGCGCCTTCATACTTCGGCGGGAGCCCGTGGCCGGCGGCCAGCTCCAGCGTCTCGTCGTCGTCGCGCAGAACGTACACCCCGCCGATGGGCACGCCGATCAACGAGGTGGCCCGTTCGACGATGGATCGGAGCAGCGCCGGGACGCTGCGCTGCAGGTTGATGTCCAGGGACGTTTCATACAGGGCCGACACGCCTCGATAGAAATGGGCCCACGCGTCCTGAGCGGTCCTGTATTGTGAGACGTCTCGCTCATTGCAGAGGAGGCCGATCGTCGCGCCGGTCGCGTCGCGCCACGGCGTCTTGACGGCCTCGTACCACCGCTCGCCGGGGTTGGTCTTCAGGCAATGCGTCGCCGTAACGACCTGGCCCGTTTCGAGGGCCTTTCTGTCTTCGGCCTCGAATTCTCGGGCCTGCTCGGCCGGGTACAGGTCGAAGTCCGTCTTACCGACGATCTCATCCAGCGACTTGCCGTGCAGCCGGCAGTAGGCGTCGCTGGCGGCGACGACGACCAGCTCCCGGTTCTTGAGGATCACGGGATCCGGCGTGTACTCGAGGTAGGTTTGAAGATCGATGGGAACGGAAGGGAGTTCCGGCGTAACGGCGTCGCCCAGAATCCGTGCGGCCACGAGCACGCCCGCGCATTCGTCGGTTCGATCGGGCCACGGCCGGCTCGTGGCTTCGATCCACCGCTCACCCGTCGGCGTTTTGAGAACTCGTCGCAGCGCAGCCGGACGCCCGGTGGCGAGGGCGCGCAAATCTACATCGCGCAGACACCGGGCATCGTCCGGCTGCCATAGGTCGAAGTCCGTCTTGCCGATGATGTGTTCGCGCGGTTTGCTGTGCAGTTCACAGTATGCGTCGCTGCAGGCCAGAAATACACCATCGCGGTCCTTGAAGGCCACCACGTCGCGGGTCGCTTGCAGTAAAGTATCTAGCATGAAACGTGCTTGGTCCATCCAAATCTCATAATGCGGCCGGAGAGCGTTCATTAGGAATACCCTGTGACCGCGGAGGGCTCCTCCGGGTCAGCGACAGCCATATCTGCCCCCGGATTCTCGGTATTCCACTCCATTTTCAGTTTATTAGTGCATTGCCTATCGGTAATAAATATATCACTAAACCAGCGCGGCACAAAATGATATGCCGTACAAGCGTTTTTGGGCGACCGGCGCGCGTGCAAGGCCGGAGGCGACCCCAGCCGGGCGTCACACTTCGTAAGCGTGCCAGGCGCCGAGGCAGCCGTGTCCGCGCCGGACGTGCAGGAGCCCCTTGGCCGGCTCGGCGATGTAGCCGAAGATGGAGTAGATGCCGTCCGCGCCGTGACGGCAGATCGCGGCCGGGTCCCCATCGTGATCTGCCAGCACAGCCTTCATCGTGTCGACCGTGATCCGCCCCCAGTCGCGGTCGACCAGGGCGCGCAGCCGGGCCAGGCGCGCGCCTGAGTCGGGGTAGGTGCCGTCCTCATATCCGGCAAACTCCGGCGTCAGGTAATGGTTGCTGTGCAGCCGGCGGTCCGGATGATCGTCCGAGAACGCGGCGATGCCCTCGGGCCGCACCTCGACGTCGGCGATGCGCCCCGCGCCGTCGCACATCACCAGGTTTGCGGCGGACGTGGAGCGGTACTTCGCCAGGAGATCGATGCACTCGCCGACGGTCCGCTGCTCCAGCAGGACGCGTTTCAGTGCATAGCGCAGCACGCCGGGGCCGCAGCGATAGTTGTAGAGGCCGTTGGTGAAGTGCGCGACGCCGAACTCATTGAGGCCCGAGTATCCCAGCTGGCCGGCGAACGTGAACATCAGCGCGCGGGGACGCCCGTCGGAGGGCCGGACCCGCAGCACGATCGCGACGTCGGCGTATTCCGGCTCCAGGTCTTGATTCTGCCCGGCCAACGGCCGGCCGTCGGCGGTGGCACTGCCGGTCAGCGCGAAGGCCGTGCACGCCGCCGGACTCAGCTGCGCCGCGTCGGCGCGCGCCTGGCACAGCACCGCTTCCTCGAAGCTGATGTCCGCCCCGGCGGCGAGGCCACGGATTTCCTGGACCAGCGCCGGGCTCAGTGCCTCGAGGTCCGGCAGGAACGTCATGGCGTTGCGACACAGCACGTCGCGGCTCCGGCGCGTCAGCTTTTCGATCCACAACAGGTACCGCCGGATGAGGGCGGCGGCCTGGGCGCCGTGTGCGTAGCCCATTTCGTACGCCGTGCCGGACACGTCGATCACCGGGAACTGCGGAACGTCGATAGTCACGATTGAATGCTCACCTTTCTCGGGCGGCGGGTCTCTTTGCCGGGCTGGCGGGCGAGCACACAGGATCGCCCCTACAGCCGCCCTCGCAGGGGCGACCCGTGTGCTCGCCTGCCAGAACGAGCGCGATAATCAGATGCTTTCCTCGACCCAGGACCTGCGGCTTCTGATGGCCCGCGGTCCGTTCCCTCACAGCATGTCCCGCAACTCGCGGGCGTTGGTGACCGCGTGGCCGAACGCGTCGTTGTTGAAGTAGGCGTAGACCTCTCGGTCGTCGTCCAGCCAGGCGCGGATTTGTTCGGCCCAGGCCGCCAGCTCCTGATGGGTGTAGCGCCCCTCCGCGGCGGACGAGCCGTGGAAGCGGACGTACACGAGCGACCCGGCGACCCATTCCGGCGTCTTGAGTCCGGCCCGATCGAAGAGACAGAACGACAGGCCGTAGCGGCTCAAGACCTCGCGAACGGCGTCCTGGAACCAGTCCGCGTCGCGGAACTCGAAGACGTGCGAGCGGTTCCGCGGCAGCGCGGACGCGAACTCCTCGAGCCGCTCGGGGTCGGCGTGCCACTTCGGCGGAAGCTGGTACAGAATCGGCCCGAGGTGGGGACCCAGCCGCACAGCCCGGCTCAGGAAGAGCTTCACCGGCTCGGCCGCGTCCGACAGCCGCTTGACGTGCGTGATGAAGCGGCTGGCCTTGACCGCGTACGCAAAATCCTTGGGCGCCTGTTCGCGCCACCGGTCGAAGACGGCCTCCCGCGGCAGGCGGTAGAACGTGTTGTTGATCTCGACGGTGCCGAACTGGGACGAGTAATAGTCGAACCATTTGGACTGGGCGAGGTCGGACGGATAGAATACTCCCCGCCAGTGAGCGTAGACCCAGCCCGAAGTCCCGATCCAAATGCGATCCGTCATCGCGAGCGCTCCTTGCTCCAGCCCCGCCTCCACTCCGTCGCTGATTCTACCACGCATCCGGGCATGCGCGCAATGGGGGCAGGGCGAATGCATTTTAACCGCGGCGCTCGTCCCGGCGATTGGAAATCGCGGCTATGGGCGGCAAAGCCTGCCTTCGCAGGCTAACGACCACGACCAAATTGGTTGGCGTGGCCACTTCGTTACCAGGGATCGCGTTTTCAAGTCGCTTTGCCCTCGTTTTTAGCCTGCGAAGGCAGGCTTTGCCGCCCATAGCCGCGATTTCCAATCGCCGGGATGAGTGCAACAATTTTGATGCAATCGCCCTGAGGCCCCTCGGAAGCTTGACACGGACTGCGATTACTGATATAATAATTTTGGGAAATTGTGAATCCACTGCACAAATGTTTACAGAAATGCATCACTGATCAGTCTCCGAGCTCGCAGGACCGGGGGATAAGGAGGTGAGAAGGCAAACCTGTCTTCGGTGAATGCTGTTTGGCCAAAAGAGGTTCGGTAAGGGTGCCGAATGCCACGCGGCGTTCTCACCCACAATCTATCAGCTCCACGAGGAGGCAAAGGACATGGACAAATTCTCGCGTCGCAACTTTTTGAAGACGGCAGGCGGTGCGGCATTGGCCGCCACGTTCGGCAACTGGGTGGCCGCGAATCCGGCCCAGGCTTCTTCCATGCAGGGCTTCTACCGCAATCTGGACGCCCGGCCGCAGACCCAGATGAACCTGAAGGTCGGCTTCATCATGACCCAGATGGCCGCTCAGAGCGACCAGGGCGTGGTGCAGGGCTGGAACGACTGGCTCGCTCGCAAGAACTACGCGGACCAGTGGGACGCCCCGTTGCAGGACGGCGAAGGCAGCCCGGCCAAGACCGCGAGCCTGGTTGAGGACGCTGTGGCCAAGAAGGTGGACGCCATCGTCCTCGGTTTTGCCGAGATGCCGGCTATCACCGGCGCGTTGGACTCGGTCAAGAAGGCGGGCATCCCGCTCTTCACCGTCGACTCCGGCTACATGCTGCCCTCCATTTGTGACATCGCCTCGAACAACTACCTGATCGGCTCGCAGATCGGCGAGTACATGATGCAGCGCCTGATGGGCCTGGGCTTGAACAACGGCAACATCTGCCGCATCACCGCCAACTTCCACCACGGCACGCGCAAGCGCGGTAAGGTCCTGACCGTGATTCTCTCTGAGAACGAAGGCATCAAGGTTCTCGACGAGCGCGTGATCCAGTACGAAGGTTTCTTCGAGACGACCCTGAACGCAGTGTCCGACATGCTGACGCAGTACGGCGACCAGATCAACGCGGTTTGGTGCCCGTGGGACGAGCCGGCCATGGCAGCCGCCCAGGCGATCCAGGCGAGCGGCCGCACGGTCAACGACTGCTTCGTCGTCGGCGCCGATGGCCACATCCCGGCGGTGAACAAGATGCGTGACGACCCGGACTACCCGCAGGTCGCCACCAGCAGCCAGTCCTTCCCGCTGTGGGGCAACATGATCGCCTACTACATCGAGCAGATCGTCGGCCTGAAGAAGCCGGTGAAGGACATCGTACCGGTGCCCGTCATCAACATGCCGACCCCGCTCCTGGTCAAGGGCTTCAACATTCCGCCGGCGGATGAGCCGACGTGGAAGTTCGAGGACATGTACCAGACCTTCATGAAGCAGGCGTTGGGAGAAACAACCTAAAGATGGCAAACGTAGAACCACTTTTCGAGGCGCTGCACATTTCCAAAGCTTATCCGGGAGTCCAGGCGCTGAACGACGTCAACTTCGAGTTGCGGGCCGGAGAGATCCATGCCCTGGTGGGCGTCAACGGCGCTGGCAAGAGTACTCTCGTCAAGATCATGGTAGGCGCGGAGCGTCCAGATAGTGGGACTATGCGTCTGCGGGGGCGTGAGCTGCGCCCCCGCAGCACTCTCGAAGCTATGGAGCAAGGCGTTACTGCCGTTCATCAGGAACGCACGTTAGTCCCGCATCTTACCGTTCCCGAGAATATCTTTCTGGGCATGGAACCAGGCCAGCACGGGATCATCGACAATCGCACGATGATGACCCAGTCGCTGGAGCTGACCCAGCGTTTCGGCATCGAGCTTCCCATGCGCACCGAGGCTTTGTTCCTGGGCGCCGGCGAGCGTCAACTCGTGGACATTCTGAAGGCGCTTCGCAGCCAGCCGTCCGTCCTGGTCCTGGACGAGCCGACCGCCGCCCTGTCCAAAGGTGAAGCGGATCGGCTGTTTGCCACCTTACGCCGGTTGGCCGGCGAAGGTATCGGTATCATCTTCGTGTCTCATCGGCTGGACGAAATCTTCAATATCTCTAATCGAATCACCATTCTCCGCGATGGCAAGAACGTCGCGACGCGGACGATCTCCGAAATGAGTCAGGATCAGATCGTCCGCTTGATGGTCAATCGCGACGTCGTCTTCGAGAGCCAGACGACGCTGGAAAGCAAGGGCGAGGTTCTTCTGGAAGTCCGCGACTTTTCGGGTGACCGGTTCGACGGGGTCAACCTGGCCGTGCATTCGGGCGAGGTCGTGGGCCTGGCTGGAGTGGTGGGTGCGGGCCGAACTGAGCTGCTGGAAACGATCATCGGCTTCAGACGCCTGCGTTCGGGGACGGTCCTGTTAAAAGGAACGCCGGTCAAGATCCACGCGCCGGAAGACGCTGTCGATTTGGGCATCTGCCTGGTGCCGGAAAAAAGAACCGAAAAGGGGTTGTGCGAGTCTCTGACGGTGCGTGACAACATTTCTTTGCCTTCTCTGCTCCGGTTCACGCACGCCGGCGTCGTATCGCAATTGGAAGAGGCCAACGCAACCCGGGGCGTGGTCAAGACCCTTCAGATCGCCACGCCCAACATCGATTTCAGGGTCAAGAACCTGAGCGGCGGCAACAAGCAGAAGGTAGTGTTCGGCAAATGGCTGCTGGCGGCCCAGGACGTTCGGGGCAAGATCTTCCTGTTCGACGAGCCGACCGAGGGTGTGGACGTCGGTGTCAAGGCTGAAATGTGGACCATCATTCGCGACCTCGCCGCGCGCGGCGCGGGCGTCGTCGTCGCTTCCTCGGAAATGGAAGAGCTGATGTACCTGTCGGACACGCTCGTTGCGCTGCGCGGCGGCCACGTCATCGGCCAGGTGCCGCGCGCCGATGCAGACCACGAGCAGCTTCTCAATTGGATGATGGCCGACACGGCCGTGGGCAGTTAAGAGTGCAGAATCACTTGCTTGGGGGGATGTCCAGTCATGACTAGCAAACCCGGAAACGGAGACGCAGCTGCTTCGGTTCCGCTGAGAAAAGCGGGTTCGTTCGACCTGTCCCTGTTCGTCGCTCGGTACGGCACCATCTTTGCGCTGCTCATCCTGGCAATCGCATTTGCGATCGGATCGAGCAACTTTCTGAGCAGCCGGAACCTCATCAACGTCATGCGCCAGGTATCGGTGCTGACCGTGATCTCGGCGGGCATCACGATCGCCGTCGCCAGCGGTGAGTTCGACCTGTCCCTGGGGCAGGTCGCCAGCATGAGCATGATCGTCGCGGCCGGCCTCATGGTGCGGCAGGAGCAGGGGACGTTCATCTCCATCCTGGCTGCCGTGGCGCTGGGCGCGGCGTTCGGCCTGCTCAACGGGCTGCTCGTCACGCGGGCCAGAATCCCGGCGTTGATCTGTACGATTGGCACCGGCGCCGTCGCGGTGGGCGTGAACTACGCTTACGCGAAGGGCGACTCGATCTACGGGCGTATCCCGGAGAGCTTCTCCTTCATCGGCCAGGGCTTCGTCGGTCCGATTCCTTTCTCCGTCATTCTGTCCCTGATCGTTTGGGCGCTGCTGTATTTCTTCCTGAACCATACGCGCAGCGGCCGTTACGTCATCGCCACGGGCGGCAACCCCACGGCGGCGCGCCTGTCCGGCATCAAGATCAGCAAGTATCGCATGATCGGCCTTTTCCTGTCGGCGGTCTGCGCCTCGATCGGCGGCATCATGCTGGCGTCCTACCTGGGAGCCGCGCAGCCGACCGGCGGTGATCCGTACACGATGCAGTGCCTCTCGGTCGTGTTCCTGGGCATGACCACGATCAAGCCGGGGCAGGCGAACATGCTGGGCACGCTCGTCGGCGTGCTGTTCATGGGCGTCATGAACAACGGCTTGAACCTGGTCGGCGCGCCCTTCTACGCCCAGAACATCATCCGTGGCACCGTCTTGATTCTGGCGGTCATCATGGCCGTCTCGCGGGAAGAAATCCGTCTGATGTAAGATGGCGGCGGACCCCTCTCCCGCCTCTCCCCTGAGAAGGGAGAGGTGAACGGCAACGACTTGCTCCTCTCCCTTCTCAGGGGAGAGGCGGGAGAGGGGTCCTATCCTATCCTCGAAAGGATTCCGACTATGTCAGATACCTGCGTCCTGGGCATCGACTTCGGGACGGAGAGTGTCCGGGTCGGCGTGTTCACGCCGGACGGGAAACCCCTCATCTTCAGAACTCAGCCGTACGGGCTGAGCCATCCGCGGTCCGGTTGGGCGGAGCAGTCACCCGACGAGTGGTGGCAGTCCCTGCGGGTGGCCGTGCACCAGGCGCTGACCGACGGCCACATCGAGGCCGACTCGATCGTGGGCATCGGGACCGACACGACGTCCTGCACCGTGCTGGCGCTCGACGAGGAGAACCGCCCGCTGCGCCCGGCCATCATGTGGATGGACCTGCGGGCGGCGGCCCAGGCGCAGCGCGTCGCCGCTTGCGGCCATTCGGCGCTCAAATACAACGGATATGGGGCCGTTTCGGCCGAGTGGCTGCCGTGCAAGGCGCTGTGGCTGAAGGAAAACGAGCCCGACGTCTACCATCGGGCGGCGCGCATCTGTGACTTCGTCGATTGGCTGACGTACCGCCTGACGGGACGCTGGACGGCGAGCATCTGCACCGCGTCGCTGCGCTGCTATCACGACCGGCTGGCCGGCGGCTGGCAGGGCGACTTCTTCGACCTGATCGGCCTCGACGATCTGCTGGCGAAGCTGCCGACCGAAGTGCTCGACATGGGCGTGCTCGTGGGCGGACTGAGTCCGGAAGCGGCGGCCGACCTCGGCTTGCGGCCCGGAACCCCGGTCGCTCAGGGCGGCGCTGATGCGCTGGTGGCGCAGATCGGCCTGGACGTGGTGGAGCCGGGGAAGACGGCCTTCATCACCGGCTCGTCGCACCTGATGCTCGGCCAGTCGGCGACTGAGCTCCACGCGCAGGGAATCTGGGGCTCCTACACCGACACCGTCATGCCGGGGCAGTTCACGGTGGAAGGCGGGCAGGCGTCCAGCGGCTCGATCATGAAATGGTTCAAGGACCAGTTCGGCGGGCGATTCGTCGAGGAAGCACAGGCCCGCGGCGTCAGCACGTACGAGGTGCTGAACGAACAGGCCGGCAAGATCCCGCCCGGCGCCGAGGGGTTGATCGTCCTGGACCACTGGCAGGGCAATCGCTCGCCCTTCACCGACGCGGAGTCGCGCGGAGTGATGTGGGGCTTTTCGCTGCGGCACACGCCGGCTCACGTGGCGCGGGCCATCATGGAAGGTGTCGCCTTTGGAACCGAGCAGATCCTGCAGATGTTCCGGCAGAACGGCTACGACGTGAAAGAGATCGTGGCGTGTGGCGGCGCCGTGAACAGCCGGCTGTGGATGCAGATCCACTCCGACGTCAGCAACGTGCCGATCACGCTGACGAGGGTGCCCGAGGCGGCGACGCTCGGCTCGGCCATTCTGGGCGCCGTGGCGGGCGGACTGTATCAGTCGGTGCCCGAAGCCTCCGCGGCCATGGTCCAGGTGGCCGGCCGCATCACGCCCGACGAGGCAACGCACGAAGCATATCGGTATTACTTCGATAGCTACATGAAGACGTACCCAACCATGAAGGATCTGCTCCATGGAATGGTGCGACACGTGGCCCGGCAGGTTTAGGGTCGGAGTGGTAGGCTGTTGTTCCATTCCGCCGAGCCTTCGTAAGGGCGGTATCCATTCGTGAGGATGTGAGCATGACGCCGTCAGTCCTTGGGTTGGAGTTTCGCAGAGAAGAACTACTGGCCGAGGTCGCTATTTGGATCTACGAGCAAGGCCTCACCCAGCAGGAGGTGGCCCAACGGATCGGAGTATCCCGATCCACGGTCTCGCGCCTGCTGGATGAGGCGCGCCAGAGAGGCATCGTCCAGGTCTACATCAATACGCCGTTTCATCGCTCGACCGATCTTCAGAGCAAGCTGTGCGAGCACTTCGCTCTACGCGAAGCCCGCGTGCTGGTTTGCGACGGGCTCGGCTATCGGGAGATGCTGCAGCGGCTGGGCATGTCGGCTGCCTTCTACTTGAGGGCCATGCTGAAGAACGACATGCGGGTCGGAGTGGCCTGGGGCACCGCGTTGTACGAGCTGGTCCGCGCGTTTCGCCCGCTCGACCACGACACGCACATCGCCGTGGTCCAGATCATCGGCAGCATCGGAGCCATCGACCAGAACGTGGACGGCGCTAACCTGTCGCACGAGTTCGCCCGGCTGGTGCGGGGTCGCTGCTACGACCTGCACGCGCCGCTGCTGGTGGAGACGCCGCAGCTGCGCGAGGCGCTGATGCGCGAGCGGAACGTCGCCGAAGTGCTGGCGATGGCCCGGCAAGTCGACCTGGCGCTGGTCGGCATCGGCTCTGTTGAAACCGGCTTCTCCAGCCTGGTCCGCGCCGGCTACATGAGCGAGGAGGACCTGCCGTATCTCCGGTCCACCTCGGCCGTCGGCGACGTCTGCGCCCACCACTTCGACGTGAACGGTGTGGAGCTGCCGATAGACCTCAATCACCGCGTGGTCGGGATCACCCTGGAGCACCTGAGGGAGATCCCCTTCGTGGTCGGACTGGCCGGCGGCAAGGAAAAGGCGCCGGCCATTTTGGGCGCGCTGCGCGGCGGCTACCTGGACGTGCTGATCACGGACAAAGTCGCGGCGACCGAGGTCCTGGCACTGGACAGCGCTACTCCTCCGTCGGCTTCTGCGTCTTGCTCCTCGAACTCAACCTGCTCTTCGGAACCGTCGTCGGGTCCCGACGAGATGTAGAAAGTGAGACAAGAGATCCCTATGAATGACCGGGCAACCAAACCCGTGATTGCGATCACGGTGGGAGATCCCGCCGGCGTTGGCCCTGAGGTCGTGGTTAAAGCCGTGGAACCGACCGCGTGCGGCAGGCGTGCCGTCCGGTCATCTTCGCCGATCTGGCCGTGCTGGAGCGGGCCATGGAGGCGACCGGCGTGTGGCTGACCCTGCGTGAAGCGGGCGAGCCGCTCGGCGCCGAGCCGGACGCCGCCGTATCGGTGGTGAACCTCGGCTCTACGGGCGGACGCGCGCCCGTGGGCGCCATATCGCGAGAAGGCGGGACCGCCGCGTACGCCGCGATCCAGGCGGCGACCGAGTTCTGCCTGCACGGCGAAGGGACGGCGCTGGCGACCGCGCCGATCAACAAGGAAAGCTTCAAGGCGGCGGGCGTGCCGTACCTGGACCACACCGCGACCCTGAAGGGCCTGACCGCCGCGCCGTCGGTTCTGACCCTGTTCGTGACCGGCGATCTGCGCGTGTTCTTTGCCACACGGCACCTGGCCTTTCGGGACATCGCCCGCGCGGTGACGAAAGCCAACCTGGTGGACTTCACACAGGACGCCTGGCAGCAGATGCAGCGGCTGGGTTTCCCGGCGCCGCGCCTGGCCATGGCGGCCCTCAATCCGCACGGCGGCGAGCACGGCCTGTTCGGCGACGAAGAGATGCACGAGATCGCGCCGGCCGTCCAGGAGTTGCAGCGGCTGGGCATCGACATTCAGGGGCCCATTCCGGCCGACTCCGTGTTCCACCTGGCGCTGGCGGGGCAGTACGACGCGGTCATCTCCCTGTATCACGACCAGGGGCACATCGCCACCAAGACGTTCGACTTCTATCGGACCGTCAGCCTGACGCTGGGCCTGCCGTTTCTGCGCACGAGCGTCGATCACGGCACGGCCTTCGATCTGGCGGGCACCGGCCAGGCCAACGAGGTATCGATGATCGAGGCGATCCTCGCGGCGGCGAAGTACGGGGGAGCGTGGCGGGGGTAGTCTGGGGTAAGTCGTCACATCTTAGACTTCCGAAGTTTTTCAAACTTCGGAAGTCGTGGGGACGTCGGAAGTCCTGAAAAACTTCGGAAGTCAATCAAAGGGAAACTCATATCGCTCATGCGTACTCATCCAATCAAGATTGCAGCATCGATTCTGTCCGCTGATTTTGCGGAGCTGGGACGCGCGGTGTGCGAGGCGGAAGCCGGCGGCGCCGACGTCATCCACATCGACATGATGGACGGCCACTACGTGCCGAACATCACCTTCGGGTTCGACTTGATTCCGGCGCTGAAGAAGCGCACGGCTCTGCCGCTCGCGCCGCACCTGGAGCTCAGCAACCCCGACGACCTGCTCGATCCTCTGGCGAAGCTGGGCAGCGACATGATCGTGGTGCAGGAGGACACGTGCCCCGACCTGGGGCGGACGATCCGGCGGATCCGCGAGCTGGGCGTTGCGGTCGGCGTCGGCGTGAATCCCGATCGGCCTGCCGAGCCGTTGTTCGAGTGGCTGCCCCTGGTGGACCTGGTGATCGTCATGTCGGTCGCGCCCGGATTCGGCGGGCAGTCGTTCGATCCGTCAGCCCTGCCGAAGCTGGCCCTGCTGCGGGCGCGGCGCGAGGCCGCCGATCTGAAGTTCGAGATCGGGATCGACGGCGGCGTCAACGAGGAGACGGTTCGCCGGGCGGTGGAAGCGGGGGCCGATCACCTGATCGTCGGCTCGGCGATCTTCCAGCGCGACGACGTCGGCAGCGCCATTGCGCGGCTGCGTCAGCAGGTGAATTCCGCGGCCTGACTCGAAATCCGATCTGAACAGAGGTGTGATCTTCATGCGACTGGCGAACAAGGTGGCGATCGTAACGGGTGGTGGTAAGGGCATCGGTCAGACGATCTGCCGGGTGATGGCCGCGGAAGGCGCGACCATCGTCGTCGTGGACGTCGACCGGGCGGCGGCGGACGAGACCGCCGCCATGATTAGGGACCTCGGCCGGGAGTCTTTGGCCCTGGCGGTGAACGTGACCGACAAGGCGCAGGTCCAGGCCATGGCCGGCGACGTCGTCGGCGCCTTCGGGCGCATCGACGTGCTGATGAACAACGTGGGGGTGTTGGCGATCTCGTCCGTGCTCGAGATGGCGGAGGAGACGTGGGACAAGGTCATGACCATCAACACCAAGGGGACCTTCTTGTGCTCGCAGGCCGTCCTGCCCGTCATGATCCGGCAGCGGCACGGCAAGATCATCAACATGTCGTCCCAGGCCGGCAAAGAGGGGTCGGCGCTGAGCAGCGTCTACGCGGCGTCGAAGCACGCCGTAATCGGCTTCACTCAGTCGCTGGCCAAAGAGGTGGGCGAATACAACATCACGGTGAACGCGGTCTGCCCGGGCAGCGTGGACACCGACATGCTGGACTCTATCTATTTTCCGGAAAAGGCGCGGCTGTCCGGTGTGGATCCGGCGGATTATCGCCGGTCCTTCATCAATCGTATTCCGATGAAGCGGCTGGCCCGGCCCGAAGAGATTGCGTTCACAGTCGTGTTCCTGGCCTCCGATGAGGCGGATTACGTGACGGGCACGGCGATGAACGTGGCGGGCGGCACGTCCGTTCACTAAAAAACTTCCGAAGTCTCTAAGACTCCCAGCACACTGTCCGTGCGGCCAGACCGCTGGGCTGTGTCGGAAGTTTTGAAGCGGCGGGGGGCTACCCAGGGCGCAGACCCCTCTCCCGCCTCTCCCCTGTGAAGGGAGAGGAGAACGTCAAAGCGCTTGCTCCTCTCCCTTTACAGGGGAGAGGCGGGAGAGAGGTCTGCAACCCCCCTGGGTGGTCCCTCGCCCAAGGCCCGCGCTGGCGACCCCTCAGTCCATCATGACGACGGGCCGCAGGCCCTCCATGTTCTTGGAATAATGCAGCGCGTCCATCAGGGTTTCGATCTTATAGCGCTTCGTGATGATCGGTGAGAAATCGAAGCGAGACATCAACGTCAGGGCTTCCGCCATGGTGCTGGGCGAAGAGCTGAAGGTGCCCGTGACGACCGTCTCGTGGTAATGCACGTCGCTGACGTCCAGCTCGATGACGGAGCCGGCGGGCTGGCCGGCGAAGATGTTCACCGTGCCGGCGGGGCGCACGAGAGCCATAGCCTGCCGCACGGCGCCCGTCTGGGCCACTGCGACGATCACCGCGTCCGCGCCGCGCCCGTTCGTCAGCTCCTTCACGCGGCTTTCCAGGTTCTCCTTCTCGACGTCGACCGTGACGTCGACGTAGTGCTGCGCGGCGATCTCCAGACGGGAGGGCCCGACGCCGCTCATGATGATCTGCGTGGCGCCGTAGGCCTTGGCGCAGGCCGCGTTGAACATGGCCATCGGCCCATCGCCGACGACCACCACGGTCGAGCCCGGCTTGATCCGGCAGGCCCGGGCGGCGCGGACGGCGCAGGCGATCGGCTCGGCCAGGCATGCGACGAGGTCCGGGATGTTGTCAGGAATGCGCAGGAGGCCGCGCTGCACCAGGGCCGTCGGGCACAGCACGTACTCCGCGTAGCCTCCGGGCTGCGGCTGCACGTCCGCGTCCCACAGGTGCTCGCACATGGTCTCTTCGCCGCGCCAGCAGTAGTAGCAATTGCCGCACGGAACCTGCGGGGCGACGACCACGCGATCGCCGACTTTAACGTGGGCGGGACCGTTGAGCTCCACAACCTCGCCGGCGATCTCGTGCCCGAGGACCGCGGGCGGATGAAGCAGGCGATGTCCCTTGAAGACGGTCTTCACGTCGGTGGCGCACACGGAACAGGCGTTGACCTTCACCAGCGCCTCGTCCGGGCCGGGGACCGGACGGGCCATTTCCTGAGTTTCGATCTTGCCGAGGGCAGTGAACATGGCGACTTTCATAGGGTGTAAGAGAATCCTCCGATTGTTCAGATCCGGAACCTCCTGGTCAGCGAGTCCCGTGGGCGTCGGCCCGCGGAGATTCTACCATAAAGCGGGAGGGCGTCAAGGGGCGGGCGGCCCAGGGCGATTGCGTTAAAATTGTTGCGCTCGTCCCGGCGATTGGAAATCGCGGCTATGGGCGGCAAAGCCTGCCTGCGCAGGCTAACGACCACGACCAAATTGGTCGCGTGGCCACTTCGTTACCAGGGATCGCGTTGTCAAGTCGCTTTGCCCTCGTTTTTAGCCTGCGAAGGCAGGCTTTGCCGCCCATAGCCGCGATTTCCAATCGCCGGGACGAGCGCAACAATTTAATGCAATTGCCTTGCGGCCACGCCCCGGGGCCACCCCCCACGGGGGTAGGCGCCAGCTCCAAAGGACCTTGACAAAGCTTCTGGAGGCTGCTATAATCGTCACAAGCGGAATAAAATTCTGAGCCTCCTCTTTTTTTGTGATTCGATCTGTGGAACGTTAGACCGCTCTGCAGCACGGAGACAATACCCCCCGAGTCGGCAGGTCCTGCTCGCCCATGGAGCGTTCGACGTCGCCGGAGACAAGGATTGGTGCAGTTTGGCTAAGAAAGGCATTCAGGTTCAATCTCTGGTCCGCGCTGTATCACTGCTCGAGGTGTTCGCTCGAGACAAAGCGGAGTTGTCGCTGAAGGAGATCTCCGAGGCGACCGGTTTGAGCAAGAGCACGAGCTATCGCCTCCTGAGCACGCTGGAAGAGGTCAATTTCGTAGAACGGGACAAGAGCCACACCCATTATCGTTTGGGCATGAAGTTGTTCGAACTGGGCCTGATCGTGCAGCGGAGAATGGATCTGCGGCGACAGGCCTTGCCATATCTGGTGGATCTGGCCGAACAGACCGGCGAGACGGCGTTCCTGATCATCCGGGACAAAGACGACGCGCTGTGCATCGAGCGGGTCGAGGGGACGTACCCGGTGCGGGCGCTGGCCTTGAACGTGGGCGGGCGGCTGCCGCTGCACCTGGGCGGCGGACAGCGCGCGCTGCTCGCCGAGCTGTCGGACGACGACGTGCTGCGGATCATCCGAGAAAAGGGCATGCCCCAGTTCACACCACAATCGGTGGTGGACCCGCAGGAGCTCCTGGTGGAGCTGCGCGAGACGCGGGAGCGAGGATTCGGGCGGAGCTGGGAGGACATCACGCCGGGCGTGGCGGCCGTCGGCGTGCTGGTGAGGGACTACACCGGGACCGGCATTGCCGCGGTCAGTATCGCCGGAATCGTGCAACGTTTCGGCCCTGACCGCTTCGACGCGTTAATTGAATCGGTGAAGGCTGCTGCTCGAGACATCTCCCTCCAAATGGGCTACAATCCCAACCTGGTTGCACAGATGGCCGCGGCGGCCGACAATGAATCGCTCGTTGTGAGCGGGTCAGAAGGAGATGACAAGTGACGATGGCGATTGATCAACAGACGGTTGAGCGGTTAGAGCTCGAAGCGAACAAGCTTCGACGCATGGTTCTGGACCTGACCTGGTTCGGGCAGTGCGGACATCCGGGCGGCTCCCTGTCCCTGGCCGAGATCCTGTCGTGCCTCTACTTCGAGGTCATGAAGATCGACCCGCAGCGGCCCGACTGGGAAGACCGGGATCGCTTCATCCTGTCGAAGGGACACGCGGCGCCGATCTACTACTCCGTGCTGGCAGAGCGTGGTTTCTTCTCGCCCGACCTGCTGAAGACCTACGGCAAGCTGGACACGCTGCTGCAGGGCCATCCCGACATGCACACGCCGGGCGTCGATATGTCCTCCGGCTCGCTGGGCCAGGGGCTGTCGCCCGCGCTCGGCATCGCGCTCGGCGCCAAGCTGAGAGGCAAGGACTTCCACACGTTCGTGGTCGTCGGCGACGGCGAATGCCAGGAAGGCCAGATCTGGGAGGCCGCGATGGTGGCTCCGCGCTTCGAGCTGGACAACCTGACCGTGATCATCGACAAGAACCGCTTGCAGCTGACCGATTTCACGAGCAACGCCATCCCGGTCGAGCCCATGGCCGACAAGTGGAAGGCATTCAACTGGCACGTCGCCGAAGTCGATGGGCACAGCGTCAAAGAACTGCTCACGGCCATCGACGAGGCCAAGCAAGTGAAAGGCCGGCCCACGGCTATCGTCGCCAGCACGACGAAGGGGAAGGGCGTCTCGTTCATGGAAGATCAGGCCGTCTGGCACGCCAAGGCGCCGAACGACGCCGAGCACGAGCAAGCGATCCAAGAAATCCTGTTGGCCTGCAAAGGAGACCTGTGATGACGCAGATGATTGCACCTAGAGATGCCTTTGGCAAGACCCTGGTGGATCTGGCGCGCGAGAACCCGAACATCCTGGCGCTGGACGCCGACCTCGCCCCCTCCACCAAAATGAGTGATTTCGCGGCGGCCATCCCGGAGCGCTTCTTCCAGGTCGGCATCGCCGAGCAGAACATGGTCGGTATGGCGGCCGGCCTCAGCACGATGGGATTCATCCCGTTCACCGGCACCTTCGGCTGCTTCGCCACCGACCGCGTGCTCGACCAGATCCGCATCGTCGTGGCCCAGCCCCGGCTGAATGTCAAGCTGGTCGGCGCGTACGTCGGTCTGCTGGCCGGCAAGACCGGCAAGACCCACCAGACGGTGGAGGACATCGCCGTGATCCGCGCGATGCCGAACATGGTCATCATCAGCCCGGTGGACGCCAACGAGATGCGCGCCGCGATGAAGGCGATCGTCGAGTACGACGGTCCCGTCTACCTGCGCGTGTCCCGCGATCCGTGCCCGGTGATCATGCCCGACGACTACAAGTTCGAGATTGGGAAGTCGGTCGTGCTGTGCGAGGGCAAGGACGTCACCATCTTCAGCACCAGTATGATGACCGTCCACGCGCTGGAGGCCTCCAAGCTCCTGGCCGACGAAGGCATCTCCGCCCACATCGTCCACGTACCGACGATCAAGCCGCTGGACGTCGAGGGCGTCGTGGCCGCGGCCGAGCGCACCGGCCTGGTGGTGACGGCCGAAGACCACAACATCCTGGGCGGCCTCGGCGGCGCGATCGCCGAAGTGCTGGGCGAGCATCGGCCAACCCTGATGAAGCGCGTGGGAATCAAGGACACGTTTGCCGAGACGGCCGGCAACACCGAGCTGCTCACCAAGTACGGCCTGATGCCGGCCGACATCGTGAGCGCGGCCAAGGAGCTCATCAACGCGTCGAAACGTTAGAACGTTAACACGTTAGAACGTTCGTTAGCAGGTTGGCGCGTTGGAGCCATTAACGTTCCAACGTGTTAACCTGTCAACGTTCTAACTCACGAGAAAAGGGGACGCCTGCGGTGAAGAAGATGCTAGGGGCCGTCTTTGAGGGAAATGGCAAGCTCACGCTGAAAGAAGTGCCGGAGCCGGTAATCGGCAAGCCGGACGACGTGATCGTGAAGGTGGACGCGTGCGGTATCTGCGGCAGCGACGTGGCGATCATGGCCGTGCCGCCCGCCCACCCGTCCAACCTGAACACCATCCTGGGGCACGAGTTCGTAGGCCGCGTGGCGGAAGTCGGCAGCGCCGTGACGCACGTCAAGCCGGGTGACCGCGTGACCGTCGCCCCGAACCTGGCCTGCGGCGTGTGCCCCTACTGCGTGCTGGGCATGCCCAATCACTGCCTGAACTGGGTCGCAATCGGCATCCACCGCGACGGTGGGTTCGCCAGCCACGTCCTCTCTCCGGCCAGCGCGGTGCTGCCCCTCAGCGCCGGCCTGCCGCTGGAAGAGGCGGTCTTCATCGAGCCGCTGTCGTGCGTCTACGCCGGAACGTCTCGGGCGGCGATCCAGCCGGGTGAGACGGCCGTCGTCCTGGGTGCGGGGCCCATCGGCCTGATCTTCATGGCGGTGCTGAAGGCGTCGGGCGCGGGCAAGATCATCGCCGTCGACATCGCACCGTTCCGCCTGGAATACGCCAAGAAGGTGGGCGCGGACCTGGTGGTGAATCCGAAAGAGCAGGACGTGGAAGCGATCGTCGCCGCCGAAACGGGACTCGGCGCCCAGGTAGTGGTCGACGCGGTGGGCAGCCTGGCGAACCAGGCGACGCGCCTGGCGGCCAAGCGGGGCCGCGTGTGCCTGTTCGGCGTCAACTCCAACGCCAAGCCGGCGCTGGAGCAGTGGATGATCACGCACAACGAGCTGGAAGTGTTCGGCACCTTCGTCGGCGTGTCGATGTTCCCGCACTCCATCCGCATGCTGGAGTCGGGCTCGGTGAGCCTTAAGGCGCTGCTGAGCCACAAGCTGCCGCTGACCGACATCCACAAGGGATTCGACGCGATCCACGCCGGCCAGGCCGTGAAGGTCATGATTACTCCGTAACCGGGATACCGGTCGGTGCCGCCCACCGGACCTCTCTCCCGCCTCTCCCCTGAGAAGGGAGAGGTGAACGGCAAACGACTTCTCCTCTCCCTTCTCAGGGGAGAGGCGGGAGAGAGGTCCGGTGGGCCGGGCTCTAACACTTCGAAGGAGGAACACACCATGAAGGTGTTCGTTACCGGCGGGACAGGCCTCGTCGGCAGCAACGTCATCAAAGTAGCGCGCGAGAAGTACGGCGCGGACGTCATAGCCTCCATGTACAATCGGATGCCTACGGCGCCGGTCCATTACGCGATCGAGCGCCTGGATATCACGGATAGGGCCGCGCTGGCCGCGGCGTTGAAGAAGCATCGTCCGGACGTGGTCATCCACTGCGCCGCCACGGTCGATCACGATCGACTGGAAGCGGACCACGCCATGGGCTGGCGGCTGATGGTCGAGGCGACCCGCGGCATGGCGGAAGCCTGCGCGGAGGCCGGCGCCTGGCTGGTCTTCGTCTCGTCGGACTGGGTCTTCGACGGCGCCAATCCTCCGTTCAAGGAGACGACGCCGCCGTGCCCGGCCAACTACTATGGGCTCCTGAAGGTCGTGGGCGAGACGATCGTGGACACGATCGGCATCGACTACGGCATCGCGCGCATTGCGGCGGTGTACGGCCGCAACTGGTCGTTCCCGGACTGGACGCCGGCCGAGCGGGTGGAAGGCTTCGGGACGCTGCCGAACTGGATGCTGGAGCATCTGCGGCAGGGCGGCGAGGTCGTGGAGTGGACTGACCACGTCAACGTGATGGCCAACCCGACGCTCGCCAGCGACTGCGCCGACGCCATGATGGCGATGTACCTGAGCAAGCAGCACGGCGTGTTCCACTGCGCCGGCCGCGACTACGTGACCCGCGTCGAGCTGGGCCAGGCGGTCGCCAAGGCATTTCCGACCTGGACGCGTCCAAAGTCCGGGCCGCCACTCAGGCGGAGATGGAGCAGGGCATGAAGACGCACGCCCCGGGTCCCCTCCCGCGGCGCACGTGCCTGGACGTGACCGAGACCGAGCGCCGGCTGGGCCGCGTCAACATCGGCGTGGCCGAGGGTCTGCAGGAGTGGAAGCGCCAGATGGCGGAGCCCGTCGTCTGACCGCGAGGCGGGCCGGCCCGCCAGAAATCGAGAATCCTCCTCAAGCGCCCCGCCCCGTGCCGATCCGGCACGGGGCGGGGCTATTGTGTTGGAAGACCGGCCACACATGAGCCGTTCACCCCAAGTGATTGCGGCTCATGCGGGTTGCCCCGCGGGTACCCAGGGCGATCGCATCAGAGGCCGCCAACGTGGCCAAGGCCGGTCCGGCCGGCGATAAAGTCGCCGGTCTACAGAACGGCGTCCGATGAATCGGACTTTTCACGCGGTATGCGGACCCCCAAAGCCCGATTCATCGGGTGCTGCTCTATAGACCGGCGACTTTATCGCCGGCCGGACCGGCCTTGAACACGTTGGCGGCCTTTAGCGCAATCGCCCTTTGCCTGGCACCAGATTGCGAATCGGCGCAATTGGTCCGTCGCAGATGCGTACGCGCAGATCGCGCCGGTTGCCGCATTCCCTGAGGGCGCTAGCTGGGTTCGGGCGTTGAACATGTCCGGCAATGTGGCCGAATGGGTGGCTGACTGGTACGCCCCCTACAGGTTTGATGCGGCCACCGATCCACAAGGCCCCGCTGCCGGGGATCGGCGGGTCGTCAGGGGGGGCTCGGCGATGTATGCGCGCGTCACGGCGCGTGGCGTTCTCATGGCGGATGACACGAACGGCAGCGCCAGCTTCCGTTGCGCAAAGGACTTCGATTCATAGATGGGTTTGTCGCAGCGGACGTGCCTCGACGTCACCGAGGCCGAGCGCCGGCTGGGCCGCGTCAACGTGGGTCTGCAGCAGTGGAAGCGCCAGATGGCGGGGCTATCTTATTCGAAGACCGGCCACACATGAGCCGTTCACCCCAAGTGATTGCGGCTCATGCGGGTTGCCCCGTGGGTACCCGGGGTTATCGCATCAGAGGCCGCCGACGTCGCCAAGGCCGGTCCGACCGGCGATAAAGTCGCCGGTCTACAGAACGGCGTCCGATGAATCGGACTTTTCACGCGGTATGCGGACCCCCAAAGCCCGATTCATCGGGTGCTGCTCTATAGACCGGCGACTTTATCGCCGGTCGGACCGGCCTTGGCCACGTTGGCGGCCTTTAGCGCAGTCGCCCTTTGCCTGGCACCCGATTGCGAATCGGCGCAATTGGTGATACATTACGCCTGCCTGAGCAGTCTCAGCTATGAATAGCGATGTCAGTTCCATCCGGCGGAACGCTCGATGCCAGCAAAGACGGGCAGCTAACGGTGCATCCCCGGGACCGGCCGTGCCGTGCAAAGAAGGAGTCAGGCTAATGTCCGAATCTCGCGATATTAGGATACCCCTTACCCTCGCAGCAGTTCTCGTTGTAGTCCTTTTCTACATATGGCTGCACCTTGGAGTACTGGGGCATCGGCCGCCGGCGGCGACCCGGGAACCGGCGTCCGCGTCAACCGGCACGGCAACGCCGATGCTGCCCACGGCCAACCCGCAACATGCTGTCGTCCAACAGAGCGAAACGCCGGCGGTGGGCGCCATCAGGCGTCGACCCCAATATGAGGTGACCATGGTGGCGGTGCCCGGCGGCACGTTTGCGATGGGCACGCGCAAAGAGGATAGGCCGGCGGTGATGGAGGTTTGCAAGGCCAGTGGACTCAATTGCCTCCAAACCGTTTGGACTGCCAACGAGGAACCCGGTCACCCGGTGACGATCAGTCCGTTCTGGATCGACAAGACGGAGGTGACGTCCGGCGACTTTGCCGCTTTTCTGAACGCGGCCGGCCTGACGGACGCGGAGTCGGCAGTTTACATCAAGCTGACTGTTCCTGACGCGCCGATCGAGGTCGTTGGAGGCCGATATCGGGCGAGGCCGGGCCTGGATCGCTACCCGGTCACTCGAGTATACTGGGCGGGAGCCGCGGCCTATTGCCGCTGGGCGGACGCGCGCCTGCCGACTGAAGCTGAATGGGAATACGCGGCCGGAGGGCCACAGCACACCATGTTCCCGTGGGGCAATGACTTCGACGGAACCAAGCTGAACTTCTGGTCCGCCTCCGACGGGTACGCGCAGACGGCGCCGGTTGCCGCCTTCCCTGAGGGCGCCAGCTGGGTTCGGGCGTTGAACATGTCCGGCAATGTGGCCGAGTGGGTGGCTGACTGGTACGCCCCCTACAGGTTCGATGCTGCCACCGATCCGCAAGGCCCGACTACCGGGGATCGGCGGGTCGTCAGGGGGGGCTCGGCCTACGACTCGCTCATGTATGCACGCGTCACGGCGCGTGGCGTTCTCATGGCGGATGACACGAACGGCGGCGCCGGCTTCCGTTGCGCCAAGGATCTCGATTCGTAGATGGGTCTGTCGCAGCGAACGTGCCTCGGTTGGGCTACGTCAACCAGGGCCTCGCTGCCGGCCCGCAGGAGTAGAGGCGGCAAATGGCGGGGCTTGGGTTTTGGCGCAGCTCGTCCCCAATCCTCAACACGTTGCCCATGAATTTACGCCTTGAGGCCCATGGGGCGGTGCCGTCCACGAATCGGGCCACGAATACACGAATAACGACCTATCGCAACGTCGTTATTCGTGTATTCGTGGCCCGATTCGTGTTAGCATGTTGTGGGCGAGAAGCAGCGTAGCCTCGCCTTTGCGGTCAGGTGCGTTTTGGAGCATAGTACCCGTGTCCGGTGAGGAGCGGGGCGTCTGCTCCAGGTGCGTGGACGCCAAGGCCCGTCGCGCCGTCCCTGGGAGGCAACCCGTATTCGTGTTTGACGGACCGCTCGAAAGCTCACCTGGGAAGATCGTGCTACGATCTAGCCCGTATCTGTGGGTGTGTTCACGTCCTCGAAACGACGCACCTGGCCGCGCTGCCTCGGACAGTCAGCTCTACGTCTGCACAGGAGAGAGCCTCATGTCTAGCGACCGTTCGTCTGTCACCCGGTTTGTCGGCCTGGATGTGCACAAGAGCTACTTGGTCGCCGTGATCGTGGATCCCCAGGGCCAGCAATTGGTGGGGCCACGCCGCATCGAGTATTGTAATCTCGATGACTGGGCCCGGCAAAAACTTACCCCAGCCGATGCCGTGGTCTTGGAGATGACGTGCAATGGGTACAGCCTGTACGATGACCTGACGCCGCACGTCCACTCTGTGACGATCGTTCATCCGCCGCACGTCCAGGCCATCACTCAAGCGCGGGTTAAGACCGATGCCAAAGCCGCCTACACCTTGGCCCGCTTGCATGCCGCGGGGCTGCTGACCGGGGTGTGGGTGCCGCCAGAAGAGGTTCGCCAACTGCGTGCCCTGCTGCGCAAACGCGCCCGGATGGTCTGCTTGAGCACCCAGGCCAAAAATCGCCTGCATGCCGTCCTGCACCGCTACCGGGTGGCCCCGCCCGCGGGCAACCTGTTCACCGCCGAGCGTCGCGGCTGGTGGTTGGCTCAGGGACCGTCGCTGGTCGAGCAAGCAGCTATCCAGAACGATCTAGAAACCCTTATTTTCGCCACCGATCAGATCGCGAAGCTGGAAGAGACCCTGACGACTCTGGCCAGTAGCGATGAGCGCGTGCCCCTTTTGGTCCAGCTGACCGGCATCCGGGTGCTGACGGCGATGACCCTGCTGGCCGCTATCGGGACCATTGAGCGCTTTCCCCAGCCCAAGCAACTCGTCGGCTACGCCGGCTTAGGGGCCGCGGTGCATGACAGCGGCGAAACCCACACCAGCGGGCATATTACCAAAACGGGCCGCCGCGATCTGCGGACCGCCATGGTGGAAGCCGCTCAGGTAGCCACGGAACACGACCCGCACTGGAAAGCCGTCTACGCCCGCCTAGTGCCCCGCCTCGGGCACAACAGGACTATCGTGGCCATTGCCCGGCGTCTACTGGTGACCGTGTGGCACGTCCTTCGCGACCAGACCGCCAGTCGCTTCGCTACCGCCGCGTTAGTGGCCCGCAAGCTGTTGCATCACGCCTACACGCTACGTCGCGCTCGCCGACCGGGCCAACAACCGGCGGCAGCCTATGTCCGTGCTCAACTGGATCGGCTCGGCCTCGGTGCCGACCTGACCTCCATACCGCTAGGCACCGGTCGAAACCTGAAGTTGCCACCTTCCCGTCTGGAATAGCCTGGCACCTACCTGGCGCGCCGATTGGAAGAGGGACAACGGCCCTGAAAAGAGAACAACATCCTAAGTCGATCCCGCGACTGATGACAGTCGCCGGTTGATTGGTTGTGCCCATCGACCAGTTGCTACCCAACCAATGGTCGATGTGCGCGGGGAATCCAAGCGCAATTTGACATGCACACACATCTGTGGACGGCACCGCCCCATGGGCCATCAAACAAAGGGAGGAGCCGCACTTTGCGGCTCCTCTCTTTGGTGTCTGCGGGGATGATGCGTGACCGCGCTCTACAGCTGGTCCAGCGTGCCCTCGTAGATGAAGCGGCGGGTGCTGGCGGCGATGAGGGCGGGGTCGACTTTGCGGCGGGCGACGCCGGAGTCGATGGCGGCCTGGGCGACGGCGGCGGCGACGACCGGCGGCACGCGGAAGTCCATGCCGGCCGGGATGATGTATTCCGGCGAGAGCTCGGACTCCTGCACCATGCCGGCGATGGCCTGCGCGGCGGCGATCTTCATGGCCTCGTTGATGTCGCTGGCGCGGACGTCGAGCGCGCCGCGGAAGATGCCCGGGAAGGCCAGGGAGTTGTTGACCTGGTTCTTCAGGTCGGAGCGACCGGTGGCCACGACCTGCGCGCCGGCGGCCAGCGCGTCGACCGGCATGATCTCCGGCACGGGGTTGGCCAGGGCGAAGATGATCGCGCCGGGGGCCATGGTGCGGATCATGTCGGGCGTGAGCACGCCGGGGGCGGAGACGCCGATGAAGATGTCCCGGCCCGGTACGACCTCGGCCAGGCCGCCCGCGACCTTGTCCCGATTGGTGACGAGGGCCATCTCGTCCTTGATCCAGTTCATGCCCTTGGGCCGGCCCTCGTAGATGGCGCCGCGCGTGTCGCACAGGATCAGGTCCTGCACGCCCGCGCTGAGCAGCATCTTGGTGACGGCGATGCCGGCGGCGCCCGCCCCGTTCATGACGATCTTGACCTCAGACAGGGATTTGCCTACAATCTTAAGCGCATTCAAGATGCCGGCCAACACCACCACGGCCGTGCCGTGCTGATCGTCGTGGAACACCGGGATGTCGAGCTTGGTCTTGAGCTTCTGCTCGATGGCGAAGCAGCGCGGCGCGGCGATGTCTTCCAGGTTGACACCGCCGAACGTCGGGCTCAGGCAGGTGACGATGTCCACGATCTCGTCGACGTCCTGGGTGGTGAGGCAGATGGGGAAAGCTTCGACGCCGGCGAAGGTGTGGAACAGGACGGCTTTGCCTTCCATGACCGGCAGCGCGGCGCGCGGGCCGATGTTGCCGAGACCCAGAACGGCGGTGCCGTCGGTTACGATGGCGACCAGGTTGCCCTTGGCCGTGTAGTCGTAGACCTTAGTCGGGTCCTCGCCGATCAGCCGGCTGGCTTCGGAGCCGCTGGGCGGCAGGTACATGCCGAGGCTGTACGGATCCTTGATGGGGAACTTGCTCTTGACCTCGAGCACACCCTGATAGCGCTGGCGCAGGTCGATGGCCTGTTCGCCCATGGTGCCGGTCCGGCCCTTTTCGCTCTGCGGCGCGGTGGTTCCCGCCCGGCCTTCGTAGACGTAGCGCAGCGTCCAGTCGGTGATTTCGGCCGGATCGGCCGGTACTCGGGCGGTTCCCGTGTCGATGGCGGCCTTCGCCACGGCGCCGGCCACGGCCGGAGCCACGGTGTAGTCCAGGATGTCCGGCAGGATGCGCTTCGGGCCCAGCTCTTTGCCGCCGACCTTGTCGGCGATGGCCTGGGCCGCGGCGAGCAGCATGGTGGCGTTCACGTCGGTGGCGCGCACGTCCAGCAGCCCGCGGAAGAATCCGGGGAACACGCTGGCGATGTTCGCGGCGTTCGGAAAGCCCAGCCGGCTGCTGGCCACCACGGCGGCGTGGGCGGCGAGCGCTTCGTCGGGCATGATTTCGGGTTCGGGGTTCGCCAGGGCCAGCACGATGGCGTTAGGGGCCATCGTCTCGACCATCTCGCGAGTCAGAATGCCGCCCGCGGAGAAGCCGACGAAGACGTCCGCGCCCTGGATGATCTCGGCCAGTGAGCCGCGCCGCTCGTCGGGATTGGTCTTTCGCGCGATTTCGCGCTTGGCCCAGTGCATGCCGCCCGGACGGTACGCGTAGATGGCGCCCGCGCGGTCGCAGACGATGACCTCACCGGCGCCCTGGCTGACCAGCATCTCGGCGCTGGACAGGCCGGCGGCCCCGGCTCCGGCGACGACGACGCGGCAGTTGGCGAGCTTCTTGCCGGTCACTTTCAGCGCGTTGGTCAGCGCGGCCCACATGATGACCACAGCCGCGTGCTGGTGGTTGCTGAAGATGGGGACGTCCATCGCGCGCTGGAGGTGCTCGGTGATGCTGAGGCTGCGGGGGACGGCGATGTCTTCCAGGCAGACCCCGCCGAACGTCGGCCCCACGGCCGCGACAGCGTCGACCAGCTCGTAGATGTCGCCGTTGCAGGACAGGGCCAGCGGCAGGGCGTCCACCCCGGCCAGCGTCTTGAAGAGGATGCTCTTGCTCTCCAGGGCGGGCAGGGCAGCCAGCGGGCCGGCATCACCGCGACCGTACAGGGCCGAGCCGTCGCTGACCAGGGCGACGGTGTTGCCGCGGCAGGTGTACTTGAAGGACCCGTCCAGCTCCTTTTCTACCGCGAGGCAGGCGTCCCCGACGCCCGGCGTGTAGACCAGGCTTAGCATAGACTTGTCTTTGACGGCGACCTTGCTCTCAACGCCGATCAGCCCTCGATATCGCCGTCGATATTCGAGAACCTGTTCACCCATGGGCAGAAAGGACGCTTTATCCATGTCGATCCTCCAGTCAGAAGTTGGAATGCTTGAGCCGTCGCCCCACGGCGTGGGCCGGCCGGGATACCCATTCCTCTGGCTGATCCGCGGCAAGCAGCTCGATCCGCAGGGCATGACCTGATACCTCGGTTGGTGGTGACGACAGCAAAAGTCGAGGCAGACAAGTGAATTATAGCACATCTGACCACAGCCTGCAAAGGCCACCATCCGAATTCCGAAGCGCCGCTTCGGGATGCGGAACAAGACCGAAGGGAGCACTTCCATGACGTCCTCAACGTCACCGAGCTTTGCCGAATCCGAGCGGCTCTTTGCCGAAGCGTGCCGGTTCGTCGTCGGAGGAACCACGCAAGCCAAGAGCCCTGACAACTACATCCCCGGCGCCTATCCCATCTACGCGGCGAAAGGGCGCGGGGCCTACCTGTGGGATGTCGACGACAACCGATTCCTGGACTGGATCCTGGCCTATGGGATCATCGTGCTGGGCTACTGCGATCCGGGCGTGGACCAGGTCGCTATTCGCGAGATCCAGGAGGGTTTCGCGTTTCCGCTGACCCGGCCCGTCCAGAACCGCCTCGCGCAGCTCCTGGTCGAGATCATTCCGTGCGCGGAGCAGGTCCACTTCTTCAAGGCGGGCTCGGACTCCACCACGGCGGCCGTGCGCCTGTCGCGCATCTTCACGGGACGGGACAAGGTCGTGCGCTGGGGCTACAACGGCTGGCACGATTGGTGCTGTCCGAAGGCGGCCGGCATCCCGCGCAAGGTGCGCGAAGACGTGCTGACTTTCCGGTACAACGATCTGAACTCGCTGGAAGACGTCCTGAAGCAGAACGACGGTCAGGTCGCTTGCGTGATCATGATGCCGCTCGAGGTGGAGCTGCCGCAGCCCGGCTTCCTGGCGGGATGCATGGAGCTGGCGCACCGCTACGGCGCGCTCTTCATCCTCGACGAGATGCGGTCCGGCTTCCACATGGCGCTGGGCGGCGCGCAGGAGTACTACGGCGTGACCCCCGACCTGGCGACGTTCAGCAAGGCCGTTTCCAACGGGTACGAGCTGTCGGTCCTGGCCGGACGCCGGGACGTGCTGGCGGGCGTGCACCAGACGCACGTCTCGTCCACGTTCTACACCAATTCCATCGCGATGGCCGCTGCCGTGGCGACGCTCGAGCGGCTCAAGGAAGGTGACGTCATCCCGCACCTGTGGCGCGTGGGCCAGCGGCTGCTGGACGGCCTCGATGGGCTGATCCGCGACACCGGCGTCGAAGCGCGCACGGTCGGGGCGGCGCCCATGCCGTACCTGGTCTTCACCTACGGCACGGAAGGGCGTCCGCTGGACGTGGGCCAGACGGGCAAACCGATGGAGTGGCAGAGGGGCACCCGCTACGAGAAGGCGTGGGAGACGTTCTACACCGAAACCACGCGGGGCGGCGTCCTGCTGCACCCCAATCACCACTGGTTCGTGAGCGCGGCGCACACCGACGCGGACGTCGACCGCACGCTGGCCGTCTGCGGGGAGGCATTCGCCGCCGTGCGGCGCGCGCTGTAGGTCGCCGAGAGCTGAAGGGAATGTGAATTGGACCGCCGCCCCGCGGAAGACGACCCGCGGGGCGGCCGGTGTTTTGGTCCCAGTTCGGACCGGCGCCTGCGAATACTGTCACCCTGAGGAGGACGGCCGTATCGTCCGACGAAGGGTGACAGTATTCGCAGGCGCCGGTCCGCGCCGGGGCTGGTGACAATATTCGCAGGCGCCGGTCCGCGCCGGGGCTGGTGACAGTATTCGCGGGCGCCGGTCCGCGCCGGGGCTGGTGACAGTATTCGCGGGCGCCGGTCCGCGCCGGGGCTGGTGACAGTATTCGCGGGCGCCGGTCCGCGCCGGGGCTGGTGACAGTATTCGCGGGCGCCGGTCCGAACCGGGGCTGGTGACAGTATTCGCGGGCGCCGGTCCGAACCGGGGCTGGTGACAATATTCGCAGGCGCCGGTCCGAACCGGGGCTGGTGACAGTATTCGCGGGCGCCGGTCCGCGCCGGGGCTGGTGACAGTATTCGCGGGCGCCGGTCCGCGCCGGGGCTGGTGACAGTATTCGCGGGCGCCGGTCCGCGCCGGGGCTGGTGACAGTATTCGCGGGCGCCGGTCCGAACCGGGGCTGGTGACAGTACTCGCGGGCGCCGGTCCGCGCCGGGGCTGGTGACAGTATTCGCGGGCGCCGGTCCGAACCGGGGCTGGTGATAGTACTCGCGGGCGCCGGTCGGCGCCGGGGCTGGTGACAGTATTCGCGGGCGCCGGTCCGAACTGGGGCTGGTGACAGTATTCGCGGGCGCCGGCCCACCGGGGCGGGGGAAGGGGCGTATGTGTCGGGCCTACGACTTGGGCAGGGGCAGGGTGATGGTGAAGGTGCTGCCTTCACCGACTTTGCTCTCGACGCTGATCTGGCCGTTGTGCGCCTCGACGATGCAGCGGGCCATGGCCAGACCGAGCCCCAGACCTTCCAGGCCGCGCTCCAGCGAGCTGCTCATCTGCAGGAAGCTGTCCCAGATGCGCTGCAGGTCGGCGGCCGGGATGCCCGGTCCTTCGTCGATGACGCTGATGTAGAGCCGGCCGTCGATCACCTCGGTGTCGAGCGTGACCGTCCCCTGGGGCCGGCAGAACTTGACCGCGTTGTCGAGCAGGTGGTTGATGGCCTCGATCAGCCGTTCGGGGTCCACCTCGAGCTGCGGCAGGCGGTCCGCCCGCCGGTCTTTGAACGTGACGTTCCTGGCGGCGGCCTTGAATTTGGCCATCTCCTCGGCCTCGTCCAGAATGCTCGCGATGGGCGTCTTCACCAGCTTCAGCTCGCCCTGCTTGGCGCTGAACGTGGCGAACGTCAGGAGGCCGCCGATCATGTGCTGCAGGTAGCGGGACTGCTCGCTGAGGGTGTCGATGAGCTTGCCCTGCTCCTCATTCAGAGAGCCCAACCGGGAGTCGCGCAGCAGCTCCAGCGACTGGAGGACGACGATGAGCGGCGTCTTGAGCTCGTGGCCGAGGGCGTTCAGGAAGTTCGAGCGCAGGTTATCCAGCGCCTGCCGCTGAACCTGTTCGGATCGACGCGCGTCGTCGAGCTCGTGCGCGTAGTTGAGCGCCTGCTGCGCGCGCCGGCGGCTTTCGTCGTACAGCCGCGCGTTGTGGATGGCGATGGCCGCGTAGTCGCTCAGCGCCACCAGCAGCAGCTCGTCGGCGTCCGCAAATTCCCGCAGCTTCAGGGCGTTCGCGACGGACAGAACCCCCAGCACCTGGTCGCGGGCCTTGACCGGCACGTGCAGCGAGCTGCGGACCAGGTAGCCGGTCTTCAGCTTCAGCCGCTCGCGATCGACGCGCTGCGTGGTGCGCAGGGGCTTGCCGCTGCTGATGATCTGGCCCAGGAGGTTGTCGCTGATGGGGACGCGCCGGATGGCGACTTCGCGATCGCCCAGGTTCTTCTCCGCGCGCAGCGTCATCTCCTCCGACTGCGCGTCGTACAGGAGCAGAAAGCCTTCCTCGGCCCCGGTCAGATACACGCCGGCTTCGACGATGCGACGCAGCACCTCATCCGTCTCCAGCGACGAAGTGACCAGCTGGCCGACCCGGCTCAGCACGGTCGTCTCGCGCACCTGCCGTTCCAGGCGGCAGATCAGCGAATCTCGCTCCTTCTTGAGACGGGCGGAGCGGAAGGCGGAGTCGATGGATTGAACCAGCTGGTCCAGGTCAAGGGGCTTCGTCAGGTAGTCGCAGATACCCAGGCGAAAGGCGTCGACGGCGACCTGCTCCGATCCGTGGGCGGTCACCAGGATGGTCGGGATGGCGGGGGCGCGTTCAGACAGCCGGCGCAGCATCGTGATGCCGTCCATGCCGGGCAGGTTGAAATCCAGGATGAGGAGCTCGGGGGGGCTTTTCAGGATGACGTTGAGGGCCGCTTCGCCGCTTCCGGCGTGGAGCGCGTTGTAGCCCAGATTCGGGAGGAAATCCCTCGTCAGAAGCTCGGCAACGTCCGGGTTATCTTCCACGACCAAAATGGTCTCGGCGGGGCTCATGTTCATCTCTCTTCGTCGTACTGACAGTGGGACCCTGAGTGGATATCCAGTTACGTGCACCACAGACAGACGCCAGATACTGAACAGATGGTTGCGTAGAATTATGCTTTTACTTTACCACTACTGAGGGTTGCTGTCAAAAAGTGTTTCCCCGGCGGGCCTATCCGAGAATGCGGGCGAGGCTGCCCCCTCGCCCTGCGCTCTCTCACGATGACGGTCGTCCCTCTGCGTCCAGCTCGAAGCAGGACAGAGCGACCAGCGGTAAGTCGTGCCGGTCGGTCAATCGCCCGTGGCCGGCAAGCCAGGCCCGAACCAGCCCGCGCTGATCCCACATCGTGGGCTCGGACTCCAGGAGCCAGACGGTGTGGCGCCCGGCGGTCATGGCCTGCATCTGGGTGTCAGCCTCCTCGGGCGTCATCCCCGCGTTCGTGTACAGCCCGTCCGCGCCGTCGTACGGCCGGTGCATGTAATAGTCGAAGTTCCGCCGCACGTAAGCCATCTGGAACACGAGCAGGTCATCCGGCCGGACGTGCGCGGCGTAGTACGCGGCGGCACCGCGGAAGTCCGCCTTGATCATGGTCTGAGACTGAAACGCGAGTCCCTGCGCGTCGACCCACAGGAGCCCGAGCAGGCACACGCCGAACAGCAGCCTGGAGCGTCGCAGCAGGACCACGAGGCCGCAGGCGACGAGCAGGTAGTACGCCGGAGCCGTCGCGATGACGTAGCGGTCCGCGAACAGCGGGGTGCGCAGGGAGAGCAGGAAGACCACCAGAACGGGCACCGCCGCGAAGAGCCACAGGATGGCCTGCGGACGGGATTCCAGGCCGAACCCGAGCACAGTCCGCTGTCGATACAGGAAGGTCGCCAGCAGGAGCAGGAACAGGAACAGGCCCAGCTCGAGTACGGCCGGAGTGCGCAGCCCAAACGAATAGCCCTGGAACAGGATGCCCGCCATGGCGTCCAGTGAATAGAAGGGGTGTCCCGATTGGAATGACGACAGGAAGGTGCGAATCTCCCAGCGCAGGAAGGGCACGTAGGGCAGAGTGAGGCAGGCCGCGGCGATCAGGGCGCCGCGCCAGTGCGCCCAGAAGCGCCGTCCGCCGAGAACGAACAACAGCACGTGGAACGGCAGAAGCACGACGGCGAGCAGGTGGACGTAGAAGCTGATGCTCGTGGCCGCCACGTAGCCCACCCAGAGTCGCCGGCCTCTGCCCTGGAGGGCGCCCAGCAGAAACCATGCGCTCAGCGTGGTGAGGCACAGGAGCAGGGCATACATCTTGCTTTCTTGGGAGTACCACACGAGGTAGGGCGACGCCCCGACCAGCAGCGCGCCCAGAAGGCTGACGTCGGTGGGAAGAAGGCGGCGCGCCAGGCGGTACACGAGCGGGACGGCCAGGACGCCGAAGGTCAGCGAGAAGAAACGGGCGGCGAACTCCGTCGAGCCCGCCAGGGCCAGCCAGGGTCGAAGCAGCACGAAGTAGAGGGGACCATTCTCACCGGCGACGGTGAACATCGAAACGAGCTTCGACCAGTTCCCGGCGAACAGGATCGCGTCGACCTCGTCGCGCCAGAAGCTCTGGAACTGCAGGTGGTACACGCGCAGGGCGAACGCCAGGAGGATCAGCGCGACCAAAAGCCAGCGCCGTCGTTCGGCGGAGAAGTACGGAGCGCGTGTTGCAGGCGGGGAGCCGGCGGCAGCAGGCGTATCGCTGCCGTCCGGCATCAGGTTGCCGGGGCGATCATTCGAACCCGTCGGCATTCTTCTTGCGCTGCACCCCCCAGATGTAGAGACCGACGAATGCGAGGGGGATCAAGATGAACAGCAGTATGCCGCAGCACAGCCAGGCGTAGGACGCGTACACCAGGATCGAGTCGATCAGCAGGCCGCTGTCGATGATGACTTCGCCGCCGGGCTGCGTCTCCTCGCCGGGAACCACGGGCAGCGGCGCGGGTGTGACCTGCTCCTCCGCCGGTGGAGGCGGGGGCGCGGCTGTGGCCTGCTCCTCCGCGGGGGGAGCGGGCGGCGCCGCCGTGGGGGCCGCGGCCGCGGGCGCCTGAGTCGTGGGCGCTACGGGCACTCTCTCCTGCGGTGGGGGCTGTGTTGGAGCGGCGGGCTGTTCCTGCTTCGGCGCGGCAGCCGGAGGTGGGACTTTCGGTGGAAGCACCTTTTCCGGCGCGCGTTTGGCGGTCGGCTGTGGTGGTGCGGGCGCCCGAGGCGGCGGCGCCGTGGGTTGTTGAACGGGCGAGACGGGTGGCGACTGGAAAAGCTGTGACGCCAGGGCAGGGCCTTGTCCGGAATGCAGCACGACGGCTGCGGGCAACGCAACCAGGAATGCGAGCAGAAGGAGCGGCAGGGTGCCGCGCAGGCTCCGCCGGGTGAACGTCCAGATTGAACTGATCATGCAGCGGCGTTACATCCTTTCAACAGTTTTTTCGAGGGACGTCTGCCCTACGATTTGCGGAAGAATATCAGGGCGGCCACGATCGCGCCGATGACCAGCAGGCCGGCCACGATCCAAAGGGTAGGCGGCGGGCTGGCGACCGGCTCCGTGACGACGGGGGAGGGCGGCGGCGCCTGCACTCGCTCTGGCGTTTGAACTGCCGGCGTCGTTGGCTGCACCTTCTCGGGCGTCTGAGTGCCTGCCTGCGACGTCGGCGCCGGAACCGTCGGCCTCAGCGCTCCGGCACGAGGCCGCATGAACGTCGGCGGAAGCTTGGGGCGCAGGATCGGCGAAACAGGCGAAGCCGGAGACGCAAAGTGCACGGATGCAAAGGAAGTCAGCGTAGGCGCCAGGACAGTCGCCAGAACCAGGGCGACCGCCAACAGCGACAGGACATGGATTAACTCGCGGTATCGAAAGCGGACGGCGCCGAACGGACGTCGATTCGACATAAATATCCCCTGGTCCAAACAGACTCTGGCCTGATTGGCTTCATCATTATCCGATCAGCTTCACTGGCTGAGAGCCGGCTTGAACTAAGGCATAATCTTGCCCAAGGCGAGAAGCAAGAGGCAGCCCATGATCGTCACGTTGAAAAACAGCAACACACTTATGACGAACCAGCGCCGGATATCGACCCCACCGAAATAGAACCCTCTCACGGCTGTTATCTCCACCTTAAAGATTCGGAGGGAAAGAAGCGTCGGTCAAACTTTGCATTGCGGATGAACGAGTGGGTCCTTAAAGACCCAAAAACTAGCATAACTCGAAAGAAGTCAATTGTCAAATACCACCCAGGTTAAATTGTCGCATCCGATGGCCTGCGGGCGCCGCGCCGTCATTCGCGATTGCCGGCGGAGGCCCGCAGGGTCACGTCGCCCGCGCGGATGACGACCAGCGTGCCGTCGGGGCGGCGCAGGAGGAGCGCACCGTTGGGATCGATCCCCTCGGCCACGCCGGTGACCGTCTCGTCGGCGCCGGTGACCGTCACCTGGCGGCCGAGCGTCTCCAGGCGCCGGCTCCACTCCCGGACGGGCGGCTCGCTGCGGCGGAGGGCGTCGTAGCGGGCGTCGGCGTTGACCAGGAACCGCCGGAGCAGCGCCAGGCGCGGGACGTCGTGGCCGAGCTCGCGGCGCAGGCTCGTTCCCACGTCCGCCAGCGCCGCCAGGGAAGCGCGCGACGTATCCGCCGCCCCGTTGGGCGAGACCTGGTCGGGCGCCGGTTCGGTCTCGAACGTCACGTTGACGTTCAGGCCCATGCCGACCACGACGAAGTCGAGGCGTGGGCCGCTCACGCCGATCTCCGTCAGGATGCCGGCGGCCTTGCGTCCGTTGATCAGGAGGTCGTTCGGCCACTTCAGCGCTGCGCGGAGCGGCGTCAGCGCCTCGATGGCGTCCGCCAGGGCCAGCGAGCAGAGCATAGTCGTCTGTGCTGCCTGCACGGGCGCCAGGGATGGGCGTAGAATCAGGGACATCAAGAGGCTGCCGCCGGGAGGAGCCCACCACTGCCGGCTCAGCCGGCCGCGCCCGCCCGTCTGGCTGTCGGCGATGACCAGCGTGCCGTCCGGTGCGCCGCCGCGGGCCAGCTCTTTCGCCCGGAGGTTGGTCGAGTCAGTCGAGTCGAAGTAGGCCACGTTCTGGCCCACGAAGCGCGTCGGCAGGTCGTGGGTGATTCGTTTCGGGTCGAGGGTATCGGTGGACACGTGGCTGCTCCTGGGTTCCGGTGGGATGTGCGGGATTGTACCACAGTCGGCGCGGTCGGCAAAGAGGGCGCCTTCCCGGCAGGCGTGCGGTGCGAGCGACGCCCCATCAGCCGCCGGCTTCTCCGACTTGTGTCACCCTGGACTTGTGTCACCCTGAAGGAGCGTCGTGTGCGACTGAGGGGTCTCGCGCGCGAGAAAGGATGTCCCCGCTCGTGCGATTGACGATGTCCTTTCTCGCGCGCGAGACCCCTCGGTCGCACACGACGCTCCCTCAGGGTGACATAAGTCGGCGTCGTCGGGTTGCTGCACACACACGCCCGGCGGTGACCAACGGCACTCGCTTCGGGCGCGCGAGGCCCCTCGGTCGCAAACGACGCTCCCTCAGGGTGACATAAGTCGGAAAAGCCGACCACGCCGGATCGCACCACACACTCGCCGGGACCGAGGGCGGCCGACGGAACACCCCAAACGGTGGTTTCTCTTGACAAACCACATCAGAGAGGGTATACTGCAAACCATAGAGAGGAAGTAGACTCATGCACGATTTGCCCGGCCAGCAGCAGATAGGATCCCCCAGAAGGCACTGAGCAGAGGTCGCTTGGTGTTTTCTGTTTTATTAGACCTCGGTTATCCCATAGTGGGTCAGGACAGGAGGAAGCGATGGATTCGGCCATGATCGGAAAGATTGAGAAGGCCATGCGCTACGCCAGCGAGCCGGAACGCATCCAGTTCACGGACATTGAGGTGACTTTCAAGGGCGAGCACGACACCTATCGCGTCACTTATCACGAGGGCAAGTGGCACTGCCAATGCCTGTTTTTCCAGAAGCGCGGCGTGTGCAGCCACACCATGACGTTGGAACGCGTATTGCGCGGGATGATTGCCGTCGACACTGAATCCGTGGCGGTGAACACGCACTGAGAATTCTGCGGATGCCGGGTACCGGCTGGCGCGGACCGGCCGGTACCCGTTTTTTTGTGCGCACTATTCAGGTGAGGTAACGAATCGGATGTTGAAGAGGTGGCAGTTTTGGATCGGCGTATTGATCAGTGCGGCGTTTGTGGCCATTGCACTCAGAGGCCTGGACCTGCAACGCGCCTGGGAAGCTATGAAGACGGCCAATTACTGGTGGATCTTGCCGGGGGTCGCCGTCTACTTCTTCGCGGTCTGGGCGCGGACCTGGCGCTGGCACTACATGCTGCGCCCGCTCAAGCCGGTGCCGCTGACGCGGCTGTTCCCCGTGGTCGTCATCGGCTACATGGGCAACAACGTGTATCCGGCCCGGGCCGGTGAGCTGATCCGCTCGTACGTGCTGCGCAAGCGAGAGGGCGTGAGCATGAGCGCGTCGCTGGCCACGGTCCTGGTCGAGCGCATCTTCGACGGCGTGGTGATGCTGTTGTTCGTGTTCTTCTCGCTGCCGTTTGCGCCGATGCCGGACTGGCTGCGGCAGATCGTGATCCTGGGCAGCCTCGCTTTCTTCGGCGCGCTGGTCGTCTTCCTGGTGATTGCCGCCAGCCCGCGGCGAGCGCGGACCGTGTACAACTGGCTCATCGACCGGTTCGTGCCGGAGCGCCTGCGGCCGACCGCCTGCGGCTTCCTGGATCGTTTCATGCTGGGCCTGCACTCGCTGCGCAACGCCCGGGACGTGATGATGATCTTCTTCACGTCGCTGATCATCTGGCTGGCCGAAACCGTGAAGTACTGGTTCGTGATGCACGCGTTCCAGTTCCAGGTGCCGTTCTACGTCCTGATGCTGATGAACGGCGTCGTGAACCTGGCGACCACGATTCCCTCGAGTCCGGGCTACGTCGGCACGTTCGACGCGCCGGGCATCAAGGTCCTGGAGGGCTTCGCCGTGCCGCGGGGCATCGCCACCAGCTACACCCTGGTGCTGCACGCGGCGCTGTGGCTGCCGATCACGCTGCTGGGCTTTCTGCTGATGTGGAAGGAAAGCATCTCCTGGAGAGAATTCGGCATGGCGACGCTGGCCCGCGACGCGGCCCTCGAAACGCCGGCCGACTGATTTTGAGGTGACCGGCCTTCATGGTATAAACCCCTCATCCTCGATTTCATTCCTTTTCGGCCCAAGCAGGCCGGAACGTCGTTCGTCGACGCGCTTCAGAGAAGGCAGGTGGCCATGACGAATCTATGCGTCCTCGGTGTTGGGTACGTTGGGCTGGTGACCGGTACGTGCTTTGCCGACCTGGGCAACACCGTCACCTGCGTGGACGTGGACCAAGAGCGGATCGACCGGCTGCGCGCGGGCCAGATGCCCGATCTACGAGCCCGGGCCTCGAGGAGATGGTCCGCCGCAACGTCGCCGTGGGGCGCCTGCGGTTCACCACGTCCGAGGAGGAGGCCCTGCCCGACGCCGAATTCGTCTTCATCGCCGTCGGCACGCCGTCCGGCACCGGAGGGCGAGGCCGACCTGACCTACGTGCGGTCCGCCGCGCAGAGCATCGCCGAGGCCATGGACCACTACCTCATCATCGTCAACAAGAGCACGGTGCCGATCGGCACGGGCGACTGGGTTGCCGACATCGTGGACAAGCACAAGCCGAAGGAGTGCTCCTTCGCCGTCGTGTCGAACCCGGAGTTCCTGCGCGAGGGCTCGGCCGTGACCGACTTCATGAACCCGGACCGCATCGTCCTGGGCTCGCTGAACAAGGAAGCCGCGGAGCCTGTCGCGCGCCTGTACCTGTCGCTGCGCGCGCCCATCGTCGTGACCGACCTGCGCACGGCCGAGATGATCAAGTACGCGTCGAACGCGTTCCTGGCGAACCGCATCTCGTTCATCAACGAGATCGCCTCCATCTGCGAGGCGCTGGGCGCGGACGTCAAGGAAGTGGCGGCCGGCATGGGCTACGACAAGCGCATCGGCCGCCATTTCCTCGACGCCGGCGTCGGCTACGGCGGCTCCTGCTTCCCCAAAGACGTCAAGGCGCTGGAGCACATGGCGGCGGTGCACGGCTGCCACCCGCAGCTGCTCCGCGCGATCATGGAGATCAACCGCGATCAGCGGCGCCACGTCGTGCAGAAGCTGCGCGACGTGCTGGGCTCCCTGCGGACAAGCAGGTCGGCGTACTTGGGCCTGGCCTTCAAGCCCAACACCGACGACATCCGCGAGTCGCCGGCCATCGAGATCATCCACCTGCTGCAGCACGAAGGCGCGACGATCAAGGCCTACGACCCCGTGGCGCACGACAACGCGCGCCGCGTGTTGCACGACGTGACCTTCTGCCGCGACGCGCTGCGAGGCGGCCCGCGACAGCGACGCCCTGGTGGTCGTGACCGACTGGAACGAGTTCAAGCACCTGGACCTGCCGGCGATCAAGACGCTGATGCGCCAGCCGGTGCTGATCGACGGACGGAACATCTACGACGCCGCCGACGTGGAGAAGCTGGGCTTCACCTATCGGGGCGTCGGCCGGGCGTAGGCGCAGAGCGATGCACAGGGTGGGCGTGGACCTGGTCGAGACGCGGCGCATCGGCCGCACGCTGGAGCGTCACGGCGACCGGTTCCTCCGGCGAGTGTACACGCCCGCGGAGGTCGAGTACTGCCGGGGCCGCGTGCAGTCGCTGGCCGCTCGGTGGGCGGCCAAGGAGGCCGTCTCGAAGGCCCTGGGATTGGGTATCGGCCTGATCAGCTGGCGGGACATTGAGGTGCGCAACGACCGTGCACGGCGCGCCGTACGTGGTGCTTCACGGCCAGGCCGAGGCGGTGGCGGCCGAGCTGGGCCTGCGGGATTGGGCGCTCAGCCTCACGCACACGGCGGAGCAGGCGATGGCGTTCGTCGTCGCAATGTAGATTTCAGGAATCAATTCCCTCATATATAAGGGAAGCCCTCGGTCAGCGTCGACCAGGGCTTCCCGCGTTATTGGGGGCCGGGGGGAGAATGCGTAGGGGCGACCCGAGTGGTCGCCCTGGGCCCAGGGCGACCACATCGGGTCGCCCCTACGCATTCTCCCCACCGGCCGGGGCGCACCGCTGGCGGTTTTGGCGCGGTGCGCCAATCGAGTATAATGTATCGCATACATGCGCCATTTGGCGTAGTGTACGCCACCGTAACTCAGTCATTCTTCCTGACCGGCGTCTGGTCTATTGGCCGATGTGGCCGCGCCGCGGTTCCGCTATACTGAGACTGGGCGCTCGCGCGGCTGCCCGGCGCCTCACCACGTTCGTTCCGGCTCGATATTCGTCCTGATGCAGTCTCATTGATCATCGGTTTCCGCGCTGCGGGATGACGGCGCTCATGGGGGCGCTCGCAAGTATGAAAGGCACCATCTGGTCGAACATCCGGTGGTTCCATATTGTCGGCGGCATGCTGCTGCTCCTCGCGCTCGGCGGCTGGGCGACGTGGACCTGGCTCTGCACCGATCTGCCGTCGCCGCAGGTCGCTGTATCAGCGGACGGCCGCGCCCACCACCCAGATCTTCGACCGCAAGGGCCGGCTGCTGTACGAGATCATGGACCCGCACGGCGGCAAGCACTCGCCGGTGCCCCTGTCGGACATTCCACTGGCCTTGCGCCAGGCGACCATCGCCACCGAAGACGCCACGTTTTACCACAACCCCGGCGTCGATCTGAAGGCCATCGTACGCGCCCTATGGATCAATTTGCGTGGCGGCGACGTCATATCTGGTGGGAGCACCATCACGCAGCAGCTGGCGCGCAATCTGTTGATGCTCCCCGCGGAGCGCGAGCAGCGGACGCTGGTGCGCAAGCTGCGCGAGTCGATCCTGGCTTTTCGGCTGGCGCGCATCTACAGCAAGGACGAGATCCTGAGCCTGTACCTGAACGAGATGTACTACGGCAACCTGGCGTACGGCGTAGAAGCGGCGGCCCAGGCCTATTTCGGCAAGTCGGCGCGGGAGCTGGACCTGGCGGAGTGCGCCCTGCTGGCGGGGCTGACGCAGTCGCCCGCGGCGTACGATCCCCTCGTCGACCCGGCGGCGGCGCAGAAGCGCCAGGGCACGGTGCTCGGCCTGATGGTCAAGGCGGGCTTCGTCGATGCAACGGAAGCCGACCTGGCCGGGCACGAGCAGCTCCATTTCGCGGCGACGCCGTTCCCGATCCAGGCGCCGCACTTCGTGATGCACGTCCGCCGGCTGCTGGAGGATCGGTTCGGGCTGGAGGGCCTGTATCGGGGCGGCCTGCGGGTGTACACCACGCTGGACCTGGACATGCAGAACACCGCCCAGGACATCGTGCGGCGGCGGCTGGCGGCCCTGGGGGAGCGGCGGCAGGATCAACCGCTGCGCGACGTGCGCAACGCCGCGGTGGTGGCGCTCGACCCGCAGACCGGGGAGATTCTGGCGATGGTGGGCAGTCCGGACTACTTCGATCCGCGAATCGACGGGGCGGTCAACGCGACGCTGGCGCTGCGCCAGCCGGGATCGTCGATCAAGCCGCTGACGTACGCGGTGGCCTTCGAGCAGGACTACACGCCCGCGACGATGGTGCTGGACGTACGCACGTCGTTCCAGACCAAAGAGGGGGAGCCCTACGTGCCGGCCAACTACGACCGCCAGTTCCGCGGGCCGGTGCTGCTGCGGGACGCGCTGGCGTCGTCGTTCAACGTGGTGGCGGTCAAGGTGCTCGACCACGTCGGCGCTGAGCGCCTGACGGACCTGGCGCGGCGCATGGGGATCACGACCTTCGACGACAGCGACCGGTTCGGCCTGGCGCTGACCCTGGGCGGCGGCGAGGTCCGGCTGCTGGAGCTGACCGCGGCGTATGCGGCGTTTGCCAACGGCGGCCGCAAGGTGGAGCCCGTGGCCATCACGCGGGTGGACGACGCGAACGGCAAGACGCTCTGGTCGCTGCCGGCGGCCCCGGCGAGCAGGTGCTCGACCCGCGGATCGCGTACCTGATCACCGACATCCTGAGCGACGACGCGGCGCGCGTGCCCGGCTTTCGGCCCCGACAGCGTGCTGAACCTGTCGCGGCCCGCGGCGGTGAAGACCGGCACCACCACCGACTGGCGCGACAACTGGACGGTCGGCTACACGCCCGAGCTGGTGGTGGGGGTGTGGGTGGGCAACGCCGACAACACGCCCGATGGGCCACATCTCCGGCGTCACCGGCGCGGCGCCGATCTGGCACGATTTCATGGAGAAGCTCTGCGAGGCCGCCCGGCGCAGGATTTCGTCCGGCCGCCCGGCCTGGTCGAGGCGGAGGTGTGCACCGATTCCGGCCTGCTGCCCACGGCCGATTGCCCGCGCGCGGCGCACCGAGCTGTTCTTGGCCGGAACCGCGCCGACAGCGCACGACAACCTGCACCGGCGGGTTCGCATCGACCGGGACACGGGCGAGCTGGCCACCGCCAACTGCCCGCCCGATCGGGTGATCGAGCGCGTGTTCACCATCTTGCCCGCGGAAGCGCAGGAATGGGCCAGGGACATGCACCTGCCTCAGCCGCCGACGGAGCTGTGCGAGCTGCATCCGGGACGCTATCCGCCCGTGGCCCCCTTCCCTGAGAAGGAAGGGGGAATCGGTCCCCCCTTCCTTCTCAGGGAAGGGGGCCAGGGGATTAGGTCCGCGGCACCCGGCCGGTCGTTGGTGCTGACCCATCCCGACCAGGGCAGTGTGTTTCGGGTGTCGCCGCAGATTCCCTTGAAGGACCAGTGCATCGAGGTCGCCGCGCGCCCCGGCGACGGCGTGGAGCCGCGCAACGTGGCGCTGCTGGTGGACGGCGTGGTCCTGAGCGACCGGGCCGGGCCACCACCCTACCAGGATTTGTGGTGCTTGCGATCCGGCGAGCACCGTTTTCAGGCCCGCGGCGTCGACGCCGCCGGGCGACAGATCGAAAGCCAGGTCGTACAGGTCAACGTGCAGTGAAGGCTCGCCGGAGATGCCCTCTCCGAGCCCAAAGGAGGTCCATTCATGAAGAAGAGGCGCTGCGCTTCAATCCTCAACGTCATCCTCATTGCGATCGTCATCGTCACCACCGGCCTGACCAACGTGCCCCTGGCCTACCTGGGCGCGCAGCCGGCGTCAGCCGAGAGCCTCACGGCGGCAGCCGAGGCCACGCCCACGCCTGCCTCCCCGCAGGGACCGATCGTGATCGACCAGAAGCCGGTCGCGGGCGAAGAGCAGCCGCCGGACGCGCCGCTGACCATCACCTTCGACCAGGCCATGAACCAGGCTTCGGTCCAGGCGGCCCTGACGATCAGCCCGACCGTGGCCGGCAAAGTGGAGTGGAGCGGCAACACGCTCAGCTTTACGCCGGGGCCGCAGGGCTTCGTCCGGGCGACGACGTATCACGTGACGCTGACCGACGCCGCCAAGAGCGCGTCCGGGCAGCCGCTGCTCACTCCGCTGGACTACCGCTTCCAGACGGTCGGCTACCTGGAAGTGGCGGAGGTGCTGCCGGCGCCGGACAGCACCGAGGTGGACTTCGACACGACGGTGACGGTGATCTTCAACCGGCCCGTGGTCCCGCTGACCTCGCTGGGCCAGCAGGGGTCGCTGCCGCAGGTGCTGACCTTCCAGCCGGCGGTGAGGGGCACGGGGGAATGGCTCAACACCTCCATCTATAGCTTCAAGGCCACCGGGGGATTCACGCCGGCCACGCTGTACAAGGCGCGGATCGCCGCCGGCCTGAAGGACACGATGGGCAGCATTCTGAAGGACGACTACGTCTGGGAATTCACCACGAAGCTGCCGGCGGTCGACGTGACCGCCCCGGTGGACAACGCGCCGTACGTCGGGCCCTCGTCGCCGATCGTGGTGACCTTCAACCAGCCGATGAACCACAAGTCGGTCGAGGACAGCTTCAGCCTGGAGAATCAGCGCACCGGCGAGATGATCACCGGCTCGTTCAGCTGGCTGACCGGGCAGATGACCGTCACGACGCCGGCGGGTGAGAACGCGCAGGGCGAGCCGCAACCGACCGCGATAAACGGGGACCAGATGACCTTCGTGCCCGCCCAGCGGCTGGAGCTGGCCACGACGTACACGGCGAAGGTCGCCATGGGCGCGAAGGCGGCCAGCGGCGCCGAAGGCCTGCCCGTCGATTACGTCTGGACCTTCACCACGATCAGCCTGCCCGCCGTCAGCAAGACGGATCCAAAGAACGGCGACCGCCAAGCAGACCTGGGGTCCTTCTCCATCGATTTCACCAGCCCGATGAGCACCGACGTCTTTGGGACCGAACCTGACCATTCTGCCTCAGCCGACGTACGTCTACACGTACTGGTCGAACCAGGACACCCACGTGCAGTTGTCGTGGGATCTTAAACCGTCCACGCACTTACACGGTGACCGTCAACAAGAACATGGCGGGCAAATACGGCCAGACGCTGGGCAAGAACACGCGGATTCGCTTCACCACGCGCCCCGCGACTCCCAGCGCTTACCTGATCGGCCAGGGTCGCGTGGGGACGTACAGCATCTACACGACGACGATGGCCTTTGTGAGCTTCCGCAACGTGAACCAGCTCAACTATCGGCTGTACTCGCTGGACCTGGGCGATTTCTTCGACCTCACCGGGGACCGGCAGTGGGAGGCGTGGGACAAGTTCGAGCCCCAGCGCCAGAATTTGCTGCGGACCTGGGTGAAGAAGGTCAATGCGCCGCTGAACGAGTACCGCATCATCGGCACGCGGCTGGATGACGAGAGCACCCACCTCGCGCCCGGTCTGTATTACCTGGAGGTCCAGGCCAAGGGCGTCGACCCCAGCCGCGCGATCCTCGTCGTCTCGCCGTACAACATCATCTTCAAGCAATCCGAGACGCAGGCGTTCGTCTGGGTCACCGACCTGAAGTCGGGCCGGGTGGCGGCGAACCTGCCGGTTCGCCTGTACGGTGCGGATGGCGAGGTCCTCGCCACGGGCCGGACGGACAAAGACGGCGTGTTCTCGGCGACGTACCCGCGAGTCAACACGTGGGATGGGATGTACGTGCTCACCGGCGACGAATCGCTGAAGGGCGAGAACTTCGGCGCCGTCGTGAACAAGTGGAACGACGGCATCAATGCCTGGGACTTCAACATCAACGGCGAGCTGTCGGGCCAAAAATACAACGGCTACCTCTACACCGACCGCCCGATCTATCGGCCCGGCCAGAAGGTGTACTACAAGGGCATCGTTCGCCTGGACGACTGGTCGAGCTACTCGCTGCCGCCGGTCGGCTGGCCGGTGACCGTGACCGTGCAGAACGGCCAGGGCGATCAAGTGGCGCAGGACATCGTCAAGCTGAACGACATGGGCACCTTCAACGGGCAGCTGGAGCTGAGCGAGGCGGCGCCGTTGGGCACCTACAGCGTGCAGGCGCTGCTGCCGGGCTCGGACCAGAATGTGTATGCGAGCTTCCAGGTTGCGGAATACCGCAAACCGCAGTTCGAAGTGACCATCGGCACGGACAAGCCGGAATACCTGCAGGGCGAGAAGATCGCCGTGAATGTGTCGACGCAGTACTACTTCGGCGGACCGTCGGTCGGCGCCAAGGTCCACTGGTCGGTGCTGACCGAAGACGCCGACTTCCAGTACACCGGCGACGGCTGGTACGACTTCACGGACTACGACTGGACCCAGGGCCGCTACTACGGCTCCTACGGCGGCCAGATCCTGGAGGGCGACGGCCAGACCGACGCCAAGGGCCGGCTGACGTTCGACGTGCCGGCGGACATCGCCGACAAGATCAACAGCCAGCGTTATACCATCGAAGCCACGGTCACCGACACCAACGATCAGGAGGTCAGCGCCCAGGCGACGGCCATCGTCCACAAGGGGCTGTTCTACATCGGTGTCGCGCCGGAGAGCTACGTCAGCACGGTGAACAAGCCGGCGAACGTCAACGTTATCACCGTCGACTGGGAGAGCAAACCGTATCCCGACGTGCCGGTCACGCTGGTGTTCAACGAGCACGCCTGGTTCAGCGTTCAGCAGAAGGCCGACGACGGCAGCTTCTACTGGGAGAGCAAGTACGTCGACACGCCGGTCTTCACCACCACCGTCAAGACCGGCCAGGACGGCAAGGCCGTCGCCGCGTTCACACCCACCAAGGGCGGCATCTACAAGGTCGTCGCCAGTGGGAAGGACGACTTCGACAACCCGGTACGCAGCTCCACGTTCATGTGGGTCTCCGGCAGGGAGTTCGTGAACTGGCGGCAGGAGAACAACGACCGCATCGAGCTGGTGGCCGACAAGAAGTCGTACCAGGTGGGGGACGTGGCGGAGGTCCTCATCCCCTCGCCGTTCCAGGGCGAGGTCGTGGCGCTCACCACGCTGGAGCGTGGCCGCGTTATCTCTCACACCTTGCTGACGTTGACGGACAACAGCCAGAAGATCATGGTCCCCATCCTGCCCGAGTACACGCCGGACATCTACGTCTCGGTCGTGCTGGTCAAGGGGCAGGACGAGACCAACCCGCTGGCCTCCTTCAAGGTCGGCTACGTGGATCTGAGCGTCTCCACTGCTGAGAAGGAGCTGAAGGTTACCCTGAAGCCCGACAAGCTCCAGTACCAGCCGGGCGATACCGTGACCTACGACGTGACGGCGACGGACTACGCCGGCAAGGGTAAGGTGGCCGAGCTGTCGCTGAACCTGGTCGACAAGTCCGTGCTGGCGTTGGCCTCGGACACCAGCGGCACGCTGATGGACCAGTTCTGGCGCCAGCGGGGCGTGGGCGTGCAGACCGCCTCGTCGCTGGTGCTGTCGGTGGACCGCCGCAACCAGGAGGTCGCACCTTCGGCGAAGGGCGGCGGTGGCGGCGGGCCCGGCGAGGCCGGCACGGTGCGCCGGCAGTTCCCGGACACCGCTTTCTGGGACCCCGTGGTGCGTACCGACGCCACCGGCCACGCGCAGGTCAAGGTCGTTCTGCCGGACACGCTGACGACCTGGAACATGAGCGCCCGGGCCGTCACGGCGGACACCGAAGTGGGCCAGAGCGCCGTCGACGTGACCAGCACGAAGCCGCTGCACGTCCGTTCGGTCCTGCCGCGCTTCTTCGTGGAAGGCGACCGGGCGAGCCTGGGAGCCATCGTCCACAACGAGACGGACAAGGCCTTCAGCGCGCAGGTCGAGATCAACGCCGACGGCATCACGGCGGCCGGGCAGGTCACGCAGACTGTCGACGTGCCCGCGCACGGCCAGACCCGCGTCGACTGGGACGTCACCGTCGACGACGTGACCAGCGTCCGCATCCGCTTTACGGCGCGCGGCGCGAACCTCTCAGACGCGGAGGAGTATACCCTGCCGGTGCTGCGCTACACGTCGCCGGAAACCGTGGCGACGGCCGGGCAGGTCGCGGCCGGGCAGACGCGCACGGAGCAGGTGCAGCTGCCGCCACGGCTCAACCAATCGCAGGGTGAGCTGAAGCTGGAGCTCGACCCCTCGCTGGCGGCGGGCACGCGCGAAGGCCTGACCTACCTGGAAACGTACCCGTACTACTGCATCGAGCAGACGATCAGCCGCTTCCTGCCCAACGTCATGACCTATCGCGCACTCAAGGACCTGAAGGTCACGAACGCCGAGCTGGAGCAGAAGCTGCCGACCTACGTCAACACCGGGCTGCAGCGCATCTACGGCTTGCAGCACATGGACGGCGGCTGGGGCTGGTGGTCGACGGACGACAGCAATCCGTTCCTCACGGCTTACGTCGTCTACGGCCTGAGCCAGGCCGACAAGGCCGGCTTCGCAGTGGAGCAGAAAGTCCTCGACGACGCGGTGAAGTACCTGGAGGACGTCCTCCCGACGCTCAGCACGCCGACCGCGAGCCGGGAGGCCTACTCGGCCAACGCGCAGGCGTTCATCCTGTACGTGCTGGCCGACGAAGGCCAGGGCGACACCGGCCGGACGGTGGCGCTGTTCAACAAGCGGGCCACGCTGGGCAACTACGGCAAGGCGTTCCTGGCGCTGGCCTTCCTGGCGCTCGATCCGGCGTCCACGACGCGGGTGGACACGCTGCTGTCCGACCTGAACAAGACGGCGGTGGTGAGCGCGACCGGAACGCACTGGGAAGAGAACCAGGTCGACTACCGGACGATGAACACGGACCTGCGGACCACGGCCATCGTGTTGAAGGCGCTGGTCGCGGCGCGGCCCAACAGCCAGCTGATCCCGAACGTCGTGCGGTGGCTGATGGCCTCGCGGCAGGATGGACGCTGGAGCTCGACGCAAGAGACCGCCTGGTCGATCATGGCCCTGACCGATTTCATGGTCAGCACGGGCGAGCTGAACGCCGACTACAGCTACGAGGTTCTTCTGAACGGCGTCAAGCAGACCGAAGGCACCGTGACGCCGCAGACCGTGGATCAGCCGGAAGTGCTGCAAATCGCCATGGCCGACCTGAAGAAGGACGTCCTGAACGAGGTCAGCCTGGTGCGGCTTCCGCCACAGGGCGCACAGACCGGACAGGGACAGCTGTACTACTCCATGTTCCTGCGCTACTTCCTGCCGGTGCCGGAAATCAAGGCGCTGGACAAGGGCGTCATCCTGGCGCGCCAGTACTCGCTGGTCGACGCCCCCAAGACGATGATCGATAGGGCGAAAGTGGGCGACGTCATCCAGGCCAAGCTGACCATCGTGGCGCCGAACGACCTGTACTACGTCGTGGTCGAGGATCCGCTGCCGGCCGGCTGCGAGGCGCTCGACCAGAGTCTCAAGACCACCTCGATCGTCGGGCAGCGGCCGGAGCTCAAGCCGCAGGGCGCGCCGGACGAAGAGGGCTGGGGCTGGTGGTGGTTCAGCCAGACCGAAGTGCACGACAACCGGGTGGCGATGTTCGCGACGTACCTGCCGAAGGGGACGTACGAATACACGTACCTGATGCGGGCCAGCCTGCCCGGTGAGTTCCGGGTCATGCCGTCGACGGCGTACGAGATGTACTTCCCCGAGGTGTTCGGGCGCGGCGACGGTGCGACGTTCACCGTTGCGCCGTCCGGCAACTAGGGGGTCCGCTGACGCGAGAGACTTCCGAAGTTTTCAAAACTTCGGAAGTCTGTGCGTGGCAGGAATAGCCCGCGAAGGCGGGCTTCGTAATCCAGACGCGACCCTGGTCGCCCGGCATACGTCGACGTCCGCGGGTGACCCGGCCTCAACCTGACGCCGGCACACCTCCAGACTTCCGAAGTTTGGAAAACTTCGGAAGTCTGCGCATGGCGGGCCTGGTGATCCAGACGGGCTTGTGCAGAATCAACGCGGAAGCATGCCGGTGGGCGTCCCCCGGCAAGCTGCAATGAGCGGTACGAGCGACTGAGAGATGCTGTCCGGCTTGTCGGTCCGCCCGGCGATAAATTCGCCGGGCTACATGGCAGCGTCCGATAAATCGGACTTCGGAGCAGTCGGAAGTCCGATTCATCGGACGCTGCCATGTAGCGCGACGATTGATCGTCGGGCGGGCGCCTTCGGAGTGCACCACGTCCGGGTGTACTCGAGCCAGCATGTGGGTACTTCCGTCTTGTTTTTGTTGAATTGCTCGAACCGCCCGGCGCACGACGACGCCCGCGGGTGACCCGGCCTCGACCTGACGCCGGCACACCTCGAGACTTCCGAAGTTTCCAAAACTTCGGAAGTCTGTGCGTGGCGGGCTTCGTGATCCAGACGCGACCCTGGTCGCCCGGCGCACGTCGACGTCCGCGGGTGACCCGCCCGGCCTCAACCTGACGCCGGCACACCTCCAGACTTCCGAAGTTTTCCAAACTTCGGAAGTCTCTGCATGGCGGGGATAGCCCGCGAAGGCGGGCTTCGTGATCCAGACGCGACCCTGGTCGCCCGGCGCACGTCGATGCCCGCGGGTGCCGGCCTCAACCTGACGCCGGCACCCCTCCAGACTTCCGAAGTTTCTAAAACTTCGGAAGTCTGATATTCGGCGGACTTCGTGCATTTCTGCACCATCTTCGGAGCAAAATTTGCCGATTGCCGGGGTGTGTGGTATAATCGCCATCGTGCTTTTGATAGCCCCGCATATGCGGGGCTTCTGTAAAAACGTGGAGCAGGCGATGAGACTGGACGCCAAAACGATGCGGACACTGCAAGCGGTGTCGGGCTTTGGCTGCTCGATCGCATTCTGCCTGGTCGTGAGCATCGCGGCGGGCAGCTGGGCTGACCAGCGTATGCACACGACGAAGCACTGGTTCGTTCTGATCGGAATTTTCGTCGGCCTCATTGGGGCGGCCGCGATTACGTACAATCTCGCGGCAACGCTCTCGGATCGGAAGAAAGACAACGGGAGCGACACGCCCGGCAAGCCCGACGGCGAGGCATAGCGATGGGAGTTGGTCTTTCGCTGGGGCTTCCCCTGTGGGCCGGCCTGGTCTCGGGCGCGTTGATGGGATGCGTCAGCGAATGGACGACCCGTCTGGCGCTGCGGGGCTTGCTCCTGAAGAAGGTGTCGTTTTTGTGGCCGTCGTCGCGCTGGCTGGCCCTGGGTTTCTACGTGACTAAGCAGGTGGTTCTCTGGCTGCTGGCCTATCTGGCTCTGTCACGGTTGGGCGTCAGCCTGGTGGGGTTCGTCGCCGGCATCCTGGCCTACCAGCTTTATCGCCTTGCACTGATGATCTTCTGGCCGGCTGCCTACCTCGGCCAGCGCAGCACATCGTAACGAGAGGAGCAAGTATGGGTATTGAAATCAGTATGGCGCCAGAGCCCATATTCCACGTGGCTGGCCTGGGCATAACCAACTCGATGTTCACCACCGTGCTGGTCATGGCGTTGCTGGTGTTAGTGTCCTATCTGGGGACGCGCCGGATGTCCCTGATACCGGATTCGCGGCTGCAGAACTTGCTCGAGTGGGTTGTGGAGTTTCTGCGTGACCTGTCGGAGAACACCGCGGGCAAGAAAGTCGGCCGCAAGGTCTTCCCCTTGATCGCAACGCTCTTCATCTTCATTCTGTCCGCCAACTGGATCGGGTTGCTGCCCGGGTTCGGCTCTATCTACGTGCTCGAACATGGGGGACGGCAGGTGCCCTTGCTGCGGGCGGCCAACAGCGACATGAACACCACCGCCGCGATGGCGCTGGTTTCTGTGACGGTGGTCCAGGTCATCGGGTTTACGATCAACGGGTTCCGGGGCTACATCAAAGAACTGACGACGCCCCTCTATCTCACACCCATTCATCTGATCGGCGAACTGTCGCACATCATTTCCCTCACCGCCCGACTCTTCGGCAACGTGTTCGGCGGCGAGGTGCTGATGGTAGTGATGTACTCGCTGGTGCCCTACGTCGTGCCGGTCGTGTTCCTGGGGCTGGAAGCGTTCTTCGGATTCATTCAGGCATTGATCTTCACCGTTCTGACGACCGTGTACATCACGTTGGCAGCGGGCCATGGCGTCGTGGAGACGAACGGGCACGCTGCGTAGCACCGTTCCAGTGTTGGGCCTTCCTGTAGAAAGCATTGAAGCCTGACGCAGTAATCACATCGAAACAGTGTGAAAGGGGAGACTTAAATGACGGACGAAGGACTGATCAAGCTTGCAGCGGGCATTGCCATGGGATTTGGAGCAATTGGCCCCGGTTTGGGCATCGGAATTGCCGTCAGCAAGGGTCTGGAAGCCATCGGCCGCAACCCGGAGACGGAAAGCGCAGTGCGGTCCATGATGATTCTCGGCGCCGGCCTGGCCGAAGCCGTGGCCATCTACGCCCTGGTGATCGCACTCATCCTGGCTTTGGTGGTGTAAGGACTTATGGAAAAACTCGGGATAAACGTTTCACAATTGATTTGGCAGATCGTTGCGTTCGGTCTGCTGGTCTTTCTGCTCCGGCGGTTCCTGTACCAGCCGGTTCTGAAGATGCTCGATGAGCGGCGCCGTCGTGTCGAGCAGAGTATGATGGACGCGCAGACCGCTTCCGAGAAGGCCGCTGCCGCCCAGGCGGAGTTCGAGCGGCGCCTGGGCGATGCCAGGAAGGAAGCGCAGGGCGTTCTCGCCCAGGCGAACGAGATGAGCGCCAAGATGCGGGACGAGATCCTTCAAACCGCGCGCCAGGAGGCGCGCGAGATGGTCGAGAAGGCCCGGCAGGAGATCGAAGCCGACCGGGCCCGGTCCATGGCGCAGCTCGAGAAAGAGGTGGCCGATCTGGCGATCTCCGTCAGCGAGAAGGTGCTGGGCGAATCCCTGGACAACAACATGCAGCGGCGGTTGATCAGCGAGTTCCTGACTAAGACAGGTGGTCTGAAGTGAAAGGTGCAGAAGCATCTCACGAATACGCTAAGGCGATCTACATGGCGGCCTTCGAGACCTGGCTGAACGCCTTGAAGACGGCCCGCGACAGATTGGCGGAACAATCGCGCATGGTCTGCGATTTCTCCGATCCCGAGGTGACTCCCGACATGATGCGGGACGAGGTCCGGCGGCTGCTGCCGGAGGGTTCCCCGGTGGAAATGGAGAATGCGTTGCTGGTCCTGGCGCGTGAAGATGCCCTGACGATGTTGGAAGACATCACCGCGGACTTCGAGGCGCTGGTCACGGCCGGAACGAAGACGCTGCTGGCGCACGTCACCTCGGCAGTGTCGCTGACCGACGAGGAGAAGACCGCCGTCCGGGACAAGCTCTACGCTGAGTTCGGCACGGATTTGGAATTCGAATTCGCGGTCAACCCGGCTCTCATCGGCGGTCTGATCGTACGCGTCGGGGGGCGCATACTGGACAGCAGCGTCGCCGGCAAGCTGAGCGCGCTGCGCGACAACCTGGGTCTGGCTCAGTAGTCATCCGAACGTCGGCGCCGGTTCGTCTGCTCGTCAGGAGTGCTGGGTCGGCGCGAGATCCGGTTGCGGTCCGCAGACAAGAGCAACGAATGGCGGTGTTAGGAGGCGTCTTTCACCATGGGTTCACGAGCCGAAGATATTGCATCAAATCTGAAAAAGCAGATTCTGGACTTCCAGGCGCCCATGAGCGCGGTCGATGTGGGAACGGTGATGGAAGTGGGGGACGGCATCGCCCGTATCTCCGGTTTGAGCGGGGCGATGATGGGCGAGCTGCTCGAGTTCCCCGGCCGGGTGTATGGAATCGCGCAGAACCTCGAGTCGAGAGTCGTGGGCGCGATCATTTTGGGCGACTACCAGCACATTCAAGAAGGCGACGCCGTCCGCAGCACGGGACGAATCATCTCGGTGCCGGTGGGGAATGCGCTGCTGGGCCGGGTGGTGAACGCCCTCGGTGAGCCCATCGACGGCAAAGGCCCGATCCAGACCGACCGGACGCGCCCCGTCGAGCGGGTGGCGCCCAACGTGGTCACGCGCAAGGGCGTGGACACGCCGGTGCAGACCGGCATCAAGGCCATCGATGGGATGATCCCCATCGGGCGCGGGCAGCGCGAGCTGATCATCGGCGACCGGCAGACCGGCAAGACCGCACTGGCCGTGGATACCATCATCAACCAGAAGGGCAAGGACCTGCTGTGCATCTACGTGGCCATCGGCCAGAAGATGTCCAGCGTGGCGCGCGTGGTCGCGACGCTGGAACGCTACGGCGCGATGGACTACACGATCGTCGTGTCGGCGTCGGCCTCCGAGGCGGCCGCCATGCAGTACATTGCCCCGTACGCCGGCTGCGCGATGGGAGAGGAGTTCATGGAGCAGGGCCGCGATGCCCTGATCGTGTACGACGACCTGTCCAAGCACGCCTGGGCCTACCGCCAGGTGTCGCTGCTGCTGCGCCGTCCGCCCGGACGTGAGGCGTACCCCGGCGACGTGTTCTACCTGCACTCGCGGCTGCTCGAGCGGGCCGCCCGCATGGATCCCGAGTACGGGGGCGGGTCCCTGACCGCGCTGCCCATCATCGAGATCCAGGCCGGCGACCTGTCGTCCTACATTCCGACCAACGTGATCTCGATCACGGATGGCCAGATCTACCTGGAATCCGAATTGTTCTACGCCGGCATCCGTCCGGCCGTGAACGTCGGCCTGTCCGTCTCCCGCGTCGGCGGTGCGGCCCAGACCAAAGCCATGAAGCAGGTGGCGGGCCAATTGCGCATCGACCTGTCGCAGTTCCGCGAAGTGGCCGCCTTCGCCCAGTTCGGATCGGACCTGGACAAGGCCACGCGGGATCAGCTCGACCGCGGGCAGCGGCTGACGGAAGTGCTGAAACAGCCGCAGTACACCCCCTTGTCGATGGAAAAGCAGGTCATGATCCTGTACGCGGGGACACACAATTTTCTCGACGACGTCCCGCTCGACCAAATCGGGGCGTGGGAGACCGCGTTCTACCAGTATATGGATACCACTCGCCCGGACGTCGGCCAGACCATCGCGCGGCAGAAAGCCCTGAGCGACGAAACGCAGGAAGCGCTGGCGGCGGCGATCAACGATTTCAAGGCCTCGTTCGTGTTCTAGCGGGGCATCTCTGGGCTGGGGAGTTGACCCTTGGCGACTTTACGTGAGATCAGGCGACGGATCCGCAGTGTGAAGAACATCTCACAGGTCACGCGGGCCATGCAAATGGTGGCGGCGTCGAAGATGCGGCGCGCCCAGGAACAGGTGCTGGCCACGCGTGAGTACTCTCAGAAGGCGTGGGAACTGCTGGTGCATCTGGCCGGCCAGCCCACGGACGACGTGCGGGCGCAGCCGCTGTGCGGCGGGCGGCCCGTGCAGTCGACCTGCCTGGTGTTGATCACGGGGGACCGCGGTCTGTCCGGCGGTTACAACCACAACATCATCCGGCTGGCCATTCGCTTCATCCAGCAGCAGAAGCGGCCGGTCAAAGTGATCACGGTCGGGAGGAAGGGCCGCGAGTACATGCTCCGCCTCGGCGTCGACCTGGTGGCGGAATTCGCCGACCTGCCGGCGCGGCCGAGCCTGTTGAACGTCCTGCCGATCGCCCAGGTGGCGGTGGAAGACCTCCAGCGCGGAGTGTTCGACGAAGTATACCTTGCCTACACCCTGTTTCACAACACCATGTCCCACGACCCGGTCGTCCGCAAGCTGCTGCCCATCTGCGAGGCGGCGGAGTCGACGACCGGTGTGACCAGCGGCATCCTGCCCGTGCTGGAGCACCCGCAGCCGGTGGCCGTGGAATACATCTACGAGCCGGACGCTCAGACGTTGCTCAGCACGATCATCCCGCGATTCACGGAGCTGCAGATCTACCAGGCGGTGCTGGAGTCCCTCGCCAGCGAGCACAGCGCTCGAATGGTGGCCATGCGCAGCGCGACCGACAACGCGTTGGAAATGATCGACGACCTGACCCTGACGTACAACCGGGCCAGGCAAGAGGCGATTACCGAAGAGATTATCGACATCACGGGTGGCGCTGAGGCGCTGGCCCAGTTGCGGGCCGGCTAGCGCCGTAGCAACCGCAGGTGAGAGTGGAGGAATAAATGGCGCGCCTATGTACAGGCCGGGTGGTGCAGGTTATCGGCCCGGTCGTCGACGTTGAGTTTCCCGATGGGGAGCTTCCCGAAATATTCGAGGCCGTCCACGTGCCTCTGGCCGATGGCCGGACGCTGGTTCTGGAAGTCCAGCAGCAAACGGGCGACAACTGGGTCCGCGCCGTGGCCATGGATGCCACCGAGGGGTTGAGACGCGGCATGGAAGCGCGTTCGACCGGCGGGCCGATCTCGGTGCCTGTCGGCGAGCAGTGCCTCGGGCGCATCTTCAACGTCGTGGGTGAGCCCATCGACGGCAAGGGCGAAGTCCAGGCGGAGGAGCGCTATCCCATTCACCGGCCGGCGCCGCCTTTCGTCGAGCAAGTGACCCAGCCGGAGTTCTTCGAGACCGGCCTCAAGGTCATCGACCTGATCGCGCCGTTCATGCGCGGCGGCAAGACGGGCATCTTCGGCGGGGCTGGTGTGGGCAAGACCGTCATCATCCAGGAGCTGATCCGATCGCATCGCCGTCGAGCACGGCGGCTACTCGGTATTCGCCGGCGTGGGCGAGCGCTCCCGCGAAGGCAACGACCTGTGGCGTGAGATGACGGAGTCCGGCGTCATCGACAAGACGGTGATGGTCTTCGGCCAGATGAACGAGCCTCCCGGCGTGCGGCTGCGCGTGGGGCTGACCGGCCTGACCATGGCGGAATATTTCCGCGACCAGGGGCAGGACGTGCTGCTGTTCATCGACAACATCTTCCGGTTCGTCATGTCCGGCTCCGAAGTTTCGGCGCTGCTCGGGCGCATGCCATCCGCCGTGGGCTACCAGCCGACGCTGGCCAGCGAAATGGGCGAGCTGCAGGAGCGAATCACGTCGACGCAGCGCGGTTCCATCACTTCGATGCAGGCGGTGTACGTACCGGCCGACGACTACACCGACCCGGCGCCGGTGGCCACCTTCGCCCACCTGGATGCGACCATCTCGCTGGACCGCTCGATCGCCGAGCAGGGGCTCTACCCGGCCGTGGACCCGCTGGCGTCCACCTCGCGTATTCTGGATCCCCAGGTCGTCGGCGAGGACCATTACGAGGTCGCCCGCGACGTGCAGCGGGTGCTGCAGCGCTACCGTGACCTGCAGGACATCATTGCCATCCTGGGCATGGATGAGCTGAGCGAAGAGGACAAGCTGACGTCGTGGCCGGGCGCGCCGCATCCAGCGTTTCCTGTCCCAGCCCATGTTCGTCGCCGAGGTGTTCACCGGACCGCAAGGGGACGTACGTGCCCATCCGAGAGACAGTGCGCGGCTTCCGGGAGATCCTCGACGGCCGCCACGACGACGTCCCGGAGCAGGCGTTCCTCATGCAGGGGTCCATCGAAGACGTACTGGCGCAGGCGGAGCGCCTCAAGGCTGCCGGATAATCTGCCGACGGCCAGGAGATGAGCGCCATGGTCCAAGAAATCGATTGTGAAGTCGTGACAGCGGAGCGCGTGGTGTACCACGGCGGAGCCGACATGATCATTGCTCCGGGCAGTGACGGCGAGCTGGGCATCCTGCCGCGGCACGCGCCGCTTCTGACGTCCCTGGCAGCGGGAGAGCTGATCATCCGGCGGCAGGGGCAGGAGGACCTGTCCCTGGCCATCGGCGGCGGCTTCATGGAGGTGCTGCACAACCGGGTCGTCGTGCTGGCGGACTCGGCCGAGCGGGCCGAAGAGATCGACGAAGGCCGCGCTCAGCGCGCTCGGGAGGCGGCCCTGAAGGAGCTGTCCGAGCGGAAATTCGGAACGTCCGAAGCGGAAGCGGTGGAAGCCGCATTGCGGCGGTCGAGCGCCCGCCTGAAAGTGGCGCAGAGGCGGCGGAGACGGCGCGGTGGGCCGCCTCAGCCAGGTGGATCCTCCCTCGAAGAATAAAATGCCCTCATTGGAGGCCTGATGTTCGCAAAACATATAGGCGTGGACCTGGGAACGGTCAATGTCCTGGTGTACGTTCGTGGCAGGGGCATCGTCCTGCAGGAACCGTCCATGGTCGCCGTGTCCGGCGTCGACAACAAGATCGTCGCGGTGGGCAACGAGGCGCGGACCATGCTCGGCCGCACGCCGGAGATGATCGAGGTCATGCGCCCCATGCGGGACGGCGTGATCGCGGACTACATGGTCACCGAGGCGATGCTGCGCTATTTCATTTCGAAGGTGTGTGGGCGCTTTCCGGTCTTTCGGCCGGTCATCATGATCAGCGTGCCGGTAGGCGTCACCAGCGTCGAGAGCCGCGCGGTGCACGATGCGGCGATCCAGGCGGGCGGGCGCGAAGCGTACCTGCTGCCGGAGCCGCTGGCCGCGGCCCTGGGGGCGGGCCTGCCCATCGATACGCCGAGCGGCAACATGGTGGTGGACATCGGCGGCGGCACGAGCGAGGCGGCGGTGATCTCACTGAACGGCATCGTCGTCAGCAGCTCGGTGCGCGTGGGCGGCAACAAGATCGACGACGCGATCGCGTCGTACGTGCGGCGCAAATACAACCTGATGATCGGCGACCAGACGGCCGAAGAGATCAAGATGAGCATCGGCAGCGCGCTGGCGGCCGAAGACGAGATGGAGATCGAGGTCAAGGGCCGCGACCAGGTGGCCGGGCTGCCGCGGACCATCGAGCTGACGTCGTCGGAGGTGACCGAGGCCATGGCCGAGCCCCTGGCGGCGATCGTGGGCACCGTGCGCTCGGTCCTGGAGAAGACTCCGCCGGAGCTGGCCTCGGACGTCATCGACCGGGGCATGGTTCTGGCCGGCGGCGGCGCGATGCTGCCCGGCATGGATCGCCTGCTGGCGCAGGAGACGGGCGTGCCGTGCTTCGTGGCCGAGAATGCGATTGCGTGCGTGGCGCTGGGCGCCGGCAAGGCCCTGGAGAACTACGACATCCTGAAGCGCACCATGCCGCAGTGGTAGGGTAGCAATCAGCAATCAGCGGTCAGCAATCAGCGGTCAGCAATCAGCGGTCAGCGAAAGACCCTCACCGATGGCGAGGGCCTTTGTTTTGCTGATCGCTGATTGCTGACCGCTAGAGGTAATACGTCATCCGCTGCAGGTGAATGACCGGGTCCATGTATTCGACGTGAATTTCGGGGGGCACGGTCACCGTGATCGGAGCGTAGTTCAGGATGGCGGTGATGCCGGACTTGACCAGCGCGTCCACGACGGATTGCGCGTCCTGAGGTGGCACGGCTACGATCGCCATCCGGAAGCCTTCGTTTTCGACGACTTCCGGCATCTCCTCGATGTCCTGGATCTTGAGGGTGTCCATCTGGGCGCCGATTTTGTCCGGGCTGTTGTCGAAGATGGCGGCGATGCGAAAGCCGCGTTCGCGCAGCGAGCTGTGCACCAGGGCGTGGCCCAGGTCGCCGGCGCCGATCAGGACGACCGGCCAGTCGCGATTCACCTTGAGGATGCGCCGGAGCTGCTCGACGAGATTCGTGATCTCGTAGCCGGTACCCTGTTTTCCGAACTCACCGAAGTGCGACAGGTCTTTGCGGATTTGGGCCGAGCTGATCCCGAGCCGCTCAGCCAGTTCCTTGGAAGACGTGATCCTCTTGCCCTCCATTTGAAGAAACATGAGCGCCCTGAGATAGAGGGGTAAACGACTAACGACAATGTGAGGGGGATCCATCGACATCATTTTCTCTACTCCTGCGGAAGTCGCAGAGGGCTTTGGACCTCTGGCGCAGCCATCTGGTGAATTCCTGCTCAATTACAGGAAATGATAGCACAAGTTGGCGCCAATGGCAAGCAAATGGAAGGGCAATCGCGTCTGTTTGGTGGGGCCGTCGCAGGGTCGCCCCTGAGACGGGAGAGAGGTCTGCCCCAAATTCCTGGATAGCCCCCCAGGCGCCTCGCAATTTGACAAGGGGGTGGTTCTGGGTTATACTGCTCGATGCAAAAGGGGCTGTAGCTCAGTTGGGAGAGCGCATCAATCGCACTGATGAGGCCAGGGGTTCGAGTCCCCTCAGCTCCACTCCTCGATTGCCTGGAGGAGTGAAGGGTATACAGGGAACGTGGGGCTGTAGCGCAGTTGGGAGCGCGTCTGACTGGCAGTCAGAAGGTCAGGGGTTCGAATCCCCTCAGCTCCACCACTGGTTTGAAGTGAATTGATTTGAACTGCTTTGCCCGTTTGGTGTTCAAGCAGGGTGGGCCTGTAGAGAGAGATTCCCTTCGTCCCTGACGGCGAAGGGATTTTCCTTTTAGGGCAATAGGAGGATTCATCGTGGCTGATCGTTACGTGCCGGCGGAAATCGAGCCCAAGTGGCAGAAAAAATGGGAAAAAGACGGCCTGTATCGGACGCGAGAGCTCACCGATCGACCGAAATACTTCTCCCAAACCATGTATCCGTATCCGAGCGGCAATCTGCACATCGGCCACTGGTATGCCATGGCGCCGTCCGACGCCAAGGCGCGCTACATGCGGATGAGGGGCTACAACGTCTTCTTTCCCATCGGCTTCGACGCCTTCGGACTGCCGGCGGAAAACGCGGCCATCAAGCACGGCATTCATCCCAAGAAGTGGACTTATCAGAACATCGAGAACATGCGGCGCCAGTTCCGGTCGATGGGCGCCATGTGGGCCTGGGATCGCGAAGCGGTGACCTGCGAGCCGGGCTATTACAAGTGGACGCAGTGGTTCTTCCTGAAGTTCTACGAGCGCGGACTGGCCTATCGGACCAACGCTCCGGTGGATTGGTGCCCGTCGTGCAATACGTCGCTGGCGCGCGAGCAGGTGTGGGGCGAAGACCGCCACTGCGAGCGGTGCGGCACGCCCGTGATCAAGAAGGACCTGAACCAGTGGCTGTTCCGCATCACCGACTACGCCGAAGAGCTGCTGGATCCAGCACGATCGAGTGGCCCGAGCGCGTCAATCACGATGCAGAAGAACTGGATCGGGCGCAGCGAGGGTGTGCGAGTTCGACCTGAGCGTGGCGGGCTCCGACGCAGAATATCCGCGTCTTCACCACGCGCGCCGATACCGTGTACGGCGTGACGTTCGCCGTGCTGGCGCCGGAGCATCCGCTGGTGGACCAGCTGACCACGCCGGAGCAGCGCGCCGAGGTCGAGGACTACAAGCAGAAGGCGGCCCGGCAAAGTCGAGGTGGAGCGCCTGTCCACCGAGAAGGTGCGTGATGGCGTGTTCATCGGGGCGTACGCGGTCAATCCCATGAACGGGACGCAGATTCCCATCTACGTCGGCGGACTACGTGCTGATGTCCTACGGCACCGGCGCCATCATGGGCGTGCCGGCGCACGACGAACGCGACTTCGACTTTGCGACGCGCTACGAGCTGCCCATTCCGGTGGTCGTCGCGCCGCCCGATTGGGACGGCGAGCCGCTGCCGGTGGCCTACACCGGCGAAGGCACGATGGTCAACTCGGCCCCGTTCGACGGTGTGCCCAACAAAGAGGGCGCCCGGCGAATCGCCGACTACATGAAAGAGCACGGCATCGGCGAGCCGAAGATCAACTACCGCCTGCACGACTGGCTGATCAGCCGCCAGCGGTACTGGGGCGCGCCGATTCCCATCGTCTATTGCGCCGCGTTGCGGCGCGGTGCCGGTGCCGGAGAAGGACCTGCCGGTGCTGCTGCCCGATGATGCGGAGTTCCTGCCCACAGGTGAATCGCCGCTGAAGTACCACGAGGGCTTCCTGCACACGACCTGCCCGCAGTGCGGCGGCCCGGCGGAGCGCGAGACGGATACCATGGACACGTTCATGTGCTCGTCCTGGTACCAGTATGCGCTACATCAGCCCCTACTACAACGGCGACGTGCCCTTCGATCCGGAGAAAGGCAAGTACTGGCTGCCGGTCGACCAGTACACGGGCGGCATCGAGCACGCCACCATGCACCTGCTGTACACGCGCTTCTTCACCAAGGCCATGCGGGACATCGGCCTGGTCGACTTCGGCGAGCCGTATCTGCGGCTGTTCAACCAGGGGATCATCCTGGGCGAAGACAGCGAGAAGATGAGCAAGTCGCGCGGCAACGTGGTGGACCCCGACAACCTGGTCAACAGCTACGGGGCCGACTGCTTTCCGCGCCTACCTGATGTTCATCGGGCCGTGGGAAGAGGGCGGTCCCTGGAACAGCCAGGGCATCGAGGGCCTGATGCGCTTCCTGAACCGGGTCTGGAGCGTGGTCCTCGACGACGTCCAGTCGGAAGAGACGCCGGACTTCGACCTGGCAGGCCGCGGAACGCCAGCTGATCCGCGTCACCCATCAGACGATCCGCAAGGCCACGTCCAACATGGACGCGTTCAAGTTCAACACGATGCTGGCGGCGCTGATGGAATTCAACAACTACCTGGTCAAGGTGCGGACGACGCCCGTGGTGCGCACGCCGGCCTGGCCGGAGGCGATCCGCACGCTGCTGCTGATGCTGGCGCCGACGACGCCGCACCTGGCCGAGGAGCTGTGGCACCGGCTCGGCAACACCGAGAGCGTCCACGTGCAGGCCTGGCCCGCGTGGGACGAGGACCTGGCGACGGACGAGGTCATCACCCTGGTCGTGCAGATCAACGGCAAGCTGCGCGACCGCATGGAAGTCCCCAACGGCATCGCGGAAGAGGAAGCGCGCACGCTGGCGCTGGCCAACCCGCGACTGTCCAAGTACCTGGACGGCAACCAGATTGTGAAGGTGATCTTCGCTGAAGGGCGTTTGCTGAACATCGTCGTTCGATAGCAGGCAGCAATCAGCGATCAGCAGTCAGCTTTCAGCAAAAGGCTGGCTCGTTGCCGGCGAGGTTTCTTGCTGATGGCTGAGAGCTGACGGCCAAGAGCTGATGGCTGAGAGCTGAAAGCTGACGGCTGGTCGCTGCTGTCCGTTCCGGCATGCGAGATGAACCTTATTCTCAACCCCCCGATGTTGCGTTTTATTGGGGGATTGGGTATAATAGGGGTACTACTAATTTTGATTTGGAAGGATGATATTCATGGAAGACTTACAGAGCTTCGTGGGCCTGCAGCCGAACAATCCAACGTCGAACGAAAGCGGTAATTTCTCCATGTCAGACTTGATGGAACAGTCCTTCGATTTCCGGACGTTCCATCATGGTGACGTAGTGGAGGGGGTTGTGGTCCATGTCTCGGCCTCGGAAGTCTTGATCGACATCGGCTCAAAGTCCGAGGGCGTGGTGTCAGGACGAGAACTGGAGAGGATGGGAGCGGAAGCTCGTACCCAATTACAGGTCGGCGAGCAGGTGCTCGCTTACGTAATCAATCCTGAGGACAAGAGCGGCAACGTCGTCCTGTCCCTGTCCCATGCTCAAATGGAACGGGACTGGCGCGAGGCCGAGCGAAGGTTCCAGGCCGGAGAGATCTTCACCAGCGTCGTCTCCGGATACAACAAGGGTGGGCTCATTACCCACATCGGCAAAGTGCGCGGATTCGTGCCTGCCTCGCAGCTGACAGGGACGTCCCGGGCGGTGGAGTCCGAGGAAAAGCGAGCGGAAGAGCTGGCCAGGTTCGTCGGGCAAGAGATGCCGCTCAAGATCATCGAAGTGGATCGCAAGCGGAACCGCCTCATCCTGTCGCAGCGCGCAGCCATGCGTGAATCGCGCCAGGAGCAGAAGGAGAAGCTGCTGACTGACCTGGTCGAAGGGACGACCGTCCGCGGCAAGGTCAGCAACCTGTGCGATTTCGGCGCGTTCGTCAACCTGGGCGGCGCCGACGGCCTGATCCACATCTCCGAGCTGTCTTGGGGACGGGTCACCCACCCGCGCGAAGTGCTCAAGGTGGGCGAAGAGATCGAGGTGTTCGTGCTCAACGTGGATCAGGACCGGCAGCGCATCGGGCTGAGCCTGAAGCGGCTGCAGCCGGAACCCTGGAGCCAGGTCGAGAACCGCTATACGGTGGACCAGGTGGTGGATGGGCGAGTCACCAAGCTCGCGAGCTTCGGCGCGTTCGTCCGCATCGACGATGAGATCGAAGGGTTGATCCACGTGTCCGAGCTGGCCGAGCGCCACGTGAGCCACCCGAAGGAAGTCCTGGAAGAAGGCGATCAGGTCACCGTGCGAATCATCCGCATCGACCCTGACCGGAAGCGGATCGGCCTGAGCATCAAGGGCATGGAAGAGCAGGCAGACATCGACTGGCAGGTCGACGAGGAAGAAGAGCCCGTCGAGATGAGCTTCACGAGTGAGGACCCCGACGTGCCGGCGGGCATGGACGAGCCGGAAGGCGTGGACGAACCGGCCGCCGTGTTGGAGGAGTCACAGGTCCCCGAGGGGGAGTAGAGCAGCACAGCGGACTGCGAATTCTCCTTTCTTCGGCACTTCGGCAGTCTCTTGGGTGAAATCCAGCGGACCGGCAGCCTATGGTTGCCGGTCCGCTTGCATCATACGCTCTGTTGTGTTGTTTGTCACTACCCTGAGTAATGATTCTTACCTACTTCCTGATAGTATTGAGCTAGAATGGGTGTAGATGCGATGGTCGCTTCCAGCCTGCAACTTCTCGCGCCTTTTTCTCCCAATACGCTCTAAGAAACATACGGAAGGAAACGAACATGTCGGACGCTCTTGAGCGGCTCACCAAAAAGGCACGTCGTGTCTTGACCAACGCTCAGGCCGAAGCGGAACGGCTTCGGCATGACTACATCGGGACCGAGCATCTCCTGCTCGGGATGATCTACGACGACGACAGTGCAGCCGTCAAGATTTTTCGCGAAGTGGGGGTGCAACCTCAACAAATTCGCGGGGCGGTGGAGAAGGCAGTCGGCCGGGGCAATCGTGCTCCATTTGCCAAACAGACCCTCTCGCCGCAGACCAAACGGGTGATAGAACTGGCGTTCGACGAGGCACGCCGAATGGGGCAGCCGTACATCAGTACGGAACATATGCTTTTGGCGTTGATTTCGGGAAAGCCAGGGCGTGGCGGTGGGCATTCTGCGCGCGTTGGGCGTCAACCCGGAAGAGATCAGGGCGCAGGCAGTACGCTCACTTCAGCAGTCTGCCGCGCACAAGGAAGATGAAAAAAAGATGCAGGTGAAGCACGAAGAAAAACAGACGCCGCTGGTCGACCAGCTAGGTGTTGACCTGACGGCTAAGGCCCGTGAAGACAAGCTGGACCCCGTGATTGGACGACAGAAGGAAGTCGAGCGGGTGATTCAGATTCTGTCACGGCGCACCAAGAACAATCCGGCGTTGATCGGGGAGCCGGGTGTTGGAAAGACTGCAATTATTGAAGGGCTTGCTCAGCGTATTATCAGTGGCGATGTCCCCGAGATTCTTCTGGACAAGCGGGTCGTCATGCTCGACGTGGGTTCGCTCGTGGCCGGGACCATGTACCGCGGCCAGTTTGAGGAGCGACTGAAGAGGGTGATCGACGAGATCAAGGGCTCCAACAGCATCCTGTTCATCGACGAGCTGCACATGCTCGTCGGCGCGGGCGCAGCCGGGAGCTCTGTCGACGCGGCCAACATCCTGAAGCCGGCGCTGTCGCGCGGCGAGTTGCAGTGCATCGGCGCGACCACGCTGGAGGAGTACCGCAAGCACATCGAAGGCGACGCGGCGCTCGAGCGGCGTTTCCAGCCGGTCTTCGTCGACGAGCCGACTGTCGAAGAAACGATTCAGATCCTGCGAGGGATCAAGTCGCGGTACGAGGCGCACCACGGTCTCCGTATCAGCGACGAGGCCCTGCAGTCGGCGGCTTATCTTGCGGCGCGTTACGTTCCGGACCGCTTCTTGCCCGACAAGGCGATCGACCTGATGGACGAGGCCTCCTCGCGGGTACGGATCTACAAAGTGCCCGTCAATCGGAGCCTGCGTGACACGCTGGCCGAGCTGCGGGACGTGCAGCGCAATCGCGAGCTGGCGTACAGCGAGAGTCGTTACGACGAGGCCACCGACCTGCGCGAGCGCGAGACCGCGCTGCAGGACCAGTTACAGCGGCTTCGCGTGAGCTGGAGCGACGAGCACAACGGGCCGGAAGTGACGCCGGATGACATCGCCGAAGTGGTCTCGATGTGGACGGGCGTGCCCTTGACGCGAATCGTGGGCGAGGAATCCGAGCGGTTGCTGAAGATGGAAGAGGCTCTGCACCGGCGCGTCGTGGGCCAGGACGAGGCCATCGCGGCGATTTCCAAAGCCGTTCGTCGCGCGCGGGTGGGCTTGAAAGACCCCAAGCGGCCCATCGGCTCGTTCATGTTCCTGGGGCCGACGGGCGTCGGCAAGACCCTGCTGGCCAAGACGCTGGCCGAGTTCATGTTCGGCAGCGAGGACGCCCTGGTGCAGCTGGACATGTCGGAGTTTATGGAGCGGCACAACGTGGCGCGGCTGGTGGGTTCTCCTCCGGGCTACGTGGGCTACGAGGAAGGCGGGCAGCTGACGGAGACCATCCGCCGGCGGCCTTACTCCGTGATCCTGCTCGACGAGGTCGAGAAGGCCCACCCAGAAGCGTTCAACATGCTGCTGCAAATCATGGAGGACGGGCGCTTGTCGGATGCCAAGGGCCGCAAGGTCGATTTCCGCAACACCATCGTTATCATGACCTCCAACATTGGGGCAGAGACGATCAAGCGGGGCGGCGCGATGGGTTATCTGCGGCAGGACCAGAGCTGCGAGTCCGAGGCAAACCAGTACAAGGAGATGTGCAACAAGGTGATGGGCGATTTCGAGCGGGCGTTCCGCCCCGAGTTCCGCAATCGCCTGGACGGTGTCATGATCTTCAAAGCGCTCACGCGCGATGAGATCAAGGGTATCGTGGACATCGAGCTGGAGCAGGTGGCCAAGCGGCTGGAAGAGCAGCACATCGAGCTCGAAGTGACAGACGGCGCGAAGGAATATCTGGCGGAGAAGGGCTACGACAAGGACTTTGGCGCCCGGCCGTTGCGTCGTGAGATCCAGAATGAGGTCGAAGACGCGTTGTCGGAGAAGATGTTGGGCGGGGAATTCGAGCCGGGTGACCTGGTGGTGATCGACGCGCTCGATAACGCGATCCGGCTGTCGCTCAAAGAGCGGCGCGGCTTGGAGTCGGCCGGCGAGACGGGTGAGAACGAGCTGGCGGCGCTGTTCAATCAGTAGGTTGCGGCGTTCGGCCGCGATATGACGAATTGACCCCCGGCTTCCCATTGGGAAGCCGGGGGTTTTGGTTTAACTTCCGAAGTTTTCAAAACTTCGGAAGGTTGACGTCGAGGAAGCCCTGGCTGTCGATCGGGATGGCGTCGATCGCCTTCCGGTCGAGCCGCCAGAGAGTCGCCCAGACTTCCGAAGTTTTGGAAACTTCGGAAGTTGAAATCGAACCTTAAAGAATCTGCCGACCCCCTTGACACGGCTGCGGATGTCCTATATCATATTCGTAAGAAATTGGTCTGACAGCCTGATAGCCGGGCTGAAGGGCCGCCCTGCCGGTCGCATTGCACCAGAATGAGAGGTCGATATTGAGTGAGCTGGATTTCGGCGAGATTAGCTCGTCGAGGTATTCGGAGCAGATCGCGGATCGCATCGAGGCGATGATCGTCGGCAACACGCTGCGTCCCGGCGACAAGCTGCCGCCCGAACGCGTACTGGCCGAGTCATTTGGGGTGAGCCGGTCCGCGGTCCGCGAAGCCCTGAAGCTGCTGGCCGAGCGCTGCCTCGTCCAGTCCAAGATGGGCAACGGCACCTACGTCGTCGATCCCGGATTGGGCGCCGTCATCTCCTCGATCAGCGTCGCCTCGAGGATGCTCAACACGACGATCGACGACCTCACCGAGGTCCGTATGTACCTCGAAGTCCCCATTGCCGGATTGGCCGCGCTGCGCGCCACGCCGGATGATATCCTGCGGATCGAGACCGCGCTGCGGGTGATGGACGACTGCACCCGGCAGCTGGTCGATCCCGAGAAGCGGCAGGAGATGGTGCGCGCCGATCTGGAGTTCCACACCGCCCTCGCGGCGGCCACCCACAATCCCGCGTTCACGATCCTGAGCAATTCCATCTTCGACATATTGCTGGAAGAGCGAGCCAAGAGTCAGTCGGCTTCAGCGGCGATTACGGAGCCCGGACACAACTATCATCGCGTCATATTGGACTGCGTCAGGCGGGGGGACTCGGCCGGGGCACAGCAGGCCATGCGTGAGCACCTCAAGCTGCACGCGGAGGTCAAGTGTGGCCTCGTGCCCGGCCCGAGTGCAGACGACGAGACTCCGCCGGGACGCAACAACGATGGCGCCGGGGAAGGGGGGTGAAAGTCGAGACAACTTGACGCGAAGGACCGTTCGTATTTCGACGAATTCAGCTCCATTTTCAGAAGGAGGTCTGGAGAGATGTTCAGCGCGAAGAAGCTCTGGGCTGTCTTGGCGATTGTGACGATAGCCCTGACGGTATTCACCGGCTTTGGCCCGGCTTTGGCCCCGGCCGAGGCTCAAACCCCGGCGCCAACCACGTGGAAGTACGCGGTCATTCCGCCCGTCGTCCACGTATTCTACACCCCCTTCCCCAAGGCGCTGGCCGACGCGGAAAAGGACCTGGGGACAGGACCCATCGAATACCAATTGCCGCAGAACTTCGTTCAAAACGAGCAAAACGTGATCATCGACGGCCTGGTCGCCAAGGGCTACAACCTGATGGCCATCCAGCCGGCCGATCCCGTGGCAGGCAATGCTGAGATCACGAAGCTGGTCGATGCGGGCGTCAAGGTCGTGACCTTCGGCGGGTGTCCGGAGCAGCCCTCCAAGGCGCCGTTCTGCCTGGCGACCGACGTGTACTCCTCGGCTTACCAGGGGACGAAGGCCCTGATCGAAGCCATGGGCGGCAAGGGCAACATCGTTCACCTGACCGGCCAGGTGGCGGACGTCAACTCCAAGCGGCGCATGGAGGCCGTCCAGCAGGCCATCTCCGAGACGGTGGGCGTGAACCTGCTGCAGACCATCGGCGACATCGACACCGCCGAATCCGCGCAGAATGCGGTCAGCTCGCTGTTCGCGGCGAAGCGCAGCGAAATTGGCGGCATCATCTGCACGGCGTACAATCCATCGGTGGCCGTGGCCAACCAGATGCGCGATCTGAACGACACGAAGATCAAAGTGGTGGCGATCGACACGGACCAGATCGTCCTGCAGGCCATCACGGACGGCTTCGTGACCGGCACGATGGCGCAGAACCCCTATGGCATGGCGTATCTGTCCGTCTACTCGCTGCAGCTGCTGTCCAAGGGATATACCTGGAAAGCGGACGCTCCATTTAACGTGGACTCGGGCACGTTCTTCATCACGAAGGACGGCGTTGCCACCGTGGACGCGGACCTGAGCAAGCTGACCCAGACCATGAAGGCGGACTGGGCGACGAAGTACTTCGACGCACCGAAGAGCTAGATCGCGGTTGACGTAATCTGCGGTCGGGGCACTGTAACCGCCGATGAAACGCAGATACACACAGATCATGAACAACAGAAATGATTGCTTCGATGATCTGGGTTCATCCGCGCTCGTCAGTGGTTGCAGTGCCCTGACCGCGACATCCGTTTCCCATGGACGATTTTTGAGACTGGAAGTCGAAGCCGAAGGAAGACAGTATGGTGAATTCACGCCAGATCGCGGGTAGGGTCGTTCGCTCGGACATCGGCGGGGTCATCGGCGCCGTGGCGGTCATGAGTCTGGTCCTGACCCTGACCACGCCGGGTTTCGCGACGCAGTTCAATTTCGATTCCCTGACGCGGACCATCGCCATAACGACTATCGTCGGATTGGGCCAACTGGCGGTCCTGTCCGTCGGCCACTTCAACCTGGCGCTCGGGGCGATGGGCGCTTTGGGGGGAGTTCTGGCCGGCGCATTGATGCAGGACGCCCACGTGCCGGTCGGGCTGGCCATCGTTCTGGGGGCTCATGCTGGGGGCGGTGGCCGGCGCGGTCGAGGGCGGCCTGATCGTGAAGACCGGCATCAATCCATTCGTGATTACGCTGTCCCTGGCCAGCATCTACCTGGGCGGCGTGACGGCGGTGACGCAAGCCCAGTTCTACTCGCACATGCCTCAGGCGTTCAACGACATCGGCATCATCTCTTTGTGGGGCGTGCCGCTGCTGTTCATCATTGCCGTGGCGGTGGCCGCCGTTCTGTGGGTGGTCATGGCGCGCACGCCGTTGGGACGACAGCTCATGGCCACGGGCGCCAACGCGACCGCCGCGTCCTTTTCGGGCATACCCACCGATCGCATCATTTTGGTGGCCCACGCGCTGAGCGGCGGGCTGGCCGCGGTCGCCGGCATCTTACTGGCCTCGCGGTTGGGCTCGGCCCAGATCTCGATCGGCAGCGACTGGATGCTGGTGTCCTTCGCGGCGCCGGTCCTCGGTGGCACGATCCTGTCCGGCGGCAAGGTCTCGGTCATCGGGACCATCATCGGGGCCGCCTTGATGAGCATGATCACGAACGCCCTGGTTCTGATCGGCGTCAGCTACTTCTGGTTCCAGACCTTCCTGGGCGTGATCGTGCTGGGCGCCTTCGCGATCGACCGGGCGCGGCTGGCTTACATCGCCCGCAGCCGGTTCTGATCCGTTCACGACAAGAAAACGCAAATGAGACACGACACGAGGTCATCTGAGACGATGCAAACGACAACCGAGACCGCGGTCGCCGCAAAGAAGACTGCATGGGAAGCGCCGCGCTGGACCGTTGGGAGCCTGCTGAGCTCCAGCGCGGGCAGTGTTTTTGGGGTCATCGTCGTGCTGTGCATCCTGTTCGGCCTGACGACCCAGGATTTCTTTTCGCTGGTCAATTTCGTCGCCCTGGCCCGCTCGTTCTCCATCGTGGCTATCGTCGGCATGGCGCAGATGGTCATCATCGGCACCGGGGGGATGAACCTGTCGGTCGGCGCCATCGGCGGGCTGGTGGGAATCATCACCGGCGGGGCGATGGACGCGATGGGATGGTCGCCGGTGATCGCCGTGCTCATCGGCTGTGCAGTCGGGATGCTGTGCGGCGTGCTCAACGGTTGGCTCATCATCCGCCTGGGCGTGTCGGGGGTCACGGTCCTTCCTGGTGACTTTGGCCTCCGGCAGCGTGTTCACCGGCATCACCGTGGGGATCAGCAAGGCCAACCCCTTCTACAACCTGTCGCCGTGCGTTCAAGTGGATCGGCTCGACGAAGGCTCGGCGGGGTGCCCGCTGCTGTTGTTCATCATGCTCATGATCGCAGTCATCCTGCATTTCGTCATGGCGTACCTGGGGGTGGGTCGGCAGATGCTGGCCATCGGCGGCAACATTCGAGCCGCTGAGTTCTCCGGCATTCCGGTGAATCGAGCCGTCATTCTGTCGCACGTGCTGTCCGGGCTGCTGGCGGGCTTCGCGGCGATTCTCCTGATCTCTCGCCTGGGTTCCGCCCAGCCCGACGTGGGAAAGGACTGGATGCTGGCCTCGTTCGCCGCCCCCATCATCGGCGGGACGCGGCTGGCCGGCGGCAAGGTCTCGGTGGTGGGCGCGGTGTTGGGAGCGGTACTGCTGGCCTTGATTTCCAACGGGCTGGTGTTCCTGAACATCAGCATTTACTGGAACACGTTCATCCAGGGCATGATCATCCTGGCGGCCGTGGGCGTGGATCGCTTGCGCACGGTGAGCGCGGAGCGAGCGGGGAGTCGGGGGCTATGACGGCAAACTCGATGACGCCGGAGCCACAGAAGCGCGCGGCAGACGGCCAGACTCCGGTTCTGGAGATGGTCGATGTGTGCAAGAGCCTTCCCCGGCGTCAAAGCGTTGGACCACGCGTCCATGAGGCTGCAAAAGGGAGAAGTGCACGCCCTGTTGGGCGAGAACGGGGCAGGCAAGAGCACGCTGATCAAGATCATCGCCGGAGTGCTGCAGCCGGACGAGGGCACGATGCGGGTGAAAGGCCAGGCGGTCCGGTTCGAGAGCCCGCGGCAGGCCTTTGCGGCCGGGATTAATGTGGTCCACCAGGAGCGAAACCTGGTGCCTACCCTGACCGTGGCCGAGAACATCATGCTGGAGCATATCACCGACCGTTCGCTCGGGGTCGTACGCCGGGACGAGGTATATCGCGAGGCCCAGCCGTACATGGACATCGTCGGGCTCAACTTGCCGCCCTGGTACTCGGTGGACAAGTTGAGCGCCGGGCAACAGCAGATGATCGAAATCGCCCGGGCCCTGTCGTCGCAGGCGGACATCCTGCTCCTCGACGAGCCGACCGCTTCCATTTCCCTGCGAGAAACCGAGACGCTGTTCGATGACGATTCGCCGTTTGCAGAAGCAGGGAGTCACCTTTCTCTTCGTTTCACACAAATTGGAGGAGATCTACGAGATCGCGGATTCCGTTACTGTGCTGCGGGATGGTAAGGTTGCCGCCTCGTCTCAGCCACTGAAGAACCTGAACCGCGACCAGTTGGTGACGCTGATGGTCGGGCGCTCGGAGCGGGTCAGGGCGTTCCCGGCGCGAGATGTCTCCGAAGCAAAGCCGGTGCTGCAGGCCAAGGAGGTCACGAGCAGGCACAGCCCGCACCCCAACAGCTTCACGCTGTCCAAGGGCGAAATCCTGGGCTGGTATGGACTGGTCGGCGCCGGCCGGACGGAGCTGGCCCGGGTGCTGATCGGCATGGACCCGGCCACCGGCGGCGAAATCCGCGTGAACGACGTCCCGGCGCGCATCAGCTCGGTCTCACAGGCGCTGCACCGCTGGCACATCGGCTACGTGAGCGAGAACCGCCAGGAAGAGGGCCTGTTCCTCTCCCACAGCATCGCCCGCAACGTGGCGGCGACGGTCTGGGACCGGCTGCGAACCGGTTCGGGCACGCTGGACGTCCGCGCGGAGCAGCGGCTGGCGGAGGAGTACCGGGAGAAGCTGGACATCCGCACGCCGAGCGTGACGCAGTTGGTCGCGAACCTGAGCGGCGGGAATCGGCAGAAGGTCAGCATTGCCAAGGGACTCGCCGCCGAGCCGGAGATCCTGATCATGGACGAGCCGACGGTGGGGATCGACGTCAAGACGAAGGCCGAGATCCACGAGCTGATCTGGAATCTCGCCCAACAGCGAATGTCGATCATCGTCATCTCATCCGACATGCCGGAGATGATCAGGCTGGCCGACCGCATCGTCGTCTTCCGCGACGGCAAGATCGCGGGAGAAATGTCCAACACCAAAGATTACGACGTGATGAGCAAGAGCATCATGGGACTCATCGTATGAGCCAGGGATGGCCTGGCCGATCCTGTTTTTCAGCAAAAGGAGAAGATTGCGCCGTGACGCGCAAATTGGTCTTTAAAGCACAGGATGTCGAAGGTTTCACGCCCGCCGAGGCTGACGGCGGCTTTGTCTCCAGGCTGCTGATCGACTCCGACGGCGTCGGCTCCGAGCGATTGGTGATGAACCACTTCACGCTCAGGGCCGGTCAGCGGACCGCCGGCGACAGCATCCGACGCCGTACGACGAGGTTTACTACGTGCTGCGGGGGCGGGCCGAGCTGCGAGCTAGGCGACCCGGTGGAGAAGTTCGATCTGGAGCCGAACATGGTGGTTTTCATTCCAGGCGGCACGTACCACGCACTGCACAACTACACGGATTGGGACGTGGAGTTGCTGACGGTCATGCCCGGTCCCATGCAGGAAGGCATCAACTCCGTCTACGACGGGCGCCGGCGCGCCTGGGGCACCGCGTTCAAGCTCGAAATCGTAGGCCGGCCAGGAGGCGTCGCTGCCGGCCGCGGGCGGGTGCGCTGCTGTTTCGCCTGCTCCGCCACACGCATGGCCGTGAGCAGGTAGTGCGTCCCCAGCGAACGGAACGGCCGCCAGTTCTCTGCAATTCGAGCGACCTCTTCGTCGGTGGCCTTGGCAGAAGGCCCACCGGCGACCGGATAAAACATTCCTACGGCCCGGCGCACGCCGACGTCTCCCATCGGGACGGCGTCAGGTCGCCCGAAGCCGCGGATCAGCGCCCACTGCGCGGTCCACAGCCCGAGGCCGCGCTGCCGCAGCAGCCGCTCGACGATAGCCTCATCCGGCAGCGCCCGCAGCTGCCGCTCGTCGAGCGCGCCCGTTGCGATCGCTCGCGACGCCTCGATGACGTACTCCGCCTTGCGCCGGCTGAACTGCAGCGCAAACAAATCCTCGACCGTGGCCTCCGCCAACGCCTCCGCCGCGGGAAACGTCCACAACGTCTCTCCCTCGTGCGTCACGGGATGGCCGTACTTCCAGACCATCCGCTCGCGGACCATCGCCGCAAACGACAGCGTGATCTGCTGCGAGATGATGGCGCCCACCAGAAACTCGTGCAGGCTCGGTGAACGGACCGGGTGCAGGCCGCAGAAGCGGCTCGACCAGTTCGGCCAGCACGGCGTCGCCCTGGGCGTGGGCGAAGAATGCGGATTGGTCTTCCTGCAGGCCGAACTTGAACGAGATGCGCGCGACGACTTCGTTCGCGTCGTCCTCGGTGAGGCGAGGGCCGGTGAGCGTTACGGTCGGAGACCGCGCAGAGCGCGCCGACTCGAGAGCACTCGGGCTGCGCATCGCCCGGCTGCAGCACTGCGACGATCGGCCGGCCATCGAGCCAGAAGGCGCGGGTGAATCGCCCGGGCACGTAGCGGTCGACGGCCTCGTAGGGGAAGCGGCCGTGCGCGCTCAGGGTCAGGTCGAAGTCGAACGGGGGCGCGACCGGCAGGGACATGACGATGCGGTCCAAGGGTGGCGTGCTCAAAGTCGAACTTCGGCGCACCTTTCCCTTCTTGCGCCGCAGACGATCGAGCCGATATTCCAGCTCCGCTCGGCTCTCCGCGGGACGCGCGCCGGACGGCAGCCGGGGCAGGGTGCGGCGGGCCTCCAGCACGAGCGCGATGGCCCGGTCGACGTCCGCCGCGTGGTGCTCGTAGTACTTGGCCAGCTCCACGTGCGGCGTGATGCTCCTGCAGCCGGCTGCGCAGAGTCCCTCCCACAGCTCCACCGCTTCCGCCCAGCGTCCTTCTCGTTTGCACACGAAAGAGAGCTGCTCCTGGAGCAGGCTACGCACGTCCGCGTTCAGCTCGACCGCGAGGGCGTGCCGATAGGCGCGTTCCGCCTCGGACTGCGAGCCCAGGCGCTCGCACAGCCGGCCGAGGCTGAGGAGGTCCAGCCCGTGGGCGGGCTCGCCGCAGTCCGGGCTGTGAAACAGCCGGCAGACCTGCGCCGAAAGCACGACGAGGGACAGGATGTCCTGCGCGTTGTGGTAGAAGACGCGGCTGATCTCGGCGGCGTCGCCGGTCTGCAGGTAGTTGAAGTACATGGCCGGAATGAGGAAACCGGGCACGTCCTGCCCGTTGCGGCGCACGTCCAGGACGTTCTGCTCCAGCGAGGACAGCGCGCAGGACGAGATACGCGCCCGCCACAGGCAGCGTGAAGGGAACAGCAGGTCCAGGTGGGGGGCGTCGAGGAGATCGGGCCGCAGTCGGGAGAGGAGGAATCGGGTCTCCAACAAGGGCAGGTCGAACGCCTTGCCGTTGAACGAGACCAGGCCCGTCAGCGTGTCCAGCGTCTGCGCCAGGTGGTGCAGCATGGCCGGCTCTTCCGTCGAAGTCGCGCATGAAGTACTGGCGGAGCCGGTAGTGGTCCTCCTCGAAGTAGCCGACGCCGATCAGGAAAGCGTACGTGCCGGTGCCGCCGGCCAGGCCCGTGGTTTCCGTGTCGATGAAGGCCGTCCGCTGCAGGTCGAGGTCGGCGAGCGAGTCGTCGCCGGTGAGGCGGGCCAACGTCTCGGGCGCCTGGTCCAACAGCGAGGAGAGCGGCCGTCCGCCGTGCGGATGGTCCAGCGGGAAGCACGTGTCGACGAGGAAGAACGCGCCGTGGTCGGTCTCGACCACCTCGCCCGCCACCCACTGCTCGATACCGCCGCGACGGCGCGCGGGCTGTGGGCTCGGCTGGAGATGACTGACACCACGCAGGACGCCGAGCCGACGGAGTCGTTCGTCGAAGTCCACGCCTCGCTCCCTGTCGAGGAAGTGGAGGAGCGCCCACGGGTGGCGCCCCTCCCAAAAACCCAGATTCCGTCCGCAGAGCTATTCGCTGGAAACGCGGCACGGACAGGGTGAAGGCGACGGCGATCAGGCCGTCGCAGCGCCATCGTAGCATAGAGGTGCAGGGATGTCAATTCGCCTGCCCGGGCGATTGCGTTAAAATTGTTGCGCTCGTCCCGGCGATTGGAAATCGCGGCTATGGGCGGCAAAGCCTGCCTCCGCAGGCTAACCACCACGACCAAATTGGTAGGCGTGGCCACTTCGTTACCAGGGATCGCGTTTTCAAGTCGCTTTGCCCTCGTTTTTAGCCTGCGGAGGCAGGCTTTGCCGCCCATAGCCGCGATTTCCAATCGCCGGGACGAGCGCAACAATTTTAATGCAATCGCCCTGATTCGCCTGCCCGGCCGCACGTAGGGTGACATAAGTCCGGCCACCGGGCCGGCCCAAATCAGAATGCTGGAAGTCTCGGCCACGATCTCGCCCAAAACCCGGGATACACGCGGCCTGGTTGTCAATTGGACGCCAGATGGTGTATCATATGGGCCGGATGAGTCGTTCCTCACGCCGATCCGTTTCGTGGTTCCTGAGGTATCTGCCCGATGGCTGGGTTCAAATCATGGTGGAGGCGTAAGTTGCTGGCCAGGAGCCGGCGACCTGTGCCGAACGTACCGCGCACGCCGTTCGAAGTGTCGCTGGAATGGGTCGCGGCCATTGGATTGGCGTCGATCTTCGTGATGCTGGCGTGGGCGTGGTCGGAATTGCCGGACCGCGTGCCGCAGCATTTCGGGGTGAGCGGCCGGCCGGACGCCTGGGGCGGCAAGCAGATCCTGTGGCTCTTCCCGGGGGTTGCCGCCGGCCTGTCTCTGCTGCTGACGATCACCAACCGTTTCCCGCAGACGTTCAACTATCCGTGGCCGATCACCGAGCAGAACGCCGCAGTGCAATACGTGTTGGCCCGAACGCTGCTGACCGCGCTGAAGGCGGAGATCGTCGCGCTGCTGGCATACCTGGAATGGGAGACGATCCAGGTCGCGCTGGGGAAGTCCTCAGGCCTGGGCGCGGGCTTTACGCCGGTGTTCTTGGGCGTCATCGCGTTGACGACGGCGATTTACTTCGTGCGAGCCTATCGGGCGCGCTGAGAGGGGGACCGGACCGTGAAACTCGACCTGAAGAAAGAGCTCAAGTCATTCTACAACCCATCGGCCAAAGAGGCCGCCACAGTCGACGTGCCGCCCTTTAATTTCCTGATGATCGACGGCGCCGGGGATCCCAACACCGCCCCCGAGTACGTGCAGGCGGTCGAAGCGCTGTACGGCGTGGCCTACAACCTGAAGTTCGCGCTCAAGAAGGGCGAGATGGAGATCGACTATCCGGTGATGCCGCTGGAGGGCCTGTGGTGGGCGGACGATCCCAGCGCCTTCACCCTGGAGCGGAAGGGCGACTGGTACTGGACGATGATGATCTTGCAGCCGGAGTGCGTGACCCAGGCGCTGGTCGCGGAGGCGGTGGAGCGCGTGGCCGCCAAAAAGAGCGTGCCCGCCGCATCGAAACTGCGGCTGGAGAGCTTTCACGAAGGCCTGGCGGCGCAGATCCTGCACATCGGCCCGTGGGCGGCCGAGGGTCCGACCATCGCCCGGTTGCATCAGTACATCGTGGAAAACGGGTGCTGTTCGGCGGGCAAGCACCACGAAATATACCTGGGCGATCCTCGCCGGACCGCTCCGGACAAGCTGAAGACGATCGTTCGGCAGCCGATGGCTCAATCCTAAGAAGGTGGAGTGTTGAAAGTGGACGTTAAACGAGACGAGGTTTGGAAGCTGGTCACCGAGTACACGCAGAGCGAAAGCCTGATCCACCACATGCTGGCGGTGGAAGCGGCCATGCGCGCCTACGCCCGGCACTACGGTGAGGACGAAGAGACCTGGGGCGCGCTGGGGCTGGTTCACGATTTCGACTACGAGCGCTATCCCAGCATGGACCCCGACACGCCGCAGGATGAGAAGCACTGCTTCGCCGGTGCGGCGATCCTGCGCGCGCGAGGTTACCCCGAGGATTTCGTGCGGGCGGTGCTCTCGCACGCGACGTACAGCGGGGTAAAGCCTGAGACGCGCATGGAGAAGGCGCTGTTCGCCGTGGACGAGCTGACCGGGCTGATCCAGGCCGTGGCCTACGTGCGCCCGTCGAAGAACATCGCGGACGTCGAAGTCAAGTCCGTCCGGAAGAAGTGGAAGGACCGCGCGTTCGCGGCCGCCGTCAACCGGGAAGAGATCGAGCACGGCGCCGCGGAGCTGGGCGTGGAGCTGAACGAGCACATCCAGATCGTGCTCGACGCGCTGAAGGGTATCGCGCCGGAGCTGGGGCTGGACGGCCGGCTGGCCCAGGGGGCCTGAGGCCGGACCGTCACAGGTGGTCAAGAGTAACCGCAGATGAACACGGACAAACGCAGATACGAATGGACCGCCAATCGATCCACGTTTCATCTGCGTTCATCTGGGGCGCAGCGAGCTGTTTAACCACGACGGGGGTGTGCGATGGCCGAGTTCCCATATTGCACCAACGCATCCAGCGTCCGCCGGTGCTTCGAAGCCATCCAGGGCGCTGCGGTGCCGCAGCGAATGAGCTCCAAGTTTCTGGAGGGGTTCAATTTTCACGGTTCGGATCTGCGCTCGCTGGCGCACATCCTGAAGACGCTCGGCTTCGTCAGCCTCTCCGAGGCGCCGACCAAACGCTGGCAATCGTACCGAAACAAGGCCGTCGCCACGCAGGTCATGGCGCAGGCCGTACGGGAGGTTTACGCGGATCTCTTCGAGGCGTATCCGGACGCCCACCACAAAGAGGACGAGGAGTTGAAGTCGATCTTCCACTCCCAGTCGAAGATGGCGCCGTCGACCGTGGGGTACATGATTCGCACCTTCCGCACGCTGTGCAAGCTGGCCGACTTCGATCGGGCGCCGCTCTCCGGGACGGCGGCAGCGGCGACGCCGCCCAACGCAACGCCCGTACCGCCGCCCGCGGACGGGGCGGATCCGCCGGGGCGCGGCGTGGCGGTGAACCTGACGGTGCAGTTGCAGCTGCCCGTGACCGACGATCCGGCCGTCTACGACGCGCTGTTTGCGGCGCTGCGGCGGAACCTGCTGGAATAACTCGAGCATGGCATGAGATCTGACGAGCGACGGAGCCTGTGGCTCGCGGCTGCCGCTGTGTGCTGCTTTGCCACGGCGCCGGTGGCCCTGATCTGGGCCGAGCCGTTGACCGCGTACGAGAAGTCGGCGGGGCGTATGGCGATTGCAGCCGTGGCCATGTTGTTGGTCGCGCTGGGCCGCCGGCAGCCTCTGAACTATACCCGGGCTGACGCGAAGAAGTTCCTCTTGTTTGGATTGGTCACGGCGCTGCACTTCCTGACCTTCGTCGCGGCGATCAACTTCACCTCGCTGGCGCACGCCCTCACGGTGACCTACACGGCGCCGGTGTTCGTGACGTTGTTCTCGGCGTGGTTCCTCAACGAGCACATCCCGCGCCGCAAGTACGCCGGGATCGCCGTGGCCATCGTGGGCATCGCGGTCCTCGTCGGTTTCGAGCCGGCGCTGACGCAGCGCATGATGATCGGCGATGCGCTGGCGCTGGTGGCCGCGATCGCCTTCGGGGTCTACTCGGTGATGGGGCGCTCGCAGCGAAACACTTACCCTCTGGTGAGCTATACTCTGGGGGTCTACAGTGTGGCGGCGTTGTGGCTGATCCTGCCCGCGGCGGCGACCTTCAACGCGGCGGGCTATGGCGTGCGGCAGATACTGGCCCTCATCTGGGTCGGCGTGGTCCCGTTAGCGGTAGGGCATACTCTGTACAATGCCGCGATCCGCCGGACGCACGCGACGTACGTGAACCTGATCGCCACGCAAGAGGTGACGGGCGGCGTCCTGCTGGGTGCGGCGCTGTTGGGGCAGGTGCCCACGCCCAATTCCGTGGTCGGGATCGTGATTACGCTGTTGGGACTGGCTCTGGTCCTGCTGTAGGTTTGCCGGTCTCGCCTGGAACGCAACCCAGATTTGTGGGTGTATACGGGATTATGGGCGAGACCGCGTCCTGACTTATGTCATTCTGAGGAGCGCCGTTCAGCGACGAAGAATCTTGCCTGCAAGTGAGGTTGACCGATCTCGCGCGCGAGATTCTTCGTCGCTGAACGGCGCTCCTCAGAATGACATAAGTCAGGACGCGGTCTCGCCCATAATCCCGTATACATCCAGATTATGTGTGGGAATTGTCCGCCATTTTGTTCCATGGTATAATCGACTGAAAACTCTTGACAGATTACGGGCTATGGGTTATAATCGCGCGGTTATTCCAGTTATTCCAGATGAGGAACTGTTCCGCGAGGTTCCACAGCAGGTCGCCCACTGGGCACCGGCCATATTGTTGTCGGGCCCAGTATAGAACCGTCATTTCGGTGCGGACAGGAGGAGAGGGTACTTGAAAGGACGAAATCTGAATTATCTGATCGGCATTGCGGTCCTGGTTGTCATTGCCATCTGGATAGATTTGCCTGGCAACCCCGGCCTGCATTTCAGCATTGGCTCGGCGCAAATCAACAAGCCAATCGAAGTGAGGCAGGGCTTGGACCTCCAGGGCGGACTGCAGGTGCTGCTGGAAGCTGATGTCCCGGCCAGCGAGGCCCTGCCCGCCGGAGCCATGGACACCGCCCGGACCATCGTGGAAAACCGCGTCAATGCCCTCGGTGTGACGGAACCCGTCGTTCAGCGCCAAGGCGACCGGCGCATCGTCGTCGAGCTGCCCGGCATCAAGAATCCTGAAGAGGCCATCGCCACACTCCGGCAGACCGGTCTGCTGGAGTTCATCGACGCCGACAGCCAGAATCTGCCGGAGGGCACGGTCGTGCGGACGACGTACGGCGAGCCGATCAGCGGAACCCAGACCCTCACCAACACCACTCCTCTCACCGGAACTGAGTCGATTACCCCCACGGCGCCCGTGACCCAGACGCCCGCCATCGGCGCGGCGACGCCCGTCAGCCCGACGGCTCCCGTGACCGGCGCGGCGCCCATCACCAGCGCAGCACCCATTACAGGTACGGCTCCTGTCACGTCGACCGCCCCCGTCACGCCGACCGGCCCGGTCTACACGACGGTCATGACCGGCCGTGACCTGGAAACCGCCGACGTCGGCATCGACCAACTCGGCAACCCGGAGATCCGCTTCAAGCTGAAACCCGCCGGAGCAAAGATCTTCGCGAACTACACTGCGTCGCACATCGGCAAGGTCCTGGCCATCGTCCTGGACAAGAAGGTCATCTCCGCGCCGGTGATTCAGAGCGCGATCCCCGACGGAAGCGGTGTGATCACCGGGCGGTTCACGCTGGATCAGGCACGAGCCGTGGCCGTTCAGCTGCGCTACGGCGCTCTGCCGGTGCCGCTGCGCGTGGACACGATCCGCACGGTGGGCGCGACCCTCGGCCAGGACTCGATCGCCCGCAGCATCACGGCCGGCACGATCGCGATCATCGTCCTCCTGTTTTTCATGATTGCCTACTATCGCGTGCCCGGCGTGCTGGCGGCCATGGCCCTGATCGTCTACGGGCTGGTCAACTTCGCCGTGTACAAGTGGGGTGTTCCCACCTTTTCGGCGCCGTTCTTCGCTCCGATAACCCTGACGTTACCAGGCATCACCGGCTTCATCATGTCGACAGGTATGGCCGTCGATGCGAATGTGCTGATCTTCGAGCGTATGAAGGAGGAGCTGCGCAGCGGACGCTCCATGCTTGCGGCGGTGGACTACGGTTTCGATCGCGCCTGGACTTCGATTCGCGACTCCAACCTGTCGGTGCTGCTGAACTGCGTGGTCCTCTACTGGTTCGCCAATACGTTTGGCGCCAGCACCGTGAAGGGCTTCGCGATCACACTGTTCCTTGGTGTCATCATCAGTATGTTCACCGCGATCGTGGTGACCAGGACCTTCCTGCGGGCGATGTTCGACCTGGTCGGTGAGAAGATACACAACAATCACTGGCTAATGGGCGCTGACTGACGGCGGTTGAGCCGGATCTTGCGCAGCAAGCGTCGGCCGTCCTTGAGTAGTGTATTTCGATCACGATTCGGTAACCCAGGCGAGGAGGTTACATGTACGACATAATCGGCAAGCGGTATTACTATTTCGCGTTTTCTCTGTTGATCATCATTCCCGGCATCATCGCCATGATCTACTCGACGCTCACCTTCGGGACACCCGTGCGGTTGGGAATCGACTTCACCGGCGGAAGCTCGTGGGAGCTTCGTTTCGAGAAGCCGGCGGATCTGCCGGAAGTGCGCGCCATCTTTGCCAATCATGGCCTGACCGATGCCGCGGTGCAGAACACCGGCGACAACCAGACGGTTCTCATTCGCACCAAGGCCGTCACGCCGGAGATTCGACAGTCGGTCGAGAGCGATCTGGCCAGCAAGTTCGGAAAGGTCACTGAGCTGCAGTTCGACAGCGTGGGTCCGGCCATTGGGCGCGAGGTGACCAACAGCGCGGCCATCGCCGTGGTCGCCGCCTCGGTGATAATCTTGATCTTCATCTGGTACGCCTTCCGGCGCGTGCCGAATCCGGTCCGCTTCGGCGTCTGCGCGATCATCGCCATGACGCACGACGTCTTCGTATCGTTCGGCATCTTCTCGATTCTGGGGATACTATTTGGCTGGGAGGCGGACTCGCTGTTCTTAACAGCGCTGCTCACGATGGTAGGCTTCTCGGTGCACGATACCATCGTGGTGTTCGACCGCATCCGCGAGAACGTGCCCAAGCACCGCGGCGAGTCGTACGAGACCGTCGTCAACCGCAGCGTGCTGGAGACCCTGCACCGGTCGGTCGTCACCCAGCTGACCGTGGTCTTCGTGCTCGTGACGATGCTTCTGTTCGGCGGCGGCACGATCAGCCACTTCGTGACGGTCCTGCTCTACAGTATGTTCAGCGCCATGTACTCGTCCATTTTCAACGCCTCGCCCATGCTGGTGGTGTGGCAGAACGACGAAATCGGCAAGTTCTTCCGCCGGACGTTTGGCGGCGGCAAGGCTCGCGCCACGGCGTAGCCACGCATCAGGCGGCTGTTTACAGCGGGGCAGGGGTGTGTCTCTCTGCCCCGTTTCTATTGTTTCGGTACTGTGGTTTCGCGATCAAATGAGGGAGATCCAAAGTGGCCAGCGATCATTTCGACTGCAGCTTCCATCCAGAGCTGATTCACCCCACTGTGTTCATTGCCGAGACGGCGACGATCATCGGCGATGTGAGCATCGGCGCGGATTCCGAGCGTCTGGTTTGGGGCGATCATTCGCGGCGACGTCATGCGAGTGACCATCGGGCAGCGCAGCAACGTGCAGGACGGAGCGATCATCCACGGATCTCACGACCAGCCGGTGATCATCGGCAACGGGGTGACGATCAGCCATGGCGCCATCGTGCACGCGGCGAGCCTGGGCGATAACGTGATGATCGCAACGCGCGCCACGGTTCTCGACAAGGCCGACATCGGCGAGAACAGCATCATCGGCGCGGGGGCCATCGTGACCCCAGGGACGATCATCCCACCGAATTCGCTCGTCCTGGGCGTGCCCGGCAAAGTCGTGCGGACGGTGGGTCCCGACCAGGCGGAGCGCATCCGGCAGACGGCGCTGCACTACATCCAGTTCGCGCGCGCTTATCGGCGGGCCGAGCAGGAGCGGCGCCTGCGGGACACACTCGCGGAGTGAGTTCGGGCGCTCAGAAGCGCAGCATGGTGAGGGCCAGGGCCTGTACGTAATCGAGCAGGTCTTTCTCGCTCACGTGCTCTTCCGGTCCGTGGGCGACCTCCAGCCGTCCGGGGCCGCAGGCGACGGTCGGCACGCCCCGCGCATTGAAGTGCCGGATGTCCAGAAAGCCGGGGCAGAGCAGGAAACGCGGCTCGCGCCCGGTGACTTGACCCAGCGTCTGGGCGAGCGTGCGACAGCCGGGGTGCTCAGGCTCCGTCAGCGACGGGCTCGCCTCCAACCAGGTCTCGAACTCCACGTCGATGCCCCGCGCACGCATGCGATCGCGGACGGCGAAAAGCTCGGCGCGCACCTCGTCCGGCGATTCCTCCGGGATGGGGCGACGGTCCGACGGTGAAGTGGTACCGGCCGGGAATGATGTTGAACTTCTCTCCACCGCCGCCTTCACCCCCAATGGCCAGCGTCGAGAAGGCCGCGCGCGGGTCCTCTACCGCAAACCGGCTCCACGTCTCTCCACGGTCCGGCGCAGCTCGACCAGCTCCTCCGCCACCGGCAGCACTCCTCGAACGCGTTGCGGCCCAGGTGCGGCAGCGTGGAGTGGGCTGGCTTGCCCGAAACGATCACATCCACGACGAGAGCGCCCTTGGACGCGTCCAGACATCGCCGGAGGTGCATTCCGGCATGATGAGGAAGGCGATGTCCTCCGTTCGTACCATC
>CAWJLE010000007.1:0-182771 GCA_963843645.1 uncultured Chloroflexia bacterium | reverse complement strand
GCACAGTTTCGGCGGATGGGCGGCGCTGATCGTGTATACCTGGTTGCCCTTGCGCCCCAGCCGCAAGGTCGCTGGCTTCTCCGTTGCTCATGTCGTCACTCCCTCGTGTCAGCTTCCCGACCTTACGTTCTCTTTTTCAGTGCCTCGGACAGCCGCAGCAACCCCGGTGACACGTCGTCCGGCGCCAGGCGCACGTCCAGGATCGAGAACGACTCGGTGTACTCGCGGGCGGCCTCCAGCGCCCGTCGTGTAGCTCTCCTCCGTCTCGACCACGAATCCCTTCCCGTGGCCCAATAGCTCCGGCAGACGGCTGAATTGCCATGGCAGAATGTCGTTGAAGGGGCCGTCCATCATCGGCCGCTCCGTGGCGTAGCCGCTGTTGTTCAGCACGACGACGATGGATTCCGGCGAACGGACGGCGGTGGACAGCTCCATGCCCGTCATCTGGAACGCCCCATCGCCGACCAGCACCGAGGGGACGCAGGTTTGGATCGCTGAGCTGCACGGCGAGGCTGGCCGGCACGGCGAAGCCCAGCGACGCATAGTAGGCCGGCGAGAGGAACTGCGCGGCGTTGCACGTTATCAGGTCGATCGCTCCGAACAAGGAGTCGCCGACGTCGGCCAGAACCACCGTGTTGCAGTCCAGGAACGCATTGACGTGCTCGAAGAGGCGCTGCACGGTGATTTTCTGCGACCGTGGGCCGGGCAGAAGCCGCCCGGCAGTTTCAGACGAGGCCCAGTCGGGTAGCTGCACGGTTGACCTCGCCGCGGACGAGGCCCTCCAGGAAATCGCGTGCCTTGACGTCGGAATAGAAGTGATGGCCATGTCGATCCGCTCGCTCGTCACGTGGATCGACCGGCTTTGTTCCAGGCGCGCGCTGAAGATGCCCAGATTCATGTCGGTCAGCAGCACGCCCAGCAGGATCTGGCAATCGCTGCTTTCCACGTAGCGGCGCACGTCCGCATCGCCCAGCGCGCCGGCGTACACGCCCATGTAGAGGGGATGCGTTTCCGGGACCGCGGACTTGGCCGATACGGTCACTGCCATTGGGACGTTGAGTCTTTCCGCGAACTGCAGCGCCTGCGGCCAGACCAAAACGATGCATTTCGTCGCCGACCAGGATGACGGGCTGGTGCGCGGCGTTGATCCTCGCCACCGCTTCCTCGATGGCCTCCGCCAGCGCGCCCGGGTCGCTCGGCTGCTCGTGCGTGGCCACCTGGACTGGGCGTGGGCTCCGGACCGACACCATGTTGCGGGGCAGCTCGATGTAGCCGGGCCGTTTGTAGCGCCTGATCGCGCTAAGCACCCGGTCGATCTCCTGCAGCGCGCTCTCCGGATCGCTGAGGTCTGCTGTGGCCACGGTCAGTTGCTCGAATACCTTGATCTGGGTATCGAACTGGTTGACCTTGTGGTGCAGCATGGGATTCTTGAACTTCTCGTTCGTCCCCGGCGCACCGCTGATGACCAGCACGGGCGCCTCTTCGGCGAACGCCTCGGCGGTGGTATTCGCCACCTTGAGCCCGCCCACACCATAGGTGATGACCACGACCCCCAGGCCGTTCAGGCGGGCGTAGGCGTCAGCCGCGTACCCGGCGCCCTGCTCGTCGCAAGTGTTCACGACCTTCAAAGGGCTGTCGGTCAGTTTCCTGAAAAAGCCCAGCACGTAGTCGCCGGGCACGCCGAAGACGTGCCGCGCCCCGCTGTCTACGAGCCGTTTGATGAGGTAATCCCCGATACTGACACTCAATGCCACGGATGCACCTCCTGCCAACCGATTATGTCACACGGCTGTCTGGGTTGAGGGCGCGCGTCAGTTGTTCGGCGCGCCGGCGTCGATCCACTTTGCGATCGTGTCGATCGGTCCGACGTCATCCGCGGGCCGCCGCGCGGCATGCTGCCGTTCTGCATCACCTGGACCACGATGGTATTGGCCGAGTCGCCCGGGATGACGTTCTGGATGACCTGATCGTAGGTCGAGAGCGCCCCCGCGTGGCACCGGACGCAGCGCAGCTGGAAGATCGGCTCGACGTCGCGGGCGAAGCTGGGCACGTTGCCGGCGGAAGCCGGGCGGGACCGTCCGGCCGGCGCCGCCGCAGCCGGCGCACCTCGATGCCGGGGTGCTGGTCGCTTCGCTCAGCGTATTCCGGGCCCTGCCGGCCCAGTGTGAACCGAGGCTGTTGTTCGTCGTTAGGGCTTCGCCGGCGACCGCCATGTAGGCAGCGAACACCAGCGCCCACACGACCACGATCACGACCACGATCCCCTAGCCGCTAGAACTGCCCTATCGAAGACCACTTCGGGTTTGGTCCGGTCGCATCCCCGGCCACCCGGGCAGGTTCGGGGCCCCGTCTGTTCAAGTTCGGCCTTGGCATTGCGCTTCCTCCTACAGCCCGTAAATGATCGTGGCGCCGAGAAATCCCAGGATGGCGGCCAGGCCGAAACAATCCCGCGAACGCGGCGAGATAGAGAATCGTAGGTCGACGAGTTCCACAGAGATTGCGCCGCCCACGGCGCTTGAGGACCGTGAAGGTCGCCAGCGCGAACAGCGACAGCGCGAGGAAGATCTTCTGTATCCACCAGGGGCGCCGTCCAGTTGTACAGGACGATATGGTCGCGCACGCCGGTCAGCCGCGGCCGGGATCGTGAAGACCGCCGACGCCGCCAGCGCGAAATAAGCGGCGTGCTCCAGCCATTCACTCTTCCGCCACAGCGCCAGCACGACGAACAGCAGCGCTGCACCGGTCAGGCCGACGGGAAAGTGCACGACACGGTATGCCACGGGTGCACAACAAACTAAAGCGAAGATTATTTGGCCCAACTCTCAGGGAACTCCTTTCGTTGCGAGGATGCCACTGTTAAAGGGACTGCGAAGTGGAGTCCGGAGCTGGGTATGCCGGGCTGGCCGATGCTTCGTCCGGCGTACGATCGTGAGGACTGCGGATTGTGACCGGGCTTCATGTCCGATTGAGGAACGCCCCAATTTAAGGGGCAGCGATTAACCTGGTGCAATGATAACCCAAATGAGCCGCCTGTCAAATTGCACATTTGCGCGCCGGCAGCGATAGAAGTCGCCCCTGATGTATCCCGGCCTGTACCCTGTTTCGTATGATCGGATACACTGGCCGGCTTGCGATGGTAGTACGCTACTCATCGGCTTGGATAACATAGGACGAGTCCCGGGCCAGCCCGAGATGTATCGAGGCTGGCCCAGAGTCTCAGGACTGGTAAGAAAGGAAAAAACGCATGAAAATGCTAAGATTTGCCGACACTATCTGTTCTTGTGGCGTTCGCTCTAATCACCAGCCTTGCTGTGGTGCGAACCGCATTCGCGGATCCTGACAACTCCAAGGAAGGCGGCGACAACAAGGTTCTCGTCACCAACGTTCCGATGGGTGACGCCATTCAGGTTCTTCCCTTTGGCGCGAACATCGGTGGCAAGGGCAACGTCCCGGATGCCAGCGGGATAGCCACAGCTTACGCCCCGTTGAGGAAGGTTTCCCAGGTTCTGCTGTGGGACCAGCACGCGGGGATACGTCCTGCTTGCCACCGTGACCCCGGGACGACGTGGCCTGACACGGTCATCAGCGCAGCCGGGCACTAGGCTCGGCCTCGTCGGCGACCGTCTTTCATTTGCCGATGGAGACGTCGCCGGTTCCGATAAATCGAGGGACACTGCCAGCGCCGGAGCGATTGGGTAGTGTCTTGGTCCGCGCTTCACACTGACAAACAAAGAGGGCTCCTCGCGAATTACTTGCGGGTCGCCCTTCGTTTTGACCTTGCGGGAAGCACTTGAGGTAATCGCAAAGGAACCTGACAAGCCGGACGTCAGGCCGCCAGCACCGCTTTCACCCGAAATGCCATCACGATGGACGCAATTCCGCCAATGATGGCGACGATTCCGATGAACAGGGGCAGCGCGATCGCCAGACCCAGCGGGTTGCTCAGCAAGAAAAAACCGAGCACGACATTGACCACTCCGATGATGCCTCGGCTCAAACCGCCGCCCTGAAAAGCGTGAATGAGATCGAGCCCGCCGATCAGGATGCCGTCGATGCCCATCATGATGATGATCGTTCCGCCGATCACCAGGGGCGAGAACAGCGGATGCTGCAAGACGGCGATGCCGGCCAATACGCCCAGGATGCCCGCGACCAGCTTCAGCCCCCACATCCGGCGATCCTCAAACAGGCCGACGAGCCGCAGAATTCCGACGATCAGCCAGTAGAGTCCGAGCATCTGCACCAGGGCGATCACCGTCGCAGCCGGGTAGGTCAAGACCAGGAGGCCAATGAGGAGCGTGACCACGCCCTCGAACAAGATCAGCCACCACGGAAAGCGCGCCAACCCGGCGCCGGTGCCCGCGTTTCCGACTCGCTGCTGAGTACTCATCTCCCTCTCCTTCTTGTGTGCGCGTCTGAGGCGACGGTCGACCCGAGCGTGTCGCCAGGAGCGAACGCACCGCGCCGCCCGCCGCACCGATGCCGTTTTTGGGAGCACTGCTGTCTCGTCACACAGCCAGCGGCATGTCGTTACGAATCACGTCCTCCTGCCAGGTCACTCACCGGCAGCCGTCGCGACCGGCGCTGCCCCGAGGTGCTTCTCACGTCCATCGCGTATCGCCAGCCACGCCGCGCCCAGCCCCGTGAGTCCCACGAGTGCCTCGACCGCCGGGCCGATGAAAGGGACGGCGACGAAGAGCGACAGCAGCACAGTACCCGCGACCAGTGCCAGGGCGCGCTCCTGGGGACGGCCGGGCGCCAGGCGGCGCCAGGCCAGGGAGCCGATCAGAAGCGCCGCAACGACCTGACTGACGGTCGAAAAGAACAGGGTGAAGGCCGACAGCACGAACCCGATGCCGAAGAAGCCGAAGCTGTACAGCGGCAGAACGGAGCCACCCACCCGCATCAGGACCAGCGCGATCCCGGCGATCGCGATCAGCACGGCCACTGCGGCAGCAGAGAAGTAGAACAGGACGAAAGCGAGCACGCCGTAGCCCACGGCTGGAAGAGGCCCGGTGCCGAGCCGCTCGCTGCAGTCGACCAGCGGCCGCGGGCTGAGCCAGAGCAGGACGGCGCCTACCAGCAGCAGAATGACGGCATTGCGGGCGAAATCGCCCGGCCAATTGCGGAGCGAAAATCCGGCAGCGTCTGGAACACCCGTGGCGTCCAGTTGAGTTGAGATCGGGAGGAGGAAGGCGCCGGGCGGCGAGGGGTCGAGGCGCAGCCGGGCAGAGGCGGGTGCAGCAGCAGGAGCAGGCGTGCTGCGGGGCGGACGGCCGCGCAGTTGTCCCTGCAGATCGAGCAGCAGCACCGCGGTCTTCAAATCGCGCTGCAACTCCCCGCCGATGACGGCGCGATAGGCGCCGACCGTGACGTCCCGACCGACGATGGAACCGGGCGCGGTGTGCACGTCGACGCCCACCAAGTGAGCGTTGCGCCCCACGACGGCCCGCGGACCCAGCTCGACGTCCAACGCCAGGGCGTAAACTCCGCCCCGCACCTGGCCGTTGATCGTCACCGTATCCCCGGCGGCCAGCACGCTGCCGCTGACCTCGCCGTTGATCGTCACGTGCTTGCCCAGGGCGACGAGGTCGCCGTTGACGGTTCCAATCAGCGTGACGTCGTCCGCGCTCAGCAGGACGTCGTCCTCGACGACGGAGCCCGCCGGAATGTCTCCGCCGCGTGGCTCCAGCGCCGTTGCGGCAGGCGGCGCGGCCAACACGACGAACAGGACGGCAACAGCCATCCATCGCAGGGACCCAACCAGGCTCGTCAGCCAATGATTTCGCACGGTAGTCTCCGACCTGATCTCTCGCCGGCGAGGCGTCGCGTCAGTGAACGTGTTGTAACGTCACACTTCATGTTATACCATTCTTTCCAAACTTGCGTCAAATCGACGCCGGGCATAGACTCACAGCATCGCAGCTCCACCTTTCTTGGGAGGCCAGTCATGCCCGCACCGGAACCGCGCGCCGATCGCCGGCTCGTCGTCTGCTTCACGCACGATCTCCACTCGCACCTGGCGCCCGTCCGCGCGGCGGACGCAGACGGCAGCGTTCGCGAGCGGGGAGGCTACGCCCGAATCGCACACGTCGTGCAAGAGCAGCGGGCTCGCTGGGGTGATCGGCTGCTGCTCGTCGACGCCGGCGACTTCAGCATGGGCACGCTGTTTCACGCCATCAACCCCACGCATGCGCCGGAGCTTCGCGCGATGGGCGCCATGGGTTTCGACTTCGCTACGTTCGGCAATCACGAATTCGATCTGCGGTCCGACAACCTGGCGCGAATGCTGAACGCCGCGCGAGCCTCCGGAGAGCGGCTGCCGGCACTGGTGGCGTCAAACCACGCGATCAGCCGGGACAACGAACGCGGACGAGCGCTGGCTGCGGCGTTCGAGAGCTATCCCGTCCTCGACTACGTCGTCATCGAACGCAACGGTCTGCGAGTCGGCCTGTTCGGCCTGATGGGACGCGACGCGGGCGAGGACACCGCGCAGCCGCGGGACGTGGCGTTTCCCGACGCCATCGACTCGGCCAGGCGAGTAGTGGACGTGCTGCAACGCCACGAGAACGTAGATGTCGTGGTCGCCCTCTCCCACAGCGGCACGTGGGCTGACCCGTCCCGGTCGGAGGACGAGCTTCTGGCGCGGGCGGTCCCCCAGATCGACGTGATCGTCAGCGGCCACACGCACACTGCGCTGGCCCAGCCCATCGTCGTGGACGAAACCCTCATCGTGTCGGCAGGGTGTTACGGCGCCAACCTGGGCGTCTGCCAGCTCGATTTCCGCGCCGGCGGACGCGCGCGGTTGGTCGATTACCACCTCGTTCCGATCACGCACGACGTGCCCGCAGAACCGCACCTTGTACGAACGATTCTCGCTGCCAAGGAAGTGGTCGACGAAAGGTTTCTGTCGGCCGTGTTGTCGAATCTTACCTTCGACCGGGTCATCGCCAGGTCTGACTTCAACTGCGAATCGCTCCCCTCCATCTACACCCGCCCATTGCACGAGTCCGGCCTGGGCAACCTGATCACCGACGCGTACCGCGCGATCGTCCGGACGGCTGAGGGAGGCTCGCCGGAGGCATTCGTCCACTGCGCGTTCGAGCCGATCGGCATGATCCGCGACTCGCTGGTGGCGGGCCCGATCACCATCGAGGATGCATTTCGAGTGCTCTCGTTGGGGCTGGGGCCGGACGACCAGCTCGGCGTGCCGCTGTCGGCGTTCTATTGGACGGGCAACGAAATCAAGCAGGCGCTCGAGATCAACGGCGTCGCCGAGTCGGTGAAATCCGACCTCTACTTGCAGGCTTCAGGCCTCAGGTACACGTGCGACCCGAGCCGTCCCCCGCTCCAGCGAGTGACGGGCCTGTGGATCTGCGAGCCGAGCGGCGAAGAGGATAGCGCCTATCGGCTGGTTGAGCCGCAGAGGCTGTACCGGGTCGTCGTCAACTACTGGTTCGTGCAGGCGCTGGGATCGATCAGCGAGAAGACCTTCGGCCAGATCCATCTGGTCCCGAAGGACGCCACGGGCCGGCCCATCGCCGATCTCACGGACACCATCGTGATGGTGGATCTGCGCGAGACCGGCCGCCCACTCCGTGAGCTGAAGGAATGGATGGCGCTGGCCCTCTACCTGCATGGTCTGCCCGATCTCGACGGCGACGGCCTGCCCCAGGTCCCGGCCCGCTACCGCTCGCCGGAGGGTCGCGCCACGACTCAACCTTAAAATCCTTGCGTCTCCCCTTGACGTTGTCGCCACTCTCGTGTTATGATGTAACCGGTTACGCAATCGGTTAACCATCATTTTTCGCACATTCCTGGGAACAATCCAATCATGCCCACGATCCGCGATGTCGCCGCCCGGGCGGAAGTGTCGACCGCCACGGTCTCACACGTCCTCAACAATACGCGCTTCGTCTCCCCTGAAACGCGTGAGGTCGTGCTGCGCGCCATTCGCGACCTGAATTACCACCCGAGCGCCATCGCGCGCAGCCTCACCACTCACAAGACGCACACCGTGGGCATGGTCGTCTCCGACATCACCAACAATTTCTTCGGCCAGATGATCCGTGGCGCTCTCGACACGATCACACCATTCGATTACACTCTGCTTCTCTGCACCACCGAGGAGAGCCTGCTGCGCGAAGAGGAATACCTGGAGCTGCTCTTCAAAGGCAAGGTCGATGGCTTCATTGCTGCGGCCACCAGCCAGAAGTGGGGCATGCTGCAGATCGTGGAAGCGTTCCACATTCCCATCGTGTTCGTGGACCGCGTGTTCGACGGCATACGCGGCCCGCACGTCGGGGTGGATAATGAGTTCGGCGCCTTCCAGGCGGTCTCGCACCTGATCGAGGACGGCCACCGGCGCATCGGCATCGTCGTCGGGCCCGGTGCACATGTCTACCATGGGCGAGCGCCTGGCCGGCTACCGCCGCGCGCTGGAAGCGCACGGCCTGCCTGTCGACGAGTCGTTGATCGGCTCTGTCCGGCTGAGCCCCGGCGTCCGGCCGGCGCTGCGCGCAAGAGCTCTGCTGAATCGTGCGGATCCACCGACGGCGCTGTTCACGTGCAACAATTTGCTGACTCTGGGCGCGCTGCTGGCCTTTCAGGATCTCGGCCGCCGCTGCCCGGAGGACGTGGCCTTGATTGGATTCGACGACCATCCCTGGGCGCCTGTCACTTCGCCGCCGCTGACCTGCGGTTCGCCAGCCGGACTACGAGATCGGCCGCCGCGCAGCCGACCTGCTGTTACGCATGTTGGCCGGCGAGCCCGTGGGCGACGAGCGCGTCCTGCTCCATCCCGAGTTGGTCGTCCGCGCATCGTGCCAGGTCGGCCCGCACTAATGCTTTCGCCTGTTATTCGCTAGGTTTCCGGACATACGAGCGTTGACGCTATCCTGTGGAGGAGGTGAGGCGAACTCAACCAGATTCGGACCTGGTTCAGTCCACTGGCACGATCGCTTGTTTCGATCCACATGGCGCAACAACTCAGACAGACAACGGAGGAATGAGAACAATGAAGAGTCTCAAGTGGTTGTCTATCGTATTGGTCGCCGTGATGTTGCTCTCCTCGTTCGGTTCGGCCTTTGCCCAGGCCCCGGCCGCGGAGCCATGGCTCAAGAAGTGGGACGGCGTTAAGCTGGTCCTATCTTCCCACACCGGCCCCACCACGGACGCCGTGAAGATCCTGTCCAAGGATTTCGAGACGCTGACCGGCGCCCAGGTGCAGGTCATCGACGAGTCCTGGACGGACCTGCTCTCCAAGCACCTGGCCGCCTTCGCCGCCAACACCGGGGCGTACGACATCGTGACCTGGCCGTACCTCTGGATGGGCCACTATGTCGAGGGCGGAATGGTCGAGGATCTCAACACCTGGTTCGCCAAGACGGACCTGGTCGATCCGAATTACGACATGGCAGGACTTCATCCCCGCCGTCTTGGAAGAGTACGGACGGTACAAGGTGGGCTTCGCCAAGGACCCGAACGCGCTGTGGGCAGTCCCTTACAAATTCGACATTTACCTCGCCCAGTATCGGCCGTCCATGTTCAAGGGCGCCGGGATCGTCGATGCCGACGGCAATGCGAAGCCTCCCGCGACCTGGGAAGAGCTGACCGCCGATGCCAAGCTGCTGGCGGAGAAATACCCCGACGTGAAGCCCGTGGTCTTCCCGCTCAACGGCGACGACTGCATGGACTCCACCTTCCTGCCCATGTTCTGCTCTTACGGCGGATCCATCCCGATGCCCTGGATGGACGCCAACCTGTACCCCGAATTCCAGAAGAAACCCGGCCTCGACGCCGCGCTGGCGCTCAGGGGCCTGCTCCCGTACATGCCGAAGGATGCCTTCGACATGGACTACGACAAGGTCAACCAGTACATGTCCCAGGGTCTCGCCGCGTATGCTGAGAACTGGAACGCCTACCTGCCGACCCTCCTGGACAGCACGAAATCGAAGATCGCCGACGACGTGGCCTTCGACCTCGTTCCGGGTGGCCCCAACGGCCGTCCGCAGGGCCTGGGTGGCTGGACGATGGGCATCTCCTCGCAGTCCAGGAACAAGGAAGCCGCCTTCCAGTTGCTGCAATACATCAGCGGCAAGAACCGCGGCCCCAAGCTCGCCCTGAGCGGCGGCTCGGTGGCGCGTTTCTCCACTGCCGAGGATCCCGAAGTTGCCAAGGCTTTCCCGTACTACCCGCTGCTGCTGAAGGCCCTGGATTCGGTCGCCGTCCGCGGCATGGACCGGTCGTGGGCTGAGGTCCAGCGCACCATCGGCCTGGGCCTGGCCAAGGTCTTGCAGAGCCCGGAAGCGGATGCACAGCAGATTCTGACTGACACCGCCGGCCAGGTCTTCGACCAGGTCAAGGCGGCCGGTTACACGCCGGAGAAGACAGCTCCACGGCCCTGATCTAAGCCAACGGCCTCAGACTGCCGGAGTCTCTGAGGACTTCGGCAGTCTGGCCGATCAACAAGTCACGTTCAGCGAGTCAGCGGTCAGCTTTCAGCAATCAGCTGTCGGCTCCCCGCAATCGACGTATCGGGTGTGGATCGTGTGAGCGAGCGCTCGCAGTTTGCACCGCTTGAGGCCGACGGCCGGCTGGTGCTGACGGCTGATCGCTGACCGCTGATGTGCTGACCGCTTCTTCGAAAGGAGAACTCTGCCTTGACCACTGCCCGGGTAACGGCCCACGCGGCCGAAGTCGAGGGCCCCCCGCTGAGCGCCAAGCGCCGGCGGATGGCCTACATCTTCCTGGCGCCGGCGGTCATCGTCTTCGCCGCCATCACGTTGTATCCGACGATCTACATGCTGTGGATCAGCCTCCACGAGTGGTCCATCATTCCCACCCTGCCCCGGCCGTTCACCGGCATTCGGCAGTACCGGCAGATCGTCTCAGAGCCCCGAGTTCCTGAACACGATGCGCGTCACGATCGTCTTCGTCGTGGGCGCCGTTTGCGCGGAAATGGTGCTCGGCTTTGGGGCGGCCATGCTCCTGTTCACCGAACACAAGGGCGTCCGCTGGTTCCGCGTCCCGTTCCTGATCCCGGCCATGATGGCGCCCGTCGTCGTTGGTTTGGCCTGGCGCTTTATGTATAGCTATGACCTCGGCATCATCAACTACCTGTTCAACCTGGTCGGCATCCCCGGCGTGTCGTGGCTCGGCGAGGAGACCCCGGCCCTCATCTCGCTGATCATCGTCGATGTCTGGCAGTGGACCCCATTCACCACGCTGATCTTGCTCGCGGGACTGGATAGCCTGTCGCACGAGCCGTTCGAGGCCGCCTACGTGGAGGGCGCCACTCGCCTGCAGACCCTGCGCTACCTGACGATCCCGATGCTGATGCCGGTCATCACCATCGCCCTGATGTTCCGCACGCTGGACGCCTTCAAGACGTTCGACATCGTCTACATCATCACCCGCGGGGGGCCGGGCAGCGCCACCAACGTGATGGCTTACAACATCTGGCGCAAGGGGTTCTTCGAGAACCGATTGGGCAATGCGGCGGCGTGGTCCATCATCATGATGATCATTGTGACCGTGGTGACCCAGATCTACACCCGGATGCTGAAAAGGGTGAACGCAAGATAGGAGAGGCGCCATGCACGTTGGCAAGCTATCGCCGATAGAGTTGGGATTGCGTTACGTCGGACTGGCGATCCTGCTCGTTTTCTTCATGTTTCCCATCTACTGGCTGCTGTCTACTTCGCTAAAGACGCAGGTGGACGCATTCTCCATGCCGCCAAAGTGGCTCTTCATCCCCACGTTGGAGAACTACTACCACGTGCTGCTGAATACCGACTTCCCGGCGCAGGCCCGCAACTCCCTGGTCGCCGCGTTGAGCAACGTCGCCCTGTCGATGGTCATCGGCACGCTGGCGGCCTACGCCATCTCGCGCTTCAAGGTCGGCACCAAGAACCTGCTGTATTGGTTCCTGGGTATCCGCATGATCCCGCCCATCGTGGCCGCGATCCCATTGTTCTTGATCGCCGCCTCGCTGCGACTCATCGACACCGCGTTCATCCTGCCCATCCTGTACCTGACCCTGAACCTGCCGTTCGTCATCTGGATGATGAAGTCCTTCATCGACGAAATCCCTCCCGACATCGAGGAGAGCGCCCTGGTGGACGGCTGTTCGTATCCCGGAGCATTAGTCCGGGTCGTCGTGCCCCTGGCCGCGCCCGGTCTCGTCGCCACGGCCGTTTTCTGCTTCATCATGGCCTGGAACGAGTTCCTGTTCGCCATGATCTTCACCCGAGCCAACATGATGACCCTGCCGGTCGCCATTTCCGGCTTCATCACCGAGGAGCAGATCTTCTGGGGCTACCTGACCGCGGCGGCCACGATTGCCGCCATCCCGCCCATCATCTTCGTCTTCGTCTTCAACCGCTACCTCGTCCGCGGCCTGACCTTCGGCGCGATGAAGTAACTTCGAGAGGATTGGAGGGCGCGGGGTGTGCGATGCTTGCATTCTCCGCGCCGTCGCGGCATAATGGGCTCGCATGAACCACCCCGCGCCGCTCTCGAAGCAGAAAGGACACCTTGATGCGCGTTCGTGAAGTCTTCTTCCACGATTTCCGCTCGTTCCGCGGCCAAAAGCGCATCTCGTTCGTTGACCCGCTGACCGACACGGTCCGCCCCCTTACCGTCCTCGCCGGCACCAACGGCTGCGGCAAGACCACGATCCTGGACACAATTGAGATGATGTTGGTCTTCGCTGCTGTTCTCCCGGTCGGCAACACTGCAAACCAAGAGATTCCCAAAACAAGCTTAGTAGGTCTGACCATTGACGTCTCTCGAGATGACCTTCCCATTATTGACGACTTTGCGATGCAAACGACCGAATCAGGAATCCCCTCAGTGACGGCAACGATATTGGCAGGTGCTGTAGCGTTGGCTCCTGCCGGGCTCGACAGTCAGCCACCTTTCCACTACTGCCTGCGGTTTTCATCATCTGAACCGGGCAAGCTGGTGAAATCGGGTCCGACTCTTTTCGATGCGTTGGAGATGCACGTTGCGGATATAAGCCATGGGTCGCAGAAGATGCAGGGCGGCCTGCTGTATCTGCCTTCTGACCGCCAACTCGGCCCCTCCAAGCGCGGGCCGGTTGAGCCGCCGGCAGAGAAGCCCGAGTGGCTCTTCCGTTACTCCACACCAGACGGCTGGAAGGGCAGCTTGGAGCAGCTCTGGGTCTGGCAGAACTATCTCGACCTGGAAGAAGGCAAGGATGACCGCACCCACCTCAAATCGTTTGTGGAGACCGTCGAAGACGTCCTCGGCCCGGACCGCCGGATCACCGTGCGTGAGGGCCGGGTCCGCGTCCCGGTCGGCTGGACCAACGGCAGCGGCGAGCGACCCCAGGTCAGCCTGGACCAGCTCCCGTCCGGCGAGCGCCACGTCCTGCTGCTGTTCGGCGAGCTGGCCCGCCGCCGACGTCGCGGCGCGATCATCCTCATCGACGAGCCGGAGCTGAGCCTGCACCCGACGATGCAACGACTGGTGGTCCACCGCCTGCGCGAGTTCGCCCGCGAATGGGACAGCCAGGTAATCCTGGCCACGCATTCGCTGGAGATTCTGCGCGCCGCCCACGAATCGGAGCGCGTCATCCTCGATCAACTCGACGCCCCGCCATCGCACCAAGAGGAAGAGGATGCCTGCGTACCCAGCACTTGATACACTGGAAGTGGAAGAGCGCACCGGCAATGGTGTGGCGATCGTTGTCGAGGGGCAAACCTACGAAGACGATCCCTGGTTCTACGGCCGCTGGTTCGGTGGCCGTGCGCAGCAGGTGACGTTCTTTCCACAGGACGGTTGGCCGCAGGTCTTCGCCGCCGTGGCTCGGTTGCGCGCCGATGGCTGCCGAGTGCCGGTCTACGGCATCGTCGACCGTGACTTCTGCGAAGACGAGGCACTCGACGCCGATTTCGCCACCTGTGGCATTCTGCGCACACCTCGGTACACGATTGAGAATTATCTGCTCGAGCCCGAGTGTTGGGCGCAGGTTCTCAAGCTCGCCTTCAGCCGCCAAGGCCAGGCCCCTGACGGCTGGAACGGAACGACAATGGTGGCGAACCACATCCAGTTCGCGTACCACGAGTGTCTGCCGATCGCAGCGCACAATCGCGTCGTCCAATTCGCCCAAGAGCACTACAACTGCAGCGCTTCATCAAGAGTCTACCTGATGCACCCGGCCGCCGCGATGGCCCAGGATTTGTCATTGGAACTCCGCGAATGGGGGCGGACGCTTGCAGCCGAGGTAGATTTCGGCGCACTCTTTGACGACAGGCGGCGCGAGCTGGAAACAGATGACCTGGCGCTCTGGCAGAAGCACGTTTCGGGCAAGGCCGTACTCTGGGCTTTTCACGAACACTTGCCTTCAGTCAAGCGGCGCTACGATCTCGATCACTATCTGAACCTGTACATGGACAGGTGTCCCGATCCGCCGGCCGACCTGACCGCACTCGTCGATCGCATCCTTCAGGCCGCCGGGCGGTAAGCCGTTGCCGTTTTTCGCGTCTTTCGTTTTTCTTTCGCGCCTTTCGTGGTCCAAAACGCGTCTTGTTCCACAGCCCAATGTCTACGAGGAGACCACACATGAACTCACGTGAACGCGTTCTTGCCGCACTCAACCACCGACAGCCGGACCGCGTGCCCTTCGACCTGGGCGCGACGCTCGTGTCCAGCATCAACCACAAGACCTACCGCGGCGTCCTCAAGCTGCTCGGGCTCGATCCCAACCGCCCGGTCCAATGGCTCGATATCGTCCAGCAGATCGCCGTCGTCGACGAGGACGTGCTGCAGAAGCTTGGCGTCGACACCCGCGGCGTAATGGTCCGCCCGGCTTCCGCCTGGAATCCGGCCATCCGCGAAGACGAAACCAGCACCTACCTGACTGATCCCTGGGGCGTCGTCTGGCGCATGCCCAAGGCGACCGGCCTGTACTACGACATGACCTTCCACCCCCTCGCCGGCGTGGACGACCCGGCTGCCCTGGACCGCTTCCCGTGGCCCGACGGCTCTGATCCCGCACGCTGGGGCGGCGGCCTGGTCGATGAGGCCAGGGCCCTGCATGACGCAGGCGAATACCCGGTCATCATGGCCAACATGGGGGTAACGTCCGGCCTGTTGCAGACGTACCAGTGGCTGCTGGGCTACTACGATGCGTACGCCGACCTGGCGGGCGCGCCCGAGTTCACCGATAAGCTCGTCGGCAAGCTGGCCGAGCTGGACCTCGCGTTCTGGGAATCGTTCCTGCCGGTGGTCGGCCCCTACCTGGACGTGGTCATGTACGCCGACGACTACGCCGGACAGGACGGCCTGCTGATGTCCCTGAACATGTACCGCCGCTACTTCAAGCCACGCTACCGCGCGATCTTCGACATGGTCCGGTCCAAGGCCCCGCACGTGAAGATCTTCTTCCACTCCTGCGGCGCCGTTCACGACCTGATCCCGGAGCTGATCGACGTGGGTGTAGACATCATCAACCCGGTCCAGGTCTCTGCAGCGAACATGGATACGAAGCAGCTCAAGCGCGAATACGGCCGTGACGTCGTCTTTTGGGGCGGCGGCATCGACACGCAGCACGTCCTGCCGCACGGCACGCCCGCCGAGGTCAAGGCCGAGGTCAGGCAGCGCATCGAAGATCTGGCGCCGGGCGGGGGCTTCGTCTTCAATACCGTGCACAACATCCAGGGCGACGTCCCACCCGAAAACGTGATCGCCATGGTCGAAGCCCTGCACGAATTCGGGCGTTACTAACCGGAGCCACCGTGGAATCAGCCGCCCCGCCAAGAGGGCAAACGGCATGCTAACAAGACAGACAGGATATACAAGATAAAACCAAAACAAACAGTGCATTCTGGTATACAGCCGTTATCCTGTGCATCCTGTATATCCTGTTAGAATTGTCGTTGGCGTGGCTGCGTCTCTCAAGTTGACATTGGTTTAGGGTGCGAAAAGGATTCCGATATCGTGCCGCCGTAGGGGCGGCACGATATCGGAATCCGCACCAAATCCGCTACACCCTGTGAAGATTTCCGCTCAATGAGGAGGCTGTTCAACGTGAAAGCCATGCGCATCCTGGAGCCGAAGGTGTTGGCCGTGCAAGACGTCCCCTCTCCGCTCCGTCGCCCGGGTGAAGTTCGCATCCGGGTCGAGCGGGTCGGCATCTGCGGGTCCGATCTGGGTATCATCGACGGCTACGCGTTCTCGAAGTACCCCCTGACCCCCGGCCACGAGTTCGCCGGCCGCGTCGTCGAAGCCGATTCCGGCTCAGCCTTAACCCCCGGCGACCTGGTCACCGCCCTGCCCATCCTGACCTGCGGCCATTGTCGCGGCTGCCGTGCCGGGCAGGCCAATCACTGCGTCGACCTGAAGGTCCTGGGCGTGCACTGCGACGGCGCCTACGCCGCCGAGATCGTGGTCCCCGAGAGAAACGTGAAGAAGGCGGACGGCCTGACCCCCGAGCAGGTCGCCTTGGTCGAGCCGACCGCCGTGGCGGTCCACATCAACCGCCGCGCCGGCGTGCTGCCCGACCAGACCGTGGTCGTCATCGGCGCCGGCGTCATCGGCAGCCTCGTCTTCCAGGTCGCTCGCATCCGCGGCGCCCGCAAGATCGTCGCCATCGACCGCGTCGAGCAGCGCCTGGAGCTGGCCCGCCTGATGGGCGCCGATTGGGCCGTCAATTCCGCGACGACCGATCCGGTCGCCTTCGTCCGCGAGCACCTGGGCGACGGTGTGGACGCCGTCTTCGATCTCGTCACGGTCCACGCCACGGTGGAACAGGCAATCCAGATGGCCCGCCCCGGCGGCGCCGTCACCCTCATCGCCGCGCCGCACGGCCAGGTCGACCGGGCCTTCCCCATCAACTACCAGGAAGTCTTCCGCAAGGAGCTGCGCCTGGTCGGCACGCGCCTCTACAACGACGACGATTTCGACGAGGCGCTGCGGCTCGTAGGCAGCGGAGACCTCCACGCTGAGCGGCTCATCACGCACCGCTTCCCGCTCGACGAGAGCATCCAGGCCATCGAGCTCCTTCGCGCCCAGCCCGACGTCGCCTTCAAAGTGCTGCTGGAGATGGATTAGGCGTGCATAGCAGACTTCCGAAGTCTCGAGGACTTCGGAAGTCTCTGTTCCCACAATTGCCGGCCGACGTCTTGGCCTAGTTCGTATCCGGCCAGTCCTTCTCCAAGAGCGGCAGATACTGGATCACATCCAGTGTCAGGTACCGGCTGGTGGCCGTGTATACCTTCATCGCTCCCGTTGTCAAGCCGGTCGTGTCGGACATTACCGGCTGCACGAACACCGGGTTGGTGATCACGCCGGAATAGCCGGATGGAGCCGTCATCGTCACCACCTGCGTCCACACAGCCCCAGGCAGCATCTGAGGCAAGCCAAAGGCTACCGGCCCACCGCCGGCCGTCAGGGGCGGCGTCACGAAGTCCTGCACTATGCCCGTCAATATCTCCAGGTTGCCGGTGTTGGTCACCACGATCGTGTAGGTCACGAGGCTGCCCGATCGAATCGGGTCCAGATACGGAACCTTGTTGAGCGCGATGGCGCCCTGGAACTCGTAGGCCCCCAGATCCGGCGCAAGCCCGATCGGGCGCGGCTGTCCACCCAAGTCGTCCGTCACACCGGCGTCCACGCCTTTGTCGATGGCGGCAGAGTAGCCTTGCAACCGGAAGTCGCTGCCGGGCGACACGAACAGCGCCGTGCCGGAGTAGCTGGCCGTACTGACGATCTGGCCTGAGCCGGTCGTCACGGTCGGCACCAAGGTGCTGTCGAACAGAGTATGGTCCAGCGTGACCGCGCCGACGCTGTCCGCCACGACACCCGCCGACTGATTGGCGATGATCGTGTTGATCAGCGACACGGCGGCCGGCGGAATCGCCATCCGCGTCGGACTCCGTCCACTGACGTTGACGGCACTACCTCCCAAACTCGTGTTCCCGTACAGCGTAGTGTGCCACAGCTTGGCAGTCGAGTCTATGATCAGCAGCCCAGCTCCTCGGCTGCTGGCGGAGGCACTGTTGACGGCCAGCAGCGTGTTGGTGAGCGCAACGTTGGACGACAGTGAGATGCCCAGCGCACCGCCCCCGCCGACGCTGGTATTGTTAAGGAAAGCGCTGCGTTGGGCCGAGACTCGATCACTCTGGTCGAAATACGCTCCACAACCGTTGTCGAACGACACGTTGGATTGAAATGTGTTGCTGATAAGCCGTGTTCCGGACGCGGTCAGAGCGTAGAGGCCACCGCCCAAGCCGTTGCTGCCACCCAATATCACGCCATTGGCGATGTTGCCCAAAAAGCGATTGTTCGTCAGGGTGAAAGCTGATGTTTCGTCACCAAAAAGCGCCAGCCCGCCTCCGTTTCCCGCAGTTGGCGTCTGGCCGGCAATGTTGCCACTGAACTGGTTGTCCGCAAACGTGGCCTGCCCACCGCTGGCGACGAAACCACCGCCATGCGTTCGAGCCACGTTGCCATTCAGCACACTGCCCCGCAGGTCGAGCGTGCCGTCCTCGGAGCACCCACCGCCGCCTTCGCGGGTCCGCGCGACGTTGGCTGTTAGTGCCGCCCTCAGCACCTGAGTCGCGCCCCCGCTCACGTACAGGCCGCCGCAGCGTCCGGCCTGGTTGCTGATCATCAGCGCGTCCTCGATCTGGGTCGAACTGCCCGCCAGGTAGACGCCCCCGCCCTCCGACTGAGCCTCGTTGGCGACCCACTGGACGTGATCCAGGTCGATGGTCCCGCCGTCCACGTAGAGGCCACCGCCTCTTGCCGCTCCGCCGCCGTAACTGCCGGCGCCCAGCCCGTTGCTGATGAAGAAAGATTGGATGATTGTCGCATCGCCGTCGCGAACGTACGCGCCTGCGCCATGGCCGCTCGGCCCGGCTGTGCCGTAGATGAAAGACGTACCACTGATGGTCAGCGACCCGCCCAGCACGTACAGCCCACCGCCTGCATCCACGCCCGGTTCACCCGGCACGCCGCCCTGTCCGACTGCGCTGCCCCCAACCAGCTGAAAGCGCTCGAGTCGCAGGCTGGCGTTGAGAACCACCAGGGCTCGGCCCATCGGCGTGAGAGCCGAAACGCTCACCGGCTCAGCCGACCAATCCGCTGGATCGTACCCGCCGAGCAAGGTCAGGTCCTTGGTGATAACGGCTGTCTGCGTGATCGCCCCCGTCGTCGGGTAGCCGGGGACCGCCGTGAGCGTGTGCGTGTCGGTATACGTCCCGCTGGCCACGTGGATTTCATCCCCCGCATCGGACTGATCCACCGCGTACTGAACCGTCGCACACGACGCCGTGTCCACGTCGCATCCTCCCGCGTCTACGCCGATTCCGGGCCCTCCCACGTAACGCACAATCGGGGGCGCGGCTGATGGCGCCGATGCCGCCGGCACAACCGTCGATCCGCACAACATCAATGCGACCCACAGCACGACGTAGCTGCGATGAATCTTCATCTCCCCTCCTTCTGCCCATACTAGGTTGACGTTGCCTGTTTCCTTGGACGAGTTTGCCCTTGTTATTGTATGCTAATTTAGCTCTGTCGGCAACTGAGCAACCACCCGGGTGTATCCCATATCTTGGGATACACGATACACCCGACCACCCAGAGGCGATTGCCCTGGTGAAGGGCTTGAAAACAGCCAGACGCATGCCTATAATCCTTCGTAGCGGAATTGATCGCTGCCACCGTTCGGGTCGGCCGCGTCCGGCTGGCCCGAGCAGGCAAATGCTCGGAGTCGTGCGCCAGAGCAGGGACGCACGAGGCTAAACCGAGGTGATAGGAGAAATCAGGATGAAAATAAAAGTGACCAGTATCTATGTGGACGACCAGGAGAAAGCGCTTCGCTTTTACACCAACGTCGTGGGCTTCCAGAAGAAAGCGGATGTGACGCAGGGGCCTTTTCGATGGCTGACTGTCGCCTCACCCGAGGAGCCGGACGGCGTCGAGCTACAACTCGCCCCCAACCACAACCCGGCCGCCAAGGCGTACCAGCAGGCGATGTTCGAGCAGGGCCAACCGGCCGCCATGTTCTACGTGGACGACGTGCAGCAAGAATACGACCGCATGAAGGCCCACGGCGCGGAGTTCACCATGCCGCCGACCAAAGTGACCGGCTCGACTATCGCTATGGTGAACGACACCTGCGGCAATCTGATTCAGATCGTCGCGCTCGACCGTCGTCACTAACCGATCGCGCTGGGCCCGCTTGGGCGGCGTGCCGCTGCCCAAGCGGGCCCAGCGGGCTGCCGGTCGGCGCGAGGTGGTGGTGTGCGAAGGCGCAGGCAATGCAGGTCTAAATCATTGACCCGCCTCCTTGGATGCGCTACACTGGTGCGAATTGAAGTCGAAGGCTCAGTGAATCGGAGGGCATCGCCATGAGACTTACTGCACGCACCTTGGGCTGGATCGTCCTCGCCGTATCAGCTGTGGCTTTGTGGTGGGCGGCTCCCGTCGCAGCCGCTCCGCCGGTGGACTATGCGCCTCCCCCGGCTTCGCTGGCGTCCGCTCCCCTGGCAACGAGTCTCGCCGCCTCGCACCCAGCACCCGGCGCAGCCGCGGCGATGCTGGGACGGTTGCCGATGCGCTTCACCGCGAACGCCGGTCAGGCCGATCCGACCGTGCAGTTCATCGCTGGCAGCGCCGGCCATGCGCTGTTCTTCACCGAAGATGGGGTGGTCTTTGCCTCGGGGAACGCCCTGGCGAGGATCCACTTTGTAGCGGCGAACCCGCACCCCGTCGTCGAGGGGCTGGGGCCGCTGCCGGGCGCAGCCAGTTTCTTCCTCGGGAATGATCCGTCGCGCTGGCGCGTCGGCGTCCCGACTTACGGCGCCATCGCCTACCGCGACCTCTATCCCGGCGTCGACCTCATCTATCGTGGGTCCAACGGCCGCCTGAAGAGTGAGTTCGTCGTCGCGCCGGGCGCCGACCCGGCGCGCATTGCGTGGCAGTACGCGGACCTGCCGTCGCCACAGCTGCGGCCGGACGGCGCGCTGATCCTCCGCCTGCCGTCCGGCGATTGGGTTGAGGACGCGCCGCTGATCTACCAGAACGCGGACGGCGAACGCCGGGCGGTGTCCGGCGGATACCGGCTTCTGGGCGGAGATCGCGTCGGCTTCCAGTTGGGCGCGTACGATCAGAGCCTGCCCCTGGTCATCGACCCGGCGTCGGGCTACGTCACCTACCTGGGCGGCATCGGCTGGGACCAGAGCTACGCCCTCGCCGTGGACTCCGCGGGGAACGCCTACGTAACGGGCCTCACCGATTCGTTCGACTTCCCCTCGACGCTCGGTGCAGACCAGCCCACGATCCGAGGCGCGGACGTCTTCGTCACGCAGATCATCAGCGCCAGCGGGGTGTACACCTACGGCTATTCCACTTACCTGGGCGGCACCGGCTCCGACTGGAGCCGGGGAATCGCGGTCGATGGCCTCGGGAACGTCTACGTCGCCGGCTGGACCTCGTCGGCGGACTTCCCCACGCACGAGCCGATTCAGGCCGCGCTCTGGGGCGGGACGAGCGCCTTCGTGACCCAGCTCGTCAGAGAGGGCAGCGGCGCCACCCCGGGCGCCTATACGCTGGGCCTCTCGACCTACGTGGGCACCGCCAGCCACGCCTACGGCATAGCAGTGAGCGGCGGCGACATCTACCTGGCAGGGGATACGTCGGCGCCGGACTTCCCAACCACCGGGGGCGCGGCGCAGCCGGTCTTCGGAGGGGGGGCCAGTGATGCCTTCGTGACGCAGATCGTCAGCGCCACCGGCGTCTACACTTACGGCTATTCCACGTACCTGGGCGGCAGCGGCAACGATGGAGCCACCGGCATCGCCGTGGACTCCGCCGGGAATATCTTCGCCACGGGCCAGACCACCTCGACGAATTTCGTCGCCACTTCCGACGCGGTTCAGCCCGCCTACGGCGGCGGCCCCCACGATGCGTTCGTGACCCGGTTCGCGAAGGTGAGCAGCGTTTCCGCCCACGGGGGCTACACCCTCAGCTGGTCCACGTACCTGGGCGGCAACGACGACGACGTGGCGCTGGGGATCGCTGTCGACGGGGCGGGGAACGCCTACGTGACAGGCTACACTGATTTCGGCCAACTTCCCCACGCAAGACGCCGTGCAGAGCACCTATGGGGGCGGCGAGTACGACGCCTTCGTCACCCAACTCGTCACCGCGAACGGCGGATGCTGCGCCCTCGGCTATTCCACCTACCTGGGCGGCAGCGCCTGGGAGGCCGGTTGGGCCGTCAGCGTGGACCGCGAAGGGAACCCCTATGTGGCGGGGTTCACCGAATCGAGCAACTTCCCCATCACGCGCGGCGCCTTCCAGTCGCAGGTGCGCGGTGCCCGCACCCGGGACGCATTCGTGACGGAAATCATCAGCGCCACCGGCGTCTATACCTACGGCTACTCCACCTACCTGGGCGGGAGCGACGACGATCAGGCGTCTGCGATTGCGCTCGATGCCAACGGAACGCCTTACGTCGCCGGGTTCACCTCCTCCAGAGACTTCCCGACGTCGCCGAACGCCGTGCAGCCGGCGTACGCCGGCGATCCGAAGGATGCGTTCGTGGTCCGATTGGGGCCTTTCAACCTGCAACTGAAGGAATCGCCCTTCCCCACGTCGACTCCGCGTTAGGGCGGCTGACTCTCGTTACGGTCCGATGCCCTTCTGCAGAAACGGCACGTAATCATGGTGATCCATGGGGCCGGGGATGCTGGTGCGTGCGGAGTCCGAGTCGACCATCTTCCCGGATTCGTCCACCGCTTCGAAGTCCGAGCCTTGCAGCTGCTGCAGCGTGTGCAGGTCCTCGTCGTCCCAGCGTGAGTCGGGCGCGCCTGAAAGGTACCACGCTGAGCCGTTGTCGGCCAGGATCATCCCGTACTTCTTCAACGCGCGGAGGATGACCTGCACGTCCGCCGAAAACCCGGAGATGTCCGTGCCGGCCTTCAAGCGGAAGCGCTGGCCCATCGGCGGGTACCTGGGGTCGGTCAGCGCGGACGCGTAGTGGCGGGCGGGCCACACGTAGGCGCGTCGCGTCTGCGGGGCGGTAAAGCGCAGGGCGTGGGCGATCTCACCCGCGGCGACCTCTTCGTAGCGTACCAGGCCCGGCAAGATCGGGAGGCCGGCGGCGTCGGCCGAGGTCCAGCCCGCGGGCCGCAGCGCATTGGAGGAGAGGGGGAAGATGGCGCCCGAGCCGGCGTCCCAGTGACCGTCGGGCTGGCGCTGGGCGGCGTACAGCTCGTACAGCCGGCACGAGCCGCTGTCGACGATCAGCACGTGGTGATCGCTGCCGGCCTCGACCGGCGCGTTCGTGGGGATCGGATACGGTCCGGGGTCGCTTTCGTCCTGCGTACTGGAAGTCGACGCGGACTTTCGCCTGCGTGTCGGGCACGACGGCATAGGGAATGCCGATGGGCGCGCCCTCCCACACAGTGCCAAAATCGGGATGGAGAACGCTCCGTGCCCCGATGGTGTTGACGTACGTGGCCGAATTCGCGTCCAACGGCAGCGTGTCCACCGCCAGGTTCCACACGTTGTCGGAAGGGAAGGCGGCGCACCCGCCCACGGAGGGAGGTGCGCCGCCCCGTACTGCAGTCGCGCAGACCAGAAGGGTCAGGACCAGAGCCCCGGCCAGCTCCAAGCCGACACGCGATCTCACCTTCACACGTTCGTTCCCATGCTCGCTATGCTCGCCATGTTCACCACATTGGCTCAGATTCTCACATCCAATATATCACGGTTCGCCTGTCGGAACAATAGGCAGATGGTACCGTAACGACCGGGTCGGCCTGTCTGTGGCGTCTGCTCCCTCTCGATTCCAGCGCGGGCTCCGGTGAGGGTGTGACCATCCGCAGCCAGACCGGCCCAGGAGCCAAAACAGCCCCCTGACTCCTACCCCCTTTGCTCTCTCAGCCGCCGCAGACCTCTCTCCCGGCCTCTCCCCTGCAAAAGGAGAGGAGCAAATCGGTTGACGTTCTCCTCTCCCTTTGCAGGGGAGAGGCCGGGAGAGAGGTCTGCGGCGGCTGAGAGAGCAAAGTGGGCAGGAGTCAGAACGCCCATGTTGAACCGTGAGCCGATCGGTGGTAGACTCAGGTCGTGCCTGAATTACCGGAGTTAGAGGTCGTCAAAGAGGTACTGCAGCGTCGCGTCGTGGGGCAGACGATCCTGTCCGTGCGCCTGTTCGGCGGCGGCAGCTCCATCGTCGTCCGGGATCTGACGCTGCGTGGCTTCGGCGACACGCTGACCGGCGCGTCCGTCGATGCGGTGGCGCGCCGTGGCAAATTCCTCATCTTCACGCTGGGACCGTCGACGGCCTCGCTGCCGTACCTGGTCCTCAACCCGAAGCTCACGGGCCGCCTGCAGCTGGCGGAGCCTGGAGAGCGGCGCATGCCGAAGACGCACCTGGCGCTGTCGCTGTCGGACGGCGTCGAGCTGCGTTACGTCGATCAGCGTGTGATGGGGCAGATCTACCTGGCGGACGACCTGGATCGGGTGCCGGGTTACGAGGGGATGGGACCGGAGCCGTTCGACGTCACTCTCGAGGAGTTTCGGGCACGCATCAAGCCGTTTCGGGGCCAGATCAAGGGGATCCTCGTGCGCGGGCAGTTCATCGCGGGCATCGGCAACGCCTACGCCGATGAGATCCTGTGGGCCGCCCGCCTGAACCCCTATCGCCGGCGCACACGGCTCACCAGCGAGGAGATCGACCGCCTCTACGAAGCCATGGTGGCGACGCTGCGCGAGGCGACGGACAGGGTGCGAGCCGAGATGGGCGAGGCTATCCACCTGAAGCCGCGTGAGTTCCTGGCAGTGCACATGAAATCGGGCCAGCCCTGCCCGCGCTGCGGCTCCCGCATCTCGCTCATCGGCGCCAATCAGCGCATCACGAACTTCTGCCGTACGTGCCAGCCCGGCGGCTCAGTCGAGGGGCTGTAGCGCTGGGCGCCGCGTTACTGGCCCAACGCCTCCTTCAGCTTCGCGGCGAGAGCCTCGCGGGTGAAAGGCTTCGGCAGGCACAGCACGGGCGCTCCCAGGTCCTCCAGCTCGGCCGGCAGGCCCGAAAAGAACACGACCTTCACGTCCGGCTGCGCCGCCCGCAACCTCCGGGCCAGCGCCTGACCACTCATGTGCGGCAGTTCCACGTCCGTTAGCAGCACGTCGAACGGGCGGCGCATGGCGGCTTTCAGCGCGTCGCGGCTGTCGCCGACCGCCTCGACGACGTACCCCAGCTCGCGAAGCAGCCGCACCGTCAGGTCGCGCACGGTCGGCTCGTCTTCGACCACCAGGACGCTCGCCCGGTTGTCTGGCGCGGGGCCGGCATCCGATGTGGGCGCGCCGTCCGTTTTGACGTCGCTGCGCGGCAGCAGGATGCTGAACGTGGCGCCTTGTCCGGGCACGCTGTCCACCCAAATGTCGCCGTGATGCTGCTTGACGATGCCGTACACCATGGCCAGCCCCAGTCCGTCCCCTTCGCCCACGCCTTTCGTCGTGAAGAAGGGCTCGAACAAATGGCTCCTCACCTCCTCGCTGATGCCATTGCCGGTATCGCTGATCGAGAGGAGCACGTAGGAGCCCGGCGTCGTTTCGGGGTGTTCGCTGTCCCCTCCCGCGCCGTCCGAGCCGAGGCTGACGTTGGCCGTGCGCAGCGTCAGCCGGCCGCCGGCAGGCATGGCATCGCGCGCGTTAGCGACTAGCCCGATCAGAACCTGTTCCAACTGCGCGGGATCCGTCTGTGTGGTGCCGAGATCCGGCTGCAGGTCGGTCACCCACTCCACTGTCGGCGGCAGGCTTGCGCGCAGCCGGTCCTGCAAGCTCAACACGAAGTCGTTCAACCGCGTCTCGCGCGGGAAGATGATCTGGCGACGCGCGAAAGCCAGCAGCCGGCGGGCCAGTCTGGCCGCGCGTTCCGAGGCCTGCAATATCGATTCGACGTCGCGCGCTGCCGGTGAATCGGGCGGGACCTCGTTGCGCGCGAAATTGGCGTACCCGACGATGGCGGTCAACAAATTGTTGAAGTCGTGGGCGACGCCGCCGGCCAGCCGTCCGATCACGTCCATCTTCTCCGACTGGCGCAGGCGCTCCTCCAAATGCCGGCGCTCGGTCACGTCGCGCAGCGACACCAGCGACGCCGGCTCCCCTTCCCATTCCAATTCCGCCGCCCGCAGTTCGACGATGGCCGGCGCGCGCCCGGGCCTCGACAACTCGATCTCAGCCGGGCTGCCCACGTTCACCGCCAACGGGAAAGGCGCATCCACCAGCTCGGAGCGCGAACGCCCGAACAGGTCTTCCGCGGCGGCGTTCACGAAACGGACGACGTACTTGCCGTCGACGATGGCCATGCCGTCCGCGTTCTGCTCGATCATCGCGCGCAACCGGGCCTCGCTGGCCTCCAGCTCGCGCGCGTTGCGATCCAACCGCGTCAGCATGAGATTTCGCTCGATTGCGTAGCGGATCGCCCGTGCCAGAATGTTCGGGTCGAGCTGGCTCTTGACCAGGTAATCCTGGGCGCCGTGGTGCACCGCGCCCAGCGCCAACACTTCGTCGGCCAGGCCCGCCAACACTACGATGGGAACGTGGGCCGCACGGGCGTGCATCGCCGTAAACGTCGCCAGGCCGTGACTATCCGGCAGCGACAGGTCCAACAGCACGACGTCGACTTTGTGCGCTTCCAGCTGCCGGAGGCCGGAGGCCAGGTCGGCAGCGTGGAATAGCTCGAAGCTGCGGCCCGACGTGTACTGGCCCTCGGCCTCGACCAGCATGATTTCGATCAAGCGCGCATCGCCCGGATTGTCTTCCACCAATAGGACTGGGATTGTGGCATTGATGGGTATCATGTGGTCCCTCTTCCTTGGATGGTTACTTACCAGACATCGTTGTGTGGCGGCAACGTCACGGTACTGAACCAGAACTCCTTCACGGAATCGACCACCCGGACGAACTGATCCAGGTCCAGGGGCTTTCGAATGTAACAATTTGCGTGCTCGTAGTAGCTGCGAGCGACGTCCTCCTCATCGTCGGACATCGTCAGCACGGCTGCCGGGATGCAACGAAGCATCGGATCCGACTTGATCTCGGCCAGCACCTCCGCGCCTCCCTTGCGCGGCAGGTTCAGGTCCAGCAAGATGAGGTCCGGCCTGGAGGCGCCCGTCCTCCGCAGGTAGTCCAACGCCTCCACTCCGTCTCTCGCGACTTTCAGCCGGGTGTTTAGCTCGCTCTCTTGCAGCGCCTCCATTGTCAGGCGAATATCACCGGGATTGTCCTCCGCCAGCAGAATCTCCACCGGTTGAGTCCGAACCTTTTCGATACACTCTTCCCGAATTTCTGCTCGACGTCCCACGTGACAACTCCTGCATCTCGTTCCGCTTCATCCTGCGCGCTTCTGATCGCAGATTCCCCCTACGAGGTGGGCAGAGTGAAATAAAACGTCGCGCCCTGGCCCGGCTCCGATTCGACCCAAATGCGCCCGCCGTGCCGTTCCACCACTTTCTGGCAGATCGCCAGGCCGATACCCGTACCCGGGTATTCATTGCGGCCGTGCAGGCGCTGAAAGATGACGAAGATCCGCTCCGCGTATCGGGACTCCAGGCCGATGCCGTTGTCCCTCACCGCAAAGCGCCAAACCGCTCCCTGTCGTTTGGCCCAAACGTGCACGTGCGAGGGCTGTTCGCCGTGGAACTTGACTGCGTTGCCGATCAGGTTCTGAAATACCTGCACCAGCTGACCCTCGTCGGCCGGCAGCGTGGGCAGCGGGTCATACGTGACTGTTGCACCGCTGTCTACGATCGCCAGCCGCAGATTGTGCAGAGCCTGCTGCAGCGCCGCTCCGGCATCCGTCGGTTGCAACTCTCGCCCCTGAGTCGTCACGCGCGAATAGGTGAGCAGGTCGTCGATCAACCGCTGCATCCGTCGGGCGCCGTCCACCGCGTACCCGATGAACTCGTCGGCGTCCAGGTCTAACCGTCCCTGGTAGCGCTCCTGCAACAGCTGCACGAAACTGGCGACCATGCGCAGCGGTTCCTGCAGATCGTGCGAAGCGATGTTCGCAAATTGCTCCAGCTCCGCGTTGGAGCGCGCCAATGCCTCGGCCAGGGTCCGGTAGCGCTGCTCGCTTTCCTTCAGCGCTTCCTCTTTCACGTGGCTTTCGGTGATGTCCCGCCGGGACAGCGCCAGGCGGGTGACCTGGCCTCGTGCGTCGAACACGGGGAATACCGAGTACGAGCCCAGGCGATCCCCGCGAACGTACTCGAAGTAGACGGGCCGTCGCATCTGGATGGCCTGCTCTATGTGGCGCCGGCGGTCCTCCGCCGCGTCCCGCGGCAGCAGATCGTACATGATCCGGCCCACCCACTTCTCAGGTTCTGGGGGTTCCGGCTCGTCAGGGTGAATCTCCCGCGCGGCGAGCTCGTACCGATGCGCCGCTGAGTTGTTCAAGGCCAGGATGCGTCCCTCGGTATCGATCAGGCTCATCGCATCGTCCGAGGCATTCAAGAACGCCCGCGTGGTCTCCTCGCTCTGGCGCAGCCGCTCTTCCGCCTGGCGCCGTTCGGTCACGTCACGTTCGTTGGACAGCAGGCCCACGATTTCGCCCGAGTCATTGCGGATCGGCCGCTTGATAACCTCGAACCACCGCTCCGAACCGTCCGCGGCCGTCAACTGATGATCGGCCACCACTGCCTCGCCCGTCGTCAGCACGTGCACGTCCTCATCGTGGTACGCCTGCGCCTGGTCGCGCGGGAACCAGTCGAACACAGTATGCCCGATAATCCGATCCAACGGGCGTCCAAGCGTCCGAGCAAGAGTCTCGTTCGCCATCCGCAGGACGCATTCACGGTCCTTGAAGATTACAGGATCTGCGGAGGCGTCCAGCAGGGATTTGAGCCAGACGTGCTGCTGATCGCGCTCGGCTTGCGCGCGGCGGCGCTCCTCGCGCTCAATCAGCAGCGACACCAGATCGGCAAGCGACGCCGTGAAGTCCCGTTCTTCCGAGGTCCACGTCCGCGTCGGGTCGCCGCACTCGATTTGCACCACACCCGCCGTCTGCCCCGCCCGGCGGATAGCGGCTTCCAGACGATCGAAAGCGCCCTCCGTCGCCGTGCCCACCGTGACGACGGTGCGTTCGCGATCGAGAGCCACCCAATGCTCCGAGTCCCAGGCCACGCGCGCGTCCGCCCGGCTCGTGACGCGACCGAGGTTCCGGTCGAAGAGACACTTGCAGCACAATAGGTTGCGGTCTTCGCTGAGCAAGGCTATGCTCACCCAATCCGCCTCCAGCGCCTCCGCGACCACGCGGGTGAGGTCGCTGAGGGCTGCGTCGAGATCGTCTCCGTTCACCGCTCGGCTGGTGGTCAGCTGTAGCAGAAATTGCTGCAGCCGTCCTAGACGCTCGTGGCTGCGCTGCTGTTCGGCCGTGTCGCGGCGGGTTGCGCTGACGTCGGTGATGAAACCTTCCAGGTGCAGCACCTCGCCCGACGCAGTGTAGACTCCACGGCCGCGCTCCCAGACCCATTTTTCTTCGCCGTGGGCCGTTCGGATGCGATAAGTGAGCTCAAACGGCTGGTTCTCGCGCACGGAGCGCTGAACTTCGTCCCAGACGTGCTGCAGGTCGTCAGGATGGATCAGACCAGCATATGCGACGGGATCGCGGTCCGCGTCTCCAATCAAATCTCGCGGCTCGTAGCCGGTCAGGCCGCGACAGCCCTCGCTGACGAACTCCATCGTCCAATGCGGGTCGTTGCGGCAGCGGTAAACCATGCCCGGGAGGTTGCTCATCAGGGTGGACAGCATCTGCTCTCTCTGGGTCGGAGGTGTCAGCGCCCCCTGCGAATCACCCGCGGCATGTGGCGGAACGTCTTTGGACATTGTTACCTTTCTGCGTGGTTTCTCTTGGCGGATTGGTGCCGATCGACTGATTGGCGCCACGGTCGTCGCGCGGGCGGAACAGGTACACTCGAAGGATGTGCAGACTCTCGGGCGCCGCCTGTCCGGCAGGCCATCAGTGCCGGCCTCCCACTGAGATTCGCCCTCGACTGTATCTGTAGACTATCTTCATATTCATGTTATCATACAACCCCAACTTTGTCCACTGCGGGAAAGGCATATGGGTGCGTCCAGGATCTAGGCGCTGCCGTATGCCTATCCCTCTTGGGATGCGCTGCCCTCGGTGCCGCATCCAGGCCCATCCCGGCTGTCCCAGCCGGGCGGCAACGCTCAAAGCTGTTCCGCGGCCCGCAACTCCACGGTGAAGATAGAGCCCGTTGGGCTGTTGTCGGCCACGGCGATGCGCCCACCATGCGCGTCCGTAACCATTTTGCAGAAGGCCAATCCCAGGCCCATTTGCTCCAGGCCCTCGCGCCGCATGGCGATGATCTCGAACTGGTCGAAAATCCGGGCACGGTGCTCGCGCGGCACGCCAGGGCCTTCGTCGATCACCTGAAGGTAGACGGAAGTGCAACCGCTCTGCTCTTCCTCCGAACCGTACCAAACGCGCACCGTGACCCTGCTCCCATTTGGCGCGAATTTCAGCGCGTTGGAGAGCAGATTGTCGACCAGGCGCTCCAGCAGGGAACGGTCCAATTGAAACATGCGGTCTTCCGGCGGCACGTCGAGCACCAGGTTCAGCTGTCGCAGCTTCGCCGCCAGGGCATGGCTCGATTGAACCGTGCGGACCAGCTCGATCACGTCCACTTCCGAGCGGTGCACGATGAGCTTCCCAGACTGCATCTTGGCCAGCAGCAGCAGGTCGGTCGCCAGCGCACTCAGGCGACGCGTCTGGCCGGCGATGGCCTCCAGGCCGTCGAGCCGCACGTCGTCGGGCGGGTTGGCGCGCAAAAACTCCACGTAACCCAGAACGGCAGTCAGCGGGCTGCGCATGTCGTGGACGATCATGTTGGCCATTTCTTCGCGCAGGCGGACCGCATCCCGCAGCTCGTCGTACTGCTGCTTGACCCGCAGCATGGACCGCACTCGCGCCCGCAGCTCGAACAGGCTCACCGGCTTGGACAGAAACTCGTCCGCGCCGGCATCGAGACCGCGCACCAGGTCCGCCTTGCTGTCCAGCGCCGTCACCAGGATGATCGGAATGTGCCGGCTCGCATCGTCGCCCTTCAGCCGCTGGCACACGCTGAAGCCGTCCATGCCGGGCATCATCACGTCCAGAAGGACCAGGTCCGGCTCCAGCTCGCCCACGAGCTGGAGCGCCTCGACTCCGCTCGCAACACCGAACAGCCGATAGCCCTGGCCTTCGAGCAGTGCCGTCAGCGTATCACGGCCCGCGGGGTCGTCGTCTACGATGAGAATGGTTGGTTCATGGTTGGACACCAAAGCTGCTCCTCCCGCCCTGAGTCACTGCCACGATGAGACTTGCGACCCCTCGAAACTTCCAAAGTTTTGAAAACTTCGGAAGTTTGATGTATAGAACGCCGCGACCTAGAAAATGAATGTCAAACGACGTCCTAACCCGAACGATCCTCGGCAAGGAATCTCCGATGCGCCGAGTTTCCTGAACTTCCGAAGTTTTGAAAACTTCGGAAGTTTGATTCGCCGAAGACCGCCCCAAAGCGAGCGTCACGCCGAACGCAGCGGCAGCACCACGGTAAACTGGCTGCCCTTGCCCTCTTCGCTGGAGACCTCCACCCGGCCGCCCTGCATTTCCGTCATGCCGCGGACCAGCGACAGACCCAGGCCGGTCCCAGAGAATTGCCGCGACAGCGCACCATCGAGCTGGACGAATGGCCGAAACAAGCGCCGCTGGTCCTCCGGCGCGATACCCATTCCGGTGTCCCACACGGTGAGGCGCACCATCCCGCTTTCCTCGTCCGCTGTGGGTCCGGACGCAGCGGACGTCACCCGCAGGCCAATCCGGCCTCCTTCGGGCGTGAACTTGATTGCGTTGCTTAGCAGGTTCACCAGGATCTGCATCAGGCGCCGGGCGTCCGCCCGCACGATGATCGTTGGATCGTCGATCTCCAGCGAGATCTTCAGCTGCTTCCCAATCGCCAGCCCTCGGACCAATCTCAGGCTGTCCCTGCACACCCCGGCCACGGCCACCGGTGCGATCTCCAGATCGAGCTTGCCCGCCTCCATCTTCGAGAAGTCCAGGATGTCGGTGATGAGGCTCAGCAGATGCCGGCCGCTCTGCTCCATGGTGCGCAACGCGCTGAGCTGGCGCTCCGTCAGCGGCCCGAATGTGCTCTCCTGCAGCGCCTCGGACAGTCCGAGTACCGTATTGAGCGGTGTCCGCAACTCGTGACTCATGCTGGCCAGAAACACGCTCTTGGCCCGGCTGGCCTCCTCCGCTTCCAATCGCGCCCGCTGGGTCTCGGCGGTCAGCCGCTCGTTGGCGATGGCCAGACCCATCAGCTCGCTCACCTGGCGCAACAGCTCCAGGCGCTCCCGGCCCGGAGCCGACCGCCCCGTTTCGGCCGCGGTTCCCGATTGTTCGCTCGCGACAGGCGCCAGGAGGTTGGCTCGAAGGCACAGCAGGCCGAGCGTCTGCCCGGCGTGGGTGAGCGGCAGAACGACGCCGCCTTCGCAGCAGCTGCTCACGCACTTGTCGAGCTGCATGCCGTCGCAGCAGTCCCACGCGCCGCCGGTAGCGGATAGCTTGCGCAGGGGCAGCCCGTCCCCGGCCAGCTCCAGCACGGCAATGTCATCGCCCGGCCCGGAAATGTGGGCCAGAACAGCCGCGAACCGCTCCGCCAGCGGCTGTTGAGCTTGCAGGATCTGCGCCACGGTGGCCCGCGTTTCAGCCATGCGCCGTGCGGCCGCCTCCCGCTCCTCCGCACGTCGCCGCTCGGTGATGTCCCTCTCGGTGGTGAGCAAGCCGATGACCCGGCCCTGCTCGTCACGCAGCGGGGCCTTCAGCGCCTCGACCAGCCGCGGCCCCATGGGTGTATCGATCAGGTGCTGGACCGTCATCGCCCGGCCGGTCCGCATCACCCGCACCTCCTCCGCCCTGAAACGCGCCACTTCCTCGGGCCGGAACACGTCCGCGTCGCTCCCGCCGATTAGATTTCTCCCTTCGAAGCCCAGCCGCCGGGCGGCGGCCGTGTTGTAGACCCGGAAGACTGAATCAAGGTCCTTGAAAATGATGATATCCGGCAGCGTGTCCAGCAACGCTTGCAGCATACGCCGCTGCTCGTCGCGTTCCCGCCCTGCGCGCACGCGTGCATCGACGTCGGTCACCATTCCCAGCACGCCGACCTCGCGGCCGCTTTCGTCCAGAATTGGATTGGCCGAGATCAGCGCCCAAAACGTCGACCCCTCGCGGCGCCGCAGTCGCAGCTCCATCTGGGTATGATCGGTCCGGCGGTGCGCGTTCGGGTCGAACGGGGCCGCCACGTGCTTGATCTCCGGCACGAAGTCGCTGACCGGCCGGCCCAACATCTCGGCCTCGGCGTAACCCAGCATGGAAGCCATCCGCCTGTTGACCAGGGTGGTGCGCATCTCGGCGTCCGCCACCCAGATGCCCTCGTCGGCCGTCTCCACGATGCGCCGGTAGTTTGCCTCGCTCTCGGCCAGCGCTTCCTGGGTCCGGTGGCGTTCGGCGATCTCGGCGCGCAAGAGCGCATTGATGCGCGTCAAATCGGCCGTGCGCTCCTGGACCAGCTCCTCCAAATGGTCGCGGTGGAGGCGCAGCTCCTCCTCGGCCTGGCGGCGATCCGTGACGTCGCGTCCGACCGACTGAATCTCGATCAGCGTACCCCGGTCGTCGAACAAGCCGCGATCGGTCCACTGCTGCCAGCACAGCTCACCCGACCGCACGTGTGTCCGCTGTTCGACCGTGACGACCGGATGATCCGGCGTGAGCGAGGCTGTCATCTGGGCCACCCGCGCGGAATCGTCGCCCACGACGAACGGCAGGAAGCTCCGGCCCAGCAGCTCCTCGCGTGTCTTGCCCAGCATCCGGCAATAGGCCTCGTTTACGAAGGTCAGCGTACAATCGGGCCGATAGCGGCAAATCATCTCGGTCTGGCTTTCGACCACCGCCCGGTAGCGCGCCTCGCTCTCGCGTAGCGCCATTTCCGCCAGGCGGCGATCCGTGACGTCGCGACCCACCGACTGGATCTCCACCAACCGGCCGTCCAGGTCGAACAGGCCGCGATCGTTCCATTGCCGCCAGCGCACCTCGCCCGACGGCATGCGCATTCGATGCTCGAACACGCCGGTCGGACGCTCTGGCGTGAGGCGCGTGAGGTGGGCCCGCAGCCGGACCAGCTCCTCCTCAGGCAACAGCGACATGAAGCTCCAGCCCACGACCCCATCCACGGCGCGGTCCACCGACCGGGCGTACGGCTCGTTGGCGAAGGTCACGACCCCGTCGGGTCGATAGCGGCAGATCATCTCCGTCTGCCCCTCCACGACGCCACGATAGCGGGCCTCGCTCACACGGAGCGCATCCTCGGCCCGTTTGCGCTCGGTGATGTCGACGAGCGAGCCCTCGAAATGCCGGACCGTCCCGTTTGCGTCGCAAACCGCTCGCGCGGTCTCGGAAACCCAGATGACCTGGCCGTCCCGCCGGTACAGGCTGTACTCGATGCCCTCCAGGCGTCCGTTCTCGCGGATCAGCTCCATCATGTCGGTGCGGTGCTGCGGCTCGACGTAGATCTTCGCCACGTGGCTCACGGCGGCCATCAGCGCGTCCGGCGAATCGTAGCCCAGCATGACCGCCAGCACCTTGTTGGCCGCCAATATCCGCCCATCCGGTGTCGTCCGGAATCGACCGCTGGCGGAATGATCCCAGGCTTCACGATATTTGTCCTCGGCCACACGCAAAGCTTCCGCCTGCCGCTTCATCTGCCGGCGCAGCGCAGCCACTTCGGTCCGCAGCGCGCGAACGTCGTTCGCTACATGTGGTACATCCATCGGCGCACCTCAACGGTTAGCCATCGCCTCATTTGACCATCGACGGTACGTTCATTATACAAACAGGCAGTGCAAATTCAAAGGAGCGCGCTACTCCGATTTCGCTCGGTCCGACCCTCGAACGGAGCCCGCCTTCTCGCGAAAGCGGGCTCCGTCAAGCATCACCCAGTCAAACCGCCGGCCGTCGTTGCTGGCGCTGCAACCCATCGCTATCTACTTCACCTGCACGCTACACCTGAATAGGGTATGCCCCAAGCTCGTGGATGGCCTCGAAGAAGGCGACCACGTTCTCCGGTGGGACGTTGGGCTGAATGTTGTGCACCGAGCCGAAGACCCAGCCGCCGCCCGGCGCCAGGTCGTGGACGCGGCGGCGGACCTCGTCCTTCACGCCCTGCGGCGATGCCTGTGTCATCACCGTCGTCGCATCGGCGCCGCCGCCCCAGAAGCTCAGGTCCTTGCCGAACTCGGCCTTCACCTTGGCGCTGTCCATGTCCCGCGCCGAGAGCTGCAGCGGGTTGATGATTTCCAGACCGCTTTCGATGATATCGGGCAGGAGATCGTACACGGACCCACAGGTGTGGAAATAAATCCGCGCGTTCGTCTTCTTCCGCACCAGGTCGGTCAGCCGACGATGGCGCGGCTTGTACACGTCACGGTAGAGCTTCGGCGAGAAGAGCGGTCCACCCTGCGCGCCTAGGTCGTCGCCGAGCTGGACCACCTGCACGTATGGGCCCACGACGGTCAGGACGTGATCCCAGAACTCGAGCATCCACTCGGTGATCTTCTCCGCCAGCGCCTCCACGTACTTCTTGTTGGCCGCCATGTCGATGTACAGCTCCTCCACGCCACGCAGCCAGTACGAATGCTCGTACACGCCGCCCGTCGCCGCGTGGATCATCAGCGCCTTGTCGGTCGTCTCGTAGAGCTCCTTCGCCTTCTCTGCCAGACCCTTCCACGCGGATGGCGGCACGCGGGTCGGGCCACTCGTACGCCTCGAGCTCCTCCATCGTGCCTTCTTTCAGCGGATGCCCGGCGAAATCGTACCAGTAGCCGCCCTTCGGCTTCCGATACGTCGTCCCCCACTCGTCGAGCCAGATGTCGTTCACCGGATCGATCTGGACCCACGGCTTGGTCGGGTTGGAATAGAACCCGATGACGTCGCCTCCGAATTTCCGGACCAGAGCCTCGTCGGCGAACACGATCTGCTGGAACGGGTCCTGGATGGGCGCGTCGTAGACCGGCATGCCCAGGTACTGGAGCAGGCGCCGTGTCCTTCGCGATGGATGGACGTGTGCAGCGTCCCGAAATCCACCGGCACGCGGTCCGGCTCCTGGTGATTGAGCGCGGTCACCACTCGTTCTCTACTGTTCACGCCAAGCACTCCTTTCGAATTGGCAGTCAGCCATCACTATCAGCTTTCAGCCCTCAGTGACAACCGTCGACACCCAACACGTCAGCTGACAGCTGATCGCTGACCGCTGTCTTTAATGCGGCCGCTTCGGCAGGCAGGGCACCTGGTGCCAGCCGGCGTCCGGCCCGGTGTGGACCAGGTCCCAGCCTTCGGCCGTATAGCAATCGCGGCAGCGCATCATTGCGGAGGGCAGCTCGTACACCACCGTCCGCGTTCCGCAGCCAGGGCATACCCCGTACTGCGATTTCGGGGTGAAGCGCTCGACCTCCGCGCCGGTATCTGCGCTGGCGAGGTCACTCGCGACGCAACCGGGCCGGGATGCAGTCCGCGATCTCGTCCGTTTGCCCCAGCGGATAGCGCCCAAAGCGGTGCGTGGCCTCGATCATGGCCAGAAAATTCTCGTACGGGATGTGATTCATCACACTGTGGCTCGAGGTAACGATGTAGCCGCCGCCGGGCGCCAGGGCGTCGATGTGGTCCTTGACGTCCTGGATCACCTCGTCCGGCGAGCCGAAGCCCAGGACGCCGGCCATGTCGATGTTGCCGCTGAACGAAATGCGCCGACCGTATTTCTTCTTGAGGTCGTAGATGTCCGCGCCGGAGGTCGGCTCCACCGGGTTGTACATCACGATGCCCAGGTCGATGAAGTCGGGAATCATGGCGACCGCATTGCCGCAACTGTGGAACGCCACCGGCACGCCGCGCTCGTGGGCGATGTCGACCAGCCGCTGATAGTGCTTCAGCGTCAGCTCGCGGGTCACCTTCGGGCTCATGATCAGGCTGCCCTTCTGCCCGATGTCGTCCGCCAGGTAGATGAAGGACACGCCCAGATCGCAGGCCATGGTGACGATGTCCACGTAGTAGTCCATGCACATCGAGATGACCTTCTCCACGAAGTCGCGGTCCTCGTAGACCTTGGCCATGAAGTCCTCGAAGCCAACGATGAACTGGTACGGCGTCATGACTACCGCGCCCGTCATGATGGTCACGCCCAGGCTTGGTGCCCTTGACCGCGTCGATGTACGCCTGGATATGGCGCTTCTTCGGCTCGATGTCCAGCTCCCACGAGTGCGGAACTACCTGATCCAGGTCCGCCCAGGAGTGAACGTCGCCTTCGGCGATGATGTGCAGTTTGCCGTCCGGCCCCCGGCGTTTGAGCGGCGCCCACAGCCCCTCCAGGCCGATGGCATCCTGCCCGATCATCTGGCAGAGCTGCACGTAGTCGTGCGGGTCCATCGGGGGCGTGACGTACTCATCCTCCGAGGCGCCCTTGGCCGCGCCCAGGGTATGGCCGGCCGGCCGGCCCAACAGCCGCTCCACGTGCTTGTCCTCGATCAGAATCTCGAAGTTCGGCACCCGGTCCAGTCTCGCGCAGCTCGAACGCCGCCAGCAGCCGCTCGATATTGGGTTCATCACACTTCCCCATCGTCCCTCCTCACGACCAATGAGTGCTGCCAGGTGCGCGGAGCTCCGTTGCCGTCGGTCGTCGCGAACAGCGCTTGCAGGCTCTCTGCAACGTTTTGGAAACTTCGGGCACGCTCTCGTGTGCGGCCTCATTCGGAGCACGGTGCACTCCGGCAGTACGCAATTCATCCTGTGTGCACTCCTTGCGGTCATTCCGCATTCAGTTCTTCACCGCGCCGGCGGTCAGGCCTTTGACCACCTGCTTCTGCAGGAACAGAGTGATCAGCAGGATGGGCGCGGTGGCGACCACGATCACGGCGCTCATCTGGCCCCACAGGATGCCGCGGTCCTGCCGGAACAGGCTCAGCGCGACGGGCAGCGTCTGGCTGCTCGAGTCGGTCAGGATCACCGCGAACAGGAACTCATTCCAACTCAGGAACACGCAGAACAGCGACGTCGCGACGATGCCGCCGATGGCCAGCGGCAGAATCACCCGCAGGAAGGTCTGCAGACCGCCGCCGCCGTCGATGCGGGCCGCCTCCTCAATCTCGTATGGGATGTCGTCGAAGAAACCCTTCATCATCCACACGACGAACGGCAGGTTGATCATGACGTAGACCATGATCAGGCCGATGTGTTTGCCGGACAGACTGATCGATCGCATCACCCAGAAGATGGGGATCGCGACCACGATCGGGCGGCATCATGCGGGTGGACAGCACCCACAGGCTCAGGTCTTTGCTGCCCCTGAAGCGGAATCGCGACAGCGCATACGACGCCGGCGCGCCCACCGCCAGCGATAGGATGCACGGCGCCGGCCGTGATGATGAACGAGTTCAGGATCTGCGGCAGCACCGATTCGACGCGGCCGGCCGACTCCTCGACCCAGTAGTTGCTGGCCTGCTCGGTGGGGTCCACGGTCCACGGGAAGAAGGCCTCCTTGTAGTGGAAGATCTGGAACTGCTTCGGGAGCAGCGACGGTGGCATGGAGTAGTATTCGCGCGGCGTCTTGAACGACGTCATGAACACCCAAAACGTCGGGAAGAAGAACAAGCCGGCGATGACCAGCAGCACGATGTGGGTCGGCCACGGCGTCGACGACGCGTCTGACAGTCCTTTTCATCGAGCGCCTTCCTCTTCCTGCGGCCGCAGAAAGCGGATGATGAAGAACGCGAACAAGTACACGATGATGAACACGATCCACGATAGAGCGCCGAGGCGTAGCCCAGGTTGAACTGGCTGAAGCCCTGCTTGTATATGAAGAAACTGGCCACGGTGGTGCTGTTGCCGGGCCCCCCGAACGTCAGGCTATAGACGACGTCGAAGATCTTGAAGCTGTCCATGGAACGGATCAGCAGGACGATCATCACCGGCCAGGCCAGCAGCGGCCAGGTGACGCTCCAGAACGACGCCATTTGCCCGCGCCGTCCACCTTGGCCGCCTCGTACAGCTCCTCGGGAATCGCCCGCAGCCCGGACAGCAGGATCAAGATCACGAACGGCGTCCACTGCCAGATGTCCACGAGCATGACCGACGGCAGGGCCCATGTGGTCGTGCCCAGGAAGTCGATGGGCTTCAGGCCCAAGAACATGATCGCCGCGTTGATCGCCCCCCAGCGCACGTCGAACAACATGCGCCACAGCAGGCCGCCGGCGATGATCGGCATCATCATCGGCGTCAGCAGCAGGGTCATGAAGAGGTAATCGCATCTTCGACGTTCTTCTTGGTCAGCAGCAGGGCCGTCCCCATGCCCAGCAGAGAACTCGATGGTCACGGCAACGAGCATGATCAGAACGGTGATCCGCACTGCGTAGAGGAAGTTTTCGTCGTGAATGGCCTTGTCGAAATTGTAAGGCCCACCCAGGGCATGTCCCAGAAGGACATGCCCCTCTTCAGCTTGAACTGCTTGAGGGCCATCACGATGGAGAAGATCATCGGATAAATGATGAAGGCCAGCAGCCAGATCATCGTCGGGGCCATCAGCAGGTATGGTTGTTTCTTGCGCAACCATTTCTGCATTTTCACCACCCCGAACGGTTTCGCACCACGAAGTCCAACGACACAAAGAACAGACTTCGGACTTGCGCGCAAGGGTCGCGTTCGCGTTCTGCCTCTGGTATTTCGCAATGAACTGCGACTCGGCGCGGGGCGAGGCGGTCGCCTTCCTCGCCCCGCGAAGCAACCTGACGATTACCCTTCTTTCTTGATCGTGTCCCAGGCCTTCATGACCTTGTCGTAGGCTTCCGCCGAGGTCTGCTGGCCCGCCCAGGAGGCGTGCAGCTCGCCGACCAGTGCATCGTAGTACTTGCTGGCCAGAGGGACCTTGATGTCGGGCACGCCGATGTTCATGTCGGCATGCGCGGCGGGGATGATGCCGTCCCACACGTCCGATCACGCGCTGGTCCGCGTACACCGACTTGCGGTTCGGATCGACGCCGGAGCCGGTGTTGGTCTCGTAGATCTGCATGGCCGGGCTGGCCAGGAACATGGCCAGCTGGAAGGCCAGATCCTTGTTCTTGCCGTCCACCGGGCACCGCCATGGCCTTGCCCACGGCCAGCGCCGGCTTGCGGACGATCGTGCCGTCCGCGGCCTTGACGCCGGGCATCGGGGCGAAGCCCAGCTTGTCCCAGTAGGACGCCTGGCGCGGATCACGGAATACGGCAGTGGCCCACTGCATGGACTGCGCGACCGTGCCGTTGCCCAGGCCTTCCTTGGTTTCCGGGTAACCCCAGTTCAGGATGCCTTCCGGCGAGAACTTCATCAGCTTCGATGTACAGGTCGTTGGCCTGTGATGAAGGCATCCTTCTCCAGCTCGAACTCGCCCTGGTCGTTGACGAAACCGTTCTGGGCGTCCTGGTTCTTCATCATCGGGCGGTAGAGGTTCGCCCAGTAGTCGGCGGCCCACCAGGTGCGCAGGGCCAGCGTGCCGAAGCCGTACATGTCCGGGCAGGCCGGTTGAAGAACTCGGCCTGGTCCAGCACCTCGTCCCACGTGTCCGGGGCCTTCAGGTCGTAGCCGTATTTGGCCTTGAAGGCTTCCTGTTCCTTGGGATCGTCGACCAGGTCTTTGCGATAGTAGAAGATGTTGACGTCGCCGTCGAACGGGCATGGCGTACCAGGAGCCCTGGTACTTGTCGTAGCCGACCTGCACGCCGGTGAGGAAGTCGTCGACGTTGATGAGATCGGCGTACTTGGTGTAATAGCGAGTCGAGGTTTTCGATGAAGCCGGCCTCGGCATACTCGCCGATCCAGGTGGGGTACAGCTTCCATCATGTCGTAGTCGCCCGCGCCGGCGGTGAAGGCAGCCAGCTGCTTTTCGTGCAGGCTTTCCGGCGGGATGACGTCGATCTGAAGTCGATGCCGGTGGCTTGCCTTGAAGAGGTCCTTCTGCTCCGTCAGCGGGGCCGAGTCGCCGCCGCCCTGGAACATCATCGCAGCGTCTTGCCGTTGTTGGCCGGGATCCTTCAGGCTCGGGCCAGATCGCCGCCGTCAGCTCATCCTTCGTCGGCAGCACTTCGGGCATGCCCGCGACCTTGACTCCTGGCGGGATAGGCACCGGCGTCGGCGTTCGGATCTGGGCAAAAGCCACCCCGACCGAAACTACGACTGTCGACCAGAACCAAAAACAGGCCTAACCAGCGCGACAGACACTTCATTTCGTTCCTCCTTCGTTGGGCGTGGAATGAAATATCTCTTGAGCCGGAAGCCGTGAACGGCCAGCTCCCGGGCTCCCTCCGCGGTTTGTGTGGCCCTTCAGACTCTAAACCGTATTGCCGACTCAGCTGATAGTCTCAGCGACGTGGAATCGTGTTCGGACTGGAACAAGGCTGCCATGCAGTGTTGGTCAACTAAACGAAAACCCCGCCGGCTTGCTGACGCAAGCCTACGGGGTCCAATCCCATTTTTCCTCCAGCAGGGCGAAGATGCCGGGCTCGTTCTCATCGTAAGGCTGGTCGAGCATCGTCGCCATATACTCGCCCCAGCGTTCATAATCCGGGTCCGTCGCCGAGATCTGCAGGTACTTCTCCCGATCCTGACGTCCGCGAACAGGAACAGTTGTCTCCCCGCGGCAGAAGACCACCATGCGCTTCACTCCAGCGCGATTCAGGGCCTCGTGTTGGGACGGCCACAGGTTAGCGTGGGCCTGGAAGTACTCCTCCTTCTTGCCCGGCTTGAAACGGTACGTGAACGCTACGTGATCCATGTGTTTTCTCCCTTGATTCACACGTTTGAGCGTCTTCGATTGTCCATCTGGAAACACTACTTAGTATATCATGAATGCGAGAGGCTTGTCAATAGGAAGACGCAAACGTTTTCCCACCACTTTTCGATGCATTCGGGGATCGGTCCGCCCCCGGCTGGCGCGTCCCCGCCCTCCGGGCCACAGCCGCGGGGACGCGAGGGCGAGGGTGACGTCCTGCGCCGACGCTGCCGGAGCGCCCGCGCGCAAGGACAGCCGGGTCACGGCATACAGCGCACGGATGACCGCAGCCTACCTCCGCGTGGCGTGGACGATCTCCGCGGCGATGTCTTCCAGCGCCAACAGCGCGCGGACGGCGCCCAGCTCCACGGCTCGGCGCGGCATGCCCCACACCACGGACGTTGCTTCGTCCTGGGCGACGGTCCAGCCGCCGGCCTCGTAGACCGCGCGCAGGCCGAGGGCTCCGTCCTCGCCCATGCCTGTGAGTAGAATGGCGCAGGCGTCCGCGGCGCAGCACTGGGCGATGGACCGAAACAGGACGTCGGCGGACGGTCGGTGGCGAGCCCGTGACGGCTCCGGATCGAGTTGAGTGACGTAGGCGCCGCCCTGCTGCACGACGCGCACGTGCAGGCCCGCCGGAGCGACCAGCGCCACTCCGGGGAGGATCGGCGAGCCGTCGACGGCCTCGATGACCGTCAGCGAAGACAGGCTGTCCAGCAACTCGGCGAACGGTCGCGTGAATCCAGGGGCGATGTGCTGCACGATGACCACCCCGGCCCCCAGATCAGCCGGCAGCCGGGGCACCAGCTCCTGCAGCGCCGCCGGTCCGCCGGTGGACGCGGCTATGGCGACCACCCGGCTTCCGCCCCGCGACAGCAAACGGTGCGGTCCGAGATGGACTTGTCGATCTCGAGCGGACCCGTCTGCAGCCTGGCCGTTAGCGGACCGGTGGTCGGCCGGGCGGGCGATAGCGGCCTCGTGCCGGGCTTCACGTGGGACAGTGAGGCCCGGTCGACGGGCGAGCAGGCGGCAGCGTCCCGGTGCGGGGCTTTGCCGAAGACAGTGGGCCAGTGATCGGCCGGAACCGGCGACAGCGGCCTCGCGCCGGGCTTCACCGCAGGCAGCGGGCCCGGTCAGCGGCTTCGCCCGGCTCTCCTCGGCTGAAGTTCCCGGGGAAGGCATCTCAAGCGCGCCGTGGCCGGTCCCCTCGCGCAGGTCCCGGAAACGCTCCGGCTCCGCTGCGCGCGTTCGGCGATCTGCGCCGCGTCGCGTAGGCGAGGCGCACCTTCCACCGAGCTCGGCGCGGCGCCCGGCGATATCCAGCGAATCGTGCCCGACGGCTTGGTGACGAAGTCGACCGCCCCCAGAGCGAGGGCTTCCAACGTTTCCCACGCGCCGTCGTACGTGGTCATGCTGACCATGACGACCGGCGTGGGTGTGTCTCGCATGATCAGCCTCAGAGCCGCCAGGCCGTCCATATCCGGCATCATCACGTCCAAAGTGATGACGTCCGGCCGCAGGTCACGCGTCTTTTCCAGCGCCTCGATGCCGGTCGCAGCCGTCGCAATGACTTCGATGTCCGGCTCGCTTTCGAGCAACCGGGCAGCGTTCGGCGCAAAAGTCCGAATCGTCTACCACGAGCACCCGGATCTTCTTCACGAGGACTGCTTCCTTTCTGTCGCCGGTGACGTACCGGCCAGCAACCGCTGGACGTTGAGCACGATCAGCAGGCGGCCGGGGTCGCTTCCAACGCGCGTCACCTCGTCACAATAGCGGCACAGGCCGGAGTTGAGATTGGAAGGCACGGACTGGAAACCGGCGCGCGGCAGGCGCCATAGACCCCGGACCGCGTCGGTCGAAAGGGCCGCCGGATAGCCCGGTCCACGCAGCACGATCAATCGGCCCAACCCTCCCTGCGACTGCCCGTCTCGCGCGGGGAGAGCGTCTGCCCGGCCGTCTTCGATCCCGCCCGAGGGACCGGCCGGCGGCTCGCTGTCCTGCCCGGGGAGCCGATCGAGCCGGACCCGCAGGTCGATCACCGGCATAACCGCGCCGTGAAGGTTGATCAGCCCGCGGACGTGCGACGGCACGTTGGGCAGCGGCATGCTGGGCGGCTCGTCCCGCACTTCGCTCACGTCGGTCACCGGCACGCCGTACAGCGCTTCGTCCAGATCGAAGACCACCAGGGACCGCTGGTCCAGGCGAGCCGCTGCCGGGTCCCGCATTTCTCCGGGCTCGCCGGCCGTCTCCGCGACAGCCTGCCAGCCCTCCGGCGTCAGCAGTTTCTCGAGGTCGAGCATCACTCTGAGGCGGTCGCCCACCTTGGCCACGCCCTTGACGAACTCGTCGCTTACCCCAAGCACCACCGGCGAAGGCGCTTCGTAGGCCGCCGATTCAGCCCACAGCAGCTCCGACGCCGAGTCGGCCAGGAACCCCACCGGGCCTACCGGCAGCCGCAGGATGATGATGCAATCGTTGGGCGCCGGCGCCATCGGACCCAGTCCCAGCTTCCGCCGCAAGTCGATCACCGGCACGAGCCGGCCGCGCTGGTGGACCAGCCCGGACACCAGGGCCGGTGCGGTGTCCAGGTGCAGCAGCTCTTCCGGCTGCCGGATCAGCTCCTGAACCTCCGCCACATCCACGACGTATTCCTGTTCACCCAGCCGGAACGCCACTACTCGCACGCGCTTCTCTTTTCGACCATAGTCTGACCTCAGGAACGAGGCCCTCCTGCAGATTACGTCAGCTTGAACTTCTGGACGCTGGCGCGCATGTCCTGCGCCAACAGGCTCAGGTCGTCCGTGGTCTTCGCCGTCTCGTGCGCCGCCTCCGCCGTCTGCTGGCTCACCTGGGTGATCACCTGCAGCGCTTCCGCCACCTGTTCGGCCGCCGCCGCCTGCTGATCCGCCGAATGGGTGATCACCGTCACCATGTCGTTGATCGAAACGATCCCTTCCACGATGTCCGACAGCGACTGGCCCGCCCCCTCGGCCTGTCCGGCCGTGTCCGCCATCCGCTGCGCCGCCAGCTCCGTCTCCTGCTGCACCGCCGCAACGGTCGCACCGATTTCCGCCGTCGATTGCGCCGCCCGCTGCGCCAGCTTGCGAATCTCCTCTGCCACCACGTCGAATCGGGCCCCGGCCGCGCCCGCGCCCGCCGCCTCGATGGCCGCATTGAGCGCCAGCAAGTTCGTCTGCGCGGCGATGTCCGCAGTCAGGGTCACCAGCCGATCGATCTCCGCGGACCGCTGCCGCAGCTCCTGCAGGGAGTCGTTCGCCTGGCCCAGGCCTGTCAGCGCGTCCTCGATGCGCGCTGCGGCGTTCCGCGCACGCTCCACGGCCGCCTCGCTCGCATCGGCCGTAGCCCGGGCGTTGCGCGCCACTTCCTGGATCGGTCGCCGACATCTCCTCCATCGAGGCGGAGGTCCGGATCACCTGCATGGCCTGACTCTCAGCTCCGGCCGACATTTCGTTCGCCGATGCGCTGATTTGCGTCGCCCCAGACGACAGCCTGGTGGCGCTGTCCACGATGCCCTCGCACGATGTCACGCAGCCCGTCCATGGTTCCGTTGAACGTGTCGGCGAGCCGGGACATCTCGTCTCCTGCAACGTGCAGGGGCGCACGCCTGGTCAGATCTCCGACCGCCAGGCGGCGGCCGCGTCGGAACGTCCGCCACCCTTCGCGTCATTGCACCCGCCAGCCACGTAGAGGCAAGCACCGCGAAGGTCAACGCCAGGACGCCGATACCGCCCAACGACCAGGTCAGGGGCTTGATGCCGGCCAGCGCCTCGCCCTGGTCGATCTCGCGTCAGGAGGGACCAGGTCACACCGCCCACCGACAGCGGCGAGTACGCGACCAGGACGGCATGCCACGGTAGCTGACGTCGAGCCGCTCGCCGGTCTGGCCCGCCGCAGCCAGGCTCGCAGCCTGGCTGGTGACCTCCTGCGTCAGGAAGGTGCTCTCCTCCGCCAGTGGTGAGTCCGTGCGCATCAGGCCGTCACGTCCGAGTAGGAAGGCCTGGCCGGTGTTCGCCCAGGCCGGCGCGATCGCCCATGATCTGATCGACCTCGGCCAGCGGCAGCTCCATGATGAGCATGCCCACCGTTTGGCCGTTTGCCACGAGGGTTCGACCCAGATAGGCCGCACGCTGCTCCTTTGGCATCGAAAACTTGGAGAAATCCACCATCCGCAGATCCGATGTGGTCTGCGCGCGCAGCATGCGATAGAGCTGAGCCACTGGGACGTCGGCGTACTTCCCGGTCACGAGACTCGTCCCGAACTCGTCGCCCTTCTCGACGCTGAAGACGACGGAGCCGTCGGTGTCCACGAGGAACACGTCCGTCACCGACAGGTCCCGCTCCCATTCTCTGAACAAGGGCAGGTAGCGGGCATGTGCCGTCGAGTAGCGGCTGCCGTCGCCGGCATTGAGCTGCTCTGAACGGTTCAGGTACATCGCGCGCGCTTCGTCCGCGCCCAGGTCTCGGAAAGACGACGCCAGCTCGACGTACCCCTGGATGACGTCGCTGCTGGTGCTGAGCGTCTTCAGCACGCCGTCCAGATTGGAGAAATACATCTGGACCTGGCGCGCGCGGTTGTCACGCACCGCGGCCAGCCGGTCCAGTGCGGCGTGCGTGATCGCCGCCCGCGCCTGAACGTAGACGGCGCTGCCCGCCACGATCAGCGGCGCGAGCGCCAACACCAGGAAGAGCACCATGAGTCGCCCACGGATCGATTGAAAGAACGGCAATCGCTTTGTCTGTTTCCCACCGCCTGCCGGCACGATTGGCATAGTGTTTTCCCCTTCCCATCCTGTACGTCCTACGTCAGACCTGGCTCAAGCTCTCGACGTCCAGCACCAAGGTCACCGCGCCATCGGGGAGGATCGCAGTCCCCTCCACACCGCGAATCGTGCCCAGGTAAGGACTGAGAGGTTTGATCACCACCTGCTGTTTGCCCACCAGTTCATCCACCAGCCATGCCTCGTCGCCTCGGGTCAGGCGAATCACCAACGCCTGCCACGGCCCCACGCCGTCGAGGCGTCCGCCGGGAATGGACGCCACCCGGCCGGGCCCGGGCGCGATTCCCAGTGGCCGCCCTTCACCCACCGTGGGACGGCCCCTCTGGTCGCCCTGCCGGCGCGCGCTCTGAGACCAACCAGTCCGCGAGCCGATACAGCGGCAGCGGGCGCTCGACGAACGAAGGCCGTCCGGCTGCCCATGCAGCACCTCGACGTCCATGGGCGACAATCGCAGCGTCTCACGCAGCGCATTTAGCGGCAGAGCGTAGATGTTCGCGCCCACGCGAACGAGCAGCACCTGTACGATGGCCAGAGTCAGCGGCAGGCGGATGACGAACGTCGTCCCCGGCCGACCGTGGTCTCCACGTCGACGTGCCCGCGCAGGCTCCGCACGTGTTCCGCACCACGTCCAACCCGACACCGCGGCCCGACATCTCGGTCACCTTGGACGCCGTGCTGAAACCGGTGCGGAAGATCAGCCGCAGCGCCTGATCCTCACGTCAGCGCGTCGGCCTCACCCTCCGACATCAGCCCTCGCCCCACAGCCAGCTGACGCAGCCGGGCCGGATCGATTCCTGCGCCGTCGTCGCTCACGCGCAGGTACATGTCATCACCGGCGCTCCGCCGACAGGCGAAACAGGCCCTCCGCTGGCTTGCCGCCGGCACGGCGCACCTCAGCTGATTCCAGGCCGTGGTCCACGGCGTTGCGCAGGAGGTGGACCATCGGATCGTACATGCGATCGCACACCGTGCGGTCGAGCGGCGTCTCGCCGCCCTCAATCATCAGCCGAACCAGCTTGCCTCGCTCTCGGGCCAGGTTCCGCACCACCGGCACGAACCGGTCGAAGAGACGCTCGACCGGCATCAGCCGCACCGAGCTGACCGCCGCCTGGAGCTGCCGGGTCAGCCGGTGGATCGCCACCACGTTGTCCTGGAGCGTCTCGTCGCCCAGACGCTCGGCGGTCGACGCCAGCGAATTGCGGGCCGTGACCAGCTCGCCGACGAGCGTCATGAGGGTGTCGAGCGTGTCCACCTCCACGCGCAGCGTCGTCTCAGGGACTTCCGCCGCTTTCGGGACGTCCGACGCCTTCGGAGCTTCCGAAGTTTCGCTGACTTCGGGAGTCTGCGTCGTTTCGGAAGACTCCCCGTCGGCCGCGCCGGATCCAGAGCCGCCCACCGGTTCTTGGGGCACGGTCCTGCGGTGAGCTGTCCACGACCGGTGCGTCACCGTCGCCCAGCGCCGCGCGCAGGCCCTGAATCGATTCCGGCAGCGGCGCACCGCCGGCCTCGGTCGATCCGCTGGATTTGACCACGGCGTCCAGCTGGCGAATCAGCGCATCGACGTCCAGCTCGCCGTCGCCGCCGTGCACGATGTCGTCCCGCATCGTGCTCAAAGCCTGCACGGCGCTGAAGGCCAGGTCGATCAGTTTCGCGTCGACAGACAGCGTCTCAGAGCGCACGGCGCTGAAGATGTTCTCCATGCTGTGGGCCAGCCGGCGCATCGACTCCAGGCCGACGAACGCGGCGGTGCCCTTCAGCGTGTGCATCGAGCGGAAGATCCGGTGGATCAGGTCCGGGTCACCGCCGCGCTCCAACCCGGCCAGCAGCGTCCCCATCCCTTCCAGGATGTCCTTCGATTCTGATAGGAAGTCCTCACGCATCTGCGCCAGCAGCTGCGCGTCCAGATCCAGATCAGGATCAGGATCAAGCATGACCACCCCCATCAGGCCTTGAGCAGGTCCCCGACGCGTTCGAGCAGTTCCGTCGGCTTGAAAGGCTTGCGCATGTAGCCGGTCGCGCCCAGCGCCAGAGCCTGATCGCGGTCTGCTTCCTGCCCCTCCGTCGTCAGCACCAGAACAGGCACAGACTGCAGCTCCGTGCGGTCACGCACGATCTTCAGCAGCGACAGCCCATCCAGCCGCGGCATGTTGATATCCAGTACGATCAAATCGAATCGCCCGCGGTCGAGCGCTTCCAGCGCCTCGACGCCGTCCGCTGCCGGCGTGGCGCCGTACCCGCGCGACTTCAACGCGAATTGCACCATCTGGCGCACGCTGTTTGAATCGTCCACCACCAAAACCGACACCCCCATCCCAGAATCTCCTTTTCGTTCGCGGATCGGAGCTTGAGGACCCACCGCAGGACGTCCCACTGTCATCGTCAATCCTTTCGATACATGATCGTATCGGACACTTTAACCAACGAGAAAGGCGTGACGGAGTGCGCCAGAATCTCGGACTGGCCCAGGATCAACAGACCGCCCGGGCGCAGCGTGGCGTGCAGGTTGGCCAGTGCTACCCGGCGGTGATCCGCATCGAAGTACATGAGCACGTTGCGGCACAGGATCACGTCCACGGCCGCCACTCGCCGCGCCAGCGCCGGATCGATCAGGTTGGTCCGGCCGAAACGCACCAAGGCCCGCGCCGCTTCGGACACTCCGAGCCGGCCATCGGCGCGCCGCTCGAAGTAGGCGTCCAGCCGAATCGGATCGGTGTGACGCGTGCTGTGCGGATCGTACACGGCGGCCCGGGCCAGCTCCAGCGCGCGGTTGTTGACGTCCGTCGCAAAAATCTCAACCATATCGGCCGCCGTGCCGGGATAGGTGGAAAGCAGCAGCATGGCCAGCGAGTATGCCTCTTCGCCGGTCGAGCAGCCCGCCACCCAGGCCCGCACCCGGCCCGTGCCGTTGGTCGTCCTCAGCAACTGGGGCAGGACGACGTCGCGCCAAACCTCCAGAGGCGCGGTCTCGCGAAAGAACCAGGTCTCGTTCACCGTGACCGCGTCGATCAGGTGCTGGATCTCCTCCTCGCCACGGGGATCGAAGCGCAGGAAATGGTAATATTCACGTACTGACGAGATGTTGCAGGCTCGCAACCGGTCGGTCAGGCGCACCTGGAGAAAAGTCAGCTTCGTATCGCCCAGCCAGATGCCCACGGCGCGACAGATCAGCCGCCGCAGCGCATCGAAATCGTCGAAGGAACACTCGTCAGGCATTTGGGACTCACTCCCCGCCCGCGGCGCCGAGCATCTGCGCGGCCACTCGCCGCACGCTCGGCTGCGGGTCGAACAAGAGCGGTCGCAACGCCCCTTCCGCCGTATTCCCGCTGACCTCCGAAGTCACCGAAACCCGGGACGCCTTCCATATCCTGCCCAGTGCCTCCGCCGCCATGCAGCGGAAGTCCGGGTCCGGGTGGCGGCTCATCGCCTCCAGCGCCGGTATTGCTTTCGGATCCCCCAGCTGGCCCAGCGCCCCGACCGCTGCCAGCTTGACCGCATCCTCGTCCCCATCCAGCGTCCTGAGCAGCGCGTCCACCGCCGCCCGGTCGCCCAATTCGCCCAACGCTCGAACCGCCGCGTACCGCACCCACAGGTTGTGGTCGGACAGCGCTCCCAACAAGCCCGCCGCCGCCCGACTATCGCCCAGCCTGCCCAATGCCTCGGCAGCCAGCTTGCGCACCTGCCAGTCCTCATCGAGCAGCGCGGTGAGGAGTGTGGTCGTCTGCCCTGACCCGCCGGATGGAGTCGCCCCCCGGCCCAGCGCAGCGGCAGCAAGCCGGCGCACGATGAGGTCGCAGTTGTTCAGCGCCTCGATCAGGAACGCCTCGGCAGCGGAATCGGCGCCCGCCTGGGCCAACAAGCCGAGTGCGCGGGCAGCCGCTTCGCGGGCCTCGGAACTGGCGCCCGCCAACAGTGAAGCCAGCTGCCCGGCGACGCCTGGGGCGCCGATGCGAGCGACCGCAGCCGCCGCCTCGATCCGCACCGTCTCGACAGGGTCGCCCAACAGCCCGATCAGCGGTCCCGAGGCCTTGTAGCTTCGGAGCATGCCCAGGGCGCCCGCGGCGGCCCGCCGCACGTCCGCACTGGCGTCACACAAACGTGCCAGCAGCGCGGCCTCCGCGTGGGGACTGACCCCTGCGCTTCCCAGGCGGCCCAGGCTCGCGGCGACGGCGGCCCGGACGGGCCCGGACTCATCGCTCAGCGCGGCGATGAGCGCCTCCGCGGCCGCCGGATCGCAGATCTCTCCCAGCGCAGCAGCCATCGCCGTCCGATGGTCGGCTTCAGGCCGGGCGAAGACCTCCAGCAAGGCGGGCAGCTCGCGCCGGCCCAGCGACACGAGCGCAGTTCGGGCGGCATCCTGTACCTCCCCCGCCGTATCGTCCAATCGCTCCAGGAGCCGCGGCAGCAGCATGGCAGGTCCGCCCCAACCCAGTGCGATCACAGCAGACCGCCGCACCGCCGGGTCCGTCTCGGTCAGCGCGCCTTCCACCAATGTGGCGACCGTCACCGCATCGAGGCGGGCCAGGTACTGAGTGCCGTGGCGCGCGTCGAGGCGGCCCAGGGCCGCAATCGTCGCGTGGCCGACCATCGCGTTTTCGTCGGACACGTGCGGAAGCAGCTGCCAGCCCAGAGGCCCGTCCCCCAGCCGACCCAACGCCTCGATTGCCGGAAGGCGGAGCCAGGGGTCGCTCAGCAGTGGCACGAGGTGCGGCACCGCCGCGGGATCGGCCAGCTGTCCCAGTGACTCGATGGCGGCGAAGCGCACCCAATCATCGGTGTGGACCGCTTCCAGCAGCGGGCCCACCGCGCGCGGATCGCCGATCTTGCCCAGCGCCTCGGCCGCCGCGTAACGCACGTTCTCGTTCGCGTCGGCCAGTGCGGCCGCCAGAGCCTCGAACCCGGCCGGCTGGCGGATGTCACCCAGTACGTTGGCGGCGAAGATGCGCACGTCGCTGTCGCCGTCGGCCAGCAGGCGTTCCATCGACGGCCGGGCGCGGTCGCCCAGGTGTACCAGCACCGCCATCGCCTCGTTGCGCGCGGCGGGGTCTTCCAGGCGCAGCATCTCGGCCAGGCGTGCGACGGTTTTTTCCGTGGCCAGCTCCACCAGGCCCGCGGCGGCAATCTCGCGAAGGTAAGGGCTGGGGTCCGCCAGCACGTCGAACAGCAACTGGTCGCAGCCCAACCAGCCTTCCCCGGCCAACTCCATGCAGACCGCACGCCGCACGCCCTCGTCCGGGTGGTTCAGCCGCCTGCGATAAGCCTCGATGCCGGCACTGGGCTCTTCCATTTCGGGTACATTGGGCATCCGCTCACTCCTGGGTCACTTGGATGGCGTCTCAGTGATCGGCATCCTCAATCGAAACTGACGGTCTGCGTGTCCCGAGTAGAATCGGCCGTTTTCGGCAGAGAGAAGGAGAAGGTGCTGCCCTGGCCCGGCACCCCCGCGCTCTCCACCCAGGCACGGCCGCCGTGCGCCTCCACCATCTGTTTCACGATAACCAGACCCAGCCCCGTGCCGTGCTTGAGGCTGCGCTCGTCCTGGATGCGATAGTAGCGCCGGAACAGCTTCGGGACCTCGTCCGCGGGAATGCCCGGACCGTCGTCCTTCACGTGGACCTGAACCTCAGTGGGTGATTCGGTGAGGCTCACCTCGATGTGCCCGCCGGTCGGGCTGTACTTGTGTGCGTTGGCCAGCAGATTCGCCACCACGCGCTTCATGTGCAGCCGATCCAGCGACAGCTCGATCGGGTGGTCGGGCAGGCTCAGCTCCAGCGTTTGCTCCCGGCTCTGCACGAGACGGCGCATCTCGTGCGCCGTCTCTCGCACGAGCTCCACCAGATCCGTCGGCGCGCGACTGAGCTGTAATCCGCCGGCTTCAATCTGCGAGTAAGCCAGGAAGTCGTCCACCAGTCCCACCAGCCGCACGTTCAGAGCGATCGCGGTGTTGATGATGTCTTGCTGCTCCGGGTTGAGCGCTCCGATCATGCCGGACTCGAGCAGCTCGAATCCGAGCGACTGGGTGGACAGCGGGCTGCGAAAATCGTGCGCCACCATCGCGTAGAAGTCACGGCGGCGCGCCTCATGCCGCTCCCGGCTGTACGCGGTGAACAGGGCGATCGCCACGTGCTGGGCCAGCAGAGACAACAGCTCCATGTCTTCTGCGCTCAGCCCGGTCTTGTGCGGCAGCAGTCGCTCGATCAACAGCACGCCGCACGTCTGGCCTGCCATCATCAGCGGGATGGCGGCGATCACCGCGTCGTCCGGCTTGAACAGCGGCTCGCCGGTCGCCATCACGCGGTCGACCACCTCCGTCCATTCGGCCGTTCCAGGCGCAGACGTTGCACCACCCTCGTGCGCCGGCTCCCCGGACGAAGTCACCCGCGCCTCGCCCTGGTCGAAGTAGATCAGGCGATAGCTGGCTGCGCCGACGAAATTGACGAGCAGGTCGTTGACCGCCGTCAGCGTGTCCGGCACGTCCCCCGCCGCGTGGAGCTGGGCGCTGAACAGCATCAGCGTGTGGCGGTGGAACATCTGCTCCTCGAGCGTTCGCCGAGTCTCTTCCAGCGCCTCGCCGGCCTCGGTCAGCCGGCCGGCGTATTCGCTCAGCTCCGACTGCATGCGCAGAGCGTGGATGGCGCCGGCCACCTGGCTGCTCAGCATGGCCACCAGTTCGAAGTCGGTCGAATCGCCACGGCAGCGGGCGAACGCGTGGACGTTGATCAGGCCTATCACCTTCCGGGCGGCCACCAGGGGCACCGCCGCGACGATAGGCCGGCCACAGACGAGGGCCGGAGCGTCGCCTGAGCCATGGTGGTAATACGGTTGGGCGGTCGCGAGGACTGTGGCAATCGGCTCGGGCGCCGTCGCCGTGCCCCACTGCGCCATCTCGGCGCACGTGCCCGGGTCCAGACCGTGAGCGGCCGCCAGCCGAAAGCGCGTCGGCTCCTCGTCCCGGTCCCCCGCGGGCTCCGCCGCCGGATCCTCCCGCACGTAGATGGCAAACTGGTCCGCGCCCACGATGGTTTGCAGCGTCTCCCGGATCACGCGGTAAACGTCTTGCGCCTGGAGGCTTTCTTGCAGCTCGTGGCCGACGATGAACAGCGTAGAGAGAAGGTAAACCCGCTCCCGCAGGCGCTGGTTGGTCTCGCGCAAAGCGTCCTCGCGAGCCTTCAGGCGCAGCAGCGCTTTCACGCGGGAGCTCAGCTCGGCCAGATCGAAGGGCTTGGTCAGCAGATCGTCCGCTCCGCTGTTGACCACCTTCATGCGATCCTTGTGAGCGGAGACGCCCGTCATCATCACGACCGGCGTTTCCGCCAACATGGGATCGGCTCGCAAGTCCGCCAGAACGGCGTAACCGTCACGATCGGGCAGCACGATATCGCACAGCACCAGATCCGGATGCTCGGCGCGCGCCACGGCAATGCCCTCCTCCGCGCTGGCCGCCGTCACCGTCCGAACGTTGAGCGCAGCGAGGAAGCCTGACACCAACCGCAAACTGACCGGGCTGTCATCGATCACCAGGATTTTGGGTTGCGCCATCAGTTTTATCCTCACCAAAGGGATTTGTTACTTTCGTCTATATTGTAGCACAATTGGTGCAAGCACGTAAATTCACGTTACAGCATGTTCAGGCGGGGCGAAGATTCGAACCGGCGGCGGCTGTCATTTGCTGCTGACCGGGTAGCGGCATATAATTGCCGCCAACGGCTCGACCCACAACATTTCTGCCTGGTTGGGATGCAACCACGGCGGAGGATGGCATTGACGATCGATTCCGAACAGTCCGCGCCGGCTGCCGGCAACCTGAGCGCCGAGACGGCGCCGGCCCCGCGCCCCCTGCCTCGGCCCAGCGCGAAGGCCGCTTTCGCCTCGTTCGCACATCGCAACTACCGGCTGTGGTTCACCGGCCAGGCCGGCTCGCTCGTGGGAACGTGGATGCAGAACACCGCCCAAGGCTTCCTCGTGTTCGAGCTGACTCAGTCTCCGGCTTACCTGGGTTACGTCGGCTTTGCGACCGGAGTGCCCATGGCGCTGCTCACGCTGTTCGGCGGCGTCGTGTGCGATCGCATGTCGCGCCGCACGCTCTTATTGATCACCCAGACGAGCATGATGCTCCTGGCCTTCATCCTGGCGGGCCTGACGTTCCTCGGCCTGGTCCAGGCGTGGCACGTCGTGCTGCTGGCCTTCGCCCTGGGCGTCGCGAACGCGTTCGACGCGCCGGCCCGCCAGTCGTTCATCGTCGAGCTGGTCGAGCGCGAGGACCTCAGCAACGCCATCGCGCTCAACTCCAGCATGTTCAATCTGGGCAGCGCCATCGGCCCTGCCGCCGCCGGCCTCGTCTACGCGGCCTTCGGGCCGGCGTGGTGCTTCACCATCAACGGCATCTCGTTCCTCTCCGTTATCTCGGCCCTGCTGATGATGAAGATCGACACGCAGCCCGCCCGGGCACGGATCGGCTCGGCCCTCGAGGATCTCAAAGAAGGACTCCACTACGTGCTGCAGGAGCCGACCATTCGGGTGCTGGTCACCATACCCATGGTCGTCACCATCTTCGCAATGACCTACAACACACTGTTGCCCGCCTGGGCGGTGGACATTCTGCACGGCGACTCCACCACCAATGGCTTCCTGCAGTCCGCCCGCGGAGTCGGCTCGTTGACGGCCGCGCTGATGATCGCTTCGCTCGGTCGCGCGCAGATCAGGGGCAAGCTGCTGACCACGGGCATGATGGTTCTCCCGGTGATGCTGATCGTCTGGGCAGTCGTGCGGGGACTGCCGCTCTCCCTGCTGATGCTCTTCGGCGTTGGCTGGGGCTGGATGCTGGTCTTGAACGGGGTCAACATCCTGCTCCAATCCCTCACGACCGATGACCTGCGTGGGCGCGTCATGAGCATCTACTCCCTGGGTTTCTTCGGCCCGATGCCGGTCGGCGCGCTTCTGACCGGATTCGCGGCGGAGACGGTCGGCGCGCCGATCACCGTCGCCGCCGGCGCGGTGTTCATGCTGCTGTTCTCCGCTTACCTGTGGGTGCGCATGCCGGCGCTGCGTCGCCTCCAATAGCGCGTCCCGGGCCACAGCGCAACGAATATAATGCAATCGCCGTGCGCCACATCCTATTGACAAACCCTGTCAGATATGGTATTCTGCATCTAGTGACAATGCGTGTACTCCCATAGTCGTCGGATTCTTGCTTCGAGCGCTGCCGTCATCAGCAGCTCTGTGACCGGCCGTCTCTCCAGCCCAGTGCGAGTAGAGGGATCAGTGCAGATTCGTTCCCAGGTCGCGGCGTTTGCGCCGCCCGTCGCAACTTGTCAACGTAGAGCAGGGTCAATCAGGAGGATGGAATGGCATCAGTCAGTTATCGTTCGGTGAGCAAGCGTTTCGGAGAGACTCTTGCCGTTAACAGCCTGAGCATCGACATTGCCGATAAGGAGTTCCTCGTCTTTGTCGGTCCCTCCGGGCTGCGGAAAAACCACCTCGTTGCGCCTGCTGGCCGGTCTGGAAGAGGTAGACGAAGGCGAGATCTACATCGACGATTCCGTCGTCAATGACGTCTTGCCAAAAGACCGGGACATCGCCATGGTGTTCCAGAGCTACGCGCTCTATCCCCACATGAGCGTGTACGACAACCTGTCCTTCGGCTTGAAGCTGCGCCACACGCCGAAGGACGACATCGACCTTCGGGTGAAGGAAGCGGCTGGCATCCTGCGCATCGATCAACTCCTCAACCGCAAGCCCAAGCAGCTGTCCGGTGGCGAGCGCCAGCGCGTGGCGCTGGGCCGGGCCATCGTCCGCCACCCTAAGGTCTTCCTGATGGACGAGCCGCTGTCCAACCTGGACGCAAAGCTGCGCGTACAGACCCGCGCCGAGTTGATCAAGCTGCACGAGCGCCTCCAGGCGACCTTCATCTACGTCACGCACGACCAGACTGAGGCCATGACCATGGGCACGCGCATCGCCGTCATGGACAAGGGCCTCTTGCAGCAGGTCGACACGCCGCAGAACCTCTACGACGCGCCGGCCAACATGTTCGTCGCCGGGTTCATCGGCAGCCCGGCTATGAACTTCTTCGACAGCAAGCTGGTGGTGAAGGGCGATGGGGTCGACATCGCGACCCAGTCGTTCAGTCTGCCGCTCCCGCCCGAGCGCGTGCCGGCCGTGAAGCCCTACGTGGGCAAGAACGTGGTGCTGGGCATCCGCCCGGAAGACGTCTACGTCAGCGGGCACGTGCCGGAGGGCACGTGCGGCTCGGACATCAACGCCCGCGTGGACGTCCGCGAGCTGATGGGCAACGAGATATTCTTGCACCTGGCCATCGACGGGACCATGTTTGTGGCCCGGGTCACGCCGCGCGCGACGGTCAACACCGGCGAGGACGTGTGCCTGACTGTAGACACGACCCGGCTGCACGTGTTCGACCGGGACACTTCGAACGCGATCAGCGGCCCGACGACCCGCGGGTTCATGCCCGGCCCGGTGGCAACCGAGCAATAGCCTCAACGCATCTACCGCACCAAAGCGACTGAAGCCGCCCCCGCGGCCGCGGGGGCGGCTTCGATTTGACGCACTCAGCCTCCGTTCACTCCGTTCACAGATCCTTCACGGCAATTTCACATCACTTTCACGCAAAACCTATTGCTTTGTGCATCCGGTCGTGGTATGCTTGACAATGTAGTCAGCAAGAGCAAATTAACAATGACCTTTAGGGTTTTTGAACTTGGTACCTACACCGTGCTGCTCGACACGGTGTTCTTCCTCCTCCACCCCTCCCGTTGAAGGTCAAGGGAGAGAAGGTTGCAAAGACTTTCTTTCCCTTGACTGCCTCTCCCCGCCACCAAGCGGGACCCGCCCTCACCCACCCTAGTCCCCCCCATACGGACAGGGTGGGTTTTTTTGTGATCAGGACCACCTTCACAATTTATTCACGAGAGCTTCACGGCATTTTCACGGTAAACCTATTGATTTATGCGGCAAGTCATGGTATGCTATAGACGTGGTAAGCAAGAGGAAATTAACAACGTAGTTACTGACCTGTGCACCACACCGTGCTGCTCGACACGGTGCAGTTTCCTCCCTCTTCCTCCATATTTGGCCAAGGCAGAGGATTTAAGGGAAGACTCCTCTCCCTTGGCTCCCCACCCCGCTGACAAGCGGGACCCGCCCCCGCCCACCCTCGTCCCCCCCAACGGACAGGGTGGGTCTTTTTTTGCCAGGTTCACCTTCACAACTTGTTCACGAGAGCTTCACGGCATTTTCACGGTAAACCTATTGCTTTATGCGCCAAATCATGGTATGCTTTAGACGTGGTTAGCAAGAGGAAATTAACAACGTAGTTTTGGACCTATGCGCCACACCGTGCTGCTCGACACGGTGCTTACTCCCCGCAGTTTCTCCGCACACGGCCAAGGCAGAGGATTAGCGCAGATTCCTCTCCCTTGGCTCCCCTCCCCGCCGATAGGCGGGACCCACCCCCGCCCACCCTCGTCCCCAAATGGACAGGGTGGGTTTCTTTTTGCCCGCTTTCGGCGTACCACATTATTCACACATTCTTCACGTAAAACCTATTGCGTTCCCCCTTTTTTTATGGTATGCTTGAAGCGTAATATGAAAGTGTTGAATTGAATTGGGTTCTACTAAGCCGCGCTGCTCGACGCGGCCTTCCTCCCCCAGTTCGCCGGTACGAGGAGACGGGAAACTCCTCGATCTGGCTCCCCCCCTTTCGTTCCCCCCCAATTATTAGCGGGGGGACATTCCCACCCTCGTCCCCCCCTTGGACCAGGGTGGGTTTTTTTGTCTATTTATTGGCTCTGCGGCGCGAAGCTCATGATGCCCCGCCGATTTTGGGGCAATCACCCTGCGAGCCATCAGGCCGGTCGCCCGACGCGCTCCAGGTCAGCCGAGCGGCGCTGAAGCAGAAAACCAAAACCCCGGCTTCGATGAAGCCGGGGTTTCTAACTATCGGGTCTCATTGGTAGTATGGGTATGGCGCGGGCGCAAATGGTGAGAACCCGTATCGCTGGGCGAAGCCCTGCGACCACCAGTAGTCGTTGATGTCCGATTGGTTCGGCCACCGCCCATGTTGCTGGTAGAACGCGTTCGCCCAATTCTGGTACGTTCCGAACGAGCCCCACCCGCCGTTGCTCGTCAGTGGCGGTGCGTAGGAATAGTTATAGGTGTTGTTATTGTTCGGGTAGACGTAGGAGTAGTTGTACGGGTAGCTGTAAGGGTACCTGTACGGATAGACGTACGAATACCCGTTGTTTGGGTAGTAGTTGTTGCAGCCCACGCAGCCCACGTATCTGTAACTGCCGTTGTTCGGCGCCACCGGATATGCCGGACGATAGCCCAGCTTGTTCCCTGGACCCCATGCTGACGCCGCCGGCGTCAGGACCAGACTGAACAGCAGTGCGAGACCGAGCGCGGCAATTGCCCATTTCCACAAGTTACGCATGTTCTGACCTCCTTCACGATGCCTGTCAGCGCCCCCATCCCTCCGACGAGAGCTCTTCGTAACCGCGACGAAGACTGTTCTTATGTCGATTATATCATGCCTTATTCAGTCGTGTCAATAGGCTTTCCGGCGTACGCAAAAGGGGCAAATGGTGGCATTCTCACGCAGACTTCCGAGCTTTTCGAGACTTCCGAAGTTTTGGGAACTTCGGAAGTCTGACCCTAACCAAGCCGATCACCCTCGTTCGGATTCTCGCGTCGCGACGTACAGGTTGGAGAGTATACCGCTGGCCCAGGCGAAGATCAGGGCCAGGTCGGTGAGGAAGAACGAATTGTCGATCAGGCCGTGCGCCACGGAGTAGACCATGTATGCCAGCAGGCCCAGCACCAGCGCGCGCTCCGGTCCCTCGGGCAGCCGCCAGTAGGTCCGGAAGCCCACCCGAAAGAAGGCCCACACCTGCACGGCCAGCGTCACCAGACCCAGTAGCCCGAGTCGCGTCCAGTAGTCGAGCACGATATTGTGCGGGTGCGACAGGTTCGGCTCCTCCCACGCATCCGGCAGGATGTACCGCGTCCGATACTCGTACAGGAAGTTGTCCAGGCCCACGCCGAAGATCGGGTGGTCGCGGATCATATTCAGCGTGCCCTGCCACAGCTTCAGCCGCAGCCCCGACGTCCCGCCCTCTATGCTGAACAGGTTGGCAATCCGCTGCGTGGAGGCGGCCGGGACGACGCTGGCCAGGATCAATCCCAGTGCGCCGGCCACGCCCCACAGGGTCTTGCCTCGCCGCACCAGGGCGATGAACAGGATCGACAGGGGCACGCCCAGCAGCCAGGCGCCGCGGGAGTAGGTCAGGTAGAGGCAGCCCACGACGGGTACGGCCGCCACGGCGTAGAGCGCCCGCCGCCGCAGGTTCTTCATCGGCAGAGCGAGCACGAGCGCCGCCAGGACTGCCAGCACGCGCCCCAGGAAGAGGCTCAGGTTGTTCGGAGACATGTACAGCCCTCTGACGCGGCGCACGCCTTCGGCCGAAATGGTGTTGCCCGTGACTCCGAACTGGTAGAAGCCGACGCACGCGATCACCACACCCGCGGCGATCAGCGCGTGCACCAGCAGCCACAGGTCCCGGGGCCGCGGCGCCGCCACGCGAATGCAGAAAGTAGAACACGACGGGCTCGAGGATGGTCACCCGGAACTCGCGGTTTGCTACCCCGAAGTTCGCCGCCGTGATCAGCGACACGGCGCTCGCCGCGATCAGCACCAGCATGGCCAGATCGAGCGCCGTGAATCGCGTCCAGGGCACCGCGCGACGCGCAGCCGGGCCTCGCCGCGCCGGCCGGCCGATCTTGCTGAGCCGCCGCAGGCCCAGATGCGCGAACGCCGCGCCCACGAGGGCTACCCACAGGGTCAGCTCCACCGTGCTGAACCGGTGTCCAGGCAGCTGCTTCATCACCAGCAGGAAGGGAATCGAGAAGGTCACCGCCGCCAGCCCCAGCTCGGGGCGCACGCACACGATGACGCCTAAAACAACGAGCAGCCCCAGGCTGATCCACGGCGAGGGCGCGAAGAAGAACGCCGCGCAGAGCACCGCGAACACGAGCACGCGGACTCGCTCGCCCGGCGCCTCGAACCAGGCCCGGGTCCTGGGCCACCACCGCGCCCAGGGCGCCGTCAAGACCTGATAGCCGAAGCCCGTCGCGCCGACGAGACACAACAGCACGGCCGCCGCCAACAACGCGTCGGCAAGCGCCCAACCTCCCCGCTGACGCGAGACGATGAACTCGTGCAGCGGCCATTGGCCCCAGCCGCCATCCACGGTGAGCTTCAAGTGGTGCAGGCCGTCCGTGAGGCCGGATGCCAGCGTGACCGTGGCCGCCTGCTCCAGCGGGTCGTACAGAATGGCGTAGGCGCGGCCTTGATCGTCGCGCGGCAGCCGGTTGGCCGGCTGGCCGTCGACGGTCACGTACAGGGCTCCCCAGTATTTGCCGCGCCGGATGGCCAGATCGATTCGCGTGCCGTAGAACGCCATCTCGGCCGAATCGCCCGCCGCGCCGGGATCTGCCGCTGCCGCCGTGGCGCGCCACCCACCGACGTACTTCACGGCCGGATCGTCCGGCGCGTGACGGCCCGGATAGGCGACCTTCTCCTCCCCATTCCGGGCGGCGAGGGCGCTGTACAGCCGGCGCGGATGTCCCTGGCTGTCCACGAGGGCGAAGCCCGCGCGCGGATCCGTCACATCCGCGGGTGGGCGGAACCGGGCGAGCGCCACCGCGGTCAGCCAGGGCCACTCGACGTGCGCGCGATGCAGGGCGCGCAGCGTGCGGTCGGCCTGCAGCGACTCGTCGTCGGTCCCCCAGGGCGAGGCCGCCCCGGTCCAATCGGCCGGCAGGGCGTTCCAGCCCATCTCCACCGCCCAGATCGGCTTCCCGCCGTCGCCGTTTGCCCGCATCGTATCGCGCAGCAGGATCGTACGCGAGAAATTCAGGACTGCGGAATCGACACGGCGATCCTCGGGCCCGCTCCAGAAGCCGTAGGGCTTGGCGGCTACGACGTCGAAGAATGGCGCCGCCCCGGCATCGTACAGGGCCTGCAGGAACAGCGGCTCGCTCAGGTTGACCGGGCCCTGTTCCGTCGTGGGCGACAGGCCGGCCAGGAGGATCGTCGCCTCCGGATCGGCAGCGCGGATCTGGATGCTTGCTTCGCGCAGCAGGCGCATGTAGCCGGCCGGGTCGACCAGGCCGCTGCCCCAGTGTGGTTCGGTGTTCGGCTCGTCCCAGATCTGGTAGTACTGCACATCCGGACCGTATCGGGCCGCCGTCGCCGTGGCGAAGCGCCCGAAATCGGCGAACTGGCTCGGCGGGGCGAAGGGGTCTTCGGCAGTGCCTCGCGCCTCGGGAGCCTGCGCCCAGGCAGGCGACGTGTAGAGCACGGCCACCATCGTCAGGCCGCGCTTCCGGCAAGCCTCGACGGCCGCATCGTACGGCGCCCAGTCGAGCTGCCCCCGCTGCGGCTCGATGTCCGCCCAGCGGAACGGCTGTCGAAGCCACGTGAACCCGGCCGTTTGCACCGCGTCCAGAGTGCGGTCGAGCTCCGCCGGGTCCACCCGGGTCAGGTCCAGGTTCACGCCCAGCGCGTCCGGCGGCAGGGTGGCGTGTATGGCGGGCGGCACACCGAGAACGACGCCCTGCGCGGCCGCCGGCGGGCGAAGCAGGCGCGGTCCGACGAGCGCCAGTCCGATGGCGGCCGCCAGCAGGATCGCAAAAGCCAGGATCTTCAAGAGCTTTCGGAGGTCGTGATGCTTCCTATGCCGGTCCTTCACTCATCCAATCCATTCCATCTCATCTGGACCAGCGGGGCGAGCCGCTGTAGCCGTCATCGGTCAGCTGATACGCGATGCCGGAGGAGGCGTCGAAGAGGTGCACGTCCCCATCTCTAACGAACAGCAGCTGGTTGGTATCGGGCGCCCAGGTTACTTGCGGCACGCGCAGGCCGGTCGTCCCGGTCTGAAACGCAGCGTGCGCGTTGCCGCCGTCGGAGTCCACCAGGTACAGATCGTACAGGCTGTTCTGCGAGCTGCCCGGCTCGCGCGCCTGGCCGTAGGCAATCGGAGCAAAGAGGCCAGCCAACGGGGACCAGCCGGGCATCGCCCACATCCCAACGTCAGACTTGAGCCGGACCTTCACCGGGGGTTCGACGTCCGTCCGGACCGCCCACAGCTCGAACAGCTGGCTGTCCTCCGGTACGGTGTTTTCCGGCGGGGCGCCGTGAGCCGAAGCGACGAGTATGTGCCGTCCGGCGACCAGGAGACGGTGGACACCCAGACCCATTCGCTGTAGGTGTGGTACACCGGGAAGTCGATCAACGGCTCCCGCTTGCCGGTCTTGAGGTCGATCACGCCGACCTGCTCCGGCCGAGCCGTACGCCACGCGCTCGCCGTCCGGCGACAGCGCATAGTTCGCTCCCCACCAGCTGTACAGGTCGTCGGCGCGGCCGGGGAACGCGCGCACGTCGCGCATGGTCGACATCGAGAACACCCGCAGGTCGTTGCGCGCCTTCCAGCCCGGCGCGCCCGCGATGCGCTCGGCCGTGGAGTACACGAACGAGTCGCCGTCCGGCAGCCATTTCGCAAAGATCGCCCCCTCGACGGTCGTGGAGATCGGATTCTCGCCCACGACGGTCGTCGAGATCACCCAGACCGTGTTCAACGGCGTCGGCGGCCCCTCGGCCACCCCGCGGGTGAACAGGAGCCGGTCCCCGTTGGGCGACAGATCGAACACCCGCTGATCGAGGTCGCCGGACGTGGTGAGCGATCGCGCTGCGGCGCTGTTGTGGCGCATCAGCCAGGCGTTGCCGCTGGAGATGTACGCCACGGTCCCCGCTGATCGGGATCGACGTCGCCTGGCCCGCGCTGCTGACCATCAGGATCTCGTCCATGGCCTGGCGAATCATCCGCCGCTGGACCTCCTTGCGCCGGACCTCCACGCCGTCCTCGAGAGTCACGCGGTAGATGACTTCTTCCTCGCCGTTCTCGCCCGGCTGAATCAGGCGGCTCTCGCCGGCCGGCAGCGCGCGATTGCGCACCGTGCGCCGCTCGAACGGCACGTCGATCCGCTCCACCTTCGTCGGCTCTTCCACGCGCGTGACGACGATCGTCGCATTGCCGCGTAGTTCTTCCCATAGATCCGGCTCGACGCGATCCAGCTTGCCCAGCTCGACGTGCTGCTCGTCCAGCACGTCGCGGACCGTCTGCCCGGTCGTGCGGACCGTCCGGCGATTCGTGGTCGACCACCAGCGTGATCTGGCGCTGGGGCGCACAACCCACCGCCAACAGCCCGGTGAGGAGCATAGCGAGCGTAGCGAGCACCGGCCACGCCCCAACCCGGCCGGCGCGCCGGACCGCGTCGATGTACGATCGTCGAGCGCGTCGTTCACAACCTGTCCGGATCATCGCCCCATCTCAGTCTGGCCCTCTCAGTCTAAATCGGGTTCCTCGTCGTCGCTTTCAGCCGCCGCCTGGTCTTCGCCCAGGAGAAGTGCAGATACGTCGATCCGGCGGGCGAAGATCAAATAGCCCGTGTGCGCCACCATGCGGTCCATCGGCCGGAATCGGCCGGCCACCGCCTTGTACGGGCGCAGCGTGATCTCCTCCACTTCCAGGTAGTCGAAGCCGTGCCGCGGCAGGTGGTGCAGAAACTCGATGACCTGGTTTGCCGTCGGCACCAGCGAGGCAAAGAAACCCCCGCCCTTCAGCGCCGCCCAGGCCTGGTCCAGGTACTCCCACGGCGTGCGCACGTCCAGGAACAGCGCGTCGACGTCCGTCTCTTCGAATCCCGCCTCGATGTCCCGCAGCTTGAAATCCACGTAGGGCAGCAGCCCGATCTTGTCCAGGTTGCGCCGCGACAGGTTCAGCATGTCCTCGCGCATGTCGTACGAATACACGCGCCCGGTGGGCATCACCGCCCGCGCCAGCGCCAGCGTGAAGGCGCCGCTCCCGGTGCCGGCCTCGATCACACGCGTGCCCGGATGGGCATTCATCCGCATCAGCATGTAGCCGGCGTCCTGCGGAAACACGATCTGGCTGGTCCGCCGGATGTCGCGGATCAGATCGTGTGTGGAAGGCTCGAGCACCAGGAAGGGCTTGCCCATGTGGGACAAAATCTGACGGCCCAGCGGCCGTCCAATGATGTCATCGTGGTTGATCCTGCCACGATGGGTATGCAATTCGCCGCCTGGTTCCAGCTGTACGATGAAGCGCTTGTAGTCTCTGGCCACGAACAGCACCAGATCGCCAGGCCTCGCCTCACTCATTCGCTCAACGCCTCCCCCAAATCCAGATACCTTATTATAACCCAGGCCCATACGCCATGCAATTCCATGCCCAGGGCAGGGCAATTCCACGGTTTGGGCGACTTTTGCCGGAGCGTCGATCGTTGGCCATGCCAGGTCCCAGCGATCACTGAGGGCGACGCTGCGGAGGGCGAGCATCGCTCGTGCTCCAAAGCAGCTCCCACCCGCTCGCTTCAACCGCGCTCGGGCGACGGCCGTGCAGGCTTAAGATGGGGTGAACTTGACTTCTCTCATCTATCCGACGCAAATTCTATGTTTTCGGCGTCAGTATCCAAGCCCTTGCGGAGGCAAATATGTGAATGAGGGTTTCCTTAAAGCGGTCCGGAATAAGGGAAGCCGTCGAAAGTGCGTGGTCTCCGGAATACATTGGGAACTCTTCTACGATAAATCCCAAATCATTGTAGAACTTGAGCGCTGCGGCCTTGTTTGGGAAATCATTGCTCGTGATGTCGCTTCCGGTGCGCTCTTGAAGGTCCTGCACTGATTTCTGGACAGCCTGTTCCACTCCAGACCCCAACATGCTCAGTACTCTTTCCGTGATCTCTTTGAAGGCAAGGTCCGTCGTCATCCAGCACCCCCTGCCGCTTTTGAGAAGGTTTCTGAGGTTCTGCGCCATGATTGCCTTCTCCTCCATGGTAAGGTACTGGAGCAGGCCTTCATTACACACAGCGAATGTTTTGTCGCCGAAATGAGCGCTGGCATCCTCCAGCTCTTTTTCCTTCAGCACGTTCACGGGCTGCAGATGCAAGTTTTCCATCCGGATTCCCATTCGACGGGCAATGGCAAGAATGACCGGTGAGCTCTCGGTAGACATTTCTGGCAAATCGGTCCCTACATAAATCCCGCCGTCAGCCACAATTCCCAACCCTCTCGGCGACAGCCCACATGCCAGCTCCATGACGTTGTTGATGCCGCGCTTTTTGAGTCCATAGTCGATCGCCTTATATCTCGCCTCGAAAAACGCGGGGGACCACGCCATCATATCGTCCGGTCTATTCCCCATTAGTTTCTTAGCGGTCTTCTCAGCGTCAACAGCTTCGGCTATCTCTGTAGAATGCGGTATATCCGAGAGGGATCTCCAATAAGCCGTCAGCTTAGCCGTGGGGCTGATCCTGCCAAAATCATTTCTGGTATTTGTCTCTTCCATAGTGTCCTCGATGATCTTATCGATAGTGTTCTCGCTGATCTGTTCGATCATTTGTTCATAATAGTACGTCGCTGCACGCAGGTCAAGTGCGTCCGCACGGCGATTGCCTTAAAATTGTTGCGCTCGTCCCGGCGATTGGAAATCGCGGCTATGGGCGGCAAAGCCTGCCTTCGCAGGCCAACGACCACGACCAAATTGGTAGACGTGGCCACTTCGTTACCAGGATCGCGTTTTCAAGTCGCTTTGCCCTCGTTTTTAGCCTGCGAAGGCAGGCTTTGCCGCCCATAGCCGCGATTTCCAATCGCCGGGACGAGCGCAACAATTTTAAGGCAATCGCCCTGAGTGCGTCCGCAGGGCAATCACCCAGATATCCCCGCCTGTTGCCACAATGGCGCTGCAGGACTATACTTCATGCCATCGATTTCGCGGTGTCCGGAGTCCTGGAAAGGAGATGCCGCATGTCCCCTCCACGTCAGCGTGATGACCCGGCTCAAGATATTCGCAAATATCGGCGGCAGACGGATCACCGCCTGCTGGTGGCGGTCGTCCTCGTTTTCGTGGTCGCCGGCCTCGGCCTCATCGGGCTGATCTACGGCCCGCTGGCCGTGCTGACGGCCACGCCTTTCATCGTGGTCGGCGCCGCGGTCATCGTCGTTCTATTCGTCATTCTTGCCATTGTGGAAAAGGCCGCAGGAGATGATTGATGGCTCTCACGAACCGACGTCCTGAGATTTCCTTGTTCGAAACGATGTTCCGGCGCAAGAGCTGCCGCGCTTTCAACGGCGAGCCGCTGGCCGCGGAACATATGGCCATGCTCAAGGGCGTCGGCCACAGCGCACCGCGTCTCGGCGAGCGGCGGGTGAGGTTCGCGTTCATCGAAGGCGTCGCGCAAACTGAGGCTCTGCTCAAAGGGCTGGTCGGCTCCTACGGCAAGACGAAGGGCGCCTCGGCCCTCATGGTCGGCATCGTCCAGTCCGGCCCGTACGCCGAGGAGAGCCTGGGATTCACCATGGAGTACCTGATCCTGGAGGCGACCCGCCACAACATCGGCAGCTGCTGGATGTCCGGTACGTTCGACCGGCGCCGCGTGGCCGCCGAGCTGACCCTGGCGCAGGGCGAGAAGATCCCGGTCGTCGCGCCCATCGGGTACCCCGCGGAGAAGCCCGGCCTGAGCCAGTCTCTCCTTCGAACGGTCGCCGGGTCCGATCGACGAAAGCCCCTGTCGGAGATCGTCTTTGCGGACCAGTGGGGCGGGAGCGCCGACGCGCTCCTCACCGACAGGCCCGAATTGATGAAGCTGGCCGAGGCGGTGCAGATTGCGCCCTCGGCTCTCAACCGGCAGCCCTGGCGCTTGATCGTCACGCCCTCGCGGACGTCGTTGTGGATGGCGAACGGCGCCGGAGGGCTGGATGCCGGCATCGCCATGGCGCACTGGGCCATCGCCGCCCAGGAGATGAGCGTGCCGGGCTCGTGGAACCTCGGCGCCGACGGCAAGGCCCTGGCGCGCGAGCTGCAGGCGCCGGACACGGCCCTCCTCGTCGCCGTCTGGGAGTAGAGAAAGACGCCCTCCGAGGTTACAGCTTCTTCGCCACCGGGCGCCGCGCCAGGCGGGCGTATGGGGGCAGCTCGCCGCCGATCAGCGGCAGCGCGTAGTCGATGAACGCCTGCGTCATCGAGTGCCCATCGGCGCCCAGCATCTCATCTGGGATCTTCTTCTCGCGGTTGGCGACCTCGGATAGCGGCGCCGGCACCGTCGAGCAGTGGTACTCGGGGCCCGGGTCGCGCCGCAGCGCCACCATGCAGTCGGTCTGTCCGGCCGTCGCCAGTCGGACCGCTTCGCGTCCAACGCGATAGGCCTCGTCCTGGTCTACACCGGAAGCCATGAGAATGCTCGAACGCTGCATCGTATCGGGCTTCTCGAACCGGCACTTCAGCCCCAGGTCTTCCTTCACCTTCTGCGCCAGCCACACGCTCACTCCGCCCAACTGGACGTGCCCGAACGCGTCCACGGTCTTGACCGCCGTCATCAGCGGCTGGCCGTCCGGGCCGACCACCCCCTCGGACAGGGCTACGGTGACCCCGCCATACCGCTCGTGGGCCTTCTGGATGTCCTGGAACATGTCGTCCAGCTTCACCGGCCGCTCCGGCACGTAGACCAGGTGCGGCGGGTCGATCTCCTCTTTCTTGCCCAGCACGGCCGCCGCGGTGACCCAGCCGGCGTGACGCCCCATCATCTCGACGATCTTCACCGGCGTGGACACGTAGCCGGATTCCGTGTCGAATCCCGTGTCGCGCACGGTGTTGGCCACGAAGCGCGCCGCGCTGCCGTAACCCGGGCAATGGTCGGTCACTACCAGGTCGTTGTCCACGGTCTTGGGCACGCCCACCACGTATAGCTCGTAATGGCGCTCTGCGGCCATCTTGCTGACCTTGTTGCAGGTATCCATCGAGTCGTTGCCGCCGATATAGAAGAAATAACGGACGTCGTGCGTCCTGAACACATCCAGGATGCGCCCGTAGTCGTCGGGCGTTAGCTTGCGCCGGCTCATGCCCAGCGCCGAGCCCGGAGTCGTCCGCAGAGTTTCCAGCGTGGCCGCCGATTCTTGCCGCAGGTCGATCAGCGCCTCACTCAGCACGCCTTCGATGCCGTTCAGCGCGCCGTAGATGTCGCCGATCTTGTCGCCCTGAGCGAGGGCCTCGTGAACGACGCCGACGAGGCTATTGTTGATCACCGCCGTCGGTCCGCCCGACTGGCTGACGACCAGATTACCCTTGACCATCAGTGTCACCTCCCATGACTCTATGAAGAGACCGTACCGGCGGGGATTATATCATCCATCCGACCGCTCGACAAGGCGACCTCTCTCCCGGCCTCTCCCTTGTCAGGGGAGAAGCGAGCGTAGTCGCCGTTCTCCTCTCTCTTGCCAGGGGAGAAGCGAGCGTAGCTGCCGTTCCCCTCTCCCTTGTCAGGGGAGAAGCGAGCGTAGCTGCCGTTCCCCTCTCCCTTGTCAGGGGAGAAGCGAGCGTAGCTGCCGTTCCCCTCTCTCTTGCCAGGGGAGAAGCGAGCGTAGCTGCCGTTCCCCCTCTCCCTTGTCACGGGAGAAGCGAGCGTAGCTGCCGTTCTCCTCTCCCTTGGCAGCGGAGAAGCGAGCGTAGCTGCCGTTCTCCTCTCCCTTGTCAGGGGAGAGGCCGGGAGAGAGGTCGGCCGTCTGACCTGGCCGGCGGTTATTCCCATATTTTCGCCGGGCCTCAGGCGTGAGTTTTTTGGAAGACAACCTCGTAGGAGTAGTGAAATGTGGAATTGCCGACGTCGTTGTTCGTTTCGTCGCAGCGCTCGTTGGTAGGAATGTCCGGGGTGATTCCCTGCGCGGTGTCGCTCTTGGCATTCATGACCTGGACGGTGTGCGTGCCCTTGAACATCGGGAAGTCCGCGTAGCCGTCACCTAGCTCCGGTTTGTGTCCGGTCTCCAGCTCGACGCCGTCTGGTCCCCACGACACCCATACTTTGACGCCGGGCAGGCCGTTGCCGTCCTGGTCGAGCACGTCGATGAAGATGTTGTGGCGGCCGTGGTTTTCGCAGGCGGACAGCCGCCGCACCTTGACCAGCTTGAAGTCTACGTCCGGCACCGGCGTGGGAGTGTCCGTCGGCGGCTCCGGCGGCTGTGTCGGCTTCGGCGGCACGGGACGGGGCGTCGACGTGGGCAGCGGCGTGTCGGTCGGCACGGGCGTCGGAGTGGCCGTCGACGTAGGCGTCGGGGTGATCGTCGGGGTATCAGTCGCCGTTGGAGTCGCCGTGAACGTCGGACGCAGGGTGCGTGACGGCGACGGCCTGGGTCCCTGCGCCGCGACTACGGCGCCACCTCTCACCAGGCTCGGCATCCCAAAGAGGTCATCACTCAGCACGAGAAGGAACAGGCCATAGACCATCATTACGGCCACGACCAACCCCACGAGGATGAGCCTCTGATCTCCCGTCACCTGTCACCCCTCGCTCCTCATCGGCGAATCCGCCGGGGATCGGGCCTGCTGATCCGTCTCGCCTGAATCGCCTTGCTCGGATGGCTCATCCTGGTCGGGCGGGACAGGTTCGCGTTCGCCCGCCGGGCCACCTCCGCCCAGACGCCACGTCAAGTACTCCAGATAATCGACCGCGTACCCCAGCTGTTCCGGGCCGAGCTTCTCGATTAGATCGAAGAGGCTCCGGTATCTGGGATCATACTCGATCAGACGGGCCAGCCGGTCCATCTCGACGTTCTTGGTTTCAACCTTGTAGCCTAACAACTGCAACAGAAACGCCAGATCGGCATGCGTCCATTCTGAGATTTTGTGCAGCGTATCCAGATTCGGAGTCTCGTTGCTCAGAATGCGCAGCAGCGTCACGTGGCTGATACCGATATGGTCTGCGGCCTTACGAACTGACAAACTCCTCCTGGCAATCTCGCTCTTCAGGTAGTCCGATAGGTCCATATTTATCACCTTTACTCATTCGTGGAGCCCTGGGGAGGGTAAGGACGAAATGGTAAAGTACCTTTGCCAATAGTTTACCATACTTACCACCCTACGTCAAGAAGACCCCAGGGTAACAGTGCATCCTGGCTTCTGGGCGGGGCGGCGGCCGGACTTATGTCACCCTGAGGGAGCGCCGTTTGCGACCGAGGGGTCTCGCGCGCGAGAGAGGAGTGCGTTGTGGCGCGCGAGACCCCTCGGTCGCAAACGGCGCTCCCTCAGGGTGACATAAGTCCGGCCGCCGCCCCGCCCAAAATTCATGCATCCAGACCTGACGTTCGCTTGACGCGGCAGCGGCACCAATGCTATACTCGGTCCACACAAAAACCAGCCAGGAGGAGATGGCCAACGATGAGCGAATCGAAGTGGGTTACCGGCCCGACGTTTGCGGAAATGCTGCACCCGAACGAGATTGAGGCGGACACGCGCCGTCAGGCCGTCCAGGCTGCCCGCACCGACCCGCTCGATCCAATCAACCTGTACAACATCACCTGGCGCAATCCCGCCGGACAGATCTACTACGAGGTCTTGCCCGCGGAGCTCACCGGCGTGGACTGCCCCATCGTCGTGCTTCACGCCGAGCAGTTCCCGACGGGCAGCCACAAAGTGGGCGCGGCCTATTCCGTGCTGATCGAGAAGCAGCTCACCGGCGAGGTCGATCCGGCCCTGCACACGCTGGTATGGCCCTCCACCGGGAACTACGGCATCGGCGGCGCCTACGTCGGCTGCCGCATGGAGTTCGACAGCATCGTCATCCTGCCGGAAGACATGAGCCGCGAGCGCTTCGAGCGCATCGAATCGTACGGCGCTCGAGTGATCAAGACTCCCGGCTGCGAGAGCAACGTCAAGGAAATCTACGACCAGTGCGCGAAACTCTCACAGTCCGACCCCAAGATCCGCATCCTGAACCAGTTCGAGGTCATGGGCAACTACCGCTTCCACTATTACGTGACCGGCAACACGCTCGTCGAGCTTGCCTCGGAGCTCGCGGCGCAGGGCGTCGGCAGCGGGAAGATCTCCGCGTACACGTCGGCCATGGGCTCCGCGGGGACCATCGCGGCCGGCGACCGGTTGAAACAGGTCTGGCCCGACCACAAGATCGTCGGGCTGGAGCCCATCCAGTGCCCGACGCTGTATTGGAACGGTTATGGCGGCCACGACATCCAGGGCATCGGCGACAAGCACGTTACCTGGATCCACAACGTGATGAACATGGACGCCATCATGTGCATCGACGACATCGAGTGCAAGAAGGGGCTGCAGCTGCTGGTGGAGGAGGCCGGCCGGAAGACGATGATCGATCGCTTCGGCGTGCCGGAGGAGAGAGTCCGCAAGCTGGCGACGATCTTCGGCATCAGCGGCGTGTGCAACGTTCTCGGGGCCATCAAGGCTGTCAAGTTCTACGGCCTGGGCAAGTCGGACCTGGTCGCCACCATCTGCACCGACGCCATCGACCGCTACTATTCGGTCATGCAGCAGATGACGGACACCTATGGCGCCATGGATGAGACCGAGGCAGCCGTTCGGCTGAGCCACATCTTCCACGGCCAAAAAACGGATTGGATCAGCGAGGGCACCCACCACACGCACAATCAGTGGCACAACTTGAAGTACTATACCTGGGTCGAGCAGCAGGGCAAAACGGTCGAGGAGCTGGACGCCCAGCGAGACCCGGCCTATTGGCTGGCCGAGCAGGCCAGGGTGCAGGACATCGATCGCCAGATCCTTGCCTATCGCCGCGCCCACCCTGTCACCGGCCGGTAGGCTCGGTCCAGGATGAGCATGACAGCCGCGGACGAACCGCGACCTAACTCACCGCATCGGCAGAGTAGAGACTCCCAGGACGTCATGGAATGACGGATGCCGGCGAGCTCTCTATCCTATTGCCAGTCTGGCACCTGGATATCCTGGCCGCTCTGGAGCACGCATATCCTGAAGACGAGGCCGGCCGAGAGTGTCTCCGGCAGTTGCCGGTCGTGATCAACCAGTCGGTCATTGATCATTTGCGCCAAGATCATCCGGAACGCATGCAGTGGTTTCTAGAGCATCGGGAGAGCATCAGGCGGGCTATTGCCTCACCTGAATTTATCGAGAAGCATTTGAACTACAGAGACAAGATGGATCATTGGGCGACAACGGTCGTTGTCCCTGATTCGGAACAGAATGGGAAATACGTGGCAGTAGCCCTGAGCTTAGCAAGAGTGGAAGACGAAGAATCTGAGTTTCACCAAGTAATCACCGCCCATCCAATCCGATATAAGGATTTGTTTAAGCGCAGCAAAGACGGCGACGTTCTCAAAGACAGATGGATCCATGTGAAGCCAACAAAAAACTGACCTTTCGGCCAGTCTTTTGGGTCCTTGCCGAGCGCTGGTTCGGCATCTCTTAATTCAAGGCCTCCCGGCCAGGGTTACATGGTATGCGACTTCCCACCTCAGGACCAATTTCAGTATAGCACGAACGGCGGCTGGAGTCAACACAAATCGCGAGCGGGGTTCTATCTAAAACCTCAGGCACGCACGTTATGTCGCCGCCGCCCGCGTCGAACCGACGGGCGGTCCTGAGGACCCCTCCTACGCCTTGATCTGCACCAGCTCGATGGGAACGCCGTCCGGGTCGCTCAGGTAACACCACCACGTCCAGGCGATCTCCGGCGGGTTCCGGTTGGGCGCCGAGTTGAACTTCACGCCCTTGGCCGATAGCTCGCGGTACATCGTCTGGATGTCGTCCACGTCCAACGCCATGTGCATGCAGCCCACGTCGCACGGCCGACGGCGCCTTCTTCGCTCCATCCGGCGTAAAGTACTGGATCAGCTCCAGCAGGCAGTCCGCCCGCTGCAGCATCGCCAGCTTCAGGTGGACGTTCGCCACGCCCAACGCTCCCGAAAGCTCCGGTCCCGACGCTTCCGACGTCCCTTGCAGCTCGAAGCCCATCATGTCTCGATACCAGGCAATGGACCGCTCGAGATCGCTGACTGTGATGCTGACGTGTTGATAGCGACTGATCATTGGCGTTCCTCCAAGGTTTGCGTAGGGGCGGCCGTGCGACCGCCCGCGGGTGGATGTGGCAGACTATTCGGGCTTGCCCCGTAGTTGCAGGTGCAGCTCGCGCATCTGCTTGTCGTCGACGAGCGACGGGGCGTCGGTCATCAGATCGACGGCGCTGTTCGTCTTCGGGAAGGCGATCACCTCCCGAATGCTGGTTTCGTTGGCCATCAGCATGACCAGGCGATCGATACCCAGCGCAATCCCGCCGTGCGGCGGAGCGCCGAACTCGAAAGCGCGCAGCAGGTGGCCGAACTGGAGCTCGGCCTGCTCCGGCGTCATGCCCAGGGCGGCAAACATCCGGCTTTGAACGTCGCGGTTGTGGATGCGGATGCTGCCGCCGCCTACCTCCCATCCATTCAGGACGATGTCGTAGGCCTGCGCCCGCACGCGACCGGGATCGCTCTCCAGGAACGGCAGGTCCTCTTGCCTGGCCGCCGTGAAGGGATGATGCACGGCCTGGTAGCGCTTCTCCTCGTCGTTCCACTCCAGCAGCGGGAAGTCCAGCACCCAGACGAACGCGAGCAGATTGCTGTCCTGCAGTTCCAGGCGCCGGGCGATCTCCAACCGCAGCCGGCCCAGGCTCTCGGCCACGACCTTGTCGGTGTCGGCGACGATGGCGATCAGGTCGCCGTCCTGAGCCTCCGTGGCGGCCACCAGGCCGGCGAGTTGGTCCGGAGTGAGGTACTTGGCCACGGACGAGCGCACTTCGCCGTCCCTCAGCGCAAATGGGATCAACCCGTGCGCCCCGAAGCCCTTGACGAACTCGACCAGCTCGTCCGTCTCACGGCGCGTGTATCCGCCGCAGCCCGGCAGACGTAGCGCCTTGACCCGCCCGCCGTTGGCCAGCGTCTCCGCGAAGACGCGGAACTCGGATCCCTCGACCCACCTGGCGACGTCCACCAGCGGCAGACCGAACCGCACGTCCGGCTTGTCGCTGCCGTACGTCTCCATCGCGTCCGCGTAGCTGAGGCGCAGGAAGGGCGTCTGCATGACGCGCTTCTCCGGGAACATCTCGGCCATGCGGATGAACAGCTGCTCGATGAGCTGCAGGATGTCCTCGCGCTCGACGAAGGACATCTCCAGGTCGAGCTGGGTGAACTCCGGCTGGCGATCGGCGCGCAGGTCCTCGTCGCGGAAGCACCGCGCAATCTGAAAGTAGCGCTCCACGCCGGATACCATCAGCAGCTGCTTGAGCTGCTGCGGCGACTGCGGCAGCGCGTAGAAATGGCCCGCGTGCAGGCGGCTGGGCACCAGGTAGTCGCGAGCGCCCTCCGGCGTGCTCTTGATCAGGATGGGTGTCTCGATGTCGATGAATCCCTCGCCGTCCAGGTAATCCCGGATGAATTTCACGACGCGGTGCCTGATGCGCAGGTTCTTGAGCATCCGCGGCCGGCGCAGGTCCAGGTAACGGTAGCGCAGGCGGAGCTGCTCGTCGACGTCGGTCTCCTTGTTGATGTCGAATGGGGGCGTCTTCGCCTCGTTCAGGATCTCGAAGCGCCGGACGAGCACTTCGACGTCGCCGGTCGCCAGGTTGGGATTAGCCAGTCCGTCCGGTCGAGCCCGTACGAGCCCCGTAACGCGCAGCACGAACTCGTTCCTGAGATCGCTGGCCGCCCCGTGCGCCTCAGCCGATTCGCGCGGGTCAAACACGATCTGCGTCAACCCATCCCGGTCGCGCAGGTCCACGAAGATCAATCCACCGTGGTCCCTGCGCCGGTTGACCCATCCGGCCAGAACCACTTCCTTCCCAACGTCCTCCGCGCGCAATTCGCCGCAACTACGTGTCTTCAGCACAGCACCCTCCCCGACGTCTCCGCTTAGCAATAATGTAATGTGAAATGGCAGTGCACCACGTTCAGGGCACCCACGACATTCTCTCTTCGATCCAGCCCATCGAGCTCCAGGCCGGCTCATCGCGCACGATTCCGTCCACTCCGCCCGGCAGGTCGAACGCTTTCTGCGGATTCGACCCGTCGGCGTTCACGACCCACAATGCCCAGCCGCCGTCGCGATTCGAGACGAAGGCGATGTTCTTCCCGTCCGGCGACCACGTGGGCAGCCAATCCGACGCCTCATCGTTGGTCAGGCGCTGCGCGCCGCTGCCGTCCACGTTGATCACGTAGATATCCCAGGTCCCATCCTGCTTGCCCGCGTACGCGATGCGCTGTCCGTCAGGCGAGCCGTCGAGCGATACGCGGTCGGCGGTGTCCAGGACTTTGGTCGGCCCATTGCCGTCGGCATTGACGACGTAGATGCCGCAGCCGCCCGACTGGCAGAGATCGTAGGCGATTCGCCCCGTACCCAGCCAGCTCCCGTCGTCGCCGTACACCGTGCCCTGCGGACCCTGCAGCGGCGCGTCCTTGGCTCCCACCCAGGTGCCGACGACGTAGATTCGGGACCGCCGGTCGCTTTCACGCAGCGAATTGAACACCAGCTTGCCTTCCGCCGACCAATCGGGGCGGCTGTCTTCGGCAAAGCCGGTGAGCCGCACCTGCTCCCCGGTATTGAGGTCGACGACCATAATGCGCCGATCCTGATTGGTCCAGGACCGATACGCCAGCCGCGCCCCATCCGGCGACAGCGCCGGCGCACTGGCGTCCGTGAGCACCCCTCGCAGTTCGCTGCCGTCCAGGTTCGCAATGTAGATGCCGTAACGCCGGGCGCCGGACTCGTAGATCGGGAACGCGATCTTGCCGCTCAAGGTCGCCACCGGTGTGTCAGTCGGCTTGGCCGGCCTGGCCTGGGCCGCAGCACCGGCCGCCGACGGCATCCGGCGCCCTCGTCGCGTCCGCACGAGTCGCGACCACCGTTGCGCTGACCGCCGCCGTCGGGCGGAACCGCACCGCAGGCGGAACAGCCGCGACCCGCGCAACGGACGTGCGGCTCACCGTGCCGGTGGCGGTGATGGTCACCGTGGGCGTCGGCGTGGACGTAGCAATCACGAGCGGCGTCGCCGTCACCGGTCCCAGATCGACCGGCAGGGCGATCGCCGTGGGCGACGGCGTCACCTGAACCGCCGACACGCCGCCCTGCGTCAGCGGCAGCACTTCCGGCGTCGCCGTGACGTCCACCATGGCGAATGCGGTCGGCACCAGCAGGACCGGTGCAGTCCCCGTGGCAGGCTCCGTCGCGGTGACTACCGCAGTGGGTGTGATCGCGAGATCAGCCGCCGAGAAACTGGGCATCGGCGCCACCGTCGGAAGCGACGGGATGACGTTTTGCGGCAGGTTGAAGGCCAGGGTGCCGGACGAATTGGCCAGCGCCAGGACGGCCACCACTGCGATGCAGCACACCAACACCCCTACCGAACCCACCAGAATCATCGTGACGGGATAGCGGCCCCGGCGAACGGCGCCGGGATTGTCACCCCGGCCCCTGCGGGCGGCGTCGGGATTGCCCGCGCGGACGGCTGAGCCGGAACCACTGCCTCGGCCCCGACGGACTGCACCGGAACTGGTCTCCCGGCGCATTTCGACCGTCTCAGCCGCCGGCATGGCCATGGTCGTCGATGCCAGGCTGCGGGTGCGCTGCTGCCGGGCCCGCCTCAGCTGGTCATCCACGTCCTTGAACCCGGGCGAGCGAGACTTCACGAATTGAAACAGCTCGATCGCCTGATCCCAGTGCCCGGCCAGAAGGTGGCTCATGCCCTGCTCGTAGTAGGCGATCAGCTCGGTCTGCTCTTTCCAGGCGTAAGCCTGCTGCAGCAATTGGGGCACGTCACCGAAATCGGGCACCTCGTTGTTGATCTGCTCCAGCAGCTCGATGGCCGCGGCCCAGCGACCGGTCGAAAGGTGCCCCTTGGCCTTGTCGTACATCGCGGTCAGGCGGTTGCGTATGTGCCGGCGGGCGCTCTCCAAACGTTGCGCCGCGTCGCGGAACTGCTCGTCCACCGCCACCACTTGTGCCAGGTAGTGCACCGCCTCCGGCCAGCGGCCGGCATTCCCGGCCTCCAGCCCCGTGGCATACAGCTTGTCCAGCTCCTGCTGGCGCGTCACCAGCTGCAGGCGGGCGGCGGCGTCACGAAAATCGGGGCGTTGGCGCACCACGCGTCCCAGGAAGTCGATCGCCTCCTGCCACTGCTGGTGCTCGTGGTATCGCAGGCCGGCCTCGTAGAAGTGGACGACTTCGAGCTGCTTTTGGGCGGCGCGGAAAGTCGTTCTCGCAACGTCGTTGTCTGGATCCAGCTCCAGGGCTTTGCCCAACGTCCGGATCGCGTCCTCGTACTCTTCCTGGTCGTACAGGGTCTTGCCGTGCTCGACGAGCTGAGCCAGCTGATAGCGAGCCCGAGCCTCTGCCAGCTGGTCGGCCGTGTCCTGATAGGCCGAGATCAGCCTGCATGACCTGCAGGAAGCACTCGACGGCTTCCTTGCAGCGGCCCTGCTCCAGGCTGAGACTGCCCTCGGCATACAGGTCCACCAGCTTCTTCTGTTCCAGCGCCTCGTCCAGCCGCGCCCTGGCGCCGTCGTAGCCGGGCTCCAGCGCCAGCAGTTGCTCCAACGCTTCCACCGCGCGCGCCCAGCGGCCTTCGCCCATCAGGACCTGAGACTCCTGGAACAGGTCGTCGGTCTTCTTGCGGCGCCGGACTTCCTCCAGCTCGCTCGCAGCCCCGCCGTATTCGGCGTCCATCTCCACGACCCGCTCGTAGGTCTCGATAGCCGCGTCCCACTGCCGTGCGGCCCGATACTGCTGCGCCCTTTCGTACAGCCGTTTCAGCTCTTCCTGCCGGTCGATCTCCTGCAGCTTGAGCGAGCTGTCCCGATAGTTGGGCTCCTGCTCGACCACCGACTCGAACAGCGACGTGGCTTCTTCCCAGCGCTGCTCCTGGTACAGCTTGACGGCCTGGGCGTATTGCGCCGCGATGTCCCGCTGGCGGCGGCTCTCTCTCAGGCGAGCCATCACGCCCAGCTCGTCGTTCGAGTCGAGCGACAACATCTTCTCGAAAGCGGAGATCGCGTCGACCCAGCGGCCCTCGGCGAAGCAGGCCTCCCCCTCACGATACAGCCTCGTCAGCTGCTTCTGCCGTCGCGCTTCCATCAGTTGAGCCGGCGCGTTCGGATAGAGCTCCGGCTCTGACGAGACTTCCTCCAGGTAATCCGCGGCCCGGGCCCAGTCTTTCATCTCCAGGCACTCCAGCCCGCGCTCGTAAACGTCCTGCAGCCGCTCGCGATGCTGCGCTTCTTTCAGCATCCCGACGGCGTCGCGATAGCCAGGCTCGGCTTCCACGACGCGCCTCAGGTCGATCGCCGCCGCGGTCCAGCGACCCGCTTCCAGAGCGGACGATCCCGAGGCGTACGAATCAGCCAGCCGCTGCTGCCGCCGCAGCTCGACCAGCCGTTCGGATACGTCTCGATAACCCTGGCGCTTGGCATTCAGCCCCTCGAACCCGGCGATCGCCTCCGCCAGTCGGAAGCCTTCGCTGGCCCGGACGGCCTTCTCGTATCGCTCGGCCAACTCCCGCTCGGCGCGCGCTTCGGTCAGGCGCGTGCTGACGTCCTGGTACCCGGGATCGATCGCCGCGGTAGCCTCGAAAGACTCGGCGGCCGACGTCCATTCCTGGGCCTCCAGGTGGCGCAGGCCTTCGTCGTAGGCAGTCTGCAGCCGGAACCGCTTTCTGGCGTCCGGCAGCCGGACCGCGACGTCGCGGAACTGCGGGTCGTAGTCCGCCAGGCGAGCGAACGCATCGGCGGCGTCCGACCAGCGCTCCCCGGCCGACGGCGCCCATGCCCTGCGCGTACAGCCAGCTGGCATAGACCATCTTGAAGTCCGGCCGCACCTGCACGACTCGCTCCAGGCTGTGCGCCGCTTCGATCCAGCGCTCGGCCTTCAGGTGCTCCAGGCCTTCCTCGTAGAAGCGTTCGGTGAATTCCTGGGCTTCGGCCTTTTCCAGCAAACCGGCCGTTTCGCGATAACCCGGCTCGATCGCCGCCACCTGCTTCAGCAGGTCCAACGCCTCGGCCCACCGGCGCTCCTGAAAATCCTGCACGGCTTCGCCGTACAGCCGCGCCAGCTGCTGCTGCCGCTGAGCCTCGGCCAGCATGTCGAGCGTGCCGGCGTACCGGGGACTCTCGTCCACGTAGTCCGCATTCGTATCGCGCAGCTGCATGAGCAGTTCGACGGCCTCACGCCACCGGCCTTCGTTGTAGCTGGTTTCGGCCCGGACATACAGCTCCTCGACCGCGGCGGCTCGCTCGTCTTCCTCCGGCGAAACGATCTCGAGTGCGTCGTCCGCGGGTGAGACGTCCATGGAGATGTCTATCACGGCGTCCGTCGGGGCGTCCGTCGATGCCTCTATCGGTTCGGCCCCGTCTTCCATAGCGGGCACGTCGTCCGGCGGCGGTTCCGGCGCGCCGATCTGCTCTTGCCGGCAGCGCGCGCAAATCGTCGAGCCGACGCCCTCCAGCGGTCCCCCGCATCGGGAGCAAACCAGGTCCGGTTCGAAACTGGGCGGCTGGTCGCTCACCCATTGGCCGTTTTCCTCAAAATACCAGTTGCCCGAATACGCGTCGATGATCCAGCGCCGGCCCTGGCCGTCCTCGAACTGGAGTTTCTCAACCTCTTTGAGGAACTCCTCTTCGCTGATACGGCCCTCTTCTCTTTGTTTTCTCAGTCTGTTGAAGCGGTTCTCAACAGCCTTGGTGAAGCTCATTTACGCCTCCCACCCGGCGCCCGGCCCACCGTGATGGGCCGTGTCCGTGGTGTTTGTCTGCACTGCAGTTCGCCGCCTGGCCTACGGAATCCAGCAGATGCGCTCGTCCGTCCAGCCCCTCGATTCGTAGCTCTGTGCCGACTGTACGCGCCCATCGGGCGTGCCCTGCAATGCAAAGAGCCGGCGTTCCCCACTTCCATCGGATCCGTTGGATCCGTCAGGCGGCCCGTTGGGTTGAACGACCCAGGCAGCCCACTCGTTGCCCCGGTCCGACAGAAACGCCAGGTACCGGCCGTCGGGCGACCAGGCCGGCAGTCCGTCGTTAGCCGGATCGTGGGTCAGCCGCGTTAGATTCTCTCCATTTATGTCGACCACGTAGATGTCCCAGTTGCCGTCGCGCTGCGACATGAAAGCGACCCACTGCCCGTCCGGCGATACTTCCGGCGCCGTGGCTGTGGAGTCCTGGACCAACGGGTCCGTTCCGCCTTCGACGTTGACGATGTGCAGGCCACAACGCCCCTCCGGGCAAGACTTGTCGACGAAGCGCCCACCCGTCAGCCACACCGGCATCTCGCCGAAGACCGTGGCATTGTCCTGCGTCACCACCTTAAACACACCCTGCAGCGACGTCTGATAGATGCGCGCTTTGCGATCGCTCTCCTGCAAGGAGTAGAAGAGAAGTCCCGTGCCGTCCGGCGACCAGCTCGGTCGGGCCGCCTCGCTGTAGCTCACCAGTCGCGTCGGCTCACCCCCGGTGACGGACGCCAGCATCAACCCACGAGAGCTGCTGTTCCAGGAGCGGTACGCCAATTGCCCCGCGTCGTTCACGTCCGGTTGGCTGGCCTGCTCCAGCAGGTGGCGTCGGTTCGCCCCTGTGTCCACGTCCGCGCTGTAGAGCTGATACGTGCCCGCGCTGGAATCAAATAGCGGGAAGACCAGCCGTCCAGCCAGGCTCGATGTGGATGCGGCCGCAGGCAAAGTCGCCGCCGGTGAGGGAGAAGGTGTGGAAGAGGGCGCCACGGCGGTTGCGGTAGCGGTGTCCGGCGGCATCACCGTCGGCGCCGTTGCCGTCGATACGAGAGGAGTGGGAGATAGCGTCGGCAAGGGAAGCGGCGGCCAGACCTCCGTCGCAGTCGCCACAGCCGCCAGCGGAGCGCTGGGCCCGGGCGAAGCCGGAGGCGTGAACCACTGGTTTGCGGTCATCTGGAAGACGAACAGAAAGGCACAGACCAGGACCAGAACCAGAACGGTCAGAGCCAGGCGTCCGGCGCCATCTCCATAGCGTCGCACGTTCTGATCGACCGTGGTCGCCTCGGCATCCGACGCGTCGCTCGCAGCCTCGGCAACAGCCGCCGCAAGGCAGTTGTCGCACAAGCCTTTGCCCAACTCCAATGGTTGACCGCACTGCAAACAGCGCGTCGCCATGGCGTCCGTCGCGTGTGGGTCGCCAACGGTCCAGTCGCCGTTTTCGTCCAGATAATACCAGTTGCCGGAGCGAACGCCAATCATCCACTGGCGCCCCTCGGCATCAATGACCTGAAGTTTCCCAACCTCAGCTGCGAAGGCGTCACCGCTGACCAGGCCTCGCCGATGTTCCTCTCGCAAATGGCGGAAGCGTTCCTCCGCCTCAAGAAAATCCATGCCGTGCTCTGTCCGTCTCAGGCCCGAATCCAGCCATAATCTCGGTGCTGCTCGCCGCACGGGGCAGGGGAAGAGCCGAAACGCCCCTCCTCAGCCCCCGGATCGGGTCCGTTTCTGCGGGCTAGGCAGTGGTGCGAGGCACTCTGGGCCCCTTGTACAGGAGCTTCGCCAGAATGACGCCTATTTCGTACAACGCGATTAAGGGCAACATTACCAGCGCCATGTTGACCGGATCGGGCGTGGGCGTGATCACTGCGGCCAGGACAGCGAGCCCCACGATAGCGTACTTGCGATTCTTCGTCAGAGTCTGGGGCGGCAAGATTCCCAGCCGCGCCAGAAAAGCCATGATGAGCGGTGTCTCGAACACCACCCCCACCCAGAACATCAGCGTCGTCACAAAAGAGATGTAGTAGTCGATGGAGTAGGTCGGCTGGATGATGTCAGACAAGAAAGACTGCAGATACTGGATGGTGAACGGCAGCATGACAAAAGCCGCAAAAGCCACGCCCGTGGCGAACAGGCCGGTCGCTCCGGGCACGATTACCTTGAGATACTTCTTCTCCTGGTCGGTCAGTCCGGGCAGTATGAATCGGATGAGCTGGTAGATGATGACCGGCATGGCCAGTACCGCGCCCATGATCAGCGCGACTTTGAAGTACATCATGATGGTCTCTGTGGGCCGCAGCGAGATAGGATGCCGGTCGCCCATCGGAGCAATGAGAATCTTCAAGAATTGCGTGGTGAAGGCCATGCTGACCACCGTGCCGCCCAGGAGAGCCACGACGGACTTGATCAGTCGCTCTCGCAGCTCAGTCAGGTGCTCCATAATGGTCATTCTGGTGATTTCGTCTAATGTTTGTTTTGCATCAGCAGCCATACGGGTTACTCTCCGTTACGTACACAAAGCGACGCGCTCGTGTCGCGCTAACTGTCATTCCGCCCATTATGCCCGTCCGTAGTCACTGGAGCAGCCGATTCGACGGCGTCTGGCTCTGCCAGGACCGCCGACGGCAGGTTGGCTCCATCCTTCGGTGCGGGTTTCTCCTCCACGTTCGCCTCCGCGACCGGCTCGATTGCCGGGGCGGACTGGGCGGCTTCAGCGATCGCCGGACCGGCGTCGGCCGGCAGCGGCCCTTCGACCTTCTCGCCGGCTTCGGGGGCCGGGTCAGCCCCATTCGGCGGCGCCGGTTCTTGCCCCGCGCCGTCTTCCGGCGCGTACTGGACGGGCGGCGTTTCGATGCCGTCGTAGGGGGGCGGCAACTCCGCACTGGCGGCGGCCGGCTGCTCGCTCGGCGTCTCAGTCGACGTCGACGCCGGCGCGGTCTCAGCCGGGGCAGGTTTCGCCGGCGGCTCTTTGGTCACCTCGGCCAGCTCTTTGTTCAGTTCTTTCTGAAAACCCTCGGTAATCGCGCGGATTTCGCGCATCGTCTTACCAATCGTTCTCATCGTTTCCGGAATCTTGTCAGGCCCGAGGACGATGACCGCGATGATGAGAATCAGGACCAGTTCCCCAGGCCCGATGCCCAGAAGATTCATCTGCTCACCCCATTTCCAGGTCTCGACCTGGAGCGAATCCTGTCCGCCGGAGGGCGTCTCCGGCCCGTTGTCCTTCCAGGTCAAACGTCCACCCTGCGCGACGAAAGACCCTAACACCCCGTTCACGAAGCGGCGTGAACTGCCGCTGCCGAAAACCTTCGCCAACTCGACCGCTTCGTTGATCGCCACCTTGATCGGCGTGTTTTCTGACGTGGCAATCTCATAAATGGCAATGCGCAGAATGTTCCGGTCGATGATCGCCATCTGATCCACCGGCCACTCTGGCGCATACCTCGCAATCAGGTCATCCAGCGCCTTCGTTCGCGCGAGAACACCCTCGACGAGCATGTGCACGAACGAGCGCCCGGCCGGCGGCAAATCACTGTCTTCCAACCGATATTCGAGTACTACCTGGGGATCGTGCCCCACGCAATCGATTTCGAAAAGTGCCTGTAGAGCGACGATCCTTGCTCGAGTACGAACCTTCACGACGTCTTCTAGCCTTTCAAACGGCCTGGCGGTCTACATCGACGTTGTCGATGTACACGTTGATCTGCCTGACGGCCATTCCTACCATGTCCGAGATCGCCCGCGCGACCTCCGCCTGGATGGCCCGGCCCAGCTTCAACATGTTGGCCTTGGGCTCAACAATTATGTGAAGCTCAACAGCAACTGAGTCATCTTCAATTTCGATTCTAACGCCTTCACCGATGTGCGCCCGGCCGAGAAAGCGATCCACGTTGCCCGTCAAGCTGCCGCTCATTCGGGTTACGCCGGGAATCGACAGCGTGGTCAGCCGCACGATCGTCACCAGCACGTCGGGAGCTATCGTTACTTTGCCGAGTCTGTCTTCCATGAATGATCTCCGTCCGGCGCGCTGCGACCGGCAACGTCGAATGCTACTGCATCACGAATCCGCCGTCAACCGACAGCACCTGACCGGTGATGAATGCCGCTTCGTCCGAAGCGAGGAACGCGACGGCATCCGCCACTTCCTCCGGCCGACCCCAGCGACCCAGCGGCGTCAGGTTCACCGCTGCCTGCTTGAGATCCTCGGGCAGCCCGGCGGTCAGGTCCGTTTCGATGAAACCGGGCGCCACGGCGTTCACGGTAATGTTGCGCGAACCCAACTCCTTTGCGGCAGCCTTCGTCAGACCCACCAGGCCCGCCTTGGCCGCCGAGTAATTCGCCTGGCCCGCATTCCCCGCCAGGCCGGACACCGAAGTAATGTTGACGACGCGCCCATAGCGCTGTTTCAACATCGGCTTCGTCACGCTCTTGAGGCAGTTGAACGCGCCTTTCAGGTTGGTGTTCATAACCAGGTCCCAGTCGTGCTCGCTCATGCGCATGAGCAAATTGTCGCGCGTCAAGCCTGCATTGTTCACCAGGATGTCGACCCGACCGTACGCCGCCAGCGATTCGTCCACCAGTCTCTGCGCGCGGACACGTCGCTGACGTTGGCCGCGATCGCAACCGCCTCGCCGCCGGCTCCCCGGATCTGTTCGATCACGGCTTCGGCCGCTTCGGTGTGGCTGTTGTAATTGACCACCACCTTCACGCCCAGTGCCGCCAGCCGAAGCGCCACCGCCCGGCCGATGCCACGCGAACCTCCGGTCACGATCGCCACGCGTCCTTTGAATCCCAGAGCCGGGGCCTGGGTCGTTCCTCGCTCATGCGCCCTCCAGGAATGCCCGCAACGACGCCGCGTCGTTGATGTTCGTCACCTTCGCGTCCTTCTTGACCCGCCGCACCAGCCCGGTCAGGACCGTCCCCGGACCGATCTCGACGAAGTGCTCCACGCCGCGCGCCAGCATCGCATTGACCGACTTCGTCCAGCGCACCGGCGAGGTCAGCTGGGCCATCAGCTCCTGCTCGATCTCAGCCGCCGAGGACAGCGCTTCGCCGCTCACGTTGCCGATCACCGGCACCGCCGGCGCGGCCAGGTTCACCGCACCGATCGCCTTCTTCAGGCCATCGCGACGCGTACGCCATCAGAGGCGAGTGCGTCGCCACGCTGACCGCCAGCGGAATGACTCGCCGCGCGCCCCGCTCCTTGAGCAGCTCCACCGCCCGATCCAGCGTGCTTCACGTCGCCGGAAATGACGATCTGGCCCGGCGAGTTGTAATTGGCAATCTGCACCACACCGCCCGTCTCATCGCGCGCCTGCTGGCAGGCGGTCTCGATGGGCGCATCTTCCATATTCAATATGGCGGCCATGCCGCCGGGCGCAACGTCGCCGGCCTTCTTCATCCACTCGCCGCGCTGTCGGGTCAATCGTATCGCATCGGGGGCCGCCAGGCTCCCCGCCACGACCAGGGCCGTGTACTCGCCCAGGCTGTGACCCGCCACGCAATCACCCGGCTGGATGCGGTCGCTCAGCGCCGCGTACAGCGCCAGGCTCGTCACCAGAATGGCCGGCTGCGCATTGGCCGTATCCGTCAGCTCCGCCTCCGGTCCCTCGAAGCACAGCCGCGACAATCGAAAGCCGAGAATCTCGTCGGCCAGGTCGAAGACCGCAGCGAGCGGCTGGGTACGACTCGTACAGGTCAGCGCCCATGCCCACTTTCTGAGAGCCCTGCCCCGGGAACAGAAGCGCGAGTTTCATCGGCCGGTTCTCCTCAAACTTCCGAATTTTCGGACGACCCGGCAGGATTCCGAGAACCCCGTGCAAGCCTCTAGTCGATCAAAGACGGCAGCGAGCGGAGAATTCTCTCCGCCTCGGCCACCATTCGCGTCATCAGTTCGTCCGCGCAGACGACGTCGTCGATCATGCCCGCGATCTGCCCGCACATGAAGGACCCGCGCGCTACGTCCCCGTCAATCGCCGCCCGACGCAGACTCCCCGTCCCAAACTCGATCACCTCCGCCTCCGAAGCGCCCTGCTTTTCCAGGTCATCGAAGGCGCGGCTCATGCGATTCTTGATCGTCCGCACCGGGTGCCCCACACTGTGCCCGGTGGTGATCGTCGAACGATCCGGGCCTTCAGAATCATCTGCTTATAGTTGTCGTGCGCGATGCATTCTGTCGTGCAGATGAACCGCGTGCCCATCTGAATGCCCGCGGCGCCCAGCGCCAGCGCCGCCGCCAGGCCTCGTCCATCCGCGATGCCGCCGGCGGCGATGACCGGAACGTCCACCGCATCCATCACCTGCGGCACGAGGGCCAGCGTGCCGACGTCGCCGACGTGCCCGCCGGATTCGGTGCCCTCCGCCACGACCGCATCCACGCCCAGCGCGGACGAGCCGCCGCGCGAGGGCCACCGACGCGACCACGGGAATGATCACGATGCCCGCACGCTTCAGGTCGCCGATGAACGGCCCGGGATTGCCCGCCCCGGTCGTGACGACGGCCACCTTCTCTTGGATGCAGATGTCGATGATATCCTGGATGAAGGAAGAGAAGAGGGGGATATTGACACCGAAAGGCTCCTGAGTCCAGCTCTTGACTCTGCACCTGGTCCAAAACGTAGTCCGGCGGATTGTTCCCGCCGCCTACGATCCCCAGGCACCGGCTTCGGAGACGGCGGCCGCCAACTCCGCGGTCGCCACCCAGGCCATCCCTCCCTGGATGATAGGGTGGCGAATTCCGACCAGATCAGTCAGCGCCGTTCGAATCATTGCTCCCCTCATCACCTGGAATGGGCCACCAACGGTGGCATCTGGATTGCGAATTGCGGGTTTCAAATCCAAAACCCCCAAATGGTGTTTGGACAGCCGGACTGCGGATTTGGAATCCGCAATCCGCAATCCCAAACCCCACTTGAGATTTTGGATCCGAATACCCGCATCCGCCATCCCAAATGCCATAGGCCCTATTCGGGCTTCGGTGTTTTCTTCTTCGTTTCGATCTTCAGGACTTCCACCCCGTTGTAGCTCCCACAAGAAGGACATACCTGATGATGCGGACGCATGGCGTGGCACTGCGGACAGGCCACCAGGCTGACCGGCGTCAGAAAGTCGTGCGCGCGACGACGATCGCGACGACCCTTCGAGAGTTTCCTTTTCGGCAGAGGTGCCATTCCCTAATGACTCCTTTCAAAGCAGCTCGTTGAGCAATCGTGATATCCGTAATGCGGGCCCCGCCGCTACTTCAGCTCACGCAGCTTTTGCCAGCGTGGGTCGACTTCGTCCTGAACACAGTCACATGGGCCTTCATTAAGATTCTTACCGCACTGCGGGCAAAGCCCCGCACAACCTGACCGGCAGATCGGGTGCATCGGCACCGCCAACACAATCGCCTGCCGGAAAACCTCCTCGAGATCGAGGAGATGGTGCTCGTTGATCAACAACGCCGGGTCGGTCTCTTCCAGCTTCAGCCATTTGCCGGTATTCACGTCGGTCGTGGGTACGAACTCCTCCTCCACGTCGAACTCGATCACCGATTCAAACGGCTCCAGGCACCGATCACAAGTGAGCTCGGCTTCAGTCTGAAAGTGCCCCTGGGCCAGAATTCCTTGTTGGGTCCGGGTCAATCGCACCTCCCCGGTTACCGGCTTGGTCAGCCTGGCCTCCTCACTCAGGCTTGGAACGGTAGCCTCTACTTCGTACTGCCGGGTCGCACCCACGGTCGATTTCAACAGCTGAGCGACGTTAAACTGCGTATTACTATTGTCCGACATAATTGCCTCACCGCTGTCTGTTGTATGCAGACAGAGATTGTAACACCAGAACGGCATAACGTCAAACGGTATCCGCCTAAAAAGCCCGAGAACTCAATCGAACCATTTAGCCGCGTCGACGGTGACGTCGGCAATCGCCTGACGCGTGACCACTCCCTGCACTTCATCCACCGAAACGGGACCGGGACCGGCGCCGGACGTGACCAGGGCGACCGCCGCGCCGCTCTCGCTCAGCGCGGAGACGACCTCGGACACCGGCGCACGCTCCGGCACGGCGACGTAGCTGTCGGCGGCGATCTCGCCGAGGCCCACCGGTTCCGGGCCACCGTTGGGCGCGCATTCCACGCGATGCCTGGGGACGACGCTCTGTACCCGGCCGCCGGACTCCACCAGGAACCAGGAGGCATCAGGATGCACCGTGACGGTGCGGGCCAGCTGTTCGGCCGGAGCGTCGAAGGGCACCCCCGCGACGTGGACGTCCATGACGTCGCGGGCCATCGTCAATTGCAGTGGGCTCAGAAACAACGCGCGTGGCACGAGCCGGCCCCGTCGAACGAGCTTCGACGTGTATATGGTGTCCTCGCACACGGCGCGGCGTATCCCATAGGCGAGGGCCACGGTGATCACCACCGGGATGGCGACGTTGTAGTCGAGCGTCATCTCCAGGATCATGACGATTGCGGCCATGGCCGCCCCCGTAACGCCGCCGACGACCCCGGCCATGCCCGCCACCGTAAACGCCGCGGGGCTGATGGGCAGCGCGTGAAAGATCTGCTGCAGGGCGAGACCGTAGGCCGCCCCCAACGTGGCGCCCAGAAACAAAGTGGGCGAGAAGATCCCGCCCGAAGCGCCGGAGCCCAGCGTCAACGAGGTGGCGAACAGCTTCAGTGCAAACAAGATGACGAGCAAGTGCAACGGAATGGGCACATCCAGCAAGACGTCCTGCACGGTGGCATAGCCGAGACCCTCGACGTAGTAATGGCCCGTGGTGATCAGCAGCAGGTAGATCGTGACGCCGAACGCCAGCATGCCCAGCACGTGGCGGCGGTAGTAGCTGCCGCCGACTCGCCGATCGAAGAAATCCACGAACCCATAGATCGACTTGATGAAGAGCGCCGAGACGAGGCCCAGGAGCGCGCCCAGCCCGGCGAAAAAGACCAATTGCTCCGGGCCGGGGACCTGGAAATAGGGCGTGTGGAAGGTGACGAACGAGGGAAGAGGGCCGAAGATGACCCGGCCGACATACGTCGCCGTCGCGGCTGCAAGCGCCACGGGGACCAGCGTCCGCACGCTCACTTCGTGCAGCAGGATTTCCATGGCGAACAGCACGCCGCCGATCGGCGTGTCGAAAGTAGCCGCGATGCCGGCCCCGGCGCCGGCCGCCACCAGAGCGACGCGCTGCCACGGCCGCAGGCTCAGGACCTGGCCCACGGCGGATCCGAATGCCGACCCGATCTGGATGATCGGCCCTTCTCGGCCTATCGATCCTCCGCTGCCGATGGACAGTGCGGAGGCCACCGCCTTGACGACGGCCACGACGGGCCGGATCGCAGCACCGCCGTAGTAGATCGCGTCCATGACCTCCGGCACGCCGGTCCCCTTGGCTTCGGGAGCGAAGTTCTTAACCAGGTACGCCACGCCGAGCGCGCCCACTGCCGGCACCAGGATCACTCCCACGCCCCAGGGACTCGCCGGCGTGTGCTCCGTGACGTCGTAGGCTGCGGACAGCCGGCCCAAGAACAGCAGATTGTGGAAGAATGCGATCAAATCGCGAAACAGCGCGGCGCCCAGGCCGCCGACGACGCCGATCAGAATCGACAACACGTAGAGTCCCGGCGTTCCCAGCGATCGGCTCTGTGGTTCGTGGTCAGCGGTCATGATGGGCTCCCAGGCCGCGCCTGCCTGAGCGGTTGAAAGCGACGGAGGCCGATCCTCGTGGAGGCTCGGTACATCGATATGTTACCGCGGTGGGAGGAGAATAACAAGTGGCGGGCGGGTGAATTTGGCGCGTGTAGGGGCGACCCTGGGTGGTCGCCCTGGGGCCAGGGCGACCACCCAGGGTCGCCCCTACACGCGCCAAATTCACCCGCCCGCCTTAGCCAAACTTCCGACACCGCCCAGCGGTCTGTGCTGGGAGTTTTCAAAACTTCGGAAGTTTAAGCGCAAAAGCCGGCTCGCTTCACCCGGCGGCCGGCGCCGCCTGCAGTGTCCGCCGGACCCATTCCGGTGTGGTGTGCGTGTCTTCGGCCATGAAGTCCACGTCCGCCGCCGTAGGCTCGTGCCCCGCCGCCTGCGCCGCGCTCAGCGCGTGCCGCACGTACGAGCGCCGGATGCCGCCGAGGTCCATTTCCTCAATCGACATCATCGCCGGGTGCCGCGGAATGACGATCGCCTGGCCCGGGCGGTTATCGCGCGGATCGCCACGCTCGACCCGGACGCCGTTCTGCCGGGCGAAGGTCAGCTGGGCCGTGGGGTGTTTGCCGGCGCCGGTGTACTCCGTCTCGCTGATGACCAGGATCTGATCCCGGTCCATCTCCTGCGCCACGCAGAAGGCCGCCGCCAGTGACGTATTGCCGGCCGGACCGCGCTCCATACCTTCCAGCTGGGCCAGCATTTCGGTGGCGAAGAACACCTCGCCCTGCGTCACCAGCGTGTAGCGGTCCAGGTACCGCAGTGCGCGGGCCGCGTTGCGGGGGACGTCCGCGCGATCGGGGAACGTCGCGAACGGCACGCCGAAACCGGTGTGCCCGGTCGTGAACGACTTCAGATTGAAATCGTGGTCGCTGGCCATGTGCAGACCGCGCAGGTCGACGCTGGCCGCGATGATCTGCGTGTCCGCGCAGCCGGCCTTGCGCAATCCTCGGGCGGTGCCGGTGACGTTGCCGCCGCCCGCGTGGGTGACGATCACGGCGTCCGGCGCACGGCCCTCCGTGGCCTTCATCTGCTCGCCGATCTCGTAGCCCAGCGTCTCAATGCCGGCGATGGCAAACGGCGTATACAGCGAAGCGCTGAAATATCCGGTCTCGTCCAGCAGGCGGAGAAACACGTAGAACAGCTCGGGGCCGACCGTCAGCTGCCAGACCTCGGCGCCATACGCCTCGCAGGCGCGGCCCTTCTCCACGATCTCCGGCTGGCCCTCGCCCCAGGCTGTCGTACACTTCCTGCACGACGATGCACTTCAGCCCCCACTTCGCGGACTGGGAGGCCACGGCGGCGGCGTAGTTGCCGCTGCTGGCGCAGGCGGTGCCGGGGTAGCCTTGCTGCTTCGCCCGATACACCGCGACCGACGCGCGGCGGTCCTTGAAGCTGCCCGACGGATTGGCGGACTCGTCCTTCAGGAAGATCCGCGCGCCCTTGCCGGGCTGGGCCAGCTTGCGGACCAGCGCAGTCACGTTCCGCAGCTCGACCAGCGGCGTGTTGCCCACCTGAGTCAACCGCTGGATCCGCTGCACTTCGGCTCGAGCGAGTAGCCGGCCTGCTCCATCAACCCTTCGTAGTCGAACGCGATGGGGCTGCGCTCGAATTCAGCGTAGTCGATGCCCGACCGCCTTCCGGGTGATTTCGGCGCGGCGCGACATCACCGTTTGGTAGCTCGTCTCGCTCGCTCATTGTTCCTCACTTCCCGCCAGATTCCAGCATTTCGCGCAGCTCGCGCCCCATGGTCAGACAGTTCGGCAACCGGCTCCCCAAAATTGTGCGGATAGGCGGGCCATGATCAGCCGACAGCGTCCCTGCACCTGCCGCCCGGTCACCGTCGTGATGGTCACTTCTTGCCCAATCTCGGCCTCTGGCTTCGTTCAGAAAACCCTTCAACCACATTTCCAATGGGACCTTCTGCGTATCCTCCGGCACCTGCGACGCCCGTTGCCCGGCTGCCAGATCACGTTGTGGATCTGCACCCAGTCACCTCGTCTTGCCTTTTGCGCCATCCTCGACAGCCCTCCCAATTGAAGTAACCTCCGACGGAATCCCTGCCAGGGGGCAACCACACAGGGTCGTCCCTACATGCACCTTTCGGGGGCCACCCGGCTTTCCGTCAGAATCCACCTGACTTTGCAGTTCACCAGCCCTTCATGTCGCGGATCGCCTCGTCCGAGACCCGTCCCTCCTGTACTTCGCGCATCGACTCCTCGATGGTCCGCAGCGCGCTCTCGGCCTCGGCGTCGCTGACCACCAACGGCGGGGCGATCCGCAGAACCGAATTGCTGAAGAAAGACAGGATCAGTCCCTTTTCGTAGCAGCGCATACAAACCTTGGCCGCTTCGTCCCGCGCCCGTTCCTTCGTATCGCGATTCTTCACCAGATCGACGCCGATCATGAGCCCCTTGCCACGCACGTCGCCGATCAGCTCGTACCGGGCCTGCATCTCGCGGAACCGCGCCATGATCTGCTCGCCCAGCGTCGCCGACCGCTCGACGAGTTTCTCTTCGCTCAATGACCTCGATGTTCGCCAGGGCCGCCGCGCAGCACACGGCGTTGCCCCCGTTGGTAAAGAGGTGCGCCGGCAGCTCCCAGGCGTCCATCAGGTCCGGCCCGCGCCACGACGGCGCTGATGGGCATGCCCGCCCCCAGCGCCTTGCCGATGCATCGCCACGTCGGGCTGAATGCCCCAGTGCTCGATGGCAAACCACTTGCCCGTACGGCCGAAACCCGTCTGCACCTCTTCGGCCACAAATAGAATCCCGTGCTTCGAGTCACAGATTCGCGCAGGCCCGGCCATGAACTCCGGCGGCGGCGGAACCACGCCCGCGTCGCCTTGGACCGGCTCCAGGATGATGCCCGGCGACCTCGTCTGGGGGCAGCCGGCAGTCGAACAGCGTTGTCGATGTACGACACGCACTCGTTCGCACTTGCCGTACGTCTGGCCGTAGGGCAACGATAGCAGTCGGCGAACGGCACGTGGACCACGCCCGGCACCATCGGCCCCAGGCCGCGCGTCATGTTCAGGGACACGGCGGAGAGCGTCGCCGCGCCGTACGTGGACCCGTGATACGAGCGCAGCAAGGCGATGATCTTCGGCCGCCCCGTCGCCCGGCGTATCAGCTTCATGGCGCCGTCGTTCGCGTCGGAACCCGACAGCCGAAGGTGACCTTCGCCGGCTCCGCCACCGGCACCAGCTCGGCCAGCCGGCCCGCCAGGTCGACGGCCGGCTCGTGGTATGCGTATACGAACGTGTAGTTGAGGAACTTCTCCGCCTGGGCTTTCACCGCCGCCACGATCTTCGGATGGGCGTGGCCTGTGTTCAGCGAGGCGGCGGCTGCTCAGAAAATCGAGGTACTGCGTTGCCGTCCACGTCCTCGAGGTCGCCCCATGACCGCGGGCGACCACCAGCGGAAAATATGGAATCTTCGACGCCGCGGTGTAGACCTCGTGCTCTCGCGCCACCACCGCCTTCGATCGAGCTCAAATCCCTCGGCATTTCGCCCTCCATTCGGAATTCGCCTGGTCTGGCGGTTCTGGTGGGTGCCAGCGTCCGGCAGACCTCTCTCCCGCCTCTCCCCTGAGAAGGGAGAGGAGAACGGCAACGACTTGCTCCTCTCCCTTCTCAGGGGAGAGGCGGGAGAGAGGTCTGCCGGACGCTGGCACCCACCAGAACCGCCAGGGCTCCAATCCAAAGCAAGAGCGATCCGCCTCGCCCGTGCTGGACGAGGCGGACCGCCACGTTCTGTGGTCCGTCTTCAGGTTCGGCTGCGACCGAACTTCAGCTCTCAGTTCCCAGCGACAGGAACGACCAGACGAACACAGCCTCGCAGATGATCATGGCCGTGATGCATCCGTAGCGAAAGTTCAGCGGAATCTGCTGCAGCATGGACACAAACATCAGGATCACGCCGAGCACCGACGAGACCGTCGCAAACATCATCTTTCTATCCCACACAGGACGCCTCCCCGTAATGACTCAAATGGCAGCGCGTTAAGCCGCCAGATACGCACTGCGCACTTCAGGACTCTTCGCCAGTACGTCCGCCGGCCCTTCCATCACGACAGCGCCCGTCTCCAGCACGTAGCCCCGGTTCGCAATCCGCAATGCCATGCGGGCGTTCTGTTCCACCAGCAGGATGGTGGTGCCGCTCTGGTTGATCTCCCGCACGATGTTGAAGATATCCCTGACCAGGATAGGCGCCAGGCCCATGGACGGCTCGTCCAGCAACATCAGCTTGCCGCGGGTCATCAGCGCCCGGCCGATGGCCAGCATCTGCTGCTCGCCGCCGCTCAACGTCCCTGCCCGCTGGTGCAAACGCTCCTTCAGGCGCGGGAAGAGAGTGAACGCGCGTTCGAAATCGCGCGCCACTGCTTCACGCTCTTTGGACATCCGCAGCCAGGCCGCCAGCTGCAGGTTTTCCTCCACGGTCAGATTGGCGAAGATGCGCCGGCCTTCCGGCACGTGCGCGATCCCCATACCCACGATCTTGTCCGCTCGCGCGGTCAGCAGGTTCTGACCCTGGAACTTGATGGAGCCCGACTGTGCTCTAACGATGCCGGAGATCGTGCGCAGGATCGTCGACTTGCCGGCGCCGTTCGCACCGATCAAGGTGACGATTTCTCCCTCGTCCACGTGGAAGGAGATGCCCTTCAGCGCCTTGATCGCGCCGTAGGAAACTTGAAGGTTATTCACTTCGAGCATCATCAGGCCGCCTCCTCATCCTCGTCAGTGCCCAGGTAGGCCTCGATCACCCGAGGGTTGGTCTGGATCTCCTGCGGGTTGCCGCGAGCGATGACTTCGCCGAAGTCCATCACCACGATGTGCGGGCAGATACCCATCACGACGCGCATGTGGTGCTCGATCAGCAGGATCGTCAGCTTGAAGTGCTCGTGAACCCAGGTGATCAGCTCCATCAGCTCCTCGACCTCTTGGGGGTTCATGCCGGCCGCCGGCTCGTCCAGCAGCAGCAGCTGGGGATCGGAGGCCAGAGCGCGGCAAATCTCGAGGCGGCGCTGCTCGCCGTAGGGCAGATTGCTCGCCGTTCTCCCACGCCCGATCCGCGAGGCCGAACCGATCCAGCAGGTCCATCGCCCTCTCGCGGAAGTGCTGCTCACCTTGATAGTAGCGCGCCCAGCCGCAGCATCGCCGACACCAGCCCGTAGTCCGCGTGAAACTGGCTGCCCCAGCTCGACGTTCTCGATCACCGGCAGGTCGCCGTACAGACGGATCGTCTGGAACGTGCGTGCCACGCCCTTCTGCATGATCCGGAACGACGGCTGGCCTACCAGAGACTCGCCGTTGAGCACGATCTCTCCGTCGTTGGCCGGTACACGCCGGTGATCAGGTTGAAAATAGTGGTCTTGCCCGCCCCGTTCGGGCCGATCAAACCCACCAGCTGGCCCTGTCTCCAGGGTCAGGTTGAAGTCTCCCAACCGCGCGCAACCCACCGAAATAGTGGGTGACGTCGCTAATGTTCAGAACTGTTGTCGCCACCCTTGGCTCGCTCCCTCACCTTCTTGAGATGATGATCGGCAGCTCACCGGCCATCAGGCCCTTCGTCCAGAAGATCATGATGATGATGAGCAGCACAGGACCCAGCACCAGTCCGCCAGACGCCGATGGAGCGCAGCGCTTCCTGCAAGAACGTCCACAGGATCGCGCCGAAGGCGGTGCCGGTAATGCTGCCCACTCCGCCCAGGTAGATCATGATCAGCAGATCGATCGATTTGAATACGTTGAACATGGGCGGGTTGATGAACTGGACGTGGAATCCCAGCAAAGCGCCGCCGATGCCGGCAAAGAACGCGCCGATGGAGAACCCGACCAGCTTATATCGCAGCGTGTTGATGCCGCCCAGTTCGGCCGCCACCTCATTCTCGCGGACGGAGAGCATGGCCCGCCCGTGTGCCGAGCTGATCAGGTTTCGCGAGATGACGATCGTCGCGATCACTCCCAGCCACACCCAGATCCAGTTGGAGTAATTCGGGCAGGCCGGTGAGGCCGCGCGCGCCACCCACGTAGTCCATGTTCAGGAAGATATTGACGATGATCATGTTGAAGGCCAGCGTGACCACTGCCAGGTAGTCGCCTCGAGTGCGGAACGACGGCAGGCCGATGACGAACGCGATCATGGCCGCCGCAACTCCGCCCATCAGCATGGCCACCAGGAATGCCGCCGAAAATTCATACCCGCCGCCCAGATCGATGGAGGGCAGCGCGCTGAGGAAGCCGGCGTCTCGCACGGACACACCCGAGACACCCGGGTTGCCGCCGGCAATCAGCATACCGGACACGAACGCGCCTACGCCCGCAAAGCCGGCGTGGCCGATGGAAAACTGTCCGAGATGCCCGTTGACCATGTTCAGGCTCACCGCCCAGATCACCGCGATCCCCATACGCACGAGCACGTCGTAGTAGTACGAGTTGAGAATCTCTTGCGACTGCAGCCACGGCACCAGAACCAGGGGCACGACCAATATCAATATCCAGCTGAGCCAGAAAATCGGCGCCCGGACTCCCTGTGTGGCCACGTCCAGCCGGCTGCGGGGCCGCACCTGGAGCCACTGCATTGTCTCGAAGACTCATGTGAATGCAATCCCCTTTTCTAAGCCGAGTTCTGCTTACACCTTCTCCAGGACGCCGACACCGAACAGGCCGGTGGGCCGGAAGATAAGCACGACCGCCAGCACCGTGAAGGCCAGAGCGTCACGGTACATGGAAGGCAGGAAGGCCGCCGTCAGCGTCTCGACGCCGCCCAAAATGAAGCCGCCGACGAGAGCGCCGGGCACGCTGCCGATGCCTCCCAACACGGCCGCCACGAAAGCCTTAATGCCCGGCATCAGGCCCAGGTAGGGATCGATCACCGGGTAAGCCAACGCCCACATCACACCCGCCGCGCCAGCCTCGGCAGCGCCAAGCGCGAAAGTGAAAGCAATGACCCGGTTGATGTCGATGCCCATCAACAGGGCCGCCTCTTTGTCGTAGGAACTGGCACGCATCGCTTTGCCGATCATCGTACGACCGACGACGAAGCTCAGGACCGCCATCAGAATCACGGAAGTAAGCAAGATGACGACGAGCGTGCTGGTGAAGTACACGCCGCTGACTTGAAAAGTAGTCGAAGGGATGATTTCGGGATACCGGCGGAAATCAGGGCCGATGAAGGGCACGGCGCGCGAACCATTTTCCAGAACCAGGGACACGCCGATGGCCGTGATCATGGCCGACAGGCGGGGCGCCGTACGCAGAGGGCGGTAAGCCACGCGCTCGATGAAGACCGCCAGCACCGCCGCTCCGAGCATGGCGAACACGAGACAAACGATGAATGCAACCACCCCAGACGCAAGCCCCAAAAAATTGAAGATGAAGAACCCCACGTAGGCTCCGATCATGAACACGTCAGCGTGTGCGAAGTTGATCAGCTTCAGCACACCGTACACCATCGTGTAGCCTACTGCGAGCAAAGCATACGCGCTGCCGAGTTGCAGTGCGTTTATCAATTGCTGAGCAATAATTGTGAGCATACGTTCTCCTACGCGACTCAGTAAGGAGCGGGCGGCGCTGAGCGGCGCCGCCCGCTGATTCCGGACACTCGAGTTTTAGGGGTTGACCACAGCCTTGAAGTGCCACTTGCCGTCGTCACCGGCCTGAACGACAGCCAGAGACTTGATGCCGGTACCGGTGTTGTCCATCGTGAAGGTCGGGGCGGTGACCAGCGTCGTCACGTCCTTCAGACCGGCCAGAGCGTCGCGAACGGCCTGCTTGTCCAGGCTGCCGGCCTTCTCCACCGCCATCTTGTACAGCTGCACTGCATCGTAGGACAGTGCTGCGGTGCTGGCGGGGTCCATGCCGTACTTCTCCTTGAACTTCGCGCGGAAATCCTGAACGATCGGGCGCGGGTCTTCCGGCGAGTAGTGGGTGGTGATCATCATGCCTGCAGCAGCTGAGCCCGCGATCTTGAAGAAGTCCTCGGAGTCGACGCCGTCACCGCCGATGTGCGGGATGTCAATGCCGAGTTCCTTCATCTGGATGCGAATCAGAGCAACTTCCTGGTAGTAGTTCGGAGTGTCGAGGCAGTCCGGATCCAGGGCCTTGATCTTGGTCAACTGGGCCTTGAAGTCCTTGTCGCCGGTGCTGTAGCTTTCCTTGGCCACCAGGGGAATGCCCGCCGCGTTCAGCGTGGCTTCCACCACTTCGCCCTGGCCCTTCGAGCCGTCGTCGCCAACGTCCAGAAGCTGAGCCGGCCGCTTGCAGCCCAGGCCGGAGGAGACCGTTTCGGTCGTGGCCGTCGTGGTCGTCATCTCCGTGGTAGCCGCGGGCATGGCCATGTAGTTGGCCTGAATCTTGCCCTGGAATGCGTCGGAGAAGCAGGCCCGGAAGACCCACTGGCCGTCCGTGGCCGCCGGGTTGGTGGACCACGGAGAAATCATGAGAGCCTTCTTGGACGTGGCAATCGGACCGCCAGCCATCGTCTCCGAGCTGGACATGCCGCCGATGATGACATCAACGCCGTCGTTGATGAGCTTCTGGGTCATACTGGCTGCCAGCTCCGGCTTCTTCTCGTCGTCTTCGACCTGCATGACGAGCTTCTTGCCGAGGATGCCGCCGGCCGCATTGATCTCTTCCAGCGCCATCTCAACCGCATTCTTCTGGTCCTGCCCGTAGGCAGAGATGGGACCGGTCAGAGGGCAAAGCACGCCGATCTTGATCTCAGTCTTTTCCGCGGCGGGCGCAAAGCCCGTGAGCATGCCGGCCAACAGTGCAACGATCATCAGCTTCGTAAGCAAACCAGACCACTTGACCTTCATATTCTCTACCTCCCAAAGTAATGGGCACGGTGCTCAACCCCGTGCGGCTCTCCCAACGACGACGCAACTCTGATGCCCGGCCTCACCCCCCCTCGTGATAAGGCAAAAACCTACCCCTGCCTAAATGATTCAGCATCTAGCCTACAGCCGCAAACCCAAAAAGCACACAAGCTGCCGGAGAACTTCCCTGTTCATTCAGGGGGAATCTCGCCATCTTAACTTGCGCCTCGACTCGAACGAACGACCTGCGCTCGAGTAGAACGATGGTTCAGTGAATAACCTGAATTGGGGTCACTTAAAGTCTGCTGAAGTGAAGGGTGCACCAACAAGAAGGGGGCCAAACAAGCGTGCGCCTCCAGACTCGATTCAGAGGCACGGAGAACATTGCACGTTGTCAGCCAATCATACGACGACCGTTGCTGTGAACCAAGGTTATCAAAGCCAATACAGTGCTGGCTTAAAAATCTGAAGAACTGATTGCAACATTATAGCATAGGGGCTGAAAGTTGTCAACGCACTCGCGAGTGCGTTGTGATATATCAGCATTATATCACACAATGATGAGCCTGTAAAGGGCGAATCTCGATGCGAAAGCCCGCCAATTTGGCGGTTGATTCGGATGCACTTATACTGTGGCCGGCCCGGAGGACTGTCGGACGCACTAGACCGGTCGGCCGGCCGCCTGACTTCTCTGCGGGCCTTCCACCCCGCTGCCCCGTCACTTACCCACGCTCCAGTCACCGCTGAATGGGACCAAAGTACCGAGCTCGGGCACCATAAGCCATATCCTTTTGCCTGTTCGTGCGGTATAACAGATGCACGGGCAGGAGATGTTACGCCATCTGAGCGATGAGAGGTTTCTGTACGTGCATTTGACCGACGAAGCGCGTCTCATTGCGCGCGCGAGGGCCGGCGACAAGACCGCGATTAGCGAGCTCTATCGCGCCAACGTACAATCGATCTACAGGTACCTCTACTTGCGGGTCAATGACGCGCACACCGCAGAAGATCTGACGTCAGAGGTCTTTCTGCGCGCCCTGGAGAGCCTGGACTCTTTCGAGTACCGGGGCCTTCCTTTCTCGGCCTGGCTCTTCCGCATCGCTCGCGACCGACTCGTCGATTACTACCGGCGGCAATCCCGGCGTCCCGATTGCTCCGCGCTGACGGACGATTTGGCCTGCCACGACGATGAGCCGCACGATGTCGCGGTCCGCCAGGACGAAGAAGCACAGGTGCGTGCTGCTTTGCAGGAACTGACCGAGGATCAGCGTCTGGTCCTGGTTTTGCGGTTCGCGGAACACCAGTCGCTTGCCGACATCGGCCGCCGTCTCGGCAAGACCGAAGGCGCCGTCAAATCGCTACAGCACCGGGCTCTCGCTGCTCTGAACCGGGTCATGGAGGGGAAGACGTGAAAGCGCACGTCAGTCCTGAATTCGAAGACATTGTGACCGCCTGTGTGGAGCAGATCGAGCGCGGTGAGGCTACGGCCAGGGAGTGCCTCGCCGCCCATCCGGAGTTGGTCGCCGAGTTGGAGCCTTTGCTGCGCGCCGCTGAGCACATGACCCAGGTCCGGATGCCTCCAATGGAGCCGGCGGCTGTGCTGCGCCTCGAGGAACAGCTGCTGGCCCGTGCCGATGCCCTTCGAGCAGAGAATCAGCCTGGGCCGCGTCGCCGGTGGACCGGCCTGTTCACCCGTGCGGCAGCCGTGGGGCTCATCGCCATCCTGGTGATCGGTGTGGGCGGCGGCGGAGTCCTGGCCGTGTCTGCCAACAGCCTGCCCGGCAGTCCGCTCTACCCGGTCAAACGGGCGTCAGAGTCAGATTCAACTGGGCCTGACCCAGGACCCCGTGCGTCGCGCGACCTTGCATACGACGTTTGCGTTGCGCCGTCTGAAAGAGGCCGTGCAGCTGGACCAGCAGGACGACCGATGGGATCCGTCCACGCTGGAGGACATGGAGCAGGAATTCGACAAGGCCGCCGGCCTGGCAACTGCCAGAGTGGTCTGGGAGCACATTGCGGACGCCACTGCCAGCGGCGAAGAAGAGCTGGCCTCCATCGAGGGATCGGGCGACGGCGCAGCGGCACCGAGCAGCGTAACGGACACTCTGCGCCGTTTCCACAGTCGCGCGAATCTCGAGCTGGGCCGCCTTGACAATCACGCCGACGTCCAGACAGTCCCGTCCCCGACCGCTGCCCACGCCGCGACGGCGACTCCATCCAGTCCCCCTGGCACGTCTGCCCCAACGGCGGTGCAACCGGGCGTGAGGGATTCCGGCGGATCCGAAGGGGACGAGGACAAGGTTGGTGTCGAGCGCGCCGGCGCAATAGCAGACCCCGCAGGCTCAAAGAGCGGGCCGGCCTCACTCCAGGACGAGAGCCAGGACCGCAAGGACGGTGTGGCTCCCGCGGACCGGTCGGCGGGCGAGGCTGAGGACCGAGAGGATTCGTCCCTGACCGGGTCGCAATCGGATGAATCGGACTTGCGAGCCGCGGACGACGGCTTTCAGATCAAATCCGCCGGCGACCAGCACGACTCCGGCGGCGATCGAGGTGACTCGCACCAGAGCGGCGGCGGTGGGCACGAATCGGGCAAATCGGAGGGCGGAGGAGATCACCACGGCTCCGACGAGGACGGCTGATAAGCCTCGGAGTAAGGGGGCATGACCAGGGCGAAGGCATTAAAGTTGTTGCGCTCGTCCTGGGGGCGCGGCCCTTGTCCAGATGGGTCTTCGGTGCTATCATCAGGACATCAGGACAGCACAGAGGACGGGCAAGGGGTGACTTCATGCGACGAATGCGAGGCAACAGACTGAGCCGGGTCGCCGAGCGGCGCCAGGTTCGTGGCGCCAGAGTTGGATTCGCGTGGCGGCGAATGCACGCCGCCGTCTGGTTGCTCGGGATCGCCGTGCTGGCCGCGACCCAATGGTGGTGGCCCGGCATCCTGGTGCTCGTGGTCCTGAGCATGGTCGTCGAAGCCGCTTACCCACGCACTGCCGGCGTCGACGTCCCCGATGGTAACGCCGATCCGGGCGCGGCCTCGCCGTCCGCGCCGCGGGAGCACGATCCCGCCCGGCTGCCGGGGCGATGCCAGGCCTGCGGTGCGCCTGTGGAGCCATCCCAGGTCGAATGGACGAGCGCGGTCACGGCCCGCTGCTCGTATTGTGGCACTAATCTCGAGATGAAGTCGTGAGCTAACCTGGTTGTTGCTCCGCGATCAACAGCCGGACCGGCACGTCCGCGCGTCCCAGGGCAGCCAGGAAGCGGCGCTGCAGCTCGGCGACCACCGCTTTTCGATCCTGATGGTCGACCGGAATCTGGGCTCCGCCCGCCGTTCCGTGGCCGCCGGCCGTCCCCAGCCCCTCAACCACTGCCTGCGCCACCTGTCCGGCCCCCGGATTGATCCGCGTGCTGCGCATCGACACGTACAGCACGTCGTGGTGGAACCCACTGCACATCACCCACCGGGTCCCCTCCAATCGCAACAGCACGTCCGCCATCTCGGCCGGCATGTCCGGCCGATAGATGTCCCCCAGGTGAGCGACGACCGCGTCGCCGTACATTTCCGCCCGGCGCAGCGTCTGGTCCAGCACCCGAAAGTACTCGCGTGGGACTTGAGCGCGCTCGATGGAAATCAGCTCGTCGACCTCGATCAGCGGCTGCAGGCGCACGTAGGCCGCCTTGTCCGCCGCGCTCGCGTGCCTGCCGAGTCCCAACGTGTCGGTTTGGATGCCGTAGAACAGGGCCGTCGCCAGCCGGGGATAGAGCTCGAGACCGGCCGCCACCACGTAGCCCGTCAGAATCGTCGACGTGGCGCCGACGTTCAGCCGCACGTCGCAGTGCCGGGCCTCGTTCGTGCGCTCGCGAATCGGCTCGTGGTGATCGATCACGATGTCGACGGCGCGATTGGGAGGCAGGGCGTTGTTCCCCGCTCCCGGCTGCGAGTCGACCAGGGCGATTACATCGAATAAGTCGAAGTCGATCTTGGAGGTTTTTTCCAGAGGAGCCTGCAGATAGGCGACCAGAGCGCGATTCTCGGCTCGGCCGACGACGCCATCGTACGCGATAGTGACGCTCAGCGAGCGCCCGCTGCGAAGCAGGTAATCCAGCGCCAAGGCGCCGGCGATGGCATCCGGGTCAGGATCGTTGTGCGGCAAGATCAGGACGCGCCGGGCGTCCTTTACGACGTCCAGCAAGGAATCCACGCGCAGCTGATCGGTCATTGGTTGGGTTGCGGTCTGGGCCACGTGATCTCTCCCCTGGTCGGAGTAGACGCCGGCATCTCTATTATACCACGTCCCGGCCGAACGGTCTACGGCTGGCCTACCTGGCTCCTACCCACTTTGCTCTCTCAGCCGCCGCAGACCTCTCTCCCGGCCTCTCCCCTGCAAAGGGAGAGGAGCAAATCGGTTGACGTTCTCCTCTCCCTTTGCAGGGGAGAGGCCGGGAGAGAGGTCTGCGGCGGCTGAGAGAGCAAAGTGGGTGGGAGGCAGGCCCACAACGACTTGACACGCGTCCGCGCTTGCGTACAATCACGCCATGGATATGCCCTCTGAACGCTCATCGCGTCGTTTCGATCCCGCCAGAGTGGGGCGTCTGCTGTCACCCGATCGCGCGGTGTGGCTGCGTCCCGACTTGATCATGGAACAGTTGGCCCTACAGCCGGGACTGCGCCTGCTCGATTTCGGCGCCGGCCCCGGGTTCTTCAGCGTGCCCATCGCGCGGCGAATGGATCCCGGCGTCGGCGTGGTCGCCGCGGACGTCGAGCCGCTTCTGCTGGACCACTTGCGGCGGCGAGCCGCGGTGGCCGGCGTGGACGGCATCGTGCCGGTGGTTTGCGACCACTTCGCCCTGCCCTTCGCCGACGAGGTCTTCGACCGGGTGCTTCTGTCGCTCGTGTTGCACGAAGTCGACGAACCGGAGCGCCTGCTGGCCGAGGCGCATCGCGTCCTCGTCCCGGGCGGCCGGGCGCTCCTCGTCGAATGGCGCGCAGGCCAGACCGAGCACGGTCCCCCGGCAGAGCACCGAATCCCGCCCGAGCAGGCCACTCTCCGGCTGCAGACGGCCGGGTTCGCGCCCGGCGAGCCGTTGCCCCTCAGCGGAGACTGCTACGCCCTGGCCGCGACGAAGGACTCCCGCAATCACTGATCGTGACGTTCCTCGGACTTCCGAAGTTTTGGAAACTTCGGAAGTCCTTTGACGGATCCCCCGATTCGCTTGATTAAGCTTGCCCGGCATGCTATAATCGTGCCTGTCTTAACAAACAGAGTCGTCCTGCCTGTTGGCGCCCGCTGCCGCACCGGTCCGCGTTCGGGCGCCCACCGTCGAGCGCAGCTTTCCGAGCAGACTATAATATGGAGGCAAAAGCAATGAACCAGAAAGACCTGGATCAACTCAGCATCAATGCCATCCGTGCGCTGACCATGGATGCCGTCCAGAAGGCCAACTCCGGCCACCCCGGCATGCCCATGGGCGCGGCCGACATGGCCTACATCCTGTGGACTCGTTTCCTCAAGCAGAATCCCGCCAACCCCAACTGGGCCGACCGCGACCGCTTCGTGCTGTCCGCCGGGCACGGTTCCATGCTCATCTATAGCCTGCTCCACCTGAGCGGCTACGAGGTGTCCATGGACGAGCTGAAGAACTTCCGCATGTGGGGCAGCATCACGCCGGGCCACCCCGAGCACGGCCTGACCCCCGGCGTGGAAACGACCACGGGCCCGCTGGGCCAGGGCCTGGCCAACAGCGTCGGCATGGCCATCGCCGAGCAGTACCTGGCGACGCGCTACAATCGACCCGGCCACACGATCGTCGACCACTACAGCTACGGCATCTGCGGCGACGGCGACTTGATGGAAGGCGTGTCGCGCCGAAGCGGCCTCGCTGGCCGGGCACCTCAAGCTGGGCAAGCTGATCTACCTGTACGACAGCAACCGCATCACCATCGACGGGTCCACCGACCTGGCCTTCACCGAAGACGTCGGCAAGCGCTTCGAGGCCTACGGCTGGCACGTCCAGCACGTCGACGGCTACGACCACGAGGCCATCGGCGCCGCCATTGAAGGCCGCGCAGGCCGAGACCGGGCGGCCGTCCCTGATCATCGCCCGGACCCACATTGCGATGTTCGCGCCCACCAAGCAGGACTCGTCCAGCTCCCACGGCTCGCCCCTGGGCCAGGAGGAGATCGACAAGACCAAGGAACGGATCGGCTGGCCCGTGGAGCCCAAGTTCTACGTGCCCGACGAGGTTTACGCCAACTACCAGACGCTCCTCGCGGACGGCCAGAAGCGCGAGGCCGAATGGCAGAAGCGGTTCGACGCCTGGGCAGCCGCCTACCCCGACCTGGCTGCCGAGTGGAAGATGATCATGGCCGGCGAGCTGCCGGCGGGCTGGGACCAGGACCTGCCGAAGTACGCGGCCAAGGACGGCGGCAGTCGCGACCCGCGCCGCGTCCGGGCAAGATGATCGAGCTGATGACCTCGCGCCTGCCCAACCTGTTGGGCGGGTCCGCCGACCTGGCGCCGTCCAATACGACTTACGTCAAGGGCGCGGGCGACTTCGAGCGCGGACAATTACGCCGGCCGCAACATGCACTTCGGCGTTCGCGAGCATGGCATGGGCGCCATCATGAACGGCATGGCCCTGCACGGCGGTATCGTCCCCTTCGGCGCCACCTTCCTGACCTTCTCCGACTACATGCGCCCGTCCATGCGCCTGGCGGCTCTCATGGGGCTGCACGTCATCTACGTTCTGACCCACGACAGCATCGGCGTCGGCGAGGACGGCCCCACCCACGAGCCCATCGAGCACCTGTGCGCGCTGCGCGCCATCCCCAACATGACCGTCATCCGGCCCGCTGACGTGAACGAGACCGTCGTGGCCTGGAGAGTCGCGCTGCAGCACAAGACCGGCCCGGTGTGCCTGTCACTCACCCGGCACAACGTCCCGGTCCTCGATTCCACCCAGGTCGCTTCTCGCCGAAGGCCTCATGAAGGGCGGCTACGTCCTGGCTGACGCGCCCAATGGCAAGCCCGACATCATCCTGATGGGCACCGGCTCCGAAGTACAGCACCTGCTCGTGGCTCGCGATCAGCTGGCCGAGAAGGGCGTCAACGCCCGCGTGGTCAGCATGCCGTGCTTCGAGTTCTTCGACGCGCAGCCGAAAGCCTACCGCGACGAGGTCCTGCCGCCCGCGATTGCCGCCCGGTTGGCAGTGGAAGCCGGTGTGACCAGGTCCTGGTGTCGATACGTCGGCCCGGACGGCGACGTCATCGGCATGGACCGCTTCGGCGCATCCGCGCCGACCGACGTCGTCATGGAAAAGTTCGGCTTCACGGCCGAGAATGTGGTCAACCACGCGTTGAAGCTCCTCGACAAGTAACGTCGTGGTCCGATCGGACCCGAACGTGGAGCCGGACGGTGTCGCGCGAGCGTGCGGCGCCGCCCGGCTCCTTCTTTTTTCACACGCCACATGCGAAAAGAGCCCATCCGGAAGAGGACCCGTCCAGCATCGCTTCGCCGGAAGAGGTCGCCGAAGTCGCCGTGTTCCTCGCTTCGGACGAAGGCCGGGTCTTCAGCGGCGCGGCGCTGGACGTCGTGCAGCCGAAATGAATCATCTTCCACTCAAGGAAAGGCAAAGACTCATGAGACTCACAGACGAGAACGTCACGTTCAAGAGCAAACTGCAGCGTGGAGAGGTGTGCCTGGGAGCGTGGGTCACGTTCAGCGATCCGTGCACCGCCGAGTGTATGGTGCGCGCGAGCAGCCGGGCGGCTGAAGCCGCGGCTGCCTTAACGAAGCCCGCCTGCGCGGGCTAACGGCAACAGCGGACGCCTGCCCGGCGAAAGCCCTCCGAGGTTTGGAAACGTCGGAAGGCTTCCTCGCGCGAGGGCTGTCGCTGCCCTTAGCCCGCGCAGGCGGGCTTCGTCGAGGCAGCCGTGGCTTCAGCCGCCCGGCTGCTCCCCCGCTCGCGGCCAGGCTCCCTACGCCGCGACCACCGGCTCGCGCTCCCGCGGACAACCTGGCCTACATTGCGGCCGGCATGCAGTTCCTCGGCATGGCCGTCGACTTCGTGTTCCTGTCGAAGGCCGTCGATCGGCTCGTCGACGGCGTCCGCGCGGGCCTCCCGGCGCCGAGGCGCTGACCGCCGGCTGTGGCCACGCGCGCGAGCAGCAGGGCGGCTGAAGCCGCGCCTGCCTTAACGAAGCCCGCCTGCGCGGGCTAACGGCAACAGCGGACGCCTGCCCGGCGGAAGCCCTCCGAGGTTTTGGAAACGTCGGAAGACTTCCTCGCGCGAGGGCTGTCGTTGCCCTTAGCCCGCGCAGGCGGGCTTCGTCGAGGCAGCCGCGGCTTCAGCCGCCCGGCTGCTCCCCCGCACGCGGCCAGGCTCCCTACGCCGTGACCACCGGCTCGCGCTCCCGCGGACAACCTGGCCTACATTGCGGCCGGCATGCAGTTCCTCGGCATGGCCGTCGACTTCGTGTTCCTGTCGAAGGCCGTCGATCGGCTCGTCGACGGCGTCCGCGCGGGCCTCCCGGCGCCGAGGCGCTGAGCCAGGCAAGCCACCTGGCAGACCTCTCTCCCGCCTCTCCCCTGAGAAGGGAGAGGAGAACGACAACGTCTTGCTCCTCTCCCTTCTCAGGGGAGAGGCCGGGAGAGAGGTCCGTCCCTACGCCGCGACCACCGGCCCGCGCTCCCGCCAGCTCGGGTCCAGCAGCAACAGCCCCGCGATCGCCAGCAGCACCACGATGCCGAAGACCCCCGCCCCGAAGGACCACACCGGATCGTTCGGCCGGTAGACCAGCATGACCAGGAAGCTGTACACCTGGTTGTTCACGCCGTGAAGGTAGGCCGCCACCCAGACGCTGCCCGACTTAATGAAGGCCAGGCCGAGGATGAAGCCCAGGCCCAGCGTGTAGAGCGTCATCAGGAAGATGCCCGCCACCGGATAGCCGGGGTAATTGTGCCCCATGGCGATGATCGGCGCGTGCCACACACCCCAGATCAGCCCGACCAGGGCGACGCCCTTGATCCGGCCCAGCTTCATCAGCTCCGGCTGCAGGGTCCCCCGCCAGCCGTACTCCTCGCCGACGGAGATCAGTATGGCCAGGAACGGGGCGAACACCGCGGTCTGTATGCCGGTCGTCACCAGAAACACCAGGGTCGGCACCTGATTCGGGCCCGCCGGCTGCTGCCCGGCCGCCGCCATCAACTGCTGAATGACCGCCTTCACATCGATCACCTGGCCCAGGTTGAAGGCGTAGTTCAGGGCCGTCATGGCTCCATACATGGCGATCAGCCCCAGGCCGAACAGCGCATACCACTTGATGTGGCCGAACGCCAGGTAGGCGCTCTGCCGGTCCGCCTTCGGCGCGACGAACTGCAGGACCACGACGAAGATCAGCCCGGCCAGGACCGCCATCTGGGTCGTGGCGCGGATCGTGGTCGCCAGCGCCGCGTCGCTCGACAGCTCCGCCACGACGGCCGCCGCCAGAAATAGCAGGCCGAAGACCAGGTAGAAGTAGGCGAACACCCGCGCCCAGCTGAAAGGCCTGCGGTAGTACACCACGCTGTCCCGAAAGAAGAAGACCTGCAGCACGAACGCCGACCAAGCCGGAATCACCATCATGCCCTGCAGCACCACGCCCAGGGCCGGGCTGGCCGCACCGTAGCCGATGGTCAGGACTTCGAGCAGGTTGTAGGCGTACGTCAGCCCGAACGTCAGGCCCACGAAGGCCACGACTTGCCCCCACCTCACCGACGAAGCCGGCCGCGCCGCCGCGTTCAACGCCATGTCTGTGTCCATCACGTTGTCCATGCCTCTTTGTCTCCTGTGTCCCCTTTCAGTGTCCCCTCAGTTTTCTCAGTGTTCCTGCCGCAGCTCGTCCAGCACGGCCTGCAGCTCCGGCGGCAGCGGCGCCTCCAGGCTCAGCGCCTCGCCGGTGACCGGATGTTGGAAGACGAGCCGGGCCGCGTGCAGAAAGTGCCGGTGCAGCTTGATCCGCTGCTTCCGAAAGCCGTAGACTCCGTCCCCGACGACCGGATGGTCGATGTAGGCCAGGTGCACGCGAATCTGGTGGGTTCGTCCCGTCTGAGGCTGGACCTCCAGGTAGCTCTGGTGCTGGAAGAGCTCAAGCACGCGGTACTCGGTCATCGCCTCACGCCCGTCCGCCGTCACCGAGATGCGCTTTCTCTGCCGCGGGTCTCGCCCCAACGCCGCGTCGATCATGCCGTGGCTGGCCGCCACCTGGCCTTCTACCAGCGCCAGGTAGGTCTTGTGGATCTCGCGCCCTTTGAACTGCGCCTGCAGCGTCGCCCGCACGGCGGCGGTCTTGGCGACCAGGATCAGCCCCGAGGTCTCCATGTCCAGCCGGTGCACGATGCCCGGCCGGTCCGGCTGGTCCTCGTCCGCGATGTCCGGCAGGCGCGACAGAAGCGCGTTGACGAGCGTGCCGCCTTGATGCCCCACGGCCGGATGCACCACCATGCCCGCCGGCTTGTCGATCACCAGCAGATGGTCGTCCTCGTAGACCACGACGAGCGGGATCTCTTCCGCCAGAGGCGCCACGGGCGACGGCTCGGCCGGGATGCGCGCGTAGATGGCGTCGCCTATCCGCGTCCGATAGTTCGGCTTGACGGGCCGGCCGTTGACGGTCAGCAGGCCGTCCTCGATGATCTTCTGCAGCGCCGAGCGCGACCGTTCGGGCACCCGAACGACCAGCAGCTTGTCGATGCGCTCGTCCTTTGTCTCAGCGGTCCATCGCAATTCCACGTCTTCAGTCATGTTCCTTCGCACCCTCTTTCCCTTCTCGCACGAAAACAGCTCGACCTGGCCAGGTGCGATGCCGGCATCTCGCCGGCGCCGCCAAACAGAAGGCCGGCGTCTCGTTTGCAGAGGCCCCGGCCTGGTTTGGACATTCCTCAGCGTCTCGGGCTTCGCTCTCGCTCGCCCAGGCGCGCAAGCTATAGAGCGTTCTTACTTCCCTGAACGATCGCCGACTTTTCATCCTGGGGGTCGCGCAACAAGGCGTACGCCAGCAGGGTAACGCCCAGGACGATGCTCGTATCCGCCAGGTTAAACACCGGCCAGAACTTGAAATCGATGAAATCGACCACGTGTCCGTACAGCAGCCGGTCGATCAGGTTGCCCACCGCTCCGCCGAGCTGCAGGCCCAGGCTGAGCTTGATCAGCACCTGCCCCGCGGGCATGTGCCAGTAGTAGATGGCAATCGCGACGGCCACCACCACCGCGATCGCCACGAACACGTACCCGTGGCTGGGAAACAGCCCGAAGGCCGCCCCGGTGTTGGTAACGTACGTGAACGAAAACCAGCGCTCCAACGCCGGGATGGGCGCCCAGGACTGGCCCGGCCGCAGAACGGCCACGACCTCTCGCTTGACCAACTGATCGATGATCACCGTGATCAGAGTCACGACCGGAAGCAACAAAAATCGCCGCCCTCTTTTGGAAAGCAAACGCTCCTCCACGTCTACAAAACCGAGTCAGGCAGAAGCCCGGAAACGACTACGCCTGCTCTTTACGCTGCTGGCAGTTCACGCACAATCGCGCGTAGGGCAGGACTTCCAACCGCTCGGCGCTGATGGTCTGCCCGCAGGACTCGCATATTCCATACGTGCCCCGTTTCAGCCGTTCCAGGGCATCGCCGATCTGCAGGAGCAGGTCTTCCATGTGCTGGCGCAAGGCCAGGCCCTTTGCCTGCTCGAAAGCCTCCGTCGCATCGTCGGCCTGGTGGTTGCTGTAGCCCAGGTTGTCGCTCACGACATCCTGTTCCGAGAGCCGGCTGATCTCAGAGGTCAGATGTTCCCGTTCGTGTTCCAACAGTTTCTGAAAACGGTACTCCTTCCCCTTAGCCATCTCCTGCCTCCTGCGAAGTCCTTCGCCAATCGACAAAGTGGATCGACAACGCAAAATTAACATTCCGATTCTACTTGATCGCACGTCAAAACGCAAATACCACGAGAAGTGACAAGTCGGACGCCTGGACCGCTGCCCGCCCTCGTCGCGGCGATTGGGCTCGCGCGCGGCGCCGGCGGTTCGCGGCCGAGGGCGGCAAGAAAGACTTCCGAGGTTGGAACCCCCGGAAGTCGATAGTCCGCTATTTGGCTGCCTGCGCCGGCTGCCCGCCGGCCTTCACGCCGGCTTGCGGGGCAAGGGCACCCGCCGCCCTCCGGGCGGCCGTGCCGAGGCAGAGCGCTCCGCCCCCCATGCACACCGCGTGAATCGCCAGGCCGACGGCCAGAGAATCGATCGCGAGGGCTCCTGCTGAGCGGGAGAAAACTCCTCCCATGATGGCGCCAATTCAAACCAGACCGGACACGATCAGCACGTATCCGACGATCTTCAAAACTGTCTGCATCTCACCCCTCCTTGGAATGAACGATCGGAGCGCTACGAGCCCAGCGCTCGAGCGAACAGCCACAGCGCCAGAACGGCCGTCGCGCCGTGAAACAGATAGCCCCCCAGAACCGACAGGCTAACGCCGGAATCCTTGCCGCGGATCACGCCCGCCATCACCGCGACGATTCAACCGAAAGAAAACAGCCATGCGAAGACAGCAGCCACCCACCACCACATGTCAACCTCCTTGCTTTGCTCGGACCACGTTCGACGAGAAATCGGCGGCCCCATTCTAGCATATTCGCATTATTCCTCCAAGCGGCCTACCCGCAATGAAGAGACTTCCGAAGCAAAAAGACTTCCGAAGTTTTGAAAACTTCGGAAGTCTCTTCTCTCCCAACGCCCCGCATTCGCGGATCTTACCGCACGAGCGCCAGCCGCAGCGTCTCCCCGTCCAGGCTCGCCTCCTGCGCGAACGCGCCCTCCGGCCCGCCACCCTCGCGGAGCTCCGTCGCCAGCGTCTCCTGCCGGATGTAATCGGCGAACGACTGCATCACGTCCTTCAGCGCGTCCCCGGCCTGGTAGTAGACCACGATGGTGTCCTGGATGCGGAAATCGGCGTCCTTGCGCATCGTCTGGATGCGGCGCACCAGCTCCCGCGCCAGCCCTTCCTTGATCAGCGCCGGCGTCAGCTCCGTCGACACCGCGGCGACGTAACCGCCCTCTTCCACCACGGCGTAGCCCGCCCGCGGGGTGAGCCGAACCTCCAGCTCCTCCGGCAGCAGGGCCACGACCTCGCCGTCCACCGCCACCTCGACCGGCTCGCCGGCCTGGATGTGCTGCGCCGCCTCGTAGGCGTTCCCCGCGGCCAGCGCCGCCCGAATCTTCGGGAACAGCGCGCCGTACTTCTTGCCGACGACCGCCGGAATGGCCGACACGGCGTAGTCCGCCACGTCCGCCACGTCGTTGAGCAGACCCAGCTCCTTGGTGTTCAGCTCCTCGGCGACCTGCGGCTCCAGGCGCTTCAGGCTCGCCGCCTCGTCCTCGGTTCGCATCTTGAACAGCGTCCGGCCCAACGGCTGCCGTACCTTGATGCCGGCCTTCATGCGGGCCGCGTGCCCCAGGCTGACCATGCGCATCGCCATGCGCGTGTCGGCGATCAGCGCCTCGTCGATCAGCGCCGTCGCGGATTTCGGGAAGTCGCACAGGTGCACGCTCTCCGGCGCGCCGGGATCGACCGAGCGCACGAGGTTCTGGTACATCTCCTCGGTCGATGAACGGCGCCATCGGCGCCATCAGCTTCGACAGGGTCACCAGGCACTCGTACAGCGTGAGGTACGCGGCGATCTTGTCCGTGTCCTCTTCGCTCTTCCAGAAACGCCGCCGGGAGCGCCGCACGTACCAGTTGCTCAGGTCGTCGACGAACTCGGCGATCGGCCGCGTGGCCCCGGTCACGTCGTAGTCCGCCAGCGCTTTGTCCACCCGGGCCACCAGCGAGTTCAGCTCGGCCAGGACCCAGCGGTCCAGCACCGGCCGCTCGCTCACCGGCACGTGGTGCTGCGTCGGATCGAACCCGTCGATATTGGCGTAGGTCACGAAGAACGAGTACGTGTTCCACAGCGTCAGCATGAACTTGCGCACCACTTCGCCGACCAGGTCCACGGAGAAGCGGCGCTCGTTGCCCGGCGGGCCCGCCGGTGTACAGGTACCAGCGCAGCGCATCCGCGCCGTGGACGTTCAGGACGTCCCACGGCCGCACGACGTTGCCGCGCGACTTGCTCATCTTCTGGCCGTCGCCGTCCAGGATCAGGCCCAGGCACAGGCAGTTCCGGTAGCACGGCTCGTCGAACAGCAGCGTCGACAGCGCGTGCAGGCTGTAGAACCAGCCGCGCGTCTGGTCGACTGCCTCGCAGATGTAGTCGGCCGGGAAGTCGCGGGCGAACCGGTCCTTGTTCTCGAACGGATAGTGCCACTGCGCCACCGGCATGGCCCCGGAGTCGAACCAGCAGTCCAGCACCTCCGGCACGCGCTGTCATCGTCCCCCCGCACTCCGTGCACGGGAAGGTCACCTCGTCGACGTAGGGACGGTGCAGGTCCAGGTCGTCCAGGCTGGCCGCGCGGTTCGGCCCGACCTTTTCCTTGAGCTCCGCCACGCTGCCGATCATCTCCTGGTGGTGGCACTGGCCGCACTCCCAGACCGGCAGCGGCGTGCCCCAGTAGCGCTCGCGTCCGAGCGCCCAGTCGATGTTGTTCGCCAGCCAGTTGCCGAACCGGCCGTACTTGATGTGCTCCGGATACCAGTTGATCTTCTCGTTGTTCGCCAGCAGCCGATCCTTCACCCGCGACGTCTCGATGAACCAGCTCGTCTTGGCGTAGTACAGCAGCGGCGTGTCGCAGCGCCAGCAGAACGGGTAGGTGTGCGTGTAGGTCTTGACCTTGTGCATCAGCCCGCGTTCCTGCAGGTGCTGGGTGATGAGGGGGTCGGCGTCCTTCACGAACATCCCGCGCCACGGCGTGACCTCGTTGATGAACTTCCCTTCGGCGTCGACCGTCTGCAGCACCGGCAGGCCGTATTCCTTGCCGACGTTCATGTCGTCGGCGCCGAACGCGGGCGCGATGTGGACGATGCCGGAGCCTTCCTTCGTCGTGACGAAATCGCCCGCGATGACGTAGCAGTAGTCCTTGTCGACGGGCAGGAACGTGAACAGCGGCTTGTATCGCTTGCCCAACAGCGTCCGGCCCTTCATCTCGCTGAGGACGCGGTAGTCGTGCTCGCCCAGCGCTTCGTGCAGCAGGGCCTTCGCCAGGATCAGGCGCTCGGGCTCGTCGTCCGGTCCATGCGCGCCATGTTCCACCAGGACGTAGTCCACGTCCGGCGCCACGGCGAGCGCCACGTTGCCCGGCAGCGTCCAGGGCGTCGTCGTCCAGACCAGGAAGTACGTCGCCGGATCGTCCTTCAGCGGGAACTTGACGTAGATGGACGGGTCCTCGGTCTCCCGATACCCCAGCGCGACCTCGTGGTCCGACAGCGGCGTTCCGCAGCGCGGGCAGTACGGCACGACCTTGAAGCCCTGGTAGATCAGGTCCTTGTCCCAGAGCTGCTTCAGGATCCACCACAGCGACTCGATGTACTCGTTCTTCAGGGTCACGTAGGCGTGTTCCAGGTCGACCCAGAAGCCGATGCGATCGGTCAGCAGCTCCCACTCGTGGACGTAGCGGAAGACGCTGTCCCGGCATTTCTGGTTGAAGGCGGCCACGCCGTACTCCTCGATCGCCTTCTTGCCGCTGAAGCCGAGCTCCTTCTCCACCTCCAGCTCCACCGGCAGCCCGTGCGTGTCCCAGCCGCCTTGGCGCGCGGACGTAGATAGCCCTTCATCGTCTTGTAGCGCGGGAACAGGTCCTTGAAAACGCGCGCCAGCACGTGATGGATGCCGGGCAGACCGTTCGCCGTCGGCGGCCCCTCGTAGAACACGTAGTCGGGCCCGCCTTCCCGCTGCTCCATGCTCTTCTTGAAGATATCGTGCTCCTTCCAGAAACCGAGGATGGCCCCCTCCGTCTCTGGAAAGCTCACGCTGCTAGGTACATCCTTGAACATATCGCCTTCTCTCCTTGGAAAAAATCGCCACAAGATCAATCCTGAGAATCGTGCAACTCAAGCAATGAGTCCTGGGTCACCGCCTGCGCCGGAGGGCGTCCGACCGGCGATGAAGTCGCCGGTCTATATGACGGCGTCCGATGAATCGGACTTACAACGGTATTCGACAGGCCCTATAAGCCCGATTGATCGGGCGCTGTTCGTTAGACCGGCGACTTTATCGCCGGTCGGACGCCCTCCGGCGCGGGCCTCGGCCCAGATCCACGACCCTGGCTCTCAGACAGGTACACCACGTTCTTACGCGACAACCCGGTCGGACGCCCCCCGGCGCGGGCCTCGGCCCAGATCCACAACCCTGGCTCTCTAACACGCGCACCACGTTCTCGCGCGACAACCCGGTCGGACGCCCCCCGGCGCGGGCACCCAACGGGCATCGTCATCAGGGGTGATCGCATCTGGGTCACCGCCTGCGCCGCGGCCCGGCCGACCGGCGATGAAGTCGCCGGTCTATGTGACGGCGTCCGATGAATCGGACTTACTACGGTATTCAACAGGCCCCATAAGCCCGATTGATCGGGCGCTGTTCTATAGACCGGCGACTTTATCGCCGGTCGGACGCCCTCCGGCGCGGGCCTCGGCCCAGATCCACAACCCTGGCTCTCAGACAGGTACAGCACGTTCTTACGCGACAACCCGGTCGGACGCCCTCCGGCGCGGGCCTCGGCTCAGGTCCTCGCGCCCCGAGCGTCTCACGCGTCCAGCGCGATGCGGAGCCGCTTGTTGATCTTGCCCTTGCTCTCGTGCCCGACCACGTGGATGTAGCCCACTTCGCGGGTGTTGGCCACGTGCGTGCCGCCGTCCGCCTGCAGGTCCAGCCCGACGATCTCCACCGTGCGGACCTCCGTGATCCCCTCCGGCAGCAGGTTGATCTTGGTGCGGATCAGGTCCGGAATCTGGAACGCCTCTTCACGGGGCAGGATCGCGACGCGGATCGGCCGCGCGGCCTGCACCTCGGCGTTGATCTTCTCCTCCACTTCGGCGGCGAAGCTCCCGGTCATGTGCTCCAGCTCGAAATCCATGCGGCCTTCCAGGGGCTTCATGTTGCCCCCGGTCACCTGCGCGCCGTACGCCTTGAAGATGACGCCGCACAGGATGTGAAAGGCCGTGTGCGTGCGCATCACCTGGTAGCGGTGCGCCCAGTCCAGCCGGCACGTGACCTCGCTTCCCACCGCGCGGCGGCGCGCCCTGGACCGTGTGCCAGATCACGTCGTCCCGCTTCTTGACGCTCCGTCACGGGCAGTTCCACTCCGCCGGCTTCCAGGACGCCCTGGTCGGGCACCTGGCCTCCGCCGCCGGGGTAGAAGATCGTCTGGTCCAGCGCCACGGCCTCGCCGTCGACGGCCACGACCGTGGCCTTCACTTCGGCCAGGTAACTGTCGGTCTGATAGAGCAATTGGGTCGCCATGATCCCTCCATCCGATTTTCCCGTCACACCTTGCGCGCACGAACAGCCGCCGGCAAAACAAAACTCCCGCCCCACGTGGGGACGAGAGCCATCGTGCTCCCGCGGTACCACCCCTCTTCGGCAGACCGCCACCTCACTGGGTACGCGACAATACCCGCGCTCGATAACGGGAAGCGAGCCCGGCCAAGTCTACTCGAGCCCTGCGGCTCTTTCGGTTGGCGGCTCCGGAGCGATTTTCGACGGTCACCCGCACCCGGCTCGCACCTATCCCGGGCTCTCTGAGCGGCTGTCGCCCGCCTACTCGTCTCCATCGTAGCCTTTGCGTGGGCCGGCGCCGTCATTGCCGACCACAGTTCCGAAACATAACATGAAAGTCGGTATTTGTCAAGAAAGATGGCGTTTTGAGGTGTGTGTGAGGATTGCGAGCGGACCTCTCTCCCCGCCTCTCCCCTGAGAAGGGAGAGGAGAACGGCGACGACTTCCTCTTCTCCCTTCTCAGGGGAGAGGCCCACTCTCCCCACCTCTCCCTTCTCGGGGAGAGGCCCGCAGGGCCATCGCATCGTAAGCGATCAACAGCTCAGAGGCGGCCCGCCCGGCGATAAAGTCGCCGGGCTACATGACGGCGTCCGATGAATCGGACTTCTGGCTGTTCTGAAGTCCGATTCATCGGACGCTGTCGTGTAGCCCGGCGACTTTATCGCCGGGCGGGTCGCCTCTGAGCTGTTGATCGCTTACGATGCGATGACCCGGGAGAGGTCTGAATCCCAGGTGACAACCGTGGGCGAGCGTGGTATACTTAGAAGAAGCGGTTATTCTCGACTTGGCAGGAATGCGATGTCCGAAACAATCTTGGCGGTTGACCTGGGTGGAACGCTGATTCGCACCGCCCGCATGAATCCAGAGGGCGAAATTTCCGCCTGCGTGCGCGAGCCCATCCACGCCGAACGGGGGCGGGACGTTACGCTGCCGCACGTGATCGACGCCATCCGCCGCGTGGCGCCCACCGACGGCGCCGCCATCGAGGCCATCGGCATCTCGGCCCCCGGTCCCGTCGACCCCTGGCAGGGCCGCGTCATCAACCTGACGAACATCCCCGGCTGGCAGAATTTGCCCCTGGTGGACATCCTGTCCAGGGAGTTCGGCTGCCCGGTGTGGCTGGGCAACGACGGCAACGTGGCCGCCCTGGCCGAGCAGCGTTTCGGCGCCGCCAGGGGTGTGAGAGATCTCATCTACATGACCATCAGCACCGGCATCGGCGGCGGCATCATCCTCGACGACCGCCTGTTGCTGGGCACGCGCGGCCTGGCCGCCGAAGTGGGCCACATGACCATCGAGGTGGACGGCCCGCGCTGTCCGTGCGGCAACATCGGCTGCCTGGAGGTGCTGGCCAACGGCGCCGCCATCGCGCGTTATGCGCGGGAAGCCATCCAGCAGGGCCGGCAGACGGCCATCGCCGACCTGGCTCACGGCGACCTCGGCCAGGTGACCGCCCGCGTGGTCAACGAGGCGGCGCAGCAAGGCGATGCGGTCGCCATCGAGCTGTATCGCCGCGCCGGCTTCTACGTCGGCATCGGCATCGTCAACCTCATGCACATGTTCAACCCGGCGATGTTCGTCCTCGGCGGCGGCGTGACCCACGCCGGGGATTTCCTGTTCGGCCCGATCAGAGCGACCGTAAAAGAGCGCGCCATGCACGATTACTGGGTCGAGGTGCCGATCGTGCCGGCCGCGCTCGGGGACGACGTCGGATTGCTCGGCGCGCTGGCCCTGGTCCTGTCCCAACCGGAAACGTCGGTCGACCCGCTGGTATAAGCCCCTCGTACTCTCAGATCACACGAAAGGAGACCACAGAATGTCTGGCAAGCGCAAATGGTGGCCCATACTCGGCGCTGCCGTCGCGGTGCTGCTGATCGTCAGCATCGCCGCGCCGGTGTTTGCGAGCGAGAGCCGCACGGGCACGCAGGTCACGGTCGGTCCGAACGAGGTACTGCCCGACGATTTGTACGCCACCGGAGAATTCATCACCATCGACGGCACGATCAAAGGCGACCTCATTGCATTCGGCTCGGAAGTGCGCATCAACGGCACGGTCGAAGGCGAAGTGCTCGGGGCCGCCCGCACGATATCGGTCAACGGCAAAATCGGAGACGACTTGCGCGTGGCCGCGTACCAGGTGCAGATCGGAAGCAAAGGCAGCGTGGCCCACGACGTGAACGTGGCCGCCTTCAGCTTCGAAGCGCTGAACGGCAGCGACGTCGGTGGCGACGTCTACGCGGCCGCCTACCAGTCCCAGCTCAACGGCCGGGTTGGCGGCACTTTCCACGGCGCGACGAATGGCCTCTACATCAACGGCCAGGTCGGCCACGACGTGCTGGCGGAAGTCGCGGCGCCTGACGCGCAGTTCAACCAGCTGGCGCCCTTCCTGCGCATGTCTCCTGTCCCCGTCCTCGGTCCGGGCCTGCACATCGCCGACACCGCGGTCATCTCCGGCTCGCTCAAGTACGTGAGTCGTGGCGAGGCCATCATCGCACCCGGCGCCAAGGTCGGCCAGGTCGTCCGCGAGACGCCGCCGCAGGCCCAGCCGCGCGAGCGCGAGCGGCCGCCCGAGCGCGCCTTCGGCTTGCGCCTGCTGTTCTGGATCATCGCCCAGCTCCGCCGGTTCATCACGCTGATCATCGTCGGCTTGCTGCTCATCTGGCTGCTGCCGCGCGTGGTCCCGGAGGCCGCCGCGCGATTGCGCGCCAGGCCATGGCCCAGCCTGGGCTGGGGGTGCGCGGGGGAGGTCGCCTTCTTCGTCACCCTGCCCATCATCTTCGCGCTGATCATCGGCTTCGGGCTGCTGCTGGGGATCATCACCCTGGGCGGGCTGCAGACCGTGTTCATCGGCGCGGGCCTGATCCTGGAAGGCCTGTGGGGCCTGTTCTTCGCCGTGATCACGTCCTACGTCGCCAAGATCATCATCGCGTTCCTCGTGGGAACGCTGCTGCTGGAGCAGGCGCGCTCCAAGTCCATCGACAGCGCCTTCTGGCCGATGCTCATCGGCATCGTGCTGTACACCATCGTCGCGGCCATTCCCATCCTGGGCTGGCTGGCCGGCCTGGCCGCCACGCTGTTCGGCCTGGGCGCGCTGTGGCTGTGGCTCCGCGATCAATGGTGGCCGCCGGCTCCTGTTGTAGCTGCGGTTCCCGGCGGCGGGCCGTCCCCCACCGGACGGGGGCCGTCCCCCACCGGACGGGGCTACCCGGCCCCGACGCCGCCGCCCGCCAGCCACACGGCGGCGGACGCCGACGCGCGGGCGGTGACCGACGTCACGGCCTCACCGGTCGCCGAGCCTTTGGTCACCGAGGCGCCGGCTGAGGCACCGTCGGTGGAGCCGGTCGTCGTCGCGCCGCCCGTGGAAGTCGTTGCCGAGCCGCCCGTCGAGGTCATCTCCGAGGCGCCGGCCGAAGAACCTGCCGGCGAAGTCGTCGCTGCGGAGCCGGCCAAGCCTCCGGTCAGTGAAGAGCCGTTCGCGGCGCCAAGCATCGAAGAAGAGCCGGCCCCTTCCGCCGAGGAAGCCGCGCCTGCGCCGCCGGAGGATGAGGGCATCGCATCCGGCGAAGAACCAGAGACGGGACAGGATGACCCGCCGGAATCGACGAACGGGGATCAACCTCGACCCCGGCGTCGCCGCCGGCCGCGGTCGGAAGGGGAGAGCGAATGAGCCTGCGCGAACTGCTGGTGCGTGCGCTTGCACTGATCCGCCAATACGTCCACGTGGAACGGGTCCGCGGCGAGCCCATCGAGGTCGATGGGCGGCGCCTGCGCCCGGTCACCCGGACGGTGCGCATCGGGTGGACCGGCGGGCAGGGCGGTTCGGCCCTGGTCTGGAACCGCCCCGTGGCCATGGTCGAGGAAATCGGCGAGGGCATCTACCGCAACCACCCGATTCATGACGTGACGCCGCAGATGATCGTCGCCATCCTGATGTCGGCGCTCGTCCTGCGCGCGCTGTTGGCCCCGTTCTTCCGCCGGCGCGCATAGCCTCATCGGGTCTTGCGTCAGCCGAACGGTAAAGCGTCAACGAGTCACCTGAGTGACCAAATGGAGGGCAACGATTCATGGATATTAATGAAGAGCCTAGGACGAGCAGCCGGCGAACCGGCCTGGAAACCGTCGCACAGATGATGGAACGCTTCAGCGCCGCCGCCAGCGCGGCCATCTGCTTCGGCACCCCGGTGAAGATCGACGACAGGACGATCATTCCGGTCGCGGAAGTGGTCGCCGGTTTCGGGGCCGGAGGCGGGGGCGGCGAAGGGAAACAGGAGCCCGAGCGTGGCGTCGAGGTCGAAGAGGGCAAGGCCTCGGGCAGCGGCGAGGGCGCGGGCGGCGGCGGCTTCAGCCGGGCGCGGCCGGTCGCCGCGGTCATCGTCTCGCCGGAAGGTGTGACTGTGGAGCCCGTGGTCGACGCCACGCAGATCGCCATGGCCGGTGTGGCCGCCGCAGCGTTCCTCGGCTTCTGGTTCGTGCGGATGCAGATGATCACCAGCGCGGCGCTCCGCAAGGAAAAGACGCCTTCGCTGAAGTCGATCGCCGGCGCCCTGAAACGCATGTAGCCGCGGATCGCGCACATGAGGCGTTGCTCCGCGCCGTGGAGCAACGCCTCACGAACCACTGGCGATTTAACTATCGACGCTGCCTTGGCGGGAGTCTGATTTGCGCCGGGCAAGCCGTGATGAGAGTCCCCTTCGTTTTGGGGCGACGGACCCCATTCACTTCGACCAGCTGATCTGTTCGTTCGTCAGCCCGCGTCCGCCCTCCGGCGTCCACAGGGGCGGATCGTAGGTGCCGCCGATGTCCGCGACCTTGTGCAGATCGCTGCCGTCCGGTCGCATGATGTAGACCGCCCAGGCGCCGCTCCGATCCGACACGAAGGCCAGCGCGTCGCCCCACGGCGACCAGGCCGGCAGCCCCTCGTTGCTCGCGTCCTGGGTCACGCGCACCGGCTGCGCGTTCGCCGCGAGCCGCCCGTCCGATTCCACCGCCAGCGTGTAGAGATCCCAATTGCCGCTGCGTTGGGACATGAACGCGATGCTCCGCCCGTCGGGGGACCAGGCCGGCGAAACGTCGGTCGACTCGACGGTCAGGATCTGGGGCCGGCCGCCGCCCCGCGCCACGGTACGCAGCCCGCAGTTGTTGAGATCGAAATCGCAGCCGCGGTACGCGATGAAATCCGCCCGCGGCGACCAGGATGGGCTCTCACCAATGAGGGCGCGGCCGTCCCAATTCAGGCCGTCTTCCTCCTGGTTCACGTACAGGCGCCACAGCCGGTCCTCTTCCTTCTGCGAGCCGTACACGAAGGACCCATCGACTCCCCAATCCACGCGCGAGTCCTCCAGGTGCCCGCTGATGTCCGCCCGGTTCTTGCCGTGCAGGTCGAAGCTCTCGATGCCCCGGTGCTGACTCCAGCCCCGAACCGCCACCCGCTGCCCATCCGGTGACAGGCGCGGCTCGCTCACCGACTCCTCGTCGGTCACGATCCAGCGGTCTCCGCCGTCCGCGGTGACGATCTGGACTTCGTACGCCTTGCGGCCCAGGTTGTAGAGCGAGAACGCGATCTTGCCACGTGCGATGCTCGGGCGAGCCGCCGGAGTCGCCTGGCTCGCGGGCACAGGCGGCGACGCGCTCATGACCCCCGCGAGGCCCGCTGCCAGCACGCACGCCAACCCGAACGCCACGATCGTTCGCCTCGTCATCAATATCCTCTCCTTTGGCCTCGAGACTTCCGAAGTCTCCAAAACTTCGGAAGTCTGAACCTTAGCCGTTAGCCCGCGAAGGCGGGCTTCGTACAGGCAGCCGCGGCTTCAGCCGCCCTGCGCCCCTCGCCCTGCGCCCCTCGCCCTGCGCCCCTCGCCCTGCGCCCCTCGCCCCTCGCCCTGCGCCCCTCGCCCTGCGCCCCTCGCCCTGCGCCCCTCGCCGCCCTGCCCCCCCCGCCGCCTCGCCCCCCGCGGCCAGCTCCTCGCACCCAGACTTCCGAAGTTTTCAAAACTCCGGAAGTCCACCCACTCTGGCCAGAAACTCGCGCGCCAGTCGCACGACCGCCTCGGCCGCTTCGGACCCTGCCGGCGCGTCGAACCAGTGGATCGCGGGGTCGTCCAACCGGAACCAGGTGTACTGCTGCCGGACGAAGCGGCGCGTGTCGTGCCGGATGCGTCGGACGGCCTCGGCCAGGTCGATCTCGCCCAGGAGGTGGAGCGCGACCTGCCGGTAACCGACGCCCGACATGGCGGGCAGGTCCAGGCCGTAACCTCGCGCCATCAGCCCCCGCACCTCCTCGACCAGGCCCGCCGCCAGCATGCGGTCGATCCGCGCGTCGATGCGCCGGTACAGCTCGGCCCTGTCCATCGTCAGCCCCATCTGCAGGATGCGATAAGGAGGCGGCGTCGCCTGTTGCAGCTCCGAGATCGGGTGGCCGGTCTGCAGGTACACTTCCAGCGCGCGCACCACGCGCCGCACGTTCCGCCCGTCGATTCCGGCGGCCGCGCGCGGATCGACGTCCGCCAGCCGGCGGTGCAGCGCCTCGGCCCCTTCTGCCTCCGCCTGGCGGAACAGCTCCGCCCGCAGGGCCTCGTCCGGCGCAACGCGCGGGATGCCCAGGCCCTGGACCACGGCGCGGACGTACAGTCCGGTCCCGCCGACCAGCAGCGGCACGCGTCCCCCGGCCCAGGATGCCGTCGATCGCCGCGTAAGCGGCTTCCTGGTACTGCGCCAGCGTCAGGACCTCGTCCGGCGCGACGACGTCGATCAAGTGGTGCGGTACGGCCCGCCGCTCTTCGGCGCTCGCCTTGGCGGTGCCGATGTCCATGCCGCGGTAAATCTGCCGCGAATCCGCCGACACGACCTCGCCGCCCAGCTCCAGCGCCAGCCGCACCGCCAGCGCCGTCTTGCCCACAGCCGTCGGCCCCACCACCACGAGTAAGGGGCCTCCGATCCCGGAACGCGCCTCGCCCATCCGGTTACTTCGCGCCTGTCGCGGCCACGAACAGCCGCATGAAGTCGCGGCTGGCCCGCTGATCCGCGCCGAAACGCTCCTTGATCCGATAGTTCCGCGCCATCCGCCTCCCAACCCCCGCCTGCCACCGCTCCTCGTAGCGCCGCAGCCGGGCCGCCGATACGTCGCCGTCGGCAATCGCTTCGGCGATGACTTCGGCCGCGATGTTGCCGGCCGCCATGGCGTTGAGGATCCCGCCGCCGGTCAGCGGGTCGAGCTGCCGCGCCGCGTCCCCGACGAGCACGCAGCCGTCCGCCACCAGTGGCGTAGTGGGAATCGCCGTCGGCGCGTTCCCCAAAATGAGCGTCACCGCGCTGCCCTGAGCCAGAAACGGCTTGCCTTCGACGAAGCGCTGCAGGTAATCGACCGCCGGCGCATAGGCCAGGTCGGACTGCACGCCCAGGCCCGACGTTCGCCCGCCCCTCGCCCTTCGGGAAGATCCACGCGTACCCGCCTGGCGCGAGGTCCTCGCCGACGAAGTACTGCATGCAACACGGATCGATGTCGATTCCCGTCAGAAGATACTGCGCGCACGGCATGGAGTCCTTCGGAGCCAGGCAGGTATCCAATCCGGCCCAGCGTCCCACCCACGACTCGACGCCGTCCGCGCCCACGACCACCGAGCAATCGATCTCCTCGATGTCGCCGTTCAGACCTCGGCCAGCACGCCCACGACCCGGCCGTCCTCGCACAGCAGGCCGCTCACCGGCGTCTTCACCCAGACGGTCGCGCCGGCCGCCATCGCCCTCTCCGCCAGCACGCGATCGAAGACCCGGCGCTCCAGCACGTAGCCCACCAGTTCGTCGCCGTCGAAACGCATCTCCTCGGTTTGGCCCCCCTGAGCGGCGCTGTAGTAGCCCCCTTGATCTCCGCGGAGATCCACGCGGGATCGGGATCGATGAACTCCGCCAGCGGCGCCTGCGCCACACCCTCCGCGCAGCGCACCGGGCTGCCGATCTCCTGGCGCTTTTCCAGCAGCAGCACCGACAGGCCGCGCTCCGCCGCGACTCGCGCTGCCGTCGAGCCGGCCGGTCCGCGCGCCGACCACCACCACGTCGTAGCGCGACCGGGGCAGCGCCCGCACCCCAGGCTGGTCCGCTTCCGTCGTGATCGCGCCCACCGGGCACGCATCGATGCACAGCCCGCACTCGATGCACTGCTCGTCGATCTGCAGCCGGGTCTCCGCCAGGTTGATTGCGCCCACCGGGCAGAGGCTCACGCAGCTGCCGCAATATCCGCATCTTCGCCGGTTGACGATAACCATGTTGCGCCTCCTGGATCATGTCGCAAACAAAGAAAGACGGTCCAGCATCCCTCTCGGATTCTGGACCGTCCATTATCCTCAACTTTAGCCTTACACGACGAAGCGGAGAAAGCTGGAACGCCCTCCGCCCGTCCCGCCCTGGGAATGCACTCAGGCCCCCATCCAGGCTATCGCAACCCGTGAAGCCGCGGGCTCTTCTGGAGAGACAGCGCCGGCATCGAAGCAAAGCAAACGCCGAAAGGCCCTCCGGGATCAGTGGCTCTTGAGGTAAGTGACCGCATCACCCACGCTCAGGATCTTCTGCGCGTCCTCGTCGGAGATCTCGCCGCCGAACTCTTCTTCGAAAGCCATGATGAGCTCGACCAGATCCAGTGAATCTGCCTCGAGGTCTTCCCGGAACCTCGATTCCATCGTGATCTTGCTCTTGTCCACTCCGAGCTGTTCGGCAGTGATGGCGATGACCCGCTCTGCAACGTCCATGGTGTTCCTCCTTTTCGCGCTTGCGCCTTAGAGTATTCGAAAGTTCTGCTGGCCTGTTTCCAACCGTGCATTCTACCAGCCTTGCTGCGTTCCGTCAATTGCATCACCGCGAAGCAACCATTTAAAACACGCGGCGACTTCGGAAAGTTACGGTTTTCACCCCGCCGCCTACTGCCCCGAGTACAACGCCTGGTTCTTCAGATGCTCCTCCCAGGTGGCGGCGAACGCGTGTGTGCCGTCCCACTTGGAATAGAAGAACAGGTAGTCGGTCTTGGCCGGATGCACGGCGGCATCCAACGACGACAGGCCGGGATTGCAGATCGGGCCGGGCGGCAAGCCGGTGTGCAGATAGGTGTTCGTACTCGGAGTTGACCGAGCCCAGCTCGTCCAGGGACAGAGGAGTCTTCCACCACTGCTTGAGCGCCGGCTGATACCCCAGCGCGTACTGGACCGTCGGGCTCGCCTCCAGCGCCTTCCCTGGTCGAGGCGATTCTGGTACACGCTGGCGATGATGGGCCGCTCGTCCGCGACGACCGCCTCGCGCTCGACGATCGCCGCCAGGTTCACGGCCTCAAACGGAGTCTGGCCCTCCTCCTTGGCGGCTTGCTGCAGCGCGCCGAAACGATGGCCGAAGTTCGACAGCATGATGTCGACGATGGTCTTGATGTCGGACTTGGCCGGGATGCGATACGTGTCCGGGAAGAGGAAGCCCTCGACGGTAGTCGACGCGCCGGGCGGGCGCTCCTGCAGGAAGGCGTATCGGCTCGCCAGGCCCGCGTTGCTGATCCCCTGGCGGACGTAGTCGATGAACGGCTGCGCCGGCCCGAGCCCGTTGGCCTCCAGGACCTCGGCGATCTGCTCGGCGCGCCAGCCTTCCGGAACGGTGATCACGACCTCGTCGACCGAGCTGTGCTGAAGGCTCTGAGCGACCTCAGGCATGGTCATGTTCGCGCGCAAAACGTAGTTGCCCGCTTCCAGGCTGGAATCCAGGTGATTGTGGCGCATGTACAGGGCGAACAGGTCGGGGTCCGTGACCAGTCCGGCCTCGCGCAGATGGGCTGCGACCGAGGCCGCGGTTTCGCCCTGTTCGATGGCGAAGGTGACCGGCGCATCGGACTGCCCCGGGGCGCGATCGACCTCTCCCTGCCGCAGCTGCAGATACAGCCCGACCAGGATGTCCTTGGGGCCTTGCGGCGGCACCGGTGTGGCCGGCGCCGCGGCCACGCGCGTTCCGCTCGGCGTCACGGGGCGGGCGCCCCCCAGGTTGCCGTTGTTGATCAGGTACATGGACACGCCCCCACACACCAGGAGCATCGCGCCCGCGGCCGCCACAAACAGAATCGTACGGCCGAAGACGTCCAGGACCGCTCTAATGATCTTCATGGGTTTCGCTACCTCGCTCGGCGGACAGCGGACCTTCCGCCTGGGGCTCCTCGGGACTGAGGTAGGCCTGAAGGATGACTGCTGCCGCCACCGCATCGACGCGCTCGCGCCGTTTCTTGCGCGATTGCCCCGCGGTGGTCATGATGTCCAGCGCCTCCACGGTGGTGTAGCTCTCGTCGACGAAGACGAGGGGCGCCGGCAGGGTGCGGGCCAGGTCGCGGGAGAACCGCTTCACCCGCCGCGCCTGCGCGCCGACCTCCCCCTCCGTCGAAGTCGGCAGCCCGACGACCACGCGCTCGACCTGGTGCTGCCGCACGAGATCCGCGATCGTGGCGAAATCCTCTACGCGCGTGCGACGGTGAATGACCGTCAGCGGCCTGGCCAGGATGCCCCCTTCGCTCAGCGCGACGCCGATGCGCTTCTCACCGACGTCCAGCCCCAACAGGCGCATCAAACCACCTCGGTCTTGATCGTCAGCTGAATCCTGAAGGGGAAGAAAGGCACGCGCCCCAGCCAGTCCGGCATCACCACGATCTCGGCCGGCCGCTTCAAGCCGTACGTGCGCGTCAGATAATCGATCGCGTCCCCGATTGGCTTGCCCTGGATCGCCTGGATGGCTTCCGCTTTGGGCAGACGCAGACCGATGTTGCCCGTGACTCGCATGTTGAAGACCACCACGCCGTCGTCGCTGACCGATTCCACCTGGGCCGGCTGGAAGGTCAGGCCCTGCGGCAACAACTGGAACTTGGGATCGATGTTCTTTTCCAGCTGGTCCAGCACCAGGGCATTCGCGTTGTAGCCGGCGATCACGCTGCCGCGCGCCGCCACTCGCATCTTGAGCCCCAGCGCATCCGCCTGCTCCCCGACGAAGCGGTCGTACGTCTCATCGAGCGGGAAGATCTGGATAGTTTCGGGCGGGATGAACTCCTGCTCGCCCAGCTCGGCCTGCAGCGCGGCCCGGGCCTTCTGCTGCAGCTGCTGCAACAGGATGGCCTTCACCTGGTCTTTGTCGGCCTGCGTCACCACGCCCACCTGCCGGACGTTGCCGCCGCTCATGGGCTGCTGGTTGATGACCTTGACCTGCGTCGCCAGCGGCCCCTGGACCACGTTGATCAGGTAGCTCTTCACGTTGCCGCTGGGCCCCGCGTCGACCGCCACCACGCTCGCTTCGATGGTCGCGCCGATCTGCCCCGGCACGGTAACCTGTTCCACCGTGGTGAAACGAACGGGCGTGCCCGCCGACGTGGCCACCACCGTCCCAACCGCGACGGTGACCGGCTGGTTGAGCTGGTTGACGAACACCACCTTACCGTTCGCCCGCACGTCCGGAGAGTCCTTCTTGGCCGCCGTCGGCACCTGCGCGTTCGCCTCGACTTCCACACCCAGCAGGCGCGCCGGGATTACCTTCGCTTCGTAGTCTGCGTTCGTGGTGTTGGGATCGGCTCGCAATTGGATGGTGCGCTCGATAGGCTGGGCGGCCTGCACCACCGTGACCTGAGCGCCCGGCAGGACCAGGAATCCGGCCGCCGCTACCACGAGCAGGATGCCTGCGAACAGCAGGACGGCGATGATCTGATTGGCCAGGAACGGCGATTCGCTGCGCATGGCCTCGGCTGACTTGGTGCGTCGAGGCCGATCCACCGTCCTGCGAAACGGCTTCAGCGCCTCCAGTTGGGCCGGGCCCTTCAGGCGCGCCCGCGCCGCTTTCTCCACCGTCAGGAAGATGGGCAGCCCCACCTCGTAGCTGAGCTCGCGTGTGACCCGATCCGCCGTAACCAGGACGACTTCCTTGCCCAGATTAGCGCCGTGGCGGTGCAGCAGCTTCAGATTGACCTTGCTCTGCAGGCTCCGCAGGGCGGGGGGAACGACCAGAACGACACGCCGCGCCTTGGTCCAGGACAGGACCTCCCGGATAGCCACGATGTCATCGTTGGGCTCCAGGTGAATGATCTGTTCGCGAGTGCTCTGTTCCTCCAATACGCATCAACCTCCGGAATAGACGTCGACCTGCTTGCGCGTTACCCGCTCCAACATACCCCACATCCGCTCGCCGATCTTCTTGCGGGGAATCGCCCACCGGGCCAGCGCCGTGGCGACGGTCATCTCACGCCCGCCGACGTGGCTCGTCCGGTTGAACACGCCGGGCACCTGTCCGGGGCCGAAGACGTGCACCTCCGGATAACGCGAAAACTTCAAATGCTGCAGCCAGGGGAAACTGTGCGCCGCGTCCAGCAGATCGGACAGCTCGCTGCCGCCGCCGCAGAAATAGATGAACGGCGGCAATACCCGCTTCCCGGCCAGGGCCGCCAGCCCGGACTCTACCCGCGCCAACCACTCCACGATCGCCGGGGCCAGGGTCTGGCGGACGGCTTCCGCGTCTTCGGCGTCCAGCCGGTCCAGGCTGTAGCGCAGCTTCAAGGCTTCCGCCCTGGCGGGTGCGAGATCGAAAGCCGACGCCAGATGCTCGCTCAGGTTGCGCCCGCCGAACGGCAGCGTGATCATCCGCAGCGGGCAGCCGGCCCGCGTCCAGCTGAGCGACGTCAGGTCGCTGCCGGTGTTGACCAGGACGGCCTCTTCGGTTGGCAGGCAATCGGCCACGACGTGCTCCTCTGATACCAGCTGAATCAGCTCCAGCTCCAGGTGCTCGGCCAGGCGCTGCATCACCGCCAGGTGCCGGTTCTGCGCCACGGCGTTGAAGACGGTCAGGGAGAGGGTATCGCCGTGAAAGCCCACCGGATCGCTCACCGGATGGCCGCCGACCTTCGACTCCGGATCACGGCAAACCCGATGGCGCTGAGCTCGCTCTTGGACACGCCCAGCTGCTCGGCCAGCTGCTGCAAGGCCAGTCGCTGGGCCCGGATGAGGGTGCCTTCCAGCTCCTTCTCGGTGATCTCCTGTCCGGGAGACGCTCGCCGCTGCTGCACCGTGAAGGCGCCCTGGCGCACCCATTGGGGCGGGCAGCTCAGGACGAGGTGATCGGGGACCACCTTCTGCGCGCACGCGCCGCCCACCGTCGCGGTCATGTCCTCGGCCTGGCGCAAGGCCGCGTCGCAGGCCCTTTGGAGCCGCAAATCGACGGCCCTGGTCCCACGATCGAATGGCTTTTCCTCGTGCCGCTCGACACCCTGCCCGAGGATCACTGCGCGGTCGCCATTCAGCTCGACAACCAGAGCCTTGACGTACTCACTGCCGGGATCGACGACGCTGACCAGGGTAGGCTGGCCGCTGCCGATCTTCCCCAGCAATCCATTCAATAAGCCGGTTTTCGGGAGATCCATGCGCCGCGTCACCCGAACCGCGTCAGGATAGCTGCTGCGCAACGAGTTCGGGCACCAGCTTCAGTGCGTGCGGCAGCCGGCTGGCGTCGCGTCCGCCGGCCTGGGCCAGGTTCGGCCTGCCGCCCCCTCCACCGCCGACGGCCTGAGCCACGGCTTTGACGAGCTGGCCGGCGTGCAGCCCGCGCCGCACCAAATCCGGCGTGACCACCGCCACGAAATTCGGCTTTGCGTCGAAGACCGCCCCCAGTACGATCACGCCTGATTGCATGCGCTCGCGGAACCAATCGCTCAGCTCGCGCAGGCTGTCGGAGTCGGCGGCGTCCACCTGCACGGCGAGCACGGGCACGCCCTGCACGTCCTGAACGTGGCTCAGCAGCGATTCCGATTCGAGCCGGGCCAGCCGCCGCCGCAATCGGCCCGCCTCGCGCTGCGCTTTCTGCACGTCGTCCAGCAAGCTGAGCACCTTGCGATCCACCTCGTCCGGCCGACAGCCCAGGAACGCCGCCGTCGAGTCCAGCACGGCCAGCCGCTCCTGCACCAGGTGCTGCGCGCCGCGGCCGCTCACGGCCTCTATGCGCCGCAACCCCGAGCCCACGCTGCCCTCGGACACGATGTGGAACAGGCCGATCTCGCTGGTCCAGCCCACGTGCGTGCCGCCGCACAGCTCCTGGCTCACCGGCGCGTCGCTCGGCCCGACCTGGATCATGCGCACGACGTCGCCGTACTTCTCATCGAAAAGCGCGATGGCCCCGCGGCTGACCGCGTCCTGATAATTGGTCTGAATGGACTCCAGCGGGTAGTTCGCCAGAATCGCCTCGTTCACGATCTGCTCCACGTCCTGCAGCTCGTCCTGCGTCAGCATGGCGGAGTGCGTGAAGTCGAAACGCAGGCGCTCCGCCTCCACGCGGGAGCCCGCCTGCTGGGCGTGCTCGCCCAAAACCTGGCGCAGCGCCGCGTGCAGCAGATGGGTGGCCGTGTGGTTGCGGGCGATGTCCCAGCGGCGGTCCAGATCGACGGCCGCCCAAACCGGGTCTCCGTCGTGCGGCTCGCCCGAGACGACGGTCCCCACGTGGACGATGAGGCCCGGGATGGGGCGCTTCATGTCCGTGACTTCGATCTCCCAGTCCACGACCTCTTCGTTTTCGCGGCGCACGGCGTGGTTGATCAGGCCGGTGTCGCTGATCTGCCCGCCGCCCTCCACGTAGAACGGCGTCACGGGCAGGATGACCTCCACGGCGTCGCCTTCTTTCGCGCTCTGCACCAGCCGGCCATCCTTGATGAGGCCGATCAGGTTGGTATCGACCTCGACCGTCTCGTCGTATATGTGCTCCACGCCGTCAGAGCCCAGCAGCTGGCGCTCTTGCAGGGCCTCCAGGGCCTCGACGTAGATCTGGATCGTTTCGGCGCCCGCGGCGGCGAAATGCTGCGCGGCGCGCGCCCGCTTGCGCTGTTCGGTCATGGCCGCGCGAAAGCCGGCTTCGTCGATCTTGAAGCCGCGCTCCTGAGCCACCTCGCGCGTCAGGTCCAACGGGAATCCATACGTGTCGTACAGCCGAAATGCGTCCTCGCCGGCGATCGTCGTCTCGCCCTTCGCCGTCAGCTCCGCCATCAGGTCGTCGAGCAGGGTCAGGCCCACGCTCAGCGTCTGCTGAAAGCGTTCTTCCTCCTGCTGGATCACGCGCAGGATGAAGTCCCGCCGCGACACCAGCTCCTGGTAGTGCGAGCCCATCGTGTCGATCACCACCTGGGCGATCTCGCTCAGGAACGGCTCAGTGAAGCCCAGCAGGCGCCCGTGACGCGCCGCACGGCGCAGGATCAGGCGCAGCACGTAGCCGCGGCCCTCGTTGCCCGGGATCACGCCGTCGCCGATCAGAAAGGTCACGGCCCGGCTGTGGTCCGCAATCACCCGGTAGGACACCATGCCCTTCTGCATCTGCTCGTCGGTGTGGTGCAGCATCTCCTGCGTGCGTTTCACCATCGGCTGGAACAGGTCGGTGTCGTAGTTGGTGTTCTTCTGCTGCATCACGGAAGCGATGCGCTCCAACCCCATGCCCGTATCGATGCTGGGGCGCGGCAGCGGCGTCAGGGTCCCGTCTTCGGCGGCGTCGAACTGCATGAAGACCAGGTTCCACAGCTCCCACCACCGCTCGCACTCGATCGAGGGGTTGCAATCCGGGCGGCCGCAGGTGCAGTGCTCGATGCCGCGATCGTACATGATCTCGGAGCACGGGCCGCACGGTCCGGTGTCGCCCATCGACCAGAAATTGTCCTTCTTGCCCAGCCGCGAGATGCGTTCCGCGGGCACGCCCGCCACTTCCTGCCACAGGGCAAATGCTTCGTCGTCGTCCACGTAGATCGTGGGCCACAGGCGGTCGGCCGGCAACCCGAGGTCTTCCGTCAGGAACGTCCAGGCGAAACGAATGGCGTCCCGCTTGAAGTAATCGCCGAAAGAGAAATTGCCCAGCATCTCGAAAAACGTGTGGTGGCGCGGAGACGGTCCTACGTTCTCCAGGTCGTTGTGCTTGCCGCTGACCCGCATGCACTTCTGCGACGTCACGGCTCGCGTGTAGTCACGTTTTTCCAGGCCCAGGAAGACGTCCTTGAACTGAACCATGCCCGCGTTGGTAAAGAGCAACGTACGATCGCCGATGGGAACCAGAGACGAGCTGGACACGGACGTATGCCCATTGCGCGCGTAGAAATCGATGAATGCTTGCCTGATCTGAGCGCTGGTCATTGTTTTCATAAGGAAGGATACCTCAATCTCCTGCAAAGTAAACGCCATTGTAAGGCAAGTGGCGGTGATTGTCAAAAGATTCCTGCGTTTTGACGGTCCGTCGCACGGAAGAAGGGTCCGCCCGACGGCGACCACCCGGCTCGTGGGGTTGGCGGGTAGCCACCCAGGGCTGCCCCTACCTGACCGGACGTAGGGGCAGCCCTGTGTGGCTGCCCGCCAACCCCGCCATCGTCACCGTCGCCGCCCCTTGCAGGCCGCGGCTCTCCCCGAATACTGCCATCCCGAGGGAGCGGCCGACCTCTCTCCCGGCCTCTCCCCTGAGAAGGGAGAGGAGAACGACAACGGCAACGACTTGCTCCTCTCCCTTCTCAGGGGAGAGGCCGGGAGAGAGGTCGGCCCCCAGGATGAACCGCGGGCAGTCGATGGGCGTTTCCGTCTCGCCTCGTCCTGTGCTATAATAATCACCGCACAGTAACCTTACGTTGCCACCGGAGGAGAACGCATGCGCCCAGTCGAAGAACAGATGCCCATTCTGATGCAAGGCGTCGACTATGGAGACGATCAGATCCGGAAGAACATGGAAGACGAATTGCGCGAGCGTCTCAAAGAGGGCCGGCCGCTGCGCGTCTACCTCGGAGTCGATCCCTCCGCTCCGGACATCCACCTGGGCCACACCGTCCCGATCCGCAAGCTCCGCCAGTTCCAGGAGATGGGCCACGACGTAACGTTCCTCATCGGCAACTTCACCGGCCTGGTCGGCGACCCGTCCGACAAGGACAAGACGCGGCCCATGCTGTCGCCCGAGCAGCTGATGGCGAACGCCAAGACCTATACGGACCAGGCGTTCAAGATTCTGGACCCGCAGAAGACCCGCATCCGGTACAACGCCGAGTGGCTGTCGAAGCTGACCTTCGCGGACGTGATCAAGCTGGCGTCCCATTTCACCGTGGCGCAGTTCCTGGAGCGCGACAATTTCTCCAAGCGCTTCGCCAAGGGCGACGCCATCTACCTGCACGAGTTCTTCTACGCGCTGATGCAGGGCTACGACGCCGTGGCGCAGGAGACCGACGTGCAGGTCGGCGGCACCGATCAGCTCTTCAACCTGCTGGCCGGCCGCGTGCTGCAGCGCGCCTTCAACCAGCGCGCCGCAGATCGCCGTCACCGTGCCCATCCTGGTCGGCACGGACGGCCACGTCCGCATGTCCAAGAGCATCGGCAATGCCATCGGCATCAACGAGCCGCCCGAGGAGATGTACGGCAAGGTCATGAGCATCCCCGACTCGGCCATGCTCAACTACTTCATGCTGGTCACGCGCTACACACCGGACCAGATCGCGGGAACTCGAGGCCAGGATGCCGCGGCGCCAATCCGCGTGACGTCAAGATGGAGCTGGCGCGCGAGGTCGTTTCGATCTTCCACGGCGAGGCGGCTGCCGAGCAGGCCGAGGCGAATTTCATCACCGTCTTCCGCCAGCGCGACCTGCCCGAAGACATGCCCGTCTTCGAGCTAACCGGCGCCCCCAACATCGTCGACCTGATGTCCGAGGCCGGCTTGATCCAGAGCAAGAGCGAAGGCCGCCGGCTGATCCAGCAGGGCGGTGTGAAGCTGGACGGCGCGGCCGTCTCCAATGTCGAAACGCGCGTGGAGGTCACGCGCGACGCTGTGTTGCAGATCGGCCGGCGCAAATTCGTCCGCCTGGTCCGCGGCCAGTCCTGAGTGTCCCGGAGGCTGAGACATGAATAAGAGCAGACCTGTTTGGATCGTCATCGGCGTCGTCGTATTGGTGGCTCTCGTCTTTGCCCTGTTCAACGTGGTCGCGTGTTTCGGCAGCTACGCCGCCAGCTCGCGCGCGGTCTCCTTTTTCGGCGGACCCGAGCGGGGCGCCACGGTCGGCATCATCCGGGTGGAAGGCGCCATCGCCGGAGGGCAGGGTTCCCTGTCTGCCGGCACGGTCTATTCCGATCCGCTCATCAAAGTAATCGAGAAGGCCGACAAGAATCCGGAGGTGAAGGCGATCGTCCTCCGGGTGGTCAGCCCGGGCGGCGGCGTGGTGGCCTCGAACGAGATATACAACGCGCTCCTCAAAGTCGACAAGCCCATCGTCGTGTCCATGGGCGAGATGGCCGCGTCCGGCGGATACTACATTTCCTGCGCCGCCGATAAGATCGTCGTGAACCCGGCCACGCTCACCGGCAGCATTGGCGTCATCGCCGAGATGCCCAACATCCAGGGCCTGATGGGCAAGATCGGCCTGGACGTCACGGTCATCAAGAGCGGGAAGCTGAAGGACGAGGGCAGCCCATTCCGGCCGATGACCGACGAGGAGAAAGCCGTCTGGCAAACGATCATTAATGAAGCCTTCGACCAGTTCGTGGGCATCGTGGCCAAAGGGCGCAATCTGCCCGAAGCCAAAGTGCGTGAGCTGGCCGACGGCCGCGTCTACACCGGGCTGCAGGCCATCAAGCTCGGCCTGGCCGACCAGGAAGGCAACCTGGACGACGCGGTCAGCCTGGCCGGCAACCTGGCCGGCATCCACGGCACGCCTCGGACGATCGAGCTGATCACGCGGCCCACGCTGCTGGAATCGCTGCTGACGTCCGTCGCCGGCGGCCCCAAGATCACCGTCGACCTGCCGGGCGCCATCGGCACCGACCTGAAGGGTCCCAGCCTGCAGTACCTCTACCTCGGCGGGTGACGTTCCCTCCTTGGGGAGACCCCTCTCCCGCCTCTCTCCTGAGAAGGGAGAGGAAAACGGCAACGACTTGTGGTCGCTTCTGTCGTTCCCCTCTCCCTTCTCAGGGGAGAGGCGGGAGAGGGGTCTGCCCCACATATAACAAGACCCTGCCGGCCAGCCGGTCAGGGTCTATCGATTGTGTCAATAATAGAGCAGGTGCCAGAAATAGTGGTAAACTAAGCGGCCTTCACCACGTTCACAGCGTGAGGACCTTTGGGGCTGTCCTCGACACTAAACTCTACCTGTTCTCCTTCCTCAAGGTTGCGGAAGCCATCAGCCTGAATGGCCGAATAGTGGACGAACACGTCTGATCCGCCCTCTCGCGCAATAAAGCCATAACCCTTGATGCGATTGAACCACTTCACAGTACCCGTAATCCGCTCATCACTCATGTCCAGGTAAAGCCTCCCTTCCCTGATCCGAAAAAGAACTGGCGTAGGGCGTGGAAGTTGTCCCCAGACTAGGTCGACGGCGAGCAACAGGCAGACACAGCAAAAAAGTGAAACCGCCCGAACAGTAAGTGGCTTGGGCGGTCTTTCTCAGCCGAGGCATAGACTTACGACGTCCTACGGGAGATATATTATCACATGTACCTTTTTGTGTCAATACGCGGCAACCATCCATTGGTACCAGTCCGGGGTCCCACCGGCAGACACCGTCACCCCGTCTCGGCGGCCGTGTTGCGCAGCGGCGAGCGGAACGCGTTTTCCCCGGCGTCCTTCAGCGGCCGGTCCGGCGTCACCTGAATCACGTCCCCGACCTCCACTTCCAGGAACCGGGCCAGGGCCGCGATCTGCTGGTCCAGCTCGAACGAGACCTTCTCGTTGGGATCGAAGAGCGCCACCCGGGCCTCGTGCAGGACGTCCTCCAGCTGCAGGAAGTCCCACACCCCGGCGATCCGCCCGTCGTGGACGATCACCGAGGTCGCGTTGCCGCTCGCGTCGAACACCCAATCGACCCACTCGGCCGGGACCCAGCTCTGCGGAGACCGATAGGCCATCAGCAGCGCGTCCAGGGGCGGCAGCAGGTGCCAGCCGGCCCAGGCCTCCTCGATCGGCGTGGCGTCCGATGCCAGCCGCGAGTACTTCAGCTCCTGTCCCATCAGCCGGAGCTGCGACTCTTCCCAGCCGCCCCACCAGCGGAAATCCTCCACCGTCGCGTCCGGATAGGCTGCGAAGTATTGTGCGGCCAGATCCGACACCGCCCGGCGAAATCCGGGCTCCCCGGGGAGCCTCACTCCGGGCACCCACTTCGACCAAACCGCGTACGTGAACATAGGAAGGTCGGAGCTGCCTTCCACCCGCGCCCGCACCAGCAGCCGCTCGGCGCAGAGTGCGCTCAAGATCGCCGCCAGGGTGACCGGCTGCACCCCCTTGAGGCGCCGCAGTTGCTGGCCAATGGCCGGGCCCGGCAGATCCTCGTCCCCCAGAATCTCGATGATCTCATCCGCCGCCATCTGCAGCAGGCCGTCGTCGACGCCCTCCTGCTCGAGGTGCGTGCGAAAGCTCCGCTCCAGGTTCGCCTTGAACGCGGGATACGTCCGCGCGTACCCCTCCGGCGTGAAGACCGTCAGGGCATTGCGCATGCCCGGCACGCGAATCAGCTCTGCTGACTCTTCGAAGCTGTCAACCACGTCGTGCATCGTGATTTCAGGCAGTCGCGCCCGCAGCGAAACGTAGCTGCTGAACACGCTGCCCGAAATCCCCGGGTGCCTTTCGATCACTTCATTCCACATTGCAGTCCCACTTTCCTGCCTCGGTTTCGGCGTGCGTTTCGTTCGATTATACCACGGCACACAAGCCCGCGAAACCCCAATTTAGTGCGGAATTCGCCTGGGTTGCAGACCGCGCTGCGGGGGGCGATGCACCCCGCAGCGCGGATTCATTATGTAGCCGAACTCGTCCGTTGTGCAGCCCTACCGCCCCCACGCGACGCGATCCATCGCGACGCCGCCGAGGACCCGGCGTGAGCCGCCGCCGGCGGCGTCCATCACCCACAGCTCGGCCTGACCGCTGGCCTCCACCAGGTACGACAGCTGCCGGCCGTCAGGCGACCACACCGGGCTCCAGCCGCGGTTGGCGACCTTGACCAGGTTGCTGCCGTCCGTTCGCATGGTGTAGATGCCGGTGTCGCCGCCGCCCGTTCGGGTAAACGCGATGCGGCTGCCGTCCGGCGAGTACGACGGCGTGGTATCTGAACCGGGATGCGAGTTGAACGCACGAACGACGCTGCCGTTGGCCGCCGAAAGAATGTAGATGTCCGAATCGGGCTTTCCTCGCCACGTGAAGCAAGCGATCTCAGTCCCGTTCGGCGCGTAGCTCGGGCCGTCGTTCACGTAGTCTTCCATCGTCACCTGGCGGCGCGTCCCATTCGCCAGGCTGTAGATCCAGATTCGATCGTTCTGAACGTATGCCAGAGCCTGGCCGTCCGGCGACCACGCGGGGCTGCTCACCGCGTCGGCGGGATTGGCATTCGAGATCACTGCGTGCGCACCGCTGCCCGACGTCTGCTCGATCCAAATCTGCCCGTCCCGCTCGTAAGCCAGCATCTGCCCGTCCCGCGAGACCGCGGGCCCGCTTTCCGGCTGATCCGAATGGGTCAACCGCGTCAGCTCCGAGCCGTCGGGCCGAATGGAGTACAGGTCCAGGTTGCCGCTCTGCTGCGACGAGAAGTACAGGCGCCCGTTAGCGGACCCGCCCGGCCGCACCGTGACGGTGACGGGGGCCGAATCGACCCGGTTGCCCGCGGCGTCCCGTGCGCGAACGATCAGCGTGTGATTGCCCGTCGCGGTGGTCGACCATGGCTTGGTCCACTGCCAGCTCTGCCGCGGCTGCGGGAGGCTCTCGCTCGCGTACAATGCGCCGTCGACCCACAACTCCACGCTGACCACGCCGAGGTCGTCGCTGGCCACCGCCACCACGTTGATCGTCTGTCGCACCGCCACCTGCTGCCCGGCCGTCGGCGACACGATGTAAGCCGTGGGGCGTGTCACGTCATGCGGTGCGGTGGGCCGAACCGGCGGCAGCGGACCCGGCCCGTACGGCCGGCTCTCGACGAGCACGGTGATGCCGGCCGGCGCGCCGACCTGGCCCGCCACGTCGTAGGCCCTGACTTCCAGGGTGTGCGGGCCCGGCACGTCGGCCCGCCACGTTTGGACGACCTCGACCATCGGCTGGCCGCCCGCGTCGTACGTGCTGTAGGCGGCGCCGTCGATCCACAGCTCGACGCGGCTCAACCCCAACTCGCTGCCCGCGCGAGAGCGAACCGACACTTCCTGCCCCACCAGGACCCGCACGCCGTCGGCCGGCGACAGGATCGCCACCGTCGGCAGGAGGACCGGCTGGCCGGGGTAGCCGGGAATGCCGGGCTGGGCCGGATAGCCGGGGTAGCCCGGTTGTGCTGGATAGCCGGGTTGCATGGGATAGCCGGGCTGCGCGGGGTAGCCGGGCTGCTGGGGATAGCCGGGCGGCGCGGGATAGCCGGGCTGCACCGGGTAGCCGGGTTGAACCGGATAGTTCGGCTGCAGCGGCGAAGGCGGCGTCGGCGTGGGAACCGGAGGGACCGGCGTGTCTGTCGGCGGCGGCGTCGCTGTGGGCGCCTCGGTCGGGGTCCACGTCGCCGTGGCGGTCGGCGGAACCGGCGTGAGCGTGTCCGTCGGCACCGGCGTGGCTTCCTGAATCAGCACGATGATCGGCGCGGACTCGGCTGTGCGGCCGTCTTTGGTCTCCGCCCTGGCGGTCAGCACGTGGGTGCCCGTCGTGGACGGCGTCCAGGGCTGGGTCGCCGACAGGACCGGCAGACCGTCGGACGTGGGCGACTGGTCGACGCGGTAGATCTGGCCGTCGACCCACAGCTCGAGCTTGACGACGTTCTGGTCGTCGATGGCCACGGACTGGACGTCGATGGTCTCGTCTTTCACGCCCCGCGCTCCGCTTTCGGGGTAGACGATCTTGACGTCCGGCCCTTTGGGGGGCGGAGGCGGCGCACCGCAGCCGGACAGCACGAGCAATAGCAGGCTCGCGGCACTCAGAAGAGCCAGCGTGTAGCGCCCAGGCAATTTCCCCATCGTTCCACCTCCGCTCGGTGGTCAGAAGATGCAACTTCTGTTTACCTATTTTACCACATGTCGTGCACCTCTTCCAATTCGACGGGCAACCCAGACTTCCGAAGCTTCGGAAACTTCGGAAGTCTCAGCACAGCGATGAACCTGCCGGCGCCGCCCGTCTTTTCGCCGCCGGACGCGCCCCCCCAGGATATGCGAATTGTCCCTAATCGAATAGAGGATGTATTGACAAAGGCCATACTTCATGCTATACTTACTTTATTGCTGCATGAAAGTAAGTTTTCGCCTCTGCTTCCTCCCTGCTGAACCTAAACCGTTGGACCGTTGCGATGTGCCGGCTCTGTAGACCCGCTAAGGGGACGTTATCGTGTCCACAGCCTTTGTTGGTAACGCCGCACTCATTGTCCGCATCAATCGGGCTTCGATTCTGCGCCTCGTCAAGGAGCGCGGACCGATTTCCCGCGCCGAGATCGCCAAGCGCTTGGACCTCAATCCGGCGACGGTCGGCCGCATCACGGCCCCTCTGCTGGAGCAGCGCCTGCTGTTGAAGGTCGGCGCCGCCCCTTCGCGCGGCGGCCGGCGCGCCACTCTCTTACAGTACAACCACAAAGCCGGCGCCGTGATCGGCGTCGACCTGAACGGCCGACGTCTGGTCGGCGCTCTGGCCGACCTCGGCGGGGACTTCACGCGCTGCGTCGAGCGCCCGGTCAGCCCCACGCGCGATCCCGAAGAGAACCTGGCCCAGGTCGTGGCCCTCATCGCCGACCTGCTGGACAGCGACCCCGCCGTCCGGGAGTCCGTGCGGGCCATCGGCATCGCCGCACCCAGCGTCGTCCAGAATCCCGACGGCGTGGTCATGCTGGCCGCCGAGCCTGGGCTGGCGCGACGTGCCACTGAAGGCTCTGTTAGAAGAACGATTCGGGTGCCCCGTCTTCGTTCAGAACGAGAGCGACCTGGGCGCCCTGGCGGAGAGCGTGTGGGGTGCGGGCCGCCAGGCGGAGCGCCTCGTTTGGCTGAATGTCGGACTCGGTATCGGGTCCGGCATTGTCATTCATGGGCGGTTGTACCAGGGCGCGCACCAGGCCGCGGGCGAGGTCGGCTACATCCCCCCCGATCGGTGCTACCTGGGCCAATCTTACGACACCTTCGGTTGCATGGAGCTCCAGGGATCCGGCGGCGCCATTTTGGAAAAGGCCCGCCAGGCCGTCGTCGACGGCAACTCCGGTCTCCTGGCCGACATTCTGGCCTGCCACGGCACGCTGAACATGAACGATCTGTACGAGGCCGCGCGCCGAAGCGATCCCCTGGCCGTGCGCCTGCTCGACGAGATGTCCGATTACCTCAGCCTGATCGTCACCAGCATCGTGAGCGTGCTCGACCCCGACCTGATCACCCTCGGGCAGGAGCTGACCCCCGGATACGACCTGTTCCTGCCTCGCATCGAGGCGCGCGTCAAGGGTTTGCTGCCCGCCATGCCGCGGATCGCGCCGTCGGGTCTGAAGCCGGAAGCCGTCCTGCAGGGCGCGGTGGCCCTGGCCTTGCAGGCGACTGAGGAGCAATTTTATCTGAGTCATTCCGCATTCAGCGAAGCGTCGGTATTATTGAGACGAAGGAGATGACCACAGCATGACGTTGAAGATTGCCTACGAGAGATCGCGCGCGAGCCGGGTTCATGACTTATGGCGTCTTGGGCTACCTGTTCCTGTACGTGCCCGTCATCGTGCTGGCCATGTTCTCGTTCAATGATTCCAGGATCGCCAACCTGCCGTGGACCGGCTTCACGCTGAAGTGGTACGGAGAGCTCTTCAAAGACTACCTGGTCATCGACGCGTTCAAGAACAGCCTCATGGTCGCGACGACCAGCTCGATCCTCGCCACGGTCATCGGCACCTCGGCCGCTTTCCCTCTCGTGCGCAGCTCGTTTCGCTTCAAAGAGACCCTCCGGGTGATCTTCATCCTGCCGATCATGATTCCGGGACTGCTCATCGGCGTCGCTTTGCTGGTCTTCCTGTCGTCGCTGGTCGGCATGGAGCTGTCCCTGATGACCGTCATCTTCGGGCACGTGGTGCTGACCACACCGTTCGTGATCCTGGTCGTCACGGCCCGGCTGCTCGATTTCGACCGCAGCCTGGAGTGGGCCGCCGCGGACCTGGGCGCCAATCCCATGGAGACCTTCCGCCGCATCACGCTGCCGCTGATCATGCCCGGCGTGCTGGCCGGCGCGCTGTTCGCCTTCACGCTGTCCCTCGACGAGTTCGTGGTGACCCTGTTCACCATCGGCAACCAGAGCACGCTGCCCATGTACATCTTCTCGCAGGTCAAGTTCGGCGTCACACCGAAGGTCAACGCACTGGCCACGCTCCTGCTGCTCGGCTCAATTTTCATTCTGCTCTTCTTCTTCACGCTGCTGTCTCGAGCGGGTCGCAAATCGTAGTCTCGGCGTGTCGTTCCAGAGGAGCGAGACGCTACTTCAATCACCTGTTGGAGGAAAGATAAAGCAATGAGAGGCTTGTACTTATCCGCGGATTATGTTCCCAGGCCCGGCTACACCTTGAGCGGCCGTGAGCTGGGCGGCGATCATCGTGCTCTGAACGGCAGCGCCATCTGGAAGAATTCGACGCTGGCCCTCAAGACCAACATTCCGGCGCCCAAAGCCGGGCCGCACGATGTGGTGATCGGCGTCAAGTACTGCGGCGTGTGCGGCTCCGACGTGCACTTCTACGAGAGCGACGCCGAAGGCTACATCCTGTTCCCCGGCCACAGTAAGCTGCCGCTGATCATCGGGCACGAGTTCTCTGGCGAAGTCGTCGAAGTCGGCAGCGCCGTGAAGAACATCAAGGTCGGCGACATGGTCACCGCCGAGGGCATGGACTGGTGCGGCGAGTGCACCCCGTGCCGGGCCGGCTATTTCAACCAGTGCCAGAACCTGGAGGAGCTGGGCTTCACCACGGACGGCGCGTTCGCCGACTACGTGGCCTGCCATTATAAGTATGCCCTGAAGCTCAACGACATCGCCGAGGCGACCGGCGACGTGGATGCGGCTTACCGCCTGGGCGCGCTCGTCGAGCCGACCGCCGTCACCTACAACGCGATCGTGACCGCGGCCGGCAACATCAAGCCCGGGCAGCACGCGGCGGTCTTCGGAACGGGCCCCATCGGCTGCTGCGCGATCCAGGTGCTCCGCGCGGGCGGCGCGGCCCGCATCTTCGCGTTCGAGATGTCCGCCGAGCGCCGCGACATGGCCCGTCAGTCCGGCGCGACCGACATCTACGATCCCGCTGAGCTCACCAAACAGGACACGTCGCCGTCCCAGGTCATCGCCGACGCAACCCACGGCGTGGGCGTCGGCATGGCCGTCGAGGCCGCCGGTGCGAACCGCTTCACCGTACCCGAGATCGAGAAGGCCCTCGCGGTCGCCGGCAAGATGGTCCAGATCGGCCTGGTCGCCGGAACCACGCCCTGCCAGCTGCAGACCTACCAAACGAAGCGCGCCGCCATCTTCGGCGGCATCGGCAGCTCGGGCCACGAGAATTGGGCCAACGTCATTCAGTTGATGGCCTCCGGCCGCGTCGACATCGAGCCCATCGCGACTGCGACGTTCCCGCTCGATCAGGCCATCGAGGCGATCGAAGAGACCGCCCAGCGTAAGGGCGGAAAGATCCTGGTGAAGGTCTCCTAAAGAGCATATCCATCACCCGCCGTCTTGTTGGGGGAGGAGGCGATTTTGGCAATTCCTGAGCGTGAAACTGAAACCGACGTCCATTCAACCGATCTGGCCGTTGAAGTGCGCAACGTGACCAAGCTCTACGGGACGGTGCGCGCCCTGGATGACGTTTCGCTGGGCATCAAGCGCGGCGAGTTCTTCTGCCTGCTGGGACCCTCGGGCTGCGGCAAGACCACGACGCTGAACATCGTCGGTGGGTTCATTCCGGTGACCCGCGGCGAGGTCTTCATCGACGGCAAGAGCGTCACCGACGACCCGCCCTATCGACGCAACGTCAACACCGTGTTCCAAAACTACGCCCTCTTCCCTCACATGACGGTCGGGCAGAACATCGGCTTCGGCCTGCGAATGAAGAAGGTTCCGCCGGACGAGATCGAGCGGCGTGTGCAGGAGATGCTCAGCCTGGTCTCGCTGGAATGGGCGGGGAATCGCGGCTCCAAACAGCTGTCCGGCGGCCAGCAGCAGCGCGTTGCCCTCGTCCGCGCCCTGGTGAATCGCCCGGCGGTGCTCCTGCTCGACGAGCCGCTCGGGGCGCTCGACCTCAAGCTGCGCAAACAGCTGCAGGTAGAGCTTCGCAACATCCAGCGCAAGGTCGGCATTACCTTCATCCACGTGACGCACGACCAGGAAGAAGCGATGTCCATGTCGGATCGCATCGCGGTGATGTCCGGCGGCAAGGTCGCCCAGGTCGGCATCCCCGGCCGACATCTACTACCGCCCGGAGACGCGCTTCGTGGCCGATTTCATCGGCGACAGCAACTTCTTCGCCGGGAGCGTCCTGGACGTCGGCGAAGGGCAGGTCCGGGTCGACATTCCCGGCTTCGATCGCCCGGTGCAGGCGATGCTGCGTCCGTTCGCCCAGAAAGGGGCCGAGGTGACGGTCATGGTGCGCCCGGAGCGCATCCGGCTCTCGACCACCGCGCCCGACAGCCTGAACGTAGGCCAGGGCATCCTGGCTAAGACGTCCTTCATGGGGATGTACACGCAGCTCCACGTCGAGCTGGGGGGCAACCTGACCAAGATATTCTCGCCCAACGAGAGCACAGAATCGACCGACTGGGCGGAGAAGTGTGGGCAACCGGTCTATCTGTCCTGGAATGCCGAAGATAGCATTCTGCTCCGTCAATAAGTCGGCAAGACGACGAAGGGAGGTGGATATCGGACATATCCGACGACGCGTCGCTTACCCAGCCGCAACAGGAAGTCGGCCAACGGTCAGTTACGATAGTCGCACAGAGCGACACAAGTGAAGCATGAAGGAGGTTGACTGTGGACTCGGATCGGTTACTCAAGCGCAAAATGACCCGTCGTTCGTTTCTGGGCACTGCAGCCGGCGTTGGAGCTGGACTGGCGGCGTCGTCCGCGCTGTCGCCGCTCGCAAACATCGCCTCGGCCGCCGGCGGCAGCTTCAACTGGCTCACCTGGAGCGATCACTATTTCCCAGCACAACTCGAAGAAGCCTCCACCAAATACGACGTCAAAGCCAACCCCACCCTGTTCTCGGACAACTCTGAGGCATTCCTCAAGGTACAGCAGGTGGGTGGCAAGCAAATCGATATGGTTTCCGGCGATGCCCTCTGGGTGCCGCAGTATTACAAAGAGAAGCTCATCGAGCCGTTCGACCTGTGGTCGCTCGAGAGCAGCCGCGGGCCTGTTCGACGTGGCCCAGAACATTCCGTTCTGGAAGACCGAGGACGGCATGTCCATGGCCTTCCCGTTCGGCTGGTCGCCGGTCGTCATCGCCTACAACCCGAAGTACGTCCCGGATCAGCCCGATTCGTGGGATATTTTCTTCGACCCGAAGTACAAGGGCAAGATCGCAATGGAGCTGCAGCCGTTCGACGTGATGGCCATGATGGGCAAGTCCCTGGGCATCGACAAGGCCTACAACATGTCCGTCGACCAGATCGCCGACAGGCCAAGAAGCAGCTCCTGAGGCTCATGCCGAACATCCTCAAGTTCGTCGAGCAGAACAACGAGATCGTGTCCCTCCTCGCCGATGAGTCGATCTGGATGGCGACGGTCAACCTGGGGATCGAGGAGCGCGTCAAGGCAGCCAACGGCCCCGAAATCAAGACCTTCATCCCCAAGGAAGGCGTGGTCGGCTTCATCGACGGCGAGATGATCGTCACCGACGCCGTCAACAAGGACGCCGCGATGACCTTCCTGGACAAGATGGAAACCGGCGAGTGGCTCGCCAAGAACTTCATGGAGAACGGCCGCCCGCTGTTCAGCCGCGATGCCTACCACATCCTGGTCAAGAACGGCAACGGTGACCGCGCGAAGCGCTACATGATGGACAAGCCGGAATTCGCTTTGACGATGACTTTGAAGGGCCCGTCCGAGAACATGGATGAGACCATCAAGGCCTTCAACGAAGCCCTCGCCGGCGGATGACGTCGTCGACAGATTGACAGGTTGACACGTTGGAACGTTGACACGTCAGCGTTCCAACGTGCGACCTCTCGAACGTGTTGACGTGTGGAGGTATGGTTCAGTGGCTAACTCGAGCGCTATGGCCCAACCCGATTCGCTCGGAGACGTAGTTCGTTCCGACCAGGAAATGGCCGGCACGACGCCGTCCCGCAAGCTCTTTCTGGGCTTCATTCCCATCGGCATCCTGTTTTCTTTCTTCTTCCTGGTCCCACTCATCGTGATGGTCTTGTACAGTTTCTGGAAGATGGACGGCTTCCGCGTCGTCCCGGTCTGGACGCTGGAAAACTACCGGGCCTTCCTCGGCTTCAACATGTATACACGTGTGCTCCTGAAGACTTTCGGGATCTCGCTCGCGGTGACCGTATTGTGCCTGCTGGCAGGCTATCCATTCGCCTATTTCCTGGTCCGGCACGTGTCCAAGAAGTGGCAGTTGCCGCTGCTGGTTCTGGTCATCATCCCCTTCTGGACCAGTTATCTGCTCCGAGTCTACGCGTGGATGGGCATCCTCGGCCGCAAAGGGCTGATCAACCAGGCGCTCCTGGGCATCGGCATCATCCACGAGCCGCTGGAGTTTTTGTTATATAATACCTTCTCCGTCTTGATCGTTTTCCTCTACCTTTACCTGCCATTCGTCGTCATCACGATATACGCCACGCTGGAAAAATTCGACTTCGCTCAGGTGGACGCCGCCATGGACCTGGGCGCCCGACCCTGGCGCGCGTTCATGGAGATCACTCTGCCCCAGACGAAGGCCGGCCTGATCACGTCGTTCATCTTTGTGTTCATCCCCATGCTGGGTGAGTACATCACGCCGAAGCTCGTGGGCGGCACGAGCGGGACGATGATTGCGATCATGATCGTCAACCTGTTCCGCGGCTTCCAGATTCCTCAGGGATCGGCGGTCGCCCTGAGCATTGCGGGGTTCGTCGTGGTGGTGCTGTTCTTCCTGCGCAAGTACATCAGCATCGAAGAAATGTATTGAGTTTGAATTTTGGACATCTACGTTGACGTCCAAACCCAACGAGGAGGATCTTCACAATGCAAGGCAAACTGGCAATCCACGGCGGCCCTAAGGCCGTGCCGGACGACGTCGGCTTCAAAACCTGGCCGGAAGTGACTGCGGAGGACAAGGCAGCCGTGATGGCTGCGCTAGACCGCGGCGTTCTGCACGGGATCTACTCTCCGGAGATCACCGGCCTGGAAGAGGATTGGGCGAAGTGGAACGGCAGCAAGTACGTGCTGGCCTTCAACACCGGCACGGCGGCGCTGCACGGCGCCACGTTCGCCATGCGCATCGGCCCCGGCGACGAGGTCATTACCACGGCGTTTTCGTTCTCCGGCACGTTCCATCCGATCCTGTACCAGATGGGCATTCCGATCTTCGTCGACATCGATCCGCGCACGTACAACATCGACCCCAAACTGATCGAAGAGAAGATCACGGAGCAGACGAAGGCCATCATGCCCGTCCACATCCACGGCCTGCCGGCCGACATGGACGAGATCATGGCCATCGCCAGGAAGCACAATCTCATGGTGCTGGAAGACGCCTGCCAGGCCCACGGTGCGCTCTACAAAGGCCGCAAGGCCGGCACCATCGGCGACATGGGCGCCTATAGCCTGAACGCGACCAAGAACTTCTCCGGCGGCGAGGGCGGAATGCTCGTCACCGAGAGCGAGGAGCTGTACCGAGAAGCGCGCCGCATGCGCACCTACGGCGAGGCGATCCTGGACGCGCCCGAGGAGATACGCTCCTACGCCTGCAGCACCATCGGCTACAACTACCGCACGCAGGAGATGCCGGCGGCCTTCGCGCGCAGCCAGCTGAAGCGCCTGAACCATTACAACGAGATCGCCGTGCGCAACGGTGAGTTCCTGACCAAGGAGCTGGGCGAGATCAACGGCATCACCCCGCCCTACGTCCCGCCCGACCGGACGACCATCTACCACAAGTATCGCATCCGCTTCGACCCGAAGGCCCTGGGCCTGACCGTGCCGAACGTCGAGTTCCGCAACCGCCTGCTCAAGGCATTGAAGGCCGAAGGGGTGAAGGCGACGCTGTGGCACACCGGCCCGATGCCCGGCTTCCCGATCTTCCAGACCCACAACGCCGACAACAACGGCACGCCCTGGAACGTCAACCCGCACCACAAGAACATCGTCTATCGCGCGGAGGACTATCCCGAGACGATCAACCTGCTGGAGACGTCGCTCGTGATCAATACCGAGCTGTACGCCATCTTCAACCAGGACCTGGCCGTCGAGCAGAAGTACGTGGAGGCCTTCCACAAGATCTTCGACAACCTGGACGAGCTGCTCGCCTGAACCCATCTGCCGCCCTGAGCGCCGGCGGACCTCTCTCCTACCCAATCTCCGGCCCGGTGGGAGAGAGGTTCGCCGGTCCTCGGGGCGGCAGCGCATCGAGGAGGAAACATGCGCAAGATCCGCGTCGGTGTCATCGGCACGGGAGTCATCATTCGCGACTACCACATGCTCACCCTGAAAGACAACCCGCGGGCCGAGGTGGTCGCCGTCGGCAACCTGCACGGCGACTCCGCCCGCGCGCTCGCCGGGCAATACCGCATCCCGAAAATCTACACCGACCTCGACCTCATGGCCGCGGACCCCGACATCGACGCGGTGGTCATCGGGCTGCCCAACTACCTGCATGCGCCGGTCACCATCCAGATGCTGGAGGGCGGCAAGCACGTGATGTGCGAGAAGCCCATGGCGATGAACGTGGCCGAAGGGAAGGCCATGATCGCCGCCGCGCGCCGGGCCGATCGCCGGCTCATGATAGCGCACATGTGGCGCTTCGATCACGAGATGCGGTGGCTGCGTGACGTCGTCCAGAGCGGGGTGCTGGGCCGCATCTTCAAGGTCAAGTCGCACGCCATCTGGCTGTTCGAGGGGCCCTCGCTCAGCTCGTGGTTCGTGCAGCGCGAGCCCGCCGGCGGCGGCTCGCTGGCCGACATGGGGGTCCACGCCATCGACACCCTCCGCTTCCTGCTCGGCGAGGCCCGCCCGCTGAAAGCGTTCGCCACCGCGGGCACGTTCGTCCGGCCGATCGAAGTGGACGACACGGCCAACCTCATGCTCGAATTCGAGGGCGGCGTCACCGCCTTCGTCGAGTCCGGCTGGTACCATCTGTACGCCGACGGCCTGGAAGGCTACAGCCAGGTCTACGGCACAAAAGGCTACGCGCGCGCCCTGCCGTCAGAGCTGCACACCTACGTGGAAGGCGTCTGGAGCGTCACCCGTCCGCAGATGCCGCCGCGCAAGCAGCAGTGCGACATGCCTATGTACTATCGGCAGATGGAGCACTTCCTGGATTGCGTCGAAACGGGCCAGGAGCCCAATCCCGGCGGCAACGAGGGGTTGTGGGCCGTTCGCGTCCTGGACGCCGCTTACCGGTCCGCGGAAACCGGCCAGTCCGTCGACATCTGCGAAGACTGAAACCGGCAACCGCAGACGAACAAACCGTGCAACCGCAGATGAACGCAGATAGACACAGATAACGGCAGATAAAGACAAACAACCAAAAGACCTGATAGTGCTTGCAGCCCTGAGTTGTTGTTTGTTTGTCTTTATCTGCCGTTATCTGTGTCTATCTGTGTTCATCTGCGGTTGCATTGCTTGTCATCTGCGGTTGCATTGTTCGTCTGCGGTTGCCTTATTCCCCGCACGCAGCAGCCCGCCGCTGCGCCGTATACGTAGCGCTGATTTCCGCGCCGATCAACAGGATCACCGCGGTCACGTAGAACCAGATCAGCGTCGCGATGATCGTCCCCACCGAGCCGTACACGAAGCTGTTCCGATTGAACGCCGTCAGGTAGATCCCGTACAAGTGCTTGGCTTCCTCCCACAGCAGCCCCGCCAGGAAGCTGCCGGGCCACACGTCCCGCCAGCTCAACGTCGTGTGCGGGAAGAGGCGGAACACCACCATGAACAGCAGGATGCTCCCCAGGTACGGCAGGACCGCCACCAGCACCTCCCAGGGCGCGACGTTCACGTCCGTGTGCGACGCCACGAACGGCAGGATGACGTTTTTGATGTACGTTACGCCTGCCGTCACGCCCACGGACAGCACGGTCATCGCGCCGATGGCGATGATGCCGAGCAGCGCCATCAGCTTGCCACGCCAATACGGGCGCAGCGTCGCCACGTCCCAGATGCGGCTCATGGCCCGCTCGATGGTGGAGAACACCGAGAGCGCCGACCAGGCAAACGTGACGAGGGCCACGGCGCTGACCGCGGCGCGCGCCCGCAGAATCTGCTGCACGCTCCCGCGCACGATGTCCAGCGACGTCGGGACGTTCGCGTCGATCAGCAGCTGGATCACGCGCGCCTGCGCCCGTTCGGTCTCCAGCACGTAGCTCAGGACGACGATCAACAGCAGAATGAGCGGGAACAGTGAGATCAGGGAATAGTACGCGATGGCGGCCGCGCGCATGTCGCCGTCGTGCTGATCGAAGCGCTTCACGGCGGTCACGCCAATGGAGACCCACCACCGGACGTCGCAGTACAGGCGCCGGCCGAGCCAGCGCACCGGGCCCGTCCAGCTCAGCCAGCCGCGCCGCGCGAGAATCGCTACCGCGCGCGGATTGGACCACTCTGGTGGGCGAATGCGGGGCCGATTCGCCCACCGGGCCTGCGCCCACTCGCCCACACGGGGCAGGCGCCACCAGCGCGTGCGGTGCTCTCTGCGCTCGCTGCGCCCGTCTGGCTCGCTCTCTCGTCCCCACGGCCACCGTGGCACGTCCGTCACGTGGCAACCTCCGCCGCGAAGCTGGTCCCGAAGGACATGGGGGGCATGCCGAGCCATTCGTTGACGGTTGCGGCGATGTCGGCGAACGTGCTCCGCACGCCCAGGTTCACGCCCGGGCGAATGGCCGGCCCGTAGACCAGCAGCGGCGTGTATTCACGCGAATGGTCGGTGCTGGGCGTGGTCGGGTCGCACCCGTGATCGGCGGTGATGATCAGCGCGTCGTCCGCGTGCATCTCGCCGGTGATCTCCGGCAATCGGCGGTCGAACGCCTCGAGCGCCGCGGCGTAGCCTTCCGGATCGTTCCGATGGCCGTACAGCATGTCGAAATCGACCAGGTTGGTGAAGATCAGGTCCGGATAGCCGGCCCGCAGATAAGCCACGGTCGCGGTGACGCCGTCCATGTTGTTGCCGGTGTGGTTGGCGCGCGTGATGCCGCGATGGGCGAAGATGTCCTCGATTTTGCCGACGGCGCTCACCTGCCGGCCCGCGGCCACCAGCCGATCCAGCATCGTCGGCTCCGGCGGCGTGCACGAGAAGTCGCGGCGCCGTTCGGTCCGCTTGAAGGACCCGGGCTGCCCGATGAACGGCCGCGCAATGACCCGCGCCACCGACCGGTTGCACTCCAGCAGGTCGCGCGCGACGTTGCTGATGTGGTACAGCTCGTCGATGGGGATCACCTCTTCGTGCGCGGCGATCTGGAAGACGCTGTCCGCCGAGGTGTAGACGATGGGGAACCCGGTCCGCATGTGCTCCGCGCCGAGCTCCTCGATGATCGCCGTGCCTGAGGCAGGATAGTTGCCCAGCGTCTTGCGGCCGATGCGCCGCTCGAACTCGTGGATCACTTCCGGGGGAAAACCGTGGGGGTACGTCGGAAAGGCCACTGGAGAATACACGCCGGCGATCTCCCAGTGGCCCGTGGTGGTGTCCTTGCCCTGCGACGCCTCCGCCATCTTGCCGAAGGCGCCGGTCGCGGCAGCGGGCGGCACGCCCAGAATGTCCGTAACGTTCCCCAGGCCCAGCCGGCCCAGATTAGGCAGCTGTACCCCGCCCACGGCCCGCGAGAGGTTGCCGAGTGTGTTCGAGCCCTGATCGCCGTATTCGGCCGCGTCGGGCAGCTCACCCGCGCCCACGCTGTCCATGACGATGAGAATGACGCGACGCATGAGATGGCGCTCCTTTGCCCCGGACGCTCACACAGCATCCGCTGTCTTGCCATGACTATAACACGGCGTTCGATGCGACGCAAACCCGCCCTGTCCACGGCGGAGCTTCCGGCGCCGTTGCCGTGACGGAAGTCACTCTGGCGCCGGCCGCAATTGCCCTGACGGAGCCGGGTGCCGGCGTTAGACCTTCAGAGGGCGAACGAGAGGCAAGAAATCGAGGAACCGGGTACAATCCGATGACCGGCCGCGCCCGGACCGACCGGCGCTGACGGCCGAGGCCGCTCTTTCTCCCCGCCGAATTCGGCGAGGAGCCCCGCATCCGACAGGCTCCGTCAGCTTCAAACCAACATTCTCTCGCGCAACGACCGGCGCGAGTGCCGCGGCAGCGGACCGACCAGTACGCGCGCCTTCTCCCGCACGGCGCCCGGAACCAGGTCATCTTCCATATCCACGTCCACCACAGACTCGGGCCGTCCCTCCGGTGTCCGATACCGCTCGATCCAAATCGTCCCACATTTTGGGCACACCTGAAACTTCGTCAATGGGCCGCCGACGGGTATCGGGATCAAATTCTCCCGCGTCGCGGCGCATTCACATGGGTTCACCTCATCCATTAAGTATGTTGCCATAACCACAATTCTCCTTCAGGCAGTCTGGCTGCCCGTGTCGAGCTGATCGCTCTCTCACAATAAAACAAAAACCGGCCATCTACAGGCCGGCGCTTTCGCCCCCACAACGCTATGGAGGGAAGTATCAAATTTCTTAAGCGTCCTGTGTCACCGAAGAAATTAGCGAAGAACCGCCACTGCCCACATTGTACACCCGATTGACCATTAATGCAAGGGTGAAACCATTGGTGGGTGCATCCCGGATTTTGGGCGGGATCGCGACTGCGACTTATGTCACCCTGAGGGAGCGCTGTTTGCGACCGAAGGGTCTCGCGCGCGAGAAAGGACATCGTCAATCGCACGACTGGGGACATTCCTTCTCGCGCGCGAGACCCTTCGGTCGCAAACGGCGCTCCCTCAGGGTGACATAAGTCGCAGTCGCGATCCCGCCCAAAATCCGGGATGCACCCACCAATGGTGGGCTCGTCCCGGCGTCTGCCTATGGGAATTGTCGGCAAGCCGCGGCGAGCAGGGCGGCGTCTGGCGTAGGAACTGGGGCCGGGCCGGGGCGCCCAGGGCGATCACTCCCTCCCATTCGCCTGGACGGCGGGTCTATGCTAGAATCCCCCCATGTCTGACGGTTCCGTTCGGTCCCATTCCAATCTCGATCCCCACAGCCCGCTGGTCCTGCTCGTCGATTTCGGCAGCACGTACACGAAGTGCGTCGCGGTCGATCTCGACCGGCGCGCCATCCTGGGCCAGGCCCAGGCCGTGTCCACGGTCGACTCGGACGTCAACGTCGGTCTGCACCGCGCGCTCGAGACCCTGGAGGCGGAGACGGGTCTGCCGTCGACGGGCTTCACCAATCGGCTGGCGTGCAGCAGCGCCGCGGGCGGACTGCGCATCGTCGCGGTGGGCCTGGTGCAGAGCCTCACCGTCGCCGCCGCGCGCCGGGCGGCGTTGGGCGCCGGTGCGCGGGTCGTCGCTGCCTACGGCGATTGCCTCTCCGCGGACGAGCTGGCGGAGATCGCCGCCCAGACCCCGGACCTGATTCTGCTGGCCGGCGGCATCGACGGCGGCGACCGGGACGTCATCCTGACGAATGCCGCGCGCCTGGCAGAGCTGGCCATCCGACCGCCCTTCGTCGTGGCCGGCAACAAGGACGCGTCCGCCGAGGCCGCCAGGCTCCTGCGCGCCGGAGGCAAGGAGACGCATACCGCCCCCAACGTCCTGCCGCGCCTGCAGCAGATTTGCGTCGAGCCGGCGCGCGCCCTGATCCGCCGGATATACCTGGAGCGAATCGCCCACGCCAAGGGCCTGGATCGCGCCGAGCGGTTCGTGGGTCGCGTGATCATGCCCACGCCCGCGGCCGTACTGCAGGCCGTGCAGCTGCTCGCGCGAGGCGTCCCCGGCCGGGCCGGCTGGGGCTCGCTGCTTTGCGTCGACGTCGGCGGCGCTACCACGGACGTGCACTCCGCCGCCCCGGACGCATCTCGTCCCGGCGCGGTCAGGCGCGGCCTGCCCGAGCCCTTTGCCATGCGGACGGTGGAGGGCGACCTCGGCCTGCGCGTCAGCGCCCCGGCGTTGCTCGCATCCGTGGGCATGGAGCGATTGCTCGCGCTGTGCCCTGAGATGGAGCCGAGACGGATCGCCGCATCCGTCGCCGCGCGCGCCGCGGACATCGGCTTCCTGCCCGGCGATCCCGCCGAGGCTGCCCTGGACCGGGCCCTGGCGCTCGCGTGCACGGCCGCTGCCGTGGAACGGCACGTCGGCCGCCTGCGCGAGCACCATCTGCCCACCGGCTTCTGCTACCTGCAGGAGGGCAAGGACCTGACCCAGGCGGCGCACGTCGTCGGCACCGGCGGGATCTTCCGTGCGGCCGCGGACCCCTCTCCCAACCTCTCCCCTGAGAGGAGAGAGGGGCGTACGGCGGTCCTGCCCCTCTCTCCTCTCAGGGGAGAGGTTGGGAGAGGGGTCCGCCCTACGCGCGAGATCCTCGCCGCGGCCCTGTTCGATCCCGCAGACCCATTCCTGCTGAAGCCGACACATCCCCGCCTGTGGGCGGACGGCCGCTACATCCTGTGGGCCATGGGCTTGTTGGCACAGTACGCGCCGGAAGCGGCCCTGGACCTGCTGCATCAGCACCTGGTGGAATTCGAGCCGACTGAGTTTGCGTCGCAAACCTGAACGAGGAGGGAGAGTCGTGCCTGGAAAAATTCTCGGTGGAGCGCTGGGCGAGTGCGTGCACGTGGCCGGCGTGCTGAATTTCCTGCGGCTGGCCGAAAGCCAGGGCTACAGCGTCGAGTTCACGGGCCCGGCGACCGGCATCGCCGATTTCGTCGACGCCGCCCGCGAAGTCAACCCGGACGTCATTGCCGTCAGCTACCGGCTCACGCCGGAGAACGCGGCGCTGCTGCTGGACGACTTCGCCGCCGCCATGCGCGAAGCCGGCCTCAGCCACAAGCGCTTCGTCTTCGGCGGCACGCCCCCCGTCGCCGCCGAGGCGCGCCGCAGCGGCCTGTTCGAAGCGGTCTTCTCCGGCGAAGAGCCGGCCGAGGACGTCCTGGCTTACCTGCGGGGGCAGACGCCCGGCCAACCGGCGCCGCAGGACTACCCGGACGAGCTGATCCCGCGCTTGCGCTGGAAGGCGCCCTTCCCGCTGTTTCGGCACCATTTCGGCCTGCCGGCCGATTCGATCGAGCCGACGGTCGCCGGGATACGCCGCATCGCCGAGGCGCGCGTGCTGGACGTGATCTCGCTCGGGCCGGACCAGGACGCCCAGGAGAACTTCTTTCACGCCGAGCGCCAGGATCTCCGCCGCAAGGGCGCCGGCGGCGTGCCGTTTCGCACCGAGGCGGACCTGGAGGCGCTTCACGCGGCCTCGCGCACGGGCAACTATCCGCTGCTGCGCTCCTACTCTGGGACGTCGGACCTGCTCCGGTACGCCGAAGTCCTCCGCCGGACGATCCACAACGCCTGGTGTGCGACCTCGCTCTTCTGGTTCAACGTGGTGGACGGCCGCGGCCCGCTGAGCCTGCGCGATTCCATCGCGGACCACCTGGCCCTGATGCGCTGGCACGGGGAACGCGGCATTCCGGTCGAGGGGAACGAGCCGCACCACTGGGAGCTGCGCGACGCGCACGACGCGGTCGGCTGTGCCGCCGCGTACCTGTACGCCTACGCCGCCCGCCGCTTGGGCGTCCACGATTACGTCTGCCAGTACATGTTCGAGACGCCGCCGCACCTGTCGAACGCCATGGACCTCGCCAAGGCGCTGGCGAAGATCGATCTGGCGGAGAGCCAGGCCGGCGAAGATTTCCGCCTCGTGCGCCAGACGCGGACCGGGCTGATGAGTTACCCGGTCAACCCCGAGGCCGCGCGGGCGCAGCTCAGCGCCTCGATCTATCTGCAGATGGCGCTCCGGCCCCAGATCGTCCACGTCGTGGGCTACTCCGAGGCGGACCACGCCGCGACGGCGGACGACGTGATCGAAAGCTGCCGCATGGCCCGCCAGGTGGTGGAAGTGGCGCTGCGCGGCCAGCCGGACATGACGGCCGATCCCATGGTGCAGCAGCGCAAGGAGCAGCTGAAGTCGGACGCACTGCTGATCGTGGAGGCCATCCGCCGGCTGGGCGCGGGCAAGGACACCGATCCCCTGCTGGACCCCGACGTGCTGGCCAGGGCCGTGGAGATCGGCCTGTTGGACGCCCCGCAGTTACGCGGCAATCCCCACGCCTGCGGCCGGGTGCGAACGCGGATCGTCGGCGGCGCCAACGTGCCGGTCGACGAGCGCGGAGAGATGATTTCGGAAGAGGAACGCATCGAGAGGGTCTTCGCCGATCTGTCTTCCCAATCGCCTGCGCTTATGCTATAATGCGCCGACGCTACTCCGACGAGGACAGCCACAAGGAGAAGTTCCACCCATGAAGTCGAAGCGATCGCTTTGGTCTACCTGCGGCGTGATCGCGCTGCTCGGCCTGCTCTTGGTAGCCTGCGTGCTGACCGTGGGCGGCGGCGCGTGGATCGTGCGCGACAACCCCGCGCTCCAGCAGGCCCTGCGCCAGTTGGTCTCGACGGCAACGCCGACGGCCTCGCCGACGCCCACCGACACGGCAACTCCCGTGCCGCCGACCGCGACGCCCTCTTCGACGATCACGCCGACGGTGACGCCCGTGACGCCCGTCGTGCTCGATGCGCCGCCGACGAGCACGCCATCGGCTCCGCTTTTGCCCACCGCCACGGACACGCCCTTCCCCACTGAGACGTCCACGCCGGCGCCCACCAGGCCGGCGCCGACTCCGACGACGAAGGCCAGGCCGACGAGCCCGGCCCCCACGGCGACCACGGTCGTCACGTCGACGCCCGTGCTCACGCCGACCGTGAGCGTGGAGCCCTTCTTGAAGATCGGCACGCGCGCCGTGCTGTCACCGGCCAGCAACGGCGTGACCGGCTCCGCGGTGCTGTTCTCACCGCGCGAGTTCACGATGATCAACTTCAACTTCGACGGCCAATGCCCCATCGCGGACATCCGCCTGGGGACGGAAGGTTTCGCGAAACCGCCCGTCGCGGTCCTCTTGTACCTGGAAGCACGCGCCTACAAGGACGAATCGATCAGCGTGCCCATCCCGGCCGACCTGGCGCCGAACTCGGCCAACGCCCTCTTCGTCTACTGCGACAGCCGGGACAGCATGATGGGCTGGGGGCCGCTCGTTCCGCCCAAGTGAGTCGCTACTTGTACTCGTGGCAGTGACCGCAGCCGACCAGCGGCTCCTTGACTTCGCTCATCACTCGCGTGCAGAAGGCGGTGATGGCCACCGCGCGGCGCAGCCAGTGCGACTCGATCCGCGCCTCCAGGATCATGTTCGGGCAGCGGTTGGCCTGCAGGATGCGCGGCACCGGGCAGGTCCGGCACAGGCCGATGTCCCAGTCCTGGTGCGTCGGATTTCGTGCCAACAAGCGGCACTCCAGCGTGTCACGTCCCCGGTAGTGATCCTCGAAGAAGAACTCACAGTTCGGTCTCCACGGCGTCGTCATCAACTCTCGTAACAACCTTTCATCACGCACATCGTTCCACAGCCCCCGCCAGCGCAAGGGCCTCCCCATTATAGCATTCAGCGCCGACCCGCGCAATCACCGCACGGCGGACCTCAGGGCGATTGCATCTTAAGCCATCAATCTGCTCCGAGCCGGCCCGCCCGGCGATAAAGTCGCCGGGCGGGCCGGCTCGGAGCAGATTGATGGCTTAAGATGCAATCGCCACCCCCAAACGCACACAGCCCCTCCTCGACTGCGTCGAGCGGGGGGCTGTGACACCCAGCGGCCGTTGCCGGTCCTGTGTGGCGCTTTTAGAAGAAGATCTTCGCGAGCTGCAACAGGTCCTTCGGCACTGTGCGATTGTAGGCCAGAGCATCCTTCAACGGCACGGCGACGATTTTATTGCCCTTCAGGGCAGCCATCAGGCCGAACTTCTCCTCCTTCACCAGGTCCGCGGCGAAGACGCCCAGGCGCGTGGCCAGGACGCGGTCGAAGACCGTCGGGGGGCCGCCGCGCTGGACGTGGCCGAGCACGACCGACCGCGTTTCGAACCCGGTCCGCCGCTCGATCTCCCGCGCAACCGTCTCGCCGAGCCCACGCAGGTCCAACCGGACGTGGCCGAAGGAGTCCTTGCTCGATTCCTCGGAACCCGCTTCCTGGACCTCTTCGATCTTGGCACCCTCGGCGACGACGATGATGCTGAACAGCTTGCCCAGTGCGCGCCGGCGCTCGAGGTGCTTGCAGACGTCGGAGATGCTGCTCGGCTCTTCCGGGGCGAAAATGTAGTCGGCGCCGCCGGCCAAACCGCCGAACGTCGCCACCCACCCCGCGTCGCGGCCCATGACCTCGACGACCAGGACGCGATGGTGCGCGCTGGCGGTGGTGTGCAGCTTGTCCAACGCCTCGGCCACGGTGCTCACCGCCGTGTCGAAGCCGATGCAGTAATCCGTCTCGCCCACGTCGTTGTCCATCGTCTTGGGCACGCCGACGGTCCTGGCGCCGGCTTCGAACAGCCTCAGCGCCACACTCAACGTGTCGTCCCCGCCGATGGCCACGACGGCATTGAGATTCAGCCCTTTGATCCCGTCCAGGCTCCGCTGGATCCCGTTCGGCATCTTGCTCGGGTTGGTGCGCGAGGACCCCAGAATGGTGCCGCCGATGTGCAGGATGCCCGAGACGTTGGCCCGGGTCAACACTTCCGCGTTCTGCTCCAGCAGACCGGCCCAGCCGTTCTTGATGCCCACGACTTCCCAGCCGTATTCGAACGAGCGCCTTGAGACGGCCCGGATAGCGGCGTTCAGGCCCGGTACGTCGCCGCCGCCCGTCAACACTCCAATTCTCATGTGCCTTCTTCTCCTTTCATCTCCTCGATCTCGATGCCAGCTATGGGCGCGATTGGAACAAGATAAGGGGACAAGGTCAGAGACGTCCTTGTCCCCTGCACGTATCCTCTATACGCATGCCCGGACCCGGCCGGATGCCGAAATCCGCCCGAGTTATTCGATGGCGCCCAGGTTAGCGCTGCGGCTGAGCGTCGGTACGCTGATGAAGCCGCCGGACGAGCTGATGCGGCCGCTCGAGCCGAACAGGCGCATCTTCTCGCGCACGCGCTCCTTCACGTTGTCGCGGCCGATGGTCAGCCACTTGCGCGGATCGACGTTGTCCGGGCTGGTCTGGACGCCCTTCTTGATGCCGTCCACGAAGCCCTGGTTCAGGTACGTGGCCACGTTGATCTTGACCACGCCGTGCTCGATGGCGCCGACCAGGCTATCGTCGGTCACGCCGGACGAGCCGTGCAGCACCAGCGGCGCGTTCGTCGCCTGGCGGATCGCTTCGACGCGGTCGAGGTCGAGGTTCGCCGCCTGGCTCTGCATCGCATGCACCGACCCGACCGCGATGGCGAGCGAGTCAGCCGTGCTCATGTCCAGGAACTGCTTGGCCTGGTCCGGATCCGTCATCGCCGCTTTTACCTGCTCCGGCGTAACGTTGTCTTTGCTCTGCAGCACCTTGCCCAGCTCGGCCTCCACGGGGACGCCGCAGATGTGGGCCATCGTCGGCGATCTGCTTGGTGATCGCCACGTTCTCCTCGAAGGACAGCTTCGAGCCGTCGAACATCAACGACGTGAAGCCCTCACGCAGACACGCGACGTTCTGCTCGAGGTCCGGGCCGTGGTCCAGGTGCAGCACGACCGGCACGTCGACCAGGCTGGCCGCGACCTTCACCATGCCGGCGGCCATGGCCAGACCGCAGTAGCGGATGGCGCCCTGGCTCACCTGCAGGATGACCGGCGACCGCTCTTCCTGGCGCCGTCTCAACGATGGCCTGGATCTGCTCCATGTTGTTGGCGTTGAAGGCGCCGATGGCGAAACGATCCTCCATGGCTTGCTTGAACAGCTCTTTGCTCGTTACGAGTGGCATTCTTTCCTCCCTGTACTCCTTCATAAAAATGACTATCTCACGCTCCAGCGGCGCTGCCGCTGGAGCGCGCCGTGCTAGTAGGTTCGCTGGAACACAACCTCGTATGAATAGTGGAACAATGTGTTGCCTCCACCGCCGTCCGGGCACGCTTCGTCGACCGGAATGTCCGGCGTGATGCCTTGGGCGACCTCGCTGCGCGCGCCCTTCATCTGCACGGTATGCGTGCCCTTGAACATCGGGAAGTCCGTCGCTCCCGGCCCGCGCTCCGGCTTGTAGCCCGTCTTCAGCTCGACTCCCTGCGGCCCCCACGACACCCAGAAGATCACGCCCGGGATGCCGTTGCCGTCCTTGTCGATCACGTTGATGTAGATGTTGTGCCCGCCCTCGTTCTCGCACGGCGTCAGCTTGCGCACCGATTTGACGACTGTAATCCACTTCCGGCGTCGGCGTTTCGGTCGGCGCTTCAGGGGTCGGCGTGTCCGTCGGCGCTCGCGCACCGGACGCGGCGTCTTCGTGGCGTCGGCGTCGGCGTGTCGGTCGGCGGCAGCGGCGTGAAAGTCGGCGTCACCGTCGGCGTCTCCGTCGGCGTCGGCGACTCGGTCGGCGTCGGCGTCAGCGTCGCCGTCGACGTCGGGATCGGCCGTCCGCGTGGGATCGGCGTCACCGTCTGCAGGAACGCCATGTTGCGCAGCCCCACGTCGTTGGACGAGAAGGCCGAAATCACCGTCGCCGGCGCGCTGATGCCACACAGCCACACGAACAACAGCAGCACACCCAGCAATTGCAGCTTCATCCAGATGCTCCGCGAGGCGAACCAAATGCCCGCGTTGCCCAGGCCCTCCCCCATGCTCTCCCGCACGCGAGAAAACTGCCGCCTCCGCCTCCGCCGCTTCCCAGGACCCGGCCTTGGCCTGCCGGCTCGCCGATGCGCGCGCCGCGGGCGATCTCTGCGATCGCGGCCGCCGGGCATCTTGCCCATGGGCGCGCCCGGCGCCGGCTCGCTCTCGGCCTTCGCCGGCGATCGGCGGAGCGGCCCACGGCCGCGCCACGTTGCCACAGTGCGTCCGCGACGGAATGGCCGTTGCGCGGCGGCGGCGTCGCCACCGAGCGAACCCCGTCGGCGCCTCCCGGCCGCCGGCCCGCCTTCGGCGGCCGCCTCAGTGGCCCGGCTCAAGCGCTGCGACAGCACCCGCCCGATGCCGATGGCGAGCGCGGGCATCTTGTGCATGAGCTCGTCCAGGTCCTTCTGGTGCAGCGCCCACAGATCCACGTCGCTGACCGCCTGCGCCAGCGCACTGCGCAGGTTCCCGGTGAGCAGGGCCATCTCGCCGAAGAACTCACCGCGCCCCAACACCGCCAGCGTCGTCAGTTTCTGCCCGCCCGCGCGTCGCAATACGGACCTGACCAGACTCGATGAAGTACATCACCTCGCCCGGCGTATTCTGCGCGAAGATCAACTCGCCGGCGCGATAACGCACCGGCGCGCACCCGGTCGGCGATGTCGAGCAGCTGGCCGCGGGAGAAGCCGCTCAAAATCGGCATGCGGCCCAGGTGGCTGTCGACGAACGACTGCCCCGCGTCGTTCAGCCGCTGGCTGAGCGTCCGGCTCAAGGCCATGCTCAGCGACGGGTGCTGAACGATCAGCTCGTCGAAATCCGATCGGTACAGAGCCAGCAGGTTCGTGTTGCCCACAGCGCGGGCAGCCGATCGTTCTCGACTTGCCGGTCAGCAGCGCCATCTCGCCGAAGGATTCCCCCTGCTGCAGAAGTGCGATCTCCTTCGCTGTCCGGCGCGACTGTCGGCGAGACCCTCACCTCACCGGAGCGGACGATGTACATCGCGTCGCCCGGGTCTGCCCTCGGCGTAGACCAACTCGTTCTCGGGCACGTGCCGCAAGACCAGACGCGCGGCGATGGCCTTCAGCGTTTCCGGCCGGCAAGTCGGCGAAGATCGGGATCTTCTTCAGGATGCTCTGCGCCAGAGTCCGGTCCTGTGGAGCCCAGCCGCGATCCGCAGACGCTGGCTCAGCGACAGCCGCATGGCCGGATGGCGGCTCATCAATTCGGCGAAATCCGCCGCGTCCAGCACCCACACCACGGAATCCTCGGTAGCGTAGGCAGCCGCGGTGTACACGGTGCCGGTCAACAGCGCCATCTCACCGAAAATGTCGCCGGGCGCCAGATCGACGATTCCTCGTCGTCCGCCCCTTCCGACACTGGGCTCGCGCCCTCCACCATCCGCATCGCGCCTGATTCCAAGATGTACAGCGCCCGCGGCTGCTGGCTCCGACCTGAAACGCGAACCCACCCTGGTCGATCTCTTCCGGGATCAGCCGGTCGGCCAGTGCATGCAACTCTTCGTCCGCCAGGCTGGCGAGGAACGGCAGCGGCCTTCAGTCGCCGCTCCACCAGGTACTGGCGCAATTGCACTCAGACGCGTGCCAAAGGCCACGCTCAAGTCGAGCCCGAGTTGCGGGCTGCCCGACGATCAACGCCTCCAGGTTGTAGCTGGACAGCGTGTACAACTCGACGTTTCGGCGGTCGCCCGGGCCTCCAGGGTACGCGGCCGTCCCAGAAACAGATCCGCCTCGCCGACGACGCTCCCCGGGCCCAGATTGGCGATGACCGCCCCCCGCTCGGCGACCAGTCTCACCCAACCTGACTGAATCAGGTACAGAGCCCGGCTAGGCATCGCCTCGACTGAAGATCACCTCATCTCGGTGGTATTGTTCGAGGCGCATTCTGGACGCCAAGAAGTCCTGCTCCTCGCCCGACAACGCCACAAACAGAGGAGCATTTTTGATTAGATCAAATTCACGTTACCCGTTTGACCTCCGTTCGGGAGAGGTTGCTCTCCCCCAGCGGGTTACAGCCACGTCAATCGACCCGAGACAGGCATGGTTGAAGCTCGTCGCTCAATGCGAGCTTTCGTGCGGCGGCGCTCCTCTGGAAGACCACTTCCCATACTGGAACCGCGCCCGCCACCGAGTCGGTAATGCAATCCTCGTCGCGAAAGGATATGTTGACCGGCTGGCTCTGGTGTTCGGCCGTTAAAGCGTAATTCCAGCCAGGTTGCATCTGAAAATCGGCGTAATCCAGGCCTTCGTCCGGCTTCAGGCCCGTAAAGAACTGATCGTCGCCTCCGCTCGAGGAAATCGACAGGACCTTCCCCGGCAGCGGCTTGCCCGACGCGTCCCTCACCCTCACCTCGAGCAGCCCCTCGCCCTTGGGCAGCCCCTCGACCACCCGGCACTGGAACTGCTTGCGGCTCACCCGGTACGCCATCGGCTCGGCCGTCTCGGTGGGCGTGGCGGTCTGCGCCGGCGTCTCGGTAGCGGTCGGCGACGCGGTGACAGTCGCCGTCACCGTCGCCGCGTGTGACGGCGTCCGGCCTTGCGGCGTCGCGCTCACAGTCGGTGTCGCACTGGGAGCCGTCGTCGGGCGGACCGGCGTCCGCGTCGGCATTGCCGTGGGCATCGGCGTCATCGTGATCGTCGGCGTCGGCGTCACGATGAAGACCAGCACCTGGTTGTCGCGCGCCCCCAGTGCGTAGGCCAGCTTCGACAGGCTGCGGACCGTCGTCGCGTCTTCGGACTTCGAGTAGCGATGCACCAGGGTAGTCAGCGACCGCGCGGCCTCTTCCTCGCTGAAGCCCAGCCAGATGAGGCGCCGTTGAGCGCGACCCAGGTCTTCGTTCCAGGCGTAGGACGCACTGATCAGTACCAGCTCGTCCTGCTTCAGCTCCGCGCGCAGATCGACCGGGTCCGTGTCGTAGTACTGCACCGGCCACACGCCCCAGGTCAGCGCCAACCCCACCGCCAGGCCCAGCAGCAAAGCGACGCCCAACGCGACCCACAGCGTCCAGCCGCCGGTAGAGCGCGTGCGTCTCTTCAGGGTGCGATTGTCTCCTGGAACGTCAGCAAGAAGCAAGTGTGGTCCTTGCCCCCCTTTGCAAACCCTAGGCCCAGGCCCACGATGCGATCGCTGGGCGTGTCACCCGCCACGTACACGGAATATGACCCTAGTGTACCAGCCATCGGGTAGTTTATCAAATAGTCCGAATCGGGCTTCGGCTGGACCGGCACCAGCGTCTTGCCGCCGTTCTCGACGATGATCGGCTGCCCGATCGCGATGCCGTCCTTGTTCAGCACGTTTGCGAAAATGTGAAACGCCTGGTGGCCTTCGTCCGGGTCCTGCCAGTACGCCCGGATCAGCCGCCAGTACGTCTCGCCCGACTCGACCTGGGCGGGCTGCACCTTCACGGGCGGCTCCAGCTTGGCGCTGAGGCGGATGTCCCAGTCCAACGTCGGCAGCGGCGTGGGCGTCGGCGCGGCGGGGGCCACAGTAGCCGTCGGCGCCGGCTTCGGGGCCGCCACGGCGCGCGCCTTCGGCGTCGGCGTGGCCACGTAGGCCAGCAGGTCCGGCTGTGTCACACCCAGAGCCTGCCCCAGCGTCGCCAGGTCGACCAGCAGCTTCTGGTTCGCCTCCGCCCCGGCCGGGTCCGCCAGGAACCGCTGCGCCAGCGCCTCGACCTCGGCAGCGGGGTCCTGCAGTCCCAGCTGCGCCAGGCGGGCGCGCGCCCGGTCGGCGTCGTGGTCGATGGCGTACAGGCCGCTGACGAGAACGACGTAGTCCTTCACGGTCGGCGCCACGTCGGCCTGCATTCGGGCAGTGACCACCATGGCCGGCTGCCCCAGGCGCAGGATCGCGCTGAGGAGCAAGCCCACGGCGATCCCCGCCAGAACGCCCGCGATCAGTCTCACGTTCAAATGGCTTTGCATTGCTCGCTCCAGCTCTCCATCGCCTGTCACGGCGCCTGCAGCGTAGGATCGATGAGCACCGGCGTGGCCAGGTACCACGGGATGCTCCGTCGCAGTCGGCACGGCCGGCGGCCACGTGGGTCGCGCAGTGGGGATCGAAGTGGCAGTGGGGCGCGGCCGTGGGCGTCGATGTCGGCGGTATCCATCGGCGTCGGCGTGTCCGCGGGCGTTGCGGTCAGCGTGGTTGTGGGTGTGGGAGTGGTCGTCTGCGTCTCCGTGCGGTCGGAGCGGGAGTCCGCGTTGGCGTTTCGGTCGCCGCATAGTCGAGCATGTCCCGATCGGCTGCACCCAACGCCTCAGCCAGGAGCACGAGCGAGCGCACCTGCTCCGGCAGCTCCCCGGCCTCCATCTTGCTGCGCACCAGGGCCGCGACCCGCCGGTCGATCGCCGGGTCCTCGAGGCGCGCCAGTCGCTCCCTGGCCGCGGCCAGGCTCCCGATCGAGGGCGTACGCGTCGCCGGTCATCACGATGTAGTCGTCCTGGTAGCCGGCCCTCAGATCGACGACGTCCGTGTCCACGTAGGTCACCGGCCAGACGATCCAGCCGAGAACGAAGCCGGCGGCGACCCCCGCCGTCAGGCACAACGCCAACAGAATTAGCACTGTCAAGCAGCTTCGTTTCTTGCCCATCCGCCAGCCCCAGGCAAGGCTTCCGAGGGTTGAGAACCTTCGGAAGTCTCATTCTCCGACGCACCACCATAGCTCCGACAAAAAAATAGGGCGGCCTCACCTCTGGAAGACCACCCCGTCCCCAAGGCAGCAGCGAGTCCTCAGACTCCGGTTGGCCGCCCAACGGCAAGCAACCGCAAAAACGTCACGGGGTTCGCGTATTGCCTCTGGCTACACGCGCCAAAAGCTGGTATAATGATGGCGCTCTTGCTCGATACCGTGAACCGAATGAACGATGACGTCACGATGGTGCCGAAGGTGGGACTCGAACCCACATGAGGTTTACCCTCAACGGTTTTTGAGACCGTCGCGTCTGCCATTCCGCCACTTCGGCACGCTGGAAATGTCTCGCCGCAACTGGGGACTTGTGCTTCCCTGCACGGACGGTAGGCAGTATAACCGAATCCCAGGTTTTAGTCAAGTTGTGGAGCACGGCGATTGCATTAAAATTGTTGCGCTCGTCCCGGCGATTGGAAATCGCGGCTATGGGCGGCAAAGCCTGCCTTCGCAGGCTAAAAACGAGGGCAAAGCGACTTGAAAACGCGATCCCTGGTAACGAAGTGGCCACGCCTACCAATTTGGTCGTGGTCGTTAGCCTGCGAAGGCAGGCTTTGCCGCCCATAGCCGCGATTTCCAATCGCCGGGACGAGCGCAACAATTTAATGCAATCGCCCTGAGTTGTGGAGGCAGCCGACCTCTCTCCCGACCGGTCTGCCAAGGTGTCTGCGCAACTTCCTGGAGTCTGAATGGACGAGCTGTCGCTCATCGCGGCCGCCAAAAGGGGCAGCTGGCCGCCTTCAATCAACTGGTTCGCGAGCATCAGACCCTCGCCTACAACGTCGCCTACCGCATTTTGGGCGACGGCGAGTCCGCGGCTGATGCGTGCCAGGACGCCTTCTTGTCCGCCTACAATAACATCCGTCACCTCCACGGAAGCTCCTTCAAGGCCTGGCTGATGCGCATCGTCACCAATGCCTGCTACGACCTGCTCCGACATCGGAAGCGCCGTCCCGCCGATTCGCTCGATGATCTGATGGACGACCCCGAGCGTGGCGACCTGTTGGCCGATCCCGAGCCCTCGCCCGAAAGCCGAGTCCTCGGCCGCGAGCTGGAGGCCGCCATCATGGCCGGTCTGCAGACCCTGCCCGAAGACCAGCGCGTGACGCTGGTGCTGGCCGACGTGCAGGGCTTCGACTACCAGGAGGTCGCCGACATCATGCGCACGTCCCTGGGCACGGTTAAATCCCGGTTGAGCCGGGGTCGCGCCCGCCTGCGCGATTATCTTCTGGGCTGCGGGGAACTTTTACCGGACAAATATCGTCCTATCTCATAGGACAGGGATGCACGGATGAACGAGGTACTGGGGTTTGTAAACGATGGGCGAGCGTAACGATCCGACGAAGCTGCCGGTGCACCGCTGGACTCAGGAGCGGTTGTCGGCTTACGTCGACAACGACCTGACACCGGCCGAACGCGACCGCGTGCGCGCGCACGTGGCCGAATGCGACCGCTGCGCGCAGGACCTGGACGATCTGCGCCAGACGGTCGCCTGGCTGCGGCAGATGCCCACGCATCCGGCGCCGCGCTCGTTCGCCGTGTCTGCGCAGCACGCCGCGACCCGCTCGCGCGTCGCCTGGCTCGCTCCATACTTCAGAGCCGCCGGAGCGCTCGCCGCGATCCTGCTGATCGTCGTCGTGGCGGCGGACTTCCTGCAGACTTCCGGCGGCATCCGCATGGCAGCCGCGCCGGCTCCGCATCTGAACGGTCTGTCCGCCGCGCCGCCTCCGCCGCCGACTCAAAACGAGGCCGGGGCGCCTGCTGCGTCGTCCGCGGCCAAGCCGCCGCCCCGAACGCCCGCCGGCAGCGCTCACCGGACGCTGGGCGCCGGCGTCCCGGCCCCTGCCGCAACCGCGTCGCCGGCCGCCCCGGCGCGGGACATGGCGCGGCAAGAAGCCCTCGCCACCGAGAGCACCGAAGAGAAGGCAGGAGAGGCGTCGTCTCTCGCCGCCGCGCCTCCGGCTCCGCCCGCCACCGGGTCCCCGGCGGCGCCTCTCCTGCGCAAGGCCGCCCCGGCCGCCACGCCCTCCCTGAAAGACGAAGGCGGCGCGGCCGAACCGCCGAGCGGCGCCCTGCTCCCGCAATCCGCGGCCCCAACGCGCCCGCCCGTGCCCCAACCGGAGTACGCCGCACCGGGCTCGATCACCGGTACCCTCGCGGTCCCGGCCGCGCCCCAGGTCGCCTCTCCCTCACCGGCCCCGACGCCGGCTGTCACGATCTTGGCCGCGCCGCGCCCGGCGCTGTGGTGGGTGCTGCGCGTCCTAGAGGCCGGGCTCCTGCTCGGCGCCGTGGGCTTCTTCGCCGGCGCCTGGTGGCTTGCCCGCCGTCGCTGACGGCAGACCTCTCTCCCGCCTCTCCCCTGAGAAGGGAGAGGAGAACGGCAACGACTGGTGCCTCTCCCTATGTCGGGCCTCTCAGGGAAACCGGCGGAAGTCGTTGCCGTTCTCCTCTCCCTTCTCAGGGGAGAGGCGGGAGAGAGGTCTGCCGCCCCCGGCCCGTTTTCCCCGCCGCCGCAGGGCGTGGTATAATGCGCCACATATGTCCAATGCATCACGCAAGTTCGACGCAGGAGAAGCCCTATGCCTGTCGTGAAGAAGCGCAGAGGTTGGGAGATTCCCGAAAGCCAGGTCACGCCTGAGCACGTATTCCTGAACCGGCGCGCCTTCTTGAAGCGCATGGGCGCGGCCGCGCTCGGCCTGGCCACGGTCGCGGCGTGCGGGTCCGCTCAGGTGGTTCAGCCCACGCTCCCTCCGCCGTCCCCAACGGCGCCGTCCGGTCCGACGCCCACTCCCGCACCGGTCAATTCGGCATTCACACTCGATCGGCCGATCACCGACGAGAAGCTGGCCACGACCTTCAACAATTTCTACGAGTTCAGCCTCTCCAAGGACGGCGTCTGGCAGATGGTCACCCAGTTCGAGACGCGTCCCTGGGAGATCGAGATCGCCGGCCTGGTACCCCAGCCGCGAACCTACGACCTGGACGAACTGCGGCGGCTGATGGCGTTCGAAGAGCGCCTGTACCGCTTCCGCTGCGTCGAGACCTGGGCCATGGCCAACCCGTGGACCGGTTTCCCATTCAAGGCGCTGATCGACCTGGTCCAGCCCTCGTCCGCGGCGAAATACGTGCGCCTGACGACGTTCCTGCGCCCCAGCCAGGCGCCGGGCCAGCTCGATCGCACGTTCCCCTGGCCGTACACAGAAGGCCTGTCCATGGCCGAAGCGACCAACGAGCTGACTTCCTGGCCACCGGCATGTACGGGCACGACCTGCCTCGCCAGAACGGCGGACCAATCCGCCTGGTCGTGCCCTGGAAATACGGTTACAAGAGCATCAAGTCGATCGTGAGGATCGAATTCACCGAGCAGCAGCCGTCGACTTTCTGGAACAGCTTGAGCCCGAGTGAGTATCCGTTCGTATCCAACGTCGACCCGGCCGTCCCGCATCCGCGCTGGTCTCAGAGCCAGGAGCGCATGCTGGGCGAGACCAATAAGCGGGACACCCTGCCGTACAACGGTTATGGCGAGTTCGTCGCTCACCTGTACTGATCACACTACAGAATCGAGGCGCGCATCAATGGAGAGTTTTCAATCATCATTGCAGGGCAAGGTCGGAATTCTGACGGGCGGCACGAGCGGGTTCGGTTATGAGATCAATCAGGCCTGCCTGGAACGCGGCGCAACTATGGCGGTCTTCTCCGTCGACGAGCTGCCGCCGGACGCGCAGAAGGCCATCGAGACACGTTACGCGGGCAAGGTGCGCTACCTTCGGCAGGACATCATGGCCCGCGGTGCATCCGAGCAGATGGTCGCCCAGACCATGGAGTGGTTCGGCAAGGTCGATTTCGTCGTGGCTAACGCCGGGTTCGCCATTCGTTTCGAAGAGCCTCTGCTCGAGTTGCCGATCGACAAGCTGGTCGAGTCCATGCGCACCCAGTTCGAGGTGTTCCCCATCGCCTTCGCGAGCCTGGCCCTGGCGGCCGCCCGCGTGATGGCGCCGCGCTACGAAAGCGTCGAGCCCAACGAGCTGGGCCACCGGCCCGATTCCGGCGCGATCGTCGTCACCCTGTCGGAAGCCGCGCTCAATCCGCTGCGTGACGATCTGCTGGCCTACGCGGCCGCGAAACGGGCCTCCCTGTCCGTGATGGAGAGCCTGGCCGCCACGTTGGGCCCGATGAACATTCGCGTCAACGGCATCGCGCCCGGGTTCGCCAACACCGCCGGCCCGCGCAGGTTCTACGACCGCTTTCCGCAGATCAAGGCGGACATCGAGGCCCGGGCCCACCTCAAGCCCTCGTTCATCGATCCGGGGGCGGTCGTCCCGGCGGTTCTGTACCTGCTGACCGACAACTACGTCACCGGCGAAGTGATCCCCCTGGACGGCGGCTTCAACATCAGCATGAACCGGTACTTCCAGGGCCGCTGATCGCGTACGCCGAACCCGCAACTGTGACTCGTAGGGGCGGGATAATCGCGCCCCTACGAGCTCCGTCCCCCAATTCCCGCCCCGCGACCGCCCGGTCCCGTAGGGGCAGCCCGGCGTGGCTGCCCGCCCGGTGTAGCCCCAGGCTCCCAATTCCCCACCTCGCGACCGCCCGGTCCCGTAGGGGCAACCCGGCATGGCTGCCCGCCCGGCGTGGCCCCAGGCTCCCAATTCCCCACCTCGCGACCGCCCGGTCCCGTAGGGGCAGCCCGGTGTGGCTGCCCGCCCGGTGTGGCCCCAGGCACCCAATTCCCCACCTCGCGACCCCCCGGTCCTGTAGGGGCAGCCCGGCGTGGCTGCCCGCCCGGTGTGGCTGCCCGCCCGCCGTGAACCCAGGCACCCAATTCCCACCCCGCGACCCGCCCGGTCACGTAGGGGCAGCCCGGCGTGGCTGCCCGCCCGGTGTGGCCCCAGGCACCCAATTCCCACCTCCACAATCCGATTGCCCATAGTAATGTGATTCAGACTACAGGAACATTCAGGATTTCAGATTATCATGTACATTGTGTTTGTGAGGTTACCTGTTAAACCAATTGTAATATTAGCGCGGCTCGCATGACCCCGGGGCCGGCGCTAACATAGGAAAAAAGGGGATGGAGGTAAACACGATGAAACGCTTTTTGCAGGGTGTGTCTGTGTTGGCTCTGGTAGCAATGTTGGCTCTGTTCGCGACTTCGGCACTGCCAGCCTCAGCTGACAGCCTGGCTTTGCTCAGCAACAAGGTCGTGGTCACGGGCGGTTCACCGGACGGCATCATCTCCGCCTGGGCGGCCAGCGGTCCGAGTGCAGCCGATAGCTCCGGCCAGCCTATCGGCACGATGGAAAGCACGACGAGGGTCTCCCCCTCCGGTGCCACTGAGCTCTTCGTGCCGAATGGCATGGCGAGCAATATCTTCCTTTGGACTCCGAGTGGCGGCTACACCTTCCTCGGTTCGGTCGCTCCCAGCTCCAGCGGCGGGCCCATTACGCTCGCGGCGAAGTAACCCGGGGCAGCTTAGCTCAGATTTCCAGGCCGGCGGCGGTCCTGAAGGGACCATAGACGGCCAGTGAAGCAACAGAGCCATTGAAGGTTTTAGTCCCTTCGATGGCTCTTTTTACGCGCATCGATAGCCGGAAACGAATGAACATTGTGATTTAGATTACGGCGATTCCGGGCCTGGGGACTACTATTCGGGGCAGTGACTGTGAAACCCACTTGGTTCAGATAGTAGTGTTTCACTGGCGGCGCTGCCAGGATCACCCCCCAGGCTGGTAGCGTCGGACAGGGACGGGAAATGGAGGGTAGGACAATGAAACGCGTTCTGAAGGGTCTGTTTGGATTGGCCCTCGTGGTTGCGCTGGCGTCGTTCGCCGCTTCGGCCTTGCCGGCCGCAGCTGTCGGACCCGAGCAGCCGACCACCCGAGTGATCGTCGTAGGCGGGCCGCCGGACGCGATCATTTCCGTCTCGCAGGCGGCAGGCGCGGCTGCGCCTGAGTCGTCCGGGGCTCCGACCGGCCTCGTGGAGAGTGTCACCACGGTTTCACCGACCGGCCAGACCGAGGTCTTCGTTCCGGTGGGGACGAAGAGCAACGTCTTCATCTGGAGCCCCAGCAAGGGTTACACTTTTTTGGGATCCGTAGCTCCCGACGCTGCCGGCGCTCCAGTGACGCTCAACGCCCGGTAGAGGCGGAGCATAGTTAAGCCGTTCGGGGCGGTTGAGTGACCCCTGCCTCGAACGAAATTGGAGAGAAAACGTTATGAAACGCTTTATTAAAGGTCTGTCGGTGATGTCTTTCTTGGGGCTGGTGGTCGCTGTCGCTCTGCTTGCCCCTGCAGTCCGGCCCGCGTCCGCGGCTAACGTCAACGTCGACGTCGGCAAGCTGGTCGTCACGGGCGGAACGCCCGGCACGTACGTCTCAGTCTGGCAGGCCTCGGGTGGTCTCGCCGCCGACTCGGCCGGCCAGCCGATCGGTGTGATGGAGAGCGTCACGCCCGTCTCCGCCACAGGGTCCACAGAGGTCTTCGTCCCCTGGGGGCAGGCGAGCAACGTCTTCATCTGGAACCCGAGCAAGGGTTACACGTTCCTGCAGACCGTTGCCCCTGGCAGTCGGGGTGAGGTCATCACGATCTCGGCCAAGTGACACCGCGGTCTGACCGCAGAGGACGTCCTCTCGAGTCCAAGATGCTCGGCACAACTTAACCGCATAGAGCCATCGAAGTCGTATCCTTCGATGGCTCTTCTTCGCCACACATCAGGAGGTCTCTACAATGGAATACCGGAAACTAGGTCGATCTGGGCTGGAAGTCTCACGCCTCGGACTGGGCACCATGCAGTGGGGCTGGACCGCCTCCGAGGAGGATGCGTTCACCGTGATGGATGCGTTCGTCGAAGCCGGCGGCACGCTGGTGGATACCGCGGACGTCTACTCACGCTGGGCGGCGGGCAATCCCGGCGGCGTGGCCGAGGAGGTCATCGGCCGCTGGATGAAGAGCCGCAACAACCGGAACCAGGTCGTGCTGGCCACCAAGGTGCGCGGCCAGATGTGGGACGGCCCGCACGGTGATGGCCTGAGCCGCGCCCACGTTATGCGCGCGGTGGACGACAGCCTGCGCCGGCTGCAGACCGATCACATCGATCTGTATCAGACCCACTCCTTCGACGCGGAGACCCCGATCGAGGAAACCCTGGCCGTGCTGGACGACCTGGTCCGCGCCGGGAAGGTCCTCTACGCCGGCTGCTCCAATTACCCCGCCTGGCGATTGATGCAGGCGCTGTGGGCCGGCGAAAACGGCGGGTGGGCCGGCTACGTGTCGCTTCAACCACACTACAACCTGGTCCATCGGGCGGAGTTCGAGCGCGAGCTGGCCGGCGTGGCCGAAGAATACGGGCTCGGCATCCTGCCGTACAGCCCGTTGGCCGGAGGGTTCCTGACGGGCAAGTATCGCCGCAGCGAGGACCTGCCTGACAGCCAGCGCGCCGCCATGGTCCGCACGCGCTACTTCTCGGACCGCAACTTCGACCTGTTGGACGAGCTCGAAGAGATCGCCCGGCCGCGCGGTAAGACCATCTCCGCCATCGCGCTGGCCTGGCTGCTGGCCAACCCCCTGGTCACCGCCCCGCTCGTCGGCGCGAACAACGTCGACCAGCTGAATCAGAGCCTGGCCGCCCTCGACGTGACCCTGACCGAGGAAGAGCTCATCCGGCTCAACGAGCTGTCCAGCTGGCAGTAGAGGTGCTGCAGGACGACAGACCTCTCTCCCGGCCTCTCCCCTGAGAAGGGAGAGGAGAACGACAACGGCAAGGACTTGCTCCTCTCCCTTCTCAGGGGAGAGGCCGGGAGAGAGGTCCGTCCTCTCCCTTCTTCGGGGAGAGGACGGGAGAGAGGTCCGTCCTCGCCCTTCTTCGGGGAGAGGCCGGGAGAGAGGTCCGTCCTCGCCCTTCTTCGGGGAGAGGCCGGGAGAGAGGTCCGTCCTCGCCCTTCTCAGGGGAGAGGCCGGGAGAGAGGTCCGTCCTCGCCCTTCTCAGGGGAGAGGTCTGGAGAGAGGTCCGTCCTCGCCCCGGCCTCGGTAGATGCTTTACTCCGCCGAGGGCGGATCAACCTTGATGGTGCCGTCCTTGATCCCGTCGCTTGCCTTCTGGATCTGGGCCTTCAGATCGGCTGGGATCTTGCCGTCCCAATCGTGGAAGGGGGCCAGGCCGACGCCGCCGGTTTGCAGGGTTCCGGTGCTGATGCCGGCTTTGACGGAGCCATCGACATTTTGTTCTCCTCGAAACTGTTCGTGACCCTACAAATTCTCTTCTTTGATCGTGTCCACGATGTTGTCGTTGCGGATCATCGCACCGGAGACCATCATGGTCGCGAAGACGATCCCCAGGATGGCCAGCACGCAGGCCAGGATCGCTCCCCAGGGCAAGGTGAAGGCAAAGGTACCCACCGTGTCGAACTGGTAGTAGATGAACACGCTCGAGGCGATCCCCAGGGGCAGCCCGTACAGCAGGGCGGTCAGCCCGTAGAACAGGCTCTCGTAACGCAGCATGCGCAGCAGGCCCCCGGGGGTGAGACCGACCGACTTGAGCATGGCGATCTCGCGCCAGCGCAGCTTGATGTTGGTGTCCAGGGTGTTGACGATGTTGGTCACCCCGATCAGCGTCACCAGCGTCAGGAAGCCGTAGAAGAACAGGTTGGTCATCAGCGTCTGCAGGTATCGGCTCTTGTTGAACTCCGCCATCGAATAGTATGAGAAATTGCCGCCCACCGTGGCGTGGTAGAGCCGTTGGATGGCTGCCAACGCCGCGTCCGGGTTATCGCTCTTGACGGTCATGTTTCCATTAGCGATCGGGCCCAGCTGCAGCATCCGGTCGCTCAAACCGTCGAAGACGGCGTCCGAGACGATCAGCTCCGGAACCAGCCCCGCCCCCAGGAAACCCAGGGGGCTCTCTTGGGCGACCGCGCCCACCGTCCACGTCAGGCTGGCCGGCGCTGCGCCTCCGGCTTGGGGAGAGGACCATTCAGGCATCTTGGCGGCAGACATCGTATCGCCCGGCTTCAGGTTGAACAGATCGAAATCGTACAGCTTGCCACCCTGGCGCAGGGTGTTGTGGTTGAGCAGGATCCCCAGCGGCGCGGATGGATCGGAATACTGTCGCAGATCCAGACCAAGCTGCGCGGCGTAGTGGGTAAACTCGGCCGGCCCAACGGCGCACACCTTGAGCACAAACGCATAGCCACCGCCTTCTACAGCGTGGGGTAGATTTTCGAGTTCGAGGCTGTTCAGCTCCTGCAGGGCCTGGTAAGCCGGGCCGGTGATCGTCGCGCGCGGGGGGACGTACGCCTCGTGGGCGCAGCGTCCGAACGCAACCTGCTGCACTTCGGGCAGTTGGCTGACAAGGTCGGCAAACTCGTTGGCGTGGGTTTGGCGGTAGTCCAGGTCGATCTGCAGGTCGTAGTTCATCGCTTTGACGGCCATGCGGGTGGTGGTGTTGGTATACAGCATCAGGGCGTTGAAGGCCACGAACAAAATGATGCTCATCATGAGCGAGAGCAGCGTGGTGAGGTATCTCTTGCGGTCACGCTGGAGGGATTTGAGCGCCAGCTCACCCTCGAACCCGAACACGCGCCGGACACTTGCGCCTGTCGCCGCAAATACAGGTGTCAGCGGGTGGGAGTGCAGCTTGCGCGGCTCGCCCTCCTGGATCTCGCCGCTCTGGCGGATGGCCGCGATGGGAGAAACCCGCGCGGCGCGCCGGGCGGGGATCCAGGCCGAGAGCAGGATGGTCGCCGCGGAAAACAGCACGGTCAGGCCGATGATCAGCGGCGAGACCACCAGCGGCAGCCCCTGCTCGGCGTCCAGGATCAGCTCGGAGACGACCCCCTGAGTGAGCTTCACCAGGATCCCCACCCCGGCGATGGCGCCCAGGATGCCCAGCGGGATGCCGATCGCCGCGATGACCCCCGCTTCGGTCAGCACGATGCGGCGGATCTGCGCGGGGTGGCGCCCACGCTGGCAAACATGCCGAATTGCTTTTTGCGCTCGCGGATCGAGATGGCGAAAGCGTTGTAGATCAGCAGGGCCGAGCCGCACGCGATCAGGGCGATGAGGAAGGCGAGGATCCCCAGGAAGGAGCGCACGTAGTTGGAACGGCCGCTGCCGCCCAGCCAGGGCAGCAGTTCCTCGTTGTAAGTAATACTCTTCAGCTTGCCGTCCGGGCCGGGGGCCACCTCCAACCCGGCGCTCTTCGCCATCTCCGGCGCGTGGGTGTAAATGCTGCGCGGATCGCGGGCCAGGATCGCGATGTCCACTTTGTCTGTGGCTGCCAGTTGCGCCGGGTCGAGGTACGTGAGGGCCGGGAAAGCTGCGGGCATGCCGGTCTCATCGGACAGCGGCGCCATCACGCCCACCACCGTGTAGGTTTTGGAAACGGACGAGGGAAAGGTTTCCCCATCTTGCAGAGCGACAAATTCTTCGCCGCCCCAGGCCTTGACGCGCCCTTCGTAGTCGGGGAAATTCCGCTGGCCGAAAGCCAGTTGCAATGTGGAGCCAGGTTTCAAGCCCAGGCCAGAGTCCCTAATCATCACCGGCGAGACGAGCAGCTCATCCCCGTTTTGGGGAAGGCGTCCGGAGATCAACTGGATAGAGTGGTTTTGGAAGGAAAGCGCGTCATAAGCGGTGACGTACAGGTAGGGCCGAACGGTGTTGTGGCTGCCGTAGGTGGCGCTCCCGAGCGGCTGGCTGAGCATCGCCGTCTGGACGGCGCTGTTTTCGGTGATATATTTCGCCTTGTCATAGGGCACGGCGTGGAACTGGGCGTGCCAATTCCCCGACATGAAGATCTCGTGGTCGATCATCACCTTCTGGAAGCTGACTCCCAGCAGGAACACCCCGCAGATCAGCGCGGATGACAGGACCACCCCCAGGATCGTCACCGCAGTCCGCTTCCTGTTCAGCCGCAGGTACTTCAGGGTATACGTCGTCAGGATGTTCATGCCCGCACCGCCTCGTCACGCACGATGCGCCCGTCGCCGAAGGAGATGATGCGGTCGGCCTGCAGGGCGATGTCGCGGTCGTGGGTCACCACGATCAGCGTCTGATGGTAGCGTTGGTTGGAGATCTTGAGCAGGGAGATGATCTCCTTGGAGTTGCTGCTGTCCAGGTTGCCGGTCGGCTCGTCGGCCAGGATCAGCGCGGGGTTATTGATCAGCGCCCGGCCGATGGAGACGCGCTGCTGCTGCCCGCCGGAGAGCTGGTTGGGCAGGTGCCTGACCCGGTCGGCCAGCCCCAGCGTCGCGACGATCTCCTTCAGCCGCGCCTCGTCCAGGCTTGCGCTCATCCAGGAGCAGCGGCAGGGTGATGTTTTCTTCGACGTTGAGGATGGGGATCAGGTTGTAGAACTGGTAGATGAGGCCGATCTGCCGGCGGCGGAAGATCGCCAGTTTCGTCTGGTCGAGGGCGCAGATGTCCGTGCCATCCACCAGCACCTGGCCGGAGCTGGGCGTATCCACCCCGCCCAGGATGTGCAGCAGCGTCGACTTGCCCGAGCCGGAAGGGCCGACGATGGCAAGGAACTCGCCCTTTTCCACGTTGAAGCTGACGTCATCCAGGGCCTTGATCTGCGTATCGCCTTTTCCGTATACCTTCGAAAGGTTCTGCACCTTGAGAATTTCCACGCTTCCTCCAAAGAATGAGTTTAGCACCGTTATACTCACTCAGTATACGGACGTAAAGTGACCCTGCGGTGACTGCAATGGTGACAGTTTATTCACGAATGGCATGGGCGCATCCCGGAGTCTGGGGGAGCGTCGCCCCTCGAACTCTGTCACCCTGCGGGAGCGCCCGGCCCAGTGGTCGTCCGGACTGGGTCGTTTGCGACCGAGGGGTCTCGCGCGCGAGAAAGGACATCGTCAATCGCACGACTCGGGACATCCTTCCTCGCGCGCGAGACCCCTCGGTCGCAAACGGCGCTCCCGCAGGGTGACAGTATTCGAGGGGCGCCTGTTGCTGACTCCTACCCACGTTGCTCTCTGAGCCGCCGCAGACCTCTCTCCCGGCCTCTCCCCTGCAAAGGGAGAGGAGCAAATGGTGGCGTTCTCCTCTCCCTTTGCAGGGGAGAGGCCGGGAGAGAGGTCTGCGGCGGCTCAGAGAGCAACGTGGGTAGGAGTCGGCGCCTGTTGGCCTTGACGCCGTGCATGGCCTCTATTATACTGGGGATATGACGATCAAAAGGTTGGACCACGTCAGCGTCGTCGTCGACGACCTTGCAGCCGCTATCGCTTTTTTCACCGCGCTCGGCATGACGCTCGAAGATGAGATGCCGGTCGAGGGCCCGTGGGTGGACCGCGTCAATGGGATCGAAGGTGTCCAAGTCGACATCGCTATGATGCGGACCCCGGATGGGCACGGGCGGCTTGAGCTGACGAAGTTTCGCAATCCAAAACTGGTCGAGATCGAACCGGCGATCGCACCGCCGAACGCGCCGGGTCTCCGCAGCGTCATGTTTGCGGTCGAAAGCGTCGACGACACTGTCGCTCGCCTGCGCGCCAACGGCGCCGAACTCATCGGCGAGGTGGCCCAGTACGAGGACATGTACAGGCTCTGCTACGTGCGAGGCCCTGCGGGCATCATCATCGCCCTGGCCGAGGAACTCTCCTGAAGCGTTCACCGCCTGCGGAGAAATCGGTGGTTGCCCCGGGCTCCTCGCCCCCCCCATCTTGCATTCTCGCCTGCTTGCGCCGCGGTTTTGTCAGGCGCACTAAACCACCCCGCGAAAAACCCGAATCTCGAAGCTCGTACCGACGCCGCGCTCGCTGTGGATGGAGATATCCCCACCCTGGGCGTTAAAGATGGCTTTGGCCAGCGCCAACCCGATGCCGACGCTGTTCTCGCCCGCGTTCGCGCCGCGGTAAAAGCGGTTGAAGATGTTGGGCAGGTCCGCGCCGGCGATACCTTCGCCGTCATCGCTGACAATGATCTCAGCGTACAGGGCATTCGCACCGTAGCTGATCTCGATCCTCCCACCTTCAGGGGTATGCTCGACGCAGTTCTTAACGACGTTGGTCAGCGCCTCTGCGCTCCAGTTGAGGTCCCCGGTAAAGCTCGCGCCGTCATCCCCGTGGACTTCGAGGCGTTGTCTTTTGATCTCGAGCGGGATCTGCAACGGCTCCAGCGCGTGGCGCACCAGCTCACGGAGCGCCACCGGCTCGCTCTTGAAAGCCGCCGTGCCGGCATCCAGGCGGGCCAGCTTGAGCAGCGCCGCTACCAGCCATTGGATGCGCCCAAGCTGCGCGCGCAGCCGCTCGACGAAGGCGCGCCGGTCTTTCTCGGGCGGGTCTTCGGCCAGCAGGTCGGCCAGCACTCCCAGCGAGGTGAGGGGCGTCTTGATCTGGTGGGAGATATCGGCGATCAGGTTGGAGAGGGCGGTCTTATCCTTTTGCAGCAGCTCGGCCTGCTCGCGCAGACGCACGGTGACCTTGTACACATCGTTCTTCAGCAGGCTGAAGCTGCCCTCGCCGTTGTCCCGCACGTCCAGGGCATAATCGCCGGCTTCGATCCGGCGCAGGTAGGCCGATAGCCCGGCCACCTGCGCGGAGATGGGCGCCGGTACCCTGCCAGCAGCAGGCCGAACCCGGCGCAGGCCAGCCCGGCCAGCGCCAACCCGGCCGGCAGCAGGCGCGCCAGCAGCCCGGCTCCGATGCCGCCTTGCGCTGCGCCCAGGTCCTGCAGCCCATATCTCCCCAACACCTGGTGGCCCAGGCTGACGGAGGGAGCGTCCGGCGTGCTGAGATCCCGCACCACCTGCGCCTCGGCCTGGGGATATTTTTGCGCCACCGTGCCCACGATGCCCGCGTAGGTATCCGCGAGCGCCCGGTTGACGTACGCCGTCATCGCCAGGCTGAGGGCCGCGGCCAGGAGGAGTGCGACCAGCGACAGGGCCGCCATGCAAAACAGCAAACGCCGGTCTTCGGCGTGGGTGAGAAGGTCCATGTCAATCGCCTGCCTTGTAGCCCAGGCCGCGCACGGTCTTGATCAGCGCCGGGTTCTGCGGGTCGTCCTCGAGCTTCTCGCGCAGGCGCTTGATGTACACGGTGAGCGTGTTGTCGTTGACGAAATCCTCGTCCACGTCCCAGATCTGGGCCAGGATCTGGGCGCGGGTGAGCACCCGCCCCTGGTTGGCGACCAGCGCGAGCAGCAGGCGGTACTCCAGCGCGGTGAGGAGCACCTCGCGCCCGTTTTTATACACCTTGGCCTGCTGGGCGACCACCGTCACGTCCCCGCAGGTAAGGGTGCGGTCAGATGCCTCGACCGGCCCACGCCGGCGCAGCACGGCCTTCATGCGCGAGATTAGCTCGCGCAGGCGGAAGGGCTTGGTGAGGTAGTCGTCCGCGCCCAGGTCGAGGCCGAGGACGATGCTGGCCTCTTCGTCGCGGGCGGAGAGGATAATGATGGGCGTATCCCCGGCGGCGCGGATTTCTTTGCACAGCTCGTAGCCGCTGCCATCCGGCAGACCCAGGTCCAGCAGCACCAGGTCAAAGGGGCTGCGCTTGAGCAGGCTCGCGGGCCTCCTCCAGGCGGTAAGCCAGGCTGACCTGGAAACCGTCCTGCTTGAGCGAGTATTCCACCCCCATGGCAATGGTGGCATCATCTTCGACGAAAAGGATAGCAGGCATGGAAAGATTCCTGGAATTCGAGATTGGGTACCAGGTAATTATAACAATTGACCTGGCAACCCGCTACATCGCGCGGCTCAGAATCTCCCGCAGCTCCCCGGCCGTCAGCTCGATCGGGTTGCCCTTCATGCTGCTGGCCTTCGGCGCTTTCTCACGATGGGCTCGAAGCGATCCGGCGCCAGCCCGTAGGCGCCCAGCCCGCGGACGTCCAGCGCCGCGGTCAGCCGCCCGACCCACACCGGTCCCTGCTCGGCCGAGGCGGATGGATCGCCCGTCAGCAGGCGGGCAACCTCCCCATAACGCCGCAAGGCCTCGCTCTGCGGCGTCCGCGACTGCAGCGCCCGGATGTTGGCCGCCATGACGTGGCCAAGCAGGCACGCGCAGACCACGCCGTGTGGCGCGTGGAACATGCCGCCGATCGGCCGGCGAAGCCGTGCACGCGCGCCCAGTTTGGCATTCGCCAGCGCCAGCGCCGCCGAACAGGCTCGCGATACTGCATGTCCTCTCGCGCCGCCAGTCGTCTCCCTGCGGCAGGCCTGCAGCAGCGAGCGCGCGGCGCGCTGAATTCCTTCCCGGCAGATCGGGTCGGTCAGCGGGTTGGCCTGCAGCAAACGTAGGCCTCGATCAGCTGCGTCAACGCGTCCAGGCCGGTGCTCGCTGTGTGGCGCCGGCAGCGCTAAAGTCAGCTCCGGATCGACGATGGCCACCTGCGGGATCAGGTACGGGCTGCGCAGGCTGACTTTGATCCCCCTCTCGGGGACCGCCCAGGACCGCGTTCCGCGTGACTTCGGCGCCCGTGCCGGCCGTGGTCGGGATGCGCGATGCAGGGCAGCGCCTGGCCGCGTGAGCGGCTTGCCCTGGCCGATGACCTCCAGGTAATCCATCGGCTCTCCTTGTTCGCCGCCAGGCCGCGATCGCCTTGCCGCATCCATGGCGCTGCCCCGCCGAATCCGATGACCAGGTCGCACCGCCTGCTGCACCGCCGCTCGCCGCGCCCGCACACAGGTCGATCGTTGGCTCATCCGAGACCGGAAAGTGTCACGGCGCTTCGCCGCCGGCCTGCAAGCAGCTCCAGCAGTCGGCCTGGCGCGGTACGGGATGGCCGCCCGTCACCACCAGCGCCTTGCGGCCCGTTCCGGCGGCCTGTTCGGCCCGCCTCCGCAGCGCGCCCGGCCCGAACAGGATTTGTGCCGCCGTCGCAAATTCGAATCGCATCGTCACCCCCTCGTCATCGGTCGCCGGGTAAACGGCTGTATACTTGACGCTTGGCGCGGCTCCGCCATCATGCTTTCCACCGCGTCGCGCCAGGTCTGATAGTGTGGGGTCTGCTTATGTCGCCCGGATCGTCCGGCCGTGCGATAGACTTCGATCAGCAAGAAGCGCGTCGGGATCATCGGCCTGCTGCAGCACGTCGAAGCTGGGCGATTCCCGGCTCCTTCACGCTCTCCCGCGCGTTGGCCAGCGACGCCTCTCGAAACGCCTCCGCCGACTCCGGCTTGACGTGAACCTGGACGTGAACGATGATCATGGTATCCCCCTTTCGCATTGCCACTCGAGAACCAATCGTCGCAACCGATGGGCAGTTGCGTCAAACCCTTCGTCCGGCTTATAATGCCCTCGCCGGCCGCTATTATAGCATCGCTCCCGGCGGACCACCAGTCGCGCGTGGCTACAGGTGCATCCCAGATTTGGGGGAGACCATGGTCCCCGACGACTGTCATTCTGAGGAGCGTCGTTCAGCGACGACATCGTGCCGATGTTGTTACGGCAAAATCTCGCGCGCCATTGACGTCGACCTATCTCGCGCGCGAGATTCTTTGTCGCTGAACGACGCTCCTCAGAATGACAGTCGTCGGGGACCATGGTCTCCCCCAAATCTGGGATACACCCGTGGCTACGCCGACTTCCGACACCGCAACGGCGCCGGAAGTCTCTCAATGCAAGCCGTTAAGGAGGAGCCCCCATTGGACGACACGCTGCAAGCCCTGTCTCAGGCCGCCGCTGCACGCCGATCGGACATCGTCGGCGTGCTGGAGGACCTGGTCGCCATCGCCACGCCGAATCCCCCCGGCGAGAACTACGAGCGGGTGGTCGCCCTGCTCCGGACCGCCTGGCGGACGTCGGCTTCGAGCTGGAGACCGTCCACATCCCGGCCGAGTCGATCGGCCGGTACGGCGTCGACGGCGTCGCGTATCCCCGCCTGGCCCTGCTGGGCCGTTACGGCGCGCCCACAGAGGGCGGCCGGTCTTTGCACCTGCACGGGCACTTCGACGTGGTGCCGGCGAAATGGGCCGGAGCAGTATCGCCCCGTCCTCGCGGACGGCCTCATCCACGGGCGCGGCACGGCGGAATGAAGGGCGGCCTGGCGGCGATCTGGGGCGCGATGCTGATTCTGCACGATCTCGGCCTGGAGCCGAAGCGCTCGCTCAGCCTGACGCTGACCCCGGACGAGGAGAGCGGCGGCGAGTCCGGCGTCGGCCATCTGCTTCGCGAGGGGATGGTACGAACGGAGGACATCGCCTTCCTCATCATGCCGGAATGCACCTCCGGCGATGTCTGGAACGCGTCCAAGGGCGCTCTCGTGGTGGATGTGATCGTTTCGGGCAAGCCGGCCCACTCCACGCTGCCGCACCTGGGCCGCAACGCGTTCGAGGACATGCTGCCGGTGGCGGAGGAGCTGGTCGAGTTGCGCCGGACCGTGGAGAAACGTCGGGAGCCAGGTTTGCGGTCGAAGACCCGCGCGCGGCCTTCTCGACGCTGGCCATTGGGGGTGAAGGCGGCGGTGGAGAGAAGTTCAACATCATTCCCGGCCGGTACCACTTCACCATCGACCGTCGCCCCATCCGGAGGAATCGCCGGACGAGGTGCGCGCCGAGCTTTTCGCCGTCCGCGATCGCATGCGTGCGCGGGGCATCGACGTGGAGTTTGGGACCTGGTTGGAGGCGAGCCCGTCGCTGACGGAGCCTGAGCACCCCGGCTGTCGCACGCTCGCCCAGGCGCTGGGTCAAGTCACCGGGCGCGAGCCGCGTTTCCTGCTCTGCCCCGGCTTTCTGGACATCCGGCACTTCAATGCGCGGGGCGTGCCGACCGTCGCCTGCGGCCCCGGACGGCTGGAGGTCGCCCACGGACCGGAAGAGCACGTGACGAGAAAGACCTGTGATTACGTACAGGCCCTGGCCCTCACCATGCTGCGCTTCTGAGCACCC
>CAWJLE010000006.1:0-258536 GCA_963843645.1 uncultured Chloroflexia bacterium | reverse complement strand
TATTGTTGTAAGCCAGAGACAGAGCCGCCATCAAGTGGAGCACGCCCAGCAGGCCGGTGATGACCAGTCCGCGCTCGATGGTGATGTAGTACAGCTCGAAACCGGTCATGAAAGTCAGAAGCCCCAGCCCAGTCTTCAGCGGCCGGCCGCTCAGCATCATCGTCAGCAGGCCCATCAAGCTGAGCCAGTACACGGCGAAGTTCAGGTAGACGGGTACCCCCGGCAGCGCGAAGCGTTGCAGCAAGCCATAGACGAGCAAGCCCATCAGGACAACGCCCAGGAAGCGGAACGGCAGGCCCACGCCGAAAATTTCATGCGAGGTCCACACCCGAACGCCGCCTTTCCAGCGACTGCGCCGGGTGAATTCGGGCCCGACCAGAACCCGGCTGGCGCTCATGAACAGCACGGGGCACAGCATCGCGCCCACGATGAACTTGAACAGGGCCATCTCCGCGTGGATGTACTGGACCAACAACACGTTGGCCAGGATGTACTGCGCCAGCAGCGCCAACAGCGACATCCGCCAATCGCTCAGTCAAACGATCAGCGACGAAGTCACCATGAGCCCGATGACGGCAGTCGTCTCGGACAAAAAGGGCAAGTATACCAGCACTTGCGGCCAGGTCGGCATCTCAGGTCTCCATCACGGGAACAAGTAAAGCCATAAGAATACCAGTACAACCAGGAAGGCCCACACCAAATGATGATCACCGTGCACGAGATCCGTCACCTCTCGCAAACCCCGGACAGCCAGCGGCCCACAGCCTCGACCCACGCGCAAGCCCACTCCAGGCGCCAGGCGCTCGCCGAGCCGGTCCCACGCCGGCGCCTGCAAATCGACAGGCACCTTGAGCGTAACCCAGGTCAATGCGAAGCCCAAGGTCACAGGCAAGGCTATCGTCCACAGGCCAGGGGCAGCGCAACCGCGGCGACGTGCATCGCCGACGCGAGCGATGGCCCGACCATTCGCGCCACCGCCCAGCGCGGACGCACCGCGACCAGGAGCATCGGCGCAGCAGGAGTGGCGCTCAACACGCCGCGCTGCCAGCCTGCATGAACGCGCCCCTCGGACCGGCCGACCAACCAGAAGCGAAACAGCGTGGCGGCGATCAGCCCGCCGGACGCGACCAACACTACGATCAGCGTCGTCGACAGTATCGGGCTAGCGACGGAGCGCACGGCGCTCTCAAGCTGCGACCACACGATGAACCCGGCGGTCGGCGGCAGCCCGATCAGCGCGGCCGAGGCCAGACCGGTGACCGCGCGCAGCAGGTCGTCCAGCCACTGAGGATCGTCCGCGCCTGCCCGCGGCGGCACCAGGACCAATACGAACAGCGCCGGCGGCAGGACCATTGCCCAAGGCAAAATGATGAACAGCGACCGGACCGGCGGAAGTGATGCGCCCAGGATCAACGCGCCACCCAGCGCCGCCGCCACGTAGGCGAGCGCAGCTTGCTTCTGACGCTGAACCCACGCCAGCTCCGCACCCAACAACAGCGCCACGGCGCCCAGGGCTATCCACAGATCTTGATACAATGCACGTCCGTTAGCCACGAGGCTCAGACGAGCGAGCAAGTACAAGGCAACCAGGGAAGGTGCAATGTGAAGCACGAAAAGATGTCGTCCCAGAGGCCCTCATCCAGGGGCAGCCACACGTGGAGAGGATAGGCCGCCAGGCCAATCCAGGCCGCGACGAACAGGGCCAGCGCGGCCGGCCGCGAGAGCGCCAGGCTCGCCCAACGCCCGCCGTCGCCACGGCCTGCGTCCCACGTGGCCCACATCAGAAGTAGCGCCGCGATTCCGAATACGATCAGGTAGCGCCGCGCGGCGCGCGTGCCACACCGCCCCAAAGCAAGCAGGATCAGCGAAGCAGTCATCAGCGCGGTCCAACTCACGAGAACCGTGAGCAGGTTGCCGGCGAAGAGCATCGAGTAGCCGGCAGCCGCCAACAGGAGCAGTCCCGGTACGAGGCGTGCATCGCGGTCGTTCTGGCGGTCGATGGCCGTCCAGGCCAGCTTGGCTCCCACGACCAACGTCAGCATGGCAGCGAAGGTCCAGCTCAGAGCATCCACGTGGTAAATCAGACTGCCGAAGAGCGTCAGGTGCACCAACCAATCGGAGAAGACGATGTCGACGGGGACCGTGCGGCGAATTATCAGCAGGATGACTCCCACCGCGACGCAAACGCCGGCCGCCAGGGCATTCCGGACGCGGCTGGAGATTCGACGGCCGCCGACCGCCAGAATCGACGCAGCCGTCAGATACAGCAATATGGGCAAATGGGGCAACGCGAGAAGTGACTTCACTCACTCTCCTGGATCGTGAATCGATGGGTTCCTCATCGCGGGACAGAAGCGAATTCGTAACACAGCCCACAGGCGCGCAACAAATCGGAGATCGGAGCGTTCAGCTTCCGTTCCGAATGAAGCCGCCAGGTCGCCACAGCGGCCAGCGCGCACATCCCGCCGGTGATGACAAACATGCCGGCCATGCCCAGCCCGTCCGCCAGGACCCCGCTGAGCGCCGGCCCGGCGAACATGCCGATGCGCGTAAGTAGCCTGAAAGACGCCCATGGCGGTGCCGCGCTGCTCGCGCTCGACGTGTTTGATGCTCAAGCCCATCGTCACGGGGTGCACGAAGGCCTGTCCGATGCCGAAGATGACCCGCGACACCAGCAGCACGGGCACGGCTCCTCATCAACGGGATGCCCGCGGTCATCAGCGCCATGAGGACATAGCCCAAGGCAATCAGTCTGCGCTCGCCCACCTTTTCGGCCAGGCGACCGACGCCTCAACGTGACCATCGTGTTGGGGAGCAAGAGAGCCGTCGCAAGCCAGCCCAGCTCAGTGCGCGACGCGCCCGATGCCGGCGGCGTAGATGGGCACGAAGCTGTAGGTGGTGGCGTAAACGGCGTACTGAGTCGCGGCAGCCAGGATAGACGCGATCACCATGAGCCGTCGCGCCCTTCATCTCGCGGAGGCTCGCCAGCGAGAACCTCTGTCGTCTGCATGACGGTCCTGTCGTCCTCCATGAACAACGACAACACCATCCCGATGCGGCCGGGACCAGGGCGAGGTAGAACGTGCTGCGCCAGCCGTAAGCATCCGCCAGCGCGCCGCCGGTCACGCTGGTCACGACGATGGCCACTCCCATGGAAAAACTGGGCCAGCCCGGTCGCTCGAACGGACTGCTCCTTCGGGAAGTAGACTGCTGTAGAGGACCGACGTGGTGACCCAGGTGGCGGCAGCAGACGCCGGTCAGCCCGCGGAGGACCAGCAGCCAGAGTCGGGTTGGGCGCCGCAGCCAGACCTACGAGGCTGACGACCACCACGACGAACGCGGCGATCGACGAATGGCTTGCGCCGCCCCACCGGTCCGACCACAGGCCGAGCGGGATGCGGACGACCAGTTGGGCGAAGCCATACGAGCCGACGATCAGGCCGACCATGCTGAGTGACGCCCCGAGCGACTCGCGTACACCGACAGGATCGGGACGAAGAGGTACAGCGCGGCCCAAAACAGCAAGATGTCGGCCGACAGCAGGGCGATAGAACGGCCGTCGGCTCGGTTCCTGCCGAGCCGCCCAATGGAACGGTGGATGATGCCGCGGACTCCTCGGTTGTTCCCTGCACGCATTCTCCTGCGTCAAACGGAGACCCCCGGCCCCGCCGGGGGTCTCCTTAATTCGATTCAGGGAAGCGCCGTCGCCTTAACGCCGGCTCGAGATCAGCTTCGACTACCGCAGCAGGTGCAGCGCGCGACCATCGACGGCCAGCATGGCCTCGGCAAACGCCTCGCTCGAGCGTAGGGTGAGGGTGGATCGTCGCGTCGAACTCGGCGGTGGTGTTCTCCAGCGTGATGCCCAGCGTCCCCTCCAGAATCAGGTCGCTGGCGTGCGGCCCGACGATGTGAACGCCCAGCACCTCGCCGTACTGCGCGTCGGCCACGACCTTGATGAAACCATCCGACTCGCCCTCGATGAGCGCCTTGCCATTCGAGTTGAGCGGGAACAGCCCCACTTTTACGCTGCGGCCTGCTTGCGTCGCATCCGCCTCGGACAAGCCCACAGACGCCGCTTCCGGCGAAGTGAAGATGCAGCTCGGAACCGCGCGGTAATTCATGCGCGCCTGGTGGCCCATGATGTTCTCCGCCGCGACTTCACCCTGCTTCGAGGCCAGGTGCGCCAGCATCATGCCACCGACGCAATCACCGACGGCGTAGATGCTGGGAACGTTCGTGCGCATCGTATCATCGACCTTGATGCCCGCTCGTTCGTACTTGACGCCGACTTCGTCGAGGCCCAGGTTCGCCACATTGGCACGCCGGCCCACCGCCGCCAGCACCCTCTCCACCTCGATCTTTCTCTCGCCATCCGGCCCTGCCACTGTGACCAGGAGGCCCGCCCCTTTGTCCTCGATCTTCGTCACCTTGGAACTGAGGTAGTGACTTGATGCCCCGGCTCTGGAACACGAAGCCGAAGGCCTCGCCGATCGCTCGCTTCGATCAGAGGTGCCAGCCGGTCCATCATTTCCACGACGGTGACTTTGACGCCCAGAGCGTTGAACAGGGAGGCGAACTCACAGCCAATCACTCCGCCGCCCAACAACAGGATGCTCTGCGGCAGCGCTTCGAGCGCCAGTGCCGACGTGCTGTCCAGTACCTTCGGGTTGTCGATGCCCGGAATCGGCAGCGCCATCGGGCTGGAGCCGGTCGCCAGGATGATGGCCCGCGCCTCCAGCCGCTGCGTAGCACCGTCGGCCGCTTCACCTCCACGGCCGTGGCGGAAATCAGTCGCCCCGTCCCTTTGACCACCTGGACCTTGGCCTTGTCGAGCAACATGCCGACGCCGTTGACGAGTTGCGCACGATCTTCTGCTTGCGGTCCTGCGCTTTCTTCCAATCCAGTTTAGGCGCATCGAGCAGCACGCCGAACTCAGCGGCGTGCTTCGCCAGGCCAAACACTTCGGCCGTCTTGATCAGCGCCTTGGTGGGAATACAACCCCAGTTCAGGCAGACGCCCCCCAGGTTCTCTTTCTCAATCAGGGCGACCTTCGCCCCCAACTGAGCAGCGCGCAACGCCGCCACGTAGCCGCCGGGGCCGCCGCCGACAACGATAATGTCGATCTCTGTCCACCATGTTAACCCCCTTGAATCGGAACCACTCACAGCAGCAGCAGGTACGGGTCCTCAATCAGGTTCTTTACGCGCTGGAGGAAACGGGCCGCCGGCGCGCCGTCCACGATGCGGTGATCGAACGACAGGCTCAGAACCATCATCTGCCGGACGACGATCTCGCCATTGACGACCACCGGCTTGGCGACGATGCGCCCGACGCCCAAGAATGGCAACTCTCCGGCAGGTTGACGATGGGCGTGAACCCATCGATCTCGAGCATGCCCAGGTTGGTGATGGTGAAAGTGCCACCCGACCAGGTCATCGGGCATGCTGCGCCCATTCACTGCGCGCTCGATCATGACGCGCGCTTCGCGGGCGACCTGGGCGACGCTCTTGGTGTTCGCATCGCGGATGACGGGCACCAACAAGCCGCGCTCGGTGTCCACCGCCACGCCGATGTTGATCTGCGGCAGCAGCTTGATCTGATTCTCGACCAGCGTGGCAGTTCACGATTCCGGTGCTCGGACAGGGCCTTGGCAACGATGACCACCAGCATGTCGTTGTAGCTGACCGCCATATTCTCGGCCTTTTGCATCTCGTTCTTCATCTTCGTGCGCAATTCGACCAAATTCAGTCGCGTCGACCTCGATGAACTCGGTGACGCGAGCCACCGTGCGGGAGCTGTTGCCCATCCGGTCGAAGATGATCTGACGGATCCCGGCGACCGGGACGGATCTCCGCTTCGGCGGGCACGATGGCCGTGGAGCGGGGGCCGGCGGCGGCGCCGCTGCCGTAGCGAATGCAGGCGCTGGCGCCTTGCTCAGAGCGCGCTCCACGTCCTCCTTCGTGATCCGACCGCCCGGACCGGTGCCGGTGACCTTCCTCAAGTCCAGGCCCGGCTTCTTTGGCCATCCGCCTTCGCCACGGGGCAGACCTTCACGCGCGCGCCTCGGCCGCCGCCTCAACGTCCTTCTCCTGGATGCGTCCACCGGGGCCAGTTCCCTTCACCGCCGCAAGGTCCACGCCCAGCTCTTTGGCGATGCGCTTGGCAGCCGGGGAGGCCAGCACGCGCCCACCCTCGGCCACCGCCGGAGCTTCCGCGGCCGTCGCTTCTGCCGGTGCTGCTGATCGCCGCTGGAGCTTCTCCGGACGCCGGAGCTTCGGCGCCGGCCAGCGGGAGCCGCACCCGCGGGCATGGCCTCGCCCGGGCTCCAGCACCCAGCCAATCGTACGTGACCACCGGAACCGTAATGTCTTCCCCAACCAGAATCCTCAGGATGCCGTCCGCAGGGCGCCTCGACCTCGAGAACCACCTTGTCGGTCTGCACTTCAAACATCGGCTCGCCCTTCTTAACCGTCTCGCCGTCTTTCTTCAGCCAGCGAACGACGCTGCCTTCGCTCATCGTCAGGCCCAGCTTGGGCATGATCACTTCGGTCGCCATCGAACTACCCTCCTCGTCTTCTCCTATGACTGCTACGACTGCTTCGTTTTGCACATGAGCGCTGCGAAACCGCATGGCTTCGATCAAGCTCTGAGGGTTCGCCGTGCCTTTCCCAGCCTTGCCGAAGTTCGTGCCATGATCAACCGAAGTACGGATGATCGGCAGCCCCAGCGTTATGTTAACACCTTCGTAGAACCCGTAGGACTTGAGGGGAATGTGCCCCTGATCGTGATACATGACGACGACCGCATCGTACGCGCCATTTAGCATACGGAAGAAAACCGTATCGGCAGGAATCGGGCCCGACACGTCGTAGCCGAGAGCCAGCGCGTCCTGAACAGCCGGCTCGATCTCTTCGATCTCTTCCCGGCCAAACATCCCGCATTCCCCCGCGTGAGGATTCAGCCCGGCCACGGCGATGCGAGGCTTTTCGATGCCGATCTGGAGCATGGCTGCCTGCGTCAGCTTGATGACGGCCAGGACGCGTTCGCGCTTCACCCGCTCGATGGCCTCGCGCAATGAGCAATGGGTGCTGACGTGTGTCACGCGCAGTCCGCCACCCGTGAGCATCATCGTCACATTCTTAACGCCGCAGAGGTGGGCGAGCAGCTCCGTGTGCCCATCGTAGTGGTAGCCGGCCTTGTTCAGACGAATCCTTGTTGATGGCACTGGTCACGATGGCTCCGGTCTTGCCTGCCAGCGCGAGTTCCGTACCCTTGACGATGTATTCGTATGCCGCCTTGCCGGCCATCGGATCGACTCGACCGCGCACCAGGTGCGCCAGATCGACGTTCCTCAGGTCGAGCACGTCGATGACGCCGCACTGGCGGCCGGCGTCGGCATACGTCTGCGTCCCCAATGGCGTGGATCTGACCCTTCCAGCCACAAATGTCCGCCGCGGCCTGCATGGCCGCGGCTCGCCGATCACCAACGGCCGGCTGATGTCGTACATCTCCTGGGACGCGAGGGTCTTGACCACGATCTCCGGCCCCGAACCGGCGGGATCACCCATGGTAATCCCCAGAATGCACTTTTCACTTTTGTTACCCATGTTTCCTCTCACCTATCAAGTAATGACATCCAACGACAATTGCGTCCTTCTTACCGAAACCCACCTGCCTTCGTTACGAGCCGAAACCGTCCCACGTCCCCCCGCTGAGCAAGCTCGCCGGCAGGCCCGGCACGATCTCGCTCACGGGCCGCAACGCGTCGCCGCATCAACGCGCGGCACACCTGAAAAGCGATATCGCCGCCTGTCAGAAACAGACCGCCGACCGCGTGTTCGCTCATGATCGCGCGCGTGCAATCTCGCCCAGGCCCGACCGCGATGGACAGGCTGCCGCCTGTCACGACGGCCGCGAAACAGGTCGTCACCAACGTGGCCGCCCCTCGGCAAGAAACTGGCCCGGCTGCGCTGCAGCCCGCGCCGCTTCGTCGGCGCTCTCGCTCGCCGTCCGTCCCCACCAGTCGCTGCACGTCCGGCTCCACGACCGCCAGGTCCAGCGCCGCCATGGCTTGCGAAGCTGCGCGGCGGTTACGTCGTTGCGGCTCCCAGCAACCACCAGCAGTGGGCCGCTCGCCGCGAAGCACCGGCCGATTGACCGCCGATCGCCCTTCTTCGACAAGCCCAGCGCGGGCGCGAGTCCTTCGGCCAGGCCCGGCCGACCCGACCGGCAGCCAGCCCCGTCCGGAGCGAACGATCGCCAGGCGATGGCCGCCAGGTGGCCGCCGTCTCCGCATCGAGACGACTACCCGCTCCGGCATCGCGCCACAGCAGTGTAAGACCGCATCCGCTCCCTGCTGCACCACCTCGCGGCCCACCAGGCCGATGGGCTCGGAATCTGGTCCCGGACAAGTTGGGACGTGCGATTCCTTGATGGCGTTGCGGGGATCGCGGGCGATCCCGGTCTGTTCGAGGGGAACGCCCCGGACCAGCAGCCGGCCCCCGACCGTCGTGCGCCCGTTCGCGGGGAAGGCCGGCACCACCAAGGCCTTCTCCGCCCCCAGCTCGTCTCAGGGCTACCGACCAACTCCCCACCGACGTTGCCACGCATGTGGAATCGATCTTCTTGTAAACCAGCCGGCCACGCAACAGGCGGACCGCACGCCGCACCCGCTCGCTCGGCCAGTCCCGAAGAGGCAGCGCCCGGCTCTCCGTGTTGATGACAACGCAGGCGACATGCGCCTGGAGAGAATCGGTCAACGTAACCACGCTGTCCAGGCCCCACTTGCGAGAACTGCACTCCGGTATCCAGGGCGCCTGTTAGATCATCGGCAATGATGCCCAAGCCCTTCTCTGTCATCCCGTTCGCTCATTCTCTGTGAATCTGAGAAGACGAGTTCCCGGCGACGGGTCCGTCGGTGATCGACGGCTGCCACCGGGAACCGCTTCGCATCGTGTTGGAAATGACGACTCTGACCTTCACGTGCTCGGTACTTCTCAGAACGCCCGTCCGAGCTCGTCGACTGCGTTCACCTGTACCTCAGCGATCAGTATGCCTGGCGGTAGACCTGGTAAACGTCGTCGCGCGTCATGCTGCGTGGATTGTTCACGAGCAAACGCTGCTGCGTCTCGATCACCGACTCGGCCATCGGCGCCAGTGAGTCCTCGGTCACGCCGACTTCGTGCAGGTACTGGGGAATGCCCACATCGATCGAGAGCTGACGAACGGCGTTTACGCCGGCCTCCGCCTTCTGGCGTAGAGACATGCACTCCAGCGGCTCGCCCATGGCCACGGCCACGTCGACGAAAGCCCTGAGCTCGCCCAGGTAGTTGAAGTTCATCACGTACGGCAGAAGCAGCGCGTTGGCCACGCCGTGGGGCGCGTGGAACAGGGCGCCCACGGGATAAGCCATCGCGTGAACCGCCGCGGTGCCGGCGTTGCAGATGGAAATGCCAGCATACAGGCTGGCGCGGGACATCCCCTCGCGGCCCTCGAGGTTCTGCCCGTTGAGAACCGCCGTCCGTAGATGCTCGGCGCACAGCTTGATGGACTCGAGCGCATACATCCGGGTATGCGGGGTTGCCTTCACCGAGAGGTACGATTCGATCGCGTGAGTCAGCGTGTCCATGCCCGACGCGGCCGATACTTTCGGCGGGCACGAGAGCGTAAGCAAGGGATCGACGATGGCGACGTCCGGCATGAGGTGACGGCTCACGATGCCCCGCTTGACGTGGTTCTTGGTGTCGGTCAGGATAGCATTGACCGTCGCCTCAGAGCCGGTGCCTGATGTCGTCGGCAACATGATCGTGGGCAGCCCTCGGCCGGGCACGAAGTCCGTGCCGAACATGTCCTCGATCTTTGTGTCGAAACGCGCCTTGACGGCCACGACCTTGGCCGCGTCCATGGAGCTGCCGCCGCCCAGGCCAATGACCACGTCGAATCGGCCCGCGCGCACCTTCTTCACGCACTCTTCCAAGCTCTCGACCGGCGGTTCGGGCACGATCTGAGAATACACGTCGACGGACAAGCCGTCCTTCTCCAGGTAGCCCTTCACGGTGTCCAACATTCCGGTCGAGGCAATGCCGGGGTCGCAAACGACAAAGACGCTCTTTGCGCCCAGGGCTTTCGCTTCCTGCCCGGCTTTCTCAGCCGCGCCGCGACCAAACAGAATCATGCTCGGCAGGCGCAGGGGCAACATTGGTGTATCCATACCTTCCGACCTCCTGAATGAGCGACAAACAAGTGATTGAGATGAGTATTCGGTTCGCCCGCGATGCGACATTCGTGCGCCGCGTGCAAATTCGCTCTCGGCCAACTGCGATTATAGCAGCGAATGAAGGGCGACGCAAAGCGCGAGGGCCGCACGGCCTCCCCTCAAATTTCCACCACGGAGACACGCAGAACCCGGAGAAGGACAATCATCGTACTGTTCTTCTCCGCGCTCTCCATGTCCCTGCATTTCGTGTCGTTCTGTCCCGTGGTCTCGGTGTCTCCGTAGTGAAAAACATCGTGGGAAGATGTGGCACAATCCGAACCAAGATCCCACGGCCACAATCATCGCTGGCCGATTTGCTGGAGCATATCGCCCAGGTCGTCGGCAGCGTCGTCCAAAGCCTCCTGGGGAGTCTTCTGACCGGTAAAGGCAGCCGCAGCAGCTCCACCCAGGATGGTCTCGTACTGATCCTGCGCCGCCAGGATGGGCCCGCCCGGTGCATAGCTGGTCCGCTGCTGCGCTTTCTCCAACGATGTGAGCAGGGCGCCGTAGTGCGGGTTTCGGGCCTGCAGGTCTTCGTCCGAGTACAGGCTGATTCGCGGAAGCTGACCGCCTTCCTCGTTGAGCGTGCGGCCGAATTGCGGTCCCGTAACCCACTTGACGAAGTCCCAGGCCAGAGGCACACGCTGCGAGTTCTTATTAATGACGAGGACCCAGCCGGCGATCACCGGCGCCGGATCCGGCTCACCTGGGACCGGCGCGTACCCGATTTTACCCCGGACGTTCGACTCCGCACTCTCGAGGTTGCGAACGTAGGCATCCCACTGGATCTGCATGGCCGCATCGCCGCGCTCGAACACCGCGTCCATGTCGTTCCAGTACATCCGAGGGGCATCCGGCGGCGCGTAGTGCGCCTGCTCGGCCCACAGCTGCATGGCCTGCACGCCCTCGCGATTGTTCACCGTCACCCGCCACTTCTTGGCGAACTCACGGCCGCCCGTGCCCCACAGGATCGTCTGGAAGAGGCACAGGGCGCTGTTGCCGGGCTGATCCGGCCACCGACACACCGTACTCGACCGGCGACTCTGGATTCGACGATCGTGTGAAGAACCGCGCGACGTCGTTGAACTCCTTCCAGGTACGGGGCACAGTCAGTTCCCGCCCGGTCGCCTTCCGAAAAGAAGCCTGTTCCTGTTCGAACAGATCCTTGCGGTACATTAGCAGCTGTGTAGAAACGGCCAGAGGAATATCGACCTGCCGGCCCTGCCATTGGCCGAGCAGCGCGTTGACGTTGGGCACCAGGTCAGGCAGCCACTGGAAGTCCCCCTCGTTACTCAGCTTACGAAGCTGCAGCCGCAGGTCCTGGAGGTTGCCGCTGTTCACGAACTCCGGCAGCCACGTGTCCAGCACCATCATCACGTCGTACTGGCGCGTACCCGCACCCAGGTCGATCAGCTCGTTTTGATGGACCTCGTTGTAGGAACCAATCTCGAGCTGTACCTGTGCCCCAGAAGCCGCCTCAAATTCCCCGATGTGCCGCTGCACGACGTCCGACGTCGGATGCGTCACGAGCAACACGCTCAGGGTTCGGGCTTCGGCCGTTTTGTCCGGGGTCGGCGTGTCGATGAATTCGGCCAGGTCAGCGTCGGTGGCGGTCGGGGCCAGCGTCGGCTCACTGGCCGGCCGATTTGCGGCCGTGCCTGTATGTCCAACCGCGCAACCTCCCAACCCGGCCAGCGTCGCCACGATTAGGATCCCACAGCCGAGCTTGGCAGCTAACGTATGCACAATCAACCCATGTAGCTGCCGCCGTTGATCGACAACACCTGCCCGGTAATGTACGTCGCGCGATCAGATGCCAGGAAGACGACCCCGTCCGCCACCTCTTCGGGCTCGCCCAACCGGCCCATGGGAATCGTGGCCTCGATGCGTGCCTTACCTTCGGGCGGGAAAACGTCGGTCATCGGCGTGTGGATGGTCCCGGGCGCCACGGTGTTGACGTTGATGCCCTTGCCGGAGTAGATGCGCGCCAGGGATCGCGTGAAGGCAATCACGCCGCCCTTGGAGGACGAGTAGCTCACCGGAGCGACAATGCCGCCCGCCTGAGCGGCGAACGAGGCGATGTTGACGATCTTGCCGTAGCCTGCCTTGGACATGAGGCCAACGACAGCCTGCGTACACAAGAACATGCTGCGCAGGTTGACGGTTAGCACCTTGTCCCACGCCTCCACCGTGATGTCCTCGAAGGAGACGACCGGGCAAATGCCGGCGTTGTTGACCAGGATGTCGATGCGGCCCCACTTGTCCACGACCGTTTGGACCATGCGCTTCACGTCGTCCTGATTGGTGACGTCAACCTGGAGACCCAACGCGCGATCGGGATGCGTCTTCTCAATTTCCGCCGCGGTCGCCGCCGCAGCCGCTCCGTTGATGTCCGGGATCACCACCCGGCACCCTTCCTCGACGAAGCGCTTGACCATCGCTTTGCCCAGACCGGACGCACCGCCGGTCACGATTGCGACCCTATCCTGAAAACCCAAGATACACCTCCGCGTACGTCTGATTGTGAATTTCTCGCCTCCTCGCCGCCTTTCGCGGTTGCCGCGGAGAGGCGACAGAGGAGCGGATTCGGTTGCTAGCTCACCGCAGCCCAAAACCGATCGATATCCTGTTCGACACCTTCTTTCGCCGCGGGCCAGCCGGCGAAGTACTTCTCCGCAAACAATCGTCCGGCGTTGCGGATGTGGCTCTCGACGATCCGGCGTGCGAGATCTGAATCCTGCGCCTCGATAGCGCCCAGAAGCGCCTCGTGAGCGGCAACCATGCTCTCGATCTCGCCCGACGTATACATCGGCAGCACGACCAGAAAGCCAAGTTGTGTGCGCAAGCAGCCAGACAGGTAGTTCAGTCTGTTGTGACCGGTGGCCTGGCACAGCAGACTGTGGAACTCCAGATCGGCATCGCTAAAGGCAACAAAATCGGCCTTGCGGGCAGCAACGCGCATGCGATCCACAAGGCCTTTCATCTTATCGATCACGTCCGGATCGCAGCTCCGCCCGACGACAACGGCGGCGAACCCTTCGAGCAAGATCCGTAAACTGAAGACTTCCGCCACGTCTTGCGGCGTCAGTTCGACCACGAACGTGCCGCGCCGAGGCCGCTTGACTACGTATCCCTGCTGCTCCAGATCCTGGATTGCCTCGCGCACCGGGCTTCGGCTCACCCCGAACTGACGGGCGATCTCGCCCTCGATCAACTTCTGTCCGGGAGACAATGAGCCGTCCAGGATGGCCTGCCTGAGGCAGTCCTGGATCCGCTCCTTCAGGCCAACGCTTTCGAGCCGCTCAAAACGGATTGCACCCACGCGAATCCTGCCTCCGGATAATTGCCGACTGGCGGCTGTCGACAGGGATACTACATTTTATCACTGTTCGACTTCGTGGGCAAAGCGCCTGACGGACACTGCCTGTCCGGCGATAACGAACAGGGGGCCGCTCCCCCTGACCCCACGGTGGGGAAGGAGGAGCGGCTCCCTTTTGTTATCGCCGGACCTGAGCCGCTACTCCTCCGGCTGCAGCAGGATCTTGAGCCCTTCGCGCCGGTTGATCTTGTCGAAGCCCTTCTCCCAGTCGGAGAGCGGTAGGATATCGCTCACGACTGGCTCTGTCTGCACCTTGCCCTGACCGAGCAGCACCATGGCCCGATCCCAGGCCTCCAACGATGAGGCAAAGGACGCCCTCACCGTCAGGTCTTTGGTCAGAATCTGCAGAACGTCCAACTCGAACGGATGCTCGTGCAGGCCAATCTGAGTGAACTTGCCTTCTTTGCGGACGACCTGAATGCCCATACGGGTTGCAGCAGCCGCACCGGAGCACTCCAAGACCACGTCAGCGCCGTAGCCGTTCGTCAGGTCTTTGAGGATCTGGTCGACGTTGTCACGTTGCACGTTGACCGTCATTTCGATACCCAGCTTCCTGGCGGTCTCCAGGCGCTCGGCGTCGACGTCGGTGCCGGCGAGTACGACGTACCCGCCCTCAGCCCTGGCAAGCTGCGCCGTCAGCAAGCCGATGGGACCGGGGCCGGAAACCAGGACCACATCCCCGGCCATGATGCCCGTCGTGAACTCGACGGCCTTGACCATGCAGGCCAGCGGCTCACTGAGAGCACCGGCCTTGAAGCTTACGCTGTCGGGCAGCTTACGAATCGCCTTCTCGCCGAGGACGGCGTATCTCGCAAATGCACCGTTGCGACCACTGCCAAAGGACAGCCGTTCCGTACACAAGAACACGTGCCCTTCGAGGCAGTAGCGGCAGTGGCCACACGTGTACGCGGCCGGGATTCCGGTTACGCGATCGCCGACCTTGAGCGTCTTCACGCCGTCGCCCAGGCCAACCACCACACCAGACCACTCGTGGCCCATGATTACCGGGGGGTAGTTCTTGTACAGATCGTGATAGATGTGAATATCGGTGCCGCAGATGCCGCCATACTTGACTTCGACTTTGACTTCGCCCGGACCGGGGGTCGGCTCCGGCATATCACGAATACCGATATTGCCGACGCCCGAGGCGTACTTGACTAATGCTTTCATCGATTACTCCTGTCGTGCCTTTGCGCGGGAATGTGCTGATGCTGAACGCAGGCCATGATAGCGCGTTACCAAAAACGTGTCAATCAGCCGAAGCCGCACCTCAAACTAAGCCAGGGTAGTATCGAATGGGGACAGGATCTCGCCGCCGCCTGGCACCTGCCGACGACGTTATCCTCGATGCGCATGCCACCCCAGCCTTCGATGTAGATGCCCGGCTCGATGCTGGTAACCATGCCTTCCTCCAGCTTGCCCTTCGCTGCCGGGTGCAGGAACGGGATGGGCTCGTGGTACCGAAAACCGACGCCATGGCCGGTATGATGGACGAAGTTCGGCCCGAGGCCGGCTTTCTCGATGATGCTGCGCGCCGCGCGATCCACATCAGACTCAATACGCGCCCGCCTTCAACGCCGCGACTGCGGCATCGTGCGCCGTGAGGACCAGCTCGTACATTTCCTTTTGGCGGGCATCGGGCCGGCCCACGACGTGCGTGCGGGTCAGGTCAGCCCAATAGCCGTCGGCCACGCAGCCGAGCTCCATCATGACCAGATCGCCTTCTTGCAGGGGCTTGGTGGTTGAAACCTGGTACGGCCGGTGGGCGGTGGCGGTAGTGGCCGGGCCGGAGACGACCGTCGGCCAGCCCCAGGCGCTGATGACTCCTTTGTAGCCCGCGCGCCTGGGCGTGGATCGCCGCCTGCGACCGCTCCGGCGACCTGTGCTTCAGTGATTCCCGGACGCATATTCTCGCGGAAGGCCTTCAGGCCAAAGCATGCGACCTCGTTCGCGATGCGGATCTTGTCCAGCTCGTACGGCGTCTTGACGGCGCGCAGTTCGTTCAGCACCTCGGTCGCGTCGACGATTTCGGCCGCGGGCAGCGAATTCTTGCAGCAGGGACAGCGTCACGCTCGCTGGGCACCTGGACGTCTCCCGGCATGTGGGCCGGGGCCACGACCTCGAAGCGACCTTCGTAGCCGACGCGAACCTTCCCGGCTCAATGAAGGGATCGCCTCCAGGTGGGCAGCGATGGTCTCGTACGGATCGTCGTCCTTGACCTGGCCCCAGCCGAAGAGACGAATGTCGCTTGATGCCCGTACGGCTCGGCCCACTCAATCTCCCCCTCAGGCAGAATCAGAGTCGGCTCGGCCTGTTGCGGAAAGACGACGTAGGAGAAACCGTTCCGCGGCCAGTAGCCGGTCAGAAAGACGACGTTCTCGGGCAGCCGGCAGATCAGAGCGTCCAGACCGGCCTGCGCCAGGGCTTCTCGAACACGGGTTGCACGAACGGAGTCCATGGGGTGATCCTCCTCAATGAGGATATGGTGTCCGTAGTGGCCATTTCTAGTACGAAATTGTCCAGCATGTCCAGGGAAAAAAGCCCGCGCGATCCGCTGTCCCAGTTGCGCGGACCGCCCGGCGAAGTGCACATACCGTCAATCGCCGACGGCTTAGACCAGCACGCTCTTGCCGTTGGCGGCATCGAACAGGTAGACCTTGTCCGGTCGAAGGTCACCTCAGCTTTTCGCCGACGGCCGCGTTCAAATCGAGCGGAGTCTTGACCTTGAGCATGTCCCCGTTGACCTTGACGTTGAACACGTGCGAACGACCGACCTGCTCCACCAGATAGACCTCGCCCTGCCAGTCGTGGCGCCCGGCGCCGCCGCAGCGCCATCGGCGCGAGAGCCGAGATATCCGACGGCCGCATGCCGATGCGCAAGGCTTCGCACGCCTGCCGAGCCAGCGCCGCCCGGATGCGAGGCGAAATCTTCACCCGCAAACCATCGGCTGTCAGGACAGGCTCGCCATTCTCAGACACGATCGTGCAAGTGGACGACAGGAAATTCATGGGGGGATCGCCGACGAAGCGGGCCACGAATTCGTCCGCCGGCCGATTGTAAATGTCCAGCGGCGTGCCAATCTGATGCAGCACGACCTTCATTGATGACGGCGATCGTGTCGGCCATCGACAACGCCTCGAGTTGGTCGGGCGTCGTGTATATCGACGTCGTGCCGAACTGCTTCTGCATGGATTTCAGCTCGGCGCGCATGTGATGGCGGAGCTTGGCATCCAGGTGAGCGATTGGCTCGTCGAGCAAGAACACGTCCGGTTCGCGGATCAAGGCGCGACCCAATGCCACGCGCTGCTTCTGGCCGCCAGAGAGCTGGGTCGGCATGCGATCCAGCAGCTCGCCGATGCGCAACAAGTCGCCGACCCGCTGCACGCGCGCCTTAACGTCTGCCTCAGCGAACTGCCTGGCACGGATTGGGGCGCGCAGCGGGAACGCGATGTTCTCGAACACCGTCAAGTGCGGATAGAGCGCATACGTTTCGAAGGCCATTGCCACGTTACGCAGGCCAGGCTCGAGATCGTTCACCAGGCGGTGTCGATGTGAATTTGCCCCGCATCCACTGTGGTCAGCCCGGCGATCATCTTCAGCGTGGAGGTCTTGCCTGCTCCGGACGGTCCCAGGATGAAGAAGAATTCGGAGTCTTTGCAGTGCAAGGATAGCTCGTTCACCGCGACGTGGTCGCCGTATTTTTTTGTCACTTTGTCCAGATTCACTTCAGCCATGTCGACGTGGATTCCCCTTTCTGAGACTCACAGGACCAGGTTCACGCCGGTCGTCGCGTCGAAGAGGTGCAGCTTGTCGGTGTCGAAGCCGATCCATACGGGCTCGCCCGGTTCGGTGACGAAGTCACCGTCCGCTTCGATGCTGAGCATCTGGCCGTCGAGCTGTATGGTGACCTGGCAGCTTTCGCCCTGCGGCTCATAGACGAAGGTCTGGGCCGCTACTGGCGTTGCTGGGTCTTCCTCTTTGGCCACGAACAGGTCCAACGGGCGGATTCCCAAGCTGCATTTGGCCGGAACCGGTGTCTGCGAGCCGAGCGCGCGTGGCGTCGGGCAATGGGATCTTGAAGCCCGGTCCCTCGCGCAAACATGCGATCGCCCTCCGCGAGCAACTCGCAGGTCAGGAAATTCATGGGCGGCGTGCCGATGAAACCAGCCACGAACTGGTTCACGGGCTGATCGAACAACTCAGTTGGCGTGCCAACCTGTTGCAGCTTACCCAGGTTCATCACCGCGATCCGGTCGGCCAGGGCCATGGCCTCGAGTTGATCGTGCGTGACGTACACCGTCGTGGCTTCGACCTCGATGTGCAGGCGCTTCAGCTCGACGCGCATCTGCGCGCGAAGCTGAGCCTCCAGGTGTGAAATCGGTTCATCCATCAAGAAAACCGCCGGGTTGCGGACGATCGCACGGCCAATGCCCACGCGCTGCTTCTGACCACCCGAGAGGCGAACGGTACGACGGCCGAGCAGATCGGTGATGTGCAGCACCTCCGCCGCGGTCATCACCTTCTGGTCGACCTCGTCTTTGGTCAGGCCGCGGACACGTAAGGCATGGCGATGTTGTCGTAGACGCTCAGGTGGGGGTACAGCGCGTAATTCTCGAAGACCATCGCAATATCGCGATCCCGCGGTGGCACGGTTGTGACGTCGCGGCTCCCGATGAAGACCTGGCCGCGAGTCACGTCCTCCAGGCCCGCAACCATGCGCAACGTGGAGCTCTTGCCGCAGCCCGACGGCCCCAACAGAGCACAGAAACTCCTTATTACGGCATTCCAGGTCCAGATCCTTCACCGCCTCGACCCGACCTCCATAGACCTTCCAAACTTTTTCCAGCCTTACGTCAGCCATAGAGTGGCCGATCCTCCTGTTATTTCACCGCGCCGAAGGTTAGACCGCGCACCAGGTAGCCCTGCATGATGAATGTGAAGATCATGATGGGCAGAGATCGCCAGGAAGGCCACCGCCATGAACGGCCCCCAGCTGATACCCATCGACGACGAGAAGCCCTGGATGCCGACCGGGATCGTCTTCGCGGACTGCTGGGTCAGGATGACGGCGAACAGGAATTCGTTCCACGAGAAGATCGAGGTGAACACGGCCACTGCGGCCAGGCCCGGTTTGACCAATGGGATCGCTATGCGAGTGAAGACCTGGAACCGCGTGTACCCGTCCACGAGGGCCGACTCCTCCAGCTCGGGGGGAATGTCCATAAAGAAGCCGCGCAGGATCCAGACGGAGAAGGACAGGTTCATGCCGGTGTACATTATGACCAGCGCCCACCAGGTGTCCAGCAATCCGACGGACTTGATGAGCACGAACATCGGCACGATGAAGGCGATGGGCGGAGCCATGCGGGTGGACAGAATCCAGAAAGCGAGGTCCTTGCGCCCTTTGAACTCGAAACGGGCGATGCCATAAGCAGCCATGGCGCCGAAGATCACGGCGACGGCAGTTGCCAGCACCGTGCAGATGAGACTGTTAATGATGTACGGCAACTGGCTGGTCGATCCCGTCAACGCGACTCTATAGTTGTTCAGGGTTGGCGCAAAGACGAAGACGGGCGGGATTGCGAAAATCTCGTTGTCAGTCTTGAGCGACGAGCTGATGATCAAATAGATGGGAAACAGGCGAGAAGAGAAGAAACCCGATCGCCAGGACGTAGAGCACGACCCGAGTGAGCGGGCTGTACTTCTGCCGTTTCAGCGCCAGTTGGCTCTCTCTGATCACCCGCTGGGCCTTCTCCATCTCCTCGAGCCGGTATTGTTCCGTTGCTTCCATGCATACCTCCTCGACAGAGTGCGGACGGTTGCGCACCGCCGTTGGACTGGCATCACCGGCGTCAGGCCGCCGTAGCCGCCTCCTCGCGATACATCCAGCGGACGAAGATCTGGCTGATGATGGTGATGAGCACCAGCATGAGGATGGCCAGCGCAGCCGCGTAGCCCAGCTCGAAGAAGTTGAAGGCCTGGATGTAGACGTAGTAGGACATCGTTTCCGTTGCGCCAGCCGGGCCGCCCTGCGTCATCGTGTAAATCAGGTCGAACAGCTTGAACGCGTCCATGATGCGCAGCAGGACCACGATGAGCATGACCGGCATCAGAAGGGGCACCGTCACCAGGCGGAATTGCTGCCAATCCGACAGGCCGTCGATCTGCGCCGCTTCGTAGACGTACTCCGGCAGCGCGTTGAGGCCAGCCAATATGACCAGCATGATGAACGGCGTCCACTGCCAGACGTCCGCCACGACCACCGACAGCATCGTCAACGACTGGTCAGTCAGCCAGGCCTGAGGGCCGATGCCGAATTTGCCGATGAAGAAGTTGACGATACCGTAGCGCTGATTGAACATGTAGAACCACATCAACGCGGACACGATGGGCATGACCGTCACCGGCGCGATGGCCAGCTTGCGAATCGTGTCCATGCCGCGCAGCTTGCTGTTCAGCACGAATGCCAGGGCGAATCCGAGGATGAATTCGGCGCCGACGGCGCACACGATGAAGATCAGCGTCCGCGCGACGCTGTTGATGAACCGCGGATCCTGGACTGCCGCCCCATAGTTGGCGAACCACACGAACCGGGAGCCCCGGCCGGGCTTCATCATATTGTAGCGCTGGAAGCTGAGCGTCAGCGCGTAGATGAAGGGGTAGAGGTTGATCACGGCCAGGAGCACTACGGAAGGAACGATCAGGATGAGTGCAGTTCTGCGTTTTGCGACGCGCGAGCTGTGCAGTTGTCCGAACATGAACGCCTCCTCAAATAAGGGGACAGGAGTGGGGGGAGTTCCCCCACTCCTGCTTCATGCCGTCGATCAATAGTAGCCGGCGTCCTTCATGACTTTGTCCATGGTTTCCTGAGTCTTCGCCGTCGCCTGTTCCGGCGTCAGGGAGCCGGACAGCATCTCGTGGAAGACCGTGCCGTAGGTGTCGGCCAGCACCGACCATTCGGGGATTTCGGGGCGCATCCACGTCTGCAGCTCGCCGGCCTGGGCCATCGCGTCCACTGCAGGCATCGAGGGATACAGCTTGATCAGCTCGGGATCGCGCATGATCGAGTAGCGCGGCATGCCGCCGTTTCCAGCCAGAGCCAGTTCCTTGAGCTGTTTGGTGTCGGTCAGCCACTGCAGGAATGCCCAGGCCTGGTCCGGATCCTTCACGTTGGACGGGATGGACAGCGACCACTCACCGTTGGGGGTGACGGCGGGCTTGTCCGGGGCGTGCGGCGCGGCGGTGTACCCCACCATGCCAGACACCTTGGAATTCTCGGGCTGTTCAGCCAGGAAGGAGCGGGCGGCCCACTCGTAGATCATGGCCGCGCCACCCTGGGAGAACTGGCGGGCGCGCTCGTCCCAGGCCATGTTCAGGAGGTCGGGGGGAGCGTACTTCTGCAGCTCGAGGGCGTACTTGGCCGCGCGGACGGCGTCCGGCGTGTCGAGCGTGGGGTGCATCTTGTCGTCGAACGGGTGCTGCCCAAAGGCGGCGTAGAAGTGAGCCATCTGCTGGCCCAGGGCCGACCCCCGCTGTCCGTTGAAGCAGATGCCGTAGAAGTTGTTGGCCGGGTCGTTGAGCTCCGCAGCGATCTTCAGCACGTCGTCGGTGGTCACCGGCGGCTTGATCCCCTTGGCGTCGAAGATGTCCTTCCGATACCACAGGATTTCAGGGTGAGGCTGATAGGGAAGGCCCATCTGCTTCCCCTGATACTGGGCGCCTTCCAACATCGCGGGCGGGAAGTCGGACATGTCCATCTTGGAGTCGGTGATGTACTTGTCGAGCGGCAGCAGCGCGTTGGCAGCGCCGAATTCGCCTTCCCAGACGATGTCGACCGCCACGATGTCGTAGGCAGACTCTTTGCTCTGGGCGTTCAGCAAGATCTTCTGGTGCTGAGGATCGTAGGGCACTACTTCGAGCTGAATGGTCGCGCCCGACTCTTCCTGCATTTTGTCCAGAATCTTCTGAAAAGCCTGAGCGTAGGGGTCGTTATTGTACAGCAGGCGCATCGTCTTGCCGGCGAAGGGCTTGTCGCCCTGCGCGCCGACCGGACCCGCCACGGCCAGCAACGAGGCCAGCATGGCCACGAGTACCAATACGGACACCCACCGGAACATCCTGTTCATTGGATTTAACCTCCTTTGGCTAAAGACAGAGCGAGGATCCTCAATTTTACGTGCCGTGAATCTCTTCGCTGGTGCTCGAGTCGGTCTCCCCCCTGGGCATCACCTCCTATCTATCACGGTCAAGATTCACAAACCGACTTCCTAACGTCTGGGGCGATTGAGTGGGGCAAAGTAGGCCATCGCCTCAAAGATCAGGCGACGCCTGCGTCATCAGGGCGGGTTCGCAGCCAGAGCCTCTTCGATGTCACCAGCGACCTGGGCCATGTGTTGCTGCATGATCTCGCGTGCGGCTATCGCATCGCCGCGCTCGATGGCCTGAACAAGTGAGCGGTGGAAGGCCTGACCACGTCGTGGGGAACCTGATACCGCGTACGTCAGGTGTCGCAGGTCGGCGATGGCACCTCTAATCGGCTCGAGGAGAGCTCGAAACAGAGGATTGTGGCTGGCTTCGGCCAACATCGCGTGCAACTCGAGATCGCCGGCGATGAAGCCTTCTTCTGAGTCGCGCAGCAAACAGTCTTCCATGGTTTCGACTACGGAGCGCAAGGCAGCGAGTTCTTCGGGGGTCGTACGGATCGCGGCATGCCCGGCAGCAGCGACCTCCAGAGCAGTACGGACTTCGTGGAACAGACTAGGGGAAGCCTCTCGCGCCTTGACGAGCAGCCCGATGTACAAAGACACCGCCTCCGTGCTCAGCCGAGTGACGAAGCTGCCCTTCCCTGGCAACACCTCGACGAGGCCGCGCTCTCCCAGCAGCTTCATGGCCTCGCGGATGACTGTCCGGCTGACTCCGAAGCGTTCGGTCAGCTCGCGTTCAGGCGGCAGCTGAGAGCCTTCGGGCAGGTCACCGGCGAGGATCATATCCTGCAGCTGCCGGGCGACCTGCTCACACAGACGATCGTGCTGAACCGCACCGAACACTTGCTCGACCATACAAGGCATCCTTGTCTCGGGCAACAGGTTTATTCGTGTGGGTGAGTTATAGGGTTACGTAGATGCGTAAGGTCTGGTATGATGATATTACCATACTACCATAATATTCCCTGTTTGTCAATATTCTTGAGGGTTATTTCTTCTAGGGGAATCAGGTCCCGATCCTCTCTCCCCCGCCGTTTCCCTGAGAAGGGAGCGGCTGGGAGAGAGGTCGGACGAGGCATTGCTCTACGACTTACCCCTAAGGTGGCGGATCTTGGATTGCACGTATTGGCGCATCGCATACCTGGCAGCGTCTTGCAGATCGTACACATTGTCCGTGTTCGTACCGTCGGCCAGCTGCTCTCGCACGCTGGTGATGTAGGCGCGCCGAACGCCATGAGCGATATTGACCTTGGCGATGCCCAGTCCGACAGCCTCACGCAGATCTTCTTCGGGCACTCCGGTGCCGCCGTGGAGCACGAGCGGCAGGGCCAGAAGCTGGGACAGGGCGCGAAGCCGCGGCAGGTTCAAGCGTGAGCTGGTACCGCTCACAGAGCCTATGGACACAGCCAGGCAATCGAGGCCCGTCTCCTTCACCAGGCGGGCGGCATCCTCATCGCGAGCGAGCCAGGCGCTCGGATCGTCGCCCGCCGCAGTTCGCTGAGCGACATCGTCGGCCTTGCCGCCGATGACGCGCCCGATCTCGCCGATTTCGCCCTCTACACCGGCACCCACGGCGTGCGCTCGTTCAACCGCTCCTGCCGTCAGAGCGATGTTCTTCTCCAGCGGCAAGCGCGAGCCGTCGACCATGACCGACGTGAATCCGGCTTCCAGTGCCTCATCCACGTCGCACAGACAGGTCACTTCGTCGCCATGGTCGAAGTGAATCGCGACTGGCACACGGGCTAACTCGGCCTCGGTCCGCATGATGAGGGCTGCGCGCCGGAAACCCAGGTGCTCTACGCTGCGAACGCAGGCCTGCAAAAAGACCGGGCTGTTTTCCAGCTCTGCCGCCAGAATCACGGCTTGGGCCGAGTGAAGATCGAAGATATCGAAGCCTCCGACGGCATAGCCTTCGCGGCGGGCCGTGCGCAGCATGTCAACGCCGTTGACGAGAGACATAGCATGTCCTCCTTAATATTGGCAGCGAATTTTGGCAGCAAGTGGCACGTGCAGTGTACTTCACATCAGAGGCCCCGTCAACCGCGCGCCCATATCAACGTTTTGACAGCCATTTCGAATCAGCTATAATCAGTGGCCTGGTTCGCGACACCAGCAACACCGCAGTCGCTGACACTCCCATCATCGATCGAGCCCTGTCCGTGATCCCACGCCTTGTTCCAACGCCGGACGCCGCGGCGCCCGGACCATGGAGACTCTGTTTTCGACGCACGTCGCTCGCCTCATCCTTCAACTGTCGTCAACGGCGTATTTGCGCGCGACGATTAAGGTGAATATCAGGACAATCATGAACCAAACGAAACCCAATTTGATAGTAAAAACGGCGCTGTTGTCCACGCTGTTGTTGGCAGGCGGGCTCGTCGCTTTCAAGTCAGCCCAGACGCCGACCGAAGCAGTTCGAGTTTCCCACCGTGAAACCACAGAGCGCCTGACACCCATCGACCTGACGACGACAGCGCCATCGCCGTCGCCCACTGTGGCGGCGACGCAGCCCTTTCCCACGTCCACCGCTACGGCCACCGCCTCGCCCACGCCGACTGACGCGCCGTCTTCGACGCCTACCTTGGAGCCTGCGACGCCGACCCACTCTACCCTCGCGATGGCCGCCGTGACGCTGCCGACGCCCGACGGGGTCCGCCGCGACGCGCGGGTTCCGGTCTTGATGTACCACTATGTGTCAGATCCTCCACGAGGGGCAGACTCGGTACGGCGCGATCTGTCCGTGACCGGTCCGGACTTCGAGGTGCAGCTCCGATACCTGGCGAATGAGGGCTATCATGCCGTCCGCCTGTCGGATCTCGTGACGTACCTGCAATGCGGGACGACTCTGCCCGCCAAACCGATCGTACTGAGCTTTGACGACGGCTACAAGGATGCCTACACCGTGGCCTTCCCCCTGCTGAAGAAGTACGGCTTCACCGGGACTTTCTTCATTTTCAGTAAGCCGATCGACGAAGAGAACCGCGACTACCTCTCCTGGCGCGACGTGGAGCTGATGAGCGCGGCCGGCATGGAGTTTGGCTCACACTCGTACAGCCACCCGGACCTGCGCGGTAAGCCCGCCGACTTTCTCACGAGGGAGATCGTGAGCTCCAAGGCAGCGATCGAAGCGCACATCCAGCAGCCGGTGCGGCTCTTCTGCTATCCATCCGGCGGCTACGACCGCAAAGTGGTCGCCGCAGTGAGGGACGCAGGATACTGGGCGGCCGTCACGACGCAGCAAGGCATCGACCACCCGTCCGCCGCCCTCTTCCAGCTGACGCGCATTCGCGTGCGCGGCGGAGAGGTGCTGGAGCAATTCGACGCCGCGTTGAACCGGGACTGGCAATAACAAAGAGGGCCGGGTGATCCGGCCCTCTTTGAGAATGACGCGGGTAACAAACGTCGATCAGCGCGGCAGAATCGGCAGCGTGGAACCGCCCACCGGCAGAATCGTCACGTCGGCATTCGGGTGACTCGCATACGCCATCTTGACCGCATCGTCGACGGTCGGAGCGAACGTCATCTCCATGTCGTCGAGCTGCTTCGGGGTGACGCCCTCGGTAATCACGATGAGCTGCTTGGTCTTGAGGAGCTCGCGGATACGGGCAGCCATCGGGCCGCCGGTCGGAGAGGCCTTGCCGTTGCCGACCCATTCGATGACATCCTCGGGCTTGGGCCGCTCGGCCAGGGTCTCGTAGAACTTGGGACCGCAGCCTTCGGGGCAGCTGGACATCATGATGATGACGCCGCCCTGCTTCGTCACCACGTCGGCGTTCAGAATCGCCTTGCCGGACTGGATCAGGTTGGACTCCAGCGGATAGCCCGAGGTGATGGTCACGTCCGACATCTTCGGGACCGCGACGCCGTAGATTTCCTTGAGCGCAGCGATAGCAGCAGCCTGGGCTGCCTCAACCTCGCCGGCGCAGACCTTGTAAATGGCCTGATCCTGGTTGAGGACGACGTCGATCTTCATGTTGAGCTTCGCCAGGCGAGCCGCCTCGAGCATGTCCTCCCAGACCGGGTTGCCATTGGTGATGTCCAGGATCGTCTTGGGATCCGAGATGAAGTGATGATTGTAGGCAATGGTCGACCGGGCCGACACACCAGGCAGAATGATCTTGGGGCCGCCGCCATAGCCGGCGAAATAGTGCGGGTTGCTCAGGCCAATCGCAATCCTCAATCCGGATGCGGCGACGACGCTGTTCAAGTAGCACTTGTTGCCCCGGCTGGTGGTGCCGGTGTAGGTCAGCTTGCTCATGTCGTCGGGGTCGTGCATGGTAAAACGGAAGCGCTTCCACGCATCCTCGCCGATCTTCCAGCGAATCCCGGCCTCATCCGGAGGGGTGTGTGTGCCGCGGGCCATAACGATGTCGACGTCCTCATCTTTCACGCCGAGACCGCTTAGAATCTCCATCAACGGGTTGACGACCTGGGACGCCGGCGTGGGCCGCGTTCCGTCATCCACCAGGATGGCGACTTTTCGATTGGCAAGCGGGAACAGCGTCTCAAGCTTCGGCATACCGACCGGGTTGTTCACGGCCTGCTTGACCGCTGCGGCCACGTTACGTGCCGCCGGCACCGACGTGGGCTCCGCCATCGCCAGAAGGTTCCAGCTCTCCGGCAAAGCGAAGGTTACCGGCTTGTCCTTGTAAAATCCCCTACCTTCAGCCATTTAGAAGACCTCCTCAAAGGATTGCATGGAAAGTGATGATCTTGTAAACCATCAAAGCCAATGATCGAGCATATGGGTTTGTGAAGCTTTGTTCGCTAATGGATTATCGCACAAACGCGCGCAAAAGTCAAGTTCGGCGCTCGCGAAAGTGCGAAGAAGGATCGGTCAATATTCACCCCGATTCATATTATATCATAAACTTCGCTTTCAGCGGGAGTCAGCCCGAAATCGTGAACAACGCGCGGCTGATATCGACTCACCGGACTCAATCAACTGAAGCCGGAGAGCTAATACCTGTTTCTATACTCAGCGACGTAATACCAAATCGCAGCAAAGACGTTCATGAAAACGAAGAGCAACATCCAGGTATTCCTTGAATTGCCGGGCAGGCGGTCGTTGTTGATCATGTCCCGGAACATCCATAGCCAAAACGCGAACAACGGCACTGGAAGTAGAATTATGATTAGTTGAGTTATCGGCATCTGTTGCGTCCCCCGTGACGCATTCTACACCTTGACCGACGCAACGAGCGGTGCCGAGAAGCCACGGCGCCTACTGCAGCCCCAATAGAGCCGCCAGGCAACCCCGTCGGGGTTTCGAGGAGGCTTCCACCGCCTGGACGCGTTCCAGAAGCTGGACGCGGGTCTCGTCACTACGGCGACGGACTTCGGACAGCTCACGCTCCAGATGAATCATGCGCTCACGGAGGCGCGAGTTCTCCTCTTTCAGGTTGAAATTGTCCTGGATGACGACGCCCAGAAGATCGCGATTGGCCTGTTGGCTGCTCAGAACGTTCTGCTGGTTGTCCACGACGGACTGCAATGCATCGGTGATGATATTAAACGCCGGGGTGACGACGCGAGACGGCTGAACGATGACTGACTTCGACTCGACGGATTCCGGCGCCGATCCGTCAGACTCGACAGCGGAAGCCGGATCATCGCGCAGGTGATCGGCGACCTGACGATAGGTCAGCCCCCGGCGCAGCAGGTCGCCAACCTGCCCGAGGAGGGTGATGTCCGCATCAGTGTAGCGACGGTGAGCAGGCTCGCCCTGTGGCGAAGGTTCCGGCCGTCCGGCGGTGTCGGACAGCAGTTCGGAGAACTCCGCTGACCAGCGACGCAGCGTCGAGGGCGAAATGCCCAGCGTGCGCGCGACGTCGTTCGGCGGCAGCAGTCCCGTCTCAGCCATCCCTCACCTCGCCGGACCATCACTCATCGTCGTTCAGTATTCGGTACTCGGCGGTGACGTACTCCGTCTCGTCACCATCCGAGGTTGTGCGCGGAGCCTTTCTCTTTATGTCATGTAGATACTGATCGACCACCGGCTGCGGCGACAGGCTGATAAACGCCTTCAAGGCCAGCAGGAGAATGGCAACGTCATCGATCTGGCCCAGGCCGAGAAAGAAGTCCGGAACGAAGTCGATTGGCGATAGGACGTAGACGATGGCGACGACCGGGACAAGCTTGATCACCCCGGGAACTCGCTGATCCTGGAGCAAACGCCAGGCCAGGCGTAAATCCTCGATCAGACCAAAAGACCAATCCGAGACCTGCTGCCAGTCGGGAGAATTGGATGGGCGTGTCATGCGACCATTAACCTCCATCAAAGTCGCTCTTGCAACACCGGAATTATACGCCCCTTCGGCGATTCGGGCAAGGCGTTGCGCGGCCGGCGCCATTGCATCTGTACCGCCGCGCTCGTCCTGCCCTCGTTGTTGCTCTCTCGCGGTTATGCTATAATGCCCGACAATGACATACATCACATCGTTGCCCCGGAGAAGACTATGACGACCAATGGACAGGTGCTCTATATTCCAACCGACGGCAAGCTCTACCAGGAACCCGCGTGGTTCGCCCAGCGATTCGTGGAAACAGGGCTAACACTCATTCGAGGGGACCGCTTCGGCGCCGAAGCAGAGAACGCGGCGCTTGGGCCGGACGCGCCGGTCCTCCTCGTGGGCGCCGGCCGCTATGCGGTGACGGCAGCCACCTTCGACAACATGAAAGAGTGCCGGCTGGCCATTCGAATGGGCGCAGGGTACGACACCATCGATGTCGCGGAGGCGACCCGCCGTGGTATCATGGTCGCCAACATGCCGGCAGCGACCGCCGAAGAGGTGTCAGACCACGCGATTGCTCTGTACCTGGCCTGCCTGCGGCGCCTCTTGCCGCACACGCAGGCTGTTCGCTCGGGCCGCTGGGAGCCCATGGTCGCGTACGGCACTCCGCGCGTTCGCCGGCAGACCCTGGGCCTGGTGGGCTTCGGACGAATCGCTCGCATGGTGGTGAAGAAGATCGCCCCGTTCGGCGTGCAGTGCATGACCTACGACCCATACATCAACCCGGCGATTGCCGCGAGCGCCGGTGTCGAATGGGTGCCTTTCGACGAGCTGTTGAGTCGATCCGATGCCGTCTCGGTCCACGCGCCGGCCAACGCAGAGACGCGCCACTTGTTTGACGCGGCCGCGTTCGCCAAGATGAAGCCCGGAGCCATCTTCATCAACACGTCCCGCGGGTATCTGGTGGACGAGCACGCACTGGCGGCGGCACTGCGAGAGGGCCGGCTGCTGGCTGCCGGGCTGGACGTCTTCGAGCAGGAGCCGACCCCGGCTGAGAATCCATTGCTGCAACTGGACAACGTCATCTTGACGCCGCACATCGCCAGTTACAGCGTGGAAGGTCTGGAGGATTACTGGTCCGCTGGCTATCAATTGGTCAGCGAGTTCCTGCAGGAAGAAAAGGTCCCGGCCTCGGTGGTGAACCCAGAGGTACTCAAATAATGAAATGCCCCATCTGCGGCATGGTCAGGAATGACCAATCCCTGACCTGCCCGCGCTGTGGCCACGACGACACCACAGAAATACAGCAGATCTTTTGCCCGGAGTGTGGCACGCCGATGCCCTCTCAGGCGAAGGTCTGCATGATGTGCGGCCAGCCGGTTGAAAAGCTCGATCGAACTCTACGAATGCCACGTATTCCTCTGCCGCACCCGGCGTGGTCGCCGATCCCGCTGCCTGAGTCCGTGCGAGCCAGCGTATTGCTGCTGATCGTCCTGGTGGTGGCGTTGCTCGTCTTCGCAGTGCAGTGGGCGTGGCCCTTTGCTTCGAGGGCGGTGAGACCTTCGTTGCTCGCACAGGTCGCTTCGTTGACCGCGACCGCCACCCGGACGGCCACGCCGACGGAGACCCTCACGCCAACACGAAGCCCGACGCCCACCGAGACGCCCACCGCTACCGCGACCCCTACGCCTGTGCGCCACATCGTGGAAGCCGGAGAAAACCCGGGCACGATCGCGTCGAAGTACGGCCTGACGATCGAGCAACTCATGACTGCCAACCAGATCACGGACCCCCGCACGTTGCGCCAGGGGCAATCGCTGCTCATCCCACCAACCGCGGCGCCTGCGGCGCCCTCGGAAGGCCAGCCGGCTGCCACTCCAATGGTGTATGAGGTACAGGCCGGCGACACACTCGGCTCGATTGCCATCTGGGCCGGCAGCACGGTGGACGACATCATGAAGGCCAACAATCTGAAAAATGCCAGCTGGCTCAGTGTCGGCCAGACACTGGTGATTCCGGTCAGCGCCGACAAGCCTAGACAGCAGCTCAGTCCGACGCCAGAGGTAACCAAGGCTGTTTACATCATCCAACCCGGGGACAGCCTGCTGAGCATCGCACAGCAGTTTCACGCCTCGCTGGACGCGATTATGCAGGCCAACCACATCGAGGAGCAAGAGCTGATTCGAGCCGGAGAGTCGTTGCTCGTGCCACTGCCTGTCATCCCCACCCCCTCGCCCACGCCCCTGCCAACCGGCACGCCGACGCCAGGTCCGCGCTACTGGGCGCCCGCACCGTTGTCACCGCCCAACGAGCAGCACTTTTGGAGCGACACTCAACCGGTGCTCCTGAATTGGACGTCTGTCGGCATTCTGGGTGCGGATGACTGGTACGTGGTCTCTTTGAAGTATGCGTGCAGCGGGCAGGAAACCGTCCAATACGCCTGGACGCGGTCCAGCGGCTGGCGAGTACCAACCGGCATTTGCAAGACGGAGACGCCCAGTCACCAGCTCTTTCGCTGGCGCGTGCAAGTCTACCACAGTCAGAGCGTCAATATCGATCCTGCGGGACTGAAGCCCGCCAGTCCGCCCAGCGCGGAGCGGTCGTTCTTCTGGCACTGAGCGCGTAATACGTGATACGTACGGCGTGATATGTACTGTGCCATCGAGCACAACGTACCACGCATTGCGCGTCGCTACTACGCATTAGGCCTTCGGGGCTGCTTACGATGCGGAAGTATCTTGCCTGGCTGCGGCCTCACGCAGAAGCCGGTTGATCTCATCGAGCGACGGCGGCGACACGTAGAAGACCTGCATGTCGGGCGGGAACTGGACGGCGTGGTCCTCCGCTAGGATCAACAGCCCCGCCTCGTCATCGCCCAGACTCGCGTCGATGCGCTGCGCTATGACCGCGTTGCGTTTCTGGCTGGCCTCATGCAAGAACCCGGACAACTGCCTGGCCACCGTCGGGCCATCCACCACGGTCAGGCAGCGGCTCCAATCGACGACCTCCTGCAGCAGTCCGGCTTCTTCGACAGACGTCCACTGCGCGCCCTGTTTGATTTTGCGGTCGATGAGAACAAACGCGGCAGCGTTGGCACGCTCCAGCGTCTTAAGCGCGGCGTCTGCCTCTGTCGAGGACACAGACTCGTGGTAGATCTTGCGCACTGCGCCGAAGCGCGCCTCCAGCCTGCGCATGTGCTCCGCCGCCTGCCGCCAAAACGCCTCCACCTTCTCGTTGTAGCCCTCCGGGGCGTCCTTTGAAGCGATGGTCAGAACCATGGGAACCAGGTATAGCTTCCGTCCTGTGTGAGAGACAGCGCCTTCAGTCGGCACGTTATCGACCATGCCATTCTCCTCCACGTAACCACAGAGAACCACCGCGCCACGCGAGTGGTTCTCTGTGAACGAGCACAACGCTGAAGAAACCGGTTCAACGCCCCCGCCTGACCTGACCCCAGCGCCTACGTGGCAAGGAGCGATTTCCTTCGTTCCCCGTCCGAATCAGGATGGGCGAGCGGTCCCCAATCGTCACGGAATGACAAGCCGCTGGCCTACGTAGATCGTATACCACGGAGGGGTAATGTTGTTTGCCTCGGCCACTGCTTCCAGCGAGACCCCATAGCTGAGCGCAATGCGGAACAGATTCTCCCCTGGCTTGACCACGTGGACTCTGCCCCCCGGCACGGCCTGGCGAGGAGCCACCTGGGCGGAAGGAGCCGCTGCAGTTGGCGCGACGACACGCGGAGCGACAGGGACTGCAACAGTCGGCGCCGCCGCCTCTGACCCTGGAAGGATCGGAATCAGCAGATCCTGGCCGACGGTGAGCATATCGTTCGGCAGATTGTTGAGCTCTTTCAGCGTCTCCACGCTGGTCCCGAAGCGCACGGCGATCCCGAACAGAGTGTCGCCAGACTGCACCTGGTACGTCTTGGTCGGGACGTTGGAGGGGGCGCCCGGCTGTTCCGCCTGAGGTTGCGCGACACCCGGCGTCGGAGCTGGTGTCGACTCGACGGGCGGCGTCAGCGGGACAATCAACGTCACAGCCGGAGCGGGCTCACTGCCCAGGGCCGCCGGCGGATTGACGGTAGGCGTCGGCATGCCAGGGACCATCGTGGGCGATGGCTCCAGCGGAATAGGCGCGACGTTCTCAGGAATGGAGGTGGGAGTAACTACGGCGACGGCGACCTTTGTGGCCGGCGTTTCCACTTTCGCCACCGTGGGGAGCGGCGCCGACGTGGGAGCGATCGCGGCCGGGCGGTTTGGCTTCGCCCTCGTACAGGCGGACATGCCGACCACGGCGATCGCAATGACCAGGGCCAACAGAACAAAGGTTAGAACACGACTTCTCATGGCGTTGCCTCCTTAAATTGGACCGCTGTGTGGCAGACCGGCCGGATTCTCAGGGGCTCCGCAGGGGTATTTCCGCAGAGAAAACCAAGTCCGTCATACCACTGCTGGGGAGACTCGGCAAGGTGGGCCGAGAGCAACTGGTATATCAACCGTACACTGGTCTACGTGCGTACCTTGTGTGTATTATAGCACGGAACAGAATCTATGTCAAGTGCAGGTAAAGCGATAATGCATGCCAAGTAATCAACAAACCAGCGCCTATTGGGGCCAAACCTGTTCGAACTGAGCGCCCTTCACCTGGAAGATGAACACGCGCTGCTCCTTGAGATCGCCTTGAGCGTCGAAGGCGATACGCCCAATCGGCGAATCGAAGTCGACCTGGCGCGCCGCTTCGATGAACCGCTGCGGCTCCAGGCTGTTGGCCTTCTGCACCGCGTGGACCAGCACGTCGAGCGCGCTGTAGCCATTTATGGAATACGTGTCCGGATTGCGGAACTCGACGGCCTGGTACTCCTTGACCCATTGGCCATCGACGACTGAGCTAGGGCTCGGCGCGAAGGCGCTGACGTACAAACCCTCCGCCGCACCCTGTGCCTCGTCGATCGTGGCCGCCAGGAACGCACCGTCACTGGCCAGCATGGGCGTCTTCACCCCCGCCGCCACCAAATCGGCGCGCAAATACGGCGTTTCAACTTCGTATCCGGCGTAGAACACCGCATCCGGCGCGGCCGCCTCGATCTGCTTCACTTCCAGTGGATAGGCGTCCTGTCCTTCTTTAACTTGCAGAGTGAGCACCACTTCGGCCCCCAGGCTCTTCAGCGCCTGGGTGATCTGGTCGCGCAGGCCGGTGCCGTACTCGGTGTCATTATGAACCACGGCGATGCGCTTTGCCTTCAGAGTGTTCACCAAGAAATCGGCGTCCACCTTGCCCTGGGTCACGTCGTTCGCGTTGACCCGGAAGAAGTTGGTGTAGCCCTTCTTGGTCAGGGAGACCTCCGACGAGGTGGGAGTGATCACGAGCAGCGGCAGGTCTTTGTAGATGTCCATGGCGGCCAGCGTCTGGCCGCTGTTCAAATGGCCGATGACGGCCAGGACCTTCTTGCCTGCGTCGACGTCCGCCTTGACTCGTTTGGCCACGTCCACGGCCACACCCGAATCGGACTCGTCGTCCAGGCCGACCACCTTCACCGTATAGCCCAGCAACCCGCCCGCGCGATTGATGCGGCTCGCCATCAGATTGGCGCCGCCGAGAACGGTCTGCCCACCGTTGGCCTGGAAGCCGGAAAGCGGCACGGTAACGTAGACCAGCACTTCGCCTTTGGGCTGGGCCACACCGCCGCAAGCCACCAGCGAAACCAGCACGATCACCGGCCAAATCCATGAGATTAGCTTCGACATTCACGCCTCCACTGCCCTGATACGTAATGCGTGATGCGTACTGCGTAACACTTGATGCGTAATACGTGATGACGATGCCCCTGATTCAGATCTCGCACGTTCACGTGCCATGCCTTACCCGTCACCGATCCCGCGACCCGCACCACGCGTTACGCATCACGCATTACGCTTCACGCTTTACGCCCGACGTCCCACGCGCCACGTACACTTCATCCATCGACCGGACGATGTCCTTGAGCATGGACGCCTGCTCGCCGATGTCGTCGGCGATACGCTGGGCGCGGCCGCTCTCGACGTCACGCGCTTCGATCTGCCGCAACTGCGAGTAGATGTTGCCTAGATCAGACAGGGTTTGCTCGAGCTGAAGATCGGCTTTGTCCATCATGCTCTGCAGAGCCTTTAGGCTCTCAGCCTGGGCGCGCTTGCTGTTCAGCGTCTCTTCCACCTGGGTGCGCACCGCGGGATCCCTCTCGGTCTGCAGGCGCTTTTCCAGGGCGGACAGCTCCGCCGGCACGGTCTTCATATCCTGCGCGATCACTCGATCCCCTTCGAAAGCGTCGAGCCGAACGGAAATGCGATACATATTGGCCGTCCAATCGTCGACGCTGGTGAGGGCGGCCGCCAGTCGCTCACGCAGCAGATCGTTGCCCGTCTCCTGCACGAGCTCGTCCATGCGTCGATGGTAATCCAGGGCTTTCTCCAGCCGCTCGCGGTAGCGACGATTGCGTAGCGTCCTCGGGTTGAACTCCTCGCGCAGCATCTGTTCGACCACGTGGCGAGTCGCATCGGGATCGGTGAGGCTCGTGTAGATGATGAGTCCCTCGGCGACGATTCCCAATACCAGCCAGTACCACCAGCGCCACAAACTGAAGGGCTGAGGCAACAGGACGACCAGCACGAGGATCAGGGCAATGGTGAGCGCACTCTCCAGGCGGTAGAAGGCGTAGCCCAGCATCGTTTGCCAGGTCCGGCTCTTGAGTTCGGCGCGGAAGTCGGTTTTGTCAGCCATTCGTTCCTCTGTACAGCAAAGAACAACAACCGGTTCTCGCTTTGCGTCTTTGCGAGAGACATCTCTGTCGTTTAAAAATACGTCGATAGGATCTTGTACAGCCCACGGATCGTGTTCAAGTCGCCCTTGCGCGCCTGCCCGTTACTGGCCTGGGCAATGGATTGCAGGACACCCATGTCGGCGTCGTCACCAAACGCAATGCAAAAGACGACCACCGGCACGCCGCGGCTGTTGCCGCTCTTGATGACGCTCAGAAGCCGATCCAGACTGATGCTCGAGTTGTTCTCGCGGCCGTCCGTCATCGCCACGATGGCGTTGATGCGCTCGCGGTCGCCGAGCTTCTGGAGGCGATCGTACGCCGCCTTAATCGCATCGAGCAGGGCGGTATCACCGCCGGCGCTCAGGTCGTTGATGTTGGATTGGAGCGCCTGGCGACTGCCGCTCAGCTCGGCCAGCGGAATGATGTTGTTGACCGAACTTGAGAACTCCACGATGCCGACGCTCTCCTGGTCGCCCTTGATCTGATCGAGGAAGACGTTGAGCGCTTCGCGAGCCGCGTCCAGCTTCTCGCCCTGCATGCTGCCCGACGTATCCACGACCAGGTAGACGTTGGTGTGACGCTTGGTGTACCACCAGACGTTGCGCACGACCTCGACCACCGCCGGCCCCGGAATCTGCAGCGCTGTCTGAGGCTCCGCCGGGTTCACGCCGTTCTTCGCCGAGACGGGCGACTGTGGATCGTTGAGCGAGATAGTCAGGTCCGTGGGACGGAAGCCGTGGCTGAGCACACGCTCCTGCGCCGGCTTCGATGCCAGATAGTCACGGAACTTCTGGAACGTCAGGCGATCGTCCGCCGACAAGCTTCCTGACTCAAGCAAAGCCAATGGATGGTCTTCCCACAGGGTGCCTTCGCGCGGATAGATGGCCACCAGCTTTTCGCCGCTTGCCTGGCTATTGTAATAGATCACGAGCTGCTCCTGGACTACAAATGCGTCCAGATCCTGGCGCCCGTCCTGAATGAGGCGTTGAATGACCGGCCACTCGCCTTCGCCGTAGTGCCGGACCGTCTTCTCGACCGCGCCGACGTATTGCAGAGTAGCATCAGCCTTCGCGTCCTCGATGGTCAACCCCCGGGTCTTGCCCGCGCCCGCGTAGAACATGGCTAGCGTGGCCAGCAGACCGCTGGCGGAGCCGGTGGAAGGGTGGCTCCAACCGAACTTCGGGTCGGATCGGGCCTTCGCAATAATGTCCTCCCAGCCAATGCGCTTGTCCGGGTAACCCATGGATCGGGCCACATTCTCCCAGGTGGCGATGACCACGGGCGAGATCGCGTAACGAACCGTCTCGCCGACCACCGACGAATCACTCTGGTTCTGAGCCATCCACGCACGGTCTATCTGGTCCAGCCAGATAGACGAGTCAGGGCTGATGGCCTTCAGATCACCACGCAGGGCGGCGTCGCTCATGTCCTCCGAGGCCATCTGCACCGCCGAGATCTTCAGCGGCTCGCCGTCCGGCGCCTTGAGATTCTGGGCGTTGAAGTCGCCCACCAGCTCGGTGAAGAGCACGCCCTTCTCAGGCGAATAAGCCATCCGCAGCCCGCTTTCCGGCGTCGGCGTTGGCGACGGACCGGGTTCGACCACGCTGCTGACGAGGCTGTAGAGGCTTCCACAGGCCAGCAAGGCGACAAAGGGAACGATGATCAAAACCACGGTCAGGAGGGAGCAGCCGCCTTTGTTTTTCGCTCGTCTCGGCATAGCTGATTCCTCCCTTATTTCTGCGTCACGTTCAGATCGAACCAGCGCAGCAGTGCCAGCAGGACATCACGATCCGGGAAACGGATGGCTGAACTGCGTGGGACGACAGTGAGCACGCCCTGGTCTTTCCACTTAACGAAGGGGCTGTCAGGGCCATCGATCGATACCTCCGGGTTGGCCGGACGCAGACCGCGCTGCACGGCGCTCTTCTGGACGTCAGGCGACAACAAGTAGGCCTCGAACTCCAGCGCCGCGTTTTTCTCCAGGGCGCTGGTTTCCGGTCCCATCCACACCGTGAAGGGGAAGTCGAACCAGCTCAGATACTCCGGATAGACGATGACCAGCGGATCCTGCCATCGCGTCTGGATGCCAGCCATGTTCGTGAGCAGATCGCTTTCCAGCAGTTGTCCACCGTCACCCATTGAGTATCCAAAGAGGGCCAGGTTCTCCACCGAGTAGGCACCAAGACTGGAAAAATCGGTTACGGCGCCCATCAGCTCCTTGAGCCAGGCCTGGAAGGCGGGATCGCTCACCTGGGCTGTACCTACGGTGGTTTGCTTGAAGTAACCGCCCGCTGCCGCGACCATGGCCAACAGGCCGCCGACATTCTTGCGCGGGTTAGGCACCACGAGCTTAAAATAGCCCCAATCCGGCTGGCCTCCCAACTCGCGCCAACCGCCCTTGGAAATAGCAGCATCGTGGATGGCTTGCCAATCGATGGTGCCGTACTTAGCCTCCAGCACCTTGGCGCGGCTCGCGTATATGCCCCAGGCGAACAGGGACGTCGCAATGGGGCGAGCGCGATACTCCCCATCGGTCAGAAAGACGTCTCGGCCCAGGCGCTCCTTGTAGGCGGCGTTCACCAGCTCTACTAGATAGCGGCTTTCCGGAATCCAGGCAGCCGGAATCGGGCTCATCTCTTCCCGATCCCACTGACCCATCGCCACGAGGCCGTCCATCGGGACGATAGACACGTTGATCAGGCTGCCTTCGAGGCGGTGTTGCTCCGCGTTGAACGCTTTCGCCGCATCGCGGATAAACGGCTCGACGGGCAAGGCCGTCACCACGCTCACCGACACTTGTGCGGGTGGTGTGGGCAGCACCGCCTGCGGCTGCCTCCCAGTTGAGGTCAAGACCAGCGACGCACCGACGATGATCAGCGCAACGGCCAGGACGACGAAGAATATGATCCGGGTTCGATTCATGTGACAGACCTCTTCCTTCGCAAACGACCTCATGGGACGGCCGAAAGCTCGTGCCCGCCTCCTCATCGTCAGCGTACAACCGGCGAGAAGGAACGCAATGGCCGACCACCTACGAGCAGCAGTGGGGGCACGTAGCTCTCGGCGAACTCAACGATCTCGGTTTGCTCAATGCCACCCCACGAGTATATCATGGGGATGAGGCACCGTCAAAGACACCGTCGAGTTCGCCACAAACGCACGTCTGCATTATAGCACAGGCCAAAGGGCGGTGCATGACATTCGCCTGACAGCACGCTGACAAGAGCCAAGAGCCGGACGTCACAGAAACGCGTCCCAAGTTTTAGGCGACTTTGCGGGCGGACGGGACGTGCACCCTCAGTCGCTGCCTTGGTCTGGCACTCGCCTGATGTGCTCCCTGTGCTCTCGCACCAGGCGATGCAGAGTGCTGCGGCCAAGCGGTATGCCGGTCAAGCCGTGGAAGATCTCCGCTGCCCGAGCACAAGGCATGGCAGCCGCCAGTTCCAGAACGCATTCGACCGTATGTGGGGTCCAGCTATGTTGCCCCAAGGCGAGACGCTGGTCGAGGGGGAAAAATCCCCTGTTGGCATTGGGGACAGTAGAGGTACGCTCGTCGGAGGGTCGTCTCGCCCTCCAGGTGTTCCTGTCTTCGAGGCAAATCTCCTTTGTACACCAGCGCCTGCCCACAGCGCTCACAGGCCAGACCCTCGACGACCACACCAGTCCCAAACTGGCCTGCCAGCTGGCCGATCCATTCACCCATAAGCTGTCGACGACGAGGCGTCACGTGCGCCACAATTTCGTCCAGGCTTGCATCTGGGTGCTTTTCACGCCATTCATACAGTTCGTCGTCGATCTTTTCGACCAGCTCCACGATCCGCTGATGCCTGACCTCGTGCGACCGCCTTCTCTCCACCGGACTCACCTCGTGCTTTCGTTTGACCAATCTCGATCGGCATTTGGTGTATTTTACATTATTTTTACTTTTCCCGAAAATTGGGACTGCCCCGCTAGGTTCGCTTACTTGACATTAACCACAAGATCGGGTAATATTTCGTAGATGGATATACGCTTCGCATCAGAGATCACTGTTGTTTTCGTGTCTCGCCTGGTCCACGGGGCTCACTCATTGCCACCCTATGCCAAGCCTCCAAGTTTTGTGTGGAACCCACGGACCCGACGCAGTCAAGCAACAGTCCTACTCGAGCGCTGTTCCAATCGTGAGGCGTTCTGGCCCCACTCAGAACCAGCCCTGATGCAACGGCACGGCCATGCCTCGTCTTCGGACCTCACCGATACTCTGCTGGCTGGGCTTGAGGGATAGGAACAACTAATCCGATTGCACGTGACAGAAAACGCCTCGCACTCCTTCTTTCCGCTCGAAGAAAGGGGCCGGGACGGAGGATGCTCATGGCTCGTTTCCTTGCCGACCTGCGCGTTCGCCTCATCGGCCTGGTTTTGTTGGCCGTCATCCCCGCGTTGGGCCTGCTGCTCTATACCGATCTGGAAGACCGCCGCCTCGACACCCTCGCGGCCCAGGCAGAATCGCTTCGTGCCGCGCGATTTGCATCCGGCGAACTCACGGAACTCATCAACAATGGGCGTCAATTCCTGACGGCGGCTGCCGACCTGCCTCAAATCGATAGCGATGATCTGGCGATCGGTCGCCCGGCTGCCCGCGAGGCATGTGCCACCCGGCTCGCCGCGTTGATGAAGCAGGATGCTGTATACGCCAACTTCACTGTCGCCAGCACGACAGGTGACCTGCTATGCAGCGCACTACCCTCGTCGGAACCGATCAACGTCACCAATCTGGACGCATTCCACAACATCCTGGATCAGCGCACTTTCGTGTTCAGCACCTACATTACGGGGCCGGTCACTCGAAAGCCTTCCCTGGGCCTGGGAGTCCCTATCGTTGACGATACCGATCAGGAAACCCACGGCGTGCTCTTTGCATTCGTCAGCCTCGACTGGCTGGCCAAACTGGAAGATCGGGCCCAACTCCCTGCCGGGGCAACCATCGACTTGGTCGATCGCGAAGGACGACTCCTCGCCGGTTACCCCGCAGCTCCCGCACAGGTCAACGAGCCCGTGCCCGAGGCGCCGGCTATAAGAACCTTCCTGGCTCAGTCCAGGGAGGGTGCTCTGGAAGGGTCGGGACCGGATGGCCAGCCGCGCCTGTTTGCCGTTGCGCCATTGGGTCCCCTGAGTGACGGAGGCGCGGCCGCGACTTTCGTGAGCGTCGGCATGCCGCCGAAATTCGCGGTCACAGAGTCCGGGTTGGGCATGACGCAGAATCTCATCGGCCTGGGGCTGGTCACGATGTTGGCCCTGAGTGTGGCCTACGGCCTGGGCAAGCCCTTGGTTTTGCGCTCCCCCCTTGAGCAGATTGCGCACCTATCCACAAAAGCGGGCGCCTCGGAGAGCCGCTTCCAGACGTTGTTCGAGAAGAATCTCAGCGCCATGGTCGTCGTCGATCCCGACGAAGGCTACATTGTTGACGCAAACCCGGCTTTCCTCAAGATGACAGGCTTCAGCGCGGCCGATCTGCGGCTGCGCAGGATCTGGGAGATGAGCCCGACAGAAGAGCAGGAGCCGACTCGACTGGAGTGGAAACAACAGTCGCGGCGGGGCGGGGCGACTCTCACCGGCACACTCCAGATACGGACAGCGGATGGCCGGGGGATTACGAGTCACTATGCGGCCTGGGCACGTCAGCTCGGCGGGCGCGAACTGCAGGTCTTCGCCATGCGTGACGTGACCGAGCAACGCCGAACCGAAGACGAGTTACGTCGAGTGAATCGGGCGCTGCAGCTGCTCAGCGCCTGTCACCAGGCGGTAATTCACGCCGCAGATGAGGGCACGTTGCTGTCGATTGTCTGCAAGCACATCGCGGATATCGGAGAGTATTCTGCCAGTATCGGTTTTGCGGAGCACGATGAAGCGCGCACTCTGCTGCCCGTGGCCGGCTGTGATTGTGGGCACCTGGAAGGCGAGCAGTGGACGTGGTCCAACACTCAGAGCGGGCACCATCCTGTGGGTGCTGCGGTTCGTACAGGCCAAACCCTGGTCTGCAACGACATCGCCGCCAGCTTCTGGGACAGCCGGTGGCGCGACGAAATGCTGCGACAAGGGTTCGCCTCGGCCATCGCCTTGCCCCTGATTGCGGAGGGCGTCACTCTCGGAGCCATCGCCATTACAGCTCCCCAGCGCGACACTTTCCACCCCGAAGAGGTCAGACTCCTGGAACAGATGGCCGGAGACATCGCATTTGGGATCACAACGCTGCGTCACCGGGCAGAACACGAACAGGCTGTGGCCGCACTGGGCGAGAGTGAGCAGAAGTACCGCCAGCTGTTCGACGCAATGCCGATCGGCATCGTCATCTCTGACTCAGACCGCCATTTGGTGAAGGCGAATACGATTGCGCTGACACTCGGAGGCTACACGACGGCAGATCTGGACGGGATCGATCTGGCTTCATTGTACGAGGATGATGCTCAACGCGCTGAGTTTATAAGGACTCTGCAGAAAACCGGTCGAGTGCGCGACCAGATGGTCGCGTTCAAGCGCATAAACGCCCCCCCCATCACGGTATTGGTTAACTCGGACCGAATTCAGTGGGACAATCGCAGTCTGTTGCTGACGACCCTGCGTGACGTGACGGACTTGAAGAGAGCGGAGGCGGACAAGAAGCGGGTCCAGGACCAGCTTTTTCACTCACAGAAGATGGAGGCGATCGGTACACTGGCGGGTGGCGTAGCGCACGACTTCAACAACCTCTTGACCGCAATTCAGGGCTACGCTGGCCTGGCAAGGGCCGCGGTCGACCCGGCTGATCCTCTACGCCGAGACCTGGAAGAAATCCAGCGGACCGCCAGTCGCGCCGCCAGCCTGACCCGGCGCTTGCTGCTCTTCAGCCAGAAACAGCCCATGGAGTTCGTCCCGCTGGCCCTCAACCACACAGTCGATGGCATGCTGAAGATGCTTAGCCGGCTGATCGGCGAGGATATCGCCATAGAGACCGATCTGGCTCCGGACCTGGGCGCCATTTGCGGAGATGCCGGGCAACTGGAACAGGTCGTCATGAACCTGGCCGTCAACGCCCGCGATGCCATGCCCACTGGCGGGAAGCTCACGATCAAGACCGAGAACACGCTCTATCCTGAGGACCCCGGAGGGTCTTCAGACGCGCGGCGGGACCGGTTCGTCGTTATGTCGGTAACCGACACGGGAACAGGCATGAACCGAGAGACTCTGCAACACATCTTCGAGCCCTTCTTCACCACGAAGGCAAGTGGAAAAGGCACTGGTCCTGGGGCTTTCGGTCGTCTATGGCATTGTAGCTCAACACAAGGGCTGGGTGGACGTTGTCAGTGAGCCTGGACAGGGCTCCACGTTCAGAGTCTACCTGCCGGTGACTTCAGGCGACGCTCAGGCCGAGGTTGAGAAAGCGCCCAATCTGGCAGATTTGCAGGGATATGGGGAGCGAGTTCTGGTGGTGGAGGACCAAGGCGAGGTGCTTCAACTGGCGGTGCGACTGCTCAGCGAGAACGGTTACGTCGTGTACGAGGCTTCCAACGCAACTGCGGCATTGGAGCTCTTCGAACGAGAAAAGGGCGACTTTGCCTTGATCTTCAGCGACGTCGTCCTGCCCGATTTCGACGGCATTCGATTGCTCGACGATCTGCGGCGCCGTAAGCCCGATTGCCGCGTGCTGCTCGTCAGCGGTTACGCGGATGAGCGATCGCGGTGGCCGCTGATCCAGGAGCGGGGCTATCGTTTCATCAATAAACCTTATGCCATCGCCGACCTGCTGAAGCTGATCAAAGAGGTCTTGGAGGAGCCGAGTCCCGGCCCAGGCCCCCAGCGCCTTCCCAGTCCACAGGCCAGCCACGAGAAACGACAGCCGGCGACTCAACGAGGTCCGCACTGACCCAAAAAAGAGAAGGCGCCCCACCTTCGATTCGGGGGCGCCTTTCGTGTTTCATCGGAATCTACTGCAACCCAAGCTTCCTCTTGCGCTCGGCAAGCTGCCCCTGGATGGTCCGCTCCTCGAGAACCTCGGACATCTGGTTCTCCAGCTTGGAGGCATCGATCTCGCCCTGGGCAGTGGCTTTGTCCAACCGGCGGTCGATTTCCTCACGGATATCGTCGATGCCGGCGTCGGCCACGGTCACACCGCCCACACCCTCGACCACCTTATGCGTCAATTCCTTGGATTTGGCCAAGTCGAGCCGTGCCTGCAACTCCACACGTTCCTGCTTGACGTCGGTCAGCTTGGCTTCCAGGCGTAGTTTGGAGTCCATCAGCGTCTGGAACTCGGCCTCCTGGTGTTCTGCCTGCTCCTTGTAGGTAGCGGCCAGGCGCTGCAGCGTATTGAGGCGGCTCTGGCCTGCGACAGCCAGGTCCTCTTTGCCTTCCTGGAGCATGACGTCGATGTTCTTGCCCATCTGGTCGACTTGCGCCTGGTACTCAGTATATTTGCGGCGCAGCGTCTTGGCTTCACCACCCACGGTCGCCGCTGCGTCTTCCAGGGCCTCCAGGTTGTCTTCCACCTTGCGAATGTACTCATCCACCACTGCCATGCTGTTCGCCTTCAGGGCCGAGCTTACCAGCCAGTTCACGTTCGCCGAAATCAAAGTGCCTACCCGATCCAGCAGACTCGCCATAGTGTCATCCTCCTCGAATTGATGCGGCCCGACGTTCGATCCTCACGTTGATGCCTCATTATACCATGAACGGGCATCGTCTGCATGACGGGAGCCTGACAGCAGGCTGACAAGCTCAATCTGACCCGCACCCTTGACATCTAGATTTTCTCTCCATTATAATGTTCAAGAACCATGAGATTCCCGGAGGCATGGACACTTCGGAGATCGCCCCAGAAGAAAGGATCGCAAACGTGGCCAGATCGATTTGGAGCGGCTCGATTAGTTTCGGGTTAGTGAACATCCCAGTGAAGCTATTCTCGGCAGTCAAAGACAAGGACGTGCACTTTCACATGCTCCACGGCGCCGACGGCACGCGGGTCCAGCAGAAGCTCGTTTGCCCAGCGGACGGAAAAGAAGTCGCTCGAAACGAGGTGGTCAAAGGTTACGAGTTTGCACCGGACCGCTACGTCACCGTGCAGCCCGAAGAACTGCAGGGGCTGGCGCCCAAGGCCAGCCGGACGATCGAGATCAACGACTTCGTGAACCTCGCCGAAATCGACCCCATTTACTATGACCGCCCTTACTACCTGGCGCCGGATAAGCACTCTGACAAAGCGTATCGGCTCCTGATGGAAGCAATGACCCGCTCGCAGAAGGTGGCTATCGCGCGCTTCGTGATGCGCGATAAAGAGTACCTGGTAGCGCTGCGCCCGGCTGAAGGCGTGATGTTGCTGGAGACGATGCGCTTCGCAGATGAGATCACGCCGGCGAGCGAGATCGAGGCGGACGCCGACATGGAGACAGCCGCGATCGAACTCAGCGACCGCGAACTGGCCATCGCCCAGCAGCTCGTCGACTCTCTGGCGGCGGACTTCGAGCCGGAAAAATACCGCGACGACTACCGCGACCGTGTGCTGACGTTGCTCGATCGGAAGGCAAAAGGCGAAGAAGTGGTGGTGTCGCCTGCAGCCGAAGAGCCGGCAGCGGTTATCGATCTGGTCAGCGCTCTGGAAGCGAGCCTGGCCGAAGCCAAGCAGCGCAAGAAAGAAGCCAAAGCGAGGAAGACGGCATGAGCGCACACACGTACGTCAGAGTCGGTGAGCAAGAGCTGGCGCTGTCGAACCTGGACAAAGTGCTCTATCCTGCAGCAGGCTTTACAAAGGCTCAGGTGCTCGATTATTATCGCGCCGTCGCACCCGCCATGCTGCCCCACCTGCAAGGGCGACCCTTGACGCTCAAGCGGTACCCGAACGGGGTCGAGGGCGACTCGTTCTTCGAGAAGCAATGTCCCTCCCACCGCCCGGAATGGGTGCCGACTGCTCCATTCTGGAGCGACTCCACGAACCGAACGGTGAATTTCTGCGTCGTGAACGATCTTCCGGCGCTCCTGTGGGTAGCGAACCTGGCCACGTTGGAGTTTCACCCCCTGCTGGCTCGCGCAGATGACGTAAGCCGGCCGACCGCAGTCGCCTTCGACTTCGACCCCGGCCCTGGCAAGACGATTCTGGATTGCGCCCGGATGGCCCTCGAGTTCCGCGGAACGCTGTCCGATCTCGGACTGGAGAGCTTCCCCAAGACTTCGGGCGGCAAGGGGCTGCACTTGTTCGTCCCCCTCAACACTCCGGTGACCTACGCGCAGACCAAAGAGTTCGCGCACGCTCTGGCCACGGTGTTCGAAAAGCGGCAGCCACAGGACGTCACCTCAAATATGCGAAAGGACGCCCGGCAGGGCAAGGTCTTCGTCGATTGGAGCCAGAACACCGACTTTAAGAGCACCGTCTGCGCCTATTCGTTGCGCGCGCGGGAGCGGCCAACGGTGTCCACGCCGGTGACGTGGGAGGAGTTGAAGACCGCGCTTCGCCGGGACGATCCCGATCGGCTCGTGTTCGAAGCGGATGCCGTGGTGGAGCGAGTGAAGAAGAAGGGCGATCTGTTCAAAGCTGTGGAGGAGTTGGAGCAACGGCTGCCGGGTCCTGTGCAAAACGGCAAGGAGAAAGAAAGATGAAGTACAACGAGATCCCGCTATTGATCGCTTCTTTGGCCGGGCCTCTGCTCGCGGGCGGGCTGGGTTCGATTGCGACGACAAGCTCCATTCCAACGTGGTACCGTACCTTGAACAAACCCTCGTGGACGCCGCCGAGCTGGCTGTTCGGCCCGGTTTGGACTCTCCTCTACGTTCTGATGGGCGTGGCCCTGTTTCTGGTCTGGCGTCGGGGGTGGAACGCGCCGAACGTCAGGCCCGCGATCGTGCTGTTTGCGGCGCAACTCATCGTTAACGCCGGATGGTCGGCGGTCTTTTTTGGGCTGCGCAGTCCCAGCGGGGGCCTCGCCGTGCTTGTCGTCCTATGGCTGCTCATCGCCGCGACGACCGTCGCCTTCTATGGGCAGAACATCACAGCAGGGCTATTGATGCTGCCCTATCTTGCCTGGGTCACTTTTGCCGGAGTGCTTAACGCGACGATTTGGAATCTCAACCGATAGTCGATCGGGTCACAAGGCGGTGCGAGGAGGCCAGGGCCTTTCCACTCGTCAGGGACTTCCGACGATCTGGACACCTTCCGAAGTTGCGGTGGACTTCCGAAGTTGTAGAAACTTCAGAAGTCTGAGCATCCGGCGCCTCCCGGTGCTATTCCTTCACGTCCCGTGGATACGTGTGCTTGGCGCGCTCAGCCTCGGACAGGTCGATTTCGACAGTCACGAAGGGTTGCTGCGGTGACGTCACGGCCAGCACGTCACCGTCCGGCCCTACCACCCAGCCGCGCCCTCCAAAATTGCTGAGTTGGCCCTCGGAGCTGACGTGATTCGACGACAACGAGAAGGCGCCGGAAACGACGGCGCTGGCCTGTCCCCCGACGAGCCACTTCTCGATGGCCGGACCACTCGCTCGAGGACTGGCGGTCAGGTGAACGCCCGCTTTGCCGTAAGCCCGCGCCCACTCCGAGAACCAGAGCTCCGTGCAAATTAAGAAACCGATTTTCAGGCCGTCGCAGTCCACCGGATCGAAGCGGCCGTCTCCCCGATTGAACCAGGTGGCTTCCCAGTTTCCCGGCTCGTCCGGCAGGTAATACTTGCGATGGACCGCTCGATAGCCGCGGTTCGGCTCCCAAACGAAGCCCTCGTTGACGCGGAGGTCGCCGTCATTCACCGGCCGAGAGGAGAGAACACGGGCAGGCGCGAGTTGTTGGAGCTGCGTCACTGAGGCATCGTGGGCGTCGATCGCGGCCTGCCAGACCGCCGAGTCGAACCGACGGGCACCGCCGAACCAGGGGCAAAACGGCATTTCCGGCAGGAGCACCAGATCGGTCGCTTGCGCCTTGACGTGCGCCGTCAGACGCTCCCAGTCGCGGGCGAATCCAGCTGCATTATCGTGAAGCTCGCAAACCGTAACTTTCAATGACAGATCCCTTCCAGACTTCCGACGTTTTGGTAACTTCGGAAGTCTCTCCATCGGCCGAACTCAGCCGCCGGACAGCTTGTATCCACGACCGCGAACCGTGGAGAGGTATCGCGGCTCGTCGGGGTTGGGCTCGATTTTCTGGCGCAAGCGGCTGACGAGTTTCTCGATGCGGGCGTCGTCGATCTCGTCAATGTACTCGGCGGACCAGACGGCCTCGACGATGCGGCTTTTGTCGCAGATCTTGTCGAGGTTGCCGTACAGGAGAAGCAGCAAGCGATATTCCTGGGCAGTCAGATCCGGCAGGAGCCGCCCATCGACCCAGACGTCACCAGAATCGACGTCGACGCGCAGGCCGCGCGGGCCGCTCTGCTTCATTCGTCGCTGGCGGTCCGCGAAGTCGCGGAACAGCTCGCCGAAAACGATGCACGACCCGTTCGGGCTGCGCGTGATGATGCCCCGCTCTTGCAGGGGATTGCACGCATCGCCGGCTTCGGTTCCGGGTGGCAGCTCCAGAAAGCGCATCAGAGCCGCACGCTCGCCCTCGCTGAGGTCGTTCCAGACCTTGGCGCACTCCGTGCGGACGGTCAGATCGTTGTCGAGAAGGTTACGCACGTAGGACAGCCGTCGCTCCCCTTTCAGCTCCGGAACGCCCCTGCGGTGCGCTTCAACCAGGACGCGGCTGGCGACTTCCAACAGGCCCGGATGGCCGCCGGCCTGGGCCCAGAGAAAATCCAGGTCATCGCTTTCCAGTTGCACGGCGCCCCTGCCGTGCTGAGCGGCGTCTTCCACGACGATACGCTGGACGAAGACGAGCGCTTCAGCCCGTTCCAGCGGGCGGACGAAGTGAGTGGTGTGGGCAAACAACTCGGCGAACTCGGACGCCCCGTGATCCCGGCGCATCTGGCTCAAACGCTGCCCCGTGGCCGTGACGTAAATGATGTTCTGAGGAGCACGGTCGCGCAGCGCGCGCAGGTTGAGGAAAACGCGCTCGTCCAGACCGGTAAACGGCTCGTCGAACTCGTCACACAGGAGCACGAGGCAGCGGTCCAGGTCGCGCAGGATGGCATCAATTCCAGCCGTGAAGCTCAGCGCTATGGCAAACGGGTTTGAAGGGCTGACGACGCCCTGATATGCCTGGCGCACACGGTCCAGCAACGGCTCGGGCCCTCGGAACGGGGCCGTCGACTCGGGTGAATGCCTCGAAAGAGAGTCTGCTTCTGCCGGGATAGCTCCACCCGTACCCTCCAGCGAGGCGAGAACGCTGCGCAGAATCAGCTCGTAGAATCCTTGCTCTGAGATATCCAGCATCAGGTTGAAGTCGATGTAGACGAACACGGCCGGGCGCGCGGCCCGCACCGTCGGCATGGCTCGCATCAAATCCGACTTGCCGACGTTGCTCAGGCCGACGATCGCACAACAGCGAGCCCCGTCGACACACTCCGTGATGAAGCACACGTCAGCCTGGCGTGTCGCCGCACCGGTTGCATCCGAACTCGAAAAGGCCATGATCCCTCCGGTAGATCAAAATGCCAGGGCGATCTTTCCTGCCCTGGCATGCAGTGGACAAACAGAAGCAGCCAAAGACCGGCAAAGCAAACGGATGCTTCACCTGTCCTGGGGAGGTGACAGAATACCCCGCATCGGCAAGCCTTTGCTAAGGGCTTGCCGCGCTACGGCACCTTTGGCTGCCCTACGACCTCAGCTGAGACGCAGCCTACGGGCGACGAAGGCCAGGCCGGCGAGAACCGTGCCCAGGCCAACGAAACCGCCCATGCCGAAGCCGGTGTCGGGCGTGCTCTCCGGCTGCATCGGCTCTGGTTCAGCCGTCGGCAGAACGCCGCGCAGCACGGGCGGCGCCTCGGGAGCGGACGTCGCCACCACGACTGTCGACCCGATCAACAGCTGCGGCGTAGCCGTCGGATCCAACAAGGCGCTGGCCGTCAGGCCGCCGGCAGGCGTCGGAGCCAGAACGACGGGCGTGTTGGTCGCCCTGGCAATCGCGGGCGCCAGCGTGGGCATCGGGGTGTTGGTGGCCATAACGGTCGGCGTGGCCGCGGCGATGAAAGCGACCGAGGTCGGAGCTACGACAGCCGACGCGTGCTTGGTGCGCGCGAAGACGACGTAGCCGCCAATGCCGAGCAGGCCCAGAACCAACATGCCCACCAGCCCGATGGCGATGATGACGAACAACCGGTTCTGCTCTGGTACGACTGGTTCCTGGACAGTCTCGAATGACAACCTGTCACTCATGGTGCGTCCCCTTTCTCCTACATGGTGTAAGCCGTTGCCTGGGTTTCGCTCCTTCTGGTTGGGGAGGGCAAGAACTAATGGACCAATTCCAAATTACGGACGGGCACAGAGACCACCGAGTCGGCGCCCAACTCTACGTCCGCTCCGGGGAGAGCGGCAGCAGGCCTCATCGACACGCTGACGGCAGGGAGACTCCGGACCACGCCCAACCGACCCAGGTGAGGCTCACGCGTGACTCGCACAGTGGCGCCTACCAGCAAATCGCGTGATTGAGCCTGACAGGCCTGGGGCTCAAGCCCCGCGCCGTGCCCTGGGGTGAATAGAATGACTTCCGGCCGACAAACCTGGTGCTCTTCGCCTGCTGGAGCCCGGGCACCTCGTCCAACGCGAGGACCGGCACCACAGACATTGTCGGGGTGGATGCCGTTGATGTAGACCTCCTGACCTTCGTTGCTCTGCAGCAAATTGAATGCAGCGTCAGACATGGACAGTGCGCCCAATGCCTCGGTAACGACGAGAGGGCAGCGAACAAAGCCCGCCTCGTTCACGGCGGCGACGTCAGCGTGCGCCCCACCGACGATCACTGCCTTCACCTTCATCTCCGACGCTTTGTCGAGGGTAGCACGGTCGATGGATCCTCCAACCAGGACGTAACCCTGGCAGCTGACGTCGACGGCATCGCCGGTTAGAGCCTCGGAGGGTCCCTTTACCGTCACCTTGACGATGCCCGCCGCTTCGCCGCCGAGACCACATACGCCTTGAATCAGGCCACCTTCAGCTTCGATGACGGCGCCGAAGTCGGCGATCAGGCGGACGACCTTGCCGCGCAAGCCAGCTGTGACTTCCACCGGGCCCGGAGCAGTCTGGATGACTACGCGCCCACGTTTGGCGGCCACGATCACGCCATCTCGCGGGAATCGGCAACTCCGGCCCGGCAGTCCGAGCGGACCCTTCCGGCTGGCGATCACCTCGCCGGCCAGGACCAATTCGCCAACCCGCTTGTTCATGAGCTCCGCCACCCGATCGTCACGCACGCCCAACGCAAAAGCTACGTCGATGAGGCACGTCTCAGTGTAGCGTTCGCCGCGGGCAATGACGTCCATGGGAGCAACGTGATCGCCGAGGCCGACCAGGACCTCACCACGCACGGGGAGTCGTCTCTCGCGTCGAATGACTGTGTATGGAGTGATCGTGGTTTGCGCCGGACAATCCATCCTCAATCCTCTACGCCCCGATGTCCTGATACCAGTGTTTCACCTTTTCCAGTCGTGCCGCCGGGTCCTCCGGCAAAACAATTGGCCGGCCGCGCGCGTCCACGACGAGCCCCATCATCCCACCTACGAGGCGCTTGATGACGCGCTTTCTGCCCGGTCCTGCGCCAAGATCGAAGCCCTTGAGCGGTCGCAGCTCCAGACTGGCCTGCTCGCCGAGAGGCAGCGGAATCACTTCCAGTGATCCGGACGCGATTTCTACGTCCAGAACCCGCCGATCGCTGTATGTGACCGTCAGCCGTAGAATGATCTCGCCCGGGCTGGCCTCACCGACGGGACAGATGGTGGTCCCCAGGTTGATGAAGGCATCGCCTTCCATGACATGCGCGGCAGCCAGCGGATTGACCGCGGCGATTGCACCCACCGGTATGCTGAGCGAAGTCTCGTCCAACCAGAGCGTGGCAACGCCCACGGGCTGAATGGCATCCAGCAGAGTAAGGATGACCTGACTGTGCTGCTGCGCGTGGGTGAGCAACCCACCGCTGCCCACGATAGCCTCGAACTGAGGCGTCGCGCCTTCCGCCCAGCGGCCGCGGGCTTCGTCGAACGTCAGCCGAAGCGCCTCGCGAGCCACCGCCTGTTCGAGATAGAGGTCCTCGGGTGTCAGCGGAAGTGAGGTCGGACGAAGCTGTTTGGTCAGAATGCGATCGCGCGCGGACTCCTCGCTCATCTCGAAGGGCAGCCAGCGCAATATGTTGGGCAGGCCGGCGCACGCCAGAACGTTGGCGATGTTGTGGCTCACGCCCAGGTCGGAGCGCAGTGTCAGGCTGAACTTCTGGTTCACGACTGAGGCCAGCGTCGTGACGCTGCCGCCAAGATCGCAGCCGAGAACACCGTGACCGGGCCCCCACATCTGCGCCAGGTACTTGATGACGTAGCCAAAAGCTCGCGAGCTGGTTATCACCGGTACCGTCGACCATGCCTTGAGCGTGTTGAAGCCGGGCAGTGTGAGCAGCTTGCGTTCCTGGTAGACGTTGGACAATTCTCCGCTCAGCGGCTCCAGGTTTTCGCGATCCAACGTCGGCCGGACGTTGTCCAGCACTAACAGCTGTGCCGTGTCACCAACAATGTCAGCCACCTGCGTGCGGAAGTCGGAGTTGCCGGCGTACAGTATCTGAGGCCGGATCGGGCCTTCTATCAACGAGCAGCCGAGCGCCACCAGTTCGGTCAGGTCGGCCACTGCCTGCGTTGGTCCCCCATCGGTCCCGCCCGTCAGCACGATCACGTCCGGCTCGCTGGACTGAATCAACGAGAGCGTCTCCTCGTTCGATCGAGCCTGCTGGGTACCGGCGCTCGCGGGCGAAACGACTTGCTCGACGACAGAGTACGTTGCGTCGATGGCGCGCCTGGCGCTGGCAACGCTGATCTGGTCCGAGAGACCGGCCACGATCAGACGCAACGGCTGCCCGGCATTCGAGACTGCCAGCAGTACGTCCACGCCGGAGCCGCCCATTTGCTCAGGTGTGATCAGCCGCCCATCCTGGCCGAGAAAAGACCGACCGGTGATCTCTTCGACCTGGCGAATGGCCGAGCGCACGCCCGCCATGACGTCGCCATCCTCGCAGGCGACTGTGCTGGCGGCCTCTCCCCTCGCAATGAAGCGATAGCGCTTGTCGACCAGGTCGACCAGTACGGCCTGCGTGGTCGTGCTCCCGCAGTCTATCACGAGCATGGATTCGATTGATGCGGTGCTTGCCATGTTGCTCACCCCCGGCGCAGACCCTTAAGGGAGATTGATCAAGTGCAGCCAACTACCCAGAAGGAACTGCATCCGACCAACAAAGAGAGAGACTCTGGACATGATCAGGCTGGCGAAGATGGCGCCAAAGGCTATCATGATCGCCCAATGGCCGACTTTTGCCCAACCTCCAACCAGTCCGGACCACAGCCGCCCCAGCCCGCCAGACGTCCCCTTGCTGAAATGGAAATACAGCAACGCGCCAATTGTCCCGATAATGATGATCGCCGCCTGAGCTACTCCGACCCACCCGCCATTCGGGTAGGCGGACGGCTTGAGCGGCACGATCGTACCGGTGACCTGGGGCCAAATGGTCCCCAGAAGAGCTCCGCTCACGGCCAGAGCCACGCCGACTCCCATCAACAGGCCCATTGAGACGTTTCCCATCGGCGCCCACGAGGCTTTTACCTTGGTCAGCAGCAGCACACCCAACACGAGTGGAATGACGTACGGCCAGCTGCCGTTTCTCAGCGGGACGATCAGCCGTGGAATCAGCACGCTGTGCACGGCGACGATGACTGCATAGGCAATGGCGGAACCGACCAGCAGATGCTCGGCCAAACCGTAGAGCGGATTATCTCCCAGAAGGTAGGAGTACACCATGATGGTCAAGATAGCGGCCACCCACACGCCTATCGGCCCATTGAGCACGTCTGCCAGGTTTTGCATGGATCAGCTCTCTCCTAGCGTCGGCGACTGAACAGCCATCGAACGCCAAAGACCAGGTTGGACAGAACGATCAGAGCCACGAGCAACAGATGGACCCCAGCCTGCGAATCGAGGCTGCGAACCGCCAGTCCGGGCATTTGCGCCTCCGCCTCGTATTGGGCGGCGTCTGGCGTTCCGCTCAGCAAACCGGCGAGCTGCCTGGAGGCCACGTAAGTCTGCGCGTACGGCTCTATGCCTGCCGTCACGCCGGCCATTAGTTTCACGCCGGTTGGCGCGCCCACCTGCTCAATCCAGGCGCGCAGGCCATCCTGCGACCCGCTGAGGAGAATCATCAGCGGGAACCCCTGCCCCAGGAGCTCGACGGGCGCTTGCTTCAGGTCAGCCAGAATCGGGAACGTCTCCAGCGCCGCCCCGGTCTTGAAATCCACACGGACGGCGGCCAGGGGATCGTGAGCAAACAAGGACAGCGACGCCTCCTGCCCGGGCAGGTAGCCCAAGTTCAGGTAATCCTTGCCGTATACGTAGCCGTTGTCGGGCTGCGCCGCCAGCGTGTCGAGCAAGCGTTGAGCGATTTCGGGACCCGTCGGCGTGGTGCTGATCACAAACAGGTGCGTCCTTCGCTGCATCAAATGGCCGAGCAACACACGAGCCTGGGTGTTCAGCTCGCCCGCCAAGGACGGGTCGTAGTCTAGCACGACCCACACCGGCGATCCCGCTTGCAGCGCGTTGATCTGATCGTAGAACTGGACGGTCCGCGCCGAGATCGGGATGTTGTACTCACTGAAGAAAGAGCGATCGCCTTGCCAGCTCAGCGGGACGACGACGGCACCAATGATCAACAAAGACAGGACTACTTGAGCCAACCACGGCACGAACTGGCGCCGTGGCTTCGCAGCAACCTGGGAAGGCGCAAGCAGCGGCTGGTTGACGATGTCTTCAAATGCGCCGGCCTCCGGACCCTGGGCCCCACCCTCAGCCGCCTGCGACGAGGTCGAGTTGCCGGGTCTGACCGCGGCGATTGCCTGCTCAACAGGCAGCGCGCCGCTCACACCGGACAGCATCTCGGCCATCGTCATGCGCCGGACGGGCGACGGACTGGGCGCCTGCTTCTTCGCAGGGGCAGCAGGTGGTCGGGCCGGGGGCACAGTCGATGGAACACGCTCGAATGACGGCGCCGACGGCCTAAGCTCCGCACTGGGCTGCGGCCCGGTGGGCTTCGGCGGAGCAGGCTCGGACGGTTCAGGCAGCTGCGGCGTTGATTCGAGTGGCTGACCGGCTTGTGTGTCGATCGCACCCATCTGCTTGAGCCAGTCAGGGACCTGGCCTTCCTCGCTCCCCGACTCGCTTTCGATCTCGGGGCGGGCCACCGTCACACCTCCACCGGGCGTGACCGGAGTAGTCTGGTCGAGCTCGCGCAACCATTCAGGCATGTCGTCAGCCGCCGTCGCGGACCCGGAGGGCGCCGACGTGCCGGCCAACCACCCTGGTGTCTGTTCCTCGATCGGTGGCAGCTCTTCGTGTGGCAATTCTTCGTGCGGCAGCTCGGCTTCCGGCGAAGTCACCCAGGCCGGCGGCTCCATCGCTTCGTTGAACGGCACCTGAGCGCGCATGTTGCGGAGCCACTCTGGCATCTCGACGTCCGCGGCCGCATTGGCGCCCAGCGGCCCGGTTCCCGGCGCCGCCGCGGGTGGCTCGACTTCCGGCTCGGGGGACTGGATCGGGGCAGCCGGTTTCACCGGCCCGGAAGACGCAGCCGGGGCAGCAGTCTCCGGCCACTCGGGTGCGGACTCCTCCGCGGGCGGGAGAGGCGGTTCATCGGCAGGCCCGGTCACGTCAGCCAACCAGGAAGGCATCTCGGGCTCCGGCACGGGCGTGTTCGCCACCGGCGCTTCCTCGGTCGTCGGGCCAGGCTCGGGTGAGGCTGCGGCGTCACCGGATTTCAGCACCCAGTCAGGAATCTGCGTCTCAGGCGGAGTTTCCTCCGAAAGAGTCTCGGTGGAGGGGGATTCGGGAGCCGTCAGCTCACCGGTGACGGTAGGCGGCTCTTGCCTGAAGGAGCGAAGCCAATCGGGCAACTGATCCACTCGCTCGGCAGCGGCCGGCTCCTCTGAAGCAGGCACTTCCTCCTCGGAGGGCACCGGGCTCTTAGCCAAAGCAGCCGCTGCGGCCTGGTCGCTCCCTCTCAGCCAGTCGGGAACGGGCGTCTGGGAACCTTCTGTCTCGGGTGACGGCTGATCCGCCGATTCGGGCGGACGATTCAGCCAATCCGGCCTCGGACCTTGTGAAACCTCAGGCGCAGCCTCAAACGGCTCCTTGCCCGCGCGCGACCCTGACTCCGGCTGGCGCGTGTCACGCAGCCAATCGGGTGCGGGCGTCTCCGGAGCGGCTTCGCCAGACCCCGGCGAAGGTTCCGAAGATCTAAGCGGCGGCGACTCAGCCTCGGACGCGCCGGCGCCAGGCTCTTTCAGACTCTTCAGCCACTCGGGCATCTCCGATTCAGACCAGGCGCCAGCGACGGCGGATCCGGAACCGGCGTTCAGGCGGGAGGGTTGTTCCGGCTCGCCCAGCGGCGGTTGAGAAGCTTCCACCGCACCAGCGATATCTCGCAGCCACTCGGGCGGCTCGACTTCTGACTTCTCAGCGGGAACCGCACCACTCACGGCTGGAGCCGGCGGCCGCGGCTGCGGGGTGACATCCTCGAAATGCTTCAGCCAGTCGGGCGGCTCAACTTCAGCGCTCTCCTCCTGGCCCAGCCCAGACGCCGGAGCGGTTGGAGCAGGAGGCACACCCGTGTCGATGTTTTTCAGCCAATCGGGCAGATCGTCCTGCCCGGCGGGCGATTCGGCCGTCTTCGCTGCGGGTGTAGACGCCACGGGCGGTGCAGGTGTCTCACGGGCGCGCAGCACCATCTCCTGAGGTTGGGTCGCAGTACCCACGTCCTTCTGATACGATTCGGATCGCAGCCAATCGGGCACGTCGGCATCGGCGGGCCTGTCTTCTGGCGCTTCTGTTTCCGCTGCCTTGGGAACGGTCTTGACCGGCTGCGTCTTCCCGTACATTCCGCCACGAAGATCTGACAACCAGTCGGGCAGTTTCTCATCGCCTTCGGCCAGGTCTTCAGGACCAGCCTCCGCCGATTGGGTTGCGGAGAGTATGCCCTGCAGCCAGGCGTCGGCGTCTCCCCCGGACGCGGCAGGCTCGCCGGACGGCACACCCGACTCGGGAGCTCTTGCCTGGTCACGCAGAGAATTGAGCCAGTCAGCCTCCCGCGCCGTCGACTCGGCTGCAGGCGGGACAGGCTCCGCTGCGCCCGCCGTGTAGCGCAGACGCGCCATCTGCTCCAACTCCGGGTCGCGCAACTCCTCCGGCAGATGCCCCTGAACGTCGAGCAGCCAGTCGGGCACCGCGTCGTTTCCCCAGCGTGGGACGGCGCCGGCCGGCCGTGCGCTCGCCATGAGCGCGCGCCCGCACTGCATGCAGAACTTGCTGCTTTCCTTGTTGGCTCTCCCGCACTCCGGACAGGTTATCATCCACTGCCCCCGCCCGGCGCCACACCCAATCGCCGGGAATGTCGAAACTCACTCACTGTACGGCCGATCGATGCCCATCAACACACGCAGCCCGGTGACGACTGTCCCCAGAGCCACGCCAAGGATGATACCGCGCGTTCCAGCCAACGCCGGAACAGTCATGATCCAATCCTTCGCTGCCGTCAGCGGTTGAGAGAGCGGCAGCTGCCCGAGCAGGACCACGACAACCGCCAAGGCGAACAGGAGCGTGGCCCAGCCGCGCACGCGCGCCGTACGGAACAAGGCCACGGCGGCGAAGAAGATCAACAGTGAGGCTATCGTCGCCTGCAGTGGGTATTGAACGGTATTGAATAAGGCGCTCAACAGGGGACTTCCTGGCCCGGCGTAGCCCGCTGCCAGCACCACCAGTGCGAACAGGATCAGTACGATGCTGTAGGGCCAGCCCACACTGCGGGTACGGATCTTCCGAGCGTGACTGCTGAGGACGTTGACGAAGCCCAAGAGCACGGCAAACGCTGCGACGATGACAGCCGTGTCGAGGAAGAACAGACTGAGCCCGTTCAGGTAGACGTTTTGTACGAAGCGTCCCACCAGAACAATCAGGCCCACACTGATCGCCACGGCCACGGGAAGTATGCGTCTCACAGTTGGCTCCTTATGACGTCACAACACCGTCTTCAAGACGACACCGACGATGATCGCCAAAACGATCAGGACGCGTATCCAATCCTCGACCAGCAGGCTCGCGACGTGCGGCGCCTGACCGGTCAGATAGGCGCCGGCGGCAAAAGTCTCCTCGCCCAGGATCGGCTCGTCGGCCGAGGCATAGACGAACGGTAGAGTCTCAAGGCTGCCGGTGCCGACGACCTGCTTTATTCGCTTGCGCCGGGCCGTCTCCCCCATGAGCAAGTACTCGTCGCCGAACGAGCCCAACATGGCGTTAGCCATGATGCCCTCGCGGGACAGAATGCCCATGACGCCGGCCGCGTAGGCCACCGGCTGAGGGGCGATCATGCGGACCTGGTTCAGACGAAGCCGACCGGGTTCGCCGCCCACGCTGAACGCGTGCCGCATTTCGTCCTGGGCCGCCAGGAGCGCGGTTGGATCGGCGACAGACACGACCGGCGGCCCACCATACTTGGCCGCCTGATCGGCCAGATAGCGCAATGCAGCGAGCCCGGCAAGCGTCTGCGCTGTGCCAGCCGAGTTAACACCCTGGACACCGATGGAGACGTGAACCGGCTGACCCGTTTCCATGGACTGCTCGATGAAACCCTTCAACGCGTCGAAACCGGGAATCTCACGCAAATTCGGCTTCAGGCCGGAACGAATGCGCGCAGATAGGAAAGGGATGGCCGGCACGAACAAGAGCAGCAGAACCAGCATCAATGCTTCTCTCTGTCCGATCCCTGTATTCAACAAGAGATTTCGAATGACTTCCATCGGCGACACCTACCTGGCGTGGGTCTCCCCACTCGACTCCAGCTTCTGGATCAGCTTTTCGACGTTAGCACGATCCTGCAGCAAAGAAACGTATTCGTCGGTCACGGCAGGCCGAATGAAGGTGCTCAACATGGGCTGAAAGAACAGGAGCAGCTGGCTGCCCAGGAAGCTGAAAGGTTTGTTGGCCTCCAGGAAAGCGACTCCTGGCGCGGCAAGTCCCCAACCCCGCAGTTTGTCGGCCAGCTGATCGATCAGCTGCGCTTCTCTCTCGTCCGGCGTCACACCCTTCCTCCGCGCGGTCCACATATTTACCGCTCGACATATAGTATACCATATCTTTGTGCACAGAACAAAACCGGACAGAAAGAACAGCATTAAGCTGAGCGTCTCGGTTCGTGAATGCCACGGCACCCACAGATCCTGCAGCCGCCAGGAAAGCCAACCAATCTAATGCGGTCGCTCTGACCGGAAAACCAGGACGAAGGTTCTCCATGCAGCTGACGCAGTTATCTTTTTGTTACCTAATTTTATCACAAAATTAATCTTCTGTCTAGTAGGAAATCGGAGCTAATCAAGGTGGTCAGCAGGTAAACGGCGAAGAGCGAATGGCCATCAGCCGTCAGCGATCAGCTTCAGCCAACACGACGACCAGAAGCGATCGTCGACTGCTGACCGCCCATTGGTGGCCGCATGCGCCATCCGCCAATGCTATTGGCTGTCTGCCGATTGCAGAGATGGCGCTGATTGCTAGCCTACCACCTGCCGAAGCACCCTCAGCCAGTTCCCGCCCAAGATCCGGCGAACGTCGTCGGGCGCGTGGCCTCGATCGAGGAGCTTCTGCGTGAGCGCCGGAAGCCGGCTGACGTCCTCCAGCCCCGTAGGCGGGGGCTCGCCCATGAATCCATCGAAATCGCTGCCCAAACCGACGTGGTTCGGGCCAATGACCGACACCATATGATCGATGTGGTCGACCAGGCGGTCGAGGTCGGCTTTCTGCGGATCGTCGTGGACAAAGCCTGGGTAATAGACCACACCTACCACGCCGCCGCTGCGCGCGACGGCCTCGAGCTGAGCGTCGGTCAAGTTGCGTCGGTGGGAGCACAGGCTTTGCGCGTTGGCGTGCGAGTCGATGATCGGCGCGGCGGAAATCGCCAGGACGTCCTCCACGCCACGCGGCGCGAGGTGAGCGATATCCACCAACATGCCCAGGCGATTCATTTCGCGCACCGGGGCCACGCCGAACTCGGTCAGCCCACCGCCGGTACGAGACTCGGCGACGCCGTCAGCGGCCTGGTTTCTGTGGTTCCAGGTCAGCCCCACAGCGCGGACTCCCAGGCGATAAAACACGCGCAGCATTGCCAGCTCGCCATTTAGCGCGTCGGCCCCCTCGATGCTGAGCAGACCCGCAACGACGCCGTCCGCTTTGGCACGCTCGACGTCAGCCGCAGTGACCGCCAGGCGTAGAGCTCCCGCGGATTCGTCCACCGTAGTGTAGAACGCGTCGAGTGAGCGCATCGCCTGCAGCGTGGCGCGCGCCGGCTGATCCGGCTCCGCCCAGAGAGCAAACACCTGCGCAGTGACACCGCCCTCGCTCAGCCGCGGCACGTCGATTTGGCCCTCATTCGAGCGTTCGGTCAGCGTGCGCCTGCCGTCGCGTGCGTCGAGGAGCGAATCACAGTGGAAATCGATAACTACGGAGGAACGGTGCAGGGACTCGGATGGCATGATTACCTCGCTTCTGTACGGATCAGGATGGGGTGGCCACCATGCGCATAGCGTGAAGGTCTCGATAGTACATTTGCCGGGCCTCCGGCCAAGGGCAATGATTTCGCTGTTGGCACAGGCCGGCTATTCCGCGCGGCGGGGCCGGATCCGGGTCTCACCGACCGGATCAGCACCCACCCGGGACGGCATGGTTGCGCACCGGCGAGCAGCGGAGGTTCGGGCTGCCCGCTCCGTAAACGATGTAGTGCTCTATTGCCTCGACATGCTGCGCAGCTCGGCGATCGTGTGCTTGCCCGGACGCTCGCCCTTTCGCGCCATGTCCTCCACCACGTCCCACAGCAGGCGGTTGAGCGGCGTCGACACACCGTAGCGCTCACCCAAAGTGACGATCTCGCCGTTCAGATACATCGATTCGGTGTCCCCACGCTGCAGCGTGAGGTCCTGCCAGGTGGACGGGTAGTAGTTGAGCTCGGCGTCCTCGGGCAAGACGATCGGAGCCGCCGACCCCCGCAAGGTTCGAACCTCCTCGCGTATCTCCGGCCGTCCGGTTATCGGCTCGGGGTGGATGCCGGCCGCCTCCAGAGCCCGCAAGCCCTCATCCCACACGTCCGCTACGAATGCGCGGGCCTCCGGCAGGTTGCGCAGCTCCATGATAGACAGTCCTGTGATAGCATAGACGCTGTTGCTCAGGTTGATGATCAGCTTGGTCCACTTCACTGCCATGACGTCCGCTGACAGGCTGACCTTGAAGCCCGCCGCGGCCATGGTCTGTCCAAGGGCTTCCGCGGTGGCATCCAGGCCGCGCGGATAGCGACCTATGGTCAGCAGATTGGTTGCGGTGAAGTTGACGATCTCCCCGGGACCGATCAGACGAACCCCCAACGAGAGAACGACTCCATACACGTTGGCAAAGGTATGGGCCGCGATCTCCTCGCCGCGCACCCCGTTCTGCAGACAGAAGACCGGCGTCTCGAGGGGGATGCGCCGCCGGGTCAACGCCGCGCAGGCGGGGCCGGTGTCCTGGGTCTTCACGCTCAGCAGCACGACGTCCCCCGGCCCGAAGTTGACATCACGCAAGTCGCGCACCGCGAACAGCCTGATCGTCTCCGTTCCAGACGTCGTTTTGAGGCGCAATCCCTGTGCGCGAATAGCCGAGACGTGTTCGGGCCGCCCCAACAGAGCGACCTCATTGCCGGCGCGCGCCAGGCGGGCGCCAACCAGGCTGCCGACCGCACCGGCGCCGTAGATGACGTATTTCATGGTGGGTTAACCTCAGCTAAATCTGCCCCACGAACCGGCCGCGACTGAGAGTGCCTGTCGGGTCGAATTTCTGTTTGATGGCCTGGCTCAGACGCCACTCAGCACGCGGCGTCCCCCAGACTGGGACCTGCAACTTGACGACCGGCGCCGCCCAATCGAGGACGCCATGGCCGCCAAGATCATCGGCGGCTGCCACGGCGTTCGCAAAGCAATCGACCAGCGCGGCGGAGTCGTCTGCCGCCACGAGGAACCGGACCGTGCCGGATGGAACGTGAGCGGCCAGCGCCAGGCACGAACCGGCCGCTTCGTAGGACTCGGCCATGGCGCACCACGGTTCGAGGGCGGAAATGGGGAGGCTGACGGTGCCGGCCAGACCGGCGTCGCCACGATCGGTTTCGCCGTATCCGAAGTCCGCGAGAGCACGTTCCAGGAGGGTCAGGGCATCGCTGGCAAGGAGCTCCGGCGCCTCGGCCATCGCCGTGACGTCGCGCACCTGGCGCTCGACCGTCTCCGGCGAGCCATCCAGACCGATCACCAGTGCGAACGGGTCGCCGCACTCGGGCCGGACGCCCTCGATGGCGCCCCTGTTGAGGATCGTCATATAAGTGGGCAGCAGTACAGAGTCGAGCACCCGTCCTGCCAGACGGAAGGCGTCTTCTTGACAGGCAAAGCCGAGCCACAGGGCACGCTTCTCGGCGGGGCAGGGCAGCAATCGGAAGGTGACCTCTGTAACTACGCCGAGTGTTCCATACGAGCCGATGAACAGCTTGGACAGATCGTAGCCGGCGACGTTCTTCACTGTCTTGCCACCCGCGTGGATGACCTCACCGGTGGTCAGCGCCACGCGCATGCCCAGCACCAGATCCCGGACGGAGCCGAAGCGCACCCGCCCAGGCCCGTTGCTGTTCGCCGCCACGATGCCGCCGACCGTCGCGACGTTCGGCAGAGGCGGATCGAGGGGCACGAAGAGTTGCTCGTCACCCAACACCGTTTGCAGGCGGTTCAGGCTCAGCCCCGCCTGGACGGTCACCGTGAGATTGTCCACGTCAAAATCGACGATGCTATCGAGCCGAGCGAGCGAGAGAGCCACGTCGTAGCCGGAAGGCGCATGCCCACGGCCCATCGCCGTCCCGCCGCCCCAGGGGATGACGGCCGCGCCGGAACGCGCAGCCTCTACGAGAACCGCCGCCGTCTGCGATGGGTCCGCCGGAGCCACGACGGCCGCCGGGGTGCACCCGTCCACGGCATAGCGCTCCAGGTCGCCGTCGGCCCCAGACGCCCAATGGGCCAAGCCCACGATCGATCCCAGTCTCTCACTCAGCTCTCGTAGCTCCGGCATCACGTCTCCTTTAGCGCTCAGCTGTCAGCAATCCGCAAGCAGCCTTCAGCGTCTACGCTGAGCGGCCGGCTGTCAGTTGCGACTTGTGGCTGTTGTCGTTGCTGACCGCATACTGCTGATCGCTGCCCTTGTTGACAGCCTTCGTTTTTCTACGGTACAATATTAGCTGCAATCGCCATTTAGTCAAGGGGGGAGATTACCAACGCATGCCGAAAACTCGAATCGTCCTGGTGCGTCACGGTGAGACCGAGTGGAACGTCGAGCAGCGCTTTCGCGGACACCACGATATTCCATTAAACGAAAAGGGGATCGCCGAGGCGAAAGCGCTGTCCCAGCGCCTGGCTGAGGAGCCGGCAGTCGCCGTCTATTGCAGCCACCTGCAGCGCGCCTTCCGCACCGCGGAGATCATCGCTGAGCCTCACGGGTTGACGCCCACTCCCCACGACAGCCTGGCAAACATCAACTACGGCGAGATGGAGGGGTTAACCTTCGCGGAGGTAGCGGAGCGCTTCCCGGAGATGTACCAGACCCTGATGCGAACGCCCCAACTTCTGCGCTTCCCACACGGGGACACGTTGGATGACCTGACGATACGAGGCATGGCCGGTATACACGAGATGATTGCACGCCACGAAGGACAGACGATCATCGCCGTGTCTCATCAGGTCATCACTCGCGTGCTCCTATGTGCCATGCTTGGTCTGGACAACTCCCATCATTGGAACGTCATCCAGGATACGGCGTGCGTGAACGTCGTCCACTTCAGGCGCGGCCAGTTCTACATCGACCTGCTGAACGACACGTGCCACCTCAGGGCTTGAAGGTATCGATCACTGTCCCATTCGCGTCCCGAAGAGTAGCCAGTTCGCCACGGCCTTTCCAAACGGACTCTGTGCGATTCCAGAAGAGGTCGGTGGGCGTATCGACGCCCTTGCCCGTGTGAATTCGTAGGGGCGCCTGACTGGACCACAAGATGACGTTCGGGAAAGTGAACGTGTTTCCCAGGCTGTCGCTCAGCGTCCATTTCTCCATGTTGATCTGCTTGCCGCGGCTGGCGATGACGATCTCTTCGGCGGCAACGTTGCCTGCCCCGCTCACGCGCTCGATGGCGACCGGCGGTCCGCCGGCCGCCGGCGTCGACGGCACAGGCGTCGCGGCGGCAGGCTCCGTCAGCGCGAACGTGGCGAACGCAGCCGGCGCGCGAGTGGGCACGACCGTGGGTGGCTCGAACGGCAAGGGCGTCTCTGTGAGGGTCGGCACCGGCGGCACTGTGGCCGTCGGCGTGGGCGCGCCTGGAACCGGAATCGTCAACTTTTGGCCGACGGCGATCCAATCCGGATTCTGCAGACCGTTGGCCGCCATGAGCTCAGCCATGGTCAAGCCGTAGCGACCGGCGATGGCGGACAGGCTGTCGCCTGACTTGACGACGTACAGATCGGTCCGTTCCGGAGCGCCCGCGTTCACTCCGCTCGCCACACTGGCGGACCCGCCAGGGTTTGTTACGGCAGGCGGCTGCGCGGCAGGCGTGCCCGGCCCTCCACCGGCACGTGCGACGGACGAGGCCTGGGGCGACGGCGCGGGCAGGCCGGACGATGTGCTCCGCCCGCCCAGCACGAAGAAGACCGCCAGGCTGATGAATAGCGAGATCAGCGCGTTGATGAGTAGGATCAACAGAAGGCTGCCGAGCGTCAGGCGAATGGTTCCGCCGCCGGCTGGCTTGCGCCGATCAAACGGAATGGAGCGCCAGGACGAATCCCCCCGTGTGCTCATGATGCACCTCCCTTTGCGCATCCCGATTGATTGCCGAGCCGATGAATACCTTAATTATACCAGCACATGTGCGAGAATGCAACGGAAAGCGGTCAGCGATCAGCATTCAGCTACAACATTGGTAGCCCGTGACTGGGCTCGAACTGGGCTGACCGCTGGCGATTGATTGCTGATCGCTGAATGCTGATCGCTTCACTTGTGGAATCGGTGGTGCCGCCGTACAATAGCGAAGTGATAATCCCATGCACCCAATCGGGACAGAAGGGGGAGGCCGGTCTTGATCGTCGTCATGAAGATGTCCGCCACCGAGAAGGAGATTCAAGCCGTCGCCAGCCGCATCGAGGGCCTGGGCTTTCGAGCCCACCTGGTCAACGGCGAAAAGCTGACGATCATTGCGGCCATCGGGGATCAGAAGCTGCCCGAGCCCGCCGTTTTGGAGCTGATGGACGGAGTCGACCACGTCACCCACGTCCTGAAGCCGTTCAAGCTCGCCAGCCGCGACTTTAAGCCCGAGGACACGGTGCTTTCGGTCAACGGAACGCCTATCGGCGGCCCCCGAGATCACGATGATGGCCGGACCGTGTTCGGTGGAGAGCCTCGACCAGATGCTGGATATCGCGTGCGCGCTCAAAGAGGCGGGCGTTCAGTTCCTGCGGGGCGGCGCCTTCAAGCCGCGGTCCTCACCGTACAGCTTTCAAGGGCTCGGCGTAGACGGACTGGAGATCCTCGCGGAGGCCCGCGAGCGCACCGGTCTGGCGATCATCACGGAAGTGATGGCGCCGGAACAGGTGCCCCTGGTGGCCAAATATGCTGATATCATGCAGGTGGGCACGCGGAACATGCAGAACTTTAATCTGCTGCACGCCCTGGGCGAGGCCGGCAAGCCGGTGCTGCTCAAGCGCGGCATGATGTCGACAATCGAGGAGTTGCTGATGTCCGCGGAGTACATTATGTCGCACAAAAACTACCAGGTCATGCTGTGCGAGCGGGGCATCCGCACTTTCGAGACCTCCACCCGCAACACGCTGGACCTGAGCGCCGTGCCGGTGCTCAAGGGCCTGTCCCACCTGCCGGTCATCGTCGACCCAAGCCACGCCACCGGTCACTGGCAGCTGGTCGCACCCTGCTCCAGGGCAGCAGTGGCCGTGGGCGCGGACGGCCTGCTGATCGAAGTTCATCCCGACCCGGAGCGGGCCATCTCCGACGGAGCGCAGTCGCTAAAGCCGGAGCGTTTCGCCGAGCTAATGGCGCAGCTCCGCCGCGTGGCTGAAGCGGTCGATCGAACGATGTAGCACGTCTCAACCTCATCTGTCAGGAGCCGCATTCATGAATTGGGTGCTATTCGGCGTGATCAGCGCCGCGCTGATGGCGACCGGCGACTTCTTCTTGAAGATCGCGGCGGGCAAGGTATCGAACAGCGTCGGCGTGCTGTTGTACGGGACGTGCACGTTCCTGACCGGGCTGACCTGGACGTTGATCCAGAAGAGCCGGGGGGAGCCGCTCTTCGCCCGCCCGTTGGGCGTCGCCGCAGGGTTGGCCACGGGCGTGTCGTTCGGACTGGCGACGGTCGCGCTGTATGGCGCTTTTTCCCGCGGCGCACCGGTTTCGGTCGGATCCCCGTTCATTCGACTCGGCGGCCTGCTCGCCGCGAGCCTGCTCGGGTTGACCCTGCTGCGCGAGCCGCTGACGTGGCGCTGGGTCGTCGGCCTGGCCTTTGCCATCATGGGGGTATACCTGATCGTCACGCGGTAGGCGGCTCGACCTCTGGGTCACACTGATGGGTCACACTGATCCGTTTGCCTGTGCCCCCCTCTTGCCGGCTCAGACGATGTGCGTGACTTCGACGTCTGGCCACCTGTCGCGAAAGTATTCTGCGACCAGCCGTCTGTGGCAGTATTGAGGAGCGTCTTCACTGCAGAGCAGACATGCACCGTCGACGAGTCCCGCGTCGATCTCCCGTTCGATCTGCTCCCGACGCGCGGACAGCAGTCCGAGAAAGCCTTGCTCGAACGTCGTCCAATCCCCTTTCTGCTTCTTGTACGCGTCCATCAGCTCTTTCGTTGGAGCCAGCAACGGCGCGTGGACGTAGTCGATGCCCCGCTCCTCCAGAAAAAATCGCAAGTCCTCCATCTTCGCCCAGCCGGCAAGCTGTGATGTATTGTTTAGCCGAATGTCGATCACCCGCTTGACCCCGAAGTCGTGCAGCTTGGTGAAGAACTGCCGGGCGGACTTCTTGGTGAAGCCTATCGTGAATATCTTGCCCATGGTTAGTTGTTCCACTAGCGTCGCGGCTCAATCACAAAATCGAGCCGGAATGTCTAGCCGTGAATGGCTGCCCCGATGACGATCGCCAGGCCGAGGATGAAGGCGCCGACGGTGATGGCCACGGCGGTGTTGCCTTCCTCGAAGATCTTCTTCTGCATATCGGTCGGGGTGACCATGTCGAACACCCGGTAGCCGATCCACAGCAGGACCATCCCCAGCACGGCATAGACGGCCGAGACGATGAGCACGCGAACCTCGTTCAGAAACCCCGGCATGGCGTTCACTCCTTCCGAAATTAATCACTTTGGATTGCGAGCATGCGAATTGGGTTCATCATACGCGAGAGCGAAGTGGGTGTCAAACGACGATCCTCCGCCAGGGCAACGATACTCACCACGGAGACACGGAGGGCACGGAGAAAAAAAGAGAGCTCCGTGCCCTCCGTGTCTCCGTGGTGAGTATCGTTGCCCCGGAAAGGCGAATCCCCACCCCGAAATCCCCCCATTGGGGGATGAAGCGCAGCCCGGCGGCCGCTATACTGTGGTCGTATGGCACGAACGACGGAGCCGGTCGAGACCCCGTCCGGTCTCGACCCGATCACGAGGAGGATCACTCATGAACGCAAACGAGATGACGCGACGCGAGTTGTTGAAACGAATGGGCCTGGTCGCCGGCCTTGCAGCAGCCGGCCTCGAGTTGCCCTTCACCGCGAAGGCACAGGAAACGCCGGCCGCACCGGCCGCAACATCCAAGCGGCTCTGGTACGAGCCCGGCTTCATGCCCGACCCGGTCCTGGACAACCAGCTTCTGTTCTACCTGGGATCGGTCTACGAGGGCATGGCCGATATCGGCGAAGTGCTCGACACTGCGTTTCGGATGGACACGGCTGACCCGATGAGCTGGCCGCGCGAGTGGGTCAAGACGGCGGATCGGCTGGGCAGCGTGGCCGAGAAAAGCCTCGCAGCGGGGCACGCGCTCAGCGCCGGCGAGGCCTACCTGCGCTCCGCCAACTACTACCGTGCCGCGTTGATCCACTATCCGAACACCACGGACCCGGACATCGCCCGATTCGCCCGCCAGAGCGTGGACGCCTACGGGCAGGCCATGAAGCTCCTGAGAATTCCGGCACAGAAAGTGGAAATCCCCTACGAGGGCACCAGTCTGATGGCCTGGTTCTACCGCTCGCCCGCGGCCACTGGCACGTCCCCGATCCTCATCGTGCACCAGGGGCGCGACGCCTGGCCGGAGGAGACGAAGCACGTCCTGGACGGCGCCCTGAAGCGCGGGTACCACGTCCTGCAAATCCACGGTCCCGGCCAGGGCGTGTCGATCCGATTGCAGGGTCTCCCCTTCCGGCCCGACTGGGAGAAGGTCATTACGCCCGCGGTGGACTTCGTGGTGCAGCAGCCCGGCGTCGATCCGGAACGAATCGTGTTGATCGGATTCAGCATGGGCGGCGCGCTCGCGCCCCGGGCCGCAGCGTTCGAGAAGCGCATCAAGATTTGCATCGCCAATCCCGGCGTGCTCAACTGGGGCGAGGCCATCTTCAACTACCTGGATGCCTACGCGCCGGGGATCACGCAGCTTCTCGCATCCGACCCTAAGGCTTTCGACGCGGCCATCGGCCAGTTCATTGCCGGAAACCCTCTCTACGAATGGTGGTTCGCCGACTCCACCTGGAAGCACGGGGCGAAATCACCGTCCGACATGCTGCTGAAGCTGAAAGAGTTCGACAACACGTCCATCGTCGACCAGATCACGTGCAAAGTGTTGGTGATGGACGGCGAAGCGGAGGCGTTCTCGGCCGGCCAGGCGAAGAAACTGTACGACGCGCTGAAAGGCCCAAAGGACTACATGCTGTTCACGGCGGAGGACACCGGGCTGGTTCATTGCCAGGCGGGAGCGCTGGCGGTTAGCGGGCAGCGCATGTTCGACTGGCTGGACGAGAACATCTGACCGGTTTCGCCGCTCACTTGCACTGCGGCAGGCGCCGTGCTATAAGGGGAATGGCATTCCGGAATGCGAAGTGAGGATTTCGGCGTCAGAGCGGCACCCGGCCGTCCGAAATCCCCATCTGGCCCACCCGACTCGCGAAGGAGATCGAATGAATTCCCTGGATCGCATGCGCCGCCGGTTGCGCGGGGAGCCGGTGGATCGCCCGCCAAACTTCGACATCATGATGAACTTCGCCGCTCACTACATCGGCAAGCCGCTGTCTGCCTACTACAAGGACTACCGCGTCCTCTGCGCGGCGAACCTGGCGATGCTCGAGCCGTTCGGGCTGGACATCGTGCAGACGATCTCCGATCCGTATCGCGAGGCCGGCGATCTCGGGCTCGCGGTCGAGTATCCTGAGGACGGTCTGTGCCTGAACAAGCAGCCGCTTCTCGTCGAGCCGGACGATCTCGGCAAGCTGCACCGGATCGCACCGGAGCAGGGACGGCGCATGAACGATCGCCTGAAAGCGGTCTACTACCTGCACCACCAGGTCGGGGGCGAAGTGCCGGTCATTGGGCTGGGTCGAAGGACCGACGGCGCTGGCCGCGGACCTGCGCGGCGTCAGCAACGTCCTCACCGACGTGTACGACCGTCCCGAATGGCTGACCGAATTGCTCGATTTCTGTGTGGAAATCACGGTGAGCTTCGCGCGGCGTCAGGTCGAGCTGGGCGCCGACGTCATCGGGCTGGGGGACGCGGTCTGCTCGCAGGTTGCCCCGCAGATGTACCGCCGGTTCGGCCTGCCCTACGAGCAGCGCGTCTTCGCCGCCGTCCACGAGATGGGGGCGCTGGCGCGGCTGCACATTTGCGGCAACATCACGCACCTGCTGCCGGACGTTTTGCGCAGCGGCGCCGACATTGTCGACGTGGACTGGATGGTGGATTTCGGCGAGGCGGAGCGGGCACTGCGCGACGGTCCGGCGGTCTGCGGCAACTTCGATCCTGTCGCGGTCATGCTCCAGGGCACCGCCGCGGACGTCCGCCGCGCCACGATCGAGTGCCTGGATATGGGCGGCCCGCGCTCCTTCAGCGCCGCCGGCTGCGAGATCCCCGACGGCACGCCGGTAGAGAACCTCGTCGCTCAGCGCGACGCACTGTCGGATTATGGGGCGCCGCCAGCGTAGCCCATCAGCCTCATCTGCGGATCGGAGTGCGCACGATGAACGTAGACGAGTTTGTGGAAACCAGGGTTCTGCCCGAATATCGAGACATAGTGGCGATGCTTCGGGAGCTCATGCACGAAGTGGCTCCCGCTGTTGAAGAGGCGATCAGCTACGGCATTCCCGCTTACAAGGCGAAACGCATCATCGCCGTCATTAGCCCGAATAAGATGGGTATCACCTTTTCCTTCTCCCGCGGCGCACAGTTTGAAGACAAGTACGGACTGCTCCGCGGCGTCGGCAAGTCCTCGAAGCACGTCAAGATCAAGAGCCTGGATTCTGTGAGTAGAGAAGCCCTGGAATACTACATCAAACAGGCCCTGGAACTCGACGCGAAGTAGCTTCTGCGTTTCAATCTGCCCAGGTCAGCCCCGCGGCGCTCGATGCTCTACTTCTTCCCGCCCAGCGTCTTCGCCCAGGTGTCGCGCAGCGAGATCGTGCGGTTGAACACCAGCCGGTCCGCGGTCGAGTCGGGGTCGACGGCGAAGTAGCCCAGGCGCATAAACTGCAGCGACGTTCCCGGCGCGGTCCCGGCCAGGCCAGGCTCGACCCAGCAGCCCGGTCAGCGTCTCCAGCGAATCGGGGTTGAGGTTGGCGGTGAAGTCCTCGCCTTCCGGCACGTCGTCCGGGTCCGGCTTGGCAAAGAGCCGATCGTACAGGCGTACTTCGGCCGGGATCGCGTGGGCGGCGGAAACCCAATGCAGCGTACCCTTGACCCGACGTCCGTCCGTCGGGTCCCGCCCTCGCGTCTCCGGGTCGTACGTGCAGTGCAGCTCAACCATCTCTCCGGTGGCCGGGTCTTTGACCACCTGCCCGCAAGTCACCAGGTAGGCCTCCTTCAGTCGCACCTCGGCGCCGGGCGACAGCCGGAACCAGCCCTTCGGCGGCACCTCGCGGAAATCGTCACTGTTCGATGTAGCACACGCGGGAGAAAGGCACTTTTCGCGTGCCTGCGCTGGGATCCTCGGGGTTGTTGACGGCGTCGAGCCATTCCACCTGGCCCTCCGGGTAATTCTCGATGACCAGGCGCAGGGGCTGCAGAACGCCCATCACCCGCGGGGCGCGTCCGATTCAGCTCCTCGCGGATGCGAGTTCTCGAGCAGGGCGATATCTATGATGCTGTTGGCTTTGGCGACGCCGATGCGGTCGCAGAAATCGCGGATCGCCTCCGGCGGGCACACCGCGCCGCCGCAGTCCGCGCCAGCGTCGGCATGCGGGGATCGTCCCAGCCGCGAACCAGGTCCTTCGTCACCAGCTGGATGAGCCTGCGCTTGCTGAGCATCGTGTAGGTCATGTTGAGGCGGGCGAACTCGATCTGCCGCGGATGGTAGATTTCCAGTTCGTCCAGGAACCAGTCGTACAGCGGACGGTGGTCCTCGTAATTCCAGGTCGCACAGCGAATGCGTGACGCCCTCGATGGAATCCGACTGGCCGTGCGCGAAATCGTACATCGGGTAGATGCACCACGTGTCGCCGGTGCGGTGATGCGTGGCGTGCCGGATGCGGTACATGACCGGGTCGCGCATGTTGATGTTGGGCGAAGCCATGTCGATCTTGGCGCGGAGCGTGCGCGCCCCGTCCGGGAATTCGCCGGCGCGCATGCGCTGGAACAGGTCCAGGTTCTCTTCGATGGAGCGGTCGCGATAGGGGCTGTCTCTGCCCGGCTCGGTCAGCGTGCCGCGATACTCGCGGACCTCGTCCTCGCTCAGGTCGCAGACGTAAGCCTTGCCCTTCCGGATCAGCTTGACGGCGAACTCGTACATCTGCTCGTAGTAATCCGAGGCGTAGAACAGCCCGTCGCCCCAGTCGTACGCCCAGCCAGTGGATGTCCTCCTGGATGGCGTCGACGTATTCCGACCTCTTCCTTCGTCGGGTTAGTGTCGTCGAAGCGCAAATTGCATCGCCCGCCGAACTCGGCCGCGACGCCGAAATCGATGCTCATGGCCTTGGCGTGGCCGATGTGGAGATAGCCATTGGGCTCCGGCGGGAATCGGGTCTGCACGCGCTCGCCAAATCGACCCGATTTTATGTCTTCTATTACCGCCTTGCGAATGAAATCGAGCGACGCCGCTTCGGAGGCGGCACCATCCATGACCGAACTTGCGGCCCTGTCTTCCGGTACGTCATTACTCATTCATCTTCTCCCCGATGTCGACGATAGTTGCCGCGACGTTTGGCTTGGTTCTGACGCGTGATTATAACGCTACAAAGACCGGAACGCAACCCTTTCGCGCCGCCGGGTGCATCCCAGGATTTGGGAGAGCCGGTGACCGGCACTTCTGTCACCCTTCGGTCGCAAACGACGCTCCCTTCAGGGTGACAGAAGTCCGGTCACCGGCTCTCCCAAATCCTGGGACGCACCCGGCGATGTTCGCAGGCTTGACGGCGGGGCTGGCACGAGTTAAGATAGTGCAAAGGCAACATCGCATATGCGAAGCAAGATCCTGCCGCGTCGCGCTTGTTCCACCGCGTCGACCTGAACAAACAGACTGATCCACACTCCAAGGAGGCAAAACATGTCCGCGTCGAACACGGCTAATATCGGTAAAGATATGCGGCGCATCCATTACGTCATCACCCGTGGCCTGACGGTAGCCACCGAGCACAGCCAGTCCCCGGCCGCGTCGGGCCTGGCGGATGCGGCCCTGCGTGGTGGCTTCGTCAGCTACGTTCAGACCCTGGTCGCCGTCACGACCGGACATCATCTCCTCGAGGACGAGTTGGCCTTCCCCTCGTTTCGAGACGGCTTTCCGGAAGCGCCTTATGAGATGCTGCAAGCCGATCACCAGCAGATGGTGATCCATCTCGACGCCATCAAGGCCGCGATTCAGAAAGTGGCGGACGCAGGGCAAACGGATGAGTCGTTGAGCGCGCTGAACGACAGCCTGAAGAGCCTCGCCGACATCTGGCTCCCTCATATTCGGGTCGAGGAAGAGCACTTTTCAATCGAGCGAGCCGAGACACGCCTCAGTCCGGAGGAGAACGCGCAGCTGAGCCGCACGTTTGGGGAGCACAGCCAAAAGCACATACAACCAGACTACCTGGTAGTGCCGTTCCTCCTGTACAACGTAACGCCGGACGAACGGGAGGGCTACGTTCGGGCGATGCCTCCGGTCGTGACCGAACAGCTCGTGCCCTTCGCCTGGAAAGAAAAGTGGGCGCCGATGCTGCCGTTCCTGCTGCCCTGATCGGCGCGCCTGCGCCGTGTCGCTCTCAGGCAGGCCCCGAGATCGAGCCAGAAAGGCTGGTTCCCTGTGGAGGAGTTCCACACATGGCGAAAGGTCACACTCAGCGACCTCAACGTCTTGCTCCTGATTGGGTTGGCCGGAATCCTGCTGCACGTCCTGACAAGCAACGGGCAGTACGGATTCCACCGCGATGAGCTGTTCATGCTCGACAACGCGCGGCATCTGGACTGGGGCTATGTCGCATACCCGCCTCTGACGCCGTGGATCGTACGGGCTGGGCTCGCGCTGTTCGGTCCGTCGTGGTCGGACTGCGGCTCACGCCTGCCGTTGCGCAGAGCGCCGCAATGGTGCTGGCAGGCCTGATGGCTCGCGATCTGGGTGGCAGCCGGTGGGCGCAAGTCGTCGCGGCGTTGGCGACAGCCATTGCGCCGATGTCGCTCGCCCTGGGTGCGCTGTTCGAATACACCTCGTTCGACTACCTGTGGTGGGTGCTGATCGCCTACCTGATGATACGCCTCCTGAAGTCCGACAACCCGCGGTGGTGGCTCGCGCTCGGCGGCGCGATCGGTCTGGGCCTGATGACGAAATACACCATTGTGTTCTGCGTCGCCGGCATCGCCGTCGGCCTGCTCTTCACGAGAAGTCGCCGGCACCTGCTCAGCCCATGGTTGTGGGCCGGCGCCGCCCTCGCCTTGCTGATCGTGTTGCCCAATCTCATCTGGCAGATTCAGCACGATTTCGTGGCGCTGAGCTTCACGAGCCAGATCCACGCACGCGATGTCCGTATGGGCCGCGCGGATGGGTACCTGGTGGAGCAGCTTTTCCTCTGCGCCAATGCCGTGACCATCCCGCTGTGGGTGGCCGGGCTGTATTTCTACTTCGTCTCGCCATCCGGACGGCGATTCCGTCCGTTGGGCTGGATGTTCGTCGTGCCGTTTGCGCTGTTCCTCGTCACGCAAGCCCGGGCTTACTACCAGGCACCGGCTTATCCGTTGCTCCTCTCCGGAGGAGCGGTGCTCGTCGAGCGGTGGCTCGGCTCGCTGACGGCCTTGTGGGCGCGTCGCGTACGCCGAACCGGCTGGGGCCTGCTCTTGATCGGCGGTCTCTCGGCGGCCGCCGTTTCCCTGCCGGTAGCGCCGGTGGGCTCCTCATGGTATGATATCGCCGCCGCGGCGAACGACGGCCTGAGGGACGAGATCGGCTGGGCGGAGCTGACCGAGCTGGTCGCCGGGGTCTACTCCGCCCTGCCCCCTGAAGAGAGGGCCCAGACAGGCATTCTGGCCGGCAACTACGGCGAGGCCGGGGCGATCAACCTGTACGGCCCCGCCCTCGGCTTGCCGCAGGCGATCAGCGGGGTGAATTCTTACTGGCTGCGCGGCTACTCCGATCCGCCTCCGCAGACCTTGATCGTGCTCGGCATTCCGCGCCAGCGGGCCGAGCAGCTCTTCGAAACGTGCGACCAGGCCGGCCGGATCACGAATCGTTTCGGCATCGAGAACGATGAGACGCTCTACAATCCGGAAGTGCTCGTGTGCCGGCGGCTGCGCCAGTCGTGGCCGGAGTTCTGGCAGCGGTTCCGATCCTTCGGCTGAGACAAACTACTTGAGGAGGAATTCATGCCCAACTGGTCTTCCGGCGATGTCGTAGCGAACGGCATCAAGCTCCATTATCATCGCACCGGCGGAGACAAGCCGCCGCTGGTCCTGTCCCACGGCATCACCGACAACGGTCGCTGCTGGACGCGCGCGGCCGAGGTGCTGGCCGAAGACTACGACGTGATCATGGTCGACGCGCGCGGCCACGGCCTGTCTGACGCCCCAGACACGGGCTATGGTCCCCAAGACCGCGCGGCCGACCTGGCCGGCCTGATCCGGGTGCTCGGCCTGGAGAAGCCCTACCTGATGGGCCACTCGATGGGCGCGGACACGACGGCACACACCGCTGCCGACTACCCGGACCTGGTAGGATGCGCCATCCTGGAGGATCCGCCCTGGTACGAGGGCGTCATTGCCGCCGAGCACCGTGACGCCACCGCCAGGGAGTGGCGGGCCACGATGGAAGAGCGGAAGGCTAAAACCTACGATGAGCTCCTGGCTGCCGGACACGAGCGGCATCCGGCGTGGGCGGAGGTCGAGTTCGGCCCCTGGGCGGAAGCCAAGCAACAGGTCAGCTACGACGTCCTGCAGATGCTGACGGGGCTGCGTCCGGATTGGCGTGAACTGGCGGCCCGTATCACCTGCCCTACACTGCTGATTACCGCCGACCCATCGCTGGGCGCCCTGGTCACGTCCGAGACGGCCACCGAAGTCGCCAGTCTGGGCCCGCGCTTCAAGGTCGTCAGGCTCGCGGGCGCCGGTCACAACATTCGCCGCGAGCAATTCGAGCCATACGTTTTGGCCGTGACCCATTTCCTGTCGGCGCTGCGATAGTCGTCAGACTTCCGACATCGTGCCGATGTTGTTACGGCAAGTCTTGGAGACTTGCCGTAACAACATCGGCACGATGTCGGAAGTCGTGCTTGTTTCCATGAAGGCGCGGCGAGACTCGGATAGAATCGCTTGAAATCTCCAATGCGCGAATGCTATAATAGCGATCAGATGTATCGATTCCGCCAAAGCGCGAGCCGCGCGCTGCCGCCCGAGGAGGTCGAACGAATGGCACGGACGAGAGGTCTTGGAAGTCTGGGCATGCTGTTGCTGGCTATCTGGCTAATCTTGACCGGCCTGGAGCCGCTGATCAGAATTCCAATCGCCGGCCTCAGCCCGATACTGGCGCTGCTGGCGATCGCCGCCGGAGTTTTGATCCTGCTGGGCCGGTGAGGCGGCTCTTCATGGCGGATGAGGCAATCGTGAGCCGAATCGCAACTCACCGAGCCGGTCCGGACGCCGCGCAGTCCACCCTGGCGGTGACCCGGGCCTTGCTCGACGCCCACCCGCATCGCATCACGGGCACGCCCGGGTGCCTGTCCGCAGGACGCGCGATCGCGGACCTGCTCCGGCCTCACTGCGACCGGGTGGCGGAGGAACGCTTCATCCTGCACCCCGGCTCGCTATGGAACGTCGGCAGAGTGATCGCTGCGGCCTACTTCTTGAGCCTGCTGCTGTGGATTGGCGGCGGCGCCCTCGTTTTCCTGTCCGTGGTGGTGTCCGCGACCGGCCTCGTCTACGGCGTGACCCACTACATCCGCTGCGGTGATCTGTTCGACCGGTTCTTCCCGGCCGCCGAGGGCTGCAACGTGGCCGGGGTGATCGAGCCGGCGAGTGAAGCCCGGCAGCAGGTCCTGGTCGTGGGCCACCACGACGCCCCCTACGTGTTGAGCTACCTCCTGCGCCGGCCAAAGATCGCCGGCGTCCGCCTCCTGCTCGGGATCCTCACGTACTTCCTCCTGACCGCCATGATCGTAGCAGCAGCCGTGGCACAGGCCCTTGGTTTTGGCAACCCGTTACCTCTTGGGGTGTACGTTGCGCTCGTGCTGCTGGGCCTGGTCCTCGTCGCCCCAATGTACGGGCTGATCACCCGAACGCCCTCGCCAGGCGCGGGCGACAATCTAAACGCCTCTGTGATGGCAGTCAAGGTCGCCGAGCACTTCGCGGCACAGCGGCGACAGGGCACGCCACTGCAGCACACGCGCCTGATCGTGCTGAGCACTGACGGCGAGGAGGCAGGGCAGCGCGGCGCCATCGCCTACGCGAAGCAGCACCGAGCCGAGCTGAGAGCGCTCCCCACGTTCGTGCTGAACGTCGACAGCGTGTACCGGCTCGAGGACCTGGCGGCGGTCACGCGCGACCGGAGTGGCACCGTCCCGCTGTCCGCACTCATGGCCCGAGAATGCCGCGAGCTGGCGGCCGAGCTCGGCTATTCCATCCGGAAGATCCCCCTGCCTTTCGGCGGGGGCGGCACGGATGCGGCGGCATTCGCTCAGATCGGCGTAGAGGCCACGTCCCTCATCGGCCTGCCCACCGCCTTGGTCGGCCACGAGATCGTCTACCACACCCCGCGCGACACCGTGGACCAGATCGAGCCGGCCGCGGTCCAGGCCGTGCTGGACCTGGCGGCGAACTACGTGCTGCGGAAGGATGGGCGGGCACGCTGAGCAGGACTAGGCGACGTCCCTTGCGGGCAATTTGGAGCGTGAAAAGCGTGGGGTTGACGGAATTCTGACGGATCATCCCAGAGAGCGGATAGTTTTGATCTATCATCAGAATGACATATAATAGAATAGCAAGATATGCTTCCATTGAACGGTGGCGACGCGCGATATCCCGCAAGACTCGGAGACAGGCGATGGGCAAGGCTGTTTTTCCGGTCACCTGCTCGCATCCAAAATAGGCAAAGATCGACCAGGATCCTGCGCAATCACTTGAACGTTGTTCGCCGATCAGTACTGGAGGTGCGTCACTTGACACTCTACTCGTACTGCCTGCCATCCGATAGTGGTGCAGCGCCGAAATCCTTATTGGGGCATTTGCACGCTGGCCACCTGCAAGCCCAAAATCAGGAAAGCGGCGAAGGTCGGAGATTGGATTGTCGGGTTAGGCTCCGTCAATTCACCCATCGGTGACACCTCTGATTCTGTCGTCTACGCGATGGAAGTCACAGACAGGGTAACGATGGAGGAATACGACCGTTATTGCCCTGTCCGCTGTCCCGGCAAGATCCCCGATTGGTACAGCGAGGATTATCGCAGGCGCGTTGGGGATTGCATCTACGACTTCTCTCGTGGCATGCCGCCCGAAGTGCGTCCCAGCGTGCACACCGAACAGAACCGCGAGCACGACCTCAGCGGCCGGAACGTGTTGATCTCAAACCATTTCTACTACTTTGGCGACAAGCCCGTCAAGCTATTGGAGGTCCTCAAGCCGATCATCCACAGAGCGCCCGGGCACAAGAGTGTGGCGAACGAGCGGCATATTGAGGGATTCACGTCATGGATCTCGGGCACGAGCTACGTGCCAAATCGTCTGTATGGCAAGCCCCAATTACAGCCGCAACTCACCGACGACCCTGACTGCCGGCATAGGTGTGCATGTGGCGACCTGGAAGAATGATACATCTGAGAATTACAGGCAATGGGAGGCATCGCCAATAGAACACGAGCGTCCATAGGCGCGTTCCTGGCGTCGCACTGAGGGGCCGGCTGCGCTCGTTTTGACACTCTCAGCCCCTCTTCTCATCGCCTTCAGTTGCCGGCCAACCTGAGCGCAGGTGACGACGATACGCGCCGTGGCACCTTCGCCCGGGCACGCGTTCCCAGCAGACGATCTTTCCCTCACACGCCACCCCACACCCGCCGGATCCCGCCCACAGTCGCCAGCACACCCACCACCAGCGCGGCCTCGACGACGAACGCGATCAGGGGCATGAGCACACCGCCGTATCCGTAGAGGCCGGTCCCGTAAGCGCGCTGCGCCATGACGTTCAGCGCTACGACGACGGCCAGCCAGAAGGCGGCCAGCGTCCAACTGGAGAACGTTACAGCCAGGACGATGAGCGCCCGTCCCAGGCGAGAACGGACGTCGAAAAACAGCAGGGCGCCCACGGTCGCCAGCAAGAAGGTGGCCGCCAGAAACGGCCAATTGACGTCGAAGGCCACGTCCATCGTGCGTATCCGGCTGGCGAACAGCCGGGACAGCGCGTCGTAGCGCAGCAGGGCGTATCCGCCCCGCCAGGTGAGCAGCGCCACCCCCACGAGCAGCGCGCCCGGCCACGTGCCTCGGACGCGCGCCTTACGGCGCACCAGAACCGCCACCATCACCAGCCCCAACAGGGCGCTCATTCCCAGCTCGACTGGGATACTGCCCTCCAGATGAGCCACGGTCGTCGTGTAATCCAGCGCCGTGACCAGGGGGCTAATTACCAACCACTGCACCGGCGTGCGGCGATAGAGCCGGACGGTGACGTCGCCTCCCGGCTGGTTGAGGAGCAGGTACTTGTCCGGACCAACGTCGATCATTTGGATGTCGTTATTGTAGAACGGCTCCCGTTCCCAGCCGACTGCCACTCCAGGGACTTCGACGCCCGAATATCCGGCTCCACTGGGAATGCGCACCGGCAGGATGCCAGCCGGCGTCCCAGTGTAACGAAGCGTGCGCACGTCGCCCTCTTCACGATCCTCGACCACCTGGTACGGCGCCGCCGACTGGAACGACAGCCGAGGGTCGCCCAGCAGGAGATAGTAGGGCCAGGCGAGGGAGCCCTGCAGCAACGCGCGATTCTGTAGCCGTACGACGTGTCCGACCGGTAAGTCCGGCCACGTGCGGCCGTAAGGGAAGCCCCCGCCTTCGCTGATCGTGTAGCCGAGCGGGCTGTGCACGAACCCCACGTAGCCGGCCGCGCCATGGTCGATAAAGCTCAGCGCGATGGACTCGTCGCGCTGGATCTTCAAGGTCTGACACGCCAGGGCGTCGACGAACAAAGGCGGAAGGTTGGGCAGGTCCTTGCCCGTCAGCTCTGTCGTCTCGTCCAAGCGCCACAGGCGTGGCGTCCCATGCCCGTGATACGTGAGGTAGCTCGACTCGCGGGCCGCGTCGATGAGGTTTTCCCTGCTTACCGGTAGCGTGTCGACCCGGTCCTCGGTCCAGACGGCGATCCGCTGTTCCCGCGGGACGACCGACACGAAGAGATGGGTGTTCTGGATCTTGCGCTGCCACAACGCCCGGGCGCTCTCCATCGTGCCGCCCGTGATGATGCCCGTCGATACCGGCCGCTTGCTTTCGAGCATCTTCAGCCCGAAGTCAGAGAGGCGCTGCTCCGTCACGCGAGACGGTGAGATGACCCACAGCAGATACACCGGCTGTCGATCCAGTGCTTCCGCCAAAGTGGGCGCCACGGAACAGCTCTCGGCTCGACCGATTTCCTCGGCGAGGACGTAGTACGGATCCTGTGGGTCGGCCAGGACCACCAGACTCGATTGCAAGCCGGCGGCCGGTTTGACGCCGGCTTGCGCGGGAAGCACCGCGAAGCCTGCGATCAGCAGAATGACGATGACGGAGACGGTACGTTTCAGCGAGAAACCGCAGACTCCCGGCAGGAATGACAGGTCAACCGACCAGTCGTATACCACGGGGGATTCCTTTCCTCCACGCATCAGCGCGATCAGTCCTTCAGCGGTCTGAATCCTTCGCCGAGCGCTTCACTTGCCTGGCCGATCACGACGAACGCCTGTGGGTCGATCTCGTAGATGATGGACTTGAGCTGCTGCACTTCGCTTCGACTGACCACCACGTACAGCACGGTACGGTCCGTCCGCGTGTACATGCCCTCGCCGTGAAGTCCGGTCACGCCCCGCTCCATCTCGCGCAGGATCGCGTCCGCCACCTCGCGCGAGCGGTCGCTGACGATGACGGCGGTCCGAACCACGTTCGCGCCTTCAGTCATCACTTCGGCCGCCACACCGGCGATGTAGAGGGCGAGGATCGCGTACAGCGCGCGCTCCCACCCGAAGGTCGAGCCACCCAGGACGACCACCAGCGCGTCCGAGAACAGGTAGCTCTGCGCCAACGGAATGCCACGCATGCGCGCCATGACACGCGCGATGATGTCCGTTCCGCCGTTGGTGCCCTGGCCCAAAAACGTGATGCCCATGCCTATGCCGCCGACCACCCCACCGTACAGGGCGTTCAGCATGGGATCGCGGGTCGGCCCGGTGGCGACCACGCGCTGGCCCAGGTCCAGTGCCAGGCTGTACAGAGCGACGGTGAAGACCGTGCGCACGAAGAAACGCCGTCCGCCCAAATGCCGCCAGCCCAATACGAAGACCGGCACGTTCATGGCCATCACCATGACGCCGATCGGCAGGCCGGTCCGGTAGTTGATGATCTGCGCCAGGCCGCTGATGCCCCCGGACGCGATCAGGCCGGGGATGAAGAACAGCACCATGGCCGCGGCTTGCACGACGGCGCCGACGATCAGCAGGCCGTAATCGCGCAGGTCGGTTGGTTTCGGAATCGCCAGATGGAGAGAACGAATCATGCGGTGATTGTACCATGCCGCACAAGATAAGGAAAAGGCGCGGCGCGTCACTCATCCTGCGAGAGGATCAGCAGTGTGTAGGGCCCGATGCTGACGTCTCCCTCGGCCTGGTCCTGCCCCGCCGCCTCGGCTACGACGTCTGGGCTGGGGTGGTTGCCGAAACTCGGCTCGTAGTAACTCGAATCGCTGTTGAAGCGCACCCGCCATTGCCCCGCGCGAGGCAACGCCAGGCGGTAGTGGTCCTGGGGCCGATTGGCCAGGTTCGCGACCACGACGACGCTGTTACGGGGCCCGCCGTCGTCTTGCCAGCGATGGAACGCGATCATCTTCTGATCGTCGTCGACGTGAAAGACGTCGACGTGTGGGCCGGTCAGTCCCAGTGTCGTGCCGTCCAGGTTGCGGCGGAGGCGATTCAACGTGCGGTGCAGGTCGACGATGCCCCGAAAAGCCCCGGCTCGGCTCCAATCCAGGGGGTCCTTGTCCTGAAACCAGCGGTCTGCGATGAACTCCTGGCCCTGAAAGAGCATCGGGATGCCCGGCGAGGTCAACACCAGGGCTGCTCCCAAACTCGAGCGCTTCTTGGAGAACCAGTTGTCCACGTGACCGGGCCAGATCTCTTCCGGCACGCGGGCCCGACCGTTGGACACCTCGTCGTGAGATTCGGTGTAGACGACCCGCTTGAAGGCGTCGCCCGCGAAGCGATGCGCGATGGCCTCGGCGACTGCCCCCATGTTGCGCATGGCATCGTCGTCAGTGATAATCGCCTGGCGAATGGGATTCACGAACGCCCCATCCCACTGGCTGCCGAACCCGGCGCCGCCTTCACCGGTGCCCTTGGTCAGCCATTCGTTGTCCTTCATATCCTCGGCGATCGTCAGCTTGCCCGGCCAGCGGGCCTGGATTTCTTCGTTGATCCACTGCATCAAGCTCCAGCCATCGGGAAGATCGTTCGCCGGGCTGGCTTCTTCACCCTGAATGTTGCGAATGTATGCGGTCGCATCCCAGCGCAGCCCGTCGACTCGATATTCCTCGAGCCACATCAGGGCGTTGTCCCGCAGGTACTGGCGCACTTCGCCTCGCCCGTAGTCCGGCCGGGTATCTCCCCAGGGCGTGGCCGCCCGATCATCGTTGTAGAAGTAGATGCCCCCTTTGTCCTTCTCGGCCCAGCCGTCAAATCGCCAAAGGTCCAGGTCCGTGGGCCCGAAGTGGTTGTAGACCACATCCAGAATGACGGCGATGCCATGCGCGTGGGCGGCTTTGACCAGCTCCTTGAATCCCTTCACGCTTCCGTAGCTGCTTTCCAGCGCGAAAGGTTGGGACGGGTTGTAGCCCCAAGAGTAGCTCCCGGGGAACTCCATCGGCGGCATGATCTCTATGGCATTGATCCCCAGGTCCCGCAGATACGGCAGCTTGTCGACCACGCCCTCGAAGTTGCCTGGGACGTCCTTCGACTCGGGGTTGAAGGTCCCGACATGTAGCTCGTAGACGATCACTTCATTCCAATGGGGCATCTCGTACGCGTCCTCGCCCCAATCGAAGTCAGGATCCGGAACGATCGAATTGCCGACAGAATTCGTCACGGCCCGAGAATAGGGATCCAGGCGCCACAGGCGCTGCCGCCCATTGACGATCTGGTACTTGTACTCGTCGCCCCTCTTGGCTTCGGAGACGTTGCCGGACCAGAACCCGTTTCCTTCGGAGGCAAGGGGATTCGCACTCCCGGACCAGTGGTTAAACGCGCCGACGACGGATACGCTCTCCGCATGCGGCGCCCACACGCGAAAGGCAACGCCCTTCGCGTGTGGGCGCCCATCCCGGCGGGCAGTGAAGTCTCCTGTTCAGTCATATCCCGATCCTCCATGTGTGTTTGGGTGTCGGTTGGGTGAAGATGGCTCAAGGTTTCGCCTTCCATTTGCCGGTCTTGTCGCTCTTCTCGTACTTCTCCTTTACCGCAGCCCAGGCCACTCGATGGGCTCGGGCTTCGTCCTCGTGATACTCCTTCCATGCGTTGTTGAACGCGGCACGGTAGATCTCCTGCGCGTGCTCCGGCAGGTTGTCGCGCACGCTGTCCGGAAGGTCGGTCACGTGATCGTAGGGCATGTCACACCCCCTGTTATGTCACCTGATTTGCGGACGGCCTAGCCGTAGTATCCGCGGCGTCGGCTCAGCATACCCAGCAATAGGGCCAGAATCGCCGAGCCGACGATCGACCAGAAGACCGGGAACGACTCGCCGCCCACCTGAACTACGAAAACCTCGGGCAGCGCCAGTTGGCGGGCAACCCACATGCCGATCAGCGCGCCAACGAACCCGACGATGGCCGAGATCAGGCAGCCACCGAACGAATAGCCCGCTATCGATTGGCCCACCGCGCCGCAAATCGCAGCGATGACCAACAGCAACAGAAACTGAATTAGTGTCATGACAGATGTCTCCTTCGTTGACTGGCGCGTATTTGTCACCGGGGCGCCGACGATCGGCAATCCTCAAATGACGTTCACGTTCCAGCATAGCACCGCGTGGCTCAATATGTTCCAAAAGGCTCCTAAACAATGTCTCAACAATCGTCTGACCCTCGTCGAGCCTATCAATCATTACAATGCTGTAGTATAATTAATCTGAATGTCAAGCCGTATGATTCATCGCAGCCTGACGATCGGACGGAGAACCGCTGATGCACGCCGAATCGCAATGGCGTGAGGAGTTGGAGAATGGAGCAGACGCCGGCAATTCCAGAGATAACGACGCTCTCCGAGGCCGCCGAAAAGATACGGCAGCTTGCTGCCGAGCTGGAGCAGTGCGCGGACGCCACTCAACGCAAAGCCGCCGAACGCCGTCTCGCCATGCTGTACGAGATCGCACGCGCCCTGGCGGATTCCAGCAGCGTTCGCGCCGCTGCGAGAAGAGTTCTGCAAGCGATCTGTAAGACGATGGGTTGGGAGTTTGGCGCCCTGTGGCGCGTCGAACCGAAGGCGCTGACGCTCACCAACGAGGGCGTTTGGCAGGCATCCTCCGACCTGGCGGGCTTCGCCCAGGAAACTGACTTCGAGGTCCTCAGCGCGGACGCCACCAGTCTGCTGGGCCGCGTCCGGCAGAGCGGCCAACCGATTTGGGTCTCCGATCTCGGCGAGGAGCCCCAATCCGCTCACGAGATGGAGGCAGAGAGAGCCGGTTTACACAGCATCCTCGCGTTTCCCATACTGAACGGTCGCAAGGTCATTGCAATCGTCGAATGCATCAGCGCTCGCATTCAACAACCCGATCCGGATTTGATGGAGACACTCCATGCGATAGGCAGCCAGGTCGGCATTTTTCTGGAGCGCAAGCGCGTGGAAGAAGCATTGCGCGTTCGCGCGAGCCAACAGCATCTGCTGGCTCAACCCGGCATCCTGTTGTCCGCCTCCATGGACAACGAGACGCGTTTCGAGAACGTGGCCCGCCTGGTCGTTCCGGACCTGGCCGACTGGTGCGTGATCCACACGATCGACGGTGAAGGCTGGGTGCGTCCTTTTGCGGCGGCGCACGTCGACTCCGACAAGCTGCCGTTGGTACGCGCGTTGCATCAGCCTCACTCGATCGGCATCGGACAGCAGAACGCCGTCGACGAAGTGCTGCGGACCGGGCGCGCGCAGCTGTTGTCCGATGTCCCGGCCGCGGAGCTCGAAGCGGCGATCGCGGACCCGGCGGGCCTCGAGGCCGCACACCAGTTGGAGCCGAGATCGGCGATGATCGTTGCGCTGGAAACCGGCGGTCGGATCCTGGGAGCATTGACCTTCGTTTTTGCGGATTCCAGACGTCGCTACAGGTCCAATGACCTGGAACTGGCCGAGGATCTGGCCCAACGCGTAGCGCTGGCTCTGGACAATGCCCAGCTGTACGCTCAGGCGCAGCGGCTTAACACCGAGCTCGAGCACCGGGTTAAGGTGCGCACCGACCAGCTGGAATCCGCCAACACGCGCCTCGTCGACGAGATCGTCGACCGGCGCCGCGCCGAGGAACAAGTGCGCGTTCTGAACGCGGAGCTGGAGCAGCGCGTCGCCGAACGGACGGCACAGCTCGAGAGCGTCAACGCCGACCTGCAGAAAGAGATCGAAGGGCATCAACAGGTAAGCCGTAAGTTGCGCGCTCTCCTTGAGCGCACGCGCGAGCTGTATCGCGTGAGCCAGGCAATCGGGGCAGTTCGCACACCGGATGAGGTGCTGCAAGTGCTGCTGTCCAGCAGCTATCTCGAGACGGCCAGTCGGGCTTCGATTGCCATCTTCGACGAGCCCTGGCTGGAAGAGGACGTGCCTCCTCGCTGTTGCAGCGTTCTGGCTGCCTGGAACCGGGATGCACAGCAACCCCGCTTCATAGACGAGCGATTCACCCTGGAAGAATACGGGGTCGCGCCGCCCTATTCTTTCGGCCAGCCGATCATCATCGAGGACGTCCAGTCGGCGTCGCCGCTGACCGCAAACACACTGCGGCGGTTTGCCGGGTTGCGCACGCGGAGTCTCATCATCTTTCCCCTGGTCGCCGGCGGCGAATGGTACGGATTGCTGTCTCTGCATTTCGAGTCGCGCCGCGTCATCGAGGCGGAAGATGTGCAGCATCTGCGCGGCCTGGTCGATGAAGTCGCCATCGCCATCAAGAACCTGCGGCTGCTGGAAGCGGAGTCAAAGGCGCGTCGAGAGGCTGAAGAGGCCAACGAACTGAAGCTGAAATTCCTGGCAATGGTGTCGCACGAGCTGCGCACGCCGCTGACGTCGATAAAGGGCTTCGCGACCACGCTCCTGGCCGATGACGTCGAGTGGGATCAGGAGACCCAGCGCGACTTCTTCCACACGATCGATGAGGAAGCCGATAAGCTGAGCGAGCTCATAGAACAGCTGCTGGATCTGTCACGAATGGAAGCCGGAATGCTGCGCATCGCGCCGAGAGACCAGGCTTTCGAGGACATTCTGTCGACGGCGATGGCCGAGTTGCAGATTATCGCCGCCGACCGCAATCTGGTGTTGAACATACCGCCGAACTTGCCGCCTGTTCACGCGGACGACCAACGGATCGCGCAGGTGCTGATCAATCTGGTGAGCAACGCGGCCAAATACTCACCACCGCAGACGACGATCACCATTTCAGTGCAGTCTGATGGAGAGGTCGTAGAGGTCAGTATTGCCGATGAGGGTTCGGGCATTCCCCCTCAGGACCGGCGCCGCGTGTTCGAGGCGTTTCGGCAGCTGGAGAACGACGCCGCGCACCGGACCAAAGGGGCCGGCCTGGGGTTGGCGATCTGCAAGGGGATAGTTGAAGCCCATGGCGGACGGATCTGGGTTCAAGACCGTCCGGGGCCGGGCGCGGTGATCTCGTTCACCCTGCCGAGGGGTGGCGCTCACGTCCGCGCTGGTGAGTCTATGGATGGAGTCAATGACAACAGTACTCGTGGTTGAAGACGAGGCCAACATTCGCAAGCTGGTTACGGTCAACCTGGCCAGGCGGGGCTATACGGTGCTCGAGGCAAAAAACGGTCGGGAAGCACTCGCACAGCTGCGAGACAAGCAGCCATCACTCGTGCTGCTGGATATCAAGCTGCCGGACTTCACCGGCTGGGACGTGTTGGCCCGGGCCGCGTCCGATCCAACGATTGAGGCGAGATACGCCGTGCTCGTCATGACGGCATCGCTTATGGACGCTCACGTCGATCGGAATCGATATCCGAACGTGGTCGAAGTCCTCGTCAAGCCCTTCAGTACGGCTAAACTGGTGTCCACAGTGGAGCGCGCCCTGCGCACAAGATAATCATCAAACGAAAGGACGGGCGAGCATGGATCACGTTCTCGCTGTAGACGACGATGCCTCGATTCAGAAACTGGTCAAGGTCAATCTTCAGGCGCGCAAATACGCGGTAGAAGTGGCCGGCACCGGCGAAGCGGCGCTGGAGATGTTCGGGGCGCGCCAGTACGACCTCGTCTTGCTCGACCTGATCTTACCCGGCATGGGTGGCCTGGAAGTCTGCGAGCGAATCCGGCGGCAGTCCGACGTGCCCATCATTGTCCTGACCGCGCGCGAGGACGAGGAGCTGAAAGTCCGCGCTCTGGATTCCGGCGCGGATGACTACGTGACCAAGCCGTTCTCGCAGGCGGAGCTCCTCGCCCGAGTGCGCGCCGTCATGCGAAGGTCCAAGGGTGGAGCTCCGGCGAAGAGCAGCGCAATCCGTATCAAAGACTTGTTCGTCGATCTGCGAGGTCATCGGGCGTTCGTGGGCGACGTCGATCTACATCTGACTCGCACCGAGTTCGCGCTGCTGGCCGAGCTCGCGCAGAATCAGGAGGCCATACTCACACACGAGGACCTGTTGGCCAGGGTTTGGGGCCCGGAGTACCGTGACTCGAGCCATTACCTGCACGTATACCTCGGCCGCATTCGCAAGAAGATGGGTCCGGAGGCGGGAGCGCTGCTCGAGACGGTATCGGGTCTTGGATACATTCTGCATTCTGCACCGTGAGGACGCACGGCTCCGTTGGCACGACAAACGTGCCCGGCGCGACTTCTGTCGCGCCGGGCACGTGTTTTTGCGCTCTTTACATCTTTTTTAGCTCTCGCTTGGGACTTTTTTAGAGGGGACGTGGTATCCTTTGTTCGTGAGGTTCAACGAGACCTCAAGTCAAGTTTCCAGGGAGGGTCGAATGTATACCATCCTGTTGGTCCTGTTGATTCTGATCCTGTTAGGCGTTTTGCCGGTCTGGCCCTATAGCGGCCGATGGGGATACTACCCCAGTGGTGGATTGGGTCTGGTCTTGCTGGTATTGATCTTGCTGGCGCTGATAGGGGCCATTTGAGTGAGCAGAAAGGTAACTGACATGTTGTGGATGCTAGTAGCGCTCTTGATTGTCTTCTGGCTGCTCGGCCTGATCACTAACGTGGTAGGCAGCCTGATCCACCTGTTGCTGTTGCTGGCTCTATTCCTCATTGTGATTAATTTGCTGCAGGGACGGCGAGCTCCGTAGCGACCCGAACGAGACAGCTCGATCGCAGTGGGAGCACATCCTGAATTTGATCGGCAGTCCGCCCCACCGGCGGCTGCCGAGGGAGATGAGCATGGACGCACATGAGATCGAAAGGATGCACGATCGGATGTCGGACGAAGTCAGGCGAGTATCGGATGGAATGCATCGGACGGCGATGCGAGCGCCGGAAGTCGCCGGGCAGGTTTCGGATGAAGTCAGCACCTTCGTTCGGCGAAATCATTGGGTTACAATCGTGGGCGCAGCTGCTTTCGCGTTCCTTACCGCTGTCGTTGTGATGGCCAAACCAAGGCCGTGCGCCTAGCAGAAATCGACGAGCAGGAAGAACTCGATTCCCACTAAAGGAGGTTTTACCATGGCAGATGACGTCATCAAGGGCCAGTGGAAACAGATTCGCGGCAAGGCCAAAGAATGGTGGGGCAAGCTCACCGACGACGATCTCGACATGATCGATGGCAAGCGCGACCAACTCGTCGGCAAGCTGCAGGAGAAATACGGTTACACCAAAGAGAAAGCCGCACACGACGTCAACGAGAGACTGAAAGAGCTGGAACGCGCGACCGAAAAGCAGGCTTAGGGCAATTCAGGTTGAGCTTCGAATTCTGAAGAGAGGGGATCCGGTGGGTCCCCTCTCTCATGAGCCGTTACTGACGCGGATCATGGCGGCTTAGACTATAATCGAATTGAGGCTGCGTCCACCGATTGATTTCGGGCGCTGAAAAGGGGAGAAGGATCGTGCTAAATGCTCCGAAACAAATCTGGGTCGTTCTGAGAGGCACCGTCCAGGAATGGAATGACGATCACGCCGCAATGCACGCGGCCGCCCTCGCCTTCTACACTGTATTCTCCATCGCGCCGGTCTTGGTGATCGCGGTTGCCGTGGCGGGGCTGGTCATCGGCCAAAGCACGGTTCAGCACCGCCTGTTGGATCAACTCGGGTCAGTCGTGGGTCCGGACGCGCAGCCATTGGTGCAGCAGATGTTGCAGCAGACGGCAAGGCCAAGTAGCAGCGCCCTGGCAACGGTGATCGGCCTTGTCACAATCTTCGTAGGAGCGAGCGGGGCCTTCGTGCAGTTACAGCAATCGTTGAACATGATCTGGGGTGCTGCTCCGCGTCAGGGTCGGGGTCTATATTATCTGATCCGCGACCGCGCTCTCTCGTTCGGCATGGTGCTTGGCATCGGCATGCTGCTTTTGCTCTCGTTCTTTGCCAGCATTGCCTTGTCGGCTGTTCTGACCTTCTTCGCGTCGCGGCTGCCGCTCGATTTCGTCCAGAACGGCCACTTGATCGACCTGGGGATCTCCTTCGTCGTCACGACGTTGCTGTTCGCCGCAATCTACAAAGTGTTGCCGGACGTTCAGATCGGCTGGCGTGACGTGTGGGTCGGCGCCGCAGTCACTTCGCTGCTGTTCGGGCTGGGCAAGGTCGGCTTTAGTGTCTACCTGGCACGCAGCAGCCTGTCCTCGACCTACGGTGCGGCGGGCGCATTCGTGGCCATCCTGGTGTGGATCTACTACTCTGCCATGCTCCTCCTGTTCGGAGCCGAATTCACTCAGGTCTATGCCCGAACCTATGGCTCGCATCGCACCAAATCTCCGGCCGTGATCGAGGAAGCCGCGCGAAAGGCTGCCGAAGCTGGCAACGGGTCTCGCCCGGCCAACGGCGAAACCAGTGAGGCGCGCGAAGAGTGCCTGGAGCACCAGTAGCCGCTCTCTTCGCCCTAAAATAAAGAAGACGGGCAGAGAGGAATTCCCCGCCCGCCTTCTGGCTTGCAAACGTCTATTAGAAATGGAACTGGTCGATGTTGTTCTTGTCGAAGATCTGCGGCGGACCGGTAATGACCTGGTTGTCCTTGAGGAACACGCGATCACCCAGCGTCGGGACCGTTGAACGTGACGCCCCTCGGCCGGCTTGATCTGGCCGGTCAGCATGCCGTACATCATGTACCCGGACAGATAACCCTCGTCGTATGGGCTCCACAGCGCGAACTTGGTGACGGTGCCGTTCTTGATGAACCGGCGCATCTGGTTCGGCGTGCCCAGGCCCACGAGCTGGACCCTGTCGGCCGCCTTGGCCGTCTCGATGACCTGCGCGGCTGCGGCCACCGCCACGGTGGTCGGGGCGATGATACCGCGGAGGTTCGGGAACGCGGTGAGCAATGCCTGTGCTTCGGTGCTAGCTCTTCTGCGGGTCGTCGTCGCCGTAGGCGATCTTGACCAGCTTCATCTTGGCGTACTTCGGTTCCGCCAGCGCCTTCTTCATGCCCTCGATCCAGAAGTTCTGGTCCGGAGCCGTGGTCGTCGCGCTCAGGATGGCGATCTCGCCCTCGTAGTTGATCAGAGACCCCAACAGCTCCACCTGGCTCGAGCCGGTGATGTTGAAGTCCATCGGCAACACGGCCACTTCGCGCCCCTCGATGTTCATGTCAGAGTTGACGCACACTACGCGGATGTTCTTGCTCATCGCCTGCTGCAGGGCCGGCACGACCGCAGTCGGGATCGTCCGGCGAAATGGCGATGGCATCCACGCCGCGCTGCATCTGCTCTTTGATGAACGGAATCTGGGCCGTGCCTTCCGCCGTCGACGGGGCGACGGTCGTGAACTCGTAAGCCGAGCTCATCGGCGGCCTTCTTGAAGCCGTTGATGATCGAGTCGAAGTACGGGTTACCGGTGTTCTTCGGGATGTAAACGATTCGCAGCGTCTTGCCGGCGGTGTCGGTTTTGGTGATAGGGACGGCCGGGGCCATCGGGACAGTGGTGGTCATCGCAGTGCCGGCCGCGGGAGCGGATGGCTCGGGCGTCTGCGCGAAAGCTGGAGCGATGACCGTGGCCAGCATCGCCACGACCAGTACGAAACTGAACACTCTCTTCGACATGACTACCCTCCTGTTTTGTGGTTCTGAATTTGCTTCAATTAGATGTGGACCAAGGCAACAACCCAGTCCGCACGACGATGTGGTGTAGGTCGACCACCTCCTTTCGTATTCACTGCACAGTTGACTCAGTCATCCACGTCGTCTCCTAAGGACCGACCTTCATGCCTTGCGCAGACGGCGGACGAGTTCGGTAAAATGATCGACAGGATCAGCAACGAGCCGACGACGACCAACTGGTACTCGATCTTGATATTGGCCAGGCCCATGCCGCTTCGTAGAATACCGACCAGGAACAACGCCAGGACGGTGCCCAGGATGCTGCCCCGTCCACCATCGATGTCAGTGCCGCCCAGAACGACGGCCGTAATCACGTCCAATTCGTAGCCGGTAGCCATGTCGTACCGGGCACTCGCCAGCCGCGAGGCCATCATCAGAGCACCCAATGCAGCCATTACGCCGGACAGGATGAAGACGATGATCTTGATCCGATCGATGGCGATGCCCGAGAAGCGAGCCGCCTCCTGGTTCGTGCCGATGGCGAACACTTTCCGCCCGAAGCTGGTCTGGTGCAGGAGCAGCCCGAACACCACCGCCAGAACGAGGAATATGACCAACGGGTACGGTATTGGGCTCTTGCCGACGTAACGCATGTCGAGGCCGATGAACGAAGCCGGAAAGCCGGTCACCGAGTGGTCGCCGAGAAGCACCTGCGCCATGCCTCGATAGAGGGCGAGCGAACCCACGGTCACGATCATCGCCGGCAGATTGAACCGGGTGACGATCAGGCCGTTGATGAGGCCGAGGATCGCTCCCTGGACCAGGGCAAGCACGATGGCCAGCTCGATCGGCAACCCGAGCTGTTTGTACATCAGCCCAAAAGACACGCCCACCAGGCCCAGCATCGATCCCACAGACAGGTCGATATTGCCGCTGATGATGACAAAGGTCATGGCCAGCGCCATGCAGCCCACTTCCATGTACAGCGACGTCGAGTCGAACATGTATTGCACGTCCAGGAAGTAGGGCGACAGCCGCGAGCTGACGATGAACGCCAGAATCAGCAGTACGACCGTCAGCACTTCCCGGCGGTTGAGCAATCGGCGCATCCAGGAGACTTTCTGCTCCCGGTCCATCGAAGCGGTAGTGGTGGTCAAGATGAGCTCCTTTTTCTACTTCCGGCTCTGCAACTGATTGTGGATGATGGCGTCCACGATCACGGCCAGCAGGATGACGAAGCCCTGAGCAAACTTCTGATAGAAGCCGGACACACCGGTCACGGCCAGAGCATTGCCCAGCACGCCCAGCAGCAGCGATCCCAGGACCGAGCCCAGAATGGTGCCCGAGCCGCCCAAGATGTTCGTACCGCCGATCACGGTGGCCGCGATGACCGTCAGCTCGAAGCCCACGCCGGCGTCAGCCGGGTTCACCGTGCCGTAGCGCGAGGCGTAGAGCACGCCGGCCAGCCCGGCAAGACCGCCGGCAAACACGAACACCAGAAAGACCACGCGATTGACCTCGATGCCACGCAGCCGGGCCGCATTGGGGTTGTTGCCCACGGCGTATATGTCGCGCCCAAGACGGGTGAAGTGCAGAAACAGAGCCACGACCGCCGCCACGAGGAACGCAATGATGACCAACCAGGGAATTCGAATCGGCGACGTCTGAGCCCAGGAGATCAGCGCGGGGGGGATGTCGTTCGGATCTACCTGTCGGCCGCCGCTGAACAGGAAGGTCAGACCGCGGTAGACGCTCAGCGTCGCCAACGTCGTGATCAGGGGCGGGACTTTGAAGGCGGTGACCAGACCGCCATTGACTGCCCCGAGCAGCATGCCCAGCAGGATGCCGACGAGCAGGCCGAGCAAGATTGGAAAACTGGGGTAGAACTTAAACAGCAGTCCGACGACCATGGCGCACAGGCCCAGCGACGACCCGACGGAGATGTCGATGTTCTTGCTGATGATGACCATCGTCTCTCCGCAGGCCACGATCGCGAGCAGGGAAATGTCGAGCAGGATATTCTCCCAATTGGCGGGCGCCAGAAACCGCGGCTCGACGGCCGTCGCTACGACCACCATGGCAGCCAGGAAGATCAGGATGCCGACCTCACGGAAGCGCGACAGCGTCTCGGCCATCTTGGCCTGGCGATTTCCGGCCACCGTCTTGTCTGCTGTGGTCATGCCGTCACTCCTGTATTGGACTCAACGAATCCGCGCTTTTGGGGCATGCGCTGTCCGGTGGCAGCCGCCATGACCGTTTCCGGGGTGGCCTCCTCGCGGGTGAACTCGCCCATCACGTGTCCCTCACGCATGACGATGATGCGATCGCTCATGGCCAGCACCTCGGGCAGCTCGGAGGAGATCATTAGGATGGCGATGCCCTGATGCGCCAGGTCGTTCATAAGACGGTGGACCTCAGCTTTCGCGCCGATGTCGATGCCGCGCGTCGGCTCGTCAAGGATCAGGACCTTGGGTTTGGTCAGCAGCCATTTCGCGAGCACGACCTTCTGCTGGTTCCCGCCGGACAGCTCCCAGGCTGCTTGATCGACGGCTCGCAGGCGCAGGTCCAGGCGCTTGCGCCACTCCTCCGCCAGCTCCCTCTCCTGCCTTGGCTTCATCCAGCCCAGGTTACTCACCTCGCGGAGAATCGAGAGGGTCATGTTTTGATCCACACGCATCGGGAGGAGCAAGCCGTGCTTCTGACGATCCTCGGGCACGTACGCCATTCCCAGACTCACGGCAACCTGCGGGTTGCGTACGTCGACGCGCTTCCCATCGAGCCAGACTTCACCGCGATCCGGCGGCTCGATGCCAAAGACGGCGCGGGCCACTTCGGTGCGCCGGGCGCCGACCAGACCGGCCAGGCACACGATCTCTCCAGCCCGAACCTCGAAGGAGATATCGTAGAAGAGGTTGTGCGTCGTCAGGTCGCGCACTGCCAGGCGGGCATCGCCAAACTGCTGGGTCGCGTCCTTTTCGAACAGGGCGCTGAGCGGGCGGCCGACCATCATGCGAATGATCTCGTCGCGCGTGACGTCCTGGCAGCCGGTCGTGCCGACCAACTCCCCATCACGCAAAACGGAGATACGATCGGAGATATCGAAGACCTCTTCGAGCCGGTGACTGATGAACAGGATCGCGGTGCCCTGCTCGCGTAAGCGCCGTACTATGGTGAACAGATCGCCCACCTCGCTGGGGGTCAATGCCGCGGTAGGCTCGTCCATGATGAGGACCCGGGCGTTCTGCGACAGGGCGCTGGCCATCTCCACCATCTGCTGGTCAGCGATGGACAGTCCACGGACGCGTGCCCGGGGCTCTATGTTCACGCCAAGCTGCCGCAACAGCTTGCGGGCCTCGGTGTACATGGCAGACCAGTCGATGAAGCCGCTGGCGCTCCGGGGTTGCCGGCCGATGAAGATATTCTCGGCCACGTCCAGGTCCGGGAAGCTCAGCGGCTCCTGGTGGATCAGGGCAATGCCCATATGCTGTGCGGCTGACGGCGACGGGACGATCATCTCCTTGCCGTCGAGAATGATTCCCCCTTCATCAGGTGGGAACAGCCCGCTAACGATGCGCGTCAGGGTGGATTTCCCGGCCCCATTCTCGCCAACGAGGGCGTGAACCTCACCACGGTAGAGGTCCAGGTCGATATTGTGCAGAACCTGTGCGCGGCCGAAGCGTTTGCCGATCCCGCGCACGCTGAGAATAGGTTGCGGTTCAGTCATTCCTCTCCTCTTTCAACCCGTTACGCCTACACCTCACTCCGCGAACCATACCGCCTGCTTCATATCCTCGTGCGTGGCGGCAAAGTCTTGCAGCGCCATGTCGACCTGCCGCAGATGCTCGGTCATCGCAAGACGGGCAGCCGCCGGGTCGTGTCGCTCGAGTGCGCTCATGATAGCGTCGTGCCAGGCGGCCCCAAGCGGGATGGCGCCAGGCGCCTGAAACGTGATCCGGCGACTCTCGCGCAAAAGGTCGGTAACCGAGGACATGAAAATGAGTAAGACAGCATTGTGGGTGGCTCGGAAGATGCCCTGGTGAAAGGCTGTATCTGCCTCAACGTGTTTGTCCATGCTGACGTTGTGCGACGGGTCGAGCAGCGGGCGCAGTGCCGAGAGCTCGTCGACAGTGATACGCGACGCAGCCAGTGCGGCTGCCTCAGGCTCGACCATGAAACGCAACTCCATCAGATCGCGCAAGGTGCCCTCCTTGCGCAACAAGAGCAACACCTCGGGATCGAGCGTGTTCCATAGGGCGACATCGTTGAGCGCGGTCGGGCGTCCCTGGCGGACGCTGACGAGGCCACGCACCGCGAGCATGCCCATTGCCTCGCGGACGACCGCCCGGCTGACCTGGAAGGAGCCCGCCATCTCACGCTCGGGCGGCAGGACGTCACCCGGCTTGAGATCACCGGAGCCGATCATAGCCATGATGCGTCGCGCTATCTTCTCGGCAAACTTCTCGCCCCTGATCGCGTCAAAGAGCACGGGTCTCTCCACGACAAATCTGATACACAAGACAATCCTAAGCCACGAATTCGGCAACGGCTGACGTGAAAGGTTTGTCGAACGGACAGAATATCACGCTTGTGGGATGTTAGCGGGGGAAAGGTCGCAACGAGATCGCAGCCACATCGCCACAATTCCACCTGCGTCTTGCGACGCAGAACGGCTCAGAACGACCGAGAAAGATGGATGAGAGGAAATTGGTCAACGTGCTCACTGGTCTAACCAGTGAATCACTTTTTACAATAATACCATCAAACCACTCGACTGTCAAGGGATTTGGCAGGGCAAACGTGTCCGAAATTTGAACACTTCCAAAGTATCAAACTTCTCAATTCTCGGAGGCTTCGGGAGCGCGGGAGCTTTCCGGCTGACGAGGGTCTTTGCCCTCCCCATCGGCCTATGCTATAATGCCGCCAGTGGCGGCAAATTCCCTGACTGCAAAAGGATAGCATATCCCTCTTGGCTCATCCTGTCGATTTGGCCGGAAAAGAGATCCCATCCACCGCTCCCTCTAACCGATTTGCCGAAGCCCTGTACCAGCAGGCCCGCGCCGTCTACCACGCGGAATCCGCAGGTCTCGTTGTGTTGCTTCTGGCGTTGTTCGCCGTGGCGCCCCTGGCCTATCCCGGGTTCATCCAAACCCACTCCGGACTGCTGCCCATCTACAACCTGTACGATTTCGAGCGCAGCGGCGGCGCGAGCTGGATTGCGACCGTAGGGCGAGCCGCGGACCCGCTCCGCGCGAGCGGACCTCTGGGCTACTTCGTGGCCATGGTCGTCCACGTGTTGGGCACAACCGCAGCCCAGGCGATTCTGGCCTCATACGCCGCCGCCTTCCTCGCTGGAGCGTGGACGATGTTCCGGTGGGTTCGGAGCGCCTTCGGCAGCGCGCCGGCAGGACTGCTTGCGGCGGTCATCTACACCTACCTGCCCTACCACCTGAGCGCCGTGTACGTTCGCGGAGACCTGGGTGAAGCCTGGGTGTTCGCCCTGTGGCCGCTCCTGTTTTGGGCCGCTCATCGGCTGGCGGTATCCCGCCGGCTGGCGGCGCTGATCGCAACCGGCATCGCGTGGGGGCTGCTGGCGACGGCCAACCAGGGGCTGGCGCTGGTCACGCTGCCGGTACTGGCCGGCTATCTGTGGGTCGCGGCAAGTATGCGCGCGCGATGGGGCGCGCCTCTGGTACTCGCCGGAATCGTGCTGCCGTCGGCGGCTGCGTACCTGTGGGCTGCGCAATTCTCCGAACCGGTGCGATTCGGTGCGCAGTTCCCCTACCTGTTCCAATTGTTGTCGCCGGTGTGGAACGCCGCGGGCCAGGCCGGCGTCTGGCTCAATGGCCTGCCACTGCAGGTGGGACTCGCTGCCATGGGCCTGGGCGTGCTGGCGGCTGCGCTGAGCGTACACCCGGCTTCAGAGAGACATTCCGCGGCCCGAACGGTCCGGTATTGGCTGTGGGTTGCTCTCATCGGGCTAATCTCGATGCTCGCACCGACACTGCCGCTGTGGCAAGGGACCGGATTAGCTCACCTGGTCACGTATCCGTGGCAGGCGCTGGGTTTGGTCGGTGTCGCCCTGGCAGTGGCAGGCGGGGCAACGGTAGCCCTGGACGAGCGGTTGCAAGGGATCGTGGTCCGCGCGGGCCTGATCTGCCTGGTCGTCCTGGCGAGCTACGGCGATCTGTCGCCACGTTTCCTCGATTTCGAGGTCAATTTCACGCCGGACGCAAAAGACGCGCACACGTACGAAATGACACCGCGAGTCGCGCCTATCGCTGAGTTCGGCGATCAGGTCGCGCTCCTCGACTACCGGATCGAAGGACCGCTCCGCCACGGCGCCACAGTTCGCGTGAACGTGCTGTGGCAGGCGTTGAAGCCACTGCAGAACGATTACGTGATCTTCGTGCACGCGATGGACGCCTCGGGGACGATCCGCGGTCAGAGAGACACAGAGCCTCAGAACGGCGAGCGTCCAACGTCGCAGTGGGGCGAGGGAGAGATCGTGGCCGACCGCTACGAGTTCCAGATCAGCGTGGACGGACCGCGCGAAGGCTACCAGCTGGCGGTGGGAATGTACCGAAAAGGCACCGGCAAACGGCTGGTTGCAGCAGGCGGGAAGACCGAGGTAACGTTGCCCAGTGAGTGAGACACGAGAGCAGCCCGGCCAGGACGTCGCGCTGAGCACGCCAGAGCGTCTCCAGCATGGATGGCACGAGACGCCCCGCACAGACGAAGCGACCGGGTTCACGCCTGGAACGCAGAATCGAACGGGTTTGCTGCAGGGCCTCAAGGACCGATACCTGTGGCTGGTCATCGTCCTCGGAGCGATCGCGACCGGACCACTTCTGCAGCCGGGCTACTTCTGGGGCGCGCACGACGCACGGCACTCGGTGTATTTCTTGTTCGAGTTCAACAGGGCCATTCAGGACGGCGTCTGGTATCCGCGCTGGGCTCCGGACTTCACCTTCGGCTACGGCTATCCCTTCTTCAACATCTACGGTCCTTTGGCCTTCTACGTCGGCGAGGCCGTCCACACGCTCGGCCTCGATCTCGTGGATAGCACCAAGGTAGTATTCGGCCTGTCGCTGATCCTGTCGGGCTTGGCGATGTTCCTGTTCGTGCGCCGGCTCATGGGCTCGAAGGCTGCCTTCATCGCCGGCCTGATGTACGTGTACGTGCCCTACCACATCGCCGACGTGTACGTGCGCGCTGCGCTGTCGGAAAGCTTTGGCCTGATCTTTCTGCCGCTGGTCCTGTGGGGCTTCTACGAGACCGTTCAGCAGCCGCGTCTTCTCGCCGTGATCGGCACGGGCTTGGCCTTCGCGGCGATGATGCTGACCACGCAGCTCCTTACGATGCTTTCCGCGCCGCTGATCGCCGTGTTCGTGCTGATCCTGATCGTCGCTCGGGTGCTGGAGTCGCAGCCGATCCGCACGTGGTCGCGCGATTCCGTAGTGTCGCTGCTTGCCCAGGCGATCCACGTCGCACTGCCTCCCCTGCTGGGAGGACTCCTCGGCCTCGGATTGAGTGGCATCTTCTGGCTGCCGGCGCTCACGGAATACAAGTACGTCCGCGTGGACCAGTGGGTCGGCGGCTACTACGACTACCGCGAGCAATTCATCAACTTTTTCCAGCTCTTCTCGCCCAAGTGGGGCTTTGGCACGAGCGTACCGGGCGCACACGACGACTTCGGATTCCAATTGGGAGCCGTGCCGTTGACCCTGGCTGTCCTGTCGCTCCTGGTGCGGGGCAGGATCGCTTCCTCGGCAGTGCGGCGGTTGATGACGCTGTTTCAGATCGTCGTGGTGGTCGTCGCTGCGCTGATGCTGGCCCCGTCGATTCCTATCTGGGACGCACTGAAGCTGGTCAGCTTCGCCCAGTTCCCGTGGCGTCTGCTGATCTTCGAAGTGCTCGCTCTCGCGTTCCTGGCCGGGGCTGTCGTCGCGGGTGAGCCAGGCGGGTCACGATCGGGTTCGGGCGCCGATCACGACCCGTCCACGGGAATTGGCAGTCTGCCTCTGATCGTTCTCGTTACCCTGATCATCGTCGGGAGCTACCCCTACCTGCAGGCGCAGATCGTAGAGCCCGCCGAAGGGCCGGTGGGTTTGGCGGGACTCATGCGGTTCCAGCAGAGCGCCGGTGAGATGACCGGCTCGACCGCGTGGGTGCAGGAGATCCCCAAGTGGTCGGCCATCGCGGATCACTACATCGCCGGGCTGGACGTCGCGTCCAAGATCGATTTCACCGCCTCGGAAGAGACCCTCGAAGCCGTACCGGTAGAGGTCGGCACGTTCTACGAGCTTGTCAAATACAAGATCTTCACCGAACCCGGCCGGCTCGTGTTCGACATCTTCTACTACCCGGGCTGGCACGCGTACCTGATGAAGAAGGACTCAGTCGGTTACTCCGTGGTCCAGGAGCTGAAAATCGAGCCGTACGGCAAGCTGGGCAAGATCAGCGTCGAGGTGGGGAGCGATCGTCGCTTCGTACTGGTGCGCTTCGAAGACACGCCGGTCCGCGTGATTGGGAAGTGGCTGTCGCTGGCGAGTCTGGCCCTGGTCATGGCGCTGATCGCTGCACGCACGGTGGCGAGGAGGCGCGCGTGAGCGCCCGGTTGGAGACCATCCTGAGGTTTGCGCGGCAAACCGGACCAGACATGGGCTGGGTGTTCCTCGCGTCGGCATTCGCGTGGGGGGCACTGCTCGCTCCGACCTATTTCCTCCAGGCGCACGACGCTCGCCACAGCGTCTTCTTCCTGCTGGAGTTCGACAAAGCCTTCCGTGACGGCGCGCTCTATCCGCGTTGGGGCATCGATTTCGCCTTGGGCTATGGGTATCCCCTGTTTTCGTACTACTCGCCGATTGCCTACTATGTCGCCGAGGCCTTCCACCTGTTGGGCGCCGGACTGACTGACGCCGTGAAGATCACTTACATCGTCTCCACCATCGGATCCGGGTGGGCCATGTATGGGTTCGGGCGACGCCTGTTCGGACGGCGAGCGGGCATCCTCGCGGCGGTCCTGTACGTCCTGGCGCCATACCATCTGGTCGACCTGTACGTCCGCTCCTCTTTCGCCGAACACATGGCCTACGTATTCCTGCCGCTGGTGTTCTGGGCCTTCTACAACCTCATCGAAGACCCGGGGCTGACGCAAATCGCACTGGCGGGACTGGCCTACGCAGGGCTGATCATGACACACGACGCGACCTTCTTGTTGGCGACTCCCCTGCTGATGGCATATTGCGCATTCCTATGGGTGCGCCGCAGGGACCTCCGACGTTTCTTAGACTTTCGAAGCCTTAGAGACCTCGGAAGTCTGGTCGCTGCGGCAGTCCTGGCTTTCGCGTTGAGCGCCGTACTGCTGTTCCCGGTCCTTCTGGAGCGTGGCTTCATTGCACAAGCCCAGTGGACGCAAGGCAGTTTTGATTACGTCAAGCACTTCACTTTCGTGGGGCAACTCCTTTCACCGTTCTGGGGATACGGCTACGCCGGAGGAGGAATCCACAACGACATGTCCCTGCAGCTTGGCATCGTCGCGGTGGTCCTGGCAGCACTGAGTGTGGCCTGGCGTCCGCGAGGTCGCGGGCGCGGGCAGTGGGCCTTCTTTTTTCTTGCGAGCCTGGCGCTGGTCGTCCTCATGACGCCGCTGTCTCAGTCTCTATGGCGGACGCTGCCTCTGGTCAGCCTGGTCCAGTTCCCCTGGCGGCTTCTGCTGCCGGCCGCGCTGACGCTCAGCGTCACTTCGGGCGCGCTGGTGGCGGCCGCGGACGGCGGAGCCGCCCGCGAGGAATCCTCTACCAGCCCGTTGGTGTGGGTGTTGTGCCTGGTTGCGGTGCTGGCCGTACAGAGCTACGCCGTGCCGCAATACACCCCGCCCGATCCGCGCAGCGAGACCGAAAAAGCCATCGTCGACTTCGAGACGTTCTACCCTCCCGACCGTGTCGGCACGACCGGGTGGGTACAGAAGCAGCCGACCACGTCCCCGCTGGTGGCGGAGTACCTGGCCGACAAGCCGCTGACACGTGCGCACCTTTTGTCGGGCAACGGCGAGGTCAAGACCACGCGCTCGGCGGGCCGCTCCATCGAAGCGACCGTTGACACGCCGTCCGGCGCGACGGTTCAGTTTTACGTCTACTATTTCCCCGGCTGGGAGGCACGGGTGGACGGGCAGCCGGTCGCTTTTCGGCCTGAGGGACCTCAGGCACTCCTGACGTTCGACGTGCCAGCCGGCGAGCATCACCTACAATTGCGTTTCGTGGACACGCCCATGGGGCAATGGGGGAAGATCGTGTCCCTGGCCGCCCTGGTCGTGACCGCGGTCATGGCAATCGTCGGACGGCGGCGCCGTCTCATCTGAATCTATCGCCGCCCCGTTTGACAAAAACGGACCCATCAGGTATGATCATACGCAGGTTGGGGAGTAGCCTGCCGAACGAATCGGATGAACAGCCGTCAGCACGGAGACGATCTCCCGGCTGTTCGCTGGGGAGCACACCAGGGGCGAGACCACCACGAATTTTGTGCGTCGTGGGGCCTCGCTTTTATGTTGCCCTGCGCCCGACAGTGAGGGAGACGCCATGGAAGTATCGATCTGGATATGGGCAGGGTTCCTCGTTTTCGTGATGGCGATGCTGGCCGTCGACCTGGGAGTATTTCAACGACACGCCCACGCCGTGTCCATGCGTGAGGCCGCCATCTGGTCCGCTGTGTGGATCGGGCTGGCACTCACGTTCGATGCCATCCTTTATTTCTGGCATGGAGCACAGCCCGCTCTGGAATTCCTGGGCGGCTACCTGATGGAGAAAGCGCTCAGCGTCGACAATCTGTTCGTGTTCGCGTTGATCTTCACTCTCTTCGGCGTCCCGCGGCTCTACCAGCATCGGGTCCTGTTCTGGGGCGTGCTCGGCGCGTTGATCCTTCGCGGCGCCTTCGTGGCCGCTGGGGCCGCGCTGTTCAGTCACTTTGACTGGATCATCTACGTCTTCGGCGCGTTTCTGGTCTTCACGGGTGTCAAGCTGGCTCTCCAGAAGGAGACCGATATCCATCCGGAAGGCAATCCGCTGCTCAAGCTGGTCCGGCGCGTCCTGCCCGTGACACCCGACTTCGAGGGCGAGCGATTCATTGTTCGCCGGGCGGGCCAGATCATGGCCACGCCGCTCCTCCTCGTGCTGATCGTCGTCGAGACCAGCGATGTAGTCTTTGCGGTGGATTCGATTCCGGCCGTGTTCGGGGTGACTCAGGACCCATTTCTGGTCTACACGTCGAACGTGTTCGCGATCCTGGGTCTTCGGGCGCTCTTCTTCCTGCTATCGGGGGCGATGGAGAAATTCCATTACCTTGGCCTGGCGCTATCGGCCATACTGGTCTTCGTCGGCGTGAAGATGTTGGCCAGCGAGCTCGTCCACGTTCCAATTGCGGTGTCGCTTGGAGTGATCACAGGGCTGCTGGTTGTCGCAATCGCGGCTTCCCTCATCCGTTCCGCGCGGCTGAACACGCAGTCACACGTCGAAGCCTGATCGTAATGAAAAGTTGTTTACCGGAGGATAACCCCCTCTAGATTTTCACCGCCGGGTTTGGTGTATCCCGGCAGAGCGAGTACAATCGTAACTCTGCACCCTGACTCGTACGACTATGCCTTATCGGACCGACCTGAAAGGGAGCGCGTTGTGGAATTTTTGACGAACGTGATCGTACCCATCGGATACGTCGGCGTCTGGGCCACCATCTTCGCTGAATCAGGACTGCTGATCGGGTTCTTTTTGCCGGGCGACACCTTGCTGCTAACCGTAGGCATGCTGGCTGCCAGAGGGCAGCTGAAACTGGCTCCTCTGTTGATCACTCTGCCGATCGCTGCAGTCCTGGGCGACCAGTGCGGCTACTGGATCGGCAAAAAAGCCGGACCCCGCATCTTCAACCGCGATCAGTCGCTTTTGTTCAGGCGCGAGAATCTCCTCGCCGCCAAGCGCTTCTACGAAAAGCACGGCGGCAAGACGGTCGTGTTGGCCCGCTTCATCGCGTTTATTCGCACGTTCGCGCCGGTGGTTGCCGGCGCGGCGGAGATGCCGTATCGTAAGTTTGTGATGTTCACTCTCATCGGCGGCCCTCTGTGGACCATCGGAGTCACCCTCGCCGGGTACTATCTCGGCCATTCGATCCCCAACCTCGACCATTACCTGCTCGTCCTGGTGATTTTGCTTCCGGCTGCGTCAATCGTCTCGGGCCTGCTGCAGCCGTTCCGCGGACGGGGCAAAGTGGAGAAGTCCGAGAGCGGCGCGGAGTAGGGAAGCAGTAACCGAGTCGCTCAACGATACACCCCCACCCCACCGGTCGGAGACCGGGTAGGGTGGGGGTGTATCGTTGAGCGACTCGGGCACGCCTTTAGTGCTCGTACCTCTCCGCCACCGTCTCGTCGCGAGCGGAGCGGCGATTCGGACACGCTTCGCGCGGACACAGCATGCAGCTTTCGAAGTTGGCCTCCGTCTCGAACCGGATGCCGGATACCGTCTTGGTCGGCACCATCAGCATGGACGGGGTGAGATGCACGCCGATCAGGGCTTCGGTGTCACCGAGAAGGTCAAAGAGCGGGCGCTGCTGCGTAATGGGCCAGTCCTCCAGCGAGCCAGGATTCATCGCCGCCGTGTGGCCCGGCGCGAAAGTGGCGTCCAGGTGGGCGGACATCGCGGCTCGCGCCGATATCAGCGCAAACTCTTTGATCGTCTCCGCCCAGAAGCCCTGCAGCATATCATCGATTTGTGCCGCCCAGTCCTGCAGCTCCATGCCGCACGTCGCTACAAAGGGAAAGATGCGGTGCACGGGATCCAGGTTGACCCGAAGCACATGGCTGTGAAACGTGACTCCGTCGATCACCACGGAGTCGTCCCCCTTCGACTCGATATAGGCGATGCCGCAGAGCGCCTTCGGCCGCCCGATCTGCAGCGCCTGGTCCACCATTCCTACAAGGTCCGCAATCAGGGGGCTCCCCTCCCGGAGGTGCAGCCTCTTCTTCAACGCTTCTAAGTCGATCTGAAACGGTATATCCTGCAATACGATGGGCTCCATTAGATCATCTCCTCATTAGGGCGGTTGTACCCGTCAATGGACCTCTATACTCTGCTCCAACAGAATCCGGCGTTCCGGAAGCTCACCGTCACCTGTCGTAACGGGCAGACGCTCGCCGGACGCCAGGTCGTACACACCGAGTGCAAGCTGATACGCTCCAGCCGGAAGTCCGCTCAACGCCACCTCGCGGGCGTCCTCAATGACCTGACCGGGCAGCCACCAACTCGTCGGGTACGCGCCATTGACCGGCTGACCGTCCGCCTGGGCGACCACTTTGCCAGTGGCGTCCAGAACGTGCACGAACACAGTGTAGTCCCGCACAGGCGCAGCCGTGGCACGCCAGAACACACGCAGACGCAAGGGCTGTCCCGCCGGGATCGAGGTGGCCTCGAGGCGCGTGCCAAGCAGCTCGATTCGGTCCCCGAAGCGATACCCGCGAGCGTCGGCCAGGTCCTTCAGGGCAGGCGGTCCCTGCGGCGGCAACAGGTGAAGGGGCTGGAGGAAGGCGGCATCTTCCGTGCCGTGGCCGCTTTCGTCGAGCACGCTCAACCGCCGGCCGTCACGATCGTAGAGCCCGACCCGCAGCGCATAAGCGACTGGCGGCAGGTCCGCAGGAATCCCGAGGGTGTGCTCATCTCGCACGTAGGTGTCGGTCGTCCAGATACGAACCGGAACGTCGATCTGGGCACGGGCATCGCCCGGCTGGACGTTGTCCGATTGGGCACGCGTCTGGAGGTTCGGCAGCGCGTCCAGGTGAACGAAGGTGCTGTAATCCTCTCCCACCGGACCGAGCGCCTGCCAGTAGAGACGCACGTGCACGCTTCGTCCGGCCGCCGAAGGCTCGCCGTCCAGGTCGTAACCCAATAGCATCACCTTGTCGCCGAAGTTGACCCGCGTCGGATGCTCGGCGCCGACGACCGCGTTCGGCGGCGATTGACGGCGAAACCAGTCCGTGTGGGGATCGATCCACGCCGCCTTGAGCGCGAAGACGAGCAGCAGAATGACTGCGACCGCGCCGGCCCCCTTGAGATCGTAGAATCGGACCGGCGCCGCATCCGGACGCTCGAGGCTCGCGCGCGACGGCGCAGTCGTGGCGCTCCGGACGGCTGTGTACGCGAGGCCAAGAACCGTCAGCGCCAACGCGGCGACCGAGGTCCAGCCCGCCGCGGTCCGCGCTGGGATGCTGCCGAAACGCACGGCCACGGTGTGCTCCCCGGCAGGGACCGGGACCGAGATCAGGCCCCGCGGCCCATCGGGCGTCACGACCACTGGATTGCCGTCCACGGCAGCGGTCCAACCAGGGTAATAGAACGTGTTCAGCCGCAGCGTCCAGGCCGAGGCGCTGGACACCCGGTACGCATCGACGATCGGTGAATGCTCCAGGCGCTCAGCCGTCGCGCCGGAGGGTAGCGTCGCACGGTCCAGCTTGTCGACCGGCCGACCGGACAGGTAATCGTCGACTAGGGGCGAGGTGACAGGCACGTCCTTTACCCAGATGGGCACGTATTCGCCCAGCGTGGTCGTACCGATAGCCTGAGTCGACAGCTCGTAACGAACGCTGTCAGCCACGGTGGGCGTCCCTGGAGGCAAGAACGCCCGCGGATAGGTGAGCGGCATCGAGCCGCCAACGAGCAGCAAAACCGCGACTACGACCGCCATCCAAGCCGCCCGGATGCTTCCCCAACGGGAGGAATCAGACCACTGCTCGATCCACAGAGTGCTCGCACCGGCCACGAACGCGACGGCCAGGCTGGCGACGCCCATGAAACGCCACGGGAACTCGCCCACGGCCAGGAACGGCGCGCCGGCCCAGACGGGCTGGGAGATGGGGAGCACCATGAACGCCGCCACTGCCAGCAAGCCGGTGAAAAAGACGACGTGAAATCGCCGCGAGGCGGACCAGCGGCGCCACATCACACACGCCAGGAGTCCGAGAACCGCAAAGAAGGCGATCACCCAGCCCAATGCGAACGGCACGTACGGGTTCGCCGCACGCACATCGATGGGCTGTGGGCCGGAGAAGAGCTCGGAGAAGCTCAGAAACCGGAGTACGAAGGTGCTGCGCGTGACGTAGAAGGTTTCACCGGCGGGCGACCACTGCCGCTCGTACAGCGCCGGCCCCAGGAAGGCGGCGCTGAGAGCCAGTCCAAGCAGACCGGCGCCCACCGCACGGAGGCACATGGTCAGACGCTGCGCTGAGTGGCCAGCCTGTTCGACGGGAGACACATCGTTTCCGAGCCCCGGATGCGCGGTCCAGGCCACACCCACGACGTACGCGGCGACGACCGGCGTGAAGATCATGGCGTGGAAGATGTGCGTCAAGACGAGGGCGCCGTAGGCCAGGCCGGCAGTCGCTACGTTCACCCACCCGCCCCGCAGGGCAGCGCCGCGGAAAGTCCACAACACCCACGGGAAGAGAGCCACCGCGAGGAACTGCGGGTAGTTGCCCCCATAGATGTAGGCCTCACGCAGGACAAACGGCGCGTAGGCGAAAGCGACGGCCGCCACGATGCCCGCCTTCGAGCCTAACGTGTCGCGGACGAACAGGTACATGCCCCAGCCCATCAGGATGAAGCCGAGCACCGGCAGCGCCTTGATGGCAGATGCGAGGGACAGACCGGCTTCGTTCAACGCGCCGGCGACCGCGTATGGTAACGGCGGCGCGAAGATGAACAGCGGGAAACCATACCCGAAAGCCAGGTTGGGCGACCAGCGCGGATAGATCACCCCCGCGCCCCACACACGGACCCACTCGGCAGTGCGATAGAAGTGGATTGCGGCGTCCGCTACGGCGGGCAGACCGGGCCGCAGGAGCGGTGCGATCGCGAACGACAGGCTCGCCAGGACGACGAGAAGGCCGCCGCCGCGGAGAGGGCGACTCGCGGAGTTTTCTCTGCGCGGCTCAGAGGGGGTCATCGCCACATCTCCCTCTACGTGCGCCCCAAAGTCCCACCAGGGCCAGCCCACCGGTCAGTGCGATCCACGCCGCCTGTGCAGCGGTCGGAAAGCGCAGCCATGCCAGGTCCGGCGCAGCCCCGTTCAGCAGCATGCGCCAATGCCCCCACGCGGGAGAGAAGGCAGTGTTGAACAGGACCTTGTCCTCATCGTTGATGAGCATCATGTAATCCCCGAAATTGATGACCACGCCGCCCAATTCGACGACGAAGCCCACCGCGGCCAGGACGAGGATGAACGTCTTAACGCCCACGCTCGCTCGGACCCACAAGGCGCCCAGCGGCACGATGAGGAAGGGCATGACCGTCATCAGGAATCGCGGCCCCCACGACCAGCCGCCGTGCCACGTCCACCAACCGGCGTGGACGAGAAGCCAGACCACCGAAGTCGCCGCGAAGAGCGCCGCTTCGCGGCGGTGACCGTCCAGAGCGAGCCGCGCCCAGCCCCAAGGGGCCAGCAACGCACACGGGACGAATAAGAACAAGCTCTTGCCCGGGCTCAGCAGCAACCCATACAATCCGGACAGAATCGGCGTTGTCCAGCCCTCACCAGCATACCCGCCGGACAAAGGGCCACCGAACGCCCACGCCTGGTAGGCGAGCTGGATCAGTGTCAGCGCCGCGACCGGAACAGCGAAGGCCACGACGGCCCGGAATCGGTACGCCCGCGACGCTGCGAAGTCCGCACCTGCCCACCACGCGTATACCAGCCAGAGTGGCAGCAGCGCCAGCACGGTCGTCCGCGTCAGACCGGCAAAACCAAACGCCAGCCCACTCCAAAGCAACGCGCTCGGCCGGCTCTCCTGAGAAAAGACCACCAACTCGTACGCGCTGAGGACGAGAGCCAGCGCGGTCAACGGCTCGTTAAAGTAGAAACGCGCGTAGGGCAGCGCCAGCGTCGCGAGGCCGAAGATCAGCGCCACGACGAGCGCCACGCGCCGCGATCGATACAGGCGCAGCGCCAGCGCGCACACCGCCCCACACAGGAGCGCGGTCACGATCTGGTTGAGGCGTGAAACCGCGAAGCGAATCGTCGCGCCGTAGTCCAGCCCGGGAATCACCGCGGCAATGGCCTGGCCAGCCAAATACAGCGGCGCCGCCGCCAGGGGCTGCCCCAGGCCATAGCGGCTGTAACAACGGCCATCGCGGCCAGGCACGGCGGACGGCTGCCCTGGGTCGCATGGCACGGACAGACGATGCCTGTCGACGATGGCCCATGTGGTCCTCAACATCGTCTCGCCGTCGGTGGAGTAGAAGCCGACGCCTGCCGTGAGCAGGTACACGCCCAGGAAGAACAGCACAACCCAGGCGCACAGCCCTCTTCCCGCCACACTCCCGCCGTCGCTCATGGCGTCACGACTTCCATGGTTCCCAGGGGAACGCCATCGTCGAGGAAACGCTTGCCGTCGCGATCCGCCGCAGGCAGGCGTGCGCCGGTCGCCGGATCGTACAGGCCTACGGCGATTTCGTAGCGCCCCGCTGCGATGTCGGCCGGCAAAGGCACCCCCTGGTTATCCACGACGACGTCGCCGGGCCGCCAGCCATCTGTGGGACGACTGCCCCCCGCGGGCTCGGAGTCACGCTGCGCCGCGATCCTACCCTGTCCCTGAGCCGTCACGTGCACGAAGACGGTGTAACGCTGTGGCAACGGGCCGCCGACCTGCCAGCGAAGAGTCAGCGGCAAAATGTCGCCCCCATGAAACGCGCCGCCCGGCAGCCCGTAGCTCTCGAGAGTAATGGCGTCGCCGAATCGGGCGTCGACCGGATGCCAGACCTGATCGGATGGGCCCGCAGCGGCATAGACCGCCAGCCGGACGTTGCCGAACCACCGAGAATCCGCCTTGAACAGCCGGCCGTCCAGCCAGGACTCCACCGCACGGCTCGGATCCACGGCGTCGGCGGCCCAGAAACAGGCGAAGAGCCGTGGATGCTTCGCGGCGACGGCTTCCACGTCACCGGGCGCCGACTCTGCAGTGCTTCCCGGCGCAGGCAGGCCGTAGTACGGCAGCGTGCCGGTGTAGTACGCGCTCAGCAGTTCCGCCTGGGCCGGCGCGTCGAGGATGAGCCCGTCACCCGGCGCGGCGGCAGAGGCGAGGTGAGCGGCCAGATCGGCGAAGAACTGGTCGTCGGCCTGGTACCTGCGCCACAGACGATAGGTCTCCAGTGAGCGCACGCCATCAGGGGCGGTTTCGTACGTCTCGTTGCTATACGTCACGAACTCAGGTTCTGCGGCACCGTCCTGCCGCCGCTCGAACAGCCGCAGCTTCACCTGGCCATCGACGGTGACCGCGCCGATCGGCCAGTAATCGGCCTGAACGAAGGGCTCAGGCGCGGGTCCGGCCTGCAACCGGTGGGGGCTCTCGGCGACGAAATAGTAGCGGTTCACGCCCGGTTGCCGGATCACGCGATGCAGATACCAGTCTGCCTTCTGGTACAGCTCGTTCGTCACGTACGGACCGCGCAAGATGCCCGCCCGGTAGAGCGCAGCAATGGTCCGCCAGCCGGACTTCTGCGGGAGTCCGAAGAATTCGCCGGGACGTCCGCTGTGGAGTTTTGGGTGCAGCGCAAGCGGCTGCTCGGGCTGAACCATGGCCCATTCGGGCTGGTGGCTGACGAACATCGCCGCGCCGTGGTAGATCGCCAGGACATAGCAGCCGGCCAGTAACGTCGCCACCGCCACCCGCGGGATGGCGCTCATCAGACCCCACAACCGGGACAGACCATATCCGGCCAGGAGGGCCAGGGGCATGGTGAACACGTAGAAGTGCATGTGGGGGGCCGCCACGACGTAGACGTAGGGCACGAAATACATCATCAGCCATACGAAGACGATCTTGAACGGCTCACTGTCGGCAATCACCAGTGCCAGGATGAGCACGGACGTCCACCAGAGCAACCCAACGCCTGCCAGATGACCCGGGAGGGCCACCGACAGAACGACCAGCACAAGGCTTCCAACGCCACAGAGCATCGCAAGCCCACGGCTGCGCCGCCAGACGCTCAGGGCGATCGCAGCGATCCACAGCAGCACGAGTGCAACGACGAGGAAAGCCGAGTTGTAGAAGGTACTCACGTTCAAGAACTGGCCCAGATTGTCCGCTAACCCGGAGCCCAGGACGTCCTTGCTGTAATAGCCCACAGTCGCTCCAAAGCGCGAAGCCAGGCTGAACGGCAGGTAGAACGATGCGGCGACCAGGAGCACGATGACCGCCCCGATCAGGCCGGATCTTCGCCAACGGCCCGACGGCATGTTCCGGCGAGACGTGAACCAGAGCCAGAGCAAGATGGGGCTCAGCAGAGCCACCTCGTAGTGAGCCAGCAAGCCCACAGCAAAAAACAGGGCGCCGATGATCTGATACACGCCGCCCGCAGGCCGATCCGCGCGCCTGCGCCCCTGAACGAAGCACAGGATCGCCAGGACCGCCCACATGTTGATCAGGTCTTCCTGTTGAACGATTCGTCCATAGCCCAGCGTGATGCCTTCAACAGCGGCCACGGCCGCCGCGATTAAACCCACCGACGGGCCGAACAGGCGCCGGCCCAGCCAGAACAACGCGAGTATCGTAGTGGTGCTGGCCAACGCGCTCGGCAGACGCACGTCGATCTCGCCGACACGACCGGTGTACAGAAAGAACGCATTGACCAGCATGGTCCGTGCGGGGCCGCGGGTGTCTTCCAGAACGACGTTCGGGTCGCCGAGGATGGCCTGCACCGAGACCTGAGTGATGTCGATCTCGTCGTCCTGGAACTCAGAGTAGCCCAGATTGACCGTCCGGAGAGCACCGCCTAAGAGTAAAATCGCCAGCAGCGCGCCAACGATGAGCGGGCCAACCGGATCGTCATCGGCTTCGACGGGCGCCCTCACGAGCGCGAGTGCGGCTACGGCCACGATGACCAGAAGGTCGTTGGCCAGAAGGACACGCCCCACGGTCAGCGAGCCGGGCAGCCACAGCAAAACGAGCGTCGCGACGATGGACAGAGCGAAACTCGCACCGATGCCGAGGGCCAGGCGCTCCAGCTCCATCGTCCACGACCGAACAGGCAGCCATGCCGACACGAGCAGATCAGCCGGGTAACAGGCAAAACAGCAGTATCCCGCCCGCCAGCTTGAGCGTGGGCGACGGCGAGGCCAACACGAGCACGTTGGCCAACAACGCGAGAAGGACTCCGATGCCGGCCCTCGCCCACCTTCGATTCTGTTGGAATGCGCCGTTCGAGGACGAGACTACGATCGTCAATCCCTCCAGATGTTCGAAGACAACGACGGGCACGCAGACAACCCGATGCTACCAGGAGGTCACCCCGCCAGAAAACCGATACCATCGCTGCAAACCGTTATGGTAGCTCCACTTCTACGGAAGCCAAAACCAGATGGTCGGCTACTGGGCCATCGGCCGACCGCACGGTCAGCCGCTCCTGTCGTTCCCCACCATACAGGCCGATCCAAACTTCATAGCGTCCGGGGGCCAGATCTCGGGGCACGAGCAGTCCATGCCGGTCGGCAATCTCGCCGTAGACGGGCCAGGTCGAGGTCGGGGCGAAACCGCCTACCGGCGCACCATCTTGCTGTGCGACGGGACGACCATCCGGACCGACCAGGTGCACGAACACTGTATAGTTTGCCTCGATCTTCGCCGCCACCTGCCAGTTCAACGTCAGGGCCAGGCATCCCCCCGCGTGCGCGTGAGTCGGGGCAACAGCGTAGGACTGCAACCGAATCCCATCTCCAAACGCGGCCGAGGCCGGCGTCACGCTGTCAGCCGGCGGCGGCGCAGCGAACAAGCACAGACGGCTGTCGTCGTACCACTCGTCGCTGGCCTTGAAGGCCTGCTCGCTGAGCCAACGCTCCACGCCGTTTTTCGGATCGGCGGGGCGCTGGCCGGCCGTCACCAGCCACACTCGACCGTGGCCGGACACCGCGTGCTCGAGGAGAGTCGCTGCCTGCGGGGCCAGCGGCGTGTCCATTTGCGCGAAGCCCAGGATCGGCAGCGGGCCTTTGTAATAGTTCATCGGCACGTGGTAGTGCAGCGGCGCCACGGTGACGACCATGTCTCCCGGAGCACCCTCGACGGCGATCCGGTCCCAGAGTCGATGGAAGGCGCTGCCCGGCGCCCCGAACTGGTAATCCGTCCGAAAGTAAGTGTGCAAACAAACGAGCGTCACCACGGCGGCGACGACGAGCAGAATCGCCGGGGCCACGACAGAACTCCGCCCGGAGGCGGCATCCGCGCGGCCGACGAGCCGCCATAGCGCCCAGCCGCACACCGCCGCCAGTGCCAGGCTCAGCGCCAGGGGCACGACCTGCACGCCGGACGGCTGCCACCAGGCCACGTCCGCCTTGGCAGAGGTCATCGACCACAGTTCCTGCACCTGGCCCACAATCGGCGAGTAGCGCGGATCGTAAAGCACTGGTGTGTTCTCCAGGAACTGGGCGGGGAAAAGATCTTGCAGGCGAATCATGTAGAGCCACGGGTTGACCAGAACGCCCGCCACCTGGATCAGCACGGACAGTCCACCCAGCACGACGAAACCCACGCCGAACCCTGTTGTGGTCAGTCCTCGATCGGGCAACGGGCCAGGCCCCGCCCCAACCAGCCTCTCCAAAGGCTCCACGAGCGGCAGCGCCCAGAAGGCCAGGACCGGCACCATGAATCTCGAGCCCCACGAAAGCCCTTCGCCGGACGTCCATGCCGAAAACAGGAGCACGTTGGCCCCGACGATACCCGCCGCCAGCAAGGCCTCCGGCCGATGGCGGCGGACGAAGCCGTAGAAGGCGAACAGGCTCAGCAGCAACACGGGCGAGAAACCAAACAGCCCACGCAGCGGACTCAGCAGTAGCTTGTACAGCCCCAGCACCAGGGAGGGCGAGAAGATGGTCAGGTCGTAGCCGGTCTGGAATGGACTGCCCGAACGAACCCAGTTGTAGGCCAGCATCAGCGCCAAGGGCAGTGCTACCGCCAGTCCGAAGAGAGCCCCCTGGGCTAACCAGCCGCGCGCCAGGCGAATGCGACGGGTGGCGGAGTCGCGATCGATCCAGGCTGTGATCAGGTAGAGGCCGAAAAAGGGCAGAACGATGGCATTGTTGGCGCGCGTCAGCACGGTGAGGCCTGCTGCGAGGCCCGCTGCGGCGAGGTAGGCGGCCGGCCGGCCGGAACCACGACGGCGGCAACGCTCAGCAGTCGATGCCTCGACGGACTGCTTGAACGCGAGCAGGAAGTAGGCGGCGAGCAGCAGAAGCGCCCCGGCCAATGGCTCGCTGAACAGGTAGCGGGCGTAGACCCAGGCGGACGTACACAGGCCGAAAATGAGGCCGAGAACGGCGGAAGCTGCCGCCGAATAGGCCAATCGACGCGCATACAGGTACAGCACAGCGCCTGTGATCGCGGTCACCAGCGCGTTGAGGAGGGATACGGTCTGCAACAGGCCCACACCTGGCACGCGAAGCGCGAGCCAGTACAGCGGCGCGGCAAAGAGGGAGAGGGCCAGGCCCTTCTTGGAGTAGACTCCGCCGTCGATGCCGAAGAAGCCCTGTGCCTCGCGCTGAGTGGTCGTCCATTGCGTCCACGCCACCTGGTCGGTGTCGAGCGTCGCAAGCTTAACGACGTTCTCGGTCACCGCGAACATCGACACTTCGTCGACGCTGTGGAAGCCGCCACGATACGTCAGCAGGAAAACCGAAAACAGGCAAAGGGCCAGGGCTATCGAGATCGCATTGTCGCGTGCGGAGATTCGGCTCACGTCACTTCACTCTCAGCGGACCGGCCAACACGCGCCGCTCCGGCACGTCGGCCCCGCTGCCGTCGCGGACCGCCAGGCGCTTCCCTGTCGAGAAATCGTACAGGCCCACCTCGACCGAGTACTGCCCGGGCGGCGAGTCCGAATTCAGGCTGAGCACGAAACGATCACGGATGATCTCTCCGGGCTCCCAGCGGGATGTCGGGCGCGCGCCCTCCAACGGTGGTTGATCGGTCTGAGCGCGTACCTGTCCGTTGGAATCCAGGGCATGAGTGAAGACCGTATAATCACGATCGACGGGCCTATCGCAGCGCCAGAACAAGGTCAGCTCGAAGGAGTCGCCGGGGCCCACGCGGTCCACGTTGAGGTCGTAGCCAAGAAGCGTGATCGCGTCACCGAATGCCGCGCCCACCGGATTGCGCATCGGCTCCACGACTGTATGGTCCTTGGCCAGACTCCAGATGCCCTTCTGTGCGCGCACGCCCCACTGCGCCCACACGTCACGCGCGTCGTTCCAGGCGCCGCTTCCCGAGACGGCCCACAGGTCACGCCAGTGGAAGGGTTCGCGCCGGGCATGGTTCGGGCCGACGAACGAGTCGGCATCCACGGCCGGGCGCTGCCCGCCGTAATCGTAGCTCTTCACGGCGACGATCGAGAACGTGTCCGAGGTGAAGACGCGTTGAAAGTGGTCGGCATAGACGTCGAGGCCCTGCACCAGGTTCGGCAGCCCACCTCGCTCCAGGTCGGTGATAACAAAGTGCGTTCCGCGATGCCTTTGAGAGTACTTCATGATGTCAGCGTAGCTTGCGCTGGGGAGCATGACGGCCGTCTGGCCGGAGAAATAGTTCACGACGACCGGCTTGCGCGACATCAGGATCGCGTCAGGCGGCAAGTGAGCTTTGGTCCAGCGGGCCGCCTCTGCGGCGGGCTCCTCCACGATCGGCGTCCACAACGTGTCGTTTACCTGCAACGACAGGCAGATCACGCAAAAAAAGACAAAATTCAACACGAGCAGACCGCCGTAGGCCTGTCCGATTCGCCCCAACACCGCCCGGTGGGGCGCAGCGCCTCGCAGCAAGTAACGCAGCCCGGCAGCAGCCACGATGAGAATGAACGGACCCACGATCTGGCCGTGGCGAAAGTCCGCGCTCATCCGCGGATAGCCGGGAAAACCAATGGTCAGAACGAACTGGGCCAGCATGAACACGGCCAGGACGCCCAGGTAAAGGCGCTTGCGCGGGGCGAGCGGCCGCAACAGACCGACGACAATAGCCGGAACGAACGTCCACGGCAAGAGACCAACGATGCGGTCGAGCCAAAGGCCGTCCGCGAACGCATGGCGCAGAAAGAGCAGGCAGTTGTACACCCGCACGCTCAGCGCGCCACTCACGCCACCGATTGCCGCCAGGTACGACGACCAGGTAAAACCGGGCAAATCGTAGTAGTCGGCCCAATCCGGCAGTGTGACGAGCGAGGTCTGATACGGCGAGATGACCCCCGGCCGGCCGTACACGACGGCACTGCCCACCGTCAGCATGAGCACAGGAAGGGCGAGAAACGCGCCATGATCGAACAACGCAGAACCGCCGCGCGACCCCTTGACGCCGAGTTCGCGGGGCCTGAGCACAACCGTGACCACGCCAAACAGCATCAAAAAAAGACCTTCGGGTCGAGCCAGGTAAGAGAACGACACTGCCAGTCCACCAGCGAGGAGCAAGGCGCGTCGTCCGGACTGATAGTAGCCGACCAACGCCAACAGACAAAGGTAATACAGCGCAGACGTGGTCGTCTCCGGCATACCAATGGAACCGAGTGAATTATAGGCAGGAACGAGCGTAAACAGCACGCCTGCCCACACTCCCGTCACATCATCATCGAACAGGTACTTCGCCAGGAGCACAACCGGAATGACGAGCAATGCCTTGAAGAAAGCGGCCACGAGATTCGCAACAGGAACCGAGGGGGTAGCGACCCGAAAGGCCAACGAGACGAGCGCCGGATATAGAATGCGACTCCGGGTAAGAAACGGCGGCTGAAGCTCGGGCGTGACGACGTCCAGCTTGCAATTGCGGCTAAAGCCTTTCCCGTCCACCAGGTTGAGGGCCTGTGCGTAGTAACTCATAACATCGTCGGAGGCCTTGTCGCTGGATACGGCCAGCCAGCCCGTGAAACCCAGGTTGACCAGGAAGAAGATGAGCAGCCAGATCCGCGTCAGCCGAAAACCTCGGCGACGATTGCCGGAGTGTGTGGTTGTGGTTGGGTCAAGGACAGGCGAGTGGGCCACCGTGTCTCAATTCTCCTTGCACGCGGGCGACCACGCACATCAATACACGTCGATTCCACGACCTCGATGCGGACGTGAAGGACATGAGGATCATAAATGCCGGCGATTTTCGCGTCGATCCATCGAACCTCGCAAGCTCTACGGTTGGCAGATCCGCAATAGAAACAGCTCTCCCTGGTCGAACTTTTTCGTGGCGTCCAGGCAGGCGTGCTGATCCAGCCAGGATTCCAGGTCAGGGTCGGTATCGTTGCCGCGCCACAGCCAGAATGGCGCCTGGCCGGCCCACGCCTGCAATTCGGCGGACCAGGTTGGCCGGTCCGTCTTCACGACGCGCAGCCGCAGATCGCCATGCACGTATGGGTAGAATCGCGAGTAAATGGCGTCGTCGCTGAAGACCACGGCGCGAGCCTGGCGCCCGTCGGTCGCGCTCGCCTGACCGATCAGGTACTCGATGGCAGAGCGATATGCCTCGTCCCGGTACTGCGCATCGTAGTACGCGCGGCTCATTCCCACACCGGCCACTGCCAGCCAGATCACTCCGGCTGCCAGGCCGACCGCCGTGGCACGCGACCAGATGCGCCGGATCGCCTCGGGGCCGGCAAAGAGCACGAACACTGCTTCCACGATGAGCGCGACAAACAGCAGCGCCCTCCAAGAGACGATCCAGGTCAGCAGCCAATGCTGCTCGGGCAGCATCACGAAATACACAGGGTGCTCCAGGAAATTCAGCACCATCAATGCGACCGCGTATCCCACGGCGCGTCCAGGCGGACAGACCAAGAGAATGAACGGCAGCAAGTACAACAGAAACTGCGGGCTGTAGCCTTTCGAGTACAGCATGAAGCCGGCCATGGTCGCGCCGGCCAGAGCCAACACCTTCATCGGGTCGCGATAGTCGATCCGCCGGGTGTAAAGCCACAGGTAGAACGCAACGAAGGCGACGGCGATCCACAACCAGGGCAGCGTGGCCGGGTGGACGGAGAAGTCCGTCACGGTGGGATCGAAGCGGTCGCCCGCCACGACGCCGAAAGAAAAGTAGCCTTCCAGGACCGCCCAGAGACTCTCCCAGGAGCTCCGCTGCATGGCGCTGCGGAAGGACATCAAGTACAGGTCACGATTGAGCACCCAGAACGGCACCGACAGGACGACGATGGCGGCGACCACGCCTGCAATGTGCCGGACCCTGGCCCGCAGATCGGGCAGAACTCGCACCGCGACCGGAGCAAGAACGATCGGCGTCACCTTGAGCGCGAAACCGACCCCCAGCGCCATCCCGCCAGGCCAATCACGAGCCTTCAACGTCAGGTACAGGCCCAGCAGCATGAAAAACAGCGGCAGAGAGTCGTAGTAGCCGGTGAGCACGTAGAACGGTGTGAAAAGCAGCGCGTACGCCACCGCAACCCGAAGCGCCGTCTCGCGACCGGCCGCGCGCCGGCCGATGGCGTACAGGATCACAAGGTTGCCCGCCTCGAAGATGAGCAGCGTCAGGCCCAGCAGCGCGTTGAACCACAGCCGAGGGTCTTCCAACCAGGGCGGGACGAGCAGGCTCAAGCGATAGAGCCCTACGAAGAGCCACGGAAAGAGCGGCGGATATTCCAGCCAGTAATGAATCGCGGGATACAGGCCCTGATCGGAGAGTCGCGCGACGCCCAGATAAGTCGTGTAATCGGACCAGTCGCGAATGTAACCGCCGGGACGAAAGAAGAGGAGCGCGAAGACCCGAAAGACAACGAAGAGCACCCCAACCAGGATGAAGTCACGGTGCTCGTGGATGAGCGCTCCAAGCCAGTTCCACCGATTTTGCTCGACCGTGGCGGACGCGCTCACCACTTAGTGAACCCCCTTTAACCTCAGACGCAGGACGGACAGCGTGTACTGCGCGAACGTGCGCACGAACTGGGTTTTGCTGTGCCCGTGGCGCCGCAACCGGTAATAGACCGGCACCTCCAGCATAGCCAGCCGCTTGCGCCACGCGGTGATGAGCAGCCGGATGAAGTAGTCGCCGTAGCCGTAGAAGATTTTGTCCAGGTCAAGCTCCATCAGATGGCAGCGGTAGATCGAGAAAAAGCCGCTCAGATTGTCCTGCACCTGGGTGCGGAACATGAGCCGAATGACTAGATTATACATGAAGCTCGAGTAATAGCGGAACGTGTCTTCCATGCCGCCGGCCATGACGAAACGAGAACCGATGATCAGGTCGTAGTATTCCAGGAACTTCACCATCTGCGGGATCATCTTGGGATCGTGATTAAAATCAGTGTCCATGACCACGATGATCTCACCATCCGAGTGCGTGATGCCGTGGCGGACAGCGGTGGCCAGGCCGCGCTCGTGGCGGACGAGCACCCGCACGCGCGGATCGTTCGAGAAATGCTCCTGCACGACGGCGGCCGTCCCGTCCGGGCTGTTGTCATCGACGACGACCACGTCGTACTCGAGCCGGGCCGGCTCGACGTGCCCGCGAATGGCATCAATGAGCTCGACGATGTTGTCGCGCTCGTTGTAAGTGGGCAGGATGATGGATGCCTTCACTCAAACCTCTCTCTGTGGCACATGATACGTGACGCGCACTGCGTAATGCGTAATGCGTGATACTAATGACAACCCATGATGCGCGATAGTCATCCTAGAGGCAGAGAGCGCGATTACCCATTACGCATTACGCACTACGCATCACGATCTTCTACATGTGACTCATCAGATCCCGAATGCCCCCGAATTTTCGGCCGGCGCGGCGGAAGCGAACGTAGGCGACGTGTGTGGGCCAGGAATGATACGACGCGTCGGGAGCGGACTGGGGAATTCCGGCCTCGCCCGCAGCGACCGCGTCCACCGCCTGCACGAGCAGCGGGCCACCGATCAGGGCGCTGCGGTGCGACAGCGATTGAATCGTGTCGGTAGGTCTGACCTCCAGGCGCTCCTGGGCGAGAATCGCGCCCGTGTCGAACTTCTCTTCCACGTAATGCACCGTGACGCCGGTCTCGTTCTCCGATTCAGCCAGGACCCAGAAATATGGAAAGAGACCGCGATGCCGGGGCAAGAGGGCCGGGTGGATGTTTATCGTGCGGCACCCGGGCAGATGCAACAAATCGCGCCCGATCCGCTGATTCAGGTACACCGAAGCGATCAGGCTTGGCGACAAGGCCTCAACCCAATGGAACGTCTCCGCCCGATTGACGTCCGCGGACTCGATCACCGGCACGCCGTGCCGGCGCGCCATTTCCGCCACGCTCAGCTGCTTGCGCGGCCGCCCGAGGAGGCGCCACAAGGTCACGATTACCTTGTATTCCACCGTCTCCAAAGATTTCTGCAGGAAGAACTCCGGTCCGGCCCGCCGCAAAACGTAGATCAGGCTGCCGAACAGGCCCTTGCCCTGGACGACGCACGATGACAGGACGATGCCGACCACCTGGCCGGGTCGCGATTCCAGCAGGTGCGCGATCATCATACTGGAATAGAGGCTCTCATAAGACAAGACCACGATGCGGGATTTGGGATCTTTGATTTCGGATTGAGTGATTCCCATCCGCGACTCCACGTCTACCCGGCGCAAATCCGCAACCTCAGAGCCCAAATCTCAATTCCCGAAGGCCGTTTTCTCGCGGAGGATGCGGCAAATGTACGTAATTTGTTCGCCGGTCAGGGTAGGTCCGGAGGGGAGGTTGATGCCCCGGCGGCTCAGGGACTCTGCCACAGGCAGGCGCTGTCCCGTATCGTATGGAGGCATGGTGTGCGCCGGGTAGAAGAAGGGCCGCGTATCCACGCCTTGAGCCTTGAGGCCGGCGATCACGGCGTCGCGGCTGAAGCCGTAGTCGTCCTCAATCAGCACCGAGTACATCCAATACACGCTCTTGGCCCACGGGGCTTCAGGCGGCAGGGTCAAACCGGGTATTCCGGCCAACTCGCTCGTTGTATTGCGCAGCGATCCGGCGCCGGAGAGCAATCAACTCGTCGACACGCTCGAGCTGGGCCAGTCCCAGCGCCGCCTGGATGTTCGTCAGCCGGTAATTGAATCCGATCTCGGGGTGCCAATAGCGCTTCTCGACGGACATGGCGTGATCCTTTAGGAACTCGGCCCGCGCGCCAGTGCGTCGTCGTTGGTTACGACCATGCCACCCTCGCCGGTGGTGATGATCTTGTTCCCGTAGAAGCTGAAGCAGCCCATCTCGCCCAGGCTGACCTGTCCGCGCGGCCCTTGTACTCGGCGCCGTGCGCCTCGGCCGCATCCTCGATCACCACAGAGTTATGGCGGCGAGCCGTCTCCAGGATCGGATCCATGTCCGCCGGATGGCCATAGGTGTGGACCGGCATGATCGCTCGGGTTCGCGGGGTGACCGCCGCGCCACCGCGTGCAGGGTCCATGTTCCAGGTATACGGATTCCGAATCGACAAAAACCGGCGTCGCGCCCGTGTATCGCACTGCGTTGGCGGTAGCGACGAAGGTCAAGGTTGGGACGATCACCTCATCGCCGGGGCCGATGCCGAGGGTGACGAGCGACAGGTGCAAAGCGACTGTGCCGTTGCTCACGGCGATGCCGTGCCGGCAACTGCAGAACGCCGCGAACTCCTCCTCGAAACGCGTCACGAACGCACCAAGCGAAGAGACCCAGTTCGTCCGAATGCATTCGGTCACGTATTCCAGTTCGCGCCCGTTGAGGAGCGGTTCCGTCAATGGTATCAAGAGAAAGACCCTTTCTGTCAGGCCGGGTGGTCATAGAATAACCCGAATGGGGGAAAAGTCAAAGCGCTGCAGCGACACTATCGCCACAGCCGGAATTGGTGTATAATCGAGAGACATATCCTGGCAGGAAAGAACCGCAGCGGGTTAGGAGGTTTTGTTCATGAACGTCGTCAACCGAGCCATCGCGATTGTGGTGTTAATCGTCCTCATTATCGCCATGCCCGTTCTGGTTTTCTTCGCCGTCTTCATGCCCGGCAAAGCGACGGTCGCCTTGTCCCAGGCCGCCAGCTCTCTGCAGAACAGCATCACGCCGAGGCACGTCGTGGCGGTCGTCGTCATCGCGGTGCTCGTCTTGCTGGCCTCATTGCTCCTGTTGTGGCTCGAAGTGCGGCGCACACCGTCACGCGCGATCCAGGTCCAGCAGATCAGCGGCGGCGAGGCAAAGGTAACGATCGAGTCAATCGTGCAGCGGCTGGAGTACAACATCAGCCGCCTGCAGGACGTGACGAACGTCAGGCCGGTGGTCGTGGCCAAAGGCTCCGGAGTCGACGTGATGTTGAACCTGCAGACCGGTCCCGAAATCGACGTGCCTATGAAGACGGAAGAGGTCATGCAAGTAGCCAAGGAAGTTATCGAGAAGCAGATGGGTCTGAAGCTGCAGAAGGTAGCGGTAGAAATAAAACACGCGCCCTACTCAGAGAGCGCGATGTAAGAAAAGAACGCAGGGGCGGCCCTGTGTGGTCGCCCCGGGCAGGGCGACCACACAGGGCCGCCCCTACTGCGCGGGAAAGAAGTCTGACGACGATCCTAGCGCAGCTTGCCGGCAATCAGGATCTGCGACTCAAGGATGTCGACGCTGGTGACCTGGACCTGTAACTGGGCCTCCATAATCGTCTGGTTGATGGTCTGGGTCAGGTAATCGAGCACGATGCCGGGGACAGGGAATATTCCCGCGGAGCTCTTTTCAACCTTTATTTGCAGCTGGTCCCCGACGATGGAGACGGACCCAACCATATTGATGCGAAGCTTGAAAGGCAGTATCCCGGTAACCGTCACAGCGGCGAACGCCTTTCCCTGAGTGAAACGAATTTGCGGGTCTTCGATGTGCGAGTCCGGCTGGGGGGCAAGGCGCAACGCCGCCCAGGACGTGACTTCCTCGTCGGTGGCGGACAGGGTAAACTGGCTGCTCGGGCCTTGTTGGAAGGCCTGATTGATCTTTTCGTCCAGACGCTTGGCGGCTTCCTCCGAGACTTGAACGGGACCGCCGGGCAGTTCAGGGCCCGCCGCCGAGCTTTGAGACTGACAGGCCACGGTCAGCATCAAGATGGTAATAAATAATCCCAATGCGATTCTGTTTGTGAGCGACATGAAGCGTAACCTCCTCGAGTGCACGCGCTGATTGTTCCCGGGAATATCCTCGCAAATAGCCGCGAACCATGATTATACCAAAGGTGAGAGCGGAGGCAAAAGACAGAACAGGTATGGCAGGTCGTGGAAGAAAACAAAACTGATTGCGGCATCCCCCTCAAGATGATATTGGAGGGCCTGCTCTTCGTGGCTGACGGGCCGGTGACCGTGGCACGGCTGGCCGCGTCCGTCGAGGCGCCCGACGAGGAAGTCGAAACAGCGCTGGCGGCACTGCAGGCAGACCTGTCCGGGCATGGCTTTCGGCTGCAGCGAAGCCGAGACCTGGTGCAGCTCGTCAGCGCGTCTGACATGGCGCCTTACATCCAGAAGTTCCTTGGCCTCGACCTGACGACCCGGCTGTCGTCGGCGGCGCTGGAGGCGCTGGGCATCATCGCCTACCGCCAACCCATCACGAGGGCGCAGATTGAGGCCATTCGCGGCGTGAATTGCGACGGCGTGCTGCGGACGCTGCTCAGCCACGAGTTGATTGAAGAGGTGGGGCGCCTGGAGCAGGCCGGCCGCCCAATCCTGTACGGCACTACGTGCCAGTTCCTGCAGCACTTTGGGCTGACCGGTCTCGATCAGCTCCCACCCTTGGAAGGAGAGGCCATTTGAGCCCCACCGAACGTTTGCAGAAGATTCTGGCGGCCGCCGGCATTGCGTCGCGGCGGGCCAGTGAGGAGATCATCGCCGCCGGCCGTGTGCAGGTCAACGGCCGGGTCGTGGTGGAAATGGGCGTGCAGGTCGATCCGTCGCTGGACGAGATCCGTGTGGACGGTATGCCGCTGCCCCGGGCGGAGCGGCACATCTACATCTTGCTCAACAAGCCTGTGGGGGTGCTGTCCGCCGCCAGTGACGAGCGTGGCCGCACTACCGTGCTGGACCTGGTGCCTGTCCACGAACGAGTCTACCCGGTCGGGCGCCTGGACGTGGAGAGCGAAGGCTTGATCCTGCTCACCAACGATGGCGAGATGACCGAACGACTGACTCACCCCCGTTACGGGCACGCCCGCGAATATCGGGCGCTGGTGCGGGGCGTTCCGCCCGACCCCGCGTTGAAGAGACTGCGTCGCGGTATCCAGCTGGAGGACGGGCCGACCGGCCCGGCGGAGATCGAGTTCATCCCCGAGGCCGTGCTCCGTCGCGAAAAGCTGCCGTTCGCCGAAGAGGGAGCCTCGTGGCTGAAAGTGGTCATCCGTGAGGGACGCAAACGTCAGATCCGTCAGATGTTCGAGCAGATCGGGCACCCCGTGCGGCGTCTCATCCGAGTCGCCATCGGCCCGCTGGCTCTCGGAGATCTGCCCCAGGGTCAATACCGCTTCCTGACCCCGGCGGAAGTGAAGGCACTCCTCCTGGCCGCCGGTCAGCCGGAACGGCGTGGTGCACGAGGGCCACGCGGTCGTCGCATGGCAGGCGCCGTTGCCGTCCGCTCCGCTCGACGCGACGTGGCCGAAGGGCCAACCCGGGGCCGCCGGAATGACGCGCCGGAATACCGCCGGACCTACCGCGCAGCTGACAAAGCCGGTCGTGGGGCGGCGGATCCCTCCGATCGATCTCGAACCGGCCCGACGGCGCAGGACAAGCGGCGCAGCAGCGAAGAGGTGGACGATCGCCCGCGCAAGCGCCGCGACCGGGACGACCGGCCGGAGCGACCGGATCGACGCTCCGCCAGCCGCAAGGCGCTCGACGCCGCATTTCGACGCAGCGAGGAAATCGCCGCCGGCCGCCGCCGGCCTGTTTCTGGGCGAAAGGCCCGCCCCGACGAACTCCCCGACGAGCCGGCGGGCCCCAGGGAACGCCGGCGTCGAGAGTACCCCGCGTCGAGCCGCAGCGAGCGGCCCGCGGCGCCCTCGGATCGTCATGCGAACCCAGAGCGTCCCACCAGAAGCGCCACCGGTGACGAGACACGCCGGGCCAGGCCAAAACCGGCCGCGAAGCGCTCAGGCGGACCCAGCTCCGGACGCTCCGACAGGTCCGCGGCAAGACGCCCTGAAACATCCGGAAGAAAGACGCCGGGGACACGAAAACCAAAGCGCTGAGGAACGCTGATGAACACTGTAGCCGCATCGACGATCGCCATCGACGGACCGGTGGCGTCAGGCAAGAGCACTGTCGGCCAGAAACTGGCCCAGCGGCTCGGATACCTCTACTTCGACACGGGCGTGATGTACCGCGCGGTGACCTGGGTCGCCATTAAACGTGGCGTCCCCATAGAGGACGAGCCCGCGGTCACGGGCCTGGCCGCGTCCATTCAAATCGAAGTAACCCCACCGAGTGTGGCTGATGGGCGCCAATACGACGTGTGGGTGGACGGCACAGACGTCACTTGGGACATCCGCCGGCCCGAAGTCGAGAAGGCAGTCTCGCCCGTGTCGGCCTACGTCGGCGTGCGAAAGGCGCTCACCGCACAGCAGCGCGCAATCGGCCTGAAGGGACGGGTCGTCATGGTCGGCCGAGACATCGGCACCGTCGTCCTGCCCGACGCCAACCTGAAGGTCTACCTGGACGCCAGCGCCGAAGAGCGCGCCCGGCGCCGGCACCAGGAGCTTCTGGCTCGCGGTCGAGATTGCAACTACGACGACATCCTGGCTTCCACGCTGCGCCGAGACCAGATCGACTCGACCAGAGCTGCGGCGCCGCTTCGACCAGCCGACGACGCGACGATCCTTCTCACGGATGACCTCGACGCCGACGGCGTCGTCCAGGCGATCCTGCGCCTGCTCGCTGACGCGTGAGATCTGTCATGTCTGAGCCGAAGGGCATCATCTCACGAATCGAGCCGGGCAGCATCGCCGCGGACCTGGGTCTGCAGCCAGGCGACCAGATCGTCAGCATCAACGGGCACGTCCTGCACGACCTCATCGACTACCGCTTCTACGGCTCGGACGAGTTGCTGCGCATCGTGGTCCGCCGCGATGCCGACCCAGCCCACGGAACCGAGCAGGAAGAAGCCGTGTTCGAAGTCGATCGCGAGTACGGCGTGGACCTGGGCATAGAGTTCGCCGAACCGACGTTCGACGGCGTCCGCACGTGCGCGAATAACTGCAGCTTTTGCTTCATCAAAGGCATGCCCAAAGGCATGCGGCGTTCACTTTACGTCAAGGACGACGACTATCGGCTGGCCTTCCTCACCGGCAACTTCATCACCCTCAACAACCTGACCATGGAGGACTGGTACCGAATCCAGGAGCAGAGGCTCAGCCCCCTGTACGTCTCTGTGCATACCACAAATGCCGAGCTACGCAGCCGCCTGCTCGGCAATCCGCAGGCGACCCCGATTCTGCCGGCGCTCCGCTTTTTGGAATCCATGAACGTTAAGGTCCACGCGCAGATCGTCCTCACGCCCGGTCTGAACGACGGCCCGGAGCTGTCGCGGACCATATCGGACCTCGCCGGGCTGTGGCCGACGGTCCGCACCGTGGGCATAGTGCCGGTGGGATTGACGCGATTTCAGGCCCAGGGCGCCGACGCGGGCAGCGGCGAATGCCTGCGGATGTATCGCCCTGATGAGGCCGGCCCGCTGATCGACCAGGTCGAAGCGTGGCAGCGCGACTTCAGCCGGCGCTTCAAGGTTCACTGGGTTTACGCCTCGGACGAGTGGTACCTGCTGGCCGATCGGCCCGTGCCGGACACTCGCGCGTATGATGGGTTCCCCCAGATCGAGAACGGCATCGGCCTGGTGCGCAAGCTACTGGACAACTGGACACGCATGAAGCGCCACGATACCGCGCCGCCATCCGCGCAGGAGCCAATGATCCTGGTGTGCGGCACGCTGATCGCGCCGGTCCTAACCAAATTGGCCGGAGAGCTGGCCGTGTGGCTGGGCACGACGGTTCGGGTTCTGCCGGTGGTCAACGACTTCTTCGGGCCACAGGTCACCGTTTCGGGTCTGCTCACCGGCCAGGACGTCCGTCGCGCCCTCGAGCGCGAGCACCCGCACGGAAGAGTCTTCCTGCCGCGCTCCATGTTCAACCGCGAAGGTGACGTTACGCTGGATGACATGCGCGTGGCGGACATCGCTGCTGGAGTCCAGGCGAAGATCACGGTGGCGGGCAGGCTGAGCGAAATCGCGGCGACGATCCGCAAGCACGGATAGCCCCAGTTCCCTATCCATCTTTCGTTTTTCAAACACCTCACAGGCTGCCAGGCAGTCTCCAGTTGATTCTCCGCCCTCGGCTGTGCTATACTTGAGTTCATAGACTGCTTGAGCTCCATAACTAAGGTCCCCCCAGTGCGAAGAAGTCCTTCACCTAAGGAGGAGACCATGCATCGAATCAGGCTGGTCGCCAGCACGTTCATCGCAATCGCGGCAGTGCTCAGTTCGGGGTGGCCCGGCCTCGCAACACAAGCGGGTCCTGTTCACGCCAACGCCGGCGACGCGACACCGGAACGCTCCCAGAATGACTGTTGGCCGCAGGCGCCGGCTGCCGCAACTTATCCCGACCTCGGCCACGTGACCGCCCTGGCGTTCGACGGGACGGTCGCGTGGGTGGGAACGGCAAATGGGCTGCTCGTGCGGCTGGACACGACGACCAGCGAGCAGGCGCAGTTCCCCTACCCGGTCACGGGCGTAGCTATCCGTGGGATCGTGCGAAGCGCCCGCGGATTTCTGTGGACGGCGACCGAGGGCGGCGGACTCGGCCGCTTAGACCCAATGAGGCAACCTGGGCCGGGTGGCCAGGCGTGGCAGACGTTCGCCCCCTCAAATTCTGACTTCCCCTCCAACAATGTGCGCGCGGTGGCGCTGGACCCGACGGAGCACGTGTGGGCAGCGACCGACTCCGGTGCGGCTTACCTCGACGGCGACCGTTGGATCGCGTACGACACGCGCAATTCGGGCTTGCCGAGCGACAACGTGACGGCCATCCTGGCCGCCGACGGCACGTGGGTCGGCACCGATGCCGGGCTGGCGCGCCTGGCCGACGGGCAGTGGAAGATCGTTCAAACCGGCAACTCGGACCTGCCGGACGACCGTGTCACTGCGCTGGCCCGGGACCACCAGGCTAATCTGTGGATCGGGACCGAGAGCGGCGCGTTCGAGACACCAGGGCCTGCGTGGCGCACCTACGCCCAATCCCGGTACGACGTCGTCGGAACCCGCTGGACGCAATTCCCCGAGGCAACCGGCCCCGTGCGCGGACTGGCGCTCGACGCGGCCGACCGCGTGTGGGTCAATTGGGGCGACCGGGTTGAGCGTCTCTCATCTTGCGACTCGATCAGTTACGATGCCGCTGCACTCGGCCTGGGACAATCGTCCGTCGAGGCCGTCGCAGTGGATTCCTTGGGCCGGCTATGGGCCGGGGGCGAGGGCGGTTTGGCCCGGTTGGCCGACCGCGGCGAGCGGGCCGAGTGGACGCCCACTGAGATCACGCAGCCTGTGCAGGCACTGGCAGTTGACGGCGAGCGCGTGTTGGCAGCGCTGGCCGACGGCGCCGTGTCCGAGATGAACACCGCCACCTTGGAGCGCAGGACCTCGGCGGGGCCCGGCGGCGAGGCGAGCGGCGCCGCGGTCGATCCACAAGGTCGACTGTGGATCGGGACGTGGGGCCAGGGCATTGCGATGCGCGACGGGGACGATTGGCGCCGGTTCACTCGCGCGAACGCGAGCCTGCCTTCCGATTTCGTCAGCGGCATCGCCTTCGCCCCGGATGGGACGGTCTGGGCCGCCACGGCCTCCGGCCTCGCCGCGCTCAATCCAGCAGCGAAGAGTTGGCGCACTGTGAAGAGCGGGCGCATTCTGGCCGTCGCCGCTGCAGCGGATGGACGCGTGGCGTTCGGCTCCTACGGCGATGGCATGAGTCTCTACGACGGCAAAATATGGACAGCTTTCAATTCCGCGAATTCGGCCCTGCCGAGCGACTACGTGCAGGCGGTCGCCTTCGATGCGAAACACCGGTTGTGGGCCGGCACACAGGGCGGCGGCGTTGCCTGCTTCGACGGCAACGCCTGGACGGCCTACGCTGCCGGCCCCGGCGGACCCGTGAGTGACTTCACAAACGCCCTGGCCGTCGACCCCACGGGTCACGTGTGGGCGGGCGCGTCTGCCTCTACGGGGGCAGACGGCCTGGCGGAGTTCGACGGGTGCATATGGACGCACTATCCGGGGGCCACGAACAATCTGCCCGGCGGCATCACCTCACTGACGGCGGATGCGAACGGGACTCTCTGGGTCGGCGGGGAGACAGGCCTCTTTACATTGCAGCCCGCACCCACTCCGGTTTCCAGGCCCGCGGCGGCGCAGTCCGTGCGTCACAGCATCCCGACTCGCGCTACCGCTCCGCAGACCACCATGAGCCAGTCGCAGCCAGACACGGACCGGTGGATCAGCCACACGGTGGGCCGCAGCGCGCACGCCTTCGCCTTCTCCGAAGACTTCGCCTGGGAGGGAACCCTCGGCGGCGGGCTGCTCCGCTGGCGCCTGTCGGACGGCAGCTTCACCCGCTTCAGTTACCCGCAGGATGGTCTGCCCAGCAATCGAATCGTGTACGTCGCCGTAGACCCGGAAGGGCGCGTGTGGGCGGCGACGCAGGACCGTGGCGTTGCCGTTTACGACGGGCGGCATTGGACGACTTACGACACGCGGAACTCCGGTCTGAGCCACGACGACGTCAACGGGATCGCTTTCGACTCGAAAGGGCGAACCTGGCTGGCAACGATGGGAGGTGGCGTGTGTGTCTTCGACCCCGGTAAGGGATCCGGACCGGGCAGCGAGCAGTGGACCGTGTATCAGAAGGATGCTGGCCTCGCCGGAGATCAGGTGTGGTACGTGGCCGTCGACGCGCAAGATCGTGTCTGGGCGGGCACGATCGGCGGTTTGTCCGTGTTCGATCCGGACAGTGAGACAAGCTGGACCACCTTTCCAAACACGCAAAACGTCCATTGCATCGCCTTCGATGCGCAAGGGCGGACGTGGTTCGGCGATGGCTCCGGACTGAACCGGGTCGACGGGCAGACGGTCACGCCCATCCGCACGGGCGAGTATCAGCCCTGGACAAAGGACGTCTACGCCATCCGGTTCGACCCCCTAGGCGTGGCCTGGCTGGGCTGCGGCACCGGCATTTGGCGCTACGACGGGGAGACCTTCAGCCACATAGCAACTAGCAGCACGAACCTGTCAGGCAATCAGGTCTACGCTGTGGGTCTAGATTTGCAGGGCAACGTGTGGTTCGGCACCGACGGTGAAGACGGCGCGGCCCGCATGACACCAACGCCAGAGTCCGGGATGCCCGGCGCAGCCTGGCGGACCTTCCACACTTCGACCGGGCCCAACCCGGTGACCAACTCCATCCGCCGCCTGTTCGTCGACCGGCAGGGGCGTTTGTGGGCGGGTGGCGTCGGCGGCCTCAGCGTCTACGACGGCAGGGCGTGGATCGGCTATACGCCGGAGAATTCCGGCCTGGTCGCCGACGACGTTCAGAGCATCACTCAGGGCCCTGACGGGCGTATGTGGGTGGGCACCGGCTCGGGCATCAGCGTGTTCGACGGCAAAGAGCGCTGGCAGACCATCGCCAGCGGGGACGGCACGAGTGGGTTGCTGGACAACACGGTGAACGTCATCCGCTTCGATGCCCAGGGTCGCGCCTGGATCGGGTCCCGCGGCGGGCTGTCCATGTTCGACCCAAGGCAACAGCGCGGGCCGAGCTGGCAGACGTACACCGAGGCCAACACCGGCATCGACCTGCGCGACGTTAGAGACCTGGCCGTCGACCGGCAGGGCCGGGTGTGGGTCGTCACCACGATCTCGGACGTGTACGTCTTGAGCGGCGACCGCCAATGGACCACGATCACCCGCGAGGAGTACGGCCTGCAGTCGTTCTCACTCGAGAGCATCGGCGTCGATCCGTCCGGTCGCGTGTGGCTGGGCAGCTTCGATGGGCTAACGGTGTTTGACCCTGGACCGAGCGGTGGTAAGTGGACGGTCATGCAGCCCTTCCCCAAAGACTCAGGCAGCGCCACGGTCTTCGATATCGCCTTCGACCCGCAAGGGCAGGCCTGGATCGGATGCTACGGCGGCCTGGCCCGCGAGACCGGAGCGGGCTGGATCGACTATACTCGTGAGGACGCGCCGCTGCCGGACGATTCGGTGAGCGCCGTCGCCGTTGACCCAAGAGGGCACGTCTGGCTCGGCTCGTCCAGCTACGGATTGGCCGAGCTAATCCCGGCCGAGAAGCGCTTTCCGGTCCGAGCGACAGCGACGACCACGCCGCCAATCCCAACCGCAATAGCGCCCGCGACGTTGGTTGCGACACCGTCGGCCCCGCCGCCGACCTCCCTGGCAACTCCAACGGCGGTCACGATTTCGTCGTTTAATTCCAGGTAGGTGAGCGTGGGGCAGACGTACGGGGCAACACACGCCGCCAGCAATGTTATGTTTCGGGATGACTGGCGCCCTGCGACAGGTCGCACAGGAGGGAACGAATGAGAGCACACACGGCCTGGCGAGCAATCGAGGGTCTTCTCGTGGCGGCCTGCCTTCTGATCTCTTGGGCTCCGGCGAGGGCAGCAGAGCCCACGCCGGCGGTGGAGCCGCCCTTCGTCGTCGTCTGGCAGACCACGTGGCCCGGCGAGGGCTGGGTCAGGGCAATCGTTGCCCGGCCAGAAGCCATCTACACGCTCACCAGTGAAGGGATCGTTCACGCAGTATCGGCAACCGACGGCCAGGAGATGTGGCGGACGTCCGGTTGGCTGGCTCCACAAGTGACGCGCTGCCCCTACGATCCACCCCAGCTGCGCGGGTCGGATCCGGTAGTGCTGTACACGCCCACGAGCGCCCTGCTGGCCGAATCCGGCGGCACCGTGGTCGCAGCCATCTGCGCCGGCTGGAGCGGCTACCAGGGCGACCAGAGCCTGCTTCTCTTGGACGCGAAGACCGGCAAGCTGACGGGGACGTGGGCGGTGACGGGCGGTCACCTGGCCGGCGTGGAAGACGGCGTCATGGTCATCGTCGACAACAAAGCGGTCGTCGGCGTCAGCATCGTGGATCAGCAGGAAGTGTGGCGCGCAGAGGTTGCGGAGGATCAGCCTCCGAACCTGGTCGGCGTGTGGGAGCACATGGTCTACCAATTGCGCTACGAGCCCAAGACTTACAGGCCGTTCCTGGTCGCTCGCTCAGTCATAGACGGCCAGGAGCAGTGGCAGATCGACGCGGCGGATATGGTCGGACCCCGGTTGGCAGCGCGCGGCTGGGTATTCGCGGTCCGCGCCGGATCGACTGCGGATCAGGGCCAGCTGATCGCTATGGACGAGGCGACCGGCGGAATCACCTGGGAGGTCGATCTGAACCTTAAACAGGTCTCGACTCGCACGTGGGAGTACGCAGTCGAGGGTGACCGTCTCTACGTCTACACCCGGGGTGATCCGTCCGGCGTCATGGCCCTGGATCTGACAGCGCGGGCCGCAATCCCCGCCTGGACCGCACCGATGGATGCGGCGATCTCCAGCTTGCAGCCCTTCGGAGACGCCGTGTATTACCTGGGCGCCACCGGCACGACGACGCGGTTGTACGCGGTTCGAGCGGCGGACGGTCAGCTCGTCTGGTCGGGACTTCCGCAGCAGGGCAAGCAATGGTCCTACGGGCCATCGGTCTCCAGCATGCTGCTGGGCCCCACGGCGGACGACATGCTATTCGTGGGTCTCTCCAATCCCGGCACGACCGACGGCGACGCGCGGATCATGGCTCTGAAGGCGCGGTGAGATGGGAGAGTCAGAGTAGCCCGTTTTGAGAGTTTGGGCGACTTCACTATAATTGTCTCTGCGCTACGCCAAATGACGCCCTGCACCCTATTCTATTACCCCTTCGACCAGCAGCGCGCTTGCGGGCCGGCGCGGAAGAGAGCAGACAATGCTGCGCCGTTGCCTCGTCCCAGTCGCGCTCCTCCTTACCTTCGTGTTCCTCTGTTCCACCGCGACGCTGCATGCTGCCGGACCCGCTGTGACCTCCAGTTCGCCGGGGCCTAACGCCATCGCCGTCCCGCCCGGCGCGCACCCCAGCGTGACGTTCGGCGTAGACATCGACTTCACGACCCTGACTCCTGAGACTCTCCTGTTGAGCAGCACCCTGTCGGGCATCTCAACCGCGTCCGTGAGCTACGACGTCCCGTCGCGCACGGCAACGTTGACGCCTTCTCGCGCCTTCACCGAGGGAGAGCGGGTTCGCGTGACGGTGACGTCGGGCGTTCACGACGCCGACGGAAGGCCGCTCGAGGCATACGGCTGGTCGTTCACCGCTGGAACGCTCTCGTCTCGATCCGCCTGCTTTCGAAAGATCCAGGAGCTCCCGATTTCTCCGGCCTACGTGAATGAGGACAGGATCGCCTGGGGCGATTACGACGGCGACGGGTTCCCCGACCTGATCGTCGGCAGCGAGTCGGCGTACGGCACACCCGCCTCGCTGTACCACAACGAGGCCGGCCGCGGGCTCGCCGTCGATGCACGGGCCGGACTGCCCGCAAGCGTCGAACAGGTCGCCTGGGTGGACTACGACCGCGACAGGCTGCTCGACCTGCTGCTGTACGGACTGGACGATACGGCCGCGTCGACGCAGCGCCCGCTCGGTGCCGGGACGCCACGCGCGGGAGACTTCGGAATTCTCGCCGACGCGACCTACACGCCCGCGCCGAGTCCCACTCCAACGCCGTTCGGCACCCCTCCGGCGCCCAGGCCCGCCCTGATGCTCTATCGCAATCGCGGTGGCGGCGCCTTCGAGCGCCAGCCGGGCGCAGGACTGCCCATCGCCACATTCTTCGCCTGGGGCGACTTCGATAACGACGGGCTGCCGGACCTGGCAGCGCAGATTCAGAGCAGCGGGTCACCGCGGTTGGCGATCTATCGCAACCAGGGCGATGGCACGTTTGCCGATAGCGGGTTTGCCGGGACCTACTCGTTCGGCCCGGTCGCATGGGGAGACTACGATAACGACGGATGGCTCGACCTCGCCGCCACGGGGGAGATTCCGTCCGACGTCCCCTGGCCGATCGAATTCGAGACCAAGGTTTATCACAACGACCACGACGGCACGTTCAGCGAGGACACGCTCGCAACGCTCGATGCGGCCCGCATGGGCTCCCTCACCTGGGCCGACTACGACGGCGATGGGTTTCTGGACCTGCTGGTCACGGGAGAAAGATACCGCAGCACGGATCTCTCCAGCTACACCGAAGTGACGTCGCTCTTTCGGAACAACGGCGACGGGACATTCGACGAGCAGGCGGAAACCGGCCTGCCCATCCTGTTCGCCAGCGCCGTGGATTGGGGCGATTACGACAACGACGGATGGACGGACCTGCTTCTGAGCGGGGCGTCGGGGCTCGGCAGGACGCCGCCCGACCTGGACAGCGACGTCTATCACAATAACGCCAACGGCTCGTTCTCGGCCATCGGCACCGGCCTGCCGGACGTGGCCGGCGGGGTGGTCGGCTGGGCCGACTACGACCGCGACGGGCGCATGGATGCGATGGTCAGCGGGCTCGACGGGGTCGAGTCGCGGACGTTCATTTATCACAACGAGGACTGCCCGCCCGGACTGGAGCTCCACGTGAAGGCTCTTCCGCGCGTCGTGCGGCCCGCGGAACCGGTCACCTATACGCTCTTCTTCGAAAATCGCGGCTCCGGCATCACAAGCGGCCTGGTTCTGTCGGATGCGGTTCCCGCAGCGATCGTCGACGTCACGCAGACGGCCTCCAGCGGCGCAGTCGTCACGCCCCTCGCGTCCGCGGGTCTTGCCTGGCAGATCGCGGACCTCGCGCCAACGGCCTCGGGGAGCCTGACGCTCGTGGGCAGGATCGATCCCCTCCGCCGGGTCGACGGCCCAATCACGAACACGGCCTGCCTGGCGGGAACCCTGAACGGCGCTCCCCGACGCACCTGCGCGGCGGCGGGCGTGGACGTGCAGCCCGCGGACCTGCGCCTATCGATGGGCATCGTGCCACGGCTGCCCACAGGACCGGGGGCCCGGCTGACGTACACGATTGCGCTCACGAATGCCGGCCGCGCCAGAGAGTACGGTGTGACGATGAGCTTGACCCTGCCCTCGAGCGTGCAGTTCGACCGCTGGCTGAGTTCGAGCGGCGACACGACCCTGCTGGAAGACCCCCCCACCGAAATCACCTATCACGGTGAGCTGAGCCCAGGCGCGAAAGCCGTGTGGAAGTTCTGGGCGAAGTACTTGGACGCGCCCGGCCGGGTCGTGATGAACGTCGCGCGGGCGTGGTGTCCCACTCAGAGCCTCACCGCCACGGCGTGGACGGGCTACCCGAATCCGCTGTACCTGCCCGACGTCGGCCAAACCGCAGGACCATAGGGGCGGCGCCTCCTGCCCACGTTGGGGCAGCAGCCAGATAGTGTCCAGGTTGACGATTAGCCGTTCCAGGTCTATAACCTATACACACATCACGCACAGGAGGGATAGTCATGCTTTACGAGCTGCGCATCTACACTGCCGTCCCGGGTAAGCTGCCCAACGTGAACGATCGGTTCCGCAATCACACACTGCGGATATTCGAGAAGCACGGCATCAAGTCCGTCGGCTACTGGACGTACGTGATCGGTCCGAGCAACAACCAGCTGGTCTATCTGCTTGAGTGGAAGAACATGGCAGAGCGCGAACAGCGGTGGGGCGCGTTTGGGTCCGACCCGGAATGGCTGGCAGTGCGCCAGGAAACCGAGAAGGACGGTCCGATCGTCGACCGGGTAGAGAACTCGTTCCTGAAGCCGACCGACTATTCTCCGATGCAGTAGCGACTGTGGTCTCACACCCGCCGCACGACGCCCTGAGCGCAGATTGCGCTCAGGGCGTCGTGGCGTCCTGATCCAACTCGGGTTAGTTCAGACCGTTGACGTTGACTGTTACCGCGCCGCCATTATCGTAAGCGCCGACCAGCCAGATGTACCCTTCCTGTGCGTCGCCCAGCAACTCGAAACTGAAGCCGGTCTGCGGGTGACCGGCGCTGAACGCCTCGAAGTCGGGCGAGCCGCGCAGTCGCTCGAGTACGACCGGGCTGTCCGGCCAACCGCCGGCGACGATATCTCCCAGCACGGCAGGCTCTTCGCCGGCGTTCCGTGCGATGCCGTCGACGACGTTGAGTGTGTAGCCCTGCCTCGACGATGGCGAAGTGAATTCGAACAACCAGTTGCTGGCTTTGCCCACGTCGTGACCGTCCTCATCCGGATTGACTTGAGCCTTCAAGTGGATGAGTTGTGCATCGCTGTGCCAGGCCCTGGCCGCCTGCTGCGCCACCGCGAAAGCCTCTCGCGCGCTTAGATACACCTTGCCCGGCTGGGCGGTCGATGGCGCGGTCGTGTCGAAGGTGCCGTCGTTCGCATTGAGGTTCAATTCCAGAGTGACTCCCGGCCGATAGTCCGGCCGCGAAGTCGCCGCCACGGACCATTGGCCCTGACCGCCCTGGCCCGCGTGCAGCACGAAGTTGACGATGCGCCCCCCCGGATATCGGCTGAAGAAGTCGGACCCGCCTCCACGATTGAAGGCCTGCATTGCCGCCGGGCTGTCCATCCATTCGTTGCCCACGGTCAGACCCGGCGCGCCCGACAGCACCGTTTCCCGGCTCAACTGATCGTCGAGCTGGCCCGCGACGACGACGGCCGTGAAGGCTTTCTCTCCCGGCTGTGGGGTCGCGCTGCCCAGGAAGACGAGGCGCCATTCCCCGCAATCGCCGAGCGCCGGTCCCTGCCACGGAGTGAAGAACTGCACGCCCGGCAATGTCCCCGGCTGAGGCGGCAACGAAAAGCACGTCGCAAAGGACAGAACAGCTGTTGAATTCCAGGCGGACACCCTCGGCCAAGCCAGGTCGTACGCCTGGCGCAGGGCAACGAAACCGCTCGTGTCAGGAGGAGCCGCAGGTTGTGGCTGCGGCAAGGCAATCTCCGTTGGCGTGGGCGTGATCACCTGGAGCGTGGGCACGGCGGCCGGCGTGTCGGTCGCGGCAGGAATCGGGGCAGGAGTCGGCGGCGACTCAACCACGATACGCAAGAACAAGTCCGGGCCGAAAGGAGTTCCATCGGGATCGCGCAGCAGCCAGTGGCTTTCGTAAACGCCCTGTGCGGCAGGCGCAAACATGTTCACCGCGACGTCCGCGGTCGCACCGGGAACCGCGGGCGGCACGAACTGGACCACCGGAGCGCCCAGCGGATTGCCGGCCTGGAACACGAAGCGAACGCCTCCACCCCACGCGCAGCTGCCGGTGTTCTGAACGCGCCAGATCTTCTGCAACGGCGCTCCCGGCGGGACCTGCATGCCGTCCGGGATCGTGATGTCCGCGACGTATGCGGCGTCGTAGACGCAGGGGGGAGGCGTCACTGGCGTCCACGTTGGTTTCGGCGTCTTGGTGGGCTTAGGCGTTCGCGTAGGCGTTGACGTCGACGTACTCGTCGCCGTCGGGACTACGGGGGTCGGCGTCTTAGTAGGAGCCAGCAGAGTCAGGATGATGCCGGTAGGCAGCGGGAAGTAAGTGAGCTTAATCGGCGGTTTGGGCGTGTTCGTCGGGAAGACGGGAGGCGGCTGAGTCACCGGAATCATCGGAATCATTCTCGAACAGAGGTTCGGGGGTGTTCGTCGGAAACAGCGGCACCAGGGTCAGCGCCAATGGCAAGGAGGGGATATCGAGCCCCCGACTGACAGCGTCGGGCGCGGCTGGGTGCTGCCCCACGCCGTCACCCGCGATGCGTCCGACGGGAAGGTTTCCATCGGAAAACAAGAAACCGGCCAGCACAGGGTAGGCGCTGTCCCAGATCAGGGCCGCTGAGAAGATCGCGATCAAAAGCAAGGTCATTTTACGGGTACTCATTTTTTTTGTTTTCCTTTCTGACGGCCGAGACACTCTTTGCTTGGGCTTCTGCCTTTCGGAATCTGCGTCGCTTTTAAAATTCGTCTATCATTTCTCTTGACAAAACGCATTTATCATTATATACTGGACACCGTGTGGAAGCAAGAGCCAAACGGCTCGATCTGGCAGTTCTTTTCACGACGGCGTGCAGTTCCACGACGACCCACATCACGTTAGAATTTTACAAATCACACAGAATAACGTATAATACTCGTCAGGTTCGGCAGACAATCTAGCGAACCGGCAAGAGGAGGTGATGCGATAGAGCGAATCAATTGAACAACGGGAGAGCTAGCGCACGGACTGGGCAGGACATCTGTCAGCGGCCCAGTTGACGAGGAGGAGGTTCCCTGCCGCGCGGCGGGGCGAATCCGACCGGCGAGTGCCGTTCGGAGAAAATCGAACGATCAGCGGATGCCTCCAGGGGTGGTCACGCCCCTCTTCTCTCTCCCTCCCGGATTCGTGCCAGGAGCACGAGTCCGACTGACGAAAGCATGCCTCAAAACCGGCGGGCGACCGACGGGACAATGGGAAGTGCAGTGACGGGTTCAAATCAAGCGCCTGAGTTCGAGGCAGCGTCACGGTGTGGCGTACGTCGAGCTTCAGCGCACACACCCAAGTGCACGGAGGGAGTTCCCCATGTGTGGCATCGTTGGTTACATCGGACCGCGAAACGCGGCGCCTATCGTTCTGGACGGTTTGCGGCGGTTGGAATATCGAGGTTACGATTCCGCCGGAGTCGCCTCTATCAATGCCGGCAACGGAATGGAAATCCGCCGCAACGTCGGCAAGTTGGTCAACCTGCAAATGAACTGGGATGCCAATCCCACCGAGGGGCTGATCGCCATCGGACACACCCGTTGGGCAACCCACGGCAAGCCTGCTGAGAACAATGCGCACCCCCACCTGGATTGCACCGGCAAAACGGTCGTCATCCACAATGGTATCGTCGAGAACTTCCGTCCCCTGAAGGAAGAGCTGCTTGCGGAAGGCCACACCTTCCGGTCTGAGACCGATACCGAGGTCATCGTCCACCTTGTTGAGAAATATCTGAACGAAGGCTCGTCGCTGGAAGAAGCCACGCGCAAGGCGGTCCGCCGGCTGCAGGGCGCGCACGGCATCGTCGTTATGAGCGCGCTCGAGCCCGATAAGATGATCGCGGTCCGCGTCGGCAACGCGGGAGGCGTGACTGTGGGGCTGGGTGACGGCGAAATGTTCATCGCTTCCGACATCCCAGCTATCCTGGAGCACACTCGCAAGGTCGTTTTCCTGGAAGACCGGCAAATGGCAGTCGTCACTCGCAACGGCTATCAGACCTCGACCCTGGGCGGCGAGCCCCTCACCAAGACCGTGACCACCATCGCCTGGGATCCCGTGTCTGCAGCCAAGGGCGAATACAAGCACTTCATGCAGAAGGAGATCTACGAGCAGGCCCGCGCGGTCACCGACACCCTCCGCGGCCGCGTCGATTTCGAGAACGGTGACATCAACCTGGACCTGCCGATCACGGCCGAGCAGATGCGGAAGTTCGACCGCGTGGTCATCACCGCCTGTGGCACGGCGTTGAATGCCGGCCTCGTCGGCAAATACATGATCGAGAAGCTCGCCCGTATCCCGGTCGACGTGGATTACGGCTCCGAGTTTCGTTATCGGGATCCTTTGGTGAACGAGCGGACCCTGGTCGTCACCGTCACCCAGTCGGGTGAGACGGTGGACACCCTGGCCGCCCTGGAAGAGGCACGCCTGAAGGGCGCCACGACCATAGGTGTGGTGAACGTGGTGGGCAGCCAGGCGAGCCGCGTGGTGGACGGCGTGATTTACATGCAGGCCGGTCCGGAGATCGGCGTCGCCTCCACCAAAGCCTATACCACCTCGATGGTGGATCTGTACATGCTGGCCTTGGCGATGGGCAAGGCTCGGGGCACCATCAGTCCCGAGCAGATGTGCGATCTCATCGCCGACCTGGCCCGCCTCCCGGACCTGGTGGGCCACGTCTTGGGGAATGGCGCCGATTATGAGAAGCTGGCGGGCCGTTTCTTCAAGGCCGAGAACTTCCTGTTCCTGGGCCGGGGATTGAACTACCCCACCGCCATGGAAGGCGCGCTCAAGCTCAAGGAGATCAGTTACATCCACGCGGAAGGCTATCCAGCCGGTGAGATGAAGCACGGGCCCATCGCTCTGATCGACGAGCGCATGCCCGTTGTAGTCATCGCAGTGCAGGACGAAGTATACGACAAGATCTTCAGCAACATTGAGCAGGTGAAAGCGCGTGACGGCATCGTCATCGCTGTGGCGACCAAAGGCGATACAAAGATCGCGGAGAAGGCCGACGAGGTCATCTACATTCCTCAGGTCTCGCCGCTCCTGTACCCGGTGCTGACGGTCATCCCGCTGCAATTGCTGGCCTATCACATCGCCGTACGCCGTGGCGCCGATGTCGATCAGCCGCGCAACCTGGCCAAATCTGTAACCGTCGAATAACGACTCCGCCCACTTCCCGGGCGGGCAAACCCGACCCCAGTCTCTCCTTCACAGGAGAGGCTGGGGCGGGGCTGTTTTCGGAGGGGCACGTGGCCGAGAAAACTGAGAAGACGAACGCTATGCGAGTATTGGACCAGCGCAAGGTCCCCTACGTCGTACACGAGTTTTCTCCGGAGATTCACTCGGCGGATGGTGTGGCAGCCGCACTGGGGTTGTCCCCTTCCGAAGTGTACAAGACGCTGGTCGTCATCCCACAGGCGGGCAAGCCCGTGCTGGTGCTCGCCGCGGGTGATCGCGAGATCGACCTGAAGGTGCTGGCCCGGTCGCTTAGCCAGAAGAGCCTGCGGATGGCCACGCAGAAGGAAGCCGAGGACCTGACGGGCCTTCAGGTCGGCGGCATCTCCGCCCTGGCGTTGATGATGAAGCCGTACGCCGTGTTCGTCGACTCGCATGCCCGGCCCCTGACCGAATTCATGGTCAGCGCCGGTAAGCGCGGCATCAACCTGCGACTCAAGGTCGCCGATTTCATGAAGGTCGTGCACGCAAAATGGGTCGACGCGACGGCGCCGTAACCCGCGTATGTCCGGCCGCATTTGACTTGATGCGCATTCCGTTATACCATCTCGTTCGATTCACCACAAAGTGTACAACAGAAGAGCGGCAGGTTCGAAGCAGATCCATTCATTGGTGAAAGGAATTATCCCATGAGCAATAGAGTAGTGACGTTTGGCGAGGTCATGATGCGACTGTCGACGCCCGGTTTCTTGCGCGTCAACCAGGCGCGGTCGTTCGACGTGACCTACGCGGGCGCGGAGTGCAACGTGGCCGTCTCGCTGGCGAACTACGGCGTACCTGTGGATTATGTTACCCGCTTACCCAAGAACGACCTGGGCCAGGCCTGCATGCGTTTCATCCGCGAGACCGGCGTGGGCGTGGACCAGATTGCCTGGGGCGGCGAGCGTCTCGGCGTGTACTACCTCGAAAGCGGCGTGGGGCCGCGTGGCAGCAAGGTGATCTACGACCGCAGCCATTCGTCCATTTCGACGCTCGAGCCCGGCATGATCGACTGGCGAACCGTGCTGGCGGACGCCGCCTGGTTCCACTGGACCGGCATTACCCCCTCGCTGTCGGAGAGCGCGGCAGCATCGACATTGGAGGCGGTGAAGATCGCCAAGAGCATGGGACTCACGGTGTCGTGTGACCTGAATTACCGCGCCAAGTTGTGGAAGTGGGGCAAATCCGCCGCGGACGTTATGCCGGATCTGGTCGCTCACACGGACCAGGTCGTGGCCAACGAAGAGGACGCAGACAAGGTTTTCGGCATCAAGGCGCCGGACACGGACGTACGCTCGGGCAAGGTGGACGCCGACAAATACCGCTACGTGGCAGAGCAACTCGCGGCGCGCTTCCCCAACATCGGCTCGATCGCCATTACTTTGCGTGGCTCTATCTCGGCCTCGCACAACACCTGGACGGGCATGCTGTGGCGGCAGGGCACTTTGTACACGACGCGCACCTACGATATCATCCCGATCGTGGACCGCGTCGGCGGCGGCGATTCGTTCAACGGTGGATTGATCTACAAGCTGCTGAAAGGCGAGGGCCCGCAGGCCGCACTGGACTTCGCGGTGGCGGCCTCGTGCTTGAAGCACACGATCTTCGGTGACTTCAACCACGTGACGGCCGACGAGGTAGAGAAACTGATCGGCGGGGACACGTCCGGACGCGTGGCGCGATAGCGCATTTAAGCTCTTAAGGAGGAATACTGATGGCTCGTTTTCGGAGGATGAAGGTTCTCAACTCGATCCTGGACATCGGCGTCGTGCCGATCTTCTACAACCCCGATGTGGAGACGGCCAAGCGCGTGGTAGCCGCTTGCGCCGAAGGCGGCGCGACGGTATTGGAGTTCACCAACCGCGGCGACCGCGCCATACACGTCTTCCATCAGTTGATCGAGTTTCTGGACAAGGAAGCGCCGAATGCCGTATTGGGCGTGGGCTCGGTGATCGATCCGGCGACGGCGGCCATGTACATCGCCGAGGGAGCCAATTTCGTGGTCAGCCCATCGCTGAGCGCCGACGTCGCGAAGATCTGCAACCGCCGCAAGGTGGCTTACGTCCCCGGCACCGGGACTGAGTCCGAGATCTCGTTGGCCGAGGAAATGGGCTGCGAGATCATCAAAATCTTCCCGGCCAACACCCTCGGCGGAGCGGACTTCGTCAAGGCCGTCCTCGCCCCGTGTCCCTGGCACAACCTGATGCCGGCCGGCGGTGTCGACGCCACCGAGGAGAATCTGACGGCCTGGTTCACAGCCGGCGTCGCCTGCGTCGGCATGGGCTCCAATCTCATCCGCAAAGACTGGACGAAAGCCAACAACTGGGCGGCGCTGACCAAGACCACCGCCGATGTCATCCGTGTGATCGCGCAGATCCGGGCGGCAAAGTAAAAGAAACGTGCGCGTGATCCACAATGCAAAATGCCTCCAGAGTTGGGAGGCATTTTGCATTATGGATCACGCGCCGTGAACTGTCGCTACTGTAAGCGGATAGTACTTGTCCAGCATCTTCCGACCCTTGGCGTAAGCGTCGTTGGCCACCTGAACCGGATCCATCGCCCAGATGTCCGGGTTGTAAATTTCGATACTGAAATCGCCATCGTAGCCGATATCGGCCAGGGTGGTCATCATCTCATCGGTAGCCATGATGCCGTCTCCGGGCAGAAGGCGATAGCGGTCACCCGCCCGATGCACCTCGAGAGGCAGATCCTTAGCATCGTTCGAGGTGGACCATGTCGATCATATTCGGATCGGTAGCCGCCAGCTCTTCCAGGGCATACTCGCCCGTGAAGAAGTGGATGAAATCGAACACCACACCCATGTGCGGCCAGTCGACCGCCTCAACCACACGAACAGCCTCCGCGACTCCCTGAATGGCGAAGCCGTTGAACCCGATGAATTCGAATGAAATGCCCACTCCATGCTGCTCGGCGACGGGGACCAGCCGCTTCAACGATCGGACGGACTCCTGGAAGCAATCCTCGCGGGTCGCGCCCTGAGGGCCGGATGCCCGGCACTGCGGCGATGGTTTTGCAGCCCAACTCGGCGGCCATCTGGCAGAACCACTCCGCACGCTGCATCAACTCGGGCCAATCCTTCTCCGCCACGAAGGTGATTGGCTCGAGGGCGTTGATATTAACCGGCTTGATCTTCAGGGTCTTGAGAAAGTCCTTGAGCTCGGCCATCGAGTGCTTCTCCAGATAAGGCCGGAGTTTGGCATCGCGCATCTCAGAGATCTCAAAACCCGCTTTGTCCGCAATGGTCAACTCGGTAATGAGGTCTGTGTGCATGATCGTTGAGCCGTTTAAGCCGAATTGCATGGTGTAGTCCCCCCATCTGTGATGATTAGTGTGTCGAACGACCGTGTTGGCGCCAGTGCTAGATCATGAGCAAGCCACCGTTGATATCGAGCGTGGCCCCGGTGATGAACGATGCCGCATCGGACAGCAGGAACAGCACGGCCGGAGCCACATCGTCAGGAGTGCCCAACCGTCCGACGGGAATCGCAGACCGCGAGCGCTCCAGGTGCTCGATTCCGGCGGCCTCGCGGGCCATGTCGGTGTCCAGGCTTGCCGGCGCTACTGCGTTGACGTTGATGCCATACGCGGCATTCTCGCGAGCGGTGTGGCGAGTGAGCCCGAGCAACGCCGCCTTCGACGCCGTGTAGTGCGCGCCGCCGTTGGCGCTGGTGCTGCGCCCCGCCGACGAGCTGACGTTGACGATGCGGCCCGAGCGCTTGGCCTTCATGATCGGCAAGACGGCCCGCGTGCAGTAGAATGCGCCGTTCAGATTCACGCCAAACGTGCGTGCCCAATCCTCGTCTGTGAGAGTCTCCAACGGCACCTTCAGCTGCAGGATGCCCGCGTTGTTGACGAGGAAATCGACGGTGCCGAACGTTTCCACGGCCTGGCGGATCATGGCGTCGACCTCGGTCGAACGCGAAATGTCGGCGACCGCTGGCATCGCGTGGCCGCCAGAAGCCGCGATTTCGGCTGTCACTGACTGAACCTGGGCAACACGCACGTCGTTAACGACGACATTCGCGCCTTCCGCGGCCAATCCCAACGCGATCGCTCGCCCCACGCCACGCCCTGCTCCGGTCACCACGGCTACTTTGTCCGCAAACCTTGGTCCAGACACGACGCCCTCCCCTTTTGGTTAGATGGATAATGCAGTGAAACAGTATACACCTACGAACGGAGACTGACAAGCGTAGATGCGAACAGACATCCGGATCATGGCCCGCTCTCGTAGTCCGACTGGCACCGTGGGCGTATAATGAATAGGTGAATGGCAGGAGCCGCACACGATGTGCGCGACGGGAGGTGTGACGCGATGGGCATTCAAGTGAAGCGGGTGTACGACCCACCCGAGGAAAGCGACGGTGTGCGCATCCTGGTCGATCGAATCTGGCCCCGGGGGATGACGAAGGACCGGGCTCAGCTGGACCTCTGGCTGAAAGACGTGGGACCCAGTATCGAGCTGCTCGAATGGTTCGATCACCAGCCGGACCGCTGGCTGGAGTTTCAGCGGCGGTACTTTGCCGAGCTGGCCGACAAATCGACCTTGCTCCAGGAAATCCGGGAGAAGGCTCGAATGGGGAGGGTGACGCTGCTGTTCGGAGCCAGAAACAGGGAGATGAACCAGGCGGTGGCACTGAAACAGTACCTGGAGAGATCGTCTGTTCAGGCCGCCGAGACCGCCCGCCGATCCCAGTGCTGAAGAAAAGGCCGAGGCCCAGGTCGATGTGGCAGCCGGGCCTCGGCGGTGGGCATCTGCGCCCGGTGTCTCGTTTGACTAGTTAGAAACCGTAGGCCTCCGGCGGCGCGCCAAAGAACAACTCGTACCAGGCCCGCCACTGGGAGGAATATTGGTTGGCCGGCGCCCCGCTGTCGGGAGCCAACGGTTGTTGTGGCGCAACGCCTCTGGCCGGCACGTTTTTCACCATGACCACTGTGTCACCGAAGCGGCCAAAGTTCAGCTCCTCGCGTGCGACCTTCTCCACGTAGGCGTCTGTTTGAACGAAGGCCTTGCGCGCCTCCAGCGCCTCGTGCTCGGCCTGGGTCCGCTCCAGCCTGTCCTGCAATTCTTGTGCCTGCTTTTTGATCTGCTCGTAACTGCTGATTTTGTAGGCGAAACCGACGAGTAGTGTAAGCGAAATAGTTACGGTGACGATCGCGGCGAACTGGATGGGGCTGATGATGGGGGTCCGTTTTTTTCGAGTGGCCATAGTGATCGCGCCCTACGTCCTCGCCTTAGACAAACGGTGAACAAGTGGTAACTTATTTTACCGCCGCTTTACTTATGTGTCAAGTGCCAATTTGGGGCAATGGGGGCGAAAATGCAAAACTGACCCGTGAATCTTCACGAGTCAGCTCTTTCTTGGTGCCGAAGGTGGGATTTGAACCCACACGGGCCTAATGCCCACTGCGCCCTGAACGCAGCGTGTCTGCCATTCCACCACTTCGGCTCAGTTCAACGACGACGATAATGTACCACGATTCCGCTATTTTGTCAATCCCGGCGCAGACCGATTTGCGGCGCTGACGACGATACGGCGAGTGGCGACGTACCACTGGTCGATCGTACGAAAGCGGTCACTGGCCTGTGACATGGGACCAAGCTGCACGCCGTGCACGAGGCGATCTATCGCGTAGCTATATACCGGATAATTGATCACCAACGCCGGCACTTCGTCAGCGAAGATTTGCTGGAACTTGTGGTACAGCTCCAGGCGTCGGGTCTGATCCGTGATGCGACGCGCTTCCTCGATCGCCTGGTCCATCTCGACGTTCGAGTAGCTGGCGTAATTCTGACCGTCCTCACCAATCTGCGTGGAATGCCACATCGGGTATGGATCGGGGTCAGGGGTCAACTCCAGCCATTCGGTGAGCAGCGCGTCAAAGCGGCGGGGACGCAGGAAGTCGGCCACCAGGCCGGTCACGCCGGCGGATCTGGGGCTGGGCGCTCACCCCGATGCGCTCCCATTGCCGGCTGATCTCTTCCATCATCTTCACCCGCTGAGCATCGTTGCTGCCCAATAAGGCGAACTGCAATCTGGCGCCGTCCTTGTCGCGGATCCCGTCGCCATCCGTGTCTACCCACCCGGCCTCGTCGAGTAGCTGTTTCGCCCGATCCGGATCGAACGAGTACGTGGGGACGTCGGCGTTGTAGGCCCACGAATCAGGCATGACGACACCCTCTGCGACGATGCCCTGCCCGTGGAGCGTCAGATCGATGAGCTTCTGGCGATCGAGGCCGTACAGCAGTGCCTGGCGGACCTTCTTGTCCTGAAAGAAGGGCGCGTTGGGACTCTCGTGGTTCAGATAGATCAGCGTGTAGCCGGACATCCTCGCGGTGAACAGCTGCAGGGCGTCGTGTTTCTGCACCCATTCGATGTCTTGCGGGCGAATACCGGGAATGCCTTCCACCTGACCGCGGTCGTACGCGTTGAACAACGCTTCGTAGCTGGGGTAGAACTTCATCTCGATGCGGCTGAGGAAAGGCGTGTGCGCCCAGGTCCGATCTGTCACTTCGAGTGAGGCCACTTCCGCGGTGACCTTCTTCACAGCGAACGGCCCCGTGCCAATCGGTTGTAGATTGAAAGGATGCTTCGGCAGTTGCGCGGGAGGTACGTCCTTCAGCAAGTGCGCCGGCAGAATCCCAATGGTCGTGTAGTCCAGAAACGGCGTGAACGGCTCGGGTAGAGTGAACTCGACTGTGTCGTCGTCCACTTTCTGGACTTTGATGTTCCGCCAGAACTCGGCCAACGTGGGCGCACCCTGGAAATCGGGAGACTGGATCGCACCAATCGTGAAGACCACATCATCAGCATTGAACGCCACGCCGTCGTGCCACTTCACGTCGCGCCGCAGGTGAAAGATGTAGCTGAGACCGCCGTCAGTCACTTCGTGATCGTCGGCCAGGTCGTCCACCAACTGTCCCTTGTCGTCGACTTTCGTCAGCCCGTTGAATACTAAAGCAACCAGGTCGCGGTCGACCTGGTTGAACTGGCACAATATCGGGTTGACATACTGGGGCATGCCTACGACGCCTTCCAGGTAACTTCCACCCTGATCCGGCACCACGATGGTAGTGAAATTAACCGCCAGGTAGACGGCCATCATCAGGATCAGGATGATGCTGACCAGGACCAGCAGTGCCTGCCAGCGAATGTGCGCGATCACTTACTGAGTCAGCACGCTAACCAGCGACATCAAGAAGAAGACGACCGTCAGGCCAATGGTCACGTTATACAGCGTTTTTTCAAAGCCACGGCGACTCTTGTATACCGCGCCCTCGCCGCCGAAAATACCCCCCAGGCCGCCACCCTTGGCCTGGATAAGAATGATCACAATCAGCGCAACAGAAATAATAATCTGCACGAAATACAGGTAAGTCTTCAAAAAACCTTCCCCCTAGCTGAACGAGATCCGGACCAGCTTAACCCGCAGTATTATAGCCGGGAAAAGGGGCCTTGTCAAAACTATCGCGACCAAGGGCGTCCGCCCCACCGAAGTCTGGCGGCGGACGCCCTTGGTCAGCGCTCTTTTACCGATCTTCGGGCGGCACGGCCTCGTCCACCATCTTGGGAACGATCAGACCGGCGGCTTCCATGACGCGGTCGACCATCGCACCCTCAGGTACAGCCCCGTCGATGAAGATCTTCTCGTTGATGACGATGCGGGGCACTCCCATCACGTTGTATTTCTGCGCCAGGTGCGGAAACTCGATGGATTCTACCATCTCGCCCCGCACGTTCTCGTTCTCGATAGCCATTTTGTGAGCCAGGCTAACAGCGCTGGGACAATATGGGCAGGTAGGAGTCACGAAAACCTGAATCGCTACCGGCATCTTGATCCGGGCGAGGAGCGCCTTCGCATCCGGAGACAATCCGGACTCGCCCACCGATACGTCGAGGATATCCTCGATCAGTGTAGTAAACTCATAACCGGCAGGAACCCCAAAGAAGCGCACACCGTAATCCCGGGCGCCCACGACCGCCGTGGCGGGGATCTTGTCCACGCCATACTGCTCGGCCACAGTCTTGTCGGTCACGAAGTTGTAGACCTCCACGGACAGCTTCGGCGACAGCTCCGCCACCTCGCGCGCGATCTGTTCCGTTTCACGGCAGAAATCACACGCGATGGACTGAGTAAAGACTACCAGCTTGACGGGGTCTTTCAGCTTCTCTTCAAACTCCGTCTCCAGGTATTTGCGATCTTTGTCACTAAGCAATGCCATTCACTCATCCTCCCTCTGTGCTTTGGAATGCTCACAACGAGCGAGTATAACACACATTATACTACGAGCAACAATGAAATGCGAACACACTCATCGAGAACGCCCACCAAAAGACCACCGACGCGCTGAGTCGGTGGTCTTTTGGATCAAAATGTGCTACCGGAGCATGCCTGGTTCGAGATGAGGCTTACCTCACTGACCGCCGGGTGCAGCCTGAGGCGACGCAGGCATCGCCGGAGACTCGAGCATGGTCGAGTTGGAGGAGCCAGCCGGGGCCGTGGGCGCCGCAGGCACCCACAACTTCTCGCCAATGCTCAGCTTGCTCGGGTCAGAGATGCTGTTGGCCGCCGCCAGGTCGTTGACCGTCGTGCCATACTTCTTCGCCAACGTCCACAGGTTGTCACCCTGGGCGACGGTATGACTCTGGGTGAAGCTGGAGTAAGCAGCCGTTGGGGCAGATAGCCCGGGAGTCCGGGCAGCCGGGGCGGACGGAGCAGACGCGGCAGGGGCAGCCGGCATCGCCGGCACGTGCAACTGCTCGCCGATGCTGAGCTTGCTCGGGTCAGAGATGTTGTTGGCCGCCGCCAAGTCGTTGATCGTCGTGCCGAACTTCTGCGCGAGCGCCCAGAGGTTGTCGCCCTGGACGACGGTGTAGGTCTCCGTGAAGCTCGGATTGGCTGCTGCCGGAGCGGCCAGCCCCGGCACCTTGCCGGCAGGAGCAGACGGAGATGCCATCATCGCCGGGGCCTCGGCCATCGAAGAAGATGCCGGGGGCACCCACAACTGCTGCCCGTAGTTGATGTTCCCCGGGTTGGTGAGCCCATTGGCCGCGATGATGTTGTCCGCTGTTGTCCCAAACTCCTGAGCCAAGACCTGAATGTTGTTGTCGCTCTGCGTTACCGTGTGCAGCTCTGTGAAGCTAGGAAAGTTGGGCGGGGCTGCCATTGCGGGCAGCGCCGGGCTGACGAATAGAGCGAGCGATGCCGCCAGTCCAACACCCACCATTGCCGATATTCGACCAAGTAGTGCCTTTTGTTTCATGTCGTTTTTGCCTCCTGTGAGCGGTGACGCCCGCGGCCAAACAACCTCACGCCACATCCGGTTTTCAGCAGGTTTCACCTGGCATCAGTTCAGTCGTGCCCTCTCTGGCAGGGCGTCTTTTCGCTTATTTGTAGCAGCGTTTCTCTCTTAGCGAAGTAAAGGCAATTACAATTTCCACATCGACGCGGAGGACTTGCTCCCGGCCAATTGACACCCCCTGCAAGTCTGCCTATACTGCCTGCCGTATCCATAACACCTGCAACACCGATTCTCGGGGAAGGACACGTCGATATGCCTCAAGCACCCACGATGGAATCGATACGGCGCCGGCTGGGACTGTTGATCGACGGCACGTTTAATGCCGGACTGACCATTCGACTGGACGCGGGCTGTTCCACCGAACGGCTGCGCATCGGCAGTTTCGTCGTGCTGGAGGGTGACGAGAACCTGTATTTCAGCATGGTCAGCGATATGCAACTCCGGGTCACGGATGCAGCGCTGCTGTCCGATCCTCCACGGGAAGCGTCCCCGTTCGTGCGCGCGGCGCTGGCCGGAACCAGCACGTACGCCACTGTGCAGGTCCGCCCCATGCTGATGATGCCGAAACTTGATGCCTACACATTCAGCGATGAACTCGGCGGACCACAGCCGGTCCGCACCATCCCCATGCACTTCGCCACGCTCTGTGAAGCGAGCGAGAGCGACTTCGCGGCAGTATTCGGCCAGGAGGGGGGCAACAATTTCGTCATCGGCCACCCGCTGACTATGGACATCCCCATCTGCCTGAAGCTGGACCGCTTCGTGGAGCGCTCGACCGGCATCTTTGGCCAGAGCGGCACAGGCAAGAGCATGCTGGCTCGCATCCTGTTGTCCGGCATCATCAAGACTGGTGCGGCGGTCAACCTGATCTTCGACATGCACAACGAGTACGCGTTCGATCTGGAGAAGGAGGACCACAATTGGGTCCGCGGCCTGCGGCAGCTCTTCGGCGCGCGGGTGATGGTCTATTCGCTTGACAAGAAAGCCGGCGCGCGTCCCGGTCGCTCTGTGGACGCTGTGCTGCGTGTCGGCCTGAACCAGATCGAGGCGGAAGACGTTTTGCTGTTGGCCGAGGAACTCGACTTGACCTCGACGGCCCGTGTGACCGTGGGCCTGTTGGAGGACACCTACGGCCGTGACTGGCTCAAGCGGCTGTTGTCGATGAACGCGGAGGACCTGGAGGAGTTCTGCGACACCCGCAACGCCCACAGGGGCGCAGTCGATGCCCTTCAACGCAAACTTCGCGAGATCAAGCGGCAGGAATACGTGGTGGAGGAGGCGCCGTTCGATGCCATCGACGAAATGGTCGCTGCGCTGGACCGCGGCAAGCACATCGTGCTGCAATTCGGCCGGCACAACCGCGTTCTCGACTACATGCTCGTGGCCAACATCGTCACCCGGCGCATCCGCGAGCAGTACCGAACCCGGATCGCCCGATATGAGGAAACGAAAGACAAGGCCGACCGACCGCGGCCACTGGTCATTTGTATCGAAGAGGCGCACAAATTCCTGAATCCGGGCACGGCGCGACAGACGACATTCGGCACGATCGCTCGAGAGATGCGCAAGTTCCTGGTCACGCTGTTGATCATCGACCAGCGGCCGAGCGGAATCGACCCTGAGGTCATGTCACAACTGGGCACGAGGGTCACGGGCAAGCTCACAGAGGAAGCCGACATCGAGGCGGTGCTGACCGGAGTGGGAGGGCGGAGCTTCCTGCGGTCGGCAGTGGAGAGTCTGGACACCCGGCAAGAGGTCTTGCTCATCGGCCATGCGGTGCCGATGCCCGTGCAGGTACGGAGCCGGCCTTACGACGAGACGTTTTTCCAGGCCGTCGCAGCATCAGACGCCCGCGCTGCAACCCGGACCACGTTGGAGGATATTGAGGACCTGTACCCAAAGGCGCCGCCGCGAAGGCGGTGAGGTGCCTAATCGGTTTTTTCCACAGTCAGCTTGAAACCATGCCGTGCGATGACCCGCACGTGCTCACCGCGGCGTACGGGAGCGCCCTGCACCACCGCCGACCATAGTTCTCCGTGGACGAATACCATACCCTCCGGTGCAAGGTCGGTGCGTGCCTCGGCCCGCAGCCCGATGAGCTGCTCGCGACCGGTGGTCACCGGTCTACTCCTGGCGCTGACGGCCTTCGCCACTGCGAAGAAGAAGAAACCGCCGGTGCACACGGCGACGGTCCCAATCAATCCACGCGAGATAGCGTAGATCGGCGAGTTGAACAGAATGATCGAGCCGAATACGAACGAAGCGATGCCGGCAACAGTCAGCACGCCATGCGTGGGCGCTTTGATGTCGAAGAAGAAGAGAATGAACGCGAGGACGATGAACAGCACACCGGCGTAGTTCACCGGCAGCGTACCGAAGGCATACAACGCCAGTACCAGGCTGATTGCGCCGACGACGCCGGGGATGTACCCGCCAGGGCTGGCCAATTCGAACAGCAGGCCGTTGATGCCCAACACCATCAGCAGAAACGCAATGTTCGGGTTGGTGATGATCTCCAGAAAGCTCTCGGCGAGGTTCATGTCGATCGTCTGGACGCTGGCGCCTGCGGTATGCAGAGTAACCTGGGCGCCGGCCACGTCCACCTGCCGACCGTCGATGTCCTTGAGCAGCGTGGGCACGTCCGGAGCAATGAGGTCGATCACGCCAAGCTGAAGCGCTTCGGTGTCGGTCGCGGCGCGCGCCTGCGTCACCGCCTGGCGCGCCCAATCCATGGCCTTCTGGCCGCGGTGGCGGGTCAGTCCCTCGATGTCGGAGACGAGGATATTCGTGACTTTGCTTGCCATGGTGCCGGTCAAGGTCTCTCCGTTGGGCCCGACGGGTGAGGCCGCGCCAATGCTGGTGCCGGGCGCCATGGCTGCGAGGTCGCCCGCCAGGGTAATGAACGTTCCGGCGGACGCGGCATGCGCTCCGGTCGGCGCGATGTAGACAACGATGGGCACACTGGCGGCGGTCATCTGTTTGACGATGTTTTCCATCACGTCCACGGAGCCGCCAGGCGTGTCCAGCCGAATGACGAGGGCGCGGGCGCCGTCCCCCTCAGCCGTCGTGATGCCACGCTCGACGTAGGTCTGGAACGCCTGGTTGATGTCGCCCGTGGCGTTGACCAGATCGACGTGACCGGCTCCCGTCGATCTCCTGGGCGCGAGCGTCCACAAACGGCAGGACCAGGGACGCCACGATCAGCGATAGGTACAGGATCAGGCGAAATCGCCGCGCTGCGCTCATGGAGTTCTCCCCCAGCTATACTGCACTTCCTCTTGGCCACATTTCGCTCCATTATAGTCCCCTGGCCGGTCAAATACAACAAACAACCTGGCAATTCACACGTCGACGCAACCTGGACAACGCCGATCGCCGTGCCCACGCTTGTCGCGCTATGTTATAATACCATACTGTAATAGAGGTGAATTCGCGGATGGTGCGAGCCGACACTTCGCAGCCATCTTCACACCATGAGGAGGCAAGCCATGTCCGACAATCTGAGCCAGTTCATCCAGGAACTGGTGACCGTGATCGAGCCGATGCAACGCGCAGCCAACGATGCCTATTGGAAGTTCACCACGACCGGAAACAAGAAATATGAAGAGGAAGTCACCCGCCTGCAGATGGCGCTCCGCAAGGTTTTCGCCGACCCGGCCCGCTTTGCCGAGCTGAAAGCGCTCACCGCTACCGGGCCCAATGCAGACCCGCTGCTGGCCCGACAGGCCACCCTGCTGACCCAGGCGTTTACGGCCAACCAAATGGACGACGCCACCATCGAGGAGCTGACGAGCCGCGAGATCGCCATCGAAAGCATCTTCAACAGCTTCCGTGCGGAGCTGCGCGGCCGAAAAGTGACCGAGAACGAGCTGAAAGAGCTGCTGCGCCACTCACGAGACGTCGGCGAACGGCGAGAGGCCTGGGAGGCGAGCAAACAGGTCGGCGTCGAGGTCGCCGGCAAACTGGTGGAACTGGTCGAAATGCGCAACGGCATCGCGCGGCGCATCGGATTCGACAATTTCTATGGCATGCATCTGGTCCTGCAGGAGCTGGATGAGACGGAGCTATTCGCCACGTTCGACGAACTCGATCGACTGGCGCGGCCGGAATACGCGCGGTACAAGGCCGAACTGGATGGGCAACTCGCCGGTCTGTACGGGATATCGCCGGAAGCTCTGCGCCCGTGGCACTACGCCGACCCATTCTTCCAGGAAGCACCCGCTGCCGATCCGGCCGTGCGCGAATTTCTGACGGAGGCGTACAAGAGCCAGAACGTTGAGGCGGTCACGCGCTGCTTCTACCAGAGCATCGGCCTGAACGTGGACGACGTCTTGGCACGCAGCGATTTGTACGAACGTGAAGGCAAGCAGCAGCACGCTTACTGCATGAACGTGGACCACGCGCAGGACGTGCGGATTCTGGCCAACATTAAGCCCAACGATCAGTGGATGGGCACGATGTTGCACGAGAGCGGCCACGCCGCTTATGACAAATTCATAGATCCTGCCCTGCCCTTCCTGCTGCGAGAGCCGGCCCACATCCTGTTGACCGAGGCCATCGCCGAGCTCATGGGCCGCCTGGCGAGCGATCCCGAATGGCTGCTCACGTACGTGCCTGGGTTGGCGGCGGCTGAAGTAAAAGAGCTGGCTCCCAAGCTCAAGAAGCAAGTGGCCGGACAGCTCATCATTATGTCACGTTGGATCCCGGTGATGAGCGAGTTCGAGCGGGCGCTCTACAAAAACCCACGGCAGGACCTCAACACACTATGGTGGGACGTTGAGGAAAAGTGGCAGATGGTGCCGCGCCCCGAAGGCCGTCACGCGCCGGACTGGGCGGCGAAGATCCATTTCAGCATCGCACCTGTGTACTACCACAACTACTTGATGGGCGAGATGGTCGCATCCCAGATTCGCCACTACGTCGACACCCAGCTGCCGGGCGCCGGCAGCGACCCCGGCGCGGCGTTTTGTCACCGATCCGGCGGTGGGCCGATACCTGGTCGAGCGCGTATTCCATCCCGGCGCGACGCGTATTTGGTACGAGACATTGGAGTACGCCACCGGTGAGAGGCTCCGCCCGGAGTACTTCGTCGCTCATGCCGGCGGGTAAAACAGTTAGCGATCAGCAGTCAGCAGTCGGCTTTCAGCTACGACCTGGCGTGGCCTGAGGAGGGGCCGGATTCGATAGGCCGGTCTTTCCTCTGCCCTGCAATGGACTCAGTAGGTCGCTGACGGCTGATTGCTGAAGGCTGACTGCTGATCGCTGTCCGCTGATTGTTGATCGCTGACTCAGTCGGCGACGGCAGAGGCGCCGGCCGCGCGGGCGGCAGCGGCGGCTCGCGTGTGGACCTCGAGCTTCTCAAAAATCGACTTGAGGTGGCGTTTGACGGTGTTGGGCGTGATGACCAGACGATCGCCGATCTCTTTGTTCGTCAGTCCGCGAGCCAGCAGGTCCAGCACTTCGCGCTCGCGTTCGGTGAGGACGTCCAGATCGTTGGCGCGACTCGCCGCGCGAGCCTCGTCCACGGTGGCTCGAAACGCGGCGCGGTCGAAGACGCGCTTCTCCAGGCAGGCAAATACACCGTATTCCAGGTAGGCGCGCTGGATCGCGTAGGGGCTGGCGATGCCGGTCACGACGACCGTAGGAACGCCCGCCGAGCGGGTACTGCGCAGCAAGCGATAGCCTTCGAGGTCACGCGCCGGTTCAGCGGAGCTCAGTGACAGGTCGATGACGGCGACGGAGTACTTCTCGCGGCGGAGAACGCCAAGCGCTTCGCCGAAGCCGGCGCAGGTTCGCACCCGGTAACCCGATTCGACCAGCAACTCGGCCAGGATGGAGCGCCAACCGGCATCGTCCTCGACTACCAGCGCCACACCGACTGAGTTGTCCGAGGGCGCCGGCTTGCCCAGACCGACTTCAGCATCCATGGGCGCCGCTGAAGGCAGTGCGCCCACCGGATGGATGGCCGGAGGCGCCGACAGCGCCCGGTTGACGAGTTCCCGAAACTCGGATCGACGGAATGCGGCTTTGCGCAAACAGGTCAAGGCGCCATGCTCGGTCAGCGCGCTGACAGCCAGTTCCACCGTGGCAAAGCCGGTCAACAGTACCGTGGTGCAACCTGGATCGTGGCGACGGACCGCATCCAGGACCTGCAGGCCGTCCTGGTTGTTGTGATCGTCGCCGCCCAGCGAGAGGTCCACCACTGCCAATCGGTGCTGCGTGGCGCGCACGTGCCCTATGGCCGTCTCCAGATGATCGGCGACGTCGACGGTCAGGCCGAAGTCCGTCAGTAACTCCGCCAGGATGCCCTGCCACGATCGGTCATCCTCTACCACCAGCGCCCGGGTCGGCTCAGCCATGGCGTACACTTCCCTCCTGATCCGCGTCCGCTCCGGCTGCAGGCAATCGCAGCCGGAAAGTGGTGCCGTGCGCACCGTCGCTTTCCACGACCACCGAGCCGCCAAGCCGGGTCATCAGAGTCTTCACCCACCACAGCCCAAATCCTAGCTTGCCCGGACGGGAAGCTCCGCGGCTGGAAAAGTCCAGGTCGAAGATCCGCCCGTGCAGCGCGGGAGCGATACCCGGACCCGTGTCGCTCACAGCGATTTCCACGGCACCCGGCCCAGCCGCCCGGGCTGGGTCGCCCCACCGTGAACCGTGAAAGACGATCCGGCCATCTCCACCCATCGCATCGACGGCATTGTCGATCAGATTGGTGAAAACCCACATCAGCGAGCGTTCTGCTCCGATGACCGGCGGCAGATCGTCCAAACTTTCCGTGCGCACTACGACAGCCGGCGGCAACTGAGCCGCGCCGACGGCCGCCGCCACGCAGGCGCCCACGTTGACCGGCACCAGGCGAATCGGCCGCAGGTGGAACACGTTCTCACGCACCGCCTCCATAGCGTCCCCGGCGCTGCGCTCGATTTCGGCGAGGTTGCTGGCCAGGTAGGGATCGGCGGCCAGAGCGCCCGCGCACTTGTCCTGAATTCCTTGCACGCGAACGGGAATAGCGCCCACCTTGTTGTTGAGCTGGTGCAACAGGTTGGCGGCGACGTCACCGACAGCGGCGAAAGTCTCCGCCACGGCGCGCTGCTCCTGCGCCGCGAGCAGCGCATCCTGGCGGTCGGCATTGCGCACGGCCAGAGCGGCGTAATGGGCCAGAACAGTCAGTACCTTCTTGTCCCACTCGGAATCGGCAAAGCGGCCGGGTTCGGCCGTCGGCGCTGTAGACGCTAAGCGCGCCAACCGGCTCAGCCTCATCACCGGTCAGCACCGGCACGATCAGGGCACGGCTCCAGCCGCGCTCCCGCGCCACCTTCTGATGACGGAAACGCGCGTCGGATCGCACGTCATCCGCCGTGACAGGCTCGCGGCTGTGAACAGCTTCGCCGACCAGGCTGCCGACCAGCGGCACGCGCTGACCGACAAGCTGCGCTCCGCTCACTGCCTGGGCGACCAGCTCCTCACCTTCAGCCAGCCAGATCGCGCCGGCAGCCGCATTGAGCAAACTGCAGGACAGATCGGCCAAATGGTCGAGCACCTGCTGGCGCGGCTGAGCCAGCAGGCGGGCGGCCACGTCCTGCAGCGTATCGAGCAAGCGCATCTCCTGTATCGCAATCACGGCCTGAGTAGCCAGCGCCTGCAGCAACAGGCTGTCGTCCTCGCTGAATGCCCCCACGATCGGGCTCTCGAGATTGAGCACACCCTCCAGGCGGCCACTGGCGTTTATGAGCGGTACAGCCAGCTCTGAGCGCATCTCCAATTGGGTATCGAGAGGGTAATAGACACGGCGCCACCGCTCCTCGCGCAGATCGGGGATCCGAACGCGCCGGCGCTCGAGGGCCACGATGCCCATGACGCTGTTCGGAGCGATGGGCAGATCCTCGACGAGGGGCCGAATCAGCTCATCGCCCGCGACCGCGCCGGTAATCAGCCGGGCGCCCTCCGCGTCGACCAGGCGAAAGATGCCGTACCGAGCGCCGGTTACCTCGAGAGCCATCAGTAGGATGGCCTCCAGCGTTTCCTTGAGCCCCGAACGCGAAGAGATCAGCAGGCCGGCCCGGCGCAAGCGGGACAGTTCGTCCTCTTTGCGGGTCAGATCGCGCTGGATTACGGCAAGTCGCTGGGCGTGGAATATGGCCATGGCGGCCTGGTTGACGAAGTTCTCGAGCATGAGCAGTTCGAGCTGACTGAAGGAGCGATCTTCGTGCCGATACAGGTAAAGCGCGCCAACGGGCTCGTCCGCCACGATGAGCGGCCAGCAGACCAGCACCAGCGGCCCGCCCGGCCCGGCGAGCGAGGGAATTTCGAGGTCAGCTTCCTCATACGAAATGACGCGACGACGCCCGGCGATCGCGCGCGAGCCCACCCCGTCCGGACGCGGGCCCGACTCGCTCAGCGGATCGACACGCGGCCCGGCCAGGACGCGTGAGGCAGGATCGAACCGCTGAGCGCGTGCGTCATAGGTATAGATGACCGCCGACGCCCCCGGCAGGACCTTGAGAGCGCTTTCGACGATGAGGCGTAGCGTCAATTCGATACCGAGGCCATCGCGCGGCCCAAGACGATTGATGGTGGCGCCAATCTCATTTAGGCTGGCCATCGCGTCGAGCAGGCGCGGATGCACGTCCAATTCGTCGACCATGAGCGATCCCGAAATACGACGACACACGGCAAGAACCATCGGCCGTGTGCCATTGACGACCCTCTGTCCGGCACAACTCCGGGCAGATTGTGTCTGTTGATGGAAGCATTCTAGCATGGGGGAGACGAAGTCGCAAGCGGGACGGTGTGCGCGTCCACTCATGATTTTTCGCAAGGCGCCTGCTGCCAAACAGGCAGCTGGTCGCGCTTGCTCACTCCCCCGATCCGGTGCTAGAATCCTGATGTGGTTAGCTGCAGCAGAAGTCAATCTACATCTCATCGAGCGAGGCGAAAACATGGATCTCGGATTGTCGGGCAAGGTAGCATTGGTGACCGGGGCGTCGAGCGGCATTGGGGCAATGAGCGCGCGGATTCTCGCGGAGGAGGGCGCCGACGTCGTCGTTTGTTACAGCCACAATGAGACGGGGGCAAACCAGACCGCGGACACGATCCGGTCCGCGGGCCGCAGGTCCTGGCTGTGCCGCATGGACGTCCGGGACGCCCGAAATGTTTCTCAGGCGATCGACCGCCTGAAGAGCGAAATCGACGGCCTGGACGTGCTCATCTTGTGCGCCGGGCAGAACATCGTCACTCCCTTCGAGCAGGTGACGCCGGAAGAATGGACCCAGATCATCGACATCAACCTCAACGGCCCATTCTACGTGCTGCAAGCCTGCATTCCGCTGTTCCGTGACGGCGCCGCTGTCGTGACGGTGGCCAGCGTAGCGGCGCACACGGGCGTTCCCCAGCACGCTCACTATGCAGCCGCTAAGGCCGGTCTGATCAACCTGACCAAGAGCGCCGCCAGGCTGCTGGGGCCTCGCGTACGGGTAAACTGCGTGGCGCCTGGCCTCACCCTGGGCACGCCAATGGGAGACGACACGGCCAAAACCATGGCGCCGGACTACGCCCAGAAGAGACTGCTCACGCATCGCTTCGGCACGGTCGACGAGGTGGCCCGCTGCATCGTTTTCATCGCCAGCCCGGTGGCCGGTTTCATGACCGGGGCCACGATCGACATCAACGGAGGGCGAGAGTTGCGATAACGAGTACGCCCCAAAATTGCAGACTGCGAAAAGCGCCAAAACTCTTGACCGAAGAGGGGAAGAATGATATAATAGAGCTTGTGTGCAAGCGTTCATAAGTGGACATTTGTTCACCTTTCCTACTCGTCTCTTTAATGGAGAAGTCGGCGATGTCAGGGAGAACCCATCTAGTCACAAACGACGCCTTCAGATTTGGGCGTTGTTTTTTCGAGTCCCTATGCGTTTCTCGGCAAACCTCTTCCGGCCCCGGTTGTCCTCATGTCTTCTTCTGGCGTCATTCCAATCATCCGTGTCAGCAGCCCTATTGCGTGTTACCGCAATCTCTTCCTGACCTCATCCAGCCCAATCCAACAGTCGGTCTTGAACCCACCGGTCGTGCGCCCGGCAGCGTCAGTAAGCCGCGGATTGCCTCTGTGGGTATGATGTCTTTCACGCAGAAAGGGGGGATGACAGAGGCACGTTGAGTCGTATTCTGGTCGTGAAATCTCAGGCGTGACCACGTAGCGTTCACAGTATTCAAGGAGGAAAAAAATGGTGAATCGGAAGCTGTTTCTCGCCGCCAGCCTGTTCGTAATCCTGACTATGCTACTCACGACCGTCGGCTACGCACAGACTCCAGCAGCGGAGAGTCCGCTAAAGGGCAAGAAGATCGACATGGCAATCCTAGGCATCGGCGGGTGGGTTCCGAGCAAGCTGGGTGTGGATATGGCCCCGCTGTTCGCTCAGTACGCCAAGGAGAAGTACGGCTACGACGCGACCTTCACCTTCCAGGAAGCGCCGTTCTCGGCGTTGTTCCAGAAGGCCGCGGCTTCCCTCGCCACCAAGTCGCAGGAATACAATATCATCATCAGCGACAGCCAGTGGCTGGGCGCCTTCGCCGAACCGAAGTGGATCGTCTCTGTGAGCGACTTGATTCAGAAGAACCCCGATCTCAACATCGAGTGGTGGAACCCCGTGGTGAAGTCCTCGTACCAGGCATATCCGGACGGCTCCGACCAGTTGTGGGGTCTTCCGCAAGAGGGTGACGTGATCGTGCTGTACGTTCGTAAGGACATGTTCTCCGATCCCAAGGAGATCGCGGACTTCAAGGCGAAGTACAACATGGACCTGCCTCAGACCTACGACGATTGGCTCAACGTCACGATGACCGATTTCGAGAAGATCTCGGAATTCTTTACCCGTCCCGACAGCGGCCTGTGGGGCACGGCCATGCAGTACAACAAAGAGTACGACTTCATGACCATGTACCTGTACCCGTTCATGTGGTCACTGGGCGGTGACATTTGGGATCCCAAGACCGGCAAGATCTACGGGGTCATCAATAGCACCGAAAACGCCCAGGCCATGGAATGGAACCGCCGGATGCTGAAGTACCAGCCGCCTGGAGCGCTGAACTACGGCATCGCCGAGGACGTGGATGCGTTCACCCAGAACAAAGTGGCGACCGCGTTCCAGTGGGCAGCCGAGGGTGCGGCGATGATCACGCCGGAACTGAAGGACAAGGTCCTGGTTGTGGCTCCGCCCGCCTTCAAGCGTGCCGATGGCAGTCTGCACCGCATTTACTCCATCGGTGGTCAGCCGTGGGTGATCAACGCGTTCAACGATGCCGACCATATGCAGGTCGCAATCGACTTCATGAAGTGGTGGTACCTGCCGGAAACCCAGCTTGAGTTCGCCAAGCGCGGCGGCAATCCGACGGACAAGGCCACGCTCAGCGGCGCCGGCTTCGACGAGATTCAGCCATGGTTCAAGGCTTACAAGTACATGTTGAACACCGAGCGTGCGCGTGACTTCTGGCACGATCCGAAGTACTCTGAGATGCTGTCAGCTCAGCAGGAAGGCTGGACGGCCTTCGCTTCGGGCCAGGTCAACGATGCGATGAACACGTTGACGTGGATCGCCTGCCAGCAGCAGAAGATTCTGTTCGATGAGGGCCACAGCAAGATCGCTCCGCCCGACTCCTGCGCATCAGTACAGCTGAACAAGTAACCTGATTGCAGGACCAGAGAGGCCGGCAGGCAGCTCACCTGCTTGCCGGCCTCGTTTTTCGTCAGCCATGTAGGCCCTTCCAAGAAGAGAGTTGGGCGAGATTTAAGGTTGGAGGTTGAGATGGCAAAAAGCTTGGAAGCGCAGCACGGTGTCCCGCCGGTTCCCTGGCGGATTCGCGCCAGGCGCTGGTATGAGAATTCGCGCCTGTTTCCGACGACCTTGTTGGTGCCCGTGCTGCATTTTTTTCATTGTTTGGAACGTCATTCCTTTGCTGTGGATGCTCGGCTTGAGCTTCTATCGCTACTCACTGATCACCGGCCAGCCGGAGAAATACATTGCCTTAGGCAATTTCGTCGACATCTACAAGAACATCAGTGTTTGGGGCAACCTGGGCCGCACTTTTTTGTGGGTCTTCTCCACAGTGTCCATCGAGACGTTGCTGGGCGTGCTGCTGGGGTTCCTGTTTTTCGGCAGCACGAATCTGCCCGGGCCGCCGCATCGCCCTGACCATGATCTTCACGCCGATGATCCTGGCGCCGGCGTCCACCGGAACCTTCTTCCGATTGATTTACGACCCCACGTTCGGCGTATTGAACTATCTGATCGGCCAGGATTATCGGTACAACAGATCGACTTCCTGGGCAACCGGTTCTGGGCCTTTCCCATGGTCACTCTGGTGGACGTCTGGATGTGGACGCCGTTCTTGCTTCTGATTACTCTCGCCGCCCTCGGCGCCGTGCCCAAGGCTGAGCTGGAAGCCGCCGAAGTGGATCGGCTGCCCTGGTATCGACGCCTGCAGTACGTGGTCTGGCCGCACGCCAAGTTCATCCTGATGCTGGGCATCCTGCTGCGAACGATCGATGCCTTCAAAACGATGGACCTGATCTATCTGATGACCAAAGGCGGGCCCGGCAATACCACCGAGACGATCGCCATTACCGTCTGGCGGCGGGCGTTCGAGGGTTTCGACATGGGCTGGTCTTCGGCTCTTGCAGTATTTTTGCTGCTGACGGCGATCGCTCTGACGTCGATTTATCTCTACGTGCTGAACGTCAGCAAGCAGGGAGGTAGTCAAAATGCAGCGCAATAGCCTGGGCAGCGTCCTATATCGCATATTGTTATGGCTGATCGCTATCGTCTTCTTTCTGCCGGTGCTCTGGATCATCCTTGGGGCGTTCAAGACCAAAGACCAGTTGCTGGCTACGCCTCCCGTCTGGATCTTCACGCCCACCCTTGCCAACTTCACGGACCTCTTTACGCGGCCCAACATCTCCAACTATCTGGTCAACAGCGTGGTGATTTCGGCGTCGGCAGTGACGATTGCCGTCATCGTGTCCTTCCTGGCAGCATATAGCTTCTCTCGATTCCAGCCACGAGGCACCAATTTCCTGATGTTCCTGCTCCTGTCCATGCGCATGACCCCGGCGGCGGCAGTCGTAGTACCGATCTATCTGGAGTACGTGGCTTTCGGTTGGAAGGACACCTGGTTCGGCATGATCATGTTCTACGCGATGTTCAGCATCCCCTTCTCGGTCTGGATTCTGAAAGGCTTCGTAGACGGCGTCTCGCCGCGCTTCGACGAGACCGGCCTGGTCAACGGTGGCTCGCGCATGCACGTGCTGCTAAACGTGGTATTGCCCCAGGTGCGTCCCGGGCTGATCGCGGCGTTCATCTTTAACATGGTCTTCGTATGGAATGAGTTCCTGTTCAACTACCTGATCGGAGGCCGGATCACTACGATGGTGCCGGTGGCCCTGTCTACCCTGATGTATTCGCAGGGCGGTGTGGACTGGACGTTCGTCGCCGCGCTGACCACGGTGTACATGCTGCCGCCCATCATCGTCGTCTTCGTATTCCAGAAGTATCTGCTGACCGGCATGACCTTCGGCACAGTGAGAGGTGAAGTCTGATGCCCAACCGGCGACCCTTCGCAACGGTGATGCAGGCCATTCTGATCGCGACTGCTGATCGTCAGCCTGATATTGATCGCTCAGCAGTACAGCCTGCAAGTTTATCAGTTCGGCCTGATCCTGCTGGTCGTTACCACGATCATTCAGATCGGATTCGGCAACATTCGCCGGATGCATCCTTCGGCAAGTCGATGAAGCTACTAGCCCTGTCGCTGGCGATTATCGCCTTCGTCTTCGGCCTCGGCATCGTGCTGGTGCCGAGTCTGATCAAGCTTGCTCGGGGGTGAGACTGTGATCGCGGTAGAATTCCGGGGAGTGAAGAAAGAGTACCACGGCAAGCCCACCCTGACGGGTGTTGACCTCGCCATTGAATCCGGCACGTTCGCGGTCATTTTCGGATCGCCGGGCTGTGGGAAGTCGGTCATCCTGCGCCTGCTGACCGGCCTGGAAAAGCCCACCGCCGGGCAGATTCTGATGCGCGGCGTGGACGTGACCAAAACCTCGCCGGGCGAGCGAAACATCGGCTACGTGCCGCAGATGTTCGCCCTGTATCCACACTACAAAGTGTACGACAACATCGCATATCCGCTCAACCTGATGGGCCTGCCGCGGCGAGAGATCGATCCGATCGTCCAGCAAGTGGCGGACCTGCTGCGAATCACAAGGCTGCTGGACAAACGCCCGGACCAATTGAGCGGCGGCGAAAAGCAGCGCGTGGCCATCGCCCGAGGCATCGTCAAGAAGACCGACATCTACGTTCTGGACGATCCTCTCACCGGACTGGACTTCAAGCTGCGCGAGCAGCTGTTCGACGATATGAAAGACATGCAGGCGGCGCTGCAGGCCACGTTCCTGTACACGACGTCCGACCCACTCGAGGCCTTGATCCTGGCCGAACAAATCCACGTCATGGATGGAGGACGGATCGTCGAATCCGGGGCCACTGAAGAAATCTACCGAAACCCAAGGCACGTTCGAACCATGGCTCTGCTTGGCTTTCCCACCGCCAATTTGCTTTCGGGCAGCCTCTACGCCAAAAACGGCCAGATCTGGTGCAAGAGCCCTCTGTTTGAGTTTCCGGTCAAGCCGTTCCGCCCGGACTCGCTGTCGGACGGACAGCCGGTTTCCATTGCTATCCGGCCGCAATCCGTCAGGATCAACCCGGGGAGGACGGATGGCATGGTTTCTGGACAGGCCCGCGTGACACTGCAGGAAGATCTGGGCGGTGAGCTGGTGGTGCATCTGAGCGTAGCCAACACTCCGCTGGTAGCCGTCGCGCGTCTCGATGAGCCCCAGCTCATCTCCGGCAATCTGGAAACGATCGGCGTACCGTCTTCGGAGATCGTCATTTACTCGGAAGACGGCGGACAGAGATTAGGGCAAGGAGCATAGGACGCGATGACCGACATTCGCCTGCAGAAACTGCGCAAAGAATTCAAAGACGTCGTCGCGGTCAACGACGTGACGATGACCTTCCCGTCATCGAAAGTCACTTGCCTGCTGGGACCGTCGGGATGTGGCAAGACGACCTTGCTGCGCATGATCGCCGGGCTGGAGGAGCCGACATCCGGGGACATCTATTTCGGTGAACAACGGGTCACCGATCTTCCGCCGCGGAAACGCGAGATTGGGATGGTCTTCCAATACCCGGTCGTCTATCGCGGCATCACGGTGTATCAGAATATCGAGCTGCCCCTGGTTCAGGCCGGCGTTCCCGAGACCGAACGAAAGCAGCGTATCTGGCAGGTCGTCGAAGTCCTGGGACTGCAGGCCAGCGTCCACACGAACACCGACCGTCTGGACGGCAGCACCCGGCAGAAGGTTGCCGTGGCCCGAACCGTCGCGCGCCAACCGGCCATCATCCTGTTCGACGAGCCGCTCACCAACGTCGACGTGGATACTCGGGTTCAGATCAAGGCGGCCCTCAAGCAGCTGACCGCACAGCTCAAGAAGACGGTCCTGTACGTCACGCACGACCAGACCGACGCGATGACTCTGGCCGACCAGATTGCGCTCATGAAGGATGGGGTAGTCATCCAGCGTGACGCTCCGCGGCAGCTCTACAACTTCCCTACCGACGTTTTCGGCGGCTGGTTCCTGGGCAACCCCGGCATGAACTTCTTCGAGTACCCGATCGAATCCGCGGGCGATTGCTTCTTGCTGAGTTCGCCGCTGTTTCCGGAGCGCCTGATGATCAGCGGAAACGTCGGTGGCAGGAAAGTCACCATCGGCATCCGACCGGAGCGCGTGCAGATTGGATTTGAGCCATCTTCCACCGCGGTGCGCGGCCGGCTCGAGCGACGATCTATCGTCGTCGGCGGGCAATACTTGTTGGCCCTGAATGTAGGGGGCCAGAGACTGAAGGCCAAGGTGGATGACGCGACAGGACGGCGTGCCCAGGAAGAGGTCTGGGTGGAATGCCCCCTGGAGTGGGTCACGGTATTCGACTCTAACGGGCAGCGCATCGACGGCAAGCTCACCGAATGCGCGACAACGTAGAAATAAGTGATACGTAACATGTGATACGTAATGCGTGATGCGTGATACGTGATGCGTAGTGCGCGCAATTATGCGTCACGTATCTCTATCACGTAATACGTATCACGTGTTACGTATCATCATCACTATCCGACTCGCGGAGGAATCGATGGCAAAAGTCGTGTGTTTGGGGATTCAGATTGTTGACATTCTGGGGCGGCCCGTTTCGCACGTCCCCGCCGGGCAGGGCGTCTTGCTGCTCGATGAGATCCGGATCACGGTGGCGGGAACCGCTGCCGGCACGGCGGTGGATCTGGCCAAGCTCGGCGCGCAGGTCTACGCCATGGGCGCTATCGGCTTCGACGGCTTGGGGGATTTCCTCGTCAACACCATGCATGGGTATGGGATAGACACCACGTGCCTGAAGCGCAAGACAGGCGTCCAGACTTCCTCGACCATGCTCCCCATCCGGCCCAACGGCGAGCGGCCGGCGCTGCACGTGATCGGCGCCAACGGTGAGCTGACGTACGACGACGTCGACTTCGACGTAATCGCCCAGGCCGATTTCCTGCACATGGGCGGGACCTCGCTGCTGCCCAAGTTGGACGGCGAGCCAACGCGCAAGGTGCTGGAGTACGCCAAACAGAAAGGCGTCACGGTGACCTTCGATCAGGTCGCGGTCAATCGGCCCGACCTCACGGACATCGTCGTGCCCTGCATGCCTTATGTCGACTATTTCATGCCCGGCTTCGAGGAAGCCGTGATGATGAGCAAGCTCACCGACCGCCGGGACGTGATTCGGTTCTTCCTGGAGGCCGGCGCCCGACACACGGTCTTCAAGATGGGCGGCGAAGGGAGCAGCATCGCCTGGCTGAAGGATGGTGAGATCGAAGAGCTGCGCGTTCCGACGTTTAAGGTGCCTGTCGTGGACTCGACGGGCTGCGGCGACGCGTACTGTGCCGGATTCATCACGGGCCTGTCCAAGAGTTGGGATCTGGAGAAGGCGGCGTTGCTGGGAACGGCGGCGGCCGGCCTGGTTATCACCGGCCTGGGCTCAGATGCCGGCATCGTGAACCTGGACGAGACCATCGAGTTCATGAACACCGCGGAGCGAAATCCCATTGCCTGACCACGAGCGCTGCGGCTGCACTCACCCATAATTCAACGATTCGAATAGCGGCGAAAGGGATATGACCATGAAGAAATTCATAAACGACCCGTTTGACGTGGTGGATGAGATGCTGGAAGGCTTCCTGGCCGTTCATGGTCGTTACGTTCGGAAATTGGAGTCCACCCGAACTGTCGTGCGGGCCGACGCGCCGGTCAAGGGGAAAGTTGGCGTCATCACCGGCGGCGGATCCGGCCACAAGCCGGCTTTCATCGGATTCGTCGGCAAGGGCATGTTGGATGCCGTAGCCGTGGGAGAGATCTTCACGTCGCCGCCGCCTAACGCCGTCTACGAGGCTGCCCGAGCCTGCGACGGAGGCAAGGGAGTGCTGTTCCTGCTGGGCAACTATGCCGGCGACGTGATGAACTTCCAGATGGCCGCCGAGCTGGCGCAAGCCGACGGCATTCCCATCGCCCAGGTCATCGCCACCGACGACGTGGGCTCGGCGCCCAAGGACAGGGTCGATACCCGCCGCGGCGTGGTCGGCGAATGGTTGGCGTGGAAGTGCGTCGGCGCGAAGGCCGAAGCCGGAGGCAGCCTGGAAGAATGCCGGAAGATTGCCGAGAGAATCAACGACAACACCCGGACTCTCGGCGTCGCCATCTCGCCCTGCACCGTTCCGGCCAAGGGGACGCCGACCTTCACCCTCGCCGACGATGAGATGGAATACGCGGTCGGGCACCACGGGGAGCCCGGCGTCGCCAAGATCAAGATGATGACGGCCGATCAGGTCACGGAGAAAATGGTGGGCGACATCGTCGACGACCTGCCTTTCAATGCCGGCGATGAGGTGGCTGTCTTGATCAACGGGTTGGGGGCCACTCCCGCCCTCGAATTGTACATCGCCTACCGCAACGTCAAGCGGATACTGGAAGGCAAGGGCATCAAGATAGAGCGGCCATACGTCGGCCAGTTCTTCACCGCATTGGAAATGGCCGGTTTCTCCATTACGTTGATGAAGCTCGATCCGGAGCTCAAGTCTCTGCTCGATGCGCCGGCGGATACGCCGTATTACAGGCTCTGAGGGGGATCCGGGCATGTCTGATACTATCACCGCAGCTCAGATGATGCAGATCATCGAGCGGATGTGCGACACTATCGAGCAGCAGAAGGACTATCTCTCCGAGCTGGACGGCGCGCTCGGCGACGGTGACCACGGCGTCAACATGGCCAAATGCTTCCGCGAGGTAAGGAAGAAGCTGCCCGAGAACGAGGGCAAGGACATCGGCGCCCTGTTGAAGAGTGAGGGCATGGTCGTCTTGAACTCTACTGGGGGAGCCATGGGGGCGCTGTACGGCACGATGTTCCTGCGGCTGGCGCAGGAGTCGGCGGGCAAGACCGAGATCGACTTGGGCGACCTGGTCAGGATGTTCAAGGCGGCTGAGGCTGGGATCCGCACGATCGGGAAGGCTGAAGTCGGCGACAAGACGCTGCTGGACACGCTCAGTCCCGCGGTCGCGGCCCTGGAGAAGGCCCAGCAGGAGGGCAAGTCCTTGCCCGCCGCCCTGGCCGACTTCGAAGAAGCCGCGCGCAAGGGCATGGAGTCGACCCGCGACCTGCTGGCCAGGATCGGCCGGGCGAGTCGCCTCGGGGAGCGGACTCTGGGACATCAGGACGCCGGAGCCACTTCGTGCTATTTTCTTCTCCGCGCGTTTGTCGATTGAACGGGAATCTGATAATATCGGCTCGAAGAGAGGAGACCGATCGATGCTTGACAAAGAGAAGACTATTGCGATTGGGTCCGACCACTACGGTCTGCCCCTGAAAAACGTGATTCGTGATTATCTGCGCGAGAAGGGCTACGAGGTAGACGACTGGGGCGTGAACAGCACAGACCCGGTCGACTACCCGGATGTGGGCGCCTCAGTAGCCGAGGCCGTTGGTGAGGGCAAATACAGCCGAGCCGTGCTCGTCTGTGGGACCGGAGCCGGGATGGCCATCGTGGCTAACAAAGTGCGGGGCGTGCGGGCCGTCGCCGTGCACGATCCTTACACGGCCGAGCGAGCCGTGGCCAGCAACAATGCTCAGGTCATCACCATGGGCAGCCAGATCGTCGGCGCCGAGGTGGCGAAGAAGCTGATCGACGTCTGGCTCGACTCGGAATATCATGGCGGACGTTCCGCGCCGAAAGTCGCCAAGATCGAGAAGCTGGACGAGAAGTACAGAACTTCCTGACGCGGACGACGCAGCTCAACGCTGGGGAGGCCAAAATGGCGCGACCGATCACACTCTACACTGGACAATGGGCGGACATGCCCCTGGAGGCACTCGCTCGCAATGCCAGCGAGTGGGGCCTTGACGGTCTCGAACTGGCCTGCGCGGGCGATCACTTTGAAGTAGATAAGGCGCTGGAGAGCGACGGCTATGTCAGGGCGAAGCGCGATCAGCTCGAGAAATACGGACTGAAGTGCTGGGCGCTGACGCAGCATCTGGTCGGCCAGTGCGTCGCCGACGATCCGATCGACGAACGACACCGCCGTATCATACCGGCGCGGATTTGGGGCGACGGCGACCCGGAGGGCGTGCGCCGGAGAGCGGCCGAGGAAATGAAGAAAACCGCCCAGGCCGCCGCGGCGTTTGACGTCAATCTGGTCGTCGGATTCGGCGGCTCCAAGATCTGGCATACGGTGGCCGGCTTTCCACCCGTGCCGCCGGAGATGATTGAGGCCGGATATAAGGACTTCGCCGACCGCTGGAACCCCATCATGGACGTGTTCGACGAATATGGTGTCAGGTGGGCGCTCGAAGTCCATCCGGCCGAGATCGCATACGATTTCTGGACGACGCGGCGCGTGCTGGAAGCGCTGGAGTACCGAAAGACGTTTGGCCTCAACATGGATCCGAGCCATCTGTATTGGCAAATGGTCGACCCGGTCGGGTTCGTATACGAATACGGCCAGTACATTTCGTGGGTTCACATCAAGGATGCCAAACGAGTGCTCGACGGACGGAACGGCATCCTGTCGTCTCACCTGCCGTTTGGGAGCCATCGTCGGGGCTGGAACTTCGTGTCGCCAGGGCGAGGTGCGGTGGCGTTCGAGCCGATCTTCCGCGCGCTGAACGACATCAACTACGATGGCCCTCTGTCCATCGAGTGGGAAGACAACGGCATGAATCGAATGCAAGGCGTGCCGGAAGCGGTAGCAATGATCAAGCGCCTGGAACTGACGCCATCTGACCTGTCGTTCGACGCAGCCTACGCTTCTAAGTCGTAATCGGGTCCCGGCCCGGCGCGATGCAGCAACGCGTGGAATTCAGAGAATTACCGGCACGACGCCGGTTTGTTCTCTGAAGCCCACGCGTCTTTTACCATGAAATCGAGCGACGTCATCCCAACAGGAGGTCTCCAGATGCTGCCCAATGTGTCCCTTTCTTTCTCCGGCGACAGGTTCCTGGTAACCTATCGTTTGACCGGCGACGAAGCGACTGCGCGCGCGAAGGCCGAGACCATTTGCATCGAGCAAACGATCGAGTATCCGGCGGAGCTCGTGCCGGAAGGAGACATACGAGACTACGTTTTCGGCCGGATCGAATCGTTTCAGGCAGTGGACGGCGGCCGGTACGAGGCAGAGATCAGCTACGCGGTCGAGGTGACGAGCTTCGAGTTGACGCAGCTCATCAACGTGATCTTCGGCAATATCAGCATCGTCCCCGGCGTTCGCGTCCAGCGGCTGCAGTTGCCCGAACGTCTGCTGAAGATCTTCAAGGGGCCGCGGTTCGGGCGCACTGGGTTGCGAGGGCTGCTTCAAGCACCTCAGGGGCCGTTGCTGTCCACGGCGCTCAAGCCGATGGGATTGTCCGCGGCAGATTTCGCCAACCAGACGTACCAGTTTGCGCTCGGCGGTCTGGATCTCATCAAAGACGACCATGGTTTGGCCAACCAGGAGTTTTCGCCGTTTCGGGAGCGTGTGGAGCGCTGCGCGGACGCGACGGCTCGCGCCAACCGGGAAACCGGTGGGCGCTGCCTGTACGCTCCCAACGTCACGGCGCCGGCTGATCAGATTGTGGATCGGGCGCTCTTCGCCGTGCAGGCCGGCGCGGGCGCGTTGCTCGTCGCACCGGGCCTGGTGGGCTGGGACACCATGCGGCTGCTGGCCGACGACGATCGGGTCGGCGTGCCCATTCTGAGTCACCCTGCCTTCGGCGGCAGTTACGTCACGTCTTCCGACAGCGGGCTCTCCCACGCCGCCTGGTACGGCGAGTTCGTCCGTCTGGCCGGCGGAGACGTCAGCGTCTTTCCGAACTACGGCGGCCGCTTCTCGTTTAGCCGCCAGGAATGCCAGGACATCGTGGAGGCCTGCGGCGAGCCGATGGGACACCTCGCGCCGATCTTCCCGGCACCTGCCGGAGGCATGACGATTCCCAGCGTGCCGGATATGGTCCGGTTCTACGGCAACGACGTTGTGTTGCTGATCGGGGGCGGCCTGCACAAATTCAGTCCCGATCTGACGGCCAATTGTCGTCGTTTCCGCGAAATGGTCGAGCAGTCGATGTCAGACCTGGCGAGCGGTTGAAAGCAGGATACGGCAATGAACGATCTTGGGGAGAAGCTGAAAACCGTAGTCGTGATGGGCACGCTGGATACCAAGGGGCCAGAAACAGTCTATCTCGCTCAACGAGTGACGGCGGCCGGGTGCAGAGTGCTGCTAATGGACGTGGGCACGCATTTCGAGGGCGCGGACGGCGCGGACATCACGGCAGGCCAACTGGCGGCGAAGGTGGGTCTGAGTGTGGCGGAGTTGCGCCAGCTGCCCAGAGGTGAGGCCGTCGAGAAGATCAGCGAAGGCGCCGCCAGGTACCTGGAAGATCTGGTGAGCTCCGGTCGGGCGGACGGCGCAATTGGCCTGGGCGGATCCGGGGGCACGACGATCTGCGCGGCGGCCATGCGCGGGCTGCCGTATGGCGTGCCCAAACTGCTGGTCTCCACATTAGCGTCCGGAAATACGCGGTGGCACGTAGGTATTTCCGATATCGTGATGATGCCTTCGATCGTGGACATCGCCGGGCTCAACCCGCTGCTGGCCATGGTCCTAAACAACGCGGCGCAGTGTATCGCCGGCATGGTTCAGGGACATCAGCCCTACGCACCCTCCGGGAAACGAGTCGTGGCTCTGACGATGTATGGGACCACCACCCCAGGTGTGTCCCGTGCCAGGCAAGAGGTCGAAGACGCCGAATTCGAGACGTGGGTCTTTCACGCGTCCGGAGTAGGCGGCAGAACCATGGAGCGGCTGATGGGCCAGGGTCTCATTGACGGCGTCATGGACATGACCCTGGCGGAGATCGGCGCGCATCTCGTGGGTGGACTACACGACGCCGGGCCGGACAGGTTGGAGACCGCCGGACGGCTGGGTCTGCCGCAGGTGATCGTTCCCGGCGCCGCCGATACGATCGTTCTGCCCCCGCGAGACCAGGTACCGGACCGGTTCCGCAACAGAACCCTCAATTTCCACAACCCGACCATGACGACGATGCGAACCTCCGTCGAGGAGAACGTCGCGATCGGCGATTTCATCGCGAAGAAGCTCAACCGATCCACCGGGCCGGTGGTGGTCTTGCTGCCGAAGGGCGGCCTGTCGTCCATCGACCATCCGGGCATGATCTTCTACTGCCCGGAGGCCAATGAGGCGTTGTTCGAGACCCTTCGGACCCGGCTGTCGTCCTCAATCAAGCTCATCGAAGACGAACACCACATCGACGATCCGGAGTTCGCGATCCGCGCCGGGCGCGAGATGGTGGCGTTGCTCAACTACTGAACGTCGTGGAGGAACTTCATGAAACAGTACAACCGCACTCAACTGCTTGAGAGACTCAAGGCCAAGCTGGCAACCGGACGCATCATCGTCGGCGCCGGAGCCGGTACCGGTATCACGGCCAAATTCGCCGAACAGGGCGGCGCCGACATGCTGCTGGTGTTCAACTCCGGACGCTATCGCATGCACGGCCTGGGCTCGCTGTCCGGGCTGATGGCCTATGGCGACGCGAACGCGATCGCTTTGGAGATGGGCGAGCGGCAGATCCTGCCTATCGTCGACGAAGTGCCGGTCATCTGCTCCATAAACGGCACGGATCCCACCCGTGTGATGAGCGTCTTTTTGAAGCAGGTAATGGCCGCCGGCTTTTCCGGTGTCAACAACTTCCCCACCGTCGGCCTGATCGACGGCAACTTCAGAGCGGCGCTGGAGACAACGGGCATGGGCTACGATAAAGAGGTCGCCCTGATCCGGTTGGCGCACGACATGGATATCTTCACGATGCCATATGCTTTCAATCCGGACGAGGCACGGCGAATGGCGGAGGCCGGGTGCGACGTGCTGATCGTGCACGTGGGCTTGACCGTTGGGGGGAGCATCGGAGCCAGTCAGGCCATGACCGTGGCCGAAGCAGCCGATCTCGTCCGGGCGATGAGCGATGCCGCCCTCAGTGTGAACCCCAATCTCCTGATCCTATGCCACGGTGGCCCGATCGCCCGTCCGGAGGACGTGCAAGCGGTCCTGCAAAGGGTCCCAGTTCACGGGTTCGTGGGGGCCTCCAGCATCGAGCGACTGCCGGTCGAAACAGGGATTCGCGATGCGACCGCTGCGTTCTCGGCGATCCGGCTGCCCTGAATCGCTGCCGGATTGTGCCAGACTAAGGAAAGTTGGTTCCGTCAAGTATGGTCGCAAAAGAACTGCAGGAGTTGATCGTCCTGGTGGCGTGGATGTACCACGACGAGGGACTCACACAGGGAGAGATCGCAAAGAAGCTAAACCTCTCACGCGCAACGGTCACACGCCTGCTGCAAAAGGCGCGCCAGGAACACATTGTCGAGATCAGGATGACGAAGCCGATTCCCCTGCAGTACGACCTGGCGCGCCAGCTTCGCGAGATCTACCACGTCAAGGAAGTCATCGTCGCCAAAGCTTACGATTCGACCGAAGAAACGCTGAACGCCGTGGGCCAGGCCGGAGCCGAGCACCTGGCACGCGTCTTGACCCCCGGCCACCGGCTGGGCGTGGTCGGCTGGAGCAGAACACTGGGCAAGATCGTCCCTTACCTGGAGCCGATGAAACAGCCCAAGGGGGCAGTGGTCAACGAGCTCGTGGGCAGCATGCGTCCCGACGCCGATCGCTATAACGCCAGCATGCAGATCGCTGAGAAGCTGCAGTTGCCGATCGAGACACTGCCGGCGCCCATGGTCGTTCAAGACAAATCCGCACGCGACGCCATTCTGGCGGAGCCGGTCATCGCCACGGCCTTCGAGCATGCGCGCCAGTGTGACGTGGCGTTCGCCGGGCTGGGCCACGTGGGACCGGACTGGACGATGGTCTACTCCGGGCAACTGACTCTGGAATTGGCCGCTCACATCCAGCTCATCGACGCGGTAGGCGACATTCTCGGGCGTTGCTACGACATCCAGGGCCGTCGGGTGCCCACTCCCCTGGACGACCGACTCATAGCGTTGGACTGGGAGGATCTGCTGCGGATCCCGTATGTCGTCGCCATGGCGTCCGGCCCGGAAAAAGTCAATCCCATTTTGGGCGCGCTGCGCGGTCGAATTTGCCATTGCCTCGTGACCGACACGGCGACGGCCCAGCAGGTGCTGCAGCAGAGCAGAGAGTGACGCCAGTACCGCGATTTGTCGACTCTCAACCAGATAAACGCAGATAGAAACCGGCAATACACGCTTGACAGTCACCAATCGGTTCTGATACACTGGATGCTTGGGAGGTGGTAGGCTCTTTTGCAGCAGCGAAAAGAACCTAATGTGCAATGACAAGATTGCAAGTTATTTCCAAATGACTGTATGGGAGGGTAACATGAGAAAAATAATCCTCTTATCGATGATTACATTAGATGGAGTAATGCAAGCACCTGGTGGACCCGAGGAAGATACGTCAGGCGGTTTCAAATATGGGGGTTGGGTTGCACCGTATTTTGACGAAGTTTATGGTAAGATCATGAAAAAACAGATGGAGCCTGCAGACCTTCTATTGGGAAGAAAAACATTTGAGATTTTTGCCGACTACTGGCCAGGGCATGAAGATGGATGGCCAGGTATCAATGATGTCACAAAATACGTTATGTCCAATACCATGGAAAAGTCAGACTGGAAAAACTCAGTATTCCTCAAAAGCTTGGCGGATATCGAAAAGCTCAAACACTCAAAAGGTTCTGACATTCAGGTTCGGGGCAGCGGCAAGCTCATCCAAACACTACTCGAAAATGATTTAGTTGACGAACTCTGGCTCAAAATTCACCCGTTGACCCTTGGTGAAGGAAAAAAGTTATTTGACAATGGCACGCTGCCGGCAGCATTTGCACTAATAGAGAGTACTGTAACGCCAAGTGGAGTGATTACCGCCAATTACAGGCGAGCTGGAAAAGTCAAGACCGGTACTGTTGGGGCATGAGCCGGTTCACCTGTCAATTATTCCGCAGATGAGCCGCGTTCATCTGCGTTCAAAGACTTGGAGCTGGCCGGTCGGGGATGATCTCCGACCGGCCAGTGTCGTTCAAATCGAAACGTCCGAGGGCGAGCTTAGACGTCGAAGTCCAGGAAGAACTCGTACGGGTGCGGCCGCATCCGGATGGGGTCGACCTCGACATCTCGCTTGTAGGTGATCCACGCTTCGAGAACGTCAGGTGTGAAGACGTCGCCCTTGAGAAGAAACTCGTGGTCGCTCTCCAGTGCGTCCAACACCGCGCCCAGTGAACCGGGCACCTGCTTGACCTGCTTCGCCTCCTCGGGCGGCAGACCGTAGAGGTCCTTGTCCATCGGCTCACCGGGATCGATGCGGTTCTGGACTCCGTCCAGGCCGGCCATCATGAGCGCCGCAGAAGCACAGATACGGGTTGGCGCTGGGATCCGGAGGAGCGGAACTCGATGCGCTTGGCCTTCGGGCTCTTGGAGTACATCGGGATGCGACAGCAGGCGGATCGGTTTCGCTGCGAGTAGGCCAGGATCACCGGCGCCTCGAAACCCGGGCACCAGGCGGCGATAGGAGTTGGTCGTCGGAGCGCAGAGCCAAGCAACGCCGGGGCGTGCTTCAGCAAGCCGCCGATGTAGTACTTGGCGGTCTCGGACAGCTGGGCATAGCCCGCCTCATCGAAGAAGACGTTCTTGCTCGCCCTTCCACAGGGACTGGTGCACGTGCATGCCGCTGCCGTTGTCTTCGAACAGAGGCTTGGGCATAAACGTCGCCGTAAAGCCGTTCTGGCGAGCAATGTTCTTGATGATGTACTTGAAGGTCATCATGCTGTCGCCCATGCGGGTCAGCGGGCCGAAGTGCATGTCGATCTCGGCCTGCCCGGCGGTAGCCACCTCGTGGTGATGCACCTCCATCGGCACGCCGGCCTCTTAGCAGGGCCAAAACCATCTGGCTGCGCACGTCCTGCAGGCGTATCCGTGGGCGGGACCGGGAAGTAGCCGCGCTTCGGCAGCGATCTGGCCGCCCGAGGTTGGGCCCGAGGTCCTCGCCGCTCTGCCACCAGCCCTCGGCGCTGTCCACGAAGTAGAACGACGAGTTGGTGCTGGAGCCGTAGCGTACGTCATTGAAGATGAAGAACTCGGCTTCCGGGTCCCCAGTAGCTGGTTTCGGCGATGCCGGTGCGCTTCAGGTAAGTCTCGGCCTTCTTGGCGATATAGCGTGGATCGCGGCTGTACGGCTGGCGCGTGAGCGGGTCGTACACGTCGCAGATCAGAACCAGCGTCGGGATCTCGAATACCGGGTCGAGAAACGCGCTGTTGGCGTCGGGCATAAGCAGCATGTCCGACTCGTGAATCTCCTGGAATCCACGAATGGATGAGCCGTCGAAGCCGATACCCTCGGTGAACAGGTCTTCTTCCAGGTGGCTCGCCGGGATAGTGAAATGCTGCCAGATCCCGGGCAGGTCGGTGAACCGCAGGTCCACCATTTTCACTTCCTTACCCATCTTCATTACGTCCGTGACCGACTTTGGCATCTTACATGCCCTCCTTCTGTGTACTCTCTGTTCGGCAGAGGTATTATAACATGAAGTTCTGATATTCACACGCCCTAAAAGCCAACAGGCGGGCCCTGGCTGCTCGAAGCTTGAGCTCGAGCGGCCAGGGGTGCGAACTCATCATCCAGATCGATATCTAGATCGTCGCTTCACCCGCACAGGCCGCCGGAGCGCAGCCGGGCTGCCACCGCGGTATGGGTGCCACCTGTCCGCCAGGCACCGGGATGTCCGGGGCGTAGCCCAGCCCACCCATTTCGGGCACGTCCAATCCAGCGAGCTCGTCCTCCCGACTGACCCTCAGGCCCATCACGCGGTCCAACACGCGGAAGAACAAGTAAGTCAGGCCGAAAACGACCACGACGTTAACGACCACGTCGATGCCCTGCACCAGCAACTGGCTGGCATCGCCGTACAACAGGCCGGTCACGCCGCGTCCGGCGGCGCCCAGATAGCTGTCCGCACCCACGCCGTTCCAGCCGGCGCCATACGTGCCGTCAGCAAAGATGCCCAGGGAAATGACGCCCCACAGTCCGTTCGCGCCATGAACCGCCACCGCGCCCACCGGATCGTCGACACCGGCGCGCTCGATGAGACTTGCGGCAATGCAGACCCACACGCCCGCAATCAGGCCGATGACCAGTGCCGCCCAGGTTGGAATGAATGCGCACGGGGCTGTCACTGCGACCAGGCCCGCCAGGATGCCGTTGACCGAGTTGCCGGGATCCGGCTTCTTGGCCGCGCCCAACCACCACATGTAGCACATGGCCGCCGTGCCGCCCGCCGCGCCCGCAATCAGCGTGTTGACGGCGACCAGGGCGATGCGTAGGTCGTTGCCGCTGAGCGTAGAGCCCGGGTTGAAGCCAAACCAGCCGAAGAACAGGATGATCGTGCCCAAAACAGCCATCGGAATGTTGTGGCCCGGAATGACGTTGGGCGTTCCATCCTTGTTGTACTTGCCGATCCTGGGTCCGAGGACGATGGCGCCGGCCAACCCGACCATTCCGCCAACCATGTGGACTACACCACTGCCGGCGAAATCGACCACGCCATGACCGAGACCCAGCGTGTTGCCGAGGTTAGCCAGCCAGCCACCGCCCCAGACCCAGTTGCCGAACAGAGGGTAAATTACCATTGACACCCATAGGCTCATGATGACAAAGGCAGAAAACTTGAGCCGTTCGGCCATCGCGCCGGTCGGAATCGTAGCGGCCGTGTCCATGAAGACCATCTGAAATAAGAAGAATGACTAGAGGCCGCCGCCATGACGCCGAGCAGAACCCCTGCAACGGGGAGAAGCATTTGAGTGGTTGCGTCCATGCGTCCGATCTCCTAATCACTGTGCAACTATATCGCTATTATAGGGGTCGTGAAGGTTATTATCTAGTACCCAAACGGGTCATCTTTGAAGAGTGTGGTATAATGATGCGGACATGCGCATGATTGGGGTGATAACATGGAAAACTTAAGACTATTGGCGGTATTTGCTCATCCGGATGATGAGGCTTTTGGTGTGGGAGGAACGCTCGCACGGTACGCGGCGGAAGGCGTGGGGGTGTACCTGGTCAGCGCAACGCGTGGCGAGGCCGGCGAGATCGCCGAGCCCGATATGGCGACGCCCGCCAACCTGCCCTACGTACGCGAGCAGGAGCTGCGCTGTGCGTGCCAGAGCTACGGCATACACGAACCGGTTTTCATGGACTACGTGGACGGCCAGTTGCCCATCGTGAATCAGGGCCAGGCCGTGGGCAAGCTGGTGCGCTTGCTTCGGGAAATCCGGCCACAGGTTGTGGTCACATTCGGTCCTGAGGGCATGTATGGGCATTACGATCACATCGCTGTGCACCGCTGGGCGACGATCGCGGTGACGCTGGCAACGGACAAGGATTGCTTCCCTGGCCCGGTCAGCGATACGTGCTCGCCGCACCAGGTCGACAAGCTGTATTATCGGGTCATCACGGCAGACCAGGTAGACAGGATGGGGGAGAACGGCCGTCCGCCCTCGGTAAGCATGGACGGCGTGCCTTTCCCCATGGTCGGCTACCCGCGCGAGCAGATCACGACACAGATTGACGTGAGTGCGTTCGTGGAAAAGAAGCTGCAGGGCATCCGCTGCCACCTGACTCAGATAGGCCGGCACGACCCGGAGGACGAGTGGTTCCATGGGGAGTGGGTGGAGCACGAGGGACTTCATCTTGGCCAGATCGACGGTGGCGCGGGACGGGATTGAAACCGAACTTGTTCGCAGGACTGAGATAGAGCTTCCAAAGACGGAGAGACTTCCGACACAGCCCAGCACAGACCGCTGGGCTGTGTCGGAAGTCTGGGATGAGGGAGGAACGGTCATGTCATGGCAAAGTCAGCAGCTGAACGATGATCCCTTAGACTGGCTGCTCGAAGAGAACGAACCGGGAGTCCGGTATTTGGCCCTACGCGACCTGATGGACCTGGCTCCCGACGATCCTGAGTTGCTGAACGCGAGAACGAAGGCACACGCCGAAGGTCCGATAGCCACTATCCTCAATGCGATGGATGAGGTGGGCTACTGGGCCAGGCCGGGGCCGGGCTATAATCCGAAGTATCGCTCGACTGTCTGGTCGCTGATCATGCTGGCCCAGCTGGGCGCGTCGCCGGCGGCAGACTCTCGCGTGCAGACGGCCTGCGCCTACTTGCTGGACCACGCCTTCACCTCCGGCGGGCAATTCTCCGCGACCGGCGCTCCGTCCGGAACGATCGATTGCCTGCAGGGCAACCTGGGCTGGGCGTTGCTCCAACTCGGCTGTGACGACCCTCGGTTGGAGCCGGCCTTCGAATGGATGGCCCGCAGCGTCACAGGAGAAGGCGTCTCACCGGCAGAGGACAAACAGTCGCCGCTGCGCTACTACGCATACAAGTGCGGGCCCTCGTTTGCTTGCGGAGCAAACAACAAGCTGCCTTGCGCCTGGGGCGCGGTCAAAGTGATGCTCGCTTTCAGCAAATGGCCCGCCGCGCGGCGTACGCTGCAGATCGATCGCGCCATAACGCGTGGTGCAGACTTCCTCCTTGGCACAGATCCGGCGAAGGCGGACTACCCAACCCGCAACGACGATAGGCCGAGCCGAAACTGGTGGAAGTTCGGCTTTCCGGTCTTCTACGTCACCGACCTCCTGCAATCTGTCGAGGCGCTGGCGGGATTGGGCTACGGGAACGATCCTCGATTGGCGAACGCGTGGTCGACGATACTGCAGAAACAGGATGACCGGGGCCGCTGGATGTTGGAATACGACTATACGGGCAAGACCTGGGTCGACTTCGGTGTGAAGAAACAACCCAACAAATGGGTCACTCTGCGGGCCCTGCGCGTCCTGAAAGCCCGCTGACCGAATCGCGACCACCACAGCTCACCGAACAGAATGCACAGGATGGATCGAACAAGCAAAAGAGCTGCTTCTGTCCATCCTGTTTATCTTGTTTGATGGCCTCATCTTGTCTCTATTTACGTCTTCTTCGCGTCCCTGGTAGTAAAACCATCTTTCATCCCAGTTTCTTCGTGCTCAGCTCCTGAACGGCCTCGAAGTGGCGCATGAGGTCGGCGTGGAGGCGGGCGACGTCCGCCTCGTAACCGAGGCGACGGGCCAGGAACGCAAACTCTTCGTCATCCACAGGTGGAACGGTGAGATCCTTGGCGTTGCCGCGGACCATGCGCAAGGCATCGATCAGGCGTCGCAGGAAGCGGTGGGCATCACGCAAGTGCAAGAACTCCTCGGAAGTTAAGATGCCCGCGGAACCCAGCGCGGTCATCGCCTCACGAGTGTTGGTCAGCCGCAAAGCCGGGTTGTCACGGCCATACGTGATCTGAAGGCCCTGCACCAGATATTCCACGTCGACCAGCCCGCCGGGGCTATATTTGGCATTGATCGTACCGCCGGCGACCAGGTGCCGGACCTGCCGCTCGCGCATGCCGCGCATGGCAACGACGTCGAACGGCTCGGCGTACGCGTACTCGTCGCGGAGGGACACGATCTCCCGTCCGAACTCGGGATCGCCGGCAATCGGGCGAAGCTTGACGAGGGCCTGGCGCTCGTAAGCCCAGGCCGGGCCGCCAGGCGCGAAATAACGCCGGAAGCTGTCCAGCGACACGGCCATGCTGCCGGCCTTGCCGTACGGTCTGAGTTGCAGATCGACCTGGAAAATGCCCTCGCGCCGGGCCTGGATGGTACGCACGAACTCCTGCACCAGCTTCTCGTAGAACTCAGCTGTGCTGGTGGTTTTCGGCCCCGAAGTCTGCCCCGCGCCCACATAGACGAACATCAGCTCGATGTCCGAGGCGTAGCCCAGCTCGCGGCCGCCTACCTTACCCAGTGCGCAGAGGCTGATTGGGCAGGGGCCGCCGTCCTCGAGCAGCGGCACGCCGAACTCGGCGACGCCCTCGCGATAGCACAACCCGTACGCCGCCGCCACGACCACTTCGGCCAGGTCGGCCAGCTCGCCGGAGAACTGTCCGAAGCGCGGCACCAACCCCTGGATGTGGCGCATGTCGATGCGGAACATCTCGCGGTCCTTGAAGGCATTCAGGACCTCGACCTGCTCAGCGTGGCCACCGTGCCCTGATCCGGAAGCAGCGCGCAGCGTGGCGTCCAGCTCCGCCCGAAGCCGGTCCTTCGACTTGTGGGTCCCCAGCGCGTCGACGTCGGCCACGACCGGGAACAGATTCGTATACTGCATGCGCAGGAAGTCATCCCACAGGAACTCGCTCACGCCCAGCAGGTGAGCCAGAGCGTGCAACACCTCGGGCCGCTCCAACGAGGACAGGTCGTCCGGCCAGGTTGGGTTGCGAAAAAGCTGCCCGAGGAACTCGCCGAAATGGACGAGCGCGCTCTCCGGATTGGGCGAGTGCGGCAGCAGGTGTGTGAAATGCTTGACCAAGACTGTCGCCGCGCGCAGCTCGCGCTGCCGCTCGGGTGCAGTAATCTTCTGACCGCGCGTGTCCGTGACGTAAAAGACGTCGCGCACGCGGTTGCCGGCTGTGTCGACCGTCATGCGGGCGATGTAGATGCCGTTGAGGGCCAGAGCGTTGGTGAACTCGTAGAGGAACCCGATCGTATCAGGCGTATCGATGCGCAGGACCGTATAGCGCTCCGACGTATCGTTGTCGATCTCGATGTCGACCGGATACAGTGCCGTCGACGCGCCCGGGATGTGGTGGAGCGCAGCCGCCACGCGGCGGACCAGCTCGCCTTGCGCTTCTCGCTGCTCGCCCGCCTTGAGCCGCGAAAAGAGCGCCCCCAGGTCGGCAGCGTAGCGCGCCCACAGGTCGTCAGCCACGGCCCCCAGCACCGGGCTAACGGTGAAGACGTCCACGATCTTCTGGCGCCGGTCGTCGCCGGGCGTTGCGACGCTCTGCAGCCGGAGACCACGTCGTGGACGATAGGATGGCTGCTCGGCTGTGCCGGGCGCCTCCTGTTCCGCCGCCGGCTCGTAGGTGAAGCTGTCACCATCGTGAATATTGAAGCCGTAGGCAAAGAGCAAGCCGCAAATCAACGACAGGACGCCCAGATAGTCGTAGCCGACGATCGTCACCAGCCAGCGGTCGTCCGGTCCGGCCAGCGGCGCAGCCACCACCTCCACCAGGTGGCTGTCGTTCAGCAAGCCGGCCAACTCGCTGTGGCGAGCGATTTCCGTCGCCGTGAAGCGAGCGGCATACGTTTGGCCCATCCGTCCCACGTGACGGTCGGCCGGTGACGATGAGGTTTGCCTCTCCACGGCAGCAGAATCGGACCTGTTCTTGGTCTCCATAGTCTCAGCCTCGAGATAACGCCTGTACACGGCGCGAATGGCTGCGCTGTGCTCCAGATAACGAGCCACCAGACGCTCGCCCGCGTCGGCGCCTCGAAAAGCCAGCCGGCGCGCCAGTTGCCGGAGCGCCGGGCGATCGTTGGGCAACGTGTAGGTCTGGCGGTAATCCAACATCTGCAAGTAGTGCTCGACGGTCCTCAGGAAGGTGTAGCCTTCCACCAGAACACGGTATTCGTCGGGCGGCAGGAAGCCGCTGTGGTGCAGGCGAGCCAGCGCGTCGAGGGTGTTGCGGCTGCGAACCTCCGGATGTTCGGCGCCGTGTACGAGCTGCAGAAACTGGGCCACGAATTCGACGTCGCGGATGGAGCCCTCACCGAGCTTCACCTCGCCCCAGTCGCGGCCATGCTCGTGCAAGAATGCCTCCGTACGCTGCTTCATGGCGTGGACGTCGGCCCGGATGGACTCTCGATCGAGCCCAAACAAAAACGGCTGGGCGCGGCGCAAGAAATCGGCGCCCACGGCCACGTCGCCCGCCACCACGCGGGCCTTGAGGAGCGCTTGCTTCTCCCACAGACGGGCAGGCTTCGCCAGGTAACGGATGTGCCCGTCGAGCGAGGAGACCAGCGCGCCACTGCTGCCCCAGGGCCGGAGCCGCATGTCCACCCGATACAGGAAACCTTCATCTGTGGCACGCGTCAGCGCGTCGATCAGGCGCTCGGCCAGACGCAGGTACGCGGTCGGCTCCAACATGGCCACGAAGAGCAGGTCCACATCCGAGCTATAGTTCAGCTCTTCGCCGCCCAGTTTGCCCATCGCCAGGACGACGAAGCCGTCGGTGGAAACACCTGCTTCGGTCTCAGCGACGGTCAGGCATGCCCGGATAAGCGAATCCGCCAGGTGCGAGAGCTGCGCGGCCACGGTGGGCATGTCGAACAACCCAAGCAGGTCGCAGGCGCCGATCCGCAGAAGCTCCCGACGCTGGAAACGCCGCAGCGCGTCGAGTGGCTTGCCTCCCTGTGATGCAGTCGATGCCGCACCGGCGGCGAAGGCCACAGCCGCCTCGGCGTCGAACCGCGCCTCTGACTTTTGCTCGGCCAGGCGCCGGAAATCGGTGAGGACTTCGGCCAAGTACGCGGGCTGGCGAAAGAGAATCTCAGTTAGAAACTGGCTGCCCGAAAAGACCGTGACGAGCGTTTCGACTGAGCGAGGTTGGTCTGTCAGGGTGTCGTAGAGTGCCGGGCGGTCCTCGTGCACCGCAGCAAAACGCTCGAAAGCAGACAACGCCCGGTCGGGGTTGCCGGTGACGCTGAGGGCCTGTAGCAGATCGGACAGGCAGCCTGCGAGCGCGACGCGAGAACCCTCGTCAGGAGACAGAGACCGCAAGAGGCGCAGGGCGGCCCGCCAATCGGCGAAGCCGATTGGGGCCAGCAGCGTGCGCGCCTCATCGTCACTCAACTGCTGCGCCGTCAACAGAACCGTCGCGTGCTCGAACACAGTTGATGGCATGGCCGGGTATTATAGCGGAAGAAGGCGAGGGACGCGAACAAGCCGGCAGGGCCAGCAGGGCAATTAGTCAGGCTCTGTCGTACGCGCTCAAGAAATCGTCACAAGAAAACTCGACCTGCGTGCAGATCGCGCAGAGTCGGCCCATTGATGCGAGGATGATTGGGCATCGTCAAAGGAGTTTTAGTTCCATCGCTGTTGGTGCGGACCATCGCTATGTGTTTTCCCTGATCAACGTGAAGCCCGAAGCTTAAATGTCCGCACGACATTGGCCTTGGATGCATCTTACGGGAACCTGCCCATCAGATCGGAATTCCGGGTCTCGACTTCCACCTTGAATGGCCTGGTCATGTCTATTTCCTCCTTCTCTCGCCGCAGCCGACTCTCGATGGTTGCGACGCACGAGCCATCTTGCAGCAACCGAATTCAGTTCAATCGACAGGGCGCTTCGACTGAACCATCTGTGGGAGCGGACTGGCCCGCCGAGGCGAATCGCAGTACAATGCCCGCGATATCCGACGAGTGAGGTCCAAAATCCATGTGGGTTTTGCACGCACATTGGCAGCCGCCCTGTTTGCCCGCAGACGCGGGGGAGATGCTGTTTTGGGTCGAGACATCCGAGGCACCGCCTCCGCCCAGGCGAAGAGGCCGGCTGTCTCAAAGACCTGCCCCCAAAGACCATCCCTTCTGCATGTCTCACTCCCAGCTAAGCCATGTCCCGGGCCTGGGCGGTCACCTGGCGGGCGCTGAAGCAACGCAGATTCTGTTGCGGTTGCCTAGCACTCGCACCGGGCCACGGCCATCGCCCGGCTTGTTGCACGACTGGGAGCTGGATGAAGAGACGGCCCCTTTTCTGGCTCCCTGGCGGGTGAACGGACTCAGTCTGCCCGCAAGACGGGCGCTGGAAGTCCTGATCCATCTCCCGCCGCCAGACGCGCTGGCCCCACAGGGGACCCTGTCGGCGGAGGTGCCATACTGGCGCACGGCCGCAGGCCTGGTCCTGGAGACATTGGCGGCACAGAAAATCGTCCCCGTTCTGGCTCCCGCCGACGACAAGGGTCGGGTCTTCCACGCCCGCTGGCTGCCCGTGCTGGACAGCACCAAAGACGCGGCGCGCCTGGCTCGCCTGGAAGCGGCGATGCCGCCCATCTGCCGGGCGGAGATCGTCGGGCACGACGAGCCCCTTTCACCGCAGTCCCTGCTCGACACATTTCTGAAGACCATGTCGGACGCCCTGGCTCGCCACTGGGGAAGATCCGCCGCAACCTCCGTCCGGTTCATTCGACGCCAAGAAGCTCTCGGGAGTTGGTTGACCGCGCTGTTCCACGAGGATCCCGAAGTGCATGCTTCGGCTGCGCAGCTGGACGCGCTGGCCCGCAGCCATCAGGCCTGGATGCGCAATCTGCACGTCGCCGGGGACGCGGCATTCTGCGTCGCTTTTCGGCTAGAGGCACCGGCACAGCCAGTCGAACCGTCTCCGGACGACGTTTCGGAGTCAGGGCAGGAGGATCAGTGGCAGCTGCACTATCTGCTCCAGGCCCGCGACGACGCCAGCCTGCTGGTGCCGGCCCACGCCGTATGGAAAACCCGGGGCAACGTCTTGAAACAGCTGGGGCGACGATTCGAGCAACCGCAGGAGAAGCTGCTGGCCGGCCTGGGATATGCCGCACGCCTGTTTTCGCCCATCGCCTCCAGCCTTAAGACGGCCCGGCCGGATTCTATGTCACTCGACACCCCACAAGCCTACGCGTTCCTGCGAGAAGCAGCTCCTCTGTTAACGCAGGCCGGCTTCAGCCTGCTGACGCCGCCGTGGTGGAACAGGTCCGGCGCACGGCTCGGCGCGCGCCTGCGTATGCGCCCGACACGATCCGCAAACACCGACGCCATCAGCCACGGCAAGCTGTCGTTCGAGAACCTGATCCATTATGAGTGGGAAGTTTCCCTCGGCGACACGACTCTCAGCCAGAAGGAGTTTCAGGCGTTGGTCGCCCTGAAGTCCCCGCTGGTACGGATCAGAGGGCAGTGGGTGCGGCTGGACGCTGAGCAGGTAGAGGCCGCCATCCACTTCTGGGAGAAGCAACGGCAGACGGGCGAGATCGACCTGCAGGATGCACTGGCCTGGGGCTTGACCGCAGAGGGGACCTTCGACGGCCTGCCGGTGAACGAGGTCGTCACGGAGGGCTGGCTTTCGGACTGGCTCGCGCGCCTGACTCAACACGAGAAACTGGAGGAGCTGCCGCAGCCCAACGGCCTGCAGGGCCAACTCCGGCCCTACCAGTGCTACGGTTACTCCTGGCTGAATTTCTTGCGACGTTGGGGACTGGGCGCGTGCCTGGCCGACGACATGGGCCTGGGCAAAACCGTGCAGACCCTGGCCCTGCTGCTGCGGGAAAAAGAGGAAACCGGCCAGTTGCCCGGCCCGACCCTGTTGATCTGCCCCACGTCTGTCGTCACCAACTGGGAGCGCGAGGTGCGCCGCTTCACCCCGTCGCTGACCGTGTGGGTCCACCAGGGCGCCAATCGCCTGCGGGACGAGGAGTTCGTCCAGGCAGCCCAGTCAGCGGACCTGGTGCTGACCAGCTACGCCGTCGTCCGTCGCGACGCGGAAGTCATTCGGACCGTGCCCTGGCTGGGCGTCATCCTGGACGAGGCCCAGAACATCAAGAACCCGTCGGCCAAACAGACCCAAGCCGTGCGGCAGATTCACGCTGATTTCCGCGTGGCGCTGACCGGCACACCGGTCGAGAATCGCCTCTCAGAGCTGTGGTCCATCATGCACTTCCTCAACCCCAACTATCTCGGCTCGCGTCAGAAATTCAGGGAGCAGTTCGCGCTGCCCATCGAGCGTTACAAGGACGAAGAGGCCACCCGGCGGCTGAAGAAGATCGTCGCGCCCTTCATCCTGCGGCGCGTCAAAACCGATCCGCGCGTGATCCAGGACCTGCCGGAGAAGCTGGAAACGAAAGATTATTGCAGCCTGACCGAAGAGCAGGCCACGCTGTATGAGTCGGTCGTGGAGGACTCTCTGCGGAAGGTCGAGGAGAACGAGGGATTCCAACGTCGCGGCCTGGTGTTGAGCATGCTGATGCAGCTCAAACAGATCTGCAACCATCCCGTACAGTACCTCCATCAGGTGGATGCGAAAGGGAACGAGCTGGCCGACGTGGCCGGGCGCAGCGGCAAACTCGCCCGCCTGATCGAGCTGCTGGAAGAGGTCGTATCGGTCGGCGACCGGGCGCTGATCTTCACGCAATTCGCGGAGATGGGCCACATCTTGCGCGCTTACCTCCCCGAGGCGGTGGGCTGCCCGACGCAGTTCCTGCATGGCGGAGTGCCGGCGGCGAAGCGCGACCAACTGGTGCAATCGCTTTCAGGAAGAGGATCACGGCCCGATGATCTTCATCCTGTCGATCAAAGCCGGCGGCACTGGCCTGAACCTGACGCGGGCCAATCACGTCTTCCACTTCGACCGCTGGTGGAATCCGGCGGTGGAGGATCAGGCGACGGATCGGGCCTTCCGCATCGGCCAGAAGCGCAACGTGCAGGTGCACAAGTTCGTCACCGACGGGCACGCTCGAAGAGATGATCGACGACATGATCGAGAGCAAGAAAGCTCTGGCGCAGGCCGTAGTCGGCGCGGGCGAAGACTGGCTGACGGAGCTTTCCACCGACGACCTGCGCGAGCTGGTCCGGCTGCGCAGATAGCGATTAGCGATGGGGGAACAGCTATGGGACGACGAGGCTGGGAGCCATACGATGGGGATTTTTCCTACTACGCGCCTTCGCACCCCCGTGAAGTCGAAGGGGGCATCAAGGCCCGCTGCCAGCGGGGCGAGTTCGCCCACAACTGGTGGGCGACGCGCTGGATCCAGGCCATGGAGCGCCTGGTAGACAAGAATCGGCTCAGTCGAGGGCGCACCTACGCGCGGCACGGACAGGTTCTCTCCATCGAGGAGGCCAAGGGCGGCGTGAAGGCACGCGTTCAGGGTTCCCGGCGCCACGCCCTACAAGATCACCATCCAGGTCACCCCGCTCACGGACGCCCAATGGGAGAAAGTCATCGACGCGATGGCCGGCCAGGCTCTGTTTACCGCCCAGCTGCTGGCGGGCGAGATGCCCGGGGACATCGAAGAGGCCTTCGCAGCCGCCGGGGTCAGCCTCTTCCCTAACAACCGGGACGAACTCATCACCGAATGCTCGTGTCCGGATTGGGCAAATCCCTGCAAGCACGTTGCGGCTGCGCATTACATCCTGGGCGAGCGCTTCGACGAGGACCCCTTCCTGCTCTTTCGCCTGCGTGGACGGACCCAGGAGCAGATCCTGGCCGCGCTGCGCCAGCGTCGAGCGGGTCAGGACGCCGCCCTGGCAGAGGGCGACGCCCCAGAATACGAGACGGTCGTACCGCTGGAAGACACGCTCGCCCACTTCTGGGAACCCGCGGAGACCCTCGAGCCCTTCCCGCTCAGCATCGAACCGCCGCAGATCATGCTGCCCGTCCTCAAGCGACTGGGCGAACCGGCGTTCATGGGCGAAACGTCGCTGCAGAGCGAGCTGGCCGCGGCTTACCAGGCCATCACCCAGGCCGCCCTGGCCCTCGCCTTCAGCGTCGAGGAGGAAACGAACGGCGCGAACGGAATTTGAGGTCTCCCAGTGGGGATACCAACACAGAAGCTGAGAGAGGCTAGAGCATCAAACAGGATGGATAAGATAGACAGGATAGTTCCAAAGAATTTTCTCTATCCTGTCTATCTTATCCATCCTGTCTAACCTGTTTGGTAGTCGTTTCCGCTCTGACTTGTTGCTGACCCACGATTCGCGCGCCTACTGCGTGCCCTTCGGCTTGGCCGTCGGCGTGGCGACGCGGGAGCGGACGGTAGCCGTCGGGGTGGGCGACGGGGGTTGGACGCCGAAGTAGGCCTCGGCGACGCGGCGGAAGATCGGCGCGGCGGCCTCGGAGCCCTCGCCGGCCTGCTCGGCAATGACGACGATGGCAATCTGCGGGTTGTCCGCCGGAGCATATCCGGCAAACCAGGCGTGCGGATCCTCGGCCTGGTTCTCTGCGGTGCCGGTCTTGCCGGCGACCTTGATCGGGAAGCCTCTGAAGGCCTGCACGGCCGTGCCTGCGGCGCCGGTGGTGACGCCCAACAGCGCTTGCTGGATGACCTGCAGGTGTTCCGGGGTCACCGGCAGCTTACCGGCGGCCTTCGGCGTGAGCTGAATCTCCGGCTGGTCGCCGGAGGCATCGATGCGGCGAATGAGCTGCGGCTGATACAGGGTCCCGCCATTCGCGACCGCTCCGATCATCATTGCCACCTGGAGGGGCGTGACGAGCATGTAACCCTGACCGATGGCCATGTTGACTGAATCGCCTGGATACCAGACTTCGTGCAGATTCTGGGTCTTCCAGCTTGGGTCGGGCACGACGCCCGTCGCCTCGTCAAAGCCGTCCAATCCGGTCGGCTTGCCGAAACCGAAGCCCCGCGCGTACTGGGCGAGCAGCGTCTGGTCCAGCTCGTCCAGATGTTTGCCGACCTCGTAGAACGCAATGTCACACGACGCCGTCAGCGCGTCTCGAAGGTTGATCTTGCCGTGTCCGGTGAGCAGCCAGCAGGTCTTGGCCCACTTCTCGCCGAGGCCGTACCAGGTTCCGTTGCACACGAAGGATGAAGTCGGCTCGTAGCCGCCCGCTTCCAGCGCCGCGCTTTCGGTCACGATCTTGAAGACAGAGCCCGGCGGATAGGTGCCCTGCGTCGCCCGGTTGAGCAGCGGCCGGTTCGGATCGGTCAGCATGCTCTGCAATTCAGACGCCTTCACGTCGCCGATGAGTTCATTCGGGTCGTACGAGGGGCTGCTCACGAGGGCCAGCACTTCACCGGTCTTGGGATCGATCGCCACGATGGCGCCGCGCCGATCGCCCAGCGCCGCGCGGGCTGCAGCCTGCACGTTGCGATCCAGCGTGGTGATGATATTACGGCTCGCCAGGGCATCGCGCTCTGCAACAGCACCGACCGGCTCGCCGTGGGCATCGACGACACTGAGCACACCGCCTTTTCGACCGGTCAGGTAGGTGTCGCCCAGGCGCTCCAGGCCGGCCTGCCCAACCACCTCGTCGCCACGGTAACCCTTGCTCTTCCAGGCGTCCAGCTCCTCTTCTCGGATCTTGCCAATGTAGCCCACAATGTGCGACGCGACGCCCTTCTCGTTGTACGCGCGGACGAACGCCTGTTTGGAGACCACCCCGGGCAGGCTCTCGAGGAACCCGCCGACCTGTTGGTAGTCCTCCACGGGCATGTCCTTCAGCGGAACGAACCAGTCAGGACGTGAGGCGTTGATCTTCGATCGAATGTCGTCGAGGGGCAGGCCGGTCACCGTCGCCAGCGAGGCCAGAACGGTGCTCTGCGCCGGAATCTGGCCGGGCACCACACCGACGGTCACCTGACGGCCCTCTTCGGCCAGGCCCAGACCGTTGCGGTCGTAGATGTTGCCACGCGAGGGCACCTGCTCGACCACTTCAAAGCGGTTGCCGGGCGCCAGCTGCGGCCAGATGATCGTGGGCGACCATTCCACGCGCCATTGATCGCCTTCGAGTGTCAAGGGGAGGATGTTGTCGGCCTCAAAACGCCCGACCGCGCCGGAATCGTAGACGACGTGGTAGGAGACCTGCGCGTCGCCGACTTTCTGCAGTACAGCACGCATCTCGACGTTCGCCGCGTAGATGCCCGCGTCGTTGTAGGACTGCCGAAAGAAGTCGGTGAGTTCCTCGCGAGTGATGCCGGCCTGCGAATTCGAGGACAGGAGGTCGTACAGGACGCCGAAGTCGCTTCGGCCCCAGGCACGGAAGAAGTTGAGCGCCACCAGGTCGGCGCGAGGCGGGGTCGGAGTAGGCGTGGGCTCCGGTTGGAACATGGCCAGCGGGCTCGCGCAACCGGCAACCAGGGCGACGATCAGGCACGCAGCGAGGACCCGCCACACTGCCAGTGGCGGCAACCAGCGCCGGAGCGATGGTATTGGCCTGCAACGCCGCAACGTCAAGTCACACCTCGAAGTTGAACAATCGAAATGAACGGGTTTCATTTACCTCGATTTTATCATACGAACGATGGAACTGTCAATGTGAGGTGAGGCGGCCGCCGTTTCGCCCATAATCCGGCATACACCCCCCGCTCATTGCCCGGTTGACGAACCACCCGGTTAGCAATATAATGTGAGGCGCACCAACTGAATCATTTTTTGAGAATAAGACAGCGAATCAATGACGAATCGTCCTATTGAAAGGGGAATCGACGATGAAGATCGACGGCATTAATGGCATGACGCTCAGGGACCTGGAGGATGGAGTGCAGGCAGGCGGCAAGCTGGTGAGCTACCAATACTGCATTTCACTGTTCCTGCTCACGTTCAACCAGCCATCTCGTATCTTCTATATCAAGCCCGGCCGGAGCAGAACGGCCAGCGGCTTGCTCTACTCGCTCATTACGTTTATTGTTGGCTGGTGGGGTGTCCCGGTTGGACCCTTCTATACCGTTCGTACTCTGGTCCACAATTTCGCCGGCGGAAAAGACGTCACCCAGGAGACCATGTCCGAGCTGCGCACTCTGGCCGAGGCGCAAGAGATGGCGAAGGCGCTCACTGCTACCCCCGCCACCGCTTGACGTTTCAATAGCTTCTGACCAGGACACAATAGCCATGGCCTTCACGGGTACGAGCCTCTTCGGCCGCCTGTGAGGGCCTCATTTTTGAGCGCGCGAGGGGCATGATTCGATGGTTCGATCGAGCGGCATCGTGTTGATGGGTGATCGGCGCATGGAGACCGTGACGGAAGAGGCGCCCACGCCGACCGGGCGGCAAGTCCTGATCCAGACACACGCCGTCGGATTGTGCGGATCGGACATGACCTTGTACCAGGGAACGTACGAAGGGCCGAAAAACTATCCGATCTTCTTCGGACACGAATGGTCCGGCACAGTCACTGATGTCGGCCCTGACGTGACGCATGTGCAACCGGGCGACAAGGTAACGGGCGACTGCTCAATCTTCTGTGGGCGGTGCGAGTGGTGCTCGCGGGATCAGAACCTCTGCAAGAACATCGAGAAATTCGGCATCACGATCGACGGCGCATCACGCAAGTATTTTCTCCAGGACGAGCAGTACGTCTATCGCGCCAATTCTATCGCCGATCTGGACGTGATCGCCTTGAGTGAACCGCTCGCGGTCGGCGCGCACGCCGTGCGCCGCGTGCGCGAGACGAGGCCGGACTTGCGGCAGGAGAAGATCCTCGTCCTCGGAGGCGGCACCATCGGCCTGTCGTGCTTTTTTGCGCTGAAGTATATCGAGGGCTGCGAGCACGTCGAGCTGTTCGACCTGGTTGAGAGCCGCATCGACAAGGCATGCGCGCTCGGCGCGAGCGAACCCGGTGACGTGCGTGCTGGCGAGGGCGACTCTGAGAGCTACGGGGGCATGTACTCCGGACGCGGCTACGACGCAATCTTCGAAACGACGGCCGCGCCCGTCGCATTCAATCGTGCCATCGACCTGATTCGCCCTCTGGGCACGGTGATGGCGCTGGGGTTCATTCCTGAGGTCGATGTCGCGCTGAAACAAATTACGATGAAGGCAGCACGCGTGATGGGCAGCATAGGCGGGACGGGCGACTTCGATCGAGTCCTCTCCTTCATCGGACGTTACCCGGAGGTCGCACGCGAGATCATAAGCCATCGCCTGCCGTACACAGAATGCCGCCAGGCATTCGAGACGGCGATGGACCGCAAGAATGCGATGAAAGTGCTCGTCCATTTCTAGCGAGTTCAAGCGAGGAGGAAACGATGGCTCCGATTCCGGACAAAATGAAAGCCGCGGTGCTCTTCGGCGAGGGCGACATGCGGCTCGTCGAAGACTACCCGGTTCCGGTACCAGGTCGTGACGAGGTTCTCATCCACGTCCAGGCCTGCGCCATCTGCGGCACCGATCCTAAGATCTTGGCGCACGGCTGGCCGAATCAGCCTCCATACGGCAAGTACGTCTTCGGCCACGAGTACGCCGGGACGATTGCGGCGCTGGGCGAGAACGTATCGCAGCTCAAGATCGGCGACCGCGTGGCGATCGAGCCACACAAGGGCTGCGGCGTGTGCAACAACTGCCGCGACGGGTTGTACACGACCTGCCTGAACTACGGCCAGCCGGACAAAGGCCATCGCCATTACGGATTCACCGTCAACGGCGGTTACGCTGAGTACGTGTGCAATCACGTGAACTCCGTGTACAAAGTCCCCGACGATATGACCATAGACGAGGCCACGCTGATCACGACGGCGGGCACCTCACTCTACGGCATCCGACGGATTGGCGGCATCGTTCCGAGTGAGACGGTCGTCGTTTCCGGGCCCGGCGCCATCGGCCTGATGTGCACGGTGTTGGCACGACTGCTGGGGGCGGGAACGATCATCCTGCTCGGCACTCGCGACGAGCGACTGCAGGTCGGCTTGAAGCTGGGAGCGGACATCGTCATCAACGTCCGGCGTGAGAACGCCGTGCAGCGTGTGTTCGAGCTGACCGACGGCGTGGGCGCGGACGTCGTTCTCGAATGCGCGGGGACCACCCAGGGCGCGCAAGACGCCATCGAGATGGCGAAGAAGAACGCCCGCGTCGGCATCGTGGCGACGTACAAAGAGCCGGTGCCGCTCAACCTGCACAAGATCAATCAATGGAACATCACCGTTGCGGGTTCCAAGGCCGAAGGGCAGCGATCGCTCGCGCTGGCGCTGCCGCTTCTGGCGCGTAAGACGGTCGATCTGTCGCCGCTCATCACTCATCGTTTCCCGCTCACCGAGGTTCACGCCGCCTTCGAAACGGCCGAAAAGCGCCTGGGCGGGGCAATCAAAGTAGTCGTCAAGCCATCGTAGTAGAGGGATTTCCAAACAAACGCCGCTTCTAAAAACCACGATCTCATGACATCTCGTCCGGCAGAACCCTGTGTGCCCCCACCGAGTCCGTGCTGTACGCGGTTCAGCGAAAGCGAGGCCGCAACATGCCTACTTCTACGTTTCTTCGCAAACATATGTTCGGGTTGGGGTTGTCTTTGCTGCTCATCCTCTTCGTCTTCTGGCAGTTGAATCATTTGGGCGGATTCAGTTGGGACTGGGACGAAGGCGTCCTGGCCATGGAGGCCAGGATGAGCGGCGAAGGATATAAGCTGTACGGAGAGATCTTCTCGATGGTTTCTCCGCTGTTCATCCACTCCTTGAGCGCAGCGTTTTCGCTGGCCGGCGAGGCTTTGACGGCAGGACGAGCGATGACCGTCCTGTTCGCAACGCTAGGCCTCGTGGCCACGGCGCTGATAGCAAAAGAGCTGGCTGGTCCCATCGCCGGCATTGCGGCCGCAGTCATGTTGGCGATCGCGCCGCATTTTTGGGTCCTGGCGCGAACGATCATGGCAGACGTGCCGGCAGCCGCCGTCGGCGGCCTGGCCCTCTGGGCGGCCATTCGTTACTGGCGAACCGGGCGACGTTCCTGGTTGGCCGCCGCGGGATTTCTTCTCTCGCTAGGACTGCTGCTCAAATTGTCCGCGGCCATGGCAGGTCCGCTGATCGTGGCGCTGATCCTGGCACGTGACGTCCAGGATGGCGGGCGGGCGGCTGTGCGCCGGGTGGCCAGAAGCGGGCTGTCCACCCTCATTCCGTTTGCGATCCCGCTCGTCATCGCAGGCATCATCTCGCCCTGGCGCCCGATGCTCGATCAGGTGCTCTTCACGACCTGGGGCCGGGCCGGCGCCTTCTCGTCCGAGCGCCGGGCCAATCCTGAACGCCTCCTGTACTACCTCCTGCTTTACAACCGAACGATCGCCCTGAACCGCGGCCTGACCGCACTGGCCGTTGGCGGAATGGTGGCCCTGGGCCTGCGCTCGTGGCGTGGGCTGACGTTCCTGGTCGCCGGGTGGGCGGTAGTCTTGGCGACACTGTTGTCGTACACGCCACTGTGGGACCACCTGGTCAGCCCATTGCTGTTCCCCCTGGTCGTATCTGCAAGCGCGGCGATCGGATGGGTCGCAGACGAGCCGGCCCGGGTGCGGCGAAAGCTCGCAGCCCACGCTGTTCATCGGAATCCACCGGGAGTGAGCTTCGCCAGGATCATCGGCCCCGCGCGTCAGGTGACGGTAGCACTCCTGATCATCGCCGGACTGGCGCTGTATTTGACCGATCTTCCCGTCATCACTGCCGAAGACCTCGCCCGCCAGCATGCGCCGGGTTCCGTTCCAACGCCGATCATGGACCTTCTGCGGTCGAACACCACTCCGAACGATTACGTGGTCACGGACAATCCGTTGTTGGCCTTCCTGAGCGACCGGCGGATTCCCCCATTCCTGGTGGATTGCTCAGTCGTTCGGCTGCAGACGGGGTTGCTGACGGCGCAACAGGCAATTTCAGTAACACGGCAATACCAGGCCAAGACGGTGATATTCTGGCAGGATGAGCGCATCGTTCCGTATTTGCCTGACTACGTGTCCTGGGTGAAGGAAAATTACGACCTGCTCTACGAGGACGCCAGGGGCACGCAGATGTACCTGGCGCCGCCGACGCACCTGGCGCCCCAATTGCTAAAATAGTGGTCCCCGAAGGCAAGCGGATGTTACACAGGCGTGAAATGGACCAAACGGGGCCAAACAGCCGGACGAACGAAACGGGACTCTCCACCTCGTGAGATGGAGAGCCCCGTTCTCTCAGTTGCGCTTGTATTGAGTGGAATTACAGACCGGCTTCCTTGCGCAGCATGATCGGCCTTGTCAGTCTTCTCCCACGGCGCGTCGATGTCGTCGCGGCCGAAGGCACCGTAGGCAGCAGTGGCCCGATAGATCGGCCGGCGCAGGTCCAGGTCGCGAATGATGGCTGCCGGACGCAGATCGAAATGCTTGTTGATCAGGGCCAGGATGGCGTCGTCGGAGATCTTGCCGGTGCCAAAGGTCTCGACCATCAGCGACAGAGGCCGGGCCACCCCGATGGCATACGAAACCTGCAACTCGACGCGCTCGGCCAGGCCGGCGGCAACCACGTTCTTGGCGATGTAGCGGACCATGTAGGCGCCGGAGCGGTCCACCTTCGTGGGGTCCTTGCCCGAGAATGCGCCGCCGCCGTGCCGGGCGATGCCGCCGTACGTGTCGACGATGATCTTGCGCCCGGTGAGGCCGGCATCACCCAGGGGACCGCCGGTGACGAACCGGCCGGTCGGGTTGATGTAGAACTTGGTCTGAGCGTCCATCAGCTCGGCAGGAACGACGGCCTTGATCACGTGCTCCATGATGTCCGGCTGGATGCAGTCCAACTCGATCCTTGCCGTCGTGCTGCGCCGAGATGACCACGGTGTCGACGCGGACAGGCTTGCCGTAGTGGTATTCCACCGTCACCTGAGACTTGCCGTCCGGCCGCAGGTACGGCAGAATCTTCTCCTTGCGGACCTCCGACAGGCGGCGGCACAGCTTGTGCGCCAGGGAGATCGAAAGCGGCATGTACTCCGGCGTCTCGTTGCAGGCGAAGCCGATCATCATGCCCTGGTCGCCGGCGCCGATGGCCTCGATGTCGGCGTCGGTCATCTCGCCGCGCTTGGCCTCGAGGGCCTTATCCACGCCCAGGGCGATGTCCGCGAGACTGCTCCTTGATCGACACCGATCACGCCGCACGTGTCGCAGTCGAAGCCGAACTTGGCGCGGGTGTAGCCGATGTCGCGGATCGTCTCGCGCGCGAGTTGCGCGATATCCACGTAGGTGCTGGTAGTGATTTCGCCAAAGACGACGACCAGGCCCGTCGTCGTGCTGCACTCGCAGGCCACACGCGCGTCGGGATCGTCGCAGATGATGGCATCCAGCACGGCATCGGAGATCTGATCGCAGATCTTGTCAGGATGCCCCTCGGTTACCGATTCCGAAGTCAAGAACATCTTCGGCGAATTCATAAATGTCGTGCTCATCAGGTTAGTCAACCTCCTTACGATTTGTAGTCATCCGTCTCCACATTCACTGCAATGTGTTATGTAGACTTATCTACCAGGTCATCTACTGTTCGAAATTGCCGACTGCCGTGCGGTCGGGCCGAAGATAAATTCGACCGGTCTCTGAATCGCCCCAGGCCAGGGTATAGTTCTTCTCGACCCACGTCGCGAACTCCGGCAGATAGTTGCCAAAGCGACTGCCCTGCCACAGAATGATCGCCGCCGGCGAATACTTCTCGCTCGCTCGAATCGCGTCGTCGGCCGTCAGGTAGTGGATGGCCATGCGGACGGTGGATGTGTCGGCCATATTGGGCGGAATGCGCCGTCGCGCCGCGAAAGGCAGTGACGGGTCGTCGCTGATCACAAAATCGTCGCGCGCGGTGTTGCCCTCCAGGAACTGAACCGCGCGTCGCTCAGCTTCGCCGCCGGGCGCGTGGGCCAACCGGCCGTCCGCGCTGAGAATTGTGGGCAGGTCAATTGCGTATCCCAGAGCGATGAGGGTCAGCGCCGCTACGGCCACGCCCTGCAGTCGACGGCGGCGCCTGTTGCGCCCTTGGAACAGCCCCTCTGCGCGTTTCGCCAGCTCCCCGAGCGCCACTCCGGCCCCAACCGCCAGCGGGAACAGGATCGGGCTCAGCAGGTGCGTCCACAGGGGCGAATAGCTCACCAACACCACCAGCACGACCCCAAACCAGACCCACCAGGCGACTGCGTCTCGCCATCTGCGTGGGATCAGCGCCACGGCGCCGGCCAGCGCCAGGAGCGTCAGTGCGCGATTGGCGGCGATTTGGCGGTTCACCGTGAGCAGGTACGACACACAGCATTTCGGAGTTGGCAGCCCGGTCCAGAACGAACACGTTGCCCTGCACCTGCAGGAACAACGCGAGCTGCTCCCACACCAGGCGTGCCGGGTAGATCGCTGCGTAAACCAGGACAGGCAACAGAAAGGCACCGCCCATCGCACAGAGACTCAGCGTCACGTCACGCAGCTTCCGGCTCCAGGTCCGGCCCGGTCGTCAGCCCGAGCCAGATCGTGCGCCAGCACCAGGAACACGATCGCCGGTCCAGTCAGCCCCGCGGTCAGCTTGATCATGGCGCCCAGCGCCAGGGACATTCCCGCCGCTGCCAACCACGCACGCCGGCCGGTCGCGCGTAAGCGCAACGCCAGCCACAAGCGCCAGAACCCCAAGCGACATAGACGGGATGTCGGCCACGATCACCCGCGACAGCATGTAAAAGTGAGGCGCCAGCGCCAGGAAGATCACCGCGCCCAACGCGGCCAACCAGCCGCTCAGTTCTCTGGCGATCAAGCCCACCGCCAGCAGTCCGACGGCCGAGTAGAGCACGATCACTGCCCGGCCGACCTGTATCGTATCGCCCGCCAGGGCAAAGGCCAGGTTCAGCGAGTTGATGAACAGCGGAACTACGTTGGAGAAAACGTCCCGGTAAAGCGCGTTGCCTTGGGCCACGAGACGCGCGGTCATGGCGTAGACGGCCTCGTCCCAATCCCAGGCGAACCCGCCGAAGTGATTGAGCTGCCAGGCGGCGAAAAAGGCCACGAGGGCCACCAGCGCCAGCCCTCCCCACGTGTTGCGGCGCGCGGACAACCTGGCTTACCGGCGCCTGCGTGGCTGCCACCGGAAGCGACCGCTAACGCGATGAGGCCCACGTAAGCCACGATGCACAGCGCGATTAGCACGCAGAACGACGGCCCCGCCCGCGATGCCGAGCCACGACAGAAGCCGCGTCCGGTCCGCATCGACGGATCCTTTGGTGGAAAGCACGCCGACCAGGCCCAGCACGATGGCGCCGGACCGGAGCACAATACCAGATCGTGTTGCAGGTCAGGCAGGACAGGGCTACGAAGCCCCCCAGCAGCGCCGCGACGACAGCCGCCAGGTCATAGGAGTTGCCCAGGAAAGTGACTCGCGGCCCAGCTGATGTCCGGTGGCCGAGACCCGGGTTCGGCCGGCCCGCTCCGCTGGAACGAGCGTCCTGTCTGCGTCCATGATGCCCTCCTGTTAAGTGGCGCCCAATCTGTGACGCGTCATGCGTGCACTGCCCACCACGGCGCGTGCCACACAGCCGCGCATTACGCATCACTTTCACGCATCCCAGTTACGCATTACGCGTTACGTATCAGAATCACGTTCCCTCTTCCCAGGAATCCAGGTACTTGCGCTGTGCGGCCGTCAGTTCGTCGATCTGGACGTTCATCGCCTTCAGCTTCAGCCGGGCGATCTCCCGGTCGATGTCCTCGGGAATGCCGTAGACCTTGTGCTCCAGCGTCTTGGCGTTCTTGACCATGAACTCAGCGCCCAGCGCCTGGTTGGCGAAAGACATGTCCATCACGCTGGCCGGATGGCCTTCGGCCGCTGCCAGGTTGACCAGCCGGCCCTCCCCGAGAATGGAGATGCGCCGGCCGTCGGGCAGCCGATACTGATCGACGAACTCGCGAATGTGGCGCTTCTCAACGGCCATCGCTTCCAGCGCGGGGATGTTGATCTCCACGTTGAAGTGGCCGGAGTTGGCAACGACCGCGCCGTCCTTCATGATCTCGAAGTGCGCCTTGTCGATGACGGCCACGTCGCCCGTGGAGGTGACGAAGATCTCGCCGATTTTGGCCGCTTCCATCATCGGCATCACGCGATAGCCGTCCATGATGGCTTCCAGCGCGCGCAGCGGATCGATCTCGGTTACGATGACGTTCGCGCCCATGCCGCGGGCCCGCATGGCAATGCCCCGGCTGCACCAGCCGTAGCCGGCGACCACGAAATTGCGCCCCGCGAGCAGCAGGTTCGTCGCCCGGACCACGCCGTCGATCGTGGACTGGCCGGTGCCGTAACGGTTGTCGAAGAAGTGCTTGGTCATGGCGTCGTTCACCGCGATGACCGGGAATCGCAGAGCTCCGGCCTTTTCCATCGCGCGCAGGCGGATCACGCCGGTCGTGGTTTCCTCGGTACCGCCGAGCACCTCCGGAATCAGCTCCGTCCGCTCTTTGTGGAGAGTGCCCACCAGGTCGGCGCCGTCGTCCATGGTCATGTTGGGCTTGTGATTCAATGCCGCCGTGATGTGGCGGTAATAGGTCGCATTGTCCTCGCCCTTGATGGCGTACGTGGGAATGCCGTGATCCCGGACCAGGCAGGCCGCGACGTCGTCCTGGGTGGACAGCGGATTGGATGCGCAGACCACCAGATCCGCGCCACCCGCCTTCAAGGTGATCGCCAGGTTGGCCGTCTCAGTCGTCACGTGCAGGCAGGCCGCCAGACGCATGCCGGCCAGTGGTTTCTCTTTTTCGAAGCGCTCGCGGATTAGGCGCAGGACGGGCATGTCCTGCGCGGCCCATTCGATTCTCAGGGCGCCTTGCGGCGCCAGGTTCAAGTCCTTTACGTCGTGGCCCACTGTCATCCGTTGTTCTCCTTACTCAGGCATAAGATGTGGTCTAAGATTGGCTCGAAGGTCGCGTCATGGCCGAACTCCCCGCGGAAGCGGGCGACGAATTCGTCCAGGGTGTAGTCGTGGTTCTGCGTGCCGTGCTTCTCCAGCACGTACACGGCGGCGAGGCTGCCCAGCCGGCCGGCGACAGGCCAGGGGTAGCCGTGAAGGATGCCCTTGATGATGCCGGCGCGATACGCATCTCCGACTCCGGTGGGTTCGGCCAGAACCTTCGGCTTGACCACCGGGATGTCGAATCGCTGGCCTCCGGAAGTGATCACCGAGCCGTTCTCGCCGCAGGTGACGATCACAGTCTCGACGGCAGCGTCGATCTCTGTCTCAGACAGGCCGGTCTTCTTCTTGATCATCTCGAATTCGTACTCGTTGACGATCAGGATCTTAGCACCGGCGATGCCCTCTTTCAGGTCGACTTCATCCAGCCGGACGATCTGCTGGCTGGGATCGTACATGTACGGTATGCCCAGATCGCCACATTCGCGAGCGTACTTCACCATTGCCGCAGGGTCGTTCGGGGAGATCACGACGAGGTCGATGGAAGTCGCACTCCTGGCCCTCGAACGAGAGCTGACAGGCCTTCGACATCGCCCCGGTGTAGAAATTGGCGATCTGGCAGTTGTCCTGGTCGGTGCTGCAGAAGAAGGAGGCGGTGAAGTCGTCGTCGATCGTCACGATGGTCGACGTATCGACGTTGTGGGCTTCGAGCCAGGCGCGATAGTCGGCAAAGTCCTGGCCTACGGTCCCCATCACCTTCGGGCGCTCGCCGAGTAAGGCCAGATTGTAGGCGATGTTGGCTGCACAGCCGCCGCGCTCTCGGCGCATGGAATCGACCAGGAAGCTCAGGCTGACTGTATTGATCTTGTCCATCAAGATGTGATCTTTGAAATGACCCGGGAAAGACATGATGTAGTCGTAGGCGACCGAACCGGTCACAACAACAGCCAATGGAATAACCTCCGATATCAATCTGGGCGGCTACCGCCCTTTGCGAATCTCGTTCTCAAGACGTCCGATACATCGACCGCGACGCCCATCGCCCGCTCGGCGCTAGCCACCGGGAGCCCGTCCAATGCCGGCGCGGGGGCGACAATCGAAGCGGCGGCGACGTCGTCCACCATCGATCCGTTGGCCACCCGATCGAACCATGCCTGAAGTCGGTCGGCCAGCTCGGCAGCCGACTGCCCCTCGACGCGATCCGCGCTGGGCGTGACGCACCACACCAGCAAACCACCGCGCACCACGAATTCCCGCAGGAGCTCGAAATCGGCAGAGTCAGAGCTTGCCCGGTCGAGATCGGTGTTTCGCACGTCCAGGCTCAAGACGTCGACCGGAAGGGACGACACTGCAGGATCGATGGGCCAGGGGCAGTGCACGCCGCGCATTCCGGCCAGTCCCCCCAGCACGTCCCCCAGCAGCATCAGAGCGCGTTCCCGGTCGAAGGGTAACAGCGCTAACGCATCGCGGGTCAGCAGGGGCTCTTCCAACAGGGTAATCGTCACTGGCGCCTGCGCCTGCAGCACACTTTCTTGCCAGGTCGCTTTCAGGCATAGATGCTTGGCCGCCGCGTCCAACAGGATCTCGTTGTTCAGGATGGGCTTTCCATCCCGGTCCTTGACAGACGCTCCCCAGCTCAAGGGACCAAGCACGTGCCCCGCCATCGCCGCCGGCTGCAGGGGCAGGTGGACGCGCTGGTTGCGCAGTTGATCCAGGCTCATCGCGTACGGGCGGCTGATACGACCGTGTTCGACGTTGTCGCCCAGGTAAGCGATATACAGGCGATCGAGTGCAGGATCGCTCTCCCACACACCGTCGATGTAGATATGGTCCCCTTCGAAGACCACGCCGGGAAAGCCCTCACTAAGCTGCAGCACGGCCTTCTCGAGAAAAGAGCGACGCGGCAGACGAGGCCAGGCCGGAATCTCCGGGAAGTACCTCAAGATCAGTGCCCAGGCCTGTTCGGGATCGGTCACCGGCAAGGCAGACGGCGCCATCGGTAGCAGGCCTGGCCGGAAGCGTTTCATGGATGCCCTACCCTCGCTCCCTCGCGAGAGCAACCTCGCTGGGGGCAGCACGCTACGACCGCAGGCAAAAAAATCACTCTCTGCGGTGAGAGAGTGTCCACAAAATTCAGGTCACCTCTCATCTTCCAGAACGCACGTCCACGTTCTGCCGGAGTTGGCACCATGGTTCAGATGACCAAATGGGGGGATGATGCTTCATGCCGCAATGCGGGTCATCCCACCTGGTTGCCGGGGCTTCGCAGGGCCGGTCCCTCCACCCCTCTCGATAAGAGCGTTCAGCTACGACTCTTTATTTCATTATAAGACTGCAAAATACTATCACAGTTGACTTGATTTGTCAAAACGTTGTCCGCGATGTAGACTGAACGCCCTATGATTTCGACTCACTCGCCCATGCGGAATTGAACGTCTCGTCTTGGTCGCGATCCTCGTGGCATTTGCAGCGCTCTCACTGTGGTACGGGACAGTGACGCCGCTCTTCGAGGGACCGGACGAGGCCGCACACTTCCAATACACGAAGTACCTGGCGGACGGCAAAGGCCTGCCTCGTCTCGGCCAGAGCCCGCGCGCGGTCTTGTGGGAGGGCCTGCAGCAGCCACCATTGTACTACGTTCTGGGCGCGGCCGTCATTATGTCCGCGAGAATCGACACCGGCGACCTGACCGAGTTGCTGTGGGCCAACCCCCACCGCGGCGGAGAAACCGGCGGCCAGAACCTCTACTATCACACCGACCGTGAGGGATTCCCCTACCACGGCGCTGCGCTCGCAGCACACCTCCTGCGCTGGCTCAACACGATCTTCGGCCTGGTGACGGTCGTCGCGACGTACGCGGCAGCGCGTGAGCTGTTCGGGGATCGCGCAGCGCTCTCCCTTGGCGCAGTGGCTGTGGTCGCCTTCAATCCCCAGTTCATCGCCACCGGCGGACTCGTGACGAACGACGTTGCCCTGGCAGCCTTCTGCGGCATTGGGACCTGGCTGCTGCTGCGCGCGCTGCGCCGTGGAACGCTGCCCATCCGCGAGGGCCTCGCCCTGGGGCTTATCGCGGCGTTGGCCGCAGCCACCAAATCGAGCGGGCTGGCATTCGTCGGTTGGTGCGGACTGGTCGTGGCCGTCATCGCGTGGCGCCGACGATCTCTCCGCCTCCTCCCGACCGGCTGGCTTGCCATCGGGCTCCCCACGCTCGTCGTGGCCGGTCCGTGGTACGTGCGCCAATGGCTGCTGTACGGCGGCATCTTTCCGCACGACGCGATGGTCGCGATCCAGGCCGAGACGATCCGGCCGGACGCGCTTCGCCTCGGCGAGGCGGTCGCCTACTCCGCGTGGCTGCAGAAGTCGTTCTGGGGCGTGTTCGGCAACGGCGTGCTGATGGATTTCTCGATCTACACGGCCCTGGAGTGGATGATGCGGCTCGGGCTGGCGGGATTGGCCCTCCTGGCGATCCGTGGCTTGCGTGCACGATCGCACAGGCACGGGAAATCGTCTCCGTGGGACGACGCCACGGCGTGGGGCTTGGCCCTGCTGGCCGCGTGGGGCCTGGTCGTCTACGCAGCGCTGCTGCGTTTCATGCAGACGGTGGACGCGACGAACCAGGGCCGGCTGCTGTTCCCGGCTGTGACCGCCCTGTCCCTCCTGCTGCTGGCCGGTTGGACCGGGTTCGCACCCCGGCGATGGGCCGCCGCGCCTGTGGCCCTGCTCGGGGGAGGCCTGCTCGCGCTGTCCGTGGCCGCCCCTTTGCAGTACATCGGTCCGGCGTATGCCCAGCCTCCGGCTGATGCGCGGCTGCCACGACCCGCGCCCGCGGCCGGCGCACCGGCCCGCTTCGGCGACGGCATCGAACTCATTGGCTACCAGATCACACCGGCAGAGGTTCGGGCGGGCAACCCGGTCCACGTGACGCTCGAGTGGCGCTGCCTCGCGCCGATGTCGCAGAGCGACAAGCTGTTCATCCATCTATTGGGCTACGACAGTGAGCGCCTGGCCCAGGTCGACACGATTCCCTACAACGGGCGGTTCGCCACGGTGTTGTGGAAGCCGGGGCAGGAATTCCGGGACGAGTACGACCTGTTCGTCACCGGCAAGGCCGGCCCCAGCCTCGGGCGGATCCAGATCGGCTTCTTCCCGTACGACGACCCGGGCCGGCGCCTGCCGGTTTTCGCTGCGGACGGCAAGCCACTGGGTGACCACTTCGAGCTGAGTGCATTCAAGATCGCCCCGAAGAAGATCCAAAAGCCGGACGTCCAGCACACGCTCGAAGTGACGTTCGGCGACTCGCTCGCCCTCCGCGGCTACAGCCTGGGAGCCGACTTCACGCGTCCGGGCGAGATGCTGCAGTTGCGACTGAACTGGGAGGCCGTTCATCGCGTCAAACAGGATTACACGGTCTTCGTCCACGTATTGAACGCGCAGGACGAGATCGTGACGCAACAGGATCAGGCGCCCCTGCACGGAAACTATCCGACGTCAGTGTGGGATGCGGGCGAGGGGGTCTTGGACGAGAGGGAGCTTCAGCTGCCACCCGTCTTGCCACCTGGCGAGTATCGGCTGGCGCTGGGTCTGTACCTGCCGGAAACAGGCGAACGCCTGCCTGCGCGAGTCAACGGGCAGGACGTGGCGGATGGGCGCGCGATCGTAGGAACCTTCGAGGTGCGGGCTGCGGCGCCGTAGAGGGACGAGCTTCTCCCCGGACGTCCGACACAGACCAGCGACCTGGCCGCGCGGACAGCGTGCTGGGAGTTTTGAAGACTTCGAAAGTCTTTCACGACCCGAAATTCCAGGCACAATCGCACGGCTTTCCGGACACGCTCCAGCCAACCTACTTCAGGGCGCCCTCCCATAGCACGATGCGATCGTCCGGCAGGCGGACGCCCTGCGCATCGACGGCGGGCAGGCGCTCCATGGTGTCGAGCAGATACATCCCGAGGCCGACGCGATAGCGTCCAGCGGGCAGCTCAGGCGGAAGAGGGATCTCGTGTACGTCCTCGACCACTTCGTTCGACGACGCGTCCCACGCCTCGGTCGGGTAATCCCCGGCAACCGGCTGCGCGTCCTGCTGGGCCAACACCTTCCCCGCATCGTCCATGAAGTGGACGAAGACCGTGTAGTTTTTCGAAATCGGGGCGAGCGCCTGCCAGTACAACTTGAGCGACAGCGTGCCGCCCGGCTTCACATCGGCCTCATCCAGGCTGTAACCCCGCAGGGCAACGTCGCTTCCAAGCTTGAAATCGACTGACGTCTGCCAATCGTAGTGCGCGGCGCGGCGCGGCGACAGCCGGACCTGCGCCACAGCGGCACTCTCTACCTTCTGCCCAGCACGGGTCGCGGGCAGTCGATCGAGCGAGCCCGGGTGATACAGGCCGGCGTCGACAGTCAGTTCATTGGGAGCGGCAGCATTCGGGTCCAGCGGGACGCGATACGTATCGACGATCACCTGCCCGGCGCGCCACTCACTCGTTGGATAGTTGCCCAGACCTGGGAAGCTGTCCCGCTGGCCGATGCGAGCGCCGCCTCGGCCAAAGCACTGCACGAAAACCGCGTAGTCGTCCTTCATCTCCTTCAGGGCCTGCCAGTAGAGCGTCACCTCGGCCACGTCGCCGGGCCGCAGGCGTGCCGGTGTCACCGTGGCACCCAGCAATCTGGCTTGACCGTCGTAGTCCAGGTTCAGATCGTGAGGAACGGTCATAGCCTCGGATTCGGGCAACAGCGGTGGACGCGAGTAGGCCTGCGCCTGATACGCGGCGAGGCTCAGGCCGCCCAGCGCCGCCATGCCGACGAGGGCGACGATCGCCCAGGCAGTGATCCAGGAACAACGGCGGGCCCCCCTCCCTGCCGTTGGGGCTCGCGGCAACAGCCATGCGATCCCCAGGAAAATCAGCAGGCTGACCGCGCCGAGGCCGGGGAACATATATCGGCCGTTGGCCGCCGTGCTGCTCACGGTCATGTAGCTGAACATGGCCGCAAAGTAAGCCACGGCCAGCGCCACGAGGACGGCCAACAGATACGGCGCGTCCGCCGCCGTGGCCTGATCGCCGGATTCGGCGGACCGTACGCGAGCGCGCCACGACGCGGCCGCGAGCACGATGAGCGCTGCCGGGACATAAAGCGCCCACCGCTCCCACGCGGATGGGAACACCCAGTCGGCGCGCACCAGCAGGATGCTGAGCGCGAACAGCAGGAGAGCCAGCACCGCCAGCGCTTTCCACGAGCGGCCGGCACGGCCGGCGATCCGCTGATACACCCACGCAATCCCGGCCAGGGCGGCAATTCGGGTCAAAACGCCGAGTCCCTGATAGATCCAATTGGGAACGGGCACGTTGCCGTAACCGAAACGAGCCCAAAACGACGTTTCCGCGTTGGGCAGCTCGAACAGGGCCGTGCCGTAGCTTATTCCCTCCGGGCGGGCGTTCCAGGTCTGCAGCGTCAGCTTCATTGCGGTCGGCTCGCCGTACAGCACCCAATTGCGGGCAAACCACCATCCCGCGATCACCAGCACCAGCCCGGCGATGATCGCGCCGGCCTCGACGAAACGCCGCCACTCACGTCGCCGCCAGGCAGCCAATGCAAAAGCCAGGGCGACGACCGGCAGGACGTAGAGCCCGGTCAGCTTGGTCAGCAGCGCCAGCCCGCACAGCACACCCACGCAGACCGCGCGGCGCAGGCGGATGCCGGCCTTAACCGTGCGCACGAGCAGCAGCAGAATCAGCGTGACCCACAGCGTGATCAAGTTGTCGTTGTTGACCGCACCGCTGATGAACAGGAATTGGGGATTGAACGCCATGAAGGCCGCACCACCGAGTGCCCACAGCGGCCGGTCCGGAAAGACCTCGCGCCCGACAGCGTAGGCCGCGACCACGGCTCCCGCGCCCATGAGCACAGACAGGAGGCGCACCAGGTGGAGGCCCAGGGCGACGCCATGCCACGGGAAAGCATCCCAGGTTCCGTGCAGGTAGAGGTTCTTGTTGTCCCGGCCCACTTCGCCGTAGGCGAAGCCCCAATAAGGGTTGCTGCGGGCCACGGAATAGGGCGAGCCGGCCGGCTCGTCGACCCAGAAGGACACCAGGCTGCCCGCCAGGTAGTACAAGGGCGGCTGGTGGCGCTGCGCCGCTCGGTCGTCGGGATGCTGTACAGGCAGAGCCCGATCGCGGACCAAATCGCTGATGAATGCGTAGTGGTGGATCTCGTCGGGCGCTTCGAACGGCGGCGTGACCACGCTGAAGCCGACGGCCAGCGCCACGTACACGACGAGAACGACGACGAGCCCCAGGTGCAAGCGCATGAAGAACAACTCCCAGAATGCGGATGGCGCCCATTATAGCACGAGGCGCGCCCACCTGCGATTTTGATTGACATCCCTCTGGCGCTATGTTATAATGAAATGCAATTGAACAGGTAGCGCAAAAACAGCGACGGAGAAGAGTAGCCCGTCCCTCCTTCACAGAGAGCCGCGCAGGGTGGAAAGCGGTGTTGGAGCCGGGTGAAGTCCATCTCCTGAGTTGCCGGCGCAAACGGTCGGCGCGAGCCGGCTGATTAAGCCGTGACGGCTGGCCCTCGTTATCGGGCGGTTGTTGTACCTGAGTTTTGCAACCACAGAGGTCGACAGACGTTTCGTCGACGCAGAAAGGTGGCACCACGGTAGCCTGGCGCTTCTCGTCCTTTCAGTAACGAGAAGCGCTTATTATTTTCTACGGATATCGCTCTTGCACTTTTGAATCGGAGGCCAATCATGTTAGATCTCGGTTTCATTCGCGAGCACACGGACGAAGTGCGAAAAGCGCTGGTCGATCTCAACGCAACCGCGCCTATCGATGACATCTTGCGTCTTGATACCGAACGACGCGGGCTCTTGCAGCAGACAGAGGCGCTGAAGGCGCGACGCAATGAGGTTTCCAAAGAGATTGGGCGAATGAAAGAGGCCCAGGCTCGACAGACCCTGATCGAGGAAATGCGGGAGACCGGTGATCGCATTAAGGGATTCGACGATCGCCTGCGCGAGGTGGACCAGGAGCTGCGCCTCCTCCTGATGCAGGTGCCCAACATGCCCGACCCGAGCGTACCCGTAGGGCCGGATGAGAGCGCCAACGTCGTGGTCCGCACGTGGGGCGAGCCGCGGCAGTTCGATTTCCAGGCGGAGCCACACTACGACCTGGGCGAGCACCTGGGAATCATCGACTTCGAGCGCGGCGTGAAGATCTCCGGCACGCGCTTCTACGTGCTGAAAGGGAACGGCGCCCGTTTGCAGCGCGCACTCATCACCTGGATGATCGACTTGCACGTGTACGAGCAGGGCTACACCGAAGTGTACCCGCCGTTCGTGGTCCGCGAGCAGTGCCTGTGGGGCACGGGCCAGCTCCCTAAGTTCGGCGACAACCTGTATCACGACTGGCAGGACGACCTTTGGCTGGTGCCGACCGCCGAGGTGCCCGTGACCAACCTGTATGTGGACGAGATTTTGGAAGCCGATCAGCTGCCAATCCACCACGTGGCGTACACGCCCTGCTTCCGTCGCGAAAAGATGTCGGCCGGCAAGGATACGCGTGGCATCAAACGCGGCCACCAGTTCGACAAAGTGGAGATGGTCAAGTTCTGCACGCCGGAGACGTCGGACCAGGAGCTGGAGCAGCTGACCGACAACGCCGAAGAAGTGTGCCGCAAGTTGGGTTTGCCCTACCGCGTGGTGCAGATGTGCACGGGCGACCTGTCTTTCACCGCCGCCAAGAAGTTCGACGTGGAAGTGTGGGCGCCGGGCATTGGCGAATGGCTGGAAGTCAGCTCGTGCTCGAACTTCCGCGACTTCCAGGCACGCCGTGCGAACATCCGCTATCGTCCAAAGCCGGGGGCGAAGCCCGAGTTCGTTCACACGCTGAATGGGTCGGGGCTCGGCATGCCGCGCGTGTTGATCGCGGTGCTCGAAAACTATCAGCAGGCGGACGGCAGTATCGCCGTGCCGGACGTGCTGAAGCCATACATGCATGGAATTGAGGTCATAACGTGAGTAATCCGAACGACAAGCCTGGCCAGGAGAGCTCTCCGCCCGAGGAAGCTGAGTCCCCGCAAGAGGAGCCGGAGCAACGGAGCAGGCCTGTTTCCGTCGATCAAGCACAGATCGACCCGACACGGCCATCTCTGGCCGGACTGGATGAGTGGATCAGGAAGAACACTCTTCTGGCAATGGGCCTCGTCGTCGTGACGGCGTTCCTGGCGAAATCCGTGGCACCGGTCCACAGTTTCACCGCGGGGCTGGTCCTGGGGGTCGTGGCCGTCGTCGGGCTGTACTTCCTGGACTTCTACCGGCGCAAGGGGGCCTGACGGCAGGGAATCCGCCATTGCCCTGAGACCCTCCTGCCTGGTTTCGCGTCTACATCGCAGAGTCGGTGTCAGAATGTCCTATCCTCACACTTTCCAGGAGGGAGGTACGTTATGAAAGGTCGGTCTCTCGTTGCTGTGCTCCTTCTGCTGTGTCTCGCGGTCACTGCGAGTCCCCCGGCTCGGGCAGCTGCACCAGGCGACCTGCTGACCGTCGCCGAGGGCGATGCGCGGCTCAAGCTGGTGGTGGCAAACCTGAAAACCACCGGGCTGGACCAGGTCCTGCAGGGAGGAGGGCCGTTCACCCTGTTCGCGCCCACCGACGACGCTTTCGCCAGCGTACCGGAGGGTCAGCTGACCGGGCCGTTGCTGAAGCAGTCCCTGCTGTATCAAGTCGTGCCCGGCAGCTTGACGGCCGCCGACCTATCCGAGCTGGATTCCCTCCCCACGCTTTTGGGCGAGCCCCTGGCCGTGACCCACGAAGGCGACAGTACGAAGCTCAACAGCGCCCAGGTCGTTGCCGCCGACCTGCAGGCATCCAACGGGGTCATTCACGTCATCGATACCGTGCTCTTGCCCGAGAAGCCGCAGGCGGCCGATGGCAAAGACATCGCGGACACGCTCACCGGAGACCCTAAGTTCAAGACCTTGGCGGGAATCCTGAAGGAGACCGGCATCGACCAGGTACTCCACGAGGCCGGTCCGTTCACCTTGTTCGCCCCACCTGACGGCGCTGACTGGCAGCGCGTCGGCGAGGCCGCGATGCAGGACACCGCATCGCTGAAGGACCTCTTGCTCCACCACGTGGCCGTGGGCCGGTTGACATCCGATGTGCTGCAGAAGCTGCAATCAACACAGACGCTTTCGGGCGCACCTTTGACCATTTCGGCCAAAGGCGAGACCGTCACCGTTGCCGAAGCCGGGGTAACCTCATCCGACATCGAGGCGAGCAACGGGATAATCCATTTGGTCGATAGCGTGCTGGTTCCGCCCAACGAGCAGAACAGCCCACCGCACGAGAGCAGCCCGGAGAAGTCTCAACAACAATACCCTACTGAGTTTCCTCTGCCGGGCGATGTCGAGAATTTCACCAGCCCTGGTGGCAACGGCATAGCCAACTTCCAGACCAGTCTGACTCTGGATGAATTGATGGAATTCTACCGCGGGGCTTTTTCCGAGAGGGGTCTGACCGAGCGCGCGGGCCTGACCGTGAAGACCGACGCTGTAATCAGCATGGTGTTCGACGGTTGGCCGGGCGACAAGGTCGTCGTGCTTCAAGTGGTAAACCTGGGTACCGCTCGGAACGTCAATATCCGTTTCGAGAAGGTTTAGAACGGTGCATCCCACCCGTCCGCAGCGCGCAACGTTGATTGACAATTGAACTGGCTTCTGATATACTAAGGCCGCCCGTGGGGGTTGGAGGGATGGCAGAGCGGTTTAATGCGGCGGTCTTGAAAACCGTTATGGGCGCAAGCTCATCGGGGGTTCGAATCCCTCTCCCTCCGCTGAGAGCCTGGACGTTAACACAACCAAGCCATTGGGGAGGTGCCAGAGTGGTCGATTGGGGCCGCCTGCTAAGCGGTTGACGGGCCTAATAGCTCGTCCCAGGGTTCGAATCCCTGCCTCCCCGCCACGTAGTATCGAGCTGAAGGGCTTGTGTGGCTTGCGTTTTTCGCGCAGGTGTGCTACAATCCCAGTCAGTTCAAGTGCGCGCCCGTACCTCAATTGGATAGAGGGCCGGTCTACGAAACCGTCTGTTGAGCGTTCGAATCGCTCCGGGCGCACTTAGAGAGAACCGAATACTCAGTTGCTGAACCTCCTGCTGCCAATAGCGGCAAAGGAGGTTTTTGTTATGTTGCCCATGCGGAACAGACGATTTTCAGCCGGTCGAACGCTTTGGTGCCCCATCCTCTGAAGGCTCCTCCCAAGGCAAGGCAAGGGCGGCAACCATAACGAAACTCCGGATCTTAGATTCAGGGCAAGAAGAATGGGGGCGTACTATTTCGGCGTTAGGCCGGGCCGCGACACATCAGGTGGTGGCCTCCGGGACGACTCTGCCAGTACCACACCAGAAGTACAACGCCCGGCAACCGGCTGAGCCGTCGACGCATGACCCCGCCCCGAGCGCACACACAAGGCGGCGATTGGGTGTATTTCTGGATTTTGGGCGATTGGACACCTTGCGCGATGGGGGTACAATAATGATGAAATGTGAGTTATTAATCCGGTCTGCGCGAGCAGCCGATCCCACGAGCTTGGCGCTCTTGGGGAATCAACCGTCGATTGTGACCGAATATGGGCAGCGTGTTGACGGGAATAGGGCAATACGTTTCAGTGTCCGCATGCAGTGCCACTTGAGGCACCAAGAAAGAGAGCGTTAACGTGAACACATTCTCGATCAGCGAGCTGGCCTATGCCGCCGGCACCAGCGAACCGGCCATGAGGCGCATGTTGAACGCCGCGGGTGCCTCGCCGCAGTTGGACGAGCGGTCGATGGACCGCACGGAACGCATTCCCCGTCAATTGGTGCACGACCTCGTCGTCCGCCGTGGCGGTGACCGCATCGGCCGCAAACTGGCGACGCTGTTGCAGCCCGGCGAAGAGTGACCGACCGTTTCCAGACGCTGAGCTGCGGCAGGGGCCAGGGCGAAACGTGAGCCAGGCGGTGCAATGGTCATCGAGCTCAGGGCCTCGTCTTGGAGTCATCAAAGAAGCGACGACGAGTGCCCATTCCAGCCCTGCGTGCAACCGGCCATGGCCGGGCAGACGAAACGCGCCTTGTGTTTGGACCGAGTAACCGGCAACGTCCCTGTAGCGGAACTGCTTGAGTGTTTATGGCGTGACCCTCTGACTCCCTCCCAGGGAGCATTAGCGGCAAGACTGACAGAGCGGGCGACTCCTGAGCGGAAGCCACCTGCACCCACAAGTCAGGTTTAATCCAGCAAACCAACCTGACAACTCAAGACGCACGGAGGAGGAAGATGCCTGCAATCTTTTGGGTAGTGCCGGTGTTTGGCGTGGGGGCGATCCTGTTTTCCGTATTCATGGCGCGGAACGTTCTGAGCCGTTCGACGGGCACGCCGAGGATGCGTGAGGTTTCCGACATGATCCTCGAAGGCGCGCACGCGTTCTTCCGGCGCCAGTATGGCACGATCGCGGTGATTTCTGTCCTGGCCGCCGCCGTAATGGGGGCGCTGTTGGGCGGTCTCGGCGGAGCGACCGGCATTCCGGACATCGACCCGCTCGGCCTCGCCTGGCGAACGGCCGCCGCCTTCATGGTCGGAGCGATTCTTTCCGGAGCGGCCGGGTTCATCGGCATGTACGTGGCCATCCGCGCCAATGTGCGCACCGCTGCCGCGTCCCAGCGCAGCCTGTCCGAGGCCATACAGGTAGCCTTGTACGGAGGAAGCGTGTCCGGTTTCCTGGTGGTCTCCTTGAGCCTGCTGGGTGTCACGGCGGTCTACTTCGCCTTCGGTGGACTGACCCAACCTGAGATCGCGCCGCAGCTTATCGTTGGCTTCGGCTTCGGCGCCAGCTTCGTCGCGCTGTTTGCGCAATTGGGCGGAGGCATCTACACGAAGGCCGCCGACATGGGGGCCGATCTCGTCGGCAAGGTTGAGGCGGGCATTCCAGAAGACGATCCCCGAAACGCGGCCGTCATCGCGGACCTGGTAGGCGACAACGTGGGAGACTGCGCGGGGCGCGAGGCGGACTTGTTCGAATCGACTGCCGCGGAAAACATCGGGGCCATGATCCTGGCCACCGTGATCTTCGGTGCAACCCACAACGTGGCCTGGATTCTGTTCCCTCTCGTCGTTCGCGCATTCGGTCTCGTCTCGAGCATGATCGGCATCCTGGCCGTCCGTTCCGCAGAAGACAGGGACCCGATGGCCGCCCTCAATCGGGGCTACTACGTCGCCATTGCCCTCAGCGTGGTTGGGCTGGCGATCTCTGTCGGCGCCATGCTGCAAAGCTGGTACCTGTTTGGGGCTGGGATCGTTGGGATCGCAGCCAGCATCGTCGTGGTCTACACGACCCAATACTACACTGAAGCTCGCTTCCGGCCGGTAAAGTCCATCGTTGAGGCTTCACGCACGGGTGCTGCCACCAACATCGTGGTTGGAACAGCGATCGGTTACGAGACGACCGTGGCGACGACGCTAACCATAGGCACGGCGCTGCTTCTCGCGTATTTCCTGGGCACTCAGACCGGCCTGCCCGGCGGTGGGGCATTCGGCACGGCAGTGGCGACGATGGGCATGCTGATGACGTGTCCGTACATTTTGTCCGAAGACGCATTCGGCCCCATCACCGACAATGCGAACGGCATCAACGAAATGGCCGGGGCCGGACCGGACATCCGGCGGGTCACCGATCGCCTGGACGCCGTGGGTAACACCACCAAAGCCCTGACCAAGGGTTACGCCATGGTCTCGGCCGGACTGGCAGCCTACCTGCTGTTTCAGGCCTATTTGAACCGCGTGGCCTTCCTTCGCCACACCGTCTTCCGAGACGTCAACCTCGATCGCGTGGAGGTTTTCGTCGGGGCCTTTTTGGCCGTGATGCTGGTCTTCCTGTTTGCTTCCCTCTCGATTCGGGCCGTCGGCCAGTCTGCGAGCAAGATCATCGAAGAGGTCCGCCGCCAGTTCCGGGAGAACCCCAAGATCATGACCGGCGAGGCACGGCCGGATTATGGGCGGGCAGTCGATCTCACGGCCCGCGCCGCGCTGCGGGGAATGATCGGCCCAGGGCTCATCCCGGTCCTGGGGCCCGTCGTCATCGGACTGTTTTTCAGCCTGTACAGGCAGTACGATTCGGCAATGGTTGTGGCTGCGCTGTTGATGGTGGCGACCATCGCCGGCGTCCTCCTGGCTTCATTCATGAACAACGGGGGCGCCGCCTGGGACAACGCTAAGAAATACATCGAGGACGACCAGCTCAAAGACGAGCACGGAAACGTTCTGGGCAAGGGATCTCCGGCGCATGCGGCCGCCGTGGTGGGCGACACCGTAGGCGATCCCTTCAAGGATACGGCCGGCCCGTCGTTGCACGTGCTGGTGAAAGTCCTCGGCACGATCACTCTCGTCATGGCGCCGCTGTTCATCTAGGGACGCCCGCTCGGTGTGTCACCCCGGATTTGGGATGCACTCCCTGGCTCGCGGCCCGTTGCGAAATCGCCGGGTGTGTGGTAATATTTGGCGCAAGCGAGCTTCCAGATGGTTGTCCATTCAGCCGATTCTATTCGGATTGAATCATACCGCAATGCACACCCATATCAGAGAGGAGAAGTACCATGCGACGGCCGATTATCGCCGGCAACTGGAAGATGCACAAGACGATCGCAGAAGCGATCGCACTCGTACGGGAGATGAGGGCAGGCCTCGAGGCTGTCGACACCGTGGATCGGGTGGTGTGTCCGCCGTACCTCGCGCTGCCCGCAGTCACTGAGCTGCTGAAAAGCAGCCCGATCAAGGTGGGGGCCCAGAACATGTTCTGGGAGGAGCAAGGCGCGTACACGGGTGAAGTGTCTCCCCTGATGGTGAAGGAAATCTGCACCTACGTCATCCTCGGACATTCCGAGCGGCGGCAGTACTTCGGCGAGACCGACAAGACGGTGAACAAGAGATTGAAGGCGGCGCTGGCGCACGGCCTGAAGCCCATCGTCTGCGTCGGTGAGAACCTGGCTCAAAACGAGGCCGGTGAGACGGACGCCGTGGTCAGTGGCCAGGTAAAGGGCTGCCTGGAAGGGCTGACCAGTGCACAGGCCGAAGAGCTCGTCATTGCCTACGAGCCGGTGTGGGCCATCGGTACGGGCAGAGCCGCGACGGCAGAAGGCGCGGGCGGGGTCATTCGCAACAGCATCCGTGGAACGATAGCCAGCCTTTACGACGAGTCGACCGCGCAGGCCATTCGAGTGCAGTATGGCGGCAGCGTCGACCAGGGCCAACGTCGGCGAGTTCATGGCGCATCCGGACATCGACGGCGGTCTGGTCGGCGGCGCCTGCCTGAAGCCAGTCGATATCGTGGAGATCGTGCGCATCGCCGGAGAAGCCAAGAAATAATCCTTGGGCATTCGAGAAACCCGGTCGGCGGTGAATGCCACCGGGTTTCTTTGTTTTGGGCTGGAGAGAGGCCGATGGTGGAGTCGTGGACGCCGGTGATCGCGTTGGTGGTGATCGTGGCGCCGCTGCTGTGGCTGAAGCGGTGGATCACGCTGCACCTGCAAGGACTGGGTCTGCTCGTTTGGGGCAACTCGGATGCGGCCCTGGTGCTGTACTTCCTGGCGCTGTTCCCCGGCATTCTGCTTCACGAAGTGAGCCATTGGCTCTTTGCCAAAGCCGTGGGCGTCCGCACGGGCAAGGTCTCCCTGTGGCCGCAACGGCAAAAGAGCGGAAGGGTGCGCCTGGGTTCGGTGGAGCTGGTGCGCTCGGACCCGTTTCGCAGCAGCCTGATCGGCCTGGCGCCGCTGATCACGGGCAGCCTGTCCATCTTCCTGATCGGCGACAAAGTGCTGAGCCTGAGCCAGGCCATCGATCCGTTACTGGCGGCCAACTGGCAAGGCGCCTGGGCTGGATTGTCCGGCTACACACAGGCGCCGGACTTCTGGCTGTGGCTGTACGTGGTCTTTGCCATCAGCAATGCAATGTTCCCCAGCGAGTCGGACCGGCAGTCGTGGCTGATGGTCCTGCTCTTCGCGGGTGCGATCGGCCTTGCGGCGTTCGCGTCCGGGCTGATCACCCAGGTACCCACAGAGCTCATCGGTGCGCTGATGCAGTTCGTGCGCTACCTGACCTATGCGTTCGCGCTCACAGTGGTGGTAGATGTGGTGTTCGGCCTCGTGATTGCCGCGATCGAGAAGCTCCTGGAACGGGTCAGGGGAATGAGGGTGGAGTACTAACGGAAGCGTCGGGCCGCGTCACGCGTCCGGCGGGCAGGTGCGCCGGGTGAGAAAGAAGAGCACGATCACTGTAACGGCGCCCAAGCCCAGCAGAGCGTAGAGCTTGTACATTCGCGAGGAGATCACGAGCGCGGCCAATCCGAAACTGGCCGAAAACGCGTACATCAGTCCGACAATCTGGCGCTGAGACAGCCCGCACTCGAGCAACCGGTAGTGCAGGTGGCCCAGGTCGCCCTGCCAGGGCGTGCTGGCGTCGCGGCGCCAGCGATTCAGGATCTGCCAGGCCACATCGATGATGGGGATGCCCATGACCAGCAGAACCGTGGCCATTTTCGCCCCCGAGATGATGGACAGGGTGCCCATCGCAAATCCCAGGAAGAAAGAGCCCGAGCTACCCATAAAGATGCGCGCCGGGTGGAAATTGTAGGGCAAGAAGCCCAGCAGGCTGCCCAGCAGCGCCAGGGGCAACAGCGCCACGCTGTATTGCCCTTCACGAACCATGTGGATAGTAAGAACGGCGCAAGCGATGGCCGTTACGCCGCCGGCCAGGCCGTCCAGGCCATCGAGCCAGTTCACGGTCGTGACCATACCGACGATCCAGAAGAAGGTGAAGCCGACGATCAGCGGCCAGGGGAAGATCATCAGTTGATCGTTGAAGGGGTTCATCACCCGCTCGATGAAGATCAGGAAGAGGCAGGCGATTCCGGCCGCGGCCAGTTGGCTGAGGAATTGCGGCAAAGGACGCAACTCGCGGCGGTCGTCGATCAGGCCCACGATGACCATGAAGGTGGAGCCGACGAGCAGGCCGGTCAGCCGGGTCAGCTCCTTCGGGTCCTGGCGGACCGGAAGCCACTCCTGCGGCAGAACCAGAAGCAGAATGAGCGCAGCAGCGAATGACACGTAGAGGCCGACGCCGCCCAACCGCGGAACGGCGCCCTGGTGCAGCCGTCGAGGACCCGGCACGTCCACGATTCCAAGGCGACAGGCGAGACGTCCGGCCAACGGCGTGACGACCAGTGCTATGACAAACGCGACAGCGGGAATCAGCAGGAACCCCATAGACCTCCATTGGGCGCGGCGGAGTTATTGTAGAGCGGGGGCAAGGCAAAGTCAAAAACCGTTCGGCTCCAATAGGTTTTGCTCTTTCCTATTAGTTCTGCTATATTATCGACTAGCTCGGCTGGGCGAGGTTGCACATGACCGATGTTAAGTATTGGGTAGCTTTCAATATCGTGCAGGGGATCGGGCCGGTGCGGGTTCAGTCCCTGTTGGATTTCTTCAAGGACCTGGAGATCGCCTGGAAGGCGACGCCGCTGGACTTGGCGCGCGCCGGACTGGATCGGCGTACGATCTCCAACCTGACCGCCGTGCGCGGCAAGCTGGACCTGGACGCGGAGATGGACAAGCTCGCGCGACTGGGGATAGAGGTCCTGACGTGGGATGACGAGAACTACCCCGCCGCGCTGCGGCAGATACACGCGGGTCCGCCCGTGCTGTACCTGAAAGGCACGTTGAAACCGGAAGACGAGTGGGCGGTAGGCGTGGTCGGCACGCGAATGCCCAACCATTATGGCCTCGAGATCACCCGAAGACTGGTGACGGACCTGGCCCGCGCCCGCGTGACCGTCGTGAGCGGACTGGCGCGCGGCATCGACGCGGCGGCTCACCGTGCGGCGCTCGATGCAGGTGGGCGGACCCTCGCCGTGCTCGGCTCAGGGCTGGATGAGATCTACCCCCCGGAGCACCGCCGGCTCGCACAGCAGATCGTCGAGCAGGGAGGGTTGCTCAGCGAGTACCCTCTTGGGCACCCGTCCGGAGGCCCGGAATTTCCCACCGCGGAACCGCATCATCAGCGGGCTGTCGCTCGGCGTGCTCGTCGTCCAGGGCACGTACAAGAGCGGGGCTCGCATCACCGCCGAAGACGCCCTGGAGCAGGACCGCGAAGTCTTCGCGGTGCCGGGCGACGTGCTGAGCCGCAACAGCGAGCTGCCCAATCTGCTCATCCAGCGGGGCGCCAAGATGGTCATGCAGGCCAACGACATCCTGGAGGAGCTGAATCTGACGATGGTCAGCCAGCACGCGGAAGCTCGGGCAGCCCTGCCGCAGACCGACGAAGAAGCGGCGCTCCTGCGTTACCTGTCCTCCGAGCCGCAGCACGTGGACCAGGTGAGTCGCGCGGCCGGTTTGCCCATCGAGCAGGTGACCGGCCTGCTGGCGATGATGGAGCTGAAGGGGCTGGTACGCCAGACCGGCGGGATGCGATACGCCGTCCATGCGCGAGGGCAGCGTCTCATATCGGACCACCATCGAATAATCTCAGTCTACCGAAAAAGCGAGGCAGGGATGACTTCCAAGAACCAGAGCGATCTGGCAGATAAGGTCTATGCACTCATTCTCGCGGGGGGCGTGGGAACGCGCCTGTGGCCGAAGAGCCGGCGGCGCAAGCCGAAGCAGTTGCTGGACTTGATCGCAAAGAACACCATGTTGCAGGAAACATGCGAGCGCATCGAGCCGATCATTCCCCACGAGAACGTGTTCGTGGTGACGAACGGCGCCTACGCCGACATCGTACGCGAGCAGATTCCCGCGATGCCACCCCAGAACGTGATCAGTGAACCGTCCGGTAAGGGGACGGCGCCCTGCATCGGGCTGGCCGCGCTCTACCTGCGGCGGTTGAACCCGGACGGTGTGATGGCCTCGCTGCACGCGGACCACGTGATCGAGGACGCCGAAGGCTTCCGCCGCGCGCTGTCCTCGGCCGCTCGAGCTGGCGCAGGAGGGGTACCTGGTCACCCTGGGCATCCAGCCCGACTCGCCGCAACACCGGGTACGGCTACATCCAGCGAGGCGCGCCGCTGCACCAGGTGGAACGGATTCGACGCCTTTCGCGTACAGAAATTCACCGAGAAGCCGGACCTGCCGACCGCCGAGAAGTTCCTGGCTTCCCGCGAGTACTACTGGAACAGCGGCATCTTCATCTGGAAGACGTCCGCCATCCTGGAAGCCATCGAACGCCACCTGCCCGATCTCGCCCGCCAGCTCCGCGAGATCGACGCCGGCATCGGCACGCCGCAGGAGCACGAGACGCTGGAGCGGGTGTGGGCGTCGGTGGAAGAGCAGAGCGTCGACGTGGGCATCCTGGAGCAGGTCCGACAACGTCGCCGTCATTCCGATCAGCGTCGGCTGGAGCGACGTCGGGAGCTGGGCCACGCTGACGGACATCCTGCCACGTGATGACCAGGACAACGTTATCGTCGGCGGTGAGCACGTCGGGATCGACACCGATGGTTCACTGCTGTACGGCACCAAACGGCTCATCGCAACCATCGACCTGAACGACATGATCGTGGTCGATACGGACGATGTGGTGTTGATCTGCCCGAAGGCCCGCGCCCAGGACGTGAAACGCCTCATCGATGAGCTGAAAAAACGACGGAAAGAAGAGTACCTCTAATCTAGAGGTTGAGGTTGATTGCTGTGGAACCCATGATTGCGTATTGTGTGAAGTGCAAGGAAAAGCGCGAGATTCAGAACCCGGAAGCGATCTACACCGAGTCCGGACGGCCCGTGACGAAGGGAATGTGCCCGGTCTGCCAGGGCACGATCTGCCGAATGGGCAAGACCGCGGCGCACGGGGAAGCGCCTGCGCCTGTGGTCAAGCAGCCAGGCCGGCCAAAGCACCAACCGGCAAGCTGGTCATCGTCGAGTCGCCGGCCAAGGCCCGAACTGTGGGCCGTTTCCTGGGCAGGGGCTATCGGGTGAAGGCCTCCATCGGCCACGTCCGGGACCTCCTGCGCTCGCAGCTTTCCGTGGACATCGGAACACGATTTCGAGCCTAAGTACCGCATCCCCAACGAGAAGCGCAAAGTGGTGAAGGAACTGAAGGACGAGGTCAAGGACGCGGCAGAGATCTACCTGGCCACAGACCCCGACCGCGAGGGCGAGGCCATTGCCTGGCACCTGATGGCGGCGACGGACCTGGACCAGGCCCGCGCCAAGCGCGTCGTCTTCCACGAGATCACCCAGGGAGCCGTATCCGACGCGTTCGCCCACGCGCGGCAAATCGACATGAACCTGGTCAACGCGCAGCAAACGCGCCGCATCCTGGACCGGCTGGTCGGCTACAAGATCAGCCCGTTGCTGTGGGAAAAGGTCCGCGGCCGGCTCACGGCGGGTCGCGTGCAATCCGTGGCCGTCCGGCTGGTCGTCGAGCGCGAGCGTGAGATCGCCGCCTTCGAGCCTGTGGAATACTGGTCGATCGACGCCTTGCTGGCCAAGCACGAGGACAGTCAAGAAGGCGCGCAACTTCACCGCTCACCTGCACCGCATCAACGGCCAGGAAGCCGATCTGAAGGACCAGCCCGGCACCCAGGCCATCGTCGACGCCCTGCAGCAGGCCCGATATACCGTCACGCACGTGAAGAAAGGCGAGCGCAAGCGGAATCCGTCGCCTCCGTTCACCACGAGCACGATGCAGCAGGAAGCATCGCGGCGGCTCGGCTTCAGCGCCAAGCAGACGATGGGCGTTGCCCAGGCGCTGTACGAGGGCGTGGCGCTCGGACAGCGAAGACGCCGTCGGCCTGATCACCTACATGCGCACCGATTCCACGAACGTGGCCGAGGTGGCGCAGGCCGAGGCGCGCAAATACGTCACCACAGCCTTTGGCGCCGATTACCTGCCCGCCAAGGCGCCCTTCTACAAGACGAAATCCAAGTCTGCGCAGGAAGCGCACGAGGCGATCCGCCCCACGTCCGTGTTCCGCACTCCGGAGCAGGTCGCCCCGCACCTGAACCGCGCTCAACTCCGCCTGTACACGCTGATCTGGCAGCGATTCGTGAGCAGCCAGATGGCGCCGGCAGTCTTCGACACGATTTCAGTCGACATCGAGGCCGTCGCGGGCCGGGACACGTACCTGTTCCGCGCTTCCGGCGCCGCGGTTCGCTTCAAGGGCTTCCTGGCCGTGTACGAGGAGAGGCCGGATGAGGACGCCGTACCCGGCGAAGAAGAAACCAGGCTCCTGCCGCCGCTCCAAGAGGGCGATCCGCTGGACCTGCTGAAGCTTCTGCCGGAGCAGCATTTCACTCAACCCCCGCCCCGCTACACCGAAGCGACGCTGGTCCGCACGCTGGAAGAGAACGGCATCGGCCGCCCGAGCACCTACGCGCCGATCATCTCCACCATCCAGGCGCGCGGCTACGTCGAGCGCGTCGATCGCCGGCTGATCCCGACGGAGATTGCGTTCATCATCAACGACCTGCTGGTCAAGTACTTCCCGGAAGTGATGGACATCGGCTTCACCGCCCAGATGGAGGAGAAGCTGGACGAAATCGCGGAAGGCGACCAGCAATGGGTCAACGTGCTGCGCGACTTCTACAGCCCATTCGAGGAGGCGTTGGAGCACGCCGAGAAGACGATGGGCAAGCTGAACCTCGGCGACAAGCAGACTGGCGAGATGTGCGAATTGTGCGGGCATCCGCTCGTGGTGAAGTTCGGCCGGTTCGGCAAGTTCATCGCCTGCAGCAACTACCCGACCTGCAAGAACACCAAGCCGTTTCTGGTCAAACTGGGCATCGCCTGTCCGGAGGATGGCGGCGAGCTGGTGGAGCGGCGCACGAAGCGAGGGCGCGTGTTCTATGGCTGCGCCAACTATCCACAATGCCAGTTCACTACCTGGAATACACCGCTGCCCCAGCCCTGCCCGCACTGCGGCGGCCTGCTGGTGATGGACCGCAAGGATGCGGCCAAGTGCCTGGCCTGTGGGCAGCGGGTGTCGCTGGAGCAGCTCGAACGCGAGAAATCGACAGAAGCGGCCGTCAGCCCCGCGGCCGGGAGCTGACCGGCCGAAGGGGGACCGGCTCGTGACCTCCTCTGATCAGATTCCCGTTAATCCCGAATGGGCGCGGCAGCTCGACCGCTACGTGGTCTATCTCGTGGCCGAACGGAATGCTTCGCCCTATACCATCCGCAACTACCGCGCAGAGATCGAGCAGTTTCTCCGGCACCTGGACGGCGAGGGCATCCACGATTGGTCCGCTGTGGACCGGATGGTCCTGCGCGCCTACCTGGGCTGGCTGGCCGACGCCGGATACGAGCGCGCCAGCATCGCACGTCGCGTATCCGAAGTGCGCTCGTTCTGCCGCTTTCTGGTGGCGAACGGCGACCTGGACCATAACCCGCTCGCCGCGGTTCAATCCATCAAGCTGGCCAAGCGGCTCCCGCACTACTTGTCGCAGCAGGACGTGGAGGCGATTCTCGCCCAACCGCAAGAGCGACACCCCGCAGGGGCTGCGCGACCGGGCCATCCTGGAGATGCTCTACGCGTCGGGCGTGCGCGTCAGCGAGCTGGTGAGGCTGAGCCTGGGAGACGTAGACCTGCGCCAGGGTGAGGTCCGCGTGCAGGGAAAGGGCGCCAAAGAGCGCATCAGCCTGCTGGGCAAGCCCGCCATCGGCGCACTGCACTGGTACCTGGCGGACGGACGGCCGCACCTGGTGGGCAAGCGGACCACGCAGGCGCTATTTCTCAATCGCCTGGGTGGGCGGCTCACCGCGCGCAGCGTGCAGACTATGCTGAGCCGTTACGCCAAACAGGCCCACATCGAGGCAGAGCACGTCACCCCGCACGTCATGCGACACACTTTTGCCACGCATCTGCTCGACGGCGGTGCCGACCTGCGCACCGTTCAGGAACTCCTGGGCCACGCCGAGCTGGGCACCACGCAGATCTACACGCACGTCAGCCAGGCCCAATCACGGAAGGTATACCTGAAAGGCGCACCCTCGCGCGCGGCAGGACGTCGACGACCCGCGATCTTTGATGCCACTTAAGTCGCCTTTTTCAGTCCGAATTGTGAAGCGGAGCGCAAGAGTGGGGTCAGGATAGGGTAAACGTAGGCTTCCCGTCGAGAAGCAACCCCGGTTTTCTGTTACAATGGCTTTGGAAGTGTTGGTAGAGGTTCTTCATCGGACCCTTATGCAATTCGGGTCACACCGGGGGAGGGGGTGAGGCTTACTGTCAACGCCCGGACCTGTGATCGAGCACAGGTCACGTAAAGACAATAGCCGCGGTTGCATCTGGTAGTGATACCGGCGAGGCAGTGGGATTGTCGCGGTCCCACTGCCGTTTTTTGTGCCCGGAAATTTGCCCGCGACCCGCCGCTGTGGTATACTGCCGGATGCGGTAGCCCCGATCGCGCCCCTGTAGCTCAGAGGATAGAGCAGAGGTTTCCTAAACCTTGTGTCGCAGGTTCGACTCCTGCCAGGGGCGCCAATAGCATTCGTGCAAACCGAGCCCCTCCTGTGCGCTGAGGGGTTTTTTGTTTCAGACCAATCGTTTGGCAGGGACGGCGGCGACGCCATCGGACTGGCCAGGGGCGCCGGGCGAGATGGGCCAGTAGGGGCCGGAATTGACCCGATGGATCACTGCTCGGGCGGTCGAAGCTTGAGATTCAGTGGAGGGAATGGGCGCCGCACGCAAGGCCAGCAGATTAGTGATGCCGTCTTTGCGCTGCACCGTGCCCTCGATGATGAGCAGGGGCGCCGCACGTAGAACGCGCCGGTACTCTTCGTAGATGGCAGGTCGCACGATGACGTTGACCATTCCCTCTTCGTCTTCCAGCGTGATGAAATGGTGCCCCTTGGCAGTGGGCGGCGCCTGGTGCATCACGTCCAGGCCTGCCACGCGCACTTGCTGCCCGTCCGCACAGCGTTCCAATGCCTTGCTGTCCAGGATTCCATGCTCATTCAACCAGGAGCGGTATAGAGCCATAATATGATCGCCCGCGGACAACCCTAACACGCTGTACTCCGCTCCCATTTCCTCGGCCGGAGTGAAGGCGGGCAGATCGACACTCTCATCGGAGAAGACGAGATCCAATTCGTCCTCCTGATAACGGAGCTTATTCAGCTCCCACAAGAGCTTCCGGCGCTGGATGCCCCAGCCGTCCATGGCCCCCACGAGGATCAGATTCTCGACGAGCCTGCGGGCCAGCCGGGTGCGCTTGCAAAAGTCTACCAACCCGCTAAAACGCCTCGCCGTTCTCGTCGCCTCCAGGCGGGCGATGCTGGTTTCCCCCAGCCCGTCGACGTATTTGAACCCCAGCCGGATGTTGCCGTTTTCCACTGTGCAACCGGCCCGGCTCCGATCGATGTGCACCGGCAGGACCTCCACCGCGTGCCGCCGAGCGTCACCGACCAACACCGCCGGACTCCAGAAGCCCATCGGCTGATGATTCAGCAGGGCCGCGAAAAACACCGCCGGGTGATAGAGCTTCAGCCAGGCGGAGCGATAGACCAGGACCGCGAAGGCGGCGGCGTGGCTTTTCGGGAAAGAATACCCACCGAAGGCCTTGAGCTGATCGAAAATGGTGTGCGCAACCAGCTCGGACACACCTCTAGCCAGTGCTCCGGCCAGGAAGGCGCCCCGGAAGCCTTCGATTTCCTCGTGGGGCCGCTTGCCGCCCAGAATGCGCCGCAGCTGTTCCCCCTGGCCGGGGGTGAAGCCGGCCATATCTCGACTCACTTTCAGGACCTGCTCCTGATAGAGGATCACCCCTAGCGTCTCCGCTAAAGCCGACTCCAAAGCAGGATGAGCATAACTGACGGGCTCCACCCCAGAACGACGCCGGAGGTAAGGATGAACCATGTTGCCCTGCAGCGGTCCGGGCCTGATCAAAGAGATCGAGACGATCAGGTCCTCGAATGAGGTCGGCTTGAGGCGGGGCAGAACCTGAGCCTGGGCACGGGATTCGACCTGAAAGATGCCGATGGTGTCCGCCTTCCCGACCATCTCGTAGATGGCCGGATCGTCGAAGGTGAGGCGGTTCAGATCCACCGCTTGCCCATCCACCGCCTCGATCGTCCGCACAGTTTCGGCAATAGCCGACAGCATACGCAAGCCCAGAATGTCGATCTTCACCAGGCCGACATCCTCCAGGACCTCTTTGTCCCACTGCACGACGACACGGTCCGGCATGGTCGCCGGCTCGGTCGGCACGCGTTCGGCCAGGGGCGCGCCCATGAGAACCATGCCCCCATTATGAATCCCCAGGTGCCGCGGGAGGCCGTCGATTTGCCGCGCGAGATCGACGAGAGTCGCCACCGAATCCTCGGTCGAATCTTGCTCTCGGTCGGCAGGTTCGGGCTCGCTCAGGAACTCCGCTGCACGCTGCACGACTTCGAGCGGCAGCCCCAGGGCCTTGCCGACGTCTCGTACAGCGCTCCGCAGGCGAAAAGTGACGAGCGTGCAGGCCATCGCCGCGTGCTCGGCGCCATACCGCTGATAGATGTACTGGATGACCTCTTCCCGCCGGTCGGCCTGAAAGTCGATGTCTATGTCAGGAGTGGCCGCTCGCTCCTCAGACAGAAAACGCTCGAAAACCAGAGCGTGGGCCAGCGGATCGATGGGCGTGATGTCCAGAAGATATGCCACGAGGGAGTTGGCGGCCGAGCCACGTCCCTGGCAGAGGATGCCGTGGCTTCGCGCAAAGTGCACGACGTCCCACACGATGAGAAAGTAGTTATTCAGGCCTACTCGGTCGATCACCTCCAATTCGTGCGCCAATTGATCTCGGGCCCGAGACGGTTGTCCTGAATAATGGGCCGGCAGGCGCGCCTCGCAAAGCTGGCGCAGGTAAACCGCAGCGTCCATCCCTGCGGGCGCGGTGAAAACCGGCAAATCCTGGACGCCGTAACGCAGCTCGAAGTTGCATCGCTCGGCGATCGCCTGAGTATTGGCCAGCGCCTGAGGGTATTCAGCAAACAGCGCCGCCATCCGTCGCGCCGGCTTCAGATAGAACTCCGAATTGGGGCGCAGTGCAGGGCCCGCCTCGTTCAGGCTGACGTTCTGGTGGATACAGCACAGAACGTCCTGAAGGCGGTGCCCGTCCCGTGTTGCGTAGTGTACATCGTTGGTGGCGACACATCGCAGGCCCAAACGCACGGACATCTCGACCAGCTCGTACACCAGCTTGTCTTCGTCCGGCAATAGATGATGCTGAAGCTCCAGCCAGAATTGGTCGGGGCCAAAGAGATCCCGATAACGGCCGCCGGCGGCGAAGGCGGCCGCCTGATCGCCGCGCGCTAAGAGAGCCGCAATCTCTCCTTTGTAACACCCGGAGAGGGCGATCAGTCCAGCGGTATGCCCCGCCAGCTCTTCCGGTGGCAGGCTCGCCTCTCCCTTAGGCGCGTGGTGCCGAGCGCAACTGATGAGCCGGCACAGGTTGCGCCAACCCACCTCGTTTTCCACCAACAGGGTCAGGTGATGCCCCTCGCGGAGCGTAAGCTCGGCGCCCACGATTGGGCGGATACCGTGAGACTGTGCGGCTCGAATGAAGCAAGAGGCGCCATAAACCGCATCGTGGTCGGTGAGGGCCAGGGCGCTCATGCCCAGCTCGCCGGCGCATTTCGCCAGATCTTCGGGGCTCGAAGCGCCGTCGAGCAAACTATAATAAGAATGACAGTGGAGCTCAACGTAATCCAGCATGCCGCATCTTGGCTCCGTTTGAGTCGCAGGGCAATCGCCAGGACGGGCGCCACAATTTGTACGCGATTGCCCTGGCTTGAGTCAGGCGAGGCAGCCTAATCGTACAGGCGTTGCAGATACCACTGGCCGGTTAGCAGGTCCCGATACAGGACCACCAGCAGACCGGACCGGGTGTATAACCTGAAATATTCTCGCCAGATCCGCTGCTGCCACCAGTCCGCGTCAACCCGCCAGCGTTGGGCGATCCCCTGCACCGCGTGGGTCCGGCCCTGCCAGCTGAAGGCAGAGGGAGCGCCTGAAGCCGTACAGCGTGCTTCGACCGGTTCGCCATTCGGCCACAGTCGAGTCATAGGTCGATCTCGTTCAAGCGGAAGCGGCGTTCGGGCAACCACGTCTCCGAGCGCGGGAGAGAAGGTTGGTAAAACCGATCCTTGCCGTGCCGGGCGGCCAGATCCTTCAGCGCCTCGCGCAAGCGGCTGTCCTGCTCCACACCTTGCGCGAACAGATCGAGCTGACAGCCCAGCGCGGGTACCAGATCGTCCAGAACCACCTCGATCTCGACGACGCCGGAGCGAATTCGACTTTGGCTCAGCAGCTCTTTGAATATCTGCGCCAACCGCTCTGAATTGGCCGTAGGGTGACGCAAGGTCAGCTGCTTCCGGCAAGCGATCCGATCTTCGAGGGTCATTTTGAGCTGCACCTTACGGCTCGCCCACCCGTTGGCCCGGAGCCGGGCCGTCAGCTCTGCCGCCATAGCTGTCAGGAGCACTTCCAAAGCCATCCGGTCGACGACGGGGCCGTCGAGTTGGTGGGTAATCGACTCCAAAGGTCTGGGCGGGCGACTCACCACCGGGCGGGCGTCTTGCCCCTGAGCCCACTGCTGCCACAGCCGGCCCTCTGTTCCAAATTGACTCAAGACGGCGCCGGCCGGAAGGGCAGCCAGTTGCCGCAACGTACGGATCCCCAACAATTCCAGCTGCCGTCTCATCTCTTTCGTCAGGGGCAGCAGGTCGACGGAAAAGGGAGCCAGAAAGTCTGCCTCATGACCGATGGCGACAGCCTGCACGGCGTTACTGCCGGCGGAGAGGGCCGCCACGTAGGCGATGAATTTGCCCGAGGCCACGCCTGCGGCCAGGGTAACCTGCAGTTCCCGTTGCAGGGCCTGGATCAGAACGCGAACAACTTCCAGCGGACCGGGCAGGTTGCCCAAGTCGAGGTAGACGATCGGGGTGTCATCGGTCGCGATCCATTCGACGTCGGAGGAAAACTCAGACAGGATCGACCAGAGCCGGTTCACGTTTGGCGCTTCTGGAAGGCGAATACAGGTAATCATGCGACGTTGCCTAACTTGATCTCGATGATGGTCCTCTTCCCCGGTGGGCTAAAGGTGCTCTTGAGGACACTGACTTGGGACGTGTAGCCGACGACGTCCCGCCGATTTTTCAGCCAACGCTCTTTTCCGATGAGCAGCCGCACTGCGGCATGATGGGGAAGATCCAGGCCGCTGTCATCATCGTCGAGTGACCGTGCTCCCTCAAACAGAAGGGTCAAAAAGACAGGAACGCAGACAGATCCGGCGAGACCGCCGGCCAGACGGCGCATGAGGGAAGATCTTGACCGGCGAATGTGCGTCTCCGAACGCAAGTGCGAGGTCGAGTCAAAAACCAACACGCCGACCGCCCGCTCGGCGATCAACGCGCAGGCAATCTCCAAGGCTTCTGTTCCATCCACGGGACGCACCAGGAGCAATCTGTCCAGATTGATTCCGTAATGAACGGCGTAATCAGGGTCGAACGTGGATTCGAGATCGAGATATGCCGCATTATCGCCGGCCGACTGAGCGCTCGCCACGATTTTGAGGGCCAAGGTCGACATACCCGAGGTGGGGGCGCCGAGAATCTCGGTCATTCGGCCGCGGGGAATGCCCCCTATCCCTATAATTTGGTCCAGCGCCGGGAAACTCGTCGAAACGTGCGGAATTGGCGCCGTAAGGGAAGAACTCTCCAACCGTCGCAGGGCCGTTACCCCCCAGCGGCGCTGGATAGTGGCCACGGTCATCTCCAGTCGCTTGGTTTCATTGGCACCCACGACTTCATCCTCCCTTTTACAGCAGTGCCGAGCAAAACAGAACTAATGTTCTGGTATTATATTCCGGTTACGGTCCCTGTCAAAAAACGGATGATGACGCCAAGAGGTCCACTGTCCTGCTGCTGGCGTGGAGACGACAGAGGTCGAGGTGGCCTTCCTCGTCAGGAGACGAAGACGCCCCGCCGGGCACGCGCGGAGTCGTGGCCGACGGGGCGCCTCATTTTTGGGGTGAGTTCGGCTAGACCCGCGCCTTCCGCGCGCGGCCGACGGCATCCGCGGCCATGAGCGCAGCCACGACCTTGTCTGGCGTCACCGTGATAGCCTCGTGGTGGATGCTCTCCTCTTTGATGCAGGCCCGGTTCGCCACCGCCAGCAGGTCGGCGGCGGACGGATTCCGAACGCCGATATCCTCCAGAGTGATCGGCAAACCCACGGACTCACAGAAGCGGTAGACCTCTTCAACCGTGCCGGCCCGTTCGCCGGTCAGCTGAAAGCCCGTGAGAACGCCGAACGCGACCTTTTCCCCGTGATAGAACGCGTGCGTGGCCTCCAGAGCGGTCAGGCCGTCGTGGATGGAGTGCGCGGCGCTCAGACCGGCGCTCTCGAAGCCCAGGCCGCTCAGCAGCGTGTTGGCCTCCACGATGTGCTCTAGTGCGGGAGTGACCACACCCTGTTCGCAAGCGAGCTTCGCCGAGACCCCGTACTCCAGCAAGGTCTTGTAGCACAACTCGGCCAACGCCATCGCCGCCAGCGTGCTGAGCCCGCCGCAGCAGTTCGGCGCCAGCGTCCGCTGGCACGCACTGGCCTCGAACCACGTCGAGAGGGCATCCCCCATGCCCGACACCAGGAATCGTACCGGCGCTTTCGCGATGACGGCAGTGTCGACGATGACCACATCCGGGTTGTGGCGCTGGTAGTCATATTTCTGGAAGACGCCGTGCTCGTCGTAGATCACGGCGCTCCCGCTGGTCGGCGCGTCGGTCGAAGCGATAGTCGGCGCAACGATGACCGGTCGACGGGTGCGATCCGCGACAATCTTGGCGGTATCGATCGCCTTGCCTCCGCCGATGGCCACCACGACGTCCGCCCGAGCCTGCTTCACGCCCGCGATCAGGCGTTCGATCTCGCCCTCGTGGCACTCCCCACCGAAAGTCTCCACGATCGTCTCCGGCCGAAGCAGAGGCTTGAGCTCTTCGAGAACCGTGTGAGAAGCAGATCGCGTCGGGATGATGAACGCCTTACGGCCGAATGCCTTGATCTGTACCGGCAGCTCCCGAATGACGCCCGGCCCTTGCAGGTATTTTCCTGGGAAAACCGCTTTCAGATGCATGGTGGCTCCTCCATGTTTGCGAGATTGCACGAGGCTGACCGACGTATTATAGCATCCTTTTCGCTCCAAGGTGCAGCCAGTTGCCGGCGACGATCGCGACGCCTGCGCCAGCCGCAATTTGAAACGCAAGTTGCGCAATCTCCACTTTGTTCAAAAAAGCACTTGCGTTTTCAGGCGCTCTGGTGTATAATAGTATCATTCAAACGATACACTTGCCAACCGATACGTCTTCAAGGGGGTAAGGCGGCCGGATGACGCGAGTCTGTCCGTCGAGATTCGCGCTCTTCGGCCGTTTTTGCTTGCCTGTAGTTGGCGGCTGCGCCGCTTTGCGAGCGGCGCAATGCTTGGGGAAGCGCGTGGCCAGACGCGTCCCATGGATGAGCCGCGGCCATCGACCTTCACAAATCGATCAGTAGTCCCACCACGGCGAGGTAAACGCAAAGAGCACGGCCAGTCAGCAAATACAACTTGGCCGCTCGTGCATCTCCCTCACCAATGGTGAGCATTCATTTCATAAGGAGGTTATGCGATGGAGCTGACAAGACGAACGTTTATGAAAGCTGCAGCGGTCGTCGCCGGCGCACTTGGCAGCAAGCTGGGCGCGCGCGGTAAGGTGCTGAACTCGCTGGCGGAAGCCGAGAGTCCCGCGCCGGCAGCCGAAGAAAAGGTCGTGACGGTATTCACGCCCTGCGCCGGTTGCCACCAGAAATGCGTTCTGTGGGCGCACGTCGTGGACGGTCGGCTGGTTAAGACCGAAGCCGCTCACTTCCCGGACCAACCGGAGGACAACCACTGCTGTCTCAAGGGCATCGCCAGTGCCGCGATGCCGTACTATCCGGACCGGCTGAAGTACCCGGTGAAGCGGGCGGGCGAACGCGGTGAAGGCAAATGGGAGAAGATCAGCTGGGACGAGGCGCTGGATACGATCGCGCAGAAGCTGAAGGAGACGCGCGACAAGTACGGGGCCAAGGCTGTACTGATCGATCACACCGGCTCGACCGTGTCGCCGCAATCGGGCGACGTGAACAGCGGGGCTGAGGCGCTGCGTTTCGAAAACCTGTTCGGCAGCACCTTACCGGATGGCTGGTTCGACGACACCTCCATGCTGGTGTCCAACTTCTTCACTACCGGCCAGGACCTGGAATGCAACGACCCGCGTGGACTGATGCACTCCAAGCTGATCATCGTCTGTGGAGCCAATCCTGCCGAGTCGGCCTACCGCGACTGGAAGCACATCCAACGGGCGCGAGACAACGGCGCCCGGCTCGTCGTCATCGGCGTGCTGTTCGATCCGACCGCTGCCAAGGCAGACGAGTTCATCCCCATCCGCCGGGCGACCGACGCGGCGCTGGCGCTGTCGATGATCCAGGTCATTCTCGACAACGGCCTGCAGGATGAGAATTTCCTGCGCCGCGAGACGGTGGCCCCACTGCTGGTGCGAGATGACAACGGCCAGCTGCTGCGCGAAGCCGACACGACTACCGGCGGCAGCGCCGAGAAGTTCGTGGCCTGGGACGAAGCCACCAAGCAACCGCTCATCGTAGCCAGAGCAGAAAACGGACAATTCGACATCCCGGCGACGGTGGCGCTGAAGGGCGCTTACACCGTCAACGAGATCGCCTGCCACACCAGCTTCCAGAAGCTGGCGGACCTGGTGGACAACGACTACACGCCGGAGAAGGCGGCGGAGATTACCGGCATACCGGCCGATAAGATCCGCGAGCTGGCGATGGCCTACGTCCAGGCAAAGCCTGCGGCGATCTACTTCAACTTCGGTCTGGGCCGCTACTACAACGGCAATCTGGCCACCCGAGCGCAGCTGGCGCTGGGGGCTGTGTGCGGCTACCTGGGAGTGATCGGCGGAGGCGTGAGCTGCGGCGGCATGAGTATCCCCGGCGCGGGTGGCGGCCACCTGATCAATCTCAACAACGGTGCGACGCAAAAGGCCACCGATGCCTCGCTGAACACGATCACGCTGGCCGAAACGTTCCAGTGCATCGAGACAGGCAAGCCGTACCCGATCAAGATGTGGATCAACAGCTACCGCAACCCGATACAGACCTGTCCCAACCCCCAGACCTGGATCGAGAAACGCGTCCCGAATCTGGATTTCATCGTCAACATCAACATTCGGCTCGACTGGACCGCGCAGTACGCCGACATCGTCCTGCCCGACGCGACGATCTTCGAGCGGCTGACGCTGAGCGGAGTGATGGACCACATCGTGTTGTCCGGCCCGGCGATCGAGCCGCTGTTCGAGACGCGCACGACCAATTGGATCTGGTCGGAGCTGGCCAAGCGATTCGAATTCGCGGACCAGTTCAAGCACAGCGCCGAGGATTACGTAAAGATGGTGTTGGATACCGAAGATCCGACCGTCAAAGGCATCACCATCGACAAGCTACGCGAGAATGGGGGCATCATGCGCGCCAACGTGCCGACCACACCATACGTGGCCCTGGCGCATAAGAACTACGACACACCGACCGGCCGCATCGAGTTTTACGCCGAGCGGCTGGAGCAATTCGGCGAGGCGCTGCCGGTGTACAAACCCTCCAAGGAAGCGCCCAAGTCGGACAAGTTCCCGTTCCAGTACTTCTCCTGCCGCAAGAAATTCTACATGCACACGTTCATGGGCGACATCCCTGTCCTCAATCGTTACATGGGCGAACCGTCGGCGGACATCAACCCGGTGGACGCGGCCGCCAAGGACGTGAAAGACGGAGACTACATCGAAGTCTTCAACGATCGCGGGAACATGGTCGTACGTGCGTTGATCAACCCCATGGTACCGGCGGGTGTCGTCCGGACGAACCACGGGCCCGGCCCGCAGGACTACAAGAAGGGGCACTATCAGATGCTGCAATTGCCCCATGCCGCAGCGGAAACGTTCAGCCCGATCCACGACCTCCGCTACAAGGAGACAAAGCCGTGGTGGAAATGGGGCGGCGGTCAGGCTGACATCATCTTCGACTGCGCCGTCGACTTCCGGAAGGTGTGAGGGGGTGAATGATGAGTAAACGATACGGCATCGTCATTGACATCGATAAGTGCATCGGCTGTCACGCCTGTACTATCGCGTGCAAGATGCAGAACGGAACAGATCTGAACGTCGACTGGACTCGCGTGGAAACAGTCGGGGACCCGAAGGCGAACGTGGGCCAGGATATCCCGTCTGGGACGTACCCAAATCTCAGTCTGAGCTGGCTGCCGGTCCTGTGCATGCATTGTCAGAATGCGCCGTGTGTCGCCGAATGTCCGAGCGGCGCTCTGTCACAACGCGAGGATGGGATCGTCGTATTCGACAAGACGAAGTGCATCGGCTGCCAGGCTTGCAGCTGGGTCTGCCCCTACAAGATCCCCAAGTACAGCCCGATCGATGGGACCGTGGAAAAGTGCAATCTGTGTGTGTCCCGCGTCGACAAGGGAGAAGAGCCGTTCTGTGTAGTCGCCTGCGTGTACGGCGCCCGCACCTTCGGCGATCTGAACGATCCGAGCAGCGCCCCGTCCCGGCTGCTGGCCAGGAAACACGGCCGACAGCTCATGCCAGAGCAAGGCACCAACCCCACGATTCAGTACGTGGGGCACTAGGCTGAGAGAGGAGGCCTCTACGATGGAAGTCCCATACCCATTGTTGGTTTTCACGCTGCTGACCGGCCTATCGGTCGGCGTCGCGTGCATCGCAGCTGTGGCTGAGTTGTTTGGCGAGAAGTACGCGCGTATATCGCGGGCGGGCGCCTACCTGGCAGTACCGGCTGCGGCAATCGGCATGATCGCCTCGGCATTGCACCTGGCAAAGCCGATGTCGTTTCTGCTTGGCCTGTCACGGCCAGGTTCTTCGTGGATTTCCCGCGAAGGATGGGTCGGCATCGTGTACCTGATCTGCACGGTGTTGTTTGCCCTGAGCTGGTTCATGACCGACCGGCGTCAGGCCAGCTGGAAGCCGCTGCGGACGCTGTTCGCAGTGCTGGCCGGCATTTCCGCGCTGGCGATGCTCTACGTGCAGGCCATGGCCTACTCAACCGTGCGACCGATCCCGGCGTGGAACTCGCCGCTGACGGTCGTTTTCTTCGGTGCATCGGCCTTCGCTCTCGGAACCCTCGCCTTGGCCGCCATCCTGGGGCTCAACGTCGCGAGGATTCGGACGACAAGGCTCGCGCCGAAGCAATCGCCGACGGCGCGGCCGCTGGGGACTATGAGCCTGACGGCGCTGGTTCTGCTGATCGTCGTGGCTATCCTGTGGTGGGTCCAGCTTGGCGCGGGGCTCGTAACGCCTGCATCCGAAGCGACGCTGCGTTTGCTCGGCGGGCCGGCGATGGGGCTTGTGCTGATCAGCGTCATCGTCGGGCTGGCCATTCCGCTGATCCTGATGGTCTACGTGGTGGCGACACAGGGCAAACGGCGGACGCCGGCAACGACCTGGGTCGTTGTCAGTTTCATTCTGGTGGTCGTCGGCGAGGTCGTCTCGCGGCAGCTGTTCTTCCTGGCTGCGATTCACATCTAGGGCTCGTCCTGGTGACGTACAGCCCGGCGACACCTGAGTGGGTGCCGCCGGACAGACGGGCGTCCGAGCACTGACGGAACGCACGAGCGCCGGAGATCCGGCTCAGGCCAGGTTCCCGGCGCTCGCTGCAGTCATCAGCCAGTGTCTGCGAGATGCTATGCCGAAAAGAGGTAGACGTGCAGACAGAAAGTTCGAGATGACCAAATGGATAGACTGAAGGCTCGGGGCTTCATGTACGCACTGCTGTCCATCGGTCTGACAGAGCCGACGACGCGCCTCGTGCGCGACTGGTTGGCGGGAGATCTGGTCGCAGCTTTTCGTGAGGCATCGGCCGCGCTGCCGGGTCTCGAGATCGAGCCTGTCCTGTCGGAGATGGATCGTTCTCGGTGTGATCGAGCCGGTCGATCCCGGAAATCGGTCCACTCCGAGCTGAAACAAGAATACTTGCGGCTGTTCGTGGGGCCGGGGCACGTTCCGTGTCCACCCTACGAATCCGTTTACTTGGAAAATGTCCCCGCAGATCGACGCGGCCTGCTGATGGGCGATGCCACGGTGGACGTGCGACACCGCTATCAGGCAGCGGGATTGGACATGGCGCCGGGGCACGTTGACCTTCCCGATCACGTCTCCACAGAGCTGGAGTTCATGCACTTCCAATGCCAGAAGGAGCTGGAGGCCTGGTCCGCCGGCGACGAACCCAAGGCCCGAGACTGGTCGATCGGGCAGCGCGCCTTTCTGACAGATCACCTCAAGGTCTGGACGCCTGCCTTCTGCGAGGCGCTGCTGGCGGCGACGGAGAACGGTCTGTACCGGGGTCTGGCCGAGGTCTGCCGGGCCTACGTCGTCTCGGAGTAGCGGTGTGATGCTTCCAACAGTCAGTGTCCAAGATCGGCCAGACCGACGGGTAGTCGTGTCTTTCGAGTCCGGCTGTGAAGTGCTACAATGGGAATGATGAATGTTCTCGATCAACTGGCCCAGGGACCGGTTCGGGTGAACGCCACCCAATGTCTGCGCTCGCGGCACCGCAAGTCTCAGTGCGAGCGCTGTGTAGCCGTTTGTCCCGTGGATGGCGCGCTCAATCTCGAGGGTCAGCCGCGGATCGACGTCACGCGCTGCCTGGGCTGCGGTCTATGCGCTGCGGCCTGCCCGACGGGCGCCCTGGTCGCACAAGATCCCACCGACGCTCGATTGACTCGATCGCTCAAGGAAACCGCCGCAGTGCAGTCGTGGGCCGTGTTCGCCTGCACCCAGACGATAGAGAACGACACTCGGATCGCGTCCGGAGCAGTGCTGTCCGTGCCCTGCCTGGGACGGTTGGATGCGTCCATTCTGCTCAGCGGGATCGCCGACGGATTGCGGACTATCTGGTTGGTTCAAGGACCGTGCGCCACGTGCCCGAAGGGACGCGGCGGGCAATCGGGCGAGTTCGCCGCAGCGCAAGTGGAAACCACGAACCGCCTGCTGGCCGCTGTGGGGAAGCCACCCGCCGCGCAGATCCTCGCAGACCTTCCGGCTGAAGCCGCGCCAGAGGCGACGACGAAGGCTCCGCCCATCGGCGCAGTGTCTCGCCGCGACCTGTTCAGTCTGCTGCTCAGGGAGACGACGAGGCTGGGAGCGAACGTCGTCGAGGACGCAATCGATCAAGTAGCGCCCGACCCCAAGGAGCCAACGGTGCGACTCGGACTGCCGACCGCCCTGCCCGAGCGCATTGCACGCCTGCGAGCAGCGCTCGTCCGCCTCAGCGGCGCGGACGAGCAGCCCAACGCCGTGCTGGAAGACGGGCCCTGGATGCAATTCGGCGTTGCGCCGAGCTGCAACGGCTGCCAGCTCTGTGCCTTCTTCTGTCCCACTGGGGCCCTGTCGAAGATAGAGCGCGAAGGCCGGACGGGGATTGCCTTTCGAGCGGCAGCCTGTACGGGTTGCGGTCTATGTGCACACGTATGTCTCGTGAAGGCGGCCACGCTGGCGAGGTCGGTGGAGATCCGAAAGATCCTGGAAGATACGGTGGAAGAATGGTGGACGGGCGAAGCGCGTTCTGACCGCGCCGAACACGCCACTCGCGACGCCATCCTGAAACAATTTCGAATCTAGCGTTCCGTCGGCGTGCCCGCCATTCAGAGTTTTCTCAGGCGATCAGTGAGATGCCGAGGATAGTGGTCTTAACCGGAGTATCAGGATGCGGCAAGACGACGATCTGCCGCAAGGCAGCGGAGCTGGCAGTCGCCAGAAGTCTGCGGGTGGGAGGCGTAATAACCCTGCCTCGGCCAGGCGGTCTTGACGTCGTGGACGTCGACACCGGCCTGCGGCAGCAACTGGCTGACCTCGAGCCACACGCGAACAACCGCCCGGCATCCGGCGCGGCGCCGCAAACCGGGCGGTTTCGCTTTCGCCCGGTGGGTCTGGCCGCGGGCGCAGCGGCCCTCGCCGCAGGCGCCCGTTGCGACCTGCTCTTCGTCGACGAGCTGGGACCGCTGGAGCTGCTGCAAAGCGGCGGCTGGAGCGGGCCAGCGCGGATCGCGCTGCAAACCGAGACGTTCCGGCTGGCGCTCGTCGTCGTTCGGCCGGCGCTCCTGGATCGCTTCCAGGCCTGGTTGAACGTGCCCGACGAGACCTGGCCGGTAACGGCAGAAAACCGAGACCTTCTCCCGATCCGTCTCGTGGCCCGGTTGGAGCCCGCCACGTAACCTCGCCCCAGTGCGGGTCGACGATAACGCCTCTTCATTGCGTTCTTCTCAGGCCGGTATGGGCCATTCGGAAACGCCGCATTCGGGACACTGGATCTCGATGTATGCCAGCCAGCTCTCAATTTCCGGGTCCAGAACGTAAGGGTCGGGCTCGTCGGTGATGGACCCGGCGTACAAGCCACCGAAACGATCCAAGACGAACACTCCCACCCCCTTCCGATCCCCTCCCGGCAGCAGCGTCGTGTAAGCGCGGCGGACTTTGCCATCCGGGTCAGCCAGCAGCGGAAAGGGCAAAGACTCCGCCAACTGGATCGCCCCGACAGCCTCCGGTGAGGAGGCAAAGATCGGCATCAACGCCGCCTCCTGTTCCGCGAATACGCCATTGGTTCGGGCAAATACTCGCAAGGCGGCCCGGCAAATCGGGCAGTCTGTGCCGTGCAGGAAGAACAGAACCAGATTCTGCCGTCCCCGGAAAACACTCAATGGTACGTCGCGTCTGCTGCCGAGCGGCAGGCGAAAGTCGAGAAACGAACGCCGCCGACTGGCTTCGTCAAAAACGTGCCATTCCATAATGCACCACCTCCTCCCTCGTCTCAAGACATACGTTTTCGGTCCTCGCTCGGATGTACGCGGACTGCCTCTTGTGGTGATTGACACACGTAGTAGAATCAAAGATGTGGATTGAGCGATCAATCCCGCCGCAACACGCGGCAACATAATTCGCATAAATTTGGGGAGGCATGCATGGCCACGCCAATTCGGATTTTGGGCATTGCGGGCAGCCTCCGGAAACACTCCTACAACAAGGGTGCGCTACGGGCTGCTCAGCAGCTAGTGCCCGACAATGCAACGCTCGAAGTATTCGACATCAAAGACATCCTCCGTACAACCAGGATCTCGAAGCTCAGCCGCCGGAATCTGTAAGACGGCTCAAAGCTAAGATCCGGCAGGCGGACGCTATACTGTTCGTGACCCCGGAGTACAACTACTCGATCCCAGGCGTTCTCAAGAATGCCATCGACTGGGCGTCACGACCGTATCCGGACAACTCGTGGGGCGGTAAGGCTGTTGCGATCATGGGTGCGTCGATTGCCATGAACGGTACGGCTCGCTCCCAGTACCATCTCCGCCAATCGTTCGTGTATCTGGATATGCATCCGCTCAACAAACCCGAGGTCATGATCAACAATGCAGAGTCAAAATTCGATGCCGAGGGCAATCTGAAGGATGAAGAAACGAAGAAACGGATCGGAGAGTTGTTGGAGGCGCTGGTGAGTTGGGCCGAGCATTGGAACGCCTGCGAGACCGCAACTGAACATATGAAGCTGGCTGCCTGAGAACCCACACAGCAGCCCCGCGTCACGCGTGTGACCGGGGCTGTGCGCGGAGCCAGACAGCAAGATTACCAAGAGGGGCCGGCGCTCGCCTGTCGCGACGTCCGGGCCTCAAGAGGCTTTCTAAACGAGAGCCGAGAGGGCTACGCCGGTGTTCCGGCGTGGCCCTCTCTCGTCTCGCACTGGTGCTGACAGCCGCCCGCCGCTCACGGCTCGCTGAGCGCGGCCCGCTCGACCGGAAGCACGCCAGGTTGCCCGACGCCCGTTACGGCGCGCTGCGTGCTGCGGATGCCTAGCAATACGCCGATCAGGATGATGACGATACTCAGGACTTCCACCATGCTCGGCCGCCCGCCCACGAAAGCGTAGATCGCTGCCAGGCCGAAGACCGTCTCGAAAACCATCAGCTGGCCCGCCAGCGCCACGGGCAGGAGGGCGGATGCCCGATTCCACAAAACGGACCCGCCCCACGAGACGGCGACTCCCAGGACGACGCTGCCCAAAGCCAGCGGCCAGATCGAGGTCCCGGCAGGTGTCGGTTCCAGTGGGCTCGCTGCGGCCGCGACACTCGCCACGTTCCCGTCAACCAACGCGACGATGGGCAACGCGGCCAGCGCCCAGACCAGCGTGCCCACGCCCAGCAGGCTCGACCAGGTCGACGCTGAGATCTCCGGATGAGCCTTGAGGAAGCCGGCGTTGACCACGCCAAACCAGGTCCACATTACGAGTGCGACCACGCTGCAGCCGATTCCCACGAACTGCCCCGTCAGCGGTCCGCTGCCTTGACCGGGCGGCCAACCGATCTCCTCCACGTTGAACACCAGCAGCCCCAACAGGATGAGCCCAACCGGCACGAGCAGCAAGCGGAACGGGTATTCGCGCCTGCGCCAATTACCGTACAGTGCAACCGTAATCGGAAGCGTGCCGACGATCAAGGTTGTCACCGATGCACCCACGTACTTGAGCCCCATGATCAGAAAGAAATAATAGCCGATGTTTCCGGTCAAGCTAAAAACCACGGCCGTCAGCCACGTCCGCCGATCAAGAGCGCTCCAGAGCTCGCGTCCGGCGGAGATCAGAAGAACCAGCGATACGAGACCGTAAGACAGATAGCGCCCCAGCGTAATCTCGACCGGCCCAAAAGAATCCAGGGCCATCGGCACCAAAAAGGCCAGAGCCCATACGATCGTGGCGGCCAGAAGATAGATCACACCCAGGGCTGTCGAAGACTTCGAGATACGATTGATTACCCCACAACAGCGTTCCCTCCCCCCTTCCGTGGCAACATGGCAAAGAGACTTGCATCTAACCAGTGAAGTGTTATAATTCGGTTAGATTATAGCACATCAATTCTAACCTGTAAACCTGATAACACTGGTTTGAATCGGAGGCATATAGGATGGAGACTGAGCATGAGCCTCCTGGCGGCGAAAAACCGACAGACGACAAACCTCCTGGGAGGCTGACGGAACTCAAGTTGTTGGGGAGACGGTTGTGCCTGGATTTTGTAAACACGATCCAGCCACGCGTTGGTGGTCGACCGTGGGACTACCTCACGGACTACGTGGAGTTGGCGCGCTGGGCGGAACTTGCAGGAGTAGTGGCTGCAGGAACTGCGAGGGAGATGGAACAGCTGGCGGCGCTGGAACCTCTGGCCGCAGAGCATGCGTTTCGGCGGGCCATCGACTTTCGCGAGGCGCTGTATCGCGTACTCGCGGCAGTGGCTGCGGGCGCCGCGCCGGAACCAACCGACCTGGACGTGATCAACGCCGCGTGGTCTGAGGCGTTGGCTCACTCCCGGATCGCGCCGGAGGGAGACGGCTTCTCCTGGGGCTGGATGGGGAGCGCCGGCGTCATGGACGGTGTCTGGTGGCCCATCGCCCGATCAGCAGTCGAGTTGCTGACTTCGCCCGAGTTGCATCGGGTGCGACAGTGCCCGGGCAGCAACTGCGGCTGGCTGTTCCTGGACACGAGCCGGAAAGGAAACCGCCGATGGTGCAGCATGGAAGGCTGCGGCAACCGGGCCAAGGCCCGGAGGCATTATGCCCTCAAACTCGCCAGGGCAGGCGTCTGAGGCTCGTCACTCGTATGCCAGCACCTCGCGCACGGTGAGCCGCGAGGCGGAGCGGGCCGGCAGGAAGCTCGCCACAGCGGCGACGACGGCCACGATGGCGAACCACATGGCTGCGCCCCCGGAGGAAAAACTATAGTTAAGGGGAGTCTGGAGCAGGAGCCTGCCCACGGCGTCGCTGAGAAACTGGCTGAGCGGCAGCGCGATGAGCGTACCGATGGCCCAGCTCATCAGCCCGATGAGCACTCCTTCCGTCAGGACGATCCTGAAGATGGCGCCATCCGACGCGCCGATCGCCCGCATCACGCCGATCTCACGCGTTCGCTCCAGTACGTTGATACTCATCGTGCCCATCAGCCCCAGGCCGCCGACGACTCCAATCAATACGGCCATGACCAGCAGCAGGACGATGATAATGTTGAATTGCGACTGCACCATGGACCGCAGCTCCGCGATCTTGTCCACGGACGTGACCCGCATCCCGATCGACTTGTAGTGCTCCTCCAGAGCCTTTGCCACACGAATCTGGCTGTCCAAATCATTGGGTTGAATCTGAACCTGGACGCTGGCCGCCCGCCCGGCATCGCGCGTCGCCATGGAGAAGTATGGGTAGTTGGCATAGGCGAACGGACCGGCCATTAGCCCTTTCACCAAACCGACGACCTGCCAGGTCGACTTGCGTCCTTCAATCTTGAGGCGCAGCGTATCACCGATCCTGATGTCGCCTTCTTCTTTCAGCAAGTCGGTGTTGATCACCAATGCGTTCTCATCGTCGGGCATGAGCCAGCGGCCTTGCAGGACGACCGGTTGGAGCATCTGGGTCTGAGCTGGGGGCGCGATCAGGACGAGGTTCTTACTCTCGCTGTCATCGGCTCGCAGGCGGCGCGCGCCGGAAAAGCCCCAGGCTTCCGCCTTGACCACACCGGGGATGGCCAGAGCCTCCGTTTCGATCTGCCCCGCGCGATATGAGCGCTGAAAGTTGACGCCAACGTCGTATTTCCAGTATTGTAGAGCATCATCCAGGGTGAGAAACGTCGAGTCCCTCACGCTGAAGATGGCAATGAAGATGGCCCCACCCAAAGTCAACGTGAGCAGAGTCAGCGCCAGGCGGTTCTTACGGCGAAAGGTATTGCGCAAAGACAGCAGCAGCGGGCGCGACACGTGTCCCCACAGCAGGATCGAGCCGGACAGAAGTCGGTCGACCCACCCCTGGCGGACGCGGTTTTGAGCCAGACCGTACTGATCTAACGCCTCGCGCACGGTGACGCGTGTGCTGGCCATTACGGGCACGATCGCAGACAGCACGGGCACGATCAGACCGACGCCGATCTCCATGGCAATGACCGAGGGCGGAATAGCATGGCTGGTGATGTCGAAATTGACCAGATTTGCCATGAAGTTGGTTAGCGCCCACGAACCGAGAGCGCCGAGCGGCACAGCGATCAACAGCGACAGACCGCCAAAAATCAGAAACATCACCAGATACATGCCGACGATCTGGTCGCGCTGCGCGCCAATGGACTTCATGATGCCGATCTGACGCACTTGCTGCATGAGCAGCGCCGACACGGTATTCACGACGAGAAAGCCACTCAGCACCAGGGAAAGCCCGCCGAGCGCGCCCATCAGAAAAATGAGGGCCTGCACGATCTGACCGACCGGGTGCTTACCCGGCTCAGGTACCTGAACCCAGAACACGTTGCGGCCGCTCTTCTCGATCTTGTCGCGGACCTTACCAGCCACCTCCTGGTTGTGCTGCTTGTCCGTGGCATCGCCCTTGACCAGGATATTGAGCTGATCGAACTGTCGCGGCTCGCCTAGCCACTCCAGAGTGTCGAGCGTAATGTAACCATAGCCCACGTTGGAGAACGCTGCCGGCATCTGGTTGACGTCGTGCGCCAGGCCGGCAACGCGCATGTCCCGCTTCTTGCCATCGGTCAGCTCGATGCGAATCGTCGCGCCGACCGTGCCGTTGATGAAGGCGAGCGAGGCCCGCTCCACCGACAGCTCGTGCTCGGGAGGAGGCCAGGCGCCGTTGCCTTGCGGACGGATCATGTCCATGCGCATATCATCAAAATCGCCGATAGCCACCAACTGGAGGTTCTTCCACTGGTCAGGGCCAACCTCAACGCGGACAGTGAAATTCCGGCGCCCCTCGGCGTCTTTCACGTCACGCATGCTGCGGACGGTCTGGACCAGGTCGTCATCGAACGCGTCCGTCAGCACCATGGCATTGGACGGGTTCACTGACTGGTAGCCGTCGCTCAGATCGCGGGTCAGAATGACGCGAGCGCTCGCAATCGTGCCGAGCGCAAATACTCCGACGGCAATCGACAATACCACGAGCGCGGTGCGCGCTTTGGCGCCCCACAGATCACGGAGGACTTTGTACCAACGAGGATTGAGCACGGTGCACCCCTCATGATCCACCAAAAACAAGAGCCCTCACGCATCACCGTGAAGGCTCATTCTAACCGATGGTTGTGCGCATCAACTCAACCGGTGAACGCCACCTCGATGTCCGGTGCGTCGAATCGGTACAGAATCAGGCCGGACAGGACCATCGCCACCAGCGAGGTGACGATAAACGTCCAATGCACCGCGCCTCCCGACTTGAGTGGGTCGGTCGCGTTCGAGAGCGTCAGCATGATGCGGGCAATGATGTTGAAGCCCTGCAAGAAGATCGTCAGCGTCTTGGCCCAGGCGCGGCGAGCCCACACGTAATAGCCGAGAAAGGCGAAGAAAGCCAGCCCAAGAATGAGAAGGACAGGGCTCATGGATTGCAGTGATTCGTATGGATACAGAAACATGGGAATGAATTGCCCGATGGCCACCCACTTGATGAGACTGCTACCCCGGCGATTGTCCATAAACTGACCTCTTCCCTCCCCCTCGGTCTGAAGGGTTATGAATTTGTTCCCAATGAAATGTTCCTAATGAACAGAAATTATATCAGAGTCGTACGGCATTGTCAAAAGACATGCTGCCAGGTGCGATTTGACCTGTGGTATCGATTTTGGTACACTCCGAGTTGCCGCTTGAATCGCATGGGAGGTATCCTCGATTGTCCTTTAGACGAACGCACGTTCTCGCCGCGCTGGCTGTGTTGGGCATCTGCGGACTTGGGCTCCTGGCTGGCTGCAATTTGAGGCCGGCGGTGTCTAACCTGAAAGTAGACCCATCGACGTTTTCCCCGAATGCGGACGGCACTGACGACATCACCCGGATTTCGTACACTGTGTCCCAGGGCGCGGACATCGATCTGTACTTTGTCGGCGCCGACGGCCAAAAGCATTATTTTCGGCAGGGCGAGCGTCGCGTTCCGGGAGACTACTTCGTCATGTTCGGCGGTGCGGTGGACAACCAGTTGCTCCCCGACGGGCAGTACACAGTCACAGTCGACGTGAAATCCGGCGATCGCCTCACCCGTGCGGAAGCGCCCATGACCATCGCGGGCGGCGATCAGATTCCATTGCAGCTGACGAAGCTGCAAGTCTACCCCAACACGTTTACGCCCAACCGCGACGGCATCAGTGACCGGGTGAGCATCAGCTACTACATCAACAAGGACGCGAACGTATATGTGAATCTGGTCAGCTCAGACGGCAAGACACAGTACCCGATCCCGCCGGAGAAGATCACCAAACCGGGCGTGAAGGGCAGTCACGAACACGACTACGACGCCGGGGTCGATCTCGGGGCGAAGCCCCCTCCGGACGGAGTGTACACGATCGTGGCCGAGGCGGTGGACCCGGTCGGGAATCGCGTGCGCGCAACGACGCCCCTGACGATCACCGGCGGCGGCGTGCCCATGGCGGAGATCGTGAATCGGGCCGCAGAGTGGTCGCCGGTGGTAGTCCCGCTGGGCAGCACGCTGACTTTCACGTGCACGGTGGAGAACGTCGGGCCGGTACCCATCCGCACCAAAGGCCCCCAGCCCGGCACGACTTACAACTCGCATCAGAACTACAACACCATGGGCTTCTTCGAAGAGCCCGGGATTTTTCGCCTGGGAGCGGATTCCGAAGGCAATACCGAAGGCCGCAAGTACCCGTACCGCTGGCAGCTCGGCCGCGATGACGAACTGAAAACGATAGACGGGCAGAAATACTTGATGCCCGGTCAACGAGTGACCATCGTAGGGCACATCCAGATCACCGATAAGCCGTCCAAGGTCGCGCCCAAGTACTGGCTGGGCCTCGTGCACGAGCAGGTCGAGGTCGTCAATGATTACGTCGAGGTGGTGGATATCACCGTCGACTATTGAAAGCGGGCCCCATGCTTACGGTCATCGTGGTCAGCTACAACACCCGCGCACTTCTAAAGGGCTGCCTGGCCTCCGTCTACCGTGGCTTGCAGGAATCTGGTCTGGACGGCGAGGTCTGGGTTGTGGACAATGCTTCGCCCGACGGCAGCGCAGACCTGGTGCGTGAGGAATTCCCTAACGCTCAGCTCCTCGCTCATACGGAAAACGTCGGGTTCGCCGCGGCGAACAACCTGGCGCTGAAGGCCCTCGGGTTCGACGGACTCGCAGCCATCGATGAGGCTGCCACGCGCGAGCTACCCGATGCGGTCCTGTTGCTCAACCCCGACACGCTCATTCTGGGTGATGCATTGGGTGTTTTGTACCGCGCCTTGATGGATCATCCGCAGAGAGGGGCTGTCGGCGCGGCGCTGGTCTACCAGGACGGCAGCTTTCAGCATTCGGCATTTCGTTTCCCGGACCTGCTGCAGGTCTTTTTCGACTTCTTCCCCATCAACCACCGGCTCACCGATTCGACGCTCAACGGGCGGTATCCTCGGAGCCTGTACGCTGCCGGAGACCCGTTCGACATCGATTTCCCGCTCGGCGCGGCGCTGATGGTCCGGCGCGAGGCCGTTCAACAAGTCGGGCTGTTGGATGAGGGCTTCTTCATGTACTGTGAAGAGATCGATTGGTGCCTGCGGTTTCGGCGGGCCAATTGGAGAGTTTCCTGTGCACCCAAGGCGCAGATCGTCCATTACGCCGGGCAGAGCACACGCCAATTTCGCGATGCCATGTTCGTCACCCTCTGGCGCAGTCGCTTCCGCTTGTTCGAGAAGCACTATCCGCCGCTGTTTCGCTTGGCGCTGCGCCGGCTGGTCAGTGTCGGGGCCCGCTGGGACATCACCCGTGCGCGCCGGCAGATGACCGGTGAGCAACTGAGGCGGTTCATCGCCGCCCATCACGTCATCATGGAGTTGTGACCCCATGACGCTCATCACCGCCGTGGTCCTGACGAAAAACGAAGCTTGCAATATCGCCGAATGCCTGGCCAGCCTGACCTGGGCCGACGAACGCCTGGTCCTGGACTCGTTGAGCACCGACGAGACCGTGAGCATCGCCCGTCAGAGTGGGGCGAAAGTGGCAGAACACGCCTTCCGCGACTATGCGGATCAACGTAACGCTGGTCTGGACCTGGTGCAGACCGATTGGCTGTTTTTTGTCGATGCGGACGAGCGCGCTACGCCGGACCTGGCTCAGGAAGTGCGCGAGATAGTCGATACGCGAGCGGAGGTCGGCTGGTGGGTCCCGCGGCAAAACTACATCTTCGGCAAATGGATCCGGCACGCAGGGTGGTCGCCCGACTACCAGCTGCGAGTGTTGAAGAAGAACCACGCACGCTACGACCCGGACCGTCGGGTACATGAAGTTGCGGTGCTTGATGGCGAAGCGGGTTACTTGCAGCAGCCCCTGATCCACTACAACTATCAGAATATAGATCAGTTCGTGCGCAAGCAACGCCTCTATTCAAATTACGAAGCTCAGATTATGTTCGGTCAAGGTATACGACCTAAGAGTCGTAATTACTTGCTGCAGCCGCTGCGCGAATTTTGGCGCCGATACGTCACCTGGCAAGGGTACAAGGATGGGGGGCACGGACTGCTGCTCAGTGTGCTGATGGCCTACTTCAACCTCACGGTTTATCTGAGGTTGCGCGAGATGGGGCGCGAGGTCATCTCCCGGTAATTTGACGCTTGAGCCTTCGGTGTTATACTCTCATTGACTCTTCGTCAAGATCAGTAGCGATCATCGTCCTTTAACCAGCGGAGCACAAAGCCTGATGAATCTACCGGTTCTGGTTTTGAACGCCAACTACGAGCCCATCAATGTCTGTGCCACCCGGCGAGCGGTCGTTCTAGTCATTGTTGGAAAGGCGGAGGTGGTCGAAAACGGACGCGGGTACGTGCGGACGCCAACGCATACTGTGTTGCGCCCATCCGTCATCCGGCTGAACTACGTCATAAAGCGGCCTCGACCACGGGTCCGGTTGAGCAAGAAGGAGATCTTCCGGCGCGACGGGTACATTTGCCAGTATTGCGGCAAACACACCGCCGATCTGACTGTGGACCACGTCATCCCCCGGCACCTCGGGGGCCAACACCGCTGGGACAACCTGGTAAGCGCCTGTCCGGCGTGCAACCGGCACAAGGGCGGCCGGCCGCTGCGCGAGACGAACATGAAGCTCTTGCACGAGCCGCGCGAACCGGAAGCGAGCAAGGAGTATTTCTTCAGCCGGTACCTGGACTCACAGGAAGGATGGCAGAGGTTCGTTTCGGGGTGGTAGATCGGAAGGTTCGGTACCTGCAACGACGACACTTCTGACCATTATGGTAAAGGGTGTTCAACACGGCGCCCGACGCAGGTTGCGTCGGGCGCTCGTTTCAATTCCGGATGGTAGCAGCGAGAATATCGGCGGTCAGGCCATTTCGGGCTGAAGCAGCCCGTAGTTCCCATCGTTACGCCGATACAGCACGTTCATGGAGTCACTCTCCTGGTTGAAGAACAGGAAGAAATCGTGCCCGAGCAGTTCCATTTGCTCGATCGCTTCGTCTGGAGTCATCGGCTGTACCAGGAAGCGCTTGACACGGACCAACCGGCCCAGCGTCTCCTCCTCATCCTCCTCCTCTACGCCTTCGAGTTCGACGATCTCAGGGACCGGCTCAGCGTGTGCGACTCCGCGACCGTGCCGTTCGCGCTTACCCTTAAAGCGGGCGATTTGGCGGTACATCTTATCCAGAACAACGTCGATGGAGGCAAGAATGTCATCTGACCGCTGCTCAGCGCGCAGGATAGTGCTGTTGCTGCGCACAGTCACCTGAGCGACCTGGCTGTCGCGAGCGCTCTTCGTTTTGTGGACGGACAGCTCGACTCTGACTTCGGAGATGGACGTCAGGTACTTGTCGAGTTTGCCCATCTTCTTCTCTACGTACTGCCTCATCCAATCGCTGACCTCGATATTCTTGCCGGTAATGATGGGTTGCATTTTGCCGTACCCCCTTCTTCAGTGATTCGAGTTCGCGCACTCAATGCGGTGGACCCTGGAGTCTACCGTGCTCTCGTCAGGGTGAGCGCCCAAATGGAACGCGGCTCTTGCTTCCGAAGTGCCTCGGCACAGGCATTGAGAGTGGCTCCCGTCGTACATACGTCGTCCACTAATAATACCGCCTGTCCGCAAATTTCGCCAGTCCTGCATTCGAACGCCTCGGCCACGTTGGCTCGCCGTTGAGAGGCGCTCAATTCTACCTGCGGCGCCGTCTCCCGAGTCCGGATCAGCACTCGTTCCGCGACCGGCAGCCCCACCGTTCGGCTCAACTCGCGGGCCAGGAGCGAGGATTGATTGTAACCCCGCTGACGCAAACGTCGAGGGTGCAACGGCACGGGAACGATGACATCCCCCGGAAGGCGCAGAGAGCGCCAGCCATCGGCCAACAACTCGCCGAGAGGCTCAGCTAAAGCCGTCAGTCTACCATACTTGAAACGATGCACTGCCTCACGGAGAGTCCCTTCGAAGAGCCCGACAGAACGGATGCCGTCGATGACGAGAGGAGCCTGCATGCATTGAGGACAGAAGCGAAACTCCAATCCCAAGAGTGGTCGGCCGCACAGTTCGCACCATGGGGGTGCAATGCGCGGCGCCGCCGCCAGGCACGTGGGACAGAGATAATGCCCCTCCCCTCCGCAACACACACAGAAGGGTGGGAAGAAGAGGTCCAGCAAACGTTTCTGGACACGTTCGAGACCATGCGCCATGAACGCGATTCCTTGCTCTCGAGTGACGATTCGTGTGCAACGCACCGCCTGCCGGCAGCGGGGGCAGATGCTGGTCGTCGTCGACCGGCTCAGTGGAACCGTCTTTCGCGTACGGCGACTAAGGTCCGCCCACGCCCGCACCGATCACACCCGAGTGCAACAGAATAAGCACGGACGGGCCCAGCAAGACAACGTAGATCGATGGAAAGATCAGGAACACCATGGGGATCAACATCTTGATCGGCGCTTTGTGAGCCAGCTCTTCGGCCCGCTGGCGGCGCTTAATCCGCATTTGCTCGGACTGAATGCGCAAGATCTTGGCGATGCTCACGCCCAATTGGTCGGCCTGGATGATGGCGGCGACGAAACTGGTCACGTCCGCGACGTCCATGTTATCGGCCATGTCGCGTAAGGCTTCGCGTCGCAACTTACCGATGCGGATCTCGTGGATGACCCGTTGGAACGCCCGGCTCAGCTCATTGTCCCACTTCTCGGTTACCTTCTGCAGCGCGGCATCGAAGCCCAGCCCGGCCTCGACGCTGATGGTCAGCAGATCCAGCGCATCGGGCAGAGCCTTCAGCACGCTATCCTGACGCTTGCGGATCTTGCCGTTGAGCCACAGGACCGGCAGCATATAGCCCAAAACGCCCAACACAATGGGCAGGAGGAGCCGGTTCATGAGGGGCGCCCCGGTCAACGTCATCAGCACGAACGGCAGGACCAGACCCAAAACGCCCGCGACGCCGCGCAGACCCACGAATTCGGTGGGGCCCCAGCCGTAAGGCCGGCCCGCCATCTCCAGCTTGCGCCGGGTGGCAGCCACGTTACGATTCGGCGCCAGGCGGGACACGAGGTTCGACATGCCGCGCAGCATGGGCTTGACGACGCGATCGCTGAAAGGTTGCGACAACTCCAACTCTTCCAGCGTGACGGTGCGCCCTCCGTACTCAACGAGACGGTCGTACACCTGGTCGGCTGGGCGAGGCGCAGCCACGCCAATGAACAGCAGTATGATGCTGACGGCAATGCCGCCGGCTACGATAAATATGATTGGAGACATAGGCTCTCCTCCACCCTCAGATCCGGAAGACAGTCTACACGCCTACACGTCCACGTGCACGATCTTCTGGATCGAAAAGAAGCCCGGCACTCATCGTTATCGCCATGAACGCCAACATGACCCACCCGCACGGCTCTTTGAACATGGCGCCAATGTACTTGCCGGTTGATCAAAAACAGAATCAGCATCAGGCCGATTGGGAGGAAAGAGATCACGTATCCGGACATCATGCCCTGCGCCGTGAGCACTCGTATTTCGCCCTGGATACGGACCCGCTCGCGAATAGTGTGGCCAATGGTATCCAAGATCTCGGACAGGTTTCCACCAACCTCGTGCTGTACGTTGATCGCAGTAATCATGAGGTCCAGGTCGTCGCTCTGAATGCGATCCTGTAGATGCTTCATAGCAGCTTCGTGGCTCAAACCCAAGCCAACCTCTTTCACCACTCGAGCGAACTCGCTGGAGATTGGCGGCGCCAGTTCGCGTGACACCGACTTCCATAGCTTGCAAGAGGCTATAGCCGGCGCGCAGAGCATTAGCCATCAGCGTGATGCAATCGCCAAGCTGATCGTTGAATGCGCGGAGCCGCCGGCCCTTGCGCATCTTAACGAGAATCCGAGGAACGAAGTAGCCGATCACCATGCCGATCGGCGCCACGAAGATCGTGCCGCCCAGGAGGAACATGAGCAGCCCAAAAGAAATAACGCTGACCCAGTTCAAGATCAGGTACTCGCCAACGGTCAATTTGAGGTCGGCACGAGCCAACTCGACCGCCATTGACGATGCAAAGCCGCGCTTGGCCGCTGCTTTATCTACCGCCTGGAGGAAGAACGATGGCTTCTTGCCGTCCCCTTCCTCGCCAGTCTTGTCCTGAACGTGCTGGCCCGCATAGGTTTGCAACCGCTTGTCGATAGCCTGCTCGCCGCGGCTCATCGTCAGGCCGATGACGACGAAAATAGCGAATATCAGCAAGCCGGCGCCGACTGCAATCATAATGGGAGGCATCGCTCGATCACTCCTCCTTTCGAACACCGATAGCCAGACGGTGGCCCACTCAGGGTGGAGTCTCCCCGGCTCGGCCTAGAAACGCCGCATGTCAACGCCAAAGATCTCGGGCGCCAGGCGAAATGTTGGCCTGCTCGATTTTGGGCATGAACTTCGGCCTAATGCCGGTCGGCCGCAGCCGGCCGATAACCCGTCCGCTCTCGTAACCGGTCTGCTGGAACTCGAAGATCTGGCTCATGGTGATGACGTCGCCTTCCATGCCCTGGATCTCGGTGATGCTGATGATCTTGCGCGAGCCATCGCGCATTCGTTCTTGCTGAACGATCACGTCGATGGCCGCTGCAACCTGCTCGCGGATGGCGCGTAACGGGAAGGTCCATCCCGGGACATCAGGCACATCGTCTCCAAACGGGACAGCGCGTCACGATCGGTATTGGCATGCAGGGTGGTCAAGGATCCGTCGTGACCGGTGTTCATGGCCTGCAGCATGTCCAGCGCTTCCCCGCCACGGCATTCGCCGACCACGATGCGGTCAGGACGCATTCGGAGGCAGTTCACGACGAGATCGCGGATCGTCACCTCGCCCCGGCCTTCGATGTTTGGTGGGCGGGACTCCAACGTGACGACGTGCTCCTGCCGGAGCTGGAGCTCGGCCGCGTTCTCTACCGTGATGATCCTCTCATCATCGGGAATGAACCCGGAAAGGACGTTCAGTAGGGTCGTTTTACCGGAACCGGTGCCTCCGGAGACGACAACGTTCAGCCTGGCCATACACGCAGGCCTGCAGGAACTGGATCGCCTCTTCGGTGATGCTGCCGATATTTGACCAGGTCATCTACCGTAAGCGGCTTCTTGGCGAACTTTCGAATGGTCAACGTGGGGCCCGACACGGCAAGCGGCGGAATTATGGCGTTCACACGAGAACCATCCGGGAGGCGGGCATCCACGTATGGTGAGCTTTCATCGATGCGACGGCCAAGGGGGGAACAATGCGGTCGATGATGCGCATCACGTGTTCGTTGCTGTCGAAGCTCACTCCGACCTTTTCCAGCTTACCGCGGCGCTCAACGTAGATGTGATTGGGACCGTTGACCATGACTTCAGTGATCGTCTCGTCTTCCAGCAAGGGCTGAATGGGGCCAAAACCCAGAATGTCAGCACAGATCTGTTCAAACAAGCGCTGACGTTCGGCGCGGCTCAGGATTACACTCTCCTGAGCCAGAATAGCATCGTATTCATCCTGAATGACGTCGCGCACCTCATCGGTACGAGAGGTGTCCATCCGGGGATCGAGCTTGTCGAGCAACTCGTCCTGAATGCGGCGTTTCAGATCCTGGTAAGGGTCGGTGCGCGCCGGAGCCACCGCCTGTCGGTTGACCATCATCTCCTGGATCCGGGTCTGAGCCGGGGGCGTAACGGGTCCGGTGACAGCGAGTTGGGGTCAGCGGCTTGGAGCCGCCCGGCGCGAGTGGGCCGGACTTCGTCGCTGGACCACCGCTGCTGTACTTTCTCAATGCGTTTCAACAGCGACATGTCAGATTTTCCTCCATCAACGCAACAGGCGGCCGAGGCGGCTGGTGGATGTCGGCCGGGCATCGACAGTCTCCACCGGGGGAGCAGGCGCCGGCGACGGCTGGAACGCCTCGATCAAGTGTTTGGCCAGGTCAAACACGCTCTGCGAAATCGGCGCTGTCTTGTAGCTCACCACAAACGGCTGGCCCTGGTTCACGGACATCAACACGGTGCGGTCGTCGAACGGAATGATGCCGTCCACGTGGTGATTGAAGGCCACCTCCAGCTTGTCTGAGCGAATTCCACTTCGGCGGTCCCACTTGTTGAGTACCAGCATGATCTTGTCGGCGTATTCCAGCCGCTCGGCGATGTCGAACAACAGGCGCGTATTCTTGATGGCTGGTATCTCCGGCGTAACGAGCAAAACGATGCGATCAGCCGCGTCCAGAATGCTGAGCACCTGGTCGTGCAGTGACGTTTCCGTGTCCACAATGATGAAGTCATACAGCAGGCGCAGAACGCTGATGATCTTGTTCACCTCATTGAGGTGAATGGAATCAGCGTGTTGCGGCTCCGGCGGAGCCAACAGAACGCGAATGCCGGAAGTGTGGGCAGCCATCACCCCTTCCAGCAGATCCGTGTCCATTTCCTCGATTTGGGGCAGCACGTCGACAATGGTGCGGATGGGCTGTAAATTGAGCATCACCCCAATGTCGCCGAATTGGAAGCTGGTGTCCCACACCGCAACCTTAGACGACCCAGCTTCGGCTTTGAGCGCGCACGCCAGATTGGCCGCGACAGTGCTGCAACCGGCTCCGCCCTTCGTGCTGAAGACCGCAATGATTTTGCCATCGTGCCCCTTCGGCGATTGAGCCGGCAGACCGGCGGCAGCCGCAGCTCCGGCTGCCACCACGGATACTACCGGCCGAGCGATGAATACGTGGTGGATGCTGTTGACCAATTCGTCGCTGGTAAAGGGCTTGATCAGGAAGTCCGCGGCGCCTGCCCGCATAGATTCGCGCACGTAACTCATCTCACCCTGAACCGACATCATGATCACCTGCACACCGGGCGCTTGTTCCAGGATGGCGCGCGTCGCGGCGATGCCGTCCATGTCAGGCATGTTGATGTCCATGAGCACGACAGCGGGCTTCAGCTCCAGAACCAGGTTAACTGCTTCGCGACCGCTGGTCGCCGTCCCGACGACTTCTACGTCTTTCTCGAAAAACAACAGCTTCTTGAGGTTCTCTCTCGTCTCTGGGATATCGTCCACAATCAGGACGGCTATCTTTTCGGCAGGGGCATCCGCCATGTCCCGTTGTCTCCTATCATCAGGCCAATAGCCAATCTAGTGTTTTACTGCACGGCCGCCCCGGCTGGCTCAGGTTTGCCCTCTTTAGTGAAGCTGTACAGTGTGTACGGCCGCTTGGGCGGGACCACCACGCCGAAGCGGGCCAGCATATAGTCCAAAGTCACCGGCTCAGTCGTGATGACGTCGTGATCGCCGGAGCTGCGCAATGCCAGGTCGATGCGCGCGTCACTCTCGCGCGCGTACTTGATCACCAACGCATCCTGCTGGTTCACCATAAGCGTCAGGATATCGGGATACTGTGCGGTTTGTTGTTGCGACTGTTCCGGCGGCTGGCCGCTCTCCACCGCGGCCGACGTCGTGCGGCTCATTTCCACGCTGGACCAGGGTCCAACTTTTAGAATCTGTGCATCCTGGACCAGCAACTGCGTGGTGACGCGTGGTATCTGCGGGTTGGAGGGCACGCACCCAGGGCAGTTTTCGCCGGACAGGGTAAGCGGCAACTTCGTCTGCGATTGCTCGTCAACGTCGATGAAGTTCATCGTGATCAGCACGTCCACAAAGTCGCCGGGCTGGATGGCATAGGCGGCGCTGCTCAGCTTGTCGATCGGCAGAGCGATAGCGACCTTTCCTTTTGGAATCAAAGTCGATCCGCTGGCCCCTTCAGCCAAAATTTGAGCCTCGCTCGCCAGCATCGAGCCCTCGACCACCTGCGCTTGATAGATGGGAACTCTGGCAATTTTGCCCAATGCCTGGTTCAAGTTGCGCAAGGCGCCAACCGGCACTTCGGATACGTCCACTTCGCGCATCTCTACCGTCTGAGGATCGACTTTAGTCCCTTCACCGATAGGTTGAATGGCCACCACGACTTTTTCGGTCGTGGGCACCGTGGGGACGGCGATTGGCTGGGCAGGCTTGTTAGACGATAGGATGAATAGAGCAGCCAACATCGTACCGAGCCCGAGGACGATCCCGAGCAACACGAAGATTCTGCCAGCGCGCATTCGCTTACCTCCTTGATGATGCGATTGAGCCACCGGTTGCCTGGGGGGATTCGCGGCCACGCCGCGCCAAGCCCCCGTCCCCAAGATCATCCTCCACATGTTGCGGGGACATCACCAAGAGGACATCACCGACGGGTAAAGCAAAATCCTGTATTAGCAACTCCAGTTCACCTGATCACCACAGGAGGTCGCGGCGGTAAGCCGCGTAGCCGTCGTTCCCCATGGCGGGGAGAGTGACCTGGAATGATGCTCCGGTTTCGCCTAAGGCCAGAGAGGTGACGCTCGATTGCTTGCTGTAGCCGCCAGCGGCCACGTCCGCATGCAAGTCGAACTTTGGACCCCACGGCGGCGTTGTCGTCGAACCTGACCAGACCGGCAATGACCACACTCTGGCCCACCGCCAAGTTACCAGCCTCCACGACGAGGGCGCTGCCTTTTGCCCCAGAAGCATTGCCCAACATCGCTGCGCCTGTGGTCGTCATTTTGAGCTGCCCCCGACTGGTGGTGACCTCTTGCAAGACCACACCCGGGGGAATCGGAATGGTGACGATCGTGCCGGTGGCCTGATTAGGACCGCCGTTCCTGATCGAAGCTGTCATGCGCGCAGCCAGCCCGGAACGAACCACTCGTGGAGCATTAAGCTGGACGGATATTCCTGGAGATAGAGGAACGTCGCTCGGGCCGCTTCCCGCAGCAACCGCTTCGATGACTGGAGGAGCAGGCGTGGCCCCAGGGGCCACTATCCGAACTGCCGGCGCCGCGAGGAGAGGCGCTGCGGTGAGCTGGGTGGCTGCCAGTTGGTCAGCAGGTGGCGGCGGAAAGAACCCCAGGTCCACTGAAACGAGGTTCTTGCCATCCAGCACCGCTTCAGCATCGGGATTGGTCGGCAAGCCGCCTTCGGGCACCAGGACCTTCACGAACGCCATGCCCTCACACAGTCCACCGAATTCGTAGTGGCCGTTGGAGTCAGCCGGCATTTCGCTCTTCCACCCTGATCTGCCAATTTGCACTATGGCGCCGGAACCGGGACTCCGGTCGGCATAGTTGGTGACGAACCCCTTGATCGTCGAATTGCATTTAAGGAAGCGGCTGCCTCCATAGCTGCTGCCGCCACCACCACCGCCGCCACCCGATGAGGGTACAGGAGTTCCATCTGAGGGCGGGGGCGCTGACGTGGGCTGAGGCGGGGCCGGCGGTGGTGGCGGGGGTGGCAGCGGTGGAGCCTGAAGCTGCGCTGCGCCCGGCGCGGCCAGCAAGCCAGGGGAACTAAGGACCATCGCAACCCCGATCGCGACGAGCGTTAGAAGCACGACAACGCCTCGATTGGCAATCACGGTCGCATCCCTTTCTGTGACTGTCTGACGAACTCGTTCATGCAATAGACGACTTAACGGTTGTCATAATTTTACCAGAAATTTCCCTATCTAGCAATTCCGGCAGGTGCCGGTAAATGGACCACTATTTTGCACCCTTGACGATGAACGGCAGGGCCACGTTCTTGGACCCGGACTCGCCCACCCACACTTCCCGAGCGAGTATGTTGTTGGTCTCGTTCAGTTCCGGCAGGTGTCCGTACACCGGGGACCAACCACACTCGTCCATCTGCCCGACGTAGATGTCCGCCTGCGCGACGACACGATGCCATCCAGGCGTGATAAATTCATGGGAAAGGGTTCCCCAATTCTCGCCCCCCAGCCACCACTGGTTCCGAAGCTCCAGAGCTCCGCTGTCCTTCGAGATGGGAAGCCTCAGGAATCCCTCATAAGTCACGTCGTCGTCAGGCTGTGTTGGGTCCTGTACCGGGTCGATGCTGAGCCCCACATAGATCACACCTTCGTAGTCGCTACAGGTTGCGGAGGACTGCACATCTGCCTGGACGCCCGGAAGACGAAATACACCAATCACGCTTCCAGTGGTTTTTGAGAGGTCAACCGCCTCGCCTGGGCCAAGGTTCTGAACCGTGACCACGAAATTGGTGTGCGAATTGACCGTGGGCGAGATCGGCTCAGTGGTGATGCTCGCGACGTACAGATCGGAATATTCCACGCCTGGGTCACCGACGAAATTCGAGACAGTGACCGCATTGTCGGCCGGGTTATCGTCACGTTCTGCGCCACCAATCCGCACCGTGTCGGTAACGATGGCAGGCGCGGGACCGGATGCCTGCGCCTGCATGGTGCACGACGAACTGGCGCCCGGTGCGATGGTGCCAATCGTCGCCAAATACCGGCCGCCTCCGCTGGAAGTCCAACCGCAGGATCCGCTGCCATAGATCAGCCCACCGCCCAGTGTGTTTGTGAGGACTACGGCACTCATCAGCTGATTGCCCGTGTTGGTGTACACGATCGTGTAAGCAATCGTGTCCCCCGTGTGCACGCTGGATACACCGTTACTCACAAGCAGAGACAGGTCATAAACTGGTACCGGCTTCACCAGGTCCACGTCAGATGCCGGCTGAGGCAGGACCGCGGGTTCGTCCGCGTCGATCTCCACCGTGTTGGTGAATGATCTCATAAGCGCCGCATCCGGACTTCACCCGGGCGACGAAGGAAGCCACGCCTGAAATCCCCTCTCCGGGAAGCGGATCGATCCGATCGTAGCGCCAGCAGTTCACGCCACACGCGACCCAGCCCGGATTCGTCAGCGCCTCGAGCTGAACCGGAAGCCTCTCCCGGATCGAAACCGCAGTGGCGGGCGTCACTCCCACATTGGTGTAACTGATAGTATAAGTCAGCACCTGGTTGCGATATACTACGCTCGCACCGTCGGTCTTGCTCACGTTCAGTACGGCCGCGCTGGGCACGTTGTGTGTGATCACCCCGGTCGCAACCGGACCGTTCTGCTCGCAAAATGCGTAGGCGGTATTGGAAATGACCACGCCGCTCTCGCCGATGCGACTCGTGTAGGTCACCACCCACGGCGTGTCGACAGGCAGGATCGGTCGGGACCACCTAAGCACGCCGTCGGACAGACTTCCCCGCCGTAGACAACCGTGTTAGTCAGCGCAGTACTCAGGGCATCCGTGATCACGGCACCGGTGGCGTTCATGCCACCGGTATCAGTTACAGTGATCGTGTAAACGAGGATCTGTCCGGGGTACACGTTCTGGCCCGCCGGACGCGAGGCAAACTTGGAGATAGACAACGTCGGCGTCGAAATCACCGTCAGTGTGACCGGGTTGCTCATTTCAGGCAGCGCGTGGGCGCCACGGATGGAAGCGCGGTTGACCAATTGGTAGCCGTTATCCAGCGGCCGCGTCAACCGGGCCGTGAAGGACACCACCCGGCTCTGCTGCGGTCCGAGACCGGAGTCGGTCCACGTAATGACGTTGCCGGCGCGAACGAAGTTGCCGTACGGGGTAATGGTTTGGACGGCCAGCGGGTCGACCACGTCGTTGATCACCGCACCGTCTTCGGTGTAGTTGCCGGTATAGGTATAGCGCAGGGTGTACGTAATGATCGGCAGCGTGTCCGACACGTGAACGCTGCCAGCCGGAACGACGCTCTTGCTCAAATCCCACGCCGACTGGTAGATGGTCGTCGTCGTTGTGAAGATGTTGTTGGATGGGTTGGGGTCGACGACCACGTTGCCCCACTCATCTTTCATCGGGGGGTACCCGATTCTGACCACGTTGGTCAGCACCGGATTGGGCAACATGGTCGTGGTGACGACCACGCCATATTGGACGCCACCAAGGGGATAGGAATGGGCGTCAGCGGTGCCGGTGACGCCGATCGTGCCGAGCAGCCTGGTGTAGACGTCGCTGCCCACCAGGTTCCAGCCCGAACTACTGTAGCGGCTGTTGGCCGGCACGGTCTCCGTTAGCACGACATTAGCAGCCGGTACTCCGCCGGAGACCGTATAGTGCACGGTGTACGTCATTACGTCACCCTGGAAGACGCCGGCGCGCCCGACCTTGAACACCTGGACGTCAGGATTCGGGACGTCGAAGTAGATGCGCACCCAATCGAGACGAGGGGTCAAGGTATTCGAGATGGAGTGCATATCTGCCCGGTACTGGAAATAGCGAGTGGTCGTGGCCGCGGAGTCGATCGTCGCCGTGTATACGTAGAAGTGATCGACGTCGGCGTAAGACTGCGACGGTGCGACCGGCGTCCAATTTCCCGGCGTTCCGTTGAAGTCCCAGTCACGATAAGACATCGTCAGGCTCAACCTGGCTGTATCGGAGAGCTGCACTCGCCACGACAGGCCCTTGACCTGGTTCTTTGCCTGCTGACCCAAATCGATCGGGCTGGACAAATAGTAGCCGGACGGAGCATATTTGTAGTGCGGGTTGCCGCCCACCTGCCCGCGGTACACGTCCGAGCGAGCCTGATTGCCTTGATTGCCGCCGAGGGCGTAGATGTAGTTGCGGTAGTAGACGGCGTCCAGCTGAGCCACGGCAGGCTGCAGCGCGTACTCGCCTGATTCTGCCTGCCACCTATCGCAGCCCAGATCGCCGCACCAGTTGTAGATGCCGGCTCCATCGGGGTCGTTCTCGTCGACGAGCGCGCTCTTGACCACGTTGATCTCGGACGGGCTGGACTCACTGTCGCGACCGCCGACGACAAACAACTCACCGCTGTTCACGACGACTCCGGCATGGTCGAGCAAGGGGACCGGCAGATCGCCTTGGCCGGAATGGCGCCAGGTCACTCCGCCGGTAGCGGGATCGATGTCGCCCAGGTACAGTTTTTGCGAAGGACTGGCGTCCGCCTCGTTACCGGGATTGACCTCTACCCCACCAACTACGTAGATCGTGTTAGTATAACTGCCCGCGTAGAGCATCGCTGTGGCCCGGCGGAGATTGACGGGCAGCGGCGTAGTCGACTCCCAAGGTCC
>CAWJLE010000005.1:330000-1227662 GCA_963843645.1 uncultured Chloroflexia bacterium | reverse complement strand
AATGGGAGTTTTAATCCTGCAATGCTTTCTTGTAAACATCCAGCGCCTCTTTTTCTTGCAAACTCATGTTCAACTCTATCGGTTTCAGATCATAGGAATCAAAATCTTTTATCCATTTTCTTATATATTTCAAATCTGGATCAAACCGTTTTGTTTGCTCTGCGGGATTAAATATCCGGAAATAAGGTGCTGCATCACAACCTGTGCCTGCGGCCCACTGCCAGTTTCCGTTGTTTGAAGACAATTCATAGTCAAGAAGTTTTTCTCCAAAGTGAGCCTCGCCCCATCGCCAGTCGATTAATATAATGCTTTTGTCAAGTCTCGCAACAACCATTCGAACACGATTATGCATAAATCCTGTTTCATTTAATTGTCTCATACCCGCATCCACTAAGGGGTAGCCCGTCTCTCCCTTACACCATAGTTCGAATTCCTTTTCATTGTTTCTCCATTTAATATTGTCATACTTTTCTTTGAAATTTTCAATAACAACTCGCGGAAAATGATAAAGGATCGGCATAAAAAATTCTCTCCATATCAGTTCATTCAGCCACTGCTCATTTAGCTTAAGCGCAATTCTTTACAAGTTTTCGAATGCTCAAAGTGCCAAATCGCAGATGAACACTTAACCTCGATGTTCCTTCGATAGATGGAATGTTTCTTGTTTTATCGTAAGACAGAATATTTTTCTATGGATGACACGTTCCGGAAATTCAGATTCCCCAGTTTTTGCAAATCCTATTTCTTTTAAAGAAGGAAAATGAAAAGGCTTTGAATTGAGAAAGCCGATGTTTTAAATTCTCGCTTTTGTAAAACGTGCAAGTTTCCTTCTTTGAATTTTTGTTTCCATGCTTTGGGAGTACGGCGTAAGAAGTGTACGGGGTCTCATCACTTTTGAGAATCTCTGATCTTTCGAAAGATCACCTGGTCTTTATAACTATGGAATAAAATGTTTTTTCAATTTGAGAAAGCCTGCAATTTCATTATCACGTTTGATGGCGTAGGGTTCATAATCGGTATTGGTAAAAACTTCTTTTACATTGAATGATGAACAGATTTTTTTAAACGCATCCAATGGTTTATCGTAAATGCAAAAGAGAAGAGACCCCAGTTTCACTAATTCTTCCTGTATGTTTTCGAGGGTCTCATAAATAAAAGAAAACCCGTTTGTCCCTCTTGTCTGCTAATGGGTCTAAAATATTTTTATCGAAAATAAAAACAGGCAAAACAGGATTTGTGCTTTTAAGCGCATTAAATAACCCGTGATTATCATTTAAGCGAAGATCCCTTCTGAGCCAGAATATGGATATTGATTTATTCAAGGTTTGCTTTTTCAGGAAATAAGCAAAATTAGACGATCAGTCATTTCTAATGCTATTTAGAAATTCTCGATTTAAAGACCCCCCCTTTCCCCCCCCTCCTATCGATAAATACTGGTTTCGGATAGTTGGCTCTGCGTTTTTGAAAACATAATTATGAGTAAAAAACTTTTGATCATACTTATTATTTCAGGTGTAATATTAGTGGGCGGCTATTTTTTTGTTAGGTTTTACTTGCAGAAAGCAATCAGGAGAGATGAGGAAATTACCGGCCAAGTAGTTCCTCGTAGAAATAAGCTTGGAGGGAAAGAAGGTTTCTGGTGGCTCGCATCTCCGCCCCCTTTTTATAAAACGATTGCAATTACTTGTGAAGAAAAGCTCGGGTGGTTTGTATGAACTTGTCGATCGGGAATATGCATGTGGATGTCTTGGCTTCTACTGCGTCATTAGGAAAATGTAAGTGTTCATCCCAATTCTCGTGTTTTAGATTCTTTAAAAGCGGTCGGTAAAGATCCCGGAAATGTTTTTAATATCTCGTTTAAAAATCTGTCAATTGACGGAATTAACCTTGATGATGCTGATTACAAGCAAGACGATGGATTATAAATTTATAAGCTGATAGATCCGGTAATTGAATCCTGTCATCATAAAACGGATCAGCAAGGCACATTCGCAGCAATTTTCGCAAAACTTTTTGAGGGAGATGACAAAACTTTCTGTAAAAAATTTAGTGATTGATAATGGCAGAATCGTTGTATACAACGGTGATAGAAAAACTCAGGCAAAGGAATTGCATCATGTGCGACTACAGATGAATGATATCCTGATTGATTCTACTACGAGAGAAAGTAAGGATCGTTTTCTATTTGCAAAGCAGGCAAGACTTTCGTTTAGAGATTTTTTCGTTCCGACCACCGGGGGGTTATACAATTTAAAGATTGACAGCGTGATGATCAAAGCACCGGAACAATCTGTTTCGCTTACCGATTCATCTCTCAGTTCACCGTATAGCAGAGAGCAGTTTGAGGCAAAACAAAATTTCAGAAAAGAATTATACCATTTGGTCTTTCCTTCTGTTACCATCCTTAATATTGATTGGTGGAAATTATTGAACCAGGAAGAAGTGGTCGCGGACAAGATCGAAACAAATAAGGGTCAATTGTCCATTTATCTTGACCGCCTATTACCGCCTCATTCAAAATTCGGGAATTTTCCCAACCAGTTGTTAATGAAAATTCCTGTGGATATAAATATTCGGTCCCTCAAAATGTCTGGTTTGGATTTTACTTATGAAGAACATAATCCCGTATCAAAGCAAAGCGGTAAAATTTATATAGACAATATCAATTTGTCCGTTCAGCATATTTCAAATATCAACAAAAACAAATGCAGCCGGTAACTGCAAAAGGCACAGCTCTTTTTTTATGCATAAAGTTTCCCTTACTTCAGACTTCAACTTTAGTATGAATGATTATAGATCGGGAAAGTTTTCCTGCAGTGTTAAAACAGGTGGATTTGATGGTTCTCTGATAAACAATTTTGCAATGCCGCTTGGATTATTAAAGATTGAAGATGGTACACTTCAAAAAGCACAGGCATCCATTAGTGGTGATCAATGGAAAGCCCATGGAAATGTGCTTGTCCTCTATAAAAACCTGAAATTAGCATTGCTTGAAAAAGATCCCGGGAAAAAGAAACTTGATAAAAAGGATGTTACGACTTTTATTGCGAACAATTTTGTTTTAAAAAGAGAATAATCCTTCTTCACACTATGATGCAAGGAAAGAAAAGGCAGAGTTCAAACGTATCCCGGATGGAGGTTTTTTTATGCTGGTATGGAAAACAATGATGGTAGGGGTGCTGAAAACTATAGGTGCTCCGGAAAAAATTGCTTCTAAAACAGTGGACGATCAGTAAAAAAATAGCGTGTGATTTAACTAAATTTGCAATTCGCTCTTTAAAGAAATGTTGCAAAGCCGCTCATCGTCCCGATGTATATCGGGAAGGAAAGTCCGGGCGACACAGAGCATTGCACCTGCTAACGGGCGGGTCTCCGGTATAAAATGCCGGGAACAGATAGTGCCACAGAAAATAACTGTCCCGCTTAGGCGGATGAGGGTGAAAACGTGAGGTAAGAGCTCACGGCTCCGACAAGGTAACTGCGGGGCGGGTAAACCTTGCATGTCGAAAGGCCACATAGATCCCGAATTGTTCGACTGTTGAATTTTCATTTGACAGCTATACCAATGTGAACTGCTCGTTCACTTCATCAGTTGATGTTTTGGGATGGGTAGGCAGATTGATCACTATAAGTAATTGTTGCGACAGATAAATGATAGTCCCGACAGAATCCGGCTTACAGGCTTATGTCCGCCATACTGCCGGACGTATCCATCACCAGGACGACGTCTACCGGGTAAGTGGACTGCCCGGAAGGCTGCTCAGTTTTGAGGTACTGGTAGGCCACACGACCTTCGATCGTGCGGTGCAAGTGCATCGCCGGCCGAAGCTTGACCGTCGATGCGCCGACGTCGAAGCATCCTCCCTCGGAATCCGCTGAGTTGCCCGGCGAGAAGTACCCGGAGATGTAAGGATCGTTTCCGGTCAGCTGGAACCCGGTAATAGTGAACCAGCCGAACCCGGCCACACGATACTCAGCACCGGAGCCCGTCCCCTCAGCCTCATCGTAGATCGGCAGCAGAATCTTGCTCGGACGATTCGGGTCAGTGCCATTCACTCGCGCCGTCAGCTCGTTGACGATACCATTGCTGGATTGTACGCCGGTCGAACCGGGAATCATGTCCCCTACATTCCAGACGCCGCTACGAGACGTCTCGTGCATGTTGGCTTCCAAAGTCGGGTTGCTGGTGTCCCCGTCCCACGACAGCCAGTGAAAATTGCCGGGCACGACCTGGGTACCGCCGTGCTTCTTGTTCACCGCCTTGTCGCCAAGTATGGTGTACTCCTTGTAGAGAGTGACGTCACCGTGATCTTGCTCGTTGTCGAACAGGTTGATGTCGACGCCGAATGGAAACAGCCCCGGGCTGTCGGTCGCGATGCAAATGCCCTTGGACACCTGACCGGAGCTGTCGGCGCTGGCATCCATGGTGTTGCGGCCAACGACTCGCGCCAGGTAGGTGTCAAACCTGCGGGCTACTTTTACTCTGACGCCGGTGGCTCGTGAGTCAGGATGATTCCCGTCCGGAAGGACTTCCCCGAGATCGGTCTCTATGTCCGGGGCATCAGGATTCAAACTGAAGTAATACGCGTGGACGGTGTTCCTGTCGACCCCATTCAACTGCGCAAATTCCTGGGCCTTGGCCAGCACCTGGGTATTGGTCGTATCATTGCCGCGGGCCAGCTCACGTGTCGCTGCCAACGCTGCCGCATCAGCAGCATTCTGAACGATGCGGCGTTGAGCGTAGGCGTTGCCCACGTCCACTACCAGAGCTATCAGGGCCATCAGCACGACCAGGACCAGCGTGATCATGACGATAGACTGGCCTTCTTCACGTTTGAGGACAGCAGTTCCCTTTGATTGCATCGCGCACCCCCTCGAGCGCTCCGGCTGGTCGGGAGTTTCGACCGAAGACGCTCCAACGACTTGAATGATGAATGAACGACGATAGACTGCCAAAGATAAAAGGCGCGCCATGACCAGGACCTCGGGGGCGGCGAGCTCCTAATCCATGTTCATGGTCGAGGTCACATCAAACCATATCGGCGGGAACATCGTGAAGCTGCCCGGCGCGATCACGTACGGGATGGTAACGTTCATGATCTGGAACGGATACCGGACCTGCACTGTGATCTGGGCTTCGCGCGAGCGGTCGTCGGGCACCGCCGGCTCAACCACCACGAGCATGATGGACTGATCCAGAATCCCAGCATTGCTTCTGACGTAAGCCGCAATCTCCGACTCACTGGCCTGCGGGTGTCCGACGGTATATCGCGCACCTTCGCGCGCGCAGCTGTTCAACGTCACGAAGAAATACAGCATGAACGAGAAGCCGACCACGGCCACGAACAGCAGCACGATGATCGGCACCGTGAAAGCGAACTCGACCATGGCCTGGCCCTTTTCGCCACGTCGCTGAAACGATATTAGACTGCCCAACCGTGACTGCCGTTTGACTGCCACCTGCCATCGACTCCCGTTCTGTTTAACGGATTGGCATGATTGTATAGGCACTGATCGGCCAGTAGGGGGGCAGACCGAACCGCCCAAAGAAGGGAAGGCTGAGGCCGCTGGTGAACGTATAGCACCTGTAGTCCACCTGGACCTTAATCGGATCACCGAAACTGCTCGTGCCGTTCACGAGCACCGGGCGATTGACCGTCAGGTTGGTCGTAAATACGCGCAAGCGAGCTTCGGCTTTGATCACGCCCTCGTACTTCTGGTACACTTCATCGCTGGTATCGATCGTCACCAGGTTCGGATGAGAAGACGCGTACACCGCGCCTTCGCGCGAAGCATTCAACAGAACGATGTAGCTGCTGAAAACCAGGCCGGACTCGAAGACGACGACGACGATGAGGATCAGCAAGACGGAGACAACAGAAACCTCAACAAAGCTTTGGCCGCCTTCGTGTTGTTTCAGCCAGCGCCACATTGTCTGCAAACCTCAATTCGCATAGAAACGACGATCTTCGGGCACAGTGACCTGATTCAATTATACGCTCTGGGAACAGACAACACAATAGGAAGTTGGTACCGGATTACTGCACAATACCATAAAAAAGCAATTGCAGCGTAATTTTGTAGCATCAAGCCGAAATCTGCGTCCTCACACGGCGGGAATACTGAACTGGACCCTGGTGCCACGACCGATGCGGCTCTCGACCTGGAACGTGCCGCCCAGCATCTGCACCTGCTCTCGAATGTTGGACAAACCGAGCGCTTTCCGCTCGCTGGCAACGGCCAGAACCTCGTCAACATCGAAGCCGCTGCCGTCGTCCTCTACCGTGATGGAGACCGCCTCGCCTTGCTGCATGTCCAGCGTGACCTGTGCGTGTGTTGCCTGGGCATGGCGCTGCACGTTGTGCAGTAGAGCCTGGATCGCGCGGAAAATGATGACTTCATTGTACGGGGCGAAGCGACGCTCGTTCCCGAAGGCGTTCAGACTGGCCTGGCAGCCGGTCTTCACCTCGAAGTCCTGAACGTACCGCCTCAGGGTGGGAACCAACCCCAGGTCATCGAGCATCATAGGTCGCAAATCGAAAATGAAGCTGCGGGTCTTCTGAAACGTCGTGTTGACCGCGTTCTTGAGGTTCTTTAGCTCGGTGCGCGCCTGGTCGGGATCCTGTTCGAACAGGCGCTCGCAGATCTCGGCCTGCAGGATGAGATTCGATAGAGCCTGAGCCGGGCCGTCGTGCATCTGGCGAGCCAGGTGCTGTCGCTCGTTCTCCTGGGCCTGAATGATCTGCACGATGATCGACTGGTTGCTATCGAGGCCGCCGGACACGCCGCCCAGCGAAGGGGGAGCTGCTGCCTTCGCAAATGCAATGAAACCGCGCAGACGCTCCACGTACTTCAGTAAGCTGGCCTGCTTGCCTTGAAGCTGCTCGAGCTGGCTGCGCATCATGAACAGCCGCATCTGTGACTCTTGGGCCGCTACGTAGACGTCCTTGATGTCTTCGCGAGGGTAGGTTTCAAAATTGGCTTCGACCTGGCGCATCTTGTTGCTGACGTGAATGTTGCGCTGAGAGAGCTTATCGACTTCGGCGGAGCTCTGTTTGATGAGGACGTCCATTTCCTTGAGCTCCTTGAGGGTTTGCTCAAGTTCAACGTTGAGCTCTCGCAGGAACTCCTCCGCTGTCTGCTCACCGACTATCTGTTTCACTTCGTCAGCCATCGGTCTCGTGCTCCAGTGATCCCTGTCGGATCATGGCCATTTCTGATAACGTTGCCTGACTTCCAGACGTGCACGCTCCGCAGCCGGATCGCGAGTCCGGGGCCAACGCCCAGTCACCTCAGTCTCCTGTATCCTGCAGCCGAATCCAACCGCGACGCAAGGCGTACAGCGCAGCCTGAGTACGGTCTTCTACGGTCAGCTTGCGCAGAATCGCCGTCATGTGATTCTTCACGGTTTGGCGACTGATGCTCAACTCCGTGGCGATCTCTTTGTTGCTGAATCCTCTCGCGACGAATTGCAGGATTTCCATCTCGCGCGCCGAAAGGGGCACGAACCTCTCATCGTCGATGCCGCCGGCCCCCTCGACCGAGTCAGATGGGGATAGGCCGGCGAAACCAGAGCGCGCGCCGGGAGTTTCGGCCAGCAGTTGTTCACCGACACTCACTCGTCGAACGGCAGCGACCAGCTCTCCAGGCGTCACGTACTTGGGGAAGTAGGCCGAGGCGCCGGCACGCTCCGCCTGCAGGAGTTGCTCCTCGTCGTGATATGCCGTCAGAACAATGATCTGCACGCGAGGCAGCACTGACTTGATCTCCCGCGTGGCTTGAATACCGTTGATCGAAGGCAGGTTGACGTCCATCAGAATGACGTCCGGGCGAAGCTCCCGGGCCCTGATCAAGGCCTCCTCGCCGTCAGCAACTTCAAGGACGACGTCAATGTCGTCCTCTCCCTCCATCACGCGAACAAGGCCCTCGCGGAAGACGGGATGGTCATCTACGATCATGACGCGGATCGGTGCCATTCGACTCCTCCCTCTCTGCAACGCGCCTCGTCTAGCGCATGGGAGAACAAACCTGCATTAAATAATCCCATAATCTCGTCAACTTTATTGCGTTAGTATCAAGTATACCACAACACTGAAATCGATTGCAACTGCTTCGATGCTCACCAGGTCGCCCGATACACGGTCATGTTTGCACGCCCCTGGGCGAGAGTCCAGGCATACCCGGAAGAATGCACCAGGGCCAGGCGCGGGTCCCGGACCATGCGCCGATAGGCGTCCGACCAGTCAGGGAAAACGACGACGTACTGGACCTTGTTGACCGCCATGAACTCGATCAGGCGATGCTCGTCACTGATGAAGGGAATCACTTCAGGCGTGACGAGACCGGCCAGGTCGAAGAACGGTCGATCCAATAAGTATCCGACCATGCCAATGTCGTGGACAGCCAGGCGAGCGCTGGGAGGGACGTTTTCGGAGAGCCACGCCGCCGTCTCGCCCATCTCACCGTTGATGAACTTCACATCGGCGTGAAAAGCACCCGCCCCAATCATCCAGAAGAGCAACACAACCATCGCCGCCGCGGCCAGCCAGGTTCTGCCGATCACCCGCGAGATTGCCGCACCCGCACCGACGGAGGGTCGCTTTACGACCGACCACGCCCCGCCCACGCCGAGAATGACGAATATCGGGAGGGTGGGAATGAGGTAGCGGCCATGCTGGTACGCCACGGGAAGGCGCAAAGCATACATGGCCACGTCCACGGCCCACCAGACCCACACTAGGATCACTCCCCCGGCACGTTCCTTCAGACTGAGAACGACGGCGGCGACGACGCCCGGGATGAGCAAGATCGGCCCGCCAGCCAGGACCGCCAAGAGCATGCTGTTCAAGCGCGCCGGAAGCCCCGATTGCTCAATGACGGCGTGATACTCAGCCTGCTTGGCATAAAACGTGGTCGGAAAGAGAAACCCGGCCGTCCGCATGTTGAAAGCCGCGTAGGAGCCGATGATGGCGACGGCGCCAATGGCAGCCGCGGTCGCCCACGAGAGCGTCGGCCGGGTCCACGCGGTGCGCCGCCGCGCCGCCAGAAACCACACGCCGATCAACCCCAGCAAGATGATGCCCTCCGGGCGCGTGAGCACCAGCAATCCACCACAAACTCCGGTTAGCAGGCCGCGAGCAGCTGCGGGAATCCACGCAGCGAGTCCAAATCCGCGGGTCTCGGCTTCAGGAAGTGATGTTCGAGTATTCGAGCATGTCTCGTGGATGGCCGCGCTCGAATCTGTCTCGAACGCAAAGTACCGCTCCAGGCATAAGAGCTGAAGCGCGGCGAAAAGCAGCGTCTCCATACCGGAGAACGCCGCCCAGACTAAATGCCACTCCAGGAGGCAGAAGGCCGCTACGGCCAAACCGAGTAACGGAGGCGCCCCGGGAAACAGCTGCCCTATCACGCGGCGGGCGAGCCATGCTGTCCACAACAGTGCTGCCAAACCAACGCCAAAGGTCCATACTCGATAGTCCATCCCAAGCCCGTAGCCCGCTGCAAGCACCAACGTCCACAGCGGAGACGTCGAGCCTGTGCTGGGGCGCCCTGCCTCATAGCTCCACTGCCCCAGGCGAGCCAGGTTGCGCGCGTAGGTCTGGTGGATCCAGGCATCGTCCAACGGGAAGCCGACGTCGCCGCGGGCCAGAAGCGGCCCCAGATACAACGCTGCGGACGCGACTGCCACGAGCACACACAACACTCCAACTGCCAGGGCGCGAGATTTCACGAGCCACCTCGCCCTACCCGGAAAATCTCGACGGATCGGCTGGCCGCGTCCCTCAACGTGGCCGCCAACGTAAGCCCGGGCGCATCGACCTGACCCCGATACAGCGCATCCATCGGATGTGGATGGTCCGTCTCTAACACCAGGTAACTGACGTCATACCGGTGAGCGGCGGCCAGCACAACGGGCAGGTCCTCGTTAGGGATCGCAACTGCGGACAGCCCGGTGTGGTAATAGAAGCCGGGCGCATCGTTGACCATGAAGCGAACGTCAGGCATGTCAGCCCCGCTCACCTGAACCCACCACTCGGCGACGTCTGCGTAGGCTGCGTCGCGTCCGTTCCAGCCACCGACTCCGCGGCCGTACAGGAAGGCCGACGTCACAACAGCGAGCACGAGAGCACCGACGGCGAAGACAACGCGGCGCTCCGCCGTCTTGTCGTCACGAGCACGGAGGTCGTCCCCGGCGGCGTTCGACCCGCGTGATGGTGTTTTGGTCGTCGTCTGCCCATTCGCTGCCGGGGATTGTGAACGTGTCCAGCCGGACCGACGCACGGAAGAAGCTGCGATGGCATCCAGTCCGGCAGCCGCAGCAGCAAACCACCATGGCAGCAAAGCCGCGCTGGAATGGAAGAGACCGCCCCGAACGCCAGGAAATGTGAACCCGACAGTCATCGTGGCGTAGAGCAAGACTGCGTAAAGCGCGAACGGGAGCAGCTCGATCCGGCGACGCCAGCCCCACAGGCCGACGACAACTGCCGGAGCGAGAAAGAGCATCCAATTTGTGGCAATCAGGTTGATCAGCCCGAAGCCAAGGCCCTGCAACTTGGAGCTCAGTATCGAAGGCCAGCCCCACGCCAGGTAAGAGCCCAGAGTAAGGTCGCGTCCGTAGGTGAATAACTCATCGTACGAACGCAGGAACAGCGCCTGGACGCCTCCTGAGGCCAGGGGGCTGCCGGACACCAGCCAGTTGCGGATGAACCAAGGGGTCGCGACCGCCAGATAGCCCAGGAAAGCCAGCCCTAAAGCGCTCCCGGTCTTTCGCCGGTCGGACCCACTCGCATGTCCGACGAGCAGCACGGAGCCGAGAACCCCCGCGAGGACCAGCACGCCATCCGCCCGAGCCAGATGGGCCAGGCCCGCCGCCAATCCGGCCGGCACAAGCCAGACCGGGCGGTGATCCCTGAGACCGCGACCCGCGCAATAGAGGGCCAGACTCGCTGTCACTGCGAAAGGGGCAAAGCTGTCCGGCACGACCCAGAAGATGACGTAGTACCCGCTGAACACGACCAGCAGGGCGGCCAATGCGGCATGCCGTCGCTCGCCGGATAGGTCCAGGGCAACGCGATACGCAATGAGCGCCAACGCGGCCGACAGAAGCACGAACGGAATCTGCGCGACCCGAAAGGACGCTCCAAACAAGGCGAAGAACGGATATATCAGCAGGGATGAAAGCGGCATCCAATACAAACAAGCTGGGTGCGGGATGCCCGTCGGATGATCGAGGAAATTCCAGAGGTACGGATCCGTCAGCCCCTGGCCGACGTGGAGCCGTTGGGCGACGTTGTAATAATAGTAGGCGTCCATGTAGCCTGGCTGGCCGAGTGGCAGAGCCGTCGCCACACGGACTGCCAGAGCCAGAAGGAGCAATGAGATCGGCAAGACGCCGAACCGTAAACGTCCCAGGAACATCGCTCGCCCACCTTCCATTGCACCTTAGCAGATCCCAACGTTCGGGGACTTCTGACGTTTCCAAGACCTCGAAAGTACGAGCACTGGCTACTGCTCGACCTGCACATCCCGCAAGCTGAGGCCCTCAAACAGAAAGAAGATGAGGCCCATCACGATTTCCGGGCCGGCCTGCGACAAGTGAGCCACCAACGAAAACGCAGCAGCATTCTCATTGAAATCGCTGCCCAATGTCATGAGCACGGGCGCGAAAACGATTCGTAAGGTGAGGAGACAGGCATACTGGAACGGACCAATGCCGGCAGGCGCGGCGGGAATCATCAGCGCCAATCCCAGCGTGGCAATCAACAAGAACGGTGTGTAGAGTGGCACTGCCGCGCCGAAGTCGAAAGCCTCCAATACCGGCCAAAACGACGCGGCGATAACGACCCAGGAGGCGATGGACAGCAACGTAATCATGGTGAGCTGTCGCCAACTTCGAATCGAGGTCAGCCCCTCGGCAAAGGCGCGCAGCAGGCCGATCGCCGGTTCGCGCAATGCGGCAGGCAGCAAGCGCCGCAACCAGTGCTCCAGCCACTCCTCTTTGAAGTACACCAATACGATGGCGGTAATGGCCCCAACGTAGAACGCCGCCCCGGCGAGGCCCATGTATTGAACCTCGCTCCCACGAACGCCCATGAACAGCACGACGCCGACCAGTGCCAGCAAGACGGTCAGGCCGTCGAAAATGCGCTCCAGAACCACGGTGGCAAACACCGTGGTCTTGCTCAGTCCTTCACGGCGGCCCAGGACGAAAGCGCGAATGAACTCGCCGGCGCGGGCAGGTAGAATCATGTTGGCCGCAATGCCCACGCTGAAGCCTGACAGCAGACTGATGAAAGGTATCGTCTTCGTGTTGCGAAGCAGCCATCCCCAGCGCGCCGACCGAAGCATGAAACTCAGGACGATCAAAGCTGTCGACGGAATGAGGAACAGAAAGTTGAGTCGGCCGACCGCGGAGATCATCTCAGTCAGGTTGATCTGGTAAAAGACCAGGTCGAGAAAGACCAGGCTGACGGCGCTGCTGAAAACCAACCCCTCCAAACGTTGAGGCAACACGCGTCGCCACCAGAGAACCGCCAGCGCCGCCAGGAAAAAGAACAGGGCCAGATAGATAGCCGCGCGCAGGGCAACGTAGCGATATCCAAAGAATGCGGCCACAACGACCAGCACGGCCACTCTCAGTTGCTGCAACCACGCGGAGCCGGAAGGGGTCCCACGTGCCAAATTGGGGGTGCTCATGCCGCCCTCGCCAGTCCGGACTCTTCCACTGAGGGGGTCGGCCTCGTCACGCGCCTCTTCTTCCGGGCCACGCAGACGATCGACGAACCGATCGGCAGATTGGCATATTTCAGCAGAGAGGCTTCGAAACCGTAAACGGCGTACAGCAGTGCGTTCAGCGTGGTCGGCATCGCGTACAGGTCCGAACGGTGCGAGGCCACGCCGTTGAAATGCCGCTTCCAGACCCGTACGAACAGAACCATTGGGAACAGGAACGCGTTGGCGTAGGAGACTCTCAAAGGCTGGAAGCCGGCCTCGATCACCTTGGCGCGGATTTCGCTCACCGTGTAGCGCCGAGTCGCGTGGTACGCTTGATCGTGCTGACCACGCAAGATGTTGAGCGCAGAATCCGTTACGATCAGGCTGCCCCCCGGGCGACAAACGCGGTGGAACTCCCGGAGTGCAACCAGATCGTCGTTCACTTGTTCGTGGTACAACACGTCGAAGCCTGTCACCAGGTCGAAGCTGTCGTCGGCAAACGGCAGAGTCAGCGCCGAGCCTTGCAACAGGGGAAACGAACCGCGACGAGCGGCAAAGCGCAACCCAAAATTCGAGATGTCCAGACCGACCGCCATTCCGTAACTCTGCAGGAGGCTCAGCATGCCGCCCGTGCCACAGCCCACGTCGAGGATGCGACTTTGCGGGGCAAGAGCGACGTATTTGGTGATTATCTCCTCAGCAATCTTACGTTTGCCGCGAAACCACCAATGCGAATCCTCCAGCTCGTACATCTTGGCGTATTCGTCGAATTCCATGATTGCGCTTCCCAGGGACGATGTGTGGTTCGTGATGCGTAATTCGTAACGCCACGCCACGTATTACGCAATCACGTGTTACGCTTACGCATCACGTCACGCATCATCCAGCCTGGATCTGCTTCACCACTCCAGCGATGAACTCGATCTCCTCACGGGTCAATCCCGAGGAAGACGGGAAATAGAAACCTTTGGCGCACAGCTCTTCGGATCGCGGATAGCGTTCCCAGCCAAACTGCTCGTAGTAGATCGGCTGCAGGTGCATGGGAACGAAGAACGCCCGCGTCTCGATTCCCCGCTTGGCCAACCGCTCGCGCAGCTCATCGCGGTTCATTCCGAATTCCGGTTGGACCATGACTCCGTACATCCAGAACACGTTCTTCACAGTGGGCGCTTCGGGCGGGAGCGTCAGTCCCGGCACGTCCTTCAGCAGCGAAGAATAGATCTTCGCATTATTGCGTCGGCATTCAATCAATTCATCAAAACGCTCCGTCTGAGCCAGCCCAACCGCCGCCTGCAGGTTGGTCATCCGGTAGTTGTAACCCAGGTACTTATGCCAGAAATGCCGCTCTTCGGAGAACGCATGGTCGCGCAAGTTGCGGGCAATCGCCGCAATCTCGTCACTGTTTGTCAGGACCATGCCGCCCTCTCCAGTCGTGATGATCTTGTTGGCGTAGAAGCTGTAGCAGGTCGCGTCGCCGATGCTGCCGATTTTGCGGCCCTTGTACTCGGCTCCGTGAGCTTCCGCTGCATCCTCGAGGACGTACAAATTGTGCTTGCGGGCAATTTCCATCACGCGGTCCATGTCGACCGGGTGACCATAGGTATGCACGGGGATGATCGCCTTGGTCCGCGGCGTGATCTTGGACTCGAGCTGCGCTACGTCCATGTTCCAGGTTTCCAGCTCTGAGTCGATCAGGACCGGCGTCGCGCCTGTATAAGTGACGGCGTTCATGGTCGCGATCATTGTGAAGGTCGGCAGGATGACTTCGTCTCCAGGCCCGATTCCCATCGTGGCCAGCGCCAGGTGCAGCGCCACCGTCCCATTCGCGCAGGCGACGCCGTACTTGGCGCCACTCTTGTGGGCAAACTGTTCTTCGAACCGGGTGATATACTTGCCCGCAGACGAGATCCAGTTGGTTTCGATGCAGTCGGACACGTACTTCAGCTCGTTGCCACCCAGCGTCGGCTCGCAGACCGGAATGATCTTGCTGCCCAGCTCGGGCTCGGTTACGGGGATCCGAGGGATAGTCAATTGCAGCTCGGGCTCGCGACCGGGGATGATCCCGGCCCGGTCGCCCAGGGTCTCCAGAGGGAGTTCGAATTTCTTCAGCATAGTCTATTAGTCCTCCAGGCTGTAGATAGGCGACCGCTGTTTCAGTCGCCCGAAAAGCGTAGGCGCAGGACGGTCACCACGTAGTTCCATCCGCGCGAGAAAAAGCCCCACAAGTTGGTCGCGGTCTTGGAATCGCCTGCGTGGCGCGCCACGCAATGATAGGGTACCTCGTTCAGTCGATAGCCGCGACGACTGGCGTGACACAGGAGATCGATGCAGTATTCCCCATAATCCCCTTGCAGCGTAATGCGATCGAAGATCTCTTTGCGGGCCGCCACGAACCCACTGGTGTAGTCCGTGACGTGAAACCCCAGGAAGAGCCGCGCGAAGAAGTTGATCGTACGGCTGAATGCCTGCGCCACAAAACTGTGACCGATATCGGCGCCCCCGGGCACGTAGCGCGATCCAATGACCATATCAGAGCCCTTGAGTGCCGCCAAGAGCTCCGGGATCTTTGCCGGCGGCATGGACAGGTCGCAATCCATCCACACGACGACGTCGCCCTGGGCTTCGGCAATGCCTCGTCGGATGGCGGAGGTCAGCCCGCGCTCATCGGTGCGGCGAATCAGGCGAACCGTCGAGTGCTTCTCAGCCAGGCTTTCGACGAGCTGCCAGGTGCCGTCCGGGGAATTGTCGTCGACCACCAGCACTTCGGGGGCCGGCCGCACGTGCGCCAGCACGCCCTCGATGAGCGGCTCGATATTGTCGCGTTCGTTGTAGGTCGGAAGGATAACGGTTACGCCCGACAAGCGTTCTCCCCAAGGGCAAGGCGAACTCCCGCCGTGCCCACCCCATGGATGCCAAGCATTATACTTCGTGAGTCACATTTTGACAACCAGGGCTGACAGGATCAAGACAGCCGCGGTCGACACAACCGAGCTATTTGCGCTCAGGCAAGTCTGTGTGCAGGAGGTTCACGCTCCCAGGTCGAAAGGCCGTCCTAATCCGTAGAATCGAATCAAGAATCAAGCTGAGAGCAATGGGATAGGCTTCGTAGTACCCCCTCCATTCATCCAGAAAGCCACAGAACACAGCGAGTCCAACCAACGGCAGCAGTACGAGCAGGAAAGAGACTCGCAGGAACTGTGCTTTCTGCCGCCAACCGAAAAAGAGCAGGAGAAGCAGCACAGACCAGGATACGAGATCCGGGAAACTCCAACCACGTGTGATCCACCCAACGTTGTGAAACAGTTGGATTTGAACCTCGACAAAGGAGCCCGGGTTGTTCCGAAATGCATAGCTAATCGAGTACTTGACGACGGCATAGGTGACGACTAGGCCCGCGAGCAAGGTGAAATACTTGCCTCTCGAGTATCGATTCCGACAGACGAAAGCGCACACAGGTATGAGCAAAATCGCTGTTTCTTTGTTCGCACAAACGAAAGGAAAGATCACCAGGAATGGGCCAATATTGCCACGCGCCAAAAGCAGTAAGGCCAACGTAAACAACAGAAGCTGAGGAGGGTCGTAGATGTATGACGTAAACCTGAAGAAGGCAGGAAGCCCGAGCAGCGCTACCGCGGCCAATCCTAATCGCCAGGCAAAGCTCTCGTGAATGCCGCATGTGTGCATGACAAAACTTGCCGCGAAATGAGCGAATCCGAAGATACACACCCACATCAGGAGGCTCGAGAGGAGGTAAGGATATGCTGCCGAGGTTTCCCAATTCAGTCGTTCGAACACCGGTCGGGCTAAGGGGTCTTTCTCCACGAAACTGGAGAGATCGCGTTGGACGCGGTCAGGAGTAATGGACGTGAGGAGTCGAATAGTGCTCGGAAGGAGCGTTCTGTACACGTAAGGACGGTATGCACGGCCATTGACCATATCCATAAATTTAGTGCGCCCGTTATCGTTTATTCCGTCATGCCACTCACCGGGTCGCAGGAAAATCAGGAGAATACATGCGCTCATCAAGGCAATGAGAGCGACATAGGCTCGTCCACCAAGTCGACTGTTTGGAGGCACTATCATGTTGGGTTTAGTCCTCCCCAAAAAACCGACCTGACGCGAAATGTAGTCAGAAGCAAATGGCGCGCGTCAGTGCCGTATGTCTACTGTTTTGGGCACAACCACGAATTGCGGCCGCGTTCGCATACCGGTGACCGGCCACAGCACCTCCGGATCATCGAACAGAACCGACTGGTTCTGGTAGTTCTCATACACTTCCGGGAACCACATATCCGAGAACCACGAGGCCGGGGCGTCCAGCACCATCGAGGCGAATTTTCGCTCGCGTATGGCTGTCCTGGTCTCGTCGATCAGCCTGGCTCGGACCGGCGTGTCCCTCTGCATGTCGAACATGGCCATGCCAGATCCGTAACTTCGTTTGCCGGCCAACGCCGGCAGGTAGCCGTGGGACGGCATGTAGACCTCGCCAGGAAGGCTGGAGATGACCTGCAGCATGTGTTGCCCTGCCGCCACATCTGCCTGAGTGGGGATCTGTGCGACAGGATTGTACCGCAAGGTGCCGAACTGAATCAGGCATAGCAGACACACATAGATGACGGCGAGCGCCTGCAAGCGATTGGCACGCGCCCGAATCAACCGCAGTGCCTCGCAGGTACCCAGTCCGAACAACATCGCGAGACCCGCGTACGCCGGGATGAGCGCGTTGTTATACCCGCCGTTGGATAGTCGCGACATCCAGGCTGCGCCTAAAAGGCCGGCAGGGAATAGAAGCCAAAACACAGCGGAGCGTCTGTCGCCTTGACGCCATTTTACGACGAGGTAGAACAAGGCCAGGGCGTCGGCAACGAACAACACGAGAATGTCCTTCGTCCAAAACTGCGCCAGCATCTGCCATTGCGTGCTGTGCTCGGATGGCAACTCAAAGACATAATAGACGTACCAACCGCCTGTGACGGCGTTGAGCGCGAATGTGCTAAGCCCTATCAAGCCCAGGGTCGTCAAGAGAAAGTAGGCCGCCCGGCGCCGCTCCGCCCAGGCGCAATAGAGCATGATCGGGACTGAAATGGCCAAAGCGGTCTGCTTTGTCAGAAAAGATAGGCAGACCAGGACTCCCGCCAGCACGTACGACGACCGGGTCTGACGGAAGCGGACAAGGTACACTGCCGCGAGCAGCAGGACCAGGCACAGAGAATCCACGCGGGCGATATCCAGCCAGGCGCCGCTGGCCTGGTAGGTTGCCGCAAACAGCCCCGCAGCTAGCACAGCTCCGAGCCAACCAGCGGTCTCCTTCTTGACTATTAGGAAAATGAATGCCAGGCTGCCGATGGACGATAGAAAGGACACGAGGCGGAGAGGGATGAAGCCGAGCCCAGCAACTTTGGCTACAAGGGCCGACACGTAGAAGTATAGTGGCGTGTACGTATATGGGACGAACGTCAATGAGGGACTCACGTAGAGTTGCTCCCCGCCCAGGATCCGAGCAACCTGATCCACGGATCCGCCTTCTCGCCATTCCAACTCGAATGGATACGGCAGGCGGAAACAAGCGACGACGACGTAAGTTGCCAGGTACGCCACGGCGCAGACCCACAAGAGACGTTCGATTAAGGTGGAAATGCGGCTCAGCGTCACGCCGTTCATTGTCCCGGAGTCTCCTCTAATGGCTCAACGGTCCAGTGTCGATTCTCCGGCGTATTTCTCACCAGCACCACAGCCAGGTCATCCGCATATACGCGTGTCCACGGACCGAGCTTGGGCAAGAACGACGCGAGCGCACTGCTTCGCTCCACCAGGATGGTGTTGACGTGGTGCTCATCCAGCGTGTCCCGCCAGTCGCCCTGCAGCGTCACGACGTCGAGATAGCGGCGGATGAAGGCTGCATCGTACAGGTCTGTGCGCCCGTCGATGAAGACCGGGTAGTGTGGGTACAGCCGCCAGATCAGATAGCCTCCCCAATTGTAGCTGTTGAACAGCGGACCGGGTAGGTCGTTCGATTCGACGTAAGCCGCCGCCGCCGCCGGCAGGTCCTGCTCCGCCGCCTTCGCCGCCAATGGGGTTGCAGTCATCAAGTACGCACGGGCCACGACGGCCAGCGCAATCACGGCGAGCAGCGTCCAGTTCACGGCAGTCAGCAAGGGGCCGGGCGGGAACTGCTGGGTCAGCAGTCGGTCCAGCCACGGACCCCAGGGAGTCCTTCTGCGCCACGCGTCGAGCAGGTTGTCGAGCGCACTCGTGCCGTGCCGGGTGAGGACCGGCGCCGCGACGAGCGCGAACAGCGCCACGTTGCGGGCCGCAGTCAGACCCAGGTAGGCGAACCCGCCGACCAGAATCAGGTCGGTGAAGTCCATCCGGGTGCGCGAAAGGGCCACCGCGGACAGCACGGTCAGCAACAGCCACAGAAACGGCTGCTCGTACAAATGATGGAAGTTCGGCGATGCCCACTCCTGAATGTACTGCTGCAGGGTTGTCATGCCGACGGTAGAGAACGGAAGAATGAACATTTTGTACGTGAAGGGGTTGAGCAAGACCGCCGGCACGCAAGCCACAGCGATCAAGCCCAGCCTGGTGATCTGCCGTCGACTCAAAATCGGTGCGGAACCCAGGCCTAACAGGTTATTCAGCATCTCGCCGACCAGGTAGCCGCCGATGAGAATGAAGCCGACGATGTAGCCCCCGTGCACGTTCACCCACAAAACCATGAGCGCGGGAAGAAAGATCAGGCGATTGACGCTGTGATACTTGTACAGGTACAGCACGTACAGGAACACGCTCGTCAACAGGAAGGTCAGTATCTGGGGGCGGGCGATCCAGATCACGGCCGAAGTTAGCGCGGCCAGGGCCAGGGCGAAGGCGCGGACGTACGCCCAGGCGGATCGGCTCCCAGAAGACAGCGAACCACTCGCCAGATAGACGAACCAGAGGGCCAGCGTGACCACGGCCGCGAGCACCAGCGTCAGCCCTCCGACCCCGAACGCGTGATACAGCGTGTACAGGGCGACCTGTGCCAGCCACTGACCGTCGACCCAGGGAAGGCCCGCAACGGTGTGAGTGAACGGATCGGAGAACGGGACCCCGCCCGTTTCCACGATGTACTGCCCGGTGCGGATGTGCCACCACGAGTCGGTGTCCAGCGGGGAGCGCAGAGCCATCGCGAAGATGCCCAGAAACAGGATGAGCACGAGCAGACGGTCGATGCCGAGACCGCGTGATTGGGTTGAGTTTTGTCCCGTGGTTGAGCTCAATGCGAACCTCATTCTGTCACGCCACGACAGCGCCGGCAAGAAGCACTCCCGGTCGCCGCGCGGAGCTGACCGCTATCCCTGCGGGCCGCCGACGCGCTCCATCCCCTCGAGGGCGGGCGTGAAATCCGGGATGACCGTCAGGATGCGACGGTAGGCGGAGGCGGCATCCCACGCGCGGCCCAGCTCCTCGTACCAGCGGCCCAATTCGACGTAGCGGTCGGCCAGCGCATCGGTCACTTCCAGGCGGGCGAGCTGCGGCAGGAGATCCGGCGCAATGCTCTCCCGTTGGAAGAGAAACCAGCCGTATGGCGACCAACCCAGCGTGCCTCGACCGTAGACGGTGGGCTTCTCGACCATGCCCAGCGCCAGTTCGTCACGACGAGCCGCCTCCTCGAGGCGTCCTTGCTCGCGCGCCAGCTGCGCGTAGGCCAGCAGCAGGTCCAGCTTGCGCCCTTCATCCATCGTGAACGTTCCCAGGCCCTGACGAAGGGTGCGCTCCGCGTCATCCAGCCGGTGCTGCGCCAGGGCGGTCTGCCCCAAACCCAGAAAGGCTTCCAGTGAATCCGGAGCCAGCGCCTGAGCGCGGGCAAACGCCGACTGCGCGGCGGGCCAATCCGAGAGCGCTTCGGCCGCCTGACCGATCGCCAGGTAATCGCTTGCAGTGGCGGGCGGCGCGGAGAGACTTGGGGCAGGATGCGCACTTTGCCAGCGTGCCAGCGCCTGTCGGCGCACGGCCGTGCGCGACCAGTAGTATCCTGCGTCCGCCAGGTCAGAGCGGCCGTTCAGCACTGCCACGTAGTTTTCCACTGCTTTTTCAGTCTGGCCTATGTCTTCGTAATAGCGGCCCAGGTTAAACGCGTAGATCGAGGCAGGCGACAACGATCGGGCGCGCTCCATCTCGGCCACAGCCAGATCACGTCGGCCGGCCTGCCAGTACAGCGCCCCCAGGTTCGCATGATTGGCCGAGTAATCCGGCTCCAATGCCACACCACGCTGGTAAGCCTGAATCGCCGCGTCGAGTGCGCCGCCCGTGGCAGACTTGGGGTCAGCCGCCGTCATGCCCCACGCGAATCCGCGCTGCAAGTGATAGAACGCTAGGCGGCTGTCACGCTGAGCCGCAACGTCCATCAGCGCGGCAGCGTCTTGCCAATTCCCGGCATTCGCCGCTTCCAGGCCTGCCGCAAAGGGCGCGTACGCCCAATCGGAGACGAAGCCCGCGACGACCAACACCACGGCGGGCACGACGAGCCAGGCGGCAGCGATGCCCCTCGCCCCCGCCTTGGGCGACCACCCAGGATCGCCCCCACGAGCGGGCGACACCAAGTCTCGAACGTCATTCTTCGTCGCTGAACGACGCTCCTCAGAAGGACACTCGAGACTGACCGCAATCGCCAGGATCGCGACGGCGACCATCGCGACCGCCGGGACGAGTGTATGGTTGTCCATCAGGCTGTGGGTCGCAAAGCCGGCCAGGGCGGCGATCGCGCCACACAACTGCCACCGCTGCGATGGGGGGAACAATCCCCATGCGCGCTGCCACGTCCGCCGGACCGCCAGGACCATCGCGCCGAGCAGGGCCACCCCGGAGAGCACGCCGAGCACGCCACCCTCGACCAGGGCGGTCAGCGGAACGCTGTGAGCGTGCGGGTAAGGCCGCCACGGCGGCACCGGCGAGTACCGAAAGAAGTCTGTGCCGTAGGTGAACGGCCCGGTGCCATGCAGAGGCGAGGACAGGAAGGCCAGCCAGGCGCTGCGCCAGAACTCGCGGCGCGAAAGCCACAGGTCGCCGTGCGAAGGGTGGCGCAGCTGTCGTAGAGCCACGTAGCCGAAAGCCGCCAGAGCCACCAGGCCAACCGCGCCCAGCAGGACGCGGACCCAGGAGCGTTCCAGCCATCGCTGGGCCCAGGCCGCGACCCTCCCTCGCCAATCGTCGGGATTCGAGAGCCAGAGGAGAACCGCCAGGCTCGCCAGGGCAACGGCGGTGCCCAGCCAGCCACCCCGCGACGACGTGAAGAACTGGACGATGAGGTTCGCGACACACCAGGCGGCCAAGAGACGCGAGTGGCGCCAGCGCCGAGCGGTGAACAGGCGCACCAGACCCAGCGGCAGGAGCAGGTTCAGAAAGCTGGAGGCCATGTTGGCATCGCCGAGCAGAGAGTAGAGGCGGAAGGAGCCCAGAGCCAGGTGACCGGCCCCAGGCCGGCGCAGCACATCCAGGAGCCACACGCCAACCTCGACCAGGCCCCAGGCGATGACGATGCCGCCGATGATGAGCAGCGCTTTGACCAGCAGCTCCACGGGCCACCCATGTCGGAGCAAATCCGCGCACCAGGTAGAGCCACAGCACGTACAGCACCATCAAGGCGCAGCCAACCCAGGCTGCGGCGCGGGTCGGCTGAAATCGCCGTCGCCAACGCACCGGCACCCAGGAAGGCGAGCAGCCCGACCTCCAGGCCCGTCCAGGCGACGCCCTCGCTGACGGCGAATGACCGCCACGAGCCACGCCACCAGAACGAGGGCGATCAATGCGTGGGAAAACGAGGTGCAGGCGGAAACGCAGCAGCCCATTCAGCGTGCCGCCCGCCGATCACCAGGTAGCCCAGGAGCAGGATACAGGCGGCCTCTTGCAGGAGGTAAGACTTCCGAATTTCAGACTTCTGAAGTCTTAGAAACTTCGGAAGTCCAGCCTCAGCCGCAGCGCTCATCCCTTCGCTCCCCCGCTCAGGAAGTCGCGCAGGTGGCCCAGCACGGCCCGCAGCCCCCGCCACAAGTAGTCCAGGTCGCGTACGGAACGCACCCTGCAGCAGTTGGTGCATGATGAAACGTGGGCGCAAGAAGGTGCGATAGATGTCGGCGCAGAGCTGCGAAACCTCCGCTTTCGACATGTCCGGCGTGCGCAGGATCGGCGCGGACATGTCGAAGGCCTCGTACGCATCCGGGGCGACGAGCAGCCAATCATTCTGCACGCTCTCGGTGTACAGTGGTGTGCCGGGGTACGGGACGACCACCGTCGACTGCAGCATCTCGATCTGACCGGTCTCCATCAACTCGGTCGCGAGGTCCAGGGTGCGGCGAGCGTCGTCGCGCGTCTCCCACGGGTAGCCGACCATCACCGTCAGGTGGATGTCCAGGCCGGCGTCGTGAATGCGCAGGCAATCCTCCTGTATCCGGGCGACGGTGGTGCCCTTGTTCAGGCGATCCAGCGTGGCTTGATTGGCCGACTCGAGGCCCATCTTGAGCTTCCGGAATCCGGCACGCTTCATCAGCGCGGGGTGGTCCGCGCCCAGGCCGCCGAAGCGCATGTTGCACGAGAAGAGAATCTCGTTGGAGTAGCCCCGGTCGACCATGCCCCGGCAAAACTCCGTGAGCCAGCCGCCGCCCGGGAACGTCCCGGTGTCGTCGAAAATCTCGCGCGCGCCGTGCTCCTCGATCAGATATCCAATCTCGTCCAGCAGACGGCGCGGCGACTGGGTGCGGAACTTGGGAAACAGCGTGGTCCAGGCACAGAACGTGCAGCGTCCCCACGGACAGTCGCGGCCGGCCATCGTGTAGAAGAACGGCGTGCGCTTCTTCCACTTCTCTCCGTACCGGTCCGCACGAGTGAGGCGGCGATCGATGTAGGGCAATTCGTCCAGCCGATTCGGCAGCTCGAACGGCGTGGGCTCGACGATCTCGTCCCCGTGGCGGACGCCGATACCGGGCTGGAGCGCCGCGCCGTCGCGCAGGTGTCGGGCGATGCTCAGCAGGGCGAAATCGAAGTCGCCACCGGTGACGACGTAATCGACCTGGCAGTGCTCCAGGCTTTCCCGCGGGAACGCGGTGACGTGGTCGCCCATGAGCACGAAGCGACAGGTTGGGAGCAGCGCTTTCAGCCGCTCGATCATGCGCCAGTGCTGGCGGATGACGGGCGTCTTGGTTTCGAAAGCGATCAGGTCGGGCCGCTCGTCCAGGAAGTACTGCTCGAACTGGTCGTAGGTCCAGCCGAGCGGGATCGTATCGTTCCAACGCACGTCGAAGCCGTCACGCGCCAGCAGTGTGGCCGCCGACGCCGCCACGACCGGGTAGATGTACGAGGGCACGTGATACCATTGGAACTGGCGGTTCTGGGTCAGCATCGGGCTGCCCCGGCCTTCGAGCGGTGGATAGCTGACGACGACTTTCAACGGATCGAGCCCCTTCCTCCCTCGAATCTCTGCACGAGGACGCGGCACAGGAACAGCGGATTGCCGAGAACGTATCGACCGGCCATGCGGCGCGGCTCGACGGCCAGCCGCCACAGCCACTCCAGGCCGTGATCCAGCATCCAGCGTGGGCCGCGCGGCACCACGCCGGCCGACGTAGTCGAACAGCGCGCCGACCGCCCAGCAGACCGGCGCGGCGATCTCCACCCGATGCGCGGCGATCCAGCGCTCCTGCAGCGGCGTGCCCATGCCGACCAGCAGCACGTCCGGCGCTGCCCGGTTCACGTCGGCAACGACCGCCTTAGCCTCGTCTGCTGCCTGAACGTAACCGTGGTGCACGCCGACGATCTGCAATCCCGGATAGCGCTCGATCAGCGCCGCGGCCGCCCGCTCCGCCACTTCCGGCGCGCTCCCCAGCAGGTAGAGGCGGAGGCCGGCCGCGGTGCTGGCTGCGGCGAAAGGATCGATCCAGTCCGCGCCGGTCATTCGCTCCGGCAGAGTCTGGCCCAGCAGGCGCGCCCCCCACACCACGCCTGCACCGTCGCAGTAGACCACGTCGGCGTCACGCAGGATCTCGCGCAGGCCGGCATCGGCGTACGCCTGGTTCAGCACGTGCACGTTCGCGTATAGGATGGTGCAGCGCTCGCCACTGCGGACCACACCTTCCGGCAAATGAACCAGCCGCGCCTGAGTCAGCGGCGCGATGGGCACGCCGAGCACATCTACCCGCTGAACCCCACCCAGCGGCCCGTTCAACAGGCCAGCCGCCGCAACATGTAGTCCGGTGCGGTTCTGCGCCGACGCATGGTGATGCGTCGTTTGGCCAGCATTCGCGGCGCAAGCCGAAGCGCCTGCCACAGGCTGCGAAAGAGGTAAGGCTCGCGGAGCAAGGAATAGGCCCACAGCCGAACCTCGAACCACAGGATGTCGGGCCAGTCGAGAAGAACGTGTTTTGGGTCGTCGTTTTTCAAGAGCAACAGATAGCGATTCTTGGCCATGTGGAGGCGCAGGAAGCGGGGCATAATGTGGCGCGCCTCTGGCGTGTAGCTGCGGTCGTGGTAAGCGACGGCGGACGGCACGAAGGCGCACGACCAGCCCAGAAGCTGCGCCCGCCAGGCCAGATCCACCTCTTCACGGTAGGCGAAGAAGTCCTCGTCGAAGTACTCGCCGTCCACGGCCGCATCCTTCAGCATCGCCCGCCGATACATCGGCGCCGCGCCGCTCGCGCCGAAACATTCGGCCAGCCCATCGTACTGTCCCTGATCCACCTCACCTTGGCCGCGGTCCAGCGTGCGCCGGTTGCGGCAGACGTACACACCCACCGAATCGATCACACAGCGCTCCGCTCCACGGCTCTGCAACGCATAGAGCTTGCCCATCGCCGACCCAGCGGCGAGATCCCGGTCCAGGGCCGCGGCCAACCGCGCAACATACTCCGGCTCCAGGACGACGTCCGGGTTCAAGAGTAGAACGTATTCGCCGTCGGTCGCGCCGATTCCCTGATTGTGGGCAGCGCTGTAGCCGCGATTCTCGTCGTTGACGATGAGCCGAACGTCCGGGTACATCTCGCTCAGAAAGGGCACGGTGTCGTCGGCCGACCCGTTGTCGATCGTGGTAACCTCGACTCTCGGATACGTCTGGGCACGAACCGCAGCCAGACACTCCGGCAAATACCGACGGCTATTGTACGTGAGCAGGTTGATCGAGATCTTGTTCATACCCTTGCACTGCGATGTCGTCGTTGCAACCGAAACGCTTGTGATCGAGCTGTCCTCAGCCACGACAGTGGGCACCGGCCCAGAAGGGCAGCGCCCAGGTAGGCCCAGGCCCACGACCGGAGCGGGTCATATCGCACAGACTGCCAGAGATGCTTCCGCGCTTCTCCCATCTCGCCGGCATTGCAGCACACGCGGCCCAGAAGGAAATCTTGCAGACCGCGGACGCGCCGCTCCACCGGGCGAACCTCGTCAGCAAAAGCCGGGGCGGTCAGCACATGATCGAAGAAGGACTGGATGCCCGCTTTCATCAACTCCGCGCGCGCCTGTGTGCTCCCCGAGTGGACCCGGACGCACGCCAGCGCTTCCGACACGAAATCGACCGTGTAGTGCATCGCGATGCGCAGCCACAGGTCCCAGTCTTCGAAGATGATCCGTCCTTCGTCGAACCCGCCGACACAGTCCAACACATCGCGCCGCACCATCACAGCAGACGCCGATCCCGCGATGATGTTGTCTACCGTCAGCAGCGGGCGGACCACATTCCCACGGAATCTCGCCTTCATCTGGGAAGATACCCTACCACCGCGCACCTTGTAGGCAGCGCAGTAGACGAGTCCAACCTCCGGGTGCTCATCCATATGTGCTACCTGGCGGGCCAGCTTTTCGGGCAACCACGTGTCATCCGCGTCTAGAAAGGCAACGTACTCGCCGCGCGCGGCGCGAATGCCGGCGTTGCGCGCGGCCGACCGCTCTCGATTCTCCTGATAGAAATAGCGCACACGCGCGTCGCTGAAGCGCGCCACGACGTTACACGTGTCGTCAATCGCTCCATCGTCGACGACGATTAGCTCGAAGTCGCCGAAGGTCTGCGCCAGGACACTTTCGATCGCTTCCGCAATGAACTGCCCGGCATTGTAAGCCGGCATCACGACGGACACTCTAGGCATAATCGTACGATCCCACTCGTCCGAGGCGAATGATATGTGCGGCTATGTGCCGCAGCGTCTCGCGTGGGCTGATGTCCCACGCCATTCGCAGCAACGGCCAGCCCTTTGCCGGTCGGCCGCTCAGCATCTGGCGCGCGCCCTTGCGCACCAGGCGAAACGTGGCCCCGCGCTCGCAGCTCGCCCGTTCCGGCGGCGACAACCGGGACCAATATCGGCGCGACACCCGCGCATTCTCCAGGACGAAGCCGGCGTCGTACTCGCCGGACGTCTTGGACGAAGCATGGAGCCGAAAGCGGGCCAGCGCCGAGGCCGCGCGTGTCACACCGACGCGTCCGAGCAGCCGGCACAGCAGGTCGTAGTCCATCGCAAAGCGCAGGCTCTCGTCCAGCTCACCGACCGCCACGCAATCGTCCCGCGGGAAGAACAGCCCCGGCTGGTGCCAGGTGCCCGGCTCCCAAAATCGAATGATGCGGTCCAGGCCGATGTCACCCTGCTCGAACAATTCCTCACGCTCCGTCCCCGTCTCGAAGTTGATCACATCGCCGGCGATGAGCGTGCCTGGACGTGCCGCCCACGCCGCACTCACCAGCCGCAGCGCACCCGGCAGGTACGTGTCGTCGCTGTTGAGCCAGGCCAGTATTTGACCCGTGGCCCGCGCGAAACCCTTGTTCAGGGCGTGCGCCTGTCCTCGGTCCGGCTCGCTGACCCAATATGCCAACCATGGTGCGTAACGGCGGATGATGTCCACACTGCCATCAGTGCTGCCCCCATCGATCACGATATACTCGAGATCGGGATAGCCCTGCAGCAGCACCGAGCGGATCGTCTCTTCGATGTACGCCGCCTGGTTGAACGAGGGGGAGACGACGGTGATTCGCGGCCATGCCACTGCGGCCTCTACATGCGGAGCGGCCTCCGTCCACGGCCAGCCGTGTCGGCCCACAGGCGGTTCCGGTAGATCAGAAAGGGCGGGCGCGCTCATCATCAGCTTTCCACCACTCCAAACGTGCGACGATGCGCTTCGATGCACTCACCGTACCACTCCAGATAATCGCTGACCTGCCGGTCGTGGTCGAATCGCCGGCGGGCATCCGCGGCAGCGTTGACGCCCATGCGGCCGCGCAGATCATTATCCTTCAGCAGCGTCACGACGGCGGCAGCCAGTGCATCCGCATCGCCCGGCGCAGTCAGCATCCCCGTCGCCTTGTCCGGGCCGAAGCGCACGCTGCCAAAACCAGGATCCAAAGGCTTCACCTGCTCCGGGATGCCGCCCACAGCCGTAGCCACGACCGGCGTACCACAGGCCAGCGACTCGAGCACTGCGTTTGGGAAGGTGTCCACGCGAGCAGCATGCACGTACAGGTCGACCGCCTGGTAGTATCGGGCTACGGCCACGGCTTCCTCCCGGAACGGGACGAAGCGGATTTCGGCGGCCCCGACACGCTCCGGGGGCGCCTCCTCTCCCAGGGCCAGAAACAGCACGGGCGTTCCCGGCAGACGCTCGGCAACCAACACGAAAGCCGCACGCAACGTCCGGTAGTCTTTCCAGATGTTCTCGCGGATGCCATTCGCGGCGAAGAGCAGCACCCGGGACTCACAAGACAGGCCCAGCGCGGCGCGGGCCGTCAGCCCATCCGTGGGCCGAAACACTGACAGGTTCACGCCGTGCGGAATTACGCGCGACCCCACCGTCCCGCCCATCAGCATCGACTCGCGCACGCGGTCCATCAGCCAATGGGAGGGCGTGACCGCGCAGAGGCGGCTCTGCGCGTAAATGTCCCGCTTGCGCCGCCAGTTCAAAGCCGTGGCATCCCGCCGGCTTTCTGGATAGATCGTCAGGTCCGGGCACGAGCCGCAGCCGGTCCGCCAACGCTCGCAGGCAAACGAGTGGGCGCAACGGCCGCTCAGCAGCCAGGCGTCGTGCAGCGTCAGCACCAGCGGCGCCTGCCGGCTGAGCCACGGCAGGACGCGCAGATCGAAGTATTCGCCGTGCAGATTGTGCGCGTGGATGATGTCGGGGCGTGCCGGCAATCGGTTCAACAGATCCCTCGTTGCCGGAAAGTCGAAGTCCTCACGCCCTCGAGCTGCGTCCAGCAATCGCCGCGGCTGGCCAAGCCGTTGAAGGCGACGCCGCCAGCCCGTCGCCGGCCAGCCACGCAGAGAGGGCGCCAGCGACTCACCCAGGCAGACCCACAGTCTCGCCCACGAGCTGCGATATGCATCGCTGTCCATTAGCATAACCTGCGGATCGGCCGTCCGCCGATGGCCTACGGCCAGCCAGGCGGACAGGCCTCGCGCCCGGTAGGCACGGTGCAGATCGAACGGAACCTTCTCGGCACCACCGCCAACATCAGCGGGGCTGATCTGGAGGATAGACCACATTGACGATGCCCTCAACCCGGAGAAGTGACGTCTGGCACAACCCGCAAGTCCATTTTCATCTTTCGTTTGATGGCGCGTCCACTAACGACAGCCTGGTCGGCTAACATTGAGACCGGCAGCAAAGGATTCAGGGCCATCAGGCGTCGGGCCAGGTGAGGCCCGCCCGGCCGCATCAGGCAACGCAGAGCTACCGAACCTACTCGCGCGGCTTCCTGACGTCGCAATGTTCCCAAGCCCGGCTCTGTAGGTCGGCGCGATGCAAAGGCCGACAGCATGTCCAGATACAGCTCGCAGAGAGTCAAGCGGCCGCGCGCCTCCGCCGAAACTAACATGTTCTGCACGAATAGTGATCGAAGCTGGCCGACTTGCTGCAGAGTCACCGACAGTCCGGGCGCCCGGTCTTGGATAGTCCGCAACGCAACCATGTCCTGGCTTCTAAGCTGGGCTTCTCGATGCTCGCTGGTGGCACTCTGGTCATGCAGGCGGTAACGAAGCAACGGCTCGTGCAAGTTTGCGGCCCGCGTGTACGCTAAGACCCGCGTGAACAGATCGTAGTCTTCAACGGCCAGAAACCCCTCACGGTATGCGAGACGATTCTCGCACAGAACACTCCGCCGCAACATGACGGTCGGATGTATCATTGGGTTGGTCAACAGACTGAGCCAGCGGATCTGCAAGTCGTCTCGAGGCGGGGCGTGAACGCCATGGCCGATGGAATCGGCATCTATGAGCAGACCAGCAGTGCCAAGAATTCCAATCGTGGGATGCCCTGCCAGGAAGGCAGACTGCTTTTCTAGCCGCGTTGGAAAGGCAATGTCGTCGCCGTGCATAATGGCCACATACTGGCCCCGCGCGAGGGCTATTCCTTCGTTAAGGGAAACCACCACTCCTCGATGGGGTCGCTCGATCAAGACCAGCCGCCTGTCCGCGTAGCCCTTAAGGATTTGGGTCGTACGGTCTGCTGAACCGTCATCGATGACGATGAACTCAAAATCAGAATGGGTTTGGCTCAATATGCTACTTGCGGCGTCTCTTACGTACCGCTCTGCGTTGCACACCGGCATGACCACGCTTACCAACGGCGCCACTATTCTTTCTCTCCGTTGGTGCGGCCTTGTGGGGCTGCAGATCGACCCATAAGTCCCACTCCTCGCGCACGACCCGCCCGGTAGAGTCGGCGCAGATAAGGTATCCATCTCTGTCTGAAGCCGAACCGCAAGTGGGTGCGCGCAGACACTTTGTTTGCAGCAAGGCTCAGCCAGAAGCTGCCATACCGAAGGGAGAATCGCCTGCCCCAGTATGGTCGGCTGACCCTATTCCATTCGTTGACGAAAGGGCTCCAGCCTCGTCCAGTCTTAGATTGTGGATGAACGCGGTAGCTCGCAAGCGTTAGCGGAAGGTAATGGAAGGTGCATCTCCGCGCCATCCTCAGCCAGAGATCGTAGTCCATGGCGTAGTCCAGGCTCATGTCCAGGAGCCCCACTTCATCCAGCAACTCCTTACGAAAGAAGATGGCCGGCTGTGGCGGGATGGAGCCGTACACCCAGTACCGAATCAGGCTATCTAAGCTAACAGCCGGCGGCTTGATGAGTGTCAAGTTGTGCCCCACTGCGTCAGTCATCTCGCAATCCCCGTACACAACGAAGCGTCCCGCGGTCCGGTCCAACTCCTGCCCAACCCGCTGTAGTGCATCTGGCCTGTAGTGGTCGTCGGAGTTCAGCCAACCGATAATCTCGCCGGTAGCCCTCGCGAAGCCCTTGTTCAAGGCATCGCTCTGCCCGTTGTCTGATTCGCTCACCCAGTAGGACAGCCAGGGCGCATAGCGGCGGATGATCTCCACGCTGCCGTCCGTACTCCCCCCATCAATAACGATGTACTCCAGGTTCGGGTAGCCCTGCAGCAACACTGACCGAATGGTCTCTTCAATGTACGCCGCCTGGTTGAACGAGGGCGTGACGATAGTCACTCGGGGCCAAGGTTGACCGTCCAGCGTCTTGTCGGGAAGCCTTGTGCTCTCTTCCGTCCACGGCCACCCGGCCTGAGCGAAGGACGCACCGGGCAGCTCATCCAGCGTGAGACAATGCACCATCGTCTCCTGTGCCCTTCAGTCGGTGCTGGTGCTGGCGCTGCGCATCCCACCGACGACTAATCCGCAATGCTGATGGCGCGGCGCTGGCCGCCAAAAGACGTGCCGAAGAGTCAGACAGTCCAACCACCCAGTGTCACCATGCAGTCGCCTCGAAAAACGCCTTCCAACGCTCGGCGTAGGCCTATCGGTCCGCGCGCGATGGGGGTGCCTCTTGCGCCAAGGCCAACTCGCTCGAGGCGCTTGAGACGGCCCAGATACGGAACGTAAATGCGGCGTCGGAGGAGGACCGTCGGCCTCACTCCAAATTCAGACAAATTCAGGTTGTACAGCCACCCCCGCGACCGTTCCAGGTTGTGGAAATGGAAGAAGACGAGGGGCTGTTCATCGACCCAGACCTGCCGGCTTACCCACCTCAGACGATAGTTGCCCACATTCCAGAGCGCCAGATCCGCTCCCTTGTGCTGCAGGACAGCTACTCGCTCGAAACGCGTCGGCCAATCGTCAAGGTATTTCTGATCGGCAAACCGCTCGTCCGCGGCACGGTCATCGCACCATTCCAGGCAACGCTGGTGCCACCAGCGGAGGCACGCCAGCCCGGACTCGTCTTTTCGAAACGAGACCCACCCGACATTATAGACGCCGTACACCTCCAGGTGGCGCAAGTTCGGTGGAAAACGATGTCCAACGATCGCAATCGAGCTGTCGGCAATCTCGTCAAAGATCGGCGATAACGCGGAGAAGAAGAACAGGTCGGCGTCCAGGTACGTTATCATCTCCACACCAGCCTGGTTAAGAACGTACCATGCCAGAGACGGTGTAGAGGTGAAGTAGTACTCGATCCGTGATCGTGTCGACCTGACTGCGGCCAACTCCGGGTCAGCAGCCTCCAACGCGCTGAGCGGGATTAGTTCAACGTGAGGCAAGTTTTGCTCGGCCAGCGCCTGGTAGCACGCATCATCGAGACACAGGATCCAGAGCCGAAACGATGGGCAGTGCGCGCGCAGCGACTCGTACAGCGCCAGGCCGCGAGGCAGATAGTTCGAGTCGAAATAGGTACAGAAGTCGTGCATCAGGCCCTCGCTCGTTCACGAGCCCAGAACAGGATCGCTTGACCAACTTCGCACGCTTGATCGTCGGACATCTGAGGGTATATTGGCAGGCTCAGGATAGTCCGGCAGACTTCCTCGCTCCGCCCCAACCCGCCGGCGCCCAGAGCAACCCGTCCCGCGTAGGCAGGCTGCACGTGGACTGGCTCGGGATAATGGATCAGAGTCCCAATGTCACTCGCCTTCAGGAACGCTCGCAGGCCGTCACGGTCTGGACTGCGAACGACGTACTGGTGGAAAACGTGCGCAGCTCCGGGAGGCGTCCGTGGCAGTACCAGACCGGTCGACTCCAGCATTGTACTGTAGAGCGCTGCGATCTGCCGGCGACGCTCGTTCTCCGCGTCCAGGTATGAGAGCCTGACACGCAAAATCGCGGCCTGAATTTCGTCGAGGCGCGTGTTCATTCCCTGCGACTCGCTGACGTAGCGACGGCGCCAGCCGTATTCCCGGAGCGCGCGCAGGCGTTGCGCCAGGTCATCGTCATTCGTGACCACCGCACCCCCGTCGCCCATGGCTCCCAGGTTCTTCGTGGGATAGAAGCTGAAGGCGCCAACGTCGGCCCACGTGCCGACCATCCGACCGTCCAGCGCCGCGCCGTGGGCTTGCGCGCAATCCTCAATGACGCGGAGACCATAACGTTGGGCAATCTCCAGGACCGCCGGTAGGGCTGCGGGGCAACCGTACAAGTGCACCGGAATCACGGCTTTAACTCGCCCAGGTCCGGGGTACGTCCGCAGGGTCTCCTCGAGCAAAACCGGGTCTAGCGTGTAGGTGCCAGGGTCGATGTCGATCAGGACGGGCGCCGCCCCGACCAGCTCGATCGCCGCGACCGTGGCGACCGCGGTGTGCGAGACTGTGATGACAGCGTCCCCCACGCCAACCCCACAAGCCCGCAGGGCCAGGCAGAGCGCATCCGTTCCGTTGGCCACACCGACTGCGTGCTTAACGCCCAGATAGCGGCCAAATTCCAGCTCGAAGTCAGCGACTTCCTGGCCCAGGATGTACCAACCACTCTCAAGCACGCGGCTGACCGCCTGGTCAATCTCGGTTTTGTGGGCGTAGTAGCCGGCTTTCAAGTCCACTGGCAACAGCACGGTCTGGCCTCCTTCAGAGATACTGCGCCAGATTGGCACGGTAGTAGGCCAGGGTATTCGTCAGCCCTTCCCGAACTGATACCCTGGGTCGCCAGCCGAGGGTGGCCTGGATCTGGCTGAAGTCGGCGTAATAGTCCCCAATATCGATGCGCCTCTGATCGGGCGGGAAGTCACGGACCTCGTACTCACCTCCTCCGTTGATCTCCACCAGGAGGTCAGCCAGATCCTTCAGGCTGACGATCGCTTCAGCGCCGACGTTAAACACGCGTCCATTAGCCTGTTCGCTGGTGGCGGCCAGCAGGAACGCCTCCACCGCGTCGTCGACATGGCTCAAATCGCGCAGCTGCTGCCCATCCCACACCTCGAATGGTCGGCCTTCGACCAGGAGCCGGATCCACACGCCCAGGAAGGTCTGCCGGGCATCCTTCACTCGCATTCGCGGGCCGTAGGTGTTGGTCAGACGCAAGGCGCAGGCGCGAATGCCGTAGACGTTATTGTAGAGAATGTGATACCATTCGCCAGCCATCTTGTTGATGCCGTTCACATCCACCGGACGCAGCAGGTGCCTCTCGTCCACGGGCAGATAATCGGGCTTACCGTAGATCTGACGGGTACTGGCGAAGACGATCTTGATGCCCGGGTTGAATTTGCGGCAAGCCTCAAGGATCGAAAGCTGAGCACGGCAATTGATGTCGAGGTCAGCATAGGGATTGTTCATCGAATCCATGTGACTCGTCTGCCCGGCCAGGTTGAACAGGTAGTCCTGACCCTGGACCAGGTAGCGCATACTGTGCTCGTCACGCACATCCGAGATGTTGATTCGAATCTGGCCTTCGATCCCGTCGACATTGAACAGATTGCCGCCGTATTCCGGTATCAGGCTATCCACCAGCGTGAGCCGGCAGCCGAAAGGGAGCAAGCGACGCGCCAGGTTGGAGCCGATGAAGCCGAGGCCGCCGGTGATCAGCACCCGTCTGTCCTTAAATTCTCGACCATCGAGCGTAGCCATCGATTTGTCGTTCTCGCTTTCCACGTCAGGCACGACGTACCCCCAGACGGCTACGCCGGTCGCTCATAAGCCGGCCTGAACAAGAACCCACGATAGTGATTCTGCTCCGGCGCACCCACAATGTCGGGCGCGAGCCCGTACACAAACTCACGGACGAGACTCAAGCTATTAACCCGGGCAGCACGGAGGAGTTCGTCGCGATTCAGACACCAGGAAAGGTACTCCGTATTGTAGTGATACGCATACGGACGCTGGATAAAGACAAAAGACGATGCGTGCAAAACGCTTGGAAGGTTGGCAATGTAGAAATAGCGTCGCGTCGACTGCGCCAGGCGGCCACAGAGCTCTTGCCAGTTCTCCGTGTAATGGAGAGACGTACTGGCCATGACCAGATCGTAGCTGCGCTCCAAACACGACTCGTCCGAGTAGAAGCGCTGTTGGGGGAAGAGCTGCGCCCCATACTCCGCCAGCAATGGCAGGTCCTTGCAGTGGTAGTTAACTTGCACCTCTGGCAAGAGGGCCTCGGCGAAGAGGCAATAGTGCCCTATGCCACCGCCCCAATCGAGCACAGAGAGAGAATCCTGACCACGCGCCGCTAGCGCGAGGACGTAGCCAAATGACATCACTATGTTGTGGCTAATGACATTGGTATCGGTCCTGAGATCGGACTCGTGCGCCACACCAAGCGGACCTGTACCCGTGACCATCGTCCGGAACTTCGGCCATTTGTCCTTGTATACCTGAAGGATCTCCTCAACATTCCAGCCGCGCACCTCAGGATGCTCGCGAGCGTACGCCCACCCCTCCGGCACATACTCCCACTCGACTAAACGGCCGCGCCGCGAGCACGTAGCAAGCTTGAGCAGAATGGGCGGGGCGACCAGCCTGAGGATTTCTTTCACGCTCGCCATCTGTCAGCGCCTCCCGTTCCCACGGAGAATTCTTCGCGCACGAGCCACCACCCTGCGACCGAACCGGGCGCCTTGGCGGAGCGTGCTCAGGCGATAGCCGTAGACTTGCTGCCACAGGCGCGGGCAAGCTTCGTTCTCGATCGGTGTGGGCCAGACGGACGGTACGGGCGGGCATGGCTTCAAGGGTGGAGCTGCCCAAAGGCTGCCATCCGGACTGTTCGTAGCCATGGCATCAAAACCAATATGTTCCACCAAGCTATGCGGCGGACGCAGACAAAGACCTCCGCGCAGAATGTGATGATAGAGAAACCGCACAGCCCAAATGTTCTGCTGCAGCTCGATCTCGGCCATGGCCGGCAAATCGGCTCCGTAGCGGTACGTATCGATGCCCTTCGCGACGCACTCTCGCATTATCGTCTTGGCGTCGTGATCCATACCCTGCCAGACATGGGCCCAGGTGCCCCAGATCAAGCATTCGGCCCGCCCGTCGAAATAGGGCTGGTTCGTGACGTCGGGTGGGGTCACCTTCGCATGAGTCCAGCCGGTCACGCTCATCACCGACGGGTCATCCTGATAGTGGTCGAGCGCGGCGCACAGATAGTCGAATGTCCCCGGCACGAAGATCAGGTCGTCCTCGGAGACAATGATGCGATCGTGTTTGCTTAACACGTCAGTCACACCGGCCAGAATAGAACGTCCCAATCCCCAATTCTCTTGGCGCTCAGTGAGGATCACCTCGCACCAGTAGATAGCGTGCAGCATGTCCCGCACTTGAGCGACTGCGGGCTCCTTGTCCGGGGTTCGCGGCCCATCGCTGAACGCGTAAATAAGAGGCACGTGTTCTGCTCGGAGGCACTCTAGGGTACGGCTCAAATGCCCTGGCCGAGCATAGGCAAACAGCGCGATTGGAGTTCTACTGGCAATGCTCATCCGCTACTCCACGACTGACCCACTTCACCCAGGAAGCCCTGGACAATCCCTGCCATCAACGTAGTACACAACGCAGTGGAAACCGCCGTTTCAGAGAACATGACGTTGAAGACGTCAGAGTTTGTCATAGCGAAGGTCGCACAGCGTATGGTCATACCAAGCAAGAAGAGCCCAAACGGACACGCCAGAAGCTCCAATAGGGGCATTGGGAAGACGTAGTCTAAGCCCGTTCACACTCGCGCCCCAATCCCCCACGCATGCTTTACGAGAACTCCGCCGTGGCTCTCGGGGATCACGCGCCCGGTCCCAAAGAAATCCCCACCCACGACCGTGACGAGGCCGGCTTCCCTGACCCAGTCCGCGAGAACGCCATTGATATCACACCATAGGTTGATGTAATAGGTCCCCTCAGACAGCGGAAAATGGGGTATCCGGACGATGAAGCGTCCCTGGGCCGGAATCTGGTCGTAATCGGCACCAACCACCCGCGTCCAGCACATGAACAAATGCTGTCCGGTGGTAGTGTAAAAGGGAATCGACACCGACACGTTTTGGAGCGGACGATTGTCGGGTGAATCGTATTCGACAACCAGCTCCACCTCCTCACCGCTGAAAACGACATCGTCGCTCTGACGGGATGGTGACTTGACCGAGAATGCAGTGAATCTGAGCATGCCGTTACCCTGTCGATCGCTCCGATCGCGAAGAGAGCAGGGTGAGACAGCAGCTCGCACCGAACCAGCGTACTCATTCATCACGCTAGTAATGTTGCTCGTAAACTTGATCCGACCAGAATCCAGCAGAAATCCGATGCTGCAAAGGTTCTCGACCGCCGCCATATTGTGACTCACAAACAGCACCGTCCGCCCTTCGCTTCGCCACGTCACCCATCTTGCCCAGGCACTTCTTCTGGAACTGCGGCATCCCCGACCGCAAGCACCTCATCCACGAGCAGGATCTCCGGCTCCAGGTGCGCCGCCACGGCGAAGGCCAGCCGCACGTACATGCCGCTGGAGATAGCGCTTCACCGGCGTGTCCAGGAACTTCTCGACCTCGGCAAAGGCCACGATCTCGTCGAACTTGCGGTCGATCTCGGCCTTCTTCATCCCCAGGATGGCGCCGTTCAGGTAGATGTTCTCGCGCCCGGTCAGCTCGGGGTGGAAGCCGGTGCCCACCTCCAGCAGCGAGCCGACTCGGCCCTGAATTCGCACGCATCCTTCGGTCGGCTCGGTGATGCGTGACAGGATCTTGAGCAGCGTGCTCTTGCCGGCGCCGTTTCGCCCGATGATGCCCACTACCTCGCCGCGCCTTGACCTCGAACGAGACGTCCTTCAGCGCCCAGATCTCGTTCATCTCCGCTTGCGCGGTCGGTGCAGTGCGAAATGGCGCGAGCACCCGCCGTCCGGCGGACGTCGCCGCATCCGTCACCACATCGCGCAGGGCCTTGTAGCGAAAACCACTGCCCGATTGCTGGCTGGCCCCGATGCGGTAGCGCTTGCCCAGGTTTTCCACACGAATCGCCACGTCACTCATATCGGCATCACGCCCTGAGATTTGATTGCCACACACATTATTATAATAGGACGATGCGATTCGTCCAAAGATGGCGGACAAGCACACTCCGCGACCCGAGCGAGCCTAACGACGGCCATCTTCAGCCAATGCCCGCCGATGCGCCTCCATACACTCGCCGTACCATGCCACATAATCGCTGACCTGTCTGTCGTGGTCGAACCGGAGACGGGCATCTGTCGCGGCGTTGGCGGCCAGTTTGCGCCGCAGACCATCGTCCTGCAACAGTACTACTATGGCGGCGGCCAGCGAATCCGCATCACCTGGCGGCGTCAGCATTCCCGTTGCCTCGTCCGGACCAAAACGCGCCCCACCGAAGCCGGGCTCGAGCGACTTCACCTGCTCGGGGATGCCGCCAACGGCTGTGGCAACGACAGGCGTCCCGCAGGCCAGAGACTCCAACACCGTCGTCGGGAACGTGTCCGCATGGGCCGCGTGAACGTAAAGATCGGCAGCCTGGTAGTATCGAGCCACGGTTGCGGATTCCCTCTGGAACGGCACGAAGCGGACCTCGGCCGTCCCGACCCGCTCCGCGGGCCCGTCCTCGCCGAGCGCGAGAAACAGAACGGGCTCCTCCGGCAAGCGTTCGGCGACGAGGGCGAGCGCCGCGCGCAGGGTCCGATAGTCCTTCCACCGATTCTCACGAATGCCGCTGGCGACGAAGAGCAATACTCTGGCGCTCCGCGGCACACCCAGGGCAGCCCGAACGTCGGCGCGGTCACCCGCCCCGTCGACCGAACGGAACACGGACAGGCTCACACCGTGCGGGATCACGCGCGAAGCGACCGTGCCATCCATCAACATCGATTGATGGACACGGTCCATCAGCCACTGGGACGGTGCGGCCACGTACAGGCGGCTCGCCCCATAAATCCGACGCTTGCGCTCGAAGTTGAAAGCGGTCCCATCGCGGTTGACGCTGGGATAGATTGTCAGGTCCGGGCAGGAGCCGCAGCCGATCCGCCAGCGCTCGCAGGCGAACGAGTGGGAGCAGTGGCCGCTGAGCAACCAGGCGTCGTGCAGGGTCAGGACCAGGGGCGCCTGCCGGCTGAGCCAGGGCAAGGCGCGCAGATCGAAGTAATAGCCGTGCAGATTGTGCGCGTGGATCACGTCCGGTCGATCGGGGACGAGATCCAACAAGCGCTGCGTAGCCGGAAAGTTCGAAGTCCTCCCGGCCCCGTTCAACATCGAGCGTGCGGCGCGGCTGACCCAACAGCTGGATTCGACGACGAATCCACGCTGCGCGGTTAGACTGATCGGCAGGCGGCGCCGCTCGATAGCTGAGCCGAACCCACAGCCGGGCCCACCAGCCGCGGTACGGGTTGCTATCCATCAGCAAGACGTTTGGGTCAGCTGCCCGGCGATAGCCGACCGCCAGCCATGCCGCGTGGCCCAACGTCCGGTAGGCCAGGTGCAGGTCACGCGCCGCTTTTTCACCGCCGCCTGCGACGTCAGCGGTGCTGATTTCGAAGAACGCGCAAGGAATCGCTCATGGCCGCTCTGCTCCTGGAAACGGCGAAACAGCTGGCCCGCAGCGTCTGCTTGGCCCTAACGCGAACGGCCGCACTAACATCGAAAGCTCCAGGACGCGTCAGGCCGGCACAGGTTGCCGGGCCTGACACCACTCAGCGAATCCGCGGTGCAGGACGCTTCGATCGGCCGGTCATCCACTGTCCTGACCCAGGCCAGGAGATAATACGCACCGAGGGCCCAGGACAGACGCCAGATTGATTTCGCGGGAAGACATCCAGAATTCCCCCCCCGCTCGCGTTGATGATTTCTACGTCCTGTTTCCGGGCGTGCTCACGCAGCAGTCGGAAGCTCTTGAAGTGATCGCTGACGTTCCGCAGTTCGACCTCGAGGCCAAAGTCCCGAATGGTCGCTTCGCGGCGCACGAACGGATTGTGATCGTAGAAGTGTTGGAGCTCCGCGTCGAAATCTTCTCGGGCAAGGTTCGCGACCCACCAATTGGCGTCACATCCGAGCAGGTAGATCGTCGAAAATCCCATATAGATTGCAGCAGGGACCGCCAGAGCGGGCAAGGTCCCCGATCCCCGAGCAATCGGCCGGGTGAGATCGGATTCCGCGTAACCAAGCACCACAGCCGGCTGTCGCCTCGCCACGTACCACTTTTGGCGATTGGCGAACCATCCATTAGTTTCAGTGACGCGCTTCGCTTCCAATGGGAGCAAGAACTCCGCTTCGGGCGCCCTCGCGCAGACGTCCTCAAACCAGGCGGAACGATCCCCCTCGAGATGGTCGCCGTACGTCCCTGCAAAGAACGCGTTGGGGTCATCAAAGCAGTAGTAGTTCGGGGATACTTCAGAGCACTGTGGGTGAAGATTGAAGAAGTTGGCAACGAACACGACCTCGTCGCGCAAACAGGCGAGGTCGTACCGTCGCAGAGAAGGGCCGTTTCCGATGACGAAGCAACGCTTCCGATCCCGGTAACGATTCTTCAAAGCAATATTGCCGGTGATGTTCGAATCGCGCGTAGTAGCGACCTTCAGGTTGCGATACACGGTCAGCATGGCTGGCGGGACAAAGTCGATCAGCAACGTCTTTAGCGATCCACGCATGTTTTGTATCGCTCCGGCCCATGGGAAATCGCGTCCTCGGGCAAATTTACTGTGGTCTCGATTGTGAAGGCTTCGAAGTCTGGACGTCGGGAGGCCTGATCGGTATCGGTACCGAGACACCGCGTCAGACATCCAGTGCCCTCCGGTGACCAGCATTTGGCGTGCATCAGGAGACACCTCGTTGTAGCAATTAGCGAGCGAATTCCCATCTGATCACCGACGTCGGGTTCAATGGATTGAGTCCAAAGGCGTGGGGCTGAACCTCGCATATGCGAATCCATGAGCGCTTTTTGAGCTGAGATAGCAGGTCGGTGTTGTAATCATTTACTTCCGCGTAGCGTCGTCGCATCAAGCCGAATAGGCTATCATCGTGCAATTCGTAAATCGGCTCGAAGTGAAATATGGATCCAATGAGCGCACGATAGCGAGCCAGGGAATCAAGAACAACGTCGCAACTAGGCAACTGCTCGATCGCGTGTGCCGTAAATACCATAATCGGTGGCCGCAGCGATTCAAGTAGCTCATACGATCGCGGCTCCAAGAAGTTGAAATGCAAGACGGTGATGTTTGGATCGCTCTGGAACAATTGAGACGCCAGAACAACGGCGTTTTTTGAGAATTCCCCACCCATCGCCAGTTGCGTAATGCCCTGCTGTCTGAGCATCCAGAGATTAAATCCGTAACCAGCTCCGAGCTCAACAATGCAATTCGCTTCTCTCGCGGCCTCAAGAATTCCATTATAGATCATTTCGTAATATCGATGGCGGGCTTCTTCAAGGCTGCACTCATAGAGACGATTACCCACCGAGACACAGAGGCCCTGGGACAAGCCCGAGCCGTATTCAAATCGCTTTATAGCCTCAGGGGACACATGCTCGCCGCTTGACTGATAGAACTCCAAGCACTGGGCGTATTTGTCTCGATCGTATTCTCGTTCCACTTTTTCGAGGGTTCTCGTTGCAACGGTCCACCCTGCGAGCCCAAGCAATCGGGCAGGCCAGGGGGAATACTGCGGCAAATCGTCTAACTTCAGTTCTTCCATGAGCCCCTTTCCTTGTATGTCATCTTCGGCATACAGCTCTTTCAAATGTTCTGGCTCGCAAGCGTCTCTTCCAGAGTCAAGGTCATGGATAGGCTCCGACCGACTTGTTTCACCCGGCCAAGTGGGTCCACTCCACCGGTGTGCCAGCTGACAGGTCTCGGCTCGCTCGCCGTCCCAGGACGACATTCAGGTACTTGGGCGACAACCCATGTCCCGGACGGATTGAGCGCACATTCTCATGTGTGAATTCATCGCCTTGTTTCACGTCCCTGACTATGAAGAGTGAACGACGAAAGTTCCGAGAAGCCATTTCGCGCTCTGTGGTCTCATAAGACACTGTGCCCAAGGCCTGCTCTGCCACACGCACTGCTCGTACCATCTGTTTGAACTCTTCTGGCTCGAGCGAAAAAGCAGCATCAGGGCCGCCCATGCCGCGAGATAAAATGAAATGCTTTTCGATGATGCAAGCGCCCAAAACCACCGCGGCAACGGGAACCACCACTTCCAGAGTATGGTCGGACAGGCCCGCGGGGACCCCAAAAGCCTCGGACAAGTGAGGGATCGTGCGGAGGTTCAACTCCCGGGGTGGTGCAGGGTAGGCGCTGGTGCATTTTAGCAGAGCAATTTGCGTAGCCCCAGACTCACGCGCGGCACGTACGGCCTCGTCCACCTCTGCCAGCGTAGCCATGCCGGTGGATATGATGAGCGGCTTGCGAGTCTCAGCCACTCGACGGATCAACGGCAGGTCAACAATCTCAAAAGAGGCAATTTTATGGGCCGGGACGTTCATCTCTTCCAGAAAGGCGACTGCTGTGTGGTCAAACGGAGTAGAAAAAAAATCTGAGCCAGAGTCTTCCGCGATCTGCTTCAACCGTGGCTGCCACTCCCAAGGGGTGTAGGCGTCGCGGTAGAGGTCGTATAGAGTGCGATTGTCCCAAAGGGTCCCGCCGCCAATCTTAAAGTACTTCTGGTCCGATTGGATCGTCAGTGTATCCGGCGTGTAAGTCTGCATCTTGATCGCATCGGCGCCGGCCTTTTGCGCTGCCTGCACCATCGCTACAGCTTGGTCAAAGTGCTGACCGTGATTCGCCGACAACTCGGCGACTATGTAAGCCGGAGTATTCCACCCGATGGAGCGACCATTGATCGCAATTGAACCAGTCATTCTCTATTGCTGCCCCCTGCGCTTTACAAAGTGCAACGCCGACCGGTCATTGATCGTGGCATCTTCGATCTGAGTGAACCCAGCATTCAAGAAAGCCCGTATAGAAGGGACATTATCGGGTTTGACGAAGGCGTGAATCAACCTAACGCGTGACTGGGTGAAGAGATCCACAGAGGCTCTCCGAATCAAGACACTGCCGTAGCCGCAGCCGCGGAATTTCCGATCGATGCTGATCGAAATAGTGGCTTCATCGGACCGCAATTCGTAACGTACCTGTCCAATCGGTTCTCCTCGATCGTCAAGTGCAACATTATACACCGTAGCTGGGTCATTGAGCCGGGCCTTAAACCACCGCACGTGGCTTTCCCACGGTATCGGCTCTTGTGAAAATGAACTGGCGCGGGTTTCCGGATCATTCGCCCAGTCCCATACCAATCGACAGTCTTCCGCACGAACGCCTCGTAACTGCAAGAGCTCATTCCTCATGTATGAGACGACTCTCGTTCCTCCGTTGCCGTCAACCAATGCCTGGCCCCGCCGAGACATTTCAGTGCGCAACGAAACGTCCTGCCCCAATCCGTCTAGCGACTCAGCCAGGTGAACGAGCGAAATGTCCTGGTGCCAGCCCACATTGATGCCAAGCCCCTGGGCCTCCATGCTTTGAGCCACGGCACGTTGATTATCCGCCAGGGCAAGGACGAGGCCAGGCAGCCCCATGAAGGCCAACTCCCAGCAGGTGCTCCCTCCGGCCGTGACGGCCATGTCCGCCCACGCCATGAGTGAGGGCATGTCCCTTATGTCACGTACCACGCAAATCGGCACTGACGAATCGCTGGCGGCAGATTGAAGCGCCTGGAAATGTGGGCTGATTCCGCCCACGACAACGACCGCTTCCAGGGCAGCGCTGCCTGTCTTTTGCAGCGCTCGAATGACTTTGTGGGTGACATTGTCGGGGTCAGCCCCACCCAGAGTAACCAATACCTTGCGCGCCACCGCGACGCCTCTCCTCTGCCAGCCGCGCCAACGCCAGAACTCCCGCCGCAATAATATGAAACGTGGGCCCAACATGAGACGCGTATAGGCTTCGCGATGTAAGTACAGGCTCTCGTCGGCATAGATGTTCTGATTCAGAACCAGGTCGGCTCGATAGTGGCTGGCGTGGCCGTAATCGTCGACAGCCAGGACGTGCAGTCCGGCTTCTTTCAAACGTCCCTGATACTCATCGCTGAAGTGGTAGCCGTCTACGACTACCCAGGGTGCTTTCCTCTGCCGCGCCTCTGTCGCAGTCTGCCACGCATCGTCGGCACTGCCAGGCTCACTTGGCAGCAGGGCCACATCCATGCCCTCGGCTTTCAGGCGTGTACCTAGCGGTGACGGGGCAGCCGTTAGAAATGTCGCCACCTGCCCAGTGGCATCGCGCCATGCCTGAGCGAGAGCCAAGCAGCGCATCACGTGACCGCTGCCAATCTGCGCGCCTGAATCAGCCCGAAATGAGCAGATGATTCAAGTCGGATCCCACGTGCTGCTCCCCGCATTAAGGTGAGCCAACTGGGGCCGGGCGCGGACGTAGGCCAGCATCTCCCGGTAAGGCACTATCCGGCTTCCAAGGTCCAATTCCTCGTAAAGCGTCCGCATCAATTGCAGATCAACACTGGTGTCCACAGTCCAACGCAGATCGGAGTTGTCCTGTTGGTCGGTCACGGAACGACACAGAAACTGACTCGGCCGCTCGGACCTGACCACAATCGTCACATGTTCACGCGCAGGCTGAGATCGGGCAAAACGATCGATGCGAAGCAACGTGTCCCAAAAGAACGCTTCTACATCTAAACCGCGTGGATAGGTGCGCTGTGTGACGTTGCTGGCGTAATCGCAAGTTTCGGCGTGGCTGACCAGATCGTCGACGACGAGATCGATCACTTGCGGATCGATGAGCGGACAATCAGCAGTGATGCGCACGATCACGCCGGCCTGAGACTGCCCAGCGGCGCCGACGTAGCGAGCCAGCACATCCTCCTCGCTGCCGCGGAACCATCCAACGCCTTCTCGTCGAGCCAGCTCCACCAGTGTATCATCGGTCCCGTTGATCGTGGTTGCGAGGACAATCTCATCCGCGCTGGCACACTGCTTCAGGCGAAATATCAGCTGCGCCAGCAAAGGCCGCCCAGACAGGTCGGCCATCACCTTGCCGGGCAGCCGCGATGAGGTCATGCGTGCCTGAACAATGATTACTCGTTTTAGCATAGCCTGATACCAGCCGATTAGCCTTTCTCAAATATCCAATACGTGACGTCGTCCCAGCCTTCCTCACGAGTCAGAAAACCCTGCTTACGCAACTGAAGATCGGGAAACAGCTCGAGATAAAGCCGCCCGTAGTTACGCCTGAACAACGCGCCTGTTTGTCCCCGATATGAAACCTCAGTCGTGCAGTCGGCACCGTATTCAGCGCAAAGGACGTAGCGTCGTGAGCAGCGGACCACCTCAGCCATTACGAGTCGCAGAGTGCTTTCGGGTTGGTGAATCAGAACACCTGCGGTAAACGCTAGGTCGAACCAATTATCGCGAAAGGGCAGCTCTTTCGCTGGGCCCCACACCGCGTTCACCTCAGGCAGCGCGCGCCGAAGCTCATTTAGTGCTTTATGATTTATTTCAACTCCGTACAGGTTCTGGGGAGGCAATTTAAGCGCCAGGCAGGCCAGGTTGGACCCCACATTGCAGCCAATTTCCAGGACCCTGCTTACGGCGAAATCCTTCAGGATCGCTTCCCAAAACGGTCGTCGGCTGTCCCCGACAGTCCGATTCCGGTCGACGTAAGCATCACCAAACTCGCCGCTCCATAGCTGCTCGAGACGTTCGGCCTCTGTCAGGTCGCGATCGCTACATCCATCTGCCGCGGACTGGTCAGTCACTTGCGATATGCCTCGATCACTTTTTGCACCGCAGCGATGACGTCCTGGACGTCTGCATCGGACATTCCGGGGAACATGGGAAGCGAGATTATTCCCGCGTAGGCCGCCTCCGCTATGGGACACAACCCGGGTCCGGTGCCCAACCGCTCACGATAGAACGGATGTAGGTGCACCGGGATATAGTGAACGTTCACGCCTATACCCTCGGCCCGTAAAGCGGCGAACACAGCAGCCCGGTCAACCTGCAAGCGAAACAGGTCGAGACGAATCACGTACAGATGGTAAGCGTGCGACACATCTGCGCGCACGGACAACGGCTCGACCTCCGGCAGGCTCGAAAAGGCGTTATCGAATCTCCGCGCGATCTCCTGCCGCCGCGCTAGCCAGGCGGTCAATTTGGACAACTGGCTCCTGCCTAAGGCACATTGCAGGTCGGTCAGCCGATAGTTGTATCCCAGGTCCACCATTTCGTAGAACCAGGAGCCCCTTTGCTCTCGCTGGCGATGATCGCTCGTGATGCCGTGGTTGCGGAAGGTCCGCATGTGCCGGGCGAACTCGGGGTTGTCGGTCGTGATCATCCCACCTTCGCCGGTTGTAATGTGTTTGACCGGATGAAAGCTGAAAGTGCTGAGGTCCGCCAACGAACCCACCGGATGCCCCTTGTAGCTGCCGCCGAGCGCATGACAGGCGTCCGCGATAAGCATTAAACCATGCCGCTCCGCGATTGAGCGCAAGGAATTGTACTCACAGGCGTGGCCGGCATAGTCCACGGCGATCACCGCCTTCGTACGTGGGCCGATCTCGGCCTCGACCTGAGATGGATCGATTAACAACGTGCCCGGATCGACATCGGCGAAAACCGGCGTGCCTCCCTGAAAGACAATGCAGTTTGCACTGGCAGCGAAAGTCATCGGTGAGACGATGACTTCGTCCCCGAGCTGGATGCCGGCGGCGTACAAGGCTGCGTGCAGCGCCGCCGTGCCGTTACTCACCGCAACCGCCTCTTTTGCTCCCACTCTGGCGGCAAAGCTGCGTTCGAATTCCTCCACTTCGGGCCCGGTGGTTAGCCAGTCGGAACGCAGAACGTTGACGACGGCTGAGATGTCCTCTTCGCCCAGCCACTGGTGACCGTAGGGCAACATGCGGCTGCGCACCGGCGTTCCGCCTCTCACGGCCAGACTGGCTCTCGCGTTTAGCACGATCCGACCTCCACCATTGAGCGCAAATCATCCACCTTCAGCCACTGCGGGTTGCTGTCGCTTCCATACCGGAAACCATCCGGCAGGGGCCGCCCGTCCGGCCAATTGTCACCTGACCACCAGGGATGGACTGGCTGCACGACGAACATGTCATCCAATTCTAGGGCATGGCGAGCCTCATCTTCGGAGATCAGCACCTCGTGCAGCTTCTCTCCCGGACGAATCCCTATTTCTGATATCTCGCATCCGGGTGCCACGGCGCTGACTAAATCCTGGATAGTCATGCTCGGGATCTTGGGTACGAAAACCTCGCCGCCGTGCATCCGCTCGATGCATCGCATCACGAACTGGACGCCCTGCTCCAGGGTGATCCAAAAACGCGTCATCCGCACGTCTGTGACCGTAATTCGGCCTTGCTGCCGCTGCTGTTGAAAGAGCGGAATGACACTGCCCCTACTGCCCACGACGTTGCCGTAGCGAACACAACTAAACCGGGTGCCCGTGGCCCCGGCGTATGAGTTGCTCTGAACGAACAGCTTCTCAGCGCAGAGCTTGGTTGCGCCGTACAGGTTCACCGGATTCACGGCCTTGTCGGTGCTGAGCGCGATCACCTTCTTGACGCCGGTGTCGAGCGCCGCATCGATGACGTTCTTGGCCCCCATGACGTTGGTCATGATCGCTTCTATCGGGTTGTATTCGCACGCTGGAACCTGTTTGAGCGCCGCCGCGTGCACGACGACGTCGACCCCCGCCATGGCTCGCCGCAACCGATCGGCATCTCGCACGTCCCCGATGAAATAGCGCAGGCTGGGATGATCGAATTCGCCCGTTCGCATCTCGTGTTGCTTGAGCTCATCTCGGCTGAAAACGATCAACTTCCTGGGCCGCTGCTCCCTGAGAGCCGTTTCAATGAATTTCTTGCCGAACGATCCGGTCCCGCCCGTGATTAGAATGACCGTCTGTTGCCAGCGCATTGATCCCTCACCTCAACCTTGTCGGTACGCGAGCGAATGGCCCTACCGGAGCCCCGCTCTTGCCCCCAGTTCTTGTTGCTCTCGGTTCTAGTTGCTTCCCCACACCAATTCTTGACGTCCCAATTGGGAGAGCTAACGAATGCCCCTCTGTCGGGGACGCTCGGCTTCGGATTCTCGAATCGCATTGTCCTTCAGGAATGACTCTGGTAGTCCAGACACCGTCCAGGGCAGCAACGTGCTGAAGAAACCGAGCCGGCCATTGCCCCTTGCAGAAGTGAAGTCGTCCATGTGAAAGGTACAGATGATACCCGGTGAGTCAACGTTAAACTTGTCGGCGCTGACTCGGCTCGAAAAATTGATGTAGACCGTATAATCTCCCGCGCCCAGAGTTCGTGCAGGAATTGGAATTCGGACCATGTAGGTGCCGATCGGCAATTCGTCGAGCGAATTGGATCCTACATCGAAGCTGTCGGAGACCATGACCGTGGTCCCATCAGCCTTCGAAATCGACAGGTAGCCGTACAGGCCAGCTACTGTGCTACGAACCTGGCAGACGAGTTCGATCATGACCCTCTGGTCGCAATTGAAATTCTGGGTGACGCTCCCATCCTCTGAGACCAATCTGCCAATCCTCAACTGGAAGGCTTTGGCGGTGTCCTCTTCGAAGACGCTCTCAGTTTGCATGCCGGAGTCATAGGATTCCCTGAGGTAGCCAGCGATGATATCCTCAGCCGATCCATATTGTCTGCGTTTTCCGTTGTCGATCCACAAAGCCGTGGTGCATAGTTGACGAACTGCGCTCATATTGTGGCTCACGAACAGTACGGTCCGTCCCTGCTTCGCCACGTCGCCCATCTTGCCCAGGCATTTCTTCTGGAACTGGGCGTCGCCGACTGCAAGCACCTCGTCCACCAGCAAGATCTCCGGCTCCAGGTGCGCCGCCACGGCAAAGGCCAGCCGCAAGTACATGCCACTGGAGAAGTGCTTCACAGGAGTGTCGATGAACCTCTCGACTTCGGCGAAGGCGACGATCTCGTCGAACTTGCGCTCGATCTCTGCCTTCTTCATTCCCAGGACGGCTCCGTTCAGGAAGATGTTCTCCCGGCCGGTCAGCTCCGGATGAAATCCGGTGCCCACCTCCAGCAGCGAACCGACGCGACCTTGAATCCGCGCGTAGCCCTCGGTCGGCTCCGTAATACGCGACAGGACCTTGAGCAGCGTGCTCTTGCCCGCGCCGTTTCTTCCGATGATGCCTACCACCTCGCCGGTTTTGATCTCAAATGAGAGATCCTTAAGCGCCCAAATCTCGTTGTCCTCCACCGGTGCGCGCGGCGACCCGCGAAACGGCGCCATCGCCCAACGGCCCGCCGATGACATTGCGCCGGCGAGAACATCACGCAGGGCCTTGTACCGGTAACCGCTGCCCGACTGCTGCAGCGCACCAATGCGGTAACGTTTGCCCAGGTTTTCCACTCGGATTGCCACGTCACTCATGCCTACACCACGTCCGCAAACGTCTGCTCCATGCGGCGGAAGTACACCAGTCCCCCGATCAGCAGCAGCGCGATGATGGCCACTGACACGGCCAGAAGCGCGCCAGGCGGGTCACTCCTGCCCAACAGCGCCCAGCGAAATCCATCGATTACGCCCGCCATGGGGTTGAGGCCGTATAGCGCGCGCCATCGCTCCGGCACCAGAGTGGAAGAATACGCGACCGGTGAGGCATACATCCAGAACTGCACGAGGAATGGAATGGTGTAGCGGACGTCGCGGTACTGCACGTTCAGAGCGGACAGCCACAGGCCGGCCGCCAGGGCAGTTGCGATCGCCAGAAGCAGGAAGAGCGGCAGCAGGAAGATCGCTCCCGTCGGCGCGATGCCGTAATAGAGCATCAAACCAATGAGCACGACGAAAGCGATGGCAAAGTCCAGTAGCCCGGCCAACACGGCCGACATCGGGATAACCAATCGAGGGAAGTAGATCTTGGTGATGAGGTTGGCGCTGCCCACCAGGCTGTTCCCGGATCGGTCCAAAGCGCCAGCGAAGAAGTTCCACGGCAAGAGCGCGCAGTAGGCGAATACCGGGTACGGGATGCCGTCGGACGGCACCTTGGCCAGTCGACCAAAGAAAACGCTGAAGACCAGCATCGTGAACAGCGGCTGGATCACGGCCCAGGCTGCACCCAGCGCCGTCTGCTTGTACCGCACTTTAACGTCGCGCCAGGTCAGGAAGTACAACAACTCACGGTATTCCCACAAGTCCCGCAAATTGAGAGATACCCAGCCTTTGGACGGTCGGATTTCCACGACAGGCGCCGACTTATCGATAGCGTTTTCGGTTGACAACCAGCATCTCCAGATCAGTACGCACCCCGGCCACGGATGACCGCGCCGACGGTGCGCCACAGGATTTTCAGGTCCAGCCAGATCGAGTAATTTCGCACGTAAAACAGATCGTACTCGGTATTCAGGTGCATCGGCAGGTCGCCGCGTCCGCTGACCTGCCACCAGCCGGTGATCCCCGGCGGCACGACCAGGCGCTGCCGCTGCCAGGGTCGATACTGCTCGGCGATGAAGGCCTGCTCCGGCCTCGGACCCACCACACTCATCTCGCCCCTCAGAACGTTGATGAGCTGCGGCAGCTCGTCCAGACTCATCCGGCGCAGCAGACGGCCTACACGCGTAATGCGGGGGTCGCCAGACCGTTTGTAGACCGGCTGCAGCGTCCCATCCCGAGCCGGCACGTAACCACAAACCTCGTGGGTTTCCGGTGCGTGTACCATCGTCCGGAACTTATACATCCAGAACAGCCGCCCATTCTCACCCACGCGCTGCTGCCGAAACAGAACCGGCCCCACCGAGTCCAGTCGGACGGCCAATGCAATCGCCGCCAGCAACGGCGACGACACGATGACAGCCAGGCCACCAAGCACCAGGTCAAACGCACGTTTCGTGGCCCAGCGCGCCCCGTCAATCAACGGCTCGCGAATGCCGATCAGAGGGATGCCGCACAAATCGTCCACGCAGGCCTTGACCATCGCCAGACGAAAGAAATCGGGCACGATTCTAATCCGGACAGGCACCGCCTGTAAGCTGTGCACCAGGGACTCGATGTTGCTGTAATCCACCGACGGCAAGGCGATGATCACCTCGTCTATTTCTTTCTGCTGCACGAGCCCAGGCACATCCTCGATCTTGCCGATCAGCGGCAGCCCATCTGCCGACGGATCATCGTCGACGAACCCGACCCAGACGAAACCCTGTCCCAACTCACCACTGAGGGCTCCGGCGACGGCCGCGCCCAGCTCATTCGCCCCCACCACCAGCACGCGAACCAGGTCCAGGCCCTTGGACTGGCGATAACGCACCACAAGACCGATGACGAACCGCAACAAGGCCAGTGAGAACAAATCGAACAGGACGAAATACCCTACCATCAGGCGCGGCACTTCTCTGTAAGAAAAATACAACACGCCGCCGGACGCCAGAACCGCCGTCAGGAGCGCCGCCACCAACAGACGCGCTTCACCGACGCGCTGCGCAGTTCGGCGCACATCGTATACACCAAGCGATACGAAGACGACAGGCCAGATGATCAGGATGACAGCATGGAGAATGATCGGATCGTACAGAGTCTCCCCGGGCGGGATGTACTTTCCAATTGGGACCGCTTGCCGGAGGAACTCAGCGGCGAAGAGGGCCAGCTGCGTCAACAACAGGTCCCCGATGAACAGCCAAGCGACCAGGTTGCGAAACTGGCTGCGCATCTCTTCCCCTTTGCATCCTAAAGTCTCGATACGTATACATATTATACCAGAGTTGGTTTTCGAAGACAAAAAGAAGGGCGAAATTACCGTCTCGACGGCGGAGTAACCGGCAGGCCCAACAGCCGGCCTGGAGCCAGGCGTAGGACGGTGTAGGCCGCACGCAGTATCTCAGCGCGAGAGATCTTGGAGTTGCCGCGCTGCCTGTTCTCGAAGCAAATGGGCACCTCGGACACCCGATAGCCCAATCGCTGGCATTTGTAGAGCATTTCGATCAGGAAGGAGTAGCCATTCGAGAAGATCGTGTCCAAGGGGACAGACTCCAGGACCTCACGCCGGTAGCAGCGAAATCCTGCCGTGCAATCCGACGCCCCCAGGCCCAGCATCAGCCGCGCGAAGCCGTTGGCTGCCCGGCTGAGGAACGTGCGATTCCAGCCACAATTCACGACGCCGCCACCCGTCACGTACCGCGAACCGATGACGATGTCCGAATCGCGGGCAGCGGCATTCAGCAAGTCCGGAATGTAGCGCGGATGATGCGAGAAGTCGGCATCCATAGTCACGATGTAATCGATCCCGGTGCTCAGGGCAAGCCGAAAGCCGGCGATGTGAGCGGTCCCCAGCCCCATCTTTCGCGGGCGGTGGATCACCCGCAGAGACGGGGCGCTCGAAGTCATCTCGTCGAGAAATTGCCCGGTACCGTCCGGCGAGTTATCGTCCACCACGATGACGCCGACGTCGATCGGCAGGGCCAGGATCTCGTCCACCAGCAAGCCGATGTTCTCACGTTCGTTGTAGGTTGGAATCACGACGACTGATTTCATCGAGTCGCAGACACCTCGGTAGAAGAATAGGCATTCGGCAACAGAATGTATAATCTATCCCGAAATACGCCCATGTTCGGGAAGGTTCCAGCCAGATGATATCGGCTTTTCAGTTCAGGCAAGTCAGTCAGTGGATCCACTGTGGAAGTGTGGCGCTCCCCGGTTCGGCCTCGCAACAGGTACAGATCGAAATCGGAAAGGATAATGGCTGAAAAGGGCGCCCCGACCAGCTCGTCGGCAATCATCTCATCGTTCAGCAAATGGTAGTTGCGGCAAAAGCTCGTCGGCCAACCGGGGAAGAACGAGAAGTAGCTCATCTCCATTCCAGGCGCCACGGAATGTCCCGTAGCGACAGCCAACGGCGTTTCAAACGTGAACATGGGCGCCGCCGAGAGCACGCCATTCGCCAGATAGTCCGCCACTTCTCCGTAGGTCTCCAGTTGCGGAGGGAACGATACAATCCGTGGAAGGTACGCCGCCGACGCAGCAACATTCCAGATAACGCACAGAAACACCCACACAATGAGTGCGATTTGCCTGATGCCGGCGAGCCGCTGAATGATCCCAACCACGATCACACCTCACGCGGCAGCCATGAAGGGCAAGGCCGGGACCAGGTAGTTGGGGTACACGTCTCCCGGTATCAGGTTCGGCACATATACCACCAGTGCGCTCGCGATAAGGAAGTCCAATGCCCGCTTGTTTCGTTTCGGCCAGACTCCCGGCCGCCCGACGTACAGCACGGCGCCGACGACGAACAGGCCCACGCTAAGCCCAAAGAAAGAGGCAGAGGTCAGCCACCACTGCCAGGCTGGGGAAACCGACTGACCAGCCACTGCACCGTACTGGCTCCGCCGAACTGCTTGAGCGACGACCAAATCGAACCACAGTCGGGCTGGACAAAACACGAGGAACCAGCCCACACTGGACAACCCCACGCCCAGGCCGACCGACGTCAGCGTTAGGACGGCCCGCAGGCTGTCGCGATAGCGCCAGATCGAGACTCCGAGCACGAGTGCGGCGTAGGGCAGAAACGACAGCCGCACACAGGCCGCCAGCACCGCCAAAGCAACTGCCAGCACCGCCCAGCGCAGATGCCGTTGCTCGTCGAAGACCAAGACGGACGCAGCCAAGAAAGAAAGACAAGTCGATAACGCCAGGTTGCTCGCGTAGACCAAATGGTACACGCCATAAGCTGACGTGATGAACCCCAACAGCGCCAGTATGCTGGCCCATGGACCTCGCAACCTGTAGGCCGTCACCGCGACGAGGCTTGCCGTCAGCAGCCCACAAATTACCGAAACCACCCGCCCCACGTCCAGCGTGATCCCGAAAGCGCCGCCAATGACAGCATACAGGTAGGGTAAGACAGGGCTCTGGAAATAAGGGAAATCACGATAAGGCACGTATCCTTGCCGAATCATGTTCCCGGCGTACAGGTACCAACCCTCGTCGCGCGACACGTCAGCGAAGCGCGAGAGCCAGACGCTCTCCAGCGCATAGAGGGCAAGAAACAACAAAGGCAACCATCGCCAACCTGAAGTCCGGAGTGACGGCTCGAGTCCGGAACTGCCAGGTTCGTCTGTCACCACGTTCGAGCCCACGTCTTCCGCCTTTGTCTCAACCACAGCACGGCCACGATCACGCCGATCCACGTCACCAGGCTCACCCAGATGCCCGCCCGGAATGAGGATGGCCGGTACACGAACTCCACCCGATGGGGGCCAGCCGGCAAGGCGACGGCCCGAAAGGCGTAGTTGGCTCGAAGGATCGGCTGGGACCGACCATCGACGAACGCCTGCCAGGATGGATAGTACGTGTCCAGGAGCACGAGATAGCCGGGTTGGGGCAAAGTGGCGTCCATTGTAACGCGGTTCGACCCATACTGCAAGGATACCGGGCTCGCGGCCCGGACCCCGTCCGCGTTACCGCCGCCGGACGGACCGCCGGGAGTCGCCCCGTTCGCGGTGATCACGACCTCGCGGTTGGGGTCGAAGTTGGGATCCAGGATTGTCGCGAGCTGTGAGCCCGCATCAGGCGCCACCCTGGCCTCGAAGACGGTGTAAGCGCGAGGAAGGTAGCCCGGCAGCTCGTAAACCTTCGTTCCGTCGCTATAGGCAGGCTGCAGGCCCGGCAGCGGCCCGTCGTCCACGGCGTAGCGGACGTTCATGAGCCGCAGCAGACGATACGCCTGATCCTTCGGCAGAGAATCCACCCGATCGAGCAGCTCCTGTGCGTGGCCGACAGGCAGCGGATCGTAGTTGTTGGCGCTGTCCAAGCCTTCGATCACGTTCAAATTGGGAAGCAGCGATTCGCGCAGCCGGCTCACGTAGGCCGCATCGGGTGGATCGAACGCTCGAAAGCGGAACAGGCCGCGCTTCTGGTCGAACATCGTGTCGTACACGTAGCGCTGAAAAGAGAAGATGCGGAAAGGCTCGCCGGGCTTCTCCTGTGCCCGCACGAAGCTCCCGGCGGCAGTCGGAGCATGGTATGCGCCCGCGTCGACCGTCGGATTGAGGGGCATTCCGAAGGTCAGCAGGTCGGCGAGGGTCAGCGCCACGACGAAGGCGGACCAGGCAGCCGGCCGCCGTTGGGCCAGACCATGCGTATATAGGAGAATCACCAATGCCGCGCCAACTGCGAGGACGGCGAAGCGGGTCAGGCTCACGGCGAAGCTGGGCCTGGGCAGCGCCGGCAGGACGGCCCGAACCACGATTACGACCACCAGCAGCGAGGCGGCCAACGGCATCAGATAGCGGCTGACTCGAACCCAAAGGGGGCTCCGCCCCAGGTGGTGAAGACCGATGCCCGCCAGCAGCGCTACCGCGAAGGTATACCAGTACAGGAAACGCGCCGGGGCCTGGAACAGGCCGAATCCGGGTACGTGGCGGAAGATGAAGGGATAGACGGGCAGGTTTCGTCCCATCGCGAGGATCAGAGCGAACACCGCGAGCGTAGCGAAGAACGGCACTCGTGACAGGGCGGCCCGGCCTTCCGGGCGCCGGTCGGCTGCACTCGCAGTTATATGCCGCCTCAACCAGACGACGATCGCCGCCAGCGCCAGCAGCAAAGGCAGCAGGCCAATGTACCCGGCATCCTCCCAGTAGTTGCCGTAGCCCCAGAAATCCCCCCAGGCCGGGTTGCCGAAGAAGTTCGGCATAGCCAGGGTAATCAGCCGCCAGGGCCAGAACGAGTAGTTCATAGCGAAGTCGTACCCCGCGCCGCCGGCCCGCTGCGACCATCGGGCCAGCTCAGCGGTCGGAAGAAGCTGCGCGGCCGCAGCTAATGCCCCGACGGCCACCGCGAGCAACATTAAGGCCCACGGCGCCCAAATGGGGCAGCTCGAATGGGAGGATCCCGAGGCGAAGAACTGCCCGATTCCACGGTACAGAGTGTAGAGTGCGAGGGCGCACAGCCCGTAGAACCACAGCTGAGCGTGACCTGCGAAGAACTGCAGCGCAATCACCAGCCCCAGGAGCAGCGCATCCGCCGCTCTACGGTGGTCGAGCACGCGGTCCGTAAGCCAAAACAGGAGCGGCAGCCAGGCGGCACAACTCACTATGCTCAGGAACTCCGCGCGGCTGACCAGAAAGGCGCTCAGGCTGTAGCTAAGGGCGGCGACCAGTCCGGCCAGCCGGCTCAATCCCAGGTGGCGAGCGTAGCCGTACATCAACGCACCGGCCAGAATCAGGTGCAGCACGACCGAGTAGCCCATAGCCTGCTCGACCGGAAATGCGCGGAAAAACATGTTAAGCGGATATAGGACCGCCGACTGCAGGTTAGCCAGCAGCGGAAAACCGTTGCCCACTGCGTCGGTCCACAATGGGAAATGGCCGCCGGTCAGCGCGGCCACTGTGAGTCTCCGCCATTCATCGAACTGCAGGATAGGGGTGCCCCAGTAAAGCACCCGCCCGCTGAACAACATCGGGGCGAACAAGAGCACCGGCGCGGCGATGATGACCAGCAGTGGCAGGAGCCAGGCTCGCGCCCTGAAGGACATCTCATGCACTCCTGACGATAAACACCAGGCCGCCGCAGATCAGAAACACGCCCATGATACGCGACAAGCCGACTTGCTCGTGGAACAGGACGCTGCCGATGATCAGGGCAAAGATGTAGGTCAGACTGACCAACGGGAAGGCCACGCTGAAGTCGAGACGCGACAAGACGTCCAGCCACAGAATGGCGCTGACGCCGTAAACCGCGAACCCGAGCACGATGTAGGGCGTGGACAATAGCTTGCCCACGTTCTGCACCAGCGGCCCACTCATGAAGTTCGTGCCCCCGATGCGAAGCAAACCGACCTTGAGCAGCGTCTGTCCGGCGACGAGAAGGATGATACAAAAGACGGCGACTACGAGAGTCCTTAACACGGTATGCACTAAACCTCCGCGAAACGTGAATGTGGAACTATTGCGACAGCCTCGGTTGCGCCGAGACGAGCGCTCTCTTCAAACGCACGCCGTGGAGGCTCCAGACCTCCCACGCCAATGCTGCAAGCATCACGAAGCCCGTGGCCGGCAGCGCAATGAGATGCGTCACTTTGGCCAGGTAGACCCCCCAGGTGGCCAACACGATGAACGGCAGCGCACGATACCCGCCTAACGTTAAGGCAGGCGCAAACGTATACAGGCCAAAGACCGGCACGCACACACTTTGAACCAACAGCCAGATTCTGAGGTTCTTCCTGAAAACCCACAGCAGCGGCAGCAGAGCCAGAGCGTAGGGAAAGAGGCTCAGATTGTCCGGATGTTCCCGGTTCACGTCGCCGGCGATTCTCAGCGCAGCGAACCAGTCGTCGAACCAGAAGCCCCACCGCAAGACGGACGCTCCGTAAATCAGCCCGGGCACCACCAGCAGGCGCCAATCGCGCCGGCGATATAGCACGAAAGGCACGGCGAGCAGGCCAAACTGCGGCTTGAACGACAACAGCGCCAGACCGAACCCCGCCCACAGGGGCGAGGCCGTCAGCGCCAGGGCCAAGCCCAGCGCGAGCAGGCCCTCCATCTGGCCTTGACTGAACGTCCAGAAACAGGGGAGGGACAGAGCAAACCACAGGGGATGCCCTCCCAAACGGTTTAAGGCAAAAATGAAGCCGATCGCGGCAGTCAGATTCCACAGCAGGCTGCCCCAGACCGGCGGCAAGACCGCAAAGGGATAGCACAACCAATGCAGGGGCCAGGGATTGAAGAGGTAGTACCCGTGTCGCCCGATCAGAACGTCACCGCGATAGGCGTTGAGAAAATCCCAGCCGACGATGCCCAGGGTCGGAGGGACGACGGCGAGCAGCAGAATAACCGCATAGGCTGCAAACCGCATCAGGTTCCCGCCTCGCGTGGAGGAGTCTGCCCCTCGAGCGAAGGGCCACCCGAATCCTCGACCTGCACGCTCCATTACGGTTCTCACGCAGCGACCTTCTCTGAACGCACACTCGCCGCCATCATGCTCATCACCCGATCAACCCTCGCGCCCCATTCGAACCGCCCGCATGTAGGCCCAGAGTGCGAGAGTCGCCATGATCAACAACAAACCGACCTGAGTGATGCGCAAGCCCCACGTCAACGATGAGGGCTCGTACGCCCACAGAACCGTATGCTGGCCAGCGGACAGCGGCACGCCGCGCAGCAGGTAATCCACTTGCTCAATAGGCACGAGGAGACCGTTGTCGTATGCGCGCCAGCCCGGATACGCAATTTCGCTCAGAACCAGGAGCGCCGGGGCAGACAAGGTCACCTCAGTGGCAATCCTGTTCGCCGAATGCAGCGTGACCCGCACGGGAATGGGGGCTCCGCCGGGGGCACCGGATAAAGCCGCAACCGTCTCGCTAACAGTCGGAGAAGGCTCTACAACAGCTTCCACGCCTGGGTCGAAGGTGGACAACGCGGAGAGGGCCGCCGGGCTGTTCGCCACGGACCGGGCGGAAGTCACCGCGAACGCACGAGGCAGCGCGCGCTGATTCAGATACACGTACGTCGGACCGATTTGCCGGTCGAGTGTCAGCCCGTCGGCCTGCACCGGAAAGTCGGCCAGCACGTACTGCGCATTGAGTATGCCCAGCAGGCGCGCGTCCGGTACGGCTCCACTGAAAGTCGCCAGGCCCTCTTTGTCCAGGAAAGGCGGAATCGCCACACTGAAACCGTCGGTGCCATAGCCGCCAGCCAGCGCCATGAACTGGTCGTAACGCGCCAGGTGAACCGGCTCCACTCCGTCGACGGTCTCCAGGCCGTATTGGGCCGCCAGGTGTTGCGGCAGGCTGTAGCTCGGCGAGTAAGTACGGAACAGGCCCTCGCTCGCTTGTTTTTCGCTCAAGTACCGGGCCAGGTCCGAGCCTTCGGCAAAGGCCGCGTCGGGCGTCACCACGCGCAACAGGGACCGGTCAAAGGTCCACTGGTCAGCCAGGCCCAGCAACAGGACGAGCCCCAGCGCCAGGGCTGGCTTCAGCTTGCCCGCGCTGCGCAGCCAAATGACAGCTAGGAGGCCGAGCGGCAGCAGCGCCAGGGCCAGCGTGGCGCGTGAAAATTGGCCGTAGAGACCGATCAGCCCGCCCCCCAGCAACAAGCAGCCGAAGACCAGGGCCACGCCGACGAGCAAGGTCCGCCCCACCGGCCGCTCCAGCGTACGCAGGCGGTCGAGCCCGTACGCGGCGAGCACGGACAGCGCAAAAGACAAGAACAGCCACGATCGCGCGGCCGCCCGCATCCAGCGCCAGCCGGGAGCCGCCCAGTACAGCAGGGCGAACAGCCCGCCGCTGTTGCCCAGCGAAATGAGCAGTGCCAGGGCAGCCAAAACCCAGAAGAAGAGCGCCTTTCGATCGGTGCGTCGCGATATCGAGAACAGCGCCAGCCCTACAATGATCAGGCCGGGATAAATCGTGTACTCATGCCCGGCCGCCGATGAGGGCAAAAGGACACCGCCGAGCAGCCGTGGCAGATTCAGCGAGTAGGCCGATGCCTGCGCCAGGGACAGCGCACGATCGCTCTGACGCGCCAGCTCGGCCAGCGGCAGAAGCTGCACCGCGCCAAGCACCGTCGCCATCACAGGTGCCGGCAGGAGAATCAGGGCGTCGGCGGCCACACTCCGCCACGTGAAATCCGCGCCGGAACTGCGCCGGGCCCACCACAATTCGAAAGCAGCGTACAGCAGCAAAGCGTACGCGGTGTACACCAGGATCTGGGTATGGGTCACGATCTGAAGCGCCAGGAGGGCTCCCGTGAGGAACGAAGCCAGCAGCGAACGCCGCGTTACCGCCCAGTGGACACAGAGGAACGCCCATGGCACCCAGGCCATGGCCGCGACCAGGCTGAGGTGGCCGGCGGCGACGTGGGCCAGTCAGCTTGCCGGAAAACATGTAAAGGGCACCCGCCACCAGCGCTGCCGACCCGGATCGTCCGGCTGCCAGCCGCAGGAACACGTACAGCCCGACGCCCGATAGGATCACGTGCAGGATCGTCATCAAGTTGAACACGGCGTTTATGGGCAAGGCAAGCAGCAGGAAATTGAGGGGGTAGAACAACATCGCCAGCGGGTTAGCAATGGCCGGCATGCCGCTCAGGCTGAGCTCTTTCCACCACGGGTACTGGTTGTACTCATGGTACGTATCGACGAAATCCTTCGCGTTCGGCCAGTGGATGACGGTCAGGTCCGAATAAGGCGAGTAGCTCGGATAGAGAAACGCCTCCGGCTGTATGACCACCGGCGCCAAGAAGATCAGGGCCAGCAGGACGAATATGGCGATGTGGAGAAACCATTCGAATCGGGTGGAACGGTCTGGCGGCTGCGCTTGGGCGTTCGGCTCCAAAGGTACGATCATCCTCCCGGGGCAACCCGATAGATCCTCACCTCATTGTTCGAAAAGGCCACAGTGGCCCCCTCCGGAGCGGCGAGTCCGTCCCCACAGGCTCGCTCCAGCGGGCCAACGAAAACGTAGCGGATGCCGTATTTGCCGATCAGGTCCGCTACGGCCGTTCGGCCCTGACATGCCGATTCCAGCTCGGCCTTCTTGCGGTCGGCGTCAACGGTCTCGAGCGGATGGCCGTAGACGACCCGGTTTCCGGCCCAGGCTGGGATGAGCAATCCGGTTTCCGGCGCGGCCAGGACCACATCGGCCGGTTGGGTCTCGTCGTGCAGATACTCCAGGGCGTCACGGACGTCGGTCGTCATGAACAGCGGCCACTCGTGCCGCGCAGGTCCCACAAATCCCACGATCAGGACGACCAGTGTGCTGGGGATCAGGGGGACGACCATCGCCAGGGCGCCGAGCGCTCGGCGGCGCGCCACTCGCGGCCACACGTACTGCGTCAATCCGATCGCCGCCAGGATGGCTACCGGCAGGTGCAGACCGATCATCATCCGGCGCTGCAGCGGAAATGGCAGGTAGAGCAGAGCGACATTGAGCGCCGCCCACAGAATCAAGAACAACCCACGCCGCGCTCTCACGCTATGGACTGCCCCAGCCGCCGCCAGAGGCCACAACAAGCCATAGGTGACCAGCAGCAGACTGAAAGAGGGCGAGGGCGTCGAATTTTGCGCAGACCAGGAGGCAAACGTGCCATGGCTGTAAGCCAGGTACTCGTAAGCCAGCACCGGCGCGCTCGCCAGTCCCCCCAGCAAGAAACGAATCCAGGGAGCCGCTACCCAGCTCCCGGCCAACCCGCCCCGCGCCGCCAGGTAGATCGCAAGAGTGAGGTACACTGTCAGTACGGCGTATGGCTGAACGACCGCCAGACCCAATGACGCAGCCACGACACCGAGCGCGCGCCACACGAGATGCCCTGCATTTGGCGAGGATGCGCGCTCCAGCCACTCGAACGGCGCGGCAACGGCCAGAAAAACCCACAGAATCAGGGCCTCGGCCAACGGGAAGTGTGGATTCACCAGTACCGTCAGAAAAGTGTTGGCCTCAGGCACCCAAAGATCGGGAGCGACCACCCCAGCCGGCGCAAGCAGCCAGCCAAGTCCGGACGATACCGCCACTACGACGAAGGCCAGACGCCGCGCGCCCAGGCCGGTGACGAAGCAGGCTGCAAACCGGTAGACTGTTAACAGAAGCACCATCGCGGCCAACGAGCGCGCCAGATGGTATACCACAATTGACGATAAGCCGAGCCAGGCGGCCACGTGCCCCAGAAGCAGGTAATGCACGTAAATGAAGGCCCCCTCTTGTGGCTCAGTCGTGAAAGGCAGCGTGAACGACCAGCCGCCGGCCGCGCCCTGCTGCATCTTCGCAAGGTAGCTGTGGCCGTCCAGAGGGTTGATGATGAAGCCGGTATAAGCGAGACCTGCGGGGGTACTGAGCCAGGCATACAGATAGGGCAGCGCGGCCAGCACCACGACCGCCAGTGACGCCAGGAACACCCAGATCCACTCACGCCGCGTTACTTTGCCGATTGCGATGGCCGAACCTGCCGCCATGCGTCACACGTCCGACACACCGGCGTGTTGGCGGGTCGCCACGTCCAGACCATCGTCGTAAGGGTGACGGACGTTGCCGTGCGCACATTTCAGCTCGTCGACGGTGCAAAGGATGCGGCCCGGATTGCCGACGATCACCGCGCGCGGAGGCACGTCCTTCGTGACGACGGCGCCGGCGCCGACTAGTGCGTTCTCTCCGACGACCACGGCAGGCAACAACGTCGCATTGACGCCAATCCGCGCGCCTCGCTTGATCGTAGGACCTTGCATGCACAGCGCGCACAGAGGATGGGGATCGTTGGCAAAAGAAGCGCCCGGCGCAATGAAGACGTCGTCTTCAATCACCGTAAACTGCGCCACGTAGATGTTGTTGTGAATCTTGACGTTGTTACCAATGCGACATCCGTAGTCGATGACGGAATTGTTCCAGATGTTGAAGTGATCGCCTATGACGTTCTCTTCGCGAATCACGACGCCGTGGCCTGTCTCCAGGTCGTCGCCGATGTGAACATTGGTGTAGATGACCGTGTTGGAGCGGATGCGAGCCCGCGCTCCGATGACGGTCTGGACCACCTGGATCCGCCGCCCCGTCCGGTAGCCTAACAGGGCGCTGTCGTCGATAATTGCTCCCTCACCGACCACGGCATCTCTCATGTGCTTACCTCCAATCGGTTTTTCACCGTGAAGACTGCGGCGTATTGTACCATACGTTCACGGTGCGGCCTAATGCCTGGGCCGATCGATTTCGGGCAAAGAATGTATCCCGGAATGTATCCATCGCCGGCCGGTGTGCGAGGGAGACGATGGTATAATGACCGGGAGTCTGCCGGGGCCACAGTGCGGGCAGGCACTGTGGCGTTGTGGCTGAGGCTCGACGCGCTTCTCATCAAGATGGGAGTCGAGAGGTTTCGCTTCGCTCTACGGAATGAGCTCGGACTCTCCCCCTGAGAATATTCGTAGCACAAAACATCCGACATACCTAAAGACGAGCAAAGGCTCTTGCTGCCAACTGCCGGCGACTGGTTGCATGCTGGTTATGGCTGCAATGAGTCCCGCAACAAGCTCGTCGTAGTCCTGGGATGTGAAAGGAAGAGAATCGTTATGACAAACAACGACAGCCGCAGACGCTGGCTTGCTCTGATTGTTCTGTGCCTGGGAGATCTAATGATCGTCCTCGACACGACCATCGTGAACGTCGCTCTGCCGTCGATCAGGTCGGATCTCGGCTTTTCCGAGACCTCTCTCGTCTGGGTCGTGAACGCATACCTGCTCACTTTCAGCGGGTTTCTTCTGCTCGGCGGCCGACTGGCCGATCTCTTCGGGCACCGACGGCTGTTCCTGCTTGGGATCAGTCTCTTCACGCTCGCATCCGTTGCCTGCGGACTGACCGGCTCACGGGAGTTGCTCGTTGCTGCTCGGACAGTGCAGGGACTCGGCGGCGCCGTAGTTTCGGCGGTTGCCCTATCACTGACCATGAATCTGTTCACCGAAGCGTCCGAGAGGGCGAAAGCGATGGGTGTCATCGGTTTCGTCGCGGCCGGCGGTGGCTCCATCGGAGTGCTGCTCGGTGGTGTCTTGACGAACGCGCTCGATTGGCACTGGATCTTCCTCGTCAATCTCCCGATAGGGATCGCGGTCTTCGTGCTGAGCTTCCCTCTGCTGCCGGGCGGACGCGGCTCGACCGCAGAAGCGCGTCTCGACGTGGCCGGTGCGGTTACGGTCACTGCTTCCTTGATGCTCGCCGTCTATGCAATCGTGAACGGCAACCAGGCTGGCTGGCTGTCCACTCAAACCGTCAGCCTGCTGGCGCTCGCGGCGGCGCTTCTGGTGCTCTTCGTAGGCATCGAAGGGAGAGTGCACTCGCCGCTGATGCCCTTGAGCCTTTTCCGGCTTCGCAACGTTGCGACGGCGAACGTCGTCGGCGTCCTATGGGCGGCTGCCATGTTCGCCTGGTTTTTCATCTCCGCGCTTTATCTCCAACTGGTGCTCGGGTACAGCCCACTGCGAGTGGGTCTCGCGTTCCTGCCGACAAACCTGATCATGGGCGCTCTGTCGCTTGGGCTGTCCGCCAGGCTGGTCATGCGTTTCGGCATCAGGGCGCCGCTGACGTCGGGGTTACTGCTGGCAGCGCTCGGCCTTGTTCTGCTCGCGCGGGCGCCGGTCGACGGCCAGTTCGCCGCCAACGTTCTCCCCAGCATGATTCTTCTCGGCCTCGGCGCCGGCATCGTATTCAACCCGGTGCTGCTCGCCGCCATGAACGACGTTGCCCCGAGCGAATCCGGCCTCGCTTCGGGAGTCGTCAACACGGCGTTCATGATGGGCGGCGCGCTCGGTCTGGCGGTCCTCGCCAGTCTCGCCGCCGCGCGCACGGAGTTCCTGACCTCCTCCGGAGCCGGTTCACTCGTGGCGCTCAACGACGGCTACCACGTCGCCTTCCTCGTAGGAGCCATCTTCGCTGTGTCAGCGGCGGTGCTCGGCGGCGCTCTCATCCGCACGACGACCAATCAGCCCCAGTGGACGCCCAATCCGCACCGGGGTCCCGATATGGAGCAATCGCTGTGTGGACCGGATCAGGCTCCGTGCCCGGAAGGCTGACGCGTCACGTGCCAGGACGTTTGGATGGGCATGACCGGTGTGTTATAATGGCAGAAAGCAGACCCCTGATTGCGACCGTTGGGACAGCATCGTATGCCATCGCCGCCAGGGCCGATAGGGGAAGGAGATGCCGCAGATCGAGCTAATGGAGGTCGCCCACATATGAGTCGCCCGCAGACCACCAAGAGTGGCCTGCCCTTACTGCTGCAGTTTGCGCTGAGTATACTGCTGGGCCTATTCGTAGCCGGTGGGTTCTATTCAGCTTATCTTTTCTACTTGACCGTCAAGGAAGTCGTGGCCAGCGCCCAGTTTCCGACCATTCCGGTCCTATACCTGCCGGTGCCCGGACAGAAGCCCGTGCCTCTGGTCATCAGAGAGGAGACCACGGTCAACTGGCAGAAGAAAGAGCGGGTGAACATCCTCCTGTTGGGCGTGGACAGTCGCCCGGAGGAGAGTGGCCCGATGCGGACCGACACGATGATCCTGGCCACGATCGACCCGAGCACGAATTCGGCGGGCATGTTATCGGTGCCGCGCGATTTGTGGGTCACGATTCCCGGTTACGGTGAGAATCGCATCAACATGGCCCACTACGACGGCGATGAGAAGAAGTATCCCGGCGGCGGACCGGCGCTCGCGAAGAAGACGGTTCAGTACAACCTGGGCGTGCCGGTGAACTATTACGTCCGTGTCGACTTCGGTGGGTTCCGTAAGATCGTCGACGCCATCGGCGGTATCGATATCAACGTGGAAACCCCGATCATCGACGATACCTACCCTGACGACAGCTGGGGGTACGATCCGGTCTACATTGAGGCCGGGCAGCAGCACATGGACGGCGACACGGCGCTGAAGTATGCCCGCTCGCGCCATGGGAGCAGCGACTTCGATCGGGCCCAGCGCCAGCAACAGGTACTGATGGCGATCCGCGATCAAGCGCTGCAGCTCAACTTGCTGCCCAAGCTGCCTGAACTGATGGTCATCCTGGCTGATACCGTGCAGACGGACCTGCAGCCGACTGAGATCCTGAGCCTGGCGCAGATTGCGTGGAAGATCGACCGCAGCAAAGTGAAATCGGTGGTCCTTGGAGAAAACTTCACCGTGCGCCACATCACGCCGACAGGCGCCGACGTGGTGCTGCCCGTCCGCGACAAAATCCGCCCTGTCGTCGACGAGATGTTTAACTCGACGCCGGCAGTGGCCGTACCTGCGCCGGTTACCGTGCGCCAGGTGGTCGAGCCGAATCGTCTGGCTGCCGACGGGGCGACGGTGAGCGTTATGAACGGCACGGCTCAGAAGGACGTGGCCGCGAAGGCGACGGCTTACCTGAAGAAAGAAGGCTACATCGTCACGGACCCCGGCGATTCTGGCCGAACGGATTACGTCAAGACAGTCATCGTCGACTATACGGGCAAGACCTTCACGTTGGGGCAGCTCGCGACTCAGCTCGGGGTACCAATCGATGAGATCCGGCACAGCCCCAACCTGCAGAGCGACGTGGACATCCGGGTAATTCTGGGCGCGGACTTCCGCCTCCCCGACTCGTAATCACACCGCGCCCGGCGCACCGCATCGCATCCATCGTGTCGGTTTCTTATTCTGTTCCCCACAGAAGGAGGCCCCAAATGAAACGGTTCAGACGGCGGCATCTCGGCATCGTTGCAGGTCTGTTGGCGTTCTCAATCCTGGTCTCGGCCGCGTACGCGGCGGCTCCCGTTCCACAGGTCAATCCGCCCGCGCCGGGCACTCTCACCGATCCGGCCAATCCCAACTCCAGCGGCAGTCCATGGGCATGGGGTTGGGGCAATTCGTACGCGCCCTACTATGGCTATGGGTGGGCGGATCCGTACGGCTGGGGCGGACCCTCCCAGCAGCCGTACTATAACCAGCAATACGGCAATCAGCAGTACGGTTGGGGTTATCCGTACGGCACCCCGTACGGGGACTATTGGGGTTCCCCTTATGGCGGTTACCCCTATTGGAACGGTCCCTACGGCTGGGGCAACTCCGGTCCCTACGGCGATCAGTACGGAAATCAGCCGGGACAGAACGGCCAGCAGTTCAATCCGTCAGATCCCAACAACCGCGGCGGCCAGGACAATCAGGGCAACCAGAGCACTCAGCCCGGCACTCAGGAGAACCCATACGGACTGCCGGCCAATCCATACTGGAACACGACTCCTAACAGCCCGTACGGCAACCCTAACCAGAACGATCCCTATGGGCAGCAGTACTACTGGAACATGCCCGGCCCGGGGACGACGCCATACGGATGGCCATATGGCAGCCCCTATGGCAACCCCCAAATGCCGCCCGAGTACAGCAATCCGAACGCGCGGCAGGGGTAGAACGACCATCACAGTCGAGCGTTGGTTGAGACACATGCGAAAAGCCGGGAACCCGTGGGTTCCCGGCTTTGACGTCTGGGAGTAAAACGTGATTACGGCTGGAGGTGGAGTCTAGTTCTGGTCCTGGCGCTTCTCCAGCGGCACCCAGTCGCAGGCCGCGGGACCGCAGTAACGCCCGGTGTATTCCGCCGAAGGGCGATACAGGGCCGGTCTGGGCTGGGCTTCGGCGAATCGCTCCTCGATGTAGTGCGCGGACCAGCCCACCACGCGCGCCACGGCGAAGATGGGCGTGAACAGGTCCGTGGGGATGCCCAGCGCGTGATAGGCGCTGGCCGAGAAGAAGTCCACGTTCGGGTAGATCACGCTCCCCTTCCGCTTCTTAAACTCCTCCGCGGTGACTTTGGCCACCTCTTCAGAGATCTGATAGAACTTGTCGTCACCGGCCTTGCGGCTCTGGCGCCGCGACATTTCACGCAGGACGCCGGCCCGCGGGTCGAAAACCTTGTAGACCGGGTGGCCCATGCCCATGATCCGCCCGCCGGAGTCCAGCACGTGGATCACGTAGTCTCGTACGTTCGCCACCGCGCCGATGTCCTCCAGCATGTTCAGCACCTGGGCGTTTGCCCCGCCGTGCAGCTCGCCGGACAATGAGCCGATAGCGCTGGCGATAGCTGCGTAGATGTGGGCGCGCGTCGATGCCACCTGCCTGGCGGTGAAAGCCGAGGCGTTGAAGGCGTGCTCGGCGTGCAGGATGAAGGCCACGTCCATGTCACGAGCGGTCTCTTCGTCCGGGACCTCACCCCGCAAGGTGTAGAGGAAGTTGCCGGCCTGGCCCAGGTCAGGCCGTGGCTCGACCACCGATTTGCCGTTGCGGATGCGATCCCAGGCTGTGACGACGAGCGGCATCTGCGCAATCAGCCGGATGGCCTGGCGGTACACGGTCTCTTTGCGAGAGCTGTCGGCCAGCCGAGGGTCGTACATGCCCAGGACGGGCACAGCTGCCTGCAACACGTCCATCGGAAGCGATTGGGTGGGGAAGGTCCGCAGCGTATCCACCAGCTTGCCCGGCAGAAAGCGGACCTCGGCCAGTTCGCGTCGCAGGTCGGCCAGCTCTTCCCTGGTCGGCAGACTATTCTTCAGCAGCAGGTGAACGACCTCTTCATAGGTGCCCTCCTTGACAAGCGTCATCACGTCAAAACCGCGATAGATGAGCTTTCCGAGCTGGCCGTCCACTTTGCAGATCGTCGAGTCGGCGACGACGATGCCTCGCAGGCCAATGTTCTTCGTCTTGGCCACGATTTCCTCCTCGTCCCGCTCCTCAGTTTCAGTAGGCTTGTTTTCCTGAATCACAGCAGCACCTCCTCGTGCGAAGCACTACTTCTTGATTTCATCAGTCCGCTCCTTTTTGGCCAGATCCGGGTCCGGAGCGGTCATACGGACCGGATCGAGAATGCGCTCCAGCTCCTCAACAGAGAGAAGTCTCTCCTGACGCACCAACTCCGGCACGGTCTCACCCTCACGGAGGGCCCGCTTGGCCACGTCGGCCGCGGGCAGGTACCCGATGTAAGGGGCGAGGGCCGTCGCCAGGCCCATGGAGCGAAACGCGTATAGCCGGCACCGCTCCTCATCCGCCTCGATCCCATCCACGCATCGCAGCGCGAGCTGCCGGCAAGCCGAAGTCAGTATCTCGATGGACTCGAGCACATTTTCGGCCATGATCGGCATCATTACGTTCAGCTCCATCTGGCCGGCCGCCACGGCTTGCGACACGGTAAGATCATTGCCGACGACCTGGAAGCAGACCATATTGACCATCTCCGGTATGGACGGGTTGACCTTACCGGGCATGATGGAGCTGCCGGCCTGCACCTCCGGCAAGCGGATCTCGGCAAGACCGGTGGTCGGGCCGGACGACAGCAGCCGCAAGTCGTTTGCAATGCGGCCCAACTCTACTGCGAAGTCGCGCAGCGCCGATGATACCACAGCGACCGGCGCCTGCGACTGCATGGCGTGCACCAGGTCCGGAGCCACACGAAACGGGTGTCCGACCAGCCGGGCCAGTTCCTCGACCATCTGTGCGGCGTAATCCGGATGGGTGTTCATGCCCGTCCCTACCGCCGAACCTCCGATCGGAAGGTCGAGCAGATCGTCGCTAGTGCGCCGGATGTGGCGTGCGGCGGTGCGAATGGCCCGCGCATAAGCGCCAAATTCACGCCCCAGTGTGATCGGCACGGCATCCTGCAGATGTGTCCGCCCGCTCTTGAGCGCTTTCGCGTACTTCTCGGCGAGATGATCGAATGATGCCGCCAGCCGCTCAGCTTCGGGATAAAGGCCGGCCAGCGCGCTGACAGCCGCCAGGCGCATTGCCGTGGGGTACGTGTCGTTCGTCGACTGGCCCATGTTCACGTGGTCGTTGGGATTGAAGACCTTGTACTCGCCCTTCCTGTGGCCCAACAGCTCCAGCGCGCGATTACACAGCACCTCGTTGACGTTCATGTTGGTGCTGGTGCCCGCGCCGGCCTGGAACACGTCCAGCACGAAATGCTCGCGCAGACCCGCCGGCGAGAATCTCCTCGGCCGCCTTCTCGATCGCCTCCGCCTTGTCCAGCGGACAGCCGGCCGGCGGCACGATTCACCCGGGCGGCAGCCTCGCTTGATCTGGCAGTACGAGTCGATGATGCGAGTGTTAACCTTGCGGCTGCTGATGGGAAAGTTCAGCAGCGCCCGCTGCACGTTGATGCCATAATACGCTTTCGCAGGAACGGGCAATTCGCCCAGCGAGTCCTTTTCAATCGAGACCTGAAACTCGTCAGCCAACGCACTCACTCCCTCTTATTTCGGTTCACGTCTCGACGGATGATCGTGATGCGCCATCGAGTGGGCGGCAGTCTTTGGGGCACACCCTCACGCAGTTGCCATGGCTATCGCAGTCCGAACGGCCCGACTGGCGACGCCGCCTCCGCCCCATCCGCCACGCATGGTCGACGTCGCGCGGATCCCAATAAAACTTGTACAGCTGGATGCACGCCTGCGGCCCGATGAACGTCGGCCTTCCTTCGGCACCTTCGGGCAGTCCGAGTAACAGGCGGCGCATTTGATGCAATCCTCGCTGCGCGACGAGTTGGTCCAGATTCCGCGGCGCCAGCTTGTCCGTCCAGGTGAAGAGCTCATCGTGCTTGTCCTCGGAGCGCGCCAGGTAGGGCCGGACAGAGTCGTACGCCGGCCAGAATCCATCGTCCATGTCCGTCACCAGGTCCTTGATGACCGGCATGTTTTCCATCGGGTCCACGACGATGGTGCCCTTCTTCGGCCAAGGCAGGACTTGGGTCTTGCAGGCCAGCATGCCGAGACGCCGTTAATGTGCACGGCACACGAGCCGCAGATGGCACCACGGCAACTGTAACGGAAGGCGAAGATTGGATCGTGCTCTTCCTGGATGCGTAGAATGCATCCAGGATGTCTTCGCCGGGCTGGACGTCCAGCTCGAAGATCTGACGATAGCTTTCGGTTGCCCCTGGCTTCTTGCGGAAGACGTCAAAGCGGACTTTCATGGATCGCCCTCCTGCCTCAATACTTGCGCTCGGTCGGCTCGATGTCGACGATGGTCACCGGCTTGTAGGAAAGTGCAGCCAGCCCTCGCGATCCATCTCATCAGGCTATGCTTCAGGAAATTCTCGTCGTCGCGCGTTCGGAAAGTCCGATGCGATAGTGCCCCCCACGGGACTCCTTGCGGTTCACGGCTCCCAGCGCACAGCAATGTGCGATGTCGAGCATGAACCCCAACTCCGAGCGCGCGGATCAATCTCGCGTGTTGAAGATCAAGTTCCGCTCGCGCATGCGCACCTCGCTGGTAGCGCTCCGCCAGCGAGGTCATCTGCTGCACGCCCGCGCTCCATGGTCTCCTGACTGCCGAAACAGGCCGAAATCGGCCACCATGCCCCGCTCCATCTCCTTGCGAAGCTTAGGCACGTCCTCCGTGGACTCTTCGCCAAACAGCCCCTCGAAGCGTCTCATGGCGTCCGCCAGCAATGCATCCTCGCCAGGCCGCGTCGGCGGCCATACGTCGACAGGAACGCCGGAATGCTCTCACCCGCGCGGGTACCGAACACGACCGTCTCCAGCAGGGAGTTGCCGCCCAGCCGATTAGCGCCGTGCACAGACACGCAGCTGGCCTCGCCGGCACTGAAGAGGCCCTTCATGCGCGTGACGCAGTCCGTGGTCACTTCGATGCCACCCATGGTGTAGTGAACCGTCGGCCGCACTGGGATGGGCTCTTCGATCGGGTCGACGCCGGCGAAGTGCATCGCAATGTCGCGTATCTGCGGCAGGCGGGCCTTGATCTTCTCCGCGCCGAGGTGTCGGAGGTCGAGGCGAACCGCTCCATCGGAGAAACCGCGACCCTCGTTGATCTCCTGCTGCACCGCCCGCGAGACCAAATCGCGCGGACCCAGCTCCATGAACTGAGGGGCGTATCGCTGCATGAAACGCTCTCCGTCCACATTGATCAGGTACGCTCCTTCGCCACGAGCGCCCTCGGTGATCAGGATGCCGTTGAGCAGTCCGGTGGGATGGATCTGGAAGAACTCCATGTCCTCCAGCGACAGCCCTGCTCGCAGTGCCAGGGACATGCCGTCGCCGGTATTGATGAGTGCATTGGAAGACTGGCCGTAGACTCGAGCCGCCCCGCCGGTGGCAATCATCCCGGCGCGGGCGCTGAAGTAGCCGATCTTGCCCGTCTGGTTGTGGAAGGCGAGCAGACCGTAGAACGTGTCGTCCTCGTGAATGAGATCGAAGACGAACCACTCGCTGAAAACGTCGACCTTTTGCTTCACCACCTGCTCGTACAGGACGTTCAGCAGAGCGTGACCAGTCTTATCGGCAACGTAACACGTCCGATTGCGCCGCTGACCTCCGAAGGCACGCTGAGCAAACGTGCCGTCGCCGTTACGGCTAAAGTGCGCGCCCCAGCGGTCGAGATTGTAGATGGCTTGAGGTGCGCTTTCCGTCAGGATACGGATCGCATTCTGGTCTCCCAAGAAGCCACTGCCCTTCACCGAGTCGAAGTAGTGGTCTTCCCATTTGTCGTCGGCAGCCACGGCAGCATTGATCCCTCCCTGGGCAGCACCCGAGTGCGAGCGCACCGGATAGACCTTGCTCACCAGCGCCACGCGAACGTCAGGGTGCTTTTCCGCCATCGTCACGGCCGCAGCCTGACCGGCCAATCCGGCGCCCAGGATAATCACGTCGTAGTCGAAACGCTCTGTGATGTCCACGATTCTCTCCTTCGGCAGCGAACGTCCGCACGCTCCATAACAGCGAGACGGAGCCATCGGACAGGCTATTTGAACTGGTCGAACAGTGGCCGCACACGCTCCGGCGTGTAGCTCAACGTTCTTTTGGCGATGGGCTCGCCCTTCTCGGCCGCCAAATTTTCGCCGAATACCGGGCGTTCAACTCGATAGTAGACGCCGGTCGGAATCCGATCTCCATCCTGCATGTCCAGCATCGCCAGCTTGAGCGCCGACTCCAGATTGCTTGGGTCGTGATCGGGCCCGATCGGCGTGGCGCGCTGCTTGAACCAGCTAAACGTGTTGACCTTGTTGAACGAGACGCACGGGAACATCACGTCGATGATAGCAGCGCCGCGGTGTTGCACGCCCTGCTTTATCAACTCAGTCAGCTCATCTTTGTTGCCCGAAAATGCCTTGGCGACGAACGTCGCACCCGCGGCCAGCGCAAGCATTGTCGGGCGAATCGGCTGTGCCCCGACGCCGTCGGCGTATACGGTCGTGGCGTAATCGGACGCGGCTGTGGGGGCGGCCTGGCCCTTGGTCAGTCCAAAGACGCGGTTGTCACCGGCCAGGATGGTCACATCCAGGTTGCGGCGCAGGTTGTGGATCAGGTGGTTGGTGCCTTCAGCGTAGAAGTCCGCGTCTCCGGCCACGGCCAAAACCCTGGCGTCGTGATTCGCCAGCTTCATGCCGAGTGCCAGGGGAAGGCTTCGGCCATGCAGTCCGTCGAAGACGTTGGCCTTCACCGAAAACCCAAGCTTCGAAGCCTGCCCGATGCCCATGGCGATGACAATCTCGTTCGGCTTGAGCTGTAGATCGCACAGGGCCTGCTTCACGCAGTCGAGGATGTCGAAGTTGCCGCAGCCGGGACACCATTCCGGCGTGAAGTAGTCAAAATCGCTGCAGGTCATTTCGCACCCCCCAGGAAATCCTTGACGCGGGCTAACACGTCTTCCACTGTGATGATCCGGCCGTCAACCTTGGCGATGTGACCTTGCGTGGTGATCCCTGTTTCCAGCAAGAGCAACTGGCCTAGCTGGCCGGTGTAGTTCATCTCCATCGTGATCAGCCGCCTGTCACCGGCGAGTGCGGTCCGAACCCTCTCTTTGTTCATCGGGTACAGATGGCGGAACACCGCCACCCCAAGGTCGTACCCCTCCCGGCGCAGCAGCTCCACTCCCTCCAAGACGGGGCCGGACGTGGAGCCCCAACACAAGAGCAACGTCTTCGCCTCGGGATGGATGACCTCCGGGCCAGGAAACGAAGCTGCGATGCCCTCCAGCTTGCGCATGCGCTTGTTGACCTGGCGCACCCGGTTCGCTGCGTTGTCGGTCAGGTGGCCGTTCTCGTCGTGCTCGTGGCTGTCCTGAGCCACGATCCACTTGGACAGCAGCGGATACGCCCGTGGCGAAACGCCGGATTCGGTAACCCGATAGCGATCCAGGATTCGCGGCTCGTCCGGTTCCGGCGCGACCGGTCCGCGGTCGATCGTCACCCGCGACAGGTCGTATTCCTCGACCGTCGCCTCGCTGTCGGACAGCGCCTGATCGCTCATGAGAAACACGGGGACCTGCCACCTTTCGGCGATATTGAAGGTCTCCGCCGCCATGTAGAAGCCATCTTCGTGGCCGGCCGGCGCGACCACCACCCGTGGGAATTCTCCCTGCGAGGCGTGAACGACAAACATGAGATCCGACTGCTCCGTGCGCGTCGCCATGCCCACGGCCGGTCCCGGCCGTTGCGCGTCTACGATTACTACCGGCGTCTCGCTGATTCCCGCCAGGCCGATGGCCTCGGTCATCAGAGAGATCCCGGAGCCGGAGGTGCCGGCCGCGGCTCGAGCGCCGGCGTAGGCCGCACCCAGCGCGGTGTTCAGAGCGGCGATCTCGTCCTCCGTCTGCTCCACGGCGATTCCCAGATCTCGTCCGAAACTGGCGAAGTAGTCCATGAACGAAGTAGCCGGGCTCATCGGATAGCCCGCATACACGCCGATGCCGGCGGCGATCATCCCCATCGCCATGGACAGGTTGCCGCTGACCAGCATGCGGCCGTTCTGGCCCTCCGAGCCCGGCCTGAAGGTGAGCGGAGCGATGTCCCGACGCTCCACGAATGCGGAAACGTCGTTGATCGCGTCCAGGTTGGCTTGCAACACCTCCGGTTTGAGTCGATCACCCAACTCGGTCTGCACCGCCTCGGCGAGAGTCGTCGGCGGGAAACCGAGGATAGTGAACAGCATGGCCAGGAGCTTGACGCCGACGAAACGGGCTGAGCGGGCGGAGGCCGGACCCACCGTCTTGGGCAGAGCCCGAATACGTTCGTCCGTCGGCATCCCCCCGATCGTCCTCCATGCAGAGTGCCAGCCCTGCGGGCGTCAGTTCGGGCAGGCGCATGGTCACACTCTCCGCGTTCAGGGCCAGCAGGAAGTCCGCCCGCCGGACGCTTGCCTGCAGCGGATGATCCGAAAAGCGGATACGCATGAAGTTGTGGCCGCCCCGGATGCGCGACTGGTAGTCCTGCGTCGTGAACACGTGGAACCCCAGTCTCAAGAGCGTCCGGCCCAGGGTGCCCGCAGCCGACTGCACTCCCTGACCGGCGGCCCCGGCAATGACGATGTTTAGATCAGCCATTAACGCACTCCTCGCACTGAACGTAGTGGTGAATTGGTCGTTTCTCGCGGCGCGATTATTCGTTGAGCATGCCGCGCAGCGCCCGCTGCAGGATACCCCCATGGCGATAGTATTCGATCTCGATCGGCGTGTCGATGCGGCACATCATCGTAATCGTTCGTTTGGCGCCGTCTTCGCCGACGACGTCCACTTTCACGTCCTGCCGCGGCTGGAGCGTATCGTCTACGTGGATGCTGAAAGTTTCCCGGCCTGTCAGGCCCAACGATTCAGCGCTCTCGCCCGGCTTGAACTGCAGCGGCAAAACGCCCATTCCGACGAGGTTGCTGCGATGGATCGTCTCGAAGGATTGCGCGAGCACGGCCTTTACCCCCAGGAGCTGCACGCCCTTCGCTGCCCAGTCGCGACTGCTGCCCATGCCGTAGTCGATGCCGGCAACCACGACGAGCGGGATGCCGGCCTCCTTGTACCGCAGTGAGGCGTCGTAGACGCTCAACACTTCACCGGTCGGCAGATAGGTCGTCCAGCCGCCCACGGTACCGGGGGCGAGCAGGTTACGGAACTGAGTGTTGGCGAACGTTCCGCGAGCCATGATTCGATCGTTGCCGCGCCGGGTGCCGTACTGGTTGAAGTCTTCCGGCTTGATGCCTCGCGAAATCATGTAGCGTCCGGCCGGGCTGTCAACCGGTATCTCGCCTGCCGGGCTGATGTGGTCGGTGGTCACGCTGTTGCCGGCCTTTACCAGGACGCGAGCGTTCAGGATCGGGCGGACCGGTTCGACTTCACGCGTCATGTCCAGGAAGAATGGCGGCTCTTGGATGTAGGTGCTCGTCTCGTTCCAGGCGTAAACCGGCTCTCCGGTGTCGGGCAGGCTGTTCCACATGGGATTGTTCGTGGCGACGTCGGAGTAAGCGCGAACGAAAGCATCGGGATTCTCCGAGAGAGGAATGTACTGCGCGATCTCGCGGTTGGTGGGCCAGATGTCCTTCAGGTAAACCGGCTGTCCATTCTTGCCGGTTCCCAGTGGTTCTTTGCTCAGGTCGATGTCCACGGTGCCGGCCAGAGCGTACGCAACGACCAGAGGCGGAGCCATGAGGTAGTTGGCTTTGACCAACGGATGCACGCGGCCCTCGAAGTTGCGGTTGCCCGACAACACGGCGCCGACCACCAGCTCCTTCTCCTCGACCGCCTTTGCGATGTGCTCCGGCAGCGGACCGCTATTGCCGATGCAGGTCATGCAGCCGAAGCCAGTGGTGTGGAAGCCAAGCGCTTCCAGATACGGGGTCAGGCCGGCCTCACCCAGGTAATCGATGGCTACTTTGGAGCCCGGCGAAAAGCTCGTCTTTACGTAGGGCTTCACTGTCAGCCCCGCCTCGACGGCCTTCCGCGCAAGCACGCCCGAGGCGATCAACACCCAGGGGTTGCTCGTGTTGACGCACGCCGTGATCGAGGCGATCACGACGTCACCGTGCTTGAGCGGACCGGTACGGCCATCCGGGTAGTGGACCGTGGCCTCGGTCGCGAGCTGCTCGGGGGTCATGTTGAAGCCCCGCTTGTCGAACGGGGCGCGCAAGCCCTTTTCCCATTGCCCCTTCAGGTCGGGCACGAGCACGTAGTCTTGCGGGCGCTTCGGGCCGGCCACGCAGTTCTTTACCGTGGAAAGATCGAATTCCATGATCTCCTTGAACTCGGGATCCGGCGATTCGGGCGTGCGGAACAGCCCCTGGGCCCTGCAGTAACGCTCCACCAGGTCGACCTCGTCTTGCGTGCGGCCGGTGTAGCGCAAATACTTCAGCGTTTCCGCATCGACCGGGAAGAAGCCCGCCAGCGGCCCCATCTCCGGCGACATGTTGGAGATCGTGGCGCGGTCAGGCAGCGACATCTTTGCCACACCCGGACCGTAGAACTCGACGATCTTGCCGACCACGCCCTTGTCGCGAAGCATACGGGTGAAGGTGAGCACCAGGTCGGTGGCGTTCGTACCTTCCGGCAAGGCGCCCACCAGGCGGAACCCAATCACCTCGGGCGCCAGGATGTAGTGCGGCTCACCCAGTACGACCGACTCGGCCTCGATTCCACCCACACCCCAGCCCAACACGCCCAGGCCGTTGATCATCGGTGTGTGTGAATCGGTGCCGATCAGAGTGTCCGGGAAGGCCACGTCCTGGCCGTTCTGTGTCTGGCGCTGGACCACCTTGCCGATCAGCTCGAGATCGACCTGGTGGCAAATGCCGTTGACGGGCGGCACGACAGTGAAATTCTGAAAAGCCTGCTGGCCCCAATGCAGGAATTCGAAACGCTCGCGGTTGCGCGCGAATTCCGTCCGCGCGTTTTTCTCCACCGCGTCACGAGTGCCGTAGAAGTCAACCTGAACGCTGTGGTCGATGATGAGATCTACCGGCAGCAGTGGATTGATGCGCTGTGGATCCTTGCCGAAACGAGCCATGGCGCTGCGCAGCGCGGCAAGATCGACCAGGGCCGGGACACCGGTAAAATCCTGCATCAGCACCCGGGCCGGCTTGTAGGGGATCACGATAGAGGCGGGCGATTTCGGATCGTAGCCGGCCAGCCGCGCTACATCGTCGCGCGTGACCTCGTGGCCATTCTCGTTCCGGACCACTGATTCGAGCAGGATCTTGATCGCATAAGGCATTCGGGCCACATCGGCTACGCCCAGGTCAGTCAGCTTGCTCAAACGGTAATATTGAACCTTGCCGGCTCGGGTGTCCAGCGTGTCAAGCGTTCCAAACGAATCTCGACCTCCAGGCAACATCATCTTCCTCCTGTTATGCCTGCTGCCACCTCCCGATCACGCGAAGCAACTGGGGTTGTGCAGCCAATCAATATGCCAGAGTATACTCTTTGCGGATCGACGCGTCAAAAGAATCTCAATAAATCTATAGCTGTTCAGGTATCAGGTTTCCGTCAACCTGTTTCCGCGTTCCCGACACTTCGTGTTATAATGGGGGCTTAAGTTACATCGTCACGCATCAGCGAAAGGAATCCTCTCTTGAGTCAACTGTTAGCCATCGACGTGGGAGCCGGGACGCAGGACATACTGCTGTACGACTCGGAGAAAACCATCGAGAATTGCGTAAAGCTGGTGCTGCCCAGCCAGACCACGTTGCTGGCCCGCCGGGTGGCCCGGGCGACGGCTGCGGGCCGGAACGTATTCCTGACGGGCAACCTGATGGGAGGCGGCCCATTGGCCAGCGCTGTGAAGAAACACGTGCGAGCGGGGCTTGCCGCCTACGCGACTCCCCTGGCAGCTAAGAGTCTTAGGGATGATCCTCACGAAGTGGAAGCCCTTGGAGTGAAGGTTGTCGCCACGCCTCCTTCCGAAGCAGTGACCTTGACCACCCGCGACACCGACCTAGAAGCACTGCGAGCGATGCTGGCGCCTTACGACGTCAAACTACCGGAGCGCTATGCAATAGCAGTACAGGACCACGGCGAGTGCCTGGGCATCAGTCAGCGCCGGTTTCGCTTCCAGCACTGGGAGGAGTTTGTCCTGGCGGGAGGAACGCTGCCTTCACTCGCCTATGCGTCAGAGCTACCGGACTACCTGACGCGGATGAGGGCTGCCCGTCAGGATGCACCGGGCGCGTTGATGCTGGACACCTGTGCGGCGGCCGTGTTAGGAGGCTCTGGATGACCCACTGGTCGCGGCCCATCGCAATCAAGGTTTGGTGATCGTTAACGTCGGAAATCAACATACTCTCGGGGTTCTTTGCCTAGACAATCGGATTCTGGGGCTGTTCGAGCATCATACCGTGCTTATGACCGAGGAAAAGCTCGCCCATTACATCCGGGCCTTACAGTCAGGTACAATTGACAACGAACAGGTGTATGAAGACAATGGTCACGGCGCAATTGTACATCCGGACTACCCAAAAGTCAAGAGTGACTCACCCCAGGGCTTCGAGTTCGTCGCTGTCACCGGACCCAATCGTCGAATGGCAAAAACACTAGACTACCACTTTGCCACTCCCCACGGGGACATGATGCTGTCAGGCTGTTTCGGCCTGGTCCTGGCCGCGCGCTGGGCGGGGTGGCTCGACTAGTTCTCATCCACGTTCTAGTGGCGATGAGTAGAAGCACAGGGGATGAACGAACCATGAACGCGAGCCAATTCGTGATCCGATTTTGGGGCGTCAGGGGCAGTTACCCCGTACCGGGGCCGTGTACCTTGGACTACGGCGGCAACACCGCCTGCGTCGAAGTTGAAGCCGGCGGCCACACGATCATCCTGGATGCCGGCACGGGCATCATCGGGCTGGGCAAGGAGCTGGCACGGCAAGAGGCAGCGGTGGTGGCAACGATCCTCTTCAGCCACACCCACCACGACCACATTCAGGGCTTCCCCTTTTTCGACCCTGCGTACAACGGCACCACGGTGCTGTACATGTTCGGACCACGATCTTTCGACGTGGACATCGAGGAGGCGCTGGCTCGAGCGATGCTGGCTCCGGCGTTCCCGGTGGCGCTGAGCGACCTGCGCTCGCTCCACCTGATCACCAACTTCGCGGACGAGTCGGAGCCATCGTCCTGGAGAGGACACGGCGAGCCGGAGATACACAACGTGCATCGAGAGAAGCGAGCCCCCTCGCCGGACGCGGTGCAGATACACTCTGCTGCGAGGCTACGCACATCCCAACTCCGGAGTGAACATCTATCGGATCAGCTGGCGCGGCAAAACTCTGGTCTATGCCACGGACACCGAGAGCTACGTTGGAGGCGACGCGCGGCTGATCGCTTTCGCCCGCGACGCGGACGTGCTGATCCACGATGCGCAATACACGGAGGACGAGTACGTCGCCGCAGCCAATCCTAAGCAAGCTGGGGACACAGCACGCCCAGCATGGCAACTGCGGTCGCTCGGGCGGCAGGCGGTGAAGAAGCTCGTCCTCTTCCACCACGATCCGACCCACTCCGATCAGCAGCTTGATGAGATCGAGCGGAACTGCCAGCGGGACTTTCCGAAGTCTGCAGTCGCCCGCGAGGAGATGGTAATCGAGCTATAAGGCGACCACCAGATTCATGTTGGCGGGGCTTCTGGAGAAGCCGCCAACATAAATCTGGTGCCACTATCCGCGCACTGATTCCTGTTACGGCGCGGGCGGAGGCGTGGGCTTCGCCTGCTGGCACCGGGCCAGACGTCGATGAGCGACGGGCGCAGGGGTGGTCAGCTCAAGCGGCAGCGCCGGGTTTGCGTCCGGCGTCCCGAACAGGGGCACGGACGTGGGCGTGGACGGCTCGGGCTGCGGCAGCACGCTGATCGCGAAACCTACCGCCATGCTCAGGACCACCAGAACGCTGATGACCCACACTACGATCTGACTGACGCTGTATTTCTTCTGTTTCTTGTTCTTGCCTCTCTTAAGCATGATACCTCTGCAACACTCCTTTAATTGGCTGAAGACATCCCAGTTACTGAGCTGTGCCGGCCATCAGGCCGCGCTCGACCTTCTCCTGCGATTTGTGTTCCAAATTGCGAACCACGACCTGGCCGGAGGATATCTCGTCGGGACCGAGATGACCACGTACGGGAATACCCCGCTTGAGAGCGTAACGGATCTGATCGCCGAGCGCCCCACTGTCCAGGTATAACTCGACCTTTAATCCGGCCGCACGCAGTTCCTGAGCCGCAGTCAGCGACGCCTCGAGCGTGCTGCGATCGAAGACGGTCACCAACACCTCGCTGATCGTGCTGCCGGACATCGGGCGGATACATATTCAGCTCGTCCATCACCACGATGATGCGCTCGATGCCAATCGTCGTTCCGGTGGCCGGAAGGCTCTTTCCCGAGAACAGGCCGATCAACTCGTCGTAGCGGCCGCCGCCGGTGATGCTCCCGACCTTTGGCTCCTCCACGATGGTTTCGTAGATGGGCCCGGTGTAGTAGTCCAACCCACGCACCATGGCAAAGTCCACCAGGTAGTTTTCCGCTGGGATACCGACGGCTTTCAAGTAGCCGGTGATCTGCTCCAACTCGTCGATGCCCTCGAGCGCGGCCGGATAATCGCCGAGTTGCCGGCGCAGCCCGGCCAACACTTCCGACTGCTCGCCGCGAATTCGCAGCAACTCCATCACACGCGCCGTCGCCGGCGTCGTCGATACCACCTTCGCGCGAGCTCTTCTTTCACGCCATCCAATCCGATCTTATCCAGCTTGTCGATCGCCCGGTAGAGCCTGGACGAGCGAGCTCGCCCTCCAAGCCAACGAATTGGCCGATGCCTTTGAGGATCTTGCGGTCGTTGATGCGGATGACGTATTGTCCGGAAACCCAAACGCCGCAAGATCTCGTAGATCACGTTCAGGATCTCGGCATCTGCCAGCATGCTGGTCGTGCCCATCAGTATCGGCATCGCACTGGTAGAATTCGCGGTAAGCGGCCCTTCTGCGGACGTTCCGCGCGCCACACGGGCGCGATCTGGTAGCGCTTAAACGGCTTGGGCAGCTCCGGATACATGGCCGCCACGCGGCACAGCGGCACGGACAGATCGTATCGGAGGGCCAGGTTTTCCTTGCCCTCGCGGTGCCTCACGTCGTAGATCAGCTTCTCCGCATCAGGACCGTATTTCCCCATCAACGTTTCCGCCAGCTCGACGGCCGGGCGTCGCCAGCGGCTGGAAGCTGAACGACTCGAACACCTCGCGGATGACCCCTTCCACGTACTGGCGCAGAATCATCTTATCGGGCAGAATGTCTCTCATGCCCCGGGGAACTCTGGGCGGCACAACCGCACCCATGATGTGTTCTCCTGTCTATGATGAGATCGGCGATAATTCGACGATATTGTAGCATAAGCGAAAGCGGGAGGCAAAAGCGAAAACAGCGGGCATTAGCGGCCAGCCATCAGCAATCAGCCGCAAGTTCATTTTATGGCCGGAACCGGTGGGCGGAAATGGTAGTGGGCTGAGCGCTGATGGCTGGTGGCTGGCTGATGGCCGACCCCGACCGCCCAATGAAAAGCCGGCGGGGAGTTTCCCCGCCGGCTTTGGTGTTTGCGACGCGCTGCGTCTTAAAGCTTTACGACGTTCGCAGCCTGCAGGCCCTTCGGCCCGCGCTCGATCGTGAATTCAACGGTCTGACCCTCGGTCAGCTCACGGAAACCACCGCCGCTAACGGCGCTGTAATGAACGAAGACGTCTTCGCCACCTTCCCGAGAGATGAAGCCGAAACCCTTAGCAGCGTTGAACCACTTAACTGTTCCAGTTACTCTGTCACTCATCACGAAATTACCTCCTTCCCTGAAGTATTTGTAGGGGGGTGGAAGCAAACCCGCGATGGGACAGCGGTTACTTTACCAACCACACCTGCTCCGAAACCGAGAACTAAAAAGGCCGCCCGGGCAAAGTATCGCTTGGGTGGCCGAGATCTGTCGACGTCCGAAACAAGCTCCTTCTTCATCCTACGTGCTATATTAAACCACAGTTCGCTTAATTTGTCAAGTTTCTCATTTTGCACTCCGATTCGCGCGAATGGCCCTGGCGGAGCGCCCGAGAGCCGGCTCTGGAGCCAGGACGGAGTTCAACAGAGACGCGTTATGTCGATTCTCGTACAGCCAGCAATCGAGACAACGGCGCATCCAGATAGCCGTTCACGGCCAGAATGCTGAGGGCGATGACCACTAACCCCGCCAGCGCGGCCCAGCTGGCCTGCTCGCCCAGAATGACGGCGCCCCAGAAAACGCCCATCGGCGGCAACGTGAAGGTGACGAGGGAGGCGTAGGTGGCCCCGGCGTGCTCGATCAGCCAATAGTAGAACAGGTACGCGATCGCCGTGCCCATGACGCCCAGCGCGACCCACGACCCGACCGCCGCGAGAGAAGGACGGGCCGCCAGCGGATCCTCGGTCAGCAGGATAAACGGTAGCGTGAGCACGAAGCCTGAGGTGAGCATGCCGATGGACGTTTTGATCGCCGGCGTACCGCGCAGGTACTTGCGGACGTATATGATGGCGAGGGCATAGCTGAGGCACGCCGCCAGGCAGGCCAGCTGTCCCAGCCAGTCGAATGTCACGCCTTTGGCCAGCTCCGGCGCCATGACGATGACCACTCCGGCGAAGCCCATGACGACGCCGACCACTTTGCTGACACTCAGGTGCTCGTCGGAGGTCGCGTAGTGGGCGATCAGGACGGTGAAGATCGGCGTCGAACCGTTCAGGATGGCGGCCAGTCCGCTGGAAATCTGGCGCTCGCCCCAGGCTATCAGCGCATACGGAATCAGGGCGTTGAGCAGCCCTGCCACGAGGAAACGTCCCCAATCCCCTCTGCGCCGGGGCATGTCTTCGCCGCGCGCTCGTAGGAGCAGGTACAGCACCGCAGCGCCCATACCCATGCGACCGGCGATGAACGTGAACAAGGGTATGCTTTCGACGCAGACCTTGATGAACAAGAAGGAGGCGCCCCAGATCAGCCCCAGGACACACAAATACAGCATCGCTTTGGATTTCACGCCACACGTCTCAACTTTCGCTCGTTGTTGGGTGTCGAGGAGCCACGCAAGAACGCTGCCCCCGGTTACGATCGTGATGGTCAACTGTGATCAGAAGAATCGTATCGTACGGCGACCTCTACGTGGCTTCCACCGGTCGGCTCAGTCGCGGGCAGGGGCGACGGGCGACGATCACGTCCAGGCCGGTCGTTCGTAGCGCTGAATCCAGAGCGGCGCGCATCTCCGCGCGATCGAAAGGGTCGATGGCTCGCGCCTGTCCCGCCCCCAGGGCACGCGCTACCTGCTCCAGATCGACCGCCGGCGATGGCTCGCCGCGAGCGTCGTACGGCGTGCCGGCATGGGGCTGGCCTCCGGTCAGAGCAGTGACCGCATTGTCCAACACGATGACGAGCAGATTACTGTGATTGCGGACGGCCTCCGCCAGGCCGCCCCAGCCGTGGTGCAGGAAGGACGAATCGCCGGTGATGGCGACGACCTTGCGGCGCTGCTGCCCCGCAGCCAGACCCACTGCCAGGCCCAAACTGGAGCCCAGCGAATACTTCACGTCCATCAGCTCCAGAGGCGGCAGCTGCGCTCTGACCATGCAGCCGGGCTCGCCGACCACGATATACTTCTCTCGTTCACCGCCTGGGCCAATTGCCGCCAGCAGTGTCTCGAACAGCGGCAGGTAGGGGCAGTCGTCACATAGGGGCTTCTGGCTGGGCATGGAACGGGCCAATCCGGCTCCGCCGGAGGATTGCTCTTCGGACACGGGGCGAACAGTCTGACCGTCATCCGTATCCAATGCCCGGATGGCGGCGACGATCAGCGCGTCGTCCAGCTCGCCGCCGTAAGGCAGGTGGCCGGTTTCGCGGCCCAGAACGGGGGTCGATGTGCCGGCTTCGTGGGCGAGGCTTCGCAGCCGCCATTCCAGGTAAGGCTCGTTTTCTTCAAAGACGAGCGCCGACCCGACCCCGGCCAGGAAGCGCTGGATGACGCCGCGCGGCAGCGGATGGAAGGTCGACAACTTGAGGACACGAAAGGAGGATAGGACGTCGGGCCCCAGCGCCCGCTGGAGTTTCGCGAACGTGGAACCGCCGGCGACGAGACCCACACGACCGTGCCCTTCCACGTGGTTGCACGAGCAGCCTTCGAAGGCGATCTCTATGGCCGCCAACTTGCCGTGCAGGCGGCGGTGATTGCGGACCACATTTTCAGGCAGGGAGATCCAACGATTCCGCTCACGGCGATAGGGCGGCGGTGGGTCCGACTCGGCGCTGCTCCGCACGACCGTGCCGCGGCCTAACGCCAACCCCCGCGTCTCGCGCACGATGATCGGCAGCCCGTATTGCTCCGACCAGCGAAACGCCGCACGCATGACCTCGTAGGCATCCTGCGGATCCGACGGCTCGAGAAGAGGCGTATCGGCCAAAGCGGCGATGATGCGCGTGTCCTGCTCGTTCTGAGAGGCCCACCCACCGGGGTCATCGCCGAGCAGAATCACAAAGCCGGCATTGCAGCCGGTGAGCACCATCGTCATCAACGGATCCAGGGCAATGTTCAGGCCGACACTCTTGACGCACAGGAGCGTCCGTTCGCCCGCTATGGAGGCGCCGAAGGCGATCTCACACGCGACGCACTCGTTGATCGCCCATTGGACGTGGACGTCGCGGGCCGCGGTCATCTTCAACAGAGCCTCGAAGGTCCCTGAGCTCGGCGAGCCCGGGTAGCCGGTCACCAGGCGCACGCCGGCGTCCAGGGCCGCATAAGCGAAAGATTCGTCGCCGGACAGAATGAGATGGTCAGCAGACATGGAGTACCGCCTCCCTGTATTTTGCGGCGTTTGGATCAGTGCGATTATATCATGGTTGCACCGGAGGGTCAACGATATGCGCTTCTGTCCTCCCAGCCGACCTAACGTGCGCTTGAGAATGTTCCGCACTTGCGCTACAATGGCGGCGTAACGGGAGGCGCTCGTGCGACTGGGTTTTGCCGTGAAGGTGCTGGGCCAACCACATTTGAAAACGAACGACTCGCGCCGCTGGCAGAACAACCCGCACTTGAGTGTCAGCTTGGCCTACGTGCGTGACGTCCTGGTGTATCTGCAGCGCATTGGCGTCACGATGTATCGCCTGTCATCAGACCTGGCGCCGTACGCGACGCATCCCGGGCTGCCGCAGTTCCACGGTCAGATCGATGAGTGCCGCAAGGAGCTGGCCGAGGTTGGGCGGCTGGCGAGCGAAGCAGACGTCCGCCTGTCGCTCCATCCATCGCAGTACGTCGTGCTGAGCGCGGTTGAGCCTGGCGTCGCCGAGAAGAGCTTGGCCGACATCGAGAGCCAGTCCCTGCTGCTCGATATGATGGGACTCGACGAGCGGGCGGTGGTCGTGACGCACGTAGGCGGCGTGTACGAAGACCGGAACGCGGCCATGGAGCGCTTCGTGACGCGTTGGAAACGATTGTCCGAAACGGCCCGGCGGCGCCTCGTCTTAGAGAACGACGATCGCTCCTACGGCGTGCCGGACGTCTTGCGGCTCCACGAACAGACCGGCATCAGGATCGTCTTCGACGCCCTGCATTTCCTCAACAACAATCCCTCCGGAATGCCGCTGCGCGAGGCGCTCCACCGATGCCTCGAAACCTGGCCGTCGGGCGTCACGCCGAAGATCCACTATAGCTCGCCCCGCACGGAGATGCGCCAAATGGATCAACGCGACCCGGCAAGCGGCAAGATGGTCCGGGTACTCAAGCCTCCGCTTTGGACCCAGCACGCCGACTTCGTCAACCCGTTCGAGTTCGTGGCCTTCCTGGACAAGAGCCAGGGGCTTCGTGACTTCGACGTAATGCTGGAGATCAAGGCCAAAGACCTGGCGCTTCTCCGCCTGCGCCAGGACCTCCAAACCATGGCTCCGGAAATGGCCGCCCGCCTGGCGTGATTTTCCTCACATGTGAAGCCCTGAACATGCGCTGCGTCATATCCGGTCTCGTTGGGGGTGGTATAATGAAAATGCCGCACGTTAAGGAGATTCTCAGAAGATCACGAGGTCTCATCAATATTGTCGCGTTGAGAGGAGAGTCGGATGAAACACGAAATCGCGAAGAATGTCTATTGGGTGGGTGCCATCGACTGGAACGTTCGTCATTTTCACGGCCATACTTATACTACTAAGCTCGGCACCACCTACAACGCCTATCTCGTCGTCGACGACAAGATTGCCCTGATCGACACGGTCGACCGGGGGTTCGGCTACGAGTTGCTGACCCGCATCAGAGAGATCGTCGATCCCAGCAAGATCGACTACGTCATCGCCAACCACGGCGAACCGGACCACTCCGGAGCCATCCCGGACGTCATGGAGGTCGCCCCCAATGCCACGCTGATCTACAGCCGAAAGGGCGCGGACAGCATCGGCAAGTACTACCCGAATCACTGGCAGACCCAAACGGTGAAGACGGGCGACACGCTCAACCTCGGCCACAACACCCTGTCCTTCGTCGAGGCGCCGATGCTGCACTGGCCGGACACCATGTTCACCTACATTCCGGAGCAGTCCCTGTTGCTGCCCAACGACGCCTTCGGCCAGCACGTCGCCACCTCTGAGCGCTTCGCCGACGAAATCGACCAGGCGCTGCTGTGGGACCAGGCGGCCGAGTACTATGCCAACATTCTGACGCCCTTCAGTCCAGTGGTCGTACGCAAGATCGAAGAAGTCCAGAAGATGGGCATCAAGATCGATACGATCGCGCCCAGCCACGGCGTAATCTGGCGCAAGGAGCCCATGAAGATCGTCGAGCAGTACATGCGTTGGGCCAAGGGCGAGGCCGAACCGCGCGTCGTTATCACGTACGAAACGATGTGGGGTGCGACGGACAAGCTGGCATCCGCCATTGTCGAGGGTATCACCAGTGAGGGCATGGACGTACGCGTGTTCCGTGTGCCGGACACCGATCACACCGAAATCATCAAGGAGATTCTGACGGCCAAGGGCGTCTTGTTTGGCTCATCCACGCACAACCAGCACATGCTGCTCAACATCGCAAAACTGATGCACGACGTCAAAGGGTTGAAGTTCCTGAAGAAGGTCGGCGCCGCATTCGGCGTCCAGGGTTGGGCTGGCGGCTCAGTCGCTGACATCGAGGGCGTGATGAAGGAGGCCGGGTTCGCCGTGACTCAGCCCGGTCTCGCTACGAAGTGGCAGCTGTCCGATGAGGAGTGGCTGCAGGCGGTTGAGTTCGGCAAGGCGTTCGCGCAGAACGTCAGAGCCAGCATGGCCTGAGATCAAGGCGATGCTCGGCCTGTCCCATCCTCTCCGTGGGCAGTGGGGCAGGCCGCTCGTTAGGAAGGCACATTGAGAGGGTTATGGCCGCTCTGAAAGAAGTTCCCCTGTTTCCGCTGAAGGCGATCTTGTTCCCCGGGCAAGCAATGGCGCTGCACATCTTCGAAGACCGTTACAGGCTGATGATTAATACCTGCCTCCGGACGACCAGCCGGTGGGCATCGTCTCTGATCCGTGAGGGCGAAGAGGTGGGTGGAACGGCTGTGCCGTACCCGGTGGGCACACTGGCCGCCGTCACTGAGACAACCCGGCAGGAAGACGGCCAGTTCGACATCATGGCCGTGGGGCAAGAGCGCTTCATCATTCGCGCGATCGTGCAAGCGGGAGCCATACCTGATCGCTCGCGTCGAGGACTTTCCAGCGACGGGCGAGGACAGCACACGGGCGCTGGCACTGACGTACCGGGTGCGTGAATTGTTGCCGGGCTACGTGAAAGTGCTCGGCAGCGGCCGTCGGCACCAAGGTCCAGGTGATGAACGTTCCCGAGCGGCCCACATCGCTGGCGTTTCTGACGGCGCTCGTGCTGCAAATTGGCGCGCCCGAAGCAACAGCGTTTGCTCGAAGTCCCGGCCGTGGCGGACATGCTGGCGCGGGAGCTGACCCTGCTGCAGCGCGAAACTGCGGTATGGCATTACATGGCCAGAACGCAGAAGGCGCAGAAAGAACGCGAAGAGGATCAACCGGCATCATCCGGGCCGAATTAGATGGCCCCGCCCCGTATCTTAGATACATCCTTTTCTGGCTTGTGGGGTGTTTTTGGATTACAATATCGACTGGTCGGGTCGCGGAGCTCAGGCGCCCTTCTGGATTCCGACCAGCGTCCCTGGCGTGAGAGTCGATACGATGGAGTCAGATTATGACAACTGAACAGAGAGCGCACCTATGTCCATTTTGAAGGAGCTGGAGACGCCGATCTTCTACGCGGAGGGAATACCCACCGACGTTACCGCCGAGAGTTATACGCTGGCAGTCGACGGACTGCGCTCGGGCAGGTCGCGGTCATTCAGGTTCGCCGACATTGAGGCCATGCCGCTCGCGACGGTCAACGCGCGCCTGACATCCGTCAGCGGCTGGACGGTGCGCGCGGACTGGCAGGGCATCCGGTTCACCGACTTTCTGGCGAGCCTGGCGGACGATCCGTGGCCAGAGACCGCGACACACGTCAATTTCACCAGCTTCGGTCGCTACACAACGTGCGTTCCACTGGACAAGCTGCGCTACGAGAAGGTTCTGCTCTGCTACAAGGTCGGCGGCGAGTACCTGGAGTTGGAATACGGCGGTCCGGTGCGCATGTTCATCCCGCACCTGTGGGGTTACAAGAGCTGTAAGGGGCTGGCACGCGTGACGTTCATCGACCATTCGATTCCCGGATACTGGGAAACACGCGGCTATCCCGATCGCGCCGAGATTGAGCCGGGCCGCATCCTCGACATCAACTCCGGCGATACGCGGACGATTCCGGGCGGCGAGATCGTGGAATTCTAGGTCGCAAACTGCTCTTCGATCCCTCTACGAGGCTACCTCATCGTGTGGAGCCCAGGCGAGGACGCGACAATCGATGAAATCGACCGTGACGCAAGCGTTGCGATACGCCGAGCAGCGCGTGCTGGTCGTCGTCATGAACAACCGGCGCGATTTTGGCATTGCCCGGGACGTAGGGCTGGTATCGAATCCCTCTGAAGCGGGCGCCGGCCCAGATTGGCGCGGATTATCTCGCTTTCTACCACACTGCGGCCTTTGGGCCGGAACTGATGTGGACCATCCGGCAATACGCACCGGTGCGCGGCTATCGCCTCGTTACCCGGGCGGAGCTGCTGCCGAACGAGGCCGAGCATCCACGTGCCGCCGACCGCTATTACCGGATCGACATCGGGCCTATGCTCGGGTTGCCGCACCCGATCCCCAGCCGCCGGTTGCGGCGCATCACCTTCATCTCGACCACGCTTGACACGTCTGCTGGCCGCGCACGAAATCAACGACCTGTGGGAATCGAGTGACACGGCGGAGCGCCTGTGGATGGCTTTCAACGAGGCAAGGCAGCGTTACCCCATCGGCGAGGGTCGCACGGCGTACGTCGCCGATTCCGCCGTCCCGGTGCGCCGGCCTGGGTTGGCAATCTTCATGGACGGCCGACGCGCCGTCCACGTCCCAGACTGGTTCATGCTTCACTTCAGCGAGCGACAGCGCCCTGACAACACGCCATCGTGCCTGGATCTGGTGCAGCAGGGGATGAGAAGGGAATGATCCGTAATGCGCGACGCATGGTACGCGATCCGCAGACAATGTAAATGGGTAACCCCCGCTACGGGAGGTTACCCATTCACGCATCACGCACTTCGCATCCTACCGGTCGCCGCTGGTCCGGCCGTAGATGAACAACATAGTCAGAATGGCGAGACCGTAGATGATGAGCTGGCCCGCGTAGGCCACGCCGGCGATTGCGAGCACATTCTGCAGCAGGATCAGGATCATCGCGCCGGCGATGACGCCGATGTAGCTGCCCGAGCCGCCCAGGATGCTGACACCGCCGACGACCACCGCGGCGATCGTCGGGAACAGGTACGGATCGCCCATGGCCAGGTAGCTCTGCCCACCGTAGCCGCACAGCAGGATGCCGCCGATCGCATTGCCGACGCCGCTCGCGACGAAGGCCAGGATGAGACCCCTCTCCACGCGGATTCCGGACAGGAAAGTGGCCGCCTGGTTGTTACCGGTGGCGTAAATGCTGCGCCCGAACGGCGTCCGGCCGAGAATGAAGATGGCCAGCGCCCCCAGAATCAACCACAAGATGATGCAAATGGGAATGCCCAGGAAACGCCCGGCAATGAGCCAGGTCACCACCGTCGGGGCATCGCCCTTCGGCTGAGCTCCGGTTAGGACCAGGGTCGCACCGCGCAGCATGGCGTCCACACCCAGGGTCAGCACCATGGAGGGCAGGCGCAGGTACGCCACGCCCAGGCCGTTGAACAGGCCGATGGCAGCGCCCGCTAGGATGGCCATCAGTATGGCCAGGCCCACGTTCTGGTTCTGGCCATGCGCGATGGACGTGACGATCACCGAGCAGATGTTCATCGTCCAGGGCACCGACAGGTCGATGTTGCCTGTGAGAATGACCATCATCTGACCGATAGCAAGTGTGCCGAGAATCGAGGCCAGGACCAGCTTCTGCAGCAGGCTGGAAGGCTTGACAAACCCCGGCGCGATCAAACCGCCGATCCCGGCCAGCACGATTACGAACACGTAGGCGAGGATGATCGAACGGCGGTTCGAGCCGGCCGGTCCCAGAACGGCGCCGAGGGGGTTAGGATTGCGTATTGCCTGATTCATGTTTGTCTCCTCTCGTCCTACCGCAGGATGTCCAGGCGGTTTTTGATCCGAAAGACGCGCGCCGCGCCAACAGCGATGGTCAACACCAGGATGGCGCCCTGAAGAAACTCCTTCATGAAGGGCGAAACGCGAGCGGCGAACAGAACGTTAGGGATGATAGAGAACACGTAGGCGCCGGCGATGCTGCCGCCGACACCCCCGACGCCACCCGTGAAGGCCGTGCCGCCGATGACCGTGGCCGCGATGGAGTTCAACGTGTAGGCGCCGCCCTGACTGGCGTCCCCGGTCGCGGTTTGTGCGGTGAGCAGCAGACCGGCCAGTGCCGAGAGCATTCCGGCCAGGCTATAGGTCAGCAGCTTGGTGCGGGTTGTGTTCACGCCGGACATGCGGGCGGAGCTTTCGCTGGAGCCCACGGCGTAGATCGCCTGGCCCAATGGTGACCGTTTCAGCGGGACCCAGAAGAGCACAACGATTAGGATCAAAAGGATGAGGGCCGCCGGGATGAGGCTGAACGCCCGCCCGGTCAGCAGGTCCGTGTACCACTCCGGGACGTTGCCACCCGGCCTGGGAAGTACGTAGAGAGCGATGCCATTGAAGATGGACGACGTGGCCAGGGTGACGATGATTGGTGCCAGCCGACCGTAAGCCACCAGTACGCCGTTAAACGCGCCCGCCAGTGCTCCCACGATCAGCGTGACGATGCAGACCAAAATGGTCGGCGCGACGCCTGCCTGCATCTGCGTCGCCGCGATGACGTTCGATAAGGTCACTATAGACCCGATCGACAGGTCGATGCCGGAAGTAAGAATAACCAGGGTCTGGGCCATGGACGTGATGGCCAGGGCCATGCCCTGATTCATCGTATTCGTAAGGACCGGCAGAGTGAAGACCCGTTCGAACAGGATGCGGTAGATGATGATCAGTCCCACCAACACGCCGTAGGCCAGAAGGATCCGATAATGACGGCTGAAGGCCGATCCCTTCTTCTTGCGCTCCGTCATTTCGACCGCGTGAGCCGCATCTACGCTCATGTGCTGCGTCCCTTCCCAATCCGCTTTCATCGTTTCCGCCGGATCCACCTCACCGACAGTCGCGCCGAGATTCAGTGCGGCAGTGACCAGGTTCGTCTCTGTGATGTTTTCCCCGACCAGCTCCTGCACGATCCGGCCCTCGTACATGACCAGCGCCCGATCGCACATCCCAACAATTTCGGTCAGGTCGGTTGAGAAGAAGAGGACGGCACTGCCTTCATCCGCCAACTGCCGCATCAAGCGGTACAACTCCTGCTTCGTACCGACGTCGATGCCACGCGTGGGGTCGTATAGCAGGTACACCCTGGCGTCAGTCAGCAACCACTTGGCCAGCGATACCTTTTGTTGATTGCCACCGGACAGGCTGCCCACGGGGATGTCCGCTGAAGGAGCCTTTACCGCCAGCCGCTTCATCATCTTGTCGATGGCAGCTTTCTCCAGTCCGCCGTTGATGGCCAGACCGCGACGAATGCGACCCAGGATGGCCATCGTCATGTTCTGCCCCACACTCATGGGCAGGATGAGGCCTTCCGTCTTGCGGTCGGCAGGGATCATGGCCAGGCCGACGTCGGGCTGAACGGCTTTCGCCGGATGGGTGACGTGGATCTGTCGGCCCTCCAGCCACACCTCGCCCTGGACGCCGACGTAAACGCCGAACAGAGCGAACAGGAGATCGCCCTGGCCCTGCCCCTCCAGCCCGGCCAGCCCGACGATCTCGCCCTTGCCCACAGTCAGCGACACGTCGTGGAGGGCATTTTCCCAGCTGATGTGCTTGAGCTCAAGTACGGGCGAGACGGACGTCGTGCGTGCCGGCTTCGGCGGGAAGACCGCCTCCAGCTTGTGACCGATCATGAGCTGCACGATTTCGTCCGGTGCGACGGAGCCCGTGCGGAAAGGACTTCACGTCCTTGCCGTTGCGAAACACTGCAGTGACGTCACATAGCTCACTGACCTCGCCCATGCGGTGCGAGATGAACACGATGGCCTTGCCCTGATCGCGAAGGCGACGGATGAGATCGAAAACCAGGGTCACCTCCTTGGCAGCCAGGGCCGAAGTGCCCTCGTCCAGGATCAGCAAGTCCGGATTGCGCTGCACGGCGTGAGCGATCTCCACCAGCTGGCGATCGGCCAACGGCAGGTCGGCCACACTCATATCGGGGTCGATGCCGGGGAAACCCAGGCCGCTGAGCAACGCCTCAGTGCGACGGCTTTGTTCCTTGAAATCGATAAGTCCCAGAGAATTGCGAGGGGGATCTGAGATCCAGATGTTTTGCGCTACGGTGAGGTGCGGCATGAGCGATAATTCCTGGAACACAGACACGATACCCAATTGCGCGGCATCCGCCGGATTGTGCGGATGAATGACCCGTCCCTTGAACAGCACCTCACCATGGTCGGGCCGATGCACACCGCAAATGACCTTGACCATGGTCGATTTGCCTGCACCGTTCTCTCCCACCAACGCAGTGATGGTGCCGGAGTCACAGCTGAAGGAAGCTTCATCCAGAGCGACGACGCCGCCGAATCGCTTCGTAATGTTATTTGCTTCGAAGTAGAGCCACAGTTCCCTCCCCATAAAAGATACGCTGGCTCTGTGGGTACGGACCGATCCGCTGCGCTCGAGCAGATCGGATGAAGGTGGCAGGGCGGGGACCAGACCGGCGCCGCCCTGCGTTAGGCCTCACGGAGAGGGCGAGACTTGACTGGAGGCAGCCAACTCGTCCCCTCCGCGGGCCCGTTGTCGATGGACGGCTTAGAACGCGTCCTGCTTCAGAATGTCCTGCGCGGAGAACATCACACCGCATTCAGGCAACTGGAAAGCGACGAAGAAATTGTCCTTGACGTCAGGGAAGTAGTCGACCCCGCCTTCATCTGGTCCAGCGTGCGGACCGGCAGCGGGACGTTGATATCCTGCGGCACTTCGATCCCATCCTTCAGCATGTCGATCGCCAGCTTGATCGACACAGCGACCATGGCCGGGGTCTGGCCGACGGAGATGATGGGGATATTGTTGGCGACCGCCAGCTTGCGGAAGCCGTTCTCAGCCTCGCCCGCGACGGGAACGAAGGGCTTCTTGGCATCCTGGAATGCCTTGAGCACACCTGTGTCGCCGCCCTGGCACCACACGCCGTCGATCTGCGGGTAGGCAGTCAGCGCGTTGGCCATCACAGTCTGCGCCGGGCCGTCAGCCCACATGCCCGGCTGCTCGCCCAGGACCTTGATGTCCGGGTTTTTGTCGAAGACCGAGTGCGCGCCGGCATTGCGGCCGTTGTCGACCGTGGTGCCGGGGACACCCGTGATCATGAACACGTTGCCCTTGCCGTTCAACTGCTTGACGAGCCAGTCGGCCATGGTCTTGCCGAAGGCGAACTGGTCTTCGTTGATGCGGATCGCATACGGCGAGGTGAGATGTTGTCGAAGGAGATAACCAGAATGCCGGCATCGTGCGCGCGCTTAATGGCCGGGTTGAGGGCTTCCTCAGACGCCGTGTCGACGACGATCGCATCGTACCCTGACTGAGTCATCATGTCGATGATCGCGATCTGCGCGCTCGCGTCGTTGCCGGAACTCACGACGAACAGCTCCTTGACGAGGGGCTTGATCTCCGGCAGGTTCACGTAGGCACGGGCCATCTGGATCATCTCGGTACGCCAGTCGTTGCCGATGTAGGAGTTGCTCAGACCAATTCGGTAGGGCGGCTGCTTGGTGGCCGGCGCCTTGATCTTGGGCGTATCCGAAGCCTTCGGCGCATAGCACTTTGCCGCGTCGAAGTTGGCGAGCATGCCTCCAGCCGGGGCGGCCGGCGTCTCAGCCGGAGCCGGTGTCTGGGCCCAAACGACGCCGAAAGTGGTTAGCAAAAGAGATAAAACGATGAGAGTTCCGATCAGCTTGGCGAAAGGTTTACGACGAGTCATTCTGTCCTCCTTGAATTTGCACTACCTGGTAGCCAGTATCAACGTTATCGGCACGATACAGTGCTCTGGACCTCACCTCCTTTCCTTGACGCCAAGAATCTTGAGCCGCAATACGCCAGGGTTTCCAGCTGTTGTCGCACAGCCCCTTGTGGAGGAAATGACGCGCAAAGCACAAAGCCACAAGGACCTGTGTTCACTCAACTGACGGGCCCTGGCCCGTCAGGGTGTTTACGCCTCACCGGCGGTCGCGTCGCCAACGCGCCAGCAATTGCTGCGCATTTCCACCCAGGATCTGGGCACGCTGCGCTGCCGTCAGGAACTTCGCCTCGACGCGGACGAGGTCGATCATCTGTTTGTACGTCAAGAGCATCATTGCCTGCGGATAGTCGGATCCCCACAGGAGCTTGTCGGCGCCGACGTGTTCCGCCGCCCATTGCAGTGCTGCCATACCGCCCTGGACGGGGTACGTCTCGCCGTAATCCGCCAGGTAATACCAGTAGTAGGCTGCGATGTCCAGGTAGATGTTGGGGTGCTGGGCCAGCATCGCCCGCTGCTGCCAGCCCTCAAAGGGCGGCACACCGATGTGGCAGATGACGAAATTGAGCTCGGGCCAGCGGCGGAGAAGCTCCAGGACGCCCTCGCACTCTTTGATGCTGCGCTCATCCTGCGTCAGGTGCAACACCACGGGCAGATTCTTTTCGGCAACCACCTCCCAAACCTTCATCTCGCTCGGGCCCATGAATTCGTACTCGGGCCGAACCTTGTGCAGCATGTCCATTTCGATCTTCATACCCAGGCAGCCGGCATCGGTCCAATGACGCAGCTCTCGAGCCGCATGCTCCCCTTCGGTCGGGTCCACCATCGCCATGGCCACGAAACGATCTGGCCAGCGCCGGAGGACGTCGACGTAGAAGGAATTCTGTGGACCGTGGAGCGAGCCCTGCAGCAGAACGCCTTGCTGCACGCCGCACCAATCCATGTAGGCAAGCGCCACTTCCGGCGCGCTGTCCGAGTTCACGAAACTGGGCGGCAGGCCCTGCATTTCCTCGCCGACGAGCGTGTCGAAATAGCGGCCGTAGTGACGTGCCTGGGCGACGCCGCCGAAGCGCGGAAACAGGTGCATGTGCATGTCGATGATTGGAGTTTCGTTCACGTGATCACGTCTCCTTTGACTCAGGCTCGAGTTGAACGGCGTCAGGCCACCAGAGCGACGCGACACGGCGCACCGTCCGCGCCCTGGATGTTCAACGGCATGCAAATGAGCTGGTATAGTCCCGGCTTGATGCCGGAGAGGTCGAGGCCCTCAATGACGATGGTCCGCGCGTTGAAGAACAGGCGATGGGTAGTCAGCAAATCGTGGAACGGGCAAATCGAGAGGTGGTCGAGGCCGACCACTTTGACGTCGCGCTCGATCAGCCATTCGGCGGCGTCTGACTCGACCCCGCAGTAATCCTGGTGAAACTCTGTTTCCTTCCGCTCCCAGTCCTTAGAATTGCGGGTTTTAAACAAGACACGCTTCGTCCCGGCAGGAATGCCCGCCCGCTCCAAATCCGAAGCGTGAATCTGCTGCAGTGAGTCGGGAAACTCCACGACCAGCACCGGGCCAATCAGGTCATCGAGGGACAACGAATCGACGCCAGGAGCACCGGCGACAAAGTGAACCGGAGCATCCAGATGAGTGCCACAGTGACAGCCCATCTTTATCTCCGACACGTTCGCGTCCTCGCCTTTGTCCAGGTCACGGACCCGGTATACGTGTGCCGTGGGATCGTGAAAGAAGGGCATCATATTGTTGTGGATCGGCAGGCTGACATCGTAGATTCGCACGGTTTGACCTCCCCAAGATATTGAACTGAGCAACGATAGACCGCATCCGATTCGGGCTTACCGGATCGGCACATGACAGGATTCTCTCACCACCAGCTCAGTCTGAAGCACCACGTTTTCGACCTCGGACTCTGGGTTCTGAATCTTGGTCAACAAAGTCTGGACCGCATGGTGGGCCAACTCGCCCGTCGGCAGCCGTACGACGCTGATTCGAGGCGAGAACACCGCCTTCCAGGGCGTGTCGTCGAAACTGATCAGGCAGGCGCCGCCTCCGTTTGACTCCTTCGGGGCGCGGAGCGCCGCCAACGCGCCAAGGGTCAAAATCTCATTCGCGCACAACAGCGCCGTTGGGGGATCGGGCAAGCGCAACAACCGATCGGTCATTTCCTGGGCCGGGAGCAGGCCCATTCGGGCGTGGCAGATTAATCCCTCGTCGATCGGCAGGCCTGCGTCTTCAAGCGCCAGCCGGTAGCCGCAAATTCGCTGCATTGATGAGCTTCGCTCCGGCGTGGCGGCGACCATAGCGATGCGGCGGTGGCCGTACGACAGCAGATGACGCACGGCCTGGCGAGCGGCCGCCACATTGTCCATCTCGATGACCGGCCCATACTGGCCAGGCGGCTCGCGGTCGACGAAGACCACCGGAATCAGATTGTTGCGCAAAGAGTCATAAACGTCGGACGGGTGGCCGGTCGGAGTGATGATGATGCCGTCCACACGTTTGTCCACCAACAGAGAGAGGTAACTTACTTCCCTTGTAGGACGTTCGTCGGTGTTGCATACGATGAGGCTGTAGTCCTGGTCCGCAAATTCGCGTTCGATGCCGCGCACGAGGGCCGCGTAGAACGGGTTCATGATGTCCGCAACCACCACGCCGACCATCGCGGTTCGTTTCGTCGTCAGGCCGCGCGCAATGGCATTGGGTCGATAATGGAGAGCGTCGACCGCCTCCAGAACTCTACGGCGAGTTTCTTCCTGAACGTGCCGGGTTCCGTTGAGAACATGGGATACTGTGGTCGAGGAGACACCCGCGTAGTTCGCGACATCGTGCATTGTGGTCATAGAGCACGCTTTCCACGACCGAGGCATCGGCGCGAGGCCGAAGAGTGAGGGCCATGCCTGCCCGGCGGACAACATCCGACGCGCAAGCGCTTGCGTATTCCATTGTATCACCATTCGAAACCATTGTCAAAGGCAAATTTGAAAATGTCAGCCACACTCGAAAAGTGAACCGATAGCGCTTGAAAAGTGAACTGGTCATGGTAGATTGCTCCAAAACGAGCGGAGGAATCGACATGGACCAGCTGCACAAGCGTTTTGGCGTCGACCAGATCAAGGCCTTGTTGGCCCCTATTGCCAGGGCGCGATGACGCGCGCCGAGGTGGAAGAAGTGTTGGGCGTCGGCAAGACGCGATTCTTCGCCTTGTTGAAAGAGTATCGTCAGGATGCGGCCGACTTTTCGATTGACTATCATCGGGCCGCGCCCACGCGCTTGCCGGCCGAAGTGGAGGGCGCCATCGAAGAGGAACTGCGGCGAGAACAGCGGTTGGTCGACGATCCGCAACTGCCCATCTCCGGCTACAACTATGCGGCCGTGCAGGACCGCCTTCGCAATCAAGGCATCACCGTGTCCGCCACTACCATCATCAACCGCGCCAAGCGCCTGGGCTGCTACCGGCCACACCGACCGAAAAAGGTCCACGATCGGCAAGTAGTCACCGCAGCCATTGGCGCCCTCATTCAGCACGATGCCTCGCTGCACTTATGGTCACCGTACGCCGCCGAGAAATGGACGCTGATTACCTCCATCGATGACTACAGCCGCATGCTGCTGTTTGCCGATTTCTTCCCCGTCGAGACGACCTGGACACACATCCAAGCCACCCAAGCCCTGATCCAAACGTACGGCTTGCCCTTGCGCTACTACGTCGATTCCTTACGCGTCTTTCGCTTCGTCCAAGGCCGCGACAGCTTCTGGCGTAAGCAGGTGCTGCAAACCGATGACGTGGCCCCCCAATGGCGCCAGATGATGGGCCTCCTCCAGGTGGATGTCACCTACGCCCTGTCACCCCAGGCCAAAGGCAAGGTCGAACGCGCCTACCGCTGGCTGCAGGATCGCATTGTCCGCACCTGTGCTCTGGAAAAACTGACTGCCATCGAGGACATCCGCGCTGTACTTCAGGGCGAACGGGACCGCTACAACCACCACCAACGCCATTCCACCACCGGCGAGATCCCCAGTGTGCGCTTCGAAGCAGCTCGCCTGGCCGGCCACACCCTGTTTCGTCCCTTTGCCCTCCCGAAACCGTTCACCTCTCCCAAGGACGTCTTCTGCTTACGCGAAACGCGTACCCTGGACGGCTATCGCCGCATCTCGCTCTTCAACCACGTGATTGAGGTGCCCAAAGTACCGGTACGCGAACCGGTCGAAATTCACCTTATCCCAGACACCGTCAAAGCAGTGATGGACATCCGCATCTGGTGGAACAGGGCCCTCGTCCACACCGTCAGCTATCCCCTGAAGGAATTCCGAGTTCACTTTTGAAGTGTGGAACAGTTCACTTTTCAAGTGTTCCTAACAAGGCAAATTTGAAAACGTCGACGGAGCTAAGGGACACGGGGAGAACGACGACGAAACTCTCGGGGAGAAAGGGACGATTGACTCTGCCGGCCGAAGCAGGCACGATCAGCCTGCTTCAGCCGGCGACGCGTTGCGATACGGGAGGTTCTGCTTCAGATTTCGGGTCCGTACCGTTCGGTCCGCGGGCCTTTCGTATTGACCGCGAAGCCACGACGTTCGCTGCTGGAGTCATGTGGCCGTATCCTAATGCAGCGCTGAACCGAAGACGCCGGCAAGAGATAGGACACGATAGAAAGCCAGCGCCACCATCAGGATCAGGTAAGTGCGGAGAGCCAGCAACGAGTACCGCACGCTCGGCGTAAGGTGCATTGGCCCCAAAGATTCCACGTCACGCTTCTGTTCCGGTTCATCGTCCAGTGGGTGAATCACGTAGTACACGCGAGAGTTGTCAAACTGAGTCTGAGTCGTCATGTCGTAAACCTCCTTCTTCGACGAGCGTCATGATCGCTCTGGAGTTCAAAAATTCGTCACAAAGTGCGCTGCCGGGAACAGGCCGGGCAGCATCACCTGCACGGCCAGAACGGCTGACAGGATGAACAGCACGATGATGACCGCCCAGTTGATCCAGTTGTTCCAGTTTTTGTTGACAAACTTCTCTCCTAAAAGCTCTCTATCGTTTAAGAGCAGCTGGAGGAAGATGATGGCCGACGGCAGCATCAGCCCGGCCAGCACCTGCACACCGACGATGATCAACTGCAGGGGTGCGTGCGGGATCAAGACGATACCGGCAGCGGCCCCGACCGCCACGACGTAAACGGCGTAGAAGCCAGGCGCCTCGCGCACTGGCTTCTGCAGGCTATTCGGCCAGCCCATAACCTCGCTGTAGGCCCAGGCGCTGGCCAGCGAAATGGTCGACGTCCCTAGCACGGCCGCGTTGACCATCAACAGCAAGATCGCATACTTGACCCATGGGGCGCCCAAACCCAGCACGGCCGCCATCTGGGACGGATCCTCGTAGGGCAGGCCCCGCGTCCGCATGACATTACCGAGCAGCATCATCGATCCGGCCGCAAGCACGGTGACGAACGCGCCGATGAGCGTATCCAGCCGCGCCGAGCCCACGTCGCTGAAACGGAGCCGCTTGTCGGCAATGCAGCTTTGCTGGAAGAACAGCTGCCACGGTGCAACCGTCGTACCGACGATGGCGATGACGACGAAGATCAGGTTGGAGGTGATACCTCCCGCCGGAAGACCCGGCACCAGATGCCGCGCCAGCTCCGCGCCGCTCGGCCGGGCCCACAGCGCCAGGGCAAACCAGATCAGGTCCAGCGAGCAAAGCATGACGGCGATGCGCTCCCAGCGCAAGTAGCTGCCGGTCACCACCATGGTGATCAGGCCCACCGCTGCGACCGGTACCGAGATGTACGGGGCCAGCCCGACCGCGCTGAAAGCCAGCGAGATGGCGGCGAACTCAGTAACCAGCGTCATGAAGTTTACCAACTCGAGATCGACGAGCGAGAAACGGCCCCACCACTTGCCGAAACGTTGGTAGATCATGGCCGCGTGGCCCTTACCGGTAGCGATGCCGAGCCTTACGACCATCTCCTGGCAGAAGTAGGTCACCGGCAGCAACAAAAGCATGATCCACAGCAGGTCCAGGCCATACTGGGCGCCCGCCTGCGTGTAGGTCGACACTGCACCCGCGTCGTTGTCGGCGACCATAACGATGAGGCCGGGGCCAAAAACCATCAGAAAAGTGAGAACGCGGCGCGCCCACTCGGATCTGACGACCCGAGCTTTGGGCGGAACGACCATCGGTCCGGCGCCGCCTGGTTGCACGTTCGAAGTCATAGTGACTGACCCCCCAAAGCGAAATGTCTTACCTTCGCACGACCGGTAGCGGACGACACGCCCCACCCGGTCGCCCGCTGGATGGGCGTCCTTTCATGGGTCCGGACTGTGCGCGACACAAAACGCTACCTTCGGTCAAGCTGGCCAGAAGGTAGCGACTCTGAGGGTCAAAACTGTGAGGGGAAGGGAGGCGGCGATAGGAGATCAGACCACTCCGAACGAAGGTTGCGGAGGGATCGCGCGCCATGGCCGCCTGCCACCCGACACGGGTGCAAGAAAGTCGGTCTTCTGCCAGCAGAAACTGGTACAGCTATGGGTGCTACTATGGCCCGCGTCTATGCGATCACCCCCCTTCCTACGCCCGTGTGGTCTGAATTCGACCGCCGTCCGGTGGCCTTCAACACGGGGGCAAACAAAGAGCCTCCCCGTCTGACCAGGAAGGCTCCACGATAGCCAATCGTGCTCACAGTCCAAGAATGCTGTGAACGCGCCTCACTGGTTGAGCTTTGGCACTGCGCAGCGTAGGGTGACACTCCCAGCCACTTCGGGCAAAGCCTTAAGCCGGCCTTGCCTGGTTTACCCCTTGGTGTCTCTCGACGTTTCGGGGCAGAGGCCTGTATCTCGCGCAGACGCCTCGCCTAACGAGGGTCTATGTTTACAGCACTATTATAAGCTCACCGGTGGCGAATGTCAATAGCGCGGAGGTCGCAACTGCCAGATGAAGGTTGACAGGACCTGGCCCTTGTGCTATAATTCTCCGTGCTGTTGTAAATGAATAGGCTCACGACGGGGCGTAGCGCAGCCAGGTAGCGCACTTGAATGGGGTTCAAGTGGCCCGCGGTTCAAATCCGCGCGCCCCGACTTGATCACCGCAGTTTTCCGGTCTCCAGGGAGCTGCGGTTTTGTTTGATAAAAATCCAACGGCCAAAAAGTCAATTTTTGTTTACTTTACGTATAGACAACTCCCTATATCTGTGATATAATGAAACTGTGTTCGGGGGGTATTTGTTCCATGAGCGTGGGCAGGACAGTCGAACAAGGGAGGTAACACGACGTAAGTGGCTAAACAAGCTACCGTGGCAGCCAGTACAGCAGCGCCCAATGATGAAGCGACTCAACAATTGCTGGCCAAAGCTGCCGAGCAGGGATACGTAACTGCAGACGACATCCTAGAGGTGTTCCCGCAGGCCGAAGAAAATATCGCTCAACTGGAAGAGCTTTTCGTTCTGATGTGCGAGCAGGGCATCGAAGTCTACGACAGCGATGCCGAGGCTAAAGAAGAACTGGTCGAAGTTGAAGATGATGTACAGGCACTGAACGAGGAAGAGATCAGTGGTGAAGCCCTTCTCGCCATCCAGGAAGACGATGATGAGGTCATCGCCGATGACACGACCAGCCTTTATCTGAAAGAGATGGCGCGCGTCCCACTATTGACGCCGCAAGAGGAGCTGGAGCTGGCTAAGCGATTGGAGGCCGGTCGCAAGGCGAAGATCAAGTTGAACGACATCAGTAACCACAACCCGGACGAGTTGGACCGGCTGGAAGAACTGATTCGTCGGGGCGAAATCGCACGTGAACACCTGATCCGGGCCAACACTCGCCTCGTGGTCAGCGTAGCCAAGAAGTACGTCGGTCAGGGAGTGCCCTTCCTGGACCTGATTCAAGAAGGCAATCTGGGCCTGATGCGCGCCGTGGACAAGTTCGACTACCGGCGCGGCTACAAGCTCAGTACGTACGCCACCTGGTGGATTCGCCAGGCCATCACGCGGGCGCTGGCCGACCAGGGCCGCACCATCCGTTTGCCGGTGCATATGGGCGACCGGCTGCGCAAGATCTATCGTACCGCACGCGAGTTGGAGCAAGAGTGGGGCCGCCCTCCCACACCGGAAGAGATCGCCGACGCCATGGACCTCGACTCACGCAAGGTCCGCTGGATGCTGCGTGTGTCGCCGCATCCGCTCTCGCTGGAGAAGCCCGTCGGCGAGGAAGAGGACGAAGAACTGGGCAGCTTCGTCGAGGACGAAGGCACCCTGGAACCCGCGGAGGCCACGCATCAGCGGCTGCTGCGCGAGGGCATCGAAGAAGTACTCTCCAGCCTGACACCGCGCGAAGCGCGCATTTTGCGCCTGCGCTATGGGTTGCAGAATGGCCGCAGCTATACGCTGGAGGAGGTCGGTCGTAAGTTCGGGTTGACCCGGGAGCGCATCCGCCAGATCGAAAGCAAGGCGCTGCGCCGCCTGCGGCATCCCAGTCGTAGCCGGCAATTGAAAGATTATTTGAGCTAGACGCTGCTCAATCTGCATCATCTGGGTGGCGACTTTGGCCGTCGACACAAGTCTCAACAGCTATGGTCGCCACCCATACAGTGTGGAAACCCGTTTTCTTGTGGAAAACGGGTTTCTTGTAGTATAATCGCTTGCAACTAATTTCATGATTACAGAGGCAGCGCTCCATCGATGGACGATGCGGTCAATGCGTGTGTTGGAATAACCGAGCAGGATCTTGCTAAGCTGCGTAAAATAGAGCTGGGAATGCCAATTGTGGCGGATCTCAGCCGCGCCGATTTGTTTGTGTACTGTCGCGTCACGGACAATGAGGCCGTGGCTGTGGCCCAGGCCCAACCGCACTCTGTTTCGCCGGTGTACTCCGAAACGTGGCTCGGCCGACGGGCATCCGCAACGGACAAGCCGGTCGTCTGGCGGGCACTGACTCGTGGCCACTACACACGCGGTGACATGACGCTGATTCCCCGCGGGGCGCCGGTTGTGCAGGAAGTTCATCCCATTTTCGGAGCGAACGACCAGACCGTCATCGGCGCCCTGAGTATTGAGACAAACCTGATCGAACGCGAGCGGCACCTGCGTCGCCGCCAACCGTTTCAGCAGGCAGTGCGGCTCTTGCAGTACATGCTGCTGGAGGGTTGGCTGCAAGGCGCCGAAGATCTGGCTCCTTTCGGCGAGCACGACGGCGCGCTGGTCGTGGACGCTCAACGCCGTCTGACCTACATCAGCGGCGTGGCGACGAACCTGTACCGCAAGCTGGGCTATATGGGTGAGCTGGTGGGAGAGCGCATCTCGACGCTGGAAACGGATGATGACGCTTTCCTCGTGCGCGTACTGGCAGAGCGCCGCTGCATTGAAGAAGAGGTGCAGGAGCAGCAGCGCATCTGGATCAAGAAGGGTATCCCTCTGCTGGCGACGAGCCCCCACGCTCCGTTCGAGCTCAAGCTGAAGACACTGCTGCCGTTCGGCGGCGAGCGTCCGCGGCTGGTAGGCGTGATCATGACCGTCCACGACCAGACGGACGAGCGCTTGCGCGAGCAGGAAATGAACATTAAGTCGACCATGATCCAGGAGATTCACCATCGGGTCAAGAACAACCTGCAGACCATCGCGGCGCTGCTGCGTCTGCAGGCGCGGCGCGTGAGCTCGGAAGAAGCCGAGCAGGTGCTGCAGGAGAGCATCAACCGTATCCTCAGTGTGGCAGTTGTGCACGAATTCCTGTCGCGCCGCGAGGCGAATTTCATCAACATTCGTGACGTCAGCGCGCGCATCATCGGTCAAGTCCAGCAAGGGCTGCTGGACCCGGACAAGACGATCCACCTGGAGCTGAACGGGCCGTCGATCTACCTGCCGCCGCAGCAAACGACGGCCTGCGCTCTGCTGGTGAACGAGCTCATCCAGAATGCACTCGAACACGCCTTCGAGCACAAGACCAGCGGCACCATCGCCGTGAACCTGGTCGATCATGGGGACTCGGTCAGCATTCAGGTCGTCGACGATGGCGGCGGCCTGCCGGTCAATTTCGACCTGGGTCACGATATCAGCCTGGGCCTTCGCATCGTCCAAACGTTGGCAACCGACGACTTGAAGGGTAGATTCGAACTTAAAGACTCCGGCGGCGGCACGGCGGCCATTGTGGTATTCCCGAAAACTGCAATAGGAGGAGGGACTTAACCTTGGAGCGAACGAGAGTAATCATTGCAGACGATGAGTCGATCATCCGCATGGACCTCAGGGAAATGCTGACCAACCTCGGTTACCTGGTCGTCGGCGAAGTGGGTGACGGGCGCAGCGCCGTGAACCTGGCGCGAGAGTTGAAGCCGGACATCGTCATTATGGACATCAAAATGCCTGACATGGATGGCATTGAAGCCGCTAAGGTCCTGACTGAAGAGCGTGTGTCACCGGTGCTTCTGCTCACCGCGTTCAGTCAACGCGATCTGGTCGACCGCGCGGCGGAAGCCGGCGTGGCCGGCTACATCGTCAAGCCCTTCCGCGAGTCGGATCTGGGTCCGGCCATCGAGGTCGCGCTGGCTCGCTTCGCCGAGTTCCGCACGATGGAGCAGGAAGTCGGTAGCCTGCAAGAAGCGCTGGAAACGCGCAAGGTCGTCGACCGGGCTAAGGGCATCCTGATGGACTCCCAGGGTTTGAAAGAAGCGGAAGCCTTCCGCAAAATCCAGAAGATGAGTATGAACACACGCCGGCCCATGAAAGAAGTGGCCGAGGCGATCATTCTGGCCCACCAGGCCGGCGAGCAATAAAAAGAACTTCCGGCACGATGCCCCAGCGGGCAGAGTGGCGGAAGTCGGGAGAAACCGAATCGCATGTGGAATCGCCCCGAGGATCCTCGGGGCGATTTTCATTTCGGAATGGGCCACGTCCTCTCGGACGTGACAGGGCTGGTGAGGATCAGACCAGTCAGCCCAGGCGCCATGAGCAGCATACTGGAAGATCTCGGCAAGAACCCGGGCAGGTTATTCAGCACTCCCCCGCCGAGAACCCCGAGCAGCAAGACGACAATCACCGAGATGATGGCCAGAATGATGTAGAAGACCACGCCAGCCGCGATAAAGCCGCAGCCAAACCGAAATCCATCACCAAAAGAAAGCTCTGTCATTGATCCCCTCCTCGCCATGATGAATGTTGCTGATGGTGGAAGCCGACTGGCAACGCATCCGGTTTCCTGCGACGGGCAGGGGACGCCCCCGGAAGCAAAACTATTATACCATAAGCACTGTTCAATTACAAGCGCAGATGCCTCAATTAGAATGCGTCCGGGGAAGCCTAGCCGCTTATTAGTAGTCATTATTGAATTGTTGCCGATTTTGACAAGAAGAAACGGTCTATGGTAGAATCAACGCTGGTGGTCAGCCGCACCCTCCCCGGGCGCGACAATCCAAAGTTGGCCACCATTACCATTTGAGGGAGCGAGATGAACGAGAATACACCAACTTCCGCCCGGCGGTTTGAACTCGCCTACGGGCACACCCGCCAGGAAGTGGTCATCGCCCCGAACCTCGCCCGAGAGGTCGTGACCCTGGAGCCCGCGTCCTGCGAATGCGAGATCAACGTGGACGCAACCGTGCGGGAGGCGTTGGCCAACCCGATTGGCAGCCAACGGTTGTGCGAAATTGCACGCCCTGGGATGCGCACGGTGATCCTGGTGAGCGACATTACCCGGCCCTGTCCGACGGCGAAGCTGCTGCCGTTCGTTTTAGAGGAGCTGAGTTGTGCAGGCGTCCACCACGACGACATCACCATCATCTTCGGCCTTGGCAGCCATCGCCGCCATACCGAAGATGAGATGCGTACGCTGGTCGGACCGGAGGTCTATCGCGAGTTCCGTTGCATCGACTCGGACCCGACTCAGGTGGTTTCGCTCGGCACCACCCGCCGCGGCACGCCGGTAGAGGTCTTCCAACCGGTCGCCACGGCGGACCTGAAGATCGCCTTGGGTAGCCTGGAGTTCCACTACTTCGTCGGTTACAGCGGCGGGGTGAAGGCGGCCATTCCCGGGGTCGCGTCCGTTAAGACCATAGAGGCCAATCACGCGCACATGGTCGAGCCCAACGCGGTAGCCGGCCGGTACGACGACAATCCGGTTCGGCAGGACATCGAAGAAGCGGGCGCGCTCGTGAACATCAACTTTATTCTGAACGTCGTCCTGGATGCCGACTTCAACGTCGTCTCCGCCGTGGCAGGCCACCCGGTAAAGGCCCACGCAGTGGGGCGGCAGATGCTCAATCGGCTGAACCTCGTGCCGCTGGCCCGACCGGCGGACGTAGTGGTCGTCAGCGCCGGGGGCTTCCCGAAGGACATCGACCTGTACCAGTCGCAGAAGGCGTTGGACAACGCCCGGTTGGCCGTTCGCGCGGGCGGCACGATCGTGTTGGTTGCGGAATGCCGGGATGGTCTCGGCCACGCCCTGTTCGGCAAGTGGATGACCGAGGGGCTGACACCGGATCAGCTCGTCCAGCGGATTCGCGACAAGTTCGTCCTGGGTGGACACAAGGCGGCCGCGATCGCCCTCGCGCAGAAACAGGCTGACGTCTACCTGGTATCCGCGTTCGAGGCCGACCTGGCCCGCCAAATGCATTTTCAGCCCTATCCAAACGCCCAGGCGGCTCTGAACGCGGCCCTGCGCAAGGACGGCGTGGAGGCCGTCGTCGCGGTCATGCCGCATGGCGCCTCTACCGTGCCGCAGGTAGGAGCATAGCGGACTCTCGACGGGGCCAGGCAACTCGTCGTCGTCCACCGTGCTGGGAGTCTGGGCAACTTCGGACATCTGGTTTGCACCGCAACCCGTCAATTGATCGTTCATGTAGTATCAACACAGGAGGAAATACCTATGAAGAAAATGACCGAAGCCAATCTGTGGGCGGCATTCGCCGGCGAGAGCCAGGCGCACATGAAGTACCTGGCGTTTGCGGCCAAGGCTGAGGAAGACGGCTTGCCGAACATCGCCCGGATGTTCAAGGCCGTCGCGTATGCCGAGCAGGTGCACGCAACCAACCACCTGCGTCAGCTGTCCGGCATCGGCACAACCGCTGAAAACGTGGTGTCGGCGCTCGGCGGTGAAACGTTCGAGATCGACTCGATGTACCCGGCCTACGCCGCCGTCGCCAAGCTGGAAGACGAGAAGGGCGCCAGTCTGTCAATCCGGTACGCGTTCGAGGCCGAAAAGATCCACAAGGACATGTACCGCGAGACGGTGCCGACTGCCGAGGCCAAGAAGGACATTAGCGTAGGCAAGTTCTCCATCTGCAGCGTTTGCGGCCACACGGTCGAAGGCGACGCTCCGGACAAGTGCCCGATCTGCGCCTCCAAGGCGGACAAATTCGTCTCGTTCTAGTCGTAACTTCAGCCCTCGAAACCCGTTTCCCTAATCGGAGAACGGGTTTCTTTTTTTGCGGATTCGAAACCGACAGGGCAAAGGGGTGACAACGTGGCATCACAGGCAAACAATACGCCCCTCGCGGCCGGCGGAGAGTATACGTGGCCCTTGCAGGTCAGGCACTACGAGTTGGACAGTGCGGGCCGGGTCCGAGCCGAAGTCTACCTCAACTGGCTGCAAGAGCTTGGGGTGCTGGCCTCGGCTCACTGCGGCTTCCCGCTGGCGCGCTACGAGGCAATGGGTGCCTTCTGGTGGGTGCGCCGCTTTTGGATCGAATGGCGAGCAGGGGCCGAATACGGCGAGCGATTGGCGGCCACCACGTGGATATCGGAGTTTCGCCGCCTGCGCTGCAATCGCCAGTACCTGATCCGGCGGCAGGAGAGTGGGCAGGTGATCTTCGGAGCACAGGCGGAATGGGCGTTCGTCGATCTCGCCAGCGGGCAGCCGACACGCATTCCGAACGAGATGTTGACTGCATTTCCGGTCCAGCCGCACGCCGCGCTCACCGTCACGAAAGACTTCGTGGCCGCACCCATTGAGGCCAACCCGGCAGCCCGTGATTACATATCGACGCACACCGTGCAGCGACACGAGGTAGATACGATGGGGCACGTGAACAATGCCCAATACCTGGTGTGGCTGTTCGAGAATCTGGCCGAGAGCGTCGGATCCAACGTCCGGCCCGAGCGACTGGATGTCGAGTATCTGCACCCAGCGCGAACGGGCGACCGTCTGAACGTCTGCTGCCGCCGGCTGGGTCAGGACGGGCCGTGCGGCGTCTGGGCCCACGAAGTCAGCACCCAGGGGGCGGACGGGGCGATGGTCATTCGAGCACGCTCGCGCTGCCGGTTAGAGACCGGTCAGGCTGAGGACGGCTGAGTCACGGCCAGAATTCCGAGATCGTGAAGAGCCCGGTCCGAGAAGAACGGACGGGCTAGGGCAGGAGAGCGACGAGTGGGCCGACGAGAGCCAGGAATTCGCTGAGGATCATGGCGGTGGCGCCCCACACCTCGTGCGGGCCCACCTGATAATACGGTGTACGAACCGGCTTGTCGTCACGCAGGCGAGTTTTCTCGGCGCGGATGTCCGGCCGCAGCAGCAGCCGGACGGGCGTTTCGATGATCTCCGCTACTTCGGTGGGCTCGGCGCGGAAATCGGGCCGGCCCTCGTGACAGGCGAGGAAGGGAAAGATCTGGTTCGAGCTGACCGGGATGTTGAGAGGTGTCAAAGCACCAAGGACACGGACACGCGCCGGATCGACGCCGAGCTCCTCGTGCGCCTCGCGCAGGGCCGTTTCCGTCAGCGAGGCGTCGGCCAGCTCCCAGCCTCCGCCCGGCAGCGAGATCTGCCCGCCATGGTGGGCCAGGTGGGGATCGCGCCGGGTTAGTGGCAGATAAATGCCGTCGGCCGTGCTGTACAGCAGCAGCAGGACCGCACCCCGCCGCAACATCCGGCCGTCGAGCGACCTCCGAGGCACGGTGGACATCAATTGCTGCGCGGCCGGCCCAGGTAGATCGCCATGCAAGGCATCGGCCAGCGCCGCGCAGAAAGACTCAAATCGATCCGGCTCGATCATGAACGCTCCCGATGCGAAGGGCATCAAGCGTGATACGTAATACCCGATGGCGACGGGCAAAGCTATTTATTACGCATTACGGATCACGCTCGACGTATCACGCATAACGCTTTACGCATCCCTTATCGTAACACAGGCTATGGAAACCCACAAAATGGGATTTGTCCGCGACATACGATGAAGGTATAATAAACACCATGTCATTTTCGTACGAACTCACTGCCCGAGACGCGCAGAGTGCGGCGCGTGCGGGCTATTTTCACACTCCGCACGGAGCCATTCCGACGCCAGTGTTTGCGCCGGTGGGCACTCAAGCGACAGTCAAATCGGTGTCGCCGCGCGAGTTGCAGGAGTTGGGCGCGAGCCTGATTCTGGCCAACACCTACCACCTCTACCTGCGGCCGGGCGCGGAGCTGATCGCCCGATTGGGAGGATTGCACGGCTTCATGCAGTGGCCAGGGCCGATCCTGACCGACAGCGGCGGGTTCCAGGTGTTCAGCCTGGAGCACTTACGCAAGGTCAGCGACGATGGCGTGACGTTTCGGTCGCACATCGACGGCTCGGAGCACTTGTTCACACCTGAGCGCGTCATCGACATTGAGGAGAAGCTCGGCGCAGACATCATCATGTGCTTCGACGAGTGCGCCGATCCGTGCGACCGGGAGTACAGCCGCGCGGCGATGGAGCGAACGCATCGCTGGGCCGCACGCTGCCGGGCAGCCCAGCGGCGCACGGATCAGGCCCTGTTCGGCATCGTGCAAGGCGGGGTGTTCGCGGACCTGCGCCGTGAGAGCGCCCACTTCTTGACCGGGCTGGACTTCCCCGGCTATGCCATCGGTGGGCTGTCCGTCGGCGAATCGAAGCAGGAGATGCACGCCATCCTGGACGAAATGGCCGCCGTCCTGCCGGAAAACAAGCCACGCTATTTGATGGGCGTCGGGTCGCCCGAGGACCTGTTCGAAGGGGTAGCTCGGGGAGTCGACATCTTCGATTGCGTGTTGCCCACGCGGATCGCACGGAACGGCGCACTGTTCACACGCCGTGGACGGTTGAACATTCGCAATGCGCGGTTCGCCGAAGACTCCGGCCCCATCGAAGAGGGCTGCACCTGCTACGCTTGTACGAACTTCAGCCGCGCCTACGTTCGGCATCTGATCATGGCCGAGGAAATCCTTGGCCTGCGGCTGACGACTCTGCACAACCTGCACTTTCTGATTCACCTGGCGGGTCGCATCCGTGAATCGATCATAAGTGGTACGTTCGGCCAGGTGAAAGAGGAGTTCCTCGCTGGTTATCCGGTCGTGGAGCATGAAGTACGCGTCAAGAACAAGGCTGCTCGGGAGCGACATTGCCGCGCGTTGAGTTGCGAGCAATTTGACTAAGCGAGCGTCGGGCTCGGTCACGGGCTGCGGCGGCGCGATCCCACTCAATCGCACGTGGATGCTCAACAAAGGAAGGGGACGACTACGTTGAATATCTTTCAAGCCCTGATCCTCGGCATCGTCCAGGGAGCAACTGAGTTCGCTCCGGTGTCCAGCTCAGCACACCTGGTGCTCGTACCCTGGTGGCTGGGGTGGAACATTCCCGACCTCGTGTTCGATACGACGTTACATCTGGGCACCCTCATTGCAGTGGTCCTCTTCTTCTATCGCGACCTCTGGGACATCATCACGGCCTGGGTAGCGGCGTTGTTCCAGCCCAGTCAGCGGACCTACACGGCCATGCTGGGCTGGTGGATCATCCTGGGCACAATTCCGGCCGCGCTGGCCGGTGTCTTCCTGAAAGACTTCTTCGAGAGCGTCTTCTCGTCCCCAGCGGCGGTCGCGGCCCTGTTGATCTTGACCGGCATCATCCTGGCCCTCGCCGAGCGCTTCAGCGAGCTCTGGCGGGAGTTGCCGGACCTGTTGTGGCTGGACGCCTTGCTGATCGGCGTCTCACAGGCGTTGGCTATCCTGCCCGGCATTTCTCGCTCCGGCGCCACGATCTCGACCGGTCTCTGGCGCGGCCTCAAACGAGAGCACGCCGCTCGCTTCAGCTTCCTGCTCAGCATCCCGATCATCCTGGGGACCGGCCTCAAGCAGCTGTTCGATCTCGTCCGCCACCCGGCAGCCGCCGCGGCCGCGCAGGGCGCCGGCACCGGCGCGCTCGAGCTGTTGATCGGCGCGCTGGCCGCAGTCGTGGTCGGCCTTCTGGTCATCCGCTACCTGCTCAAGTATCTGCAGCGGGGCACGCTGTACCCGTTCGCCGCATATTGCTGGGCGGCCGGCCTGATCAGTCTGGTCGCCACCCTCGTCTGGCGGTAGACTGAGTGGTGGTTTGCCGCAGGTTCTGGGCGTGGGCGCTGGTCCTGGCGCTGGCGTCGACGGCTTGCGGGCGGGCGCTTGAGCCGCCGAAGCCTATTCTCCTTCGCATCTCCGGCTCGACCTCCATGCAGCCACTGCTTCAGGCGCTGACCGAGAGCTACATAACACAACGCCCTTACGTCACGTTCGACCTGCAGTTGGGGGGCTCAGGCCTGGGACTGGATCTTCTCCAGGCCGGGCAAGTCGACGTCGCCGCTTCGTCCTGGGCCCCGACGAAGGAGGAGCTGGATCGTGCCGGCCTCCAGGCAACCCCCATCGCATTGGACGGATTATCAGTGATCGTCCATCCATCTAATCCCATCGACGGCCTCGGTCTGGCGCAAGTTCGAGGCATCTTCCGCGGGCGCATCGGCGACTGGCGCGAGGTGGGTGGCAAGATCGGCGACACCCTGGTCGTCAGCCGAGAGGACGGTTCGGGCAGCCGGCAGGGTTTCGAGTCATTGGTGATGGACCGTCAGGCGGTTACGCCGGCCGCTGTGGTCATGCCCAGCAGCCAGGCCGTGGTGGATTACGTCGCGCTGCATCCAAACGCTATCGGCTACACCGGTATGGGCGACCTCACGACGACAGTCAAGGCGCTGGCGATCGAAGGGTTGGAGCCGATTCCAAAGACGGTCAAGGAGGGCACGTACCCACTTACGCGCATCCTGGCGCTGGTCGTGTTCACGGACGCCGATGCGGGAGCGAGATCCTTTGTGGAATTCGCGGCCGGGCCGGCCGCCCAGGACATCGTGAAGGCGCGCTGGGCGGCAGTAAAATAGCCCGGCTATTGACTTCCGAAGTTTTTGAAACTTCAGAAGTCTTGTTTATCCCAGCAAGTGCCCCAGAAGCACGCGAAAGCCAATGCCGATCAGGATGAGGCCGCCGACGATCTCGGTGCGCTTGCCGAAAGCCTCGCCCAGCCGGGCGCCAAGACGCAGGCCCAGGACGGAGATAAGTGCGGTGATCACGCCGATGGCGATGATAGGCGGCACGATGTCCACGCGCAGCATCGCCAGACTCAGGCCCACGGCCAGGGCATCGATGCTGGTCGCCACCGACAAGATGACGAGCATGCGACCCCGAGACGGATCGCACGAAGAATAGGATTCGCTCTCCGAATCAAAGCCGGAGCGGATCATCCGTCCGCCCACCCAGCCTAACAGAGCAAACGCGACCCAGTGGTCGACCCCGCCGATGAGATAGGCGACGCGCGAACCTCCGAACCAACCCAGCAGCGGCATGAGGCTTTGAAACAACCCAAAATGAAACGATAGACGAAAGATGGGACGGGGCGCGCAGGCCTGTCGGGCCGTTCCGATTCCGAGCGACACGGCGAAGCAGTCCATGGCCAGGCCAACCGCCAACAGCAAGATTTCGAGAACGCCCATGATTCCTTCCAGATCGATGCCGCTCGCCTGTGCTAGATCACCACAAAAAACGAGGCCGCCACGTCGAAGACGATCGTGGTGGTCTCGCCAGATAGTGCCGAAACACTCCGAACAGCCGGAAGCGCAAGCTCCGTGGTTGTCGACTGTCCGCCCGATTGCGCGGTAGGCTACTCCCCAACCGGGGGAGCAGTGTACCCTAGTGAACGGTTCGTGTCAAATCAACGCCGGTCGAGGAGGACGTCCGGCGACTTGGACGTCTCGGAAGTCGCGGGACTGGAGTTCTCTGCGGGCTCGCAGGTGACGTGGAGATACCCGAAATCGCCACGCGTGGGGATCAGGTCAAGGACTTCGAGAACCTTAAAGGATTTGTCTCCGATCTGCACTACATCTCCGACGATGGGGAACTCACTTTCGTTACGAATCGTGCCCGGATGCTGTCCCCCCAAAACCACGTAGCTGACCTTATAGATCACCCTGGTCCCCCCTGCCCCACCCGCCGGAGCCGCATACCGCCGTCAGATGCGGGCCAGATTGCGCGTCCTGAGCTTGAACGCCAGGTCCGCAGCGATATTGCGCATCACGACGTAGCCCAGCGAATGGTCTTCCTCACATAGCCGGATGAAGTCGTTTCGACTCATCACGAGCAGTTGCGTAGCGTCCGCCACGCAGCGGACCGTAGCCGAGCGCGGACCCTGGTCGACGAGAGCCATCTCACCGAACGTCTGTCCGGCGCCCAGGCGTCCAACTGAAAGGGGACTCGGTGGGTTCGGAATGTGAGCCTCAGCGCCCTGCGCACCAAGCACCACTTCGACCTCACCTCGAACGATCATGTAAACGTCATCGGTGGCGCCGCTCTCGTTCAGGATTGTCTCGCCTCGATTCAGAGTGACCTCGTGGCAGACGTCCGCGAGAACCTGAAGCTGTGGGGCCATTAGCCCATTGAAGAGATCGAATGTCTTCAAGAATGCCGCGTCCGTCATCCTTGCCTCCTCTTTCGCCGGTCCCATCGCCCCGACCGACGACTGCCGACAACGTCGACGGTATCGTCATTATAGACACCACTGGCGCAATCGCGCAAGTCACGAACCCTCGCGGACCACGCTGGCGTTTTGCCCTCCTGGCCCAATGACCGCCGGCAGGTAGTCGATGCCCGGTCGCTTACTTGCGACCCTTCGCATCTTTGCTTATAATCTGGTGGCTGAACTCAGATTTGCCACCTGTTCCCGAGATGGAGGCCACAAAGATGCAAGGTGAGCGCGTCACCCGAAGACGGTTTATGGTCGGCTCGACGGTCGTTGGACTCCTGGCTGCACTTGGTTCGCGACGGCTTGCGCCGATCGCCCACGCGACGACACAGGCTACTCGGGATGAGGTGGCGTCGCACTCTGAAAGGAGCCTGGGGAGCCAGATCTACTTCAATGATCCCGCGTTTTCCTACCAGTTGATGCGTGCTTTGAGCGCGACAGCCTACGGCGCTGCCGACATTGCCGAGTGCCTGTCGACCGCGTATCGCATCAAAGAGGGGGATTTCGAAAGCTGGTACGCCGAATGGTATCGGACCGCCGGGCGTATGCGCGTTGCAGCGGATGCCTGGCAGGCGGCTGGCAGGCGCGTTAACGCTCGAGACTCATACTTGCGAGCCTGCACCTACTATCGAGCGGCCGAGTTCTACCTGCACGGGAAACCGACAGATCCGAGGATTCTGGCAACCTGGGGACAGAGCCGCGAGTGTTTTCGGAAGTTCGCCCAGCTGAGCACAGGAATCGAGCCGGTGGAGATTCCATACGAGGGGACCGTCTTGCCTGGCTATTTCTACCGCGCCGAGGGAGTACCTGGCCCGGGACCGCTGCTAATCCTTCAGACAGGTTTCGATGGCACGCTGGAAGAGCTCTATTCTGACGGAGCCATTGCCGTCGCCAGGCGAGGATTTCATTGTCTGACGTTCGAGGGTCCTGGACAGGGCGCGGTCATTCGCGAGCAGCGCCTGCCATTCCGTCCGGATTGGGAGAAGTCATCGCGCCGGTGGTCGACTACGCGCTGACCCGACCGGAAGTGGACGCGAAGCGAATCGCCCTCATGGGCATCAGCTTTGGTGGTTACATGGCCCCGCGCGCGGCTGCGTACGAGCACCGACTCGCAGCGTGCATTGCGGATGGCGGTGTGTATAGCTTCCTGGATGCGATCGCACCACAAGGAATGACCGCTGAGGACGTGATTTCTCTGGCTCAGGCCAAGCCCGACGATTTCAGCGCCGACGTCTGGAAAGCGGCCGAAGCCAGCGTATCTGTCCGGTGGGGCGTGGAGAACGGTATGTTCACCTTCGGGGCCGCCAGCCCGGCTGAGTGGTACTTGAAGGTCGCCCAGTACACTATGGAAGGTCAGGCCGGCAAGATCGAGTGTCCAACGCTCATCGTCGACAGTGAGCACGAGACGTCATTCCCAGGTCAGGCCAAGAAGCTGTATGACGCGTTGACTTCTCCGAAGGAGTGGATGCTGTTCACCGCCGAAGAGGGCGCCGAGGAACATTGCCAGGCGGGCGCGCTGTTTCGCGCGCACGAACGCATATTCGACTGGTTGGCGACCACGCTGGCGGTTTGATGGGCGATATCGACGCCGGCAGCCTGGCTGACGTCGACACCGGCAGACATGGAATCTCCCCTGTAACCGTCGTGGCCGGCTGATGACTCCTACTGGCAATCCTGGTGGGAGTCTTTCGCTATTCGAGATCGAACTCTCCTTCCAGGCAGCGGCCGGAGGGAGTATTATGTACCACCAGACAGAACAGATTGATTTCAGCGCTCCTCTTCGACTCGGTCCGGGCTGGGAGCCGGAACCGCGGGGGTAGCCCAGCTATGCCGAACAGGCTCGTCTTCGTTCACCCAGCTTGCCGGCTGCCCTGCCCTGCACCGATTCGTTCAGATCAGCCAGCGCCTCACAAAGGCCTCGCTCGGCTTCCTCGCCCCCAATCTGCGCCAGAGCTTCGACGGCTGCCAGGCGCACGACGAGCGGCGTGGTTTGTCCACCACGCAGCGCCCGCAATGGTTCCACTGCTCTCGGGTCTCGAAAATACCCCAAGGCCAGGGCTGCTTGCTTCAAAACCTCAGCGTCCATCGACTCGCTCAAGAGCTTGATCAGCGGCACGATCGCCTTCGGCTCACGGAGCCGGTAAGCCAGTACGTCGATGGCCAGGCCAGCCCGATCAGGCACCGGATGTCGCAGGGCAACAAGCAGCTTGTCCACGAGAGTCAACCCATCCTCATTCGCCGGCGCTTTATCGCCTTCCGGCGCAAGATAGTTGCGAAAGTCGGTGACATCCGCCATCAGGCCACCTGCTGAAGCACAACTGCCTGCGCGTCGCCGCTCGGATTGTCTTCATCCGTTCCAAATATCTGGTTGTACAAATCCTCGCCAAAGCTCGTCTGTAGCGGTTCGCCCTGCGCCAGCTCGAACGTCCGTCGCCCGTCTGGCTCCCTCTCGGCGCGAAGGAACAAGGCCGTTCCCAACTCCTGCGTATAGAGCCCGTGCGCGAATTCGTACAGGTGCGTGACAAAGAATACTTTAACACCCCGATCCAACAGGGCACTGACGATCTGTCTCGCGATCTCCGAGCCTTCTCGTTCGTTTGTCGCCGCAAAGGACTCATTGAATAGCAGCAAAGAGTCTGGCGTTATGTCGTCCACAATCGCGCTCATTCGACTGAGTTCTTCGTCGAGTTTCCCACTGTTCATGGTCACGTCTTCCTCGCGTTTGAAATGCGTGAAAATGTGGCTACAGACATTGGCGCTGAACGACCTGGCCGGCACGAACATGCCACATTGCATCATCAATTGAGCCAGACCGACGCTGCGCAGAAAAGTCGATTTGCCGCCCTGGTTGGCGCCAGTGATGACCACGAGGTCCTTGTTGTCCGCATCCACGTCGTTGGCCACGATTGCTCGTTTCATGGTCAGAGCCAGGCAGACGTCGTACAATCCGTTGAAAGAATGCTTGCGTTCGCCGTGGGCGGCCGGCACGGGAAAAGACATTGGCTCCCCTACCTGAGCCAGTTGCTCGCGCAAATTCAGGCAGCCCACGTAAAACGCCAGTTCGGTCCGCAACATTTCGAAAAAACTGAGGATGTGAGCGTTCGACTGCGCGAGCGCATTGGCGACCAGGTTGACCCCTCTGTCTCTCAGTTCCGACAGCGCCTTGGCGCCAGATTCATCTCGGGGAGCGAGGCGAAAGGTATAGGTGGGCGGTTTCTCGGCAAAGAACTGCTGGAACCAACTCTGTTGGCGATCGGGCGGCTTGCGCAGGACGTAATTAGCGCCTTTGTTGCCCTTGCCCAATTCGCCACTGATCAAGACGCCTCCGCGGAATCGCAGCTCTCGCAGGTGTTCCCGGACGACGGCAAAATACTCGTCGCTAAGTTCCGTGCCGAGCATCGCGAAAAACCGCGTGAAGCCCTCCGACTCAAATCCACCGGCCTGTCCATCCGCGATGTTCCTCAGTTTCTCGAGAACGCCCACAAACATCTGCAGCACGTCTATCGACCTGTGCAGAATCGTGTCGGGATAATCACGCAGAAGACCAAAATAGTGCTTCCGTTCGCTCTCGATGGCTTCGACCGCGATACCGTAGATGTCCCTGACGACCGAGGGATTCTTCAGGCAATCGTTGAGGACATGCTGACGGTACACTATCGTGTCCACGTCGCTCACACTGGACAAAACCACTTTCTTCGTCACGTCGCGCAAGAACTGGTCGCCCAGCGCCATGGCACTGAACAGCGTATCCAGCTCCAGGTCCTGCGTCAGCGCCGGCTCATTCGACGGCAATTTCCATTGGAGGTCGAGATCGCGATCCCTATACAGGAGAAAAGCCTTCATGATTTGATACGCTCCTTCACACGATCGTACGTAAGCCCATACTTCTCGGCAATAGTCACTGCATACGCGAGCCCGTCAGCCGGCCTCCGTACGATCTTGTAGGTTCGCAACGCTGGGTTGGCAGGCACGACTGAACTGACCATGCTAACCGTCTTCTCGCTCGAAGAGGCCAGTTCGTCAACGAAGGTCACACAAACACACAAGAGATCCAACCTGCTCATCCTTTCCATTACCTTCCTACCTAAGAATACGGCATCCTGTAATGTCGTGGAGGTGAAGATCTCGTTGACGATGACGATGCTGTTGGACGTGGCCTGGTTCAGAATGCCGTAGATCCTGACCAGATCGTCCTGCAGCTTGCCCCGGAGGTTTTGTATGTCTTCTTCTTTTTCGAAGTGCGTGAAGAGCCGGTCGAACAGGAAGAGCTGCGCCTCTCGACCCGGGACGGGGCAGCCGAGGCTGGCCAAGTAATGCAACTGCCCAAAGGCGCGCGCGAAGGTCGTTTTGCCGCCCTGGTTCGGGCCGGTGACGACGATGATGCGCTCCTTGCCGTGCAAATGGAAATCGTTGCAGACCACCGACGACTTTTCGAAGATCAGCTTGCGGGCCAGGGCCAAATCGAATCCTTCATAATCGTAAACCTCCTTGCGTTCGTTGGATACGCGCGGATAACAGAATTTTAACCCCGCCCGTTTGAGTGTGGCGATGTACTCCAGATAAGCGATGTAGAATTGTATTTCCCGGTCGAAGACCGCCAGGGTCTCATCCAGGTAATCGGCGTTGTTTGCGCAATAGCTGTCGAGATGCAGAAATATGTCAGGATGCAATTGCGCCACGAAATCCAGCACTGCTGCTTCCACGTGGTTCATGTCGGCCGAATCGCGGAATCTAGCCAGGTAGCTCTCCACGGCTCCCTGCCTGAATTTCTCAAAGGTCGCTGAGACATCCGCGCTGTAATCCCTTTCGCCCTCGTACCTGCGCACCGTGATACTGGAATCCTTTATGAGCAGAGAGTATCGTACCGTGGCCAGGTCGGCCTTCAGCCGCTTCGTCTCCGCCGCAAGCGACACGAAGCCGACGGAGCTGGCATAGGTCGCCAGATACTCTCTGAAGGCCAAAAGGCCACGCGATCGCAGGCTCACCGCGGCCAGGTCGCCCACCAGATCGTTGACGGCGCCGCAATAAATCTCCACCGCGTCCAGAAACCAGCTTTCCTTTTGGTACTTGTTGTGAAGCTTCTGCTCCTGGGCGAGATGCTCGCGCATGTCGCCCAGTCTCCGCGCAAACGATTCGATGTGGTCGAACAGAGTTCTGCTTTCGAGGTCGCGCATGACGTCGTGCCGGTATTCTATCGCGCCGGCATCATTCAGTGGGGTGTGGAAGAACGGTCTCAGGTCGTATTCCCGCTTCGCCAGGGTGACGGCGTCCACGATCTGGTCGAGATTCAAGTCGACGAAAAAGGCGGGTGCTTCTGCCACTTCTGTGCGGTCTTCGGCTCTTTCGAAGAGTATGCTGTGAAAAGCCATGCCAACAGCCTTTCCGGGAGATGCGCGGCTGGCCCACTGCCGCCGGTACAACCGGGCGTATCCCGGTCCTTTACCGGCCGCCGCATCTCCACGAATGAAAACAGCCCCTACCTGCGCTTCTCTCAACGAGAAGCACTGGTAGAGGCTATCAGTCAACCACAATGACGCTTCCGGGCAACCCGAGAGCGCCCGTGACGAGCCTCATCGTCTTCTGTATATGCAGCTATTATACCACCGCAATGAGAGAAAAATCAACAGGCAGGTCAGGGGCCAATGGGATATCGCACCAAACGCACCGTTCTGAGCACGGTCACGCAGACTTCAGCGAGTCACCAAAGCGAGTCACCAAAGATGGGGCACCAGACGATACCGCACCTTTTGGGCGTATTCCACGTATCCAGGCAGATCCTGCTCGAGGAGCTTTTCCTCATCGAGGATTCTCCACATCAGGACCGGCACGGTGAGAACAAGGATCCCCAGTCCCCACCACGAGCCAAGTGCCAGCGGCACGCCGGCAACCATGACGAGGGTTCCAGCGTACATGGGATGCCTGACGAGAGCATATGGGCCGGTCGAGATGACTTTTTGGTGTTCAAAGACCTGAACGTTGGATGCTCCGAAGCTGTTCTCCCTGAGCACGAGCAGGTCGATGAACAAGCCAAGAGCGACCAGGACGTCTCCTGTCCATGACACGTACGACGGTACCGGAGACCAGCCCAAGCGATGATCGAACGCACAAAAGATCAGCAATGCAAGAAAGCTCACGATGAGGAAAGAAGCGATGATTTTCTGCGCCGGGCTCTGTTCCGCCGCAGGCCCGAAATTCATGCGCCGCTTCAGAAGCGCCGGGTTTTTCAGAGAAAGGTAGACTCCGATCACGTTCGTTGACATCATGAAGACCAGGACAAAGACCCAGGCTTGCCAATAATTGAGTGTCCACGCCGGGAAAAAGAGCAATACTCCCAGAACGACGACACCCAGAAGAAACGTCCTTAACGTTGGAACGATAAGATCCTTCACTTTGTATGTACCCTCACTTCACAATCGCGGTGGCGAACCCGCCCCACGCGCGCTTCCCATTCGTCTCTTGCCCCAAGGTGTGCTGCTCACCGAGGGACACCCCACAAGCCCGGATGAACTCGGCGAGACGCTCGCTCGACGGCGGCGTGCTGTCGATCCCGAACCTGAGCGGCTCACCCGCGGCGTTGGTCATCGCTCGCCCGTAACGCCAATAGAGCGCGCGCGAGTTGAGGGGTTCGGTCGTGAAGTAATCGAAAGCGAGGACGCTGCCCCTGGCGGTGCCGGCGATTGTGCGCAAGGTGGCCACGACGGCTTCCCTGTTCAGGTACATGACCACGCCTTCCCAGAGGAACAGGGCCGGCTCGTCGGGATCGAAGCCCGCTTCAATGAGCCGTTTGAGCCAGTCTTCCTTCTCGAAGTCAGCGCTGACGAATGTGACTCCGGCCAGGTCGATGTCGGCCTTCCCGAGCACCTCGCGCTTGATCGCTTGCGTCTTTGGGGCGTCGATCTCGAAGGATCGGACCCGCGCCCCCTTCGGCTGTCTGAACGCGCGCGTGTCAAAGCCCGCGCCGAGAATGACGAGCTGCGAAACGTCGGCGAGGTGGCGAGCAACGACGGCATCGAAGAAGGTTTGCCGGGCAGAGGCTTCGTACTGCTCCGAAATATCGCCCTCGAAAGGATACCGGAAGGCTCTCGGCACGTAACCCGTCAGGCGGTGGGCCAGCAGCAGAGGGCCGGCCGCCAGGTGCACCCCCAGGGGAGAGATACCCGGCAGCACCATCATCAGCCGATTCGCCGGCTCATCCTCCCTGGTCCCCAGATTGTGCTCGAGCCAGCGCGCCGCAAGCGGTCCTTGCGCCGTCACCGACACACCAGACTTGCGTCCGGTGAGGAGAATTTTGCCGATCCAGATCACGTAACCGATCAGCGTCACCGGGAACATAAGAACATTGACGACGTAGAACAGAATCGGCGCGACTGTCTTAAGCATGATGACTCCCTGGCAGCGCCGCCACCCACATTTCCACCATTTCGCCATCGATACGACGCAGAGAATTGGGTGGCGCGCCCAGCACGCGTTCAATCGCTTCCATGTAGGCAGCATGAGTAGCGATGATGGCTTCGATGCCGCGCTGCTCGTCAGCCCCCTGACCTAACGAGTGCAGCAACCTGGCATGAGTGTTCCCCATGCCCTGCCACAAGAACAGGACGACCTCCCCAACCTGATCCGGATGGGTGGTCGTGAAGGCGCCCTCTCGCATGCCCTGCCGCACGATTTCAGTCAGCAGCGGCGCACGCTGCTGAAGGACTGCCTCGTCTACTTTCTGGCGAACGATGGCGTTGTCGTCGGTGTACCAGACCCGCCACAGCTTGACTACGTCCGCACGGTGGGCGAACCTCAACTGGTCCAGCGCGCCAAAGAAGCCCTGCAGTTTTTCGAGGGCGGTCAGATGTGGGTCATGGATGATGGGCAGGAGCGGCTCTTCCGCCCCTTGCTTGATCTGTTGGATGAACGCTTCGAGCAGCGCTTCCCGCGAGCCAAAGTAGTGGTGGAAAGCCCCGCTGGAGATCTCGAGCTCGTCCAGGATGTCCTGGATCGACATTCGCTCATATCCCTTGGCCAACACCAATCGTTGGGTGGCCTCCAGTATCTCTTTGCGTTTCGCTGCGAATTGCTCCGGCTTGACGGTTCTGGCCATCGTTTCTCCTTAAAATAAACAGACGGGCTGATTATTAATTATAGTCCACCAGGCTTCCCGTGTCAAGGCCACTGAAACGAACCGATGATGTCATCTGCAATCCTGCAAAGATGATTCGCGTGAGGTACAATAGTAGCTCGAAACCGGCGCGCGCTGCCCGCGCCAGACCCTGGTAGAAGGGGGAGGCCGATCGATGAAACCGTCGCCCATGAGGTCCCGAGCCTTCAAATTCGTCCTGCTGATCGGCGTGATGAGCTTCTTCGCGGATTTCACCTACGAGGGCTCGAGAGGAATCATCGGCCCGTACCTGGCCTTCCTGGGCGCCAGCGCTTTGACCGTCGCCGTCGTGACCGGATTTGGGGAGCTGCTGGGGTACGCCTGGCGTCTGGTCTCGGGCGGCCTCAGCGACAGAACGGGACAGTTTTGGCCGATCACCATCTTCGGCTACGTCGTCCAGATGGCGTCTGTGCCGCTGCTGGCTGTGGCGGGGAGTTGGCAGATGGCCGCCGTGCTCATCATCCTGGAACGCTTCGGCCGCGCCACCCGCAATCCGCCCCGCGACGTTATGTTGTCCCACGCCGCCAGGGAGATGGGCGGATACGGCTGGGCCTTCGGTTTGCACGAAGCGCTCGACCAGGCGGGAGCGTTGTTCGGACCGCTCGCCGGCGCCGCAGTGCTGGCCTGGCGTGGCAACTACCGGCTGGCCTTCGCCTTGCTGCTGATCCCTGCTCTCATCATGCTTGCTCTGCTGGCCGTCGCTCGCCTGACGTATCCTCATCCGGAGGAGATGGAACGTACTCCTCCCAATATCCAAACCAGGGGCCTGCCGCGCGTGTTTTGGCTTTATCTGGCAGGAGCAGCACTCGTCGCCGCCGGATTCGCCGACTTCCCATTCATGGCCTATCACTTCGAGAAGACGGCCACCGTAACGACTGATCTGATCCCGGTCTTCTACGCCGTGGCAATGGGCATGAGCGGGGCCGGCTCGCTGGTCTGCGGTCGCCTCTTCGACCGGTTCGGCATCATCGTCCTGGTTCCCTTGACGGTCCTCTCTGCTGCCTTTGCACCGCTGGTGTTCCTGGGGGGCTTCTGGGCCGCGTTCGTTGGAATCGGGCTCTGGGGTCTGGGCATGGGAGTCCACGAGTCGATCATTCCCGCCGCGGTCGCGCTGATGGTACCCGTTGAACGGCGCGCTTCGGCGTATGGCCTCTTCACCGCCGGCTACGGTGTGTTCTGGTTTCTGGGGAGCGCGTTGATCGGTGTCTTCTACGGAGTCTCGCTGCCATTGGTCATCGCGTTCTCTCTGGCCGCAGAGTCCGCCGCCTTGCCCCTGTTCCTCGTGGCAAGACGCCAGATGCAAGCCATTTGATCACCGCACACGCAAGGGAGCAAGGCCAGCCAAAGCAGGCCCTGTCGGGACTCGGGGAGCGAACCGTAGCGATTCGCTCCCGTCGCACGAAAGATCAGGGCGCGTGCGGCTTTGCCGTGTCCTCTTCTTCCTCCGCAGGAGACAGCTCGGGACCGCCGAAGAACTGCGTCGCCCATCTGGGGGATCCCTCTCGTCGGGCGTGGTCGCCTCCTCGTGGTAATGCCAGTTCTGCTTGCGCTGGTACTCGTCCAGGTCCGTCGCCAGGACCGACAGCCGCTGCACCGCTCTCTCGATCAGGAATCCGGCTGCGCTCGGGTCGCTGGCGCCGGAAAGCTCCAGTGCCTGGCGCAGGTGGTTCAGGCAGAGGCCGTCCGACGCTGCGTATCGCGCGCGAAAATGATCTTCAGCGCAGGCCTCCACCAACCAGCCCAGGTTGCTCAGCTCGCTCTTCCGCGCAAACTCACAGGGGCGGCAGGGCTCCGACGGCCAGACACCCTCAGGCCTGGACGCTGCTGGCTTCGAGGCCGCTCCCAGGGCCTCGCACCAGGAAGCGCGACGGCTACGCCGTCGCCCGGCGGCCGGAATACGGGCAGCAAACTCGTGGAGGCCGGTGATGACACGCCGAACCAGATCGTCGTAGATGATGGTCGGACCAAGCTCGCTCCCCAGGCCCTCCTTCGCCATGTGGAACAACTGCCACGTATGTTCGGGACAGAAACCGAGGCTGTGCGCCAGATGAGTGCGCGTCCCCAGGTCATTTACGTTTTCCCAAAGGAGGTGCGCAATATAGCGCCTGGCGGTGTCTGCCTTGATCCGGCAGACCGGGCAGCCTGGCCGGCGAAACGCCGCCAGGAGTTCCGCCTCCGCGAGCGCGAATCGATTCGAAGCCATGCTCTTCACCACCTTCCATGACCTGGCGCGAGTGACCAGGACCCAAAAAGCCCCTACCCCAAAATACCCTTCGAGGTAGAGGCTATCAGCCGCCAGGCGACGTTTGTGGGCTCACGCCCAACGGCGGGCCTCATCGCTGTCGTCCGGATTATACTGCGTCGGTCTCACATGTCAATGAGCAATGCAACCCGCGACTTCTATTGATTTTCGGCCGGCGGCATGTTATAATCGCCCATACGAATATTGACGATGAGGCTCGTCAAGAATCGTCAAATCGTCACGTCGACTGATGGCCTCTACCAGCGTCTCTCAATGAGAGAAGTGACGGTAGAGGCTTTTTCATTGTCGGGTTTCAAGTCGGGCGAGGACTGTGCCGAAGCGAAACACAACTGGAGGTTGACACGTGGTTCTCGATATCGCTCAAGTAGCCGGGCTTTCGCAGCGCGTCATCGACGAAGTGGAGAAGGCAATCGTCGGCAAGAGAGCCGGTCTGCAGAACATCATGGCCGGAATACTTTCGTCCGGGCGGCCACATCCTGTTGGAGGACTACCCCGGCCTCGCAAAGACCCTGATCGCCAACAGCTTCGCCGTTGCGCTGGGCCTGACGTTCAAGCGAATTCAGTTCACGCCCGGACCTGCTGCCGGGCGACATCACCGGCGGCTACTTCTTCGACCGCGGGCAGGACCGATTCGTGCTGCGCGAAGGCCCGATCTTTGCCCAGATCATCCTCGCCGACGAAGTAAACCGGGCGTCGCCGAAGACCCAATCAGCGCTGCTCGAGGCCATGCAGGAATACCAGGTGACCCTGGAAGGGGAAACACTGAAGCTGCCTGAGCCGTTTATCGTAATCGCGACGCAGAACCCGATCGAATTCGAGGGCACTTTCCCCTTGCCCGAGGCGCAACTGGACCGCTTCCTGATCAAGCTTTCGCTCGGCTATCCCTCGAAAGACGAAGAGATGGAGATTCTACGGCGGCGCCGCGAGCGCAAAAGCGATGCCTTCTCGCTGAACGCCGTCACCGATGCCGCCGGCCTGCTGGCCATGCGTCTCGCGGTGGAGGAAGTCTACGTCGACGCAGACATCGAAGCGCTACATCGTCGACCTGATCGCCGGGACACGCGGTCACCGCCAGGTCGCCGTCGGCGCCAGCCCCCGCGGCTCGCTGGCCCTGCTGAAGCTGGCGCGCTCCTGGGCGGCGATGGACGGCCGCGCGTACGTCCTGCCCGACGACGTGAAGCGATTCGCCCATCTGGCGCTTCGCCATCGCTTGATCGTGCAGCCTGACCTGTGGACGGTCGCCAGGCCGCAGACGGGATCATCGATGAGGTGGTCAATACGGTGCCCGTGCCGGTCACACCGGAAGACGCATGACGGGCCGGACTCTGTACCTCAGCGCGCTGATCTGTGCATCGTCTTTCTGGGGCTCCTCACTCGAAGCCGGAACGTGTTGCTTCTGAGCCTTCCCCTGCTGTTTTACCTCGGGGCGGGGCTCTTGACCGCGCCGGACGACGTCCAGGTGACGGCAGAGCGCGTACTGAGCGCCGATCGTGCGCCGTATGCGACGCCGGTCCAGGTCACAGTGACAGTGGCCAACACGGGAGGCGGAGTGGAGGAGTTTCAGATGGAGGACGTCTTGGCCCCGGCACTGCACATCGCCGAGGGAGAGCCGCGGCTCGCGGTATCCCTGGCGGCCGGGGGCAGCGCCTCGCTGGCGTACTCGGTGACCGGCGAACGTGGAGACTTTCGGTTTTACGGCCGTAAATCTGGCAGCGGGCGACCACTTCAGCCTGTTCCGCCTCGAACGTCAGATCGAGATCCCCGGCCGGCTGCTCGTCTACCCTCGGACCGCGCGTCTCCATCCCATCGATCTGCGTCCGCGGCGGACCTATGGATTTGCCGGCCCCATTCCCGCGCGCCGCGCCGGATCAGGCGTGGATTTCTACGGCGTTCGCGAGTACGCGCTAGGCGACAGGTTACGAACGATCAACTGGCGAGTTTCCGCTCGCCACGAGCGCCGGCTCTTCACGAACGAGTTCCAGCAGGAAAGCCTGGCCGATGTGGGCCTGATCCTGGACGCACGGACGCAAAGCGACGTACACACCGGCGCCGGGACGCTCTTCGAGTATAGCGTGCAGGCAACGTCTTCGCTGGCGGACCTGTTCCTCAGAGCCGGCCATCGCGTCGGGCTGTTGACCTTCGGACCGATGGCGCGCGTATTTCCGGGTTACGGCGCGCCGCAACGAGAGCGCATTCTGAACGCGCTGGCCCGCTCTCAGCCCCGCATGAGCTACGCGTTCGAAAGCCTCAGCAGGTTGCCGACGCGGTTCTTCCCGCCCCGCTCGCAGCTCGTTGTCGTCACTCCGCTGCTGCCCGACGACCTGCCGGGACTCCTGCGAATTGGGTCGTTGGGCTACGCGATGCTGATCATCAGCCCGGACCCGATCGATTTCGAGATCCGCGCCCTCCCTTCCGCTGCGGGTCTTGATCTGCCGATTCGCCTGGCCCGGCTCCAGAGAGCCGTCGTGATGAGCAGCCTTCGGCGCGTCGGAATCCGGATCGTGAGCTGGCAGACCCACCAGCCGCTAGACCGAGCGCTGTTGGTTGCCCTTGCCCGCCAGCCGCTGGCGCCTCCAATCGCGGAGGTGCTTCGATGAGCGGGCTGTGGTGGCTCCGGCTCGCAGCCACCCTCGTTGCCGTGGGGACTTTGACGGCCACCTTCGCGCTCCAATCGCACTGGCAGTGGACGCCCGCGTTCATCGCCTGTGCCCTGTGGTCCTGGTATGGGCGCCGTTTCAGCTGGGCCGCGGCGCCGGCGGTCGGTGCAGCAGCCTTCGTCTTGGCCGCAATCGTGGGAGTGTGGTCAGGCATCGCACCGGTGTACATGTTGCTCGTGATCACCGGATCACTGTGGCTTTGGGACCTCGACGGTCTCGAACGGAGGATCGGCTCTGGTGCGAAGGAAGCAGGAACGAAACTGATTGAGGCGCACCTCATCAGGTTCGCCGAAGCCGTAATTGCCGGATGGGCCGCTGCGGGGATCGCATTGGCTGTGGAGTTGAGGCTGGAGTTCGGATGGGTTTTCGCATTGGGTTTGGTGCTGGCCTTCAGTTTAGGCCGGGCGTTTCGCCTGATGAGGTTCCCGTCGACTGAAAAGGTCAAGGCTCTTGGATACCTGGCCGCCGCCATCTTAGCCCTGATTCTCCTGTCTGCCGCCCTGCCGCAGCTCCAGTTCCACGCCGGGCATCCTTTCAGGCTGCCGGACGTGGCACCGGGAGCGGGAGGCAATACCGCATTCGCGTCCGGCATCGTGGATGTCTTTCTCTTAATCCTGCGGGCCATACTCGCGCTGGCCGCGGTCGGTCTGCCGATCTACATCGTGATCAGCCTGTTGACCTCAGAGGGGCGACGGAGGCTCCTCGGAGATGTCATCGCGATGGGCCTCATCGTGCTTGCGCTGAGCCTGCTCACCCGCCATGCGCAGCCGCCGCAGGATCAGAAGCTTCTGCTACAGGGATCACCAACGACGCTGGCAACGCCCACACCAATCCCCCCCTCACAGTTCGCGGCCCAGGTCCCTCCTTGGCTCGATGTGCTTGCCGCGCCCCTCCTGGCGATCTTGATCTCGGGGATCGTGGCGGCCATCCTGTGGAGGATCTGGAGACGTCCGGCGTCCATCCTGCGCGATGCTTCAGATCACGTGCCTGAGCCGCAATCGCGTGATACGTTGGAGCGCGTGGCCGAGCAGGCACAGGCGACGATTGGGGCGCTGCGCGCGGGTGAGGCATTCGGCGACGTGATCACCCGCAGCTACGTGCAGTTGACTCGCGTCGTGCGCGAGGAGCGCGCAATTCAGCGAGAGAGAGCCATGACGCCATATGAGTTCGAGCAGCTCCTCATTCGGCGCGGATTTCCGGTTCAGCCGGTGCGAGACCTCACGCGCCTGTTCGAGGCGGTCCGCTACGGCAGGCGAACCGCCGGTGAAACAGAAGAGCAGAAGGCCATTGCCAGTCTGGAGGCCATCGTCGCCTTCTGCGAACGCTCGGGAGGAAGCTGATGCAGGACCCACTGAAGCGAACAGCGATCGTCATTGCCTTTCTGCTTCCCATTGTGACGGTCGTGCTGATCGTTTTCCGAGACGCCGTCCGAGAAGCTGTCGTCGTGCCCCTAATCTACCTGGCGTGGCTAGGTGACCTCACTTTCGCCAGCATAGGCCAGGCGGTCTTCTGGGGGCTTTTGCTTGCGCTGACCGCCATTTCGCTGTTCTTCGGCTTGCAGCCCACGTGGGCGGCGAGAGCGTCGGCACCACGGGTGAATCAGATGGGTCCGCAGGGGGGCCGGCGCGTCGCCTACTGGGCCAGGCAGTTGGCGCGCGGAGGAAACGCGCTGCTGTGGGACCTCAGTGCTCAATCAGACTTTCGCAAACTCATTCTCGCAGTCTGGGCATACCACCGGCGCGTCAGTCTGGTGGAGCTGGAAGTCGAGATCAAGACGGGTGCGGTCGAGCTACCACCACAGGTTCGGGTTTACTTCGATAAAGACGATTATCCAGAGGCGGAGCCCATGTCGTACCTCGAGCGGGTCATAAGCTGGCTGCGAGGTCTGGCGGGCAGCGAGAACCATTCCATGGCTCGCACCACGTCCGGGGCCGCCCTTGACGCCGCGGTCAGGACGCTGGAGGCCGAATTCGGAGCCACCGGAGTGCGCCCCGATCCGTCCAGGCGAGGGCCAGAACAGGGGCCACGATAGTCAGTGTTGGCGGCCGGCGCCAAACCTGCCTGTGTTGACAAACCCGGCAGACCATGTTATAATTTCCACTAGATACCCCCCTGAGGTATACGATAGATCACATCCGAGGGGTCAAAGAAGTTGAGAAAGCAAAGGAATGGGGCGGCTATTCCGATGATCCGAGATCTGGCCAGAGTCATCCGAGGGAATTGGGTCGTGGCCTTAGTCTTGTTGGCTCTCGCAACGGCATTTTTTTGCCTGCGAACCACGGCCACACCGCTGTCTTCAGTGCAGGACTTCGACGCCCTGGCACAAGGGGGCCAGCCGATTCTCGTGGAGTTCTACTCCAACTTCTGAAGCGCCTGCCTCCTGGCCAGGCCTGCCGTTGACAGGCTGGAACACGAAGTCGCCCCGCAAGCCAGAGTTGTGCGGCTGGATATCCTGTCGGGACTGGGGTTTCAGTTGCGGGGCAGATTCGGCGTGCAGGCCGTTCCCACGTTTGTCTTGCTTGACGGTTACGGCAACGAGCTTTACCGCCAGGCCGGGCAAATGGACAGCGGGAGTATTAAACGTCTGATACAAGACGCAGTGAAAGAGAGGAAGTGAGCACCATGCCAATCTATGAGTATCATTGCCAGGATTGCGACAACAAATTCGAGAGGCTCGTCTCCATGTCGACACAGGAGACTGACATTCAGTGCCCGAGTTGCCACCAGCAGCACGTGGAGAAAGTCTTGTCGGTCTTTGCATCCAAGACGACCGGCCGTGCCGGCTCGGCGCCGGCGTCCACCGGCTGCTCCACCTGCTCCACTTCGTTCAGCGGTGGCTGAAGCCTCTAACGGAAACGGGGTCCGTTTCCCGAACAAATTGGCTCGAACAGGCTTTGAGCGCAGCAACTTCGTCAAACGAAAGGGACAATAACATGGCTCTACCCAATGCCGAACTGGAAAACTCGCAACCGCTGCTGTCCATCGTGGTTTTCGGCAATACTACCACCGAGTCTTGTTGGACGGGTGGCTGAAGGCCAATCAGGTCTTCGGCGGAGACCTTCGCCCTCGTTTCTAGCGCCCTCAGGCGCGAATACGGCAGCAAAGTGGCCACGGAGTACGTCGATCTGTCGAATCCGGCTATCCGCGAAAAGCACAAGGACATCGTGGCCATGGCCAAGGATCGCTACATGCGATTCCCGTTGGTCTTCATCGACGGGGACATAGTTTTCCACGGCACCCTCGATTACTATTCTCTGTCGTCTGCCATCGACAAACGTCTCAAAGGCCAAAAGCCAAAATGAGAGGGAAGCGGATACAGGCAGGAAGCAGGCATATGGACGTTTCAGGAGTAGGTAACGATGAGTGACGTATTGGTCATGATCGGCGCAATGCTGATCTGGGTGTTGCTTATGGGTGTGGTATTGCCGCGGCTCGGTGTTGGAACCTGAATGTCCAACTCATGTGATACGGGAATATCACGCCCGAAAGCGGACCGGACGCCTGTTGAGGTGGACCAGCCGCCTGCTTCGCACCACTGACAGCCTCGTTCCGTGCAATAATGACATTCAGAGCCCCTCAGACCGTTGGTTTGGGGGGCCTGTTGTGCGTACCGGGTCGGCGCGAGAAGCGCCGGGGATAATGGCGTCCGTTGCTCTTGCCATCGTTTGTAAAATATCTGCAGACCTGCTATAATATGCAGCGGCTACGGCATAGTCACATTATGTATCTCTCGATCCCGGGGAGGCCTGATAACACGTGCTACAACAACTCAAGACTCAGACCCAGGCTTATTGGCAAGATGAATTCGTCGTCACTAACCGGGATCTGGAATTTCTGTACAGCTTGTTAATCGAAACTGGGCTGCCACTCAACGTCTCCCAGATTGCTCGGGCAATCGTCGAGCAACGTCAGGATGAGGAGCTCAATCAGGTACGGACGAACCTCAAGCGAGGCAAGCCGTATCAACCTCAGGGCGCTTATCAGGTGGGAGATGGGCTCGTTTTCCCGGCATTAGACGGCGCCTTTGGCGTCGTCGTTGCTGAACGGCCCGGTTATAACCCTGCATATAGCCCCTTCAATGTGATCGAAGTTCAAATTGAGGGCGAGAACAAGACCAGGGAGTTTGCGGCTCAGCTCGAGACCGACCACAAGCTCAATCTGGGCGATTCACTGGAAAGCATTCTGAGCAACATCTCCGCCACGTCGACCGACGAGATATTCACGCGCTATGATTCCCTCGTGGAGCGCAAAGTCGAGGTTGCCCTGGCGAACGCCGGGACGCTCGACTTCGTCCGATTCGATCAGGAGTGGTATCTGAAGGGGTTGCTCGCCGATGTGCACGTTGGGCTGCGCAACATTATCGAGGCCGTTCTGGATGTGAGCGGCGCTGCGATGCCACCCGACGAGCTGCTGAAGCAGATCGAGTTGCCGTCGGAAATCAGGCCGGAGGCCCAGCTGTTTTCGCTGAACTACGCCCTGGCCAACGACGAGCGATTCGACAACGTGGGGACGGACGACGAGGTGCTGTGGTTCCTCCGCAGGATGGAGCCGCCTGAGGCTCTGCTGCCGCCGCGACGGCTGTTGGCGCACTCCGAAGCCTACAATCGCGCCGGACTGAACGAGGAGTTGCTGCGTTTCGAGCGGGAGCTGGACGACGAGCTGTCAGCAATCGATCCGACCGCCGGCGAGATTATGGAATCGTCGACGGTGAGCTTCGTCTTGACCTACCCACATCGTCGCGTGGGCACGCTCCCATTGACGAATCGAGTTCGCCAGCTGTTCCCGAAGGGCAGTACGCAGCACACTCGGATCGTCCTCGTCGACGGGCAAACCGGAAACCACATTCCGGCCTGGATGTCGCACGAGCATCGGTACGTCTTCGGTCTGGATGAATGGTACCGGAAGAACTCGATCCTGGTCGGCGCATACGTCACTTTGGAGAGAACCGGCGATCCGTTCAGAGTCGTGATCAATTTCATCCCCAAGCGGGAACGGCGCGAGTGGATCCGCGTCGCTCGGGCTGAGGGTGAGAGACTGCATTTCGAAATGAAGAAGCAGCCGACCCGATGCGAGTACGACGAGTTGATGATCGTCGGCGAGGACAACGCGGAAGATGTGGATGGCGTGTGGGTGCGGGCCGAGGAAGACCAGCTCTCCGTGGCCGAGATCCTCAACCAGATCATGCCGGAGCTGGCCAAGCTAAGCCCGCAAGGCACGGTTCACGCGAAGACTGTGTACGCCGCGTTCAACGTCATCCGGCGCTGCCCGCCAGGGCCCGTTTTCGCTGCGCTGGCGCAGAGCCCCAATTTCAAGTCTGTGGGCGGTGGGTACTGGACTCTGGAAGAACCGTCCGGGTGAGCGTGATTGGGTGGGTACAACATCAAACGCATATCGGGGAAATCCTCCCCGTTTTCGAGTATAGGTGGTCATCGAATGGTTAAAGGCCGAAAACCGGACATCAACACCAAGTTTCACATCGACTTCGACTGGTGGACTGGAGGCTCACGCAATTTCCGCGTGGTGCTCCACAGCCATCTATGTCCTGAGTGTCGAGCGAAGTATCAGGATTACCACGAGGCCAAGGACATCGACTGGGTCGACGACAACACGGCCGAAGTGCATCGCGTGGACGGCCTGTGGCAGGCACTGAAAACCCATTGCGGCCATCAGCCGGACTACATTTCCGTCACCACTCCGCTGACTTCGGCGGTCTTTCGTGTGTTCTTAATGAACGATAATACGCCCCTGTCCCCAAAGGAGCTCTACGATATCATCGGCCGCAAAGATCCCGAGACCTTGCTGCGTCTTCTCACGGGATCGGAAGCCTACAAAGGCATCAGGCCAGTCCCGCCCAAGGAGTAGCGCGTCAATGTGATCTCTCCGGGCGGAGGCCCGGACACGGGATCGCAGCCTGCCGCCCGAGATGGGCCTGCCGATTTGCCAGCGCGACTAAAATATGAGTACAGTGACGACGCGCCCTCTCTGCATCAGGGCGCTTTCTCTTCTCGATTCAGAATACAGCCGATAAGGTTAAACCAAATGGCGCAAGACCAAATTGTGATCAAGGGTGCTCGACAGCACAACCTGAAGAACATCGACGTGGAGATTCCACGTGACCAACTGATCGTCATTACCGGCATATCGGGCTCTGGGAAGTCTTCTCTCGCCTTCGACACCATCTACGCCGAGGGACAGCGCCGCTACGTCGAATCCCTCTCTGCCTACGCCCGGCAATTTCTGGGCCAAATGGACAAGCCGGATGTGGATTACATCGAGGGGCTCAGCCCGGCCATCAGCATCGACCAGAGAGGTGTCAGCCGCAACCCGCGGTCCACGGTAGGCACAGTGACCGAAATCTACGACTACCTGCGGCTGCTTTTTGCCCGCGTCGGCGTGCCACACTGCCCACAATGCGGGCGCGAGATCAGCCAACAGTCGGTGGAGCAGATCGTCGACGCCATACGCGGACTGCCGGACGGCACGCGGCTGTTGATCCTGGCCCCGCTGATCAAGGATCGCAAGGGCGAGCACAAGAAGATCATCGAAGACATCCGCAAGGCAGGCTACGTTCGCGTGCGGGTCGACGGCGAGATCTACGACGTCGACGAGCCGATTTCCGACTCTGGACCGCTACAAGATGCACTCCATCGAGGCCGTGGTCGACCGCCTGGTCGTGCGACGTCAGTCCGCCGAGGGCCACAGCAGTGACGAAAACGGCGAGCCCGAGCAGGCCGGCCCGAACGGCCGGGATGAAGCCTCGCCGGACGAGAACGACGTGGAAGACCGCGCGCGATTCGCGGATTCGGTCGAGACCGCGCTCAAGCTGGGCGGCGGAGTGGTGATCGTCCACAACGCCAGCGCCGACCCGCCCGCCGATACGGTTTTCTCCGAACGGCTGGCCTGCGTGTACTGCGGCATCTCCCTGCCCGACATCGAGCCGCGAACCTTTTCTTTCAACAGCCCACACGGCGCCTGTCCGGTCTGCACGGGCCTGGGCACCCAGCGCGAGTTCGATCCGGATCTCATCATGCCGGACCGAGAGCTTTCTATCGACGAGGGCGCGCTGCGACCGTTCCATCGCGAAGGCAGTGGTGGGCAGAACTACCTCAACCAGCTCGTCAAAGCCACGGCGGATTTCTACGGCGTGCCGACGGACGTGCCGGTGGCGGAGCTGCACCCCGAGCAACTCAACGTGATCCTGTACGGCAGCCGCAAGGGCGACGTCATCACCGTTAATTATCGAGAACCAGTACGGCCGCCAGCGCTCGTACGATACGACCTTCGAGGGCACTGTGCCGCTTCTGCAGCGACGTTACCGCGAATCGACGTCCGATTACGCGCGGGCCGAGCTCGAGCGCTACATGACTGAGACGCCGTGTCCCGTCTGTCACGGCCAACGGCTTCGAACCGAGGCGCTGGCAGTGACGGTGAACGACCTGAACATCGTTCAGGTGTCCGCCATGTCCATCAGCGCCGGCCTCAAGTGGATCGAGAGATTGCAGGCCGAAGACTCACCCTTGAAGGAGCGGCAGCGCACGATTGCACGGCAAGTGCTGAAGGAGCTGCTGGCCCGGCTGCATTTCCTCGTGGACGTCGGTCTGGACTACCTGACCATCGACCGAGCCGCCGGCACCTTGTCCGGCGGCGAGGCCCAGCGCATCCGATTGGCCACCCAGATCGGCTCACACCTGGTGGGTGTGCTCTACATCCTGGACGAGCCGTCCATCGGCCTGCACCAGCGCGACAACGCCCGCCTGATTCGGACGCTACAGCGCCTGCAAGACATGGGCAACACCGTGATGGTCGTGGAACACGACGCGGAGACGATCCGCGCTGCCGACTGGATTCTCGATCTGGGACCGGGCGCGGGCGAGCACGGCGGCTACGTGGTCTGCGCCGGCACGGTCGCGGACATCGAGGCCTGCGCCGATTCCCTGACCGGCCAGTTCCTGACCGGCAAGCGCGAGATCCCGCTCCCGGCCAGGCGGCGCACCGGCAACGGCCACCATCTGACCATTCGTCGGGGCGCGAAGAAAACAACCTGAAGCGCGTGAATGTGGAGATTCCACTCGGAAAGTTCGTGTGCGTCACCGGCGTCTCCGGCTCCGGCAAGAGCAGTCTCGTGATCGAGATTCTCTACAACCGCCTCGCGCAGGTCCTGAATCGTGCCCGAACCAAAGCCGGACGGCACGAAGACATTACCGGCATCGAACTGTTGGACAAGGTCATCGACGTCGACCAGTCGCCCATCGGGCGCACGCCGCGCTCCAATCCGGCCACGTACACGAACCTGTTCACCGATATCCGCCTGCTGTTCGCTTCGGTGCCGGAGGCCAAGATGCGCGGCTACCAGGCCGGACGCTTCTCCTTCAACGTGAAAGGCGGCCGCTGTGAGGCGTGCCATGGTGACGGCATCATCCGCATCGAGATGCAGTTCCTGCCCGACGTGTACGTGCCCTGTGAGGTCTGCCACGGCCAGCGGTACAATCGCGAAGCGCTCGAGATTCGATACAAGGGCCAGCAACATCGCCGACGTGCTCAACATGACCGTCGACGAAGCAAGCGAGTTCTTCAGCAACGTCCCGCGCATCCAGCATAAACTGGAGACACTGCAAGAGGTAGGTCTGGGCTACATCCGGCTCGGCCAACCGGCGACGACTCTATCCGGCGGCGAGGCTCAGCGCATCAAGCTGGCCAAAGAGCTGTCACGTCGCTCCACCGGCCGAACCATGTACATTCTGGACGAGCCGACGACGGGCCTGCACTTCGCCGACATCGAGCGGCTGCTGCAGGTGCTGAACCGGTTGGTCGACTCCGGCAACACGGTCGTGGTCATCGAGCACAATCTGGACGTGATCAAGACCGCGGATTGGATCGTCGACCTGGGTCCTGAGGGCGGCGATGCCGGCGGAGAGATCATCGCCCAGGGCACGCCTGAGCAAGTCGCCGGCATCCCGAGCTCTTTCACCGGCCAGTTTTTGAGGCAGATACTGGAAAAGGAAATGTCATTGTGAACGATTCGTTTGACGTCATCATCGTGGGAGCCGGTCCGGCAGGCATATTCGCCGCGCTGGAGCTGAGCCGTCACGGCTGTGGACGCGTGGCGATCCTGGACAAGGGCCCGGCCATCGCCAAACGCGCCTGCCCGGCGCGCCGCCCGGGCGGACGCTGCCTGCACTGCGTGCCCGTGCGCCCTGCTGTCGGGCTGGGGAGGCGCCGGCGCCTTCTCCGACGGCAAGCTGACGCTGTCGCCCGAGGTCGGCGGCTACCTGGCCGAGTTCCTGGGCGAGGGTCCCGCTCAAGCCCTGCATCACGGAGGTAGACGAGACCTACGTCCATTTCGGCGCGACAGCGGCCCGATACACGGTCTGCAGGGCGACGAAATCGAGAACGTCAAGAAGAAGGCCGCCCTGGCCGACCTCAAGCTGCTCACGGTGCCGATCCGCCACATGGGCACCGAGCGGTCGGGCGACATCCTTTCGGCCATGTATGAGGAGCTGCAGGAGCGCAACGTCACGATCCTCACCGGCACTGAGGTCAGCCAGATCCTGACCGAGTCGAACACGGTCACGGGCGTCGTCACCGCGGACGGCCGAACGCTGCACGGCCGCCACGTGGTCGTCGCCCCGGGACGAGAAGGAGCGACCTGGCTGACCGAGGTCGCCCAGCAGCTGACCTGCCTGTGCTGCCGCAATCCCGTCGACATCGGCGTGCGCGTCGAGCTGCCCGCCGCCGTCCTGGAGCCGCTGACGGACCTGGTCTACGAACCGAAGCTGCACTACTATTCGCACGCGTTCGACGACAAGGTGCGCACCTTCTGCGTCTGCCCGTACGGCGAGGTCGTCACCGAGTACGCGCGGCGAAGTTCTGACCGTCAACGGCCACAGCTACGCCGACCGTCGCACCGCCAACACCAACTTCGCCATCCTGGTCAGCAAGAACTTCACCGAGCCGTTCAGCGAGCCCATCGCCTACGGCAAATATATCGCTCATCTCGCCAACTTGCTGAGCGGCGGCGTCATGGTCCAGCGCCTGGGAGACTTGCGCATGGGCCGGCGCACGACGGAGCAGCGTCTCAGCCGCTGCATCACCCGGCCCACGCTGGAGTACGCGGCGCCTGGAGATCTCGGGCTCGTCCTGCCCTACCGCTACATCGTTAACATCCTGGAGATGCTGGAAGCGATGGATCGGCTGGCGCCAGGGGTCGACTCCCGGCACACGCTGTTGTACGGCGTCGAGGTGAAGTATTACTCGTCGCGGCTCAAACTGACCAATGGGCTGGAAACCCCCGTCCGCAACCTGTTCGCGGCGGGCGATGGCGCCGGGGTCACCCGGGGCCTCATCCAGGCTTCCGCCTCAGGCCTGATCGTCGCCCGAGAGATTTTGTCCCGCCAATGAGCACCTACCATATCTGGACGATCGGCTGCCAGATGAACGCCGCCGACTCGCTCCGGCTGTCAGAGCAGTTGGAGCATTTGGGCTATGGGCACGTCGATCGCCTGGAAGACGCCGACGTGATGATCCTGAACACCTGCGTCGTGCGGCGCAGCGCGGAGGACAAGGTCATCGGCCGGCTCAGCTCCCTCAAGCCCATCAAGCGCCGCCGTCCGGAAGCCGTCCTGGCGCTCATGGGCTGTTTCGTCGGCCAGGACGACGATTGCGCGGACCTGAGACGGGACTACCCATTTGTCGACCTGTTCTTGCGGCCTTCCGAGCCTGGGCCATTGATGGCGTTGCTCCGCGAGCGGAATCGTGAGGCGCAGCCGCCGAACACGCTTGCGTCGCCTTCCCCTGCAGGAGACTGCCCGACCGGATCCATGCCGGTGTGCGCGTACACCACGATCATGCAGGGCTGCAACAATTTCTGTAGCTACTGCATCGTTCCCTATACTCGCGGCCGGGAAAAGAGCCGCCCGCCCGCCGAGATCGTGGATGAGGCCCGCACGTTGGCAGCCGGCGGGGCGCGGGAAATCACTCTTCTCGGACAGAACGTCGACTCCTACGGGCGCACGCTGCCCGAGTGCCCCACTCTGGCCGACCTGTTGGCGGCGGTCCACGACATCGACGAGTTGTGGCGCATCCGGTTCCTTACCTCGCACCCCAAGGACATGACGACCCATCTAATCGAAACCGTCGCGCGGCTGCCCAAGATCTGCGAGCACATCGAGCTGCCCGTCCAGGCCGGCGACGACGAGACACTGCGCCGGATGAACCGCAACTACACGGTTGCACATTATGTCGATTTGGCGCACGCAATCCGAGCCACCGTTCCCGGCGTCAGCCTGGCCACCGACGTCGTCGTGGGGTTTCCCGGGGAGACCGTCCAGCAGTTCGACCATACGTATCGCCTCCTGCAGGACATTCGGTTCGACGCTGTGCATGTCGCAGCCTATTCCTCCCGCCCCGGCACCGCCGCCTCGCGTCTGCCAGACGACGTGCCGCCCGAAGAGAAGGAGCGCCGCCGTTGTGCGGTGGAGGAAATGCAGGAACGGATTGTCGGCGAGATCAACCACACCCTGCTCGATCGAGTAGTGGAAGTCCTGGTGGAGGATCGGCGCAAGGGCAAATGGCGCGGCCGAACCCGCACCAACAAGCTGGTCTTCTTCGTCGATCCTCGTGACTGGCGCGGCCGCCTGGCCCACGTGCGAATCACCTGGACCGGCCCTGGTCGATGCAAGGCGAGGTGGTTTGCGACGCGTAATCCGTAGTGCGTAATGGCGACGTATCACGGATCAGCGTCGGCGGTGGAGACTTCCGAAGTTTCTGAAACTTCGGAAGTCTTGAGCTATAAGCCGCGTGGTGTGGCCTCGTGAAGACTTCCGAAGTTTTAAAAACTTCGGAAGTCTTGGGCTATAAGCCCCTGTTGTGCACCCTGCGGACTTGTGTTATACTGCGCTCGGTTCGCCTGTTCGCGGCGAGAACAATGATCGCATATGAGGAGGAACTCGGCGATGAGTCAGCCCTACTTGAGTTGGGCGGAGGTCGACCTGGATGCCATCGCTTTCAACGTCCAGGGGTTCAAACGGCACGTCGGCAACAACGTGGCGCTGGGAGTGGTGGTCAAGGGCAACGCCTACGGCCATGGCGCGGTAGAGGTGGCGAAGGTGTGCCTGCGGAGTGGGGCGGACTGGGTCATCGCCAATCGTTCCAACGAGGGCGTTCAACTGCGCCAGGGCGGCATCGACGCGCCGATCCTCGTGCTGGGCTACATGATGCCGCAAGAAGCTGACCGCATGGTCAGGTGGAACCTGCGGCCTACGGTGAGCAACGTAGAGCAGATCGAGGCTCTGTCGGCCGCGGCGGAGCGTCGGGGAACCGACATAGCCGTGCACGTCAAGCTGGACACCGGGCTGAGCCGCCAGGGCGTGATGCCCGCCGAGGCGCTGGACTACGTTAAGGTCGTGGCCGCCACTCCGCACATCGGGCTCGAGGGCATGTACTCGCACTTCGCCGTCGCCGACGAAGGCAAACCGGAGAGCGTGGCTTATACACGCCAGCAATTCGAGACCTTCATCACCGTGCGCGACGAGCTGAAGGGCGCCGGATTCCGAATTCCGATCTGTCACATCTGTAATACCGCCGCAACGATCAACTATCCCGAAATGCACCTGGATATGGTCCGCGTCGGCTCCGGGATCGGCGGAATCTATCCGTCGGCGGACGTCAAGCGAACGGTGCCACTGAAGCCGGCCCTGGAGCTGAAGAGCCACGTGGCTCGCGTCTCGATCCTTCCGCCGGGCACGTCGGTGAGCTACGGCCGCACGTACGTGACCTCCGCGCCGACCAAAGTGGCGCTCGTGCCCATGGGTTACGGCGATGGTTATCGCCGTGGGTTGTCCAATCGGGGCTGCGTTCTCATCCGCGGACAGCGGGCGCCGATCGTGGGTCGCGTGTGCATGGACCAGTGCATGGTCGACGTGACGGACATTCCGGACGTGGCGCTTCACGACGAGGCCGTATTAATCGGCACGCAGGGACAGGACCGCATCTCCGGCGAGGAAGTTGGAGAGCTGGTGGGCACGAACGCTTACGATATTACCACCACCGTTACTGCCCGCATTCCCCGCGTGTACCTGCAGGGCGGCAAAGTGGTTGCCGTCCGCGATCTGGTAGACGATACGAATTAAACGCGCGGGTCCCCTCCGGAACGCGTGTCAGCACTAAATGGCCGTCCCTGCGGGATTTCACCACGGGGACGGCCATTTAGCGTTGTCAGTCTACTCGTGGAGCTGTCCAGCCATCCAGTTCAAGTAAGCTTGGGAGCCGGCTTCAATGGAAAGAGCAACGATTTCCGGTACATCGTAGCTGTGCAACTCGGTGATCCTCCGGCTCAGTTCTTCGAACAGGTCACGCCGGGTCTTGATGATCATCATGACCTCGTGTTCCTTTTGAACCTCGCCCTCCCACCGGAAGATAGATCGCACCGCGAATAGGATATTGACGCATGCCGCCAGCTGTTCGTCCACGAGAGCGTAACCGATGGTTTGTGCTTCATCAACGGATTTCGCAGTGACGAGCACCGCCAGGTAATCCGTCATTCGCGATGTCCTCCCTAAAGTTACGATTTTATACATTATACCACGTAATAGGCATTGGGTCAATACGAAAAACGATGGTCCGCGCGCCACATAGCGTGATACGTTGAGCCGGCTTTGAGCCTTGCCGTCAGACCGGAACGATCGTAGCCTTGAAACTCTCGTAAGCGCCGAGCCGGGCGATGGCTCACCCGGCTCGGCTTTTTTCTAGAGGAGGAAGGTACTGGGCGGCACGATTGATGTGCCGTTTGGATCATCGGTCCTCGCGGTTTGTCTCACCCTGGAGACTACATACCACACTTCTCCACAGGCTCTACAATTCGCACGAGGATCCTTTTCCGCCATTATTATATCGCGATACGAACAAGTGATATGTAATAGGTCTCACTGGAATGGCACTCAGCCATCAGCAATCAGCGTTCAGCAGCCAATAGTCAAAATCGATGGCCGTTGCCAGAGGGCACCTGCGTGTTCCCGCTGTGGACTGCCTTTGCTGACAGCTGATTGACCGCTGCTCCTGCGTCATCTTTCTGCCATGTGATCGGCGAGGGCCTGCAGGCCCAGCGTGTAGCTGCGCCAGCCGAAGCCGGCGATCTGGCCGACGCACACCGCCGCGATGACGGAAGCGTGGCGAAACTCGTCACGCGCGTGAACGTTCGACAGGTGGACCTCGACGGTCGGCAGCTTGATGGCCGCGATGGCATCCCGGATGGCGTAGCTGTAATGAGTATACGCGCCGGCATTGATCACGATGCCCTTGGCCCAGCCCAAGGACTCGTGCAACGCCTCGATGATGTCGCCCTCGTGATTGCACTGGATGATGTGCGGCTCGAGGCCGATGCTCACCGCATAGTCTTGCAGGCGCTGGTTGATCTCATCCAGGGTCAGCTGGCCGTAGATCCCAGGCTCCCGCAGGCCAAGCAGGTTCAGGTTGGGTCCGTGTACGACGAGAACGGAACGGGTCATGAAGGGTCCTCCTCCAGAGAGGCAATAACGCGCAGGATGACGTCTTCCGGCACGTCGTCGCGGATGATAACAGCTCCGATGTCTTGCGGCAAGATGAAGCGCAGCCGGTTGCTCTGCCTCTTCTTGTCGGCGTTCATGGCGGCCCGAATCGCTTCTGGTGGGAAGCCGCCGAAGCGGGTCGGAATTCTGAATTTCTGCAGCAGGGCGACGATGCGCGCCTCAACCGTCGCCGGGCACAGGCCCAATGCGACGGAGGTCCGCGCCGCGGCGACAAGCCCGATCCCGACCGCCTCGCCGTGGCGCAGCCGGAAGCCGCTGATGGCCTCGAATGCGTGGCCGTAGGTGTGGCCCAGGTTGAGCACCGCCCGCCGCCCCTTCTCGAACGGATCCTCTTGAATGATCTCGATCTTGACGGCGATGGCTCGTTCCACGACCCAATCCAGCTGGTCGTCGACCACGTCGCCCGCCGCTTCGAGTCGCGCGAACAGCTCGGGCGCGCTGATGATGCCGTGCTTGATGACCTCGGCCAGGCCGGCGCGCCGTTCCGCAGCCGGCAGGGTACCCAGGCTGTCCGGGTCGGTGACCACCAGCCGCGGCGGGTAGAACGCACCGATCAGGTTCTTGCCGCGTGGGTGGTCGACCGCAACTTTGCCACCCAGGCTGGAATCGATCATAGACAACAGCGTCGTCGGGACCTGAACGAGCGGCACGCCGCGCAGGTACGTCGCAGCGACGAACCCGGCCATGTCGCCGACGACGCCGCCCCCCAGCGCCACTACCGCGCTGTTGCGATCCAGTCCATGCGCGATCAACTCGTCGTACAAATCGGAGACCGTCGCCAGTGTCTTGAAGCTCTCACCATCGGGAACCTGGCAGACGACAGGCTCAAACCCGGCCTGCCGCAAACTAGCGGCGACCTGGGCCGCGTACAGCTCGCCCACCGTGGTGTTCGTGATCACCGCCGCGCGCCCCGACAGGCCGACCTCACGCATCAGAGCCCCGACGTCAGCCAGTGTTCCCCGGCGTACGTGCACCGGATACTGACCCCCGGGGCCACTCACTGGCAGCACCGTCATGGCGTCTCCTCGCAATTGTGAGCAGCCGCAGGGCACGGTTCCGCCCCACGCCGCCACACATCGATGACCGCATCGGCGACCTGCTCGACGGTCAACGCTGTCGTGTCGATCTGGTACGGGATGACGGCGTACGCCTCTCGCCGTTGCTCCAGCAGTGCAGACACGCGCCGGGGCAGGTCGTTTCCCCGCAGCATGGGGCGGCCTTTCGCCTCCTTCACGCGCCGGATGATCTCCTCGGGTGTGGCGGACAGGCAGACCAGCACGCCGGTCTCGCCCAACGCCTCACGGTTCGCGTCTGAGGCCAGCGCCCCACCGCCCGTGGCGATGACCAAGCCTCTGCGTGCGGCCAACTCGCGGCACAGCAGTGATTCCTGTTCGCGGAAGAAGGGCTCGCCTCGTTTCTCGAAAATATCCCAGGTGGGCATGCCCACTCGAGCTTCGATCACGTGGTCCATGTCGATGAAGGGCCGCCCGAGCCGCTTTGCCACGACGCGGCCGACCTGCGTCTTGCCGGTGCCCATGAAGCCAGACAGAACCAGATTCGTGCGGCAATACTCATCCGTCGACTCCGAATCCACCAGGTCCCTGAGCCACTCGATCCCGGCTACCAGATCGAGGCCGAACTCGGCCGGGAAAGAACCTGAATACTCCAGCACGAAAGGCGCGCAGGGGTTGACCGCTCGAACGGTCCGGACGATCCGCGCGACATCCACCCAGCCGTCGGCCGGCTTGAGCGCCGGATGTACAGGGAGGTGATGGTAAGCTCGATAGTCGTCCATGCCGCGCGTATCCCAGACGTGGAGCGAGCCGAGGTACGGCGCCATGCGCTCCAGAAAGTCGAAACAGTCGAATCCGTCGCGCTGAGCCGCGATGTGCATGTGCCCCGTGTCGAAGCAATATCGCAGATCGGGGAACGTAGTCAACACCTCACGCAGAAAATCGGGCGTCAGAAACGGACTGGGGCCGAAACCCTCGATGTGGATGGGGATCCCGAAGCTTCTCGACCACTCGGCCAGACGACGAGCGCTGTCCCAGGCGATGGCGTATTGCTGGTCCAACGGCATCTCGCCGGCCTGGTCCGAGGCCGGGGTCGGATAGTGGACGACCATGTAGGTCGCGCCGATGTCCTGGGCGTCTTGCAGCGCCTGTTCGACGAGATGCAGGCTGAGCTCACGCTCCGCGTGGTGCACGTCGGAGGTCAGGAACGACCATGTGACAGGATGTGGATACCACGGCGCCTTGCGGAGCGGGCAGTGGACGCTGGGAACGATGTCATGCTCTCGGATAAACTGCTTGACGACAGGCAGGTCGTCCGGCACGAAGTTGTAAAACTCACCACGAGAAATGCCCAGGTTCAGTAGCCGCGACGTCAGATGTTCCAATCGATTACAGTGGATGCCCAGAAGACTCATCGGTTTCGTTCTCTTCGGGGCAGCCCCGGGCCGCCCGGCTCGTACACCGGCAACTGCTGTTTTCTCGATCCGTTGACGGTCATCGATCGGTCTGTCCAGTCGCCTGAAGATATCCCTTCAGGTTCCGGCCCAGCTCGGACATTGAGTCTCCCCCGAATTTCTCGAGGAGGACGACGGCCAGTACCCACGCCATCATCGCCTCGGCCACCAGGCAGGCGGCCGGAAGCGCGCACACGTCGGAGCGCTGGTAGTGCGTGGCCGACGGTTGTCCGGTCCCCAGGTCGACGGACTCGATCGGAGTGACCGTGGTGGGGATCGGCTTCATGGCAGCCCGAATCAGGATCGGCTCACCGTTGCTCATGCCGCCCTCGAGGCCGCCTGCGCGGTTCGTGCGGCGCATGAGTCCCGCTCCGGCTCTGGCGGGTTCGCCTTCCTTCGCCAGGTAGAGGGGATCGTGAACCTGGGTTCCGCGGCGGCGAGCGTTGTCGAAAGCCGGTCCGATCTCCAGGCCCTTGACAGCGCCAATGCCGATAATCGCCTGCGCCAGGCGGCCGTCCAAGCGGCGGTCCCACTGGACGTGGCTGCCCAAACCCACCGGCACGCCGGTCGCAGCCACCACGAAAATGCCGCCCAGGGAGTCGCCGGCAGTGCGCGCCGCGTCGATTTGTCGGCGCATCGTTTCGGCCGCGGTTGGATCCGGGCAGTTCACGTCCGAGGCGCGGGCGGCAGCCCACAGGTCGCCCAGCGGCAGGTCAGGGATCGTCGCGGCGACGCCGCCCAGCTCGGCGACGTAGCTGCCCACGGCGATGCCGCACGCCTGGAGAAACTGGCGGCACACTGCACCGACCGCCACGCGGACCGTGGTCTCCCTGGCACTGGCGCGCTCCGCGACGTAGCGCATGTCGGGCAGATCGTACTTGATTCGGCCGCTCAGATCGGCGTGACCCGGCCGAGGCACCGTCCACGGATCGACGTGCTGTCCGCGCCAATTGGCCCAATCTCGATTCTCGACGACGAGAGCGACCGGTGCGCCGGTGGTGATGCCGTTCAGGACGCCTCCGTTGAGCTGCACCTGGTCGCGCTCGATTGCCTGGCGGTCGCCGCGGCCGTAGCCTTGCTGCCGGCGCGCCAACTCAGAATCGATGTGTTCGACTGTGAGAGGCAACCCCGAAGGCAGCCCCTCGACGATGGCGGTCAGCGTCGGACCGTGTGATTCTCCGGCCGTGAGGAAACGAAGCGTCATCGAGTTGCACTCCCATTCATTGTCGCGGCAAACATAGCCTTCAACGGCGCCACCTGTCCCGTCCAGATACGAAACCCTGCCGCGCCCTGGTGGACGAGCATGGGCAGCCCATTCAGCGTCCGCGCCCCGGCTGCGTGAGCCATCTTCAGAAACCGCGTTTCTGCCGGCACGTAGATCAGATCGTACGCAACTGCATCAGCGGGGAACCGCAGCCCCTCCGGCCACGGGGAGGCCTCCTCGCGTGGCCTCATGCCGACCGACGTCGCGTTCACGACGAGATCGGCGTGGACCGCGGCCTCTGCGATGGCCTCCCGAATCAACGGGCCGCCGGCGAGCAGCGATCCGGGCAAGTGGGGGCGCAAGCTGTCGATCAATGCGTGAGCGTGGTCCGAGGTACGATTCAGCACGGTGACGGCGGCGCCGGCCTTCGCCAGCGCGTAGATCACACTCCGCGCCGCTCCGCCCGCGCCCAGCACCAGCGCGCTCCAACCTTCGATCCGGGCATCGCCGCCGATGAGGTCCGCCAGCGCAGCCAGAAAGCCGACACCGTCGACGTTGTGCCCGATGCGCCGCCCATCTCGGAAGACGATCGTGTTGACTGCGCCGATGGCCTGCACGTCGGGCGAAAGCTCGTCCAGATAGGGCATCACCGCCTGCTTGTGGGGAGCGGTCACGTTCGCTCCGGCAAAGCCCAGCGCAGCCAGACCACCGACAGCCGCCGCTACCTCCGCAGGTGATACCGGCAGCGGTACGTAGCAGTAGTTGAGGCCGGCGGACTCGAACGCGGCATTCTGGAGGGCGGGGGACAGGCTGTGCTCCACCGGAAAGCCAAGCAGGCCAACCAGTTTGGTCCGACCATCGATTCGCAACGTCATGAACTTCTCCCGGCAATCTCGGCCAGCAACGGCTCGAAGCCGGGGAATGAGTCGCCGATACACTCCGTGCCGTGGACGCGCGTCTCGCCTCGTGCGAACAGCCCGGCTACGGCCAGGGTCATCGCAAGCCGGTGGTCGGCGTGGCTGTCGGTGTCTGTTCCCACAAGGGGCGTGGGTCCTTCGATTACGAAACCGTCCGGCTGCGGCTCGATGCGTGCGCCCAGCTTCCGTAGCTCCTCCGACGTCGTGGCGATCCGGTCGGTCTCTTTGACGCGCAACTCGTCGGCATCGCGGATGACGGTAACGCCGTGTGCCTGCGTCGCCGCCAGGGCCAGGATCGGGAGCTCATCGATCAGTTTCGGGATCATGGAGCCGCCGATCTCAATCGCCTTCAGGTCTGAAGCTCGGACTACGACGTCCGCCAGAGGCTCGCCGCCGATCTCGCGCTCGTTCTGGAAGGTCACGCTCGCACCCATAGAGCGCAGCGCTTCGACCAAACCGGTCCGAGTCGGATTGACGCCGACCTCCCGGATGACCAGCTCCGACCCCGGCACCAGGCAGGCGGCCACGATCAGGAACGCGGCCGACGACATGTCGCCCGGCACCAGCGTGTCCACAGCGGATAGCTCGCGATCCGGTACGAGCGTCACGACGCCGGCCCGCATACTCCGCACGTCCGCGCCGCGCGCCTTCAACATGCGCTCCGTATGGTCTCTGGCGAGGCCGGATTCGCGGATCGTCGTCGGCCCGGAGGCCCTCAGCCCGGCCAGCAAGATGGCGCTCTTGACCTGCGCGCTCGCCACCGGCATCGAATAGTCCATGCCCTCCAGAGGACCGCCCTGCACGCAAAGCGGCGGCAGCCGGCCATTGTCGCGGCCCCAGATGTTGGCCCCCATCATGCGCAGCGGCGCGACTACCCGAGCCATCGGGCGGCGCCGCAGTTGGTCGTTGCCGGTCAAAACGCTGCAGAACGGCTGGCCGGCCAATATGCCCGACAGCAGGCGGATGGTGGTGCCCGACCCGCCGCAATTCAGCACATCAGAGGGCTCCGACAGGCCGCTCAGACCACGACCGTGCACGATCAGGTGCGTGTCGGACAGCACCTCGACCTCCGCGCCGAGCGCTCGGACGCAAGCGACTGTGGACAGGCAGTCGGTCGCCGGCAAGAAGTCGCGTATCTCGGTTCGACCGTTGGAGAGTGCGCCCAACAGGCAAGCGCGGTGGGAAATGGACTTGTCACCTGGGACGCGCACTGTCCCTTGCAGTTGGCCGGGATTCGAAATATCGAGTCTCACCGAAATAGCTCCTCCCTGCGTCGACGGACGTCGGACATGAACCGGGTGAGCTCATCGGCCCCATTTCCGCGCGCGGCGTCCTGCAGATCGGCGCGCATCTCGGCCAGTCGACGTCCAAACAAATCGATTAGGTCCAGAACGTTTGTATGGTTGGTCAGCAGAATGTCCCGCATCATCGTCGTCTCGCTCGCCGCCAGCCGCGACGTATCACGGAACCCGGAGGCCGCCAGCTCCCAGATTAGCGGATCAGGTCCGGCATCTTCCGCAGCCGCCACCAGGCAAGCCGCCACCACGTAAGGCAGGTGACTGATCGCCGCAACCAGCCGGTCGTGCCTCGCCGCGTCCACGATGACGCACCGCGCGCCGACGGCCTCCGCCAGGGACTGCATCGTCTGCGTGGCCTCCGGCGGCGTCCGTTCCAGCGGCGTGAGAACGTAAACCTTGCCCTCGAAAAGGTCGGGCTCCGCCGCGCTCAGGCCCGCGGCCTCCTTGCCACACATCGGGTGCCCGCCAATCGGGTGAACGCCCGGCGGCAGACTCGACATCGCTGCAACGACGTCGGCCTTGGTGCTGCCCACGTCAGACACAACCGACCCGGCACGGAAGCGCGGCGCCAGCTCCTGGAGCAAGGTCAGCGTGGTCTGAACGGGCGTGGCCAGGACGACCAGGTCGGCATCGGCGATTCCGGTCGCCGCGTCGCGCGTCCCCTCGTCGATGAAGCCGAGAGCGACGGCTTCCTCAATAGTCTCTGCGCGTCGAGCGACGCCGATCACGCGACCGACCGACCTCTTTGCGCGCAGGGCGGCGGCAAGGGAGCCGCCCATAAGACCCAGGCCCAGAATGGCGACGGTCGCCTCCTGGAATGGCTTCAAGTCGTACCTCCGAGGCAGTCTTCAGGTGTCGAGCTTACGAGCCCGAGCCCCGCCTAGTATACCAGACCCCGGCATGCGAAGCAAGCCACTCCCGCTCCCACCCTAGACCGTCCGGTCCACGGCTTCCGCGATCCGGCGGATCTCAGCCATCAGCTGGACGAACTTCTCCGGCTTCAGCGATTGTGCGCCGTCTGAGAGGGCGTTCTCCGGATCAGGATGCACTTCGACGAGCAGGCCGTCGGCGCCCGCGGCGATGGCGGCTCTGGCCCCCGCCGCGACCAGCTGCCACCTTCCGGTTGCGTGGCTGGGATCGACGATGATCGGCAGGTGGCTGACTTCCTTCAACGCCGGTACGGCGTTGATGTCCAGGGTATTGCGAGTGGCCGTCTCGAAGGTCCGGATACCCCGTTCGCACAGCATGACGCGATAATTCTTGTGCGACAAGATGTACTCGGCGGACATGAGCAGCTCCTCCAGGGTGGACATCATCCCGCGCTTGAGAAGAACCGGTTTGTTCGACTCGCCCACGGCGTGCAGCAGGCTGAAGTTCTGGATGTTGCGCGCGCCGACCTGCAGAACGTCGGCATATTGCGCGACGAGCGGCACCTGCTCTGGAGACATGACCTCGGTGATGATGGCCATGCCGGTGGCTTCCTTGACCTGGGCCAGGATCTCCAGACCTTCTTCACCCAGTCCCTGGAAAGAGTAGGGCGAGGTTCGCGGCTTGAAGGCGCCGCCGCGCAGGATGTGCACACCGGCCTCCTTCAGCGCCCAGGCGACATCCATCATCTGCTCCAGGCTCTCGACAGCGCAGGGCCCTGCCATGACCGTGATCTCTCGGCCGCCGATGCGGATGCCGTTGAGCGGGATAACCGTGTCCTCCGGCTTGAAATCGCGCCCGGCCAGCTTAAAAGGCTTCACAATGTGCACGACCTTGTCGACCCCATCCATCAGCTCCAGCGTGTGCGGCTCGACCTTGCGCTTGTCACCGATGAGGCCGATGATGGTCACCTCTTCACCCTTGGACAGGTGGGCCTTGAAACCCATGTTTTCCACTCGCGTGACGACCGAATCAATCTCTTTATCCGTTGCTCCCATTTTCATCACGATGATCATGACTGGCTTCTCCTCTCCGGTGACCCGGACGTACTGATAACGCATTCTCGTGGTCGGTTGAACGGCTTGTTCAACCTGAGCTGTCTTGATGATTGAGGGAATCATTCTGGCCTCCTGCGGTCGGACCGCAGCGACGTCGCATCTTTCAAGTAGACGTGGACGATCTCGTCCTGTCTCTTGTCAGTGTTCCAGTGGATGAGGACGCGGATGCACTTCGGCAGAGCGTCCGGAACGTTCATTTCATGGCTGCACATGAGGGCGGTATCGCGCCAGCCGAGCTCCCGCGCTGCCTGCGCCGGAAACGCCGCGTCCAAATCAGTCGTGGCGGTAAAAAAGGCGCTGGCAACTTCCTCCGCTCGAAGACCGTTGGCAAAAACGATGGCCTCGAGCAGCTCGCGGGTGGCGGACAGGATAGCGTCCGCCTGGTTCGCGTCGACCGTTGTGGCTCCTCGGATCCCTCTGCAGTACATGGGTTGCCTCCTTGATACGACTGATGTGATGTGACAGGCACCCCGTCGTGCCGTTTCGTGGCAAACAAAAAAGCGTGGGGCTGGTCGCCTCACGCTTGCTTGGCCTTGGAGTTTCCCCGCTTCGGGGAGAACTGAACTAATCGGGCGTCACACTTCGCGCGTGATGGGACCAGCCTGGCACGCAGGCATAAAAATACGCATAAAAATAGAAACGGCGCCAATAGGCGGCGCCACGATCAAACACGAACTGACCTGCTTCACTCAGCACGTCGTTCCTACAGCCCTGATGTGTTTGTGTGGTGTCCAACACCTGGCGCGTCATCCCAAACAACCTCACACGAAGTTACTCCTATATTACTCCAACTCGCAGGAAAAGTCAATTGCGAGTTCGATGCTCGGAAGACCGACCCTCAATCCGTGCCCTGATGTGTATGATTCCTAGAAACACGGAAGCACGTTCGTTTGCAGTTCGAACTACTGGTCCAACTGCCAGCTATCTATCGAATATCTGGACGTCGGGGTTTCACCGTGGCTTCAGCTTCAATACACGTCAGCTGAGATGCCAGCCTCGCGGTCGATCTTCGCGGCGAGAGAGCGCAGAATCTCCGGCGAGACGGGGTGGATATCGGCCACCGGTGTACTCCGGGCGATGCTGTACAGCTGAACTCGGGCCGGCTGGAGTTTCTGGACCAGGCGCAGGTAGCATGCCCGCGCCGCCGGCTCCACGTTGGACACCACACCGCCGAGAAGCAGAGTCTGCAAGACGATATCGTCGAGGCGGCTCAGGTTCTCCACGATGAGATCGAAGGAGATGTCCTCCGCGGGACGGTTGATCGCCTCGTAAGTGGCCGGGTCGCCCGCATCCAGCTTCATGACCCGGACGTCGGCGAGGGCCAGGCCGGCGCGGACCTCCGGTCGGTCCGCCAGCGCCGCATTGGACAGGACGGCCACCTGCGCCGATGGACAGTGACGATCGCGCAGACGGACCGCGCCCTCCACTAACTCGCGGAACTGCGGGTGTAACGTGGGTTCGCCGGACCCGGAAAAAGTGATGGCTTCCAGCGCTGGGCCATCGCGCAGGGCCGTCTCCAGCGCCACCAGGACGGCCTCCGGCGCAGGGTAGTCGTCGGCAGACGGGCAGGACACTGGCTTGCTGGCTCCCACCTCGCAGTACACGCAGTTGAACGGGCAGCGTTTGGCGCCCTGGGGCAGAACGTTGAGACCCAGGGAGTGGCCGAATCGGCGCGATCGGACCGGGCCGTAGACGATGCCTCTGGCGCGGCGCGCCGCCATCTCCGGCAGAGTCACTTCGTGGATGGGAAGGTTGGAGCAATGGGCCGATGCCGGCGACTCGATCTCAGGGCCGGCTGCACGGTGATCGATCGAATTGAGAACCAAGACACAGCCTTTCCAAGCCGAGCTACAGCTTGATCGGTAGATATGGGAGCAGGGCGACGAACGTGGGGGCCAGCGCGATGGCGGGCAGCAAGTTGGCGACCCGGATCTTCTTCAGGTCCAGCATCTGCAACCCAAGGGCGATGACGAGCACGCCGCCTGTGGCGGTCAGCTCGACGATGGCAGGTGTGTCGGCCGAAGGCACGGCTCCCAACCAACTGCCTAAAAAATGCGCGCCCAGAGTCAGCCCGCCCTGGTACAAGAACAGCGGCACCGCCGACAGGATGACTCCCGGGCCGAGCGACGCCGCCAGTGCAATTGAGACGAACAGATCCAGCATGGACTTGACAATCAGCAGGCTCCGGTCCCCCAGGAGGCCGTCCTGGATGGAGCCGAGGATGGCCACGGGGCCCACGCAGACCAGCAAAGCGCTCGCGACGAACGCACGGCTGACAGATCGCCGTGCAGGCAGCGTGGGGTCCGGCGTTTGCGCAACGTCGCCCGCTTGGTGCTCGCGCGTCAACCTGGCTTCGATCCGTCCGCCGAGTGCGTTCAGGCGGTCGTCGAGCCGCGCCGCCTCACCCAGGGCACCACCCAATAGAATGCTGAACAGGACGATCACGACGTTCTGGGTGCGCAGGGCCATCTGGAAACCAATAATGAGGGTAACGATCGCGAGACCGTGCATGATGGTCTCTTGCGTTCGATCCGACAGGCGATGGCCCAGGATCAAACCCAGGCTTCCACCAATAAGAACAGCTATCGCGTTCAGAACCGTTCCGATGGCGAAACCTCCAGGCCGATCAGCAGATCACCCGCAGCCGTTTCGGCAAGAGTGAGAATTCGTAGCGGCGTTCGTCCAGCCCGAAGACCTCCCCGTCGACGTGACTGACCATGGGGCTGCCGGACTTGATCAGGACCTTCCGGGCGCTGGCCATCTTGACCACATTGAGGCGCGTGTGGTAACCCTTGAGCACCAACGGCATGAAACGCAGCATAGTAAGGCGGCTTACCGGAGAGATGATGCACAGGTTGAGGAATCCATCGTCGATCCGCGCGTCCGGCGTGATCAGGAACACACCGGCGTAGCGCCGGCCATTCGCCACTGAAACCATCATGGCCCGCTGCTCGAGGTGCACGTCGTCGAAAGTGATCTCCACCTGATAGGAGCGATGGCTGAACACCAGGACCTTGAACAGGGCAACGAGGTACAGGCCGATGCCCCTCAACCACTTTATTTTGCGGCTTTCGATGTTCACCTCGGCGTCGAAGCCCATGCCAACGCCGTATGCGAAGAAGCGGTTGTTGATGCGGCCCATGTCGACCAGGCGCGTGTTGCCCTCGACCAACAGGTGGCAGAGCCGCTGCAAGTCGGCTGGCAGCCCCAACGCGAACGCGAAGTCGTTGCCCGGAGCCGGCCGGAATGACGCCCAGCTTGACCACCGCCCCGGGATTCGGGTCGTCCCCCAGGTCGGCGCACATACCGTTCAGGACTTCGTGAACCGTACCGTCGCCCCCCAGGGCCACGAGGGTTTCGTAGCCGTCGGCTACGGCGCGACGCGCCAACTCGATCGCGTGGCCAGGGTACTCGGTCTCCACCAGGCTGAAAGGTAAGCCCTCCCGCTCAAGGATCTTGACGACCAGCGGAATGGTATACCGCCCGCGGCCTCGCCCCGCGTAGGGGTTGGCGATCAGTTTAATCTCCCTCAAACTGGCCTCTTATCGACGATGTTCTGAGTGAACTCCATACACAACAACACCGCACGGGGCAATGCGTTGCTCGTGCGGCAGCGCGCCGAACATCGTGCTCTGATTTCATCTCACAAGGCGGCAGTTTAGCATAGAGTGCGACATAAGTCAACGGAGACGGACGAGACTTCCGACACAGCCCAGCGGTCTGTGCTGGGAGTTCCGAAAACTTCGGAGGTCTAAGTCCGAGGGACAATAACATTGACAGAACGGGCGGCCCGGATTAGACTGAAAGAGACGAACGAACTACGGAGTGATCCCATGGACAGACGAACACCATCAACTGAAAACGAGGAAATCGAGCTCTATCTGCGCACCTACTATTCCCTGCTGCGCAGTTCCGGCGAGGTAGAGGTCCGATCGCTGGAGGAGACGCACGCGGCCATGAGAGCCAGCCTGCATCCTGATGCCGAAAGCCCCGACCTGGACCTTGGCGCTTTTATCTACAGCGCGATGCGTCTGCCGCCCTGCATCACCCAGACACGGTTGGTGGTGCTGGGGCAGTCCGAGGACGTGTTCGAGCGCCGCGGTGGGTACATCGGCGTTCGAAACTGGCAGCCGGTGCACTCGGCGGCGCGTCGCCGAAAGATGTTCTTCGACCGCGACGAAACTCTGGCGGCCTTCATCGCCAGCGTGTCAGACATCGACGATCTCATCCCCATGCTGGTGGCCTATCAGATAGAGTGGAACAAGATTCATCACAAGCTCTCGGGCTCGGTGACCTTGAAGGCGCTCAAGTCGCAGCCGCAGGAGGCGCCGCTGTCTCCCGAAGAAGAAGAGTCGACGTGGAGGCGTTGAACCTGCCCCCCGCCGAGTTCGATCGCGCTGAAACGGGTTTGGGGCGAATCGCTGCGAGCCAACTTGATCCTGGCCGGCCAGAAACAAAAAGAGTTTTCGTTGCGCCTCCTGGCCGGCTCCCTGACAGATTACCGCCGTGCCGCTCAGCGCTGGTGGCAGCACATCGAGCACAGCCTGCCCCACATCGATCTACCCCACCGCCCGGTTTACTTCGTGTCGAGCAATCCACATAGCCTGGTCAATCTCCTGTCGGGGTACGCGTTGACGCACCAGGAACAGCTGTTGCAGTTCCTGCGCAAATCGAATCCTGAGGACCTGTTGTCGGAGCTCGCAGAAATCCGCGAGCGGAACCAGCCCGGAGAGATGGAGAACCTGCTCTATTACCTGCTGCGCAAGAAGTTCGAGGAAGACGACTCCGCGGAATTCCGCTTTCTGCGCAAGAAGCAGTTCCGGCGAAACGGGGATCAATCCCATCGAAACGCCACAATATCTCGACGTGGCGGCGCAGGTGATCGAAATCAGCCGTCTGGATCCCGCGCTGTTCGATCCGCGGCTCAAGTTGCCCGGCCTGGAGATGCTCCGCGAGAGCGACGCCCTGATCTTTAACGTGGATTATCCGCTGGGGATGGCCGCGTATCACATTCTGACTCAGGTTTCGGCTAATGCGAGCGAACTCGAAGGCTTCTACGTCATGGGCAAGTCCGCGACGCTCAACGGCCGCATTGGCGACGTAATGATCCCCAACGTGCTGTACGACGAGCACTCGATGAACACGTTCCTGTTCAAGAACTGCTTCGTCGCCGGGGACGTGGCGCCTTATCTGCATGGGGGGACGGTGTTCGACAATCAGAAGGGCGTGACCGTTCGTGGGACTTTCCTGCAAAACAACCGCTTCATGACCTTGTTCTACCGCGAGGGATATACTGACATCGAGATGGAGGCGGGGCCGTACCTCAGCGCGCTGTATGAGAACATCTATCCTAAGCGTTTCCCGGTCGACGAGATCGTCAATCTGTTCATCAACGCGCCCTACGACGTGGGCTTCCTCCACTACGCCTCAGATACGCCGTACAGCCGCCGCCAGACTCTCCTCTCCAAGAGCCTGTCGTACTTCGGCATGGACAGCACGTACGGGTGCTCGGTCGCCATCCTTCGCCGTATTCTGACCAAGGAGATCGAGCGGCTCGGCGCTCCAGCCAAGCGAGCGGTTACTTTGCACACGTCGATAGCGGCTGAAGGCTGACGAGGCACTGGTCTCTAGCGCCAGGTGAAGGTCCGGGTTTCGCTGCGAGGGCTGACCTCGATGCCCCGTCTAGTCCCATCCGGAGCGGGCTCCAGCTCCCGTACCACCACGACGTCCCAGGTGTACTTGCGCTCAGGCTCGTCAGCCTGACCGGCCAGGAAGCCCGGCGCGACCCAACTCGTCTCCTTCATCCACGAGCCGGTTTCCACGTTTTGCCCACCGTGGCGATACCGAACACTCAAACCATACCATTTGTCGCTGGCCAAAACGCCGACCGGCGTCCACCGCAGCTCAATGCGCGTTTCAGCGCCGGAAAAATAGGCGCCCTGGTCCGGCGCAAGCAAGCGTGGGGCCTGCAGCGCCATCGTCGGCGTCTCAGTTGGAGTGGGCGTCAAGGTCACCGTTGGGGTTCCAGTCGCGGTGGGGGTCGCCGTCGGCTTGCGAGTTGGCGTCGCGGTACTCGGTCTGGGAACGGGAGTGGGTGTATTGGTCTCGGTCGGCGGAGGCGTCGCCGTGGCGGGCGGCGGGGTGATTGCCAGTACGGCCGCCACGGTGACCGTCGGCGTTCGAGTAGACGTGAGGGCGGTCTCGGAGGGTGCGACGGCCAGAGCCACCATGGTTCCTCCCGCGACTGTAGCGGACGGCGCGGCCGTCGTGGCCTGAACGGTCGACGTCGGAACGACCGGTACAGGCAGAGTCCCGCGCGTCAGGGCGAAGAACACAGCGCCGATCACCACGATGCCGACCGCCAGTCCGCCAAACGCCCTCCACTCTCTGCCTCCCCAGCGGGCCGGCGGCTCAGCCAGCACCGACGTTGCCATCTGGCGCCGCGCGTTGACCTCCGCCAACCGCGCGCTGAGGGTCGGATTGCCAGGGTCCAGTTGCAGGGCCTGGCGCAGGGCCGAGCGGCCCCGTTCCACGTCCGACCGAGCCAGGAACGTGTCTGCCCGGCGAATCAGAAGAGCCAACAAACGTTCTGTGGTCATCCGGTCGTCCGGTGCAAGATTCAGGATGCGGCGGTAGACTTTGATCGTCGCATCGTCGTTTTTCTCATTCTGCAGCGCCTGCCCATAGTCGGCCAGAGCAGCAACCAGGCTGTCACGTCCAAGGTCGTGATCCAGCTCGTAGGCTCGCTCCAAGGCTTCGACTGCTTCCGTCCAATTTCCACATTCGCGCAGCGCCTGCCCCAGACCCAGCCAGGCACGACGATGGTTCGGGTTGATGGCCAGTGCTCGGCGATAGCCTGCCACTGCCCCGTCCAACTCTCCCCTGTCGTGCTGAACCCTTGCGGCCGTATAGATTCGCGCCGCCTGCGGGCTCATCTTCTCCAGCGCCTCACGCAGTCCCTCGACCGGGAAACGTACGACGATCCAGCGTCGCACGGCCTCAGCGGCGAAAGCATACCCGTCGGCTCCAGCTCGTCGAGTCAACAGCCCTGCTTCCGTCAGCCTCCCCACGGCGTCAGTCAGGTCCACGCCTGCCAGCTTGATGCCGTAGCTTGCCAGAGCGGCGGGCAGATCGCCGACCTCCAGCTGTTCACGCTCCTGCTGCGCCAGAACGACGAGGAGCAGTCGCTCCGGCACGTCGAGCGCCTGCCACATGCTGGCCAGACCGGGTTCCTCGGTGGTGATGGTTCGCTCCAACATGAGGTCCACGTCGGACGAGTGCACTATGGCGGGTCCGACGGCCACATCCTGCTGACGCACGTGCTCCGCTAGCGCACCACACAGCCAGCTCACAACGTACGGCTGCCCCGCGGACAGTTTTTCCAATTCCGTCACGGCGTCATCCGCCAGATGCAGCCCCTGGCTCTCCGCCATGAGCCGGATGTCGCCGAGCGAAAGAGGACTCAGGTACTTGACCTTGGCCTCTTTCAGGCCCGCAAGAAACTCAGCATCGATCTCGTAGAGCCGCCGGCCCAGCGCCACCACGCTGGACAGGGCCGCCCAGCCGTCGGTGATCTCTCGCAAGTGGGTAAAGAATGGAACGGATTCCGGATCCGGCGTGTGAGCTAGGCTTTCCGGCGAGAGCTCGTCCAGCAAGATCACCAGGCGCCGCCCGCCCAGTGCAGCTTCGACGGCCGCACGGAACGACGGAGAGAAGTCGACTGCTTCCGTCGTCTCCAGATGGAGAACCTGGGCGACCGCTTTGACCACAAAGGGAAGCACCTCGTCGGGGAGCAGGGGAGGCCAACGCACAGGGTTGACGTATACCGGTACGAAACGTTCAGGGAGCATGGCCGCAAGCCAGCGCAGCAGAGGAGTCTTCCCCTCGAGCCGGCCTCCACAAAGCACCACCAGCTGCGCCCCAGTCCGCGCCAGGTTGCGAAGCACGAACTCGAGCACGTCCTGCCGATCCGGCGCTCGGTCCGGCTGCCAATCAGGTGATTTGGGCCGGGCGCCCAGGGGCGAATTCTTGTTGGCGTCGGGAGGAACAGCTGTGTGGCCTTTGTCTGGGCTCATGTCTTGGATTCTCCGCTTACGCGATTGCGAAAAGTGAACCGCAGAGGGGTTCCCAGGAACTCGTACCGCTCGCGCAGTTGATTCTCAATGTATCGCTGATAGGAAAAATGCACCAGACGTGCGTCGTTGACGAAGAACACAAAATTGGGCGGGTCGACCGCGACCTGCGTCGCATAGTAGAACTTGAGGCGCTTACCGGCCTTCGACGGCGGCGCGTGGCGAATGGTGGCGTCCTGAACGAGCTGATTTAGTTCGGACGTCGGAACGCGCATGAGCCGCTGTTCCCGAACCTTGAGTGCCATGGGCAAAACCTGTTCCACACGCTTGCCGGTCTTTGCTGAGATAAAGAGCACGGGCACGTAGTCCAGGAACTGCAGTTCGGTCCGCACGCGCTGAGTGAACTCCGCCATGGTCTGAGAGTCTTTTTCGATCAGATCCCACTTGTTGACGAGCACGACTACACCCTTTTCTTCTTCCAGGATGTAACCGGCGACGTGGGCGTCCTGCGCGGTGACCATCTCGGTTGCATCGAGCAGCAGCAGGGCCACATCCGCCCGGGTGATGGCCTTCATCGCCCGCAGAACGCTGTATTTTTCTATCCCGGGATCGATGTGCCCGCGTCGGCGAATGCCGGCAGTGTCGATGAGCAGCAGTTGCTGGCCTTCCCATTCGATGTGGGTGTCGATCGCATCACGTGTCGTCCCCGGCATTTCGCTCACTATGACCCGCTCCTCGCCCAATAGGGCGTTGAACAGAGAGCTCTTGCCGACGTTTGGACGCCCGACAATGGCAATTTTAGTCGCCGTATCTACTTCTTGCGCGGCTTCGGTCGGCAGCGCGGCCACGATCGCATCCAACAGGTCGCCGGTGCCCAGGCCGTGCAGCGCGGAAATCGCGTGCGGATCGCCCAAACCCAGCGCGTAGAAGTCCAGCGCGGCGAGCCGGCGGCTCTCGCCGTCGATCTTGTTTACGATGAGGATCACCGGCTTGTGCGTGCGCCGCAGCAGGTCCGCCACGTTCTCATCCGTCGCGGTCATGCCGGCCTTCCCATCGACCATGAACAGAATCACATCCGCCTCGCCGATGGCCATCTCCGCCTGGTGATGGACCTGATCGACGAGCAATTCTGGCGTGGCATTCTTCTCATCCAGCAGGCCATCCACCTGGAGACCACCCGTATCGACCAGGGTGAAGGTAGCGCCTGCCCATTCGGCGTCGGCGTAGATGCGGTCGCGCGTAGTGCCGGGAATGTCCTCGACGATGGCGATGCTTCGCCCGACCAAACGATTAAACAAGGCCGACTTGCCCACATTGGGTCGCCCCACTATGGCGACGATTGCTTTGCTCATTCTCGACGACTCCAACCTGTCTGGATTGAATCCAGTGAGTGACCCCGAACTGGCGATCTATTGAGTAAGGGCCGGAGGCGTCTCAGGCAACACCGGACTTATCGGAGGCGAGACGGTCGGCGGGGCTGCAGGCGTAACAGTCTTCGCCTCGGGCGTTCCGGCCGGCGGCGCTGCAGGCGTCGCGGTCGGCGGCGGCGTTGCCGTCCCGCCGGTAGACGGCTTGGGCTCGATCTGAACTTCGACGATGTCCGGCAATACGCTCTCAGCTTTCAGGCCTTCTGGCACGATGACTGTTGGAGCGATTTTATGAGTGCCCGGCGCCAGGCCGTACACGTCCAGGATAACCTGCACTTCGTCGCGCTTCAGAGGTTCGAGGCGCGGCAGCGGCCCCGACAGGATGACGTCGACCCCATCCGGCGAAGCTTTAGCAGTCATATCAGGGGCAAGGCCCTGCAAGGTCAAGGGCAAGCCCTGCAAAGTCAAGCCGCCCTGCAGCGGTAGCACGCTCACAGTGACCTGGACGCTCTGCGTCCCCAGCAACGAGACGCCTTCGGGCATGGACAGCGTCACACGCTCCACGACGTCGGCTTTGGCGTCGGTCATGTCGATCGGCTTGGTCTCCAGATATCCGGGGATGTTGCTCAGCGAGCCCGGACCGCCGACCACGGTGACTACGGAGGGATCGACCGAGACGTTGGTGATGCGGTAGCCGCGCGCCACCTGCCCTTTCAGAATCACGCGAACCGACGTGTCCTTATAACCGATGCGCTGTTCAACCGGCACCTTGACGTCGACGCGCGCCGGATCGAGCTCAGCCCAGGCCACCACCTCGCCCTGCGCATCGTGCGGCACCAACGCCACCGCCCGCTCGAAGTCGCTCTTCGCGCCTTGCAGATAGATATTCGCCACCACGGACTCCACCTGATCCACGACGGAACCTGGCCCCCGCACAGTGACCTTGGACGGTGTGACGACCGGTGTGCGGTAGATGTAACCGAGAGGCGGGCTGTCGACGATGACGGGCTTCACTTCCATCTGTTTCTCTTTGAGCACTTCCAGACGCACGGCGATTTTCGAAGGCTTCTTGTCGATGATTTGCACGGCGTGGTCAGAGCACTTCACCTGCACGTCCACGTCGTGAATATCGGCATTCAGCCCGGTCAGGTCGATCCAGGCCTGAAAGCTGGTGCTGCGCAGGTTGTCCCAGCTGCTCCGTGGAGCCCGAATGGTGACTTGCACGCGATCGACGACGTCACCAAAAACGACCATGCCCGCCGGCTTGTTGCGCACCTCAACCGGAATCGGATCGGGGAAGGTATCCCTCACGCTCGGATTCTCCTGGTTCGCTGACACGAGCCAGACGATAACCGCCAGGATCAGAGCCAACAACATCGTTCCGGCTTTATTCAAGAGGTCACCAGCTGCTGAACCTCGATCAACCACACGCCTCGTCCTCGACTTATCTAGTATCCACGGAGAATCCGAAATCTATTGCTGCTCGTCCTCTTTGTGTCCACGCCGGCGGAACACGCCGAGTGTCCCCAGTCGTTCACGCCAGACTCGCTGCCACGGCAACCACCGATGAGCCGTATCGTCGAACTGGGGCGAATAGAATGCCTCCAGAACCTTGGCCAGCCGGCGCTCATCGAGTCGCCGGATCATGCGCCCATTGTGTGCGATAGAGATGACGCCCAATTCCTCGGACACGATCACCGCAATCGCATCGCTTTGCTCCGTCACGCCGACGCCGGCCCTGTGCCTGGTTCCCAGGTGTGCATCAGGCAGCATGCTCTCGGTCAGGGGCAACACACAGGCTGCGGCCACCACGCGATCACCGCGGATGATCACCGCACCGTCGTGCAACGCCGTACTTGGGAAGAAGATCGTCTCCAGAAGCTGCGGTGTGACTTTGCCGTTGATCGTCACACCGGTATCGATGTACTCCTTAAGCCCCGTCTCTCGCTCCAACACGATGAGGGCGCCATGGCGACGCGAGGCCAGCCGGCGGCAGGCCGTGCTGATCTCCACGATCACCTGTGCCGTGAGAGTCTCGTGCGATGGACGCGCCAGGATCTCACCGGTACGCCCCAGACGTTCCAGAGCCCGCCGCAACTCCGGTTGGAAGATGACCGGGATCGCCACCAGAAGCGCCGGAATCGAGTTGACGACCAGCCACTTGAAGGCAACGAGCGGCAAAACGCTGGTCATGACCACCGCCGCCAGGACAACCAGAATGACGCCGCGGAGGAGCTGCACCGCCTGTGTGCCTTGAATGAGCATGAGCAGCCCATAGATCACGACGGTCACCAGCAATATGTCGACTACACTGATCCAGTCCAGCCTGGAAAAAAGCGATAGAATATCAGCCACAAGGCTCTCCACTCACCAAAACAGAACAACTCACCGCCTAGCTCAACAGGTGATAGAGAAGCTGTTTGTACGCTCTGACGTTGGCCGGCTTCAATGAGATGATCAGGCGGATCGTTTGAATCGCCTGATCGTGCATCGCAGATTCCAATTGCATTTCGCCGAGCGCATCGAGCTCCGTGATCGCCTCTTGTCTCATCCCTCGTTCGATGTACTCCTGGCTGAGCCGGGCGCGGATAACCATTTCGTTGGGACGTAACCGCGCTGCTTCTCGAAGGACCTCGAGCATTCGATCTCGGTCGTTGCGCGCTTCGTAGCGCTGCAACAAGTGCTGCAGTTGCGCGACGGCCTGCTGCGATTTGTTTTGTTTGAAATACAAGTCCATCAAATACAGCGCCGCCTGGTCGTCCTCTGGGGACAGAGCCAGGATTTGCTCGTACGTCTCGGCAGCCTTTTTCCAATCCACGCGCTGATTGTGGAGATCGCCAATGAAGTACAGTATCCTGACTCTCCAGGCCATTTCGTCCTGGCTTCGGCTGGTGAGACGCAGCGCCTCGCCGAACTTCTCGAGAGCCTTGTCTACCCGGGCCTGCTGGTAATATGCATCGGCCAGCGCCAGGTACTGCTCTATCGCCTGATCGATTTCCCGCTGATTGATAAGCAGGTCGATCAGCGTCGACCGCACTTTAACGTCCAGCGGCGTCAGGGAGAGAGTCTGCCGGTAGACGTTGGTCGCCTGCGCGTAATCGCGATTTACTTCATAGACGGCCGCGACCATGCTGTACTTGGATACGGCGTCCTCGATCATACCCTGACGGACGAAGATATCGGCCAGTCGCAGATGAAGCGGCAGATACCCCGGCGTCTGCTCGATGGCCCGATAGCACTCCTCGCGGGCCGTCAACAGCATACCTCGGTTGATCAACCGCTGCACGCCGTTCATCGCCTGGAGGATTTCTTCGAAGCCCGGCACGCCCAATCCCTCGGCCAGGCTCATCGTCGCTCCGTCAATGGAAATCGCGTCGAGGTGCTGCCGCAGTTGCGTCGCCCTCTGCAACCAACTCCGATCGCGGAAGAAATCCCGAACGGACTGGTTGAAACGGGAAATGGCCTGTTCTCGCCCTCGATGTCCCTCGTAGCGATAACCATCAGTCAGGCTGCCGTACAGGGCGGCGATATCGAGTGCTCGGGTCTCATCCACGGTCCGCAGGTCCGCCACCTTCAGCGCCTGCACGAAGTGCTGGACCGCTACGTCCAGCCGGCCATGCTGCTGGTAGCAATCACCCAGCGCCAGATGTGCGGCCAGGGCATAGTCGGGGTGAAACGTGGTGAACGCCAGATGAGTACAGGCATCTTCCCAATCGTTCCTGGCTCGGAAGAGCAGGCCCAGGGCGAAATGGACGGCCACCCGATCCACCCCACCTCTCAGCACACGCTGATAGGCCTCGATGGCCCCATCCGCACTGCCCTGGCTGTCCAGATCCACCGCCCGACCCAGAATCGCAATGATCTCCGCCCGATCGATACGAATCGCATCCGCCTGCGGCACCTTGTACCGCTGCTCCTCCGGAATGAGATGCGAGTCGGACATCGCCTCCGGAGACAGGTCCTCGAACAGCGTGCGAGCCAATTCTGCCCAGGCGCCTTGCCTCGCGGCCTCAACGGGACCGCTTTCCTCGGCCGCCTGGCCCAGATCCACATCCACCGCATCCCGGAAGACCTCACGCAGGTCCCGAGCGTCCTGATTTTGCGGATCCAGCTTGATCGCGATGTTCACCGCCTGCGCGGCCTCACGCACCCGGCCTTTGACCTGCAACACCCTGGCCAATGCGACCTGGCTCTCCGCCGCCTGAGTCAAGTCCCCAATGACCGTATAGGCGTGCGCGAGCCGGCGGCGCGGTTCGTCGAGGCCCGGCACCAGTTGGGCCGCCCGCTGCCACGCCGCAATCGCCGGATCCATGGTGCCATTTGCCTCGAAGATCGAGCCCGCTTTCAACAACAGGTCCCCGGCGGCGTCATTGTCGCCGAGTTTTTCCTCAACGTCGGCCAGGCCGGCGAGAATGCCCGCATCGTCAGGATGGGCCTGATTGAGCCGACGGAACAAGTCCCGGGCGTCGTTGAGTTGATTCGACTGGCAATACGCAATGCCCAGCTTCGTCAGCGTCTCAGCGTCGTCTGGGAATTCCCTGAGCGCCCACTTATACTCCTTGATCGCCCTGGCCCAGTCCCTTTTCGCGACAAACCCGGCTGCTTTCTTCAGAGTCTTGTCGAAGCTCTTGCGGTTGCCGGCCAAACTTGCCCTCCTCGCCTGACCCACAGCCCGCTCGTGGGGTGCTGGTTCAGCCTAGAAGTGTCGCCACGATCGCCTTCTCGGCGTGAAGCCGGTTCTCCGCCTGATCGAACAGCACGGAGTTTGGCCCGTCCGCCGCCTCGTCTGTGATTTCTTCTCCACGGTGCGCCGGCAGACAATGCATCACCAGGACGTCAGGTTTGGCCTGCCCGACCAGCGCCGCGTTTACCTGGTAAGGCGGGAACACGGCCAGACGCTCTGCCCGCTCCGCCTCTTGTCCCATGCTGGTCCAAACGTCCGTGTAGATGACGTCGGCATCGCGCACGGCGACTCCCGGATCTTGAGTCAGGACGATCTTGCTGCCGGTATGCTGCGCAAAGCCCTGCCCCAACTCGACGACCTCCTTGGTCAGCTCGTAGCCTTTCGGCGAAGCGACTGCGAAATCCATTCCCATCTTCGCCGCGAAGAACAGCAATGAATTGGCCACGTTGTTGCCATCGCCCACGAAGGCCAATTTCAGGCCGTCCAATCGACCACGCTTCTCCAGGATCGTCAGCATGTCACCGAGTGCCTGTGAAGGGTGCTCGTAGTCGGACAAGCCGTTGATCACCGGACCGCGAGCATACTGGGCCAGGCCCACCACGGTGCTGTGTGCAAAGACGCGCGCCATGATGCCGTCCACGAAGCGCGACAAGACGCGCGCGACGTCGGCCAGGCTCTCACGCTTGCCCAGCCCGATCTCACTGGGTGAAAGGTACAGTGCATAGCCCCCAAGGTGGACCATACTCATTTCGAATGAGACCCTGGTTCGCAGGGACGGCTTCTCGAATATCATTCCCAGGCTCTTGCCGGAAAGGATGGGTTTGTTTCCACCCGCCGCCCGCTCCTGTTTCAGCTGGATGGCCAGATCGAGCAATCCCTGCAGTTCGTCGGTTGTTGTGTCGGCAATGGTCAGAAAGTCTTTCTTCACGGGTCCTCCTCGGACGCCATCTGGCGTAAGTATACCACAGCTTTTGCAGCGTGAGAAAGGCTGCGCCTGCCTGGGCTAACGTGTTACATCAATGAAGCGCTTTTCGGAGCGGCGGTGCGTTTCGTGGCGGTTCAAGCCCGCCACGAAACGCGCCGCCCACGAGGCACGGTGCGCCTCAAATCGGTTACGCAATCTTGTTGCTTAGAACACCGATACCTTGCACTTCGATCTCGACCGTGTCGCCTCGGTTCATCGGTCCGATACCGGACGGCGTGCCGGTCATCAACACGTCGCCGGGTTCCAACGTCATCACCTGCGACACGAAGCTCACCAGCGCCTTGACGTCGAAAATCAGGTCGCTGGTGTTGCCGGCCTGCATCTGCACGCCATTCAGCCGGCAGTACAGATCGGTATTGTCCGGTTGGGGCAGATCGGTGACAATCCACGGGCCGAGCGGACAGAATGTGTCGAACCCTTTGCTGCGCGTCCACTGCCCATCCCTGTTTTGCAGGTCCCTCGCCGTGACGTCGTTCCCACACGTGTAGCCCAGAATGTAGCCCGAAACCTCATCCGGGGTGAGCGCCTTCGCCTCCTTGCCGATGACCACGGCCAGCTCAGCCTCGTAGTCCACCCGCTCGGACATCGCCGGATACACGACGGAAGCTCCCGGCCCAACGACGGAGGTCCGCGGTTTGATGAACAACAGCGGCGACTGCGGCAGCTGCAGATTCAGCTCCTGCGCGTGGCTGCGGTAGTTCAAACCAACCGCCACGACCTTGGAGGGCTCACAGGGAGCTAACAGCTGCACGTCCGACAATTCAGCAACCTTCGGTCCGGGCCGAAGCTCAGCAAAGGGACCGTCCGGCAGCGCGTAGACCGTGGTGCCTTCAACACAACCATAACTGACCTTCCCCTGATGTCGAAACCTGATGATTCTGATGGTAGCCTCCTTGATTCCGGTGAGTGTCTTCGTCCGGATGCGTCCAATACTCCAGACTTCATCCGGGTCCAATAAAGGCAAAGGCAACCGCGAGCTGTCGGTTGCCGGACCCATCGTGCAGAACTTTGAGTCGCAAACTTAGATTATCTTGCCGACAGAGCAGACAAGAGCAGAGCAGCCAGCATGTACCACCGGATCCGGCGCAGGAACGCCCCCCCGGTCGACGACACCGCAGGCAGGGCGCTCAAGCACGATGCAATAGGAAATGCAGCCACCAGAGCCACCCCGGCCGCCAGGATCGGCTGCTTCGTCGCCAACAAAAATAGCACCGTTCCCGCCAGCGCCAGCGCCACGCCGGGCGCCGATTCGAGCGTTTCTCGGGCCAGAATTCTCAACGCCGACCAGTAGGCCAGCGCGTACAGCGCCGCCAACGTCAGACTGCTCGAATTCAGTGGAGCGAAAGCCACGTACCCGAGCAGCCAGGGAAGCCCGGACTCCACCAGCGCCTGGAACACCAATGCCGCGCCACCGCCGATTTGTCGTGCCAGCGCTCCGGCGACCAACGTCAGCAGGATCACCAGGGCGATCCAGGCAACCGGCTCACCGAGCAGCAAGCCCAGCACTCCAACCCCGGTCGCCTGCAATGCCAGGCCAGGATCAACCCATCGCGCCTGAACGTCGAAGCGATATCTTCGCCATCCAACGGCGCGATGCAGCCAACGCCCCAGCCGATCTCCCGGTGACCCTGGTCGAGTATACGGCAAAGTCAAAATCGGCGGCGCCTCCGCCGCCTCATTTTCACGATGCGCCTCGAAGGCCTCTCCCTGGCGGCCAAATATGAAGTAGGAGAGATTGCCAACCAGGGGATCCGCCAGAACGAGGACCCCGATCAGTCGAAGAACCTGCGATGGGTCTTCACCCACGGCGCCGGCGGCAACCGCTCCGCACAGGGCCGCCCACAATGGGCCCCACCAGATCTCCGGTGACGAGACGTGCGTTCGGAGGACGATCCACGTTCCGACGCCCGTCTGGCGCTGGTCATTGCCCAAGACACCCTCGCCGATACTCCAGACTACCGACACAGCCCAGCGGTCCGCTCCGCGCCGACTGCACGGGCAGTGTGCTTGGCTGTGTCGGTAGTCAATCAGAAGGCCTCCGTTGAGACGACAAGATTATATCATAGCCCTGGTTCGAAAGTCAAAGGCCTCGCGCCGTGGACCAGCAGGCCGGTAGCGCAATGTCCTTCATCGTCAGGAGGCCGGGTTGATGATGAACGACTCGTGGCGTGCAGTTGACGACCACCGAGGCGGTGGCCTGATCGCCTCGTATGCCCTTGACCGTCATCTCTACCCCGGTGCCGCCCCACAGACGAACGTAATCGCCGGGATCCTCAACCCCCAGAGCCATGGTCAGATCCAGGGTCAGCGCTTCCCGCCCGGCCACGAAGCCCCGGCCGATCTGGTGCACACCAGCCACGTCGCCCGGCTTGACTTCCAGATACGCGCTCTTCAGCATCCGGGCGGCGATCACGGGCTCGGTGATTTCCTCGGTCCGCTCCAGCTGCCAGCCCAACCCATCGGCCAGCATCGTCAGGGACTCTACCAGACCCACGTGGCGAACCTTCTTCGCAGCCACCAGGGCATTGAACTCATCGACGGTCAGGCCGGCGCCGACCTTCTTCTGCAAAGGCAGACGGCGGCCCGAGGCATCCAGCCGTCGCCGAATGAGCACACGATCCACACTCTCGCATACGCCGGACAAGAACAGCGCCAGTGAGTCCATCGCGTAGCCGGGGTTGATGCCCGTTCCCAACACCGTCACCCCGTGCGCTTTGGCCAACGCGTCCAGATCGCGCGCCAGGGCCGGGTACTGGGCAGCAGGGTAGGCCAGCTCCTCGCAGGTCGAGACGACGTTGAGGCCGGCGCGCACGCACTCTTCGATCTGCGGCTGGATGCCGGTCAACGACGAGCCCGTCGAGTGCAGCACCACGTCCGCCCCGATTTCCGCCAGCACGTCGGCCAGATGGGCGCGCACCTGTATTCCGGTCGGCTTGTCTTGCCGCAGCAGCTCGCTCAATTCCCGACCCACCTTGGCCGGATCCACGTCGACCGCGCCGACGAGACTGATGCCGGTTCTCCTCGAGACGAGCCGGGCAATGCCGACGCCAATTGGGCCGAGCCCATACTGAATCGCGCGAATGTCCTCCGTCATTCGTATAAACCTCCAGTCCTGATCGAGACTTCTGAGATTGTGCCGGTGTTAGTTATGCCAGGCCATTTGAAACTTCGGGTGTTTGCCTGTGCAGCCTCAACCGCCCCGAGCCAACATCCGCAGCCGCGTGTAAGCCAGTCGCGGGCTGCGGTCGGGATTCAACACCGCATAGTAGCGCATGATCTCGCGCGCCTCGTACCACGGCACGCTGCTGAAATCCAGGTTGAAGACGAAGATCGCGCCCATCCACGGCCACTCCTTCTCCGCTTTCAAGAAGGCGCGAGACAGATAATCAGCCTGCTGTTCCTCGGTCACGGCCGTAGGACCATGCTGAGCACCCAGATCCCACGACGACTTGATGATCCATCCCAGCTCGGTCACCCACAGGGGCGTCTGCTTGTCGCCGGCGGCGCTCATTGCGTCGTGTTGGCCCACGGCGCGCGTAAAGCTGAGCCCCCACTGATCGTCGTAATCCGGGTCGTGGCCGAAACCGTACGGGTGAGTGCTGAGCGCGTCGAAGGAGCCCTTCGCGCCCGCCGCGTACATCCCTTCGATGTACTTTATGTCGCCCATCGCGCCCTCTCCGCCGCCGCCCGTCGTCGAGAGCCCGCCGCTCAGCACGAGTGCGTCCGGATCGGCCTCCTTAATGGCGTCGTACGCCGCTTTTAGCATCGGCACGTATTCCGCCGGATTGGGGTCTCGATTGCCCCACTCGTAGTTGATATTCTGCTCGTTCCAAATCTCGTAAGCGCGCACCTGGCCTTTATAGCGGGACGCGACCGCACCCATGAATCGGCCGAAATCCGCCGGATCAGTGGGCGGATGGCTCGGGATGGTGTCCTCGGGTCGAGCCCAGTCGGGCGTCCACTCCACGCGCATCACGATGTTCAGGTTCTGGCCGCTGCAGGCTTTCACGATGTTGTCCGGGTCAGCCCAGTTGAACTCGCCCTGCTTCGGCTCGATGCCCCCCCAGTTGATGAAGCTCTTGCTCCAGCCAAAGCCGAGATCGCGAACCATGAACACTTTCCCAAGATCAGCGATGTTCATGCCGAACTTGAACCCACCTTCCCTGGGCTGATCCTCGGCCGGACCCGACTTGATCGGAAGCGCCGCGACCGGCTGGAAATCGCCGCCCGTCGGGGAGAGGTCGGGCGTGTCATCCCATGCGATGCCGTCCGTCAGGCGAATGAACTGCTTGCCGTCGCGGCTCAGGGCGTAGACCTCGTGGTTCTGGTCTCGCCACGAGGTCAGCAGGAACCAGTTGCCCTGTCGTGTCCAACGCACGGAGCCGATCCAAACCTCGCTCTTGGCAATCCACGTCGCATTCTTACCGTCCGCGTCCATGACGTATAGACCCGGTCGGTTTTCTTCGTCCCAACCGACGAAAGCAATCTGTTTGCCGTCCGGCGACCACGTCGGGTGGGTGCCCTTCAGCGGCCACTTGGTCAGGATCTTGCTGTTGCTGCCGTCCGCGTTCATCGCCACGATCATCTCCACGCCGTTGCGCACAGCGGAGAAAGCGATACGGTCGCCGTTGGGCGACCACGCCGGGTTGCGGTTCTCTTCGCCCTTGTTGGTCGTCGTCAGTCGGATGACATCCGAGCCGTCTCGCGCCATGGTGTAGATTTCCTGATGGCCGTCCCGCTCGGACACGAAAACCAGCCGCGTTCCATCGGGCGACCAGTCCGGCATGTAGTCATCGGACTGTGTGTTGGAAACGTTCATCTGCTGGCCGCCATCCGCATCCATGACGTAAATCTGGCTCGTGCCGTCTCGATGCGAGGTGAAGACGATCGACTTCCCGTCGGACGCCCAGGCCGGATCCCAATCCACCGCGGGGTTGTTCGTCAGGTCCGTGACCTTGCCCGTCTCGCTGTCGAAGCGGTAAATCTCGCCGTTGCCTTCGTGATCGGAGGCATAGACCAGAGCGTACGGCCTCGCGTCGGGCGTCGGCGAGGGAGTGGGCGTGATCGTTGCAGTCGGAGCAGGCGTGCTGGTTGGGACCGGCGTCGCCGTCGGCCGCGGCGTGAGGACCGTGGCAGTCGGCTTCACCAGGCGCTGGGTGACCGAGGACGGCAACCTGCAGCCAAGAATCAACAATCCAACCAACGCGGAAAGGGCGACCGCTGTCACCCACCGCGGCGTAATGCCAGTGTGCAGCTTTTCAGGTATTGCGGCACGGCTCCACTCCTTGAGGCATCGAACTTCGAATTGAGGTGCGACGATTGTACAACGCCACCGACTTTTCAGCAAGCGGTCAGCGGGCCGCTTTGCCGTTTTCGGCCGTCTAGTGTTAAAATAAGGTTAATACCGGGCGCCGTAGCGTCCAGCGCTCGGGTATCGAACTCTCCGACTCGTCGCCGGTCCTTTAGCGCCGCATGCAGCGGCAGCCAGGTGGTCAGGCATGACGCGTTCACAGAAAACCATCCTGTGGGTCCTGGGCGTCTTCGTGGCTGCCGCGTTTGGTGGGCTATTCTACTTCGTTGGGCAGGATCTCATCACGTACCAGATCGATCCGATCGTTGCGGCCATTCGCGCCCGGAACACCCCCGTCCAACCGACAATCGTCTGGGTCTACCCGACGGAGACGCCCACGCCGAATCCCGGCGCGACATCCACGCCGGATCAGGTCATCGCTTTCGTGCAGAACTTCAAATACGACCCGGAGCAAGAACGAACGCTGGCCGGCCTGATCGCCACGCTGGAAGCAGCCAGCGAGCAACTGGGTAACGAGATCAGTATCGCGGGCTGGTCGGCGACAGCTGACTCGCTGCAGCATTGGACCGTAGAATACACGTATCGCGAGGGCAAGACCAACAAAACGTACCGCTTTGCTGTGGATTTGGCGGCGAAAGACGTGAAAGGCGTGAACCCGGAGGGCATCACGCTGCTCACATTCCTGCGGCAACAGGCCACGGCCGGCATCGTGGAACCCACGCCGACTACAGTGGCCATCGCACTGGGTTGGGGAATGCGAGATTACTTCACGAGTTGGGAGTACTCGGTGCCTGCGGCGCCCCAGTCTCTCAAGACGGTGAGCGGCTCGGGCAGACAGCCGGCAGGCGAGAGCGGATTCCTTGCCATACCGCTTCGGCTGCGCAACATCGGCGGCCGGGATGAGGCGATCGGCGCTGAGTACTATCGCCGCTTCGTTCTTCTGGACAGCGCCGGCCAGGCGGCCGCCGCCACGAACGACGCCGGGCTTCTGCGACCCACCCGGCTATACTGCCGCAGCCTGGGTCTGGCAGAGTTCACGAACCGCCCCGTGACCGTAGCCAAAGATGCCACGTTGGATACCGCACTCGTCTTCAGCCTGCGCGCCGCCTCGCAGGCCCCCTACGTTCTCGAGATCTCCGTCTATGACGGCAGGATTCCCCACCGATACCACATCACATTGGGAAAGTAGAAAGACTTCCGAAGTTCTGAAAACTTCGGAAGTCTGTGACGCATTGAGGCGCAGCAACGCCGATTACAGCTCGCCCAGAGTCTCCGCCTGCTCGCTGTGCTGCCTGGCCACCTTCTTCAGGACACGGGCAACCTCCGGCACAGAGACCTTCGCGCTCGCTGTGCTGTAGAATTTCTCAGCCACGGCCTCGATCTGAAGCGCGGCTTTGGCCCACTCCGCCGGGTCCGCGGCCGACGTCACGGCCTCGACCGGATAGTCCTCGCTGCGGAAGTCGTGGATTGGCTCGAGAATCATCTCCGCCACGCATTCGCGCCGGGTCCGCTCCAGCACTTTGGCTCGCTTCTCTCCATCGACCGCCATTTCGGCGAACACGGCGCCGGCCTCACCGGCGGTGCTGGCCTCCGACGCCGATTGGTAGAAGCTGGGTGATCTTGCCCTCAAAATCGAGGGCGATAGGTCAGGATAGCGCCAAACGTACCTAGTTCCATGGGTGCTTTCTCCTTCCGAGATCTAAGCTCGGCGAAGTTATGGAAACTTCGCCTTCACGAGTCCGCTAGAACCAGCGAGTGATGACGACTTTCCGATCGGTGAAGAAGTTGATGCCATCCTCGCCCTGTCCGTGCAGGTCGCCGAAGAAAGACAGCTTCTTGCCGGCGAACGGGAAAGAAGCGATAGGCGCCGCAATGCCCACGTTGATGCCGATGTTGCCGGCTTCCACGCGATACCTGAACTCACGGGCCGCGCCGCCGTTCTGGGTGAAGATCGAAGCCGCATTGCCGTACGGGTTGGCGTCGATCACGTGCATCGCTTCTTCCAGGTCCTCCACGCTGCATGATGGCCAGCGACCGGGCCGAAGATCTCCTCGTTGACGATGCGCATCTTGGCGTTGACATTGTCGAAGACGGTCGGGCCGACGAAATGGCCGTTCGGGTAGCCGGGCACCTGGATTCCGCGCCCGTCCAGAACAGTTTGGCGCCTTCCTTCAGCCCGATCTCGATGTACTCGAGGATCGTTGCCTTAGCTTTGGCCGAGATCACCGGGCCCATCTGCACGCCCTCATCCAGGCCATAGCCGACGCGGATCTTGGACGCGGCGCCACGATCGCGCTTCTTCACCTCTTCGTACACGTCGCCGACGGCCAGGATCACCGAGCCGGCCAGGCAGCGCTGGCCGGCGCAGCCGTAGGACGAGGTCATGATGGCACCCATCGTGCCGGGGACATCCGCGTCGGGCATGACGACCATCATGTTCTTGGCACCACCCTGGCACTGCGCGCGTTTGCCGGCGGCCGTCGCCGTCTTATAAACGTGCAGCCCGGCCGGCGTGGATCCGACGAAAGACACGCCTTTCATGTCCGGGTGCGTGAGCAGGGCATCGGTGACGTCGTGCGTGCCGTTGACCAGGTTCAGCACGCCGGGCGGGAAATCGACCTCATCGCAGATGTCCACGATCTTGTTCATGGCAGGGGCGTCTGGCGCGACGGCTTGACGACGTATGTGTTGCCGCAGGCCAGCGCGTACGGAATGAACCACATCGGCACCATGGCCGGGAAATTGAACGGGTTGATCGAGCAGAAGACGCCCATCGGCTGGCGGAGGGCTTCTTCGTCCATCCTGGTTGCCACATCTTCCAGGTTATAACCCCGGATGAGGGACGGAATGCCGCACGCCACCTCGACGTTTTCGATCGCGCGGCGGACTTCGCCCCGGGCTTCGTCGATGTTCTTGCCGTTCTCCATCGTGACCGTGCGCGCGATGCTCTTCGAAGTCGATCTTCGAGGGCGTTCTTCAGTCGGAACATGTACCGCGCCCGGGTGTATGGCGGCGTCTCGCGCCACTCCCAGAACGCCTCTTGGCCGCCGCGACGGCTTCATTGGCCTCTTCCACCGTGGACAGCACTTCGTGCGCCAGGACCTCCCCAGTGGCCGGGTTGGTCACGTCGAGGATGCGATCCGACTTCGGATGCCACCCACTCGCCATTGATGTAGTTCTTCGTCTTCTTCACTGCCATCTGAGACCTCCTAAATTTCTGATCGATCTGACGACCTGTGTTCTGCACTGTTCGACTGCTGAGCCGGCCGTTGGCATGCTGAGTGGCGCGTCGTCTGCGCAAGAGCCGCTCGTTTGAGTCTGGCAAGACCGCTCCCGCAACGATGCCGGCGCGATTCGTTCGCACACGACGCTCACCCAGGTGACCAATCGCCGGCCGCCCCCCTGGAGGAGATTCCTCCAGGGGGGCCAGCTGACTTCGCGAGCAACCGTTACTTGCCGAACACCGACCGTGTGCCATGCCTTGTAGTCGGGCAGCGTCTACCGGTGATCAGATAGGACGGCGTGAACTTGATGTTGTCCTTCGGATCCTTCGGTCGCGTCGAAGCCCAACATGTACAGCGTGTTGTCGTGCCGAAGATCTTCATGTTCGTCAGCATCATGACGGCGTAGTAGCCGAAGTTGTACTGACGATGATCGACGACAGAGTCGATCCAGCCCTTCTCCATGAACTGGATGGTCTCTTCCAGCGCGTCGAAGCCGACGATCTTGATGTCGCCGGGCTGCTTGCCGGCGGCCTGCACCGCGCGCGCCTGGGCTGGGGCGTTGTACGCGTAGACGCCGTACATGCCGGCCAGGTCAGGATTGGCGGACAGGATGGCCTCGGCATGCGCGTTGGCGACCTGGGCGTCTTCCTGATCCACGTCTTCGGTTACGATCTTGATGTCGGTGCCCTCGATGGCCTTCTTGAAGCCGGAGATACGATCCTTGGCGTTGAGCGCGGTCAGCGAGCCGACCTCGATCGCCACGTTACCCTTGCCGCCCAGGATTTCCTTCATCCGGGCGCCCAACAGACCGCCCGACAGGGCATTGTTCGGGCCGACGTAAACCAGGCGGCCGCTCGTCGGAGCGTCGGAATCGAAGGTCACCACGGGGATACCCTTGGCCAGGGCATCCTTCACAACCTTGTCGAACGCACCGGGGTCGGAAGCGCCGAAGACGATGCCGTCCACGTTCTGCGCAACGTAACCTTCCAGCACGGTCACCTGGCGGGCCACGTCTTCCTTGCTGGGATTCTCGAACACGGCGCTGGAGTTGCCGGCCTTGGCGCCGTTCTTCACGCCCTGCGCAACTTCATCCCAGTACGGATGCACGACCTTGCCCAAGCCGCCGAAAGTGAAGCCGTCGGTCTTGGCTGCCGGGGCGGGCGGGGTCTTGATCGTATCGTGCCACTTGCCATAGTCCGCCAGATCGTCCTTGGTCGACCACGTAGGTCGGCGTGTACAGGATGTTGTCCTTGGGATCCTTGGTGGGATCGAAGCCCAGCATCGTCAGCGTATCGTCGACGCCGTAGACCTTCATGTTCCACAGGATCATCGTGGCGAAGAAACCGAAGTTGTACTGGCGATTGTCGATGGCCGAGTCGATGTAGCCCTGGTTGATGAACTGCACTGTCTCGTCCAGAGCGTCGAAGCAGACGACCTTAACCTCACCGGGCTTCTTGCCGGCGGCCTGCAGGGCGCGGGCCTGCGCCGGGCCGTTGTAAGCGTACACGCCGTAGAAACCGGCCAGATCCGGATTCGCGGCCAGGATCGCCTCGGAGTGCGCGTTCGCAACCTGGGCATCTTCCTGGTCAACGTCTTCTGCCACGATCTCGATCTTGGTGTCCTTAATCGCGTCCTTGAAGCCCTGGATGCGATCCTTTGCATTCAACGCGGTCAGTGAGCCGACCTGGATGGCTACCTTGCCCGCGCCGTTCAGGACCTCGGCCATGCGCTTGCCGGCCAGGAATCCACCGGTGTAGCCATTCGGGCCGATGTAAAGGAGACGGCCGCTGGTGGGTGCATCGGAGTCGAACGTGACGACGGGGATCTTCTTCGCCAGTGCATCCTTCACGACCTTGTCGAACGCACCGGGATCGGAAGCACCGAAAACGATGCCGTCTACGTTCTGGGCGACGTACCCTTCCAGCACGGTGACCTGGCGAGCCACGTCCTCCTTGCTGGGGTTCTCAAAGACCGCGGTTGACTGGGCCATTGCGGCGGCGTTCTTGACGCCCATTCCGACCTCATCCCAGTACGGGTGGACGACCTTACCCAGACCGCCGAAAGTGAAGCCGTTCGTCTTGACCGGCTCCTGCGCGCCTGTTGGGGCGGCCCCGATCAGAGTGCCCAGCACGACAACCAACAGAACAACCGTCATCAACTTACGCATTGCATTTCCTCCTCATTAAGGAACTGTTCCAATAGGAACACGAACGTCGCACTTCTAAAAATACACAGAATCTGTCGAGAGTCTTCCTCACCTCCTTTCGAGGCTTCACCTGTTGGCAACCACGTTGGAAAGCTCTAGCTCGTTCGCTGTCCGCGGCTGCGCAGCACGTCGATTGTCACAGCCAGAACGATTACGGCGCCGATGACGAGGTTATACCAGTATGCATTCACGCGCTGGTTGATGAGCGCATTGTCCACCATGCCCATCAGCAGCGCGCCCAACAACGTGCCGCGCACCGTGCCGACGCCACCCAGAAAGCTGGTGCCGCCGATGATGGCGCCTGCGATAGCGGTCAACTCGTAGCCAACTGCCACACTGGCGAGCCCTTCGGCCAGGCGTCCGGCGATAATCAGGCCGACCAGCGCCGCCAAAAGTGACGATTGGATGTAAACGAACATCAGCACCCACTGCACGGGCACACCCGACATGCGAGCGGCCTCCGGGTTGCCGCCTATCGCGTACACGTATCGCCCGAGTGACGTGTAGGCTAACACGAACCCGGTCAAGATAGCCACGACGATCAGAATCACCACCGGCACGGGAATCTTCCAAATGAGGCCCTGTCCCAACCAGCGGAAGCGATCGTCGAAGACCAGCAGCGGATAGCCTTTGGAGATGACGAAGGACGCGCCGCGGAAAATGGACAGCGAGCCCAGGGTGATGATGAACGGCGCAACGCCCAGCTTGGTTACGAACAGACCGTGCATGGCGCCGATGAGCGACGCCGACGAGGAGCACTCCCACGATAGTCAGCGTCAGGCTGCCGGTGCTGTTCAAGATCAACGCCGAAATGATGCCGCTAAAAGCCACCACCGAGCCGACCGACAGGTCGATGCCGAGGGCGATGATGACGAAGGTTTCGGCAATACCCAAAATACCGAACACCGCCACCTGGCGGAGGATCACCTGTACGTTGAAAACTGACAGGAACGTCGGGTTGCGCAAAAACAGGAAGATGCCCGCGAACAGCACAAAGGCCAGAACGTTGATCTCACGGATTTCTTCCACCCTCTGCCAGAAAGATCTGCTCTTCTCAACAGTCATCGATAACCTTCCTTGTCTCAGGCCGAGCCGCCTTCATTCTTCGTTACTGCCGCGCCCGACGCCGGGTAGTGATCATGTCTACGGTAACTGCCACGACGATCACCACGCCGATGATCAGGTCGTTCCACCACGACTCGACCCGCGACAACACGATGAAGTTGTCGATCAGGGCCATCAGAGTCGCGCCGACGATGGTGCCCAGCACGGTGCCGACTCCGCCGGAAAGGCTGGTGCCGCCGATTACGGCGGCGGCCACGGCGTTGAGCTCGTAGCCCACGCCGACACCCGGCATGCCCTGGCCCAGCCGGCTGGCCAGGATGATGGAACTGATCCCGAACAAGACCCCGGCCTGAACGTAGACGTAAGTCAGCACCTTGCGCACCGGGATGCCGGACAGGCGGGCGGCTTCCGGATTGCCACCGAGGGCGTAGATGTGCCGCCCCAGGGCCGTCTGGTTCAAGATGTAGTTCACTCCGAAGGCAACCACGATCAGGATGACGAGAGGCACCGGAATGAGGTCGAACAACAGACCCTGCCCGATCCACAGGAAGGCGTCACTCTTGATGGGGATCGGATAACCGTTGGTCGAAACGACGGCGATGCCACGGAAGATCGACAGCGACCCCAACGTGATGATGAAGGGCGCCAACCCCACCCGTGTGATGAAAAATGAATGATACAGCCCTATCGACCACACCCAACACCAGCACGCCGACGACTGCGATGGGCGTGCTGAGGCCGCCGGTCAACAGCATACGCGACCATGACGCCAAAGAAGGCCAGCATCGAGCCGGGCGACAACTCGATACCGGCGGTGATAATCACAGCGGTTTCGGCAATGGCCAGAATGCCGAAGATGGCGACCTGCCGCATGATGACCTGGATGTTGTAGGCGGTCGCGAAGTTATGGTTGAACGCTAAATGAAGCAAGCCAGCAAGACCACGGCCGCGAGCACCATGAACTCGCGAAAATCCGTCAGTCTTCTCAGCCAGCTCTTACCGTTGTTTCCCATGCAGACTCCCCCTCCAACCACAAAACGCCCTTTTCATTTCACGTCAACCACTGCGCGGGCCATTATTTTTTCCTGGTCGGCCTCCGCGCGGTCGAATTCACCTGTGACGGCTCCCTTCGACATGACCAAGATGCGGTCGCACATGCCCAGAACCTCCGGCAGTTCGGACGAAATCATGATCACACCCACGCCTTCGGCGGCAAACTGGCTCATCAGGCGTGGATCTCCGCCTTCGCGCCCACATCGATGCCCCGCGTTGGCTCGTCCAGAATCAGCACCTTGGGGTGAAGGGCCAGCCACTTGGCCGAGCACCACCTTCTGCTGATTGCCGCCGCTGAGATACTTGGCCGGCTGCCGAATGCTCGGCGTGCGGATGCGAAGCTGGCGCACGAAGTCCGTCGCCATGGCTGCGCTCGGCGGCACGATTGATCACCAGCGCCCGCGTCAGGCGGTCCAAGCTCGCCATGCTGATGTTCTCCGATACAGCCATGCCCAGAATGAGGCCCTGCTGCTTGCGGTCTTCCGGGTACCAGGCCCAGTCCCGGCGCTGCACTGAGGCCCGCGGCGAGTCCAGCTCCACCTTCTGCCCGTTCAGGTAACATTCGCCCGGCATCTTTGGGATCGATTCCGAACAGCGCCCGGACAGTCTCCGTCCGCCCGGCACCGACCAGGCCGGCGAAACCCAGAATCTCACCTCTGCACAGCTCAAAGCTCACGTCACGGACCAGCTTGCCGCGGGACAGCCGTTTGACAGACAGGATGACGTCACCGATCTCACCTTCACGCTTTGGGAACAGCTGATCCATCACCCGGCCTACCATCATGGTGATGATTTTGTCCTGCGTCGCCTCCTGGACCGGCATCTCGCCGGCGTTGTAGCCGTCGCGCAAGACGACGATGCGGTCGACGATCTGGAAGATCTCTTCCAGGCGATGCGTGATGAAGACGACGGAGACGCCTTTCTTGTCTCTCAACCGCCGCACCACTTCGAACAGCGCCTCGACGTCCGATTGGGGCAAGCGTGGCCGTCGGCTCGTCCATGACGATGACACGAGCGTCCAGCGACAGGGCCTTGGCGATCTCCACCATCTGCTGCTGGGCCACGCCCAGATCCTTGACGACAGCAGTGGGTGCGAAATTCGCCCCCAGGTCGTTGAGGAGGGCCTGGGTATGCGCCTTCATTTCCTCCTTGTCGAGTCCACGCAGCCACTCGCCGGAAGGTCCCTTCCGGCGCGATTCACGGCCCAGGAAGACGTTCTCGAACACCATCATCTGCGATACCAGGTTGAATTCCTGATGAATGACGCTGATCCCCAGACGAAAATGCCTCGTTCGGCGAGCGTGGATTGATCTCCTGGCCGTTGAAGAGGATCCTGCCCCCGTCTTCCGCAGATACACTCCGGTCAGTATCTTCATCAGCGTGGATTTGCCTGCGCCGTTCTCTCCCAACAGGGCCACGATCTCATGAGGATAGACGCGGAAGTCAACCTTGTCGAGCGCGACCACGCCCGGAAATGATTTGCTGATTTGCTCCATGCTCAAAACGGGTTGAACGTTGTTCAAAACGCAGACCTCCTCTCACTACCCCGCATCGCTCTCAGCCCCCTGCCGCGGTCTGCCCGACAGGCAGCCGTCGCCAGTGTGCCGCGAGTCGACCCCATTTTTCAATCGTCCGCACATCGAAGCCCCACAGGTCCGGCGCACCACCAGCTCGGCCGGGAAGACGACCCTGCGCGCCGTCTCGAACAGTGGCCCCTGCATGCGGCTAAGCAGCAGATTGACGGCCTCACGCGCCATCCGATCCATCTCGCACCGCACCGTCGTGAGGCCGAGACATCGACTTCCGGCAAACGCAATGTCGTCGAATCCGGTCACCGCCACGTCTTCCGGCACCCGCAAGCCCGGCATCGGACACGGCGTCGATGGCGGCGATGGCCATAACGTCGTTGGCGCAAACGATCGCCGTCGGGCGGTCCCGCAGCGTCAACAGACGATGCGCCGCCTCGTAGGCTCCCCGTGACGTGTACTGTCCCTCCGCCACCAGGGCCGGTTCGTACGCGATTCCGTGTTCCTCCAGGGCGCTGCGGTAGCCGTCCTCACGGTCCCGGCTGGTCGACGCCGCTTGCGCTCCGCGAATGAAAGCGATTCGCTCGTGGCCTACCCGGAGCAGATGCTGCGTGACGAGGTAACCACCGCCCCGATTGTCGACGCCGACGTAATCGGCCGACGAATTGTCCACGTATCGGCTGACCATAACGACCGGCACTCCGGCCGCCATCAACCGGTTCGGCACCTCGCTGTCCTCCGTCGTCGACGCCAGAATCGCGCCGTCCACTCGACGTTCGATGAGCAGCGTCGCCAACCGGTCTTCCTCGCTGGGATCGCGCGCAACGTTGCCGAGAATGACCATGTAGCCGGCCTCGCGCGCCTTGCCGATGATGATCTCCACCATCTCGGTGTACGCCGGGTTCAAGATATCCCACAGCATGAAACCGATCAGGTTGCGCCGCTTCGTCACGAGGCTTCTCGCCGCGATATCCGGGTGATAACCCAGTTCCTCGACGGCTTGCAGCACTCTGGAGCGCGTTTCTTCGCGCACGTGGGGTCTGGCATTGATGACATTCGAGACCGTCTTGGGTGACACTCCCGCGCGCTTGGCTACGTCATTAATCGTGGCCGACACATCTCACCGCCAGTTTTCGTTGGGCAATATGAAAGCTCTTGATGTAGAGCCGAAATCTGCGAATAACCGCGTATTCCTGTCCGTTCTCCGCTTCGCCGGCGCACCGGCGCCGGGAATAGAAAAACCTGTTGCCGCGTCACAGTCTATTCACGATCTTGAACAAACGTGCTCTTGGCAACAGGTGCGATGCAGGGCTATCCTCGACGAACCAATCGTGCGTCGTTGGGGCATTTCCGGTCTGCTGCGCCGAAGCAGCAGGCTTAACTTCTCGCGTATGAGTTGATAACAGGGAATTACAACGCTGTAAATAGTCTATCACATTCAGGCTGGTTTGTCAATCTTTTGCTTAGGTCAATTGCATCGAACTGTTGGCTCGTCCCGGCGAGTGGAATTCGCGGCGCGGGACCAGGCAGCAATATGCTTGCACGAACTTGGGGGAGAGGTTGATTCAGGCCCCGAACAGGACCACGATCAGGCGCGGAGTCAGATTGGCTTCGATGAATGCCGCTACGAGCAACAAGGGCACTACCACGAACACGAAGACCTTGACGAAATCGGCCAGGGCCATCAATACGCCGGCGCCGACGTCCAACTTGTCGGGCGGGGACATCAGGGTAGCCCCGATCCGTAACGAGAGAGCCGTCGACAGCACCGCCGCGGGAATCTCGAATATCCCATGCGGTAAAAAGAAGGCTGCGGCGAAAACCCACGGGTTGAAGCCCAGTGCCGGGCTTTGCGCCATCAACCAGCCGATGATGGCCATCGGCACCGCCAGCAAGATCACCGCCAGCGAACCGAAGGAAAACATCGCCAGCACCGTCGCCGTCAGCAACGAGCGAGCGTTGTGCATGAAAATGGTGTCCGTCCGGATGGTTGGGAGGAAGCCGAGAGACGTCGTCTGGGTGAGTTGCTCCAGGGTGATGTTCCTGAGGTCGAGAGACAACGGCGGCAAACGGATAGGCGTCGGCGTAATGCCACCCCACCAGAAGAGCGGCGACCACTGCGAAGACGGTCACGCCGATGGGCAGGCGGGAGCGACGCAGCAGCTCCGGCACGTCACGGCCGTACACGCGCCTCAGGCTAAAGGGCTCGTTCTGCCACGTCGACCCCAGCGGCCCGTTCAAGAAGAACGCCTTGAAGCTGTGCCAGGTCCTGCGCAGGTTGAGTCGATCCACTTCACGGCCCAACAGCTCCTCTCGGTTGAAGATACGCACGCCCATTCGAACCAGAATCGCATCGGCTACTGCCAGGCCGGCAATGATGACCCAGAGCGCAGTCCGACCGCTCGAGAAGAAGACGACGGCCTCCGCCTGCACGAGCAGCGCCATGGGGATGATCACGAAACTGGCGAGCAGGTTCGCCGCGCGGACACTGGTCGTCTGGCTCGAAATCACCACCGCCGCGCTGACCATCACGAGCGTTTCCACAGCAGTGAGCAGCCAGACCTGCGCGAGCAGCACGGCGTCCGGTCGATAGCCCAGGCTGAAGTACAGGCCACCAACGTAGATGGCAATCCCGGACGTGCTGGCGACCACCGGCAGGATCAGCGCGCGCCATCATCTTGCCCAGGTACAGCTCACCGTCGGAAATGGGCATGGATAACAACGGCTCCAGGCTGTTGCGCTCCTTCTCCCCGACGAACGTCTCCAGCGCGATGACGAGCGAGAAGGAGGTCGGGAAGAAACCGACGATGAGCATGAGGAACGGCACCAGGCGCATGCCGAGTTCCGGTGCGTTGTTGCGCTCGACGAAATCGATGGCAATGCCGGCCGTGTAGTTCATTAACCAGGGGAAGACGAGCGTCAGTATGGCAATCGGCACCACGATACGCCAGTCACGCAAGCTGTCTTTCAGCTCGCGCCGGGTGATGATCAATGCTCTGGCAAACCCGCTATTCCTCAACAATGGACAAATACACCTCTTCGAGACTGCGTGGAATCTCGGTCACCGTGACGACTTGCGCGCCCGCGGCCGCAAGTCGAGCCACCAGCGCCGGATTCGTGGCCTGGGGACTGGGGACGCGATACCGGACCCAGCCGTCGCCGCTGCTCTCAACCTCGACCATTTCCTGGACGACGGAGACCCAACCATCCAGAGGCTGCGCGAAGCGGATCTCGACCAGCGGCAGGCCCAACAAGCAAATCTTAAGCTCGGCGGGCGTCCCCTCGGCGATGACCTGTCCACGCCGGATGATCGCGATGCGATCGGCCAGTTGCTCGGCTTCAGCCAGGTTATGCGTGCACATGAAGACGGTTCCCCCGTCACGCTTCAGATCCAGAATGCTGTCCCGCACGAGCCTGGCGCTGTGGGGATCCATCGCTGAGGTCGGCTCATCCAGAAACAGAACGCAAGGATCGTGAACCATCGCCCGAATCAGCGCCACCTTCTGCCGCATGCCCTTAGAGTACTCTCCAAGACGCTTGTCACGGGCGTCCCACAACTCGAAACGCTGCATCAACCGCTCGATCCGTTCTCGGCTGTTGCGCCGGTCCATACCTTGCAGTTGGGCGAAGAAGGTCAGATACTCCGGAGCCTTCATACGCAGGTACAGACCATGAAACTCGGTCAGCAGTCCCACGGCTTTGCGCACTTCACGGGGATTCCGCAGCACGTCGTAGCCGGCGACCCGCGCCCAACCTTCCGTGGGTTTGAGGATAGCCGCCAGCATGCGCACGGTGGTCGTCTTGCCCGCCCCGTTGGGCCCGAGCAGTGCAATCAGCTGCCCTTCATCGATCTTCAGATCCAATCCCTGGACCGCCGTGAATTCGTCGAAACGCTTGGTCAGATTCTCAGTGACGATCATCGACTCACCACAATTTTCAGCGCTGTACGAAAACCTGCGTCAGATACCACATGGTTCCATCGCTCGTTTCCACCCGGGCAATCCCGAAGCCGGTCACGTTGTAGTTGGGATCCATCAAGTTTTCTTTGTGAGGCGGGCTCTGCAACCATTTTTCCGTTGACAGATTGGGCAAAGCATCGGCCTCGACGTGGCCCAGGAAGTAGGCGATGTTCTCGCCGGCCTGAAGGTAGTCGATATGATGCTCGTTGAGCAGCTTCTCTAACGGGAGCGCCCCCCCCGCGGGGTCCTCGTGGCTGAAGTAATGCCGCGTTGCCATGTCCCGACTGCGGTCGCGCGCGATCTCGTCCAGCCCGGCATCCCTGGCAAGTGCGGGGGCGCCGGCGGCCTGCCGCGCCTGGTTGATCAGAACCACCGCCTGTGCCTCGATAGCGTCGTACGTCTCAGGTGTCGCCGATGGGGCCGGGATCTTGGCGGCGGCCACCTTCGCGGTGCGCAGCGGCGTCGGTGTGGGTGAAGGAGGCAGATACGGCGTCGACGACGGTGTGGCGCTTGGCGTCGGCCGGGGCCAAGTCGGTGTGTGGGTGGGCGCTACGGGCGTCGTCGGGGTCGGTGAAGGAGTCAGTGAGGCCGTCGGCGTGGCAGTGTCCAGCTGCCTCACGTCGGGTGTCGGGGTAGCCGGAGGGCAGCAGCATGGCGGCCGGCTGCGGCCGCACGATGCGGACCTCCAGGACTCTGTCGCCCATTCCGAAGTACACGAGCAAGATCGCCGCCACCGTCAGCACTATGAGAGAAGTCAAGAAGGCCAGGCTCGCTTTCTGAAACCAGGTCAACTCCGCATCACTTTCTGCCGGTATCGGCCAACGAACATCTCGTCATAATGCCACGCTCCACGAAAGAACGCCAATTCGTACATTATACCATAGAACGATGGGAAGACGAAGCGATCGGCGATCAGCAGTCAGCATTCAGCCAACGACCAACTGCCGAACACCATGCCGTAGCCGCATGCTTGCTGTAGGCTGACTACTGACCGCTGGCGGCTGATTCTTGACCGCCGAATGCCGATTGCTGACCGTTGCTTGCCGACCGCTGATCGCTTCTTTAGACGATTGGGGGGAAGCATGCTATAATTCCTGTTCGTCGGCCCCCACCGGCGAGGAGACGTGAGATAATGGATGAGTTCATCACCACCTGCGTTCAGCAGCAGATCCGTGTCTTTGAAAGCCACGGGGAATTTCGGAACGACATCCAGCGCTTCATGCGGCTGGCCAAAATCAAAGAATCACGCCTGGTGATCTTCCCCGAGCTGTGCGGGTTGTTGTTGGCGCCGCCGCTCGTGCCGGGGCTCAAGCGAACGCTGCTGCGAGTCGCCGAACGGCAGGTCAAGAGGAAGCCCTCCCTCATCGATCGTATGGTCGGCCGGATCGCCAATTCAGCCACCGACGCACTGGGCGGGATCGGCGCCCGCATCATGGAGGCTTTCTCCGTTCGCATCGATACGCTGCGCGACGCTTACCTCACGATTTTCACCGAGACGGCTCGCGAGTACGAGATGTACATTCTGGCTGGAAGCATCTACCTGCCCGATGCCCGTGACGGTCAGATGCACAACACGGCCCATCTCTTTGCCCCGACGGGTGAGGTGATCGGCCAGCAATCCAAGATAACTCTGGATTTCGCCGACACTCTGTTCTGCAAACCCGCCACGACGGGCCTCGAAGCATTCGAGACCGAATTCGGCAAGTTGGGCATCCTGATCGGTCAGGACGCCCTGTATCCCGAGAGCGGCCGCATTCTGGGCGCGCAGGGAGCGGTGGCGGTGGCCCATCTGGTTGCCGCTCCGGGCCAGGGCGCGTTCTCCAAGCTGCGTAACGCGCTGGCGGCACGGCTGCAGGAAAACGTGATGCTCGGCGCCCAGAGCTGTCTGGTGGGCAAGAACATCTTGACCAGCCCCAAAAACGAGAAGAATGACTACGTCGGTAAGTCGGCGATTCTGGCTCCGGCCGAGATGACCACGCGCTACTCGGGCTTGCTCGGTGAGGTCGGCAGCATGGTCACGGATGGTGTCATCTCCTCGGTCTGGGACACCAAGCGGCTGTATGAGTTGCGGAGCAGCATCGACGTTCCCACTCACGAGCCACTGCGCAACGAGGTGATACGACGCCAGGTCCAGGCTCTTTATGGCATCGTTGCCGAAACGCCTGCACCGCCGGCACCTGAGTGCCCGAAGCCCCCGGAGCCGCCCGAAGCTATCGCTCCACCGGCACCCGAGCAGCAACCGGGTGAGCCGGAAGAGGAAACAGCCCCGCCGGCCCTGATCCCGGAAACGGACCTCGGGCAGCCGGGCCTCACCCCGGAGCCGGAACCGGATGCAAAGGTGGTCGAAGTGGGCGCCGAAGATCTCCCGCCGCTCCCCCTGGTCTACGCCGAGCCGGCCGCGCCTGCACCCGACGACGAGACGCCGTCTACGCTTCCGGAATCGCCCGTGACCGAGCCGAACGAGCCGGTCGCCTCCGCAGACGAGCCCCTCTTTCCGTCCCCAGAAACTCCGATGGCTGAGCAGGAAGAGCAGGTCGCGCCCGATACGGAGGGCTCGACGGCAGACTCTGAAGAGGTTGCTCCCCTGCAGCTCAAAGTGCCCGACGGGCTCGACGGCGGGGAAGCCTCCCCCTCCGGACGGGACGACCCCGATCGGTGGCCCGCGCTGGAGGAACTGGCGGAGCCCGCCGCTGACGCCGAAATGAGGTTGCTCCTGGTAAGCCCGGCGGACGAGATCGACACGGCCGGCGAATCACCCGACGATCCTAACTCGGGCGAATCCGAGCCACCTCCCAAGAACGGCGATGACGCGGAAGACACCCCGCAACCACCGACCAAGAAGTGGTGGCCGTTCCAGCATCGCTGAGCCATTCCACCGGTCTCCGCGCCGGCCTGAACCAACCCAAGATCTGGATAGCCTGCGCTCGCAGGTGGCCGAACGCCCAACCCCGCCGTTCTGGCTCCTGCATCCCCAAGATCCGAGATATACCCCCAGCCCTAATGACTGCACGAGTTGCACAAGCTTGTAATTGATGCTACAATTTATTGGCATGCGGTCATCGATGCTTGAAAGGTTAGTTGAATTTCATGAACGAACCGCTTCCCCGCCAATTCGGTGAAGTCAATCCAGACAGATACGTCGCAGCCTTGCGAGCCTTTCAGGACGCGGCCCGTGCGTTGGCTTTTGACGCGGATGTCACGCACCTTCTGAACAGGATCGTGGACATCACGGTCCGCGCCCTGCACGCTTCGGTAGGGTCGCTTCTGATGTACGATTCAGGTAGTGACCAGCTGGTCCTTAAGGTAGCCCGTCCGGAAACGCGCCGGGCGCTGGAAGGCAGCGGCTTGCAGCGCGACGCGGGGGTTGCCGGCTGGGTTTTCACACAGGGAACCTCGCTGAGCGTGCCGGACGTCAGCCGGGACAAACGGTTCGATGCGGAAGAAGCGGGAGTGAAAGAGAGTGAGCATCCGGACGGACCGCAGTCATTGATCGCCGCCCCCCTGCTGAATCAAAGAGACTGCCTCGGCGTAATCGAAGTGCTGCGCAGCCCGTCCGATCAGCCTTTCGACGACCTCGACCTCGACATCCTCACCACGCTCGCCTACCAGGCTTCGGTCGTCATCGACAACGCCATCCTATCCAGCAACCTGAACGCCCAACGCGCCCGCTTGATCACCGTCGAGCGCGAAATCCACAAGAAGCTGGGACGCGATCTCCACGACGGCCCGGCGCAGTGGTTGGCCGGCATGTCCATGAACCTGGAGTATATTCAGCGGTTGATGGACCACGACTTGCCGCACGCCAAAGCCGAAATGGAGAACGTGCGCAGCACACTCGACAAGACCATCAAACAGGTGCGCAATCTCATGTTCGAGCTTCGGCCGGTCGTTCTGGAGTCCGACGGGCTGGAGCCGGCGTTGGAACATTACGTCGACAGCCTGAACAACACCGAGGGCATGAACATCAAGCTGCAAGTGGGTGCGGTCTGCTCCGATCTGTCGACCGACTCACAACGAACCATCTTCGATATCATCCGCGAGGCGCTCTCTAACGTGAAGCGGCACGCGCACACCCAAGAAGTGTGGGTGAACCTGCAACGGGAGTCCAACAACACGCTGACGGTAACGGTGAGGGACAACGGGCTCGGTTTCAACCTGGGTGCGGTCCAGCGCGACTACTCGACGCGCGGCAGCCTGGGGATGCTCAACATGCTGGAGAGGGCGGCGGCCGTGGGTGGCGAGCTGAGCATCGACTCCGTACCGGGCTACGGGACCACCGTCAAGCTTAAGGTTCCAATGGCGCACTGAAGAATGACGCGTGATGCGTGATCCGTAATGCGTGATACGGTGAACTCGGGCCCCGCATTACGGATCAAGTATTACGCATTACTTTTACCCCCTACGCCTCGTCATGCGGGTCGACTGTCTCGTCGCTCGGACGGGTTTCGGGCTGCGTTTCAGCGGGTCGTTCGTGTGCCGGGACCGGCGCCTCGACCGCCGGCTTGAGCTCCGAAGCCCATCCGGTCGGCTGCTCGCGGGCCACTTTGCGGCGGTACAAGATGACTGCCGCCGCGGCAACGATGCACGCCGCTGACACGATCTGCGCCACCGCGATAGTGCCCACAGACGTGCTGTCCAGCCGCACGAACTCGACGAGGATGCGTCCGAGCGGGTAGAGGATCAGATAAACCGAGAGGATCTCCCCTTTGAGCAGCCGCTCACCCCAGCGATGCGCCATGTACACGAGTATCAGGCACACCCCCAGATTCCACAGCGACTCATAAAGGAATATTGGATGGAAGTAGCTGTAGGCCTCGAAACCCGGGTAGCGGTGGGCCGGGTCGATGTAGATGCCCCAGGGCAGGTTCGTTGGCCGGCCATACAATTCCTGATTGACGAAATTACCCCACCGCCCGATGGCCTGGCCCAACGGCAACCCCATGATCGCCAGGTCGGCCCATTTCAAGAAATCGAGTCGATTCCAGCGCGTGTACAGGTAGAAACCCAGGACGCCGCCGGCAATGCCACCGTAAATGCCCAGCCCGCCCTGCCAGGTAGCGATGATGTATTCGGGATGATGGAGGAAATAGGACAAGGTCAGACCACTGCTGGGCGAGGGGGTCAGCACGTGATACAACCGCGCACCAATGATCCCGAGTACCAGGGTCAGGAACAGCGCGTTCCAGATGTGGTCCGGATCCCAGCCGTCGGCGCCTGGCCTCCCGTGCGGCCAGAAACGCACCGGCCAGGGCGCCGGCAACGATGAGAATGCCGTACCAGTGCACGGCGATGGGTCCGATTTGTATTGCAATTGGATTCACGATCGCTCCCCCTTCGAGCCATAGGCAGGTGCGGGAGCCCGGGCGGAGCTCTCGTTACAGGCTAGCCAAACCAAATACATGCGCTGGAATACGGTAAAAACGGACAGGACGGCGAGAAGCCCCAAAGCGAGCATCAGCCTGCCCGAAAGCAGGCCCGCAATCACCAGCACCACCCGCTCAAAACGGGTCATGAAACCGGCGCGACAGCTGATCCCCAGCCCTTCGGCTCGGGCGCGCACATAGCTCACCAACAGCGAGCCCACTATCGAAACGTACACGAGGACCACGCCCGCGATGGCGCCCTGTGCGACGAAATAGACCAACAAACCCAAAAAGACGAGGGACTCTGACAGCCGGTCGAGCGTCGAGTCCCAGAACGCGCCAAATCGTGTCTGTCGCCCGGCCACCCGGGCCAGGCTCCCATCCAGGCCATCCAACGAGCCAGCGACGATCAGCGTACAAGCGGCCAGGACGTGGCGACCGGTGGATACCCAGTAACCCGCCACGCCGCTCAGGACCAGGCCAAGAGCCGTGACCATATTGGCCGAGATACCGGTGCTCATGAGAGCTCGCGCGACCCAACTGAAGCAGCCCGCCGTCCGCGCCCTAACCCATTCGCCAATCATCCGCGTTACCCTTCCTCCGCGCCTGTGCGCTCAGGGTTATTCAGGATTTCCGCCAACATCCGCTCGCAAGCCCGGATGTAGTCGCCGTCCACGGAGCAATAGGCCGAACGCCCGTCTTGCCGCTGCCGAACGATGCCCCCCTGACGTAGTCTCCCCAGGTGCCAGGAGACCAGCGGCTGGCTGATTTTCAGCGATCGCGCGAGATCGGTGACGGCCATTTCCCCATGCTGGCGCCAATTCCGCCACAATCTGCAGGCGCACGTTGCTGGCCAGCGCCACGAAGAAGGGCTTGAGCACGTGAATGCGTTCTAGCACCGGATCCTGTCGTCTCACTTCCCGGACTCTCCTGCGTCCGCCGGTTCTTCATCCATAAACAGATTCTTATATGTTAGCGCAACGACCCGGACCTGTCAAGCCCCTTGGGGCGCTGACTCGTGCCGAGTTTGGGGGCTGATTCGCACATTCTTCAGACTTCAGGTGAGCCAGGACATTGACACGCGCAATCCAGCGACCCTATAATCAGCAGAAGTCAGGAGGTCATCGGAAGACTATGAAGACAGTAGAGATGGCAGAAGCCACCGCGCCGCTGGCGGAGTACGCCAGGGACGTCGACGAGGAACCCGTGATCGTCGCCATAGATGGAAAGCCCGTCGCCGCGCTGATTCCCATTCGGAACGCCGACTGGCAGGCGACGACCGTGACCGTGAATGCAGACTCGAAGCTGCTCGCCTTCCTCCAGGCAATGCGACGGCGCCAGGCCGACGGTGAGGGTGTTTCCCGCGAAGAAGAGATGAGGCGCCGCCTGCGGCTGTGCCTGGCGACGTGCGAATTGGAGTGACATACTATTGTCCGACATACTATTGTCCGGGTGGTGTCGACGCCGCACCGCTCGTCGTGTAGAAGCTCCAGACCAGGTCGCGCTCGTATCGCGTGGTCACGGCCACCTGGACGTGTCTGCCCGGCTGCAGGGGTTCCGCCAACGTGATCCGCAGCACGTCGTCGTCGGATGTCACGCTGGCCACGGGAACCGGTCCCAGCTGTGGTGCGTCCACGTAAGTGACTTTCGCCGGCGGAGTGGCAGTATCGAAGGTCTGGGCGAGCCCGCGGGCCTCGAATCGCACCTGGAGTTCCGTGTTTAGGGGCACATCCCGCTCGCCCGCTTCGGGAACCGTCAACAGAATCGGGAGCGGCCTCAGCTCTGACGGCGCGTACGCCGCGAGGTACAGCAAGGCGACCAGGCCCACCAGGCCCGCCCACCACGGAATGTCCCCGACGCCAACCGAGAAGCTCCGATTCGGTCTCGTGCGCCGTTCATTGTTGCCCAAAACCCGCCCTCCAACGCTGCGTCAGCGTCGCCAACACCGGCTCCCCGACTTCAGCCGCCAACATACCGGCTATGATCAGCGAGCCGCCCAGCAGCGCGGAGGGGGCCAGCTGATCGCCGGCCAGGAGACAGCCGAACATCACAGCGAACACTGACTCCATGGTAAAGATGACTGCGGTCTGCGTCGGCGTGGTGAAACGTTGCGCGGTCGTCTGCAACACCAGCACCAAAGCAGTCGCGAGGACCCCGGTGGCCAGGGCCGCCAGATAGATCTGCGTGTTGAAGGCCTGTAGCACGATGCCGCCCTCTACGAAGAACGAGGCCACGACGCTGCCCGCCAGGACTGTCGAAATCTGTATGGAGCTGAACGCCAGAGCGTCTGTCTTCGCACCGAACCGGGCCACGGACGTCACGTGTCCCGCGTACGCCAGCGCTCCCAGAAACGTCAGAAAATCCCCGAGGCTGACCGAGAGGTCCGGCCCCAGAGACAGGCGCGCGAGCCCGATGGTCGCCACTCCCAACCCCAGCACTGCTGCGCGCGTCGGTGCGCGGCGAAGGAGCAGAGTGGACAGGACGGGGACCAGCACCACGTACAGGCCGGTGATGAAGCCCGACTTCGCTACGGTCGTGTACTGGAGGCCGAGGGTCTGAAAAGCATAGCCGGCAAACAGAAACAGGCCGGTGACGATTCCACCACGGACCTGGGATCGCGTCAGGGTCGACAGGCTCCGCCATACGAACGGCGCCAGCGTCAACAACGCCAGCGAAAATCGAACGGCCAGGAAGGAGAAGACCGGAACCTGCGCGATGGAGTCCTTCATGACCACGAAAGTCCAGCCCCATATGAGAGTGATCAGCAACAGCGTGGCATCCGCCTGCCAGCGCGACAGTGTGAAGGGGTTCGAGGGGCGAACACGAGTCACGTTCGGTCAATCACCTTTCCAGCGCCCGGCGCCGTCTGCAGTGCGAGTTCGTGCTGAACGGTCCGGTAACAATGATTGGGCTTTGAGTTCCCGCAAGTTGTAGCACGCGCCATCCAGGGCAATGGCCAATTGCTGCGCCAGCCCGCGATCGAAGGCTGCTTGTTCCATGTTGACGACGACCGAGCGGATCCGTTTGTCACGAATCAACGACGCCATCATCTGGGATTCTTCCTGCGGCGGCCGTCCAGCCATCGATACGTTGGCGGCACCGTCCGTCAGGACGATCATCATCGGCATGAGCTCCGGGTTGAGCCGCAGCTCCCGAGAGATCATCTTGAACGCCAGCAGCAGCCCTGCGGAAAGCGGCGTCCGCCCGCCTACCGGCACACTCCGCAACACGCGGCGCGCAAGCTCGACGCTGGATGTAAACGGCAGCGCTTCCCACGCTCTTTCCTTCTGGAACACCACCACGCCGACCCGGTCGCGCCGCTGATAGGCGTCCATCAGCAGCGACATCACTGCTCCTTTGGTGGCTTCCATTCGCGTCGCGGCTGCCATCGACCAGCTCGCATCGACCACGAACAGGATAAGGTTCGCGGCTCGCCGCACGCGCACTTTGCGAAAGAGGTCCTCGTCGGTGATAGCGAAAGCTGTGTCCGTCCGTTCGCGCTCGACCTGATGAGGAGCGGCCTGGCGAATCGTCGCGTCGAACGCGATATCGTCCAGCTTCCCGTTGGCCGGTTGGGCGCGAACGTAACGGCCCCTCTTGCGAGCGCTGCGGCTGAAGCTGCGCCTGCCGGACAGCCGTCGACTGCGCTGGTCGCGCTGGGTCTGCAGACGTCTGGGGCGGAACACTTCGCCCATGTCGACGTCGCCGCTGGGAACCTTTCCCTGCTGAGGCGGAGAGGTCGGCGCATCACCCTGGACCTGACGCTCTTCAGGGCGCGTCTTCAGCTCGACGTCATCGGCGTCACGTTCGCCATCCAACTCGTTTTTTTTTCCTCGTCCGAGTCTTCGGTCAGTTGGGTCGCCTCCGCCTCCTGCAATGCCTTCTTCTGGGCATCGGCCAGGCGCTCGCGCAGTTCATCGAAATGCAGCTCGGCATCGTCGAAGGGTTGGCGCTTGAGGCGGTGCGGCAGCGCCAGCTCGGCCGCAGCCAGGATATCCACCTCCTGGACCTCCGTCCGGCCGCGAAGCGCAGCATGGGCCGTGGCCGCCTTCAGAATCACGATATCGGCGCGGTGCCCATCGACCTGGAAGCTGCTCGTCAGCTGAGCGATGGTGAACAGGTCGCTGCGTGTGTACGTCACTCGGGGCAGGAGCAATCTCGCCCGGGCGATCTCGTCGGAGATCAGCTTCTCCGAGCTTTCCCAATCGTCGCGGAACGTGCCCGGATCGCGCTCGAAACGAATGCACCGGTCGAGGATCTGCATGCGCGCCTGGGCGTCGGTGATTCCATTGATCTCCACGCACAGCGCAAAACGGTCCAGTAGCTGCGGTCGCAGGTCGCCTTCCTCGGGATTCATCGTCCCGACCAGGATGAAGCGGGCCGGATGAGAGAACGAGATCCCCTCTCGCTCGACCACGTTGACTCCCATTGCGGCAGAGTCCAGCAGAATGTCCACCACGTGATCGTCCAGCAGGTTCACCTCGTCCACGTACAGCAAACCGCGGTTTGCCGCGGCCAGCACGCCTGGTTCGAAGCGGCGCTCGCCCTTTTTTATCGCACGCTCGATGTCCAGCGTGCCCACCACCCGGTCTTCTGTCGCGCTGACCGGCAGGTCCACGAACGGGGTCCGGCGGAGGGCCAGCTTCAGCACCTCGTGCCGATCCACGCGTTCCCGGCAGTTGTCACACAGGTTTCGCCGATCGGCCTGGATCGCAGTTGAACGGGCAGTCGGCCACGACCTGGATTTGCGGCAGCAGTGCTGCCAGGGCGCGGGCCGCGGTCGATTTAGCCGTGCCGCGCTCGCCGCGAATCAGCACTCCGCCGATCTGCGGGCTGATCGCGTTCAACACCAGCGCCATGATCATGCGCTCTTGACCTACAATAGCTGTAAACGGAAAAATTGGAGCCATGCCTCACCTATCACTCGAATTAGAATCGTCGCAACTCATCAAGCCACTCCCGTCCTCCTCCCTCATCAGAAAGGGAGAGGTTGGGCTGAGAGTGGGCCGTCGCTGGTCCAGGTCAGTGTCTCAGACGGTCTCCTGGGACCGCGACCAAATCAGCAACACCAGGGCAATCAACACGCTGAGCAGGCCGAACATCAGGTCGTTGCCGATCTCTTCGGGCGCCATGCCGGTGCCGCCGAGCAGACCGAATACGTACATGACCGTGAAGTACACCATCCACAGGCCGATGCCGGCCGCCAGGAACAGCAACGAGAAAATGCGCGCTACGCCCCGCGCAAAATGCGCGATCACGCCTCCGGCCGGGGGGGCTGGGCGCTTCTGGTAGCTGCGCCGAGGCTCCGCCCGAGGCTCGCTCGCATACACCCGTTGTTCGGCGACCGTATCACCGCGGCGATAGTACTGCGCCTCGCTCGCTCTTTCCCGATCTTCCGGACCGCCTTGCCCTTCCTCAAAGGAATACTCAGGATCCAATTCACACCTCCCTTAGAGATAGAAGAACAGGAGGCAACTCGGCGCCTGGTCTCTGACACGCGACTGCCTCAGCGATCCGCTCGCTCCGGCTGAGCGGACTCCGCTACGCTCTCACCCACGGGCGCGAAGAGACGAGAAGGCGCCTCCAGACCGGCAAGCCGATACACGGCGCGCAAGTGATCGCGAAACAACTCCTCATAGGGGTTCCGGCCTCCGATGTAGTTGCGATCGAAACACCACCAGAACCAATCACTGCCTTCAGCAATATACAACTGCTCCCAGGCCTTCGCCAAGTCGGGTGCATCGACGTCGCCAGAACGCCGGGCCAGGTCCACCCGCGTCTGCTTCAGCAACTCCCATGCGGCATTCTGTGCCGGCTGGCCGACCCAAGTCTCGAAGCCATTCGGTGTCCAGCAGCCCGGCGCCAGCTCCGGCAAGTGCGCCTCGGCCGGATGCTTCTCCAGGAACTCGCTCACCGTTACCGTTCGCAGGCGCCGGGTCCGCGCTGAGCGCGGCGTAGAGCCAGCGCAGGAACGGCTCGCCGTTGCCTTCATAATAGTCCCAACAGTTCTCGCCGTCCAGAGCGACGGTCACCAGATGAGCGGCCCGCGACCCACCAAGGTTCCTCGCAATCGCGTGCAGACGTCCTACCAAATCCTCTACTGCCTGGGCGCTGTCCATGTGGGCGTAGGCAAAGCCGATCTGATCCGACAGCGTCCGATCTCGGAATACTACCGTCACGTTCAGTGGCCGCGCTGCGCGCGAGACCCGGTATGGCCGGTAGAGCCGCTTCGGTACCGACTCCCGGCCCGTGCCCGTGCGTCCCGCCGCACGCAAGCTGCGCACCAAGACGTTCTCATCGGTCGCCAGCCACGCCGAAGCCCCCTGTCCGCCACGTCGCCCAGCATGGCCTGGCACACTCCGCCCTTCCGGCGGCCACAGACCCTTCGGGGCGACGGCCGAAATGAGCGCGATGGGCGTCCACGGCTCGCCGAAGTTGATCTCGCGCATCTTCAGGATGGGCGAAAGAGCGGAAACGGCAGCGGCAGCCCGGGACTGGCTTGCCCGGCAAAACGCGGTATCGTACAGCAGAGGCAGAACGGGATGGAAGTAAGGCGAAGTCGTGAGCTCGGCCTGCCCGGAGTCGGCCAAGTCACGATAGGCCGGAATGACCCGGTCGATGATGTCGACGCTGACGGTCCAGGATCAGGCGTATGTCTTCGATCGTAGAAGCCGTGTCCTTTCTCGGACCAGCGCCTGCAGCGCGTCATCCTTGCCGATCCGACCGAAGTCGATCCACGCCAGATTGAACCAGGCCACCAGATCACGGTAGAAGGCTTCGCGAGAGCAGACTCGGTCCGGCCCGTCGACCGCCTTTCTCAGCCGAAACAGCCGGCCGATAAGCCGGATACCGGTCCAGCACGGTTCGGTGTTGACCTGGAAGAAGGCGGACAGCAGCTGCGCCTGCTCCTCTGCGGACCAACTCTCCTGCCGGCTCAACGCCAAGTCCCGGTCCATGGCCACGCCCGCCGCATAATCATCCAGTTGCTCGAGAAGCGACGGAACCAGATTGAATGTCACGTGCACCGTCCGGATAATCGGCGAGCACCTCCGCCATGTGCAGGTAGTCCCGAGCAGCGTGCAAGCGCACCCACGGCGCCGTGTACGCGCCCGTCAACCCGTCTTTGTACACCGGTTGGTGCATGTGCCAGATGATCGCCAGATTCAATGGTTCTGCCAAATTGCTCTAAAGCCCTTCTTGGTAGTTGACGCCCCCGGGGCGTTGGAGCCCGCACAGTCCCTGGCCCGCAAATGGGGGAACAGAATCACGTCACGAATCGAAGGCTGCCCGGCCAGGATCATCACCAGACGGTCGATGCCCATGCCGAAACCGCCGGTTGGGGGCATGCCATACGACAGCGCCCGGATGAAGTCTTCGTCCATCTGGTGCGCCTCGGCATCGCCGGCCGAGAAAGCTTGCGTTTGCGCCTAGGAAGCGCTCCCGCTGATCGATCGGGTCGTTCAGCTCGGTGAATGCGTTGCAGATTTCCATGCCGGCCACAAAACCTTCGAAGCGCTCCACTGTGCCGGGGTCGCCCGGCTTCTTCTTCGCCAGAGGCGACATCTCAATCGGGTAATCGACCAGGAAAGTCGGCTGAATCAGCTTCGGCTCCACGTAGTTGCCTACCAGGCTGTCCACCAGCTTGCCCCAGGTCGCCTTCGGCTCGGCCTGTCCGCCGATGGCGCGAATCGCCGCCAGAGATCTGCTCCGGATCCGGGTACTGTCGGTAGTCGATGCCCGTCTCCTCGAGGACGGCCTGACGCAAATCACGTCGCGGCCACGGCGGAGTCAGGTCGATATCGTGATCCGCGGAAGCTGATCTTCAGCGTCCCCAGGACTTCCGTGGCGACCGCCGAGACCATCTCTTCGGTCAGCCTCATGACGTCGTTGTAATCGGCGTAGGCCATGTAGAACTCGATGGCCGTGAACTCGGGGTTGTGCTGCTGATCCACGCCCTCATTTCGGAAGTTCTTGCCGATCTCGTAGACTCGCTCGAAGCCGCCGACAATGAGGCGCTTCAAATAGAGCTCGGTAGCGATCCGCAGGAACAAGTCCTGGTGCAGCTGGTTGTGGTGAGTATTGAATGGCCGCGCCGCCGCGCCGCCGTAAATCGGCTGCAGTACAGGCGTCTCTACTTCCAAGAAACCGCGCTCGTCCAGATAGCGCCGAATAGCTGCGCACGACTGCCGCCCGCAGCTCAAATACCCGCCGCGCCTCTTCGTTGCCGATCAAATCGACGTAGCGCTGACGGTAGCGCGTCTCGACGTCTTTCAGCCACTTGATGTTCTCCGGCAGCGGGTGCAGCGCCTTCGACAGCATGCTGATCGATTCGGCGCGAACGGTCGGCTCGCCGGTTCGGGTGCGAAACATCGGCCCGACGACACCCAGGAAGTCGCCAATGTCGAAACTGCGCTTGAAGAACTCATACTGCTCTTCGCCCAGGACGTCCTTGCGCAGATAGACCTGCAACGGGCCGGAGCCATCCGCAATGTGAGCGAACGTCGCCTTGCCCATGTCGCGAATGGCCATCAGGCGGCCTGCCACGTGGACCACTTCCGTCTCGTGGGCGCCCTGCGCTTCCGTCTCCTGCAGCAAACACGCCGCCTCGGCTGCGGTGTGGGTCCGTGTCCAGCCGCGGCGGGTACGGATCGATGCCACTTTCGCGCACGCGCTGCAGCTTTCAAGAGCCGCTGCTGCTTCCTGGTCGCTCAGGTTCTCTGGCATGTCTTCTCCTTGCCGGAGTGTCGGCGATCGACGGTGCACAGCCTCAGTCTATGCTGATGATCTGAAAGCGGAAGGTGCCGCCCGGGGTCTGAACCGAAACCGAGTCACCAACGCCGCGACCGAGGAGCGACTTCCCCAGAGGAGACTCATTCGAGATCCATCCCCTGCCCACGATCCACCTCCGCCGAGCCGACGATCTGATAAGATTCAGGCGACGAAGAGCCCTCTTCCATGACAGTCACCCTGGCTCCCAGGCGCACCATGTCAGCCGGGCCGCCCTCCTGGATGATGACGGCGTCCTTCAGCATGCCTTCGAGAGTCAGTATGCGTCCCTCGACGAAGGCCTGCTCGCGCTTGGCCTCATCGTAGCCGGCATTCTCCGTGATGTCGCCTTCTTCCTTGGCCGCATGGATCTTGGCCGCCACATCAGGTCGCCGCACGTTGCGCAGGTACTCCAACTCCTCCTCAAGCTTGACATGCCCTTCTTCCGTCAGAAAGACTTTCTTGTTAGTGGACATCTCTACCCCTCTCTGTCACTAATCCACTTGAAGATAGTAAAAAAAAGCGCCTAGGCGCAATCCTCGGCCCCGATGCCATTTTGAAACCACGTGGAACCGCCACAAAAAAACATTGAGACCTGCCACCCCCGGGTGGACCCCGCCTCACCGCGTATTATAGCGTAACTCAGCCGATTTGCAAAATTTCCGTGTCACGGGACCTATCATGGCCAGGGACTCACCCCGGTCTACACCAACTGTACAATTGGTACGAGCTTGTACCTTGACAGTTTGGTTTAAATGTGTTATCATAGGTAATGATAGAGTAATAGAACTTGATCGGAGAGCTTTAACAACTGGCGAGCTAACGGGCCCCGGCGATGCTTAGCCTCGTGACTAACACCGCCGCAGTCCACGTGTTTCACCCTTCCCCAACGGTAAGGAGGTCTTACGACTATGAGAGCAAAGCTGACCGCAATCGTGACTCTGGTCCTGCTCGTGGCCTTTCTGACGGCCGGCGCCGGACAGGCGGCTCCGGACACAGTGGGCGGAGCGGTGCACGTCGTACAGTGGGGCGAAAATCTGGCTTCCATCGCTCTTCGGTATGGCACGACGGTGGCAGCCCTGTGCCAGGCCAACGGGCTGGCCAATCCCAACATGATCTATATCGGCCAGCGTCTGGTGGTCCCGGGCAGTGGAGAAATGCCTCCCCTTCTCCAGCAAGGCGTCCCACAAGCCTACCAGCAGGGCGTTCCGCAACAGGGCGAAGCGTACACCGTGCGCTACGGCGACACGCTGACGAGCATAGCCCTTCGGAACAAAACCTCGGTGCAGGCACTGATGGCGGCCAACAACCTGCCTGGCGGATCCATCTACGCCGGCCAGCAACTGATTGTGCCAGGCGCGCCACAGGCGGCGATGGGACCCATGGCCGCGCAACCGCTCCAGGCACAGGCAGGGCTTCCCACCGAGGTGGTGAAGCCCGGCGACACGTTGAGCGCATTGGCCTACCGCTACGGTACCACGGTCAACGACATTATGCAAGCCAACAGCCTGTACAACCCGTGGATCTACTCGGGCCAGACCCTGGTCATGCCCGGTCGCGCGGCCGGCCCCGCCGGCCAGGCCATGGAAATGCCCGCCGGCACGAACCATGTGGTCGCCACCGGGGAAACCCTGGCGGGCATCGCGCTCCGGTACGGCACCACGGTACAGGCGATTCTGCAGGCCAATGGGCTGGCGCAGTCCGACTACATCATGGCCGGTCAGAGTCTGGTTGTTCCTGGCATGATGCGGAACTCGCCGGAGGCCGCGGCTCCCGGCATGGCCGCGCCCAGTCCCATGATCGCCCAAGGCGCCAATCCCAGCAGACCGACCACCGCCAGAACCGGTCAGAACGTTGCACCGTTCACAGACAACGCTGCCGGTCAAGACGGATCGGGGCTGTTGATTGGGCCGGCTGTCCCGCCGGCAGGCGCCCAGCAGTTGGCCGCCGGCCAGTTGCCACGAAGCTCCAATCTAGCCACAGGCCAGGGCCTGATGGAATCGCAGCCGCAGGGCTACAACACCGGCGGAGGACAGGCTCCGATGACATCACAGGGCTACGATTTCACCGGGGGCCAGGGGTCGCTCGGACCGCAAGGTTACGGCGTCCCGCCACTCGTGGATGGACAGGTACCCGTACTGGCAGTGGGGCCCAATCCGGCCCAATCACCGGCGATCACTCTGAAGTGGGTCGGGCGGCTGGTGAGCATGGTTCAGCCGGAAGACGAGATGTACCCCGGAGTCCTGCGCGTGCAAGCGGGTGGGAACGGGGGCATGGCGATCACCGTTTCCAAGGTCCCGGGCTCCTGGAGCACCACGGGCTACACGGGCAACAAGCCTGAGTACGGCAACGGCACGGCGGAATTCGCGCCGATCGGCTCGGGTTATCACACTATTTGCCTCGACGGGCAGAACGCGTGCATGCGTATCAACATCGCACCGCACTCTCTTACGTACGTCGAGTTCGACCAGGTACCGAATGGCTGAGTAGCAGCCGTACTCTGAAATCCAAGAGTGGTCAGCGCAGGCACCTTCATGCCTCTGGCTCCCAGTCGGTCTCCGACCGAAACGCCAGGGGCATTTCATTTCTGGGTCATTTCGGCTATAATGAGCCAGCCCAAAGGCACATTGAGGAGGGGCTTATAATTATGGAAATCAGTTGGTACGGACATTCTTGCTTTCGCTTGCGTGACAAAGATATCGTGATCGTGACCGATCCGTACGACAAAGGGCTCGGGCTCTCGGCTCCGCGGTTGCGCGCCGACGTGGTGACTGTCAGCCACGACCACCCGGACCACAACGCAACCCAAACCGTCAAGGGCGAGCCTGTCGTTTTGACCAGCCCCGGCGAATACGAAATCAAAGGGATCTTCATTACGGGAGCATCCAGCAACGGCGGTGAGAAGCGTCCTCTCGAGCAGGAAAACACCATCTTCGTGTTCGACCTGGACGGGCTCACAGTCTGCCACCTGGGTGATCTCGATCACGTTCCCGTTCAAGAGCAAATCGAGGCATTGGGTGACGTCCACATCCTCTTGATCCCGGTGGGGGGCGTAACGACCCTGAACGCCTCGCAGGCCGCTGAGGTCATCCGCCTGCTGGAGCCTCGCATTGTGGTCCCAATGCACTACTCATTGCCCGAGATGGCGCTCAAGCTCGATCCGGTGAGCAAGTTCTTCAAAGAGATGGGGCTCCGCGAACCGGCGCCGGAGAGCATCCTCAAGGTCACCAGCAGCGCTCTGCCCGACGAGACGCAAGTCGTTCTGCTTGACTACAAGCACTAGGAGGGGAGAGCGGATGCGCTTCCGGCACATCTTCTTGATTCTCTCGCTCTTGGCGGGCGCCGTCGCTCTTTTCGCGCTGACTGCCTGCGGAAGCGGGGCGCCGGTCGGCAAAGATCAGACGTCGTCACGAGTCGAGGCCGCCAGGGCCCAGCGCAAGCAGGGAAACCTCAGCGCGGCCATCACCCAGCTTCAGGCAGCGATCACCGAAAACCCGGCGGACTCACAGGCTCACTTCGAGCTGGGCACCGCCTACTACGATAACGGCCAGTTCGACGAGGCGATCGCCCAGTTCCGGTCAGTCGTCGACATCGACCCCGCGAGCCTCAACGGCCACTCCAACCTGGGCGCCTCGTACTTCCGCAAGGGCGACCTGGCTTCGGCCCGGAGTGAGTTCGAGACGGCCCACTCCCTGGCACCCAAAGACGCCGAGATCCTCTATAACCTGGGTGCCGTGAAACTGGGCGCAGGCGACGTGGATGCTGCGTGGTCCGACTTTCAGTCGGCCGCCCAGATCGCCCCTCAGATGCCCGAAGTCCACGTCGGTATAGGCAGCGTGTATCTGGCGAGGGGGAACGAGTCGGCCGGCATCAAGGAGCTTCGACAGGCCCTCGAGCTCGCACCCAACGCGGAGTGGAAGTCGACCGTAGAGCAGCAAATCGAGGATGCATCGCCACAGAACACGCCGGCTGCCCCGCAGCCCGCCGCACCATGAGCACATTGAGGAGGCAGTTCACATGTTCGAGCGAACCGTTCTGACTAACGGGCTGCGCCTGTTGGTGGCGCCGATGCCGCACACCCATTCGGTGAGCATCGGTTTTTTTATCGGAACCGGCTCGCGTTACGAAGATGAACGCGCGCGCAGGCGTCTCGCATTTCATCGAGCACATGCTCTTCAAAGGCACGGAAAAATGGCCCACCGCGCGGACGTTGGCCGAGGCCGTGGAAGGCATCGGCGGCATCATCAACGCGGGCACGGGCCGCGAACTGACCAACTATTGGGTGAAAGTCGCCGCAGCCTCATCGTCAGGTCGCGATGGACGTTCTGGTCGACATGCTCCGAAAATCGCTCTTCGCGCCGGAAGAGATCGAGAAAGAGCGCCAGGTGATCACCGAAGAGATCAAGATGACCTTCGATAATCCCGATGAACTGACGCAGCTCGCGATTTCCGAGCTCCAGTGGCCGGACAACCCCGCGGGCCGCGACATCGCCGGGACGCGCGAGACTGTCACCGCCATCACCCGCGACCAGATTACCGAGTATATGACCGAGCACTACGGCCCGAGCAATACCGTGCTCTCGGTTGCGGCAACGTGACAATGCCCGATGTCTTCGAACGCTTCCAGGACGACTTCGGCGATTGGGAGGGCGGCTCCCGGCAAAGTTACGTCCCGGTCAACTCGAATCAAAACGCACCCCGCGTCCGCACCCTGTACCGCCCTACCGAGCAGGGCAACCTGTGTATGTCCGTCCCCAGTCTGGCCAGGAACGATCCGGAACGCTTCGTTTTGCGCCTGCTCAACGCCGTGCTCGGCGAAGGCATGAGCTCGCGCTTGTTCCAGGAGATTCGCGAGAAGAGGGGACTGGCGTACAGCGTCGAATCGTACATAGAGACTCTGGACGAGACCGGCGTCATCGGCGCCTATGCCGGGGTGGACCCTGAGCGTATCGACCAGGCAATCCAGGCCATTCTCGACGAGTGGGAGCGCACGAAGCAGGAACTGGTGCCGCAAGACGAGTTGAACCGCGCTCGGGAATTCGCAAAGGGACGCCTGCTGTTGCGAATGGAGGATACCTTCGCCGTCGCTGCATGGAACGGCCAGCAGGAGCTTCTCCAAAACGAGGTCATGAGCGTCGAGGAGGTCATCGCCGAGATGGACGCGGTGACTCCGGAGCAGGTGCGGGCCATGGCCCAGAGAGTCTTCGCGCCCGAAAAGATCAACCTGGCCATCGTCGGACCCTTCGGCGACCAGGACGCCCCGGAAACCGACCGCTTCCATCAGATCCTGGCGAGGTGAGCCCAATCTGCGTTTAGTGCGAGAGCGCCGGGCGACGAGAAAGAGCACCAGGACGACGATGAGCACCCCCAGCAGCGCCAGCGCGCCGACGGTGGCGATGGACCGCCACTTGAACGCCTGGCTGTCCAGTCGCATCTGCTGCACCTGACCCGGACTGACCGACCAGACTCGCCGGATGGTGCTGCCCGTGCCTGGCGTCCAACTCATGTCGAAAGTGCCCTGGCTCCCGGCGAGCAGAGTCTGCCAGGCATCCTGCACCGCACCAAAGGCCTGCTGCTGCACTGCCGATACGGCTTGCGCCTCCTCGCTGTTCATTAACGGATCAGGTGGCGCGGTCTGTGCTTGCGCGTGTTGCTGGCCGGCGGAGCTCAGCTGCTCTTGCAGCGCCGCCTCCGCCCGGCTCGTGTCCACGGTCTCCCGATACCGCGCCCGAACATTGTACCAGGTCTCGTCAGTCTCGAATTCGATCTCGGCCGGCGACAGCATTGCCCGGGCGAAGGCCAGTTCCGGCCAGTCCGGCAAGGCTTGAGCCAACGCCTGTTCCTGGCGCTGAAGCTCATCGGCTCCGGCGAAGGACAGCGTGGCCTCCAGCACCGTTGCCTCCGGCTGGCCGGTAACCTTGATGCCTGGGAGCCCAGCCGCCTCGATCGCCTGCTTCAACTCCGCCGTCGAGTCTTTGTTGGAAGCGGCATTGGGTGTCAGAGTCAGGAGGATTTTGCGCTCCCCAACGCCCGTCGTGATCGCAACCTGCACCGCTGCAAAATGTGGGATCAAATCGACGATGGGCTGCACGTCGTCCGGACGCAGGCCCTTTTCGGCCATCTGAAACGCGCCCACCATGTCCCCTTGCCGAAACAAATCACGCACCCAGTAGAGATAGCACAGGCGGCGCTCGTCGGTCAGCTCCGACTGCTGGCTGCTCTGCCCGGTGGCATTGGCGCCGGCCCGCTCCGCCGCGTCCAGTTGTTGAATTGCCGTCTCAAAATGACCCGCGGCGCGTGACAGCCGGGCCAGCTGCAGATAGCCCGCCATGATGTCCTTCACCGGCACCTGCTCTTCCGCCGGACAAGATTCAAGCGTCCCCTCCGCCTCACGAATCCACTGGGACAGGTACAACTCATCCACGGAGCCATCCGGGCGGTACGCTCGGCCGCGATCGAGACTGGCCAGCTCGCCGTGGACCCTGCACTGCAGAACACCGTCCTCAGGGCGAGCGGCCTGCCGGGCGGCTTCCAGCTCGGCCACCATCAGCCCATAAAACGGCGACTGCAGTGTGCTCGTCACCGCCGCACCGGGTACGACCCGGCGATACAGGGAAGCCAGCTGGTAGTGGGCCTCAGCCGAAGTGGGCGCACCGGTCACGGCCAGTCGCGCGGCGTTCACCTCGCGCCAAAGGGCCGGCGCCACAAAGACCAGCTCGGCGTCCTGGGGCTCGAAGTTGGTGTCGTACCAGGTCACGGATTGGCCATCGAATGACGCGTCCGAAGGCCGCACCGTGATCATTTGTTCCAGGCTGGTTTGCTCCGGGAACTTCACAGTAATCCGCGAACTGCTGAGCGGTCCCGGCCAGCGCGAGCCGACCGAGTCGGCGAAATGGAACGTAATCAGCGGGCCGGTCCCCAGATCCTGCCGATATCGCAAGCCCACCGGCACCATGCTGTCGGGCGGCACCGTGAGCACGAGCGAGTAGCCCTTCGTGACCGATTTCGTTGGGGTAATAGGCGAGGCCGCCTGCACCGGCGTCAGAGTCTGAGGCTTGCCACTGACGTCCACCGTCAGCTTGGAGAGAACAGCCGGATCGAAGGTGAAGCCGTCGGGCAGGATCGCGGGAAAAGTCAAGGTTATCGGGTGTGCGCTCGTCTTGTCCGTATTCTGGACCTGGAAGACGCACTGAACGGACGCCTCCGTATGGTCGGCGCGCTCCTCGAGCTGCACGTCCACGATCTGGGTGTCCAGTCGCCCGTTAGTGACGCCGACCGGGCCAGGAGCGGCGCCCGCGTACGACTCCTCGGGAGTCTGAGCGCTCGCCGCATACCGGCCCACGACGGCCATTACCGCTAGGAGCAGCGCCGTTCCCAGGCAGAAACGCAAAGCGTGCACGGCTGTTCTGTTCGACGTAAGATGGTCCAAGTGGATTTGCATAGTTGTACAATCTCTGCTATTCTATCTGCATGTGCTGGAGACTGCAAACTCCGCGAAGGGAAAGCTGTTGGCATGTTAGTCAAGCTTCTCATGACCTGGGACATCAAGAAGAACAGAGAGTCGGCCTATTTCGAGTTTGTCGTGAAGGAATTTGGCCCCGGAATGCTGAAGTTGGGTTTGCATCAATCTGAGAGTTGGTACACGGTCTACGGGTCTGGACCCCAGATTCTCGTCGGTGGGGTGACTGACAGCGTCGAGAAGATGAAGCAGATCCTCAATAGCAGTGAATGGCGTGATTTAAAGGCCCAGTTGCTGGCTTACGTCAACAATTTCCAGCAGAAGGTCGTCCCCGCGTCGGGCCGTTTCCAGCTCTAGCTGCTTCGGCCCCTCCGGGCCGAGGAAAGAGATTGGTGGGGACCACCCTCCCGGGAACCCGAATCGAATCTGCGGCTATAAAATCACACCCACGGCGCCAGGCCATGGGTGTGATTTCGTTTCGCCTCACAGATGGGCACTCGCACGCATCATGCATCTGGAGCCGGTAAGCTGCTAGGACTTGCTCTCGGACGGCGCCGGCGTCGCGGCCTTGGCCTCGGGCTTCGAGTCGGTCTTCGAATCAGCCTTGGTGGCGGGCTTTTCGCCTTCGTTCTCGGCGCCGTTCTTCTTGTTGCCGGGCAGCAGCGCGGTATTGCGGCGGTTGTCCGTCACGTAAAAGCCGGACCCCTTGAAGATGATGCCGACGGGCTGAATGACCCGGTGCACCTTGCCGTCACACTCCGGGCATTTCGTCAGGGGCGCATCGGAGAAATGCTGAACTCGCTCGAAAGCAACCCCGCACGATTCGCATCGATATTGGTAGATTGGCATACCGCTTGCACCTCACTTGCATTTGTTCTTCCTACAACGGCCTATTTTACAGCACATCCCGTAAAGATACAAGTCCAGGGCTATTTCAAGCGAATGCAATCGCAAGACCGTCTCGAGCCAATCAAGGAAAGTCCCCCGCCCAACAAAAGGTCTGGCTGAAGCCACATGAGCGAACCACGGAGGCGCGGAGAGCACAGAGAAGACAGATCGACGATGCTCATTTCACTCGGTGTTCTCTGTATCGGGTGGTTCGCTCCTAGGGCCGGATGTTAACCCGCGCGATGATGTCGTCGAAGGTCTTCTCCAGCGAGCCGAACCGGCGTTCGTCCGCGCTGAACTCGAAGGAGAAGCCCACACCGTTGCGGACTGCATACCAGGCGAGACCGCGCATCTTCCGGTTCGAGCCCCCGGCCGCCAATGCGGGAGCGTTGTAGCGGTACGTTGCACGCTGCGCCTGGAGTCCCGACATCGAGGCTGCACCGGACTGCACCGTGCTGAAGCCGGTCAGGGTCGACTTCATCTCGGCCAGCCGTTCGTGGGCCAGTCCCGCAGAGTCATCGCCGGCTGATGTGTTCGTGATGGTAATCGACAGCTGCGGCCTGCCGTCGCTGTCCGGCCCATCGTACAGGCTGCCGCCGGTCGAGCTTTCCGGTCCTTTGTGCCAGGCCACGGGCAGTTGAAACTCGACGCTCTCATACTTCCAAAACGACCAGATTGGATTGCCGGGCACCGCCGTCCAGGTGGGCGTGGGCGCACCGTCTTCCGAAACGGCGACCGGATTGGGAGTGCGTGTGGGCACCGGTGTGTACGTCGCGGTGGCCGTCAGGGTTGGCGCCGGAGTGGCCGTTGGAGCAGGCATCGTCACCGTCGGGGTGACCGTCGGCGGGGGCGTCACGCCGCAGGCCGCGAGCAGGCACCCGCAGAGCCCCAGGCCCACGATTGCCCGCGCTACCCACGCCGTGACGTTTCCGATAGGTCGACTTCCTTGTCCGAATGAGTCTCTCAACGTCATGTGTCGTCGCACCAGATATGTTTGCCTAGAAACCGCCATGATGGCAGTCGACCGTCCAAACCAAAACGCGACCGCCTCGAAAACCGTAGTTGACTAATCTGCTAAAGACCGCTATCATAGTCGCGGGGATGGGTCGTGGCTGGTGCTGCGCGCGGTCTTCAAAACCGTTGAGGGGTGCTGCTGAGGCAGCCTTGGTGGGTTCGACTCCCATCCATCCCCGCCTGATGCCGGGCAATTGCACAGGGTTGCCCCTGCAAGACAAATCGCTGCCCGGTGCCCTCGGGCGGCAACCACGCAGGATTTCCCCGTCGACCAGGCCCGCGCCCGCTACCGCTCGGACTTTCACCTGATGCTGGAAGCCGCCCTTGAAATGACCTCCGACAGCGCCGGATGGACGTGGACCGCGTTCAGAATGTTGGAGATCGTGCCCTTCCCACTTTTCATCGCCACGATCACTTCGTGAATCAGGATGGAGGCCTCGGGCCCGACGACGTGACCGCCCAGGATCTTGCCGTCCGACCGCTGAACGATGAGCTTCGCGAAGCTGTCCTCGTCCTGCAGCGCCAGGCCCATCCCGGTCGTGCTGAACTCGCAGATCCCAACCGCGTACTTGAGCCCCCGGGCCTGGCATTCCTCTTCGGTCAGGCCAACGCCTGCCACTTGCGGGTAGCTGAACACTGCGTGCGGCATCACCGTGTAATCCATGGGCACTCGCTTGCCTACGACCATGTTCCAGTAGACGTACTGCGCCTCCTGATTGGCATTGTGTTTGTACAGGTACCGCCCGACGATATCGCCCAGGGCATAAATCCCCTTGACGTTCGTTTCCATGTACTCGTTGACGACGACGTAGCCCTGCTCGTTGGTGTGCACGCCGGTCGCCTCCAGGTCGAGCAGATCGGTGTTCGGCGTGCGTCCGGTCGCCACCAACAACTCGTCTGCGCTCAGGGTCGTCTGCTCGCCTGTCTCGACGTTCTCGGTTGTCACCTCGATCAGTTCGCCGTTTCGGCGTACTTCGGTTACTGTCGTCCGGGTCAGGACGGTGTGGAACCGGCCGAAGACTTCGGTGAAGCGCTCGGCAACGGCCCGATCTTCGCGGGCGAGCAGGGTCGGCCGGCGGCAGATCACTGTCACCTGGCTGCCCAGGGCGCCGAAGAAGTGGCCAAGCTCAGCGGCGATGTAACCTCCGCCCAGAATGATCAGCCGTTTTGGCAGCCGGCGCAGGCGCAATGCCTCATCGCTGGTGATGAAGCCGGATCCGGCCAGACCGGGGATGTCCGGCACGCGTGGGCGGCCGCCCGCCGCGATGAGAATCATGTTAGCGCGGATCTCCTGCTGCCCGATGCGCAGCGTCTTCGGGCCGATGAAGCGCCCCTCTCCCTTGATCAACACCGGGTTCTCGACCTGGTGGCTCAACGCGTGTTCGATGCCGCGAGAATCGGCATCCACGGTATCGTTGGCGTGCGCCACGATACGCTCAAAGTCGACCTTCATGTCAGACACCTCGAGCCCAAAGCGGGCCGCGGTGTGGATGGCCATCGCCACGTCGGCGCTGTGAATCAGAATCTTGGACGGGATGCAGCCTCGGTTCAGGCAAGTTCCGCCAAGTGCACCTTTCTCTACGATGGCAACCTGCATCTCGGCAGCCGCCGCATTGGCGACGTCCAATCCCGAACCAGTCCCGATAACGATCATATCAAATTCTCGCATCTCGATCACCTTTCTTGCCTTGCTATAGGGCCGGCGCCAGCCCCGCCCGGTGGCATGCCGGACGGATTCTAGGCCAGGTTGCAGCGCAGCGCAAGTCCACGAACGCATATCCCCAAGGCCACAACAAGTTTTTTCGCAATTACGAAACTCCTTCGCCCTGGGACTTATTTCCTCTTGACAAACCGCCCCGCCTGGAGTATAAATAAAGTAACAATTATGGATGGTTTGTGCAGGAGGTTCGTTTCGTCACGCCCCGCCTCGCAGATCCACGGCAGGCGACGGGGCGGGAGGTTAGACTCATGAAGCATCTGATACCCATCGCGCTGGTACTGCTTCTGGCGCTGATAGCGCCAGTCAGCCAGGTCGGAGCTGAATCACCTCCTCCGGGAGCGGCGCCTGCGCTCCTGGTCAAAACGCCGGGCAGGTTTCCAGCACCCCAAATCCTCGAGTCCTCCAACAACAACTCCTTCGTCGCTCGCCTCAAGTTCCCCATGGCCGTAACTGCTCGCCAAAATACCTACATTACGACCCGGTACAGCTCAGTCGTCGATGTATCCGGAGGGATGTCAGGTTCTGCTCCGAACGTGAGGTCGAGACTCATGAGGTCTGGGCCGGGGTACCTTCACGGCCAATGGGTCGCGCACGAGAAGAGCCAGATGAGCGAACCCGGCAGTCTCGACTCCACGGCCACGCCGGCGGCCGGAGACGGCGCCTTTACTGAGCGGCCGAAAGAGGAAAACGTCGCCTCGCTTGCCGCCGGCGCTCACGTCGTGGGTGTCTCGAGCAACCTGAATGACGGCGACAACTCCAGCGAATTCGGGGCGCTCAAGGCCATCGATGGGCTGGACGACACCGAGTGGGCCTCGGACGGCGACGGCAATCACGCCTGGATAGAGATCGGCCTGGCGCGAGAATACAACATCAACGCTGTCGGCTTTCGCTCCCGCAAAACATCGGACGGAAGCGGCCAGGTCACCGGCTTCACCGTGACGACCGATCAGGGCGAGACTGCCGGGCCCTTCCGATTGCCCGGCGGGGATCGCATCTACTACTTCAGAGTGCAGCTCACCGCCCACACCCTGCGCTTTAGCACGGTCGAGACCAGCGGCGGCGACGCCGGAGCGGTCGCCATCGAAGCCTTCGGCACACCGGCGCATTAGTCGCGCAGTTCGAGCCCCTGTAGGCCATTCGACAGACTTCCGGAGTTTTTCGAAACTTCGGAAGTCTTATTCGTGGCCCGTTTGCGGTTGACAGTTCCGCCAAGCCGGGTACAATAACCCTGCTCGATCGCTTCACGCACTATCCGAATCTTCACTCTGGAGGCTCTTACACTCATGGCCGATATCACCGACAAGAAGACCCTCGCCAAACAGCGCGTCGGGCTCCAAGCCGCTGCACTGGTCGAGGACGGCTCTATCGTGGCGTTGGGCACCGGCTCGACTGCCGCGTTCGTCATTGAAGAACTGGGACGCCGCATCCGGCAGGAAGGCCTGTCAATAAGGGGCATTCCCACCTCATACCAGGCGGCGATGCTGGCCCGGCAGTATGGGGTCCCCCTCACGACCCTGGACGACGTCGATCACATCGACATCGCGATCGACGGCGCCGACGAAGTCGACCCGCAGAAAAACCTCATCAAGGGCGGCGGCGGGGCGCACACCCGCGAGAAGGTCATCGATTCGCTGGCGAAAGTGTTCGTGGTGGTCATCGACCAGTCTAAGCTGGTCCAGCACTTGGGCGAATCGTTCCCCGTACCGGTCGAGGTACTCCCGCTGGCCATCGCACCCGTTCTGCGACGGCTGACGGCGATGGGAGGCACGCCGGTGATTCGCATGGCGGTGAAGAAGGATGGTCCGGTCATCACCGATCAGGGTAATTTGGTGGTCGACGTCACTTTCAGGGAAATCCCAGACCCGGCGGCGCTCGAAGCTGCGTTGAACAATATTCCGGGCGTCTTGGAGAACGGAATCTTCTCCGGAGTGGCCAACATCATTTTGGTCGGCTCGCCCGAAGATGGTACCGTTCGCCGGATAGATTGAACTCACGTGGCGACCTCCGAAGTCTCAGAGACTCACCGCAACGGCAACGGTGCGGTGTCGGAAGTCTTTGAAGCTTCGAACTCTCGAAAGGCAGTGGAAGATACGGAATGGATACGTCATCGGAGGAAATCCGCCTGACCTCGTTGGCCAAGGCGGCCGGCTGAGCGGGCAAGCTCGGTCCCAGTGACCTGGCGCAGGTTCTGCGTCCACTCAACGGCTTGTTCAAAGCAGAAGACTTTCCCAACCTGCTCGTCGGCCTCCGGGAGGCGGACGATGCAGCCGTGTACCGTCTGAATGACGAGCAGGCGCTCATCTTTACGACTGATTTCTTCACCCCCATCGTGGACGATCCTTTCACGTATGGGGCGATTGCAGCCGCCAACGCCATGAGCGACGTCTACGCGATGGGCGGCGAAGTGCTGCTGGCGCTCAACGTCGCAGCCTTCGCGGACTGCCTGCCACGTCCGATGTTGTCCGAAATCTTGCGCGGAGGCGCAGCGAAAGTCGCTGAGGCCGGCGGCGTCGTGGCCGGCGGGCACACCATCAATGATGACGAGCCGAAATTTGGGATGGCAGTGATCGGCATGGTCCATCCTGACCGCCTCATGACCAAGAGCCAGGCTCAGGTCGGGGACCGGGTGGTTCTCACGAAGCGGCTGGGCACCGGCGTGATTACGACCGCGCTGAAACGCCAGGTGGCCGCGCCGGAGCACGTGGCCGGCGCGATCCAGAGCATGCTGCAGCTCAGCCGCCGAGCAGCTCAAATTGCACAGCGTCACAGTATCCGGACCGCGACGGACGTTACGGGCTTCAGCCTCATCGGCAATGCGTTGGAAATCGGGGGACAGTCCGGCGTCCGCGTCGTGCTCCGCTCCGAAGAAGCGCCTTTCCTGGACGGCGCTGTTCAGTACGGTGAAAGGGACGTATTCCCCGGCGGCACCCACAACAATCGGAATTACTTCGCTCACCTGATCGAGTTTTCGCCGGAGGTTCCGCTCCACATGCAGCTGCTCCTGTTGACCCCGGAGACGTCCGGCGGACTGCTGCTGTGTGTTCCGCCAGAGAAAATCGATGGCCTGCTGGCCGATTGTTCGGCGCAGGGTCAGGATGCTTGGGTGGTTGGCGCGATCACTCCGGGAGCGGGCTTGTTGGTCACCTGAGGAAATTGAGACACAAGAACGTGCACATCCATCGTTGAAGCGGGTTCCGGCGCCACCCGGCGCCACAGACAGACCTGAAGAGCGAGCACTTTATGTCGCGTTTCTTGAGAGAGTTTTGGAGCGAAGGCTATCGGCGTACCGCACCCGGTTTTCCTTTGGGTCTCACCCGCATCCTCATCGGCCTCTTCTGGCTGAGCCAGCTTGAGCCGACTTTGCCCACCCCGTGGCTATGGCTGCTGACCGCCGGCTGCGGCGCGTCCCTATTGCTGGGCCTTTTCACCAAGATAGGCGCGCTCGCGGGCATAGCTCTCGCCGCAGTGCACGCCGTCCTGTACGCAGTGCCAAACGGCGAGGCGCTGTGGCCGTACGTACTATTGGTCATTATCCACATGTTGCTGGTTGTGACGCGTTCCGGGCAGAACTGGGGGATAGACCAGGTGCTGATGGTGAAGCTGGCCAACTGGCCGGGTCGCCGCGCCCCGTGGATACAGAAAGTTGCACGGCTGCTGTGACTGAGATTGCGCCAGAAACTCAACTCTCGGCGATTTGCTTCAGTGCATCCGCGTTCAGAATCTCGATGTGCTTTCTGCCGATGACGATGTAGCCCCGGTTGCGGAAGTCGTTCAACGTCTGAGTCGTCGTCTCGCGATAAGTGCCGATGATCTCGGACAGCTCCTGGTGGGTGAACCCCTCCACCTGGTTGCTGTTCTCCCCGGCCAACCGCAGCAGGAGAGACGCCACGCGAGCGGGAACGCTTTTGAAGGCGATGTCCTTTAGCCGAGACTCAGCCTCGGTCAGGCGCTCGCCGATCACCGCCACCAGTCTCAGGGCGACCTGCGGCTTGCTCAGGATGAGCCGCTCCACGTCTTCACGCCCCATGACGCACACGACGCTGTCCTCGACCGCTTCGGCAAAGGTTTGATGCATCCCTTGCCCGACGAGTGACATCTCGCCGAAGATCGTGCCCGGCCCCAGGATCGAAAGCACCAGCTTGCGCCCATCGGCGGATAGTCGATAAAGCTGGACGCGCCCTCTCTTCAAGATAAACAGCACCTCGCCGGAATCCTCGGGCATGTAGATAATCCGGCCCTTCTCGACCTCTTTCACGCTGATGGCGCGCTCTATCTCTTCCATCTGTTGCGCTGTCAGGTCGACGAAGACGTCGCTGACCGAAAGAAGGCACGAGTCGGCTGCGTCGATATCGGAGTGTTGGACTGCATCTGAAACTGGCGTTCCCATTTTGAATCCTGCCTTATCTGCTGCTAACGCACCACCAGCACTTTCTGCCATGGCAGATCGTTCTCCGCTTCAAACGGAGCACCGCCGGGAGCGATCATGTCGTACTGCAACGTGTAATGACCGGGCTGCGCCGGCATTGCCAGATTGAAGCGCAGCGTCACGGCCTGTCCGGGCGCAATCGCCTGGGGCAATACTACCCGTATTGGATACGGGGACCTGCTGGATAGGAGCGACCGGGGAGGAATTGGACCCTCCTGGAACTGAAGACCCAGCAGATAACTCCCGTCACCACTCCAGGTTTCCCAGCCATCGTTCCTTATTGAGACGTCGACTTCGACCGTAGAGCCTGCCAGCACCTCGGCCGGAATGGTATCACCGATGTAGCTTGCGCGATCAGTGATAGGCTGGCCCAGCGACACCTTGAGCAAGTAGAAGAACGTGTACGGATCGACGACTTCGTAGTTCGCCTCCGCATTCTGAGGGTCGGCCTGGATGCGCTGTGTCAGCTCAGAGTATTCCTGTCGCGTACAGCACGTCAGGCGCCCGATGATGAATTTCGGGCCGTTGCCCCGGTAATCCTCGAATGCCTTGTGAATCAGCGGGACCGCTTCGTCTACCGTCCAGGGCAAGCCCGGAATGGCCATCGCGACGACCGGGATGTTGTGGTTGGGGCCATCCAGGCGCGGCCAACTCCCCTCGAGGTCAGGTGGATAGACGCTGATCCCATCGCCGCCCATGTCCAGGAAGACTGAGGCTTTCTTCGGCGAGAGCTTGCCCCCCTTACCGTTAAGCACCCATCCCTGGATGCTGTAGCCGAGCCGGCGATAGAACTGCAACGACCAGGCCACCCAACTGGGAGCCAACGTATCGGGCAGCGCGCCCGGATTCAAGTACCCGGCCCCACTGTCCGGTCCCACGAAGTAGTCCTGGTCAGACCGCTCCGTCATGATATAGTTGATGATCCCCGGCATCACGTCGACGAGGGCCGGATTGAGTCCCCAGGCGAGAGGCACGCGTTGATCCTCCGGGCCGTGCAGCGACCGGTCGATCTCGTTCGTCCGCCCATAGACGTTGTGAGCCAGGTCGTAATCGCCCGCGTAGTACATCAAGTACGTCTTGTCCACCACCTGGCCCTCGGGAGTCAGGAAACCGCGGGCAATCAACTGGTCGCGCGTCGGCGGTGGATTCTGTGGCACGCGCTCCGGGAAAGGCGCCTGATCGTGGAACGACATGTTGGCGAGAGCGATCCCATTCACGTCACCGCCGCCGCCCTCGAGGAATGCACCGTGGGCCGATAACAACCAGGAGCTTTCCCACTCAGAGTCTACGTCTGTGTGGGTGCCGCCCGATTCGTATGCGTTGGTGTATTTCTGATACCACGGCACGAATCCCCAAACGCGGATCATGGAGCGTCCTGCCTTGATCCGGGCTGACTCCAAAATAGCCTTGAACGTTCGCAAATCCGCCCCCGCGGGCTGGTTCGGATCGTCGATTGGCATTTCAGGGGCAGTAGAGCCCGCCTTGGTCTCGAATGGAGAAACGTCGAAGACGAAGGCCCGGTTCTGCACAGCGTAATCGCGCTCGAAGGCGTACGTGCCCTTGCGCGTCATCTGATCCCGCTGGTACAGGACGACCGGCCACCCATCTTCGTAGTAAGCCAACAGCGTCGGGTCGGTCTGCCCGCTGTCCAGGTACTTCTCTTTTGCCCAGATGTAGGCATCGTCCTTGGCCGATCCTGTCGATGGCGTCGTGGAGTCCGGAATCGTCTGGGCGCCGGCTGTGAACTTGCCCACGAGGGAGCTGCGCACCGGAATCTGGGCCGTCACGTTGTCCAGGATGCGGCTCCCCTCGCGTACGACCACGAGGTTTTCCACACCCGCCATTGTAGTCGCCACATTGAGTGTGGCCGGCACCTGGCCGTCCCACACCACCGCACCGGCCACGTCCTTCGCAAAGGTCTGCAGCAGACCATCGATGCCCGAGATCTCTATCACCGGACGCCCCGCCAGCCAGCCGTATGGCTTGGTGCCGTCGCGGAATCGGTCGAGCCAGAACCGGTCGACGCTTCCACCCTGAACGTGGTCGCCGTCGTGGATGAGATACAGGCGTGGGCCGGCTTTGTTCACCACGCCCTGCAGCGTCGCGGCAAAAACCGTGACGTCGTAGTCATACACCAGATCATCGAAGCTCTTGCCTTCAGGGCTGGGTCCGAAGCGCGCGCACCACTCGCCCGGCCGGCTGAAGATCCGGCAGTACTCCTGGTGGTCGAGATAATAGTCGTGGAGGTCGCACACGTAGAGCGGATCATCGGCGTTGGCGACGGACGAAGGAGGGACGGTGGAGGCCCCAGTTCCCACGGCCGAAGAGGCATCGCCGCTTGAGGACACGTTGGCAACCTCAACCGGGGCGCCGCTGGCCTCAGCGACGGGGGCGATCAAGTGCACCCCAACCGTTCCCGGCACGACCTCCGGCCGGACGGAGGCAGCCTGCCAGGGCAATACGCCTGCTGCGCGGCCCAGCAGAGCCAGGCCTACCAGGATGGCCACGAAAATGATGGCACTCGTCAACAACGCCGGCGGCTTTCTTTGGGCTGCGCTCATGGTCCTCTCAGGTCACTATATTCACTCCCGCGGCGTATCGAACTCCAGCAACCAACCTCCTGGTGACTCAGCGGAAGCGTCAAATTGCTTCATGTGAGTATATTCATTGAGTAATGGCGTGTCAAATCATTCTTCTCATTCGGCAACAGTGCTGCCGCGTGGCAGGGTGTCACATTCTCCAAAGGGTGCGGGGCGACACCGACCAGGATTGTCGTTCGTTCGATCTGACTCGCCGTTCTGGATGCGCCTCACTCCTCGCCGACGATGAGATAGACCTTGATCGCGTCCTTTGCCTGGAGCAGCGTGTCAAACAGCTCCTGGTATTTGTCCAGCCCATGCACGGGGTGGGTCAGCAACTGCGACAGCCAGCCGGGCCAACTCAACTCCGCCTTGGCAAAATCCTCCACACCGGCCTCAAAATGCGTACGGTTGGCGTTGACCGTGCCGAACATCACCCGGTTGCCAAGAACCAGCGCCAGATTGAACTGATCCGCGTCGATCTGAAGCTGTGTGCTCCCGCCGGTGACCGATGCGAGAATGAGGATACCATCCTTCGCCAGCGCCGGGGCAGCCTCAAACACCGGCTCCGAGTGCCCGGTGGCCTCGAGAATCAAGTGGAATGGGCCGAATTGGGCGCTGGCGTCGGCGACGGACATTTCGCGCGTGCTCACGTAGCGCGCGCCGATCTTCTCCAGGAGGGCCGAGTTCGGGGTAGGTTTGGGGGTCCGGGCGAAAGATGTCACGTCGAGCCCTCGCGAGCGCAAGGCCATCGCGCCGAGTAGTCCCACCGTGCCCGCGCCCATCACTGCCACTTTGCGAGGCTGCCAGACCTTCAGCCGGCGTTGGATCTCGTAGGCTTCCTCGATACCCTTTTCGATGATGCTGGTCGGCTCGAGTAACACGGCGACATCCTTCAGGCCGGGCGGAATTTTCACGAGGTAATCAGCCGAGTCCACGTAATGCTCCGTCAGGTAGCCGTGCAGGAGGTTGATACCGCGTTCGTGGTACGTATCGTCTGTTGTCATATCAGACGTGCCAATGACATCGTAGATGGAGTGGCCAGGGCGACGGACGGTAGCGACCACAAAGTCGCCTGGGGCGAACTCCTTCACCTTCGGTCCGACCTCCACGACCCGGCCAAAAGACTCGTGCCCGGTGACCAGGAAGTCGTAACCCGGCGGTGGCGCCCCATACTTGCCCTCGACTAGCTCCTTGTCAGTGCCGTCCACTCCCACCTTCAGTACTTTGACCAGAACGCCCCGTCCATCCGGCACTTCGTCAACACCGGGCATCGGTACGTCGACCAGCCGTTGCGTATTCGGCTGGCACGGAGTAATGGCTATTGCTTTCATGACACTCAATTCACTCCTTTCAACTACAAATCGGTATGATCTTGGCCATCAAACTAATCCAAGCGTCTCCAGCCACGTCGGCTCGTGCGGAACTCGGCGGGCTTCGGGCCGGCTTCACGTCTGGCGCGGTCCAACTTTGCGGGTGCGCTCCGTGGTGCGGGGCCGCAGTCGTCCTGTCTACGAATCGATCAGTTGCACGGCGAAATCCGTTCCCTCCCAGCGTCGCGCGCCCGGCCAGAAGAATGTGAACAGGATCGTCGTCCCGGCGTCGAGGTCCGCTGTCGGCAGATCTGCCACGTGGACGCCCAGCCCCGTGTCGCGCGTCGGGCTGTCGCGGACGGTGCGCCAGCCGTCCGTGCTCCAGTGAATCACAGCGGGACTCAGCAGCTCCACCCGCAGCTGTTTTCCGGCCTGTGCCGTGCGGATCTTGTTGTTGAAGCGCCAGAAGGCGAATGGCGAGCCCGTCTTGAGTTGCGCGTAACGCTCGGACGCAGCGGCCGGCTGGTCGAACACGCGATTATCCTGCAGGGAGCGCCTCAGCTTCACGTACTCGGCGTGAGCCCACACCAGCGGCATGGCCGAGCCGGCCGGCCTCCCAAAGAACAGCCCCCGTTGCGGCACATCCGGCGAGTCCCACGTCTGTTCGGGAAGCAGGCCGCTCGCGTTGGCCAGGGCTTCCATCGTCCGCCGCAGGTTGTCCGCCGCATCGCGGTGGCCCGCCGCCAGCTCGTAGTGCGCCCGCTCGCCCGTAAGCAGCGGCCAGACCCGGCCCACGCCGTTGCCGTCGAACGGGCTCCCGTCTGCGTGCTCACCGTAACCGTCATCGTTGTAGCGGTGCCAGGCGGGCCCAAAGGGCGTGTCCACCTTGAGCAGCGCATCGATGGCTCTGACAGTATCGAGAATGCGTGGATCATCAGGCGCCCGCAGACCGAAACGTACCAAGGCCAGCGCGTCAGGACTGACGATTTCGGCGGTCGGCGCAGAGCCCTGACCGGGAGGACGGTTCTTGATCGGCACAAATCCGCCCGCCGGCGAGGCCGCCTCCGCCGCGTCGACGGCGCCGATGCGCACGTAGTAGCCCTTCACGCCGACTTCTCCGCGCCAGTTCGGTGTTCGTAACGTACGTCCAGCGCTCGACGTTATCGTTCCACACGTCCGCCGTCTCCCGCAGATAGACGGCCAACTGCCGGCTCGTGATTGAGGTCGGCGAAATCGGCCGCGGCCGGCCAGCGCCGCGATTTCGGCTGCCAGAGTAAACGGAGAATAGCCGGGGTCCTCTTCCCAGCGGTCTTGCTGGGTCACCGGACCGTTGCGAACCAGGTATCCGGCGGCCCGGTGGATCATGGGCCAGACGGCGGACAGTTGATCGTCATTCAGGGCCTTCTCGCGGCGCGACAGGTCCACGAACAGAATGGGCAGAGCGGTCTCGTCCATTTGCACGCCGTTCCAGTAGGGCGTGCCGTCCATCCACATGTTCTGCGGCCAATGCCCGTCCGGTTCCTGGGTAACGCGCAGATATTGCAGCACGCGCCACGCCTCCGCAGACAGCCCGGCAGCCAGCAGGCCTCCCGCCGATTCGACCAGATCACGGGGCCACGCGAGGTGATAACCGCCCAAGTCGTTGTCGCCCTTGGCGGAACCCCATGGAATGGACAGGCTGGCAATGAGATCCCCGGCGAAACGCTTGGACTCATGGGTGCGCAGCACGGCCGTGCTGACCCGGAACAGGTCCCGGCCGCCCGGCTCGGGTGGGATAGGCAAGTCACCCCCGTTTGCCAGGACTGCCACTCGGAGATGAACTGCGCCCGGACGGCTTCAAACCCATCCGCCAGGCTGCCCAGGGCAATCTGCGCGGCCTCGCTCGCAGTCGAGCCAAAGCCCAGCGCCAGCGTAAAGGCCCCGCCGGTGGCGTGCAAATCTATTTCGCCGATCAGGGCCACGTTGCCGTTTTCCGCCCTGGTGTACTCCCAGGTCATCTCGTGATGTTGCGTGAGATCCTGCCAGCCATCGGATGTTCCGACGAAGCCGACCGACCTCCTGAGCCAGGGCGCTCCCCGAAGACTGGGAAGAGGCGACACTCCCGCCGTAGAACAGGCCAGAGCCAGAGCGGTGTTCTCCCTTTGGGCAAACAGCATGGGAATACCCTTGTAGTCTCCCACCCAGGCGGTGTTGCCGGCGCCGTGGTTTGCCAGGTGCGGCGCGAGCAGAACGTAGAGATGCAAGTCGTCGAGCCCGCCCCGCAACGGCACCAAACGGGTCGTTTGTAGAATGACGTCGCGCTCGGGATCGGGGACGATCTCCTTTTCGATCCGGTACCGCTTCTTCTGGCAGGTATTGACCAGCCGAAAGCCGGGCACGCCCTCGGCCAGGTACGCGACCTCGTGATCGGTGTCTCGCTTTTCCTCGGAGAAGAACCCCGCGCCGTCGGTAACGATCAAGCCCATGTCGCGCGTGCAGGCCTGATCCAGCCGGGGATAGTAGACCTCATTCAAGATGCCGTGGCTGAGGGTAAACCACACCCGGCTGCCTCGTTGATGGCCGTGCCGACGCCGCTCTTGGCACTCGACGTCCAGCGCGCCGGGATACCGGGCCAACCCGGCGCATGAGTATCAGACTTCGCTCATTTTGATCACCTCCACTACAGAATTTGGGGTCCACGCCCGCTACCGCCCTAGCTCACGCGGATGTTTGCCGGCCCGCCAGTGGGCCTCGATCTCCTCGAGGGTGCGGCCCTTCGTTTCCGGCACCAGTAGATAGGAGAAGATCCAGGCGCCGATGCCGATCACGCCGTAGAGCCAGAAGGCGCCGGATCGGCCGAGGACCTGAACCAGCGAGAGAAAGGTCAGGGCCACGATGAGGTTCGAGCCCCAGTTGGCGATCGAGGCAACGCTCATGGCCAGGCCACGGACCTTCAGCGGATAGATTTCGGAGATGAGCAACCAAAAGACCGGCCCCAGGCCCACGGCAAATGAGCCCACGTATAGCATCAGGCTTCCCGCCGCGACCCACGCGATCGACTTCGACAGTGCGGGTAGGCTGAAGGCCAGGCCCAGCAAGCCCAGGCCAAGAACCATGCCGACCAGGCCGATCAGCAGTAAGCGGCCGACGCCCGACCCGATCGATCAACCGTACGGCCACGATCGTAAGCACCACGTTCACCAGGCCCACTCCCACCGTGGCCAAAATAGCCACCGCGGCAGAGGTCAGCCCGGCAAACTGAAAGATCGTCGGTGCGTAGTAGATGACGGTATTGATGCCGGTCACCTGCTGGAGAATGGCCAGGCCAATGCCGACGATCAGGGCGGGCCTCACTCGCGGGCTTGAGCAGCTCCGACCATTCGCCGCCCTGAAGCTTAACGCTCTTTTGGATTTCCGTCAGTTCAGGCTCCACGTCCGCCGAACTGCGGATCCTGTCAAGCACACCGCGCGCCTCGTCCGGCCGCCCCTGGGCCACGAGCCAGCGGGCGCTGGGGGCATAAAGAGCATGCCCACCCCGAGGACGGCGCCGGGGATGGCTGCCAGGCCCAGCATCCATCGCCAGCTGTCGCTGCCGGCCAAGGCGTAGTCCACCAGGTATGCAACGACGATACCGGTAACCAGGGCGATCTGGTTCAGGCCCACCAGCGATCCCCGCATGTCAGGCGGGGATACTTCGGAGATATACAACGGCGCGCTAAAGGACGCCATCCCGATGGCAATGCCCACGATAACTCGGCCGACGACGAGCCAGCCCAACGACGGGCGCGAGCGAAGTGCCGATGGCGCCCAACACGAAAAGAAGCGCCGCGACGATGATAGTGGCGCGCCGCCCCAGCCGGTCGGCGGATATGCCACCAACCGCCGCGCCGATCACTGCTCCGACCAGCACTGAGCTTACCACCACCTCTTCCATAGTGGACGAGAGATTGAATTGGCTCTTGATGAACAGGATGGCGCCGGAGATCACGCCGGTGTCGTAGCCGAAGAGCAAGCCCGCCAACGAAGAAATCGCCGCCACGACGTAGACGAAGCGGCTATGCTCACTGTTTTGTTTCGAAGAATCTGAAGTCATTTTTTTCCCAGTCTCCAAACCGCAGGTATGATGGAAGGCAATGATAACGCGCTCTGGCACGGCAAACGCCGGAAAACGCAGCGGGCGAGAATTCTCTGGAAATCGCGCTTCGCTGTGTGTTCGCCTGACCACAACGTAGGTAAGACACCCGGGACGAGGGCCTGGAGGTGGAAACGCCCACTGGAGCCGGCTTCGAACAACGAGGGACACCAGAAAAGGCTCCGCCAGTTTCTGACGTGGTCACGTAGACGGGCCTTCCATTTCTTTGGCTGGCGAGCGGCACACTTCCTGCCTCATCGACACCAGCCTAAATTCGCAATATCATTATACCTCTCGTGTCAATGGGACTCTCGCGGCGCCCAGGGGCTCATCGGGGCTCATCACAGCCGTGGTAGTTTATTGGCAGAGCTGCCTCAGACGGTTGACACAATTTGCGAAATTGTTGCGACATCGCAGGTATACCGTCGCTTGGGCCGGAGGACAGACCCACTGGTCACGCAGCCAGAAAGCCTGCTGATGCAACCTGACCATGCCCTGGAAACACCAGGCCGGTGACTTGGGGACAAATCCTCAGTCTAACCGCGGGAAACTGTTGAAACAGCGCTACCAACGATTGCTTAGCATATTTTAGCATGCTTTATCGTTTCTCAGTCTGAGGGCACAGCCTCGGGTCACAAACGCGATACTCCCGCGTCAGTCGAACCATCGGAAAGGTCGCCGGGGCATCGCGAATCCGATCAGTCCGATTGGCCGCCTGAACGTGTTGACAACCCACGTCAGGGTATGATACAATCACATGCGTGATGAACGGACCCGTCTCGGGTGCCGATCCCATCGTCCTCTTCCAACAGAATTGTGTCTCTAAATCAGCATCACAAATTCATTGCGCTCCTCGAGTTGACTGCAGCCTTTCGATGGGCCGCCGCCATTGCAGCGGGCATGGGAAAGCCCGACGCAGCACTGGGTTGAGTCATATTGCCGCTCCCGGGGAGCGATCTCGGGTTACCGATTGTTTTGCCGCCACAGCCGCACAATTGCATAGCGTGGGTCAACCAGTCACCCGACTCTGATCATCGTCGTTCCCGGCCATATTGTCGCCGGGTTCGCTTTATAGCAGAGAGTTGCAGCATAGAACCATGGAGGGTTACGTGGAAGGTTCAGCATCCAAAGCTCCCGGTATCATTCGTTTGATAACCACCGACTCGTTCTCCTCGTTTCTGGAAAGCCGTGGGGTGTACGTTGCGCTGCTCATCGTCATCATTATTTCTGCCATTCTTTCCCCGGCATTCTACAAGTTCTCGAATGTACTGAACGTGCTTCGCGCGGCGGCGGTGCTGGGCATTGTCAGCATCGGGCAGACGATGGTCATTTTGGGCGGCGGGATCGATCTGTCCGTCGGGGCGGTGATGGGCACGATTGCCATTGCCGTTTCGGAGCTTACCGGCGGCAAGGACAACAACGTTGCCTTTGCCATCCTCGTCTGCCTGGGAATTGGGGCAGCGGTTGGCCTGATGAACGGCCTGTTGATCACCAAGCGCAACATCCCGCCATTCGTGGCCACTCTCGGGATGTTGATTTTCGTGGAAGGCATTCGTTTTGCCTGGACCCGAGGCATCATCAGCGGGCGTCCCGCGCCCTTTATCGGGTCCTGGCATCCATCATCGGACCAATCCCCATTCCCGGTGGTGATTCTTGTTGTCATGGCGGTATTCGTCGCCGTCCTGCTGAAGAGGACGCCTTTTGGCCGCCAGCTGTACGCCACCGGAGGCAATCGTGAGGCCGCGCGTTTCTCCGGCATCAATGTCGAGCGGGTCTCGATCATGACCTACGTCATGTGCGGGCTGTTCGCCGCCGTCGCCGGCCTGGTCCTGAGCGGCTACATCGGTTACGGCGACCGGTACCTGGGGCGAGGCTTCGACCTGGACTCCATTGGCGCAGTCGTGGTGGGCGGCACGAGCTTTGCGGGAGGCCGGGGCGGGATCGGGGGCACCATCGCCGGCGTTCTTCTGCTCACGGCCCTGTTTAATATCGTCCTCATTTTGAATCTGGCCGTCCACTACCAGCTTATTGTAAAGGGCGCCGTCATCATCGGAGCAGTCATGGTCTATTCGCTTCAAACACGTCTCGAGGCAGTAGAGCGAAGGAGGTGATCTGTCGACAACAAACCGCCCAAGTCCGGCGTACGCGCCGATCCATTCGTCACAGCGACACACTGAGCGTCAACCTAGAGGAGGGATTTACAGATGGGTAGCGGATTGATCGACAGTCTACTGAACAGAGTTCGCAGGGGTGCAGTTGAGTCGCCGCGAGTTCCTCTCGGCGACGGCGGCATTCTCGGCATGTCCGCCGCCACCTCTCTGCTTGGATCCTTGGGGCTCGAAGGCCACACGCCGGTGGCGGAGGCTGCCTCACTCGACCCAGGCCGGAGAGCAACGCCCCGAGGACTGGGAGCGCATGCTCTGGTTCGACTGCACCAAGTTCAAGAAGGACCCGCCCTGGAAGATCGCCAACCTGTCCCAGGGTCCGACCAACGCCTGGGCCTGAGCTGGACGGCCACGCGAGTACGCGGTCAAGAGAGAAGTACAAGGACCTGTTCAGTGACTACTGGCTGGCCGACGGCCAGGGCAATGCTGCGGTGCAGGTTTCGGCGATGGAGAGCCTATCTCGCACAACAGCCTGACGTGATCATCGCCTGCCCGCTAGGCGCCGCGCTGAAGGGCCCTCTAGAGCGCGCCTGGGACGCCGGCATCCCGGTCATCCAGATGCAGATGCCGTACCTGACCGACAAGTTCGTCAGCTACATCAACGGCGACAACTACATCAATGGCTATACGCTCGCCAAGTGGCTGGCCGAAAAGCTGAGCGGCAAAGGTAAGGTCGTGTTGAGCAGCGGCATCGCCGGCGTCGACACAGCCGAACAGCGGCTGGCAGGCGCCAAGGACGCCTTCGCCAAGTATCCCGACATCGAGATCCTCGCACAGGCGTACCACAACTGGTCGGTTACCGAAGCCAAGAAGGGCTTCGAGGCCTGGGTGGCCGCGTATCCCGAGATCGACGGCATCTGGGCCGATAGCGGGTTTGCCGCCATGGCCGGTATGGAAGCGCTGACCGAAGCCCAGCGGACGATCCCGCCGCTCGTGGGCGACATGTTCAACGGCTTCTTGAAAGCCGCCAAGAAGTTCGACGCCGATTTCTACGCCTACGGCTATACGGCAGGCACGGGCATGCTCATGGTCGACATGGCCGTCCGCGTCTTGATGGGCGAGGTCGTTCCCCGATACCAGGCAGTGGACCAGTTCCAGTTCGGCAAGGACGAGCTGGATCAGCACCTCGAACCCGACATGCCGGATGATTTCATCGTCGACTACCTCTACCCGCGCGTGTGGGCGGACAAGCAGTTCCCTAAGAAGTAGTAGTGTTGCGACGCGGGATCGACGCCGCGTGTGGGGTATGGTTGGATCAGACACACAAGCAAGGAGGCTTCAAGTATGGGGAACGGAGTGATTGACAGTTTACTGGAAAAAGCTCGAAGCGGACAACTGAGTCGACGTGAGTTCATTGCGGCGGCCGGTGGGATCGTCGGCGCCTCGGCGGCCACGTCCCTGCTCGGCCCGATGGGCCTCCAGGGGGTCACCGCCACCGCCCAGGCAGCGGGTCTCGCCCAGGCGGGCGTGCAGCGTCCCGAGGACTGGGACGCGCATGCTGTGGTTCGATTGCACGCAAGTTCAGAAAGGACCCACCCTGGAAGATCGCCAACCTGTCACAGGGTCCCACCAACTCCTGGGCGCTGATGCTGGACGGCCACAGCGAGTACGCGATCAAGGAGAAGTACAAAGACCTGTTCAGCGACTACTTCCTGGCGGACGGCCAGGGCAATGCGGCGGTCCAGGTCTCCGCCATGGAAAACCTGCTGTCCCAGAAGCCGGACGTGCTCATCGCCTGTCCGCTTGGCGCTGCCCTCAAGGGTCCCCTGGAGCGCGCCTGGGACGCCGGCATCCCGGTGATCCAGATGCAGATGCCGTACCTCACCGACAAGTTCGTGAGCTACGTCAACGCGGACAACGCCTTCCACGGCAAAGCCACAGCCGAGTGGCTGGCCAAGAAGCTGAACGGCAAGGGCAAGATCGTGATGGCCAGCGGTATCGCCGGAGTTGACACGGCCGAGGTGCGCCTCAAGGCCGCCAAGGAAGTGTTCGCCAACTATCCTGACATCGAAGTCCTGGCGCACGGCTACCTGAACTGGTCCATCACCGAGGGCAAGAAGGGCTTCGAGGCCTGGATCAACACCTATCCTCAGATCGATGGGGTCTGGAGTGACAGCTCCTTCGCTTCCTGGCCCGCAGTAGAGGCCTTCGTCGAAGCGAAGCGCGACGTTCCGCCGATCACCGCCGAGCCGCTGAACGGCTTCCTCAAGATCGCCAAGCAGTACGACGTCGATTTTTACGCTGTCGGCTATCCGGCCGCCGTGCGGCATGCTGATGGTCGACATGGCCGTCCGGGCGATGATGGGCGAATAATCCCACGGTATGAATACGTCGATCAACTCCAGTTCGGCAAGGACGAGATCGACAAGTATCTGAAACCGGACGTCTCCGACGACCTGTGGGTCGACTACCGGTACCCGGCGAGCTGGGTAAGCAAGCAGTTCCCGGGTTAGTCATCTCGCCAATGTGGCTCGGACTTCCGAAGTCTCCAGGGGCTTCGGAAGTCTCCGCCCAAGACTGAAACTTCCGATGTTTAGACTGCCGAAGTTTCTGAGACTTCGGCAGTCTAAGGAGAACCTATGGCTGAAGTGGTTGCATTAGAAATGCTCGACATTAGTAAGCAGTTCCCTGGCGTGTTGGCGCTGGACGGCGTTTCGTTGTCCTGCAATGCCGGCGAGGTCCATGCCCTAGTGGGCGAGAACGGCGCCGGCAAGTCGACGCTGATGAAAATCCTGGCGGGTGCCTTGCAGCCTGACCGGGGTGAGATCAAGCTGCAAGGCAGCCGCGTCCGGCTGAACGACCCCGCCGAAGCGCAGCGGCTGGGCATCGGCATCATCTACCAGGAATTCAACGTGCTGCCCTGGCTGAGCGTGGCCGAGAACATCCTGCTGGGCCGCCTCCCCAAGAGCAAACTGGGTCTGATCGACTGGAACCAGGCGTACGAGCGGGCGCAGCAGTCGCTGGACCGGTTAGGCATCTGCCTGGACCTGCAGGCGCGCGTGATCGATCTCAGTGTAGCGCAACAGCAGCTCGTCGAAATCGCCAAGGTACTGTCCCTCGACTCGAACATCATCATCATGGACGAGCCGTCCGCCGTGCTGGCCGGCCATGAGTTGGAGCAATTATTCGACGTCATCCGTACGCTGAAAGACCAGGGGGTAACGATCATCTATATCTCGCACCGCCTGGACGAGGTGTTTGAAATCGCCAACCGGGTCACTGTCTTGCGCGATGGCCACGTGGTCGGAACCCGCGGCGTCGCCACCGGCGCCGGCGCCGAGATCGATAAGGGCGATTTGATCCGCATGATGGTCGGCCGCACCCTGGACGAAACCTTCCCGCCAAGCCGGGGCGAAATCGGCGAGCCCCTGCTGAAGGTCGAAGGGCTGGCCTCGTCGAAGCTGGGCCTGAAAGACATCAGCTTCACCCTGCATCGCGGTGAGATCCTGGGCATCGCCGGGCTGGTCGGCGCGGGGCGCAGCGAGCTGGCCATGGCCCTGTTCGGCGTCGCGCCGGCGGACCACGGGCAGGTCTGGTTCAATAGCGAGCGCGTTCGCCTGGGGAACCCAAAGCGGACGATGGGGCTGGGCATCGCGTTGGTGCCCGAAAATCGCAAAGAGCAGGGACTGGTCCTGAGCACAGTCCGTGCGCAACAATGCCAGCCTGGCTATCATCGACCGCCTGCGGAGGCTCATCCTCATCGATGAGCGCCGCGAGCGCGAGATCATCGAGAAGCAAGTACACGACATGTCCATCAAAACGCCCAGCCTGGAGCAACAGGTTTGCTACCTCAGTGGCGGCAACCAGCAGAAGGTCGTGCTGGCCAAGTGGCTCTGCGCCGACCCGCAATTGATCATCCTCGACGAACCGACCCGGGGAATCGACGTGGGCACGAAGGCGGAGATCTACCTCCTGATGCGCCGGTTGGCCGACCAGGGCGCCGGTATCATGATGATCTCGTCCGAGTTGCCGGAAGTCATCGGCATGAGCGATCGCATTCTGGTCATGAGCCGGGGGCGGATCGCCGGTGAGCTGCAGCGTCGAGAGGCGAGCGAGGAACGCATTCTCACCCTGGCGATCGGCGAGGACATCGTTGCACCCTGTGAACCGGCATGAGGAAAACTGGGGGAGATAAACTGTGACCACTTCTATACCGTCCAGCAGGGTGGGGAAGAGCTCATTCCAGCATTTTCTGGTCAACAACGCGCTCGTCCTCGTCCTGTACGCCTTCCTGCTTGTGGCGATGGTCGCGCTGTCCTTTTACTCCACGACCTTTCGCAGTCCAGCGAACCTGTGGACGCTCGCCAAGCAGACCGTGATTCCCGGCATCATCGGCATCGCCCAAACGCTCATCATCTTGAGCGGCGGCATCGACCTCTCAGTGGCATCGCTGGTTACTTTCATCAGCCTCGTGTGCGCCGGACTGGCGGACAGCAACGACGGGCGATTCGTCTGGGTCGCGCTGCTGATGTTGGGCGTGGGCTTGCTGGTGGGTCTGTTCAACGGGCTGGTCGTCACCTACGGCCGCGTGCCGGCGTTCATCGCCACTCTCGGGACCTCGTTGCTGCTGCAGGGCGCAGGGCTGGCCTATACCACCGTGCCCAAGGGCGGCATCTCCACTAACATCGCCAACTTGCTCTACTACAATCAGCTGGGGCCGGTGCCGCACCCAGTCATCCTGCTGGCCATCGTCTTCGGCGCCGCCTGGTTCATCCTGTCCAAGACAGAATTCGGCCGCGCGATCTTACGCCGTCGGCGGCAGCGCCGAGGTAGCCCGCCGCGCCGGCATGCACGTCAACCGTATCCGCCTGGGCGTGTATTGCCTGGGTAGCTTCCTGGTCGCCATCGCCGCGCTTATCGCCACGGCTCGCATGGGCATCGGCGACCCGCTGGCGGGCAACGGCATGGAGCTGGATTCGATCACGGCCGTGGTCATCGGCGGCACCAGCCTGTTCGGCGGCCGCGGCAACTTGTTGGGCACGCTGGCCGGCGTCCTGATTCTGACGCTCATCAACAACGTCATGATCATCCTGGGGGTCAGCACCTGGTACCAGCAGCTGATCAAAGGCATCGTGGTTCTCTCGGTCGTGGCCATCTACAAGCAGCGCGCCTGATCCGGCAAGCCCATCCCGCCGAGTGACGGCCAAGGAGGCATCATGCAGCTCACACACCGCGTTTACCTGGTTGGCGGCGGCTCGGCGGGCTTCAGCCTGAGCGATCCCGCTGATTGCCACATTTATCTGATCGACGGCGGCCGCAACGAGCTGGCCCTGATCGACAGCGGCGTGGGGCCGGGCGTGGATGAGACGCTGGCCAACGTCCGCGCGCACGGATTCGATCCGCGCCACATCCGCTACCTGTTCCTAACTCACGCACACGCCGACCACGCCGGCGGCGCGGCACGTCTACTGGCCGCCATTCCCGGCCTCCAGGTGTTGGTGTCGGCGGACGTGGCAGACTTCGTACGCCGCGGCGACGAGAAGGGCATCGGCCTGGACATGGGCAAGAAGGGCGGGTACTACGAGCCCGATTACCGTTTCGAGCCCTGCCCGGTGGACGTTGAGCTGACGGACGGGCAGGTGACCGGCATAGGAGACGTAGCGCTTAAGGCCCTGGACACGCCGGGGCACGCTCTCGGTCACATCGCCTACGTCATGTACGAGGACGGTCTCACTTACCTATTCAGCGGCGACAACCTGTTTTTCGGCGGCAAGATCTTGCTGCAGAGCACCTGGGACTGCGACCTGCAGGCCCACCTGCGGAGCATCGAGAAGCTGGACGGCCTGGACGTCGACGTCTTCCTGCCCAGCCATGGCAGCATCTCGTTGCGCGACGGCCAGCGCCACGTCGAGGCGGCCCTGGGGTGGATCAACCGCTGCCTGGTTCCACCCAGTTATCTTTAGCAGACCCAGGCTTCCGACACGGCCCAGCAGTCTGCCCGCACTGGCCGCACCGACAGTGTGACGGGCGGACAGTGTGCTGGGAGTTTGGAAGACTTCGGAAGTCTAACGAAAACATCGGATTCTGAAGGAGAGGACAATGGCGTTTAGCAAACTGTTCACACCCATCAAGTTGGGAACGATGGAAGTCAAGAACCGCGTAGCCATGGGCCCCATGGGCACCGACCTGGCGCATCCGGTTCGCATGTGGGGCGACGAGGAGATCAACTACTTCGCCGAGCGAGCCAAAGGCGGAACCGGGTTGATCCTGTCGCCGTTCACCGCCGCGACGAAGGTGCTGTCTGACATCCTGCGCGGACGTCCCCTCATGGCAATCAACGACGACGTCCAGATCCCCAGCCACAAGCGCATGACCCAGGCCGTCCACGCCGGCGGCGCAAAGATGATCTGCCAGACGGCGATCTTCGGCGGCAAGTTCGGCGAGGCCGCGCCGACTTCGATGGAGTGCCCCAACTTCTCCAGCCGGCCGCGCGAGCTGACCCTGGAAGAGATCTGGGCGATCATCGCGGATTTCGGCCAGGCCGCTCGCCGTGCGCGTGATGCCGGCTACGACGGCGTCGAGATCCATGCCAGCCACGGCTACCTGATCGGCCAATTCGTCTCTCCGGCTATGAACAAGCGCACCGACGAGTTCGGTGGCTCGTTCGAGGGCCGCATGAAGTTCCCAGTTGAGATCTACCGCGCGATGCGCAAGCAAGTCGGCAACGACTTCACGATTGGCCTCAAGATCAGTGCCTGGGAGGATTTGGAAGGAGGCATCCAGGGCGGAGACGCAGCGGCGGCCCTGGCGAAGCGCATGGTCGCCGAAGGCGTGTGCTACGTGCACGTCTGCACCCTGAACACGACCATCGAGCGCCTCTCCCGTTACCCGTCCGTGCCCTGCACCTATCTGCCGCGCAATACGCTCATGCCGCTGGCAGCCGACATCAAGAAGGCGGTCGGCAGCACGCCGGTTATCGCCGCCGGATCGATCATCGTTCCGCAGGAAGCCGATCAGTTTATCAGCGAGGGCAAGTGCGACATGGTCGCCGTGGGCCGCACACTGCTGGCCGAGCCCCGCTGGGTCGTCAAGGCCCAGGCCGGCGAGCGCACCCGCCCCTGCATTCGCTGCAACGTCTGCCATCATCAGCTCTGGAAGGCGGAGCCGCTCATCTGTACGGTCAATCCTTACCTGCTTCGCGAGGCCCAGGAGCCCCTCCAGCCCACCAGTCGCAAGAAGAAAGTGATGGTTGTGGGCGGCGGTCCGGGTGGCATCACTGCCGCGCTGACGGCAGCCGGCCGCGGCCACGACGTGACGCTGTACGAAGCCCGGCCCTATCTGGGCGGCATGCTCTATCCCGGCTCGCGTCCCGACTGCAAGGCTGAGGTCCGCCTTCTGCTGGATTACTATGCGGGCGAGCTGGCCGATTCGAAGGTCACCGTGAAAACCGGCGTGGAAGTCACGCTCGACATGGTCCGACAGGAACAACCCGATGCGCTGGTCCTGGCCGTCGGCAGCGTGCCCTGGCAGCCGCCCATCCCCGGCATTGACCAGCCGCACGTGATGTCGGCACTGGACGCCCTGCGCGATGTCAGCCAGGTGAAGGGCGAGAATGTTCTCGTCATCGGCGGAGGCGACGTCGGCTGCGAGACAGCCGTCCACCTGGCCGACGCCGGAAAGAAAGTCACCATCGTCGAGATTCTGGCCGAGTTGATGACCGAGCAGTACATCAACAACGTGAAGATGGTGATGTACCAGCTTCTGAATGACAAGGGTATCCGCTACTTCACCGGCAACCAGGTGACTGAGATCGACGAAAAGACGGTGGAGGTCCGAGGGCCGGAAGGCTGGCGGACGATGCCTGCCGACACCGTCGTCGTCGCAACCGGAAGCAGGCCCAACGAGCTGACGCGGGAAACGCTGCGGCTGGCCTGCGCTGAGGTTCACATGGTCGGCGACTGCATGCAGATGGGACGCATTCGCGAGGCGTTGCTCGACGGCGACCGCGTCGGCCGGCTGATCTAGGACTGATCCACGGCATCCCGAATGTCACGCAGCACGTGATGCTTAAAAGCGAAATGCGTAATGTGAGTCGTCACATTACGCATTTCGCATCCCGTACGTCCGTTAGGATGGCCGGGTACTAACGATTTCTGATGAACCGCACTTCCGCGACCTGGTGACCATCTCCGTCCGGCTGGCAATTCTGCTGCGTGTAGTTGAACACCAGCACCACCACGTCGCTGTCCACTCGCACGTAGCTGTCCGGTCCGGTCTGCCAGTCCCAGACCTGAACGTAGAACTTGCCCGTCTGGCCCTGGCGCAGCGTGACGTCCCATTCGCCGGGGCCATACGTATCGCCCACGCCGGACACGCGGGAATAGGAACCGTCCCAACCATCTGCCCAGACGTGCACGCGCAGGCCGTTGACCGGGTTCCCGGCCTGATCCACGATCTGCCCTTTGACGTAGGTTGTGCCGCAGTTTGGCCACCATTGAAGCACCTGGCCGGTGAACTGATGCTGCACGACCGGGGCCGGAGCGGGCGTCGGCGTGGGCTTAACTGAACCACCCGCACCGGACTGGATCACCACCGTCAGTCGATCGCCAAAAGTCGTCCCCGCGGAATTCATCATCTGCCACACGCCAATATAGCTCCCCGGCTGCGACGGCGCATACATGACCACTGTGACGTCGGTCGAAACGCCCGGCACGATGTCCGCGATACGTTCACTGCCCGCCGCGCCCATGCGGTTGCCCCCTACGTACGCCAACCGATAGCTGGGCGTCCAGGAACAGGTGCCCGAATTGAGGACTCGCCACGTCTTCACCAACCGGGCGCCCGGCTGCACCACGGTGTTGTCGGCAATGGTGACGTCGGCCTGGAAGGTGGCCCCATCTCGGCAAAGACCCTGCGGAACCGGCGTCGGCAGCACGCCTGCCCGAGCCGGCGGCGCGCCACCCCAGACTGTCAGGGTCAACGCCACGATCCCAAGGAGCACTCCTCCCACAACTCCAAGACGCAGCCTGGATCTCATGGCAACACCTCACTTCGGTACCCCTTAGCGACAAACGAGTCGATCGGACAGCCGGATTATACGACAAAGCGTTTGGAGCGCGAAACGTGCCGGGCGATTCTCACCCAACGACCAGACCACCATGTAGGGCGCGATCAATTGCGCCCTACATGGTGGTCTGGTCGTTGGGTGAGAATCGCCCGGCACCAAACGGGCAGTTACAGGCTTGCAGACAAAACCTTCTCGCCGGTTGGGGCAGAGCTGCCGCCCATCGGCTCGACGGTGACCCCAAAGGACTTGTACTGAGACAACGGCTGAGTCGAGGATACGGGCATCGAGCCATAGCCGTCGGCATTTACCGAAAACACGGGGCCGCTCTTGCGAACTCCGCCTTCGCTCATCCACAATTGATACTGATGGTGCCCGTCCAACGTGGGCAAGCCGTTCACGATCAGCGTTCCATACTGCCCATCTGTGCTCATGACGATCATGCCGGAAGCGTCCGGAGCGGCGGGCGTGTTCGCCATCGGAATGGACTCCATATGAACGACCTGAGGCTGCGACACTCCGTTGGCTCTCTGCCATTGCCAGATGTTGCCGACCGCCAACGCCACGATGAGCACCACTGCCGCCACCCGCCACGCAAGGGCTCCCCTGAAACTGCCCAGGGGCACACGCCACCAGGGCCGCGCGGCCGCCGGCGATCCTGAATGCATTCCATGAGTCGGTCCTTCAGCTCCGGCGAGGGCCCGGCCTCACAGGCCGCCAAAGCCAATCCGCCCACGACCGATTCGTACGCGTGCAGCTCAGCCGGCAATCGCGGCACGCCTTCAGGTGCTCGGATCACCCTGACGAGATCCTCTTCATCGATGCAGCCCAACACATAGTCAGGTAAGAGTTCCGAACGATGTGCTCGGTACCCATCCATACCTCTATTCATAGGGATTTTCATATCAGTTTACGTGGCAGATTAGTCCTGGATGTGTTAGCGTGACACTTCTCTCATCTCTTAGCAATTGGCGCAACTTCTGCATGGCCAGTCGAATGCGGGTCTTCACCGTCCCCAGCGGCTGATCCAGCGCTTCGGCGATCTGCCGATGAGTATAGCCATTGAAATAGGCGAGGGCCAGCGCCTGCTTCTGATCCTCCGGAAGTTGCGCGATGGCCGCCTGAACGCGCTGCCGCTGCATCGAGAGCTCCGCGCCTCCTCAGGGTTATCGTCGCTCGGCATCCCGTCGATGGTGGTCTCACCCCAGCTCACAGCTGCGGTCTTCTGGACGAGCGCCTTGCCGGCGAAGCATGTCGATGGCACGGTGGCGGGCAATGCTGATGAGCCAGGTGCTCACCTTGCCCTGGTCGGGCCGATACTGCCCGGCCCGCTCCCATACTCGGACGAAGACGTCTTGCGTGATTTCCTCAGTCGTCGAGTAATCGCCGACCAGGCTATACGCGATGCTGAACACGAGACGACTATACCGATCATATAACTGGCTTAGGCCGCCAGACTCGGACTGGACGATCAGCCCGATGAGCGCGACGTCGTCGAGAGTGGAATAGTCCAATCGATTCCTCGCAATGGGCTGCTGCACTGGCAGGCAAAGGGCGGACTGGGACACCGAGGTAACAACACGAAAACGGATGCCATCGATACGACGGAGAAGAGCAACCCAGAGGTATTATACCACAGGAAATGGCCCATGACAATACAACTATTCGGATATACGTCACGAGTAAAGGCTGGCAGGCCACCCATCCTTGGGTGGCCCAATAGGACGACTGCGGGAGACGTTCCCTTACTCGTCTTCCGGATAATATGCCGGGTACAGCTTCCGCGCACAATCCGGACAGAGGCCATGGCTGAACTCCGCATCGGAGTGATCGCGAATGTACTCTTCGATCTGCTGCCAGTAGCCTTCATCAGAGCGGATTTTCTTGCACGACGCACAGATCGGTATCAGTCCCTTGAGTGTTTTAATGCTGTTCAACGCGTCCTGTAGCTCCTCTATAAGTTTTTCGCGCTCTTGTTCGGCTCGCCGGCGCTCAGCGATTTCCTGTCGGAGCAGTTGATTGGCTGCGGACAGCTCGAGCGTGCGCGATTCCACGCGCGTCTCCAGCTCCGCGCGGGCGCTCCTGGCCTCCTCTTCGGCCCGTTTGCGCTCGGTGATGTCCGTGTGAACTCCGATCCACTTGTAGGCTTGCCCGTGCTCATCCCAAACCGCCGTTCCGCTGTCAGCCCAGTAGAGAACGGCCCCGTCCCTGCAACAGACGCGGTACTCCTCACGATAAGGCTCACGCTCCGCAAGATGCCACTCGACCATCTGCCGGACTCGCTGGAGGTCTGCCGGATGGATCGCCTCTTCCCAAGCCCGTCTCGTGCGCGGGAATTGGCCTGCTTCGTATCCCAGCCGGTCATCGATGTCACCGAACCAGCGCATCCGATTCGAAAGCAGGTCCCATTCGTAGATCAGATCGCTGGCGCATTTGGCAGCCAGGCGAAAGCGTTCCTCGGCTTGAAGCAAAATCCGCTCCCCTCGCTTGCCTTCCGTGGTGTCACGGTAAAGCCACAGATGCTCGTGCTGATCGCCCAGCTGAATTGGGATGTAATCACGCTCGAAGGTACGCCCATCCACCAGGGCCAGTTCCTCACCGGTCGACGTCTGTCCGGCAGCAGGCAGATCGCGCATACCACACAGGAAAGCCACCGGATCGACGAACAGCCAGCTGGCGGCATCCAGCGCCTCGCTGCACGGGCGCCCTATGATCTCCGCTGGGGACACGAGGCCGAACATTTCACAGAACTTCGTATTGACCAGAGCGCATTCGGCACCACACTGCACCAGCACGCCCTGATGCAGGTTTTCGATCAGCGCCATCTGCAACGAAGGGGGCTGGGCGCCTGGGAGGTCCGGCAGCAAAGAGCGCCCCGTCCGCGACGACGGCGGTACGGTGGCAGAAGTGAAGTCATCCGGGACCATCCAACACCTCCCTGGTTTTAAGGGCAAGCGTTTCTGCGGTGAAGGGCTTCTGCAGGAACGTAAAACCGTCGTTCGTCACACCCCTATGAACGATGGCGCTTTCCGCGTAACCCGACATGAAGAGCGTCTTAACGTCCGGGCGAGAGGCTTTGAGTTGATCGGCGAGAGCTTTGCCGCTCATCTGGGGCATGACGACGTCGGTCAGCAAGAGCTGAATGGAATGCGGATACTCCGTGGCGACCTTGAGAGCCTCGATACCATCTGAGGCTTCCAATGTGACGTAGCCCAGCTCGTGCAAGTCCCGGAGGGCGACCTTCCGGACCATTTCCTCATCCTCCACCACGAGGATGGTCTCGTGCCCGCCACGCACCTTGTTGCGCGGTTCGTCGCTGCTCGCGGCGCCCGGTGGATCGGTATAGGGCAGATAGACCTTGAACGTCGTTCCATGCCCTAGCTCACTATATACTCTGACGTCGCCGTGATGCTGTTTGACGATGCCATATACTGTGGCCAATCCCAAACCGGTACCGCTGCCTGCGTCCTTGGTCGTAAAGAACGGTTCGAACAGATGATTCTTCACGTCGTCGCTCATGCCCGTACCCGTATCCGTCACAGCCAACATGACAAAATCACCCGGCTGAGCCTCGAGATGGGTTCGAACGTATTCGGCTCCCAGCTGAACCCGCGCCGTTTCTATCGTCAACTTACCACCGCCCGGCATTGCATCGCGCGCATTGACGGCGAGGTTCACCAACACCTGTTCCATCTGCACCAGATCGACCCGAACGAGTGCGTCCCCCTTGCCAGGCGTCGTCGTTAGCTCAATGTCCTCGCCTATGAGTCGTCGCAACATCTTGTCCATGTCCATCACGAGGCTGTTCAGGTCCACTACCTGCGGTGCGATGATCTGTCGGCGGGAGAACGCCAGCAACTGCCGTGTCAAACCGGCGGCGCGATGTGTATTCTTAAGAACCTGTTCCACGTCTGCCGCAGCCGGGTCCTCCGGTCTCAACCCCTTTTGGGCCAGAGCCGCGTAGCCGCCGATGGCGGTCAGCAGATTGTTAAAGTCGTGAGCCACTCCGCCGGCCAACCGGCCGAGAGTCTCCATCTTCTGCACTTGCACGAACTGCGCTTCCAGACGTTTCCGCTCGGAAATGTCGCGAACTATCGCCAGGACGCGCAGCTGCCCACCGATGTCGATGCGCTTGAGACTGACCTCGGTCCAAAACGTTCGTCCGTCTCTGTCCTTCGCCAGCCACTCGAAGACCTGAGGCTCACCTGTCGCGGCTTTGACCAGATAACCGAGCGCCGAGTCCAGAGCGTACGATGGATCGCTGGAGATCAAACCATCCGCGCCCATGTTCGCGGCTTCAGCGAGCGACCAACCGTACGTCCGGCAGGCTTCCTGGTTCATGTCCAGAATCCGCCCCGTCGCTGCATCTTGGACGAAGATGGCATCGTTCGCCGAGTCGAAAATGGAGCGATAGTTGGCCTCAGAGACGCTGAGAGCGGCCACCATCTCGCTCAGCCGGCCTTCATTGTCGTGAAGCGCGGTTTGTGCCTGCTCCAGTTGCTCCAACATCCCATCGATTGATCCCGCCAGGCCGGAAAGCTCGTCCCCGCCGCGCATCGCGACCCGCGCCGAGAGATCGCGACTCACACCGATCTTTTGCACGCGCCGCTCAAGCCGCTCACGCGTTCCAGAATCTGCTTTTCCAGCAGCCACCAGGTCACTCCGCCGAAGACCGCACAGACAATGAGCAGTGACAGGCCGACGTATGCCACCGCCAGCTGGCCTTGCTGGTAGATCACCCGCGGCTCGTCGACGCGCAGCAGGAGAGCCGGCTGCTGGTTCACGTCGTTTAGCAGAGCATAGCCTGCCACCCGTCCGTTGTCGAGCGGATTGACGACGGCCGGCCCATCCCCGGTCAAGCGAGACGATACGGCGCGGAAGTCGGCGGGCAAGTCCGCCGAGTCCAGGCGGCGCATCTCTACGGGCATCAGCAGTCTTTCGCTCAGTCGCCTGATCGCGCGCGCATCCAGGTTGCGCCCCATGACGAGCGTGCCCCGAATCGGGCCCTCCTCCTTGCTGGTGACTACCGGCTGAGAAGCCACCATGATCGGGCCGCCAGACAGAAGAAGGATCCCCGTTACGTGGCTATCCACGTCCGGGTGCCACAGAAGCGCAGAGCCGGGTCCCAGTTCGCGCACGAGATCGACCGGCAGAGGGATCTCCTTCTGGGCGAGCGGGTCGTAGGCCTTGGCAAAAACAATCGTCCGGACGTATCGACCCATACCATCAGGTTGAGATTCAGGCCGGAAAAGGTCTCGTCGACGAGGTTGGCTTCTTTGAAGGTCGAATTCCGGTCCGCCATGAACTGATAGGCGTCGTCCCACGCGGCCCAATCAGCAGCAACCGAGTCAGGCCCATATTTCCTCCGACAAGGCAGCCTGCATGCGCCCCACGTCCATGGTCACGGCCTGTTGCTCCAGCCTCAAAACACCCTGCATCACGATAATGCGTGATGACACAGCCAGGATTACGATGAGCACTGCCACAGGCAGGCTGACAATCATGAGGGCTTTCACGCGCAAATTCACGCACGGCCTCCCGAGATTGCGCACTCTTATGATCCGCTTTATTTAATTATACACAGTTTTACACGAAACGCATGCCGGGCTGAAATTGACGTATTAGATTGATAAACACTCTCATTTTGTATGGCGCCGGGTGGCCGCCCACTCACGTCAAGGCTAGCAATCGGACTTTCTCTACCGCAAGAGAACATAGTATGAAGTCACGTACGGTCAGGCTTTGGGTCGGGGGAGTGCCCGGCAGGTCATTATCGCACCCAGCACTGCGCTGAAGTGAGATTTCAGCTCGGACTCCTGCGTTCCGAAAACTTCAGCGTCTCTCGAGACTTCCAGAACTTGGGGAGGAACGTCATTCCTTCGTGTACGGCTTTGCCTTCGGCTGCCGGCGGATAACGCGGCCTACGACGCCGGTCACCACGATGATGGTCAACAGATACGGCACCATCTGCGGGAACTGGGACGGAATGTCCGGTCGGAAGATGGACAGCAACGGCTGAATGCGCGCTGCCCAGACCAAAGATGAACGCCCCGAACAGCGCCCCCAGAGGCATCCAATTGCCGACGATCATCGCGGCCAAGCCAATGAAGCCCAGGCCGTTCGTCATCATTGGGTTGAAGACGTCGACCGCCTCCAGGGTGAACCAGGCGCCGCCCAGGCCGGCGATGAGGCTGCCGAGCAGCACGTTGATGTAGCGTGTAGAGATGACGTCTACTCCGAGCGTGTCCGCCGCCTTCGGGTGTTCGCCCACCGCCCGTGTGCGCAGGCCCCACTGGGTGTAGAACAAGACGAAATGCAGCGCACGTCAAAGCCAACATCATGTACACGATCGGTTTCTGGCCCGCCGAAGAAGATCGGCCCCAGGACCCGGGATCTGCGACAGGAAGCGGCAAATCGAAGAGCTGGGAAAGTGCCCGGCCCCGCGGGTACGTTTTGCGCCAGGAACTGCCGGTAGAGGTAACCCGTCAGGCCGAGGGCCAGGATGTTGAGCACGGTGCCGCTGATGATCTGGTCGGCGCGGAATCTGATCGAGGTGACGGCGTGCAGCATGCCCAGGAGCGCGCTGCCCGACGTCGCCAGCAGAAGCGCCACCCAACGGCTGAGGTTACCCGCCGCCGACGGGTCCATTCCGCCGGCCTTCAAGGAGTTCCACAGGTACACGTTGACGCCGTAAGCGATCATCGCCGCCATGAGCATCTGACCCTCGATGCCGATGTTGATTATGCCCGACCGTTCGCAGAGCACCGCGCAGTAGGCGGCCAGGGCGATGGGCGTGCCGACCCGGACCATCTGCGAAGTGTGCTGATCGACGCAACTGCCCGCCGCACTGCCCGCCGATCAATAGGTTGATCAAGAAGTACACGCACCCAAGCACGCCAAAGAGGCCATCGAGAGTAGCGGACTCAACGCAGCGGCGTTCTGACGATGCGCGATGGCCCCCGGGACGGTGTTTCTCGACGTCATGTCATCCTCCCCAGCCGCGCGTCAACGGCGCCTCTTCTTCGGCGGCGGGCTCGACCTTTCAAACGATACAGCCAGCTCGGACCATGGCCGGCGCAGCCACGAACAGCAACACGAGGCCTGCAGCAGGAAATCACATACTTGGACACGCCCGATCTCAGCTCCATCAGGTCGGCCCCGTTGCGCATCGCGCCAAACAGGAAGGCCGCTGCAGGATGCCGAACGGATTGTTTTGCGCCACCAATGCGATCGCGATGCTGTCGAAGCCATAACCGGACGAGAAGAAGACCGGCAGGTTGTGCTCCAGGCCCAGAATCTCCACCGTCGCCGCCACACCGGCCAGCGCCCCGGAGAGAACCATCGCCAGCATGATGTTGCGCCCGACATTGATGCCGGCGTAGCGGGCCGCATCGGGATTCGCGCCGATCGTCCGCATCCCGAAGCCGATCGTGGTCCGGTACAGCAGCCACCAGGTAAACACGGCCGCCGCAACGCCAAGAAGAAGGCCGATGTGAAGCCGGTCCTTGGTATCCATGAACGGCCACCAGGCGTTGGTCAGAATGGGCAGCGCAAAGAAGCTGGCTACAGCCACGCCGCTGCGACCCCATACATCGGTCGGGCTCCGCTCGGCGATTCGAATGGAACCGGTCCGGACCCCCGGCCAGCCTTGAATCCAACGAACAGGAAGAGTGCAACGAGACCCAGAACGATCGCCGCACCCAGCGCGTTGAGCGGGTCCTGCAGACGCTGCAGGATCTCCCACAGCTTCCACAGCTCCGCTGTGGCCGCGATATCGCGGCGTCTTGGGCACCGTCGACGTGGGGTCCTTCATCGGTCCGTTGACCATAAACTCGGTCAGGCGGAATGCGACGTAGTTGCGCATGATCGTCGTGATGACCTCGTGCGCACCGGTTTTGGCTTTCAAATAGCCGGGACGGCCGCCCAGGCGGCCCCACCGAGAGCGCCGCCGCCAGGAGCGCCAGCGGCAAATGGATGATAGCCGGCAGCCCGGCGAAGTGGTACCCAACCCACACCGAGGCCAATGCGCCGATGTAGAACTGGCCTTCCGCACCGATGTTGAACAGGCCGGCCTTGAAACCCAAGGCAACGGCCAGGCTGGCCAGGATGTACGGACTGGTGGCGATCAGCGACTCACTGAGGCCGCGCTGCTTGAACAACGCGCCGTCGGCCAGGCCGGAATAGGCAGAATGCACCGTGTCCAGCTGTCCGCTGGTCATCCAGATGATGATGGCGCCCAGGACGAAGGCGGTGACGATCGCCAGGATCGGCATGCCCGCGCTGCGCAGGCTCGCGCCGCCAGCCGGTACTGAACTCGACTCGGGCTCGACAGTGCCCGTATCCACTGCTAGACATGCTTCGCCCTCCTTGACGCCGGCCATCAGCAGTCCCAGCTTCTCGCGCGAGGCTTCCGCCGCGGACATCATGTCGAGGATTCGGCCCTTGTACATGACCGCAATCCGATCGGACAGCCCCAGGATTTCATCCAGCTCAGCGGAGATCAGCAACACGGCCGCACCTGGTCGCGCGCCTGCACGATCCGGTGATGGATGAACTCGATGCGAGCCGACATCCAGGCCGCGCGTGGGTTGGCTGGCGATGAGCAGTTTGACAGGCCGCGACAGCTCGCGCGCCACGATGACCTTCTGCTGGTTCCCGCCTGACAGCGAGCCGGTCGGCGTGGCGATGCCCGGCGTGCGGATGTCAAATCGTCGACTCAGGTCCTGGGCGTTGTCCTCAAGCCTCCGGGTCAGTTGATCGTCATGCCCTGGGCAAAAGGCTCGTGGTAATAGGTGCGCAAGACCAGGTTGTCATACACCGGGATAGTCAGCACCAGTCCGTGCTTCTGGCGGTCTTCGGGGATGTGGCCGTCCCAGCTTCGATGATCTGGCGCGGATGTGGCATGGGTGCGTATCGCTGCCCCAGGATATCGATCTCGCCCCGCCGAACGTGGCGCAAGCCGGTCAGCGCTTCCGCCAGTTCTGTCTGGCCGTTGCCCTGCACGCCCGCCACGCCCAGTATTTCGCCCGCCGCACCTCCAAGGTCACGCCATCCAACGCCAGCTGTTGCCGGTCGTCCTCGACCTCAGGTCCCGGACGGCAGAGAATGACCTCTCCCGGATGGGCCGCCGACTTATCCACCTGCAGAATGACCTCGCGGCCGACCATCATTTCAGCCAGCAGCTCGCGGCGTGGCTTCCTGCCGGCTTCACTGGCCCACCATTTGGCCGGAACGCATGACGCTGATGCGGTCGGAGACGGCCAACACCTCGCGCAGTTTGTGGGTAATGAAGACGATGCTCTTGCCCTGCGAGACCAGGGACTTCATGATCTCGAACAGATCGTCCGCTTCCTGCGGCGTCAGCACCGCGGTGGGCTCGTCCAGGATCAGGATCTCGGCCTGTGCGGTAGAGCGCTTTGACGATCTCGACTCGCTGTTGAGCGCCGACCGGCAGATCGCGCACTGTCGCGTCAGGGTCGACGTCCAGACCGTACTGTTCGGCCAATGCACGGATGTCTGCCGCGGCGCCGACGCCGATCCAGCACGGCGAGCGGGCCCATTGCCCGGCTGGCGCCGTACAGCGTTTCCTGGCCCAGAATGATATTCTCAGTCACGGTCAGCGGGCGGAACGAGCATGAAGTGCTGGTGCACCATACCGATGCCATGGGCAATGGCATCGTGCGGGCTGTCGATGTGCACGGGCTGGCCGTTGATCCGATCTGGCCTTCATCCGGCTGGTACAGCCCATAGACGATATTCATCAGGGTGGTCTTGCCGGCGCCGTTTTCGCCCAACAACGCGTGAATCTCGCCCTTGTCCAGGTGAAATTCACTGGTCGTTGGCGATCACGCCGGGAAAACGTTTGATGATGCCCACGGCCTGCAGGCTGGGCGACATGGTCCCCTCCTTGCTTTTCGCGTACGAAGATTTCTACTTCTGTCCTTTTGAACTGAAGACCTGAAGTGCGCATTCTCGCCGGGAGATCGGCCCAGAAACGAAAAGGGTGCTACCCAGCAGGATAACACCCTTTTTGTCATTGTCTAGTCGCGTTACTGAGTATAGCCGGTCTTGATCGTGCCGTTCTTCAGTCCCGCGGTCGCTTCGGCGACCTTATCCTTGACCGCCTGAGGCACCTTGTTCATCCCAGTCGTGATACGGCGCCAGACCGACGCCGCCGTTCTCGATGGTCGCCAACTGGACGCCAGCCTTGACGGTACCGTCGACGACCGACTTCAGGTAGTTCTCCACAGCTACGTCGACGTTCTTCATGGCGCTGGTCACCAGGGCATCTCGAACTTCCGGATAGGTCAGGTACTGGTCCACGTCCACGCCGATGGCCGCCAGGTTCTTCTCTTTCGCCGCGAGCAGGCCACCGTTGCCGGTGTTGCCGCCCACGCCGAATACGACGTCGCAGCCCTGCCCGATCATCGTCTGCCCGGCTTCCTTGCCTTTGGCGGGATCAGTGAAGGACGGGATGTAGACGTTCAACGTCTTGATGCTCGAGTTCGTACCACTTCGCGCCGTTCTGGTAGCCGACGACGTAACGCTCCACCGGCGGAATCTGCATACCCGACACGGAGCACACCGTGCCGGTCTTGCTGATGCCGGCCGCCACCACGCCCGCCAGGAAGCCCACCTGGTCTTCCCGGAACATCAGGCTGGTCACGTTCGTCAGGTCGGTCGTATACGGGTCTGGGCCGCCCGCTTCGGCCGGCGCGTAGGAGTAATCGATGATCGCGAACTTGATGTTGGGGTACTGCTTGGCCTTCGCGGCGGTAGCATCCCCCATCAGGAAGCCCACTGTGATGATCACATTGTAGTTCTCGGTCGCAAATTGGTCGATGTTCTTTTCGTAGTCCGTCGGTTGCTTGGACTCGATGAACTTCGCCTGGAACCCAAATTCCTGCGCCGCTTTCTGCACGCCGGCCCAAGCCGACTGGTTGAACGACTTGTCGTTGACACCGCCAACGTCGGTCACCAGACCCACTTTGAGCTCCGACGCCGGCTTGGTGGTCGCGGTAGACGTGGCAACCTCCGTTGCGGAAGGGGCAGATGTCACCGCCGGGCTGATCACCTCAGTCGCGGCAACCGTCGCCGTCATCGCTCCGGTCATTGCCGGAACAGTCGCGGTCATCGCTTCGGTCGCGGCGGGAGCTGCAGCAACGGTCGTAGCCGTGTCAGTCGGGGCCGGAGTCGCTGTGGGCGCAGTCGTGGCTGTCTCCGTCGGGGCTGGAGTCGCCGTTGGCGCGGTGGTAGCCGTCTCCGTCGGGGCCGGACTAGCCGTGGGCGCGGCCGTGGCCGTGTCCGTCGGGGCCGGAGTCGCCGTGGGCGCGGTCGTGGCCGTCTCTGTCGGGGCCGGAGTCGCCGTGGGCGCAGTCGTGGCCGTATCCGTCGGGGCAGGAGTCGCCGTGGGCGCGGTCGTGGCCGTGTCCGTCGGGGCAGGAGTCGCCGTGGGCGCGGTGGTAGCCGTCTCCGTCGGCGCCGGAGTCGCCGTGGGCGCGGTGGTAGCCGTCTCCGTCGGCGCCGGAGTCGCCGTGGGCGCGGTGGTAGCCGTCTCCGTCGGCGCCGGAGTCGTTGGTGCGGTCGTGGCCGTCTCCGTCGGGGCCGGAGGGGCCGTGGGCGCGGTCGTGGCCGTCTCCGTAGCCGCCTGAGCAACAGCCGTGGCGGCCGGCGCGGTTGCGGCCGTCTCCACCTTGGGCGCAGCTGTCGCAGCCATCATGGCAGCTGTCGTTGCGGCAGTCGTGGCTTCCACCGTCGCTGTCATTACGGTGGTCGCCTCCGACGTAGCGGCCATCATAGCGGCCGGAGTGGCTGTCGCTTCCATCGTCGCAGGCGTCATGACGGTGGCTTCAGCCGTCGCAGCGGTTGTGGCTTCCGCCGTCGCTGCCAGCATGGCAGTCGCCTCGGTCGTCGGGGCAGCGGACGTCGCCTCAGTCATTTCCTCGGTCGGGGCAGCCGTCGAGGCTGCGGATGTGGCTTCCGTCGTCTCTTCGGTCGTCGCGGCCGCGGTGACGGCTTCGGTGACGGCAGCTGTGGCCGCCTCCGTAGGCGCCGAGGTCGGGGCCGCCTCGGTGGGCGCGACAGTCGGGGCCGGCGTGGCCGCTTCCGTAGGCGCCGTGGTCGGAGCCGCTTCAGTGGGCGCAACTGTCGGCGCCGCGGTAGGGGTGGGAGTGGCCGTCGGGCCACACGCCACGAGGAGCGTCAAGACAGCGGCCAACATGGCGAGAGAGAGAAACATCCGCTTGTACATGCTATCCTCCTTTTAGTCCTTGCCTTGCATGATAGAACCGGCCCTCAAAAAAGAAGCCGGCAATTACTGCCAGGTTCCTGCCGTGGCCCCTCAGGTGTGCGAGCCGCCCCCCGAATAAAGCCTCATCCGTCGTGATCAACGACATGATTATACTCCATGTCCGAACTTTTTCAAGCCTCAGTTAGATAATTCGAAAATGTCGCACTCGATGAAAAAGAGCTGCTCCCTCAGGCATCCTGCCCCTCGTTGGAGCCCGTTCCTTGACGGCCGGGCCGCAATGTCGTATCATCCTGGGGTGCCTCTACGCAATCCACTACGGTGGCCTAAACCATCGCGCCTGCAGGGAAAGGAAGGCCCCGCCATGGGTGACAAAGTGCTGATTGTTGAAGATGAACCCACTTTGCTGTCGACGCTGGAATACAATTTCAGCAAGCAGGGTTATGACGTGCGCACCGCCGCTGACGGCCTGGCGGCGCTCGATGTGGCCCGCCGCGAACACCCGGACGTCATTCTTCTGGACGTGATGCTGCCCGGTCTGGACGGTCTGGAGGTGTGTCGTATCCTGCGCCGAGAGATGAGCGTTCCTATTTTGATGCTCACCGCACGCGCCGAAGAGATCGATCGGATCGTTGGACTGGAGGTCGGCGCGGATGACTATCTGCCGAAGCCATTTAGCATGCGTGAGCTCATGGCCCGCGTTAAGGCGCAGCTTCGGCGGGTTCGTCTCATTCGTGAAGAGGTCGCGGCTGAGACCGACAAGGCCGCCGCGCTCGGAGCGCCGCACGAGACGTTGGCCTTCGGTGATCTCGTCATTGATCTGGCCCGTCGTGAAGTTCTACGCCAGGGGGAACCCATCGCTCTGAAGCCTAAAGAGTTCGAGTTGCTGGTCTTTCTGGCTCGCAACCACGGCATCGTCCTGTCGCGCGATCTGATCCTGGAGCGGGTCTGGGGATGGGACTTCGGCGGCGACAGCCGTACGGTGGACGTGCACGTGCGCTGGCTCCGTGAAAAGCTCGAGTCCGATGCGACCCATCCCACTCGCATCGTCACGGTACGGGGCATCGGGTATCGATTTGAGGGTTGACCAGAGGTTAGTACGACGATGGCTCTGAATCTCGGCGATACGCTGCGGGAGCGCTTCGGCTTCGACGGCTTTCGGCCAGGACAGGAAGAAGCCCTTCACAGCCTGGTATCCGGCCAGCACGCACTGGTGGTCATGCCGACGGGCGCCGGCAAGTCGCTGGTCTATCAGCTCGGCGCGTTTCATCGTCCGGGCCAAACGTTGGTCATCTCGCCCCTGATCGCCTTGATGAAAGATCAGGTGGATAGTCTCACCGCTCGCCATATTCCGGCGACCTGCATCAACAGCGCCATGCCGGCCGACGAGCAAAATCGGCGCCTGGCCGCCATGGCGGATGGGCGGTTCCGCCTGATCTATCTGGCGCCCGAGCGACTTCGCAGCGCACCGTTCTTGAGCGCCGCCCGGCGGCTCCAGGTCGGTCTGCTGGCGGTGGACGAAGCTCACTGCCTGTCGCAATGGGGCCACGACTTCCGCCCCGACTATCTGCACATTGCGGCTGCTCGCGCCGACCTGGGCAATCCGCTGACGGTCGCCTTGACCGCGACGGCCACGCCCCGCGTGCAGGACGACATCGTCCGTCTGCTGGGCATTCCGGATGCGGCGCGGGTCGTCACCGGGTTCAACCGCCCCAACCTCAGTCTCAACGTGTCTTATTGCATCGACCGCGCAGCCAAGCTGCGTACGCTGCGCGAGTTGTTGCACGACCTCGATGACGATGCTGCCATCGTCTACGTCGGCACCCGGCACGAAGCGGAGGATCTGGCCGATTTCATCTCCGGGGTGCTGGGCCGGCAAGCGGACTACTACCACGCCGGTCTTCCGACGGAACGGAGGGCAGCAGTTCAGGACGCCTTTATGTCCAGTCGTTCCAATCTGGTCGTGGCCACGAACGCGTTTGGAATGGGCATCGACCGCGCGGACGTGCGGCTGGTCGTGCACTTCAGCGTACCGGGCACGCTCGATGCATATTACCAGGAGGCCGGGCGGGCCGGGCGCGATGGGCAGCCCGCGCGCGCCGTTTTGCTGTACTGCCCGAAAGACCGGGCTCTACAGGAATGGTTCATCAACAACGCCACGCTGACGCGCACCGAAGTTCGCGCGATTTACGCGGCCGTCGTTTCGGCTCATCGCCCGGAGATGTGGGCGACGTTCGAGGACCTTTCGCTGGCCACCGGCCTGCCGCAGCTCAAGACCAAGGTCGGGTTGTCCCAACTGGAGGAGGCCGGCGCGCTGCATCGCCTGGGCGACGAGGGCACGCGCATGCTGCTCCGTGTGGACGTCTGGAACGATGCCGCCATCCACGCCGCGTCCCGCCGCGCCGCCGAGCAGTGTGATTATCGCCGCACTGAATTGCAGCAGATGGTCGCCTACGCCGAAGCCAACGGCTGCCGGCGGCGGGTACTCCTGGACCATTTCGCCGACCACGGCCCCGCCGAAGCGCCGTTGTGCTGCGACAACTGCGCGGCACGCCAGCGACCCGCGGCCGCTCCAACACCGCCGGGTGACGTCGAGACCCTTCCCGACGCCCAACGCGCCGCCCTGGTCGTCCTGGATTGCGTACGCCGGCTCCCGTGGGGCGTGGGACGCACCAAGCTGGCCCGGACCCTCAAAGGTTCCAACGCCCGGGACATGCATCAATTGGGTTACGACCGATCCGTGTATTACGGCAGGCTGAGCGTGATCAAGGTGCGCGATATCGAGCGGCTCATCGACCAGCTCATTGCGCGCGCCTACCTGAAGGTGACCGGCGCGGAACAGCCGGTGCTGAAGCTGACGCCACAAGGGCAGGCTGCCCTGGCCGCGCGAGCACCTATTCCGCTCCGGACGATCGAAGGGCTGCAGAAAGAGGCCGTCGATCGTACTCGCGCAGTGCTGCGGGCCGGAGGGACCGTTGGGTTGACCCGCGATCTGCTCGGTCAGGGCCTTTCCGCCGCAGAGGTCGCAGAGCGTCGTGCCCTGACGGTCAGTACAATCTACGTGCACGCGGCAGAGCTGATCGGGCAGGGCAGCATTCAGCTGTCACAGATCGTGCCTGACGACGTCGCCGCCAAGATTCGCAGCGCCGCCGCTCGCGCCGGCGGCCGCGGTGAGCTCAACCCCATCAAGGCCCTGCTTCCCGATACCGTTTCATACGGCGAAATCCGCTGCGTGCTGGCCGGCTCGCACCGCCGGCAAGAACCAGACGACGACGACATCACCCACTTCATGGAGGAGTCACATCCCCGCCCTTTGCCCGGCCCCTGGACTGCCGGCTGGTCGTTAGGTTTCCATAGCAGCTTCGCCGGGGACGATTGGAGCCGCAGCTCGGTGGGCGAGCTGGCCTACCGGCTCAAGTACAAAGGGGACGCCACTGCGCTGCCGGCGTTGGTGACTCAGGCGCTGGCGGTGTGCCGTGAGCAGCGACAGCTGATGGAGGTCGATGCCATCGTGCCGGTGCCGCCGTCCGTGAAACGAGAGGCAGACCCCGTGCGGGCCGTAGCAGAAGCAGTGGCTGCCGGATTGGGCAAGCCCATGTGGACCATCGTCCGCAAAACCAGGCCGACAGCCGCGCAAAAGGAACAGCACACCCTGGCGCAGAAACGGGCGAACGTGGCCGGGGCGTTCGCGGTGGATGGCCAGGTTCGAGGCAAGAGAGTGCTCGTCATAGACGACTTGTTCGATTCGGGGGCGACGCTGGAAGAAGTGGCGCGGGTGCTGCAGCGAGCCGGTGCGGCCGGACTATGCGTCCTGACCCTCACCCGCACCATTCACGCCGACGGCTAGGAGGAGCGGCTTGAGCAAAGTTCATTGGCTGGCGCTCGCCGGCGTGTCCGGCCTCGGTCCGGTGACGGCCGCGCGGTTAATCGAGCGGTTCGGCAGCGTGGAGGCCGTCTTCGATGCTTCGGACGAGGACCTGCTGGCCATCCCCCAGTCCCGCCTTACGACTGCCATGGTCCGGCAAATGCGGACCTTGTCACTCGAGACGGTCGACGCAGAGTTGGCTTCGTTTGGGGACGATGGGCTTCAGGTGCTGACGTGGGATGACCCCGCGTATCCGGCGAACCTCGCCCGCTTGAACAACCGGCCCATTCTGCTCTTCGTGCGCGGCGACCTGCGAACGACCGATGAGTCGGCTGTGGCCATCGTCGGCACGCGTCAGCCCACAGATCGAGGACGGCGCATCGCCAATCGACTGGCGTGTGAACTCGCCGGACGAGGTCTGACGGTCGTCAGCGGTCTGGCGATGGGAATCGACACCGCCGCCCACCGTGGCGCGCTGTCCGCCGGCGGCCGGACTCTGGCCGTTCTGGGCGCCGGGTTGCGGCAGCCGGTTCATCCCCGGCAAAACGACGACCTGGCCAGACAGATCGCTGTGAGCGGCGCGGTGGTGTCCGAATCGCTGCCGAACGAGCCGCTGCGACGATCGGCCCTGATGATTCGGGACCGCGTCGTCAGCGGGCTGAGCCGCTTGGTGGTCGTCGTCGAAGCGCAGGAAAAGAGCGGCAGCCTGGACACGGCCGCCCGGGCCCGCAGCCAGGGGCGCGGCGTGTACGCCGTACCCGGCAGCCCCGGTACCGACAAGCTGTTGGCGGAGGGCGCGGCTCTATTAGGGCTTGAGCCCGAGGAACTGGACCGTTTATCCGAGATAGTTCGCAGTCACAACGCGCCGGAAGCGCCTGATCGAGGCGCGAACATCGGGCACGGAACCACCCAGTTGAGCTTGTGGTAGATCGTCCAACGGGACCCTGAAGACACAGGGGAGGGAATATGTTGTTCAACAGCATCCGCTGGCGAATTGCTTTCACTTACGTCGTGCTGATCCTGCTGGTCATGGCCGGACTCACGCTCTATCTGACGGGTTACGTCTACCAGCAGCACATGAACGACCTGGAAGCTCAGCTCAAGGGTGAGACCCAAATGCTTGGCGCCGACCTGGCAGGATCGTCGGGGCCAGACCAGCCGGCCGCTTCCTACGACGACCTGGCGAAGCGCTGGTCAAGTCTGCTTCAGGCCCGCGTGACGATCATCGCCCAGGATGGTACGGTGCTGGGCGAATCTGACCAGGACCGCACCCAGATGGACAATCACCTCGCCAGGCCGGAGGTCAAGCACGCGCTGGCCTCGGGTTGGGGCAGCAGCGTCCGCTACAGCCAAACTCTGGGCTACAACATGCTCTACGGCGCGAGCCGCTACCCGGCCGGTGGGGGCGCGGTGGCGGTCGCGCGCATCGCCCTGCCGTTACAGCAGGTGGACGCCCAGGTCGCCCAGCTCCGCAGGAATGTCCTGGTAGGCACTGCGCTCGCCGCGCTGCTGGCTGTTCTGCTCGCAGTGGTCATCAGCCAGCGGACCGTCGGGCCCGTCCACGAGTTGACGAACGTCGTCAACCGCATGGCTCAGGGACACCTGGACGCCCGTCTCTTCCCAACCACGCGGGATGAGATTGGGCTGTTGACTCGATCCTTCAACTGGATGGCTGAACAGCTTCAGGAGAAGGTCACGACCCTGGCGAAGGAACGCACGCGCCTGTCCGCCGTCCTGGAACACATGGCTGACGGCGTGCTCATTGCCGACGGTCAGGGGCGGGTTCAATTGATCAATCCCGCCGCCGCACGGTTGCTGGGCACCGCCCAGGAGGCGGCTCTGGGACATTCTTTCGTACAGGTCGTGCGAGACCATCGCCTGGTCGAGGTCTGGCAGCGCTGCAACGAGACGATCGAGGAGCAGATCGCCGAGGTCGAGGTGGATCGCCAGAACTTCTCTGTGCGGATCATCGTGACGCCGCTCCGAGAACCGGCTGCCCAGGGCTGCCTGGTCATCCTGCAGGATCTCACTCAGGTTCGCCGTCTCGAGACAGTCCGCCGGGATTTCGTCAGCAACATCTCGCACGAACTGCGAACGCCGCTGGCCTCGCTCAAAGCGCTGGTGGACACCCTTCGTGACGGGGCACTGGACGATCCTCCGGCTGCCCAGCGCTTCTTGGACAGTATCGAGGTCGAGGTCGACGCCCTCACCCAGATGGTCCAGGAACTTCTGGAGCTGTCCCGCATCGAGTCCGGCCAGGTACCGGTGCGATTACGCCCCTCAGCTTTGTCGGACCTGATCCACCCACCGGTTGAGCGGCTGTCGTCCCAGGCCGAGCGCGCTGGCCTGACACTCACCGTTGCACTGGAGCCGGACCTCCCCGCGGTTCTGGCCGACCCGGAGCGCGTTCAGCAGGTCATCACCAACCTGGTCCACAATGCGATCAAATTCACTCCGCAGAAGGGCGCCGTCACTGTGTCTGCCACACCCGCCCCCGGGGAGGTCGTCGTCCAGGTCACCGACACAGGCATCGGCATCGCGCCTAAGGACCTGCCCCGCATCTTCGAACGCTTCTACAAGGCCGATCGCGCCCGAAGCGGCGGCGGCACCGGGCTGGGCCTCGCCATCGCGCGCCACATCATCCAGGCCCATGGAGGGCGTATCTGGGTGCAGAGCACCGAGGGCCAGGGCAGCACTTTCTCCTTTTCACTGCCGACAGCCAACGACTGAGTCGCCCATGATCGGCGCCATCCTGTTCACGAATAGAAACCGCCGATGAACACAGATGAACGCAGATAGAAAAGACTAACAACACAATGACCATACCATTGGATCTGCGTTCATCTGTTCATCAGCGGTTTCTGATCCTGCAACCCGGCAGCATGAGCCACACCCCACACCCAACGACAGCCTCGCGCAGCGTCCCCGCCACGAACTCTCTCCACGAGCAAATTTGACCAAACACCCATTATTTGCGATAATAAGGAGATAGTGCCCAATCACTCCCAATTGGCCCGCACGCGTGCGAAAGGATATCGAGGGATGCCGAGGCTAACCTTTGAGCAGGAGCTCTTACACCTCCACGATGAGATCCTTGTTCTGGGAAGCATGGTCCAGACGGCTATCATGACGTCCGTGGAAAGTCTGCAGCAACGCGATCTCGAGACAGCGCGCCGCCTCATTGCCGAGGATCGGATCATCAACGAGAAGCGGTTCGCCATCGAAGCAGAGTCGCTGACGCTCATCGCGACTCAGCAGCCGATGGCTGGGGACTTGCGCACGATCGCGGCAGTGCTGGAAATCGCCACTGAATTGGAGCGCATGGGCGATTATGCCAAAGGCATTTCTAAGATCAACCTCCTGATCGGGAACAATTCTTTGCTTAAGCCACTCGTCGATATCCCTCGAATGGCCGAAAAGGCAATGGACATGCTCCGTCGGGCGCTGGACGCTTTTGTTCGTCGTGATGTAGCGTTGGCTCGGGCGATTCCGCTCGAAGACAACCAGGTGGACGACATGTACAATCAAACCTACCGCGAATTGCTCAAAATCATTATGGCGAATCCGAGCACTCTGGATCAAGCAAACTATCTGCTGTGGGCCGCTCACAATCTGGAGCGCGCGGCAGACCGCGTCACGAACATCTGCGAACGTGTGGTCTTCACCGTCACCGGCGAGATGCAAGAGATGGATGTGGAGGATGGCAAGGACATCCCTCAATGATCAGGTATGCCGCATCTCTGTGAGTCTCGCATTAGCTTGACATCCGGCAACGAAGAATCTACAATTCAGTTAGTTGTGCGTAGCCAAGGCGGCGATTGCCGCCTATATTTTTGGCCGTCCGGCAGTAATGCCCCAGCATTTCACTGTTCCGGGATCCAGAGGTAGAAGTGGAGCATGTTTGACATCGAACGGAAGAACGGAACATCTGTTTTCCGTCGTGCTGTGGACGCACCGCCGAGGCGCTCGCTGACCAGTTGGCTGATCGGCCGCCCGCTGGCGACGGCCGACGCACCGAACCAGACCGTGGGCAAAGCCATTGGACTCGCCGTGTTCGCGTCCGATGCGCTGTCCTCGACCGCGTACGCGACCCAGGAAATCTTGATCATCCTCGCCGCGGCGGGTACATTGGCGTTCGTACATGCCGTCCCCATCGCCATCGGTATCGTGGCACTGTTGGCCATCGTCACGCTATCGTACGAGCAAACGATCCACGCGTACCCTGGCGGCGGCGGCGCGTACATCGTGGCCCGCGACAACCTGGGAGAGCTTCCCGCGCAAACGGCCGGTGCGGCCCTGCTAACCGACTACGTCTTGACCGTGGCCGTGTCCGTCTCGTCAGGCGTCGCACAGATCACGTCGGCGTTCCCCGGGTTGCACTCCTACCGGGCGCTCATTGGAGTGGGGCTGGTCGTCTTCGTCATGCTGATCAACCTTCGGGGCGTCAAGGAATCGGGCGCCACGTTTGCGGCCCCGACCTACTTCTTCTTGACGATGATATTCTTGACCGTCGGCATCGGCTTCTTTCGTCTTCTCACCGGCTCGCTGGGCACAGTTGCGAATCCGCCGGTCCTCGAGATACGAGAAGTCGTCGGCACGGTCACGCCTTTCCTGCTTCTCCACGCGTTTTCCAGCGGCACCACGGCTCTGACCGGCGTCGAAGCCATTTCCAACGGCATCACGGCCTTTAAGGAACCGCGCAGCCGGAACGCCGGTATCACCCTGTTGTGGATGGCATCCATCCTGGCGGTGTTGTTCCTGGGCATCACGGTGCTTGCCGGCCCCATCGGAGCAATTCCGTCAGAAAGCGAGACGATCATCTCCCAGTTGGCGCGGACTGCGCTGGGCGGGCGGGGCGTCTTCTATCTGGCGACCATCGCGGGCACGACGGTGATCTTGATCATGGCCGCCAACACGTCCTTCGCCGATTTCCCGCGACTGAGCGCGCTGGCTGCCGGTGACGGCTTCTTGCCGCGCCAGCTCACGTACAAGGGCAGCCGCCTGGTCTACTCACGTGGTATCGTCGCTCTTTCGGGCGTGGCTTGCCTGCTGATCATCGTCTTCAACGCCAGCGTGACGCGATTGATTCCGCTGTACGCAATCGGCGTATTTCTGTCGTTTACCCTGTCGCAATCCGGTATGGCCCACCGTTGGTGGAAGATCGGCCACATGACTCCAGGTGAAGAGCGCAAGGAGCCCGGCTCGACTCTGCGCTACGAGTCAGGCTGGCAGCACAAAATGGTCATCAATGGCTTCGGCGCCGTCTGCACGGCCATCGTCATGTTCGTGTTCGCCGCCACCAAGTTTCGGGACGGTGCCTGGATCGTTCTGCTGCTGGTACCCATCCAGGTCTACATCTTTTTCTCTATCCACCGCCACTACCTGGACCTGGCGAAGCACCTGTCGCTGGAGGATTACGATGCGCCGCAGCACGTCGCCCGGCATCGCGTGATCCTGGCCATCGGCGGAGTGCACCGTGGCACCTTGGCCGCGCTCAATTATGCGCGAATGCTGTCCGACGACATCACCGCCGTGCACGTGTCTATCGACGCCGCGGACGCGGAAAAGATCGAGGAAAAATGGGAGTTGTGGGGCGACGGCGTGCGACTGGTGATCCTCGATTCGCCATACCGGCAATTCCTCGAGCCGCTGCTCGAGTACATCCAAGAAGTCAGCGCCAAGCGACAGCCCAACGAAATGATCACGGTCGTGGTGCCTCAGTTTGTGCCTGGCGTTTGGTGGCACAACGCTCTGCATACGCAGACCGCGCTTCTGCTGCGGCTGGCCCTGCTGTTCAGGCCGGGAGTCGTCATCACTGACGTTCCCTACCAGATCCGTTAGGATTTCTGAAGTGGCGAAGACCACAGAGTCTTGAAGACTTCGGAAGTCATTGAAGGGAAGAGAAGTCGAGGAGGAATCGCTCGATGAACGTCATCATTGTCGGTTGTGGGCGCGTCGGCGCGGAGTTGGCCTACCGCCTGTTCAAGAGAGGGTACAAAGTATCGCTCATCGACCGGACCGAGGAGGCATTCAAGGGCCTGCATCCGGAATTTCGTGGCCGAACGGTTGAGGGCGAGGGGTTGGAGCGGGACGTGCTGCATCGCGCGGGCATCGAACAAGCCGATTCACTGGTGGCCGTCACCAATTCAGACCCAGTCAACGCAGTGGTGGCTCACATCGCGCGAAGCGTCTATCACGTGCAGAATGTCATCGTCCGCAACTACGACTACCACCGCCGTCCACTGCTCGAGGCGTTCAATCTGCAGACGGTGAGCCCGACCAGTTGGGGCGCCCAACGCATCGAGGAACTTCTGCACGAATCAGACATTCGAACGGTGTTTTCCGCCGGCAACGGTGAAGTCGACGTCTACGAGCTGGTGGTGCCGGAGAGCTTGCAGGGGCACGTGTTGAGCGACCTGGCCCTCTGCGCAGAGTGCATTCCTGTGGCAATTACACGGGCCGGCCGGGCATTCATGCCGAAAGCAGATACCCTCCTGGAGAAGGGCGACGTGATTCACCTGAGCGCCACTTTCGACGGCATAAAGGGTGTGTGCCGGCAATTCAACTCGCCGGAGGAGAATCCTCAATGTTCGTACTGATCGCGGGCGGCGGCCGCACCGCCTCACAGCTTGCCACTCTGTTGCTGGCCGAGAACCACGAGGTTCACGTTATCGAGTATCAGCGTGACGTGCTCGCTCGCATGCACCGCGAGCTGCCCACCGAGACTATCTACGAGGGCAACCCGACCGACCCGGAGGCGCTGGAGCAAGCGGGGATACGGCGCGCCCAGGCGTTTACGGCCTGCACCCACAGTGACGCCGAGAACCTGGTTTTGTGCTTCATCGCGCGCACCCAATACAACGTGCCACGCACGATCGCGCGTATCAACAATCCACGCAACGCCTGGCTGTACGATGAGAAGTTTCACGTGGACGTTGCGCTGAACCACTCCGAGCTGCTGGCGAGTCTGATCGCCGAAGAGATGTCCCTGGGTGACATGATGACCCTGCTCAAGCTGCGACGCGGCAGTTTCTCCCTCGTCGAGGAAAAGCTGCCTCCGGGGGCAAAAGCTGTCGGCGCGGCCATCAAGAACCTGGCCCTGCCTGAACAATGCGTCATCGCCGCGATTATCCGTCGTGGCGAGGTCGTCCTCCCCGGCGGTTCGACAGTGTTCGAGGCAGGCGACGAGGTTCTTGCCATTACGGATCGCCTCGGCGCCGACCAACTCGCAGTGTTGTTCGCGCCGGTATCCCGCCCAGTGAAAGCCCGGGCGGAATAGCGGTTCCCCAATCCATCGAGACATCCGAAGTCTTCCGAACTTCGGATGTCTGCTCAACCATCAGATTCTGATTATCGGCAAGACTTCCGAAGTTTTCGTAACTTCAGGAATTTGCTGAAAATACTGGATTCCCCGCGCAGACGGTGCTATAATCCTCTCTGCGCGACGCTGCCAAGCCATTCCCCTCGCGGCCATGGTATTTTTCCCCGCCGGTTGCGACAACCGAAACTCAGCCCGTTCGTCGATCGTCTAGTTGGTGCATTCGATTGCCGGATTCGCTTCTTCCAGGAACGAACAAGGAGGCAGGACCCATGGAGACTGCCAGCCACTTCGCCGTTGGAGCCATAGCTGTCGTTTTGTTCTTCTTCGGAGCCGCCCTGATCCTGATTGCCGCCCTAGGACCGATCGCTCGTAAGTTGATGCTGACCTCAGAGCAACGTATTTGGGCGATCATCGGCGGACTTCTCACGATGGCGATCAGCGTGGCAGTCGTGGAGCTAGTAGCGTCGCTGCCGCTGACCACGGCGGCGCCGACAGCGACAGCCGTATCATTTGAGGCAACCCAACCGCCCGCACCGACGTGGACGCCGGTCCCGTCGGACACGAGTGTCGCCACCACCCGTGTGCCGGGCGCCCCGACAGCACCAACCTTCCTGTTCGTCACGCCAACCGCGTCGCCGGTCCTTGCGACCGCCACGCCGGCTGAGATCGTCACACTCGCACGGGGTCCGGCCGCCACAACCCCGACTGCAACGCACACGCCGCCCCAGATTGGAATAGAATTCGCCACCGCCACGCCGCCGGCCTTGACGCACACTGCAACGCCGCGACCGACCGCTACGAGGACCCCGACCGTCCGGCCGACAGCGACCAGGACGCCGACGCCGACCGAGTCAGCATCACCGACGAGCACCTCGACGACCACGGCGGCGCAACCGGCAATCGCCGCGACGTCGACCTCGCCACCCGCCGCATCGCCGGCTGTTTCACCGTCGAGGACCTCCGTCCCTTCTTTCGTGGTGACGGCTGAGGCGACGAACGTGTTCGTCATTGGACCGACCGAGACCCCAACGTCGATTCGCGCGACCGCGACGCCATTGTCGACCGACACGGCGACCGCCACAGACACGTCGACACCCACTATGGTGCCCACCCACACCTCGACCGCGACACCGCTCCCCACTGACACGGCCACCATGACGCCATCGGCAACCGACACGGACACCCCGACCGTCACGCCAACCCGACAGGTACCCCCCACCAGCACGGTCGCCGCTGCCGAGACACTTTTGGCCACCGACACACCCACTGCCTCGCCTGTTCCAACCGACACGCCCACGGCCACGCCGGTGCCGACCGACACGCCCACCGCCACGGCCACGGATACCGACACACCGGTGCCAAGCGACACGCCCACCGCCACGGCCACGGATACCGACACACCGGTGCCAACCGGCACGCCCACGGCAACCGCCACGGCCACGCCGGTGCCGACCGACACACCCACCGCAACCGCCACGGATACCGACACACCGGTGCCAAGCGACACGCCCACGGCAACCGCCACGGCCACGCCAGTCCCGACCGACACGCCCACCGCCACGGCCACGGACACTGACACGCCGGTGCCGACCGACACACCCACCGCCACGGCCACGGATACCGACACACCGGTGCCAAGCGACACGCTCACCGCAACCGCCACGGCCACGCCGGTCCCGACCGACACGCCCACCACCACGGCCACGGACACGCCGATCCCGACCGACACGCCCACCGCAACCACCACGGATACTGCCACACCGGTGCCGACCGACACGCCCACCGCAACCACCACGGATACTGCCACACCGGTGCCGACCGACACGCCCACCGCAACCACCACGGATACTGCCACACCGGTGCCGACCGACACGCCCACCGCCACGGCCACGGACACGCCGGTCCCGACCGACACACCTACCGCCACGGCCACGGACACGCCTGTGCCGACCGACACGCCCACCGCAACCGCCACGGACACGGACACGCCGGTCCCGACCGACACACCTACCGCCACGGCCACGGACACGCCGATCCCGACCGACACGCCCACCGCCACGGCCACGGACACGCCGGTCCCGACCGACACACCTACCGCCACGGCCACGGACACGCCTGTGCCGACCGACACGCCCACCGCAACCGCCACGGCCACGGACACGCCGATCCCGACCGACACGCCCACCGCCACGGCCACGGACACGCCGGTCCCGACCGACACACCTACCGCCACGGCCACGGACACGCCGATCCCGACCGACACACCTACCGCCACGGCCACGGCCACGTCGGTCCCGACCGACACGCCTACCTCAACGGAGCTGCCACCGCCGTCCGTCCAGGTGACTCCCGGTGAGGCACGAGTCGGGACGGCGGTCTCAATCCGAGGTGAGCACTGGCCAGCGGGGCAGACGATCTACCTGTCTCTGAGCGCGCCGGTTACAGCGGGCCCACTGCAGGTCAGCCCCGACACGGCGGTAAGCCGGCTGACATCGGACCCACAGGGTCGCTTCGGCGGCCGACTGGTCATCCGACGGAACGTAGTGGCATCAGGCCCGCTCGTGGTCGTTGCCTTCACCCGCGATGGACGGTATGCGGCCACGACACTGCTGACAGTTATCGCGCTCGCGCCGACCACACCTTCGCCGCCGGCCACGGCCACGCGGCGACCGACCGCGACGCGACGGCCCACAGCGACGCCTGTCCCCACGCCCACGGCCACGGCCCCCGCACCGCCCCCTGTCGCGCCGGCCGCGATCTCGATCGACCCGGCCGTCGGACCGCTGGGTTCGACGATCCGCATCACCGGTCAGCATTGGCCCGCCGGTCAGATCGTCGCCATCGCCATGGCTGAGCTCACGAACGAAGGACCGGTTCGTGTGTTGCCGAGGAACGTCTTGCTCCAGATTCCGGTCGACTCGCTTGGCCGATTCACAGTCAGCCTAAGGATGCGCGATGGCCGCGAGTGGGAGATGCCCCTGATCCTGATTGTGGCCTACACGACGGACAAGAAGGTTATTGCGACGGCAAGGTTCTCCGTCCTTTTGCCCGCGGCCACACCGCAACCGACGAATACCAACCAGCCCACACAAGCGCCACGGCCCGCCGCGCCGCCCGAGCAAACCCCACCGCCCACTCACGTACCGCTGCCTACCGAGCGACCCACCACGGCGCCGCCACCCACCGAGCCGCCCACGCAGGCCCCGCCGCCTACCGAGCCGCCACCTACCGAGCAACCCCCACAGGCAGCGCCACCTACCGAGCCGCCTACGCGGGCCCCGCAGGCTACTGAGCTCCCTCCCACCGAGCCACCTACCGAGCCACCTACGCAGGCACCGCCACCTACCGAGCCGCCACCTACCGAGCCGCCGCCCGTCGAGCCGTCCATGCAGGCACCGCCACCTACCGAACCGCCTGCCGCCTCTCAACAACCGACCGTTTCCGTCAGTCCCGTCACGGTGTCTGTCGGCGTGACGCTCACTGTCACTGGTGAGGGTTGGCCGAAGGGGGCCCAAGTCGTCGTCGCGCTCGCTGAGCCCGTTGGGCGAAATACGCCACTGCGCCCGCAACCAATCGTCAGGGGCATCAGGATTGACGACCAGGGGAAGTTCGTCGCCACGTTCACTCTGCCCGCCGGACAGGGCTGGGAGAGAAATTCGCAGCTCGTGCTGCTGGCCTACACCGGCGATCAGAAGACTGTGGCCCTGACGCCATTGCGCGTTCAGCAGGGAGCGCCTGGCGGCCATCGGTAAGGGTGCAGAGAACGTAAGAACGAGTACATACGGGGAGGGAGGGCCGAGCCCATAATGAAGCAAAACAGCCGGTGGTCGAGTGATTTCTCGGCTTCCAGCCGGAGGTGCAAAGAAAATGGCCGATTTGAGTATGACCTGCGGGTCGTGCGGCGGCACCCTGAAAGCATCGAGCGAAGAGCAGCTGATCAAGGCCGTGCGAGAGCATGAGAAGAAGGAGCACGGCAAGGACATATCAGACTCGGAGGTCAGACGTAGGATTAAGGAAATGCAGGGTTCCCGGTAGACCCTTTAGAGGACAGCCAAAGCGAAAGTCAGCGAGTTGCAGGGAAGGCCACGTGTACTGGCCTTCCCTTTTTCGTGGGATTGGAACGATTAGGGTCGCAGCCGTTTCGAGCGCAGTTCAATAGAGCGATGTGATATTCTCAGACTATTTTTATACTTTAATGCAATTTGGTCTTGACATAGATTGGAATGTGTTCTATAATGTATTCCAGGCATATCGAGGATAAGTATCATTCCGTTTGGGCGGCTCGCCATCAGACGTTACAGAATCGCTCCTTCAGTCTCGGGAGTCAGTCGAAGTTCTCGCCGCAGCACACCATCACTTCCCTGCACATATCACTGCATTCGGATTCGAGTGTCCGCAGAATACTCAATAGGACGGATAGAATGGCCACGTTGCAGCCCCAGGCCTCTAAGCCTGATTCTCTGCCGCTGCCGGATCTCTGGCAGCTACTTTCGGAACAGAGCTTGCAAGTCGACCTGGCAGGCCGCGTTCTCGCTGCGGCTGCAAAAGAGACCCGGTCTCGCTACGCCATTTTGATGCTGACGGAAGAGAATGGTCAGGACCTCAATGTCGCCGCCACACTGGGCTTCCCGCCGGCATACGACCTCAAGGCTCACGCGGCCCCCGGCGAGGGACTCATCGGCTGGGTGGTCCAAAACAGACGTCCGCTCGTGCAGCAGGACGGCGTCGGTGGCATTCCTTTCGTCGACTCTCCTCTCCTCGATCCTGTCGGCACGTCTCTGTGCGTGCCCATCGTCGCCAACGACCAGAGTCTCGGCGCCCTCTACCTCGGCCGCGTCGGCGATGATCTGTCTTTCTCTGAACGGGAAATCAGCTACGCTTCCTTGCTGGCCGGCCATTTCGCCTCGGTGTTGTTGGCCCGCCGTCTGAGCGAACAATTGGAGTCCCAACGGCAGTTCGTCACCCACCTGTTGGAGAGCATCCCCGGCTCCCTGGTCGTCATCGATCGCAACCTCCGCGTCGTGTCCGTCAATCAGAACTTCCTGGACAAAAATCGCCGCGATGCGCGCTCCACCCTCGGCCGCAAAATCGAACAGGTCTTCCCCCAGGTCCTGCTCGAGTTCACCCGCCTCCCCGACAAGGTCCACGAAGTCTTTGCGTCCGGTCAGCCCATCGACGGCGGCAAAGTCGCCTATCGCGCCCCAGGCTTGCCCACCCACATCTACCTCTACCGCTTCATCCCCCTCGGCGAAAGCGGAACCCCGGAGAACGTCCTCTTTCTCATGGACGACATCACCGACCGGGAGCGTCTCGGCGAAGAAGTCCGCCGCGCCGAACGTTACCTGGCCAGCGTCGTCGAATGCGCCAACGATCTCGTCGTCTCCCTCGACCTCTACGGCCGCATCGTGACCTGGAACCACGCCGCCGAACGAACTTCCGGCCTGCGCGCCGAACAGGTCAAGGGCCAGACCCTGTTGTCGATGTGTGTGCAGGAGCAGCAAGCCCTCATGTCCGATATGCTGCGCCGCCTGATCCACGGCCAGGGCGTCCAGAACACCGAGGTCGATCTGGCCACCACCGGCGGGCGCGAGATCCCCATCGCCTGGAGCTGTTCGCCCATGCTCAACGATGCCGGCCGCGTGATAGCCATCGTCGCCGTCGGCCGCGACCTCACCGCCCAGCGCCACCTCGAAGCCCAGCTCGTGCAATCCGCCAAGATGGCCTCCCTCGGCGTCATGGCCGGCGGCATTGCCCACGAACTGCGCAACCCACTCGGCATCATCTCCGCCAGCGCACAGCTCCTGCTCGAGCGCCCCAACGATCCCACCCTGCTCGGCGAATGCGCCGAACGGATCGAGCGGTCGACCAGGCGGGCGTCGATGATCATCGAGAACCTGCTCAAGTTCGCCCGGCCGCAAGGCAACGTCATGGAAGAAGTCGATCTGCATCACGTCTTGGAGGAAACCATCCTGCTCCTCAACCACCAGATGAAGGTCGAGAAAGTCAACCTCCAAACCGAGTTGCTGGCGACTCGGCCCACCATTTACGGCAATTCTGAGCTGCTGCAGCAGGTCTTTACCAACCTGATCCTCAATGCCTGCAACGCCATGCCGGACGGCGGCACGTTGACTATCAGGACCCGGAACACTCAGGCCGATCAGATCGAGATCGGCTTCGCCGATACCGGCTGTGGCATTCCCATCGAGCATCGTTCCAAGATTTTCGACCCGTTCTTCACCACCATGCCCGTGGGAAGAGGCACCGGCCTCGGCCTGTCGATCAGTTACAGCATCGTGCAGAATCATGGCGGCACCATCGAAGTGCAGAGCCAGGTGCAGGAAGGGACTGTCTTCACCGTCCGGCTGCCGCGCCGGCTCTGAAGACGCCGTCCCGCGGAGTTTAAGGCGTCATACCCGCTCCGGAAGGTAAGCATCTTTGAATCTTCAGCCATACGGGATACTGGTGGTCGACGACGAACCGGACATGTGCTGGGCGCTGGAAAACGTTTTGTCCACTGACGGCTACCACGTGACGGTGGCCTCGACGGGTACGGAAGCTTTGCAGCGCCTGGCCGAGCAAAGGTATGCGGTGGCGTTCATCGACGCCAAGCTCCCGGACATGGACGGTCTCAAGTTGGCGGAGATGATCCGCGAGTTGGATGTTCCCACAGCCATCGTGTTGGTGTCCGGCTACTACTACGAGGAAGATCAGGCAATCATCGAGGGGCTGCGCAGTGATCGATTCATGGGCTTCATCGCAAAACCCTTTGACCTGAATACCGTCCGCCAGATGGCCCACAAAGCCATCCAGCGGATGGGATAGAGGAAACATATGCCTCACCTCCTTGTTGTGGACGATGAAGCGGACCTCACCTGGGCTGTGCAACGCAGCCTGAGCATTGAAGGATACGATGTGGAAACCGCCAGCGACGGCATTGAGGCTTTGGCGGCAATTAGTCGCCGGCGCCCGGACTTGATCATCCTGGACATCATCTTGCCTCGCCTGGACGGGCTCCAGGTCTGCCACCGCCTGCGAGAGAACCCTGATTTGGCGAACGTGCCCGTCATCCTGCTCACCGCCCGCAGTGCCATCGAGGACCGCGTAACGGGTCTCGACCGTGGCGCCGATGATTACATGGTGAAACCCTTCGACCTGCGGGAGCTCTCTGCCCGGGTGAGGGCTCTGCTGCGCCGCACCCGCGCCCATGACCGGTCAGGCCCCAGAAACCCGTCGGAGGAGGCCATCCCAGCGCCCGAAGGCGCCGGACCCACCGAGAGAGTGGTCACGATTGGGACGTTGAGGCTGGACTTCCACACCCGCCAGGTCTCACTGAAAGGCCGAATCGCTCAGCTCACTCCCGCGGAGTTCGACTTGTTCCGCTTCCTGCTTAAGAATCGCCGCCAGATCTTCTCCAGTGAGCAACTGCTGCATCAGGTCTGGGGCTACGTCTCCAATACAGCGGATACCGGCCTGGTCCGATGGCACATCAAGAATCTTCGCACCAAGATCGAACCCGATCCACGACACCCTGTCTTGCTCCGGACCGTACCGCGCCAGGGCTACCTGCTGGATGACGCGGCGACGTAGCACTTTCCGCGCCCCCTCCCGCCTCATCCGACGACTTTCTTACAAACCACGGTGAGTCGGACTGGCACGCCGTAGCCCACGACGACCGCGAGTCCGACCTCGAAGCCGATAGCTTGTGGCCAAACGGTGACGAAGAGCCCTCCTCTGCCGGCGAATCGAATGTTCAGCATGTTCTGATTCATCAATATTGACATGCGCTGGAATAGTACTATAATACTAAGGTAATTTTATAGTCACAATCAGGTAATTTTCCCGAACCTCATTCTCACAAATTGCCGTTACCAGGAATCAGTACGACCAGGGTTGAGCTTCGCTTGGTCGGAAATACTCCCGAGGCGATTGTCCGATTGTACTGAGCGTCACCCACGTGCTGTTCGTCGATGCCGATGAGACTCGACCGGAGTCGGGTTGAGACCGATTGTCCGGCCCGGCCCCTGGCAGTTCAGGCGCCAGGTGGGTCGCGAGACACGCCATCGCCGCCGTCACCAAACAGACGCCCTGCTGACCTCGGCTTGATCCCAAATACTACTCGGAGCCAACTGACCATCATCGAATGCCCTTCGTTCTGGCACAGTGTTGTGGCGCGTCGATTTGGGGGGGGGGTAGAAAGAGTGACTACGTTGCAACCGCGAACCCTTGAGCGTGATGCTGATTCTCTTCCGGATTCCTGGCAGGTGCTTTCGGAACAGAGCCTGCAAGTCGACCTGGCAGGCCGCGTTCTCGCTGCGGCTGCAAAAGAGACCCGGTCTCGCTACGCCATTTTGATGCTGACGGAAGAGAATGGTCAGGACCTCAATGTCGCCGCCACACTGGGCTTCCCGCCGGCATACGACCTCAAGACCCACGCGGCCCCCGGCGCGGGACTCATCGGCTGGGTGGTCCAAAACAGACGTCCGCTCGTGCAGCAGGACGGCGTCGGTGGCATTCCTTTCGTCGACTCTCCTCTCCTCGATCCTGTCGGCACGTCTCTGTGCGTGCCCATCGTCGCCAACGACCAGAGTCTCGGCGCCCTCTACCTCGGCCGCGTCGGCGATGATCTGTCTTTCTCTGAACGGGAAATCAGCTACGCTTCCTTGCTGGCCGGCCATTTCGCCTCGGTGTTGTTGGCCCGCCGTCTGAGCGAACAATTGGAGTCCCAACGGCAGTTCGTCACTCACCTGTTGGAGAGCATCCCCGGCTCCCTGGTCGTCATCGATCGCAACCTCCGCGTCGTGTCCGTCAATCAGAACTTCCTGGACAAAAATCGCCGCGATGCGCGCTCCACCCTCGGCCGCAAAATCGAACAGGTCTTCCCCCAGGTCCTGCTCGAATTCACCCGCCTCCCCGACAAGGTCCACGAAGTCTTTGCGTCCGGTCAGCCCATCGACGGCGGCAAAGTCGCCTATCGCGCCCCAGGCTTGCCCACCCACATCTACCTCTACCGCTTCATCCCCCTCGGCGAAAGCGGAACCCCGGAGAACGTCCTCTTTCTCATGGATGACATCACCGACCGGGAACGTCTCGGCGAAGAAGTCCGCCGCGCCGAACGTTACCTGGCCAGCGTCGTCGAATGCGCCAACGATCTCGTCGTCTCCCTCGACCTCTACGGCCGCATCGTGACCTGGAACCACGCCGCCGAACGAACTTCCGGCCTGCGCGCCGAACAGGTCAAGGGCCAGACCCTGTTGTCGATGTGTGTGCAGGAGCAGCAAGCCCTCATGTCCGATATGCTGCGCCGCCTGATCCACGGCCAGGGCGTCCAGAACACCGAGGTCGATCTGGCCACCACCGGCGGGCGCGAGATCCCCATCGCCTGGAGCTGTTCGCCCATGCTCAACGATGCCGGCCGCGTGATAGCCATCGTCGCCGTCGGCCGCGACCTCACCGCCCAGCGCCACCTCGAAGCCCAGCTCGTGCAATCCGCCAAGATGGCCTCCCTCGGCGTCATGGCCGGCGGCATTGCCCACGAACTGCGCAACCCGCTCGGCATCATCTCCGCCAGCGCGCAGCTCCTGCTCGAGCGCCCCAACGATCCCATCCTGCTCGGCGAATGCGCCGAACGGATCGAGCGGTCGACCAGGCGGGCGTCGATGATCATCGAGAACCTGCTCAAGTTCGCCCGGCCGCAGGGCAACGTCATGGAAGAAGTCGATCTGCATCACGTCTTGGCAGAAACCATCCTGCTCCTCAATCACCAGATGAAGGTCGGCAAAGTCAGCCTCCAAACCGCGATGCTGGCGACCCGGCCCACCATTTACGGCAATTCTGAACTGCTGCAGCAGGTCTTTACCAACCTGATCCTCAATGCCTGCAACGCCATGCCGGACGGCGGCACGCTGGCTATCAGCACCCGTAACACTCAGGCCGATCAGATCGAGATCGGCTTCGCCGATACCGGCTGTGGCATTCCCATGGAGCATCGTTCCCAGATTTTCGACCCGTTCTTCACCACCATGCCCGTGGGAAGAGGCACCGGCCTCGGCCTGTCGATCAGCTACAGCATCGTGCAGAATCATGGCGGCACCATCGAAGTGCAGAGCCAGGTGCAGGAAGGGGCTGTCTTCACCGTCCGACTGCCGCGCCGGCTTTGAGTGCTGCAATTACCCTACGGGAAGGGCAACCGCAGATGAGTGCCGATGAACACAGACAAAAGAATTACGATCACAGCTTATCCGTGTTTCTCGGCGTTCTTCTGCGGTTGCCCTTCCCACAAAGTGGCGTCCTGTTCAGTTAGGGGCTTAGACACGAGGCAAGCGATAATGGATCACTGGATTCTGGTGGTCGACGACGAACCGGATATGTGCTGGGCGTTGGAGAACGTCCTGTCCACCGACGGCTACCACGTGACGGTGGCCTCGACGGCCGCCGAAGCCCTGCAACGCCTGGCCGGTCAGACGCACGCCGTAGCCTTCATCGACGCGAAGCTGCCTGACGTTGACGGCCTCAAACTCGCGGACATCATTCGCGAGCAATGCACCGACACAGCCATCGTCTTAGTGTCTGGCTACTATTACGAGGAAGATCAGGCAATCGTTGAGGGGTTGCGCAACGATAGGTTCATGGGCTTCATTGCCAAGCCCTTTGGTTTGAACACCGTCCGCCAAATGACCCACAAAGCCGTCCTCCGAGCAAGAAAAGGGGAATGAATATATGCCTCACCTTCTAGTTGTGGACGACGAGCAGGATCTAATCTGGGCCGTGCAAAACCGGCTGAGCAGCGAAGGCTACGACGTTGAAACTGCCGGCGACGGTGTCGAAGCTTTGGCGGCGATCAATCGCCGCCGCCCAGACTTGATCATCCTGGACATCATACTGCCTCGCCTGGACGGGCTGCAGGTCACCAACCGCTTGCGAGAAAACCCCGACCTGGCCGGCATACCCCTCATCATGCTCACTTCTCGCAGCACGATCGAAGACCGAGTGACGGGTCTCAACCTTGGTGCTGATGATTACGTGGTTAAGCCCTTCGATCTGCGGGAGCTGACCGCCCGGGTGAGGGCTCTATTGCGCCGCACCCGCCCCAGCAGGCGGCCAGGCCGCGCAAGTCCGTCGGACCCAACCGTCGCCACGACTGTGCGTTCCGACCCAAAGAAGACAATCATCACGATCGGGAGTCTGAGGCTGGACCTCAACACCCGCCAGGTCTCCCTGAAAGACCGAACTGCCCAGCTTACGCCCGCGGAATTCGACCTCCTCCGTTTCTTGCTCAATCATCGGCGGCAGATCTTCTCCAGCGAGCAATTGCTGCGGCAGGTCTGGGGCTACCTGGCCGACGCCGCCGATCCCGGACTGGTCCGGTGGCACATCAAGAATCTTCGCGCCAAGATCGAGCCGGACCCGCGGCACCCAACCCTACTACGCACGGTGCCACGCCAGGGCTACCTGCTGGACGAGGCCGCGAACTAACCATTCCTCGCCCCATCCGCCCACCCAACGGCAGAAAGTGCGATTTCCGCCCCCAGCTCAGCATTTTAGTACCCCAGTACTACCACAAACATACACCGATACGTCTTTTTACATATATTGATGCATAAAACTCTCAACACTAACGCAACGCTAACGTAACACTGGCGTTAACCTAACGCTCAGATCGCCCAATGTGCCTTATAATGATAGTAAGAGCAAACGGAGCAACACAACGCAACATCCGATCTCAAATCTTGGTGGAAAGGAGGATATGCACAATGGCAGTCGAGAAAACCATGGCGTCCAGCAGCCTGGCGGAAGTGGTCGACCGGATTCTGGACAAGGGTATCGTCGTCGACGCCTGGGTTCGCGTGTCTCTGGTAGGCATCGAGCTCCTGGCGGTCGAGGCCCGCGTAGTCGTCGCTGGCGTCGACACCTATTTGAAGTACGCCGAGGCCGTCGGCCTGACCGCTGCGGCCGCATCGCCGGCGTAAGTCGGAACGACGGGAACCTGACAGGCCGGCTGGGGGTCGAGCGCAGCAGCCAACACTACCCAACCACCGAGCCCCGGTCCAACCAAATTGGTCCTGTCCGTTCTCACCACTCACTGGCACCAGACGCATTGCTCGGCGCGCCTGGAGCACGTCGAGCGTAGCAAACGACCGACCAGTCGATTCAGGGTGACTCGGTCAACCAATCCCAACACGATCAAGGAAGGAGATCACTACAATGGCAGTCGAAAAGACGATGGCATCCAGCAGCCTGGCCGAAGTTGTAGACCGGATCCTGGACAAAGGTATTGTGGTGGATGCGTGGGTGCGCGTGTCCCTCGTGGGTATCGAGCTCCTGGCCGTCGAAGCCCGCGTCGTCGTGGCCGGTGTGGATACGTACCTGAAGTACGCCGAGGCCGTCGGCCTGACCGCCGCTGCCGCTTCGCCGGCGTAATAGAGACGTCGATCGCCATCTGGCGCTCAGGCGCAGAGGAGCGCGGGACCGGCCACGGGGGACAGTCCCCTTAGGACACCCGATCTCCTCTGCACCCTTTCAGAAACCGGCGTCGGATGGCAGACCTGGAGGTGGATTATGACGTTTTCCAAAGACATGCGGCGCCTGAGCCAGACTCTGCTCGAGGCGCGCGAGAACCGGGCCGCGGCGATTGCCGGCATCAGTGAGAAGACCGCGCAGAGTCTGGCCCAGTTCAAGACTACCCGGGCTGCAGTCAGCACCAAGCAGCGTCAGGACCTCGGAGAGCACCTGGACGGGTTGCGGCGAAACGTCAACGAGCTGCGCGCGAACACGGGGACCATGCTTCAGGGCATGGACGCCGCCCACGAAGCTATGGCCGCCCAGCAGCGACAGCAGATCGGCGAACAGTTCTCTGCTCTCCGACAGACCGTCGCACAGATGCAGCACAATGCCGAAACGTTCATGACCGAAATCAATTCCAACCGGCGGCAAACCACAGCGCAGGACCAGGCAGCATTGGAGGGATATGTCGAGGCGCTGCGTAACGACGTTTCCTCCTTCCTGAAAGACATCGACGAAACCCACGCCGCCACCACCGCTCAGCAGAACCAGGAGCTGGCCAGCTTCATGAGTAACCTCCGCCAGGAAGTTGAAACCCTGCGGATGGACACGACGAAGCTGCTCGGGGAATTGAATGCCACGTTCCAGGCCATGACCGTTCAGCAGCGCACTGCGCTCGTCCAGCAGATGGGCAATCTGCACCAGCAGGTCGCCGGTCTACGCAACGAAACTGCCGCTTTCCTGACCGACGTCGGCTCAACCCACGCGACGATGGCAGCCGAGCTGCGGGAGCGCCTGGACGCCGAACGTGCAGCGCTGTCCGAAAACGTGTCCTCACTGCGAAGCACCTTCCAAACGGAGCAAGCACAGTTGCACGCGGACCACGTCGCCGCGCAGAAGGTGTGGAGCAGCCTGAACACACTGATGCAGCGGAAGGCCAGCCCGGCTCAGGCGTCGCCCGCAGCCCCGGTGGCCCCGCCAATTCCTCAGCCTCCCGCCGAGGAACCGGTCGCCAGCTTTCGGACCGAGCCTATCAAGCAGTCAGTCCCAACTCCGCTCGATGATCTGACGGTCATCCATGGCATTGGAGCAGGTGTCGAGCGACACCTCAAGGAAGCCGGCATCGTCACCCTGTCACAACTGGCCTTCGCCGATCCTGATACTGTTCGGCAGGCACTTGGCCCACTGGGCCGACTGGCCAGGGTGGACGAATGGATCGCCGAGGCTCGCGAGTTGTCCGGGATGTGAGATCATCGTTTCAAAGCACGACCGCCCGCCCCCCAGGCAGAACTCAACCGTAACAGCGGGGCGGGCCCTTTTGGATGACAGCCTCTGCTAGATCAGGCGCTAGAAGAAATAGCATTTGGGAGCGACGATGTATCTGGCCACACGCAAGATTCGGTCCGCTGGACGCACCAGCGGGAGCATAGAGATCACACTGCCGGCCGAGTTGCAGGTGCTTGAAGGCATCGAATGCCGTCTGATGGTGAGGGACGGAACCCGGCCGGAGATCGTCTTGCAGCCGGAGCTGTCGGCCGCACAGGGAATATTCCAGTCTCTGTGGCAGATGATCCGCCTGGGGCTGTCCGACGTGGACGAGATCGGCGACTTCTCTCCGGCGGACTTCATCCTGACCCTGTTCCCGCCGACCCAATGGCAAGAACGTCCGCCGCTAGCTTGCGCAGATGCGCTGGCCATCATCCGCGGCCGGGCTCGCTCACAGAACCCAGATTCGATCGCGCTCACCCGGCTCATCTCCTTCCTGGCCGTGGTGGCCGGTCATCGCCTGGGACTGACCGGGTCGTTGGCTCTGGCATTCGCAGACGCGACGGCTTACATCGTGACAGGCACGGCTGCCGGGCTCGGCGCCGATTTCGAGCGAGGCATGGCCCATCGCGCCTTCTGGGGCAGCGGCCATGCGACCTCGTTGGGCTCCCCCCTGGAACGAGAAGTGTGGGAGCAAGCCCGGCCGGGATTCCGCCGAGTCCTGAGCCAATTCCTTCGTTGGCAGAACGACCCACACCTGTACCTCGAGGCAAGAGAGAAGTGGTACCGTGCCCTATCGATGGAAGTCAGCACGGACGAGATGAAAGGAGAAACAGAATGGCCGCAGCTCTGAAACAAGACGTCGAAACTCCACCGCTCGCAGCGCTAACCGTGAGGCCACGCGCCGACTTCGTCGAGACGGAGGCGGTGAAGCAGCTCAAGCAGCGCGCGCTGGCCTACCTCGATGCCGGCTTTCCGGTTCACTTCCGGGGCCCGGCCGGCACCGGCAAGACCACCCTGGCCATGCACGTCGCCGCCCAGCTGGGCCGCCCAGTGATGCTCGTCTGCGGCGACGAGGAATTCACCACATCGGACCTGGTCGGCGGCCAGTACGGTTACCGTTATCGCAAAGTCGTGGATCGTTTCATCCACTCTGTGTTACGCTACGAGGAAGACGCCACTCAGCGTTGGGTGGACAACCGCCTGACGACCGCCTGCCGTGAGGGCTTCACCCTCGTCTACGACGAGTTCACTCGATCTCGGCCGGAAGCCAACAACGTTCTCCTCGCCGTGTTGGAAGAGCACATGCTCGTGCTGCCCACGATGAATCGCGAGGATAACTACATCAAGGTGCATCCCAATTTCCGAGCCATCTTCACCAGTAATCCGCAGGAGTATGCCGGCGTACACGAGGCTCAGGACGCGCTTAGCGACCGCCTGGTCACCATGGACGTCGACTACTACGATCGGGATACCGAAGTGTCCATCACGTCGTCTCGCACCAATCTCGACCCCGAGCGATCCGCTCGAATCGTGGACATGATCCGCGACTTCCGAGCCTCCGGCGAATACGACCAGGCGCCGACGCTCCGGGCGTGCATTCTGATCGCGCGCGTGGTGACCATGCAGGACGTGAACATGTCGGTGCACGATCCGCTCTTCCTCAACATCTGTCTGGACATGCTGGAAAGCAAGACTGCCTTTACGACCCAGTCACGGGACCGCCGCATTCAGCAGAGGAAGATGCTGCTCAGCCTCATCGAGCATCATTGCGGGTGAGCGATGGTCAGTGCTTGATACGTGATCCTTGATGCTCAATCCTGCATTGGGGCTGAGCCGTCATCGCGAACTACGGATTACGCATCACGGATCACGCGCTGTGGATTGCGCATCATGCCGGAAGGAAGGAGTCAGACAAATGAAGGTCAGAGGAATGCGTGACGTACCGGGGCCTCAATCAGTGGCGAATCGCAAGAAGGCCAACACCCGCGAGCAGGCCGTGACGGATCTGACCCGCCTGGAGCACGAGAAGGCCCGGTTGGAGCGAGAGCTGAGCGTGTGGACGACCAAAGCTGAAGCCACCTCACATCGCCTGGAGCAGATCCGCGGGCAGCTCCAGGTTCTGCAGGACAGCCTGTATGGAACGGTGACGGCCGCCCAACCCACCGGCCGGGCGCGGTCAAATGGGGCGAAGGATGTGGAAAACGCCGAAAAGGAAAAGACCTGGCGTGAGATTCCGCTGGAGTACTGAGCCGCGACGGAGTCGCGACACGAAAGGAGCAAGGATCAAGATGAGAACACTGGAATCCGTAGGTCGCATCAAAACCTTCAGGCACATTCGAACACTGCGGTCGGTTTGCGCCAACACTGGCACCGGGCGACTCCAATGCTGGCCGCGCGTGCGGGATATGGAAGCGATCAAGGTGGAAGAAGATCGGCTGCTGAAGGCTCGCCGCCGGTCGCGCACCGCCCAGCCCGCAGCCGCCCCGGTCTGCCCGGAAGAGGATTCGCCGACGGAATCGGAAGACTAACGTCAGCAATACTCCCAGACATTACAGGAGAGAAAGCCATGGTTACTAAGAGGAAGAAGACAGACGAGGACAAGACCCCGCCGGCAAGCGTGAACATCGATCTCGGATTCGGTGGCCTGTTCAAGGGGCTGGGCGACTTTATGGATGTGCTGTCGAACATGATGGAAAGTGGACAGACCGAAACCACCCAGACCGGCGAGTTCAACGTCAAGGGACTGGGTGACAAGGGCCGCGGCGTCTATGGCTTCAGCATACGGACCGGCCTCGGCGGCGTGCCACAGGTGGAGCGTTTCGGTAACATCCGCAGCACGAATGAGGGACCGGTCGTCGCCGACGTGCGAGAGCCTCTGGTGGATGTCTTCGATGAAGGCGAGGAAGTCGTCCTGGTGGCAGAATTGCCCGGCGTGAGCGAGGCCGAAATCACGATCGAGGCACAGGAAGACATCCTGTCCTTGCAGACCACGGGTGAACGGCGGTACGCCAAGGAAATCCTGCTGTCGCATCCGGTCGATCCGGAATCGCTGCAGAGGACCTACAAGAACGGCATTCTTGAGATTCGACTGAAGAGGGCTTAGTGTGGCACGTAACGTCAAGCATTTGAGCTTGCACCGCATCGCGGGAACAGAGCTGCGAGTCGTCGCCGACATGGAGAGCGGGGTATTGCCTCTCATTCAGGTCGAGGAATCGGTCATTCGGACCTACACGCAGCGCAATATCTGGCCGCACCGATGTGTGACGCTCTTCATCCTGACCGATCTGCAGCCGCTGGCCCGTCACACCGGTTCGGTCCTGCCAGAGGCCAGCCCGGCTGCGCTGGCCCAGCGGCCGGTGGTCAACGTGTACGATCTGGCCAATCCCGAGAGCTGTCACGTGTTCGTCAACCGGCAGATCATGGAGAAAGAGGGCTACTGGTCGGATCCGATCATGGCCGAAGGTCTGTTGGCCCACGAGCACGCTCACCCCCTGGCTGAAAATGGGACGACACGCGCCACGCGAGACCTTCAAGTGCAGCTCAAGCTGGATCAGCCGGTCAGGTTCGAGGCCGTACTTCGCTCGTTGGCCGCCACGCTGACGCTGGTCGGCCCCCGTGAGGTCTTCACCAACGAGCTGGCGATCCGCAACGGATTCGGCAAGGCTCTCTTCGCCCTGGATCGCCAGAACGTCACCAATGCTGCCCGCAGCATCGTGGGGCGCAAGGGCCTGGCCCGCCGCCTGAAGGACGAGACGGCAGGCGGCAAGATGACCGCTCGCGAAGCCGGATTGATCCTGTTGGTCGGAGACATGGAAAGCCACTTGGAACTGGCCATGGAGACCGCCGCCTTCTATCGCGCCGGGCGCGAGAGCGACGGCCGAAAGCTCGACGCCATGCTGAACACGCGCGTCCTTCCCAGTCTGGAGCCGGAAGCCGCATCGGCATATGCCGCCCTGCGTGACCAGTACACGCGTCTTCGCCCGGATATGGACCAGGCAGGAGTAGAGACCTGGGGTACGGCGGTGTTGGCTGTGTTGGTGCAGGCGCTGGCTTCCAAAGGCCTGGTTCTGCACTTCGAGTGGGGCGTCACGCGGAATCAGACGGACGGTTCGGACTCTTCCCGGTTGTAACCGGGGATGGAGGAGTGATCATGCCTGAAACTGAAACTCCGATGGGAAAATACGTGTATTGTATCGCGCGCTGCCCCGAGCCGCCGCACTTCGCCAATCGCGGCATCGGCGAGCGGGGCGACCCCGTGCACACGATCCAGTTCCGCGAGTTAGCTGCCGTGGTCAGCGACTCGCCAGTCATCGAATACGAGAGCAGCCGGCGCAACATGATGGCGCACACGCTGGTCCTGGAAGAGGCCATGGCCCAGTTCAATACGATGCTGCCGGTACGGTTCGGTACGGTGGCTCCCGGCGAGGACGCCATCACCCACAAGATGCTGGAACGCCGTTACGGAGAATTCAACGGTCTGCTGCAGGAAATGGACGGTATGATCGAGCTGGGGCTGAAGGCGTTTTGGTACGAAGAGGTTGTGTTCAAGGAACTGCTGGACGAGAACCCGGCCATACGCCAGCTGCGGGACAAGCTCAACGGGCGTACGCCCGAAGAGACTTACTACGAGCGCATCCGTCTGGGCGAGTTGATAGAGGCGGCCATGTGGAAGAAGCGCGACCAAGACACCGAGGCGATCCTCGAGCCAGCTCCGGCCACTCGTCGACCAAACAAAGGCGAACAAGGTAATCACCGATCGCATGGTGCTGAACTGCGCGTTTCTGCTCAAGAGCACCACACAACCCCAGTTCGACCAGACGATCCAGCAACTCGACGCGCAAATGGGCAAGCGCATGATCTTCAAGTACGTTGGACCCGTGCCCCCTTACAATTTCGTCAATGTGGTCATCTCGTGGAAGGACTAGGTCACCATGGGACTGCTCAGCGCTTTGGCGTTCCCGGTGCTCGGCCCCATCAAAGGGGTTATGTGGGTCGCAGAGAAGGTAGGCGAGCAAGCTGAGAACCAGATCTACAACGCCGACACAGTGCATGGCCAGCTCATGGAGCTGGAGCTGCGGTTCGACATGGGCGAGATCAGCGAAGCAGAGTTCAACGAGGCCGAAGAGTTCCTGTTGGAGAGACTCAGATTCATTCGCGAACGAAACAAGATTGAAGAGGAGTAGACTACCATGAAAGCCTTGAGCGGCGCACAGATCGCCATGCAGGCGAAGGAGCAGTTGGCAACCCTGACAGGACTCCCGGTCGACACCATTTCAGCACTGTCGAAGGACGATCAGAGCTGGCTGGTGTGTGTGGAGATCGTCGAGCTGAAGTGCGTGCCCAATTGCAAGGACATGCTCGGCTGCTATCAGGTCCGACTTGACGACGATGGCACTATCATCAGCTACAAGCGCGTCAAGCGTTACACCCGTGAAGAGGTCATGGAAGAGGAATGATGCCGTTCCTGGCCGGCTGAATCCGGCCACTGGGGGTAAAGCATGAATCAGGACCAGCGCCTGCAGCATTCCGTACAAGGCACCAACCTGGCCGATATCCTGGAACGCGTTCTGGACAAGGGAATCGTGGTCGCGGGCGACATCAGCATCTCCCTCGTCGATGTGGAGTTGCTGAACATCCGCGTTCGGTTGCTGGTCGCCTCCGTCGATAAAGCGATGGAGATGGGCATCAACTGGTGGCAGAGCGATCCCTATCTATCCTCGCGCGCCAAAGAGCTGAACGAAGAGAACAGGATCCTGAAAGAGCGCCTGGACCGGCTGGAAGCCAGATTGGGAGAGAGCGCATGAAACCAAAATCGCATCACCATCATCCGACCCAGGTTCCGACAATGGCGGATGCGACAATCCTCACCGTGACGTGTGCGTTTTGCAGCGGCACGGGTCGGGACCCTTTCGACCTGCTGTCTCCGCAGTCCATCTGCCAGGTCTGCGGCGGAGCAGGCGTCAAGGTCCTGCGTCCTCCGACGAGGGTCTGTCCCTTCTGCCATGGGAGCGGGGTCTTTCCGCACTCACGCCTGACATGCACGTGCTGTTCCGGTGTGGGTGTCGTGGAGGCTCCCTCGAACGCGGTAACCTGTCCCCGCTGCGCGGGCTCCGGCTGTGCGTGCAGCGACTCCGAATATCTGCGGCCGGAAAGCCAGCTGCCCTGCGCCCGTTGCGGCGGCAAGGGCTTCGTGTCGGGAGGAGAGTGATGACTGACCCAGCTAAGAAGACTTCCTTCCGTGTTGCAGAAGCGCTGCCCAAAGACGTTGGGCGCGGGTTGGTGCGTCTCGATCCGGCCGACCTGGAAGGGCTAGGCGCCGGCATCGGCGATATCGTCGAGATCGCCGGTCAGCGAGCCACGGCCGGTCGCATCATGCCGGCCTACGCGGCTCAGCGTGGACAACACCTCATTCAGATGGACGGCATCATGCGCGCCAACGCCGGTGCCGGCCTCGATGAACAGGTCACCGTGCGCCTGGTCACCTCTCAGCCCGCGCGGGCCGTGGTCTTGACGCCGGTCGACGGTCCCAAGGGCAAGACCGGCAGCGCTCAGGCGCGATACTTGTCGCGAAATCCTGGACGGCATCCCCGTGGTCGCCGGTGATCGAGTGCGTGCCAACCTGTTCGGCACGCGCGCTCAGAGTTTCAGTGTCGTGCAGACCACACCGGCAGGTCCGGTGCTGATCACCCCCGCGACGACGATTCGAAGTGAAGGCGAAGCGGTCGATCGAGGGCCGGGCACCGTGACGTACGAGGACATCGGCGGACTGCGGCGGGAGCTGCGCCGTATCCGAGAGATGATTGAGCTGCCGCTCAAGTACCCCGAGATCTTCGAGCACCTCGGCATCGACGCGCCCAAAGGCGTGCTCTTGCATGGCGCGCCCGGAAGCGGCAAGACCCTGATCGCCCGCGCCGTCGCCCACGAGACCAGCGCCCATTTCGTCCACGTCAATGGACCGGAAATCATCGACAAGTGGTACGGTGCCAGCGAAGCGCACCTGCGCGACCTGTTCCAGGAAGCCAGCCGCAACGCCCCAGCCATTATCTTCATCGACGAGATCGACGCTCTCGCACCCAAGCGTGAGGAGATGAGTGGTGACCGGCAGGTAGAGCGACGCGTCGTCGCCCAGCTGTTGGCCCTCATGGACGGTCTCGAATCGCGGGGGCACGTCATCGTCGTGGCCGCCACCAACATCCCCAATACGCTGGATCCCGCCCTGCGCCGGCCCGGCCGGTTTGACCGCGAGATCGCCATCGGCGTGCCGGATCGGCTTGGCCGGCGCGAGATCATCGAAATCCACAGCCGGGGCATGCCGCTGGCCGATGACGTCGACCTGGACCGGATAGCCGGAATCACGCATGGCTTCGTCGGCGCCGACCTGGAAGCACTCTGCCGCGAAGCGGCCATGAGCGCCCTCCGCCGGTTGATGCCGGACATCGACTTTGCGCAGGCCGAGATTCCTTACGACAAGCTCGTAGCGCTGCAAGTGACCGCGTCTGATTTCGTATCCGCCCTGGCCGAGATCGAGCCGTCGGCGATCCGTGAAGTCTTCACCGAGGTACCGGACGTGAGCTGGGACGACATCGGCGGCCTCGACGAGATCAAACGGTTGCTCACCGAGACCGTTCAGTGGCCGCTGCAGTACGCTGACCTGTTCGCCCGTCTGCACACCACACCGCCCAAGGGCATCCTGCTCCATGGCTCGCCGGGCACCGGCAAGACACTGATGGCCAAGGCAGTCGCCAAGGAAAGCGGCGTCAACTTCATCGCCGTCAAAGGATCGGAGCTGCTCTCCAAGTGGGTCGGCGACTCAGAAAAGGGTGTGCGCGAGGTGTTCCGCAAGGCCCGGCAAGCTTCGCCCTGCGTCATCTTCTTCGACGAGCTGGACGCGCTGACGCCCCGGCGCGGCGGTGAGGCTGATGCGCGCGTCACCGAGCGCGTGGTGAGCCAGTTCCTGGTGGAGATGGACGGCATCGAAGAGCTGAAAGGCGTGGTCGTGCTCGCGGCGACCAATCGCCTCGACATCCTGGATCCCGCCCTGCTGCGTCCCGGCAGGTTCGACGTCATCATGGAGCTGCCGCTGCCGGACCCGGACGCGCGTCTCGCCATTCTGCGCGTGCACACGCGGAACAAGCCGCTGTCTGCGGACATCAATCTGGACGATCTGGCCGAGCAAACCGAGGGTCTGTCGGGCGCGGACATCGAAGGGCTGTGCCGGCGGGCGGCGATGCTCGCCATGCGGGAGTTCCTGGAGCTGCACGGCGAAGCACTCCAGCAGCAACAAAAATCCGCGGAATCCGATGAAGGAGGAATATCCGATGACGTTGATGTCAGCAGTTTCCAAATCGGACGTCACCACTTCGAAGCAGCCATGCTCTGACTCAGTATACGTATACGGCATCATCCCCACGAGTGACCGGATCATCTTCGATCCCGCAGGCGTGGACGACGCCCGAGAGGAAGTGTACACGATTCCGAACCACGAACTGAGCGCCGTCGTCAGTCGCACGAGACGCGCCAGCTATGACCTCCTGGGTCGCCAGGAGGCCGTGGGATATCTGGTCGCGCACCAGCGCGTCGTCGAGTCGGTCATGCACGACTTCCAATCATCCCCGTTCGGTTTGGGACCGTGCTGGCTGACGAGACTCAGGTGGCAGGGCTGCTGACCCAGGGGCACACCCTGTTCGAGACCACGCTCACCCAGCTCGCCGGCCGCGCCCAGGTAGAGGTTGTCGTTCTGTGGAACGTGCAGGAGGTCTTCCAGGCCATCTCCCAAGACGAGCGCATCGTCCAGCTGAAGTCACGTATGGCTGCCCAACCGCCGGCCGAGACGATGGCCGAGCGCGTGGAGATTGGGCGGATAGTGCAAACCGAGTTGCTGCGTCGGCGCGCAGAGCTGAGCGACGCCATCCTGCCCGGCTTGCAGAAGCTGGCCGTGGACATGATCCCGAATCCGCTCATGGACGACAATATGGTCTTGAACGTCGGTCTGCTGCTCGACGAGCAGGGTCGTGAGGAGTTGGATCACCTGCTCGAGACCCTGGATCAGCAGTTTGGCGGCAAACTGACCTTCCGCCGCGTCGGCCCATTGCCTCCGTACAGTTTTGCCTCGGTCGAGGTCACCTGCCCGTCTTTCGAAGCTGTCGACGAAGCCTGTCGTTGCCTCGGGCTGCCGGAGTGCTGCTCCCAGACCCAGATCAAGCAGACCTACCACCGGCTGGCCGCCCAGGTGCATCCGGACCATGCCCCAAATGACCCAGACGCCGAGGCGCGCATGACCGCCCTGACGAAATCCTACCGACTGCTCACCGCTTTCGTCGAAAGCCAGGCGTTGCGAGCGGGGCGAGCGGAGCAAACGCGCCAGCCGGCCGAGCAGATCATCGGCTCCTTCTGTCGTGAGGCCGTGGAAAGCACGCTGCTCATTCAGGTTCGGCGTCAGGACACCGCCTGCTGATTCGTGCGCCGCACCGGTGTGCGGGCGAGGCTCACGCGCCAGGGCGGCGTCAGCGCGGTCCGCCCCGGAGGGACGATTGAAGTCAGACACGACGGGATAAAGCAGACGGTTGACGACAGGCAGATGGACGTGGAGACCCAGATGAACGAACAAACAGCCGCCTTGATCGCACGTCTCGCCCAGGAAATTCCCGGCCTGACCCCCGATCAGGTCGACGAGATCATTCGTCAAGCACAGGTTGAAGCCCTGGCAGAAGTCAAGGCTCTCCTGAAGGAGACGATGATGGGCGCCATGCTGGCGAGCGCCCTGGAACGGCTCGAAGCCGACGTCCCACCCACATGGGGGCGACCGGTCAAGGTCGTCCCTACTGAGCCTGGTGCGGGGGCTGCCCTGAGCGGTCGCCCCAATGAGGAGAAATCCTCCGTTCCTGCCGCCCCGGTCGAAGGACCAGGTAGAGCGCCTAGCCCAGACGAGGATGTCCGCCGGGAGATTGAGGCCATCCGCCGTCAGATCGCCGAGAACGAGCGTCTGCTGCGCGAAGTCGGGCCCGAGCCCGCATCCGGCGCACAGACGTCCGAAGTTTTGGAACCTGCGGAAGTCCCGGTCCGCGGCGAGGGCTCCGATCCAGTTTCAGAGAATGGCCTGGGCTGCTACCTGTACGCCATAATGAGCGCTGCCAACGACGGCATCGGTGACGACGTGCCCGCGGAAGGGATCGATCCCGCTCATCCGGTGTACCGGGTTCATCACCGCGACCTGCAGGGCATCGTGAGCCAGGTTCCTCTGTGTGAGTTCGGCCAGGAGGAGCTGGAAAATCACCTGGACGATATTAAGTGGGTCGAAGCGCGTGTCTTCGCGCATCAGCAGGTGCTCGACGCACTGGTCACGTGCGGCACGCTCGTACCGATGCGCTTCTGCACGATCTACCGCAGCGAAGACAGTCTCCGGCAGGCACTGGACCAGCACTACGACGAGTTCTCGGCCACTCTTGCGCACTTGAGCGGCAAGCAGGAATGGGGTGTGAAAGCGTATTGCGATGCGAACGTCCTCGCCCTGAAAGTCGAAGACATCGACCCCGGCATCAAGGAGCGTCGCGCTGAGCTAAGCCTCAAATCCGGTGGCGCGGCATACTTCAAGAAGAAGAAGCTGGAGGAGGCGATCCAGGTGCAGGCGGAGCGGATCAGCGACGAAAAGGCGCAGTGCTGCCACGATCGGCTCTCGGCCCACTGCACCCAGGCCGTCCTCGGCTCCCTGCAGAAACGGGCGGATGACGGCGAGCAGAGCGAGATGATCCTCAACGGGGCTTACCTGGTTGCGGATGAGCAGTGGGCCGACTTCAGTGCAGAGTTGCAGAGCCTGAACGCCGAACTGGGTCCGTTGGGCTTCCGGATCGAGTTGACCGGTCCGTGGCCCCCGTACAACTTCACCGGAGTGGAAACAGAGGGAGAGGCGCATGAGCCAGAGCGTAGCGAGTGAGAAAGAGGTCACTCTGCTGGATCTGCTGGACCGGGCTATCTATAAGGGAGTGGTCTTGAACGGCGACATCACGATCTCCGTCGCCAATGTAGACCTGGTCTATCTTGGCTTGAAGCTTCTGCTCACGTCCGTGGACAGAATGGAGGAGCTGCGCCATCTGGCCGCCGAGCAGGCCTTCGCGGCCCTCACGGGGGAACAACCATGATGCACCAGTATCTGTATGCCATTAGCAATCGAAACGGAGAAGCGGCTCCGGCTCGAACAGGCATCGACGACGCGGCGCCGGTGTGCATCACACACCAGGACCTGGCGGCCTGGGTAACGCCCTGCACTTCCGCGCAGCCATCGCCGAGCCCGGACAACTTGTGGCGCCACGAAGCTGTGATCGAAGCCCTCATGATCTCGCGAACCGTCCTGCCCGTTCGGTTTGGCACTGTCTTAGCGGACGAGGACGCCGTTCGAGCCATGCTGGCTCAGTATCACGACCCATTCTGCGGTGACCTGGAACGCGTGCGCGGCCGGGTGGAGCTGGCACTGCACGTCTTGTGGGACCCCGAAGAGAACGACCATGGCCGCCCGCCTTCCGGGGGTGGAGCATCCACCGCACGGAATGGACGCGCGTATCTGCTCGCGCGATTGCAGAGCGTCCACTGGGAGCAGGAGATGAAACGGCAAGCCGAGGCGCTGGCCCTCGAAGTCAATGCGCCGCTCGTCGCTCTGGCGGACGACCACGTGCGCCGTGTTTTGATCACGACGCGCCAGCTTTTATCAGCGGCGTACCTCATTCCGCTGGAGCGACGGGAAGTCTTCCGGCAGGAAGTCGGCGCGCTCATCGCCGCTTACCCGGAGCTTCAGTTCCTTCTGACCGGCCCCTGGCCGGCGTACAGTTTCGTCACGCTCAACTCGACGCCGGCCCAATCCGTAGGAGAGACAATATCATGATCGCCAGTAGCGACGTTCCGAGCAGCAAGCTGCTCACCAGCTCCGGCGAGCTGGAGAATTTCACGACGGCCATCGACCAGGTCACTTCGGCCCTGCCCAGCCGGATCAACGCCGACCCCGAGGGCGTGGAAAAGGGCCTCGCCAAGCTCGTCCTCACCGTGATCGAGCTGGTCCGCCAGTTGATGGAGCGGCAGGCACTGCGCCGCATTGAGAACGGCTCGCTCAACGACGACGAGATCGAGCGCCTCGGTGACACCTTCATGAAGCTGGACATCCGCATGGACGAGCTCAAGGAGGCCTTTGGCCTCGCCGGCGAGGAGCTCAACCTCAATCTGGGTCCGCTGGGGGATTTGATGTAAGGGTCCGAGAGAGCACGCCGTTCGGCCTGCAACCGTCCGGTGTATTTCGTCGTCGCTTGCTCCACGTAGCGCTTCGATTGCGTAAGCACGTCGTGGCCAGCAGAGCGCAGATCACGCACTACACTCGCATCGCAACATTCATCTGCCAAGAACCTCATTGCGACGGCTCGCCGGAAAAGACGATCTCCTCTTCGGCCAGGAAATCAGCTGCGAATGCGGCCGCGGCACGGAGCCGCGCTCACTTCTTCGTCATCGACCCCGTGAGGCCGGCGGCTTCCATATCGATCTGCAGCGCCGCAAGGGATTGGTTGATATCGTGGATGAACGCGATCAGCGACCCGATCAGGCATACCATGCAGATCACGAAGAGTCCGGTGATCAGCCAGGCCGTTTCGAGTCGCCACAGGGCGGTGAGGAAGAGGACGATGACGAGGATCGCGGCGCTGAGGGCGTTGATTGCCGCGAGCGCGATGGCCGCGCGCAGCCAGTGCGCCCGGTTCCAGATGATGAGCAACTGCGCTTCGATAGCTGACCGCGCAATGGCGCTGGCGCCGGGCAGTTGCATCGTCAGAAGCCTTGACCGATCGATAGCGCGGCCCAGACGATTGGTCATGCTCAAGACGAGCAAGCCTACAGCCGAAATCATGACCAGCGGGCCGATGGCCGTCTGGAGGACGGGAATCAATTGGGCTAAGGTCAATTCCTGCATGGCGACTCCAATCAGTGTACTCTGTATTCGAATGTGTTTGTCTGTTCGGCAGTCATTATAACGGCTGCGGCCTCTGCGTCCAAAGGCAATTGAAACCTATCGTCGTCCTTGCGCTCATATGCTACAATGAACGCAGGTAATTTCGTGAGGCGAGAGGGACGTGTGATGAGCCGAATTCTCGTGGGTACGTGTAGCTGGTCGCAGCATACGCCATTCTACCCCGCCGACCTGCCAAAGAACAAGCAAATCGCGTATTACGCTCAGTTTTTCCCCATCGTAGAGGTCGATTCGACCTTCTACACGCTGGTAGCCGAGCGGAACTTCGCCGTCTGGGCCGAGCGCACGCCGCCCGGATTTGTGTTCGACGTCAAGCCCTTCCGGCAACTGACCTGGCACGACCGCGTGACGCCGGAGCAGCTGACGTTCGACATGTTCAGGCAATCGCTCCAGCCGCTACGGGATGCGGGCAAACTGGGAGTGATCACCTTTCAGTTCCCGACCTGGTTCACGTTCAGCGTCGAAAGCCTGGATTACCTTCGGCGCTGTCGCGATCAGTTCCCATTTGATCGGCTGAGCGTGGAGTTTCGGCACGAGAGCTGGCTCAAACCGGACGTCTTGCCCGACGTTCTGGATTTCTTCCGCGGACAGCAATTCGGCCTGACTGTGGTCGATGAGCCGCAGATGGGCAGTGGCAGTGTGCCCACCATCTTGAGCGTGGCCGACCCGGCGGTAGCCATCGTGCGCTTTCACGGCAGAAACTACAAAAGCTGGTACCGGAAAGTCGAGAATACCGGCGAGCGTTTCAACTACCTCTATTCTGACGAGGAGCTGCAGCAGTGGGCGCCGTACGCCGGTGAGCTGGCGAACGAAGCCGAAGAAGTCCATCTCCTCTTTAACAACAACCGGGCGAATTATGCGGTCCAGAACGCTCGCCGCCTGACGACCATCCTCCTGGAATCTCTCCGGGACGCTGAAGTGATCACGCCCTCGACTGTACCGCCCGACGATCCCCTGCAGCCGCCGCTGCTGTGATGGGTGGGCCTCGAACGAGTCCGGGAAACAACCGTTGCCCGCCCGCGGCAAAATGGCCTTGACTTCCCCTTAGCCGTCGCATATAATGTAATTAGTGACCGGGATGGCCCAGTTGATGTTTAATCCAACCGCGGGGACCCGGCCCCCCAGTCCTCCATCGCTGTAGGACGACCCTTCTCGCAGCGTGCCCGAGGACACATCCAAACACTTACCATTCGTGGGGAGGTAGCCATATGAAAGCTGTCGTCATGGCTGGCGGCTCTGGTTCGCGCCTGCGCCCGCTGACCGTAGGTCGCCCTAAGCCTATGGTTCCGGTCGTCAACCAGCCGGTCATGGGCCACATCCTGAAACTCCTGAAGCAGCACGGCCTGACCGATGTGGTAGTCACCGTGCAGTTTATGGCCGACACGATTCAGGATTACTTCGGCGACGGCCAGCGTTACGGCATGAACATCAGTTATTCCCTCGAGGAAACCCCGCTCGGCACCGCCGGCAGTGTCAAGAACGCGCAGACCATGCTGGACGAACCCTTCATGGTCATCAGCGGCGACGCGCTGACCGACATCGATCTCACGAAGGCCATCGAATTCCACAAGGCCAAACGGTCGAAGGTGACGCTGGTGCTGTATCGGGTGCCTAACCCGCTGGAGTACGGCGTGATCATCGTGGACGAAAACGGCCGGATTCAGCGGTTCCTGGAGAAGCCGAGCTGGGGCGAGGTGATCTCTGACACGGTCAACACCGGCATCTACGTGGTCGAGCCCGAGATTCTGGATCGCGTCCCGGCCGGCGTTCCGTTCGACTTCAGCAACGACCTGTTCCCACTGCTCATGAACGAAGGCATCCCTCTGTATGGCTACGTCGCTGACGGCTACTGGTGCGACATCGGCGACATCAAGGAGTATATGCGCGCCACAGGCGACCTGCTGCACGGTCGCGTGAAGCTGGGCGACGTGGGCCATCACATCGGCGGCAACATCTGGGTTGGCGACGATGTCGAGATCGCACCGGACGCCGAGCTATACGGCCCCATCTACCTGGGGAACGGGGTCAAAGTCAAGGGCAAGGTCATCATCCATGGCCCGACGCGTGGTGCGCGACTTCACCATCATCGATAACCGCTCGAACATCGACCGCAGCGTCATCTGGCGTGACTCGTATATCGGCGAGGGCGTGGAGTTGCGAGGCGCCATCGTCGGCCGCCAGTGCAGCCTCAAGTCGAACGCCGTCGTTTTCGAGGGCGTCGTGATCGGCGACAACACGATCGTCGGCGAGGCAGCCATCATCCATCCTGAAGTCAAGATCTGGCCGGGCAAAGAGATTGAGGCCGGCGCGACCGTCAAGAATAGCATCATCTGGGGCTCGCAGGGCCGCCGCGTCTCTTTCGGGCGGTTCGGCGTGACGGGCCTGGTGAACATCGATCTGACGCCGGAAATGGCGGCCCGGTTGGGCGCGGCCTTCGGCGCTACTCTGCCCCGCGGCTCGACGGTGACGATCAACCGTGACCCGCACCGCAGCCCGCGCATGATCAAGCGCGCGATGATTTCCGGCCTCCCGTCCGCCGGTATCAACGTTCTGGACCTGCGCAGCTCGCCGATCCCGGTGGCCCGGTTCATTACACACGCAACTGAAGGCACACGGCGGCATCCACGTGCGCCTGTCGCCATTCGATCAGCGCACCGTCGACATACGCTTCTTCGACAGCCAGGGACGCAATCTGAGCAAGACCGCCGAGCGCAACATCGAGCGCGTATTTTTCCGAGAGGACTTTCGGCGCGTGTACCTGGACGAGATCGGCACGATCGAGTATGCGCCCCGCGTGGTCGAGACGCTACACCGAGCACTACATGAAGGCCATCGACGTCGAGACCATTCGCAAGACGCACTTCTACATGGTGGTGGACTACGCGTACGCGCCGGCGGCACAGGTGTTGCCCGACATCCTCACCAGCCTGAACTGCAACGTCGTCGCGCTCAACGCGCCGCATCGACGAGACCAAGATGTCCATCCTGCAGGCCGAATTCGACGCCGCCCTGAGCCAGCTCGCTACGATCAGCTCTGCCCTCCATACCGATCTGGGCTGTGCGGCTGGACGTCGGCGGAGAAAAGCTGTTCCTGGTGGATGACAAGGGCAATATCTTGCCCAACACCGTGGCCGCGGCAGCCATGGCTGTGCTTGCCCTGCGGGACCACGGCGGCGGCAAGCTGGTCGTGCCCATCGATCAGCCGTCTATCTTCGAGAAGATCGCCCAGCAGTACGGCGGCGAGGTGATTCGCACCAAGGTGGACGCGTACGATTTCGTCAACCACGCGTCGGCCGAGGGCGTGATCCTGGGTTGCGACGGCACGAGCAATTTCATCTTCCCGGAGTTCCAGGGCGCCGTCGATGCCCTGTTCGCGGTCGCCAAGCTGCTGGAATTCCTGGCGCGTCAAAAGACGAAGCTTTCCGAGGTGGTAGCGTCGCTCCCGCCTTACCACGTTGCGCAGGAGCGGGTGTCCTGCCCGTGGGAAGCCAAGGGCACGGTTATGCGACTGCTGCACGAGCAGTATCAGGGCTACGGCGCGCAGACGATCGACGGCATCAAGATTCCTCTGGGTGACGAATGGGTTCTGATCCGGCCTGATCCGGACCTGCCGGTGTACCACGTTCACGCGGAATCACGCACGGAGCAGGAGGCGCGCGCCTTGGCCGACAAATACGTCCGCGTGGTGGAGAGCCTGCGGCCTTAGGGAACCATTCATGCCCAGTGTTCTGCTGCGAATTGGCAACGTGACGGTCTACACCTACTCCGCGTGGATGGCGGTGGCGGTGCTGGCAGGGTTGGGTCTGGTTTACCTGCAGGCCAGGCGCGGCGGCCTGAGCTTGGATCCGATTTCCGACGCGGCGTTGTTCAGTTTGCTGGGCGGCGTCGTGGGAGCCAGGCTGGGATACGTTATCCTCAACTTCGAGTACTTTCGGGAACAGCCCGCCGCTGCCTTCCGTATCTGGCAGGGCGGGCTCATTTTGCAGGGCGGGCTGTGGTTCGGCCTTCTCGCCCTCCTGATTTACGCCGACGTTCGGGCTGTGCCGTTTCGCTCCTGGGCCGACGCCCTGGCGCTCGGAGTGTCCGGCAGCGCGGTCTTTGGCTGGCTGGCGTGCCTGTATGGGGGAACGGCATACGGGCAGACCGGCTTCGGCCTGCTCCATTTCGTCTGGTACGACACCTTCGGCGTGTACGCGTCGCGTTTCGCGGTCCAGCCGATGGGGGCAGCCTTGAGCCTGGCGCTCTTTCTGGGGCTGTTCTTCCTCGCCCGTCGAAAACACTCCCCGGGCAGTCTCTTGCTGCTCTACCTGGCGATTTCCGGCATGATCCAATTCGGCCTGGGCTTTGCGCGGGCGGACGAAACCCTTCGCTGGTGGGGCTGGCGCGCCGACCAATGGCTGAACCTGGCCCAGATTTGTGGTGCTTTGGTCGCGGCAGCGTACTGGTCGGTGCAATCGGCAGACAGACGGCCGGCGGAGCGGGGCGTCGACGAGTAGGGTGTGTGCTGTTTCCGAGTGGAGACCGCAACGAACGAGTGGGTGATGTCGTGTACGGCATCACCCACTCGTTCGTTGCGGTCTCCACTCGGAAACAGCACACATTGTCTATTTGAACCCCACGAACAACTGGTAACTTGACGTCGCCGGGTTCGCCTTGGTGCGGGCATAGACCTGCACCAGGTACGTACCGGCTCCGGGCGGGGTGTAACTGATGTGCTCGTCGGCGTTGCCATTGGCCTCCGATCTTGCTTTCAGATCGAACAGACCGAGCGACTTCTCATAATACAAATAGAGGTCATAATCGTTGCCGGACGGAATTCTCGTCAACCTGATCGAGACGGGCGCGCCGGCGCTGACGAACGTCCACTCATCCACCACATCACTGGCGCAGAAGTCCGCCAGCAGGGCCGTGTCCGCCGACAAGAGTTTTGCGTCTTCGTAACTGTTGTTCGGCTCGTATTGATCCGGCATGCACGCGAACGAGCGCACGATCTGGGGCAAGTACACGTTGGGATTGCGGACCCACACGGCCGCCGTCTCTCCAGTGCCGATCGTGCCCACTTCGTACGTGGTCGTGACCACACTGGAGTACACGGCCGGGATTTCCGGCATGCCGGCGCGATAAACGAGCGTGCGGCTCGTGACGACACTCAGGATTCGACCAGACCAACGCGGGCGAGGTCGTGGTGGGCGGTTCGCCGCCGCTCGCCATGCCGAGGAAGGTAGCGAGCGAGGGCAGCGCGTCGGTCAATCGCACGCCATATGCCGGGCTTCCGCCCGTGTTCCACACGACAACCGTGTAAGTGACGGGCTCCCGGAGGCTGACCGCGGCGGGCGTCACGCTCTTGCTCACGTGCAAATTTGGGGGCTCGCGGACCACGACCGGCGCCGCCGGTCCGGTCGACACGTTGCCCAGTGCGTACGTGGCAGTCACTGCGTTCGAATACGTCCCTGCGAGGTTCGGCATCCTGGCCCGGAACGAGAGCAAACGGCTCGGATAGACGTCCAGGCCGGACCAGACGACGACAGGTGACGTGATGACCGGCTGCGCTCCGCTCACCATGCTCAGGAAGGCCGCCCCGGACGGCAGTGCGTCGGTGATCCGGACACCGGCGGCGATCGCAGTGCCGGCGTTTGTCAGGCTGATCGTGTAGGTGACCGCCTGGTTCGTCTTCACGTCGGCAGGCTGGACCCCCTTGCCCACTGCGAGGTCCGGCACACTGTGGACGATCGTCGAGGCGGAGGCGAGGTTGCCTTCTACCAGGGCGTGGTTGTCGATCCTGGTCCCGTTCGTGATGGGCACCTCGATCGAAACGCCGAAAGTCAGCGTCACGGCCGGCGTCGACCCACTTGGCCCGTCCAGCGCCGGAATCGTCCAGGTCAGCACCTGGCCGGCTTCCGGGCCGACCGGTGTGGTCCAGGTTGCCTTGCCCGCCGGGCTCGCCGACATCGAGCCTCCTCGGTACGTCGTGTGGGCCGGCACCGTATCGGTCACGACGAGGCTCGTCCGCCCATTGGGATTGGCAGTCGTCAGAACCAGGGTGTACGACAAAGGCTGGTTGGCTTCGATCGGGTCAGGCGCAACTTTGGAAAAGTGTGTGCCTCCACGCGCATCGCACAAGAAGACGTCCGGTTTGCTATTGTCATCTCCCGACACCAGGTTGGTCGCAGCAGACGTGTATGCCGTGTAGCGCCCATCACCGGACAGAGTCGGAGACGACGAAGCGCCGTTCCCGGTCGAGCCGTCGACTGCCGCCGACGCAAGCAAAGTCCGCGGGGTCGGACTTGAGAACGGACCCCGCAGGAACACGTCGCCGCCGCCGCTGACAGACACACCGACCAGATTCGTCGCCGTGGAGTTGAAGGCGACGTAGCTCCCATCCGCGGAAATGGCCACATTTTCAGAGGCAGCGTTGGCTTCCGCCGCAGTGCCGTCGGAGACCGAGACGCGGATCGTGGCGCCCGTATTCAGATCGCGCACGAACGCGTCGGCCACGCCGTTGGAGTCCGCCGGCACCAGATCGGTCGCGCGCGAAATGAAGGCGACCTTCCGGCCATCCGCGGAAATGGCCGGCCCGGTCGAATTCCCCCCGGAGGCCGGCACGCCATCGCGGTACTCGACCGAGACACAACTCGTGGAGCCCGTGTCCCGATCGTGTAGGTAAACGTCGGTGTAACCATTCGAATCACCCGCGGTCAAACTAGCGTCGGATTCGAACGCCACGAAACGCCCGGTCGAGGAGATCGACGGGGCGCGCGAATCACCATCCCATGCCAGACCGCCGGAATCCACAGACACGTGGGTTGTGACGGCCTCTCCTGCCTCGTCGTACGTGCTGTCCTGGTCGAGATCGCGGTCGCGCACGAAGATATCTCTGAAGCCGATGGTGGTATCACCTGTCACCAAATTGCTCGCGTCGGACTCGAACGCAACGAAACGGCCGTCGGTGGACATCGAGGGATCATAAGAGGGACCGTTGCCTTCCGTCGTCCCATCCAGGGCCACGGATAACAGGGTAGTAGTCGCATACCATCGGTCACGTACGAAGATTTGCGAGGTACCCGTGGTGCTCGTCACGAGGTTCGTGGCAGTCGATTGAAAGGCGATGAACCGGCCGTCGGCGGAAATCACTGCTGCGTCAGAATCGCCGTTGCCCAAATCCCCGGTGATGTTGGCTGCCGAGATGAGGTAAGTCTGGCTCATCAGCCGGTCGCGCAAGTAGATCTGGGTTTTCCCGTTGCCGCCCGTACCTGTCAGATTGGTCGCGGACGATGTGAAAACGACGTACCTTCCGTCCGTCGAAATGGCGGGGTTCGAGGAACCGCCCCCAGTCGCCTGCCCGCCGGTGTACGTGACAGATACGCGCGCTGTCAGCGGAGTCAGGGCGGCAACGCCTGGGCCAGCTGCAGCCACAGCAGTGCCAGCACTGTGATCCAAACGATTCCACATTTGCGGCCTAACGCGCTCACTACCACGCTCCCAGATCGTGAAATACGGGTATTGCGATGCGCTCCCAGCTGCCTTGCTTTCCAATACCAGACCGCTCACCTTAGTGAGAGCCAATCGTCTCACGCCCGGAAAGCAGGGCTCCCAGGCACCCACGAGGGACGACGCCGGCATTCGATCACGGTGGGGGCGGCCCACTCTTACCGCCGCCACCACCTCCGCCGCTTCCACCTCCCCCGCCCGAACGCCGCAGCTCTCGCGGCTCGGCCGTCGCGCTGACGGTGATCCACTGGTCGTCGGCCAGCTTGCGGTTCACCCGGACCGTCCAGAAATACTCGCCGCCCGGACCGGGGACGATGTGCTTCGCATCCGCGACGCTGAAGGAGACGTCCGTCTCTCTCTGGCAGGCCACAGCGCCCCAGAAGGGTCCCTCCAGGCTTCCACTCATGACCAGTTCAAAGCACTCGTCGGCGCCCAGGGCATGCGCCCAGGTCCACGAGAAACTGACACGTCCGTCACCGGCGGTGAAGCCGTGCCCCGGATTGACCACGTTGGAGCGGAATACAGGTCGCTCACAGCATTGTCGCTCGCCGGTGCCGGAGAAGTAGGCGACGGGTTCGGCGTCGGCCGGAGCGTCGCCGTTGGGGGTGGGCGTCGGGCGCTCGTCGACGTGGCGGTGGGCGTCGCTGTATTCGTCGCCGTCGCCGTCTGAGCCACCGTGGCGCTGGACGTTGGCGAGGGCGTGTTCGTCGCCGTGGCGGTGTGGGTTGCCGTTGCCGAACTCATCGTCGTAGCGCTGGGCGACGGCGACGCCCACCGCGTCGCCGTGGCACTATCGATTGCCGGCACAGTGCTCGTCGACCCGGCGGTGTCAATCACCGTGCTCGTTGCCGTCGCGAGAGGGGCAATACCCCGCAATTGCGCAGTCTCCGTGGGAGAAATCCCCTGGGGCTGGTCGCTCGGTGCCTGCCCGGCAATCTGCTGCTGCACGTCAGGCATAATTGGAATAGCACCGGACCACATTTGCGTCGCCAGCCCAATCGCAATCAACAGAACCAGCACTGCCGCCGCGACCATCCACACTGCTCGGCCGGCGCCCGGTGCGCGCCGGCCGGTGGGCGGCCTTGGTGCTGCCGCCGCATCGACCTGCGCGGCCTCCGGTGGAGCCTTCTCTTCTCCGGGTTTGACGGCGCTGGCTGCTTCCAGGGCGGACGCCAGCTCGCCCGCACTTTGATAGCGATCCCGCGGCTCTTTGGCCAGAGCCTTCACGATGACGTCTTCCACGGCCCAGGAAAGCTCCGGATTGTATTGCGTGGGCGGCGGTGGCTCGGCCGTGATGTGCTTGATGACCACGCCCATAGGCGTTCCCGCCTCGAAGGGCACGCGGCCCGTGCTCATCTCGTAGACCATGACACCCAGGCTGTAGACGTCGCTCCGGGCATCCGCCGCCTGCCCCATCGCCTGTTCCGGTGAAATGTAATCCGGCGTCCCAATGCTCGCGCCCGTGGAGCTGTACTGCACGCTGGTCCCCACGATTCGGGCGAGGCCAAAATCGGACAACAGCGGCCAGTGGGTGTCCGCCATGAGGACGTTGCCCGGCTTGACGTCGCGGTGCACGATGCCCTGCCCGTGAGCGTGGTCCAACGCAGCGGCCACCTGAGACACGATCTCGACCGTCCGGGCGAGCGGCAGCGGCTGGCCCAACAGATCCTTCAAAGTGCCGCCTTCCACGTACTTCATGACGATGTAAGTCAGGTCGCCCTCGCGCCCAAAGTCGTGGACCGGGAGGATATTGGGGTGATTGAGCTGTGCAATGGCGCGCGCTTCGCGGCGAAAGCGGCCCAGGAAGCGCGGGTCGTGAGCGAGATACACCGGCAGAACTTTGATGGCGACGTATCGGTCGAGGCCGGACTGGTACGCCTTGTACACGGCAGCCATGCCGCCCCGCCCCACTCGCTCCAGCAACTGATAGCGGCCCAGGGTATGACCGGCCAGCGCGCCCTCCACGCCGGGACCCACTTCCACCTCGCCGAGCAGATCCGCGATGGCCCGCACGAGATCGAGCGGCAGGTAGCGCTCCTGGGGTTCTTTGGCCAGACAGCGTGCCACTAGTCGATCGACAGCGGGCGAAATGTCGGAATTGACCGATTGCACCGAGGGGGCCGGCGCCTGAAGGTGCCCGAGGATTACAGCCGACGCTTCTTCGCCCAAAAACGGCGTCCGGCCGGTCAGCAACTCGAACAGAACGACGCCCAGCGAGTACACGTCCGCGCGCACGTCACCGGAGCTGCCCATGGCGAGTTCCGGGGCCACGTAGAGGGGAAGACCCACGGCTCCTGAAAGCCGGAGCCGAACGAGGTCCAGCGCAACTGCGACGCCGTAGTCGAGAACCTTGGCGCTGAAACCCGAAGTCAGAACGATGTTCTCCGGACGCAGGTCGCGATGAATCAGCCCGACTCCACTGGAGTCCGCCACGCACTGCGCGACCTGCTGGATGATACCGAGCGCCCGCTCCACATCCAGCGGGCCATCTTCTTTCAAGATCTGATCGAGACTGCGTCCGGGGATGTACTCCTGCACTACGAAGATGCGGCCCTGGTCGTCACCATAGTCCAAGATGCGAGCCACGTACGGGGAATCGAGTTCTTCGAGCAGAGTCGCTTCGCGCCGCAGCCGGGCGAGGAATTGCCCATTCCCGGCAAGCGCGTCGCGAAGCACCTTGAGAGCCACGACTTCGTTGCTGATTTGATTTACGGCCAGGTACACGGTGAAAATCGTACCGGAGCCAATTTCTCGTAAGACGCTGTATTTGCCCTCAACGATGCGGCCGATCATGACTCCCTCCGGAGGGCGGCTATTCACAGGGAGGAGCCTCACCTGTGTGACAGGCAAACACTCCCCTGATTCACCAACCGGATCGGTCCCGTTAGAGCGGGCGGAGCGATGGCAGCGTCCGGTCAGAAGTCCTACCGTTACAACAGGAGCGCCGGCTCATTATATCGCAAGTTGCCTTTGGAGAGAAATTGTTATGTTCGCAACGTAGATCGGGCGTTCGTGCGGCACACAGAAACGAGGCCGCCACCCCGTTTGGGATGGCGGCCTCTCCAAACGAGCGAACGGGCCGATCCCGTCGCTCAAATGCAAGGCTCGGTGTCGAGTTTACGCACCGGAGGAGCCGGATGGCGTCACCGACGGAGCAGCCGGGGTAGCGGACTGGTTCTGGTTGTTGAACCGGCCGCCCCGCCCGAAGTTAAAGTTGAATCCGTTGCCAAATCCATTGCGACCGCGCCCAGGCATGCCCTGGAACCGGTAGGAGTTGAAACCGCGGCCTCCGTTGTTATCGTCGTTTCGGTTGTACCCAAAACCACGGAACCCAAAGCCCCGCTCGCCGCCCATCATCGGCCCATTGCCACCCAACGGGCCGGCCCCCAACATAAACCGGCCACCGCGACCCAGAGGAAACGGATTGGTGACCTGGAGCTGAGCCATGTCCTGAGCCGCCTGGAGCAGCCAATCGTGCTGCGCCTGGGTGATGCTGCCATTCGTGAGGGCCTGATCGATCGCGGTCTTGCGAGCCGAAACGAGCGCATCGATCATCTGCTGGTCGGTCACGCCTTTCGACTTGCCAATATCAGACAAAGTCTGTCCGTTCTGGCGAGCAGTATTGATGTCCTGCACACTCATGCCCAGCAGTGTGGCCAGGGCCTCATAACCGGCACTCACTCGCGGCGCCACACCCTGAGGAGCAGCCGGCGTCGAGGGAGCCGCAGGTGCGGCTGGTGTCGCCGGCGCCGGGGTCTGAGCGAGAGCTGGTCCGACCAGGAAAGCTCCCATCACGGCCACGATCACGCCCACGCTCAAGACGAGTCCAATCTTCTTCTTCATCTCACTTACCTCCGTTTGAAAATCGCGGGACAGATTAGTTCCCCCATCACACACTCTTATTATAGCCCCAAACTATGAAGAGAACATGAAGATTACATGAATAATTGTTGAGATTGAAAACCGAAGAGGTCAGCTGCTTGCGCAGAACTGCCGGTCGAATATAATCATCGGTAACTACTGTGACGGAGGAACTGCATGCCTATCGATTTTGCCGCCGCCATTGCGGCCGAGTTGAACATCCGGCCCGGACAGGTGGCGCGCTCCATAGAGCTCTTCGACGACGACAACACGGTCCCTTTCGTCGCACGTTATCGCAAGGAAGTCACCGGCGGGTTGGACGAGGTGCAGCTGTGGTCTATCTCGGAGCGCCTGGCTTATCTGCGCAACCTGGAAGCGCGCAAGCAATCAGTGTTGAAGAGTATCGACGAGCAGGGCAAGCTGACCGATGAGCTGCGCGCCCGCCTGGATGCCGCCGACACTTTGCAGGCCGTGGAAGACCTGTACCTGCCTTATCGGCCCAAACGTCGTACCAGAGCCACGATCGCCCGCGAGCGAGGGCTGGAACCGCTGGCACAAATGATGCTCGCTCAGCAGCTCACGACGGGTGATCTCGACCAGGTCGCCGCCCCGTTCTTGAACGAAGCCGTACCCACGGTCGACGATGCCTACGCCGGCGCGCGAGACATCGTCGCCGAAATAGTTGCCGAAGACGCCGACGTCCGAGCCCGCGTGCGCACGCGCACTCGCGAGGCAAGCTTCCTGGTGGTCACCGTCTCAGATGCGACGAAGGACGAACGCGGCGTGTACCGGATGTACTACGACTACCGCGAGAAGCTGAGCTCGCTGCCGCCGCACCGTCTGCTGGCCGCAAATCGCGGCGAACGTGAAGGTGTGCTCAAGGTCAGGCTGGAACGACCGGATGACGAACTCGTCGAGCGCATCGAAGCCGGAGTCATCTCCAACCGGCGCTGCATCTTCGCCGCCCAGCTTCGGCAGGCCGTCTCGGACGGCTACGAGCGCCTGTTGGCTCCTTCGATCGAGCGCGAGCTGCGCGGCGAGCTGACCGTGGCCGCCGACGAGCACGCCATCCAGACCTTCGCCGCCAATCTGCGGCAGCTCCTCCTCCAGCCGCCCATCCGCGGGAAAACGGTGATCGGCCTGGATCCCGGGATACCGGACCGGCTGCAAGGTCGCCGTCGTGGACGCAACGGGCAAGTTCCTGGGCGGCGGGCCGATCTACCCCCATGCACCGCAGAATGAATGGGCGGCGGCCAAAGCGAAGCTGCTCGATTGGGCCGACCGAACCGGAGCGCGCGTCATGGCCATCGGCAACGGCACGGCCAGCCGCGAGACCGAGGGTCTGGCCGCGGAAATCATCGCCGAAGGGCGAGAGAAGATGCCGGACCTGGCGTACGTGATGGTTAGCGAAGCCGGCGCTTCGGTGTACTCCGCCAGCGAGATCGCGCGCGTCGAGTTCCCCGATCTGGACCTGACGATGCGTGGGGCCATCTCCATTGCCCGCCGCCTCCAAGACCCGCTGGCCGAGCTGGTCAAAATAGAGCCGAAGGCCATCGGCGTCGGGTTGTATCAACACGACGTGGATCAGAAGAGGCTGGCTGAAGCGCTGGATACTGTCGTGGAGAGTGCCGTCAACCACGTCGGCGTGGACGTGAACACCGCCAGCGCCGCCTTGCTCAACTACGTCGCCGGCATCAAGCGGCGAGTGGCCGACGCCATCGTCAAGCACCGCGACGAGAACGGCCCGTTCCGCCGCCGCGAACAACTGAAGAAAGTCAAGGGCCTGGGCGACAAGACTTACGAGCAGGCGGTCGGGTTCCTCAAGATTCCGGACGGCGACCGTCCCCTCGACAATACGTTCATCCACCCGGAGAGCTATCCGGTGGTCGAGCGGCTGTACGCTGAGATGAAAGTGCGCGGTGACGAAAAGGACCTGCCGGCCCGTATCGAGACCCTGCGGCGGAAGTCGAACACAGCCTCGCTTGCCGCCGCCCTGGAGGTCGGCGAGCCAACTCTGGTCGACATTCTCGAAGCGCTGGCCCGGCCAGGGCGCGATCCGCGTGAAGCCATGCCTGCGCCTATTCTCCGCCAGGACATTCTGAAGATGGAGGATCTCAAAGAAGGCATGGTCCTCATGGGCACCGTGCGCAACGTGGTCGACTTCGGCGCCTTCGTGGATATCGGCGTCAAGCAAGACGGCCTGGTGCACGTCAGCCAGATGGCCGACCGCTACGTGAAGAACCCGTTCGCAGTCGTTAACGTCGGCGACGTCATCAAAGTCAGGGTTATCAGCATCGACCTGGCCCGCGGACGAATCGCCCTCAGCCTCAAGGACGTCGTCTAGCGACCAGACTCGCGCCGATTCGAATCTTAACCTCATGTGAAACGCGGTTTAACCGCCCGCCAACAGTACGATCACGTGGGCACCCTACAATGTGATCGGACTCAGGCGGTCGGAGTCGCATCCAAGAAGACAGGACGTCAGGCAAGCTCCGTCAAGATGTTAGAAGTCTGGGCGACCGGCCAGCAATCCCCGAAACTCAAACCTGAAGGGGCGCCTGCGTGCCCCTTCTCTCTTTTTCCACGGGCGCCGTCCGCCGGACCGTCCTGGCGGGCAGTTTGCCATTCAGAGCGGTTTCAGCGTATAATCGTGAAGATACCTTCAACCGGAATAATGAGACATCAGCTCATATCAATAGACCCGAGTTAATAATTGGGGAGTACCGAAATGCTCAACCTGGACGACGAGGTCGAGAGGCAAACGGAGCCTTGGACCGAGATCGCCGCTCTGCGAAAGCAAATCGCCGAACTGGAATCCGAGCAACTAGAACTGCTGCAGACCAGGCTTCTCGTGGAGCGCAGCTCGGTGACTCTGTTTCAATTCAGGTTTCAACCGGGCTATCCCATCGACTTCGTCACCGACAACGTCGCCCAATACGGCTACACCGCCGAAGAGCTCCGCTCCGGGACGGCGTCGATTAGCGAGTTGATACATCCGGACGATTTCCAGCGGCTGCTCCAGAGGGCCGGCGCGGCTCCGGGTCACGAACAGTCCGCATTCAGGGAAGAGTGCCGAATCATCACTCACGCCCACGACGTACGGTGGACTGACCTGCGAGTCATTCCTGTGCGCGAGCCCGCCGGCCGGGTGACCCACGTTCAGGGTTTTATGGTAGACGCCACGGAACGCAAACGCCTGGAAAGCCAGCTCGTCCAATCTCAGAAGCAGGAGATCATGGGGCGACTGGCGGGTAGCGTGGCGCACGATTTCAATAACGTGCTTACCGCGATCATCGGTTATGCCAGCCTGGCGCGCGATGCATTGTTTCCCAACGACCCGGTGCGCGAGGACGTTGAGCAGGTCATCGAGATTGCCGAACGGGCGGCCAGCCGGACTCATCGCCTGCTGATGTTCGGCCGGCAGCAGACGATGACCCCACGAACCGTTTCCCTGAAGGAACTGCTGGCGGACATGGATGAGATGCTGCGCGGTTTGCTGGGGGACAACATCCACCTCGCGATCCTCGCCGCCGAAGACCTGGGTCAGATCAAGGCCGACCCCGGTCAGATCGAACAGGTTCTAATCAGCCTGGCCGTCATGGCCCACGACGCCATGCCCGACGGCGGTGAGCTGGTATTGAAGGCCGCCAACCTGGCCCCGGACGGGCCATTCCTGGCAGCACATCAGGGCGTCGAGCCGGGCGAGTACGTCACGTTGAGTGCCTCGGCTGCCGGCACGGAACCGGGCAGACTCGTTGACCTCTCATCGCGGGAGACGATATTGGCCACGTCCGAACCCGAACCCGGCGCCCCAGCCAGCCTGGCTACGGTCTACAGTATCGTCAGGCAACATCAGGGTTACACCTGGACTCACACCGGTCCAGGCGGGGCGGCGTCCATCGAGATCTGTTTGCCACGCCATGAGGAACCCGAGCACACGTCTCTCACCAGACCGGAACTTGCCTCGCCGGTCGGTCAGGAAACGGTTCTCCTGGTTGAGGACGAGAACGCCGTCAGGGGTCCTGTCGCGCGATCCTTGCGTGACCTGGGTTACCGGGTGCTCGAGGCGCGAAATGGCGTGGCAGCCCTGTCGGTCGCCCAGACTGATCGGGGCCGCATCGACATTCTCGTCACGGACGTCGTCATGCCTCAAATGAACGGCGTCGAGCTGGCCCACCAGTTGGGCGCCACACGATCTGGCTTGAAGGTCCTTCTGGTGTCCGGCTATTCCGACGACGATCTAAACCGCTACGGCGTCCTGGACCGAGAAACAGCCTTTCTGCAGAAACCCTACACTGTACAAACCCTGGCCCGCAAGATCCGTGAAGTGCTGGAAGCGAATCTGAACCAACCGTCTGAGGAGAAATGAACACAGTATTCATCGTGGATCGAGATTCGAGCCCTTTGCACGGAATCTCAGGGCTGCTCAAGAGCAACGGGTTCGACGTTCGCCTGGCTTCGGCCACCGGCAACTGCGTAGGTGGGGCACGCGAGGTCAGACCCGACGTAGTCCTGTTGGGAGCCGACCTGGCGGCCGACGACGCGATGCTCGTGTGCGCGCAGATCAGGTCGGACCCTGCCCTCGCTGCCACGCGGGTGATCCTGATGTGCAACATCCATACGCCCCCCGGCGAATTGGCTGCCATCGTGGACGACGTCGTCCAGTGGCCCGTTCCCGCTGACGAGCTGGTATCGCGCGTGCGAGCCGCAGCGCAGGTCAAACACATCGAAGCCCAACGGGACGCTCAGGACGCTATGCTCCGTGTCTTGCTGGACACCACCCCGGACCTCATCGTCTTCAAAGACCGGCGCTCGGTCTTCCTGGCCTGCAGCAAGTCGCTCGGCCGCTTGCTGGGCAGAAGCGAGGCCGAGTTCATCGGCAAGACCGACTTCGACTTGTTCTCTCCGGAGCAGGCCAGCGCTTTTCGTGCCGAAGAGATCCGGGCGATGGACAAGGGAGTTCCAGTCTTTTCCGAGCACCAGTTCTCCACTCCCACCGGCACGCGTTGGTTCGACTCGATCAAGACTCCGCTGCGCAACAGCGCCGGCGAGACCATCGGCATCGTATGCATCGAACGAGAGATCACCGAACGCAAGCGGGTGGAGGAAATGCTGTGGCAAACGCGGGTGGTCGTTCAGCACAGCCCCGTGGTCCTCTTCCGTTGGGCACCGGACGAGAACGCCCGAGTCGAATTCGTATCGGAGAATGTGACCCAGTTCGGTTACTCGCCGGACGAGTTTATATCCGGTGCCATTACATTCCAGACCATCATCCATCCAGACGATGTTGAACGCGTGATCTCCGAAGCAGAAGTCCATTCATTGCGCGGAACGGATACCTTCCGGCTGGAATACAGGATCGTGAGCAAAGACGGCGCCGTTCGCTGGGTCGAGGATCGCACCGTGGTTATTCGGGACAAGAACGGCCGCGCCACTCATCACCAGGGAGCCGTGCTGGACATCACCGAACGAAAGACGCTGGAATCCCAGCTTCTGCAATCGCAAAAGATGGAAACAGTCGGCCGCCTCGCCGGCGGTATTGCCCACGATTTCAACAACATCCTTACGGCCATCAAAGGTTACGCCAGCCTGGCCAGGAGAGGACTTTCGGGGAACGAGCGAGCGTCCGACGATCTCGGCCAGGTACTTAAGGCCACGGAGCGCGCCACCGGGCTGACGAATCGGCTGCTGGCGTTTTCGCGGCGTCAGATCATTGCCTTGCATCCGGTCAACCTGAACGACCTCATCCTGGACATGGACAAGATGATTCGCAGGCTCATTGGAGAGGACATTGAGCTGGTCACGCTCCCCGCGGGGGACCTCGGATGCGTACGGGCAGATCCGGGCCAGATCGAGCAGGCCCTGGTCAATCTGGCTGTCAACGCCAGGGACGCCATGCCGCGTGGCGGCAAGCTGACGATCCAGACCTCCAACGTCACCATCGGCACCACCGAGGCGCGCGAGTTCCTGGGAGTTGAGCCCGGCGATTTCGTTTTGCTGACGATCAGCGACACGGGCATCGGCATGACGGATGACGTCAAGGCGCATCTGTTCGAGCCGTTCTTCACGACCAAAGAAAAGGGGAAAGGCACTGGGCTCGGGCTGGCCACCGTGTACGGCATCGTCCAGCAACACGAGGGGAACATCATCGTGACCAGCGAATCCGGTCGAGGAACAGCGATAAAGATTTACCTGCCACGCACTGAGGCAACGGCGGAGACTCAGACGTCTGACGAGGGTCCGCTGCCTTGCGGCACCGAGACGATTCTGCTCGTCGAAGACGAGCCTTTGGTGCGACGTCTGGCGGCCCGGGTCCTGGACGAGCGAGGGTACACAGTGTTGAAGGCAGCCGACGGCACCGAAGCGCTGCGGGTGGCCCAGGATTACCCGGGCGCAATCCACCTGCTCCTGACCGACATCGTCATGCCCCAAATGAACGGCCGAGTCCTGGCCGAACGCTTGCTCCAGATCCGCCCGACGATCAAGATTGCCTTTATGTCAGGCTATACGGACGACGCCATCGTCCGCAGCGGGGTCCCGAAGCAGGACGTGACTTTCCTGCAGAAACCCTTTACAGAAGTCACCCTCACCCGCATCGTGCGCGAGGCACTGGATCTGACTGACAAGGCCCGCTCGCCCCGCAAGAGACGGTCCCGCCCCGCATCCAAAGGCTGACGGGCGATGACGCGGCATCACACGCTACGTCGTGTCGACATCGTCCGGCTTGTTGGGACGGTCGTCCTTCTCGTCCAGCCGATTGATGAGGCGCTGCAACTCGCCATTGACCTGACGCAGAGTCATGAGCAGTCGCGGTCTGTTTTCCCGAACGGCGTCCTCGGTTGCCGCCCGGGCGGCTTCGGCCACTTTTCCGACCTGGTCTCTGAGATTTCTGACTTCTGACGGCAGTTCCTCGCTGTGCGACAGGGCCCGGTTGATCTCCGCCGCCATGGACTCGAGCCCCGACATCACATATTTGCGTGCCTCGCGGTTGTTCCAGCTCAAGCGAAATGCTTCCGCCATGCTCTTGCCAAGCGCATCGAACTGCCTGCCTACCTCGCGCCAGGCTTCCGTAGAGCCCTCCTCGACCTTTTTTCCCTCTTCAGTCGGCGTCGCTTCGTGTGATTCCATTTCTAAGACTCCTCTCCGATGATGTCGAACAAACAGCAGGACGAACCCCAATTCCTCCACTAACCCCGCCGGTGCAATCGCCCGGTGGTCCGGTTTCGATGCGGAACGGAGCCCCGACGAAACACCGGAATCAGTGCCTTGCCACCAGCGAATGTCACCCATGAAGAGAGCGAAATGCGCCACGAAGCGGCCCTGCTTCGGTTTACCGGCAGCCGAGGTATTGGGTAATGATGAACTGCGACCAGCTCTCGTATTCGGCGATGCGGGCGATCAAATCGGGGACCGAGACGAAGCCATAATGGATGTGCACGCGCTTCTCGCGCGGTTGAACCTCCGCACGATCCAGCCGATATTCGTAAACAACGCCGAGGTGAACGCGGCCCACCTCTGTGGTGTCGTCGTTCAGAAATCCCACGAGGCGCGGCTGACCTGGAGTAGCCACATCGAACTCCTCCGCCAGCTCTCTGTCACGGGCCCACTCCACGATAGGAGTCACGTCCGACCACAACGGCATCACGTCGCTGCGGTTGATATGGCCGCCAACGCCGATCGAGCGCTGACCGTGTAGCCGGCTCTCCCCACCCCACGCCGAGCGCTGGTAATGGAACACATCCTCGCCATGACGCAGGATCGAATACGGGATGAGTTGCTTGAACGACGGGTCAGCCTCTGCCCGGTCCCGCGGCAAGAACTCTGCCTGGGACAACAATTGAGGCAGCAAAGCCGGCGCTTGTATGACACCGCTCGACGGCAAGTCGGGGAGCAACTCAGTTCGGACGACCAGCACATCCTCGATCATCCGGCTCACCCTACTCATCCCGCTCGAGGCACTGGCGCACCTCGGCGATGGTCTGCTCGCGGGTGCGGAAGAGGACGCCGCACATGCCGACGGCGCGCGCCCCGTCGATGTTGGCCTGCACATCGTCCACGAAGACGGCCTCTTCGGGACGAACGCCCAGCCGCGCGGCCGCCAGGTGGTAGATGCGCCCATCTGGTTTAGCCAGCCGCTCTTCCGCCGAAATCACGATCGCATCGACGGACCGGTCCAGACCCAGCCGGCCGACGAACACGTCACGCGCGCCGGACCACGCATTGCTCAGAATACCTGTCCGATATTGCGGACGGAGTCCCCCCAGGAACCGGACCAGCTCTTCATCCAATGCATCGCCGGCCCAGAAGTCGATCCTCAGCTGCTTCAACTCCTCAGCAGCCACGTGGAAGACGGCGCCGGCATTCGTCCAAACTGCGGATTCCGGAACCTCACCCATCATCGCCCGCGTCGCCACGTCGGAGTTGAAGACCACCTGCTCGAGGTCGCCCTGAGCCAGTCCCAACCGGGCTTCCCACTTTCTCCGACCGGAATAGTCGAGGGTCCGGACCAGAACGCCGCCGAAATCGAAGATTACCGCACGAATTGGCATCAACATACCTCTCGAATTATGATTGCAACACACCATTCTGGAACAAGTCTCTTACCTGCTGCAACGCCGCGTCCAGCATGGGCACCGTCAGCCGCCCGGTTTGAGTGTTTTGCTGGCTCGGATGGTACGAAAAGACCACGGGTGGGCACCCCGGGGCGATCTCGTAGACGCCTCCGTGCACCGGGTTGATCCGAGGCACCGCGACACCATCTTCGCGCAGCACGCGCAAGTACCCATTCAGCGCGACGCGGCCCAGCGTCAGCACCACCTGGACTGAGTGCAACAGCGCAATCTCCCTCTCCAGGTACGGCCGGCAATTCAGGATCTCCTGTGGCGCTGGCCGATTGGCGGGTGGAGCGCACCGCACGAGAGCCGTCACGTACGCGTCGTGGAACTCCAGCCCATCGTCACGGCGGACGGACGTCGGCTGGTTGGCGAAGCCGGCCCGATACAGCGCCGAGATCAGGAAATTCGCTGAGCCGTCGCCCGTGAACACCCGGCCGGTACGGTTTGCACCGTGCGCCGCCGGGGCGAGCCCGATGATGAGCAACCGCGCCTGAGGATCGCCGTATCCGGGTACCGGGCGCCCCCAGTAGTCCCAATCTCGGAACGCGCGTCGTTTGTTACGGGCAACCGTCTCGCGCCATTCCACCAACCGCGGGCATCGCCGGCAGGCGATTACCTGGCTCCTCAGCTCGTTCCACGCATCCGAAATCCACCCGTTCTGCCACGCTCCCGTCCCCCTTGCGCCCAACTCACCCTATTGTACATGACCTGACGACGAAAAAGCAAGGGTAGATCGACCCAGATAGCGCCTTCAACTACCGGATCCGCTACGCCAATATGCTTACGTGCGGCCGCATCGGATAGGCGACCGAAGCGCACAAGATAGGCATACGCCACCATGCACTAAATCGCCCAAACATGTATAATTAAAGTGAAATCCATTTTAAGGCCGAAACTCATCGCCGTACCCGGCTATCTTCCTGTCACGTCATTTTGAGGAGGTCGTTCATTGAGAAGACCACGGCTAGAAGTCATCGTAGCGGGTATCATCGCGATCAGCCTGATGTGTTTGCTCGTCGTGGCGGTGTCAGTCTTCCTGATCCAGTCCAATCAGGGACGGGCACGGGAAGTCAACACGGCCAGTCCGAACCCGGTGACCGAGGCGTCCATCACGGTCGACCCCGATTCGGGATACTCGGGCACCCAGGTCACGATCGACGGACAGAACTGGCGGCCGGGTGAGGTCGTCTTCATCCGCTTGCAGAGCGGATCGGGCGAGATCGACGAGAATTACGCCTACGCCGGCGCCGTGGTCGACGATCAGGGCACGTTCCAGACGTCCCTGAACTATCCATACGAGGAACGATGGCTGGAAGGCGACCAGGTGCAGGTGATTGCGCGAGCCGAGGCTTCCGGCGTACAAGCCGCTGCGCCGTTCCGACTCGTCAGGCCGACCGAGGTCGCCGTTCAGCCGACAGAGTCGGCTCCGCCTACACCAACGCCGACCGTCTCGCCGCTACCAGGCTCGATATCGGGCAGCGTGCGCGACGAGACGACCGGGCAGCCCATCGCCGGGGCGTCTGTATCGGTAGGCACACAGACGGTCATCGGCCGATGCCGAAGGGCACTACAGCATTTCGGACATCGCCCCCGGCTCGTACTCCATCCAGGTGACCGCGCCCGAACACGACCCAGCCCAGTCGCCGGTCGTGGCGGTCGTGCCGTCCCAGGCCAGCCAGGTCGACGTCACCCTGTTCCCGAGCGGACAGATGCCGGAAAACATCGATCCGATGACCCGCAACCGCGTCTCGGATACCGGCGCTCAAACCGCCGCCGACGCCATTCGGCTGGCACAGGTGCAGAACGTCCCCGGCACGATTCTCGACACACAAGAAACGCACCTGCAGGGCGAGTACGACGTCAACTACATGTTGAACGGCAAGCTGTACTCCGCGCCCGCCCAGCTCAATCACGATGCCTGGCAATTGAACATGAACGACGGCCGCTAGTGGTACATCGTCAAAGTGTGCGGAAACCTGGCCATGATCCCCGGAGCGCTGCCCGCCCCTTCCGCCGTCCGCCGCCTCCGCCTCCTCCACCGCCTGTCTTCACCGGATTGGAAGGGCGAATACTACGACGAATCTGGCCCTGGGCGGCATGCCCATCATGGTGCGCAACGATCCGGAGATCAACTTCGAGTGGGCCTATGGATCGCCCGCCCCGTACCTGCCCTACGACAATTTCTCCATCCGCTGGACGCGGATGCAGTACTTCGACGGCGGCAGCTATCGCCTGTTCCTGCGCGTCGACGACGGCGGGCGCGTCTGGGTCGACAACCAGCTCGTCATCGACCAGTGGCACGACTCGGGTCCGGCGACCTACGCCGTGGACATGTTCCTGGCACCAGGGCCGCACAACCTGCGTGTCGAGTACTACGAGCACGTGGGATATTCCCTGGCTCAGTTCAGCTGGCAGCGCATGGACGTGAGCTACCCGGACTGGAAAGGCGAGTACTGGTCCAACCCGGACCTGGGCGGTGCCCCTGTTCTGACACGAAACGACCCGTGGATCGACTTCAACTGGGGTTCCGGTTCGCCGGCACCTAACCTGCCGCCCGACAACTTCTCTGCTCGCTGGACACGGCGGCTCGGATTCGGCTCCGGCAACTATCGGTTCTTCGTCCGCGTGGATGACGGCGCACGTCTGTGGATCGACGGCCAGCTGATCATCGACCAGTGGCACGATTCAGGCGCGGTAACTTACAGCACCGACCGCTTCATCAATGGCGGCGACCACGATCTTGCGCCTGGAATACTACGACCGTGCGGGTGGCGCGGAAGCTCACCTGTGGTGGGAGCGCGTCGACGTGAGTTTCCCCGATTGGAAGGGTGAGTACTTCGACAACCGCCACGTGGACGGCGAACCCCGTCTACGTGCGCAACGACCGGGACATCGACTTCGACTGGGGCAGCGACTCTCCAGCTCCCGGCGTGCCGGACGACAACTTCTCCGTGCGCTGGACGCGCGAGGAGGACTTCAGCCGATCGCAGAACCTACCGCTTCTTCGCTGAAGTGGACGACGGCGTACGCACTGTGGGTGGACGGCCACCTGGTCATCGACGATTGGAACAGTGGAGCACAGCGCACCGCGTCCGGAGACAGGTACCTGGACAGCGGCAGCCACGACCTGAAGGTCGAGTACTTCGATCGTTCCAGTCACGCCATGATTCACGTCTGGTGGGAGGTCGTCGACGCCACGAAGACGCCCGACGCCGACTGCCACGCCGACCGAAACGCCAACCGCCACTCCTGCCCCGGCTGCTGCCCGCGCTGCTCAACTTGTTCCCGAATGCGGGGCCGGTGGGCACCGTCATCACCGTGGTCGGCGACGGTTGGCCGGCGGGTGCGTCGGTGCAGCTGACGCTCGCCGAACCAGCGTCCGGCACGACCATAACCAAGCTGAGCCGCAACGCGATGGCCAAAATGGCCCGGGCGGCCGCTCCGCAGGCCAGCCGGCGCCATCGTGGTGGACCCCAACGGCCACTTTGAGGGCTCGATCGAGCTGCCCAGCGGCCAGGGCTGGGAGGGCAAGACCGATGCGCTGGTCATCGCCTATACCTCAGACTTCGCTGTCACAGCCGCTGCCGATTTTGGTATCACCACTAAGATCGTCCCGATCATCGAGCTCGACCCGCCCAGCGGCCCGGTGGGGACCAATATCACGGTGCACGGTTTCAACTGGCCCGACGGATCGCAGGTGCTGCTGACTCTGAGCAAAGGCACGACGCTGTCGCTGCAGCCGAGGGCGAAGATGACGGCGGCCGCCATCACACCCGTCGGCGGAGAATTCACCTCGAACATCGAGCTGCCTACGGGTCAGGGTTGGGAAGGCCAGACCGCAGCTGTCGTGGTCGCCTATACCACCGATTTCAAGACTTCCGCGGTGGCGCAATTCGCCATCGTCGAGCCAGAGCCGCCGCAACCGACGGCCACGCTGCCCGCTCCGGCGAGCATTCAGGCCAGCCCGAACCCGGTTGAGATCGGCGCCGACATTACTGTCACCGGCGAAGGCTGGCCGGCGGGCGCGCCGGTGCAGCTCACGCTCGCCAAGTCGCCCGCCTCGGGCAAGGCATTGTCGGTCAATCCCAGGGCAGGCCAGCGCCAGCACTAACGCCGACGCTGACGGTCGCTTCACGACGGCCCTCACGCTGCCCGCAGGGGCGGGCTGGGAATCAGAGACGTCAGGACTGGTCGTCGCCTTCACGGCCGACACGAAGGTCACGGCCGTAGCCGCCTTCAACATCGCCGCCGCGACCACGAAGCCGATTCTGGAAGTGCCGGTGCAGGAGAGTGCGCCGGGTACGACGATCACGGTTACAGGGCAGCAACTGGCCGGCCGGACTCGACGTCTACTTCACCTGGGCACAGGGCGGCGTTCTCGCCAGGGTCCAGCCGAGCGCGGATATGGTGACGACCCGAGGTTGGGAAGGACGGCCGCTTCGAGACCGACATCACTGTGCCGGCGGCCAGGGCCGGCGAGAAGCAAACGTCAGCCATGCTGGTGGCGTTCTCTGCGGACTACCGGTATTCGGCGACGACGCCGTTCACCCTGCTTCCTGAGGCCTCTCCAACGGAGAGTTCGACCGAAGTCCCGACGAAAAGCCCAGTGACGGAACCCACGTCGACGATGACGCCAACCGAGACACCGGTCCCACCTGAAGTCGCAACGCCCACGCCTACGAACGAACCCGCCGCTCCGCCCAGCCTGCAGGTTGAGGGCGCACAGGGCACGATCGGCACGGACATGATCGTGACCGGCCAGAACTGGCCCGCCGGCAAAGACGTGCGGCTGACGCTATCGCCGCTGGCGAAAGGCATGGCCTCGGTTCAGGTGAACCCGAACCGCGTGGCCGCCACAGTCAAGGCCGGCAGGGACGGCGGCTTCCAGCTCAACGTCCGGCTGCCGAAGGGCCAGGGCTGGGAACAGCAGGACAAGGGCCTGGTGATCGGATTCACCGCCGACATGAAGGTCACGGCGACCGCTCCATTCGACGTGATCGCACCGGCTGCCGACGAAACCGCGGTCCCGACGGCGCCAGCTCCAACCGAAGCAATCCCAACCGAAACGCCGACCGAGCCGGAACCGGCGACGCCCGAGCCTCCGACGGACACGCCTGCGCCGGCAGACACCGATACGCCTGAGCTGCCGACCGAGACGCCGACCATGGCGGGCCCGCCCAGCGTCCAGGCCAATCCAAGCACGATCCAGGTCGGCGCTCCGCTGGCGGTGACCGGCGACAACTGGCCGGCCGGGCAGGTCATCAACCTGGGCATCAGCCGATCGACCGAGCCCGACAAGATCCAGGTCGACCCCAATGACGTTCTGGGCCAAACCAGGGTCAACGAACAGGGCGCGTGGGCACTCGAAGTCGTCGTGCCGCAGAATCTGGAGAACGCACAGCAGGTCATGCTCGTAGCTTACACGCGAGGCGGCCAGCTGGCGGCCTACACACCGTTGCAGATAGTGCCGGCGCCAGAGCCGCCAACCGCGGCGTCGACGGACACATCCGTGCCGCCGACGGACATACCCGTGCTGCCAACGGAGACCCCGGTTCCGCCGACGGACACACCCGTGCCGCCGACGGCGACGCCGGTTCCGCCGACAGATACGCCTGTCCCACCGACGGAGACACCGATCCCGCCGACAGACACACCAGTCCCGCCAACGGCGACGCCGACGATCCCACCCAGCGTCCAGGTCGACCCTGGAGCGGGCCAGGTCGGGACACCATTGACAGTGACGGGCCAGAACTGGCCCGCCGGACAGATCGTCTTCCTGGGCATCAGCCGATCGACAGGCGTCGGCAAGCTACAGGTCGACCCGAACGCCATCCTTGGCCAGGTCAAGGTGGGTGGGAAGGGGAACTTTCTCACTCAAGGTGGCGATTCCGGAGAGCCTGGCGAACGATCAACAGGTCACGTTGGTGGCCTACACGCGCGACGGTCAGGCTGTCGCAGCCGTGCCGCTGGAAATCGTGCCCCTCCCGACGAACACCCCGGTGCCCGTGCCGCCGACCGACACGCCGGTCCCGCCGCCGCAGGAGCCAGCGGCGATCGAAGTCAACCCGCAGCAGGGCGCAGTGGGTGGAACCGTGACGGTCACCGGGCAGCACTGGCCGGCGGGCCAGACCATCCTGGTCACCCTGTCGCACGGCGCCGACAAGAGCGCGATGCAAGTCAATCCCAATGCCGCGATTGCCAGGGTAAAGGTCGGCAAGAACGGGCAGTTCCAGGTCAAGGGCGGCATCCCGGCCGGACAGAACTGGGAGGACGCAGGTGATATCTTGATCGTGGCCTTCACGGCGGACGGCAAGTACGCTGCCACGGCCCCGTTCAAGGTTCTCACCCAGTACAAGCCCACCCTCGCAGTCGATCCGCAGGCCGTCGGGGTCGACCAGCCCATGACGCTCGTCGGACAGAACTGGCCGCCGCAAGCTCAGGTCCACGTGGCGATCGTCCGGCGAGACCAGCGGGTCGATCTCCGAAAGCTCGGCGCGGGACTGGCGGTCGCGACCGTGGGCGACGACAAGAGCTTCCAGCTCAGCGTAAATCTGCCGTCCGGCCAGGGCTGGGAAAAGCAGCGCCAGGCAGTGGTAGTGGCATACACCCACGATCTGCAGTACTCCGCCACCGCGCCGCTGGGCATCGTCGCACCGGAACCCACGGTCGCTCCGACACAGCCACCTGAGCCCACGCCGAAGCCAAAACCGACCGCTGCGCCGCGCAAGCAGACACCCGCGCGGCCGTCCAAGAAAGGCCCCGAGGCGACTCCGGTCGCGCCGCAGGCACAGCATGCGCTGATCGCGCTCAATCCGGTCAGCGGTACCGTCGGCGTCCCGATAACGATCCAGGGCCAGTTCTGGCCGGCGGGGAGCACCGTCAACCTGGCGCTGACGCAGCCCATGGCGCCAGGCGCGCCGGCAGCGCCGAGCCAGCCCGTCGCTCAGGGCATCCCGGTCGACGCCCAGGGCCAGTTCGTCTACAGCTTCGCCATCCCGGCCGGAGTGGGATGGGAGAACCTGCCGCAGATCGTAATCCTGGCCTTCACCAACGATCAGAAGACATCCGCCTCTACGCCCTTCTACAACGTGGGCGGCGGCGCACTGCAGGAGCTGCTGCCTCCGCCAGGTGCGACGCCGCAGGGTCTACCTCCGGCAGGGCCGTAACACCAGCCGTAGAATGCGAGAGACTTCCGAAGTTTTGAACACTTCGGAAGTCTCTCTTCTCAGTAGGCGACTTCTGACTGGCCGCCCCTCACCGCGTCCGTTCGCGCGTCATCGCCAGGTAGTCCTGATGGAAGCCCAGCGACTCCAGCAGGGGGCGGGCGTCGCTTTGCAGCACCGGCGCGCCGTCCCACATCTCCACCGTCACGCGCGGGACGTGTCGCAGCAAATGCTCGGTGAGCGCCTGCAAGGCCGACCGGACCAGCGGTTCGCCTGCTCCCTGGACTGTGGTAACGCTCGCACCACCGCCACGGGCAACCAGCACCGGCCAGCCAGCCCATTGGACCAGCCACGTCGAAGGGTGGCGGGCAAATACGAGCGGCAATCCTGACGCACTCACCGGCCCCGCGGTCAGCTCAGGCCCGTACAGGTTTGCCGGATCGGCGGCGTTCATAACGACCGCCGACTCTTCAGTCCCAAGCTGATCGCGCCGGGCGCGCAGCCGCTCGACCACTTCCGGCAACGCGAACTGCAGGCCGGAGAACCCCTCCACGAACAGGCCGCGCCTGACCTCACCGCGCATCTCCATCAGCCGCAGCTGCGCCTGAATCAGGCCCCAATCCCAGCCATTGTCCTCCGCTTCCACGATCTCGTGGGTCACGATGCCCCAGCGCTGCAAGAGCTGGCGGGCCTGCCTCGCCGCACGCTCCTCGGGCGGGAGCTCTCGGCCCATGATGCCCAGACGGTGCACCAGGCTCCACCGGCCCATCCAGCGCGTGACCTCGCCGCTCTGCGGAGGACGGCTGAGCGCCTCGGCGTGCCGCTCGCATCTGGGCGCGCGTTGGACGCCGCAACGCCCGCGGGTCTCGCGCCTCGCTGCCCCGCCGCGGTCGAAGATCAGCCAGCTGTGCCTCCAGTGTGCTCCATGGCCTTCTGCTTCTGGTGGCGCGCGCACGCGAGTCGGCCGGCACCGCGTGAGCCAGCTGGCGCATGGCCTGGAGGCTGTCGTTGGTGACCCAGCCGCCCATCACGAGTTCGACCAGCGCCTGCTCCGCGACGTCGGCGTCGAGCTCCAGGCCCGCCTCGAATGTCCGCGAAGAACAACGCCCCCTCGACGCGGAGCAGATCGTAGACGGCGCGCGCCTGGGCCGACAGCACCTCCGGCCCATCCGGCGCGACGGGCGGCAGATAGGTATGTCCCTCGCCGCGGAAAATGAATCGAACGCGGCTCCGCCTCGGGTCCGCACTGCCCGAGCCGACCCAGATGACCTCGCCGCTCTGGCACAGGCTCTCCAGCTCCGCGGGATCGTAGCGCTCCAACCGCAGCGATAGCACGTCCCGTTCCCAGATGCGTCCGAGAGCCGGCGCAGCGCGTAGCTGCTGCAAAACGTCCACCAGCGCGCCCCGTCCCCCGAGCCGATCGACAGGGTGCAGGTGCTGCCAGTGCGCCAGGAAGTCGGCATACACCGCCCGTGTGACGGGCCGAACCTCGCGCCGGAGCACGCCCAACGTGTGGCGGTGGATCTGCTCCAGGTTTCGACGCTCCAGGTACTGCGCTGCCGTGGACTCGCTCGTCACGAAGCGCCCACGCGCCACTTCGCCCGCAGCGACCAGGCGAGCCAACTCCGCCTCGAGCCAATCCGGCGGAAAGCTGTACCGTCCCCGAATTTGCTCCAGCGTGACGGGTCCGGCGTGCCACAGGTAGCGCTCCAGCACAGCACGTCGGGACCGGTCGGCTTCCACATCGGAACCAGGTTGAAAAGCGGCCTGATATTCGGCTTCGAGGTCGGCGCTCACCCAGCGGTGCACCGGTCCACGCGTCGTCGGAATCGCGACTCCGCGGATTCGTCCCTGCCGGGCGAGCTGCTCGATCCAGGGCGCCGGCTCCACGACTGACCGCGCCGCCATCTCGTCCACCGAGAGATCGCCCATCTCGTCCAGGATGACCGCCAGCTCGTCGACCGAGCGCGCCCGCGCCGTAGGAGCCACGTGCTGCAGACGTCCGGTCACGTCTGCGATGGCCTCGGGCCGCAACAAGCTGGTCCAGAGCCACGTCTTTCAGCAGGTCCTGCAGCAGCACCCGATCGACGGTGAGCTGCTGAAGCTGGCGCTCCGCCTTGGGGGCGTCCCACTCGTACATGTAGATGTTGGTGAACTGGTTGATGAGGTTCTGCGCCACCGGCGAAGGCACGACGGATTCCACGGTCACGACCCTGATCTCGCCGCGCTGGATCTCGCCGAGAACCTGCTCGAGGTGGGGGATGTCCATGACGTCCTCAAGGCAGTCTCGATACGTCTCGACCAGGATCGGGAAATCCTCGAAGCGCCGCACGACCTGCAGCAGGTCGCGCGCCTTCAACCGTTGCAGCCAGAAGGGCGTGCGCTTGCCCGGTCGATTGCCCGGCAGCAACAGGGCGCGGGCCGCATTCTGGCGGAACCTCGCGCCGAACAGGGCCGAATCCGGCAGCTCGCGCAGAATGCGCTCTCGCGCTTCATCCGGGCCCATCTGCGGGAGATCCACTCGAGGGAGATCTCCCCGCCGTCCTTGGAGCTGTCGCCGCCGTCGGTTCCCGGAAACCGCAGCAAAATGCCGTCGTCGCCGCTCTGCGCTTCGACGTCGATCCCGGTCCGCTCCCGCAGCGCACCCGCCAGCGCCAGTCCCCACGGTCCGTTCACCCGACCACCGAATGGCGATTGTATGACCGCGCGCAGCTCGCCCAGCTCGTTCTCGAACACTTCGACGATGATCGTCCGATCCGACGAGATGGCGCCCGCGCCGTCGAGCTGACCCGCCACGTAGTCCACGACGTTCCAGGCGGAATTGTCGTCCAGGGCGTAGTCTACCCGCAGCCAGTCGATCACCTCAGGAACCGGCCCTTCTGCACGCTGGTCGAGGATACTCCGAAACTCCCGCCCGGCCGGAACCTCCGCCCTCAGTCGTGATGCGACGTCGCGCCGGAACTCGCCCACCTCACGGCCCAGCTCGTACGGGCGCCACGGGTAGTCGCCGTGCCAGAAGGGCATACGCGCGGTCTCGCCCGGCGCGGGCGCCACCAGCATCCGGTCGGGGGTGATCTCGACCACGCGCCACACCTGCGAGCCGAGCATGAAAGCATCGCCGATGCGCGTCTCGAAGACGAACTCCTCGTCGAGCTCGCCCAGCTTCGTCTTGCCGTCGGTCAGGTAGGCGCCGAAAGCGCCGCGGTTGGGAATAGTCCCGCCGTTAGTCACCGCCAGGTTCCGCGAGCCGGGCAGCGCCATGATCCGGTCATTCACCCGATCCCAGGCCAGGCGCGCGGCCAGCTCTCGCTGCGACGCGTCGTGGTAGCGGCCGGCGAGCATCTCCAGCACGGCGTGGAGCGCCTGGTGCGAGAGATCCCGATAGGCGTACGCCTGACGCACCAGGCGATGCAGCGCGTCCACGTCCCAATCCTCCACGGATACCATGGCCACGATCTGCTGCGCCAGGACGTCCAGCGGATTGCGCGGCGTGTAGGTGGGCTCCACCTCGCCGCGCAGCATGCCGCCGGCGACTCCGGCCGTCTCCATGACGTCCTCGCGGTGCGTGGGGAAGATGCGGCCCACGGCCGTCTGGCCCGACCAGGTGGCCAGAGCGCCCGATCGCGCTGCAGACCCTGCGCGATGCTCTTCGGCGACTGCAGCTGGATGACCAGGTCGACCGAGCCGATGTCGATGCCCAGCTCCAGCGAAGAGGTCGCCACCAGCGCCGGCAGCTTGCCGGCTTTCAGGTCCTGCTCCATCTGCAGGCGCGGCTCCTTCGACACGCTGCCATGGTGGGCGCGAATCACCTGCGGGCTCACGCCGCTGCCAACGGCGAACATGCCCACGCCGCGTCGCCACTCCGGCCCTGGTCAGCGGGTTGGGTTCGCCCTTTTGCTCGGCGGCGATGTACTCGTTGAGCCGGTCGGCCGTGCGCTCGGCCAGCCGCCGGTTGTTGCAGAAGATCAGCGTGCTGCGATGCGTCTTGATCAGCTCCGCCACCTGCGGGATGATCGTCGGCCAGATCGAGTCGCCCGGCAGCTCGCGGAAGTCCGGGACCGCGGTAATGACCTGCAGATCCAGCGGCTTGCGGTAGTGCGTGTCCACGATCGTGACCGGCCGATCGATCAGGGCGGGCGTCTGCTCCTCGCCCGCAGCCTGCCACTCGCACCCGCCCAGGAAGCGGGCGCGTCTCGTCCAACGGCCGGATGGTCGCCGACAGCCCGATGCGCTGCACCGGCCCCTCGGCGAGCGCCGCCAAACGCTCCAGGCTCAGAGACAGGTGCACGCCGCGCTTGGACCCCACGAGGGTGTGGATCTCGTCGACGATCACTGTGTGCACGCGGCGGAACATCTCCCTGCGCCCTGGGGCTGGTCAGCAACAGGTAGAGTGACTCCGGCGTGGTAATGAGGATATGCGGGGGACGTCGAACCATGGCCTGGCGCTCACGCTGCGGCGTGTCGCCGGAACGCACCGACAGCCGTGATGTCCGGGAAGGAGACGTCATTCTCGCGCGCGGTCTTACGGATGCACACCAGCGGCAGCCGCAGGTTGCGGTAGATGTCGTTGTTCAGCGCCTTGAGGGGCGACACGTATACGATACGCACGCCCGGTAGCGGCTCGCCTTGACTTCCGAATCTTGAGATTCGGGTCTGCATCGCGGCCGTCGTCCCCGGTGAGCTCCCGGTACAACTGGTCGATGCCGGACAGGAAAGCCGCGAATGTCTTGCCCGAGCCAGTCGGCGCCAGGATCAGAGTGTGCTCGCCGCGCCGAATCGCCGGCCAGCCCAGCTCCTGGGGCGGAGTCGGCCGGCCGAAGGCTGCCTCGAACCAGGCACGTATGGGCGCGCTGAACAGCGATAGGGGGTCGCTTTGTTCGTTCTCCGGCATGAGGTCAGTGCTCCTCTCAATCTCAAGACTTCCGAAGTCTTCGAGACTTCGGAAGTCTGCCAAGAACTCTGAAGTCCATTCTGGGATTATACCACAGCGCGGGACGGTGCTTCCCGCCAACCATCAGCGTCTTTCGGCAAAAACCGCCGACCATGGTAGAATGGGTGCACTCATCTGCCAGCCCAGGAGGACGCCACATTTTGAAGCCGTTGCCGCCGAATATCCCCACCGATATCATCCATGCCCAGACTGTGGAACGAATCTCGCGAAGCCGCCCGCTGCTGGTCAGCGTGGGACGTGCGCTGGAATCCATTCCACACATGCGCTCCAACATGATCCTGCACCCCGGACCGCCGATCACCTGGCAACGAATGCAGCCCACGCTGCAAGGGGCAGTCGTCTGCGCGTTGCTGCACGAGGGCGTGGCTAACAGCGAGGAAGAAGCACGGGAAATGGCACGACGCGGCCGGATTACGTTCGAACCTGCGCTCGACCACAAGGCGGTTTGCCCCCTCTCCAGCGTCATCTCGCCGTCCATGCCGGTCTGCATCGTGCGGAACGAGACCTACAGCAACTACGCCCACTGCCTCCTGAACGAGGGCGCGGGCCGGGTGCTCCGCTACGGAGGATTCAAGGGGGAAGCGCTCGACCGGCTCCAATGGGTGGAGAAGGTGCTGGCGCCGGTCCTGCGCCAGGCCATCGCGGCGTCGGGCGGCATCGATCTGCGCAGCATCCTGGCACAGGGCCTGCAGATGGGGGACGAGGGACTCCAGCAAACCAAGGCGGGCACGTCGCTGTTCGTGCGCATGCTGGCGCCGCACTTGGCGCACACCTGTAAGAACAGCGATCTTCTGGGCCAGGTCCTGTCGTTTCTCGACAGCCACACGCCGTTCTTCCAGAACCTGGCGCTGGCCGCCGCCAAATCGGCGCTGGACGCAGCGCACGGCATCCCGACCTCCCGCATCGTGACGGCGATGGCGAGCAACGGAGTCGAGTTCGGGATTCAGGTCAGCGGGCTGTCGGATTCCTGGTTCAGCGCGCCCGTCGCGCCCCCAGAAGGTCTGTTCCTCCCTGGCTACGGCCGATCGGACGCCATGCCGCTGATCGGCGACGGGTCCATCATGGAGGCCTACGGATTGGGCGCCCTGGCGCTGGCCGGCGCGCCGTCGGTGATGGCGTCTCTGGGCGGAAACGCCCGCAAAGGCGCGCGAATTACTGAGGAGATGTACCGCATTACCGCCGGTGAGAGTCCGACGTACTCGATCCCCGCCCTCGATATGCGGGGCGCTCCGGTCGGCATCGACGCCGCACGGGTTGCCGCTGAGCAAAGCGCCCCCTGGCTCGACATCGAGATCATCCACCGGCAGCCCGGCGGCGGGCAGATCGGCGCCGCCCTCTGGCGCGCGCCGCTGTCACCGTTCGAACAGGCCGCTCGTGCCGAAGAGTGAACATGCTGTCATACGTAAGGCGTGATGCGTAATGCGTGATCGTGATGCGTAAAACAACGCACGACGCATTACACTTTACGTATCACGCCCTACTTCCTCACTCCCCACAGCCGCACGGTGCCGTCCGTGGAGCCGGAAGCAAGCGCCCCGCCGTCCGGGCTGAACGACACCGCGTTGACCGCATCAGTATGCCCCGTGAGCACCCGCAGCAACTTCTCGTTCGCCACGTCCCACAGGCGCAGCGAATGATCCTCCGCTGCCGAGACCAGCAGCGCCCCGTTTGGTGAGAAAGCCAGGCTGTTCACAGCGCCGGTGTGACCTTCCATCGTGGCCAGCAGCGCTCCCGTCGACGGATTCCAGAACCGCACCGACCCATCCATCGAGCCCGACGCCAGTATGAACCCATCGGGGGAGAAGGCCATTCCGTACGCCGGCGAGTACGCGCGCACGGTAAGCATCAGCTTGCCGTCCGTCACGCGCCAGAAGCGAAGCTTGGGATAGGTCGAGCTTGAGACGACGGTCTGGCCGTCCGGTGTGAACGCCAGGCGCAGGACCAGCTCGTTGGGCGCGTGGTCGTCCAGCGTGCCCAAAAGCGCACCGTCGCTCACCTGCCACAAACGCACTGTCCCATCGCTGGCGCCGGAAGCGAGCGCCGCGCCGTTTGGCGAGAACACCACACTCCGCACGGCGAGCGTGTGACCTTCCAGGGTACGGACGAGCCGGCCATCGGCGACCTGCCACAATCGCACCGTATGGTCAGACGACCCCGATGCCAGCAAGCTGCCGTCCGGCGAGAAGTCCAGGTCGTTGACGCCGGCCAGGTGTCCGCGCAGGCTGCGTATCAGTGCCCCATCTTCCGCCCGCCGAAGCTCGATCACACCCGTCTGCCCCGCCACGGCCAGGGTGCCGCCATCCGGCGAGAACGCAACCTGGTACACCGGGCCATCAGCCGACACGACTAGGCGAGCACTGACACGGGCCGCGTCCGTCACAGTGATCGGCGAGCGCGGCACCGCCACCTGGATCACAACCGTCAGTCGATCGCCGAAGGGCTTGCCTGCAGCGTCGACCAGGCGCCAGGTGCCGGTATACAGCCCGGCGGCTGACGGCGCCTGCATCGTTACGGTTACGTTGCTCTCGACTCCGGGCTGGGTTGCAGTTAGAGCGACGCTGTCAGGCGCCTCCAGCCGCTCGCCCCCTGAGAATACGAGCCGATAGCCGTCGCCCCAGGCGCACGTGCCCGAATTGCGCGTCCGCCACGTCTTCTCGATCCGACCGCCCGGTTGGAAGAACGTGCCGTCGGGCACCGTGACGTCTGTCACGAATTTCGACTGATTCACGCAAGGCGTCGGTGTCGCGGTATCGGCGAGCGTGGCAGTTATCGTTGCAGTCGCGGACGCGGTCGCCGTCGCCGTCGCAGTGCCTGTCGAGGTCACCGTGGGGACTGCCGTCGACGTCCTGGTCGCGGTACCCGTTGGCAGCGGCGTGGCCGTATGCGTCGGTGTGTCGGTCGCGGTTTCGGTCGATGTCGGCATCACGGTTGAAGTTGCGGTCGCCGTCGCCGTCGGAGTGTCGGTGGGCGTATCACTCGGCGTCGCAGTGGCAGTAGGACTCGCAGACGGTGTTGCGGTCGGCACCAGGGTGTTCGTCATGGTGGCGGTCGCGGTGCGAGTTGCAGTGGCCGTCGGTGTGGCACTCGCCGTAGCCGTTGATGTGGCTGTCTGAGTCGCCGTCGGTGTTGGAGTCGCGGTAGCCGGCAAGGTTGCAGTGGGACCCTCGACCGCCGCAATTTTCGCCGGCGCGCTCGTCGCAGTCGCAATGGTTGGGGCCGGCCTGGCCGTGGGCGTTGTGGCACCCACCCGTCCCGGCCCCCCGGTCGGGGTCAAGGTCGTCCCGATGGGAACGGCTTCACTCGCTGCGGTCGGCGATGTTTTCGCGTTCGGCGACGGACGCGCATCCGCCACACCGGTAACCGTCACCGTCCCCATTGCACCAGGTTGGCCGGGAAGAGGCGTGGGCGTCGCGGTCGGCGTCCGCCGGGGCGGAGGAGTGGCGACGGTTTCCGCCGGGCGCGGCGTGGTCGTCGGACTCGCCAACACCACGGCAACCCTGACGGTCGTCGCTGTGGCCGCGAGCGCCGTCGTGGCGGCTTCGGTTGCCACGGGCGATGGCCAGGCGAGGGACGCGACCGCATCTGCAATTTCGGAAGGCTGAATGTCCAGGGCGTACCAGGTGCCGGCAACAGCAGCGGCCGCCAGCATCAGCACGAGTGCGATCACGACAGGCGCGCCGATTCCAGACGGGCGCGGGCGGCCTGTCTGGCGCCGTTCTTGCCGGCGAGCCTCTTTCCATGCGGCCGGCAGGGCTTCCAGCACGGGCTCCAGCGTCAGGTAACGTTTGTGCGTGTCCGTCGCATCGGATTTCCTGCGGCCACGCTCAGGCATCAGCATGCGCATCAGAGTGGCATCGAGTTGAGGTGAAATCTCAGGGCGGATCCGGCGGACGTGCCCGACCGTAGCGCTGGCCTCGCGCCAGCGGCGACCGGTGAGCATCTCGAACAGCAGGCAGCCCAGGCTGTACACATCGGACGAGGGCGTCAGGTACGTGACGCCTTCGATTTGCTCCGGACTGGCGTAATCGGCGCTGACCGTGCGGGGGGCATCACCACCCTTGCCGTCCGTGCCGTCGGGGCGCACGATCACCGGCGCGGCCTCTCCCCACGACACCTGCGCCAGCCCCAGGTCCGCGACCTTGGCGCGGCCCCGGCTGTCCAGCAACACGTTCGTCGGCGACAGGTTCCGATGGACCGCTCTGAGCTCGTGCAGCGCCTGCAGCCCGGCCCCTGCGTCCATCACGATCCCGACGGCGTCGCTGATCGGCAGCGGAGCCTGGCTTAACCGGTCGGCCAGATTGCCCCCGGTCACGTACTCCATGATGAGGTAGAAGCGGCCTTCACCCTCCGCCACGTCGTACGCGCGGCAGACGTGGGGGTGCTGGAGCTCGGCGCCCAGATGGACTTCAAGCTCGAATCGGGCGCGGAACTCGTCCAGGACCTCGTCGCTCGCGCCGTGCCGAACGACCTTGGCCGCCAAGTCGGCCTTGAGCTCGAGGTCGTAGACCCAATACACCTCGGTATAGGCGCTCGCACCGATGAAACGCTCGACGCGGTACCTGCCGTCTGCGATCAGATCGCCTTTCTTCAGTTCAGGTTCGTGCGGCATGGCTCCCCCAAATTGGGCGATGCGTTGAACCATAGTGCGTGAGGCGTAATCCGTAATACGTGAGTGCTGGCAAGCGGTGCGGAGGCGTTTACGCAGTATGCATCACGCATGGCGTATCACGTATTACGCACCACGCTTTGCGCATCACTTGCCCACGATCATCCGCAAGGCCACGATGAGCATGGCGACGCCGAAGACTTTCTCCAAGACGCCATCAGGCAGCCTGACAGCCACTCTCGCTCCCAGCAGCCCCCCGAGGAAGAATCCGATGCAGATCAAGCCCGCGACTTTGAGATCGACGTAACCCTGTCGATAGTAGGTCCATGCGGCCAAAATCCCAATGGGCGGCACCATGAGAGCCAGCGTGGTCCCTTGCGCCTGATGCTGTGACATTCCAAGCACGAAGACTAAAACCGGGATGATGAGTGTGCCGCCGCCAATGCCGACGAGTCCGCTCAGCGCACCCGCGGCCAGGCCCAGCAAAAGGTACAAGATCACCTGCAAAATCGTGTGCCTCCTCGTCTCTTAAGTCGGTCTGTCGACGGTCGTCATTCCAGCTCAAAGACGACGGTCACGCTGGCCTGCACGGCGATCTGGCCGGGCGCGACGCTGCCCTCGAGGCTATCCGAGGATGCCGGACCGGCATTCTGGATCACGTTCTGGGCCGGCCCACCTCCCCATCGTCCGCCCCACCAGGAGCTGTACGACGAATACCAGCCCGCGCGGTCCTCACGAATGCTTTGGGGAATGCCCACCTTCTGGCCGAGTCCCTCAGCCAGTGCTGTGGCCTTCTCCTTCGCGGCCTGAATAGCCAGAGCCCGTGCCTGGTCTCGGTATCGGCGCAGCTCCGTCGTCCGAAACTCTATGCCGTGAACGTAGTTGACACCGGACTCGAGTGCGGCGCTCAGCAAGCTCTCGAACCCTGAAATGTCCTTCAGCGTGATCAGGATAGTCTTGCGGACGAAAAAGGCTATGAAGGTACTCTGGTCGTCGCTGTAGCGGTATTTTGGCTCGATGCTGATGTACTCCGTCTGGACGTCTTTGGGATCGATACCCTGTTCTGTGGCCAGGAGGAGCACCTTCTTGACGCGCTCGTCGTTCTGCTGCTTTGCCACAGCCAGGTCTTTGTCGGACGTCTCCACGCCGAGCGTCAGGAGCACCTCATCCGGAGCGACGCGCACCTCAGCGTCCCCGGTCACTTGAATCTGCCGCGGGGCTGTCGGCTCGTCCGCCCGCGCCGGCAGCACACACGTCGTCGCCGTCAATATCGCTGCGGCCATCAGCATGAGCCATCGATACACCGTCGCTTTCATTCGTGAGTCCTCCTCGCGATCAAGCGCCGCCTGGTCCGCCTTCCCGCTCGTTCGTCTTCAAAAATGAGAGCCAGGTCATCTTCACCCCAGGAACATCGCCATGGCAAACTCGTCGGTGAACCGCGTCGAGCCGGTCAGCTCGACGTACTGGCCTGCGCAGCGATCTCGCCGCGCGCCGGCGCTCGGTGCGAGAGATCAGCGCCATACGCGCGCCCATGCCCGCGGCGTTCCCTACCTGAACGAATCGCTCCAAGGGAAGTTGAGGGAACATGCCGATGCCGACGGCGCTCGCAACGTCGATGTAACTGCCGAAGGCTCCCGCAATGATGACCTTATCCAGGGCGGACTCAGTGATGCCGGCCTCCTGGAGCAGAATCTCCAAGCCGGCGCGCATCGCCCCCTTCGCCAGCTGAATCTCCCCGATATCGCCGCGCGTGATGACGATGTCCCGGCCATTGCCCGAGTCCGCGCGCTCCACGATGACGAACTCCCGGCCGCCCTCGACGTCACGGACGCAGCGGATGTCCCGGCTGCATCGCGCCGCGCGCGGTCGACGATGCCCGCCTTGAGCAACTGCGCCACCGCATCCAATATGCCCGACCCGCACAGGCCGATGGCCGGCACGTCACCGATGGTCTGGTACTCCACGTGGCCGTTGTCCAGCATCACCCGCTCGATGGCGCCGTCGGCCGCACGCATGCCATCCTTGATGTGAGCGCCTTCGAACGCCGGGCCAGAGGCGGTCGAGCAGCACAGCAGACCCGACCGTTCGCCCGCAGCGCCACTTCGGTGTTGGTGCCGATGTCCAGGGCGGCGACGACGCCCTCCTCCCGATCCAGGCCGGTCGCCAGCAGCATCGCCACGTGATCCGCGCCGACGAAACCGGCGATGTTGGGCAGCAGGTGGACGTATGCGCCGGGCGCGAGCGCAAGGCCCAGGTCCCTTGCCTTGACGTCGAGCGCTTCGCGGACCGCCGGCAGGTAGGGCGCCAGGCCCAGCTGCCGGACGGGCAAGCCCAGGAGCAGATGGTGCATGGCGGTGTTGCCGACGATCACCGCATCGGCAATCGCTTCCGGCGTGGCCCGCACCTCGCACGCACATGTCTCGTGGCCAGGTTGTTCAGCGCGCCGATCACGACCTGGTGCAGCTCCGTCGCCTTATCGGCGCCCTCCATGGCGTAAGCGATGCGAGCCATGACGTCTTCGCCAAACGAAATCTGGGGATTCATCAGGCCACGAGAGGCCACGACGCGTCCCGTTCCAGCTCCACCAAGTACGCCGCCAGCTTGGTCGTCCCCAGGTCCACGGCCAAGCCCAGCACGGGTTGTTGTCCGCGCCTCAAATCGAATCAACTCGCCTTCGCGCAGACGGCGAGGCCCGACCATTGTGCTGGCGGAGCTCGTCGGGCAGCTGGCGGAGCGCGGCCCAGTCGAGCCCGACCTGGTCGAGGCCGTGTCCTCGCGCAATGCGTCGGTCAACCGCTCGGCGTCGGCGCGGATATCGCTGCTTGTCGGCGCCGGCATATGAACCTCGTACGCCGTGATCGACGGAAGTATCGACCTCGACCTCCACCTCGAGGCTCTCCACCTGCAGGCGCTGCGTCGCCGTCAACGAGCGGGCCGGGACGTGGACCTTTACCGACCCAGAACGCGTCGTCTCGCACGCCAGGCGGAAGCCCTCCCGCACCTCCTCGGCGGTCAAGGCGGCCTTTTCTGTCTCGTTCACCGGCGACACCTCGCCCGCACGAATCTGAATCTTGCATTGCCCGCAGGTACCACGTCCGCCGCACACGGACGCCAATTGCAGACCTGCCCGGCGCGCGGCTTCCAGAATGTTGGTTCCGGCTTCGCACTCCGCTCGCAGCCCAATCGGCTCGAAATCGATCTGACACGGCATAATTTGTCGGTTGCCCCTTCGTTACAGGAATGTCTCTGTACTGGCGTGGCGCGCGACACACAGGGTCGCCTCTACCCCCCCGCCGTAGGGGCGACCCTGTGTGGTCGCCCGGGGGAGTGAAGGCGAGTCGTCACGCCAGGACAGAGGTCACGTCAACTTCCCTCGCGCCACAGCTCGAGTCGGAAGCGGATCAGCTCACGAAAAGCGCGCAAGATCACATGCAGCTTGGCGCCTGTCTGAGTTCCGGCGGTGCGCGGCAGGTGAGTGACGGCCACTTCGTGGAAGCGATAGCCTTTGCGCTTGGCGCGTACCAGGAACTCTGCGCTGAACGTCGCCCCACGCGACCCTATATTGATGCTTCTCGACGATCTCGCGGCGAAATAGCTTGAATGCGCAATCCACGTCGCGCACCGTGTACCCGAAAAGCACGGTCACCAGCGCGGTCCAGGCCTTGCCGAACAGCACTCCGCTGAACGGGTCACGTCGCGGCGCCCGATAGCCCGGCGATGAGGTCGGCCTGCTCCATGAACGGCAGCAAGCGGCTGATCTCCGCCACGTTGAATTGCTTGTCTGAATCGGTGAAGAATATCCACTGCTTGCGAGCGCTCGTCAAACCTGTATAGAGCGCCGCGCCATAGCCCTTATTCACTTCGTGGTTGATCAACTGGACCTGGGGATAACGCTGCGCCAACTCGCCGACCGCGCGCGCCGTCCCATCTCGGCTGCCGTCGTTGACCACCAGCACCTCGTAGTCCTCTGTCACGCCGGACATGACCTCGACGACCTCAGACACCATGGGCCCGATATTCTTCTCTTCGTTGTAAGCCGGCAGGACCACGGAGATGCTGTCCATGTTGCAGCGACTCCTCTCTGTGCCGGTATCGTATCGGTCAGGCGGGTTTCTTCGCAGCATTCCGCCGAGCGGACGCCTCGGAAACCCGCTGTCAGCGCTCAACCTGCTACCGGAACGGCTTCCACAGCGGCAGCAATCAGCGATAGCTTGCGCGCTCGTTTCATACGTTTCAGGACCAGCTCCCGCCGCCGCGCGCTGGTGCGGGTGTCGTGCTCTTCCCAGTACACCAATCGAACGGGGCGCCGCCCACGGGTGTAGTCAGCACCGCGTCCGGCGTTGTGCGCCGCAACGCGCCGCGCCAGGTCGGTCGTCCAGCCCGTGTACAGCGTTCCGTCGGCGCACTCGACCATGTAGATGTACGCTTCAGCCACGATGATCCCTTCACCAACCCGACGGCGTCGGCCTCACTACGGAGATACCCGGTCCACTCATTTCCGGCCAAGGCCCAGCATTCGGCCCAAGAATCCGCCGCCGGTAGAAACCTCCGGCCCCGACGGCTGCTCCCAAAGGCCCACACCGCGATCCTGCAGCCAGGTTTGATGCACGGCCACGCCGGCTTCCATGAGCCCCTGCAGGCCCTTCTCGTCTTCTCCTCGAATCAGCTCGCGCAACTCGTAGAGCTGCTCCACCCAGCTCTCGATCAGCCACAGCGTATTTTCGCGGTTCATCAGTAACGTGTCGCGGGAGTTTTCCAGGTCCTGGGACAGCACGCGGGTCACGTCCTCGAACGCAGGCCCGGCCAGTTTCCGCATCTCGCGCCAGGAAGATTCCGCAGCGATCGTTCGCAACAAAGACAGCGCCAAGACCAGCGGCAGCTGGTCCACGCCCGCCGACAAACCATCGTGCTCCGCCGCATCGATAAAGAACGGCTTGGCGCCCAGCAGGCGGACCACGTCTGTCGCCAGGTGAATGCCGTCCGGCGCGGCGTTCACTGACGGAACGACGCAGAACAGCGTGTCATTGAGCAATTCGGGGCTCGATTTGTCTTCTGAGGACGAGGGCTCAATCTGGGCGTGGGCGTTGAGGATGGGGTGCCCACCGACGAAACTGACGCCGGGCGGTAGAAGCTCGTCCGCCCACTTTAGAACCGGCAGCTTGAGCGGCGCCGTGTCCATCACGAGGCAATCAGACTTCAGGTCAGATGCCACCACTTCCAGCGTCTGCCGCACTCCCTGCAGAGGCGTGGCGATGATGACGATATCGGCGCCGTCGCAAGCGCTGATCAGGTTCCAGTGGACTTTGTCCACCGCCCCTACTTTTTGTGCTTCCCTTGCCGCCATGGGCTCGCGGTCGTGGCCGACGACCTCAAGCTGCCCGCCGACGGCGCGCAACGCCTTGCCGATGGACTTGCCTATGAGCCCCAGGCCCACTATCGTGATTTTGGGCTTCGCCATAACGCCCCCTTTTTAGTTCAGCCCATCCGCTCGACGCAACGCCGCCAGGCACTCAGCCAACGGGCCTTCGTCATCTGCGCTTTCGTCGTGGTGCCGTCTAACCAGCTCGACGATCGACTCGGAGAAACCGGCGGCAGCAACCCACTGCGCGCCTATCTGCGCGTGTTCACCGGAGACCCGAAACGGTGAGAACAGCGGGAAATCCGCTTTCGCCTCCAACCATGTCAGGACGCGCGGTGCAAGAGCACGGAGAAGAACCGTGGCGACGCGATACGGCAGGCTGAGTCTCCCGGCCGCCTTGCCTGCATCGTGCAGCAGAGCCGCGGTCAGCAGCGCCGGGTCGCGACGACCCTCGGCCAACAGCGTCTCGTACACGCTCAACGAGTGGCGCTGGTCGCTACGAGACAGGCGCCGGAACAGGACCATCCCGCGGGGGCCGAGCAGGGTTTCAGCGTCCGCCAACTCCTCGGGGCGAACCGCAGCCGTGATCGCCCGCCAGAACTGAGTGACCCGATACACTAGACCCCTACGATGAGACGATGCAGCAGATCCAGCGGCGGCCCCATAACCACGCCCAGGATTCCACCGGGAATGGGCAGCGCGTAGCTTAGCATGAGAATGGCGATCAGGACCAGCGGGCCCTGCGCCGCGACCATGTTCAGGGCGTGGCTCAGCTCGTAGGACCAACGCGCCCGAATCTGACTGAGAATCCCAACGAGCACGCTGAATCCGTCCAGGGGTGGGATGGGAAGGACGTTGAACACAGCCAATCCGAGGTTCGCCCAGATGATGGCGTCCAGGAATACCGGCAGATAGCCAGGCAGCGGCAGAGCGACCGACTGAGTCAAACGCAAAGGAATCGCGAAGATGATAGCAGTCAAAATATTGCTGATTGGACCGGCGATGGCCACGATCGCCATGCCCGTCCGCGGGCCAAATTTCAAGTATCGAGGGTCGACGGGAGTCGGCTTGCCCCAGCCAATACCAAAGCCGATCAGCACGGTGTATAACATCAGAATCGTGCCGAGAGGGTCCAGATGAGCGAGAGGATTGAGCGTTACACGTCCGAGAGACCGAGCGGTTGGGTCGCCCAGTTTGTTGGCCGACCACGCGTGAGCGCACTCGTGAACGGTGATACCGATCACCACGCCGATCAGCAGCGCGATTTTCACCAATAATTGAATTGACACCAGGCGGTCTCCAGTGCAAGAGCGTCCAACGTTACGGGACGCAGCCAATTTAGAGACCCGGCTTCACGTTTTTGGAATTACCGGGCCTCTTTTCATGATGGTTATTATAACATACGAGAGCAGTCGATGGCAAAAGCCTTTTGGCCAGGTGAGGGCGGCGGCCACGCCCGCAGCATTCGTCCGGGGACCCCGAATATGCTATAATCGGCCCCAGCCATGATCATTCATCACCTCTCTCTGACGAATTTCAGAAACTACGCGCGCCTGGAGCTGGATTTACAGCCGGGCATTACTCTGTTCCAGGGAGACAATGCCCAGGGCAAGAGCAACCTCCTGGAGTCCATCTACTACCTCGCAACCTCCCGCTCTCCGCAAACCAGCTCGGATACGGAGCTGGTCAACTGGCTGGTTCGCGACGATCCGCTGGCCTTCTCCCGCCTGGTCGGTGACATCCGGTGGAACGGCGACACGCAGCGCATCGAGTTGACGCTGGCCCCAGCTCAAAACAGTGGACGGGCCGGCGCACCCAACTTCCGGCGCTCCATTCGTATCAACGGCACCCCCAAACGGGCCATGGACCTCATCGGGATGGTCAACGTGGTCATCTTCCGGCCACAGGACATCGAGTTAGTGTCCGATGCGCCCGGCGTCCGGCGGCGTTATCTTGACGCCATGTTATGTCAGCTTAATGCCCTGTATTGCCGGACCCTGCAGAGCTACAACCGCATCGTCAGCCAGCGAAACTGCCTGCTGCGCCAGTTGCGCGAGCGAGGGGGCGGCGAAGATCAATTGATCTTTTGGGATCAGCGCCTGGCGGAGCACGGTGCATACATCACGGCCTGTCGCCAGGAGGCCCTCGATCGGCTCGACGCCCTCAGCCATCCCATTCACCTGGAGATCACCGAGCACCGGGAGCAGCTCCGCCTGGGCTATCAGCCAAGCTGCGCCACCCCCACGGTGCGCATCGACCTCATCCGACCCGGACCGCCCCAGCCTGCTCGCGACGGGGCCTTCGGCCGGGAATGAACGTTGCGCTTCGGTTCAAGCACTGGCCGAAGCCTTCCTCACCGCCCTGCAGGGAGTGCGTCGCGAGGAGATCGCCCGGGGGATCAGCCTGGTCGGTCCGCATCGTGACGACTTTCGTTTCCTGCTGGCGGATGCGGACCTGACCACCTACGGCTCACGCGGACAACAACGGACAGCGGCCCTGGCCGTCAAGCTGGCCGAAACGGAACTGGTGCAGCAGATACGGGGACATTGGCCCGTCCTACTGCTCGACGACGTCATGTCGGAGCTGGACGGGCAGCGACGTCAGCGCCTGATGGCCTTGATCGACGGCGCCAGCCAGACGCTGATGACGACGACACACGTCGACGCCTACAGTGTGAGCTTCCTCAATCACGCGAAGCGTTACCACATTACGGACGGACGACTCGCGGCACTGGAAGGCTGATGCAGCCGGCGGCGCCGAAGCGAGCCGCGATATTCATTTGGCCCGCAGTCCGGCTATTCGCCCGGAGCGGTCCCTACGCGACCTTTTCCCCTTCCTTCTCCATCTCCGGCGACCACGTCCCGTTCCTGGCGGCGCCGTTGCACATCGCCCGGTGGAAGAAGATCTTCTGCGCGGCAGGCACGTTCACTACGTTACCGCGCCAGGCCGCGAGCGCCGGTTCCTGCAGCGCCCGCCCATACGAAAAGCTGAGCTGCCACGCCTGCGGCTCCAGGGCATTGATCGCGTTCAGGTTTTCGGTAGCCTGCACCGCGCTCTGCCCGCCGGACAGGAAGACAATGCCCGGCACTGCTGCGGGGACGGTGCGCCTGAAGACACGAATTGTGGCCTCGGCGACTTCCTGCGCGGGTGCCTGGGTCGCGCTGTTCTTTCCAGAGATGACCATGTTCGGCTTCAGGAGCATCCACTCCAGCCGCACTCGCTGCCCCGCTAAAGCGGCGAACACCGCGTGCAACGTGGCCTCCGTAGCCTGCTCGCAACGCGTGATGTCATGTTCCCCATCCATCAGCACTTCCGGCTCTACGATGGGCACTAGCCCTGCTTCCTGGGCCAGAGCAGCGTAGCGGGCCAGTGCATCGGCATTGGCCTGGATGCCACCCTGAGTCGGAATGCCTTCGCCGATGGAAATCACAGCGCGCCATTTGGTGAATCGGGCGCCCAGCTTCACGTACTCAGCCAGCCGCCCTCGCAACCCGTCCAGCCCCTCAGTGACCTTCTCACCAGGGAAGCCGGCCAGGTCTGAAGTGCCGAGATCGACCTTGATGCCGGGAATCACTCCTTTATCAGCGAGGATTCTTGGAAGCGGGGTCCCGTCTCTGGCAGATTGGCGAATAGTCTCGTCATATAGGATGACTCCGCTGATATACTTCTCCATTCCAGGCGCGGTAAACAGCATTTCGCGGTACGCCCGCCGTGTCCCTTCCGTCGACTCCACGTGCACGCTTTCCAGCCGCTTCTTGATGGTTCTGGTGCTCTCATCGGCCGCCAGAATTCCCTTGCCAGGGGCCACCAGGGCCCGCGCTACTGATTCAAGCTCGTGATTACTCATGTTCACAATCCTCCTCATGACTTCGAGCTACGATAACGTCTGAGGGCGTCACGCATCCAGGCGCGACGCAGGCCACATCGAAAACGTGCCCTATCCTACTTTCATTATACCACTACCATCCGAGAACGTCGGGGCGACTTCTTTGCGACCGAACGGGAAATAACCGACGCCGAAGGGATACGACAATCGCGGCCCAAGCCAAAACAAACGCCAGATCATACCCTGGACGTATTGATTTGGCCGTGGTCGTCGTATCCCTTCGGCGTCGGTCACAGCGGTGGGTCGATTTTGATGCCGGGGTCGTATTCGATAGTATTCACCGTATTCGAGGAAACACTCCCCACGTGACTCTGTATCTCCTGCTTGTGCGGGAGGCCGTCATTGACGCCGACCCAAAGCTTGTCGGTGCTGGTGACCGCAATGTCGCCCACTTTCTGGTCAGTCTTAAACGTATATATCGTCATCGCCGCTCCACTCAGCGTGTCCGTGCCTAATTGCTGAACCTCGGTCAGCCCTCGTGCAAGCTGGTCAAGGTATTTGGGATTCCTGAATTGGGCGACGATGCCGCCGACGTCGATGGGCAACGACGCCCACGTGCCATTCTTGTCGCGCTGGTAGGTCTTGTCGCCGATGATGATCGTTTCAGTGCCGCTGCTGGAGATGAGGTGGAAGCGGTCAGGCGCGACGTATTCCAGAACGTTCTGTATCCTGCCGTCGTTCAGAGTCATGTGGACTCGGTAGGCCTTAGCATTGCGCTGTGCCTGCATGGCTTTGAGCACTGCGTCGCGGGCAGCATTGTCTTGGGCTGCCACGCTGGTCATGAGGCCGACGATGCATGACACCGCCAGGGTAGCGGCCACCAACCAGCGGGCAACCGGACCACGAGTTACACTGCGTCCATCCACGGCACTCTCCTCGTCGGGCGTTGGCTGCCAGGGCCGCCCGGATTGGTCAAAACCGTCAATCGTACCGTACCCACTAATTATACTATGCGGACGCAAGCATTTTCTGGTGATTTGCTGCCCGGCATGGCAACGCAGCGAAAGCCGCGCGGGCCGGGCCATCGGCCGAGGCCATCCGTCTGTGCTGTGAGACTCCGAAGTTCTGGAAACTTCGGAAGTCTGGGTAGGCGGGGTTCCCGACGCAAAACACAATCTGGGTCGCCCTCAACCGGCTCATTTCTAGACCAAAAATGCGCCCGCGTTCAGATAGAGTGTCAGACCGGTAGCGTGGGGGTTGGTCATGAGGAAAATGACGGCGCGCGCTACGTCTTCCGGTTGACCGATCCGCTTCAGGAGGGAGCCATCGATAGCAGCCCGGTAGCGGGCGGTTTGCTCCTCAGCGGGCCGATCGGAGTGCAGCGGCGTGTCGATGGTTCCCGGCGAGATAACATTGACCCGGACCTGGGGCGCCAGTTCCAAAGCCAGGGCACGCCCCAAGCCCTCAATGGCGCTGTTGATAGCGCTCTGCGCGGCGCTGCCCGGTCCTGGCTTCTGGCTGTACGTCCCGGACATGAGAACGATCGAGCCACCAGGCAGGATGCGCGACGCTCCATACTTCGCCGCCGCGTACTGGCCCCAGAACTTGCTGTCGAATCCGGCACGCGCTGTCTCGAGAGGCAACTCCAGAAACCGCCCGCTGGCCCCCCGGTTGCCCGGCGTGTGGAGATGGTCGATCGGACCGGTTCGCTCGAAGAAGGCTCGCACCTCGGCTTCGTGCGTCACGTCCAGAGTCGCGGTCTCGACCTCGTGACCGATCTCACGGCGAGCCCGCTCGAGCTTCTCGGGCGAGCGGCTGGCAATGAGCACGCTGGCGCCCTCCTCGGCAGCCAGCTTTGCCGTCGCCAGACCGAGCCCCGAGCTTCCGCCTATGATGACCACGCGCTTGTCCTTGAGTATCAAGTTTAGCCTCCTTGAATGTGTTGAGATTGTTCGTCATCGGTCGGTTCTGTCTACATTGTAGCCAGAATAACGGCAAAAAAGAAGACTTCCGAAGTCTGGGAGACTTCGGAAGTCTGCATTCGTTAGCGTGATCGGGTAACTACTTGGTCGTGGTCGTCGTAGTAACTGCCCCGGTGGCTGCCATGCTAGGCTTCCAGAAGTTGATCGTATCGATCACAGTCGGGACGCCTTCCTTGACCTGCACGATATAATACGTGTGGGCGCAGTCTCCATTCGCGGCGCAGTTGTCGGTGCCTTCCACAGACTCGACGCCCTGAATGTCGAACATGGCCTTACGCATTGCCTCGGGATCGGTCGAGCCGGCCTCGGTGATGGCGTAGGAAAGCCCGTACAGCGCATCGTAAAGCCAGGCCGCATAGAGATCGGGGACGGCGCCGTCGTATGCCTTGGCATAGTTCTCCACGAATTTCTTGGCCGTCGCGTTGGCATCCGGCTGGTAGTCGGTCACCGCGTAGATGCCCTCGTTGGCCTCGCCGCCCAAACGCAGCGTGACTTCCGCCACAGCCGAAGGCGAGCCCATGACGACCATATCCGCGGCGATCTCTTTCTTCTGACGCAGGTAGATTGCCACGTCTTCGGAGTTCGTGCCGTAGCTGACCATCGCCTCGCAACCGGCGTTCTTGATCGACAGCAACTGAGACATGTAGTCCTTGTCGCCGGTCGTGTACTTCTGGCGATTGCAGACGTCCAGGCCCTTATCCTTCAGGGCCGCCTCGACCGCATCCGCACCGCCGGTACCGAAAGCATCGGAGTCGTGCATGATGCCGATCTTGGTCAGCTTGAGGGTGTCGACTAGGTACTGAACCATGGCCATAGAGGCGTACTTGTCGGGAGGCCGGAAACGGAACAACCATTCGTTGCCCTTCTCGGTCAGACCAGTGTTCGTGCCGCCCATCAGGGTGACCAGCTTCGCCTCGCGGATCGCCCCGTCCATTGCCTGGATCTGGGTGCTGCGGATCGGCGCGATGACGGCCACGACGTTGTCCGCCTGGACCGTCTTGTTGAATGCCGCTACCGCACCCGGGTTCTTGGACTGGGTGTCTTCGACCACGATTTCGATAGGCCGTCCGAGGACACCACCGGCGGCGTTGATCTCGTTCATCGCCAGGGTGACGCCCTTGACCGCGTGGTCACCGCTCATCGCTGCTCCGCCGGTCACTTCCGTCACCACACCGATGCGAATCGGATCACCGGTCGGGGCCGCTGCAAATGCAGGAACCGCAGTGAAGGACAGGATCAGCAACAATGCCAATGCCCAACTCACTCTTCGACTTACCATGAAACCCTCCCTTTCTCCTAATGAAAATTGGTTTTGCAGACCCTAGACTAAGGGCATTCTGCCGAAGGAAATGAAAAGGGCGCAGCCTGTCTATAACCAATCGCGAGGATCGGCCACATGCTACGCCCAGAAAGCACAGTCTTTGTACTCAAAATAGTAAACTCTCGACTCCGTTCGCAATAAAGCGTCGGCTTTCGAAGTGACAATACAACTGCTGGCAATGGGAAACTCAAAGCGTGCGTAGTATACGACATGCGACGATGTTTGTCAAAACTGCCTTGCACGCTTTCGCCAGCGCAGGCTGACTCGTCTCTTCATCCCCACAATGTCGCGTAACTTGCAACCCCACGAGGGCAGGTCTGGCGCTCACCGGGAGTCGCCTGCCCGGCCGCGGCGACCGTTCGCGCAGCCGTCGTCGATGGTGGAAGCGAGGGCCTCATTATCCGTGGCGCTTCAGACCGAAGACGCGAGTTACGGGAACCACGAACAAAAGGCCCGAGTGAGGGCGCTCGAAGTCGCCAACGATTCCTTGAGTCGCTGCTATCAAGCGCTCCAGCGTATCGTCGTCGTCGATCACGGAGAAGAGGGTGCGATGATGCAGCTCGCGCCGGCCCATGAGATCGTTCAGCGACGGCAGCAGCGGCAGATCGTCGCTCATCGCTGCCCGCAGCCGAGCCAGCCCGAGGCTCTCCAATATCGTCACGCCAGGCGCACCGGCCTGCTCCCAGGCATCCAGCACGTCTTCGCACTTGTCGGTGCAGTCCATGACGAAGAAGACCAGGTGGGCCATTTAACACCTCCGTTTTGGTTGTGGTCTCGAATCCTCCATGGCCTCTCGTCCAGTGGCCTTGGAGACTCCAGAATCATCCTGACGCCGGATGCTCGCCGGCCGGGTAAAGTGCGCGGAGCGCGATCGGCGTCAGTACTGTGGTCACGATGACGGTCAGTACGATAGCGGCAAACAGATCCTCGTGAATCATGCCGGAATTGAGCCCGACCGTAGCCACGATCAACCCGACCTCACCACGGGAGACCATACCAACCGCAAGCCGCAGCGCATCGCCAGGGGAGAATCCGGCGATAAACGAGCCGAGCCCGGCGCCCGCCAACTTGGAAACGATGGCGAGTACAATGATGATCAATGCCACCGGCGCCCCGCTCCAACCGAGGCGCTGGGCGTTGGCTTCCAAGCCGATGCTGATGAAGAACACCGGCGTCAGCCAGGCATAGGCCAGAGTGTGCATGCTGGTTGCGATGCGGCCGTGCAGGGGTGTGCGCGCCAGCAACAGCCCCGCCAGGAACGCCCCGGTGATCGACGCCATGCCGCCCAGGGCCTCCGCGCTCCACGCGTATACCAGCAACGTCACGACGGCCAGCGCCGCGACACCCTCGCTGATGGGCTGACGTTCCATCCACAGACCGATCCGTCCCAAATAGCGCATCCCGAGCCAGCCGCCGACAGCGACGAAAGCGATCATCTTGACCACCAGCCAGACTATGCCCAGGGCTCCGCCGGTGCCGCTGCCCGTGACCGCGGTGAAGATCGACACGGCCAGGATCACCCAAACGTCGTCAACGACTGCTGCGCCCAGCAGGGTCAGTCCCACTCGGCTGCGCAGCAGGCCCATCTCCATCAGCGTCTGCGCCGAGATGCTCACGCTCGTCGCGCCCAGAATGAGACCGACGAAGATCGCGTGTTCCAGTTGGAACGAGAAGAGCAGGAGGATGAGGCTCAGACCAATCGGCACCAACACGCCCAGCGTGCCGGCCGAGACTGCCGGCCGGCCCGTGTGGCGCATCGAATCCAGATCCACCTCGAGCCCGGCGATAAACATCAGGAACAGCACACCTAATTCCGCCAGGTAACGGATCACCTCGGGCAGGGCGGCCGAGGCGAAGATGGGCCAGTGGAGCATATCCAAAGCGGACGGTCCCAGGATCAACCCGGCGAGCAGCGCTCCGAGCACGGCCGGCTGCCCCCACCGCGTGCTCAAGTACCCGCAGGCTTTCGCGATCCCCACGAGCAGGGCCAGGGCCAAGAGAAATGGCAAGATTGGGTTCATCGGACGTCATTCTCCGTCGTGATCGTGGCGCCAGCGCTTGATCTTGCTGCGGCGGCGCTTTGCTTTCAGCCGGTCTTCGCGGGAGCCGAGAGTGGGCCGCGTAGGACGGCGCTTCCGCCGCTCCACGAGTGCGCCCGCAAGCAGGGCGCGGAAGCGCTCCAGCAACTCCTCTCGATTGCGCAACTGGCTGCGCGTGGACTGCGAGACGAGATGCAGCACTCCGCCGCTGTCCAGATGAGAGGCCAGGCGTGTCAACAGGCGTGCGCGCAGCTCGTCGCTGACCGAGGGTGAGCCGGCGAGGTCGAACAGCAACTCCACGCGTGTGGCGGATCGGTTCACGTGTTGTCCGCCCGGCCCGCTGCTTCGAGAGAAACGAAAGCGGATCTCGGTCGAAGGGATATCCAGGCCGGGAGCAATGTGTACGAGGCGTTCGAAATCGAATTCCATGGCTCTTCCCAGTCGTGACCAATAGCAGACTACGCTCGCATGGTACCGCAAACAGCGGAGAAGTTCAAGCGATCGACGCTGAACGCGACAATTGGTGCGTTTACCCGGCCGCTAAACGTGTGGGGAGCAATCGGCGTCGCAAAGCCGATCAGGGAAAGGGGCATAGCGGTCTCAGACGTTTCGACCTGACTGTCCCGCCTTGCCACGTCGCAACAGGCCGATTGCCCATGCCACTGCGACGCCGATGAAGATGTCCATGATCGGCTCGATCGGGGTCCGGTAGCGTGCGGCCGGCGGAGAGACGAAGGCGACGGCGCCCAACCATACCAATACGAGGCCCAGGCACAGGCCGATGAAAGCCCGCCGGCGCGGCGCTCGCAGGAACAGAACGAAGCAGATCAGCATACTGGTGGGCGCCAGTACCCACGAGAGACGAAATACCCCGTAGTAGTCATTCAGCAGCCTGATACCCGGCAGCCAGACCCACGACGCTTGCTCGAAGGCCCACTTTGGCTTGGTGTGCGTCGTCTCATCCTCGCGCTCGGGGTGCGCGATTCGCGCCCCGACCTTGACGAATCCTAACGGCCCTTGCCGTAACACGTCGAAGTGTTCCTCGTCCGGCAGCATGAAGTCGGAGCTGAATTCATGGTAGCGATAGAAGTAGTCCGCCATGGTCTGCGCCACGGCGGCGAAGTAGGAGATCGGGTGTGCGGTGATGACTTCCAGGGCAGCCTGGGTCATCATCCGATCCGCCTCAGGAAATCCGAGGAGGTAGAAAAGCCGCTTCTCATCGAAGTCTGTTGCGGTCGATGCCGTCGGCTCCGGCGCGTTGATCATCGCGGCAGCCAGGCGCGCGTCGATAGGGTGGTCGACGTGCGAGGACAGCGTCGTGACTTTGGGAAGATCTTCTTTAGGGAGGTCGGCATGCTCGTAACGGATCAACGTGGCGCTGGCGGGTCCATCGGCTCGGTCGAACGGTATGCCGGCATCCGCCAGGTGGTTCTTGAGATTCCAGCCCAGCAGATAGCTGTATTTCCACGTGCCAGTCGAGGGCTGGTGGACCAGAGCCAAATAACTGGCAGCAACGAGGATTCCCGCGCCCAGGAACGCCCCGACCCAGCCCAAACGAAGCCGCCTCAATTGCGCGGGCAGCCACAGCCAAATGGCGAGGCACCAGAGCGGGACTACGACGACGCTGTTGATGCGTACCAGCCAGGTGAGACCAACTACGGCGCCGGCCAAAGCAAACCGAAGCGCATTCGGATGCGAGTGCGTGGTGGCGTGCATGAGAAGCCAGAGGCTCAGAACGAGCAAAAAGCTCAAAAAGAACTCCGGACGAGTCTCACTGGCCCACGCGGCCACGACGGGCGACAACGCGCAAATCAGCGCGCCGATCAGGGCAGCGCGCGCGTTGACCATCCGTCGCAGCACCGCGTAGAGGAGCATCACCGCGAGCAGGCCGCAGGTGTGCTGCAAAACCAGCACGAATCGATAGGCCAGATCCGGAGATACGGACCACATCCACTGCATTGGCCTCAGGGCGAACGACAGAGCGAAGGGATAGCCTGTGGAGTAGACCAGGTCACCCTGGAATGCCCCCGCAGCCATCTCGCGGGCGAGGTGCCAGTAGTCCGCCCCATCGCTGGCGATAATGGGCGGGTAGCTGACGATGATCAGGATTCGGACTATAGCAGCGATGGCCGTCAACCCCAGGAGTGTAGCCCGCCCTTCGGGAATGCCGGTAATACGCTGTGCTTGGGTCATGGGCGCGTCCTGAAAACCTCGAGGAGAGCCTTCTCAGCACTTCCGGAGGCCTCCAGGGCCGCAGGGCCCCGGAAGTCTCCGGACATTTGCCAACGTCAAGACAGGCCGACGATCTTGCCGGTTTTGAGGTCGATGTCGATGCCTACCGCCGCCGGCCGGGACGGTAGACCGGGCATGGTCCGCATTTCGCCGCATAGAGGGTAGAGGAAACCAGCGCCTACGCTGGCCCGAACGTCGCGAACAGGCAGTCGCCAGCCACGCGGTGCGCCCTTCAATGCCGGGTCGTGAGTGAAGGACAGGTGCGTCTTGGCCATGCACACAGGCAGATTGGCGAAACCCGCATCGGTGTAGAGACTGATGCGCTGGTTCGCTTCGGGCGTGTAGTCGACGCCATCGGCCCGATAGATCTCGCGGGCGATCGCCTCGATCTTGTCTTTTATGGACATCTCCAGCGGGTAGAGGAACTCAAAGGTGGAAGGCTTCTCACAGGCCTTCATCACGGCCTCGGCCAGCGCCGCACCACCCGCGCCGCCTTTGCCCCAGACCTCACTGAGCACGGCATCTTCCGCGCCCGCACCCATGGCGGCCGCCCGGATCGTCTCGATCTCGGCCTCTGTGTCCGAAGTGAACCGGTTTACCGCCACAACGACGGGTACGCCGTATTTGCGGGCATTCTCAATGTGCTGGGTCAGGTTGGCCAACCCCTTCTTCAGCAGTTCGACGTTCTCCTCAGTGTACGCCTTGTCCAGGGGGCGCCCAGGCACGACCTTCGGGCCCCCGCCGTGCATCTTGAGCGCGCGCACGGATGCCACGATCACCACGCAGTTCGGCTTCAGGCCAGAGTAACGGCACTTGATGTCCATGAATTTTTCCATGCCCATGTCGGCGCCGAAGCCGGACTCGGTCACTACGTAGCCGTTCGCACCCACGAGCTTGAGAGCGATCTGGTCGGCGACGATGGACGAGTTGCCCTGTGCAATGTTGGCGAACGGCCCGGCGTGGACGAAAGCCGGCGTGCCTTGCAGCGTCTGCATCAGGTTGGGCATGAGGGTGTCTTTCATCAGTACGGTCATCGCCCCGGCCATCCTCAACATTTCCGCAGTCAGCGGACGTCCGGCCTTATCGGTGCCGAAAACCACCCGCCCCAGTCGCTCGCGCAGATCGGCCAGGCCCTTGTAGCCATCGACCAGAGCCAGAATGGCCATGATTTCCGAGGCCACAGTGATGTCATAGCCCGCCTGTCGGGTGGGCCCATCGCCCCTGGCGCCCAAGCCAATCACGGTCCGACGGATGGTTCGATCGGAAACATCCACCACGCGATTCCAGGTGATGGAGTATGGGTCGATGTCCAGCCGTGGAATTTCCGGGCAGGCCTTATTGAGTTTCTCGTCGTCTAAATGGCTCTCGTGGTACATGCGCGAATCGATGGCCGCCGCGAGCAAGTTGTGCGCCACTCCAACGGCGTGGATGTCGCCGGTCAGGTGCAGGTTGAAATCCTCCATGGGAACGACCTGAGCGAACCCGCCGCCGGCAGCCCCACCCTTGATGCCAAAAGTCGGACCCATCGACGGTTGACGGATGCACGTGAAGACCCTCTTGGCCCAGGTGACCCAAAGCCCTGGCTGAGGCCGATCGTCGTCACAGTTTTGCCCTCACCCAGCGGTGTGGGGGTGATGGCCGTGACGTCGATGTACTTGCCGTTGGGCCGGTCCTTAAGCTTCTCCAGGACGTCCAGATGGACCTTGGCTTTCCACTTACCATATAGGTCGAGATCGTCGACGCTCAGGCCGACAGTTTCCGCGACGTCGGCGATGGGCTTCAGCTCGTGCGCCTGCGCGATCTCCAGATCACTTGGAACGTTGTGTGGAAGGGGCGGCAATGCCATTTCTCTCTTAACCTCCTCGTCAATTTGATTCACTCGTACGGCTTCGTCCTCATACCTCGCAATGCTCCCCGCTCATACCCATCTTGTCGTGCCCGGCGCGCAAATTCATCGCGTGGCGCTTGGCAGCGGCAAGCAGATTCTGCAACAGCATCACGTTGGTGACGGGACCAGTCCCGCCTGGCACCGGCGTGATCATACCCGCGATGTCGGCAGCGGCCTCGAAATCCACGTCTCCGACCATTTGGCCGTTGGCGTCGAAGTTCACCCCGAAGTCGATGACCGTCGCGCCGGGCTTTATCCAATCGGCCTTGACCATTTGCGCCTGACCCACGGCCGCGCACAAGATGTCGGCCTGGCGACAGATCGCGGGGAGGTCCGGCGTCCGCGAGTGGGCCATGGTCACCGTCGCATTTTCCCGCAGAAGCAGCAGCGCCATCGGTTTTCCGACGATGCTGGACCGGCCGATGACGACAGCCATCTTGCCGCTGATAGGCACCTTGTAGCGCTTGAGAATCTCCAGACCGCCTGCCGGCGTCGCCGGAACGAAATACGGGCCGACCCCGTCGGCCGTCCCGACCGGTGCAACCTGCGCCAGCCGACCGGCATTGATTGGGTGCACGCCATCGATATCCTTGTCCGGCGAGAGCGCGGCCTTGACCGCAGCCTCGTCGATCCCCACGGGCAGTGGCTCCTGGACCATGATCCCGTGAATGCTGGGATCGTCGTTCAACGCCTGCACCAGCTCGACGATTTCTTCCCGTGAAGCCGAAGCCGGACAGCGTGTGCAACTGGAAATGCATGCCCCGCTTGACGACTGTGTTCTCGATGGCTTTCGCATAGCTGACCGACGCCGGATCTTCGCCGGCCCGCACGACAGCAATCGAAGGCACGAAGCCCTGTACCGTGATGAATTCCTGTACCTCGAGGTCGATCTCACCGCGCATCGTCGCCGCGAGTGCCTTACCGTCCAGAATAGTGGCAGTCATGGAATGCTCCTTAATGCGTAATGCGTGATGCGTAATCCGCTATCCGTAATGTGCAAACGTGGGCGTACTCCTGCGTGTCCCACGTCATGCCTGATGCGCCGTATTACGCATCACGTATTACGGACCACGCATCATGCATTGCACATCATGCACGACGGATCACGCAATAGTCCCTACAGCTTGCTCTCAACGAGCCGGTACACCTGCTCCTTGAGCTCGGACTTGCCGGCGAGCAGACCGTCGAGCATGACGCGCATCTGGCCCACGAACTCAGCGTCCTCGATCCAACCCAGGTTGATGAGCACGTTCAGTGCGGCGCTGCGCAGCCCCGCTTCCGCCGCCAGCACAGCCACGCCGGCATCGCTCACGGCGTTGACGTTGCCCACCTTCGCGACAGGCTCGCACAGATCGATCACGGCCGCGCACGCTTCGGCTACCTTCATCGGAACCGCTGTGGCCTTCTTGAGGGCGGTTTGCAGCATCTTGTGGCGGGCGGCCTTCTGCTCGTCAGTCTCGCGCGGCATCTTCATGGCAACAGACACCTCGTTGAACGCGGCCACGTCCTCATCGAGAAACGCAGTCAGGTCGCGGCGAAGCGCTTCGGCCCGCTCCAGGATCCGCTTGACCTCTCCCTCCACCTCGACGTATTTCTTGCGGCCCAGGGTCAGGTTGCAGACCATGCTCACCAGCGATGCGCCAAGCGCCCCAGACAAAGCCGCCACGCTACCTCCACCGGGAGCCGGCGCCCCGCTCGCCAATTCATCCAGAAACGTCGCTACGGGCTTATCGATCAACGCCATCTTCGTCACCCCCCAATAGAGCGGTCAGCTTCCAGCAATCAGCAGTCGGCTTTCTGGGATTTCCGAGACTCTGTCCGTGCGGCCAGCGCGGGCAGCCCAACGGCATTCCGTGCTTCGGAAGTCTGCGGTGGCCTGACCGCCTGTTTTTCATTCCGGTCTGGGCAAGAGCCCGGACATCTCCATGATCTGCGGCACGGTCTCTTCCCATTCAATAGCCATAATGTGCACTCCGGCAACGCCTGGGATTTCCCTGCACTGCTGGACGATCTCGGCGCAGATCTTGATTCCTTCCTCCTGGCGCTTCTCTTTCGGCGTTGTCTGCATTCGGCTCACGATCTCGTCCGGCACGTCCATCCCCGGGACCTTGCTCGCCATGTACTTGGCCGCGCCCAGCGACTTGATCGGGCCGACGCCCGCGAACAGCTTCACCTGTTGATCCAACCCGAGGTCGACCATACGCTTCATAAATTCGGCGAACTTGGGTACGTTGTAGATCATCTGCGTCTGGCAGAACTGCGCTCCGGCTCTGGCCTTCTTCACCAGCCGCAGCGGCCGGAAGTCGAACGGATCCGCGAACGGGTTGGCCGCGCCGCCGACGTAGAACTTCGGCGCCGGACCCTCAATCGGGTCGCCGCTCTGGAACTGAGACGTATCGCCCATCCGGCGAACCATCTGGATGAGCTGCGATCGAGTCGAGGTCGTACACGTTCTTGGCCTGTGGATGGTTGCCGAAGACCTGATGGTCGCCCGACAGGCACAGGACGTTCCGGATACCGAACGCCCACGCGCCAAGCAGGTCAGCCTGGATCGCCAGGCGATTTCTATCACGACACGTCATCTGGATGATCGGCTCGAGGCCCATCTGTACGAGCAGAGCCGCCACGCCGATGCTGGACATGCGGACCACCGCCGTCTGGTTATCAGTCACGTTGACCGCGTCCACCACCGCCACGCAAATGGCCAGCCTTCCGCTCGAATGACGCTCAGGTCGGTGCCTTTTGGCGGACCCAGTTCAGCCGTGGCGGCGAAATGACCGGCAGTGAGCACCTTCTCCAGGTGGCTGAACTCGCTCATATCTTGAGATCCTCCCGAACGATTTTGCGCGGCCCGCCGTCGCGGCTCGTCGACCAATCCTTCGGCGGCTGGATGTCCAGCAGGCGATCCACCAGACCCAGGGCGCGTCAACCGGTCGTAGATGAGCTGCCAGGCGCAGTCGATGTCCGAGTTCACCTCGCACTTGCCGCCTTGCGAGCCGCCACAAGGCCCATTCAGCAAGCTCTTGGCGCAGCGCGTCACCGGGCAGACGCCGCCAGTAATTTCCAGGACGCAGTTGCCGCAGGCCAGGCAGCGCTCTGCCCACACGCCCTGCTCCGTAGGCCGGCCCAGAAAGGTCGTATTCAAGCCCGGCACGGTACGCTTCGTGGGATACTGCTCGTTCATCGTTTGCACGCCGATGCCGCAGGCGACAGACACGATTATGTCGGCCCAGTCTGTCAACGCCGCGGCAGCCTCGTTGTATTCGAATTCGCACTGGCGCTGCACGGTGAAATCGCGGATCTCGTCCTCGTTGCCGTCCAACCGCGTTGCCATGCGCAGCGCCGTTGCCAGTAGTCCGGCTTCCTTCTCGCCGCCGGCCTGGCATACAGCCACGCACGTCCCGCAACCCAGGACGAGCACTCGCCGCGCCCCGACGATCATCGCCTTGATCTCATCAATCGGTTTCTGCTGCCCAATAATCATATACTGCTCCTTGATAGCCTTCAGCAATCAGCCATCAGCGGTCAGCCTCGCACTGTCTAAGACTCCCGAAGTTGTCGAAGCTCCCAGCACACTAGCGTGCGACCAGCGCGGGCAGACCCGCTGGGCTGTGTCGGAAGTCTTTTTTTAGCCGTTACCTGAAGGCTGACTGCTGATGGCTGATTGCTTCAACGGACTGGGGCCGAGGGCGCTGAGGCGCTCGGTCATCTCAGTCACCACGCTTACGAACTCGCGCGCCTGGCCGATGCCCAGGTGAACGATCTGCAAACGCTCGTCCGGCAGACCGATCTGCGCCAGGAGGCCCTTCACGTATTCCACGCGCTTCGCCGCTCGCCTGCTGCCTGTCAGGTGGTGGCAATTGTCCGGTGCGCAGGCGAAGACGCAAACGCCGTCCGCGCCCTGCTCGAACGCCGCCAGCAGGTATTGCGCGTCCAGCCGGCCGGTGCAGGGCAGCGTCACGATCTTGACGCTGGCCGGGTAGGTGAGACGCTCGCTGCCGGCCATGTCCGCCGGCACGCCGCCGCAGTAACGGCAGGTGAACACGGTGATCTGTGGTTCGTACAACGCGCTCATGCCTCCCAACTCCCCAACGCCAGGGCCACCTGGTCGTCGTGGTAGTGATTCAGAGTAATCGCCTTCCCCGGGCACTCCGACGGGCAGGTCCCACACCCCTGGCACAGCAGAGGGTCGATGTAGGATGCACCCATGATGCCGCCCTTGCCCTCGCGCTGTGGGTCGATCTTGGGCACGCCATACGGGCAGACTCTAACGCAGGTCAGGCAGCCCATACAGTGCGCCTGGTCAACCACGGCCACGGCGCGCCGCGCCGTCAGCTCACCGGGCGTCAACAATCGCGCCGCTTCTTCTGCGGCGGCCAGCGCCTGCGCCACATTCAGCTTGCTCGGCTTAGCGCCATGCGCCAGCCCGCACAGGTACACACCAGGCTTGTGGAAGTCGGTCGAGCGCTGCTTGGGCTCCGTCTCGGCAAAGAAGCCGTTGGGCAGTACGTCCGACGTCCCCACAGCGCCCCGAGCCGCGAATTGTCCGGGTTCGGCACGATGGCCACGGCGAGCGCCAAACGGTCCGGCCGCAGCTCGATGACGTGGCCCAGGCTGAGGTCGTGGGCGCGGACGACGAGCGCACCGTCTTCAGTGGTGACGGCGAGGCTTCCGACACGACCCAGCGGCCCGTGTTGGGCGTTTCCAGAACTTGGGAACTCCGCACTGTATCGGACGAACAATACCCCACGGCGACGGGCTTCAGTGTAGAGCGCCTCTGTCCCCGCGAATCGTCATCGTCTCGCGGATGAAAACCACGACCTGGCACGCAGGATTCAACTCCTTGATGCGCAGCGCATTCTTCATCACCTGCAAGCAGCAATTGCGGCTGCAACGCCACGTTCCCTCGTCCTCGTCTCCACGGCCCGATGCAGTTGATCATCGCCACGCTCCGCCATTCGCGGACATGCTCCGGGTCAGCCGAGATCTCGTTCTCGATGTCGAGCTGGGTCAGCACACGCTGGTCCTGCTCGAACAGGCTCGCACCTCGGTACTCACGGGCGCCCGTGGCCAGAATCACTGCCCCATGCTCGATGACCGTTTCCGCGGCTTCGTGCCCATTGGCGGCGCGACGCAGGACGGTGCGGAACTGGCCTACCCGACCGCTCGTCCGCACTACCTCGGTCAACAAATGCAAGTGGATAAGCTCGTTGTCCTCGACGCGGGTCACCAGATCGGCGAGGTGCTCGGGCGGCACAACGTCCGTGCCTTCCGGAAAATATCGAATGCGGGCAAAGTTTCCGCCCAACTCCGCGGTCTTCTCGATGAGATCCACTGTGAGCCCACGTTCCGCAAATGATAAGCCGCCGTCAGCCCAGCCAATCCACCGCCGACCACGAGCACTCGGGGACGGACCGCAATCCTCTCCGGAACCACCGTCTCCAGGGTCTCGATGCGGGCCGCGGCGCGCCGCAACAACTCGCGGGCCTTGCGAGCCGCCTGCTCGGGCCGGTCTCGGTGTGGCCAGGTGCAAAACTCACGCAAACCGACGAATTCCAGCAAATCGGGGTCGTTGTCGGTGCCACTAAGGAGAGCCTCGAATAGCGGCTGGTGCGTACGAGGCGTGCATGCGCCGACCACGATGCGATTCAAGTCGTGAGCAGCGATGGCGCGCTCAATCTCGGCTCTCCCTTCGGGCAAGCAGCCAAAATCGACGACCTGGGCGTGTACGATGCCGAGTAACTGGGCCGCGTAGGACGCCAGGTCGTCGACGTCGATCACGCCGCCAATCTCCTCGGCACAGCGGCAGACGAAGACCCCCGCGCGCGCGTCCTCCACGTCCTTGCTCGGAGCCGGCGCCGTACGGGAGGACGACTCGCCGTTCGCCGGCTCGGCCCCCAGGATACGCCACGATCTGGCTGGCCACAGCCGCGGCCTCGGCGGTGGTGTCACAGATGTCCTTAGGCGCCGACGCGCAGCCCGCCGCAAATATGCCTGGCCGCCGGGTTGCGCCCGGCTGCAGCTCAGCCGTCCGGACGAAGCCGTTGGCGTCGATTTCCACACCGAGCAGTTCGGCCAGCGCCGCCGCTTTGGCTGACGGCTCCGCTCCGACGGACAGCACCACCAGGTCGAAATTTGCCTCCTGCAGGTCCTTACCCTCGACCAGGTGGCGGAATCGAACCTCGCCCGTCGCGTCTTCGGCCTGCAAGTCGAACAGGCGGCAGCGTGTGTAGACGATGCCGTGCGCCTGGCGCATCGCCTCGTACGTGTCGAGGAACTGCTTGCCGAACACGCGGTCATCCATGAAGAAGATCTCACACTGCGTGTCAGGGAGAGCTTCTTTCACCAGCGCGGCTTGCTTGGTGGCATACATGCAACAGAAGGCGGAGCAGTAATCGTGTTTCTGGTCACGCGATCCCACGCACTGGAGCCAGGCGATGCGTTTGGGGGCAGCGCCATCTGAGGGACGCACCAACCGGCCCTGGCTGGGACCGGACGGGCTCAGCAGGCGCTCCAACTCGAATCCGGTAATCACGTTTGGAACGCGGCCGTAGCCGAGTTCGACGCTCACCGTTGGGTCGTGCAACGCATAGCCGGTGGCCAGGGCCACGGCGGCTATCTCAATCTCAAACTCGCGCCCGCCATCGTTCAGATCGATGGCGTGGGTTGGACAGATCTCAGCGCACTTGCCGCAGTCCCGACAGTAATCGCCCTTGTCAATTAGGTAGGCATTTGGAACCGCGCGCCAATCAGGCTTGTAAGCCGCCTTATGCGCCGCTCCCTGGGAACCGTAGCGCGCCGGCAGTTCGACCGGGCACACGTCGCCGCAGCGGTGGCAGTTGATGCAACGAGCGGGATCGACGTAGCGTGGCTTTGAGCGCAGCGTGGCCGTGAAGCCGTGCACAGCGTCTCCGCGCAACGAAGTCAGCTCGGTCTGAGTGAGCACACGCAGGTTGTCAGGCTGGTTGAAATCGAGGAACTCGGGGGCAATCGAGGGACGGGTACAGCCATAACCATGGTCCTCAGTGCCGCGACACAGGAGGCAATTGTGGTGTGGGAACATATAGCCCAACTGAGCGGTGATGCCTCCCAATGTGGCGGCGCTCTCGATGAGGTAGACGAATAGACCGGACTGCGTTAGATCGTACGCCAGGCGCGCACCAGCGATGCCGCCGCCCACGATCATCACGGCTTTGCGCCGTGACGTATTAGTCACCATGCCCTCTCCCAGCGACACTTTATCGTTTGAATCCGTGGCTATTATATCACCCCAGGATCGCTCGCGCAAAGCAACACAATGCGCGGGCCCCACAAAATATATTATATTGGATCATCGCTCCTGAGGTGACTGCCTCTATTTGCGCGAACGCGTTACGACATGGCCGAAAGCCGCCGCAACCCGGTCGGGCGAATCAATCACCCGACCGGGTTGCGGCGGGCCAGGCAACCAATGCTGCCCGGCGGCACAAGCCGTCGTTGCTCGAGCTAATTCAATCCTGCCTGATTTCCGGCGATGAGTGCGCCGAGTTGGCGCCGACACGTGTCACAAAAGATGCGGCTGGCCTCGAATTCCTCCGTGGCGTAAGCCGCCCAGTGCGCGAGGTCGTCAGCGGGACGCATCGCACAGGGACCGGCGCATCGCTCGTCTCGATTTCGAATGGGGAAGGGAATCCCGACGATGCGACCGACGTAATGAGCGATCAACCGGCGTAACACAGCAGGTCGTTCAAAATCTCGCGCGAGGCGGTTCAGCCAATGCCTTGACACGACTGCCGCCCGCCCCGGGACGGTGACGCCGAACACCTCACGGCCCAGGCGCTCGTCGTACAGAGGCTGATGAACAACGGCCAGATCGTAATGCGGGGTCTGGTGCTGGTAAGGCTCGTTGAGAACGACGTCCAGGTAGCGCCGACCGAGCAAGGCTCCGCGCTGACGATCGAAGACCTGGTCGATATACCACTGCGTGCTGCAATATGCATCATTGGGATCGGCGCCCTGCAGAATCCAATAGCCGAACGCGCGAACCTCCGGCAAGGTCACGACCGGGCTGTGTATTGGCAGGTGTTTCTGCGCCTGGCGCAAGGCGACGTGCACCTCCCGCACGATCATGATCGCCTCGTTGTCGGGAATGCCATCCGTCCAGGTTAGAGACAAGAACAGCAGGCCGTAATTCATGGTTCCCCGCTCCATCGACTATCGACAACTCATTATATCATTCGTACGTTCGCACCGCAAAGGCGCTGACAGACCAGGCCGAGTCGGTCGCGGAACAAATCAGGGGGACCTTGAAGTCAGACTTCTTCCGAAAGTCCGCCGGTCACCTCCAACGAACGTCCCGACGTTTACCAGATTTTTATATTCGGACCACTGGTACTATAATGGACCTCGTCACTTCCGCTGCACTTCCCTGGGTTGTCACCTACCATCAGTGGGGAGGTCATGTCGTGGGTAAACCAAAACCGATGCAAACGCAGCCGGGCTGTTCCAGCGCTCCCAGCTCCCCCAGTCCCACGTTCGTTCTCATCGATTCGTCAGGTCAGCCGTCGACCCTTGCCGGCGCCAGCTTTACCGTTGGGCGTGCGCCCGGCAACGATCTCGTCGTGGACGAGGAATCGGTCGCCCGGCGACACTCACGCCTGGTCTGCTGCGACGACGGCCACTGGCTCATTTTCGACCTCGCAACCCCGGAGGGTACCTTCGTCAATGGGGAACGCATCGAAGGCGGCTACCGTTTGTCGGACGGCGATGTGATTAGCCTTGGCAACGCCGCTCACCTGCTGATGGCCGTGCGCCTGGCACCGTCGGTGCGATGCCGCAACACGAGGAGGCGGCCCCGCCTGAACCTGGCAGCCATTTTGACCGGAAGGGTCGATTTCGCCGGCCGTTGTCGCTCACTCCAGGCAGCCCTGCAGTTGCGCATTGCCAAACGCCGCCCCAGAGCATGGATTGCCGGCGGGGTGCTGAGCGTGGCCGGCATTCTGTCGATCGGAGCGATCGCCGCGGTAATGACATTCTCCGGCGCCGGTCGCGCGGCTCCCACCGGCGACAACTCGATCGCCGCAGCCGATCCCATGTTGGCCGCCAGATCGAACGCCGCGAGCGAATCCGGCGAGATGGGTCCGGGTCAGAACCAGGCGGACATCCTCGCCGTGTCTAACGAGGAATCAGACCCGAAGCCGGCGCCTTCTCCCGTTGCCACGAAGTCTTGCGTCGACGACTCCATCTTTTATGGCGACATCACGGTACCGGATGGCGAGACTTTCCATCCCGGCGAGCAGATCGTCAAGACCTGGCGACTGCAGAACAAGGGCTCGTGCCCGTGGAGGGCAGACTACGGCTTCCGTTTTGTGTCCGGAGACGCTATGGGCGCCACCCTCACCCAGACCGTGCCTGTGGTCGAGCCCGGGCGAACCGGTGACCTGACGGTGGTCATGACCGCTCCGCGCAAGTCGGGCAACTACGTCGGCACCTGGCAGTTGGTCAACGAGCAGGGCCAGTCCTTTGGTTGGACCGTGGCAATCAAGATCCAGGTCGTCCCGCCACCCACGGCCACCCCCACCTCCACGCCGACCCGGACGCCGACCCCCACCAAGACACCCACGCCGACCAAAACGCCCACACCCGGCCCGGACGTTCATCTGTGGGCCGACCAGCAGACCATTCCAGCGGGCTCCAAGACTACCCTCCACGTACAGGTAAAGGACGCCGCAGCGGCCTGGTTGGACGGCGAGACAGTCGTCGGCGGGCAGATGAACCTCGATATTGCGCCCTGTTTCCCCACGACCTACACGCTCGACGTCCAAATGAAGGACGGCACGCACGGGTACTCGACGCTGCCGATCAGCGTCATCGGGACCTGTGCGACGCCTGTTCCCAACCTGGTTGTGGACTATGCGCTGTCGCCAGCCAACCCCAAGAGCGGCAAGCCCGGGACCCTGTACTATTCCGTCGTCAATCAGGGCGAGGGTCGAGCTGTCGGCTTCGACCTTGCGTTCGGTGTTGCCATCACAACCACGCAGACGCTGGTCGTCGAGCAGAGCCTCAGCCTGGGTCCCGGAGAGCAGATCACCGGTACCCGCCGCTTCGTCTGGTCCGCGGCCGGCGTGTACTCGACCACGCTCGCAGCGGTCCCCGCCGATCCTTCTCTCGATTTGGGCGACGAGAGCCACCGCGCCCGCCTCATCGAGGTAAAGTAGCGCCAGTCTCGACAACTGCATTGAGTGTTCGCGCTCTGCGCCCGGACTTCCATAGTTTTCGTTACTACGGCAGTCCGGGCGCAGAGGCAGTTTGCGCTAATGCGCGATTGTCCGTACAATGGAAGCACTCAACACCGACAGCGAAGGGAGACTGCGATAATGGGGATTGACTTCGTTCCGAAGGGAATCGTTCCGGCGATGGTCACGCCGTTCACGGACGATGACCGCGTCAATGAAAAATCGCTGCGTCAGCTCACGGAGCATTGCATCGCTGGCGGCGTACACGGTTTGTTTTGTGTCGGCAGCCAGGGCGAGTTCTGGGCGCTCGACCACGATGAGAAGCGCCGCGTAATTGAAACCGTCGTGGACCAGGCAGCCGGCCGCGTGCCTGTGTACGCCGGGACGGGCGCGCTGACCACCCGCGAGGCGGCCACACTGTCACGACTGGCCGAAGACGCGGGCGCGCAGGCCATTTCCGTCATCACCCCTTTCTTCATCACACCCAACCAGAACGAGCTGATCGAATACTATACCGGCATTGCCGAAGCAACCCGTCTGCCGGTCTTGCTTTACAACAACCCGGGCCGCACCGGGGTGAATATTAGTGTGGAAACGGTCTGCAAGCTGGCCGAGATCCCGAACATCATCGGCGTCAAGGACTCCAGCGGCGATCTGCAACTGACCGCCGAGTACATTCGCTGCACGGGACCCGGATTCTACGTCATGATGGGCCGGGACACGCTGATCTACGGCGGCCTGCTGTACGGCTGCACGGGATCCATCGCGGCGTCGGCTAACGTCAAGCCATCCGTGCCGGTCGAGATCTACGAGGCTTTCGTCGCCGGCGATTTGGAGCGCTCGCTGGCAGCCCAGCGTGCCCTCGCTCCGCTGCGAATCGGCTTCGGTCTGGGGACCTTCCCCAGCGTCGTCAAGGAAGCGGTGAGCTTGCTCGGCATCCCGTGCGGGCGCTCGCGCAGCCCCGTCGGCAATCTGACATCCGACAAGCTTCGCCAGCTCAACGATATCCTCATTGGGATGGGCCTGCAGACAGAGTACAGGGGGTGAGTTTATGGCCGACGTCATCCACATTGACAATCTCTTCGCTCGACGGAGTGTTCGGCAATACACCAGCGAGGCCGTGAACGAGGAACAGATCGAGCTGCTCCTGAAGGGCGCCATGTCCGCGCCCTCGGCGAACAACGAGCAACCCTGGCATTTCGTCGTCGCCACCGACCGGTCGGTATTGGACCGGCTGGCCGAAGTACATCCATACGGGAAGATGTTGTACCGCGCGCCGTTGTGCATCTGCGTGGTCGGCGATCCGCGAATCAGCGAGAACTACTGGGTGCAGGACTGCTCGAATGCGGCGGAGAACATCCTGCTGGCTGCTGTCGGGCTCGGATTGGGTGGAGTCTGGCTTGGCGTTCATCCACGGACGGAGCGCGTTGAGGCAGTCCGGCAGGTGCTGAAGCTTCCATCAGCAGTCACGCCGCTTTGTCTCATCTCCATCGGCCATCCCGCAGAAGTCCCGCCGCCGCGCACCCAATACGATGCGTCTCGCGTTCACCGGCAGGGCTGGTAGCCGCATGTCGGAGTTTCGTGAGGCGTTCCTTGGGCCGGAGCTCAGTCCGGCTTTGAAGTGGTATAATCCGCCGGCTGACTGGAGATTCTCCGAGCGGCAACTCGTCGTTCGCCCGGCAAAAGACACGGATTTCTGGCAGAAGACCTTCTACGGCTTTATGCCAGACACCGGTCACCTTCTGTACCTGGAGCTGACGGGCGACTTCGTTCTGGAGACGCACGTTCATTACCGCTTCGTCCATCAATACGATCAGGGCGGGTTGATGGTTCGCACCGGCCCGGAACGCTGGCTCAAAGCCGGCGTCGAGTATCAGGGGAACGACGCCGCCACCATTGGCGTGGTCGTTACCCGCCAGCGGTCCGACTGGTCGCTTGCGTCGTTCACGCGCCGGGACGTCTACCTTCGTCTCAAGCGAGTGCGCGGCGCCGTCGGGGTCTATTTTGCTGAGGACGGGGAGTCCTGGCAGATGATCCGCCTGGCGTCGTTGCCCATGCGCGGCGTCGTACAGGCCGGGGTGTTCGCGGCCAGTCCCACCGATGCAGGCTGCGAAATCGGTTTCGAATACCTCGCCGCCTGGACTTCGCCGGACGCGTCCCTGTAGGACTGGCAGCCGGACGATCGCTGCGCCGCAAGCACCACGATCGTTATATTGCTGTCTGGTGATCTCAGGGTCGACTGCCCGTGTGGCCCGTCGGACCGACCCGCTTTGGATCGCCTGGCAACCATGCTGTTTCGTGGCTGACTGCGCGTCTGTGCCCGGAATATCGATCCTGCCCGACCTGACTCCCGCAGCGGCTTTAAAGAGAGGTACATCATGACTCGAGCCGGTCCCCTTGGTCAATTGGCACAGCACGCCAGGGAATCTCTGCACGGCCTGCTCGGTTCGCACACATCGTCTCAGGACGTGGGACCTGCCATCGGCGCTGAGCCGGAGCTTGATGAGGGCACAGATCTTGCCTTGCAACCAGCCGGCACTTCCCCCGACCTGGCAGGACTGCAACAACAGATTGCGCGGTTGGGACGCGAGCAATTCAAGCTCAGCTCGCTCGTCGAGATGCAGCAGCAAAACGTCCACACAGCGCTGGAACAACTGCGCGAACAGGACGCACGTCGCGAACGAGAACGGGAGGCGTGGAGCGGTCAGCGCGAGGCAGATCGGGCTGAGGCACGGCTGGAACTCGTTCAACGTTGGCTGCCCGTTCTGGATGGACTTGACAACGCCCTCGCTGCCGGACGACACGTGCAGCAGCGGCTTCCTCTCCGTACGGAACCGTCGGCGAGCCCAACGCAGCCTCGCCACGCCACCTGGTACGGCAGGCTCATCGCCTGGCCCGTTGTCGTGACCGGACTCGTTCTGCGTCGTCCGCCGCGCCCGCCCAGAGCGGCCCCAAGTTCAGAACACGAAATGGCTGATTGGCTGCGTGGGCTGGAGTTGGTGCGCGAGCGCTGCCTGGTGATCCTGGCAGCCGAGGGTGTGCGGCCCATCGAGACCATCGGGCAGCCCTTCGATCCCAATTTTAACGTCGCAATGGATACGACGCCCGCCGACCCTGACGTCCCCACGGGCACCATCATTGCAGAGTTGCGGCGCGGTTACGCGGCCGGCGCACGGGTACTTCGATACGCCGAAGTGATCGTAGCCCGCGCTAGCGATAACGAGATCGTCCAGAAAATCGTGGCTTCATCAGAAGAGGAAGACGAACGACCGGGTCGATGAGTTTAATCCGGAGTTGATTTGGCGCGACTATCGCCCACAGGCGATGCCGAGCATGGTCCGGACGGCGGAACGCAACGAGCAGATTGAGGGGCGCCCTCCGCAGCAGTCCGGTGGAAGACTGGCAGGATCGTCGCAGCAATTGCTGAACCACCGGTACGAATACGAACACAAGCAAGAGTTTCGACGAGCACGAGCCAATGAATTCGTTGGCGGTCTTTGAAGCGACGCCAGCGAATTCGCTTCACTGGCCCGTTACCATCACTGTCACGACGATCCTGCTGCGGAGCCACTTCTGCGCTCGGGCATTGTCGACGTGAGGCATCAGGACCACGTGAGCGGCAAGGCAAGGATTCGAAAGGTCATCCTGGGAGGAAACGATGGCGGGCTCGACGTCGGAAACCGAAATGCAGGACATCAGGTCGGGCGTGCGAGGATTGCCGCGCAACGTGTGGGCGGTCAGCTTGACGAGCTTCTTCATGGACATTTCCAGCGAAATGGTCCTCAATCTTCTGCCACTGTTCCTGGCCGAAGTGCTGGGGGTGCGTGCGGAAATCATCGGCGTCATCGAAGGCGGCGCAGACTGGACCGCCAGTTTCTTCAAGCTTTTCTCCGGCTGGCTCTCGGACAAGGCGCGCGAGCGAAAATGGCTGGCCGTGCTGGGCTACGCCATCTCGGCGTTGAGCAAGCCATTTTTCTACTTCGCCAGCACCTGGGGCATGGTCGCCGGGGCGCGGTGGGCCGATCGCGTGGGCAAAGGCGTGCGCACGGCGCCGCGCGACGCCCTCGTGGCCGATTCTGGTCAGGCCGGAGCAGCGAGGGTTGGCCTTTGGGTTTCACCGGGCAGCGGATACCGGCGGAGCGATGCTGGGGCTGATAATCGCGCTGGGGATCATCTGGTGGGTCCAGCGTAGCGATGCCAACCTGGGTGAACGTTCTTTTCGCATCATCGTCCTGGTCAGCCTGATCCCAGCGGCGCTGGCGGTGCTATCACTGGCGCTGGGCAGCCAGGACGTGCCAGTGACGAAGCAGCGACCGGCGCCCAAGTTTGCCTTTAAGTCCCTCGGCAAGCCGTTCGTGGTTTTTATGGTCATCGTCTCCGTCTTTACTCTCGGCAACTCGTCAGATGCTTTTCTCACCTTGCGCGCGCAGGAGCGAGGGTTGAATATCATCGGCATCCTGGGTATGCTGATTACGTTCAACCTGGTCTACACCCTGGTCTCGACCCCGGCCGGCTCGCTCTCGGATCGCATCGGCCGTCGTCGCCTGGTCGTCGGCGGCTGGCTGATCTACGCCGTCATCTACACAGGCTTTGGCCTGGTTCGTACGGGCTGGCAGGTGTGGGTTCTCTATGCGGTGTACGGGGTCTACTATGGCATGACCTACGGGACGGCGTCGGCGCTGGTAGCTGACTTGGTGCCGGCGGACGTGCGTGGCACGGCCTATGGGACCTATAATGCATTGGTGAGCGTTAGCGCCCTGGCGGCATCGATAATTGCCGGGGCGCTGTGGCAGAACGTGGATCCGGCAGCGCCGTTTCTCTTTGGCGGCGCGCTGGCGTTGGTTGCGGCGGCGCTGATGGCGGCCTGGATGCCTGCCACGAAGCGAGCGGTGTAGTCCGGGCAGGCCGACGAGCCGAGCGTATTCCTGCGGCACCTGACCACGAATTCGGTCCCTCTGTGAAGCATGACGCGATGAAGATAGTCTAAGCAACAGAGCATCTTGCTGCATCGAGAAGGGCCGGCGACGGTTTCCCGGGCCTTCATCACGAGCCTCATGGAAGTCAACCTGATGTCAGCCACCCTGAGAGGTGTGCGCCCCGCCCGGTGCACTCGCACTCATCCTACGGTTTCAACTCTTCTCCTATCGTGTCAATGACGTCAGAGGCCCAAGACAGATATACGAAGAAGGCAATCTCGCGCGCCTTCTTCAGACGCTCCGCCCATTTGGCAACCTCTGATGTGCCCATGGCGATCTTGTCGCTAAACTGATCTGATGGCAAGACAATTGCATGTAACTCAATCAGTGCTTTCATCGCAGTAACTAAGTGAGAGCGGCTTTCTCTCCTGTCCGTCGAGAGCGAATTGAATATCCTGCACATATCACTCTCTGCGTCTAGCACCGCCTGAAAGACTTCGCTGGCTTGTCCGGCCACTCGATGCAGGTAATCCTGCATTTGAGCCACTCCGTCATCGTCCAACGCAGGCAGGTTGTCGAAGTCGCCCATGTGCGCTGCGATCAGCGACAGAACTTGAGTGTTACCAAGAAGTTTCCGCGCTGGTTCGAAACCAGGGTGCTCCCACGTGGCGATCCTCAACGCTGCCATTGCCTCAGAAGGCACTGGGTACTCCCAGAATTGCCACCACTTGAGCTCGTCGCCAGTCAGAAGTGTGGGAAGGTCCCATCGCCAAGCCGTTCCGAATAGTGATTTGCCTCTAACCAGAGGTATAACGACAGCAGAAGGCCAATGAAAGTCTAGGACGTATCGTCGGAGTGAAATGTCAGGCATCTTCCGGATGGCTTCACGCAGTGCAATGACCACCTTCTCCACAGCGTTATAGGTCATGACAGCATCTTGCCCATCGATTGTCACCCACAATGCGGGCTCTTGTTCCCACATAAGCGACTCTGAGATGCGTTCAAGCTTCACATTTGCGTTGGAGTACTTTCGGCACTCTCTATTGAACGCCAGCCGCAGTTCGCAAAGCATGTTGAACACCTGTACGCCAAGCTCGCGCTTATTCTGGGCGTTGTACTCTGGATGTGTTTCGAATAAGTACCAGAGATCCCACGCACGCTGATATAGCTTTTCTTCTTGGCGCTCCAACCGATTAAGCTCCTCGGTAGCAACAAACTGGCCTACCAGATGGCGAAACTCGGACTGCAACTGAGATAATGCCTTGACTGTTGCTGCGAGTTTGAGTGTGGATAAACCAAATGTCTTCTCCCTTGTGCCCGCCTGCTCAGCTTTCGCCAACTCCATTGCACGAGTGGCTGCGTCCTTCACGGTTCGTCCCAACACTGGATTCAACTTCATCACGTCAACCGATTGCCGCAAGAAGGTCCCAAGATCAAACGTGAAGCCCTGAAACGTGTCAAGAAATGCTTGGTACAATTGAATTGCCAATTCCTGCTTTCTGATCAGAGCTTTTTGCCCTTGAACCACTTCCTTTGAAAGTTCGTCGAGCAGCCCCCATTCGTCGACCGCACATGCGGGAAGAAGCGGCCAGTGTTCCAGTCGATGGGCGCAGTCATCCCAGGTATCCATGTCAACCACATTGCCGATCAATTGAACGAGCTTTCGACTCAAGAAGTAACGCTCAAGGCCATCAACCAGCCGTCGCAGAATCAAAGTAATGGATATCCTCAATTCCATCACGGCTTGGGCGTACTCATGCCAATTTCTTGGTCGAAACTCTTGTTCCTCCAAGCCGCGATACGTGGAAACGACAGAGGCGAACCAGATGGGCGGCAGATGATGACGGGCTATTCCGATCTTCCGAGTGCTGTCATCACAGAGCTCCGATGGGCACCACTTGTGCCCATAGCCTTGGCAGGCGTAGGACTCTCGATCTGGGAACAACCTTCGCATCAATTCTATTCGTGCGAGAGCCTCTTCGTGAAGGCGGTTCTTTGCCCCGCGAATTCGTTCGTCAAAGGGCGATTGCGAGTTGAGCTGTGGATCGGCTTCAACGAGAAAGTGGGCAGTAATCTTGTGTCCATCGTCCTCAATCATAACAGCCCGCGTCGCTTGCCGGAACCTAGTGACAACGCGTGCCCGATTGATCGCCATCCACGCCACGAAGTGCTCGGGGTATCCCACTGACATGCCAAGAAGCAGATCTGCTAGCAAGTCGATTGGAAGCGTGTCAACTGCAACATCGAAAGGTGTGTCGCTTAACCATTGGTCGAGTGGCCATTGGACGCCGAGGCGACCGATCCAGAAAAGGCCTTCGGCCAAACCTGACCATTCGCTATCTCGTCCGCGGCGGCGACGGTGTCTTGGTGCGCCGCGTTAGCCAGTCTCCTGCACGCCCAAACACACGTTCTTCGTCAGTCCGACGTACCGGGCCTCTGTGATTGATCTCGTAGTCGAGCATTAGTATCCGGCCTGTGCGCGACTCCTCGAACGCCTCCACGATCAATTGATGGTTGACGTGAACATACTCGCGTATCCCCAGCCAGATCAAAGCGCGAGTGATGCCAGCAATCGCTACCCAGGAACTCGGCTGAAGGAGAGCCAAAGCCTGCCATAGAGATTCTGTGTCGTCAGGTCGTCTGGAGAAAGCGTAGAGGAGGAAAATCTCGAAATCAGACTCGCAGATGAGCGGAAGGCATGCCTGTGCGCTCGCTGACCATGGCGTGAGAGTGGGATCACTGAGGCAGTCGGCCAAGAGCGCCGATCGAATCGGATGTAAACCAAATACGAGAGAGCCATCTGGGCTCATCCGAAGCAAGTACTCTTTTTCGAATAGTTGGAGAGTCCGTTTGGGCAACTCCAACCGCAGAGAGTCGACGAGGGGTGTCACCTTCAGGCGTGCTTCGTAGGCTGAAGCCACTGCGACAAGCCGAAGCAGTTGTAGCTCTTCCGGCTTGAGCCTGCCCAGGCGAACATCCTCTTCGAGGCGGACTACTTGTTCGGCCAATCTCGCACGAAGGCTGTCGCCTTGAGTGACCAGATACACAAACTCCATCAGTGGTCCTTCGCTGCCAAACCTTCGCCAGGCCTCTTCAAAACCAGGGAATTCTGCGGGTACACGCTTCTCTACAAGAGATTGGTATATGTCACGGGCTTCAGTTTCGGTGAAGGCCAGTTCTACTTCAGCAAAGCGCATCGCGGCGCCAGACAGGGAGGCTCGTTGCAGGTCTTCCTCTCGGACGGTGACCAGCAGGCGTATGTTACGGTGAGTCGACAACTCTCTCGCAAAATCGGGCCAGTCCCTGTCGCTCGCGGATACATCCAAATACACAGCAATCGGCATGTTCATCGCATCCGCATGCCCGCTCAGTGCGGCCACGAGGCTTAAGGCGTGCTGGCGGCTTTCTATCAGCCTAACACGAAAGCGCCACTGGTTTGGGAAGGAATCGCGAAGGAAGCGGTAGGCCAGGGTGGTCTTCCCTTGACCTGAAGCGCCGTGAATGATTACAATTCTGGCTTCCCGGAATTTCTCGGCTATCTCGTCCAAACGGTCATGACGAACCACATCCAGGTTAGCCAGAATGTGGTCATAATTGGCAGATATGCCTTGATAGAATTCATCTGCCAAATCGTGCCGCATCTGGTCATCGATGGGTTGGTCTTTGATTGGGAGGATGGTGGCCCCCCATTCTTTCAGGTGTGCAGCGCGTTGAGAGAGGAATTCTCCTACGCTGTTCATGCGGTCGATCACATCCTGGCGAGTAATCCGACGTTTGCCCTCGGAGCAGATGTACAGCCAGTAGTGCAGTAGCTCAAGCGCTGCGTCTGGATCGACACCCAGCAAACTTTTGCCCAGTTGCCTGCGTATTTCTTGCTGGAGTGTCTCCTCCTCAGCGAGTTGGGCTCGAATTCTGCGGAGAAGGCTCTGGGCCGTCGGCTCGGATATGAAGCCAGAGTCGGCAAGCTTCTTGGCGATTTGTCGTCTTTCTGTTCCGTCACACTCCAAGGCGCGACTCAGTTGAGGTCCGATTTCGCCATAGCTTACGATAGTTATCTTGAGTTCTGGCGTGGACTCGAGAAGCCTGGCCATCCTGTAGAAGAACGAATCCTTCTTGTCAGGCTTGAAGTCAGAAAGTACCAAGCTATCCGTGTATGACTTCACCTGAATGACTTCGAGGAGATTGCCAGTGAAGTCCAGGATTGCGAGATCTTCTTGTCCTTCCGGTTGGAAGACCAGATCTGCATCCTCTGTTGTGTTGAGTATCATATGAAGTGCATACAGTGCCTGGCGTCGATAGCCGCGATAGGCCGGGGTTGCGCTGGATATCCCCGACATGCGCTCACTCCTATTCTCTGCACGCAGATGAATGGAACCGTTAGCCTCTCGAAGAGATTGTAGATCAGCTACAGCCTTCTCAACACACACTTCTCCACCGACTACCAGCAGTCAGGCACCGTCCAGTCTGCTCCCTTTCCAACCCTACTCCTGATCGCTGTGCTCATTCGTGTGGCTCTCCACATCGGTCACCTCCTGAATCGACCGCAGCAATTTGTCTGCGCCCAGTGCGTAAGCCGCCAATACGACAGCCAGGATCGGAAAGACGACGTGGAGGTGCGTTTGGAAGGTGGCGATCTCAAACAGGGTCGGTAAGGTAAACACGATCGCCAGTAGGAATGCAATAACCCGTCCGGAGCGAGAGGGCGGGGCAGTGAAGAGAGGCCCCTTGGTCCTTGCTCGCTTCTGTAGGACATGCGCGACGAGCGCCAGCAACGCGATGGGACCAAGTAAACCGAGGATGATCTTCGTGACGTCGCTCACGTCAAGCTCCTTTCTGCCGAAACCATAGTTCTTCTCCTCGATAATGTGGATCGTTTTTGCTCCTGCGGCACAATGATATGCACGAGCCGCCCACAGGTCAAAATTGCAGCCGTCTCAATTCGAGACTATGAAGACTTGAAATGACGCATGAGATGTGATATAATTCTTAAAGTTGGTGATTTACTCTGCGTCTCACAGCCTCAGCCGCAGGCCCGTTGTCGGCGTTGTATCTGCTTACTTCGTCGTAATTCTTGCAGTCCCAGTATCTACATTTCCTAAGGCTCCAAAGCGTTGTACCGTGATTCTGGCCCAACAACTCCTCGGCGCTTGGTCGGTCTCGTTATGTGCCCGCTCGCGGCCCGGCAGGCGCGGGCTCATCGGTCTCTCAGATCTCTCATGCGACAAAGAAAGGGGAACGGAACATGCTTCGGAACAAGTCGTTGGCCTTTGGACTGCTTTGTGCGGCGCTGCTCGTGATCGGCGTTGTGGCCGTCGCTTCGGCGCAGGGCCCAGTGCTGTCCCCCAAGGAGCAGCTGGGGAAGAGTTTATTCTTGGACTCGAACCTCTCGAATCCACCGGGGCAGGCCTGCGCAGCCTGTCATGGACCCGCGGTTGGATACACCGGGCCCAGCGAAGCCCTCAACAAGGCCGGCGCTGTATACGAAGGCGCCACGATGGGACGCTTCGGGAACCGCAAGCCTCCATCGGCGGCTTACGGCTACAGCCCCGTGCTGTCTGACACGCCGCAGTTCGTCGGAGGCATGTTCTGGGACGGCCGGGCCACCGGAAAGACGCTGGGGGATCCCCTCGCTGAACAGGCCCAGGGCCCCTTTCTCAACCCTCTGGAGCAGAACATGGCCAGCGCCGCGGACATCTGCAACAAGGTCAAAGCCTCTTCCTACGTCGTGTTGTTCAACGACGTATGGGGTGCTCCCTCCCTGGACTGCACCAGAAACGTTACGCACACTTACGAGTTGATCGCCCGCTCCATCGCCGAGTACGAGAGGTCCAAAGAAGTCAGCGCGTTCACTTCGAAGTATGACGCCTACTTGAACGAACAGACGCAGCTGTCGCAACAAGAGATGCTGGGGCTCACACTGTTCGAGGGCAAGGCCGGCTGCAGCAATTGCCACATCAGCCGTCCGGACTCGAAGGGCGCACCGGTCTTCACCGACTACACGTATGACAACCTCGGGGTCCCCAAGAACCCGGACAACCCGTTCTACAAGGAGACGACAGTCAATCCGGACGGCGCCAACTGGGTTGACCCCGGCCTGGGCGGCTACTTGAAGAGCGCCGACTACCCCGAGACAACCTATCAGGCGGAGATGGGCAAATTCAAGGTCCCCACTCTGCGCAACGTGGACCTGCGCCCGTCACCATCGTACGTGAAGGCTTACACCCACAACGGGTACTTCAAGTCGCTGCAGGATGTCGTCCATTTCTACAATACGCGAGACGTACCCGGCTCGAACTGGCCCGAGCCTGAATACGCAGCGACGGTGAACAAAGAAGAGATAGGCAACCTCAACCTGACCCCGGAGGAGGAGAATGCTGTAGTCGCCTTCCTGGGAACTCTCTCCGATGGTTGGAAGCCGTAGACCACCCTGTACACACACGACTAAGAAGGGCTGGGGACTCGGTCCCCAGCCCTTCGTTTGCCCGATGCGGCCACGGTCGAGCCTGCCGAATCACCGCCCCTCACGCTATTTCGCGGCGCTGGGGCTGTAGGCAGGCTGCAGATCGTCACCAGTATCACCGCCCGGCGCGGGCTCTTCGGCCCAGAGGAGAGGAACGTGCAGAACCCGGCGCCGAACGAACACCTCCAGGCTGTCGAGGTAGGTGTACATCGTCGGCACGAGGACCAGGGTCAACAGCGTGGACGAGATCACGCCGCCCATGACCGTCGCGGCCAGTGGCGCACGTGACTCGGCGCCGGCCCCGAGCTTCAAGACGAACGGGATCATGGCGAACACAACCGAAGCCGTCGTCATCACAATTGGCCGCAAACGCAGACGCCCCGCCTCCACCAGCGCCTCGTCGCGCGCATAACCCCGTGATCGCAGGATGTCCGTGAAGTCGACGAGCAGAATAGCGTTTTTCGTCACCAGGCCCATCAACATGATGATGCCCAGCAACGAGAAGATGTTGAACGTGTTGCCGGTCAGGAACAGGCCGCCGAACGCGCCCACCATGGCGACCGGCAGCGAGAACATGATCACGAGCGGCTCGATGAAGGACCATACAGGGCCGCCATGAGCATGTAGATGAGAACGATCGAGAGGGTCAGAGCCGAAAACAGCGCACCAAAAGCACTCTGTTGCTCCTGAGCCTGGCCGAGATACTGCACGACGTAGTCCTCGGGCAGCGGTACCTGCGCGTCGATGGCTTTGGCGATGTCCGCCCCCACGTCACCCACACTGCGACCGATGACGCTGGCCGAAATCGACAGTGTGCGGGCGCGGTTGTAGCGCTTCATCTGGCCCGGAGCATCCGCCGGCACGATCTGACCGATGTCTCCAAGCGAAACCCGGCTGCCCGTGTTGGTGAACTTCAGCGGCAGCCAGACCTACACTCGCTGTATCGGGTTTGCTGCTTGTAGCAACTGCCAATCGGGTCCCAGATCATCAGCCCGAACAACCACGGGTGCTTGCTCGGATTGGGATGATCCGTTACAATCCGAATGCCGCCAGCTCTCGCCAGCGCGCAATTCCATCTGAAGCAGAACATGGGCAAAATGGAGCACAGAGTGCACAACTCACCACGGGCCGATTCGTACAAGGGCGTGATTGCCGTTCTGTTCGCGGCAAGCGCCTTTGCCACCAGCGGCACCGTCATCAAACATCTGACGTTGGGCTATGGCCTGCCGCCGCTGACGGTGGCCGCGATCCGGCTCGTGATGGCGGTGCTGGGGTTGTTGATCATCGCGGTAGTCACGGATCGCAAGCGCCTCCGCATCCACTTCTACGATGTGCCTTTCTTCCTGCTATTCGGATTCATCTGCATTACGGTCTGCATGGTTTGCTGGGTCTATTCCGTGTCCCTGATCGACGTCGGGGTCGCCACGGTGCTCAGCGACACGTCACCGGTCTGGACTGCCGTCCTGGCGTGGCCGCTCTTGGGAGAGCGCATCGACCGCACGAAAATCGTGGCGCTGACACTGACAGGCGCCGGGATTGCGTTGATCGCGCGTCTGTTCGACGCTCGCTTCCTCTCGATCAACGCGACGGGTGTGGGTCTGGCGTTGATCACCGGCGTGGCCTGGGGGCTGTACGGAATCATGGGGCGCCGTGCACTGCGGCGTTACGACTCCTGGACCGTCCTGCTGTACACCTTCGGCGCCGGGATGTTGTTCCTGCTGCCGCTGCAACCTGTCGACGGCCTGAGGCAGGTGGCGCTGCAGCCAACCTCGCTTCTGTGGATTGCGTTCCTTGCGCTGATACCCTCAATCGCGGGCTATGGATTGTACACGATCGGACTGCGTTTTCTGAAGGTCACAGTGGCCGCGATTCTCGTCACTTTCGAGCCGCTGATCGCCGTACTCCTCGCGTGGGTGTTCCTCGGCGAGCACCTGACGTGGCTGCAGATGGTGGGGGCCGTGCTGGTGATTGCCGGTCTGGTCACGCTGCAATTCGAGTGGCGGCAACCACGATCAAAACCTGCAGCAAAGGGGGCTCTCGAAGAAGCCCGGTTGGACACGGAGTGAGCGGCGGTCTATTTGGGGGCCTGACGCGAGGACCCGTTCCCCAACGATGGGGCCCGCAGAGTCCTTCAGGGCGCGCCTCGTTTGGTAACCTCCAGTGGTTTGTTCATCCTTCATCACTTCAAACGTCAACTCTATCAGAAGATTGTGGAGTTAATGTGGAGAACTGATGAGGCAATCATAAAGATTATGTATGATGTGGTTGAGCGAAAACCACCTCATCGCGTAGAATGGCACCGGCCCGGAATTAGCTTCGCTGCACATCATATGCGGCGACCTGGTCCGGCAGAAAGTACTGGCCATCCCGCTCCGGAAAACGCTCAGCGAGCCCGGCGTAGAACCTTGCGGCCGACAGGGGCATGGTCACTCCTCGCTGGAGGTGGAAGGCGACCATGCGATCGAACAGAAGGTGACGCCCGCGCTCGGCGCCGTCGCGGCCCGTCGTGACGGGTAGCTCGCGCAACCTCTCCCGCACGAAGTCCCACACGCCGGCTTCCGTCCCGGAAGTCAGCTCGAAGCGACTGGTCGACTCGCCGTCCGGTCGATAGGCGGAGATGATCAAATCGCACCTGGCCGCGCCGGGTCGGATGTCGGCGAGGATCGTCGTACTGCCTTTGTCCAGGACGCCGACGTCAGCTACGATGAATCCACTCTCGCCGATGGCGGTTTGGACCAGATTCCAGATATCCGCCATCGTATTGTGAAACTCCACCGTCATCCAGCGTCCGGGCTTGAGGACGCGATAGTACTCCTGAAAGCACGCTCTCATGAGCGCCGCGTACTCGTCGAAGCCCCGGTTGCGGCTGCGGTCGACGACTGCCTCGGACTGGCTCCCCGTCTTTACCCGCAGCCATGCCTCCAGGATCAGATTGACCTCGCTATAAATGATGTTGGCACCAAAGGGTGGGTCGGTGTAGATGTAATCCACGGCGGCGTCCGGTATGGACTCGAGGTTCGTGGCCGATTGGGTCGATACCACCACCGAGCGGGGCAGCCGCTCCCTGGCCCGCTCGGCATCCTCCAGCTTCTTGAGCTTCCGGCGCAGCACGTCGTAGACGTTCTTTTCCATACGTATGATGGGCATGTAGAGGTTCCCCGACATGCCGCCCCCACCGCCGAAGTAGCCCTGCCGCTCGGAGATAACCGTGAAGATGCTGGTCAGCGTCGCCCGGCACCGCTGCCGCACTCCGGCGTCCGGCAAGTCCGACACGCGGGCCCACAGATCAGCGAACACGATCAGATTGCGTTTGGACAGGAAGCGGGAGACCTCTGTGACGGCCTTCTCCCCGAGTTGAGCCAGCTTCGCCGAGTACCCGTCCGGGCTCAGCGTGTCCTGAGGATACCAGGCCTCTGGAATTGTGGCCTCAATCTCGGCGGCGAGCCGGAAATCGCAGTGGTTCGGCGCGCGGTTGACACGGTGTCCGCGGGTCCCAGCATTGACCCAGACCAGGGCCTTCTTCTTGCTGTGCCCGGTCAGCACGCGCTGCACTCTTCGAACGTTGAGGGGCGCCCGGCAAGCCGGGCAGGGAAACTCGGCGCGGGTCTCGACCTTGTTGCCGTAGTGGATTACCCCGTGGGGGAAGAATGCGAACTCGTGGCCGCACTCCGGGCACGTGAAGACGTCGCTCCAAACGAAGTAGTTGACGGCAAGCGCCTCACCGTTCTCGTGGGTGACGTAGAGCCGCCCCAGCTCGCCCTCAGAAGCAGCGATAACGGTGGTCAGTGCCGCGAGGACTCGCCGCGGGTCGCCGCCGCAAGCGCAGTTCACGCTGGCCACAAAACCAGCCAACGGGCTCAAGATCACACATGATGGCGTAACGGCCTGCCTCCCGAGCGGCAACGCCGGTCATCCCAGAACCGCAGAAGCCATCCAGGACCCAGTCTCCGGGTGAAGTGTAATGCTCGATCAGGCGGCGGATGATTTCCGGCGGCACCTTGGTGTGATAAGGATGGAAGGCGTAGAGGGGATGGCGCGTACGAGGAAACTAGAGGCCCGGCATAGGGCACTCTGGCGTATGGGGCCGGATCGTACCGTCTGCCGTTGATACGCGATAAGATCCGTCACGAAGGGTTCGGGCAGGCGGTATAGTACGGCGGGTCGGACAGAGCCAGGATGTCCTCGTCTGCGGCGAGAGGGAAGCCTTCCGCTCAAACGGAACTCGGGGTCCCGCAGCCGCCCGCGCAGCCGCTCCAGGAAGTAGGCACGCCGGTCCGCATCGTTCCCGAACTTCAGCCCCAGACACTCCACCGGACCAGGCGTCGGCTCAGGGCCCATCACCGCTCAAAGCCTTTCTAAGAAATCGACGAAAGGCTTGAAGCATTGGGGGCACTGGTCCGCCACGTCCTGATAACAGCTATAGCCCAAGATGATCGGAGCATCCGCCGTATCCTTGTAAGCCCGGCCCTTTTCCTTGAAGAGCTCTTCCACTACGCGCTTGGGTGGGTGATCGTGGTTCTGATCCTCAACTGGAAGGCGCCATGTGACGGCGAGAGATCGGGCATCCAGGCGAGTCCGCAGCCCTTCTTCGCAAGCGAGCACGAGCGCCTCCAGGTCATGTTTGAAGCAAAACACCTTGAAGCGCGCCCGCAGTCGGACGTCGTCTGCTCTGCCCCTGGCCATAAGTGCGACGTCGAAATTGCGGAGAATGCCGCGCTCCAGTTCTTTGTATGTTTCATGTGGAAAGCCTACGTTCTTGGGATAGAGATCAGGCATCGCTATCACGATGGCGTCCGCATCATTACAGATCGCGTTGGCTGCCTTCTTAGGCACCTTTTCGAGCACGGACTTCTTCTTGTTGCCCTCCGGAGCGTCGAAGAAATCGATCGTCGTGCCTTCCCGGCGTTTCTGTTCAAGAAGTGGTCTGAGCAGAGCCTCCATGGCAGCCTTGTCCGAGGGGCCTTCTACGTAGATGATGACCCTCACGCCAGCCGCTCCAGTTCGTCGCTGCGATGCATGACTTCGATCTCATCGGGCCCGAAGTCCGCCAGGTTCTGACTCAACACTCTGGAATCGCCGGGCTTGATGAATCTGGCTTCGCCATTTTCCTTCCGCATGACCGCGATCCGCGCGAGGTCGAACTGCATCAAAAAATACGACGAGTGGGTCGCCAGAAGCATCTGGGTCCGCTCACAGGCCTTCTCGAATAATCCGGCGAGGGTAGGCAGAGTCCGCGGATGCACGCCCTGATCCGGCTCGTCGATGCAGATCAGGCCCGGCGGATTGGGTTGAAGACACAAGACCATCCAGCAGATCAGCCGCAGGATACCGTCCGACAGGTCCGCGAGGCTGAGGTCTTCGTCGATCCCATCTTCCTGCCAAAAGGCAATCACTTCGCCAGGTCCCCCGCGCGCCTTCACAGTAAGCCGCTTGAAGCCCGGAACGACGGCGCGAAGGTGCTGCTGCAGTTCATCAAATAGGGGCTGGTGTTCGGTCATGAGGTAATGCAGCAAAGAACTCAGGTTCCGGGCGTCCTCGTGCAGCACCGGTTCCTGCTCAATCGGAACAGACTTGCGGATACTGTCGTTGTCTATATTGAACGAGCTGTAGAACCTCCAGCTCTGGATATATTCCCTCAGGTTGTACAGAGTCGTCATCCCTGGGTTTGTGACCGAACCTAGCGCCAATTGGTTGGGGCGTTTGAGAAGGATCTGCTGTTCTTCAATCCGCTCCAACCTCCTGGATTCCGGGTTTCGTATCACACCTTGACGTTCATGGATGTCCATGAACACCAGAGGTCTATTGTATTCTAGTCCTAGTGGCTCCGTCGTCCGGACGCGTTCAAACGAAACGTGGGTTTGTCCAATTGGCCCCATCAACTCGCCTTGATAGAAGATAGGAATCGGCTGTCCGGTGTCAATCTCGAGACTCCACCAGAACTTGTCCGGCCCCGGCCTGTGGAAAATCCTCTGGCCGATGGAACCGGCGACAATCTCCGGGGGGATGTCCTGATAGAGGCTATCTCTCAAGAACTTCAGGAACTCGAACAGACTGGATTTGCCTGACCCATTTGCTCCTACGATGAACTTCCAGGCAGCCAAAGTCGGCTTGGAAGTCTCCGAACGGTCGATAACCTTGAATCTTGGCGGAAACCAAGCGGGTCTGCCCCATCAGTCCTTTTGCTCCTTGGTAGGAAGGAGGTTGATCCACTCCGACTCCACTGCTTGCATCTTGGATGCCGTTCCATCTGCAATCGATGCGTGCGTTCGCAATCGACGAATCTTAGTATGTCATCGCTGTTCGTTATTGTCAATCTTGGCGGTGGGACTATTCCATCAGGCCGGGGCCGGACGAGCGCTTGATGCCGGTGCTGCGCAAGAAGAACGCCGGCACGATCCCGAGCAGGCAAATGATCGAGGCGACGAAGAAGCAGTCCTCGAAGCTGATCACGGCGGCCCGCAAAGTCACCTGCTGGTACAGGGCCAGGATTCCGGCCGACTTGGCCTGCGCCAGGGCATGCCCTGCTGGACCAGGTAGTGCTGCATAGCCGCGAGCGTCTGACTGACGCCCGGCAGGTCCGGAGTCACCGTCTGCGAGAGTATCGCCTGATGGAAAGTCTGCCGGTTCTGTAGCAGCGTGATGAAGGTCGCAGTCGCAAAGGCAGAGAAGAGCTGGCGCAACACGTTCGTCAGAGCCGATCCGCCGGCGATTAAATTACCGGGCAACGTGTTCAACGCGACCGTCATAGCGGGCATCAGCACCAGGCCCATCGCGACGCCGCGCATGATCAGGATGCTGCGCAAGGTTGCATCCGGGGTCATCAAGTCGAGTGTGGTCAGCCGCCAAGTCGCGTACGCCAGAAGCAGCAGTCCCGGCACCACGAGAGGTCGAGGACCGAAACGATCGAAGAGCCTGCCGGAGATCGGCATCACCGCGCCGGAGGCCACCGCCTGGGGGAATAACAACAGGCCGGTCTGGAACGCACCCAACCCGCGGTAGTCCTGCAAGAACAGAGGCAGCAAGAGCAACGAGGAGTACAGCGCAACCGTAACGATGAAGTTGACCAGTGTCGACAGCGCGAAGGTAGGGTCGCGCAGCACACGCAGCTCCAACAGCGGCTGCTTCTCGGTCAGCTCGACCGCGACCCAGGCCACCAACACTATGCCGCCGCCGATCAGCAGGACGAGTGTTTGCACGGCGCCCCAGCCCCAATCGGGCATCTTGGCGAGTGCGTAGAGAACGGAGGCGAACCCGACCCCGGACAGCACGAAGCCACGCAGGTCGAAACGCAAGTCAGATACCAGCTGGGTTTCGCGCAGCAATATCCAGCCGAGAAACAAGCCGAGAATGCCGACCGGCAGGTTCAGGGTGAAGATCACCCGCCAGTCGATGTATTCGACAATGTAGCCTCCGAGCGTCGGTCCAACCACCGGCGCGAACAGAATCGGCAACCCAAAGACGCCGGTGACGAGTCCTCGCCGCTCGGGGGGAACGGACTTAAACAGAATCGTAAACCCGAGCGGCATCAGCATGCCGCCGCCGAGACCCTGCAATATGCGGAAAAAGACCAGACTCGCCACGTCCCAGGAGAGGCTGCATAAGAGCGAACCGACTGTGAACAGGAAGATGGAGATCAGGTAGACACGTTTGGAGCCGAATGTGTCGCTCAAATAGCCCGTTGCCGGCATGACGATAGCGAGAGCGATCAGGTAGCCGGTCAGAACGAATTCCGCGGTGTTGACTGGAGCGTTGAATACGGTGATGATTTGCGGCAGGGCGATGTTCACCACGGTCGTGTCGAGGATCACCATAAAGGTGCCGACGACCACGACGATGAGCGCCTGCCACTCGTAGGAGAGGCCGGAGAGTCGGTGAGGGCGAGAAACACTCACATCTGCGCTGGCCATAAGGTCCTCTATTCTAGTTTTGCACGCGGATCCTGACTTCGGCTGACGAACCGAGCACGAGTGGATCGTCGCCGTAATCGACGGAAATCTTCACCGGCACAACCTGGGTCACTTTGGTGTAGTTGCCCTGTGTGTTGTTCTGAGGAAGAAGGGAGAACGTCGCGGCGGTTGCATCGTTCACGGCGTACACATGTCCGGGAAGCGTTTTGCCGAGCGCGTCAACGGTGACTTGAACCGGCTGACCGGGACGAACGCGCGCGATTTGAGTTTCATCGACGTTCGCCTGAACCCAGAGATTGCGAGGGTTGATCAGCGTCAGCACCGTCTGGCCCGCCGCGACAGTATCGCCCGGATTCGCGTTGCGAGCGACAACGATACCATCGATCGGCGAGAAGACAGGTGCGGACTGGTCCTGGGTGTAGCGAAAACCCATCTTGGGCGCGCCGCTGCCCGTGGTGGTGACTTCGGCCGGGATCGTAACCGTCACCACCTGCTCCCCAGCGGTCACGTGTTGGCCGATGTCCACAGCCATGCTGTCGATCCGGCCGGCGTTCAGACTTCCGAGCTGCACCAACGAGCCCATGACCATTGCGTTGTCGGTGGAGACGTACTGCATCTGCTCCCGGATGTAGAGATACCCGCCGTAGCCGCCGGCAGCCAGGACGACCAATATCAGCAGCAACCATAAAGGCGAGCGTCGCCGCCGGGATGTCTTCGTAGTGGGGCGGCCACCTTCATCAGGGGCGGACGCAGGCGGGGGTGCCTCACGAGGATCGTGCTCTTCTGACGCCATTAAGTTATCCCTCCAGAGCGCAGCGATGTTTCGAGGTCGGGACTCGGCGTGGCAGGCGGTATGACCGGCAGCCGGGGGCCTGACTTCACGGGTTGCCAGTGCGTTAGTGTAGCAGAATGTCCGATGGCCGTCAAGTGATTTCGTGTCTGCTCCTCTCGCTGTTCGGCGGCCGCCCCTGCATTTCGGCTCTTAACAATCGACGCGAGAATTGCTACCTGACCCGCATCATAGCCAGGACACGCATCCTAACCTACAGTGAATTCAGTGTGGTCAAAGAAGCATCCTATTGACCGGCTGCACCCGCTGATCCTGGCGCGTGTCTAGCGCCTCGATCCAATTCGCAGAGGATCGGGCTGCACACGCACGATACGAACGCCGGCATCGAGGAGAACGAAGATGAGAATCTGGACCATTCTGCTATCGATCTCTGTCTTGGCCTTGTTTCCAATCGGCAGTGTGGCGCCGCAGCCCGCGCTGGCCGCCACCTCTGTGCTCGCTCGCGTGGTCCGAGTCTCGCCACAAGTGGCCCATAAGATCGACGCGTTGAAGCTGACCGGGAAGTCGCCGAACGCGCCGGGTGGCTCAACGGTCACGATGGATGCCGGGGCAGAGGAGATCCGCTGGTCGTTCGACTATTCCGGCCTAGCACCTGACGACAAAATCAGCTGGACCTTCTACCTGGGCGCGCGGCAGTTGTTCTTTCCCAGCATCTATTCGACCAGCGACCTCATCGGTGACAAGATTCCGAGCTCCGGCACCGTGCACGTCCAGACACCCATCCCCGGGGGATTCCCAATCGGGTTTTACCGGCTCGACGTGAGCGTCAACGATCGGCTCGAACAAACAGGCCACTTCGTGGTCAAGCCCTTGGACAAGGCGCCCACTCTCGCCAACGTGGTCTTCGTCGACCGCGTCAGCGTTCGGGGCGACGGAATATCCTACCCGTTCGCGGCGAAGTATGGCTTCGCCCCCGCAGCCGGCGAGATGTTTGCCGTATTCGATCACTTCGATCTCGACCGAAGAGCCAAGACCTGGCGCTGGCGCCTGAGCCGCGACGGTGCAACAGTCGACGAGACGCTTGACCAACCGTGGCCGGGGCGTGCGGAAGGCACTTTCGCCCAGCGGCTGACAACGCCCAAGCAGCCCGGCGTCTATGACTTCGACTTGTTCCTGAACGGCAAGTGGGCCACGGCGGGCAGCTTCACCGTCGGCCAGTCCCAGCCGGACGCATCCCGCCTCATCCAAAGTGATGATTTCTCGAATCCCAACAGCGGCTGGACCGTCCAGAAGGCCGGTGCGAACTCGGCTGCGTACGTCGACGGACAATTCGTGGTGGACCTGGGCCGAGACATGCAATCGTGGTCGAGCATGTCCGGCAAGCGCTTCGGCGACGGCATCGCGGAGATCGACGCGACGCCTCTTCTCAAGACGGATGAACTGGTGGCGCAGTTGGCGGATGGCTTCCAGCATTTCGGCTGGTACGGCCTGGTGGCCCGTTTCCAGGACAGTGACAATTTCTACCTCTTCGTCGTTCAACCCACGGGGGAATACGCCATCTTGCTGGATAAGAGCGGTTCGTTGCGCCGCGTCAGGGATTGGACGCAAGCCGTACAGGATGTGTATCCATTCGGCACGGTGAAAACAATCCAATTGCGGATGCTGGCACAGGGTCCCATGCTGCGGTTCTACATCAACGACCGGTTAGTCGACGTCGTGCCGGACGCCGTGTGGCTGGACGGCTTTGCCGGAGCTGTCGCAAGCACTCAAAAGGATCAGCCCATGAGGGTCGCCTTCGATAACTGGCAGTTGTGGTCCTTAGGTGCCGGCCTGCCGGCGGCAGTCGCCACTCCCCCGCCAACCGCTCCATCCGGCCCGCAGTCAACGCCGCAAAGCTCGAATGCAGCTGAGAAGGCATCCTCTGCCGCCCACCCATCCTCACCCAGCACCTCTGTCCCCGCTGTCGAAAAAGGCTCGCCCGGGATTTCGACTGGACGTGGCTTCGTGGGTGCCACCGCGGGATGCGAGCAACGGCTGGTGGGGCGTCGCTCCGGCTGGCCAGGGCGTCAACAAGAAAACGAAGTTCACGAACACCGACGATGCCCTCGACCTGCCGCCCGGTCAGTACGACGTATACTGGGCTCAGGACTACGATCACGGGTCCAGCCCGATGCTGATCGCGAAAGACGTGGCCGTAGGCGACCAGGGTCGCGTGGCGCTGAAGGTCGATTCCGGCTTGCAGCTGGACGTGGCCTCGTGGGTGCCCGGACTGGACCCCAGCAACGGTTGGTGGGGCGCGGTTCCGACCGGCCAAAAACCGGACAAGCGCATCAACTGGATGAATGCACCTGGGGCGTTGCTTTTGCCGCCAGGCGCCTACGACGTCTATTGGGTTGGAGACTACGGTCACGGATCCAGCCCGATGCTTTTGGCGAAGGGCGTTTCCGTGGAGGCGGGAGCCGGCCCGGTGAAGCTCGAGGCAAACTCGGGCCTCGAGGTTGTAGCCGCGTCCTGGGTCGCCCCGCTCGACCCCAGCAACGGCTGGTGGGGAGCAGTCCCGACCGGCCAGAAACCGAGCAAACGCGTCAACTGGACGAACGCACCGGGTCCGTTGCTCTTGCCGCCCGGGAGCTACGACGTCTACTGGGCTCAAGACTACGACCACGGGGCCAGTCCTATGCTGCTGGCGAAAGGCATGGCCGTGAAAGCCGGAGCCGGCCCGGTGCAGCTCGCTGTTGACTCGGGCATCGAAGTAAAAGCCGCTTCCTGGGTCGTTCCCCTGGATCCCAGTAACGGCTGGTGGGGCGCGGTTCCCGCCGGCCACAAACCCAACAATCGCATCAACTGGACGAACACGCCGAGGGCATTGCCGTTGCCGCCCGGCAGCTACGACGTCTATTGGGCTCAGGACTACGATCATGGGGGCAACCCGCTGCTTCTGGCCGGCGGAGTTCAGGTGAAGCAAGGCGACCTGGCGCCAGTGGACGCCAATTCGGGCCTGCGCCTGCGATTGACGCCTGGCACTTCACCATTGGACAAGAGCAACGGTTGGTGGGGTGTCGTGCCCGCCGGCGAGACGCCGGACGATCGCGTCGCGTGGTGGGCCGGCCAGACGGACTCTCCGTTGCTGGCACCGGCAGGTCGGTACGACCTGTACTGGAAGCAAGATTACGACCACCAACCGCAGCTGCTGCAGCGAGACGTCACGATCGAGGCCGGCCAACTGCTGGAGCTGCAGGTGCAGCCGAAGCCGTAGTCCAGCCTGCTCCGCGACTTCGGCTGGACGGGATGCCTGGCGCGCAGTTCATGCCGTCGGCCGATGCACACTATGCTCGATGGCAGACTGCGCCGGAGGCTCCCATCTTCGCGGCCGGCCCGTCGTGTGACCGCATAGGGCCGAGTCAAAACATTCGAGCTTGGCACATTCGCGCGCGGCAACAAAGATCCCCCAAGCTCGCCAAGCTTCGGAAGTCAGCAGGAAGGGTCCGCGATTGTCTCAGTCTCTCGGTTCCGACTTCAGCGGGGCGAATGCTGCGGCCATTCGGCTGACCAAGTGGTAGACCATGCCTGCGAACACCACCACCCAAGCCGCCCACGCCAAGTATATGAAGACCTGCGGGATCAAGATCAGGAAATCGAGCTCGCCGGTTCGTGAAAGCTGAAAGGTGCAGACCGTGTACATTCCCAGAGGGAAGACCATGCTCCAGTACTGAGGGTCGTATCGGACGGGGTACCGGACCACCAAATGCCGCCATCCGTTTAGGATAAACAGAATCGGGATCCACCACGTGCCCGCCGCCCAGAAGAACAGCGTGAAGCCGGTCAAGAAGGGCAGGATCTCTTGCAGCAGCGCCCACTGGCTCGCGTTCAGCATCAGAGTCGCTCCGGCCAGTGTGGTGATTGCCGCTGCCCCCATGTCGATCCAGTGGGGCGGCGCAAAGGCGGCACCCGTCAGGTCGAAGAACGTCAGCCGATAAAAGATCAGCGTGATGACGACCAGATACAGCAGACCCCCGACGAGGTACATGGCCAATGCAAAGAACAGCAATGCCTCCCGAGAACCCCCGAACTGGGGCGAGATCAACGTGCCCAGGATCGATATCGACTGGGTGCCGACCGTGGCGATCAGCCAGGCGCCGGTGATGCCCTCGTCGAGTCCCGGCTTGTTCTTCCTGACCATTACCGCCGGGAAGAACGAGTAAATGGTGGCACACCACAAGCAGGTCCCCACGACGAATAGGACCGTGGCCGCGCCGTAATCGCCGGCCTCGATTACCATCTGGGTGCCCAGTACGCACGTGGCGGCGATCGTCGTGAAGAATCCGGCGCCCCGGCTGGGCTCGGACAGGTCCACCAACACGCGCGGAGCAAACCGTGCCAGGCGCAGCGCCAGGAAAAGCCACAGCACCAGGTACGCCGCTTCGTTAATCCGGAGTAAGGCTATCGCCGCCCATTTCACCCCCAGCAGATAGCTGGCGATCGACACAATTCCGGTCGCCATCACCAGCGCGAAGTAGCCGGGAAACAGGTCGGCCGCGCCCTGCAGGACAACGCTTCCAATGCTCGGCTTCACCATCGGTCACCCCGGTCACGACTCTGAAAGGAATGGAGTTCAATGCCTATCGCATCGGGTGGCGGTTCCAGATGATCACCTGATAAGGCCGCCAGAGATACGTGACCGGGAACGTCACGAGGTGCACCAGCCGCGTGAAGGGGAACAGCAGGACCAGAGCAGCCCGTTCAACATATGGAGCTTGATTACCAGGGGTAGCACCGCGACCGGCTGGGTCAGTGGGCTGAAGGTGGCCAGGGATGACAGCCAAGGCACGGCCGTGTACAGGTACCACATCGCTCCCCAGCGATAGAAGAACGCCACGGAAAAACCTAAGACGACCTGCGCCAACAACAACACGACCTGCGCCCAATCCATCGGCGAGGTGACGGCGAAGGGGCGCGACCTGACGAGCCGCCGTACGACCAGCCCGATCAATCCCACGATAGCAAACAGTGCCAGCGCCAGCCCGGTCACTTCCAGGACGTACAGCCGATTCGGCTCTCCGAGGAGCGCCGCCCACAGCCCGGGAAACAGCAGCCCGAGCACATGCGCCAGCAGGATAAGGACGATGCCGTAATGCCAGGGGATCGAGCCCCAGAAAAGCAGGCGATTCTCCAGCACCTGCGACGAGAAGCTGGAGTAGGAATAGCGGTCGCGGAAGTACCGGTACAACCCCATTCCCACAGCGAGGACGATCGCCAGATAGGGGAAGGCTATGAACAGCACGGGATCCAACATGGCGACATTCTCCTTCGTTCAGACTTCCGGTCTCGCCGCGCGTGCCGGCGAAGGCTCCGTCAAGGACCACTCCAGCGTCAGCCGGAGTGCATCCAGTACCCACCCATATGGTTCGGCCGGGCGATGGTTGTCCCGACTCCCAGTCCGCCCGTTGGCGTCCGGCGCAGTATTGGCTTCGTCGGACTGGCGCGTCATCTGGTGCAGGGCCGGCAGCACAGCGTCGCGGATGATCTCCTCAGCCTGGCCCGGGTCGCGGCACACGGCCAGGAAACTTAGCAGGATCGGAAGGTGGTCCGGCAGCTCGTGCCCGGCGTCGAAGCCCTGTTCTCGAAAGCGCGCCTTCAGCTCTAGCATGAAGATGCTGCGCTTGTGGGATTCGCCGAACAGGTAATGGCCCACGTAGGGGTAGCAGATCGCATACAGGTCGAACGTCGCGGTGTATATTTCTTCCATCAGGGTCAGGGGCGCGTCCGCCGCGAAGTCACGAAATTGCTCCAGCAGCGCCGCAGCCGCTGAGCTGTTCGGCGCCACGAGAACCTTGCACGCCTGCACGTCCTCCACCAGGTCCGTCCGGGGGTAATCGAGGATGCGCGCGAAGCGCTCGAGCGCCGGCCGCTCCATCTGCCCGTCTCGGAGGCCGGTCACGCTACCACCTCCGTTCGGGCGGACGGCGGTAACCGAATCCGGTCTCGCTCCGCTCGATGTAGGGGTCCCGCGTGGACTCGACGGCCGCCTCGCGGGCCAGCGGTGGGACGACGAAGCGCTCCTCGAAGGTCGCCGTCGCACTCAGGTGGAAGATGGCCTCGGCCTGTCCGGCGCTGAGGTTGGCCGCCGCCAGCGCCTGGGTCACCTCGACCTCCGCCAGATCGCCGACCTCTATGGCGCGCCGGTTGGCCCGCACGGCGATCAGCTTGCGGTACACTTCCGCCACCTTCTCCGTGTCCCCCGCGGTGAACAGGTTGGCCATGAAGCGCAGAGGCACGCGCGCGTCCTCCAGGGCGGTGAACAGAGGCGCCGCCCGGGTGTCGACGGCGCCCGTGGCGTCGTACTGCCCGTCCTTGACCGCTGCCAGCACCGGAAGCAGCGGCGGCACATAAAAGAGCATGGGCAAGGTGCGGAATTCAGGATGCAGCGGCAGAGCCAGGCCCCACTCCTTGACGAACCGGTACACCGGCGACTTCTTGGCCGAGTCGATCATGGCGTCGGCCACGCCGCTCCGTTTCGCGGCCGCCACCACGTCCGCGTCGAACGGATCGAGGATCATCGCGCGCTGGGCATCGACCAGCTCCGCGTCCGTTGCCCGGCCCAACTCTCCGATGCATTCGGCGTCGTACAGCAGGGCGCCGGTGTAACGGATGCGCCCCACGCAGGCGTGGAAACAGGCCTGCGCATGCCCGCTTTCGAGCCGTGGGAAGCAGAGGATACACTTCTCGGACTTACCGGTGGCCCAGTTGAAGTACACCTTCTTGTATGGGCAGCCGGAGATGCACATTCTCCAGGCCCGGCACTTGTCCTGGCTGATGAGCACGATGCCGTCCTCGCCGCGCTTGTAGATCGCGCCGGCCGGGCAGGCGCCCACACAGCCGGGGTTGAGGCAATGGTTGCAGATGCGCGGCAGGTAGAAAAAGACGAGGCGCTCCAGCTCGTTGAGCTGCTGCCGCTCTGAGTCGCTGAGGCCGGCCAGGTTGGGGTCGTTGCTGGCATAGAGCGCCGAGCCTCCCAAATCGTCGTCCCAATTGGGCCCGGCCTCGATGTCGATCGGCTTGCCTGTGATCGCCGAGATGGGGCGCGCGGTCGGTTGGTCGTCGCCCTCGGGCGCGGTGAAGAGATCCTCGTACCGGTAGGTCCAGGGCTCGTAGTACTCGTCTATCGCGGGCAGGTAGGGATTGAAGAAGATGTTGGACAGGCCGCCAAGCCGCCCCTGCAAGCGGAGGCGCATCTGGTCGCCGTGCTTTTCCCAGCCGCCCTTGTACTTTTCCTGGTCCTCCCACAAGGTGGGGTAGCCGGTACCCGGCTTGGTCTCCACATTGTTCCACCACATGTATTCCGTGCCCTTGCGGTCGGTCCAGATGTTCTTGCAGGCCAGGCTGCACGTGTGGCACCCGATGCATTTGTCCAGGTGAAAGACCATGGAAACTTGCGCGCGAACCTGCATGTTACGCTCCTTTTGGCAAAGATGTCGTCACCAGGTCACGTTCTCGGCCTTGCGCACGACCGTATAGGTGTCTCGCTGCGGACCGGTGGGCCCCCAGTAGTTCAGTGCGTAGGTGAACTGCGCGTACCCGCCGGCCAGCTGCACCGGGTTGATCCGCGTCCGAGTCAGGCTGTTGTGCCCGCCGGCGCGGCGGTTGCGTCTCAGCTGAGATTTGGGCACCGAAATCGTGCGCTCGGTGGCGTGGTAGATCATGCAGGTCCCGGGCTGCACGCGGGCAGCTGACCACGGCGCGCGTGACGACCACCCCATTGTCGTTGTACACTTCGACCCAGTCGTTGTCTTTCACCCCGATCTTCTCCGCGTCCTTGTCGTTCAGCCAGCAACGGCTCGATGCCGCGTGACAGCGTGAGCATGCGGAGGTTGTCCATGTACGTCGTGTGGATGTGCCACTTGCCGTGGGGCGTCAGGTAATTCAGCACCAGGCTCTTGCCGTCCACCAGGCTGGCGAGCACGTCGCCGGATTTGACCGGGTCCAGCGGGGCTTGTAGGTTGGCAAGTGCTCACCGAAGTCGAGGTAGTACGGATGGTCGAGTAGAAGTGCTGGCGTCCGGTCAACGTGCGCCACGGGACGAGCCGCTCGACGTTGAGGCACCAGGCGGCATAGGCGCGACCGTCGTTGACGTTGCCCGACCAGCAGGGGCTCGTCAGGATGCGGCGCGGTTGCCGTGTGATGTCGCCGAAAGTCATGCGGACGCTGCGCGAGCTTTCGGCCAGGTCGGCCAGCGGCACGCCGGTGTGCTTCTCCTCCTCCTGGAACGCCCGGTACGATTGCTCCCCATTAGTCTCAGGGGCGAGATGCAGCACGAGGTTGGCGGCGTCCAGGGCGTCTTCCACGCTGGGATAGCGGGCGCCGCCCCAATCCACGCAGCGCATGTGGCGTGAGTCCGGCGAGCCGCGCTCCGGATTTTCCAGCAGTGCATCGTAAACTCCTGGATGGGCACGTGGGCGCCGTTGGCGCTCAGGCCGTCTTCGCGGGCCAGCGGCCGAAGGAGATGAAGCGGCGGTACAAGTTGCCATAATCTCGCTCCACGACCTGCAAGTGGGGCATGGTCTTGCCTGGGACCGGCTCGCACTCTCCCGCGGCCCAGTCCAGAGGCGCGGTCTGCGCGATCTCGTCCCGCGTGTCGTGCGTCAGGGGCACGGCCACCAAGTCCTGGACCGGATCCGGGAAGATCGACGGCGCCATTTCGCTCGACCTTCTCCGGCGATCGCCTTGAAGATCTCCCAGTCCGACTTCGCCTCCCAGGCCGGCGGCACCGCGGCGCCCAGGGGGTGGACGAAGGAGTGCAGGTCGGTGGTATTCAGATCGTTTTTTTCGTACCACGAGGCGGCCGGCAGGATGACGTCGGAATAGAGAGCCGACGTGTCCATGCGAAAATTAAGATCCACCACGAGGTCCATCTTGCCGCGCGGCGCCGGCTCTCGGAAGGTCATGCCTTGCACCTGATCCTTCGCCCGCTCCTCGGCGACGATGTTGTCGTGAGTGCCCAGGTAATGGCGGAGGAAAAACTCGTGGCCCTTGGCGCTGGCCATCAACGCGTTGCCGCGCCAGATGTAGAAGACTCGCGGCCAGTTCTCCGGCGCATCGGGGTCGTCCACCGCGAAATGCAGCTGCTCGGTCTTCAATTGGTCCGACCGCCCAGCGGATCGATCTCATCCGCCGTTTGCGCGCCGGCCTGCCCGCGCCTGCCGGACCAGCTCGATCGGGTTGCGGTCGAACTGCGGATAGAAGGGCATCCAGCCGAGTCGCACCGCCCGGGCGCCCACGTCCACGGCGTGCCCTTTGGCCCAGCGCGCGTCGGGCGGATTGGAGGTGTACTCGTTGAAGGCGCCTTCGTAGCGCCACTGGTCGGTGTGGATATAATGCCAGAGGGGCGCTTGCTGCAAGCGCGGTGGAGTCGCCCAGTCCAGAGCGAAAGCCAGGCTGCGCCACGAGGACAGCGCGGCCACCTTTTCCTGCCCCACGTAGTGGTTCAGACCGCCGCCGTTCCGGCCACAGCAACCGCAGAGGATCAGCGCCGTGATCGGCCCGCGGTAGTTGAGGTTGCTGTGATACCAGTGATTGGTGCCCGCGCCGATGATCACCATCGATTTCCCTTGTGTGGTCTCGGCGTTGGCGGCGAACTCGCGCGCCAGCCGAATGATCGTGGCGCGGCCGATCCCCGTATGCTGTTCCTGCCAGGCAGGTGTGTAGGGAGCGTCCGCGTCGTCGTAACTCCGCCGGGTAGTCGCCCGGCAGACCCGCGCGCCAACACCGAAATGCGCCATCAGTAGATCGAAGATGGTCACCACCGGCACGCGGCCCTCTGCGGTCTCCACGTACTTCACCGGCACGCCTCGTCGATAGGTCTTGCGCGCGGCGAATTCGTAAAACTCGACCTGCAGGACCTCGTCGTGCTCGTCGACGAACGAGAGCAGCGGATCGATCGGCTGGTCGTCCAGGCCATCCTCCATCTTGAGGTTCCATTGGCCTTTCGTCTCGCCCCAGCGGAAGCCGACCGTGCCCTTGGGCATGCGCGGCTCGTGGCTCTCCGATCGAAGACGAGCATTTTCCAGTCGCCGTTTTCTACCTCGCGATAGCGGGCCAGCCGGTTGGCGCGCAGCAATTGCCCGGGCGTGTACGCCACGCCCGTCTCGGACGGCCACGAGCCGCACGAGGAACGGCGCATCGGAGTAGCGCTTGACGTAATCCAGAAAATACGGCACCTGGCGATCGACGTAGAACTCCTTGAGGATGACGTGGTCGACCGCCGCCAGAGGGACGCATCTCTGTCCGGCCTGGATGGGAATCCACCAGTCCGCGTACTTGGCGACCTGGCTGAAATCGGGGGACAAGACGACCAGCTTGGCGCCGGCGTGGCGGCCCTCGGCTACGAAGTGGACGTCCGGCGTGCGCGTCATGTTGAGATTGGAGCCCATAACCACGATGTATTTGCCGTTGTACCAATCGGCGCTCTCGCAGACGTCGGTCTGGTCGCCCCAGACCTCGGGGAAGGCGTTAGGCAGGTCGGCGTACCAGTCGTAGAAGCTCAAGTTAACGCCACCGAAGAGCTGCAGAAAGCGGGAACCCGCCGCATACGACAGGTAGGACATGGCGGGGATGGGGCTGAAGCCGAACGACGCGATCCGGTCCCCACTTCTGCGCCGTGTACAGACTTGAGGCGGCGACGATCTCCAGGGCTTCGTCCCACGATCGCCCGTCGGAAGCCGCCCCTGCCTCGGGCGCGCTGATACCGCGCCCGCTTCGTCGTCGTCCGCCATGATGAGCCGCCCAGGCCTCGATGGGGTCGGCATTCGGCTTTCTTCGCCTCGCGCCAGAGGTCGAGCAACGGGCCGCGGATGTAGGGATACTTGACGCGGAGCGGGCTATAGTCGTACCACGAGGCCGTGATGCCTCGCTGGCAGCCGCGGGGCTCGTAGGGCGGCAGGCCGGGCTCCAGCAAGGGTAATCTGTCTGCTGCATCTCCCAGGTAACGAGGCCCTCCTTGACGTATACCGCCCACGAGCAGCCGCCGGTGCAGTTGACGCCGTGAGTGCTGCGGACGACGTTGTCGTGCTGCCAGCGGTTGCGATAGAATTCTTCCCACTCTCGTCCCCTGGGGTTGACCAGGATCTTGAATCCAACCCATGGTTCATAACTCCTTTTTCGATGTGGAGTTCAGTTCTCGTCGCCGTGCCGGTCAGTCAACCCCCCTCCGCCGTTTCTGCGGGATCGTTCTACTGCAGAATCATCGGGAGCGGTCCAGCAAGGACTGGCGCACGTTAGTCAGGCGGGTCTGCCAGTTGAATTTGACCAACGCCAGCAGCACGATCAGGCCGACCGCCGCGAAGATGATGATCCAGAGAGTCGCCGACGGCGCAGCGGCCTGCCCTGTGGCGGCGGCCTGCTGCAGGAAGGCCACCAGGTCCGCCACCTCCTGTGACGTAAGCGCATGGCCGGCAAAGATCGGTGCCATGGTTGGGAAGGAGATATTTCCAAGCACCGAGGGCAAGCCGGCTGCACCGTATCTGCTGAAGGCCTGCGTCAGGTCGGGACCGAGCGTACCGCCACCCAATCCGTCGAGCCCGGAAATCGCGTGGCAGCTCATGCAGGGTGGCCCACCCTTCTGCAGCGTCGTTACATCCCCGAACAGGGCCGCACCAGCGGCGGGGCTGCCCTGCGGCAGAGGAGCTGCGGTCGGAGCCTGGACTGGCGCGCTCGCAGCCGGCACAGCAGTAACGTTGGGCAAGGTTGCGAGATAGGCAATGATGTCCGCCACCTGGGCATCGGTGAGGCCAAGGTTGGGCATTTGAACGCCGTTGTACAGCTTCACCAGGCCAACGGCCAGAGGATCCCCCTGGGCAACGAGCTTGTCGGGGGCGGCAAGCCAGGACGACAGCCAATCCTTCGGCTCCGCGCCAGGGTCTCGTATCGCAGACCCGGCCCGACGAGCGTTTCAGTGCCAGGCGAGTGACAGGAGGCACACTTCTGCTGGAAGAGCGTCTGGCCGGCGGTGGCCGATTGCCTCGGCGGAGCCGCTTCGACCCACAAAGTGAGCGCCACGAGCAAGAGGAGGAACAAGAACAACGCCGGCAGCGCGCCGCGGATAGCACGGCGGCCAGAACGAAGACGGTTCGAGAATGGCATGGGCCTCACCTCCGTGAAATCGCGGGCAGCTGCGTGAGGTAAAAAAACGAAGTGCGAAAGGATGCAGTGAAGCAGTTCCTCACGATGACCTGGAGATTCAAAGGATTAGACGAAGAGTCAGTCGGGTCTAAAGCACCAACGTGCTTCGAGAGAAGCATGAAGCCAGGAATCAGGGATAGTGAAGCGCACCAACAATGAGGAATAGACGGCCGGTCTCATGCCTGGCAGAACCGGCGCGTATTCGAACAACCGCAATTCAGTTTATCATGACTCATAGCTGGTGTCAAGCGCTTATCAGACGTTCCCAAAGTTATGAAGACCTCGGAAGTCTACGCCACCTTGCGCCGCAATTGGCAAGACACGGCGGTTTGATGTATCCTACAGGCGTCGTGTTCGACCACTCGGGATTCTTTGGCCGACGAGGCCGGTCAAGAGACATCGCAGACCACCGTGAGAGGACAGCGCATGGAAATGGATATGAGCTTCGCCGCCCCCATGGAGTTTCACGTCTCCCGCAAAGCGCGAGACCGCTACCAATTCGACGCCAGGCTGTTCGCCCTGAGCGGCAACGTGATTCTGGCCGACTTCCACGCCGCGCGAGTCTTCGCGCAGAAGATGAACCATAAGCGGGACCTCGTGCGCTTTCCCGAGCAAACCGTCCGCGCCGGGCAGATCAATGCGATGGGCTTGATCGACGAGATCCTGCATTACGTGGTCGCCCAGTATCGCCGCGAGAAGAAGCCTGACGTCATGGCCCTCGCGTTGGACTGGCTGTACCAGCGGATCGGCCGGGACGCAGTCGACGCAGCTCTGGGGTTGTTCGCCGACGAGTTCCCGCCGGTGGCCGTCTATCGCGGCGAAGTACCGTTGGGCGCCTATCTCCAAGGGGACACCTCCGGCGTGCCGAACCGGCAGATCGTCCTTGAGGAACTCATCTTGCTGTGGCTGGCGAACGTGAACCCGGCTTTTGCGCCGTTCCAGGAGCTGTTCGACGATGCTCGGCTGGCTCGGGCCAGCGCCTACCCGCGGATGTTGTCCGCCCTGCACGATTTCTTCGACACGCAGCCTCCCTACGGTCCATCCAACCAGAACCTCATCGACATGCTGCGCAGCCCGGCTCTGGCCTCGCCTCACTCGCTCACGGGCCAATTGGAGTACATGCGGCAGCACTGGGGTCCTTTGTTGGGCCATTACCTGTACAACCTGTTGCGCAGCCTGGACCTGATCAAGGAAGAGGAAAAGCCCATGTGGCTGGGTCCGGGGCCTGCGTTCGTTTACGAATTCCGCGGACTGGAATTCGAGCCGGAGCGCTTCAGCGCCGATCTGGACTGGATGTCCCGCCTTGTGCTGATTGCCAAAAGCACCTACGTCTGGCTCGATCAGCTGTCCAGAAAATACAACCGCGCCATCACCCGCCTGGACGAGATTCCGGATGAGGAGCTGGACCTCCTGGCACATCGCGGGTTCTCCGGCTTATGGCTGATCGGAGTGTGGGAGCGCAGCTCGGCCTCGAAGAAGATCAAGCAGTGGACCGGAAACTGGGACGCCGAGGCTTCGGCCTACTCCCTGTTCGATTACACTATTGCGGTCGATCTGGGCGGCGAGGCGGCTCTGCGGAACCTCAAGGAACGCGCGTGGGCGCGCGGCATTCGTCTGACCAGCGACATGGTTCCCAATCACGTCGGCATTTACTCACGATGGGTCGTCGAACACCCCGATTGGTTCATCTCGTTGGACTACAGCCCATTCCCATCCTACTCGTTCAACGGGGGAGACCTGTCTGAGGACGGCCGCGTCGGGATCTTCCTGGAAGATCACTATTACAGCCGGACTGACGCCGCGGTGCTGTTCAAGCGGCTGGACCGGTGGACCGGAAGCGAAAAATTCATCTACCACGGGAACGACGGCACGGCCATGCCCTGGAACGACACCGCCCAGCTCAACTACCTCAACCCGGAAGTGCGAGAGGCCGTGATCCAGACCATCCTGCACGTCGCTCGCCAGTTCCCGATCATCCGCTTCGACGCGGCGATGACCCTGACGAAGCGGCACTATCAGCGCTTGTGGTTCCCCGAGCCCGGCTCCGGCGGCGACATCCCCACCCGCGCCGAGCACGGCTTGACGAAGGCACAATTCGATGCTGCCATGCCGGAAGAATTCTGGCGAGAAGTGGTCGATCGCGTGGCCCAGGAAGCGCCGGATACGCTGCTGCTGGCCGAGGCTTTCTGGCTGATGGAGGGCTATTTCGTCCGCAGCCTCGGCATGCACCGCGTGTACAACAGCGCCTTCATGAATATGCTGCGGGACGAGGAGAATGCCAAGTACCGCTCAGTCATGAAGAATACGATGGAATTCGATCCGGAGATCATGAAACGTTACGTCAACTTCATGAACAACCCGGACGAGCGCACCGCCGTCGACCAGTTCGGCAAAGACGACAAATACTTCGGTGTCTGCGCGATGATGGCCACTCTGCCGGGCCTGCCGATGTTTGGGCATGGGCAATTTGAGGGCCTGGCTGAGCGATACGGCATGGAGTTCCGGCGGCCCAAATGGGATGAGCAGCCGGACGAGCCGCTGGTCCAGCGGCATGAGCGCGAGATCGTCCCCTTGCTGCACCGTCGCCGCCTGTTCGCCGGTGTGGAGAACTTCTTGCTGTACGACCTGTTCACCGCCGACGGCCGCGTCGACGAGAACGTGTATGCATACTCGAATCGGTTGGGCGACCAGCGGGCGCTGGTGCTGTACCACAACAAATTCGCGACGGCCGCCGGTTGGATCCGGACTTCGGCCGCCTATTTGGCGAAAACGGGCGCGGACGGCGGACGAGGCCTCGTACAGAAGACCCTGGGCGAGGGCCTGGCCTTGCACAACGAGGCCGGCTACTTCTGCATCTTCCGCGACCAGATGACCGGGTTGGAGTACATCCGCTCCAGCCGCGAGCTGTTCGAGAAAGGTTTGTACGTCGAACTGCAGGCATATAAGTACCAGGTGTTTCTGGATTTCCGTGAAGTCACAGAGAATCGCCTGGGCCAGTACAGCGAACTGATGGCCTATCTGGGTGGGCGGGGCGTGCCGAGTATCGCGGAGGCGCTGCAGGAACTGATGCTGCGACCCGTGCTGGAGCCTTACAGGGAACTCGTCAACGCGGACCTCTTCGTGCAGCTGTCCGAGGCTGGCGCGTCGCCGGACCAGACGCTGCTGGACGAGGTCGAGCAGAAAGCGGTCAGCCTGCTGCTCGCAATCAAACAGATCACCGGTGGTCCAGGGGACGAGACGGTGGTGGCGGCGGATATTCGACGCAAGCTGGAAATTCTCCAGGGCCTGCCCCTCCAGGGCATCCCCTGGCCTGAGCCTCGCCCCGCGAAACTCGACGCGGCGGCGGAATATCTGCGAGACGCCTGGGGCGCGGACGCGGGGTCGTGGGGCACGGCGCTCGGATGGCTCTTCACTCACGTCCTGGGTCGCATGGTCAGCGAGGCCGACTTTGCGGAGCAGAGCCGCAGTTGGATCGACGAGTGGCTGTTGGGCAAGACTCTGACCGCCACGCTGGAGGACTTGCCGCCGGGTCTCGATGAGTTCAAGGCCAGGCAGGCCGTGGCGCTGATCAAGGTCCTCACTGCGCGCCAATGCTGGTTCGAGACCCTGGCCCCCACCGGGACGAAGGCCGGCGCTGGACCGAGCCGGGCGCTGCCGCTGCTCGAATCCTGGCTCCGCGACGACGAGGTGCAGCAGTGGCTGCAGGTCAACCGCTATCAGGACGTCTTGTGGTTCAATAAGGAGGCGTTCGAGCGCCTGTTGTGGTGGTCACTGTGGGTGGCGGTCGTCGATTTGACGGCTGATCCTACCGTGAAGCCCGCCGAAGCTGCACGACAAGTCGTGGCGGCTTACGACGTCATCCGCAAGCTTCTGCGCGCGGCCCAGTCCTCGGGCTACCGCGTCGAGAACCTCCTGGAGGCCGTTGCAAGCTGAAGAGAAGCGGCGAATGATGCGTAGTGCGTGATGCGTGACGCGTGGTGCGTGGTACCGAGATTCGAACAGCGTAATGAGTGACTCCCACTGGGCAATACAGAGTCACTCATTACGCTGTTATGTATCACGCATTGCGCATCCCGGCCCTACCCAATGAGTCGCCGTGGGTCCTTCACGTACCGATCGCAGATGGCGTCGCCCTGCATGTAGGCGAGGGCGCAGAGGGTGCCGGTGGGGTTCGCGCCCGGGTTCTGTGGGTAGAGCGCAGCGCCGGTCACGAACACGTTCGGGGTGTCCCACACCTGGCCGAATTTGTTGGTCACCGAACAACCCGGATCGGTCCCCATGATGGCGCCGCCCGTGTTGTGGGTGCTCTGGTATCGGTGCAGGTTGTACGGCTGCAGCTCCGACCGCGTGATGACTTGCGAGGCGCCCATCGCCCTGGCGATGTCCGCGCACTTGCCGGCAATGAACCGGTACATCGCGTAGTCGTTGGGGTGCCAATCGAACGTGAGGCGAAGCAGAGGCAAGCCGTAATGATCGGTGTAGACCGGGTCGAGGTCGCAGAACTGGTCCGAATAGGGCAGACTCTCCCCTTGCATGGTGAGCGCCGGGGCGCTGTCCCAGTACCGGACGATGTGGCGTTTCCATTCCGCACCCCACGGGTGACTCACGGGGGCAGCACCGGTCAGCGCCGGGAGATTGGCCACGGAGGTCAAAGGGTCGCGCTCGCCCACGCCGCAGAAGATCGACGCCCCTCCGACGAAGTCGACGTCGGCGTGATCGAAGCAGTCGGCGTTGAAATCGTAGATCACGTTGACCGTCGAAGTATTGCCCATGAAACCATTAAACCGCCGTCCGTCGAACAAGCCGATCGCGGGGCTTTGCCAGTGCTGGTACGTGTAGTTTCGGCCGACCCACCCACGATCGTTGCCGATGCCTTTGGGATGGCGCGGGTGTTTTGAGAGCAGCAACAGGCGCACGTTGGTCAGCATGTAAGCCGAGAGAACCACGATGTCCGCCGGCTGCTCGTGTTCCTGGCCGTCGGCGTCCACGTAAGTAACGCCGGTCGCCAGTCCATCGGCGTCGAGATTCACGCCAAGGACCTTCGAGTCGATCCGCACCTCGTAGCGCCCCGACAGGAGCGCCGGCCGGAGATGGCTATTGATCGGGCTGGCCTTCGCGTCGACGTCGCAGCCGAAGCGAGTGCAGAAGCCGCAATAGAGGCAAGCCCAACGCTTAAAACCCCAGGGATCCCGAAAGTCCTGCGACAGAATGGCGGCCGCCTGTGGGAAAGGATGATACCCCAGCTGCTGGCAGGCTTGGGCAAACAGGTCCGCTGAGAGCGTCATGTCCAGCGGCGGCAGCGGGTAATCACGCCGTCGGGGCCCTTCGAAGGGATTCCCTCCCACGACGATCTGCCCACCTATGTTGCCGGCCTGGCCGGAGACCCCCACGTCGTATTCGAAAGCATCGTAATACGGTTCCAGATCCTCGTAAGTGAGAGGCCAGTCCTGGATTTGATTGCCTTCCGGCAGCTTCTTCTCTCCGTACCGTTCGACGTGGTGCGAGCGGTAGCGGAAGTCGCTGGGTAGAAAACGCCAGTGCATCCCGGACCAGTGGATGCCGGCTCCGCCGAGCCCTGCTCCGGGATCGAACGACCCGTACTTGCGCATCGGCAGCGATGGCGCGGAGGGGTTGGGTCGCCAGGTCCACGTCTCCCTGGAAATGTCCGCCATCAGTGCCTTCCGCACCGAGAAGCGGAGGTGATCGTGGTTGTGGGCAAAATCAGGATACGTCCAGCGGGCCGGCCCTTGTTCGATCGAGACCACCTGCAGACCGGCCGCCGTCAGCTTCCACGCGAGGATCGATGCCGTCCAACCCGCGCCGATGGTCACGACGTCCACCTTCTTATGCCGAATCATGGCTCTTCCTCGCTTGGTAGCCGCTCGGTGTCAGTGGCATGGCCATCGCCAGCGTCGACTGAATTCCCTTCTCATCTGCGGCGGGCATGCGGGCGTGAATGTGGTGTAACTCAGACAAAGCCTGTGGGGCAAGATCGAACTCGGTATTCTTGATGTCCTCCGCGGAGTAAGTTCGCTGGGCCGCCGGGTAGCGGATCGCCTTCCAGCCAACCTTGTCGAGGTTACCGCCGTACTGCGGATCGCTGAATGCCCCCTCGCTGGTGTGTTCTTCGACGACTTCGAAGAAGAGGCGAGCGCCGGGCTCATCGAAGCCAACTGCGCTATCGTCGGCGAGAGCCCGGACCAGATCGTCCTGCGCGTCGGGCGGGAGGTCGGCGAAGTCCGCAGCGAAGGCAATCCGGGCGGACCGGTCGAGGGCCGCCAGTCCGCGGCGGTAGATCTGCTGCGGGTCCAATGCAGACTGAAAGCCGTATCGGCCCAGGTCCTCTTTCTTGACCCAGATTGCCCCTCCATCTCCTGTCGAATCGTCGGACGCGAGGGGCGGTAGAACCTCACCCTCGTAGATGCGCGCGTAGGGCGGCCGGCGATAGATGGGCTGCCCGAATGCATCCGCCTGCGCCAGCAAGTAGTCGATGTAGTTCAGGACGCCGGCCTCGCGCGCGCCGAAGCCGTCCGGCCCCGACGGCAGAATGCGCGCCGTGAGCGCTTCGACGGTCCGCGCTTCGTGCGCCGTGAAATAGCGCAGAACGCCGGGCATTGGCGGTGTCTCCGGCGGCTCCGGCACAGGGTAGCTGCCGGGACTGCGCCGCGAAGCTACACGGTGCGGCTGGGTCTGCGCCTGGCGGGCGCGTTCCGCCCGCCGCCGGAGCAGGCCGCTCCACAGCCGGCCGAAGATGCCCGGCCGTTTGGGCTCGTCACCGTCCTGGGGCCCCGATCCACGCATAGATTGGACTCCTTACGCCCAGTCTTTCATGAGCAGCAACTGCTCGATGTCGTAGGCGTGCATCAGGTCATGCAGGGCCAGGTGCCGGAACATGATGAACACGGAGTAGTGGGAGTACTCGCCGTGTCGCGCCGTCCGCTGCCACTGTTCGGGCGTCAGCAGCTTGAGCCGCTCGACGAGCCTGATTCTGTCGTGAATGAAGCGGTCGAGCGCTTCATCCAGATCCGCCGACAGGAGAGCGTCCTCCTGGTCGTGCTCATCAGGAAAATACGGTGTGATGATGGGGTTGTCTTCCTGCAACATGAGATCGAGTCGCTCGAAGAACAACGGCTGAGCGGCTGCCAGGTGGCAGGCAATTTCGTACGCCGACCACGAGTGGGGCGTGGGACGGCGCTTCAGAATGGACGGGGGAACTTCTCGCACCAGGGGAACGATCAGGGACGGGCCGTTCTCCAGGGCCGCAATGACTGCATCGGTCGAATTCACTCCATTCTCCTTTCCAGGAAGGGCTGCGTCAACCCTCATGCCGACTGGTCCCGAGACTTCCGAAGTCTTCAAGACTTCGGAAGTCTCGGCGTGAAGTCTGGGTCAGGCCGGCGTCGGTGCACGAGGATCAGCGCTGGTTTAGTTCGCGGAACGTATGGAGGAGCCTACGCCGGGTACTCGCCGGAATGTGCTCTTCCGAGAGCCGACCCGTCAGGTGGATAGTTTCGCGGAATTCAGTCAGGTACTCCATACAGCCGGGGCACGCCGCAAGGTGGGCTTCGAAGCGCGCATGATCCTCGGCCGACAGGGCCTTTTCCAAATATTGGGTTACCAGCTCCACCAGCTCTTTGCACGTCATCATAGCGGCGGTCATGGTATCACCTACTCTCCCAAGTATTTTTCGAGCGCGTTGCGGACCTTGGAGCGCGCACGGTGAAGAATCACTCGCTGATTAGTCTCATTGAGGTTCAGAACGTTACGCACCTCTTCCGCCGACCATCCCTCGATGTCCCGCAAGGAAATCACCATCCGCTGGCGGGGCGGGAGTGCCTCGATCGCCTGCCTGATAAATGAGAGGGTTTCCTGGGAGAGCAATCGCCGCTCGGGGATCTCGTCCCAGCGACGGGGAAAGCTCACCCAGCCGCCTGGGTACTGAGGATGGTCGTCCGGATTGAATCGACTGGGATCGACCGACGGTTCATCAAGGTCGAGGTCAGAATCGGGCAGAGGGGAGAACGTCACGTAACGGTCCTCTCGCTTGCCGTGGGTCCTGGCCCGGTTGACCAGGATTGAGAAGATCCACGTCTTAAGCGAGGAGCGGCCGTCGAAGCCTGCCAGGCCCCGCAGGACGGCCAGCCAGGTGTCTTGCGCCACGTCCTCAGCCGCGGGACGGGTCCGGACGAAGATCATAGCCGTTCGCACGAGCGCGGTGTGATACCGATCGATCAGCCCGGCGAAAGCGTCTTCCTCGCCCCGCCGCAGGGCATCGACCAGCAACTCATCCGCCATTACGTCTTCGTCGGTTTCCTCACCACATGGACGTACTTCCACATCAGCGCCCCATTCGTACCACGCAAGAAACGCTGTTCCAGCCACGTCTGCCACCGCGATCCTCCAGAAGTATAGAAGCAAACCGTCAGCGATGTCAAGCGGATGGCCAGGGCGACCAGGGCGACCAGACTTCCGAAGTTTCCGAACTTCGGAAGTCTCAGCGAAAATCCTCGCGATGAACCTGAAAGAGGAGATCTGATCTCCACCGAAAGTGCACGAATTTTCTCCTGCCGTGTAACGCTCGGCTCGCTGGCGGGACTAATGATCAGGAGGAAGGAGCGCAAGTAAGGCTGAAACCAGACAAAGGTCGGGGCAACCGCGTGGTGCAATGCGCTCAGCCAAGGCAGTCAGGGCTCAGACGTCGTGAGACCGGCGGCCGGGCTGGAGCGAAAAGGCCGCCGACTCGCACTCACAACGCCCCGCATGAGCGAACAAGCAATCTGGACGTCATCAAAACTCGTAGATATTGTTGGTAGACATCGATGAATCGTAAAAAACGGCAAAAAAGACAGATATTTTTTGAAACACGATACTTTTGGACCCTAAGAAGGAGGCTCCCATGGTACTGCTACTGCTCTTTGCGTTCGCTTCCGGGTTGATTACTATCCTTGCGCCTTGCATCTGGCCGCTCCTGCCGGTGATCTTGTCCTCCTCCAGCACCGGGGGAAAGCTCAAGCCAGTCGGCGTGACGCTGGGGATCATGTTCAGCTTTACGGTCTTCACCCTCTCGCTGTCGTATCTGGTCAGGATTCTGCACTTCGATCCGAACATCCTGCGGATCTTCGCAGTCGTTGTGATCGGCTTCCTCGGCCTCACGCTGGCGGTTCCCTCCCTGACTCGGCTGCTGGAAGGCGCGGTCACCGGGATCACCGGGCGCTTCGGGGGAGCAACGCGATCTAACAAGAGCGGATTTACGGGCGGCTTCGTGACCGGCTCCTCTTTGGGCCTGGTTTGGTCCCCGTGCGCCGGCCCGATCCTGGCGACCATCGCGACGCTGGCGGCGACGCAGGCAGTCAACCTCCAGGTCATCGTGCTCACGGTGACGTACGTCGTCGGCATCGGCATCCCGCTATTCCTGTTCGCCAGCGCCGGCAAGTGGTTCTTCACCAAGAGCCGAAGAGTCGCGAAATATACGCCGAGGATTCAGCAGGTCTTCGGCGTGGTTATGATCGTCACCGCCCTGGCGATCTACAACAACTACGACAAGACGGTCGAGGCCAGACTGCTCGACTTCGTCCCGTCCTACTCAACTTTCGTCAACCAGTTCGAGGGACAGGTACAGGGTCAGCTCAATGGCCTGAGAAGCGAGTCGTTGGCCGCGAAAGCGCCGGCAGGCGGCGGCGCAGTCAAGAACGACACGAGCAACGCCAACGCGGGCAACAACGGTCCGGTTAATAGCAGCCTCAAGCCGGTTTCCGCCAGCGATTTGCAGGACCTGGGGCCGGCGCCGGATTTCACAGGCATCACCCACTGGCTGAACACGCCCAATCCGCTGACGCTGGCCGACCTCAAGGGCAAGGTCGTCCTGGTGGACTTCTGGACCTACTCCTGCATCAACTGCATCCGGACTTTGCCACACGTCACGGCCTGGTATGACAAGTATAAGGACCAGGGACTCGTGGTGGTGGGCGTGCATACGCCGGAATTTCAGTTTGAGAAGGACACGACGAACGTCGAGAACGCCATCAAGCAGTTCAACATCCATTACCCGGTCGCCCAGGACAACAACTATGCGACCTGGAACGCCTACAACAATCTCTACTGGCCGGCAGAGTACCTGATCGACGCCAACGGCCACATCCGTGTCGAACACTTCGGCGAAGGTCGCTATGACGAAATGGAAATGGACATCAAGGCTCTTCTGACCGCGGACGGCAAGAACGTCGACCAAAGCCTGGTGAAGGCCGCGGATTTGACGCCGACCCAAATGACGACCCCGGAAACTTACCTGGGCGAAGACCGCATGGGTTCGTTCGCCATGAAGTCGGGACCGCACGGCGGCCGCCAGCAGTTCACTCCGGCAGCGACGATTCCGAAGGACAACTTCGCGTTCGAGGGCTGGTGGAACGTGCAACCGCAATACGCACAGGCAGAACGAGGATCCGCCCTGGATCTGAATTTCACCGCCAATCGAGTGTTCCTCGTCATCACGCCAAAGCAAGCGGGCGACCAGATCAAGGTGCTGCTCGATGGAAGGCTCATCGACAGCAGCCAGGCGGGGGCTGACGTCAAAGATGGAACAATCACCCTCGACAAGGATCGGCTGTACGACCTGGTCAACCTGCAGGGTAATCCAGGCAGCCACCTGCTGCGCCTCGAGTTCGAGAACGACGGTATTCAAGTTTATGCTTTCACTTTCGGATGAATTGGGCTATAGTAATGGATGATGCGCGGGCACACCGCGCATCACCCGCCGACGAATCCACGTCGGTCCGTTCGGCGTAATAAGGTTGGTAATCGAGAACACAAATGCGCGGTGGCGCGAAAGGAGGTCATCATGGACTTTAAACTCTCCCCTCGAACAACGCCCACTCCATCATCCGCGTCGACCGTGGAGCAAATGATCGTCATCGGGGGCGGACCGGCTGGCTACACGGCCGCACTGTATGGCGCGCGCGCGGCCCTCTCGCCACTGGTTCTACTCGGACCGGCACCCGGCGGTCAGGCCGCCACCTCGGACTTGATGGAGAACGTTCCTGGATTTCCGGAGGGCATTGGGGGCCAGGCGCTGGCCGCTCGGATGCGTGAGCAGGCCGAGAATTTCGGCGCGCGAATGGTGTCCGAGGAAGTCGTTGAAGTTGACCTGTCCCAAAGGCCGTTCAGGGTTAAGACGCTGGACGGCGAGCACCTCGCGAAGACTCTGGTGGTGGCTACGGGAGCACGTTCGAGGCGTCTGGGAGTGCCAGGCGAAGACAAGTTCGTCGGGCGCGGCGTCTCGTTCTGCGCCAACTGCGACGGCCTGTTTTACAAGGACAAGACGATCGTTGTGGTCGGTGGAGGGGACAGCGCCTGCGACGAAGCTCAGTTTCTATCGAAATTCGCGCGACAGCTGTACGTCATTCACCGTCGCGATCAACTTCGGGCGAACAAGCGGTGTGCAGAGCGCCTGTTGTCCAACCCAAAGATCACGATGATCTGGAACACAGTCGTGGATGAAATCGTGGGCGAGCGGCGGGTCAATTCGGTGAAGCTGCGCCGCATCGATACAGGTGAGGTCTCTGAGCTCCCAACTGACGGCGTGTTCGTCTACGTTGGGCTGGACCCGAACACACAATTGTTCGCAGGCAAGCTCGCGCTCGATAGCCAGGGGTACATCGTGGCGGACCGGCGGCAGAATACGAGCGTGCCCGGCGTTTTCGCTGCCGGCGACGCGCAGGACCCGGACTTCAGACAGGTCGCCACGGCCGCCGGCACCGGCGCAGCCGCAGCGATCGAGGCCGAGCACTTCCTGGCGCACGACGACGAGGATACTCCGGCGGCCATCGAATCGTGGGTATCGCTGCCGACGGACGAAGTCCGGCACGAGTGACAGAGCTAGAGACGAGACCAACAGGCGGTGCACGCGATCAAACGCGCACCGCCTGTTGGTCTTTGTGGTATAAAGTTGCCTTAAGGTCCGATTCGACTGACCTTAAGGACCCGTGCGGCGATTTGAGACTATACTGGAAGAAAGTTGCATCGAAGCGAGGCCTCCACGTGATTCACGAGGCAGCGTCGCAGAGGGAGTGTGAAGCGGTTCGGTCGGCTTCAATTAGGGCAGGCTGGCCACGTGTGTAACGTGCAGTTTCGAATAAGGAGCTCAGGCATGGATTCCCGCGACACTCTTGCGAAAACCGAAGCAAAGACAGCGAATCTGACTCTGGTCGAATTGCCCAACCCTGTCGCCATGGAAGACCTGCTGGCGACTCTGTCGTCCGACAACAGCAAAGAACGAGAGGCTGCTCGCAAGGCGTTGACTCGATTGGGGGCAGCAGCGGTACCGCCGCTCGTGAAATTGCTCGGGAGCTCCGGTCAGGAGAATTGCGGCGACCACGCCTGCTGGGAAGCCGCCAAGACGCTGGCCACGATCGGAGATCCGGCTGCCGTCCCCGCTCTGCTGGTGGCTCTGGAGGACGCGAATGGCGGCACCCGGTGGCTGGCCGCGGAGGGGCTGATCGCTCTGGGACGACCCAGCGTGGCGCCTTTGTTGGAAGCATTGATCCGGCGCTCCGATTCGATGTGGTTGAGAGAGGGCGCACATCATATTTTGCGCGCCTTAGCTGTGCGGCGAGTGGAGGCGATTACACGGCCGGTCCTCAAAGCTCTGGAAAGCGCCGAGCCGGAATTGGAAGTCCCGGTGGCTGCACAAGCGGCACTGGCGCGGCTTGCTTCTCTTCCGATCTAGAAGTCCGATCCAAAAGCGCGACGCCGGATGAGAGTCGGCGATGGCGAATTGTGAGGAGCATACAGACCGATATCGAGTGACTGATCTAGACTAAAGCTTCCTGAATTAAGTTGGTGGCGGCTGGCAGCCACCGCGCGGAAGCACCGAGTGAGTATGGGGAGAAGGATTTTCTTATGTGGTGGCATGGATTTGGCTGGCATGGATACGGTTGGGGCGGATTCGGCTGGCCCGGCATGTTGTTCGGTGGATTGTTGATGCTCCTCTTTTGGGGTGGCCTGATCATTCTGGCTTTCTTCGTCGTTCGCGCGCTGGTTCGCTCCGGGAGTGCTCGATCGGGACCGCCGGCCCCAGGCGGCAATCGGGCGCTGGATATCCTGAAGGAGCGCTACGCACGCGGCGAGATCACTAAAGAACAATTTGAGCAGATTCGCCAGGATTTGATTACTTGATCGTCGATCTCCGCGACGCCCCGACCAGCCACGTAGGTCGAGGCTCGCGATGGGCGACGGAGGTGTACAACGAGCCAGTGACGAACTGGCTCGTTCCATTGTGTCGAGTGTGTTCACGTGTAGAGCTGTTTCCAGCCGGTTTGCATGGGTGCCCAAGGCCGGGTCGATGGACGGGTCCCCCGCGATAATCCGGCCTTGGGCGAGAAACCGGCTTTTCTGTTGACTGCGAAGATAATCTTGCTTATAATGACGGGCGTGAAAAGAATTATCGGGGAGTGATGACGGCCGCGGGTTTGATCACCAGATCACGGATAGAAAAAAAGGGCTAAGACCCGTGAAGGGAGTCGACCTTACGGGTCGGGACCGCGGCGACCAGGGAGGATGAATGATGAGTTTTCACAAGCCCAGTTTCAAGGAAGATCGCAAGGCGAGCCCGGGTTTGGCGCAACCCTCAGATCCCGAATCGATCCAGGCGCTGGTTGAGAGGTTGGCCTCCCCCGATGGGAAGGCCAGGGACGTTGCGCGCAGCTCTCTCGTCCGTTTGGGACGGCCCGCCGTGCCAACGCTTGTCGAGTTGCTGGAGCGCGCGGGCGAAAGGGGCTGTGGCGAACACAGCTGCTGGGAGGCGGCCAAGGCTCTGGCTGAAATTGGAGATCCGGCGGCTGCCCCGGCCTTCGTGCGCGCTCTCGAGCACGCCGACGCCGGCACGCGCTGGTTGGCGGGTGAAGGGCTGATCGACTTGGGTCGGGACGGCTTACCCGTTCTTCTGGAGGCGTGGTCGAACACTCGGATTCAGTATGGCTTAGAGAAGGCGCTCATCACGTGTTTCGAGTTTTGTCTGGCAATGGTGCGGACGAAATGGCCCACTCCGTGCTTGCAGCACTGGAGGGCGCCGATCCGGAACTTGAGGTTCCCGTGGCTGCGGGGAACGCCTTGATGCAGTTCCCAGGCAGGGGGCCCGGCTCGCGGACGCCCGATTCTGGCTCCTGATAACCGCGTTCCATCTCCCCCAGATCAATTTGACGAAGACCCGCCGCCCTGCAAACGATGCACACTCTATAGCCTTGGGAGGGAAAATTATGGGGCTTCTCACTGCGTTTCGACGCATGAGTATTGGACAGACAAAAAACAGAAAGACTCCGGATGTCGGCACGACAAGGCTTGCCAACCTGTCTGTTGCAGAGCTGCAATCGCAGCTGGCGTCCGGCCCAAACGGTTTGGACGAGGCTGAAGTCCAGCGTCGTCTGGAGCGCTATGGCTACAACGAGCTCATTGAGGAGCAACAGAGTTGGGCGCTGAAATTCTTATCGTATTTCTGGGGACCGATTCCCTGGATGATCGAAGTGGCAGCCGTTTTGTCGGCGCTGGTCCGGCATTGGGCTGATTTCGGAATCATCCTGGCCCTGCTGATCGTCAACGCCATTGTGGGGTTCTGGGAAGAATTCCAGGCGGGCAACACCGTTGCGGCGCTCAAACAGAAGCTGGCCTTGCAGGCCAAAGTGAGACGTGGCGGGGTTTGGGCGACGATAGCGGCCCGCCAGCTCGTGCCAGGTGACCTCATTCGCGTTCGAATTGGCGACATTATCCCCGCTGATGCCAGGCTCATAAACGGCGATCCAATTGAGGTGGACCAGTCGGCGCTAACAGGCGAGTCCTTGCCGGTGACGCGGCAGGCCGGCGACGGCGTCTACTCCGGGTCTATCGTCAAGAGGGGAGAGACTGACGCTCTCGTCTACGGCACAGGGCAGAATACGTACTTCGGACGTACGGCACACCTGGTAGAATCGACTCATGGCACCAGCCACTTCCAGCGCGCCGTGCTGAAGATCGGCGACTTCCTGATTCTTCTCGCGCTGGCGCTCGTTATCGTCATCCTATCGGTGGCGGTGATTCGCGGCGACAACCTGGTAACGACGCTCCAGTTCGCCCTGGTCCTCACCGTGGCCGCCGTCCCCGTGGCCATGCCAACGGTCCTGTCGGTAACGATGGCGGTGGGCGCCCGGATACTGGCCGCCAAACAGGCCGTCGTCAGCCGCCTGACGTCGATCGAGGAACTGGCCGGCATCGATGTATTGTGCTCGGACAAGACCGGCACGCTCACCCAAAACAGGCTCACGTTGGGCGAAGTCTACGGCGTGGAGACGACGACGTCCGCGGAGGTAATCGAGAACGCCGCGCTGGCCTCCCGCGCCGAAGATGAAGACCCCATCGACCTGGCCGTACTAAGTGGCGCAGCCAGCGTCCATGCCCCGGACAATTACCAGATTCTGCATTTTCAGCCATTCGATCCGGTCAGTAAACGCACCGAGGCGACCGTGAAGGGCGGCGACGGTGAAGTCTTCAAGGTAACCAAAGGTGCGCCCCAGGTCATCCTCGCGCTCTCAACCGACGGCACGCAGCTCGGCCCACAAGTAGACAAAGTGGTGAACGATTTCGCCGCGCGAGGATTCCGATCCCTGGGAGTCGCTCGCAGTGACGGAGATGGGAGCTGGCGATTCCAGGGGGTGATTCCCCTCTTCGACCCGCCGCGCGAAGACACGAAGACCACACTCGAGACCGCCCGGCAGATGGGCATGGCAGTGAAGATGCTGACGGGAGATCAGATCGCCATCGCCAGAGAAATCTCACAACAGCTGGGCCTGGGCACGAACATCGTCGATGCTGCCTCACTTCCAGAAACGGACATCACAGCGTCCAAACCGCTGGCGGAGGCGATCGAACGCGCCGACGGGTTCGCGCAGGTCTTTCCCGAGCACAAGTATCACATCGTGGAAGCTCTGGAGCACGAGGGCCACATCGTAGGAATGACCGGCGATGGCGTCAACGACGCCCCCGCCCTCAAGAGAGCCGATGCTGGAATCGCCGTGTCCGGCGCAACGGACGCTGCCCGGTCGGCGGCGGACATCGTTCTCCTGACGCCCGGCCTATCGGTCATCATCGACGCTGTCAAAGAGAGCCGCAAGATTTTTCAGCGGATGCAGAGCTACGCGATCTACCGCATCGCGGAAACGATCCGCGTTCTGTTCTTCATGACGCTTTCCATTCTAGCCTTCAACTTCTACCCTGTCACCGCGGTGATGATCGTGCTGCTGGCGCTGCTGAACGACGGGGCGATTCTGTCCATCGCCTACGACCGGGTGGTCTACTCCCAGTCGCCCGAAAGGTGGAACATGCGGACGGTTCTCAGCATTGCCACGATTCTCGGCACGGCCGGGGTGATCAGCTCTTTCGGCCTGTTCTACTTGGGCGAGCGTTTCTTCCATTTGAACCGCGACTTGATTCAGACGTTGATCTACCTCAAGCTGTCGGTGGCAGGGCATCTGACCATCTTCATTACGCGCACCCGCGGTCCTTTCTGGGCGAGTCGGCCGGCGCCGATCCTGCTGGGCGCGGTGGTCGGAACCCAATGCCTGGCAACGCTGATCGCCGTTTACGGGTTGTTCATGTCGCCGATTGGTTGGGGCTGGGCTGCGGTCGTGTGGATCTATGCGCTGGCATGGTTCCTGGTGAACGATCGGGTGAAGCTGCTGGCGTACCGCTGGCTGGATTCGCTCGGGCTTCTACAGTCGAGCCGCGGAGTCGCGGCTGCAAATTCACATCACGACGGATGAGACCGCCGGGCGTCTCAGCCGATTCATCGAAAGGGGCACGTTCGGTTGGCAGCGCCGCCAGCCGGGCCGCGGAAGACATGTCGACATGTTGATGAAAGAGCCCTTGCCAAATGGTTTGGTGCGCGTAACTTTCCTGGTCTCGAGCCACATTTGGGCCGACCGGGTCGCTCTCGCGGGCGAATTCAATGACTGGCAGACGGACAGCCACTGGTTGACGCAAACAGAGGGCCAGGAAGACTGGCACATCTCGCTGGATTTGGAGCCGGGCCGGACCTACCGATTCCGTTATTCTGGTCGACGACGGGGAATGGATGGACGACGACCACGCCGACGAATACGTGCCGAACATGTACGGAAGTGTGGACTCAGTCGTACGTACCTGATGCAAGCCCCTTGCTTCCGCCCGCTTTGGGTCGTTCGCCCCAGAGGGTGGCCGGAACCTCGTTGGACCCTCGCTCACTGTGGTGCGGCCTGTGCTGAGATGGAGCGGACGCTTAAAATCCGCTCCAGGCTCGAGAATAGGCCAAAATGCGGAGGCCGTTTGCACATCTTTGGTCTTCCCTCAGGCGGAACAGTTATGGTATGATTTGCTCGTCCCGAAGCCAAACGTACATGGGCAAGTGAGTTCGATGGTCGAGGCCCATTGAGGCCACGGCTCGGGCCGCGGACAGGCAGGGCAAGCGTTGTGTGCCGCCATCCGTGGAGGAATCGTACCGTCCAGTTCAAGATGAGGAACGAGCCGCCTTCGACCAACTTCATTGCGGGCGATGGCAGACCAACCAAAGGAGAAACGATGCCGATTCTGGGGATCAGTGCGAGCGGACGTCCGAACGGAATCACCGGCGAAGTGGTGAAGGCGGTAATGGAGGCCAGCGGTGAGCCATACGAGTACGTGACACTGGCCGGAAGGAAGATCAATGGGTGCGCCGGCTGCACGCGCTGCGGCGCCGACAACCATTGCCGGGTCGAGGACGACTGGATCGAAATCGGAGACAAGATGCTGGCCGCCGATGCGATCGTTTTCGGCGCGCCAAACTACTTTCATTATGTAAACGCGCTGGCGCATGCGTGTTGGGAAAGGACCTTCTGTTTTCGTCACCGCGAGGTATTTCTGCTGGCGGGTAAGCTTGGGATTGCGGTCGCGGTAGATGGTGGCGAGGAGGACTCGCGCGTGCTCGAGTACATTCGATACATGATGGGGCGTAACAAGATGGTCGTCGTAGACTCAGTATACGCAGACGGCTATTCCCAGTGTTACACCTGCGGGTTTGGAGAGGATTGCGCCGTTGGAGAAGTCGTGAAGCAGCACGGATTTCTTGACCGCATCGATGCGCAGCAGCTCCCGCCGCGCCTGAAAGGTCAGGACACGGCGAGTTTTCAGGCGTATCGAGCGGGCAAGACAATCGGTTCGATTTTGCGTGCGAGAAGGGAGAATGCCGGGACGTGAGAACTCACTGAACTTCCGCACACCGTCACGGGCCACAGGATCAGCCTTGCGCGACGTCTGCCGGACGAAGGTCGTGACTATTCCAGGCTTGGGCTTTGACAGTCCCCTTGAAAGCAGCGTTCTGGCCCGGCGCACGGGCACCCTGCCTCGCTTGACTCGCCGCCATTCGGCGGCAATCCTGACCGCGACTCGCCCGCAGTGAGACGACGATGACCAAATCCGAAGCCGCGCGAAATCGACCTGGGTTCCCGGGTCGACTCTGCGGCTTCGGCGCAGCCCCCGGGCGAACGTCGCGGAAACCAGGGACGCGGCCCGGCGGATGGAGACCGGGCAATGGGCAAAGCCATTTCGACAACCGGCCAGAATCTACACAAATTGGCGATCGTGGCCGGACTGACGTTCGCCTACTTGATCGTCGCCATCGTCGCCGGGATCATCGCCCACAGCCTGGCATTGCTGGCGTCAGCCTTGCACATGTTCACCGATGTCCTGGGATTGGGTCTGACCCTGTTCGCCGCCTGGATGGCATTGAGACCCACCACGCCCCAGAAGACGTTCGGCTATTATCGGCTGGAGATCCTGGCCACTCTGGCCAATTCTCTGATCCTGCTTCTCAGTACGATTTACGTTCTGTACGAAGCGTACCAGCGTCTCCACCAGCCCGCCGCCATCGCGGGCGGCGCAATGGTCGGGGTGGCGGTCGTCGGTGTCGTGGTGAACCTGGCGGGAGTCCTGATGCTGCACCACGGAGCGGCGGAGAGCCTGAGTCTCCAGGGAGCGTTCCTCGAGACGGTGAGCGATGCGCTCGGTTCGGTGGGGGTGCTCGTCGCGGCCTTGGTCATTCTTCGGACCGGGTACTATCCGGCAGATCCGATCATCAGCATCGTCATCAGCCTGTTCATCTTCCCCCGCACCGCGCAGCTGATGGGCCGGGCCGTCAACGTGCTCCTGCAAGGGGCGCCCGAGCACATCGACGTGGTCGAGATCGACCGGATGTTTCGCGAGACAGACGGGGTAGAGGACGTCCACGATCTACACGTATGGACTCTCACGTCCGGCATCGAAGTATTGAGCGCGCATCTCGTGGTGGCGGAGTCCATCGATTCGGACGGAACGCAGCGCCTGCTGGAGGAGATCAACGCCCGCCTGACGCGAGACTTCGGCATCAGCCACGTGACCGTGCAGGCAGAACACCACGACATGACCGAACGGGAGCCGCCCTACTAACGCGGCACCCCCTCGCCAAACCAGGCCAAGCAAAGGAGGAATCCTCTATGAACCACACTGGTCACGAGCGAGAGTTCCGTCGACGCTTCTGGGTTTGCCTCGCCCTATCGATCCCCGTCTTGATCTTCAGCGCCACGATCCAGCAGTGGCTGGCTTTCAGCACGCCTGCCTTCCCGCTGAGTTCCTGGATCACGCCGGTCCTGGCCGTGGCGATCTTCGCGTATGGCGGCTTGCCTTTTCTTCGGATGGCAGGCCCGGAGATCCGGGAGCGGCAGCCCGGCATGATGACGCTCATCTCGCTCGCCATCACCGTGGCTTTCGCCTACAGCTTGGCCGCGCTCTTCATCTCACAAGGCAAGGGCTTCTTCTGGGAGCTGGCGACGCTGATCGACGTTATGCTGCTCGGGCATTGGATCGAGATGAGCAGCGTGCGCAGGGCATCCGGCGCACTGGATGAACTGGCAAAGCTCATGCCCGCCGACGCTGAGCGCATTCGCGAGGACGGGTCGACAGAGACAGTCACGGTTGACGAATTGGCGGAGGATGACCTGGTGCTGGTTCGGCCCGGAGCCAGCGTTGCCGCCGACGGCGAAGTCGAGGAAGGCGACTCTGAGGTCAACGAGGCTATGATCACGGGCGAGTCCACGCCCGTGTCCAAGCAGGCGGGGGCAAAGGTCATCGCCGGCACGATCAACGGCGATGGAAGCCTGCGCGTGCGGGTCAACGCCATCGGAAACGACACGACGCTGGCGGGTATCATGCGCCTGGTCCAGCAGGCCCAGTCCAGCAAATCGCGGACCCAATTGCTGGCCGACCGGGCTGCCGGCTGGCTTTTCTACATTGCGCTCGGCGTCGCGATTCTGACGGCCATCGCCTGGACCATTGCCCTGGGCTTCAAAGTGGACGTCGTCGCGCGTGTCGCCACGGTCCTGGTCATCGCGTGCCCGCATGCCCTCGGGCTGGCAGTCCCACTGGTAGTGGCGATTACAACCTCGCTGGGTGCCCGCAGCGGCATTCTGATCCGGGATCGGCTGGCGCTCGAGAAGGCAAGGCAAATCGACGTGGTGGTATTCGACAAAACCGGCACTCTGACTCGGGGCGAGTTCGGGGTGATCGGTACTGCTGCAACCGAGGGCTGGGACGAGGACTCTGCGCTGGCACTGGCCGCAGCCATCGAAGGGGATTCCGAGCATACGATGGCGCGTGGCATTCGGAAAGCTGCCGCAGAGAAAGAGCTATCCCTGCCGGAGGTAACGGATTTCGAGGCCCTGAAGGGTCGCGGAGTCCGGGCGAAGAACGAAGGGCACACGGTCTACGTGGGCGGCCCGCGGCTGCTCGAAATGTTGGAGCTGGCACTCCCGGACGATATCGCCCGGTTCAGCGAGGACGCGAGCGCCAAGGGCAGGAGCGTCGTCTATCTGGTACGCGACGGGCAGGCGATCGCCGGGCTGACCCTGGCCGACGTCGTTAGGGCGGAGAGCCGGGAGGCCGTATCACAGCTTCACGACCTGGGGGTCGAAGTGGCCATGATCACGGGAGACAGCGAGACAGTGGCCGCGGCCGTGGCCGAAGAGCTGGGAATCGACCACTACTTCGCCGAGGTCTTGCCGGAAAACAAGGATCAGCACATCAAGCAGCTGCAGGAGCGGGAAAACGCGTCGCCATGGTCGGAGACGGCGTCAACGATGCACCGGCCCTGGTCAGAGCCGACGTGGGGATGGCCATCGGCAGCGGCACAGACGTGGCGGTAGAGTCGGCCGGCGTGATTTTGGTCAAGAGCAGCCCCCTGGATGTCGTCAAGGTCATCACCCTCAGCCGGGCCAGCCACCGCAAGATGGTTCAGAACCTCATCTGGGCGGCCGGATACAACGTGGTGGCTCTGCCCCTGGCAGCCGGGGTCCTGGCGCCCGTGGGCATATTGCTGTCGCCCGCCGTCGGCGCGGCGCTGATGTCAGCCAGCACGGTAATCGTGGCGCTCAACGCCGAACTGCTGCGCCGGCAGACGCTCAGCCTGTGACGGAGCCGGACGCTTCGTTATGGATATTGAGTCTGCAGGAACGAGATCAGCTTCTCACGGACGTGGCAGCGAAGGTCCCACAGCTTAGACGCATTGGTGGCGCTCATCAGCGCACGCAGCTGGATGGCGGTTTCGGTCGAATCGGTCACCTGCAGGCCCCAGGCTTGCCGATCCCACATCCCCGAGCTTTCCAGGATGCGCTGTAGCTCGCGTCGCACCGTTGGGACGCTGACATTCAGGTGGGCGTAGACTGTCACAGTGCCGATCAGGTTGGCCGTGGTCCGCGTCCAATTCTCAAACGGCTGCTCGATAAAATACGACAGCGGTACGACGAGCCGCCGGAGGTCCCACAGCCGCACCACCACGTACGTCGAACACAGGTCTTCCACCCAGCCGAATTCGCCCTTCACCACCACCACGTCCTCGATGCGAATCGGCTGCGTCAGCGCGAGCTGAACCCCGGCGATGAGGTTCGATAGAACCGGCCGGGCCGCGATGCCGACCACCAGGCCAATCACGCCTGCGGAAGTCGAACAGCGTGACGCCGAGCCGTTGAATGCTTGGAAAGGTCAGCAGCATCACGGAGAACGCCACGAACACGACGATGACCCCGAAGACCCGGCGCAGCGTCGTGAGCTGGGTCCGAACGCGCCTGGCTTCAAGGTTGTCGGGGACGTCGATCCGATACTGCTTGAAAATCGTCTCTTCGACCGCCGCGGAAAACTCGACGATCAGCCAGGCGATGGAAGCCGTCGCGCCTAATCCGATGATGCGCCGGATGATCGTCGTCAGCTCGGCCGGCCAGGCCACCACCGGCAGAACCAGCGACACCGCTAGCAGCACAATCAGGGGGACGGTCGGCCTCCGGGCATGCCGGACGAACGCGAACTCCGAGCCCGCATCTTTGCGCCTCATCGCTCGCTCCAGCGCCGCGAATATGATGCCATGAGCAAGCACCGCGCCCAGCCCAGCTGCAACCAGTAGGCCCAGCGATACCAGGCCCATATACCAATGTCCGGAACCCAGTGCCATTTTGTTCACCTCCGAAACTGACGAAACGCGCCCGAGCCTTCCTCCCGAGCTAGAGACTGCCGACGGGTTATTATACTACCTCATGTCTGCATTTTTGGCGACGAGTACCTGCATGATCGCGCCGATGCGTGCACGAAGCATGCCCTACGGGGTGGCAGCAACCGGAGGCGTTGGCGCGACGGCAGGAGTGGGAGACGGAGTGAGCGATGGAGTCGGTGTGAGAGTTGGGGGAGGAGGGGCCGAAGGCAGCAACTCGGTTACCGGCTCGACGATCAAGACCATCGCCACGGGGCGCTGGAGTCGGCCGGCGACCTTGGTCTGCAGGTCCAGCGCATCCCCATACAAGATCGACCGATTCGACAGGACCGTCACGGTCAGATTCAGGATGCCGTGCCCTCGCGGCTCGAAATGCACGGACTGGAACGTGACGCCGGTCATTTTGGCCACTTCGGTCGTCACCGCCGCGTCGACCGCGCGAGTCAGCTGTGTTTCGGTGATCGACTGATAGGTCAGCACCGCAAGAGGCACGGTGACCGCCGCCAGCAACAGCACCAGGCCGACCAGTCCGCTGCCGAAGATCATCAGCCGTTCCTGGCTCGCGGACGTGGGTTTGAATCCCAACAGCAGGAAGATGAGGCCGCCCGCTGCCGAGATCGCGATCAGGTTCGTGGCGAACAGCAGCGAGGCTCCGCCGGCGATGGCGCGACTTCCGAGGGCGAGCCCGATGCCGATGGTGGACAGCGGCGGCACGAGAGCGACGGCCACAGCCACACCCGGCAAGGCAGCCGAGACGTCCTTTCGACACAACGCGTAGGCACCCGCTGCGCCCGAGGCCAGCGCAATGCTCAGATCCAGCAACGTGGGGCGGCTTCGGCTCAGAATCTCGGCCGTCGGACCCGCGCTGGGGAGTAGAAGTCCGGCCAGCAACCCCACCCCGATGGTCAGGGCCATCCCCCACAGAGTGGAGAGGGCCGAGAACCTCAACATGTATACGTCACCCAGAGTGACGGCCAATCCCAGGGCGACCACGGTCGTCATGAGAGGCGCTACCAGCATCGCGCCGATGATGACGGCCGCGCTGTTGAGCAGCAGCCCCAGGGCGGCTATGGCAGCCGCCGCCGTGATCATCACTGAGAAATCGACGTCGACGCGAGCACTGCGCCGCACGTCTTGAATGACCTCTCGCCTTTCGTCCTCGCTGAGTGTCGGGAAGAGGGAGAACAGCCGCTCCCAGACCTGGCGAGCCAGGCTGAAAAAAGGCCCCGGCCGCCTCTTCATCACGATGACCGGCACCGGGGCGCGGCGCGCGACCTGGGCTGCCACCTCGCTGAAGAGCAATTGATTGATCACGCCTACCCTGGAGGCTCCGATCAAGACGGCGTCGTACGACTCGGCAACCTCTTTCAAGATGCCGTCAGTCGCCGACGGCGCCTGCACGAACTTGACCGCGATCCGGGCTCCCTTTTCCAGAGTGGCCCGAGCAGCCTCATCGGCGGGCAGGTTCGTCAGCCGGGCCAGGGTGTTGTGGAGCATCCGCTGGGCAGTCTCCCGCTGCGCGGTCGACGCGCGAAGCGGTTGAACGTACAGCAGCGTCACCTGGCACTCCGTGTTCTCGACCAGAGCGCGGATGATCTCGACGGCGAGGGTGGCGCTGGGGCCGCCGCTCATGGGACACAAGACCCGACGCAGCCGGGCATGAGCGGGAGACAGCGGGACCAGGATCATGTCCGCCGAAGGATCGGACATGAGGGAGCCTATGGGATCGGAACCGGGCCACCTGATGCGCCCCTCGTCCGCCGAGGTGTTCGCGGGGCCGCCGTTCTCCATCCACCCGATGACCAGCAGCGAGACGTGCTTTTCTTCTATCACTTCTCGTATGGTCGTGTCCGCATTGCGGCACTCGCGCTGCAATCCTTCCGCCGTCACCCCGAGAGCTCCCGCTTGGGCGAGAGCGTCTTCCAGGAGCGCGGAGGCGGTGTAAGCACGCTCGGGATCCGGCGGGACCGCACAACTGCTGACTTCGAGGAAGATCAACCGCCGGCGCCAGGCTATTGCGCACGGCCCGGCGATCGACAGCAGGGGAGCGATGTCCTCAGGCTTCATCAGCGGAACCAGGATGGGCCGGTCGTCTCCCGGCACGGCAGATGTGGTATGGCCGGTTTCATCCGTCATCGGCCTGAACTCTCCCAACGAGCGTCACCGATAGCCGGCACCTGATCGAAGCGAATGCACCGGACGGTTCGAGCGACGGAATGGCGTGTCGCAACTTCAGCCTGAGCCGACAAGATCGGCCAGGGCCTAACCGCAGCACTTCCGCGCACTCTACCACATCGGGCGCGCCGTTTCAAATGCAACCTCAGCAGGTTGTGCTCTCGAGTACCGTCTCCGCCCCTTACAGGTAAACCAACCACACGTAAACCGTGGACATGAGCAGAGAGAGGAATGTGGTGACCAACCCGTAGACCAGGAAACGCTTGAAACTGATGGGGTGCCCACTCCGAGCCGCCAGGCTCACGACGATGATGTTGGACGAAGCCCCGACCAGCGTGGCATTGCCGCCCAGGTCCGCGCCGAGCGCCAGCGCCCACCAGAGCGGCTGAGCGTGCATTGTGTTGCCCAGGTTGACCACGACAGGGATCATAGTCGCCGTGTACGGAATGTTGTCCACGACGCCTGACGCCACAGCCGAACCCCACAGGATCAACATGGTGGTCAACGGCAGATTGCCTTCGGTTACGACGGTTAAGGCGTGGGCCAGCACATCGATGATACCGACCTGCACGACGGCTTCCACGACGATGAACAGGCCGACGAAGAAGAAAAGTGTCGTCCACTCGATATCCCGCAGCACACGTTCCACGTCCGAGCGCCCCCACAGCAGCAGTACCGTGGCGCCAGACAGGGCGATGGTTGCCGGCTCCAGCGACAGGACACCCTCGAGAAGGAAGGCGACCAGGAGCAGGACGAACACGATCACGGTCTTTCTGAGGAGCACGGGATCGGTGATCAGGCCGGCCGTATCGAGAGCCTCGAGGTTGGGAGATTCCCGCACGCCGCGCAGATCGTTCTTGAAAATGAACCAGGCCAGGCCCAGATAGGCGAGCAAGATCAGCAGGCTGATCGGCGTCATGTTGGCCGCGAAGTCGAGGAAGTTGATGTGGGCCGCGCTGGCGATCAAAACGTTAGGCGGATCTCCGATGAGGGTAGCAGTGCCACCGATGTTCGTAGCCAGGATTTCCGAGATCAAGAACGGCAACGGACTGATATTGAGGCTCGAGGCGACGAACAACGTCACCGGAACGACGAGGACCACAATCGTCACGTTGTTGAGAAAGGCTGAGCTGACCGCGGTGACGATCGACAGGATCACCAGGATGCGAAACGGGCGGCCATGGCCCAGGCGGACCGCCATAATGGCCGTCCACCGGAACAGGCCGGTGTCTCGCATCACGTTGGCGATCGCCATCATGCCGATCAGAAGGAAGATAACGTTCCAGTCCACCGCGTGAAAGGCCTGCCCTTGAGTCAACGCGCCCAGCACGATCATGACGAGGCCGCCCAACAGAGCGGCCAAAGTCCGATGAACTCTCTCGGTGACGATCAGGCCATATGTGATTAGAAAGACGAATCCGACGACAAAGGTCAGAGTCATGGGCTATCATCCTGTCGAGGTGGTAAAGGTGACGCCTGGCCCATCAAGAAGACGCCCAGGAGGGTCATCAAGCTCACGTAGCCGACGACGTGGTTGGACTCATTGAGGACGGGCAGGCCGGATAGGTGGCTCTCGTGCATGCGCTTGAACGCCTCTTTTACCGTGTCGTTCGGACGGAGCCCTGTCGGTTCCTGCATGGCATCGGCGGCAGTGCGCATCCGACTGATTCCGGGCGAACTCCATGACATCTTCCAGGTCAGCGATTCCGGCGAGGAGTTCCTCCGGCAAGACGTGAAGGAAGAGATTGTCCACCACCGTCTGAAGGCCGAGTAGACCGACGAGGCAGCCATCCTCGGCTACCACGCAGGCTACGTGCACGCTGGGCCTGAGCAGCATGGCTTGGGCGACTCTATCCAATGGAGCGCTGGGTGACACGGTCGCCGGCTCGAGCTGGAATATGTCCGGCAGGTCACCTACCCGGGTATCCCGCGAATTCGACTCTCTGTGCGTCCTGGGCGGGAGCCATGGCCTCGGCACTCTCTTCGGGCCGAACCTTGTGCAAGCCGCCGGCTCGAGACAGAGGCAGGACCATCCAGATGCCCGTGCCGGGCTGCTCGAAGTCGCCGACTACGCGCTCGGCTTCGGCCACTGCCCGATCCAGGAGATTATCATCATCGATGGCAGCCAGAAGCGTGCGCCGTCGCAGCTCTCCCGATTCGAACAATTGGTCGATCGCGGTCAGACCAACCTGGCTCAGCCAGGTGCCCACTCGATGGGCGCCCGCGCTCTCCATGATCGTAACGCCCGGGACTCCAGCGTCTCGCCAGGCAGTGAGCAGATCCGGCAGTGGTTTCAAGTTGTCCAGGATGACGACCAACAAGTAAGCCATCGTTGCGCGCTCCTTTGATGTCGATCATTATACTCGCAATTTCGATCTCAGGCTACCGTCCCGCTCGACTCCGCCCCACCGTGCAACAAGAAGATTACTTTCATCGTGTTGACAACGAAGAAAAGCGCTGTTATAATAACACGCACGAAGTAAATTGTCAAGGCACTGCACTGCCTGATGCCGGTCACCTACTTTTGGAGGATGCAGATGACCCGTTTGATTTTGATCAGGCACGGCAAGACGGAATGGAATTTGGAGAGGCGCTTGGAGGGTCGATCAGACCCTCCGTTGAACGGTGAAGGCATTGCCCAGGCTCAGCGTATGGCCACAGAACTCAAGAATGCAGGTATTGATGCGATCTACACGAGCCCACTGCGCCGCGCCTATCAAACCGCGCAAATCCTGGCCTGGGCGGTCGACGTACGCCTCGAGGTCGAGCCCCGCCTGACTGAAGTAGATCAAGGTGAATGGCAAGGACGCCTGCGTTCAGAAATTGAGCGGGCGACCCCCGATTTGTTGCACCGTTGGGAAACGGCCCCCTGGTCGACCAGACCACCCGGCGGTGAAAGCCTGAAAGAGGTTCAGCGTAGAGTCGCCGAGGCACTGGACGAAATTCTCGGCCAAAAGCGACACGTCTGCGTCGCGCTGGTCAGTCATCGCTACCCCATCGCGCTGATCAAAGCCCTCAGTGAAGGGCTTGGCTCTGCCGCAGTCCCAAGATTGAGCTGCCCTACGCCGGTTGGGACGAGGTACAGGTCGATAAATGGCCGGTGCGGGTCGGCTGATTCCGGAACTGTCTGCAGCGAGCTGACGCTTTGCAGAGTCACGGTCACGAACCGTGAGTTTGAAAATCTTGAGGTTGTCCTCTTGCGGAGGACTAAGGAGAGGTAATGTGATCGGGCCTCATACATCAGTACAGAGGAATCTCGTGATCACGATTCGAGGTTTGCTGCCCTCCCTGAACGAGCAGGAACAAAAGGTAGGGCAGTACGTCGTCGACCATCCGGATCAGGTCATCCATCTTTCGGTGACTGACCTGGCGCAGCGCTGCGTAACCAGCGAGGCGACGGTGGTCCGGTTCTGCCGCAAGGTAGGCGCGGTAGGATATCAGAACCTCAAGATTCAACTGGCGCAGGAGCTCGAATTCGACGTCGGCCATTCCGTACTCTCCCGTTGAGCCGGGAGACTCGATCGGCGTGGCGGTGCACAAGGTCATTTCGGCCGACGTCAAGGCGCTCGAAGACACGCTCACCGTCCTCGACGTCACTGCCCTGGAGAAGGCCGCAGACGTCTTGCTGGCAGCGCGGCGAGTCGACGTTTACGGCGCGGGCGGGGCGTCCGTGGCCGCGCTGGAGCTGCAGTACAAACTGATCCGCGTGGGCGTCCGCGCGGTGGTGCACACCGACACCGAAATGCAAGTGATTTCGGCACTGCTCCTGACGCCGGCCGATGCCGCAGTGGGTATCTCCCACTCCGGACAGTCACCGGAGATTCTCCACGCCCTGAACGAGGCCAGGGAATCCGGCGCTACGACGGTGGCGATTACTAACCACCAGGCGTCGCCCATCGCACGGGCCGTCGATATCAGCCTGTCGACCGCCGCGCAGGAAGCGCTGGCACACGGCTATCCGCTGGGCGCCCTAGTTGCCCAGTTTGGGCTCATCGACGCACTCTACACTTGCATGTCGCTCAAGCGGCCGGGCGAGGTCGATCGAAACCTCGCCCGCATCGCAACGGCGCTGCATGGACGACAATCGTAATGTCGATCGCGCCGCACGTCGCGGACGGATCGAGTTGTGAAGGAACTGGGATGAGGACCGTAGCGATTCTGCACTATGCTGCGCCGCCCGTCGTTGGTGGCGTAGAGAGCACCATTTTTCATCACGCGCGGTTGCTGGCGGATGAGGGTTATCGGGTCAAGGTTATCGCTGCCGTGGGAGAGCAATTCGATCCCAGGGTCGAATTCCTGCGAACGCCGGAGGTCGGGTCTCGACACCCCACGGTTTTGGCGTTAGCGGATGAACTACGGGCGGGGCGCGTCTCCTCGGAGTTTGCCGCGTTCCGGGATCGATTGGGTCAGGAACTGGGAGGATTGCTGGCCGACGTCGACGTCTGCATCGTTCACAATGCCTTCAGTCTGCACAAGAACCTGGCTCTGACCGCGGCGCTGTTCGATCTGAACCGCGCGCACGTGACGCGGTTCGTCGCCTGGTGCCACGATATGGCATGGCGTGACCCGCTCTACGCCGCGGACCTCCACGATGGATACCCGTGGGATCTCCTGCGGAGCGCCTGGGAGGGGGTGCAGTACGTCGTCGTCTCGCAGCACCGACAGCTGCGATTGGCTGAGCTGCTGCAGCGCCCGGCAGTCGATGTGGAGGTCGTGACTCCCGGCGTAGACGTGGCAGCGTTCTTGAAGCTCGAGCCCGAAACCCGCCGGCTGGTGACCAGGCTCGATCTGCTGGCTGCCGACCCGCTGATGCTCATGCCGACCCGCATTACGCGTCGAAAAAACATCGAAATGGGACTGCGGATCACCGCAGCGGTCCGGAAGCTTCATCCGGGTGTGGCGCTGGTCGTCACCGGACCGCCGGGTCCGCACAACCCTGCCAACCGCGCCTACCTCGACGAGTTGCAGTTGTTGCGTTGCGAGTTGGACTTGACCGATCGCGTATACTTTCTGCACGAGGTTAGCGACGGCGCTGAACCTCTCGCGGTAACCGACGCGATGATGTCCGACTTTTTCCAATTGGCGGACATGCTGTTGTTTCCCAGCCGACACGAAGGATTCGGGATTCCGATACTGGAGGCAGCTCTAGCACGCTTGCCCATCTTTGCGGCGAGCATTCCCCCGGTACGTGAGACCGCTGGAACACTGGCGCAGCTATTTGATTTGAGTTCCGCTCCCGAAGAAGTTGCCTGCCTGATAGGACTTGGCCTGTCTAAAGACGAGCGTTTTCAACTGCGACGCCGCGTGAAACAGCAGTACACATGGAGGACCAAAGTAGTCAATGAGTTGATACCGATAATAGAAAGGGTTGCTGGCGATGAACAACAACGAAATGGCTCAGGAGTTGAGACACACGATTGAAGAGAGCCATCCATTTCGCCTGCTGCTCGTCGCCGCTGACGTGCACGAAACGGACGCGCTGTTACCTTTGGCTCAGGCCATCGTATCCGAGAGAAATGGGCAACTGATTGTCATGCACATCGTGACTTTGCCCGATGCAGAGTCCCTGAGCGAGGGAGCCGCACACGCTCGGGAATCACGCGAGGCATTGGACGCCTTTTTGCAGGCGGCAGTGGGGCCGCACCCGGACGTCCGGACGGTCGTGCGAGTGGCGCGCGAGCTATGGTCCGACATTTGGAGTACGGTTGAACAAGAACAAATCGACTTGCTGCTGTTGGGTTGGCGCAATGACGCGCTGGCGGAAACCGCGGCGGTGGATTTGTCCCATCCGCGGCTTGCCGCTCCGCCCTGTGACGTGATCGCGGTGCGTCTGGGCGCGGAAATGGCCGGCTCGGAGTGGTGGCGCCAGGTGCGACGCATCTTGCTGCCGCTGCGCGGTGGGCAGAGCTCGAGCCTGGCTTTGAACGTGGCGAATCTTATGGCAAGCGCGGCCAACGCGACCGTCACAGTTCTGCATGCGACTGAACGGGACGCTCCTGCCCAGGAAGTGAGCGTGTTCGCGGCGCTGTCCACTGCCTGGCGCGGTCTGCCGCGTTTCATGCGGTCCATCATCAAGTTCGGCGACGTTCCGGGCGCCATCCTCGAGGAAGCCGTCGGATACGACGTCGTCGTCATGGGCGCGCCGAAGTGGCCGGCGATCGTGTCCGACTGGAGCGGGCCGGTCGTGAAGGCCGTGGCCTCGGATATCAGAGCGTGTCTGATCACGGTCAAAGAGCGAGTGGGGATGACTTCGAGGTATTTGGGGACTTCACTCGTCTCGAGCCGCTCGACCTTGAAGTGCCGGAGGTCGCGGCGCTGCCACACCTGGTGGACAAGTGGTTTGCCGAGAACACGTTCCACAGCGAAGAGTTCTCGGACCTCGACCGTCTCCTCGCCCTGAAACGAGCACAGGGCACGACCATCAGCCTGGCGCTTCCGGCGTTAAACGAGCAGGAGACCGTCGGCAAAGTGATCCGGACCATAAAATCGGCGCTGATGGATGAGGTGCCATTGCTCGACGAGATCGTGCTGATCGACTCAGCGAGCACGGATCGGACGCGCGAGATTGCCCGGGAATGCGGCATACCGGTGTACGTCCATTCTGAGATATTGCCGGAATATGGCAGTCGCCACGGCAAGGGCGAGGCTCTCTGGAAGAGCCTGCACGTCTTGCAGGGCGACATCGTCGCGTGGGTCGACACGGATATCCGGAATATCCATCCACGCTTCGTGTACGGCATCATCGGGCCGCTTCTGCGAGACAGCCGCATACAGTACGTAAAGGGCTTCTATCATCGCCCGATACACCACGACGGCAAGCTATACCCCCGCGAAGGCGGTCGCGTCACTGAGCTCACCTTCCGGCCGCTGATCAATCTGTTCTACCCTGAGCTGTCCGGGCTGATCCAGCCTTTGTCGGGCGAATACGCCGGACGGCGCGCAGCTCTGGAACAGATCCCGTTCTTCTGCGGCTACGGGGTGGAAACCGGACTGCTCATCGATATTCTGGGGCGGTTTGGTCTTGGTGCGATCGCACAGGTCGATCTGGTGGAGAGGGTTCATCGCAATCAGTCCCTGTCGTCACTATCGAAGATGTCTTTCGCCATCATCCAGGTGGTGATGCGCCGTCTGGAGGATCGGCACCGTCTGCATTTGCTGGACGACGTCCAAATGACGATGAAACTCATCTTCCAGGAGGCAGGACGCTACTACCTGCGTGAGGAAGAGATCTGCGCCCAAGAACGGCCGCCGATCATCAGCCTGCTAGAATACGCGCGGCGGCAACCGCTCGGCCTTCAGTTCGCGGACGAGTCCGCGATATGACCAGACTGGTTCTCATTCGGCACGGCGAAACGAGCTGGAACCTTGAAGGACGTTACCAGGGCCAGGCGGACCCCCCGCTCGACGAGCGAGGCTACGAGCAAGCCGCGATGCTTGCTGCGGCGCTGGAAAGGGCCGGTCTGGACGTCGTTTATTCGAGCCCGTTGCGACGTGCTTCTGAGACGGCCACAGTCCTGGCGCACCGGCTCGGTCTGGACGTGCGATTCGACGGAAGGCTAATGGAGATTAGCCAGGGCGACTGGGAAGGCCAGTTGCGGACCCGGCTCGACCAGAAGTACCCGGCGCTTATGAAGCAGTGGGACACGGATCCCTGGTCGGTCACGCCGCCGGGCGGGGAGAGTCTGCCCGAGGTCCGTGCACGGGTGTACGCGGCGTTGGACGAAATTCTGTCCACGCACGAAGGTTGCTGCGTAGGCCTCGTGACCCATCGACTGCCGATTGTGCTGATCAAGATGCGATACCAGGGTCTGAGCCCCAGTGCCGTGCGCACGCTCGACCTGCCCAATACGTCCTGGGAGGAGATCGAAATCATGGACAAAACCTTGACAACCGACTCGGCGCTGACCGACGACGCCCGACAGCGTCTGGAGCGTATCGGCGCGGCCGACATTATCGTGGGGATCCCTAGCTACAACAACGCTGCCACCATTCGCCACGTGGTCGGAACGGTGGGCGAAGGATTGACCCGGCGCTTCCCGGATTTGAAAGCGGTGATTATGGATTCGGATGGCGGGTCCACCGACGACACTCCCCAGCTTGCGGAGAGCACTGGCCCGACGACCACGGGCGCGGAAGTCATCGCGGCCCGCTATCAGGGCATTCCCGGCAAAGGAAGCGCGCTGCGCGCCATCTTCGAGGCCGGTCGAACGCTGGGCGTGAAAGCTTGTCTGGTGGTGGACAGCGACTTGCAGAGCATCACGCCGGAATGGATCGAACTGCTGGCCAGGCCGGTGCTTCGGCTCGGCTATGGCTACGTTGCCCCCCTGTATACTCGGCACAAATACGATGGAACCATCACGAACAACATCGTGTACCCGCTCACGCGAATGCTCTACGGCATCGAGGTGCGGCAGCCCATCGGCGGGGACTTCGGCATGCAGGGGGAGTTGCTGCAACACTACCTCAGCCAGGACGTCTGGAGCACCAATGTCGCCCGGTTCGGAATCGACGTTTGGATGACGACGACGGCCATCAACGCCGGCTATCGCATCTGCCAGGCACAGCTTGGTGTAAAGGTTCACGACGCCAAAGATCCCGGCGCGTCACTGGGCCCCATGTTCGAACAGGTCGTCGGCACGCTGTTCGCCGGCATGGGGGTCTACGAAAATAATTGGAAGCAGGTTCAGGGGTACCGTCCGACCGATGTGTACGGACACTCGAAATCGCTAGACCCGGAGCCGGTCGCCGTCAACCTGGAAGGGCTGGTCGCCAGGTTCGCAAGTGCGGATGCCAGATACGGCAAGTGGTGGGACGTCATCCTGCGTCACGAGAATCGGGAAGCGGTCCGCCGTCTGTTGGGGCTGGGCTCCGCAGCATTCGAGTTCCCCGCCGAGCTTTGGGCCAGCATCGTCGTGGACTACGCGGTCGCGTACAACAAGTCCGCGCTGGATGGGACGCTCGTGCTCGAGTCCATGACGCCGCTATACTACGGCCGAACAGCGGGCATGGTGCGGGAGAGCGCCGACATGGATGCGGCCACGTTCGAGCGCGAGATCGTCCAGGCCCAGGCACAGGTCTTCCAGGAGCAGAAGATGCAGCTGATCACTCGGTGGGAAGCGGCCGAAGAGACCCAGGAGATGCCCGCGTTTTGAGACCAGCCACTCACCAGACTTCCGAAGTTTTGGAAACTTCGGAAGTCTGGGAAAAAGTCTTTGCCCAGATCGATTCACTAGTCTGCTTCGCCGAACAAATCGGCCAGCAGCGTCCGGAGCCGACGTTCGAGCGTGGAGTAGGAATAGTAGCGGCGGGCCAGGCGATAATTGTGCTCGGTCATCTCCGCAGTCAGGTCCGGGTCCAGGATGAGTTGTTTCGCGCGCTCGACCGTCTCGTCAGTGATGAAGCCATCGAACTCGACGACGCGGAAACCCTTGGGCCTGATGTCGGTGGCGAAGATGGAGTAGTTGTTCACGACGATGGGCCGGCGATAGTAGATCGCTTCGAGAAACGCGTTGCCGAACCCTTCGATGCTCGATGGATAGGTGACCAGGTCGGCCTGACCGTACACGTCGCCCAGCACGTAGATCCGGCGCCCATCGGCGGTCCGGCCGCGGCGATCTGAAATGACGTCGGAAACGAATGCGGTAGGCACATTCAGCAGATCCGCATATTTGCGAACGCGCTGCTCGTAGCAGTCGCCTTCATCGCCGCTGGCGTGCGAAATCACCAGGCGTGCGTCCAGCCCGAGCTTTCGGACCAGCTCGATCGCATGCTCGATGCCCTTTCGCTGCACGACTCGCGTGGGCTGCAGGATGAGGCGCTCGTTAGGGAGCAGACCCAGGTCGGAACGCAGGTCCCGGGCGTAGCCGTCGTGTGTGGACGGCGGGCTCTCGAAGTCCATCACGTTCGGGATCAACATAGAGGATACGCCGCGGCGCAGGCTGAGCTGATGGGCGCCGGAGGAGTTGATGACGACGTGCCGGATGGGAGGAAGGTTGGGAGGAAAGGCAGAGCTGAGGTAGTCCCAGACACAATTGACCAGGAACCGCTTGCGCTCCCAGAAGAAATCGTGATGATGAGCGACGGTCGGGAAACCGGTCTCCGCGATGAACTCGGTGAGAGCGAGGCCCGAGCGGCAAGTTCAGAGGGATTGACAGGGCATTCTCCACGATGAGCAGTTCGACCCCGAAACCACGCACGAAGCCGTAAATCTCGTCTTTCAAATGATCTTTGATCTCTTGGATCAAACGCGAAGTCTCAGACCGGGCGTTTGTAATAAGCCGGCGCCACCGGAGATGTGGGGTCGATGGCAAAACGGTCGGTGCTGCGATACCACCACGAATCGTCGAACGCAGTCGATTCGATGGATTCGATCTGGGGGTGGTGGAAGGAAGCTTCTGGAACGAGACGGGTGCGATCGGGCGGCCGGTCAGATTCGCCGGTCAGATAGAAACAGGTGTGGCCCATTTGCGCCAGCACGTTCGCCCACTTTTCCGTCTCCAGGGAGACACCGTCGGTGCCGCTGAAGCGCATGGACACGAACCCGACCCGGTGTCGATGATTCTGAATCGGAGAACCGTTCATTTCTGACTCCTGGATTTTCGATCGGCAAGGGCACTGCACCGGAGTGGAAGGAATTGAAACGACGCCTCTCGGCCGATACGAAGCGTTTCGTTGATTATAACGCGGTGACCGTCCATTCTCAAACCTACTCTTGAAGCGAATAGTTGCATCTTATCGACAATGGGCTAAAATGGCGAAGACGCTCAAGTCTCATCCTGCATGAAAGAAGGGAATCGGAACGAGATTGGCAAGGGAAACAAAGGCAATTCCACGCTGGACCGGCCTGACGCGAGGCCTGGCGCTGCTCTTGGATCGCGCGCACCCCTCGGAGGAATTCATCCTGGTCTGGACCGCCGTGGTGGTCGGTCTTCTCACAGGCCTCGGGGCTGTAGTATTCAATCATCTCATCGGATTCGTCACGCAGTTTTCATTCGTTCAGATCGCACCCGCCTTCGGCTTCTTCAGCCGCTACTACGTCATCATCGTGCCGGCGGTGGGTGGGTTGCTGGTAGGTCCACTGATTTACTACTTCGCCCACGAAGCCAAAGGCCACGGTGTGCCCGAGGTGATGTTGGCGGTAGCGACTCAGGGAGGCCGCATTCGGCCGATCGTCGCGGTCATCAAGGCTATCGCCTCGGCCATCACCATCGGCACCGGAGGCTCGGCCGGGCGGGAAGGCCCGATCGTGCAGATTGGCTCTGCGCTTGGTTCGACAGTCGGCCAGGCGCTTCACTTGTCCGATGACCGCGTGCGGACACTGGTCGCATGTGGTGCAGCGGGAGGCATCGCCGCCACCTTCAATGCGCCCATCGCAGGGGCAGTCTTCGCCATCGAAGTCATCGTCTCCGATTTTGCCGTGGGCAACTTCGCCAGCATCGTGATCTCTGCTGTTACGGCGAGCGTAATCAGCCGGGTGTTCCTCGGTGCCGACCCGGCCTTCCTGGTTCCACATTACGCCATGGTCAGCGCCTGGGAGCTGGTCTTCTATGCCGTCCTCGGTATCCTCGCTGCAGTCGTGGGTACGGCCTACGTGCTCCTTCTGTACAGGATCGAGGACATCTTTGACGACTGGAAGATCCGCGATTACCTCAAGCCGGCGATCGGCGGGCTGGCCGTCGGAGCGATTGGCCTGCTGGCCCCGCAGACGTTTGGCGGCGGCTACGACATCATCGGGCAGGCATTGCTGGGACAGATGGCCTGGACCTTCTTGCTGGTCCTGGTGCTGCTGAAGATCGTTGCCACTTCCTTCACGCTCGGCTCCGGTGGATCCGGCGGCGTCTTCGCTCCGGGCCTGTTCATCGGCGCCATGCTGGGAGGAGCCTTCGGACAGGGCATCAGCCACCTATTCCCGGTCATCACGGCGTCACCAGGCGCGTACGCCCTGGTCGGAATGGCAGCTGTCTTCTCGGCGGCAGCCCGCGCACCGCTCACGGCCATCCTGATCGTGTTCGAGATGAGCGGCGACTACCGGATTATCCTGCCCCTGATGTTGGCCACGGTGATCGGCACATTCCTCGCTGAGAAGCTGAATAAAGAATCGATCTACACGTTGAAACTGGTGAAGCGAGGCATCCGCCTGGCGCAGGGACGCGACATCGACGTCATGCAGGGCGTGCTCGTGGGCGAGGCCATGTCCACCGACGCATCCCCGGTCCCGTTGACGATGACCGTTCCCGAACTGATGCGCAAGATTCGAGCGGAGCCATCATCATGGTTTCCCAGTTCTGAACGACGCCGGCGAGTTGTACGGAATCGTCACGGTCCAGGATCTGGAACACGTGATGGATCAGCCAAACGCGACCGAGCTGACAGTCAAGGATATCGCCACGACGAACCTGGTCGAAGCCTATCCCGACGAGCCCATGTGGGTAGCCCTGAGACGCCTCGGCACTCGGGACCTAGGGCGTCTGCCCGTAGTCGACCGCAACAATCCCAAGCACCTGGTCGGCATTCTCCGCCGTCAGGATATCGTCCGCGCCTATGAGACGGCGATCATGCGCCGCGTGGAAGCTCAACAGCGCAGCGAACAGCTTAAGCTGGGCCGCCTGCCGGGCGCCAGCTTCCTGGAATTCGACGTTCTCGCGGGCTCGCCAATGGACGGAAAGCCGGTCAAGACCCTGGCCCTGCCCGACGAGTGTCTCATCGTATCTGTGAGGCGTCGACGCCAGACTATCGTGGCCCACGGAAGCACCATCCTCCGTCCGGGCGATCACGTCACGGCGATTGTAACCGACAAATGCGAGCTGAATCTGCGCCACCTGGCGGCGTCATCTGGCTATCACGAGCCGGACGACGTGGCGCTCGACGCGGCCAGGCCGCCCAAGACCGCCGCTCAGGAGCGTTAATCGCGCTCGTGCCCGCACTGAAAAATCGATACGTTGGACAATCGCCCCGGCCTTTGTCGGGGCGATTTGCTGTTTATGAAGATTTTATGAAGATTTTGCAGGAAAATGAGTTGTTAAACTTGCTTTAAGGACCATTTAATCGTTGCGTGGTACAATATCTACATAATTTTCTGTTTAACAACTGATCTCACCTCAGCAAGGAGTACCAGCAGTGAAACACCTCACCAAGCTGGCCGTGGAACGCCCGTGACGATCACCGATCATCATCCTGGCGCTCGTTATCATGGGCGCTCAGGGCTACAGTGCGTTAAACGTGGACCGATACCCCAGTATCGTGATTCCCGTATGTCACTGTCGTCGTGTCCTGGCCCGGCGCTGCGCCGGAAGACGTCGAGCAACACATCATGAAACTGGTCGAAAACGCCGTATCCGGCATTTCTGGCGTGGACACGATCCAGTCCACAGCCAGCGAGGGCTCGGTCCGTGACGTCGATCAGTTTCCTCCAGAACGTGGACAGCAACCAGGCCGCCACCGACGTCGAGCGGGCGATCGGCCGGATCAAAGGCCGGCTGCCCGCCGACGCGACCGATCCGAGCATCATGCAAGGCCGACCCCACCTCGTCGCCCATCATGAACTCTGACGCTGAGCGGCCCGCAGAGTCAGGCCGGATCTGTACTACTCCGCCAGCAATGACGTCCAGCCACGCCTGCTGGCCGTGCCCGGCGTGGCGGCCGCGAGACGTGAGCGGCGGCCTGCTGGAAGAGATCCAGGTGCAGGTCGACCCGATGAAGATGTCCGCGTACGGCCTATCGCTGTCGAAGATCCAGCAGGTATTGGCGGCGGAAAACGTCGACTGCCCGCCGGGCATCATTGACCAACGGCTCGTCGTCCGTGGCCTTTCGCTCGCTCGGCCAGTTCGCCGAGTCTCGACGACATCCAGAATCTGGTCTTGACCTACCACGCCGACCGTCGTGCGGCTCAAGGACGTCGCCAACGTGGTCGACACCCATTACGACGTCACGCAGCTCGTGCGCCTCAACGGCCAGACGACGGTCGGCCTCAACATTACCAAGCAGCCCGATGCAAACGTGATCCAGGTCTGCCGACGGCGTGAGCGCGGCCATGAGCGCGACTGCAGGCCAGAACATCCTTCCGCAGGGCGCCCAGTTGACGGTCGTGACGGACGATCGCAGACTTCACCCGGGCTTCGGTCGACTCCGTGCAGACCGACCTGATGCTGGCCGTGCTGATCACCGGCCTGGTGCTGCTGCTCTTCCTGCACATGCTGCGCAGCACGATCATCGTGCTGCTGGCCGTGCCCACCTCGCTGATCTCCACGTTCCTGGTCATGTTCGCGCTCGGCTTCAGCCTCGACACGGTCAGCCTGATGGCCCTGGCCCTGACTATCGGCATCCTGGTCGACGACTCCATCGTGGTGCTGGAGAACATCTTCCGGCACCTTGGCTTGGGGGAAAAGCCGAAGGAAGCCGCGATCAACGGCCGCGCCGAGATCGGCATGGCGGCCTCGCCATCACCCTCACCGACGTGGTGGTTTACGTGCCGGTCGCCTTCATGAGCGGCATCATCGGCCAGTTGTTCCGCGAGTACGGCATCACCATCGCAGCCGCCACGCTGTTCTCGCTGTTCGTGTCGTTCACGCTGACCCCGATGTTGGCCTCGCGCTGGTTTTCAAAAGGACGAGGAGCAGCCGAGCGGCGTTTGGGGTGTGTTCGTCGACCTGTGGGAGCGGGGCTTCAACGGCCTCGCCAACTTCCTACGCCCGCACGCTGGGCTGGAGCCTGCAGCGTCGCCCGTTGGTGCTCTTCGTCGCGTTGATCTGGCCCTGGTCGGAGCGCTGGCCTTCCTGCCTTTGCGACCTGCTCGGCGTCGAGTACGCGCCCGAGCGAAGACGACAACATCTTCTGAGCCAACTATCCGATGCCGATTGGGACGTCCTTGGCGACTATGGACGCCGCCGCGCAGCAGTTCGAGACCATCCTGAAGACCGAGCCCGAGGTGACCGACGTCCTGGCCTCGGTCGGCTCAGGCGTCGGCCGGTTTCGGGGGCGGCGCCGGGCCCGCCGGCGGCGTCGATCACGGTGCACCTGGTCCACAAGCTGCAACGGCAGCGGTCGGTGTTCCAGATCATCAACGATGTGCGCCAGAAGGCCAGGAGCCATCAAGGACGCCAGCGCCCAGTTCACGACCGTCGGGCTTCATCGGCGCTGGGTACGGCGCCGCGCTGCAGCTCCAGCTCAGCGGACCGGACGAGAACACGCTGATCGACCTGTCGCACCAGATCGTGAGCGTCATGGCAGACGGTGCCGGGCGTGGCCGACGTGCGCAACACGGACGCCGACCGCTTCGCCGGAGCTACAGGCTCAGCTGGACCGGGCGCGCATGAACGATCTGGGCATTTCGGCGACCGAAGTCGGCACCGCATTCCGCACCGCCGTCGCGGGACCCAGGTCTCGACGCTGCAGCGGGACGGGCATGCCGGACCTCGACATCACGCTGATCGCCAACGAGCAGACCCGCAACGATCCGAGCGGCCCTCGCCCGGCTACCGCTCAAGTTCAGCGCACCGGTCACACCAATCACCCTGGGCGACATCGGCCAGATCGTAAACGCCCAGGCGCCCGGCCAGATCAAGCGCTACAACCGCGAGCGTACGCTCTCAATCTCGGGCAGCGTCGTGGGCCGCAGCGTCGGGCGACGTCGCAGCCGACGTCCAGAAAGCCATCAACTCAGCAAGTCCAGCTGCCGCCCGACTACATCGTGCAGAACTTGGGCCAGGCGCAACAGCAGCAGACGCGCCTTTGGGCGCCCTGTTCTCCGCGCTGTCGCTCTCGATCATCATGATCTACATGCTCATGGCCGTGCTGTACGAGTCGTTCGTCGAGCCGCTGGTGATCATGTTCTCCCTGCCGGTCGCCATGGTGGGCGCGTTTGGCGGCCTGTTCCTGACCGGCAACACCTTCAACATCTTCTCGCTGCTGGGCATCATCATGTTGATGGGCCTGGTGACGAAGAACGCCATCCTGCTGGTCGACTTCACCGACATCCTGCGCAAGCGGGGCTACTCGCGGACTGAGGCGCTGGTGGAGGCCGGGCGTCTGCGTCTACGGCCCATCGTGATGACCTCGGCGGCGGTCGTGTTCGCCATGATCCCGTTCGTGCTCAAGCTGGAGCCGGGCGCCGAGTCGCGCGCGCCTCTGGCAGCCGCGGTCATGGGCGGAGTCATCTCATCGACGCTGCTGACTCTGGTTCTGGTCCCCACGGCGTACACGTACCTGGACAACCTCGAAGCGTTCGTGCGCCGGAAGGTGTTCCATCTGGAGCCCCGCTGGCCCGAAGAGCCTGTGCCGGAGTTCCAGCCCCAACCGGGTCTACAGCCGGTGCCGGGCGTTCAGCCTGCGGTGCCTGGCTACGTGGGATACGGAGCGCCGGAAACGGAGCCGAGCGGCGGCAAATAAGCCGCGAAGCACAGCCAGAACGACGAACAGAAGGAGGCGAGGTGACCAGCCCGCCTCCTTCTGTTCCTGTGAGGGTGCGCTTCGCGCGACATCCTTCCTTAATCATGCAAGCCACAATTGCTGTTAGGAACACTTAAAGTGAACTGGTCATGGTAGATTGCTCCAAAACGAGCGGAGGAATCGACATGGACCAGTTGCACAAGCGCTTCGGCGTCGACCAGATCAAGGCCTTGTTGGCCGCCTACTGCCAGGGCGCGATGACGCGCAGCCGAGGTGGAAGAAGTGTTGGGCATCGGCAAGACGCGGTTCTTCGCCTTGCTGAAAGAGTATCGTCAGGACGCGGCCGGCTTTTCGATTGACTATCAACGAGCCACGCCCACTCGCTTGCCGGCCGAAGTGGAGCGCGCCATCGAAGATGAACTGCGGCGGGAACAGCTGTTGGTCGACGATCCGCAACTGCCCATCTCCGGCTACAACTATGCGGCCGTGCAGGATCGCCTCCGCAATCAGGGCATCACCGTGTCCGCCACCACCATCATCAACCGCGCCAAGCGTCTGGGCTGCTACCAGCCGCACCGGCCCGAAAAGGTCCATGATCGGCAAGTGGTCACCACCGCCATCGGCGCCCTCATCCAGCACGACGCCTCGCTGCACTTATGGTCGCCGTACGCCACCGAGAAATGGACGCTGATTACCTCGATCGATGACTACAGCCGCATGCTCCTGTTTGCCGATTTCTTCCCCGTGGAGACGACCTGGACGCACATCCAAGCCACTCAGCGCCTGATTCAAACCTACGGCTTGCCCTTACGCTACTATGTGGATTCCTTACGCGTCTTTCGCTTCGTCCAAGGCCGCGACAGCTTCTGGCGTAAGCATGTGCTGCAAACCGACGACGTGGCGCCCCAATGGCGACAGATGATGGGCCTCCTCCAGGTAGATGTCACCTACGCCCTGTCACCGCAGGCCAAAGGCAAGGTCGAACGCGCCTACCGCTGGCTCCAGGATCGCATTGTCCGCACCTGTGCCCTGGAGAAACTGACCACCATCGAGGAAATCCGCGCCGTACTCCAGGCCGAACGGGACCGCTACAACCACCACCAACGCCATTCCACCACCGGCGAGATCCCCAGTGTCCGCTTCGAAGCAGCTCGCCGGGCCGGCCACAACCTGTTTCGTCCCTTTGCCCTCCCTAAACCGTACACCTCGCCCAAGGACGTCTTCTGCTTACGCGAAACGCGTACACTGGACGGCTATCGCCGCATCTCGCTCTTCAACCACGTGATCGAGGTGCCCAAAGTACCGGTACGCGAACCGGTCGAAATTCACCTTATCCCAGACACCGTCAAAGCAGCGATGGACATCCGCATCTGGTGGAACAGGGCCCTCGTCCACACCGTCAGCTATCCCCTGAAGGAATTCAGAGTTCACTTTTGAAGTGTGGAAGAGTTCACTTTTCAAGTGTTCCTAACACCGCAGCCGCAACGGTCATGAACGACTTTCACACCGCCAACCCCGACGTGAACCTGTGGCTGACCCTTGGCCGAACGGCGCAAACCCGTTCTACACCTTCATGGATAAAGCGGGCCTGAAGGCCGGCGACATATTTCCACGGCACGTTTGACCTTGGGCCGCAGATCATGGAGAAGGTTCAGGACGGCACGACCGATTTCGCCATCGATCAGCAGCCGTTCCTGGAGGGTTACATGGTCGTCCAGTGGCTGAACTGGATCAAGCGTTTCGGGCTGTATCCCCCGTCCGACATGACCCTCACGGGACCTGGCTTCGTGACCAAGGACAACGTGAATATCGTGTCCAGTCTGGCCGGCACGTATCGGTAATCGCGACTTACGCATTCGTCCCGGCTCAGCCACGGGACCTCCACGGCGACGAGACTTCCGAAGGTCTTGAAAACTTCGGAAGTCTTTTTGCGCCGGCTTTCATCCAACCCTGCCTCCACAAGCGTATATTTGGTTATGTGTCGGCGGCCAATGACGTCCCCGATATCCTTTGTCCTCGTTGCGCCTGTCAGGACGGCCTCGGCGGCGCGGCTCGCTTCGCGACCAAGGAGCATTGGCCATGAAACAACTGACCCGGCTGGCAGTCGAGCGCCCGCTGACGATCCTGATGGTCATCCTGGCCCTCGTCATCATGGGCGTGCGTGGGTACACCATGTTGAACGTCGATCGATTCCCGAAGGTGGACTTCCCGGTCGTGTCATCGTCACCGCGTAGCCCGGCGCAGCGGCGGAGGACATCGAAGACCACATGATGAAACCCATGGAAGACGAAGTCGCCGGTATTTCTGGCGTGGACACGCTCGTGTCAACGGCTAGCGAGGAACCTGCATCACCCAGATCCAGTTCCTGCATGAGCGCTAACTCCGACCAGGCAGCCAGCGATGTCGAGCGGGCCCTGGCTCGAGTAAAAGCCAGCTGCCGGAAGAGGCGAAAGACCCCACCATCATCAAGGCCGACCTGGGCGCCGCCGATCATGAACGTCACTCTGAGCGGCCCGCAGGCTCTGGACGAGCTGCACCGCGTCGCCGATCGACGCCTCAAGGCGCGCCTGTTGGCCGTCGCCGGTGTGGCCGAGGTCCCGGTTTAAGGCGGGCAGCAGACTGAAGTCCAGGTACAGGCCGATCCGCTCAAGATGGCTGCGTTCAAGGTGTCCTCTCGGACCACGACGCTGCTGAAAGGCGGGAACGCGGCGTCACCGGGGCGCGATGACCGCAGGTCCGTCTCGCAGTCCGCTTCCGGCCTCGGTCGCTTCTCCAACGTGGAGGACATCCAGAACCTGGTCGTCTCTTCCGGCACCGCGACGTCCAGCTCAAAGATCTTGCCAGCGTCGTCGAGACCCACAAGGAAGTCGAGCAGATCCTGCGCCTCAACGGCCAGGAAACCGTCGGCCTGTCCATCACGAAGCAGTCCGACGCATCAAATCCAGGTCGCTGACGGCGGGCGGTCGGAACTGGCCACCATGCAGAACAGCACGTCATCCCACCGGACGGCAAGGTCACGGTCGTGACCGACGACTCGACGTTCACGCGAGCATCCGTCGATTCGGTGACAACCGACCTGCTGCTGGCAGTGCTGATCACCGGCCTGGTGCTGTTGCTCTTCCTGCACTACGCTCCGCAGCACGATCATCGTCTTGCTGGCGGTGCCGACGTCGCTGATCTCGACGTTGCTGGTCATGTACGGGTTGGGCTTCAGCCTCGACTGCTGACCCTGCTGGCGCTGGCGTTGACCATCGGCATCCTGGTCGATGACTCCATCATGGTGCTGGAAAACATCTTCCGCCATCTCGGCCTGGGCGAGTCGCCCAAGGAGGCCGCGCTCAACGGCACAGCGAGATCGGCCTGGCGGCGCATGCCATCACCCTGACCGACGTGGTGGTCTATCTGCCGGTGGCCTTTCATGGGCGGCATCGTCGGCCAGTTCTTCAAGGAATACGGCATCACGATCGCGGTGGCGACGCTATTTTCACTGTTGGTCTCCTTTACGCTGACCCCCATGCTCGCCTCGCTATGGTTCTCGTCCGCCGAAGAGCGGCCGACCGGACCTGGGAGCAAGTTCGTCCGGCTCTGGGAGAGAGGCTACAACAGGCTGGCCAACTTCTACGCCGGCATCCTGGACTGGAGCCTGCGCCAACGGCCTGATCCTGTTCATCGCGGGCGTGCTGGCCCTGGCAGGGGCGATCGCCTTCGTCCCGCTGCGGCTCATAGGCGTGGAGTTCGCCCCGAACTAGGACGACGGCACGTTCACGGCGAACGTCCGGCTCCCGGCGGGATCGTCCCTTCAGGCCACCGATGCGGCGGTTCGCCAGTTCGAGAGCATCCTAATACCGAGCCCGAGAGTCGACATGCGTCCTTGCCCAGTCGGCGACCGCGCCGGCATGCTCTCTTCAAGCACCGCCGGGAACGGCCGGCGCCAGCGTCACGGTGAAGCTCGTCGACAAGCCAGCGCCAGCGCGACGGTCTTCCAGATCATCGACGACCTGCGGAAGAAAGCCAAGACCATCCCGGGGCCAACGTTCAGCTCACCACGTCGAACTTGGGCGGAGGTGGGTCCAGCGCGGACTGCAAGTACAGATCAGCGGTCCGGACGATGAACACGCTGATCGACCTCTCCAACCAGATCGTCGGCGTCATGCAGAAGGTTCCGGGCGTGACAGACGTGCGCAACACGGATGCGGAGCGCTCTCCGGAGCTGCAAGCCCAGCTGAATCGAGCACGAATGAACGATTTGGGCATCTCGGCAACGGATGCCGGCTCCGGCGCTCCGTACCGCCGTCGCAGGCACGCAGGTATCGACGCTGCAGCGCCCCGGCCTGGAAGACTTGGACATCACGCTGATTGCCCTGCCTGAAGATCGCAACGATCCGAACGTCCTGTCCCGGATGCCGCTCAAGTTCACGAATACCGGTGCGCCGATCACCCTGGCCAGCATCGGCGGGATCGGTGAATCTCAATCGCCGGGCCAGATCAAGCGCTACGATCGCCAGCGCGCGCTGACGATCACCGGCAGTGTCGTGGGCCGCAGCGCAGGTGACGTCACCACGGATATCCAGAAGACCATCGCCACGCAGGTGCAGATGCCACCGGACTACGTCGTGCAGATGCTGGGCCAGGCGGAGAATCAGTCGTCAGGCTTCGCGTCGCTCTTCTCCGCGCTGGGTCTCGCCATCGTTCTGATCTACATGTTGATGGTGGCGCTGTACGAGTCGTTTGCTCAACCGCTGGCAATCATGTTCTCGCTGCCGGTGTCGATGGTGGGAGCGCTGGGAGGCCTGTTTCTCACCGGCAACACGGTGAACATCTTCTCCCTGCTCGGCATCATCATGCTGATGGGCCTGGTGACGAAGAACGCCATTTTGCTCGTCGACTTCGCCGACAATCTGCGCAAGCAAGGATACACTCGGAACGATGCGTTGGTGGAAGCGGGCCGTCTCCGCTTGCGGCCTATCCTGATGACGACGGCAGCCGTCGTGTTCGCCATGGTTCCATTCGTACTGAAGCTGGAGCCGGGGGCCGAGTCGCGCGCACCGATGGCGGCAGCGGTCATGGGCGGCGTGATTTCGTCCACGTTGCTGACGCTGGTGCTCGTTCCCACGATGTATACGTACCTGGACAGCCTGGAGGCGTTCGTTCGGCGACAGTTCTCTCGCCGTCGCCGCCGCACGGAGGAACGACGCGCGCCGGGTGTGTTGGGCGTGCCACCCGCACCCTGTGAGCCAGGACAGGAATGCATGCCAAGCGGAGGCAAGTAGCACGCGCCACATCCAATCCGGGACCAAAGACGTATGATCATTCGAACGGTTGTCATGGCAGGTCGGCGGCCGAAGAAGTCCCCTTTTGACCCGTTGTGCGGCGCTTAAGCCAGGCCGGGCAGGCGCTGCAGTTCGTTTCGCAGTAACCATGCAATCAAGGAGGGCTTCTTTCGATGAGACACCTCACTCGAATGGCCGTCGAACGCCCGGTGACGATACTCATGATCGTCATCGGATTGGTCATCTTAGGTGGGCGCGGTTATAGCCTGCTTACAGTTAGTCGATACCCCAACGTCAGCATTCCTGTGGTGAGCGTGGTTGTGACGTGGACCGGAGCCGCGCCGCAAGACCTGGAACAAGACGTTACCAAGCCAATTGAGAACGCCGTGTCCGGAATCTCCGGTGTGGACACGATCCAATCAACGGACAGTCTGGGGACGTCGGTTACCACGATTCGGTTCCTCGAAAACACCGACTCCAACCAGGCAACCAACGACGTCGAGCGAGCGGTTGCCCGCGCCCAGAGCCAGCTGCCCACCGGGGCGGGTATCCCCACCGTCCGTAAAGCCGATCTTCAGGCGATCCCCATTATGAACATCGCCCTGAGCGGCCCGCAGACCCCCGCGGCCCTGAATTACTCTGCGACCAACGACATCGCGCCCCGCCTGCAGGCTGTGCCGGGCGTGGCTGCAGTGAACGTGAGCGGCGGTGAGGTATCCGAGGTAGAGGTGCAGGCCGATCCTGCCAAGATGAACGCGTACGGGATATCGTTCGCGCAGCTCCAGGCAGCCCTGACTGCGGCCAACGTCAACACTCCGGCCGGCTCCATCACGACAGGCTCGAATAATCTCGCGGTCCGCGCACTGGGCCGCTTCGGCAGTATCCCAGACATCTCCAACCTGATCGTAACCTCCACGCCGAATGTGGTTCGCGTCCGGGACCTGGCGAACGTCGTGATGACGCACAAACAGGTCGTGCAGCTTCAGCGCTTGAACGGGCAGCCGACGGTTGCCCTGTCGATCACCCAGGCGGCGGACGCGAACGAGCTCGAGGTCGCGAACGGCGTGCGCCAGGCGATCTCGAACATGGGGAACATACTCCCGCAGGGCTCCAAGCTGACCATCGTGACCGACAACTCGCAGTTTACGCGGTCGTCGGTTAACGCCGTGGAGGGAGACCTGCTGCGAGCCGTGCTGATCACCGGCCTGGTCTTGTTGCTGTTCCTGCACACGCTGCGCAGCACGTTGATCGTGTTGCTGGCCGTGCCGACCTCGCTGATCTCCACGGGCCTGATCATGTACGCGCTGGGTTTCAGCCTAGATACGCTGAGCCTGATGGCGCTGGCCTTGACCATAGGTATCCTCGTCGATGACTCAATCGTGGTGCTGGAGAACATCACCCGGCACCTGCACGGCGGCGAAAGACCCAAGGAAGCTGCGATCAACGGCCGGGCCGAGATCGGCATGGCGGCCATCGCGATCACATTCACGGACGTCGTGGTCTACGTACCGGTGGCATTCATGAGCGGAGTCATCGGCGAGTTCTTCCGCGAGTACGGCCTCACCATTGCCGCGGCGACACTGTTCTCGCTGTTCGTGTCGTTCACGCTGACCCCCATGCTGGCTTCGCGGTGGTTCTCGTCCAGACAGGAGCGGATCAGCGGCCTGTGGGGCCGGTTCTCGAGGCTGTGGGAGCGAGGCTTCACCGGCCTGCAGAATACCTACGCCAAAACCTTGCGGTGGAGCCTACGACGCCGTCCGCTCATCCTCCTGGTCGCCACGGGAGCTCTGGTCGTGGCGCTGGCGTTCATCCCGCTCCGGCTTCTCGGGACGGAGTACATGCCGGCCGAGGACAACAACCAGTTCAACATCAACATCCGCCTGCCGGCCGGGTCCTCTCTAGCGGCAACCAACGCCGTCGTTCAGCGGCTCGAAGCCATTCTCAAGACTCAGCCTGAAGTGACTGACGTTCTGTCCACGGTTGGCTCCGGCACGGGCGGTTTCGGCGGGGGCGCGGGCACCGCAGGCGGCCAGATGACCGTGAAACTGACGCCTAAGAACGACCGCCAGCGCTCCGTATTCGCCGTGCTAAATGATGTCCGGAGCCAGGCTCGAAGCATCAAGGGTGCGAACATCCAGTATACAGTGCAGAGCTTCATCGGCAACGGCTTCCAGGCTGCGCTGAACGTCATCGTGGTCGGTCCGGCGGGCGCGCCAGATGAGAGCACCCTGATCGCTCTGTCGCAGCAGGTCGCGAAGGTGATAGGCTCGGTGCCGGGCGTGACGGACGTGCGCAACCTGGACGCAGCGCAAGCGCCGGAATTGCAGGCCCAGCTCAACCAGACGAAGATGAATGACCTCGGCATCAACTCGACCCAGGCGGGTGACGCGCTGCAAACGGCCATCGCCGGCACCCTGGTCGGAACGCTGCAGCAGAGCGGCCAGGTTGAACAAGACATCACGCTAATCGGCACGCCCCAGGCGCAAACAAACCCCGCCCTGCTGAACCAGCTGCCGCTGGGCTACACCAGCACGGGATCTCCGATCACCATGAACCAGATCGGCCAGGTTGTGCAAGGCACAGCGCCCGGCCAGATTCATCACTATAACCGGCAGCGCTCGCTGACGGTCTCCGCCGGTGTGGCGGGCCGCAGCGCAGGCCAGGTCGCAGCCGACATCCAGAAGGCCCTGAGCCAGCAGGTCCAGTTCCCACAGGACTACGGGTATGTCATGGCCGGCCAGGCGCAGCAGCAGTCAAACGCGTTCGGCGCGCTGGGCTCGGCGCTGGTCTTGTCAGTGGTTCTCATCTTCATGCTCATGGGGGCCTTGTATGAGTCGCTGCTGAGGCCATTGGCCATCATGTTCGCGCTGCCGGTCTCCCTGGTGGGCGCCTTCACGGGCCTGCTCGTCACCGGCAATACGCTGAACATCTTCTCGATTCTCGGCATCATCATGCTGATGGGCCTGGTCACGAAGAATGCCATTCTTCTGGTGGACTTCACAGACATCCTGCGAAAACGGGGCTACGCGCGAACCGAAGCGCTGGTGGAAGCGGGGCGGTTGCGCCTGCGGCCGATCTTGATGACCACAGCCACGGTAGTCATGGCGATGATTCCATTCCTGCTGACGTCGGAGCCGGGGTCCGAGTCACGAGCGCCCCTGGCAGCCGCCGTGATCGGCGGGTTGATCTCGTCGACGCTGCTGACGTTGGTACTGGTGCCTACCGCTTACACGTATCTCGATAGCCTGGAGCAGTTCATCTTGCGGTCGGTAGCGGGCCGGCGTGCGCCGCGACCGCAGCCGCAGCCCGTGCCGCAAGGCGTGCACCCGTGCGAGCCGTGGCCGGATTGCACGGTGACCCAGGGGAAGTAAGCTGGGAGAGCCTTATCAAACGCGACCACAGGCCGCTCAGACTTTCGAAGTCTCTCGGGGACTTCGAAAGTCCGAGCGGCCTTTATTTTGGATGGCTGAGGGCCGGTTGGACCCGTCTTCCGGCCCGGTTGGCAGGGCCGACGGACGGCCCTGCGTGACTGTCCATCGCCGTCGATCAAAACCCGGCGGTCACTTGACTTCCCCGCGGTCCGATGTACCATAGCCATGCTGCAAAATCATCGCTTCACTTCAAGGAGGAGAGCGGCAATGGCGGGCGAATTGCTGGAGACGACGGTCGATTTACAAGGTGAGAGGATGCATTTCTCGGGTGCGGCAGGGGCGAACGCGGCCGTCGCCATCGACTATAAGCCGCCACTCGGGGATGGGCAGGGCTACACCCCGCTGGAATTGCTGCTCATGAGCCTGGCCGCGTGCAGCGGCGCAACCACGGCGACTCTGCTGCGAAAGATGAAGAAGAACGTCGCAGGGCTGAAGGTCAACGCCACGGGCATTCGGCGAGAGGCGCATCCCACCTGCTTCGAGAAGATATTGCTGGAATTCGTGCTCAGCTCACCGGATGCGGTGGACGCGGACGTCCAAAGAGCGCTCCAGCTCGCTGAGGACACGTACTGCCCGGTCTGGGCGATGGTGAGAGACAACTGCGAGATCGTGTGTGAGTTTCGGATCGTCCCCGCTTAGAGAGGAGAACTTCAATGCGCTACAAACTGTTGGGGGCAAGTGGATTGCGAGTGTCCGAATTGTCCCTCGGAACGATGACGTTCGGCGAAGAATGGGGCTTCGGGGCCTCGAAAGAGGAGAGCCGTCGCATGTTCGACGCTTACGTCGAAGCCGGCGGGAACTTCATCGACACCGCGATGAATTACAACGAAGGCAGCAGCGAAAACTTCGTTGGCGAGTTCATCGCACCCAATCGTGACCGGTACGTCGTGGCCACAAAGTACACCATGAACAGGTCCGCCAATGGAGACATGAACTTCAGCGGCTCTCAGCGCAAGAACATGATGCGCAGCCTGGAGCAGAGCCTGAGGCGCATGAAGACAGACTACGTCGACCTGTACTGGGTGCATTGTTGGGACTTTGTGACGCCCATCGAAGAGATCATGCGCGGCCTGGACGATGCGGTGCGGGCCGGTAAGGTGCTGTACGTCGGTATCACCGACACGCCGGCCTGGGTTGTCTCTAGGGCCAACATGCTGGCCGAACTGAGAGGCTGGACTCCATTCGTGGGCCTTCAAACTCGCTACAGCCTGCTGGAGCGCACCCCGGAGCGGGACCTGTTGCCGATGGCACGCACGCTGGACATTGGCGTGACTGCTTTCCAGGTGCTCGCCGAAGGGCTCCTGACGGGGAAGTACACCAAAAAGGGGACGCCCGACAAGGGCCGGGCAGTCAAGTCGCCGCTCGTCAACGATAGAAACCTGGCGATTGCGGAGGAAGTCATCCGCGTCTCGGCGGAAGCGGGGCGTACTCCGACTCAGGTCGCCCTGAATTGGGTGCGCCAGCAGCCCGGTGTCATGATTCCCATCATCGGAGCCAGGAACGTCACACAACTTGAGGACAACCTGGCCTGCCTCGAATTCAAGCTAACGGATGCTCAGATGCAGCGTCTGGACGAAGTCAGCCGAATCGAACTCGGGTTCCCACACGACTTCATGGGTCTGGATCGCATCAAGGCTCAGATCTTCAGCAGCAGGTTCGAAGATGTCGATTTCCATCGCGGGGAGAGCTGGTGAAGCCGTCCTTCCGCGTGGAATAGATCGTGACAAGACGGCCCCACTCCCGCTCGAACGGAACGGGAGTGGGGTTTGTCGCTGCCCTCGGGTCTGAGATCAGGCGATCGACGCCGGGTTGTCGAAGTTGAAGGACTTCGTGATCCCGTCCGCCTGCCAGAACGTCAGGGCGCCGATGGTAATCGTCGGGTTGTACGATGGGTTCTGTGGATGGAGCGCGCCGCCGCAAACGAAGACGTTCGGCGCGTCCCAGACCTGCCCGTACTTGTTGGTCACGCTCGTATTGGGATCGGTGCCCATGCTGGCGCCGCCCATGTTGTGCGTGTTTTCCACTGACACGTCCTGCGCGTAGGGCGCCAGACCGCCATACGAAGAATAGGTGGGATTCATCTTCTGAACAATCTTCGGGATGACGAATGAAGGCATTTCCCAAATTTGCGTTCTGTGGTATATTATAGGCGATTAAGGTCATCGTTTCTCGGAAGGAGGACGTCCCTTCCTCCCCCAGCTTAACCGGCTCCGCCGGGCCACGTGTCGCTATGCCAGGCAAACATCGTCTGTGAAATCAGCAGTAGTTGTGCAGTCTCTACAAACGTTAGGACAACCAAAGACCCAGCCAACACATTGCCCAGGAGGGTTGACCCGTGAGAAACCGCTACACTAACGTCGTGGTTATCGTTCTTCTGGCCGTAGTGGTTACGGCCGCGCTTACAATGATCCTCGGCCAGCTCGTCGACTTCACGTCCGCGCCGACCATCAGCGTCGCGCCGGCGCCCGTGGCGCCGCAGGCAGCCGCGGTCGACCAGCCGCGCGCACCGGCCGTGGTCTACAATCCGCCTCCCCTGGAGAACGCGCCGGCCGATCTGAAAGACGCGGTCATGTTGGGCGCCTCCGTAATGACGGACACCCAGAAGGTTGCCGCGAGCTACGTGGGCAATAATCTCGCTTGCTCCAACTGCCACTTTAGCGGCGGGGTCAGTCAGGGCGGCCAGAACGGCGGCTTGTCACTGGTTGGGGTGGCCGCCAAGTATCCCCAGTATCGGAAAAGGGAGAACTACTCGGTCGACCTGGTCACGCGCGTCAACGACTGTTTCCAGCGCAGTGAGAACGGCAAGGCAATGCCCGCGGACGCCAAAGAAATGCAGGCATTGCTCGCGTACTTCCACTGGATTTCCAAAGACATCCCCATTTACGCCGAGGTCCCCTGGTCCACTCTGGAGAAGATCAAGAGCGATCACAAACCTGACGCGGCCGCCGGCAAGGCAGTCTACTCCCAAAAGTGTTCGGCCTGCCATGGCGCAGACGGCAACGGATCGACCATCGCACCGCCGGTGTGGGGGGCAAAGTCTTACAACGACGGAGCCGGCATGGCGAAGCCCGAGACCCTGGCGGCGTTCGCGCGCCTGAACATGCCGCGCGGCAACGCCAACCTCACCGTGGAACAGGCGCTCGACGTCGCCCAATTCATCGACTCCCAGCCGCGATCGCAGTTCGCCACGCACTCCTGAACGCGCGTAAGCGGCGCCATCTCTTTCTCACGCGGAGGACGCGATGCAGTATCCAATTTTCCAGGTTCCGTATCTGGGCAACGGCATGCTTATCGGCCTCGATTCCGTGATCCACGTTTTCCTCAGTCACGCTTTCCCTATCGGCGTGTTCACCATGCTCGTGATCATGGAGTATCTGGCATTCGTTCACAAATCCGAAGAGTGGGACCAGCTTCGCAAGTCTCTGCTGAAGCTGACCGTCATCATCATCACCGCTGTGGGCGCGGTGCTGGGAGTGGGTATCTGGTTCGTCACCAGCGTGCTGACTCCGCGGGCCATCAGCTCGATGCTGCGCATCTTCTTCTGGCCCTGGTTCATCGAATGGATTGCCTTCTTCCTGGAAGTGCTGGTGATCCTGGTTTACTACTACACTGATCGCACCTGGACGGGGCCACGCAAGCGTCGCCACATCTATCTTGGGGCGGCCTACGTCGTGTTCGCCTCGATCTCGGCATTTCTGATCACCGGCATTCTGTCGTTCATGTTGACCTCGGATGGATGGCCCTGGGACCAGAGCTTGTGGAGCGCATTCTTCAATCCAAGCTTCGCGGCGCAGCTCGTGCTGCGACTGAGCATCGCCTTCGTGCTAGGCACGCTTTTCACCCTGGCGTTTGTGGTCTTTCGGCGCAGTGATCCAGCTTTCAAGCGCTCGGCCATACGGCTTTTCGGGCAGATCTTCCTCGCTGCGCTGGCAATCGGCGTCGTGGCCGCGGGATGGTACTACGCCGTCGTGCCGTCCAACGCCCAGGCTCAGGCCATACTGGGTGTTCTGATCATGGTCCCAGGCCTCTCTCAGTACCCCTGGGTGTTTTGGCTGATCAACTTCGTGGCGCTGCTCATCCTCATCGCTGTAGCCTGGTCTTCTGCAGCCGGTGCGCGGCGCGTGACCGCGATACTGGTCGTCCCGGCGCTGGTGCTGGCGTGCGGATTTGTGTTCGAATTCGAGCGCACGAGGGAGTTCGTTCGGGGACCGTACGTCATGCCGGGATACATGTATGCCAATCAGGTCATGTTGTCTGAGCAGGACTTCTTCGATAAGAACGGATTGCTGGCGAACAGTTACTGGTTCAATGCGGCTGCGGCGACCAGCGATCCGGCAGCGCAGGGAATGTACCTCTTCGGGCAGAATTGCTCGTCGTGCCATACGATCGGAGGCATCAACGACATCGTCAAACGAGCGAAGGGCAGACCCGAGGATGGGCTGTACATGATCATCGGGAATACGCACACGATGGTGCCCTACATGGCGCCTTTCTCCGGAACGGACGCGGAGAGGCGGGTGCTGGCGAGTTATCTGTACCGGTTGTCGAGCGGCCAGTTGAACGCGGGTGCGCCGTCTCGCTTCGTCACTACCGGCGCTCAGTAGATTGCAGGGGGAAACCATGAACGAACTCTTCGACATCCAACTGGCAAGACCACTGTCACAACACCTAAACGACATCCTCCTGTTTGTGACCTTCGTGTTCCACATGATCTTCGTGCTCTTCGCCGTGGGAACGGCAGTCATCGGCGTGGCATATTTCATTGCCGGCCGCTGGGGGAGACACGACAAGGCAGGGGACTGGGCCCGGCAAATCATGGGAACGTTGCTGGCACACAAGACCCTGCTGGTCGTTCTGGGTGTTGCTCCACTGTTGTTGATCCAGGTCAACTACACTGTGCCGTTCTTCACTGCCGCGAACATCCTGGCGCCCTTTTGGTTGCTGGTGATACCGCTGGTGATCGTGGCGTTTCTGGCACTGGAGTTTCTCGGTGAGGAAGGGGCGGCACGACACCCACTGAGTCTGTGGCTGCTTCTGTTGGGCACGATCCTGCTGCTGGCCCTGCCGGCCACCTTCGCCGCCATATTGACCCTGACTGAAGCCCCCGATCAATGGCTGGCCACAGTCCACAGCGGGTACCGCCTGCCCCAGTCGCTCTCGGTTCACTGGCTCTGGCGGTACATCCACGTTCTGGGAGCCGCAGTGGTGTTTGGTGCGGCGTTCCATTTCCTCGCCTCGAAACCGGAGGAAACCGACAAGAAGCGATCGCTTCTGACGTGGATGGTGGGCGGCCTGATCGCTCAGGTCGTCGTCGGCGTCCTCCTATACGTCACACTGCCACACGCGCTGGAAGCCGTGATGTACATCCCGCTCGTAATCGGGGTGCTCGCTGCGTTGGCGCTGCTGGGGTTCGTACTGAAACGATCCGACCAGTCGCCATGGGTGGGTCTCACGCGCCTGACGGCTCTGCTCCTGATCGTTCTTCTGCCTATGCTCGCCACGAGGCAGTTGATCCAGAATCGCGCAGTGCTCCCCACTCAGCAGCAGGCCGAAGCGGACGCGCAACGCTACAACACCCAACTGGCGAGTCTGGTTCAGCCCGCGCTGGGCCGCTACGTGGCCAATTTGGGCCGCGTTTATGACAACGGGCCAACGATCTATACGTACAGCTGCGGCTTCTGTCACAACGAGATCAACGGGGGACCGCCGGTCGCCACCGGTCAGCTGGCCGTGCAGCCTGAGTGGCTGACCAAGGTGCGGGCCAAACGCGACTATCTCGACCGGGTGGTTGCGAATGGAGTGCCGGGCTCCGCCATGCCGTACTTCACTGTCTTCACCAAAGACAAGCTCGACGAGGTCATCACCTATCTCGACGAGCAGTATGGCATCCTGTCTGCACCCGGCCCGCTGCCACAGGCTGTACTCGAGGCCGATATGCAGCAGGCTCAGACCACGTTCAAAGGCACGTGTGCGAGCTGCCACGGCGCAGACGGCAGAGGTATGACGACTGTTGCTGCGGGGCTCCAGCCGCCTCCGCCCGACTTCACCGGCTACAACCTCACACCGGAGAGGACGTTTGCGGTGATTTCCGACGGTTATCCCGGGCACGGCAATGGTGCCGTTCAAACAACTGCCCGAGACTCAGCGTTGGGGCCTGGTGGCTGTCGTTAACGACTTCTTCGGAAAATAAAGAGAGGGCCATCATGCCCGCAGAAATACTGTCGCTCGTATTCGGCAGTGCGATCGGATTCGCGTTGGGATTGCTGGGTGGCGGTGGGTCCATTCTCACCGTCCCCATCCTGGTCTACGTGCTGGGGCAAGACATCCATTCGGCCACAGGGACGTCCCTGGCCATCGTGGGGGCAACCGCCGCGCTGGCAACCGTGCTGCACGCCAGGCGGAGGGAAGTCCGGCTGCGCGCCGGGCTGCTTTTCGGCGGCACGTCGATGATCGGGGCGCTTCCCGGTGTATGGCTCAATCATCTGCTGCCGGGCCGGCTCATCCTGCTCGCGTTCGTGGTCCTCATGATCGTCGTCGCCGTCCTGATGTTGCGGAAGCGCGCGGGAGACTCGGAAGCAACCGCCATCACCACGTGCGATCTCTTTACCTGGCGTGAGTGGCTGTACTTGACGTTGCTGGGCCTCGTCGTGGGGCTGCTGACCGGCTTCTTTGGCGTCGGCGGCGGATTCCTGATCGTCCCGGCTCTGGTCCTGGCCGGACACTTTCCGACGCATCATGCTGTCGGCACGTCTTTGTTGGTTATCGCCATGGCCTCGCTGAGCGGTTTCGTGGGCCACCTCCAGCTTGGGGGAATGGATCTCGGTGTCGTCGGGCCGTTCGTGGCCGGTGGGCTGATCGGCAGCCTGGGTGGGACTGCCCTGTGTGGCCGGCTGCCGGCGGCGCGGCTGGCAAGGGGGTTCGGCGCATTCATTTTGCTCGTCGCAATCTACACCGGTTACAACAGCCTGATCGCTTGAAACGCAACAGTAGCGACCAGCGTTTGATGACGAAGAGGAGCCGGGTGTCCGGCTCCTCTTCACGATTTGGCGGCGGCGTACGGGCTACAACGCGCAGGTGCCGTGGTGCTAGCGCCGACCACCCCACCCGTACTGGTAGTTGGGGCGATACGCGTTCTGCCAGTTGTAGTTGTAGTTGTAGTTGTTCAGTCCGCTGCCGTAGTTCCAGTTGTAGTTCCAGCCATAGTTGTAGGCCCGATTCCACGCGTTATTCGAACCGAGGCCGCTCAGGTTGTTCCAGTTGTAGTTGTAATTCCAGTTGTTGTTGTAGCCTCTATTCCAGTTGTTGTACCAGGAATAGGGCCCCTGGGCTGAAGCGCCTGAGATCGGAAGGGTGGCGAAAAGCAGCGCCGCGATGAACAGAACGACAACGGTCTTCATTCCTGCCGACATGGGTGTTCCTCCTTATCTCTTCTGCGATGACTTGCGATGGACCGAATAGCGACCTTGCGTCGGTACAGCCGGGGTCGACCTGGCCGGCGTTCCTTTGCCGGCCAGGTCATTTTGGTGCCGCTGCTGCGTCGCTTAACCGTTCAGGCGACGCCTATTTGTTCTTGCCGCCGCCGCTCCCGCCACTGCTGCTGCCGCCATTGTTTCCGCCGCCATTGTTGCTACCCTGGCCGCTGCCCTGATCAGAACCACCACTGTGGGTCTGCTCCTGGGACTGAGTCTGAGTCTGCTGTTTCGTCTGCTCCTGCTGCCCACTGCAATCCTGGCTCTGGTCTTGCTGCTGTGTCTGAAGCTGATCCTGCTGGTGCGTCTGGTCCTGATCCCGATCCTGCTGATGCGCTCTGGTCCTGATCCTGCTGGTGCGTCTGGTCCTGATCCTGCTGGTGCGTCTGGTCCTGATCCTGCTGGTGCGTCCGGTCCTGGTCTTGCAACTGATCGCCCAGAGTGTCCGCCGCAACAGTGGCCGCGGTCTGCTGCACGCCCAGCCCCTGGCCACCACCGGAAACGATTTCACCCAGATCGACCTTCACCTGGGCCGGGTCCACACCCGCATCCTTCAGGAACTCGCCCCAACTCACCTCGTCATCCATCTTCGCTGCGACGATCTCTGCAGGAGTCATCCCAATCACGTCAGCCAGGGTGTACGCCTCGGCAATGACTCCAAGGCCGGCACCGCTGTCGTAGAGCGCCTGGATCTCATCGACCGGCACGCCGAAATAGGCGGCGACTGCGTCGATGGCCGGCTGAGGATCGGAGCAAGGCTGAGGAGTGGCTGCCTGCTGAGCGGAGCCAACCGTTAGGACCGGCCGACTGTCCTGGGCTGCCAATGCGCCACCCACCGACAACACCACAACCACGATCGCCACGATCGACGCCATCCACACACGATTCTTTCCGGACATTTCTGAAACCTCCCTCTGGGGTCTGATTGCATCCTGAATGGACGGATGCACCCCCTATACCGCAGATCGGCCAAAAATGTTGCGGTCTGTCGCCAAACCAGGACCTTTTTCCTACGAACTTGTCACCTGTCACGCAACGTTTTCGACCTTTCAGCGGTATAATGCTTGTGAAGGAAGGCTCCGGAGTCTTCATATCAACGAAAGGTGAACGATTTGCTGGGTACCGACGAAGCCTCGCTGATCGCCCGCGCTCAGCGAGGCGACCGTGACGCTTTCAGCCGATTATACGAGCGCCACGTTCAGGCCATCTATCGTTACATATACATGAGAGTGAACGACACACACCTGGCGGAGGATGTCACCGCAGACGTGTTCGTGCGCGCCCTGGAAGGTATCGAGAAATTCGATTACCGCGGCGTTCCATTCTCGGCGTGGTTGTATCGCATTGCACGCGACCGCGTGGTGGACCACTATCGTGTCCAATCTCGGCGGCAGAGCGCCCCATTATCGGAGAGTCTGGCCTGCCCCGAACCGGGACCACACGACGCGGTCGTGGACGACATGGATAGACAGCGGCTCAATGCCTGTCTGGAGAAGTTGAGTGAAGAGCAGCGACAGGTCGTCATCATGCGCTTCATGGAACATCGACGGTCCGAGGATATCGCCCAGCTGTTGGGCAAGACCGCCGTTGCCGTCCGGTCTCTCCAGCACCGTGCCCTGGCCAGTTTGAGTCGGATGATGGCGGAGGAGAAGCGGTGAACGATTTAGTGCATGCACCGGAAACGGATCGCCGGGAAATCATCCTGGATGATTGGTTGAATCGAATCGAGAACGGCCGGGCCACGACGGAAGAATGCCTGGCACAGCACCCCGAGCTACGTGATGAGATGGAGCCGATGCTGCGCGCCGCCCAGCGTCTCTTTGCGGTCGAGATCGAACCCTTGTCCGCGGAGACCGTCGGGGCCATTCGCGATCGCGTATTCTCCCGCGTTCCGGTCGCGAGAAAGACGGCCGCTCCGCGTGGAGGTCTGGGTCTCGCACTGCCCCTGGCTCGCCTGGCAGGTGTGACCGTGGCATTCGTGCTCATCCTCACCGCAGCAATGGCGGGCGTGTGGCAAGTATCTGCGGACAGCCTGCCCGGCAGCCCGCTCTATCCGATCAAGCGAGGCGCCGAGACGGCACAGCTGGCCATCGCCCGCAATCCCGCCGAGCGCGCGTATCTTCACATGTCGTTTGCCTTGCGCCGGGTGAATGAGGGGCTGAGACTCGAACAGGTGGGAGGCCAGTGGACTGAATCGACGGCTGCCGCTGCTTTGGGAGAGCTGAAGCTCGCCGAGGATTCGATCGACCAGGCCGAAACGGCTGGAGCGCCCATCGACTGGCAACAAATGGCCCAGTGGGGCGCGGCCGGGGAACGCGAATTGGCAGGCGTCGATCGCACCGGTCCGTCCGGCCGGGGGCTGGCCGACGCATTTCGCGGCCTGGAGCAGCGGGCCCGACGCCGACTCCAGACCGGACCCGACACAGAATCGGCCCCCTCCCCAACGCCGCCCATCCGGGAGACCGGCGAGGCTGCGACTGCGACTCCGGCTCCGGCCTCAACCGATGCAAATCACGGCGCAGCGAACGGCCAGGGCGAGCAACAGAAGGGCGGCCAGGGCAGCGTTGTTCATCCGCAGGGCTCGACCCATTTGCAGCAGACTGCCAACCCGACAGCCGGTCCTGGCGGCCAAAACACTCCGTCGGTGCGCAGGCAGCAGGCAACGACCCAGCCGACGATCCAGGCAGCCCAGCCGCACACCACACGCACTCCAGCCGTGAGAGGGTCGGCTACAGGAGCGTTCGCTCACAGCACGGCTACGCCTCACGCCACGAGTGCGCCTACCGCCGAGCCGACGACCGCACCGACTGTCGAGCCGACCAATGCGCCTACCGTCGAGCCGACGGCCGGGCCGGGGCAAGGCCAGGAAAACGCGCCGCAAGGCAGCGGCGAGTCCTCCGGAGGACAGGACTCGGGGGGCAGCAGCGGCGGAGGTGGCGGCGGGAGCAGCAGCAGTGGGGGCAGCGGCGGAGGAAGCAGCAGTGGCGGCGGCTCCCGTGGTGGCAAGAAATAGGGCCCAGCGCGGACCCGCGTGCCGTTGACGCAGACTTCCGAAGTCTTAGAAACTTCGGAAGTCCCGCTGTGTGGACGCTGTCAGTGCAGAAACAAGCTGTAGGAGAGAGCGCTGAACACAAACGCCGTGAAGAGCGTGTATTTCCAGTTGCGTTCGACAAACGCGAAGAAGACCATTGAGACAAACACGCGGAGATAAGGAGTCAGCAGCAGCGTGGCTATGCCCAGATTGACCAACACCCTCGGACGCGCCGCGCCGGATCCGAGCCGGTGCAGGTCCTGTGCCAGGAATTGCAGAAGATTCGTTCCGGAAATCGTGTACTGCAGGGTGAGAACGCCGGTGCTGAGCCAGTGCCACATCAGCCCGCTGACCGTCAGGGCAACACTCAGCAGGACTCCACCCAATAGAATGTAGCCGACCAGCGATTCCATGGCGAGGCCGGAGTCAGCGTGATCTTGCGTGTGGCCGAGTGCAGGATTCTCAGGCATTCGACCTCACACCCCCACGATGCCCCGTACGATCATCTCGACACCCAACAGGGCGAGGATGATGAGAAAGAAGCGACGTACGGACTGGTTGGTCAGCCGGGTCAAAACGCGCGTCCCAACGAAGGCGCCGGCTAACACTCCAAGAATCACCGGCACGGTCAGTCCGGGATCGATCAAGCCGGCGGAGAGATACACGCTGGTCCCCGCGAGGGCCGTGACTCCGATGATCAGATTGCTGGTAGTCGTCGAGACTTTAGCGGGCAGGCCCATGGACACGTCAAGAATCAAGACCTTGACGGCTCCGGCGCCGATGCCCAGGGCGCCGGCAATCAGGCCGGCTGCAAACATCAGCGGTCCCCCAATGTAAGCCCGAGTACCGGCGTAATCGATAGTCTGCCGTATCGCCTGGTCGTAATAGCCGCCGCGCAGCTCCAACCACTCCGACACGGCGTCTTGCTTTACGACCGGCGCCTGCTGTCCCTGCGGCTGGAGGAACAGGGTCGCCCAGGAAATCAGCAGTACGATCCCGAAGACGATGAACAGTGGACGCTGAGCCGAGACGAGTGTCAGTGAGGCTCCGGCCAGCGCACCCCCGATAGTGAACATCTCCAGGAACATGCCCACTTTCAGGTTGGTGATGCGATCGCGCACGTACGCTGAAGCGGCGCCGCTGGACGTCGCAATCACGGACACGATGCTGATGCCTATCGCATGCTTGATGTCGATACCCATCAGCGTCAGCGCCGGAATCAAAATCACACCGCCGCCCATTCCGCTCATGGCGCCCACAAACCCGGCTATCAGCGATACGAGGAGGAGCAGTCCAACTTCCATGTTTTCTGCCTGGTGAATCTGGGGCGTGAACCGACCCCGTGCGAAGCACACGCGTTCAGGAATACTTCACCGTTGCATCCGCCATTGTACCACACCGATGCAAACGGCACACAGGTGGCAATGGCACGAGTGTATGCCGGGATTTGGCCAGCGCGCAGTTTCTTACAGAGGAACGACCCTTTGCCCACGGATCGGCCGGTAGTATACTCTCTCCGCAGCAATCAGGCCGCTCCGGCCTGTCCAAACCCATCCAATAGGAGAATTCAGGTGAGCGGAGAAGCCTCGACCCACCACGAAATCACGCCCGAAGTGCGTCGCGCGCTAACCAGGTGGATCCTTCGATCCACGATCGGCATCTGCGTCTATTGCGTCATCCTGTTCCTGCCGGCCGGCAGGCTCGACTGGGTCTGGGGCTGGGCCATGCTCGGAGTGCTCGCAGCCCTCATGGCCGCCCATCCATTGATCCTGCTCCCGATCGATCCTGAGCTGCTCGTGGAGCGCGAGAAGGGCTTTTGGGACAAACCCGTGAAGGCCTGGGACAAACGGATCACCACCCTGGCCGGGGGGCTCATGCCACTCCCCTGGATCGTAGCCGGGCTGGACGTACGGTTCCAGTGGACGGCGCCGATACCCCTTTCAGTGCACCTGGGCGGCTTGCTTGCCGCCGTTATGGGTTATGCGCTGTTCATGTGGGCGATGGGCTCGAACGCTTTCTTTTCGCAAGGAGTGCGGATTCAATCCGAGCGCGGCCACGTGGTGGTGGCGGGCGGTCCGTATCGGTTCGTGCGACATCCAGGTTATGCCGGCACGATACTGGCTCAGCTGGCCACGCCGTTTTTGCTGGGCTCGCCCTGGGCGTTGATCCCGAGCGGACTGTCGGCGGTGCTGTTCCTGGTACGGACGCAGCTGGAGGATGAGACGTTGAGAAAAGAGCTGCCCGGCTACGAAACGTATGCGCAGCGAACCTCTGCGCGATTGCTCCCGGGCGTGTGGTGATTCAGTTTTCGAAGAGCTGCACGTCGTCGATGTAGATGCGGCCCCGGTACCGGCCGGTCTCCGTGCCGAGCTGAATGCCGACCGTGATCTCTTGATCGGGGCGCCAGTGAGGCGATCGTGAGTCCCACACGAGCGTGTTCCATCCGCGCCCAAGCGTACGCGGATCGGAGGCGAGCCACAGCCCGGCGCCGTCGTAGGTATACATCTTGGCCCATACTTTGACCTCAGGCGAATCCTCGGGCGGGACGTACACGTGCGCCAGCCAGGGCCCGTTCGGCGATGCGCCGCTCCGGGCAGCCATGACCATGGCATAGTGATCCTTATCGAACTCCGACGTCAGCTTCAGCGCGCCGCGGCCCCTGTAGACTCGCTCGTCGGTCAGCGTCACGGTCGTGGTCTGGGCGCGCGTGTTGTCGACGTGCCAGCCCTGCAGGTCTCCCTCGAAATCGTACAGGATCTCGCCGGGACCTCGCTGATCTCGGATGGTTTCGACGCCGACGTCTCGATACCACACCACGTCGTCCAGGCCAACCAGGACCGCACTCTCTGCGCCGGCTGCTGCGTGTCCCGCTTGCACCGCATAGAAAACTTGAGCGTAGAGCGACCGTGAGTTCAACGGCTGTCCGGCCGTGTCGTACTGCTGGCGCAGATCGAGCGCCAGTTCCGTCCATTCGCCCGGCGGGATAGACACGTAGGAGCCGGCAGAATCGCCCGCCTGGCAGTCGTCGCGCTCGCACACCCCCAGGCCTACCCAACTGTCTGAGATCACCGAGCCGGGATTGACGTAGAACTGGGCCGTGATGACGTCTGCCTGGATCGGCGTTGGGTACTGCGCACCGTAGTGCATCCAGACGTCGGGCTTCAGAGCCAGCTCGTACCCGATGCCCCTGTTCAACGGCGACGGAAAGCGCGTCAGGTTCGGCGCCGCCTGCCGCGAGGTCCAATCGGCGTTCGCCACGTACAGCCCGTTCCAATCATCGTACTTCGCCCTGAACGTCGATCGGTTGGCCACGTTGGCCGGCATTCTGGCGGTCTCGTCCCTGGTCAATGCGGCAGACAGCCAGGCGCCCGGCGCCAACGCCGCGTACGCCGCCGTGAGTCCGCAGATCAAAGCCAGGCTCACGATCCGTCGTCGAGCGTTACCCGCCAGCAGACTGATGGCGATCATGGCCGCGTCGAACACCAGCAGCAAGACGCCGAACAGGATCACCTGCGCTTCCACACTCAGGCCCACGAACGCCCGCACGGCGGGAATCACTTCGACGAAGCCGGTGATGAGGGCAATGAGAACCGCAACGCCGGCCAGCAGCGCCTGTTTGTGTCGCAGCAGTCCCGGCTTGCGGTTCGTTCCTTGACGTTGTTCCATCGCGTATCGCTCTTCTCCAACTCAACCGCAGAACGGGCGGCGGCTACACTGGCTGCAGTGACTCGTTATAGTATCAGCGAAGAACACAAACCGCAAACCGCGACGTGGTTTTGGGGAACATCCGGGGTCTACGCGCACTGGATCGACGGAGTGCTCCGATAACCATTCACCGGCAGTACGCAGGCCCGGTTCAAATTCTTGCATCACGCCGTTCCGCATGCTAGAATCTGCTCCACGCCGTTTTGTCTCAGGTCGTAATATCGGAAGATTGCTTTTTGATACTCGTTCAAGGAGTCCGTGCATGCCGAGGTTTGTCTCCAGCCTTCGGTTCCGCCTGTTTGTTCTCATTCTCTTGGTCTTCGTTCCTGCCGTCGGCTTGCAGTTCTACAACAACCGGGAGCAACGGCTCGTCTGGACGGAACAGGCCTGGCTCTTCGGTCGGCAACTTCGCGGAGATCAGCGCCGGCAACATGGGGCAAGTCGTGGAGGGTGCGAGACAACTCCTGTCCGCGACATCACGCCTGCCGTCGATTTCGCAGCTACGACACCGCCGCTGCCAGTGCGGCGCTGGCTGCCTTGATCAAGGATAATCCGCAATACATCAACCTCTCGGCCACCAAACCCGATGGTTACGCATACGCCAGCGCCGTCCCGCTTTCAGGATCCGTATATTTCGGCGACAGGCCGTGGTTCAAACGTGCGGTCGAGTCTCACCAGTTCGCTACCAGCGATTTCCTGGTCGGCCGTGTGGTCGGCAGGGGTGTCTTCGGTTTCGGCTACCCGGTTTATGGCGAGGATGGGACGCTCATCGCGGTGCTGGCCGCCTCAGTGGACCTTTCGTGGCTCAATAAGTTCGTTCAGGCTGCCGGCGGTCTGCCGGCGGGCGCGGCGCACACGATCCTCGACGGTAACGGAGCTATCCTCGCCCGCTACCCCGACCCCGAGACGTGGACCGGCCGATCCACGTCCGGCACGCCCATCGTCGAGGCTGTGCTGGCCGACCATCGGGCCGGACGCGCTGAACTGGCGGGAGTAGACGGCGTCACCCGCCTGTATGCCTTTGCCCCGGTCGATGGCACGAATGGGGGCATGTCGGTCGTCGTCGGCATCCCGCGGGCGACTGCGCTCGCTGCCGCCGACCGCGCACTGACGCGCAGCTTGATCCTGTTCGGCGCCGGCGGCGCGATTCTGGTGGCTTTGTTCTGGGTACTGGCGGGCCTGTTCGTCGCCAACCCGGTGAATGAGTTGGTCGCCGCTACCAGCCGCCTCGCCGCCGGCGACCTGACTGCCCGCAGCCGGCTGCCGCACGGCCAGGGCGAGCTCAGCCGTCTGGGCCTGGCTTTCGACGAAATGGCGCAGGCGCTCGAGCAGCGCCAGGGAGAGCTGCGGCAGGCCGAGGCCAAGTATCGTACCCTCGTCGAACAGAGTCCGGCCGTGACGTACGTCGCGTCAGCCGACGATCGGGAGAATCCGACATATGTGAGCCCTCAGTTTGAGGCCATGCTGGGTTACCCGGTCCGGGAGGTCATGCATCGGGGGTTCGTCTCGAAGCGTATCCACCCGGACGATGCCCGGCGTGTGGCGGATGCGCTGCAGGCCAGCACTGCCTGCGCTGCTCCCATGTGCATCGAGTACCGCTTGCTGACCCGAGATGGGCACGTCTTGTGGGTTCGTGACGCGAGCCAGCTGGTGTGCGACGATGCCGGGCAGGCGCTCTTCTGGCAGGGTATTCTCATCGACATCACGGACAGCAAACACCGCGAGGAGCAGATGCAGCGCGACGCGGTCCGGGCTGAGCTTCTGGCCGGCGTCTCTCAGGCCTCGGCGGAGTGCGGCTTCGACTGCGGTGCGACCATGGACCGGGCAGCCCGGTGCATCAGTGAGGCTCTCAACGCCGGCTGCATGGTCAGCCTGCTGTCCAAGGATCGGCAGGCGTTGGAGCCGATGACGGTGCACCACCCTCGTCCCGAATCGCTGGCACTGCTTCTCGACCTGGCTGACGCCGGACCTTATTCGTTGGAACACGCGTTGAGCGAGCGAGCAGTACGGACCGACCGACCTCATCTCATGCCCACGGTCGACCGCAGCCAGCTGCGCTGCTTCATGAGGCCGGAGTATCGCGCGTATCCGGACCGCCTCAACGTCTTCACCCTGGCCCTGGTGCCGATGCACGCACAAGGCCAGGTGATCGGCGTTCTCAGCGTCGCGCGCGACGAGCCGAGCCGCCCGTTCACACCACAGGACGAGGACTTTCTGCAAGAGACGGCAGATCGGATTGCGCTGGCCTACACCAACGCTCAGCTGTTTACAGCGGTCCAGCGAGCCTTGACGGAGCGGGAGCGGGCGGAGCAGGAAGTCCGCCTTCTCAACGAAGAATTGGAAGCCCGTGTACTGCGGCGCACCTCCGAGTTGGAGGCTGCCAACAAGGAGTTGGAAGCCTTCACGTACTCGGTATCCCACGATCTGCGCGCGCCAATCCGGACTATCGCCGGCTTCTCGGAAATGCTGCTCGAGGACTATCGAGATTCGTTGGACGCAGAAGCGCGGCGCCGTCTGCAGATCGTCATCGACCATGCTTATCACATGGGAAACCTGGTCGAAAGCCTGCTGCGTCTGTCGCGCCTGGGGCGGGTGAGACTAGGCCTCGTCCCTGTTGACATGACGGCGTTGACTCGCGAGGCATTCGAAGAGGTGCGACAGTCAAATGCCGATGCCGACGTGACGCTCGAACTGGATGCGCTGGAGCCGACCAGCGGCGACCGCGGCCTGTTGCGGCAGGTATGGGTGAATTTGCTGTCCAATGCGGTGAAATTCTCGCGACCGAAGGGGCAGGTCATGGTCAAGGTCAGCAGCTGGACGACAGACGCAGAAAACGTCTATTCCGTGCGGGACAACGGAGTAGGATTTCGACATGCAGTACGCCGGCAAGCTGTTCGGCGTTTTTCAGCGGATGCACCCCACCGGCCAGTTCGAGGGCACCGGCGTGGGCCTGGCCCTGGTCCAGCGCATCGTCCTACGCCACGGCGGCCGAGTGTGGGCCGAGTCCGCGGTCGACGGCGGCTCGACGTTTTTCTTCGCCTTGCCCAGGCGGTAGGCTGCAAACTGCGGCGGTCCTCAAGGGCTGTCAGAAACCGGGGGGTCTCAGCTTAGCTCACTACTTCGATCACGCCCCACACCATGCCCATCCAGCAACTGAATTTGTACACACCGGGCTGCTGGGCGGTAAACTCCTTCACGCTGGTAGTCCCTCGTTGCAGCGCGACGGCGTCCGCAAACAACCGGGGCGAAATGACGGCGTTCGTGCAGCCGCTCGTTCCGGTGTCTGTGATTTCCCAGCGGATGGGGACGCCAGCCTTCACGCGAAACCAACGAGGCGTGTAGCCGTATGCCGAGGCGTCCATCCGAATTACCTGTGTGCCGTCCACAACCGTCGCCACAACCGCCGCCGGCTGATGACCAGCGGCTGCCGAGACCGGCTGTGAAGGCCGAAAGGTCAGGTCGCTCAAGCTCGTGAGGCCGAGCACGTTCATTTGCGCGTTCAGATTGTACACGGCGAAGAACAGCACCAGTAAACCCGCCACCGGCATGAAGTACGACGACGCGCGCCGGCTCGACAACAGTCGCGTGCTCGACAGGCCGATTCCCAAAAGCATCGGCAGCGTGCCCAGAGCGAAGAAGAGCATGATCAGGCCGCCCTGGAGCGGGTTGCCCGACAGCAACGCTATGCTCTGCGCCGTGATCGTGAACCCGCACGGCAAGACAAACGTCAATGCACCCATCACGAAGGGCATGTACCGCCCGCGGAAATGCGTCTCATCGGAGGCGAATCGAGTGAGCGCCTTGGGCATTCGGACCGACACGCCTTTCACGCCGAGCATCTGCAGACCCAGCGCGATCATGAGTAGTGAGCACAGGACGACCAGCAGGCTGGAAAGCGTGGTCGATGGCCGCAATCCTCCACCGATGGCGCCCAGCGCAGCCCCCAACCCGCCGAAGGACAGCAGGCGCCCCAAATTGAACAGCAGGTGCGGCTGAGCCCGCTCCAGCCACGAAGGATCGCCCGCGCGTTCGCAGTCGGCCAGCCACTGGCGGGACAATGACAACACCAACCCGCCCACCAGCGCCGCGCAGCTCGATGCTCCCGCCAGCAGCCCGAACGCGAAGAATGCCGGCAGAGAAGAGCGCGAATCCACACGGATCGCGCTCGACAGCCCAGACTGCCCCAGCAATACGAACGCCGAGATCAATCCCAACGACAGGACGGCCACGGCCGCGAGTCGCCGTGGCGACGCTGCTCCAACGGAATTCGTCCGGCCTGCGGCGGACCCCGTTGAGAATACGTACTCCTCGTGCGAGAACACCCGGTTCAGTTCGGCAGCCGTGGGCCGCCGGCCCTGGAAGCGAACCCGGACGCGCCCCGTGCGGGCGTCCGCGTCCACGGCGGTCACTCCGGGCAGTTTCGCCACCGTCTTTTCGATCCGCAGCTCGCAGTTGGGGCAATGCATTCCCTCAACATCGTACGTCGTCTCGGTCTCAGAGCGATTGTGGCTCATAGGCTCCTTTCAAGCGAGTCAGGCACCAGCGGCCAGTGGTCAGCGCGGAGTCCTCGCAACGATAGGGGGCGGCACCAGGGTCATCGCTCAAATTGTTGCGCCCGGCCTCGGCTGACCGCTGATCGCTGATCGCTGACGACTGGTTTCTGACCGCTGATCGCTAGAAGTAGTTCGCAATCGGCTCGAGGTCTGCCAATCGGATCGTGGCCTTGCCGCCATCGACCTTGAGGTTCGGATCGATGGGCACCGGGTTGCACCCGCCTTTCTCCGTGGCGATCTTCTCCAGCGGGTAGCGGTTGCCGCACGTGTTGCAGACCATCCAGCCGTCTTCCTGGTGAAAGCCGCGTTTCGTCGAGAAGCAAACCTGGCACGCATTGGCTGCCGCACGAACCACGCCGTCCTTATCTCTGACGACGAAGAAGTAGACCGTCTTGCCGTCCGGCAGCGTGGCGTGGTAGAAGTGCGCCTGGGCGCCCAACCCGCTCAGGTCCAACGTGACCTGGTCGTTGGCCGGCTCGAGGGCGTCGCCTGCGATCAGGGTCGTGTCGACAGCGGAGAAGTCGGACTGCACCGATGGGGCGCCGCCTGCGTTCCCCTGGCCGGCGGCCAGCGCAGCAAGCAGATCGGCGTCACTTTGGGTCCCCGACTGCGGCGACTGGGACGATGCGGTGATCGCCGGTTGCGCAAGCGCGGCCGGCGCCGGTCCGCTCGACGACGAGCATCCCACCAAGCCCACCGCAATAATCCCTGCAACCGATACCAGGATGATGGCCCATTTGGTCATCTGTGCACTCTCCCTTTTTGGGTTCTGGGTGTTCTGAGGAGGATCCGGCGGGCCGCCCCCGGCGTTCTGCTCGGCCGCAGGGGGCGCTCCGGCCCGACGGGTCTCGTCTCGGCGCTGCACGCACGAGTAATCGGCGCGAAGGATGGTTTCCGCACGGATGACCGGCGCGAGCAAGGCACCTGCACCGCGAACCCCATCGCGGTGCAGCACAAACACTCTACGCCAACAGTATAGCAAGACTCGCGGACGTTCAGTAGGGCCGAATGGACGCCCGGCATTGCGGGTTCGGTCTATCAGCCAATAGACCGTTCGGTCCATTGCGAGCGATCCCGCGAGTCGCACGCCGAGCGCGACACGAGACCACAGGCCGCAGCAGCCTCTTTGGCGCTCCTTCACTGCCCGTGGTACAATTGCATCATGAATAGCATCGTTTCAAAGATTCGTGTCATTCTGGCTGATGACCACCCGGCGGTGCGGGCAGGCATCCGTCAGTTCATCGAGCGCGATCCCGAGATTGAGGTCCTGGCCGAGGCCGACGATGGGGCCGAGGCTCTCGATCTCATTCGACGCCATCTCCCGGACGTGGTCATGCTCGACCTGCAGATGCCGAAGATTTCGGGGCTGGAGCTGATCAGCCAGGTCCGCGCCGAACACCCAGGCATCGCCTTGATCGTTCTCACTGCGTACGACGACTCGCCCTACATCTTCGCTGCCCTGCGCGCCGGAGCAAGGGGGTATTTGCTGAAGACGTCCGGGCCCGACGAGTTGGCACAGGCCATTCGGTGCGTGCACAACGGCGGCTCCGCGCTGGACCCCTGCGTGGCCAATCGCGTGGTGGAGTCATTGGGCAAATCGGCCGCGCCGGAACCCGAACGGCTCAGCGCCCGCGAGTTGGAGGTGCTGCGCCTCGCCGCACACGGGCTCACCAACCGCGCCATCGGCTACGAGCTGAAGATCAGCGAGCGTACTGTCCACAGTCATCTGATCAACATCTTCGAGAAGCTTGGCGTGAACACCCGGACCGAGGCCGCTTTGAAGGCCATCCGGCAGGGTTGGCTCTCCCTGTCCGATACCACCTCCGCCTGACATGCGTTACCTGCGTCCGCAAATCCTCCTTTGGGTCATTCTGCCCCTCATTATTGCCCTCGTGCTGGTCTCAGTGGGAAGCATCAGCCTGCACCAACGCTCGATGCGCGACATGGTGGCGACTCGAGATGCCCAGCTCGTGGGCCTGGCCGCTTCGCGGTTGAACGACGATTTCGTGACACGGCGGCTGGCATTGCGGGACATGCTGCGAACCGGCTCCGTGTCGGCCCAAGGGACCGATCTCTTCGATTTGGGGGTAAAGCTGCACGGCGCGACCAACGTCGTTCCGGCGGAGATCGCGCCTCTAGTGGACGCGGCTCGTCGTCAGCCCGGACAGCCGGCCATGTCCCTGGCTGATGGCGCCTGGATGGCATTGGCATCAGACGCGACCGGGCCGGTCGGCGTCGGCGGCGTGTCGTTGGACGCTCTCCGATTGCCGGCGCTCCTCGAACAACTGAAGACCGACCCGCGCGCAGTGACGTTTTTGGTCGACCCTGCCGGGCAGCTCATCTACCCGTCGTCGTCGACGGGCCGGGTCGTCCCGCGTATCGCTGCACCGCCATCCGGCTGGGGCCAATCGGGCGCGACTTTCGCGTCGCCCCCTTCGGGCGGCGACGAGGTGGTCATCGCCCACGCGCCGGTCCCTGTCGCCGGTTGGAGCGTCGTGATGGAGGAGCCGTGGGTCGATCAAATGATGCCGTCGCTCAAGTACAGCCTTCTGGCTCCGCTGATCGTGCTGGCCGCGGCCATCGCATCGCTGGCCGCCGTGTATTTCGGAGTGCGCCGCGTCGTCAGACCGCTGCAGGTGCTGGGACGACAGGCCAGCCGGCTGGCCTGGGGTGATTTCGACGCCATCCGAACGCCCATCGATGCCGTTGGCGAGATTCAGGACCTGCAGCGCGCGCTGCAAGATATGGCCGAGCAGATCCGTCGCTACCAGGCAGGTATGCAGGACTACATCGGCGCGCTGACGCAGGCGCAAGAAGATGAGCGTCGCCGCCTGGCCCGCGAACTGCACGACGAGACCGTGCAAAGCCTGATCGCCCTGTCCCAGCGAGTGAAAATGATGGAGCTGGATCTACGACAGCAAGATGGATCCGGCGACGTGGACCGTGCACGCCGGCGCTTGAGCGAGACGGCGAGCATGATCGATCAAGCGCTGGCCGACGTTCGGCAGCTCATCCGTGGTCTTCGCCCGATCTACCTTGAAGAGCTGGGGTTGCGTGCCGCGGTGGAGAATCTCGTGGAATCGGCTGAGGGCAGCGGTCTGCCGGTAACGTTGGAAGTAACCGGCAAGGAACAACGTCTGCTCTCCGACGCAGAGCTGGCCGTCTACCGCATCGCCCAGGAGGCGCTGAGCAACGCTCGCCGCCATAGCCGGGCCTCCGCCGTCAAGCTGACTCTCGACTACCAGGCGAAGGGCGTTGCCCTGACCATCGAAGACGACGGGCTGGGATTTGCGGCGCCTGAGTCCCCTGGCGGCTTGGCGACCCAGGGCCACTTTGGACTGATCGGCATGCACGAGCGTGCTGTTCGCCTGGGCGGCCGCCTGTCCATTGCCTCGCAGCCCGATCGCGGCACCCGGATCTCCGCCTTTATCCCTCGCGTGCTGGAGTGAGCGCACAACTATTCGGCCCTCAGACGGAGTTTGGGATACCCCACCGCTGCCAATATCCCGGGCACATTCTGGACTAAGTATTGACATTCGAATAGAATTATGTTAGAATGTACAAGGAAAGTGAGGAGTTGGAAAGTCGTTCTGTTTCATTGTGAAGTACCTCGCTAACGCCCCGGTATCGACCTCCGTTGGAATCAGCTGAAGTGGATCATGCTCTCTCGTGCAAAGAACGTTTCGCGATGGGATAGTGCAATTCTGATGTCCTTCTGATTTAGCCCACGCACCTGGGCCCCCTTTGAGTCGCGTCCTGCGTGACGAGGCTTCGCTGCTCGACCGGAGGTTCTCCGAGCCGGCGAGCAAACGAAGATCACCGACACCTTGCCAGTCGAACATCGCGCAGTCGACCAAATGGGCCGCCGACACCGGCACGCCTCTCGGCCAGAGATAAGGCCGGCGCCGCATCGTCACCGCCATGTCACACCTCGATCTTGCATTGGTCTGACACTCATCGAAGAAGGAGAAAACGCCATGAAGCCTCGCTCAATGACCTCCACCTGGTTTGCCGTCGTGCTCGTGCTGAGTTTGTTGGCCGGCGCGGTGACCGTCGTTTGGGCTCAAACGCCGGCGCCGGGGGCAACAGCGCCGATGACGAGCACCGCTCCGGTCACCGGCACAATGACAAATGTTCTCGCTACGTTCAACGCTCAGCAGTGCTATGCGCCTGCGACCCCGAGCACGCCCAAGATCAAGGCGCCACAGATGAAGAAGCCGCCCTATCGCATCGCGCTCAGCAATTCCTACATTGGGAACGTCTGGCGCACGGAGATGATTCAGATGGCCCGCGCCTACCAGGCGCTGCCGGAGATCAAGTCGCTCATCAGTGAGCTGTACGTCGTGAGTTCCGGCAACGACGCAAGCGCCCAGATTGCGATCGTGGATAGCATGATTGCGGCGGGATACGACGCCATCATAATGGACACGGCCTCCCCCGACGCTCTGAACCCGGCGGTTGCCCGCGCGCACGACGCCGGCATCCTGGTGGTCACGTTCGACAACGTGAGTACGTCGCCGTACGCGGTCCGCATCAACGAGGACCAGGTCGCATTTGGCCGCACAATGGCTGATTGGCTGGCCAAGCAACTGAACGGGAAGGGTAACGTGTTCATGATCACGGGCGTGCCCGGCACCACCGTCGACAACGGCCGCAACAAAGGTGCCCAGGAGGTTTGGGCACAGAACCCCGGAATCAAGATTATCGGGCAGCAGCCCGGAATGTGGGCTGACGGTCCGGCGCAAACCGTGATGGCGACGGCTCTGGGTGCGTTCCCCACCATCGATGGCGTTTGGTGCCAGGGCGGGGACACCGGGGTCGTCAAAGCCTTCCTGGACGCCAAGCGGCCCCTGGTCCCGATCGCGGGCGAGGCTGAAAACGGGTTCCGGAAGTACGCGGTCCAGTACAAGATCCCAATTATTTCGGTCGGCCAAACCCCCGCCATGGTCTGTGTCGCTGAGAAGCTGTGCACCGACATGCTTCAGGGAATGGAAGTGCCCCAAGACATCAACGTTCCCCTCCCCGTGGTGACCAGCGACCAGCTCAAGGCAGGCGTCAATTACTTCCCCGACGTCACCGACAACTTCTTCGACGACATCCTGCTACCTCTATGTGGCGTGCAGTTCACGATCGACCAGGTCTTGGCCCAAAGCGCCTTCTAGAGGTCTCACGCCCAGGCAAGGGTGGCCCATAGCACTCCACCCTTGCCTTCTTGGCTCATTTCGCACACCAAACATACAGCGCACTGGAGTTTAGGCTGGGGTGCGGGCCGGCTCGCACACATCTCGACGGACTCCCTTTGGAACCGAGGTTTTGACATCATGAGTGAAGCTGTCGCCGTCGTGGGGACGAGGAGAAAGAAGCCGTTTCTCGCGCGTCACGTCCGCCTGCTCATTTCCTATGGAGCGCTGGCGGTGCTGATCATCGTGTATCGGCTGTTCGCTCCTTACGCCTTCAGTTCATTCGTCATCACGTCCACGTTGAACCAGGGAATGGCCTTGGCCATTAGCGGCATGGCCCAAACACTCGTCATCCTGACCGCTGGCATCGACCTGTCCATCGGCTCCATCGTCACGCTATCCAACACCATCGCCGCAAGCCAGATGCAACAAGCCGTGCCCCCTACCCTGGGCGTACTGGTGGGCTGCCTTCTCGTCGGGGCCGCCGCTGGCGCCCTGAACGGCGTACTGGTCGCGTACGGTCGCCTAGCCCCCATCATCGTTACCCTCGCTACTTCGTCCATCTTCAACGGCATTGCTCTGTACGTGCTGCCGAATCCGGGCGGCTCCGTCCCCGAATGGTACAGCAACCTGCTCACCGGGAGACTCCTCCACGCGGTTCCGGCCAGTTTGTTCCTGCTCTTTCTCATCCTCGGGCTGTTCTGGTACCCGCTCAAAAGCTCAGCGCTGGGACAGGCCATCTATGCCGTGGGGAGCAGCGAGACGTCAGCGCGCATGTCCGGACTGAACGTCGCCCGCACCAAGTTGCTGACGTATACGCTCGCGGGGCTGCTGGCCGCCCTGGCCGGTCTGTTCGTGACGGCCAACACAGCCACAGGTGACGCAACCCAGGGCGGCACCTACACCCTGAATTCGATTGCGGCGACTGTTATCGGTGGCAACAGTTTCTTCGGCGGTGTGGGCGGAGCTGGCGGCACGATCGCGGGCGCCTACGTCCTGTCCGTCATTCCGAGCGTTTTGTTCGCGGCGCGCGTGTCACCCTTCATGACCGAGTTGCTGCGCGGCGCAATTCTCGTGCTCGTCATCTCCCTGAGTTCTGTCAACATCTTGCGTATGAAGAGTCACGTTGAAGCGCTGCGCCAGTGAGAGCAGCGCGAACTTGGCGTACGGAGAAAAATTCATGAGTGAGGCAATTCCATCGTCGGAGGGTGTGAGCCGCTGGTTGGGATCGCCCGGGTCCAATCGTCGATCAGCCCTCATTGCTTATTTCTTCGTCGTCGTGCTGATCGCCGTGGGCGGCATCCTGGCTCCCGGATTCATTCGGCCATCGAGCCTGCTGCAGCAGCTCATCCTTGCATCTATTCTGGGGGTCGTTGCCATCGGCCAGATGACCGTCATCCTCACCGGCAATATCGACCTATCCGTCAGTTGGACCATGAACTTCTGTTCGGTGATCGTGACCTCTACGACGCACGGTGAGGAAGCGACAGTCGGACGAGCCCTGGCTCTGGCTCTTCTGGCTGGCGCGGCAATCGGCGTGTTCAATGGCCTCGGTGTGGCTTACCTGCGCCTGCCGTCGATGGTGTTGACCTTAGGGGTAAACGCCATGTTGGAGGGCGCGACGCTCGTTCTAACCGGCGCCCAGCCTAAAGGCAGCGCCCCGTCTGTCGTCAGCGCCCTAATTACAGGTCGGCTGTTGGGAATCCCTCTATCGGTCCTCCTCTGGCTCGGGCTGGCAGCGATCCTGATCTTCGTGTTGCTACGAACCATTTTCGGACGCAGTGTATACGCTGTCGGCAACAACGTGGTCGCCACGTATTTGTCAGGCATTCCAATCCGGCGAACGCTGATTCTGGCCTTCGTCGTCAGTGGCGTGGCCAATGCCCTCGGCGGCATTTTGCTCGAAGGCTACGGGGGCGAAAGCTACCTGGGCATGGGAGAGCCGTACCTGCTCCCTTCGATCGCGGCGGTGGTTATCGGCGGGACGAGCATCCTGGGCGGATCCGGCTCTTACGTGGGCACGATCGCCGGCGTGTTGATCATCGTCTTGCTGCAGAACGTCTTGGCGATCGCGCGCGTCGCGTATGCAGGTCAACTCATCATCTACGGCATTGCGATAGTGACCATGCTGTTCGTTTATGGGCGCTCGACTACCGAACGAATCTAGGCTCAAGCCAGAAAGAAGGGCTCCCGAAGCCTATCACGAGACTTCGGGAGTCCGATCCATTTTGTCGGGACCTGCCTTTATGGCGTCGGGAAGATCGGTATCAACGTGACGTGAAGCAGGGGATTGGGCACGACCAGCGTGAGTGGCGGCATGACGAACTGGCACAAACCGTTCACGTGCACCGTCACTGAGTGTTTCAGATGGTTTCCATCGTTCAGATCGGCCTCGAGGAAGTAGGTCTTGCTGGGACAGGGGCAGACCTTCTTCTCCCCGTAACCGCCGACCACAGGATCGCCGTCCAACCACGCCGCCTTCACGTTCTCCACGTTGGCGCGGAGCGTAGTGCACTTCCCCGACTGAATGCTTGTTTGATCGGCGGAAATCTCGACCTTCGCGGGCCCCGCCGGCTGTGGCTGTGGCGTAGGCGGAGGCGGCGGCACGGTTGCGGTGTCGGTCGGCGTTGGCGCCTGTGGAGGTGGCGGCGGCGGCACCTGGATGACGACAGTGTACTTCTGGCCGAATGGCTGCCCATTGGCGTTGACCATCTGCCACATGCCGGAATAGGTCCCGGGCGTTGCCGGCGCGACCATCGGGACGCTGACGTCGGTACTGCCGTTCGGGTCGGTGAGCACCACGCCAACGCTGTTCTGTGCCCCCATGATATTGCCCGAAACAAAGGCTAAATGGTAGCCGGCGCCCCACGTGCAAGTGCCGGCATTGCGGATGCGCCAGGTCTTGTCGAAATGCTCCCCAGGGTTGAAGACCGTGTTGTCGGGAACGGTGACATCGCCCACGTACACGGCGTTGTCCTGACAGGTGGCTTCCGGCGCAACCGTGGCAATCGGCGGCACAGTCTCGGTAGACTCCACGACGGGCTCCTCGGGCGCCGGAGCTTCGCCGCCTACACCCTGCAAAGCCCACAGCTTCACCCGACCATCGATTGAACCGGCGCCCAGTGTGTCCCCGTCCGGCGAGAAGGCAATTGAGGCCAGGGGGCCGGTCTGTGCGGGCAGGGTGCGAATCGCGGCCCCATCTCTCGGACGCCAGAGCCGCGCGCTTCCGTCCAAGGACGAAGAAGCCAGCAGGTTGCCATCCGGTGAGAAGGCGACGCCGCTCACGCTGCTCTGGTGTCCCTGCAGCTTCCGGAGGGAAGCGCCATCTCGCGTGCGGAACACGTGCACCGTGCCGTCGCCTGCACCGGCAGCCAGCAGGGAATTGTCGGGCGAGAAGGCGACGCTGCTCACCTCACCGGAGCCAACCTCAATGACCCTCAGCTGCTTCCGGGTCGTTACCTGCCAAAGATGCACCGTGCCGTCGCCACTGCCCGCGGCGAGCAGGGAGCTATCTCCGTTCAAGGCCACGCTCCAGACCCGGCCGGCCTGGCCCTGCAGCGCGGCAAGAAGTGCGCCGTCGGTGATGCTCCACAGCCGCACCGCACCGTCCCAATAGCCGGCGGCCAGGGTTGTGTTATCGGCCGCGAAGACGACGCTGTTGACCGGACCGGCCTGCTCCTGAATTGTCAACAACGATTCACCGTCGCTTGCGCGCCAACACTGGACCGCCCCGCCGATGGTGCCGGCGCCGAGGACAGCTCCATCCGGCGAATAAGCCAGGCTGGTCACCGCAGCGTCGCTGGCGATGAAGCGGATCCGAGCAAAACTGGCGGAGTCGTACAGAAAAACGCCGCTGTTTGTGGCAACAGCCAGCACCGTACCGTCCGGGGACCAGATGATCTGCGACAGCCCACTGGTGGAACTCGTGGCCGGACCCGCATCCAAGCTGGGCTCGATAGCCGTAGTGGCTGTCGGTGTAGGCGTAGACACAGCCGCCGGTCCCAGGATGACCGTCGGTGCGATAACCGGCCGGAGGTCCGGAGCAGCAATCGTCGGCTGCAGCCACAGCCCGCCAACGAGCATGCTTAAAACGAGCCACAGTGCCACCCCCCTGGCGGCGTAACCGGGGAAGCCTCGCGTCCCAGTGAGCCCGATCCACGACATTGCACCTGAAATGCGTTCGGGTCGTTTCATTGTGCCACCTCCAGTTTGCTGGGCCGGCGAGGATAGACTGAGCGTCGTCCAGCGCGCTCGCGGGCAATGTGCTCACGATCGACAAGCGGCGTAGCGATCCTGGAATTAGATGGGCTCCTTATTTTCTCCATAATATTACGAATGTCGAAATAGGCCAAATACACCGGGTGCGACAATCAGTTCGAGCAGCCTGTCGCTGCCGCCGGCGCCCGGTGTCGGCCAGACAGGCGGAACTATCCCCTTCGGGCGCATCCTTTGCGTTAACCGGTGTTTTAGAGTAATATAAGGGTTGGCTCAAACTTCAGAAACGTGTCAGGCAAGGCCGCCGGATGTCGATGGCGGCTTTTCGTTTGGCTCGATGTTTGGTGAACGTGCGCCGGTGGGACAGGTCCCCGGCGTACACTGTGAGGAGAATCGAATGGCGTTATTCTCGTGGGACAGAGTGACTCTGCCGCCTCAAATCAAGGCCGCCTTAAGCGCGGCACCGTCGGCGATCACTCCGGATAACCGCGAAGCGCTGCTGGAACTGGCTCTGGGGGGAGCGGGAGCGGATCGCTTCGATGTGGAATTCGACGTACCGGACGTTGGCCGTGTCAAAGAAGCGACCGTAGTCCGCTGTCGCAATGGTATCGGCGTGAACTTCGGCGAACCGTACATGCGGCGCCGCGATCCTGACTGCTTGCTGATCGCCGACCACAACCCCAGCGACAAGTCGCGTTTCGAGAGTCGATTCGGCTATCTGTTCGGCTCGCTGCGCATCGAGATCCTGGAGTGGCTGGGCACCCAAAGGCTGATCGTGCAGCCGTTCCGCGCCGGCGGGCCGGATCTGGGCTACGACACGCTTCTGGTCGCGCCGGAGAGCGCCGCTTTCTTTGCTGTGGCGCTGGCCGATCTTCAAGGCATGCTGTCCCCCGACGAACTGCCCGATGACTTCTGTCCACGGGCAATCATCTACCTGGCCCCTCCCTTTCGGCACAGCCATTGCGACGGGCGGCAGATTGTGGTCCACAACCGCACCCACGGCCTGCACGAGATCTTCTCGCTCAACCTCTACCTGGGGCCGAGCGCCAAGAAGGGCGTCTACGGCATTCTGCTGCACATCGGTGAGGAGGAAGGCTGGATAACCGCTCACGGCTCGACGGTCGAGGTCGTCACCCCATACGACAACATCGTTACGATTATGCACGAGGGCGCCAGCGGCGGCGGCAAAAGCGAGATGCTGAGCTATCCTCATCGCGAACCGGACGGCCGCCTTCTACTGGGCCAGAACGTGGTCACCGGGCAGCGGCGCTTGCTCACGCTGACCCAGGGCTGCGAGCTGCGTCCGGTGACTGACGACATGGCCATTTGCCATCCGCACCTGCAGAATGGGAGCCAGAGGCTCGTCGTTCGTGACGGCGAAGAGGCCTGGTTCATTCGGCTGGACCACATCACCGGCTACGGCCTGGATCCGAACCTGGAGCGTATCTGCATCCATCCTCCGGAGCCGATCGTGTTCCTCAACCTGCACGCCGTCCCGGACGCGACCTGCCTGGTGTGGGAGCCTGTGGAAGACAAGCCGGGGAAACCCTGCTCCAATCCGCGGGTCATCCTGCCGCGCCGCCTGATGCCTGGCGTCGTGAACGGCCCGGTCGAAGTGGACGTACGCAACTTCGGTGTCCGCACGCCGCCCTGTACTCGCGAGGCTCCAAGCTACGGCATCGCCGGCATGCTCCACCTGCTGCCGCCGGCTCTGGCCTGGCTGTGGCGACTCGTCGCACCTCGCGGCTACGCCAACCCGAGTATCACGAGCAGCGATGGCCTGGCTTCCGAAGGCGTCGGTTCGTTCTGGCCGTTTGCAACTGGTCGCCGCGTCATCCACGCCAACTTGTTGCTGAGACAAATCCAGACGACGCCCAGTACCCGCTACACGCTGACTCCCAACCAGCACATCGGCGCGTGGCGCGTCGGTTTTATGCCGGAGTGGATCGCCCGCGAATACCTCGCCCGCCGCTCAGGCGCCAAGTTCCGACCCGACCAGCTCAAGCCGGCGCGGTGCCCCCTATTGGGCTATGCCATCCGCACGATGCAGGTGGAGGGTGCCCACATTCCCGAGTGGATGCTGGAGGTCAACCTGCAGTACGAAGTCGGCGACGAGGCTTACGATGCCGGAGCCGAGATGTTGCAGGAATTTTTCAGCACCGAGCTGCAGCCCTACCTGGCCGAGCCCGAGCTGGACGCCGAGGGGCGCAAGATCATCGAATGCTGCCTGGATAGAGGCTCGCTGGATGACTACCTGGCCCTCTTTCCTCTAAGATAGCACGCCCGTAAATGCTGGAAGCATGAGAAAGGCGCGGAGCGAATTCCACTCTGCGCCTTCGCGCTAGCATGTTGCGGAGTAGTAGACCAAGGCGTCAATTCCAATACGAGTGTGGAGAAACACTCGCGCCGGAGCGTCTGGGAGTCAACGGTACTCGGCAAATTCATTTCGCCGTTCTTGCGAGCCACGAATGCTGCCCCGAATACACGAATATCGTCTTCTTGCGACGTTCTTATTCGTGTATTCGGGGCAGCATTCGTGGCTCGCAAGAACGGCGAAATGAATTTGCCACAGTGTCCTCCAATCGCCAGGCCGGCGCGGCAGTTACACGCGATACCCCATTGCTCGTCCGAATCGCAATTGAAATAAGTCGATTTCGGTGATATACTAGAATTGCTGTCTTGTAGTACTCCAGGACCAGACTGAGCTGAGACTCGTTCCATTCAGGCACAAAATTGTGTGTCCTTGCTGCTGGCGACTTCCCCGGAAAAGAAAGGAGCCTCGTTGTCGATGAAAAGGACGACTGTTGCCCTATTTGCTGCCGTGTTGATTCTCGTTCTGTTCGCGACCCTGATTCCCGCCCAAGCCCAAGGCTTGCAGACTTATAGAAACGCGGGCTGGGGCTTGACCCTGCAATTCCCGATGGGTTGGGAGGTGGACGAGTATACGCCGGACCTGGTGGACATCAGCTTCAACAACGGATACGACCTGGCAGGCATGACCCTCGTGCGCGATTCGATTTACGCCGATCCCAACTACAGCCTGGAGGACGTTCTCTGGGACGTGGCCTCCCAGGAAGGAGTGGACGCCGAAGACGTGCAGGTGCAGCCGGGCTCGCCCGTCACTGTCGCCGGAGTGGAGGCCCGGACCGCCACCTGGGTGGCCACGATCTCGGGTGTACCGGTTGAGGGCGACATCTACATCTTCACCAAAGGCGAAGACGGCTTCGGGATCGTTACCGCCATGTTGTCGGCCACCTGGGAGCAACATCTGGATCAGTTGGATTCGATCCTGAGTAGCATCAGAATTGGTGCAGCTCCTCCGACGCGTGCTCCGACCCGACAGTCACATCGGCCTGCGCCCGGCCCGACGACGGTTCAGCCCAGACCGCGGCCCACGGCTACTCCCACTGAGGAGCCAATGGAGCCGACTCAGGAACCGATGATCGAGATGACCGAAGAGCCGCCGGTCGCGGTCACCGAGGAGCCGCCGGTCGCGGTGACCGAGGAGCCGCCGGTCGCGGTCACCGAAGAGCCGCCGGTTGCGGTGACCGAAGAGCCGCCAGTCGCGGTGACCGAAGAAGCAACCGAGCAGCCGACAGAAGAAGTGACTGAAATGCCGACAGAGACAGCGACCGAGGCCGTCAGCCCAACTGCCACGACCGGCGCGGCGCAGCAGAACGAATCGGCGGTCCCCGCGCCGCGAAGGGCGACACCGACCGCGACGATTTCGGCGGCTACGCCTGCTGCGACGATGACCGTCGTGGTCAGTCCCACGGCCATCGAGTCGACTGTCCCATTGACGGAGACGGGCATACTAACGCCGACGACTCCTCTCACCGGTACCGGCGTCCTGACCGGCACGTCCCCCCTTACGGGGACCGTCACGATCACCACATAAGCAAGCGGCATTTGCGCACCACGGCGACGGGAGGCGCCCCGGCGGGTCCACTCGTGCGGGGGCGTCTCCCGATTCTATGACTGGCTGAGTCTCAACTTTGCTCGACTGCCGCCGCGAGAAGGAAGATAGACGGCGCCGTTCGGGTGATGACTCGGCAAATGAAAGGAGAGCCCACCATGAAGCACCAGGCGATCGTCGGTTGGCTGACTGCGTTGTCGATGCTGGCCCTATCGGCCCTTCCGGCCTGGGGTGGGCCTCTGCCGCAGACAGACACGAGAACCTATCGGAAGCCGGAGTGGGCGTTGACCGTAACGTATCCCGCGTCCTGGGAGGTGGAACAGGCAGCGGCGGACGTCATCGCCCTGAGCAGCGACCCGGCCAAATCGGACGGCGTCAGCGGTGTGTGTCTAATCACGCGATCCCCGACCTACGCCAATCCTGACTATGCGTTGGAGGAAATGTTCCAGGACGTGATGGATCAGATCAAGGGAACAGCGGACGATTTCACCTCCGCACCGGCACATACACGCCCGATTTCGGGTATTGCGGCAGACGTCGCCTCTTTCACAAGCGTGAACAGCTCCAAGGTCAAGCTCGAGGGCAGCATATACCGTGTGATCAAGGGCCGTTACGCTTATGGAATCATCGTCGCTTCCCCGGCCACAGCCTGGGAGCGGTACCGGTCCTATTTCGACGCTCTCCTGGACAGCATCCAGTTGGGGGCGGCTCGGCCGGGTCAAACGCCCACCCCAACACCGCATCCGCCTCTGAGTACCCCTACGCCGAAGCCAACACTGCATCCGCGTTTGAGTACCCCTACGCCGAAGCCGACACCGCGAGCGGCCGGGTTCACGAGTGCGCACGAGGCCTACGATGTGGCCTGGCCTGATGTGGAACCATGGTCCCCGGACGCAGTTCTCGGCGAAGCATTCTGTACCGATGCCAACCTGCTGGGCAAATGCCGCGAGTGGGACCTGACGTTTATGGCGAGCCCGGATGCAGACATCATCGACGCCGACTACGAGGTCGTCGTCAGCGGCGGGCAGATCGACACGGCGCAGGGCGGAGAGGACTACTTCTTCCTGGCCGACGGGCTCGGGACCGACTGGATCGACAGCACGGAGGCCATGCAGGTCTTTCTCGACAACGGTGGGCGTCAGTTCCTGGACGAGAACCCTGAAGCCGAGATCAACGACTTTACTTTGTTCTCTTCCGTCGATGGCAGCCCGATGTGGACGATACGCGCGAAGTGGAGTGCCGGCGGCGCGGAATTCTCTCGCGATATCGATGCCACAACCGGCGCATTGTGGCAATCGACATGACGTCGACGGACCCCGGGGGCGTTGTGCATTCACGTATGTTTGGAGATCTCTGCGCCGTACGCCAGCTCTAGGAGCTAGCTATCTTTGAGCGTGACCGGAAACCGATGCCTCCCCATCCTGACCGGGTTCGCCGTCTGTCTCGGCGCGGTATTGCTGCTGTCATGTTTCATGCCGGACCGGGCGGGCGCGCAGGCCCCAGGCACACTTCTTCCCGCCACAGCGACTCCAGTCGCCACCGCCGTCGTTTCGCCGACCGTGAGCCCATCCGGCCCATCGAGGGACTTGGCCGAACGATGGGTCGCTGAACAGGTCGCTGCCGGCGAAACCGCCGACCTCTCGAAGCATTTCCCGGCGGAGAGGGATCGCCTCCTGAGCGGGACGTTCCTACAAAACCTGATCACCCAGCCGCTGACCGGCAGCCTGGCATCGCGTCACGGCGTACGCATCGTTGGGGCCGTCATCTCCGATACCATCGATCTTCACAACGCGGAAGTACCTTTTGAGGTCTGGCTGACCGGGTGTCGCTTCGAGAGCACGGTCGACCTGTCTCTGAGTCATTGGGCAAGCGCTGTGGACCTGAGCAATACCCGATTCAAGGCTAACGTCAGTCTCGTTGACGTACGCGTCGACCACTCTCTCGGCCTCTTTCGGACGATCTTCGAGGGCCCGGCCAATTTGAATTATTTGACGGTTGGGCGTGATCTGATCGCTGGCGGAGCCGAATTCCTGGATACTCGCGTGGGCGCCGGTCTCTCGCACGTGCACGTCGGCGGCACGGCTCACCTGCAGCAGGCGCTCTTCGCCGGGCCAACCTATTTCTCCGGCGCGACTATCGACGGCGACCTCAGCGCCGATCAGGCTCGCTTCACCCATGTGCAGCCTGGCGTCACGTTCAGTGCACTCAAGGTCGGTGGATCTTTGGGACTGGTCGGCGCCGAAATGTCCGGTCCGGTCGATTTCTTCGACGCCCAGGTCGGAGGCAATTTCGTGGCCAGCCAGGCCCGATTCACGAACCCCACCGCCGGCGCCAGCTTCAGCTCGCTCAAGGTCGTCGGCTACGCGTTCTTCCGTCAGGCCACATTTGCCGGACGCGCCGATTTCGGCCGCACGGAAGTCGGCATGGACTTTGAAGCAGCGGAAGCGCAGTTCACCAGTCCAGAACAGGACGCCACGTTCAGCACCATGAAGGTCGGAGGACACGCGTCCATCAACAAGGCCATCTTCAACGGACCAGCCGACTTCAACTACGCCGCGGTGGCGCTCGACCTGTACGCAGATTCAGCGCAGTTCACTAGTCCGGACCATGGACCCAATTTCAGCGAGATGCGAAATCGGTGGCCATGCTTACTTCACCGATGCGTCTTTCGCCGGCCCGGCCCTCTTCAATCGCATGAACGTCGGCGCGGACTTTACCGCCTACGAAGCGCGCTTTACCAACCCAACAGGATCGATCAGCTTCAGCTCGATGAAAGTCGGTGGCATTGCCACCTTCTCCCGCACGGAGTTTGCCGGGTCGGCCGACTTCGGCCTGAACTCCGTTCTGGGAGTGCACGCTGATGGCATGCAGTTCTCGAACTCCCAGGGGAAGGCCGGCTTCAGCGATCTGGATACACAAGGCTACGTCTTCATGACCGATGCAGTGTTTAGCTCGACCGTGGAGTTCATCGGCGCGCACATTGACGGAGACCTGTTGGCCAACGGTACGCGTTTCACCAACACCGACGGACGCGCAAGTTTCGTGAGCATGAAAGTCGGCGGCAGCGTTTTCATGCACGACGCAGTTTTTGCCGGACCGTTGGACTTCAGCCACACCGACGTTGGCCTCAACCTGGAAATCGACGGCACACACTGCGTCGGACGCCAACCGGCGAACTTCGGCAACTTCAAAGTGGGCGGCATTGCCTCATTCACCAAGACGCTTTTCACAGGTCCGGTCATTTTCATCGGGGGTGAGGTCGGCGGCCAATTCATTCTCGATAACGCTCAGTTCAAGTATCTCGACGAGGCTTCGGTGGCGTTCAACGGCATGACGGTCGGTGATTCCGTATGGATGCAGGACGTGACGGCCGCCGCGCCCATATCGATGGCGGACGCCACTTTTCTGGACCTGACGTTGTCGGGGAGCAGCGAAAACCTACCGCTCGACCTGCCCAAACTCGACATGTCGCGGCTGATGGTCAAGCGAGAACTGCTTCTGGAGAGACTGCATCTTTCGCAAGGATGGGTGGCGCCATCGTTGCAGGTGCTCGGTCCGTGCGTCTTGGACGACGTGACGATAGACACGCAGGCAGCGCTTCAGGACTCCAGCCTGCAAACGCTGCTCCTAACGCACGCAGTCTGGCCCACGGACACCCGGCAAGTCAGACTGGATGGAATCACTTACCGGAACATCAGCGCCGGAAACGAGGCCAACAGCTGGCAGACACTGCTCGACTGGGCGAATCACGCCGCCTACAGCGCCGACGTGTACTCTACTTTGGAGCAGTATTATCGGCAGCGCGGCTATCCCGAGCAGGCCGACGCGGTTTTCGTTGCGGAGAGGAGGCGAGAACGCGTCGAGGTTCTAGGCGGCCCAACCTCGCCCGGATGGTGGTGGAACCTGATCCTGGACGCGTTCGTGGTTTTTGGACGTCGGCCGGCGCGAGCCTTTATCTGGGGCGCTCTGATCGTCGCCATCGGTGTGTTCATGTTCCGGCGACGGTACATGGAACCGCTCAGGCCGGAGTATGCTGAACACGGCTACAGCGCGCTCTGGTACAGCCTCGACCTGTTCGTGCCGGTGCTCGACCTGCTGACCGCCAACCGCTGGACCCCTCGGAAGGAATACTGGCTCGTGCGCGATTATCTCCGCGTCCACGTGATCTTGGGCTGGCTCCTCATCCCCATCGGTCTGGCTGCTCTGTCAGGGATCCTCAAGTAGGTGAAGCTGACCTGATCCAGCCCGCAACCGCTGGACAGACTGCGAACTGCCGGTGTAACCCTGGTACCGAATTCCCATATTCGCGCACTCAACCACTTCACAGCTTGAGCATTCTGTGCTATAATATTTGAGTGTTATGCATTTTCTGTCCACAACTTCCAGGTCGGGCGGACCATCGGTCCGTCTCTCGCCCCGAGCAATGGGTGACCAGCATCGTGAACGATGGCTGTGTATTGAAAGGAGGTGACGCGCTCGTTTTGGTCGCATAGAGCGACGAAAGCCAGGCAGGCCAGTCGTGCTGTCTTGGAGAACTCCTTCGAGGTACTCTACCGCAGTCGGGTCCGCCCAAATCATCTCTTATTTCTGGGTGTCGACCACCGCACTTTTTGTGCCCCGCACGTCTGGTCCATTGCTTCTGAGCCTGGCTATTGGTTTGCCCCAAAACACCCCCATATTTCGACTTGATGCGAGTGGAGCTTTGTCGTCGAAGTACACTCAGCAAGGGAGGCACATCATGCTAGCTGACAAACAAGGCGTGCGAGGCTTATCTCCCGATTGGGCTAACTTGCTCGCCAACCTGTCGACTCAAGCTTTGAAGAGCAGACGCATCAGGAAGACGGTGTTCGACAACGTCCGGGCGCGTATCAGCGACCAGATGTTGCCGAACATCCCCCCCCAAGTTATAGAGGATCAGAAGCGCATCCTCAATTGCCTGATCGATTCGGTCGAACGCGCTCTCGAGAAGAAGAATCTGTCCGATCAGTTTGCGCAGCGCATCATTCGCAACACGGCAAAGAACATTCTCTTCAACTCCGAGAAGGTCAAGGCCTACGAGAACTTCATGGCTGCTCACGATGGTCTGGGCCCTCCCGGCTTTCTGGTCATCAGTCCCGGCAAAGCGTGCAACCTGCACTGCAAAGGCTGCTACGCCAGCTCGGGAGAGAACAAAGAGAAGCTCGACTGGGACGTGTTCGATCAGATCATCACCCAGGCCAAGGAGAAGTGGGGCGTCTGGTTCTTCACGATCTCCGGTGGCGAGCCTCTGGCCTACCGCTCTAATGGCAAGGGCCTGCTGGATATGGTCGAAAAGCACAATGATTGCATGTTCCTGATGTACACCAACAGCACACTGATCGACTCAGAAATGGCGGCGCGCATCGCACGAGCCGGCAACCTGACTCCGGCCATCTCTGTCGAAGGCATGCGAGAGAAGACAGACGATCGCCGTGGCGACGGTGTGTTCGATCGTATCCTCACCTCGATGGGCAACCTGCGCAATGTCGGGGTGCCGTTCGGCATCTCCCTGACCGCCACCCGCTTCAATTGTGAGGAGATCCTGTCCGACGAGGTGTTGGATTTCTTCTTCGAGGAGCAGGGTGCGCTTTATGCCTGGATGTTCCACTACATGCCGATCGGACGTGGCTTCACGCTGGACCTGCTGCCCACGCCAGAGCAGCGCGTGTGGATGTGGAACCGTGCCTGGGAGATCATGAACCAGAAGAACCGCTTCGTCGCAGATTTCTGGACCTACGGCACGACGTCGGGCGGCTGCATTTCCAGCGGCAAGCCTGGCGGCTATCTGTACATCGACTGGAACGGCAAGGTCATGCCCTGCGTCTTCTTCCCGTACTCGCCGGTCAACGTCAACGACGTGTTCAAGGCGGGCAAGACGATGGATGACGTTTGGGGTGAGCCCTTCTTCTCTGCCATTCGCAATTGGCAGGACAAGTATGCCAATTTCGAGGATCCGGAGCATTTCGGGAACTGGCTGCTGCCGTGCCCGATGCGCGATCATCACGCGGAGGCGCGCGACCTGATCAACCGCTTTGAGCCCGAGCCTGAAGATGAGGCGGCGGCAGAAGCGCTTTCCGATCCAGCCTACTACGAGGGCATGTTGGCTTACGACCGCAAGCTCGCTGAGCTGGTCGATCCGGTTTGGGAGCGTGACTACCTGTCTCAGGAACTGGAACGCACCGGCTCCGGCGGCAAGTAACGTCTCGGCGCCGAATGGCCAAGACGAAGAGAATCAGCGAAGAGCCTGGCTCGGTGGAATGAGCCAGGCTCTTCGCTATCTCCGTGTCTCGGCGTGTCCCCGAATGTAGACGAAACGCTATCCGGATTCGTCTGCCGCCTGAAACAGCGGCTTCAGAGCCGCCGTCACCGTATGCCGCGCTGGCACGAGCAGGCTGATCAGCGCCCCGAAGACTACGATGCCTGTATTGACATTCATGGTCTGGCCCAAACCAAAGCGATCGGCCAGGACGCCTGTCATCGACGTGCCGATGCCGCCCGCGAGGAAGAAAAACGTCATTGCCAGTCCGGTGATCGTGGTGAGCCGCTCGGGCATCAAACCCTGCAGAATCATCAGGGTTGGAGTGAACGGCGCGGCGAGACAGAGGCCCGCCAGGAAGCCAAAAAACAGCCGCGTTTCCGGCGGCGAGTGAAAGAACAGATACAGGCTCGGCGCCGTCAGGAACAGCGCGCCGGACATGACCAGCTTTTTGTTGACGCGATCGGAGAGGTAGCCGCCGAGCAGACCACCTACCGAACCGCCAATGAGAAACACCGACGCGATCAGGCCGTACTCCGCGGGCAACAGGCCCTGATCCAGGAAGAACTTGGGGACGTAAGCGTTGGAGCTGTCGCTCACCCAGGCTCGCGCCCCCTGCGCCACCAGCAACGCCCCCGCGATCCATATCGGCAGAAGGCTCCAATCCATGCCCAGCCGCGGCTTCGATGCACCGGCCCCACGTGCAGAGAGGTCGGCGCCCGCCATGGGACGTCTCGATTCGGCGAATACGTGCCAAACCTGCCAAGCCACCGGCAGCGTCAAGAACGAGACCAGACCCAGGCTGTGTGGTCCCCAGGCGGGAAGCATCTGCCCACCCAGGAACGGACCCAGAGCCATGCCCATGCTGCCGCCCAGGAAGAAGAGCGACGTCGCAACGCCGCGCTGACCGGCCGTCGCCACTGATGCGCGCACGGCTCCTTGTGGATGGTATGCGCCGGAGCCGAGTCCGGCCATCATGAGCGCGGCCACCAGTGGGTGGTAGCTCGGCGCGAAACCAGCCACGGCGAGCCACGCGCCGCACCACAGCACCCCGACCGTCGCCAACAGGCGCCCGCCAATCCGGTCGGCGACGAAGCCGAAGACCGGCTGCGACAGCGCTGACGCCGCCGCGTATGAGAGCACCGCCAGGCCGATTTGCGTGTTGGACAGGTGGAATGGGCGAGACAACTGGGCCAGAAGAATTGGGACCAGTGCGGAGTACAGGTCCACCGTGAAGTGGCCCAGTGCAGTAGTGAACAGAGTACGACCGCGGGATATTGGCATGCGCGATATGATATCCACCCTGCCAACGATTGTCAAGTGTCCGCGCACGGCATCCGAGATTTCGGGCGAAGCGCCACCGACGATTGCCGGCGAACCAGGATCTGCGACCAAGAGCCGGGAAAGTGCGGTTTGAGGTTGAAAAAAAACGGACGAGGGACTATGATGTGGCTTACAGCGGTACGATGAAAGGGGGGCTGGGGATATGGTCGAAGTGCCGGAAATGCATGGAGTCCCGCTGGAAGAGAAGGTAGGGCTCATGCTCACGCGATTACACCTGACCCTGGCTGTGGCCGAGTCGTGCTCCGGTGGCTTGCTGGCCCACCGGTTGACCAACGTGTCCGGGAGTTCAGGTTATCTGCTGGGCGGGGTCGTCGCCTACTCCAATGAGGCCAAAGAGCGGTTTCTGAGCGTTCCACACGCGGTTCTGGAGGCGCACGGTGCAGTCAGCGAGCCGACGGCGCAGGAGATGGCACGCGGAGTGTTACGCGCTTTCGGCGCGGATCTCGCCCTCTCTACCACGGGTATTGCGGGGCCTACTGGCGGCTCGCCGCAGAAACCTGTGGGCCTGACCTACGTCGCGCTGGCGGGACGGGCAGGCGAGGCCGTAGAGCGCTTCGTTTTCCCAGGCGACCGCCTGCTGAACAAGGAGCGCGCTGTGGACGCGGCGTTGGCTTTGCTTCTGCGCCACCTGTCGGAAGGTGCGCTGGCAAATGAGGTGCGCACGGATGCGCCAACCTGTGACGATTGAAGCGCGCATCAGCGATACCGGTGAAGTGACGGTGCGCTCGTTCACGTGGCAAGGACGTGATCTCGCGGTGACTTCCACCGGCCGCCAATGGACCGAGCCATCGGACGCGGGCTTGCGCCGCTGCGTTCTGGTCATGGCCGCCGGCCACGTCGTGTTCGAGCTCTGCCTGGAGCCGGCCGACCTCATCTGGCGCGCGCGCCCGCTGTCGCCCGAGTCCCACATCGCCTGAGAGCGTCCTGACGGCGAACCACGGGCACACGGAGGCCACAGAGAGAAGTCAAGAGGCTCTTGACTTCTCTCTGTGGCCTCCGTGTACCCGTGGTTCGCCGTCGTCTAGCCCTGGCGCTTTGCGGCGAGCTTCTGTTCGAAACGTTCCAGGTTTATGATCGCCCGTTCGTGCGTGCCTTCGCCAATCTTCTCCATGGCGTCGAAGGCCTCCACGTGATACGTCAGTCGGCGCCCGTTGACCTGCTGCAACTCAGCCCGGATGCGAATCCTCATGCCCTCCGGGGTCGCGGCCAGATGCTGCACGTCCACGCGAGTGCCGACCGTCTGCTGGTCGGCCTCCAGGTACGGCTCCACGACCTCCATGGAAGTTTGCTCCATGAGCATGATCATGGCCGGGGTTGCCAGAACGGCAACCTTGCCGCTGCCCAGATGCCGCGCGGTCAACGCTTCCGTCACCACAACCGCCTTCTCTCCAACGAGTCCCGGCGGGATCTCCATTGCGCATCCTCCAGGCTTACGATGCTACTTCCAGACTCCGGAAAGTCTGAGAGAGACTTCGGAGGTCTCTACGCTGCGGCTGGGGCAGTTCCATCACCACCCTGGTACGCCGCGATGATGGCGTTGAGCTCCCCAGCATCGATGCTTTCCACTTCGATCAGCTTCTGAGCAACGGCGTCCAGTGTGGCGCGCTCGGCCGTCAGGACAGCCTTCGCACGGCTGTGCGCCTCCTCAATGAGGCTGCGCACCTCCGAATCGATGGACCTGGCGACTTCTTCACTATAGTTGCGCTGTTCGCCGATTTCCTTGCCCAGGAAAACCAGCTCTTCCTTTTCGCCGAACGTCCGCGGGCCCAGTTTGTCGCTCATGCCGTACTGCGTGACCATCGAGCGCGCCAGCTTGGTGGCGCGTTCCAGGTCATTCGAGGCACCGGTGGTGATTTCGTTGAAGACGATCTCTTCCGACGCTCGCCCTCCCAGCAGGCCCGCCAGCTCATCGCGGAACTTGGAGCGGCTCTGCAGATAGCGATCATCTACCGGCAAAGGCATCGTGTAGCCCAGCGCCATGCCGCGCGCCACGATGGAAACCTTGTGCACCGGGTCGCTGTTGGGCAGCGCACGCATCACCAGGGCATGACCTGCCTCGTGATAGGCAATCACCCGCTTCTCACTGTCACTGATAATGCGGCTGCGGCGCTCAGGTCCGGCCAATACACGCTCGACCGCCTCCTGGAACTCGGACATGTTGATCAGCTTCTTGTCGCGGCGCGCTGCCAGGATGGCAGCCTCATTGATCATGTTCTCGATGTCCGCGCCCACGAAGCCCGGCGTCTGTTTGGCCAGCGTCTCCAGATCCACGTCCGGGCCGAGCGGCTTGCCGCGCACGTGCACTTCCAGGATGGCCTTGCGGCCAACCATATCCGGTCGGTCGAGCACCACGCGCCGGTCGAAACGACCTGGACGCAGCAGTGCAGGATCCAGAATGTCCGGGCGGTTTGTGGCAGCGACGACGATTACGTTGGTGTCAGTATCGAACCCGTCCATTTCGACGAGTATCTGGTTCAGGGTCTGTTCACGCTCATCGTGGCTGCCGCCCAGACCTGCACCACGGTGCCGGCCGACGGCGTCGATCTCGTCGACGAAAACGATGCACGGTGAGTTCCGCTTGGCCTGATCGAACAGGTCACGCACGCGGCTGGCGCCCACACCTACGAACATCTCCACGAATTCGGAGCCACTGATGCTGAAGAAGGGCACTCCGGCCTCGCCTGACACCGCCTTGGCCAGCAGCGTCTTGCCGGTACCCGGCGCCCCCACGAGCAGCACGCCTTTGGGGATCCGGGCACCGAGCTGGACGAACTTCTCCGGCTCGCGCAGGAATTCCACTACCTCCGCCAGTTCTTGCTTGGCCTCGGTCACACCTGCTACGTCGGCGAACGTCACCGTCGGTTTGTCCCCCGTAAACATTCTCGCCCGGCTCTTTCCGAAGGACAGGGCCTGGCTGTTGCTGCCCTGCGCTTGTCTCATCAGGAAATAGAATAGGGCGCCAACGAATATCAGCGGCAAAACACCACTCAGAATCGTTACCCAGCTGCCCCAGTCACTCGGCTTCTCCACCTCGATGTTCGCAGCCAGAATCTTATCCTTGGGCACGCCCAAGTTCGTCAGCGTCTGCACCAGGTCGGAGTTGTGCTCTTTGCGTGCAATCACCGGCTCACGGCTATCTTTGTAGTAGACTTTTATCTCGTCGCCGTTGACCAACAGCTTGTCGACCTTGCCCTCAGACACGCGCTGCGCCAGCGTGGTCAAGTCCAGCGTTGTGGCCGGGCTTTGGGGCGAGAAGACGCTGAAGAACAAAGCGATAACCGCGACCAAGATAAGGAAATACACAAAGCCATTACGCATCCATCCAGAACTCACCGTCTTTCCTCCACATCCCACCTAAAGTCGCGCACCGCGACCCACAAGGAGTTGCTTCCTTAAAATGTGTCTACCTGGCATGAGTGCATCACGCACATGTTACATCCGGTGAATTATACCAGAAAACCAGTCAATTTGCCAACACAATCTTAACAAGCCGGTCCAAACCACGTTGAGGACGATCTTTCAATTTGCGAGGCACAACAGGGGACTCGTCTATGCGGTTATGTTTACCGTCCCTGAACGGTAATCTCTTTCAGCAGCAGAGCGCTGTTGGACACCCTGGCCGAGCCGGGACTCGTGACAGATTGACGCTGCTGCGCCTGATTGTACATGCCTACTTCGATCCAATACGTCCCGGGTGGAGCATTCGCCGGCACCACGAGCGCGTACGGATCGCGGATGATCTCCTCGGGTACCCAGCCGGAAGTTGGGCGCGCTCCTTGGACCGGCGGATTGTCCTGCTGCGCGACCATCTGGCCGTCCTTCATCAAGTGAACGAACACGCTGAAGTCCTGGCGCTGTGCGACGGTCGCCGTCCAGTACAACGTTAGCGGCAGAGTCTCGCCCGCATTGAACGTGTCTCGTTCCAGGTCGAAGGCCATCAACGTGATGCCGCTGTTGATGACCGCGTTCACAGCAATACGCGGTCCCGTGCTGACCACCAGCTTGACGGTCGAATTCGGCTGCACGACCGCGTTCTCCGGCGGGTCCTGCTGCATAACGGTGCCGGCAGGCGTGGTTCCGCCCCACTGCTCGGCAGCCTGGACCACCAGGCCTTTGCCCTCGATGTCTTTCCTGGCCTCTGCCACGTCCCGCCCCACGTAGCGCGGCAATTGCACGGTGACCGGCTTGGGGCCCTTGCTGACCACGACCCGAATGACGTCACCTCGGCGGGCCAGCTGACCGGGTTGTCGTTCCTGTTCGATGATGCGACCCAGGGGCACGGTGTCACTGTTCCGTTCTTCCGCCACGTCCATTCGCAGGCCGGCCATCAGCACCAGGTTGTTAGCTTCGTCGCGGCTCACACCCACCAGCGATGGCACGCGGACGTCGTCGCGCAAGACGATGGGCGTCGGCGGTAGGGGTGGTGGCGGAGGCGGAGGGCTTTTGGCCGCGAAGCTCTGGAACAAGAAGATCCCGAGGGGGATCAACGCGATCATGGCGACGAAAGCCACCGCAACGACCCCAATAGTCAGCGGATCCAGACGTTCGTGGCTCGTTGCGTTTGGTTCATCGGCATACTCGATGTGTGGCACCCGTTCCGGCCAGGCGGCGGACCGCGCGTTTTCGCCGGCATAGCCCGGCCAGGATCTCGACGCGGGCGAGATCGGCTCGGGGCCGATCAACTCGGGCGATTCTGCTCTTTCCTGCCGGGTGCGCTGGTAGACGCGCAGGGCCTGGGCAAATTCCGACGCGGTTGCGTATCGATCCTCGGGCGACTTCGAGCAACGCCCGGGCCACCAGGCGAGCAAGCTCCGGCGGCACGCCGGGATTCCAGCGGGTCACCGGCGGCGCCGGCTCGCGCACGTGCTTCATGGCGATCGCCACGCTCGACGGCCCCTCGAAAGGCAGCCGGCCTGTCAGCATCTCGAACATCACGATACCGATAGAGTAGACGTCGGACGGAGGGCCGACTTCCTCACCGGAAGCCTGCTCCGGCGAGATGTAGTGCGGAGTGCCCCACACCGTGCCCTGTTCCGTCAGATTCTTGGGCGCGCCCAAGGCTCGAGCGATGCCGAAGTCGGTGACTTTGACGCGGCCGTCCCCCGTGAAAAGAACGTTCTGCGGCTTGATATCGCGGTGGACGAGTCCGGCCCGGTGAGCCACCGCGACCGCGCGGCAGATCTGGAGTCCGATGTCCGTCGCCCGATCGACGCTGAAAGGCGCTGACTCGAGGATGATCTCCTTGAGGCTCACACCCTCGACGTATTCCATGACGATGTAGCGCTGGTCGCCGTCCTGCCCCACGTCGTACACCGTTACAATGTTGGGATGCGACAGACCGGCGGCCGCCTGCGCCTCTTGCAAGAAGCGGACCAAGAAGGAAGACTCGCTGTTGTACTGGGGCCGGAGCAGCTTCACCGCAACAGCGCGGCCCAGCAAGGTGTCCTGGGCGCGATATACCTCGGCCATGCCTCCTTCCCCGACCTTCACGAGCAGGCGATAACGATCGCTCAATATCCGCTGTCCTGCCATTCGCATCTCTTCCCTGTGCTGCTATTTGCCTCGATTTTACCGATTTATTCTACACCAAACGACCCATCGCGGCAAAACCTGCGCCGGACCTGTCCGGTAATATCCTCAGAATTAGGGATGTGCCCTGACGGTTGACTTCCGCCGGACGCCGCCTATACTTACGCTACAATCTGTATCATTCGGAGGATCACATGTTTGAGCGACGAGTTGCCGCGCTGCGCGAACTCATGGCCGCGCATCAGTTGCAGGCCGTGGCCCTGGTCCCCGGCGCCAATTTGCTCTATCTCACCGGCCTGGATACCTTCCTCTCCGAACGGCCGATCGTCGTCCTGCTGCCGCTGGAGGGAACGGCAGCGCTGGTCGTTCCCGCCTTCGAGGTCGAACGGCTCCAATCGGCCTTGGGTTTTCAGACCCGGCCATATCCCTACACGGACGAGGAAGGACACACGGGCGCGTTTCGCGCGGCCTGTCACGATCAGAAGCTGGCCGGCGCTCGACTGGGCGTCGAGTTTCTGACCATGCGCATACTGGAGCGGCAGCGCCTCGAAGAGCACGCTCCCGGCGTTCGTTTCGTCGACGTGGATCCTCTGATTTCTGAGCTGCGCATGTGCAAAGATGCGGCCGAGGTTGAGACGATGCGACAGGCGGCACGTCTGAACAGGGAGGCATTTCACGCAGTCCAGGCCGCCCTCCGGCCGGGGCGCACCGAGATCGAGCTGGCGCTCGAATATCGCATCGCCGCACTGCGTGCCGGAGCCGCTCGGCTGTCGTTCGATCCGATCATAGGGGCCGGCCCGAACGGCGCCCTGGGGCACACCGAGCCAGGTAACCGGCCCGCGCGAACCGGCGACCTGGTCGTGGTCGACGCAGGCGTCAAGTTCGGCGGCTACTGCTCAGATATCACGCGCACGTATGGGGTGGGGCAGATCTCCGACGAATTGCGCCGGGTCCACGACGTCGTACGGCAGGCGAACGAGGCGGGACGGGCAGCAGCTCGTCCAGGCGTCACCGCCGGCCAGGTAGACGCAGCGGCCCGCGCCGTGATTGCCGCAGCTGGATACGGAGCGAACTTCACACATCGCCTTGGGCACGGCCTCGGCCTGGAGATCCACGAGCCGCCCTACATCGTCGCCGGCAGCGAGCTGGTGCTGCGGCCCGGCATGGTTTTCACCGTCGAGCCCGGCATATACCTCCCAGGCGTGGGCGGCGTGCGTATCGAGGACAACGTGGTCATCACCGAAACAGGCTCAGAGACGATCACGGATCTGCCGCGGGAGTTGGACGAATAGACTTCCGGCACGAGCGCCGTTGTGGCGTACGCCGGCCACCCAGCCTGGGTCGACACCGGGCCGGGGACAGTGCGTTGGAAGCTCTGTGACGAGGGGGAGAATGGACACATTTATCATCGATGGGGAACACCTGTCGCTCGACGACGTCATCCGTGTGGCTCGCGCCACTCCGGAAGGTCTGCGACTGGTTGTCGCGGAGACCGCCCGTGAGCGGATGGCGCGCAGTCGCGACTTCATCGAGCAGGCGCTCGCTTCCGGGCGCGTCGTATACGGCATCAACACCGGCTTCGGCGCCTTCAAGGATCGTCTGATCTCACCGGAGCAGGTCAAAGAGCTGCAGCGAAACATCGTGGTCAGCCACTCAGTCGGCGTAGGCGCGCCCCTGAGCCTGGAGGTCGTCCGCGCAGCCATCTTGATCCGCGCCAATACGCTCGCCCACGGCCACTCGGGTGTGCGGCCCGAGCTGGTCGATGCGCTGGTGGCCCTGCTCAACCATGGCGTCTATCCGATCTTGCCGTCACAGGGCTCATTGGGAGCCAGCGGCGACCTGGCGCCATTGGCCCACATGGCACTGCTGCTGATCGGCGGGGGCGAGGCGATCTATCAGGGAGAGAAGCTACCGGGGAGCGAAGCCCTGCGACGCGCCGGACTCGCCCCGGTCGTCCTGGAAGCTAAAGAGGGCCTGGCGCTCACCAACGGCACAGCGGTATCGTGCGCCGTCGGCTGCCTGACGACGTGCGAAGCCGAAAACCTGGCCGCGGTCGCCGACGTGTCCGGCTGCCTGAGTCTGGAAGCGCTGCACGGCACTCCCGAAGCCTTCGATGGGGCCATCCACGCGCTGCGGCCCCATCCCCGACAGGTCGAGGCAGCGGCGGCGATCCGCCGTCTGATCGAAGGCTCCACCTTCGTTCGAGAATACGATCCGCACGACGTCCAGGATGCGTACACTCTGCGCTGCATGCCCCAGGTCCACGGCGCCTGCCGCGATGCTATCCTGTACGCCCGCTGGGTGCTCGAGATCGAGCTGAATTCCGTGACCGACAATCCGGTCATCGTCTTCGATGAGGAGGGGCAGGGACGGTGCCTGTCCGGCGGCAACTTCCACGGCGAGCCCGTAGCCATCGCCATGGACTATCTCAAGATCGCGCTGACCGAGCTCGGCAACATCGCCGAGCGCCGTCTGACCCGTCTGACCGATGAGGCCTCGAACCGAAGCACGCTCCCGGCCTTTCTCACCCGTTGCGGCGGACTGCATTCCGGCTTTATGCTGGTACAGTACACGGCCGCGTCATTGGCTTCCGAGAACAAGGTCCTCGTCCACCCGGCCAGCGCCGATACCATTCCGACGTCGGCCAACACCGAGGACCACGTCAGCAATTCCACCACAGCGGCGCGCCAGGCCTGGGAGATCGTCCAGAACGTGGAGCGCATTCTGGCGATCGAGCTTTTCGCCGCGTCGCAGGCGATCGATTTTCGCCGCGAAGTGCTGGGACCATCGGCTCGCCTGGGACGCGGCACCGGTCCCGTGTACGAAGTGGTGCGTGCCCACGTGCCATTCCTGGACGTGGACGAGGTCATGTATCCGCACATCGAAGCCGTCCGCGGCCTCATCCGCGACCGCACCGTGATGGACAGGGTGAACGCGGCGTTGGCCTGATCGAAATACACACTTACCTTGCCCTCTTCGCCGAGTGGGACTAAAATAGCCATCACAGCCCCGTTCTTATGGAAGGAGAAATCATGGACAAAGTTCAGAGCCTGTTGAGCAAGCGCGTCTTTCCGGCGGACCTCGAGGCGTTTTGCGTCGAGGCTATGGTCCGATCAGAGTTGAGGCCTGAGGACGCACAAGCCGCTGCCGAGGTCCTGGTGACCACCGATACCTGGGGCGTTTTCACGCACGGCAGCCGACAAATTCGGCCGCTCATGAGGAACATCCGCACGGGCGGTCTGTTTTCAGACGCAGTGCCTGAGCTGATCGGCGAGGGTCCGGCGTGGGCGCTGTTCGACGGTCATTACGCCATGCCGATGGCCACCTCCACGCTGGCCATGAACACGGCCATCGAAAAGGCCAAGACGGCCGGCATCGCGTATGCCGGTGTGACCCACAGCAGCCACTTTGGTGCAGCCGGTTACTACGCTACGATGGCCCTCAAGGAGAACATGATCGGGTTGTCGATGACGAACGTCGATGCGTGGATGACGGTGCCGGGTGCACGGGGACGCGTCGTCGGCACGAATCCAATCGCCTACGCCATCCCGGCCGGCGAAGAGAAGCCCATCTTTCTGGACATCGCCACGAGCGTCGTGGCCATCACGAAAGTCATCGCCGCCAAGGCCACCGGCAAGTCCATCCCGGAGAACTGGCTGGTAGATGAAGAGGGTCTGCCGACGACCGACCTGACCGACTATCCCGAAAAAGGCGCCATCATGCCGATGGCCGGCTACAAAGGCTACGGTCTGGCCGTGTTCATCGAAGTACTGGCGGCGGCCATGACCGGCGCGGCCATGCTGTCCGAGGTCAAGTGTTGGCTGGACGAGAAGCCCGAACCGGCCAACGAGGGCCACGCCTTCATCGCCATCAACGTGCCGGCCATGATGCCGGTCGACAAGTTCAAGGCCCGCATGGACCATATGATCCGCGAGATTAAGAATGCGCCGAAAGCCAAGGGTACGGATCGAATCTACCTGCCCGGTGAGATGGAATGGGACAGACGTGAAGCGGCGCTGAAGAACGGCTTGCAGTTGCCCGACTACAGCTTAATGAACCTGGTTGGGCTGGCCGAAGACACCGACCTCGCCGCTGAGCTGGATCGCATCTTCAAGTAACCCGCTTGAGGCGAGTCGTCCGATGCAATTGAGACTTCCGAAGTCTTCGAGACTCAACGCACCGGAGCGTTGCGGCCCGCGCTGGCCGCACGGACAGTGTGTCGGAAGTCTGACATCTTCTGAGGAGATTGAGCATGAGGCTGGCAGGGAAAGTCGCGATCGTCACCGGAGCGGGGGCCGGCATCGGCCGGGCGACGGCCGGGCTCTTTGCCCGCGAGGGCGCCAAAGTCGTGATCGTCAACCGGGACCCGCAGCGTGGCGCCGAGGCCCTCGAAGAGATTCGGGCTGCCGGCGGAGAAGCGGTCCGCGTGCAGGCCGACGTGTCGCAGTCCACCGACGTGCAGCGTATGGTCCAAGAGGCCATGGAGGCTTATGGCCGCATCGACGTCCTGGTCAACAACGCCGGCATCTTCATGCCGGGCAACGTCGTCCAGACCTCTGAAGCGGACTGGCAGCACATCATGGACGTCAACCTGACCGGTATCTTCCTCTGCATGAAGTACACCATCCCGCAGATGGTCAAACAGCGCGGCGGCTCGATCGTGAACGTCAGCTCCGAAGCCGGCCTGGTGGGCATCTGCGACATGCTCGCTTACACCGTCTCCAAGGCCGGTATCATCGCCCTGACGCGCAGCACCGCGCTCGATTTCGTCGGTGACCACATCCGGGTCAACTGCGTCTGTCCCGGGCGCGTGCTGACGCCGCTGGTGGAGGAACACATCGCCCTGTCTGAGGACCGCGAGGCCGCGCGGGTTCGACTCAGCTCGGACCGGCCCATGATGCGCATGGGCCAGGTCGATGAGATCGCCGCCGGAATCCTGTACCTGGCCTCTGACGAGTCGCCGTACGCCACCGGCTCGGTCCTCGCCATCGACGGCGGCTACACCTGCCGCTGAGCTGGCCAGTCAGACACGAATCTTTCAATACATGCCCTTTTGTGGTAACCTTCGGCTTCGACGGGAATGTCCCCGGAGGGAGGGTGAGATGAGCAGCATTAATTTGGAGATACCCCAAGACGTTCTCGATTCCGCTCGTCTGAACGCTGCGGAGCTGAAAATCGAAATCGCCGTATACCTATATTCACAGGGCAGATTGTCGATCGGCAAAGCACGCGAATTGGCAGGTCTCGATCTTTGGGAATTCCGTCAGATACTTGCGTCTCGTCGCATTCCGCCCCACTACGATGTCGAGGATCTAAATGAGGACCTTGCCGCTCTGAACGAGTCGGAGCCGCAGTGATCGTCGTCAGCAACACGTCTCCCCTGACTAATCTCGCTGCGATTGGGCAATTCGAATTGCTACGTCAGCTCTACGACTCCGTCCACATTCCAGTTGGCGTTTGGGAAGAGCTGAACGCACAGGAAAAGCGTTGGCCAGGGGCCGATGCCGTCGACGCGTCTGAATGGATTGACCGTCATGTCGTGCGGGACCAAATCCTCGTTACGGCGTTGAGAAGGGACCTCGGGCGGGGTGAAGCTGAGGCCATCGCCTTGGCGACCGAGCTGGGGGCTGAGCTGATTCTCCTGGACGAAAAAGAAGGACGACATGCCGCTCAGCGTTTGGGTTTGCGTGCAATTGGAGTAGTAGGCATCTTGATTGACGCGAAGGCCAGGGGTGCCGTCGTCAGCGTCCGCCCGCTTCTCGACGCTCTGCGTCGGGTCGCGGGGTTCTATCTGAGCGATACTCTCTATGATTCGGTGCTCGAGATTGCCCACGAGTCTCACGGGTAGCTGGAAGGACCTTGTAGCCCGCCAATCAGATGTTGTTTGACAAAACGTGAGGGGTCAGGTATAATCTCCCTCTGCCACTGGAGTATTGGATTCGCTGGAGGTGAGGTCGATGCAGGTCGTTTTCGAAACGGGTGGAAAGCAGTACCAGGCACAAGTTGGCGACAGTGTCAACGTCGAGTACATATTCAAAGAAGTTGGTGAGCGCGTTGAGCTGGACCGGGTGTTGTTGATCTCCGACGATAGCGGTATTCACGTCGGCAAGCCCATTCTCGAAGGGGCTAAGGTCATCGCCAAAGTGACCGACCACGACCTGGATCGCAAGCGCGTGATCTTCAAGTACACGCCCAAGAAGCGCTATCGTGTGAAGCGCGGGCACCGACAGCCGTACACGCGGTTGCTCATCGAACAGATCCTGCAGTAGAGCGCATCAGGAGAGAACGGTATGGCACACAAAAAAGGTGGCGGCAGCAGCCGCAACGGTCGTGATAGCCAGTCGAAACGGCTGGGCATCAAGAAATTCGGCGGTGAGTCCGTCGTTTCGGGCAACATCATCGTACGGCAGCGTGGCACCAAGTTCCATCCCGGCACTAACGTCGATCTGGGAAGAGACTATACGATTTTCGCCACTGCCGAGGGCGTGGTGAAGTTTGAATGGGGACGCGAGGGCCGCAAGGTAATCAGCGTTTACCCGAGTGAGGCAAAATGAAGGAAAAAATTCATCCGAAGTACTACCCTAAGGCGAAGGTGGTTTGCGCCTGCGGAAACACGTTCGAGGTGGGATCGACTCGACCGGAAATGCACACCGACATTTGCTCGGCGTGCCATCCTTTCTTCACGGGCGAGATGCGCATCGTCGATACCGCCGGCCAGGTAGAGCGATTCATCAAGCGGTTGGAGCGGCGCGACGCGATGTTGCCGGAGCAGCCGGAAGCAGTCGCTGAGGTTGAGGCGCCCGCGGAAGCCAAGGGCAAAGGCCGCGGCAAGCAAAAGAAGATCGTCTACGAGTTTGTGGACGAGGACAACCCGGCGCCGGCCCCCGCCGAAGGCGAGGAAACGACCCCAGAAGCGGAATGACCTGGCAACCGGCCAGTCGCTGTTTCGGTCAATGCATTATCGATGTCAGGTGCATCCTGAGGGCGGGTAACGACCGCCCTCTTTTTGCTGCCTGCTCCACAATAAATGAGGTGAGAAGGGCGCCATGAACCCTGCAACTCCCCACGCATATTCCTCAGCGGGACCCCAGCGTTACGGCTGGGTTGAGGTCGTCTGCGGCAGCATGTTCAGCGGCAAGACCGAGGAGCTCATCCGGCGCGTGAAGCGCTCGCAAATCGCGCGCCAAAAGGTGCAGGTCTTCAAGCCCAGCCTCGACGTGCGCTTCGTCCCGGAAAAGCTGACCTCGCACAGCGGCCTGTACTGCGAGGCGATCATCGTCCGCCACGCAACTGAGATTCTCGAGCTGACGGATCCGGACGTCGAGGTCGTGGCAGTGGACGAGGGTCAGTTCTTCGACTGGACCATCGCCCAGGTCTGCAACGTCCTGGCCTCGCGCGGGGTACGCGTCATCGTCGCCGGCCTGGATATGGATTTCCGCGGCGAGCCCTTCGGCCCCATGCCGCTTCTCATGGCCGAGGCCGAGAAGGTGGATAAGCTGCAGGCCATCTGTGTCGTCTGCGGCGCCCCCGCGTGCCGTACGCAACGGCTCATCGACGGCCAACCCGCCTCCTACGACGACCCTATCATCCTGGTCGGCGCCAGCGAAGTCTACGAGGCGCGCTGCCGCCGCTGCCACCAGGTCCCCGGCAAACCGTAGACGACTCCTCACCACAGAGACACGGAGGACACTGAGAACGACCAAAGCAAAAACGCCACACAAAAACAGAAACGACGAGACTCCTGCAAGAACCGACAACAAATGTGGAGGAACGTATGCTGCACGAAGAGGTCTTGACCGGGAAGATCATCGGGGCGGCGATCGAAGTCCATCGCCGGCTTGGGCCTGGTCTCCTTGAGAGCACATACCAGGCCTGCCTGGCGCGTGAGCTCTCCCTGCGGGGTCTTCCGTTCGAGCGCGAAAGGGTTCTGCCAATTAGCTATAAAGGCACCGAGGTTGATTGCAGCTATCGACTCGATTTTGTGGTGGACAATCGCGTAATACTAGAACTCAAAGCTGTGGATGCCATTCACCCAATCCACGAGGCCCAGTTGCTCACCTACCTGAAGCTGGCGGATCTTCAAGTGGGCCTGATCATCAACTTCAACGTCGTTACCCTCAAAGAGGGCGGCATCAAGCGCATGGTATTGTAGCTCCATCTCAGATGCTATCGCTTCCATTGTTCTGTCGTTTCATTCGCTTTTGTCGTCTTGTTGTCGTCGTTGTCTTTGGCGTTCTCTGTGTTCTCCGTGCCTCCGTGGTGAAAAGCTCCTCCGCATGAATGCCATGTGACATACTCGACGTTGTGTTATCCCCTGGCCTGTGGTAGAATAGATTACGAAACATAAAACGCAACAGGGGAGAGGGCTTGCATTGGCCAAGATCCTGATTGTCGACGATGATGCCTCGATCGTCATTCTCCTGAAGACTCTGTTGGAGCTGGAAGGCTACGAGGTGGCCACCGCCCGCAGCGGGCTCAACATACTGCAGATTGTCGAGGACGAAAAACCAAATCTAGTGATCATCGACTTCTATTTGGGGAAGGAGAAAGGCCTTCAAGCCCTGCAGTGTATCCGCTGTTCGCCAGACGCAGCCTGTACTCCCGTGTTGCTGACCTCGGCGCTCGATCACAGCGACGAGGCCGAAAAAGCCGGCGCTGACGGCTTCCTCTTGAAGCCTTTCAACGCCCGCGACCTCTTCAACGCTATCGAGCTGGTCCTCGCCCGCCGCAGCGAGCATCGGCCCGATAGACTTCCGAAGTCCTGAAGACTCCGGACGTTTTGCGTTGGTGGAGGCTCCCATTCATGGATTGATTGACGAAAGGATTGTTGATTGAGCCGCGCCCATTGCGGCCTCTCATTGAGACCAACATGGATACCGAATCGAAAAAGAAAGACAAGAGCAAGATGCAGTGGTACCGGATGGACATGCACTTGCACACGCCGGCGTCTTCCGACTTCGCTGAGCCCAACGTAACCTTCCTGGATATTCTTCAGAAGGCTGAAAGCAGAGAGCTGGACATTATCGCTTTCACCGACCACAATTGTGTGGCAGGTTACGCTCGGATGCAGAGCGAGATCGAAGAATTGCAGCTGCTGGAACGATTGAATCGCCTGCGCGCACCGGAACGTAAGCGCCTGGAGGAGTACCGACGCCTGTTGCAGCGTGTGCTCGTCCTCCCCGGTTTTGAGTTCACCGCAACACTAGGATTTCACATCATAGCCGTTTTCAGTCCCGATACCACGGTTCGCGAGTTGGAGCACGTATTGTTGCGGCTAAACGTGCCCCCCGAAGACCTGGATTCCGGCAGCACCCTGGTGGGCGCGACCACGGACGTTCTCTCCGCCTATCGCATCATGGACGAGGCGGGCGCGCTGATCATCGCCGCCCACGTGAACTCGTCGCACGGCGTGGCCATGCAGGGCTTCGATTTCGGGGGCCAGACGAAGATCGCCTACACCCAGGACCGGCATCTCCACGCACTGGAAGTGACCGATCTGGAGAGCGGCCGCCGCCGGACGACAGCCAGCTTCTACAATGGGTCCAAGCCGGAGTACCCTCGGCGCATGTTCTGCATCCAGGGTTCCGACGCCCACCGTTTGACGCGCGATCCGAACGACAAAAACCTGACCGGCATCGGCGACCGGGTGACGGAGGTGTTGCTGCCCGAGCTAAGCTTCGAGGCGCTGCGCAACCTCTTCCTGGGCAACGATTTCGCCCGCACCCGGCCTTACCGGCCCACTGCGAAGGCGCCCTTCGATCACGTCCGGCAGGCGCGCGAGCAGGGGCCGAGCATCGTGCAGTCCTTCCACGAGCGCGCGACTCGTTCGGGTGGCCGCCTGCACTCCATCGTCTGTGACATCGTGGCCTTTGCCAACACGAACGGCGGCACCCTGTACATCGGCGCAAGCCCGAACGCCAAGGTCAAGGCGGTCGGCGTGGAGAAGCCGGAAGAGCTCATGGCAGCCCTCAAGGCCGAAATCCAGCGCAAGATCACACCGCCGCTGGACCTGAGCGTCGACGTGCTGGAAACGGAGAGCGTCAAAGTGCTCCGCGTGGTGGTGCCTCGTGGAAACGACATTCCCTACGCGGAGGACGGCAGCCACATCTTCGTGCGCCAGGAGTCGGAGACGAGCGCAGCAGTGCGCGATGAGATCGTGAACCTGGTGAAGCAGCAATTCGCCCCAAAGACCACCGTCCCGGCGGTGGAGCCGGCGACCACGACGGCCGCGCCCGCGGTGGTGGCGGTCGAAGGCACTGGACCGGCGGTCGTGGCCGCACCGGCGCCGCCAGCCGAACCGGGAGTCGCCCCGGTCGAACAGGGCGTCTACCGCATTCCACCGCCGCGGACCGGCGTGGAAATCGTGGAGACGGTCGAGCGCAAGGGCGTTGCCTACCACACGATGAAGGACCTCCGCAACGTCAGCATCGTTCGTAACGTGACCCGGTCGTCGGCCCGCAGGTTGTGGCGGTACGCCATCACCGAGCGCGAGCAGGCCGAGGTGGACGGGGACAAGATCGTCTGGCACGGCGACATCGGGTACTGGAAGTCCTACAAGTGGGAAGGCAAGGTGCGCTACAACCTGGCCCAGCGCGATCTCGACGGCAAAGTTCACGTCTACTACGGCGTGACCGAGGACGGTATGGACGGCGAGTGGCGGCACTTCCTCGAGGGCGAGACCACCGAATGAGGGAGGCGCCCATGCTCAGCGTGGGGATACTGACCGCCAGCGACCGTGGAGCGCGAGGCGAATACGAAGACTTGAGCGGACCCGCGATCCGCAAGCTCGTAGAAACTGAGCTGCAGGCCAGGGTCCTGGCCGTGGCAGTGGTACCGGATGATCGCGCGACCATCCGCGATACGTTGATCGAGTGGGCGGATTCGCGCGATCTGGATCTGATTCTGACCACGGGCGGCACCGGCTTCGCGCCGCGCGACATCACGCCGGAAGCCACGGGCGACGTCATCGAGCGCGAAACGCCCGGCTTTCAGGAGGCAATGCGCGCCGCCAGCCTGCAAATCACGCCGCACGCCATGCTGTCGCGAGGGCGGGCGGGCATCCGTGGTCGGACACTGATCGTTAATCTGCCGGGCAGCCCGAAAGCCGCTGTGGAGAATCTGCGGACCGTGTTGCCGGCCATACCGCACGGGATCGAGCTCTTGCGCGAGACCCTCGGGGCCGACACGCACCACGCGTTCAAAGAGTAGCAACCTCTCGGAGAGCCTTGTTCCTCGTCACGAGCGCGAAGAACGTCAGCGATAGCTTGTTTCTTGCCTGGCGGTCTTTGCGTCTCTGCGAGGAGAATCCGCTTCTGTACCATTAGGTGAAGTGGTCTGCGAGGTTCCGACCATGGCGGCGACGATTCTGGCTGTGTCCGAAGACGAAGCTTTTGCGACGATGCTGCAGGAAGGCCTCGAGGGGTTGGGCCAATACGCCATCATCGTGGCGCACGACGGCCGGGACGCGCGAAGGATTGCCGGGTTGCAGCAGGTCGATCTGCTGATCGTGGACGCCGACCTGGAGCGATGCGCTCCGGCGCAACTGGTAGCCGACATTCGCGCCGAACGGCCGGACACTCGCCTCATATGGATGCCGTTCCTGGGTCAGGAACTGCCGGCCGAGCTGGCGCGGGTGGATTCGCAGGGCCTGCTCAGCAAGCCGTTCTACATCGAGGACCTCCGCCATCAGGTCGAGTTGGCCCTCGGGGGGACCGACGACGTCGAACCGCCACCGCGTCCCGCCGCGGAGAGGAAAGAGCCGGCTGTAACTGCGCCGCCTCGAGACGACACCGCGTCCGTGCGGACCGCGACTGCGGCCGGCGGCCATCGCCGCATCGTCCTGGGCTCAGATCGACCCTCGCTGGTCGGCAGCGCCGGTGCCGGCGACCCCAAGCCGGCCCTGTGGTTCCCGGACCGCGGGGTGCCTTCGCGCTTCAGCAGAACGCTGCCGGAGCTGCCGGCCGAGGCCGGCGACGGCCCGCTGGGGGCGCGCCTGACGGCCCTCGCGCGGGACCTCAACGCGGAGGGCGCACTCCTCGCGGACCGGGACGGCCGCATCTTGGCCTGGACCGGGATCATCCACCAGCGGTACGCGCCGGGGCTGGCCGCCGCAGTCGCGGCCGAGATCGCCGCCGCTGATCGCATCGCCGGCCTGCTGCACGAGCGAAGCGGCCGTTTTGTGACGCACATTCACGAAGGAAGGGACTTCCTCCTGTTCTCGATGTTTCTGTGGGAATGCAACTTCATCCTGTCCGTGGCCGTGCGCGCCGACGTGCCCCTGGGCACGCTGCGCTACCAGGTCCGGCAGGCAGCGACGGAGCTTAGCCGCTATGTCCGGAAATAAGCTGGTTCTCATCGACGGCCACTCGCTGGCCTACCGCGCCTACAACGCCCTGCCGCAGGAAATGCGCACCGCCCGCGGGGAGCTGACCAATGCGGTGTTCGGCTTCGCCTCGATGCTCATCACCGTGTGGCGCGACGTGCAGCCAGACTACATCGCCGTCGCCTTCGACGTTGGGCGGACGTTTCGTCACGACGTGTACCCGGCGTACAAGGCACACCGCAAAGAGCACCCGGAAGACATCAACCCGCAGATGGAGCGCATCGTGCAGGTCATCAATGCGTTCAACCTGCCTGTCTTTACGCTTCCCAATTTCGAGGCGGACGACGTCCTGGGCGCGCTGTCGCTGCAAGCAGAGGAACAGGGGCTCGAGACGGTCATCGTCACCGGCGACCGCGACGCGCTGCAGTTGGTGGACGAGCACGTCCGCGTCCTGACCTCGGGCCGGCGTTTTTCCGACACGATCGTGTACGACGAGGCCGCCGTGCGGGCGCGCTACGGCATTGCGCCGACGCAACTCGTCGACTACAAGGGCCTGGTCGGCGACGTGTCCGACAACATCCCCGGGGTGAAGGGCATCGGCGAGAAGACCGCCACCGGGCTGCTGCAGGCTTACGGCACGCTGGAAGGCATTTACGAGCACCTCGACGAGATCAAGAACAAGCGCGCGCACGAGGCCCTGGCCTCACAGCGGGAGGCCGCTTTCCTGAGCCGCAATCTGGCGCGCATCGTGCGAGAAGCGCCCATTCAGCTCGCGGACGTGGAGCAGTGCCGCGCGGGCGACTTCGACCGCAACAAGGTCGTCATCCTGTTCCGGGAGCTGGAGTTCCGGTCCTTGCTCAACCGCCTGCCCCTCAGCACGCGGCAAAAGCCGCAGCGGCCCCCGGCGGACCAACTCAGCCTCTTCGGCGACGAGGGAGCCGCCGCCGCGGTCGATCCCGGTGAGTCCTCCGGCCTGGCCGTGGAAGCAGTCGAGGCCGCGATCGCAGAAGAAGTCAGCGGCGAGGCACCGGAGGCCACACCCGAGGAGCTTGCCGAGCCTGAGCTGCTCATCGACCTGAAGACCGCGTTTCCCGGCCGCTATGCCGCCGCGATCGACCGTACCGCTCTGGAGTCGCTCGCCGCAGACGTGCGCGAAGCCGGCGCCTTCAGCTTCGACGTGGAGACCACCAGCGAAGACCCCTGGACCGCCGAATGCGTGGGCCTGTCCATCTCGCCGCGCCCCGGCGAGGGCTACTACGTGCCGCTGGGCCACACCGGGGGCGACGCGCAGGCCACACTGCCGGACGTCGCGGCCGCCCTGGGTCCGCTCTTCGCCGACCCTGAGCTGCCCAAGTACGCGCACAACGCGAAGTACGACCTGGCCGTCCTCGAGCGCATGGGCATGGAGGTTCGCGGCCTGGCCTTCGACACGATGCTGGGCGAATTTCTGCTCAACCCCGCCGGCCACAACCTGGCCCTCAAGAACCTGGCCTGGGCGCGCCTGGGCGTCGAAATGACGCCGCTGACCGACCTGATCGGCACCGGCAAGGCCCAGATCGGCATGTCCGCGGTGGCCGTGGAGCGCGTCGCGCCATACGCCGCGGCCGACGCCGACGTGACGTTGCGCCTGGTGCAGCCGTTGGAGCGCGAGCTCAAGGCCAAGGCCCTGTGGCGACTCTTCACCGACGTGGAGATGCCGCTGATCAGCGTACTGATGGGCATGGAGCGGACCGGCATTGCACTGGACACGGCTTTCCTGGCCGAGCTGTCCGTGGACATGAAGGCTCGCCTGGCCGACCTCGAGCGCCAGATTCAGGAGATGGTCGGCCACGCCTTCAATATCGCGTCCACCGAGCAGCTCAGCGACGCGCTGTTCATCACCCTGGGCCTGCCCAAGATCGGCGCGCACAAGACCAAGTCGGGTCGCTATTCCACCGCGGCCGACGTGCTGGAGGGCCTGCGCGGGAAGCACCTGGTGATCGACCTGATCCTGGAGCACCGCCAGCTGTCCAAGCTGAAGTCGACCTACATCGACGCGCTGCCGCTGGTGGTGAGCCCGGTGGACGGCCGGCTGCACACCTCGTTCAACCAGACCGGCGCCGTCACCGGGCGCCTGTCGTCCAGCGAGCCGAACCTGCAGAACATCCCCATCCGCACCGACGTGGGCCGGCAGGTGCGGCGCGCCTTCATCGCCAAGCCCGGCTGCCTGCTGCTGGCGGCGGACTACTCGCAGGTCGAACTGCGCATCCTGGCGCACGTTTCGAACGACCCGGCCATGCTGGAGGCCTTCCGGCGCGGCGAGGACATCCACCGCAGCACCGCGGCCGCGATCTTCGGCGTGCCGCTGGACCAGGTGACCTCGGACATGCGGCGCGTGGCCAAGACCACCAACTTCGCCATCTCGTACGGCGTCACCGGCTTCGGGCTCGCCCGGCAGACCGGCCTGACGACCGAAGAGGCGCAGCTGTTCATCGACAGCTACTTCGCCCAGTTTCCGGGCGTGCGTGACTACGTGGAGGGCACCAAGGCCCAGGCCGGGCGCGACGGCTACGTCGAGACGCTGCTGGGCCGGCGCCGCTACTTCCCGGAGCTGCAGGCCGCTGCCCAGGGCCGCAAGATCGCGCACAACGTCCGCCTGGCGGCCGAGCGCATGGCCATCAACGCGCCCATTCAGGGCTCGGCGGCCGACATCATCAAGATTGCCATGATTCGTCTGGACGAGCGCCTGCGCGAGGCTGGATTGGACAGCCGCATGGTCCTGCAGGTCCACGACGAGCTGATTCTGGACGTGCCCGAGTCTGAGGTGGATCGGGTCGCGCCGATCGTCTGTGAAACCATGGAGGGCGCCTTCCCGCTGCAGGTGCCCTTGAAAGTGGATTTGTCGTCAGGAGCAAACTGGCTCGATATGAAAGGAATCGAATGATTAACCACGACCTCGCCGACCTGGTGAAAGCCGCCATCAAGAAAGCACAGAAGAAAGGGGACCTGCCGGACTTCGAGGTGCCGGAAGTGGTCATCGGCCACCCGAAGCAGGCCGAGCACGGCGACTTCGCCACGCCCGTCTGTATGTCGATGGCGCGACTGGCGCGCATGGCCCCGGTCAAGATCGCCGACATCGTGCGCGGCTACCTGCCCCAGAGAGAGTACATCGCCGGCACCGCAACCGCCCATCCCGGCTTCATCAACTTCACCCTCGACGACGCATGGGTCGCCCGCCAGGTGGACGGCATCCTGTCCACCCCCACCACGTTCGGGGACGTCGATCTGGGCAAAGGGCGCAAGATGCAGGTCGAGTTCGTCAGCGCCAACCCGACCGGCCCCCTGACCGTCGGCTCGGGCCGCAACGCCGTCATCGGCGATGCCCTGGCCCGCGTCCTGGCGGCCGCCGGCTACGCGGTCCAGCGCGAATATTACGTCAACGACGGCGGCACGCAGATGCGCCACTTCGCCGATACCCTGTACGCCCGCTACGCCCAGGCCCTCGGCCGCGACGAGCCGGTCTCGGAGCAGGGCTACCAGGGCGCGTATATGATCGACCTGGGCCGCGACATCGCCGCGCGCGAGGGCGACCGCTTCCTCCACATGGAACGCGCCGAAGCCACGGAGGCCTTGAGCGACCTGGGGCTGGCGGCCATGCTGAAGAGCATCTCCACCGACCTGGCCTTCATGGGCATCGAGTACGACCACTGGTTCTCCGAGAAGTCGATCTACACCAGCGGACTGTTCGGCAAAGTGATGACCCTCCTCCGCGAGCGCAACCTGATCGCGGAGCACGACGGCGCCGTCTGGTTCGCCGCCACCGACGTGGGCGACGACAAAGACGCGGTGATCATCCGCTCGGACGGCACGCCCGGTTACTTCGCCTCGGACATCGCCTACCACTACAACAAGTTCGTCGAACGGGGCTTCGACTGGGTCATCGACGTGTGGGGCGCCGACCACCAGGGCCACGTCCCGCGCATGAAGTCCGCCATGAAGGCGCTGGGCGTCGACCCGAAGCGTCTGACCGTCCTGCTCTACCAGCTCGTCACCCTGAAGCGCGGCGGCGAGATCGTCCGCCTGTCCAAGCGCACCGGCGACATCATCACCCTGCGTGAGGTGCTGGAAGAGGTCGGCTCCGACGCGGTGCGCTTCTTCCTGCTGTCCCGCTCGGCGGACAGCCAGATGGACTTCGACCTGACCCTGGCGAAGGAGGAATCGGACGTCAACCCGGTGTGGTACGTGCAGTACGGGCACGCCCGCGTGTGCAGCATCCTGCGCAAAGCTGAAGGCCTGGGCATGGAGTTCGCCGACGGCGACGTCGCGCTGCTGACCGCGCCGGCCGAGCAGGCGCTCATCCGCCAGATGCTGCTCCTGCCCGAGATCGTGGAGATGGCGGCCGAGGACCTGGCCCCGCACCACCTGACGCACTACGCGCAGGACCTGGCGAGCCTGTTCCACTCGTTCTACAAGCAGTGCCGCGTCATCTCATCGGAGCCCGGCGACGAAGCCCTGACCAAAGCGCGCCTCAAGCTCACCCTGGCCGCGAAGCACGTGCTCGCGCGCACCCTCAACCTCATGGGCATGACCGCCCCCGAATCCATGTGGCGGGAGGGGACGAGCCGGCGGAGTGACGGGAAAGCCCGCGGATACGAAGAGACTTCCGAAGTCTGCGAGACTTCGGAAGTCTGGGGACTAATGAATGAACAAGTAGAGTTGAGATACTACGTTGACCTTTTCACTTATGGCAAGTAAGCAGGTGCGTGGTTGGTCCTTGATGGTCATTAAAATCGACACGCGCCTGACTGACTGTTACGGTTGTTGGGCCGTGGTAGCTCACTCTCTCAGTTCATTGGGGTCAACTGAGCACAATACACCCAATCTATTGAATCGTGCAATCTGTTTCTCAAGCAGTTTTGGATCCTTACGTAGCTCTGTGAAGTACCTGTCTTTCGCCTTGACAAAGTCATCAAAGAACTGTTCCAACGTCAGGACCACTACGCCGTCAGTAGTGGTACATCTGTGGATATCTGGTTCATTCCAGCATATGATGACCCTCTTGCCAACGGAATGGTTGTGAACCATCCTGCAGCGAAGTTCCGCATACAAGCTCTTACCATCATATCCGGGGAAGAAGGTGTTCACGAAATCCGCGTAGCGAGGTCCGGTAGATTCAGCGCCTGCCCAAAAGGTGACAAGAAAGTCTATGGCGCAACTAATCAGTATGAAAGGCGCTGTTTTCAGGCCGATTCGAATCGTTTTTTGGATTTCGCCCACGATTGTCGCGTCAAAATACTGCTCGAATTCATCAATCCATAGCGGCAAATTGACAATCATCCCAGCATCGTCGACTGATTGGTCAGGGAATTTCTTCAGGTCAATCTCGTCCATGACTCCTCCATGGCAGCTCTTGCTGTCACACTGGCGCGATGGATCTCACTCCGCTGGTCAGTCAACTGCTTTGGCAATCGTACCCAACTGGCCCGTTCTCTTCATTGTCGACCAGTTGGAGGTACGCCGCCACACATACGACGGCGATATTCTCGCGTCGCTGAAGGAACTTGGCAACTGACCCGTTCCCAGATCGAAGAATCCGCCCCCGGTGTGTCGTTTCCACCTTTTTCTGAATCGGATCGTGCAAGTCCATATCCTCAGACACTATGACCGCCTGCCCATATCGGTTCAAAACGGCCTTTGCCGTTCGGACGTACCAGAAGTCCCGACTGCCCTGTGGGAAACCCTTGCTCTTCAGGGCTTGGCGCAGTGATTCACACGTGGGTGCAGCTATCTCTATGGCGGCATCGTCCCGAATGAGATCGGCGTACCATACGTCGAACCATTCTGGTTGCACCAAATTGCGCCACTCCTGTTTGATTTGTCCGCCTTCGTCGAGAAAGGCTCGATCATGTGTTCCGACCCGCTCGAAAACCAAGGTCGCACTGTCTGTAAGACCTCCTGCAGGTGCCGGCAGTTCGAGGGCAGATTCCTGGAAATAGGCGCTGACCACTTGAGCGTCAATGACGATCTCCACGTCAGCGATTCTCCGACGACTCGATCTTAAAGCGCAATTTGGACAGTTTCTTGGCCTCTTCCAGACGTTCCGGGAAGAAACCTTCGGGCCAAGGCTCGGTGAAACGGCCAAGGCTATCCAGCTTAAGTGGGGCCACCCCCTTTTTCTTGCCCTGCGCATAAACGTAGTAGAAGCCGATCTTGTCGGGGGGTATCGACTGGCTTGCGACGTGCTGTTGCAGACGCAGGATCAGATGTTCGCTGTGCGTTTCCACAACTGACTGCACTCCCCGCCGGTAGAGGTCGAGGAAGAAGTCGCCCAGCTCCGCTTGCGCACGCGGGTGCAAATGTATCTCAGGTTCTTCCACAAGATACGTGGCGCCCGGTCGGAGATTGAAACCACCAACAAGGACTGGCAGTATTTGGCTGTTGCCATAGCCTACATCTGCTAGATTCTGATATTCCTCTGTGACCGGATGCTGCACGCGGATTTCATAGTGGCGGTCGGATAACGGTTCCACGCGCAGATCTGACGCAATACCAGCCTGTTTCATCCAGTCTCGTACATGCCCCGCAATATTGAGCGATCGAGAACCTCCACGTGCTGAATCCATCGCCAACACGTTGGCAGCGTTCTCGCCAGATGCTCCGATACGTCGCCTTCTTTCGCCGCCGAACAAATAGGTTCTCAATGGGGGCACACGCATCGCGCCAACATACTCCACGTCCCGAAGGTGTATCTGGGCCGACCTCGAAACTCGAGTAGCGCTCTGAAGATTTTTCTCGATGTCCGATGTCATGAAGCTACCGAGAGCACTGCGCTCAGACTGTCTTGAGGCGTAATATGTAGAAATCTGTGGTAGGAAATTGTGAATCCTGAGCGCGTCTGCCACTGTTGATTTTAAGGAAGAAGGCACTGAGGTGTCCCCGATTTTCTCGACTAATTGCCTCTCAGAATCCTTCGAATAGGCTGTCGCCAGAAGAGACACATTATCTAGCTTCACCTCGGTACGGTTCAAAACGACCTCGCGTCGCACTGTCCTGTACTTGTACTCCAGCGTGATTTGCATTGTCTGACTGGTGGATCCCGGCCACAAGTCGGCGGAAGCGCCGTCATCGCGCACAGGATCGCCGAGTTTGGAAACGCCTGGCTGAATTGAAATGCTAATCCCCAGCACGCGTGCCCGGTGATTCCCGTAGACGACGTCTTTGAATGTACCGAAGTCCCCCATTATCCCATCCAGGAGAAGAGCAACGTGAGGGTCGTAGCTTTCAATAGTCTGAGTCAGTACGCGAAGAGCCGCGATAATCGATGATTTACCAGAGTTATTCGGCCCAAGAAGAAACGTCAGTGGTTTCAATTCAAGCCCCAACTCATCAAAGGCCTTGAAATTGTGCAAACCTATTCGAGAGATCATCGGATGCCCCCAAAGTCAGTGATGAATCCGCACCTCAATCTAGACGATCTCAGGCGGTTCAGCAATTGAAACATCACCATTTGTCCCTTCATCCATCAGAGGTTCATGCCGTAATGCACGACAAAATGATGCCTGCGCAGATTACAGTTCTCCGAAAACACCATGAGTGGACGCATCACAGTAATCAAGCTGTGCCTAACGTTTGTCTTCGACTTGGGCATGACCACGAGCAGGTCAACGTCGCTGTCCGCGGCGGCTTCGCCGCGCGCGTAGGAGCCGAACAGGATGATCCGCGACGGCTGAAACTCGCGAACGATGCGCTCGACCATCACCGGTATGCAATTTGAGGCTGTGGTGCACAGGTCCGCGTCGCGTTGCACAGCAGACATATTCGCTAGTTCCTCCAACAGAGTCGGTTATGCGAATTATATCATGTCGGGGTGGCGAACGGAAATCACCACCGAGGGCAATAGCATCTAATCAATCGCAGGGTCGTCTGGACCACGAAACGCACGAAACGGAACGAAACGCGCGAAAAAAGACTCCCTAGGACCCGGCTAAACCGATCCCACGGCGAAGGCCGTTTCTCGCGCGTTCCATTCGTGTGTTTCGCGGTCCAGATGACCTGCGATCCGATCAAGCGCCGCTGCCCCGGGATCACTCGCTCTCTGGGCTGCCAGGCTTCGCTTCCTGCGCACAGGAGGAAGCGCCAGCTTTCCCGCCCAGCGTGCCGCCGGCGCACAAACAGGTCGATGCAGGGCGGGATTGTGATGCTTGAAAGAACAGCGTCTGACTGTAGATAAACGCAGATGGCCACAGGTTACCTTGCGTTTCTAATCTGTGTATATCTGCGTTCATCTGCGGTTAAATGGACTGGGCAGTGCCGTCAGTCACGCAGCTCCAGGCCGATCGGGTTCGCGCGGATGATCTCGACGGCGTGGCGAATGCCGTACGACAGGATGATGCCGGTGTTCTCGTACGCGAACAGCTCCGAGGGCTCGTCGCCATGGTACACGGGTTGGCTATGCGCGCGGAACCCGGCGATCACCGCGGCGACGCGGTACTTGAGCTCCCTGGGACGCGTGAACACGACCGGGCCGCCGGAGAAACCCGGATTGTTGTGGCCGTCGAGGAAGAAGCAGGAGACCCCGTCCTCGATGGCGATGCATGACAGTGTGGCTTTCTTGACGAACGGCAGGGGAAAATCGCGATTGAGCGCCCCGACGTCGGTGTGCAGCCGGTAGGGGAACCCGAGGAAATAGACGTCCTGGCCCAGCGCGACGCCGCCCGATCTCGCCTCCAGGGGCAAATTGGGCGACAGCCGTATATCCGCCGCCAGCACCGACACGTCCGCCCGCCCGGCACCGTGCCCCACCAACCTGATGGGCAGCTGCTTCCACATTTTCTCGTGGAAGATGCGGATATCCGCCTGGCCGTCGATTTGCTCCACCAGGTGGCGCGCGGTCACGATGTACTGCCGCCCCTCGACGTCGATGGTGAAGCAAGTGCCGCATCGTCCCCGGCAGTTCAGGCTGAACGTCCGCTGCAACACGCTGTTGGTGATCATCTCAGGCTCCGCCCGCGTAGGCTTGCTCGTGACTCTCTTTTGTACAAGTCGCTGATGCGAATTATATCATTTTGGCGCTGAGAGGGGAAATGGCTGCGCCCGCGGAGGGCCGGGGCCGCCCGCGGGCGCAGGTGCAGGCTTTTCGAACCGGTCAGCGGCGGGCCGGGCCGCGCTCGATGCCGGAGCCGACGATGGCGTCGTATTCGTCCGCGCTGAGGTACTGGGGCTCGTAGGTCTCCCCTGTCTGCGCGCTCAAGGTGGAGACGAAGGCGCGCAGGTGATTGCGGGAACCCTTCATCAGGTTCTCGTAGACCAGGGTGACATCCCGGTTCGTCGTGTCCGCGAGCGTGGCATTCAGGTCGCGGATGTCGATCTCTTCGATGGTCGCACCCACGCGCAGCGCGCCGCTCAGCGAAACCTGCCCCGATGCCACCAACTGATCGTACAGGCTCTGCAGAGTCGGATCGGTGAACTCACCGACGCCCTTGCCCGCCGCCGGATCGGCGAGGCCGTACCGGTCGAGCAGGGCCTTGATCGCGGCCATGTGGGTCGATTCGCCGTTGGCGATATTATCGAAGACGAAGATACCCCACTTGTCGTATAACGTCACGTAGACGTCGTGAGCCAGCTTTTCTTCTTCCCGCATGAACAGCAGCAAGCTCTGCGTTTCCGCTGTGGTCAACTGGACGGCCGCCACAGGGGCGACAGGTGCAGCCGCGTAGGACATCACCGGGTACACGAGCGACGAAACGAGGGCCACCAGGCCGAGGGCGAACAGGATCGTGAGGGACGAAAACCGCTTCTTCATTGTAAACCTCCAGGTCGAGTGCGCCGGCTCAGCGGCGCGGTTGTTTTGTTGTGTGTTTCAAACTTACGGGCACATCATACCCGCTCGGTGTGAGAAATTCGTGAGGGAGCCATGTGAACGGGATGAAGGTTGCGATCTGGGGCCGGGGGAGAGGTCCGCCGCCCCGGCTATGCGCACACGTGTGAAAACCAGTTGACAAATGACGCCGCGCGTGTTAGTCTTAACGGTAGTTTATGTCAGTTCTTGAGGAGCAAAAACCGTTTATGGCTATCGGAACGCCTCCAAGCTGGATTCCCGGGGCAGTTTTTTATCAGATCTTCCCGGATCGATTCGCGAAAAACCCGCACGTGCCAAAACCGCATCACCTGGAGGAATGGGACTCGCCGCCGACGACGCACGGTTTTAAGGGCGGCGACCTGTTGGGCGTGGTCGATCACCTCGATTACCTGCAAGACCTCGGCATCAACGCGCTCTATTTCAACCCGATCTTCCAGTCGACGGCCAATCACCGCTACCACACTTTCAGCTATCTCCAGGTGGACCCGATCCTCGGCGGCGACGCGGCCTTCCGCACGCTGCTGGACGAAGCGCACCGGCGCGGCATGCGAGTCGTCCTGGACGGTGTGTTCAATCACACCGGACGCGGTTTCTTCCAGTTCAACCACATCCTGGAGAACGGCCCGGCCTCGCCCTACCTGGACTGGTTCCACATCCGCGGCTTTCCGCTGCGCGCCTACGATGGCGAAACCGGCGGGAACTACGCCTGCTGGTGGGGGCTGTGCGCGCTGCCCAAGCTCAACTCAGAGAACCCGGACGTGCGTGAGTTCCTGTGGAACGTGGGGCGCCATTGGGTGGAGCAAGGGATCGACGGCTGGCGCCTGGATGTGCCGAACGAGATCGACGACGACTCCTTCTGGGACGAGTTCCGTCGAAGGGTGAAGGACGCCAATCCGGACGCCTACATCGTGGGCGAGATCTGGGGCGATGCGACCCGCTGGCTGATGAGCGGCCAGTTCGACGCCACGATGAACTACCTGTTCGCGCGAGCCTCGATGGGCTTCTTCCTGAGCGACACGATCGACGAGAACCTGACGGCCGGGCTGTCGTACGCGCCGGTGCCACGGCTCGACGGCGCGGGATTCCGGCAGGCGATCGACGACCTGCTGAACCTGTACCCGAAGTCGGTCAACTTGTCGCAGCTCAACCTGATGGACAGCCACGATACCGCGCGTCTGCTGAGCCTCGCCCGGGGCGACGAGCGCGCCGTCATGCTGGCCGTCCTGTTCCAGATGACGTACGTCGGTGCGCCCTGCGTGTACTACGGCGACGAGATCGGCATGGTAGGCGGCCGTGACCCGGACTGCCGGGGAAGCATGGTCTGGGATCCGGCGCGCTGGAACGTTGCTCTGCACGAGGCGTATACCCGCTTCATCAAGCTGCGCCACGAGCGCCGGGCGCTCACGGAGGGCGATTATCAGCCGCTGCACGCCGAGCGGCGCACGTTCACTTTCGGCCGCCGGATCGACGGAGAGACGGTGGTCGTCGCGCTGAACGCGGGTCGCAGCACCACGCGCATAAATGTGCCCACCGGTGACTACCTGGCCGAGGGCGCGGTCCTGCGTGAGGTGTGGAGCGGCGACATTCTGCGGGTGACGCAAGGCAAACTGATGAACCTTGCGCTGCCGCCGCAGTCCGGCGCTGTGTTCGACGTCGTAGCTTAGCATACAGGAGCCGTGGACGGAACCGATGCCGATTTACGTCGACGTTTCGGCCGCCGTGCACAGTCGGGCCGGGCTGGGACGTTACGCAGAGAGCCTGGTCAGGGGCCTCGATGAGCGCCGGCCCGGCCGCTGGGGTCTCTTCTACAACCGGGATCGGACCAGCCGGCCCCTGTCCGGGCTGGACCACCTTCCGGCGCGCACGGTGTACGCGGGCTACAAGCCCTGGCGCATGGCCGTCTACCTGGGGCAGCTGGCGGGCGTGGGCTTCGACCGCCTGCTGCCGGACGCGGAGCTGTTTCATGCCACCGAGCACCTGCTGCTGCCGCTGCGGGGCGTCCCGACCGTGCTGACCGTGCACGACCTCATCTTTCATCTTTTCCCGGCCCATCACAAGCCGCTCAACTACCGCTATCTGAACCTGGCCGTGCCTCTCTTCTGCCGGCGCGCGGGCGCCATCATCGCCATCTCGGAATCCACGAAGCACGATCTCGTCTCCCATTTCGGCGTCGATCCGGCCAAGATCACCGTGGTCTACGAGGCCGCGGCTTCGCATTTCCGGCCGGCTCCGGCCGCAAGGTGCGCCGAGGTCCGCGCGAAATACGCGCTGCCCGAGCGCTTCCTGCTCCACGTCGGGACCCTGGAGCCGCGCAAGAACCTGATTCGGCTTCTGGACGCTCTCGACGCGCTCCGCCGGCAGGACCCGCACGGGCGCTGCCCGCCGCTGGTTCTGGTCGGGGCGAAAGGCTGGCTGTACGAGGGCTTCTTCCGCCGCCTGGACGAGCTGGGCCCCAACGTCGACGTCCGACTGCTCGGCTACGCGCCGGACGAGGACCTGCCCGCGGTCTACAGCGCGGCGACCGCCGCCGTGGTGCCGTCAGTGTACGAGGGCTTCGGGCTGCCGGTGCTGGAAGCGATGGCCTGCGGCGCGCCCGTCGCCTGCAGCCGGACTTCGAGCCTGCCCGAGCTGGGCGGCGATGCGGCACGCTACTTCGACCCGGACCAGGTCGACGACGTGGCAGCCCAGGTGAAGGCGATCTGGGAGGACGAAGCCCTGCGAAACGAGATGCGCGCGGCCGGACTGGCGCAGGCGGCCCACTTCTCGTGGGCGCGGGCGGCGGAAGAGACCCTGGCCGTCTATCAACGACAGCTGAAAGGGACCATCTGATGTATTTCGACGCGCTGACGCTGGCCGCCGTGGCCGATGAGCTTCAGGGCCAGATCGGCGGCCGTGTCCAGGAAGTGGTGCTCGTCGACGAGCTGACGCTCGGCATGGAACTGTGGGTTCCGCCCGCCCGGCGCTACCTGCTGATCTCCGCGCATCCGCAGCTCGCCCGCGTGCACTTCTCTTCCGAGAAACTGCGCCGTGGCGTGGAGACGCACACGCCGCTGCTGCTGCTCTTGCGCCGCGACGTGCGGGACGCCCGCCTGTCCGCAGTGGAGCAGGCGCCTGACGAGCGCATCCTGCGGCTGGGCTTTCACCACCACGAGCAGGGCAACACGACGCTGGTGGTCGAGATCATGGGACGCCACAGCAACGTCATCTTGCTCGACGCGGACGACGTGGTGCTGGACAGCATCAAGCGCGTAGGACCGGAGGTCAACCGATACCGCACGATCCTGCCGCGCCAGCCCTACGTGCCGCCGCCGAGCCAGGACAAGCTGCCGTCCGGGGAAATGACCGAGCTGCGGCTGAGGGAGATCCTCCAGGCAGGCGAACCCGCCACGCCGGTCTGGCGGGCGCTGGTCAACGGCGTGCGCGGCGTGAGCCCTCTGCTGGCGCGAGAGCTGGCCTTCCGGGCCTACGGGCACGCCGAGGTCGCGGTGGCGCAGCTGGACGAGGCCCCCAACCAGGGACGGGTCGGCCCGCTCTCGCGCGAGTTCGATCACCTGGTCCGCAGCGAAACGCGCGGGCCCTGGGATCCGTGCGTCGCCGTCGCGGACGGAGAAGTGACCGACTTCGCGCCCTATGCGCTGCGCCACGCCGGCGCCTTCGACCGAACGGAGACGATCGGCCAGGCCATCGAGCGCTACATCCAGGCGCAGACCAGTCGTGACCCCTACGGTGCGACCAAGCGGCAGGTCCGATTGCTGATCGGCGGCGCATTGAAACAGGTCGACCGCAAGCGCGGCAGCCTCCACCGCTCGCTGCAGTCGCAGGAACAGATCGACGCGCTGCGGTTGTCGGGCGAGATGCTGTTGGCTTACGCCCACGAGGTCAAGCCGGGCCAAAAGCGGCTCACGGTCGAGTGGGCGCCCGACCGGCCGCTGCAGATCGAGCTGGACCCCAAGCTGACACCGGCCGAGAACGCGCACCACCTGTTCGACCAGTACAGCCGCGCCAAGAAGGCGGCGAAAGAGCTGCCGCCCATGCTGGCGGAGCTGGACCTGGCCGAGCGCTACCTGCAGCAGCTGACCAACGATCTGGACCTGGCAAGCAACCAGCCGGAGATCGAAGAGGTTCGTTCTGCATTGGAAGAAGCGGGTTATGTCAAAGAACAGCCCAAACGCTCGCGCGCGGCGCGCAGCAGACCCTTGTCGGTGCAATCGGTGGACGGGTTCACGATCTGGGTGGGCAAAAACAGCCGGCAGAACGATGAGTTGACCCATCGCGCTGCCGGCGCGGATGTATGGCTGCACGCCCGGGGCATCCCGGGCTCGCACGTCATCGTCCAGACGGAAGGGAAGCCCGTCCCCCGGACGACCTTATTGCAGGCGGCTGGATTCGCCGCTTATTACTCGGCCGGGCGCGCCGACCGGTCCGTCGCGGTCGACTACACCGAGCGCCGCTACGTCAAGCGCATCAAAGGCGCCGCGCCCGGGTTGGTTACCTACAGCCAAGAAACCACCGTGCACGTCGAGCCGAAAGGCGCGTGACGCCTACTCCACCTTGATGGTGGTGGCCTTCGTCGGCTCCTTGTCCTTCTTCTCGGTCTGCTCGATAGCCTCATCGACCAGACTACGGACGGCGAGAAGCATTTCCTTGCGGGCGGCCCGGACGTGCTTGCCGAACTCCTGCGGCAGGATGCTCTTCATCACGTGACGGCGCCGCGTCTTGATGCCGTGGATTCCTTCAGACAGCCAATCGTCAAACCTGAATTCAGCTTCACCATTACTCATCATCGCGACTCACCACCTTTCTGTGTGACGCTGATGTCGTTATTATGATATACGAGAACGTGCCGAATGTCCAGTCGAAAAGCTTACACCCGCTCCGCGATACAGATGATGGCAGTGCCGAAAGGCAGATTGATCCAGCGCAGCAGCGTGGCCTCCACCCACCCGACGACCGTCAGCGCAGCGTTGACCGGCGCCGAGGCCGGCTCCATTTCCACCTGGTACGCATCTTCGTCGGTGTCCGGCGCGGCCAGGTCCGGAACGGCCTTACTCTGGCGCCGGCTGAAGATGAGCGCCGCGACCGGCGGGAAGATGAAGAAGTTGTTGTAGGCCAGCCGGCGCACGCGAAAACCGGCCACCTCCAGGCGGGTACGCAGCGTGGCGCCGGAGTATCGCCGGTAGTGATGGTTGACCTCGTCGTTGTGGCTCCACAGCCAGGCGAAGGCCGGCGTGGTGATCACGAGCAGTGCGCCCGGCGCAGCGATTCGGTGAATCTCCTGCAGCACTACCACGTCGTCGACACAGTGCTCGATCACGTCGAGCGCTGCGATGAGATCGAAAGACTCCGGCTCGAACGGCATGGATTCGGCGGCAGCCAGACGGACGTCGTATCCACGCTCCAGGGCGACCTTCAGCGGCTTGGGGTTGTTCTCGACGCCTACGACCGAGCCGTAGCGCGCCAGGTGATGGAACATGTTGCCGGCGCCGCAGCCCACGTCCAGAACGCGCCGCGATCTGTCAGGCGGACGGACGCAGCCGTCCAGCATGTTCAGCAACGCGTGGGTTCGGCTGCGAAACCACCAGTGTTTGTCCTCCGCCAGCCGGCGGGGCTTGCTCGATTCGATGCCTTTGCTCATTTTTCGTTTCGATCTCCTGTTCGGCGCGGATTTTACTTCAAAGGCAAGTGGATGCAAAATGAGGCAGGCTTGTGATTGCGCAAGTCGCGACTGAAGGCCGAAGTGGGTTTTGACAAGACATGGCAGCAGTGGTATTATTTAGCGCTGCTAGATAATTATGGCGCTAAGTATCTGAGTTGGCTGCAACTCTGTCAGGTATCACCACAGCGATAGGAGCGTGATGTAGAAGATGAAGCACTACCTGGCAACGATCCAATACGTCATTCTGTTGACTGTCCTGTTGTCTGGTCTCGCGCTGACGGGACCGGCTATCGCCCAGAACAGCGTCTGGGCTGAGGTTCAGGCGGCGTCCATCAACGTCCGGCAAGGCCCGGGCGTGAACTATCCGGCCATCGGCTCTCTCGCCTCAGGCGTGAAGGCGGACGTCACTGGGGTTCATCCGACCAGCGGTTGGCTGCGCATCGCCTTTGCCGGCGCGCCGAGTTCCGCCGATGGCTCCACCGGGTCGGGCCAGGGGTGGATCAGCGGCGGTGCCGATTACGTCACCGTCCATGGATCGCTGAGCGACGTCGCGCAGGTCACAGACGTACCTGCGGCGGCCGAGGCCGCGCCATCGACGGCTGCGCCGATGAGCACCACGCCGGCGCCCGAGCCGACTGCGACCGCGAAGCCGGGCCGACCGCGGCCACCGGCGCTCCGGGCACACAGGGCAAGCTGGTCTTCGAGACGTCCACCGGCGGCGACATTTACATCATCGATGCGGACGGGACGGGACTCCACAGGCTGACCAACGGTTTCGATCCCTCGCTGTCCCCGGATGGGACGAAGGTCGTCTTCGGTCGCTGGGACACCTTCCCGCGCGGGTTGTGGGTGATCAACACCGACGGGAGCGACGAGCATCTGATCTTCGGCTACGATGCGAAGACCATCGGGGTGCGAGCGCCCTCCTGGTCCCCGGACGGCCAGGAGATCGCGTTCCAGATCTATCCCGGCGACGACACGCAGAAAGTCATATGCTTCAAGATCCCAATACCGGGCAAGGGAGTCATGAAGAAGTGTATCAGCGGTCCGCGCCATCCGTGGTGGAAGATCGCGACGATAAGCGCCGACGGCCAGGACTTCCAGACCTTGCTGTCCCACGACTTCGCCTACTCTCCGAGCTGGGCGCCGGACGGCGTGCGCCTCATCTACGCCAGCGATCGGGGTCTTTCCCTGACCAGCGCAGACAACAGCGTCGGTGACGTGCACGACGCTCCCAACAAGTGGCAGATGACCGACTATCAGGGCGATCGATCGCCGGAATGGGCTCCGAACGTGCACCGGATCGTCTTCCAGACGAAATCGGCGGATCACTGGGAAGTCGTCGTGCTGAACGACGACGCCAAGGGCCGGAACCAGGTAACGCGGAGCTGGCCGCTGGCGGACGTGGCCGTGAACAGCGTGTCTCCCACCTGGTCGCCGGACGGCCAGTACATCGCCTATTTCACCGACGAGCGCGGCCGTTGGGAGCTGTTCCGCATGAAAGCGGATGGCAGCGAGAAGGGACCCTTCCTGGAAGATGCGCTGAAGGACATCACCTTCCAGTACAATTCCGTGGATGAGCGAATGGTGGACTGGGGCTGGTGAGTTGACCTCGACGGTGTATACCTTTCTGTGACTTCTGCGGTATGGATTTTAAGGTAAAACACCTTGACAAACGCCCCGATTTCGTGTATAGTAGTGACACAAGGGCCTCGAAGAATAGCTGCAGTACCTTAAATGGTCCGGCGAAAGTTCTGAAGTAGGCAGGCGGTCACCCGGCAACGGGTCCGTGAGTCGCAGTTGAGGGCGCGAGCCTGAAGGCGACGAGTGCGTTGGGCCTTCGTAAGGAGTGTCGAGCGCGGGAGCTTGCGTAGGGGCGCTTCCCTTGAACAAGGAAGTCAGTAACCGGGGTGAATGTCTCAAAGTAAGCAAAGCGGTCAACCCGGCAACGGGCCCGTGAGTCGCAATCGGAGCGCAAGCGCTGAAAGCGGCGAGCGAGTTAAACCTCCGAAAGGAGAGTCGGCTCGGGAGCTTACGTAGGGGCGCTTCCCCTAAACAAGGAAGTCAGTAGCCAGAGGCGAAAGCACTGAAGTGAGCAGAGCGGCGATCCCGGCAACGGGCGAAGTCGTGAGCCGCAGGTCGGAGCGAAAGCTCTGAGGGGCGGCAAGCGAGCACAATCTTCGGAAGGAGAGGAGCTCGGGAGCTTGCGTAGGGGCGCTTCCTCAATGAGGAAGTTAGTAGCGGATGCCACGGACAGGGAACCAGGGTTAGTCGGGGTCCTTGTATTTCTCGAAGGATCAGAGAAGCATTCCAGTTGTGGAATGCTTCTCTTTTTTTGTTGTGAAGGGCGCCGGCCGGCGCGGCAAACCTCGCCCGCCCGCTGACACCCGCTGGTGCGCACACCGTTCGCGACCCGACTCAGACTTCCGAAGTATCGTTGGTATCGTCTTACGGCTGGCCTACACGTCAAGGCAATCGCGGCTGCGCGCGAGGCGTTCGGCGTATTGCTGCCGGTAATAGGCTTCAAACTCACCACTCTTGATCTTGCGCCACCACCATTCGTTCGCGCGGTACCACTGCACGGTCTCGGCCATGGCCGCCTCCCAATCACGGCGCGGCGTCCAACCCAGGGCTTTGATCTTGGTGCAATCCAGAGCGTAGCGGCGGTCGTGGCCGGGCCGATCGGGCACGTAGCGGATCAGGGTGCGCGGCTTGCCCAACAGGCCCAGTATCAATTCCGTCACCTGCATGTTGTACCGCTCGTTCTCCCCGCCGACGTTGTAGACTTCGCCGGGCGTGCCCCGATGCAGCACCACGTCGATGCCCCGACAGTGATCCAGCACGTACAGCCAGTCACGGACCTGCTTGCCGTCACCGTACACCGGCAGCGGCAGGTCGTCGATGGCATTCGTGATGAAGAGAGACGCCAGTTTCTCCGGATACTGGAACGGCCCGAAGGTGTTCGAGCCACGAGTCACCAGCGTGGGCAGCCCGAAGGTCTGGCTGTAGGCGCGGACCATCAGCTCGCCGCCGGCCTTGCTGGCCGAGTAAGGGCTGTTCGGGGCAAGCGGATCGGACTCCTTGAAAGCGCCTGAAGCGGTCGAGCCACAAACCTCGTCAGTGGACACTTGCAGAAACCGCTCGATCTTCTGACGATCGGGCCGCTTCCAACAGCACGTACGTCCCGTAGACGTCGGTTCGGATGAACGCGTCGGGATCGAGGATCGAGCGGTCGACGTGGCTTTCAGCAGCAAAGTTGACGATCGCGTCGACGCGATGGTCGCGCAGCGTGGCCGTCACTTCGCTCGCATCGGCAATGTCGCCCTTCACGAAAACGAAGCGACGCGAAGTCGTCAGGTCGCGCAGGTTGTCCATATTTCCGGCATAAGTCAGCTTGTCGTAGACCACAACCCGGTATTTCGGATAAGTGTCGAGAATATGGCGGGCGAAGTTGCTGCCGATGAAGCCCGCTCCGCCGGTGACCATGATTGTCTTCAACTTACTCCTCCTTGAGTCAGACGACGCAGCTTCCGAATCACCTTTGCCGGGGAAGCGTACCGCTTCCAGTAGGCGGCGGCCGTGCGCCGAAGCTGATTGACCGGCTTGCGCCGCATAGACTCCTGCAGCGCCCAACTGCAGGAACTCGTAGTCGTGCCCCTTGATCTTCAGCTCATCGGGGTTGCGCCGGTAGCTGTCGTGGGTCTTGATGAGCGACAGATCGTGCTCCTCGCAATAGTCGTACAGGTCGCTGCCCGGATGCGGCGTGTAGAAAGCCGGGCTGTAGTAGTCCGGATCGATCTCCTTCAGCATCGACACCGTGTCCATGATCTCTTCTTTGGTTTCGGTCGGCAAGCCCAGCATGTAGTTGGCCCAGATGGTAATGCCGTACTTGCGGCACACGGCCGCCGCCTGGATATTGATCGCCCGCGTGGTGCCCTTGCGGATGAAGTTCAAGACGCGGTCGTTGCCGCTTTCGAAACCGATGAAGTAGCCGCTTCAGCCCCGCCTTCGCCATCAGCGCCACCATGTCCTCGTGACGAACGATGATGTCGGCGCGGCCCTGGCAGAAGAAAGGTTGGGTGAAGCCCTCGGCCGATGTACGCCTCGGCAGAACTCGGTCACCCATTCCCGGTCCTCGATCAGACAGTCGTCGTGGAACATGAAGCTGCTGAAGTGGAACCGATCGCGCAGCATCCGCAGCTCGCCCATGACGTTGGCCACGCTGCGCCGCCGCACTTTCTTGCCGAAGATCAGGCTCTCCGCCGGCTTACAGAACGCGCAGTTGTAGATGCAGCCCCTGCCGGCGATGATCGTCACGAATGGCGGCGGCAGCAGCTCGGTGAAGGGCGCCTCTGGCGAGTCCAGACCGTAGCCCCACTTGCGCCACTCGCTCAGGAACAGGTCGTGGTCCGAATAGGGCAGCGCGTCCAGGTCCGGCATTTCGCCGACGATCAAGCGCTCGGCCGGTGGCTCGCCGCCCTCGATGGCGCTCAGCAAGCGCGGAAACGAGATCTCCCCTTCTCGGGTGACGACGTAGTCGATCTTGGGATTGGCCAGTACCTCGTCGGTCATCAAGGTGGGATGCGGGCCGCCGACCACGACGACGATCGACGGGTCCACCTCCTTGATGACGTCGACGCACTGCATCACCGGGTTGAAATCGACGCTCATCATCGTCAAGCCGCACACGCGCGGGCGGCGTGCGCGCAACTCGTCACGGAACCGGTCCCAGCTTTCGAGCGAGCGCAGGTCGATCAGGTCAGTTTCGAAACCCCTCGGCCTTGCACACGGCAGAGAGCATGGCCAGACCGTGGCTGATCCAGCCCGAATCCATACCCTGCCCGATGCTATCGAAGCCTTTGCCGGCGATGCCGGCGTAAATGAGGGTCACGTGCATGCGATCGTTAGTCACTGTTGCAGATAATCCCTACCTTACTGTTGTCACCCAGAGTGAGCTTGTAAGCCTTGGGCTTCAACGGCGAGCGGGCGATGACGACGTTGCGCCCGATCAGGCTGTCTTCGATACGCTGGGGAATCGAGTCGATGCGGCTGTGCTCCAGCACGATGCTGTGCTCGATTTCGCTGTTCTCCAGCACGACGTGATGGTAGATGGACGTGAACGGCCCGACGTAGGAATTGACGATCGCGAGTGTCCTCACCGATGATCGCCGGCCCGCGGATGACGCTGTTGATGATCTCGGCGCCCTTTTCGACCACGACCAGACCGTCCAGGCGGGACGTACGATCCACCCACCCGGCCACGCCGGCGCTCAGCTCCTGCAGAACCAGTCTGTTGGCGTCGAGCATGTCGCCGGGAGCACCGGTGTCGATCCACCAGCCTTCGTGCACGTAGGCGTTGACGTCACGACCCTTGTCCACCAGATACTGGATGGCGTCGGTGATCTCCAGCTCGCCACGCCAGGAAGGAGTGATGGCATTGACGGCCTCGAAGACGCTTGAGTCGAACATGTAGATCCCTACCAGGGCCAGGTTGCTCTTCGGCTCGCGCGGCTTTTCCACCAGCTTGCGAATGCTGCCGTCTGGGTTCAGCTCCGCCACGCCATACTGCTCGGGTTTGGCGACCCGTGTCAGCACGACCTGGGCGTTGTAGTTGCAGCCATCGAACTGGCGTGATCAGGCTCGAAATGCCACCCTGAATGACGTTATCGCCCAGGAACATCACAAATCGGTCGTCGCCCAGGAAGTCCTGGGAAATCTTGACGGCGTGGGCCAGACCGAGCGGCGCCAACTGCGGAATGTAAGTGATCTGGGCTCCCCAGCGGCACCCATCGCCGACGGCGGTTTTTATCTCCTCGGCGGTGTCGCCGACGACGATCCCGATATCGGTAATCCCGGCCTGCACGATGGACTCCACCACTCGGAAAAGAACCGGCTTGTTCGCGATGGGCACCAGTTGCTTGGCGCTGGTATATGTGATGGGATACAGGCGCGTGCCCTTGCCACCGCTCAGAATCAGACCTTTCATCAGCTCACCTCGTTAGAGAAGCAATCAGCGTTCAGTATTCTGCAGCCGGTAATCGGCATTCAGCGTGCGGCAGTCAGCAATCTATGGTCGGCGATCCCCGCCTCAGCCAACGAACGGTCGTTCGCTGACCGCTGCACTACCACAGCCATCGCCGCGGCGGGGCATAGCTTTGCGGCTCAGCTACTGGAATCTCCTGATTGTGGATCACCGCCGCCGGGTGTTCCTGAACCAGAGCCTCGGCGGCCTCCACGCCCACTATATCCGCCGCTGCGTCTCGCGCTTCAGCCAGGCCTGGGATGCGATAGTGACTGTCATGGGCGTCGGACGCGAGGAAGTGGACGAGGTCATGCTCCAACATCAGCTGGCTGGTCGACCCGAGCTGCGCGGCCCGAAACCCATCGATCAGGCTGTCCGCCGTAATCTGAACCAAAGCGCCAAGGCGGACCAGCCGGCCCAGCAGATTGAGATTCTCCTGAAAATACTCCAGACGTTCAGGGTGCGCCAGAATGGGCACCAGGCCGCGCCGCCCGCAGGTCGACGATTACCTGCTCGGCGTACGAGCGGATACATCGAAAAGGGCAGCTCCAGCAGCAGGTATCGGCTGTTCGCCAGGGTGAAGGCGAATCCCCTCGCGCCGCTCCCTGTCCAGATCGAAGTCCACCTGTACTTCTATGCCCGGGAGAACTTCGATGTCCATCCGCCGGCTGTCAGCCTCGTTCTGGAGCTCCCGGACGGCCAGGCCGGATGTCCGGCTCGCGGTAGCTGTTGCCGACCACGTGCGGCGAGTGCGGCGTAGCGATAAGTCTGCGAGATTCCCGGCCTGGGAGGCGAGGCTTCAGCATCTCGAGCGACTCGTCCATCGACACCGGGCCATCGTCGAAGCCGGGCAGAACGTGAGCATGGATGTCAATCATTGGGCAGCCGCCAATGTGCCCGTGTGATGCCAGGTCCGACCGATCACAAGAGCGCCAGGCCACCATCTGCCGTGTAGTAGCCCCGCAGGCTGGCGTCAAAGCTCACGTTGTTCAGCACCACGCCGACCAGGCGAGCATTGACCTTTTCCAAGAAGGCCTTGGCGCGCCGGGCATGCTCGCGCCGGGTGTGGCCCGGCGCTGATCACGAGCAACACGCCGTCGACCTTGGATGCCAGAACCGCCGCATCAGTGACCATGGTGATCGGCGGCGCGTCGAACAAGACCATATCGGACTGGCGGCTCAACGACGCGATGATTTCCTCCATGCGCCGAGAGCCGAGCAGCTCCGACGGATTGGGTGGCAGGGGCCCGCTGGTCAGCACCCGCAGAGCCGGCCACCTGGGTCGCCTGGAGAGGCGGAGCGTCGCGCAGACGAATCGTCGCGAACCATCGAGGTCAGCCCTACCTCGTTGCTCAACCCAAAAGCTGATGCAGAGACAGGCCGGCGCAAATCACAATCGATCAGGCACACCGTCTTCTCGGACTGGGCCGCAGTCACCGCCAGATTGGCCAGCGTAGTGGACTTGCCCTCGCCGTCGCCCGGCCGAGGTCACGACCAGTGTCTTCACCGGATGGTCCAGACTCGAGAATTCCAGATTCGTGCGCAGCGTGCGAAACGCCTCCGCTACCGGGGATTCGCGGATCGGTCAGGGTAATGAAATTGGCCTGGACTTGGCTCGTCATCGATCAGCTCCTCTTCAACTCGGACGCGTTGCGCGCCCCTCTGCCACCAGGCGCGGAGCAGTCGATTCGTTTGTCAGCAAACGGAGGGATGGTGCCCAGCACCGTGACGCCGATGTATCGCTCGACGTCCTGCGCGCTGCGGATGACGTCCGATTCGATCCATTCCAGGAAGAACACCACGAGTCCACCCAGCAGCAGGCCAACCACCGCCGCCGCCATGACGTTCACCTTGGTCTTCGGCGAATAGAGCGACACGCGTCGGCGTATCGAGGATGGCGGCGCCCACGCGGTCCGCCTTCTGCAAGTCGAGGTTCTCGGCGACGCGCCATTCCACGAAGAAATTTGCCCACTTCCAGGCGATATCTTGCGCCACTTTGGGATCCTCGTGGTTCACATCGATCTGAATCAGTCAGGTTCGATTCGTCAGAGCTGGTCTTCACCCGGCCCAACAGGAACGCAGGTGGAGACGTCCAGTTTGAGATTCGTCGATGACCTTCTGCGCCCAGGTGCGCGTGGTCATGTTGATCGTGTAGTTGCGCAGCATCGTCTTGGCCGTCTGCGCCAGCCCCCAGTCGGGCCGCGCCGGATTGATGCTGATCTGGACGCTGGCGCGATAGATCGGCGTCTGCATACGGCTGAACCCGTAGGCGCTGACCGCGGCGATGGCCATGACCAGAACGATGATCCAGCCCCGTTTCCACAACAAGGCCACGTATCGGCTTAACTCCACCCTATCCTCCACACATAAGCGGCAAAATACGGCGTGCTCAGGCGTGCGCATTCTACCATATGCCGAATGATTCACAAAAAGCGGTGCGCTCGTCCGCGGGTTGGCCCCGCGGCGCGCTCAGGGCTGTCTGTGCCAACGGGGCCAGAGCCGCAGGCGCCCTCCGGCGGACGGGATCGTGCCCAGCACGGCCAACCCCAAAGCATCCAGCTCGTTTGCGTCGCGAACAGTGTCATCCAGGTAGTCGACCAGGAAAGCGAGGAACAGGCCCGCCAGCAACGCCAGCGCCAGGCGGATAGGGAGGTCCAGCCTCTGACGCAGGCCGACCGGCACGGCAGTCACCACGGGCGGGTCGATCAGGTGGATGAGCGCCGTGTCCTCGCCAAGCTGGCTGAAATACTGCGAGCCGTCCTGCTGCAGCGTCTCGGCAGCCGCCTGGGCGATCTTCTGGAGCTGGCCCGGATCACCCCAGGTGATGTGCATGCGTCAGAATGCGGTGCTGTTTCTCGGCGACCGTCGAGCCCTGAGATCGCACCGGCGGGCACCGGATCGGCGCCTCACCCTGGCTGAGCCGGCCACTGACGTTGCCGGCGAAGGCGGCGCTCCGGACCACTTCGGAGAAGTCATCGGCCAGGTATTCCGAGGCAAGCCAGGTGTAGTAGCGGTCGTAGGTGTAGTAATCGCCGCGGGGGGCTTCGGCGGCACCCCGACGATGAAGCGCAGGCTGGCCTCGTAGGTCGGAGCAAGCGCTTGCCCATAGCCACCGACACCACCAGGACCACGCCAGCAAAGCTATGACGATCCAGATTCTGCGCCACACCACCCGCCAGTATTCGCGCAATTCCATGATGGTTCCTTCTGAGGTTAGTCTTCGCCGCGTCCCGGCACGGTTCGGATGCACTCGCCGCCTTGCCGAGTGCGACCACGATGCTGCTCCAATTTCTCCTCCACGAAGGCCATGAAACGCTCCTGGAACACGCCAGTGCTGAAGCGCTGAGCCTGAGCCGCGATCCGCCGGGGATCATACTGCCGCTCGTCGAAGCGCCGCACCGCCTCGACCAGAGCCTCCGGCGTTTGGGGCGAGAAGAACGTGCCGGACACGCCCTCGCAGTCACGGTGTCGAGCGCCCCGCCGCCGGCGAACGCGATCACCGGACGACCGGCCGCGATCGCCTCGACCGGGGCAATGCCGAAATCCTCCAGGCCGGGGAAGACGAAAGCCCGGCATTGGCTCAGCCGAGCCGCACTTCCTCCTGCAGCAACGCGGCCCAGGAACGTCACGTTAGGCCGCGCCAGGGCCTGCAAGCGCTCCGGTCTCTGCCGTCGCCTACAATCACCAGCGGCAGACCCAGCTCGTTGAACGCCCGCACCGCCAACGTCGATGCGCTTGTACGGAATCAGCCGCGAAACGATCAAGAAATAATCGTCGTGGCTCGCCGCGGGCGCCAGTCGGTCCACTTCGACGGGCGGATAGATCACAGCCGAATCGCGCCGGTAGTACTTCTCCACGCGCCTGCGGACCGCATCTGAGATGGAAACGAAATGGTCCACCCGGTCGGCCGCCTGCCGGTCCCACAGGCGCAGGTAATTCTGGATCGGCGCCAACACGATGCGTCCCCATCGGCCGATGCCTTCAGCATCCACGTAGGCGTGGCAGTCCCACAGGTAACGCGTAGGGGTCAGACAATAGCAAATGTGCAATGTCTCCGGCGCGGTGAGCACGCCGTGGCAGAAGCCACTCTTGTTGCTGATGACCAGGTCGTAGTCCAACAAGTCCAGACTCTCGAAGGCGAGCGGGTACAGGGGCAGGAAGGGCTGATGGTGTCGCCTTGACCCCGGGCAGACGGTCCATGAAGCTGCAGCGAATGTCCCACTTGCGGTAGTCATTCGGGCATCTTCTCCGGCCAATAGATTGAGGTGTAGACTGGCGCGTCAGGAAATAGCTCCTTCAACGCCTCCAGCACAGCCTCAGCGCCACCCACCTGGTTCAGCCAGTCATGAACTATCGCGACCTTCAATCGGCTTCTCCCCCGGATTCCACCTCCTCTTGCGAACGTCACCCTGAAGGTCGGCTGCATCGCAGTGTAGTCCGCCAGGCCGGTGTCCGAGCGAAGGTCCTCGCATGGCCCACACGTGCGATTCCCGTGCGCCAGGAGACCCTTCGTCTGACGATACAGCCGCTTCGTCAGGGTAACATTCGCAAAAGGAGGGTGGGACCTCAGGTTTCCCCCTGAGTGATTGCGGGTAGTATATCATCAGAGCAAAGTGCAAACAAATCACAATGTCTTGACGATTTGCTGCTTGTGTGTTATTCTTTGTGCGAAATCACACGGACGGGCAGAATGGGTCGGGTGCCGCTGGCAAGGAGAACAAATGTCCAAAGAAATCGGTCTTCCCAAACCAAGCCTTAGACGTTTGCCGCTCTACTATCGTTTCCTTAAGGAATTGGCCGAAAAAAACGTGGGCATTACTTCTTCGGAAGAACTGGGCGCAGCCGTCAACGTTCCCGCCGCTCAGGTGCGCAAAGACCTGACGTTTTTGGGCGAGTTGGGGCGACCCGGTGTGGGCTACGAGGTGTTGTCTCTGGCTGCTCACCTCGAGGACATTCTCGGCATCATCAATGACAAGGAAGCGATCCTCGTCGGCGCGGGACGGCTGGGCACGGCGCTCGCCGGCTACGAAGGATTTCGCCACTACGGACTGGACATCGTTGCTTTGTTCGATACCGACCCCGACAAGGTGGGCAAGACTATCGGCGAAAAGATCGTCTTCCCCCTGACCAAGCTGCCCAACCTCGTACAGCGCCTCAACATTCAGCTCGGCGTCATCACCGTCCCGGCGCCCGTCGCCCAAAACGTCGCTGACCTGATGGTCGCGGCCGGCGTCACCGTCATCTGGAACTTCGCGCCGACCCATCTGAAGGTCGGGGAGAACATCTGGGTAGAGAATGAGGATCTGGCCACTCGTCTGGCCATGCTCTCGTACCACATTACACAGAAGAAGATCCGGCAGCTGGCTGAGGCACAGCACCGTGGCTGTCAGGGTCTGGCCCGGGAGATTGACACGGACAATGGCGAAGACGCGGACGCAGTTCACGTGCCAGACCTGCGGCAATGTCTCACCGAAGTGGATGGGACGCTGCCCAGAATGCGGCGAGTACAACACTTACGTGGAAAGCGTGGTGGAGCGCCGCGACACAGGTGCTGCCCAGTCCGCAGCGATCGCCCTTTTCAGCCAGCCCGAGCCGCTGACTGAGGTTCGATCCGGGGATTTCCTGCGACTGCCCGTGCCGATCGCCGAGTTCAGTCGCGTCCTTGGGGGAGGCATCGTGCCCGGCTCCGTCGTCCTGATCGGCGGCGACCCCGGCATCGGCAAATCGACTCTGCTGCTCCAGGTCTCCAACCTCCTGGCCCAAGATTCCGGCGTCGTCCTCTACGTGTCCGGCGAGGAGTCGGCCCAGCAAATCCGTCTGCGTGCGGATCGGCTGGGAACGCTCGAGAAGAACCTGTACGTCCTCGCCGAGATCAACCTGGCACAGATCCTTGGCCACATCGAGCACTTGAAACCGCGCCTCGTGGTCGTCGACTCCATCCAATCCATCTACTCCGACGAGCTGTCAGCAGCCGCCGGCAGCGTCAGCCAGGTCAAGGAGTGTTCGGAAAAGCTGCTGCGTCTCGCCAAGTCCACTCACATTCCAATCTTCATCGTCGGCCACGTCACCAAGACGGGCGCCATTGCCGGGCCGCGCGTCATGGAGCACATCGTCGACACAGTGCTGTACCTCGAAGGCGAGCGCTTCCACGCCTACCGGTTGCTGCGTGGGGTGAAGAATCGTTTCGGCTCCACCAACGAGGTCGGTGTGTTCGAGATGCGGAATGAAGGTCTCGTAGAGGTGAGCAATCCCTCTGAGGCTTTCCTGGCCGAGCGGCTGACCCACGCTGCCGGCTCATCAGTGGCCATCACGATGGAGGGCACGCGCCCTCTGCTGGTGGAGATTCAGGCATTGTCCACAGGCACCAGCTTCGGGCTGCCCCGACGTACCGCCAACGGCGTCGACTTCAATCGGCTCTTGCTGCTGGTCGCTGTGTTGACCAAGCGCGTGGGCCTGCGGCTGTCGGACCAAGACGTGTTCGTCAACGTCATCGGCGGACTGAAGGTCAACGAACCGGCCGCGGACCTATCGGTGGCGCTCGCCATCGCCTCCAGTCTGCGCAACGTTCCAGTACCTCCCGACCTGGCGGTCGTCGGCGAGATCGGGCTGTCAGGCGAGTTGCGCTCCGTGAGCCAGCTCACGCGGCGATTGTATGAAGCTTCGCAGCTTGGCTTCAAACGGTGCATCGTACCGCCGTTCGCGCGGACCGAAGCGCGCAATGCGCCAAAAGGGCTGGAGGTCATTTCCACCCGCGTGCTCGCCGAGGCCCTGGACATCGCCTTGCGACAATGAGGCTGCTCGGCGGCGGGCCCTTGCTGCGGGCTACCGTTCGACCGCACTGTCACGAGCATCCCGCTGCCCGGCTTTCGTCCGGAAATATGCGAGTCCACGAAAATTCGTCCATCGAGTTTTCGGCGTGAACTTGAAAAAAAATAGACAGTGTGGTACAATAGTACTAGTACCGCGGTACGGTGTACGAAGCATTTATCAATTGATTATTTGTGACGCCATCCCTCAGTCCTCCCGCTCTCTGAGGGGTATGGCTGGCTATACCGCGCGAATGTCTTCTTGTTTTCAAAACTGAGTTAATTTATCCTCGCCGCTGTGCTACTCTCGGAACTGGAACGCCTCGGAAGAGGCGTTCCAGGATTGTGAGTCGCTGCCGTGCGAGTTGTTTGTGTTGCAGCCGCACTTGGGCAGCGACAGAGGCACTCATCGCCGTGGGTCGACTTATTGGAACTGGTACGTCGGACATGGGCACCCCGCTTGGCTTCACTGGTGCCCGGTCGTCGCCAACCATCGTGGAAGCACATCGAGGTTACCTTAATGGCCCATCAGTTAGGCGTGTATCCTGTTCACAGTACATTCAGCGCGTCGGTTAAGCGCGACAAAGCGGTCTACTACTTGCTCAAGCGGGGGTTGGATGCGGCCCTGGCAGCGATGCTTCTGGTGCTGCTCTTCCCGTTGTTGTTGATCGTCAGCCTGGCAATCGCGCTCGACTCGTCCGGCCCCGTGATCTTCAAGCAGATCCGCGTTGGTGCCAAGCGCCGGCAGCATGCGGGGAAGACAGACTGGGAAGCTCAAACATTCACTCTTTATAAGTTCCGCACTATGACTCATAATGCAGATCAGTCCGTACACCAGGCCTTTATCAAAGCCTTCATTGAGGGCCAGGTGGAAGCCAACTCAGACGGCGCTTTCAAGCTCACGAACGACCCTCGTGTGACGATGGTCGGCAGGTTCTTGCGCAAGACCAGTTTGGACGAGTTGCCACAGCTCTACAACGTGCTGAAGGGCGAAATGAGCCTGGTAGGACCCCGTCCGGTTCCCGTGTACGAAGTGGAGCAATACAAGCGCTGGCATTGGAAGCGCCTCGCCGCCACACCGGGTCTCACCGGGCTGTGGCAGGTTCGCGGGCGGTCGGCAGTGTCGTACGACGAGATGATCCGACTGGACCTGGACTACATTGCCCACCAATCGATTTGGCTGGATGCCGAGATTCTCCTCATGACGATCCCGGCGGCAGCGGCAGGCAAGGGCGCATACTAGCGGTCGGGAGGACGAGTTCACTTCATGCGTGATGGATCGAGCGGAATAGGAGTTATCGGCTGTGGGTATTGGGGCATCAACTACGTACGCGTGCTCACCGAACTGCCCCGAGCCCGAATGGCAACAGCCGCGGATCAACGGCCGGATCGGCTGCAGTTACTGAGGCAACGTTTTCCTTCGCTGGCAACCTGCGACGACTACCAGACCGTCTTGGCGGACCCAACGATCGACGCCGTGGTCGTCGCGACGCCGGCTACACAGCACTTCGCGGTCGTCAAGGAATGCCTGCTGCGCGGCAAACACGTCCTGGTCGAGAAACCGATGACCACGCGGATAGACCAGGCCGAGGAGCTGATCAGCCTCGCCCACACCCAGGGCGTGACCCTGATGGTGGGGCATACGTTTCTGTACAATGGCGGCATTCGCAAGGTCAAGTCCTTGCTGGATAACGCCGACTTCGGCGAGGTGTACTACCTGTACGCTACCCGCACCAATCTGGGCCCATTGCGCGAGGACGTCAGCGCCATCTGGGACCTGGCCCCGCACGACATCTCCATCTTCGACTACCTGCTGAACCAGACTCCGGTGGAGGTATCAGCCATCGGAGCCCGGCCGCTCCGCAACAAGCGCGAGGATGTGGGATTCATTACACTGACCTACCCCAGCGGGGTCGTGGCCCACATCCACGTGAGTTGGGCCGACCCCCAGAAGGTACGTCAGGTGGTAATCGTGGGCAGTCGAAAGCGCATCGTGTTCGATGACGTAAACACCATGGAACAGGTGCGGGTGTTCGAAAAAGGGGTGGCTCCGGCCGAAGCCGAAGCGAATAGTTTTGGCGAATACAGCTACCTCGTCCGCGACGGCGATGTCATCAGTCCCAAGATCGAGGCCAGCGAGCCGCTCAAGAACCAGTGCATGCACTTCCTCGACGTGATCGAAGGCAAGGCAGCACCGTTGAGCGATGGGACAAAAGGGCTGGAAGTAGCTCGCGTTATGGCGGCCGTGGAGAAATCATTGGCCGGTCATGGCCGTCCGGTGACCGTCTGAGAACCGTCGGAAGTTCTACGGCTCGGGCGCGAGAACGTCAGATGGACACTGCTACGAGGGCCGAGCGATCTGCCCTCGTCTTTATGTCGACTAACAGTCGATGCCTACGCAAGGTGAGGGCGTAAGAGACGATGAGCTCTGCACAAGTGGTGGCTCCAGATAAGGTTCCATTCGTTGACCTAGTTGCCCAATACGAATCGATCAAGGGTGAGATCGACGCGGCGATTTCGGGCGTCCTTCGCCGCGCGGACTTCGTCCTGGGAGAGGACGTCGAGCTGTTCGAGACAGAATTCGCCGCGTATTGCGGGGCTGCGCAGGCCGTCGCCGTCGACAGCGGAACGTCGGCGTTGGAGTTGGCGCTGCGCGCGTTCCACATCGGTGAAGGCGACGAGGTGATCACCGTCGCCAACACGTTCATCGCCACAGCCTCCGCGATCTCTTTCACAGGCGCGCGGCCCGTGCTGGTCGACTGTGACCCACGCACGTACACCATCGACGTGGCTCAGGTCGAGTCGGCCATCACGCCCCGGACGCGGGCCATCATCCCCGTGCATCTCTACGGGCAGGCGGCTGACATGGATCCGATCGTGGCCATCGCCGGACGGTACGGCCTGGTCGTGATCGAAGATGCCTGCCAGGCGCACGGCGCGCGCTACAAGGGACGACGAGTGGGCGCCCTGGGCGATGCGGCGGCCTTCAGCTTCTATCCGGCCAAGAACCTGGGCGGTTGCGGCGACGGCGGAATACTGACCATGAACGACGCCCAGACGGCGGACCGCGTGCGGCGGCTGCGCAATTACGGCCAGACGGTGAAGTATCATCACGTCGAGATGGGCTACAATCACCGGCTGGATACGATCCAGGCAGCGGTGCTCCGCGTCAAACTGCCCTATCTGGATCGTTGGAACGCACAGCGACGCGACCATGCGGCGCGTTACGACCAGCTATTCGCCGGCAGCAGCGTGGTTGTTCCCGCCGTCGCGAATTACGCGGAGCCCGTCTACCATCTCTACGTCATTCAGACGCCTGTCGATAGAGACGGCCTGCGCCAGAGCTTGCAGGAACAAGGCATTGGCACGGGCATCCATTACCCGATTCCCATCCATCTCCAGGAGTCGTACTGCGACCTGGATTACCCGCGCGGCCAATTCCCGGTGACCGAGCGACTGGCGGATCGCGGTGTGTCTCTACCCATGTTCGCTGAGTTGAACCCGGCAGCCATTGAGCGAGTGAGCCAGGTGGTTCAGGCGTTTGTGCAACAGGCGATGTCCTAGCCGGTTCAGGACGTTCCCGATGATCCCGATTCTTCAATATCACCAGGTCACAGAATTGCCGGTGGACCTGGATAATCGGATGCTGGCGGTGCCGCCGACGCAATTCAAACAGCAGATGGCCTATTTGTATGGGGCAGGCTATCGGTGCTTGCGTCTGGACGAGGCGATTGGAGAAACGTCGTCAGGACGCCGCCGCCCACAGAAGAACTTCACGCTGACGTTCGACGACGGCTTTCGAGACGCGTACACGACCGTCCCACCGATACTGGCTCATTATGGTTTCATCGCCACCATTTTCGTCGTCACCGGGCGCATGGGCCGGGGCAGCAATTGGGACAAGCAAGAGGGTGAGGGCGCCGCACGGCTCATGTCCTGGGCGGAGGCTGCCGAGCTCGCGCGGGCGGGTTACACGTTTGGCAGCCACACGGTCACCCATCCCCGGCTCCCGCACCTCGACGACGAAGCGGTTTGCCGTGAGCTGCTGGATTCCAAGGCTGCCCTCGAAGATCATCTCGGCGTTTCCGTGGACTTCCTCGCCTACCCCTACAATGCCTCCGACACTCGTGTTCAGCGCCTGGCAGCCGAGTGTGGCTACGTTGCAGCCTGTGGCGGCGACCTCGGGCCATCGGGTCGCTTCAATCTGCGGCGGACCGAGTGCTCGCGACGCGACACACCCTGGACTTTTGCCCTGAAAGCCCGCGGCACGCACGCCAGATTTCAGCGTCTCCGTGAACTTGGGAGCCTGGCTCGGCGAGGATTCCGCGGGACGCGCGATGCGGTCGCGCCGCCCGCGGACGGGTGAGGAGACTGCGCACATGACATCCACTCGATCGTCCAACACTCCTTCGGGCCAACCGGCATCTTTGCGGTGCTTTCCTTATCCCTACCGGGCCGGGCTCGCGATTGCCAGCGACATCGACGACACGCGAAGTGTCGACCAGTTCCTGGAGATTCAGCGATTCCTGAACACGTCAGGCTTGACGTCGATGGGCCGGGGTGTGGGCCTGGAGATCAGCAACAGCTTCTACTTTTACGATCAGAAACAAGACTTTTCGTGGTTCGGACGAGAGGCGCGGGCCCGCCAGGTCATCATCGACCTGATCCACGCCGGCTACATTGACAGCCTGCACTCCTACGGCGACGCCGCGGATACGCGCGAGCAGGTGTTGCGCGCTCTGGACGCGCTCGAGGCGGCGGATTGCCATCTGGACGTGTGGATCAACCACAACGGGGCGCGCACCAACTTAAGCCGGAAATTCACGTACTTCTTTGGAGTATGTGAGGGAGACGACGTCAAGTCGGCCGCCTACCACGCGGACGTCACCCTGGCTTTTGGGATTCGCTTTGCCTGGGTTGGCGCGATGACGCGCGTGATTGGCCAATCGCCGGCCCGGTCGGGCAGCGGCCTGGCGACGGTGGTCGACCCGTCACATCCGGCACACTCGGCGTTAGACGTGCTGAAGGAATTTCGCAAGCAAACAGTGGGCCGCTGGCGCGGTGATCCGCGTTTCCAGATCCACCGGCACAACGAGCTGACCCAGGTGCTGGAGCTGGAAGACGGGCAGCGCGTGCACGAATTCATGCGGTATTGCGACCGTCCGGACGATTTCGACCGCACAGGGATTGGCGGGCGCCATCTCGCCGCGGGCTCTGGGCCGCCTCAAGACCGCCGAGGGGTCCTGCATCGTATACACGCACTTCGGGCACACTCAGGGCTGCCCACAGGCTGTTCCGCCGGAAACCCAGGCGGCTCTGCGCAATCTCGAGCGCGAGTACCGAGAGGGTTCGATCTACGTCACCACCACATCGAAGCTGCTAAACTATCACCTGGCCCGACGGTACCTGGTTTGGTCGCAGCGAGAAGTGGACGGGCGGACGCAGATCCTGATCGATGGATTGCGTGATCCGGTGTTCGGGTGGTCCGCGCCCACCACTCAGCTGCTGCAAGGGCTGACGTTTGAGGTGCCGCACCGCGACCGGGCAGACGTCTTCCTGGCCGGCCAACGGCTGACGAGCCTCGAACGTAACCCCGCGGACCACAACAGAAAAGAGAGTGTGACTATCCCAGTGGCGCACCTGGACTTCCCATGTTGAGTGTTTTTCGAGCGCATCTTCAATCGACATCCCGATTGACTGTTAACAGTTTTAATGATAGAATGTTCTGAACACCGCGAAGTGCCCGCTATGTATTATATGATTGCACGAGAGTGAGCAGGTAATGGAGCTAAAAGACTACTTTGAGGTCTTGGGTAGGCGCAAGTGGGCAGTGGTTTTGACCACGTTTGCCACGCTCGTCGCGGTTGCCGTCGGCAGCACCCTCATTCCGCCGACCTACACCACCACGACCACACTGCGCGTCGTGACAGCCAATTCCACCCAATACGCTGACTACCAGTACTCTGAGCGGCTTTTGAACACCATACCCGTGCTGGCAACCAGCGGCCCCACGCTGGTCGAGCTCTCCAAAAGGCTTGGCGTCTCGACTCCCCCGGAGGTAACCGCAGAACTGCTGGCCAATACCGAGATCATCAAGATCACGGTTATGGATCGCGATCCGGCCCTGGCTCAGAAGGCGGCGAACACACTCACCGCCATCCTCATCGAATCGGCCGGGAAGTTGTACATGGGCGATAATGGGGAGTCTGAGACGATACTGAAACAGCAGCTCACGGAAGCCGACAACGAGGTGAAGCAATCCCAGCAGCAGTATTCAGGCCTGATCAGCTCCGAAGACCTGGCCTTTGCTCGCCGGGATCTCGAGCTGAAACAGCAGGCATACGCTACCTTGTTGGAGCAGTATCAGAAAGCACGAACTGCGGCTGCGCTGCAGACGAGCACCATCTCGGTTGTCGATCCAGCCACCCTGCCGGTCAAGCCGTCCAAACCGCGCATGGAGCTCAACGTGGTCGTGGGACTGCTGCTCGGTTTGGCGGGGGGTGTTGGGCTGGGCTTCTTGTCGGAGCACCTGGACACCACGTTGTATACCCCGGATCAGATCGCCTCAGTCACACAGTCTCCCCTGCTGGCGGTGATCCCGACGGTCAGGGGGCGCCAACATCCAAAGATATACGACGGCCACTCGCCGATGGGAGCGGCTTTTCGTCGTCTCCGCACCGTCATACTCCGGCACACCGACGGGCGGGATCCACAGGCCCTCTTGGTGACGAGCGCGAAACCCCAAGAAGGCAAGTCGACGGTCACGGCCAATCTGGCGTATTCCCTGGCACAGGCGGGTCGACAGGTGGTCGTCGTCGATGGTGATCTGCACTTTCCGGTCTTGCACCGAGTATTCGATCTGCCCAACACTAAAGGACTCAGCAACGTGCTCAAGCCCGACATGACTCTGGAGGAAACGCTGCAGAAGACGACCGTCCCGGGGCTATGTGTGCTTACCAGTGGTCCGGTGCCCGTCGATGATCCATCGGCAGCGCTCGGCAGCAAACGCTTCGCGACGGTCATTGCGCAGCTGGCCAAGCATTTTGACATCATTCTGCTGGATGGGCCGGATCTTTCGTCAGCGATAGAGACGTCGGAACTTGCCGCCGCCGCCCAGGAGGTGCTGCTGGTGGTCAGGCTCGGCCAAACCGAGCAAGAGGCAGTTCAAAAGGCACGTCAGGAACTCGCTGACGCCAACGCCGTCCTGATCGGCGTCGTAGTGAATCGAGCAGGTAAGAATCATAGCGCAATCATCTGAACAATACCGGTAACTGAGCGGAGTAAGTCAGGCGCCTGCCTCGAAGCTGAAAACAGATCATTCCTTTGAATTGTCACGCCGCGGAGTAGGCGCTTTGATGAGCGAGCACGCCGGAACGAAGATATTTAGGAACGCCACTATTCTGGTAGTTGTAGAAATCCTCAGCAAAGTGCTGGGGATGGTGGTGGTCGTCATTGCGGCGCGGCACCTCGGCGTAAACAACTTCGGCTTACTCGCTTTCGCCTCTGCGTTCACCGAAATATTTCGGCGTCGTGGTCGCGTTCGGATTCGACACGCTCGTCATCCGCGAAGTGGCTCGGGACGAAACTCGAGCCTCGCGCATGATGGGCGATGTTTTTATCTTGCAGGCCGCGCTGGCCGCCGTTTCATTCCTGGTGATGGTGATCGCCCTGCACGTTATCGGCACGGAAGGTGCCAAACTGCGCCTCACTTACGTCGTGGGACTCAGCACCATTCTCAATGCCTGCCTCGCCACTCTGAATTCTTTCTTTCGCGCCCGGCAATCTGTCGAGTACGAGGCCATGGTGCGATTCTCCTTCAGTGCCCTGCGTGCGGTGTTGGTATCCACCATACTCCTCCTGGGCTACGGCGTTTTGATCTATGCCGGGGCCGAATTCGTCACCTACGTAATCTGCCTGCTGCTGTGTGTGTATCTGCTTCGAATCCGCGTGGCCCGCCCTTCTTTTCACGTCGACCTGCAGGTGTGGCTGGGCACATTTCGCAGCGCGCTGCCTTTTGCCTTAATGGCCAGTGTCATCATCCTCTACGTCCGCGCCGACACCGTAATCCTTTCCCTCCTCAGAGGTGATGAAGTCACCGGCCTGTATTCCGCCGCCACCAAGTTCCTCTCTCTGTTTGCGTTCGTCCCAACCAGCATAATTGGCGCAGTTCTCCCGGCGATGTCGAAACAATCCGTCCAGAGTGAGGCTTCCCTGGCGAGGACCTTTACCCAGACGTTCCGTTTCCTGTTCATGTTGGGCCTGCCCATTTCGCTGGGGCTCGGCATCTTGAGCCATCCCATCATCCAGATGATGTATGGGAGCGCCTTCATCGCCGCCGCGCCGGCCATGCAGATCGCAATGGTGACTCTCTTGTTGGGGTTCCTAAACTTCGCGCTCGACTCAGCGATCATCTCGACCAACCGCGAGAAGACGTTGCTCGGCATTGCTTTGATCGGGCTGGTGTTCACGGTCCTGGTCAACATATTCATGGTTTCGATCCTGAGCTTCGTCGGGGCCAGCATCGCGGCTGCGCTCACCGAGGCCCTGGTTCTGATCATCAAGCTGCGTGTTCTTCGTGGCGTCTTCGGCGCTCTGCCGCTTTGGCGCGGTTTGGACAGGATCGCCCTCAGCGGGCTGGCCATGGCTGCCTTCCTGTTGTCGTTTCACGGAGTCACGATTTTCCTGCTGATCGTCCCGAGCGCAGCCATCTACATTGGCGCACTGTTGCTCTTGCAGGCGATCGACGCACAAGAGAAAGCGATTGCGTTGGCCGCTGTTCCGCCCGGGGCCTGGCAGCTGATGCAGAGATGGGGCGTGCGCGTGAACGCCCGGCCGCAAGCGCCCGTTGGACCTTCGTCCAGCCGGTTTCCGGAAACCGGGCCGGGGCCGAGCGACCCACAGGGATCGGGGCTCGTAAAATGAGGGCTATGGGCCTGTCGATGTCGAAGCTGTCGATGGCGCGGAGCCTGCCGGCTGCGTTGCTCGTCGGCGGAATCTGCGGAATCGTGAGCTTGATCGCGATTCGACTCCCCCTGCCTGCGACCGCGATGGTGGTGGCGGGCAGTGTGGGGCTGGCGTTTCTGGCCGTCATCGGCGAGGTTCGGCGGCCGCTTCTGGCACTTTTGGCATTCATCGTGCCCCTGCACGTGAGCCGAACCCTGTTGTGGCGACCGGCGCACATAGGCGGAGTCTCAGGCTTCGTCATCGATTCCACTGACGTCGTCTTGTTAATTCTGGTGTGCCTTTGGATCGGCGAAGTCACGGTTGGTCATCGCCCAATCCGATTCTTTCCCAGCGTTTCGGCGCCGGCCCTCCTCTTCATTGCCGTGGGCCTCGCCTCTGCGTTCGTGGCCATAGAACCAGCCTTCACCGCCTTCCAGCTGGTTCAGTGGGCCAAGGGTTTCGTTTTATACCTGTTCCTTGCCAACCACGTGGCGGACGAGCACGATGCCCGTTGGATTCTTGCGGGGCTCATGGCCGCCGTCGCGTTTCAGAGCAGTCTGGGCCTGTACGAATACGTCGCGCAGCGGCCATTGGGACTCGGTTCGCTGGGCGAGGCAGCCTCGCGCGCCGACTTGATTCTGGACTGGCAGGGAGTGCGGCCTCGCGGTACGCTGGTTCATGCCAATTCGCTGGCCGCATTCTTGGGCATGACGCTCCCATTGATTGCGACCATCCTGTTCACCCCGGCAAGCCGCACCTTCAAGCTGCTGGCCGTAGGCGTCGTGTTCATAGGACTGCTCGCAGACGTCTACACGCTGTCGCGCGGTGGGTGGGCCGGACTCATCATCTCCATCTTGATCCTGTTGACTCTGTACCCGAGAGGCACGAACCCCCGGCCCGTCGCTCGATTTTTCGTGGCTATCCCGTTGTTGCTGTTCCTGGGTGTGGTACTGAACGTGGTGACCGGCGGACAGATCGTCGACCGGCTGACAGAGAGCGACCGGGGCGCCGCCGAGGCCCGAATACCGCTCATGCAGGGTGCGTGGACCATCATCGCCGACCATCCGGTCATAGGCGCCGGGATGAACAACTACCTGCTCGCGGTGGAGCAGTACGACCCTACCCACAGCCTGGCACAATACGACGCTCGGGGGGTCGTTCATAATTCGTTCCTGCTCATCACCGCGGACACCGGTCTGCTGGGATTTGTTGCTTTCGTGTGGCTCCTCGCTGCCTTGGGCTGGCGAGCGCTGAAGTTCGTGCTCAGTCACAGGACCGGCTGGGTGGCCGCCCTGTTGATCGGTCTCGTCGCCGGCGAGTCGCATCTGATCATCCACAGCATGGTCGATTTCGTGCTGCTGGCAGACAATCAGCTATTCGTGTTGTTCTGGATTTTGGCCGGCCTGATGGTCGGCATGACCGCCCAAGACGGTCTTCTGACGCAGAAGCGCATCGACCCGGAGGTCTAATGGGCATCGACATCTCAGCCGTGGTGGCAACCTACAATCGCGCCGACTATCTCCGCAAGGCACTGAGGAGTCTGGTCGACCAGACTCTGCCTTCGGAGCGGTACGAAATCATCGTGGTCGACAACGGCTCGAAAGACGAGACGAAGCAGGTCTGCACCGAATTCGGCAGCGCGCCCAATCTCCGATATCTGTACGAGCCCGTCACCGGCGTATCTCGAGCGCGCAACACCGGTTGGCACAATGCGCGAGGGCAGTACGTGTGCTTCATGGACGATGACGGCATTGCGAGCCCGGGATGGTTGGCGGCGATGCTTCAAGTGATCAGTGAATGCGAGCCGAAGCCGGGAATGGTCGCCGGGCCCATAGAAGGGATTTGGGAGGCGCCGCGACCGGACTGGCTTTCGGACAGAATACTGCACCCACTGGGCATTTTCGATTGGGGTTCTACGCGGCGAAACATGACAGAACAGGGCTGGCTGCCCATCGGCAACATGGCGGTGCCCAGAACCTTGTTGGAGCGAGCCGGCGGCTTGCGGGAAGACCTGGACCGGCAAGGAACCAAGCTGCGGGCGAATGGGGAAGTCTATTTCGGGCAGCAAGTCGTGGCGTGGGGCTACGATCTCGTCTACGATCCAACGATCCTGATGTATCACCACGCCCGCGCCGCTCGGCTGACCCAGGAGTACTTCAAGAACTGGTATTACTGGCAGGGCCTGTCGGATGCAGTCATGCTGAACATCGAGAAGCCGCTGAGTGGCTTCGAACGGGTGCGCCGGGCTGCAGCGAGAGTGGGCTGGGTCGCGCCCAGGGTGCTCCTCATGTGGACTACTCGGAACGCGGCGCATCGATTTCGGAGGCAGTGTCAGATCGTCGAGGTCCGCGGCCTGATCACCGGCCTGCTCCGTCCGGATCAGGAAGAGGAGGCGTAGGTGACCACCCAACTGGCACGCAAGGCGCAGCGGTGGAATATCGTGCTCCTGGTCGGCCTCGGACTGGGTATCAGGCTGCTGGCGCTGCCCTTCTCGATGACCGACGACGCCGATTCCGTGTCGCGCGTGTGGACGGCCTGGCAGTGGCTCTCAGATCCGCAGGTCATCACGCACGGACGTTGGGGGCCGCTTCACACTTATCTGATCGCTGCCGCCATGACCCTGATCCACGATCCGGTGCTCGCTCCCATCTTGCTGAGCATTGTCTTGTCGGTAGCCACGGCGGTGCCGCTGTACTTCTTCACTCGGAATGAGTTCGGCAGCAAAGGCACGGGATTGTTGGTGGGTTTGACCTACGTGCTCTGTCCTCTCGCCATCCGAAACGGCCTCCAGGCGTCCTCGCAGCCGCCGTTCGTGTTCTTCGTCGTGCTGTCGATGGCGCTCCTCTCCATGGCCAGACGCGAGAGCGGCTCGTGGATCCACGCCGTGTTCGCCGGATTGGCGCTCACGCTGGCGGCGATGGTCAGATATGAGGGCTGGCTCCTGATCCCATTGTTGGGCCTGGCCCTGTGGAGAAAGCCAAGGCTGGCGATCGTGTTCATGGCCGCAGCGGCGATCTTTCCCGCAGCCTGGATGATCGGCAACCAAGTCTACTATGGTGATTTCCTCTACAGTGCGCGCTCGTTCCACGACTACGAGCTCGTTCTGGAAGGCAGCAACGAGGCCGTAACGCTGTCGACGATTGTCAAACGCCTGGTCTTCCACCCTCTCGTTATCTTGCTGGGAATGACGCCGTTGGTCGCGATCGGTGTCCTCGCCGGGGCCGCCGCAACCGTCGTGCGGCGACGGCCACAGGTGGTCTGGCTCGTCCCCGCGCTGGGAGTGCTGGCGTTTTACCTGTACTCATCACTCCAGGGAACGTTGTCCGCCAAGGGCACGTACGATCTGGCGCCGACCACGATGCTGGTGGCCTTCGTTGCCGCGCTGTGCGGTGAGCCCCGAGTCAAACAAATGAGCCTGAGCGCCCAGAAATGGGTGGGCGTGTTGCTCGTCGTTTCGATTGTTCCACTGTCACTGATCGGGGGCTTGCTCCCCTTCAGCAAGGCACAGAGCTTCTACGCCAACAACATATTCCCCGTGCCGGTCGTCGAGGCCGCGCAAGCCAATGCCGAGATCGTGTCTCAGGTCGACCAAGAGTTGAGCTCACCCAACGATGGGCTCATCAGCGATTTCTTTGGTTGGGGCCGAACGTACTACGTGTTGCTCATGACCCGTCTCCACCCCGACAGGATCTTCATCGCCCCTGGAGCAAAATACGAACCACTCGACGCGGCGCATCTGCTCGACTTCGTCACCCAACACCCGGATGGCGTGATCGTCTTGCAGAACGACTCGCGTTTCGCCCAGGCCATCGCGTTTGACGAGACCGGGCAAGCGACCATCCAGGGCAAGAAACTCTCGTTGCAAACGGTGGGCAGTGAGCAAACCGAGGAAACACCGCTGTCCATCTATCGCTACCGGGTCGCGGATTGAGATCTGACCGCTGCCCATCCCGAGGAACGCATGCGGATCGCGTCGATAGGCTTGTTCGTTCCAGAATATCCGATCTCTCTGGCCAACGCTCTGTCCGCGGGCAACGACGTAACGTTGTTCCTGGCGCGGCGGAACCTGGCCGAACAATTTCCGGGAATCCTCGACATGGAAGGATTCGTGCGCCAGAGGCGTCTCGTCGAGCCCGAAGTGTCGCTGCGGCTAATCGATTATCCACCGGGGCGCTACCCGTATAAACTGCGTTTGGCCGGCGAACTCACGCGCACTGTGGCCAGAATGGCGCCAGACGTGCTGCACTACCAATCCGGCGGCGATCCCTGGCTGCCGTTGACACTGCCGTGGCTTCGCGGGGTGCCAAAGGTCGTCACCGTTCACGATGTCGTTCCGCACCCGGGAGATTTTCCTCCGGCGCCCGTGGTCCGCCTGCTCAATTGGCTCACCGCTCGCTGGGCCAGCCAGCTCATCGTGCACGGTGACCAACAGGCTCAGGCTCTGCAAAGGATCTATCACGTACCCGATTCGAAGGTCAACGTCGTGCCGCATGGCGCCTATTCCATTTACAAGCAGCTGGCTGTGGGCAGGCTCCCAGAGGAGCCTGACCTGATCCTTTTCTTCGGGCGCATCGTAGCCTACAAGGGCCTCAACGATCTGTTGGCTGCCGTGCCGCTCGTCGCCAGGGAAGTGCCAGCGGCCCGATTCCTGATCGCCGGGCACGGAGATACGAGGGAGCTGCGCCTGGCTGCGAGCGATTCGTGTCGCGTGGAGATCCGCAACGAGTTCATTCCAATGGCAGAAGTCGGCGCGCTCTTTCAGCGGGCCGCCGTCGTCGTGATTCCCTACACGCAGGCTTCGCAGAGTGGCGTGGTCCACCTGGCTTACGCGTTTGGGAAACCGGTCGTCAGCACTCGGGTGGGGAGTATCCCGGAGGCCGTCGAAGAGGGTCGAACCGGGTTGTGGTCGAGCCTGGACACCCGGAACAACTCGCTACGGCGCTCGTCGAGCTTCTGCAAGATCCTGGCCGGCGTCGAGAGATGGGCCGTCGTGCGCTGCAAAAGTCCGAAACGGAGCTCAGTTGGGAGCAGGTGGCGTCGAAGACCATGGCTGTTTACAGACGAGCGATGGAGAACGTGAAGCAATGAGCAGGACGCAGCAGTCTGTTTCCGGCCCTCGGCCAGGGGTGGTGCTGATGGGGCCAGACCCAACCCAGGTCGGCGGCTGGGCCACGTTGGTGCGGTTCGTGCTGGACTCCCCAGTGCTGCGACAACGCTACCGGCTCATGCTCGTCGACACCGGCCGCGGACCGCACGGCGCGGGACGGGCCGGAACGCTCGCGACAATCAACGTCCTGTACTTCCTGCGCCAGGCACTGGAGCTCGTCTGGGTCTGTTTGCGCTGGCGACCTCAGCTCTTAAATGTGCCCATCAATCCGAACCTGTCGTTTTGGAAGTACGGCGCCTTCATTTTGATGGGACGCGTTCTGGGAACGAAGGTCATTGCGCATTGGGTGGCGGGCACTTTTCCCGCCTATTGGGCCGATTGCTCCCCGCGCGTCCGTAGCGTCATCCGTTGGATACTCGGTCGTCCCGACGTGATCGTCGCCCTCTCAGACGGCTGGCGGCGCTATCTACGAGACGAGGTGGGGATTGCGGTGAGGATGGAGGTCGTGCCCAACGCGGTCGACCCGGCGTTCGCTGCCATCAGCGATCAGGTCACGTACGGCACTGAACGAGACCCGGGCGCAATCCTGTTCGTCGGCATATTGGATCCAGAAAAGGGTGTGTTCGACATCTTGAAAGCCGTGCCGGCAGTCCTGGCGCGTCACCCGGAGGCCCGTTTCCTCTTCGCCGGGGCTGCAGACGATCCGGCGGTCCAGGTCCAAATGGAGCAGGTATGCGCGGAGAGAAAGCTCGGCAGTGCGGTTCGCCTGTTGGGCCGGGTCACCGGGCAAGCCAAGCTGGATCTCTTCCTGAAGTCGTCGATCTTCATTCTGCCGTCCTACGGCGAAGGCCAATCGTACGCGCTGCTGGAAGCGATGTGCACCGGCCTGCCGGTGGTGTCAACGCCGGTCGGGGCCACGCCCGAACTGATCCAGGATCGGAAGAATGGCTTCCTGATTCAACCGGGGGATCACGAGGCTCTGGCCGGATCCATCAACCGGCTGTTGGACGACCCGCCCTTACGGGCAGGCATGTCGCGAGTGAACGTGGACATCATCCGCGAGGGCTATCTGCCGGAAGTAGCCCTCTCTCGCCTGGAGGCTGTGTTCACCAGCCTGCTGAACCGGGATTCCGAAGGATCCGTTACTCAAGCCGAGCGCGCACCGTAGTTCCATCGCACATGACTGTGCGCTTGGCAGTGTTTATGTTAAGAAGAAGGAGAGACGAAATGGCGGCGACCGCCGGGAAAGTGCTCATGCTGATGGAGAGTCGCCCGGGCTGTCGTGACGGACGCCTGCGGAACGAAGCCGAAGCCCTCATCAAGGCCGGCTATCACGTATCGGTGATCTCCCCACGCCCCTCGCACGGCACAGTCTATACAGCGCCCGATGGTCTTCGCCAGTATCAGTTCCCACCGCCACCGGAGGGCAAGGGGGTGTTTGGTTTTATATTGGAATACACCTACGCCCTGGTCGCGGTGTTCGTTCTGACCCTGGTCGTCTGGATACGCGAGGGTTTCGACGTGCTGCACGCCCACAATCCGCCCGACATGTTGGCGCTGATCGCCGCGTTCTACAAACCATTCGGCAAACGATTCGTCTTCGATCACCGTGACCTGACGCCCGAGATGTACGACGCCCGTGGCGGTGGAAGCCGGCTGCTGCGCGATCTGTTGGTGGGATTCGAGAAACTCTCGTGCCGGCTGGCCGATCTGATCATCGTGCCCAACGAATCCTACAAGGCCATGGACATAGAGCGCGGCCGCGCGGCCGCCGAACGAATCGTCGTGGTGCGGGAAGGCCCCAACCTCCGCAAGGTGCGCCTGGTGGAGCCGGACCGAGAGCTGCGGCAGCGGGCACGGACGATCCTGGGTTACGTCGGCACGATGGGGCCACAGGATGGAGTGGACTATCTGCTCAGGGCCCTCAACCACCTGGTCCACGATCTCGACCGACACGACGTGTTCTGCGTGCTCATCGGCGCCGGAGAGATGGTCCCCCAGCTCGAAGCGCTCACCAGAGAGCTGCATCTGGAGCCGTACGTATGGATCACGGGTTGGCTGACGGTCGATGCGCTGATGCCGCTCCTTTCGGCGGCGGACATCTGCGTGGCCCCAGATCCTTCGAATCCCTATACGGACCGCTCGACCATGGTGAAAATGGCGGAGTACATGGCCTTGAGCAAGCCCGTCGTGGCCTTCGACTTGCCCGAGCACCGGGTTACTGCCCAGGGCGCAGCCATCTACGTGCGTGCCAACGACGAGCTCGAGTTCGCCCGGCAAATCGTCGGCCTCATGGACTCTCCGGAGCAGCGTACAGAGATGGGCCGAACGGGGCGGCACAGGGTAGAGTCTGAGCTGGCCTGGGCGCACCAGGCCCGGCATCTCCTGGCCGCCTACGAGTCACTATTGAGGACCGTGCCCGCAACCACCTCTGAAACCATCCGCTGAGACGGGCCGGACTATTTGGAGTGTCGATTATGAAGCGATTCAGCATCGTGGACCAGTTGGCTCCGGAGCTTTGGGACGAATTCGTTTACAAACATCCCAAGGGCAGCATCTTCCATACGTCGTCCATGCATGAAGTCTTCAGCAAGGTCAGGAAAGAGCGTCCGTTCTTCCGCGCCGCGCTCGATGGCGGGGGCTCTGTCGTGGCGCTCCTGGTCGCCGTTCGCGTTCAGACCCTGCCTTTCCCTTTTGGCCCGGTCTCTTCACGGTCCATCTTCTACGCGGAGCCTCTGTGCATGCCCGACGCGCTTGGAGTTGAGGCGTTAGAAGCCCTGATCGCCGAACACGACGCTCGGCTGGGAAGGAACATCCTCTTCACCGAGGTGCGTCCGCTGAAGGCCGCCGGTGGCGAAAAAGAAGCCCTAACGAACAACGGTTACCAGTATAAGAACTATCTCAACTTCCTGGTGCACCTGAATCGGCCCAAAGAGGACTTGTGGCAGGGCCTGACCAGGCAATGCCGGCAGGGAGTCAGGGCCAGCGAACGAAAGGGTGTGACCATCGCGGACGCGACGACTCAAGAAGGTGTCGACGTCGCCTACTCACTGATCCGGGATACCTACAATCGAGCCAGAGTGCCGGTAGCCGACAAGAGCCTGTTTACGGCCGCCTATGACATCTTTCAGCCGCAGAATAGTCTCAAGATCTTCGTCGCCTACTGGCACGACGCTCCGATTGGAACGAAGATAGTGCTGTTGTACCGGGAGCGTGCCTTCGCCTGGTATTCCGGTCACTGCAGAATAAGGGGCGTCTACCCGGCGGAGAATCTGGGTTGGCATGCGATCGAGTGGTCGAACGAGCACCACTACTCCGTGTACGATTGGGGCGGGGCGGGCTGGCCGGACATTCCCTACGGTGTACGCGACTTCAAAGCGAAGTTCGGCGGGGAACTTGTGGATTTCGGACGATACCGCAAGATTCATTCTCCACTCCGATTTGCGGCCGCGGAGAGAGTGTACGAAGGCCTCCGCCTTCTGAGGTCGGAGGCGCGGCGTCTGCGGCGGACCGGTCCGGCTCGAGCCGGCGCCGACATCGGAGCTCGGGGAGAAATCGGGTTGAAGCTCAGAGAGTGGTATGCCAGACGCGGTCCACGATACGTGGCACAACGCGCGAAGATCTTGCTGCAACGGTATCAGCTCTCACCCGCGCAAGCGGAGGCGCGCATAGTGGAGTTGATAGAGAAGCTGGCTCAACGTGGTTGCGCTCCAACTTTCCCCACGCCGGGGGGCGTCGTGGAACGCAATCGACAGTTCATACACCGACTGCAGGACCTGGGCGCGGAAATCGCGGTCCACGGGTACGAGCACCTGGACCTCTCCGTGTATCCACCGGCCCAGGCGAAAGAGCAGCTTGAAAGAGCGGTCGACGCCTTTGCCCGCCAGGGCATCGAGGTGCACGGCTTTCGCTGCCCGTACCTGTCCTGCACTGACGGCTTGCTCGACGTGCTGCCTACCGGCATGTTTGAGTACAGCAGCAACAAGGCAATTTGGTGGGACGTCCTTTCTTCGCAGACCCCGGCGCACCCCGCGGCGGTCTTCGATACCCTCTATCAGTTTTACCAGCCTGAGGCCGCCCTCCAGGCAACTTGCCTGCCTCGCTCGCGCCCCAATTTGCTCGAGATCCCCATTTGCCTGCCCGACGACTTGCAGATGCACGATGGGTTGAACCTGGATTCGGAGGCTATGGCGCAGAATTGGGGACGCATGCTGAACGAAACCCATCAGCGCGGAGAGCTGTGCGTTCTCCAGTTTCATCCGGAGATCAGCTCCGATTGCGCTGAGTCGTTCCTGGAATTGCTCGACCAGGCCAGGCGCCTGCGCCCAGCCGTGTGGGTATGTCGATTGCGGGATATCGCGGCTTGGTGGCGAGAGAAATCCGCTTTCAAAGCGCACGCCGTTGAGACCCCGTCCGGATTGCACATCTCGTTTGAGTGCTCCGCGCGGGCAACGATTCTGGCGCGAGACCTGGCTGGCGTCGCCACGGAGCCGACTTGGAGCGGGCGGTACCGCCGGGTGCAAGCCACGCAACTCGACCTTCCACTTCAGCCCCGGCCCTTCGTCGGAGTAGCCCACGAGGCCCCCGCCCAAACGATATCTTTGCTGCAGGAACGTGGCTACATCGTGGACAGCGGCGATACCGCAACGCAGTGCGCCGTCTACTTGGATGCGACCACGTTGGAGAATCACCACACCGAGCGCAGTCTCGTCGCCCACATCGAAGAGTCGGCAGGCCCGCTCGTCCGGTTCGGGCTCTGGCCGGACGGCGCCAGGAGCGCCTTGTCCCTGACCGGGGACCTGGATGCCTTGAGTTTGAGCGACTACGCGCGTCGCCTGCTGTCCAAATAGCTCGGCAGCAGGCGGATGATCCAACTGACTGGGAGGTATCGTAGAGAACGGGGCTAGAGCCCCAGAACTCGGACAAAGGTCCGATCTGCTTCGATAGACAGCAAGATTACAGTACGGCACCGTCACAAGAGTCAAACTTCCTTGTGACGGTGCCTTTTTGTTTGGGTTCCAGCGATCTCCTGGCCAAGTACCGTAATACCATTGTCGGTATCACAGTACTATTAGGAATAATGTACTATATCATTATGAATCGATCAGTACCATTTGACTATTGAAAAGAGGACCTGCTGTACCTTATAATGAAGGATAGAGTGTCCCATTATGAAAGACACAGGCGATCCCCCATCGCCCAGAAAGTTGACACGAAATGAAGACCGCTCCACGCAGAAAAATCCTGAATCTCGCCTCCCTGGTCACGCTCGTGGCCCTTCTCTCACAGCTGATCGTCAGCCAGCAGTTTATCGGAGTGGCGGAAGCAGCCGGAGCCACCTACTACGTTTCGCTCGACGGCAATGACTCCAACGATGGTTCCATCGACCACCCCTGGCGAAGCATCCAGAAAGGGACGCGATCGCTGCAGCCGGGCGACACTGTTCTGATCCGAGGCGGCGTGTACGCAATCGGCAACAAGGACGACGCCATCGAGCTGCCATCCGGCGCGCCGGATCGCTACGTCACTCTCAAAGCTTACCCCGGAGAGGACGTGGTCATCCAGGGCAACTACCCTACCCTGGGCGATTACGTCTGGAATGGGATCAATATCAAGGGCCAAAGCTACATACGAATCGAGGATCTCACGGTCAGGCGGTTTCACAGCGCCCTGTCCTGCAGGGCCCCCGGGCACCACGTCGTCGTGCAAGGAAACACCTTCGAGTACAACTCCGAATCCGGCATTGCCTCAGAGGGAGCCGCCACGGGAACGTTGCGAGGGTGTGATTACCTGACCGTCGTCGGGAATCGCATCCACGACAACGGCTATTACGACAACGGAAAGCCGGCGACCGGGCCATACGAGGGCTGGAGCAGCGGCATTACGATTCACCCTGACGGCAAACCCTTCGCCGCCGACAACGACTACTCCACGTTCCATTCCGTCATCAGCGGCAACGTCATCTATCACAACTACGACGGCACCGGCGCGGATTTCGGGCGAAGCTCCCGACGACGTCAACGAGCCGGATCACACGGATGGCAATGGTATCATCGTCGACCATGGAGGCAATATTCCGCCGATTCTGATCGAGAATAACGTGATCTTCGACAACGGTGGCCGCTGCATCGAGCCTCTCGACAGCGAGAACGTGTGGATCATCGGCAACACCTGCTACGGAAACGGCACAGACACTCTCATGTCCAAAGAAGCGAGGGCGGAAATCGGCGCCGGTCTCATGCGTAAGAACGTTCACATCCTGAACAATGTCGCATATGCCACCGGCGACGTTCAGCTGACCTATTTCCCCGACACCTCCGCCGCGGATGTGGATATGCGCAACAATCTCTGGTTCGGTCACCCCTACAGAGAAACCGATTCCTTGTACGGTGTCAATTACGTCCGAGCTGATCCGATGTTCGTCTATCCTTCGGTTGACCCGATGGCGGCCGACTTTCACCTCCGGGCCAAGAGCCCGGCCATCAATATCGGCGTCAACGTGGCCGGCCTGCAGTTTGTCGATTTCGAGAATAACTCACGTCCTCAGGCTCGCCCGCTGGGAAGCGGCTTCGACGCCGGTGCATACGAGTATACCGGTCAGATCGTCGCCCCGACCCCGGTTCCTCCGGCCGGCCAGAGGACAACTCGGACCTACCTGCCGACCATCGGCAGCCGCTAGCAGCACGCATTTCAACGTACCAGGCCGGCCATTTCTGACAGTTGCGACCGCGTCTGCGTCTTCGTTTGCCCTCCCTTCGGAATTTGCCCCTGTCGAGAGGCCGCAGTATACTAACCCGCATCTGTGACCCCAACGATTCTGCCATGCGCCTGCCCCTTTCGGCGAAGCGAATCGACCGGCCCACCGGCGACACCGGGCCGGGTGACAACGTGCCAGGAGACCGCCCATGTCGTTCAATGCCCCGACTTCACCAGTCAGGCGATTCAAATTGGGCCTGCTGCGACTCAGCGCAGTCGCAGTGTTGATGACCCTCGTGACCATATTAACACTGCAGCCCAAAGCAGTACCTGGAGTCCAGGCAGCCGGAACCACCTACTACGTTGCCACAAACGGGAGCGATTCGAATCCGGGAACTTCCAGCAAACCGTGGCTCACCCTCCAGCACGCGACCAGTACGATGAGCGGCGGTGACACCGTCATCATTCGAAGCGGAGTGTACAACGTCAGCAAGAAAGCAAGCCCGATCAGTCCCCCATCCGGCACAGCCAGCCAGAATACCATTCTCAAAGCTGAGAATCCGGGAGGAGTCACCCTCCAGGGCAGTTACCCCACCACCGGCGAGTATCCCTGGGAAGGCATCCACATCCAGGGCGCAAGCTATATCCGAATTGAAGGACTGACTATCCGGGGTTTCCACACGGGCGTCAGCTGCAAGGCTCCGGGGCACCACATCACCCTCGAGAACAACACCCTGGAGTACAATTCGGAGGCCGGCATCCTCTCGTCGGGCGCCTCGTCAGGTTCCAAGAATGGATGCGATTATCTGACGATCGAGGGTAACAACGTGCGCTACAACGGCTACCGCTACGACACCGGCAAGCCCGCCACCGGAACGGACGAAGGCTGGTCCAGCGGCATATCGATCCATCCTCAATCGAATCCTTACTGGTACGACAGCAACGCTGAAAGGTTCCACACGGTCATCAGCCGCAACACGATCTACCACAACTACGACGGGACCGGGGGAGATTCCGACAACAACGCCGACCACACGGAGGGACACGGCATTATTCTGGACCGGGCCGGCGCACACTTGCCGCCCATCCTGATCGAAAACAACGTCATCTACGACAATGGGGGCAAGTGCGTATGCGCGCTAGGCACCCAGAACATCTGGATCGTGGGCAATACGTGCTACAAGAACAGCACCGACGCTCTCTGGCTGAATCCAGAAGACAAGGCCGAGATAGGGGCCTACGAGACAGACAGTGTGCCTGCCATCAACCTCCACGTGCTCAACAACATCGCTTATGCTCTGGACGGCCAGCGGATCACCCATTTCCCGGACAGCGATGCGGACGATTCCAAGCAACTGGAGATGCGCAACAACCTCTGGTTTGGGAATCCGCCTTCCGACCCCTACTCCTGCCCGTATGGAGAGAATCCCGTCTGTGGAGATCCGATGTTCGTCAATCCTGCCGGGGCCGATTTTCACCTGTTGGCGCGTAGCCAGGCCATAGACACCGGGACCAGTGACTTCACGTGGCCGGGGATGCAACTGACCTTGCAGCTTCTCGACCGGGACGGCACGAGCCGCCCACAAGGAGCGGGTTATGACATCGGCGCGTTCGAAAGCACAGCCACGCAGGAGGCGCCTGCACCCATAGCGGCCAACTTTTTCGTTTGGCTGCCCTACGTGTTACCCTCCAGGGCCAGTACGTGCCAATGGTAGTCGCGCTTGGAACTTGAGGACTCACTCTGGCAAGAGAGCACCCCAGAAGGAGAGGGATTCATGTCGAATACGACGCGTGGCATTCGGCTCTTCGCACCGCCCGGTCGGGTCCTCCTGCTTGTCGCTTTCTCGCTGCTGCTCTCGATCCTGGTCACGACGTTCGTTCCACAAACTCAGCCGCCTATGGGCGAGGCGGCCGAGACTTCCTATTACGTAGCGCCTGACGGCGATGATTTGAATCCGGGCACCATCGATCGGCCATGGAGGACGCTTTCGAAGGCAGCGCTCGAGCTGCAGCCCGGAGATACGCTCTTGATCAGGGGCGGAGAATACCGCGAGCAGCTCCTGGCAGCCCGTTCTGGCGAGCCGGGGGCGTATATTACCTTCAAGGCCTACCCCGGAGAACAAGTCGTCGTGCGTGGCAACGATGCAACCGAGCAGAACGGTGTCTTCGTCCCGGCGAAGAGCTATCTGGTTTTCGAAGGGCTCACTGTGAGAGGCTTTCATCAAGGGTTTAACTGCCAGGCGCCCGGCCACCACATCGTGATCAGTCACAACGTATTCGAGAACAACTTAAGCGCGGGAATTGCATCGTCCGGCCACGCGTCCGGAACCGCGAAGGATTGCTGCGATTATCTGACTATCGAGGATAATACGATCCGTAACAACGGGTACCATCTGAACGGCACTCCGGCGACCTCACCGGGAGAAGGATGGGGCAGCGGAATCACTCTGCAGCCCAACTCCGATCCGTATCTCTTTGACTCCAATTACAATCAGTTCCACACGATCATCCGGCGCAATACGATTTACCACAACTACGACGGCACAGGCGGAGATGTCGACAATGACCCAGACCATTCGGAAGGTCACGGCATCATCACCGACAGAGGCGGCGACTTGCCCCCTCTTCTGATCGAGAACAACGTCATCTTCGACAACGGCGGCGTGTGCATCGCGCCATTGGGCAGCCAGAACGTGTGGATCGTCGGCAACACGTGCTACCAGAACGGCTCGGACCCCCTGTTCGCACCCCAAGACGTACAGGGTGAGATCGTGGGCTTCGATACGAAGGTGACCGCCATAAAGAACCTGCACGTCCTGAACAATATCGCGTATGCCCGGGCAGGCAAGAGAATCACCCTGTTCCCCGACTCGGACCCCTACCGATTGGACATGCGAAGCAACGTCTGGTTCGGGTCCATCCTGCAGGACTCCATGTCACCCTTCGGGGATGATTACGTCTTTCAGGATCCTCGGTTCGTTAATCCGTCCATCGATCCACAAGTCGCGGACTTCCACTTGCAGGCCAGCAGCCCGGCCATCGGCGCCGGCACGAGCATGCTGCCCGCGGGCATCCAGGTGGACGATCACGACGGCACCGTGCGGCCAGAGAACGGCCGCTACGATGCCGGTGCCTACGAGTACGCCGGCGTCATCACCTCGACTCTGCCAGGCGCAAATCCCACATCACAGGGTCAGTAATCGGTTCGCCATCACCCGCCAGCACCTCGAACGCCTGTCTGATATGCATCCAGCAGGGCGAACAGGACTTCCTGCATGAAGTTCTTGGCACGAGCGTAGAGCTGTAAGTCACGTTCGTCGATGCGGCCGGGCCGGCTGAGCGCCGGGACGACAGCGTCGACGACGGAGCTCTGGAAAAGGAGGTAGGCGCGCACGGTCTCCGCCAGCGACAAGCCGACCTGTGCAGTAGCGGCGCCCATCCGTCCGCCCAGGGCCCGGCCCTCATCCAGGCTCTTCTTTTCGGCCGCATGGCTGCCGCCCGACCGGGCCACGTACTGGACGAGCACGCTCAGCAACCGGCGCCCCAATTCCTGCTCGTGGAAGCGCCCCATCTGGTCGAACGCGGGATACCAACCCTGACCCACAAGCCCCTGCCGGTTCAGCTCCCACCGCGTCCGACCCAGCGCGCTCTGGACCAACAGGTCCAGGTCATTTGCGTCAGCTCGGTCCTGGCTGCTCTCGTAAAAGGCCAGAATATCTTCTTCCGCGAACCGACGATGCCCGCCGGGGGTACGGGTGTAAGGCATCTTGCCAGAGTCTGCCCAGATGCGCAGAGTCACCGGGTGGATACCCAGAAGCTTGCTCGCCTCGCCCAGGCTGAGCCACTTCTTTTCTTTCGACGATTCTTCCATAGCTGCCACTCCCGGTGGTGCTTGATCCGCAATGCGTAACGCGTGATGGGTAATCCAGGCTGCCCAATCCATCTCGATTCCGCATTACGGAATCCGCTTCAGACCCTGCGCATCACAGACTGCGCGTCACGCATCACGCACTATTCCGCCCGACGAGGCTGGTAGACGCAGTAGGGCTCCTCAGCCATGTAGTCACCGGTGGCTTCGTACGCGCGCGCCCGACAGCCTCCACAAATGCGCCGGTATTCGCACAGGCCGCACTTGCCCTTCAGTTCGTCAAAACGGCGCAGGTCGTTGAACAGCGGCGACTCATGCCAGATCGTGGACAGCGGCTGCTGCCGGACGTTGCCGGCGACGACCGACAGATACCCACAGCCCTGGACGTCGCCGACGTGGGAGATGAACATGAAGCCGATGCCGGCCAGACAACCCCGGCTCAGCGTCGACATGCCGCCGGGGTGACCGTGCCCGCCGTGACCCCTGTGCCCACCATGCGGTCCAGCATCTTCGCAGCCACGCTGGCGCAAGACACGGAAGTAGTGCGGCGCGTCTGTCGGCTTGAAAAATATACGACCCTCCAGCTCGCGCTGCCGATCGTAAATCCAGTGCAGCGTGCGCTCGTAATCCTCGGGCGAGAGCTCCTGATCCGCCATGGCCTTGCCGCGGCCGGTTGGAACCAGCAGGAACGGGTGGAAGGCCACGGCGCCAACCTTCAGAGCCAGGGCCAGCATCCCGTCCAGATGGGCTACGTTGAGACGCGTAATGGTTGTGTTGATCTGAATTTCGATGCCGGCCTCACGGGCAGTCCGGATGCCCGCCAGGGCACCGTCGAAAGCGCCGGCCTCGCCGCGAAAGAGATCGTGGCCCTCCGCAGTTGGGAAGTCCAGGCTGACGCTGATGCGCCGGATGCCCGATTCTTTCATGCGCTGAGCTACCTCCGGCGTAAGCAACGTCCCGTTCACTGCCATCACTGTGTGCAAACCGCGGCCGTTTGCGTACGTCGCGATATCGAACGCATCAGCACGCATCAAAGGCTCGCCGCCGGTGAGGATCAGCGTGGCGGTGCCGAGCTTGACCAATTCATCGACCTGGGTGAAGCATTCCTCCGTGGTCAGCTCGCCCAAATACTGGATATCCTCAGCCGAGGCGCGGCAGTGGCGGCAGTTAAGATTGCACTGGCGAGTGATTTCCCAGGCAACGACACGGGGCACGAAACCGGATGCAGTCAAGGAAAAGCCTCCTAACACATGGCATTCTGGTAGCTGTTTCTACAGAATTGTATATTTTTCTCTAGAATCTGTCAATTGAACGACTGCGCGTTAGCGCACGCGCTACCTGCAATGGAACGTTCGGCCGAACGTTTTCTCCACAACACGTCAAATCCTTTGACTTTTGACTCGCAATGTGCTAATATAAAACCAGGGTCGGGAGTATTTCATTCCTTTTATTGTCTCCGGACCGGGACGCGAGTACAAAGCGGTACAAAATTTCATAGCACTCATTTGTTGTTTCTTGCGTAAGTACCGATCAGACGATTGTCGGCAAATTGGGCCTGTGCCTATCAGCCGGAGAATTTTCGCCTTTTCCGAGTGTACTTTACGGTACACTCGTTTTGTTTTTCTGAGAGTCTGTCCAAAGGCGGCCGGCTCCGATGAGACCTTGCAGTTGTGTCAGCAGGATCGTTCCCTCATTTTTCTCGTTCCTGTTCGAGACCGACAACAGGAGACGCTCATGGTCTAGGGCGTGATTTACAAACTGAATACGGAGGTAGGCTTAATGAGCTTAGAATTCCTGCTTCGAATCTTTGGAATGGCTGTCTTCGCCGTCGGGGGATGGCAACTGGGCGTGTTCCTGGCGGGCCGAACCGACACCCCCTACATACGGTACGTGCTTGTTCTGTCTTTGGCCGGCTCCGCCTTAGGTCTGCTGATTGCCCCATCGATCACGATCAAGCCTTACGTCTGGATACGTAACAAAATTCACCAGTTGCCCGCCCACCAGTTGTTTGCCGCTATTATTGGCCTTGTCATCGGTCTGATTGTTGCTGCCCTTTTGGCCTTGCCTTTGTCGTTGCTGCCGCCGCCCCTCGGTCAAGTGCTCCCATTTATCGGCGCTCTACTGTTTGGTTACGTCGGCGCGGCAGTCATGGTCATGAGGCAAAAGGACCTGTTCACGCTCATCGGCGGGCAGTTCTCGCGAGAGGGCGCCCCGCGCGAAGAGAATTTTGTGCTGCTCGACACGAGCGTCATCATCGATGGCCGTATTGCCGACATCAGCCAGACAGGTTTCATCCGTGGCACCATGCTCATCCCGCGCTTCGTCCTGAACGAGCTCCAGCATATTGCGGACTCGCCTGACCCGCTGCGACGCAATCGCGGGCGGCGTGGGCTGGATATGTTGAACAAGCTGCAAAAGGATTCTGTTTCGCCCATTCGGATCACGGATATGGACGTTGAGGATTTCCGCGAGGTCGATGATAAGCTGATCCGGCTGGCTAAGAACCTGCACTGTCCGATTATTACAAACGATTTCAACCTGAACCGGGTCGCCGAGTTGCAGGGCGTGGTCGTGCTCAACGTCAACGAGCTGGCAAACGCCGTGAAGGCTGTGGTTTTGCCTGGGGAGTCCCTGCACGTTCGGGTGATTCAGGAGGGCAAGGAGCTGGGTCAGGGCGTTGGTTACCTTGACGACGGCACCATGGTGGTCGTCGAGAACGGCCGACGCTACATCAACAGCGGCCTCGACGTGACTGTAACCAAAGTACTGCAGACGGCCGCGGGGAGGATGATTTTCGCGCAGCCTGAAAACAAATCCTGAGGGGAAACAGAGACCGTATGACGGTTCGCGTACGTTTCGCTCCCAGCCCTACGGGCGATCCTCACATCGGAAACATTCACACTGCCCTCTTCAATTGGCTGCTCGCGCGGTCGCAAGAGGGCAAGTTTATCCTGCGGGTCGAAGATACGGATGTGGCCCGTTACTCCGAAGGCGCCCTCGAAAAGATGATGGATGGGCTGCGATGGCTGGGCCTGGATTGGGACGAAGGGCCCGACAAGGGCGGCGCCTTCGCTCCGTATCTCCAGTCGCAGCGTCTCGATTTGTACCACCAGTGGACTCAATTTCTCCTGGACCAGGGAAAGGCGTATCCTTGCTATTGCAGCCCCGAGCGGCTCGAAACACGGCGCCAAGAGATGATCGCGCGGGGCCAGCCGCCGCGATACGACGGCCATTGCCGGTATCTGACCCCGGCCGACCGAGCCAAAGAGGAAGCCCGTGGCGTCACACCCGTCATTCGACTCAAGAGCCCGCTCGAAGGGCAGACTGAATTCACCGATGCACTACGCGGGGTCCTGACCTTCAACAACCGCGATCTGGACGACGCGATTCTGCTGAAGTCGGATGGGTACCCCACGTATCACCTGGCCAACGTCATCGATGACCATTTTATGGAGATTACGCACGTGCTGCGGGGCGAGGAATGGATTCCGAGCACGCCGTGGCACATTCTGCTGTATCAGGCCTTCGGCTGGGAGCCGCCACAGTTCGCGCACCTTCCGCTCATTCTGAACAGCGACCGCTCCAAACTGAGCAAACGGATCGGCTCCAGCAATCTGAGTCACTATCGCGAAATGGGCTATCTGCCCGAGGCGCTGGTCAACTACCTGGCGCTGCTGGGGTGGTCGCCGCGTACTGCGCGGGCTGAGGTACTGTCGCCGGACGAACTGGTCGCGCAGTTCTCGCTCGATCGCCTGTCACGCAGCCCTTCGATCCTGGACCTGGACCGGCTGGACTGGTTCAATAAGCAGCACCTGAAACGGCGATCGGCGGCCGACGTCGCGGCTCTGACTGAGCCGTACCTTCGGGCTGCTTATGGCGGCGTCTCCCGTCACGAGGGCACGGCGCTCAGCGAAACCGAGTGGCGCGAAACCTTCATCAACGCCGCCCGCGACGAGCTGGCTACCCTGCACGACGTCGTCGAGCTGGGCCGGCCGATTTTCGAGGACCAGCTCGATCCGACACCCGAAGCAGAACAGGCGCTGCGGGCTTCAGCTGCCACGACCGTGCTGACTGCTTTTGCAGCGGACCTGCCAGACCTAGAACCGTTCACGTACGATGTCGTCAACGAGTACCTGCGGTCGTTGCGCTACCGATTCAAAACCCAGCACGGCATTGCCGGACGCGAGGTCATGTTCCCCATCCGCGCGGCCCTGTCAGGCACCCTGAAGGGGCCCTGTCTGGTCGTATTGGCGGTGCTTCTAGGAAAAGAGCGCTGCCTGCACCGCATTCAAAAGGAGTATAATCATGGCCCTGCAAATGTATAACGTCCTGACTAGACAAAAAGAAGAGTTCAAGCCCTTGCACGAAGGCCTGGTCGGCATGTACGTCTGTGGGCCCACCGTCTACGATAATGCTCACATCGGCCACGCCAAGAGTCTACGTGTCCTTCGACGTGATCAATCGCTACCTGCGCTACCTGGGTTACCGCGTGCGCTACGTGCAGAACATCACCGACGTGGGCCACCTGACCGACAACGCCGACGCCGGCGAGGACAAGATATTGCGACGGGCCACGCTGGAGCGCCTGCAGCCGATGGAGCTGGTGGAGAAGTACATGCGCTCCTACTTCGAGGACATGGACGCCTTGAACGTTTTGCGCCCGGACATCTCACCGCGCGCGAGCGGCTCACGTCCCCGAGCAAATCGAGCTGGTGAAGACGCTGCTGGCCAAAGGCCACGCGTACGAGTCCAACGGCTCCGTCTATTTCGACGTGTCCACCTGGCCGGAGTATGGCAAGCTGTCCGGTCGTAAAGTCGAGGAGCTGCAAGAAGGCGCGCGCGTCGAGGTCAACCCGGAGAAGACCGATCCCGCCGATTTCGCCTTGTGGAAGAGAGCCGAGGCGAGCCACATCCTGCAGTGGAACAGCCCTTGGGGTTGGGGCTATCCCGGCTGGCATGCCGAGTGCACCGCCATGTCGACCAAGTACCTGGGTGACACCTTCGACATCCACGGGGGCGGGCTCGAGAATATATTCCCCCACAACGAGTGCGAGCTGGCGCAAAGCGAGGCAGCGACCGGGCAGACCTTCGCCCGCTACTGGCTGCTCAACAACATGGTCACGATCAACGGGCGTTAAGATGGGCAAGTCGCTTGGCAATGCGGTCTTTCTTAAGGACCTGTTCAAGCGCTATCCGCCCGCGGTCATCCGCTATTTCATTCTCACGTCACACTATCGTTCCCCGGCGGATTTCAGCGATGGCGCGCTGGCAGCTGCGCAAAGCGGGCTGGAGCGCCTGTACAACACGGTGTCGGCGGTGCGCGAGCGGCTGGACAAGGCAGCTCCGGGCGAGCCGGCGGACGCGTCCCTGGAGGAGATGCTGGCCAAACACAAGACCCGCTTCCTCGAGTTGATGGACGATGATTTCAATACGGCCGGCGCCATCGCCGAGCTGTTCGACCTGTCGAAAGACGTAAACACGCTACTCAACTCGGGTCAGGCCCTCAGCCACGAAAGCCTGGCAGAGATCGACGGCCTGTACCGCGAGCTGGGCGGGCAGATCCTGGGCATCATCCCTGACGAGCTGGCCGCGAAGAAGGGCGGCGTTGGACTGGAAGAGCCGTTGATGCAAGTACTGCTGGAAACGCGAGCAAAGCTGCGCGAGGCCAAACAGTGGGCGCTGGCCGACGCCATCCGCAAGCAACTGACCGAAATTGGCGTCACGATAGAGGACCGGCCGGATGGGCCAGTGTGGAAGGTGGAGGAGTAGCAGGACTGGCGATCCACGAACAGGACACGAATACACGAATTCCGCCGCGGGGCGGAATTCGTGTATTCGTCGCCCTGTTCGTGGATCGCCGAGCGCCGGCTGTTTACTTTGCCCCGCTGGAGTCGTAACCCAGCTCCGCACGCCCCGCAGTGCCGGGTACGGTTTCGTCTGAGCCTGATGCTCTACGAAACGCGGCGTCTGCCGCAGGATCTTGCGCCGGACGAAACCCTCGAGGCTGTCCAGGTACGTGTACATGGTCGGCACCAACACCAGGGTCAACAGCGTCGAAGAGATGACGCCACCGATGACCGCCGCAGCCAGCGGAGCGCGTGACTCGGCGCCGGATTCCATCTTCAGAACGAGCGGGAACATCGCGAACACGATGGCGGACGTCGTCATCAGGATGGGGCGCAACCGCAACCGCCCGGCCTCCACCAAAGCCTTGTGGCGCGAATAACCTCGCTCGCGCAGGATGTCGGTGAAGTCCACCAACAGGATGGCGTTCTTGACCACGATGCCCATCAACATGATGATCCCCAACAGGGAGAAGATGTTGAGCGTGTTGCCGGTAAGAAGCAGCCCGCCAAACGCGCCGACCATGGCCACCGGCAGCGAGAACATGATGGCGAGAGGCTGCGTCAGCGATTCGTACAAGGCCACCATCAGCATGTAGATCAGGATGATCGACAGCCCCAGAGCCGAGACCAGATCGGCCGAACGCGGTGTTCATCTCTTCCGACCGAGCCGCGCTGCTCAATCCGGTACCCAGGCGGCATCTGGACGTTCTGCGCGATCGCTTTGTCTACATCGTTCGCGACGTCACCAATACTGCGGCCGACGACGGCGGAGGTCAGAGTCAGCTCGCGCTGGCGATTGAACCGCTTGATCTGCGCCGGAGCATCCGCCTGTTCGAGCGTCGCCACCTGGCCCAGGTTGATCGGAGTACCGCCATTGAACTTCAGCGGCAGTCGCTGCAACAGGGTGATGTCGCTCCGGGTCGTCTCGTTCGCGATCAGCGTCAGGTCGACCCGATCCTCACCCGGGCGCTTGAAAGTCGACACCTGGGCGCCGGCCAGGGCAGTACGCAAAGCCCCACCAACTTCCGCCGCCGTTAAGCCCGATCGTTCAACCGGCCCCGGTCCACCCGTCGCCTGAAGCTCAGGCGAGCGCTCGGCATCGCTGTTGCGCACGTCAGCCACACCGGGAACGCCGCGCATGACCTCCGCGATTTGATTGGACAAGTTGATGAGCGTATCCATGTCCGGACCTTCAACCTGCAGCGTCAGGCCTGCGCCCATCCCTCCGCCCATGAAGCGTAGATGTGGAGATCTGGATATTCGCGTCCGGAATCTGCTTGCATCTTCTGCACGCATGGCGTCCGTTATCGCAAACACCGACCGTGTGCGTTCGTTCTTGTCGGCCAGCATTACGGTGACTGCTCGAGCCCGTGACGCCTTGCGAGCCGAAGAAAGACCCACCGCGGGACCCCACGCGGGCCAACACGCTCTCCGCTTCCGGAATCTTCTCGAGCATCGCCTCGGCCTGCGAGTACGCCTGGTTGGTTGCGTCCAGCGAGCTGCCGGCGGGCATCTGGAGGCTCACCGTAAATTGGTTGCCGTCCTCGTTCGGCATGAACTCGGCGCCGAGCCAGCGAAGCGGAATGAAAGCGATAGCGACCACCAAAGCGATCAAAGAGATCGCGAGAACCAGGGGCCGGCGGTACAGAGTCCAGTCCAGCACGCGTGCATAGGTATTGGCCAGGCGGTCGTAACCGGACTCCCACGCGTTGACGAACCCGCTGAACAATCCCCTCGTTTCGTGATGGCCGCTCTTGAGCCAGCGCGAGGCCAGCATCGGCGTCAGCGTGAACGAGATGAACAGCGAAAACAACGTGGCCGTCGCGATGGTGACACCGTACTCACGGAAGAACTGGCCGATGATACCGGACATGAAGGCCACCGGCAGGTACACGACGACGTCGCAGAAAGTGATGGCCAACGCCGCCATGCCGATTTCCGCCCGGCCGTTGAACGCCGCTTCCGCCGGCGGCTCTCCATCGGCCAGGTGGCGATGGATGTTTTCGAGAACGACGATAGAGTCGTCGACCAGAATACCGATGGTTAACGCCAGGGCCATCAGGCTCAGCATGTCCAGCGTAAAGCCCACCGCAAACATCACCAGGAAGGTCGAGATGAGCGACGTCAGGCACAGCCAGCAAAACGATGAGCGTGCTGCGCCACTGGTGCAGGAACAACAGCAACACGATACCGGTGATGATTACAGCCAGTATCAAGTCCTTCTGCACCGCGTCCACGGAGGCCCGAGTAAATTCCGAATCATCGTTGACGATGGTGAACTTCATCCCCTCCGGCAGCGTTTTCTCCAACTGAGTCAAGGTGTTGTGCACGCTTTGGGACGTCTGAATGGCGTTGGCATCGGACTGCTTTGGTAATCGACAGTCCCACCGTCTCCTGGCCGTTCAAGCGCAGGATCTCTTCGATCTCTTTGTGCGTGTCCGCTACCGTAGAAAGGTCCTTGAGATACACGCGCTTTGAGCCGGAGGTGACGATGACGTTTCCGATTTCCTCGAGGCTGGAGAAGCGGCCCAGCGAGCGGATGGCCGTCCGACTGGGGCCGGCCGAGATCGCGCCCGAAGGCACGTCGACGTTCTCACGCGCCAATGCATTGCCCACTTGCGACAGGCTCACCTGGTACCCCGACATCTTGGTTGGGTCCACCTGAACCTGAATCTCACGCTCCAGACCGCCGGACACGCTCACGGCGGCAACGCCGGTGGAGGCCTGGAGCCGCGGCTTCACGACTTCATCGGCCACACGGTATAGCTCCTCGAGCGAGGCGTCCTTTCCGCTCAGAACGATATTCATCATCGCCAAAGCGTTGATGTCAGCCTTCACGATCGTCGGCTCGCCCGCATCGGATGGCAGCGAAGACTTGATGCTGTTAACCGCGCGCTCGACATCGGTCGCCGCCTGGTCGCCGTCCACACCCTCCTTGAAGGCAATCTGGACCATGCCGACGCTTTCTTTGGACGTCGAGGACAACGTATCCACTCCGGAAACGCCGGCCACCGCATCCTCAATCGGCTTCACGACCTCGCTCTCGATGTCTTCAGGTGCAGCACCCGAGTACGTGACAATGACCGCCACGTACGGGAGATTGATCTTCGGGTAACGATCCACATTGAGCATGCTATAGCCACGCAAGCCCAGAATGACCAGGCCCAAGATAAGCATGAGCATGGTCAAGGGGCGCTTGATGGCCAAACGCGTAAGACCACTCATTTACAGACTCCTCAAGCTACCACAAATGCAGAAGCGTGTTTACTTAGATTCGATTGAAGCCAACTGTCGTCAGCCCTGCGCTACGCTCTTGACCAGATCCCCGCTGTTGAGGCTCTTCTGACCGGTCGACACGACTTGCTCGCCGAGAACCAGTCCGGAGCAGATCTGCACCTGGTCGCCTCGCGTCATGCCCAGTTCGACGTCACGGCGCTGAACCTGTCCGTCGGCGACGACCATCACGTAGGATCGACCGCTTTCGGTCATTACGGCAGTGCGGGGCACCAGCAACGCATTGGCCTGCTGCGAAACGATCAGCTGAGCGTCAGCGAACATGCCGCCCTTGAGCTGGCCGTTTTGTTGATTCGGAATAATCCGAACCAGGAACGTCCGGTCGGTGGGATCGGCCGTCGGAGAGATGCGACTGATGTTGCCGGTGAACGTCTCGCCCGGATACGCTGCCACAGTGAGAGTCACCGGCTGTCCAACGCCGATCTGCCCGATGCGCGCCTCTTCTACCTTGACGTCTACCTCAACTGCCGACGACACCATCGACACGATCGGCACGGACGGCCCGACGATGGCCCCGACGACCACCGGTGCGGTGGCAATCTCACCGTCGAAGGGAGCGAGGACCGTACACTCTTTCAGCTGCAGTTGAGCGCCGTAGACCACCGCCTGCGCTTGCAGCACGCTTGCCTGGGCGAGCTGGAAATCGGTATCGCGATAAGGGACCTTCGCCAGGGTAAGTGCAGCCTGAGCTTGCTGCACGACAGCCTGCTGGGCCCGAATGTCCTCTTCGTGAGCGCCGGCCAACTGCTCCTGGTAGTTCGCCTTTGCGGATTCGTAGGCCGTCGTCGCTTGCTGCAGAGCCAGCGCTTGCTGCGAGGTGCCCTTGCCGTCAAACCAGGCGATCTTATCGTAGTTGGCCTGCGCCTGCTGCAATGCAGCCCGCGCGGACACCTCGCCGGCCTTAGCCATGTCGATCTGGTTCTGGTCAAGGGGGCGCTTGATGCTATCTAATTTGGCCTGAGCATTTGCGAGACTCGCTGCAGCCTGATTGACCTGCTCACTTCGCGGTCCTTCCTGCATCTGGGCCAGCTTCGCGCGTGCGGAATACAGCGAAGCGTACGCCTGCAGCAGTTGCGCCGTCGGCTGATCCGTATCGATCTTGGCGATGATCGCGCCTTTGGTGACTCGGTCCCCAATGTCGACGGTCAGCTCCGTCAGCCGGCCGCTGACTTTTGGTAAAACGCTGACCTGGTCCTGCACGACAACACTGCCCGAGTAGCTCAGCGCAGTCTGGACAGGCCCAGTCGTTACCGGCGCAACCTGGACCGGAACCGCCGCAGATCGGGAATCCTGCAACTCCGCCGCCGTCACTTCGGTTGCGGTCATGCTTCCGAAATTATGTGTGGACACGGCTATGCCGGTGATGAGCAACGACACAATCGCAACGATAGAGAGTACTTTCGAAAGCTTCATCTTCTGTCCTCCGATTTCACACGGAACGTGTGCAATTGGGTTGCCAGCAATGGCATCAGTGGACGGGACGATACCGACCGGGAGATCAACCGGCGGTTACTGGTTGAGGGAGAACATGATCGTTTCAGGGGGTGACATTCATGGACCTCAATGGTTAGCGACTCAATAATTTAGCGTTGCTAATTATACCGCATCCACAATAGGGTGTCAAATGCCGATCGCTCTGTCTGGGCTCGGAAGTTGAGAATACTACGGAAATCGTTCACCCACCGCGGGCCGTCTTGACGCTTCGCATCTGATCCCGTACAATACACCTGCAGTTCTGCTGGCCTCGATCCAGATGGGATTGCCGCTCAAAGTCCGGAGCGAGAATGCGAGGGCACATGAAAGAAATCCTGTATGGTCGGCACGCGGTTGAAGAGACTCTTCTGGCAGGAAGACGCCAAGTCTTCCGCGTGCTCCTGGCCGAAGGAGCCAAGCTCCCATCGACATCGACACTGATGAAAGTGGCCGAGTCCAGCGGCACACCGCTGGCGTGGGTCCCCCGGCAGCACCTGGATCAGATTGGCAACGTCAACCACCAGGGCGTCGCGGCGGAGGTTTCTGCTTATCCTTATATAGATATAGATGATCTTCTCCAAAACTCCAAAAAGGGCGTTCCGCCGATCGTTCTGGTATTGGATTGCCTGCAGGATCCGCAGAACTTCGGGGCGCTGATCCGCACTGCCGAATCCATCGGGGTGGCCGGCGTAGTATTGCCCCGCTATCGCTCGGTGTCCGTTACCCCCGCCGTGGTCAACGCGTCGGCCGGCGCGGTAGAACATCTGAAGGTCGCATTGGTGCCGAATCTGGTCGCTGCGATGGAGAAGATGAAGAAGGCCGGGTTCTGGCTGGTGGGACTGGAGGACATCCCCGGCGCTCAGCGCTACGATCAGGCTGACCTGAACGTCCCGCTCGGGTTAGTGGTGGGCAGTGAGGGCCAGGGACTGGGCCGTTTGGTACGGCGCACGTGCGACTACGTGGTACGCCTGCCCATGTCCGGCCAGATCACGTCGTTGAACGCAAGCATCGCCGGATCCATCGTGCTGTACGAAGCCTGGCGGCAGCGGAGCAGTGAGGTAGACCGTCCTTCCGTCGAGCGCTTGGGGGCGTAACCGCTGCCACCTGCGGGTCTACTGCAGAAAATCAGTGATTCGCTGCAAGATATCCTCTACAGCGGCCGAACCAGCGCCACGCTCCTGCGGGCCGAGGCATTTGGAGCGAGGGCGCGCACTCGGGGCGTCAGGATCGGGCACGACAGAAACCATGATGAGCGGAATATCTTTGAGCTTCGGTTCCCCGGCCATGACTTCAGTCACATCCAGGCCGCCCACGACGTATGACATCCGAACGTCGAGCACCACGAGATCCGGCCGGTCGTGGTGCATCAGGGCCAGCGCCCGACTTCCATCCTCAGCGGACAGAACGTGATGGCCCTGGGCCGTCAGGATGGCCGTCGCCTTGTGAATGAAGGCCTCATCATCGTCAACCACCAGCACTGTCGCCATCAGCCACCTCACTCGTCCTTCATGATGATTGGTACGTATTCGTACTTTGTCGGGCTCAAACGCATCACGATCCGGAGTGCCCCGCCAGCCCCAAACGGATTAAAATCAATTACTTCAATGTAATAGGTTGTACCGCCCGACACGGAGAGCGTGACGTGTGACTGCCCGGTGCTGTCCGCGTCATCGTGACAGGCGGCCAACGCCAGTGCCCCCTCCGTGCCAGTCCAGACTGCCAGCACGGTATTGAAGTCGCTGTTCGCGGTCGTGACGCTGAGGGTGCCACTGGCAGCAGGCGTATACGCGTACCAAACGCTATGACTTCCTCGGCCCGAAAAGGTACCACATGTACCTTCTGCAATCGAAGGATCGTCGAAGGTCGTGGTGGCCCCGGCCGTGTTCTGGGTGTTCGAATACACCATCGGCGAAATGATGATGGCGTCGGCGAAGAGGTCGTTCTTCAGAGCGCGGAAGTGCCAGATCGGCCCGCTTGTGGCGCTGCCGTGCCCGTCGGTGGCGTAGACGCGCCAGGTGGAAGCCACTCCCGGCGCCAACGCGATCGGACCGTAGCTCGCGGTCGTCCCCGTGTAGACCGTGGTCGTCGGGCTGTCGCCGGGGTCCAACACCACCCGATAGGTCACCACGTCGTCGTCCGGATCGCCGCCGGTCCAGCTCAACGTCGACGTAATCGCTACGTCTGTCGCCCCGTCGGCCGGCGCGGGATCGCCCGGAATCGTAGGGGCGTGATTGGTCCTGAAACCCCAGATCGGCCCGCTCGTGACGCTACCCTGCTCGTCGGTGGCATACACGCGCCAGGCGTAGTCTGTGCCCTCCGCCAACGGGCCGGGGTCGAAGCTGCTGGTCGTCCCCGAATAGACCGCCGTCGTCGGATTGGCGCCGGTGTCCAGCGTCACCCGATAGGTCACCACGTCGTCGTCCGGATCGCCGCCGGTCCAGCTCAGCGTCGTCGTGATCGGCACACCCGTCGCCCCGTCCGCCGGTGACGGATCAGCCGGTGTCGTCGGGGCCTGATTCGTCCGGAAGCGCCAGATAGGCCCGCTCGCCGCGCTGCCGTGTTCGTCGGTAGCGTACACGCGCCAGGCGTAGTCCGTACCCTCCGCCAACGGGCCCGCATTGTAGCTCGCGGTCGTCCCTGTGTAGACCGCCGTCGTCGGCGCGGCGCCGCTGTCCAGCAGTACCTGATACATCACGAGGTCGCTGTCCGGATCGCCGCCCGTCCAGCTCAACGTCGACGTGACCGGCACGCCCATCGCCCCGTCCGCCGGTGCAGGGTCGCCCGGCGTGGTCGGGGCATGATTGGTCTGGAAGCACCAGATCGGCCCCGTCGTGGCACTGCCGTGTTCGTCGGTGGCGTAAACCCGCCAATAGTAGTCCGTCCCCTCCGCCAATATGCCGGGATCGAAGCTGGCGGCCGTCCCTGTGTAGACCGCCGTCGTCGGCCCGGCGCCGCCGTCCAGCAGTACCTGATACATCACGAGGTCGCTGTCCGGATCGCTGCCCGCCCAGCTCAACGTCGACGTGATCGGCACGCCCATCGCCCCGTCCGCCGGTGACGGATCGCCCGACGTGGTCGGGGCATGATTGGTCTGGAAGCGCCAGATCGGCCCGGTCGTGGCACTGCCGTGTTCGTCGGTGGCGTAAACCCGCCAATAGTAGTCCGTCCCCTCCGCCAACGTACCGGGATCGAAGCTGGCGGCCGTCCCCGTGTAGACCGCCGTCGTCGGGCTGTCGCCGGGGTCCAACACCACCCGATAGGTCACCACGTCGGTGTCCGGATCGCCGCCTGTCCAGCTCAACGTCGACGTAATCGCTACGTCTGTCGCCCCGTCGGCCGGCGCGGGATCGCCCGGCATCGTAGGGGCGTGATTGGTCCTGAAACCCCAGATCGGCCCGCTCGTGACGCTACCGTGCTCGTCGGTGGCATACACGCGCCAGGCGTAGTCTGTGCCCTCCGCCAACGGGCCGGGGTCGAAGCTGCTGGTCGTCCCCGTGTAGACCGCCGTCGTCGGATTGGCGCCGGTGTCCAGCGTCACCCGATAGGTCACCACGTCGTCGTCCGGATCGCCGCCGCTCCAGCTCAGAGTCGTCGTGACCGGCACACCCGTCGCCCCGTCTGCCGGTGACGGATCAGCCGGTGTCGTCGGGGCCTGATTCGTCCGGAAGCGCCAGATAGGCCCGCTCGCCGCGCTGCCGTGTTCGTCGGTAGCGTACACGCGCCAGGCGTAGTCCGTACCCTCCGCCAATATGCCGTGATCGAAGCTGGCGGCCGTCCCCGTGTAGACCGCCGTCGTCGGCCCGGTGCCGCTGTCCAGCAGTACCTGATACATCACGAGGTCGCTGTCCGGATCGCCGCCGGTCCAGCTCAGCGTCGACGTGACCGGCACGCCCATCGCCCCGTCCGCCGGCGCGGGATCGCCCGGCGTGGTCGGGGCCTGATTCGTCCGGAAGCGCCAGATCGGCCCGCTCGCCGCGCTGCCGTGTTCGTCGGTAGCGTACACGCGCCAGGCGTAGTCCGTACCCACCGCCAACGGGCCCGGATCGAATCTGGTGGCCGTCCCTGTGTAGACCGCCGTCGTCGGCCCGGCGCCGCCGTCCATCAGTACCTGATACATCACGAGGTCGCTGTCCGGATCGCTGCCCGCCCAGCTCAACGTCGACGTGATCGGCACGCCCATCGCCCCGTCCGCCGGTGACGGATCGCCCGGCGTGGTCGGGGCATGATTGGTCTGGAAGCGCCAGATCGGCCCGGTCGTGGCACTGCCGTGTTCGTCGGTGGCGTAAACCCGCCAGTAGTAGTCCGTCCCCTCCGCCAACGTACCGGGATCGAAGCTGGCGGCCGTCCCCGTGTAGACCGCCGTCGTCGGGCTGGCGCCGCCGTCCAGCACCACCCGATAGGTCACCGCGTCGTCGTCCGGGTCGTCGCCCGTCCAGCTCAGTGTCGACGTGATCGGCACGCCCGTCGCCCCGTCGGCCGGCGCGGGATCGCCCGGAATCGTAGGGGCGTGATTGGTCCTGAAACCCCAGATCGGCCCGCTCGTGACGCTACCCTGCTCGTCGGTGGCATACACGCGCCAGGCGTAGTCTGTGCCCTCCGCCAACGGGCCGGGGTCGAAGCTGCTGGTCGTCCCCGAATAGACCGCCGTCGTCGGATTGGCGCCGGTGTCCAGCGTCACCCGATAGGTCACCACGTCGTCGTCCGGATCGCCGCCGGTCCAGCTCAGCGTCGTCGTGATCGGCACACCCGTCGCCCCGTCCGCCGGTGACGGATCAGCCGGTGTCGTCAGGGCCTGATTCGTCCGGAAGCGCCAGATAGGCCCGCTCGCCGCGCTGCCGTGTTCGTCGGTAGCGTACACGCGCCAGGCGTAGTCCGTACCCTCCGCCAACGGGCCCGCATTGTAGCTCGCGGTCGTCCCTGTGTAGACCGCCGTCGTCGGCGCGGCGCCGCTGTCCAGCAGTACCTGATACATCACGAGGTCGCTGTCCGGATCGCCGCCCGTCCAGCTCAGTGTCGATGTGATCGGAACACCCGTCGCCCCGTCCGCCGGTGATGGATCAGCCGGCGTAGTCGGGGCATGATTCGTCTGGAAGCGCCAGATCGGCCCCGTCGTGGCACTGCCGTGTTCGTCGGTGGCGTAAACCCGCCAGTAGTAGTCCGTCCCCTCCGCCAATATGCCGGGATCGAAGCTGGCGGCCGTCCCTGTGTAGACCGCCGTCGTCGGCCCGGCGCCGCCGTCCAGCAGTACCTGATACATCACGAGGTCGCTGTCCGGATCGCTGCCCGCCCAGCTCAACGTCGACGTGATCGGCACGCCCATCGCCCCGTCCGCCGGTGCAGGATTGCCCGGCGTTGCCGGCGCGTGATTCACCGTCTGGAAGCGCCAGATCGGCCCGGTCGTGGCACTGCCATGCTCGTCGGTGGCGTAAACCCGCCAATAGCAGTCCGTGCTTTCCGCCAAAATGCCGGGATCGAAGCTGGCGGCCGTCCCCGTGTAGACCGCCGTCGTCGGGTTGGCGCTGTGGTCCAACACCACCCGGTACGTCACCACGTCGTCGTCCGGATCGCCGCCCGTCCAGCTCAGCGTCGATGAGGTTGGAACACCCGTCGCCCCATCCGCCGGTGATGGATTGCCGGGGGTCGTTGGAGCATGGTTGACAGTAGAAAACGATACGTTCAGCGTCTGGAAGTAGAAGGCGTAGTAGCTGCGGCCGTAGACGTAGGTCGCACTGTAATCCAGATCAGCCATGGCCACCCGAAACAGTCCGTTCGGGCGACTGCTGGTGGTTCCCCAGCTGTTCAGCATGAGCCACGAGTTTGTCGCATCGTCGTAGCCCACGCACAAAACGGCGTGCCCGCCCCCGTCGCTCGTCCACGTCTGCCCCGAGAAGTTTGGTGGCGTCCAGACCGCCGACTCAGCTTGATTGTTCCAGAAGTTGTAGAAGCTCGTCCAATTGAGCTGCCGTCGGCATGAAGAACGCAAACCATACTGCCTTGCCCTGACTGAGGACGCTCTTGATGTTTCTGATGGCCGTCGAATCAGCGACGCCCTGCGTCGAAATCGTTGACAAGCTGATGGCAGAGATCGCGTATTTGGGTGAGGTGGCGATGCCGGAACAGGGTTGGGTGGAGGATCCAGCACTGCACTGCCGGTAATAGTCCTGCCAGGACGCTCCAGTGTTGGACCACGGAACCGCGAAGTCTTTGTCGGCATAGAAGTCCACGAGGTCATAGAGCCAGCCACCACAGCAGGCGTAGCCGGAGCTGCCGGACCCGCACGAGTTAAGGAACTGCTCCGAAAGCCGATCCTTGATTCCATTTTGGACATCGAGCGCAACCTCCAAAACGCTCGTACCGGACCAAACCCAGCAGTTGCCGCAATACCCCTGGTCGCGTTGCGACATGTTCGAGGAGTCCCACGCCAGGTGGCTGGTCAGGTCGACCGAGCTGGGCAAGGATGCAGCCAGACGCGGCGAGACGCTGATCTGCGGGGTTGCCTGGTACCGGCTGACCCATTGATCGAGCGTTGCCTGATCGGGATGCATGAGCGGATGCAGTGTTGGCTCGTCGGACCGCGCCGTCGCGGCGAAAACCAATACGAGCATCGCACTCAACAGGGCCAACCGTCGCAGCAGGTTCACAGGGGTCTCCTCGAACACCCACAGTCAGCGAGCGATGGGCAGACTCCACGAACGGCAAGTTCCTGCCGCCCGCCCCGATCGACTCAACTAGGGCGAGGTGTATTGCACATTAAGATCAGGTCAGAATCGAAGATGCAACGTATTCCCCTGCATTATAGAATGAAAAAGCATAATCCAGAAAAATCGTGAACCCTTGACGGCCGGTAAAATCGAAACAAAGAGCGTGACCGCAGAAACCACCAGTCCGCAGGGGTGGACGTTCTTCGTGGTCACATCTTCGCGACGCACACGTGCGAACGCCCCTGGTGGTGGACGACCCAAGCCAGAACGCAACCAACGGAGTCTCCTCGGGCGTCCTTAGTGTTCCTTCATGATGATGGGCAAGTATTCGTGGTTGTTCGTCTCAGGACGCATGGCGAACTGGAGTGTTCCACCAGATCCGGGCACGTCGTAGTCCATTACTTCGATGTGATAGGTTGTGCCTGCCGATACGAGAAGCGAGGTCCGCGACTGAAGCGTAGTAGCACTAACGTCATCGCCGCAACTCGCCAGGCTGAGCGCACCCCGCGTGCCGGTCCATACTGCCAGAACCGTGTCGTAGTCGCTGTTGACCGTCGTGATCGTGATGGTGCGATTGGCAGACGGTGTGTACTGGTACCAGACGCTGTGGCTGCCTCTCCCCGAAAAATACGTGCCGCATGTGCCCAGCGTGACAGAGGGATCGTCGGAGGCGATCGTGGCCCCAGTCGTGTCTTCGGCATTCAAGTACAGCGGTTGCGAGACGACGATGGCCTCGGCGAAGTCGTCGTTCCGGGCATCCAGCGTTCGGAAGTGCCAGATCGGGCCGGTCGTGCCGCTGCCGTGTTCGTCGGTAGCGTAAACCCGCCAGTAGTAGTCGGTACCTTCTGCCAACGTGCCTGGACTGCACGTCGTGGCCGTTTCGTTGCAGACTTGCGTCGTCGGGCTGCTCGAGGTGTCGAGGACGACGCGGTAGGTCACCGTGTCGTTATCCGAATCGCCGCCTGTCCAGCTTAGCGTCGGCGGGAGCGACACACCCGTTGACCCGTTCGCGGGTGAAGGATCGCTGGGCAACGTAGGGGCGTGATTGCTCGTAGAGAACGTCACGTTCAGGGTCTGAAAGTGGAAAGCATAGTAGCTGTGGCCACCGTAGACGTACGTGGCACTGTAATCCAGATCGCCCATCGACACGCGAAACAATCCGTTAGGACGACTGCCGGTGGTCCCCCAGCTGTTCAGCATGAGCCACGAGTTCGTGGCGTCGTCGTAGCCCACGCACAAGACCGCATGTCCGCCGCCCCCACTCGTCCACGTCTGCCCGGAAAAGTCTGGCGGCGTCCAGACGACTGACTCGGCTTGATAGTCCCAGAAGTTGTAGAAGCTGGTCCAATTGGCTGCGGTCGGCATAAAAAAGCCGAACCACACTCCCTTGCCCTCATTGAGGACACTCTTGATGTTGCTAATGGCCGTCGAATCGCTGACACTTTGTGTCGAGATTGTCGACAAGCTGACCGACGAAATCGGGTATTTAGGCGAGGCGCTGATGCTGGCACAGGTCGGCCTCGTCCCAGTGCAATACGATCCGGAGACCACCGATTCCTGCCAGGAAGCGCCGGAATTGGACCAGGGAATGGCGTAGCCTTCGCTGTTGTAGAAGTCTACGAGATTCGAAAGCCAGCCACCGTCACACGCGTCGGAGCTCGTTCGACAGGAATTCAGGAACTGCTCTGAGAGGCGATCCTTGATCCCATTCTGGGCGTAGAGCGCGACTTCCATCACGCCCGTGCCGGACCACACCCAGCAATTGCCGCAGCAGGCCTGGTCACGCTCCGACATATTGGAGGAGTTCCAGGCCAGGTAGCTCGTCAGGTCGATCGAACTGGCCAGGGATGCAGCCAGGCGCGGCGAGGCGCTGATCTGCGGGGCCGCCTGGTATCGGGCAACCCACTGATCGAGCGTCGCCTGATCTGGGTGCATGATCGGATGCACTGATGGCTCGTCAGACCGCGCTATGGCGGCAAAGGCCAGAACCAGCAACGCAATCAACAGGGTTACTCGTCGGAATAGTTTCACACGTCTCCTCAAAGGTTCGTACATCGGCGCTGGATCGTGGCATTCTGCCAGCTGTCGAGGTCTCACTGTCCTGCCCAACCGGCTCGAGAGGGATACGTCGCCGGCCATCAAGATCAAATCTTGATCATGGCAGGATCAGGGACAGATTAGCCTCACCCGATATTGTAACAATCGATTGTGGAGAAGTCGTGCAGAAACCCTGTAGGTTTTGCTAACAACTGGGAGTGGATGTAGTGAGATCAATCGAGCTCGCATAAGCTGTTGCGCTCCCAAGCGGATGAGGCGCAACGAAAGCGGCCGGCGCTTCACCATATAACCTGAACCACTCTTCACGCGTGGCTTGATCTGGATGCATAATGGGATACGGGAGTGGCTCAGCTGACCGAGCCGTCGCCGCGCATACCAGAACCAGTAGCGCGCTCAATAGGGACAACCGCCGCAATCGATTCACCGGTTCTCTCCGGGCTTCGTTGTTCAGCAGCCTTTGTTGTTCTGCCTACGGTCGAGCACCTCAAACGCCTGCCAGTCTGACCACACCCGTGGGGGTGCGGTGACGTGCGTTAGTTGCCCTTCAGAATGAGCGGCAAACAGTTTTGCCAGCCCGCCTCACGCGACACCGCCAGTTTGAGCTCTCCCGATTGCCGAGAGATGTCGCGGTCCACCACCTCGACGTAGTACGTGGCGCCGGCTGAGACCACGACCGCCAGCGCGGACTGCGCTCCGCCCGAGCTATCGTTATCGCAGGCGACCAACTGCAGAGCGCCTTCCGTGCCGGTCCAGAGCGCAAGCACGGTGTCGTAGGAGCTGCCGCAGGTGTTCACGTTGAGCTGACCGGTGAAATCCGGCGTGTAGCGAAACCAGACGCTGCGGCCGCCCTTGCTCACAGGATCTGCGCAGTCAATGCTCGGGTCGGTCGGCGCAATCGAGGCGCCGGCAGTGCTCTGGCTGTGTTGGTACGGCACGCCTGGGATGACCAACGCCTCGCCAAAATCGTCATTGGCCACGGACTGGTCCCCAACGTCGAAAGTAACGTCCAGAGTCTCCCAATAGTAGGTGTACGTCACCCCATCTTCTCCGACATATGAGCAATCGTAAGGAAGGTCCATGCCCACACGAAGCAGGCCATTGGGTCGCTCAGGCGTAACACCCCAGCTATTGAGCATGAGCCAATACCGATTGCCAGGGTCGGTGTCGTCGTACCCCACGCATAGCAGCATGTGCGTGGCGTCTTTCAAGCCGTCGTCGCGGTGGTCACACAGGTCCGGCCTCCAAGTGGCGGACTCATCCTCGTCGGTCCAGAACCTCTGCAGGCTGCTCCAGTCCTCCTGGTTCGGAAAAGAGACGGCAAACCATACGCCCTTTCTCTGATCGAGAACGGTCTTGATGTTGGCAATGGCCTGATCGGAAGTGACCCCCGCGGTAGCGATCCGAACTCGGGCGATGGACGAAACCACGTATTTTTGCGACGTGTCGATGAGTGCGCAAGCCTGGGCCGACTCGCCGTTGTCACAGGAGAGTGACCCATCTTGCCACTCAGCGCCGGAGTTAGCCCACGGGATGGCGTCGCGCTTGGGATCATTCGCCGGCGCGTAGAAATCAACCAGGTTAGTAAGCCACCCGCCACAGCAAGCGAACGATCCCATTCCGCACGAGTTCAGAAACTGCTCGGACAGGCGATCCTTGATCCCCGTTTGCGTCTTGAGAGCAATCTCCATCACGCCAGTTCCGGCCCACAACCACGAGTTGTTGCACGAGCCCTGGTCTCGCTCTAAGGCGGTGTACTCAAGCTCGTCTAGCAGATTCACCGTGCCAGTCACCGGAATGGCGGACTGCATCCGCGGTGCGATGAGAGCCGGGTGTCCGCGGCTAACCGCATTCCCCAGGGTCTGGCAATTGGAGTTGTTGGTCAGATCAACCAGCGGTTCGCGCGACCACACCGGCCCGGCGACGACCACAAGACGACAGCAAGAGTGAGCAACATGAACGGTCGCAGTCGTTTCACATGCCGGCCTCCCCGGCTCATCGAGTGCGAACAATCGATATCCAATCTATAATCCGATAATCGAATTATAGCCTATTTATCGTCATTCGTCAATGGGTGCACATCGCAGGAGTGACGCTCCCTCACGGCTACCGCCCATAGGGGCCAGGGACGTGGCAGGGTGACGCGCTACGTGTTTGCCTTGTGTCCGACAGGTCAGCCGTGGCGCTCCAGATGCACCAGGAGCACTGACAGGTCCGCCGGGTTGACGCCGGAGAGTCGCGAGGCCTGGCCGAGGGTGGCAGGCTGGTGGCGCGTCAGCTTCTCACGCGCCTCCAGCCGGATGCCGGCCACGTGTCATGAAGTCGAAGCCCGCCGGAATGTGCCGCGCCTCGACGCGGCGGAACCTCTCCACCTGCTCCCGCTGCTTCTCGATGTAACCGGAGTACTTGGCTTCGATCTCCACCTGCTCGCGAACCTGGCTGCGGCCGCCGAGGCCAGCGCTGGAACAGCGCCGCCAGCAGATCGAAGTGCACGTCCGGCCGGCGCAGAAGCTGCAGTCCATTCACGACCGTCATCGATTGGAGACACGCCAAAGGCGGCCAGGGTATCGTTCGTTTCGGCCGTTGGCCGCAGCCAGGTCGACCCCAGCACGGAGCCAACACATCACTGTATTGCCTCGTCCTTGCTGCCGGACGCGCTCGTAGCGCGCAGCGGGCAACAGGCCGATCTCGTGGCCGATGGGCGACAGGCGCAGGTCGGCATTGTCTTGCCGCAGAAGCAGGCGGTATTCGGCACGCGACGTCATGATGCGGTACGGCTCGTCGAGCTCCTTGGTCACCGAGATCGTCGATCAGCACGCCGATGTAGGCCTGGTCGCGACCCAGAATCACCGGCGCGCGGTCCTGCGCGTAGCGGGCCGCATTGATTCCGGCCATGAGGCCCTGGGCGGCGGCTTCCTCGTAGCCGGACGTGCCGTTGATCTGCCCACCCAGAAACAGTCCGGCAACGGCCTTCGTCTCCAGCGAGGGTTTGATCTGGTACGGGGGCACGTGATCGTACTCGATGGCGTAGCCGGGACGCATGATGCGAGCCTGGCGCAGCGCCGGGATGCTGTGCAGCATATCCAGCTGCACCTCTTCTGGCATGCCGGTGAACAGCCCCTGCACGTAAACCTCGCCGGTCTGCCATCCTTCCGGCTCCAGGAAGAGCTGGTGAGTGACGTGGTGCGGGAAGTGCACGACCTTCTCCTCGAACGACGGGCAATAGCGCGGCCCGATGGCCTCGATGAAGCCCGACACGATGGGCGACCGGTGCAGGTTCTCCTTGACGATGCGATAAGTGGCTTCGGTGCTGTGGACCAGGTAGCAGGGAAGCTGCGGTCGCCACGAGATCGGATGCTCGATCGGATACACCGGGTTGATCAGGCGGCGGCAACCGGCGGGCTGCAGTCGTCGCGGTAGGCGGGATCCTCCGCCTGGAAGCTGAAATACAGCGGAGTATCACTGCCCGGCTGCGGCCTGGTCACCGAAAAGTCTATGGTTCGGGCGTCGACGCGCGGCGGCGTGTTCGTCGTCAGGCGCGCAATCTGCAGGCCCAGCTCAGCCAGGCAAGCCGACAATCCGCGCGCCGGGAATTCGCCCGGCCCGGCCCGCGTCGAAGACGTGCTCGCCACTGAGGATCCGCCCGTTGAGGAAGGTGCCCGAGGTGATGACCACGGCCTTGGCCCGGTATTCACGCCCCAAGTGCGTGACCACCCCCGTCACGCGGCCGTCTTCGACGAGTCGGCGTCAGGCGCACGACCATGCCCTGGATGAGCGTCAGGTTCGGCGTGATTCTCCAGCGCGTGCTTCATCTGCAGAGAATAGCGCCGCTTGTCGGCCTGGGCACGCAGCGCCTGCACGGCCGGTCCCTTGGAGCCGTTCAACAGCCGAATCTGAATGAAGTTGCGATCGGTGGCCTGCCCCATCTCTCCGCCCAAGCGCATCGATCTCGCGCACCAGGTGGCCCTTGCCCGGTCCGCCGATGCTCGGGTTGCAAGGCATCTGGGCGATCGAGATCCATGTTCATCGTCACCATCAGCGTGGCGCAACCCATCCGGGCGGCCGCCAGGGCGGCCTCACAGCCGGCGTGCCCGGCCCCGACCACAATCACGTCGTACGCATCCACTTGCATGATCAGTCCACAGCCTCCACGTTTACCTCAACGAGATAGACACCACACGGTCGACGCCAAGAGCGCCGAATACACAATCAGTATTATTACGTAAAGCCACGTCTGTCCGAAGACACCGGGGCGCGCTTGAGTTAGCCGAGCGGCAAGCAGCGCCAGATTGTGGGTCAGGGGACGCTGATAATGCAACCTCAGCGCGAGCCGGCGATCCGCGCGGCCAGCCGCCACCGTCGTGCGTGCTCAAGGCGGCGCCGGTGGCGCTTCCGTACGGATCCGTCAGCGCACGGGCGAAGACAGGCCGGTCGGCGCGCGACTCCAGCCACAGCCAGACCCGGCCGTTCGCCACAGAGCCAAGCACCGGAAATCGGAAAGCTGTATACGCCAGCGGCCGCCGCACGAGGCTCAACCGATCCTCCAACACTGTTGCCGGCACCTCGGCCGCCACCAGAACGTCCCGGCCCTCCGGGTCGGCCGTCACACGAAGCGCCAGGGCGCCGCCGGTTGCTCCTTTCCTGAACAGGTTGACGTCGAGGCCGACCAGCCCAGGTCCCGTCACGTCCAGCGCCTGACGCACCTCAGCGCCGGGCGCGAGCGTCAGGGTCGAGTCGAATATCATCTGTCCGGCCGCCGCCCAGTCCACGGTCCCCAGTACGCCTAGCAGAGCCAACGGGACGGCCACCGCCAGGAGTGCCGGGACGATCCAGCGACGCCTACGCATAGAAGAAAGGGAGTGCATAACCCACCACACACACCAGGTCGAAACCCGCCAGCACGACGACCCATGCGACGCCGAACGCCGGCCTGGCCCGATCCGGAATCCACTCCAGCAACCCGGCAGTGAAGGCAATCGCCAGCGGCACAATTGCGGTGAACAGGTAGCGCCCCTGCTGCGGCCTGTTCCGAACCACCATGAGAGCGATCGACTGCAGCACAACCAGCACTGCCGCCAGCGTCACCATACGCCACAAGGTCCAAGCGGCGGCCGAGTCCTGCCCTCCGCGCCGCGCCCGCCGGCCAAACCGCACCCAGCCTGCGAGCGCAACGAGGCTCAGAACAGCGAGGCCCGCGTACCAACCAACGTCCAGAGGCACATTCATCCATCCGAAGTCGGCCCAGAAGCTCGCGAACTGCAGCATCACGCTTACGCTGAAATGGACCACAACGGCCACGAGTGTGGGCTGGCTGGACGCGATCCAGGTCCGCAAGGGCTCCAGCGTGCTCCATGCTGCCATCGATCCACTGGTGGCCAGCAACGTCCCTCCAACCGCCACGCCGCAGACTCCACCGGCCAGAGCCAGCCACCACCATGCTCGACGATGGCGAATCGGCCCCGGAACAATCCACCACAAGCTCAATGCGACGAGTGGCACCAAAAACAACGTCGTGCGTTTCGTCGCCACGGCCAGAGCCAGGCACGCCGTCAGCCCGACCCAACGCACCGGCGATCCGCCCCGCAAGCCTATCCAGACCAGGAACGCGAATACTCCGGCGGCCCACAGGTCGGCCAGGCCATCGCTGTTGAAGACGCCGGACATGAACGCCTGCATCGGCAGAAAGACGACGAACAGCGCCGCCAGGGCCCGCGGCCTGCGGTCGGCGGGCCACAGGCTGCCGGCAGCGACGTAGGCAAGACCTACGAGGACCGCGCCAAATACGGCCGACCAGAGACGCAGGACGTAGAGCTGAGTCAGCATCGACGCGGAGCGGAAGGGCCGGAGGAAGACCCCACACAGAGCATAGAACAGAGGAGGCTCGACGGGCGCGACGAGCAGCAGCCGGCGCATTTCCAGACTGGCCGCGGCCGCATCCGGGTTTTCGCCGGCCGGCGGGGACCGATGCTCGCGCAACTCCCAGAAGCGCTGCTCGGTGAGCGAGCGGTACACGTCGCTTTGAAGGCCGACGGCAGCCCGCGCGTCGGCAGCGGAAGGAACGCGACCCAGGTCCCGCATGAGTTGGACGTACTGGAAATGCCGTGGCTCGTCAGGCCCCTGCCAGGGCGGAGTCAGAGCCAGATACAGCAAGCTGTGGGCGAGCGACAGGGCGATGAGCAGCCACGGCAGCCTGCGCGCGAGAGCCGGGAATGGGGCAAGACTCATCTATTTTTCCGGAGCCGCAGGCGTAAGCTTGAGATCGGCGGCTCGCCAGGCAACGTACTCCTGAAGCCCCTGCTCCAGCTCGACCTCGGCGCGGAACCCGAGGGTGGATTCGATCCGCCGCGCGTCGGCGACGCTGGCGCGAATATCGCCGGGACGCTCCGAACCGTGGCTCACCAGGTCCTTTGTCAAGCCGAGCACTTCCGCGAGATAGTTGAGCGTGGTTGCCCGGCCCGTCCCGACGTTGAAGACCTGGCCGACGGCTGCGTCCGCCGGAGCCGACGCGGCCAGGATGTTGGCACGCACCACGTCCTTCACATTCACGAAATCGCGACTCTGCTCGCCATCCCCGTAGATCACCGACGGTCGGCCCTCGACCGCGTTCTGGGCAAAAATCGAGATCACGCCCGAGTAGGGGCTGTTAGCGCGCTGCCGCGGGCCGTACACGTTGAAATACCGCAGGCACACCGCCGGCAACCCCTCCAGTTGGTGGAACATGCGAAAATACCGCTCTCCGGTGAGCTTGGTCAACCCGTACGGCGAGATGGGATCGGTTGGATGAGCTTCGTCGATGGGCAGGTACTGCACCGGGCCGTAGGCGGCAGCCGACGAGCTGAATACCAGGCGTTCGATAGAGTGCCGGCGGGCGGCGTTCAGCACGTTCAGCAGGCCCCCGATGTTCGTCGCCGCATCCACTGCCGGGTCGGCCACGGAAACCGCCACCGACACAGAGGCCGCAGTGTGAAACACCACGTCGATCCGAGCCATGATCTCGTCCAGCGGCGCGGCGATGTCCTGCTGATGAAATTCCACGTCGAATCCAGCCACGTTGGACAGCGAGCCGGCGGACAGATCGTCGACGACGACCACCTTGTTGTCGCGCCACAACGACTCCACCAAATGCGAGCCGATGAAGCCACAACCACCGGTAATCAGGATACGTTTGTTGCGCAGCGAAGCAGCCACGAGGTCATCTCCCTTTCAGACTCACGACGACGCCGAACGTGCGAAGGAATATCAACAGGTCCAGATACAGCGACTGGTGCTTGATGTAGTACAGATCGTACTGCAGCTTGATGATAGAGTCCTCGACCGAGCTGCTGTACGAGAACCGGGTCTGCGCCCAGCCCGTCAGTCCGGGTCGCACCGCCAGCCGCGCGCGATAGAACGGAATCCGCTCCGTCAGCTCGGCCACGAATTCCGGGCGTTCCGGGCGCGGCCCGATCAGGCTCATATTGCCCTTGAGAACGTTGTAGAACTGCGGCATTTCGTCCAGCCGGGTCTTGCGCAGCACAGCGCCCACGCGGGTGATTCGCCGGTCGTTGGCATCCGCCCACACCGGCTTGCCATCGCACTCCGCATTGCAGACCATCGAACGCAGCTTCAACAGCTCGAACACTCGACCGGCTTTGCCCACCCGAGTCTGCTTGTAGAAGACCGGCCCCGGCGAGTCCAGCTTGATCGCAGTCGCCAGAAAAGGCAACAGGATGCAGAACAGTATCAGCCCAGCGAGCGAGACCACAATATCGACGGTTCGCTTAACGAGCATCGTCAGGCTGAATGACTCGGAGTTGCTCAGCGGCAGCACGAGGAACCAGTTGTCGCCAACGTGCTCGACCGGAACGCGGCCCAGCACTTCCTCGAAGAGCAAGGACATCGGCGTGATCTGAACGCCCTGCTCGTGACACCCCAAGATGTTCTGGAACAGGGGGCCCCTGATGTTGCGGCTGATGGCGACCACGACTTCGAAAACGCTCAGTCGCGCCGTCAGCTCACACAGATCGTCGGTGGATCCCAGGACCGGCAACCCATCGACTCGTTGGCCCTGCTTGGCCTTATCATCGTCCACGAAACCCATCAGCTCGTATTCGGAGCTGAGGTTCTCGTGGATGGCCTCGGCGATGACCTGCCCGGCCCAGCCGGCACCGACGATGAGCACGCGCCGTCGCAAGCCAGGATGGCTGAAGACCGCGATGTAGGCCCATCGCCACAGGAGCAGCGACACCGGCAAGAGAAGGCTGAAGAAGCCGATGATGTGGCGCGGCAGCGAGGCTCGCGGCGAGACGAAGTAGACCACCAGATAGGCCAGCAGCATCTGCACGGTGACCCTTACCAACGCCCAGGCGATCATCGTGCGATCTGACGCGATCTTCAGGTCGTAGCAGTCGTTGACGGTGGCCAGAATAAAGTAGCCGAGAGTGGGGGCCAGGAACCAGTAGAAGCGAGTGGTCACGAAGTCGAGCGAGAACGGCCAATGCGAGCGCTGCGCGCCCAGCCAGAGCGCCAGGAATGCGGCCACGTTGACCAGCATAATGTCGGCAATGATAAGGAGCGAACGACGTTGCGAAACCTGCACAAGGCCCTCTCAGAAGTCTCAGGTTACCGACCTCGGGGTCAATTCTTTCCCACCGTTCGAAAGCCAGCGCGTCCAACTCCACCAAAAGCCCAGACCCCAGCTGAAGTGAATCACGACGAACGTGGCCGGCAAGCTCCACCAAAACCGCCAGTCGCGCTGCCGCAGAGCCAGCGCGGCCGTCGTTAGTGCTGCCGCAGCGGCGTAAGCCAGCACGATCAGCGCCAAGAGGATCGCGGCCGGTCGATAGAGCAATGCCAGCAATGCTGCGAACGCCAGGGCCAGGATGAATGCCGGGGCGACCAGGTGGCGTGGCCGCGTCGAATCGGGGTGCAGACGAACGACGCGCGCCTTCCAAAACCCATATTGGAAGTATTGCGCCCACAAGTCACGCAGCGTCGAACGGCCATGATACCACGACTTGATGGCCGGCGTATATGAAAATCTTACCTCCGGCAGCGCGCAGCCGATAGTTCAGTTCGTAGTCCTGATTGCGCACCAACGTCTCGTCGAACAGGCCGATCTCGCGCCAGCATCTCGCGCCGGTACATGCCCATATAGACCGTATCGACGAACTGCTCTTTCTGTGAGTAGTGGAACTGGGAATTGCCGATGCCAAACGGCGTGCTGGTTGCCAGACCGATGGTCCGGCTCCAGAAGGATTCACTGGCCGGCCGCATGGGCCCGCCGACGTTGTCCGCGCCGCTCCGCTCCAGGCAGCTCACGCACTGGCTGATGTAGTCCGGCTCCAGCTCGCAGTGCGCACTGACGATAGCGACGAGGTCGCCCGTTGCCGCTCGAATGCCGACGTTGAAGCCGAAGGAGTCCGACGCTTCGGATTGCGTAGTAAGCGTAATGGCAGGTAGCGAGCGCTCCATGCCTGCACGATGTCCGGCGACCGGTCGTCGGACATACCATCGACCACCAGGATCTCCATCCGATCACGCGGGTAATCCTGGTCGACCAGCGTTTGCAGAGATCGTTCGATGAATGCCGCCTCGTTGCGCATGGCCAGCACGACGCTGACCCGCGGGCAGGCATCAACAGGACTGTCCGCCGGGCGACCAGGGCGTTCTCAGGCGCGCTCATAGTATCCATCAACCAGTCGGGCGACCTGCCGATAATCGTGATGGGCCACCACCCAGCTGCGCGAGCGCTCGCCAATCTCCGCCCGCAAGGACTCGCTGTCCAGCAGCCGCAGAACGTGCGCGGTCCACTCGTTGGGATCCTCCCCATCGACGAGGGGAGCCGGATCCTCATAGACTTCGGGGTAGCGGAACTCGCCGACAACCGGCACTCCGCAGGCCATCGTCTCCAATTCCGACATGGACAGGATGCCCAGGCGAAGCTGGCCGACCGCCACATCGAAACTCCGGATGATGGCGGGCACCTCGTGGTAGGGTACATGCGGCACAACCGTGATTCCAGGTCGATCCACGTACGCGCCGGCGCGGTCGCCGAAACCAAATACGGCGATCTCGATGCCGGGCGCCTCACGCTGCAGTTGCTCGATGACCTGGAACGCCTTCTCGACCCCTTTGATGCTGCTCAGGGCGCTGATAAACAGCACTCGCAGCCGCCCGCCGCCGGGCTGTCCAGTGGACCGGGGTCTCTGCCCTGGAGCGGGCCGAAAGAGATCGGTATCGACCGGGTTGGGAATGAAGACGGCATCGCCGCGAACAGGAGTGACGTGTTCGCGCAGGTCCGGTGTCGAGTAAAAGACCCGCCTCGCTCGCTGCAGAGCACGAACGACAAAAGGACGTCGCACCGGGTCGTGCAACCCACTCCGCACGTCCGTTCCGTGGCAGTGCGAGTAGTACTCGTATCTCCCCAAAATCCCAGCCCAACCCAGGTACGCGAAATGCAAATGGACCACCTGGTACCGACCGGAGCGGATGCGCCCGTTCACAGCCCCAATTTCCTGCAATCGTATCGGCGCGAGGAACAGCTTGGCCCAGGTGGAGCGCTTGCCCCCCACCAGTTTCAGTGGCAGGACCTCCACGTCGTGTCCCAACAGGCGCAGGCCTTTTGCCAGCGTCGACGGCACGTTGGCAATCTCGTTGACCTGTGCGATCCTCAACCTGACGCCGATCTCCAACAATTCATCCGCAACACGAGGACTTCGGGCCGCAGCCACAATCCGAGTCCCCTGCGCACGGAATCGGTCGAGCTGCAGCTCGCGCCGGATTCAGCACCGCTGCCACAGCAGCACGATGACGGAGCGGTCTCAGCCGATCCTCCACAGCAGCCTGATCTCGTCGCAGCTGATCACTTTCGAACCGGTGAGGGCCGCGCGGATCATCGCCGCAGCGCAACCCACGCCGCTTTCCACCGTGATGGCGTCAGTCGGGCAATTGCGCTGACAGGCGCCGCACTCCATGCACGCATCAGGGTTCACCAGGCGGACAACGTCCAGTTCCCGGCCCGAACACGCGCATGCGGACAGACCGCCAGGCACATGCCACAATTGATGCAAAGCCGGGAGTCGTACTGGAGCGTATTCGCCACGGCCACGGGTGATCGACCGAACATCCTTATCCTCCTACCACGCCGGCCACACGAAACACGGCCAGCGCCACAATCGATAACGCGGCTACCGCCGCCATCGCCGCCATATACGGCACGTAGGTGCTCATCTCAGCCCGGACCCCCGTCCTCGACGTGAAGGTCGATCGAGCCAGTGAAATTCAAGGCCAGGTATGCGGTGACCGCCGGCATGCCGAGCAGGCTGATCTCCAGCCAGATGAGCCGCTGCCACCACGTGAAACCAGGTTGGGAAGCCAACCGCACTGGCGAACGGCAGGGCCACGAGTGTACCCAGGATGAAGCCTTTGGAGCTGAACTCCCGCGTGGGAAGCCAGGGCAACAGCAGCGGGAAGAGCACGCACCCGCCCAACACGGCCGCCAGCGCCGCCAGCGCCGGCACGAATCCGCCGATCACAAACAGAATCACGGCTCCGACGATCATCCCGACGAACGTGTGAACGATCTCCACGGGGACGAGCACGAGGCGGTCCGCCCAATCGAAACGCACGCGGCGCATGTCTCGCGTCGCCTGGCCGGCCCGCAAATACTCGGGCAGGTCTCGAGCGCGTACCGGACCGTATTCCACGCGGAAGCCGCTGCGCCGCTTGACGTCGTGGGCAGCCACACCCGTCGCACCCAACTGAGGCAGGATGACCACGCGGCGAGCAACGACGTCCGCCAGCCGGGTCAGCTCGATGCGCCTGACCAACTCGTCTGTGCCGAACGTGCCCTTTCCGGCCGCGCACCAAACGTTGATGCCCTTCGTATCCAGCACCAAAATGTAGCCGTCCATCCCCGGCAGGGCCGACCGCAACGCGTCAAAACTGAGAGTGTAGTTGGCGGTGACGAACACGGGGGACTCAGGGTTCGGCTGGCCCAAGGCATAGAGACCGGGCGTCACGCGATGCGCGCCGCGGTTCACGCTCCAGCGGGCGAGCCAGTGGTCCCAACGGTTCTGCCAGGTCAGTCGGCTGGAGGTGGGCACGATCGCACCGGGTAAACGGCCACGAGGCTCCACTCAGACGCGACCTCACGTTCCATCGCTTCCCCGGTCATTTCTCGTCTCCGTCTTTCCGTCCAGGCAGGTCGCCTGGCTGCGAAGCAGACCTTGAACCCGCTGAAAGTAGATGTGATACAGACGCCAATCAGCCACACGTGGAATCACCAGATCCGCCAATTTGTTGCCGGACACGCGCGTGTAGAACAGCAGCAATACGCCGGTGGTCAGCGCGTAGGATACGGACGACGCAATAGCCGCCCCATCGATCCCCAGGCGAGGGATCAGGAGCAAATCCCCGACCACAGTCGCAATCAGAGCCGTCGCAGACCCAATCGTATTATACAGCAGCAGTCCCCGACCGGCCAAGTCACCCGCCAGGACCTTGCCCAGAGCCAGGAGAACGACACCAGGCAACAAGAGGCGTAGCGCGGGAATCGACTCGGAATACGTCCCGGAGAAGATCGGCAGAACAATCGGCCGGCTAAACACGGCGAGCAAGACGCCGATCAGCAGCGTCGGTGCGAAGACCTGGCGGCTCACCAAGGGAGTGAACGTGCGGGCTTCTTCCGGCGACGCGCTGGCCGTGCGCGGGAACAGCACCGTGGCGATGGCTTCGGGGGTGTACCAGAGCGCTTCGCCCACAGCGACGGCCGTGGTGTAGAGGCCGACCTGGGTAATGCCCAGGAAGTAGCTGACGACCAACACGTCCAGGCGATAGTTGAAGAACTGGAGCAGGTTCGCCAGGTAGCCTTGCACGCCCAACCTCAGGCAATCGGCCAGCACTGGCCAGTCGATGCCCAGCCGAATGCGGACGCTACCCGCGCAGAACCCACAGGCCGCGCGCCACCATCAGCGCCCAGGCGATACACATGGACGCCAATGCGCCGAGGACGCCAAGTGGAAAATCACCACGAACAGCAGTATCAGCCCCAGCATGCTGCCGTTGCGGATCAGGTTCAGTAGGTTGTACTCCTGAACCCGGTGCAAACCGAGGAAGACGTTCGAGAGGTGCCCGCCGATCAGGGCCAGGGGGAACGCGACCGCCACCAATTGCAGGCCCACCGGATCGATCCCGGCAGCCACGGTACGCCGCAAAAGCGGAATCGACGCCAGGTAGACCGGCACGATCACCACGCTGGTGATTAGGCTCACCGTGATCGAGTTCGCGAGGATCACCTCAACCGAGTATTTGCCGCGCCCGATGAAGTAGATGTTGGCGGCGCCCAGGCCGAGCTGAAAGACCAGAGAAACCAGCATGGGGAACAGCACGGCGAGCGAGAAGGCGCCTACCCCGCCGGGCCCCAGCGCCCGCGCCACGACCACGCCGGTGATGAACGTCAGGGCCATGACCAGCACGCGGGTGAGCAGAGTGGTCGCCGCGTTCTTGACGAAGTCGACCGCTCTCATCGCGCGAAACCTATCGAGTGAGCGCCCCGGCGAAGCTTCCCGGTGCGGGAGCCCACAGCATCGTTCAAACCGCATCTCCTGTTGCCGCTCGAATTTGCCAAAACCGGCCGAATCATTATACTATAAACCCAGTTACAGCCAACTGCACTGCATCGGACGCCGGAAAAGGTCGTTTGACAAACTGGAGCAGTTGCGTTAGAATAGTAGATGCGATTGCCGAGGTAGCTCAGTTGGTAGAGCACTTGACTGAAAATCAAGGTGTCCCCAGTTCAAGTCTGGGCTTCGGCACCATCGAGCGGAAGTGGCTCAGCGGTAGAGCATCTGCTTGCCAAGCAGAGGGTCGCGGGTTCGAATCCCGTCTTCCGCTCCATATTTTACTCAGGCCGAAAGGGCGACGTAGCCAAGTGGCAAGGCAGAGGTCTGCAAAACCTTTATCGCCGGTTCGAGTCCGGCCGTCGCCTCCAGAATGAAACCCAGGCAAACTTCTAGGCTGATGGCATCAGGGAACTGAGCTGTCAGCCATTTGCGTATTCGGGGGTAGCGCACTGGGGGCGGTGGCGGAATGGCAGACGCAGCGGACTTAAAATCCGCTGGGGGCAACCCCATGAGGGTTCGAGTCCCTCCCGCCCTATCAAGACACAATATGTTGTAGCCGATTTCTGATCGAATCATGTATCTAGTGGTGTCGGGCTTTCCCATCGCGGGGAAGCCCTTTTTGTATCGCCTAAATTCCTGCGGACTGTTACTCCGCCGGGGGCGAAGGAGTCCTGCGGACTTTTCAAAAAGGGTCTGCGGACTTTCGAAACAAGCACTGGATATGGAGGCAAGGAAATGGCTACGACGAATCTGACTGAGTTGACTGAGGGGTTCCGTCTGTACTGCATGGCGGAGGGCAAGAGCCCCAGGACGATCCGCTGGTACCTGGGCAAGCTGGACATCTTTCAAAACTACCTCGTCGAACATGGACTGCCCACTGACGCCGGCGACATCACAACCACTCACCTGCGCGGTTTTCTAGTCCACCTCAAGGAACACGTTCGGGCTGATCAGAATAATCCACACAAGCCAACGCGCGATGCGAGTTTGTCGGACAAGACGATTCAGGGGTACGCCCGTACCCTGAAAGCCTTCTTCACCTGGCTCTACCGTGAAGATTTGATTCCCTCCAATCCCGGAAAGCTGTTGAGAATCCCAAAAGCGGCGCAGGTCATCATTGAAACTCTGAAGGATGACCAGATCAAACGACTGCTAGAGGTTATCGACAAACGGACCACGGACGGTTTTCGCGACCATTGCATGGTGCTCGTGCTGTTGGACACAGGAATCCGGCTATCCGAGCTTGTGAACCTCAAGCTGACCGATGTCGATCTCGAGCGCAGCTACTTCAAGGTAATGGGCAAGGGCGCCCGTGAGAGAATGGTGCCGTTCGGCGCCAAAGTGCAGACGGCTCTGTGGAAGTACATCAAGAAGCACAGGCCGGAACCCTGCCATCCGAAGTGCGCCTCGATCACCTCCTTCTGACTCAGAAGGTGCTTGCGGTCATAGGTCGCCAGGTATCTCACTTTCGCGCGAATCGCCGCCGCGACGATAGGCGCATCCTTGGGCTCCACGATTGCTGCAGTTGACACGACGAGGGCTGCCGTCGGGTTCACCAGCCGGCAGACCAGGAGATCGCGAAAGACACCGAAGGCTTCTACTGCCTCCGGCGCCTTGCGGGTCAAGTTGCGCTCAGTTTCCGTCAGGACGTCATCCGAGATATACAAGACGAGGTCGCAGCGAAAGCCGCGCAGGAGGAGGTCTCTGGCCGCTCCGTTGATCGAGATGGCGGCCGCGATGAGCACGCTGCTATCGATGAAGACACTATTGCTCTGCGTCGTCTGGGCTGAGGTCATACTTCTCCTTGGCGATTTCAGCGCGGATCTCGCGCCCAGACTCGATGAGGTCATCCAGAGACAAGCCACGCTGGCGCAGGGCCTCGCCGACCCGGTCCAAAGCCCTCATGGCGAGGACTTCTTGCGGTGTGATCAGCAAACCATCTTCCGTGACCGCGACCGCAACCAGGTCGCCCTTCTTGAGGCCGAGCTTGCGCCGTAACTCAGCCGGTAAAGTAACCTGACCCTTTTCCTGGACACGAACGAGTCTACGTTCTGGTGCTGGCATAATGAATGTACCTCCTAAAGTCATACTTTCAGAAAGTATAACATGCGGTGGGTGTCCATGTCAAGCCGAGGACCGTGGAAATGATGCTGAGAGCTGCGAGGGCCAGGCTGCGCAACAAGCTCAGTCGGCGTCACTTGGCCAATCGGCGGTACTCTAGAGGTCCTGAGGCACTTGCGGAGGCAAACCCCGAACAGGGGGATGAACACACCGTGTCGTACAATGTTTGTTTTACGGCATGACCCGCCTTCTGCCGATCGGGAATGATTCGCTGCGCACTTCTCTGCGTCGGAAACCAACAGCGAGGGAATGCAACATATGGCTCATTCACCGCTTTCTCTGCTCGCATCATCGTCAACCACCGCCAAACCCCCATCCACGCAGTTATCTCCACCATCTGCCGCTAGAAGTCGACCACGTCCTTGATGCGCTCCTCTCCACTCCCCTACCCCCATAGTCAGATGGCCTCCTACCTTGTGGCATCCACGCACGATGCCAGGCCGAAGTCCGTAAGCGAGGAATCGAGCCGGCGACGGTCTTTGATTTTCGATATTCTCGCGTATGAATTAGAATACACGGGACTCCGTTGTACACTTCTGGCTCAATCTGAAGGAGTGGGCCGATGGAGCCACTGCGGTGTGCCTCTTGTGGATACGAGAATCCCGTAGATGCACGATTCTGCCAGAAGTGCGCCAACGGGCTCTTCCTCGTTTGCAGGCGATGCGGTGTCGAGAACAGGCTTGGCGTTACATTCTGTAAATCGTGCGGGACGGACTTGAGAACCGCCGCTTTTGCCCTGTCGCGCGAGGCCGTTGCTCGATGGCGAAGCGCACTCGGCGGCCTAGAGGGCTGGTCGCCCGCGTTCTCGCCAGGTAGCAAGACCTTGACTGCGTGGGCAACACTAAGTCCCCCTTTGGTTCCCGGCAAGGAGCCTTTGATTTTCGATGTCGTCGTCACTCATCCCTGGACGCCCTCGCCGGCGGCCAAGCCGCACGATTTCTACGTCGGATCGGTAACGATCAGGGGCGTCAAGTTCCACCTGACTCAGACCTTCCTGGGCGGCGTCCAGTGGGCTTACCTGCTTGCCACGGATTCCCGCCTCGTCGCTTACCATCCGGAGTCCGGACGAGCCCTGCAGGTACGCTACGACGAAATCACCGCCATCAATGTCGAGGGAGACAAGTCTATCCTTCGTCTGAACGACGGGGGCACGGCCGAGATACTCACCCGGAACCGGCGGTCCGGCGCGTTGGCACTTATGGCGATCCTAGGAGCACCGATGGTCGCCAAAGGCGACATTGTCCGGATTGAGCGGCGCAAGGAGGAGCGGGCGTCGACCTTCGTGGCCACGTTTACCTAGTTCCTTTTGGAGATCATTGAAGAAGGCCGGTATCGTCAGAGCTGATGTGCTGCGACGCCCCGCTTGTGCAGTAGACGATGCCGTTCGTAGGCAGCCCTTGCCCGAGCGTCCGCTCCGCTGCGGCTCAGTGCTGAATTGTAGCCTTTCGCATTCTGAGGTATTATATCGACTACCGATCTAGTCTTACGTTCTTCGCCGTGACTGATCTCCCGGTTCGGAGTCAGCGAGCGCCAATCTCGTTCGCGGCTCGACCACGGAGGAGACGCACTCCGGCGCTTCAACAGACGTGTTCTCGAACTTAACCTGGCCTCGTACCTGATTCTCTCAATCGACCGCGTCGCGCTCGTCCGGCCGTCATCGCAGGCGCCGAACGCGGTGGCGACGAATTGGGATCGATTTTCGTAGCTGCTCCATAAGTGGGGCGAGGGCATGCGCTCATGACGCCGTCGGTCCAGGTTCAGTCCGTTCCTGCTCTGCAAGACCTCGAAGCCGGCCTCAACCGTTTCGGGGCCGAGGCGCAGTCCAGCCTGCAGTCGGCCGAAGGCCAGCTCCGGCAGGCCGAGGAATGGCTGCACGGCCGCGAGGCGCACTGGCAGATCGAAGTGCAGCGCCGCCAGGATGCGCTGCGGCTGGCAGAGGCCGCCCTGGCTCGCTGCCAGGCTTCTGTCTGCCGCGACCCAAAAACTGGCGCGGTCCACCACCCGCCGTGTGCAGCCGAAAGAGCAGCGGTCCTACAGGCCCAGGCGCGCCTCCGCGAGGCCCAGGCCGAGTTGGACAACGTCCATCGCTGGGTGGGGGCCGTGAATCAGGCGGCCGCCTCGTTCCGCGGCCAGGCCGCGCGCCTCAGCCGGTACCTGCGAGACGACCTCCCACTGGCGTCCACATTCCTCCGCAACAAGATTGCCGAGCTGTACGGCTACTTGGCGGCCGGCCCGAACGCGGGACCGGCATCTGGAACCCCCACGTCCTCGCACGCTGCACAGAGCGCCGGGACCCAAGTTTACATTGGGAAGACCGACAAGCAGATGGTTCCCGTCGACCACATCGACCTCAGCGACTCACGCGTCCGCGGCCCGGCCGACTTCGGGAAAAGCGTGAGCGCCGACGACATGGTCGATGGTTTTCACAAGCTGGAAGACGTGGTGTTGCCGGCCGTGGCCCAGGGAGCCGACGGCGACTACTTCTACGACCTGGACCAGCGCCTGGGGCTGGACTACCGGAACGGGTACAAGGCCATCTACGATGCGTTCTTTGGCGACAACAACTGCATCATCCTGGACCGGGTTGGCAACCACTACACGGTGACAAACGGCTATCATCGACTGTTCATCGCGCAGCAATTGGGCGTGCGGAGCGTGCCGGCGAGGATCGGCGGGGTCATCCCTTAGCGCTGGCGGCCGCCGGAATCGCCGATAGTAGAAGAAGTAGAGAGACGGTGACCGTGAACTACGCGTCTTCGGAAATGGAACAGGCCTGGCAGCAGGTCCGCGCGCAATGGCAGAAGGCCGGCGGCGTGTGGAACGATGCCGTGCGCTGGCAGTTCGAGCGGGAGTTCTGGCAGCCGCTCGAAAGCCTGGCGCCGGCCACCATCCAGGAAATTGAGCGCCTGGCCCAGGTCATTGCCCAGGCGCGGCAGAACGTGCGTTGAGTGAAGGAGAGTTGTCATGACGGAACCTTTAGCCTCCGATCGACTCGAATCGTTGCTCCCCGCGTTGCGGCACGTGGCCGAGATGGTCCAGAAGAGCGGCGCCCTGGGCCGCGAGGACCTGGAGCTGCTCTTGATGGCCACCGGCCTGGCCGATGACTGGGCTGTGGACGAGCTGGAGCGGTGGGCGAAGGTGCTGACTGCGGTGCGCGATTCGGTCGACGCGAGCCGCCGCGAGCTGGCGCAGCGCGCGCTGATGCTGCGCGGCGTCCCGGAAGCCGCCGCCATGCTGGCCGTCGCCGCCGTGAGCGGGAGCGTGCCCGCGGACTCGGTTGCCGTGGTGCCAGCGGCCCCAGCGCCCGTTGCGCGCCTGGCCGCCAGCGTCGCCAGCCTTGACTTCGGCACGCTGCCTGCGGGCCAGTCCGGCGTGCGCGAGTTCGAGGTCACCGGCGGGCCGGGCCAAGTCGTCGTGGACAGCGACCAGGTGCAGGCGGCGCCCGCGCAGTTCACCGCCGGGCCGACCGGCATCCGCGTGGAGGTCAGGTCGGGCGGTGGCAGTCTGCTGTGGGTGCCGGTGAAGCTCGTCTCGGCAGCGGAGACGGTGGAGGTGCCGGTGATCGCGCAGTGGGAGCAGTGCGCAGTGCCAGGGGGGCCAGTTGCTAGGCCGGCGGAAGCTCCGGCGGCGGCCCCATCGCGCGGCGGGACGATCACCGTGGCGGTGGGCGGCAGCGGCGACTATCACACCCTGCATGAAGCGGTCGAAGCTGCCACGCCTGGCGCGACCATCCGGCTGGGCCGAGGCCCGCACTACCTGGGCGAGGGCCTCCCGCTGACCCGCCCGATCACCTTGCTCGGCGAGGGAATGGACGCCACCGAGGTGATTGCCGACAGCGGCGTGTACGTTCTCAGCTACGAAGGCAGTGGCCTCTTCCGCCTGCGCGACATGACCCTGCAATGGGGAGGAACCGGCGGTGCCGACGTGGTCAGGGTCTCCGGCGGCAGAGCGGAGATCGCAGGCTGCCGTCTGCGGGGGGGACTGTACGAGGAGGACTCGGAGACACAAACACAGCTCCATGGTGGCTATGGGCTCTGGCTCGGCGGCAGCGCGAGGGTAGCCGTTACACGATGCGCGTGCATGGAGAATGGTAGCGGGATCTGCATTTGTCAGAATGCAAGTGGGTTGGTTTCCAATAGTGAATGTGCTGCAAATCAGTTCGCTGGTATCGAGATCAGAGACAGGGCACGACCCAACCTCGAGGCAAATGAGTGTAGAGAGAACAGCTGGGGGATCCAGTACACCGGTGGAACCGGTGGAACTGCAAAGGGCAACCGTTGCATGAGTAACCGGCATATGGGCATTTGTGTCAGTGGCCAGAGCCAGCCGATCCTAGAAGGAAATGAGTGCAGAGAGAACTCCACAGGACTCGAATACTTTGGCGAGAGTGGCGGAACGGCTAGGGACAATCACTGCATTAGGAACGAACATACCGGCATTCAGGTCAACTCGCAGGCGCGACCCGTCTTGGAGGGAAACGAATGCCGAGAGAATCGTGATGGAATCGGCTATCTTTGCGCGATGGGCGGAACTGCGGAGCGCAATCGTTGCGTAGGCAACGAGCATTGTGGCATTGTCGTGAGAAGTGGGTCTCAATCAGTTCTGGACGGAAATGAGTGCATAGAGAATGCCTATGGGATTTGCTATGAAATGGGGACTGGCGGATCGGCCAAGGGCAACCGTTGCGTAGCCAATAAGCTGTTTGGCATTGACATCTGGCGCGACGCCCATCCGACGTTGGAGGGCAACGACTGTCACGATAATGGCATTGTCGATGTCAAAGACCAACGCAGCGAAACGAGTTGACCGCTGTCCCCAACTGGTGCTCAACAGCTTCTGCGCTATTGTCTGTCGGAGGAGCACGCGATGACCTCACCACTTTCCACCGATCAAATCGAACAGTTGACGCCCCTCCTGGGCAGCCTGGCGCGGATGGCGGCGCGTGGGTCCAGTCTAAGCGAGGCGGAGTTGCGCACCCTGCTCAAAGGCGCGGACGTTGCGGACAAGGACGCCGCCCAAGCCGAGCTGCAGCGCTGGGCTGAGCTACTCCTGGATCTCCGCGCCGACGCCGGCCTCCGCCTGGTGATCGGCGAAGCGCTCATGCAGCGCGGCCTGCCGGAAGCGCCGGTGCTGTTGGCCATCGACACTGTAGCCGGAGGCCCGACAGTTTCAGGGGAGGTGCCTGTCTCTCCTCCGCCCGCCCCGCGCCTGGCTGCCAGCGTCGCCAGCCTCGACTTCGGCACGCTCCGGGCGGGCCAGTCGGACACGCGCGAGTTCGAGGTCACCGGCGGGCCGGGGCAGGTCGTCGTCGACGGCGACGAGGTGCGCATCACGCCCACCCAGTTCGGCGTTGAGCCGACACTTGTTCGGGTGGAAGTCAGGCCGAGTGGCGGCAGCCTCATGTGGACGCCGCTCAAACTCGTCACCCCCGGCGAGACGCTGGAGGTGCCGGTGATCGCGCAGTGGGAGCAGCCGGTACCGGTCGTTACCCAACCGCCTACGGCTTCACCGAAGTCGACGGTCGCGGCGCCTCTGGCGTCGCCACGCACCATCCTCGTCCATGAGGACGTCGTAAGAAGCGGCCCTGGGCGGTCCCGCCGTCGCACTGGCTGCGGTCTCGACCGTGCCTCCGCGTGCGACCACGGCAACGCTGGCTCAGTCAGGCCGGTCACCCTGGCTGGAATGGTTCACCTGGACGGCCATGAGTGGCCTCGGCGGCGCAGCAGTGTGGCTCGTGATGACGGTGTTGGGTTCTTATTCTGAGCTGTGGCCTACGCGCGTTGTTTACGGTGCTATGCTTGGCCTGGCTCAATGGTTCGTGCTGCGTCACCGATTTCGCGCTGCGGGTTGGTGGATAGCGGCCACTGCGGCCGGGGTCGTCGTCGATTCCAGCTTGTTCGGTGGCAGTTTGGCGACAGGACTCGTTGTTGGCAGCGCGCAATGGCTCTACCTGAGGCGGCAACTGAGCCGGGCCGGGTGGTGGCTGCCCGCCAGCGTTCTCGGCTTTGCGCTCGGGGTGTTCCCTGTGGTGCTAATCCTGGGTTCTGTCGGGTCAATCTATGCCACGGCTTCGGTTCTGGTTCTGGTTATCTTCACCTCACAAGCAACTATCGCCGGCGCGGTGACGGGGGTAGCGTTGGTGCGGTTGCGCCGAAAGTAGACTCGAGTGATTGAGAGGATCACATGACTTCACCACTTTCCACCGATCAGATCGCGCAATTGACGCCCCTGCTGGGGAGCCTAGCGCGTATGGTGGCCGGTGGCTCGTCATTGAGCAGCGCCGAAATGGATATGCTCTGGATGGGCGCGAGCCTGGGCGCCGAACCGCCGATACTGGAAGAGCTGCAACGGTGGGGGCGATTGTTGCGCACGCGGCGCGCGAACCCATCTCTCGAACTGCGCCGGGCAGCCGTCGAGGGCCTCCTGCTCCGTGGCCTGCCCGAGGCGCCGGTGATGCTGGCCGTCAATACCGTGGCCGTGGGCGCAGTCGGCGACGCGGCCGCCTCTCCTCCAGCCGTCTCTCGATTAACGGCCAGCGTCGCCAGCCTGGACGTCGGCACGCTGCCCGCGGGCCAGTCCGGCGTGCGCGAGTTCGAGGTCACCGGCGGGCCGGGCCAGGTCGTCGTGGACAGCGACCAGGTCGCGGCAACACCCACGCAGTTCGGCGCCGAGCCAACCCGCATCCGCGTGGAGGTCTGTCCGGGCGGCGGCAGCCTGCTGTGGGCACCGCTGAAGCTGGTCTCGGTCTGCGAGACGGTGGAGGTGCCGGTGATCGCGCAGTGGGCGCAGCCGGCGCCTGTCGTGATTCCACCACCACCGGTCGCGACGGCGCCTCAGCCGGCCGTGCCGTCCACTGGAGCCGGCGGCGCGGCGCGCACTCGCGATTTCGCGTTGGATGCGAGGAAGCTGTCGCCAGCACAGTCGCAGCAGGCATCCGGTGTGTCGCCTGCCGTATCTCCAGCTGGCCTCACCCCTCGTCTGATGGCCGACGCGAGCGTGCGTCAAGCCGCCCCGCCCACGTCGCCGGCAACGGCCCCGGTCGCGCCTCCGCGCGCGCCCGCGGCGATGCCGGCTCGCTTGAGCGGGTCACCATGGTTGGAATGGTTTGCCTGGACGGCCATGAGCAGCCTCGGCGGCGTGGCGGCGTGGTTAACCACGAGTTCTCTCAGGGGGCCGTTCACCGGCCCACCTCTCCTTGTCGCGGCGGTGGTGCTTGGCCTTGCTCAGTGGTTCGTCCTCCATCATCAACTCCGCAGCGCGGCTCCGTGGGTCGTGGTCACCGGAGCAGGGTTGATCGCCGGTTCTTCCAGCCTGCTCACCCTTCCCTACGTGGACTCACTCATCCTGCTTAGGCTCTCGCCCGTGATAGGACTCATCGTCGGGATTGCCCAATGGCTATACCTGAGGCGCCATCTGCAGCAGGCGGGTTGGTGGGTGCTCGCCAGTGTTATCGGCTTTGGACTGTGGGGCTGGGTGCTCTGGCAGAGGCACTGGTCCCCCTGGGATTACACCGCTGTCGCGGATTATCTGATCTCCCAGGCAACGATTGTCAGCGCAGTGACAGGAGTGCCATTGGTGTTATTGCGCCGGAAGTAAGGCGCCGGGCCGGCCGAATCTCGAATGATCAAGAGGATCACATGACTTCACCACTTTCCACCGATCAGATCGTGCAATTGACGCCGCTGTTGGGCAGCCTGGCCCGGATGGTGACTGCTGGCTCGTCGCTGGGCAGCGCCGAACTGGAGATGCTCCTGATGGGCGCTGGCCTGGACGACGAACCCGCGATAGTGGAAGAGCTACGGCGGTGGGGCCGATTGTTGCACGTCTTGCGAGACAACCCATCTCCCGAATTGCGGCGAGCTGCGGTCGAGGGCCTGTTGCTGCGGGGGGTGGCGGAGGCACCGGTCCTGCTGGCTGTGGATACCGTCGCCGGGGGCGCGCCCTCGTCGTCGACCGCGCCCGCCCCTGCCGCGGCTGCCCCACGCCTGACATCGAGCGTCGCCAGCCTGGACTTCGGCACGCTGCCTGCGGGCCAGTCCGGCGTGCGCGAGTTCGAGGTCACCGGCGGGCCGGGCCAGGTCGCCGTGGACGGCGACCAGATTCGGGTCAAGCCCACGCAGTTCGGCGCCGAAGCCACCCGCATCCGCGTGGAGGTCCGTCCGGGCGGTGGCAGCCTGCTGTGGACGCCGCTGAAGTTGGTCACCGCTGGAGAGACGGTCGAGGTGCCGGTCCTGGCACAGTGGGAGCAGCAGCCGCCGCCGGTGGCGGTCGCCCGCCGCCCCCACTGCCGGTGGACCACGTGATCAGTCCAATGCCCCATGAATTGCCCTCAGGCCCAAAGATAGGCACAGTCGCCGTCGCGGTACCGTCTACGCCGCGGCGGCCGGTCCTGGGCGACACCTGGGTCAGGCCGACCGATGGCATGGTCATGGTCTATGTGCCGTCCGGGCAGTTCCAGATGGGCAGTAGCGATGGCGCTTCGGATGAGAAGCCGGTGCACACCGTGGTCCTGGATGGCTTCTGGCGGGACCGCACGCCGGTGACCGATGCCCAGTTCGTCCTGTTTTTGAACGCGCGAGGCAATCAAAAGGAGAGAGGAGTGGACTGGCTGAAGCTGTCTGCCTCTCGGATCGAGCGACGGGGTGGCCAATACCAGTCCAAGAGCGGCTATGACGACCATCCGGTGGTGGGTGTAACCTGGTACGGGGCGGCGGCCTACGCGCAGTGGGCCAGGGCACGGCTGCCGACGGAAGCGGAGTGGGAATACGCGGCTCGCGGGCCACAGGGACGAGTCTATCCCTGGGGCGATACGTTCGACCGAACCCGGTTGAATTGTAAGGAGACGGGCATCGGCGGCACGACACCGGTGGGGAACTACCCGACCGGGGCCAGTTGGTGTGGGGCGTTGGGCCTGGCCGGCAACGTGTGGGAGTGGGTGGCGGACTGGCATGGGCGTTACCCTTCCGAGCGGCAGGATAATCCGCCGGGGCCGGCTTCGGGCCAGTATCGGGTGCTGCGTGGCGGCTCGTGGCGCTTTGGATCGGGCGATGTCCGTGGCGCCTTCCGCGACTTGTACGGTCCAACGTCTAGGTTCGCCGATGTTGGGTTCCGTTGTTGCAGGAGTTATTGACCTGCCAGGTGTCCACCGGCCGCTGTTATCTGTCATCTTTTCGCTGATCTCAGGCGGGTCGCGGGTACGGAAGAGATGCATGAGCAATAGTCATCATGCCGGGCGCGTGATGTCGGCCTGAGCGAGCCGCGGGGCAAGGAGACGCACGAATGCCTACGAGCAAGACGGTGAGAAGCAGGGGTTTCCTGAACTTCTGGGGGGTCATCGTGATCGTCATCGTCGTGCTGGGCGGGGCGGTGGTTGGCTTCTTCCTGCTCTACTCTGCCCTGGCGCGCGGGCAGGCGGCCGGGCAGCACCACCAGGCTGCGGCCGGTTTCGAAAAGCTGGGCGAGTGGGTCAAGGCACGCGAGGAATACGAAGCCGCGTTGCGCATCCAGGCCAATTACGGCGACACGCGGGCCCGCCTGGGGACTGTAGTGGCGAATCAGGCGGATCAGCAGGCGCAAGCAGCCGCGACAGCCACGGCCAAAGCCGGCGAGCCCATGGTGACGGCCACAGCCCAGGCGCGCCTCGCCCTGGCCGACGTGACCGCCGCCGCCCAGGCACAGGCCGCCACGGCAACGGCACAGGCACAGCTCGATTCTGCCACCGCCATGGCCGAGGCTGAGGCCAGGTCCGCCGCCGTTGCCACGGCGGACGCGCAGGCGAAGTCCACCGCCACAGCGGACGCCCAAGCGCGGATCGAAGCCCATTACCAGGTCGGCGTGGCTTTCCAGAACGCGAAGAGCTGGGACCAGGCCCGGGAGGAGTTCCAGCAGGTCATTCTCGGCGCGCCGGGCTATGCGGACGCGCAGGACAGGCTGGCGGCGGTCAACAAGGTCCTGGGAGACCTGACGTTGACGGCCACGGCGGAAGCACACGCGCGGGATGCGACGGCGACCGCGGCGACCCAGGCACGCGAAGCGCAGGCCACAGTAGAGGCGCAGGCGCTCGCGGCGACACAAGAGGCAAAACTCACGGCCGAAAAGCAGGCGGCTTTGGCGACAGCCACCGCCGACGCACTGGCCCAGTTGGAGGTCATCTACCAGCGCGGTCTGGCCCTGATGGACCGGGGCCAGTGGCTGGACGCCGAGGCCGAGCTGCAGCAGGTCTTCGCCGCTGCCCCGGGCTACAAGGAGGTTCAGGCTAAGCTGACCGAGCTGGAGTCCAAAGCCGAGGCGGAGAAGCAGGCCCGCAGCGCGACCGCCACGGCCGACGCCCAGGCCCGGTTGGAGACGCACTACCAGCGCGGCGTCGCCTATGCCGCTTTGAGCCGGTGGGCCGAAGCCCGGGCCGAGTTCGAGCAGGTCGTTGCCGTCGATCCGTTGTACAAGGATGTGCGGGACAAGTTCACGGAGGCCGAGCAGCAGTGGGACAGGCTGCGGACCCTGACGCCAGTCCCGAGCGCGACGCCGACGCCGACCGACACGCCCACCCCGACGCCGATCCCGCCGACGGCCACGGTCACGAATACGCCCGTCCCTTCCACCCCCAACCCGGCCGGCACAGCGACCGCCCGGGCGGAGAAGCTGGCGACGATGGTAGCGGCGACGCGGGCGGCCCTGCCCACCGCCACGGCGACGGCCGCGCCGAATTGGGACGCGACGGCGACCGCCGACGCGCAGGAGCTGGCCACGGCCGCAGCGGCGACCGTGACGGCCCTCAGCATGCCGCAGGTGGGCGCAACCTCGACAAGACAGGTGGACGGGATGGTCATGGTCTTTGTGTCGGCCGCCGAAGGGTTCCAGATGGGTGATTCAGATGAGAAGCCCGTACACACGGTGGCCCTGAATGGCTTCTGGCTGGACCAGACGGAGGTGACCAACGCCCAATATGGCCGGTGCGTGGCCGCCGGAAGCTGCACCGCGTCAAATTACAAGGACAATCCCAGCTTCAACGGCGAGACTCAACCGGTCGTGGGCGTGGATTGGGACAGCGCGCGGAGCTACTGCCAGTGGGCCGGGGCGCGGCTGCCGACCGAAGCCGAGTGGGAGTACGCCGCGCGGGGTCCGGAGGGGCGGGTTTATCCGTGGGGCAACCAGTGGGACGCCGCCAAGGCCAATGCGGAGAACAAGCTGGGGAAGACCGCGCCGGTGGGGAGCTATGCGGCGGGGGCGAGCTGGGTGGGGGCGCTGGACCTGGCCGGCAATGTGTGGGAGTGGGTGGCGGACTGGTACGGCCCGTACTCTTCCGAGAAACAGACGAATCCGACGGGGCCGACTTCGGGCCAATATCGTGTGCTGCGTGGCGGCTCGTGGAGCCCTCGATCGCTCTCCGTCCGTGGCGCTGACCGCTACTGGAACGTGCCCTCGGGTAGGCACGCCGATGTGGGGTTCCGTTGTGGCAGGAGTTATTGATTTGCTAGGTGTCCACTGCTATCTGTTATCTGTTGTCTTTTGTCCTGATCCCGCCGCAGGCGGGGCGCGGGCAGTGACTGACGGGCTTCGACTTTGTGTGCAACAGATTCGGCTTCTGGTAGGGGGTCGTGCCATGTGAAGAAGGAGGATCAGCGTGACGTCACAACTTTCCAGCGATCAAATTGCGCAGTTGACGCCGCTCTTGGGCAGCCTGGCGCGGCTCATTGGCCGCGGGTTGGAGCCGGGCGAAGCCGAGTTGGCCACCCTGGTGCAGGCGGCCGGCCTGACGCCCGAGCCGGCCCTCACGCAGGAGTTGCAGCTTTGGGCGAACCTGCTCCGGGGGCTGCGAGGGGGATCATCGGAGATGGCGCGGGTGACGGCGGCCGAGGCGCTGACGCTGCGCGGGCTGCCCGAAGCGCCGGTGCTGCTCTCGGTCGACACCGTGTCCGGGAGCACGAGCGCTGCGCGAGTGACGCCCGCTGCCCCTTTGGCGGTCCCGCGCCTGGACATCAGCGTGGCCAGCCTGGACTTCGGCACGCTGGCGGCGGGCCAGGGCGGGGTGCGCGAATTTGAGGTGCAGGGCGGCCCGGGCCAGGTAGTCGTGGACAGCGACCAGGTGCGGGTGACTCCCAGCCAGTTTGGGGCTGAGCCGACGTGCCTCCGGGTCGAGGTTCGGGCGGGGGGCGGCAGCCTGTTGTGGACGCCGCTCCGGCTGGTCACGGCGGGGGAGACAATGGAAGTGCCAGTGCTGGCCCAGTGGGAGTCGGCGGCGCCGGTGGTGAGCCCAGCGCCGCCCGTGGCGCCCCCGGTGGCCGCGCCGCCTGTGCGTCCGGCCGCGCCCGTCGCTGAGCGTGCCGCCACGCCCGCGGTTCCCGCCGCAACGACCCCGCCCCGGGCGGCCCTGGGCGACACCTGGGTCAGGCCGACCGATGGCATGGTCATGGTCTACGTACCGGGCGCCGAAGGGTTCCGCATGGGCAGCACCGACGTCGAGGTGCAATTTGCTTTTGATCTGGCCAAGAAGTACAACGCGGATGCCAAGCGGGAATGGTTCGACGATGAGAAGCCGGCCCACACGACGGCGTTGGCTGGCTTCTGGCTGGACCGCACGCCGGTGACTAATGCCCAGTTCGTCCTGTTTCTGGACGCGAAGGGCAACCAGGAGGAAGGCGGCGTCCCCTGGGTCGACCTGGACGCGGCGCGGATCGAATCGGGGAGCCGGCAATGGCGGCTCCAGAGCGGCTACGCGGACCACCCGATCGTGGGGGTGAGCTGGTATGGGGCCCGGGCCTACGCGGCCTGGGCCGGGGCGCGCCTGCCAACCGAGGCGGAGTGGGAGTACGCCGCGCGGGGGCCGGAGGGGGGAGTCTTCCCGTGGGGCGACCAATGGGACCCCAGCCGGTGTAATTCGGGCGAGGGTGGTCCGAAAGCGACCACACCGGCTGGCCGTTACCCAACCGGAGCGAGCTGGTGTGGGGCGCTGGACCTGGCCGGCAATGTGTGGGAGTGGGCGGCGGACTGGTACGGACCGTACCCTCCCGGGCGGCAGGTGAATCCGACGGGGCCGGCTTCGGGCCAACATCGGGTGCTGCGTGGCGGCTCGTGGCTCCCTCGATCGTACGACGTCCGTGGCGCTAACCGCTACGGGGTCGAGCCGGCGGGTGAGTACGACTGTGTGGGGTTCCGTTGTGGCGGGAGTTATTGATTTGCCAGGTGTCCATTGTTATCTGTTGTCTTTTCCTTCATCCCGCCGCAGGAGGGTCGCGGGGTGAGAAGTCATTTTGATTTTGGGAGCGCTTCCTGGAAGTAAATGATACTGTTGGTAAATTCGAATTCGTATGTTATATTGAGTGACCACATAGGATCAGGGGAGGTGGCACTCATGTCTCGACGCGACGATTTGTCCAGTATCCCGCAGGAGACGGTTCGCGTGGCTCAGGCTGCATTTCGCACCCCGAATGTGTACATGGTGATGCGGGACCAATTGGGTGTGTTGTACCACGACAGTGAGTTTGCACCCCTGTTCTCGTCACTGCGCGGGCGTCCGGCGGAGTCGCCCGGAGTGCTGGCCTTGGTAACGGTGATGCAGTTCGCCGAAGGCTTGACTGATCGGCAGGCAGCCGAGGCCGTGCGGGCCCGGATTGACTGGAAATATGCGCTGGGCTTGGAGTTAACGGACACGGGCTTTGATTATACGCTGTTGACTGATTTCCGCACGTACTTGCTGACCACCAACAGGGTGCAGCGGTTGTTGGATGACATGTTAGACCGGTTCAAGGCGCTGGGACTATTGAAAGCGCGGACGAAACAGCGGACGGATTCGACCCATGTCTTGGCGTCCGTGCGGCGTCTGAACCGGTTGGAAATGGTGGGTGAAACTCTGCGGTATGCCCTGAACGAGTTGGCGGTCCTGGCGCCGCACTGGTTGGCGGCGCGGAGCGGCGCCGACTGGGGCTCGCGCTATGCCAAGCGGTTTGAGCACTACCGGCTACCCAAATCAGACGCGGAGCGGGCGAAGTTGGCGCGAACAATTGGGGCGGATGGGCAGACCCTCTTGGCGGCGGTTTATGCGCCGGGCACCCCGGCGTCCGTGCGGCACTGCCCGGGGGTGGAGATCCTGCGTCAAGTCTGGGTGCAGCAATATGAAGTGCGGGCCGGGCGGATTCGGTGGCGGAGCACGACTGATTTGCCGCCGGCCAGCTTACTGCTCCAATCGCCGTATGATCCCGACGCCCGCAACCGAACCAAAAGAGAGTTGAACTGGACTGGCTATGTGGTGCACTTGACTGAAACGTGTGACTCCGACCGCCCCAACTTCATCACCAACGTCGAAACCACCCTGGCCACCGGCAGCGATCGAGACCTGACGGGCCCAATCCAGGCCTCTTTGGCGGCTAAAGGCTTGCTGCCGGCGGAACATTTCGTCGATGCCGGCTACCTGGATGCCGAGTTGCTAGTCTCCAGCCAGATGGAGTACGGCCTTGAGTTGTGTGGACCGGTCCAAGGGGACGCCAGTTGGCAAGCTCGCACGGCCGGCGCGTTCGACCTGTCCTGCTTCACCATTGACTGGCAGGGCCAGACCGTCACCTGCCCGTGCGGCCAAGTCAGCCGCTATTGGTCCCCAGCGACTTCCCAGGGCCAGCGGGTCATCAACGTGACGTTTGACACACAGCATTGTGCCGCGTGCCCGTGCCGCGCCCGCTGCACCCACGCCAAACAGGGGCCACGGACCTTGAAACTTCGCCTGGAAGCGCGGCATAAGGCGCTACAACAACGCCGCCGCGACCAACTGACCGAGGACTTCAAGGAGCGCTACAAAAGACGGGCAGGCATCGAAGGCACCATTAGCCAAGGCACGCGCCGCTTGAGCTTACGGAAATCACGCTACCGTGGTCTGAAAAAAACCGGCCTGCAACAGGTGATCATCGCGGCCGCCATAAACCTGACCCGCTTCGCCGATTGGGTCCTCGGTGTCCCGCGGGCCAAGACACGCATCTCGCATTTCGCCACCGTGGCCGCCGCAATCTAATTTACCAACAGTATCGTAAATTCCCAGGCTAATAGCCGAAGCCTGCTCAAGCAGGCTTCGCAGAGAATATTTAGCATGCTAAAGCATGCTTCAGATATTAGCCTGGGGGTTGACTCTCAGGTCACGGGTTGTCGCTAACGCAGACCTCATCGTGGTTAAAGTCTAGTCTGTTGAGGTAAAGACCATGTCTCGAAAGACGGAACTGGCCGCACAAGTTGTGGGCGAACACACGACCCTGCAGGCTGCCGCCCAGGCCGCTGACGCGCTGAGCGCGATGCTGATGCGCGACCTGGATGCGGCCCTGGCCGGCCTCACCCGGCAGGCGGAGGGCGACCACTCGGCCGCCATCCAGCAGGCCACTGCGGGGCTGGACCGGGCGCAGCAGGCAGCGATAGGTGCCGTGCAGTCGGCGCTGACCGGGGGCGGCTTGGCCATCGCGCTGTGGACCTCGCCGGCGTGGAAGTCGCACACACCGCCCACGGCGGGCGCGCCCCCCTCACTGCTGCGCCTGGGCGAGGTGCGCCCCGACCACCTGACCGCGCGGCTGCCGGCCATGCCGGCCTTGCTGCCACTCGTCGGCGAGCGCCATATTCTCGTGTCGTTCGACGACGCCCAGTCGAAGGCCTGGCGCGGGCCTGCTCAGCTCGCTGGCCTGGCGCATCGCCGCCCTCAGCGCGCCGGGCACCTACCAGTTCATCGTCTGCGATCCGCTGGACCGGGGCAGCAACCTCGACTCGCTGCTGCACCTGCCCGAAAGCATCCGCGGGCCGAAAACCTGGTGCGATGACCAGGACATCGAGTCCGCCCTGGCCCAGTTGGACCGGGACATCCAGGAGGTCATCCAGGACCGGCTGAAGAGCACGTACCCGGACATCGGCGCGTACAACGCCGCCAACCCCGACGTGGCCGTGCCTTACCACTTCCTCGTCATTGTGGGCTTCCCCAAAGGCTTCTCGCCGAAGGCCGCCGACTTGCTCGCGTCCATCGCCCGCGCCGGCAAGCGGGCGGGCTGCTACATCCTAGGAGGAGTCCTGCGCGGCCAAAAGCCGCCCCACAACTTCGACTTCGCGGCCTTTATGAAAGGGGCCACGTACGTCACGGTGAAGGGCGCGACCCTCGTCGAGTGGAACGATCCGGATTTCGCGCAGACGCCGGTCGTGCCGGATGCGCCTCCGTCGAACCAGGTCGTGGATCGACTGGCACGGGCCATCGCGCCCATGGCGGCGGCCTCGGCATCGACGAGTGTCCCCTTCAGCCGCGTCGCCGTCCGCCGCGCCTATTGGTGGCAGACCAGCAGCGCCAACGGCCTCGAGGCGCCGGTCGGGCTGGACGAGTCGGGCGGCGTCTGCCGCCTGGCCATCGGCCGGGGGGTCACGCACCATGCCCTGGTGGGCGGCGCGACCGGCACGGGCAAGACGAACCTGCTACATCTGCTCGTCCTGAACCTGGCGACGACCTACTCGCCGGCCGAGTTGGAGCTGTACCTGGTCGACTTCAAGGAGGGGATCGAGTTCCAGAACTACGCCACCCACGGCCTGCCGCATGCCCGGGCCGTCGTCCTGGAGGCCGAGCGCGAGTTCGGGCTGAGCATCCTGGAGCGCCTGGTCGAGGAAATGGAGCGCCGCAGCCAGCGGTTCAAGGCAGCCAGCGGCCTCACCGAGCTGGCCGACTATCGCGCGCGGACCGGCCAGGTCCTGCCGCGCATCCTGCTCATCATGGACGAGTACGTGGTCCTCTTCGGCGAGGACGACCGCCTGTCGTTCCGGGCGAGCGAGGCGCTGGCGGCCCTGGTCATGCGCGGGCGCTCCTTCGGCATCCACGTGCTGCTCAGCGCCCAGCGGCCGGCCAGCACTTTCCTGAACATGGCCCACATCAAAAGCCAGATGGGGCTGCGCGTCGCGCTCAAGTGCCGGCCGGAGGACTCCACGCTGATCCTGGGCGAGGGCAACGAGCGGGCCGCGCGGCTGAGCCAGGCCGGAGACGCCTGCGTCACGTCGGACCCGGACCGGATCGACGCGACATCGTTGGTGCGCATCGCCTGGGCTGCCCCCGACGAGCGGGAGCTGTACCTGCGCGGCCTGGCCGAGTTCGCCCGGCTGAAGAAGTACGCGCCCGCGGCGCCGACCATCGTCTTCAGCCGCGACGCGCCGGCGGTCTGGGCGCAGAACTCGGCCATCGCCCGGCGGTTGGCCGCCCCGGCTTGGACGCCTCTCGCGTCGCCTATGTTCTGGCTGGGCCAGCCGCTGCGCATCGCCGACGACCTTAGCATTGCGATCGAGCCCCAGCAGGGGAACAACCTGCTGATCGTGGGCAGCGACGAGGCCCTGGCCCTGCGCCTGCTGACCGGCGCACTGCTGGGCCTGGGACTGGCGGTCCCGCCGTGGCTGGCGCGTTTCCTGTACGTGGGCACGCCGGACCCGCAGCAGCCCGCGGGACGGACCCTGCTTGCACTGAAGCAGGAGCTACCCCACGCTATCGATATCCAGGCGCGCCAGGGCGCGGTCGAGGCGCTGGCGGCGCTGACGGCCGAGCTAGACGAGCGGCTGGCTCAGCTTCCCGCGCGGGGCGAGCAGCGCGTCTTCGTGCTGATCGGGGGCCTGCAGCGCTGGCTGGAGGCGAAGGGGCCGAATCCCTACACGCCCAGCCCCGTGGGCGAGCAACTGGTTCGCCTGTTCCAGCAAGGCCCGGAGGTCGGCCTGCACACCCTGGTCTGGTGCGACCGCCTGAGCGCGTTGGGCGCCGTCGGCCGGCGGCCCCGTGCACGAGGCCCTGGCCCAGTTCGGCCACCGCGTGGCGCTGCAAATGACCTCCGATGAGTCGGTCAATCTCGTAGGTGGGCCAGCCGCGTCGAAGCTGGGGAGCGAGCGCGCCTATTACCGCAGCGAACAGTGGCCAGCCGATGTGGTCGACAAGTTCAAGCCATACGCCCTGCTCTCACCGGCGGACGTGAGCGCAGCAGCGGCGACTATCAAGGCACGCTGGGCTGGCCCGGTGTAGTAAACCCGGCCCTTGTGGGCGTCACGGGCCCAGGGCCGCAGGCTACGGAGGTGAACTTAATTTGGACAATCTGTGGCAGATACGCAAGACGTGCCTGGACGCGATCCGCGCTTGCGAAGCGGCCGAGAAACAGGCCAAAGGAGCGCAGGAAGCCGCCGTCCGGCAGCGAGACGCGACCCTGCGGACCGCGCGCCAGAACCATGCCCGCGGCGCGCCGCGCGGCGGAGGAAGCTCTGAACGAAGTGCACGGCCTGGCCGTCGAGGGTGGCCGGCTCCTGGCCAACCTGGAATTGACGCCGACGGCGCCCCCCTCATCCACTCCGCCCACTGGGGGAAGCCTGGATGAACTGAGCCGTCAGCTTCAGAACCAGCGGGCGCAGGCACGCGAGGCCCTGAATCGGCTGAAGGTGGTGGCCGGCGAACTAGAGGAAGAGCGTAAGAAATGGTGGAAATTCTGGTGATCGCATGAGCGTGTGGAGCAAGCTGTTCGGATCGGATACCCTGCAACCTATCGACGGCGAGCGCCGCCTGCCGGTGTACCTGCTCGTCGATTGTTCGGTGCACATGTTGGGCGCGCCGATCGAATCGGTGAAGCAGGCGCTGGAACAGTTCCAACGAGAGGTTGGCGACGACCCGTTCGCTCGCTGCACGGTGCATGTGGGCGTGGTGACGTTCGCCCACGAAGCCAGGCTCGTCACCGCAGGGCTGGTCCCGGTGGCCGGCCTGGAAATCCCCCCGCTGCCGATCGGCGGCGGAGCGCGCCTGGACCTGGCGTTCGACGCGCTGCGGACATCGCTTTCCCGAGACGTCGTCAAGGCAATCGCAGGTGGTCGCAAAGGAGACTGGCAGCCGGTCGTCTTCGTCTTCACGAACGGCCGGCTCGCGGATGGCCGGGGTCGGCCAACCGGCACCCTGTGGGGGCCTGCACGAGACGCCGTGCTCCATCGACTCGACGCACAGACTCGGCCGAGCCAGATCGTGGCGGTTGGCTGCGGACCGGACCTGGACGAAGACGTCCTGCGAAAGCTCAGCACCGGCACGGTCGTTCGCATGGGAACCAGCCAGGCGTCCTTTGTCTCGCTGATTCAATGCCACTCGGTGACCAGTACGCCTTCCAATGGCGGCCAGGAGGGCTCCGACGCCCCCGCCACGTTCGGTCAAGCCACACGCTTGAGCGCCAGCGTCGAGAGCCTGGACTTCGGCACCCTCGCCCACGGCCAGTCGGCGGTGCGGGAGGTCAAGGTTCAAGGAGGCCCCGGGCAAGTCCTGGTGGATGGCGACCAGGTCAGAGTGACCCCGCCGCAGTTCGGGGCTGGGACAGCCCGCCTGCGGGTGGAGGTCGCGCCGCGAGGCGGCAGCCTGGTGTGGACAACCATTCACTTGAGCGCCGCCGGCGAGACCCTCGAGATTCCGGTGGTGGCCCAGTGGGAGCAACCGCCGGCGCCGGTCGTTCCCCCGCCGGTGGTAGTGGCGCCCCCGCCGGTCGCTCCGCCGCCGGTCCGCTTGCCTGCCATCGGCGAGACCCGGACGCGCGCGATAGATGGCATGGTCATGGTCTACGTTCCAGCGGGTGAGTTCCAGATGGGCAGCGCCAGGGGCGACGAGGACGAGCGGCCGGTGCATGCCGTCGCGCTGGACGGCTTCTGGCTGGATCGCACTGCGGTCACTAATGCCCAATACGCGGCATTTCTCAGCGCGCAAGGAAAGCTCGCGGGCCGGGTCGCCTGGATGGACCTGGCAAGCCCCGAGTGCCGCATCGAGCTGGCGGCCGGCCGGTATCGGCCAAAGCGTGGCTACGAGGACCATCCGGTCGTCTGCGTCTCCTGGTTTGGGGCGGCGGCATATGCGGAGTGGACAGGAGTCCGGCTGCCGACGGAGGCCGAGTGGGAGTACGCCGCCCGCGGGCCGCGGGGATCGGCGTATCCGTGGGGCGTCCAGTTCGACCCCAGGCGGGCCAACTGCCAGGCGGCGGGTCGCCACGGCACGAGCCCGGTCGGAAGCTACCCCGCTGGCGCAAGCTGGTGCACAGCCTTGGACCTGTCCGGAAACACCTGGGAATGGGTAGCGGACTGCTTTGGAGCGTACCCTGCGTCGCGCCAGTTCAATCCGACTGGCCCGGCCGCCGGCGCGCGCAGGGTGCTTCGTGGCGGTTCGTGGGGCGGAAATGCGCGCAGCCTGAGCGCTTCGTTCCGCCTGGCACGTAAGCCTGACAGCGCAGAGGTCAATTTTGGTTTCCGGTGCGCCCGGAAGTTCGAATCGTAGCCTTGGCAAGATAGGAGGCGTCTGAAGCGATGACATCACGCCTTTCGAGTGACCAGATCGAGCAACTTTCCCCCCTCCTCGGCAGCCTGGCCCGGCTGATCGCGCGCGGCGCACCCGCGGACGAGCGCCAACTGCGGATGCTGATCAGCGCCACGGACTTGGAGCCGTCGGGGCAGGTGGTGCAGGAGCTGCAGCGCTGGGCCGGGTTCCTGCTGGACATGCGCGGCTGGTCCGATGACACGCTGCGCCAGACGGTCGTCGAGTCGTTGATGCTGCGCGGCCTGCCGGAGGCGCCCGTGCTCCTGGCGGTCTCCGAGGTCGCGGCTGCCCCGCCCGTGCCGTCAGCGCCGCCCTCTTCGCCAACGGCGTCTCCGCAGTCGCCTGCTTCCACTCCCGCGGGGCAACTGTGGGTCAGCACGGACAGCGTCGAGCTCAAAGCGGTGCGCGTCGGCCGGTCGGCATCGGCTGAGTTCGACGTCCGCGGCGGCCCCGGCCACGTCGACGTGGACAACGACCAGGTGCGGGTCACGCCGGCGCAGTTTGGCCCGGACACGACGCGGATTCGTGTCGAGGTGTGCCCCATCGTCTCCGGCATGATCTGGACTCCCGTCAGGCTGCTCACTGCGGCCGAGACGCGCGAGGTCAACGTCGTCGCCCAGGTTATCGACAGCGCCGAGTCGGCCCAGTTCGTCGACGCCGCAGGCCAAAACGTGGTCCTGCGGTCCGCGGAAGAACTCCTCCGGTTCTGCGATGCCAACTGGCAGGAGGCGACGGGCTACCTTGCGGATGGGCGCGTCCAGGAGTTCCTTGATTCCATTGAGGCGGCGGAGGCCGCCCAGTCCGCGGCCGTCTGCTCCGCCCTGCCCGACCGGAACATCGCCTTGGAGCGCTTTCTCAGGGACGGCCTCAGCGCAAAGCCGCCCGACTTCCGCGCCAACGACTTCGAGGTCATCAGCGCGTTGGGATACGGGCCGAAGCCGGTCTTCTTCCGTCAGCCGGAGCGGGTCACCCTGCTCATCGAGAATTGCGGCAAACGCGGCTACTTGTACGGGCACGTGCAGCCGCTCGTGCCCTGGCTGTCCGTGCCCAGGCCGCGCTTTGGCTGCCTCCCGAGCGAGACGGCCGAGGTGGAACTGGTCGTGGACAAGAGCAAGAAAGCAGGCTTGCTCAAGCAGTTGTTCTCCGCTGGCGAGGAATTGTACGAGATTGTGACCGAGTAGCCACTGCGGCGCTGCCACCGCCCATCTGCGAGGAGGGCCAGTCATGGCTGTGAAAAAGACAATCAGAGCGCGGGGATTCGTCCCCTTCTGGGGCATCATCGTGTCTGTGGTCGTGATCATAGGCGGAGTGGCCATTGGCTATCAGACGCTCTCCCACTCCTATCAGTTGGGACAACTGGCGGCGCAGCACTACCAGGCCGGCCTGGCCTTCGAGAAGATCGGCGATTGGCCGAAGTCCGCAGAAGAATACGAGTCGGCGCTTCGCATTCAGGCCGACTACAAGGACACCCAGGTCCGCCTGGCGCAGGCGAGGGCCAACCAGGCAGCTACGGCCACCGCCGTAGCGCTTGCGCCCATCGCGTCCGCCACAGCGGCGGCAGAGGCCATCCTGGCCACCGGCACGGCCGCGGCCCAGGCCCAAGGCGCTACGGCCACGGCCGACGCAGAATTGAGGGAGACCACGGCAACCGGCCTTACCCAACTAGCCATGCTCACCGCCACTACTGAGGCCCAGGCGCAAGTGGAGGCCCTGTACCAGAAAGGCCTGGACTACGCGAAGATGGAGAGATGGGCCGAAGCCAAGGCGGCGTTGCAGCAGGTCTTTGAGGCGGATCCCAACCACAAAGACGTTCAGACCGCCCTGGCCGACGCCCAGTCGAAATTGGATGCGAAGCTGGCTTCAGACAAACTGGCCGCGATGGGAACCGCGACGGCGGAGGCGCTGGCCGTGGTGCGGGAGCATTACCAGCGTGGATTGGCTTACGCGAACCTCAAGAAATGGCAGCAGGCGCTGGCCGAGTTTGAGGCGGTCATTGCCGTCGATCCACGACACGAAGATGTGCAGGACAGGTTCCTCACGGCGCAGAAGGAATGGGACAGCGCACTCACCCTGACCCCGTCCCCGACGGAGACGCCAACCGAGATCGCAATACCGACGGCGACCTCCACGCTTTCAGGGACCCCTACGCCGACTCCCACTTCGCCCCGTCTCGCGGCACCCGTCTTGGTGTCCCCGGCTGATCATTCCGTTTTCGACTTCTATCCGCGAACGACCCGTCTTGTGTGGAAACCTGTGAATGGCGCGCGCAGCTACGGTGTGGAAATCCAGGCCTACTATGAGAAGTGGTTTAGCCGACAAGCGGAAGGGTTCATTGAAACCGACTCGACGGAATACACTTTCAATTTTGGTGGGATGAATCCCGGACGATGGCGTGTTTGGGCCATAGGCCCGAACGGAGAAGAGGGCGAACGGAGTCTCTGGTGGGAGTTCGAGTATATCCGGTAGTCGGAGTCGCCTGCATCCATTCGACTCTGGCTTCCGATGAGTTCGGAGAAGGTGCAGCGCATGAGGCGACGGCGGAGGCTGGGACCGCCGCCGGAAGGACAAGACCATGAGAAAGACTGTGGGATCAAGAGGATTTGTCGCTTTCTGGGCCGTTATCCTTGTGCCGGTGCTGTTGGTCGTGGCCGCGGCGTTAGGCTACCTGGTGTGGTACCCGTCGATGCAGCGCGCCCAGAGTGCGGCGCAGCATTACCAGGCCGCGACGGCCTTCGAGAACGCCGGCGACTGGACGAAGGCCGCGGACGAGTACGAACAGTCCCTCCGCGTGCAGGCCGACTTCAAGGACACGGCGGCCCGCCTGGCTGCAGTGAGCGGCAAGCGCAAAGAGGAGCTGTATCAGCGGGGAGAAGGCGCGCTCAAGGTCAGCGAATGGCAGAAGGCCGTCGATGCCTTCACCTCCGTCTTTGACCTGGACCCGGCCTACAAGGACGTGCAGGCGAACCTGGCCACGGCGAAGGATAAGCTGGCGATCTCCCTCATCCCGACGCCGACGGTGACGCCGACGCCAACGAACACACCCACCGCCACGCCAACGTCGACGCCTACCGATACGCCCACCATTACGCCGACCCCAACCGACACACACACGCCCACAATCACGCCGACGCCTACAGACACGGGCACCTCGACCATCACCCCGACGTCGACAGACACGCAGACGCCGACGATCACGCCGACCGCCAGCAACACGCCGAGTCCAACAATTACGCCGACGCCAAGCAAGACGCCGACGCACACGCCAACCGCGACTGACACACCTACTATGACACCAACACCAACGGAGACGCCGTCCCCCACACCTACCCCGACGTTCGCGGCGTTCGTGTCTCCAATGCAGCAAGAGAGCGATCATCCCTACGCCAACAATGCCGAAAACGCTTGGTCTGTGACCAACCCCGATCCGAGCGCAGTCGCCAGCAGCCTGCATTTCTCGCGCGTGGATCTGGAAAACGGCGTGGACTACCTGATCATCACCGATCCGGCGGACAAGGTGTTCCAGTACATCACCGGCGTCTACACGGACGGCCTGTGGACAGAAACGGTGCCGGGGCACGACGTCAAGGTGCAGCTCAAGAGCGACGGCTCAGTGACCAGGTGGGGTTTCGCCACGGACCGCATCAAGTCGGTCGACTATCCCAGCCTGGCCTGCAGCGCTCATCCGTACCCTGACAATTCCCAGGATGAATGGCCGTTCACCAATACCGACCCGCAGGCCACAGCCAGCCGCATCCACTTCTCCCGATTGGAGCTGGAAGATGGGGTTGACTACATCGTCGTGGCCGACCCATATGACAAAACCTACCAATACATCACCGGCTCCCATCCCGATGGTCTGTGGTCTGTCGGCGTGCCCGGGCCTGATGTCAAGATCAAGCTGGTCACTGACGGGTCGGTCCAAGGCTGGGGCTTCAATATCGACAAACTGGAATCGACAGACTTGGCTGCCTCCCCGGCTTCCCCTCCTGCCCCAGCCAAGAGTCTCGCCGAATCCGCCCATCCTTTCCCCGGGGGAACTCAATCCTGGACGATCGTGAACCCCGACGTCAAGGCCGTCTCCACCAAGATTCACCTGGAGTGGGAGTACGGCACAGTGCGCTTGTTGGACAACAAGGACAGGGTTCTGCAGGAAGTCCCCTGGAGAGACGAGCGATCCGACCTCTGGAGTGACTCGATCCACGGGCGATTCGTGAAAGTGGAGTTTCGGGGCAGCCAGGGTGGCTGGGGCATACGGGTGGATGGCATGACAAACGGCGAGATGAAGCCAATGCTCGCCGAGTCCGACCATCCTTTCGGCGGGGACACTGCATCTTGGACGTTCGTCAATTCCGATGTCAAGGCCATCTCTACCAAGCTTCACTTGGAGTGGGAGCACGGCACGGTGCGCTTGTTGGATGACAAGGACAAGGTTCTTCAGGAGGTTCCGTGGAGGGACGAGCGATCCACCCTCTGGAGTGAGCCGATCTACGGCCGCTTCGTGAAAGTGCAGTTTCGAGGCAGTCAGGGCGGTTGGGGCATTCGCATACATGCTCTGGCAAACGGAGAGACAACGCCCATTCTCGCCGAATCTGACCATCCTTACAGCGGAGACACCGCTTCTTGGCAAATCGTTAACCCGGATGTCAGCGCCGCCTCGACGAGAATCCACCTATCGTGGGAGCACGGCACAGTGCGCTTATTTGATGGCCAGAACAAGTTGGTCCAGGAGATCCAGTGGAGAGACGAGCGTTCTGACCAGTGGACTGATCCCATCCCCGGTCACATCGTGAAGGTGGAGTTTCGGGGCAGCCAAGGTGGCTGGGGCCTGCGAGTAGATGACATCACCAGCGGAGAAAAATGAGGCACTATGACATCATGCCTTTCGAGTGACCAAATCGAGCAATTGACGACGCTTCTTGGCAGCCTGGCGCGACTGACCGCGCGGGGCACCGCAGTCGACGACCGGCAGCTCCAAGTCCTGTTGACTGCTGCTGACCTGGAAGGCGACGCGGATGCCTTGCGCGAGCTCCAACGGTGGGCGCGCCTGCTCCAGAACGCCCGCGATGCACCGGACGAGGCCATGAGGCGCACGATCGCCGAAGGCCTGGTATTGCGGGGTGTGGCCGAAGCGCCCGCGCTCCTGGCCGTGGCCACCGTGGCGGACGGCGCGGCCGGGACCGGGACGCCCTCGTCGCCGCCAGCCGGGCGGCTTGCCGCCAGCCCGGCCAGCCTGGACTTCGGCACGCTCGCCGCGGGTGAGTCCGCAACCCTGGAACTGGAAGTGGAGGGCGGGCCCGGCCAAGTGGTCGTCGAAAGCGACCAGGCCACGGTCGAACCGATGGCGTTCGACGCCGGGCGAACACCATTGCTGGTCGAGGTCAGGCCCTATGGCGGGAAGCTCCTGTGGACGACGATCAAGCTCGTCACTCCAGCCGACACCCTGGAAGTGCCCGTCGTCGCTCAGTGGCAGGCTGCTCCGACGGCCACCGCGCCCAGAGCGACTCCGACCGAAATCGCAGTTCCGACCCGCAGCGGCACGATCACCGTGGCCGCGGACGGCAGCGGCGACTTCCCCACCCTGGCGCAGGCGGTCGCGGCGGCCGCGTCTGGCGCGACCATCCGCCTGGGTCCAGGCGCGTACTCCCTAGGCGAGGGCCTGCGCCTTACCCGGCCGATTTCCTCGCTCGGCGAGGGCATGGACCAGACTGAGGTTACCGCCGAGCGGGGCGCGTACGTGCTGAGCTACGAAGGCAGCGGCGCGTTCGCCCTGCGCGACATGACCTTGCGTTGGACCGGGGAGTGTGGCGCGGATGTGGTGCGGGTCTCTGGCGGGAGGGCGGAGATCGAACGATGCCGTGTGCGCGGAGCAGTGTGGGGACACGATGAGCAGCAGAACGAATGCGGTGGACGCGGCTTGTGGCTCGGCGGTGACGCGCAGGGATACGTCTCGCGCTGCGAATGCACCGAGAACGCCACGGGGATCTGTTACGATCAGAACGCCGGGGGGGCAGCTCGTCGTACTCGATCCGCGAACAACCACGAGTCCGGCATTCTCGTCTTGGGCTCAGCGAGGCCGACCCTGGAGGGAAACGAGTGCACGAGTTGTTTTGCTGGGATCTGGTACCGGGAAAGCGCCGGAGGGGTAGCCCGAGGCAATCGCTGCATCTCAGACGGGGAGCGCGGCATCGTTGTTGGCGGGTGGGCCCAACCGACTCTGGAAGGCAACGAGTGCAGGTGCGGTACGTCGGGCACCGGCATCAGCTATTCTGGAGATGCCTGCGGAACGGCCCTGAGGAATCAGTGCATTGGGAACGGAACAGGCATCTGTGTTTGTGAGCGCGCCCGGCCTATCCTCGAGGGGAACGGGTGCAGCGAGAATCATGAAGGGATGGAATACAATGAAGACAGCGGCGGAACGGCCAGGGGCAATCGCTGTAGGGCAAATAGACTCGGGGGCATTGTTCTTTACGGATACGCCGAGCCAGTTCTCGAGGCGAATGAGTGCAGAGAGAACGGTCGGGGGATAGTGTATTGGACAAAAAGTGGAGGGGGGACAGCCCGAGGCAATCTCTGCATAGCAAATGATTTCGAAGGCATCGAAATCACCCATGACACCAACCCGATTCTGGAACGGAACGAGTGCAGCCACAACAGCGTTGGGATTCACTACTCTGACGACAGCGGCGGAACGGCTCGGGGCAATCGCTGCGTCCAGAATCGACTGTATGGCATTCACGTACAACGAGGGGCTCGCCCGACACTGGACGGCAACGAATGCCGTGACAATGAATGCGGCGACGTGCGTGACGAGCGCACGTGACCCTATCCGGTTCCGGCCGGCGCGCAGTGCCTTACTGTTGATATAGTTGACATAATGGAAATGCGATGACCGACTCAGTCATCTGCAAAGCCTGTGGCAAGCCCATCGAGGGCAGGTACCTGACGGCGCTGGGCGCGCTGTGGCACCCGGAGCATTTCCGTTGCGCGGTGTGCGGCCGGCCCATCGACGAGCCGCAGTTCACGCCGCTCGACGGGAAGCCGTGCCACGTCGAGTGCTACCGGCTGCGGGCAGCCCCGCGCTGCGCTTACTGCGGCAAGCCGCTCGTGGGCTCGTACCTGGTCGATGGCTGGGGGACGAAGTTCTGCTCCGTACATCGCGGGCAGTACCCGGTCTGCCGGTACTGCGGCCGGCTGGTGCCGCCACGGCATCAGGGCAGTCAAGCAGGCCGAAACGGCGACGTGAGCTGCCTGGTCTGCCGAGCCAGCGCGATCGACTACATGCCGCAGGCCAAACCGCTGTTCGCGCGGCTGGTCCGATGGGTAAATGGGCAGGGTCTGATGTACAATCAACTGGCGCTGCACGTCGAGCTCCTGGACCGGGCTGGGCTGGCGCGGCTCATGGACCGGCCTTATGATGGGCAATGCCTGGGCGCGACCTTGCGCACCGAGTACATCGAGGACGGCCGCCTGGTCCGCACCGAGGTCAAGGGCGTTGCGATCCTGTCTGGGTTGCCGTCGACGCTCTTCCAGGCCGTGACGATCCACGAACTGGCGCACGCCTGGCTGGCCGTCCACCATGTGACGGAGCTGAATCGGACGCTCGAGGAGGGATTCTGTGAAGTGCTGTCTCACCGGTACCTCACGGAATTGAATACAGTCGAAAGTCGTTTTCATGCGACGAACATCGAGCGCAACCCATCCCCTGTCTACGGGGAAGGCTTCCGTCGCGTGTGCGCCCTGGCGCAGGCGATCGGCTTCGCGCGGCTCCTCGAACGCCTGCGCGCGGAACGTCGCCTGCCGGTGCTGAACGGGCAAGCGAAATTGTAGGAATTGGAGACATGAGCTCAGGAGGACGAGGACATGAATCTCTGCCATTGCGACCCTGCAACGCGGCGACGAAAGCGGTGAGCTATGACATCGCGTCTATCAAGTGACCAGATCCAACAGCTTAGTCCCTTACTGGGTAGCCTGGCGCGGCTGATCGCGCGGGGCACGACGGTCGACGATCGGCAGCTCCAGCTACTCCTGATTGCCGCTGACTTGGAGGCGGAAGAGGACGCCCTGCAGGAACTCCGCCGTTGGGCACGGCTGCTACGAAGCGTGCGTGAGTCCCCCGATGAGGCCGTTCGCCAGACGGTCGTCGAGGGCCTGGGACTGCGCGGTCTGCCGGAAGCGGCGGTAATACTGGCTGTGTCGACCGTGGCGGACGCTGCGCGGGCCGAGTCCTCGCCCGCTACGCCGCCCACTCCGGGGCTTCACGCGAGCGTTGCAAGGCTGGACTTCGGCACACTGCCGGCGGGTGAGTCAGCGACCCTTATGCTCGACGTGGAAGGTGGCCCCGGCCACGTGATCGTGGACAGCGACCAGGTCACGGTCGACCCGATGGCGTTCGAGGCCGGCCACGTGCAATTGTCGGTCGAGGTCAGGCCCTACGGAGGCGATCTTCTGTGGACGACGCTCAAGCTTGTCGGCGAGAGCGGGACATTGGATCTGCCGGTGGTCGCGCAATGGCAGGACCTGATTGTCTCGTCCCCGCCCTCCACTGTCGGTACGAATGTTGCGCATGATGTTGGCCTGACGCCGCGAGTCTGGCCACCGCCTTCTGCCGAAACAAGCGTTCGTTCTGACGCGGGGCTTACGCCTCGTTTGCAGCCGCCTGGGACTCTGCCGCCAGTCGAAATCGTCGTCGCCGTTGACGGAAGTGGCGCCTATCGGACGCTGGAGGATGCGCTGGCCGCTGCTGGGCCGGGAGCCATCATCCGCTTGCGCAACGGCCAGCATCTTCTGTCTCGTGGTTGCGAGCTCAGGCCACCAATCGCGCTTGTGGGCGAGAGCATGGACTTCACGGAGGTCATCGCAGAACGAGGCGACTACGTCCTGCGCAGTGATGGCTTGGGGACCCTGACCTTGCGCGATTTGTGTTTGCGCTGGGCTGGGCCTACGGTAGCTGACGTCTTGAGCGTGCAGAACAGCGAGTTGGATATCGAACATTGCCGGTTCGTCGGCGCAACCGTGAGCGGCGATGAGTCTGGTGCAGGGGTCCTCATGGAGGGAAGCGCAAGCGGACGCGTGGCAGCTTGCGAGTTCGCAGAGAACGGCTATGGCATCCTCGCCGATGAGCAGGCCCAGTCCGTCTTGGAAGACAACGATTGCTCCAACAACTGGGATAGCGGGATCGCCTACTTTGGGAGTTCGGGCGGGATCGCGCGCAGAAACCGCTGCAGCGACAACCAACTGGACGGCATTTCGATCGGAGAGATGGCCGCCCCAACAATCGAGGGCAATATCTGTCGCAGTAACGGGGAAAATGGCATTTCGTACGACGGGGAGTCAACCGGCACAGCCGCCAAGAACGAATGTGAGGGAAACGAGGAAAACGGCATAGCAGTTAGCGAACAGGCGCAGCCTGCGCTGGAGGGCAATACCTGCCGCGGTAACAAGGACAGCGGCATTTCCTACTCTGGACATGCCGCTGGGGCAGCGCGCGCAAACATCTGTACGGGAAACGAATGCCACGGCATTGGGGTGAACGATCAGGCAAAAGCTCTGCTTGAAGATAATCACTGCCTGAGCAACAAGTTGGACGGTATTGCGTTCTTTGACCAAGCGGCGGGCATCGTGCGTCGGAATGAATGTGCCGACAATGCGAATGACGGTATCAGCCTGAACGCCGCTGCCCAGCCTGAGCTGCAAAGCAATACCTGCCGTGCAAACGGATCGAGCGGCATCAGTTACGTCGGCGAGTCAGGAGGTGCCGCACGTCGGAATATCTGCGCTGAGAACACGGATTACGGCATCTATGTTGATGATCAGGCGCAACCCATGCTGGAAGCAAATGACTGCAGGCAGAATGGCAGAGTTGGCATCGCACTTTTCGGTCAGGCAGGTGGCTGGGTCGCCCGCAACTCCTGTGCGAAGAATGAAATATGCGGGATTCTTGTTGCAGCCCGTGCACGACCACAGTTGGCGAACAACGACTGTCGGGATAACGGCGAGGCGGATGTTAGAGACGGAAGACGTTGATTTCAGGATTGCCCTGCCTCGGACTGCAGCAGACGGAAGCGGATAACGCGTCGCTGTGAGACCTGCGATGGTGCCAGGGCCGCGCTGAAGGACAGCCAATGAGGCCATTTTATCCGAATATTGCAATGATGAAGGCAAAATCCATAGCGTATCAGGAGGTAAACCGATGAGTTCCCAAAGCAACGTTCCAGAATGGGCCAGCGTGCAGCCTGCCGGCGGTGAGCGCCACCTGCCGATCTACCTGCTGCTCGACTGCTCGGGCAGCATGGACGGCGCGCCTATCGAGTCGGTCCGGCAGGGGTTGGAGCAATTCCAGCGGGAGACCGCCACCGACCAGTTCGCGCGCGACAGCGTGCGCATCGGCGTCATCACCTTCGACAGTGACGCGCGGCTGGTCACGGGTGGGCTGGTGGCGATTTCGAGCTTCCAACCGCCTGCACTCAGCGCTTCTGGCGTCACGCGGCTGGACCTGGCCTTCAAGACCCTGCTGGAATCGATGGAGCGCGACGTGATCAAGGCGGTCAAGGGCGGCCAGAAAGGCGACTGGAAGCCGGCGGTCTTCGTGCTGACCGATGGCCGGCCGACGGACGAGAACGGCAACCCGAGCAACATGCTCTGGCGGCCCGCTCGGGATTCGGTCATCAGCCGGCCCAAGGGCCACATCAAACCGAGCACCATCGTGGCCGTGGGTTGCGGCCCCGACGTGGAAGATCAGACGCTGAAGGACATCAGCACCGGGACAGCCTTCCGGATGGGAACGAGCGAGGCAGCGTTCGTCGCCCTGTTCCAGTACCTGTCGCAGAGCATCACCAGCTCGGTCCAACCCGGCGGCAACGTCGATGATCCGTTCGCCAACGTGCCGCCCACGTCCGATCTTCTGCGGATTCCCTGACGAGGTGAAGCTATGCTAAACGGATTCGTCATCGGCGATCGCGGACTGGGCGCCTCGGGCGACACGCATCCGGCCTGGATGATGGCCCACGGCCGGGTCGGTTCCTACCTGGTGGTCGGAGCCAGCGCTGTCGGCCAGATCCACCTGGCTCGGGAGCTACCCCGCGACGATGCGTTTGTCATTCGTTCGACTGGCCCCTGGGTGGCGGTGGGCGTGGCCGACGGCGTGGGGTCCCGGCCGCTCTCTCGTTACGGCGCGACGTACGCGGCGGAGTCGCTAAGCGCGATGCTGTTGCGCGACTTCGATTCCATGCCCAAAGTGGCGACTGCGGAGCCGGGGCCTGGACCGCAAGCATCCGGCCGCAGCGACCCTGCGCCCCCGCCTTGGGCGGAGAACATTCAACTGAGGCCTTCTGTTCTTTTGAAGGGAAGCGGCGCAGCAGCCCTGGCCCATGGGGTCGTGAACTGGACCCGGAGAGTGACCGGCGGAGCGGAGCAGTCCGTGCTAAAGGACGTCCCGACCGGAGATTTCGAACAGGCTGCGTCGATTGGTTGGTGGTTGTCCCATGCAGCGATGCAGCGGAGCGCAGGCGCAGTGGCCACGACCAGTACTTCCGCCTCGCCTGACGCGACCTCAGATCAGTCTGCAGGACTGAGCGCATCGCAGGCCGTACCCACCGAACCTGACCTGGTAGCCATCATGCGCAAAGCGTTCGAGAAAACCCATCTTGGGCTGCGACAGCATGCCAATGGCCTCGGCCTGTCGCTGGCTGACCTGAGTTGCACCGCTCTGGCGCTCTTGCTCAACCTGGAGACCGGACGCGGCGCGGTCGGCCAGGTGGGCGACGGCGCATTGCTGGGCCTGACGGCGCAGGGAAAGGTGAAAGAGCTAGTTGACGCGCCGGATACCGGCGACCCTCAGTCCACCTACACACTGAATCGGCCGAACTTCCAGAATTACCTGGACGTACAGGTCATCGAGTCGGTCGCCAGCCGCCCTTACGTGGCTTTTTTCGTCATGACCGATGGTCTGTCTGGTGACTTGCTCTACTCGCCGGCACCGGAAGCGTTGGAGAATTGGGCGGAGCAAGTCGACCGCAACCTTCGCCTGTCCGCTACTCCGGCCCAGGCGGCAGCCGGGCTGTTGAACTGGCTTGCCACCTATCAGGTCAAAGGAAGCTGGGACGACCGCACTTTAGTCGTGATAACGCGCATGGAACAACGGGAGAGAGACAATGACAACCGTCAATCTGCTACCGGGCAGCCGGAACCTGCCCAATCAACTGACCATCGGTGATAAATCGGTCCATACCGGTGGAGAAGGCAGCATCTTCTTTTCGTCCGACAACCGCTACGTCGTGAAACTCTACCATAAGGCGGCCCCGGACAAGCAGAAGCTGCTCGAGAAAGTGGTCGAGCTGGGCAAGGCTCTCGGCCCGGATGAGGAATTCCTCGCCTGGCCGCTCGGCATCGTGGGTCAGGTCAATGGGCGGGCGAGCCTCGGCGTCGTCACGCGGCGCGTGCCGCCGTCTCACGTGGCGCTGTACAAGCTCATCTACAGCCCTGTGGACGCCGTCCAGCAGTTCGCCCAGGGACGGAGCTGGCTGGAATACCTCAAGATCGCGCGGGGCACGGTGGCGGCAGTGCGCACCATCCACGGCAAGGGCATGGCCCACGCCGACATCCACTTGAAGAACTTCCTGGCCAATCCGGTTTCTGGCGAGGTGGTGCTGATCGACCTGGACGGCCTGGTGGTAAAGGGCTTCCTGCCCCCGCAAGTCAAGGGCATGTCCGGTTTCATTGCGCCGGAGGTCATGATGGGCCGCAGCCGGCCGGAGGAATCGACAGACCGTCACAGCACGGCCGTCCTCGTTCTCTGGATCCTGCTCCTGCGAAACGTCATGCAGACCCAGAAGTGCTACGACGACACGGACGATAAGCGCGACGACGAGCTGGGCTACGGCGAATATGCCTGCTTCAGCGAGCACCCCAGCGATCGCCGCAACTGGGTCTCGCGCATTGGCACGCCGCTGTTCCGCAACGGCGTGCTCTCGTATCGGTCCTTGACGCCGAAATTGCAGGAGTTGACCGACCGGGCGCTGGTTCAGGGCCTGCACGAACCGCCCAAGCGCCCGCAGGTGGTGGAATGGGAGCGCGCGTTGGCGGAGTCGTATGACGTCTTGATCAGTTGCCCCACCTGTCGCCAGTCATTCTTCTACCCCTATTGGTTGCAGCCGCCGCCGCGCAGGCAGTGCCCGTTCTGCGGAGCGGGGATGCGCCCGCCCTTCCCCGCCGTGCTGGAGCTGATGGAAGCCAGGGGCAAGGGGAACTTCGTCCCGGTACGCCCGATCCTGCTGTACCACGGCCTGCCCCTGTTCGCGGACGTGCTCGAGCCGGGCCGCCTGCCGCCGTTCACCCGGCGCGGCCTCCCCGTCTGCGGACAGGCGGCCTGGGACGCGAGGGAAGGCGTGCACCGGCTCATCAACACGGGCGACGCCCCCTGGCAGATCATCGCCGGCGGCAACGGCACGATCGGGCGTGGCGCCTCGGTGGCCCTGCGGCGTGGCCTGGTCATGAGCTTTGGCGCCGGCAAGCGCTTGGCGCGGGGTTTTGGAGTAGACGCATCTACGACACGGAGGTAAGGACGATGTCACAAGTGGTGAGCGATCCAGCCGAAATCCGCCGGTTCCAGGCGGCTCTGCGGCAATTCAACAGCGAGGTCTCAGCCAGCACCAGCCGTATCCGCGCCCAGCTACGGGGGCTCGGCGGCGCCTGGCGCGACCAGGAATACACCCGTTTCTCGCAAGAGCTGGAGGGAGTGATGCAGGGCTTCGAACGCTACCTGCAAAACGCTGACGGCTACCTGCGCCACCTGGACGGCAAGGCCGCGCCGCTGGAGGCGTACCTGGGACGGCGCTAGCCCTGTAGGCCTGAGCCGCAAAGGAGCAGCCAGGCAACGCGGCTCGGTACCACTCGCCCGCGGTATCGCCGTGTATCATTGCGAACATTGATCATGGATGTAGGAGAGTGGCTACCCGTACGGGAAGGCCAAGGAACTGGCATCTCGGCTTGTCGGAAACGAGCGGGTTGGGCGCCTGCCGGCTGGAAGCTGCCGACATCGAACCTAGTGTTGATCTATTCACGGAAGAAGGGGGCTCCTTGCCCAATTGTTGGCCAGGCGCGAGGAGCTGTTCGAGATCGTCGTCGGGTAGTGGGCCTGACTTGTTGAACACTCTCCAGTGGAGGGCTGGGAGATGAAGAGAACGGTTCGAGCCAGAGGATTCGTGGCCTACTGGGGTACTTTCCTTGCCGCGCTAGTTATTCTCATCGCGGGAGGGATCGCCTATTCATCGCTCGCTCACTCGCTTCAGGTTCAGCGCGAGGCGGAGCGGCATTACGACGCGGCAGTGGCATTTCAAGCGAGCGGCGACTGGGGCAAGTCGGCGGACGAGTACGAGCAGGTATTGCGGATTCAGGCCGATTACCGACATGTTCCGCAACGGTTGGCGACGGCCCGGCAGTGCGAGGCGGCGACCGCGACGGCCCGGGCGCAGGAACCGGTGATGACGACAACCGCGCAGGCACAAGCCCTTGCCATGGCGGCGGAGACGGCATCTGCAATGGAGGCGCAGCGCAAGACGGCAACCGCCACGGCCGAAAGGGCGATGGCACTGGATTTACAATCTCGGTCTGCTTTGGCTTACGAATCCGCCGGAAGCCTCGACAAAGCCAAAGAGGAGCTCGAGAAGGTTCTGCAGCAGGATCCGGGTTACGGGGATGCAGCAGCGCAGCTTGCCGCGGTCAACAAGGCTCTCGCAGGTCGGGCGGCAACCGCTACGGCGGACGCACTTGTGCAATTGGACGTTGTCTACCGGCGCGGGCTGGTCCTAGCGAAGATGGAGAAATGGGCCGAGGCGAAGGCGGCGTTCGATCAGGTGTTCGCCGCCGTGCCTGACTACAAGGACATCCAGGCCGCGCTGACCGAGTCCGAGGCGAAGGTTTCCGCGCAAGCGACTACGGATGCCCAGGCGGTCGTTCAAGCACACTATGAGCGAGGGGTGACCTACGAGCAGATGAAGAAGTGGCAGCAAGCAGTTGCGGAATTCGAGGCGGTAAGCGCCATGGATCCTCGCTATCAGGACGTCCAGGCAAGACTCGTTGAAGCGCAGGCAGCATGGCAAGCCGACAAGGCGCTCGCGCCCACAGTGACGGCAACCCCTGCCATTGAGCCCACGACTACCCCAATGCCGAGCCCGATGGCAACACCTACCCTGACGGTCGAGAAGGAAGTGCACATGAGCTGGACCGCGGTTCCGCCAGATTGGGGACGAAATTTCGCAGCAGGTGCCCGAGTTGTCCAAAAGTCGGCATTTTTCGAAATGCTTGACGGCGAGTATCTAGATCGCGTGCACCGTCACGGTGGAGACGGTACCGCGCAAAGCTTACTTGATGGAGACCCTAACACGGTTTGGGCTACTCAAAGCGATAAGTTCCCGCATGCAATCGAAGTCGACCTAGGAAACGATGTTGAGGTAAATCGAATTGGATTCGTAAACTGCGTTCTGGGCCATCTGGGACCGGAAGGAAGCGATTATGCGCGGGACATAGAGGTATCAATAAAGAGTTCAGACTCTGACGAGGAGTTTCGGAAGCTGGCCGAATTCCAACTCCTCGGATTGCCCGGAAACCCTCCTGAGCAGTACACACTGCTGCAGCCGTATTCGTTCTCGCCCATCAAAGTTCGTATTGTACGGATCAGCATCAAATCCAACTACTTCAAGGGACCAAGACATCCGGGAGGAGTGTGTCTGGCAGAAATCGCCATCTTCGGGCGATCCAGCTGAATCCTAGTGCTCGGCTAGTCCGTCCGATCAGTGAGTGTGAGTTATCACACAAGCCCGAAGCGGAGTAGCCGCAGACCCTGCTCCGAGATGCATATAACACCTGGTACCGGCACAGGCGAACTGAGCGGCACGCGTGCGGCGGATTCGACTGATCGAGTCGGCCGTTGCGCCTGCGGTGACGTCTCCATCGACAGACCCGCGTGTGTGGAAGATGGCCCAGGACATGCGAAAACTACCTTTCTGCCAGCAGCGGTCGCCCTGGGAACCGATCACGTCTTCCCGAACAACTTGTCTGCAGGGCTGTGTGCCGCGTCAGCTCGTTCCACGTCCTCGCAGGCAAGGGCCAGGTACCGTTGCAAGACTGCCAGGCTCGTGTGCCCCATCAGCATCCGCAACGAGTGCAAGTCTATGCCGTCGCGCAGGCACCAGAGCGCGAATGTACGTCGGAAGCGGTGCGGAGCGCAGGGTTGGACGCCGGCCTTCCGTCCTAACCTCTTAAGCAACGTCTCCATGCCATAGAAAGACAGTGCACCCTTCTCGTTCCCCTCGAAGTCAAAGGCGATCCACAGAGGATCGGCGTGGCTGGCCTGATTCCTGAAGCCGAGCATGCGCATGAGGGCTGCCCTGGCCCGACTGCCGGCCCTGACCTGCCGCTGCTTCTGCCCCTTGCACATGACCGTGATCAGACCCGAGCGCATGTTTACATCGCCAACGTGCAAACTCAGCAACTCCCCCGCTCGCAGGCCCGTGTCCAATAGCATGAGGATAAGCGCATAGTCTCTCGCACCCTTCGGCGTCTTGCAGTCGCAGTGAGCCATAAGCGCTTGCACGTCCTCGGGCGCGAACGGAGCCGGCACTCGCTTCTCAAGCTTGGGCATGCTGACTTTGCGCATGGGCGAGACATCGAGGTCGCCTTCGTCCACGAGCCAGTTCAACCAGGTTTTGATCCCACGGGCATGGGCATGTTGGGTCGTGTCTTTGAGGTTGCGCCGTTGCAGGCTGACGAGGTAGGGCACGGATGTGGCGCGGCGTTATGGCAGTGGCATCCCTCACGCCCTCGCCGGCCAGCCAGGCGGTGAAAGCGCCGACCGTATAGCGGTAGTGCGTGCGGGTCTTGGAGGTGCAACGTGAGGCTTCGCGGTCCAGCAGGAAGGCATCGACGCAAGCGTTCAAAGGAGTAGCCTGACGAATCCGCAGCGTAAGTTGTTCCGTAGTCACCTTTGATATTCATCCAGGTTTTGGCCACTACATGTAGCGCCTGACAACCAGGAGAGATACCAGATACAGTATGGCGCCCCAAGAGGGACTCGAACCCTCGACCCACTGCTTAGAAGGCAGTTGCCACATTCAACATTTTGGAAACCCGGTACCCCCTCGCGCCGTGGCGGTCTTATGCACCTCGTGCCGGATCTGGTTGCTGCCGCCGGTGCCGGATCTGGTTGAGACTCATTGCCTATGCTAGCCACGATTTGACTCAGGTGCCCTTCTGCATTAGTCTTCGGGTCAGGCAATCGTCTCGCGGGCCTCAATATAGAGCACAAGTTCTAGGACCGCGGACTCGAGTACTGCGGACTAAATCCGCAAGTACATCACTCTTGGGAGTGCAGCGGACTTTTCAAAACACTGAATCTGCGATGGGTCACGACATACCAGATGTAGTAGATTTGTTCAGAGCGAATACAACATGTTGTGTGTGCACAGTTCTGACTCTGCTGGTGACTTAAAATCCGCTGACCGCAAGGTCATGAGGGTTCGAGTCCCTCCCGCCCTATTCTGATATGAACTATCCATGGCTTTTCCTCCTCATCTCCCCTACATCGTAGTGCCTTGAAGCCGCTGGGCAAGCTACGTTATTCACTGCAGCCTCAGTGATCGCGCAGTTGTTGACTTCCTAAAGCACTCGGGTACAATGCATTTTTGCATAACCAGCCTCACGTGTTTCTCTATTTGGTGCACACTTCGGCCGGGACGCGCAGGACTGGCATGGCTGGAAATCAGGAGGCTCGGCCTTTAGAGTGACTACCGGTTGTGTGGTCGTCTCGGTCGTTAGACTGATACCGCCCCGTCCCTGCCTTCTCCCCTCAGCCGGCGTGGAGCCTGCTCCCGTGGAAAGGACTGATGACGTTGGACATCTATCAGTGGGCTGATGACTCGATCAACGCCTGCCCCAGGTACGCGACAGGCCTGACGGAACTATTGGCGACAAAGCCCTATTTAGTGCCTTCCGATGTCCGGCGCCTTTTCGAGTCCAGGCTCGCGCTCGTTCGCACTTTTCAGAAGACCACGCTTGACATATTTAGAGCCGCCCTCGCCGGCGACATGGACCCGACTATTCTTCATTGGCTGATCAACGAAACGCCTGATTCCGTTGGGACCGGCTATCATCGCGGCCTTGAAGATCGCCACTTCACGCTGCCGGTGTTTATGCGGACTGACGAGGTGAGGCCCGGAAGAGTGAATGAGATTCAGTGCCCCGGATCAGCGTGGGGCGAGTTACAACTCGCTTTCGAGTATGCGGCCCGGCTGGGCTGTTGCGCCGGCGACGAATCGCCGGCAGATCGATTTGCCGCCCAGCTAACCGATTTCCTCAAGGATACCCCGGTGGTGCATCATCTCCTGGATAATTCTTCCGCGCCGCCGGGAATGCGGTATTTCATCGATAAGACCAGGCCCCTGGTCAGGTACTACGGCATTGACCGCGGCGTGAGAACAGGTGACTGCAACTTCGTCCGCAGCCACTCGTTTATCGGTCTGTGGGCCGCGTACGATTTCGCTTCGTGGCTGTCGACGGCCGGCACCCGCGTCACATTCGATTTCCCGCCGTACATTTTGTTCGACCAGAAAGGGCCGCTGGTGCTGCCGTTCTGGTCGTTGACGCGCCGGTTCTTTACCGACGACGTCAGGAACCTCCTTCTCTTTTCGACGCCGTTGCTGCCCGGCGGCATCGAGCTCCCCGACGACACGCGCGTCACCATCGAAGAGTTTTCGCGGCGTCCGCAATCGGAGCGCGCATACTACTTGAAATACGCGGGGTCCAGTGTGGCGATCAACTGGGGGAGCAGGGCGGTATACAGGCTCAGCAACTTGGGCAGCGGTTCATGTCTCGACTTCTTCGGCAGTGTCTCGGCGGCTACGAGAGGGGACACATCTGGTTGCTGCAGCAAGAAGAAGGACAGGATGATGAGATCGAGTACCTCGCCCGTGATGGTGCCGTCCGTAGCCAGACCATGCGCACCAAGTTCAGCGGGTACTACGGACCGGGCGGCTGTCTGGGAGTTCTGGCAATGCACAGGCACCACTTCAAGGTGCACGGGCAGGAAGAGACCGTGCTGAGCTACGTTACGGCCGGCGGCGAGCCCTCGGGTACGGCATGACGGCGATTGCGCGCCCAGGCCTCGTCGTCCGGGCCGCCGGTCGAAACCTCTCGGCCCTGTTCCGGCTCGAGCCAAGACAGGGCCCGCGCGCGTCACCAGGCAAATGAAAGGGCGTGATGTTGTGGACATCTATGAATGGGCTGACAGCGCGATCAACTCGTCGCCCACGTGTGCGATGGGTCTCACGCTGCTGCTGGCTGCGAAGCCATACGTAGTGCCCTCCGCTAGTCAGCGCCTTTACGAGTCGAGGCTTCCGCTCATTCGCTCCTTTCAGCAGACAGCAATTGACGTATTCAAAGCCGCACTGCGGAACGAGCTGTACCCGTCGGTCCTACACTGGCTCATCAACGAAACGCCGGAGAGTTTTGGAATCCGGTATCACCGGCAACTCGAAGACCGGCATTTTAGCCTGCCTGTGTTCTTTCGCACGGACGAAGCGAAACCTGGAAGGTTGATCGAGATGTCGTGCCCGGGCACTCTGTGGGGCGAGTTGCAGCTGGTTTTTGAGCATGCGGCCAGGCTGGGCTATTGCGCCGGCGAAGAATCACCTGCAGATCGATTTGCAACCCAGCTGGCCGCTTTCCTCAACGCCGTCCCGATAGTTCACCAATATGTCGACGGCGCTACTTCTCCGGCGGGAACGCGCTTTTTCATGGAGAGAACCAGGCCCGCCGTAAGGTACTGGGGCATTGACCACGGTCTGAGGCCTGGTGACTGCAACTTCATCCGCAATCCCTTGTTTCTCTCCATATGCACCGAAGACGAGTTCTCCCGGCGAATGGCGAAGGTGGGCCAGGGAGTCACCTACGACCTGCCGCCCAACATATTGTTCGATCAGAAGGCATCACTGGTACTGCCGTTCTGGTCACTGACCCGGGAAGCGTTCTCGGACGATATTCGGGACCTGTTTCCCTTCACGACCCCCTTGTTGCCGGCCGGCATCGAGCTCCCGGACGGCTCGCGGGTAACCATCGAGTCGTTTTCGCGCAGATCGCGATCTCAGCGGGCCTACTATTTGAAGTATGCAGGGTCAGACGGGGCGATGAATCACGGCAGCAGGGCGGTATACAGGCTCAGCAATCTGAGCAGCGATGCCTGCCTCAGCTTTCTGCGAGAGTGTCTCAGCCGGTACGACAGCGGCCATGTATGGCTGTTGCAGCAGGAAGAGACCCAAGATGATGAGATCGTCTATCAGACTCGCGACGGCGCAGTCCATACCGAGTCCCTGCGTTCCAAGTTCAGTGGTTTCTATGGACCGGGTGGTTGCCTGGGAGTCCTGGCGATGCACGGGCGTCATTACAAAGTGCACGGGCAAGCAGATACAGTGGTCAGCTATGTCGTGGCCGAGAGAGAGGACGACGACCCGGCATGAAGATGGCGGCCGTCCTCGGAAAGCTGCTCAACGTGCGCTCTGGCGAGTAACCGCGCATGTCGCTGGTCTTTCTGACCGGCAGGAACAGGGCCGACGCGATCGTTCACTCGGCGTTCCTGCAACAGTACCTGCCCCCTGGGTGTTCATCGGTAGCACGGCCTGCTCCTTACTGGCTCTGTTCATCTACACGGCCTTCGCTGACCGGGCCTCCAACACCCGGCTGCTGATCGCTATCCTGGCCATCAGCGCGGCCGATATCCTCCTCGGATTAGCGGAGAGGGCCTGGAACCGCTCCAGGTCGGACCAGGGCTCTGCGGAAATCGATCCTTGTTCATCCTATTCGCTTGTGCTATAATGAATTCAATCGAAAACGAGATACATGACTTCCCCATTTTTGGAACATCTTAAGAGGGCAGACGCCTCGTCAGGCGCCTGCAAACGGCATGCCGTCGTTCCGTGCACAACTGAGCGGTGACGAGATGTTTGCGCATCTTGGCCGAGCGGATCGCCGGCCAAGATGCTCCCAGGTTTGGAGATGACTCGATGGCCACTATCGTTTCTGTGCATTCGTTTCGTGGGGGAACCGGAAAATCGAATACGACAGCCAATCTCGCCGCGTTGCTTGCGGCCCGAGGTTCGCGCGTCGCCGTCGTCGACACCGATATTGCCTCCCCGGGAATTCACGTCCTCTTCGGACTCGAAGAAGAGAAGATGGCGCACTCGCTGAACGACTATCTATGGGGGAAGTGCGACATCCGAGACACCGCTCATGACGTAACTGAAAAGGCAGGGGTCAACGGCAAAGGCAGGATCTTCCTCGTGCCTTCGAGCATCAAGGCAGGCGAGATCGCACGGGTCCTGCGCGAGGGATATGACGTGAGCATCCTCAGCGACGGCATCCGTGATCTGACCCAGACTCTCAGCCTCGATACCCTGATGATCGATACGCACCCGGGCCTGAACGAAGAAACGCTCCTCTCGATTGCCATTTCGCACATCCTGGTCGTCATCCTGCGCCCGGACCATCAGGATTACCAGGGCACGGGCGTCACCGTGGAGGTTGCGCGGAAATTGCGCATCCCGTCGATGATGATGATCGTGAACAAGGTACCGTCCGTTTTCAACGAAGACGACGTCAAAGCACGCGTCGAGAGCGCGTACGGCATGGACGTAGCGGCGGTGCTACCGCATTCGGACGAGATGATGGCGCTCGCGAGCGCTGGCATCTTCGTGACTCGCCACCCGTTTCACCCAATTACCGCTCGTTTGAAGCAGGTGGCCGACCGGCTTGCAACGTGCAGGTGATCCCGACCCGTTTCTAGACGGGAAAGGAAGCCATGTCAGAAGAAGAGTTACTGACCAAAGAGGACGTTCTCGGCGGGCTTCCCTCCGGCAGGGCGCGCACGCTGCTCTTCCTGATCGAGAGCAAGACCGCACACATGAAGGCACGCTCGCAGCAGGCGATGGACACCTCCCTCACCGAGGACGGCGAGCGCAGGCGTGATGCTGCCTTTCTGCAAGCCTTCACTCTCGGCCGCGATCCCCCGCTCCGCCCAAGGATTCAGGACCTGGAACGCTATGCACCAGTATGGGCGCATCTCGTCCCAGACAACCCGCGCGTTCGCGCCGCGCTCGCCCGTGCGTTGGGCGCAAAATACCGCCTGAGCTACGGGCGGACGCCGCGAATCCGGCGCGCGCTTCGCCTCGACGGCGACGCAGTGCGCGATGCCTACCAGGCTCAGTTCGGCGACCCAATCGCGACACTCTACGCTCGTGATGAGCCGCTCTCGGAACGGGTGCGCTGGGCCCTGACCGGCTTCGCCGACCGCCTGGAAGCGCTGCCGCCCTTCTGGACTGCCTTTTCGCTGACGCTCACGGAAACGGCCGGGGCTGGGATTCTCGCGTTGCCCATCGCCCTGTCGCGCGTTGGCCCGATTCCCGCGTTGATATTGCTGATCGTCTTCGGGATCGTGAACGTCCTGACCATTGCGGCAATGGCGGAGACCATCACGCGCACCGGCAGTGTGCGCTACCGTAGTGCTTTCTTCGGGCGCGTCATCGCGGAGTACCTTGGCGGGCTGGGATCCGCGTTCGCTTCAGTCGCCATGCTTGCCGTGAACGTGGCGTCACTGCTCGCCTTCTACATCGGCTTCGCCCTGGTGATGCGCGATGTCACGGGGTTGCCGTCGAACATCTGGGCGGCTGCTTTTTTTGTCGTCGGCGTCTACTTCCTGACTCGAGGCTCGCTGAGTTCCACCGTCGCCTCGTCGCTGGTCGTCGGTGGGATTAATATAGCGTTGATTGTCGCTCTCTCGGTCTTGTCGCTCACCCGGCTACAGCCCACGAACCTGGCGTACGTTGCCGTTCCGTTCGTCAATGGGCGCCCGTTCGAGCCGCAGTACCTCGAGCTCATATTTCGGCGTCGTCCTCATGGCCTATTTTGGCCATAGCTCGATCGGCAACTGCGGTGCGATCGTGCTGAGGCGCCGACCCGGGCGGGCGCTCGCTGATTATGGGAGCGGTGGCCGCCCAGGTCGCGGTGATCATCTTGTACTGCGTCTGGGTCTTTGCGGTCTTGTGTGCTGTGCCGCCGGGGCAGCTCGCGACGTACGGCGGGACGGCTCTGGAACCGCTGGCGGCCGCGATCGGTCCGGCGGTGCGCTGGCTGGGCACCGTGTTTACCATTCTCGCGATCGGCATGGCTGCCATTCACACTTCACTCGCCCTGTTCAACTCTGTCCGCGAGCAGCTACCGGAGAACGAGAATCGTCGGGATCGGTCAGCAGGGTGGACTCGAAAAAGCCGCTTTCTCTGGTGCATCCTGCCGATTCTGGTCATCTTCGCCACTGCCGAGTCGCTGCTGATGACGGGCAACGAGTCATTCGCGGCCGTGATGAACTTCGGCGGCCTGATCGGGGCATCGATCTTCGCGGGCGTCTTCCCCGCATTACTGCTCGCCGCCAGCCGGCGAAAAGGGGACATGCTCCCGGCGGCCGTGAATCGCCTGGTCGGGCATCCTCTCGTCCTCGGCGCCGTGTACACATTGTTCCTTGCTGCGATCTTCGCGCACGGTCTGGTGATCTGGCAGGAGGTGCTGCAGCGATTGGCCGCTGTGGCGTGCGGTTCGATAGTCGTCATGATTACCGTGGCGGCGTGGCGGCAGGGCGCCTTCCGAGGCCGGACCGTGGTGCAGCTGCGCGAGGACAGTGCCGACGAATGCGCACGATTTGAGGTCCTCGCTCGGGGACGGCCGGCCGCGGTTCGTGTCGTGGCGACGTCGCGTGGGCGGGATGAGTCGTATTACGCAGCATCTGGAACTTTGCCGGACGTTACTTCGATGCGACGAGTCTCCTTCGAGTTCCCGCCGATGCCTGAGCAGGAAATCAAGGTCTGGTTGTACGAGGTCGTACCGGAAGGCGATGCGATCGGGTTGCCCGCGCGGATCACCGTCGACACGGGCGATGGAACGGAAGTGGCAGTTTGTGACTGTGACGCATCCGCGGAACCATTACTGGTTCCACTGAGCGGCACCGCATGCTGCGTGGCGGTGGAGTTCGACGTGCCCCCCAAGCGGACCGACGTGATCCGGACTGGGAGGGGGATATGAGTGCACACACGCTCAACAGCGAGGATGACGGCGTGAGCGCGCGGTTGCGCGACTGGCGGAGCCGCGCGCTCAACTGGATACTGATCGTCGCTTCGCTCGTCTGGCTGCCGGCGATTGCGATCATCGTCTTCGAATATGTCTCCCACGTTTCGACGAAATTCGCTCTCCCTGGCCGTGGTTCTGTGTTACGCCGTGCTCATCGTGCTGGCCCTTCTGCAAGGCGTCGAGTTCCGGGTCCGGGCGTGGGCAATGCTCCTCATCGTCTACGGCATGGGCACGATGGCGCTCGGTCGCGCGGGACTGACGGGCTCTGGGCGCTTGTTCGTTTTCGCGGTGCCCATCGTGGCGGTGGTCCTCGTCGGCGTCCGGTCCGGCATACTCATGGCGGCACTGTCGGTGCTGACAATGGCGCTTTTTACGTTCCTCGCCCAGCGCGGCGTCCTCGCGGTCTGGATCACGCGCCAGGTGAGCCCGGTCGGCGAGTACGAGTGGGCCGTCCAGGCGACGTACATGGGCACACTCCTCATCGCTGTCATGAGCCTGGTGATCCTCTTCCTTCGGTTCCAGCTCCAGACTCTTTCGTCCGAGGCGCGGACGGCCCGTGATTTGAAACAGGAGCGAGATTTCGGCCAGAGCATTCTGGACACAGCCCAGGCCATCATTCTGGTGCTGGATCGAGAGGGGAACATCCTTCGCTTCAACCCTTTCCTGGAAGAGCTGTCGGGCCGCCCACTGGCGGAGGTGAAGGGCCGGAACTGGTTCGACGTCTTCCTGCCCGACGGCGAGCGACAGGCACGGCGGGAGGAGTTCGTCAAATCGGTGGGGGTGGAGGGCTCAACTGCGAACTCCTACCGGCTGCTGACCAAATCCGGTGAGGTGCGGCGGATCGAGCACTGGAGCAGGGCGCTCAAAGATCACGAGGGGCGCGTGATCGGCGTGCTGTCAGTGGGCATCGACGTGACCGAGCGGGAGGCTTCTGCACGCGAGCGCGATGAACACAGGCGCATGTTGGATGCGCTGCTCGACACAACTCCGGACATCATCATCTTCAAGGACGCCCAGCATCGCTTCCGAGCGTGCAGCCAAACGATTGCCCGCATTCTGGGTCGCTCGCGCCAGGAGATGGTGGGCAAGACAGATTTCGACCTGTTCCCGGGCGAACAGGCGCAGGACTTCTGGAACGAAGAGGTCCGCGTGATGGAGGGTAGGGAAGCCATTCGCGTGGAACACCAGCTTGATGCGCCGGATGGGCCGCATTGGTTCGAGACGATCAAGATGCCGATGCTCGACGCTGCGGGACAGGTCGTCGGGCTGCTTTCGGCGGAGCGCGACATCACGCGGCGCAAAGAGGCCGACGAGGCGCTGCGCCGGGGGCGCGAGCAGCTCGAGCAAGCGGTCCAGGAGCGCACCGCCGAGCTTGCGGCGGCGATCGAGAGCCAGAACCGGCTGCTGGATGAATTCCGGGCGGTACTCGACGGCATCGACTACGGTATCATCCTGATGGGACCGGACCTCAGGACTCAGATGGCGAACCGCGCGGTGCGCGAGATGTGGGGGTTGCCGGAGGAACTGATCGCTCGCGGCGTGACGCTTGCCGACCTCATCAATTTCAACCGCGACTCCGGGCTCTACGATGTGGCGCCCGGTCAGTGGGAATCCTACGTCGAGAGCCGTACAGAGATGGTCCGTAGGGGGCGGACGGTGCCCACCCAATTCCGCCGCCGCGACGGGCTGGTCCTGGAGTTTCAGGTGATGGAGCTCCCCAACGGCGGCCGGATGCTGACCTATTTCGACATCACTGAGTTGGTACGCCAAAACGAGGAATTGCAGCGGGCGCGCGAAATCGGCGGAGACGGCGACTCAGGCGAAGAGCGCTTTCCTGGCGACAATGAGCCACGAAATCCGGACGCCTATGAACGCCGTCATCGGGATGACGGGGCTGTTGCTCGACACGCCGCTGTCGGCACAACAGCGCGAGTTCGCGACCACCATTCGAGCGAGCGGTGATACGCTGCTGACCATCATCAACGATATCCTCGACTTCTCCAAGATCGAGGCCGGGCGAATGGATCTGGAGTGCCAGCCGTTCGACCTCCGCGAGTGCGTGGAAAGCGCGATCGATCTGCTGGCCACGAAGGCGGCGGAGAAACAGCTGAACCTGATCTGCGCCGTGGACCGAGACGTGCCCTCGGCGATTGACGGCGACGTCACGCGCCTGCGCCAGGTCCTCGTGAACCTGCTCGCGAACGCGGTCAAGTTCACCGCTGAGGGCGAGGTGGTGCTGAGCGTGCGCTGCGCCGAGGAGGCGCCGGACAGCGACCGGATGGCAGGGGAGTGGAGCGCACTGCACATCAGCGTGCGCGACACGGGCCTCGGCATTCCGCCCGATCGCCATGGACCCGCCTGTTTCAATCGTTCAGCCAGGTGGACGCGTCCACGACACGGCGTTTCGGCGGGACGGGTCTGGGCCTGGCGATCAGCAAGCGCCTGGTCGAGCTGATGGGCGGAGAAATGTGGGTTGAGAGCGAGGGAGTCCCCGGCAAGGGGAGCGCCTTCCACTTCAAGTTGCGCGCAAGGGTTGCCGCGCCGTTGACGGCGCGCCCGTATCTGCACGCTCTTCAGCCGGCCCTCAACAGCAAGCGAGTCCTGATTGTGGACGACAACGCCACCAACCGGCAAATCCTCGCGCTCCAAACGCAGGCGTGGGGCATGATACCGGTGCAAACAGGGTCACCCGTCGAGGCCCTGGGATGGATCGCCCGGGGAGACGGCTTCGACATCGCACTGCTCGACCTCCAGATGCCGGAAATGGACGGTAAAACGCTATCGTGCGAAATACGGCGGACACACGACGCGCGCCAACTGCCGATCATCATCCTCAGCTCCCTCGGCCAGCGGGACCCAGATCTGGATTCTATCGACCTGGCGGCCTACCTGACGAAGCCGGTGAAGCCGTCGCACCTGTATGACGCCCTCGGCGCGGTGTTCGCCCCCGGAACCACAGAGGCTGCGGCCGAGCAGAAGGATGAAAGCGAGTTCGACGCGGGCATGGGCAGACGCCACCCGCTGTCGATACTGCTGGCGGAGGACAACGCAGTCAATCAGAAGGTGGCGCTTCTCATCCTCGAGCGGCTCGGCTACCGGGCCGACGTCGCGGGGAACGGCGTGGAGGTGCTCGAAGCGGTCAGACGCCAACAGTACGATTTGGTTCTCATGGACGTGCAGATGCCGGAGATGGACGGCCTGGAGGCCACCCGTGCGGTCCTTGCCGAGTTTGGTGGCGGGCAGCGGCCGCGCATCGTGGCGATGACGGCCAACGCAATGAAGGAAGACCGGGACGCCTGTCTTGCGGCCGGCATGGATGACTACATCACGAAGCCGATCCAGCTCGCGGAGTTGATCGCCGCGCTGAACAAGTGCCGGGCCCGCGTGGTGGGAGGGACGGGCCCGCGGGCGGATGAAGCCGCGCTGCCTCCGGAGGCCGGCCCGAGCCCCGACGTGGCAGTGAAGTCGGTCCAGCCTGCTCCATTCCAGGCGGCCGCCCCGGTTCTCGACCCGGCGGCGCTGACGCAGCTGCGAGCCACGCTCGGGTCGCAAGCGGATGCCATGCTGCCCGTATTGATCGCGAGCTTCTGCAAAGACGCGCCTCGGCTAATCGGCGAAGCACGCAGGGGCTGCCGCGCGGCGCAGCCGGCCGACGTGCGGCGCGCGGCGCACTCGCTCAAGTCCACCAGCGCGACCTTCGGTGCGACGGCCCTGTCGGCGCTCGCGCGTGAGCTCGAGGGTAAGGCGCGGGAGGAAGCGTTGGAGGGAGCCGACGAGCTGCTGTCCCGGATTGAGACGGAATACGCGCTGGTGCAGGCGGCGCTGGAACAATGCGCGAAAGGAGCTGCCCGGTGATGCAAAACGGAAAGATCCTGGTGGTAGATGACGATCTCATCAACCGCCTCGTCCTCTCTACGAGCCTGCGAGAGCAGGGGTATGACGTCGAAATGGCGGAGAACGGGCGCGAGGCGCTCGAGATGGTGTGCGACCGCCCGTTCGATGTCGTGCTGCTGGACCTGGTGATGCCCGAATTGGACGGCTTTGCGGTGCTCCAGCAAATGAAGGCTGATCCGGTCCAGCGGGAGATCCCGGTGATCGTGATATCGGCCCTGGACGAGATGGACGGCATCCTGCGGTGCATCGAGATGGGTGCCGCGGACTACCTGCCGAAGCCCTTCAACGCCGAGCTGCTTCGCGCCCGTATGAACGCTTCGCTCGCGAACAAGCGGATACGCGACATGGAGCTGGAATACCTCGAGCAGGTGGGCTATGTGATCGGGGCGGCGGGCGCAGTGGAGTCTGGAACGTTCCGCAGCGAGGCGCTGGACCCAGTCGCCGCGCGCGAGGACGCTCTCGGACAGCTGGCGCGTGTCTTTCAGAGGATGGCTCGCGAGGTCATCGCGCGCGAGGAATCGCTGCGTCAGCAGGTGCACGAATTGCAGATCGAGATCGACGAGGCGAAGAAGGCGCGCCAGGTGGCGGAGATCACCGAGACTGAGTATTTCCGCAACCTGTGCGAACGGGCGGAACGGCTTCGCGCGCGTGGTGGATCGGGTGCCTGCGGGGACGAGCAGGTGGTTCAGCCCGACCAGCACCGATGAGCCCTCGGCAGCTCAAGCGGAGCGGTGCGCGTCGATCGAGCGCGCCGTGGCGCAGTCCAGATCCCGCGCGTGGATACGGCTGATCCAAATGGCCCGGATGCAACCGGCCATCAGTGGGCCCGCGTGCGGTGGAAGCCGCTCCGCGAAGGACATGAACGGCGCGAAGTGTCTCGATTTCCGCCGCCGCCGGCTGAGCGGGTACGAAAAAGGAAAGGTGTGGGCTTCTTCAGGCAGAAGAGGCACAGGACGATGCAATCGATTTCCTTGGGCGGGACGGCATGACCCACACCGCCAGGCTCCGCGTGAAGCTCAGTGGAAATTACGGCCAGGCGGCTGAGTCGGGGTCCTGGCGATGAACCGCGCCCACTACAGGGTGCGCGCCACCGAGGACGCCGTCGTGAGCGATGTGTACGTCGGCAATGAGGCCCGGGATACTGCATGAAAGCGGCGACCTTCCTTGGCGAGCTCTTCAACGTGCGTGCCGGCGAGTGGCGTCGTCTCTCCGTATTGTACGCGATGTCGCTCATCGCAATCACCGGCTTGTACTGGGGCGATGCCATCGTGCAGGCGGGCTTCCTTCAGCGGATCGGGGTGCAGTACCTCCCGTGGGTGTTCGTCAGCAGTGCTGCCTGCTCCTTCGTCGCTTTGTTCGTGTACTCAGCCTTCGCCGATCGAGTGTCCAACACACGCCTGCTGGTCGCCCTGCTGGCGCTCAGTTGCGTGGGCATCGGGCTCGGGCTGGCGTTGCTTGCGGCGGGCCTGGTTCTGCCGGCCTACTTGCTGCTGTACCTCGTGCTCAATGTGCCGCTCTTGGATGTGTACAACGTGCACTGGGCGACCTACGTTAACGGCTTCTACGACATACGCGCGGCCAAACGCATCGTGCCAGTGCTCGGGAGTGCCTCACGCTGTGGCGGTATCATCGCCGGGCTGAGCATGCCGCTCATGAACCGCGCCCTCAGCCCCGCGGCAATCCTCCTGGTGATGGTGCTCGGGCTGGTCGTGATGGCCGCGATGGCCGCGGCGACGCCTCACTTGATGCCTGAACCGAAGGGCGCTGCGGCCGCCGAGCGGCCGATCCCACCAACAGCTTCCATCCCGACCAGGGATAGTGCGGCCGTTGCCTCCAATGCACCGGGCCTGCTGCAGCGATTAGCCGGCGGCCATGGAGCGAACCTGCGCGAAGGCTACATGCAGATCGCGCGCTCACCATTCCTGGTCTGGATGGCCCTCTCGACGCTGAGTATGACCGTTCTGCTCGCTCTGCTCAACTACCAGACCAGCGCCGTCTTCCAGGCAGAGCTGAAAACGACCGCCGCGATCTCGAACTTCATGGGATTCCTCTCAGGTGTGGCCAACCTGGCCGTCATGCCGATCCAGCTGATCCTGCTCAGCCGCCTGATGGCCCGCTTCGGGCTGGGCAACATTAGCCTGATCTACCCGCTGGTCAGCGTGGGCGCGGCCACCGGCCTGGTTGTCGCGCCAAGCCTGGCCACCTCCGCAGTGGCTTACGTGGATCGCGGCGCCGTGCGTGCTGCCTTCCGCCTCCCCACAGACAATCTGCTCTACAACGCGGTGCCGCTTCGCGTCAGAGCGCGCACTCGCGCCTTCGTCAGCGGCCTGCTCGTCCCGCTCGGCACGATCATCGGGGGCATCCTGCTGCTTACGCCGCTGAAACGTTACAGTTGGTTTCTTCCGGCGGCAATCCTCGCCCTGGCTGCTGCATTCATGGTTGCCGCGCTACTCGTGCGGCGGCAGTACGCGCGGGCCCTGTTGGCCCTCCTGGAGCGCGAGGACTTCTCCTCACTGACCCAGCAGGAGCTGTCCCTGGATGCTCCCATCCTTCCTCTGGCGGATGGGACGACGCTCGACCGCCTGGCAGAGAAACTGCGCGAGAGCGCCAACCACGAGCGCACGGTCTTCCTGGCCCATCTGATCGCTGAGATAGCGGGCGAGCGGGCGACACCGATCCTCGCCCGGGCGGCCCGAGAGGCGACAGACGGCCGCCTGCGCGCGGCGCTGATCGACGTGCTGGTTGCCTCCGACGCGCGGCGGGGTGGGGTGCGCGAACTGTACACCGAACTGCTGACAGATCTCGACCGGCGGGTGCGTCTGTCGGCGATCGCCGGCCTGGAGCAGATCGATGGGCCGGGCGACCACCGCTACCTGGTGGTGGCCACCGGCTTGCTGGCGGACCCGGACATCGCCGTTCGCCTGCGCGTCCTGCCGGCCCTCCTGGCCGCGGACGATCCCGCCCACCGGGCGGCGGGAGCCGACGAGTTGGAGACGCTCCTGAAAGCGCGCAATCCTCACACGCGGGCGCGAGCCCTGGACGTCGTCGCGCAGATGCGCAGCAGCCAGTTCCTGCTGCAGGTGGTGCGCTCGCTGACCGCTGAGGCCGATGGGCTCCGGCTGGCGGCCGCCCTGGCCGCCGAGAGGCTGGCCGGCGACGAGGCGCCTCCAGGCAACCGGGCGGCGCTGTTGGCGCCGATGCTGGCCCTGCTTCACGACCCGATCGAGCGAGTACGTCTTGCAACGGTGACAGTCCTCGGCAAGCTGAGCCGGGACGGCGACGGTGACGCCGAGTCGGCGCTCAGCGGGCTGGCGGAGGCGTTGGGCGACCCGAGCAGAGAGGTCCGCGAAGCGGCCGCCGAAGCCCTGGTTCGCGCGGATCAGCAAGCCGTCCGGCTGGCGCGCGAGCAACTCAGTGCCACCAACCTTTCACTGCGCAGCATGGCCGCCGTGGTGTTGGCGCGTATCGAGCCCCGCAAGTACGCGCCCCTGGTTAGTGGGCCAATCCTGAACGCTATCTTGAGCTCCATCTACCGGAACCTCGGCTGTCTGCACGCGCTCGTCGGCTACCACGGCGCCGCGCCGAGGGTGTTGGCCCGCGCCCTGCGCGAGCGAAACGCTGCCCAACTTGACGAGATCTTCCACCTTCTCGGGGAGATCCGGGATGCGGCCGCGGTCAAAACCATCGCTGGTGCACTGCACAGCCCAGATCCCGCAGTGAGGGCGAATGCGGCGGAGGCGCTCGAGTCGCTGACCGCATCTCGGACCGCCGCGCTGGTTGCACCGCTGTTCGAGCCGGACCTGCCGCAGGCGCAGTTGGCATCGTTGCTGAAGCAGAGCGGGGACATGTCTATGCCCACCGCTGTGGACGCCCTGCGATTGCTCCTGAGCGACGCTGGTGATACATGTGTTCGCACGTTGGCAGCCGCCGTCCTTGTAGAGTTCAGCGAGCTGGCCGGTCCCCTTTCCCAAGCGGAGACTGCCGAATTGCTTGCGCTCGCACGCACGGACCCCGATGAAGGGGTGCGCGCCGAAGCAAACCGCGCGGCAGGAGACGAGGTGAGTGCAAGCAGATCCGGATTGCCGGGGAGGAGCCAGCGATCACTCGTCGAGAAGCTGATCCCCATTATGGAGGTCCCCTTCTTTAGAAGCCTGACCGTGGACCAAATGGTGAAACTGGCGTGCGTGTGCGAAGAAGAGCATCATCCGCAAGATACGAGCATTTTCGACGAGGGCGACGTGGGGGGAGCATTCTACATGGTCGTAGCGGGGCGGGTGGGGATCGAGCGGAAAAGCCAGTCCGGGGCACGTACCCGCCTGGCCGTCGTCGACGCCGGCCGATACTTCGGCGAGAGCGAGCTGTTCGGCACTGGCCGACGCTCGGCTGCGGCGATCGCGCTGCAGGACACCCTCACATTACGGCTACGTTCCGAGCCTCTGCTCGAGCTCGCAAGGCGGAACCCGGACATCTCGCTGCATTTGATCGACGCGCTGGCCCGACAGTTGCGTGAGACGAACGACCAGATTTCCGGATTGGCCCGAAGCCGGCCACGCGAGTTACACCGGCTGTTCGATTCCTTCGATCTAATGGAAGGGGACGCAGATGTGCGTCGCGATTGAATCACGTGAGTTCGTCGAAGAGACGATTCAACACCTGCGGTCGCGCGCGCGTCAGCTCGGCAATGCGGTCCTGAGCTTCGCGCAGGCGCAGGCTGAGCGTGTTGACCAGAGCGAGGGACAGGTCAGGATAGCGTCGGGCCAGGGCAATCAAGGGATCACGATCCAGGCGCAGAAGGACAGTATCCTGCACGGCCAGCGCGGAGATGGTGCGGGCGCTGTTGTCGAAGAGGTTCATTTCGCCAAAAAAGGACCCGGCCATCACCGTGGCCAGACGCACCGACGAGCCCTTGCGCTTTTCCTGCTCAAGGCCTACGCGGCCGCTCACGATTACGTAAAGAATGCCGCCGGGATCGCCTTCTCGGAAGATGCAGGCATCGGCGGGGAAGAATTCCTCCTCGCACGCTTCGGCGAGGATCTTGAGCTGCTCGACCGTCATACTCTGGAAGAAGGGCACTTCCTTGAGGAAGATGATCCGCTCGAGTACAGCGAGCATCGTGTCCTCCTGGCTCCGAGCTGTGTGGCGGAGAAGCCGCCGGACCGGTAGACTCTGTTGATCGTACTGCAAAAGCGGGGCCTCGTCAAGAAACCTTGTGTTCATCTGAACCGATGCACGCCCGTTAACGCCGCACGGGCCTGACGTCAACGCGGCCACAACTGAGTAGAGAGTGCCGCGGATTTCGCATATTACGACCAGATCCGTCCGCGGCGTGTCTTCGATACAGGGCGCTCGGCGAGCGGGCCCTGCTGGGTTCGAGTTCTTCCGGCGCTCGGTGGAGCTGGTGGAGAGATACCGGGTACCCATTTGTTAGATCGCCGCACGCTGGAAACCAATCACCTCGGCGCCGGCAACCATGGTCAGGCTGCTTCTCCGGAACCGCCTGACCATCTAACACCGGCCGGGAATGTCGCATTCACGTCGATGCCTGATTTGCAGTATTCGCATGCTGAGCTATACTGATTCACTCCGGCAAGACGATTGTCACTCGGCGTTTTTTTCCGCATTCTAATGAATTGACGGAGGTGAACAATGACTGACAGCCTCGTGCGCACCGTCCTCTTCCTCGCGTTGCTGACCGCGTTGATTGTGACGACCGCCTCACCCACGACAGCCACGCAGCCGACGGTTCCACTTAAGGATGCTCTCGGCAGCCTGAATCCCCAGGACGTGTTTCGAAACTTCTATGAGATCACCCAGGTGCCGCGGCCGTCCGGCCACATGGATCGCATGCGCGAGTTCTTGGTCAACTTCGGGAGGGGGTTGGGGCTCGAGACGATCGTCGACGACGCCGGCAACGTCCTGATCCGCCGGCCAGCTGCACCCGGCCTCGAGAGCCGCCCAGGCGTGATCCTCCAGGTCCACATGGACATGGTGCCGCAGAAGGACGAGGGGACGGCCTTCGATTTCGCCGCGGACCCAATACGGGCTTTTGTGAGCGGCGACTACATCGTCGCCGATGGCACGACGCTCGGCGCGGACGACGGAATCGGCACAGCGATGGCGATGGCCGTCTTGCAATCGACGACGATGCGGACCGGCCCGCTGGAGGCGCTGTTTACCGTCAACGAAGAAACCGATATGTCGGGAGCCAATGGGCTGAAACCGGGAGGCCTGCATGGCAGCGCTCTGATCAACCTGGACGCCGAACTCGAAGGGACGCTCATCATCGGCAGCGCTGGGGCCGCGACTGTGTCCGCAAAAGGCTCCTACCCCCGGGTTTCTGCCCCAGCTGACACCGTCGCATACCGGGTCGCCGTCGCGGGACTGCGAGGCGGTCATTCCGGGATGGACATCAATCTGGGGCGCGGCCATGCCACGAAGCTACTGGTGCGCCTGCTGAGGGGAGCGGCCGAGCCCTTCGGGCTGCGCCTTGCCAGTCTGTCGGGTGGCACCGCCCCGAACGCCATCCCGCGCGAGGCCTCCGCGGTCGTGCTCGTGCCGGCCGCCCGGGCAGAGCCCTTTGCCGGATACGTCCGCCAATTTCGGGGAAACCGTCCGCGCGGAGCTGGTCGCGACGGAATCCGGTCTTGCCGTCCGGCTCGAGTCCGCGGCGCCGCCCGCCGACGTGCTGGAGCCGGTCGCGCAGCGGACCCTCCTCAATGCCTTGACCGCAACACCTCAGGGGGTCGTGCGAATGAGTGATGTGGTACCCGGCCTGGTGGAGACTTCGACCAATCTCGGCATCGCGCGTATCGGCGACGGCCAGGTCGAAGTGATCTCTTGCCCGCGCAGCGCCGTCGAGTCAGGGCTGCGGAATATCGCCGATACGACTGCCGCCGTTTGGGAGCTGGCCGGCTATCCGGCCACGGTTGTGAGCATCGCCAAGCCGTGGACGCCTGACGCCACCTCGCCGATTCTCGAGCTGACGAAAGCCGCGTACGCAGACATGTACGGGCGGCCCCCCGTCGTCTCCGCCATCCACGCCGGTCTCGAGTGCAGCACCATCGGGGGAATCTTGCCGGGCATCGACATGATTGCAATCGGCCCGACGATTCGAGAACGTCCATTCTCCGTCCGAGCGGCTGCTCATCCCCAGTGTCGGCAAGGTAATGGCTCTCCTGACGGAGACGCTGCAGCGAGCGGCGGCCGATTAGGACGAAGGTTTGTTCGCCCTTTTACAGCCAGGCCGGAGCATGCCACGCGTCCGGGCGCCCGGCAACGTCGAGGATCGCCAGCCGCCAGCAATGCAGATCGCCTCGGCAGATCTCTGCGAGCTCGCGGTCGAGGTGCCGGGCCAGGCGTAAGTCGGAGACAATAAAGTAGGCAAACCCGGACCGGGCGACGGCGGGATCGTCCGCGCTGAAAGACGGGCCCTCGTAGCGCGTCAGCCCGACCGGCGCGGGCCTGCCAAGCGCGGCGCGATCCTCGAACCCGGCGACCGGCATGCCGATCAGGCTGCTGACGAACGGCGTTGTCGACCAGCCCAAGACATGCCAGCCGAACCGAGCGAGGACTGGCAGCGCCCCGCCTGCGGTTCCGCCCACGGCTAGATTGCCGTCGTCCACGTAGTGCGCCAGCAGGAGCCTGCGGAGTGCAAGGGAAATCCCTTTGCGGCGCCAGGCCGGGGCCGTCCAGCCGCTGGCGGACTCGTACGCATCCAGCGACGGCAGGCGTTCCATCCTGCCGTTAGCGGCGAACAGGGTTGCCCAACTGTGAGCCGCGCCGAAAGCGGTTTCCCGGCAACCCAGCGGGACCATCGCCACGTGACTAACGATCTGCCCCTTCCATACGGCTACGGCTGCGTAGCCCGCCTCGTAGCGCCGGGCGAGCATCTCGGCCGAGCAGGCGATGAGGCTCGACTGGCAAGCCAGCTCTCGCGCCAGTTCCGCCCACATCGCTGCCGTTGGAGCGCCTGCCTGTCGTGCTTCGAGCCGAACCGCGTCGTCATTTGGTTGGGTAAGAACGGCGAACAGAAACGATGCCACGCGAAAAACCCTCTGCGGGTCCAGTGGCTGGCCCCTCATTCTCCCATTGTAATGCTGGCAAACCCGTAACCTGGGCAATTGCGTGAAAGTCTGTGCGTCTTCCAGCGATTGAAATCGCCAGGAAACGACCGATCGATTACTAATTAACCACCCGATAAGCTTCTCTGGCCGAGGCTCAGGCTTTGCGCCGCTTGCTCAGAGCTTGGGCCACGCGGTTGTAGACCCTGGCAATCTGTTGGAGCGTGGTTTTTGGATGAGCGGCGGCGCACCAAAGGTCAGTCGCCGTTTCTTTTCCGAGCGAAGCCGCCTTGGGCACGCTTTTCCAGCTCGTCACGGGCCCCGCGCAGCTCCTCTTCTATCTGCTTATGTTCAGTAATGTCACGGACTACGCCTAACATCTTCTCAGGCTCGCCGCGTTCATCGTAAGCGATCTTACCTTCAGCCCAAATCCAGCCGGGTGTCCCATCTGCCCGGCGTATCCGGCACTCGAATTCCCACTGCCCAGTCGCAAGGGCCTCCTGAAATCTCAGGTCAACCTCAGTCCGGTCCTCAGCCATCACGTGGTCGAGAAACGTCTCGTAGGTCCACTCCGGGAGCATGTGATCGTAGCCGAAGATCTGATCGTGGCGCAGGGATCGCCAGGCAGAATGGCTGACTAAGTCCAGCTCCCACACGCCGAGGTCGCCCACGTCTAAGGCTATCTTCAACCGCTCGCCGGTGGTACGCAAGGCACTCTCGGTTCGCTCGCGCTCTCGACGCACCTCTGCGTCCCGTAGCTCGCGCTGAATGGCAGGGGCGAGTCGCGTGAGATTGCCCTTCAAGACATAGTCGCTCGCTCCTGCCTTCATCGTCTCGACAGCAGTCTCCTCCCCCACCTGGCCGGTCACCATGATGAAGGGCAGGTCGAGACCGCTTTCCTGTAGCAGCCTGAGGGCTGCCGGTCCGCTGAACCGGGGCATGACGTAATCGGAAAGGATAATGTCCCATTCCCGCTCCGCCAGCGCAGCTTTCATCTCCTCGGGAGTATCGACCCGCTCGTAATTCGGGGCGTATCCGCCCCGGCGCAGCTCCCGCAGCTCGAGCTCGGCATCGGCCTCGGAATCTTCGACCAACAGCACACGAATCGGTGTCCTCATCTGAGCTTATCCTCGCAAAGTGAAGTAGAACGTTGCCCCTTTGTCGATCTCGCCTTCGCCCCAAACCCGTCCGCCGTGGCGATGGATGACCCTCTGTACTGTCGCCAGGCCAATGCCTGTGCCGGGGAACTCCTTTTCATTGTGCAGGCGCTGGAAGGGCCCGAAGAGCTTGTCGGCATAGGCCATATCGAAGCCAGCCCCGTTGTCCTTCACATAGTATACGTGCTGTCCGTCACGCTGGGTGACGCCAAACTCGATTCTCGCGATCGGCCTGCCCGAAGTGAATTTCCAGGCATTGCTCAGAAGATTCCCCAGCATGATACCCAGGAGCTGGCGATCTCCGCTGGCGGTCAAGCCCGGTTCGATGACGAACTCCGCCTGGCGATCCGGCTGCTGTTCCTGAAGCTCTGCCGTGATAGAATCCGCCAGTTGGCTCAGGTCGACGGACTGGTGGCGCATGTCTGCGCGCGCCACTCGGGAGAGCCCTAGCAACGCCTCGATGAGCTCCTCCATCTTCTGGCTGCCACTACGCAGCATACCGAGGTAGCGCCTTCCTTCTTCGTCCAGCCTATCGGCGTGGTCCTCCAGGAGTATCTCGCTGAACCCTTTGATGTGCCGGAGCGGGGCCCGCAAGTCATGCGACACCGAGTAGCTGAAGGCTTCCAGTTCCTTATTGGCCGCCTCCAATTCCTGGGTGTAACGTTGCAGGGCCTGTTCCGCCTTCTTGCGCTCGGTGATGTCCCGGCTGAAAGACGCTACGGCAGCGACCTTCCCGGCCGAATCCCGCACCGGATAGAAGCCATGGCGGAAGACGAAGCCGGCGCGCTCGTCTACGAATTCCAGCGGTTTGCCGGTGCTAAAGACCTCTTCCAACTTTGCCCGGCGGGTCGCGGCCAACTGCGGCGCAATGTAGTCCGTGAATTTCTCCCCAACCAGCGCCGCCGGACTGAGGTTCAACCGCCTGGCGGCCGTCTCATTCGCCGCCAGGATAGTGTCATCGGGACCGAACAGCCAGATGGAGTCATCGACGGCGTTGATGATGGCGCTCAGCTTTTCTTCGCTCTGGCGCACGGCTTCTTCAGCTCTTTTGCGCTCGGTGACATCCAACACCTGTGACAAGACCGACACCAGCTTTTCCGAAGAATCGTAAATCGATGAGTTGTACCATTCACACCAGATGACGGAGCCGTCTTTTCGATAATTCCGGTTGACATTCAAACCGAAAGGCTCTGTTCCTGCAGAGAACCCTTCGGAAACCCGGGCGACTTCCTCGACGTCATCGTGATAGACCCACTTTATCTCCGAGATGGCCCGCCCCATGATCTCCTCGGCAGTCCATCCGAAGATGCGCTCGGCTTCTTTCGACCAGCGGATTACCCTGAATTGAGGATCAAACTCAATAATGGCTGTCGGGGAGCTCTCCAGATGAGCGCTAAGTCGTTGCTCGGCCTGTTTCAGCGCGTCCTCCGCCTGCTTCCGCGCGGAAATATCCACACAGAATTCCACGCACTGGTTGTTGCCGAGAGAGCTGCCGGCGAAGACGAGCCATTGCCGCATGCCGTCCTTCCGAAAGCACTCCTTCTCGTAGGGACCGATGCGTCCGATCGCCTGGACCTTCCTGAGCTCCGCGAGGCTCGCCTCCACATATTCTGATGGAGTGAGCTTTTTCCAGGTGAGCTCGCCCGCCTCCACTTCGCTGCGGCTGTACCCCATGAGATTGAGGAACGTATCGTTAGCGTCCGTCATACGCCCTGTCGTCAGATCCCAGAACATCACGCCGACCGTCTCGGCTTCCAGCACTTTCTTCAGCCGCTGATGGCTCTCGCGCAGCGCTTCCTCCGCCTTCTTGCGCTCTTCGATTTCTTTCTCCAGATCGATCTTGGAAGCGGTCACTGCTTTCAAGTCCGCGGTCATGCGATTGACGGCGCGGGACAGGTCCCCAATCTCATCGTTCCCCTTTTCCTCGATCCGGAAGTCGAGGTTGCCCGAGCCGATGACGGCGGCCCCGGCCTGTAGCCTGGCCAGACCTCTCAACGCCCGCCTTTGCGTCACCAGATAGTTCATGATGAAATAGGCCACGAAGACCGCTATCAAAGCGACGACAACCACTACGTTCGTCCGCTGTAGCCGGGTAACCTCGCTATCCAGCAGCTGCGAAAGGCGAGAGGCGTCTGCTACCAACGCTTGGGTCTGCACCGCTATGCGGCTCCAGGATACCCGGAGCAACGCCGGATCGATGGTTCCACCTTGGTCTTGGCTCACACTTTCCGCAGTGGATACTACGCTATTGAACACGTCGTCCAGTCTCTGCGCATTTCCCTGAATGTTTCGAGCAAGCGCTTGCTGCACCGGCGCTTCGACGCTTAACCTGGCAACGTCACTCGAAAACGAAGCAAACCTGGCCCGCCATCTCTCCAGCTGCTGGGCTTCCCTGTAAATCACGTAGTCGTTTGCCAGGTAGCCCAGCTCGCTGGCCCCCTGGGCGATCTTCGAGGCAACGTTTTGCTGAGCGCTGGCGGTCTCCACCCTCTCGTTCGTGATGATCGCCGAGGCAGAAATGCCCATCAGCATTACACTGAACAGGAGCATGGTCACTATGAATTGTGTCCTGATTCTCATGGCAACTCCCTCAGCGGATGATGTTCACCGCCTCCGGCTTGACTGCCTTAAGCGCGTCCTCGGAAATGTAACCGTTGAAGTTGGGCACCTGTTTTTCAGTGGTGAGATTGTTGGCTATCATCCAGCGTGCCTCGTCTTCCATGGCCGTCACCAGAGACTGGTCGATGGACAGTCCATAGCTGTGTATGGCAGCGAGCTCCGCTATCTGAGCCTCGTCGTACTTCAGACGTTTTTGTACGATTGCCATGGCCTCCGCGGGATGGTTCACCACGTACGTTTCGGCTTGCGACAGGGCTTTCAGCACCTTGACTATGGTCGTGGCATGAACGTCGATCCATGATTTCTGGGCGGACAAGACGTCGATGCCCATCTGGCCGTTTTGACAGGGCCAGATTATGGCGTTGTCTCCCAATTTCGCTTTCACTGTAGCGATGTCCCTGAAACGGACCTGGAACGCATCGGTGCTCCCGCCAGGCAATGCGTCGACGGCCTGCTGGAAAGGCAGGTTGACGATTTTCACATCCTTTGAGGAAACAGCGTTCAGGTCCAGGAACCTGCCCAGGTAGAACTCAGCGACTGCCCCTTTGGGAACTCCGATGCTCTTGCCCCTGAGGTCCGCGATGTTTTGGACACCGCGGTCTTTGCGCCCCACCAGGTTGACGATGTTAAAACGGTCCACGGCGGCCAGGATGCTGAGGCTCGTCTTGTGAAACGCCTCGGAGACGATGGGAAACTCGGCATTTTCTGCGATATCCACTTCTCCCTTTTTCATCCCGGATAATGCCCCGAGTGCCGTATCATACGTCTTGAGTGTAGCATCCAGGCCGTTCGCAGCGAAGAGGCCCCGATCCTCAGCGACCATCAGCAGGACCGTGGTGTCGGCGACGGTGAAACCAATGCTGACCTTCTCAGGCCGGTCCAGCCTTGCGCGGCTGTACCAGGAGCCCAATCCCGCCAGGACTACGACGACGACGATAACTGGGATGAGTCTTCTTTTCACCCTACCAACCCTCCTGCCCGATGATGATGTTCACCGCCGCCGGCATTTCGTTTTGAGGCGTCCTGGCAGACCTAGCCAGAAAATAGGGCACCTCAGGCTGAGGAACCACCTCAGGTGGCCTTGTTGATGGGTCCTCAAGGCGCCCCCGCTCTCTTGCCCTTGAGATCGCCGGTCTTCTCGATTTGCCGCGGTCTTCCGCGCCAGATGTGGCCGTTTCCAAGTCTGTTGTCAATCGCTGACCCTCGAGCGAGGATACTTCGGAGTCCGAAGACAGGAAGGAGAAGGTCAAGTTTGTACGTCTCAGTCATTATTATAGTGCGCATTCTCACGGAAAGAAAGAGCCGGCTCAGCCGTAGTGATACTAGACCGCCGAAAGGGTAGGAGTTGCGGCGCCTGTTGTTTCGCACCTTCGAGTTGATACAACCCCCTTCAAGCCACGACCCCTTGTCAAGACACAAAATGGCCAAGAATGAGGTGGAATCTTCTCCCCTTTGATTTGGGTTGCCCTTTTCTCCATCTTCGCGCCGTTCCGAGGCGCCCGAGTCTCGCTCACTGGACTTATCGGCGATTTGGGGGCGTCGGCCGGTATCTGTTTCGCAAGTCCACAGGCAGCGGCAGGTCGCTATCGCTCTCCACGAGGACGCGGCCGAGGAGGAGCACGGAGTTGTTGGTGAGGATCTGCTTCATGTCGCCCGGCACCGGTCCCGGGCACAATCTGCATCCCGGATTGGACATTATATAGACAAATCATGGAGTCTATGATAAAATGAACGTATCACATGTGAGTACTCGCTCCAACGAGGAAGGAGGTGAACCGTCGCCGGGTTGTCCCGTGGCGATGCGATGGGTTGGAGAACTGGATGCGCCGTCTGACTAGGTTTAGACGGCGTTTTTGTACTGTGTGGCAGCGAAAGTTCAGGAGCAGGAGCTTCAGGCGCGACTGGACGCTGCTACTTATTTCGCAAGACCTGCGCAGCTCAGAGAAAGGTCAAACCAAAACGAGGAGAGCGGCATCCGAGACAGACGAGAAGGTGGATCTTCCTCTAGAGGCGGTGATCCTGTCGATCGCGGGCATGGCCCCCCGGATCGGGGCATTTTGGCGGAATAGCAGGTCGAGTTTCAAACGGAATCTACAGGCTTCATCGTTGAGCAGAAACCTGCCAGGGGAGGCATTCGCGTGAACACATTTCGCAAGGTCCTCGTTGGTTTGCACCTCGGCGTTCTCCTGCTGATAGTTGGAGGAATGGTTCCGGCATCCGCCGGCAGCCCGATTGCGGAAAACAATGGGGCCACATTGGTGCAAAGAAATGCGAGTCTTCTGGCGAACGGCCTCACGGAGCTCGGCTACGAGGTCACCAGCGGCTATCTCAAACTATATACGCAGGACGATTGCCCGTACTCCTACGAGGTGCTGCACTCCTGCTTGGGCAACAATCCTGCCGCGCCGTACGTGATCCCCATCGTGCCTCCCTGGCCGGACGAGTGGGTGGATCCAGGCACTGCCGGCATGGTCGGACCCACGGTGGAGGGTTACAACGCTTCCTACCGCTTAGACCCGCGCGAGGCGATCGTGATCTTCGGTCGGCTGCCCCCACCGGCTCGCTATCTCGGTCTGCAGACGTATCTGCTCTCGCGCCCGGGCGAGTGGGATGAGGGCAGCGCTCAGTACCTGTTCGTGAAAGAGAACATTCCCGCCCTGCTCAACACGTTCTTCACCAAGCTGCCCAAGAACGACGACCGCCTGGAGATCTTTGCAGACCTGAGCGACCCCATCAACAACGTGGTGATCGAGAACCAGTCAGGCGCTGTCTGGGACACGGTGCGCGCTTTCGTCATCACACCGGACGAGACCATGAATCTCTCGGTCCGGCAAGCCCTCGCCGGGCTCGGCGTTCCAGACGACGCTGTCTTCACCGAGCAGATCCCTTCCCAGCTCGGAGATACGAATATGGCGATCGGACTCGACGAGGGGGCGGATGATTTCCTGACGGTGCTGCGCTACGCGATGCCCGAGGACGGAGGTGCGGACGGCACCCCCTCGGATACGTGGCGAAAGCAGCTGCCCCTCGTCGTCCTGCGCATCCGAGACAGCCGGCCGAGCCACGAGCCGCAGCCCTACCCGTGGGTCGAGTTCGAGGCCCGGTATGGCACCACGCCGCCCGAGATCGGCCTGGCGCCCGACCTCGGCAAGCTGGCCAAGAGCATCTGCAGCAGATGGAACCAGCCCTGCGACCTTGCGCCGTTGCTGAACCTGAAGGCATCCAAGCTGTCCCTGACCGGACCCGCGTGTGTGAAGGTCGGGATGAACTGCATTGCCCCCAATGAGGACGTGGTCTATTTCATGAGCAAGAGGCTGTGGCTCCCCGGCGACCGGGTCTACGCCGCGCTTGGCGCTCTGGGCACCCAAACCGACAACGCGACCTACGTGGGCTTGGGCCTTAATTCGAGCGTGACTCAGCTCGGCTTTGACAACATCGATGACACCGACCTGGTCGGCTCTGCGGACGGATACGATGTGCCCAACCACGATCGCTTCTTCCTCCAGTACTTCGCCCGCGACTGCAAGCGCAAGGTGCTGAAGTCTCTAACGGCCGGTAGTCCCTGCTATTCCATCGGCGATCAGCTCCCGGTCTGCTCCGACCCTAACGATTTGACGTGTTCTGAGCTGGTCCTTTCTGTGCGCGATTATCTTCTCCCTGGTTCGGAGCGGGGGCCTAAGCCGGAGCTCACACTGAACCCCCTCGTCATCACGCTGCAACCCGATCGATTGTGGCTTCCCCTGGTGCTACACTGAACCGGCCTGCGTTGCGGCTGGCATCCGTCGAGCTGACGGGGGCTCGAATCTCGGACATCCGGATCTCTGCCACTTGGCATTCGAACAGAGGTGAATTGGCGGTTCGTGGAGATTCTGACAGACCAAGAAGGAGGAAAGGATGAACGGTTGATCTATCTGCCGACAGCGATGGTGGTACTAATCGTCGTCGGAGACAACGACAAGATACAGTTATCGTGCCACCCTCAAGTGCAACTTAGTCAGGGTTCGACTGGGCTGAACAAGCTCGCATCGGATCGGTTCCAACTTGAAGGAGGACCTTAAACGATGAACCCTCGCCGAATTCTCTTCCGTTCGCTGTCTGTGCTGTGCGTTGTCTTTCTGGTCGCAGGGCTTGCGCCTTGCGCCGGCCGCGTTGCGCTCGCGAGCAAGGCGTCCGGAATCGACGACTATGGTCGTCGCTTCGAGGCCGAGCTAGTGCAACAGGGTTTTGAAGTCAACGCAGGCCACTTTTTTCTGTGGGGAATCGATGATTGCCCCAATGCCTTCAAGGTATTGGGGGGGTGCGGCTTCAGCAACCCGACCGAGCCATATGTGTTCCGTGCGGTGCCTTACCGGCCGGATGAGTCCCTCGACCCCAGCACCGCGGGAGCCTCCGGCGAAACAGAACCGGGCTATGGCACGAGGCCGGAAGCCACTATCCCACTCCGGGATGCCCTCGCAGATTTGGAGCCGCAGGACGTGTTCCAAAACTTTTACGAGCTTACCCAGATCCCGCGGCCATCGGGTCACATCGATCGGATCCGGGAATTCCTGGTCAAGTTCGGGCATGGACTCCGGTTGGAGACCCTCGTCGACGAGGGCGGCAACGTGATTATCCGCAAGCCGGCTTCAGCCGGACTGGAGAATCGCCAGGGGGTGGTCTTGCAGGCACACATGGACATGGTGCCCGATAAGGAGGCTGGTCTGGCGTTCGATTTTGTGACCGACCCGATCCAGGCCTTCGTGAGCGGGGATTACCTGGTCACCAATGGAACCACCCTGGGCGCCGATGACGGCATTGGGATGGCCATGATCATGGCGGTTCTGCAATCGCAGACGCTGCAGACCGGCCCGCTGGAGGGCTTGTTCACCGTGGATGAAGAAACCAACATGTCGGGAGCCAACGCGCTGACAGGGAATGAGCTGCGGGGAAGCATCCTGATCAACCTGGATTCGGAATGGGATGGTGTGTTCCTCATAGGCGCGGCAGGCGGCGGACACGTGAACGTCACCTCCTCTTACCGGCAGATACCCGCACCTTCAGATATGGTCTCCTATGAGGTCAAGGTCCAGGGACTCAAGGGCGGCCATTCAGGCGTCGATATCAACCTGGGGCGCGGGCATGCTATCAAGCTATTGGTGCGCCTGCTCAAGGGTGCCGTCGAGCCGTACGAGCTGCGCCTGGCGAGTCTCAAAGGCGGTGTGGCTGCCAACGCCATTCCGCGCGTGGCTTCCGCGGTAGTCGTTGTTCCTGACAAGCATCTGGCAGCCTTCACCGAATATGTCCAGTCATATGAAGCCACAATTAAGTCTGAACTCTCGGCGGTCGAGCCCGACCTAAGCGTCGAGCTGGCGGCCGTCGCCCCCCCTGTCCAGGTGATGACTGATGAGTTCCAGAGGACCCTGATCAACGCACTGTATGCGAACCCCCAGGGGGTGATACGGATGAGCGATGCGCTGGCGGGTCTGGTCGAGACATCAAACAACCTCGGCGTAGTGCACATACAGGACGGACAAATGCAGGTGATCTGTTACCCGCGCAGTTCGGTAGACTCTGCCTTGGAGGATGTCAGCCAGATGATCGCCAGCGTCTGGGAACTGGCAGGATACCAGGTAGCGCTCGCCGATTACTACAAAGGCTGGAACCCGGATCCTCAATCGCCCATCCTGAGCTTGATGAAAGCAACCTACCAGGGCCTGTTTGGCCAAGAGCCTGAAATCACGGCCGTGCATGCCGGTTTGGAATGTGGCGTGATTGGTGGAACGTATCCGGATATGGACATGATATCGATCGGACCGACGATAAATGATGTGCACTCGCCGGCCGAGAGGTTGCTCATCCCCAGCGTTGGAAATGCCATGAGGCTGTTACAAGAAGTTTTGCAGAACATCCCAGAGGAATGAAATGGGTTGACTTAGAGAGCCGAGCCAGTGAGGCCAGGGCCAGATACCAGAAAATGCACCCAGACGTCCCGCCCGAAAAAACGACTGCATGCACAATCGCAGCCCTCTTCTCAGCGCCACGAATCAAGCCCATTGCATTGGTCTGGGAGGGAACGGTAGCGCGTACCCAGTCCGGTCGCCGGCCATGGCATCGATCCGGACTGGCACCCCAGCTACGGCCGTGGCGTGAAGCGCTGGCCGCATCCTGGTGCTGCCAGGTGCAGTGCGTGGGCACGGGACGGGCAAACAGCCGGTGGAACTGGCGGCCCAATTCTCCCCGGCAACACACTCCCGAAATCAAGCACCTTGCAGCGAGCGTTCGGGTCAGTATTAGTAGATGTACGGCACGAGCTTCTTGGTGGTCTTCGCCCATTCGGTGTACTGCTCGCCGTAGCGCTCGGCCAGATGCTTCGAGAGCGCCGGAATCTGGCCGAATACGAATCCTGCGAGCAGCAGCGCGGGGATGATCAGCGCCTCGGGAACGCGGGTGACGATCGCCCAGGCGGTCACCCACAGCACGTCGCCGAAATAGTTGATGTGGCGTGCATAGTGGAACAGTCCCTGCGTGTACAGCTTGCCCCTGTTGGCGGGGTTGTCTTTGAAACGCTTCCGCTGAAATTCGGAACCCGTGTTGAGGTAGCTGCCCAACAAAAACAGTGCCACTGCGGCCACGTCAAGGATGTCGATCGGCCTCTGCTGCCTGGCGCCGAGGATCGCGAATCCCACCTGGTAAATGGCCAGCGCAAACACCACGGCGACTGCTTCGCTCCAATTGTATCGCCGCTTCAGCAGGTATAGCATCGTCACGGACATGCGAACCAGCACGATCAATGCGAAAGCGAAATGAATCAGGCGACGGCCGAGCGGCCCCGGCGTCCAAGTGACGCCGAACCAATCGCCAACCGTCTGGATGCCACCGCCGAAATAGAGCCATGCGGCAATGGCAACGAAGACCACGTGCATTCCCACGCTGAAGACACGTGGGGCGTAAGAGATCTCTTCTTGGCCATACATGGCGTTGCTCCATTCGGGGCGCCTCTGACCTTTGACGATATGATTCTGGCCGGTCGGGCATGGACGCCCTCGAGTCCCAACCGGTCAATCGAAATAAAGAATACTCCTTACATGAATGATTGTCAAGAGTACGCCGACGCGTAGCCAGCCCTTCCGAAACTTCTCCGGAACACGCTGCCGGGCTACTCGTTCCTCGACCCGAATCGTGCTGCGGCGTGCGCCAGCGACGCGTCCAGGTAGCCGTTGACGGCGAGGATGCTCGCCGCGATGACGATGAGGCCGGCCAGCGCGGCCCAGCTCGCCCGTTCGCCCAGGATGAGCACGCCCCAGAGGACGCCGACCGGTGGCATGACGAACGTCACCAGTGAAGCGTAGGTCGCGCCGGAGTTGGCGATCAGCCAATAGGACAGCAGATAGGCGAGGGACGTGCCCACGATTCCCAGCGCCACCCATGATCCCCAGGCCGGAAGCGACGGATGGATCGCCAGTGGGTTCTCGGTCAGCAAGATGAGGGGCAGAGTCAGCACGAAGCCAGAGGTCAGCATGCCGACGGATATCTTCGTTGCCGGCACGCCACGGAGCTGTGTGCGCACGTAGACGATCGACGCGGCATTGCTGAGTGAAGCGCCCACGACCGCCAGTTGTCCCAGCCAGTTGAAGGTAACGCCCTGCCCCAGCTCCGGTGACATGACGATGACGACTCCGGCGAAACCGGTGACGATGCCGACGATTTTGCTCAGCGTCAGGCGCTCGTCACTGGTGACGCGATGGGCGATGAGCACGGTGAAGACCGGCCCCGTGCCGTATAGGATCGCGGCCAGGCCGCTGGAAATCCGCTTCTCGCCCCAGGCAATCGCCGCCCAGGGTATCACTACGGTGAGCAGGCCCACCACGAGGAAATGCCCCCACGCGTGCGCCACCGGCCGCATGTCCTCGCCCTTCAGACGCAAGACGAGGTAAAGGAGACCGGCACCCATCACCATTCGGCCGGCAATGAACGTAAAGAGCGGAAGTGAATCGATGCACACCTTGACAAACAGGAAAGATGTGCCCCAGATGAGCCCCAGTCCAGCCAGAAACAGCAATGATTTCGATTTCAACCCGGTTTCCATCCTTTTCGCCGACAAACTGCTATCGAGGTGGAACGTGGCGGGCCGGGCGAGATCGATTCCTCTCGCCTGGCGTGGACGGATAGAATTGTAATCGCGAGCCCCATTTCCACGCAAGTTCCTCCAGCCGTTATGTCCATCGCCGCCCGCCCTGACGCCCGTCTCGGGTGAACCGTCCAGGGCGTCACGACCGGCGTCAGCCCGGATGGAGCGCCGGTCCCGGAACGGTTGCGCACGTTCGTATGACCGCAGTCATAGCCGCGCGCGGATCGGTCGTGGTAGATTGGCAGTAGCAAAACTCGGTCGATCGGGCGGTCCATCCGCGCGGATGTAATGACGCCCGATCCCTGGCTGCGCCGACGGCCCAGGAGGCATGGAGATGTTCGCGCACTTTCGTCGCACCGATTCGTGGCTCGGGTTGGGTGTCGCTACGCTCGCACTGGCCTTGTTCGTTCTGCTGGCCTTGATCGTCTCGCCAGCCTGGGCTGACACCCCGCCCATCACTCTCACCGCAGACCCGCCGGCCCTCCCTGCCGGCGGCGGCCAGGTCAAGCTCCACATTCGACTGCACAACGTCAAGGACGCCAGGCTCGACGGTCAGTCGCTGCACGGCGACAAAACGGATAAAACCTTCGACCTGACGCAGACCACAACCTTCACGGTGACGGGCAAGGACAAGAAGCACAACAACCAGCCTGTCACCCAATCGCTGACCGTCGTCGTGGCTGCTGCGCCGACTCCGGAGCCTACGCCGGTTAGAGTTTTCAATCCACTGGTAGGGGAGTTCGCATTTCAAACGAGCAATGGGCACTTCCTCACCGCGCTGGGCGGTGGGGGCCACGGCTCGAACGCCGTGCACACGGACGCCACGAAAATTGGGGGCTGGGAGAAGTTCAGGTTGGTTCCGGTCGGCCCGGCGCCCACCTCGGGACGCCCGAACTACTATGCCATCATGACTTCCAACGGTCACTACGTTACGGCGGTGAACGGAGGCGGAGTGATCGGAGATGCGCTTCACACGGACGCCACCAATGTGGCGGCCTGGGAGATCTTCCGGATGTTCCAGCAGCCGGGTGGCTATTTCACCATCCAGACGGTGAACGGATACCTCCTCACCGCGGTCGGGGGCGGCGGCAAGACGACGGACCCCATTCACACCGATGGGAAGAGCGCCTCCGGTTGGGAAATGTGGCGGCTGGTTAAGATCGGCGACCTGGACAACAGCGTCAGTTACGCCATCTGGTCGGACTTCGTCAGCCGTTATCTCACGACGACGGGGGCCGGCGGGCCGCACAACGACGCGGTCGAGCCCAACGCAGCCCAGGCGGACTCGGCGGCCGAGTTTGAGCTGATGCGTCAGCCTGACGGCACATACGCCATCTATCGGGTACCCTACTACCTCACCGCTCTTGGTGGAGGCGGCAAGGGATCCGCTCCGTTCCACCTCGACGCACCACAGGTCGGTGGCTGGGAAAAATTCAGCTTCAGCGATCAGGGCGACGGCACGTACATCATCACCACCTCCGGCGGCGGTGTCCTGGGTATCAACGATCAGGGGAAAATCGCCACAAATGGAGGCGTCAACCATTCCTCGCAGTTGTTCCGGCTGATCTGGGAGTCAGGGTTCTGAGAGGAGTGGATGCTATCGGTGGAGAACGCGCCTGCCAGCGTCGCTCTCTGAAGAAAACCGGGGGGAAGAAGTCGACGTCCGGTGCAGCAGAGCTGCGTGTGGGAGCATCTCACGCGCGACGATCGGGCACGCGCAGCCGGATGGAGTTGGTCACGACGAGGAGGCTGCTGGCGGCCATGGCGCCGGCAGCCAATGCAGGGGTGATGAATCCCAGCGCGGCCAGCGGCAGCGCGAACAGGTTGTACGCAAAGGCCCACACGAGGTTTTCCCTGATGATCCGGACCGTCCCGCGGGACAGAGTGATGAACCACGAGACGAGGGACAGGTCGGGACTGGCCAGAACCAGGTCGGACGTTTCGCCCGCCACGTCCGTGCCGCCGGCGACGGTGACGCTCAGGTCGGCGCGCGCCAGCGCGGGAGCATCGTTCACACCATCGCCGATCATCCCGACCCTTTCACCCGCGGCCTGCCAGGCGACGATGCGCTCGGCCTTCTCTTCGGGCGGGCAATTCCCAACGTAAGTGGTCAGACCCAGCTCCCGCGCGACCGCCTCGGTGGTCAGCCGGTCATCTCCCGACAGCATCACCGGTTGGATGCCGAGCTCCTGCAGCGCGGCGAGGGCATCGCGCGCGTCGGACCTCGGCTCATCGCGAAGAGCCACGAAACCCGCGATCGCCGTGCCCCATCCGACCCAAATCACCGTTTCGCCGCGCAGCGCGTGACGCTCGGCGTCGGCGGTCATCCGTCCGTCAGGATCATTCGCGGACGTTGAGCGATGTCAATAACAACTGCATATTCGTCTCAGCAATATCAGTCTATCTACATGATTCGAAATATTTGACACTGACTGACTGTCTCCAAGCGTCTTCTGCCGACGGGTCGGCTGCACAGACGGCCGCAACAGTCAGCCGGCCAGCGACCAGTCGTCGGGACAAGACAAAAAAATGGCCACGGGGTCATGTCAACAAACTCAAGTGACATGGCCCCGCGGCCAAGAATCAGCGACCATAGATTAGGCGTAACGATGCGATTTAGGGCGCCACCGTGCTGCCCTCCGGCCGAGCCATCAGCGCCCACAGGCAGACGTGGTCGACCAGCGCGCCGACGTTTCTGTTCAGCGTGTCGGCCTTTGAGGGCACGGGTACCCATTTCTGGGCAGCTTCATCGTAATAGGCTATCAGAAGGTTGTCGGGACTGTGGCCGGCCGCCAGAGCCAGGTCTGCATCGGTATAGCAGAGGACGTGTGAGTACGGCAGAGGCAATCGCTCGCTGGAAGCGACCTCCTGGCCATTCGAGGAGCGCCAACCCTTCAGCTCGTACTGCACCTGGGTCTTGCACAGGCGACCGGCGACGTCTGCGTCGTCACACGTGTCAGGCGGCGTCTTGCCCTGGTCGACGAGAATCACTTGAAACAGCACGTCTTCCTTGAGCTTGCCCGGATCCACTTGCACGAGGATGCAGTGGCCGTCCGCCATGGCGGCGTCGAGCTGCCCCCCGTTCGGCCCGATCTTCTGTTCCCGGAGCGCGCCCACGCTCAGTACGCCTGGGAACGGCGTGGCGCTCGGCCCCCCACCCTCGCCGCCACCGCCGCCGGAGGGTTTCGGCTTCGGCGGCACGGTGCCCTGATTCAGAGGCGATTGCACCGGCGTTGCCCGGCTCCCCTGCATCGGCAACGCCAGAAGCAATACACTGATTGCCAGTACCACCACAAGCAACCACGGTTTTGTCGACGTCCTCGCCATCAGGGGTCTCCTTTCTTGCGGGCGGGCCTCACGCGCCGACTGCAGCGCCGGAGAGAGCGCCCATCGCTCTTCACCGAATGTGAAACCCAGTCTGTCAGCTCGTCGCCATCTTCAGGATGATCGGCAGGTGATATTTGACTGAGGCGATGATGCCCAGGCCGGCCTCAGTGTTGTCCACCGTGTTCGTTTCTCCGGGCAGGGCCACGGCCTCTACGTACCACGGGTAACTCCCGGTTGCCGGCAGATCGATTCGCCATGGCTGCTCCACCATCGTGCCGAGGGCGCAGCCGCACAAGTTGGTGATGACCTGGGTGCCGATGAGGGTGTGAGCGCCGGACGGCGTGCCGGACCAGAAATTCAACGTGATGCCCGCCGCAGAGTCGGTGCGCGTGTTGCCGTTGTTGTAGATCATCGCGCGCAGGGTGAAAGTCACCGGGTCTGTGGGCCGATAGTAGCTGGCCGGCACGGTGCGCGAATCCTCGAGGAGCAGATTGATCCGCGGTGTGTTCGCCTCCTGGTGAGTGGCAAGGGCGCTATGCACGTAGTTGTACCAGTTGTCGCCGTAATCCTGGCGCAGGTGGGTGACGGAGCTAAACAGCGAGTCGGCGTACTCCTCCACCCGGTCGGGGCTATCCGCGCTGTCGTCCAGGCTGTACCACATGAAGCGCTGCACCAGCCGATTGCCGTCCAGTGGATAGCCCAGGCTGCTGTTCGTGGTGTTCAGCAGGTAGTCGAAGCTGGCGTTCATGAACGCCTTCAGCTGCGCCGATGTGACACAGTAGTCCGGCATGTTGATGCCGTATTCGGTGATGTACAGCGGTTTGTTCCGCTCACCCTTGTCCCGCAACCACGTCCTGAAGGCGACGACGAACTGCCTGAAGTACGTCATGCTGGCGTTGTCCTCGCAGCTCATCGTCACGCCTTTGCTGTCCGTCAGGCCCGCGGGAATATCCGCCCCGTAGTCGCCCTTCTTCTCATTCAAGATGAAGCTGTGGAGGTTCCACACGTCCACGTCGTCGCCCCAGCGATGGCCGAACAGAGCCTGGTACTGGGTCCACACCCGGTCCAGGTACTTGAGACGCAAGGGAGTGCCCTGGACCACGCCGCCGGGCCCGATGCGAGCCGTGGGATCCACCCCGCGGATGATGGCCCATATGTCGTGGTAAGCCTGGGCGTAGAGCTCGGGCACGATTTCGTCCTGGCCGCCGGTCGCCGACCAATCCCGCCGGTCCGGCTCGTTGCCGATGAACCAGGTCGCGCCGGGATTGGCGGTCACCTGGGCAGCCAGGGTCGCCGCGGAGGGGGTCATGTTGTAGTCGTAGGGAAGCTCGTAGCAGTCGCGACACCAGCTGGTCTTCTTCTGGTGTACCCGCACCACCTGGACAAACTCCATGCCGTGCGGCTTAGGCGGCGAGGACTGCGTGCTGTAGCTCACGTACCAGCCCAGGTTCAGGCCCGCCAGGTCGTACGCCGTCGCATCGTGCAGAATCGCAGCGCCGAGGCGGCAGTTCGGGAATTGCGTCGCCGCCGTCGCCTGGACGCCATCCGGCGCCTGGGCTTCGGACGGCGACGCGAGCACGATGACCCACATGAGGCCGAGCATGACCCTGCTGATGCTCGCCAGCAACGCTCTGCTTTTCGCAACCGGTCGTCTCATGACCCGACATTCCTCCACGCGCGACGTGCGGATGGCCGGCTCGCTACTGCGTGCGCGAGTAGTTTCGCATGATAATCGGCAGGTAAACGTCGTTGCTGACCAGATGCCCGGTTTTGGTATAGCCCCAGGCGAACACGAGCCCCGCGTCGAGCTGCATCAGCGACGGGACGCTGTCACTCAGGAACGTCGTGTTGTAGCACACATCGTAGCTTTGGAGCAGGGGCCCGATGCCCACCCTCTGCCACAGCTCGGCCAGGGGATTCCAGTAAAAGAGCGAATATTGGGTCGCACTTAGGGGGAAGCAGAACTGGGCGGTCAGGCTGTGCAGGCAAGTCGGGTCGGTGTCGTTCGCTCCGGTGGCCCTGACGTTCCAGTAGCGATCGTACGCCTGAAACGGCCCCGTGATGGGGTACGTGGCGGTCATCGGATTGTAGGGGTACACGCCCACTGTGACCGTGAGCGGCGACGTGGGGCAGCTCCGGTTGATGATCTCGATGCCCCAATCGTTCCGATGATCCAGCTGATCGCCCGGGCCGAGCACCTTGTGATCCTCCGTCGGGGGTGGCGGCGCAGTGGGTTGCGGCGGCGCCGTCGGCACAGGCGGAATATCCGATACGGCTGCATCCATCGATGCGTCTGGCATCGCCAGAATCTGGTGCGCCGGCACTGCGAGGAATATGCCGCCCAATATTATCGTCCACACGATACAAGCCGCCGCCAGCCAACCGTGTCGCCCATCACCTGCCTGCGAGCTCATTGAGTTGCTCCCTTCTGTGTTGTGCTCCAATCTGAGCGGGTAGGTTCGTGACTACTCCGAGTTTCGATAGATGACAGGCAGCGCCGCCTCCGGCTTCGCGACCAGTGCGACGCCCGCGGCCCAATTGTCGTCGACGCGCTCTTCGCCTGAAATGGGAACGGCCTCCGCGTACCATGGGTACGCACCCAGCTCCGGCAGGTCGATCCGCCACGGCTGGTCCACCTCGACCTCGCGACCGCAGCCGCGTACGTCGGTGATGACCCTGGCACCGATCAGTGCGCCCGGCTCGGCGGGCGTTCCCTGGCGGAAGCGGACCACGACGCCGCTGCCGGTGGCCGTTCGCGTGTTGCCGGTGTTGTACACCGACGCCTTCAGAGTGAGCGTCACGGGCCCGGTCGGCTCATCGACCACCGCCGGCGCGGACTTCGTGTCCGTCACCAGCAGGTTGACCCGGGGCGTCACGGCCTCGCTGTGAAGTGCGTTCCGCACGTATGCGACCCAGTTGTTCCCGTACTCGAGCCGGGCGTGCGTGCCCGGATCGTACAGGGAATCGACGCCCATCGTATAGCCGTATTCGTCCGGCTCCTCGTGTGTGTCCATGCTCCACCAGAGGAATTGCTGGACCAGCCGGTTACCGTCGATCGGGTAGCCCAGCGATGAGTCTCTCTGGTTGAGCACGTAATCCAGCATGCCGTTCATGATGGACTTGACCTGCCAGGTCGACAGCCAGTAGGTGCCCAGGTTGACGCCGCCCTCGGTCACGATCAGCGGCCGGTTGCGCACCCCCTTGTCCCTCATCCAGCGCCGGAAATCGACGATCTCCTGCTTCAGGTAAGTCAGGCTGCCGTTGTCGGCCGCCGAATACAGCCGGCCCGCGCAATCGCTCAAGCCAGCAGGCACCTCTGCGCCCCAGGTCTCGCCGGTGTTGCAGTAGCAGGGCAGGGCTGCCTCGCGCAGCACGAAAGCGTGGACGTTCCACACGTCCACGTCATCGCCCAGCCGGCGTCCACCGCAGACCTTGGGATACTCCGCCCAGACCCGGTCGAGGTACTTCAGGCGGAGCGGCGTGCCCTGCACCATCCCCGCGATGGCGGTCTGCGCCCCGGGGTCGACCCGGCGGATCTCGCGGCGGATCTCGCAGTAGGCGCGGGCGTACAGCTCCGGCGTCATCTCGTCCTGGCCGTCCCAGCCGGATAGATCGCCCGTGGGCCACGACCGCCGGTCCGGCTCGTTGCCCACCAACCACAATGCGCCCGGATTGGCCGCGACCTGGCCGCGCAGCGCATCGAACGACTGCGGCGACTTCAGTGTATAGGTGACCGGAGTCTGGTAACAGTCGCGGTACGTCGGCCCGGAGTAGCAGTTCGGGTCGCTGCCGGAGCAGCGCGGACATGAGGGCTGCGCCGGACATGCCGAGGGCGGCAGCTTCACCTGCTCCATGCGGATCGTGCGGAGGTACTCGATGCCGGGGGGCAGCGCCGCGTCAGGCGGGTGGACCGCGAAATCGACATATGCGCCCAGCTTGAGCTGCTCGTAGGCGATGTAGTCCGTCAGCGGCGGCGACGTCATGGCGACGCCCAGCCGGCAGTTGGGGAAGACGGCCGGACCCTCCGCGCGGACCGCCGCGCAGCACAGGACCGCAAGAGCCAATGCGAAGACGAGTCCCACCGCGCCGGCAGGGATTCGCGGGCGCCGCCGGGGCGGCGTGCCGGGCGAACAATGCGTCACGAACGCCGTCTCGTCGAGACGAGCAGCCCGCCCGCGACGACCAGGAGCAGCCCGACGGCGGGCCAGGCCATGCAGCCCAGGGACGCCAGCGCCGCCCGCTGCGTGATCGGCGAAGGCGCATTTCGCCTGATCACTGCGCCGCTCACGCCGCCGCTCACCGGAACGACCGTCAGCGTCCATGCCGGTGCGGTGGCGCCAGCCACGGGTGTACCGACCGCGGCGGGCTCCGCCGGCCCTCCGGCCCGCGGCGCAGCAGTCCCGGTCGCTTCGCCGGGCGGCAGGCCCACCGGCGCGGGCGCCAAGGACGGCGCCGACGACTGCAGGGTCGCGGTCAGCGCGCCCGTCACGACCGGGCCGACACCGGGGGCCGAGGCGTTCCCATCATCGGACCCGGGAGGCTGCGGCACGGGCCCCGCTCGCCCGGTCGGCCGGGGCGGCACAGTCTGGCCCAGCGGACTCGCGGCGGGACCGGCCCAGGCGGCCGGCCCGAAGGCGACCACCGCCAGGGCGATCAGCAGCGCGAGGCCCAGGCCATGCCGCCATCCGCTCACGCGCGCCCAATTCCCCACGAAGTGAATTCCTCCTACGGTCGATAATCCAGCTGAATCACCTGGTCTTTGACCAGGTCCAGGTCGAACCGCACGACGCTGCCCGCCACCCCGGCCGGCCGCGGATCGGCGGCCGCCAGGCGCGCGCCCGCCGGCAGAGTCACCTCCGCGGACACCGGCAGGTCCCGCAGGCCGGGCTGCTTCTGCACGAGGAGGCGATATTGCCGCAGCCCGTCGTTCAGCGGCGCGTCCGCCGCGGGCAGACGATAGCGGTAATCGAGGTCGATACTCTGGCCGGGCGCCAGCAGGACCAGCTGGCCCCAGCTCTGCCGCGCGTCGCCGACCCGCTCCGGATCCACGGTGTCCTTCGACGCCCGGCCGCGCACGAGGTTCTGGCCGGCGACCCGCGTGCGGGGCGCGACCTCCAGCTCGGCCGGGGCCGGCGCCACCAGCCGGACGTAGCTCCAATAGCAGCGGTTCATCTGGTCGGCGTAGACCGGGTCGTAGCGCGAGACGTGCTCGCAGAAATCGACCCGCTGCGTCCCGGTGTGCCGGTACCGCACGGTGACCGCCGCGTCGCCCCCGCCGGTGCCGTCCAGCGCCACGCGGTAATTGACCTTGCGCTCGATCATGGGCGACGCCTTGTTGAAGCCGACGTTGGCCTCGACGAGCGACAGGTAGTCGCCCGGGCCCTGCGCGATGCGGCCGTCCCACCCGTACTCGGCCAGCAGCGCCGCGGCCCGCGGATCCCGGCTGTAGATCAGCAGGTGCTTCTCGCCCAGGGCGCGCGCCAGGCCCTCCGCCAGGGCCACCGCGTCCAGCTGCCCGCCGACCTCCAGCTTGCGCCGCAGCGCGCCCGCCAGGTCGCCGACGAAGGTCTTGCGCTGCAGCCACCACTCCCGGTTCTGGGTGTCCGCCGAGACCGGCGACCACTGCGCCTGCATCCAGCCGGTGATGTTGTCGGCCGTCACCCGGTCGATGCCGTCCTTGCCCTCGACCTCGACGGGGCCGACCGCGGCGAGGATGTACTGCAGCGTGCGCTGATCGACGGCGATGACGCCGTCCACGTCGACGCCCGTGCCCACGCGCGCCAGCGCTGCCGCCGTCTCCGCGGACGTCGGGAAGTCCGGCGACCAGTTGGCGTCCCGCAGCAGCCACATGTCGGCCCCCATGTACTCGTACAGGGGCCAGGGGGGATACGGATAGTCCCGAGCCGGGTCGTCGACCGCGTAGCTGTCGCCGAGGCTGAGCTCGGTGACGCGCCCGCGCTCGACGCGCAGGCGGCCCACGGCGGTAATGAAGCCGCCCGTCGGGCGCAGCTCGTCCTCGCTCTGGGCCAGCAGCAGATACGTCTGCGGCCGGTCCAGGCCAATCAAATAGGGGGCGAGCCGGCCGGCCCGCAGCAGCATATCCAGGACCGGGGCCACGCGATCGAACGTCTCCAGGCTCCGCCGGACCTGGGGCGACACCCGCCCGGCGTCGATTTCCGCCCGCGCCGCGGTCGCGCGGTCCAGGGCCGCGCGGGCCGCCTCCAGGGCGCCCTCGTTCGCGCGGACCGCCAGCGCCGTGCCGTCGCCGGGCGCGCCCTGCATGAGCCCCGTGACGACGACCCCGGTCGTGAGCAGCCCCCGCGCCATGGCCAGCAGCCCCGGCGCGGCCTGGACGTCCGGACCGTACGCCGGCCACCACGCCAGGTACGGGCTGAGCGCCAGGAACGGCGCGCCCTGCCCCGCCAGGTCGCCCAGCTCGGCGTCCATGACGCGCAGGGCCTGGTACATCGAGGACACGCTCTCCGGCGAGGTCAGCGTCGACTGGCCGTAGGCCTGCACGAAGTCCTGCAGCTGCGCCGCCTGCCCCGCCAGCAGCCGGACGTCCGCCAGGCACCGATTGGCGCGCAGGGCCAGCCCGCCCAGCCCGGCGAGCCACATCGCGACGCCGAGCGCGACGAGCGCCCAGCCCCACCGGGCGCGGCGCCGGTCACGCGGCTGACGCGACATCTTCCGATGCGATCACCCAGGCGCGGAGCCGGCCGGCGACTTGCAGCGCGAGCCCGTAGGCCAGCCCCAGTCCCAGCGCCAGCGCGCGCAGCCACAGCAGGGCCGGCGCGATCGACGCGACCGCCCGATCCTCCGCCCACGCCCGCGCGCAGAACGGCAGGGTGGTCAGCCCGAAGGCGGCGGCGGACGCGACCAGCAACCAGCGCGCCCAACCGAAGACCGGCGCCAGCGCCAGGCCCCCCAGGGTCAGCGCCGCCAGCGCCAGCTGCTCGCGCAGCACCTCTGGCGTGTGCGAATCGCCCCGCAGCTTCTGCGGATAGCGCCGGTAGACCTCGACGCGCCACTGCCCGAAGCGGAACTTCCGCCGCAGGTAGCGCCACAGCCCCTCCGCGTGCCGGTGGTACACGACCGCGGCGGGATCGAACACCAGCATGTGGCCGCGCAGCGCCAGCCGGAAAGACAGCTCGGCGTCCTCCGCATACAGCACGCTCTCGTCGAACGCGCCTTCGTCGAGCACGGACTTCCGGTAGCCCGCCGAATAGGTGTCGACGAAATCGATCCGCCGGGCGGCCGCCATGGCCCGATACTTCGCCAGGTACTCCGCCTGGACGAACCGCGGCAGCAGCCCCGACTGCCGCGTGCGGTAGACGCCCTTGCACCCGGCCACCGCCGGATCCGCGAACGGCGCGGCCATGGCCTCGACCCAGTCCGGCGCGGGCGCGCAATCGGCGTCGGTGAAGAAGACGAGCCGGCCCCGCGCGGTGCGGATGCCCTGGTTGCGCGCCGCGGACGCGCCCCGGTGCGTCTGGTGGATGACGCGCACGCCGCGCCGAGCGCCGACCTGTGCCGTGCCGTCCGTCGACCCGTCGTCCACGACGATGATCTCGTACCGCCACCGCGGCGCGGTCTGCGCCTGCAGGGCGTCGAGGCACGCCGCCAGCGTGTCCGCCGCGTTGTAGGCCGGCACCACGACGCTGATCTCCGGTGCGCGCCGCCCGCCGTCCAGCTCGTCCACCCATGCATTCATCATTCAGTCCTCGCCCGGCCAGCGCGCGGCCGCGCCCTGCAGCACGATGGCCAGCGCGACCAGTCCGACAATCACGCGCTCCGGCAGGAAGTCCCGCGCGGCGAACCCACCCGCGCACGCCAACAGCAGCCCCCATCGGGCGGACGGCCGGCCCGCCCCACCGCTGCGCCAGCTCCACGCCGCGAGGGCCCACGCCAGGCCCGCCACCCACACGGCGTTCGCCGCGACCCACCTGAAGTCAATCATCGAGACCACTCAATCTCACCACGGAGACACGGAGAACACAGAGAACGACAACGGCAAACGACAGGGACATGAACCACGAAGGACACCAAGAAACACAAAGAAAGATAACGGCAACGACAAACGACAGGGACATGAACCACGAAGGACACTAAGGAACACAAAGAAAAATAGAAAGCAAAAGACAAGAGAAGGAAAGACACTCTCTTGTTGTTTGTTGTTTGTTGTTTGTTGTTTGTTGTTTGTTGTTTGTTGTTTTTTTGTTCTTTTTCTTTTCTTTTCTTTTTTCTTATTCTTTTTCCTGTCCTTCTTTGTGTTCCTTAGTGTCCTTCGTGGTTAATGTCGTCGCCTTTCTCCGTGTCTCCGTGGTGAAATTTCCCCGTTCCGGGTCTGCGCGTGCAGCGCGGCGATCAGCCCCAGCAGCATCCAGAACAGCACGCCCGGCTTGGCGCCGAGCGCGACGGCATCGGTGAGCCCGAAGACGCCGTGCGCCAGCAGCCCGCCGCCCAGGCCCAGCGTCAGCGTCCGCCGCGTCGCCGCGGACAGCTCCGCCTCCGCCGCGTCGAGGTGCCACGCGTCCGGGTCGAACCGCGCGGCGCGCCACACGTCGCGCAGCATCCACCACGCGCCGAGGTACAGCGCCGCGAACGCGACCAGCCCCGGCAATCCCAGGTCCAGCCCCGCCTGCAGGAACTCGTTGTGCGCGTGCGCCACGTCGGACGTGGGGGATCGATAGGCCGACGGATACAGGCGCGGCGACAGGCCGCGGAAGGCGTTCATGCCCATGCCCACCGGGTAGTCCCGCAAGCCCTGCAATCCGGCGCTCCACACGTCGACCCGGCTCTGCCAATGCCGCATCGTGAAAGCCTGCCCAGAGATGACGCCGTTCTGCGCCAGCTGCTGCCACGCGCGGGCGATGGTCCCCTGCCCGCCCAGAGCGGCCAGCGAGACGACGACGAGCGCCAGGACGACCGCGAGCGCCAGCCGGCCGCGCCACGGCAGCGCCGCGAGCAGCAGGACGACGACGGCCACGCCGATGCCGGCGTACGCGCTGCGCGACTGGGTCAGCGCGAGCACACCCACCACGAAGAGGGTCGCTCCCCCGGTCAGGATCAGCGCGGCCAGCCACCGGAGCCCGCCCCAGCGCTGCCGCAACGCGTCGCCGCGCGCCAGCAGCAGGACGCACAGCGCCAGCCACATGGGGACGGCCCACAGCAGCGAGCCCGCGACCTCGTTGGGCTGGAATCCGCCCGCCGCTCCCGGCAGAAACGTGATCTGGGCGGTGAACCGCGAGGTGATGGCGCTCAGCAGCAGCAGCTTGGTCAGCCAGCGCGTGCCGAAGAGGCCGACGCCGGCCAGGGCGAGCCCCAGGGCCAGGAAGATGAACCACGCTGTCCACCACCCGGCCGAGGGGCCGGCGTCTTCCGACCGAGAGAGAGGTGCGCCCGTGCGCGCGATGATCATGAACACGGCCAGCCCAAAGATCATGCCTGCGATCTTGGGCAGGCTGACCGGCACGCTCCAGGTCACGAACAGGCTGACCGCCACCATGGCGTACATCACGAGCAGGGAGGCGTTCAGCGGCGTGCGCGGCACCGGCGTCCGCCCGGCGCACCAGGCGATGATCCAGCCGAGAGGAACGAGCAGGAACGCCGCGGTGCGCTGCGGCGACGGGAACACGAACAGTGGCGCCGCCAGCAGCAGCGCCACCCAGAACCAGCGGTCGAGGAAGCCGAACAGGCGGCTCAGGAACTGGGTCACTGCAGGGCGCCGACCCGAATTCCAACGTCGGCCAGCGCGATCCAGCTCACCGCCTCCGCCAGATCGCGGACCACGGGAACGCCCACGTGGCCGCGCTCGGCCAGGAGGCGCTGCTGATCCGCCCCACGGCCCGTGAGCACGAGCAGGGGCGTGCAGCCGGCGGCCAGCGCCGCCTCGACGTCGCTGACCGCGTCGCCGACCAGGTAGGAGCGCGCCAGGTCGAGTCCCAGCTCGCGCGCGGCGCGCAACAGCAGCCCTGGGCGCGGCTTGCGGCACTCGCAGTCCTCGTCCGGACGGTGCGGGCAGTGGAAGACGGCGTCGATCCGGCCGCCGCGCCGCTCGATCTCGGTCCGCATGCACCCATGGATGGCCTCCACCGACTCCGGCGCGGTGAGGCCCCGACCGACGGCCGACTGGTTGCTGACGACGACCACGAGCCGGCGGCTTTCGCTCAGGCACTGCAGGGCCTCGAAGACGCCGGGCAGGAAGACGAACTCCGTCCAGCACTTGACGTAGTCCGCGCGGTTGGCGTTGATGACGCCGTCGCGGTCCAGGAATACGGCGCTCCGCATGGCGGCTACGGTTCCAGCGCGATCAGGTCTTTGAGCGTGTTGGCGATGACGTGGTCCAGGATCACGTGCGCGTCCTCCTGCTGGCCGAGGTGCTCGCTGGGGATCGGGATGCAGTGGTCGGCCAGGTCCAGGCACTTGCCGCCCTTGCAGCCGGTGAAGGCCACCGTCACCGCGCCGTGCTCGTGCGCGACCCGCAGGGCCTTGACGACGTTCGCCGAGTTCCCGCTCGCCGAGATGCCGATGACGACGTCGCCCGCTTCCAGGAAGTTGAGCATCGGCTCGACGAAGACGTTTTCGAAGGCGGTATCGTTGCCCCAGGCGGTCAGCAGCGGGACGTTGTCCGCGAGGCACATGGCCTTGAAGCGCGGCTTGCCCGGCCTGATGGTCAGCTTGTTCAGGTCGTTGACCATGTGGGACGCCGTGGACGCGCTGCCGCCGTTGCCCAGGATGAACACGCGCCGGCCCGTGCGCCAGGCGTCCATGAGCGCGTGAATGACCGCCCAGATCGGCTCCCGGGGCATGTCCTGCACCGTCCCCGCCAGCTGGGTGAGATAGACGTCGACTGCATCTGTGCCTGTAACCATTCGAGGGTACCTCCAGGGTGGGTTGATCGTGCCGTGGCCAGACCTCTCTCCCGGCTGGTCTGTGACCACCCCCTGAGAAGGGAGAGGGGCAAGTCGTTGTCGTTCGCCTCTCCCTTCTCAGGGGGTGGTCACAGACCACCGGGAGAGAGGTCTAGCCGTACCGCCGCCGCTCACGCACCAGCGGCCATTCGCGCTGGGCGCGCGCGTATTTCTCCGGCGTGCCGATGTCGATGAGGTATTCGCCTGCGGCCAGGGGCAGGCCGTACATGGGCGCGCCTTCGGTCAGAAGCAGCGGCAGCAGATCGAGGCCGAAGTCGCAGAAGACGCCCCAGCGGACGGCGCCCAGCACGGCGGGCTCGCAGACCAGGACGCCGGAGCTGGCCAGGTCGGTGAAGACCTCATCCAGACGCGGCTTCTCGAGGAAGCGCGTGACGCGCCCCGCCTGGTCCAATCCCACCAGGCCGACCTCCGTGGGGTTGTCGACGTGGTAGAGGGACAGCGTCACCAGGCTGCGCCGCTCGCGGTGGAACCGGAGCAGCGCGCCGTAGTCCAGGTCGGTCAGGACGTCGCCGTAGACGACGAAGAAGGTGTCATTGAGGAAATGCTCCAGCTGCTTCGCCGCTCCGGCAGTGCCGAGCAGCCGCTCCTCGTCGGAATACGTGATCGACACGCCGAAGCGGCGGCCGTCCTCGAAATACGACGTGATCGCCTCGGGGTGATAGTGCAGGTTGATCGCCAGGTCGATGACGCCGTGCCGGCGCAGTTGCTCCACGGTGATCGCCAGCAGCGGCTCGCCCGCGATGGGCAGCATCGGCTTGGGCCGGTCCAGGGTGAGGGGGCGCAGGCGCGTGCCCTCGCCCGCGGCCAGGATCAGGGCTTTCAAGGCGCCTTGCGGCTCCAATGCAGGAGGACCTTCTTCGCCGTCTGGTAGAGGAGCTGCAGATCGACCCAGATGGTCCAGTTGCGGATGTAGAAGAGGTCGAGGCGCATCTCTGCGTCGACGTCGGACGCGCCGCTCACGGCCCACGGGCCCGTCCAGCCCGGCTTGACGACCAGCAGGTGCGACAGCCAGGCCTCGTGCTGCGCCTCGCGCCCGACCGAGATGGTGCGCGGCCCCACCAGGCTCATTCGCCCGCGCAGGACGTCGGTGAGCTGCGGCAGCTTGTCCAGGCCGGTGCGGAACAACAGGCGGCAGAGACCGGCCGCGCAGCGCGTCGCTCCTTCCGCCGCGCCGGGCGGAGTGGGGGCCAGGGGCTGGTCCAGGCAGCGCTCGACCGTACCCTGCAAGCCCGTGCGGAACTTGGTCGTCTGGAAAGGCTTGCCGTTCAGGCCGAGCACCCGATGCCGCTCCACGATGGGCCAGCCGACCTCCAGCCACAGGGCCAGCGCGATCAGCACCGTGAGCGGAGCGGTCAGCACGACCAGCAGAACTCCCAGGCCGAAGTCGACCGCGCTCTTCAGCACCCAGTCCAGGCCCACGATGCGCAGCCGCTCCACCCGCAGCAGGGGGACGAACCCGCGCTGCGTGACCGACACGCTGGTGGTCGCGATCTCGTAGAAGCCGGGGGAGATCTCCAGATCGAAGCCGTCCGACGAGGCCGCCTGCCGCATGATGTCGTGGAACGTCTCCCACGCAACGGCGTTCGGCAGGACGATCACGCGCTCGACGTCGTGGCGCCGGATGATCTCCTGCAGCAGCCGGGGAGGGCCGACCACCTGCCGGCCGTCGAGGACCGGCGTACCCGCGGGCAGGAAGTCGTCCACGAAGCCCACGATGCGGGCGCCCGTGCCGGCGGCCTCCAGCTGGCCGGCGATGGCCCGCGCGTGCTCGTTGGCGCCGACGATGAGCGTGGGCGTGGTGAGCCAACCGCGCCGGGCCTGCAGCCGCCGGAACAGGCGCCGCCACCCGAAGCGCGAGCCGGTGACCATGACGACGGTCAGCGCCCAGCTCATGAGCAGCCAGCCGCGCGACACCAGGCTCCCGTGCTCCCAGAACGACAGCACGCTCAGGCCCACCATGCCGTAGGTGCACGAGCGCAGGATCCCCGCGTATTCGTCCGTGCCGCCGAGCAGCGAGCCCGCCTCGTAGAGATGATGCACGGCCAAGAGGGCGAGCACCAGGGGTACGGCCATCCACACTGCGCGCCAGTAACTGGACAGCGCCCCCGGCGCGTTGTACACCATCCACCCGCTGCCGATGCGCAGATACCAGGCCAGCAGCAGCGCGCCGACGACCATGGCCGCGTCGCTGACGACCAGCGTCACGCCCATGGCCCAGCGCTGGTATCGGCCCGCGCGGCGCCGGCCGGTCCACACGCGCGGCGCGAAGGCGTCGAAGGGCGGCAGCGCGGGCCAGGTGTCCTTTTCGAGGGATCTCGTGCTCATGGGGCCTCCCTGGGGTGGGGGTAATGGTGCGTTTGGGCTCTCGCAAAGCCCGTTTTCCTTGGATTTTGGCTATTCTTGCGCGCTTGGGCAGGGCAATTGCGTTAAAATTGTTGCGTTCGTCCTGGCGATTGGAAATCGTGCGCAGCACTATCGGTTTGCGGCTAAATGCGGCAAAGCCTGCCTTCGCAGGCTAACGACCACGACAACAATGGTTGGCATGATCATTTTGTTACCAGGGACCGCGTTTACAAGTCGTTATGCCGTCCGTATTTAGCCTGCGAAGGCAGGCTTTGCCGCATTTAGCCGCAAACCGATAGTGCTGCGCACGATTTTCAATCGCCAGGACGAGCGCAACAATTCTGACGCAATTGCCCTGCGCGCTCGGGCAGACTAAAAGTCGCTCGGGACGAGCTCGGGCGTCGCCAGGCGGAGCCCGGCGTTCATCAGGACGCGCGCGCCCATCCAATCGAAGTGGAACTCCATGCGGCGCAGGCCGCGGGCTTCCAGCGCCCGGGTGACGGCGTCCTGGTGGGCCGGCTCGCAGTACAGCAGCAGGAAGCCGCCGCCGCCCGCGCCGGTGATCTTGCCGCCCATGGCGCCGGCCGCCGCGCGCCAGGGCATAGGCCTCGTCGATGGCCGGGTTGGAGATGCCCTGGGCGAAGCGCTTCTTCTGCTCCCAGTTCTCGTGCAGCAGCTCGCCGAAGGCCCGCACGTCGCCGCGCTCGAAGGCAGCGGCGCACCTCGCCGGCCATCGCCTTGACCCGGTGGAGCGCGTCGATGACCGCCGGGTCCTGCCGCCGGCTGCTCTCCGTCTGCCGGGCCAGGATCTGGGACGCGCTGCGCGACGACCCGGTGAAGAACAGCATCAGGCCACGCTCCAGGCGATGCAGCACGGCCGTCGGCAGGCGCAGCGGCTCCACCCGCGCGCCGGATCGGTCGAACTCGATCCAGTTCAGCCCGCCGAAGGCCGCCGCGTACTGGTCCTGCTTGCCGATGGGCTGGCCCAGCTTGCCCAGTTCGATGGTGCACGCCAGCTCGGCCACGTCGCCGTTGTCCAGCCGCCGGCCCAGCGCGGTGCTCAGCGCCTTGATGAGCGCCACCGTCACCGTGCTGGACGAGCCCAGCCCCGTGCCCGGCGGGATCTCCGACGCCAGGAAGACCGACACGCCGCTGCGGATGCCGAAGTGGCTGAGGACCGCGCGCGGCAGCGACAGGTCGCCGTCCCACAGCAGCGGCTCGCCGCCGTCGTGGCGGTAGAACGTGCGGAAGTCCGACGACGTGATCTGCAGGCTGTCCGCCGCGCAGACGTTGAGGAACACGTAGAAGTATTTGTCGATCGTGGTGTTCAGCACCACACCGCCGAACTGCTCGTAGTAGGCCGGCAGGTCGGTGCCGCCCCCGGCGAGACTAATGCGGACAGGAGCGCGAGCGATGAGCATGTGACGTCCTCGTGATCTGTGCTGACTGGTCTGCAGGGATGTGTGGCGAGCCAGCCGCGCGGGAACTCAGCGTGCTTCAACCTTTCGGAGGGTGCCCAGAGCCTGCATGCGCGCCTCGGCCTCGCGATAGTAGTCTCGGAAGCCAGGCTGCGCCTGCGCCCAGGCAATGTATTTGTCCACAATGGCCTCCAGCGACACCTGCGGCGACCAGCCGAGCGAATTGAGTTTGCTCACGTCAGAGACAACGTGGCGCGTGTCGCCGAAGCGGTACAGGCCCGGGGTCTCCGGCTCGATGCCGACGCCGGCGTGCTTCGCGATCAGCTCAGCGTAATCCCGCACGGACACCTGCCGGTCGCCGCCGACGTTGTACACCTCGTAGTCGGCGCGCGGGTCTTCCAACACGAGCAGGTTGGCGCGCGCGACGTCGTGAACCGACACGTAGTCGCGGAGCTGGCGGCCGTCCTCGTAGCAGACCGGCGGCCGGCCGTTGAGCAGCCGTTGGGCGAAGATGCGCAACACTCCGGAATAGGCATTTCGGAACGACTGCCGCGCGCCCTGCACGATGGAGAAGCGCATGCAGGTGGTGGGGATGCCGTAGCGGCGGCCCAGGTTCAAGGCGACCATCTCCTGGGTGTATTTGCTCACGGCGTACTGGTTGTGCGGACTCGTCACGGCTTCGTCGGTGGTGACCCATTGCAGGACTTCGCCGCACGCCGGGCAGCGCAGCTCCCACTGGCCGCGTTTGAGCTGGGCTTCGTCGCGCAGGGGCGGATACCGGACTCGCGTGCCCTGTTCCACCGTCGTGGGGCAGGCGGGGCTCAGGCACTCGTACTTGGCCTCGCCGTACGTCGCCTGCGAGCTCGCCACCACCACTTTGCGCACGGGCAGACGGCGCTCCACAATGACCTCGTACAGCAGGGCCGTGCCGACCGTGTTGACGTGGAAGAATTTGCTGAAGTCGGGCAGGTAGTCCTGGTAGGCTGCCAGGTGGATCACGGCGTCTACGCCGTCGAGCGCGCGCTCCCAGTCGGCTTTATTTCTTACGTCACCACGAATAAATTCTATGTCGCCCAGCGGTACGTAGTCGGGGATCTGTCCGTCGGCATGAACCGGCGGCTCCAGTGCGTCGAGGATGCGAATCGTATGGCCTTTGCCAAGCGCGGCGTCGACCGAGTGCGAGCCGATGAAGCCGGCGCCGCCCGTAACGAGGAGTTTCATTCTTCTCGAACTCTCTTTCCTTGGATCAGCAGTTGCGGCCCTTGAGGACGTAGAGCACCGTACCGAAGAGGATCTTGATATCGAGCCACAACGACCGGTTCTGGATGTATTCCAGATCGAGCTTGACCCACTCGTCGAGGTCACGGGGCTGGCCCCGGAGATGCCACAGACAGACCCCACCTGGCTTGACGCTCAGCTTCTGGCGCTGCCACTCGTTAAACTGCTCCCATTCGTACGTCAACACGGGACGCGGCCCGACCAGGCTCATGTCGCCCTTCAGGACGCTCCAAAGCTGCGGTAACTCGTCCAAACTGAAGCGCCGCAGGACGCGGCCGATCGGCGTGACTCGGGGATCGTTCTTCATCTTGAAGACCGGCCCGGTCGACTCGTTGTATTTCAGAAGGTCTTTTTTCATCGAGTCCGCGCCGACTACCATCGTACGGAACTTGTAGGCTTTGAGATGCCGGCCGTTCCGACCCACGACGGGCCAATCGTAGAACACAGGCCCCGGCGAAGTAAGCTTGATGCCCAGGGCGATGAGAAGGAGGACCGGGGAGAGCAGTGCCAGGGCGATCCCGGCCGCCAAAATGTCCAGCGTGCGCTTCGCCAACCGGGGAAGCTTTTGAGATCTATCTCTCGCCTGCAGAGCGACGCCGCTCATCGCGCCTCCGCAAGAGAACGATAGAGCGCTTCGAACTGAGTTGTAACGTTATCCCAGTCGAAGTGCTCCTGAACGTAATGCCTTGCCTTCTGTCCGTAGGAATCCACAACATCGGCGTGTGAGGTCAGATACCCTAATTTTGCCGCCAGGTCCTCGATATTCTTGCTTTGGAATGAGACACCGCTGTCGCCGATGGCTTCCAGGTTCTCTTCGATGTCGCTGACGAGCACACAATTGCCGTAGCTCATCGCCTCCAACAGGCCCGTGGACAGGCCCTCGATTTCCGAAGGAAGCACGTAAATGTAGGCATGGCTCATCAATTCTTTCAGCAACCGTCCCTTCACGAAGCCAAGAAAATGAATCTGCTCGTTTCCCTGCGCCTTCAGCTCCGCCGCATAACGATCCCCGTAATTGGAGTCACCGGCAATGACCAGCGTCTTACTCGGATTCTGAAGCTGCCGGTAGGCCTGCAGCAGATAATGGCAGCCCTTTTCGGGGACGAGGCGCGACGCAAAGAAGATATACTCGCCCTCTGTCAGCCCCAGCCTTCTGATTTCGTCGGCCTCAACTCTTTGTGGTTCGCTCACACCGTTCGGGATATAGACGATCTTGCGGTCGAAACGATCTTCGTAGTATTTCTGCATCTTGCGACTCACGACGGTGGTCGCGTTGGGCCAGTACACTGTGCTGTAGTCGGTGAGCTGCAGACAGGCCCTCGCAAGGGGGCCCCACTTGCCTCGCTGCCAGTCGAGACCGTGACTCTGCACCACGGACTTGATTCCGCGCAATCTCGGCAGTGGAGATAGGACCGAGAGGCCGATCGAATGGATGTGGGCAACGTCCGCGCCTGTTCGTAGAGCGTGCAAGGTGGCCAAAGTGGTATGAGTGATTGCATCCAGATACTTGGACCGTATCGAAGGCAGATGCACCAGGCGCATTCCGCGATACTCGTGCAGATCGGCAGGGGTGTAGTGGGACCTCACGTACACGGTAACCCGGTGACCGCGCTGAACGAGGCGGCTGCCGAGCTGCTCGACTACGTTCTCGATACCCCCCGGGTGCGGGATGCCTTTCACGCCCAACATCACGATGTGCAATGAACTGCTCCTCAGTGGATACGGCGAGCCTTGTCAGGGCTGTAGGTCCATTTGTTTCGAAGGATCCAGAAAGCGGGTTTCCAGATGTATTTCCGCATCACGCAACTCACACTGCCGATCATCCAGCAATTCTCATGGCAGTTTGCGACCTGCTGTCTGACTATCCTGGCTGCTTCACTCGCCCACAACTCTTCGAAAGTATGCTTCTTGAGGTTGCCGATCATGACGTCCATGACGTTGCAGGGTTTGACGTCGCCGTATGGATCGACAAAAAAGGAGATCGTGCCGTTCAGACAGGGCAGCTTGCGAGGCCGACCGTAGATGTGATCGATGATTCCGGTGGCCATGTAGGCCCTGAACCAGTTCTTGGGACGCGAAGAGTCCAGGTATGCACGAATGAGCTTCCGAAACTCGTGTGCGACTCGATCCTTGTCTTCGATCTCGTTGTCGGTCTTGTGAAAGTAGTATCCGTTATGTGTCACTGCGATGGCAAATTCCATCCCAGAAGACTCGGCCATCCGGAACATAGGCAGAAGGTCTTGGGCGTTACCATCGCATACGGTGATGCCGAAGCCCAGATCTCGCACACCCATCTCACGCAAGGCCTTCAATGTGCTGGTAGCTCGATCATATGCCCCCGGCACGCCGCGGATGGTTTCGTGTGTACCGCCGAGACCATCCAGGCTGACGCGAACTCCTACCTTGGGATCCCGACCATCCATTACCTGGCAGATGCGATCGGTCAGGAAGCCATTGGTGCTGATGACAATTCGTGGTGATTTCTTCTCCACGACGTCCAGTACATCGGCAATATCCTCGCGTAGGAACGGCTCGCCTCCAGTGATGTTGACAAAGTCAAGGCTGGGTAACTTGTCATAAATACTGGGCTCGACCTCATCCTCGCAGCTGCTCGGGTAGTCCCAGGTGTGGCACATGATGCATTTGCTGTTACAGCGATACGTCAGTACAAGGGATGCGTCCAACGATAGCACCTTTTCTCAAGCACTCTTCTTACAAATCAGGCACCATGCTCGGGTCAGTAGGAGGTCTCGTGGATACGCGGCCAACTCGGCCGCGATCTCCGGAGTCAGTAGCTTCTCTCCCTCAAGATTCCAGGGGTCGTGGTTCACATCGCGTCCTTCGAAGAGTGCCACTTTCAGCTCTCTTCCAAATGCTTCGAGATACTGGTCGGGTAGCAGGCGATTCAAATGCGACCAAGCTGGGAAACGGTTCTCACGAAGATGATCCCAAGGTGGTATATCGCTTGATGGATGCTCGTCAGGATATGCCCACTCCAGATTGTGTCCACCTGACAATGAGTAATAATTGTGTATTATCGCATAAAAATAGCCACCAGAAACCAACAACCGACTTACTTCCGACGCAAACCGCCCCACATCCGCAACGTGCTCCACAACCGCGTTGGACGCAATCACGTCAAAAGAACCTGCAGGCAATGGATAGCTTGCACAGGTTGGGTCGGTCAAGACGAACGATATTTGCCTCTGCCAGTCACATAACGAACGACCTGCCTCGGACTCGAGCCGACCGTAGTAATTTCCGTCAAAGAGGAGGTGCCTTAGTAAGGATTTCGACGCTCGCTTGAGACCATTGTGCCGGGTTGTATGGTAGAAAGCCAACGGCCACGGATTTGGTTCGACGTGGTCGATGTCCAGGGCTGTTGCCACAGCGCCAGAAGCGGCGCACTGAAGGGCAAATGGATATCTCTGCCCACAGCCGAGGTCCAGCACCCTTTTCCCGGCAATATCTTTGCAACCAGCCGCTCTGAGGTCACGTACGGCTTTCTCAAAAACGTTGTGACAGTCATGTTTTGCAAACCGAGCACTGAATCGCGAATGATAGGAGATCAGCTGCTTAATCTCACCCAGCATCTACACTGTCCTTTGACTGATTGTGGACGGTCATCAGTTGGCCGTAATGTGTTCGGAGACCGCCGCTTTTGCGCAAAGTATGTTGCGTTTAACCCCTACGTTGTGCCTTTCCTATGATGATTCGCGACCATTTCATAGCCTCTGTTAATGCGACGCCTACCGGCACAAGCGATCCACGTCGGGTGGTGAACAATTAGCACAGCTTAAGCATTGTCTTGTTCTGCACTTTCGTCGCACTGAGCATATAATGGTAATTGTGAAACCTCGAAACCCATTCAATTCTACTGAGGAGCCTATAGATCTCATACATCCATGGGCTGATATTAGGGTAAGAAACGTTACTGTGAACCTGGAATTCGACGTACTTCAGATCTCGAAGGATCTGTGACACGCGCCACACGCTAGTCGCGAATTTCGTAATTAGCTGGACTGTGGCCGGAACGTCTGAGGCTATGCCACGTCGATCTCAGGAGCTTATAGAGAGGTCGTGGGAGAAGCATGGCCTTGAAGAACTGGAACATGCCCCAACAATGTGGGTCTTCCAAGAATATCGAACCGCCTGATTTCTGTATCCTGCACAATTGTTCCAGAACTGCATTTAGATTTTTGCTCTCATGATGTATGACGTCAACGCAAATGACATAGTCGAACGCACCTTCTCGAAAAGGGAGATGGTTAACGTCACCAGCGACACAATGCCGCGCTCCAAAATCACGTCTCAACACACTTAGTGGCCCACAAGTTACGTCGAAATTGACTAAGACCCGCCTGTGCCGGGCGAAACTGACAAGAGTAGAATCGTAACCGCATCCAACATTGACAAACGCCCCCGACTTCATCCCAACGTGCTGTTCTACCATCGTCCAGAACTCAGACTTCGATTTTTGCCACTGAATTGCTGAGAATCGATCCCTTCCAGTTAACGCGGGCTGCTGCATCAAGTCCGCCAGTTTCTGTTCAGTCTTCATGTGATCGCCATTGAACCGAAGAGGATAAAGCAATGGGATTCCATCTCGAACCTCATAGAGTCTGCCGCAAGCCTCACATTGTAGCATACTGTGTTCGTTCAGCAGTGTCCCAGAACAGTCTGGGCAGGCCAGAACATTGATCAGCTCTGAATCGAGATCACGTATTTTGTCGGGCATTTTCTTATCCTTGTCTCACTGCCACGTACGTCTGCATCAACTGGGCGTAGTGCCGCTCTGCACCATGGTGTAATCTAGCATAACGAAGCCCAGCCCTTCCCATTGATCTCGCTTCAGCCGGATGAGCTGCGATCCAACGCATGGCCGTGGCCAATAGGTCTACATCTCCAGGTGGCACGAGCAATCCACGTTCACGGTCTGCAACGAGCTCGCCCATCCCTCCCAAGTCTGAGGCAATCACCGGTTTGGCGCTGGCAAAAGCCTCCAAAATACTGAAAGGTTGGTTCTCGTACCACAACGAGGGAAGTACAATGGCAAGGGCATTTCGCACTAGATGTCGTATCTCCCGACCAGATTTCATACCCACGTATTGTGCATTCGCTGGTAGCAGATTCGGTAGTTCGCTGGCTAGCGGCTCTTCAACTCGCCCCGCTAGGATCAACTTGATATCGGCAGTTTTGCCGCAAGCCTTCAAGAGCGTACGAACGCCTTTGATGGGCTCCAACTTGCCCAGAAAAAGCAGGTACCCATCGTTGCTACCGTTACCATCAAATCCACCATCGGTTTCGAATATCGTATTGGGCAAGAAAAGTGGCAGGTGGTGCACCTTGTCGGCAGGGAATCCTCGGTCAATGAATTTGCCTCTCAGAAAGACGCTGGGAGACAAAAAGGCATCGACGTGTTCTCGCACTCCCATGAGACGATGGGCATAGGCTTCAACTGCGGCCATGGTACTGGCTAAGACCGAGTTCTTCTTGCAGTGTTTGAGGATCGCCTGATAGTACGTTCCGGTCCCACAGGCCTCGCAGATTTCTCCGGTGGCATCAATTCTGAAATGCGAATTGGGACAGATCAATCTGTAGTCGTGAAGGGTCCAGACGACAGGCAGTCCACGTCTCTTGGCTTCGAAGATGACCGAAGGTGTGATGTGGGCGTGGATGTTCTGTAAGTGAACAATATCTGGCTTGAAACGATCCAATATCTGGCTGAACTTAATCTGGGCTTCGTAGGAGTAGAGTGATCTGCTTAACACTCGCAGGCCTGCAAGTGGATTCTTGTGTCGGTTCAGTTCTCGAAAATCAACAGGACTCACGAACAAATCATCATTTGGGTCGGACAGGTTGCGCTCATCTCGCATGGCAAAGAACGCGACGCCGTGTCCTCTGCTGACAAGCAGTCTGGCCAGGTTGAACGTGTAGGTGCTGTCTCCGCCACCAGTGAAGTGACGAGTGTTAACCAAGAGGACTCTAGTCATCAAACAGACGCCTTGTGCAAAGATTCCGGATCAGGTCGGTGTGGGGTCGCGACGTCGGACCGTGGCACAACCACGAATTCGTGCCGCATAGCCGTGGCTGGACAAGCTATTTCTATTGTCTTGACGGATTGCGCTTTCGTGCCATCTATTGCGTGATGGCTAGTCATATTGCGTTGGCTAATGAGAAGTGCCCAACGCCAACTGGAGTACCTTGCAATTACGATTCTCAAAAGCTATCGGAAAAGAAGAAGGTTGGCCAGACGCAACCACCCAGTAGTCAATTGAGAACTCGCTGGCTAAACCCCTAATGTCGTTATCCCGAAGGCGATCATACGCTATGTCGGCTGCTGCACCAACTTCCTGATGTCGAAATATTCAGACCCAAGGCGGATAGTCGCCTGCCCCATTCTTCAGCAAAATCCTGATCCCAAAGTATTGCTGACCCATCTGACCAAGTGGTGAAGACGCTGCGTTGCGCCAACGGGCGAAACTCGCTCCAACCGGGATTGATTAAGAAGCTTGCCTTGACTGATGTCTCCTTTTGAGCCCACTTCGTGATCTCGATCATTGATCCTTCGGGATATCTTATTAGGCCTCCATCCCTTAGGAAAGCCCCGGCGAATGCCGACAAAACCAACACACAGACTCCCAGTGCCAGGCCTAGACGGTCAGGCCCCACATTATGTAAGTAGCTGTGTAGTAGCTTGATCGGCCGGGCAACAGTAATGGGCAATCGATAAAGGCTTCTCTTCAGGGGAATACAGTCCCATATCGCGGCACAAACAACAACTGCAAACGTGGGAAGAAACAGAAACTCGAGTCTCGAGCCAGAGACCACAAGAAAACAGAGGCTAGAAAACCTGTCGCCAGCGGAATATAGCTACCGGCGTGCCTCTCCGTCTTAGCTGCAAATACTGAAACCAATCCAACTCCAGCCAAGCAATACCACAAATCTGTTCCTCTGGACGGATGCATAATCAACATTGACGGAGACTTGACGACGTAAGCGGCAACAAAAGCATAACATAACCACAAAACACTTACTCCAGACCAGATGGTCTCGTGTCTGCACAATGCTGCTAGATGCCCATATCTGTTGAGCCAGGCCAGCATGGCTGTAATTCCGAGCAGTAGGCCAAATCTGAAAAAGTTCAAAATGCCCCACGTAAGTGGGTAAAGATGATGCGACAACCGAGCATGAGCTAGTGCAAGCCACAGGCTGACATCGGTGCCATGGCAGCCAAGGGTGGAGACGGTCCAGACTAACGATGGACAGGCAAGAAGAGCGAACACAGCCATCGCGATAGTCCATTTTCTCCATTGACGTCTGTAGTCCGAGTCAAGTAAAATGACTGGAACGGAATAGGAGATCGCGTACGCCCCATACATAGGGGTCAGACTGAATCCGATCGCCAGCCAGATGGCCCAAGAAATCGGTCGAGATTTATGAAGAGACGCCAGAGCGAGCAACAAGAACGGAATGGCCAAGCCAGTCTGTTCAAGATAGTTGGCAACAATGGTGCCGCCGCCGAGAATTGGTTGTGGGCTAAACGAAAACAGCGCCATCGAACCGATGGCAGCTAGTTTAGATTTGTTGGATAGCGCGTTGGCTAAACATGTAGCTCCAAACAATAGAAGTACTTTTTCGATTATGAACAAGACAAAAAGCAAGGGTTCCAGTGGTAACAAATGCGCACCAAAGGCTACCATAGGCCAGAGCGCCGAACAATAGTACCGTAGAGTGGCCACAAACGGATCATTCGAATAAAGTGAGCTATCTCCAAGCCACTGAACCATCGGTAATTGAAGAGATTGATTGCCGAAGTAGACACGATACCCTGACAGCAATATTGTGCTTGCCAAGAACATCAAGCCGTATAGCCAGAGCGGAAGCGCAGTGATGGCGGTGAGGGATTTTCTCAGTGCCAATCGCAAGGATTCCGAGGTGCACGACAGCCAAGCCGCAGTGTTCATGTATTTGTCCAAGGCTCGAGCCAGCAGCCTGCAATGTGAGAAAGACCCGGGGATAGCCTACACCGCATGAGTGATTTTCGCCTGTGACTGAGGGGCGCCTGTATACTGGTACCCGTAGGCCCCATTTGTAGAAAAGAGTCCACTTACGATTCCTTGTTTCAATAGTCTGAATTTTCAAGTTTTGCGCGCACAACACTGCCTGGCAGGTTCCGGAGCGGCGTGGTGTTGTGCGAATTCGTCTGTGAGGCCGTTCAGGACTCTGGAGTAGAAGTCGGCATAACTGGAGGCGAGGGATTCCCACATGAAAGTTCCAGCCTTTTTTTGTGCCATTTCGCTCAGCTGCTGTCTAGCAAGTGGGTTTGCCCAGAGTTCCTGAATCAGAGTGGTCCACTCCGCAACGGACAGAGACTGCACAATGTAGCCGTCTACCGCTTGAGTTATTATGCTCCTTGCCCCCGGGGTATCACTTGTGATGACTGGCAGACCATGGTAGAGAGCCTCTAGAAACACCATTCCCACGATCTCGTGATGACTGGCATGGACTAAGAAATCTGCGCTCCTGTAATATGATGAAAGGTCCGCTTGAGGCACGCAACCCACAAAATGAATCGCGCTCGTCAACTGGTATTCGATGGCCATTTGCTTGGACTCTTGTTCGAGAGTGCCCTCGCCCGCTATCACCAGATGAGCTGGTATCCCCTTGTCTCTCAATCTCTTGCACACTTGAATGAGAACTCCAGGATTTCTCCGTCGCTCAATCCTGCCCACGTATAGAAGAAGCAGATCCTGAGGTTGGATGTCGAGGGCCGAGCGTGTGCTGTTTGAGCAACCGCGCTTGCGGAATACCGCGTCATCAAAACCGATAGGCAATAGTGTTGGGCGTTCGTATCCAAACCGAACAAGATACTTGGCTGCTTCAGCGGTTTTAGCCAGGCAAACCGGTCTTGCCGTGCGGAGAAAACTACCCATTGTTGCTTCAAATCCCACTTGAACCCATCGCTTCCATCGTACTGGATGCAAATACACCCCCTGCTGCAAGACAATGGGTCCATTGAAATGCCTGAGTTGAAAGGCAAGTTGAGCGGATGCAATGGAGTAGCTGTCTTGGATTTGGACTATATCGTAATTCTCATTGAGTATGTGCTCGTCCAAGCCAGCGAGGAGACAATGATGATGCGGGAGAGCAATCCAGACAGGCCAGTAATAGAGATGAACTACCCCATGATCGACGGGGACTTCTTCGCTTCGTGGCCGTCGCGACGACCTCTCAGCAGAATAGATGTCGACCGCAAATCCATGTCGAGTTAGAGATCTGGCTAGGCCGAGCTCCTGGACATTGTAGAAATGGCGATTGACGGGGGATGAGGATGTTCGTACAATTGCGAGTCGCATAAGATCAATTGTATGCCATCTCGTTCGATAGAACAAACGAGTGGCCACACTCCTTTGCCAGAGACTACTTTTCTTACCGGGGGCAGCTGACAGCAAATGCTATCTTCTAAGCTTTGTCTTCACTGTAGAAGACTAGGTAGAGCTGGTCCACGGAGATGAGGCCCTACAGGAGACAAAAAGGAGATCGGCGTTCATTCCTGTTCATTCTATCGCAACTTCTGCGGGCAACTGGGGCCGATCATCTAGTTCAATCGCAACAGTGCGTCAAATGACGCAGTCATTGTCCCTTTGCGGTCATGCATTGGTTCGATAAAACTCGTTACGGCCGCTGAGTAAGGATCTGTTCATACTCTCGCACACAGTTCTCTATATTAAACCTACGCACGACGTCCTCGCGAATTGACGTCTTGTCAAACATGTGGTACTCCTCTCTTGCTCGGTGCCAACCCGCTGCAATCATTTCAGGACTGCCGGGCGGTACCCGGAAACCGTTTGTGCCGTCCGTAACCATCTCGGCTGCTCCGCCAACGTCTGTCAAGACGCATGGCAAGCCCATAGCCATTGCCTCCAGAGCCGCTATTGAGAAGTTTTCACCAGATGATGTTAACGTAAACAGATCCGCTGCCTCATAAAATGGGCGGACGTCGTCACGGATGCCGCAGAAAATGACTCGATCTGCAATCGAGAGGCTCCTGGCCAATTCTCGCATGTCCGCCTCACGACCCGGATTGCCACCCCCAACCAATAGCAGACAACTTGCGGGTGTAGCATTCATAAGCGTGAGCACTCGCATGGCTTGAAGTGCATCTTCATGTCGCTTCTGCGGATGCAATCTTGCGACCATTACGATCAAGAATGCGTGAGTGGGAACACCAATCTCTGCTCTAATCAACAGCCGGGTCTCTGGTTGACACGAGGGTGAAAAATGATCAACATCCACGCCGTTGTAGATCGTGGTGAAGAGTCGGCGTGGGATGCGATAGGCTTTTGCCCAGATGATCTGCCTGGAAATTGCACACCGAAATGATGCGCTCCTCTCCATTTAGGAGACGAGCATACAGCCATTGCATCAGACGTTGTTTTCGGTCGAACATGGTGCGCGGTATGGCGTGAATCGAAATACAGATTTGGGGTGGGTTTGGTAAGCCCAGCACTGCAAGGCGGGTGAAAAAGAAATCAGTAAGGCCAAAACAAAGCACGGTTTCGGCACAGCTTTCTTGGATCGCCGATCGAATGATCTTCGCCGGCGATAGATTGTAGAGCGTGTGATGCTTCATCGTGATCAGTCGTGCGGCACCAGAATGGATCTCGGCAGCCAATGGGTTGTCCTCGGTACGCACAATAACGGTCGTCCTGAATCGTTTGGGATCCAGGCGATTCACTAGACTGATCATGACCTTCTCGGCACCGCCAACGCCAAGACCACCGATGACAATAAGAAGGTTGTGTTTCACGGAGTGGCCTCCTCACGTGTATCGACCTCACAGACAAATCCTTGTCCTGCATAACATTGCTTGATTGCGTTGTCTCTTTTGAGAAGTGCTGGACCCCACCGGAGCACCTTATAGTAACGGTCCTCAAGGATTTCGACGGAGCACAAGTTTTTTCCTAAACAATGATTTGCTTGAGATGGACTGGAGATTTCTCATCGCTTGAGAAATCTGTTCAATTGGGCAGAAATTTGAAGTCCGTCTGACCCAAAACGAAGCCTAAGGGACTGTTGTATCTTGCTGCAGAAAAGCGACATCGACATCACCGACTACTAATCTCGGTCTACGTCTCACTGATTGTGTCACGATATACTTGAAGGGTCCGCTCAGCAATAGAGGTCCAGTTGAGTCTGCCTCTTTGGACCTCTGCCAATCCCGACCTAAGCTGGTTCCTCAGGCGTGGGTCTGTCAGAACACTGACTATTGCCGCAGCGAGTGCTGCGGGGTCACCCGGCGGCACAAGCAACCCGGTTGTGCCTTCTTCTACATATTCGGAGAGGCCGCCGACACGTGTTGCGACTACTGGTTTACCAAGAGCATAACTAGTCATTATTACTCCACTTTGAGTTGCATCAGAGTAAGGACAAACCACTACACTCGCCGTTTGCAGGTATTCAACAAGTTGCAGTGTGGGGATATAGTCCTGCACTATCTCCATCGAGGCCGACCGGGGTAGGGTTGGAGGACTGGGAAGCTGGTAGCCCGGAACGGATCTTCCCGCAACAACAAATCTGACGTTTGGCACCTTTTCGGCGACTAAGGGCGCTGCCTGGTAAAGAGTCTCAATCCCTTTGTATTGTGACAGGCGGCCAAAGAATAGCACATTGGCATCTTCGCTACTCACGAAGTTGCTAGTCCATTCTCGGAATACATCGTACACTCCCAGAGGGATGGTGACTGTTTTGTGCTCTGCAATTCTATAGCGACGACGAAAGTCACCCTGCAATGAGTGGCTGTGCAGTATGAATCGTTGTACGTGGGGATAGGTGAGTCTGCGTGCAAGACTTGTTCGCCAGTTTCGCTCACCCGCGTGCGGCGTTGGGTCATGCACGTCAACCACAACGTGATCTCGTCTCAATTCCCTCATTGCCCACGCCAATCTCAGCGAAACATCATTGATGTGGACCAAGTCCGGTTGTAGTTCTTGTATGAACCCTACTGCGTGGTAACTGACCTTCCAAGTAGCAGGGTGTAGACTCTTTGTGCAGTCATATACGACCAAGTTGAAGGAAGCGGTATGTCGCCAGTAGGCCTCGACTCCTGCCGGGAAGCAACTGAGCAATATTGGTTCGGCTGCCTTGATTCCTGCCGACAATTCTCTGGATCCCAAATCAAACAAATTGCTGCGCCTAGCCTCGGGAGAAATCTGCAACAGCACATGCAACTCTAACATACGGCTCAGCTCTCTAATGAATGGCAGGCTGGCGTCCAGGAAGCTGGGGAACGTATAATACACTACGCGCATGATGAAATACTCTGCCAATCCCGCGTGTTCATCACGACTACGGCCATGGCTGCTCCTCCCTGTCCTAGCCTCTGGAAATCAGTCGTAGTATAAACTTACACTTTGGGTTTTTTACGCAACCTATAGAACGTATACTGCGACCCCAGCCCAGTAACGCTTTCAATCGTAAGGCCCACTTCAGCGGTCAGATGTTCAACCATCTGTGGTTCCACAGAACAACCTCGCCAGGCTTTGTAGGAGTGGGCGAAATGTTGTTCAAGGGACTGTGGCCCTTCGTTCCTTCGTAGCGACCGACGTAACCTCCCGAGGCCCCTCAAAATCATGCATGCCCAATGCGACAGGACGCGCATGAGACGGTATCGAACGCTCGGAGCTGCTGTAGTTCGGAACTGCAAAAAAGCAAGACCGTTTGGCACTAACACCCTGGAGCATTCGCGAATGTATCCATAAACGACATCCGGCTGCGCAACATGCTGCAACACGAGGAAAGAGAAGACGAACTCGATGGATGATGACGTAATAGGTTGGAGGTCGATTCCATTCCCTACAACGAAATCGACATTATCTAGCCCCGGCCATAGCGCCCTCGCGCGTTGCACCATTTCTGGCGACACATCAATCGCGTAGACATGTCGGAATATCTCTGAGAATCGATGGGTCATGCGGCCCAGTCCGCACCCAATTTCGACCATCGTCCCTTGAGTCGGCTGGGCAAGGCCAGCCGCTCGGAGGAAGAGATCAACTTGCTGACGACCTTCTTGCCAAAACAATTCAACGTCTACTTGGCTCACATCTTGATACTTCGCCGCACTGCTAATGCTGTAGAAGGCGTTTCGTCGTGCCATCTCATCCCATTGGGTTCGCATGTTAGTCGAATCCATGTCAGTACCTCGTCTATTGTGCGCGTAAGTTGATGGGCGCGTGTTGTCTCCCAATGTCGAAGCTGACAGCGCCCGCAGCCAGCAATCCTACCGTCCCCATTACAATGGCAATCCGCCACGGAAAGGGCAGAGTCTGCGGTGCGGCCCACGACACGAGCATCCCTGCAACGAACGCGGCTGCCAACAACACCACGAACGCCGCAGTGAGCGGTTTTGGTAAGCATCTTTGCAGCGCCACCCAATGATATGTCATGTTGACTACCGCAGTTCCAAGTGCAGCAAGGGCCAGTCCAGAGGCGCCATATCCAGATCCAAACCAAAGCAACGGAGTGGACACCAGGGCGAACGCGCTGGACAAAGCAGCCAGCCACTTCTGACGATCTCTGGCGGCCAAAACGACGCCAATGAACGAAAAAATGGCAAACAGAGCACTGTACCAGCACTGAAAAGCGAGAGCATCGGCACTTGCCCGGTACGCGTTGCCGAAAAGAAGAGCGACGATCTCTTGTCGCAGCAGGCTAATACTTAACGCACCAGTTACGCCCAGCACGGTCAACCCAAGAAGCGCATGCTTGACTGCCTCCAAGAATCGTTGCTCGTCACCAACTGCAGTCTGACACAGGCTGGGGTATAGAGCTGTGAGGGCAGTGGCGGTCAACATTTGCATTGGAGTGACCAGCCGCCAGCCAACGTTGTACAGACCGACCTCAGCGCGACCAGAGCGATGAGCGAGTATGAGAATCGGGAGCTGACTAGTAACTGAACTCATGATCGCCAGCCAGTAGAACGGCAAGCTCTGGCGCAACAGGCTGCGCCACAGAAGCGCCTGAACTTGTCCCCGGAAATAGCCCAACCGTCTCCCGACTGCCACATAAATCAGAGCTTCTGTGGTCTGCAGAATCGCAAACGTCAGGGCTACGTTGAGAGGAGTCAGGCAATTTTTCGGCACCGCCCAGGCCAGCAGAACCCAGACTATGCTCCCCGCCAAATTGATTACAGCTGAGTACTCCATGTGTTCATGTGCAAATGTTATGCTCTCAACCAGATCCCAGATGGATACACCAACCATCAGGACCACCGCAGTGCCAACCAAAGGGATGGAAAAATCAATTTGGCCGAGGGCCCTGCACAATAGAAGCCCAATTGCCGTGATTATCAATGAACACGAGCGAATAAGTGTGCTCACGAGGAATAAGCTCGCGCTCTTCTCCGGGTGACGAGCGCATTCGCGGATTATTACATTACGGAAGCCAAGCCCAGCGACGATCATCCCTATGCTGGCCACTGTCTGCACCAGATTGTACGCGCCGTAACCTTCCGGAGCTAGCGTTCGGGCGATCCGGATAGTAGCGAACATTCCCAACACTTGACATGCCAAGTTGGAGCCGACCAAAAAAGACCAATTGAGAGCGAAACGGCCGCGTAGCAGAAGCAATAGCCTTCTATGGTAGCCTGTGATCTGCAAATGAAGGAAACTCATCAACGGGAGTATCCGTTCCGCAGGTAACTGCCACTCACGCACTGGGAGGCATCCGAATCGCCAGTTGTAGCATTCCGCTGCAAAGCACATTGCCGATGTACACTCCGGCCTACAATCACCCCCATCATCAACCATCCAATTTGTGTGAATTGTCCCGGCCATGATGAGTCAAGCCAAGACAGTAATACAACAAGATATACTGCGACCAGTGTGGCGACGACTACTCGACTAGATGTGTCTCTCTCTTGAGACCAGAGACGGAACAGATGCCAAGTGACAAACACTAGAAGAATCAGTAGGCCCACGAGACCCACGATTCCCGACACAAGACCGACTTGAATAGGAACACTCGCGACGTCGAGAATCGGCCAGGTCCCGTTTACAGAAACATCAGAATATCCGAATAAACTGGCATTGCCTATCAGATCAAGGCCAACTGTGACCATATCCAGCCGTCCGTTCCAGGTGGATAGCTGTTCAGTTTGAACGCCGTATCCAGCTTGACCAACCACTGTCTGGTAGAACTCGTTCCAAAACTGGTATGGTTGCTCAAGAAAAGAAACTCCGGATGCGAACAGAACTGCTATGACGGCCAAGGCAACCAAAGTGTGCCATTCAGGCTTGGACCCCGACAACGCCAGGAATGCGAGGCCCCCCACAACCACAGCGATCATCGAGCCACGAGCCATCGGCAGTGCTGAGCTGACTAGTACGAAGGCGCCGGCGAAACCCGTCCCTATTCGCCCTGCTCCAGAGGACCGATTCGCTAGGAAGAACAGGAGTATACCAGCAAAAGCAAGATAGAAACCAAGAAAAATAGGCTGTCCGAACGTCGCTTGTGCTCTAAGCGAGCTCGCGCGTGACGTGGCATGCCACACTTCAGTCGCAATGGGACTGCTGTGCAAGCTCTCAAACCAACCCCAAACAACAGGTGTCTGAAGGGTGAACTCCCACCATGTTAGTAGAGCGACGACCACGGCAGGCCACGCTGTCACCTTTACGAGGAACTCTATGCCATCCTTCCTTGCAGCTCTCAGGCCCAAAATGCAAGGCACCACGTAATCGAGCAGATTGAACGCCGTTCCACGAACGGCGCCCGAGAATGTTAAGGTCCCGTAGGATGAGAGCGACCATAATATTGCGATACTTATGACAAGCACTATGGATGGGAGGAGCGACGCGTCCAGTCTGTGTGTGTGCATGTGTTTCAGGAGGTCCAGCATTAGTCCCAGACTGATTCCTATAGCAACCGTTCGCTGCACGGACAAATCATTAAAGGGCACGACATTCAGCGGGGTCCAATAGAAAGGGAACAGCGGTATCGTCAGAAGGTATATTGCAAGCGCCACCCGCCTGCGCACCACATACAGTACCGCTAACCCGGCCCACAGAATCATGACGACAAGCGTTGTGATCCCCAATTTGACTCTTCCCGATCCGCCGGCTAACGAAACGTCTCAAACTGGACGGATCTGTAGACAAACAAAGCGAATACCTGGCCGGGCGAACCTTGCGGGCCGAGTCTCCACTGCGACAGGTATCTCCGGGCTTAGGGAGACAGACGATGCGCAAGGTAGGCCCAAGCCTGCCAAATATGACCTCCGCCGGGCATGAACTGAAGCCTTCTCTTGATGTAAGTACGTAAACGCTGCGCCGGAGGCTGGAATCTTGCTGTGTCGAGTCTCATAAGAATTTCAAAGGCAGACCAGGGTTGTGCGTGAATTTGCCTCACGTGCTGCGGCTTGCCACAAATGGCGAAAAGAGTACTTGGCTGATAGGGTAATGGGATAGGCAACTGACGATCAGCCTCGATTAGTATACGGAGTGCGTCGTCTAGCTCGGTCCCGGTCTGTCGATAGTCGATGACATTGAGGGCATCATGGCACAGTGTCTCGAACTGCCGCTCGTACGCAATAGATCCTTCAAATTGACACTGCAACAACTCGATGATCTCGCCGGAACGTATTGATTCGAACGGTGACATGCTTCGCACCCAACGCTGAAGCCGATGGACAGGTGCATGGGGTATCGCATTCTGAATCTGCCTGACCAAGCGATTCACGGCATGCCGTTTCGGATTGCTCCATTGCCATCGAGTCTCGCCCACAAATTCCCGAATCAGCACAACACCTCGGGGCTTGAGAGACAGGGCGATTTGCCACAGCAGATGTTCAAGATTGATGACATGGTGCAACGATTCCCAGACGATGACGGCGTCGAAAGAGTTCTCCGGCAACTGAACAAAATTCAGATCTGCGACTTCTGGGTGCACTTGGCCAGGAGCGGCCGAAGCCAATGACTCGAGAGCAGCGGCGCTGATGTCATAAGCGTACAAATGGGATATTGCGCTAATGCCAAGAAATCTGCGCTCCATGCGACCAGTGCCGCAGCCCAACGTGCAGCATTGGTCGAAGGGTCCATATCTTGCTGCAATCCAGCGAACGATGTCATTTGCTGGATCTCCAGTGACCACTTCGTTTTGGTAAGACGAACGTAGCGGATGATCTTGTGGCGTCGGAACACGGAGTACGCTCCACGCGTCGGCTTCCTTCTGGAGAGCTGACTGATAGGATGGCTCGCCCGTTAACAAACAGCACATATTGCGCTCTGTCACGAAACCCATCGTCCTCTCTTTCCCATGACCTCGGCCATGCCATAGGCGAGACCGGCAAGATGTGCTAAGGCTAGTTTTGCTTTTCGACGGCGCACCCAGAACAAGGCATGCCGAGGTGAAGCGCGGAGGCTCTGAGCCACCAGATTCCACCAGTCATTTCGGCTGCAGTGCTTGCGCGCGAGGAAAAGACGGTTGCGCGTGATGTAGAATTCCTCATAAACTGGCGGAAATGGTCCCTTGTCCTGTCGGTGATAATGCCAGGCGCAGGCATCGCGTACTGCCACGGTTCGGTAGCCAGCTCGCCGGATCCGAAGACTCACGTCTGAGTCTTCGCAATACATGAACAAACGCTCGTCGAAAAGGCCCACCTCTCGTAAGACTTTGGATCTAACGAGCATAGTGCCTCCGTCCAGGTAGTCGGCGTCATGGGTTATTGGGAGTTTAGAGATGTCAGTAGCACCAGAATAATCATGATGAGCAATACCTACCCGCGCATCGAGCGAGCCACCGTACATCTGCACTTTATTCGGTTCGTCGGAATAGAAGAGCAACGGCTGACAGGCTCCGATTGTTGGATCGCTTTCCAAAACCTTGACCAGCTGACTTAGGCAGTCCACATCCAGACGGACGTCGACGTTCCACATGCCGATGTAGTCGCATCCCTCCCTCAAAAGCATATTGAGACCAAGATTCCAGCCCGCTGCCGTACCAAGGTTCCGGTGCGGTTCGATAATTGCCGCTTCCGGCACGCCAGTCGCGAGAAATGTCACTTCAGCGGCCGTTTGCTCGTGAATGACGAAGACATACCGCGCCTCTGGGTAATCGATTGCTCTGAGATTCTCCACAAAGCGAGGCATGTCCGCGCTCGCTCTATACCAAATGGTAACAAGACCAACCGTGGGTGAAGCCTTGCTTCGAAAGGCTTGTCGTACCTGGTCGTACGCAGCGGGCCACCTTACTTGGCTCACCGCTCCCACTCTCCAACATCCTTCCAACAGAGGAGATGGAAGGCCCATCTAGGTCTGTTTTCGACAATAGGTTGGCTGACGGTCATCATAATCTGAAACAGCGCATCAAGACGCCGTCGAATCCATCCACGATGTCCGGCGCACGCCTTCCACCCACTGTAGCCCCTCACCTGGTAGCCCAGGTCCTGCATTTCGGCCGCCGACCACGAACTGCGGTGTTGCATCCAAGGGTTTGTCGCTACAACGGTAGCGTCTTGATCCACATGACCGTTTGGCACGAGAATCACAACCCTGCACCTCGCAAGACTCTCCATTATCCGAATGAGCGAGGTGGCCTGTCGTTTGTCTAAGTGCTCAACCAGATCAATAGCCACCACTGAGGCAATGGACTTGACCTCGAACACCTGTGCTATTTGTCGAATATCGGCGCACACCAGCCCGGCGTAGTTGTGTTTCTCTCGCGCACTAAGCAATGAGGGAAAATGGATGTCAACCCCAAACCACTGTTTGCCTTCAAAAGGCAATCGACTGCCAGTGCCGCAGCCGACATCCAGCGCGCTATCGCCGCGCAAGAGTGGCGCGATCGTTTCGGGGAATTGACGCCACAGCAATGTCTTAGGGGGAAATCGATTGACAATGAGCTTCGACAGGATCGTATTGCATGCCCAGCACATTCGCGACAGGATGGCTTCTCTTGTGTCATTATGCAAATGGGTGTTCATCAGTAGCCGCCTTGGAGCTTTGGAGCATATTCAGGTCTTAAACACGGAGTGTGCAGTCACGACTCAAAGATAAGTATCTTATATCTTTCCAACAGGCCAAGCAACAGGGCTTCAAACTTCAAGCCCCCATGTTTTCGGCGAGTATCTTTTCTAGCAGCGGCAAAAACCGTACGTTTTGAGCTTCCCCCTCGGCTATTACGTTGCGGGCATTGTCCAGGCGGTCAGCAGACACTGCTTTGACAAGGCGATGGGCCGGATACGATGCGTTTGATTCAGTACGCTTGGCTAGCAGAACGACTTCACCTCCGAGCAACCTGGCTCTCAGTCGCTTCCCACATCCCAAACCATGCCACGAATTGAGTGCCAGAAGGTGGGTGCCCACCGAATCCAATTGGTGTAGCAAAGGGTATTTGCTGTTGATGGGTTCCCGGACGTGCCGCAGTGCCTCAACGTGAAACCCGGCATCCCGCAAAGCCGTCAAATAGTCATCCAAGTTGTAGTCTTGATGAGTCAATCCGACACGCTTGGCAGCGTCGGGGGTGGAATGTGCTCCTGGGCATCTTGGTTGCATCGGCTCGGCCAAAACCAGAAACCCACCGGCCTTCAGAACCCGGTGAAACTCGACGAATAATTCCTTCAGCCGTTCGACATGATGAGCGAGTTCTTTGCAGAAAACCGCATCGAACGTGGATTCGCCTAGCGGAAGCACCGTGCAATCGGCCACAAATCGCTGGAAATGCACTCTTGAGTCGTAGAAATAACCCGAGGCGGTCGCTAGCAACTCCGGGGTCAGTTCGGCGGCCAGAACCTCAAAACCGTTTCGACACAACTGCCATGAATGACATCCGCTTCCCGCCCCAGCGTCCAAAACTCTGCCTGAATCCAACCGCTTTTTCAGCTGAGCAATCGCATCTTGGGCAATACGAAAACTGCGCTGCGCATAGGCGTAATGATCATTGAACTGATGCAGCGAGAAATTCCATTGGACCTCTGCATCCATCTCCTGCTGGCGTAGGACGGCCGCCTGCCCATTCAGACCAAAGAACGCCATACCATCTCGAATCAGGTATCTGGCGCCACAACCCTGGCAAACAAGTGCCTCGGCCACAACGTTTTTGTCCGCTGCTCGGTGAGTCTCAAGCCGAAACTCAGCGAGACAGGCTGGGCATCGCGCTACTTCGAGCAACCAACTATCAGAGTTCATGGTTAGATTCTCCTGGCACAGTTGCTTGAGCCCAATCGAGGGCGCAAATCGCAGGGATCTGAGGGATTCCTTCGGTTGTGCAGTGCAACACCATATGGGGCCAATACGTTGAGCGACGGCTTCGGAAGCCAGATCTGAGACAGACCACCTTGACCCACACGTGAACGGTCCTCAGTGCCCGGCTGCATCATACATGGCAACGGACTTCGGACACTGAGAACCGTGGTCTACCTGTTACGACGCAGCTTCTACTTCCCTCGGCAGTCCATCTACCAGCGTATACGCTCGCCCGCAAGCACACCTCACCGACCCGTCTGCATCGTGCCCTACAGTCAGCGGCTCGCCGCATTGGCACACCCAGCCCTCGACCTGCGCCGGGTTCCCCCCGGCGCGGGCGAAGTCCGGCAGGTCCGCGGTCACCCAGCTCCCCGGCGCGATGCGGGCGAAGCGCCCCACGGTCACGCCGGCCATCAGGGTTGAGCGGGCGCCGATCCGCGCGCCCTCGCGGATGAGGGTCCGCGGCCAGTCCCGGATGAGCGTCGCCTGGGTGCGCGGCTCGGCCTCGATCACGGCCACCTGCACGCCGAGCACCGCGTCCTCCTCGACGACCACGTTGCGCGGCAGGAACACCCCGTCCCAGACGATGGCGTCCATGCCGATCACGACGCCGAGCCCGACGTGGGCCCCGCACCCGACGACGGCATTCCGGCCCACCACCGCGCCGTAACACACGTGCGCGAGCGCCCCGATCTGCGCGTTGGGCCCGACCCGCGTGCCGCAGGGACCCGCGGGGTCCGTTTCCACCAAAGCCCGCCTGTGAATGTGATTCTCCGCCATCCGATTCCTCCTTCTACCGGAAAGGGCCGGTGCCCGAATAGAACATACGTTCTATTCGGATTCTACCACCGTTTTCCCGATAGTCAAAAGGAATCTTCGTCGGCCGGGTGCCCTACGCGGTAGAGACCTCCGCCTCCACCAGCCCGCCGTCCGCGATCTCGTACACGCGCCCGCAGGCGCACGCCACCCGGCCGTCCGGGCCGGTCCCGAGGGCCAGCGGCGCGCCGCAGGCGCACACCCAGCCCTCGACCTGCGCGGGGTTCCCCGCTGCGCGGGCGAAGTCGGGCACGTCCGCCGTCAGCCAGCTGCCCGGCTCCACCACCGCGTAGCGCCCCACGGTCACGCCGGCCAGCAGCGTGGAATGGGCGCCGATCCGCGCGCCCTCGCGGATGAGGGTCCGCGGATAGTCCAGGCTGCGCCGCGTCCAGGCCCGCTCCGTCGCACCGACCACCGCGACCAGCACGTCCAGCACAGCGCCGTCCTCCACCACCACGTTGCCCGGCAGGTGCACGCCGAGCCAGATCGTCACGCCCTCGCCGATCCGAACGTCGTCGCCGATGAAGGCGTAATCGGCGACGACGGTGTTGCGGCCCACTTCAGCGCGCGGACACACGCGCGCCAGCGCCCCGACCGTGGCGGAGGGACCGGCGAGGTCCTTCTCCGCCGCCGCGCCGGGATGAAAATCGTTCGCCAACAGGTTCCTCCCGCTCGATAGGACGATATTTGGGTTGGATGATGACGGAGGCTCCCCTCACCTCTCCCTGTCGCGCCGGTCGGAGACCAGGCGGGAGAAGGGGCTGGGCCGGCGCTCGACCTCCGCGGGCGCGTGGGACTTGCGCTCCGCACCGTTGCCCTTGTGGCCGTCGCCGGAGTAGTAATAGTAGTAATAGTAGCCGCCGCCGCGGCCGGTGTGCTGCTTGTTGAGCACCGCGCCCAGGATGCTTGCCGCCGGCCTTCTCCAGGGCTTCCCTGGCCCGCAGTCCGACCTCGCGGCGCGTGGCGCCCACGTCGATGACCAGCACCGCGCCGTCGGCCTTGCTCGCCAGGACGCTGGCGTCGGTCACGGCCAGGACGGGCGGCGAGTCCAGGATCACGACGTCGGCGAGGACGCTCAGCTCGCGCAGCAGCTCCGTCATGCGCGGCGAGGCCAGCAGCTCCGCCGGGTTGGGCGGCGGCATCCCGGCGGGGATCACCCGCAGGTTCGGCACGTCCGTGAGCTTGAGGTCGGACTCGTCCAGCGGGCCGCGGCGCAGCAGCAGGGCACCCAGGCCGTCGCTGCCGTTCACCTCGAACAGGCGGCCGACCGACGGTCTACGCAGGTCGGCGTCCACCAGGACCACGCGCTTGCCGGCCTGGGCCATCACGATGGACAGGTTGGCCGCGGTGGTCGTCTTGCCCTCGCCGGGCCCGGAGCTGGTCACCACCAGGCTGCTCGAGGTCGCGTCCTTGCCCAGGCCCACGTACTGCAGGTTGGTGCGCAGCGTGCGGTAGCCCTCGCTTACGTTGAGACCGGTGGCCCAGCGCGGTCACCAGGCCGTCCTTCGTGTCCTTCACGTTCGGGATGCGGAAGATGTTGCCGATCGTGGTCAGCCCCAGCGCCTCGGTCACGTCCTCGGAGGACTTGATCGTGTCGTCCAGGTACTCCTTCGTGAAGGCCACGCCCGCGCCCAGCATCATGCCCACGGCCAGGCCGAGCATCGTGTTCTGCATCTTCTTCGGCTTGACCGGCTTGTCGGGCAGGTCCGCCGGCGGCGAAGACGCGTCACGTTGTCGGAATAGCGGGCCGCGGAGAGCCGGAACTCCTCGGCGCTGGTCAGCAGGATCGTGTAGCGCGTCTGGTAGGTGGTCAGGTCGGTCTGCAGCTGGGTCAGCTCGGAGCGGGTGAACTCCGGCATGTTCTGGTTCTTGGGGTCGGTCGGATCGCCCAGGGACACGATGGAGCGCTGCGTCTCCTTGATGCGCCCCTCCAGGTCGGCGATCTGCGGTCCAGGTCCTGCTTGCCGCTGTCGTAGCGGGCCTGCTGCTTGGCTGCGTTTTGGGCCATGAAGACGTCGGCCAGCTGTGTTGGCCATGTTCTGGGCCAGCAGCCGGGTTGGCGTTCTCCACCGTCACCTTCATGAGCTGCGTGTCGCGCACCGCCGCCACCGTCACCGCGCCGGCCATCTTCGCAGCGTCCTGCGGCGTCGCCGGGCAGCCCCAGCTCGGCCATGGCCTGGCCGATCAGCTTGTTCGACTTGATCAGCTCGACGTAGGTCTTGCTCAGCTGCGTCCCCGCCATCAGCGACTGGGTGATGTCGTTGCGCGGGTCGTTGGCCAGGTCGATCTGCAGCGTCACCGTCGCGCCGTACACCGGCGTCATCGTCCGGCTCACGTAATAGCTCGTCCCGCCGGCCAGCAGCGTCGTGAGCAGGACGAGCCACATGTAGCGCCGGGCCAGCGTGACGTATTGGCGTAATTCCATCAGACGATTTCACCTCGTTGGGGGGGGATCGACCCCTCTCCCGTTCACATGATCCGCCCGACCAGCGCGCCCAGCAGGATCGCGGCCAGGCCGCACAGCAGGCCGAGGATCAAGACGCGGACGAACGCCTTCGGAAAATGGCTGTGGCGGCGTTTGTGTTTGCGGCGGGTGCGCGGCGTCGCAGTCATGGGCGCCTCATTCTTAGGGACAAAATCTGCTCACCACGGAGACACGGAGCACACAGAGAACGACAAAATACAACTGAAACAACAACCTGTCTTGTGCTCTGTCTTACGCGTTCTCGTTCTCGTCTTTCTCTGTGTTCTCCGTGTCTCCGTGGTGAATCCGTTCAGTTCCGCTTGATCTGGTCCCCTTCGGACAGGCCCCAGAGGACCTGGGTGACGGAGCCGCTGGTGACGCCGACGCCGACGTCGACGCGGCTGGGCGCGCCGCCCTTCATCAGCTCCACGTAGCGGCGCGTGCCGTCGTCCTTGATGGCCGCGACCGGGGCGAGGAGGGCGTCGGGCACCACGCGGGTCACGATGCTCACGTCGGCGCCCATGCGGATCGTGGCGGGCACCTGGGTCGGGTCGTCGAACTCCACCGTGGCGGCGTAGGCGTTCTTGCCCTGCCAGATGATCGGCTGGACCGCGATGCCCTGGATCTTGCCGGACAGCGTCCGATCCGGGTAGGCGTCCAGCGTGATCGACACCGGCAGCCCGAAGCGCACGTGGTCGATGTCGGATTCCAGGATGTTCGCCTCCAGGCGCACCTGCGCGGGGTCGGCCAGGACGCCGATGGTCTCGTACGGGTCGACCTTGTCGCCCACGCGCTTGTCCATGGACACGACCGTGCCGTCGAACGGCGCGGCCAGGCGCGCTTCGTCCGCCGCCCGTTCCAGGCTGCGGTTGGCGCGCTCCAGCTTCGCCTGGTTGTACGCGAGCTGGGTCTGCAGGTACTTCAGCCTGAGGCCCTCGGGGTCACGGCGGGCCACCGCGGCGTTGTAGCTGGCCTGGGCCGCTTCCAGCGTGAGCTGGGCGCGCTGCAGGCCATACCCCTCGCTCTGGGCGGCGGCGCTGTCGCTCTGCCAGCCCACCTTGTCGTACGCGGCCTGCGCCTGCTGCACGCTCACCTCGGCCAGCTTCAGCGCGGACTTCGCGTTCAGGATGTCCTGCTCGATCGGCTCCGACTTCGCCTGCTCCAGCTCCTGCGCCTTCAGCTGGACCTCGAACTGGGCGTCCACGATAGCGTCCTGCAGCGGCTCGAGCTGCTCGCCGGTCGCGTCCAGCTCGGCCAGCAAGGCGCCGGCCTGCACGAAGTCGCCGGCCTGCACGTTGACTGCCTTCAGGTAGCCGTTCGTCCGGAAGGCCAGCATCACCTCCTGGCCCGAGGCCACCCGTCCGCGCGCAGTCACGACCTCCCGGATGGGCCCGCGCGCGACCGTGTAGACCGACTCCGACGACAGGGTCGGCGTGGGCGGCGGCACGAAGACCAGCGTGGGCACCGGCGCCGCCTGCTGCGGCAGCATCTCACAGCCTGCCAACAGCAGGGCGGCGGCAAGGAGGAAGGGCGCGAGGCGCCGGGAACGGGTTATGTAACGCGAGAGATGCATCAACGTGGTTCTCCTCACGAGGTACGTTGCGGCGGTTGCGGCGGCCGACCTCTCTCCCAGCCTCTCCCCTGACAAGGGAGAGGAGAACGACGACGACAACGACTTGCTCCTCTCCCTTGTCAGGGGAGAGGCCGGGAGAGAGGTCGGCCGCCCGGGAGAGAGGTCGGCCGCCACGGGGTCAATTGCCCCAGTCCAGGCTCTTCTCGGCGACGAAATCGTAGGTGATGGCCGGGAGTTGCACCGCCGGATCGAACATCGGGTGGGGGTCGCTGCCGTCACCGTTCATGACGTAGATCTGCCAGGGCCCGTCACGGTCGGTCAAAAACGCGAGCTGCTTGCCGTCGGGCGACCACGTCGGCGACACGCTGTTGATCGGGCGGTCCGTGTACATCGGCTGGTTGGTCAGCGACGCGATCTCGATGCCCTTGTTGGTAGACAGCGACGGCTGCTCCGCGGCCAGGTCCACGCCCATGGGGCGCACGAAGAGGTCGAAGTGGTCGTTGCGCTTGATCATGAAGGCGATGCGCGCGCCGTCCCGCGACCACGCGGGCGACTGCTGCCAGGCGCCGTGGGTCAGCTCCCGGTAGAAGCCTTCCCGCCCGGCCAGGACCAGGCCCTCGCCGCCGGCGAACACGAGCGTCTTGCCGTCCGGCGCCCACGTCGGCGAGAAGTTCTGGTCGGCCTTGGCGGGCAGCTCGCCGAAGCCGCTGCCGTCCACGTTAACCACCGCGGCGCGCCAGAAGAACTTGGTGTTGCGATACAGCTTGCCGTTCTTGTCGTGCGTCTCGGTGTCCTGGCTGCCCTGCTGGTAGCTGAAGGCGATGGCCGCACCGTCCGGCGACCAGGCCGGCTGCCGGGGCTGGTGAATGCCGAAGATCTTGTGCTCTTCCGCGCCGTCCGCTCGGATCAGGTAGATGCCGTCCTGCTCGCCCCAGCGGGTGAAAGCCACCCAGTTGCCGTCCGGGGACAGAGCGGGCTCCATGCCCTGCGTCAGGTGCTGCAGGCCGGTGCCGTCGGCGTGAATCACGTAGATGTCCATGCCCGTGGCCGTCTGGAAGACCAGCTTGCCGGGCAGGCCGGGCTTCGGCGTGGCCGTCGGCTTTCGCCGGGGCGCTGGCGCCGGGGTCGCGGCCTCGGCGGGCTCCGCCGTCAGCGCGGCGTCCGCAACGGCCGCCGGCATCGGGTTGCTCGCCTGGGAGTACACGCCGCTGGCCTGGCGGCCGCCGGGAATCGCCAGCGGCTGCCCGACCCACACGAACTGCCGGCCGTTCAGGCCGTTCGCCTCCAGGATCGCCTGCACGGTCGTGCCGTAGCGCTCCGCAATGGACTGGAGGCTGTCGCCGGGGCGCACCGCGTACACCCCGCCGGGCGGGACCGGCATCGGGCTCGGCGCGGACGACGCCGGGGCGGCCGGCGGCATGGCGCGCATCGCCACGGCGGGCGGCGTCGCCGTTGGCGCTGGCGCGGTCGGCGCGGCGGTGGGCGCAAGGGGCGTGGCGGTCGGCGCCTGCACCGGCGTCACGGGGGTCAGCACGGGCGTCACGGGGGTCAGCACGGGCGCCGGCGGGACGATCGCGGCTACCGCAGCAGCCGCGCCGGCCACGGGCCTGGCCGTGACCTCGGCGGTCTGGCCGGCGGCCTCGTCGGCGAACGGCCGCAGCAGCTGCTCGTTGAGCGCGTTGGACGCACGCTCCGCCCGGACCAGCATCGCCTCGCTCGAGTTCCAGGGCGGCGGGCCGAAGTACCACAGCCAGGCGATGGTCAGCAAGACGCCGAACCCCACCGCTATGAGAATTCGCTTCAGCGACCTCATTGCATCACCCGCATCTCTTCCGAATGCACGGTTCGGAACGGCTCAAGACCTGGCGGCATCCGCGCTCTCCACCGTCTTGATGAAGCGCAAGTGGCCCTTCTGTTTGACGAGCCACACCTCGGCAAACGGCCCGGAGTCGGCCAGCGCGCGGTCGATCTGTCGGATCTGCCTCTCCGTGAGGACCTGGAGCGGCCGGACCAGAGCTGCTGCGATACCGCAAACTGACGGTTCGATCTTCTCGTCCTGCATATTAGCCTCCGCTCATCCTGTACGAGGGGCCGCGAAAACGGCACCACGGCCTGCCAGGGACGCCTGGGCGCGAACGTCAACGAGGTGAGAGAGCCATCTCCTACCCAACCGTCGCGAACTTCTTTCCCTGCCTTTCCCCGCCGAGGGGAATGAAGCGAGCGCGTTGCAGAGACAGGCAGGGAGAGAAGGCTGTGACGGCAGATAGGAGTCCAGGGCCGTCGCGCGTCCGAGCGGAGGGCAAAGCTCCGCCGTATCCGCGCATCCCTGTTTTTCGTGCGAGACCGACTACGACCTATGAGTCTGTGACTTCAGGGAGTATGGTGAACCTACGCGACTCTCGACAAACAACTCGCCTCGACTTCACAGGCGGTGAAGCGGCCGATGAAGTTCAGCAAAATCCTGACGCGCCCCTCTTTGGACAGGGCTCGATCGAACACCGCGTCCAGATCCTTCAGCGGTCCGGACTGGATGCGGACTCGATCGCCCGGCTGGAACTTGCAGCCCGGGCTGAAATAGCCGTGGCGTTCCAGCTCGTCCAGATGCTCGCGGAGGCCGGCGATGACCGCGGCGGGCAGCCACGCGGGCCGCCCATCGAATCGGACCACCCGGCGCAGTCCGGGGGTCCACGCCAGCTCGGCGTATGCAGTGGACTCAGGATCGACCTGCGCGAAGAGGTAGCAAGGGAAGAAGGGAACGTGCTCTCTTTGGCGGAGGTGCGTGCTGAATTGAAGAACCACCGGGAGATACGCCTCGACGTTCCTGGCCTGCAACGCGTCGCACACCCTGCGTTCGAGTTTGGGTTTCGTATAGAGCGTCAGCCAATTCGTATTGGGCTCAATCATTTCCATTCGGATCTGAATCTCCGTCGCGTGAATCGACCGCATCTTCTGTCTCCACGGTCGTGATGAACCGGAGCTTGCCCTTGCTCTTGATGAGTCTCACTTCACCGAAGGGTCCAATCTGGTCCAGGAATTCGTCAATCTTGCGAACCTGCGCAGCAGTCAGTATTTTGAGTGGTCTGCCGTCGATGAGCACAGTTTACCTCGACTGGTCGGAGTAGGCTTCAGAGTCTTTGGTCATTGGTTGCACACCCTGTCATCGTCTGCATGCGACATTGCTGGCCTAAATGAAAAGGCCAACCCTGGGAGCAATTGCTTGCCCCCGGGTCAGCCTTCGGGTGTCTCTCACCGCTGTCAAAGCCGTGCCAAGGCATATTCAGTTGGGTCGAACTCGTCATCTCAGGTCGACGGTGGCGATTCCAGGAGGCTCTCGCTGTTTACCTTCTGGATGAACCGTAGGCAGCCTCTGGATTTGATCAGCCGAACCTCCGCGAAAGGTCCAAGTTCAGCCAGCGCTTTGTCGATTTGGGCTATTTGCTCGGGACTTAACATGCGGAGCCGCCGAGAAGGCCGGTTCGGCACGATGTCCACCACACCATCCGTGTTCGGCAACCGAGTCCATCCTTTCCATCGGCACAACGAGACCGCAGTGGTCGAAATGACGCCGCCTCACTTGGCGGAAAGAAAGCACGAAAAAGCCGACTTCCGGGAAATTCATTCCTCTGGCAGAGCCGCGACATGCGACTTTGCGACCTGGTGCGCCGACCAAAGACAGATGCCTCTGCCCCTACGGCGTCTCGATCGCTATGCAGTTGGCGAAGGGAAAACGCTCTAATTGTGCCAGTGCAAATTTTGCACTCACAATCACCACCAGTATAGCACGAATCGGCCCGGCCCGCAATATGATTTTGTGAATATTTTGTGAATATTAGCCGATTAACCTAATCGTACGATACGATACCAATCAGTGTTTCACGGTGTATCACGTTCCTAATCAGGAATGGCTTCCGCATAAGGCGCCCGGCTGCCGCATTGTGCCGCCACGCTGCCCGCCCTTAATATCGGATTAAGGTCGATACTATGTTTTCTTAAGGTAGTCTACTCGTCGTGGTGCTATCCTGTAGTCAGGTTGTTGAGGAAGCAATCGTATCAGCAACCATGTTCATGCCATCGCCCTCGCGGCTCGATTCTGTCATTATCGCGAGGGCAATGGAGGAGGATATCCTGATGAAAGCAATGAAGTTTGAGCGGTTTGCCGGCTACAGCACCGCGTTGGCTGGCTTGACCACATTCTTGTATGCGGTGACCTATTTCGGAATCGAGCGCACCTACTCGGCGACAGGGTTCTGGCTCAGCAACCTGTTCCTCATGCTGACCGGCGCGCTACTCACGCCGCTGTTCGTCGGCCTCTACGCCCGCCTGCGGGAAACCGATGGAGGATACGGTCTCCTGGCCTTTCTCCTGGGCTTCTTCGGCGCGATCGCCACGATGGTGCGCGGTGGGTACGGTCTGGCGGTCGCAGCCGCCGGGCAGTCTGCGGCCGGGAATCTGATCGCCGTCGCCGACCCACGCGGGATCCTGAGCTTCGGCTTGTTGGGGATCAGCTTTTTCATGGTTTCGTGGCTGATTGTGGCCGGCGGCCAATTCCCACGCGGCATCAGCTACCTGGGCTATCTGGTCAGTATCGACCTCGTCTACCTGTTCCTGGCCCGACTCATTATCATCAACTCGACCTACCTGTCGGTCTCAGTACCGATGTTGGTCCTCGACTTCATCCTTCTGCCCGCCTGGTTCTTCTGGCTTGGGGCAGACCTTATCCGAGGGTTGGTGGACGAACGGTTCAAAGGCGAGAAGAAATCGCCGGACCTGTACTGCTGTAGCGTGTGATTCTTCGACTGCAGGCCCCCACATCCATTTTCATCGGGGGTGTGTTCCCCGGGCGTTCCTTACAGCCCGGGGAACACTGCGGTCCACCACCCCACCATCTCCGAGTTTCCGCACTACACCCACACGACAAAGGAATAATGTCAGTTTCTCAAGGAGGAGAATATGTCAACTCGAACTGTAGTAGCCGTGTACGATAGCACGTCACGTGCAGAGCACGCCGTGCGCACCCTCCAGCGCAACGCTTTCCCCATGAAGCTGGTCTCTATCGTCGCGCACGCTCTGTACAGCGACCGGGACATCCACGGTTGCATCATGCTGGACGAGCCGCCGTCTGACTCCGGCGCCGTGACCGGGAACTGGACCGGCGGCGTCTTCAAGCTGCTCGCGGGCGCGGGCTTCATCTGGGCACCAGGCTTCGGAGAGCTGCTGGTCGCCGGGCCGGCGGCGGCGATCCTGTTCAATCTCATGGAGAACGAGGGTTCCGGTCCGGCGGCCAGTGGGCCGCTTGGGGCGCTGCTGGCGTGGGCGGTTCCCGCGGGGCGGATCCCCTACTACCAGCACAAATTGAGGGACGGCAGGCTGCTCGTCATCGCGCGGGGAGACTCCGCGGAGGCGGCCAACGCCATGTCTATCCTGCGGGGCACGCCGCTGGAAGAGGTCTTCGTATACTCCGAGAACGATCCGGAGGATTCCCCGATTACCGAGCCATTATCCACAACGGTCAGTAATCACTGAGCACCAACGCATATGGTCGACTGTGGTTCCGAGCGGCGCCCCAAGAGCGTCGCTCGGGACCACGCGTGAGACGCGGCGCCCACCATTCGCCCATCGAAGGTGCTCACACGACCTAATTCCAGCACAATGCAGAATATGCTACAATATGAGAACATTCGCACTGCCGTGGCGATCTGGACGGCCCGCGGCAGCGGCGCTGTTCGTCTGATCGCGGAGGAAAAGATGGCCAAACACATTATTCTGGTCGATGATGATGCTCTCCTGCGCCGGAGCCTGACGTTCAACCTGGAAAAGGAGGGCTATCGTGTCAGCGCGGCGGGCAGCGCCGAAGACGCGTTGGAGCTCGTTCGCCGGGACCCGGCCGACCTGATCCTGCTCGACATCCTCCTGCCCGGGATGGACGGGCTGGCCGCCCTGCGCGAGTTTCGAGCGGTATTGAACGCTCCGATCATCTTCCTGACCACGCGCCGGCGGGGGCTGGACGAAGCGCTGGGGCTCGAGCTGGGGGCCGACGATTACGTGACCAAACCGTTCGATTTCGAGGTCCTCCTGGCCCGTATCAGGGCGGCGATGCGACGCGTGCAGCCGGCCGGATCCATCGCAGAGAAGCCCGAGGTCTTGACCGCCGGTGACATTGTCCTCGATCCCGGCGCACACGTGGTGACCATAGCGGATCGCACGGTCGATCTGTCTCCGCGAGAATTCGAGCTGCTGCACGCCCTGGTTCTGAATGCCGGACGCGTCGTCCCCGCCGACGAGTTGCTGCGCACCGTGTGGGGAGCGGAATTCGACGGCGAGCCCCAGGTGGTCTACGTGCACATCCGCTGGCTGCGCGAGAAGATCGAAAACGACCCACAGCACCCGGAGCGGGTCGTCACGGTCCGGGGCGTGGGCTACAAGTTGGAGCCTCGGGAGGGGCAATGATCGGCACATTGCGCCGGCTGTTTGTCGTAAGCCACATATTGCCTCTGCTCTTGATCGTCCCCGCAATGGGCATCGCGCTGGTCTACGTGCTGGAGACCGGCGTGCTGCTGCCCACCCTGACCACCGACCTGCACGGGGAGGCTTTGCTGGTGGCTGAATTGGCGCAGCAGGAGCCGGGGATGTGGCGCAGCGCGGCCGATTCTGAAGCCTTCGTGACGCGGGTCAGCCAGAACGTCACCGCCCGCATCATGGTGCTGGACAATGCCGGACGCTTGCTGGCATCCAGCGACTCCGTGGACGCCGGCCAGGTGGGGCAGCCGCTGGCGCACCCGGATTTGGCCAGCGTCCTGGCAGGCCAGACCAGCGTGCATACCGACTATAGCCGGAATCTGCACGGCCAGGTGGCCGACGTCTTCGTTCCCGTGCTGAGTTCCAATCAAAGCGTGATCGGCGTGATCCGGGTCAGCCAGCGGTTCGCCACCATCCAGGAGCGCTTCATCCGCTTGCGCTACCTGGTGTTCGCCGTGCTGGTGGCCGGGCTGCTCCTCGGCACGACCATGAGCTTGCTGCTGGCCGCCAATCTGGAGCGCCCGCTGCGAGAGGTGACGCGCGCCATCCAGGACCTGGCGAGCGGGCAGAAGTCGACCACCATCGACGAACGTGGGCCCCTGGAGATACGCAGGCTCCTGCGGGCAGTCAACACGCTCGTCGATCGGCTGAATGCGCTTGAACGCTCAGAGCGGCAGATGCTGGCCAACGTGGTCCACGAGCTGGGCCGCCCCATCGCCGGTTTGCGTTCTGCGGTACAGGCCCTGGCGCGCGGCGCCACCGAGGACGCGGCACTCCGTGAGGAATTGCTCGCCGGAATGGATGATGAGTTGGAGCGCCAGCAGCATCTGTTGGACGATCTGGCCCGCGTGCACGATCAGGTGTTGGGCCTGCTGAAGGTAGACCGCCGGCCGATCGAGCCCGGCGTCTGGCTGCCGCGCGTCCTGGTGCCCTGGCGCGAGGCCGCACAGAGCAAGGGGCTGGCGTGGACGACGAACGTGCCCACCGAATGGCCCGCGTTCGAGGCCGATCCTGACCGGCTGGCGGGGGCAATCGGCAATCTCCTCAGCAATGCCATCAAGTACACGCCGCGTGGAGGCAGTGTATCGGTAGATGCGGGGCTGGACCAGGATGGGCTGTGGATTCGGGTGGCCGACTCCGGCCCAGGCATTCCGGTCGAGGAACAGGGCCGGGTGTTCACGCCGTTCTATCGTGGCTCGACCTCGGGCCGGTTCCCGGATGGCATGGGGCTCGGTCTCAGCCTGGCGCGCGATATGATCGTAGCCCATGGGGGCACGCTCGTCATGGACAGCGTTCCCGGCTCCGGAAGCCGCTTCACCATCCGGCTTCCACTCCTTCCCCGCACGGTCCCACTGCCGGGCAGCGACCTCCCGTAGTCCCCACAACCCACCTCGATCCGCGTATAGCCTTCTCGTTCCGCGGTCTCTTGACGGAGGCCCCGGCCGAGCTGCCGCGCGCCCCGCTCTTAAGGTGAGTATAAGGCGGCTCAAATCTCCTCTTAAGGTGTGCAATCTCCCGTTGTGATATGTTACGATGCAGTGGACGATGTAGTCCTTGAGGGATAAAACTATGTTAAGTATACTGACGGTCCCCATATTGCTTGGCTTTGTGCTGAGTCTGCTGTTTCTGTTGACGTTCGGCCTATGGAGACTGAGCCTGACAAAATTGCGAGAAGGGTCGGATGATCGGCGAAACGACATCCTTCTGTGGCTACTGATGCTGGCAGCGTTCGCTCTCGGTATCTTCGTCACCTACGTCTTTGTGGTTTGAGAGGGCCCAAGAGGATGGGATATCGTGGACCAAAGATCGCTTTATTGATCGCCACGTATCTGCCTTGGAACCTTCCACAGCCAGTCCGTCCACGGGCGCCGGAGCGTTGGCTGACGACGCGGGCCTGCACATGGTTCACGACGGCTCAGATCTTGCGGCGGCTTAAGGTCAATTTAAGGTGGCCTGAACCTGAGCTTAAGGCAATGAAGTTCATAATATGCTATTCTTAGGCAGTCGCGGCCGGGAGCCTCGGGGGGGATTGCACCGGGCCGATGCTGGGCAACCCAGCGGTCACCAAGACCGATCGGCACCTGCTCCCCAACGCCTCGTCGACCGGCCCGTTGTGAGACGTGACGTCATCATCCTACACGTCACCGATCAAACGTATGTAGTGGGACACCAACGCAGCAGCGTGGCTGCGTTGGTGTCCCCCATCAGAGCAGCGGGCGCAGGGGACGCCGCGGTGACGAACATGCCGCGGCAATTCGCGGGGCGCTACGGGGCTGAACCCGCGGGCTCCAAAGGGTCGCGCGGCCAGCGGCAGCCTAATCCAGGTTGTGGCTGGCACAGAGTCTTCTGGTGGGGCAGGCTCCAGTCGAGCCGCCCCTGTTGATCGGCGTACGGGACGCCGTGGCAAGTGGGTCTCCCGCTCTTCGGCCCACCTGCGCCATTCCATACTGATATCCCACTTTGAGACAACCCCACAACCATACCATCGCCGTCCACCACGCGTTTCTCGCGTGATCAGAAGATGTGCCCAACTGTCGTGTAGGTTTGGGCAAGCGAATGCGGCGGAACGAGATTTGGCCGGCCGGGCATCCAGGGTGCGGCAACCGCAGTCGAACAGCTCAGACCAAAGGGCGGCTGAGTTTTATCTCGGGCCCCCGGTCGCCCGTCCCCAATGCCGCGGGCCTCACGTGGCCGCGGCCCCGGATGGCGTCCTGATCAAAAACGTCCAGCCCTGACTGCCTGGTATACGAATCGGCCGACACAAACAACAAGCGGCGCTGCATCCATTGCGGATACAGCGCCGCTCGTTACTCCAATTCAGCGTGCAGACCCAGATGTCAAACAAGGGAAGGGTCTGCCCACAGGGCGTGAGCTTGGCCTCTTCAGCGCGGCGTCAGGCTGTCGGCTGCTGAGGCCGAGCCGTCAGAGTGATCTCGACGTTCTTGGTCTGCCCATTGTGCAACACCGTCAGAGTGACTTTCTGCCCGACCTGCATCATAGCCATGTCGTTGATCAGATTGTCGAAGCTCTTTATCGTCTGGCCATTGAGGGCGACGATCACATCGCCACCCACCGATACCTGCTGGCCAAGGATGGTGGCCTGCTGCGTACTGCCCAACAGGTTCGCCTTGGCGGCCGGACCGCCTGGCGTCACATTGACGATCAGCGCGCCTTCCTGGCCGGCCTTGAGATGCATGGCCTGATTCAGCTCAGGGGTCAGCGAAGTCCCGCTGAGTCCCAGCCACGGATGCTCGAACTGGCCGGTTTTGATGAGTGAAGTCGCCACTTCTTTCACGATATTCGACGGGATAGCAAAGCCCACGCCGGAAGACGCCTTCACCGGCGAGATGATCGCCGAAGTCACTCCGATCAACTGGCCCTGATCGTTCAGCAGAACACCGCCCGAGTTACCGGGATTGATCGGCGCATCGGTCTGGATGATGTCGGGGATGCTGTAGCTCGGGCCTTGCTGGCTGGCCGAGCCTGCCGGCAGAAGCCGGCCCAAAGCGCTGATGAAGCCAACCGTCATCGTGCCTTTGAGGCCGAACGGGTTGCCGATGGCCACATTCAACTGCCCGACTTTCAGCTGGCTGGAATCAGCCAGGGTCACCGGTTGCAGCCGGCTGGCCGGGACGTTGACTTTGATCACAGCAAGGTCGCTGGCCGGATCGGTCCCGACCACTTTGGCTGGGACCATACTGCCGTCTGAGAACGTGACTGTAATCTTGCTGGCGCCCGCCACAACGTGATTGTTGGTGACGATGTCACCCTGCTTGTCCCACACGAACCCCGAGCCCAAAGCCTCGGCGTATTGCTGCTGGGGCTGCTGGCCAAAGTACGGAAAGCCAGGAATGGCAGACGGCGAAACGCTCGCTTGCTGCGGCAGTACGACCTGGATATTCACGACGGAAGGGCTGACTTTCGCGTAAATCTGCTCCAAGGTTGATTCCAGGCCCGTAAGCATCGCGGGAGGCGTGATCGCGTCGGAGGACGGCGCCGCTGCCGCGACCGGTCGAGCGACCTGTAGGGTCGGACCGAAGGCGCCAAGAGCCAGTACTCCTACCAGAAACATGACAACAACCAACACGGTTCCAATGCGTTTCATTTTAATCTCTCCTGATCCACGCTTAACCTTAAGTTAGCTTGAGTTCCACTTTCGAATCATCACATCGTGTCCGGTCCACGTCGGAGCGGCCGACCTGGACCGGCTCGATTCGAGCATCGATCAGCTGGCGCTCGAGCAGCACGTGAACCACACTGTCCGCCTGCGGGCCCGTTTTCGCGCTCCGCTTTTCGAATCGACCATAGGATAGCATAAGGAAAAGCGCATAGCCTTAAGAGAGCCTGACAACGACCTTACGATCAGCTTAAGTCTGAGCCTTTGCACAGACGAGCACCGCTCAACCTCTCGCAGATGCGCGGTCGCGGCTTCCTGACAGGAGCGGCCGCCTGCCAATCACAGGACCCCAACCGCGGCTGCGGCTGGGGTCCTGTCTCAAGATTAGTATGTGACTAATGCAGCATCATTTCATCTCGTCGCCTTCCAGTCCAACTGGAAGTAGCACACCTCCACACCGTCAGGGCGGATTACCTGAACTTCCGGACTGATTGGCGAGTTCGCGCCGTCCACGACGACGACGTTCCACGATGACGGCTTGGGATTGATCAGGAAGTCGTAGTAGCCGGCGTCGGGGGCATCCACCGGCTTGGAGGGCGCTGAGAAGTCCGACAGATACTGATTGTACACCTTTACCCGCGCGCCCGCGATCGGCTTCCCTTCCGTATCGTGGAAATAGCCGAAGATCGCGGCGCCGGTGCAGGCTCGCTTCGGATCCGGCCTCACTTCGCCGTCAGCTACGAACTGGAAATTGCCGGGTAACGTGGCAGTTGGCGCTGGCCCCTCGGGCGTCGGTGTGGACCGGGGGAGCGACTTTGGGGTGCTGCGCGTCGCGGTCGCGACGACTCGCAGCGGCGTCTGTTGAAGCGGAATGGACAGAAAAACCGGTTGCGTCGGCATGGGCCCGACGGAAGTTGGCGCAACCAGGCTAATCGGAGACGACGTCGCCACCGCTGCAGGCGGAGGAGCCGGCGTCGGCACCACCAGTGTGGGCTCGAGTGCCAGGCTGATTTGTATGGTTGGAGCCAGCGTCGGGGTCGGCAACGAAGTTGGCCCCTGGACAGCCAACAAGGGCGGTCCGCCTTGCTGAAACATCCAGAGCAGCACCACCGCGATCAGGCAGGTGAGCACAGCGATCAGCGCGAACACCATGGACAGCACGATGGTATAGGTCCGATTTTCCATTCCCCTTACCTCGGGCTATGTGGACTAGGCTATTACATCATACCATCCGCCGCACCTGTATGCAAATCGCCGTACGACCGACAGGCGCCCATCCGAACCCGGATGCGCGCCTCAAACTCGATCAAAGACGCCCAGCTGACGTCTGCCCACGTTCCTCCTTTAGGAGTGTATCTTCAGCATGTCCTTCACTTGCTCCTGGGTATATTTCTCCACCTGCGTCACCTTAGCTTTGCTGCGCACGATCTTCGGGATGAGGTCACGCGCCGCGTTTTCGTTCTGTGCCTCGACCAGCGCCCAGCCGGTGTGGAGGCCCGAATGGCATCCCCAGACGAACTTGTCCAGAACTTCTTTTTGTGACTGCAGGTCTTTCAAGCCTTGTGTACATTCCTCGGGAGTATGAGGCGATTCGATCTCGAAGAGCGGCATTTCTTTTCTCCTTGACGAGCACCAACTCGGTCGCAAAGCCAAAGCCTGAGGCTCCCCTTTGGTTGGCGCTGGCGGTGAAGTATGCGTGAGAAAACAGTTTAGTACTGTACTCACACACACTATACCACAATTGCTCGGCCGGCTGTAAGCGCCATCCGGCCTAAATTCGACACCGCCATCAGGCCCAATGACGACCGCAGGTCAAGCCTTGAACAAGACTATCCGGTGATTGAAGTTCGTTCAGAGAGGCTGCCTGACGCATACGGTGCAGCGGGAGTGGAGTGCGAAATCCACGTTGGAGGGGATGGTGACCATCAGAGTCGTACCGTAGCCAGGTTGGGATTGCAGCGAAAGATGACCGTCGAAACGCAAGACTCGCTCCCGCATGCCCATCAGGCCAAAGTGGCCCTGACGTGCCAGGTCCTCCGCGGAGGTCGGGGTGACGAAACCTTTACCATCATCCTGGACGATCAGGGTGAGGTTCTGCTCACCAAACTCCAGTCGAACCTGGACGGTATGAGCCTTGGCGTGTCGCAATACGTTCGTGAGAGCCTCCTGGAGGATACGGAAAGCGGTCAACTCCAGCTCGGCGGACAGGCGAGTCTCCTGGCCGCTGATGCTGATCTGTATGCGAGGCGCCCCCATGCTGCGCTCGACGTCTTTACACAGGGTTTCAACCGCTGCGATCAGGCCCAAGTCCTCGAGATACAGCGGCCTCAAATTGTAAATGAGGCGGCGGATGCTGTCGAGCGATTGCGACGCGAGGTCGCGTACGTCATCCAATCGACAGCTCAAGTTATCAGGTGAGTCGGCGCGCTCGCACACTTCCAGCCGCTGAATGAGCGCCACGATTGTCTGCACGGTATCGTCGTGCAACTCGCGTGCCACATGGCGGCGCTCGTCCTCCTCGGCATGAGTCAGTGCGCTGAGATAGTCACGCAAGGCGGTTTGATAGGCGCGGATCTGGACGGTCATCTGGTTCAAAGTCTGTCGCAGCGATTCGATTTCACCCACACCTCCCACCGGCGCGCGGATCTCGTCTGCGTCGCCGCTCGCCACGCGCCGCGCCTCGTGCTCCAGCGTCTGCAACGGCTGGATAATGTTGCGCATGCCGAAGAAGATCACCGCGAATGCACCAAACAAAATGAGCACCAGGATGATAGGAGTCATCTCCGACGCGCGCTGCAGCGGCGCCACCGAATTGGCCCAGGGCTCCCAAACGACCAGCCCCCAGTCGGCGGTCGGCAAGGGCGCGTGTGAGATCACCAATTCCTGTCCGTTCGGTCCAACTCGGAAAGTCGTGCCCTCTCCGCTCTGACATTCCTGAGGAATTCCAGTCGTTTTGTTCAGATTGCGCTGATCTTGGGCAAGGTCTCTGGCCGTAGGCCACAACGCTATTCTGTTTGATCAGACAGGCGCTGCCCTGCGGACCGTCGACGCTCTGAACGACCGCCGGGAAATCCAAGTCCTTGAACGAGACCATTCCCAGCAAAGTTCGGCCATCGGCCAACGGGGCGCCAAACAGTACGGTTTGTTGCTTCGTCACCGGGTCCAGGAAAGGGTGTGAAATGTGAGTCAGGCCCATCTGCTGCGCCGGAATGCTCAAGATATCAGTCGCTTGCTCACCCGGATAAGTGCTCTGCGCCAGAGCGTTGAGGGGTTTGACGGGGTAGATCGGGTCCTTTGGATCGTAGATAAACAGCCCGCGCTCAAACTCTTCTGCGCCGAGCGGTTCGGTCATGACGTCACTACGCGCGGCGACCGACTCGAGCAACCGCAGGTGCAGCTTCAGCCGCTCGTCCATCAGGCGCGCAGCCACTCGGGTCAGCTGTTCGTTGCGCTGAGCGATCAGGCTGCGCGTCGCCATCTGGTGCAGATAGACGCCCGCAGCCGATACGACCACGACGACGACGGTCAGAGGAAGGACGGCCCACAGCAGCAGCTGCACTCGGAGGCCACGCACACGTTTTAACATGGGGGGAACCTCTCAGGCCATCTCGTCCAGGCTGATCCAGCCCAATTTAATGGCCAGCAGGGCCGCTTCAGTTCGACTGTTGACGCTCATTTTGCCGAACAGATTAGCCAGGTGTCCCTGCACCGTGCGATGGCTGATGCCCATCTGTTCCGCGATATCGCGGTTGCTCAGACCTCGCACCACCAGGCGCAGGACTTCCATTTCGCGCTCTGAAGGATGCTCGATCATGCCTTCGCCGCGGCTGTAAGGGCTGCCGCTGGTCATGTGCTCCACGACCTTGCGAGTGATCTGCGCATCGAGCGCTGAGCCGCCGTTGTAGACGGTGCGCACCGCCTGGGCCAGCTCGTGCGAGCGTGCCGTCTTCAGGATATAGCCAGCGGCGCCCGAACGTAAGGCGGCGAACACGTATGGGTCGTAGTCGTAGGCAGTGAGGATAAGCACCTTTACGTCCGGGCAGGTCGAGCCGGCTCTTTTCGGCGACCTGAATGCCGGTTAGCTTCGGCATTTGAATATCCAGCACGGCCACGTCAGGGTGCAATTCTTCCATCAACTGAAGAGCCCGCTCACCGTCCGCCGCTTCGGCGACAACTTGTAGGTCTGTCTCCTCGGACAAGAAGTCGCGGATGCCTTTGCGCACAATTTCGTGATCGTCCGCGAGTCAGGATCCGAATGCGAGCGCGATCGTCCATAGCAAGCCCTTACCTCATAGTAACGTCCTATGCCTCTATTCTACTGCATATTCGCTCCAGATGCGAAATCGAATGACGTGAGAACGTCGACCCCACAACGCGTCACACCGCGCGTCGTGGGGTCGACGTCTCACTCAGAAGTGAAGGGAGGTTCCAGTCACGAGCAGACGGTGCACTTCGCACCAGGTCGGGTCGCCGCGGTCGTCCCCGCCTTTCTGTCTTTGTCTGCCCGATTGTCCGTCACGTAGAAGCCCGGTGCATTGAAGATGATCGCGGGCGCGTTCAGGACGCGGCGAACTTCGTGGTGCCCCTGGGGGCACACCCTGACCGGCTCGTCCCCAAAATGCTGGAACTTCTCAAAGTGCTCGCCGCACGTTTCGCACTCATACTCATAGATCGGCATATCCAACATCCTCCCAAAAACACACTCCTGACAGACGACGAGGATAGGGATGGCCCCGCCACCCCCATCCTCGGTTCAATGGCCTACTTGACCGCTTTCACTTTCACGGTTTTCGGCTTGACTTCCTCGGCCTTAGGCAGAGTCAACGTCAACACGCCGTTCTCGAACTTTGCGTCCGCCTTGTCGGCTTGGATGGACGTCGGCAGCGACACCGTTCGGCTCAGACTGCCGTAGTGCATCTCGCGGCGGACGAAGTTCTCCTCCTTGACCTCGGTCCTTTCCTCCGTTTGGCCTTTGATAGTCACGTCGTCACCAACAATGCTGATGTCGATGTCCTCGGGCTTAACGCCGGGGATGCTCGCCTTCACAACCACATCCTGATCGGTCTCGTAGACGTCGATGGGCACATTGTTTCCGTCGGCGAAAACCGCCGGCAGGAGGCCCGTCGGTCGAATATAGCTCTCGGCAAAGAGCCGATCCATCGCATCCCTCAAAGAAATCAGATCCCGAAACGGTTCCCAACGAACGATATCAGGCATCGCAGTGCACTCCTTTCTGCTCTTGAATCTAAAGCAATTGTAAGGCGCTCGCGTTAGACCACTGTTAGAGCATTGTTAGAATTGTGTCAGAGTGTGGCGCCGCTGCGGCCCGGCTTGGTTCGCCCGGGCCTGCGTTGCCGGTGACCGGCGGCTGTGGAAGGCTCTCAAGTCGCGGACATTTTCGAAATTAGAAGTATTTTGTTTCAATTTAACTGATACGTATTCACTAAAGACCCTTGACAGAATGAGACTAAAGTGTTATAATAGGCGAAGTAATCACACATTGACTCGCGAAGCCGGAGAGACGATGGAATACAGAGACTACTACAAGGTCCTGGGTGTCGGCAGAAATGCCTCACAAAAGGAAATAAAAGCCGCCTATCGAAAGCTCGCCCGTAAGTTTCACCCGGACGTGAACCCGGGCGACAAAAAGGCGGAGGAGCGGTTCAAGGAAATCAACGAGGCGAACGAAGTCCTGACCGATCCCGAAAAACGCAAGAAGTACGACCAGTTCGGAGCCGACTGGCAGCAGTATCAGCAGTCCGGTGGACAGCCGGGAGGTTTCAATTGGGACCAGTACGCCGGCAGACCGGGGTCGCGTGGCAGCGGGCCGCGCATGGAGTACGTAGATCTGAACGATCTCTTTGGCAACGCAGGCAATAGTGGAGCCGGAGGATTTTCCGATTTCTTCGAAGCCCTGTTCGGGGGCGCCGCCGCCCGTCAAGGCAGGTCGAGCCCCAAGCAGTCGGCGCGCGTGAGAGCGGAGCCGCAGGCCTTCGAACAACCGGTCGATGTAACCCTGGAAGAGGCTTACGCGGGCTCCACGCGCGTGCTGCAGATGGACAGCCGCCGGCTTGAGGTAAAGATCCCTCCCGGCGTGAAGACTGGCTCGAAAGTACGCGTGCCGGGCCAGGGCGGAATGGCTGACGTGTTCCTAAAGATCAGCGTCCCGCCCAACAAGGTCTTTGAGCGGGACGGGGACGATCTGAAGACCGAAGTCCCCGTCGAGGTCCAGACAGCCGCGCTGGGCGGTGAGATCAGTGTGCCCACCCTGAAAGGCACTACGCTGACTCTGCGCATCCCGCCCGAGACACAGAACGGCAAGACCTTCCGCCTGCAAGGGCAGGGGATGCCTCGGCTGCGCAAACCCAACGAGCACGGGGACCTCTACGTTAAGGTGAGGCTGGTATTGCCCACGCCGCTGACCGATCAGGAGAAAGCCTTGTTCCAGCAACTGGCGGATCTGCGCAAACGGTAGGAGGACTTCCTAAGCTTTGGAAACTTGCCGTAACGACACAACGCACCGGCGTCGTTGCGGTGTCGGCACGATGCCGGAAGTCTGTGAGGAGAGTAGTTCCGATGAGTCTTGATGGACAGCTTGACGAACCACGCTATGTTATTAGTGTCGCCGCCCGGCTGGTCGACCTTCACCCGCAGACGCTGCGCCACTACGAGAGCATCGGGTTGGTCAATCCCAGGCGCTCCGGTGGGAACATCCGCCTGTACTCGCAGCGGGATATCGAGCGGGTGCGTAAAATCGCTCGTCTGATGGACGAACTGGGCGTTAACCTTGCCGGAGTGGAGATTATCCTGCACATGGGCGAGCGTCTGGAGAAACTGCAGGGCGAGCTCAAGGCGGCTCAACGTGATGCTTACAGCCAGTTACGCGAACGCACGCTGCAGATCCTGCGTGATCATCTGAATGGGCAGGATCCCGGGTGCCAGGCACTGATTGAGGATCTGGAGGAACAGCTTTAATCAACCTCTAATGCTTTTCTGACATTCCTCATATGCCGGTCTAACAGTGTAGCTGTAGTATAGACGAAATTGAAACTCGCAGGCGTGTGCCATTGGGGCACAGGCCCTGCGTCCAGGGACTGGGATATAGATAATGAGATTGGACAGATTCACGCAGAAAGCTCAGGATGCTGTGGCAGACGCGCAGGAGTTGGCCCTGGCGGCCAACCACAGCCAGATTGAGCCCGAACACTTGCTGGCCGCGCTGCTGAGGCAGGAAGACGGCGTGCCCGCGCAGGTGGTGTTGAAGCTAGGCGCCGACCCCGCCAGCTTTTGGGCGAGATTGAGGAGACGCTGCGCGGCAAGCCGCAGATTCACGGTGCGACGGCCCAGACGGCCTTGTCGCAGACACTGTGCCCGCGTGCTGCAAAATGCGCGCGCGAGGCCGAACAGATGCGCGACGAATACGTTTCGACCGAGCACCTGTTGATCGCTCTGACCGACCGCAGTAGCGGGCCGGTGGAGCGCCTGTTGGGACCGATATGGCATTACCAAGGAGAGCATCTATCGAGTGCTGACCGGCATTCGCGGCTCTCAGCGAGTGACCGACCCCAATCCCGAGGCCACCTATCAGGCGCTGGAGAAATATGGCCGAACCTGACCCAGTTGGCCCGCCAGGGCAAGCTGGACCCGGTCATCGGCCGCGACGAAGAGATCCGCCGCGTGATCCAGGTCCTGTCTCGCCGCACCAAGAACAACCCGGTGCTGATCGGTGAGCCCGGCGTGGGCAAGACGGCCATCGCCGAGGGTCTGGCGCAGCGCATAGTGGCCGGCGACGTGCCGGAAGGCCTGAAGAACAAGCAGATCGTGGCACTGGATCTGGGCGCCTTGATCGCGGGCGCGAAGTACCGCGGTGAATTTGAAGAGCGCCTGAAGGCTGTGCTGAAAGAGGTCACCGAGTCCGATGGGGGCGATCATCCTGTTCATCGATGAGCTGCACACGGTGGTCGGCGCCGGTGCGGCAGAGGGCGCCATGGACGCCTCCAACATGCTCAAGCCCATGCTGGCTCGGGGCGAGCTGCACTGCGTCGGTGCAACCACGCTGGATGAATACCGCGAGCACATCGAGAAGGACCCGGCGCTGGAGCGGCGCTTCCAGCCTGTTCTGGTGGACGAGCCGACGGTCGAGGAAACGATCAGCATTCTGCGCGGGCTGAAGGGCCGCTACGAAGTGCATCACGGCGTGCGCATCCAGGACTCGGCGGTGATTGCTGCGGCTACGCTGTCGCATCGCTACATTACCGGCCGCTTCCTGCCCGACAAGGCCATCGACTTGATCGACGAGGCCGCCTCGCGGCTGCGTATGGAGATCGATTCCAAGCCGGCGGAGCTGGACGAGATCGACCGGCAAGATTATGCAACTGGAGATCGAGCGCGAGGCGCTGAAGAAGGAGAAGGACCCCGCTTCGCGAGATCGGCTGGGCAAGCTGGAGAAGGAGCTGGCCGACCTGCAGGAGCAGAGTCGCAGCCTGCACGCCCGCTGGCAGCAGGAGAAAGAGGCCATTCAGGCCTTACGGGATACCAAGCAGCGCATCGAAGAGACACGCATCACGAGATCGAGGAAGCACAGCGCCAGACTTGATTACCAGCGTGCGTCGGAGCTACAATATGGGGCGTTGCGCGAGCTCGAGCAGCAGCTCGCCGAGCAGGAAGCAGAAGCTCAAGACGCTTGCAGAACGGGCAGCCGCTTCTGAAGGAAGAAGTCGATGCCGAAGATATCGCCGAGGTCGTGGCCAAATGGACCGGCATCCCGGTGTCCAGGCTGCTCGAGGGCGAAATGCAGAAGCTGCTGCACATGGAGGATCGGCTGCACCAGCGCGTGGTCGGCCAGGATGAGGCCATCCGCGCGGTATCCAATGCGGTGCGGCGATCGCGGGCGGGTCTGCAGGATCCCAACCGGCCGATTGGCAGCTTCATCTTCCTGGGTCCCACCGGCGTGGGCAAGACTGAGTTGGCGCGGGCCCTGGCCGAATTCCTGTTTGATTCGGAAGAGGCCATGGTGCGCATCGATATGAGCGAGTATCAGGAGCGCCACACGGTCGCCCGTCTGATCGGCGCGCCTCCCGGCTATGTGGGCTACGAGGAAGGTGGGCAACTGACGGAGGCAGTGCGGCGCAGGCCGTACGCGGTCATCCTCTTCGATGAGATCGAAAAAGCCCACCACGAGGTGTTCAACGTCCTGCTGCAACTTGCTGGACGACGGTCGTCTGACGGATGGCCATGGCCGCACCGTCGATTTCCGGAATACTGTGGTCATCATGACCTCCAACGTCGGCAGCCAGTACATCCGTGAGATGGCGGGCCAGGACGAGGAAGAGATGCGGCGGAAGGTGATGGAGGTGTTGAATCAGAGTTTCCCGCCCGAGTTTTTGAACCGCATCGACGAGACCATCATCTTCCATGCGTTGACCAGGGCCGATCTGGTTCAGATCGTGGAGATCCAGGTCCGGCGACTGCAGCAGCTGTTGGCCGAGCCGTCACATCGAACTGCGGCTGACAGAAGCAGCCAAACGGCTGCTCGCCGAAATCGGGTTACGACCCGGTTATGGCGCCAGACCGCTAAAAGAACCATTCAACGGGAGCTGCAAGACCCGCTGGCGATGCGTATCCTGGAAGGGCAATTCCACGACGGCGATTCCGTCGAGGTGGACGCAGAGAAGCGGAACTTCATCTTCAAGAAGGCCGAGCGGTCCCGGTCGCCGCCTGATGAGCTATGCCAGGTGGAACAGTTCATCAATCAGGAGCGCCCATGCGCTAACAGTCCCCGCTCGGGTTAGCCTTCCATGCGGGCGGAGGTCAACGGCGTGAGGGTACTCACCGAACGTGAAGATAAGGTAGGGCACTGCACATGATGCGATTTGATCGATTCACGGAGCGCGCGCAAGACGCTGCGATGCGCGCCTATGAAATACTGCAGCGGTATAGCCATAACCAGGTCGATACTGAGCATCTGTTTCTGGCCCTGTTGGAACAGCCGGAGGGCGTCGTCCCGCAAATTCTGACCAAGCTGGACGTGGATGTCGAGCAGCTCAAGGAACGTCTCGATCAGGTCCTGAAATCCAGCCCCAAAGATGGGTCGGTTATGGTCCCAGTGGCTCTGGGCCACGTGTTTATCACGCCTCGCGTGAAACACGTTCTGGACATCGCGCAAGACGAAGCGCGCCGGCTCAAGGATGAATATGTTTCGACGGAGCACATCTTCTTGGGCATCGCTTCGGAAAAAAACTCGCCTACGGCCGCCCTTCTGGCCGACTACGGCATGACTAAGGAACAAGATGGACGGTGTGTTGAGCGAGGTGCGAGGAGGAGTGCGATATCACAGACCCGAACGCGGAGAGTCGCTATCGGACTCTCGAAAAATACAGCCGGGACCTGACGCAGCTCGCCCGCGAGGGCAAGATCGATCCGGTCATCGGCCGAGACGATGAGATCCGTCGTGTGCTGCAGGTTCTATCGCGCCGGACCAAGAACAATCCGGTGCTCATCGGTGAGGCCGGAGTCGGTAAGACGGCCATCGTAGAAGGGCTGGCGCAGAAGATCATCCTCGGTGACGTGCCGGAGCCTCTGATGGGCAAACGGGTGGTCTCTCTGGATCTTGGCGGCATGGTGGCGGGCGCACGGTTCCGCGGCGAATTTGAGGAACGGCTGAAATCTGCGCTGGAAGAAATCCAGCGGGCACAGGGCGAAATCATCTTGTTCATTGATGAACTACATACCGTCGTGGGGGCCGGCGCCGCCCAGGGAGCGATCGATGCATCCAACATGATGAAGCCCGCGCTGGCGCGCGGTGAGTTGCGCTGCATCGGCGCGACGACACTGGACGAATACCGGCAGTACATCGAGCACGACGCAGCGTTGGAACGGCGGTTCGCGCCGATCTTCGTCGAAGAGCCGAGCGTCGAAGAGACGATCCAGATGCTGCGCGGCGTGCGCGACCGGTACGAGGCCCACCACGGCGTGAAGTACACGGATGCAGCCCTGGTGGCGGCCGTCGAGCTCTCGCAGCGCTACGTCACCGACCGGCACCTGCCCGACAAGGCCATCGACTTGATCGACGAGGCTGCGTCGAAGCTGCGCATCGCGCTGTATACCATGCCGCCCGAGTTGAAGGAAATGAAGATGCGCCTGCAGAAGCTGGCCGACGGACGAGGAAGCGGCCTGGGGCTCGCGCGACTACGAAAGGGCGGCTACCATCCGCGCCGAGCGCATGCAGCTCGAGACTGAGTTCAACACGCGCCGGGACGAGTGGCGAGCCGACCCAAAATCTGGATGAGGTCGTGGATGAGGAAGATATCGCCCAGGTCGTAGCGGCCTGGACCGGCATTCCGCTCACCAGCCTGCTGGAGGCGGAGACAGCCAAGCTGATTCAGATGGAGGCGCGGCTCCACGAGCGGATCGTGGGCCAGGATGAGGCGGTGGCCGCCGTGTCCGACGCCATTAGGCGTGCGCGTGCCGGCCTGAAAGATCCGCGCCGGCCCATCGGCAGCTTCATCTTCCTGGGTCCATCTGGTGTAGGCAAGACCGAGCTGGCGAAGACCCTGGCCGAATTCTTGTTCGACGATCAGGACGCCATGATCCGCGTCGACATGAGCGAGTACCAGGAACGCCATACGGTGTCACGCCTGACCGGCGCGCCTCCGGGATACGTGGGTTACGAAGAGGGTGGCCAGCTGACCGAGGCAGTCCGGCGTCGTCCGTATCAGGTGATCCTGTTCGATGAAATCGAGAAGGCGCACCCGGACGTGTGGAACAGCTTGCTGCAGATTCTGGAAGACGGCCGCTTGACAGACGGACAGGGCCGCACAGTCGATTTCCGCAACACCGTGCTGATCATGACGTCCAACATCGGGACCCAGTTGACGCGCGTGTCGGAGGGATTGGGCTTCGTCCACATAGATCTTAACTCCGGAACGGGCGATCACGCCGAGACTCGGCGCCAGGTTCAGCACGACCTCGAGCGGACCTTCCGGCCTGAGTTCATCAACCGCATCGACGAGATCATCGTCTTTCACCCCTTGTCGCGGAACCACGTTCGCCAAATCGTGGACCTGCAGATGCGCGAAGTGCAGACCCGCTTGAGCGAACAAGGCCTGACCGTGCACCTCACAGATGCTGCACGGGACTGGCTGGCCGACAAGGGCTTCGACATCAACTTCGGGGCGCGCCCGCTGCGCCGCACTTTGCAGCGAAACGTGGAGAGCCCGCTGGCCGTCCAACTGCTGCACGGTGATTTCCAAAAGGGCGACCAGGTCGTAATCGACGTCGCCGGTGATGCGCTGGTCTTCCAGCGACAGCCGATCTCGGTGGCGCAGGAAGTGACGGTCTGATCCGTAAAAAGCATGGGGCCGGTGGACCACGTTGGCGTGGGTGACCGTCCCTGAGTAAGAGCCCGAATACACGAATTCTCGCCTTTGGAGGCGAGAATTCGTGTATTCGGGCTCTTACTCAGGGACGGTCACCCCTTCTTGCCATCGCGCGCACTCGGGGTTAAAATGGGGCTCCAATCCACTCCTGAAGGAGAAATCAAAACCGATGCAGAAGACCAGCGTCCACGTGTTGGCTACGTTCAGCTGCAAGGCCGGGAAGGCCGATGAGCTCATCCAGAATCTGAAAGTCCTGGTCCCCAAGGTGCAGGCCGAGCCTGGTTGCATCAAGTACGACTGCTATCGCGACCTGGCGGATCCTCTCCGTTTCACCTTTATCGAAGAATGGGCCAGCGCCGAGGACCTTGCCGTCCACGCCGCGGGCGAGAACCTGGTGTGGTGGAACAAGGTCGCCGCTGGTCTGCGCGAACCCGGTACCGATCTCCGCAAGCTCCAACAGGTCTGATCAGCCGAACGCAGGCCGGGCTACGACGCGAGGACGGCCAGCTCCGCCAGAGCCATGGCGCCCAGGACTCCAGCTTGATCGCCCAACTTGGCCGGCACGATGTACTGGTCGATCTGCTTGAGGATGGCGGGCTGATGGAGGTAGCCGTTCAAGAGCTTCTGCACTTCAGCGCGGATGAGCGGAAGCAGATGGGTTTGGCGCATCACGCCGCCGCCCATGACGATTCGCTGCGGCGACAGCGTGCAGACGGCGTTCGCCAGTCCCAGAGATAGGTAGTGCGCCTCCAGGGGCCAGGCCGGATGATCGACGGGCAAGGTCTCACCGCGCCGTCCCCAACGTCCCTCAATGGCAGGCCCATTCGCCAGGCCCTCCAGGCAATCGCCATGATAGGGACACGAGCCGGCGTAAGGGTCGGCCGCGCGGTCGTGAGGAATGTAGATGTGCCCCATTTCCGGATGCAGCAGGCCGTGCATCAGCTGCCCGTTGATCATGCCTCCCCCGCCGATGCCCGTGCCGACGGTCATGTAGATGAACGTGTCCAGCTTCTTCGCAGCGCCCCAACGATACTCGCCCAGGGCGGCCACGTTCACGTCCGTGTCGAAGCCAACCGCGACGCCCAGCGCCTCATGCACTGGACCGGCGAAGTCCGTGTCCGCCCAGCCCGGCTTGGGCGTCGAGGTGATGTAGCCGAACGTCGGCGACTTGGGATTAGGGTCGACCGGCCCAAACGAGGCGATGCCTACACCCAGCAGATCCCCGTAGACGAGGCTCTGCTGACGGAAGAAATCGATGGCGCGGCCAATCGTCTCCGCGGGCGTCGTAGTCGGAAATCGCATTTCGGCCCGGATGTCTTTCGGCCCCGTCCCGACGGCGCATAAAAACTTGGTTCCTCCGGCCTCAATCCCTCCCCAGAGCGGCATGGCTGCTTCCTTTCTTTGCCTGCCCGGGGCATCCTTGCTCCGGCGCAGTTCGGTTATGATGATGTCGCAATTGGTTAGACTGATTCTAATCCATTGTGGCAAATTAGATCAAGGCCTTGAGCGCCGGAGTGTTTTCTCCCCATCGTTTTCACGTTTTTCGCGGTCTAATCACCGGCGTGGTATAATCCGCTTCAGTGGGGGATGGTATGGCCTTCGCGCCTGCAATTTTCGATGGTTCGCGCCAGTTTACCGACCGCCTCAATCCGGAGGCGAGCCTGACGCCGTGAGCGGCGTTGGCTCGCCTTTTTGCGTTAAGTGAGGAGTCCGCATGAAAAGAGCCAGAGCACTCTACCAGCTGCAGGTCCTCGACACTGACGTCGAACAGAAACGCCGCCGCCTTAAGGAGGTCGAATCCCATCTCAAGGAGACAGACGAATTGCGCGCGGCTCGCTCTGCCGTCCAGAAGGCGGAGAAGCAACTGAAGGAGGCACAAACGCGCCTGCACCGCCTCGAGCTCGAGAACCAGGACCTCCAGGGCGAAATTGCGGACACCGAGCGGAGCCTCTACAGCGGCCGCATCACAATTCCGAAGGAATTGCGCAGTCTGGAAGAAAAGAGCAAGAACCTGAAGGCGCGCCGCGCCAAGATTGAGGACGACCAGCTCGACTCCATGGTAGCCGTCGAGGAGGGCGAGGCGCTACTCGCCGAATCTCGGGCGGTCCTCGCGCACGTCGACGCGGATTGGAAGACCAGCCAGGCCAGCCTCATCACCGAACGAGACCAGCTCAAGGCCGGCATTGCGAAGCAATCGGCTGATCGAGCCGCCCTCAGAGACGCCATTCCGTCTAAGGACCTCGCTGTTTATGACAACTTGTACGGACGAAAGGGAGGATGCAGTGTGGCCCGACTCTCGTCCGGTTCTTGCGGTGCGTGCGGCGTGTCCGTCTCTGCCCGCCAGATCCAGGCTATCGCTGACGGCGAAGAACTGGTTCCCTGCAGCGCCTGCGAGCGCATTCTATACGCGGACCGATAATCGGGAGGGACGCAGCTCATGGCCCAATCCGCGGAAACTGAGTCGGCTTTCGTCGAGCTCCAGGCACTCCTGGGCGACCGCGCCACGCGGTCCGAAATGCACCGCATGGCCTACAGCCGCGACTGGAGTCCGCGCCACCGCTCCAGCTCCGACCTGCCCGACGTCGTAACCGTCCCGCACGACACGGCGGAGGTCGAGAAGATCGTCGCCATCGCTTCCCGCCACGGCTTGCCGGTGGTGCCGTTCGGCGGCGGCACCGGGATGGGCGGCGGGGTCGCGGCCTGGCGCGGTGGCATCATGGTCGAGACCAAGGGCATGAATCGCGTCCTCGAGCTCGACGCCGCCAACATGACGGTCACTGTGCAGACGGGCATCACGGTTTATACTCTGAACGAAATTCTCGCCCGCGACGGCCTATGGCTGCCCCACCAACCTGAGAGCAAGCGCGCCTGCACCATCGGTGCGTGCATTGGCTGCGACAACGATTCCACGTTCGGCCTGCGTTACGGCAAGATCCAGGATTGCCTGACCAACGTCGTGCTGGTGACCGGCACGGGCCAGGCCATGCGCGTCGGGCGGCGCAAAGCCTCATTCTCCTCCACCGGCTACAAGCTGCTCGATCTGCTGGTTGGCTCGGAGGGGACGCTGGGCCTGGTCACTGAGGCCACGCTCCGCGTCGTGCCCCTCCCGGCTCACCGCGAAGTCCGCGGCTACATTTTCAGGAGCCTGGGCGACAGCGTCCGCGCCCTGGAGCGATTGCTGGCGTCCGGCGTAGCCGTAGAGAGCGCGCACATGAACTGCCGGCAGCGCCTCCACTTCTACACCCACTCGTATCGTGAGACGTATCATCGCGAGCCCGAGATCCCCGCATGGGCGGAAGCGGTGTTGTTTATCTCTTTCGCCGGTGACGCAGACGTCGTGGACTTCAGCCTGGGCAAGGCCCGCCGCGTGCTCACCGGCGAATTCGAGGGTCACGAAATTCGCGAGCAGGAGATCGTCGACGGCTGGTGGGATAGCTAAGCACCGTCTCGAATTCATCCCGTTCAAGCAGAAGTGGCCGGACAGCCAGCGCCAGAAGAAGTTTGGCGCAGCGGACATCGGCCTGCCGATCGGACGCATTGAGGAAGGATATCATCGCTTCCTGGAAATCGCAGCGCGCTGGCATCAGGACGTGCTGGGCATGACCGTGTACAACGAGTCGCCGAACAAGACGACCGCCAGCATCAGTTTTGCCGTGTTCGTGGACGACGCCACCAACGAGTCCGTGGCCGAATTCTACGAATTCGTCAGGGAGATGAGCCGCATGGCCGTCGATCTGGAAGGCACGATGAGTACCTACATTGGCGACGGCGACCGGCTGGGCGGTTTCAGCGAATTCGAACATGGCCCGAGCTACGAGTACATGCGCCGCATCAAAGAGATTTTCGATCCGGGCAACATCTTCAATCCGGGTAAGAAGTTCGAGATCGCGCTGGATTCCGGCAGGCCCTACCGCCGACGGCGGAAGTTCACGGCGTTTGCAGTAACAACGTCCCCCGTTGCGGCCTGCAACGAGGACGTGCGTTCGATGGCTGACCTGAGTCGCTTGGACGAAGCTCGCCGACGACGTCTACACCTGCAACCGAACGCGCTGTGGCTTTTGTCGTGAGGAATGCCCGGTTTACAGAGTCAAGCGTATCGAGACGTATAGCTGCCGTGGCAAGATGTTGGTCGCGCGTGGTTTGTTGGAAGGCACCCTGCAGCCCTCTGCCGAGCTGGCCGAGATGTTGAACGAGTGCGCGCTGTGCGGATACTGCCAGGCCCGCTGTGCTCTGAACAATTTGGACATGGTCGAGGCCTTGCGCGCGGTGTCGGTCGCCGCCGGTTTCGCCGCCGAGCAGCACGAGGACCACGTCCGCCGGATCGTGGACACCGGGCTCCTTATTCGAGCGCCCGCACCGGCCCCAATCCGCGCCGGGAACGCCAGGCGAGCCGCACGATTCCTCTCTTCCTGGGCTGCCTGTATCGAAGCGCGCCCCGCGGAGACGGCCAAGATCTTAGGAGTGCTCGAACGCGCGGGATTCGATCCGATGATTACGGATGAGGTGTGCTGCGGCTATGTCGTGCGCGCGACCGGCTTCGCCGAGGAGTTCGAAACGCAGCGAAGGCGGTTTCGAGGGCAAGTACGTACAAAACCTTCGGTCGCAAGGCGTGAATTCGAGTGTGGAGATCCTGTCGCTCTGCCCGACGTGCACGATCACCCTGCGCGACGAGTACGGGCTGCCGGTGAAGCACGCGCTGGTGGCCCTGGCCGAGCGTCTGCCGGACCTGAAGCTGCGCCCAATGTCGATGAAGGCAACCTATCACGATCCATGTCACCTCGGCCGCATGATGGGCGTTACCGAAGAGCCGCGAGCCGTTCTACGCGCCCTTGGGGTGGATCTTGTCGAGATGGAACATTCCGGCACGTTCTCCACCTGCTGTGGGGGCGGCGGGGGTCTCACCGCTGTGGATCCGGCCACGTCCCTGGAGATCGGCAAGAATCGCATTCGGGATGCGCTGCAGGTCGGCGTTGAAAACATCGTCACCGTCTGCCCAACGTGTGGCCCGACCCTATTGCGCGCCGCCGGCCGCCTCGCGAACGAGGTGAATACCTTCGTCGACGTGCACGACCTGTGGGACCTCCTGGATCACGCGCTGTAAGCATCCCTCGGCGCAACTCCCGAAGATCTTGGGAAGCCCGTCCCGGCGATTGCAATCGCCGGGACGAGCGCCACAATTTCAATGCAATCGCCCTGCCTCCATTCCGGATGTTACGTCCGGACCGTTCATGGTATAATATGGGTGCCTGAGGCCTCTCGACGCCGAGGCCGGACGATGGGGACTCGGCACCATTGCGCTTGAAGGGAGTTTGACTAAAACCGGCAATATGACTCGAATAATGGTTTTCACCGGAAAGGGCGGGGTGGGCAAGACCAGCATTGCAGCCGCCACCGCCCTCCGTTGCGCTGATCTTAGGTTACCGCACGGTGGTAGTGAGCACCGACGCGGCGCACAGCCTGGCAGACTCACTGGACACAACTCTGGGACCCGAACTGGTCGAAGTCGCGCCCCACCTGCGCGCCCAGGAAATCGACGTGCTGTACCAGATGGAGAAGTACTGGGGCAACGTACAGGATTACATGGCCGCCATCCTGGCCTGGCGTGGCATGGACAACATCCTGGCCGAAGAAACCAGCGTCTTCCCGGGCATGGAGGAGCTGGCCAGCCTGCTCCAGATCGTGAAGCTGTACGATGACGGCGACAACGACGTGATCGTCGTGGATGCGGCGCCGACCGGCGAGACCCTGCGGCTGCTCTCGTTCCCGGAGGTCGGCCGCTGGTACCTGGAGAAGATCCTGCCGCTGGAGCGTAAGGCCATCAATATCGCGCGCCCGCTGCTGAGCCGGGTGGTGGATATGCCGCTGCCCGACGAGCGGGTCTTCGAATCCATCGAGGAATTGATCCTGCAACTCCAGCGCATGCACACGCTGCTGGCCGAGCCCAAGCAATCGTCCATACGCATCGTGCTCAACCCGGAAAAGATGGTCATTCGCGAGGCGCAGCGTACGTTCACCTACCTGAACCTCTACGGCTACGCGACCGATCTCATCATCTCCAATCGCATCATCCCGAGCGGAGTCACCGACGCTTACTTCTCGGCCTGGCGCGACAGCCAGGCGCGCTACGGCCAGATGGTTCAAGAGGCCTTTTCGCCGATCCCGATCCTGAACGTACCCTTGTTCGACTCGGAGGTGGTTGGGCCGGACATGCTGCGCCGCATGGCGGAGGCGATCTACGGCGAGCGCGATCCTTCCGACGTGTACTACGTGGGACGCGCCCGGGAGATCAAGAAGGAAGGCGAAACCTACGAGATGCGCCTGCCGCTGCCGTTCGTCTCCAAAGAGCAGATTCGACTGACGCGCTCGGCAGACGAACTGGTCGTGCACATCGGCAACCAGAAACGCAACTTGATCCTGCCTCGCGCGCTGGTCGGCCTCGAGGTGGTCACGGCCAGGCACCAGGACGACGTTCTCACCCTGGTCTTCGCCGATGGTCGCAAGAACGGCTCGGGGACTTGATGCCTTCCGGAGAGCCTACGGATGTCCTGGGGATCCCGGAGTCCCGCGTGGCGCTCACGGGCTGGACCCGGCGTGATAGCCTGGTGGCCGGCGGCCTGGCGCTGATCAGCGGCGCCGCCTACGTGCGGACGCTCGCCCCCGGCGTCGTCGCCGGCAACAGCGCGGAGTACCAGTACGTCGCGCCGATTCTCGGCATCGCGCACTCCACCGGCTACCCGCTCTACACGTTATTAGGCAAAGCCTTCACCCTCTTGCCGATCGGATCCGTCGCCTATCGGATGAACCTCCTGTCGGCGGTGGCGGCCGCGGTTGCCGTTGCCACGGTCTATGCGCTCGTGCTGCGCCTGACGGGACGGCGCATGCTCGGCGTGGCGGCGGCGCTCGCCTTCGCCTTCGCAGCGAGCTTTTGGTCCGCGGCGCTGATCGCCGAGGTCCACACACTGAACGTGGCTTTCATCGCCCTCGATGTAGTGCTGCTGCTGCGCTGGTCCACCCGGCAGGGCACCCTGCCGCGCTCCGAGGTTGCCTGGCCTGAGCTCCGCCTCTTCGCTCTGATGTATGGCCTTAGCCTCGCCCACCATCGAATGGCGTTGTTGCTTGCCCCGGCTTTCGCCGTCTACATCGTCCTGGTCCTCACCGCCCCCCGTCGTTCGCCGATAACGACGATCTTTCACCACGGAGGCACCCAGTCCGGCGAGCCACTGGGCCCGGCGGAGGACACAGAATCTGGACCACAGAAAGCACGAAACCGCCCGCAAGGCACGAAACAATCAGTGTTTCGGGGCTGGGTCGCGCCCCTTGTTGTAACGATTGTGATGTTTCTCCTGCCGCTGGCACTCTACGCCTACATTCCTATCCGTGGCGGCCAGCTGCTGTCGACCAGCGATCCGGCGGTGACCGCGATCTACAAGGATCGCATGCCGGAGGCGATCTTGCGGGGCACGGTCACGGCCAACTATCGCGGCGGCTGGGCCGGGTTCGTGAGCCTGGTCAGCGGCAGTGACTACGCCGTCGACGTCGGCCTCGATTCGTGGTCGCAGCTCAGCGAGCGCCTCGTTCTGTGGGGCGAGACACTGATCACGCAATACAGCGTGCTGGGGCTGCTGCTCGGGCCTGCTCGGCGCGATCGTCCTGTGGCGTCGCGATTGGCGGACCGGCCTGCTGTTCGTGTTGGGTTACCTGAGTCTGGTCGGCTTTGCCGCTGGTATACGTGGGCCACGGCCAGATCTGGTACTACTTCATGCCCTCGTACATCTTTCTGGCAGGCTTCTTCGGGATGGCCGCCGATAGCATCTGGATACTGCTCGAAAATCGCCGGGCCGGCGAAACGAAGGAGCCTCTCGTCGACCCGTACCTGATCTACGCGGCGCTATGGCTCATGGTGCCGGCGGCCCTCTGGATGCACAACGGCCCCGTGGTCGACATGAGCCATCACGACGTGGATGCCCTGCGCGCGAAAGACGTCCTCAACCGGCCGCTGGAACAGGGCGCCGTGCTCATCGGCCCTTGGGACCTGGTGACACCGATCCGGTACTACCAGTACGCCGAAGGCGTGCGTCCCGACCTGATCGTGATCCATGGCGATCCCGCTTACAGCAGCGGGAAGAAGATGATCGACCAGGCCATCGCGCTCAAACGCCCGCTCTACCTGCTGGCCCCGGTCGAGACGTCGGTGACCGCCGTCGAGTCGAGCGAGTGGACGCAGGTGACGCCGATCCCGTACTACGGTCCGGTCGATGCGGAGGGCCTGGGCGAGTTCGGCGGCAAGGTCTCGCTGCTAAGCGCCCGGTTAAGCCCGAATCCTGTGCCCCTGGACCGCTGGAGGGGCGCGGCGGTGAAGCTCGACCTGTACATGCGTACGCTGGCGACGATGAAGCGCAACTACAAGCTATTCGCGCATCTGATCGATCCATCCGGTCTGACCCACGCCCAGGTTGACGAATCGCCCGTCAGCATCTATTATCCTACCTCCCAGTGGCAACCCGGCGAGGTCTGGCTCGGCGAACATTGGTTGGTCCTGCCCCCGGGCGCGCCATCGGGCCGGTACACTCTGGAGATCGGGCTGGCCGATTCCGACACCGGCGAACGACTGTCCGTGGGTCATTCGGCAGGCGCCTTGCCGGACAGCGTGATCGTGGGGTCGGTCGACGTGCGCGAGACTTCCGAGACTTCTGGAGCTTCAGGGATACAGGAGAGTCAATGACTGCAGAGCCGGTCTGGCAGCGATACCTGACCGATTACAACGAAGGCCTGGGCCTGGTATACGAAAGGTTCGTGCTCAACGACTTCCTGATGGGGCTGTACGAGCAGTACGAACTGCAGGATGTGCTGGAAGCACCCATCTACGGCATGGCCGGCGTGACCGGCATCAACAGCGTGGTGCTCGCCGACGCCGGCTGCCGGGTGACGCTGGTGGACGACCACGTCGAGCGACTGGAGGGCGTGGCGCGCATCTGGAAGGAGTTGAGCCTTCCCGCGACCTTCGTGCCGCACGTGGCCTTGAGCACGCTGCCCTTCGCGGACCGCCAGTTCGACCTGGCCTGGAACTGGGCGGCCTTGTGGCACCTGTCCGACGCCGCCACGCTCCTGCGCGAGATGGTGCGCGTATCGCGCCGGCTGGTCTTCGTTGCCATGCCGAACCCCGTCCAGGTCGGCTACATCGTTCGCAAGCGCCTGGTGGAGCCCGATTTCTTCAAGACGGTCGATGAGAAATGGACGAAGATGGGGCTCATCAAGCAGGTTCTGGCCGCTGAAGGCGTGCAGATCATCGCCGAGGGCGTACTCGACGTTCCGCCCTGGCCTGACACGGTCATGCCGGCTGCCGACTTCCTGAAGAAGGTCGGCATTCGCTCGAAGCGCCTGGAATCTCGCTTTACCGGCAAGGGTTGGGAGTGGAGCACGATGGACTATTACCTGGGCCGCGCGCCGGAGCTGCGCGATCGGGTGATGCGCTACGCCTGGCTCGATCACCTGCGACTGCCCTGGCGCGTTAAGGCCGTATGGGCTCACCACCGCTTCGTACTGGGAATGCGTTAGAGCGTTTGCACGTTGGGACGTTGACACGTTGAACACGTGCCGACATGGCAACCCGTTAACGTGTCAACGTTCCAACGCATTAGGGGGAGGTCATGAAGGTTCTCGTCACGGGTGGCGCCGGCTTCATCGGCAGCCACGTCACGGAAGTGCTGCTCGGACGCGGCGACCAGGTCGTCTGCGTCGACAATTTCAACGATTACTACGATCCGGCCCGCAAGCACCGCAACGTCGCGCCGTTCCTCGACCACTCAGCATACCGGTGCGTCGAATCCGACATTCGCGCGCCCGCTGAAGGGCTGGCCGACCTCTTCGCCACGGAACGCTTCGATAAGGTCCTGCACATCGCCGCCATGGCCGGCGTTCGCTACTCTATCCAGCACCCCGACCTGTATGCTGCGGTCAACGTCTCCGGGACCATCAACCTCTTGGAGCTGGCCCGACGCCACGACGTGCGCAACTTCGTGTTCGCTTCGTCGTCGTCAGTATACGGCGCGCGCTCACAGGCGCCTTTTCGCGAGGAAGATCCCGTGGCGCAGCCGATCTCGCCTTACGCGGCGACCAAGCGCGCGGCGGAGCTGTTGACGTACACGTACCATCACCTGTACGGTCTGCCCTGTACCTCGCTCCGTTTCTTCACGGTCTATGGCCCTGCCGGGCGGCCCGATATGGCGCCTTACCTGTTCACTCGCTGGATATTCGAGGGCGTCGAGCTGAGGATGTTCGGCGACGGCACGTCCCGCCGCGACTACACCTACGTCGACGACATCGTCGCCGGCGTGATAGCCGCCCTGGACGCCGACCTGCCGTTCGAGATCATCAACCTGGGCAACTCGCACACAGTCGCTCTGCACGAGTTCATCGCCGTCGTCGAGCGCTGCGTCGGTCGAAAAGCGCGCATCGTTCGCCAGGAACCGCAGCCGGGCGACGTGCCCCTCACCAGCGCGGACATCACGCGCGCTCAGCGCCTGTTGGGCTTCCAGCCCAAGGTGAATATAGAAGAGGGCATGGCACGCTTCGTCGATTGGTACCGCCGCGAGGTGCTGCCCGGCGGTTCGCTCGAGGGCACCGGCCGGTGAGTGACGGTTCCTCCGTAGGCCAAACGCAGTCCGGCGTCCTTCGCCGGCTGAAAGCGGCCGGCCTTCTGGCCCGCGTGCCCCTCTATTGGAGCGACCGGCGATTCGGGTGGCCCCGGCTGCTGCCGTTCAGCGTGGTTGCCAGCGTGACCTACTGCTGCAACTCGCGCTGTGAGACATGCCGCGTCTGGGAGCGCAAGGCCGAGGAGCTTACGGTCGACGAGTGGGACCGCATCTTCTCCGGCCTGGGCAGCGGCGTCTACTATTTGACCTTCACCGGCGGCGAGCCCTTCCTGCGCCACGACCTGGTCGACATCGTCGCCGCCGGATATCGGCGCTGTCGCCCCGCCGTGATCACGATTCCAACCAACGGCCTGCTGAGCGGGAAGATTCCGGACCGGGTGGAAGAGCTGCTGCGCGTCACGCCGGACAGCAAGCTGGGCCTCAACATCTCGCTCGACGGCGTGGGCGCCCAGCACGACACCATTCGCGGCGTGCCCGGCGCCTGGGAGCGCGCGCTGGAGACCTATCAGGCGCTCAAGGCCATCCGCCACCCCAACCTCACGGTCAGCATCCACAGCGTCATCTCGCGCTTCAACGTCGACGATGCCCCGGCCATCTTCGAGGGCCTGGCCGCGCTGGAGCCTGACTCGTACATCACCGAGATCGCCGAGGAGCGGGTGGAACTGGGCACCGTGGGCCTGCCCATCACACCGTCGCCGGACGAGTACGGCCGCGCCATCGACGTGCTCGTGGGTCGTCTGCACGAACGGCGCTTCGGCGGCATCAGCAAGATCACGCAGGCTTTCCGTGCCCAGTATTACGGCCTGGTCAAGCGCTGGTTGGCCGAGCGCCGCCAGGTGATCCCATGCTACGCCGGCTGGGCGTCCGGCCACATCGCACCGGACGGCGACGTCTGGACGTGCTGCATCCGGGCCGAGCCAATCGGCAACCTGCGGGCGGCCGATTACGACTTCCGGCGGATCTGGCTCGACTCAGGCGCGGATTCACGTGCCGAAGCCCTTCGCTGCGACATCCGCGCTGGCGGCTGCCACTGCCCGATGGCCAATGCCAGTTACACCAACATGGTCCTCCACGTTCCCACACTGCTTCGCGTCGCCCTCAAGGCGCTGCGCTGAGCGGTGGTCTCAGCGTTCGGCCATTTGTGACTACAGGCCGTTCGCTTTCGCATCGAAACGGACGTCAAACCCAGACTTCCGAAGTTTTCTGAACTTCGGAAGTCTTATTTGTGAGACCCACCTATCACTCTGTGCGCGCGGCGACTAGACGATTGCGATGGCCCGTCCGATACCGCCGCCAGCGCCTTTGATCTTGACCGGCAAGAAGACGAAGTAGGCGCCCCGCGTCGGCAGCTCACCCAGCCGGGTCAGTTTCTCGACGATGATCATGCCCGCGTGCATGGCGACCAGGTGCGGCTCGAAGTCGTCCTGGAACATGCCCAGGCCCAGCGTATCGACGCCAACGAGCTTCACGCCCTTCTCGACCAGGTATTCCATCGTGCGGCCGTTGGGTGACGGGTGATGGCGCGTGAAGAGCAGGCCTTCTGGGAACTGCTTGTAGTACAGGTCCGTCCAGTCGGTGCGGAACAGGACGATGTCTCCCTTCTGCAGCGGACCGTGCTGTGCCTCCCAGGCCTCGACTTTCTCGCGGGTGATGATCGGGCTGACCGGCTGGGCTCGATCGACCTCGGCCAGCAGATCCGTACAGTCGATCACACAGGCGGGTCCCATCATCTGCCGCGGATCGAGTTGCTCCACGGTGACCTTAGCCATAGGGCCGGCGTTGGGCAGGCCGCTCTCGACGGGCGGCACCTGGTGCGACGGCGAGTCGCAGTGCGTCCCGGTGTGGTCATCGTGGATCATGATCACTTCGAACGCCGGCCCGCGATAACCCTGTGGGTTTGGCCCGGGGACGTTCTGCGGGATCATGAGGAACTCCTGGCTTTCCTGCTGAAAGGCCGGGTAGAACTGGTCCACGATCACCGACAGATCGATGATCTTGTTCGACCCCACCACCTGCTCCAGCATTTCAGCAACGGTTGATTGTACGCTGTCCATCACACCTCTCCTCGTTCGAGTTTGCCGAAGATTGTTTCAATGCGATCCAGGCTCCAGTCCACGTCGGCCCGGGTGAGCGCCGCAGACGTACCATAGTGCATGGGCGCCAGGCGTGTGCCGTAGTGGTGGAAATACAGCCCATAGTCGCGCGCAGTGCGCAGGAAGCGCTCGGTCAGGTCGGGATCGAACCGACTGGCCTGGCGCAAGTTGGTGACCGGTTCCTCGACGCCGAAGTACCATCCGAACCGGGCCCCGATGCCCTGGATGTGGCCCTTCAACGAGCTGCGTTTGAAAAGATCGTTCAGCCCGTCGTAAAGGTGCTGCGACACTCGCCACAGGTTTGGGTAGAAGTCGGGCTGCCTCATCAGATTCACTGAAGCGATGGCGGACGCCACCGCGGTCAGGTGCCCCGTGTACGTGCCGCTCATGACGCAGTGACCCACAGGACTGAGCACGTCCATGATCTTGCGCTTACCGACCAGCGCGGAGATCGGCATGCCGCCGCCCAGCGCCTTCGCCAGCGTGGTGAGGTCGGGCGTTACACCCAGGTATTCCTGCGCACAGCCGGCTCCCGTCCGAAACCCGGACAGGACCTCATCGAAGATCAGCACGATGCCGTTTTCCGTCGCCAACCGGCGCATCGTGTGGAGATATTCGCTCTCGGCCAAAATGCAGCCCTGATTGTAGGCGATCGGTTCCAGAATGATCGCCGCCAGTTCGTCCCGATGACGGCGGATGGTGCGTTCCAGCGCCTCCATGTCGTTGAAAGGAATGACCAGCAACAGATCGGCCAAAGACGGCGGGATGCCGTCAGTGTCTGCAGCCGGCTGGATCAACCCCTCAGAGTCCGGGTCCGTCAACGGCGTCTGCCAGTTGAAGAACAGGTAGTCGTGCATGCCATGAAAGTGGCCTTCGAACTTGAGGATCTTGTTCTTGCCGGTGTAGGCGCGCGCCAGCCGGATCGCCCCCATCGTGGCTTCGGTGCCGGTGTTCGACAGCCGCACGCGCTCGGCACTGGGGATGATCTCGCAGAGCATCCTGGCCAGCTGACCGTGCAACTCGCTCTCGTAGTTGCAATACGCTCCGACGTCGACGGCGTCCAGCACCGCTTGACGCAAGGCGGGGTGATTGTAACCGTGGATCATGGCCCCGCTGGCCTGCGAGAAATCGACGTACTGGTTGCCGTCGACGTCCCAGACGCGGCAGCCCTCCCCCCGAGCCACGAGGAACGGACGACCCCAGAGTGAATCGTATCGCCCGCCGGCATTCACACCACCGACCATGTACTTTTTCGCTTCTTCATACACGGCCCAGGCCCTGACATCAGGCCGAGGACGTGCGTCCGATTCTTCCATCGAATGACCTCCGAATGACCTCCCGAACAGAGTCAGGACATAAGCTGCCCGCCGTTGATGTCCAGCATGACGCCCGTGACGTACGAGGCGGCGTCAGAGCACAAGAACGCCACGACCTGGGCCGATTCCTCCGGCGTACCAATCCGCTTCATGGGAATGCCCGGCAGCACCTTGGACAGGTCCCCCGTTCGGGCTTTGACGTGGAACGGAGTGTCGATGAAGCCGGGCGCGATGGCGTTCACGCACACGCCCACGTCGGCCAGCTCCTTCGCCAGTCCCTTGGTGAAGGCCCAGACTCCCGCCTTCGCGACCGCGTAGGCGCTGGCGCCGGGCCCGCCGCCGTTGCGCGCCGAGATGCTGGACACGTTGACGATGCGCCCAAAACGCCGGTCAGCCATGTCCGGCAAAAAGGCCTGGGAAACCGCAAACACACTATTCAGGTTGAGGTCCATCGTCCGGTTCCACAGGTCCATCGACATCTCCCGAATCGACACCCGCTCGAGCAGGCCACCCGCGTTGTTGATCAAGAAGTCCACTGGGCCAAGCGTGGCCTGGACCTCGTCCTTAAGGCGGGCCACGTCCTCGGCCCGGGTGACGTCGGCCTGAATGACCACGGCGCGCCCACCCGCGGCGGAGATTTCGGCGGCAACCTGCTCCGCCTGCTCCCGGCTATGGGCGTAGTTCACGGCGACCGCTGCCCCCTTCTTCGCCAACAGAAGGGCCGAGGCCGCGCCGATTCCTGTGCTGGCTCCAGTCACCAAAGCGATGCGATTTTCGAATTCGTTTGCCATTGGTCGCTATCCTCCGATGCTTTCCGACATAGCCTCTCGGAAGGCTTCCCGCAGCACGGCTGCCCCTTCCCGAATGGCATCTTCCGGTATGATCAACGGCGGGTTGGCCTTGACCGTCGCGCCGCCCATGCCGACCGGGAAGAACATCATCAGCCCCTTCTCCACGGCGTGCATCACCGTGCGCGTCGCCAGGTCGCCGTCCGGCTCTTCCGTTCCCGGCTTCACTACGTGCAGCCCGGCCACCAGACCTTTGCCGTGGTGTGCGGCGATGATCTCCGGAAATTCCTCGTGAATGGCCGACAGCTCGGCGTGAAAAACCCGGCCCATGGCATCGGCCCGCTCGGCCAGATGCTCCTCCTGCAGGACCTTGAGGTTGGCCACCGCCGCAGCGGCGCAGATGGGGTTGCCCGAGTGCGTGCTCGTCATCTGGCCCGGCCCGTACAGGTTCATCACCTCCGCCCGCCCGATGACGGCCGAAATGGGCAGCGAGCTGGCGAGTCCCTTCGCCGGGGTGAACAGGTCCGGCATCACTTCGTAATGCTCGAATCCGAACATCCTGCCCGTCCGACCAAAGGCCGCCTGCACCTCGTCGAAGATCAGCAGTGCGCCGTGCCGGTCGCACCAGCGCCGCAAGTCCTGCACGTACTCTTTTGGCGCGAAACTGGCCCCGCCACCCTGATAGCTCTCCATCATCACGCCGCAGACAGTATCCGGGTCCACGTTCTTGTCGCGCAGCGTCTGCTCGAACAGGGCGAAACTCGTGTCTTTGGTCCGGAAGCCATCCGGGAAGGGGACCTGGACGAAGGATGGGTCCAGCGGCCCGATCCACGTCTTCAGGCCAGGGATGCCGCCCGCGAGTTGAGCACCCATAGTGCGGCCGTGGAAGCCGCGCTCGAACGTGACGAAGACGGTCTTCCGTTCTCCACCGACCTTGCGCCCATAGGTCTTGGCCAGCTTGATGGCGTTCTCCGTTGCCTCGCCGCCGGTCGTCAACAGGAACACCCGGTCGAGCCCTTTCGGCGAGATCTTCAACAGCTCCTCGATCAGCCGGGCGCGGGTCGCATTGGGGAAGCAGTAGCTGTGCAACAAGCTGTGCTGCGCTTCTTTGACGATCGCCTCGACTACCGCCGGGTTGGAGTGGCCGGCATTTGCGACCAGCACCCCGGCGCTCCAGTCGAGCCACTTGTTGCCGTAGGCATCGTAGACCTGGAAACCCTCCGCTCGGTCCCACACGATGGGAGGCTGGCCCGACATCGACACCGGCTCGTGATCGCGCAGCGAGTTCAGGATTGGAATTGAATCCGGTGCGGGGATCGGTGTGACGATCCGCCGATATTTGGTGTGAACCTGGGGCACATCGCGTGGTGCTATCTCGACACTCGTTTCGGACATGATTTATCCTCCGTTAGTTGCTGTTCCATACTTTGGCAGCCAGTAGTCGAAGTAGAGGCGCTCGCACGCCCCATCACAGAAGCGCAGGGTCTGCCCCTCTTCCACCACTGCCCAATAGTCTCCGGAAATCACCTTACCACACACGTCGCAAGTCAGCGTCTCGGTCTCGTACAGCCGTGGCGCCCGTTTCACCCAATGCCCGCGCAGCGCTACGGGCGAATGGTTCGTCTTCGCCAGCTCACGTTTCACCGGAGCCGGCTCCATATTCGACGGGTTCCGCTCGGCGCGCAGATCACGAACGATCTGCAGCTTGCCATCCATCTCCCGGATGAGCAGGCCGTAATCGCGCTCCGCGGATTGGGTCGAGACCAGGCCCTCGCGCACGTCCTCCAACACCCTTTCCGGCGCGCGCTTCAGGGGTGAGCCGAAACCACCGCCGCCCGGCCCCACGATCAAGATCTCGTCCCCCTCGTGAACGGCAACCCCAGAGAACTTCCCGGGCGAAGCCGTCCCAAACACCTCGACAAACGTTCTGAAGTCAGATTCCCCCCTGCGCCGCACGTATAGTCCACCAGCGGCCCCGGGCAGCCCGCCGAACAAGCCGTAGGGTTGCGTCTTGAGCCGATCCATCACGGCGCTGACCAGGATTTGGGGGGCGGCAACGCGAAGCAGCCAACGTCCGCTCATGCCGCCGCGATTCTCGCCTGGCCCACCCGAATCGGGCTGGAGCGAACGCTCCATGACGATGTACGGATACTTGGTTTCGAAAACCTCCACCGGAATAGCCGGACAGTTGCCTCCCAGCTCATTTTTGATCGGATGCCCGTCGCCGGCAGGATTGCCGCCCTGGCCAACCCCATCGGTGAAGTAGCCCGCGTAGAAACGCTTTGTCTCTGGGTGGACGCCGCCAAACAAGAAGTTCAACGACCCGCCGCCGGTTGCAGCGGCCACGCGCCGCGGTATCGCCTTTGACAGGCAGGCCAGCAGCACGTCCACGATCCGGCCGTGGATCTCGGAGTTGCCCCCGACCTCAGGGCCGGGATAGGCCACGTTGACCACCGTTCCCGGCGGCGCGATGAGCTTGATGGGCCGATAACAGCCCGCGTTACGTGGAATGCTGGCATCCGTCACCTGCAACATCGCGTTGAACGTGGCGGAGGCCGTAACTCCATAGGTGCAGTTGATGGCACCTGCCGCCTGCGGATCCGAGCCGGTGAAGTCGACGATCACCTCGTCACCGCTGACGATCGTCTTGGCGTTGATGCGGTACGACCGATTGGGAATGACGCCGTCGTCCTCGATGTAATCGAAGTACTCGTATTCACCGTCGGGAATGGCGCTGATCTCAGCGCGCATGAACTTTTCGGCGTACTCCATCAGCTGATCCTGAGCCTGCCGAACGACGTCGGGGCCCATCCGATCCAGCAATGCCTTCAACCGCGCTTCACCGATGCCGAGCGCACCGATCAGCGCGTGAAAATCGCCCCAGGTGGTCTTCGGCGTGCGATGGTTGGTCATGATGAGTTTCCACACGTCGTCGACGTGCCGGTCTCGGCTCATGATCTTGATCGGTGGGACGCGCAAGCCCTCTTGGTGCACGTCGGTCGCATCCGCGGCAAAGCCACCGACCGCCATGCCGCCGATTTCGGTGATGTGGGCATAGTTGGCCACGAAGCCGAAGAGCTGATCCTGGTAAAACACGGGCCGGATGAACATATGCTCCGGCAAGTGGCAGCCGCCGCGATAGGGATCGTTGTGGATCACGACGTCACCGGGCTCGAAATAGTCGAGCCCCAGCTCTTTGATCGTCCAACTCGCAGCGAAGGTGATAGAGCCCACCATCGACGGCACGAAGTCGGCCTGCGAGACCAGCTCTGCGCGTGAATTGAACATCACGCGTTGAGAAATCGAGGCTCTCGTTGAAGATGGGCGAATACGACGTCCGCATCATGGCGATGCCCATCTCGCGGCAGGTGTTGGTCATATAGTTGTTGACCAGGTTCAAGGTCATGTTGTCCAGCGGCTTCATTGTGTTTTCCCTCGCGTCAGAACCAGGTTGCCGTAAGAATCGACCCGCAGGACGTAGTCGGCCTCAACCAGCGTGGTCGACGCCTCTTCCTCGATGATAGCCGGACCGGCCAGGCGTCATGTCCGCCGCTCAGCTCGCGGCGATGATAGACCGGACACTCCACCGGGCCTGCTCGGAATCGCTCAGGCACACCGCGCGCGTTTCGGTCGGTGCGGCGACGCCGTCCGCGCTCAATCTGGGCAACTGGACGGTCGGCACCGAACCGAGGGCCGTGACCTTGAAATGAACCAGCTCCAGAATCTCTTCAGGGAACGAGTAGCCATAGAAAAGCTCGTGTCGGCGATGGAATCCGTCGTAAGCCTGCTGGAGCGTAGCCTCGGTAATCGGACCGTCCGCCAGCAGGATGTCCTCTTCGTAGTTCTGCTCCAGGTAGCGGAGGCTGATGTAGCGCTGAACGACCGGCTCGCCCTCGAACCCGCTGCGCCGCAGTGCCTGGGTGGCGTCGTCGACCATGAGGTCGAACGCAGACACAAGTGAGCCCATGTTGAGCCGATCGCTGCGATAATCGTGGGTCCACACCCGGTCGATACGCACGTCCGCGATGAGCGTACCGAATGCCGAGCACTGGCCGGGATACAAGGGAATGATCACTGTGGGAATCTGAAGCTCGCGAGCGACGCTGCAAGCGTGCAACGGGCCGGCTCCGCCGAAAGCGATCAGGGCAAACCCGCGCGGGTCGATGCCCTTCTCCACCGTGATCAGCCGGATGGTGCTGGCCATGTTGTCGTTCACCACGTCGAGCATGGCGCGTGCCGTCTGTCGCAGCGAGAGACCGGTCTTGACTGCAAGCCGTTCCAGCGCCTGTTCCGCCAGCGCGATGGAGAGCTTCATCTTGCCGCCCAGGAAGTAGTTCGGGTTCAGACGCCCGAGGACGAGGTTTGCGTCCGTGACGGTCGGTTCGACGCCGCCCGCTCCGTAGCAAACCGGACCCGGCTCGGCCCCGGCGCTTTGCGGCCCCACACGCAGGAAGCCGCCGCGGTCCACCCAGCCGATGGAACCGCCGCCCGCGCCCACAGTCCGCACATCCACCGTGGGATTGCTGATGGGCAGGCCCCACTCAACGTCGAAACGAGTCGTGTATTTCGGGCTGCCGTCCACGATGAGACCCACGTCGCAGCTCGTACCACCCATGTCGAAGGTCAGCGCGTTGGGCTGCTCGGTGAGCCTGCCGAAGAATTGCCCGGCGATGGCCCCGGCGACGAGGCCCGACAGCAGCGTATCCAGCGGCCGGTCCGGCACCGCTTCCAGGAGAGCCATACCGCCGTTCGATTTCATCAGGCAGTGGGCGCCGTTCACGCCGATCGAATCGAAGGCCGTGCGCGCTCCGGCGATGTACCGCGTCATGAGCGGTTTCACGAAAGCGTCAGCCACCGTGGTATTGGCGCGCTCGTATTCCCGCCAGATCGGCGCCAGCCGATGGGACACCGACAGCGGTATCGACGAAAACCTCTGGCTGAGGAATTCGGCAAGTCGCTCTTCGTGGCGGGGATTGATGTACGAAAACAGCAACGAGATCGCGATGGCTTCGATGCCCTCGCGGTCTCGGGTCTCTTCGATTTTTCGGGCCAGTTCTTCCAGATCATCGTCCGTCAGTGGGACGACCACGTTCCCATTGTGATCGATTCGCTCTTTGACCCCCAGACACCAGCGACGATTCACGAATGGCACAGGTCGGCGCCACAGTAAGTTGTAGTTCTCCGGTCGATTGGCGGTTTGAATGACCAGGACATCCTCAAAACCCTGAGTGGTAACGAACAACACCCGGGCGCCACGCCGCTCGATGATCGCGTTGGTCGCCACGGTGGTGCCCAACACCAGCCGCGATACAGCTTCGGGTGGAATCGTCGAACTCTGAATGATGTTCCGCAGGGCCGTCAGGGGCTCTGACGGCGTCGAAGGCACTTTGTTGGCGTAGATCTGGTGGGTCTGGTCGTCCACCGCGATCAGATCGGTGAACGTGCCTCCGGAATCGATTCCGATCCTAATTCCCATTCGGTGTTCCTCTTTCGTTTACAGTTTATTACGTTCAAAGGGCAGCAACGAGCGGCCTGCCAAGCCGCCCGTTGCCGGGAATCTCAGCCCTTCAGGCGTGTTTACGCAGCCGAGGGCACCGGTGATTCTGCGCGTGATATCCGCAGAGCAGTAGCGTCACCCGCCCTTCTGGATACCCTTTTCCTCCAGGATAGAATTGATGTCGCCATAGGAGGCCAGCAGGTCGTAGATTTCAGGCTGACTCAGGTTGTCTTTGGTGACGACCTTGGCCGGGATGGCGACCATCTTGTCGGTCACCGGCTGGTTGTGGATCGCCTGATCGATGGCGTAGACGCCACGATAACCCATCTGGAATGGATCCTGAACGATCAGTGCGTCGAGGTAGCCGTCCAGGAAGAGCAGGAACTGATCGGGCGACACGTCGAACGAGACCGATCTCACCTTGCCCACGAGGTCACGCTGCTTCACCAACTGCCCAATGCCCGTGCCGGGTCCGTCGCAGGCCCCGTAGAAGCCCACCGTCTCCGGATTGCCCGTCATCATGTCGCTGGCAATGTTGAGCGACTTGGCGGGATCGCAGCCCGTGTATTGTACCGGCAGAACCTTGACATCGACAAACTTGGCCGCCATCTCATCGACGAAACCTTGCTCGCGCTCGATGCCCGTCTGCGAGCCGGCCGTGATGCCGATGTCGCCCACCGTCCCCTTGCCGCCGATCAGCTCGCCCAGCACGTCCGCCGCCGTCTTCGCCGCCGCAATGTTGTCCGTCGCGATGTAGGCGTAGGGCTTGTCCGAGTCGACGCCCGAGTCCAGTGTGACCACCGGCACGCCCGCGGCGATCGCCTTCTCCACCGGGTCCGCCAGAGCCTTGGCATCCGTCGCGGCGATCATGATGCCAGCCGCCTTCGCGGATACCATGTCGTTCACCAGGTTGACCTGGCCGGCGATGTCCGTCTGCGACGGCATCCCCTTATACAGCACTTCCTTGTAGCCCAACTCCGCCGCTGCCTTCTTGGCCCCTTCGTGTACGGCGAGCCAGAAGGTCGAGTTGGTCGTCTTCGGAATCCAGACCAACGTCCGTTCAGCATTGGCAGGATCGATGGTGGCTGCCGGTGCTGCTTCCGCCTTCTGGATGCCCTTTTCCTCCAGGATAGACTTGATGTCGCCATAGGAGGCCAGCAGGTCGTAGATTTCAGGCTGGCTCAGGTTGTCTTTAGTGACGACCTTGGCCGGGATGGCGACCATCTTGTCGGTCACCGGCTGGTTGTGGATCGCCTGATCGATGGCGTAGACGCCACGATAACCCATCTGGAATGGATCCTGAACGATCAGTGCGTCGAGGTAGCCGTCCAGGAAGAGCAGGAACTGATCGGGCGACACGTCGAACGAGACCGATCTCACCTTGCCCACGAGATCACGCTGCTTCACCAGTTGCCCAATGCCCGTGCCGGGTCCGTCGCAGGCGCCGTAGAAGCCCACCGTCTCCGGGTTGCCCGTCATCATGTCGCTGGCGATGTTGAGCGACTTGGCGGGATCGCAGCCCGTGTATTGTACCGGCAGAACCTTGACGTCGGCATACTTGGCCGCCATCTCATCGACGAAACCTTGCTCGCGCTCGATGCCCGTCTGCGAGCCGGCCGTGATGCCGATGTCACCCACCGTCCCCTTGCCGCCGATCAGCTCGCCCAGCACGTCCGCCGCCGTCTTCGCCGCCGCAATGTTGTCCGTCGCGATGTAGGCGTAGGGCTTCTCCGAGTCGACGCCAGAGTCCAGTGTGACCACCGGCACGCCCGCGGCGATCGCCTTCTCCACCGGGTCCGCCAGAGCCTTGGCATCCGTCGCGGCGATCATGATGCCGGCCGCCTTCGCGGATACCATGTCGTTCACCAGGTTGACCTGGCCGGCGATGTCCGTCTGCGACGGCATCCCCTTATACAGCACTTCCTTGTAACCTAACTCCGCCGCTGCCTTCTTGGCGCCTTCGTGTACGGCGAGCCAGAAGGTCGAGTTGGTCGTCTTCGGAATCCAGACCAACGTCCGTTCAGCATTGGCAGGGTCCTTCTCCGGAGCAGGTGATTGGGCTCGAACGACCGGAGTCACACAGGCCGGTATCAACATGGCAGCAACAACGACGACAGCCAGGCATTTCACAAAAACGCTTTGTCTCATCTGTCTTTCCTCCTGACGCGGTATGAACCAGCAACGAAGGACGGCCTTTCAACGAGATTTGTTCGTGCTCACCTCCTTGCCTTCTGTAGAACTGCGCCGAAATCCATTATCTTACGAACGAACCGATACGGTGGGCTCGTGTGGAACTCAGTGCTAGCCTCTGTTCCCTCTGCGCACCTGATCCGCAAAGACAGCCAGGATGATGATGAAGCCGATGGCCACTTGCTGCCAGAAGGCGTAGATGTTGAGGATGTTCAACCCATTCCGCAAGATGGCGATGATCAAGGCGCCGATGAGCGTGCCGAGAATTTTGCCTTCGCCGCCCAAAAGGCTGGTGCCGCCCAGCACGACCGCCGCGATGGAGTCCAGCTCATATCCCTGGCCGCCGGCAGGCTGCCCACTGCCGATTCTCGACATCTCGGTTAGTCCGGCCATGGCCGCCGTCAGACCGGAAATGGTGTAAATCAGAACCAGGTACGTGGACACGTTGATGCCGGACAACAAGGTGGCCTGCGGGTTGCTGCCTATGGCGTAGGTGTACCGGCCCAGCTTCGTACGAGAGAGGACCACGTAACAGATGGCGAACAACACGAATACCGAGATGGTGGGGACGGGCACGCCGAGGACGTGGCCCTGGCCCAGGAAGTCCGCTCCCGCCGCCAGCCGGAAACGAGGAATACCGCCAGTGACGATGAGAGCGAAGCCGCGGGCAATGCCCATCATGCCCAACGTGGCCACGAACGGGGGGATTCGCAGCTTACCGACGCACACACCGTTCGCCAAACCGCACACCGCACCGATGAGCAAACCAGCCAGCAGGCCCGGAACCAGCCCACCTATCTGGCCCGTAAGTGGGACGTGCGCCTTTACCAGTGCGCCCCAGGACTCCATTACGATGGCAGAAACCACCGTAACCAGTGCCAGGACTGAGCCCACGCCGAGGTCGATGCCGGAGGTCAGAATCACGAAGGTCTGTCCGGCGCCGAGCATACAGATGACCGCAGCCTGAATCGTGATTTGAAGCAGGTTGTCTTTGGTGAAGAAGTGCGGGGAGAGTTGGGAAAATGCAAACAACATGACGAGTAAGATAATGAACATGAACATAGTTTGATTGGACAGCACACGCCCGGCAATGGCCCCCGCGTTCCGTAGCGAAGCTGTCTCTCCGACGGTCGAAGATGAGCCTCTCGAGTTGGGCAGCGAATTGTTCGGAACCATGGATCAGCGCCTCCTTTTTATCCCTACCGTAGGGTGTTGTTCAGCTATCTCGTACCAGCCGCGTATTCCATGACCAGTTCCTGCGTGGCCTGGGCGTGAGGAATGTCGGCCACGATTTCGGCCCTCGCGCATGACCAAGATCCGGTCGCTCATGCGCAGCACCTCCGGCAAATCAGAAGAAATCAGCAGGACGGTCCCGCCTTGCGAGCGTGTGAACTGGATCATCAGGCTGTGGACTTCCTCTTTGGCCCCGACGTCGATACCTTGAGTGGGCTCGTCCAGGATCAGAATCCTGCTGTGCGCCATCAACCAACGCGCCAGAACGACCTTCTGCTGATTGCCGCCGCTCAGGTAACGAATCTGCTGGTCCTGGCTCGGAGTCTGCACGTCCAGGGCCTTGATGTACTGGTCGACCTCGCGCCGCTCCGCATTCAGGTTCAGCAGAAAGCCCATCATGTTGAACTGCGACAGGGAGGGCAGCGTCATGTTGTGTCCCACCGTCAGGGACAGGGCGAGGCCGGAACCCAGGCGGTCCTCAGTCAGGAAGCCGATCCCGTGCTTGACTGCCTGGCTGGGCGATGATATCCGGACCGGCTTGCCGTCGATGTGGATAGCGCCGCTGTCGATCTTGTCGACGCCGAAGATGGCCCGCGCCACTTCGGTGCGCCCGGCGCCGACCAGGCCGAACAGGCTGACGATTTCGCCCCGGTCGGCGTGAAAGTTGATGTCGTACAGCTTGCCCTTGCGGTTCAAGTCCTCCGCACGGAGTGTTTCCTGGCCGCCCTGGCTCTGCCGTTCGATCGTCGTGAAGGTCAGATCGCGGCCGACCATCATGCGAATCATCGTCGGGATGTCGGCCTCGGCCGCGCTCATCGTGCCGATCTTCTGGCCGTCGCGCAACACTGTGACCCGGCTGCCGATTCTCTTGACCTCTTCGAGGCGGTGGGAAATGTAGATGATGCCTACGTCGCTACTCCGCAGATGGTCGATGATGTCGAACAGCGTGTCTGTCTCCCGGTCGGTGAGCGCCGACGTGGGCTCATCCATAATCAAAATGCGGGAATTGAGGCTGAGAGCCTTGGCAATCTCCAGCATCTGGCGCTGGGCTACGCTTAAGTCCATGACCCGCTCTTTCAGATCGACGTTCAGGCCAACCCGCTCGCACTCGCGCCCCGCCCGTTGGTACATGTCGTCGTAATCGATCAGGCCCAGGTGGGTTTCTTCCCGACCCAGCAGGATGTTCTCGGCGACGTTCAAATGGCCGACCTGGTTGAACGTCTGGTAAATGATGGCGATGCCCAGGTCCTGGGCGTGCCTGGCGTTCTGGATCTCGACCGGCTCCCCCGCAATGCGAATCTCGCCCTCGTCCTTGCGGTAGGCGCCGCTCAAAATCTTCATCAGCGTCGACTTGCCGGCGCCGTTTTCTCCAAGCAGCACGTGCACTTCGCCTTTTCGTACGTCCAGATCGACGTTGTCCAGCGCAACCACCCCGGGGAATCGCTTGCTTACGCCCCGGACTTCGAGAATGACGTCATCTCTCGTCGGGGCAAGGTCCGGCGGCTCACCTCCCCCTTGCAGCACGGACACCTTTACCGGTTGATCCATATCGTATTCGCCTCCATGCTTTCAATCGCTCGAGATTTCAATCTGGGATGATTGTCCTACGGCGATGGCCGCCGCCCCAGGCCCGTTGGACTGTTCCGCGTCAGACAGTGGCTCGTCGTCTTTCACATGCGGTTGTGGCCGAGTCGAATCGCGCACGATGAGACGCGCCTCGAACAGGATGTGGACGGGCTCGTAGTCGGCTTGCGTGTGGGCAATGCGCCGGATGAGCAGATCGGCGGCAGCGGCGCCCATTTCGTAAACCGGTTGCTCAATCGTGGTTAACGGAGGATCCAGCAAACGGGCGTAGTCCATCTCGTCGAACATCACCACGCCGATGTCGCGACGGACGGTCAGACCGTGGTCACGGATGGCCTGCAGCGCGCCGCTGGTCATTTCCAACGTCGTCGTGAACAATGCGTCGGGCCTGTCGGGCAAGTCCAGCAGCTCGGTCGTCAGCTGATAGGCGGCTGCCTTGGTCAGGCTGCCCACTTTGATGTATTTCTGCAAGATCGGGCGCCCGGCGTCTCGCAGGGCGCGACGATACCCATCCAATCGATCACGGCCGGTGCTGTGGTCCAGCGGCCCGCTGATCACACCGACGTTCCGGTAACCCTGCTCCAACAGGAAACCGACGGCCTGATGCACGGCTTTCGTGTTGTCAGGAACGATGACGTCGCATCGCAGGTTCTGCACATAGCGATCGACCTGCACGATCGGCAGGCCCGATTCGACCAACGACGGCAGCAACGAATCCTCGAGCTGAATCGGCGTGACGATGATGCCATCCACTCGCTTCTGGGTCAGGAACTTGAGTGCGTCGTCCTGACGCTTACGCTGGTTGTCGCTGTTGCCGAGAATGATGTGATAACCGTGCTGATAAGCGACGTTTTCAACTGCTTGAATGAGCGTGGCGAAGAAGGGACTGGCGATGTTCGCGACCAACACGCCCAGAGTAGAGGTTTTCTCCAGTGACTGCCGCGTCGTTCCCCCATACCCGAGTTGTGCAGCGGCTTCCTTGACCAGCCTGATCGTATCCGCAGCGACTACCGACGAGCCCGAGAGCGCCCGTGAGGCGGTCGAAATGGAAACTCCGGCCACTTGGGCGACGTCTGCCAGGGTGGTTTTCCCAGAAAAGTTCTCCATCTGCGCGGCGGACTCCTCCCCTCAATCATTCTGCACAGCATCCGCAAGCGTATGCGTCGCGCTGCTGCCATCGTTCGTGTCATTGTTGCTGCAAATGTAGTGGGTATTTTCCGCAATTATGTTACGTATGTCACAATAATAGCACGACATTGAGGCGGATGTCAAGGGGATTTCTGAATCGTTTTTGCAGGAAGTTTTGCAGAATTTCCGAACTGCGCGGTCAGACAAGAGGCAGCGCCCGGAATCCATCTCGGGCGCTGCCTCTCGTAACTATCCACCAATTTGTCCTGCAATCGAACGAACCAGCAAGATCGGGTGAAGGAACGACTCCATCGACTGCCGGTGAACCTCGACGTGCGATTGGCTCTCAGCCGGTCTTTCGCCGCGGGAGGCCCACGGAGATTCCGCCGTCAACCACCAGAGTGTGCCCGGTGACGAAGCTCGACGCATCAGAGGCGAGAAATACGGCCGCGCCTCCCAGCTCGTCCGCCTCACTGACCCGACCGAGAGCGATCCGGCCGACCACCCAATCGAAGGCCTTGGCATCGCCCAGCCAGTAGGTTTCGTTGATCCTCGTTTTCACCGCGGCGGGCGCGATGCAGTTGACCCGAATCCCATACTCTCCCCATTCCAGCGCGAGGACCTTGGTCATGTGCACGATGCCGGCCTTGCTGATGCAATAGGCCGCGTGTTGCGGCACCCCGACGATGCCTTCTTCGGAGGCAACGAAGATGATTCGGCCCTGTTTTTCTGCGCGATCATGTCCCGAGCTACGTAGCCGGCGCAGAAAAATGAGCCCTTCAGGTTAGTGGACATGATGCGGTCCCACGCCTGTTCGGTGACCCGCTCAGAGGGTCCGAACTCCGAGATGCCGGGCCGACGTCACGAGGATGTCAATCGGGCCCAGAGCAGCCTTCGCCTGGTCCACAGCCGTCTGCACACCGGCCACGGTCGAGACATCGCCCACCACCTGAGCCGCCCCCACCCCGCGCTGAGTCAGCCCGGCGCACGTTGCGGCGAGCTCCGTGGCGTCACGCCCCACGACGGCGACGGAAGCTCCTGCGTCCGCGAGCGCGAACGCGATGGCGCGACCAATTCCACGACTGCCGCCGGTGACCAGCGCTACCTTCCCCTCCAGACTCCAGTCCATGTTTGCCCTCCTTTGAGGCAGTTGAGATTGAGACGATTTCCAGTGTCGAGTCGGCAGATTCCAGTTGTATCGCCTTGGGATCGATTTGTCAAGGCGCAGGAATTTCCATGGAAATCTTGCAGAATTGCGCGGAATCTGTTGACGAAGTTCTGAAAGAATGATATACTGTCATTATCTCAATTGTCAACATTCAACGATCAACCATCAAGCACGTTGCAGGAACGGTACGCCAAAGCGGGTGGGTCAACCTTGGACAACGACTTGAGCCTCGAACTGGATCGTCGTCTTTGGTCACGCAGATGACCGAGAAGCTCCGCAGCATGGTCTTGCAGGGCCTCTTCCAGCTGGGAGAAGATCTGAATGAGGCGCATCTCGCACAGCAGTTCGGCGTCGGACGCGGAACAATCCGAGAAGCGCTGCGCACACTGGTGGCCGAGAGGCTCCTCGAGAAAGAGCCGCACCGGACCTGGCGAATTCGACAGATCTCGGAATGCCAGATTTGGGAAGTGGCCGTCGTCCGCGGCAAGCTCGAGGGACTGGCAGCTTTTCTCGCGGCGCAACAGGTCACCCCGCAAGCAGCGCAACTGCTCACCAGGGCCGTCGATGACATGCAATCAGCCAAAAGCGAAGGCAACATCGAAATGCTCCGCGCCGCCGACGTGCGCTTTCACCGCTCGCTCGTCGAGGCCGCCTGCAACGCCGTGCTCCTCGAAGCCTGGTCGACGATTTTCGCCTATTCCGAATTGATGTTCGCCGGTGGAAAGGCGACGCATTCGATCGAGAAGACGGTAACGACGCACCGCCGCATGCTCAAGGCCGTTCTGTCCGGCGATCCGTACGTCGCGGAACTCGAAGTGCGCAATGCCATCTTCGAATCCTACCGCCGACCGACCTACGAGGACATGCCCAAGGCGTGGGCCCAGGGAAAAGAAGCGGTCGAGCGCAAATGCTGACAGTACGCTCGTCGACAGGTGCAGTCTCCCGATCGCCGATGGCTCCTGTCACCGGGCGATTGTGATCAGTTGCATGGTGGTCCTGTGGCGAAACGGGCCAGAGCAAACAACCGAATAGCCGGAGTCACTTTCTGTTATTTCAAAATTATCATCATAGGAGGCAACGTATGCCGGTAGATCTATCGCAGATTTCGGCTCTGAGGATTCAAGAGCACGTGCAGAAGCTGTCGGAAATTGGGCCGCGCGAGGATGGCACGATGGCCGACCTCAAGGCAGGCGACTACGTCGTCGGCGCGCTGAGGGCCTTGGGATTGGAGACGACTCTGGAGCCCGTTCCGTGCTGGGTCATCGAGCCGATTCGGGTGTCCATGAAGATGCTGCGCCCGGAAACCCGCGCCATCGAATGTGGCTACGGCAACCTGACCGGAACCACGGGCCGCCAGGGCATAACAGGCGAGCTGGCCTTCGTGAACAAGGGCTTCGAAGAAGACTACGAAGGGCGCGACGTCCGCGGCAAGGTGGCCATCGCCTGGCAGGAGCTGTACTGGGAGCACGGCGATCAGCCCCGGGCCAAGATGAAACGAGCGGCCGCCCACGGCGCCGTGGCTTTGATCTTCGTCATGCAACGGCGCGATCGCCTGATCACCTGCTGGGGCCTCGACCGCGAGCCTGGGCCGATCCCCTTCATCACCATTTCCTATCCGGACTTCGTCGAAGTGCGCGCGCTCATGAAGGAGGGCCCCGTCGAGGTCGCGATTACCGTCGACGGTGAAGCACGCCGCAGCTCCAGCGACAACATCTGGGCGATCCTGAAAGGCACTGACCGCCCTGACGAGATGATCGGAATCGGCTCGTGCCATCACGAGACGGTGCCTTTGTGCCCCGGCGCCAACGATAACGCTTCAGGCATTGCCTGGCTGTTGGAGTTGGCCCATTACTTCAAAGCCAATCCCCAGAAACGCTCCATCTTGTTTTTCATCAACGGAGGAGAAGAGGGCGGCCTGTGGGGCGCGCGGGCCTTCGTCGACGCCCACCGGGATTGGCTCACAAGATCGCTCAAGGCCATGCTGATGGTCGACCAGATCGGCGGGATGGACCCCATGGCTTACATGGGTGGCGCGCGCTGGCTCGAGCAGATGTGGGTCGACGAGGCCCATTCGCTCGGCTACCGCATGATCGAATGCTTCGATCCGGTGATCCTGCCCGAACCGGGCTCGCTCGGGGATGGATTGCCTTTCGTTCAGGCGGGCATTCCGACCGCGGTCACCGGTGCGTGGCCCAGCGATTTCTTCTACCACACGGCCCAGGACCTGCCGGACAAAGTGTGCGCCAACGGAGTCAAGGCCGTCGCCGGCTCCGCGGCCAGCCTCGTGAGCAAACTGGCCGGCCGGTAGAGCTCGTTGTGCTTCAACGAACATTGATCTCATTGATTGGAAGGAGTTCACCATGTCGAAGGATTTCACTGAGATTTCAGCCCAAAGAATCTACGAGCACGTGGAGAAATTCGTTGCGATCGGTCCGCGCGAGGATGGGACCGTGGCCGACAATCAGGCCGCCGATTACGTTTTCGACACGCTCAACTCTCTCGGGTTGGACGCACAACGAATGCGCGTTCCGTGTTGGGTGATCGAGCCGATCACGGCATCCATCAAAGTGACCCGGCCGGAGCAGATCGAGTTGAAGTGTGGCTACGGCAACCTGACCGGCGTCACCCAACCAGAGGGTGTCAAGGGCGAGTTGGTGTTCGTCGACAAAGGCTTCGAAGACGACTTCAAGGGCAAGGATTTGAAGGGCAAAGTCGCCCTGGCCTGGCAGGAACGCTACTGGGAAGCCGGAGACCAGCCGCGACGCAAGATGGCGCGCGCCGCGCAGCAGGGCGCCGTGGGCATCATCTTCGTGATGAAGCGTCGCGACGATCTGATCACGTGCTGGGGCCTGGGGCGGGAGCCCGGACTCATTCCGTTCATCACAATCTCTTACCCCGACTTGCTGATGCTGCGCCGGAAGATGAAAGCGGGGGCCGTCGAAGTTGAGATCAAGGTTTTGGGCGAGCCCAAGATGAGCGAAAGCCAGGTCATCTGGACGGTGATTCCGGGCACCGAGAACCCGGATGAGATGGTCGGCTTTGGCGCGTGCCACCACGAGACGGTGCCCCTGTGTCCCGGAGCGAACGACAACGCTTCCGCGCAGTCCATGTTGCTCGAGTTGGCGCGGTTCTTCCAGAACCATCCGCAGAAGCGCTCGGTCCTGCTGATGTCCAACGGCGGCGAAGAAGGCGGCCTGTGGGGCGCCGGCAGCTTCGTCGAGAGCAACAAAGATTGGCTGGTCAAATCGCTGAAGTCGATGATCATGATCGACCAGGTAGGCGGAATGGAACCACTCGTGTTCTCCGGCACCACCGAATGGTTGGAGAAAGCGTACGTCGAAGAAGCAAACAAGCTGGGCTATCAACTGACCCACTGCTTCGACCCGCTGGTGATGACCGCGCGAGATGGCCTGGGCGACGCTCTTCCCTTCGTGAACGCCGGGATTCCGACGATCTTCGCAGTGGCCTGGCCGACTGATTTCTTCTATCACACGTCGGCCGATACGGCAGACAAGGTCTCTGCCAATGGGATCAAGGCGGTCACGGATTTTACCGCCAGCCTGTTGATGCGGTTGGCTGCTCAGTGACAGGAGCACCAGATGCCAGAAATACCAGATGCGGGTGAAAGAACACCCTTGTTGGTTGCGCGGGGGATCTGCAAGTCCTTCCCCGGAGTGAGGGCGCTCGACGGGGTAGACCTTGAGGTCTACCCCGGAGAAGTCGTCGCCCTGCTGGGCGAAAATGGAGCCGGCAAGTCCACGCTGATCAAGATCCTGTCGGGCGCGTACCGGAAGGACGCCGGCGAACTCCGATTGCGCGGCCAACGGTACGAGCCGCAGAATCCGGTCGATGCGCTGCAGGCCGGTATCGCAGTGATTCATCAGGAGCTGAGCCTCTGCCTGGACATGACGGTGGCGGAGAACCTGTCGCTCGGGCGCGAGCCGACCCGCGCACAGGGCTGGCTGCCACGCTTGTTTCGTCCAGTGGCGAAAAAACACGAAGACACGAGCGCGCGCGACTTGCTCAAACGAGTTCACCTGGACGTATCAACCGGGGAGCAAATCCGCGACCTCTCGGTCTCCGTTTGCCAGGCCGTCGAGATTGCGAAAGCTGTTTCGCTGGACGCCGACATCATCATCATGGACGAACCGACATCCAGCTTGACCCGGCAAGAAGTCCATACGTTGTTCGACATCATCGCCGGCTTGAAGGCGCGCGGCAAATCGATCATCTTCATCACGCACCGGCTGGAAGAGGTCTTCGCCGTCGCCGACCGGATCGCGGTCATGCGCGACGGCCGCAGTGTGGGCGGATTCCCAGCCTCCGAAGCCACGATCCCCAAAATCGTATCCTACATGGTTGGACGAGAGGTCGACCTGTTTCCGAAGCAACCGGCTGACCTGGGCAGCGCCGTCCTGGAGGCACGCCACCTGACGCGCGGTCACAAAGTGCGGGACGTGAGTTTCTCGGTGCGTCGGGGCGAAGTCGTGGGGTTCGCGGGCCTCGTCGGCGCCGGGCGCACCGAGGCCATGCGCCTCATCTTCGGCGCAGATCGTAAGGACGCCGGTGAGATCCTGATCGACGGCAAGCCGGCGAGCATCAACAGCCCGGTCGACGCCATCCGAGCGGGCATCGGCATGGTGCCTGAAGACCGAAAGCTGCAAGGCCTGGTGCTCATCCAGACCATCACGTTCAACATCGCCTTACCTCAGTTTGGGCACCTGACCCGGGGCCCGGTCTCGAACACGGCCCTGGAAAAGCAGCTGGCCGAGGAGTACGTCAGCGCCCTGCGGGTGGCCACGCCGAGCATCACGCAGCAAGTGCAGTTCCTCAGCGGCGGCAATCAGCAGAAGGTCGTGTTGGCCCGGTGGCTGGCCGCGCATTCCCGGATCATCATCCTGGATGAGCCGACACGAGGTGTCGACGTTGGGGCAAAATCCGAGATCCACAGTCTGATCAACGAGCTGGCCAGGCATGGCGTCGGGGTGATTCTGATTTCTTCAGAGCTTCCAGAAATCCTGGGCATGAGCGACCGCATCGTAGTCATGGCGGCCGGCGAGGTCACCGGCGAACTCAGTCGGGCCGAGGCCAGTCAGGAGAAGATCATGAGCCTGGCTGTGCCGCGCGGCCTGGGGCTGGCGCCGGAGCCGGCGGCTACCGCTCGGCAGGCATCTCGTCAGGATCGAATGGAGACAAGGTAACATGATGAAATCCGAAGTCGAAACAAGGACAGGATCCCCTGGCGGCGCCCTCCAGGCTGTCGGAAAGAAAGTGCTGGAAACGCAAGAAATCAGCCTGGTGCTCATCGTGCTGGTGGCCGCCGGCATCGTCTTCGCCATAAACCCGGTTTTCGCCACTCTATACAACCTGCAAGTGATCGCACGATCCATCGCAATCTTCTCAATCCTGGCGGTGGCGGAAACGATGGTCGTGATCACCGGAGGAATCGAGCTGTCCGCCGGTTCCATGGTCGCCCTCGGGGGCGTGCTCCTGGCTCTGATGCTGCGCGCGGGCTGGGGCATACCGCTGTCTATCCTGTTGACGCTCGTGGCATCGGGCGCGATCGGACTGTGGCACGGTTTTGCGGTCGCCAAAATCGGCGTCAATCCGTTCATCATCACACTGGGCACGATGTCCATCGCGCGTGGGGCGGCGGTGACCATCACGCGTGGCATCCCCATCCGCAATCTGCCCGAAATCCTTCTTCTGGATCGGCCGAGGTGACGTATTCGGCGTCATCCCCGTGCCCGTCATCATCGCAGTCGTCGTCATCCTGTACGGGCTGTTCATTCTGGACTTCACGCCCATGGGCCGATACCTGCGGGCAGTCGGCGGCAACAAAGAGGCCGCCCGGCTTGCCGGTGTGCCGGTCAACGGCGTGCTCTTGTTCGTGTACGCGCAGGCGCCGATCCTGTTCGCCCTCACCGGCATCATCTTGGTGGGACGGCTCGGACAGGGGTATCCCAGCGTCGCGGTCGGATACGAGTTTCGCGCCATCACGGCGGCGGTCATCGGCGGCACCAGTCTGTTTGGTGGCGTCGGCAGCATCGCCGGTGCGATTCTGGGAGCCTGCCTCATGGGTGTGATCGATGACGCCTTGATTCTCATCCAGGCGGACCCATATATTCAGGACATCGTCATGGGCGCGGCGGTCGTCATCGCGGTTCTTATCGACGTCCTTCGCCAGAAGAGACGGGCGCACGCCTGATACTGGGGATGTGAAACTCGTCGGTCGAAGAGACACTTCCGAACAAGGGTTGGCCGCACAGGCCGACAGGAGAAATGGGAGGGAGGTGGTTGTCGGAACCTTGCGTCGCAGGTAAGTTGCAAATGCCTACTGGACACAGATGCTGATAACCCATCAGGAGGTTTCAAGAATGTCGATCAAAGATTCTGTCTCAAGGCGAGCGTTTCTCGGCGGCGCCGCGGCTGCCTCAGCCGCAGCGATGTTCGGCAATCCGGTCGGCCTGGTCAGCGCGGCCCCCTTGTACGGCCCGGCCGCTCAGGGCAAGCCGTTCCGCGTCGGTGCAATCGGCAAGGCCATGGACCAGTTCTGGAGCTACTGCGCCGATGCCATGGCGTCTGCGATGAAGAAAGTGGGCGGCGAGGTCATCATCCGCATGCCCGACAGTGAGGACGTTCCGAAGCAACGTGAGTTCATGGAAGGTTTCATCGCGGAGGGCGTGGACGCGATCCTGTTCGGCGCCAGCGACCCGGAGGCCTTCAACGACCTGGTAAAAGACGCCATCGAGAAGAAGATCATCGTCGGAACCTGGGAAGCTGACGCGGCTCCCAGCGGCCGTTTGGTCTACAGCGGCGGCGAAGACTTCGCGTACGGCTACAAGGCCGGCAAGGCCATGGCGGAGAAGCTCGGCGGCAAGGGCCAGGTGGCGATCCTGCAGGGCTCGGCCACCGCATTCAACGCCATTCACCGCGGCGACGGCATGGAAAAGGCACTGACCGAAGCCGGTTGCGAAGTGGTCATCCGCGATATCGACAAGGAAGACCAGAACGTTGCCATGCAGCACGCAGAGCAGCTGATCGCGACCTACCCGGATCTGCGCGGCTTCCTCGGGATCTACATCTATCACATCGAAATTGCGGCCCAGGCCGTGAAGAGCGCGAATAAAGTCGGCACGATCGAGATCAGTGGCACGGATCCCGGTGGCAAAGCCTACGACTTCGTCAAAGACGGCACGGTGTTCGCAGCGTTCACCCACAGCCCGTTCAACATGGCCGCCTCGCTCGCCATGTGGGCCTATAATATGAAGACCTTCGGCCCGGAGCACGCTTACTTGATGTGCAACATCGATGCGACCAAACCGACGGCCGATCGCAAGATCTTGATGCCCGATATCACCATCACCCAGGAGAACGTCGACGCATTCCTGAAGCACCAGGATGAGCTCGCTGCCGGCAACTGGGGTTTTGACGTAGAGACTCTCGCCTGAGAGGTCGTGGTTTCCTGACGCATAGCTGAGCTTCGGCTCAATTATGGACGCTGCGCAGCACTGCCCTTGCGGGCATGGAAAGACGGCGACAGAAGGGGTCTGGAGTGGGGTGCACTTCACCCGTTTTCGCCATCGTCCTGGATGCTGCGCAGCGTTTTTGTCGGCTCAGGCCGGGCGGTTCCGGATAGAGCCGCCGGGTGAGCCGGCATCATGATAATCTAAGAATGGATTTCTGCAAATCGTCGGTCATCTTGCCGTCCGGCTTTCCGATCAGGTCGTGCAAGTGATCCCACATCGGTCTACACGGAGGAAGAAGTGAAGGGTATCCAGCTGTTCGTGCAAGAGCTTCAGCGGCGAGGCGTTCCCTTCGTTGCCACTTTGTGCGGGAACGGGCTAAACCCATTCGACGATGCATGCCGCGAAGCCGGACTGCGCCTCGTCGACGTACGCAACGAGCAGGCCGCCGGCTACATCGCCGAGGTCACCGGCCGCCTGACGCGGCAGGTGGGTGTCTGCGCCGTGAGCAGTGGCGTGGCTCACGCCAATGGCATGACCGGGGTCGTCGACGCGTGGTTCGATGGCGCCCCGATGTTGATGGTATCGGGCTGTGGGGATACGGATACGGCCGGCCAGGGGCACTTTCAGGATCTGGACCAGGTGGCGCTGGCCGGTCCGGTCACAAAATACGCGCAGGTCGTCGATCGGCCCGAGCGCATCCCGCTGTACGTCCACGAAGCCTTCGCCGCAGCACTGGCCGGACGCCCAGGACCCGTTCACCTGACGTTGCCGTTGAACGTCCAGACCGCAACAGTCGATCCACGCGACGTGGTCCGCCCGTTGGCTGATTCCGAGGCAATGGCCGCGAGTGGCCCTGGCGACCCGACGGCGGTGGCGACGCTTGCCGACCTGCTTCGGCGGTCTGCCCGTCCGCTTCTGGTCGCGGGCAGCGGCGCGTACTATGCCCACGCCGAGAACGCCGTCAAACGGTTCGTCCAGACGCTTCACGTCCCCGTGGTCGTTCCAATATGGGACCGCGGTGTGATTCCCGAGCCACTCGACGAGTTCGTGGGCGTCATCGGCGCGGCGACGGGCGGTCCGCCGCTGCTCGAGGAAGCCGACCTGATCCTCGTGGCAGGCGCCGCCTGCGACTATCGTCTCGGCTACCTGCGCCCGCCAGCGATTCGGGAGGACGCGCAGGTCGTCAGGATCGACGTGGATCCGCTCCAATCGGGGCGAGGGTCCGGCGCGCATTTCAGCATTATGGGCGACCCCGGCTGTGTGCTCGCGCAGGTCACCGATGTGCTGAGCGGGGAAGCCATCGAACACACCGACTGGCTGCATGATGCACAATCGCGGCGAGCCGCTTATCGAGCTGGTGCCCTGCGAGCGCGCAGCGCGGCGGCTCCGGGAACGCACGCCTCGGACGTCGTCGCCGCTATACGAGACGTGCTTACGGACGACACGGTCATCATCGTGGACGGGGGCAACATCGGACAGTGGTGCCACCAGCTGCTGTGCGACCGCTATCCCGGCCACTGGGTCACGTGCGGCGCCAGCGGCGCAATCGGCTTCGGCGTCCCGGCTGCAATGGCCGCCCGGCTCGTCTACCCAGACCGGCCGATCATCCTGCTGTCCGGCGACGGTTCGTTTACGTTCTCGGCTGTGGAGTTGGAATCCGCCACCCGTCAGGGCCTGTCGTTCGTCGTCATCGTGGCAGACGATCAGGCGTGGGGCATCACCCACACCGGCCAGATGCGCCAGTTTGGACGCAGCACCACTGCTGAACTGGGGCCGATACGGTTCGATCTGCTGGGTCAGTCGCTGGGTGCACGTGGTGTTCGGGTAGACCGCAGTGAGGACATCGTCCCGGCGCTGCTCGAGGGCCTCTCCGCCGACCGCCCGACGCTCATTCACGTTCCCGTGGTCCGCAGCAACCCCGTGGACCGCTGAACCACCGACAGGCGGCTCCAGTCGAGACTTCCGAAGTCTTGGACACTTCGGAAGTCTGGGAGCTCGACAAAACGAAAACCGGTCCCTAATTGGAACCGATTTTCGTTTTCGTTCGTTTCATGGCTTTTATGGTCGCTGCGGCAGAGGACGACACACCATCAGGCTGACCTGACCCATTTAACTTAGGAGCCTGGGTTTCGTGGACCGGGCAGGCGACTGTGAGCTACGGCAGCCGGTTGAACCAGAGTAGAGACAAGACCCCGGCCAGTAGAGACAGAACTGCGGCAGCAGCGGTGACGAGGGCGGTGATTTCTGTCTTCTCCGTACGCATCACCAGGTGCGTCGGCAGATTCTCGTAGATGGACCGCAAATCAGTCTCATTGGAGGCATTGTAGTAAGTGCCACCGCTCACTTCCGCGATGCGCTTCAACGTCGTCTCGTCCAGCCGGGTTCGGATGGAGCGCCCCCAAATGTGCAGGACGGTTCCATTCGGACTACCGACGCCGACGGTGTAAACGTGGATGCCGTAAGACGTCACGCGGTCGACGATATCGAGCGGCGCGGGGAACTGGTTGTTTTCCCCATCGCTCAACAGCACGATGGCTGCATTGCCGTACTGCTGCTGCGGAGAGGCCAGCACGGAGGGTGCGCTGCCGCCGCTGCTTGAATTGGGACTGCTCGGGAGTGAGCCCGAAGGATCTGAAGGCGACGAACCGGCGCGGTCCATCGAGACTGCAGCTGCTATCGCATCCTGAGAAGCGCCCTCGCTCTCGAGAACCGCGCCCAGGGAGACCAGCAGGCCGCGACCAATCGCGGTCGCCCGCTGCGGCTGCAAGCGATCAATCGCCGCAAGCACCGCAGCCTTGTCATCGGTGGGCGCCTGAACCACGAAGGCATTGTCACTAAATGAGACAACCCCTACATGCACGCCGGATGGCTCGTTGTTGACGAACGCGCGCGAGGCGGCCTTGGCCGCTTCCATGCGGCTCGGCTTCAAGTCATCCGCTTGCATGCTGCCGGAAACGTCGATCGCGAGGACGATCGTCGCATCTTGCGCGGGCAGTGTCACGGCAGTCACCGGACGCGCCAGCCCCAGCATCATTGCCGCGAAGGCCAACAGAAAGAGAATCGACGGAATGTGCCGGCGAAAACCGGGCCCACGCCCCATCGCCTCCTTCACGAGTGACAGGCTGGCGTAACGGAGTGCATACTTTTGTCGTCGTCTCTGCGCGAGGATGTAGAGCCACAACGAGGGCAGGGACGAGGAGCAACAATGGAAGCATATTTGGCCAGATGAACGTCATAATTTAGCCCCATTCTAGGCGGCAGAAACACTCGGTTCGCCCTGCGCCGCTTGCGCACGGTCGCGAACCGAACAATGGATTTGACCAGATCGTCGCCTGTGGACAGGTTCAATACGTCAACGCCCACGCGGCGAAAAGTCAGGTTAAGATCGAACTCGCGTCGCTCTGCCGCCTGGCGGAAGCGCTCGCGGAACGCGCGGTCGTGGGTATCGATGTAGAGCTGTTCCCCCGGTTTCCGCGTCTTCCATGAAGACAACGCCGATATCCGGCAAATCCATTTCGAGCGGATCGGAAAGACGGACACACAGCACTTCGTGTCGCTGTGACAGTAGAGTCAGAGGTTTCTCCCAGCCCGGGCGCCGAAGAAATCCGACACCACGAACACCAGCGAACGTCGATGGATCGCGTTGTACGCCGCTGCAAACAGCGGACCGAGATCCGTAAACGGTGCGCGTGGCAACCGCGGCGTATGCAGCAAATCGTTCACCAGCCGCAGCACTTGCATCTTGCCGCCGGCAGCCGGAACGACGCGCTGCATCTGGCTGTCATACAAGATTGCGCCGACGCGATTGCCGTGATTCGTCAGCAGGCGGGCCATCGTCGTAACGAAATCGATCAGCATGTTCCGCTTGAGCGTGTTCACCGTTCCGAAGTCGACCGACGGACTCAGGTCAAGCAAGAACCACGCCGTGATTTCACGGTCTTCGAGGTACTGGCGGACGTACGGCGTCCCCATGCGCGCCGTCACGTTCCAGTCGATTGCGCGGACGTCGTCGCCATACTGATACTCACGGATATCAGCGAGGTCGAGACCCTGGCCGTAGAACAGGGTGCGGTAGTTACCCTGCAAGATGCCGTCCAGGCGACGGATCACCGTCCAGTCCAGACGATAGAGGATGCGCTCAGGCGTTGAGTTCGACATGGGTCTTCAGCGGCTGGGTTGGTACCGGCACGCTGTCCAAAACGCGTTGGAGGATCTCATCGCCCGTCACGTTGTCCGACATCGCTTCGTAGGACAGGACTACGCGATGGCGCATCACATCCAGGACCATATCGGTCACGTCTTCGAGCAGGGCGTAGCTTCTACCGCGGATGAAAGCCAGAGCGCGCGCAGTGACGACCAGGTTGATCGAGGCCCGCGGGCTCGCACCGTAGAGGATATATGGGCGAGATATCCTTGATGCCGAACCTCTCCGGCTGGCGTGTCGCAGACGGCGAGCCGCACCCCGTACTCGATCAGCGCGGGGTCGATGTACACTTCCTCAACTCCGCGCTGCAAATCGACGAGTTGCGATGGTCGGAAATGACCGATCTGCACCGGCCACGTCGGCCGAGTGTTCCGCTCGACGATGACGTACTCGTCGCGCTCGTTGGGATAGTCGACCAGCACTTTCATCATGAAACGATCGACCTGAGCTTCGGGCAGCGGATACGTGCCTTCAGTCTCGATTGGGTTCTGCGTCGCCATCACCAGGAACGGATCGGGCACGCAGTGGGTCTCGCCGCCGATGGTGACCTGCCGCTCCTGCATGACTTCCAGAAGCGCGCTCTGCACTTTGGCCGGCGCGCGGTTGATCTCGTCCGCCAGCAACAGGTTGGTGAAGACCGGGCCCAGCGAGGTACTGAAGTCGCCGGTCTTCTGATTGTAGATGCGCGTGCCAACCAGGTCGGCGGGAACGAGGTCAGGAGTGAACTGGACGCGCTTGAACTCGCCGCTGATCGCTTCCGCAAGGGTCTTGATTGCCAGTGTCTTGGCGAGGCCGGGCACGCCCTCAACCAGAAGGTGCCCGCGCGACAGAAGCGCGACCGTCAGGCGTTCCAACAGGTGATCTTGCCCAACAATCACTTTTTTAACTTCGTAAAGAACCCGCTCCATTGCCGGGGCTGTTTCGCTAGGTTTTAGTGCTTCACCTGGTTTCAACGTATCATTCAGGATCATTGTTCCTCCCTGTGGGTCAACTGACTGGCCCGCCCGCGGCGCCGGAGGCGGTGTTGATGGGAACCGCGAATCCGATGCCTATGAAGACGTCCTGGTCTGTCGGGTTCAGAAGCGAGCTGACAATCCCCACTACTTCACCGTCGCGATTCAGCAGTGGTCCTCCGGAGTTGCCCGGATTGACGGCCGCGTCGAACTGGATGAGATTGTTCAGCGTCTTGCCGGTTTTCGGCGACTTGAAATTGCGCTCCAGCCCTGAGATCACACCGTCGGTCAGGGTATCACGGACTCCAAACGGATTGCCGACGACGATGGCTTCGTCGCCGACGTGCAGCGAACTCGGGTCTCCGAGCGTGGCCGGCACTACCTGCGAGGGCAGCTCCAAGGGCCGGAGGACGGCGATGTCGTTGGCCGGATCCTGGGACACAAGCCAGGCCGCCGACTCTGTGTTGTCAAAAAACACGACGCGAATGCCGGCGGCACCCTGTACCACGTGCAGGGCAGTGAGAATCATGCCGGACTGGTCGAAAATCACGCCACTCCCGCTGTCAGGTTGTGTCTTGCCATCGGCATCCACGCGGTCGGCTTTGATCTCGACCAGAGATGGAGCAACAGCGCTGTACACGCGGGAAGCGAAACTGGGAGGTGGTGTGGCCGACGCCATGGTCTTAACCACCAGGGCCTTTACGTCAACCGGAGTAAGCGGCGTTGCCGCCGTCCGGATAGATGTGTAGGCGAAAAGCGCCAGCCAGAGAACCAAGATCGCCCCACCTGCTCCCAGCAGTCGCCACCGTGCGCGCACCCATTTGGTGCGCTTTCTCCACGCCTGCACCCGCGGTGATGGCTCGGGTTCCGGTTCCGGAATTGGCGGTGATACGTATCTGGGCGGCGTTATCTTTTGCCGCATGGGCGTATCCTCCTTAGAAGAGGCCAAGAAAAGTACCTCTTAGTGTTTGTTTACGCGCCGAAAATGGATTCGGTTTTGTAATGCAATTTTGCACACATGGCGGGGGAGTACATTCTCTCATTTAATCATTACGGATGCCGCCTGCATTCGGTTCTCCCCCACTTTGGCCAGGTGTCCCAGAGCTCTACTTACTTGACCTGTTGACAGACCGATGATAGACTACGCCCACCAATCCCTATAGACGATTCGCGCGCATACTACAGAGGTAGGAGTAGGATGAAGAATACAGTCACACTCGTTCAGGAGCACGTTGACTCAATCGTGTCCGGCGGCCGGCCAGACCGGCTCTTAGGGCCCGGCAAACACCCCATTGCCGGCGATCACGCTGCTCACGTGGTGCAACTGGCGGGATGGGGCCAGACGACCCTTGCCGCCGATCATCTCCTGTTCCCCGAGCTGAACGGAGCTCTGCCGGGTATCGTGGGCGGCGTCATCCGGCAGCTCAATATCGAATTCGTTGCGCGCGCGTATTCTGCCGGGTGACTCCGAAGCGGAAACGACCCGCAAGGTTCGCCAGCGCGCAGTTCAGCTACGAAACCTTGCTGGAGACGGCCATCAACTTTTTCGGCCTGGAGAGCCGGTGGCTCGATCCCGGGGAACGCGGCGCGGCGGTCGCCAGCATCAATGGCGCGCTGGCCGAATGGGAAACGCAGGAGATTGCCGAGGGAAACGGCTCGATCGCAGCGGCTGTAGTGCGCCGGTTCCTCGAGCGAATGAAGCTGGTCCAAAAGGGAGCCAGCATGGTCGCCAAGACGGCCGTCCGAATCGAGCAGGCGCTGGACTTCGATCAGCCGGTCCTCCTGCCCTTCCTCGAGAAGTGCCGGGCCGAGATTGAGGCCAACGTCTACACTCGCATGGTCGCGGAAGGCTACTGCCGCTTCGGGAACGATTACGCTCTGGGACTGCGCTGGCTGCGCCATCTCGGGTTCGAGCAGGTATCGACCAACCCCGTTCTGGCCGCGCTCGCCTACAAGGACGATCCGGCCCTGAACGAGATCTTCCAGGCCGAAGTCACCTCGCATCGCAGGTTCGCCGAATGGCGCGCGGCGCCCCGAGACATTCGCCGACGAGATCGCCCTGTATGGGACTCTGCAGGCTCTCTGGGACAATCTGCACGTTTATCGGCCAATTTTCTTCAATCTGGCCGCCACGTCCGGCGGCGGCGTGGTCTCGTTCCAGCTCAATCCCAACATCGCTCACCTCGTCAAAGAAAGCGTCCAGGACGTTTTCTCGGCGTTTGCCGAAGCCACCGAGGACTTGCGGGTCTACGACGACTACCTGTTGGCGGGCTATGGTGCGATGCGTGAGCACGCACGGCCCAACATGGTCATCAAGGTGGCGGCGTCTTCACCGGCAGCCCGTGAGATCGCACGAACGATCAACACGTTTGGGTTCGGCTCGAACATTACCGTCATCTACACTGCGGGCCAGGAAGTGACGATGATCCTCGAGGAGTTGGACGGCATGGCCAGCGCCATTCGAAAGGGCATCGTCCCCACCCAGCTATACATGACCAACATGGGCGGGCGATTCGAGAGTCACCTGCGCGAGATCAAGCTGGAAGAGCTGTTCGCGGAGGCGAAGAAGACCCTGGGCGAGGCCGAAGCGATCAAACGAGTGGAGCTTCTGGCGACGGCCAACGGGACCAGGGCCAGGGTCGATGAGGCGGTCGGATTCGAGGCGAAAGTCGTGGCCGCCACCCGCTACGGCGTCCAGCGCACCATCGACGCGAACGTCATCGCGGCGCTGCAAGGCGTGACCTCAGAAACGGACCTGGCGCTGTGGGAAGATGCCATCGGGAAGTCCGGCACATTGGTGGCCCGCCGCGTCTGGGGCATCTTCTTCTCCGAGGGCAACCGCACCAAGTGGGTCGATTACCTGTGCGAGAAGCACGGGCTCACCGGGGAGCAGGCCGAGCTGATTCTGAGCCGCCTTGGGTATCTGCCCGCTTCCAAACGCAAGCCGGAGGACACGTACTGGACGTTGGCCGGCAGGAACTTCGTCCACACGGAGTTCCCGAACCACCAGGAGAACGTGCGGAAGCTGGCCGAGACCGAAGGCTTCCGCCTGGAAAGGTACCGCGAGTCTATCACCGGTGAGTTCTCACGCGACGTCTTGCAACGGCTCAACACCATGGCCGATTTCCGTGCGGGATACGAGCTGAATCCCGAGTTGAATGTGGTCCTGGACGAAGTTGGCATTGAGGGCAGTTTCGGAAACGGCGGTCACACGCCAGAGCAGTGGCCGGAGTTCGGTTCGGTCCAGAAGACGCTGGCCGAGTTCAAGGCTGCCTACGACGGGTTCCGGGCCGAAATGCTGCGACTCTTCAAGGCAGTCTGATCGAGACGAGGGGAAGGAGAGCACGACGGGATGAAAACGGTTCTGTGTTATGGCGACTCTAATACCTGGGGCTACGACCCGGCAAACAAGGGTGGCGGCGCTCCCCACAATCGTTTCGGCGTGCACGAGCGGTGGGCGGGCATCCTGCGCGACCAGCTAGGCGACGAATACTGGGTCGTCGAGGAAGGGCTGAACGGCCGCACGACTGTTTGGCCGGATGCGGTCGAAGGCGTCTACAAGAACGGCATGGACACCTTGATGGCCATCCTCGAGAGCCACTTCCCGCTGGATCTGGTCATCATCATGCTCGGATCCAACGACCTGAAGATGCGGTACTCAGTGCCTGCCCACGACATTGCAGACTCGGCAGGGATGCTGGTCGACGTGGTCCAGCGGAGCCGTTTTGGACCGAACAATACCCCTCCTCAGGTGCTCCTGATGTGTCCTCCCACGTTGGGCACGCTGCCTGAGCGCTTCATCGAAATGTTCGCCGGCGGCACGGAGAAGTCGCGCCAGTTGAGCAAATGGTACAAAAAGGTGGCAGACCAGTACGGCTGCCATTTCCTGGATGCCGGGGCAATCGTCGTTTCCAGCTCTCTGGACGGCCTCCACTTAGATAAGGGAGAGCACGTCAAGCTCGGGCACGCCGTCGCCGCCGAGGTCCGCAAGATCCTGGGCTAGCCCGCCTGTTCCCCGACGACGTCGACAAAACGAATGACGGCTGGTCCCCTCCCGCCCTCTCCCCACAGAGAGAGAAGCCGGGAGGGGGTCCGCCGTCACTCGTTTTGTCGGCGTCGTCGGGTTGTCGGAGCGAATCGCACTCGGCCCTCCCCCGGTTCGTCTCAGACGAAAGCGACCGCCCGGCCCAGCCCTCCGCTGGCGCCTTTCACCTTGAGCGGCAGGAAGAGGAAGAACGCGCCGCGTGGCGGAAGCTCGGTCAGGCGAATGAGCTTTTCCACCAGGATCATACCGTGGCGCATGGCGGCAACGTGCGGCTCGTAGTCATCCTGGAACATCCCCATGCCGAGCGCATCCAGTCCGACCAGCGGCACACCCTTCTGAGCCAGGTATTCCATGGTGCGACCGTTTGGCGCGGGGTGGTGGCGGGTGAATTGGAGCCCTTCGGGGAACTCCCTGTAGTACAGGTCGGTCCAGGTAGTGCGGAACAGGACGACGTCCCCGGGGTGCAAGTCGCCGTGCTCCTTTTCCCAGGCTTCGATCTTCTCCCGCGTGATGATCGGGCTGCGATTCACAGATCGATCGACCTGGCTGAGCAAGTCGGTGCAATCGATGACTGCGGCAGGTCCCATCAGCTTGCGAAGATCCAATTGCTCTACGGTAAACGAGGACATCGGACCGGCGTTCGGCAGGCCCCCTTCCGGAAGGGGAACCTGGTGGGACGGAGTATCACAGTGTGTGCCGGTATGGTCGTCGGTTATCATCACCGTCTCCAGGTACGGCCCTCGATAGCCCTCTTTGCCTGGGACGGCGACGTTCTGCTTCATCAGAAAGAACTGCTGGCTCTCTTGCTGAAAGCACGGGTAGTACCGATCGATGATGACCGATATGTCGATGAGCCTTTTGCTCGCTAGAAGCTCCGCCAGTTTGTCGGCGAAGGTCGGTTCGCTCGTTGCCATGATGACATCTCCTTGTGATACGTGGCGCCAGGCGCCATCGTGAGCGGGCCGCAATCCTATTCACTACGGCCTCAGGCTGAACGAGATCTGCGGCAGCCCTCTGGCCCGCGCAGATCAACGTCCAGCGCCTTCCGAGAGCGCCTCTCGGAAGGCTTCCCGCAGCACGGCTGCCCCTTCCCGAATGGCATCTTCCGGTATGATCAACGGCGGGTTGGCCTTGACCGTCGCGCCGCCCATGCCGACCGGGAAGAACATCATCAGCCCCTTCTCCACGGCGTGCATCACCGTGCGCGTCGCCAGGTCGCCGTCCGGCTCTTCCGTTCCCGGCTTCACTACGTGCAGCCCGGCCACCAGACCTTTGCCGTGGTGTGCGGCGATGATCTCCGGAAATTCCTCGTGAATGGCCGACAGCTCGGCGTGGAAAACCCGGCCCATGGCATCGGCCCGCTCGGCCAGATGCTCCTCCTGCAGGACCTTGAGGTTGGCCACCGCCGCAGCAGCGCAGATGGGGTTGCCCGAGTGCGTGCTCGTCATCTGGCCCGGCCCGTACAGGTTCATCACCTCCGCCCGCCCGATGACGGCCGAAATGGGCAGCGAGCTGGCGAGTCCCTTCGCCGGGGTGAACAGGTCCGGCATCACTTCGTAATGCTCGAATCCGAACATCCTGCCCGTCCGACCAAAGGCCGCCTGCACCTCGTCGAAGATCAGCAAGGCGCCGTGCCGATCGCACCAGCGCCGCAGGTCCTGCACGTACTCTTTTGGCGCGAAACTGGCGCCGCCGCCCTGATAGCTCTCCGTCATCACGCCGCAGACGGTATCCGGGTCCACGTTCTTGTCACGCAGCGTCTGCTCGAACAGGGCGAAACTCGTGTCTTTGGTCCGGAAGCCATCCGGAAACGGGACCTGGACGAAGGACGGGTCCAGCGGCCCGATCCACGTCTTCAGGCCAGGGATGCCGCCCGCGAGTTGAGCGCCCATGGTCCGGCCGTGGAACGCGCGGTCGAACGTCACGAAGACGGTCTTCCGTTCTCCACCGACCTTGCGCCCATAGGTCTTGGCCAGCTTGATGGCATTCTCCGTCGCCTCGCCGCCGGTGGTTAACAGGAACACCCGATCGAATCCTGGAGGCGAGATCTTCAACAGCTCCTCGATCAGTCGAGCGCGGATCTCGTTGGGAAAGGCGTAGTTGTGCAACAGGCCGTGCTGCGCCTGCTCGACGATGGCCGCCACGACCTTGGGGTGGCTGTGCCCGGCGTTAGCGACCAGCACGCCGGCGCTCCAGTCGAGCCACTTGTTGCCGTAGGCATCGTAGACCTGGAAGCCCTCGGCCCGATCCCAGACGATAGGAGGTTGGCCCGACATCGACACCGGTTCGTGGTCGCGCAAAGACTTCAGGATCGGAATCGAATCCGGTGCGGGGATCGGGGTCACGATCCGCCGATATTTGGTTTGAACCCGAGGCACGTCGCGTGACTTGATCTCGACGCTAGTTTCCGACATCACAGTCCTCCACCTGGCTCCTGCCCATAGTTGGGCTGCCAATATTCTCGAAAGAGACGCTCGCACTGCTCGTCGCAAAACCGATACGTGCGATCTCCCTCTGTAACTTCCCAATAGTCGGTCGGAATGACCTTCCCGCACACGTCGCAGGTGACCATTTCGGTTTCGTACAACTGCGGCCGATGAGCGCGCCAGCGTCCCGTCAGCGAGACGCGCGTCCGGCCGGAGTGCTTCAGCGCCCGACTCTGCGGCGCGGGCGCCGCGGGCTGTTTTTGCCCGATCGGGTCACGACGCTCCGCCACGACCCTCAGCTCACCGTCTACCTCGCCAATGTCCACGCCGTATTCGCGTCGAGCAGACTCGATGGAGACCAGGCCCTCACGCACGTCTTCCAGAACCTGCTCAGTCGGACGCCTGAAGGGAGAGCCATAGCCGCCCCCGCCCGGCGCAAGGATACAGATCTCGTCGCCTTCTTTGACCGTGATTCCGGTGAACTTACCCGGTGACGCGGTCCCGAATGCTTCAACGAAGGTCTTGAACTCCGGCTCGCCCTTGCGCCGCACGTACAGCCCACCGGCAGCGCCGGACAGGCCGCCAAACAGCCCATAAGGCCTCGTCTTCAAGCGGTCCATCACCGAGCTTACCAGCATTTCCGTTGCGGTTACGCGCCAGCACCGGCGCGCACCGTCACCCCCGCGATGCTCGCCCGGCCCACCAGAGTCGGCCTGAAGGGAGCGATCGAGAGTCAGAAACGGATATTTGGTTTCAAAAACCTCGATGGGCACGGCCGGGCAGTTGCCGCCTAGCTCGTCTCGCATCGGGTGCCCGTCACCCACCGCGTTCCCGCCTTGCCCAACACCGTCGAAGAAATAGCCCGCATAGAACCGGCGCGTCTGCGGATGAATCCCGCCGAACAAGAAGTTCAAGGAACCCCCGCCGGTAGCCGCGGCCACCCGATTCGGAATCGCTCCGGACAGGCAGGCCAACAAGAGGTCCACGATTCGCCCGTGGATTTCCGAGTTGCCGCCTACCTCAGGTCCAGGATAGGACACGTTGACGACCGTTCCGGGAGGGGCGATCAGCTGGATTGGGCGGTAACAGCCCACATTTCGCGGTATCGTCGCATCGGTAACCTGCAGCAGCGCGTTGTAGGTCGCGGAAGCGGTCACGCCATACGTACAGTTGATGGCGCCGGCCGCCTGCGCGTCGGACCCCGTGAAATCGACGATGACCTCGTCGCCATCGATGACGACTTTTGCGTTGATCTTGTAGCTCTTGTCGGGAATGACCCCGTCATCTTCGATGTAGTCAAAGTATTCGTATTCTCCGTCGGGTAAGGCGCTGATCTCCGCCCGCATGAATTTCTCGGCGTACTCGATCAGCTGATCCTGGGCCTGGCGCACCGTGTCCGCCCCCATTCGGTCCAGCAGCAGCTTGAGGCGATTCTCCGCGACCGTGAGGGAGCCGATCATGGCGTGAAAATCGCCCCAGGTCGTCTTTGGCGTGCGGTGGTTGGTCATGATGAGCTTCCAAACGTCATCGACCAGCCGGCCGCGGTCCACGATTTTGATCGGAGGGATGCGCAGACCTTCCTGGTGAATATCCGTCGCATCCGCCGCGAAGCCTCCAACCGCCATGCCGCCGATCTCGGTGATGTGGGCGTAGTTGGCCACGAAACCGAACAGCTCGCCGTCGTAAAACACGGGCTTGATGAACATGTGCTCCGGGATGTGGCATCCGCCGCGATAGGGGTCATTGTGAATGATGACGTCGCCGGGTTGGAAGTAATCCCACCCCCGCTCTTGAATTGTCCAGCGGGCCGCAAAGACGATCGCGCCCACCATGGACGGCACAAAGTCCGCCTGTGAGACCAGTTCGCCCCGTGCGTTGAACATCACTGTGGAGAAGTCCAGCCCCTCATTAAAGATCGGCGAGTAGGCCGTTCGCATCATGGCCAGACCCATTTCGCGGCAAGTATTCACCATATAGTTGTTCACGAGATTCAACGTCATATTGTCCAGCGGTTTCATTGCGATTCCTCGCGTTGGTAGATAATCAGGTTGCCATAGGGGTCGACCTCAAGGTCGAATTCCGGCTCAACCAGGGTCGTGGACGATTCTTCTTCAATAATTGCCGGGCCCCGCAGGTGAGCACGAGCCTTCAGCTGGGTGCGACGAAATACCGGGCACTCGAGGGGGACGCCAGGATCGTTCAAATAGACCAGGCGCATTGCGCTGGGAGCTGCGTCGCTTCCCGTCTCGAGCCGAGGCAGTCGCACCGCAGGTACGGCGCCCAATGCAGTAACCTTAAAATGGACCAACTCCATGATCTCTCCCGGGAACGAGTAGCCGTAGAACAGATTGTGACGCTCGTGGAACTGCTCGTACGCTTGCGCCACAGTTTCTTCGGTGATGGGTCCATCCACCAGCAAGATATCCTCTTCGTAATTCTGCTCGAGGTAGCGCATGCTGATGTAGCGCTTGATCGTCGGTTGGCCCTCGAAGCCGCTTCGGCGCAGCTCCGAAAGGGCATCCTCGACCATTCGCTGGAACGCTCCGGCAACGGCACCGATGTCCAATTCGTCGCTTCGGTAGTCGTGCGTCCACACTCGGTCGATGCGCACGTCGGCAATCAGCGTGCCAAAGGCAGAGCATTGCCCGGGATGAACCGGAACCAGTATCCGGCGAATCTGAAGCTCACGGGCGACACTGCACGCGTGCAGTGGGCCGGCCCCGCCGAACGCGACCAACGTGAAACCTCGTGGGTCGACGCCTTTCTCCACCGTGATCAGCCGGATGGTGCTGGCCATGTTATCGTTGACCACGCGCACGATAGCCAGAGCCGCCTCTCGCATCGAAAGCTGCGCCTGCGAAAGCCGGGTGCGGTCGGCCAGGCGCTCGATCGCCGCTTCGGCTCGAGGCAGGGACAGCTTCATCTCGCCGCCGAGGAAGTAGTCCGGGTTCAGCCGGCCCAGAACCAGGTTGGCATCCGTTACCGTAGCCTGGTCGCCCCCGGCGCCGTACGCGGCCGGACCCGGCTCGGCGCCGGCGCTTTGTGGTCCCACACGCATGAAACCGCCCCGGTCCACCCAACCGATGGACCCGCCGCCGGCTCCGACCGTCCGCACATCCACTACGGGATTGCTGATGGGCAAGCCCCACTCCACGTCAAACTGAGTGGTGAATTTAGGCGCGCCGTCCTGGACCAGTCCTACGTCGCAGCTCGTGCCGCCCATGTCGAACGTGATCAGATTGTCGTCGCCCACGAGTTTCCCAAAGAACTGCCCAGCGATGACCCCAGCCACGAGGCCGGACAACAACGTGTCCAGCGGCCTCTCCGTGACGACGTCCAACAGGGTCATTCCTCCGTTCGACTTCATGATGCAGTGTGCCCCGGCTAAAGTCAGCGAACCGAACGCCTGCTGAGCTCCGGCGATGTAGCTGTTCATCAGGGGCTTGACGAACGCATCGGCCACGACGGTGTTGCTGCGCTCGTATTCTCGCCAGATGGGCGCCAGCCTATGCGAGACCGACAGGGGCAGCTGTGGAAATCGCTGCGAAACGAACTCGGCGAGGCGTTGTTCGTGCGTTGGGTTGATATAGGAAAAGAGCAGGCAGATCGCGATGGCCTGGATCCCCTCGCGGTCGATGAGCTCATCTATTTTGCTCGAGAGTGAGTCCAGCGCTTCCTCAGTTAGGGGAACGATCACGCGGCCCGTGTGATCGACGCGCTCCTTCACGCCCAGGCACCAACGGCGCCTGACGAACGGAACGGGTCTGCGCCAGAGCAAATCGTAGTTGCGTGGCCGATTGGCGGTCTGAATCATCAATACGTCCTCGATGCCCTCTGTAGTGAGAAACAGGACCCTCGCTCCCTGCCGCTGGATGATCGCATTGGTGGCGACCGTGGTCCCCAGGACGAGCCGGCTCACGTCGTCGGGCAGAATCGGAGTCCCACGAACGATGTTCCGTAACGCAACGAGCGGTTGCGAAGGTGTGGACGGCACCTTGTTGGCGTAGATTTGCCCGGTGCTGTCGTCTATGGCAATGAGGTCGGTGAAGGTACCGCCAGAGTCGATTCCGATCCTGATGCCCATGAGTCTTCCTCATCAGTCTTTCTTGGGATCAGCACTGTAAGTCCACCAAGTGCCAGTTCGTGTCAGGCGTCCTTCCCGATCAGGAAGGACGCCTGACGTGTTTTGGCTGGGACCTTACTGGGTGCCAGGAGTGGACGAGGCAGCAGGCGTGCCCGCAGCAGGAGCCGCGGCCGGCTTGATGCCCTTCTGGTCCAGGATTTGCTTGATGTCACTGTAGGAGGCAAGCAAATTGTAGATGTTCGGCTGAGTCATGTTCTGGAGGGTGACCACCTGGGCAGGGATGGACACGGACGCGTTCGGGATCTTCTGACCGTGGATGACCAGGTTGATGTCATACACGCCCTCGTATCCCATCGTAAAAGGATCCTGAACGATCAAGGCGTCGATGTAGCCGTCCAGGAACAGCGTGAACTCGTCCGGCGAGACGTCGAAGGCCACGGAGTGGACCTTACCCTTCAGGTTGCGCTGCTTGATCAACTGGCCGATACCGGTGCCAGGGCCATCGCAGGCCCCATAGAAGCCGTTGAGCGTTGGGTTTCCGGTCAGCATATCGGTCGCGATGTTAAGCGACGTGGCCGGATCGCAACCCGTGTACTGCACCGGCAAGACTTTGATGTCCGGGTACTTGTCTTTCATTTCCTGTACAAAGCCCTGCTCGCGCTCGATTCCTGTTTGGGAACCCGCTGTGATGCCGATGTCGCCGGCGACTCCCTTGCCTCCCATGAGCTCGCCCAGGGTGTCAGCGGCGGTCTTCGCCGACGGCGACGTTGTCGGTGGCGATGTAGGCGTAGGGCGCCTTTGAATCGATACCCGAGTCCAGGGTAACGACGGGTACGCCCGCCTTGATGGCGGCTTCAACTGGGGAAACCAGGGCCTTGGCGTCAGTAGCGGCGATCAGAATGCCTGCCACTTTGGCCTGAACCTCGTCGTTCACCAGGTTGACCTGGCCGGCGATGTCCGTTTGAGAGGGAGTGCCCTTGTAGAGCACGTCCTTGTAGCCAAGCTCGGCGGCGGCCTTCTTGGCCCCTGCCAGCACGGCCAGCCAGTACGTCGAGTTGGTCGTCTTCGGAATCCAGACCAGAGTCCGGTCCGCATTCCCCTGTGTCAGGCTGGCCGGCACAGGCGTCGGCGTTTGGGCCTCTACCCTGGGCGCTACTGCCAGTGGCAGCAGCATGGCCACAACTGCCAATACTGCAAGAGATTTGAACAGAGTCTGCGCCTTCACGTTTGACCTCCTTCGGTTTGAATCATGACGGTGTGGTAGTCGTCGTCACCGACGAGGGCACGCTGCACCTCGCCGTGACAATGCGCCTCGTTACGGATTCATGGTTCAGCCTCTCACCCCCCTTCGCAGCCGGTCCGCAAACACGGCAAGGATGATGATCAACCCAATCACAACTTGCTGCCAGAAAGCATAGATATTCAAGATGTTCAGGCCATTCTGCAGGCTGGCAATGAGAAAAGCGCCGATCAGCGTACCCCAGATACCTCCTTCGCCTCCAAGGAGGCTCGTGCCGCCCAGGACCACCGCGGCAATCGCATTCAACTCGTATCCCTGCCCTCCGGCCGGCTGGCCGCTGCCGATGCGCGACATTTCGATCAACCCCCCGAGAGCGGCCGTCACTCCGGACAGCGTGTACACCAGGACGAGATACTTCGACACGCTGATTCCCGAGAGAAGCGTGGCCTGAGGATTGCTGCCAATGGCGTAAGTATAGCGGCCCAGCTTCGTGCGCGTCAGCAGGATGTAGCAGATGATGTAGACCAGGAATACCAGGATGGTCGGGACAGGAAAACCGGCAATCTGACCCACGCCCAGATAGCTGGCGCCCTCGGCGAGCCTGAACCTGGGGATCCCGTTGGTCACGATCAGGGCGATGCCCCGCGCGATGCCCATCATTCCCAATGTGGCGACGAAGGGCGGAATCTTAAGGATGCCGACGAAGAAACCGTTCGCCAGCCCGGCCACCGCGCCGGCGAACAAGCCTGCAAGCAGTCCCAGGTAGAGCCCGCCTCCCTGTTGGCCAGCCAGCAGTACATTGCTGCTAGTCAACCCGCCGGCCGTCTCCATGACGATGGCCGCCATTACCCCCACCAACGCAACCAGGGAGCCGACGCTCAGATCGATCCCCGCAGTGAGAATGACGAAGGTCTGGCCGGCAGCCAGCATGCACAGCACAGCGGCCTGAACGGTGACCTGGAGCAGGTTGTCTGCGGTGAGGAAGTATGGGGACAGTCGCGAGAAGCCAAACATCATGACCAGCAGAATGATCAACAGAAACGTCGCCTGGCTGGACAGAACGTGGCTGATCGCTTTCCTCCAAATTCGGCCAAGCGTGGATACGTCGGCGGCTGAATCCGTCGATTCGGACGGGGGGATCTTCGGGGCCATAAGTTAGTCCTCCTATTGTTCCGGCAAGCCTTCCTCGGCATGCCGTGTTCCAGCAGCGTACTCCATGACCAGCTCTTGATTTGCTTTGTCGTGGGGGATGTCTGCGACCATGCGACCCTCGCGCATGACCAGGATCCGGTCGCTCATGCGAAGCACTTCTGGGAGGTCAGAGGAGATGAGGATGACCGCGCCACCTTGCGAGCGCGTGAAATCGAGGACCAGGCGGTGGACTTCTTCCTTGGCGCCCACATCGATGCCCTGCGTGGGCTCGTCCAGAATCAGGATCTTGCTCCTCGCCATCAGCCACCTGGCCAGAACCACTTTCTGCTGGTTGCCGCCGCTCAGATACCGAATCTGCTGATCCTGGCTGGGAGTCTGAACGTCCAAGGCACGAATGTATTCGGCAACGGCCTGCCGTTCGGTCCAAAGCTTTATGACGAAGCCGAGAATGCTGAAACTCGAAAGCGAGGCCAGAGTCATGTTGTGCCCAACGGCGAGAGAGAGCGCCAGCCCGGAGCCCAGCCGATCCTCGGTCAGAAATCCTATCCCGCGCTTCACGGCGTCACTCGGCTTGCTGATCCTGACATGGCGGCCATCTATCTGGATATCGCCCCCATCGATCCTGTCTGCACCGAACACTGCGCGGGCCAGCTCGGTGCGCCCCGCGCCCACCAGGCCGAACAATGCGACGATCTCGCCGCGGCGAGCGGCAAAGCTGATGTCGTGCAGTACGCCTTTGCGGCTCAGATGCTCGACTCGCAGCATCTCTTTTCCGCCGGAACTCGGCTTGCCGACCGTGGCGAAGGTCAGATCCCTTCCGACCATCATTCGGATCATGGCCGGGATCGTGGCCTGGGCGACGTCCAGTGTGCCGATCTTTCGACCATCACGAAGCACCGTAACCCGGTCTCCTACCTGAGAAACCTCCTCCAGGCGGTGGGAGATGTAAATGATCGCCTCTCCGCGAGCGCGCAGGTTCTTGATGATGCCAAACAGCGTGTCAGTTTCGCGATCGGTCAAGGCTGAGGTCGGCTCGTCCATAATAATGATCCGCGAATCGAGACTCAACGCTTTGGCGATCTCAACCATCTGCCGCTGCGCCACGCTGAGGCCTCTGATCTGGGCCCGCATGTTCACGTTCAGGCCCACGCGTTCCAGCTCTTGCCGCGCACGACGAAACATGGCATCGTAATCGATCAGCCCATACCGCGTCGTCTCACGGCCGAGCATGATGTTCTCCGCCACGGTCAGGTGAGGCACCTGATTGAAAGTCTGATAGATTGTGGCAATCCCCAGCTCTCGCGCATGGCGTGCATCCTGAATTTCGATCGTCGACCCGTCGAGCCGGATCTCGCCTTCGTCTTTCCGATAGGCGCCGCTCAGGATCTTCATCAGCGTGGATTTTCCAGCGCCGTTCTCTCCCAATAACACGTGCACTTCTCCGCGCCTGACGTCAAAGTCGACGCTGTCCAGAGCCAGCACACCGGGGAACCGCTTGGTGATGCCGGTCATTTTCAGGGCCAGCTCGGACTGAGCGAAATTTTCCCTTGCCTCCGCAAGGTCCGCCGGGACGGCGTCTTGCGAAACTTCATTCGTCATGGATTCCTCATTTCGGGTCTCGCTCATGTCCTACCTCACGTCGTTGGTGCCGATTCCGTGGAAATCCCTTGCTGCGGAAGGGTTGAGCTGCGCACGATCAGGCGAGATTCCAGTTGGATGACGACGGGCTCGTACAGTTCGGAGCCCCCTTCGATCCGCCGCACGAGCAGATCGACGGCGGCCGTGCCCATCTCGGAGACCTGTTGCTCCACAGTCGTCAGCGGGGGGCCCAACAAGCTGGCAAACTCGAACTCGTCGAAGGCCAGGATCCCCACGTCCCGCGGGATCACGAGCCCGCGATCGCGGATGGCGAGGAGTGCGCCGGTGGTTGTTTCGAGGCTGGTCGTGAGTATGGCGTCCGGTCGCTCCGGCAAGTCGAGAAGCTCGGACAGAAGTTGGTAGCCGGAGGCTTTGGTGCCCAGGCCGATCTTCACGTACCGGTCGGGGACGGGACGCCCGGCATCTTCGAATGCCTCGACAGCCCCTGCGAGCCGGTCACGGTGGGCGCTCTGGTCCTGGGGGCCGGTCAAAATACCGATGCTTTGATAGCCTTGGTGAATGAGAAAGCGCATGGCCTGTCGGGCGCTTCTCGCATTGTCGGAAGTGACGACGTCACTCCGCAATCCGTCTGCATAGCGATCGACCTGCACGACGGGCAGTCCATCCTCGATCAAAGATGCCAGCTGCGGCGCTTCGGTCTGGACGGGGACGACGATCAGCCCATCGACGCGCTTTTGCATCAGAAGCTCCAGGCTTTCGGCTTGTTTTTTGGGTTGGAAGGCGCTGTTGCACAGAACGATGCTGTAGCCCCGTCGCAGGGCCGTGGATTCCATCGCCTCGACCAACGCCGCGAAGAACGGGCTGGCCACGTTGGCGACGACGACACCGAGAGTATGCGTGTTCGTCGGGCTCATCCGGGACCGCCTCGAAGGGTACCCAACCTTCAAAGCAGCTTCTCGCACCTGTTGGACCGTGCCTGTGGCGACACCCTTGGAGCCGGACAATGCGCGTGACGCGGTTGAAACTGAGACTCCTGCGAGTCTGGCAATATCGAGGAGTTTAGGCTTGTTAGGAGAGGAAACACTCTCGTCGGCGCTCACTGTGGGGTCCTCCTCATCGAGAAACATGCGCGCCAGAGTTGCTGCAAAAGCAACACCGATTTATTGCAATGTATCACATATTTTCTGGTTTGTCAAGAGGTTTGACACCATATTGTGTCACTTCGTACGTGAAGGCCGCCGCATGGCCATCATTCGTACTGACAAGAAAACTTCCGAAGTTTTGAAAACTTCGGAAGTCTAATATAATCCAATCGGGCACGACGGTCGGGGCATCCCAACCATTGCGAGGAGGTCACCAACACGATGCCAGCCAACGGTAGATGGGTTAGCGCGGCAGCAGCAGTCTCGCTTGTCGGAGTGTTCTTCCCCTGGCTGCTCGTTTCGTGCAACGAGCAGCCCGTGATGCAGGCCAACGGCTGGCAGCTGGCTACCGGCGGTACCGTGCCGAGTCAGTTCGGGCCTCAGCAGCTCCCCAGCAACGTCCTGATGTTCATGCTCCCAGCGCTGGCCATCGCCACGCTGGTCATGGCGTTTCGAGCCTTCACCTCCGGTTCCACGTGGCGCAGTGTGGGTACCGTCGCCATCGTTTCCGGCCTCGTCAGTCTCGTCGAGCTGGTGCTCGTCATCGTCACGGCAACCACGCGTGCGTCGTCACAAGAAACGGGTCAGATGTTTCAGGTTCGTCCCGAGTTTGGGTTCTGGCTGGAGATCATCGCGAACCTGGCCCTCGTCGTCTTCGGCTACGGGCTGAGACGCGAGACCCGTGAGACAACGCCCCTGCCTGCGGCCGACACGCCGGCGGGACCGTAAGCCCTGCCCAGACGAGGGATCATCTCTCGTTTTCCGGCTCGCGCCGATCACCTGAGGCTGATGGTGCAGGTCCGAACTCCGAGAGCCGTTGCTGCGGATAGGTCGAGCTGCGCACGATCAGGCGAGATTCCAGCTGGATGACGACGGGCTCGTACGATTCGGCGCCCTCTTCGATCCGCCGGATGAGCAGGTCCGTTGCGGCCGTACCCATCTCGGAGACCTGCTGCTCGACCGTGGTCAGCGGTGGCCCCAACAGGCTGGCGAACTCGAATTCGTCGAAGCCGACGACTCCCACATCCTGCGGGATCCTGAGGCCCCGATCGCGCATGGCAAGCAGCGCGCCGGTCGTGATTTCGACGCTGCCGGTCAGTATCGCGTCCGGTCTCTGCGGCGAGTCGAACAGCTCCGACAGAAGCTGGTAGCCGGAGGTCTTGGTGCCCTGGCCGATCTTGATGTACCGATCGAGAACGGGGCGGTCTGCATCCGCGAATGCCGCGAGGCATCCCTTCAACCGATCGCGGTGCGCGCTCTGGTTCTGGGGGCCGGTCAGGATGCCGATGCGCTGGTAGCCCTGATGGATGAGAAACCGGATCGCCTGGCGGGCGCCCCTCGCGTTGTCGGACGCCACGACGTCGCATCGCAGGCCATCCGCGTACCGATCGACCTGGACGATGGGCAATCCGTTCTCCGCCAGGGCGGCCAGTTGCGGCGCTTCCGTCTCGACGGGGACCACGATGAGCCCGTCGACGCGCTTGTGTGCAAGCAGCTGCAGGCCCTCCACCTGTTTTCTGGGCTGAAACGCGCTGTTGCAGAGGACGATGCTGTAGCCGTCGGCGCAAAGCCGCCGCTTCGATCGCTTCGATCAACGCTGCACAGAACGGGCTGGCCACGTTGGCCAGAAGGACACCCAGTGTATGCGTGTTGGTCGCGCTCAATCGGGATCGCCTCGAAGGGTATCCCACGCTCAAAGCGACTTCACGCACTTGCCGGATCGTCGCCGGGGCGACGCCCTTCGAGCCGGACAGCGCGCGCGACGCAGTGGAAACAGAGACTCCGGCGAGTCTGGCAATATCGACAAGTTTGGGCTTGTCCGGAGAGGGAGCGCTCTCCTTGACACTCATTGTCAGTCCCTCCTCATGGACAGACATGCCAAGATTGCTGGAACGCCAATCCTGGCTTCCTACAATTTAGCACAGATTTGCGGAATTGTCCAAGCACTTGACAGCGTTTATTGCCACTGCCTGGACCGGCGCGTCCGCGGCGTCCGGCATCGCGGTTTGCAGATCGTTCTAACGCGCAACCCCGGCATCGATTGGACATCTCTTGAGAATCGTAGTACAATTAGAAATGAAGCTCCTGATGCCTCATGCTTTCCCCTGTTCGTTTCCAATCCACTTCACTGCTGTTCCCCCAAGAGGAGGTAGGTCTATGGACCCTGTCTTACTTTCCCGCATCCAGTTTGCGTTGACCGCCGCGTTCCATTTCCTCTACCCACCGCTCAGCATTGGCCTGTCCTGGTTTATCGTGCTGATAGAATACCGGGCCTGGAAGACCGATACGGCCCTATATCGCTCCATGTCCCGCTTTTGGATTCACATCTTCGGGCTCGTCTTTGCCGTCGGCGTGGCCACGGGCATCACCATGGAATTCCAGTTTGGAACGAACTGGGCCGAGTATTCCAGATTTGTCGGAGACATATTCGGCGCGCCGTTGGCCGCGGAAGGCCTGCTCGCGTTCTTCCTGGAATCCAGCTTCTTAGGCATACTGCTCTGGGGACGAGAGCGGGTTTCGAAGAGAATGTACTGGTTCTCCACCTTGATGGTGGCCCTTGGTGCAACGCTTTCGGCTTTGTGGATCATCATCGCCAATTCGTGGCAGCAAACGCCGGCCGGCTACCACATCGTCAACGGGCGGGCTGAGCTCACCGATTTCCTGGCTGCGGCGCTTAACCCGTCCACCCTACCGCGCTATACGCATACGATCATGGCCTCTCTCATCACCGGTGTGTTCTTCGTTGCCGGCATCAGCGCCTGGTACCTCTTGAAGAAGAGGCACACGGAGTTTGCTCAACGGTCACTGGCCATCGCTATCGTGGTGGGTGCCATCGTATCCCTGGCCAGCCTGGGCACCGGACATTACCACGCAGTTCAGGTAGCGCAGACCCAGCCCGCCAAGCTGGCCTCCTTCGAGGCGTTGTTTACGACGCGAGATGGCGCACCCATGTCCCTGTTTGGCATCCCCGACCCGCAACAGAAAGTTCTGCGCCTGGAGGTCAGCATTCCCAACCTGCTGAGCCTGATGGTCCATTTCAATCCCAATGCGAAGGTTCTGGGATTGGATGCATTCCCGCAAACGGAGTGGCCGCCGATAGCCCTCACGTTCTACTCCTATCACCTCATGACGCTGATCGGGTTCTATTTCATCTTCCTCACCTGGCTGGGGCTCTTCCTGCTCGTCAAGAAGCGCTTGTTCGAGAGCCGGCGGTTTCTGACCCTCCTGGGTCTTTCCGCCCCACTCCCCTGGCTCGGCGTGGAGACGGGTTGGGTGGCGGCGGAGGTGGGACGCCAGCCGTGGATCGTGTACAACGAGCTGAGGACAGCCGACGGCATTTCCGCCGTCGTTCCTGCCGGGCAGATTCTGTTCACGATCATCTTGTTCGCGTTGGTTTACGGCCTGCTCCTGGCCTTGCTGGTATACCTGGTCAAGCAAGTGATCGATCGCGGTCCTGACGCCGACCCCGAGAAAGACGGCGGGGCTGGCTTGCTGCAGTACGAGGAGGTGCAAGCATGACGCTCCAAATCGTCTGGTTCCTGCTCGTAGGTGTGTTGTTGACGGTGTATGCAATGCTAGACGGTTTCGACCTGGGCGTGGGGATCCTGCAGCGCTTCATCGGCAAGACCGAGTCAGAGCGCCGCGTCATGATCGGCAGCGTGGGCCCGTTCTGGGACGGCAACGAAGTCTGGTTGCTCACCGGGGGAGGCGCGATCTTTGCCGCGTTCCCGCAAGTTTACGCGACGGTGTTTAGCGGCTTCTACCTGGCGATGATGCTCGTTGTCCTGGGCCTGGTTTTTCGGGCCGTTGCGATCGAGTTTCGGAACAAGGTCAGCAGCGAGCGCTGGCGTAACGCCTGGGATTGGGCGGTGGCTGTCGGCAGCCTGATTCCGGCGCTGCTGTACGGCGTGGCAGTGGGCAACCTCGTCAATGGAGTGCCGATCGACGGCCACGGCGATTTTGCGGGCACCTTCTTCACCCTGCTGACGCCCTACACCCTGTCGGTAGGAGTACTGGGATTGGTGATGTTCCTGCTGCACGGGGCGTTGTTTCTCAACTGGCGACTGGACGCGCCGCTGGCGGCCCGAGCAGAACGGACGGCTCGCGGCGCCTGGATCGTCTTCATCGTGCTGTTGCTCGCGGTGACGGTGTTCACCGTGGTCAGCGATCTGCCGAGAATAGACAATTTCTTGATCTATCCGGAATCCTGGCTGGTCCCAATCCTGCTGGTGGCCGCGGTGGCATACATCGGGAAGTGCCTGATCGCCGGAGATGCTGGACGCGCCTTCATTTCGTCCGGGGTTACGATCGCCAGCCTGATGGGCGTCCTGGGGCTCACGCTGTTCCCTGACATGGTCCCCGCCAGCGCCCCAACCACAGCGAACAGCCTGACCGTCTACAACGCCTCGTCTTCGCAGCTGACGCTTCAGATCATGCTGATCCTGGCGGTCATCGGCGTGCCGATCGTCCTGGTCTACACCGTGTTCATCTATCGCCTCTTCCTCGGCAAAGCGCGGCCGCGCGAAGACGTCGCCCGGGAGGGGCCAGGTCTGGCAGAGCCGGCCAACCAATGACGGCGAGTCGCGTCAGTCTGCAATCTGCAGCAGGCGCCGCGGATTGGTCACCATCATTTTGTGCAGGCTCTCTTCGCTGACGCCCACTTCGTGGAGAAGCTGGGCGAAGACGCGCAGGCACTCGTGCGGCCAGGGGTTGAATGGCTGCCCGGCGTCGGTGCTCAGGATGCACCGGTCGGCGCCGATGACGTCCACCAACTCGAGCGCCTGCCTCAGAGTCATCCCCTGTGACTGATATCCCGACATTGGGAAAGCCACCATCGCACACAGCTCGATGGTGGCTCCTTTGTCTGCCATCTGCCGGCAAAAAGACAGCTCGGTGCCGGGCAGATAGTAGACGTGGGAGACGACGACCGCAGCACCGCGCGGCAAAGCGTAGTCCGCGAGCGCCAGCTGTTCCTCCGGGGAGAGGTGCGAAGTACCGAACAGCGCCCGGTTCTGTGCGACCAGGTCCACGATCTCACGCGTCTCCGGCGTCAGCCCGCCGTTGCGGTCCAGGATACCCAGGCCAGTGGCTGAGCCCGCCTCGGCGACCGTCATGCTGGCGATACCATACGCTCCCGCACCGCCGAAGACTTTGGCGTGGTACGCCGAGTCCAAAGAGGGCATGAAGACCGCCCTGCAGCCCTGCCTCAGGGCGGCGCTCACCGCCCGGGTGTTAAGCCCGCCGACGTAGTGGTTGAGGGTGATCGAGCCGAACGCCTCAAACGCTACGGCTTCCTCCGTCGACGCGGCCAAGCGCTTCAGCTCCTCGTTGACGAAATATGCGCGGTCGTAAGTGCTGGTGTGATGTGCCTTGAAGAGAATGCCGCTCATCCCGGCCTGCTCGGCGCGCCGGCAGATCTCACGCGCATCGCCGATGCGCTGAAAGAGAGCCGGCCCCGCGTGGCAGTGCATATCGATGGCGCCCCGTACGTCGACAGTTGACATGGCTCACCTCCCTGGGTTCGTACTGACTCATTCTAGGCGGAATTCCCGCTGACGTCAACGGGATAGACTTCCGGAGTTTTGAAAGCTTCGGAAGTCTGAACTTCGGAACGTGAGTGGTTGGCGGCGCGGCATTATCGTGATACAATGTCGCAATGCTCCGCCAGGGATCGATCACAGGCCAACCCATCCACCCTGTCACGCAGCTCCCCACCCGGGAGCTCCGTCGAAATTGAGGCGAATCGTGTCCTTGAGTCACCACCGCAAAGGCATTTTCGCGGGAATCGCACTGTTCCTGTTGCCGGCAGTCTTCTTCCCTGAGCTCATCTTCGCCGGCAAAGCCCTCATCCACTCGGACCTCAACTGGCTTCACTACCCGCTGCGAGTGCTGGTCGCCCAAAGCTGGCGAGCGGGGAACTGGCCGCTGTGGGATCCGTACGTACTGTGCGGCCTCCCCCTGCTGGGCGAGGCGCAGGTCGGAGTGTTGTATCCGCCGAACGCGCTCTTCGTATTGCCCATTCCGACCCACATCGCCTTAAGTCTCTTCATGCTGCTGCATCTGGGTATGGCCGCGGTGTTCACCTACCTGCTGGCTCGAACCCTCGGCATCAATCGAGCCGGAGCGATCCTGGCTGGCCTGGCCTACGGGCTCGGCGGCGTGCTGACGGCGCAGATCACCCAGCCCAACATTATGTCAGGTCTCGCCTGGATACCTCTCGTGCTCTGCCTGGTCATTCGCGCGATTCAACGACGCAACGCCTGGTGGGCTGTGCTTGCCGGCCTGGCGTTGACCCTCCAGGTCTTGACCGCGCAGCCGCAGACCCTCTTCTACACTGCCGTGCTCCTGCTGGCCCTCGTCGTGTGGGCGACCACGCGCTCGATTTACACCCACGGGTGGCGCATCGAGGCGCTGCGGCCGGCCATGATGGCCGCGCTGGCCGGCGTCGTGGCAGCCGGCCTTGCCGCAGCCCAGCTGTTGCCGACGTTGGAGCTGTGGCAGATGTCCATTCGTTCGCACGGCGTCAGCTTCGACCAGCTGACCCTGTATTCGATGCACCCCCTGCAGCTCATCGAGTTTTGGATCCCGCAACCTGTTCGGCAATCCGGTCGTCACCTATGCAGGCATCGGCAACTTCTGCGAGTATCACGCCTACGTCGGCCTGATACCACTGCTTCTGGCAGCGGCAACCCTGCGGCGGCAAGACAACGGCCAGGTGCGTGCGCTCACACTCTTGCTGATATGCGCGGTGGCCCTCTCGTTGGGCGGTTACACCCCGCTATATTCTCTGCTGCAGCACGTGCCGGGCTTCGACCTGTTCCGCGTGCCTGCGCGTTGGGTAGCCCCGACCAGCCTCGCCCTGGCCCTGCTGGCCGGATTCGGCCTCAACGATCTCGACTCGAGAGGCAAAGCCGGGGACATGGCGAGGGCGCTACTGTGGGTCCTGGGCGTCGCCGCGGTGTTGATGATCGGCGCCGCCTTGCTCGTCTGGCTGAGGCGGCCGCAGGTGGAAGAGTGGGCCGCCGCGCTGTCCGCCCCGAAAGAGGTTCAGAGGCTCCTCGCCACAGCGTTGCAGCGCTTTCTCGTGCCGTCCAGACCGAACGTCGAAAACTGGCTGCCCAACGCCGCGCCATGGACGACCATACCCGGTCTGACTTTCTTTCTGGAGGCGCCGGTAGCGATCGTTCTCCTGATCGGCCACGCCAGAGGCAAGATCAAAGCCGAAAGCCTCAGCTACGTTCTGATTGGGTTGACCCTGCTGGACCTGCTGGCGGCAGAAGGTTCCACCGTTACTCAGCTCGGGAACGGGAGCTTCTGGCAGTACGACGCGGGCGTCATCCAGATGGTGCGGGAACGTGCCGGCTCGTACCGGGCCGATGTGATCGGCACTGAAGCAGGACGCCACGCTGATCAACAGAATGAGGCAGACCCCGCGCACCAGGCCATCTATTGGCTCACACGTTACACTCCGGTCATGTTGAACGTCGCGACGCCGACAGGGTACTACTCGCCGCTGCGACTGGGCCGCTTCGAGGATTTCAATCGGGACGTGCCCACGAGGCGCGGCATAGACATGACGAGCACCAAAGTGCTCCTGACCTGGGGCGAGGCCACCAGGGACCAGGAAGCGTCGCTGCAGGAAATCTACACGTCTGGGATGCTGCACGTCTACGACAACCCGACCGCCCTCCCCCACGCCTACGTGGCCCACCAGGTCGAAGTGGTTCCAGACGGTCAGGCGGCGCTGCTCCGCCTGACCAAGAGCGACTACGATCCAGCCCAAAGCACAGTGGTCGAGGGCCCCCTTCAGGGCGCATCTCCTTCGGGCAAAGGCATCAGCCCGGCAGACATCCGGATGTACTCTTCGCAGCGCGTCGTCATCGATTCCGACTCGCCCGAAGACGGAGTGCTCGTTCTGACCGACAGCTATTATCCGGGCTGGCGAGCGTTCGTCGACGGAAAAGCGGCGCCCATATACCACGGGAACTACCTGTTCAGAGCCGTGCCGGTCCCGGCCGGAAAGCACACTGTCGAATTTGTCTATTATGCCGATTCGTTCAAGATCGGCCTCCTCGTCAGCGGCGCGACAGCCGCCTTGCTGGTACTTTCAGCAGCGTTCGCGGTGCGGCGCAAGCGAAGACCGGCGGGGCTGACACTTCCAGACAGGCCGGAAAGTTGAAAAGGGGAATTGACATTCCGGCGCAATTGTGGTATCATTGCTGCACTGTTGGTTCTGTCTCATGTAGGCTCTGAGTCCGTTGGAAACGCATATAGCTGGGTTCTAGTTGCGAGAGGCGACGTGTTGCCCTCGCGAAACCTCGGCATCCAGGTCGCGCGACGAGTGCTCGTCAGGTGCCAATGCTGAAGTTCCCTGCGCGTAGGGGGGGCTGAGGTGCGGCGCGACCAGGTGGATTGCCTCTTTGACCTCCTCCCTGGCAAAGAGGTTTTTTGTTCCTCTCTTCCCGCCGACGGGAAACCATGTCTGGCTCTGTTCACTGATACACGTTCAACAGCCGCAGATGGCTCTTATGTGGATATTGTCTTCAAGGGGATATCACTAATGAGGAAGGAGGATAACCGCCAGCCGTTCGCCGATTGATCTAGACGATCAGGTTTCCGGTTTGTCACGCCGCCGTGGACAGGCTTTTCCAGGGACGCACGTCGTGCGCCAGGTCTCTTGGAGCCGTTCTGAAACGCGCGGTTTTTTTGTACTCCCCAACCGGAAGCATCGGTCAGAGCACTGCGTGGTTATGTTTAACGGACGATGGCCTTGAGTCTATTGACAGCAGAATTCAGAGTCGATCGTGACGCGGACCGCTGCATCGCCTGCCAGGTATGCGTGCGTCAGTGTTCCAACGAGGTCCACAGCTACGATCCGGACGACGATTCGGTCGACAGCGACTACACCAATTGCGTGGGGTGCCATCGCTGCGTGACCCTGTGCCCCACCCATGCGATCACTGTGCGGCGCATCCCGCTCGATTTCCGCGCCAACGCCAACTGGCAGCCGTCAGTCCATTCAACAGCGTCTATCGGCAGGCGGAAACCGGCGGCGTGCTGCTGACCGGCATGGGCTGTGACCAGCCCTACCCGATCTACTTCGACCGGATCCTCTTGAACGCCTCGCAGGTGACCAACCCTTCGATCGACCCGCTGCGCGAGCCGATGGAGCTGCGCACGTTCCTCGGGCGCAAGCCCGACCGCATCGAGATGGAGGAGACGGAGAACGGACTGCGAGATCACGACCAAGCTCGGGCCGCAGCTCGACGCTGGAGACGCCCATCCTGTTCTCGGCCATGTCCTACGGTTCCATCAGCTACAACGCCAGCCTGTCCCTGGCGCGGGCAGCCAAGGCAGTCGGGACCTTGTGCAACACCGGCGAGGGCGGTCTCCATCCGAGCCTGTACGAATACGGCCCCAACATGATCGCGCAGGTGGCCTCCGGCCGCTTCGGCGTGCATCCCGAGTATCTGGAAACGCTGCGGCCCTGGAGATCAAGATCGGCCAGGGCGCCAAGCCGGGCATCGGCGGCCACCTGCCGGGCGAGAAGGTCACGGCGGAAGTCTCGCAGACGCGCATGATCCCCGAAGGGACCGACGCCCTTTCCCCAGCCCCGCATCACGACATCTACTCCATCGAAGACCTGCGCCAGCTGATCTACGCCCTCAAAGAAGCCACCAACTACAGCAAGCCGGTCGGGGTGAAGATCGCCGCGGTGCACAACGTGGCCCCCATCGCCAGCGGCATCGTGCGCGCCGGCGCCGACTACGTCGCCATCGACGGTCTGCGCGGCGGCACGGGCGCGGCGCCGACGATCATCCGCAACAACGTCGGCATTCCCATCGAGCTGGCCATCGCGGCGGTCGATACCCGGCTGCGCCAGGAAGGCATCCGCAACCAGGTCTCGCTCATCGCCGCCGGTTCCATCCGCAGCAGCGCCGACGTGGTCAAAGCCATCGCCCTGGGCGCGGACGCCGTCTACATCGGCACGGCCGCCCTGGTCGCCATGGGCTGCCATCTGTGCCAGAAGTGCTACACCGGCAAGTGCAACTGGGGCATCGCCACCCAGGACCCCTACCTCACCAAGCGGCTGAATCCCAGCATCGGCAGCCGCCGCCTGACGCAACCTGATCCGGGCCTGGTCGCTGGAGATCAAAGAGATGCTGGGCGGCATGGGCATCAACGCCATCGAGAGCCTGCGCGGCAACCGCGAGCACCTGCGCGGCGTCGGGCTGAACGAAGTCGAACTGAGGACGCTGGGCATCAAGTCCGCCGGAGAGGCGTGGAGCGAGCGATGAAGCGAATTTACGTCAATGAGGAGTATTGCATCGGCTGCCGGCTGTGTGAGATCCACTGTCTGGTGCAACATTCTCAGTCCAAGAAGATCATCAAGGCGTTCCGAGAAGAGACCGCAACTTGATGTCACGCATGATGGTGGAGGAGAGGGGACCGCTGTCGTTTGCCATGCCGTGCCGGCACTGCACCGAAGCGCCCTGTGCCGAGGCCTGCATCACCGGCGCCATGCATCGCGATCATGCAGACCGGAGCGATTATGTGCGACGAGGACAAATGCGTCGGCTGTTGGACGTGCGTCATGGTCTGCCCGTTCGGCGTCATCCAGCGAAATGTCAAAGGCCGCAAGGCGGCGTCCAAATGCGACCTGTGCTACGGTGAAGAAGCGCCGGCCTGTGTGAGCCACTGTCCAAACGAAGCGCTGGTCTTCGAGGAGAGGGACGAATGAGACACGTCATCATCGGCAACTCGGCGGCCGCGGTCGGCGCGATCGAGGCCATCCGCGAACACGATCAGGACAATCCCATCACCGTCGTCGCCGACGAACCCCACCACGTCTATTCCCGCCCGCTCATCTCCATTTGCTGGGCGGGCAGGTGGACGACAGCCGCATGTATTATCGTCCGCCCGATTTCTACGACCGTTACCAGGTCGAAACGATGCTGGGCGTCGAGGTGACGGCGGTCGTCCCGGACGAACGGCGCATCGCCCTGGCGGGCGGCGGCACGCTGGCCTACGACCGATCTGCTCATCTGCCACCGGGGGACGGCCGTTCGTGCCGCCACTGCCCGGCGCCGATCTGGACGGGGTGTTCACCTTCACCCGCTGGGACGACGCCCGAGCAGCATCGAGCGCTACGTCGAGAAACACCACGTCGAATCAGCCGTCGTGGTCGGCGGCGGGCTGATCGGCCTGAAGACCACCGAAGCGCTGATGGAGCGTCACGGTCCAGGTCACCATCGTCGAGCTGGCCGACCGCGTGCTCAGCATCAGCTTCGACCGCACGGCATCCCGCACTGGCCGAGACCACTCCTGCGCCGGGCGGGGACCGAGATCAGGACGGCCACGTCCGCCGATGGAACTCGTGGGCCGAGACGGGCGGGTCGACGGCGTCGTCCTGCGCGACGGCGAGCGCCTGCAGTGCGACATGGTCGTATTCGCCATCGGCGTGCGGCCCAACGTCGGCCTGATTCGCCCGATGTCGGGCATCCACGTCAACCGGGGCATCGTCGTCGACCATTACATGCGCACCACGCGTCTCCGACGTGTACGCCGCCGGAGACTGCGTGGAGGCCTACGACTTCCTGCTGGGCATCGACCGCCCCATCGCCATCTGGCCGAACGCCTACCGGCAGGGTCACGTGGCCGGCTGCAACATGGCCGGCGTCGAGAAAGAGTACGCCGGGAGATTCCCGATGAACTCGGTGGAAGTATGCGGCGTGCCGACGATCTCGGTCGGGCTGACCGATCCGCAGGAAGAGCCGGAAAGATACGAGATCTGGAGTACATCGACCGTGAGACGCCGGTCTACAAGAAGCTCGTCCTGCGGGACAACCGGCTGGTCGGGGCAATTTGTGTGGGTAACATCGAGCGGGCCGGCATCTACACCGGCCTGATCCGCGATCGGGCGGACATCAGCCGCCTTCAAGGACCATCTTCTGTCCGGCAACTTCGGCCTGATCTCGCTGCCTCGGGACTACCGCAAGCACCTCGTAGTGGCGAAAGAGATCGAAGTGTAGCAGAAAGGGGGAAGGTCAAAATGACGAGTTTCGTCCCGCACACAGCGTCGAGCTACGTATCTTACGAGAATCCGTACGGCGACGACAAGGTCAGCGATCGCCTGCGGTCTGTTCGGCATCATGGACGTCACCGGCCGGCGCTTCTCCGGCCAGCGACATCATCCTGGGCATGAACAACATGGAAGAGCGGGGCAACGGGCTCGGCGCCGGCTTTGCGGTGTATGGCTGCTATCCTGAACACGCCGATTGCTACGCCTTTCACGTCATGTACACCGAGCCGGACATGCAGCCACAGTGTGGAAGCCTTCCTGCGCGAGCACTTCGTCCTCGTCCACGATGAGGAAGTATCCCACCGGCCCGCGGGCCGGCACGCTGCACACGCGGCTCAGAACGGGCGACCGGGCTACGTCGATCTGCCCAATCCACCGCTGATCTGGCGCTATTTCCTTCGGGTGAACGGCGCCCAGAAGAAGCGGTCCTGTGGAGCGAACAGGAGTACGTGGTCGGAGAAGGTCATGGAGGTCAACACCGCCGGGCCAGGGTGCCTACATCTACAGCAGCGGCAAAAACACTCGGCGTCTTCAAAGGCGTCGGCCATCCCGGACAGATTGCGGAGTACTTCGACTCTGGAAGATTACTCCGGCTATCTATGGACGGCCCACACCCGCTTTCCAACGAACACGCCTGGCTGGTGGGGCGGCGCCCACCCGTTCGGCATCCTCGATTGGACGGTCGTGCACAATGGCGAGATTTCTTCGTACGGCACGAACCGCCGTTACCTGGAGATGCAGGGCTATCACTGCACCATGCAGACCGATACCGAAGTGATGGCCTACGCCGCCGACTCGCTGATGCGCCGCCACAAACTGCCCGTCGAGATGGGCGGCAAAATCATGGCCCCGCCTCTGTGGAACGAGATCGAGCGCATGTCCCCCAAGGAGCGGCTTCTGGACAGTCTGACCTTGCGGCGGGTCTATTCCGGCCTGTTGGTCAACGGTCCTTTCACTGTCATCATTGCGCACCAGGGCGAAATGATCGGTCTCACTGACCGCATCCGCCTTGCGCCCTTTGAACGCGGCGGTCCAGGGCAGCCGGCTCTACCTGTGCTCGGAAGAAGCGCCAATCCGGCTGGTCAGCCCGCAACTCGAGTACGTCTGGCGGCCGTCCGGCGGCGAGCCCATCGTCGGCCGGCTGGGCGCGCCGCTTCCCCGCGGCGGTCACGTGCCCGCCAGGCGGGTAGTGCGCCCCGGCCAAAGCATACGGACCACGGTACTGGCGTCCAGCCAGGCCGATCAGGCAGGGGAGGAGCAGTACTGATGCTGAACATCGACTCGACTCTGCTCATCGATGCGGCTGGAATGCCCTACCGGGACCTGAACGCGCGTCTGCGTGAGGCAGTGGCAGAAGGCGTCCGATCCATCGAGCTGCACAACGTGTGCGGTCAGCGCTATATTGGCACGGACCTGCACCAGCCCGTGGAAATTCACCTCCACGGCACGCCGGGCAACGACCTGGCCGCGTTCATGGACGGGCCGCGCATAGTGGTGCGAGGCAACGCCCAGGACGGCTGCGGCAATACCATGAACGACGGCGAGCTGATCATCCACGGCCGGGCGGGCGACGCTACCGGCCACGCCATGCGCGGAGGCAAGATCTTCATCCGCGACGATGTGGGGTACCGGGCCGCCATCCACATGAAGGAGTACAAGGAAAAGCGCCCGATGATCGTCATCGGCGGGACCGCGCAGCATTTCCTGGGCGAATACATGGCTGGGCGGTGTTTTGGTGGTGCTTGGGCTCACCCTCATGCCCGGCGCGCTGCACACCGCCGAGCTTCATCGGCACCGGCATGCACGGCGGCGTCATTTACATCCGCGGAGAGTTCGCCGACCACCAGCTAGGCGCGGAAGTGGGACGCGTCCCGGTGAGCGACATCGACCAGCTCCTGCTGCGCACGCTCGTCGAGGAGTTCGCCCGGCACTTCGAATACGACGCTGAGGCCATCCTCAGCGAGCCCTTCACCAAGCTCATTCCCACGTCACTGCGGCCGTATGGCCGGCTGTACGCGTATTAGATCGGACCAAAGCACGAGCGATCACCATGGAGAGACGGAGAGCACGGCAAGAAACGCCGTGCTCTCCGTCTCTCCATGGTGATCGCTCGTGCTTTTCGCAGCCACATGGTCTTGACACCCTCTTGACCCCCACCCCAATTCTCTTGACCCCGAATTGATGCCCATCCAGCTATAATGCGATTCGATTGGTCCGGTGAGGATCTCTCGAAGGAGGTACCCCTGTGAGTGACGTGCTCTACGTTATGCTGAGCCTGGTGCTCTTTGCGATCAGTTTCGGGCTGCTGTTTCTGTGCAAGCGATTGATGGAGGCTTGAGATGGCGGCGTCATACATCGTCGGCGGTTTGATTGCTCTTGGCCTGTTTGCTTACCTCGTCCTCGCCTTGCTTAGACCGGAGATGTTCTGATGACAATCAACGGGCTCACACAGATTGCCCTCTACTTCGCAGTGCTGCTCGTCCTGATCAAGCCGTTGGGTGGGTATATGGTCCGTGTCTACCAGGGTGAGCGGCTCTTCCTCGACCGCATTCTCAAACCGATAGAGAGGCTATTTTATCGGCTGGCCGGCGTGCACGAAGATCAGGAAATGGGTTGGAAGGCCTACGCGGTGGCCGTCATGGTCTTCAGCCTGATTGATCTCTTCTTCCTGTACGCGCTGCTACGACTGCAGCAATTTCTGCCGCTAAACCCACGAGGCTCTGGCCCAATGTCCCCGGATCTGGCGTTCAACACGGCGATCAGCTTCGTGACCAACACCAACTGGCAGAACTACGGCGGCGAGACGAGCCTCAGCTACTTCACCCAGATGCTCGGGCTGACTGTCAAGAACTTCCTGTCGGCCGCGGCGGGCATGGCGGTTTTGATCGCGTTCATCCGCGGGCTAACCCGGCGCTCGTCGCAGACCCTCGGCAACTTCTGGGTCGACCTGACGCGCGGCACCCTGTACATCCTGCTGCCGCTGTCCGTGGTTGTGGCGCTGATTCTGGTTTCTCAGGGCACGCCGCAGACCACGTCGGACTACCCGGTGACGGCCGTGCTTCAGCCCACGACCTACGACCAGCCTGAGGTCGACCCGAAGGGTGATCCGGTGCTCGACACAAGCGGCCAGGCGATCGAAGAGACCTCACGACTGACACACGTCACCGTGGCCGTCGGGCCGGTCGCCTCACAGGTGGCCATCAAGCAACTGGGAACGAACGGTGGTGGCTTTTTCAACACCAACTCGTCCCACCCTTTCGAGAACCCCACGCCGCTCTCGAATTTTGTCGAAATGCTGTCCATCCTGCTGATCCCCGCTGCGTTGTGCTATACCTTTGGCAAGATGGTGGGCGACCCGCGCCAAGGATGGGCTGTGCTGGCAGCGATGACGATCATCTTCGTCGCATTTCTCGCCCTCGCGGAGGTGGCTGAACAGAGCGGCAACCCTCGCCTCACGCAACTGGGAATCGATCAGGCCGCCGGCAATCTGCAAAGCGGCGGCAACATGGAGGGCAAGGAAACACGGTTTGGCGTCGTCAACTCCGCGTTGTGGGCCACGGCGACCACCGCCGCATCCAATGGCTCAGTCAATTCCATGCACGATTCGTACACGCCGCTCGGCGGACTGGTGCCGTTGATCATGATGCAGTTCGGCGAGGTGATCTTCGGCGGCGTCGGATCGGGGCTGTACGGGATGCTGGTCTTCGTTATCGTCGCGGTGTTCATCGCCGGCCTGATGGTGGGCCGCACACCCGAATACCTCGGCAAGAAGATCGAGGTCTACGAAATGAAGATGGCCTCGATCGTCATCCTGATTATGCCGATCGTCGTACTGACCTTCACGGCGCTGGCCGTGGTCACGGCGGCAGGCAGAGCGGGAATCTCCAGTGCCAACTCCGGTCCGCACGGCTTCAGCGAGATTCTCTACGCTTATTCGTCGCAAGCCAATAACAACGGCAGCGCGTTTGCGGGCCTGAGTGGGAATCATCCCTTTTGGAACACGACCGGAGCATTTGCCATGTTCTTCGGACGGTTCCTGATCGCGATCCCAACCCTCGCGCTGGCCGGGTCGCTGGCCCGCAAGAAGATCGTGCCCACCAGCGCCGGTACGCTCCCGACCCACACGCCATTGTTCGTCGTGCTGCTGATCGGCGTGGTCATCATCATCGCCGCGCTGGTCTTCTTCCCCGCCAATGCACTGGGGCCGATCGTCGAACATCTGCTCCTGTATGGGCATCTGTAGTCAGAAGGTGGGTAACCCATGTTGACGCCAGATCACACCAAAGCCAAACCCTTGTTCCACCCGCCCATCGTGCGACGGGCGATCGTCGACTCTTTATGCAAGCTCGACCCACGCCACCAGGTACGGAACCCGGTGATGTTCGTCGTGGAGGTCGGCAGCGCAGTGACCACTGTGCTGTTCATGCAGGCACTGCTGGGCCGAGGCGAAGCTCCTACCGGCTTCATCCTGTCCATCTCCCTGTGGCTGTGGTTTACCGTATTGTTCGCCAACTTCGCGGAGGCCATGGCAGAGGGGCGCGGCAAGGCTCAGGCCGACGCACTGCGTCGCTCACGACGCGAAACCAGTGCGAAGCGACTGATGAGAGCCGACCGCAGTGCGAAGTATGAGATCATCCCGTCCGGCGCGCTACAGAAAGAAGACGTGGTCCTCGTCGAGGCCGGCGATCAAATCCCTGGTGACGGAGAGGCTATCGACGGAGTGGCCTCAGTCGACGAGAGCGCCGTCACGGGGGAGAGTGCGCCCGTGATCCGCGAGAGCGGTGGCGACCGCAGCGCCGTAACGGGCGGGACGCGAGTGCTGTCCGATTGGCTGGTCGTCCGCATTACGACGGACCCGGGTGAGACGTTCCTGGATCGGATGATTTCCATGGTAGAAGGAGCCAAGCGACAAAAGACGCCCAACGAGCTGGCCCTCGACATCCTGCTGGCCGCACTAACGATCATCTTCTTGCTGGTGTGCGTCACCTTGCTGCCATTCTCGCTATACAGTGTCCAGGCGGCCGGGCAAGGCACGCCGATCAGCGTAACCGTTTTGGTCGCGCTGCTGGTATGCCTCATTCCCACGACGATCGGCGGCCTGCTGTCGGCCATCGGCATCGCCGGAATGGACCGCATGATCCAGGCGAACGTGATCGCCATGTCAGGCCGCGCGGTCGAAGCCGCCGGAGACGTGGACGTGTTGCTGCTGGATAAGACCGGGACCATCACGCTCGGCAACCGCCAGGCGACCGCCTTTTACGCCGCTGACGGGATACCGGAAGAGAGACTGGCCGACGCAGCGCAGCTGGCCTCGCTCGCGGACGAGACCCCCGAGGGCCGCAGCATCGTGGTGTTTGCGAAGGACCAATACGGCTTGCGTGAACGAAATGTCGAGGCCTTAGGAGCAACGTTTGTCCCGTTTTCGGCGCAAACCCGTATGAGCGGCGTCGACTTCGACGGACGACAAATCCGCAAGGGCGCGTCCGACGCGGTGGCCGCGTACGTCAACCAGTATGGAGGACGCATTCCGCCCACGGTGACCGGCAAGGTCAACGAAATCGCCCGCGAAGGCGGCACGCCGCTGGTAGTGGCCGAGGGCCCTGAGGTGCTCGGTGTGATTCAGCTGAAGGACGTCGTCAAGGGCGGCATCAAAGAGCGCTTCGCCGAACTGAGACGCATGGGCATCAAGACGGTGATGATCACCGGCGACAACCCGCTGACTGCGGCGGCCATCGCCGCCGAGGCCGGCGTCGACGACTTCCTGGCCCAGGCCACCCCCGAAGCGAAGCTGTCGCTGATCCGCAGCCAGCAGACGGGCGGGCGGCTGGTGGCAATGACCGGCGATGGCACGAACGACGCCCCGGCGCTGGCGCAGGCCGACGTGGCGGTGGCCATGAACACCGGTACGCAGGCTGCCAAGGAAGCCGGCAATATGGTCGATCTCGACTCGAACCCGACCAAGCTAATCGAGATCGTCGAGATCGGCAAGCAGTTGCTGATGACCCGCGGCGCGCTGACGACGTTCAGCATCGCGAACGACGTGGCGAAGTACTTCGCCATCATCCCGGCAGCGTTTGCAGGCACTTACCCGGTCATGAGGGCGCTGAATGTAATGGGGCTGACGACTCCCCAGAGCGCCATATTATCGGCAGTGATCTTCAACGCACTGATTATCATCGCCCTGGTTCCGTTGGCCCTGCGCGGCGTGAAATACCGTCCGGTCGGCGCGTCGAGCTTGCTGCGCCAGCACCTGCTGATCTATGGCGTGGGTGGCGTCATTGCACCCTTCATCGGCATCAAGATCATCGACACGATCCTGGCTGTGCTGCACCTGGAGTAGGGCGGGCGCCCAGAAGGAGCGTTCAATGTTGACTATCATCAGACCCGCAATCGTCCTGTTCGTGCTGTTGGCGGTCCTGACCGGCCTGATCTACCCGTTCGCGCTAACCGGCCTGGCCCAGTCCGTCCTCCCCTGGCAAGCCAACGGCAGCCTGCTCGATCACGAGGGGCAGCCCATCGGTTCCGCCCGCATTGGGCAGCCGTTTGACGATCCCAGGTACTTCTGGGGCCGCCCGTCGGCAACGTGGCCTTTTTCTTACAACGCTGCGTCCTCGTCGGGCTCCAATTATGGCCCCCTCAGTTCGGCTCTGATGAACGAGGTCGAGGTGCGGATCGCGGCGCTCAAAGCAGCCGATCCGGGCAACGATCAGCCGATCCCCGTGGACCTGGTGACCTCGTCCGGCAGCGGGCTGGACCCGGACATCAGCCCGGCGGCCGCGCGCTATCAGGCGCAGCGCGTGGCCCGCGTGCGCGGCCTGAGTGAAAGGCAGATCATTGCCTTGGTGCAACAACACACGGAAGGCCGCACGCTCGGCATACTGGGTGAGCCCAGAGTGAACGTGCTGGAGCTCAACCTGGCCCTGGATGCAGTGAAATAGTACGAAAGACAACTTCGGTAGTTTGGCGGATATCTGCTCCGCTTCAATTGCATTTGTCCCCACGGCTACTCGTCGCTAAGGAGACGGTAGCCCACGCCGGGCTCCGTGTGTATGTGGGCGGGCCGGGCCGGGTCCAGCTCGATTTTTCGGCGCAGGTTGCTGACGTTGACGCGCAGCAGGTGCGTCTCGGCCTCGTACCCCGCTCCCCAGACCTGCCTCAGAAGCTGACGATGCGTGAGGACCTTGCCGGCGTTGGCGACCAGAACGCGCAAGAGGTCGTACTCGGTGGGCGTCAGTGCGATGGGGCGAGCCCCAACGGTGACCGCACGGTGCACCAAATCCACGACGAGATCGCCGCTGGCGAACGTGACGTCGCCCCCGCCGGGAGCGATATGCCGCGCTGCGGCGCGCAGGCGAGCCAGGAGCTCGCCAACGCTGAACGGCTTAGTCAGATAATCGTCCGCCCCGGAGTCGAGCGCAGCAATCTTGTCGTTCTCTCGTTCACGGACGCTCAAAATAACGATCGGAATCCTCGACCATTCCCGCAGTATGCGGGTCACCTCCACGCCCTCCATGTCCGGCAGCCCCAGATCGAGGATCACGAGGTCGGGTCGTTGTGCAGCAACGGCCGATATCGCCTCACTTCCGCTGGACGCCTCAAAAACCACGTAGCCGTGGGCGGTAAGCGAGGCATGCAGGAACCGCCGGATGGCCGGCTCGTCATCCACTACCAGCACGCGCAGCCCGCTGTCACTCACGCCGCTCCTCCTTGCTTCGCTCGCCGTTGAGTGTGGAGTCATCTTGACGCAGCGGCAGGGTCAGCCTGATGACTGTGCCCCCACCCGACCGATTCCTGGCGTGAATCTGCCCGGCGTGCGCCTCCACGATGCCCTTGCAGATGGACAGACCCAACCCAGTTCCGCCTACGTTCCCAGGGCGCTGAACGCGATAGAACTTATCGAACACGTGAACCAGGTCCGAGGGCGGAATTCCAACCCCCCGATCGGCCACAGACAGCTCCAAAAAGTCCTGGAGCAGGCGCGCCTGCACGTCGATTGGGGTTCCTTCCGGAGAATACTTCACCGCGTTGTCCAACAAGTTAACCAGGACCTGCACTATGAGGACGAAATCCATCGGCGCCATCGGAAGGTCCGGCGCAACGTCCAGGTTTACGAGCCGGCCTCTCAGACGATCACCCATCCGATCGAGGGCGGCGCCGATCACATCCTGAGCCTCGTAAGTTTCCCGCCGGATGCTCAGCGCGCCACTGTCGATCCGGGTCATATCGAGCAGGTTGCCCACCAACTGGTTCAACCGTTCGGCTTCCTCCCGCGCCGTGTCGACGAGGCTGCTGCGGGTCTCATCATCCAGCGCCGCCTGGTCGTCCGACAGGCTGCTCAGCGCGCCCGTGATAGAGACCAACGGAGTGCGCAGGTCGTGGGAAATGGAATTGAGCAGAGCCGTTTGCAGCCTCTCCGCCGCCTGCAGCAGCTGGGTTTGCCGCGCCTGCTCGGCAAGACGGTTTCGCTCGATCGCAAGCGCTGCCTGGCTGGCGAAGACCTCCATCAGGCGCCACTGGTCCGGAGTCAGGTGTTCCGTCAGGTCCGGCGGCCGCACACCCAGAACGCCGACCACGTCGCGCGCTGTTTTCAAGGGGAGGTAGCCACGGCTGGAGGCCGGCAGGGTATCCGTGCCCCGTCCGGCGGGTAGGCCGTGCTGGAACGACCACATGGCGACCGCCATCTCGTCATCCTCCAGCGCAGTTGCAGGATCGAGCGGAGAGTGGTCGGCGTGGTGCGCGGGCTCCTCTTTGGGCCGAACCACCTCCAAACCATCACCCTTTGGCAACAGGACTACGGCTTCTCGACCGAAATTCTGGCAAAGGTGAACGGCGATGGTGCTGACGATTTGCTCCAGGCTGAGGGCTGAAGCCAGATCGCGGCTGAAGGCATACAATGCCGCAGTCTGGGCTTCACGAACGGCGGCAGCTTCAGCCTGTCGACGAACGCGCGCGGCAAGGGTACTAATCACGACACCGACAACGAACAGTCCCAAGAACGTAAGGAGGTATTCCGTGTCGGAAACAGCAAAGGTGAGATGCGGTGGCACCAAAAAGAAGTCGAAGCAAAGCACGCTCAGAATCGCTGCAAACGTGGCCGGTCCTCGCCCTACGTAAACCGCCGCAATGACTACCGCCGCCAGATAAGGCATCACCAGGTTGACCGGGGAAATGACCCGGCTGATGGGCACGTTGAGCAGGGTCGCGATCGCCACCAGGGCGGCGCTTTGCAGGTACCCCTGCCAGCGAACGCTCAGTCTGGCCCAGCTGCGCCACTGTTTTGCGGCGTTGTCTCCTGATCCACTGATCACGTAGACGTCGATCGAGCCGGTGTGGCGGACGAGTTGGTCCACGATGGAACCCCTCAGTAGCTCCATCCACGGAGCTCTCACGGGCTTACCGACGATGATCTTGGTGACGTTGTGCTTCCGCGCGAAATCGATGGCAGTTTGGGCCATCGAGTGACCCGGCACAGCGTGGATCTGAGCACCCAGCGACTCTGCGAGCTGCAGCGTGCGGACGATCTGGTCTCGCTGGACCGGCGACAGCCCGTCCGGCTCCGCGCCCTCGACGTGAAGTACGAACCACTCGGCGTTAAGCTCATCGGCCAGTCGCCGTCCGTTCCGAACAAGGCGCTCGCTGAGCGGATTGGAGCTGATGCAGACCAGCAACCGCTCCGCGGCGGGCCAGGGGCCAGGAATCGCGCGCGTTTCCATGTAGGCGCGCATCTGATCGTCCACTCGCTCCGCGGTCCGCCGCAGAGCGATCCCACGCAGAGCGGTCAGGTTCCCCTTGCGGAAAAACTTCCGTATCGCCTGCGCCGCTTGCTCGGGCACGTAGACCTTGCCTTCGTCCAGGCGCTGCAGCAGGTCTTCCGGCGGGAGATCGATCAGTTTGATCTCCGCGGCCTCGTCGATGATTCGATCCGGAACCGTCTCTCGAACGACGACGCCGGTCACCTGGGCCACGATGTCCTTCATGCTTTCCAGGTGCTGGATGTTGAGCGTAGTGTACACGCCGATCCCGGCTGCCAGAAGCTCTTCCACATCTTGAAAGCGCTTCGGATGCCGCGAGCCAGGCACGTTGGTATGAGCCAGCTCATCGACGAGGATCAGCGCCGGCTTCCGCGCCAGGACGGCATCGATGTCCATTTCCTCAAGGGATAGGCCACGATGCTCGATGCGCTTGCGTGGAACGACCTCTAGTTGTCTGAGCAACGCCTCGGTTTCGCCCCGACCGTGCGTCTCGACGTAGCCGACGACGACGTCAATCCCATCCGTCTTGGCCTGGTGGGCAGCGTCCAACATGGCGTAGGTTTTCCCCACGCCGGCAACGTAGCCCAAGAAGATCTTCAGACTGCCTCTCGCCTGTCGCTTCTCCTCGGCCTGCGCGTGCGCGAGGAGCGCGTCGGGGTCGGGCCGTACACAATCCAGTACCACAGCCCACATCCTGTCCGGGCAGCCGATTAGGTGCCATGGCCACCGCATAATCGATTCAGCTTCAGCTATTGTACGCTCAGGATATCGCGGAATTCAAATGGAAGCTCACTACAGATGTATCGAAAGGTGGCATGCAATCGACCTCAACCAGCGGATCGGCGTTCTGACAGTGAGACCCTCACCGAGTGTCCCGGATCATTCTCGATCGCCAAGGGGTTCAACCTGGGGTTGTGCCTCGGCGGGCTTTGGCACCACGTGCAGCCGCGACCTGCCCGGATCGACGGTGGTCCGGCGTGATCCGTCTTCACGGCTGATCAGCGCCAGGGTCTTGGCGCTCAGCCAAAGCTGCGCGTAGCCGACAGCACACAGCACGATTCCAACCTCGACCACCTTGTGCCACCCCGGCGACATCGTCGCGTTCACCTCCAATACGAACAGGCCGACTGTCAACGGCAAGACCGCGTACAGGACCCACCACCGAGGTCGGGGATCATTGTTGGACATACGTACCCCCGGGGACCGACGCTGCCCAGTCAGCACCCCTTGCCCATCCTTCCCATCCTGAAGCCACGGCAATCGCCCTTGCCGCTAACGCCTGTCCAGCTTGTTGGAGCTTGCGGCAACGTCAGAGTGGACGAGCGCAGCGCGATACATTCGGTAGCGCACGACACCCACGTACAGCCGATAGCCGCCAAAGCCGATGAACAGCAATCCCATTAGCATTGCCGGCGGCGTCACGATGCCCTCCGCGAGTGAGCGCCCAAGGATCGCGATCCCCAGCGGAATCATCAGCAGACCCAGGCCGATCCGATAAGCATCCACCCACGTCGTCTTTGTGGGCGGTCGAACCATTCGTCTTCTCCTCATAGTTTGCCTCCCACGGTTGGCCGTTCGGGGGAGGTGGCTGGAGCCACCCATTCGCTCCGGCTGATCGCCATATTTCCTTTTGTCCTCCCAATCGAGTCAGGTCAAAATCGCCAGGCGACGCCTCGGCGCAATAGCCAAGCAGCCCAACGCCGGAGTCGGATGAAGCCGTTTCAATTGTATGCTTTTGGGAGTCAAATGGGGGACAAAGACCAAAGGGAAGACGTCAAGAAAAGGTCAAGACACATTTTCGGGGGACGGGTTTGGGAGACATTTCACCCCGGAGACGCAGAGAGCACGGAGAAAGGCGTTGTTCTTTCTCCGTGCTCTCTTTGCCTCTGTGGTGAACGTTCGGCAGACTGTGCTCTCGCCTCAGTCGACGCCAAACTTGAAGACCGTCGTCGAACGGTAGGGCTCGCCCGGACGCAGCTCGGTGGATGGGAAGTTCGGATGATTCACCGAATCCGGATAATGTTGGGTCTCCAGGGCGAACGCGTCGCCCTGCCGGTAAGCGCGGCCGCTCGGACCATAGACAGACCCATCGAGGAAGTTGCCGGTGTACACCTGGATGCCCGGTTCGGTGGTCCAAACCTCCATGGAGCGACCACCCTCCGGCTCGTACATGCGCGCCGCCCAGATGAGGGACCGGTCCTCGGCCGAGGATCGATTCAGCACGAAGTTGTGGTCGACGCCGCGGCCGAGGACCACCTGCGGATGGTCGGAGCGCACCGCGGCGGCAATGGCTTTCGGCGCGCGAAAGTCGAAAGGCGTGCCGGCCACTGGCGCCAGTTCACCGGTCGGGATCAGCGCCTCGTCGTCCGGCGTGTAATGGTCGGCGTTGAGCGTCATAACGTGGCCGTAGACCGTGCCCCGTCCCTCGCCCAGCAGGTTCCAGTAGGCATGATTCGTCAGGTTGACGACGGTCAGCTTGTCGGTGGTCGCCGTGTAATCGAGGCGAAGCTCATCGGCGTCAGTCAGTGTGTAGACCACCGTAACGCTGAGAGTGCCGGGGTAGCCTTCGTCGCCGTCCGGGCTAGTCAGCTTCAGCTCCAGGCCGACGGCATCCTCCCTCTGGACGATCTTTGCCTGCCAGACCTTCTTGTCGAAGCCCTCAATCCCGCCGTGCAGTGAATTCGGGCCATTATTGACCGGCACAGAGTAGGCCTTTCCGTCGAGTGTGAACCGGCCCCCGGCAATGCGATTGCCGTACCGTCCGATCAGAGCGCCGAAGTACGGGCTTTTCGTCTGGTAGTCCGCGAGATTGGGGCAACCCAGGCCAATGTTCGCGACGTGGCCTTCGCGGTCCGGCGTTCTGACTGAAGTGATGATGCCTCCATAGGTGATGATCCTGACCTCCAACCCGTGGATGTTCGTCAAGGTGTACTCATCGACGGCCACGCCTGCGGCAGTCATCCCATACGGCTTCACGGCTGCTTTTCCGCCCATGCTCTTTCGCTCCTTGTGGCTACCGGGTGAACAGATCTGATTAAGCATCTCGAGATGCACCGATATTAGCATCTCGGCGCGGACGTTGTCAAACTGCGCAGCAGGGAGTCGTATCCCAGAGGAGAAGACGGGGCAACGCAATGCCAGCAAAAAAGCGGGCGCACCACGAGGATGCACCCGCTTCTCATCATGACCTTTGTGAGCTTGTTACGTCCAGCTAGTTGGCCGCGGGCTTCCCATCGGTCAGGAACTTGTAGACTGTCGTGGAATGTAGAGTCTGGCCGGGCTTCAACTCAGTAGTCGGGAAATTCGAGTGGTTCGGCGAGTCGGGGAAATGCTGGGTTTCGAAGGTGATCGCCGCGCCCTGACGGTAAGCACGATTGCTTGGCCCGTAGAGCGATCCATCCAGGTAGTTGCTGGTGTAGACCTGGATACCGGGCTCCGTGGTCCAGGTTTCCAGGATACGGCCGGAAGTGGGATCGTACAGACGAGCGCCCAGGATCAGCGAGTTGTCATCCGGCGACGGGCGATTCAGGACGAAGTTGTGATCGATGCCTCGTCCGATGACAATCTGCGGATCATTGGAGCGAATTGCCGGGCCGAGCACTTTGGGCACTGTGAAATCGAACGCAGTTCCAGCCACGGGCGCGATCTCGCCGGTTGGAATCTGGGTAGCGTCGGTCGGGGTGTACTTGTCAGCGTTCATCCACAGGATCTCGTTGTTGATGGGACCCGACCCCTCGCCCGCGAGGTTGAAATACGAGTGGTTGGTGAGGTTGACTACGGTGGGCTTGTCGGTCGTCGCCGTGTAGTCGATCTTAAGTTGGTTGTCGTTGGTCAACGCGTAATCTACCGTCACATTGAGCGTTCCGGGATAACCCTCTTCCCCATCGGGGCTGGTGTAGGTCATCTCCAGGCCCACGCCGTTCGTCACGGTGATCTCTTTGGTAGCCCAAATCTTCTGGTTGAATCCAACCTTGCCGCCGTGCAGCGAGTTGGGGCCGTTGTTGATGGGCAGGTGGTATGTCTGGCCTTCAAGCGTGAACGTGCCCTTGGCGATGCGGTTGCCGTAGCGGCCGATAATCGCGCCGAAGTACGTGGTCAGCGCCTCGTACGACTTGAGATCGTTCACGCCCAGGACCACATCCGCCATGTTACCCCAGCGATCCGGGGCCTTCAGGGAAGTGATCGTGCCACCGTAGGTGATGACCTTCATCTCCATGCCGTTGGCGTTGGTCAGTGTGTATTCGTCGACGGCCTTGCCGTCCGACGTCGTGCCGTAAGACGCTTTGGTGACAGTGGCGGTCGCGGCGGATGCGTGTCCGGCCGGAATTGCGAACGCCATGACGAGGGTGAGCATAATGCCCACGTAAAGTAGACGACTGAGTGTCTTCATCGTGGTGTGTCTCCTCCTTGGAAACGTGACTAACTACATCGTTAGTATCCTCCCGACGGTTCATCCGCCGGATGAGGCCAGCGACACGGCCACGGGGCCGAAAAAAAGAAAAACCGCCCACACAAGCTGCGGTCGGTTGTGACAAAATGAATCACGCTATGAGATTCACGTCCTTGCCATACGGTCAGGCCGCACTGCTTGTCCGTACATGGCTCTTGTAATTGCCACTTATTATAGCACGACATATTGTCATGTCAAGAGAATTGGTATACAGTCGAGACAGGCAGGGTCAAAATCCCTCGCGTTTGACTCAGGCATGGAGTCGCGGCATACTAACCGAAGTGATCGTGCAGCGTGGCCGAAGTCAATGACTGATCCGGAGGTTACCCATGCGCGTAGTCGTAGCCCTGGGAGGCAATGCTCTCCTCAAACGCGGCGAGCCGATGACCGCCGAAATCCAGCGAGAGAACGTGAAGGTGGCGGCGCGGGCTCTGGCGCCGGTAGCGAACCGGCATCAGCTCGTGCTATCGCATGGCAACGGCCCGCAGGTGGGCCTGCTCGCGCTGCAGGGCGCGTGCTATCCCGATGTCAAGCCCTACCCGCTCGACGTGCTCGGCGCGCAGACTGAAGGGATGATCGGCTACATGATTGAGCAGGAGCTGGGCAACCTGGTGCCGTTCGAGGTTCCTTTCGCGACCATTCTCACCATGGTCGAAGTCGACCCCGACGATCCGGCGTTTCTGAATCCGACCAAGTTCGTCGGCCCCGTCTACGATCACCCGGAAGCCGACCGCCTCGCTGCGGAGAAGGGCTGGGTGTTTAAGCCCGACGGCGCCAACTGGCGCCGGGTGGTGCCCTCGCCGCGGCCCAAGCGCATTTTCGAGATCCGTCCGGTGAAGTGGCTGGTTGAGCAGGGGACGATCGTCATCTGCGCCGGAGGGGGCGGCATCCCGACCGTATACCTGCGCGACGGGACTCGGACGCTCGTTGGCGTGGAGGCGGTGATCGACAAAGACCTGGCCGGCTCGCTGCTGGCCAAGGAGCTCAGCGCGGACCTGTTCGTGATGGCGACCGACGTCCACGGCGTGTTCGTCGATTGGGGCACACCGTCCGCACGGTTGCTCAGGCAGGTCACGCCTGCCGAGCTCAGAGCACTGCCCTTCGCCACCGGCTCGATGGGTCCTAAGGTGGAGGCCGCCTGTGAGTTCGTTGAGGCAACCGGCAAAGTGGCTGCCATCGGCTCACTGGAGGACATCGAGGAGATCGTCGATGGGCGAGCGGGGACGCTCGTGTCCCTTAGCTCCTGACCCAATTGGATCGAGGAGAACCCAACTTGCATTCGTTCGGCGTTCATTCGGAAGTTGGCCGGCTGCGCAAAGTGTTGGTCCACCGGCCAGGCCTCAGCCTGCAGCGCCTTACGCCGTCCAATCACGACGGGTTGCTGTTCGACGACGTCCTGTGGGTCGAGAGAGCCCAGGAGGAGCACGATACGTTCGTCCAGATCCTACGTGAACACGGCGTCGAGGTATACTATCTGCTGGACCTGCTGGCGGAGACGCTGGCTGCCAGCAGCGAGGCACGCCGCGACGTGGTCGAGCACGTCGCATCGGAGTACACAGTAGGCTGGTCGATGGTGGAACCCCTGCGCGCCCACCTGTACGAGATGCCGCCTGAGACTCTGGCCCTCCACCTCATCGGTGGGCTCACCAAGGCAGAGATCGACCTGGACTACGACACCCTAAATCGGACGTCGTTGGAAGCGGCGACGGCCGACCGCAACGCCTTTCTGCTGCCGCCTCTGCCCAATTCTCTGTTCACACGCGATTCCTCCTGCTGGATCTATGACGGCGTGGCCGTCAACCCCATGTATTGGCCGGCCCGGCGGCGCGAGTCGATCAACATGGCCGCCATCTATCGATATCACCCCATGTTTCTCGACGCGGACTTCCAGTTCTGGTATCCGCCGCTCGGCGACGACGACACGTTCGACACCCGCGACTTCGGCCGCGCGTCGCTGGAAGGCGGCGACGTCCTGCCCATCGGCCATCAGACCGTGCTGATCGGAATGGGCGAGCGGACGTCGGCGCGGATGGTTGAGATGCTGGCCCGGGCGCTGTTCGACCGAGGGGGCGCCGAGCGTGTGATCGCCTGCCAGATGACCCGAGATCGCGCCCACATGCACCTCGACACGGTCTTCAGTATGCTCGACTATGATACTGTGACGGTCTTCCCACGCGTGGTGGAACAGATCCGGGCCTACAGCCTCCGCCCCAGCCACCGAAACGGTGCGTTCTACGTCACGCGAGAGCCGGACTTTTTGGGTGCTGTAGCGGACGCACTGGGCCTGAAGAAGCTCCACCTGATCCCGACGGGCGGCGACGAATACCAGGCCGAGCGAGAGCAATGGGACGACGGCAACAACGTGATCGCGCTGGAGCCGGGCCTGGTGCTGGCGTATTCCCGCAACACCTACACCAACGCCAGTTTCCGCCAGGCCGGCATCGAGGTGATCACGCTGGATGGCTTCGAGCTGGGCAAAGGTCGCGGCGGCGGACACTGCATGACCTGCCCGCTGCTTCGAGACGGGATCTGATCAGGGACCCCAGCTGATGCGCTCGCCGATCCAATCGTCGCCCATGGCGCCGGGCAGGTCGAAGAGCTTGCGCTGGCCCGTGCCGTTGTCGTTCATGACCCAGATCGCCCAGACGCCGCCCCGGTCCGACACGAAGGCAATGTTGCGGCCATCAGGTGAAAAGGCCGGCAGGCCATCGTTGCCGGGGTTATTCGTCAGGTTCGCCTTGCCGCCCCCATCGAAATTGACGGTGTAGATCTCCCAGTTGCCGTCGAGTCGCGAGGCGTAGACGATGCGGTCGCCCAAAACGTCGCCGGCAACGTCGTCTGCGCCGGTCGTGAGCTGGCGAGCGCGATCGCCGCCCCAGCTTGGTGCGGTGTACAGGCCGCAGCTGCCGGCCCCCTCCCAGAAATTGCAGCCCGTGTATACGATCCAGTCGTTGTCGAGCCACAGGGGTGCTCGACCCGGCACAACCCTGCCCGCGACGCTCACACTGACCGGCTCGCTGCCCTTATCCACGCTGTTTTGCACCCAGATGGTCCAGATGCGGTCGCCTGCCTCGCCCCAGGTGTAGAACTCCGAGTCGAAGAGGAGACGCTGGCCGTCGGGGCTCCACGAAGGATGCGCATCCTCGGGATGCAAGCTCGACTCCCGAGCGGCGCTGCCGTCGGGATTCACCGTCCACAGGTTATCCTTGCCCTGCCCGTCGGCGTTCAGGACGATCCGGCCGTCGCCGCGGCGAAACCTCGGCTGACGGCCCCATTCCCACAACCTGTGCTGGTCGCTGCCGTCCGGCCGGCTGACGTACACGTCGTAGGTCGCCTTGGACATGCCGGGCTTGAAGACGACGAAAGCGAGGTGGCCCGCCAGCATTCCGCCCGGCTGCACGGGGGGAGGGGGAGGCGTGGTCTGGGCCGGTTCAGCAGGTTGAACCGGCAAAGGCGCGGGCGGCGGCACCTCGGTGGCGGTCGGCCGCGGGCGCGGCGTGGCGGCAGGCGCGACGGTGGGCGGCTCCGTCGGCTGCACCAAGGGCGCGGTGGTAGGCTGCACCAGGGGAACGGCCGTCGGCTTGACCAACGGCGTTACACCAGGCCGAGGGCCAGGAGGGGCGCTTAAGACGGGCGACAGGAGCAGGCCGTAATTCACGACGGCCAGGGCGACGATCACCGTAGAAACCGCCCCAAGGCGAACGATCCGTGTCCCGCGCTTCATGTGCCTCCTCCTTTTTGAGTTCACGGTGAGATGCGAATAGGTGCAACGTATATCATATGTCGCACGAAACCGCAAATAGGCGAGACCGTGGCGCGACAGACCCCTCTCCCGCCTCTCCCTGAGAAGGGAGAGGAGCAAGTCGTCGCCGTTCTCCTCTCCCTTCTCAGGGGAGAGGCGGGAGAGGGGTCTGTCGCGCCACGGTCTCGTCCAGAAGCCAGGATACTCCGTTCCGCCGTTCGATCGGGTGTATAATCAGAGTCAAGTTGTCTCACTCGCCGGCCCCCTCTCACGACGGGCAAAGGAGATACCGATGAAGCTCGAATTCTTCTGGCGCCACGCCCACGTCATCATTGTGGCGTTGGCCCTGACATTCCTCGGCGTCTGGACCGGGCCGGTCGCGGCCCAGGCCCCGACCGCAGCGCCGCAGACGTCGGCTTATCCCGACGCCGGCCTGCTCGTCGATACGACCTGGCTGGCCGCGCACCTCAACGACCCCACGGTCCGCATCTTCGATATGCGTCCGCACGACGCCTACGTGCAGGCCCACATTCCCGGCGCGGTCAACGTCAGCTCCAACGACGTCGTCTCGACGATCGACGGGGTGCCGGCCACGTTCGACGCCGCCAAGGTGCAGGCCACGTTGAGCGCCGCGGGCCTCGCTCCGGACATGACCGCGGTGATCTACGATGACCTCGGCATGATGAACGCGGCGCGCATGTTCTGGACGCTGGATTACGCCGGGCACCAGGATGCCCGCCTTCTGAACGGTGGGTGGTACGCGTGGGCACAGGAAGGCCGCCCGACGAGCGCGTCGGCGCCCTCGTTTGCACGAACCGATTACACGCTGAACCTCAATCCGAACCGGCTCGCCACCTGGCAGTATGTACGCACCCGCCTGGACGATCCGCACACGGCGATTGTCGATGCGCGATCTGAGGCGGAGTACACGGGCCAGGTCAAGCTGGCGGCCCGCGGCGGGCACATTCCCGGCGCGGTCCGCTTCGAGTGGCTGGACGCGCTGACTGGAGCGCAAGGCATCGATACCAACGCTGCCGGATGGCCGGCCCGCCTGCACGCTCCCGGCGCCGGGTTCTTCAAGCCGGCGCCGGAGATTCAAGCGCTGCTCGACGCACGGGGGATCACCCGCGACAAAGAGGTCATCACCTATTGCCAGACGCTCTGGCGCGGCGCGCACGCTTACTTCGTCCTGAGGCTGATGGGTTTCACGAACGTCCGGGGTTACGACGGCTCCTGGGCCGAGTGGGGGAACCGGCCGGATTTGCCGATCGTCACCGGGGCGCAGCCCGGCTCACTCCAGACGTCGACTAAGTGAGGATCGGCCCTGGGCAATCACCGGGCCTGTGATGTAATCCAGGCATTCCAACCGAGGAAGAGGCACGGCCATGATCACGTTCGAGTACATATTGACCGGCGCCGCCATTCTCGTGCTGCTGAGCATTGTCGCCAGCAGGGCTTCGGGCCGTCTCGGCATTCCAGCCGTGCTCCTGTTTCTCCTCATCGGGATGCTGGCGGGTTCCGAAGGCCCAGGCGGGATCTACTTCGACGACGCGCGGGTGGCTCAGTCTGTGGGAGTCGTCGCTCTCAGTTTCATCCTCTTCTCTGGGGGGCTCGACACGAGCAAAGACAGCATCCGCCCGGTGTTGCTGTGGGGGTTGGGCCTGTCGACCCTTGGGGTCGTGATCACGGCCACGCTGACCGGCCTGTTCGCAACCCTGATGCTGCACCTGGCACCGGCCGAAGGGTTGCTGCTCGGGGCCATCGTATCCGCGACGGACGCGGCGGCGGTGTTCACCATATTGCGCGCCAAAAACGTCGGACTCACCGGCAGTTTGACCCCTCTGATCGAACTCGAATCCGGCAGCAACGACCCCATGGCAGTCTTTCTCACCATAGGCATCACTGCTCTGCTCACAAACGAAGCTGCTTCGCCCTTGACGCTCGTCCCAATGCTGGTCATACAAATGGCGCTGGGAGCAATTTTCGGCTACAGCATCGGAAAGCTGGGAACGTTCGCCCTCAACCACCTGGAGCTCCAGTTCGAGGGGCTCTATCCCGTATTCACAGTCGCCCTGGTCTTGCTCATCTACGGAACGACCACTCTCGTGGGCGGAAACGGGTTCCTGGCCATCTACCTGGCAGGGGTCGTCGTCGGCAACAGTGAGTTCGTAAACAAGAGAAACGTCGTGCGCTTTCACGACGGGGTGGCCTGGCTGATGCAAATCACGATGTTCCTCACGCTGGGACTTCTGGTGTTTCCCTCCCGCCTGCTGCCGATAGCCGGCCCCGCCCTGATCCTCGCCGTCTTTCTCATGCTCATCGCGCGCCCGGTTGCGGTGTTCGCAGTGCTCGGTCCATCCAAGATGAGCCTGGCGGACAAGGCCATGGTGTCCTGGGTCGGGCTTCGAGGCGCGGCGCCGATCGTTCTTGCAACTTTCCCTCTTCTGGCGGGCGTTCCTCAGTCCGGGCTGTTCTTCAATTTGGTCTTCTTCATCGTGCTGACTTCCGTTCTCTTGCAGGGAACGACGGTGCCCTTGATTGCGAGGCTGCTCCAATTGGACGCCCCGACGATCCCCAGTCCGCCTTCGCCCTGCTGATTGGAGGAGCAACGACGTCCTTTCTGAGATGCTCACCAGGACGGTGCAGCAATCTAGATGAGATGAGCACTGAGACGCTCGACTTTACAGGAAACGCCGCTGATATTATCATCACCTTGTGGCGCGGTTCGGCCGTCGAGGCCGCAGGTTCGGCAAATCACAACCACGCACTATTCACTATTATGGAGGGAGACGACAATGATCAGTCGGCGAGACTACGAGGCGGCCCGTCGGGCTACGCTCGACATGCTTCAGCGCACCGGCATCGTCCTCACGCCCGAGGAAAAAGAACACATCGAGGTCGCAGACTGCGGGTTGGGCGACCTGAAAACGATCGGCCTGCAGGCTATCACCTACGTCAACACCCATCGCGTGTGCGCCAAGGAACTGGTCATGACGCCCCGGCAGAGCTTCCCGGAGCACAAGCACCCCTCCGTGGCCGGTCAACCGGGCAAAGAAGAGACGTTCCGCTGTCGTTCGGGCCAGGTATTCCTGTACGTGCCCGGGGAGCCCACGCAGAATCCGTACGCCCATCCCCCGAAGGGCTTCGAGCAATATCACACGGTGTACCACGAGGTCGCTCTCAATCCTGGTGAGCAGTATACGCTGCATCCCGACACGCCGCACTGGTTCCAGGCTGGTCCGGAAGGCTGCGTGGTATCGGAGTTCTCGACGCGCAGCACCGACGAGAACGACATCTTCACCGACCCCAACGTCCGCCGCATTCCAGAGATCGAGCCCGCCTGAGAGAGCGCAACATGGAAGTGCCGCTGTTGGCCACCAAACTCTACACGCCCCCACCGCGCTCCAATCGCGTATCGCGGCCGCGACTGCTGGGCCAGCTCGACGAAGGATTGCGCCTCGGCCGCCGGCTGACGCTGGTATCCGCCCCGGCGGGTAGCGGCAAGACGACGCTGCTCGCTGAATGGAGCCGGCGCGGCTCACGTCCGTCGGCCTGGCTGGCGCTGGACGCCGGCGACAACGATCCCGCTCAGTTCCTGAGCTACCTGATCGCGGCGCTCCAACAGGCCAACCCACGCATCGGCCGGGCGGCGCAGCAGATTCTTCACTCACCTCAGGCTTTACAGAGCGCGCCCCAGCTGAGTCTCATGACGTTGGTCATCAACGACGTTACCGCCGTCGGGGGCGCGATCACGCTCGTGTTGGACGACTACCACGTCATCTCCGCCGCCCCGGTCCACGACTTGCTGCAATTCCTGGTGGAGCACCAACCCGCACCTTTGCATCTGGTCATCATCACGCGCGAGGACCCGCCCGTGCCCTTGCCGCGGCTGCGCGCCCGCGACCAGGTGACCGAGATCCGCGAGCGCGACCTGCGCTTCACCGCCGAGGAGGCGGCAGCATTCCTCACTCAAACGATGGGCCTGCAGCTGTCTGCGGGGGCGGTCGCAGCGCTGGAGGCACGCACAGAGGGGTGGATCGCCGCGCTTCAGCTGGCAGCCCTGTCCATGCGCGGACGTGCGGACGTGGCGGACTTCATCGCCTCGTTCACGGGCAGCAATCGCTACGTGTTCGACTACCTGGTGGAGGAGGTCCTCGCCCGGCAGTCTCCCGAGATGCAGCGCTTCCTGCTGCTGACCTCCGTCCTCGACCGGATGACCGGGCCCTTGTGTGACGCCCTCACCGGCCGAGACGATGGCCAGGCCACGCTCGAGGCATTGGAGCAGGCCAACCTGTTCATCGTCCCGTTGGACCAAGACCGGACCTGGTACCGATATCACCACCTGTTCGCCCAATTTCTGCGCGGCCGGCTGCGGCAAGACGCCTCGCAGGAGCCGGTTTCCGGAAGCCGCGCGGTCGATGCAGCCTCACTGCACCGCCGAGCCAGCGAGTGGCACGAGCGCCACGGTCTGCCGGCGGAGGCCATAGAGCACGCGCTGGCAGCGCAGGACTTCGAGCGCGCCGCGCACTTGATCGAAGGCGCCGCGCCGCAGGCACTGGTGCGGGGCGAGACGAGCGCGCTGCTCCGCTGGATGGAGGCACTGCCGGAAATGGTGATCGACGCACGCCCCTACCTTTGCCTGGCCCACGCGTGGGCGCTCGTGATGGCCGGCCGCCACGAGGCCGCGAAGGCCCGGGTCACGCGGGCCCTCAACACTATCGCCAATCCGATCGACATCCAGGGTGAAGCCGCCGCGATCCGCGCGGTCATCGCCGGACTGCAGCACGACGCGTCCGGCTCAATCGAGTTGGCCCACCAGGCGCTGGCGCAGCTGCCTGTGGAGGACCGGTTTCTCCGCGGGCTCGTCACGCTGGGCCTGGCCGTGGCGTACGACATGCGCGGCGACCTGGCCGCGGCCAGCCAGGCATACACTGAAGCCCTGGGCATCAGCCGGACCACCGGCAATTTCGTCGTCGGCCTGATGGCCACCAACCAGCTCGGCGACCTCAAGATGGCACAGGGTCGACTGAGAGAGGCGGCGGACCTCTATCGGCAGGCCGTGCGCGTGACCGCCGAGCCCGGCAGACAGCTGCCAATCGCCGGCACGGTCTACTTGAGCTTGAGCCAGGTCCTGTACGAGTGGAACGATCTGGATGGGGCCTCTTCACACCTGGCGACCGCCATGGAGCTGGGCCACCAATGGCAGAGCCTCGACATCCTGGCCTCAGGCTCCGTGTTCGAAGCCCGGGTTCGGCAGGCACGGGGAGATGAAGCCGCCGCGCGAGCACTCGTCCGGAAAGCCGACGAGGCTCTGCGGGGTGACATCGTCTCGCCGACCACCGTCAACGTCGCGCAGGCCTACGAGGCAAGGCTCCTGTTGCTGCAGGGCGACCTCGACGCGGCCGAGGAGTTGGCGCGGAAGTACGCCGCCCATCCCGGCGACGTTTCGGGCCTGCAGCGGGGCGTCGAGGCTGCGACCTGGGCGCGCGTTCTGATCGCCCGCACGCGGACGGATGAAGCGCTACAGTGGCTGGACGTACTGCTGTCCGCATCACAGGCGGCCGGCATGTTGAACGCCGTGATCGAATGCCATGTGCTGCGCGCACTGGCGCTTCACGCGCGGGGCGACCACGACAAAGCTGCGGCTGAGCTTCTTACGGCGCTGACTCAATCCGAGCCCGAACGTCACATCCGCACCTTCGTGGACGAGGGCCCGGCGATGGAAAGGATCCTGCGGCGGATATCAGAACAACGGAGGCGAGGGGGCCCGTCACCGGCCTACGTCGAGGCGGTGCTGGCCGGATTCAGCAGGAATTCCGCATCCGAGAGCCGTCGCCTCCAGGCCGCGACAGAAGGCCGGCTCGTCGAACCGCTCAGCGAGCGCGAGATGGACGTTCTGCGCCTCCTGGCAGCCGGGCTGAGCAATCCCGACATTGCCCGTGAATTGATCATCGAAGTTAGCACCGTTCGCTCTCACGTCAAGAGCATATACGGCAAGCTCGACGCCCACAGCCGCTACGAGGCGATCGAGCGGGCCAGGGCGCTGCGCTTCCTCGAGTAGACGGCTTCGCGCCAGGGCCGCCACCTCCCTCCCCGCAATCGGCAGGACTTCCGACACAGGCCAGCGGTCTGCCCGCGCTGGCCGCACGGACAGTGTGCTGGGAGGTTGAATCAACTTCGGAAGTCTGAGTCTCCAGCATCCCCCATCCACATCCCCCATCGACTCCCCCAATAGGGGATGTCTTTATGCTGCCCGCGTGCTAACATGATCGTGTCACAAGCTCATCGCACGAAGGCCGTCACCGGCCGCGGAGGCAGCAGTTCATGTTTGGGTTCAAACGCAACGGCTCCAATCGAAACCATCCGAACGACCGGGCCGCCCACCTCATCGAAATGCGCGGCGTGGAAAAGCGCTATCAGACGGCAGCAGGCGACTTCCTCGCCCTCAAAGGTGTGGACCTGGCAGTGGATGCCGGGGAATTCGTCGCCGTCGTCGGCAAGTCCGGGAGCGGCAAGTCCACGCTCATCAACGTGCTGACCGGGATCGACCGGCCCTCGTCCGGCGAGATCTGGGTCGGCGACGCCCCGGTACACACCCTGACGGAGGAGCAACTGGCCGTATGGCGCGGGCGGAACATCGGGATCATCTTCCAGTTCTTCCAACTGCTGCCTACTCTCACGATCCTGGAGAACGTCATGCTGCCGATGGACTTCTGCGGCACCTACGCGGCGACGTGAGCGACAGGCGCGAGCGATGCACCTGTTGGAGATGGTCGATATGGCGGAACACGCCCACAAGCTGCCTTCCGCCGTCTCCGGCGGCCAGCAGCAGCGGGCAGCCATCGCGCGGGCCCTCGCCAACGATCCACCCATCCTCGTGGCCGACGAACCGACCGGCAACCTCGATTCTCGAACGGCCGACTCGATCTTTGAAATGTTCCGGCAGTTCGTCCGCCAGGGCAAGACGGTCGTCATGGTCACCCACGACCGTGACCTGGCTCGAAGGGTCAGTCGTACTGTGGTGATCGCGGACGGCGAAATCGTCGAGGAGGTCCGCAATCCCAGCGTCCTTCTCGGACATTCGTTGACTCCGGATGTAGCAGCGGAAGCGTCGCCGGAGATCAGCTATGCTTAGCCCACGCTGGCACAAAGTCTTCCGCGACCTGTGGATCAACCGCGCCCGGACGCTGGTGGCCGTGCTGTCCGTGTCGGTCGGCGTCTGCGCCATCGGCACGATCATGAACACGCAGATCATCTCTGAACCGCGACCTCAAGCAGGCGTGGAGTCGCCTCAATCCGGCCAGCGCCGCGATCGAGACGCTCGATCCTTTCGACGACGAGCTGGTCAACACCGTGCGCCACGTGAAAGGCGTGCGCGAGGCCGAAGGGCGGCGAAGCCTCCGGATTCGCGTGCGTGTCGGGCTGAACGAGTGGAAGGACCTCCAAGTCTTCGCTATTCCCGATTACCACGACATCCGGGTCAATATCGTCCGGCCACAGAGCGGCGCCTGGCCGCCGCCCAAGCACCAGATATTGATCGAGCGCACCTCCCTGGAGCTCACCGGCGCGGCCGTCGGCGACGCCATCCACGTCAAGACCGCCGACGGCACGGAACGGGACCTGCGTATCGCAGGACTCGCCCACGATCCTTCGGTCCCGCCGGTATTCGTCGAAGGCACGGTCAACGGTTACGTGACCTTCGACACGTTGGAGTGGCTGGGCGAGCCGCACGACTACAACGAGCTCTACGTCGTCGTGGCCGGGAAATTACTCGACAAGGCTTACATTCAGAGCGTCGCGCTTCGCGTGCGAGACAAGGTCGAGGGCAGCGGGCGGGCCATCGCATACACCTCCGTGCCGGAGCCCGGCCAGCTTCCATTCGGCTCAATCTCAGATAGCGTCATCGCCTTCCTCGGGATTCTCGGCTTTCTCGCTCTTCTGCTCAGCGGATTTCTGGTCATCAATACGATCTCAGCCATGCTCAGGCAGCAGGTTCGGCAGATCGGTGTCATGAAAGCCATCGGCGCCCGCAGCCGTCAGATTGCCGGCATTTACCTGGTCATGGTGTTCTTGCTCGGCGTCCTGTCGCTGAGCATCGCTGTACCGCTGGGGGCGTTGGGCACGCACCTGCTGACCGGATTTATCGCCGGCGTGTTGAACGTCGACCTGCCCGGCGCCGGGATACCATGGGAAGTATTTGCCGCCCAGGCTGGAGTCGCGATGTGCGTGCCTGTTCTGGCCGCGCTGAAGCCCGTCCTCAATGGAACCCGGATCACCGTTCGTCAGGCCGTGACCGACTACGGCCTGGGAACTGCTGCTCCCCGAAGGGGGCTGACTGACAGGCTCCTGGAACGCGTGCGCCTGCTGTCCCGGCCCGTTCTGCTGTCATTGCGGAACACCTTCCGTCGAAAGGGCCGCCTGGCGCTCACCCTGATTACACTGGTGCTTGGCGGCGGGATCTTCATCAGCGTCTTCACCGTGCACGACGCCCTGCTGGCGACCGCGGAAGACTGCATCCAGGTCTGGCGCTACGATCTGTCGGTCGCTTTGAACCGGCCGTACCGCGGGTCCTTGTTGGAAAACGAGGTCATGCAGGTGCCGGGCGTGGTGAGCGCGAAGGCGGTGGGCCTCGCCACGGTCCGCCGGCTGCGTCCGGACGACACCGAGGGCGCCAGCATTCAGATGATGGCGCTTCCAATCGGTTCGAGCCTGCTCCGCCCGATCGTCGTGAAAGGGCGGTGGCTCCTCCCGGAAGATGAAAACGCGGTCGTAGTCACCACCAACTCGCTCGAGCAGGAGCCCGACCTGAAGGTGGGTGACACCGTCACCTTCAGGATCGACGGCCGCAAGACCCATTGGACGATCGTGGGCATCGCGCTGACTCTGACCCCCTACGTCTACACCAACTATCCGTACTACGCCCGCATCAGCCGCAACGTCGGCCGGGCGGAGGGAGTGGTAGCAGTGACAGAGAAGCACGACGCCGCATACCAGGCCCAGGTCGGCCGGGCGCTCGAGACGCACTTCGAGCGGGCCGGGGTGCGCATCAGCTCCCTGACCCGAATCGCCGACAGCCGGGAAGAGACGAAGTTCGGCTTCAATATCGTCGTGGGACTGCTGCTCGTTATGGCCATCCTGATCGCCATCGTCGGAGGGTTCGGCCTGATGGGCACCATGAGCATCAACGTCCTCGAACGGATGCGCGAGATCGGCGTCATGCGCGCCATCGGCGCCTCCGACGGCGCCGTGGCCCAGGTGTTCATCGTCGAGGGGATCACGATTGGTCTGCTCAGCTGGGTCCTGGCGGCGCTAGTGTCCGTGCCTTTGAGCCGCCTGATGACCGATGCGGTAGGGGCGGCGATCATCCAATCGCCCCTTCACTACAAGTTCTCCTGGCTGGGGGTCATCGTGTGGTTTGCGGTCGTCGTCGTACTGTCGTTCCTGGCCAGCTTGCTTCCGGCCCGAAGCGCCTCGCGAGTTACGGTGCGCGAAGTACTGGCCTACGAGTGACGTTTTTGAGTATCACTGAAAGGAAAGTCCAGATGAAGCGGTGGTTCGTTGTTGTCGTTATCTTTTCACTCTTGGGAAGCACCTTGTACTTCGCTTTCGGCCGGGATGCGGCCAGTGTGCCTGGCCCGAGCGTAGAAGCGTCCGACGTCGTGCCGCCCGTCCGAGCCGGGAACCTGGTCGTGGCTGAGGCCCGGGTGATTCCCCTGCGCAGCGCCGAGCTGAGCCTGCCGGTTGCGGGGCGGGTCGCCGAGGTAGCCGTCGTCGAAGGCGAGCAGGTCACGGCCGGCCAGGTCCTGATGCGGCTGGATGCCCGCAAGCAAGCGGCGGCTGTGGCCCAGGCGGAGGCCGAGGTGCAGAGGGCCAGAGCCCGGCTGGCGGAGCTCAAGGCCGGCTCGCGGCCGCAGGAGATCGCCGCGGCCCAAGCCGCAGTCGAAGTCGCCCAGGCGCAGCTCGCGAAGCTCAAAGAAGGCCCCCGGCCCGAAGAGCTTGCCGCCGCTCAGGCGGAAACGACGTCCGCGCAGGAGGCACTGCAGAAAGTGCAGCAGGGCCCCACGGCGGAAGAGAGGATCATGGCCAAAGCCGAGCTCAAGCGGACCGAGATCGCACTGCAGAAAGCCCAGGCCGAATATGATCCGGTGGCGTATCGCAACGACGTCGGCGCACTCCCGGAGGCGGCGCAGCTTCAGCAAGCGACTGTGGACCATGAAAGAGCCCTGGCGGCCTACAGCGAGGCCACGAAGGACGCGGATCCTGCCGACGTCGCCGCGGCCGCCGCCAAAGTGGCGGATGCCAAAGCGAGCCTGGCAAATCTGCGCCAGGGTCCTACGCCCTCAGAGATCGCCGGGGCGGAAGCCGAAGTCCGCCGCGCGCAGGCCCAGCTCGACCTGCTGCAGGCCGGCGAGCGAAGCGAAAGCATCGCCATGGCCGAAGCGGACGTCGCCGCGGCCAACGCTGCGCTGCAGCAAGCACAGGGCGACATGGCCGACACCGAGCTGCGCGCGCCGTTCGCCGGCATCGTGGCCGCGGTAGACGTTAAGGCCGACGAGCAGGTGGCGCCCGGCGTTCGCGTCGCCAGCCTCGGCGACCTGTCCGAATGGGAGATCGAGACCAAGGACCTCACCGAGCTGGGCATCGTCAACGTGCAGGTCGGCAGCCCGGTGACGATCACCGTGGATGCGATACCCGACCTGGCTCTGGGAGGCACGGTGACGCGCATCAAGGCCCTCGGTGAGAACCAGCAAGGCGACATCGTGTACACGGTCCAGGTCAAACCGAACCGGCAGGACCCGAGATTGCGCTGGAACATGACGACGTCGGTTCAGATCGATCCCGGCGAGAAGACTGCTGCCGGGCAACCGGCCACGCCAGTTCGTGCTACGGTCGCCCCTCTGCGGCCGACCCTGACGCCGACCGCCGTCTCGAGCCCCATCGCACGAGCCACCACGGTAGTGATCACTCCAGCGCCGATGAATGTGCCCAAGCTCGAGCCCACGACGCTCCCAACCACGCCCGCCGGCGCAGCGAGTGACGGCGTCGTGCCGCCACAGAGGGTTTCGGACCCGGTCGAGCCCGGTCAAGCCGGTCAGGATCCGGCCAGCGCCAGGCTCGAGGGCAAGCTGGTTTTTCAGACGTCCAGCGGCGGCGACATCTACGTCGTCAACGCGGACGGCAGCGGCCTGCGCTACGTGACCACCGGCCTGGACCCGGCGCTGTCCCCGGACGGGCGTCAGATCGCTTTCGCGCGCTGGGAGGGCATCCCGCGGGGGCTGTTCGCGATCAACGTGGGCGGCTCCAACGAGCGGCTGGTGTTCGGGTGGGACAAGGCCGGACTGAAGGCGCCAACATGGGCACCCGGCGGGGATCGGCTGGCCTTCACTTACCAGACGGGCGGCGACACGCGACTCCAGCAGTGCTTCAAATTCCCTGACCCGGCCACCGGCAAGAAGATCACCAAGTGCTTCACCGGGCCGCGGAACCCCCTGTGGAAGGTGGCCAGCGTGGGCATCGGCGGCGACCGGTTCCAGGAACTACTGTGCCACGACTTCAGTTACAGCCCCACCTGGGCAGCGGACGGCCGGCGGATCGCCTACAGCAGCGATCAGGGTCTCTTCCTCACCGGCGAGGAGAGCGGCATGGGCCGCACAGCGGACGATCCGCTGCACTGGATGCTCACCGACTTCCAGGGCGATCGGTCGCCGGCCTGGTCGCCGGACGGGCGTCGCGTCGCGTTCCAGACGAAGTCGCACGACCACTGGGAGATCGCGGTGATCGACGGCGACGGGCAGGGCCGCGCACAGCTCACCCGAAGCTGGCCGTTGGCCGATACGCCTATCAACTGCGTTGCGCCGGCCTGGTCGCCGGACGGCCGGTGGATCGTCTACCTCACGGATGCGCGCGGCCGCTGGGAGCTCTGGCGAATGCGAGCGGACGGCCGCGATCAGGCTCCCTTTCTGGAAGAGGCGCTTAAAGGCATCACGTTCCGGTACGAGAACGTCGACGAGCGCGTCGTGAGCTGGGGATTGTAGCGACGAATAGATGCTCCAGAACGGTTTCGATCCGGACAGCGGCGAGCGCGCGACCCTTTCGGTGCCATCTTCCGACCAGACCTGACCCCATCTATTGACAACAACTTCTGTCATTATTACAATCACTCGCACGTTGAAACACGTTAGCTGCCGCTCGGGAGAAGCCGGCGTGCGTGGCCGAGCCGTGAATCACCCAAGTCCAAACCGAGTGACGTCCGATGCAGGAGTACTCAGCGATGCCAAAGACGACGAAACCGTCCCTTTCAGGCGATATGGAGCACAAGGGCGGACCCAGGAGGCGACAGCTTCCGGGGCGTACCACCCTCCTGCTGATTGGCCTGTGCATTTTGTTCTTCGTTGTCGGCGGAGTCGCCTTCTATCGGCGTCATCTTCAGGTTCACACCCTGATCCTGGCAGCCGGCGCAAAGTCGGGCGATTATTACCCGTTTGGTGTAGCGTTGGCGTCGGTCGTCGAACAGACTTACCCACGCATCCACGTCCACGTCGTCGAGACCGAGGGTTCCGTTCAGAACGTGGAGATGTTGCAGGGCGGCAAGGCCGATCTGGGCATCGCACAGACCGACGTCAGCACGGGTCCGCAGGTTCGTACGGTCGCGTTGCTCTATCCCGAGTTGTATCAACTCGTCGTCCGAGCCGATTCCGGTATCACCAAGCCTGTCGAACTCAAAGGCAAAACCATTGTCGTCCCGCCTGAGGGCAGCGGATCGTACGAGTCGTTCCAGTTCCTCATGCAGCATTACGGCCTGTCGGCTGATTCCGTGAAGGTCGTGAGGTCGCAAAATATCGCGGCCGCCTTCCTTAACGGGCAGGCAGACGCAGCATTCAGCGTTGGCTCCCTCGGCCAACCGGTGCTTCAGGAGATACTGAAGACCGGGAAGGGGCAGTTGATCGCGCTCGATCAGATCGCGGCCATGCAGGTGCCACGGCCGTATCTGCTGGATCTCAAGGTTCCCGTTGGCACGTACCGCGCTGCGGACCCCGCTGTTCCTGACAGCAACATCGACACGGTCGGCGTGGACAGTGTGCTCTACGTCAACGCGAACGTTGACCCCGGCGTCGTCAACTCCGTGACGCGAGTCTTGTTCGAGCGTCGAAATGCGCTGATTTCGCAGGACCGTTTGGCGGCGTACATCACGTCCCCGGTGACCAGCCTGATAGCAGGGCCGTTGGTCGACCCGGGTGCACAGGAATATTACGATCGAACCCAGCCCAACCTGGTTGAACGGTACTACGATCAGTTGACTTTGCTTGCCCTCAGCGGGCCGGTGTGGCTGACCCTCTTCCTGGGCTTTCGTGTCCGTTTGCGCCGGCGCCAAAGGAGGCACGTCAGCCAGTATAATGAGAGCGTCCTGAGCTTGTTGGTGAAAGCCGAGGGCGCAATGGATCTCGCCGGCATCCAATCCACCGAGCGCGAGCTAACGCGCCTGCTGCGGGACGTCATGACCGATCTGGAGAACAACATCGTCAGCCTGGATGATCTCACCAGCTTCTCCTTCGTATGGGACAAGACCATTGACTCGGTGCGACACCGAGCGACGATTCTCGCGAACCTGTGCCGTGGCCAGGACGACGGGTGCCAACTCGGCCCGGGGCCCGAACAGCAGATGGAACAACCCTCCATTCAAGGGGCGGACTCGCCACGCTGAGATCGTGGTGGGGAGCGGTGCGTTTTGGGGCTTCCCTGCATCCCATCGCCAATACGCCGGATGCGACCAGATTGTTTGGTGCCGATCTCGTGGCCGGTGAAATGAGAGTGCGACCGCCGTGGCGGTCGCACTCTCATTTCGGTACTCGTGGTTTGGTTGGGCAGCGGACGACGTACCAATGGCCTGTCCACACGCCCGCAGCCGGGGTCACTGAGAACGAAGCTTACCGCACCTCGGTGCGGGCCGAGTTGACGGGATTCCTCTCCCAGGCACGGTCCACCGGGTAGGGACCACCCGCGGCCGCGAGCATCTCGTCGAAGTCGGACTGAGTCAGCTTCGAGGCAAACACCCGCACGCGCTCACGAACTCGCTCGGGGGTGCTGCACCCAACTACCGTGACCTCTACGTCCGGTGCCTGCAGCGAGAACGCCAGTGCGGCCTCCGCCAACGTCACGCCCTTCCGCGTGCAGATCTGCTCCAGCTGACGCGCCGCCTCGATCACGTTCGCCGGGGCCGGGCGGTAGTTATACATAGCGTCCGGGGTGGGCCCGGATTGCAGGACCCACGCGGCGTACGGGGCCACGTTGAAGAACGAGAGGTTTTTGGCATGGCCATTTGGGATTACGGCCTGCCGAGCGGTAGTGTTGAGCAAAGTGAGCGTGTGGTAGCTCTGTAACTGGTCGACCTCACCGGTATCGATGGCCCACTGCAGGCACTCCAAGCAGACGGTCGCCATGCCGATGGAGCGAATCACGCCCTGTGATTTGAGGTCGACGAGCGCGCGCAGCGCTCCTTCCTTACTGCCGATCTGCTCCAGGTTCTCCGGGTCCACATCGTGGAGGTGGACGACGTCGAGGTGATCCACCTGCAGTCGCTTCAGGCTGCGCTCCACGGAATGGTAAGCCGTGCGGTCCGAGTACTCCCGGTACACGATTCCCAGATCGTCCCAATAAGAGCAGCACTTCGTCGACAGGACCAGGTCTTTCGGCGCACCCAGGTCGTGGAGGGCGCGGCCGACGACTTCTTCGCTGCCATACAGCGGAGCGGTGTCGATGTGCCGGATGCCCGCGTCGAACGCCGCCCGAAACACTTCGAGAACCTGTTCGTAGGGCCGGTGAGTCGGCCATAAGAACGTCCCCAGCCCCAAACGTGTGCTGGTGATGCCGCTCCGCCCCAGAACCACACGAGGCACCTCGGGCAAGTCTTGGGTTGACGGGTTGGTTGCCATTCGCTCCTCCTCATCTTTCGTTCAGAATATCGTTGAGGCCAAATGCTCTCTTGCTTGGGTGCAACATCGATCGAAACTGCTATCGAACATCGCGCGGTCGTAGGGGGCAACAAAAGAGGGCATCTCTAAAAGGAGATACCCTGGCGCCGACCGGCCGATCACGCGTCGTCTTGTTCCACGATAGGCTGTCGCCGAGAACGAAATGCGGCCGTATTCACAGGCATAGGATCAATCTCCTTTCCAAACACGGGAGGCGTTGCCGTTTCCAACCACGCCCACTGGTCTCTGCACCATCGGCGAACGGTGCCTTTAGGCTGCGAGACTCGGAGATTACAATATCGTACGAATCCGAATGCGACCATAGTTTAATGCAGAGCCTGGACGAAGTCAAGAAGCCAGGGCGCGGGAGTGCATGCCAGCCGCGGAACTCAAACAGAAAAAGCGAAATTACCATTGACGATCTTCGGAAAATCATCTATAATAGGGCTATTAATTCCACTGCACACGATTTCAAAAGGGGCGCGACAATGATTGTCTCGAACACCTGAAGAAACGGCCCGATCTTCGAGTCGTGCGCGCTCACATCAGTATTGCCAATAGCCCCAGAGGACAGCAGCTTAATCTGAATTCTGAAGGGAGACTAACCGGAATCGATGGTGGCCGAAACGGGAGATGGTCGACGGGTCAGTAAGTTCGTTCTTTGGCAACGCAGGATAGCAGAATCGCCTGTGCCCATCACAGGCGTGGTCTTAATCGGCGCTTTTGTGTTGTTCGCCTTCATTGCTCCTAATTTCCTTTCTTTGTACGTTCTCTCAAACATTCTCACTTTTGCTTCCAGTTACGGTTTCGTCGTCGTGGGAGTCACCTTCCTGATGATCTCAGGCGAATTCGACCTGTCCGTCGGCTCCATGCTGGCGGTGGCGGGCTATGCGTTCGCCTACAGCCTGTTGGCCGGCGTCCCTCCGTTATTGGCCGCGGTCATCACGCTGGCGGCGGGCGCGTTGATGGGCCTCATCAACGGTGTGATCGTGGTCAGAACGGGCATCCCCTCGTTCATCGCCACCCTCGGCACGCTGCTGGCCTACCGAGGCATCGCCCACGCCCTGGGTCGCGGACGGGCCTTGCCCTACACACCACACGTTAAGCCGGTTCTCTTCGACATCCTCAACGGCTACCTCACCCCACTCAACCAATTGACCAGTCCACCGGGCAACCTTCGAGCTTCGATCGTCTGGTTCATTTTGGTCGTCGCGTTCATGAGCTATCTGCTGATGCGCACGCGTTATGGCAACTGGACGTTTGCCGTGGGCGGCAACCCGGGTGCGGCCCTGTCGCAGGCCGTCAACGTCCGCCGCGTCAAGCTGATCAATTTCGTGATTTCGGGCGTGTTGGCGGCTTTGGCCAGCGTGATCATATTCGCTCAGCGGCCCAGCATGAATGAGCTGTTGGGCGATGGACTCGAGCTCACGGCAGTGGCCGCCGCGGTCATTGGTGGAGTTTCCCTGAACGGTGGAATAGGCACCATCGTTGGCGCGGCATTCGGCGTCTTGCTTCTAAACCTGATCGAACAAGCCCTGGTGTTGATGAGTGTGCCGAACGATATCTTTCGGGGCACTGTCGGTGCGATCATCATCCTGTCAGTCCTCGCCAATACGTATCTTGGCCCCAAGGAGTAAGCTCCAATCGATCGAAAGGAGGTGTTGCCCACATCATTTGAACGGACCGGGGGCCTTCAAGCCCAATTTGTCGTTTGGTTGGCAGTAGCGCGGCAAGTCGAATGGGATAAAGTCGTCCAGAATAATACATGGAGGTATATCTGTGAAACGATGGAATGTCGTGCTCAGTGTCATAGTCGCCCTGTCGGTCGTTCTTACCATTGCGGCGCCCGTGTTTGCGCAAGACCCCACCACGGCTCCCGTTAAAATCTACCTGGTCTCGCATGGCGCCTGCTCGTTCGACTCCTTCTGGTGCGTCGTTGAGAAAGGCATCAATGATGCCAAGACCCAGTTGGGCGTTGACGTGACGCTCATCACCACTGAGAAGTTCGACATTGAAGCGACCGCCCAGAACATCGACCGCGCTTTGGCCGCCAAGCCTGATGGCCTGGGTGTCACCGTGACGGATCCCGTTCGCTTCCAGGAACCGCTGATGCGCGCCATCGACGCGGGCATCCCGGTCATCGCCTACAACACCGCCGACAATCGCCCGAAGGGCGAACGCATTCCGTACCTGACCTACATCGGCCAGGATGAGCACACCGCCGGTCTCGGCGGCGGCGAGCGGTTAGTGTCGGCGCACAAGGATCTGGCCAAGGCTGGCGTCTGCGTGAACCAGCAGGTGGGGCACGTCGGTCTGGACGCGCGCTGCCAGGGCTTCGCGGATGCTCTCGAGGCCGCAGGCCTCAAGTCCCAGGTGTTGGCCATTGGCGACGACCCTGCCGCCGCTGCCACCATCATGAACGATTTCCACACGGCCAACCCCGACGTCAACCTGTGGCTGACCCTCGGCCCCAACGGCGCCAACCCGTTCTACACCTTCATGGACAAGGCAGGCCTGAAGGCGGGTGACATCTTCCATGGCACGTTCGACCTCGGACCGCAGATCATGGAGAAGATCCAGGACGGAACCACCGACTTCGCAATCGACCAGCAGCCCTACCTGGAAGGTTACATGGTCGTCCAGTGGCTGACCTGGATCAAGCGCTTCGGCCTGTATCCGCCGTCGGAGTTGACCCTGACCGGCCCTGGTTTTGTGACGAAGGCCAATGTGAAGATCGTGGCTGACCTGGCCGGCACGTATCGGTAGACTGGCACAAGTATGTGGGCTCACGGTGGGGTGGGGACTTTGCCCCCGCCCCACTGCCTGGAATCAGGAGGGCATGCTTTGAGCGTGACTTCAGCGGCGAGATCCACGGCAAAAGCAAGACCAAGCATCTGGTCAGCTTCGCCCATCGTTCCGCCTTTCGTGACGTTTTTGGCCGCTTTCATTCTACTTGCCATTTTCGTTCCTCATTTCGCCACCGCGACAACCCTTTCGGGAATCATTGAAGCTGCCGCAATCAACTCAATCGTCGTCATCGGCGTGTCGCTGTTGATGATCGCTGGCGAATTCGATCTATCCGTCGGAGCCACCATGGCCCTGGGTGGGATCATTTTCGCCAAAGGGATCATGAGCGGGGGCAACCCGACCGTCTACGTCGTGCTCGCGCTCGTGGTCTGCGCAATAGCCGGCGCCATCAACGGCTTCCTCACCATTGGGACCCGAATCCCGTCCTTCATCGTGACTCTCGGCACTCGTTCCCTGTATCGCGCCGCAGTCTGGGTGTTCTCCGGCGGCATGATGCTGCAGACCACCCAGAAACTGCCGATCTACGAAACCCTGACCGGCCGGTTGGATTCCATCAACCAGTTCTTGCCCGGGGCTAACCTGCGCGCGAGTGAGCTGTGGGCCCTCATCCTGGTGATTGTTTTCCAGGTCGTCCTGGCCCGTACGAAGCGCGGCAACCAGGTCTTTGCCACCGGCGGCAATCCGGGCGCGGCCACTGCTCAGGGTGTCGACGTGAAGCGAGTCAAGCTGCTGTGCTTCACGCTGACCGGCCTGTTGGCCGGATTCGCGGGAGTCCTGACGTTCAGCCAGTACCAGACGGTGTTTGTGGCGACCGGCAGTGGCCTGGAGTTGACGGCGATCGCCGCGGCCGTTGTAGGCGGGGTGTTGTTGACCGGCGGCACCGGCAGCATCATCGGTGGCTTGCTGGGCATCCTGCTCATCAACATGCTGCGCAGCGGCGTCATCCTGGTGGGCCTGCCCTCCGATAACTTCGAGGCCATCGTGGGTGTCACAATCATCGCTGCTGCCATTTTGAATGAGAGAATCCGTAGTCGCAGTTAGGGCTAGAATAATACGGAGGATGGGGAGTTATGGCCAAGAGCAATGGTGAAAACGAAACTCCGCTGGTGCGGATGGAAAAAATCACGATGACCTTCGGTCACGTGGTCGCCCTCGATGGGGTGGACTTCGACGTGAAACGTGCGGAGGTCATGGCGCTTCTTGGAGATAATGGCGCCGGCAAGTCGACGCTGATCAAGATCCTCACCGGCGTGCATCAGCTCACGAGCGGCACGATCTATTTCGAGGGGAAGCCGGTCGAAATCAACTCGCCTCAAGACGCCCGAGCGCTGGGTATTGAAACGGTGTATCAGGACCTGGCCCTCGTAAACGCCATGAGCATTGGGCGCAATTTCTACCTGGGCCGCGAGCCGGTCCGCAAGATCGGGCCCTTCCCGTGGCTGGACATGCGCAAGATCGCCGTGCAAACCCGCGAATCTCTCGCGGACGTGGGCATTCAGATCCGCTCGTCGAACGACAAAGTCGGCAAGCTTTCGGGCGGCGAGCGCCAGTCCATCGCCATCGGCCGCGCCGTCCACTTTGGGGTGAAGCTGCTCATTCTGGACGAACCGACGTCCGCGCTGTCCGTGGGCGAGGCCCGGAAAGTGCTGGAGTACACGCGAAACGCCAAGGCCCAGGGGATGGGCGTAATCTTCATCACTCACAACGTGCACCACGTGATGGAGGTAGCCGACCGATATACCATCATCCGCCACGGACAGAAGGTGGGCACCTACAACCAGGGTGAAATCAAATACGACGATCTGTCCGATCTGATCAGCGGCGCGAGGGAGAAATAACGTGGCAACGGAGTATGGAGTCTGCAACTGGATTTTCGGCGGCGAGCCGCTGGCCAAGACAGCCGAACGGCTCGCTCGACTGGGATATGATGGCGTGGAGCTGGCGGGCGACCTTGGAGCCTATCAGCCGGATGAAGCGGCGCGAACGCTGCGCGAGCATGGGCTCAGGGTGATCTCGCTGACGCCGGACAACGTGGACATTCTGCACCCCGATCGGGAGATACGCGCCCAAGGCATCGAGTATTACATGCGGTTGCTTGAGTTTGCCCACACCACCGGCGCCATCATGTGCTGTCACGGCGCCGTGGGCCGCATTCGACCGGTCTCGAGCTACGACGAAGAGCGCGCGCTCTACGTCGACGCCGTGCAGCAGATCGGCCGGCGAGCCGAAACGCTGGGCGTGGACGTGGCCATGGAAGTATTGAACAGGTACGAGGCGCACCTGCTGCTGACAGCGGCGGAAACCGCGCGTTTCGTGGACGAAGTCGGCTCTCCGCGCGTCGGCATCCTGCTCGATGCTTATCACATGAACATCGAAGAGAATGACCTCCCCGGCGCCATACTGACGGCGGGCCGCTGGCTCAAGCTCTTCCACGTGGCCGATTCCAATCGTAAGGGCGTGGGGCGCGGGCACACTGATTTCATCGCCTGCGTCCGAATGCTGAAGCAGATTGGCTACGGCGGGCCGATCATCATGGAGTGTGTGGCGCCAGGTCCCGATCCATTCACGCCGCTCAAGGGCGATGATCCCATCGGATGGATCGAGACGTACCTGGACGAGTCATTGCGGCTGATGAAACTGTACGAGACGACGGCCTGAAACGACCGGCCTCACCAACGAACTCGGATAGACGTGGATGTGCCGATCTGCGTTCATCCGAGTTTCTGCGTGGTGGACCCATTCCACGCTTGACAAAGCATGAGGGCGCAGATAAACTAGCGACACCACACCAACCAGCCGGGGAGGAAAACCATGATTCTGGCGCTACATGGAGAGACGCTCACCAACTGCAACCTGCTGACTCACATCCGGGTCACCAGGGAAACCGGATACGATATGATCGAGCTATCCCGACTGCAGCTCTTCCGCTACCTGGAGCGGGGATTCACGGCCGAGAGCCTGCTGCCCTTGTTGGAAGACATCCCCCCCATTGCCATGGGGTACATCAAGGATATCGAGCGCCAGGAGCCGCACGAATACAAGGCGCTGATGGATGAGACGGAATACGTGTGCAGACTGGCCCAGAAGCTGAATTGCCCCAACGTCCAGCTCCTCACCGGGCCACTCGGTCCTGGTCACCTCAAATTCGACGGCTACATGGGGCTGACCGGTCGGCCCTGGAGGGAAGTGCGCGACCTGACGGCGAAGAACTTGAAGGCCATCGCCGCCATCGGCGCAAGCCACAACGTGAGCTTCTACCTGGAGCCGATCGCCTGGACTCCAATCCACACGCTCGCGCAGGGCATCGAGGTCATTGACGCCGCCGGAGCCGACAACGTGGGCATGGTCATGGACTTCTGGCACATGTGGTGTAACGACGACAAGCCGGAAGACCTCGCCAGGCTGGACAAACGCTACATCAACGGCGTGCATTTCTGCGACTCGCTGCCCGTCGTGCAGGGCGAGCCGATCACGCACAAGCTGCGCGAGGTCTGGCCGGGCGGCGGCAACATTCCGCTCAAGGAGTGGGTGGACGCCGTCCAGGCCACCGGCTACGACGGGTGGTGGTCGCCTGAACTGCATAGCCCCAAGCACTGGGAACTGGACCCGTGGGATGTGGCCTACAACCTGCGTGAACTGCTGCGGTTCATGCTGATCTGATGTTTCCCGCGGATCAACTTCGGGTCCTTGCCACGGACATTTTCGCCGCGCTCGGCGTGCCGCGAGCGGACGCCGCCGTGGCCGCCGACGTACTGGTGGCGGCCGACCTTCGCGGCGTCGATTCTCACGGCGTAGGGCGGCTCATTTTGTACTACAACGACATCACCAGCGGCGCCACAAACCCGGTGACCCAGCTGAAGATGGTGCGTGACCTTCCGGGCATCGCGGTGGCCGATGCAAACAACGGCCTGGGGCAGGTGGCCGGCTACCACGCGATGCAGATGTGCATCGAAAAGGCGCTACAGGTGGGAGTGGCGTCTGTGGCCGTTCGTGGGTCCAACCACTTCGGCAGCGCCGGCTACTACGCCATGATGGCCCTGCACCACGACTTGATTGGTCTCGCGCTGACCAACTCAGCGCCCGTCATCGCTCCTCCGGGCACCCGGCGGGCGGTTCTGGGCAGCAATCCCATTGCCCTGGCCGTGCCGGCCGGACACGAGCGCCCGTTCGTGCTGGACATGGCCACCAGCGTCGTCCCGCTGGGCAAGCTGGAAGTGGCCATGCGCGCCGGCGAGCGGATTCCGCTCGGCTGGGCGGTGGACCGCAACGGTCGCCCAACGACCGATCCCGCTGAGGCCTATTGGCACGGCGGAATGACGCCCCTGGGCGCGATGCCGGATGGGGGCGGCCACAAGGGCTACGGCCTCGCCCTGGCGTTCGACATTCTCACCGGCGTGCTGTCCGGCGCGCACTTCGGCAGTCAGCTCCCCACCTGGCAGAAGCCTCATTCGGATCCGACGGACGTGGGGCACTTCTTCACGGCCTGGCGCATCGACGCTTTCATGCCGGCGCACGAGTTCAAAGCGCGAATGGACGAGGAAATCCGCCTGATGCGCGAGGCGCCCAAGGCGGAAGGTGTCGATCGGATTTACATTCCGGGAGAGATTGAGTTCGAGATGGCCGACGCGCGCAGCCGCGACGGCGTTCCGCTCCAGCCGAAAGTCGTGGAGACACTTCGCCGCATCGCCACCGAGCTACACGTCGATTGCTCCGTGCTCGAGGGAGCGTGACGACTCGAGACTTCCGAAGTTTTGAAAACTTCGGAAGTCTCTCACTCCCCTACCTCTCGAATTGCACGTCGACGGTGCGGCGTGTGGCGGCAGCTTCGATGATCGCGTCGCAGACTACTGCGGCGCGATACCCGTCCAGAAAATCTGCGCCGACCGGCGCGACGCTCTTGTCATTCACAATGCAGTCGATGAAGTGGTTCAGCTCGTGGACGAAGAGGTGCTCCCAACCGATGATGTGGCCCTGCGGCCACCAGTTCGACCACCACGGATGATACGACTCGCTGACCTGAACGTCGTGGAAGCCTTGCGTTTCCTTGGGCTGGTCATCTACCCAATAGACACGCAGCTCGTTCAGTCGCTCCAGGTTGAACTCGATGCTGCCCTTTTCCCCATTGATCTCGATGATCTGGTGGTTCTTGCGACCGGCAGCGTAGCGCGTTGCTTCCAGGGTGCCGATGGAGCCGTTCTCGTACTCTACCGCGGCGACAAACGCGTCGTCCACGTCGACCTTCACCGTTTCTCCGTCCCCGGACGAACGCTCGGGCATGAACGTTCGAGTCACTCCGGAAACGCTCTTGATCTCACCGTTCAGATAGCGGCACAGGTCGATGATGTGCGCCCCGATGTCGCCGACCACACCACTGCCGGAGACGTCCTTGTCCATGCGCCACACGCGTGGCATGGCGTAGTAGGGCATCAACCATTCCTGCAGATAGCGCGCGCGGCAGTGATAGATGCGCCCCAGCTTGCCTGACTCGATCAGCAGTCGCGCCTGGCGGATGGCGGGCACGAAACGGTAGTTGAACGCTGCCATGTGCTTGACCCCGGTCTTCGACACCTCGTCGAGCATCTGCAGCGCTTCGGCGGCGGTGCGGCCCAGCGGCTTCTCGCAGAAGACGTGCTTGCCGGCGCGCGCGGCGGCGATGCTCGGCTCTGCATGCATGTTGTTGGGACCACCGTTGTCGAACAGCTGGACGCGCTCGTCGTCGACGAGCTGTCGCCAATCGGTGGTGTAGCGCTCGTAGCCATAGCGACGCGCAGCCTCGGCTACGCCGGCCTCATTCCGCCCGGCGATGGCGATGAGCCGCGGAACGGCGGGCGGCGGGTACATCATGTACGGGATTTTCTTGAAAGCGTTGGTGTGCGCCTTGCCCATGAAGCCATACCCGAGCATTCCCACGCCGATATCTGGCGCCTCACCGCTCGCTTGTGGCTCGGCCATGGTGAAGAAGCTTGCTTTCTCAGCCATTGACGTTCTCCTTGCAACTGAACGGCTACTTCCAGGACGGATCGATCTCGGTCAGCTTGACGGGACGACGCTGCTCGTAGGATTTCTTCGCAGCCTGTCCCATAACCACCGGCCGACGGCCATCCTGCCCCGTGACCAGCGTCGGCTTATTCTCAGTGATCGCGGCGATGAACTCCTTCATTTCAGTCACGTACGCTTCGGTGTAACGCTGCATGAAGAAGAACAACGGCAGAGCCGTGCTGACGTTCCGGCTGGTGCTGAGCTCCGTGGAGTCCGGCTTGTTGTTAGCCGCCGTGATGCACCCCTTCGAGCCGAAGACTTCCACCCGCTGGTCGTAGCCATATACGGCCTTGCGACTGTTGTCGATCGTGCCGATGGCGCCGCTGCGGAAATGGAGCGTCACGATCGCCGTGTCGATGTCGCCGGCCTCACCAATGGCCGGATCGACCATAACGCCGCCGGCGGCGTAAATCTCGTCGACTTCTTCGCCCATGAGGTAGCGCGCCATGTCGAAGTCGTGAATCGTCATATCCAGGAAGATGCCGCCGGACACCTTGATGTAGGCGATGGGCGGGGGCTCCGGGTCACGGCTGGTGATGCGCAGCAACTGAGGCTGACCGATGGTGCCGTCGGCCACGGTAGCCCGCACTTTGCTGAAGCTCGGATCGAAGCGGCGATTGAAGCCGATCTGAAGCTTCACGCCGGCGCTGTCCACAGCCGCCAGGGCGTGATCGATCCGCTTCAAGTCGAAGTCGATGGGTTTCTCGCAGAAGATGTGCTTGCCCGCGGCGGCAGCCTGCTCTATGAGCGGCGAATGCGTGTCGGTGCTGGAACAAATGACCACCGCTTCGATGCTCTTATCATCGATGATCCGGCGCGGATCGGCATAAACATTGGAAATGCCCAGCTCGGCGCCAACCTTCTTCGCCACGTCTTCGAAAATGTCGGCGACGGCCACGATGTTGGCTTCCGGAACGCGATAGGACAACGTTTCGGCATGGAACTTACCGATTCGACCCGTCCCAATGATGCCCACATTGACTTTCCTAGTCATGACACTGCTCTCCTTCCTCGAAGTAAAGTGCGCGTTTGATGGTGACCTGCAGTTTGAACACGTGTGCATCGCGATTGCAGAATCAGCAGCACGAGCATTCTAGCATGAACCGTCTTTCAGCACAAGACCAAAATAACAGGGCGATTGCATTAAAACTGATGCGCCCATAGCCGCGCCAAAAAGGAGACTTCCGAAGCCTCGAAAGTCCTCGGAAGTCTGTCACATTTGATCGCAGCGAAGAGAACAGCCTAGTCGGCAGAGGCGTTGACCGGCTGGCTCATCGTCAATTCATAGATGCGGCGGAAGTGGAATCCATAGATGGAGAACGTGATCGCCAGCGGGAACAGCTTCGGCCGGCGGAACAACGTCCAAAAGAAGAGCTTCCAGTACTGCCATCGCTCCGCCCCTTTGATGCCCAGAAGGTAGATGGAGCGAAGCAACGCACCGATCTCGGCAAGACGGATCGGCATTTTGACGTCTGCCTTGGGCCTAAACTCACGCAGGAAAGTTCGGACGCGTTCGTAATAGCCTTCGGGCGAATAGATCTGCTTCAGCACGTCCTGATAGCCTTGATGCAGCGTGTCGAGGTTCATCTTGGGAATGAAGTTCATCGAATTGTCGGTATTGTCACCGGTGATGACGCCCAACAGACGGCCTTCCTGCCGCATGCGCTCGTAAAGCTGAGTGCCCGGAGGCGCCTGCAACAAACCCACCATCGCCGTGACGATGCCGCTCTTCTGGATGAACTCGATCTGCTGTTGGAAGATGGACAGCGGGTCGCTGTCGAAGCCGATGATGAAGCCACCGGCGACCTGCATACCTCGCTGCTGAATGCGCCGCACCGAATCGATCAGGTTGCGCTGGCGGTTCTGGCCCTTGCCGCATTCCGCCAGGCTATCCTCGTTCGGCGACTCGATGCCGATGAAGACGGAATCGAAGCCGGCCGCGACCATCATGTCCATCAGTTGCTCGTCGTCGGCCAGGTTGATCGATACCTCGGTCATGAAAGAGGCCCACCGCTTTCCCTTGCGCCACTCCCGGATGGCCGGCAGGATTTCGCTCTTCAGTTTCTTCTTATTGCCGATGAAATTGTCGTCGACGAAGAAGACCGCCCCGCGCCAGCCGGCCTCGTACATGGTCTGCAGCTCGTTGACCAGCTGCTCGGCGGTTTTCGTGCGGGGCAGGTGGCCGAACAAAGCGGTCACGTTGCAGAAATCACAGTTGAATGGACAGCCCCGCGAATACTGAATGTTCATGGAGGCGTAGCGCTTCATGTCCAGCAGGTCCCAACGCGGCGCCGGTGTTTGGGCCAGATCGGGATACTCCTCGGAGGTGTATATCCGCTGCGGATGGCCCGCCGCCAGATCGTCCAGGAAAGGCTGGAGTGTCAGCTCGGCTTCGTTCAGCACGAAGTAGTCCACTTCAGGGAACTGGTCGTGCTCGACCACGAAGAGCGGTCCGCCGGCCACAACGGTGAGACCGTGCGCCTTGCAGCGGGCGATCACCTCAACCGTCGACGCCCGCTGGATGATCATCGCACTGATGAAGGCAAAATCGGCCCAAGCCAGGTCGTCATCCGTGAGCTTGCGGACGTTAACATCCACCAGGCGAAGCTCCCAATCCTTTGGCAGCATCGCAGCAACCGTGATCAAGCCCAAAGGGGGTGAGCCAGATCGTTTGGAGACGAATTTCAGCGCGTGCTTAAAGCTCCAAAAAGTGTCCGGAAACTCCGGATAGATCAGTAGTACTTTCACAGCGAGCCTCCTTGGGCAGGCCGTCCCTGATGAAGGTCAGCGGGACGAGATAAGAACGTACGGCGAAAGTCGAATCAATCACCTCAAGGACGGCCCGCTCTCCTCTCTCAGGACAGGCCCTTCGACAGGGTGCGTCGACTTCGATAACCGAACAGACCCGGCGCTCGGAGTTCCGGCGGATCGCCTGGATGATAGTATGCACGATGGTGACGACGATGTTAAGCTCCGTGGCGACGCCGGCAGCGGACGGGTACCGTAGGAGGAATGGCCGCCACGCATCTTTCGCGGGGAAGCCAGCTGGCGGAGACCCAAACGATCGACAATATTATACGCTCTATTGAGACATTTGCCAAGAACGCAAATTCCGATGTAAAATCGGCGCAGCTACCCACTACAACACCTCGGAAGTCGATCGGTTGCGCCCAAACTGCGAGGCGCGCTTTGACAAAGAAATCAGAATGTGGTATAAATGCCTACTGACATTCGTTCACGTTGTGAACAAGTGTGCACCCGATGATTACAGTCTCATAGATTGAGGAAAGAGGCGAAAGCATGGAGGAATTGAGTCGCGAAAAGCTGATCAGCATCCTTGATACGATGTGGGAGATCCGCTATTTCGAGCAGAAGGCAGACGATCTCTTCGTGCAGGGCAAGATCCACGGCACAATGCACCTGTCCATCGGACAGGAAGGTGTTGCAGCAGGCGCGAGCGCGGCGCTGGAGCCGGACGACTACTTGCTCAACACACACCGCGGGCACGGGCATTGCATCGCCAAGGGCGCCGACCTGAACCTGATGATGGCCGAATTCCGCGGCAAAGAAGTCGGCTATTGCCGGGGTCGCGGTGGCTCGATGCACATTGCTGACGTAACGCGCAACAACCTGGGCGCCAACGGGATCGTCGGCGGAGGTATCGGGTTGGCCATGGGCGTCGGCCTGGCAATCAAGCTGCGGAAGACCAACCAGGTCGTGCTCGGCGTATTCGGCGACGGCGCGTCCAACCAGGGCATCTTCCACGAGGCGCTGAACATGGCGTCCATCTACCGGCTGCCGGTCGTCTACTTGTGCGAGAACAACCAGTACGCGATGAGCACGTCGATCAAAAAATCGACGCGAATCAACGACATTTCTGAGCGTGCTGCCTCCTACGGCATGCCGGGCATTACCGTGGACGGGAACGATGTGCTCGCAGTGTACGAAGCGGTCAAAGCCGCGGCTGATCACGCCCGCGCCGGCGACGGACCGACACTGGTCGAGGCCAAGACCTATCGCTGGAAGGGCCACTCCAAGAACGATCCCGGCGTCTATCGCACGAAGGCCGAGGTCGAGGAATGGAAGAAGAAGGATCCCATTGCCCGTTTCCGTAAGAAGCTGATCGAGGATGGGGTCCTCACCGCAGAGCAGGCGGACGACGTCGAAAAGGGCGCTGCGAAGGCAATTGAAGACGCATTCATCTTTGCAGAAGCCAGCCCCGAACCATCACTTGAAACCATCATGGAGGGCGTCTATGCCTAGGGAAATCACTTACGGCCAGGCCATTCGCGAGGCCATGTCAGAAGAGATGCGTCGCGATGACAGGATCTTCTTGTTCGGTGAGGATCTCGGTGTATTCGGCGGCTCGTTCGGCGTGACCCGCGGGATGATCGACGAGTTCGGTCCCGAGCGAATCATTGATACGCCTATATCGGAGGCAGGCATCGTCGGGGGCGCCATCGGCGCGGCTATGGGCGGCATGCGTCCCATCGCCGAGATTATGTTCAGCGACTTCGTGACTATCGCTATGGACCAGCTCGTCAACCAGGGCGCCAAGGTACACTTCATGTTTGGTGGACATGGCACAGTCCCGATGGTGCTGCGCCTGCCCGAAGGCTCCGGTTACGGTGCGGCGGCCCAGCACAGCCAGTCGATCTCGAGCTGGTTCCTGCACGTCCCAGGCCTGAAGGTCGTCTCCCCGTCCACGCCGTATGACGCGAAAGGACTGATGAAGACGGCTATCCACGATGACAACATCGTGTTGTTCTTCGAGCACAAAATGCTCTACAACATGAAGGGCCTCGTGCCCGATGAGGATTACTCTATTCCCATCGGCGTCGGCGAAGTCAAGCGCGAGGGCACGGACGTGACCATCGTCGCAGTGTCGATCATGGTCCATCGCGCGCTGTCGGCGGCCGAGAAACTGGCACAGGAAGGGATCAGCGTCGAGGTGATCGATCCACGCTCGCTGCTCCCATATGACGCGGACCTGGTGAACAAGTCCGTCATGAAAACCGGGCATGCCCTGATCGTCCACGAGGCGGTAACCAACGGCGGCATGGGGGCTGAGTTCGCGGCGCGTATCGTCGAAGGCCCGGCTTTCAGCTACTTGGATGCGCCGATCAAGCGACTGGGCGGCAAGTTCATTCCGATTCCTTACAATCCGAACCTGGAAAAGGCGGCCGTCCCACAGGAAGCCGACATCATTGCCGGCGTGCACGAGCTGCTGGCCTAGCTCTCCGGCGGCAGAGCAATCGCACCGGTATCACTCCTATACGGAGAAACGGAACTGGGCTGGGGGATCCCCTCAGCCCAGTTCCGTTGTCCGATGACGTCATCCGTAGCTCCTAAATCAGCCGAAAACGTGGACCGCCTCCCGACGGCTCTTGACGTTGAGCTTCTTCAGCACGTTGTGCACGTGGTTTTTGACCGTGCCCAGCTCGATGGTCAGGCGTTCGGCGATCTCACGGTTGGAGAGTCCCTGACGCACCAGATCGAGGACCTCCCGTTCGCGGGGCGACAGTTCCGCGCCGTTGGCCAGGCCATCACCATCGTGGTCACAGCGTACGTGTAGCTCAGCCAGGCGGGCAATCAGAGCTGCGGCGACTTCGGGCGAAACGTGTGCAGCCTGCTGCCGAATGGCCCGAACGTTCTCCAATAGCCGATCCAGCGAATCCTCGTTCAACACGTAGCCCGCCGCTCCAGCCTCCAGATGTCGCAAGATGACGTCCTTGTCCCCGGGCAAGCCCACTGCCAGGACCTTGACACCCGGATTGAACGTGACGATCCGTTCGATCAGCTCCAGCTCGGCGCCGTTGGGTGACGCGCTGACCAGGACTACATCCGCCTGGCTGGCCTGGAGCAGAACCTCTTCTGCAGACGTGGCACAGCCGATGGCCTCGATGTCAACCTCGTCCTCCAAGACGGCCCGAAGGACGTGGCACATCAGGCGGACTGAATCAACGATGAGCACACGTATCATTCGACATTCCCCCAGCACCCCACACCGTTCACCGCGGCGATGATTGAAACGGAAACGATCTTCTCAGGGCATCGCCGCGCGCCGCCGTCAATGCCTGAGTCACATAGAGCCCCCTGACTCCATCTCACCCAAAAAGTATAGCAGCTTAGAAGTAGAAGTCAATGATCCTTCTCATCAGAACACGAGGGGACGTGGTCAGCGGTCAAACACCGCTCGTTTTCCCTCCCGCATGGTCGCCAAACCTGGCCCATATTATGGCACGCGTTCTTTGAGTTCGTGGTATAATAATGAGCATGGAGACGACAGATATCTTCGAACAATTCGTCGCTGAGGCCATAGACGGCCTGCCGCAGGCGTTCTACGACAGGCTGGAGAACGTCGAAGTCGTGATTGAGGAGTGGCCCGATCGCCAGGCGCTCCGAATGGCCGGATTGCGTCATCCGGCCCAGCTGCTGGGGCTGTATCAGGGCGTGCCATTGACGCTGCGAACCGGCGCCTACAACATGGTCGTGCCCGACAAGATCAGCCTGTACCGCCAGCCCATTCTGCTCTATTGCCGGCAGACCGGAAAGAAGCTGCGCGAGACTGTCGCTCACGTCCTGCGCCACGAGGTCGCGCACTATTTCGGTATCGATGACGACCGGCTGGAGGAAATCGGGGCCTACTGAGGACAGCGGAGGTAGAATCGATCGTGAACGAAGTCTTCTATACGGCTGTGATCACGCCCGTGGGCGAGATGCACGTTGCATCGACCAGCGTGGGGATCTGCAAGGTTGCTTTGCCGTCGGAACCCATGCCCGAGTTCATGGCCTGGCTGAAGCGGGCGCTGCCCGGCGCGGCCTTCGTCGAATCGGAGACAGCTAATGCCGCCGCCATCGACGAACTGCAGGCCTACCTGGGCGGCCGGTTAACCCAATTCAGCTCACCACTGGACATGCTCGGCACGGATTTCCAGCGAGCCGTGTGGCAGGCCGTCGCCGCGATCCCATACGGAGAAACGCGCTCATACGGCGAGATCGCGCGGAATGTGGGCCGACCGGCTGCCTCCCGCGCTGTCGGCGCAGCCAACGGCGCAAATCCGCTGCCGCCCTTCGTGCCTTGCCACCGCGTCATCGGCGGCGACGGCTCGCTCACCGGGTACGGCGGCGGATTGCCGCTCAAGGCACGCCTGCTCGACCTTGAGCGCGACGTTATGAGTAGAGCGTAAACCGTGGAGCGTAATACGTAATGCATAAATGCGTAATGACGACGGCCCCCATCGGTAAGCCGTCGTCATTACGCATTACGTTTAACGCATTACGTTTTACTTGTAACCGATTATGTCAGCCTAGTCCCACCTGAAGCGCCGTAGCGGGCTTTCCGGACTGATGGCCGGCCCATCGGGCTTGCCGTCCGCCGACGTGCTCGCCACCTTGCGGACTACGACCCGCCACTGGTACCAGTGCTGGTCGGCGACGCCGTACAGTCCTTCCGGCAGAAGATAGCGCGGCTCGGTTCCGCTGGAATCGCCAAAATACGTGTCGGCCCCGTTCACTTTGTAGACGATGGTCACGTTGTAGAATTCATCCGGTCCAAGCTTCATATCTTCCCATTCCAGATAGTTCTTTGCCAACGGACCGTTGCTGACGGCATCGCCGTCATTAGGCTTCGTCTGTACCGGGGCATCGTACGTGATCGCCGGCGTGGGGGTCGCTGCCTCGGTAGGCGTCTCGGTCGGGCCGGACGGCGTGGGACTGGCGGCCGGCTTTGCGGTCGCCTTCGGGGTAGGCGTGGCCGGCGACTCGACCATCGCCAGCGCTTCGACCTTGGCGTCGGTCTCGATATACTTCGCTTCCGCCCAGCCTTCGGTCCCATCCGTCATCTTGACTTGAACCCAGGCTGCATCGGCGTCGCGGCCGACCAGCGTGACCTTGTCGCCGGAGTTCAGCTTCGCCAGCGCCTTGAAGTTGGCGCTCGGACCAACACGAACCCAAACGACCGAAGCCCCGACGACACCCGAGTTGTTCGGCGTGGCTGTCGGTGCGACCGTGGCGGTAGCGGTTGGCGCCGGAGTGTTCGTCGCCGGGAGCGGTGTATCAGTCGGCGCCGGAGTCGGCGAAGGGGCCGGCGTGTCCGTAGGAACGGGGGTATCAGTCGGCGCCGCACCTGCTCCGCCAGCCGCCTCGTCCGTCGGCGCGTCGACCGCAGCAGGCGGCTCCCCCGCCAGCTGATCGCCGTCGGTCGGCGGCCCGGCTGGAGGCTCCTCACCCAAGACGGGCGTGGGGCCCTCGGCAACCAGACCGGACAAAGCCCCCAGGACCGAAACGTTGGACGACTTGATTACGAACGCCGGTGGAACGATGCAGGCGAACCAGATGAAAATGAGCAGGAGGCCGACCAGTCGCAGCCTGCCCTGAAAGGAAAGGTCGGCAAACCAGCGAGCCATTCGCTTGGGACCGCGCGGCCGGTCGTCAGATTCAGCAAGAGGCTGAGACTTTGCCGCCGAAACCGGCTCCTGCGCAACAGTGTGCTGGCGGCCCGCACCCGAACGCGGCACAGATGCGCCTCCGCCGTTGTCAGACGCCGCCCTGGCCCGGGCTCTTGCCGCCGGCACGGGCTCAGTGGCGACGGTCGGCTGCTGACGATGCGGATTCCCCTGCGGCGGTGCGTTGCGTTCCTCGCGAGCAGCCGCGGATTGGACCGGCTGTCCTGCAGTGCGGCCCGGACCGTCCTCGCCACGAGCCGCAGGCTTCTCTGCGGCAGGCCGCACGAATGCGTCACGGTAGCGAGACGGGACCGCATCGGGCTCGACGGCGGGTGGGCGAAACTGCTCGGTTTTCTGATCGCGCGAATATCCGGAGGTCTCGCCACGCGGCCGCGATTTCGCGGGCTCTGCGTGCGATGGCCGGGTGTCCTCGTGTGGTACGGCATCGGGCGCATCACCCGGCACGCGCCGCCGCGCATCGGTACGATTCTGTCCAACCACTCGGATCGACGTGGACTTCCCGGCGAGAACGCGGCTCGACGTCGTTTCGTGGCGTCGGCTGGGCTTCGTTTCGGTCGGCGCGCGGCGCTGCGGTGGGAGCAGGTTGTGACCCACGCGACGCTGGCTCCGCCGACGCGTTCCGCTCGACCGGCGCCGCCAGCTCGCCCTCGATCACGTCCGGTCGCCGTCCGGCCTCAGACAGCTCGCGGCCCAGGGTCCGATTCAGGCTCTGCCTGATGGCGGGGAACCGAACCATCAACTCATCGAAGTCGGACCGATATAGCGCCCAGAGATTCGTGTGGACGATCGCGCGCACCGCCGACGTCCGGGAGCGGCCCGTCAGCAGGGCCGTTTCGCCAAAGTACTCGCCGTCGTGCAGATGGGCCAGAGTCTCGCCCTCCTGCCCGGCGGAGGCGACGGCCTCTACCTCGCCGCTGTCCACGACGTACATGGCCTCGCCGGGAGAGCCTTCGCCGTAGACCAGCTCTCCGGCCGGGACGTGACGCAGGATCATGCGCTGGGTCACGGCCTTCAAGGCGCTCTCAGGCAGCTCGGCGAACAGCGGAATCTCGCGCAAGTGCTCGAGGGCGGCGCTGGTGTCGTAGCTCCGAGGCGCCATGGCCATCGATCGGCTCAGGATCAGGCGAATCGATGGGTAACGGTCACACAGGCTTTCGAAATCATCGCGGCCCAGCGCCCACACGGTCGCATCGGCTTCGACCTCAGCCGTGAACGTATAGGGTTTGCCGGTCAGCAGGGCGATTTCGCCCACGATCGCGCCGGGCAGCAGGGGTATCGTCTCGATCGGCTTGCCCGGATCGGACAAGACCAGGTTGATCTCGCCGGTCTCCAGGATGAACACGGCTCGCGCCCATCCGCCCCGATGAAATAGGAAGGAGCCCCGCGTATAGCGCTCCAGCGTGAGCTTGTTGGCGGCTTCGGCCAGTCCCTCATAGTCCAACTCGAAGAAGAACGGCACCGGCTTGAGCCGCTCTTCGGCCAGATAACGGGTCAGTTGTGCGACGCGCGAGCCAAATGCTTTGCTGAGCGCCAGGCCAAAGTCGAGCGATTCCGACACCAGGCGATCCAGATCACCGGCGTTGAGGATCCAAACGGACATGTCGGTGGCAGCCACCGCCTGCAGCTCGCGCGGCCTGCCCGCCAGAACCTCGGTCTCGCCGAACATGTTGCCGGGGCCCAGGTTCGCTACCACCATCCCGTCGGTGTCCAACAGCTTGGCCCAGCCGATGTCGATGATGTAGAGCGCCTCGCTGCCGTCGCCGATATTGAAGAAACGCTCGCCCTGACGGACGCGCTCGAAGCGCATGGCCTGAGCCAGACTCTCACGGTCGTCGGCAGAGACGTCTGCGAACAGCGGAACGTTTTCCAGATTTAATTTCACCGTCAAACCTACCCCTGCTTGAAAGATTGTCGCGACATTGCTCGACTCAAATGACCGTTGGCAGCGCAGAACCGAATGCTGACGGGGACACGTCCAGGGCGAGCTGATCGGCAGCCACAGCCGACGCTGAGGGACAAAGCATATCACTCTTCGTGGGGAGAAACCTGCGTGGTCAATGCGGAATGCAGACCGAGCGTCGATCACTGCCCCGAACCAGACCGCGGTCAACGGCTTGCAGTATAGCACACTTCACATGGCAGGCAAAAAGCGCCGCGAGCAGCCTGGAGCAATCAGCAATCAGCTATCAGCGATCAACCATCAGCGGTCAGCCATCAGCGGTCAGCCATCAGCGGTCAGCCATCAGCGGTCAGCCATCAGCGGTCAGCCATCGCACGATCGCCTCGGACGCGAGGCTGACGTGCGGTGGGCGGGCGAACGTTGGGCGCGCGGTCTTTGGCAGCCGGCCGTAACGGCCATAGGCTGACGGCTGACCGCTGATGGCTGATCGCTGATCGCTAATAGCTGACCGCCGATCGCTAACTTGACGCGATTACTAGAAGTTTGTACAATCGGAATGGGTGGGTTCTGAACGAGCGCCGAAGAGGATCGGCCAAGCATGAGCCAACGATTTCAACTGGATGTCGGCTTTCTCTCTGACGTCGGGCAGGTGAGAGAACTCAACGAGGACTGTTGGGGCCTTTTCGAGACTCTAAGCAGGTCACTCGAGCTATCCCCGGAGACGATTGAGCGCAAGGGGCGCCTGTACGCCGTAGCCGACGGCATGGGCGGACATGCGGCCGGTGAGGTGGCCAGTAAGCGAGCAATCTCCGTCCTCTTTCAGCAGTACTACGAAGACCCGGACGTGGACCTGGTCCGCAGCCTGGAACGCTCCTTCTGGGCGGCCAACGCCGAGATCTACGCGCAGGCAGCAACGCATCCCGAACAGAGCGGCATGGGCACCACGATGGTCGCCGCGGTTGTCCAGGACGATGAGCTGGTCGTCGCGAACGTCGGCGACAGCCGCGCCTACCTCATCCGTGACGGCCAGGCGGAGCAGATCAGCCACGATCATTCGTGGGTCAACGAACAGGTCGAAGCCGGGCTCCTCACCGAGTCCGAGGCTGAAACCCACGTATACCGCAACATCATCACCCGGTCGCTGGGCAGCCGGCCCGACGTGCCGGTGGACACATTCAGCCTTCCGCTGCAGGTGGGTGATTCGCTGCTCCTGTGCACTGACGGCGTTTCGAACGAAGTGCGTGCACCGGAGATCGGTCAAATCATTTCGGAGGCGTCCGGAGCCGACCAGGCAGCCTCAAGCCTGATTGCCACGGCAAACCGCCGCAGTGGTGCGGACAACCTCACGGCCGTCGTGGTTCGCGTGGCCGGGCTGCACGCGGAACGCGCCGGGTCACCCTGGTGGCTGGCCGGTGCGTTGGGAGGCGCGGTTCTGGTCGGCGCCCTGGTCGCGTGCCTGGCCGTGGGCCTGCTGCCGACCGCCTTGCGCCCGCATTTCTGGCAGCGCAAAGCGGTCCCCGACGTCACGCCCACTCCGGTCATCGTCGTCGTCGACACGAGCGCAGCGCCAACGACCGACGCCACGACACAATCGCTCGCCACCCTCGTTCCTGAAACCGCTACGCCCCTGGTGAAGTCCGATACGCCGGTCAGCCTGGCGGTCGACATATCCTTGAGCCGAACGGCCACCGTCAGCGAAACGGCGGCTATGGTGACGGAAGCGCCGACCCTGCTGCCGGTGTTCAGCTGGAAAGTCGTCCCCCCAACCCCCTGAAGGCACACCTCGATAGCATGGGCCCCCCGCCGGCTCCGGTGTAGTTCCGCATACAGACCTGCACGTTCATCTTGGGTTATCTCCAAAGTGCGGATTAGCGAAACAGAGATACCAACTGCAATCGCGCGGAACTAGATATCGTGATCAGCTGCGGCCGGGTGACCGACCCACGATCAGCTGTGGATCGCGGTGTGGTGGAGGCAATGTCAAACGATGGACGAGATATTTCACAAATTTGCTTTGGCAGTTTCCAGGTTTGCCGGATCGTCGTGGATGTTCGTGGTCGCCCTGCTGTTGATCGTAGTCTGGGGCATCAGCGGCCCGGTGTTCCATTTTTCGGACACCTGGCAGCTGGTGATTAACACCACGACGACGATCATCACGTTTCTGATGGTGTTCCTGATCCAGAACACGCAAAGCCGCGATGCGGAAGCCACTCAACTGAAGCTCGACGAGTTAATCAGGACGGCAAAGCAGGCGCGGAAAAGCATGGTGTCGCTGGAAGATCTTTCGGAGGCTGACTTGAAGCGCTTGCACGAGGAATTCAAGCGGCTTCACGAGCGGGAGCTCCTCAAAGAATCGGGCTGACGGATCCGAACGACGCGCTGCGATTTGTGGCATCCACCGGACGTGTGGTATAATCACGGCCAGTTGGTCAATGCGAGAAGTGCCCAGGCATCTTCGCACGAATCGCAGCGAACGGGCCGTTAGCTCAGCTAGGTAGAGCACCTGCCTTTTAAGCAGGGTGTCATGCGTTCGAGTCGCATACGGCTCACCATACAACATGCAGTACGCCTCTCGGGCGCCGATCACTATATATAGTGATCCAGAAGCTCAGGAGGTTTTTCTTGTGAGCCCGGACAACCTTACTATTCTTAAGAACCCTGCACCCCTGCGGCCGCCGCAATTGGCCCTGGACGGCTTCCTGCTCGACCGCCAGGCCGTGCACTGCACCCGCAAGAACCTCGGAGTACCTCAGCCTTCCTCGTCGGTGAAGGTATCTCGCACCCAGACGCGATTTCAATTCATCTGATATCCCTGACTGTCTAGCTCTTGGACCTCGCGAGTGCCCCCCCGGCCCGACATTTCACTCGTTCGATTTGACTTTTCTGCGAATTGAGCAATACTTCGTCGCATCGGCATTCATCGTCCTCCTCAATTCGCTTCGTTCAACCGTATCCGTGGCGGTGTCGACGCGCGCCGGACGTTGGCCTCCCGGCCCGTAGCTGCCAGCCCATCCGACAAGGAGGTGACGCAATGGGGCAACCCGGTTCGAATTCGCGGGCGATCTCTCACCTTAGGTGTCGAAAGCGTCCGCCTTTCGCCCCGCTCGTCGTGCTGACCGTGGTCATGTGCGGTCTGCTGCTCCTCCCGGCGGCAGCGGCCCCGCCGGGAGCACCGCCGGCAGCGGCCACGGTGATCGTAGGGCCCGGCGCGCCCACGCCGCTGCCCCAGTCACCCCAACGCAGCCTCACGCCGCAGACGGCCACGAGCCAGGACCGCCAGGGCAATGTCTCCCAGGCCGTTTGGTCGCCGGACGGCACGACGCTGACCGTCGCCACCGCCGCAGGGATCTTCTTCTACGATGCCACCAACTTCACGCTTCTTCGCTCGATCAGCCCGGACACCCCGGTGAACGGCGTGGCCTACTCGCCGGACGGCACGCTCCTGGCCGCGGGGACCGCGGGCGGCGCCGTGCTGTGTTGGAACATGAGCGCGGATGAGCCGTTCCTCAGGATTCAGGAGCAGGCCGGGACGGCAAACACCGTTGCCTTCTCTCCGGATGGCGGAACGATGGCGGCCGGTTACTGGGATGGCGTTGTCCGGCTGCGGCGCGTCGCCGATGGCACCCTGGCGGGGGAATTGCGTGGCCACCTCGGCCCCGTCCTCAGCGTAGCCTATGCACGCAATGGATCGCTGCTCGCCTCCGGCAGCGGCGACGGAACCGCCATGTTGTGGCAGGTCAACACCAACAGCCCGGTCCGCACCATCAAGGTCGGGCCCGGCCAGGTCAACACCGTGGCCTTCTCGCCGGATAGCACTGCGCTCGCCGTGGGCTCGGCCGACGGCGTGGTCCGACTGTACCGTGTGGCGGACGGGGCCCTGCTCCGCACCCTGCAGGGCCACCAGGCACTGGTCAGCGGCGTGGCCTTCTCGCCAGACGGAACCCTGCTGGCCTCGGCCTCAGCTGACGGCGCGGCGCGGCTGTGGCGCGCCGCGGACGGCGCTGCCCTGCGCACGATGAGCGCCGAGATTGGGCCACTGGTCTCCATCGCCTTCGCCCCAGACGGGAGCACAGTCGGCGCTGGCGCCGTCGGCGGACAAGTGAAGCTGTGGTCACTCCAGGGCCTGAGTACAGGTTCCGGCGGGCCACCGCTGGTTGTTGCCACGGAACAACTGCCGCCGATCTCGCCGACGGCGACCGTCGGCGCAGCGGCCACAGCCGGCTGCGTCGACAACGCTGCGTTCGTCGGCGACGTCACCGTGCCTGACAACACTATTCTCAGCCCCGGCCAAATGTTCGACAAGACGTGGCGCATCCGCAACGACGGCACGTGTCTGTGGGGCGCGGGCTATAGGCTGACCTTCGTCTCGGGCAACCTCCTGGGTGCGCAAAACAGCGTAGGCGTGCTGCCAACCAACTCCGGGGGGACGACCGACGTCACCGTGTCCATGCAAGCCCCGGCGACTCCTGGCCAATACACCGGCATGTGGCAGTTGGCGAACGCCGACGGGCAGCTCTTCGGCAGCCGCTTCACCATCGTCGTGGTCGTCCCGGGTGCAGTTGCGCCGCCGCCGGATGAAGTCGAGTCCTACCGATACTCCGGACTCATCGGGTTGCTCCGCGAGCATCGACTTCCGCGCCGACGACGCGATCATCGCAGCGGGCGACAGCACCAGAATCCGCTGGGACGTCGACTGCGTGCGCGAGGTCTACTTCCAGGGTACGCCGGTCACCGGACACGAAAGTCGCGAGGTCTCGCCATCCGGGGTGACCGCCTACACGTTGCGCGTTGTCAAGAAAGACGGCAGCAGCGAGGAGCGCCACGTCACCGTATCGGTCACCGCCCCCGGCATCGAACCGGTCGAGCCCGAAGCAGCGACCGAAGTTCGCGTGTCGGTTTCCTTCCACAGCTACGACGCGGCTTCCGGTACTGCCTGGTTTGCGGTCACCAGCGCGGCTGACAGCCTCAGCGTCGGCCGCGTGGACAGGCGAATCTGGAACTTCTCGAGCAACGAGGTCTACAACAACGCATCCAGCCTCCACTCGTTCTACAGCAGCCCCGCGCCTGGGGGGATGGGGAACCTGCAGCCGGGGCAGACGCGCTACATACTGTGCAACCTCGCAGGACACCCGGCGGGCGTGCGCTGCCGGGGCGAGTTCAAGTTTTATGCGTCCGGCGGCGGCGACGCGGCCGCCACCCGACAGGTGGATTTCGCCCTGCCCGGCGAGTCCGGCGGTGGCGGCGGCACCATCAATGCGAACATCAGTTACCACAGCTACGACCGATCGAGTCGCTGGGTCACGTTCCGCGTCGTCAACACGGGCGACGTGACGCTCGAGAGCGCCTCAGCGCAGATGACGGCACCGGGTGGGCTGGGCAACCTGTATGGCCCCAGCACCTCGAACACGCCGTTCAGGGATAGTCCCACATCCAATACCCTGGTCAATTCGGTTGCGCCGGGGGCGACCAAATACATGCGGTACAAGCTGACGGAGGCGCCGGTCGGCACGGCAGTCGCCGCGACGATCAAGCTGTATTCGGGAGAGGGCAGCAGCGGCCAGTCGCTGACCAGAACGATTGGCTTCACTCTGCCGTAGTTCGAACGGGGTGGGACTCAGACGACGGTGCGGTCAATACCGGCAGGCTCTACTCAAACGACCAGACGCGCCAGTTGTCGTAGAAGATCTTGAGCGGGGCGTCACTGGATGAGGTGGCCACTACCCCGGCCTTGCCGTGCGTCCATTCGGCGTCGCGTATTACGTCGACGAGCTCGCCGTCGAAATAGAATCGGATGACCCGACCGACGGTGAGCGCCCTGAGCTGATGGATCTTCACGTCGGGCGAGGAGTCGAGTGAGACGAAGCCATCGAGGCCGTCGACTTCCTGTCCGTCGCGGTAGTGATAGATGCTATAGGCGCCTTCCACCTTGATCTCGAGCAGGTAGAGGTCGTTCATGTCCTGCTCGCGCACCGCGAGTCCGATACCCGCGTGGTAGTCCAGGGTACTCAGATCCGGAACATCTATCTGAACGACGCCATCCTCAAAGTCCGGGCTGGTCAGCGTGTTCCAGCCTCCACCGCTCACCTCGATTGCCAGCTCGTCGTTCGACAGCGACGGAGTGAAACCCGGAGCCTTCGTTTTCACGAAGAGCGACTCGTCGGGACGGTCGAAATCCGTAGATTGAATCAACGCCCCCCTGGAAGGCGCTGAGCTGCCCACTACGAAAGATCCGGCCGCTGCGGGGTGGCCGTCCACAAAGACGTCGACGTCATACACGCCGTGCGCCTTCGGTATGGGCAGCGGCAGCGTTTGTACGCCGTTCGCCGCCCCGGTCCACGGCTGATCGAGCGACGACTGAACAGTCTCACCATCGCGGCTGAGACGCCAGCCCCAGGACTTCGCCAGGTTCATACGATAGTGCTCGAGCGCCATGAAGACCGTAGACGTATCGTCAGTAAATATGACCTGCCGCTGCACGTCCGTCCACACCGCGGGCGGCGGGTCCGCGGAGGTTGTGAACAGCGGTCGACCGATCAGCGGCTGCCCGGGCGCCGACGGCCAGTGTAAACTCGCCCGCATCCTCGAGCGTGTCATTGACGTACACCTCGAGACGATACCGGCCGGGGTACGCCAGTCTTTCGCCCACCATGATGTAACTCGTCGGCAGGTCACGCGAAACCATACGGTCCGCGTAGCCAAACGTCCAGTGCACGAAGCGCCGGCCATCGCGGTACCAGTCGGTGCGGATCACGTCCTCCGGCATGACATCCCTGTAGTCGATGAAGGCGTCGATGAAATCGGCGGAAGTGTCGAACTCAGTTCCGCCCTGCGCCGGTTCGACCTGGCGGCCATTCACGATGTCCGTGTCCTTGTCGGTAAACAGGATTCGCGTGACGTGCTGCCGGGCAGGGGTCATCTGAGATGGGGTGACGACCGGGTACGGCGTTGGAGAGGCGCTCAAGGCTGGGCTCGATCCGCCGGACTTGATGGCTGCCGCGGGCGCCTTGCTCGCCTCCGCGCCTGGCGGTTCCGCCGTCGGGGTTGCGCTGGCGAACGAAGACGTCGTCGCGGCGCTCGCCAGCCCCATCGTGGGGAACGAGCGCGAGCCCGCGAGGAGGTGTGGAGACAGACTCGCGGCGGCATCAGTGGCCGCGAGTGCGGTCGATGCGGACATCCGCACCGCCGCAGTCGGCGCCGTACCGCCTGGTGGCGGAACGGCGGTCATCAAAGCGACGAGAACTGCGAGTGCCCCAGGTGCAATTAGGTTGAACCTCACCACGCTCATTTTGGCTTCACCTGTGCCGGCGCAGAATACCTCCCGCCACCGTATCCCCGCTGCAACGGGCCGACCACGAACAGCCGAAATTCGTCCGGCGGAGCGATAGCATCGCCGGCGGTGTGCATTTTCCCGTTTGGGACGGACAGGTACTTGCCGACAGAGGTCTGCAGTACGAAGGTCCCGTTGGTCTGCCCCAGCGGCCGCCATTTCTCCCAGCCGCGGACCGACGTCGCGTCCGTGTGGAGGACTTCGGGCAGGTTATCCTCGAGGTACTTGCCGCCGCCGCCCACCGCCGTCAGGTAGTGCCCGTTCGTAGTCTGGATGCCAAACGTCCCGTCGCCCTGGGCGAGGAACCGGAACATCTCCCACTTGCCGATCTTCGTCGCGTCCTGGTGCACCACGTCCGAGGTGCGGCCGCCGCCGTCGACCGCCGTCAGGAAGTGGTTGGTGTAGGTCTGAATCGTGTACTGCCAGCCCGACACGACATTGTCCAACTGAACGATCCGCCACTTCTCCCACGCTGAAACCTGGGTTGCGTCTGTATGGACGGAGCCTGCAGTAAAGCCGCCGCCTCCCACCGCGGTCAGGTAGCGTCCGGCGGAGGTCCGGATGGCATACGAGCCATCGCCCTGATCGACGAGCGTGAAGAATTCCCAATCGCCAATCGACTGATACGCGTCCGAGTGGATGGCATCCTGCGTCTTGCCACCGCCACCGACAGCGGTCAAATAGTGCCCGTTGTTCGTGCGGATGGCGAGCACACTTGGGTTGCGATCAGGACGTACGAACGAGAACTTCTCCCAGCCGCCGATCTGCGTTGCGTCAGTGTGAACTGCTTCGCTGGGCTTTCCGCCGCCGCCGACAGCCGTGAGAAAGTGGCCATTCGCCGTCATAAAAGCGATGTGGCCGGCCAGGAAGCTCTCCGCGCCCGCGGCCGGCACGAAGCCGGCCAACACGACTACGAGGACCAGCAGCGAACCGCCGAGCGCTGTCATCCAATGCGCTTTCATTTTCTTGTCCTCCCAACAAAAAAGAGCACCACACCACAGCCTCAAGGGGACAGAGACGCCAACTGCGATCGAGCCGCATCTCCTCTCCGCATGGACGGCACCCTTTTCCCTTTCGTGGTGCCCGGCAATTGTCGTTTGACCTGACTCCCAATTAGAAGCCGATGGTGGCGAGACGCGGGTCACGTTGCGCAACAAGCCCGCATCTCGCTACAGGCTTTCGTATATTCTATTCCGCATGCCGCGCCTGTCGGTATGCGCCAGATCATACCTCGCCTGACGATCGACGCATTTGGAACATGGAATTGTCAACGAGGGTCGCGCCGCGCCCGCCGACCAGGAGCCACGGCCAGACGCCGCTCGTGCGATCCAACCTGCTCCGTGTTTCCGCATACGCGAAGCACAAGCGCATATTCGATAATTCGGTTGACAGCGCCGTTGGAGTGTGGTATAGTAATCTTGCGTTTGATATCAAACCTACATCGGGCGAGCACTGGCACTCCGGTCAGCGTCCCGTCGTCCTCACAGAATCACCCGGGTATCAAGCTGAATTGGCGACCGCACGGTGGCTCCGGCCTCGCGTCGCCCATCCACCGGTCCTTCGACTCATTGCCACATCCAAAAAGGAGGTGATACACACACATCAGGCGTGGCTGTCAAAGGCAGATGGCAGTTGGCGGGCCGGCGGGCGTCGTCGATCCCGCGGCAGACCACGCAGGCAAGTTTGTGTGGGGCGCTTGCCTGCGAGTGTGCCTGTACTGCTCCGGAACGTCGGTCCAATAGCCCCGCGCGGCAAGCATGTTGCTTGAATCGTCACTTGGCTCAACGATCATCGCGTAGGTCACTCATGTCGCTTGGCTCAAGGAGGAATTAAGCCATGAGAAGCCGCATTTGGACCATCCTCACAGGATTGGTATTGGTGGCTACAATCGCGGGATTGGCACCCCTGGCCATGGCTGCTACGCCGCCACCGGACGCCGAGACGAAGATAGCCGATCCCACCAACCTGTTCCCCAACGGCATCGGCGAGATTGATTGCAAGGGGGTGACTCTGCAGGTTGCAACCCAGACCGGCCCGCAGATCGCCAGCCCCGTGCAGGACTTCTGGAAACAGTGGGGCGATAAGACCGGCGGCACGGTCGAGCTCCAGGAATTTGCCTTCGGCGACCTCTTCGAGAAGATTCGCACCGGCTTTGTCTCCGGGGCCAACCCATTCGACATCATCATCTACGCCTCGGACTGGGCCGGCGACATCATGGGCCCCGGCTACGTGATCGAGGTGCCCCAGAAGATTCAGGACGAGATCGGCTACGGATACCTGATGTCGAGCTACCGCGACCGCATCCTGTCCTGGGGCGGCAAGACCTACGGTCTCCCGTACGATGGCGATGCCCATAACGTGTACTACCGCCATGACCTGCTCACCGATCCGAAGAACCAGGCCGACTTCAAGGCCAAATATGGCTATGACCTGCCTGTCCCGATCAAGACCTGGGACTCAATATCGGGATATCGCCGAGTTCTTCAACGGCAAGACGGTCGACGGACAGACCATCTACGGCGCCGGCACGGCCTTCAAGCGCAAGGCCCAGTCCTACTGGACCTACCTGGGCCTGGCGGCCTCGTATGCCAAGGCGCCGGACGATCCGGGCTACTTCTTCGACACCGATACCATGGACGCACGCATCAACAACCCCGGGTTCGTGGAGGCGCTCAACATCTACGTCGCCCTCTCGAAGCTCGGGCCGCCGGACGTCGTCAACTGGGACGTGGGCGACATCCGGGCGAACTTCCCCGCCGGCAAGCTGGCCCTCGCGATCGACTGGGGCGACGTTGGCCCGCTCTCGGTAGACCCCAAGTCCAGTATCGTCCAGGGCAAGTGGGGTTCGATGCTGGAACCCGGCGTAGACAAGTACTACGACAGCAAGACGAAGGCGTGGGTGGAGAAGTACAACCAGGCGCCCTATCTGGCCTTCGGTGGCTGGATCCAGTCCGTAGCGAACAACACCAAGAATGAGGCCTGCGCGATCGATTTCGCCGCCTTCATGGGCAACCAGAACATGAGCCAGTTGCTGGTGACCTACCCCGGCTCGGGTGTCAACCCGCACTTCTTCAGCGACCTGAACAACCTGGCACCGTGGATCAAGATCGGCATGTCCGAGTCCGAGGCGAAGGAGTACCTAGACGTCATCCGCAACATCATCAACAGCCCGAATGCGGTCGTTGACCTGCGCATCACCGGTGCCGCGGAGTACTTCGACGCGCTCGACACCCAGCTCGCCCGGGCGGTTGCCGGCGAGGCCACGCCACAGGCGGCGCTGGACGAAGCCGCCAAGCAGTGGAACGCCATCACCGACCGGCTGGGCCGCGACCAGCAGAAGACACAGTATCGCCAGATGTTAGGCCTGCCGACATCGTAAGTTGGTGTGATTGTACCCTTTCCCTCACCCCCCACCCCTCTCCCTTCGGAGAGGGGCGGGGGGATGAGGGAAGTCCCAGCGGTTGCCATCATCTCATTTTCACGGGAGCCAGATGCCCATGCAAGCAGCCAATGCGCCAAGCGGTGTTGCCGGAGGCCGCGGGCGAGACAAGCCGGCCCAGGATCGGAGGCATGTCCGAGACCAGGGCGCCCGGCTGGGATTCCTGATTGCCCAGCGTGACCCTCATATTGTTGTTTTCGATGTTCCCGCTGGTGTTTTCCCTGGTTCTGTCGTTCCTGAGCTGGGACCTCAGCCGGCTGACCGGCGGCATTCGTTTTGTCGGCCTGGACAATTTCATTACCCTGGTCCAACGACGCCCGTTTCTGGAACGATGCGCGCATCTCGGCAACCTTTGTCGTGGGCGCGGTAGGGTTGGAATATTGCCTGGGCCTCGGTGTGGCGATGCTGCTCAATCAGGAGATCCGCTTCCGCCGCTTCTTTCGCGTGGCCTTCCTGCTGCCGATGATGCTGACGCCGGCCGCCGTCGCCTATGCCGGGCGCATGTTGTTCAACGAGTCGATGGGCCCGATCAACGATATCATCAAGCACCTGGGTGGCCCGGTTATCCCCTGGTTCAGCAATTCGGCACTGGCGCTGCCCTCGTTGATGTTAGTCGACGCCTGGGAGTGGACGCCGTTCATGATGATCGTGCTGCTCGCCGGCCTGCAGTCGCTGCCGCCCGAAGTATATGAGGCGGCACGCGTTGACGGCGCCGGCGACTGGCAGGTGTTCCGTCACGTGACCTTCCCCATGCTGGCCCCGGTCTCGATCACCGTCGTCCTGATCCGTTCCCTCGAGGCATTCAAGCTGTTCGACATCGTCACGGTCATGACCGGCGGCGGACCGGGCACGTCCACCGAGCCGGTCACCCTGTATGCGTACCTCGTCGGTATGAAGAACGGCAACCTCGGCTATTCGTCGGCGATTGCCTATTCTCTGCTCATCATGGTTATCATCTCTACCACTTTCTTCCTCAACAGCCTGCGGCGGCGCGCCGCAGTGCTAGAATAAGGTGCCACCATGCACTTGACCATACGTCAGAACCGGCTCTTGCGGCGCGGGATTGACCTACTTTTTGCTGGCCATCTGGACAATCGATCTGCCTGTTTCCCCTCTATTGGCTGATCATCACTTCGGTCAAGCTGCCGATCGCCGTGTTCCAGGGGCCGAAATACTTCCCCTGGATTGACTTCCAGCCGGTTCTGGACACCTGGAAGGACGTGCTGGTCGGCCGCTTTCACGACGAAGTCATGCGTAGCTGGATCAACAGCGCCATCATGGCCATCAGCAGCGCCACATTGCGCCGTTGCGCTCGGCTCGCTGGCCGGATATGCATTGACCCGTTTCCAATACCGCGTGCCGGTGCTGAAGTGGCGCAACCGGGATATTGCCTTCTGGATCATCTCTCAGCGCATGCTGCCCCCGGTGGTGGTCATCCTGCCCTACGTCATCATGTATCGGTTCTTGGGATTGCTGGACACACACTTTGGGATGATTCTGGCCTATACCGTATTCAACCTCCCGTTCGCGGTCTGGATCCTGCGCGATTTCTTCGCCGGCCTCCCAGTCGACCTCGAGGAGAGCGCCTGGATCGACGGCGCCTCGCGCGTGCAGGCATTCCGTCTGCATCATGCTGCCGCTCGCCGCGCCCGGCCTCATCGCCACGTTCCTGTTTTGCCTCATGTTCGCGTGGAACGACTACATCTTCGCTCTGATGCTGACTTTCAGCCGGGCCAGCACCATGCCGATGTACGTCGCCGGAGCCGGCAGCCAGTCATACGGCCCACAGTGGTGGTACCTGTCGGCCCTCGCCCTGCTGACCATCGCGCCGATGATCGTCATCGCCCTGTTGGTGGAGCGATATATCACCCGCGGGCTGGTAGTGGGCGCCATCAAGTGACCGGAAGACTGTGCTCGCAGGGCCGGGCTCGAAGCAACAGAGCTCTGCGGAGAGTCGCTTGCCGATTGCGTCGTCAAGGACCGGTGTACGGTTGATAGGGCCGACTTCATGGCCGTCGATCTGAGCGCCTGGGCATCTGTCGGTCAATGAGATGGTTGCGCGTTCTTCTGTCCGAGTTCCATCGTTTCCCCAACGGGCCGGTCCTCGTGGACGGGCACATCTGCGGGGACGTCCTGCGCTTGTGGTCGGAGATTCGGGCCGGCTAATCGAGAACGAACTAAGTGCTGCGCATTATCGAAAATTCTATTGACACGCACAGATAAACTGTGATAGAATAAAACATAGCCTCTTCCCCATATTGGCACCTATCACCAGCCGGGAAAGCGATGGCCGGATCCGAGTCCTAACCACTGCCTTCTGCCGTGTTTGCGATGCTGCGGAAAGTCATTTCCAATGAAGACCAACGGCAGAATCGGTCAGAAGAACTCTATCAGGTGCTCGACCCCGGCGTTTTTCGACCCGTTCGGTAGCGCTCTGGTTGGAGCTCTTGATTTTGGCAACCCCTATCCCTGATGTCGCATGCATGCAGTCGGGTGTGACCGGCATCAGTCATCCGCGTTTGAACTCATTGGCAGCCGCACTATTACGGTTGGGGCCAGCATGGCACCGCGCCAGGATGTTGCGCCAGACTCCACGGTTTCGCTTGCCATTTCGACGGGTGCCATGCTCCTCGTCCCGTGGATGGACGAGCTACGCGAGATGCGGAAAGGAGGAGCACTTATCGAGCGGCTAAGAGAATCGGTGACAACGGGCGGCGACATGAGGGGTGATTGATCGGCTCGATGCCCGAGTCGTGATGCGGACCTCCGAGCCGGTTCAAAGAGCGATGGACGGCCTCACATAGAGCGAAAGGAGAGGTCCAAATGGAGATCGTTAAGAACAAGTACAGCAGGCGCTCGTTTCTGAAGGGGGCTCTCGGCCTTGCCGGCGCGGCGATGGTTACTAAGGATGTTCATCTGCCGTCCCTCGCCGCTGCCGCTGACGCCTCCAAGCCGGTGTACATGGCCAATGTCATTCGCACTTTGTCTCACGACTATCACGCAACTTGGAACCGTGGCGGTCGTCTCTTCGCCGAGTCAGTGGGTCAGGGCGGCAACTATACGGCGCTGCTGTGTGAAGGCGACAGCGAGAAGCAGCTGACGCTGATGAAGGCCTTCATCACCAAGGGTGGGAAAGACACTCTCTTCAACATCGACCCGAATCAGTCACCCGATGCAACGCCTATCGCCAAGCTTTGCGCAGAATCGGGTGTCTATCTTGTGACGCAGTGGAACAAACCCGATGACCTCCACCCGTGGGATTACGATCCGTACTGGGTCTGCCATATGGGCGTCAACGGTACCCCGGCCGGCTACGCCGTCGCCAAGGAGCTGTTCAAGGCGATGGGTGGCAAGGGGAAGATCGTTGCCTTGCAGGGTATGCTGGCCAACGTGCCCGCGATTCAACGCTTCAACGGGTTGAAGATGGCGCTGGCAGAAAACCCGGACATTGAGCTCCTGGAGGAACAGACCGCGGAGTGGGACCCGACCAAGGCCCTACAAATCATGGAGACCTGGATAACCAAGTATCCGAAGATCGATGGTGTTTGGGCAGCTAACGACGGCATGGGCGTTGCCGCTCTGCAGGCCCTCAAGGCTGAGAACCTGAATGGCAAGGTTCCTGTCTGCGGCATCGACGCAGACAAGGAGGCTGTCCAGGCCTGCATTGACGGCGAGTTTGCGGCGACCCTCGCATCTGATGCTCTGTGGCAGGGCGCGATGGGCCTGTCCCTCGCCTACCATGCCTACAACGGGACCTTCGATCCAGCGAAGGAGCCAAAGCTGCATCGCGAGTTCTACTTCAATTACATTCTGGTGACCAAAGACAACGCCAAGGAATACTGGCACAATAACATCGAAGACATGGAGCATCTCGACTACAACGACATCTGGGGTCGCGTGGCCGAGCAGATCACGTACCCGTACCGGCGCCTGACCTGTGCCGGACTGAGACGGCAGGCGAGAAGAACGCAGTCCAATTGAGCTTGGCTGGGCGGGTTCCCGGGCCCTCGCACCGAGGAACTCGCCCCAGTCGTTCGGCCGGAAAGTGATCCTGGAGGCGTGAAGATGACGACTTCGACACCGGAGAGACAGATTGAGAAGCGGTCCCGTACCGCGAGAGCGCGTAAGAAGACGAACCTATCGCAGGTCGCGGTCCGGTGGGGACCGTTACTGACCCTGATAGCCCTGGTCGTGGTCGTGAGCCTGTTGAGTGACCGATTCCTGACTATGCAGAGCTTTCGGAACTTCAGCAAGCAGGCAGCAGTGCTCCTCGTTGTCGCCATCGGCCCTACGTTCGTCATTCTGATGGGTTGCATCGACCTGTCCGTGGAAGGGCTGATGGCAGTCTCTTGCGTTTTTGCCAGTCTGCTCGTCCTAAATGATCGCAACGCCAACAATTATGGGATTCTTGGCGTCATCGCTGCCGTCGCCATCGTCACTTTCATGGGCTTCATGAACGGCGTGATCCATGCCAAGTTGCGTATCCCGTCTTTCATGGTCACTCTGGGGATGCTGTCCGTCGGCGTCGGCTTGGCAACGTGGGTGTTTGGGGGCTATCCAGTCCGCGTTAATGATCCGTTTCTGGTTGGCTGGATAGGGCGCGGGATGACGCTGGGAGTGCCAAATCTCGCGGTCTTCGCCATCGTGTTGTTTCTCATCGCGCTGTTTGTTGAACGATATACACGGTTGGGGCGTTACGTTTTCTCGATCGGCGGCGGAGAGGACCTGGCCCGACTCTCCGGCATCCCGGTTGATCGATTTAAGATCTTCATCTTCACATTCGGGGGTCTCTACCTGGGAATCGCGGGTGTTCTCGTTTGCGCGCGCCTCGGTCAGAGCAGCTCGAAAGTAGGGGATTTCCTCTTCCCGGCCGTGACCTCCGTCGTCGTGGGGGGCACCGCGTTGACAGGTGGCGTCGGTGGCGTCCTGCAAACGCTGATCGGCGTACTGATTGTCACCGTAATCAATAACGGGATGATCCTCCTGAATGTGCACCCTTTCATCCAGCAAAGCGTGCTCGGTATTATCGTCACCGGAGCAGTCATTCTCACGCTGGACCGATCGAAGATTCCGATCATTAAGTGAGAGCCGGGACATTGAACAGGAGAGCGAGCAGAGATGGCGGAAACCGTTCTCGAAGTTCGTGACGTATCAAAATCGTTCCCCGCTGTTAGGGCACTCGATCACGTGAGCCTCAACCTTCGGCAGCACGAAATCTTGGGACTGGTTGGGGAAAACGGCGCGGGCAAATCGACGCTGCTGAAGATCTTGGCCGGAGTCTATTCCGCAGATAGCGGCGAGATCATTTTGCGCGGCAAGAAGATTGCGCCGCGTAGCCCGAAAGAAGCCGGCGAATGCGGCATTGCGATGGTCTTTCAGGAGCAATCCCTCCTGCCCAACATCAGTGTTCGCGAGAACATCTTCCTTGGGAACGAAGAGCACTTCATTCACTTCGCTGTCATCAATTGGCAACAGATGAGTGTGGAGGCCCGGAAGCAGTTCGATAAGGTCGGCTCCACGGTAGAGTCCCGCAGGCTTACACCGCGGACCTCACGTTCGCCGAACGCCAAATGATTGAAATCGCCAAGGCCATGTGCCTCGAAGAGCGGATCAGCGCCGAGCCGTGCTGATTCTCGACGAGCCGACTTCGGTTTTGCAAAAGGAAGAGGTTGACGAGCTGTTTGATGCGCTCCGGCGCCTCAAGCAAAAGGCATCAATCATCTTCATCTCGCACCGCCTGGACGAGATCATGCAGCTAACCGACCGGGTCACGGTACTGAAAGACGGCCAGCACGTGCGCGACGTTCAACACCAAAGACACGAGTATCGCGGAGCTACACCGTCTCATGGTCGGCCGGGAGCTTCAGGCAGAATACTATCGCGAAGCGGAGCAGGTCCCGTACTCTGATGAGGTGATTCTCAGCGTGAGGAATTTGTGCCAGGAGGGACGTCTTCGGGACGTCAGTTTCGACCTGCACAAGGGCGAGATTCTCGGTATCTGTGGCGTCCTGGGCTCTGGGCGGGAGGAACTGTGCCGGTGCCTGTTCGGCGCGAATCGAGCCTGACTGCCGGGATCATCGAGATCGGTGGCCGGGCCATTTCGCTTCGTTCCCCGATCCACGCCATCGACCACGGCATTGGCTACGTGCCCCAGGAGCGCCGCACCGAGGGCGTGATCCTGTACCTGGGCGTTGCCCCGAACATTACCCTGTCCAGCCTGGAGGAGATCATGCAGGCCGGAGTCTCAGAGCTACGGCCGGGAAGCGAAGGTCGCCAACAGGTGGATCAAGCGGCTGAACATCAAAACACCCAGCCAACGGGCGCTCTGCCTGAACCTTAGCGGCGGCAATCAACAGAAGGTCGTGCTCGCCAAGTGGCTTGCCTCGCAGGTCAAAGTCCTGATACTGGATCATCCCACGCGCGGGCTGGACGTCGGTGCAAAGGAAGAAGTGTACGAGGTGATCCGCCAGTTGGCCAGGCAGGGCATCGCAATCATCCTCGTCGGTGACACCCTGGAGGAGACGATCGGGCTGAGCAACACCATCTTGGCGATGAAAGACGGCCGTCATCCAGCATCGATTCGATGCACCGGTCGGACACAAGCCCAGCCGGTGGACATCATCCAGTACATGATGTGAGGCAGGGCGCGATCGCGAAGACCCAACTGAAATAGCGAAATGAGGGATGATCAATGAAAGACATCAACGGTTCGCGCCTGACGAGACTCAGACGCTCACTTCGGGCGTGGCGGCCAGGCTCAAGGAACGGACGAGAGCGGCCAATTGAGCGCACTATCGCCGATCGGCGTGCTGATCCTGATGATCATCGGTGATGACTATCGGCAACGCCAACTTCCTGACGACCGGGCAACTTCGAGAACATCTTCGTGCAAATCGTGACTTTGCTCATCATGGGCCTGGGGCAGACGTTCGTCATCCTGATGGGCGGGATCGACCTCTCGGTGGCAGCCGTGGCCTCCTTAGCCAGCATCGTCGCCGCGATGCTGGTACCCACCCTGGGTTCGGCTGTCTTCGTCGTCGGTCATCCGTCGGCGCCGTGGCGGGCTCGCTGACCGGCGTCGTGCACGCCCGCGCGCGCATCCCTTCGTTCGTGGCCTCCTTGGGCGCGATGGGTGTGTGGACCGGTGTTGGGCTTCACCATCTCCAACGCCACGCCCAATGGGGTGCTGCAGGTAAGGCGCATTTCCTGACGAATGGGTCGATCGGCGCACCATCTTCGGCATCCCGAACGAGATCATCATTGGCTTCCTGGTGTCGATGCTGTCTTCGTCCTGCAGCGGTATACGCGCTTCGGGCGCTCGATCATGGCCATTGGGGCGGGCGAGCCGGCGGCGAAGCTGTCCGGCGTGGACGTCGCGAAGTACAAGACGCTGGCCTTCGTCCTGTCCGGCACGCTGGCCGCTTTCTGCGGCGCGTTCTGACCGCCCGGATGTCCGGCGGGTCGGCCCGTATCGCGGACGGCTTCCTGCTGAAGGCCATCGCTATCGTCATCCTGGGCGGCACTGCCATCAGCGGGGGTGTGGGCGGCGTTCTTACGAACCGTGGTCGGCGCGCTCCTGATCGCGGCGCTGGATACCGGCATGAACGTCGTCGGCGTCAATGTGTACGCCCAGCAATGGTTTACGGCGCCATCCTCATCCTGGCCGTCGCCCTGACCATCGATCGCGGCAAGATGCCGATCATCAAGTGACCATGAACGACACAGCCAACTTCGTCGCGGTGGATCTGGGCGCGTCCGGAGGACGCGTCCTGGTCGGTCAATGGGATGGGTCGCGCGTGCCGCCTGAAGAAGCTCCATCGTTTCGCCAACGGCCCGGTCCTCGTGGACGGGCACATCTACTGGGACGTCCTGCGGCTGTGGTCGGAGATCCAGGCCGGCCTGGTCCGCTACGCGGCGGAGTTCGAGGCCCGCGCCACGAGCATGGGTGTCGATACCTGGGGCGTGGACTACGGCCTCCTGGATGCCGCCGGTCGCCTGATCGGCAACCCCTACCACTATCGGGACCGCCGGACCGAAGGCATGCTCGAGCGCGCGTTTGAGCGGCGTGCCCGCCGCCCGGATCTTCGAGGAAACCGGAGTCCAGGTCTCGCAGAATTGTACCCTCTACCAGCTTCTCAGCATGTCCCAGAGCCACGATCCCCAGTTGGAGATTGCGCGCACCTTCTTGATGTTGCCGGACCTGCTCCACTACTGGCTGTCCGGCCGCAAGGTTTGCGAGTACTCCGTCGCCTCGACCACCCAGATGTTGGACAGCCGGACGCGCTGCTGGTCGACCAGCCCTGCTGGCGGACTTGGGTGTGCCAACGCACCTTCTGCCGCCGCTGGTCGCACCGGGCACGGTCCTGGACGAGCTGAAGCCGGAGGTCGCGAGCCACGTCGGCTGGGGCTCGGGGGCCGTGGTGGTCACTCCGGGCAGCCACGATACGGCCAGCGCGGTCGCCGCGGTCCCAGACCTGGACGAAACGAGTGCGTTCATCAGCAGCGGTACCTGGAGCCTCGTCGGCGTCGAGCTCCAGGCGCCGATCCTCGACGAGCAGGTTCAGGCCCTGAATTTTGGGAACGAGCAGGGCGTCGATGAGCACGATCCGGCTGCTGAAGAACGTGACGGGCATGTGGCTTCTCCAGCAGTGCCATTGCCAGTGGCAGAGAGAGGGACCGGACTTCGACTGGCCCCGGCTCATGCAGCTGGCTGAGGCGGCGCGGCCATTCCGCAGCCTGATCGATCCCGACAGCCCGGCCTTCTGGAACCCTCCGGACATGCCCGCGGCTATCCGCGGCTACTGCCGGCGGACCGGCCAGCCCACACCGGAGACGATCGGCGAGACGGTGCGCTGCTGCCTCGAGAGTCTGGCGTTCAAGTACCGCCAGACGGTCGAGGCGCTCGAGCAACTGACTGGTCGTCGCCTGGGCACGATCCGCATCGTGGGCGGCGGCAGCCGGAATCACCTGCTGTGCCAGATGACGGCCGACGCGTGCGGGCGGACGGTCGTGGCCGGCCCCGTGGAGGCGACAGCTCTGGGCAACGTCATCGTGCAGGCCATTGCGACCGGGTTCATACCGGACGTGGCCGCGGCGCGGCGCAGTCTGGCGCGTTCCGTCGAACGGCAGTACTATGAACCCCGGCGGGGCACGGACTGGGCGGCGGCATTCGAGCGCTTCCGCGCGATCCAATGTGGGTGTCAGGACTGCTGAGCGGGAGATCCGGGATTCGGCGGAGGCATGCACAGAAAGGGAGGGCGACCGAGAACCCGTCGGCGATCCACCCATCGCTGCCGGCCTGGGGCTCCCGGGCACGCGTATCTGCTGTCGTATTGTTCTGGCTCGGCCATGAATTGCAGACGCGGACCAATACGACGGCATCGAGACCGCGGCGCGCCATCCCTTCCTGGATTATCCGAACGACCCGAATGCCTCCCCGCTGCGGTGCCAGTACCTGTTCGGCTCCGAGTTCACCTTTGCGCCGGCCGTGGATCCGCGAGCGATGCAGGTGCCCGTTCATCTTCCGGCGGGAGAATGGACCAAACCTGTGTGCCGGTCAAACGCTGGACGCCTTGAACGGTCCAGACCACTGCGCCGCTGGGCTAGCAATTCGTCACTGCGCTGAAGACGGAGGAGTTGTGTTGGGCGGGGACACCGGGGAGCGCGGCGAGCGAGCGGCCGGGTCGGTTGACCAGCGAGCCTCGGCGTGGGGTCGGCCCTGGACGAAATCTCGTGCTGTGACTGTGCAGCGAACTTGGAACTTTTCTTGTCACCCACCCAAGGGAAATGTTGGTGTCTGAATACGTCTGTAGCCGAGAATATTAGTCCGGCAGTTTTCGAGGGGAATGCCCTCGCATTGACATTTGATCAGACAAGCGTGAGGCATTGTGCGGAGTTACCCCAAATAAGGGTGTAAGAAAGCCTGAGGGTGAGCATGTGGCAGAGCATCTGGAGTTTCCAGCCCGTGCGACTGTTTTCCGGTTTTGCGTACAACAATCTGTTCGTCGATGTGCCCACAAATAAAGATATAAGAAAAAGTCGCAATTCCGAGGAATTACGACTTTTCCGTCCTTGAACTGCCAGGCAAGGGCAACTGGTCAGCTTGACCTCCATGCGCCGCTCAGATGTCCACCAGCTCCTGTGCTGGAACTAGGATTCGGATACAGACAAAGAACCTCAACGGTCGCCTCCTTTGATGGGTCCACACTGCAAAAAGATGACCTACCAACGTTACCCGGGATCTGAAAGCTTAGCGCCCGAACCGCGGCTGGCGTAGCGGGGCCTGCCGGAGATCCAGTTGTTCCAGTCAAAAACGTGGACAAGATCGTCTCGTCTTGGCCGAGCCCCAGTGGATGGTTCAGAGCATTTCCTAGCATCGCCAGGAATTCAGGAGACGACATCCGCTTTTCGGGCAGCAATCCCTGCTCAAGCAGACAAATCTCGTTTGCATCGACTCCGATTCTTTCAGCCAAATCCTCCTTGCTCAAGCTCAGTCGGCATCTGATTGCCTTGACGTAGAGACCGAAGACCTCGGAGGGTGTCCGAACAAGGCCTTCCCCAGGCTTCTGGCACTTCCTGTATTTCAGGTACCAGTCGGCGAGTCCTTCAGCCGTTTGATCAACGTTAGAATCTCGGCTAGCTTTCGCTAGGTACCGTGGATTCAACAACGCCGTGAGCCCGAGCAGGACGTGCCGAACCAGCTTGACACCACGGAACACCCCTTGCAATAGCAGGCCTCCCGTCTGCATAGCCTACTCTCCTTTCAATTCCGCCTTTATGGCTTTCGTAGAGTCTTCATACCCTTTCTCCTCACTCAAACTGCCGCGATCTACTAACACTCGTTTGGCGAAAGACACCACCTCCTTATCTAAGCTGGCGTTGACATGCAGATATTGCAGAGATTCTGCCACGCAACAGTGGGTAACACTTCAATCTAGGCAGGGTCTTTCGGCCGTCTCAGCAGCGTTTGCCGAATCTTGCAGAGTGCTTTGGATTTGGCGACGCGCACTGCGGTGTCTGTCGTTCCGAGTTTAGACGCTATGGCTTGATTGTCCAGGCCGTTGAATAACGCCTCAATCACCTGCCGTTCTCGACAACCGAGAGGGAAAAGACCCAGACACGCTTTCCGTAGGTACGTAACGAACTCGAGGAATTCGAGCCTCTCTTCCGTTTCCAGGAGTTTCTGCTCGGGGTTCATACAGTAAGATGGCTGGTCATCCTGGACCACATGCGCCATTGAATCACGACCGCAACCAGGGACCGACTTTGGATCCGGCTCCTCAAGTTGTGAAACATCGAAGTCGAGTACATGGGGGTCATTGCGATGCTTGCGAAAAAAGTCGATTGCCTTTCTACGGAGGGTCCTTGCCACATAATGCTCGAACTTGGCGTCTCCCTGCCATTTCAATCGATGGATGTTCCGTAGGATACCTTTCCAGGTGTCCTGGATGAGCTCTTCACGGTCCAACTCATTATTAATCCCTGATGCTCGAAGTCTGCTGTGCATAAAACCATTGAAGGTGCTAACCAAATGCTGGATTGCCCTATTTACCCTGAAATTCTGAGAATTCCCGTCATCCATCCCGCTTGTTTTGATAATCTCGATGGCCTGTTGAACGGAAAGGGCTTCGCTTGGATTCAATTGTTTGCCGGGGTTGTCGTTGCCATTACTGGTCCCTGAAAACGCCCACGAGAAGAGACATGTGTACACAGGCCACAGCTGCCCCAATGCAAATGGTGTCTTGATCAATTTCTGTGCCTCCTCTCAGAAAACTGATCAGGCAAAATATCAACGGCTCTCACGCTAGGGGATTCAACTGAACCCACTCATTAACTATAACGACATCGAACCCAAAGCGTTTCTTGCATATCCTAAGACGAATCCATGTCAACGATTGGCATCAGCTTCAAGGGAAAGCTTGGCCGAAATGTTTGTCGCGCTCAATGTGTGCACCCCCAGATCGTCTCTATGTAGCAGCCAATGTTAGCCGAATCATTAAGCCAGGGGTTCCGAGCAAGGGAGAAAAATCCGAGATCAGGTCGCTACATAAGAATGCGCCTGGAAACAGTCCCGCCAGATTTCCGTTCATGTTAGTGAGGGCAGATTCTCAGTCGCCAGGGTTTTTGTTGATGACAATTGGGGCCAGTGGTTTCTTACAGACGCGGAGAATTAGGCAGCTTATAAGCTTATACATGAAGGAGATTGGGGAAAATGGAGGATCCGAGAACCCAAATCGCATTCTCCGACCGTGTGATAGTGAGGCAGGCGATTGATGTTCTCATGTCCACTGACCAACCCACACGGGCGGAACTCCGGCGGGCGATTGCTGGCTTAATATCGATCTACGACCCCGCGTTCGATCAGAAGTTGGTGAAAGGCTGTGGTGGTCCACCGGTTGGGGATAAACTGCTCAGGGTAGCAATAAAGGTGGCCACATATCAGGCGGTTCTACGCTCAATCGCCGACCACATGTTCCGGTGGGTCTCCTTCAATGAATTCGATAAGATGTGTCTATCATTCCTGCACCTCGAATGGGCTAAGGCGGTCTGCACGAAGGAGGGCTTTGGTGATGAAATGAACCACTCTCCAATTGGCCATTCACCATCTGGACGCTTAGGCGTGGGCTTTTCGAAGTTCGTGGGAGCTGGACGCTCTGACCACGACAACTCAGATCTCCGCTTGTTCAAACGAAGGCGCTATGCGGAGTTGCTCTCAATGTTTCCTCTCCGATCTGCAGAACGTAAAGAGCTACAGCGTATGTTTGCAGTAATGGGTGATAAAGCCATTGAGCGCAACCCGATTACGCTGGAATTGAACCAGTTACCTAAGCGACATGTAGCATCGGGAGGGAATCAGACGTGACGAATTTCGTGAAACCCTGAAGGCACCGAGGAATAATCAGGTCCATAGCGGTTCTGACAGAAGTAACTCTGGCCCGTGACTTTCCGGGAGCGCAGTTGCTCCCTTTATGCGCACAGGAGCGCTGTCAATTGAGTGGCCACACACAACTACGAGAGTCCTCATCCTTCCCCGATCAACCGAATCTCCCAAACATTGAAAAGCTTCGGGCGGCATGGCGAAGTCAGGAAACAAAATCGCTCCCATTACGTTCTCTAAAGTAGACGGATGGGACGTTTATGTACCAACGCTTTTTTTGTATACCGCTCCCCGTGATAAGGAGGATTGAAATGATGAAGGCATTCAATCTAAGTGCACATGTAGATGCACCACAACCACAAATGACGGAAGCTCCTCTGTTTGCACTACATGTGTGCCTGACCGCGATGGCCATACTTAGTGGTGGAGGCTTGCTATTCGTACGCATGCGTAATAGGGCCACTATCAGGAGGCAAGCAAAGGACGTAAGTGACTTTGAATCGCTGCGCAATGGCGACTGCGACCAGTACATTACTTCCGACGACCATGTCATGCAGCTTGCAGATGGATTAGCCCAATGGTTTGACGAATACCGCCAATTGCATCGTAGCTCTGGACGCCTAGACTCGCAGCAGACTCCATCAGAAGCTTTTGGATGCCGCCTGCGCGATCTCCGGATGAAACGCGGCCTCGGCGTGAATGCCCTCGCCCAAGTGCTGCACGTGTCGCCATATTCCGTTGTCTTGCTCGAGCACGGGCTATTGTCACATTCGCAGCTTAACAAACGCCTTCTCCGCAAACTGGGAGAGCTTTTTGGCGAGTCACACATTGCCGCCGGTCAACTACCTGCTGACTGAAGGACACCTCTCTGAACCCGATAAGCTCGTTCGTATGAGGCTGGAGCAGCTTCCTGCAAGAAGGATGCCAGTGGAGGAAGCCAGAGCCGAAAAGCCCTGGCTTCCCCTCTCTTTTGGATTGTGTCGAAGAGACAGCTTCAGTTTTAGGCCGTTATTACAAGTAGAGGTCGCAATATGACTCATCCACTGGTTCATTGCCAGTTGAAGGACTGGCGCAGCAGATGAACTCGAATTGCTCGGATGTATTCCCCATAGCACACTGGCATCGACTGGGGATGACACTTTGGCCCTTCTTCAAAGCACTGGCACAGTATCGCCGCAGATATCGATAAAATCACACGAAGGCGAATGACCCGAGATTGATCCGACAGAACGTCGGTCACGTTGGCTTGCGCAGGTGAAGTCACAAGTCGTCATCAAAGACGCGATACGGATATGCCGACGGCTCTGGCTATGATTGTGCAGAAAGGATTGTGTATAAAGTCATTCATGACGTTCGAAAAAAAAGGAGCCGTTTGGTGTTTCCACTTTGAGCGGGAGACTAATCTGCGAGTCGTATACTTCACTGACGTTTGTTCGAAGCCCCCAAGCTCCTGCCTAGCCGGTGGGAGCGTCTGTTTTTTGAAGAGCGAGTTTCGCCTATGCCCCAAGTCCAATAGAAAGGAGGTCTGTGCTCGATGAAGCTGAATATCGGCTGGAAGACGCTAAAGGCATCAAAAAGAAGGACAGCCAAACTAGTGATCGGCTTTGAGTGCAAGTATCGAGAGGTAGTGCTAATAGCACTAGTCGCTTCGCCAGCAGCCCTCGAACTATTCCTGAAAGCCATGAAACACGTAGTCTAGCTGTCCAGGGCGAGGAGCTCCTCACGCACACACGAGTGGTGCTCCTTGCCCACTTCCTTGCTTCCCTGCCTTGGGTTAGGCAAACCTCGAACGATAGTCATATTATATCACAAAACTCAAAAAACTGCAAGCGCACAAAAAATCTGGTTCTTGGGGTAAGATAGAGAAGCTGCGGTGAAAACTGCATAGTCAGTTGTATCAGCGCGCAAGGAACTTGGCAGAATTCCAGTGTTGGATAGGATACAAAGCAAAAGCTGGCTGAACAACCTGCAGAGCCGGGCGCGACTGGCGAAGCTCGAGCTGTGTTTGAACCTCCAACAGTCCCCCATTGAAGTTAACTGCCCCTTCCTTTCATTCGCAGTCTTGCATGATTCGGCTTCGTGGGCTATAGTGCGTGCAGAAGTCACCCCAATTCATGGCGGAAGCCACCGGTCGGTGGTGCTGCGACGAGGCAAGCACAGAAAGGGAGGGTCACATGGCCAGGACAGCGAAGGCGGCAGTGTTGGACAAACCCAACGGGACGTTTACGATCCAGGAGTACCAGGTGCCCGATCCCCGCCCGGGCACCTTCATCCTGAAGAATGAGCTGGCGGGCGTCTGCGCCACCGATGCGCACATGTACAAGGGTGGCCTGGCCGGCACCGCCTACCCAATCATCCTGGGGCACGAGTTCTGCGGCACCATCGACAAAGTGGGCAAAGATGTGCTGGCAGACGCACGGGGCCTGCCTGTCGAGGAAGGCGACCGGGTGATCGTCATCCCCGGCGTGAGCTGCGGCCACTGCTATTTCTGCGCCATTGCGCACACCCCCACCGTGTGCGCCAATATCAAGGCGTACGGCTTCATGCCGGACGATGAGCCGAACGTCCTGTCGGGCGGGTATTCACAATACGTCTACGTGCAGTACGAGCACACGCCCTTCCTGAAGACCAGCCTGCCGGCCAACATCGCCGTCCTGACCGAGCCGGTGACCATCGCGGTGCAGGGCCTGAATCGGGCGCGCCCCAAGCTGGGCACCGTGGCGGTGGTCCAGGGCACCGGCGCGATCGGCTTCGGCGCCATCTACTTCCTGAAGCGGATGGGCGCGTACAAGGTCATCGCCATCGGCGGCCCGCCCGAGCGGCTGGAGCTGGCCAAACAGTTCGGCGCCGACGTCACCATCGACATCGAGCAGGTCAAGGACCCGGCGGAGCGCGTGCGCATGGTCCAGGACGAAACGATCGCCCAACGCGGCGCCGACATCGTCTTCGAGGCGGCCGGGTTCCCGTCGGCCATCGCCGAGGGCCTGCAGATGGTGCGCACCAGCGGCGACTACGTCGAGCTGGGCATGTTCACCGACCGCGGTACCGTGACGCTGAATCCACACACGGACATGATGCTGAAGAACGTCAACATCTACTCGTGCTGGGGCGGCGACATCGAGTTCTTCGTCCAGGGTCTGCCGTTCCTGGAGAAGCGCGACGTCCCGTGGGAGAAGCTGGTCAATCCCATCCTGCCGCTCAGCCGAGCCCAGGACGCCGTCGATGCGATCCTCCAGAAGGGCTGGCGGCTGGAGGGCCAGAAGACGATCTTCAAGGTGGCGCTCGATCCGTGGATGGAATAGGCTCGAAGGGAGACGCCGATCGATGAGCACCCGCAAAGTGACTGCCGCGGTGGTGCCGACCGCGAAGCAAATGGAGCTGCGCGAGTTCGACTGGCCGCAGATCGGCCCGCGCGACATGCTGGTGGAGGTCCAGGCCTGCGGCATTTGCGGCTCGGATGCGCACCACTTCTGGGAGGACGCCTGGCACACGCGTTTCCCGATCATACCCGGCCACGAGTTCATCGCCCGCGTGGCGGAAGTCGGCGCCGACGGCCGCCAGCCACCACGGCGTCCAGGTGGGCGACCTGGTGGCGGCGGAGTTGGTCATCCCGTGCTGGGAGTGCTACTGGTGCAAGCGCGGGCTGACCAACCTGTGCATCCAGGATACGCTGGAGGGCCGCGAATACGGCTGCAATATCCCCACCACCCGCCCGCCTGGCCTGTGGGGCGGCTACGCGACGCACCTGTTCGTGCCGTACGAGGCCATCGTGCACCGGATTCCGGAGCAGGCGCCCCTGCTGGCGGCAGTCTTCGCCGAGCCGCTGGCGGTCGCCGTGCGGGCGGTCAATCTGGCGTACAAGCGCCAGCTGGGCGACGCGGCGGTAATCGTGGGCGGCGGTACGATCGGTCTGATGCAGGGCGTGGCGGCAAAGGTGGCCGGCTTCGAACCCGTGATCCTGCTGGGCACCCGCGACTACCGGCTCAACCTTGCCCGCGAAATCGGCGCGGCGGACGTCGTGGTCAACATCCACACGCAGGACCCGCTTGAGATCGTCAACGGCCTGACTCACGACATGGGCGCCGACGTGGTCTTCGAGACGGCGGGCTCCGTCAGCGCGCAGCAGACCTGCTTCGAATACGCGCGCAAGGCCGGCACAGTCGTTTTGGTCGGCCTGACGGGGAACAAGACCATTCCCATCAACACCGATCGAGACATCGCGGCGAAAGAGCTGACAGTCCAGGCCTCGTTCCTCAATGCCGGCTCTTACGCGGCGGCGATCCAGATCATCGGCTCGCGCCGCTTCCCGCTGGAGAAAGTGGTGTCCCGGACTTTCCCTCTCCAGGACGCGTTCGAAGCGATGCGCTTCGCCCGCGAGGAGCACGATGCGGGGATCAAGACGGTGTTGATCCCAACCGAAGGATGAGCAGGCGGTAGCAAGCCGGCTGTGCCGCCTGCTCCGTCGGCTGACACGCGACACAAGCTGAAGGAGCTGAGGCAGAGTCTCGAAGCGCGTGAAAAGAGTCGGCTTCGCTACCACGTCAGACTCCAGAACGGCCCGGCCCGTGTGCCGGGTCGTTTTGTTACCCGGCAGAACGAGCGGCGGCAATGGCACTTGATTCGCCTTCGGCTGCCGACACCCGACTGATCGACGCACACCGCTGATTCGCGCCCGAGGCAGGACGAACCGGATTCTGCGCTACCCAATATTCGAATCCGTCGGTTCGCGGAACTTGACGATAGGGCCGAGATGAGTAAACTAGCCGTGCCGATGTGAATGATCGTGAACGCCGCAGCTCGGGGGCCTCGTCGCTGGGGCCCGCCCGGCACGTGGCCAAGACACAATAACGAACCAGGAGGATCAACGATGGGTCTCTATGATCTGCTCGCCGCCCGAGCTGCCGCAGGCAAACCGGTACGCGTTGGGGTGATCGGCGCCGGGAAGTTCGCCTCGATGTTCCTGACACAGGTGCCACGCATCAAGGGACTGCACCTCATGGGAATCGGCGACATCGATGTTCCGCGCGCGAAGCAGACATTGGAGCGTGTGCGCTGGGAGCCCGACCGTTATTCGGCCCGCAGCTTCGGCGAGGCAATCGATCATGGCACGACCTTCGTGACAGACGACGTCGCCGGCCTGATCGCCCACCCGGAGATTGAGGTCATCGTCGAGTCCACCGGCCACCCGCCCTCGGCCGTAAGCCACGCGCTCAGGGCGTTCGCCGCGAAGAAGCACGTCGTGATGGTGACGGTCGAAGCGGATGCGTTTGCCGGGCCGCTGTTGGCGCTGAAGGCGCAGGAAGCCGGCGTGGTTTACAGCCTGGCCTATGGGGATCAGCCCGCGCTCATCTGCGAACTGGTCGATCATGCCCGCGTCTCCGGCTTCGAAGTGGTGGCGGCGGGTCGCGGGCACAAATGGCTGCCGCATTTCTACAAGTCCACTCCAGAGACCGTGTGGGACAACTGGGGCCTGACGGCGGAGCAGGCACGCGCCGGCGGAATGAACCCGCAGATGTTCAATTCTTTCCTGGATGGAACCAAGCCGGCCATCGAGAGTACGGCCGTAGCAAACGCCACCGGCCTCACCCCTGCACCCGATGGCCTGGCGTTCCCGCCATGCGGCGTCGATGATCTGCCACATATTCTTCGGCCCGCCGAGGAAGGCGGCCTGCTGCATCACTCCGGGCAGGTGGAGGTCACTTCATCGCTCGAGCGCGACGGGCGGCCGGTCTTCCGGGATATCCGCTGGGGCGTGTGGGTGGTGTTCAAAGCAGGCAACGACTACGTCGAGCGAAATTTCAAGGAGTACGCGGTCATGACGGACGCTACGGGCCGGTACGGCGCCATGTATCGGCCGTGGCACCTCATCGGGCTCGAGGTATCGGTCAGCGCCGCATCGGCCGCGCTGCGACACGAGCCCACAGGCGCTGCGACCGGATTCCGCGCCGACGTCGTTTCGACGGCAAAGCGCGACCTCAAGGCGGGTGAGTTGCTGGATGGCGAAGGCGGTTATACCGTGTACGGCAAGCTGACGCCGGCCGCCCGTTCGCTCGCCATGGGGGGTCTGCCCATCGGCCTGGCCCACAAGGTTAAGTTGGTGCGGCCCATCAAAGAGGGCGATCCAGTGACGTGGGCCGACGTGGCCGTCGACGAGAGGGCTGAGGCAGTTCGCTTCCGCCGCGAGATGGAATCGGTCTTTCGGTCCGAGCTGGGAGCAGGCTGAGGCGGTCGAGGGCCCGGCCGTCCGGAAGTCCGGGACACCATCTGAGCTCTAGACGTACACAGAGCCCACCGCGATGCGGTGGGCTCTGGTCTTTTCGCCTAGGGGTTTGTCGTCAGGCCGTCTTGGGAGCCGAGCCTGTCGCGCGGGGCAGCGCCATGTAGAACGTGCTCCCCTGGCCCGGACAGCTCTCCACCCACGCGCGCCCGTGATGTAGCTCCATGATGGACCGGACGATGGCCAATCCCAGCCCCGTACCGGTGATCTTCGCCGTGTCTTTGCTCTTGACGCGGTAGAACTTCTCAAAGATTTTGGGGATTTCCGCTTCCGGGATGCCGATTCCCGAATCCTTCACGCTGACCACCACTCGATCGGCTTCCTGCATCGCCCGGATGTCTACGCCGCCACTGAAGGTATATTTGATGGCATTGTCGACAATGTTCATGATGGCGTGGCGGACGAGGGCATTGTCGGCCGTGAGTTGGAAGGCCGGCGGGGGCGTCCACCCTGAAGGACAGTTGTTTTGCCTGGGCCAGCGTTTTCATCTGATCAGTCACTTGAACGAGCAGCGTTCGAATGTCACACTCGCGCATCTGAACGTCGACCCCAGCTTCGATCTTGCCGAGGTCAACCAGATCGTCGATCATCTCGGTCATCCGTGAGATGTTCACTCTGATTTTGCCGATGAACCCGGACTGCGCGTCCGTCAGTGGCTCGGAGCCCTCCAGCAGGCTGGCATAGCCCGTCAGTGCCGTCAGCGGTGACCGCAGGTCGTGCGTCACGGTCGTCACGAGCTCGGATTTCTGCCGCTCCGCGCGCGTCAGATCGGTGATGTCGCGCACGACCACGACGTAGCCGTCGCTTTCGCCGCTCTCGTTTCGAATGGCCGCCGCGGTCGTGTACAGTGTGCGCCAATCAGCCGTCTCAAAGGTCCGGGTAATGGTTCCCTTCGAGGACGAGAGCCGATTCAGCATCTCGAGAATCGGCGTGGGGAAGTTGGCGGTGTCGAGACACTGCCCCACCAGGGCGGCTACGTCCATGCAGAACATGGTGGAGGCCGCGGGATTCGACAGAACCAACGTGTGACGGCTGTCCGTGACCAGAATTGCATCTCCGGTGCTGTTGAGGATGCCGGCCAACCGCCGCCTCTCGCGCTCGACCGCCTCAAACAAGCGTGCGCTCTGAATCGCCACCGCCACCTGGCCGGCAAGCGTGCCCAGGAACTCGATGTCTTCCTGAACGAAGTCGCCGGAACGCGCATACTCGGCCCAGAGCACGCCGGCCAATTGGCTATTGACCGCGATCGGGAACCCGACGGCAGTGTCCGCCTCCGTACAGAACGCATGCGGGTAGATGCTGGTGTCGCGCACTCTGATCGCGCGCCGATTCTCCAGCAACTTGAGAAGCTGATCGTCGAAGGCGCTGCTGTCGCGCCACTCCGTGTGTCCGAAGGACCTCGAGATCATCTCTTGCTGGGGTTTCCCCTCGGCGGACAGCAGGATGACGCGCGCACAGCTCGCCGACGTGCCCTGCAAGACTCCGGACAGAACGGGTTTCAGGCTGCGGGGCAGGCTCGGGTGAGCGGAGACGGCCCGACTAATACGAAGGAGTAGGGCAAATTCGGACAGCTGCTTGCGCAAGCGAATTCTCATGCGCTCAAACGCCAGACCCAGTCGTCCGATCTCGTCGTCTCCGGCCACGTCGATGCGAACGTCCAGCCGTCCGGCGGCGATCTGGCTGGCCGCCTGGGACAGGGTCTCGATCGGGCGGACGAATCGCGGCACGATGACCAGGATCAGGCCGGCGATGACGACGCCCAGGATCAGCCCGACGGCGATGACCGGCGTCGATATGCTCGAGTAGAGGCCCACCAGCTGCGCGTACGGGATCTGGAAGACCGTCTTCCACCCCATTGCCGTGGGCGATGAAACGTAGGTAAGCCAGCGCGTTCCGTCGGGGTCGGCCCTGACGAACGCCTGACCGCTCACGCCGGTGACGACGCCGTCGACCGAATCGGGCGGCACCCAGTGCGTCAGCAGCTGGCTGGCGTCCGGATGCACCACGACGATGTTCCGCGAGTCGACGATGAAGCCCTTCTCCTGCCCATTTTCCCGCTTCACCCAGTCGACGAGTGACTGGTCGAGCGCCGTCCGGGAAAGCGCGACCTCGCCCACAAAAACGCTCGAGGCCGTATCAGAGCCGGACGTGATCGGCGCACAGAAAGCGAGATAAGCCTCGCCTCCCAAATCGTAGGGCAAGCTGACTGAAGCGGCCTTCGTGAGCAGCGACTGCTGCGCCGCCTGCTGCTGTGCGGCTGCCACGGCGCTGGTTTCGGTGCCTGTTATAGCCGGAAAGCTGGATAGCAGCTCAAATGAAGGGCTGATGATGCTGACTCGATCGAAGAAGGGCATCGTGTTGAAGTACCGCTCGAGCCTAGCCCCCCGCTCTGCGTCATTGGGAACCCACTCTGGCTCCTGTCCCGCGTACTGAGTCACGAGTTGCCGGCCGGTATCGAAGAGGGTCGTTTCGCTTCTGGCGATGGTCGTGGCATCGTTGTCCGCCTGGTTGACCACCGTGCGCAACACGACGCTGATGGCCGTCGTGTTGACCGTATAGAAGAGAGTAAAGCCGATTACCGCGGCCAGAGGGAAGAACGCGCACAGCACCTGGGCTTTCAACGTTCGAGCATAGAACGGCGTTTTGCCGCCGGTCGGATCGGGATTGACCGCTGGAAGCGCCAGGTAGAGGATTTGTACCACAATACCCGCAACGAGGGCAATGAGGAGGTCGAGTGGCAATTCCATGGCCAGCGCCGGGCTGTGACGGATGAGCGTCTCAGCCAGGGTGCTCTCGGGGTACAAGGCCAGGGATAGTGAACTCGGCAGCCAAAGCATGACTGCCGACACGAGACTCGCCACTATAGGCTGGCGCAGAATTCGCGCGCAGCCGGCCGCGGTGATGCTGCACCATCAGATAGCTCGCCGCCGCAGCCCAAATGGGCATGGCGATCACGTCCACCGCGGAGTGCGACACCCAGGCCGCTCGCATAAGACCCACGGCGAGGCCGACTGTGATCGCCGGGAACATGCCGATCGCACTTGCCAGCACGACGGGAACGCCGCACAACACCGGAATCCACGCGTGCGCCTGCCCGGCCCACAGGTCGGGCCAAAGCTGCAATTGTACAAGGACACGAGAGGACAGGGTGAAGGCGAGCACGAGACTGCCCAGCCACACCGACAGCTGGGAGATCCCGAGGCGACCGAGGGACCGCGCACTGCCCAGGAGCAGCAGTACGATCAGCAAACCCGCGGTCAGAAACACTAGGAGGGCAAGCGGATGCGTTGGGAAGGGCACGCTTGGCAAGGCAGGGCCCCATAGTCGAAATGACATAGCGCTCCCTCATCCTGATATTGCATCGATGCGAACCAGTTCACCTGCATTATATCACACTGTCCACAGAAAGGGAATTCCAGATAATACCCCGCAGAGCGCAACAATTGAATGCAATTGCTTTGCCGAGGTAATAGTCAGGTATTGCCATTATGGGTGAAGTATGGTATAATCTTGTAGCAGACGTTCAGAATGTGATCCATGCGCTCGCCGGCCAAGCGCCGGCATCCGCTTTGTGAAAGGAGACCGATTGTGGGGGAATCAGCTGCGCGTCACGGACCATCGGCCGATGAGGCACACCCTTCACATCGTCCTTTGCTGAGATTGGTCCCGAAAAACCAGTTGCAGGAAGACGATCCAGCGATCCAGAGCGGCATTGAAGAATTCGAAGCCCCAGACCTCGGCAATTGCGAGGACTTTTCCAGCTATACTGGGTTTGAACCCGAGTTCCTGGCCGCCTGTTCGTCCAAGTGCCCTGCCCAGGAGCCCAACGGCAAACCCGTGGCCGGGACGCCGGGAGTGGAGGACATCACCCCCCTCGCTCCTCCTGAGCCGCTCACTCCACGCACGCCACCGGCATCGTCGGAGTGCGCCGGCGAATCCGCGAATGAGCCAGCTCAGTCACGCTTCGTGACGCCGACGGCTTCCGACGCTGTGAGGACGTCTCAGGCTAAGGGATCCGGGACTCAGCCAAAAACCCGCGAACCAGTCGCCCGCCCACGATCACCGCACGACGTACGCCGGGAGTACGAGCGTCGCGCCGAGTCCCTCTGGGAGAGGGCCCGGGTGCCGGGCCAACCGCTGGACTTGACTCCGGAGGGCTATGGCGACGCGTTCTCCGTGAAGGCCAGGCTGGCCGCGGCGATCGGACCTCGCCACCGCGAGAAGCCACAACCCATGCCAGCTCCCGACGAGCCCACCGCGACAGAGGCAGTCAACGCCGAACCCGCGGGGGAGTCAGCCGGCAAGTTCGAACTGTGGGAGGGCGAACTGCCGGACAGCGTCGACCTTCTGCCGGACGTCTCTCCCGGTTTCATCCCAACCGACGACGCCATGGCTCAACAGCAGCTGCTGCAGAGCTACTCGACGTCTCTGGAGCTCCAGATTGAGGAGCTGTATGAATGCATCACGGGCACGATGCACAGCCGCATGGACCTCGCCCAAGAAGCCCTCGGGCTGGTCAGCGAGGCCCACGACAAGCTCCTGATTGGGACGCCCGCCGACTTGAAGGATGCCGAGGTGTTGCTTCAGCGCGCAAAACTGCTGACGAATCACGTCCGTTACTCTCAGCACTGGTCGAACACCTGGGCTTGGGCCATTCTGAGTTATGAGCTGGTGCTGCTGTTCACCTTCATCGCGGCAATCGTGTTCGACAAGACCCTGGCCACCTGGTTGGCCGCCAGGTTGGGGACGGAACTGGCGGCGGGACAGGGGATGGTCGCGCTGCTCCCGGCGTGGAACACTATGCTGTGGGGCGCCATCGGCGGCATCATGGGAGGCTTCTACAGCCTGCACTGGCACGTCGCCGAGATGCAGGATTTCGACAAGCAGCACGCCCTGTGGTACGTGGTGAATCCATTCATGGGCCTCGTTCTGGGCGCTATCGTGTATCTGGTCGTCGGAACAGTCCTGAGCGCGCTTTTGCCCGGCAGCATGAATTCGGGCGGGTCAGCGCCGATAGTCGCTTTGAGCTGGCTCCCAACCCTGATCGCCGCCATGGGAGGGTTCCGGCAGCGTATGGTGCTCGAGTTCATCGACGAGTTCCTGTGTGCGGTTGGCCTGAGCGGCCAGGCGAACGAGGCATAGGGCGAACCCAAGGATCGAGGTCAGGGCCTCGCCTGACCTCGGCTGATCGGCCCTGCTGTTTGGGTCAAGAATCGAATAGAACGGGAATCCGTCCTCGGTCGTTGCACTAGACCGAGGTTTTCTTTTTTCTCCGGCTTGGGTAAAATAGTGACGAGCGGTCGGCATTCGATCTCCATTCCGGTGAGAGCGTCCATTTTGGACGTGCAGCGCGGCCGGGAGCGGCCGAAACTCACATTTTCTGCGACTCTCAACCAAACGGGCAAACCGACACAAGAGGGGGGTATTTTCGTCGGAATGATCTTACTCTGGCAGGTCTTCATTTTGTTCGCGAAGGTGGCGCTCTTCTCCTGGGGCGGAGGGCCGGCGTCTCTGGCGCTGATGCAGCGCGAGACGACGGCCGCAGGCTGGGTGACGCCGGCCGAATTCGCTGACGCGGTTGCTGTCGGCAACGCGCTGCCGGGCCCCATCGCGCCACAGGTATCCGCCTACGTCGGCTATAAGCTGGCCGGCGTGCCGGGAGCCGTCGCCGCGACCGGCGGCACCGTGCTTCCGACTACGCTCCTGATGCTGTTCATGATCGTTTTCTTCTTTTCCATCAAGGACAGCCAGGCGGTCAGGTCGATGTTGACAGCCGTACGGCCGATCGTCGTGGGGCTGCTTCTATGGACGGCCTACGACGTGGGCGTGACGGTATTCGGCGCACGGAAACTGGGCTGGAGCATGGCCTTCCTGCAGGGCTGGGACAAGTTGATTCTAACCGTGGTCACGTTCGTCCTGCTGACCTGCACGAAGATCAGCCCTGTGTTCATTATCATCGGGGCAGCGTTGCTGGGGTACCTGGTATACAGGTAAGTCGCCAGACCGGAGAGCGATAACCATGCTCGACGTCGACAAACAAATTGAGTTCTGGCAACTGGGTGCTCAGGAAGACTGGGTGGTGGCAAAGGAACTTGTCGACCGAGGTCGCGTTCGCCATGGTCTGTTCTTCGGCCACCTCGCGCTAGAGAAGCTCTTAAAGGCTCACGTCTGCAAACAAACACGAGATCTTGCCCCCAAGATCCACAACCTGGTGCGGCTTGCCGAAACGGCACGCCTCGAGCTCTGTCCCGAATACCTGGATCTGATCGCTGAGATGAACGCTTTTAACATCGAAGGCCGCTATCCAGAATCCCTGACGCCGCCACCCAGTGTGCGGGAGGCCGAAGGATACGTGAGACGAGCCCAAGAGGTGTTCGAGTGGCTGATGAATCTGTTGTAGAAGCGGTCAGGCGCTATATTGCTGCGCTAGACCAACAAGGGATCGACGTCTCTTTTGCCGTCGTGTTTGGGTCAACCGCGCGAGGCACTCCAGGAGAGTGGAGTGACATCGACCTGGTAGTCGTCTCGCCGCGCTTCGACGGACCACGCCAGCGAGGAGATGTACAACTATTGTGGAGGATTGCGGCCCGCATCGATAGCCGCATCGAGCCGATTCCTTGCGGGGAGCGGCAGTGGCACGACGACGACTCCAGCGCCATCGTCGAGATCGCCAGGCGCGAAGGCAGATTGGTACGGCCGGAAACGTAGGCATGCCGATCCCTGCCGGTGAAAAGTGATGGGATCGGAAATCCAGGACTTGAGCGACAGAGTTCGCCGTGCTTTGCCCAAAAATCCGGGCGGACGTTGGTTGCCGGCCGGAGGAACGGGTCAGTTTTGATGACGATTGATTTGCGCATTCAACCTGGCTATGTTAGAATAGCCGCCATGCCCCAAATTCTGATTGTCAGGTAGACGATTAGTTGTCATTATCAGACGAGAAGCTCGGATGCCAATAACAAGGGTCCTCCCTGGCGGAGCGCTCACCCACGACGTTGCGTCTCTGGTGGGCGAGTGCTCGCGTTCAACTGCCCCTCGACGTACACTCTAATGATGCCCACATCGATACTGAAGCCAGGGAATGGTACGCTCTCTGTCCGAACCTTAGGGTTCAATATTCAATTGCCGACTCTGGATCACGGCTTGCGCCGCGTGGCCCGCTTGGAGGCCCACTGGCGCCTTGTACCCGCATTGTAGGATCATGTTTGCCTGGTTGTTGCCTCATCTTAGTAAACAAAGAGACGAATCGTTTTCGCTCAGTTCAAGCAAAGCATCCCTGAACGGAAACAGCACCGCCTCGGTGAAAGGAGTTGGGCCAAGAAATGAGTTCTAACCCCTTGGTTCGAGTATTTGAGGTCGTACTCGAAGGGAAATGGACCGGCTGGGTGATTAATCTGGCTCTCATTCCCCTGCTGATCGTGATCACCATTCTGCTACCGCCGATCTCACTGCTGGATCGTATCTTCGAAACCAACTATGCCACCGTGAACGCAGATGGCGGAGTTCTGACTGATCCCGACGGCACGCAACTGGTGATACTGCCGGAAGGTATGACCGGCAAGGTCAAAATCAGGTTCAAGTCCTTCTCCCGGGCCGATTTCCTGGCTGGTTCGGCCCGCAAGGATCTGGTCAAGGCTGCCGAGTTGATCCCCATCAACCTCGTGATGAAAAGCCCCTTCTACAGCATCGAACTCAAGGGCTCGAACGAGCCCCAGGCCGCGACCCTGACCATTCCTATCCCCAACGATTCCGAACCACTCCGCACCCTGGATGTGTATGGCTGGAACGGCTCTGAGTGGGAGTGGCTGCCCAGCCATATCTTGCCCGGTGAGGACCGCCTGGAGCTGCGGCTGGCCCAAGCTGCCAAAGTCCGCGGTCATCATGCAGACCAAACCCGTTGCGCCGACCATCGCCGGTCCGGTCGCCAAAGGCGCCGAGATCGCCGATGAAGCTCGCAATTCTCTGGTAGAGCTCAACCCGGCCGGGCTGTTCCTGAACAGCGACGGCAGCATCGGGGGCGACCTTGGTGCGCTGTCGCCCATCGCCCACGAGGGCAGTTTCATGCTCGTCCCGACGCTGCGCAATGCGGGTGAGGATGGCGTGATCCGCAGCGATCTGGTGGACAACCTGTTGGTCGACGAGGGGGCGCGCCAGCGCCACATCGCCGCGATTGTAGGCCTGGTGGTGCAGAACATGTACGCCGGAATCGACCTCGACTATCGCGGCATCAACCCTCAGCTCCGCAACGACTACAGCCAGTTTATCGCCGAATCTGGCGCAGGCACTCCACGAGAATCAGAAGCTGCTCAGCATCCACGTCAGCCCACCGCTGCAGGTGGCAGCGGACCGCTGGGAAACGGGCGCGTACGACTGGGAAGCCCTGGGCAAATTCGTCGACGGCTTGAAGATCCCGGCCATGGACGAGCCGCAGGCCTATTTCGCCGGGCGGCAAGATGGAAGCCATGCTCAGCTGGGCCGTGGGCAGCACCAATCGATACAAAATCCAACTGGTCTTGACCGCTCGCAGCATCGAGCAAGTCGATAACTCGCTCATCCCGATCTCCTACGAGCAAGCCCTCAAGCCGTTCACGCAGGTTCAGGTCGAGGACGGCAAGCAGATGGTCAATCCGGGCGAGAACGTGGTCCTGAGCCTCGTCGGCATGCAGCAGTCGACCGGCCTGCAGCTCGACGCCGGCACCGGCACGTACTGGTTCAGCTACGTCAACGGCGGAGGCAAGAAACACACCATATGGCTGGGGAACGCCTCCAGCCTGGCTCGCAAGCTGCAGATCGTTTCGCAGTACAACCTGCGCGGCGTGGCCATCGATAACCTGCTGGGCGAGGCCAACGACCCGCAGATGTGGGAAGTGATCCGCAAGTTCCACGAGCAGATCGTGCCGCCGGTGCAGAGCCAGTTCGATATCGTGTGGAAGATTCAAGACGGCAACGGCGCAACGGTGGCCGAGCAGAAGAAGCCGCTGTCCGATCCCAAGTTCGAGTGGACCGCGCCGCAGAATCCCGGCAAATACATGATCGAGGCGGCTGTGTCCGCGGATGGTCAGGTCTCCAACCCGGCCGACGTCAACAAGGTCGCGCTGGTCGTGGCCGTGCCGACGCCGACGCCGCTTCCGACGCCGACGCCCGAACCCACTGCCACGCCGAAACCCAAGGCGGTGGCCAAAGCGCCCGCGCCCGCTGCCGAGGATCAAACCGGCCGAGAAGGCAGCAGAAGCCGCGCCGGCTGCAGCGGCCGCGCCCCGCCGCCGGAAACGGCGCCCAGTTCGGCTACGGCATCCAGGCTCACATGTACTACGCCGACATGGGCGCAGTCGTCGGCGCCGTCAAAGGTCTTGGCTTCAACTGGGTCAAACAGCAGGTGGTGTGGGCTGACGTGGAACCCGGCAAGGGCGACTTCCAGTGGGGCGAGCTGGACAAAATCGCCAACGGTCTGGCCAGCGCGGGCGTTGAGCCCGATGTTCTCCGTGACGAAGGCCCCGAAGTGGGCCCGCCCCGGCAACACCGACTTCAGCGTCGAGGGTCCGCCCGCCAACGCGCAGGACTTCGCCAGCTTCATGGGCGCCATGGCCGGCCACTACAAGGGCAACGTCAAAGCCTACGAGATCTGGAACGAGCAGAACCTGCACTACGAGTGGGGCAACGAGCACATCGACCCGGCCCGCTACATGCAACTGCTGAAGGCTTCCTACGCCGCGATCAAGGCCGCCGATCCCGGGCGCCGTCGTGATCAGCGGGGCGCTCACGCCGACCGGCGCGCCGCCGCCCGTGCGCCATGGACGACTTCGCCTATCTGGAAGGCATGTACCAGAACGGACTGAAAGATATCGTGTGACGCGATTGGCGCGCACCCCAGCGGCTACAACATGCCGCCGGACGCGGACTGGCAGACCTGGGAACGGCCCGGCCTGAACTTCACCGGTCCGGTCAACAACCGCCACCACAGCTGGAGCTTCAAGGCCACGATGGAAGGCTACCGCAACATCGCGCTGAAATACGGCGACAACAACAAGACGATCTGGCCCACGGAGTTTGGCTGGGCTACGTCCGGCAGCCCAACCGTCAACTACGAATACGCTGCCGACAACACGCCGGAACAGCAGGCGGAGTATACGGTCAAGGCCTACCAGATGGGCAAGGCCTGGGGCTGGGTCGGCGTGATGTTCCTGTGGAACCTGAACTTTAGAGTCATCGCCCCCGGCTCAGAAATGGCGCAGTGGGGTATCGTGGATCAAGGTTATGGGCCAATGCCGGTCTACGGCGCCCTGGCCGCCATGCCAAAGTAGCTCGACCAGTACCGATACCTGCCCGAGACTTCCGAATGCCATTGCCGGCTTCGGAAGTCTCTGTCGTTAACAGGATCCTGAACCATACATTGAGGGTGAAATGGAAGATTACCAGGGCCGGAGTGTTCGCAAAAAAAAGAAGAACGGCATCGCCATTGCCTGTGCAGCGCTGTTAGTCGCTTCGATCTGTTTCGTGGTGATCGCCGCAGTCGGTCGTTGCCGGAGGTCGTGTTGTACCCCCAGCTCGGTTCGCTCACCGCCACGAGCAAGCTGTCGCAATCCAGACCGAAGATCGCAGCCACGGCGCCACGCGTCGCCACCCGGGTCGCCCAGGCTCCCACGCCCACCGCCACGGCCTCTCCTTCACCAGTCCCTTCGAACACACCCACGACCTCGCCCACGAACACAGCCGACGCCCCAGCCAACCACGGCGCCTGCGGACGAGAAACCGCCGGCGGCAGCCGCACCGGCCGAACCAGGAACCGACTGCAGCGCCCGCCAAATCGGCGGCAGGCAAAGGGCTGCACATGAACTCGCCGGAGTACGGCATGCAGGCCTTCCTGTGGTGGCGAGCGGAGACGGCCGATCGTGACTTGAAGCTCATCGACGACGCCGGTTTTACCTGGGTAAAGCAGATCTTCGGCTGGCGCGACATTGAGGGTGCCGGCAAGAACCAGTTCGACTGGGAGCGCTCCGATCGCATCATCCAGCAAGTGGAAGCAGCACGGGCTGAACCTGATTGCCCGCATCGATAACCAGCCGGCATGGGCCGGCGGCGGCTTCCCAGGCATCGGCGCGCCGGACAATCTGCAGGATTACGCGGACTTCCTGTTCGCTTTCGCGTCTCGCTACAAGGGGCGAGTCCGCGCCTATCAGATCTGGAACGAGCCTAACCTGGCCCGGGAATGGGGCGAGAAGGCCCCGGATCCGGCCGGCTACACCGCCATGCTGCAGGCCGCCTACCCGGCGATCAAACGCGCCGATCCGTGACGCCATGGTAATCAGCGCCGGAATGGCGCCGACCAGCCGCTGCGGACAACGTGGCCATGCCTGACGTCGACTTCGTCGAGGGCATGTACGAAGCCGGGGCCAAGCCCTTCTTCGACGTCCTGGGGGTTCACGGCGCCGGCTACAAGGTCCCGCCAGAAACAGATCCGGCCGTGGTCGCCAACGACCCGGCGCTGTACAACGGCGATCCCAGCCCGGTCGAGCGCCGCCGCATCTATTGCTTCCGCCACACCGAAGACGTGCGCCAGGTGATGGTCGATAACGGCGACGCCGACAAGCAAATCGCGCTGTTGGAGTTCGGCTGGACGAGCGACGAGCGGCCCGACTCGCCCTTTCACTGGCACGCCGTGACCGAGCAGGAAAAGGCGGACTACCTGGTGGGCGCGTACCAGTATGCCAAGGAGCACTGGGCGCCGTGGATCGGCGTCATGAGTCTGATCTACATGCCCTATCCGGAGTGGACGAAGGACGACGAGAAGTGGTGGTGGGCGATCATCGATCCAAAGTATCCGGAGTTGCAGTGGCGACCGGCCTATATCCAGTTGAAGAACATGCCGAAGTAGGCTTTTGTCCGTCGTTTTGACATCTGCCGCGGCTCATGATATAGTGTCAGTTCAAGCGTCGACGTACCCTCAACGAAAGACTTTTTAGCGTCCCGATTTATGTGATCTGTTTCGAAAAGCGCATACGGCTGTGGGCTTTTGAGAGAGTCCTCATCCACAATTGGTCGCGTTGCGAGGGGCGGGCCGCGTCTGGTTGCGCCCCCGAATGAGGCTTTGGTTTTGGCTGGATTGAATCCTCGCCGAGGCGTCAGCGGTTTTGGGTGTGATAATCGAACGACAAGACAATTAGGAGAAAAGGGGGGCGAAAATGGCGAACGGCTACTGGAACCGAATTCTAAGGGTGGATCTGACCACCGGGAAACTGGAGGTGGAAGAACCAGGCGAGGCCTTCTTCCGCAAGTATCTGGGGGGCAGTGCGCTCGCAATGTACTACCTCTTGAAGGAGATGCCGGCTGGCGTCGACCCGCTCGGGCCCGAAAACATCCTCGTCCTCTCTGTTGGACCGCTGACGGGCACCCCGATTTCCGGCAACGCCAGGGTGATGGCCAACGCCAAGTCACCGCACACCGGGGCAATCGGCGATGCGCAGGGCGGCGGCTTCTGGCCAGCCGAGTTCAAGTTCGCCCAGTTCGATGCCATCGTGATCAAGGGCAAGTCGCCGAAGCCCGTCTATCTCTGGATTCACGACGGCGAGGCTGAGTTGCGCGATGCCTCGCACCTGTGGGGCAAGGAAACCGGGCCTACAGAGGACATGATCCAGGAGGAGTTGGGCGACAAGAAGATCCAGGTCCTGCAGATCGGGCCGGGCGGCGAAAAGATGGTGAAGTACGCCTGCATCATCAACTCCAAGAACCGGGCCAACGGCCGGACCGGCATGGGCGCTGTGATGGGCTCCAAGAACCTGAAAGCCGTCGCGTGCCGGGGCAAGGCAAAAGTCGGCATCGCCGATCGCGAAGCGTTCCAGCAAGTGGTGAAGAAGGGCGCTCAGGACTACAAGAACGGCGTGGAAGCGGCCATGACCTCTCTGGGCACGGCCAACAACGTCGCCTTCATGATGCAGACGAACGGCCTCCCGACGCGAAACTGGTCGAGCGGCATCATGGAGAATTGGGAGGCGATCTCCGGCGAAGTGATGGCGGAGACCATTCTCAAGGAAAACGACACGTGCTACGCCTGCATCATCCGCTGCAAGCGCGTGGTCGAGATAACAGACGGCCCGTTCCAGGTCGATCCCCAGTACGGCGGCCCGGAGTACGAGACGCTCTCGACGTTCGGCAGCTATTGCGGCGTCGATAACCTGGCGGCCGTAGCGAAGGCCAATGAGATCTGTAACCGTTACGGGCTGGACACGATCGGCGCGGGCGCAGCCGTCGCCTTTGCAATGGACTGCTACGAAAATGGCATCCTGACGAAAGAAGACACCGGCGGTCTGGACCTCAAGTTCGGCAACGCCGAGGCGATGGTCAAGCTGACAGAGATGATCGCTCACCGCGAGGGTCTTGGAGACCTGCTGGCGGAAGGGACGGACTGCGCAGCCGAGGAAATCGGCAAGGGCGCCAAGCAGTACTCCGTAACGTGCAAAGGCTCGCCGTTCCCGGCGCACATGCCTGCGTTCAAGCGGTCGCTGGGCCTGGTCTACGCGGTGAACCCCTACGGCGCCGATCACCAGACGTCGGAGCACGACCACGGTTACGCGCCAGGCTATGCCAGTCCGGAGCAGCTGCGCCGCATGTCACTGTTGGGCTTCGTCTCGCCCCAGCCGGTCACCTCTCTGAACACCGAGAAGGTCCGCTTCGCCCTCGAGACTCAGTACAACTTCCATCTGCTCAACTGCGCCGGCACGTGCCAGTTCGTTTGGGGCGGGACGTGGCAGCTGTACGACCTCGACGATCTGGTCAAAACGATCAATGCCATAACCGGCTGGAGCACCTCCATTTGGGAGCTAATGAAGATAGGACAGCGCAGCCTGGTTATGATGCGCGCCTTCAACGCTCGCGAGGGCATCGCCCGCAACCAGGACAAGCTGCCTCCTAAGGCCTACATCGGCCTCAAGGGTGGAACGACGGACGGCTTCGCCGTGGGCAAGGAAGAGTTTGAGACCGCGTTGAATGAGTATTACGCGATGGCCAACTGGGACGACAACGGAGTTCCTACCCGGGGCAAGTTCCTGGAGTTGGATCTGGCCTGGGTCGCAGACCTGATTGGGAAGTAGAATCAAAACGAAAAGACTTCCGAAGTCACACAGACTTCGGAAGTGCTCATTCTGGTGAATAGCGGGACTTCCGAAGCTCTCGGAGCTTCGGAAGTCTCTTTCTATTTTCCGATCAAATCAGCCGCCCAGGGAATATCGAGCTCGACGAGCTTGGCCCGGGTCGGCACTCCGCTCTCATCCCAGCCGGCCATCTGATAGTACAGCTTCTTGGCCCGCTCGAACTCCTCCCGATCCACGGCCACGCCGTCCGTCGCCCCGCCTGTGAGCGGCACGAATGCCTTCGGCGGCAGAGTGTCGTGCCGCGCGTCGAAACCCTCGCGGGCGTTGAAAACGCGCATCATGTTGAGGGAGCGCTCGCCGACCTTCATCAGCTCCCACACGTTGGTGTCCCAACCTGTGACGGCGGCAATGGCCCGCGGCAGCGGCGTAACGCCGTACGTCTGCCACGTTCCGCCCCAGACAAACTGGCACGTGCCGGCGCAGTTCATCGTGTTATAGATCTGCTGAGTGTACAGGGCAAAGCGGACCTTCTCCTCGTCCAGGGTCATGGGCGGGCGAGGGCTGTTCAAGCCGAGCGACGTCATGCGCCGCAGACCTTCTTCGCCGCCATAGGCCGGAGAATACGCGTGGTCGTGCTCCGACGTCTGGTGATCGGCACCGTAAGGGTTCACCGCATAAATCAGGCCCAGCGAACGCTTGAATTGCGGCATGTGGGCCGGGAACGCGTTGCCTTTGCACGTTACGGAATATTGCTCCGCGCCCTTGCCGATCCTTCTCGCCGCCCCGTCACTTCCCTCTGCCAGGACGTCACCGAAGCCCTCACGGTTCGCGATCATTTCGACCAGCTTGACCATCGCATCTGCGTTGCCGAACCTCAGATCGATGCCGCCGGTATCTTCCTTCGTCAGGATGCCGTGCTCGTAGCAGTCCATTGCGAAGGCAATCGCGGCACCCGCTCCGATCGTGTCCAGCCCCAAATCGTTACACATTTCGTTGCCTTTGGCCACGGCCACCAGGTCGCCAATTCCGCAGTACGAGCCGAGTGTTGCCACTGTCTCGTACTCGGGCCCACCGTAGGCCGGATCGACCGCATACTTCCCTTCGCCAGGCTTGACCTCGACGACGCGCTTGCAGCGCACGGCGCAGCCGTAGCAGGTATCGTTGTGGATCATTATCGTATCGACCATGTTCTCGCCGGTCAGGTTCTGCCAGTCTTCGAAGACCCCGCTGGACCAATTGCGGGTTGGCAGGTCGCCGACTTCTTGCTGGAAAGTCACGCCGCCGGAGGTGCCGTACTTGGTGAAGTTCTGCTGGCCGAGGTCGATCTTGCGCCACTCGAGACCTTCGCGGGCGAGCGCGGTCAGCGCACCTCGATTGAAGGTCTGGTATTTGTGCGTGCCCCGGACGGCAACACACTTCAGGTTCTTGGAACCCATGACTGCGCCCATGCCGGTGCGCCCGCAAGCCCGACTCTTGAAGTTGATGATCGCCGCCACTTTGACCAGGTTCTCGCCGCCTGGGCCGATGCCCGCAATGCGGATCTTCTTGTCGCCCAGTTCTTCCTGGATCTTGTCTTCCGTGTAACCGGTGCCCTTGCCCCACAGGTGGGAAGCGTCGCGCAGCTCCGCCTCGCCGTCGTGAATCCAGAGATAGACGGGCTTGGGCGACTTGCCCTTGAAGACGATGGCGTCGAAGCCGGCAAACTTCAACTCCGCAGGCCAGAAACCGCCGCCCTGCGAGTCGCCGATCCCGCCGGTAAGTGGTGACTTCGCGTTGGCCATGATGCGGCTCTGCCCCGAGATGGGAGCCCCCGTCAGAACACCGATAGAGAGGACCAGGATGTTCTCCGGACCGAGCGGGTCGACGTGGGCGGGCATTTCATTCAGCAGGTAATGCATCGCCAGCGCGGTGCCGCCCAGGTACTTACGATAGAAGGCCTCGCCGGGCTCGTCGACGGTGATCTTGCCAGCCGTCAAATCCACCTTTAGGATCTTATTGCAGAACGCGTACGGCATTTTCCACCTCCATTGTCGAGTGCTGATCGAATCGGCTTGACTGACAGGAGATCCTGTGCGAACCAAAAAGCAGCGCTCAGACCAGTGATACACTCACTGTCCGACGCCGCCTTCTTTGCGCACTGGCGGGCAAGAGAATTGCTCCTCTTACCGTATTGTTCAGCCATCCCAAGGGGACCAACTGAATCGAAGGCGTAGTAGATTCTGCTAGCTGGAGGACCGCTCATCCAAACTGAGACGGTCTATCGACGAGGACACCTGTGGAACCAATCATACTGTTGTGATTGTAACATACTGCAGTTGGTATGTCAATCAATTAGCCTTCCGAAGTTTTGGAAACTTCGGAAGTTTCTCGCCGATACGACCTGTTCCGGCTGGACGTCCGAAAGGTTCCAACCTCCTGAAGTTCCAGGTATGCCGCAAATTGGGATTCCTGACAAATCGTTATATGATATAGAAGTACTTACACTTCAACTGCACCGGTCAAGGAGGTTTGGGCCATGAAGCCCTGGTATACTTCGGTGGCGGTTATCATGATCCTGATGGCCCTGGTCGCGCCGTTGAGTGACGTCACGCAGGCTCAGCAGAGAGTCCCGGTCACGCCGGCCACGGGAGAAAAAGAGGTCCCCGCCGTGCTGTTGACCGCCGACGTCGCGGTCCGCGCGGGGCCGGACGGTCAGACTCGCCGGCTGGGACTCCTGCCGTCGAACACGATCGTGCCGGTGAGCGGGCGGACGTCTGACGGCAAGTGGTGGCAGGTTCTGTTTCCGGGCGGACCCGGCGATTACGGATGGTTCGCCTCTGCCTCGGCGCAACCGAACAGCACGGCAAACGGCGTGCCCGTGATCGAGCAGGCCGCCCCGGTCGCTGCCACACCTGAGCCCGCCCCCGCGATGACGACGCCGGCGCCAGGCACGTGCACGTTCGACGCCGCCTTCGTCGGTGACGTCACAATTCCCGATTTCACCGTCGTCGCCCCCGGACAGCCGGTCAACAAAGTGTGGCGGCTCCAGAACAGCGGGACCTGCGCCTGGGACGCCGGAACGATTCTCGCCTACATCGGCGGCATTCAGATGTCGGCAGTCTCGACGGTCGCAGTACCCTGGACCCCGGCCGGTGGGACGGTCGACATCGGGCTGAACGGGGTCGCTCCCAGTCAATCCGGAATGCAAATGAGTGTCTGGCAGCTGCGCAACGGCGCCGACCAATTCTTCGGCCCCCAGATCACCGTCGTGGTCAACGTGGAAGCCCCAGCCGCGCCGACGCTTGCAGCCGCGCCACCGACCACGCCCGGCGCTCCGGTTGCGACGTACACGACGAACCAGCTGTATCAGCCGCTCCAACCGAATGCACCGTACGGGACCGCGACGGCCACGTTGCCCCCGCTGACCATCGACTTCTGGGCGGATGACACCCACCTGGACAAGGACCACTGCTCCGCGATCCATTGGGACGTGGAGGGCGCTCAGGCAGTCTACATACGCGACGACAACTCGACGCACGGTACGACCGGCCATGGCTCGTCGCAGGTCTGCCCGACAGGGGGCGGCAGGACCTACACGCTCAAAGTAGTCCACGCGGACGGCAGTCAGGAAGAGCGGGACATCCGCATATCGATCAACAACTAGGAACGCAAACCTCCGAACACCCGCTCGGCGGCGGCAACCGTATCTGCAATGACTCCGTCGTCGTGGGCGGCGCTCATGAATCCGGCCTCGAACTGCGAAGGCGCGATATAGACGCCCTCGTTCAGCATGCCGCGGAAGTAGCGACCGAAGAGCGTGGTGTCGCTTTTCTTGGCCGAGGCCCAATTGACCACGGGGTCCGGCGTGAAGAAGTTGCAGAACATGGTACCGACGCACGTTTGGAACACCGGAATACCGGCGCTTTGGGCCGCGCCAGCCAATCCGTCACACAACCGCCTGGTGCGGGCCACGATATCGTCGAAGACCCCTGGTTTGCTGATCTCCGCCAGCGTGACCAGCCCGGCGGTCATGGCCAGCGGGTTGCCCGACAGCGTGCCCGCCTGGTACATGGGCCCCTTGGGCGCCACCAGCTCCATGATCGCGCGCTTCCCCGCGTATGCGCCGACCGGCAGTCCGCCCCCGATGACCTTACCCAGGGTCGTCAGGTCCGGATCGACGCCGTAGAGGGCCTGCGCGCCGCCAAGCGCGACACGGAACCCGGTCATCACCTCGTCGAAGATCAGCAGCGCCCCGTACTCACGAGTGACGTCACGCAGACCCGGTCAGGAAGCCCGGCAGCGGCGGCACGACGCCCATATTGCCCACAACCGGCTCCACGACGACGGCCGCGATCTGCTCGCCGACGGTCTTGAACAGGTCCCTCACCAGGTCCAGATCGTTGAACGGCAGCGCGACCGTATCAGCCACCGCGCCCTCCGGCACGCCGGGAGAGTCAGGCAGGCCCAGCGTGGCGACGCCGGAGCCGGCCTGCACGAGCAGGCAGTCGGCGTGTCCGTGATAGCAGCCTTCAAACTTCACGATCTTGGCCCGCCCGGTGTAGGCCCGTGCCAGGCGCAGGGCGCTCATCACGGCCTCCGTGCCCGAGTTGACGAAGCGGATCATTTCGATCCCGGGCATCAGTTCGAGCACCTTGCGAGCCAGCTCAGCTTCGAGGGGAGTGGGGGCGCCGTAGCTGGTGCCCTTCTTCACCGCTTCCTGCAGGGCTGCCACCACCGCCGGCTGGGCGTGGCCCAAAATCAGCGGACCCCACGACAGCATGTAGTCGATGTAGCGCTGACCATCCACGTCGTAGAGATAGGGCCCCTCGCCTCGATCGATGAACAGCGGCTCACCGCCCACCGCGCGAAAAGCGCGTACGGGGCTGTTCACTCCGCCAGGGATCAACTGCTGGGATTCGTGCAACAACTCCTTGGAACGCTCGTAGGTTCGCATCAGGGTTCGTTCTCCTTCTCCACGACGATTGACGATTCGTCGAAATAGCGCAGGCGTACTTTCTTAAACTCTCTGACGGTGTTCAGCACGGCGTGCCGGGCGGGCCGGATCGCCGCGTGCAGGTCGTCGATCTCACGGGCCAGCTCGGCGGGTGTTCGAGCGTGGAGCATCGTGAAGAGCTGGAACGGCCAGCCTGAAAAGACCGGACGCTCGTAGCAGTGGCTCACGCCCCGATGCTCGGCCGCCGCCAGGCCGGCCTCCTCAACACGCTCCGGATCCACTTCCCAGCACACCATGGCGTTGGCCTCGAAGCCGGCCGCCCGATGCCGCATGGTCGCTCCATAGCGCCGCATGATGCCGCTTTGCCGGAACCGGTGTGCGGCATCCAGAAGGGCGGCTGCATCCAGGCCGAATGGCGCTCCCAAAGCCGCGAACGGCTCGGCGAGGAGCGGGAGGTCGTTCTGCAGGGCGCGTACCAGTGGGACGTCAGACGGCGCCAGCGGCTCGCTGTCAGGCACAACCTCCGCCAGGGAGGAAGGCTCGGACAGGCCGCCGAAATCAAAGCGGACGTCTATCTTGAAGGCGCGCACCGTAGGCAGCAGGAGCATCTGGTGCACTCCGGGTTGCGCGGTGAGTCGAGCCGCCTCCTGTGCCAGATCTTGACCGGGAGGCACCGCGAGGGTAAACCACAGGTTGAGCCGATGATCGCGCGCGTAGTTGTGGCTCACGCCGGCATGGCGACTGACGTCCTGCCCCACGGCCACCAGCCGCTCTGGATCCACCTCGCACGCGATCAGGGCGCTCGTGTAGCCCAGCCGGCGCGTGTCGAAGATGGCGCCGATCTGTCGCACGATGCCGGCCTCTTTCAGACCCCGCGTGCGCCCGATGGCCGCGTCTTCGGGGCAGCCGAGCTCATGCCCAATGGCCGCAAACGGCCGATCCGCCAACGGGAACCGGTCCTGCAACACTGTCAGCAGCAGCTTCTCGCGATCCAGCAGATCGGACGCCGGGCCTCCGTTCATTGCGCTCATCGTCATCAGGCTTCGGAAGTCTTGGAGACTCCCAGCGCACTGTCGGCGTGGGCAGTGCTGGGCCGTGCCCGGAGTCCCGACCGACGGCTGGGGCCACGTGTAGAGGCGAGCGTTGTCCTCCGCCAGCCAGCGAACCGCATCCTTGGCCCAATACGTGATGATCAGGTCGGCGCCGGCCCGCTTGATTGCAGTCAGCATCTCCAACGCGCATCGACGCTCGTCCAACCAGCCCTGAGCAGCCGCCGCCTTCAGCATGCTGTACTCACCACTGACGTTGTAGGCCGCCAACGGCAGGTCGAAGCGGTCGCGCACTGCACGGATCACGTCCAGGTAAGGCAGCGCCGGCTTGACCATCACCATATCCGCCCCCTCGTCGATGTCCATTTCCACCTCGCGCAGCGCCTCGCGGACGTTGGCGGGGTCCATCTGGTAGCCTCGGCGGTCGCCGTCCTGGGGCGTCGAGTCGGCGGCGGTGCGGAACGGCCCATAGAAAGCAGAGGCGAACTTGGCGGCGTACGACAGAATCGCCACGCATTCGTAGCCCTCGCGATCGAGGGCGGTGCGGATCGCTCCCACACGCCCATCCATCATGTCGGATGGCGCCACAATGTCGGCGCCGGCCGCCGCGTGCGACACCGCCACGCGCGCCAGGTACTCGAGCGTCGCGTCATTGTCCAGGCAGGAATGCGGCAGGCCCTTACCCTTGCAGTGGGCCGGCTTGTCACGCAGAATGCCGCAATGGCCGTGGTCGGTGTACTCACACATGCAAATGTCCGTAATCACCGCCAGCTGCGGATTGGCCGCTTTGATGGCGCGGATTCCCTGCTGCACGATGCCGTCCGGATCGTAATCCTCACTGCCACAGGCATCCTTCATCTCGGGCAGACCAAAGAGAAGAACGGCCGGGACGCCGAGCGTGCTCAGCTCATCCACTTCCGCCGGCAGTTGGTCGATGGACAGGTGGTACTGGCCGGGCATCGCGGAGATTTCCTTGCGCACGTTTTGCCCATGGACCAGGAACAAGGGATAGATCAGGTCGTTGACCGACAGCGTGGTCTCACGCACCATCCGGCGCAGGGTTTCGCCACAGCGCAAACGCCGCGAACGATATACGGGAAATCCAGTCATGCCGATACCTCCTCATCGGTGAGATAGCAAGCGGGATCGGGAGCCCAAACGTCGTCGTGCACGGCCTCAGCCCGCACGCGGAAATTGCCGTTGCAGATGTCCAGGTACCGGCACGTTCCACAGCGGCCCTTGAGCAGCTTCTTGCGGTCCTTCAGGCCGGCCATCAACGGGTCCGACGTGTCCATCCAGATGTCGCCGAAAGGTCGTTCGCGAACGTTGCCGAAGGAGTAGTGCTGCCAGAACTGGTCGGGGTGCACGTTGCCCAGGTGGTCCACGTCGGCAATGCCGATGCCGCTCGAGTTGCCGCCGTTCCAGCGCAGCAGCTGCAGCACTTCCTCTGCCCGCTCCGGTTGGCGCTCCTGCACCCTGCGCAGAAGGTACGGGCCATCTGTGTGATTGTCCACGGTGAGAATCTCGATGTCCACGTTTCGGGCGTGGAAGTCTTCGGTGCGATCGAAGATCAGATCGACCGCGGCACGAGCTTCGGCCGGCGTCAGGTCGTCGTCCTTGATCTGCCGGCCTCGCCCGGAATAGACCAGGTGATAGAAGCAGGCCCGCTTGATGTGCTCCGCCTCGAGCAGGTCGAAGATCGCGTTGAGGTCGACCGCGTTGTGACGGTTCAAGGTGAGCCGCAACCCGACGCGCACACCCACTTCGGTGCAATGGCGCATGCCCGCGAGAGCCGCGTCGAATGCGCCGGCAGAGCCGCGGAAGCGATCGTTGGTGGCCTGAATCCCATCGAGGCTCACGCCGACGTAGGAGAAGCCAGCGTCGCGGATGCGCTCGGCCATCGCCCGATCGATGAGCACGCCGTTGGTGGAGATCACCGTCCGCAGACCCTGCGCCTTGGCATAAGCGCCCAGCTCACACAGGTCTTCGCGCAGCAAGGGCTCGCCACCTGAGAAAAGCAATACAGGCGCGCCGAATGCCGCCAGATCGTCGATCATGTTCTTCGCTTCAGCGGTGGTCAGCTCGTTCGGGTCGCGCTGAGCCCGGGCGGTGTAGTAGCAATGCACACAGGCCAGATTGCAGGCCTTGGTGCTGTTCCATACGACGATCGGTTTCTTGTCCGTCGTAAACTGCAGCAGATGGTGCGGCGACCCGGCTGTACGCCGGCCGTACCGCAGCGCATCGGACGGCGTCACCGTGCCACACAGGAGCTTACTCACTCCGATCATTGGGCCTAGTCTCCGTTTCCGTCAAAAAGTATCCCGTCTGAAGTGACGGTCTGAGTCGTTTCATCTTGTCCTTGTCGCCCCCGTCGCCAGAGAATCAAGGCCTGAACCAGGCCGTCGATCGTGTACTCCGTGGCCACGCACGAGGGCGTCAGGCTGTAACGCCGCGCGGTCTCGGCAGTGATCGGTCCAATACAGGCGATGGACACGCCGTCCAGCGCCTGCGCGGCCTCCCCTGCACCCAGAGCCTCCACGAAGTGCTGCACCGTCGACGAGCTGGTGAAGGTCACCACGTCGACTCCTTCGCCCAATCGTTCGCGCAGGTCCGCGCCAAGCCCGGCCGGTCGCACGGTGCGGTAGGCCGTCACTTCCTCGACGATCGCTCCAGCCTCGCTCAGACGCTCTGCCAGGACGGGTCGGGCCTTCTCAGCTCGCGCCAGCAGCACGCGCAACCCTCGAACCTCGCCGATACCCTCGGCGACCGCCTCAGCCACGTGCTCGTCGGGCACCCAGTCGGCGCGCAGGCCACGTGCGGCGAGCGCTGCTGCTGTAGCCGGACCTATCGCTGCAATGCGACATCCCGCCAGCGCCCGCGCGTCCAGTTCGGCAAGCTCCAACCGGCCCCAAAATGCCTCCACCCCATTGGCGCTCGTGAACACGACCCAGTCGAATGTCGGCAACCGCTCGATCGCCGCGTCGAGAGGCGTCCAGTCCGCGGGGGGCACCGTCTCGATGAGTGGGCACTCCACCGGCTCGGCGCCACTGGCCCGCAGGGCCGCGGACAGCTTCCCGGCCTGGTCGCGCGTTCGAGTGACCAGGATTCGAAGACCGTGCAGCGGTTTCAGGTCGAACCAGGCCAGCCTGGAGCGCAGGCCAACCACATCGCCGATCACGGCAATTGCCGGCGCCTGGATGCCTGTAGCCAGTGCCCGGTCGACGATATCATCCAGCACACCCGTGACGGTCCGCTGCACGCCGACTGTGCCCCGCTCGATCAGCGCGGCGGGGGTCGTGGACGGCTTGCCGTTGCGGATCAATTCGGCGACGATGGGGCCCAGGTTGCCGACCCCCATCACCACGACGAGCGTATCGACCCGAGCCAGGGCCGACCAGTCCAGCACGCTGTTGGGCTTGGTAGGGTCCTCGTGGCCGGTGATGACCGTAAAGCTGCTCGCCAGGCCGCGGTGGGTCACCGGGATACCGGCGTACGCCGGAACAGAGATCGCACTCGTCACACCGGGGACGACCCCGAACGGAATGCCGGCCTGAACCAGCGCTTCAATCTCCTCTCCGCCCCGGCCGAACACGAACGGGTCACCGCCTTTCAGCCGAACCACGCGGCGCCCGGCCGTAGCGAGCTCCACCAGTAGCCGGTTAATCTCTCCTTGCCGGAGGGTGTGCTGCCCGGCCCGCTTCCCGACGTAGTGCAGCTCGGCGCCGTTTCGTGCGTATCGCAAAAGGTCCGGCGCAGCCAGATAGTCGTAAACTACGGCGTCAGCGCTGCGCAGCGCCTCGACGCCGCGCACGGTGATCAGGCCCGGGTCGCCGGGGCCTGCGCCCACCAGGACGACGCTTCCCGCAGGCGCCGGCTGGGCAGTGTCCGGTGACGTGTGCCGGGCAGACGATGCCTCACTCATGGGGAGCCTCCTCCGACGACAGCAAACGGCTCGCTCCTTGAGCAAGCAGTTGGTGGGCCAGGTCGGTTCCCAGCGCCGCGGCCCGATCGATAGGTCCGTGGGCGGCGCCGCGCAGGACAGGCCGGCCCGAGACGTGGGCCACCAAACCACGGAGCCAGATCCCATTCGCCGTCGTTTTACCGTGCGCCGCGATGGGCACGTGACAGCCGCCGCCCAGCGCGGACAGGAAGCTGCGCTCCGCCTCAGTCGCCGCGCGCGTCGGGGCGTCATCCAGCTCACGCACCAGATCCCGCGTGGCAGCGTCATCGGAGCGCACCTCTACGGCGATGGCGCCCTGGCCCACTGCCGGCAGCATCACGTCCAGCGGCAGAAGCTCGGTGATCTGCGGGCCGAAGCCCAGCCGAATCAGGCCGGCGGAGGCCAGCACCACCGCATCGTAATCGTCGGTCGAAGACTTGCGCAGCCGCGTGTCGACGTTGCCACGCAGCGCCACGATCTCCAGATCGGGTCGAAACGCGCGGAGCTGCGCCTCGCGACGCCTGGACCCTGTGCCGACCCGTGCGCCTTCGGGCAGGCCCGACAGGGGCTGGCCCAGCCGGCTGACCACGGCGTCCCGCGGATCCTCGCGCACCAGGATAGCGCCCAGCACGAGTCCGTCGGGCTGAATCGTGGGCATGTCCTTCAGGCTGTGAACCGCCAAATCGATCTCGTGGGCCAACAGGGCGTGCTCGATCTCCTTGACGAACAGGCCTTCTCCACCAATCAAGGCCAGAGGGCTCTTCTGGTCCCGGTCGCCGCCCGTGTGGACGTGCTTGATCTCAAAGACGACCTCCGGGTGGGCCGCACGCAGAGGGCCAAGAACCAGCTCCACCTGCGCCAGGGCGAGAGCACTGGAGCGTGTTCCGACCACGATTTTCTGGGGCATTCTTCCTCCGCTACTTTCCATGACCGACCGGCACCTGCACTTCGGCCTTCTTGACGTCCATGACGTGAGGATCGGCCGCCGGCTGCGAGGACGGGCACGGCTCGCTCAACCCAAACAGGCTCCGCAGCGTGTCCACGTACATGTAGCCCTCTCCTCTGTCGGCGTATTCCTTCAGTCGAACGGTGGGCGTGTGCAACAGCTTGTTGACGATAGCCTGGCCCAGAGCGCGCACGATGCGCTCCTCGCGATCTGTCAGAGAGCCCAGGCGGCGCAGGGCCCGTTCTGTCTCGTCGTTCGTCACCTGCTCGGCCAGGCTCCGCAGATCCCGAATCGTGGAGACCACGTTGCGTCCGCGCAGCCAGGCGAGGAACTCGTCAGTGGCCTGCTCGATGATGGTCTCCACCTTCGGGATCTCCTGGCGTCGCAGGGCGATGTTCTCTTGCACCACCACCTGCAGGTCATCGATGTCATACAGGTGCACGTTCGGCAAGTCGCCCACCTCCGGCTGGATGTTGCGCGGGACGGCAATGTCGATGAGAAACAGCGGCCGCCCACCGCGTAGCCGCATCACATTTTGAACGGTGTCGGTGCGGATGATGACGTGCGGGGCCGCGGCTGAGCAGATGACGATGTCCGCCTTGAAAAGAGCTGAGCCCAGCTCCTGCCAGCCGAATGCCAGGCCGCCGAACTCGCCGGCCAACTTGTCCGCGCGCTCCCGGCTGCGGTTCACGACCAGGATCTGGCCGGCGCCGTTGTCGAACAGGTTGCGCGCGGCCAACTCGGCCATCTCGCCGGCCCCCACCAGCAAGACGTGCTGGTTCTGGAGCGTGCCGAAGATACGACGAGCCAGCTCCACTGCCGCGTGGCTCACCGAAGCCGCGTGCTCGCTGATGGCCGTCTCAGTGCGCGCCCTCTTGCCGCACTCAATCGCCTTACGGAACAGAGCAGCCAGCACCGGGCCCGCCGTGCCACAAGCCAGCGCGGTCTGATAAGCTTCGACGGCCTGACCCAGAATTTGCGGCTCGCCCAGGATCATCGAATCCAGACCGGAAGCCACGGAGCACAGATGGCTGACCGCCTCCACGTCGGCAGCGTACATGAGGCATCCGGCCAGCTCCTCGATGGCGAGTCCGCGAAAATGCGCCAGAATCTGGAACAGGTCGGCAGCGGCACCATCGCAGTCCTCGGCCACACCATAGATCTCGAAGCGGTTGCAGGTCGAAAGGATGGTCGCTTCGGACAGGGGTGCCGCGGAGCATGACGGTCCGGACAATTGCTCCAACAGCGCCGCTTGATCGGCCGACGTCAGGGCCAGGCACTCACGAACTTCGATGGGAGCAGTACGATGGTTAAGACCAATGTAGAACAGTCTCATCAGATTTTCACCTGCGTACGAGATAGGATAGTGGAGACATCAGTCACCCACGCCGGACGATGAGCTGCAATACCCCGCAACGATGGAGCGAGCCAGCACCCGCGCCGAGTCAGGTCCATCGGCGCTCAGGCGCTCCGCCACCTCGCCATCGAGCAGCCGATCCCACACGGCTGCCTGGTCCTCCCGGGGCACGTCGCAGCGGATCAGCGACCTCAGCTCAGCCAGGACGCCCAACAGCTCGCCGTAGCGCTCGTCGATCACGGATTCCAAGGTCTGCCGCACGTGGCGGGCGAAGGCCGGGGCCCGCCCGTCCGTCGAAACGGCCACGAGCAGGTCTCCTCGCCGGACCACGGCCGGAGCGGTGAAGTTACACAGATTCGGAGCATCGACCACGTTGATGAGAGCGTTGCGGCGGCGGCACTCAGCCGCCACCTCAGCATTGAGGTTGCTGTCGTCGGTTGCCGCGATCACGACGCCGGCGCCTTCAAGATCGCCGGGCCGGTACGCCCTCCTCACCAGCTCCACACGGCCGGCCGCCGACCAGGCATCCAGCTCCGGAACCCGATCCGGACTGATGACGACCGGACACGCCCCGGCATCGATCAACGCCTGCGCCTTGCGGGCAGCCACAGGCCCGCCGCCGATGATGACGCAGCGGCATTCATTCAGCTGGGTTAACACAATGGGGTACCCGCTCATCCTTCACACCTATGTTGGGTGGAACAGAAGGCGTACTTAGCCAGAAACCCACACACGGAAGAGAGAAGGGTCCCAGGCTGGTGCGGTGCGGCGAATCTGGGGAACTACTGTTTTCGCAGCAAAACTCTTATGAAACCTCCAAAATTATAGACCAAATTACAGAAATGTCAAATGCACAGAGGTTTCGCTGCGCCTGCCAGAGTATCCATCAATGTACCTGAAAGTGTATCTCAGTCGTGTATCGCGATGCATATACATTGACAGGGCGTTATGCTATTCTGCTTCGAAGACCCGACTTCGAACGGTCAAGTTCGGTGCGTTCCGCGGCCTCGAGCCGAAAAGCGCTGGAGAGGAAACAGGGGTGAACGGCAACGGTTGGCAAGTATTCGGCAAGACAATCATCGTGCTGGCAACGCTGCTGGCCGCGCTGGCGCTGTACTACGCCAGTGAGGTGGTGATCATTCTGTTCATCGCCATCCTCTTCGCGTCCGCCATCCGACCGGTCGTGGACACCCTGGTGCGCGTGGTGCATTTTCGGGGCCTCGCCGTATTGCTGATCTACCTGATCCTGCTGACCACCATCGGCGGGCTGATTATCATCAGCGTCCCACCTCTGCTCGGATTGAGCGTGGAGTTCTTCACCGGCGGTAAGCTGATCCAGCAGCTGCAGCCGTTCGCCGATCAGCTCAGCGCTTTCGGCTGGGAGCGATTCCGCGTCATCATCCCGAGCGTAACTCTGCCGGAGCAACTCCAGTCCTGGCTGGGGCAGCAGGCCGGAAACGTGGCCCAGCAAGTTGCTCTCCCTATCGCACTCAGCACGGTGGTTGGCGTCACCGAGTTTGTCCTCGCCCTGCTGATGACCTATTACTGGCTGACGGCCCGGCAGCAGATGCTGGATTTGATCCTGGCGGTCAGCCCGCCCCGGCATCGAGCGCGTTTGGAGATGATCTGGACCGACGTGGAGGAGACGCTGGGAGCGTTCCTGCGGGCCGAGGTCATCTTGATGTCGGCCATCGGCATCCTCTCTTTCATTGGCCTGGAGGTACTGGGCGTTCCCTACGCGCCGGCGCTGGCAGTCGTGGCCGCGTTGGCGGAGGGCATCCCGCTGCTGGGTCCCATCATTGGGGCGGTTCCCGCCCTGATCGTGGGTTTCTCGCTATCGGCGGAAACCGGACTGCTGACGGCAGCGTGGTACCTGATCATTCAGGAGGTGGAGGCGAACGTGCTGCTCCCCCGGGTGATGGGACGGACCGTAGGCTTGCACCCGCTGTTGGTCATCGTGGCCCTGTTCATTGGAGCGGCGCTCCATGGAGTGATCGGCGCCCTGATCGCCGTGCCCATCGCCGGGGCGCTGCAGGTCGCCGCTCGCCAGCTCCTCATCGAACCGGCCATCGAGAGCCACACTCCGAGAGTGGAAGGCGGCATCGTCATATTCGAGAGAGAAGAGAGCAAACCGTCTCCCGACAAAGGAGACGATGCCATCCTGCCGGAGCGATAGAGCTCAGGGGATCGAGTCGAACGAGTGCGGCAAGAGGTCGGGCAGGTAAAAGACCTGGTAGTCACTCGCGCCCTCACGGACGACCAGCACCTCCAGGTCAGGGGCGAACTCGCTGAGGACCTGCCGGCAAGCGCCGCACGGCGTCACGCCGGTCGAGGTGACGACGGCCAGCGCGCGAAAGTGGTGTTCGCCTTCACTCACGGCTTTGAACAGGGCCACGCGCTCGGCACACACCGTGAGGCCGAACGAAACGTTCTCTATGTTGCAGCCGGTGTAGACTCGCCCCGACGCGCCGAGCAGGGCGGCACCGACCTGGAAATCCGAATAGGGGGCATAGGCCTGGTGGCGCGCCTCGGTGGCCTGGCGGATCAAATCAGGTCGATCGACGGGATCGGACATTTCACGTGGTCTCCCTTTCCGGTGACTCTTCGGACACAGTCGAGGCGGTTTCCGCCAACTTGAGCAGGCGCGTTGCTTTCACTTTCTTGATCCGCCGCGCCACGACGGACAGCACGGTCAGCCTGACGCCGTCGATGTCCACCGAATCCTGGGCGACCGGCACGCGCCCCAACTCGGCGTAGATCAATCCGCCCAGGGTATCGCCGCCTTCGTGGGGCAGCTCGACGTTCAGCAGCTTATCCACGTCGTCGAGATTGGTTCTCGCATCGAACACGACCTCGTCGGGACCGGTCACCTCGTAGAATGATTCTTCGGAGTCGTATTCGTCCTGTATCTCACCCACGATTTCTTCCAGAATGTCTTCAATGGTCACGATGCCGGCCGTGCCGCCGTACTCGTCCACCACCACGGCCATGTGAACCTTGCGCTGCTGCAGATCGGTCAGCAAATCGTCGACTTTCTTGGTTTCGGGCACGAAATAGGCCGGACGGACAATGCTCGTCAGAGGGGCGTCGTTTTGTCCATCGCGCAAGTAAGTGAGAAGGTCCTTGGCGTACAGCACACCCACGACATCGTCGATCACGTCGGCGTAGACAGGGATGCGCGAGTGCCCCGCCGCGAGGATCACATCGAGCGCCTCCAGCATCCGGGTATTCACGTCCAGGGCGATGACGTCGATACGGGGCACCATGATCTCGCGGGTGAGCGTGTCGCCAAACTCGAAGATGCTGTAGATCATCTCCCTTTCTTCTTCTTCGATGATGCCCTCTTCTTCGCCGGCATCCACCATCGTGCGGATTTCTTCCTCGATGAAGTAGGAAGGAGTGACGGAGTCCCTGGCGCCCAGCGCGGTGGCCAGGCCGTTCGCGAAGCTCACCATGGCACCCACCACGGGCCAGAAGATCGCGGAGAACACGTGGAACGGGGCAGCCAAAGTAAAGGCCACGCCCTCGGCGTACTGGTGAGCCAGCCGCTTCGGCAGCAGCTGTCCGAATACGACGATACCCACGGTCATCGCGATGATGACGATCGTTACCCCCAACCAGATGCTTGCCCATGTGAGCCACGCAATGCCCAGGCCGGCGATCCATTGGCCGAGCTTCGGAGCGAAGATGACAGCAGCCGTGGCGATTGCCACGGCGCCCGTGATGGCCCGCCCGAACTCGGACGTGGCCAACAGATGATTGGAATCCTCGGAAAGTCGATCGATCAGTAGAGCCGTCTTGTTGCCTTCCTCCACCAGCTGCTTCAATCGAGCTTTGCGCAAGCTGATGAGTGCAACTTCAACGGCCGAAAACGAGGCGTAAAACAGCAACAGCACCAACACTAACACGATCTCTTGATAACTTGCAGGGTCTAACACCCCTTCAACTCCTTGGGTTTTGCAACCCTAAGCGCCAGCCGACCGCACCGCGCTTATGTGGACGCCGGCTCTGCGCGAGCCCCGTCCTCGCCGTCGGCCTCGGGAGACGCTCCTTCGGCCTCGGCAGCGCGGCTGTGCACTCGCGCGGGCACGCCGTATGCCAGGCTGCCCGCGGGCACATCGTGGGTCACCACGGAGCCGGCGCCCGTTTTGGCATCCGGCCCGATCTCCAACGGCGCCACGAGCATCGAATCGCTGCCGATGAAAACGTGGTCGCCGATGACGGTCTTGTGCTTGCGCTTCCCGTCGAAATTGCAGGTGATCGTCCCGGCGCCGATATTCACGTCTGCGCCGATCTGGGCGTCACCAATGTAGCTGAAATGGCCCATCTTGGTCCCTGGGCCCAGGTAGGATTTCTTGATCTCGCCGAAATTGCCCATGTGGACGCCATCGGCGAGGTGAGCGCCGCTGCGGAGGTGGGCGATATGGCCCGACGCTGACGCTGTTCTCCAGCCGCGCGCCCTCCGCGAATACGGCCTCCAGCCGGCAATCGTCGCCGATCTGGCAATCCTGCAACACCGTATTCGGCCCGATCCTGCAACGCCGGCCGATGCGAGTCTGCCCGCGAACGTGCGATTGGGCTCGACGATCGTATCCGGCTCGATTGTCACCGCGTCGTCCAGGTACGTCGCCGCCGGATCCACGAGAGTCACGCCGGACGAGCATGAAGCGCCGGTTGATCCGCTCGCGCATCACTCGGGAGGCTTCCGCCAGCTGGGCGCGGTCATTGATGCCCATTACCTCAGCCGGATCGTCGACGGCGAGCCCCTCAACCCGCCGCCCCTGCTCCACAGCGGCCGCCAGCAGATCGGTCAGGAAATACTCACCCGTCTCGCTCACACCGCAAGCTTTTGCAGCTCGGGCCAGACCCAATCGTCCTCGAAACACATAATGCCGCTGTTGGCTTCGCGAATGAGACGCTGTTTCTCGGTGGCCACTCGTTCTTCGACGATGCCCTTGACCCGGCCCTGGCCATCACGGACGATGCGGCCGTAGCCTTGCGGATCGGCCGGGAAGAACGTCAACACCGTGGCCATAGCCCCGGTCGACTGGTGATGCTCCAGCATCCGGCGCAGGGTCTCCAGCCGGATGAAGGGCGTATCACCATAAAGCAACAGCACGCGCCTGCCCTACCCGCCAGCGCCTCGCGACATTGAAGCAAGCATGCCCGGTGCCCAGCAGCTCCGCCTGCTCGACGTACGTCCAGGCGTCGCCGAGGCTCGCCCGAACTTGCTCGTGGCCATGCCCCACGACGAGAGCCAACGCGCCGCCGACCGGACCGACCAGCTCCGTCGCCGCCTGCAGCACGTATCCCACCATCGAACGACCAGCGATTTGGTGTAGAATCTTCGGCGTCTCCGAACGCATACGCTTGCCAAGGCCCGCAGCGAGAATGGATACGGAGACGGACACGGACGATGGGGTAGATGCTCGAGATGCGGCCATCAGTCAACTCCTAAATCAGCTCCTAAGGAAAAGGGCGATTCCCCACATCGGCGGGATCGCCACTACGGTTGCCAGAATGCCATCAGTCAACAAGGAAAACACCATGCGGCAGTCCTACGTCAGCCTCCGGCCTTCGACTTCGTTCACTGAGAAGCAAGGATCAGAGACAATTCCGGGGGCGTTACGGGCTGAGCAGCGCCAGCGGCTCGCACAGCCCGAAATGATCAGCCGGGCAAACTCCGAGTGAGTCTGCCAGCAACGTTCACACCATTCAGATATAGAGGTTCCAGCCGAGACTCAGAGGCTGGGGCGGGAGGATTCGAACCTCCGAATCGCGGCTCCAAAGGCCGCTGCCTTACCACTTGGCGACGCCCCATCGCGTAGTCAGAGGCTATTCTAGCACAAATGACATAGTTTCGCAAGTAGGGGATGCACAAAAAAGCATCCCCCGTGGTCGGACGCAAAGAAAAAGGCTTCCCCGGCAATGACCTACTCTCCCAGAGACTTACGTCCCAAGTACCATCGGCGCTGGAGGGCTTAACTGCCGGGTTCGGGATGGTGCCGGGTGTTCCCCCTCCGCTTAAATCACCAAGAAGCCTTCTCGTTCACATTGTTAACTGGCTGCCTCACAGCACCCTAAAAACTGAACAGAACGCTTTCCATCAATTCTACCGTCAGATCAAAGCTGCGGACTAAGCCCTCGACCATTAGTACGGCTTAGCTCAACGCCTTGATATACGCGCTTACACCTGCCGCCTATCAAACAGGTAGTCTTCCTGCGGTCTTACCCAGTTACCCGATGGGTGACCTTATCTTGAGGCGGGCTTCCCACTTAGATGCTTTCAGCGGTTATCACTGCCAGACGTAGCTACCCAGCAATGCACCTGGCGGTACAACTGGCACACCAGAGGTCTGTCCACCCCGGTCCTCTCGTACTAGGGGCAGCTCCTCTCAAGTCACCTGCGCCCACAGCGGATAGAGACCGACCTGTCTCACGACGGTCTGAACCCAGCTCGCGTACCACTTTAATGGGCGAACAGCCCAACCCTTGGGACCTACTCCAGCCCCAGGATGTGACGAGCCGACATCGAGGTGCCGAGCCTAGCCGTCGATGTGAACTCTTGGGCTAGACTAGCCTGTTATCCCCGGGGTAGCTTTTATCCGGTAAGCCACGGCCCTTCCACTCGGTACCGTGGGATCACTAAGCCCGACTTTCGTCTCTGCTCGACTTGTTGGTCTCGCAGTCAAGCTCCCTTATGCCTTTACACTCTTTGGCTGGTTTCCATTCAGCCTGAGGGAACCTTTGGGCGCCTCCGTTACCTTTTAGGAGGCGACCGCCCCAGTCAAACTGCCCACCTGGCACTGTCCCCATGCCGGATCACGGACACGGGTTAGGGCCAAAACTTGATCAGGGTGGTATTTCAACGTCGGCTCCACCGAGGCTAGCGCCCCAGCTTCTCAGCCTCCCACCTATCCTACACAGACCAAGCCCTGGCTCAATGCCAAGCTACAGTAAAGCTCCACGGGGTCTTTTTGTCCTGCTGCGGGTAAGACGCATCTTCACGCCTATTTCAATTTCGCCGGGTCCCTCGTTGAGACAGTGCCCCACTCGTTACGCCATTCGTGCGGGTCGGAACTTACCCGACAAGGAATTTCGCTACCTTAGGACCGTTATAGTTACGGCCGCCGTTCACCGGGGCTTCAGTTCAAAGCTTCGCTTGCGCTAACCTCTTCCCCTTAACCTTCCGGCACTGGGCAGGCGTCAGCCCCTATACATCAGCTTTCGCTTTAGCAGAGACCTGTGATTTTGTTAAACAGTCGGTAGGGCCCTTTCACTGCGGCCCCCCAGAGCTCCGCAAGCGAGTTGCTTCACCTCAGAGGGCGCTCCTTCTCCCGAAGTTACGGAGCCATTTTGCCTAGTTCCTTAACGAGGGTTCTCCCGATCGCCTTGGTATACTCTACCCGTCTACCAGTGTCGGTTTGCGGTACGGGCACGTGAGTCTCACTAGAGGCTTTTCTCGGCAGCTTGGGCTCAATCACTTCTGGCCCTTACGGGCACCGCCATCACCCCTCAGGATCAGGCAGCGGATTTCCCTACCACCCTCATCGCCCTACAGGCTTAGCACCTGAATCCAATAACAGGCTGGCCTACCCTCCTGCGTCCCCCCTTCGCTCTTAATCGACCCGACGTGGTACCGGAATATTAACCCGTTGTCCATCGCCTACGCCTCTCGGCCTCGGCTTAGGACCGACTAACCCGACGCGGATTAACCTTCCGTCGGAAACCTTAGACTTACGGCGAACATGTTTCTCACATGTTTTTCGCTACTCATGCCAGCATTCTCACTTCCGCACGCTCCACCAGTCCTCACGGTCCGGCTTCTACGCATGCGGAACGCTCCCCTACCAGTGGCTTATCGCCACTCCGCAGCTTCGGTGTCAAGCTTGAGCCCCGTTATATTTTCGGCGCAGGATCACTTGACCAGTGAGCTATTACGCACTCTTTAAAGGGTGGCTGCTTCTAAGCCAACCTCCTGGCTGTCTCAGTAATCCCACTTCCTTTCCCACTTAGCCTGAACTTAAGGACCTTAGCTGGCGGTCTGGGCTGTTTCCCTTTCGACTACGAAACTTATCTCCCGCAGTCCGACTCCCAAGCTCTGAAGTGATGGCATTCGGAGTTTGGTTTGGTTTGGTAAGCTGTGAAGCCCCCTAGCCAATCCAGTGCTCTACCTCCATCACTAAACGCTTGAGGCTAGCCCTAAAGCTATTTCGGGGAGAACCAGCTATCTCCAAGTTCGTTTGGCATTTCACCCCTACCCACAGCTCATCCCCCAATTTTGCAATATTAGTGGGTTCGGGCCTCCACGAGACATTACTCCCGCTTCACCCTGGCCATGGGTAGCTCACCTGGTTTCGGGTCTACTCCTTGCGACTTATGCGCCCTATTCAGACTCGCTTTCGCTGCGGCTCCGGGTGTACACCCCCTTAACCTTGCCACAAAGAGTAACTCGCTGGCTCATTCTCCAAAAGGCACGCCGTCAGGCCTTCCATTCCGTAGGATGAGCATAGCCCTCCGACTGCTTGTAAGCACACGGTTTCAGGTTCTATTTCACTCCCCTAACCGGGGTTCTTTTCACCTTTCCCTCACGGTACTTGTTCACTATCGGTCGCTAAGAGTATTTAGCCTTGGGAAGTGGACTTCCCTGCTTCCCACAGGATTAGCGTGCCCCGTGGTACTCAAGGTCAGCGACAGGAGTCTGATCTCTTTCGCCTACGGGGCTTTCACCCTCTCTGGCCGGCCTTTCCAGTGCCGTTCCGCTAGAAATCAGTTTTGTAACTCCTTCGGGCCCTGCAAGTGACCCCGCCGCGCCTTACAACCCCCATTACGCAACGGCTGCACCTTACACGCAATGGGTTTGGGCTTCTCCCCTTTCGCTCGCCACTACTCAGGGAATGATCTCTTTTCCTTAGGGTACTTAGATGTTTCAGTTCCCCCAGTGCCCTCCATCTAGCCTATGTATTCAGCTAGTGGTACCTGGGCATTCCCCCAGGTGGGTTTCCCCATTCGGATATCCTCGGATATAACGCCTGCTGACGGCTCCCCGAGGCTTTTCGCAGCCAACCACGTCCTTCTTCGGCTCTTAGCGCCTAGGCATCCACCGTATGCTCTTAGTAGCTTAATCCGCATGATCAACGGCAGAAATTGATGTTTGCGTTCTGTTCAGTTGTTAAGGTGCTGCTCATCCCACCAACGGTCTCCCGCTGGCCTCAGCCTTCGAAGTCTCCCTCGAACCCTCAAGCCAACAAGCCACCTGTCCCTCAAACAAACACGGCCTCCAGCATACCCCGGCCGTGTCTCACCGCTCGATATGCCTCACCCGACGCCTATCCTGTTCCCACTCCCCGTCCGTCACCCATCCTCGCTCCTCACCCCATCTCTGTGGAGATGAGGGGACTCGAACCCCTGACCTCCTCCGTGCAAGGGAGGCGCTCTCCCATCTGAGCTACATCCCCGCTCTTCATGGGTGCGTCAGGCGCACTGCCGAGTGGGCCTTTCTGGACTTGAACCAGAGACCTTCCCCTTATCAGAGGGATGCTCTAGCCGACTGAGCTAAAGGCCCTGACAATGTCATCGCACGTCCCTTAACAACTGAATAGTGGTAGGAAAGCAACGCTCGGGTACGCCGGTCCGATCGCCCGGCCTGCGTTTGACCTAGGAGTGCCCTATCGACTTACCGAGTGGTTGCTCACGCCTTCACTCGTAAGGCGTCACTCCCTAGAAAGGAGGTGATCCAGCCGCAGCTTCCGCTACAGCTACCTTGTTACGACTTCGTCCCAGTCACCAGCCCCACCTTAGACAGCTGCCTCCTTGCGGTTAGCTCACCGGCTTCAGGTGTTGCCAGCTTCCATGACGTGACGGGCGGTGTGTACAAGGCCCGGGAACGTATTCACCGCAGTATAGCTGACCTGCGGTTACTAGCAACTCCGACTTCATGCAGGCGGGTTGCAGCCTGCAATCTGAACTGAGACCGGCTTTTTGAGATTAGCTCCGCCTCGCG
>CAWJLE010000005.1:0-327500 GCA_963843645.1 uncultured Chloroflexia bacterium | reverse complement strand
TCCCACTTAGATGCTTTCAGCGGTTATCACTGCCAGACATAGCTACCCAGCAATGCACCTGGCGGTACAGCTGGCACACCAGAGGTCTGTCCACCCCGGTCCTCTCGTACTAGAGGCAGCTCCTCTCAAGTCACCTGCGCCCACAGCGGATAGAGACCGACCTGTCTCACGACGGTCTGAACCCAGCTCGCGTACCACTTTAATGGGCGAACAGCCCAACCCTTGGGACCTACTCCAGCCCCAGGATGTGACGAGCCGACATCGAGGTGCCGAGCGAAGCCGTCGATATGAACTCTTGGGCTTCACCAGCCTGTTATCCCCGGGGTAGCTTTTATCCGGTAAGCCACGGCCCTTCCACTCGGTACCGTGGGATCACTAAGCCCGACTTTCGTCTCTGCTCGACTTGTTGGTCTCGCAGTCAAGCTCCCTTATGCCTTTACACTCTTTGGCTGATTTCCATCCAGCCTGAGGGAACCTTTGGGCACCTCCGTTACTCTTTGGGAGGCGACCGCCCCAGTCAAACTGCCCAGCAGGCACTGTCCCCATGCCGGTTCACGGACACGGGTTAGGGCAAAAACTTGATCAGGGTGGTATTTCAACGTCGGCTCCACCGAGGCTAGCGCCCCAGCTTCTCCGCCTCCCACCTATCCTACACAGACCAAGCCCTGGCCCAATGCCAACTTACAGTAAAGCTCCACGGGGTCTTTTTGTCCTGCTGCGGGTAAAACGCATCTTCACGCTTATTTCAACTTCGCCGGGTCCATCGTTGAGACAGTGCCCCACTCATTACGCCATTCGTGCGGGTCGGAACTTGCCCGACAAGGAATTTCGCTACCTTAGGACCGTTATAGTTACGGCCGCCGTTCACCGGGGCTTCAGTTCTAAGCTTCGCTTGCGCTAACTCTTCCCCTTAACCTTCCGGCACTGGGCAGGCGTCAGCCCCTATACATCCTCTTTCGAGTTGGCAGAGACCTGTGATTTTGTTAAACAGTTAGTAGGGCCCTTTCACTGCGGCCCCCCAAAGCTCCACACGCGAGGTGCTTCACCTCAGAGGGCGCTCCTTCTCCCGAAGTTACGGAGCTAGTTTGCCTAATTCCTTAACGATGGTTCTCCCGATCGCCTTGGTATACTCTACCCGTCTACCAGAGTCGGTTTGCGGTACGGGCACGTGAGTCTCACTAGAGGCTTTTCTCGGCAGCTTAGGCTCAGTCACTTGTGGCCCTAACGGGCACCGCCATCACCCCTCAGGATCAGACCGCGGATTTCCCTACGATCCTCATCTCCCTACAGGTTTAGCACCTGAATCCAATAACAGGCTGACCTACCTTCCTGCGTCCCCCCTTCGTGTCTTAGTCGACTCGACGTGGTTCCGGAATATTAACCGGATATCCATCGCCTACGCCTCTCGGCCTCGGCTTAGGACCGACTAACCCGACGCGGATTAACCTTCCGTCGGAAACCTCAGACTTACGGCGAACATGTTTCTCACACGTTTTTCGCTACTCATGCCAGCATTCTCACTTCCGCAAGCTCCACCAGTCCTCACGGTCTGGCTTCTATGCCGGCGGAACGCTCCCCTACCAGTGGCTTATCGCCACTCCGCAGCTTCGGTGTCAAGCTTGAGCCCCGTTGAATTTTCGGCGCAGGATCACTTGACCAGTGAGCTATTACGCACTCTTTAAAGGGTGGCTGCTTCTAAGCCAACCTCCTGGCTGTCCCAGTAATCCCACATCCTTTCCCACTTAGCTTGAACTTAAGGACCTTATCTGGCGGTCTGGGCTGTTTCCCTTTTGACTGCGAAACTTATCTCCCGCAGTCCGACTCCCAAGCTCTGGAGTGATGGCATTCGGAGTTTGGTTTGGTTTGGTAAGCTGTGAAGCCCCCTAGCCAATCCAGTGCTCTACCTCCACCACTAAACGCTTGAGGCTAGCCCTAAAGCTATTTCGGGGAGAACAAGCTATCTCCAAGTTCGTTTGGCATATCACCCCTACCCACAGCTCATCCCCTAATTTTGCAATATTAGTGGGTTCGGGCCTCCACGAGACATTACTCCCGCTTCACCCTGGCCATGGGTAGCTCACCTGGTTTCGTGTCTAATCCTTGCGACTTATGCGCCCTATTCAGACTCGCTTTCGCTTCGGCTCCGGGTGTCACTCCCTTAACCTTGCCACAAAGATTAACTCGCTGGCTCATTCTCCAAGAGGCACGCCATCAGGCCTTCCCATTCCGTAGAATGAGCATAGCCCTCTGACTGCTTGTAAGCATACGGTTTCAGGTTCTATTTCACTCCCCTAACAGGGGTACTTTTCACCTTTCCCTCACGGTACTGGTTCACTATCGGTCGATAAGAGTATTTAGCCTTGGGAAGTGGACTTCCCGGCTTCCCACAGGATTAGCGTGCCCCGTGGTACTCAAGGTTTGCGACAGGAGTCTGATCTCTTTTACGTACGGGGCTCTCACCCTCTCTGGCCGGCCTTTCCAGTGCCGTTCTGCTAAAAATCAGTTTTGTAACTCCTTCGGGCCCTGCAAGTGACCCCGCCGCCCCTTTCAACCCCCATGACGCAACGGCTTGCACCTTGACACGCCATGAGTTTAGGCTCCTCCCCTTTCGCTCGCCACTACTCAGGGAATGATCTCTCTTCCTTAGGATACTTAGATGTTTCAGTTCTCCTAGTGCCCTCCAGCTAGCCTATGTATTCAGCTACTGGTACGTGGGCATTCCCCCACGTGGGTTCCCCCATTCGGGTATCCTCGGATATAACGCCCGCTGACGGCTCCCCGAGGCTTTTCGCAGCCAACCGCGCCCTTCTTCGGCTCTTATCGCCTAGGCATCCACCGTATGCTCTTAGTAGCTTAGTCCGCATGATCAACGGCAGAAATTGATGTGCGTTCTGTTTAGTTGTTAAGGTGCTGCTCATCCCACCAACGGTCTCCCGCTGGCCTCAGCCTTCGAAGTCTCCCTCGAACCCTCAAGCCAACAAGCCACCTGTCCCTCAAACAAACACGGCCTCCACATACCCCGGCCGTGTCTCACCGCTCGATATGCCTCACCCGACGCCTATCCCGTTCCCACTCCCCGTCCGTCACCCATCCTCGCTCCTCACCCCATCTCTGTGGAGATGAGGGGACTCGAACCCCTGACCCCCTCCGTGCAAGGGAGGTGCTCTCCCAACTGAGCTACATCCCCGCTCTTCACCTGCGGTGCGTCAGGCGCACTGCCCAGTGGGCCTTTCTGGACTTGAACCAGAGACCTTCCCCTTATCAGAGGGATGCTCTAGCCGACTGAGCTAAAGGCCCGTGACCCACATGCTCATCGCACGTCCCTTAACAACTGAATAGTGGTAGGAAAACAACGCTCGGGTACGCCGGTCCGGTCGCCCGGCCCTGCGTTTGACCTAGGAGTGCCCTATCGACTTACTGGGTGGTTGCCCACACCTTCACTCGTAAGGCGTCACTCCCTAGAAAGGAGGTGATCCAGCCGCAGCTTCCGCTACAGCTACCTTGTTACGACTTCGTCCCAGTTACCAGCCCCACCTTAGACAGCTGCCTCCTTGCGGTTAGCTCACCGGCTTCAGGTGTTGCCGACTTCCATGACGTGACGGGCGGTGTGTACAAGGCCCGGGAACATATTCACCGCAGTATGGCTGACCTGCGGTTACTAGCAACTCCAACTTCATGCAGGCGGGTTGCAGCCTGCAATCCGAACTGAGACCAGCTTTTTGAGATTAGCTCCACCTCGCGGCTTGGCAACCCTCTGTACTGGCCATTGTAGCGTGTGTGTAGCCCTGGATATAAAGGCCATGCTGACTTGACGTCATCCCCACCTTCCTCCGGTTTGATACCGGCAGTCCTGTTAGACACTTGTAACTAACAGCGAGGGTTGCGCTCGTTGCGGGACTTAACCCAACACCTCACGGCACGAGCTGACGACAGCCATGCAGCACCTGTGGTGGCTCTCCGAAGAGTCGTTCCGCTTTCGCTTCACTACTACCATCATGTCAAACCCAGGTAAGGTTCTTCGTGTTGCATCGAATTAAACCACACGCTCCGCTGCTTGTGCGGGCCCCCGTCAATTCCTTTGAGTTTTAACCTTGCGGCCGTAGTCCCCAGGCGGGGTACTTAACGCGTTAGCTTCGGCACCGATGGGGTCAATACCACCGATACCCAGTACCCATCGTTTACAGCGTGGACTACCGGGGTATCTAATCCCGTTCGCTCCCCACGCTTTCGCATCTGAGTGTCAGGTGCGGACCAGGAAGCCGCTTTCGCCACTGGTGTTCCTCCCGATATCTACGCATTCCACCACTACACCGGGAATTCCGCTTCCCTCTTCCGACCTCCAGTCCCGCAGTTTCGAACGACCTCTCCCAGTTAAGCCAGGAGCTTTCACATCCGACTTGCGGAACCACCTGCATGCGCTTTACGCCCAATAAATCCGGATAACGCTTGCCTCCTACGTTTTACCGCGGCTGCTGGCACGTAGTTAGCCGAGACTGATTCCTGAGGTACCGTCCTTCCTCGTCCCCCAGAAAAGGGCTTTACGACCCGAAGGCCTTCTTCGCCCACGCGGCGTTGCTGCGTCAGACTTCCGTCCATTGCGCAATATTCCTCACTGCTGCCTCCCGTAGGAGTCTGGACCGTGTTTCAGTTCCAGTGTGGCTGACCATCCTCTCAGACCAGCTACCCGTCTTAGGCTTGGTAGGCCGTTACCCTACCAACTACCTGATGGGCCGCAGGCCCCTCCCGACGCGCCGAAGCTTTAATCAACGATTGACTCGCTGATCACATGGAGTATTAACCACCGTTTCCAGTGGATATTCCCCACATCGGGGCAGGTCACCTACGTGTTACTCACCCATTCGCCACTAACCTTCTCTCTCGTCCGAAAACTCGAAATCGGGTTCGTTCGACTTGCATGTGTTAGGCACGCCGCCAGCGTTCATCCTGAGCCAGGATCAAACTCTCCGTACTCTCTTTACACACCTTTTGTAGGACCCTCACGTCTCTTCCTACCACTCTTCAGTTGTTAAAGTCCACGCGACTACTTCTGTACTCTCTATTCTACCACTCTTTTAACTCATTGTCAACAGGCTCACGGAAGCCGTCACTTTCACCGCCCACCATTCCAACGCTTGTGGGCGATTCGACGACCCGCCGGCGCCAGGCTTCGTTGCTTCCGCACTTCCGCCGACCCCGGAGACTATAAAGCGCCCCGATGACTCGGGGGCGCTTCGTGATTCGCGTGTTAACCCGTTTCCAACGACAGGGAGGATTATAATCACTTTCCGGTATTTGTCAAGAGGCCCCCTCAGAGCTTTCTGCGTCAGTTTGCTCGACCTTTTCCGCCGCTCTGCCGCCATTGCGAACAGTGCAGGAGAACGTCAGCCGCAGGGCCGATCCAGGTACTCCTGGCTCTCGTGACAACCCGCGCCTCGATCTCTCGAAACGCTCCGTGATTCAGATGTTAATCCGTCCGTGACAACGAGGCGGTATTGTAGTCGGATTATAGAATCTGTCAAATCGACGCCCGATTGAGAAAAAGGGTCACACGCAGTATAATAATGCCCGGTCTGGATTCCTCGCACGAGCGCCATCAAGGAGGGTATTCTGTTCGAACTCGTTTTTCTCGGCACTTCAGCCTCGGCGCCCTCAATTCAGCGCGGCCTGACGGCGAACATGGTCCTGTACAAGGACTATCGCTTCCTCGTCGACTGCGGCGAGGGCACGCAGCGCCAGCTCCTCAAGAGCGGGCTGGGCTTCCGCCGGCTGGATCGGATTCTATTGACGCACGGGCACCTGGACCACATTCTGGGCCTCGGTGGATTGGCCTCGACCTTCGCCCGCTGGGAAGCGATCCCCTCACTGGAGATTTACGGCGGCCATTGGGCGCTGCAGCGCGTGAAGGCCTTGATGGAGGTGGTCTTTGGTCCCGGCAGGACGCCGCTGAACATCCATTACGTGCCGGTCACGGAAGGGATCGTGCTGGAGGACGACAGCTTCGAGCTGCGTGCTTTCCCCGTGTCGCATCGCGGGCCGGACTGCCTGGGCTACATCTTCCACGAAAAAGAAAAGCGGCCCTTCCTGGCCGACAAAGCCGCGGCACTGGGCGTGCCCGCCGGACCCGTCCGCCGCGACCTCGTGGCCGGCAAGCCGGTGCAGCTCGCCGACGGATCCTGGGTTCAGCCGGAGCAGGTGCTGGGCCCGACCTCGGCCGGGCGTCAAGCTATGCCACGTGGGCGACACGGGCCGCACCGACGATCTGGCTCCCTTATGTGGCCGATGCCGATGCATTGGTGATTGAGGCCACGTACCTGACGGTGGAAGAAGACCTCGCGCGAGAGTTCGGGCATCTGACGGCCGCTCAATCGGCGCGTCTTGCCCTGCAGGCCAACGTGAAGACGCTCTATCTGACCCACATCTCGCGGCGCTATCAAGAAAAAGACGTCCTGCGCGAGGCGCAAGACGTCTTTCCCAACACGATTGTAGCGCGAGATTTCGATCAGTACCGGATCGTGCGCGCGGACTAGGCCGTACGACCGGCTGAAACACGCCGGCGGTATGGGTGTTGGGCGCCGGCACCGGGGAGGAGCGCGGCGGGGCCCCAACCCAGGCTCGCCACTTCGCGTCCAGTCCCTCGAGGCCGAATCCGTACACCTTCTGCAGCGCATCGTCCTGGTAAGCGCCCTTCTTGAACTCGATTCAACAGCTGGACCATCTTGTCCTTGCCGTACTGGCTCAGCAGATAATCGATGACGCTGTACGACTCGCCATAGAACAGGTTCACCTGGTTGGGATCGCCGGTATAGGCGCTCAGCGAGCGCACCGAGATGAGCGAATTGGTCGCGATTGCTTCGGCCAGAGCCTGCTGGTTGTAGTCGGGCAGCGAGCCCTCGTTGTACATCGCCAGACCTTCGTCCAGCCACCGCGGCAGCGGCGCCTGGAACGGGTTGTCGGTCGCCTGCCCGACGACGAGGTGCGTCAGCTCGTGGGCGATCGTCTGCGTGGCCCCCGCGGCCGAGCCTAGCAGGAGCAGCGTGTCCTTGGATATCAGTACGCCCAGCGTGGTGGTCAGCTCGTCGTAGGACTGACTGCGCGGGACATCAAGCGCGGGCCCCATATCCTGCTTCGAATCGTACACGTAGATCTTCACCGGCAAATTGGGCGAAACGCCGATCTCGTCCTTGATGTGCGAGCAGGGCGGCCACCGCAGCGCCCAGCAGCGTATTCGCCCGAGCCGGTTGTTCCCGTAATAGAAGAGGTTGACGTTGCTCTGGTTGATCTTCTGCCAGCTCGAAGCGGGTGTCGTTGTACGCCACTGTCTTGGTCGGCGTCTGCAACTGCTGGCCGTTGGCATCCTTGAGCACCCAGTAGTACTGGATCTGGGCGCCGACCGGCACTTCGCCGGGCAGCAACTGCCAGGTGTACTGAGCGGTTACCTGGTCACCGGGCGTGAAGGTCGGATAGGCTCGATTGACGGCCAGCTCCAGCGTCTCGTGATAGAACAGGTTCACTTCCGTGATCTGGCTGCTACTCTTGCGCCTGCAGATCGAAACACGACGTCCTGGGCAAAATGGGGCGCGGCCTGTTCCTGTGACGACCTGGATTTCCCCGGCAGCAGCGCTCAGGCCGGCAGACGGGATGAGCAACGCGAACATCAACACGACAACAAACAAGACTTCTATTCATGATTTTAATCTCCTCACAGGGACGGCACGGCCGCCTCCCTGGCTATCAACGCGACGATTATGGCATCATGGAGCGCCCAACTGATCGACGGGCACGTTAACGTATTTGTCCCCCTCCTCGATGAGCATCACCGGGAATGTCATCGCGGATGGGATACTTGCGGCGGCAATTCTCGTTCTGGCATACGAGCCAGACGTCTTTCGTCAGCTCCACCTTGGTCTTACAGGCGGGACACACCAGGATATCGAGCAATTCTTTACTGACCATATCACCTCCTGCGGGTTGAAGCGCGTTTCACTCTCTGTACCACGGACGTGGGCGAGGATCAAGGACGCGTAAGTCCACAGGCATCCAAAAGTACTGGAAAACTATGTGAAGACCTTGGCTCCCATTATACCACATTGCTCCGCGATCTCAATTTGCCAGTTTGTACCGGTTATGATATACTCACATGAGCCTTTGGCTAAATCACGCACGCTTCTTCAACTGTCCGAGCCGTGCCTGCTGGAGTCAGGTTCTCGGGCAGGATGCGAAGGAGCGGAGGACTAACGAGGAGGAAACATCGTGCCAGTCGTACACATGAAGTCGTTGTTGGAAGCCGGCGTCCATTTTGGGCACCGCACCCGCCGTTGGAATCCGAAGATGAAGCCGTACATCTTCACGGAGCGCAACGGCATTCATATTATTGACCTGCAGCAGACGATGGCCAGCATCGAGAAATCGTATAACCTGGTGCGGGACGTGGTGGCCCAGGGTGGGTCGGTCCTGCTGACCGGCACCAAGAAGCAGGCTCAGGACACCATCTCCTTTGAGGCGGAGCGCTGCGGCATGCCCTACGTGAACCAGCGCTGGCTGGGTGGCACGTTGACCAACTTCCGCACGATGCGTCAGCGGATCGAGAAGCTGGCCGAGATGGAAGGCCAGCGCGAGCGAGGCGAATTCGGCCGGCTGACCAAGAAAGAAGCGCTGGAAGCGGAAGGCGAAATCGCCAAGCTGATTCGGCGGTTCGGCGGCATGCGCGATATGCGCCGGCTGCCCGACGTGTTGTTCGTCACCGACGTGCGGCGCGAGGCGCTGGCCGTCAAGGAAGCCAATATTCTGAAGATTCCGGTCATCGCGCTGGTCGACACGAACTGCGACCCCGATCCGGTGAACTTCGTCATTCCGGCCAACGACGACGCGATCCGCGCCATCAAGCTGATCACCAGCAAGATGGCGGACGCTGTCATCGAGGGCAAGGAAATCCGCGCGGTCACGGTCGGACGCGCAGGAGCAGCAGGACGAAGAGCGCGAAGACGAACGATACCTCGGTCCGGCCACGCTGGCCAAGCTCCAGCTCGGCGGCGACGAAGATCAGGACGTTGACGTTGACGTTGACGACACGGGCCCCTGGGAGGACGAGAGTCTGGAGGACCAGCGTCGAAGCCGGCGAAGAAGCGGAATAACTCGCGCTCGCCGGGAGCGAAGCGGGTCACATCTAGCGGATCGTGCAGGGGGGAGAGGTTGGCCCCCCTCCTTTTCGCGTGAATCAACCTGATCATCTTCCATTCGTCGATTTGAGGAGGACGATTTTTATCATGGAGATCACCGACCAATATGGTAAAGGACCTGCGTCAGGCCACCGGCGCTGGCGTGTTGGATTGCAAGACGGCTCTGGAGCGCAGCCGACGGCGATTTCGACAAGGCCGTCGCGTATCTGCGGGAGAAAGGTCTGGCCAAGGCGGCGAAGAAGCTCGGACGCAGCGCAAAGGAAGGCCTGATCGAAGCCTACATTCACCCCGGGCAGCCGGGTCGGCTCTCTGGTCGAAGTGAATTGCGAGTCCGACTTCGTGGCGCGCACCGAGGACTTCAAGGCCCTGGTGCACGACCTGGCCATGCAAGTCGTCGCGGCGCGGCCGCAGTACGTCACCCCCGAGGACGTGCCTGCCGAGGTGATCGAGCAGGAGAAGGCGATCTACCACGCTCAATTGGCCGGCGAAGGCAAGCCCGCGAACGTGGTCGAGAAGATCGTGGCCGGCAAGCTGACCAAGTTCTACGAGGAAGTCTGCCTGATGAAGCAGCCGTTCATCAAAAGCGAGAACAACGAGAGTGTCGAGCAGCTGATCATGCATGCGATCTCCAAGCTGGGCGAGAACATTGTCGTCCGCCGATTCGCTCGTTTTGAGCTGGGCGAAGGCTGACCGAGCTCAGAAAGCTAGGGCGAGGCTCAAAGCCTTCCCTAGCTTTTCTTCTATGTCACCCCGGACCGATCGCGTGGGATTCGGCTGGAGGTGGGGCGCAATGCCTGATGTCAAGTATCGGCGGGTGCTGGTCAAAGTAGGAGGAGAGGCATTGGCCGGTCCCGGGGGATTCGGCATCGACCCGGACTGCGCCGAGAAGCTGGCGCGATCAAGATCAAGCGACTGCGGGACATGGAAGTCGAAGTGGCCATCGTCCTGGGCGCCGGCAACATCTGGCGCGGTCGGGATGGCCTGGCGCATGGCATGGAGCGCGCCGACCGCCGATCACATGGGCATGTTGGCGACCGTCATGAACGCGCTTGCTCTGCAGGACGCGCTGGAGCGCGCCGGCGTGAGCACTCGCGTGCAGACGGCGATCGAGATGCGGGCCGTGGCGGAGCCGTATATCCGGCTGCGGGCCATACGCCATCTGGAAAAGGGCCGCGTGGTGATTTTGGGCGCCGGCACCGGCAACCCTTACTTCACGACCGACACGGCGGCAGCCTTGCGGGCCATGGAGATCAACGCCGACGTTCTGATCAAAGCCACGAAAGTCGATGCCGTATATGCCGCGATCCGTTCGTAGATCCGCAGGCCGAACGGTTCGAGCGGCTGACCTACATCGACGCGCTGAACCTGCGGGTCGGCGTGCTCGACAGCACGGCCCTGTCTCTGTGCATGGACAACCATATGCCGATCATCGTCCTGAATTTGTGGCAACCGGGCTGCCTGGAAAGTGTCGTCACCGGCGAAAGTCATCGGCACCCTGATCTCCGGTTAAGCCGCTCCGACCGACAATCCACAGGTGGCATGCGGAGGTGACAGGCTATGATTAAGGATGTCCTCAACGACGTCAAAGAGACGGATGGACAAGAGCGATCGAGGCACTGCAGAACGACCTGATGTCCCTGCGCACCGGCCGGGCCTCACCGGCTCTATTGGAGCGTGTGCGGGTCGAGTACTTTGGAGCGCCGACACCTCTGAACCAATTGGCGACCATTTCCGCCCCCGAGCCGCGCTTGCTCACCATCAAGCCGTGGGACGGCTCGGTGATCGGCGCGATCGAGAAGGCCATCATGAGGTCCGACCTGGGTCTGACACCCTCGAACGACGGCCGCATCATCCGCCTGAACATCCCGCGCTTGACCGAAGAACGGCGCCGCGATCTGGTCAAGATGCTGAACAAGCGGGTCGAAGAAGGCAAATTCGCTCTGCGCAACGTCCGGCGCGACGGACTGGAAGATCTGCGCGAGATGGAAAAAGAGAAGATGATCTCGGAAGACGACGTGTTCGAGGGCCGGGACGAGCTGCAGAAGATGATCGACGCACGCCTCGAAGCGGATGGACGAGATCGCCTCGGCCAAAGAAGCCGAGATCATGGAAGTCTAGCTCGTTCGGCTGCTGGCGTGAACACGGTGTGGCACCCATTTGCCAGACCCGCGAGAGCAAATGTATGGCGAAAGACAATACGCCTGGTTGAACAGGCCGCCACTGGCTCAGAATCCCACAACACGTGGCCATCATCATGGATGGGAACGGCCGATGGGCGCAGGCCCGTGGGTTGCCGCGCCTGGCCGGCCATCGCGCCGGAACCGAAAATATTCGGCGCGTCCTGGAAGGCTGCGTCGACTTCGGCATCAAGACCTTGACCCTCTACGCTTTCTCTACCGAGAACTGGGGCCGTCCTCAACCCGAAGTCCTGGGCTTGATCCGCATCCTGGGCGAAGTCATCGATCGAGAAACGGCCAATTTGAACCGGAACGGGGTCCAGTTGCGCCACATCGGGCGTTTGGAAGGCATCCCACCCACTGCTGCAGCAGAAGGTCCGACAGGCCATTCGAGCTACCCACAACAACGACCGCTGATCCTCAACGTGGCCTTCAACTACGGCGGACGGGACGAAATCCTGCACGCCATGCAGCAGATCGTGCGCGAGCAGGGTCGCGCCGGAAAACGTCGATGAGGCGCTCTTCAGCCGATACCTGTTCACCGCCGGGCAACCTGATCCTGATCTGATCGTTCGCACGGGCGGAGAGTGGCGACTGAGCAATTTCCTGATCTGGCAGGCGGCCTACGCTGAGTACTACACCACGCCGATATTCTGGCCCGACTTCGACAAAGACGAGCTGTACAAGGCCCTTGCAGGCCTACAATCAGCGAGAGCGCCGCTTCGGTTTGGTGCCACAGAAAAAATAGCGCGTGGACGCGAAAGGAACATGGGTGCTCAGTCAACGCGTATTGAGTGCTGCCGTTATGATCCCACTAGCCGCGCTGGTAATCTTACCTGGGCGGCTGGTGGCTTTTTGGGGCCCTGGCCGTCGTTCTTGTCGCCGCTCTGTTTGAATTCCGGCAGACGATCTCGGTCGGCGGCCACCGTCCTTCGCTGCTGCTGGCAGTGGCGATCAGCCTGGCCCTGTTAGCAGACGGGCAGTGGCCGGCACTGGGCCTGACGGCGCCCACGATCACCGTCGCCCTGCTGGCTTCCCTCATCTGGCACCTGGTGGATTACGAACTTGGGGCGCCGACCTCGGCCACGGACTGGGGTCTTGACCCTGGGCAGTGGCTGTATCTCGGCTGGATGGGGGGGCTGCTGTCGCGCCTGCGCGACCTGCCCGGCGGCCTGGGCTGGGTCGTGCTGGCCTTCGCGCCGGTCTGGATCGGCGATTCGGCCGCGTTTTTCATCGGCGTCCGCTGGGGCGTTCACAAGAGCTTCCACGCTTGAGCCCCAAAAAGAGCTGGGAAGGCACCGCCGCCGGCTGGTGCAACCACCCTACGTCCACCGTGGCCCTGGGCGTGCCCCTGGGGCTGTCCCTGGGGCAAGCATTGAGCTCGGCGGCCGCATTGGCCGTGCTCGCTCCGCTCGGCGACCTGGCCGAATCCATGTTCAAGCGCCAGGTCGCAGTCAAAGACTCGGGCCGTCTATTCCCGGGCACGGCGGCATGCTCGACCGCATCGATAGCATTCTGTTCAGCGTGCCGGCGGTCTATTTTTCATTCTATTGTTCATCACGAGGTTAAGAAGCGGGCTCAAATGGGACCAGTCCCCGCCCAGGACGTTAAGGCAGCTCGAAATTTTCCCTGATAGCTTGAACGGCAGTCGCCAGGCGATCGACCAGGATCACGCACGAGATGGTCGAAATGGACGTGCTGATCGCCAGAATGTTGATGCCTCACGCTGGCCAGCGCAGTGAACATGGCCCCGGCCACGCCCGGGCGCTGACGGAAGTCCGGGCCAAAGATCGAGAGGATCGCCACGTCGCGAATGACCGTCACACGTTGAGCACCGATCTCCTGCCGCACCAACTCCAGTCAGGTCAGTGCCTGGTCTGAGACTGTCTCTTTGACACAGAATACGACGTTGGAGAGATCATTGAGATCTATCAGTTGAACTACGAACTCGACGTTGATGTTGTTGTGACCGAGAGTATCCATGATGGCACTGGCGATCCCTGGACGGTCGGGCGTCGACATCACGCCCACCATGGTCAGATCCGTGCTCTGCATGATGCCCCCAATCTTCACACTCTTCCTCTTCTCCATCGGCTCCTCCATGCTTCATCAGCGGTCTGAGGTCACGTAGTCTGGCGAGTAGCGAATGGCAGGTCAACGTCGACGATGTCTAGTATACATCGTCCGTGGCTCCAGTGCAACCGGAGGCCGGGATAGCCGGGGGCGCGGATCGCTTGTCGTTCCAGTCGCTTCGTGATACAATGAACCTCAATAGATCGACGACTCAAAGGCATCTCTGAACAGGTGAGGGGGCAGCTATGGCACGGATCACGGTCGTCGGCAGCCTGAATATGGACCTTGTCGTTCGCACGCCGCGGATTCCCAAGCCCGGAGAAACCATCATCGGCACGGATCTTCCGCCTCATCCCCGGCGGCAAGGGGGCAAATCAGGCTGTCGCGGCGGGCAAGCTGCCGCCGAAGTGTACATGATCGGCCGGGTCGGCCAGGACGACTTTGGGCAGGCGCTGCTGGACAATCTGGCTCAGTCGGGCGTCAACACCGAGTGCGTCATCCGCGATACCGATGCGCCCTCACGGCATCGCTCTGATTACCGTGGAGGCGTCCGGACAAAACAACATCGTCCTGGCTCCCGGAGCCAATATGCGGCTCACCGTCGCGGACCTGGATGCCGCTGAGGAATGTATCGCAGAATCCGCGATGCTTCTGGCCCAACTCGAGTCACCCGTTGCCCGCCGTACAGCGGGCCATGGAGTTGGCCAAGAAGCGGGGCGTGACCACCGTACTGAACCCTGCCCCGGCCCAGCCTCTGCCCGAGGACGTCTTGCGCTATGCGGATTACCTGATGCCGAACGAGACCGAGACCAGCCTGCTGACCGGCCTGCCGGTGGAGACGCCGGAGCAGTTTGCCGCCGCCGCCAGGCGGCTCCGCGAAATGGGCGTCGGCACGGTCGATCCTGACGTTGGGCTCGACGGGCGCCTATCTGTCCACGGCCGACGGCGACGAGCTCTTCCCGGCCTATCCCATCCAGCCGGTAGACACCACTGCCGCGGGTGACGCGTTCATGGGTGGATTCGCCGTTGCTCTGGCCGAGGGCAGCTTCGCTGCGCCAGGCCATGCAGCGAGCCAACGCCGCGGGCGCACTGTCGGCCACGCGCTTGGGCGCGCAGCCATCCATGCCTACCCGGGCCGAGTGGGACCAGTTCTGCGAAGAACACGGCTGCTGAGCGACGCCCATGCCTGAGAGTCCATCACGCCCATTACGTGCATGCTTCTTCAAGCCGCCGGTCGTAAACGGCGGCCATGTGTTGCCAATCGAAAGCGCAACGTGGGCGCGGAGGGCTCTCGCAGTCTCCCGGCCGTGGGACGCAGAGCCGCGAAGAAAGCCTCCAACCGGGCCAGAGCCCCTCAAAATCCGGATACAACACTTTTCGTGAAGGTCCGCCGGCAACAGTTCGGGGTACGCCAGCCGGTGGGGCACCAACGGCCAACAGCCGCATAGATGGCCTCGACGGTCGCCACGCCGAAGAACTCGTGGTGAGCGGTGCTGACGCACACATCGCCCTGCCGCAGCAAGCACAGTAGTCTCGAAATCCTCGACGTACCCGAAATGAACCAGCCGTTCCGCCAGCGCTCCCGCGCCTCGAGGAACTCTTCCGGCCGGTTGCGGAAGCCCTCCCCCAGCAAAACCAGGCGAAACGGCAGTCCCAAGGCATCCAGGCGGTACAGGGCCGCGAAAAACTCCGTCCGGGTTCTTGTCGTACTCCCAGCGGTGGTTCCAGACGATTACCGGCCCGGACGCCGGGCTTCGTTCAGGGCGGAGCGCCGCCCTCGCCCCACCCTCTCCCTTCCAGGGCGAAAGGGAACGGCTCGCTCCCTCGCCCTGGAAGGGAGAAGGTGGAGCGAGGGTGGCGCTCCGCAGTCGACGCAATTCCAGGCCGACGGGCAGGACCTCGGCCCGTGACCGCAGCTCGGCGACTGTGTCCAGCTCGTTGTAATCGGGAAAGTGTTTGAGAAGCCGCGGCAGCTCATCGAAGAATGCGACCAGATGATATTGCGAGTTGAAAAAGAGCCGGCCAGCCGACCAGCGCGCTCGTGTAGTTGATCAGGCCGAACGCCAGCTCGCGTTTCCGCCCCGACGCAGCGGATACGTCAGCTGGTTTTCGTGGAAGTACAGCGCGGTGGGAACGCGCCCCGTCCGACCGCGCGTGAGGGCCAGGAAGGTGGGCAATCCAGCATGTCGGTGGCCAGAATCAGATCAGGGCGATAGTCGCCCGCGCGGAAAAGTCGGGCCAGCGCCACCGCGCCGCCGACATCCGCCATTTCCAAAAGCAGCCGGGCAGCGACAAGCACCCGGACTGTATGGCGGCTGTGGCGGACCAAGCCGTCGGCCCAGGCTGCATGGGACCCGGTATGGTAAGGCTCGATCAGCAGAATTTCCATCGAAACTACTCGCCGAGACTTCCGAAGTTATGTAACCTTTGGAAGTCTTCAGGGGTGCTCGACGACCGTCCACAAGGTGCTTTGCTCGTCGTAACCCAGCGTGAAACGTCCGCCGGAGGTGCGGACGAGAAAGCGCGGGCCTTGCGGCTCGCGCCATGCGCGTTCTACAGCCAGTACTTCACGCCGGATGCCATTCCACGTGAAGGCCCGCGGGGACTCGCCATACCTCGTCCCCGAATAGGCCTCCACGGAGCAAACGTCATTCGCAGTTGCCATTGCCGGTGCGGTCGATCTGCGACGAATCACCCACGTTCAGACGCTCGAAAGAGCCCCGAACGACGGCGTGATCGCCGATGAGCGATTGCCTCAGCATCGAATCCTCGATATTAGCGCCCTTGTTGATGATGCTGTCCTGCAAAATGGAACGCTGTACCACGCTATCCGCATCGATAGTCACGTATGGTCCGACGATGGACTCCACCACGCGCGCCGAATCGGCGATGTAAACAGGCGGAATGACGATCGAATTCTCCAGATCACGATTGACCTGTCCGCCTGACCGCTCGAGCAGGTACCGGTTGGTGTGGAGAACGGTCTCCGGCTTTCCGCAGTCCTCCCACACGTCGACCGGTGCGGCGCGGAACCGCGCGCCGTTGTCGATCATCACCTGAAGCGCATCGGCCAGGAAGTACTCGCCTTTCGTCTTGATGTCGCGCGCGATCAGCTCGTCGATCGCCTGCACGAGCTTTGCGGCGTCTTTCACGTAATAGACTCCAATCACAGCCAGGTTGTTTTCGATCGTGTCCGGTTTCTCCACCAACCGAGTGATCTCACCGTTCTCGACGATCACGACTCCGAATCGCCGCGGGTCCTCCACTTCCTTGACGTAGATCACCCCATCGGCCTCTTCACTCTCCAGTTCGGAGAGGTCAGCCTCGAAGATGGTGTCCACGAAGATGATGATGAGTGGACCGGACAGGTACTCACGCGCCAGGTGGATGGCGTGCGCCTGACCCAGCAGTTCCTTCTGCTCCACGTAGCGCGCCGGGAACGAGTAGTTGGCTTCGACGTACTGCTTGATCTGCTCGCCAAGGTAGCCTACGACGAACACGATCTCGTCGATATCCAGTCCTTGCAGCTTGTCCAGAATGTGACCTAGCACCGGCTTGCCGGCCACGTTCACCAGCGGCTTGGGCTTGGTGAACGTGTGTGGACGCAGACGGGTGCCGAAACCGGCAAGTGGAATGACGACTTTCATATGTTTTTGTCCTGCCTCTCTCTTGGATGATAGTCCGACACGGCCGGACGTCACGTCACAGCGGCGGGTGGCGCAGGTGCCAGTCCGTCGCCTGCTCGTAAGCGTAGGCCACCGCAACATCAGTGGCCTCGGCCAGCGCCGGCCCGATGATCTGCAGGCCCACGGGCAGCCCGTCGGAGAAGCCGCACGGGATCGACAGGCCGCCGCAGTCCGGCCAGATTCAGGGTCAGGGTGAAGATGTCGGCCAGGTACATCTGCAGTGGGTCGGCGGTTTTCTCACCGATGCGGAAGGCCACCGCCGGCGCGGTCGGGCAGACGATGACGTCGACGTGCTCGAAGGCCCGGTCGAAATCCTGCCTGATGAGCGTTCGCACCTTCTGCGCCTTCAGGTAATAGGCGTCGTAGTAGCCGGCGGACAGCGCGTAGGTGCCCAGCATGATCCGCCGCTTGACCTCCGGCCCCAAAGCCATGCTCGCGGGTTTGCAGTAGCCCTCCAGCACATCGCCTGCTATCGGCAGCGGTGTAGCCGTAGCGAATGCCGTCGTAGCGGGCCAGGTTGGCGGAGGCTTCCGCCGGGGCGATCAGATAATAGGCCGGCAGGGCATAATCGGTGTGGGGCAGCGAGACCTCCTGCACTTGCGCCCCCAGCGCCCCAGCTGATCCATGGCCGCCCGCACGGCGCCTCCACCCCGGCTGCATGCCTTCGACGAAATACTCCTTCGGGCACGCCCACGCGCAGACCCGGCGACGCTCTCCCTTCAGGCGGCGCACGAAGTCCGGCACCGGCGCATTGATGGTGGTGGAGTCGCGCGGGTCGTGGCCGGCGACGGCCCGCAGAAGCGCGGCGCAGTCCGTGACGTCCTTGCCGAAAGGCCCGACCTGGTCCAGGGACGAGGCAAAAGCCACCAGCCCCTAGCGGGAGATCGCGCCCGTAGGTCGGCTTGATGCCGCGACGCCGCACAAGGCCGGCCGGTTGGCGCACGCTGCCGCCGGTATCGGAGCCCGAGCGCCCCGAGCGCGGCATCGGACGGCCACGGCGGCCGCGCTGCCGCCGCTGGAGCCGCCGGGCACGCGGTCCAGGTCCCAGGGGTTGTGGGTGGTGAAGAAGGCCGAGTTCTCGGTCGACGAGCCCATGGCGAACTCATCGGTGTTGGTCTTGCCCAAAAACGACCGCACCCTGCGCGGCCACCCGCTCCACCATGGTGGCGCTGTATGGTGGGACGAAGTTCTCCAGGATTTTCGAGCCACAGGTAGTGGGCACGCCCTCCAGGCAGATCACGTCCTTGATCGCCAGCGGGATGCCGAGCAGCGCAGGCGGTTCCTCTCCGCCATTCGTGCGCCAGGACGACCAGCGCTCGTCGGCCAGCCGGGCCCGCTCCAGTGCAAACTCGGGCGTCAGGGTCAGGTACGCTCTCACCTGATTGTCGACGGCAGCGATGCGGTCCAGCACCGTCTGGGTCAACTCGACCGAGGTCAGCTCGCCCTTGCGCAACAGGTCGTGCGCCTCGTGAATCGTCAGCCTATAGCAATCCAATCACGTCCTCCGGGCAGGCGATCATTCCAAAATAGCGCGGACGCGAAAGAAATTGTCGACCGCGTTGGGAGCATTGGCCAGAACATCTTCACGCGGCAACGAAGGTTGAACGACATCGTCGCGCATCACGTTCTGAGACGGAATCGCCGTCGTCGTCGGCTCAACCGTTTCAGTGTCGAGCTGCTGCAGAACCTGGAAGTGGTCCAGGATAGCCGAAAGCTGCGCCCCGAAGACGTCCTTCTCTTCTTCAGTCAGCCCCAGACGGGCCAGCTCAGCGATGTGCTCCACTTCCTTTCGAGTCAAACCCATGACGACACCCCTCGTTCAGAGTTGCTTGAATGGCGCTATTATAGCATCGACGGAGAGGCGCGGCAAGTCAATTCTGGGCAATTGCCCTGCGGGTCAATTCGGGCGGTGGCCTTTGACATTGAGGCAGCCGACGATATAATCCCCTGGCTTGCAGCTCAGAATCACTCTTTCGGCTGGCTCGAATCACCCGCATCCGGATGGGCTGGTTCCTGGTGGAATCCATCAAAGGGGGAGAAATGGACGAGGCGCTGTGGGGCCGCGTGATCGCTGAGATCGAGGCTTTTCAGAGAGAAGTTCCCGAATTGAGGGTTGTGCCAAAGGTCACCCCGGCGGAGATCCGGCGCGAGCTCGAGCAGCACTACGATTTCCAGCACCCGGTGCCCTTGGAAGTAGTGACAGCCGACGTCATGGAACTTTTTGCGGAAGTGGAGCGTACAGGTCACCCATCCCCGGTATTTCGGCCTGTTCAACCCCACCGTCCGGGAGGCGGGTATCGTCGCCGACACGCTGGCGGCGCTGTACAACCCCCAGCTGGCGGTCTGGAGCCACGCGCCGGCCGCGATCGAGCTGGAGAGGCTGACCCTGAACTGCTTCTCATCCGCGCTGGGCTTCGACCCGGTAACATCGCTGGCGAATTTTACCACCGGCGGGGCGGAAGCGAACCTCTCCGCCGTGCTCTGTGCGCTGGCCCAGCACTATCCGGAATCCCTGGAAGCCGGCCTGGCAAGCCTGAAGGCACGCCCATCCATCTACCTCACTGGCGAAGCGCACCATTCGTTCGTCAAGATTGCTCGCATGTCCGGCCTGGGGACAGGAGCGGTGCGGGAGGTAGCGACCGACGAAAAGCACCGGCTGGACGTTGGCGCCCTCGACCGTCAGATTCAGGAAGACTCTCAGAATGGACGACGGCCGCTCCTGATCGTGGGAACGGCTGGGACTACCGGAGGCGGCTTGATCGATCCGCTGCCACAGATCGCCGATGTGGCTGCGCGATGGGGCGCCTGGTATCACGTCGATGCAGCCTGGGGTGGGAGTGCGGCGCTATCTGCCAGGTTGAAACCTGTCTTGGCCGGGATTGAGCGTGCCGATTCGGTTACGTGGGACGCTCACAAGTGGCTGTCCGTGCCGATGGGAGCGGGGATGTTCTTCTGCCGCCACCCGGAAGCTGCCAGGCGGGCGTTCGCGATTACGGGCTCGTACATGCCGCAGGCTGCCGGAGAAAACACCATGGACCCATATTCCACCACGGTCCAATGGTCACGACGCGCGACCGGCCTCAAGGTATTCATGACCCTGGCCGAGCTGGGGGTGGAGGGATACGCGGCAATGATCGAGCGCCAGGCCGAGCTGGGCGACCTGCTTCGCACCCGTTTGAGTGAGGCCGGCTGGATCGTACGAAACGACACGCCGCTGCCGGTGGTGTGTTTCACCCATCCGCAGCTCTTTGGGGGTCAGCTTTCGACGGATGACGTGCTTGCAGTGATCTACAGCCGGGGCAAGGTTTGGATCTCGGATGTCGTCCTGGGCGGGCAGGAGCACGTGTTGCGCGCTTGCATCACCAGCTTCCGGACGGACGCGTCCGACATTGAGTTCCTGATACGCGAGCTGGAACACGCCCGCAACGAAGCAATTGCGGCTCGATGAACGATTGACGAAAACCGGATATCAAATCGCTCGTGGGGGTGGTCGACATCATGGCGCTCATTATCCTCGTTCGGCACGGACAGACTCAGTGGAATCTGGTGGAACACTTTCGCGGGCAGGCCGACATTCCGCTCAACGAGGCGGGGTTGGCCCAGGCGGAGGCCGTCAGCCGGCGGGTGGTTCGGCAGTGGTCGCCGGTCGCCGGGGTGTATGCCAGCCCACTGTCCCGCGCGGTCAAGACCGCCGAGATCATCGCGCGGCCTTTCGGACTCGCCGTCCAGGCCACGGCCGGATTGCTGGACATGAACTTCGGCCAGTGGCAGGGCCTGACGGTCGACGAGGTCCGCGCGCGCTGGCCCGAGCTGGGCGGCGCCTGGTACTCCGTCCCGCATACCGTCCACGTTCCCGGCGGTGAGACGCTGGCGGACGTCCGAGCACGAGGCATGGCGACCGTGCACGAGTTGTGCGTCAGGCACGCGGATGAGACTGTCGTCCTGGTCGGCCACAACGCCATCAACCGGGTCATCCTGCTGGGCGTGCTGGGGCTGGACAATGAGCGCTTCTGGCGCATCGGGCAGGACCCGTGTGGCATCAACGTGATCGAGTGCACGGGGGATAGCTTCACGCTGGTGTCCTTAAACGATACCGGTCACCTGGTGTGAGGTTTGGGTTGTGAGCGTGAAGAAGCCCGTTTCCGGAGTCTGTCCGAGAAACGGGCTTCGTCGTTCACAGCATCACCAACCTACTGCGCGTCACTGCCCGGCAGGAGCGGGGGTCGGAGAGGGACTGGGCGCCGGCGCTGCCGTCGCGGGCGCCGCAGCCGGGGCAGCGGACGATGGGACCGCGATCCCGAGGCTCTTGGCATCCAGGAGGAACGGCGAGTTCGCGGGAACGAGCATCACCTGGATATTGGGCGCCAGCTTCTCGATATAGCGATACTGAATCAGGTTGGGGTTCGTGGATAGGGCCTCACTGATCAGCTTCAACGCCTGGGCATCGCCCTCGGCCTTGATCACGGCCGAGTCCTTGACGCCGCTGGCCTCAACGCGCTTCCGCTCAGCCTCACGCTGCTCTTTATCCAGAACGAACTGCATCTGCTCCGCCTGCTGTTGGGCGATCTGCTTCTGCTCTATGGACTTGGAGTACTCGTCAGTGAAGTTGACGTTCCGGATGTCGAACGAGAGCAGACTCCATCCCCTCCGGCTCAAAACGCGTGCGGATGTCCGACTCGATAGCGGCCTGGATCTCGCCGCGCTTGGGCCCGTATACGTCCGTGACCGAGTTTGCGCGAGACGTGCAGCCGAACGATGGAGCGGATGGCAGGCCGCACCAGGATATTGTTGTAGTCCCGCAGGTTGTTGTGCAGGAAAGCGGCCTTGGCCGGATTGATCTTGTACCGCGTGGACGAGTCGATACCCACCTGCAAGCCTTCCGCCGTCGGCGACCAAAGCGAATCGTCGCCCTGGATCTGGCCCTCAGAGGCAATCTTGCTCATGGTGTAGACCTGCTCGAGCGTGGAGTAGCGGTACACCGTCTCGATGTAAGGCGTGACAAAGTGAATGCCCGGATACAGGGGCGTATCTCTCGTGCCCGTGAAGGAGTTGAAGACCACACCCACTTCGCCGGCGTCGATCACGACCAGGCCCGCGCCGCTCGTACTGAACACTGTCGCCAACACAATCAAGGCGACGATAATCGTGATCGAGAACTTCGCATTCTCATGGCGCGAGCGTTTCGTCAGGACCGTGGCGACGTAAGCGACCAATCCGATCCAACAGACCGCGGCGAGCAGACCCAACATGCTGGCGATAACCATCAGAAATCCCCCTCCTCCACCCTGCACGGGCATACCTATGAGAAGCCCGGTTCCTCAGAGAAACCGGGCTTCGATGTTCCAACCAAGAGATATGGGTTGAATAATACCTGAAACTTGGACGCCTAGCAAATGCGCGGCAATTGCTCCCCGGCCAACGTGTTCAAAATGCGGCGCGTGCCCAACGTGGTCTTCAAGACGACCCGGCCCGGATGCTCGGCCACCACGTGGCCGATGATTGCGGCCTCGGCGTCCATGCTCGTGGCCACGCATGGCCGGGAGAACCGCATCCGCGCGGCTCGGCCGGCGACTGCGGCCATGAGCTTGCCTTCGTTGGCCACGTAAAGCGGGTCCAGCCCAAGCATCTCGCAGGCCGCCGCGCACCTCGGGACGCACCGGAACGCGCTCTTCCAGCAGCTCGATGCCGACGCCGCGACTGCCGGCCCAGCTCGTTCAGCGTGGTGGCCAGGCCGCCGCGGGTGGGATCGCGCAGCGCCCGGATGTCCGGCGCGCTGCCAGCATAGCGGCGACCAGGCCGTTCAGCGGCGCGCAGTCGCTCTGCAGGGCCGTATCGAAGCGCAACCCCTCGCGCTGGCTCATCACCGCCATGCCGTGGTCGCCCACCGAGCCGCTGAGGAGCATCTCGTCGCCGGGCCGCAGGCGCGGCCCGACACCTGGACGCCCGCGGGCACCACGCCGACGCCGGCGGTGTTGATGAACATCCCGTCGGCCCCGCCGCGCTCGACCACCTTGGTATCGCCGGTGACGATGTGCACGCCCGCGCTGCCGCGGCGGTTGCGGCCATCGACTCCACGATCCGCTCAGGTCCGCCAGCGGCAGGCCCTCTTCGATGATGAAGCCCACGCTCAGGTAGAGGGGGTCGCGCCCCGGCCATGGACAGGTCGTTGACCGTGCCGCAGACCGCCAGCTTGCCGATATCGCCGCCGGGGAAGAACAGCGGCCGGACCACGTAGCTATCGGTCGTGAACGCCAGGCGCGCGCCGGGTTCTTCCGCGAGGACGTCCAGGACCGCGGAATCGTCCAGTCGATTCAGCCACTCGTTGGCAAAGCGGGACAGGAACACGTCGGCCATCAGCTTGTGGCTGGCCTGTCCGCCGCTGCCGTGGGCCAGCAGGACCTTGTCGCCTTCCGAAGATACGCTCATGGCTCCTCTTCTCGATACGATAGTAGGCGGCACAGGCCCCTTCGGCCGACACCATGCACGGGCCCACGGGATGGCTCGGGTCGCAGGCGCGCCCGAACAGCGCGCACTCCGGCGGGCGGATGACGCCCCGCAGCACTTCGCCACAGCGGCAGCCCTTCGGCTCCACGGACGGTAGACTCTCGACAGAGAACGCCCGCGCCGCGTCGAAACGGGCGTATTCGTCACGAAAGACCAGTCCGCTGCTCGGGACCACGCCGAGTCCACGCCAATCGGCATCCGCCAGCGCGGAACACGCGGTACATCACCTCCACGGCCACGGGGTTGCCGCTGCCGGAGACGCTGCGTGAATAGGGATTGCGGACAGCCGGGCGGCCGGCCGCCGCCATCTCCACCAGGTCGCCGATGGCCTGCAGCATGTCCAGCGGCTCGAATCCAGAAATGGCGCACGAGAGGCCGTATTCCGCGCGGCAAGAAGTCCCAGGCCTCTTGTCCGATAATCGTCGTCACGTGCCCGGGGCCGATGATGCCGTCCAGGTGCACTTCGCCAGCGTCCAGAATCGCGCGGGTCGCCGGCGGTGTGAGCTTGTGAAGGCTCAAGACGAAGAAGTTGTCCAGTTTCTCCTGATCGGCGCGAAGGATCGTGGCGGCAATCGTCGGCGCCGTCGTCTCGAATCCGACCCCCAGCATCGCGACCGGTCTGCCCGGGTTTCGCCGCGCCAGATCCAATGCGTCTAAGCTGGAGTAAACCATGCGCACGTCGGCGCCTCGGGCCTGGGCTTCCTGCAGGCTCTCGTGGCTGCCGGGTACCCGCAGCATGTCGCCGAACGTCGCCAAGATGACGTCGGGCGCCTCCGCCAGCGCAATGGCCCGGTCCAGGTCGGCGCTCGAGGTGACGCACACGGGGCAGCCCGGCCCCGAGACCAACTCCACCATCGGCGCAACCAGAGAGCGCAGCCCGTAGCGCATGATGGCGTGGGTGTGGCCCCCGCAAAACTCCATGAGTCGCAACGGCCGGCCGTCGTACGCCCGTACGCGTTCCACCAGCGGCCCGATCAGCTTCGGGTTCCGATACTCTTCACTGTACTTCAAAAGGACTCTCCCAGATCCACGAAACAACCAAAACTGTAACCACAGATGAACCCCGATAGACGCTGATAAAGACGGTGTTTGTTATCTGTGGTTATCTGTGCTCATCTGCGGTTGGATCCCCTTGTAGTTCGCTGAGCTCCTCGAACAGGCGCAACGTTTCGAGCGCCTCCGTTTCGTCCAGGACGCTGATCGCGTAGCCGGCGTGCACGATGACGTAATCGCCGACCTTTGCCTCGGGCGTCATCGCCAGTCCGACCGTCAGGGTCACTCCGCCCAGGTCGACGTCAGCCATGTCGTTCTCGATCCGTTTGATTTGAGCCGGTACTGCAAGACACATGGTGCGTCTCCTCCCTACCAGGCTTCCGAAGGTCTTAGAAACCTCCGAAGCCTCAAGAATTTCGGAAGTCCTACTGCAATCCTGCGATGACCGCCTGGCCCAGGGACAGTCCCCCGTCGTTGGTGGGCACCTGGTGGTGCGTCAGCAGGCCGAGGCCGTCAGCCGCCAGGAACTCCGCCGTCATCTCCAGGAACAGCCGGTTCTGAAAACAGCCACCGCTCAGAGCGACTGTGTGCAGTCCCGTTTCTTCGGCCAGGCTGCGGCACACACTCGCCACCATCGTGGCCAGGCTGCGGTGAAACTCCCAGCCGATCTGCTCGACCGCCTGGCCCGCGGCAAGATCCGCCAAGATCGACTCGAACAATGGCCGCAACCCGATGACAAGCGTGCCGGAATCGTCTTGCTGCGCCACGTCGAAGCGATAGCGCGCTTGGAGCGGATGACCTTCGCCCGAATACGCCATCGCGCGCATCTCCAACTCGATCGCCGCCTGCGCCTCGTAGCTCACCCGGCTGCGGATGCCCAGCAACGCCGCCACCGCGTCGAACAAGCGGCCCGCGGACGAGGTCAGCGGCGTGTTGAGCCGCCGGTCCACCTGCTGCACGACCAATCCACCTCTTCCGGCGACACGTCGGCCGGGACGGCAGCGCGCGGAACGGCTCCAAGCAGCGCGTGCAGGTAGCCCACGCTGAGCCGAAACGGGTTGCGCACGGCTGCATCGCCGCCGGCCAGCGGCATGTACTCGAGGTGCGCCGCGCGACGGAACCGCTCGGTAATCGGCGACCAGGAATTCGCCGCCCCAGGAGCGCCCGTCCAAACCGTATCCTGCACCGTCGAAACAGACGCCTATGACCGGTCCGCCATCGAGCGGCCAGGCATTGTCGGCCAGGCAGGCGGCCACGTGGGCGTGGTGATGCTGCACCCCCACGCCGGACAGGTGATCTCGCTCCATCCGCTCGCGGGCATATTGCACCGCCAGGTAATCCGGATGCAGGTCGTGGGCGACGCGCCCCGGCTTCGTCCGAAACAGTCTCTCGGTACAACTCGACACTGGCTTCGAAATGCTCCAGCGTCTCCAGGTTCTCCATGTCGCCGATGTGCTGGCTGAGGAAGGCGAAAGCTCTGCGCGGGTCAGGCAGAAGGTGTTCTTCAATTCCGCGCCGTAGCCAGGACCGGCGGCAGTTCGAAGGGCACCCGCACCGGATACGGCGCATAGCCCCGCGAGCGGCGAATCGGCTGGGGCGACGGCGTGCGCAGACCGGCGGCCTGGGCTCCGACAGGCAGCCCAGGAACGAACCAGACGCTGTCGTCGTAGCGGGCGTAGATGTCGCGGTTGTGCACGAGGAAGAAATCGGCCAGCGCGCCCAAGCCGCCGCAGTGCCTCGTCATTGTCCTGGGCGATGGGCTCTTCTGACAGGTTGCCGCTGGTCATCACCAGGGGCCGCCCGACGTCACGCAGCAGAATGTGGTGCAGCGGCGTGTAGGGCAGCATGACCCCCAGGTAGCGCTGGCCGCGGAGCCACGCGCAGCCGCCACGCTCGATCCGGCGCGCCACGGCAGCAGGACGATGGGGCACTGCCGGCGACAGCAGCAGCTCCCGCTCGGCCGGGCCGATCGCGCAGTGCCGCTCCACGTCGTCGAGGGTTGCCATCATCACCGCCAGCGGCTTGTCCGGCCGGCGCTTGCGCGCCCGCAACAGGTCTACGGCCGCGGCGTTGGTCGCGTCGCACGCCAGGTGAAAGCCGCCCAGCCCCTTGATCGCCAGGATCCGGCCCTCGATCAGAAGGGCAGCGGCGCCGGACGGATCACGTCCTCGCAGGGAACGGCCTGACCCGCCGGCGTCGGCCAACTCCAAGCGCGGGCCGCACACCGGGCAGGCGTTGGGCTGGGCGTGGAAGCGCCGATCCAGCGGATCGTCGTACTCGCGCTGGCATTCCGGGCACATCTGGAAATCGCGCATGGTGGTCCGGGCCGGTCGTAGGGCACGCTCTCGATGATCGTGAAGCGGGGGCCGCAGTTGGTGCAATTGGTGAACGGATAGCGATAGCGCCGATCGGCCGGATCCAGCAGCTCACGCCGGCAGTCCGGGCAGGTGGCAATGTCCGGCGAAATCAACGGATATTCGCCGTCGCGCGAAACGCTGTCGCGAATCTCGAAACGCGCATCGCCCTGCGGCGGCACGCGGGTCACCGCTGACGCGCTCGATGCGCGCCAGGGGCGGAGCCTTGGCCTCCAGATCGGCGGTGAATGCCTCCAGCGCCGGACTCGCACCCTCTACTTCGATATCCACTCCGCCCGAGTGATTCAGCACCCAGCCGGCCAGGCCGTGCTCGTGCGCCAGCCGATAGACGAACGGCCGGAAACCCACGCCCTGCACCACACCGTGAACGCTGATTCGTTTGCGCTGTGCCTGTTCGATACGATCCAAAAAGAAGCCTTCTACTCAATCAGGCTTCCGAAGTTACTTAGACTTCGGAAGTCCCCTGCGAGACGATATCTTCCCGACGAGAGTCCAGCCAGTCGGCCCAGAGCTGGATGCCCTGCCCGGTGGTGCAGGACACCTCGAAGATGCGGCACTGCGGGTTGAGCCCAAGGATGTGCTCGCGGAACGCAGCCAGATCGAACTGAACGTAAGGCAGCAGATCCATCTTGTTGAGCACAACGGCATCCGCCTGATGGAACAGCTCCGGGTATTTGACCGGCTTGTCGTCGCCTTCCGGGATGCTGGCGATGGCAATGCGCAGATTCTCACCCAGCAGGAACGCCGTCGGACAAATCAGGTTGCCGATGTTCTCGATGAACAGCAAATCGATCTGATCGAGCGGCAACCCGTCGAGAGCCGCCTGAACCTGTCGCGCGTCGAGATGGCAGCCACCGCCGGTGTTGATTTGGATCACGGGCGCACCCAACGTCGCCACGCGTTCCGAATCCACGGACGATGCCACGTCGCCTTCGACGACGCCGACGCGCAAACAGCCCTCCAGAACCCGGATAGTCGCCATGATCACGCTGGTCTTGCCAGCGCCAGGCGAAGCCATGATATTCACACCCAGAATCCCCAGGCCCGTCAGCCGCCTCTGGTTCTCTTCCGCAATCTGATCGTTGGCGCTCAGAATGCGTTCCACAACCCTAATTTGTCCAGGCGCCATGTGCTTGTTCCCCTTCGAGAGATCATTCGATCTCAATGTTGTCTATGTAGAACTCACGACCGGCGAGCACTTCGCCGGCATAGGCGTTGCAGGTCGGGCAACGCCAGTCGATGTCCTCCGGCTCAAACTCGCCACCGCAGGCCCGGCAATGCAGACGCACCGGCACGCGCCGAAACACCAACTCAGCGCCCCCCGCAATCGTGCCAGGGCTGAGCGCCTCGAAGCAAAACTGAATCGAGTCGTTCACGAAGCCCGTCATCTCGCCTATGACCAGTTCGATGCGGGTCACCCGTGTCGCGTGGGCTTCGTTGGCGTGGCGAAGCGTCACACTTAAGACCTGTTCCGTCACCGACAACTCATGCATCAGTAAATTATACCGCTTCCTGCGATCGATCGCTGTCGCACGGGTTACAGACCACCACTTTCGGTCCCGACAACCAGCCAGGCCAGGATCTGCTCCACCAGTCGATCGGCCAGGGTGCGGCTTCCTTCCGACAGCTCGTTGGTGAAATCGAACTCGTAGCCCCGTGCGGAGCACAACACGCCCCGCGGTGCGCGCCCAAACATCACCTCCGTGAGGGCCAGCAATGACTCAGCCGTGAGGTGGTGGGTCAGCGGCGACTGGGAGTAGCCCGGCGTCAGGTCCACCACGCGGACTTCTTCATTGTAGACCCCCGTGTGCGCATCGACAAAAATGACCCGATCGTAGTCGGCCACGATCTCAGCCATTTCCGGCACGAGTTGCCGCTGGAAGTACACGTCGATGGTGTCAGTCAGGGTCTCCGGCAGCTCTGAGTACGGCTCTACGTCCAAATGGCCAAAACGCCGTGCCAGCTGGTTGACGACGTAGTAGCCGATGCTGTCGTCACCCCGATCGACGTTGCCGTAGCCGAGGACCAGGGTCCGCGGCGCTGTCTCTGTGGCTCCGTTCGATGTGGTTTCCACGATACCTCCTCGAAAACCGTGTGGCGGGCGAAAAGATGCGTAGGGGCGACGTTTTGCGCCCCTACGCATGTCGAATCGAACCTGAAACCGCAGTACCTGAGCTAATCGCGCTGCAGAGTGCGCACGACCTCTCCGGCAGGGTTGCGAACTTCGATGACGATCGGCATCTGCCCTTCTGCATGGGTGGAGCAGGACAGGCACGGATCGTACGCGCGAATGGCCGCCTCCACCCGGTTCAACATGCCCTCGGTGATGTTGTTCCCATCGATGAACTCCTTGGCCACCAACTCCACCGACTTGCTCATGGCGTAGTTGTTGTGGCCGGTCGCCACGATCAGGTTCACCTGCGTGATCTTGCCCGTCTCGTCCGTCCAGTAGTGGTGGATCAGCGTGCCACGCGGCGCCTCGACCACACCGACGCCCTCGCCGGTGATCTGGCCCGGAGTGGACCGGATATCGGTCGAGGTGATGTCCGGATCGAGCAGCAGCTCACGGACACGCTCCGCGCAGTAGATGTCCTCGATCAGGCGCGCATAATGCATGAACAGGCTCGGCTCCACCGGGCCCTGAGCCAGCGCCTTGAACTTCTTGAACTCCTCGTTGGCCAGCGGCGTGCTGATGCGCTCGGCCACGTTCAGACGCCCAAGCGGCGCCACACGGTATACACCCTCGGGCCAGCCCAGCTTCTTGTAGTACGGGAACTTCAGATACGACCAATCCTCGGTGTGCTCGGCGATGTAGTTCAGGTACCTGGATGGCTGGAACTGCTCCAACAGACGGCCGTTCTTGTCCACCAGGCGGAGATCGCCGTCGTAAAGGCGCAGGCTGCCGTCCTCGGCGTCGACCATACCCATGTAACCGGTGCGGAAATTCGCGAAACGCTGCACCACGTCCATGTTGGTCTCGATCCAGGCCTTGGCGATAGCCAGACCCTTCCTGCATGTAGCCGATCATCTCGTCCACCGGCGCCAAAAGCTCGTCGCGCTCCGCTACGGTCAGCGCCTTGTTCACGCCGCCTGGAACACCAAAGGTCGCGTGGATGCTGCGCCCGGCCAGCGTGCGGATGATGCTCTGGCCCCACTTGCGCAGCTTAACGGCCTTGATCGCCAGTCCCGGGTTGGCTTCGATGATGCCCACCACGTTGCGGATCGCCGGGTCGGCGTCGAAGCCGAAGACCAGGTCCGGTGCCGCCAGGTGGAAGAAGTGCATGGAGTGCGACTGAATGAACTGGCCCTTGTGCATCAGCGCGCGCAGCAGCGCGGCCGGTCGAGGCGGGCAAACCCCGGCAACAGCGTCAGCTGCCTTGACGGACGCCAGGTGGTGGCTGACCGGGCAGATGCCGCAGATGCGAGGGGTGATGGTCGGCATTTCGAAGAACATCCGCCCCTCGCAGAATTTCTCGAAGCCACGGAACTGGTCCACGTGGAAGTAGGCATTTTCCACTTTGCCCTGGTCGTCGATGTGGACCGTAACACGAGCGTGCCCCTCAATTCGGGTTACAGGCTCAATGGTAACCTTTTGCGCCATGAAATACCTCCTCAGTGCAAGCGATCTGTAACGCGCCTCTCAGCTTCCCTGCGCAATCGCAAGGGTCTGGGGCGCCCCGAGAGTTGTCACCGCCTCAATCGTAGGTCAGGGTGTCGTCCTTGAGTTCCGGAATGCGCCCTGCCAGCAGCTCGGTCAGTGCGTACCAGATCGTGTCTGCGCGCGGCGGGCAGCCCGGGATGTGAACATCGACGGGAACGACCTGGTTCAGCGCCTTGACCTCCGGAAGCAGCTTGGCCAGTTCCGGCGAGCGGGGCACCTGGCCCTCAGAGTCGGTGCTGGGCGTCTTGGTGTACGCGTACTCCAGGCACTCCTCGGTACCGAAGAAGTTGCGCATGGTGCAGATACCGCCGAAAACGGAGCAGTCGCCCATGGAGATCAGGATCTTTGCCCGCTTCCGCATCTCTTCCGCGACCTCAAGCTGGTGGGAGTCGCTCACCGAGCCGGTGAGGATGCCCACGTCAACGCCATCCTCGTCCGGGTGCTTGAGGTCCGTGATGGGGGATGAGCGGATTTCAATGTATTTGAGCAACTCGACGATTCGCTCGTCGATATCCAGCAACGACATGTGGCAGCCTGCACAGGCATCCAACCAGTTTGTTGCCACCTTAACCTTTGCCATGAATTTCCTCCTGCGTCGTCCGAGGCCAGGCCCCGGCGTCGGCTAGTTTGTCCTGAACCAAACAGCGTCAGGTCGCCTTCGCTCGATCAGATCTTCAGCCCCATCTTGGCGGCCAAAGCCTGGAGAATCTCCACATCCGCCTTGACGCCAGCCGGCGCCTCGATTCCGGCAACCACGGGCTGCGTCCGGCCTTCGGTGTTGGTCACGGTGCCCGAGCGCTCTGACCAGATCGGCGGCCGGCAATACGACGTCGGCCTCAGTCATAGCGCTGCCCTGATAGCTGCCCTGGAAGACGACGAAGTCCGCCGCGGCGGCCGCCTGGGCAATGCCATCTTCCGCGTTATCGTCGGAAGCCAGAATGTAGAGCGCCTTGGCGCCACCCAGATCGGCGTGCTTCGCCAGTCCGGCGGCAGCCAGACCGCGAGTGTTTGCCCCAGGGGCCATGCCGACGAATTGTGCCTTGTCTTTCAACGCGGCGCGCAACACGGTCAGCTCAGCCCCGGCACTTCGCCCCATAGACGACGACCGGTTGATTCGCCCCTTGGGCCAACTGCACGGCCTGGGCAGCATCCGCCGGCTTCAATTCGCGATAGGCGATGTCCGCCAGCGCGTTCTCGCCCTCGCCCAGGATCACCAGGCGAGCGCCCCGATTGGTTACACCGCGCATGATGGCGAAAGCGGCCACAGGCTGCTCCTTCAGCAGGTTGCTGCCGACCAGGATGTACAGATCGGCCCTGTCGAGCGCAGCCAGCTCACCTTCCGCCTGGGTCAGCGTTTCCGGCAAAGGCATGGTCGTACCGACGTTGGGACCCGCACCGAACATCTTCGCAAACGAGGCAGCCGTCTCGTTGGTCACACGGCTCGATACCACCGCTCCGAAGGCTCCATTCAGGCCCTTAACGTGCTGAGCGACAGCTTCCAGTGCTTCGTCCCAGGTCGCTTCCACCAGCTCGCCGCCCTTGCGGACCATGGGCTTGGTGACGCGCTGGCGCCGGTCGTAGAGCGGGTCGAAGCGGCCCATCACGCACAGCAGGCCGTGATTGACCTCGCCGTTCCAGTCGCTCTCCACGCGCAGAACGTGGTTGTCGCGGACGATCAACTCCGCGCTGCATCCGGTGCTGCACATCTGGCAGATCGTCTTCACCCGCTCGACCTGCTCTTCCACACCACCGTAGGCGCTGGTCCGATCGAGCAATGCACCGACCGGGCAGACCTGCAGGCAGGTGCCGCACTCGACGCAGCTCGACTCGCCGAACGGCACGTCCATGTCGGCGGTCATCATCGACTCCGCGCCGCGCTGGCGCAGACCTAGGGTGTGGTTGCCCACCATGTCGCCGCAGGCGCGGATGCACCGCCGGCACAGGATGCAGCGGTTGTGATCCATCACGAAGTTCGTGCGCGACGAGTCCACCGCCATCTTGGGGAAGCCCCGGTCGTACAGCCAGTGGTCCATCTTGTAGCGATAAGCCAGGTCCTGCAGTTCACAGTTGCCGCTCATCTGGCAGAACATGCAGAAGTGGTTGCGCTCAGAGAAGAGCAGATTCAGGACGAACTTGCGTGACTCGACGACCGCGGGCGACTCTGTTTGAATGACCATGCCCTCGGCGACCGGGAAGGTGCAGGCCGGTTGTAGCGCGCGCTGTTTCTCAATTTCCACCAGGCAGATACGGCAGGCGCCGATGGATTCCAGGGCAGGGTGATGGCACAACCTGGGGATGTCAATTCCTGCGGCCAAAGCCGCTTCCATCACCGTCTTCCCGGCTTCAGTCTTAACTTCGCGACCATCGATCGTGATCGTTACAGTTGTCATTGCACTCAATGCCTCCTTATCGACATTCCACATTCATGCCAATGGAACTGCCACACAAATTGCCCCATTGAGTTCTTTCCTACTTACTTGCCGCTCTTTGGCCGCAAGTAAATGAACCAGTAGACCAGGCCAACCATTCCCGCACCACCGATGATGTTACCGATGGTCACCGGCAACAGGTTGGCGAAGAAGAAATTCGACCAGGTCAGATTGGCGAACTTGTCCGGCGACGATTTGATCATCTCCCAAAACGCCGGTGAAGCGGTGTCCTTGATAAGCAGCCCGATGGGAATGAAGTACATGTTGGCAACGCTGTGCTCGAACCCCGCGGCGACGAACGCCGTGATCGGGAACACAATGGACAGTATCTTGTCGGTCGTGCTTCGGGCGCTGGCGCACAGCCAGACGGCCAGGCACACCAGAGCGTTGCACATCATTCCCAACGCCACCGCCTGTAGAAAGTCGAAACCCGTCTTGGCGTTGGCGGTGGCCACGGCGTTGGCCCCAATCGCACCGCTGCCGAACATATATTGCTTGCTCGCCAGCATGATTACGGCAGTCGCAATCGAGCCGACGAAGTTGCCGATGTAGACGATGACCCAGTTTCGCAGGAGCCCCGCGAGTGTGACTTTGCCACTGACGAAAGCCATGATGATCAGGTTGTTGCCGGTGAACAGTTCTGCGCCGGCAACCACCACGGCAATTAGACCCAGCGAGAAGGACAGACCACCCAGCAGCTTGATCAGCCCAAATCCTACCCCTGCGCCGGCCAGTCCGGCCGTAACAGTGGTAGCGAAGACGGCCCCCGCCGCAATGAACGCCCCGGCGAGAACCGCCAGCGCGAACATCCCAGGGATGTCCAAAGCCACCTTCTTGACGCCGGTTCCCTCCGTGCGGACCGCCATTTCTGGCGGCAGGAAGGCATCTACCGAAACCTCAATAGGTTGCTGTGTCTGAGTCCGAGTGGCCACAGGTTGAGTTTCCCCCTTACCTTTCCGACCGGCCGGGCCTCCTTGGCCCCGCCCGTCGTCCCACGGGGAGGGAAGGCCAACGATCACACCTTCCTCATCCCCTCGTTCGGAATCGACGATCGCCAGGTTACTTATCTGTCAGCGGCTGGCTCCGGAACCTTGGGCAGCTCGACCAAGAACATATCCGCGATCGGCTTCACCTGCCCGTCCATCTTTCTCAGCCACTCCAGGTCACAACGCAAGCACCGCTTGCACTCTTCTCGCGTCGCGTGCTCGCTGAGGCCGAGATCGACCTCTTCCATGGTCTTCACGCGCTCGGCCACTTCAAGCTCAGGCATCACCGGCCGTTTGGCATCCGCGTAGTCGTCGATGTTGAACAGCTGGTCGGCGAACTCGTACTTCGGCTCCCAGACCGGATTGACCAGCTCGCCTGTCTGGAGGTACACGTCCACCGCCACGGCCACGTTGTTGCCTTGCGCCACGGCCTCGATGACGGTCGCCGGACCAAGCGTGTTGTCTCCGGCAGCGAAGACGCCCGGTCGAGTGGTGGACAGCGCCCGGTTGACGATGAAGGTCGAGTCACGATTGGTGGCAATGCCATCACCGTTCAGCCACGTCAGGTCCGTCTGCTGGCCGATGGCCGGCACCAGCAAGTCGCAGGCGATGTTGAACTCGCTGCCTTCCACGGGCACCGGGCGGCGCCGGCCGCTGCGGTCGAAGTCGCCCAGCGACTGGTTCTGGCACTTGACGGCAACGATGCGGTCGCCTTCCACCATCGCCTCGATGGGGTTGGTCAGGAAGTGCAGGATACAGCCTTCGGCCTCAGCCGCGTGGATTTCCTCGGCATAGGCCGGCATCTCGGCCCGGGCGCGCCGGTAGACGATATTCACTTCGACGGCGCCCAGGCGAATCGCCGTGCGCGCCGCGTCGATGGCCACGTTGCCGCCACCCACGACGACCACCCGCTTGCCTGTCAAATCCGGCGCCTTGCCCAGGGCCACGTCCCGCAGGAAGTATACGCCGTGATACACGCCCTGCGCGTCCTCGCCGGCGATGCCCAGCTTGCGGCTGATGTGCGCACCCAAGGCCAGAACCACGGCCTTGTAGCCGTCGCGATTCATCAGGTCGTCAATGGTAAAGTCGCGTCCCAGGGCCGTGTTCAGCTTCAACTCGGCACCGGCGCGGAGGACGTTCTGAATCTCTTCGTTCAGCGTCTCGCGCGGCAAGCGATAGTCGGGAATGCCCACGGCCATCATGCCACCTGCGACCGGCAGAGCTTCGAAGATCGAGACGCCGTAACCCATCTGGCGGAGCCGCAAGGCGGCGGTCAGGCCGGCCGGACCGGACCCGACGATGGCCACGTTCTGGCCCTTCTCGGGTCGCAGTCTGTCGGCTGCCACGGATGCTTCACTTCCTCGTCCGCCATGAAGCGCTTGATTGAGCGGATCGCCACGGGCTCGTCGATGTCGCCACGGCGGCAGTGCTGCTCGCAGAAGGCCGGGCAGACGCGGCCGCAGGCCAGGGCGAACGGGTTGCGGGTCCGGTGCACTTCCAGCGCCTCGGCATAGCGACCCTGCGCCGTCAGGGAGATGTAGGTCGGCACGTCGACGCCGGCCGGGCAAGCGTTCATGCAGCGCGCCTCCACCAGTTCCTGGCAGGAGCCGGCCGGGCACTTTCGATCCAGAATGTGAGTGACGAACTCGTCCTCGAAATAGCGAAGGGCGCGACATGACCGGGCCCGGCGTCAGCTGACCGAGGGCGCACAGCGAGCCATTCGTCATGCCCGCCGCAATCTCCTTGATGGTGTCGATGTCCTTCATCGTGCCCTTGCCGTCGGTGATGTGGGTCAGCACTTCCAACATGCGGCGACCGCCGACGCGGCAGGGGATGCACTTGCCGCAAGACTCCGCCGTGGCGAAGGTCAGGAAAAATTTGGAAAACTCGACCATGCAGGTGTCTTCGTCCACGACGATCATGCCGCCGGAACCCATCACCGCGCCGATTTCCTTCAGGGAATCGAAATCGACCGGCACGTTCAGATGCTGGACCGGAATGCACCCGCCCAACGGACCGCCGGTCTGGACAGCCTTGAACTTCTTGCCGTTCGGGACGCCGTCGCCCACGTCGAAGACGATCTCGCCCACGGTGATGCCCATCGGCACTTCCAGCAGACCGGTGTTGTTGACCTTGCCCGTGAGGGCGAACACGGCCGTGCCGGGACTGCGCTTCGTGCCGATGCTGGAGAACCACGGCGCACCGTTGGCGATGATGCGCGAGGTGTAGGCGTAGCTCTTCACGTTGTTGAGGTTGGTCGGCTTGCCCCACAGACCGGCAATGGCCGGGAAAGGCGGACGAGGCCGTGGCTCGCCGCGGCGGCCTTCGATGGAGGCCAGCAGGGCCGTTTCTTCGCCGCACACGAACGCGCCCGCGCCCTCTTTGACGTGTAGCTTGAAGTTGTAGTCGGTGCCCAGGATGCTGTCGCCCAGCAGGCCGTATTCCTCTGCCTGGGCGATGGCGATCTTGAGGCGATGAATCGCCAGCGGGTACTCAGCGCGGCAGTAGACGTAGCCTTCCTTTGCGCCGATGGAGTAACCGCACAGCAGCATGCCTTCCACGAGGCTGTGCGGATCGCCTTCGATGATGGACCGGTCCATGAATGCGCCGGGGTCGCCTTCGTCAGCGTTGCAGACGACGTACTTGACATCGCCCTTCGCCTTGGAGGCCAGCTCCCACTTCAGACCCGACCAGGAAGCCGGCGCCGCCGCGACCGCGCAGGCCGGAATCCTTCACTTCCTTGATAACCGCCTCGGGACTCATCTCGGAGATCGCCTTGGACAGGGCGGTGTAACCGCCGCGCGCGATGTACTCCTCAATGTTCTCGGGATCGATCATGCCGCAGTTGCCTAACACGATTCGGTTCTGCTTGCTGTAGAACGGAATATCGTGATAGAAGGGAACGGCCTCGTGAGTCTCAGGCTCTTTGTAGAGCAGTCGCTCCACGGGTCGGCCTTTGATCAGGGTTTCTTCTACGAGAAATGGAACGTCTGCGGCCTGCACGTGTGAGTAGAAGATGCCCTCAGGATAGATGATCATCAGAGGGCCCATTGCGCAAAAACCACGGCAGCCGGTCTGCACCAGCCTGACTTCGTTTTCCAGGCCGCGGTTTTTCAGTTCCCTGTTCATTACCGACATTACATCCAACGCGCCAGATGACACACAGCCTGTGCCTCCGCAGACCAGAACATTGGCACGATACAAACGTTCGGCCATTACCAGTTCCTCCTTAAACTCATGATTGCCCGAACACGGTAAGCTGCTTTGCCTCGAGGTGCAGTGCCGCATACCAACCGTTCGCCGAAGGTAAGAGGCGCCAGGCAGAATCGAGACGTCGCGAGGCGCCCATTACCATGAAAAGCGGATCAATCTCCGTGGTGGAGATTCTCAGAACTCCTTGTACACGTACTCCTCGTAGTACTTCTCGACCATCTGCTTGTGCTTCGCCTCTTCCTTGGCGAGCAGGTCGAACAGGTCGTGGGCCTCACCGGCCTCCACCAGCTCAACCATGCCGGCATAGAAATTGCGGGCGGACTCCTCACGCTTCATGGCTACGAGCAGCACGTCCTGGAAATCGGACTTTTCGTTCAGCGGCGCGGCAACCAGGTAATCGCCGATCTTGAGATCCGCCACTTCCTCTCGCTTCGACTTGCGGACGGCCCAGTTCAAATCGCCTTTGAGCAAACCTTCGAGCTTCGCTTTGTGCGTCAGCTCCCAGTCCGCCAGCTCCTTCAGCCAATCCTTGGTCTGCGGATTCTTGATCTTGTCGATGGCCGAGTTATACAGATTGAAAGAGTCTTCCTCAAACCGAATGGCCCGATTCAGGATGTTAGTGATGGCGTCCTTGGTGTCTGGCATTGCAATCCTCCTGAGATAATCGTGACTGCTGAGTGCGACAGTGCGCGCCGATGAGCGGCTCAGCCCTGCGGGATAGACGTGTCCCACCGACCTACGACCCACTCCTCTACGACTCGTCCGTTGACGAGATGTTCCTCAATGAGGCGGGGCACCATGTCCGGATGAACGTTCCCGTAGGTAATGCGCGGCTTCCCTGCCTGCTCGATGTCGACCAGGGGCTCACGCACACAGGTCCCGACGCAACCGACCGTCGACACGTTGACGTCCATTTCGCGCTTGGCAAGCTCTTCGATGATTGCGTGCATGGTCTCGCGGGCGCCTGCGGCGATGCCGCACGTGCCCATCCCGACGATGATGCGGGTTCCCGTGTCGCTCCGGACCTTCAACTCTCGCTGCGCTTCCTCTCGAATCTTCTTCAGGTCGTCCAGTGACTTGATCTTGGGCATCTTAATCCCCTCCCTCACTTGAGGTGTCCAGTTCAATGTTCTGCGGTAACGGGTTTGTACAGCTCGATCTCACCCTCGGCAATATACTCGTGCAACCAGTGTCTCACTCCAGGGTGCGAAAACGGCACACCCGCCAACTCCCGCCGAATGGCTGCCGTGTCCAGCTCAAAAGCTCTGCCGTCCACGCAGTGCCGGTATGACAACTCGATGGGCTGCTGCGGTGGCTTGGGTTCAGCCAGGACAAAGGCCAACAGCGTATCCACCATGTTGCCCAACGGAGCACGGTCGATGTGACTGTGCCGAAACGTCGCGGTGACTGTCGTACCGATGCCCGGCTCCGACTCGACGACCAGGCGTCCATCACAGTGCTCGGCAGCGCTTGCCAGAAGCGGCACTCCCAGACCGACGTGGCGCGTCTTGCGGGTGGTGTAGAACGGATCAGTCAACTTCTGCACCGTAGCGGCATCCATGCCACGCCCGTCGTCGGTTACGGTAATCGTCAGGGTATCCACCGCCAGGTCTTCAACAATGCTTAGTTCAATGTGCGACGCCCCGGCTTCCACCGAATTTTGCAGGATATCGAGTATATGCAACGAAATCTCGCGCACTTAGTCCAGTTCTCGCACGATCCCCAGCAACTTCTCAGGTACCAGGTTGCCCACCACTTTGTTGTCCACGACCGCGACCGGCGCCAGACCGCAAGAGCCGAGGCAGTACACCACTTCGAAAGTCGCCCTGTAGTCCGGAGTCGTTTCTCCATTCTTGATGTTCAGCTCATCTTCGATGGTGGAAACGATGCGGGCCGCACCACGCACGTGGCACGCCGTTCCGTCACATTGACGGATGATGTGGCGTCCGCGCCGCTGCAGGTAGAACTGCGCGTAGAACGTGGCGACACCGTAGATCTGGCTCTTCGAGACGCCCGTCTTCTTGGAGATGTATTCGAGCACTTCCTTTGGGAGATACCCGTAAATCTCTTGAGCGCGCTGCAGGATGGGGATGACCGCACCCTTCTGGTCTTTGAACTCATCCAGAACTTCGTCGAGCGGCGCCATATCCAACGTTTCTTCAGAGGCCATCCGTACCCTCCCTAAAATAGAAATGTTCCTTATCGTCAACGGGGCTCAGCACCCCTTCCAACACCAGTCAAGGCACTACCAGCCGGTCGGCCTCGGTGACGCTACACGATCAATCGCCGGCCTTCCTGGTCCTGCAACGCGAGCCGCAGCTCGGCGACGGTCAGTGCTTCCACTTTGACCATCGTCCGGCATAACATCTCGGACAGCCGGTGAGCGTCACCGCTGATCACCAGCGGATAACCGGCGATCTGGGGGAACCGCTGCCGCGCAACGTCCGGAGTGATAAGCCGCGATACCTCCAGGGCATCGAAGCTCACGTCTGGCGGAACGAAGCCCAGGTTGGCGATCACGCTGTACGACGGCCGATCCACGTGAGCCGGAATGCACAGCCCGTCTAATGCATGGACTTCTAACGCCACTTCCTCCACCGACCATTGCGTGGAAGTCAGGAGGAGGCGGTCGTTCTCTCGGACGAACTCTCCCTCCGCGTCTACCACGTATTGGCCGCCAAACTTGTCTGCGTTGTTCTTCAGGTCCGGCAAGTGCGAATACACGCGTTCTTGCCAGGCGAGATCCTGTTCGAGCGTGTCGAACAGGCAGATCAAGTGGACCTCTTCCCGCGTTTCGACTTCCATGCCAGGCAGGACAATCACTCCCGCCGCCGCGCCGGCTGCCAGCATGCCGGCCACGTTTTCCGCCGAGTTGTGATCCGTCACGGCCATCGCGCCCAGCCCCAGCTTCTTCGCCTGGGCCATGATGAGCGGCGGTATCATCTCCACCTCAGCGCATGGAGACAGCACAGTGTGAAGGTGCAGTTCTACGTTGATGTAGCTGAACATCGCCCGCACCAACGCTAGCGGGCGACAGTCGCAGCCGCGTGAACGCCCATATCGTGCAAGCGCTCGACGATCGCATACGTCGTCAACGAGGTACACGCGATCGGGATGCCCACTTCATCGGCTTTCTCGATTGTGGGCTGCTCGACGGATGTCCCTTCGGTCACGATCACGCACGAGAGATTCAATAGACTGGCCACCGCCACGACGTTCGGATGAGCCTGCAAGGTCACCCAGACGTTGCCGGTTTGGGCGCGGGTCATGACACAACTCAACAAGTCCGATGCATAGCCTCCCGTGACCGTCGTGCCGGTTCCGGCTGTGTGGGTCACGACCGTCAGGGCCAGCTGCTGCACCATCTCAGCCACCGTCGGCATGGTCATCGCCCTCCTCCTGGCCAGCAGATGCAATCTCGAGTGCGCTCGACTACGGCGGGACGATCCGGCAATTGCCGGATCCTTCGTACGACTCTGGATGACAGCCGGCTCTTCATCCCGGCAACAGCCCCGCATCACCGTGAACTCGGGACCACGCTCGAGAAGACGTGGGAACACGCCTACATCGCAAACACCATCTCCAACCGCGTGCCGCGTCCTGCCCCCGAATCCAGGTGCATCTCGTCGGCGCAGCGGTTCATGTTGCTTAAACCCATGCCGGCGCCGAAACCCAATTCCCGGATCCACTCCGGCGCAGTGGAGTAGCCGGCCGTCATCGCCATCTCGATGTCCGGAATGCCCGGCCCGTAATCCACCGCCACGATTCGAATGTGATCGGGCTGAACCTCAGCCACCACCTCGCCGCCGTGATCCGTGTGAATGACGACGTTCATCTCGGCTTCGTAGGTGGCAATTGCCACACGCCGCACCACTTGAGGCTGACCACCCAGGCGCTCCAATGCCCGTTTGATCTTGCTCGAGGCCTCGCCGCCGTGCGTGAAATCTTTCGCGCCCACTTTATAGCGTAGAATCAAGCTCGTGCTGTCCGAAACGATGTCCTCGAAAATGTGGCTGGCCCGATACTTGCTGATTTCCTCAGCGTGATAGTCCAGCTGGATCGCTTTCAATAAGCCCCGGGTGATGTCGCCGCTCGTCAAGATACCCACGAGCTTCCGATCCTTGTCGACCACCGGGAGTCTACCGACTCGATACTGCGAGAACTTCTTGACTGCCTCGATCACCGACTCGTGCGCAAACGCGGTGAGCACCGTCGTCGTCATCCGATCCCGGACAGCGGCCTCGATCTCCCCACAAATGAGTGTCTTGATGAGGTCTTCCAGGCTGATGATGCCGATGAGCTGTCCGTTTTCCAGCACCGGACAACCCGAAATGCGATTGAGCCGCAAGGTTTCCGCCACCGAACTCATCGGCGCATCCGGCCCAACGGTGACGACGTTAGCCGTCATCACTTGCTCGATTTTCAGTTCGTAGACGAGCTCCTGAACTTTGGTGAACTCGTCCATAGACGCTCCATTGACGCCACGCGGTCTTAACACGCCAGCTTATTGGGAGGAATCGGGTCGCTGCCGCGCAGGCCGATTGCGTACAGCCGGCCACACGCCTCAAACATGGTGTAATCGCTCACCACCAGCGGGATTCCTCTCTCCTCCGCCAGGGATCTCGTATCCGCCGAGGGTATCTTGCCGCGACAGAAGACCAGCACCGCGACATCCGCCATCTCGGCAGTACGGACCACTTGAGAATTCGTCAGTCCGGTAATGAGCACTGCGTTAGCATTGGTAAATGTCAGCACGTCACTCATCAAATCGGCCGCTGCACCATAGTCGATATTACGATCCAAATCCACGTTGGTGGAAATCGGACGGCCATTAATGGCCTGCAGGATTTCTCGCAGCTTCATAACCACTCCTGGATGACACAATCCGCCGTTTGGCGGCAGCATGCGGAACGATGACGGAGGAGAGATGTCTGGATCTGAGGAGCAAAGCAGAGGCATCAGATGCTATTTCGGAAACGGTTGCCAGCGCGTTTAGATACGAACAGCAGTCTTTGAAGTCAACGATCCGACTCACCGATCGACGTCTGCAGCAGCAACGATGCGTGTCAGGTCTGCTCCAGGAACAAGGTATAGCGCATTTTTTGTCGGTAACAACTCCCCCGCAGGCTTATGTGTGAATTGTATCACTACACAAGGAAGTTGTCAAACTACTACAATCCCATGTCTTACATCTGTGCGATTTGGCACGATCTAGAATGGCAGGCCCATGGTGCTGGTCAAAATGAGGCGCACTGTGATCATCGCGCTCAGTTCAAGCACACTCAGGGCCATGCCCATGATCAGGGGGGGAAGGCCTGGCGCCAACTTGTCAGCCGCAGATTCGCGCCGGAGGACGATCAAGACGATCATCGTATTGACCATGGACAGGAGGGCGAGCACTCCCCCGGTCGAGATAATGGCAAATGGGTACAGCAAGAACCCGACGCCGGTCTCCAGCGCCCCACACGATGAGGGCCATCGGCACGAAGAAGGGAGCAGCTCCCACCAATGCCGGATCGACTCGCGGTGCTCGGCATCGACGCCACAATGTGTAATTGAAAACCGGGTACACGATCAGGCTGAGCGCCAGGCCATTGAGCAGGCCGGTGCTGACACGAAACAGATTGTTTGGGGCATACAGATGCGGAGCAGTGGGGAAGAAACTCAGGTAAGAATTGACGCCATCGAAGCCCATGATGGCGATGAAGGCACCCAACACCACGATCACCCGCAGGCCGAGGCAGCTCGGCCACACGCCGCCGTCCGGCTCACGACCAGGCCCAGGAAGCCCAGCACAGCGCCGAGGTACGTGCCCGAGCAGCGGGCGCACAGCGGCAGAGGATGGCCATTGAGAAAGAAAGTGCGCTCGGGAATCTGGTGGCAGATGCCGTAGCCCACCCAGTGCGCTTTGTCCAGCACCGTCCCAAGGCGGCGAAGCCACGGCCAGAGCAACAATCGTGAGACCGATGATCAGAGCCACAGTAGTGAACGCCGTTCGCGCAGCGCTCACCGGTTGCATCTTCTCGGTATCTCCCATTTAGCCGACACTTCCGCACGAACGCTGTTCAGTCGTCGTTACCATCACAGCTCCCGGCGTCCATCCAAAGCCCGCCCCAGTGTGATCTCGTCGGCGTATTCCAGGTCGCCGCCGATGGGCAGGCCGGTCGCCAGGCGCGTTAACCGCGGGGGAGGATTGATGCCCCAATCAAGCCGAACCAAGTACATGGCCGTCGCCTCGCCTTCCAGGCTCGGATTTGTCGCCAGGAGCATCTCACGGACTGCGCCCTCCGGCCATACGATCCATCAGCTCACGCACGCGAATTTCGTCGGGACCGATACCCTCCACAGGCGAAATCGCGCCGTGCAACACGTGGTAGACCCCGTTGTAGTGGGCGGTACGCTCGATCGCCAGCACGTCCAACGGCTCCTCGACCACGCAAATGACCGAATGATCGCGCCGCTCGTTGGCGCAGATGGCACAAGGGCTCTCTTCAGCGATATTCTGGCAGACCTGGCAGTAGACCAACCGCTCTTTGAGCTGGCGAATGGCCTCGGCCAGCGCGGCCACCCGCTCATCAGGCGCGCGCAGCAGAATAATACGTCAGGCGTGAGGCGGTCTTCGGGCCGATCCCCGGCAAGCCGGGAAAATTCCTCCACGAGGCGGGAGATAGGTTCAGCAAGCATGGGCATGTAACGGCGCTCTCCTCAAGCTCACATCAGACCGGGGATGTTCAGGCCACCGGTCAGGCCGCTCATGCGCTTGGCTGCCATGTCGCGAGATTTCTCGACGGCCTCGTTCACGGCAGCCACGATGAGGTCCTGCACCATCTCCACATCGTCGGGATTGAGGACTTCAGGATTGATTTATGGACTCGATGACCTGCTGACCGGTGATCACGATCGTAATCGCTCCGCCGCCAGCAGTGACGCTAAGCTGTTTCCTGGCCCAGCGATTCCTGGGTTTTCGCCATCTCTTCCTGGAGCTTCTGAATCTGCTGCAACATGCCGCCGCCCTGACCACCGCCGCCCGGCATCCGAAATCCACCACCACCCTACCCTTCGCCATACCTTTTCCCTTCGCCACGAGATAACCTCCTACTTTTCCTTGCCGTCGGACAGTCGCTGCACGCCGCCAATTCTGGCTCCAAATCGCTCCACGGCCTCACGAATCACGCGATCACCCGCGGGATCGGCGCCCGGATTTGAATCCGGCCCTGGCTCGTCGTTCGTTTCCCTGGATGCCGGCGACGGCCGCGACGTCTCGACGGCGCGCGGCCTGGAATCGCGCAATCGACGGTGGAGCGACAATGCATTTGATGCGAACTCTGCCGGCCCAGAACCTTCAGGATGGCCGCCTGCAAATACTCGGCCTTCTTGGGATCCTTGACGAACAAGTCACGCAACGGCCCGGACTCAAAGCCGATCGTCACCTCATCGTCTTCGCCGCCAGCAGATCCGCCTGTCCCAGCAACGACGACGCAGTTCGATTTATCGCCTGGACCTCGGCCAGAACGGCCGTCCACCGCGCGCTGACCAAATCGACGGTCAGCTCTCCGTCAGGCGTGGCTTCCGGCACAGCCGGCTCTGGCTCAGGCGCCACAGCTTGGGACCGGGCCGGCGACGACGCTGCCTGTGGTCGAGTTGCCTCAAGCCGGGGCGTAACGGCTGGCTGTAGCGCAGGCGCCGGACGGGGGGGCACTACCGGTTCGGCAGGCACCGCCGGACGTTCCTCGGTCAGCGCAGAGACCACCGCCAGCTCCAATGGCAATTGTGGATTGACCCCCAATCGTCACATCGAGGCTGGCCTGATTGAAAGCCTTCACCCAATCGATCAGGCGAGCCAGGGCTACCTCTCAGCCTGAGCCCTCATTACTTCGCGCTCGCCCTCCGTCACATTGAGCAGCTTCGTGTCATCCCGACATTTTCGTCAGCAAGAGGCCACGCAGATACTCCACGATCTCCCGGCTCAACGGCAGGGCGTCCGCGCCGCCGCTCACGGCCTCGTTCAGCGCGGTCAGGGCCCCCCCCGATATCGCCGCGGACCAGACAATCCACCAGCGTCTGCACCATCTGCCGGGGCACGAGCCCCAGCACACTATGGACCTGCTCCAACGAGATGGTCTGCCCACCATAGGAGACGAGCTGGTCCAACAGGCTCACCGCGTCGCGCAGGCTGCCGGTAGACTGACGGGCAATGAACTCCAGCGCCTCATCTTCCGCCTGGATACTCTCCGCCTCGGCGATGACAGCGCAAGCGTTCGACCACGGCGCCGGAAGGAATGCGACGGAAGTCGAAGCGCTGGCAGCGCGAGAGAACGGTCGCCGGAATCTTGTGCGGCTCGGTGGTGGCGAGCACGAAGATCACGTGCGGGGGCGGCTCCTCCAGCGTCTTGAGCAGCGCATTGAACGCCTCATTGGTGAGCATGTGCACTTCGTCGATCACGTAGACCTTGTAGCGCGCCTCAGTCGGCCGGAAATTGACCTTCTCACGCAGGTCGCGGATCTCGTCGATGCCGCGGTTCGAGGCGGCGTCGATCTCGATCAGATCCATCAGGCGCCCTTCTTCGACGGCCAGGCACGTCGGGCACTGGTTGCAGGGACGTTGCCCTTCGGGGCCGGTGCAGTTGACCGCCTTGGCCAGCAACCGTGCGGTCGAGGTCTTGCCGGTGCCGCGCGGTCCGGCGAACAGGTAAGCATGCGCGATCCGCCCGCTCTGCAAGCGCATTGCTGAGCGTACGCGTTACGTGCTCCTGAGCCACGACCTCATCAAATGTACGGGACCGCCACTTACGATACAACGCCTGCGACGGCATAAATGCCTCCTGGATATTGTGCCAACCCGGCCAATGCGGCTCGTCCACAAGAAATCGCGCCTACGAGAGGCGCCGCTACGACGCAGCAGACAGGCACGTGGGCGAATGCAAAACATAGTGTAGCATCCTTGTCGGATTCGCGCAAAAGAACGTAAGCGCATCAATCAAATGAGGATATTTTTATTAATAAGCGTTGCTACCAGTGTCGCCTCGTGCTGCCGCGCAACGCCAGCAGGATGATGGCTCCGATCAACGCCACAACGAAGCTGGTGACGTTGAACCTGGGTTCGATGACGTAGAATCCCCCCGGAGCAGAACCCTGGCAAATATGATCTATGTCATACCAGTCGTTTGCGACAGGATGTACAATTGCATGTGGTTAGTTTATGAGCTATGTTTTCGCCTCGTTTTGGTTTCGGCTAGGAGAAAAAGAGAATGAGACAAATATACCTGGACCACGCAGCCGGCACGCCCTTGCGGACGGAGGCGTTGCAGGCCATGTTGCCGTTCCTGCAGTCCGAGTTTGGCAATCCATTGAGCATTCATGGTTTTGGGGATGCACCGCGCCAGGCGATGGAGACCGCGCGCAAGCAGGTGGCCGATCTGATCGGCGCAACGCCGAACGAGATCTACTTCACGGCCAGCGGCAGCGAGTCGAACAACATGGCGTTGAAGGGCACGGCCTGGATGAACCGCAAGAAGGGCAACCACATCGTCGTGTCCAGTATCGAGCACCAGTCGGTGCTCAACTCGGCCGCCACCCTGGAGAAGACTTGGCTTCGAAGTCACGCACGTGCCCGTCGACGGTTACGGCTGGGTCGATCCCGATGTAGTGGCCAAGGCCGTACGCAGCGATACCATCCTGGTGTCCGTGATGCACGCCAACAATGAGATCGGCACGATCGAGCCGCTGGCCGATATCGTGCGGGCGGTGAAGGCAGCCGGGAACGTGCTGTTTCACACCGATGCCGTGGCCTCCGTCGGCAAAATTCCGGTGAACGTACAGGAGCTGGGCGTCGATATGCTCAGCCTCGCCGGGAGCCAGTTTTACGGACCATCCGGAGCAGCCGCATTGTATGTGAAGAAGGGCGCGCGGATCATGCCTCTCATCGATGGCGGCATCCAGGAGAATGGACGCCGGGCCGGCACGGAGAATGTTCCCGCCATCGTGGGCCTCGGTGTGGCCGCCGATTTGGCCCGCGGGAGGGGGAAGCGCGGAAAGCGCGACTGCTTCCCATTCGCGACCGCTTGATCGATCGCCTGACGCACGAAATCGATCATGTGATTCTGACCGGGCATCCCACGGCGCGCCTCCCACATCACGTCAGCGTGTGCGTGGAGTACGTGGAGGGGGAGTCGATGTTGCTCTTCCTGAGCTCGCGTGGCGTGGCGGCGCCAGCGGCTCGACCTGCACATCGAAGGCGCTGAAATCGTCTCACGTTCTGACGGCCATCGGTCTCGAGCCAGCCATCGCGCAAGGGTCGCTGGTCTTCACGCTCGGTGAAGACAACACGATGGAAGACGTCGACTACGTATTGGAGGTCTTTCCGCCCATCATCGAGCGACTGCGCGCCATGTCACCCATCTATCCTGGGAACGTCAGGCTGGCTTGAGAAGTTGCGGCGCAGCACACAGCAATCATTCAGAGGAGAGAAATCAATGGCAAGTTATTCTGAGAAAGTAATGGAACATTTCATGAATCCCCGGAACGTGGGGGAGATTCCCGACGCCGATGGGGTCGGTACCGTCGGCAACCCGGTCTGCGGGGACATGATGGCCTTCTACATCAGGGTAGACGGCGACAAGCTGGCCGACGTCAAGTTCAAGACCTTCGGCTGCGGCGCGGCCATCGCTGTGTCCAGCATGGTCAGCGAGCTGGCCAAAGGGATGACCCTCGATCAGGCCAAAGCCTTGACCAACGAGGCTGTGGCCGAGGAACTGGGTGGGCTCCCGCCAAACAAGATGCATTGCTCCAACCTGGGTGCGGACGCACTGCATGCCGCCATCGAAGATTATGAGAAAAAGAAGACGCAAGTAGCGACATGGAACGCGAGGAGTGCAGGTCATGAACGAAGAGGATAAGCAGACGGCCAGAGCACCACAGGCCCATTGCTGTGCATGTCCCTATTGCGACGCCGACTTTTCCCACCCGTTGCCCACGTGCCAGGTGTGCGGCCACCAGTTGCGCTACTGCTCGGAGTGCGGCGCAGCGGTGAAGAAAGAGGACACCGTTTGCCCGAATTGCGGCGCAACACGCGTGACGGCCGCAACGTAGCAAGGCAGACCGCTGACGGGTCGAGCGAAAATGGGTGGAAACATGGCTGAAGACGCAAGTGTGGAGAAGGCCACTATCGTGGTGTTCAGCGGCGAGTTGGACCGAGCGGTGGCGTGCTTCAATATTGCCAACACAGCAGCGGCGATGGGCATGGAGGTCACGATGTTCTTCACCTTCTGGGGCCTCAACGTCATCCGCAAGCAGGGAGGGCTGAGCCGACCCAAGGACTTCGCGCGCCGCATGTTGGGCTGGCTGAACCCAGGAGGCGCCGACAGCCTGAAGCTATCGAGGCTACATATGTTGGGTTTGGGCACGGGCATGATGAAAGGCCTGATGAAGAAGGAACGCATGCCCTCGCTATAAGAGCTGATAGCCATGGCTTCTACTTTAGGCGTGCACTTCGTCGCTTGCACCACCAGTATGAACATGATGGGGCTGACGGAAGGGACTTCATTCCTGAGGTCAAAGAGTTCGCCGGGGCGGCATCGTACCTGGGTATGGCCGAGCAAGTCGCACGTGAACTTGTTCGTTTGAACCCCACGTCTTAGAGAGACGAGGTGGCCGCATGGGGAGAAAGAAACGATATGAAGGCGGATGAGACGTTCGATTGCTTGGGACTGTATTGCCCGATGCCCATCGTGCAAACGGCGGAGCGGATCAAGAAGCTGAATCCCGGCCAAGTGCTGGAGATCCTGTCGGATGACCGTGGCATCGAAAAGGATATTCCGGCCTGGTGCAAAGCCACAGGCCACGAATTCCTCGGAATCGAGAAAGACAGTGACGAATATCGAGTCTACGTCAGGCGAAAAGCCTGAAGCCAGGAAGCAAAGGAATCGACTACATGACGAATTGCCACCGAACCAACGGGTGCCGCACCGGATCACCGCCAACATGAACGTGAACGACATGCTGGAGCGCTATCCTCAAACCGGGCACGTTTTTTTCCGCTACAAGCTGGGCTGCAGCCGGCTGCTACGTCTCTCGCTTTCACGATGTCGCCACCAGCGCCAGGCAGTTCAACATCGACCTGGATCAGCTGCTGGTGGAGCTGAATGAAGCCGCGAACGAGCTCCGGGGCTAGAGGATTCTTCGAAGCTCGTCACAGGCGGCCTGCAATGAGGGTGGGGCATCGGTCGGAAGTGGGACGTTGATGGTTGTCTCTGCGAGTCTGATCACGTCGGATTTGCAGTCTGATTCGCACGCCAGCCTGGGGTAGACTGCGGTTTCGTCAACGATCTCGCCCCTAGCATAGTGAATCCAGGTTTCAATGTTCCTCTTTGGGACGAATATCCCTATCTTCTCGTCCACTCCGCGCGGCGAGAGCCCTTTCTCCCGGAGTGCGGATTCTACTTGGCCGAGGCGCTCGGCCAACGTCATAGTGTCCGCGTCGATCAACACGACCAGGCACATTCCGATTTGATTCCGTTTGCTGCGATACGCGCGCACTTCCCTGGAGAAACGCTCGCGCACGAACTGCTCCCCAGATCCCACGCCTCTGGGGGAGATGATGGCCCTCATTCGGAGCGAATCGAAGCCCCGGCAGACCAAAAAGTGGCGGGCAAATACCTCCTGCTGCCGGTCTTCGCAGAGGATGATAGCCCGTACTCTATGACTGCTCATTCAACCAGCCTCGGGCGATCAACTCCGATACTGACAGCCCCGTCCCGTCGTTCGGAGAGATCGGCTTGACCCGGACCGGAGCATTGCTCTCGCGATTGAGCCAGAGGCCGACCGGCGATGCCAGGAGGTAGTTGATAAGCTCTGGGTGGTGAGAGACGAGCAAAGCCTGCATGTGGCCATCAGCGCACAGGTCGTATAGTTGAACGAGCCAAGGCTGAATTTCCGGCAGAGCCAGGAAGTTCTCCGGTTCGTCTATGCACAATGTGTACCGCTCGTCGCCTCGCGTGCAACAGATTAGCGTGTAGAGCGACATCAGCATGCGTTGGCCGTCTGAGAGCTCACTGAAACGATACTCGAACGCGTTCCCGGACGCGGTTGTGAAAATCGCCTTCAGTCGGCGCTGGTCGCCAGGCCCTTCGAACTTAAAAGCGGTGAACCCGTCCAGGACCTTCCTCAGCTCATGGGTGAGCGCGAAAATCTTGCCCTGATCCTGCGACAAGTATCGATACCAGGAGACGTAGTTCTCCATCTTAGCATCCAGCCGGCTCTCCTCTTGTACACTGTCTTCAACCATCAGGCTGGGCATGATTTGCACGACGATGAACCGAGCCAATCGCTGCTTGAACCAAAACAGTCGAGTATTCTCCGGCCGCTCATACATCGAGGCAACTGCGGATAAGGACCAATCAAACGGATACGTGGGTCCCGTGGAATGGTCGTCTCGGTACAACTGAACGTCACCTTCGTCGAAACCCAGCAGCGGCCGGCTGTTGAACCATAATCGTTCGTACCGCACACGTGCGAGGTGCTTCGCTTGATTGTGCTCGACAGCGAGTTCGTACCTGTAGAGCCCCCCGTTTCCCTCGATCTCAAGTTCGAAGGTTTGAATCGGAGACTTCTGCCATCGGGTGCAATCGTCAGGTTTGAACAGAGCCTCAACCTTGCCATCACCGCCGACAAACGCCTGAATTTTCCGCAGGATCTCGAAAACCGTCGACTTGCCGGCGCCATTAGGCCCCATGAGCAGGTTGATCGGCCCGACCGCAAGCTCAAAGTTCACGAGACACTTGAAGTTGTCGACGTACAGTCGTTTCAGCATACGGTCCTCCCTCACGGACTCACGAGTGCCTTATAAGACCGCTCCAGCCACTTCACTCCCCGCGGAGCAGGCGCATGGCGGCGGGGAGGCGCTGAGCGATGTCGCTGGCAACGCTCCCGGCCACGCCGATCTCCTGCCGGGCCAGCTCACCGCTGAGTCCGTGCAGATAGACGCCGGCAACCGCCGCCGCCCAGGGCTCGAGTCGCTGCGCCAGCAGAGCCACGATCGTTCCGGCGAGGACGTCGCCGGTTCCGGCAGTGGCCAGGGCCGGGTTGGCGAACGGACTCACGGCCGCCCGACCGTCCGGCGCCGCGACCACCGTGTACGCCCCCTTCAACACCACGATGTGGCCCCAGGTTTCAGCCGCCTCTCGGGCGGTCTTCAGCCGCGCCGACTCGATCTCCTTCACAGAACGGTCCAGCAGTCGCGATATTTCTCCCGGATGCGGCGTGAGAATCGACTGCGCCGGCAAGTGCGTCCACCACTGATCTGTGTCCGCCAGAGCATTGAGTCCATCGGCGTCCATGACCAGCGGCGGCCACTCAGGCGACTCGCTTTTCTCGGTTTCCCTGTCAGACTCTCTGAATCCAATGTGGCTCTTGCGGGTCGACGAGCGGCACCCGATTAGTTCGTGGATGAAGGCCACGGCCTCCTTTTCGTTGGTCAGGCCGGGTCCCACGAGCAAAGCCTCGTAGCCGGACAGCTTCTCCAAAACCAGCCGCGCGCCATCCGCATTGAGCACGCCCAGATCGTGCGGCAGCAACAGGTACGTCGCCTCGCTGATCTTCGCGGCAACCGCCGGCTGTAAAGCGCGCGCAATGCCTAACGTCACCAGCCCGGCCCCAGCGCGCGTGGCGGCCGTCGCGGCCAGAATCGCCGCTCCCGTGTAGTTGATCGACCCGGCAACGATCAGGGCCTTGCCGAATGTGCCTTTGTGCGAGCAACGCGGCCGCGTCGGAAGCAAGCGCCTGACCAGGTCGGGCGTCATCACGTCCGTAGGTATTTCTTCGGCCAGGACGGCCGGGATCTCGATGTCGGCCACAACGATATCACCGGTTACGGCGCAGGCCGCGGGCGTGAACTGACCGATCTTCGGATACGCGAACGTGACCGTGAGGTCCGCGGGCACCGTTACGGGGTCCACCGCACCCGTGTCACAGTCGAGCCCACTGGGCACGTCCACTGCCACGACCGGAAGCTGGGGAGCAGACACCGGCTGCGGCTCCGGGACAGCCGCCGGGCGTGTCAGTCGATTGGCGGGGGCGCAGACCGGTTCGTCGATGGAACAGGCCGGATCATCCGCAGTGGACTCGCCCCCCGCCCGAGTGGCCGCAACAACCTTCAGCATCTCCGCCAGCAGTCCTTCGATCGGACGCGAGGCGCCTGTCCCCAACAGAGCGTCCACGATCAACGGGTTGGCGCCCAACAGCCTGCGCAGTTGTCGCAGCTTGTCGTCCTGCTCAGCCCTGACGATCGGCAAGCCCAGTTCTTCCACACGACGAAGATTCGGATCCTCTTTCAGTGTTCGCTTCCAAATATAGACCGTGGGCGCGTAGCCCATTTCTTTCAGCAGGCGGGTGACCACCAGTCCATCGCCGCCATTGTTGCCGGGACCCACCAGGACCAGCACGGGGCGCACGCCGGCAAAACGCTCGGCGATCGCATCCGCCACCGCCTGTCCCGCGTTCTCCATCATCGCCGCGTACGATAGGCCCAGCTCGTCGGCCGTCTTCTCCAAAGTTCGCATCTGTTCGGTGCTGACGAGTTTCATAACCAGCTCCCTTTCCATGCCACCACGAGGTTGATGCCGGGAGTATAGCACAATCGACATCAAATTTCACCCTCCGGTGGCCACTCGCATTCGTGGACAGACAGCAGCGGGCAACCGCAGATGGACGCAGACAAACACCGATACGGCAAGGACATGAGAGCGAGAGGCCCCTTGTCCTTGCCGTATCTGTGATTATCTGCGTCCATCTGCGGTTGCCCGCCGTTGGTTACTACTGTTGAGCCGCGGCCTCCGCCGGCTTGATGCTCAGATGATATGATGCCATCTCGCTGGTGACCGGCGCGATGGCCGAGATGACGAGCACGGCATGCTGCACGTCGGCCCCCAGCCCACGGAGGACGAGACGCTGCACACCGCCGGGCGCGGTTTCGGTGTTCGGTTCGGTCTGAGCATCGGCCAGATTCTGGGAGGACGGGGCCGCCGCCGGCAAAGCGGCGGAGACCAGACCGCCCACGTGTCCTCGCAGGTTAAGCAGCTCCTGGCGGGCCGCATCCGTGGCGGGGACCGCGACCTTCACCCCGATACGAATGGCGCGGGCATTGTCGATGCGAGCGTAGCTCGGATCGACGTCGTGCTGAGCGTTGGTCGCAGCGATCAGCACGTCGCTGGCGCTGCCGTCGCCCAGAAACTCCTGCGCGACCTTCCACATGGAGTCGTTGGCCTGTATCTCATACGGCTGGTGTTCCGCAGCCAGCAGCTTCTGCTTGACGCCGTCGGGCACTGCGGACGCATGCTGCAGAACGGGAGTCGCGACGACGGACGGCGCAGCGTCCGGCGCGGTCAAAGTCCGCACCCGAACCTGGGGGCCGAACTCGATGAGCTGGACGACGAAGTGCTCCGGCACGAGGTTTTCCGAACGAACAAACCCTTTCGCCTGCCACCCGGCGCCATCGGTCTCAGCGTCGTCCACGAAATTGAGCTCAGGCACACTGACATCGTCCACGCAGAAACCGGCATGATTGACGGCATCGTCGGTCACGTATTCGAAACGCAGCATGATGTGCTGCCCGGCGTAAGGCGTCAAATCCACTCGCTCCTGAATCCACGTCGGAACCGGTCCGCCGCCGCTGACGCCCGTATAAGCCCAGCCCAGGCTGTTGCCGTTCACGTTGGTGTTTGCGCAGTGAGTGCCTTTCAGGGTCTCCCAGGTGTTGCCGCCATCCGTCGACGCGGCCACATAGGCGTAGTCCCAACCACTCTCAATGTCATACCACGCCCAGAAGTTCAGAGTGGCTGAACTCAGCTTCGTGAGATCGAAAGCGCGCGTCAAGGTCATGTCGCTGTCGTCGCCTCGATTGCTCCACCACTGGTAGCGGCCGCTGTGCGCGTCATTGTTGGTCAGCTTCACTGTCGGCACACCCTGGAAATTAATATCAAGGTCGCCAGCGCCCTTCAGATCGATGTACTGCGTGCCGTACTGGTGGATCTGTCCGTCTCTCTCGACCGGATAGGTGTCCAGAGAGGCAATCGTCACCGGGGACAGATCGCCCAGCCGGGCCCCGTAGCGGCCATCCGAGACCGCGGGGTCGCCCAGGCAGTTGGCCACGGCCCAATCGGCGAATACCTGGTTCGCAGTCACGCCGCGGTTCTGCTGGCGCAGCACCTTGTCCAGCGACGTCAGCCCGTTGTCCTTATCAGCCACGAACGATCGAACGAGGTCGGCTCCGAACCGCTTCAGCAGATAATGCATGAAAGAGTGCGCCGCGCCGTAGTTGGCGGCTGCGGCATTCGGGTCATCGGCCCATCCGGTCAGTTGAACGTCGGGGTGGGCGAGGAAGGCGCCGACGGAACTGGAAGTGTTGAATCCGTTGATCTCAGACGACAACTCCGACATGCCTTCATTGACCCAGGTCTCTTCGTTGCGATCGGATTCCCAGTGAATCATGTGCTGGAACTCGTGAGCCAGGATGCCGTCGTACAAATCGGTGCCGGGTTTGGCATTGTCGAGGTTGATGTAGAACAGCTCTCGCTCGTTGCTGTACCGATTGACCACTTGCGTGAATTCGTCCGCGCTGGAATAGTAGCCCCCGACGCCGGGCACGTGGCCATTAAAGATGCTGATGTGTTCATCGGCATCCACACCAGGCTCCCATTCTTTGCCGAACATCCCCCGGGTGGTCAGGTACGTCTCGTTCTCGAAACGCTCGGCCGAGCGCTTGAGATCGGCGTCATTCACGTTGTAGCCGTTTTCGACCCACATGTACACGTGTGGAGTCACGTAGCGAAGGGTAGCAGTGCTCTGAAAATAACCGTGATCGGCCTGATCGGCGACCCAAAAGGATTGCTGGCTGCCTAAGGCTGCATCCAGCGGCGTGGTTCGGCCGATGCGCGGCGCATCGCCCGGCGCCCGTTTCAGGCGGACCGCCAAATCCAGCAGGTCCCGCTCCGGCACTGACGTACCGCGCAGCACCTGCTCCATCGCCATGGCCTTGCCCAGAGCTTCGTTGTCTACGGCAGCAACCGGACTCACGGCGGGCGGCTGGCTGGCAAGCGCGGGGCTGCCCGGCGTGCCCAACCAACCCAAAACAACGACCACTATGAGACATAGCGACACTATCCGAGAGCGCACGACAATTCTCCTTCTCGTCTACGGGTTTTCGGACCGCACTGGCGGGAAGTGCGCTCCAGGTACGGCACGCACCATGACACCAACTCTCATAGTGCATCGCCATGTCACTCAAAAATGGCTCGAGTGATTTCTGGACTTTAACCGACCGATGGAGACTATTATACCCCAGAGGCATTTAGCTCAAAATTCGGGAATGAGCAATTGGCAAAATAGAGACACAGTCTGGGTGAACTAATTGCTGACAGTCAGACGCACGCTGCACGGCTGTGGGTAGTTGCCGGTTTTGTCCACCACGACCAGGCGCAGGTTGTAGACGCCGTCGGGCAAGCCGGTAGTGTCCCACACATCGAGCAGGCCGTTGTCGACGGGTCGGCGGTGCAGGTCGGTGACCACGGCCCACTGATCCTGCCGTCCGGGGACGGCGTACTCGAGTTTATAGTAGTCAAACTCGGGGGTGTTGGCCGTACCGAGGATCTGCACGGCTTTGGAAACTATCCCGCCCGGCTGCGGCGACGTCAAGCGGGCGAGGGGGTTCGGGCACACTGGGACCGGCGTGGGCACCGGTGTCGACGTGACCACATCCGTAATCATCGTATCAGGGATCAGAATTGGCAACGTTGGGGGCGGCAACGTGGGCCGCACGCGCGTAGAGGTCGCAGTCGGCGTCGCCGTCGCCCGGGCCAGCGTTGGGGTAACGGTCGGCAGCACGAGGGCGGCCACAGGCGTCGCCTCAGGCTCCATTTCGGGCTCGACGAAGGTCACGCGTGGGGCGACGACGGCCGTCAAAAAGAAGGCGAGGCCCATCACCAGGCCTGTCATCAGTCCGATGGTCAACACTCGGAATTCTCTGCCGGTCGCGGCCTCCTTTTCCAGGCTATAGATCGATCGGTCGCGCTCGTGCCGGGCCAGAAACACCGATCGGAGACACAGCAATATTACCATGACGCCGACGATGTGTACCCAACCGGCGTAGTCGACTATCGTTTTCAACAGAACCTTCATCCGGCTCTGATTCCCCCCAAAGAAATGCGCTCGTCACGCGGACAATCCGGGCCGGCGGCCCCGGCTCGAAGCAAGACGCCGCGGATCAGCCGTTCCATCCGTGGCGCCACGACGTCGGCCGAAGCCAGAACCTCATCGTGCGTCGTGAGGTGCCCTGTCTGGGCCTCGAACCGGACCAGATTGCTGATACCGGAAATCGCGAGGACGCGCAGACCGCAATGCCGCGCCACGACGACCTCCGGCGCGGTGGACATGCCAACCGCATCGGCACCAGCCAGGCGGATGAAGCGTACCTCTGCCGGCGTCTCGTAGCTCGGTCCGGCGACCATCATGTAGACGCCCTCGTGAACGGGAAGGCCATCCTGCTGCGCAGCGTCCAGAGCCAGCCGGCGCAGGACGGGATCGTAGGCCTGGGACATGTCGGGGAAACGGGGGCCAAAAGATCAGTCGTTAGGTCCGCGGAGTGGATGCCACCCGGCCATGCCCGGCAGAAAGATATGATCCCTGATGCACATCAGATCGCCGACCCGGAAATCACGGTTCAGCCCACCGGCCGCGTTCGTTGCGATCAAGGTCCGCACGCCCAGGAGGCGCATGACCCGCACGGGAAAGGTGACCTGCTGCAGGGAATACCCTTCGTAGAAATGAGCCCGCCCCTGCATCACCACGACCGCATGACCTTCCAGCCAGCCCAGAATCAGGCGACCATCGTGACCCTCCACGGTCGAAGGTGGGAACCCAGGAATCTCGGGGTACGGAATGACCACAGGCGATCGAATCGGCATCCGCGAGAGCCCGCAGGCCGGAACCCAAGATCAGGCCTACTCCGGCGCGACTCGCCCAACGAACCCGCTCGCCCGCTGGCGAATGACGGCGGCGGCCTCCGTCATATTGCGTAGGTGTAAATTGCTCTGATGTCCACAGTCCTCCCTCTCTTCGAGCCAGCTGGCCGGAACGGTCGTCATCTGGCTCTGGGATGGGATTCGTCGTAGACCTCACGCATGTGTTTGTTCGAAACCTGGGTATAGATCTGCGTGGTGGAGATATTGGCATGGCCCAAGCAGTTTCTGGACGTTCCGCAGGTCAGCCCCACCATTCAGCATGTGAGTGGCAAAGGAATGCCGCAAGGTGTGCGGCGTGACGAGTTCGTTGATGCCGATCTGCTTGACATAGCGCTTGATGATCAGCCACAGGCCCTGCCGGGTCAGTCGCTCGCCACGATGGTTGACGAAGAGCGCCTTTTCGTCCGGGTTCTTGAAGAGGGGCAAGTCGTCCGCGCTCGAGATACGACCTCCAGGGCCTCAACAGCCTTGGGATAGATGGGAATGATCCGTTCCTTCGTGCCTTTGCCGAAACAACGCACCGCCGCCGAAGCCAGGTTGATGTCCTCCACTTCCAGGGACACGACCTCTGTGACCCGCATCCCGGTTGCGTACAGCAGTTCCAACAGAGCGCGGTCTCGGACAGAGCGCGGGCTTGTCTTCCGCATCGGGCGCAGCGAGCAGTGCCTCGATCTCGTCAGGCGAAATCGGGCGGGGCAGCCGCTTCGTCACCGAAGGCGAGTCCAGATTGGCGGAACGGGTCCTCGTGCACGACGCCCTCGCTGACGAGGAAATGCAGGAAGGCCCGTACGGCCGCCACCTTACGGGCCACCGTGGATGAAGAATACTCTCGATCCTTCATTTCCAGGATGAACGCCGTCAGCCTGTCCTTTGGTCACTTCCGTCCCAGGAACTGACCGCCTGTCCCTCAAGGAATCTCACAAACTGGCCCAGGTCATTCCGATAGGCGTCGATCGTGTTTTTGGAATAACCTTTCTCGACCGTGAGAAAATTGAGGAATTCATCGATTCTAGATTGCATCAGTTACTCCCCCCGAGGATCGTGGCTCGACCGCCGACCCCGGAACAGGACGTAATACGATCGTCCTCGGTCCCTTTAACGTCCGCCTATTGTACCATAGCTTTGCATAAAATCAAACGGCCGTTAAAAGCGCGATTAGCTTAACCCGAAGATGCAACCGCTTCGACGGGAGATTGTCACGTGCGCACGAACAGGCTGCCAGCGAGAAAGGGGGTGAAGTGGCGAATGGCAATCGCGGACGATTAGATAGTGAGGAGGCGCAATCCATGTCGCCCAGCTCGCAAAAGATGGCTGAGACCGCAGCCAGGCCGGCGGTCTCGGCACGCAGAATGCGCGGCCCCAGGCCCAATGGGACGATGCCATAGCCCGGGCCACCTCGATTTCCTCGGCGGTGAAGCCTCCCTCCGGCCCTATGAACAGGCTTATGGAAAAGGGCGCGCACTCCGGTCGCCCATCTTCGCCATCCGGGTGCAGAGCCTGGCGCAAACCAACGTGTGCTCGTCTTCCCACGGAATGAGCGAGAGCCCGCCGAGCCGTTTGGCCCGGCCACAAGCACGTGGGAACAAGAGCGCCGCGCGCAGGCGGGGCAATCGGCCTCGGCCGGATTGTTCCGCTGCTTCCAGGATGATGCGCTGCCAGCGCTCGGCTTTCGGCTTACGTCGTCCAGGCCGGACAGGATGCACCGTGACGAGATCACGGGCACGAACTCCACGACGCCCAGTTCGGTGCCCTTCTGCAAAACCAGCTCGAAGCGCTGGCCCTTCAGAACGCTTTGATACAGGCTGATCTTGGTGCGCGGCTCGCCGTGAGCCAGCCGTTTCTCCGCGACTGGCCCCACCACGCGGTCCGGACCCAGATGTACGAGTACAACCTCCTGCTCCCAACCGGAATCGTCCAGGACGATGACGCGGTCCTCCGGCTGCATGCGCAGGACGCGCGTCATTTGGTGGACGACCGCTCCTTCGAAAGAAACCGATCGCCGTCTATCCAGTCGGGCGGTATGAAAAAGCGGTGCATTGCGCATCGCCGAGCAACGCTTCCGTGGGACCCGCAGCGACCTGGACTCAATTTCGGAGGAGCATTCCCGCATGCGCCATCGGCCGTAAGATTTGACGCCGATCAGAGTCACCCAGTCTTTTTGCTGCCGACGCTCGATGATGACTGCCCCATGTGACTCGATTGCCGCCACGACATCTGGTGCTGATCCTCCACTATGCCGGCAGCGATGAAGCGTCCACCCGGCTTGAGGTGTTGGAGCAATCCCTCGTCAACCAGCGACACGATGACCTCGGCCAGTATGTTGATCAACAACAGGTCGAACTGCACCGCGCACGGCCTCGACAGAGTCCCGTTTTCACGTGCACGACGTCCTGCACGCAGTTGAGTGCCACGTTCTCCCGAGCCACGTCGGCAGCCAGGGAGTCTTTTTCCACGGCCAGAACCGACGCTGCGCCCCCAGTCGCGCGGCGGCGATGCTCAGAATGCCGGAGCCGGCGCCCATGTCCAGGACCTGCTGTCCTGGCCGTGGCCCTGAGCTCCAGAGACTCCAAGGCACATCCGCGTGGTCGGGTGCAGACCCGTGCCGAACGCCATGCCTGGATCCAGCTCGATGACCAGATCGTTCGGTTGCGGCGCAAACTCCCACCACGACGGCACGATCATCAGACCGGGAGCCGATTCGCAAGGGTCGATAGGATTTTTTCCAGGCGTGAGCCCAGTCTTCTTCCTGTAACAAGCGAAAACTGGGCTCAGGCATGGGGTATAACCGTCCCAGAAACCAGAGCGCCTCTTCGAGTTTCTGCCGTGTTTCCACATCGTCGGGCGCGAGATAGGTCTTGATCCGCGCCGTGGGCTGCGGATCGGGCCGGTAGGTATCATCGGTTGAATAGATGGTTTCGATAACGGCGCCGCCACGGCCGAAACGGTTGAACACCTCGCTCACGGCTTCGGCGGCCTCGCCGTCGACGTCGATGCAGACTTCAAGCCAGCTCATTGAGGAGCCAGCCGCTCCCTTGTCCACCGCGAACACCTGCGCTCCCTTGGAACTGGACCGAGCGCTCAGGCACTTTCGGCCATTGCGTTCGGCGCTGTCAATGTCAGACGCGGAACGCGTCTTTAACTTTTTCGAAGAATCCCTTGCCGCCCTGAGGAATCACCTCGCGGCCGAGCGTCTTGCCCAGCTCGCGCAGCAACCCCTTCTGCTTCTCGTTCAGCTCGCTGGGAGTGGCAACCCGCACCAGTACGACCTCGTCACCACGCCCACTGCGCCGCAGGAACGGCACTCCCTTGGCGCGAAGCCGGAACACCTCGCCCGACTGCGTCCCCGCCGGAATGATCACCTTTTCCTCGCCGGTCAGCGTGGGCACAGTGATCTCGTCGCCCAGCGCCGCCTGTGCCACGTTGATGATCACTTCCAGATGGACGTCGTTCTCGACGCGCCGGAAGAACGGATGCTCCTTAACGCTCAGCACCACGTACAGGTTGCCGGGCGGCCCGTTGTGCGCGCCGCTCTCGCCTTCCCCAGCCAGCCGAATTTGAGTTCCGTCGTCCACCCCGGGCGGCACCTTGACCTTGATGTTGCGTACTACCCGTACCTGCTTCTGGCCCTTGCACTGCTGGCAGGGCGTGGTGATCACTTCGCCCTCACCCTGGCACCGCGGACAGGTCGTCACGTTCACGAACTGACCGATGAAAGACTGTTGAACGTGACGCACCTGACCCGTTCCGTTGCATTGTGAGCAGCGTATCGGCTGAGTGCCCGGCTCAGCTCCCGACCCGTTGCAGGCGGGGCAGGTTTCCATGCGTGGGACTTCGATGTCCTTCTCGCAACCAAATATGGCCTCTTCGAAGGAAATGGTCAGATCGTAGCGCAGATCATTGCCCCGCCGTGGTCCGTTGCGAGCAGCCGACTGGCGCATGCCAAAGCCGAAGAAGTCATTAAAGATGTCTTCGAATCCGCCGAAGCCACCTCCAAAACCACCGGCATCTCCACCATTCGACACGCCGGCATGGCCAAAGCGATCGTACGCGGCCCGCTTGTTCTCGTCGGAGAGTACCTCGTAGGCCTCGTTGATTTCTTTGAACTTCGATTCGGCATCCGCCGCTTTGTTCACATCCGGATGATACTGGCGAGCCAGTTTCCGGTAAGCCTTCCGAATCTCGTCCTGGCTTGCGCCACGATTGACCGACAGGACGTCGTAGTAGTCCCGTTTACCACTCATAAGCTCGATCTCAACCTACTTTTCAGTGAATTCACCTTCAATTACATCGTCTCCGCTGGCGCCGCCCTTGTCAGCTTCGCCCTCCCCACCGTCGGGTGAGGACGGCGCGCTTGCCTCTTGCTGCTGATACATGGCAGCGCCGACCTTCTGCAGAGCTTCCTGCAAGGCCTGGGTCGCCGATCTGCAGTTGCTCGACGTCCTCGCTGTCCAGGACTTTCTCACGTCCGCGATCTTGGCCTCGACGTCAGCTGCGCACGTCGCCGGGCACCTTGTCGCCCTGTTCGCGCAGCAGCTTCTCGGCCGTGTAGATCGCAGTGTCGGCGACGTTCTTGGCCTCGATGCGATCCTTGCGAGCCTTGTCCTCATTGGAGTGCGCCTCAGCGTCGCGCACCATCTGCTCGATCTCTTGCTTGGACAGGCCGCTGGAGGCCGTGATCGTGATCTTCTGCTCGCGCCCGGTCGCCCGGTCCTGGGCAGCCACGTGCAGGATGCCGTCGGCATCGATATCGAACGTCACGTTGATCTGCGGGACGCCGCGCGGCGCGGGCGGAATGCCGTCCAAGATGAAACGGCCCAGCGTCTTGTTGTCGCCGGCCATCGGGCGCTCGCCCTGCACGACGTGAATCTCCACGCTGGTCTGCGCAGTCAGAGGCTGTGGAGAAGACCTGGCTCTTGCGCGTGGGATGGTCGTGTTGCGCTCGATCAAGCGGCGTCGCCACTCCGCCCAGCGTTTCGATGCCCAGCGTCAGCGGCGTGACGTCCAGCAGCAGCACGTCCTTCACCTGGCCACCCAAGACGCCCGCCTGGATGGCGGCACCGATGGCCACGACCTCGTCCGGATTGACGCCACGGTGCGGCTCGCGCTTGAAGAACTTCTGCACAGCCGCCTGGACAGCCGGCATGCGGGTCATGCCGCCGACCAACACGACCTCGTTGATGTCGCCCACGTTGAGCTTGGCATCAGCCAGGGCGCGCTGGCAGGGGCCGATAGACCGCTCGACGAGATCCTCGACCATCTGCTCCAGCTTGGACCGGCTCAGCGTCATCTGCAGGTGCTTGGGGCCCGCGGCGTCGGCCGTGATGAAGGGCAGGTTGATCTCCGTCTGCATGACGGTGGACAGCTCGATCTTGGCCTTCTCAGCCGCCTCTTTCAGCCGCTGCAGCGCCATCTTGTCCTGCCGCAGATCGATGCCCTGGTCTTTCTTGAATTCGCTGACCACCCACTCGATGACGCGCTGGTCGAAGTCGTCGCCGCCCAGGAACGTATCTCCGTTGGTCGACTTGACCTCGAACACGCCCTCGCCCACGTCGAGGATGGAGATATCGAATGTGCCGCCGCCCAGGTCGTACACGGCGATGCGCTGATCGATTTTCTTGTCCAGCCCATAGGCCAGCGCGGACGCAGTCGGCTCGTTGATGATGCGCAGCACTTCCAGGCCGGCGATCTTGCCGGCGTCCTTGGTAGCCTGGCGCTGCGAATCGTTGAAATACGCCGGCACCGTAATGACCGCCTGGGTAACAGTCTCGCCCAGGTAGGCCTCGGCGTCCGATTTCAGCTTCTGCAGAATCATGGCCGAGATCTCTGCCGGCGAATACTCTGTGCCGCCCATTACGACAGCGGCGTCGCCATTCGGTCGGCCGACGATCTTGTAGGGCAGGATCTTCTTGGCCTTCTCGACCTCCGGATCGGTCACTTTGCGGCCCATGAGCCGCTTGATGGAGAAAATCGTGTTCTGCGGGTTGGTCACCGCCTGGCGCTTAGCCACCAGGCCGACCATACGCTCATTGGTCTTCGGATTGACCGCCACCACGGACGGGCATAGACGCGAGCCTTCCGAACCGGTAATGACCGCCGGCTCGCCGCCTTCCATGACCGCGACCACCGAGTTGGTTGTACCCAGATCGATCCCGATTATCTTTCCCATAGTTCCTGTTATCTCCTTGACTCCAGCAATTATAGCAGTACCAGCGCATTTGATTCAAATCTAGAGCGTATGGCCCAAAGCCGCTCGCTCAGCATTGGCGTCACGAGCGGTCGGGCTTGCCGGCGGAGACACGTACCTGCGCAGGACGCAGAACCCGATCGTTCAGCCGATAACCCCTCCGTATTTCGCCGATGATTTGACCTTCCCCGGTGGTCTCGCTCGGCTCGTGGGTGACGGCTTCGTGAAGCATAGGATCAAAAGATTGTCCGACTGTCTCGATTTCCTGCAGTCCCTCCTGCGTAAAAATCGAATGAAGCTTCCGGTGAATGAGCTGCATCCCTTCGATCCACGGCTGGCCGTTCAGATCTTCGGGCAGGTTGGAGAACGCCGTGTCCAGATCGTCCAGCATGGGCAGCAGACGGGTGATGAGCGCGGCGTTTTTGGCCTTCGATGCCTCGGCCTGGTCGCGCTCGACACGTTTCCGGTAATTGGAAAATTCGGCGACGGATCGCCGCCACTGATCGAGGTACTTTTCTGCCTCTGCCTTGCACTCCTCCAGTTCCACCTTCAAAATGTCGACCTCGCTCTCCGCATTCGAACCGGGCTGCACTTCGGGCTCATTCTCAGTTTCGTCTTGTGCGGACGCACTCGTCGATTCTGGTGAGGTGATGGGCTGCTCTGTATTGTCCTGTGATGTCACCGTTACGTGTCCTCCTTGCCACGGCCGCGCCGAACCAATCACGCGACCGGTAATTTGTCATCGCGGTTCGCCGGCTCCCCCTTCGCCGGAAATGCCATACAGCTGGTTGACCAGTTCGGTCAGCACATCAGCGACGTAGCGCACGGTGGAGACCGCCCGCCCGTAAGGCATGCGCAGCGGGCCCAACACGCCAAGGGAACCGGTCGCCTCGTCGCCTGCGCCGTAGCGCGCCAAGACCAGGCTGTAGTCGGCCAGCTCGTCCCAGCGCCCCTCGCCCCCGATGATCACCTGCACACCAGTTATCGGCGCGGCCTCCGCCAGGACGTTTTCCAGCAGGCGACCGCTCTCTAAGATGCCCACCAGCCGGCGGATGTGTTCAGCTTCGACGTACTCCGGCTGGCTCAGAATGTTGAACAGGCCGTCACGGTACAGCTCGACCTCGCCGGCGCTGTCCATATGCTCCATTACTTCGACAACCGCGTCCAGAAACGTCGCCTGCAGAGGCGACAGCTGCGTGCGTCTGGCCGCAACAGCCGGTGCCTCGAGCCCGGACATCATGTCTGTCAGCCGATTGGCGATCTGCCGGAGCTCGTCGGCGTTGATGGGCTCATCCACGTTCAGCATTCGCTGCAAGACGATGCCCTGCTGCAGGACCAGCACCATCAGGATCATCGTGCCCTGGATCGGAATCAGCTCCAGCTGCTTGAAGCGGCCGCGCCGCGCCTTGGGCGCGCTCACCACCGCCGCCGCCGAAGCATTGTGGGCCAGCACAGACGCGCCGAGTTTCATCCACTCGCCGATGTCCATTTGCACCTGATGGAACTGGTGCCGAATCATGCGCTGTTCCGTCGGCGACAGCGTCGCTTCCTGCATGAGCCGCTCGACGAAGTAGCGATAGCCCTTTTCGGTTGGAATCCGACCGGCGGAGGTATGCAAGTGAGTGAGGTAGCCGGCCTCTTCCAGGTAGGCCATCTCATTACGCACGGTCGCAGGGCTGACCCGTAACGCATATTCGGCGACGACGGCTTGAGAGCCCACCGGTCGGGCGGTGCTGATGTACTCACGGACCACCACAGCCAGAATCAGCTGTTGCCGCGGGGTTAGCTTTTCTTCCACCCTTAGCTCTCCATAACCTCGAATCCTGTCACAATTTTAGCACTCTAACATCGAGAGTGCTAAAAACATAGGCCATCATACCACGAACGGTCGTTCCTGTCAAGATTTTGGGGCTAATAGGCGTTTTTGTCGGTGAATAGGCGGAAGATCGTGCGCAGCATGATCCTGAAATCCAGACCCAGCGACCAGTTCTCGATGTACCAGACATCGTACTTGGTGCGCTCGGTAATGGACGTGTCGCCGCGCAGTCCATTGACCTGAGCCCAACCTGTGAGACCGGCCTTCTCACGATGACGATCCATGTAGCGGGGAATCTGCTGCTTAAACTGCTCGACGAAAACGGGGCGCTCCGGCCGTGGACCGACCAGGCTCATGTCACCGACCAGCACGTTGATGAACTGCGGCAACTCGTCGATGGAGAAGCGGCGGATGAGGCTGCCCAACCGGGTGCGGCGCGGATCGTCCGCACGGGCCCACACCGGCCCGGTGCAGGATTCGGCGTCGGTCCGCATGGAGCGGAATTTGAGCATGTAGAACGGTTCGGCATCCAGGCCCATGCGCTCCTGGCAATAGAAGACAGGCCCCGGGGAATCCAACTTGATGAGCAGAGCGATGAGCATCATGATTGGGGAAAGCAGCACCAGGGCCGCACCGGACACGACGAGATCGACGCCACGCTTCAACGTCAGCTTCCAGCCACGGAGAGCGACGTCGCGTATGGTCAGCAGTGGCAAGCCATTCAGGTCTCCGATGCTCACTTCCGACGCCATGATCTGGAAGACATCCGGGAAGACCTTGATGCTCACTCGACCACGCTCGGCGCTGATGATGATATCCATCAACTCGCGCTGGCTGGCGTCAGGCAGCGCGATGATGACCTCATCGACCTCAATCTTGTCGACGATCTCGCGAATGTCGCCGATATTGCCGAGAATCGGCACGCCGTTGACGACCTGGCCTTCTTTGAGCGACTCGCCGTGCCCATTGCTTTCGACGTAGCCGATCACCTGATAGCCCAACCCCGGCGACTGCAGGATCTTCTGATGGATGAGCTGACCCAGCTCGCCCGCCCCCACCAGCAGCACGCGGACCTGTCCGAGCCCGTACGACTGCAACGTCCACCGCACGCGAGCGAACACCAGTCGTCCGGCCGCGACAAACACCAGCGTGAGCACCCAGGCGTAGACCATCAACAACCGGGGATAATCGATGTCCTGCTTGTACATGAAGGAAATGGCGGCGATGCCTAACACGGTGCCGATCGACACTGCCGAGAACACGGCGGACAACTCGTCGACGTGCGACAGGGCACGCTGCCGGTGATACATCTTCGCCATGAAGAACACCAGGAGCACGCTGACGACGTGGATGGCCGCCATGCCCGCGTAATCCCGGAATGGGCCTATGTTGACGTGCTCGGTGAGCAGTCGCAGATGATAGCTGGCGTAGAAAGCGAGGCCCACCATGAGCGCATCGGTCAGGGCCAGCGTCACGCCGAAAACGATCTTGTCCTTGCCCTTCACCTGGCTCCCCCCGGAACGGCGTCCCGCGACCACCAGCGGCAGACAGTGTCGCTCAACAACACGCTCCCGCCCCGCAGGTAAACGCTGCCAACGATCATCCAGTCCAGCCAGAACGGAGTGCCGGCCGCGTAGTGCTTGCGATAGAACAGCAGCATCGCACGGTAGAACTCGTACTGCGCCTTCCGGCTTTGACGGCTGGCAGCGCGCTTGTAATGAAGCACAGTGCAGTCCGGATTGTATCGGATCTGCCAGCCCGCCTGTTTGACGCGATAGCACCAATCCAGGTCTTCGCCGTACATAAAGAAAGTTTCGTCCAACAAGCCGCTGTCACGAATCGCCTGGGCCCGGAGCAACATGAATGCCCCGACGACCGCGTCGACCTCGACTTCCTGGTTGGGGTCGAGGTACGTCAGGTTGTATGATCCGAACCGAGGGCTGCGGGGAAACAGCTTGCCCAGGCCGCTCAGCCGGTAGAACGACCGCATGGGCGTCGGGAAGCTCCGCCGGCAAGCCTTGTCCAGGGTCCCATCCGCCAACACGAGGCGCGGACCCACGACGCCGGCCTCAGGCCGTGAGCGGGCAAAATCCAACATCTGCGCGAGTGCCCGCGGCGGCAGGATCGTGTCCGGATTCAGCAGCAACGCGAAAGCCGGCGCCTCGGCTGTCGCCTCCCTGAAGCCCATTGCCCTCAGGCCGAGGTTATTGCCGAACGCATATCCGTTGTTGGCCGGACTCACAATCAGGTGCGCCTGTGGAAACTCACAGGCGACCATCTCGGCGCTGCCGTCCGTGGAAGCATTGTCGATCAGCCAAACGTCGTACGAAAACGCCCCCTGGCTGGCATACACCGAATTCAGGCACTCGCGCAGCAGGTCACGCGTATTGTAATTGACGATCACGATGCCTAAATCGAGCACTACGCCCCTTCGGAGGTTGCACGACAACCTCCTCGCCGTCGAAGTTGCGCCGCATTCAGGGTTGTTCCGGCAGGCTCTCCCATTTTAGCGGGTTTGCCGCGCTGCGTCAAACAGGCTCCTGGGGGGAGAGTGTGGAAATGCCGCTCACACCCTCGTCCGTGCTTTGTGGCCTCCCCCAGACCTGCTATAATAATTCCGACTTCCCCAGCGTGCGTGAGGCCGGGCAGCCACGTCGGCGCGTGACAGCGGTGCAAGGCAGCTTCCCGAGCAGAGTCGAATACGCATATGCCAACCCGACGATTTCGCCAGAAGTCGCTGGCCAGCGCCGCGGGCCTGTATCGTTTCATCCAGGACGCCAACCCTAAGGCACGCATGGTCCTCTTCGAGACCTGGGCGCGGACCAATGGCGCACCGGCGGCGGCGACCCACGGGTGCACGGTGTCGATCCCGATGACATGCAGATGCGACTGTGCGTCTGGTACGAGGCCGCCGCCCAGGCCATGGCGGATTTCGGGCGGAGCGTATGTTGCGATCGCCCGAGTCGGCGAGGTGTGGCAGGACAACTACCACGCAGCCAATCCCATCAGGCTGCACGACGGCGATGGGTCGCATCCGGATTTCGCCGGTTCATATGTGGCGGCACTGGATATCTTTGCCACGGTGTACTACACGTCACCTCTAGGCGTCACGTACCGAGGCCCGCTGTCCGAACCCGACGCGGCGCGCCTCCGACAGACAGTGAGTCTGGAGCTTTCGCGCAAACCGACCCGGTGAGCACCGGTTGACTCACAGATCGCGGCGCTGCCGGGTCAAATTCCAACATATCGGAGGTCCGATCTTGGGAGACTCGTTACCACAAGTAAAGGTCGCGGTCGTTCAAGCTGCGCCCATTCTGTTCGATCGCGAGGCCACGGTGACCAAGACGTGTCGCCTGGTCCAGGAGGCTGCTGCCGAGCACGCCGACCTGATCCTCTTCCCCGAGGCCTTCATTCCCGCGTATCCGCGCGGCCTCGCCTTCGGGACGGTCGTGGGCAGCCGGACGCCCGCCGGTCGCCTGACGTGGGAGCGGTACTGGGCCAACGCCGTCGAAGTGCCCGGCCCGGCAACGGATGCGCTCGGGGCCGCCGCCCGAGAAGCCGGCGCCTACCTGGCCGTCGGCGTCATCGAGCGCGACAACCAATTCAGCCACGGTACTCTCTTCTGCACCCTGCTCTACTTTGGCCCCGACGGCCGGCTGCTAGGCAAGCACCGCAAGCTGAAACCCACCGCCGGAGAGCGGCTCATCTGGGGCGAGGGCGACGGCAGCACGCTGCCGGTGTTCTCGACGCCGCTGGGCCGGATCGGAGGTCTGATCTGCTGGGAGAACTATATGCCCCTGGCCCGAATGGCCATATACGGCAAGGGCGTGGAGATCTATCTGGCGCCCACAGCCGATTCCCGCGACACCTGGCAGGCCACTCTGCGCCACATCGCGTGCGAGGGACGCTGCTTCGTGCTGGGGTGCAACCAATTCGTGACGAAGGACATGTACCCGCCGGACCTGGAGGGGATCGAGGACCTGGCGGATCAGCCGGACGTGATGTGTCGCGGTGGCAGCGCGGTGATCTCCCCGTTGGGAGAGGTCCTGGCCGGGCCGCTCTTTGACCGGGAAGGCGTGCTGTTCGCTGAGCTGGATCTGGCTGAGGTGGCCCGCGGCAAGTTCGATTTCGACGTGACCGGCCACTATGCCCGGCCTGACGTCTTTCAGTTCACCGTCAACGAGCGCCCCGCCCCTGCGGCTCTGTTCGAACAGGACTAAGCGGCAACCGGGGCACGCGGCGGGCGGGTGAGCTTCCACCGTCGCAGGACAGGGAGTCCTAATAAGTCGTTGCCTGACCGGACACCGATGGGAAACAGGCACTTCGAGCCTGCACACGACCCGCAGCAGGGACTCGCGTTCGACTCTCTGCCCCCTCTACCCCACATACGGTCCCTCAGAAGGGGAGAGAGGGCAGCTGCGACCGCCTAGCGGGCCGGCACCTTGATTCCTGAGACTTCTTGCAGCTTGTTCAGCATCAGGCCCTGAATCTCCTGCAGGCGCTCGGACGTCTTGGCCTCGAAGCGCACCACCAGGACCGGCTGCGTGTTGGAAGCACGGACCAGGCCCCACCCATCCCCAAAGAGAACGCGCACACCGTCCACGTCGATAATTGGGTAGTGGGCCGAGAAGTACGTCTTCAACTGGTCCACGACGTCGAATTTCAGCTCGTCAGGGCAGTCGATGCGCGTCTCAGGGGTGGAGTAGAATTTCTCGACATCAGCGAAGAGCTCGCTGACTTTCTTTCCGGACGCGGCAACCAGGCGAACCATGCGGCACGACGCGTAGATCGCATCGTCGTAGCCGTAGTACTCATCGCCAAAGAAGAAATGGCCGCTCATCTCCCCGGCCAACGGCGAGCCGACCTCTCTCATCTTCTCTTTGATGAGAGAATGCCCGGTCCGCCACATGATCGGCTTGCCCCCGTGTTCGGACACGTCATCGGCAAGCGACTGCGAGCATTTCACCTCGAAGATGATGCTCGCGCCCGGGTGTTTGCTCAGGACCTCACGGGAGAACTGGATCAAGAGCTGATCGCCCCACAGGATCCGGCCGGTCTCGTCCACCACCCCGAGCCGATCCGCGTCACCGTCATAGGCGACGCCGAGATCGGCGTGCTCTTGGGCCACCCGGTCCACCAACTGCTGCATCGCTTCAGGCAGAGTCGGATCCGGATGATGGTTCGGGAACGTCCCGTCGAGGTCGGTGAACTGCTCCACGACCTCCGCCCCCAGTGCACGCAGGATGCCGGGCCCGATGGGACCGCCCATTCCGTTGCCCGCGTCTACGACCACCTTCAGCGGGCGCGAAAACTGCCCCACGCGCTCCTCAAGGTCCTTGATATACGCCTCCAGCACGTCTTTCTCACGAAGCTGGCCCTTGCCCGTCGTGTACTGGCCGGCTTCGATAATACGACGCACGCGCTGAATGTCCTCGCCGTAGATCGTGGAACGGCCCACGCCCAGCTTGAAGCCATTGAACTCCGGCGGATTGTGGCTGCCGGTGATCATGACCCCACCCTGAACGTCCAGGTGAAACAGCGCCCAATATAACATGGGGGTCGGGACCTCCCCGATGTCGATGACGTCCAGGCCAGTCGACAGAATGCCCTGGGAGATCGCTTCCGCAAACGGCTTGGAGCTGGGCCGCATGTCGTAACCCAACGCCACTCGGCTGTGTCCCAGCGAGGCGACGTACGTCCCATACCCCTTGCCCAGCTCTTCAACTACAGCCGGCGTCAGGTCTTTGTCGACCAGACCGCGGATATCATATTCTCTGAAAATGTCCGGATTGACTGCCGCGCTCATCCCAACTCCTCCTAGTCTCCACCTTTTCAGAAACCCGTTTTCTGAGACAGAAAACGGGTTTCTGTAAGGGTTCGACTCTACCGGGAATTAGTGCTTCTTGACTTCGACGTCGGCCAAGTCCTCGAGGAAGGTCACGACGCCGGAGTGATCCAGCTCGCCGCGCCCGGCGATCTTCAGGCGCTTGAACATCTCGTGGACGAGAGCCGTAACCGGCAGCGGCACGTCGTATGCCTTGCCGGCGGCCATGGCGATGCCCGAGATCCTTGTAGTGCAGGCGAATGCGGAAGCCAGGCTCGAAGTCGCGATTCACGATGCGCATTCCACGGTTCTCGAGAACGCCGCAACGAGCCAGGCCGCCACTCAACACCTCGACGATCTTGGCGGGATCGACGCCTGCCTTGGTGCCGAGCACCAGCGCCTCACCCACCGCCTCCAGCGTCAGAGCGACCACGATCTGGTTGCAGGCCTTCACCACCTGGCCCGCGCCGTCCTTGCCCACCAGAACGATCCGCTTGCCCATGATCTCGAAGATCGGCAGGATGTCGTCGAACACGGCTTGATCGCCGCCGACCATGATCGACAGCGTGCCCTGGATGGCGCCCACATCGCCGCCGCTGACCGGAGCGTCGAGGACTTTGATGCCTTTCGGCTTCGCTTCGCTCGCAATGCGCTCCGACACCGTGGGTGAGATCGTGCTCATGTCCACGTAAGTGCAGCCCGGCCGGATGTTCGCAATGACCCCTCCCTCGCCAAAAGCAACCGCCTCGACGTCCGGTGAGTCCGGCAGCATGCTGATGACCACGTCACCCTGTTTGGCCACGTCAGCGACTGAGGTGCCTCGCTTGGCGCCGGCAGCGACGATCTCGTCCACGCTCTTGGTTACAATATCGTAGACGACGAGCGGGTAACCCGCCTCGAGCAACCGCTTCGTCATCGGGCGTCCCATGATACCCAGCCCAATGAATCCAATCGTACGTTTCACTTCCGATCTCCTTTCAATCTGTCACAATGAGGTTTTTGTGCTGATGAGAATTTGCGTAAATGGAGAATTATAGCGAGCCTGTGCACTTGCGATTATTATAACACCCACGGCCCCCGATTTCAAGGTGCCATCAACCGGGATCGATGGCGTACAGGATGCCCATGAGAGTCTGGTTGTCGTTCTTCAGGAGGGCCGCCAGTTCGCGGGCGGCCTTCTCAGCCCAGGCACGATCCTGCCGACGCACACGATATGTTTCGTTGACGTGGGAGATAACCAGCTGAGGCACCGGCACCTCGACCACGGCCGTCAGCAGCAGTCGCAGATAGTACAGGCTGTCGCTAAACCGCTCCACTTCGCCAACCTCGCAGTCCTGCACGGAGAAGTGCAAGGGCGGCGGTTGCGGCGGCAACTCCTGGCGCAACCGCTCGGCGTCCTGCCATCCGACGAGAACCGCGCTGAACGTGGTCCGTATGATGCGTGGCAATTGCGGTTGCTCGTCGTAGATGGCGTCATCGAAGATCTCGTCGGTGCTCTGGCGAACAGCCCGCCGCCCTGGTTCCAAGCCCGCCATCTGTACGAAAGACACCACGCCGTATGCATGTTGGCTCCCAGACATGGTGGCCTTCACCAGGCCTCCGAACGCCGGGGGGCGCCGCAGCTCAAGGCTCTCTGCGACAAAACCCATCGAGTTGGTCTCCACGATTTCCCCAATCCTCATAGGCCTCGTTCTCGCTTGTGGAAGTCTTTGGCCGAGCGACGGAGGTGCACGCCGGATTGACCCAGCGCCTCGTCCACCATCTCCTCGACCACCCGGCGCTCTGCCGACGAGATGACCGCTTGCTCGTGCGCCTCTTTCAGTGCAGGTGGATACCCTCGGCCACGGCCGGCCTGGTCGTACACCAGCGCATGCAACAGCCCGAGGCTGCGCTCGTCTTCCAGTACCCAGCGCGGCGCCTCCACCCGGGCGATCTCCTCGCCGACGTTCAGATAGAAGAAGGCAATGGCATGCGGCCCATACTGCCCCAGGACCGGCGACGAGCTTTCAAAGATGTCGGAGCGATAGCCAGGCAGCAGCACCCGCTCGAACAGCCAACGATCGACCAACCCGGCGAGCGGCTCGCAGGCCGGGCGGCGCAGCTCGGCCCGCTCAGTGCAGTGATCGCAGCTCACCGGCTCGTCCGGGCACAGTCCGACCCGAAGGGCGTTCATCACATCCCGGCTGTTGGGAAAGCTGACGTAGCTCGCCAACGGAACCCCTTCCGTGCGGAACTCATCGAGCAGGCCGATCAGCTCCCGCAGGAACCGGTCGCGGACTTCCTCTTCTTCCGCCTGCAGCGCCCAGAAGATGAGCGAGCCGTCGCGCAGCGCGATCCGCGGCGACTGCGCCCGGCGCACGGCCTGCAGCAGGCTGTCTAGCTCCATGAGGGCCATTTTGACGCCCAGGCGGGCCCCCTCAATGGGCAAGATCTTGTAGTCGTGCGGCACGTTGAGGTCTGCTTCCTCGTGGAACAGCCGCCCCTGAGAGCGCAACTGCGCGTCCGGATGCGCGCCGTAGCTCAAATGAACGCTGCCCGTATTGATCACGTAGAAGCGAATGGGGTTGTGCCGATCCGGCGCGATGAAAGAGCCATCGGCCGCCACGACGCTGTAACTGCCGGGCCTGGCCGGAGGCGGGAAGGTCGCTGCAAGGGTCGCCCAGGGCCGCGCCACCAGCCCGGACGTGCGGAAACGCTCCGCCTCGAGCCTGGCTCTCAACGCTGCCGCATCCTGAGCACGTAGCTGCCGCTGAGCCTCGGCCAGGCCCATCTCGCGATTCGAGAGGTTGGCATCGCGACTCATCTGGCTGACCTGATTGCTGATCGATCCGAGATCCAGCGGCATGACGACCTCTTCCCATGAGGGGGTTCGACGACCGAACCCCCAGGACGGCTCGGTGACTGTGACATCCTCGTTAGTATAGGCGCTTGGGGGCGACTGTCAAAGCCGTTCAGGCGGCAATTGCGTTCGGACGCAGACTTTGCTATAATTTTTTTAAATTGCGTTTACCCGCCGGACTCACCTGAGGTAGAATTCATGCGCCAGCTCGCATACCACAATCGCACTATTGCGATTATGGCTTTCGTCCTGCTATGTTTGCTGTTTTCGCCCTGGCGGCCGGCGGAGACGGCGCCGGCAGTGTCCGGATCCAGTAGCGCCGATGCCCCGCTTGCCCCACCGGAAGTGCTGCGGAAGATCGAGCCGGAGCTGCTCCACCGGCTGCTCAGCCGGCCGGACGGCACGTTCGACGTCATCGTCGACATGGAAGCTCAGGCAGCACTTCCTCAGGCACAGACCCTCCGCGGCATGGCCATTCTCTCCCGCCGCCAACTCGTCACCCAGAATCTGAAGAGCACAGCCGCCTCCACCCAGGCGCCGCTGCTGAGCGTGCTGGCCGCCCGGCAGTCGAGCGGTGCGGTCAGCCGAGTCACGCCCTTCTGGGTATTCAACGGGCTGGCGGTGACCGGTCGCCTTCCGGCCGTCCTGGAAATCGCGCAACGAGGAGACGTGCGGGACGTCCGACTGGATCGGGTCATTCATCTGACCGACTCATGGGACGGGCCGGAGCCCCAAGCAGGCGCGGCTCCGGCCTCACCGTCCAGCAGCAGCGACGTCGAGTGGAACATCCAGCAGATCCGCGCCGACCAGGTCTGGAACACGCTGCGCATCGACGGAAGTGGCGTCGTGGTCGGTAGCATGGACACCGGTGTGGATTGGCAGCATCCGGCTCTCTTCTCGAGCTACCGCGGCAACACGGGCAAGGGCTTCTTCGACCATACCCCCAGCTGGTTTTGCGCCACCACCGAGGGCTACACCACGCCCACCGATCTCTATGGCCACGGCACACATACCATGGGGACGATCATCGGCCACACGAGCGACCACCCGGCTATCGGCGTCGCCCCCGGCGCGCGTTGGATTTCTGCCAAGGTCTTCGACGACAATGGTGACGCGCAGCTCAGCTGGATACACGCGGGATTTCAGTGGATGCTCGATCCCGGCGGAACCGGCAACCCCGCTCTGGTTCCTGACGTCGTGAACAACTCCTGGGGCTCGCTTTACGGCGACGATGATACCTTTTTGAGCGACGTGCAGGCCTGGCGCGCCGCAGGCATCGTACCCGTGTTTGCCGCCGGAAACGAGGGCCCCATCCCTTACAGCATCGACTCGCCGGGCAGCTTTCACGAGTCGATCGCCGTCGGCGCAACGGATTCCGAGGATTACGTTACCGGGTTCAGCAGTCGCGGCCCTTCTGCGTGGAACGAAGTCAAGCCGAATGTGAGCGCGCCCGGCCTGGACGTCAACTCGGCTGCGCCGGGCGGCGGCTACGCGGTCCACAGCGGGACGTCAATGTCTACTCCTCACGTCACCGGGCTCGTAGCTCTTCTGTTGCAGGCTGACCCATCCCTTTCCATCAACGAGATCGAGGATTTGCTGACCTCCTCGGCCGTTCCGCGTGGCTCGCCGATCCCAAACAACGACTTCGGCTGGGGGCGCGTCGACGCCCTGCAGGCAGTGGCGACTGCCTCCCAGGCCGGCCACATCAAGGGACGCATCCGCAGCGCCACCGACCACGCTCCAATCACGTATGCGGCCATCGACGCCAGCGCTTTGCCGCCGCAGACCGGCTCCGGTCGGGCCGCAGCAGACGCCTCGGGAGCGTTCGAGTTGCCTCTGGCCGCCTGGCGGTACGATGTGACCGCCGATGCTTTCGGGTACTATCCGGCCACAGCGTCCGGTATTCTGGTCGTCAGCGGCACGGAGACGACGATTCCGGACTTTCAGCTGTCGCCTCTGCCGACCGGGCGCCTACAGGGCTTCGTTCGTGAGCTGGGGACGGATCGGCCGCTGTCGGCCACAATCGCCATTTCCGGGACGCCAATCGTCGCGACGACCTCGCCTGACACCGGCGCTTACAGCGTGAACCTGCCGAGCGGCACGTACACGATCCGGGCCACCAGTCGAGGACATCGGATCGGCATTGCGCAGAACGTCACGATCTCCGTGCACAACACCACTCACCGGAGCTTTTCGCTGGCCGCTGCCCCTACCCTCCTGTTCGTCGACAGCGGGGCCTGGCACAACGGCAGCGAGGCAGCCTACTTCCGCGCAGCGCTCGACGACCTCAACTACGACTACGACGTATGGACCATTCACAATTTGTACGGCACTAACCGCGACGTTCCATCGGCTGCCGACTTGAAGCCTTACGGCGTGGTGATCTGGTCTTGTCCCGAAGATTCGCCGGGCTACGCCGATGCCTGGCAATCCATCACGCCATACCTCCAAGGAGGCGGCAAGCTGTTCTTGACAGGCCAGGATATCGGCTACTGGGATCATCCGGACGGCGGGGTGTACGGTACGAGCAATTACACTCAGTTCCTGGACGGCCAGTTCATCACCGACGATTCCGGATCGCGGACACTGATGAGTCAATCGGGCTCGTTCCTGGCAGGCTTGAGCCTGTCTCTGAACGGGACCGACAGCGCGGACAACCAGACATCGCCGGATGCCATCGCGCTCAAGAATGAATCCTGGGCTGCCGCCCTCGCCCACTATGACGCGGGCATCCTGGGCGGCCTGGAAGTGCACGCCTGCCAGCCATATCGGCTGGTGTACTTCTCGTTCGGCTTCGAAGGCATCAACGGCCGGGCCACACGGCGCGAGGTGATGGATCGAGTCCTCACCTGGCTCGGGACGCCCCCGGCGCCCGCTGCCGCCCAGATCACGCCGGCCTGGCAGACTGCCCTCCAGTCTACGGGACAGAGCATCACGTATACGGTGTACGTGCACAACCAAAACGCGGACGAGGCAACCGACGTCTACCACCTCTCGCTGGGCGCTCACGCCTGGAACAGCGTATTGATGACCGACACGATCACGGTGGCGCCGTGCGCTACGGGCACGGTGACCGTTCGCGTGGACGTGCCGGCGGATGCGGCCTGGCACGTGTCCGACGCCGTGACCATCACGGCGCAGTCGATTCTGTCGCCGACCATTCGATCGACCGGCGTCATCAGCACCCAGACGCCTGCGCCTATCTTGTTGGTCGATCACGATCGCTGGTACGACGTCGAGTCAACTTACCGGGCCGCGCTCGACCAGAACGGGCTGCCGTACGATTTCTGGAACGTGGGCTGGACAGGCCCGATGCGCATGGGGGCGCCGTCCGCCGATTTGCTGCGGATGCATCCGATCATCGTCTGGTTCACGGGGTACGATTGGTTCAGCCCGCTGAGCGCCAGCGACGAATCCCACCTGGGGAGCGCTTTGGACGCCGGCAGCCGGCTGTGGCTGATATCCCCGGATTACCTGGACGTGCGCGGTCTCAACCCTTTCGGCTCGGACTACCTGGGTGTGGCCTCGTACTCGCCCTTGCTGACCACGACTGAAGCCAGCGGTGTGGTTGACGACTTGATCGGCAACTTGCTTGGACCCTATACGCTGGCGTACCCTTACCCGAACCGCAGTGAGGCGATCGCGCCACAGGCTTCCGCGCATTCGGTGTTTCTCGGCAGCCACGACCAACCCGTCGCGGTGCGAAACGAGGGCGGGAAGTTCCGCACAACCTTCTTCAGCTTCCCCGTCGAGGCCATCAAATCCGCCGGAGACCGGGCGGCAGTCGCGCGCCAGGCCGTTGGCGAGCTAAGCTGGCTGGGCGGCACGACGTTCACGGCGGACCAGAGCGCCGTCCTGCCAGGCGCCACCGTCGCCTTTACTCTGAGGGTGCCCAACAATGGGCCGCAGCCCGTTTCTGCGGCCATCACCAACACGGTGCCCATCTCGCTGACCTTCGTGCCTGGGAGCCTGTCGCCGGCCTCGGCGGTCTTCGACCAGGACACACACACCATTAAGTGGGCTGGACCACTGTCGACAGGCGAGCGAGCCACTATCCGGTACCAGGCCGTGATCAGCACCGCCTTACCTGCGGCCACCCGGCTGGTCGACCCGGTGCAGATCGGATACAGCGAGCATCACGTTCAGTTCGATCGGTTCTGGACGCTGAACGTGGCAGCGCCGGACCTGTCGGGCTCACGGATGTTTCCGAACGAGACGATGATCGAGCCCGGAGACCCGATCACGTACACGATCGTCCTGCGCAACGACGGCCTGTCGGCGGCCTCTTCCGCCACGCTGACCAACGCCGTTCCTTCAGGAACGACGTATCACACTGGGACGATTCAACTGATCGGCGGCGGGACGATTACCGACACGAACGGACTCATCCAATGGGGTGGGTCACTGGCGCCGGGCGAACAGGCGACGCTGATCTACTGGGTGGACGTGACCACCGCTCAACGCGGCTCAACGATCCAAAACGTGGCCTTTCTGAGGGATGAATACAATCCGGTCCGGCGTTTGCGTGTCGATGTGCAGCTCGGCATGCTGCGGCAATGGCTCCCCATGCTGCTGAAGACGACCAAGCCATAGACACTGAGCATCCCCCGCGATCGACACGATTGCCCCGAATCATTGGACCTTTTCATGTGGCCGTAGTATAATCTCGACTCACTTGCCCCGCGCTTCATGCAAAAGGAGACACGATGGTTCCGAAGACGACGGTTGTCATCCCTACCTACAACGAGGCTGACAACCTGCCCGCAATTGTGGGGGAGCTCTGGTCACTGGGAATCGACGGGCTGGAAATCCTCGTGGTGGACGATAACTCCGCAGACGGAACCGGCCAGATCGCCGACGAGTTGGCCCGGCAGTATCCCGATCGGTTTCACGTGATTCACCGTCCTGGGAAACAGGGCCTGGGCACAGCTTATCTCACCGGGTTTCGATACGCCCTGGACCATGGCGCGGACTTTATCGTGCAAATGGACGCCGATTTCTCGCACTCTCCGGATTACATCCCGGCCATGCTGGAGAAGTGCCAGGAATACGACGTCGTGGTCGGTTCCAGATACGTGCCTGGAGGACGCCTCGACGAGAAGTGGAGTTTTTGGCGCTACTTCCTGAGCTGGTGGGCCAACAGTGTGTACTCCAGGCTGATCCTGAACCTGAAGGTGAAGGACTCGACTGCCGGCTTCAAGTGCTGGCGGCGGCAGACGCTGGAGGCCATCGATTTCAGCACCATCCAATCCAGCGGTTACGTATTTCAGGTAGAGATGGCGGTGGTGACGGAAAGGCTGGGTTTCAAGGCTTACGAGCTGCCGATCTACTTCGAAGACCGGCGCATCGGCCGATCCAAGATGACCATGCCGGTCAAGTTCGAAGCAGCCTGGCGGGTGTGGGAGATAGGACGGCGACACAGGAATCTGCGACGTTGAGAACCCGCAAGCTCTGGCCGAGTCTGCTGGCCGTGGGCATCCTCTTCATCCTCCCCCTGCTGATCTTCTGGCCCGTGACCGTCGGCTCTCAGACATTGCTCCCGGTCGACAACCTCTTTGCGGTGGAGCCCTGGCACTCTTTCGCCGCGCAACTTGGCGTGGGCACGCCCCACAACGAGCTGCTGAGCGACCTCATCCTCGAGAACTACGCGTGGAAGCACTTCATCCGTGAATCCATCGCGGCCCGACAGCCGCCCTTGTGGAACCCTTACCTGTTCGGCGGGCTGCCGTTTCTGGCGGCCGGTCAGCACTCGGCGCTCTATCCTCTCAGTATTCTCTTCTACGTCCTCCCCCTGGCCAAGGCGTACGGCTGGTTCACGGTCCTCCAGCTGTTCCTGGCCGGGCTGTTCATGTACTTCTTCGCCCGCACACTGCGTCTGAACCACTTCGGGGCACTGCTGGCTGCGATCACGTACATGCTCAGTTCGTTCTTCGTGGCCAGCGTTGTCTTCACGATGGTCATTGCAGCCGCAGCCTGGCTGCCGCTGCTTCTGGCGACGATAGAGATCGTGATTCGAAAGCAAGAGGACAAGGGGACCGTCCCGTACTCCCCCATTCCTTATCTCATCGTGGGCGCCGCGGCCCTGGGAATGCAGATGCTCGCCGGGCACGTCGAGATCACGTATTACGTCTTGATGGTGTCCGGTTTCTACGCTTTGTGGCGGCTGATCGGCCTGTGGCGCGCTCAGCGAACCCCAGGGCCGGCTCTCCGCCTCGCCGCCTGGTTGGTCCTCATGGTCGTCCTGGGCGCCGGCCTGGGCGCGGTCCAATTCATCCCGCTTTACGAGACTGCGCAGTATAACTTCCGGTTGGGTTCGGCTGGGTACGCGCAGATCGTCGGTTGGGCGTATTCCTGGCGGCAGCTCGCCACGTTCCTGATCCCCAACTTCTACGGCAATCCCAGCCACCACGCGGTGTGGGATCTCCTCACCCACCAATGGCAGCCGGTGATCCGCAACGCATTGGGCGACCCGATCAATACCATCGCCTGGTTGAAGGAGCTGCCGACCTGGAAGAACTACGTCGAGGCGGCCAGCTACGTGGGCATCTTGCCCCTCCTGCTGGCCGTGGTGGCCATCGTCGGGCGCCGGACGCGTTACGTGTGGTTGTTCACGACCCTCGCCGTGTTGTCCTTGCTGTTCGCCTTCGGCACGCCGCTCTACGCCGTCCTCTACTACGGCCTGCCCGGCTTCAACCAGCTCCACTCGCCCTTCCGCTGGGTGTTTCCGTATACGCTGAGCATTGCCGTCCTGGCCGGGTTCGGGGCCACGTACCTGTCGGGCAGCGGCCGACAGACGACGAGCGCACAATCGAGCCTGATCGCACCACAGACCAGCCGGCGCATCGCGTGGCCCGTCTTTTGGTCCGGCCTGGCGGCACTGGCCGGATTGCTGGCGGTATTGCTCGTCCCTGGCCCCTTCATCAGCCTGGCGGACGGCGTGCTGGCCCGCTCTGAGCTGACCCAACGTGCCTTCGAAAGCGGCCGGATGTTGTTGTCGTACCAATGGCGCAACCTGTTGGCGCTGGCCATCTTCGTCACCGCCGCGGGCGCCGTGCTGCGCATCAGCCGGTGCCCGACCTACCTGCCCCGGCAGCTCAAAGGCTACGGCGTGTGGAAGCCGCTGGCGCTGATCGTGCTGGTTCTGGATCTCGTCGCGGCTGTCCAGGGCTTCAACCCTGCCGCCGACACCCGGCTGCTGGACTTCAAGCCACCCGTCGTGCAGTTCTTGCAGCAAGACACCGGCCTGTGGCGCCTGACCAGCTTCGTCGGGCCGGGCGAGAAGACGTTCATCGCCAATGCAGGCATGTTCTACGGGTTGCAGGACATCCGCGGCTACGACTCCATCTTCCCCCGGCAATACGCCGACTACATGAACGCCATCGAGCCACAGGACGAGCTGCTGTACAACCGCATCGCGCCACTGTCCGAGTACAAGTCGCTCGATTCCCCGCTGCTGGACTTGCTGAACGTCAAGTACGTCGTCACCACTCAGGCTATCCCCAATCCGGGCTACAAGCTGGTCTACGATCAGGAAGTGCGCGTCTACGAGAACACGCACGTCCTGCCGCGCGCCTTCGCCCTGCCGGCGGCGCGCGTCCTGCCTGAATCTGCGATCCCGACGGCCTTGCACGAGCTGGATCCGCGGCGCGTCGTTCTGTTGGAGCAGGAGCAACTCGACGGGAACTCGCCCGCGCCGGACCGCGGGGGCTGGCAGTTACAGCCCGCGACGGTGACGGAGTACGTCGACAACGACGTCGTGGTGGACGCGGAAATGCCTGGTGACGGCTACCTGATCCTGGCCGACAGTTATTTTGCGGGCTGGAAAGCCTACGTGCGAGCGCCGGGCGAAGGCGCCAAACAGGAGAAAGAGATCCCGCTGTACCGGGCTGACGGCAATTTCCGCGCGGTGCAGCTGACCGCCGGGCGTCACGAAGTCCACTTCAAATACACGCCGATGTCCTTCAAGTTGGGACTCTACGTCAGCTTCATGTCGGCCATCATCCTGTTCCTGCTGGCCGTGTACTGGCTGTGGGGACGCTACTACCGAGAATCCGAGGATGACTCGCCGGTGAAGCGCGTCGCCAAGAACAGCCTGACGCCGATGAGCCTGTCGCTCCTGAACAAGGTCATCGACCTGGCTTTCGCCATGCTGATGCTGCGCATCCTGGCGCCGGAAAACGCCGGACGCTACCAGTTTGCCGTTGCCTTCTTCACCTTCTTCGAGATTCTGGTTCGATTTGGATTCGGCACGCTGCTGACTCGCGAGGTGGCCAAGGACCGCGACCAGGCCAACCGCTACCTCAGCAACACGATCCTGATTCGCTCCGGCTTGTGGCTGGCGAGCCTGCCGATCATGGCTGTGAGTCGTGGCCCTCTACATGCGCTACGGCGGCGTCACCGCCGATACGGCGACGGCGATTGCACTGCTGGCCGTTGCCCTGTGGTTCAGCGTAGTGTCCGACGCCCTGGCTTCGATCTTCTACGCATTCGAGAAGATGGAGCACCCGGCCGCCCTGAGCACGGCGACCAGCGTGCTGCGCGTTCTGCTCGGAACGCTGGTGTTGTTGCCGCCGCTGAACTGGGGCTTCGTCGGCCTGGCCGGCGTGGCCATCGTCACCAACATCTTCACCGTGGTCGTTCTGTTTGCCCTGCTGGTGCGGCACTTCTTCCGGCCTCACCTCGCGTTCGACCGGGGGTTGGTCCGCGGCATGTTCGACGCCTCCTTCCCGCTGATGATCAACCACCTGCTGCAGACGATCTTCTTCCGCATCGACGTCTGGATTCTGCAGCCGATGCACGGAGCCGCCGTCGTCGGATACTACGGCGCTGCGTACAAGTACATCGACGGCTTGAACGTCGTGCCGTCGCTGTTCACCATCGCCATCTTCCCGCTGATGTCGCGCTATGCCAGCGAAGCGCGCGACTCGCTGCTGCGGGCATACATCCTGGCGCTGAGGCTGCTGCTGATGATCGGGATCCCGGTGGCGGTGATCACGCCCTTCATCGCCCGCGACCTGATCCTGATCCTTGGCGGCGGCGACTACCTGCCGGACTCGATGATCGCGCTGCAGCTCCTGATCGCCTACTTCCCATTCAGCTGCATCAACCAGGTCACCCAATACGTGCTAATCGCGATCGATCAGCAGCGGTACCTGACCCGCGCGTTCCTCATCGGTGTAGGCTTCAACATCGTGGCCAACCTCATCTTCATTCCGACGTACAGCTACAAAGCCGCCGCCGTCATCACCGTCTTCTCCGAGCTGGCGCTGCTCGTGCCCTTCTACCACTGCGTGCGCAAGAACCTGGGAGCCGTGCCCTGGGCGGAGATCGCCTGGCGGCCGTTGGCAGCATCCGCAGGGATCGTGGCCGTCATGTTTGGATTCCGTGGTGTGTCCTCAGCCCTCACGGTCCCCCTGGCCGGCATCGTGTACCTGGTTGGGCTGATCCTGCTGGGCGCGTTCCGAGACGAGGACGTGCGCGCGATCATGGCCCTGGTTCCGCTGTGGCGCCCTCGCCCGCGCCCGCCGATCACGCAGGAATAGCCGGCTCGCCGAATCGCCGTCCGAACGATCCCTTGCCCCCCATTATGTTTGACAGCCACCACCAATCGTGATAGGATACGTGTTTGTTATTGAAAAACACGATCTTCTCCGGCAGTCGGCCCGTCTTCGTCCGGGCCGTTTATGTGCCAGGAGGTGGAATTCATGGTTTTTGTGAGCAACCTGCTGGGCAAGACCGTCGCGGACGTCGACGGAGAGAACGTCGGCCGCGTTCAGGACCTGGTGGCCGGCCCCCGGGGCGCCATGCCTCACCCCGCCATCGTCGGCGTCGTCGTTGCTTGCGGCGGCAAGTCCCGGGTCGTTCCTTTCGCGGACGTCGCCGTTCTGGTTGCCCCGGCGATTTCGTTGAACCGCCGCGTCGCCGATATTTCCCCGTATCAGCCGGGCGAGCACGATCTATACCTGGCACGTGACGTGCTCGACAAGCAAATCATCGATACCAACGGTATGCGCGTCGTTCGCGTCAACGACCTGGACCTGGCACGTGTGAACGGAGGCTTCTTCGTCGCCAACGTGGACATCGGCAGCCTGGGCTTGCTGCGGCGTCTCGGCCTGGCCCGTTTGGCGGTGAAGCTGGCCGCGCGTTTCGGGCGAGATATCCAGCCGGGAGTCGTCTCGTGGGAAGACGTGGAGTTGCTGCCGGGCGACCAGACCATGCGCCTCAAGGTCCCGGGCGACAGAATCAGCGAGCTGCACCCTGCGGATCTCGCGGAGATCATCAGCGATCTGAGCCGGCCCGAGAGCAACAAGCTATTGGAGTCGCTGGACATCAAGACAGTGGCGGACACGTTAGAGGAAGTGGAGCCGGACTTTCAGGCCAGCCTGGTGGAGTCGATGCCCGACGAGCGCGTGGCCGACGTGCTCGAGGAGATGGCTCCGGACGAGGCAGCCGACCTGCTGGCCGAACTGCCGGAGAAGCGCAGCGAAGAGATTTTGAATCTCATGGAGGCCGAGGATGCCCAGGACGTCCGCAAGCTGCTCACTTATCCGGAGGACTCCGCGGGCGGCATCATGACGACCGAGTTCCTCACAGTCAGCTCCGGACTCACGGCGGAGGAGGCGATGTCGGTCGTGCGCGAAACGGCGCACGAAGCAGAAACCATCTTCTACGTGTACGTGATTGACGATGACCGTCGCCTGGTCGGCGTATTATCCCTGAAAGACCTGGTCCTGGCACAGCCAAAAACGCGCGTGGCCGACTTCATGCACCATCGAGTGATCACTGCGAGCCCATTAGACAGCCAGGAGGACGTCGCACAGGACATCGCCAAATACAATCTGCTGGCTGTCCCGGTAGTCGACGAGGAGCGACGAATGCACGGCATCGTGACCGCGGACGATGCGCTGGACAAAATCATTCCGACTACTTGGAAGAAGCGACTCCCTCGGCTGTATACCTGATTCGCCAGACTTCCGCAGTCTTTCGGAAACTTCCGAAGTTTTGGAAGCTTCGGAAGTTTGAGATTTCGAAGTCTTCCTGGAGTTTCTCGCATGGGCCTGTGGCAGCGGTTCAAGCCGTTCCGGATTCGCTTGTTCATCTTTCTGGCGGTGCTGGGGCCGGGGATCATCACCGCAAACGTCGATAACGACGCCGGCGGCATAGCCACGTACTCGGTGGCCGGCGCGAACTACGGTTACGGCCTCTTGTGGCTGATGCCCCTCGTCGCTATCGCTCTGATCATGGTCCAGGAGATGAGCGCTCGCCTGGGCGTCGTAACCGGCAAGGGCCTGGCAGCGCTGATTCGGGAAACGCTCGGGATTCGGACCACTACCGCCATCGTCGGCGTGCTGCTGATTGCCAACCTGGCCAACACGATCAGCGAATTCGCGGGTGTGGCAGCCAGCATGGAAATCTTCAGCGTCAGCAAGTTCCTGTCAGTGCCTGTGGCAGCGATCCTGGTGTGGCTGCTGATCGTCAAGGGAAGCTACAGGACGGTCGAGCGGATCTTTCTGGTGGCCAGCGCCCTCTATCTGGCATACGTGGCCTCCGGTATCATGGCGCAACCGTCCTGGGCCGCAGTGGGGCGAGCCAGCGTGACGCCGGCCTTTCAGTTCGAATCCGGCTACGTGATCATCGCCATCACGCTGATCGGAACGACCATCGCGCCCTGGATGCAGTTCTATCAGCAGTCGGCCATCGCGGACAAGGGACTCAAGCCGGCCGACTACGCATACGAGCGGGCGGACGTGATCGTCGGCGCGGTGTTCGCCATTCTGGTGGCCGCGTTCATCACCATTGCGTGTGCCGCCACGCTGTTCACCCACGGCCTTCGGGTCGAAACGGCCAAGGACGCGGCGCTGGCGCTGGGCCCACTGGCCGGGCCATACGCCTCGACCCTGTTTGCACTCGGCCTGCTCAATGCGTCGGTCTTCTCGGCGGCCATCCTGCCCCTCTCCACGGCCTACGTCGTCTGCGAAGCCTTCGGGTGGGAGTGCAGCGTGAGCCGCGGCTGGAAGGAGGCCCCCGCCTTCTTCAGCATTTATACGCTGCTGATCGTCCTGGGCGCGGGCGTCATTCTGCTGCCCATCAAGTCGCTGGTTCAAACGATGATGTTGAGCCAGACCCTGAACGGCATCTTGTTGCCGGTGATCCTGGTGGTCATGCTTCGCCTGATCAACAACCCCCGGCATATGGGCCGCTTCGTCAACGGCCGCTGGTTCAACGTCCTGTCCTGGGTCATCGTCAGCGCCCTGATCGCACTGACGCTCATCCTGGTAGCCACAACGCTGTTCCCCAATCTGTTCAGCGGCCCTTTGCTCTGAAATCTCCGCCCGCCGGCCGATCGACTCAGTCCAACGGCCCGCGGGTGTTAACCTGATCGTCGCCGGCTTTGGAGCGCACGTCATGGAACCAATTCGTCTCTTCAGAACTCAACAACCGCTCCGGAGGCTGATCACATGGGGCGATCTCATCGTGCTGTTGGGCATCGGCGCCCTGTTGTACGCCGGCCTGCGCCTGTCGTTGAACAGCCCGACGGAAGTCCAGGGACCTGTCATTTCGCTCTCGCCGCGGGCGCTGCCCTGGTACGCCCTGATGTCTGTCGGCCGGATGACTGCCGCCTATATCCTTTCGCTCATGTTCACCCTGATCTACGGCTACGTTGCCGCCCGCAACCACACGGCGGAGCGGGTGCTCATTCCACTGCTGGACGTGCTGCAAAGCATCCCGATCCTCTCCTTCCTGCCGGTCGTGCTGCTGAGCCTGACGGCCATCCTGCCCCAGGCATTCGCCGCGGAGCTGGCATCCATCGTCCTGATCGTTACCAGCCAGGCGTGGAATCTAACCTTCAGCTTCTATCAATCGCTGACGACCATCCCCACCGAGCTCTACGAGGCCTCCGCCATCTTCCGCTTCGATCCGTGGCTGCGTTTCAAGACGCTGGAGCTGCCTTTTGCGATGCTCGGGCTGGTTTGGAATTCCATGATGTCCTGGGCGGGCGGCTGGTTCTTTCTGATGGCTGCCGAGATCTTCACCGTGGGCAGCCGCGACTTTCGTCTGCCGGGCCTGGGGAGCTACCTCCAGACCGCCGCCAATGCTGGGAACTTCGGCGCCATCATGATGGGCGTCGCCACGTTGGTGATCATCATCGTTCTGCTGGACCAACTGGTCTGGCAGCCGCTGCTGGTCTGGGGTGACCGATTCAAGGTCGAGATGGTCGAGAGCGACAATCCACCCGAATCCTGGTTCTACGACATCCTCAGCCGAGCCTGGCTGATCGAGCAGATCGGGCGGCACCTGTGGCACCCCTTCACCGAACGAGTCGACGCGGCGCTGCGTCCGATCTTCAGAACGCCGGATGCTGGCAAGCCAACTCCACGATCCGGCCGGGCGATCCTTCTCGTCGCGAGTGTAGTCGTGGGTGTTGGACTGGCCTATGGCGCAGCCCGCGCACTGATGCTGCTGGCCGATCTGCCCGCATCCGATTGGCTGCGCATCGTGATGGGAACGGGCGCGACGCTGCTGCGCGTCGCGGTCTCGCTTCTGATCGCCCTCGGCTGGACGGTTCCTGTTGGGGTCGCGATCGGCACCAATCGCCGGCTGGCCGCCATTCTTCAACCAGTCGTTCAGGTCGTGGCCTCTGTGCCCGCGACGGCGCTCTTCCCGATCGTCCTGCTGTTTCTGATTCACCTCGCCGGGGGATTGAACCTGGCCGCGATCTTGCTGATGCTGATGGGCACGCAATGGTACGTCCTGTTCAACGTCATCGCCGGAGCCTCGGCCATCCCGCAGGACCTGGACTTCACCACGCGGCTGCTGCAGCTCTCGGGCTGGGAGCGCTGGCGCACTCTGATTTTGCCGGCGATCTTCCCTTACCTGATCACCGGCATGATCACCGCCAGCGGCGGAGCCTGGAACGCCAGCATCGTGGCCGAATACGTAAACTTCGGCGGTCGATCTTACGAGACGATCGGCGTTGGCGCGCTGATTGCTGAAGCTACTGCGAAGGGCAACTACAGCCTGCTGCTCGGGGCAACGCTGACGCTGATCCTCACGGTGGTCGCCATCAATCGGCTGTTCTGGCGCCGGCTATACGCCAGTGCTGAAGAAAACTACCGCATGAGCTGACCGCCGTGGTGCGGCCGCTGCCAAGCGGAGGTGTGAAATGGTGGTACAGAACACGAAGACTGAATTGGACCCGTTGCTCGAACTGCGCGGCGTGTCGCGCTATTACGGCAAGGGCGTACGGCGCTTCATGGCCGTGCAGAACGTCAACATGAAGATCTTCCCCGGAGAGTTCGTCTGCCTGCTGGGGCCGTCCGGTTGCGGCAAGTCGACTCTGCTGCGCATGATCACCGGGTTGAACCCGACGAGCGAGGGCCAGGTGCTGTACCGGGGACAACCCCTCCAGGGCGTCAACCCCCACGCCACGATCGTCTTTCAGACCTTCGCCCTCTATCCCTGGCTCACGGTCCAGGCGAACGTGGAGGTGGCCCTGAAAGCGCGGGGCGTACCCGAGGCGCAGCGGCGCGAGAAGGCCCTGCAGCTGCTTGACAAGGTCGGCCTGGATGGGTTTGAATCCGCCTATCCGCGTGAGCTGTCCGGCGGTATGCGGCAGAAGTGCGGGTTCGCCCGGGCGATGGCCGTGGAGCCGGAGCTGTTGTGTCTGGACGAGCCGTTCAGTGCGCTGGACGTCCTGAGCGCCGAGTCACTTCGCGGCGAGCTGATGGAGCTGTGGCTGAGCAAGTCGATCCCCACCCAAGCAGTGCTGATGGTCACGCACAACATCGAAGAGGCTATCTTCATGGCCGATCGAGTCGTCGTGATGGACAAAGATCCGGGTCGGGTAGTGGCCGGGATCCAGGTGACGCTGCCCCACCCGCGCCACCGCAAAGATGCGGCCTTTCAGGCCGCCGTCGACCGCGTGTACGCTGCAGTTGCCGGCAAGACCGAGCCGGAGCCGGTCGCCCTGGGCACCGCGCCCGGCGCCCCCGGCCGAACGACCAGCCTGCCGGACGTCTACATCAGCAGCCTGGCCGGTCTCTTGGAGAAGGTCAACGAGGACGGCGGGCGGAACGATCTCTACCGCCTGACGGAGGATTTCGGCCTGGAGCTGGACGACATGCTGCCGGTCGTGGAAGCGGCTGAACTGCTCGGATTCGCTTCTGTGAGCCAGGGCGACATTGTCCTGACACCGCTGGGCCAGGCCTTCGCCGACGCCAGCATCCTGGCCCGCAAAGAGATCATGGCCGGCCGCGCCCTGCGCCTGCCCACGATCCGTTGGATCTATGAAACGCTGCAGCAGGACGACGACCGGCGGGTCGCGGAGGAGTATTTCCTGAACAAACTGCAAGCCGACTTCGGCGACTACGCCGGTGAGCAGCTGGACACGGCCATCGACTGGGGACGTTACGCCGAGCTGTTCGCTTTCGACGACAACAGCGACGAACTGTATCTCGAAAGCGCCATGGCGCCGGCCCCGCGGGGCTAGGGCTGTTGGAGGCCTTCACCCGCATCCCCGCCAGCGCAAAGCTTGCCGCATCGACCGGTCTCTGATATACTCTAGGTGTTGAAGGAAAGCCCCGGTGAGCAGGGGCTTTCCCGCGTGTTCGAGTCGAATTACCGGCCGGGTGGGCGGGCTTTGGGGAGCAGGACATTGACGGACAGTCTGTTGACCAACATCTTGATCTACATCTGCGGCGTGCTGATCCTGTGGTATTTCGCTGGGACGTCTATGAACCGCAGGCGCGCCAGGGATCTGGCTCAGACGCTGGCGAGCACGCTGCCCGAGCTGGGCGAAGGATTCGGCATGATGCAGGGGCGACCGAACCAGGCGCTGAAGACCTCGGTGGTGAAACCGCGCGCCCCCTACTCACGCGTGACGATTCACCTCGTCCTCGAGGCGCGCGAAATCCTGTTTCTCTGGCTCATCAACCGCTACGTGCGGGGCAAGCGTGACCAACTGGTCGTCCACGCCGAGCTGTTGAGCCCACCGGCTCACGGATTGCTGCTTGCGGACCCGGAGACTCAGCTAGGACGCCTGGCACTGGAAAAAGCCCGCGAACACGGACGCATCGCTGAGCCGCTGGCCGTCCGCAATGGGCTGACCCTGCAGCGCTGGGGGCAGGGTAAGGTCGATGAAAAGCTGGCCGTGGACTTTGCCCGAAACGGGATCCGTCCAGGGTATCCTCTCTGGGTCCTGCGCGCGCAGAGATCGTCTCCGCAGCTGCTGCTGATCTGCGGACTCGAGAGTAGCGACGCTGACGAGATGCGGCTCATGTTCCGGCGATTCCGCTTGCTGGCCATCGACATTACGAAGAGTGAAAGCGGCGCTCGCAAAGTGAGGCCTCGTCAGCCCGAAGAAGGTGTTACGAAGTAGCCCAGATTTAGAAATTCCTCCGAAGTGCAAAACTTCCGAAGTCATCGAGGCTTCGGAAGTTGGGTTTCATCTGTTGCGCTCTGCCACGAAAGCAGACTTCCGAAGTGTTAGCGACTTCGGAAGTCCAGAAGGCTACTTCCGCTCCCGCCCCTCCAGCAGGGAGGCCTCGGCCCGGTGGGCGTAGCGAGAGCCCGGCCAGAGGTTGACGACCGCGTTGAACTGTTCGACGGCAGCGGTCTCCCGGTCTTCCTTCAGGTACGCCAGCCCCAGATTGTACCTCGCCGCCGCCTCGTGCTTGAACCCCAGGTGTGTTTCGGCGGCCTGTGTCAGCACCCGCTCCAACACGTCGACGACGTCCGATGAGCGGCCCATGTTGAGCAGCAGCGCGGCGCGGTTGACGTCGATCAGCACGCGCCCGGAGGGATCTGGCCCGAGCGACTCGGCGACCCCGTACAGTCGCATGGCCCAGCGCCCTCGTCCGGACTGCGCCAGGGTATTGGCGAGATCGACCGTCAGCCGCACGCGCATGGTCAGCAGGTAGATGACGACCAGAAAGGCCAGGGGATGAACCGGCTGCGCGGTGGCCAGGCTCGCCCCCAGCGCCAACACCGTCACCCCCACGCATTCGACGATGAACTGCGTGGTCAGGCCTTCGCGCCGAATCTGAGTCAGGCCGCCGAAGGCCAGGATGAACAACAACCCCTCCAACACGATCAGCCAATAGGCGTCGATGAACACGCTCCTCTCCGATTTGCAGACTTCGTAGCTGGAAGACTACCGAAGCTTTGAAAACTTCGGTAGTCTATTTTCCATCAAGCGAACGCGTACTCAGCGGTCCGCTCGAGCATCTTCACGCCGCGGACCTCTGTCTCGAACAGGGGCACGATGCCTCGGACCTGTCCCTCGAAAGTGCTCCAGATCTGCTCCATGTACTGATCCTGCATGGCCACCCTATTCCGGACAAACTCGGGCGTGTCCGCCTTCACCGTGGCCTTGTCGATCAGCATGTTGACCAACACGCCGCCGACCGGGATCCCGAAATCGTTGAACCACTGGATGAAGCGCGTGATCACGGCGATGGGCAGCGCCTCCGGCAGAGTGACGAAGAAGAAGGAGGTCTTCTCGGGATCGGTGAGAAGATCCTTGGCGTTGCTCATTCGCTCGCGGAAGTTCAGCAGGTAGTCCATGAGCGGGTCCTTTTCTTCTTTCTTGCGACTGTAAGAAAGAAGCTCGCGCAGCGACTTGGCCTCTTCCCGGCTCTGAACCATCTTGTTGACCCACATGGAGTAGACGCTGGACATGCCCAGCAACCGCCGGGCGTTGGCGGTGGGCGCGGTGTCGAACACGAAGACCTCGTACTCGTCCTTGAACATCAGGTCGATCATGTTCTCGAACATGGCTGATTCCTCGAAGGCCGGATTCATCGTCGCCGACTCGACGAACTCGTCCGCCTTAGTCTTGATGTCGGCGAACTTGAGGAACCACTCGATCTTCTCGCGGATCTCGACCTTGGATTTCTCGATCGTCTCCTTCGTTTCGATCTCGTACGCCCACAGGTTCGGTTCGCCCGCGACCCCTGTCTGCCGGCCGAACACGTCCTGATCTAACAGACTGCTCAGCGAATGCACGGGGTTCGTGGAAGCGAGCAGCGTCTTGCGACCCTGCCGCGCGAACCAGAGCGCCGCTGTGCCGGCCATGACGGTCTTGCCTACGCCGCCCTTGCCGCCGAAGAATACGAATTTCATCTTCGGGTGCTGCTCCAGAAACTGCTGCAGTGCTTTCGTCGATCATGTGAGTCCTCCCCCGAACATCGCGTCCGCCACGCGCTCGATCATCGGCAGCCCGGTAATGTCGCGCTCGAACTCCGGGATCTGGGCGAGGACGTCGCGGCCGAAGGTCTGCTGGATCTTCTCGATGTAGCCCTTCTGCATCGACAGGCGATTCCGCAGATAATCGGGGATGTTCTGGTCGGCCAGCTCCGTCGGGATCACCCGGTTGACGATGTATCCCGATAGGGGCACGTTGTATTTCGCGAAGAGCTGCGCTGCCTTCGACGTGTCCAGGATGATCATCTCCTCCGGGATGAGGACGAAGAAGAAAGCGGTCTTCTGCTTGTCGGTGAGAATCCCCGACGACGTGTTGATGCGCTGCTTGATGTATTGGAGCTCTTTCAAGATGAGATCTTCTTGCGTCTCTTTGTTGCGGTTCATGACGGCCGCCACCGCTTCGTACTCGGCCATTTCCTGCCGCAGGCCGGTGATCTTGTCGATCCACTCGTCGTACACTGAGGCCATGCTGAGGTAATACAGTGCGTGCCCCAGCGGCACCATGTCGTAGATGTAGTAGTCGTACTTCTGGCCGACGACGATGTCGACAACTTCGTCGAAGATCGCACTTTCTTCCATGGCCGGCTCGGCGGCTGCAGCCTGGATGTAGTTCTCGATCTCCTCCGGCACTTCGGCAAACCCATACATGTCCAGGATCTTCTGCCGTATCTCTGCCTGGTAAGCCCTGATGCGCTGATCCGCGTCGATCTCCTGGGCGTACAGGTTGGGCATGATTTCGACGGGGCCTTTGCCAAAAATGTCACGTTTGAAGATGTCGGACAACGATGCCTGGGGATCCACGGAGAAGACCAGCACGCGATAGCCCTGTTTCGCGAGCCAGTAGCCCGTCGCCGCAGAGAACGTCGTCTTGCCCAATCCGCCCTTGCCGCCGAACATGATGTAGCGGCGGTCCGGATATTGCTCGAAAATCGTAGTCAGAGAAATGGTGATCACCCCCCTTGGTTGATCTCGGGCGTCTTTCGCCCCACTCCGGCCGTCAGGCCAAAGCGTCAGTGAGGTCGCGCTCGCGCAGCATGCGGCGCTTCCAGGTGGAAATCTGTGGCACGACGTACGGCAGAAGGCGCAGCGAATAGTATGGCGGCAGAATGGGAATGCCCAAGAGGTCCCCCATCGTAATGAGGATGAACAAGTGCTCCATGCTACCCCGCGTCTTCATGGCAAATCGCGACATGTCGTGGCCGGCCATCCCGTACAGGACGCTCTTGGCCGCACCCCACCAGCTTCTCTTCTCTGATTGTTCTCCCATAGCTTGCTCCTCTAGCCTATCTCCTGGTCACAAAGGTCGGTCAAATCTCGTTCGCGCAGCATGCTGCAGCGCCACGTCTGGATCTCAGGCACCACGTACGGCAGCAGCCGAAGAGCGTAGTACGGCGGCAAAACAGGCACCCCCAGCAAGTCGCCAAAGGTCATCAACACGAACAGCCGCTCGAGATTGCCTCGCTGCTTGTGGACGTCGCGCACCATCTCGTAGACGGTCATCCCGTAGATGATGCCGCCCAGGGCCTCGCAGAACCGACGCAAACGCTGACGCAGAGTAACCGCGCCGGTCAGCGCGACAGGCAGGCGACGTGACGATTCTCTTCCGGTGATCACGTGTTCCTCACGCAGGCCGCATGGCTTATGTCAATATCTACCCGTCTGTAGGGCCGAGCAGCCGACTCTCTTGCGACCCGATGCCTTCATTGGCGAACTGGATCGGACGCCTGGAACGGCGGCGGTCAGGGTGTGGAGGTCAGTCCTCCACACCCTGGCGATCGTGCCTGCTTCAGGCTTTGGCTTTAGCCCTCTTCGGCGCCGGAGCCTGCTGGAACTTCTGGATCGCCTTGATGGCGTCCTGGGCCAGGATCAGCGCGCAGACGATCAGCACGGCACCCATGACGTCGGCGATGACTTTGCCCACGGTCAGGCCGCCGGCGAACGACACCACAATCGTCACGATCAACGCGGCGATGGTAGTGATGAACATGAAAACGAACGGAATGAACGCCCACAGGTAGGCTTTCTTCTGGGTCAGCAGCCACAGGCTGATCAGCAGCAAGGCCAGTGACGCCATGAGCTGATTGGCCCCGCCGAACAACACCCAGATCTGCGACCAGAAGCCGGTCCAGATCAGGACGCCGGACAGGACCAGGCCGACGATCGAGCCGACGTGGACGTTGCGGAACGCCGGGATGGCATCGCCCAGGAACTCCGCACTGGCGACTCGCATGAAACGGACCACCAGGTACATAATCGTGAGCGCCATCAGGGTCAGGAAGACTGAGCCGTAAGGCAGGCCGAAGCTGGTCGGAATACCGACCTGAGCCATGAACTGGCTGAGGCCGGTGGCAAACACGCCGGCGGTCTTGCCGGCAGCCATCAACTCGACGTACCTCGAGAAGCCGGCGCTGGCGCCCACACCAACCACGGCGCACAGCAATGACAGGCAGGCCAGGAACATCTCGAGGAACATGGAGCCGCCACCGACGAACAGCGCGTCGGTTTCCTTCTCGAGCTGACGGGCGGTGCCTGAACTGGAGACCAGGCTATGCCAGCCCGAGACCGCACCACACGCAATGGTCACGAACAGCACCGGCCACATCCAGCCGAGCGGCCCCAGCTTGGCGTCGATAGTTCCGTTCCAGTTGGTGTACATGGGGAAGTCGGCCGGAATGCCCGGATGCCAGATGACCAGGCCCAGCGTGCCGAACAAAATACCCAGGAAGACGATCCAGAAGGCCACGTAGTTGATGGGCTGAGCCCAGCGCCAGATGGGCAGCACACCACCGAAGTAGCAGAGAATGAGTACGACGACGCTCCAGAAGATCTTCTCGTTGCCGCCCATCGCCGCGTTCACGCCGGTCATGAGCTGAACCACCGGGGCCAGCGTCCCAATCCAGATGCCCACGATGGAGCCCACGACGGTGACGAGGCTGGTCAGAATGATGTCCTGCTTCCACTTGTACGTCATCTGCCCGGCCAGAACGCCGAAGATCATGACCAGCAGCACGCCCACGGGCACCGATGGATTCGTCATCAGATCGTAGCCGACCTGCTTCCCGAAGGCCGCCATGATGAGCAGCAGATAAATGTAGATGAACACCAGCAAGATCGTGCGGGCACGCGGGGAGATCAGCTTGTAGCTGAGTGCACCAAACGTGCGGCCTTCTTCTCGCAGGCCGACGACGATGCTGGCGTAATCCTGGACCCAGCCGATGAAGAACGTGCCCAGAATGATCCACAGCAGAGCCGGCAGCCAACCCCAGCGGATCGCCACGATAGGCCCGACGATGGGACCCAATGCCGCCACCGATTTGAATTGATAGCCGAAGAGGACGTGACGGTTGGCCGGAGTGAAGTCCACCCCATCCATGAACATCGTCGCTGGCGTCGCCCTTTTGTCATCGGGCTGGATGACAGTGCGATTGATGCTCTTCGCATACACGCCGTAACCGAGGACAATGGCAATCACTGCCAGAACCAGAACGACCAAGGCATTCATGATCGTATCCTTCCCCCTTCATTGAGTTACGACTGACGACGACCGGTTTCAGTGCGAGAGCGCACCCGAACAGGCGAGGCAGCCTGCGCCCTTCATTGTGCTGCGGCGATCACCTCCCCCCGAACGCGAAAAGCGGCCACATGCGCTATTAGCGCAGGCAGCCACTCACGACAACAGGACCACATGCTCCGATGGGCAGACTCCGGCCACGTTTGCACCTCGTGGAATCCTATCAGCTCGATTTCTAGTTTATATCTGATATTTCGATTATTCTACACGAACATCCACCTGAAGTCAAGCCGCTTGGTTCCAGCGGATGACCCACACGTGGGACGAGGCGGCGAACGCGACGACCGTCATTTTGAGATACACCACAATCAGTTGCGATTTGTTCTGGTGGCTGGTATAATTCGCTCACATCTTGATGAGGCGTGAACCTGCCGGTGGCCGACGAGGCCGAAGCTCAGACGGTCCACAACTCGGCCAGGGTACATATATGCGGACAATGATCATCTTTAACCCAGCCGCGGGGCAAATGCGATTGCGCCGGCAGATGGATGAGTTCGTCCAGTACCTGACTCATCAGGGCTGGGACATCGACCTTCGCGTAACCGAAAAACGCGGCGACGCAACCCGCTTCGCTCGCGAGGCAGTCGCCCAGAGTTACAACATGGTGGTCGCTGCGGGCGGGGACGGCACCAACAACGAAGTCATCAACGGCGACGTCGTCGGCAGCGATGTTGTTTTCGGTTTGCTGCCGGTCGGCACGACGAACGTGTTCGCCCTGGAGTTGGGCATCCCGGTCACGAACCCGCTGTCCGTTCGACCGGTTCTGGACGCGGCCCGAATTCTCATCGAGGGCCGGATGCGCCACATCGACGCAGGCAAGGCAGGAGATCGCTACTTCTTGTTGATGGGCGGTGTCGGGTGGGACGCCGAGGTCGGCGCTCACGTTCAGCCGGAGCACAAGCGCTGGTTCGGGCCGCTCGCCTACATTCCGGCCGGGTTCGCGACCGCAAAGAGCTTCGTGGGCCGGCGGGTCACGGTCAAGCTCGATGGAGAAATCATCCGCGACCGGGCTGTCATGATCACCGTGAGTAACACGCGCCTCTACGCGGGCGTCCTACAGATGGCGCCAAAAGCCTGCCTGGATGACGGCCTATTGGACGTCTGCATTTTCCGCGGCAAGAACGTGACCGCGGCCTTCTTCTCGTACGTTTGGGGCGTTCTGATCCGGCGGCACATCTACGATCCACGCGTTCAATTCCACCAGGCCCGGCGCATTGCCATCCAGGCGAGCCGCGGATTGGCCGTGCACGTCGACGACGAGCCCCTCGGCCGGACGCCGGTTGAGTTCAGCGTCGCGGAACGTGCTTTGCGCGTGATGCTGCCGAAGACGATACCGGGCAATCTACTGATGCACCAAGACGAAAACTGACGAGAATTCAATGTCTCAAGCACTGAAGCTAAAATGGAAGACGCAGCAACTGCGATCGTCGCTGACGCCCCGAGAGTTGGAGCAAAGCGACGCGAGCGGTTTGTCGAACGTAGTGATGCTGGCGCCGACGGCGTTCTTCTCCGATTACGGCTGCCACGTGCGCATCTACGAGGAAGCGCGGATTCTGCAGGAAAGAGGCCACCAGATCCGGATCTTCACCTACCGGCAAGGTCGCGATTTGCCGGGACTGGACATCGTCCGCATTCCCTCAGTGCCCTGGGGAAACCGTTACGCCATGGGGTCATCCTGGCACAAGCTTCTCTTCGACGCACTGCTGCTCGCTCGCGCTGCCCTGACTCAGCGCCGGCCGCCGAGCCTGATCCACGCTTTTCTGCACGAAGGCGCCCTGGCCGGTCGGATGCTGGCCCGGCTGTGGAACGTGCCGCTGATCTTCGATTACCAGGGCAGCCTGACTGGCGAAATGATCGACCATGGGTTTTTGCCGGCAGGTAGTCGCATACACCGGCGTCTGCTGGCGGTGGAAAAGTACATCAACAACCTGCCGGACGCCATCGTGACCAGCTCCACGCATGCCGCCCGGCTGCTGCGTGACCGGTTTGGCTGCCAATGCCCACTGATTCGCACCGTGCCCGATGGGGTGGACGGCCGGCGCTTCGGGCCGCCTGAGGCCGCCCAGACACGACGGCTCCGCCGGACGTTGGGCCTTCCGGCCGATGGGCAGGTCGTGGGCTACCTGGGTAAGCTCGCGGGCTACCAGGGCACCGATCTGCTCCTGGAAGCGGCTTCGCGGATGCAGGAGCACGGCCGAGACGTCCACTTCTTGGTGATGGGCTACCCGGAAGTGGATGCCTATCGTGCCAGGGCCGCGACACTGGGGGTGAGCGAGCGCGTTCACTTCACCGGCCGCGTCCCTTACGAACGAGCGCCGGAATACCTGGCCCTGGCCGACGTGGCGGTGGCGCCCAAAATGTCTGAGACCGAAAGCAACGGCAAGCTCCTGAACTACATGGCGCTCGGCCTGCCCACAGTCGCTTTCGATACCCCGGTGGCCCGAGAATACTTGGGCCCGTGGGGCTGTTTCGCCGCGCCGGGTGCAGAAGGCCTTGCGGCGGCACTCGAGCAGTCGCTGGACTCCGCGGATCCCAAAACGATCGGTGCGCGTCTCAGAGAGCGAGCCATCGAACGGTATTCTTGGGAGCAGGCCGGCGACCGCATCGAACTCGTTTATCGCCTGATTCTGCGCCGGGTCGCGCAGGAACTGCCAGTTCGCACGTGAAAGGAGACCAAAACAATGAAGAAACTTCGATTTGCCCTGGGTCTGTCCACTATTGCCGTGGCTGGCGCGTTGTTGTTGTCGGGTTGCATGACTGTCAATTCTGACACGAATATCAAACAGGATGGCAGCGGCTCGCGCACCATCACTCTGGCGGTCGATCCAAACATGCTGGCGCTGGCTATGCAGGAGGGGGCGGTCACCGGCCAGGGGCCGCAGGGGCCATTCGCCCAGATCACGGCCGCCGTCGCCCAGATCCCAGGCGCCAGGATTCAACCGTATTCCGATGCAGTCAGCGGCCAACAAGGGATTAAGATGAGCATCCCGTTCAAGAGCCTCGCCGACTTGGAGAGTCAGCAACTCGGGGGCAAGGGCCAGACTCTGGACACGGTCACGACCGCCCGCGCGGGGAACGTGATCACCCTCGGTGTCACGATCAACACCGATCAGATTTCTGTGGCCGCGTCAGCCGCCGCCGGCGTGAGCGCTTACGCCACGCCGAGCCCGTCAGATCAGGCCATGGCCGCCCAGATGATGTCCAGCCTCGGCGTGCAGGTCGCCTACGCAATCGCCGTGCCGGGGAAGATCCTCGATTGGCAGCCCAGAGCAAACGCAGGCTACGATGCGGGCACGAACAAGATCGTCTGGAACGTGGACCTCAGCACGGGTGCGGTTCCGCACCTGTTGGTGGAATGGGACAACTCGCAGAAGCCGCAGCCGATCGATGCCCCGCCGGCGCCGCTCGCGCCGTCCGGACCGTCTGCACCGGCGATGCCGGCCATTCCGGGCGCGTCTGGGAACCTGGTCACCCTGCCTGGCAATCTCGGGCTGGAGACGCTGCAACGATACACGGATGCCCAGGCCAGCGGAGACCAGGCGGCGTACAGCGCGCTGTTTTCGGCCGGCAAGGCCCTCAGCCACCCGCTGACCCAGAAGTATCCGAAGCTCTTCAGTGCCCAGGACATCAAAGTCACCTACGCGAATTTGATCGCCGACAATCAGGCCGGGTCGGCCGAATGGACCGCCCAGTGGACCGACAACGGTAAGCCACAGACCCTGACCGGCGTGGACGTCCTTACGTTCGACACGAGCGGCAAGATCACGGCCATACAGTCCTTCGTCGATCCGGGGCAATTCTTGAGTCTGCAAGGCATTCAATAGTCAGACGTGATCGCCTGCAGGTACAGCGAGCGGGTGTGGTCCTACCGTAGCGGTCCGAACACACCCGTTTTCTTTGTCTCACGGCCGGCGCGATCCACGAGCGTGCGAGCCACAGGACCAGATAAGTCGTTTTATCCGCTCCATTTCACACACTCAAGGAGGACGGTATGAGAAGGAAGAATCGAATCGGGCTGGGTCTGTTGGGAGTCGCGTTGGCCGGCATGCTGTTGTTGTCGGGTTGCTTCACGATGCATTCCGAGATTGCGATCAATTCGGACGGCAGTGGCACGCAAACGGTCATCCTGGCCGTCAGCAAGGAGATGATGGCCCTCGCCAGCCAGAACGGCGAGAGCACCTCAGAGAGCGGCGCACCGGCCGAAAATCAGGATCCTCTGGCAGATGCGCAGGCGGAGCTCAAGACTCTGTCCGACAAGATTCCGGGGGCGAGTTTCGAGCCGTACAAGGACGCTGCCGGCAAAGAGGGGTTCAAGGTGGTCCTGCCCTTCAGTAGTCTCGACGAGCTGGCCAAGCTGCAACTGGGCGACAAGCCTGACGACTCGATGGACAGATTACTTTCTCGACGAGCGGCAGCGTGACGACGCTCAACATGAACGTGAATACCAGTGATATGGCCTCCAAGGCATCCGGCGAGCAGGCCCCTGCTGCCGCCACTAAGACCCCGGAGGAAGCGGCCATGGAGGCCCAAATGATGGCGGCCATGGGCATGGACGTCAGCTATGCGATTGCGGTGCCCGGCAAGATTCTGGACTGGTCGCCGAAAGAAAAGGTTACGTACGATGCGGCCACGAACAAGCTGATCTGGGCCGCCGACCTCGGCAGCAAACCTTTGGCCATCATGATCCAGTGGGACAATGCAGCGGGGCCCCAGGCGGTCGACGTCCCTCCCGCCGCAACGACCCTGGAAACGCCCTCTTTGGGCATGACCATCCCCGAAATCACCCTCCCGGAGATCACCGCGACAGAGACAACGGCCACCGAAACGGGGGCCGGAGCGAGCTTCGCCATGAGCTCGACCTCTCCGCTCAGCACGCTGAATCGGTATACCGAGGCGATGATGATGGGACAGGACCCGGCATCGCTCGCGGCACTCACGACCGACGGCGAAGTCCCGGCCCACCCACTGCGCCAGGGACTGCCCTCCATGTTCGCTGCGGACGACCTGAGTATGGTCTACCTGTCCACGGTCGCTGACGACGAAAAGGGTGTCGCCGAGTGGCAGGCGCAGTGGACCGGCAAGGATGGAAGTACCCGGAGTCTGTCCGGCATGGACGTGGTGACTTTTGACAGTGAGGGGAAGATCGCAGGGCTCAAGTCCTACGTGGACCCAACCGAATTTGCCGTCTTGCAGGCGGCCGATCGGTAAGTCCCGCAGGCGAGTCCGCCTGGTCAACGCTGACCGTCGCCTGCATGAGGGCGACGGTCAGCGTCTTTTTCAGGGTCTATTGCGAGCAGCGCTTCTCGGCGGCCTGGATGACGTCCTTCAGCCGGGACTGGACGTCGGGCGCCAGCGCCGGTGGGCGATGCGTTTCCAGGATCTCTTTTGCTCGCGCATTCGCGCGCTGGAAGAGGGTCGTCGCCCCGTTCTCCGTCCACGTTTGATAGTTGTTGCGATCGAAAAGCTTGGGGAACCAGTTCTCGCGAAAGTGGCGATAGGTGTGATCCTCGCCCAGGAAATGGCCGCCCGGTCCGACCCGGTCGATCGCGTCCACAGCCATCGTGTCATCAGTCACTTCCACGCCACCCATCAGCCGCTTCACCAGGCCGGCCGTCTCATTCATGCTGACCAGCATTTCGAACGATGAAGTCAGCCCGTTGTCGATGTAGCCGACGTCGTGGACCAGGTTTCCCCCGCTCAGGGCCGCGACAAGCATCCAGATGCCTCCCTCGATCCCCGCCTGCTGGTCGAACACTTTGGAATCCGTGCAGCCGGCGAAGCTGAAGACCGGCAGATGATATCGCCGGCCCATTTCGGTCAGCGCCGCAGTGTTGATCATGAACTCGGGCGACCCATAGGTGATGATCATGGTGCGCATATCCATCGGATCGACGCCCCCGCCGTAGATGAATGGCGCGCCTTCGAACGACAGCTGGGCCATCACCAGGCCGCTGAGCAACTCGGCATTCGCCTGCACCAATGCACCCGCAGAAGTGATCGGACCATTCGCGCCGGTCAACATTCCGGGCGTGTACACGACAGGCAGTCCCTTGCCGGCCAGCCACAGGAGCTTTTGTCCGGCCTCGACCGCGTGCTGCAAGGGTGAGATCGGCTCCGTATACAGCGCGCAGAACGGGTTTCGCTGCAGCGCGTCCGCCCCACCGGCAACTGCCTCGGCCATCGCCATGATATCCTTCAAGTTGTCCAGATTCCAGGCGGTGAAGACGATCGGCTTCACGCTGTTGCTGACCATCGCCTCGAAGTGGTACAGATCGGATAGGGCCCCGTTGACGTCCGAGGCGATGCCCATACACATTTGGAAGCTGACGTTCGGCAGTGCATCGACCACCCGGCTGAAATTGGCCATGTCCGCCAGCACCGCGGGCCGGCGCTCGCCGGTGTAGGGGTCCTGCACGTTCGGTGTGTCCGAGCCGGTGCCGTAGTAGACCTTGTTCGCTTCCAGGTACATCGCGGCGCCGCCGTTCCGATCGCACAGCACCACTCGCGACGGAACGCAACGCAGCGCCCACTCCACCAACCGAGCCGGAAAGCGAACGCGCTCGCCGTCCACCCAACAGCCCGCCTTCTTCAGGAGGTTGCGGCCGGCCTGCTCCTTCACTGCCACGCCGGTCCGCCGCAACACCTCCAGAGTGGCATAATGGATCTCCTCAATCTGCTCATCGGACAGCACTCGAAACTGCGGCGTTGCATTGACGCAATAGTTGCTGCGGATCATCATGACCTCCTGTTTCGAACGTGAAAAAACCTCAATTGCGGCAGTCAATCGGCCGTGTAAATGGTGCCATCGGTCGCCTGGTCGATGGGCTTCAAATGCCAGACCTCCTTGATCTCCGTCTCACTCGGAAGCGTTTGGCTCTTGTTCATGGTGGAGAAGTAAACCACGACACCCTGCTTGCTCTTGAGTTGTTCCCGAGCTTTCGCCATGTCAGACTCGTAAGTCCAGGCAGGAACGCTGGTCGTCACACGAAACTTCGCAGGGATACTGTGGGTCATCCTTCCAGAGAGAAAGTATACTGGACCCTGAGCATTAGTGTAAATGAGAACATTCGCCGGAAGCCGCCGTATCCTTCCAATCAACTCGGACTGCCTCCACTCTGCACTCGAGAAACCCTGCCCGGCGAGGTGAGTAGCTGCAATCCACGGGGCTGTGTAGCCGGCGTGGGAACCGGCCAGGAGCAGCCCAAGTCCAACAAACACCACCTGAACCGGACGGTGTGCTTTCGTGACCCGCTCGAGCCGATGCACCAGCGACAGCACGACGATCAGCCCGCAGGCGAGCATGGGCGACAGGATACGCAAGTTCAAGGGGGTGGCGGCATCAAAGAAAGAGATCGACAGCAGTAGAACCGCCGCATAGGTGACGAGGTAGGCGCCAAAAACAAAAGGGGAACGACACTGACTCTCAGACGGACCGGCGCGCTTTCGTGACGTCCGCTCCGTCCGACCGAAGATAACCGAGCAGATGACCAGTCCACCTATCAGGACGACCCCGCTTGAGGCCACGACATTCGTGAGCGGGACGGTCATCGGGTACGGAACCATCCAATGGGCAAAAGTGCTGATCGCCGCATCGATTTGCGCCCCGGTTATCGGATGAAACCGAAGCACTCTGCCCGTCACGGTGGTTTGCGTCAGCAGTGCGTTTCTCCTCATCCATGCCAGCATGGGGCAGCAGGCAATTACCAGGAGGATCGCGGCATCTGTCAAACGTCGCCGCCAACCTCGGTCCCTCGCGAAGAGCAACGAACCAGCGCCGGCGACGAGCAACGAAACTCCAACGTAGCGCGTCAGCCAGCCGAGTCCGATAACGACACCGGCGAGAACTAGCTTTGTTGGCTGTCCGGTCTCCTCATAGACATCCAGGAGCAACAGCCCCAAGATCGACAATGAGATGTACGGCGATTCACTCAACGCCCACGAATGCACCCAGAGGAAGTCGTGCGAAACAAGCGCCAACAACGCACCAAAGACGGACATCCAGTTGGAGCGCGTGTACCGACGAATCGTGATGCCGATCAGGAACACATTCGCCCCGCCAAGGAAGATGTTCAGCAATCTGGCGCCGTCCACCGGGTCGACGCCGAGCACACCCAGGCCCGCAAGAATCATCGGGTATAGAGGCCCGAAACCCACCATGGGGATGAGGCCCTCAAGTCCAGTCGTCCTCAGTCCCTCGCCCGCCAGCAAATGGCGGGCCGAGTCAATGTACCCTATCGAATCGGGAGATACGCCGCAGCCCTGGTGGGTAACGAGCCAGACTGCGACAAATCCCATTGCGGACACAATGAGCAGCGGCACGTATGGGCGAAACAGAACTGATTTTGGTCGTACTTGTTCTGTCATTTTGTGCCAGCCCTTGACGAGATCCGGCTATTGCCGAGTCAGTCAGCAAGGCAATGCAGTTTTGCGCTCCGTCGACCCGGCGATCAGGGCAGCGCAACGGCATCGTCCGTGTGGCTAGTCGTGAGGTTCAACGGATTCCATAAAATGGCACATTCCCCTGCCTTCGGTTGAAGGCAGGGGATACTCCTCAGGATTGTGACCGACGCGTCTGGCAGCTTCCAACGCAACAAAGCTCGGATCGCGCGATAAGATGAGAGCGCTTCTAATGTCGCCCCGTCCGCTGTTCCGCGCGCTCGATGATCTCGGCCAGCCGGGTGCGGACCTCGTCGGGCAGTGCCGGTGGACGGTAGGTCTCCAGGATATCGAGCGCCTTCTCCTTCGCCCGCTGGCCGAGCGTGGTGGCTCCGTTCGCCTGCCAGTTGTCGTAGCTGGAACGGTCGAACAGCTTGGGGAACCAGTTTTCGCGGAAATGACGGTAGGTGTGGTCCTCGCCCAGGTAATACCCGCCGGGGCCGACCTTGTCGATGACGTCCACGGCCATCGTCTCGTCGGTGACTTCCACCCCGCCCATGAACCGTTTCACCAGGCCGGCGACCTCGTTCATGCTGACCAGCATCTCGAACGAAGAGGTCAGTCCATTGTCGATGTAGCCGACGTCGTGGACCAGATTCCCGCCGCTGAGCGCGGCGATCAGCATCCACAGCGTGCCCTCAATGCCCGCCTGCTGATCGAACGTCTTCGCATCGGTGCAGCCGGCAAAGTGGAACATCGGCACCTTGTACCAGCGTGCCAGGTCGGTGAGGGCACAGGTGTTGATCATCCATTCCGGAGACGCATACGACATCAACGTCGTGCTCATGTCGATCGGCAGCACTCCTCCGCCGTAGATCAGCGGCGTGCCCTCACGCTTGAGCTGGGCCATCAGGAAACCGCTGAGCAGTTCGGCGTTGGCCTGCACCAAACCGCCGGCAGAGGTCACCGGCGCCGACGCGCCGGTCAGCGCGCCGGGCGTATACACACACGGCAGCCCCTTGCTGGCCATGTAGAGCAACTTCTGTGTCCCTTCCACCGTGTGCTGCAATGGCGAGATAGGCTCGGTGTAGAGCGCGCAGTACGGGTTGCGCTGCAGCGCCTCTTCGCCCCCGGCCACAGCCTCGGCCATCGCTACGATGTCTTTCAGGTTGGTCAGGTTCCAGGCAGTGTAGACGAGCGGCTTGCTGGTATTCTCACTCATCGTCTGGAAGTGGTACAGGTCAGAGATCGCCCCATTGACGTCGGACGCGATGCCCATGCACATCATGAAACTGATGTTCTGCAGGTAGTCGACGACCCGGCCGATGTTGGCGATGTCGTTGAGCACGACCGGTCGCCGCTCGTCGGTATAGGGGTCCACCACGTTGGGCGTGTCCGAGCCGGTGCCGTAATAGACCTTGTTCGCCTCGAGGTACATGGCCGGGGCCCCGTTACGATTACACAGAACCACGCGCGAAGGCGTGGTTCGCATCGCCCATTCGAGGAGATGCCCCGGAATGCGCACACGCTCGCCGTCGACCCAACAACCGGCCTTCTGAAGCAACTCGCGGCCCTCGGGCTCTCGGACGGCGACACCGGTTCGGCGCAACACCTCGAGCGTCGCCAGGTGGATTTCCTGGATCTGGGCTTCGGACAATACGCGAAATTGCGGCGACATATTGACGGAATAATTGCTTCTGATCACGATTGCCTCCTTCGTGGATAGCTCCAGCACAAGGCAGCGGTCACGCTACGCACGCGTCCGCTTCTCCGCCCGGTCGATCACGGCCGACAGCTGCGCCCGAATCTTCTCGCCGATCGGCTGAGATTGATGGGTTTCCAGAATCTCCTTGGCCCTCGCATTCGCCCGCTGCGCCAGCGTCCGTCCCCCATCGGCCTTCCAAATATCGTAGTTGCTGCGGTCGAGAAGCTTTGGGAACCAGTTGTCGCGGAAGTGGCGTCGCGTGTGCTCTTCGCCGAGGAAGCTTCCGCCCGGTCCGACGCGGTCGATGACGTCCACCGCCATCGTATCGTCGTTCACCGGCACGCCGCCCATGAAGCGAGTGATGAGGCCGGCCAGCTCGTCCATGGAGATCAGCATCTCGTACGAGGCGGTCAGCCCGTTGTCGATGTAACCCACGTCGTGCACCAGGTTGCCACCGCTCAGGGCTGCCAGCAGCATGCTCATGCCGCCTTCCAGCGCGGCCTGCTGATCGAACACCTTGGCATCCGTGCAGCCGGCGAAGTGGAACATCGGCAGCCGGTAATAGCGGGCCATGTCCGTGAGGGCGCAGGTCGCCAGCATGAACTCCGGCGCGCCGTAGGCCATCAGTGTGCTGCGCATGTCCATCGTCAGCACACCGCCGCCATAGATCAACGGCGTTCCTTCGCGCTTGAGCTGGGCCATCACGAAGCCGCTCCACAGCTCCGCATTGGCCTGCACCAACCCACCCGCCAGGGTGACCGGCCCCGAGGCGCCGATCATCAGGCCCGGCGTGTAGACCACCGGCAGACCCTTTCCGGCCATGTACAGCAGCTTCTGAGCCGCTTCGGTCGCATGCTGCAACGGGGCGATCGGCTCGGTGTACAGCGCACAGAAGGGATTGCGCTGCAGCGCCTCGGCCCCACCCGCAACCGCCTCGGCCATGGCCACGATGTCCTTCTGATTGGCCAGGTCCCAGGCGGTGTAAACGATGGGTTTGGTCGTATTTTCCACCATCGTCTGGAAATGATACAGATCGGAAATGGCGCGATTGACGTCCGAAGCGATGCCCATGCACATCAGAAAGCTGATGTTCGGCAGCGCATCGACCACTTTGGCGATGCCCGCGACGTCCGAGAGGACGACTTCACGGCGCTCGCCCGAGTAAGGGTCGATCACGTTCGGTGTGTCGGAGCCGGTGCCGTAATACACCTTGTTGGGCTCCAGGAACATCGCCGGACGCCCGTTGCGGTCGCACAGAACGACTCGGGGCGGACACGTGCGCTGCGCCCATTCCACCAGAGACGCCGGAATGCGAACGCGCTCGCCGTCCACCCAACAACCCGCCTTCTTCAGGAGTTCGCGGCCTTCGGCCTCTTTCACGACGACGCCTGTCCGGCGCAGGACCTCCATCGTCGCCATGTGGATCTCTTCGATCTGGTTCTTGGACAGCACCCGAAAGTGCGGCGTCATCTGTACGTGATAGTTGCTCCTGATCATGACTGCCTCCCGGCGCCCGACGTCCGCGCCTCCGCACGGCGAACAATGGCGTCCAACTGAGCCTTCACCCCGTCCGACAACCCGGACGGCTGGTGTGAGGCCAGGATGTCCTTAACTTTGGCGCGTGTGCGGTCACCCAGGGTGAGCGACCCATCCTGCACCCACATGTCGTACTTCTGGCGATTCAGCAGCTTGGGATACCAGTTCTCGCGGAAATGGCGATAGGTATGGTCCTCGCCCAGGAAATGGCCGCCCGGCCCCACCTGGTCGATGACGTCCACGGCCATCGTTTCGTCGTTCACCGCAACGCCACCCATGATACGTTTGACGAGGCCGACGGCCTCATCGTTCATGACGATCATGTCCATCGACGCCGTAAGCCCCATATCGATGTAGCCGCTGTCGTGCGACAGGTTGCCGCCGCTCAACGCGGCCAGCAGAACCCAGAGCCCGCCTTCCAGGCCGGCCTGTTCGTCGAACGATTTCGAATCGGAGCACGCGCCAAAGCTGAAGACCGGCAGCTCGTAGTACCGGGCCATGTCCGCCAGGGCGCAGGTGTTGAGCATGAACTCGGGTGCTGCGTACGTGACGCCCATCGTCGACATGTCGATGATGGTGATGCCGCCGCCATAGACGAAGGGCGTGCCTTCACCCGCGAGCTGCGAGATAACCAGGCCGCTCAGCATCTCGGCGTTGGCCACGATGAGGCCGCCCGCGCTGGTCACGGGCGCGGCTGCCCCCGTCATCATACCGGGCGTGAAGATGACGGGCAGGCGCTTGCGCGACATGTGGATGAGCTTCTGCGTGCCCTCGACGATGTGTTGCAACGGGGAAATCGGCTCCGCATAGAGAATGGCAAAAGGGTTGCGCTGGAAAGCCTCGGCGCCGCCGGCCACTGCCTCGCACATCTCGAGGATGTCCTTCAAGCTCTGCAAATTCCAGGCGGTGTAGCAGATGGGTTTCGTCGTGTTTTCGACCATGGCGCGGAAGTGATACAGGTCGGACACCGCCGCGGGAACGTCGGAGGCCATGGTCATGCACATGAGGAAGTCGGTGTTCGGCAGGGCATCGACCAGCCGCGAGACGTTGACGACGTCTTTCAGCTCGCCCGGCCGGCGCTCGCCGGAATCGGGATCGATCACGTTCGGGCAGTCGGAACCGGTGCCGTAGTAGACCTTGCGGTCTTCCAGGTACATGGCCGGGGCGCCCTTTCGGTCGCACAAGACCACCCGGGGAGGCGCCGTGCGCACTGCCCACTCTACCAGGTGAGCGGGAAAGCGCACCCGCTCGCCATCGACCCAACAGCCGGCCCGTTTCAGGATCTCGCGCCCTTCCGGTTCCTTGACCGCTACTCCCGTCCGTCGCAGGACCTCCAGGGTGTTCATGTGCAGCTCCTGGATCTGTTCGTCCGAGAGCACACGAAACTCCGGAGTGAGCTGGACGGAGAAATTGCTCCGCATCGAGTGGTCTCCTTTCATAGATGGCAGCATAGGGAGACTTCCGAAATTCGCGATCCCGGAAGTCTCAGTTTCAGAGTATTACATGGTCACTCGCAAGCTTCGCCTGCGCCGAGGTAGGCGCGCTGTACCTGCTCGTCCTGCAACAGATCGCTGCCCCTGCCCTGGTAGCGGATCTGCCCCAACTCCATGACGTAACCACGGTCGGCGATCGCCAGCGCCCGGCGAGCGTTCTGCTCGATGAGCAGGATAGTCGTGCCGGCCTCGTTGATGGCCTGGATCTGCTCGAACAGGGCGGCGATGATCATGGGCGCCAGGCCCAGCGACGGCTCGTCCAGCAGCATCAGGCTCGGCTCAGCCATCAGGCCGCGGGCGATAGCCAACATCTGGCGCTCTCCACCGCTGAGGGTTCCCGCTCTCTGCTTCGATCGTTCTCGCAAGATGGGGAAACGCTGGCAGACCCGATCCAGACGCCGCGGAATGTCACGCGGAGGTACCGCGTAGGCGCCCATCTCCAGGTTCTCCGCCACCGTCAACGAAGAGAACACGCTGCGCTCCTGCGGCACGTATGCCAGCCCCAGCGCAGCCAGCTCGTGGGTCTTTCTCGAGGTCACATCTTGCCCTTCGAACACGATCTGTCCCGATCCGATGTGGGTCAGGCCGAAGACGCTCTTCAGCGTGGTCGACTTGCCCGCACCATTCGCACCGACCATCGTGACGATCTCACCCCGCTCGACGTTCATCGACACGTCGTGCAGCACGTCGATGGCACCGTATCCCGCCACCAGGTTCTTGATCTCGAGCACGTTGTCGCTCATTCTCTAAACTCCCAGATACGCATCGACGACCAATGGGTCGCAGGAGATCTCGGCCGGGGTGCCTTCCGCAATCTTGCTCCCATAGTTCAGAACGGCGATCCGCTCGCACAGGTTCATCACCACGCGCATGTCGTGTTCCACGATCAGGAAGGTCTTTCCCTGACGATCACGCAGTTCGCGGATGTAGTTCAGGATGCGGTTCATCAGCGTCGGGTTGATACCGGACGCCGGCTCGTCCAACAGGATGATGTCCGGCTCGGTCATCATGGCGCGCGAGATCTCAACCATCTTCTGCTCGGCGTAAGAAAGGCTACCGGTCTGCGCGTTTTCCGCCTCGCGCAAGCCGATCAGGTCCAGCAGTGCCCGGGCGCGATGGATACTGTCTCGCTCGGCTTCCCGCATCGACCGCGACTGCATAACGGCTCCCAACAGAGTCTCGCCGACCTGATGCTTGGGCGCGAGAAGCAGGTTTTCCAGAACCGTCATGTTGCGAAAGACCTTGACGAGCTGAAATGTCCGCGCCACGTTCATCTGGTTGATCTCGTGCGGCTTCTTGTGGGTAATGTCCTGATTCTTGAAGAAGACGCGCCCAGACGTCGGCTCCAGAAAACCGGTGATCAGGTTGAAGATAGTGCTCTTGCCGGAACCGTTGGGGCCGATCAATCCGAAGATCGTATGTTGAGGCACCTCAAACGAGCAGTGGTCCACCGCTCTCAGCCCGCCGAAATCTTTCGTGAGCTCGTCGAGTCTAAGCACGGCTCCCTCCCTTCTCGAGCACCGGCTCGGCCTTGAATCGCTGTTGTCGCTCCGGAATGAGGCCCTTCGGGAGGTAGATCGTCGCAAAGATGAGCAGCAGGCCAAAAATCAACTGCTGGAGTGGAGCCGAGATGCTGGGCGGCAGGCCGACGAATCGCAGCCCCTCGCGTCCCAGCACGAAGATTACGGTCGCGATGATCGCACCCAGGTTGTTCCCCAGGCCGCCGAACACGATGATCAGGAAGATGAAGAAGGTCAGCCACATCACGAAATCCGCCGGGCTGATGACGTTGATGTAATGGGCGAACAGAGCGCCCGCCAGTCCTGCGGTTCCCGAACCGATCACGTTGGCCCACATTTTGAAACGGAAGGTGTTCTTGCCGATGGCCTGCGCCCCCATCTCATCCTCGCGGATGGCGCGCAGGACCCGGCCGAATGGTGAGCTCAGCAATCGTTCGATGGCAAAGTACACGATGGCGAGGACGATGACGGAAAAGATCAGGTACTCCAGGCGCGTGTGCAGCTCGAAGCCGAAAAATGACGCCTTGGGAATCTTGCGCAGGCCCATGAAGCCGCCCGTCAGGCCAACCCAGTTCTTGAATACCGCGCGAGCGATCTCGCCGAGCCCCATCGTCACCACCGCCAGGTAGTCGCCGACCAATTGCAGCGTGGGAAGGCCGATGAAGAAGGCCATGAGCCCGGAGAACAGAACGGCGCCTATCAGAGCCAGCAAGAACGGTACACCCGCCTTGGCCAGCAACGCAGAAGCGTAAGCCCCAATGCCGTAGAAAGCGGCCAGTCCCAGGTTGAACAGCCCGGTGGTGCCGGTCATGAAGTTCAAACTGATCGACAGGATCGCATAGATCACGGCCACGATGAGCAAGTGCAGAATGATCTCGACCACATTCCCCTCCTCGTGTCTACTGCAGCACGCCGGTATTGTCCTTGGAGCCGAACAGGCCGGACGGCTTGACCAGGAGCACCAGGATCAGAATCCCGTAGGCGATGGAGTCTTTCCAGACCGGTGGGATGTACCAGACACCGATGTTCTCGACTATGCCGATGATGAAAGCACCCGCGATCGCGCCGTAAACGTTGCCCAATCCACCCAGAACCACCGCCGCGAATGCTTTCACCGTGATGATGAAGCCCATCGTAGGCTGCAGATTCGTGTCGAGCCCAATCAGCGTCCCCGAAGCCGCCGCGAGCGCCGAACCGATAGCGAAGACGGCCGAGATGGAGAAGTCGGCATTGATGCCGGCGATCTCGGACAGGTTCAGGTCGTCCGCGACAGCGCGGATGGCCTTGCCGAGCTTGGTCCGTGAGAGCAACAAATACAGTCCGAGCATGAAGAACAGGCTGGCTGCAATGATGATGACCTGAACGGAAGTGATGAAGACCGGTCCTATGGTATAAACCTGGTAGTCCACGTTGTATGTCTTGATATCCGTGCCCACCAGGATCATGACCGCGGCGTCGAGCACGAATGACACAGCGATGGCAGTGGTCAGCGGAGCCAGTTTGGGGGCGTAGCGCAGCGGTTTATAGGCACCCTTTTCGATAATGATACCTAGGCCGGCCGTTAAGATCATGCTGAGAAAAAAGGCGGCCACGAACGGCACGTGGAGGGTCGTCATGGCCAGAACAAAAACGATGTATGCTCCGACACTGGCCACTGAGCCATGAGCGAAGTTGATGAACTTCAGAATGCTATACACCATGGTGTAGCCGATGGCGGCCAACGCGTAATTGCCGCCGGCGATGATTCCATTGACGAGCAATTGGGGAATAATGTCCATAAAGCCTCCCTGGGCGGGGACTTCCGCAGTCTGCGGGACTTCAGAAGTCCGAGGCTTCTGAAGTCATTGAGGCGAGGAAGTCCGGCCAAATCAGGAGGGGAGCTATTCTGCTCCCCTCTGTTCGCCGATGCCGGTCAGACTATTGTTTTACGTATGGGACCCATTGGCCGTCCTTGACGGTCACCCATTCGAACACACCGATCGCGATGCCGTACTCGTTCAGCTTCTTCGGGCCGGACGGTCCAACGTAGGTCTCGCCCACCTTGAACATGGCCTGCTGAATGCCATCCGCGGTGTAACCACCCACCTCGATCGCCTTCGCCACCATCATCATCGTGTCGTAGGCAAAATCGGCCCAGATCGTCGGTTCCGTGTCGAACTTCGCCTGGAAATCCGCCTTGAACTTCTCCCAGATCGGCCCCGTCGGCGACGCGGCCCGCACGCCCATCACCCCTTCCGCCGCCGCTCCGGCGCCTTCCAGGGTCTCTTTCGCCACCATCGAAACGTCCGTCACAAACTGCGCGTTCAACTGCAGCTCTTTCGCCTGCTTCATGCACAATCGCGCCCTCGGCCGTGTGATCCACGATGAACACGACCTTCGGATTCGTCTGCTTGACCTTCAATACCTCGGTCCGGAAATCCTTCCCACCTTCCTCAAACGGCTGCTGCAATCAGAATCTTCCCGCCCGCCGCCTCGAACGCCTTCACAAAGACGTCCTTGACCCCGTTGCCGTAGTCGTTGTTGATGTACATCACCGCGGCTTCTTGGCCTTGCAGGTAGTCCGCAATCTTGACCCACTCTTCCCCCTGCGCATCGTCCGACACCATCATCGAGAAGAAGTACTTGCCGCACTCCTTCAGCGCCGGCGCCGTCGATACCGACGACACCAACACTACCTTCGACTCCTGCGCCTTCGGGCAGATCGCCAGCGTCTTCGTGCTCGACGCCGACCCCATCACCACCGGCACCTTGTCCGTCTCCACCAGCTTCGTGAAGGCCGTGATCGCGTCCGCTGCCTGCCCGCGGTCATCCTCGTAAATGACCTCGATCGGATGCCCGTTCACCCCGCCGGCCGCATTGATCTGGTCCACCGCCAGCTCGGTCCCCTTCTTCAGGCTCTGCCCGTACGGCGCCATATCTCCCGTCAGGTGGTTCACAAAGCCAACTTTGTACGGCTCGCCCGTGGCAGCCTGCGGGCCGCAGCGGCCTCCGCCTTCGGCTGACCTTCGAACGGAACCCACGCGCCGTCCTTGACGGTCACCCACTCGAAGACACCGATGGCGATGCCATACTCGTTCAGCTTCTTCGGGCCGGACGGTCCAACGTACGGTCTCGCCCACCTTGAACATGGCCTGCTGGATGCCATCCGCGGTGTAACCACCCACCTCAATCGCCTTCGCCACCATCATCATCGTGTCGTAGGCAAAATCAGCCCAGATCGTCGGTTCCGTGTCGAACTTCGCCTGGAAATCCGCCTTGAACTTCTCCCAGACCGGCCCCGTCGGTGACGCGGCCCGCACGCCCATCACCCCTTCCGCCGCCGCTCCGGCGCCTTCCAGGGTCTCTTTCGCCACCATCGACACGTCCGTCACAAACTGCGCGTTCAACTGCAGCTCTTTCGCCTGCTTCAGTACGATCGCGCCCTCGGCCGTGTGATCCACGATGAACACGACCTTCGGGTTCGTCTGCTTGACCTTCAATACTTCGGTTCGGAAATCCTTCCCACCTTCTTCAAACGGCTGCTGAATCAGAATCTTGCCCCCAGCCGCCTCGAACGCCTTCACAAACACGTCCTTGACACCGTTCCCGTAGTCGTTGTTGATGTACATCACCGCGGCTTCTTGTGCCTTGAAGTAGTCGGCAATCTTCACCCACTCTTCGCCCTGCGCATCGTCCGACACCATCATCGAGAAGAAGTATTTGCCGCACTCCTTGAGCGCCGGCGCCGTCGACACCGAGGACACCAGCACTACCTTCGACTCCTGCGCCTTCGGGCAGATCGCCAGCGTCTTCGTGCTCGACGCCGACCCCATCACCACCGGCACCTTGTCCGTCTCCACCAGCTTCGTGAAGGCCGTGATCGCGTCCGCTGCCTGCCCGCGGTCATCCTCGTAAATGACTTCGATCGGATGCCCGTTTACCCCGCCGGCCGCATTGATCTGGTCCACCGCCAGCTCGGTGCCCTTCTTCAGACTCTGTCCGTACGGCGCCATATCTCCCGTCAGGTGGTTCACAAAGCCAACTTTGTACGGCTCGTCGCCGGCCGGCGCTTGTGCCCCGGCCATGGTGGGCACGAAGAGGGACATGCTGAGTGTAGCGACCAGCACGAGATAGATGAACACTTGCCCGTTGCGCCTCATTAAAGTCCTCCTTCTTCTCATCGACTTTCTTGAATTGACCTCAAATCGATCCGTTCCTGAACACTCGCCAAAAGAATACGCTTCAGTCCTGGTACTCCAGCCTGAATGCCTGTCGGCGATGCCTCCACCTCCTTTCAACGACAAAGCAAAACCACTGATCCAAATGGGCATCACGCCATTTCTGTCAGTCTCATCACGCCGCTATCGGGAATAACGCCTTTTGTTAAGGAGGTTAAGCCGAGACGTGCGGCTCCCTGAAGCCGTAGATACAGCCAAACCGCCGCTTCACCGGTCAAGCGACCGGACGATCCGCAGCGGTCAGCCGAGTATTCGTTTGATATGGCTCTGGTGGAAGTCTGATTCAAGAGTTTCGGGCGCTGCCCTGCGCCCGAAGATGGTGTAGGTCACGTACACTGCGCGTCGCGCAGCTCAAAAGCAGCAAAACGCATTTCATTGTGGCAAAGGGCAGAGAGATAACTCAAACTGTGGCTTGGTGAAAGGGATTATATCATAGGGCCAAGGGAGTTGTCAAAGCAGCGCGCGGCACGGGATCTACCGCGTCGGGCTTTTTGCGTTCGCTTTTGCCCATGTTATAATCGCGTGGGTTTCTTCAGCGCAGACCAAGGAGGATCATAGCCTGTGCATGGCATCGAACAACAGATCGTCATCTTTTTGCAGAGTCTCTTCAATACCGTAGGCTGGGCCGGCGTGGTGGCCGCCATGGCCATCGAAAGCGCCTGTATCCCGCTGCCCAGCGAGGTGACCATGCCGCTGGCAGGCTGGATGCTCATTCAGGCCAAGGGTCTCGCAATTGGCTCGGTGTTGTGGGCCGGGTTCTACGGCGCCCTGGGCTGCACCATTGGGTCGGTCTTCACGTATTGGATTGGGGCGAAGGGGGGACGCCCGATTCTGGAACGCTACGGCAAGTACGTGCTGATCTCCTCACACGACATTGAGGTAGCCGATCGCTGGTTCAACAAGTACGGTGAGGCCACGGCTTTCTTCTCGCGCCTCCTTCCGATTGTGCGAACCTTCATCTCACTGCCGGCCGGCGTCGCGCGCATGAACTTCGGGCGCTTCACGGTTCTCACTTTCATCGGTTCGTTCATCTGGTGTGTCGTCCTGGCCGCAGCAGGCTTTGCCTTCGGCTCGCGATGGCAAGAAGTACGCGACGCCATGCGGCCATTCGACATACCGATCGCGATTATTCTGGTGGCGCTGTTTGGCTGGTACGTGTACCACCACGTCAAACGTGGGCGAGCACACGCGGCTCTCCAGCAAACCGCTGTCCCCGGTGACGATCTCAATCACTAACGGTCTCGACGACCGCGGCAGCTGATCGTGACTCAGCTCGATGCGCGCATGCCCGGCTCGGGCATGGTGCGTTCGCGCATGCGGCGTGACCCCAACGGGTTACGTCCTGGCCGCGCACTCGTGCCGCTTGGTGGAAGGCCGCAGTTTCATCGCTTGCTTCGACGCCCGGCGCCCCGGTGGAGCGCCGGGCGTTTTTGGGAACGGCGTACCATTGACCGGCATCGAGCGTGACCCTATAATGAAATTATGTCGATGTGCAATCGACTGAGAGCGAGGGTGAATGGACTCGAAACACGGCGCACGCCGCCGGGTATATAGTCGCGCAACAATCGGCCTGTCACTGCTCCTGGGGGTGGCTCTGGTCTTCGTCGCCCTAGGCGCGCCCCCGGTGGCTCAGGCCGACGGCCCGATTGCGGGCAACCTGGCCGCCAACTGGGGCCTGGAGAATTTCGACAACCCATACGGCGACTATAACGGCCATCCGCTGCAAGTCGCCTCCGGCTGGATCCGTTTCCAGATCAGCGGCCAGGAGGCTCGCTTCATGTCCGACGGCGGTTACGCGGCGACGTTCGCGGGCAGCGGGGCCATTCCCAGGCATCTCGAGGGCAACCAGTGCCAGAACCTCTGGTTGGGACACCCCTTCGTGGCGGGCATCTATCAGCAGGTGCCGGTGACGCCGGGCAAAGCTTACACCGCCAAGAACATGTGGCTGAGCGCCGTCGGCTCGACCATACACGATCCGACGGGCAAAATGGTGAAGAAGATCGGAATCGATCCCTACGGCGGTACGGATCCGACTGCCGACTGGATCATTTGGGGCGACGAGGACGGCCGCAACAAGAGCTTCCTCGACACGCGAACCGCTGCTCGCGCGAAAGCGGACCGAGTCACGGTATTCATCGAGCTGAACAACATCCCCGAAACCAAACCCGACTGGAACGCAGCCTGGATCGACGCGGTGGTGGTGATCGAGGCCCCCGAGTGCAGGGCCACCTCGCCGGAAACCAGCGGTCCGGGCAGTTTCCCCGTCCAGTGGGAGGCGCAGAACCCGCCGGAAGGGCAGCTCAAAGGCACTTATGACGTCGAGTACAAAGACGGCGCGATGGGCCCCTGGGTCCGCTGGCAGGACAAGACCGGGGCCACGTCTGCGACGTTCGATAAGGCGGAAGCCGGCCACACCTACTACTTCCGCGCCAGAGCCTGGGCGCGGTACAGCGATCTGGTCGATCTATACGGGGCCTTCTCGCCCGGCGGCGACACGATGACGACCGTCAACTAGCCGGAGGCTGAAGCCGATGCACCGGAAACAAAACGAACACCGCCGCACCTTGCCGGCTGCGAAGTCGGCGGTGCCGCTGCTCCTCGCGCTGACGCTGGTCGCGGCAGCGCTGGTCGTGCCCTGGACGGCGCACGCTGACGGCCCGGCCGGCAACCTGGTCAGCAACTGGAGTTTGGAGAGCTACCAAAGCCCTTACGACGACTACAATGGATACGATCTCCGCGTAGCGTCCAGTTGGACGCGCTTTTTGGCGAGCGGCGACTGGCCCCGCTTCATGACCGATGCTGAATACGCCGACTGCTTCAGTGGGGTGACCAGGCACACGGAGGGGAACTACTCGCAGAACCTCTGGCTGGCGCACCTGTTCGGCGCGGGCATCTATCAGAGGGTCGCAGTCACGGCGGGCAAGCCCTACGGGGCCAAGGCCATGATCTTTAGCGCCGTCGGCTCGAACTCACCGTCGGGCGCCAGGTTGATCAAGCGCGTGGGCATCGATCCGACCGGCGGCACTGACCCCAATTCCAACTCAGTGATTTGGGGCGATCCAGACGACGCCAACAAAGATTTCAACGATGTGCATGGAGCCGCCCGCGCGACCGGCAACAGAATGACGGTATTTATTAGCGTGACCAACGTGATCGACGTGTATCCCGACTGGAATGCAGCCTGGATAGATGCGGTCATGCTGGAAGAAGCACCAGAGTGCGCGGCGACCTCGCCATCGACCAGCCCTCCGGGCACCTTCAAAGTCTCGTGGGGTGCGACCGACCCACCAAACGGGGACATCGTCTACTACGACGTCGACTCCAAAGACGGGCTCAATGGGACCTGGAGTCATTGGAAATCGAAGAAGGACTCTACGTCGGACGACTTCCCGGGCGTCGCTGGTCACACGTACTACTTCCGGGCGCGGGCCTGGGCCAGCTACGGCGGCGTCAAGTTATATGGACCATTCACGACCTCGGTGGAAGGTGACACCTCGACCACTGTCGGCAACGTAGTCTCGGGCAAGGTGGACCGGCTGGACGGCTGGCACTATCCCGGCGCGACAGTCAGCGTGACAGGCGCCGGCACGGCTTCGACCACGAGTGACGCCGACGGGAATTACTCGCTGTCGATCCCCGGCACCGGCTCGTACAACCTGAGCGTGGGTCTGCCCGGGTCGACCTACTTCGCGTCACCGCCGCCTGTTGGGCTCATGGTCGCCACCGGCTCGAGCGCCCGCATCGTGCCACTCACCCTGCGCGTGGCAGCCGCCGACTCGGTGACGAATGGAGATTTCGAGTCGGCTCTCGGCACGGGATGGACGTCCTCGAACTCCGGCGGAGGCGCACCGGCGATCGAAACGGACTACCTGCGTTCGGGCGCTCAGACCCTGGCGCTGCGCCGGGGCGCCGCTTCCGCCGGACAATCGGAGATCAGGCAGACGCTGAGCCTGTCGTTGATGTGGGACCCGCTCCTCTCCTTCTATGCTGCGCTGCCCACAGCGACTGCGGGCGACACCCTGAAGGTCGGAATCGTCGACGGGTCGACCTGCACGCCACTGACGACGATCACCGGCACGTCCGGCTGGACGCACCACTGGCTGCGCCTGACCAGCGGCAAGAGGGACTATTTCACCGGCTCGCTGGGCATCTGCTTCCAGGCCAATCAGGCCACTGCCACGCCGCTGGAGGTCTACCTGGACGAGGTCAGCGTGGCCAGGGGTTTCAGCGGGCCGATCGATACGTTCTTGCCCTTACTTGCCAAGGGATCTGAGTAATGCGGAAGGCGTGATGCGCGACGCGTGATGCATAATCGCGGCGCTGCCAGTATCACGCCTTCCGCTTCACACACTACGCTTCACGGCGTTGCTCACCCGTGGTGAACCGCCCACTCGACGGATGCGAACCAGCCCGGCAAGCCCAGTCCTCCGGCCATGGGAATGGCCACTTCCTCGCGGACCAGCCAAAGTTCCACTGCGGGCGATGGCGCGTCTTTCCCCAGAAACGAGGCATCTCCCTGATTATCGCCTCTTGGCATTCGCGGCGGCCCATGCTATAATCGGGCCGTTTTCTTGACGGTAGCCCATACAAGTTTCGAGAGAGCCGAGCGTCACTCCTATTGTGGAGTCGCACCTTTGTTGTGCGGCCTCGCCATCGAAGGACACTCATCGTCCAGCCGTGGTTATTGCACACACCACTGCCGGTTTGTTCTGCCCCGCGCGTCGCACGAGCGTTTCCGCGCGGGGAGATCCGGCCGGCTCCAAAGCAAGGGAACACCGGCGCTCTCGCGGTACTTTCATCGGTGTCGGGGGGAGTGTCTGCCGTACGGCAACAAAGGAACCGCCTTTAATAAATCATTCGACGCCACTTGTTATGCCTGGCAATACAGGGTGAGGAGATATGTACCGTAAACACAACGAACTTCACAACGCCGAACGCATTCACAAATCAGCAGCGCTGTTGCTCCTCGCGCTGATGTTGGTTGCTGGATCGCTGGCGGCGCCAAAGAGGGTCAGCGCTGGTGGGCCGGACGGCAATGAAATTGACAACTGGAGTCTGGAGGATTTTCGAGACCCGTACGACTCCTTCACGAACGATGCTGACGACGAGTACGATTTGAGGGTGGCCGAAGACTGGAACAGGTATTCGCAAACCAGCAGCGGTCATGAAGTGTACTTCATGGACGACCAGGACTACACCGATTGTTTCGATACTGACTCCCATTTAACCGAGGGCGATACCGCCCAAAGCTTCTGGTCGTACTATGGGTTCAACGCGGGAATCTACCAGAAGAACGTCAGCGTCACGTCCAACAGGCCCTACGGGGTTAAGGCTGCGATCCTCAGCGCAATTGGCTCGAATGCTCCGTCCAACGCCAAGATCATTGTGCGCGTCGGCATCGACCCAAACGGAGGCACCAACCCCTACTCCAGCTCTGTGATTTGGGGCGAGCCGGACGAAACTGCCAGGGATGACAAGGACGATTGGAACGACGTTCGAGCGGCGGCCGTGTCGAACAACAGCAATATTACCGTGTTCATCAGCGCAACCAACGTCACCGACGTCAAAGCCAGCAAACGATATGCGGTCTGGGTCGATGCGGTTGTGGCCGAACGAGCGCCATCGTGCACCATCACGACGCCGAGCAGCACCACTTCCAGTAGTTTTACCGTCAAGGTCAATTCCTCTGATCCGCCCGACGGCGATCTCTACCGCTACGACGTGCAATATAAGGACGGCGCCAACGGCGAGTGGACGATGTGGCGATCGAAGAAGGAAGACCCGTCAGCGACCTTTTATGGCGAACTCGGACACGTCTACTATTTCCGGGCGCGAGCCTGGGCCAAATACGAGGACGGCATCACGCTGTACGGACCGTACTCAACAGGCACCTACTCAACCATCGTCGGCAACGTGATGTCCGGCAAGGTGGACCGGCTGGACGGCTGGCCATATCCCGGCGCGACGGTCAGCGTGACAGGCGCCGGCACAGCTTCGACTACGAGCGATGCCGACGGGAATTACACGCTTCCGATTCCCAGCACCGGCTGTACAACCTGACCGTCAGCGCTCCGCGATCGAGCTACTTTGCATCGCCGCCCGGGGTTCCTGTCAACATCACCATCGCTTATGGGAACCACGTCTTCCCACTTACCCTACGCGTGGCGGCCGGCGACTCGGTGACGAATGGCGACTTCGAGTCGGCGCTGAGCAGCGGGTGGAGCGCCTCCAGCACGGACGGAAACCTTCCGGCGATCGAAACGGACCACCTGCGTTCCGGCGCTCAGACCCTGGCTCTGCGCCGGAACGCCGCCTCCAGCGGACAATCGGAGATCAGGCAGACGCTGAGCCTGTCGTCGATTTGGGACCCGCTCCTCTCCTTCTACGCGGCCATGCCGGCAGCGATCGCCGGTGACGCTCTGAATGTCGGGATCGTCGACGGGTCGACCTGCACGCCACTGACGACGATTACCGGCACGTCCGGCTGGACCCACCACTGGCTGCGCCTGACGAGCGGCAAGAGGGACTATTTCACCGGCTCGTTGGGCATCTGCTTCCAGGCGAATCAGGCCACCGCCACGTCGATGGAGGTCTACCTGGACGAGGTCAGCGTGGCCAAGGGTTTCAGCGGGCCGATCGATACGTTCTTGCCCTTACTTACCAGGGGATACTGAGTATGGCGTGAGGAGTGATGCGTAATGCGTAATACTGGCAGCACCGCCAATACGCATCACGCTTCACGTCTCACGAATCACCCATTGCGGATCACGGGCTACGCCCATTTCTCGAAGAACTCCGTCACGCGACGACGGTATTCGTTCGGCAAGACTTCACGTGCTCCCCGGTGTGGCACGCCCGACACGCGCCACAGCTCGACCGGACCCCCGGTGGCAGCTGCCAGGACCTCCGCGTGACTCAGCGGCACGTAGCGATCGTCGTCGCCCTGGATCAGCAGCAGCGGGCAGCGGAATCCCGCGTTCACGATCCGTTGCGGCTCGTAAGCGGCCAGATCCACGCCCAACCGCGCGTTGGCGTACTTCCAGATGAGCCAGGCCAGGATTTCGGGCCAGGCCAGAGGGCACACCCCGCCCGCCCAGCCCGCCCTCCAGCACACGCCGGAACGACGCGTAGCCGCTGTCGCTGACGACGGCAGCGATACGCGGATCCTCGCGAGCCACAGCCATGGCAACCGCGCCGCCCATCGACCAACCCAGCACGCCGACTTCCTGCACCCCACGTCCGGACAGGTAATCGAGCGCGGCACGCAGGTCCAGGCGCTCGAAATAGCCCATGGTCACCTGCTTTCCCTGGCTGCCGCCGTGCCCGCGGAAGTCGAAGGTGAGCACGTTGAATCCTGCGTCATGCAAGAATGGCGCCTAATCCGTGTCGCGGTCCATGCTGCCGGCCTGACCGTGACAGAAGACGATCGTGCCGCGCGCCGTTGAGCGCTCTGCGGGGATGAACCAGCCGCGCAAGGTCAGGCCGTCCGCCGCGGGAAAGGTTACTTCCTCGTAGGCCAGGCCAAAGCGGTCCGGCGGGCAGTCCTGTTCGATTGGCCGGCGCCGGAGAACGGCCTGCGTGGCCGCGTTCACGTACACGGCGCACGCAACGAGCAGGAGGGCCGCCCCTGTCACTACAATGATCGTCCACATGGCGCCATTCTAACACAGGCGCGGCGACTTCTGAAGTGCCGGACTTGGGCGATCGCATTTGGCCGATCGGCGTCACTCTCAGACTTCCGAAGTTTTGGAAGCTTCGGAAGTCGCTCACCGCTGAGGCGAATGGAACGACGGACACCCACACCGGCGCGAGCGCCGTTACCTTGAGTGTCGAGTGCGGGAAGCGACTGGCTTCCCGGCGATTGCCTGTTTGCGCTGGACTCTGCTATAATAGCTTTTCTGGTGACATGACAGTCGTACGATCCGAATTTGCGCGAGCGCTACTTCAGGATAACAATGAATGACCAATAGAGCATTACGCGTATTGTTGGTCGTGCCGGGAGCCACCCTCCCTATCGATACCCGAACGTCACCCTCACTCGGCATCGCTTACCTGGCGGCCGTCTCCGAAGGCCGGGGCGACCGGGTCGTGGTCTACGACGGTGATGTGGAAGAGACGCCGCTGGACCAGGTGCTCCGCGATTTTCAGCCGGAGTTGGTCGGCATCTCGGCGAACACCACGCAGATCATGGGGGCCTGGCGCGACGCGGGCATCATCAAGGCCTGGCGCGACGTGCCGATCGTCCTGGGCGGGCCGCACCCCACAATTATGGCACAGGAGTCGCTCGAACGCGGTCCAGTCGACATCGTCGTCCGCGGCGAGGGTGAGGTCACCTGGCAAGCCGTGAGCGACGTGCTGGCCGAGCGGTGGACGCCGGAGATGCCATACCGTGACCCCGAATGCGGCCTTTGGGCACCGGGAGCACCGGCGCTACAGGATGTGGAAGGAATCAGCTTCCGTCTACTGGACGGACACACAGTCCACAACGCTGAGCGGGCGCTGGCCGCGGACCTGGACGACCTGCATTTCCCTGCGTACCACCTGCTTCGGATGGACCGTTACACGAACCTGCAACCCACTCTGGACCAGGTGAAAGGGTTCAGCCTGCCCATTATGACCTCCCGCGGCTGCCCGTTTCGCTGCACGTACTGCGCGCAGGTGATGCCCCGCCGCTGGCGGATGCGCTCGGCCGAGAACGTGCTCAAAGAGTGGCGCTGGCTCATAGAAGAACAGGGCGCCGCGGAGATCGGCGTGCTGGACGATTCGTTCAACATCAATCGGCAGCGTGTCCTCGAAATCTGCGACCTGCTCATCGCCCAGAAACTGAACCACGTGCCCTGGATCATGATCAACGGCATCCGGGCCGACCTGGCGGACGAGGAGCTGTTAGGGCGCATGCGTCGGGCCGGATGCATCCGCACCGCGTTCGGCGTGGAGAGCGGCAATCAGGCCATCCTGGATTCGGTCATCGGCAAGCACCTGAAGCTGGATCAGATTCGTGCCGCCTTCAAGGCGGCCAAAAAGGTCGGCATGGAGACGATCGGCTTCTTCATCATCGGCCTGCCCGGCGAGACCGAGGAGACCATGGACGAGACGATCCGCTTCGCTTGCGAGCTCGATCCCCTGGTGGCCAATTTCTCCATCGCCACGCCTTTTCCCGGCACCGAGCTGTACCGGATGGTCGAGCGCAGCGGGCGCGTGCTGGTCAAGGACTACGACGATTTTGTGTTCTTCGAGGGCAAGGCCCGCTTCGAGATGGATGGCCTGCCTGCCGAACTGGTGGAGCGCAAGTGGAAGGAAGCCTATCGTCGCTTCTACTTGCGGCCCAGCCGGGTTGCGCGGACGATGACGCGCAAGCAGACCTGGCTCGACTTGCCGCGGACCCTCAGAATGGCCTGGCGGACGGTCGTTTCATCGTAACCCACCTCGAGGGAGTCATTGTGGCAGACTCATGCGACAGAATTCAGTGCAGTGTCGGCGTTACCGCCTACAACGAAGAAGCTAACATCGGGCAGCTCCTGACTGCCCTGCGCGAACAGCGGCTGTTCCGGGTAGAGATCGCTGAGATCATCGTCGTGGCCAGCGCCTGTGAAGACCAGACGGAAGCGATCATCCAGGCGCACATCGAAGAAGACCCGCGAATCAAATTGATCTGTCAGGAACGGCGCGAGGGCAAGACGTCGGCCATCAACCTGTTCCTCAAGGAAGCAAAGTGCGATATTTGCGTCCTGGAAAGCGGCGACACCCTGCCCGATAAGGACTGCGTCGAGAACATGGTCGTCATGTTCGAAGACCCGGCGGTGGGCATGGTCGGCGCGCAGAAGGTGCCGGTCAACACGCCGGACCACATCGTCGGCTACCTGTCTCACCTGCGGCTCAAGATGGAGCACCAGCTCTGCCTGGAGATCCCACGGCTGGGCGAGTTGATCGCCTTTCGCAAGGTATTCGACGCCATCCCGCCCGACGTGGCGATGGATGAGGCGTTCGTGGAAGCGCTGTCCATCCGGCGGGGCCTGCAGGTCCGCTATGCGCCCGAGGCCATCGTCTACAACATGGGCCCCGAAACGCTCGGCGACTTCGTTCGCCAGCGGCGGCGCAACCACGCCGGGCACCTGTACCTCAAAAACAAGTACGGCTACCGAGTATCCAGCCTGGATTCGCGGCGCGTGGCGCGCCTGGCCATCGGGGAAGTGTGGGGCGCCCTCCGGATCATCTACGTCCTGTTTGCGCTCGGCAGCATCGAGATGTTCTCCCGATTGTTGGGCGCGTACGATTACTACATCCGCCGTGAGAAGCACGTGGTCTGGGACATGGCCTGGACCACCAAGCACGTCGACGCGGATCACGCTCCGGTGCAGGGGTTTGCCGAGCCCACGTCGCTGACAGCGGATCGTCACAAGAAAGGCGCTTGACGTTTGAAGAACACGATTCTGACGGCCTTGAAGGTCGTCGTGAGTGCCGGCTTGATGGCGTATCTGCTCAGTCGGGTGGACATCGCAGCCGTGGGCGCAGCCGTCCAGACGGCGAACTACGCCTATCTGGCCGTGGCGCTCCTACTATACGCTGGGGCGGTCACCTGCGGCGGCCTGAAGTGGTACGTTCTCCTCCGCGCGCAGCGTATCGACATCCCCTTCATGGCGCTGCTGGCCTACACGTTCGAAGGTGTCTTCTTCAACAACTTCCTGCCGGCGAACGTCGGGGGCGACGTGATGCGTGGCTACGGCCTGGCCAGACACACCGACCGGGCGGCCGAAGCCGCCGTCTCCGTCGTGGTCGATCGGGTCGTGGGTTTGATCGCCTTCATGAGCGCGGCGTTCGTTTCGGCCGTGGTGGTCGTCTTCTTCACCGGCCAGAGCCAGCTGATGGGTACCGTCCTGGTATCGGGCCTGGGCATCACCGCCCTGGCAGGGCTCTTCGCTGCAGTGCTCAGCCGCCGAGTCCGCGCGCTGGTCGAACATCTCTTTCGAAATCGCTGGCTGGCCCGCCTGCAGCCCATCTACCATCGCTTGTCCGACGCACTGAGCGCCTATCGGTTCAAATTCGGACGCCTGGTGTTGGCCTTCGGCGTATCGCTAGGCACGCTCATCCTGTCGAACGTCGCCAATTATCTGGTGGCGGAAGCCCTCGGGGGGGCATCTCGCTGCTGCACATCTTCTTGTTCAATCCATTGATTGCCTTCGTTCTGCTGATTCCCGTATCCGTCGGCGGATTGGGACTCAACCAGGGAGCGTTCGTCTTCTTTTACGGCCTGGTGGGCGTCGACAAACAACGTGGCCCTGTCCGTCTCCCTGGTCATGCAGATCATCATTTACGTCACCAGCCTCCCAGGTGGATTCCTGTGGTGGCGGAGCCGGCGACAGCCTGCTCCCGCACCCGGTCCACAGCAGGCATAGAAAGGCTCATCTCCATACATGAAAGTCCTACTCGTCAGTCCGGTCTCGGACCTGTGGAACGAACGCAAGCACCTCCCGTTGGGGCTGGGCTACCTGGCTGCGGTGATGCTCCGGGACGGCCACGAGGTGCAGATTTTTGACGGCGCCGTAGAGACGGAGTCACTGCCGGATCGGCTGGACCACGAGACATTCGATGTCGCAGGGGTAACCAGCACCACGCCCCTGATCAACGAGGCCTGGCAGGCCGTGCGAGAGGCCAAGACACACGGCGCCATTACCATCATGGGCGGGCCGCACCTGACGCTCAAGCCGGAAGAGAGCCTGGCTCATCCGGAAGTGGACCTCGTGGTGCGCGGCGAGGGCGAGGACACCATCCTCGAGATTCTCCGCGCCCTGGCCGAGGACCGGGGCCAGATCGACGCGGATGGGCGGCGTCTCTTCGGAAGGGACAGGTGGTCGTCGATTTCGGGCCTTTCGTTCCGCGCTCACGACGGCGAGGTCGTCCACACGCCCAACCGGCCGCTGCGCCGGGATTTGGACAGCCTGCCGTTCCCGGCTCATCACCTGTTCAAAATCGATCGTTACACCAATCTTCAGCCGCTGACCGACGGCTTGGACCCGCACGCGCGAGCTTACACCATCGTCACTTCGCGCGGCTGCCCGTACCAGTGCATCTACTGCTCCAAGGCCATCACCGGCCGGCTGTGGCGGCCGCGCAGCCCGGAGAGCGTCATCGCCGAGTGGCGCTGGCTGGTGCGCGACCTGAAGGCGACCGAGATCGGCGTGACCGACGACTCGATGACGACCGATCTGAAACGGGCCAAGGAGATCTGCCGCATGCTGATCGACGAGGGCCTGAACACTGTGCCCTGGATCACCGTCCACGGCATCCGCGCCGGTGACACCGACCTGGAGCTGCTCCAACTCATGAAGAAGGCAGGCTGCAAGCGGGTCGGATTCGGCGTGGAGAGCGGCAACCAGGCCATTCTGGACTACATGAAGAAGAGCCAGACGATCGACGAAGTGCGCCAGGCGTTCGCCAACTCGCGCAAGGCCGGGCTTGCAGACGATGGGCTTCTTCATCTTTGGCATGCCCACCGAGACCGAACAGACGATGGACGACACCATTCGCCTGGCCATCGAGCTGGACCCCGAGCTGGCCAACTTCATGATCGCCGCGCCGTTCCCCGGCACCGAGATGTACGACATCATCGTCAAAGACGGGCATCTGTTCAGCCACGACTACCGCGACTTCGCCATCCACGACGAGAAGGCGCGCTTCGAGATCGGCGACCTGACCGCGGAGCTGGTCGAGCGCAAGTGGCACGAGGCCTATCGCCGCTTCTATCTGCGCCCCTCGCGTATCTGGCGCAGGGCCCTGCAGCCGGACACCTGGCGGCGCCTGCCGTCGTACGTCCAGAACTTCCGGCGCTTCTTCGTCGGCAAGAAGCACGAGGAGCAAGATTCTCCAACGGGCCGTGCCTCTTGAGGCCAACCTGAGCCGCCACGAGGTGTAGGGGTCGCCGCGATCGACGGGACGACATCGAGTGAAAACCAGCCTGGCGCGTCTCGCTGAAGACAGGGTCCACCTTGGCACGTTGTTAGCCATCGTGGCGGCGGGGGCTGCGCTGAGGCTGTTTTTCGTGTCGCAGCCGATGCACTGGGACGAGTCGCACAGCTTTCTCTCGTTCGCGACTCGACCGTTCTTCGTCGCCCTGTCAGACTATTCGATCCCGAACAATCATCTGTTCCACACCCTCCTCGTCCGGATCTGCTACCTGGCGCTGGGCAATCACCCCTGGGTGATTCGATTGCCGGCGTTATTGGCCGGAATCGCGATCGTGCCGGCGTGCTACGCGGCGACTCGTATGCTGTACGGTCCGCCGGCCGCGCTGATTGCGGCGGCGCTGTCGGTCACGTCGTATCCGCTCGTCTTTTACTCGGCCAACGCTCGCGGTTACACACTGGTTGGCCTGTGCTTCCTGTGCGCGCTGATCCTCGGTGCCTCCCTGTTGTCTCACGGAGACGGGCGCCTCTGGGCGCTGCTCGCGGCCGTCCTGGCGCTGGGGATCTACACCGTGCCGATCATGCTGTACCCCCTGTGCGCCTTGATGCTGTGGATGGCCATCACGCTCCTGATCGTTCAACGACCCGGCGGATCAAGGCGTGCCTCATTGAGGAATCTCTTCCTGACACTGGCCGGAGCGCTATCGCTTGCGCTGGCGCTTTATTCACCGGCGCTGATTGTCTCCGGATGGCGCCGGGTATTCGCCAACCCGTACGTCGCGCCGCATCCATGGCCGGACTTCGTGCGGGCGCTTCCGGCCAGCCTGGCAGCAACCTACAGCAACTGGTCGACCGACGTGCCCACAGTCGTCGCGTGGGGCCTTGCAGGGGCCGGACTCGCCGCCTTGGTCTTCCATCGACGCCTGTCGCGCCAACCGGTCCCCATCGCGATGGCGGCCGTCGCGGCCATCTTGCCCGCACTCATCATTCAGCGCGTGGCGCCTCCCCCGCGGGTCTGGGCGACGCTGAATTCGCTGTACTTGATGCTGAGTGCGGCCGGGCTCGCGTTTGTGCTGCGCCCGTTGGAATCCCGGCTGGGAAGCTGCCGTCCGTTGTTCTACCCTGCCGCAAGCCTGATCCTGTGCGTGTGGATCGGGTTCAACGTGATCCATACGCAGGCGGTGTATCATTCGCCGGAAACAGGAACCTTCTTAGACGCCGAAGCAGTGGCCGTCGGCTTAAGACCCGTCCTGCACCACCGTGACTGCGTGCGGACGAACCTGTGGCCCTCCTATTGGCCGTTGCGCTATTACTTCCTCAACCACGAGGTGCCTGTTCGCTACCTGGACGAGCCGCCGAGCGCCTGCGGACGCCTCGTTCTCGTCGTTCAACGTTGGGGCACGCGGTCAGTCGACTCGATTCTCGCCGAGGCTCACTGGCCGGAGGCCGAATTCGGCCCGCCGCGAGAGATTGGACGCTGTGGAACGACCTTGGTGTACGAGATGCAACGCCTGGACTGACGCACCATTCGGAGGAGCATTACGTGACGAGGAGCCGGACGACGAGATGACGATCAGCGTGGAAGAAGCGAGACAATACTACATCCAAAACGATACAGCGCACGGCTTCGAGCACGTGCTGCGCGTGACGGCCGTAGCGGAGCGTATTGCCCGCGCCGAAGGCGCGGACCGGGAGATCGTCCGCGCGGCGGCGCTGCTGCACGACGTCGGACGGGCCGAAGAGGAGCGTACCGGCGAGTCTCACGCCGACATTGGCGCGCGTCAGGCCCGCCAGATCCTGGCCGACCAGCCGGCCGCTTTCGTCGCGGCGGTTGCCGAGGCGATCGCCCAGCATCGCTTCCGCGGCGATGGCCAGCCGGCCAGCCTCGAAGCGCGCGTGCTGTTCGACGCGGACAAGCTCGATGCGATCGGTGCGATCGGCGTGGCGCGTGCGTACGCCGTCGGCGGCCGGGCCGGGAAGCGGCTGTGGAGCCCGCTGCACGCCGACCAGGCGGCGACTTCCGAAGTTTTGGAGACTCTCAGCACACTGTCCGTGCAGCCAGCGCGGGCCGACTGCAGGCCGGTGTCGGATGTCTCAAGCCATACGCCCGTCGTCGAGTATAACTTCAAACTCCGTCGGTTAAAGGATCGCCTGTTCACGGCCACCGGTCGGGCCCTCGCCCTGGAGCGGCACGACTTCATGGTCGCCTTCTTCGAGCGCCTCGACCGCGAGGTGCGAGGCGAGGCGTAGAGGCAGCCCGGTATGGCTGCCCGCCTTGCACCGGGCAGCCATACCGGGCTGCCCCCACATTTCTCCAAGGACCCGTCGATTGCCGTCCTGGTCGCATTGTGGTATGCTATCAACCGCTCAAATATTACAGATTACAGCATCGATGGCTGGACCACGGAGGGACACCAATGGCGATGACGTCACGAGAGCGCGTGCTGACTGCTTTGCGGCGGCAGGAGCCCGATCGCGTTCCCTATTTCGAGTTGGGCATCGACCGCGCCCTGGCGATGCGACTGATGGGCTGGGGCCAGCCTCAGAGCCAGGCCCGCAACATTGAGGACAACGAGTTCGATATCGAGGAAGCCAAGGCGCTGGCCGCGTACCTGCATTGCGACAACCTCTTCTACGTACTGCGCGCCCCCGTTTACGCGCAGAAAGTGCCCGGCCAGGACGGTCGCCTTTTCTACGGAGCGGGCATGATCCGGACGGAGGCCGACCTCGCACATCGTGGAATTCCCCGACCCGCACGATGACGACACCTACGCCGAGGCCGAGACCTGGGTTCGCAACAAGGGCGATTACGCCCTGTGCTTCGTCACGCGCATGGGCATCTTCCCCACCATGCTCGGCATGGGCACCGAGAACTTCTGCATTGCGCTGCACGAGAATCTGCCTTTCGTCGAGAAGATGCTGGATATGTACTGCGACTGGACCTGCGCGGTCGCCGAGCGCGCCTGCAAGATGGGCTTCGACATCTTCGTCACCACGGATGACATGGCCTTCAAGACCGCGCCGTTCTTCTCGCCCGAAGTCTTCCACGACCTCGTGATGCCCCGCTATCGGCGTCTCCGCGAAAAGGTCACTCTGCCGTGGGTTATCCACAGCGATGGGAACCTGCTGCCCTTTATGGAAGACCTCGTCAGTCTGGGCATCTCCGGCCTGCACCCCAACGAGAAGGGCGCCATGGACATCCGGCAGATGAAGCAGGATTACGGCGATCGCCTGTGCCTGCTGGGCAACGTCGACCTGAATATCCTGGGGCTGGGCACGCCGGCCGACGTCGACGAAGAAGTGCGGGGCCTGATTCGTGACGTGGCGCCCGGCGGCGGCTACATGGTCACCAGCGGCAACAGTCTGGCCGGTTATCTGAAGCCGGACTGCGTCGTCGCGCTGGCCGAGGCCGTGCAGAAACACGGCCGCTACCCCATCGACGTCTGAACGCGCACCGCGCGAGAGACGCCCAGAAGGATCGCATTGCCACTACAGGTGCAGTTGATGAGGTCCGACTAGTCTACCGGAAACCGCAGATTAACGCGGATACACACAGATGGGCCGTGAGCAGCCATAGTGTCCGGTCTGTTTTGATCTGCCTTTATCAGCGTTTATCCGCGTTCGTCTGTGGTTTCTAGCGGACCTGTCAGGACTTGATGAACCGCACATCGAACACTACCAGATCAGCGAGGTGACATGGACTACGATCTGCTCATCACAGGTGGAACCGTCATCGATCCGGCGCAGAACCTGATGGCTCCGCGCGACGTGGCGATTGCCGGCGGCAAGATCGCCGCCGTCGCGCCATCGCTGACCGGCGGTCAGGCCGCGGAGACCCTCGACGCCACCGGCCTCCTCGTCACGCCCGGCCTGGTCGACCTCCACGTCCACGCCTATTGGGGCGTGAGCCACTACGGCATCCTCCCCGACCCGGCGAACGTCGCCCAGGGCGTCACCACGGCGCTGGACGTCGGCAGCGCTGGCGCGCGGACTTTCCAGGCCTTCCGCCGCTTCGTCATCGAGCGCTCTCAGACGCGTCTGTATGCGTTGCTGAACATCTCGAACCTGGGTATGATCGCGCCCCAGGTGGGAGAGTTGGACGACCTGCGCTATGCGGACGTGAATGAGGCGGTGGACGTGGCCCGTGCCAACCGGGATTGCGTCCTGGGCATCAAGTGCCGGCTGTCGGAGAACGTGGCCGGCGATCACGACGTGGCAGCGCTGAAGCGCGCCGTCGAGGCCGCGGAAGCGCTGGGCTGCTTCGTTATGGTCCACGTCGGGAACAGCCACACTCCGATGGAGGATTTGGCGGCGCTGCTTCGCCCCGGCGACGTGATCACCCACAGCTACCATCCGTTCCGGCACGGCGTTCTGGACGACGACGGCCGCGTGATCGACGGCATTCGGGCTGCACAGGAACGGGGCGTGTTTCTCGACGTGGGGCACGGTGTGGCCAGCTTCGCGTTCCAGGTCGCCGAGCAGGCCCTGGCGCAGGGGCTGCGGCCGGACACCCTGAGCAGCGACCTGCACATCTACAATATCGAAGGGCCGGTCTATTCCCTGCTCGACGTGTTGTCGAAGTTCATGTACCTGGGACTTCCCCTGGCAGACGTGATCCGGCTCAGCACAACCGCGCCTGCCCGGGTCATGGGGCTGGACTCCCGGATCGGGACCTTGCAGGAGGGGGCGGAAGCGGACGTCGCGCTGCTACGGCTGGATGAGGGGCAATTCACGTTCACCGATGCCGCCGGCGTTTCAGTCACCGGGCGCCAGAAGCTGAGCCACGTTCGCACGATTTCGCGGGGCCGCGTCTACCGGCCCTGGCTGACGTAGAAGCAGTCGCCGGGAGCAGTCAGACTTCCGGCACAGACCAGGGGTCTGTGCCGGAAGTCTCTCGCTGTGCGATTCCCACGGCCTCACTACGCTTCGCTTCATGCCGTCACAAGTCCTTGAACACCTTCGCGAGCGACTCGCCGAACACAGACAGGTCCCATTCACAGAAATAGCCGAACGGCGTGCAAGCGACGGTGTAGCCGGTCTTCTGCAGCCGCTCGGCCGCCTCTTCGATGAGCGCCTGGGCGAACTCGGGTGACGCGTTGCTTTCCGACAGGTGCGTGAATGAGTGCAGGACGACGTTCTTCAAGTCCCGCTTGTTGGCGATCCACTTGATGTTCTTCAGCATTTTGGAGAAAATGCTGCTCGCGCTGATCCTCGTCCGCCGCCTCCGCGTGAATGAAAATCACAGCCACGTCGTGCAGCTCCTGCTCCATAGACACTTCTTCCACGGATTCGAGCGTCTTCGAAAACGACTTGAACCAGAAGCGCTTGGCCTGAAACATGAGCAGCTTCATCAAGCACTCTCCTTGAGCCACACTTGACCCGGCATCGGTAGCGGGTCTTGGAAACCGCAGGTGAATGGGATCAACGCGGATGAAAGATCGACAGCTGAGGATTATTGTCTCCATCTGCGTTATCTGCATTCATCCTCGGTTTCGGAATTCACCAAGGCAAAGGTCGCCATACAGTGAGGCCAATGTCGAAATACCAGAACCACGATGCATTATAGCACGCCGGGTCCAGCAATGACCGGCGTTGTGAAAACAATTCAGGCATGGTATAATTTTCGGCGGTGACACTCACCGGTCGCAGCAGTTCGGTCACAGCAGCAGGCGGCGGGAGGGAGCAATGAAGCTACAAGAGTATCAGTCGAAACGGTTGTTCGCCAAATACGGCATTCCGATCCCCAGGGGGACGTGGCCACGAGTCCCGACGAAGCCCATCGCGTCGCGGACCACTTGCAAGGACGTGTGGTCGTCAAAGCGCAGGTGTTGGTCGGCGGGCGCGGCAAGGCAGGCGGCATCAAGCTGGCGGCCAACGAGACCGAGGCCGAAGACCGCGCCCGCGACATCCTGGGCATGGAGATCAAGGGCCTGCGGGTCAACCGCGTGCTGATCGACGAGGCCGCCGACATTGCCCGCGAGATCTATCTCGGCGTTACTATCGACCGGGCGCAGCGTTGCGTGGTGATGATGGCCTCGTCCGAGGGCGGCGTCGACATCGAAGAGGTCGCCCGGACGGCGCCCGAGAAGATCATCAAGATCTACATCGACCCGTGCATCGGCCTGCAGACGTTCCAGTGTCGCGAACTGGCATTCGCCATTGGGCTGGAGCGCGAGCTGACACCCGGACTTCCTGAAGATTTGCCAGGGGCTGCTACAAGGCGTTCATCGAATCAGACGCCTCACTCGCCGAGATTAACCCACTGGTCGTGACCGGGCAGAACAAACTGCTGGCGGTCGACGGCAAGATGGTCCTGGACGACAACGGACTCTTCCGCCACGATCAGCTGGCAGAGATGCGCGACCTGACTGAAGAAAACGAATTCGAGCGGGACGCACGCATCCACGGCCTGACCTACGTGAAGCTGGAGGGCCAGGTCGGCTGCATGGTGAACGGCGCCGGTCTGGCCATGGCCACGATGGACATCATCAAGCTGTTCGGCGGCGAGCCGGCCAACTTCCTGGACATCGGCGGCGGCGCGCGGGCCGACAAGGTGGCCGCCGCGCTGCGCATCATCCTGTCCGATGCCAACGTGAAGGCCATTCTGATCAACATCTTCGGCGGCATCACCCGCTGCGACGAGGTGGCCAAGGGCATCCTCGAGGCGCTGGGCGAAGTCAAGACGGACGTTCCCATCGTCACCCGCCTGGTGGGGACTAACAGCGCAGAGGGCCAGGCCATCCTGGCGGAAGCGCGCATGCTCACGGCCAGCAGCCTGATCGATGCGGCGCAGTTAGCGGTCCGGGCGGCGCGCGGCGAAAAAGTGATATCCTGACGAGCCCGACCGAGGCTGATGGGGGTAATGCCATGGCAATTCTAGTCGACAAAGAGACACGCCTTCTGGTCCAGGGTATCACCGGCCGAGAGGGTCAGTTCCACACCAAGCAGATGATCGAGTACGGGACGCAGGTCGTCGCCGGGACGGCGCCCGGCAAGGGCGGCAGCTGGATGGAAGGGGTGCCGGTGTTCGACACCGTGCGTGAAGCCGTCCTGGCCACCGGGGCGAATGCCACGGTGATCTACGTGCCCGCGCCCTTCGCCGGCGACGCCGATCCTGGAAGCCGCGGCGGCCGACATCCCGCTGGTCGTGTGCATTACCGAGGGGATCCCTGTGCTGGACATGATCCACGTGCGCTGTTACCTGCGCCGGACGGGACATCCGCCTCATCGGCCCGAACTGTCCGGGCCTGATCACGCCCGGCGAGTCGAAGGTCGGCATCATTCCCGGCAACATCCTGATGCCGGGCAACGTCGGAGTAGTGTCACGCAGCGGCACGCTGACTTACGAGGTCGTCCACGAGCTGACCCAGCGGGGCATCGGCCAATCGACCGCACTCGGCATCGGCGGCGACCCGATCCCCGGAACGAAATTCGTCGAGATCCTACGCCTGTTCGAGGACGATCCGCTGACGGAGCAGGTGGTCCTGATCGGTGAGATCGGCGGATCGGAAGAGGAAGAGGCCGCCTCGTTCATCGCCACCGAGATGAGCAAGCCGGTCACAGCGCTGATCGCCGGGCGAACGGCGCCAGCCGACAAGCGCATGGGCCACGCCGGGGCGATCGTCTCCGGCGGATCGGGCGGCGCCGCCGATAAGATCGCCGCACTCCAAGAGGTCGGCGTCCGAATCGCGCGCTATCCGGCCGAGGTAGCAGAAATGGTGGCGACTCACAATTGACGGCAGCAGCCGGGCGGCGTGACATTTCGACGCCGGACGCGGTGCGAGCCGGCGAGAAGCCCTCTGCGGGCCTTGTAGCGCTGCGCCTGAGCGGGTACGTCCTGGCCGTCGCCTATTTCGTGGCGTTCACCGGCCTGGTCTGGCAGTTGCACAACCGGTTTCTCACTCACGCTCTCGACCTGGGCTACTTCGACCAGATCGTTTGGAGCGCGGCACACGGTCAATCCTTCGCCAACACCCTCAAATATCCTTACAACTTCATGGGCGACCATCTGTCGCCCATTCTGTTTCTGGTAGCGCCCGTCTATTGGCTGTGGTCGGACGTGCACGCGCTACTGGCGGTGCAGACCCTGGCCCTGGCCGCGGCCGGACTGCCTATCTTCTGGCTCGCGCGGCGCGTGGACGAGCGCTGGGCGCCGGTCATTCTCTTGGCGTTCTACCTAAATCCGGCGCTGCACCTGGTGAACCTGCACGACTTCCACGAGATTGCGCTGGCCACGCCGTTCGTGGCGCTGGCCCTCTACGCCCTGCTGCAGAAGCGATACGCGCTGCTAACCGGCAGCCTGCTCCTGGCCCTTCTGTGCAAGGAAGATATGGCCATTCTGACCCTTGCCTTCGGCGTGTTCCTGCTCTTCGATCAGCGCGCCCGAGGCTGGGGTGCGGCGATCAGCGTGTTCAGCCTGGCCTGGCTTGGACTGTCGCTTCAGGCGATCATTCCGGCCTTTCGTGAGGAAGGCGAGTACGGCTCCATCGGCGCCCGGTACGGCTACCTGGGCGACACACCCAGGGCAGCGCTGCGGACGTTGCTCACCCAGCCGCTCGTGCCCCTGATCCACCTGGCCCGCGCGGACATTGCGCTCGCATTTCTGCGCCAGCTCTTGCCCACGGGCTTCGTGGCACTGCTCGGCTGGCCGGTCCTCGCCCTGTCGCTGCCGGTCTTTCTGTACCTTCAGCTCAGCGACGAGCCTTCGCTTGTACACCCTCCAGGAGTGGCACGTCGCTCCCCTCCTGCCGATCCTGTTCGTCGCCGCCATCCAGGCAATCGCTCGCCTGCACGGCCGGTGGCGCGCCGCCGCCGTGACGTTGATGATCCTGGGCAGCGTGTACTCGTTCGGTCGATTCAGCGAGGCCCCGGCGGCCCTCCAGGCCCAGGGCACGCCCCAGGGCGCGGCCGGCAGATCGAAGCCATCTTGCAGCGGATCGCTCCCGATTCCGTCGTATCCGCACAGAGCGACATCGTGCCGCACGTCTCTCAACGCAAGGCCGTGTACGTCTTCCCCAGCGTCATCGATGACGCCGACGACATCGTCCTGGACCGGCAAGGCAATCGCTACCCGGTGCGCCGACCGCTACGACGCGATCGTGGACGGCGAAGTGCTGCCACGGGTCAACTTCCGCCCGATCTACGAGGATGACGGTCTGCTTTGGCTGCACAAGGTCGTGACGCCGACCGGCACCGCCGATCTGGCGGTATTCGACGGACGCATCGCGCTCCAGACCGCCTCGGTGGCGGTGGCGGACCCGGCCGGCTTCTTCGAGCAGACGGCGGCGCCAGGCGAGCCGCTGCAGCTCAAGGCCGGTGATCGCGTTCAGGTCAACATGTATTGGCGCCGCACTGCGAGTGTGGATTCAGACTACACCACGTTCGTGCGGCTCGTGGACGGGGCCACAGGCCAGGTCCTCGCGGACCAGTCCGGCCCGCCTGTCGCCGGTCGGCAGCCGGTCAAGTCCTGGCACAAGGGCGAGCCGCTGCGCGGCGCGCTGTACCTGACCGTCGGTGCGGCGGGTCGGGGAACGCTCGTCGCCGGTCTGCGCGAGACCGGCTCCGGCCAGAATCTGCTCACCGCCGACGGCGCCGACCACGCCACGCTCGTCCCTGCGGAGTAGCTCTGATATCCGAGCCTTTCACACCGGCAGGCTGTCTCCCGGGAAGCTGCGGCATGGATGAAGCTCGTAGACGAAGACCCCCGCTTGTACGCCGGGGTCTTCGTCCATGATCCTCTTCGTTTCCTCAACACTGGCGTTGAAGATGCCGATGCCACTCACATCGCTCCCGTCCCTGACGGGACAGACGATGGACAGCACACCGTCCGCGCGGAGCGCGAAGTTCCGCCGGCCATGCTCCCAGACGATCTTCTCAACATCAGGCTCGTTTCGTCTCGGTCCGGCTCTCAAGATGACGACCGTGTAAGCCCTGGCTTGGGGCATCATTTGCCGCATGTACTCGTCGGTAATCGTTTGCACGTCCTAGCCTCCAGAACAACGTCCGCAGAAAATGGTCAATGATCGGTCCATGAGGGTATGCTACACGTTGACAGGGCCACGGTCAAACGAGCTTTCTAAGTCTTATTTGCGTAGTCGCGTTCAGGAGTGGTAAAATATCCCCGGCTGAGGCGAGGACGCTTCGGTTTGGGAGGTGACATGGCCAGCAAAGAGACGACAGCGGACGATCCCGCACAAGCGGTCGACGCAAATGAAAACAAAGGCGTGCGCGCAGCACGACGCCACGCACGGGTCACAGTATTTGCCAACTGGTGCAAGGGCTGTGGACTGTGCGTGGCCTTTTGTCCCAGAAAAGTGTTCGAGGAGGACGCCGAAGGGCATCCGGTGGTCGCATTTCCCGAGCGCTGCACCAGCTGCAACTGGTGCGTGATTCACTGCCCGGATTTCGCCATCGTGCTGCGGCTCGAGGAAGAACCCGAGGTTGCGGCCGGGGCTTGCCACTGTGAGGAGGCGGGTGAGTGACGATTCGTTTTATGTCAGGTAACGATGCCTGTGCGGAGGGCGCACTCGCCGCGGGCTGCAATTTCTTCGCCGGATATCCGATTACGCCCTCTACAAGTATCGCAGAATCGTTGTCCCGGCGGTTGCCGCAGATCGGCGGCAAATTCATCCAGATGGAAGACGAGTTGGGCAGCCTGGCAGCCGTCATCGGAGCCTCGGCCGGCGGCGCCAAGGCCATGACGGCGACCTCCGGACCCGGCTTCTCGTTGATGCAAGAGCACGTCGGCTACGCGGCGATGGCGGAGATTCCGTGCGTCGTCGTCGACGTCCAGCGGCTGGGTCCCAGCACGGGCCAGCCGACCAGCCCCTCGCAGGGCGACGTGATGCAGGCCCGGTGGGGCACTCACGGCGACCACCCCATCATCGCGCTTACCGCGTCTTCCGTGATGGAGGCGTTCACTGCCACGGTCCAGGCATTCAACTTCTCCGAGCTGTACCGCACGCCGGTGATCCTGCTTCTGGACGAGGTGATCGGCCACATGCGGGAGAAGGTCGACCTTCCGGCGTCCGGCGAAGTCGAAGTGTGGAACCGGGTGCAGAGCAACGTCCCGCCAGAGTGGTATTTCCCTTACGAGGACAATTCGGTAGCCGTACCACCGATGGCGAACTTCGGTGAGGGGTATCGGTACCACATCACCGGCCTCTTGCACGACCGTGCGGGTTATCCCACCCAGAGGCTGGACGAGATCAATCCCTGGCTGGAGCGCGTTTTCAACAAGATTCAGCTCAACGAGGACACGATCTGCCTCTACAAAGAGGAGTGGACCAATGGCGCCCGAGACGTGATCATCTCGTACGGCGCCACGGCTCGATCAGCCCGGCACGCCGTCAAGCTGGCCCGCGCCAAGCGCCACAACGTCGGGCTCATGACGCTGCAGACGCTCTGGCCATTCCCGGTCAGCGCGGTAGCCAGGGTAGCTCGGGGAGTGCGGAAGGTCATCGTGCCCGAGATGAATCGTGGCCAACTGGTCTTGGAAGTGGAACGGGTGGTCGGGCAGGCGAAGGTACGCCGGGTCAATCGTGCCGACGGGGAAATGATCAACCCGCAGCAGATTCTGGCCGCTATCGAGGAGAAGTAGGCAGCTTCCAACGTCAAAAAACTCCCGGAGATTTTTGAACTTCCGAAGTTTTAGGACACTTCGGAAGTTTGAGAATCTGGGAAGCCTCAGTGTATATGGAGCGTCACGGGTGAAACGAGAAGAACAGGCGATATACCAATACCTCAGGCACAGCAAGAAGTTCCCGAACCTGTGGTGCCCGGGCTGTGGAATCGGCATCGTGCTCGGCAGCTTGATCCGCGCCATCGATCAGGTGGGCTACGAGAAGGACGAAGTAGCGCTTATATCAGGCATCGGGTGCACCGGCCGAATGCCCGTGTACGCGGATTTCAACACCATGCACACCACTCACGGCCGTGCCGTGGCCTTCGCCACCGGGTTGAAGCTATTCCGGCCGGATATGCACGTCGTCGTGGTGATGGGCGATGGCGATGCGATGGCCATCGGCGGCAACCATTTCATTCACGCCGCCCGCCGCAACATCGACCTCACCTGTATCATCGTCAACAACCGGATCTACGGCATGACCGGCGGGCAGTATTCGCCGACGACGCCGATGGGGAAGCTTTCAGCCACTGCACCGTACGGCACGATCGAGCAGCCGCTGCCGATCTGCGACCTGGCCGCCGCGGCCGGAGCGGCCTACGTGGCCCGCAGCACTGTATATCACGTTCAGGAGATGGACAGGCTCATCAGCGAGGGTCTGCAGAAGAAGGGCTTCTCCGTGGTGGAGGTGGTCAGCTACTGCCACACCACCTTCGGCCGCATGAACAAGCAGGGCGGCGCCGTCGAGATGATGCGCCGGCTCAAGGAAGAGAGCGTTTCGGCGGCTGCAGCAGAAAAGCTGGCCCCAGACGAGCGGGCGCAGAAGATCGTCCACGGCAAAGTCCTGGACCGGGATATTCCCGAGTATGGCGACCGCTACGATCAGATCATCGCCGAAGCCAGGCGGCAGGCCGAGAGCGCCAAAGCCAGCGCACCCGCCGACACATCGCCGAAGAAGACTCCGCCCACGCGGGCAAGGGACGAGAGGACGACCGGTTCGAGATCCGCCTGGCGGGCGAGGGAGGCCAGGGCCTCATCCTCGCCGGGCTGATTTTGTCTGAGGCCGCGACGATCTACGACGGCAAGAATGCCACCCAGACCCAGTCGTACGGAGCCGAGCAGCGCGGCGGGGCGAGTCGGTCCGAAGTGATCATCTCAGACGGCGAGATCGATTTCCCCAAGGTGATCTCCGCAGATCTGCTGCTGGCGATGAGCCAGGAGGCCTGCGACAAGTACTTCCGTGAGACCAAGCCCGACGGCATCGTCATCGTCGATTCGGACCACGTCACGCGCGTGCCCACGACGCGCGCGATCAGAGTACCAATCACGCAGCTGGCCGAACAGGCCACCGGCCGGGCCATCGCAGCCAACATCGTCGCCCTCGGCTTGATCGTGGGTCTCACCGACGTGATCGGCCGCGAAGCGGCTCGGCAATCGGTCCTGGCGCGCGCGCCTCGCGGGACGGATGAGATGAACCTGAAGGCACTCGAGGCGGGTTTCACCGAAGCCCAGAACATTCGCCTCGAGATTGGCCGCAAGTGGGGATGAAAGCCGCACGTGATGCAGTCCCGTGCTGTGTGTAGCCGAAACCTCCGAAGTCTCCAAGACTCGACGCGACGGCGTCGTTGCGGCGTCGGGAGTTGATTGGTAGCCGGGATCGATCGGAGTTGACCTCGCCTATGGATGCCCTTTTGGACTGCCTCGTCGAATGGCTGGGGGCGAGGGGGGTCACCGCGTACCTGGTCGGCGGCTACGTGCGCGATCTCCTGCTCGGCCGTCCCATCTACGACGTCGACGTCGCGGTCGACGGCGACACGCTGTCGTTGAGCCGCCAGGCTGCGGACGCACTGGGTGGGGCCTTCTACGTGTTGGATGAGGCCCGGCAGACGGCGCGCGTCCTGCTGCCGTCCGATGACGGCATCAAAGAGGTCGATTTCGCCCGTCTGAAGGGCGGAGACCTCGAGGCCGATCTGTCCGAGCGCGACTTCACGATCAACGCCATGGCCCTCAGCTTGTCCGATCGCAGCGCGGCGAGCGTCATCGATCCGCAGGGAGGGCAGGCCGATCTGCGGGCGAAACGACTGCGCGCGGTTTCACCAACGTCTATCTCCGATGACCCTATCCGCATTCTGAGGGCGGTACGCCTGACCGGGGAGCTCGGTTTCAACATCGACCCGGATACGGACCGGCTCGTCCGCCAAGCCCTGCCTGTGCTGGGCCAGGTGTCCGCCGAGCGTATTCGTGACGAGTGGAGCCGCATCCTGGCCCTGCCGACCCTCGATGCGCCTCTGTGTTACATGCACGAGGCCGGCATTCTGTGGGCGCTCGTAAGCCGCTTCGGCGCCCCGGTTGACGACCCCAACACGCGCGACAGCCTTTTCAACAAAGCAATCGCCATCGAGTCGGCGCTGAGCAGGCTGCTCGACCATCCGCGGGACGTCGGCCCTCCCTACGACGGCGCGATCGCACCCTATCAGGCCCAACTCCAGGCACACCTGGGAGCGTACGTCTCCGACCGGCGGTCGCGCAGGCTGCTCTTGAGATTTGTCGCGCTGTTGCATCCGCTGCTCCAGGAGGATGGGGCTCGAATCGGAGCCTGTCTGTCGGGCCTCAGATTCTCCAACGCCGAAGCGCGCCGCGCACGGCTCCTGTGCAAGGCGTGGGCTGCCGGAGCGGTCCTCAGCGGCGTGGCGCGCGGTACTCTGCACCGCTTCTATCGCCAGGCCGGCGACGCGGGACCGGACGCCGTTCTTTGGCGCCTCGCCGAGAGCCTCACCGGAGCAGACGCACACCTCGCCTCCGCGGAATCGCACAGGGCACACCTCGCTTGGCAAGCCTATTTCGACGAATACGAGACAATCGTCGCCCCCCCACGCCTGATCGATGGCGACGCACTCCTCGCGCACTTCGATCTGCAACCCGGCCCGCGGCTGCGCGACCTGCTGGACGACGTGAGGGAAGCTCAGGCGGAGGGCCGAATCAGCTCGACCGAAGAAGCATTGCGCTGGGTCGAACGCCGCATCGCCAACGGTTAATCGGTGATGGCATTGTAGCCTTTGGGTACCATTTCCATCTGGATCGATTTCGAGTATAATGATTATGTTAGCCATCGGTGTCGCGCGTCAGTACGAGCCCGGAGTGATGCTATGAAATACTTGACAGTCGCTTTGCTCGTCGTCATGATCGGCCTGAGCGTGGCCTGGTTCGTTTATCCCGACCAGGTACTCGCGTACACGGACCACCGCTTGGTTGACGTGAGCCGGCTCTCCGGCAACCCGCGCTTCCTACTGCAGTTGCGGAACGAGGTCCACGGATACCGCTATGCCCGCAGCCTGACGACCACTCCGGTCAACGTGCGAATCGTCCGCGCGCCCAGTCCAAAGCAAGTCCTGCCGCCGCCCACGCCCGTGATCGACCCCCACGTGTATACTCAGGGGTCGTTCCCGCAGAAGATGCAGCGCCCGGGGGTGCTCGGTCCTAATCAGCCCGTGCCCCCGCAAACCTCAGTTCCCAGCGGAGTGCCTTTCACGTTCACGGAGGATTTCGAGGACAAGTTCGCGGGGAACGTGAACCACGACTACTGCCTGGGTTGGACCGGGTACACCATCTGGGGCGAGCCGACGGCCGACGGCGAATTCACGACGCGCCATAGCGGCAATTGGGCGCAGAAGATTTCCGGTGAAGCCACCTGGCGTGGGGGGATCTTTCATCAGTTCAACACGGCGCCATACTCTCTCTTCTCGATTAGGGTCTTCGGGCACCTGTACGTCCTGGGTGGGGGGGCAATCCAGGTGGGCGTCGATCCAAGCGGCGGCATCAACCCAAGCGCGCCGAGCGTCCTCTGGCTGACAGCGATGACTGACCTGGGCCAATGGACGGAGCTAGACGCGAATGGGCAAGCCCTCGGCTCCCAGATCACCGTGTTCCTGGAAGGCTACAGCCTGTACGATGACAACACCAACGCCTACTTCGACGACTTCACCCTGAACGGGTTCTCACCGATCTGATCGAGAGACGTGGCCTTGGATCACACCGATCACGTGCGATTGCTGCGGGACGGAGTCCCCGGACCAGGCGGCGTGTGGGCCGATTTCGGCTCCGGGACCGGCGCGTTTACGTTGGCGCTCGCCGATCTCATCAAACCGTCCGGCCGCATCTATTCGATCGACCTGGACGAACGATCATTACGCGAACAAAAGCGGGCCATGCGGGCCCGCTTTCCTGACGTTACGGTATATTACGTCGTGGCCGACTTCACCGGTCCGCTGTCCCTGCCACCGCTCGACGGGATCGTGATGGCCAACTCGCTTCACTTCGTGCAGGAGAAGGGCCCCGTCCTGCAACACATCCGTGGCCTCCTGCGGCCGGGCGCGCGGTTCATCCTGGTCGAATACAACGCGGACCGCGGGAACACGTGGGTGCCCTACCCTCTCTCGTACCCAACCTGGGAAGGACTGGCGCGCCGAAGCGGCTTCACCCATACCAGGCTCCTCACCTCGGTTCCCAGCCGCTTCCTCAACGAAATCTACTCTGCGATCTGCTTCCAGCCCCGCGACTTATGACACAGCAGTCGCGCTGAGGGCTTTGCCCGAAGCGTCTCATCCGGCCCGGCCGAGACCCTCAGGCACGACGCACGACCGAGCGGACACCAGGAAGAGCTGTTGTTCGAGGGACAGGGAAGTAGAAGTCTGATTCCCGGCGGCTGCCGCAAACCTCAGCGCGACGAGATAGCCCGTTACTCGACGATCTGAACGCACACTACGTTCGCGACTTGCCCGCCGACGATGCGCTCGTTCCCCTCGACGCGCAGAGTCATGGGGCCGCCGAAGGGGGCGACGCTCTCGACCTCGATCACGGCATCCGGGCACAGTCCCAGCTGGCCCACGTAGCGGAGAAGCTCGGGATCTTCATCCGAAACGCTGGTGACGACCGCGCACTGGCCCGCCTGCAGCGCGGCGAGTGAGAGACTCGTTAGGTTCCTGGGCTCGTGAGTCGAGCCGGCGGCTGGAACCGGGTTCCCATGAGGGCAGTGAGTGGGCTCACCGAGAAAGGCCGACAGACGCTCCTCGACCAGGGGCGAGGTGACGTGCTCGAGGCGGCAGGCCTCGTCGTGCACCTGGTCCCACGGCAGGCCAAGGGTATCCGTGAGAAAACGTTCCCATAGACGATGGCAGCGCAGAACGCGCAAGGCCAGCTCTGTCCCAGGTCCGGTCAGGATGATGCCGCGATAGGGTTCGTATTCAACCAGCCCTCGCGCAGCCAGCCTCTTCACCATCTCATTGGCGGACACGACAGACACGGCTAGACGCTGCGCCACGTCGCCCATCGCCACCGGCCCGGCGTCGCCGCCCAGGCGGTAGATCGCCTCAATGTACTCGTCCATACTTTCGGTAGGCATATTATCCTCTGAAAGAGATCACCGTAACTTCCGGCTCAGTGAATCCGGAAGTCCCTCAGGGGGGTGCTCAACGCAAGATGCGCACATCCCCCTGACGACGAGTGATCTTCTTTTCGTCCAGGTATTCCATCAAACCCAGGGCGTACTTGCGGCTGGCCTCAAACATGTCGCGCACTTGCGCCACAGTGATGCTCCCATTGTCGCGAATGTAGCCGCTCACCCGAGCAACCATCTCGTCGTAGGTCTCTCGCAGGAACAGGACGTCGGCGTTAACCTTCACCAGAGTGCCCTGTTCAATGAGAGCGCCCAGCACGTCTGCTCCGACCATCTTCTCACTATCGGCCACGGACGGCGTGGCGTAAGGCTGCTTTTGGAACACGCCGAGCAGCTGGTCGACCAGCCGTTGCGTCTCCGGGCCGAACGTCACCTCGTGCTCCGGTAGACTCACCCAGGCTTCGTGCTCTTTCAGCGCCTGCTCTCGAACTGCCGACAGCATGACCTCGTTGAAAACGCGGGTCGGCAGTCGCATCCGGCTCTTCAGCTCTTCCTTCGGCATGCCCCGACGCAGCGGGTACTGGCCGTGATACGCGGCCAGATACGCGGCCGCCTGTTCCAGCAGACTGCGCCAGCCAGGACGCGACATTACCAGCGCGCCGTTCAGCTGAGATTTGGACACCGCGGCGGCGCCTTCGGGAAGAATTCCAAGCAGGACAACCTCTCCCCGCTCGAGGAGCTGGTTCAGCGCTTCGATCGCCACGTCGTTCGGCAAGGCTGAGCGCTTGAGCAGCTCTTTGGTCTCGCACGGCTGCTGCACTTCGAGGGCCTGCAACAAGATCTCGTCCGGCGAGCCGTGGGCCTGGGTCTCGAGTTGCTCCACAATCTCGTTGCGGAATCGCCGATATCGTCGCCGTGGGTAGGCATTGACCACCACGCCGCCGCCCACAGTGAGGCTCGGCGACGGTTGGCGCAGAATGAAGCGGTCGCCTTTGCGCAATACGGCGGGTCTCTCCAATCGGAGCTGCGCCCACCCGGTTTGTCCCGGCTCCAGCGCGTCCGTCTCCAGCAGGCGGACGTAGGTCGGAATCTGCGCGGCACCGCTGTGAAAATCGACCTCGGCGTTGTGTTTGAGAGGCAAGGGTGCGTCGGCCAGGTACCGCAGACGCACGTCAATCATCTGCGTCGGAGCCAGCCAGCCGGGAAGGGTCAGGACGTCGCCGCGTTCGAGGTCCGTCACCGCGACGCCCGACCAGGTTGACCGCGACGCGACTGCTGGGGAATGCCACGTCCAGCTTCTCCTTGTGGGTCTGTAAGCCGCGGATACGCGCCTTCTGGCCTCGAGGCAGGATCTCCACTTCCTGGCCCACTTTGAGCTGTCCGTCGATCAACGTGCCGGTGACGACCGTGCCGAAACCGGCCACGCTGAAAACGCGGTCGATCGGAAGCCGAGGTCGACCGTCATCGCGATAACGGCGGGCGGCGCCCAGGACCCGCTGCAGCTCGCCGACCAGGTCCGCAATCCCTTCACCGGTCCGCGCCGACACCGGCACCATCGGCGCCGATCCCAGGCAGGTCCCCTCAAGCTCGGTCGATACCTCGGCCATCACCAGCTCGAGCCATTCCTCGTCTTCCACCAGGTCCTTCTTGGTGATGGCGACCACGCCTGCTTCTACGCCGAGGAGGTCCAGAATGGCCAGGTGCTCGCGTGTCTGGGGCATTACGCCTTCATCGGCGGCGACGATGAACAGAGTCGCGTCGATTCCACCGACACCGGCCAGCATGTTCTTGATGAAGTCCTTGTGCCCGGGAACGTCCACGAGGCCGACCTGTTCGCCATTAGGCAGCGTCAGCCAGGCGAAGCCCAGGTCGATGGTCATCTCCCGTTCTTTTTCTTCCTTCAGCCGGTCGGGATCGATTCCCGTCATTGCCCGAACCAGCGTTGACTTGCCGTGATCTACGTGACCTGCGGTGCCGACGACGTGCAACAGCTAACCTCTCTTCGCGGTCATAGCTGGACCAGACGCAACGTCTGAGCGGGGACCTCTGGATGCAGCCGATTGCGAACCGTCCGACTCGGCCTGGTCTCGCCCCTCCACCAGATCCTCGAAGTCGGTCACCCACTTTTGAACCTCGCTCACCTGATGATAGGCGAAAGCGCGTTGTGCCCGCCACAGCCAATCCAGGTGATTGAGAATGCGCGGCAGGTGTTCCTCCAAGACCTTCAGGCGGGCCACAGCCTGCTCGTGCTCCGTCGCCTGCTTTCCCCATTGTTGCTCGGTGATGACTTCCAGTCGCTTCCAACGCTTTTCGTTCTCGGCCTGCCAATCGCCGAGCTCACGCTTCTGCCGTTCCTCGGCCAAGCGCTGGGTTTCACGCTACCTGATCCTGCTGCAATTGCAGACGCTCCTCGAACTTCTTCATGTCGGAGACCAGGTGCCGGCCGGAGTCCTGCTGCTCCTGAAGTGTGGCGATGCGCGGCGCCAGCGCTTCCAGCATTACACGCTGTGCATCGAATTCCTTCTGCCAGGCCGCCATTTGCCGCGTCCGCTCGAAGTCCGACTTCTGGAGCGCTTCTGTGGCCAGGCTCTGCTGCCGCCGCAACTCGGCGTCCAGCGTCTGCAACTGCTGAATGTTGCGCTCGTTGCGACGGATCAAATCTTCCAGGTAGGACAGGCCCTGCAGCCTCTCCTTGACACCCTTGGTATCCTCGGTAAGCTGGTGGGCCAGCTTCGACAGCGCATCATTGAGGCGCGCAATCTCGACACGCTGACTCTCGATCGCCTTTTCGTAATGCGCGTACCGTTCCACCTCGACGCGCACGTCCGCTATAGCCTTGGCGGTTGACTCGCGCTCGGTGTGACGCGCGGCCAGGAGCCCCTGCTCGGCCGCCTGCACCCGGCTGTCCGTCTGCTGGACCAACAGCGAGATCTCTTTGCGGGCCTTCTCCATCGCCGTCTCGATCTGGGTCGTCCGACTGAGTTGGGCGTTCGCGGCGGCCAGCCTGCCCTCCAGGTCTTTGGTCTTGTTGGCCTGGTCGATAAGGTCATTCTGCGTGGAGGCAAGCTGCTGCGCCAGCCGCTCGATGTCGGCTTTGTCACGCGTCTGCTCTTCCTCCAACCACTTGACGGCCTGCGCCAGCTGGCTGATGTCCATACGGCGTGCTTTCCTTCCTTCAACCAAACCTCTCTCCCGATCCCCCTTCGAAAGAGGGGAGGCCGGGAGAGGTTCTCACGAGCCCTGTTACGACCAATTTTAGCCCACAAAGGTCAAAATAACAAGAAATTCCGGCCCCAGCAATCCGGTTCGAACGAACCGGATTGCTGGGGCCGCACTGGGGAGCTTCCGAAATTCAAAAACTTCCGAAGTCTTGAAAACTTCGGAAGTCTGAAGGCCTAAGAGTTTTGAGGACTGCGCTCTTCCGTCGCCCACTCGGTGTGGAAGACGCCCTCTTTGTCCACCCGTCGATAGGTATGGGCGCCGAAATAATCGCGCTGGGCCTGGGTCAGGTTGGCCGGCAGCCGCGCGCTGCGATAGGCGTCGAAGTAGGCCAAAGACGCGCCTGTCGCCAGGCATGGAATGCCGGCGCCGGCGGCGGCTGCAACGACCTTCCGCAGCGAGGCCTGCGCGCCCTCGACCGCCTTCTTGAAATAGGGATCGACGAGCAGATTCGGCAGCTGCGGATTGCGCTGGAAGGCCTCGCGGATATCGTCCAGGAACTGCGCCCGGATGATGCAGCCGCCTCGCCAGATCTTGGCGATCTCGCCGTAAGGCAGGTCGTAGCCGTAATCCTGAGAGGCCGTTCGCAGCAGAGCCATGCCCTGCGCGTAGGAGCAGATCTTGGCCGCAAAGAGCGCCTGGCGCAACGTCCTCGATCAGGGCGTTGCGCTCCTCCGGAGTCACATCGATCCGCGGGTCCGGTCCGGACAGGACCTTGGAGGCAGCCACGCGGTCCGCCTTGAAGGACGAGATGATGCGCGAATCGACCGCCGCGGTAATCGTCGGGATTGGCGCGCCCAAATCGAGCGCGCTCTGTGACGTCCACTTGCCGGTGCCTTTCTGCTGCGCCTCGTCCAGGATCACGTCCACCAGCGGCTGGCCGGTGTCCGGATCGCTTCGCGTGAAGATATTCGCCGTGATCTCGATCAGATAGGACTGGAGGACGCCCTTGTTCCACTCAGCAGAAGACGTCGTGCAACTCGTCCGCGGACAGGCCCAGGCCGCGGTGCAAGATGTCGTACGCCTCGGCGATCAGCTGCATGTCACCGTACTCGATGCCATTGTGCACCATCTTCACGTAATGGCCGGCGCCGCCGGGACCGATGTAGGTCACGCAGGGCTCGCCCTTCACCTTGGCGGCGATCGCCTTCGAGCATCGGGCGAACCATCTCGTACGCCTCAGGCGAGCCGCCCGGCATGATAGACGGACCCCACAGAGCGCCCTCTTCGCCGCCGGACACGCCGGTGCCGATGTAGCGGAATCCTTTGTCGGTCACCGATTTGTTGCGGCGCTCGGTGTCCCTGAAGAATGAATTCCCGCCGTCGATCAGCAGGTCGCCCTTGTCCAGCAACGGCAGCAACTCATCGATCACGTCGTCCACCGGCTGGCCGGCCTTGACCATGATCATGATCTTGCGCGGCGTGTTGAGCATGCCGACGAACTCGGCCACCGTGTGGGCCGCACCGATCTTCTTGCCCCCGGCGCGCTCCTTGCATAAACTGATCGGTCTTCGCTCCGGTGCGATTGAAGACCGCCACCGACGTACCGTTCCGCTCGATATTCAAAACCAGGTTCTGACCCATGACCGCCAGGCCGATGAGCCCCATGTCGTATTTCATTTTGCAATACCTCCTTCTTGTCTCAAAGACTTCCGACGAATTCAAGACTGCCGACACACTGTGCTTGGAGCCACCGCGGGCCGCAACGACGCCGGTGGCTTCGGCAGTCTGCCCTCAGCTACGCTTCCAGGGTGGTGTGTCCGGCAGCAACGCTTCAAACTCCCGAACGAGAGCCGCTTCGTAGTCGCCAGTGTAGGTTCCAGCCAGGAATCGACCGATGCCCTTCGCGATAGAACCGCTCCCAGGATTGGTCCTCGAAGCCGGGGTTGATCGGGATAGAAGAGAGCATCGTTGTCGCGCGCCGCCTTCATGTCGCCCGGCGCATCGCCGATCATGAGGACGTGGTCCGGGCCGATACTTGCCGCCTGGCCCCGATAGCGCAGGTGCTCCGACTTCTTGCCCATCTCCTGGCCGCAGATCAGCTGCATGTAGCGGGCGATGTCGTGCTCGTCCCACTCACGCGCCAGCGCCTCCCCCGGCGTCGCGGAGACGCACGATCATGTCGGCTTTCGACTGCAGCGTCTCCAGGCTTTCGCGTACGAACGGGAAAGGCGGCACGCCGTGCACCATGTCGGCCACGGCGGCGTTGACGCCTTCGACTCCACGCCAGGGCGCGAACGTACTCGGGATCGTGGGTCTTGCGCATCAGCTCCTTCAGCGACTGCGTTGCTGAGCGCCTTGCCGGATGCGATGAACTCACGCAGCCTCGGCGCCTCGGGCGGAGTCGACGTGGCGGCGGATGACCTCGGGCCGCTCGCGCGAGCAGGTCGAAGACCATCACCAGCGCCGGCAAACGGTTGATGCCACGCCACTTGGAGTAGAGGTTGACGAACTCCTCCGCCCTCGCGGGCGTACTTCGAGACCGCCTGCAGGTCCCAGTATTTGATGATGGCCGGGGTGAAGCATTCCTTGTGCTTGATTTCCATCGTGTCGAACGCGCAGCCATCGGAATCGATGCCGACGAAGAAGTCGTAGCGCTGCGATCCAGGCCGGCCAAAGGGTCGCGCATAGTCTGGAATGTCAGGCATAAAGCACCTCTCTTCAGTTCACTTTGCGCTCACTAGCTGATGTCGTAAGACAATGGCCGGGTTCTACGGCTCACAGGAAGCCGTAGGCCATGAACCCGCCGTCGATGATGAGCGCCTGGCCGCACATGAAGTCCGATTCGGCTGAGGCCAGGAACACGGCCGGGCCGGTCAGATCCTTCATCTCGCCGAGGCGGTGCGCCGGGGTCCGGCGCTCGATGGCCGCCTTGTCCAGCTGGCCGATGGCAAACTGCCGTTCGATGGCCTTGGTTCGGAAATAGCCGGGGGACAGAATGTTCACGTTGATGCCGTAGCTGGCCCACTCCACGCCCAGGGCTCGAGTGAGCCCCACCAGGGCGGTCTTGCGTAGCGATGTAGACGGCGCGCTCCGGGGCGCCGGCATGCGCCTGCATGGAACCCATCATGATGATCTTGCCGTATCCACGCTCGATCATCGTCCGGCCCACGGCCTGTGAGCACAACCAGGAGCCGGTCAGGTTCACGTCGAGCACGCGCTGCCAGTCCTCGAATGTCAACTCAGCACTGGGGAATACGGCACGCTGCCCGGCCGCGTTCAGCAGAATGTCGATCTTGCCGAACGCTTCGAGGCCGGTCTCGACCATGTTCTCCACTTCGGCCGGGCTGGGTCACGTCCGCCGTCACCGCCAGCGCCCGGCTGCCGAGAGCCTCGATCTCCGTGACCGTTCCGGCGGTCTCGTCCTTGCCCCGTGCCACCACAATAACGTCCGCACCCTCCTCGGCGTACGACAGCGCAATGGCCTTGCCGATCCCGCGACCGCCGCCCGTCACCAACGCCACCCGGCCGGCCAATCGTCCAGTTGACATGATCTTCTCCTCCCACAACAGAGACGTGAATGCGCCGAACCCTCGAGTCTCGACTCTGTGAGCCTGGTTACGATTATAGTCAACGCGGAGCTTTTGTCAACGATTTCTGCCACACGGATTGTGCACTATTCGACTACTTTCAGTTACTCCATTTTTACCCACTCTGACCCACTTCACCAGTTGAAAACCGGACTTTCCCGGAACTTCCCGGAGTCTTGGTAACTCCGGAAGTCCGCTGTTCAGAAGCCTGGACTCTGACTCAGGCCACCGTCTGCAGCGCGGCGTCGATCCCCTCCAGGGCGCGGTCGATGTCGGCCGCCGTGTGCGCGGCCGAAAAGCCATGGTGCGCCGGCCGTCCCCCGTAATCGTGGAAGTAGACGCCGTTCTCCACCGCTGCGGCCAGGAACTTCAGATGCGTGTCCACATCGTGACCCAGCGACTGCCGATAGTCGACGATCTCTACGTCCGGGTCCATGCCGAAATGGAGCGCAAAGCGCGCGCCCAGATACTGCAGGCGGATCTTCAGCCCCAGCCGCCCGATGATCTCATCCAGTCCGGAATACAGGCGATCGCCGAGTTCGTTGATGTGATCGTAGAATCCGGGGGCGGAAATCTGGTCCAGGCTGGCGAGGCCCGCCATGACGGGGATCAGGTGGGCGTTGTAGGTTCCGGAGTGCTCGGCCCGACCCATGGGGTTGATTTGCTCCATGATCTCGCGCTTGCCACAAAATGCACTGAGAGGCACGCCGCCCGCGAGTGCCTTGGCAAGCGTCGTCATATCGGGAGTCACACCGAGGTATTGCTGTGCCCCGCCGGGAGCCATCCGAAAACCGGACAGGACCTCGTCGAAGATCAGGACGATGTTCAGGTCACGCGTCAGCTCGCGGAGCGCCTCGAGGTAGCCCGGCCGCGGCTTCAGGCAGCCACTGTTGTAGCACACCGGCTCCAGGATCACCGCGGCGATCTCATCCTTGCGCGACTTTAGGGTCTTCTCCAGGACGGGCAGATTGTTGAACGGCAGGGGAATGACCAGATCGCGGACAGCGGCCGGCATGCCCGCGGTTTGGGCGTAAGGAGTCGGCCGATCGACAGGGCCGGCCTGGTCCAGCGGCGGGGCGAAGCTCCACTCAGCATAGTCGTGGATGCCATGGAAATGCCCTTCAAATTTGACGATCTTCTCCTTGCCGGTGTAGGTGCGGGCGGCGCGGATGGCATACATCGTCGCTTCAGTGCCGCTGGTGGCGAATCGCACCATCTCGGCTGAAGGAATCATCTCGACGATCTTCTTTGCCAGGCGGGTCTGGAACTCGGTCTCCGCGGAGCATACGATGCCCATCTCCAACGCCTGGCCGATAGCCGCCTTGATCTGCGCGTTGTTGTGGCCCAGGAATGTCGCACCGTGGGACGTGCAGAGGTCCACGTACTCGCGGCCTTCCACATCGTACACCTTCCCCCCGTCGCCGCGGCTGATGAAGAACACGCCGTGCAGCGCCTTGTTCAGTCGAGTTGCAGCGGTCACGCCCCCCGGCAGATACTTCGAAGACTCCTGGAACAAGACCTCTTTCGTCTGGTCCGGCATCACTCTCGCCCTCCCTCGTGGATTGTCGCACTACAGTCGTCGTTGCCATATAGCAGGCGGCGTTTATTAGAGCATAATTCCATGGGGATGTCAACCGTTCTCAGGGCTCGTGTCACGGCAGACGGGTCGAATTGAGGACCGACATTCTGTGCGTTTGACGTGAACTATGCCGGCACGCCACTTGCCCGCGAACTCGCGCTGATGTAGAATCAGCAGGTTGACCAGCGCCCGCGCGCGACGATACGCAGGTGGGGCGCGGGCCCGTATGGGTTCGAGGAGGTGGTGGTATGAGCAACACTGTCGTCATTAAGGCTCACGATGGCCACGGCTGCCTGGTGCAGGTACTGTGGTTCCTCTTCATCGGCTGGTGGCTGGGACAGATCTGGATCGCGGTGTCCTGGGTGCTGATGCTGACCGTGGTCGGCATCCCATTCGGGGTCATGATGCTCAATCGCATCCCGCAGATCATGGCCTTGCGCGGTCAGCAATCGGCAGTCACGGTTACCCACGTCGGAGGAGTAACGGTCGTGTCCGACGGTGGCAGCGTGCCCCAGCACAACATCGTGCTCCGAGCGATCTACTTCGTCCTGATCGGTTGGTGGCTTAGCGCGATCGTTATGGAAGTCGCGTACGTGCTCTGCATGACCATCATCGGGATGCCGCTAGGATTTCGCATTGTTCGACGCGGTTCCAGCCCTGGTTTCGCTCCATCGATAGATGGACGATGGATGGACGGACACGACTTCGGCTGGACTCCGCCGGTGGGAACGGGGCGGAATCCTCGGTTTGACGATGTGAGATTTCGAAGGGAAACAGAATGGTTCAACTGGCAATCGACACCGACAACCTGACCCGCGAATTTGGCTCCGTGCGAGCCGTGGACGGCCTGTCCTTGCAGGTCCCGGCGGGCATGTTGTTCGGCTTCTTAGGGCCCAATGGCGCCGGCAAGACGACCACGATTTGTCTGTTGTTGGGCCTGCTGCAAGTGACCGGCGGCCAGGCCCGCGTGCTGGGCTTCGACGTTCGAACGCAGGCCGACCAGATCCGGCAGCAGACGGGCGCATTGCTCGAACATCCCGGCCTGTACGAACGACTGAGCGCCGAAGACAATCTGGAGTTTTACGGCCGTGTCTGGCATCTGCCGGCTGAAGATCGAAGAGCGCGGATCAAAGAGCTGCTCTCGCACTTTGGCCTGTGGGACCGGCGCAAGGAAGGCGTCAACACCTGGAGCCGCGGAATGAAGCAAAAGCTGGCGATTGCCCGCGCCCTTCTGCATCGGCCGGCGCTCGTCTTCCTCGATGAGCCAACGGCCGGGCTCGACCCGGCAGCGTCGGTAGCGATCCGCGACGATCTCGCCGCCCTGGCCACGCGGGAGGGCGTCACGGTCTTCCTGACGACGCACAACCTGGCTGAAGCAGAGAAGCTGTGCGAGCGCGTGGGCGTGATCCGCCAGGGGAAACTCGTGGCCACCGGTCGGCCCGACGAATTACGCGCCGAAAACGCGACGCCGCGCATCGTAGTCGTTGGGCGCGGATTCAGCGACGACGTCCTGGCCATGCTGCAGGCCCGCCCGGAGGTGGCAGGACTCGACCTGCAAGGGGATCGTCTGTTCATCGACCTGCGCCGGGACCACCTCGACGTCGCGCCGCTCGTCAGCGCCCTGACCGCGTCCGGCGCTCAGATTGAGGAAGTCCGAAAAGAAAGACCCAGCCTCGAAGAGACGTTCTTGATGCTGGTTCAGGAGTCAAAATGATCGCTGACATCTGGACTGTGATGTGGAAAGAGTGGAAAGAATTGCTCCTTTCCGGCGGCAGCTTCCGTGGCACGGGCTTGCGTGTGCTGGTCGTCGTGGGCGTGTTTGGAATTCTCGTGCCGGTGCAGATGGGCCTTGCCTGGGTTGAACTGCCGATCGCACCCTACTTCGGCGCATGGCTGGCGCTCTACATGGTAACCATGGTCGTGGCAGATTCTTTCGCAGGCGAGCGGGAGCGGCACACCCTGGAAACACTGCTGGCGAGTCGCCTGTCGGATCGCGCCATCTTGTTGGGGAAACTCGGCGCCGTCGTCGGCTACAGCCTGGGGCTGTCCTGGGCCGGCCTGGCGGTCGCCCTGGTAACGGTTAACGTGGCGCACGGCCAGGGTCAGCTCTTGCTGTATCCCCCTGCCATCGTTCTGGCGATTGCGGTTCTGAGTATCCTGGCCGCAATGCTGGCCAGCGGGGCGGGGGTCTTCGTCTCACTGCGGTCGAAGACCGTGCGACAGGCCCAGCAAACTCTGGGCATCGTGGTCTTGTTGATCCTGTTCGCGCCGGTTTTTGGCGTGCGTGCCCTCCCTTCGGAATGGAAAGTGCGTCTGCTCGACGCCTTGCTGAGCACGGACCCTATGCAGATTACCGTTCTCATCAGCTTGATTCTGGGAGGTTTGGATGTCGTACTGTATGTGTTGGCGCTGAACCGCTTTCGGCGAGACCGGCTGATCACGGACTAATGAGTAACGAACCGATTTGTCCTTGGCGGAGAGGGGTCTGTCGGCCTTTGCCCGACGGCTGGGCGTATGCTATAATCGGCGCGTCAAACAGGATCGCCATTTTGGGTCGACGGACTCAATACGAGGTGCCGGGAGGTCAATTTGATGGCCAAACACGTTTACGTGGAGAAAATCGCCGATTACGTCGGGCAAGAAGTCACCCTCAAAGGTTGGGTCTACAACAAGACCGATAAGGGCCGGCTGCAGTTCATCATGCTGCGTGACGGCACCGGCATGATCCAGTGCGTGGTGTTCAAGAAGAACGTCCCGCCGGAAGCCTTCGAATCGGCCGTCAAGCTGACGCAAGAGTCCTCGGTCATCGTCACAGGGACCGTGCGCGCCGACGATCGCGCGCCGGGTGGGTTTCGAGCTGGACGTCACCGCGCTCCAGGTCGTCCAGATCGCCCAGGACTACCCCATTTCGCCGAAAGAACACGGCATCGAGTTTCTCATGGATCATCGGCACCTGTGGATTCGGTCCGCGCGGCAGCACGCCATCCTGCGCATCCGGGCCGAGGTCATCAGCGCCGTCCGAGATTGGCTGAACGACCACCACTTCGTCAACATGGACACGCCGATTCTGACGCCGGCCGCCTGCGAGGGCACGACTACGCTGTTCGAGACCGACTTCTTCGGCTCGCCCGCCTACCTGTCCCAGAGCGGGCAGCTCTACAACGAAGCCGACATCATGGCCTTCGGCCGCGTTTACTGCTTCGGTCCCACGTTCCGCGCCGAGAAGTCCAAGACACGCCGCCACCTGCTGGAATTCTGGATGGTCGAGCCCGAAATGGCTTTCGCCGATCTGGACGAGTGCATGGAGGTAGAGGAGGAGCTGGTCAGCTACGTGGTGCAGCGCTGCCTGACGAATCGGGCCGCCGAGCTCGCAGTGCTGGAACGCGACACTTCGTACCTTAAGAACGTGGTTCCACCCTTCCCGCGGATCACGTACACCGAGGCGATCGAGATCCTGCAGAAGGAAGGCGTGGATGCAAAGTGGGGTGATGACTTCGGCGCCCCCCATGAAACCGTGCTGGGCGAGCACTTCGACAAGCCGGTCTTCGTCCACCATTACCCGACGGCGATCAAGGCGTTCTACATGGAGGCGGACCCGGTGGATCCCAAGGCCTGCCTGTCCGTAGACCTGCTCGCGGCCGAAGGTTACGGCGAGATCATCGGCGGAGGCCAACGCACGGCCAGCCTCGAGCTCTTGGAGCAGCGCATCGTGGAGCACAAGCTGCCGCGCGAGGCCTACGAGTGGTACCTGGACCTGCGGCGCTACGGCTCCGTGCCGCACTCCGGCTTCGGCCTGGGCATCGAGCGCACCGTGGCATGGATCTGCAAGATCGACCACGTCCGCGAAACGATCCCGTTCCCCCGCGTGCTCAACCGCCTGTACCCGTAAGAAGTGAGGCGTGATACGTAAATAGGTGATAGCGTGATGCGTAATGAAGTGGTTTATTACGCATCACGCTATCACCTATTTACGTATCACGCCTCACGCATCACGCACTACGATCAAATGGCTGTCGCCGAATTCGTGCCAGAGGTATCGCTCTCGAATCGCCTCGGCATAGGCGGCGCGAATCAGTTGTGGATCGGCCAGGGCCTGGAGCAATGCCAGGTGGCTGGTGGCCGGATCGTGGAATCCGGTAATGAGACCGTCCGCGGCGCGGATCGGCCTGCCGGGATGCAGGTACACGCGTGTGAAGCCCGTCGCGGCACGCAGCCGGTCGCCACGTTCATCCCACGCCGACTCCAACGCCCGAACCACGGTCGTACCCACGGCAATAACCCGCCGGCCCTCGTTTCTCGCTCGATTCACGGCTTCGGCCGCCGCCACAGACACCCAGAAGGGTTCCGGAAACACCCTTTCAGATTCCGCCTGGCCCGGCTCGACTCCAGGCTGGACACTCCGGCGTGCAACAGCACTTCTGCCTGTTCGATCCCTTTGTCTCTCAGGCGCTGGAGCAGAGAGGAGGAAAATGGCCGACCCGCCGATGGCATCTCGGCGCTGCCGGGCACGCAGGCGAAAATCGTCTGATACGTCTCGAGCGGGTATTCTTCGGAGACGTAGCTGTAACGTATCGGCCTGCCGACGCGCGAGATCGCGAGATCCAAGCCGCCGCCGGCCTGAATGAACCATAAACGCGGCAACCCGGGATAAGGCGCGATAGCCCGAATGGTGACGCCGTCGACGCTGAAATCTTCACCTGGGCGCAACGGCAGGGGTCCAGGTTGGGCCGCGCTCCAGCGGGGTTCCGCCAGCCAGACGCCCCGCCCATAGCGAGTGGACAGGTTGAGCCGGATGGCACCCAGGCGGCTCTCCACCGGCAGACTCGCTGGCAACGTGGCACTGCGATTGACGACCAACAAATCGCCCGGCCGCAAGAACTCGGGCAAATCGAAAAACCGGGCGTGAGTGTGTCCGCCCGGCTTGGTTACCATCAGGCGGACGGCATCGCGCGCCAGCCCTCGCAGCTCCGGCGGCGCAGTCGCAGCCAAATCCGCCGGTCGGGTGAATTTCAGCTCCGCCCGGATCACGCCGGCACCTCCCAGCGCTCTTCCTGAGCGACGTACCGGCGACCGTTGATGGCCTGATGATCCTGACCGAACAGCCACACCCAAAACGGCAGCGTTACCTCCGGCAGCGGCCGGTCGGAAATGTCCTGACCGGGGTACGCCGCCTGATGCATCGCCGTGCGCATGTCGCCCGGATCGACGCTGACGACTGCGACGCCCTCAGCCGTCAGCTCATTCGCCAAAGTGAGCGACACCAGATCGAGGGCGGCCTTGCTGGCACCGTAGCCGCCCCAGCCAGGGTACCCACCGACCGCGGCGTCACTGGAAATGTTCACCACGAGCCCGTGGCGGGCCTTGAGCAGCGGCAAACCCAGCTGTACCAGCGCGAGCGGAGCGATCACGTTTACTGCCAGGACGCGCTCCAGTTCATCCAGTGGATACGAAGTCAAGGGCGGCAGCGGTGTGGCGCCCAACTCCGAGGCGTTATTCACCAACAGGTCAAGACGACCCCTTTGTTGGACTTCCCGCATCAGACGCTGCCGATGGTGCGGATCAGCCACGTCGCCGGCCAGGGCGAGAACCCTTCCGCCCATTGACGACAGCTCGTTGGCTTCCGCCTCAAGCGCGGCAGCTCCCCGGGCGGTGATGACCAGATCGTCACCCTCGGCCGCCAGAAAGCGGGCCACAACCGCGCCTAGCCCACGGCTTGCACCGGTGATCAGCGCGGTTCGATTCATCGTTAACCTCTTCTTCGACGGCGAGGTTCATCGATACGAATTGGGATGGGCTGGTAAGCCCTCCGGCTTTCCGCCCGCGCTTTGTTGTAGATCAACCACAGCCACGTCGTGCCGGCCAGGATCGCCCCTATCAATGCGATTGAGTTTATCATGTTAGCCTCCCGTGAGGTGGTGAGCCTGCTTGAAGTCGATCACTGGCTCGCCACGTCAGCGCGAAAATCTTCTCTGGCAAAGTTCTCCTGCCAGCTACCGCCTTTACCACCCGCCTCGTGCGCGCGTGCCAAAATCTCACCCGCGACGTGGGCAATGGTTATTCCTGATAGTACGTGCTCCATCGCAGATTCGGCCGCCCCAAATACTCCTCGCAGCACCGGCTGGATATTGCTCCCGCAAGCGCAGTTGGGATTTGGGGTCCCAGGATGAAGCGCGAAGAGGTCTCCTGCAGCTGTGGCCCGGTACACGTCCAGCAAGGTGATATCGGTCGACGGCCGTGCCAAACTGCAACCGCCCCCCGTACCCGATTGTGCCGTCACCAGTCCGGCTCGCCGTAGGTCGCCCATGATGCGTCGGATCACAACGGGGTGTGTGCCCGCGCTGTCTGCGATGAAGTCCGACGGCGTGGGCTCCCCTCCGGCCAGTGCCAGAAAGGTTAGAACGTGTACCGCAACCGTGAATCGACTGTTCATCGTCTACCAGGCACCTCTCTTTAATTTCGTAACCATTATAGTTACAAATTGTCGTTTGTCAAGGAACGGGCGCAATTTTAAGGTTCAGGAAGTGTGACAACTTGCATGGGGCGCGCGATTGAGTACAATGGTTTTCGTCCACACGACGTCGCTTTTTCGATCGTCGCCTTTCTCTTCCAGACAAACCGATCCCACGGAGGGAGGTCTCATATGAAGCGCTTCGCAGTCCTCTTCGCTGTCATCGCCGGTATTGGGATTCTGAATTGGAGCACAGCCGGCTATGCAGCAGCACCCACGCCGCCAGCTACTCCGGAAAGACACACGGTCGTCACTCAGAGCGATACCCAGCTCCCTCCCCCCGACACCGCGACGCCGGTACGGGGCCAGGACACACAGACTTCCGGACCCACGCCGACCCCGCCGACATCAACGCTCTACCCCGACACATCCTACGTCCTGAAGGAGCAGCGACAGATCGGCCAGTACACCATTCGCTTGTGGGCCGACTCGGCCCAGGATGCGATGGGTTTCCAGGACCTCGTGACGATCTCACAGCCGGGGCAGCCGGACGTGCAGATCGAATCGGCCTTCAAACTGAGCGATCTGACCGGCACGGACATCACCGGCACGGGCTACCCCGACCTGGTGGTTCAGACCTTTTCAGGTGGGGCCCATTGCTGCTTCTCGTGGTTCGTGTACGAGCTCGGCCCGACACTCGACAAGGTTCTGCAGAGCCCTGACTCCAACTGCGACGGCGAAATGAAGGATCTGAACGGCGACGGCACGATGGAGTTCATCACTTGCGACGATCTCTTTGCCTACAAGTACTGCTGCTTCGCGGGCTCGCCCCTGGTGAAGGTCATCATGGAGTACGAGCCGGGGCGTGGCTACGTTCCGGCCAGTCCGCAGTTCCCGCAGGCGTACACCGAGGACATCGTTCGAGATCGGCAGGACGCCATCGGCGCCAAGGCTCAGGACAAATGTGAGTGGGACAACTCGACCAAGTGCTCGGTGCTGCCGGTGGTGCTGGATTACCTGTACAGCGGGCGGCAGGACAAGGCCTGGGCCGAGTTGCACAACTACTACCGATTCCAGGACGAAAAGACGTTCCGCCAGGAGATTTGGGACGCGGTCAGCGCGAGCCCATTGTTCGTTGCTCCTTAGGTGGGCTGGAGAGAGCTTTTTGACGGCACGAACTTGTGACGAGGAAAACCTGGCTCAGGAAGAACGGGCCGACTATCGCATCTTCACAGCGCCGGGCGCCCACGCGGCGATTGGCCGGTACCTGGGCCGGGTCACCCCACTGCGGACGATTCCGCAGCGGACTCCGGACAAGCCGGACCCGGACTTCGGCTGGGCCTGCCTCCGAGAGGTGAGTCGGATCGACCCTGGCCTGGAAGCCGAATACGAGGGTTTCGCCGAGGCCAAGCAGCTTCCTCTCGCGCAGCTCCTGTCGCACGTGTCGCTGAACGTCACCCGCGGCCAGATCGGCCAGTGCTCCACCGTCGGCTATCGCGGGTCCGACGGGCGCGTGCGGATCGGTCGCAACTACGACTTCCGCCATCGCCAACACCATCGCTACCTGATCTACACGGCTCCCCCGGGCTACGCAGCGCACTTGGGCACCAACAGCGGCCTCATCGGGGGTCGCTACGACGGCGTCAACGAGTTCGGCGTGTTCGTCTCTCTGCACACGGTCATGTCGGAGCACCCAAAGTGCATCCGTCCCGGCGTGCCCTTCCATCTCGTCGTGCGGATTGCCCTCGAAACGTGCCGCACCGCGCGGGAAGCCATGAACACCATTCGCCTGATGCCGCTCTTTCACACGTTCAACTATTTCATGGCCGATCGAGACGAGATGTACGTGGTCGAAAGCCACGCCGGAACCGTGCGCGTGTCAGGCGGTCGGACGGACGTTCTGGCCGTGACCAACCATTATCAGCATCCGGACCTGCAGCCGTTCCACGGTCGCAGGACGTTGACGCACTCACGCGGCCGGCTGCTTCGACTGCGGAGGGGACCTTCCACGTGGGATTCCAGCGATCCTCTACAGCCGATACAGGAGGTGATGAGCGACCATTCCGCTCACGTTTGCGGTCACGATGACGGTGCGGCCACGCTCTGGTCGGCCGTGTGTGATCCCGGATCTCGGCGCGTGGCGTACGCGTTGGGCGCGCCCTGCCGGAATGCATACTGTGAGCTGGCATGGCCTGGCGCGGCTGATGCCTCCTGAGTTGGCCCATTTGGGCTATTGAACTACAGAACTAACCATGGTATAATTGCGGTCATCTCGTTTGGTAAGCTGTTCCACATTTCGGTGCGTGCTTGGGCGGTCTCGTCCAGGGCAGCGCAGTTGGTTCGAGGTCTACCCAACGATAGCGGCGAGCCCAATGGAGCGCGCGCTGCTGGGGCCCCGTCCCCTCCGGGCCCGGTTACATCCACAACCGTTTGCAGGAAAGGAGTTTTTATGAGCAGGTGCATGGCTGTTGCACGAGTATTGGCAGTTGTGGTCATCTTCAGTCTGGCCCTTCTTCCAAGCCTTGCCTTCGCACAGGGAAACGTGTGGCCCCCGCTGGAGATTCAGAGTTCGACTACGCCGGTCGATAGCTTGCTGCGGCAAGATATCATCCTCAAGAACCTGTCCGACGTAGACCTGGCGGACGTCATGGTCACGCTGAGCTTGCCCGCCGGTGTGGAGTTCAACCGGTTCGAGACGATTTCGTATGCCACGCCGAAGTTCGACGGCAAGGAAATTTCGTACACCGTCCTGAAGGTCCCTGCCAATCAGTCCGTCGGTCCGCTCTCCTATTACCTGGACCCGAAAGGCGCGGCGGCGGATACGCTGAAGACCAAAGTCTTTGCTGAATGGCGCGGACAGACCCCCGGCTCCGTGCTGATCCCCGATCTGGCGATTAGCGGCGGAGAGGCCACACCCGCGGCGGAAGCAGCCGCACCGGAGGCGACCGCTGCAACAGAAGCCGCTCCGGCGCCTGAAGCCACTATGGCACCAGCCGCTACTGAAGCGCCCGCTCCCGGACCCGCCGCGGCCCCGGCTTCGTTCACTCTTTGGGACGAAATCGCCAAGCTCAAGACGTACAACTGGGTGGATCTGACCGAAACCTTCAGCCCTGATACGCCCCGGTGGCCCGGCTTCGAGCCTGCCCAGTTCAAGACGTTGTACAACTACGACAAGGACGGCTTTTTCGCGCAGGAATTCGTGCACCCCGGCCAGTATGGGACGCACATGGACCCGCCGGCTCACTTCATCAAGGGACTGCGCACCATCGACCAGATCGACCTGAAGGAGATGGCCATGCCCCTGGTGGTCATCAACGTGGCCGACAAAGTGGCCGCCAATCCGGACTACGAGCTGACCGTCAACGATGTCAAGGCCTGGGAAGCGCAGTACGGTCCCGTCCCGGCCGACTCCTTCGTTGCCATGCGGTCCGATTGGTACAAGAGATGGCCCTATCAGGCCAAGTACGAGAACAAGGATGCCAAGGGTCAGGCCCATTACCCCGGCTGGTCGCTGGATGCGTTGAAGTACCTGTACGAAACGCGCAAGATCGGTGCCAGCGGCCACGAAACGCTCGACACAGATGCCGCCCTGGCCCAGAACACCACCGGGTTTGCCGGTGAGACGTACGTACTGAACACCAACCACTACCAGATCGAGTTGCTCTGCAACCTCGACAAGGTTCCGGAAGCCGGCGCCATCGTTTTCGTGACCGTCCCGAAGCCCCTGAACGGCTCCGGATTCCCGGCCCGAGTCTTTGCGGTCGTGCCGTAACCACAAGCCTCAACCCATTTCGAAGCGGCGTTGAGCAGCGGGGCTCGAACTGATCGAGCCCTGCTGTTTTATATTCGTCGGCGAGACGCCGCTGTCTTGTCCGCTCTTCGGGACTGATGGCCCAGAAAGGAGGACACCCCCACTCCGTACCGTTGCTGCGAAACCGAGTCATTCGTTTCGATCGGCAAGTCCATTTTCATGCGCGAGCCCAAACCAGAAAGGAAGAACGATGAAGACCAGGATACTGAGCATTATTGCCGTTGTTTTGACGTTGAGCCTGATTCTCGTCGGCATCTCCCAGTTCAGCATTTTCGCTCCTCACACTTCTGCCGCCGCCACGACTCCGGAGCTGTGGGACACACTGGCCAAACTGAAAACCTACAAATGGGTCGACCTGACGAATACGTTCTCCCCAGACACCCCTCGCTGGCCCGGTTTCGAGCCCGCCCAGTTCAATACGCTTTACACTTACGAGAAAGACGGATTCTACGCTCAGGAATTTGTGCACCCAGGCCAGTACGGCACGCACATGGACCCGCCCGGCCATTTCGCTGAGGGCGGGCGCTTCGTGGACAAGATCGAGCTTAAGGAAATGGTAGCTCCGCTCGTCGTCATCAACTGCGCGGACAAGGTCGCCGCCAATCCCGACTACGAGCTGACCCTGGACGACGTCAAGGCGTGGGAGGCCAAGTACGGTCCTGTTCCGGAAGGCGCGTTCGTTGCCATGCGCTCTGATTGGAGCAAGCGTTGGCCGTCGCAAGAGAAGTACGAGAACAAGGACGCCGACGGCAAGGCTCACTATCCCGGATGGAAGCTTGACGCGCTGCAGTATCTATACGAGGTGCGGAAGATCGACGCCAGCGGCCACGAGCCGGCCGATACCGATGCAGCCTTCGTTCAGGACGTGACAGGATTCCAGTGCGAGTCGTACATCCTGCACCACGATCACTACCAAATCGAGCTGATGGCCAACCTGGATCAGGTGCCGGAATCAGGCGGCATCGTCTTCGCCGTGGTGCCGAAACCGAAAGACGGAACCGGCTTCCCGGCGCGCGTCTTCGCCATCGTGCCGGAAGAGGGGTGAACTTCGCAACTCTCCAGGATTTCCGGAGTTTGACTGTTTCCCGCAAGGAGCCCGAGATCTTTAGGGCTCCTTGACTTTTGTGCGCATACTAGCATACAATTAGCCATCACCGTACATCACTCAAGAAGGGAGACACAGGAGATGGGTCTGCAGGATTTGCGCGAGCAGGCAAAGCGCCGCACACCGCAAGAGATGGTTCAGCACCTGAAAACGTTCCAGCTTGACCTGAAGATCTCCGCCGGAATCTGGTTTTTCGCTCCCGGCGGCGGCCGGTTCCACGATCGTTACACGAGGGACATGAGCATCGCGGAGCGGCTGGACATTGCGGCGACTCTCGGTGATTACGGCCTGGCCGGAATGGAAGCCCACTATCCAAACGAGATCAACGAGGACAACGTGGAGCTGTGGAAGTCCTTCACGAAGGACACCGGCATCCGGCTGATCACGGTGATCCCAAACCTGTTCTACGACGCGCAATTCGAGTGGAGCTCGCTGGCTTCGCCGATTCCGCAGGTGCGCCGGGCGGCAATCGATCGGGTCAAACGCTCGCTGGAGCTCAACCGCGAGCTGAACACCGATTTCGCGGTAGTGTGGCCCGGCGGTGATGGCTACGACAATTCGTTTGGCACGGACTTCACCCACGCGCGAGACCGGTTCGCCCAGGGACTGGCCGAAGCCATGGATGCCGTGCCTGGCATACGCGTGGCCGAGGAACCCAAGCCCTACGAACCACGCACTCACATTTACTATGGAACGACGCCCGAGGGTCTCCTCCTCGCCCAGAAGGTAGAGGGGTTGCTGCAGCACCCGGAGAACAAGAGGCTGATGGCCGAGGGCCATGCCATGTGCGGGATGAACCCGGAGGTGGGCCACATGATGATGGCCACCGAAGATCCCCCGTACGCCTTCAGCCTGGTCATGGAGTACGGCCGTCTGACTCACACGCACTGGAACAGCCAGCCGTCCGGCAACTACGATCAGGACCTCAACGTCGGCGTTCTGTCGCCAGAGCAAACCGAGGCCACGTTGTACGTGCTCAAAATGTACGGCTACCGCGGCTACTTCGGCCTCGACCTGGACCCCCAGCGCATGCCCGTCGCCACCGCGATCAAGAACAACATCGACGCGCTCCGCGCCGCCAACGATCGCATCAACGAGATCGATCACGAGCAGGTCCTCTGGTCCACGGAACATCCGGCCGAGTCACGAGGCTGGCTCGAGGCTTACCTGATCCGCCGCAGGGCGGCGCACCCCGACAGGCTGCCGGCCCTGAACCGCCTGCCGATCAGCTGGTAGGCATCACCGATTCATCGAGCGCAGCTCCCGGGACGTCGTGCTCCCCAGACAGGGAGCCGCGCTCGATGAGTGTCCGACACAGGAGGCACAACCATGGCGTATCTGCTGGGCATCGACGTCGGCACGACCGGGACGCGCGCCTTGCTCGTCGACGAACGCGGACAGGTGGTCGCGGGCGCGACCGAAGAATACCCGCTGTACACGCCCCGGCCTTTGTGGGCAGAACAGGACCCGGCCGATTGGTGGCGGGCAACGATGGACGCCATCCACAAGGTCGTGCAGAAGTCGGGCATCGCTTCGGGTGATATCATCGGCGTCGGCTTGACCGGGCAGATGCACGGCGTGGTCCTGCTCGACGAGAAGAACGAGGTGCTGCGTCCGGCGCTCATCTGGTGCGACCAGCGCAGCCAGGCGCAGTGCGATTGGATCACCGAACGCGTCGGAGCAGAGCGCCTGATCGAGCTGACCTGCAATCCGGCGCTCACCGGTTTCAGCGCACCGAAGATCCTCTGGGTCCGAGACAACGAGCCGGAAACGTTCACCCGGGTCCGCAGGTTTTTGCTGCCCAAGGACTACATCCGCTTCAAACTGACCGGCGAATTCGCCTCGGAGGTGTCCGACGCTTCCGGCACCAGCCTGTTCGACGTGCGCCAGCGCAGATGGTCAGACGAGGTGCTGGCAGCGCTGGGGCTGAAGCGTTCGATACTGCCCGAGGTGCTCGAGTCGCCGGTGATCAGCGGCCACGTCACCCGCGACGCAGCGCGGCGTACCGGACTGCCCGAAGGGGCGCCGGTGGTCGGGGGCGGGGGAGACCAGGCAGCCGGCGGCGTAGGCAACGGCGTCGTCGAACCCGGCGTCGTCTCGTCCACCATCGGCTCGTCCGGAGTTGTGTTCGCGTTCACGGAAGAGCCGCGCCTCGATCCCAAGGGTCGCATGCAGACATTCTGTCACGCCGTGCCGGGCAAGTGGCACGTCATGGGCGTGACGCAGGGCGCCGGCCTGTCGTTGCGCTGGTTCCGCGACCATTGCAGCGGCGCGGAGATGGTCGTCGGCCAGAACACAGGCCGGGATCCCTACGAGCTGTTGACCGAAGAGGCCTCCCTGGCGGAACCCGGCTCCGAGGGCCTCATCTTCCTGCCGTACTTGATGGGCGAGCGTGCACCGCACCTGGACCCGAACGCCAAGGGGGTCTTCTTCGGCCTCACCGGACGTCACGTGCGCCAGCACATGGTCCGGGCAGTCCTCGAGGGTGTGGCCTACAGCCTGCGCGATTCACTGGAAATCATTGTGACCGAGATGGGCAACCCGGTGACGCAGGTTCGGGCATCGGGCGGCGGCGGCCGGAGCGCATTGTGGCGACAAATTCAGGCCGACGTGTTCGGCACGGAGATGGTCACCATCAACGCGACCGAGGGACCGGCCTACGGAGCGGCCCTGCTCGCGGCAGTGGGCGCCGGCGTGTACGACAGCGTCGAAGAGGCCTGCCACGATGCGATTCGCGTCGTGGAGCAAACCACACCGGACGCCGAGCGCCGCCGGCTGTACGATGAGTACTACGAGATCTACCGGGCGCTCTACCCGGCGCTGAAGCCCAGCTTCGACAGGGTGACCGAAGTGGTAATGCATCACCGGCCCGACTCTGATTGACACGCACAAATACAGGTGATAAACTAGGCCGTCATCACACCCCAAGGAGATTCGAGTGACGGCCATCTCATCAGACGAACACGACAGCCTGGTGGTGGGCATCGACACCGGCGGCACCTACACCGACGGCGTGTTGTTGAACTACCACGGGCGCACCATCCTTGCCAGTACCAAGTCGCTGACCACCCGGCACGACCTGACGCAGTGCGTGACCGCCGTGTTGGAGCAGCTTCCTATTGACGATCCGGCGCGCGTCAAGCTGGTTTCCATCTCCACCACGCTCGCCACCAACGCCATAGCCGAGGGTCGCGGCCGGCGTGTCGCGCTCGTTCTGGCGGGCTACGACCCCGAGCTGGTGCAGGCTTACGACCTGGCCGGACGCTTCGGCACGCCGCTTTATCGCTACTTCCGCGGCGGGCATGACCTGGAGGGCGCGGAACAAGCCCCGCTCGAAGAAGCCGAGATCGTCGCCTGGGTCAGCAACCTGGCTCGCCGGCACGAGATCGACGCCGTGGCAGTGTCCGGCTACTTCAGCCCGCTCAACAACTCGCACGAAGAGCGCATCGCCAGGGCCCTGACCGACGTGACCGATCTGCCGGTGGTGCTGGGCCACCAGCTATCGATGGACCTCGACTCGATCCAGCGAGCGACGACGGCGACCCTGAATGCTTCCCTGTTAGCCATCCTCAAGGACTTCATGTCCGCCGTCTCCGCCGCAATGGTCCGGCGGCGGCATCCGCGCACCGCTCATGGTCGTGAAAGGCGATGGGACGCTGGTCAGCGCCGAATCCGTGGCGCACCGCCCGGTGGAGACCGTGCATTCCGGCCCGGCGGCCAGCGCCATCGGCGCGCGCTTCCTGTCCGGGCTCGATCGGGCATTGGTCATCGACATCGGCGGTACCACCACCGACCTGGCGGTGATCGACGGCGGCCAGGTGATGATCAGCGACCAGGGCGCTATGGTCGGAGAGTACCGCACCGCAGTCAAGGGGGCGGCGCTGCAATCCATCGGGTTGGGCGGCGACAGCCACATCACCCTCGGACGCGAAAACCGCTTGATCATCGGCCCGCAGCGAGTGGTGCCGCTGGCTTACCTGGCCCACACGCACCAGTCCGTGCGCCGGCAGCTGCTCTCACTGACACACCGGGCGGTAAAGGACCTTTCCTCGGACGACCTGGAATACTGGCGCCTGGTGGGCGAGGCGCCGGAGTCGGTCCGCAATCGTCACCCCATGGTCAGAACGGTGGTCGAGGCGTTGTCCGGCGGACCTCAGCCTCTCCGCGAGGTGTTGAAGCGACTCGGCCTCTTTCACCCCATGCAGTTCCCACCGTCCGTGCGCGATCTGCTCCGCGAGGAGATCGTGGAGCAGTCCGGTCTGACTCCGACCGACCTGTTGCACGTCACCGGCGAATACTGCCCGTGGGACAAAGAAGCCGCAGCGGCGGCCGTGGGCTCGCTCTGTCGGCTGTCCGGACAGACCCCTGCCGAGATGAACCAGGCCGTCCTGACGACCATGGCCGAGATGATCGTGCGTGAGGTGTTGATCTACCTGAGCCACAAGGCGCTGCCGTCACGGCCGCGGTGGCCGACCAACGACTTTGGCTGGTGGGTATTCGAGAACAGCCTGTATCCGTCGCATAAGTACCTTCAGACGCGTCTGCGGCTCGGCATGCCCATCATCGGCATCGGCGCGCCGGCGGACGTCTTCCTCCGGCGCGTGGCGGACTTTCTGCAAACGAACCTGATTCTGCCCCCGCACTACGGGGTCGCCAACGCGGTCGGTGCGGTGTCGGGTAGCGTCGTCGTGTCGCGTCAGGCGCGGGTCTATCCGCAGTTCTACGAGCTGAATGTGGTCGGCTACTACGTGCAGGCCGGGAACGGCCGCATGCAGTTTTCCGAGCTGGAACCGGCGCTGGCCTACGCGTCGGAGGCCACGCGACAGGCCGCCCTCGCCGAAGCGACGGCCGGCGGCGCAGACACGCCGCAGGTCATCCAGCAGACTGAGCCGGACGGCCCCGACACTTATCGTGTGTGGGCCCGTGCCATCGGCACGCCCAGCCTGGGACGGGATGGCGCGGCACGCGGCACGTAGAGCCGTAGGAGCACTCACCCTCGCTTCTGTGAGGCCCAACCAACGGAGGCACAACGATGCAGCTACGGGTCCTGTCTCGAGATGACGTGCGCAGAGCAGCATCCATGGACGTCGCCATCAACGTCGTGCAGGAAAGCTTCGTCCAGCTATCGGCGGGGCAAGCGATCGTGCCGGTCCGCACGGCTATCGACGTGAAACGCCACGAAGGAACCATGCTGTACATGCCAGCGTACCTCGCCCGCAGCGATGCTCTGGGGATGAAGATCGTCTCGATCTTCCCACGCAACGCCGGGAAGGGCCGGGCCACGGTCAATGCCCTGGTGGTCGTCAACGACGCAGCGACCGGCGAGCCACGGGCCTTGATGGACGGCGCGTACCTGACGGCGCTGCGCACCGGCGCCGCGTCCGGCGTCGCCACGCGTTGGCTGGCGCGGCCAGACGCTGAGACGGCCGCCGTCTTCGGAGCGGGCGTGCAGGGACGCACGCAGCTGGAAGGGGTCTGCACCGTCCGCAACATCCGCCGGGCGTGGATCTACGACTTGGACCGCGGCGCTGCGGAACGCTACGCGGAGGAAATGAGGGCGCGCGGCGGCCGTATTCCGGCCGACATTCGAGTCGCCACGTCGCCGGCAGAGGCAGTGCGCGAGGCCGACGTCATCTGCACCGCCACCACGGCGCGTACCGCAGTCGTCCCGGATAGCGCGCTCAGGGCCGGAGTACACCTGAATGGGATCGGCTCGTTCACGCCGGAGATGCGAGAGATCGAATCGACGACGGTGCAACGCGCCCGTGTGGTGGTCGACTCGCGTGAGGCGGCCTGGGCAGAGGCCGGAGACCTGATCCAGGCGAAACGCGAAGGTTTGTTCGGCGAGAGCGACGTGTACGCTGAGATCGGTGAGATCGCAGCAGGGCTTAAGCCGGGCCGAGAGGACGATGCCCAGGTGACCTTCTTCAAAGCGGTGGGCATTGCGGTCCAGGACGTGTCCGTTGCGCGCTACGTGCTGGAGAGAGCGGACCAGGATGGGTTCGGCGCGATGGTGGAGATCTGACGTCGGGGCCGGCCTCAAACGGAGAAGTGCAGCACCAGAGCCAAGCCCACGAACACAATTGCGGCGTATTCGACCAGCACTCGCGTCTTCAGGCCGCTGACCAGGTGCTGATAAGCCAGGCCGGTAATGACGTGGAAGCTGAGCAGCAGGAGCAAGCCGCCCACGAGGCCGGGCACACGCGAGTAGTTCAAGGCCCATACTGATTCGCCGACGATCATGCCGGTGACCAGCGCATACGGGATGATCGCCGACATCTGGAGCCCCGTCACACGCAGGAGCTCCAGGCTGAGCAGCGTGGCAACGATCAGCAGCGTGGTCGCCGAGAGCAGGCTGCGCGATTTGGCCCCGTACACGATCACGAACATGATCAGCGCCAGGGCATACGTCAGCACGTTGAGAAACACCTGCGACGTGCGGAAGCGGGGATCTGCCGGGTCGATCGTGTGATACTCGGCGACCATCGACAGGGCTAGCAGGATGCCAACCAGCACGACGCCGAATACCCATATGCCACGGTTCGGCGCGCGCAGCAGGGCCAACGTCGCGAGAAGCACCAACAGCGCGGAGATGGTCCACATAGAGAAGGTGCCCCGCAACTGCCGGCGCTCCGCCATAGGATGCGTGCGAATCAGGGAGTCGGTGCCAGTGCAGGTCAGCCCGACGACGAGGGCCACCAATACGTAGCGGCCCGAAAGATGAAAGCTGAGAGGCGAGCCCAGGACGTTGAACGTCAGTATGCGGGTCGGGAGGTGGATCAGAAGCGAAGACACCAGGCCCAGCATGACGATGCCCACAGTGATACTCAATCGCTGCGAGTACTTGCTGTTCTGGCGTTGCGTTTCGGCCAACAGGGCGTCCTCTTCAAGGGGCGATCTCCGTTCGCTGCTCTCAGGCGTACGGGCAAGTCGATTCTACTGCGTGCAGGGGCTTTTGTCAATCATCGTTGGGTCTCGCTCCCACCACTTTGGTGGGCCAGTCATTGAGTAGTTGAGCGAAGCAGGAGCGGCAATGATCATTGGACTCGTCGCGTTGTTGGGTGTTCTGATCGGGGCCGGCGTCGACTACGTGGCGGACGCTTTGCTGGCTCGTCGGCGAATTGGCGGCTGTCCGGCCTGCCCAGCCTGCGGCGCCGCTCGACCGGCGCTGAACTGGATCGCGGCTGTCGGTTACGTGACCGGCCGCTCCCACTGCCCGGAGTGCAAGACCGGGCTGTCTCTACGCCATCTCATCGTAGAACTGGGTGCGGCCGTCGTTCTAATCGGCATCTACCTGACGCGGGGTCTCACGCCCGCGTTTGTGCTGTACGCGCTGTATGCCTGCGTCTTTCTGGTCGTGCTCATCACGGACCTGGAGCAACACCTCATCTTCAACGTCGTCATCCTCCCAGCCATTGTGATCGCGCTGGCGGGCTCGTTATTGCCTGGAATACCGGAGCCAATGGATTCCATAATCGGCGCAGCAGTTGGTTTCGGCTTCTTCTTCATCGTCGCGCTGGTGAAACCCGGCGGGATGGGCGCGGGCGACGTCAAGCTGGCCGCGTTCATCGGTGCAGTAGTCGGCTTTCCCAACATCATTACGGCTTTGGTCATCGGTATCTTCTCCGGCGGCATCGTGTCCCTCATCCTGGTACTGACCCGCGTCAAGACTATGAAGAGCTACATCGCTTACGGGCCGTTCCTGCTGTTCGGCGGGGCGGTCATTGCCTTCCTCGGACCGCTCCTCGCCCGCTGGGCGCGCGCGGCGTAACCTCGGCCGTGGGCGGTGGTAGGGCAAACCGAGGTGGTCGCCGGTGCCGCGAAATCGGAACCAGGCGTCGCCCCGCCAAAAGCCACGTGACGATGGCCCGCCTTCGTGTTATAATCAACGTATCATCGCGGTGGGAGAACCAAATTGAAATACGAAGTCATCGTCGGAATGGAAGTCCACGCTCAACTTCAGACAGATTCCAAGATGTTCTGTTCGTGCAGCAACGTCGACCTCGCCGCAGCTGCACCGAACACGCATTGCTGCCCCGTCTGTACGGGCATGCCGGGCGTGCTGCCTGCCATCAACCGCCGCGCAGTCGAGTGTACGGTGATGACGGGACTGGCCCTCGGTTGCCGAATCAACGATTTCAGTCGCTTTGCTCGGAAATCCTATTTCTACCCTGACATGCCGAAGAACTACCAGATCAGCCAGTACGAGTTGCCGCTGTGCGAAAACGGCTGCTTGAACGTGGAGGTCGGCGGCGGCTTGAAATGCATCCGCATCAGGCGCATTCACCTCGAAGAAGACGCGGCCAAGCTCACCCACATCGGCGAATACAGCCTGGTTGACTTCAACCGGGCCGGCGTGCCGCTGATGGAGATCGTGACCGAGCCGGATATCCGCAGCGCCGAGGAAGCACGCGAGTACCTCACGCAGCTCCGCGCGATTCTGCGCTATCTGGGCGTGAGCAGCGGCAACATGGAAGAGGGCGCCATGCGGTGCGAAGCCAACATTTCGCTGAAGCCGGAGGGCGCCACGGAATTCGGCACCAAGGTCGAAGTCAAGAACCTGAACTCCTTCCGGGCGGTCGAGCAGGCGCTGGCATACGAAATCGAGCGCCAGGCGGAGGTCCTTGACCGGCACGGCCGCGTTGAGCAGGTGACGATGGGATGGGACGACGCCCGCGGCGTGACGGTCGTCCAGCGCAGCAAGGAAGAAGCCCACGACTATCGGTATTTTCCCGAACCCGACCTGCCGCCGCTCTGCTTGAGTGAGAAGTACCTGGATGAGCTGCGCAGCCGGCTGCCGGAGCTGCCCGACCCTAAGCGCGAGCGGTTCATCGAGGAGTACGGGCTGTCGGCTTACGACGCTCGCCAGCTAACCGGAGATCGGGCCGTGGCGGAGTTCTTCGAGGCCGCCGTTCGTGCCCACGGCGACGCCAAGGCGGTGTGCAACTGGATCCTCGGCGAGGTTTTCCGGTTGTTGAAGCTCACAGACCAAGCGATCGAAGCGCTGCGGATCACGCCTACTCAGCTGGCCGAGCTGCTGACCCTCATCGACCAGGGAACGATCAGCATGGCCACGGGTAAGCAGGTGCTGGAAGTCATGTTCGACACCGGGGCGAGCGCACAGTCGATCGTCCAGGAGCGCGGCTTGCTGCAGATCAGCGATCAGGACGAGCTGAGCCGGATCGTCGATCAGGTAATCGCCGCGAACCCGAAAGCAGTGTCGGACTTCCGAGCCGGCAAGCAGATGGCGTCCGGCTTCCTGATGGGGCAGGTCATGAGACAAACCCGGGGCAAGGCCAACCCGAACGTAGTCAAGGCTCTAATTGAGGAGCGACTTCGGTCAGCCGGGCCATGAATGCGCTGAGCCTGTTCTTTGAGCGCAACCTTGTGGTCGTGTTCTTCTTCTACGGCCTGGCCTTCTTTAGTATGGGCCTGGCCGTTTGGCTTCAATCCGGCCGGGCACCCGAGCCGAGGATTGCCCGCACGATGCGCACTCTGGCCGGATTCGGCATCGTGCACGGCGCCCACGGATGGATCGATATGTTCGGGCAGACGGGCGAGTTCGCGTCCAGCCTGACCACGCCGGCGTGGGACGGCATCCGCGTCCTCGTGTTGGCCGCCTCGTTCTTCTTGTTGGTCCTGTTCGGTGCACAGCTGGCATTTTCCTCGCTTCAGGATGGCCAAGCCCGTCGCGTGACGATCCTCGTAGGAACCAGCCTGCTCGGATTGTGGGTCGTCAGCGTTTCGTCGACGGAATGGTGGTATCGGCCTCAACCGGCGGCCATGGTGGCGGCCGCCGACGTGCTGGCGCGCTACATCCTCGCGATTCCAGGCGCGCTGCTGGCGGCCTGGGGCATGGTGCTGGAACAGCGAGCCATGCAGGCTCGTGGGATGCCGAATCCGCGCCGCGATCTCTTATGGGCAGCCCTGGGTCTGTTCCTCTATGGCGCCGTCGGTCAAACCTTCCTGGAATCGAGCTTCTTATTTCCGTCCACGATCGTCAACTCCACGCTTTTCAGCGAGTGGTTCGGCATCCCAATCCAGCTCTTTCGCGCGGTCGATGCCGGTGCAATTACCCTGTTCATCATCAGGATGCTGCGTGCTTTCGAAATCGAGCGCCAGCACTCATGGACGGCCGCCAATGAAGCCCGCCAGACTGCGCAGCGCGAAGCGCTGGAAGCGCAGCAGCAGGCCCGCAACGAGACTGAGAAACTCAATCGCCAGTTGCAGATGGCCGTGCAGGACCTCTTCATGCTCTTCGAGGTCTCACGCGGCCTGGTGACCTCACTCGATGTGAACGTGCTGTTGCGTCAAGCGGTGGCCACGATCGTCAGCAGCCTGCCTCGCATCGCCTTTGGGCTGATTGTGCTGCGAGATCGAACGAATGGACCGACGGAGGTCAGTTGTGGAGCCGACAGCGCAAACTCGGTGTGTGTGGAGCAGGCGCGCGACATTGCACGCCGTGTGCTCGACACCGGTGAGCTGTCCGGAATCATCGATGGGGCGAAGTCGCTTCCGGACGCCATTGAAACGGCCACGACGACTGAGGGCGGCCGGACTGTGTGCGTGCCGTTGAGGATCAAGGGCCGCATCGCCGGCAGCCTGCTATTGTGCGCAAAACCGTCAACGGAGCCCCTCGCCGTCCGTGACCTGTCGCTGATTCAGACCGTGGCGGGGCAATTGAGCATGGCCATTGATAATGCAACGCTGTACCGCGAAGTCCAGGCGCGCGAAGAGCTGCGGGGCGAGATGCTCCGCCGCGTCGTCGCGGCGCAGGAAAAGGAGCGCCAGCGCATCGCCCGCGAACTGCACGACGGGACCGGCCAGGTGCTCACTGCTCTCGGACTTGGGCTGGCGGCCGCCACCGAGAGCGTGAACTCGGACCCAGCGACGGCCGCACGCCAGCTGACCAATCTCAAAGCGCTCAGCAGCCAGGCCCTGCAGGAAGTTCACAACGTCATCGCCGATTTGCGCCCGTCCGTCTTATACGATCTGGGGCTTACCCCGGCTTTGCGCGGACAACTTCAAGACTTCGAAATCACAGACGAGGATCAAGACACGGCTGGTGCTCGAGGGAGAGCGGCACCCTCTGTCGCCCGAGATCGAGACGGTGATCTTCCGCATCGTCCAGGAAAGCCTGACGAACGTGGCCCGGCATGCGAATGCGAATTGCGTCGTCGTGCGGCTGGTCTTCGAGACAGGCACCGTGCAGCTGGAAATCCAGGACGATGGCCGGGGGTTCGACCCGGACGAGATGCTGAACCCAGGAACGCGACAGCGCCGCAGTTGGGGTCTGCTCGGCATGAAGGAACGTGTGACTCTGGTAGGTGGTGAGTGCCAGATCGAATCGAAGCCCGGCTCTGGAACGACGATCCACGTTACGATTCGAGCGAGCGCAGAGGAGGACGGCAATGCCCAAGATCAGGCTGGTGCTGGCGGATGATCACGCCGTAGTTCGATCTGGACTGCGGATGCTGTTGGAGGCGCAGCCCGACATCGAGATCGTCGGTGAAGCCGAAACCGGGACCCAGGCGGTGGAGCGCGCCCGTGAGTTACGCCCCGACCTTGTCCTGATGGACATCCAGATGCCGGAGATGAGAGGCATCGAAGCGACGCGACGCATCAAGGAGAGCACACCCGAGACCGCTGTGCTGGCATTGACGATGCACGAAGACGACCAATACTTCTTCGAGATGCTCAAAGCGGGGGCTTCGGGCTACGTGCCCAAGCGCGCCGCGCCGGACGAACTGATAACGGCCATACAGACCGTCATCAGGGGTGACGTGTTCCTCTACCCGTCGTTGGCCACCCGGCTCGTACAAGATTACCTGAAGCGTCCGAAAGCCGACAGCGAATGGGCGCTCTACGACGCGCTGACGCCCCGCGAGCAGGAGGTTCTGGTCCTCATCGCCCAGGGACTGACCAACGCCGAGATCGCGGATAGGCTGATCATTAGCATCAAGACCGTCGATCGCCACCGCGATAACATCATGGAGAAGCTAAACCTTCACAGTCGCGTGGAGCTGGTCAAATACGCCATCAGGAAGGGGTTGATCGAAATCGAAGAGTAAACGCTTTTTTGGCCTGTTAGGCCCACGCCGAAATGGGTCGTTCCCCCGATAGACAAACCCACTGACCGACGGTACACTGAGGATAGGGATGACAGTCTGCACCTACAGGACTTGTCGGGAGGCGGGGCGATGAGAGAAGTAAGTGCCATAACGATGCTGTTTGCTCTGCGCTGCATTGTACCGCTGGCAATCACCCTGACAATCGGATATGCCATGACTCGTTTGTATGACCGTTTGGAAGCGGAGGCCGGGGTCGAAATCGCAGCCGAAGCACAAGCCCGTACCGCGTCCGTCGACCCACCCGACTTGCTGGTCGCTTCATGGCTGCAGCCCAGAAAACCGCGGGAAGTGCGCGGCCTACCTGCATCCGGAATGGGCTTGCTGGTCGGCCCGGATGGCCTCGCAAGGAACTCTGCCGGCTGCCTGTCCCACGTGTCCGCTGTTCGCCGGCGCGCCAGTCAATTAGTAGCCGCGCCCAGCACAAGCTCATTGAGCGGACTGGAGCGAAGGCGTGCCAAAGCTTTTATTGAGGCCGCGACGTTCGTTCCCCGGCGCCAAACGACGGCCGGGCAGGAATGTGAATTCCTGCCCGGCCGTCGTTTGGCGCCGGGGAACGAACGTCGCGGCCTCAATGTCAAGGAGGTCCATTGGCGCACATCATTTGCCATTCAGGTTGAAAATTGGTACAATTATCGTGGTACTTTGGTAGCATCCGACGCGCGCATGCGGAAATCGTGTGAAATTGAGGGGCACGATTGGTTGAGCCATTGGGACTTGAACATGTCTGGCTTCTGCGGAAGCTGGGAAGCAAAGGAACATCTCTGGGTGTGCAGCGGATGTTGGTACGACCGGTGTCACCGTTTTGGCGCGCCCTCTCCTCGACCATCTTCGTTCCTGAACCTTTGAGCCACACGTGGCTGGTGCGTGAAAAAATCAAGGGCGGACTCCTGGCCGGGATGCTGCAAATGGTGGAGCGTCCCGGACGACCAGAAGCTGAGATCGTCTACGTTTCCCCTGCCTTGTCGGACCGACCTGAAGTGCAGAATCTATGGAATAAGCTCATCACATACGCCAGCGCCCAGGCCGCGGAAGGCGGCGTTCAGCGGTTGCTGGTCAGTCTGCCCAGCGGCGGCGACGAAGTCCAGGTCTTCCGACAGGTCGGCTTCACGATCTATGCCCGAGAAGAGATTCTGCGGCTGGACGCGTTGCCCCCATGCCGTCACACGCCGTTCCCGGGCAGGCTGCGTCGCCCGCGCGGAGGAGATGAGAGGCGGTTGCGAGATCTCTATCTCGAGGTGACGCCACGACTGGTGCAGATGGCGGAGGGGCAGTCGCCGTTTAGCTGGCACGTCGTCAGCAACCACATGCACATGTGGGGCGAAGAGATGTACGTACTCGAGAGCGAAGACGGCAAACTGGACGCTTTCCTGCAGATCCGGCCCGGCAGCGCCGGGCACTGGATGGACGTGACACTGTCACCACGCGCTCGCAACAAAGTGGACACTTTATTGGATTTCGGCTTGGATCGCATATCGAGCTGGGCGGCCAAGCCAGTATATACCGCCGTGCGTGAGTATCAGGGGGGAGTTTTGCCGGCCCTGCACGAGAAAGGCTTCCAGTCTTTCGGCCGGCAAGCCGCCATGGTCAAACACACCACCGTATTGATCAAGGAACCATTCCCAAAGCTCTTGAACGCAATCGACAAGCGGGTTGACCCATCTACGCCGACAGTCACGTTGCTCAACAGCGAGACGGGTCCTGAATCCGTGTCAGCGCCGGCTGCGGCCGTAGCCGGCCCCCTGCGCGATTGACTCACGCGTGCGGTGCAACGATCGACTTGAGGACTCACTATCTATGCAACAACAGATAACGGACGATCTCGAGGCGCTTCTGGCGATTTTGCCGCCTCCGATCGAAAGCCGGTTGAAGGAAGAAAACCACGGCAACGAACTGCTGGAAGTGGTGTTGGACCTGGGACGCCAGCCCGAGGCCCGTTTCCTGAATCGCGAAGTTGTGTTGAGAGATGAAGACGTCACAGAAGAGGACCTGGACTACGTCATTGCCCGGATAAGCGATTTCGGCGACGATAACCGCGCCGGCATCGCCCGCACCCTACACCGCATTTCAGCCATTCGCAATCGCAAGGGACGCATCGTAGGTCTTACTTGCCGCGTCGGTCGCGCCGTATACGGCACGATCGAAATCATTCAGGACCTGGTGGAGAGCGGGCAGAGCATACTGCTGCTGGGCCGGCCGGGTGTGGGCAAAACCACGATGTTGCGCGAGGTGGCGCGTGTATTGGCCGAGAAGAAGCGGGTGATCATCGTCGACACCTCGAATGAGATTGCGGGGGACGGCGACATTCCGCATCCGGCCATCGGGCGAGCCCGTCGCATGCAGGTTGTGACGCCCAGCCAGCAGCACGCCGTGATGATCGAGGCCGTGGAGAACCACATGCCGGAGGTGATCGTCATCGACGAGATCGGGACGGAGCTGGAAGCAGCTGCGGCCCGAACGATCGCCGAGCGTGGCGTGCAACTGGTCGGTACGGCGCATGGGCAGACACTCGATAACCTGATGCTGAACCCGACCCTGTCGGACTTGGTCGGTGGCATACAGAGCGTGACTCTGAGCGACGAGGAAGCGCGCCGCCGAGGGACCCAGAAGTCCGTCCTGGAGCGCAAGGCGCCGCCCACGTTCGACGTGCTGATCGAGATTCAGCAATGGCAGCACCTGGCCATCCATCCGGAAGTCGCGGCAGCCGTTGACGGTTTGCTGCGCGGCCGCCCGATTCCGGCGGAGATGCGGTACCGAGACGAAGAGGGCAACATTCGGACCGAACGGGCGGAGTGGGTGCCGAGCACCGTCGACACGGCCTTCCGGCCGCTGCTGGTGAAGCCGAGCCCTCGGCTGGAGCGGAGCCGGCGTGCCCCGGAGCCGGCGTACAACCGGCGCGCGCTGGAGTCCGAGTACAGCGAATCGGACCCGGATTTCCGCGTGCCGCAGTCGACGCTGGGCGCTCGTGCGACGCTGCACGTATATAGCTACGGGATCGGTCAGAACCGGCTTCGCGAGGCCGCTCAGGATCTGAACGTGCCCATCGCCTTCGCCGAGACCCTGGACGACGCCGACGTCGTGTTGACGATCAAGAACTACTATCGTAAGCGGCCGCAGGCCATCATCGAGGCTGAGAATCGTGGCATTCCTGTCTACGTTTTGCGGTCCAACACGGCGAATCAGATGGCCAGTACGCTGGCCGACATCTTCGGTGTACCGTACGAGGAAGAGGACGAGATATCGACGGCCATGCGCGAGACTCAGGACGCCATCCAGCGAGTGTTGGCCAGCGCGCGGCCGGTCGAGCTGTCTCCCCAGAACGCTTACGTTCGGAGGCAGCAGCATCAGTTGATTCGAGCGGCGAACCTGGTGTCCCACAGCCACGGCAAAGAGCCGAGACGGCGCGTCAAGATCTACGCGAACAGCAACTACTAACGACGATTCCTGGAGGCGCCGTGGGGCTCTTTATCACCTTTGAAGGACTGGATGGCAGCGGCAAATCCACCCAGGCAAGGTTGCTGTTCGACGATCTCCGGCAGCGCGGCGTGCCGGCGGTGCTGACGCGCGAACCAGGCGGAACGCGCATCGGCGAGCAGATTCGGGAGACACTCCATTCCACGGCGAACGTCGAGATGCTGCCGCGCTCAGAGGTGTTGCTGTACTCCGCGTCGCGGGCGCAGCTCGTCGGGGAGTTCGTTCTGCCGCGCCTGACATCACAGCAGGTTGTGGTGTGTGATCGGTACGCGGATTCCACCCTCGCCTACCAGGGCTATGGGCACGGGCTGGATCTGGACTTCTTGCGCACGCTGACGGAGTTCGCGACGTGTGGGCTGCGGCCTGATCTGACGGTGTATCTCGATCTACCGGTAGACGTCGGGTTGGGCCGACGTCGTGGCGCGGCCCAGTCCGAATTGGGCGAGTGGAATCGAATGGACCAACAGACGGCGGACTTTTATACGCGGGTCAGGGAAGGGTACCTTCAGATGATCGCCGCCGACCCGCAGCGCTGGTTGGTGGTGAACGCAACGCCGCCCGCCGAAGTAGTATACGAGGCGGTTTGGCGAAGCGTCTGGCCGATTGTCGAGAATTGGGTGTCCGGACGTGCATGAGGTGCAGCATAATGGAGCAGCCGCTATAGAACCCGAGCCTATCATACGACGAAAGGGAGCGAGTCTATGAAGCTGATTATCAGCATCGTCAACAGCGACGACGCCCGGCCCCTGTTGGACGGCTTGTCACACGCGGGATACAGGGCGACCATGGTCAGCACAACCGGCGGATTCCTGCGCGAAGGCAACTCAACCGTCCTGATCGGCGTCGAGGATGCGGTCATTCAAAGCGTCCTCGACATCATTCGCGCCAACTGCCACACTCGTACACAATACGTGAACCCGCTGCCGCCGATCATGGAGCCGGGCGAACTGTACATGCCGACGCCGGTCGAGGTTCAGGTGGGCGGAGCGACGGTCTTCGTCCTGGACGTCGACCGTTTCGAGAAGTTCTAGGCGCGACGTGGTCCCGACGCCGGCTACATCACTTCCATATCGCCGGCGCCACCGCCTTCGCCACCGAGGCCTGGCATAGCTGACTCGATGTCTTCCGGCGACTGCCCGGACTCGAGGCGATCGACGACTTCGCCGAACTCCGGGCCAAGGTCTTCGCCTGCTTCGCGGCTCATCTTGCGCATCATGCGGGCGACGCTCTTGGGGTCGTTTTCGTCCAGATCACCGAAGGCGCTGGGATCGGCCAGGTTCTCGAGGTGGCTGTCTTCCGAGTGCAGCATGGCAACGCGCGCCACGAGGCGCTTCAGGTCGTGGCTGCCGCACCGCGAGCAAATCGGCGTTTTCGTTTCGAGGTCCGGACCAGGTTCGCCACAAAATGGAGACCCGACGGCCGCACTGATTGCATCGGTAATCGTAAATGGGCATGACTTTCTCCCCCGGTAGGTGCAAAATCTAGAACCATTATAGTGCACCTGATCGGACATGGCAAGTGATCTCAAGCTGTACTGATGGAGACGTAGCGTGGACATGAAAGCAGAGCTTCTGCACATCGGCTTCGGCGGCGTGATCGCGGCCAACAAGATCCTGGTGATCGTCAGCCCCGATTCGGCGCCGGTGAAACGCATGATTCGAGTTGCGAGCGATCAAGGGCTGATCATCGACATGACCCACGGCCGCAAAACGAAGGCGGCCATCGTACTGGATAGCGGACACGTGGTCTTAGCCGCCCTGCAGCCTGAGACCATCGTCGGGCGCCTGCGTCAGCAAAGGGAGAAATCAGGCCCTGATGCCGAAGCGTGAGCCCTACGATTTCCGCCCTTCGCCGCTCCTCATCGTGATCTCGGGCCCGTCTGGCGTCGGCAAGGACATGGCCATCCGGCGCCTCCGGAAACAGGGCTACCCTTTCTATTTTGTCGTCACGGCCACTTCCCGTCCAAGGCGGCCTGACGAAGTAGAAGGACACGATTATCTCTTCGTTACCAAAGAGGAATTCGAGCGCATGATCGCCGCGGGCGAGCTATTGGAGTATGCAGTCGTCTACGACGAATACAAAGGCATCCCTCGCTGCCACGTCCGAAAGGCTCTCTCCAGCGGGCTGGACGTGGTCTTGCGGGTCGATGTACAGGGCGCCGCCACGATCAAACGGCTGGTGCCTGACGCCGTGTTCATCTTCCTGGCCGCCGCATCCGAAGAAGAGCTGATCGCCAGGCTTAAGAGCCGTTCCACCGAGCCTCCGGAGAAGCTGAAGAGACGCATCGAAACGGCGCGCCAGGAGATGGAGCAGGTCGATCTGTTCGACTACGTGGTAGTGAACCGCGACGCGCACCTGGACGAGACAGTGAATCAGCTTCTGGCCATCATCCAGGCTGAAAAGTGCCGGGTCAGGCAACGGAAGCTGGAGATTTAGCAGCCGCAACCCGTTTCTCCACGAGGAGAAGCGGGTTTTTTTGATTCGCGTGGCAAATGGCTTGACAACGGCGGGCCAGGTTGTATGATTGAGGCAGAGAACCGTTTGCGGCCTGGAGGGATGAAATGGTGAACGCGTTAGCAGCCCGAAACGTTCGAAAATCGGCCATCGCAGGGACCTGGTACCCGGGAACGGCCCGCGAGTTGGGCGCGACGATCGATCGCTTTCTCTCCCGAGTCGACCAGACCTCGCTCGATGGCCGCCTGCTCGGCGTGGTCTCGCCGCACGCGGGGTACGTTTACTCCGGGCAGGTCGCGGCGCACGCCTATCGTCAACTTCAGGGCCTCAGCTTCGACATCGTCGCCGTCGTATCGCCCATGCATCGTATGTACGTCGGCCCGTACGTCGTCAACGACGCCAGGTACTACGAAACCCCGCTCGGCCTGGTAGAAATCGACGAAACGTCGGTCGATGCGCTGGCGGCTCGCGTGCCCATTTCTCGCGTGGAATGGGACGACGAACACTCGTTGGAAATTCAGCTGCCATTCCTGCAGCGTGTACTGCCTCCGTTCAAACTCCTGCCGGTGATGCAAGGGGACCAGTCGCTGCCGGCTTCCCAGATGCTGGCGCAGGGATTGGCCGAGGTGCTGCAGGGCAAGACTGCACTCCTGGTGGCCAGCACCGACCTGTCTCATTTCCACCCATACAAAGCAGCCGTCGCGCTCGACGGCGTGGTCCAAAGCCACGTCGCTGAGTACGATCCGGTGGGTCTGGCCCAGGCGCTGCAGGACGGCAACGCCGAAGCCTGCGGCGGCGGCGCGGTGGTCAGCGTGATGCTCGCGGCCCGCGCCACGGGCGCCGACCGGGCCACGGTTCTGAACTACGCCAACTCCGGCGACGTGACCGGGGACCGGCGGCGCGTGGTCGGTTACCTGTCTGCGGCGATCTGGCAGGCCAGTCGATCTGGAGATCCTGGCCAGCCATGACATTCGCCGAAATCGTCGTCAGCGCGCCGGCGGTGGGGCGCAGGATCGCCCGGGGCTCCTCTTCATCGCCGCACGACTCTATCTGGGAGAAGACGTACCACTATTCGATCCCGCCACACCTGAGCGCGCACATCGCCGTCGGCCTGCTCGTGGTCGTGCCGTTCGGTACGGTCGAGCGCCAGGGAATCATCGTCGGCCTGTCCGACTCTTCTCCGGTCGCTGAAACCAAAGCCATTCAGGAGATCAGCGATCCGCGGCCGGTTTTGACCCTGCCGCAGATCGCGCTGGCTCGCTGGATCAGCCGGGAGTACCTGGCCCCGCTGCCACGCGCGGTTCAGCTCATGCTGCCGCCCGGCCTGGTGCGTCGGTTGCAGTTGCACCTGGAACCAGGAGAAAGCGCCCCGTCCGGTGACCTCCGACACGCGGAGCAAGCCTTGTTGCGCCAGCTGCAGCAGCAGGGGCGTCTCTCGGCACTCACCGTGAAACGCCGGTTGGGCCCGGCTCCGGCCGAAGCAGCTATTCGCCGTTGGGTGCGCGCCGGCTACGCCGTCCGCCGGCAGATTCTGGCTGGACCACGCGCCAAACCGAAAGTCGAGCAACTCGTCCAGCTCATCGCCGACCCAGAGACGATCGAACGAGAGAAGCTGCGGCTCGGTCGTACCTCGCGCCAGGCCGACGTGCTCTGCACCCTGTTAGAAGGGGATGATCCCCTGCCGTCGCCGGAGTGGGTGATGCAGACGGCGGGGTGCGGGCTGAGTCCGCTTCGCGAGCTGGAAGCGCGTGGATTCCTTCAGGTGACCCCGGCGCGGGATTGGATTCGACTGCCGCAGCAGAAACCCTCCGAACTGCCCGGGAGAACGCCCGGCCAATGGGACGCCGTGCGCACGCTCCTGCTCGCAGTGCCCGCCGGGCTGGAAGCCCGTGAGGTCTGCCGCCAGGCTGAGATCGACTCGAAGGCGCTTCGGGTGCTCGCGGATCGCGGGTGTGTCGAACGTGTATCGCTGGCAGGAACGGTTGCTCTGACCGCCGCGCCCGAGGCGATCGTCGCCGAGATTTTGCGCCTGCGTGGCTCGGATAAGCACCTGGCGGCGCTGAAATTCCTGCAAGACGAAGGGGAACCGGTGTGGCTCGGCTGGGTCTACGCCCAGACCGGGGCGACCTCCAGCACGCTGCGCGACCTGGAAAAGCACGGTCTGATCCAGATCGACGAAGAGGAGGTGCTTCGCAACCCGCTCTCCGCCAGGCAACCGGGTTCGTTCGCGGCGCCGCAGTTGACGCCCGACCAGGAGCACGTTTGGGGTGAGATACGGCAAGCGCTGACGCCGACGGCCGCCTCCGGTCGGACCTTCTTGCTGCACGGCGTGACCGGCAGCGGTAAAACGGAGATCTATCTGCGGGCGCTGGAGCAGGTGCTGGTCCAGGGCCGCGGCGCGATCGTCCTGGTGCCCGAAATCGCGCTGACGCCACAAACGATTCAGCGCTTCGCCGGACGGTTTCCGAATCAGATCGCGATCCAGCACAGCGACCTGTCGCTGGGCGAGCGTTACGACCAATGGCGGCAGGTGCGCTCCCGGACACTGCCCGTAGTCGTGGGTACGCGCTCAGCGTTGTTCGCGCCCGTCCCCAATCTGGGGCTCATCATTATCGATGAAGAGCACGACGGCAGCTACAAGAACGGCCGCGCGCCCTATTACCACGCCCGCGACGCCGCGGTCGAGTTGGCCCGGCTGAACGGTGCGACGCTCATCCTGGGCAGCGCGACACCTGATGTGGTCACATACGAGCGTGCCCAGCGCGGCGAATACGGTCTCCTGGAACTGCCGGGGCGCATCCTGTGGAGCTGCGAGGATCTGAAGGAAAGGTTGCGGTCGACGCGGCCGCTGGGCGCAGGACCGGCCAAACTGGCGCGCTTGCAACAGCTTTCTGACCAGGCAAGGTCCAGCGAGACGAGTGCAGCCTATTCTGACTTGCCCCCGGTCACGATCGTCGACATGCGGGAGGAACTCAAGGCCGGCAATCGCAGCATCTTCAGCCGGCCTCTCGCCGCTGCCGTACGCGGTGCGCTGGCGGCGCGTGAGCAGGTCATTCTGTTTCTGAATCGTCGCGGCACGGCAACGTTCGTCATGTGTCGCGATTGCGGCGCGGTGGTCAAGTGCCCACGCTGCGACGTATCGTTGACCTTTCACGGTCACGGCGCTCAACTGCAGTGCCATCATTGCAACCGGCGCTTCCCCGTTCCAACTCGCTGCCCGCAGTGCGGCAGCGAACGAATCCGGTTCTTTGGGCTGGGGACGGAGAAGGTGGCTGACCTGACGGCCGAAGCGTTTCCCGAAGCCCGCATCCTGCGCTGGGACCGCGACGTCACCGCCGAGAAGGGATCGCACGAGCTCATTCTGGAGCGTTTCACGCGGCGTGAGGCTGACATCTTGATCGGCACGCAGATGGTCGCCAAGGGGCTCGATCTGCCGCTGGTCACCGTCGTTGGAGTGATCAGCGCCGATACAGCGCTCAATTTGCCGGATTTCCGCGCCGGTGAGCGCACGTTCCAATTGCTGACACAAGTCGCGGGGCGAGCCGGTCGCAGTGTGCTGGGAGGCCAGGTCGTCATCCAGACCTACGCTCCGGAGCACTACGCGATCCAGGCGGCCGGCCGGCACGATTACGCCACGTTCTATTGCCAGGAGATGGAATTTAGGCACCGGCAGGTCTATCCCCCTTACGCCCGCCTGGTGAGGTTGATCTACAGCAACTCGGATGAAAGCCAGTGCCGGCGCCAGGCGGAAACGCTATTCCACGTTCTCAAGAACCGGATCGATCGGCTGGGTCTGCCGGGGATCAGCCTGATTGGACCGGCGCCATGTTTCATGTCTCGGATCAACGGCCGCTATCGCTGGCATCTCATCGTCCGGGCGCGCGATCCTCTGGCTCTGCTCCGCGACGACCCACCTCCACCCGGCTGGCAGGTCGACGTCGATCCGCTTGATGTCCTCTGACCTTCGCACTGTCCTACCCCCGGAAACGGTGACAGAAACCGCAGATGAACGCAGAAAATCACAGAGGAAAACCAGCACTTCATTTATCCTCTTTCTATCTGTATCTATCTGCGTTCATCTGCGGTTCCGCCCGTCCTCGTCCGTCCGCAGTCGTTCACCTGGGTTTCCCTCACCGGTTACAGCGTGGCAGCACAAAGTGAATTTTGACCTGGCGTTAACCTTGTGGTATGATGAGGGGGCTAAGACTCGAGGCGCGAGGTGTGCAAACGTCGTGGACAAGCGGACGAACGAACATTTGGTGGCGCTCTGGCACCAAGAACCAGATCGATCCTTCGACGCCATCGTCACCGTGGCCGGCGACCCCACGGCTCGAGCGGTCCGCGCGGAGCAACTCGAACTCACGGTGAGACGCACTTTCTCGCTGACCAACAAGCTGGCAGTATCGGGGCCTGGGCGGGCCCTGCTGGCCCTGAACGCGCACGACTGGGTGCTTCGTATAGAGGAAGACCGACCAGTCAGGACCGTCCCCGCACCGGGAGGGCGCTGAGAGACATCCGTTCTCGCCAGCGCCTTTCCTGAGCCTCGCGAAAAAAACTCGCAGGAGGTTTGCAGGCATGCCCGGCAAGATAACTCGACCTCTCGTGCAGGCGCTGAGCACGGGCGACCATCAGGCGAAGATACCTATCATCGTCAAGTACCGTGAGGGAGTCGTGACCGCGCAGGCCTTCCTGCCGGGCACCCGGCCGAAGTACCATTTCGGTTTTTTTCAGGGAGCAGCGTGGGACGCACGGCCCGCGGAAGTGGCTGCCCTGGCTCGGGCTCCGGAAGTGGACCGAATCTGGCTTGACCTGCCCGTCCACGCCTACCTGGACACGTCGGTGCCCAAGATCGGGGCGCCGGCGGTGTGGAAGAGCGGGCGGACGGGGCGCGGTATCAAGATCGCCATCGTCGACACCGGCATCGACCCCGACCATCCTGACTTCGCCGGACGCATCGCGGCTGGCGTCGGCCTGCAAGCCGGCAAGACCTACGTGGATGACAACGGGCATGGCACGCACGTGGCGGGAGCTGCAGCCGGAAGCGGGGCAGCGAGCAACGGCCGCTATCGCGGAGTGGCTCCAGACGCGGCGCTGTACATTGCCAAGGCGCTCGACTCCGAGGGCAGCGGCATGATGAGCGATGTGATGGCCGGCATCGAGTGGGCCGTCTCGCAACGCGTGCACGTTATCGGCCTTTCGCTCGGCAGCGATGGCCCCGCGGACGGGACCGATGCGCTGTCGGAGGCGTGCGACATGGCCGTCGACAAGGGTATCGTGGTGTGCACGGCAGCCGGAAATGCGGGGCCGCGAGCCGGATCCGTGGGTACGCCGGGCTGCGCCCGGCGGGTCATCACCGTCGGCGCCTCGTCGGACGACGACACAGTCGCCGATTTTTCCGCGCGCGGTCCCACCAAGGACGGCCGCACCAAGCCCGATGTCCTGCTTCCGGGCCTGGACATCATCTCCTGTCGGCGCGAGCGGCACTTCGCTGGGCGATATTGTGGACGACCATTACATTCGAGCTTTCCGGGACGAGCATGGCAACGCCCCACGCCGTGGGCGCGGCGGCCCTGGTCCTGCAGGCCCGACCGGGCTCGACGCCGGACCAGGTCAAAGACATCCTGAAGCAGACGGCCGTCAATCTGCGGCTGGACGCGAATACGCAAGGAGGCGGTCGCGTGGACGTCGCGCGCGCCGTCCGTTTCGTTTCGGCGCAGCCGACACCTGCGCCGTCGCCTACGCCCAGTGTTCAGCCAGAACCCACCACACCATCGGAGCAATCGAGCTCCGCGGTCGCTCCACTGCAAGGCTGCAGCGGCCTGGTGATGGGCATGTTTAAGCGGAAGTGATTTCGCCATCTTCGGAATTTCCTGGTGATGAATTGTTGGAGGTAAGATGAGCAACTTTGAATTGATGAAAGAGTTGACGGTCGAGCACGATAGCAAGATCGTGATGGTGGTTATGGACGGTCTGGGCGGCTTGCCCTGGCAGGCGGGCGGCAAGACCGAGTTGGAAACCGCGAGGACGCCCAACCTGGACCGGCTGGCACGCGAGGGCGAGTGCGGCCTGAGCATCCCAATCTCGCGCGGCATCACGCCCGGCAGCGGGCCCGCTCACCTGGCTCTCTTTGGCTACGACCCACTCAAGTACGAGATCGGACGCGGCGTGCTGGAAGCGGTCGGTATCGGATTCGAGATGGGGCCGAACGATGTGGCCGCGCGTGGCAACTTCTGCACGATAGACACAAACGGCCTCATCACCGACCGCCGCGCCGGTCGTATTCCCACGGAAATGAACTCGAAGCTGACCGCCATGTTGCAGGAAATCAAGCTGCCCAACGTGGAAATTTTCGTGCGGACGGTCAAGGAGCACCGATTTGTCCTGGTGTTTCGCGGAGAGGGCCTGAGCGGCGACCTGTCCGAAACCGACCCGCAGCAGGTCGGCGTGGCACCCTTGCCGGTCGAGCCACATCACCCGGGCGCTGCAGCGACGGCGGCCCTGGTCAACCAGTGGATTGCGCGAGCCCACAAAGTGCTGGCCGACCAGCATCCGGCCAACATGTTGACCCTCCGCGGTTTTGCGAAGACGCCGGCCCTGCCGTCGATGACCGAAGTCTACAAGCTGAAGTGCGGGTCGATCGCCAGCTACCCGATGTACCGTGGCGTGACCAGCCTGATCGGCATGAAGCTGCTCCCGACCGGCGACAACGTGCCCGACGAGTTTGCGACGTTGAAACAAAACTACGCAGATTACGACTTCTTCTACCTTCACGTAAAGAAAACGGACAGCTACGGCGAGGACGGCAACTTCGACAGCAAGGTCCACGTCATCGAAGAGCTGGATGGGCTGCTCCCTCAGTTGTTGGCCCTGAATCCGGATGTGATCGCCGTCACCGGCGACCACTCCACGCCGTCGTTGCTGAAGGCACACAGCTGGCACCCCGTGCCGACGTTGATCTGGTCGAAATGCTGCCGCTCCGGCCTGTCCGAGTCATTCTCGGAGCGAGAGTGTGCCCGGGGCGTGTTGGGCCACTTCCAGGCAACAGACCTGATGCCGATGCTGCTGGCAAATGCCGAGCGGCTGGCAAAGTTTGGCGCGTGACGTGTATCTGCGATAGGCAGAAATCCACTGGCCCTTACTATTTCTGAACGTGGCCAGATATCAGGCCGGCATGTTCCCGGTTGACAAGGAGGCGAGGATGGTCACTCTCGACGATTATTCTCCAAACCAGAAGTCCACAGCAGCCGCCGGCGTGGGTCTTGGGTTTCCCGCCAACATCGAGCAACACGAAGCGGACGACATGTACCTCGACGGTGTGGTTGCCGCCATCGCCGGCAAGCGCGCGGCAGCGGAGCGGCTGTTGCGCGCCTCGCTGGCGCTTGAGCCCGAGCGAGCCAAGGCCTGGATATGGTTGGCCGGTATCGTAGGCAACCCGCAGCAGAGCATTCAGTATCTGGAGTACGCCCTGGAGCTGTCCCCCGGGCAACCTCACATCCGCGAAGGTCTGGAATGGGCCAGACGTAGAGCGACAATCGCCGCCATTTGCGCCGGCGAAGGCTCCGCCGCTGAGGGTGCCGTCATGACGTCCGCAGCCACGCCGGAATTGCAGAAGCGGGCCTGGGGATCGTACGCACTCCGCGCTGCGGTTGCGGCGGGTGCTGTGGCGTGTGCGAGCACACTGTACGTGTTGATGGGCCCATCTGCTGGCTTCATGCGAGGCCCCACGCCGGACGTGCGCCTGCTCGACAAGTCGACGCCATCACCCACGGCTGTGGCGGCGCTGCGCAGCACGCCGACGTCGAGCTGGGGTGAACAGGTGTTGGCCGATCGCGCGGCCATCGCATTGAGTACGGAACCGGTCGAGACATCTGAGGCGATCACACCGACGTCCCCCGTGCAGGCCGAGACGTCGCCGGAGCTCCCTGCCACTGCCACGCCGGAGTTGCTCGCTCTCCGCGTCACAGTCGTCTTCCGCCGCACCAACGTCGTGCCAACCATCACGCCCACGGCGAGCAACACGCCCCTGCCCCCGACGCCTGAAGCTTCACCAACGGCCGCGGTGCCTCCGACGGTACTGGCGCAGGCTACTCCGGCCCGCGTGGCGGCTCGGGCTGTGCCGCCTACCGTGCTGCCGCAGGCCGTGGCCCACTCGGCCGCAGCGACGCAACCCGAGACCGTTTGGAACGCCACCAACTTCCGAGCCCCCTGGTACCCGGAGACCAATCCGTTGACGTCGGTGATTTTGCCGGAGTGGTTCCTGGTACCGACCATCGCCGCGCCCACGGCCAAAGGGAAGGTCATCGACGTCGACCTGAGCGAGCAAATGCTGCGCGCCTACGAAAACGGCAAGATTTTCATGGAAGTGAAAGTCTCGACCGGGTTGCCGGGGACACCCACAGTAAAGGGATCCTACCACATCTATTCCAAGTACAAATCCATCGGAATGTCAGGCCCCGGCTACATGCTGCCGAACGTGCCTTACACTATGTTTTTCTTCGACGGGTACTCACTGCACGGCACGTATTGGCACAAGAATTTCGGTCATCCGATGAGCCACGGCTGCGTGAACATGAAGACCGAGGATGCCAAGAAGTTATTTAATTGGGTCGAACCCAAGCTGCCAAAGAACGCAACGACCGCAAAGGCCAACAACAACACGCCGGGGACGCTCGTAGTAGTCCACGAGTGATGGCTCGGAAGGCACGGGGCGCGATCCTGATCGATGGGCACAATCTGATCGGCCAGATGCCGGACCTGTCGCTGGCTGACCCGGACGACGAAATCAAGCTCGTGCAGCGCCTGAAAGTGTATCACAGCGCCGTCAATACGCCCATCACGGTGATCTTCGACCCCGGAGAATCGTACACGCCGCCCTATAATCTGTCAGGCGGCGGAGTGGAGGTTGTCTTCGCCGGTCAGCACTCTTCCGCTGACCGGCTCATCATTTCTCGAATCCAGCACGCCGGCGATCCGGAGCACCTGCTGGTGGTTTCCTCAGACCTGGAGATCCTAAACGCGGCCAGACAACTCGGTGCGCAGGTGATGTCGGCCGCGGATTTCGCCCACCAGATGGCCGGCACGCACGGCCCTCGGCGGCGCCGGCCCAAGAAGCCGAAACTCGAGGAGCGTTTACCGGCTCGCGAGGTGAACGAGTGGCTTGCCCTCTTCAAGAGGGGCAAGAAGAAATGAAACGGCCTTCCGAAGTCTCTCACAGACTTCGGAAGGCCGTTTTTAAACTGATCCAAGCTCGCTCAATCGCACATCCTCACGCCACTGCGGCAAGAGCACGATCGATACCTATGTCAGCTTTCCTCTTGTGGCTCGGCGCCGAACTGGCTCGTAAGGTCTTCTCTTTTCTTGCGAGCCACTTCCATTCCTTCGTTGATAGCTGATTTCACCGCACCCTTGCTCTTTTCGGTGAAGTCGTCGACCGTCCTGGTTGCCTCGTTGGACAATTCCTCCGCCCGTCTCTTGGCTTCGGTAGACAGCTCTTCGGCCTTTTTAATGACGTCAGTGGAAAACCCCGAGGCGCGATCCTTTAGCTCGATCCCTCGGTCCTTAATCAGGGCGCGGGTCTGTTCTCCCGGCTGCGGGGCCAGGATCAAAGCCAGAACCGCCCCCACCAGGCCGCCAACGATAAATCCGGCGAAGAACTCGCCGCCTCCGTCTCTGTCACTCATGAGAGCCTCCTTTCGCGCTCCACCAGCGCTGCATCGCCAGACATTGGTCAGTGTCAATCTCGGCCCAGCAGAGCCTCACGGCGCCTTGCTGCCGGACCGACGCCGAAAGATTATGTCGATTACTCGTCGCGCGGCCGCACCGTAACTGATAACATTGATAGCCGGCGATACGAGGCCCTTGCTTACCAGAGACGTGGTGCCGCGAACGGTGCCCATCGTCTCGTTCGCCGAGTTCAGAATTGGCTTGATTTCATGTTGCAGAAGGTCCACCAGGCTTCTAACCTGCAAGGCCAAAATAACAAGCACTGCGCCAATTACGATCGACTCGAGCGCGAGAACGATGACGGCCACGTCTCTTACGATCCGCACCCAATCGGGGCTCATGGCCTTCCTCCTTCAACGAAGCAGCCTCACCGCCCGTGCGGGCGGCGCAAGGCTTCTCGCGTGCGTCATATCATGCGAATTATATCATAGTTTGAGCCATCTGACAATTGAAAGAAAGACAAAGCTGGCGAGGGTGCCTTCCAGCAGATGAATCTCACCGATCATCAGGAAGGCAGTGCCGAGCGAATAGGCCGCCAGCTGACCTGTGCCGAACCCGACGACGCTCGCGGCCCAAAAGAGTGGGAGTTCGGTGGTGGTCTTGCCCTTGACGAAATGAAAGAGGCCCGCGTACAAGCTGGCCAAAACGAGGGATAGCAGAATTGCAGGCAACGATGGCATGGCAAGCACCTCTCGCGGGTAATGTAGGCAAGCAATATGCTTTCACAAACGCCGACGCTCCGACGTAATGATCCCGCCGCCGAGAACTTCGTCCCCTCGATAGAAGACGACGCTTTGGCCGGGCGTGATGTCACGCAGTGGTGCAGCGAACCGCACGTGGGCAGTGGTCTCGCTGAGCGGTGACAGGGTAGCAGCCGCCGGTCGAGCACTGTAGCGGATCTTGGCCGTGATCTGCGTATCCGGCTCCGGCCGCCGCCCACTGACGTACGTCACGCCGCTGGCCCACAGCTCCTCGCGGCCCAGCTCGGCCGCCGGCCCCACTATCAGCGCATTGCGCGCGGCGTCGAGCTCCAGAACGTACAAGGGCTCTGGCGCAGCAATTCCCAGACCGCTCCGCTGTCCGACGGTGTAGAATGGCAGCCCATGATGGCGGCCAATGTTCCCGCCGGACGTGTCGAGAATGGGCCCAGGGACGACGCTCTCCGGTGCATGTTCGCGTACGAAACGACGGTAGTCGTTGTCAGTGATGAAGCACGCCTCCTGGCTTTCAGCCCTATCGGCTACAGGCAGGCGGCGCTCACGAGCCATGTCCCTTACCTGTTCCTTCGTGTACTCGCCTAACGGAAAAGACACGCGCCTGAGCTCGTTCTGGGTGAGTTGATAGAGGACGTAGGACTGGTCCTTCTTCAAGTCACGCGCCCTCAGGAGTCGATACGTCCCGTCCACCAGGTCCGTGCGCACGTAGTGGCCCGTCGCCAGCCTTTCGGCCCCCAGCGTGCGCGAGGCGTCGAGAAGCAGCCCGAACTTGATGTACCGGTTGCAGGCCACGCACGGATTCGGCGTAGTTGCGCGGCTATAGGCTTCTACGAAGTAATCCACCACAGCCGCCTTGAACGCCGACTGGAAGTCCACAACGTGGAAAGGGATGCTCAACGCCAGGCATACCCGCCGAGCTTCCTCGATTCCGTCCAAATTGGACGCTGACGTGGCAACCTCGGCCTCCTTCCACAAACGCATCGTCACGCCGATGACATCGCAGCCCTGCTCACGCAGGAGGGTCGCGGCCATCGTGCTATCCACGCCGCCGCTCATGGCAACCGCGATAGGGCTCTCCTCCCGGCCGCGATACTTCCGGTCCCATTCTAGAACCCAAAGATGGCCTGGCCGGCCCTGATCGCACCCAGGCTGCCGTTGTAGGCCATGGAGATCTCGGTGTGAGCCGCAAAGCCACATCGCTCGCAGTGGACGGCCGCCCGGTTCTTGAGGTAGCAACCCAACGCAATCTGGCCGTCCGGCTCGACGCTGCTGATGAGCCACGAGAAGCAGCGCCAGCGATTGTCACGCAGCGCCCGGAGAGCGCCGACGGAATCCGCAATCGGATAGCCCGCTCGTTTCAGTTCGATCAGCCGGTTCAGGACCTGCCGACGCTCTGCAAACGGCAGAAAGAGGTCCTCGGTCCCCGCGTATGGATAGTAGAACTGAATCGTGATCCCTTTGACCTTGCCGGCCAGGAACTCCACCAGCGCGGTGATCTCTGTCCAGTTGCGGCGGTTGATCGTGACGTTGGCCATCAGGCGAGGATGACGTGACGCCTGGATGTGCTCGATCACCCGGTCGAACGTGGGTCCCCGGTTGTAGTCGTGTGACTCACGCAAGCCATCGATGCTGACCCAGACTGCGTCCGCGCTCGTCTCGATGGGCAGCAATCCGTTCGTGACGACTCCCGTGCAGAAGAAGAGGCGGCGAGCCAACTCGACGACATCCTCCAACCCATGCGGGCCGTCGCGCCAAAGGAACGGCTCGCCGCCCTCGAGAATGCACAGACGCACCCCAGCCCTGTGCAGCCGGTGCAGAGCCTCCTGCACCCCTGACAGCGCCATCTCGGGCCCGGACCGCCGCCAGAAGGGACAGGCCCGGCAACGGAGATTGCAGCGGTGGGTCAGCTTAACGCCTGCCAGGAGCGGCCGGCGCCGGTGGAGCACGCGGCTGGCCGCGTTATGCCGCAGAAAATACCCGTAGTGCGAAAGTCCCAAGCCACGTTTTCCCTGTCAGAAACCGGCGTGCGTTTCGTGGTGCGCCCCGCCTCACCGGCTCGCGTGGTAGAGCGGGCTCATCGCCCGCAGCTTCTCGACCGTCCGCGGCAGCATGTCGAGCACGTAGTCCACGTCCTCCGCCGTGTTTTCGTTGCCGAGCGTCAGGCGCAACGTGCCATGCATCTCCTCGGGACAGGCGCCCATCGCGCTCAAGACGTGTGACGGCGCGTCGGAGCCGGTGGTACAGGCCGAACCGCTGCTGGCCGCAATACCGGCCTGGTCCAGGTTGAGGAGGATGCTCTCCCCCTCGACGTACTTGAAGACGAAGCTCGCGCTGTTGGGCAGGCGATCCGTCGGATGCCCGGTCAAGCGCGTCTCCGGAATGCGCGCCAGGACCTCACTGATGAGCCGATCACGCAGGCCGGCGATGCGCGCATTGTTGCTCTCGGCGTGGTCGTAGGCCAGCTTCAACGCCTGGGCCATGCCCACGATGTAAGGCACGTTTTCGGTGCCGCCGCGCCGCCGATTCTCCTGCCCGCCGCCGGTTTGAGTCGGCAGGAACTGAATTCCGTCGCGAACGTAGAGCAGACCGATACCTTTAGGGCCGTAGAACTTATGCGCGGACAGAGACAACAGGTCCACGTGAATGTCGTCCGGCCGGATGTTGAGAGTCCCGCCAGCCTGCACCGCATCGGTGTGGAAGGGAATGCCTTTGGCCCGGGCGATCTTGCCAATCTCCGCGATCGGCTGGATGGTCCCGACCTCGTTGTTGGCGTACATAATGCTGATCAAAACCGTTTCGGGCGTGATCGCCCGCGCGACATCGTCGGGATTGACCCGGCCAGTCTCGTCGACGGGCAAATAGGTTGCATGGAAGCCGAAGTGCTTCTCCAGCTGTTCGACCGTGTGTCCGATGGCGTGGTGCTCGATGGAGGTAGTAATGATGTGGTTGCCCTTGCCCTGCTCGCGGGCCAGCCAGGCGACGCCACGAACGGCCAGGTTGTCACTCTCGGTGCCGCAACTGGTGAAGATGATGTTCTTGGGCATCACGCCCATGATTTCGGTGATGGTCCGGCGCGCATCGTCCAGGCCTTTGGCCGAATCACGAGCCAGCCTGTAGAGGCTGGACGGGTTGCCGTACTGTGTATTGAAGTACGGCAACATCGCTTCGACCACGCGTGGATCCACAGCCGTCGTGGCTGCATGATCTATATAGATCAGCTTATCTGCCATTGGGTTAACTCCTCGTGACTTAAAATAGAAATGGCAGCCCCACCGTCAGGGACTGTCCAGCGCTGAGCTGCGTTCAGGCATCGGCAATCAGATCCGCGAGCGTCGTGGAATCGAGCGCTTCCTCCAGGCGGTCCGCGACTTTGCGCCAGACCGTGCGTACCGCACAGGAGCCCTCCCGGTCACAGGAAACCGACGACCCATCGCTGGTGAGGCACCGCACCGGCACAAGTGGCCCCTCGAGTGCGCGAATTACGTCACCGGCGGTGACGTCGACCGGCGGCACGACCAGGGAATAGCCGCCCGTGGCTCCTCGCCAACTGCTCAACAGGCCGGCCTTCCGCAACGGGACCACGATCTGCTCCAGGTAAGAAAGGGAGATATCCTGGGATTCCGCAATGTCCCCGAGCGACACCGGGCCGGAGCCATAACGACGGGCGAACTCCACCATCGCGCGCAGACCATATTGCTCTCGATTTGAAAATCGCATGCTTCAATTCCTACAGTTTATTAGGAATTATCATAGCACGGAGCCCCAGTTCTGTCAATCCGGCTTGAAAGTTGGGGTGAAAGCTGCTAAAATCACGGATGAGGGTGAGGTAGGAGATGGAGACCAGGCCACACGTCCAGCCGGTGATTCTGCTCATCATCGAGGACTGGCATTCCCGTGCGTTGATCCACGCTCAGCTGGACGAAGAGGGCTTCGACGCACGTTCGAGCCCAACGTGGACGCTGGCGCTGGCCGTGTTGGACCGCCAGTCCTTGCCGCGGTTGTCGGCCGTTATTGTGGACGTCTGGCACGACGCGGCGGATGGCGACCTGGCGCGGCGGCTGGCACGATTGGCGGGCTATGCTCCGATCGTCGCTTTGACGGGAACCTTCGGGCCGAAACCGGAGGCCCTTCTACGAATGGGTGCGCAATCTGTGCTCCGGCGGCCCTTCACCGTCGGCGAGGTGAGCCGAGCGTTGCAGGCACTCCTCTCAGCCCAACCGGTGACGTCTGGCCTGGCGTGAGATGCAGCCGATGCGATGACTGAGGTCGATCTGGATGAAGACGATGCACCACATGCGCGTGCGCCGATGATGTATGGGAGTACCGTGCGGGCACGATGCAGAGCATCCGCCCGGGGCGCAGCGACGAATGGTCGATACGCAGATGCGACAGCGTGACATTACGGATGCCAACGTTCTGGCAGCCATGGAGGCCATTCCCCGACGAGATTTTGTGTCGCCAGAGTTCGTCGAGCAGGCTCACGAGGACTCCCCTTTGCCCATCGGCCACGGCCAGACGATATCTCAGCCGTACATCGTGGCGCTGATGACCCAGTTACTTCGCCTCCGTCGGGGAGACAAGGTGTTGGAAGTGGGCACAGGTTCGGCTATCAATCCGCCATTCTGGGCCAACTCACGGATCAGGTCTACACCGTGGAGATCATTGAAGCCCTCGCCGAGCAGGCGCGGGCCAGGTTACAGCGACTGGGTTACACCAACATTCACGTAAGGGCTGGGGATGGCTACGATGGTCGGCCGGAGCATGCGCCGTACGATGCGATTGTCGTCACCGCCGCACCGCCGAGATCCCGCAGCCGTTGATCGATCAACTGGCGGATGAAGGACGATTGGTCATCCCGGTTGGGCCGCCCGGGGGCTACCAGACCCTGTGGAAACTTGAAAAACACGGCCGAGACGTTGTGTCGACCAACGTGACCGGGGTACTTTTCGTGCCGTTCACCCGGCAGAATCCAGGTAGGGGAGATCAAACATGAAACCGACTCTAAAGGTGATCGTGACCAGTCCCGAGGCAGTCTTGCCGACGCAGTTCGTCCGTGCGTTAAGCGCCATAGACGTCACCGAGCACGAACGAAAGGTTCCCAATCCCTTGTCTGCCACGAAGGAAGAGGCAGTGCTCTTGCTGAACACCGGCCGCATTGAATGGGACGATCTGGCCGTGCAGGGGATCGCCCTGTCGGCCGCCAAGCGTTACGACTTCACGTGGACGACCCTGGTTAGGGAGACCCACGGCGCGATCATTTTGCTGCGGCCAGGTTCGGCGGCAGACCTGGAGGAGGTGCAGCGCCTGACGAAACTGTTCAAGTTGCTCGATGTGGGCGCGTGCGTGATCGGCGTGGCCCAGTCGGATGCATCGGGCCAGCCGGATGACGCCATAAAGGCGGTTAAGACCGCATTGGACAGCCCATATGCAGTGGTTTCGTGCCGCCCGGAGGACGCAGCGAGCGTGCAGAGCACGGTCCGCGCACTCGTGAGCCTCATCATCTCTCCGGAGTCCGCGGCGCAGGAGTGAACATGGCAAGGCGCGTCACCGCGTTTTTTCTTTTTGATCGCATCCGCTCTTGTCATTGCCGGGCTCTTGCTGAACCTCATTCATCTTTTGCCATTCGGTATAATTGAAAAGGCTATCGCTCTGCTTCTGATGGGGAGACATGCCGGCGCCGTAAGTCCAGCCCGTTTGGCCGGGCTGGCGAGCGCTCATCAGTTCCTCGGCGTCTTCCTTATCCTCACTGCAGCAATTGTGTTCGTGAGGAGACACGCGCTCACGCGATTCACGCTCGAACTACCCGCCGCCGGGCGATCGTTCTTCAACGGTGTCGCAAATCGCTTGCGCAGAGCCGCGTACGGTGAGGATCGGTGGCATCTGTACGCGCTCGCCGCCATGTCCGCGGTGGCTATCATCGTCCGATTGGCCTTCTTGTTTGAGCCGATCCGCCACGACGAAGCTAACGCCTTTACCAATTTTGCGTCGAAATCCTTCTGGGTACTCTCGACGAACTATTCCGTCCCCAACAACCACGTTCTGCACACGGCGCTGGTCCGCATCAGTTTCCTGCTGTTTGGCAACACGCCCTGGGCCTTGCGTTTGCCGGCGCTGGTGTCAGGGTTGCTCCTGATACCCGCGTCGTACCTGATGGTGCGCCGACTCTATGGCCGGGAGGCGGGGCTGCTGACGGTTGGATTCGTTGTATCTTCACCCGTCCTCATCAATTACTCGGTCAACGCCCGTGGCTATACGCTTTTAGTCCTGCTCTTCTCGTTAACTCTGTTCCTGGCAACGTACCTGAAAGGCACAACAAACGCCTTTGCCTGGATGCTGTTTGCTTGTCTGGCTTCGCTGGGCTTCTATACCATACCGATCTTCCTGTACGCGTTCGGGATGGTGTGGCTGTGGCTGTTCCTGTCCATTCTGGCCGGTACCGTGGGATCGGAGCGGGCTCGATTGCTCAAGCGGTGTGTTGGCGCGGGGGCACTGACCGGCCTCCTGACACTGACGTTGTACCTGCCCATCATTTTGCGGCAGGGCTGGGAGCGGATGATAGCCAATGAGTACGTTGTCCCTCAGGCCTGGTCGGCCATTATAAGGTCTGTGCCCGACGCGGGAGCGGCAGTCTGGACGCAGTGGAACGCCGGCCTGTCCCCGGCGGTGGCCATAGGGTTCGCCTTGATGGCACTGCTGGCAATGGTCTTGCACTGGCGGTTGAGCACGGATCGAATCCCAATCTGGGCGGCGATATTGTGGATCGTTCCCATGCTCGTGCTGCAGCGCGTCGTTCCGCCCCAGCGGACGTGGCTGTTCCTTTTGCCGGTGTACTTTGGACTGGTATCGGCGTCACTCGTGTTTCTGGTCCGTCCACTGCTGGTCAAGAGGCAGCACGGGCACGTTCTGGTTGGGTTCGTGGCGATTGTGCTGGCGCTCGGCCTGGGCCTGAACGACTGGACGACAGGCTCAGTGCGCAATGCCGTGGAGGGCGCGTTTCCTCAAGCTGAGGAGATCGTTCTCTTCCTGAAGAGCTGCGCGAAACCCGGAGACAAAATCGTTGCCGCCTTCCCCTCTGCCGGTCCGATACGTTACTACTGGAATTGGCACGGGTTTCCCGCCGGATATTTCGCCAATATGCGGGCAAGCGCTGATCGTCTCCTCGTCGTGACCGTCAAGAGCCGCAAGCAGACGCCGGAGTACGTGTTGGATTCGTGGGAGATGTCCCTCTCTGACTACGGCGGCCAGCGCGAGGTCAAGGAATTCGAGAGCGCCGACGTGTACGAGATGGACAAGGTGCGGTGAACGGCTTTCCGCAGGAGGCCTTCGGTCGGGTCGTTTTCCTCGAAGCCTTATCGCCGCGGCACGGAGTGTTAAACCTCGCAATTTACAATAAACAGGAGGCCAGAAATGAGACTGACGGGCAAGGTTGCGCTGGTTACAGGGAGCGCCACGGGCATCGGACGAGGAATCGCATTGGCCCTCGCGCACGAGGGAGCGGCAATAGTGGTCAACTACACCAAGAGCCTGCCGGAAGCCGAAGCCACTCAGCGCGAGATCGAAGCAATGGGCGCCAAGGCGTTGCTGGTGAGGGCCGACGTATCGCGTGACGAGGACGTCAGACGCATGGTACAAACGACGATGGACAATCTCCATCGCATCGATATTCTGGTGAACAATGCCGGTATCACTCGCCGAATCCCATACACCGATCTGGAGTCCGCCACCGGCGAGGTGTGGGACGAACTCTTTGGGGTGAACGTTAAGGGGACGTTCTTCTGCGCTCGGGCTGTGGCGCCGATCATGAAGAAACAAGGCGAGGGCTGCATCATCAACGTGGCTTCAGTGGCGGGCATCACCGCTCAGGGCAGTTCCATCCCGTATGCGACCTCGAAAGCGGCCGTCATCTCGCTGACGAAATCGCTGTCGCGGACGCTGGCGCCCGAGATTCGAGTCAATGCAATCGCGCCGGGCTTCGTGCCCACCCGCTGGAACAAGGGGCTGGAGGATCGGCACGAGGGGATCATCAGCGAAACGCCGCTCGGTCGCCTCCCTTTGCCGGAGGACATGGGCGCCGTCGCCGTGGCCCTGACCACCGACGCCCTCTTCGTCACCGGCCAGGTCATCGTCGTGGATGGGGGCAAGATCTAGAAAACACAAACAAGCCACACCGGCAATGCGGTGTGGCTTGTTTGTTGGGTGCAAGGCGGGCGAGATTACTTGATCTCGACGACGCCGCCCTCGGCCTCGAGCTTCTGCTTGGCGGCCTCGGCCTCTTCCTTCGGAACGGCGGTCAGGACCGTGCACGGAGCGCTGTCGACCAGGTCCTTGGCTTCCTTCAGACCCAGGTTGATGATCTGGCGGATCGCCTTGATGACCTGGATCTTCTTGGCACCGGCGTCCTTGAGGATGACGTCGAACTCGGTCTTCTCTTCTTCGGGCGCAGCCGCTGCTGCGGCCCCACCACCTGCAGGCATAGCCATGGCCATCATCGGGGCAGCAGCGCTGACGCCGAACTTCTCTTCCAAAGCCTTGACCAGGTCGGCCAACTCCAAGACGGACATGCCTTCAATCGCAGTAATCAGTTCTTCCTTCGTCATTTGATAATCCCCCTCCAAGAGAACTTGAATCACTATAGTTTCCCAACACGGATCGATCGCAGTTCAGGCGACTTCTAGGCCCCGGCGGCGGCAGCCTCAGCGCCTGCAGCGGCCCCAGCGCCTTCGCCAACCGCTGCGTCGGCGGGACCAGCCAGCTGGTCACTGCGCGCCTGCAGGACGTACACAAGCCCACGGATGGGGCCGTTCAAGACACGAACGAGGCCCGTGATGGGTGACTGCAGGCCAGCCAGAACCTGGCTCAACAGAACGTCCCGCGGCGGCAGATTAGCGAGCGTAGTCACTTGCTCCTTGCTCATCCGTCGATCGCCTAACAGCCCCCCCTTGATGACCAGGAGGTCGTTTGTGGCGCCGAAATCAGTCATCGCCTTCGAGGCCACCGCAGGATCCTTGGACACGATCCCGACCGCAACCGGACCCGTGAACAGATCTTCCGGCACGGGCATTCCTGTCTGCTCCAGAGCGCGCTTGAACAGCGTGTTCTTGACGACCAGGTAAGTGGCACCGGCTTCCTCTATCTGTCGACGCAAGCGGGTGATGTCGGTGACGGTCAACCCCCGGTATTCGGTGATAAGCACGGCTTCGGCGTCCGACAGCGCCGAAACGTACTTGTCGACCATGGTTTGTTTCTTCTTCCTCGTAATTGCCAAATCGATCACCTCCTCACTGTGCTGAATTACTCGTCGTAACCTGGCGGCAGATTCAGTATCCACCACTGCGACCAGGCACTAAAAAAGCCTTCGCGCCGACGGCACAAAGGCTCACGCATCCGGATGACTCAAGATAGTACCACGGAAGGTAGCTGTGCCTCGGCAGGTATGGATTAAACGCAGGATGCGTGCCTGCTGTCTCAGGCGAACCGCCCGAAGGGCGGCTCATCTATTCAGTTGACGTGCTTACGCGGGCAGGTGCGTCAGCTCAGATGGCGCGAAGCTGCTCCGCCTGGACGTTGTCGATCTTGATGCCGGGGCTCATGGTGGCGGACAACACGACCTTTCGGACGTACTGCCCTTTAGCACCGGTCGGCTTGGCCTTTACGACGGCTTCCATGAGCGCGGCGAAATTCTCAAAGAGCTGCTCGGTGGTGAAGCTCACCTTGCCGATGGGCACGTGGATGTTCGCCGTCTTATCGACGCGAAACTCAACCCGCCCCAACCGCAACTCTCGGAATCAAACGTGGTATGTCTTCAGCCGGGCAGATGGTCCCGGTCTTCGGGCTGGGCATCAGGCCACGAGGTCCAAGCACCTTACCCAAACGGCCGACCTTACCCATGATCTGCGGCGTAGCAACCGCCACGTCGAAGTCCATCCAACCACCCTGGATCTTCTGAACGTAGTCGTCGCTGCCGACGTAATCCGCGCCTGCTTCAGTGGCTGCCCGGGCGGCATCCGCTTCGGCGAAAACCATGATGCGCACCTTCTTGCCGGTCCCGTTCGGCAGGAGAACCACGCTGCGGACCTGCTGATCGGCGTGACGCGGGTCCACACCCATCTTCATGTGCACATCGACGGTGGCATCGAATTTGGCGTACGAGGTCTGCTTGATGAGCTCACATGCCTCGGCTGCCGAGTAAATTTTCGTGGAATCCACCAGTTTCTTCACTTCTGCGTACTTTTTACCATGCTTCGACATTTTCCACATCCTTCCGTGGTTTTGGCGGGTGGGACACACCCTCCCACAAAGTCGCCCATCGTTCGGGCGTCACGTCCTTTTGGCCTTCAGTCTACGACTTTGATGCCCATGCTTCGAGCTGAACCTTCGATCATCTTCTCGGCGCCTTCCAGATCCTTGGCATTGAGGTCCTTCATCTTCGTCTCCGCGATTCTGCGGATCTGCTCCCGAGTCAGCTGAGCGACCTTGTCGCGGTTAGGCACTGCGGACGCCTTTTCGATGTTGGCGGCCTTTTTCAGCAAATCGGCTGCCGGCGGAGTCTTAGTCACAAAGGTGAAAGAGTTGTCCTGAAAGACCGTAATCTCGACCGGAATGATCGATCCCGCCTGAGATGCCGTCCGCGCGTTGTATTCTTTGCAGAACCCCATGATGTTGACGCCGTGCTGGCCCAATGCAGGGCCAACCGGTGGCGCGGGATTGGCTTTTCCGGCGGAGATTTGCAGCTTGATGATCGCTTTGACTCTCTTACCCATGTGTCCTGTGTCCTCCGTTCAACTGGCTCGCCTCAATGGCCTGCCAATGTGCTTATATTCTCTCGACTTGTAGAAAATCCAACTCGACAGGAGTCTCTCGGCCAAAGAACGATACCAGAATCCGAACCTTACCCTTTTCCAGCAAGAGCTCCTCGACGGTTCCCATGAAATCGGTAAACGGTCCTTCAACGATTCGCACCTTGTGCCCCGGCTTCAAGCTGACTTTGACCTTCGGCGTTTCGGCTTCCATCCGCTTCAGGATGCGGTCGACTTCTTCCTGACGCAAGGGAGTGGGCTCGTTGGCGGAGCCGACGAAGCCTGTGACGCCAGGCGTGTTGCGCACCACGTACCACGAATCATCCGTCATGACCATTTCGACCAGGATGTAACCCGGAAAGATGCGACGTTCCGTGGTCTTCCGCTGACCATCACGCAGCTCAACCTCTTCTTCCGTTGGAACCACCACGCGGAAGATCAGGTCACCCATGCCCATAGACTCGATCCGATGCTCGAGGTTTTTCTTGACCTTATTCTCATATCCAGAGTAGCTGTGCACGACGTACCAGGCACGCGGGCCCTTGTCCGTCGACTCGGGAGTCTTGGCCTCCTCCGCGGCTTCAGCGCCTGCTTCTGACGCGGGCTCGTCGCCCACTACTCCTTCGTCCTCGTCTTCGTTCGAGCCTTCGAGGTCATCTTCAAAATCGTCCTCGTTTAGCTCCAACTCATCTTCAAATTCGTCTGATCGAACCATATAACCCCTGCTTTCCGCACAGGATAGTCAAAAACAACCCAAACTCACCTAATACGAGCAGCGGTCGTATCCCGGTGCAGGCGTACTGTTATTTGACAATCAACCCCATGAGCTGAGCGAAGGTGTAGTCGAGCGCACCCAGGAGAACAGCCATGACCAAAGTCACAGCCACTACGATCAAGGTCAAATTCAAGGCCTCTCTCCGGGTGGGCCAGCTCACTTTGTACAATTCTGCCCGAGTTTCTTTCAGATATTTGAAGACAACGTTGTCGGTGCTCAGGAAACCACTCTTGGCCACGTCTTCACCCCATCATTGCTCAGCTTCGGTACCGGTTCCTTACGATTCAAGACACCGCGTCGGTACCCTGAAGCGGTGTCTTTGCAAATACAGGCTGGCAGGCCAGGCAGGAATTGAACCCGCAACCTACGGTTTTGGAGACCGTTGCTCTGCCAATTGAGCTACTGGCCTGCGTATCTGCCTCTGTCCCTACCGTAGGCCGGTGGGGACTGGAGGCAGAGGATAGAATACTCCGCTATTTGGTCTCGCGATGGAGGGTGTGAACCCGGCAACGCGGGCAATATTTCTTGATCTCCATGCGCCCGGTATCGTTCTTGCGGTTCTTTTCCGAAGTGTAGTTCCTTTCCTTGCACTCAGTGCAGGCAAAGGTAGTCACCATACGGATTGCCTTCTTGGCCATAACGCTTACCAGGAATCAGCCAGTAAACAGACCCGGCTGTCTCCTGTTTCCCCCTCTCATTCGATGATCTGAGTGATGACGCCGGCACCCACCGTGCGTCCACCTTCGCGGATGGCGAACCGCGACCCCTGCTCCAGGGCCACCGGAATGATCAACTCCACCCTCATGTCCACGTTGTCGCCCGGCATCACCATCTCCACGCCTTCCGGCATCTCGATCGACCCCGTCACGTCCAACGTCCGAATGTAGAACTGCGGCCGGTACCCCTTGAAGAACGGCGTGTGCCGCCCGCCCTCTTCCTTCTTCAGCACGTACACCTGCCCCACAAACTTCGTGTGCGGCTTGATGCTCCCCGGCTTCGCCAACACCTTCCCGCGCTCGATCTCGTCCCGGTCCACGCCGCGCAACAGGATACCGACGTTGTCCCCGGCCTGCGCATAATCCAGAATCTTCCGGAACATCTCCAGGCTCGTCGCCGTCACCTTGCGCGTGTCCTTCAGCCCGACATTCTCCACGTCCTGCATCGGCTCGATCCGGCCACGCTCCACGCGCCCCGTCGCCACCGTCCCGCGCCCCTTGATGCTGAATACGTCTTCCACCGGCATCAGGAACGGCTTGTCCGTCTCCCGCACCGGCGTCGGAATGTAGTTGTCCACCGCGTCCATCAACTCCCAGATGCACTTGTACTCCGGCGCATCCGGATCCGTCGACGTGCTCTCCAATGCCGCGCGCGCACTGCCGCGGATGATCGGCGTCTCGTCCCCAGGGAAATGATAGCTCGTCAACAGCTCCCGCAGCTCCAGCTCCACCAGCTCCAGCAGCTCCGGATCGTCCATCAGGTCGACCTTGTTCAGGAACACCACCATGCTCGGCACTTCCACCTGCCACGCCAGCAACACGTGCTCCCGCGTCTGCGGCATCGGCCCGTCCGGCGCCGCCACCACCAGGATCGCTCCGTCCATCTGCGCCGCGCCCGTGATCATGTTCTTGATGTAGTCCACGTGCCCCGGACAATCCACGTGCGCGTAGTGCCGCTTGTCCGTCTCGTATTCCACGTGCGCAATGGCAATCGTGATGCCTCGCGCCTTCTCTTCCGGCGCATTGTCAATACTGTCAAAGGCCCGGAAGTTCGCCGTGCTTCTTCATCGCCAGGACCTTGGTGATCGCGGCCGTCAATGTCGTCTTCCCATGGTCGATGTGACCAATCGTCCCCACGTTCACATGGGGCTTGCTTCGCTCAAAGTGCGCCTTCGCCATTTCTTACTCCTTGTTTCCATAATTGCGTGATGAGATGTTACGTTACTGCTACCCACTTGACGAGGCCGGAATCATCTTGGAGCCCACGATCGGATTTGAACCGATGACCCCATTCTTACCAAGAATGTGCTCTACCGACTGAGCTACGTGGGCCTGCAGATAAGAATCGCCTTAAGGTGTTCTGGTCAAACAAGGTGGGCAGGGGGGGATTCGAACCTCCGAAGGCAGAGCCAACTGATTTACAGTCAGTCCCCTTTAGCCACTTGGGTACCTGCCCACAAATTCCAGACACTGATGATTGCAACCGAACCAAAGCCGACGGTGGGACTTGAACCCGCAACCGACGGTTTACAAAACCGTTGCTCTGCCATTGAGCTACGTCGGCCTGCGCCCACTGCGGCCCAGTCCCCGCTAGTGGAAGACCATTATACCATAAACTTCGCTGCGGTCAAGTCCTCTTGAGTCTGCTACGATAGTACCCGGCACAGTCACACAAACGTCAAGTATAACCTGAGCGGCTGGAATAGTCAAATGGACCGCGCCAACGCCCCCGGATGGTGGTCCCCCGAGGGCGCGGCGCCCACAGGATCCGCCCACAGGATCGTCCTTACGAGCGCAGAGTGGCGCTGAGCACGTCTCGCAGGCGGGCGACGATGACTTCTTGCACGCCGCTCACTTCCTCGTCGGTCAGGGTGCGTTCCATCGATCGATAGGTCAGGGCGTAGGCCAGGCTCTTCTTGCCGGCGCCGATCCGGTTGCCGCGATATACGTCGAAGAGCACGGCGTCGGCGAGCAGTTCGCCGCCGGCGGCCATGATCTCACGATGCACGGCGGTGGCCGGGACGCTGTCGTCGACGACGACGGCAATGTCCTGGCTGACGGACGGGAAGCGCGAGATCGGCGTCAGCTGTCTCGCCTCCATTGCGCCGCCGCACAGCAAGTCCAGATCCAGCTCGGCCAGGTAGACGGGCACGGACGGCAGGTCGAACTTTTGAGCAACTTCGGGGTGCACCTGACCGAGCACGCCGGCCGGCTGGCCGTGAATCGAGACCCTGGCCGCCCGACCGGGATGGAACCCGGCGGCCTGCACGGGCTCGAACACGACGTCCTGGATATCCAGGGTCCGCAGGCTGGCCTCCACCGCGCCCTTCAGATCGTAGAAGTCCATCATCTCCTTGTCACCCAGCCAGGCCTGCTCGTCACGCGTTCCACCCAGCGCGATGCCCAGCCGTCGTGGCTCGTCGGGCAAGACGGAGTTGGTCCGCGGCCAGTAGACCCGACCCAGCTCGAAGATAGCGACCCGATCCACGAAGCGGAAATTGTCCCGCAGCGTTTCCAAGAGGCTCCCCGCAAGAGACCGCCGCAAATACTCGCGATCGGAGGTCAGCGGGTTGGCCAGCTTCAGGTAACTGCCTTCGTCCAGCTCAGTCTGACCCGGGCTGGCGGCCAGGATCGTCTGCTTGCTGGTCAGCGAATAGGTAATCACTTCGTCCAGACCGCTGGCGACCAGGGCGTCACGGATCCTGCTCCTCGCACTCCAAACGATGGTTGCGCGGATGCGTCGGCAATTCGTCTCCCATCATCGTCAGTGGGATCCGATCGTAGCCGTACAGCCGGGCGATGTCTTCCACCAGGTCCGCCGGTATCTCCATATCGAGCCGATGCCAGGGCGCAGTGGCCTTGATCACGTCGCCGTCCCGGACGCACTCGAAATCGAGCGATTCCAGCATACGCTGAATCTCCTCGGTGCTCAGGTCAATGCCCGCCAATCGCGCCACCTCTGCCGCTGTGATGGGTACGACGTGGACGGGCTGGGCCGTCGGATACAGGTCCGCAATGCCGCCCGCGATCACGCCGCCGGCGTGGAGCCGCATCAGCTCACTGGCCCGCGTACCGGCTCGGAATCGTCAGCGTAGCCGGAATGCCCTTGCCGAATCGCAGCGACGCCTCGCTGGGAAGCTTCAAGGCCTGAGAGGTACGGCGATTATTGATATTGTCGAAGTTGGCCGCTTCCAGCAGGATGTCGCGCGTGTCGTCCGCCACCTCGCTCTCCAGGCCACCCATCACGCCGGCGATGCCCACCGGACCGCTGCCATCCGTGATCAGCAGCATGTCTGGCGTGAGCCGGCGGAGCTGACCATCGAGGGTCTTCATCGTCTCGTCCGGATGCGCGCGCCGGACGATGATCGTCGGCGGATACGAGGAACCCGACCGCGGGCGCAGTCGGTTGTAGTCGAAGGCATGCAGCGGCTGACCCCATTCCAGCATCACGTAATTGGTGATGTCCACGATATTGTTGATAGGGCGCATGCCGCTGAGGGCCAGCCGGCGCTGCATCACGTACGGTGATGGGCCGATCTTCACGCCCTTGATCAGCGTCGCCGAGTAGCGACGACACAAGTCGGGATCGTCGATTTGGAGATCGATCTGATCGCCGATGGCCGGCCCCAGTGTTTCCATCGTCGGCTCCGCCACGTGCAGCGGCTGTCCCGTCAGGGCCGCCACTTCTCGCGCCACGCCGATGATCGCGTAGCAACGAGCCAGGTTTGGCGTCAGAGACAAGTCCAGGACGACGTCCTCCGGAGCTACCGTGTCCAGGTCGAGGTAGTCAGCCAGCGGCACGCCGAGCGGGGCATCGTCGGGCAACAAAAGAACCTGTTCGTGAGCATCGCGCAGGCCCAGCTCCTTCTCAGAGCAAATCATCGCCTCGGAGCGCACGCCGCGGATCTTGGACGGCTTCAAGGTGGCCACGTGCCAGCCGTCGTGGTGTCCATCGTACAGGCGAGCCCCGCTCTTGGCGAACGGCACTTTGATACCGGAATCGCCGACGTGCAGGTTGGGCGCCCCGGTGACCACGGTCTCCGTCTGGGCGCCTCCATAGTTCACCGTGGCCAGCACCAGTCGATCGGCATTGGGATGTCGCTCTACGGCCACCACTTCCCCGATGACGATGGTCTCTCGATCCCATGAGATCCGATCGGACGGGATCTCGACGATTTCCGTCGCTTCCACTTCCAAACCCGCGAAGGTCATTCGGTCCACCAGCTCGTCGAGGGGGACGACAATGTCGACGTATTCTTTCAGCCAACTCAGTGGCACTCTCATCGTTCAACTCCTTTAGAACTGGCGCAGGAAGCGCAAGTCGTTGCTGAAGAAATAGCGGATGTCGTCGACACTGTGTTGGAGCATCGACGGCCGCTCCACGCCCATGCCGAAGGCGTAGCCGCTGTAAACGTTCGGATCGTAGCCGCCGTTCTCGAGCACCACCGGATGGACCATGCCTGCACCGGCGATCTCCAGCCAACCCGTCTGCTTGCAGACGCGACAACCGGCGCCGTGGCAGATGATGCAGTCCATGTCCACTTCTACGCTGGGCTCCGTAAACGGAAAATAGCTGGCACGGAAACGCACTTTGCGATCGGCGCCGAACATCTGTTGAGCGAAGTTGTACATCGTGCCCTTCAAGTCCGCCAGGGTGATGTGATAGCCTACGGCCAGGCCCTCAACCTGGTGGAACATGAATTCAGAGCGCGCCGTAACCTGCTCGTAGCGGTAGCACTTCCCAGGCAGAATCACTCGAATCGGATCCGGGTAATACGTCCGCATGGCGTGGATCTGGCCGGGTGACGTGTGAGTCCGCATCAGCAGCTTGTCTGTGATGTAGAATGTATCCCACATGTCGCGGGCAGGGTGGCCGGGCGGCATGTTGAGCAGCTCGAAATTGTACTCGTCCGTCTCCACCTCCGGGCCGTCGAAGACCTGGAAGCCCATGCGGCCGAAGATGGCGTACATGTCACGCAGGGTCTTCGTGCTCAGGTGCAAATGCCCGACGCGCATTGGACGGCCCGGAAGGGTCACATCGATCCGCTCGCTCTCCAGCGCCTGGGCAAGGCTGCCAGACTTTACAGCAGCCTCACGCTCCACGTAGGCGGACTCCAAGGCTACCTTCACCTCGTTGCCGCGCTGGCCAAGCTTAGGGCGTTCCTCGCGCGGTAGCTGTCCGATGTTGCGCAGTATCTGGTTCAGAGGGCTCTTCTTGCCCAGGTAGTTGACTCGCCAGGCATCCAGCGTTTCCAGGTCGGACAGGGCAGACAGTTCGTGCAACGCGCTTTCCAAAAGCTCATTCAACTGCTCAAGCATGCCAGACTCCTTTCACTTTCAAACCAACAAAAAACGGTTGGACTCTCGCCCCGAAGGGGCGAAGACTCAACCGTCACGTTCTCCGCGGTACCACCCTGCTTGGCCCAAAGGCCCACTCATTGCGTCCGATAACGGCGGTCTGCCGGAGCGGCCTATTGGGTCAGAAACCGTTCAGCCGTCAGCTCGGGAGCGAACTTCGACGCGAACCCACCGAGCGGAGCTTCCAGTCCACGGCTCCCCCTCCCTGGCAGTCTCGTCGCGCGTACTCTTCCCCGTCTTCGCATTTACGGGCGCTATTATAGCATGGGACGCAGTCCCTGACAAATGTCGGCGATAGAATTAGAGCCCGTTGTGAAACCACGTGTCTTATGAGCTTGTGCGCATCGCGGGAGCGAACGGGGACAAAGGCAGAATCCGACTTACCTCAGCAGGACCTGGGAGCGCGCGCCTCTTCGGCAGCGAGTTCTTCCTCCGTCAGCGCGACGTACAGTTTCAGGGTCTGTACTGCGTGGATGCGGCGATCCTGGTCGATGTGCTGCATCACGGCTCGGAGTCGCTCCAGTCGCTCATTCAGTGCGTTGCGGAGGATCTCCCGCCCGGCCTCGGTCAAGGAAACTCGGACCAGCCGTCGGTCGTTTTCGTCGCGCGTGCGGTCGACCAGCTTCATCTTTAGCAGGCGGTCGACGATCCCGGTCATCGTGGCAGAGACACTGGTGCGTCTCGTCCGCCAGGATGCCCATCGTACAGCCCTTCTCACAGCTATGGATTGTCACCATCGTGAAAAACTGGGGGATAGTCAAACCGCGAGTAGCCAAACCCTGGGCAAAATGTCGTCTCTCCAACCAGCCCAGCGTCATCACCAGATGAGCCACTTCGACTACGTCTCGTTCCAGTTCATCGGTATTTCCCGCGCGCTGACTGGATTGTTGCAGCCAGTCCAGTAAGTGCGAGCCATTGGACATTCGGTTCACCTCTCCATCGGTTTACCCTCAACGTTAACTCTTAGCATGCATATCATTTAGCAACACTAATTATATGACGTAACACACTTTCTGTCAAGCGTCTGCAGAGGTCTATTGAGTGCAAATCATGCTGCAAAGAGTACCCATTCGGGTACTAGACAGTGCGATTAGCAATCAGGTATACTAAAACTTATAACTTTGGCGGGCGAGTTGGAACAATTCGCACCACGGAAGGGGTGGCATATGTCCTCGGTCAATTCTGGAGACACAGCCTGGATGTTGATTTCGTCGGTGTTGGTGTTAATGATGACGCCCGCATTGGCGTTCTTCTATGGCGGCATGGTTCGCAAGAAGAACGCAGTCTCGACTCTTAACCTCAGTTTCGTCCTTATGGCGTTGATCAGCGTGCAGTGGGTCCTGTTCGGTTACACGCTGGCGTTCGGACAGGACATCGGTGGGCTTCTCGGCGGCTTGAACTTCATCGGGTTGACGGGCGTGGGAGCGGCGCCAAATCCAGATTACGCCGCCACCATTCCGCACCTGGCCTTTTCGGCCTTCCAGATGATGTTCGCCATCATCACTCCGGCGCTGATTACCGGCTCCTTCGTGGAGCGGGTGCGATTCAAGACGTTTCTGATCTTCGCCCTGCTGTGGGCGACTCTGGTCTACGATCCGGTCGCGCATTGGGTGTGGGGCGTTGGCGGGATCCTGCGGACGTCTGGGAGCACTCGACTTTGCAGGCGGGACCGTGGTCCACATCACGGCCGGTTTTGCCGCGCTGGCGTTCTCCGCGATCATTGGCGCCCGCAAGGGATACGGTGAGTCCTCCGTTCGAACCCCACAACATTCCGTTCAGCCTGCTGGGCGCGGGGCTCCTGTGGGTTGGCTGGTTCGGCTTCAACGGCGGCAGTGCGCTGGCGGCCGACGGCCTGGCCGTGAATGCCTTGGTCACGACCAACACGGCGGCCGCGGCGGCCGCGCTGGTGTGGATGGTCCTTAGCTGGCGCGAAAACAGGCCCAGCATCCTGGGCATCATCACCGGCGCGGTCGTCGGATGCGTGGCCATCACGCCGGCCGCCGGATTCGTGACTCCCGGCGCCGCGCTGATTATCGGCGCGGTAGCAGCGCCGATCAGCTACTATGCCATTCGCCTTCGACAGCGCTCGCGGCTGGACGAGTCCCTGGACGTGTGGGCCTGCCACGGCATGGGCGGCGTCTGGGGCGCTTTGGCGACGGGCCTGTTCGCGACCACAGCCGTCAATCCGGCCGGGGCCAATGGCCTGTTCTATGGCAACCCCGGCCAATTGTGATCCAGGCAGTCGCTGTGGTCGCCGCGGCAGCTTTCTCCTTCGTCGTGACCTACGCCCTGTCAGGCTTTCCTGCAGGCTACCGCTGGGCCTGCGGGTCAGCGATCGGGAAGAAGAGGTCGGACTGGACATCAGCGAGCATGCCGAGCGGGCTTACGCCTGAGGCTGCGAGCGGGACAGCACTGGGAGATGAGACTCATGACCAAAAAGATCGAAGCCATCATCCGTGAAGACAAGCTGAATGCAGTCAAGGACGCGCTGCTGACAGATCGGCGTCGTCGGCATGAACGTGTACGAGGTTCGCGGCCACGGCCGCCAGGGAGGCATCACCCTGACCGGTCGCGCCGGACCGTACATGGTCGACATGCTGCCCCGTATCCAGTTGAACATCGTTCTGAGCGACCACAACGTGGAGAAGACGATCGAGACCATACGACAGGCCGCCGGGAACGGGCAACATCGGCGATGGGATCATTTTCGTCTACCCGGTGGAAGACGTCATTCGCATTCGGACCGGCGAGCGGGGACGCACGGCGTTGCAGTATCCCGACGACATCGACGAACGAAGCCCACAGGATGGGCAGTCCGGCGTGTGATCCTCGCGTTTCAGCCAGTCTCTGTCCTACACTCTGATACCCCTGGAAACCCAGAAACAGAGGCATCCGAAGTCTTCAAAGACTTCGGATGCCTCTGTTTCGTCATTGTGGCAAGAAGCGCGTGGAAGGCCGGAATTAAGCCCGTCGGACCGGAATCGTCGTGCACGCCGTGGCGGTCCGCCCCGTGGCCTCGAGCGTGACACACAGACTGGCGCCACCGTTGATGCACTCCAGGCTTGCGTTGAACGGGAAAGTGATGTGCCCGGAGGAAGCGTTTCCGGTTCGCACCAAGCCGATGCTGCTTTCTAACGAGGACAGCGACTGTGCGAAAAAAATCTGCCCGCAGGGATCGATGTTGGCAGCCAGCGTCGCGGAGTCGGTTACCCGGCTCAGGTCATCAGTATAGTCGAAGGAGGCCCGGTAGGCCGCCGGGCGAGGAGTCGCGGCTCCTGCCTCCAACTGTACTTGGGCGGCGAGGCTGCTGATCCGCAAGGTGCTCCGAGTGGGCGAAGCCTGGAGATTCCTGGGAAGCATGCTCGCCTCGACCACGGGCCTGGTCCACTTGCCGGGCAGCAGGCTCCAGGCAGCCACAGCCCCGCCCGAGCCAGCCAACACTCGCAGCAAATGACGGCGACTGATCGTTTCCTGGGTTTCCATCTGCCCAGGCTGATCAACACGATCATCGTGAGGCTTTTCTGTCATCTTCTCCTCCTCGCGCGTTGACAGTTATGACGTTCTGCAAAAATTCTACATCAAGGCTATCTCAAGTATAATGGACTGCAGGACAATTGTCAAGCAGTTTTTTTGTCATTCTCATTTTTCTGACTATAAGAGACAATCATTGAATATCAGTGATTTCTGTGATATAATTAGGGTAGATAACGTGCTTCGTCCAAGAACTGTCAAAGCGGAGCCGCAATGGCATATCGTCCGTCAGAGGCTCGGGCAGCGCCGAGTCGAGACCCCGGCTGCAACACCAGACCGACCCGCGAGCCGGTCTTGGCGCGGGCGTGCCGGACAGACGGCGCCCCTCACTAATGGCGCTTCCCGGAGACCGTCGGTCTCGCTGGCCCGCAGATGATGAAAGGAGGGCTCGGCCGGCTGAAGGCCGTCGTCGCAACGTCCCACTTGTGGATCTGGATACTGGCAGCCCATTTGGCCTTAGGCATGATCTACAGCGTCGTGGTTCCTCTGTGGGAAGGGTACGACGAAATGGGCCCATTATCGATACGTCGAATACCTGGTTTCCGCACACCACCTGCCGGCGCCAGGCCAACAGCTCGTAACAGAGGAGGGAATGCCGGATGAAACCACGCAGCCACCTCTCTACTACGCGTTGTGCGCAATGGTCCGTTCCAGGATTGGAGTTGGCGACCGCCTGCGGCCAGTGGTCAACCCGCACGCCTTCACCGGGACAGGTGAGGGCGGCGTCAACGTCGCAGTCCACGACCCAAAGGTTGAGAGTTTCCCTTACCGGGGAACCGTCCTCGCCGTGCACCTGGTGCGTTTGTGTTCTGTGTTGCTTGGCACGATCGCCGTTTGGGCGACGTACCGGAGCGGACTCCTGATCTTCCCGACTCGTCCGGACGTATCCCTGGGCGCCATGGCTTTCGCCGCTTTCGCGCCCCAGTTTCTATTCACAGGCGCCATCGTCAACAACGACGTTCTGGCCGTAGCGATGTCCTCGCTGGTATTGCTTTCGACGGCCGATTTGCTCGTGAAAGGCATTCGTCCGCTGCGGATCGTTTTCTTGCTCTTGGCGGTGGTCCTCGGCGTCGCCTCCAAGCACACGACGCTGGCCATGGTGCCCGTGGCCGGCGTGGGACTGATTGCTGCCCTGGTCGGCCGGCGGTCTGAGCCCGAGCGTGACCGTGTGGTTGCAGCCTCGTGCGGCACGGCGAGCCCCGGAAACTCCCTGCTGGCCTGGCTGGCGTGGATTGGAGCGGGTGGCCTGGTGGCCATCGGGGTCTGGGTGTTTACGTCGACGCCCTGGGTTGGACGGCTTTTCGCACCATTGCGCGACTACGTCCTCGCCACGGGTTACGCTTTAGGCCACCTGGACCAGCTGCCTTGGGGCTCGCTCCCCGAGGCTTTTCGCTATGGATTCGTGACCTTCTGGGCGTCCTACGGTTGGGGCAACGTCGAAGCTGCACACTGGGTCTACTGGGCCTTTGGAGTGCTCTGCTCGGTCGGCGGCGTCGGTCTCGTCGCCATTCTGCTCCGGAGGTCGACGTCCCGGCGGGAGAGGCTGTGGATCGGCCTGTTGGCCCTGACGGTTTTCTGCGCCGTGGCGCTGCCCCTGTACCGCGAGCTGTTGCTGGCGCGAAGCCTGCTCAAGGGCCGGTACATCCTGGTCGCACTGCCGGCGTTCAGCCTCCTGATCGTGGCAGGGACGACGCAGTGGGCGCCGCCGCACCTGCGCGGAAGGCTCGTCACCGCTCTCAGCCTGAGCATGTTGGCCCTCGCTATCGTCACGCCGTTTCGCTACATTCAGCCGGTCTACGCAGCGCCCCGGCTTCTGTCCGCGCCGGAGTTGCAGGCTATCCCCAGCACGGGGATCGACCTGGGAAGCTTCGCCAGAATCGTGGGCTACGACGTCGGTCAGGGTCGCGTACGGGCCGGGCAGGCCATTGCGGTAACGCTGTACTGGCAGTGTCTGGCGCAGACACGGGTAAACTACACCGTCGCGGTCAAGGTCATCGGAGCCGACGGCCGCGAGTACGGCGACGTACACCTCTACCCGGGCCGCGGCAACTTCGCCACCTCGTTGTGGCATCCCGGCGACGCCTTCAGGGAAACGTACTGGGTGCCCATCTCCGCGGACGCACCAGCGCCTTGCCTGGGACGACTTGCCGTTGCGATGTACGACGACGACGCAGATGCGCGCCCTACGCCGGGCTCGGCTATTTTCGGGCAAGTCAAAATCCGCCCAACCAACCGCCGGACTTCCAGCCTCAGCGGCCGGCAGACTACCGGCTGGGCGACCAGATCGCACTGCGGGGCTACGATCTGCAACAGGTAGACCAGCGGGTATCAGTACGGTTGTATTGGCAGGCGTTGTCGACCCTGGGGGAGGATTTCACTGTTTTCGTACACCTGACCGACGCTGACGGACACATCCTGGCGCAGGCCGATAGCCGGCCCCGAGGAGGCGCTTATCCGACTTTGCTGTGGGATCGCAACGAGGCCGTGGAAGATGAGCACATGCTGATAGTACCGGGCGACCTGGCGCCCGGCTCGTACCAGATCAGGGTGGGATTGTACCAACTGCGGACGATGCAGCGTCTGCCGGCATTGGGTCCGGACGGGCACCGCCTGGCGGATGACGAGGTCTTGCTGGGTGCGGCCAACGAGCGCTAAGCTATGGAAACCTTGCACCGGCATCGCAGACCGTATCGATGGGGCTAACGCCCTCGTTCGGGATGCGAGCTCCGCCGCGCGGCGGAGCTCGCATCCCGAACGAGCGGGGAGATCATTGCGGATTTGGTATACCTGCACACGTCGTAACGGATCGCCCTGTGGCCTTGAGCGTGACACACAGGCTGGCGCCGCCGTTGATGCATTCGAAAGTCGCATTGAATGGGAAGGCAATCTGCCCCACAGAAGCCGTTCCATTGCGCACCAGACCGATACTGGTCGCCAGCGAGGACAACGACTGCGCAAAGAAGATCTGCCCACAGGGATCGATAGCAGCCGCCAACGTAGCTGAGTCGTTTACCTGGCTGAGATCGTCGGCGTAGTTGAATGTCGCCCGGAAACGCAAGTTATCATTTGCGCTTGCGCCGAAATTCGGCTGAACGTTGAGGTTGTCGAGCCGCAACGTGCTCCTCGCGGGTGAGGCCTGAAGGTTCTTGGGCAGCATACTCGCCTCTACCACGGGCCGGGTCCACTTGCCGGGCAACAGGCTCCAGGCCGTCACCGCCCCACCGGTACCGGCCAATACCTTCAGTAGGCGACGCCGACTGATCGTTTCGTCGGACTCTGCCTCCGCTGATTGGACAGCGCGACCCTCAAGCGGCTTTTCGATCACCAGTCTCCTCCTCGAACGTGTGCGGCTATGACATTCAGTGGGAATTCTGCATCAGACAATTTCAGTATAATTGAATCGTCAACACTTGTCAAGAGTTTTTAGCGGAATAATTCGTCTTCCAAAGGCACGCATGAGTACTTCTTTGATCCTCAGGCTAATGCATGACGCCGGCCTGGACCCGTTGGCAGACTGACTGCCCAACCCAAACGAGCGCCGACAACAGCCGGTCCTCCAGGTGAGGGATCGGGCTGTTGTCGGCGTCGAGATGATGATATGGGCACCGCAAAACCACCCGTGGTGGACCGCCCGGTGGAGTCCGACGTGACCGGCGGACCGACGCGTTGGGACTCCGCGTAACGGTCAGTGGCGTATCGGAACACTATCCCCCCGTACGAGGGAATCCCCGATTCGCGACAGGCCATTTGAAGTCCTCAGGGCGGTCAGCGCCTGTCGGGAAAAGAGGCTTCCGCATGTTAGAGTCCAGCCCGACACCTCGGACGAATCATCTACCTGGCATAGCTGATCGACAAAGACCACCTCGTATCTCTGCGTCATGACTGGGTGATCGTCGCCTGCTTTATACCGGCCGTGAGGTCCGGTAATTCATGGGGAGCATGCCAGCCTCGACCACCGGCCGGGTCCACTTGCCGGGCAGCAAGCTCCAGGCAGCCGCTCCACCCGTTCCCGCCAGCAGCTTCAAAAGATGACGTCTGTTCATCGTTTCGTAGGGCCTTTGCTGCGGCGACTGCACTACACGAACTTCAAGTGGTTCGTCGGCCATCTCACTCTCCTCGAATGCTGGTGATTGCGAATTGTGCAGAGATTCTGGATTAGTAATTCGAAGTATACTAGATTTGTTAACCATTGTCAAGAGTTTTAGACGCAACAACTTGCGTTCCGAGATACATGAGAGTATTGTTTGATCCTGAGGCAATGCCTGACGCTGGCATGGGCCCAGTATGCAGACTGACAGCCCAACCCAAATGAGAGTCGAGAACAGCCCGGTCCTTAACTGCGGGACCAGGCCGTTCTCGGCGAGGAGACGACTATACTAAATGGGAAAAGTGTAGATGTCCGAAGCCGATCGGCCGGTGACCACAATCTCGACCGACAGCGTTCGGACTATGCATGACGGGTCAGTTGCGAAAGTGAACCGAATCCCCCCCGTACAAGCATCCCCGTTCCGGACCAAGCTATTTGAAATCTTCAGGGCGGTCAGTGTCTGTCCAGAGAAGATCGTTCCGCACGGTTGCGTCGAGAGCGACAACTTGGCTGAATCGTCTATCTGGCACAACTGATCCACAAAGATTACGGCAGCGGCGTACTGCCCGGCCCCATTTAACTGCGCCATGACCTGGGTGATTGTTAGCGTGCTCTGTCCCTGTGGTGAGGCCTGGAAGTTCTTGGGCAGCATGCCGGCCTCGACGACAGGCCGGGTCCACTGACCAGGCAGCAGGCCCCAGGCGGCGACCGCCCCACCCGTGCCCGCCAACACCTTCAATAGACGACGTCGACAGAACGTTTCGTGGGGTCCTGTCAGCGCTGACTGCGCAGCGCGATCCTCAAGCGGCTTTTCGGTCACCTGACTCCTCCTCGAATGCGGCGGCTGTGAGATTCTATACGAATGATGGATTGGGACGATTTTCGAGTATAATGGATTTCCTTATGATTGTCAAGTATCTCTTATGAACCGTCCTGGCTCGTTAAACTACAAACGGCTATTCTTTGACCGAGCGTGGCTTTGACGCTCGAACACGTTCGATGTATAAATTGACCGTTGAGTCGATACGGGTTGGCGCGGAGAGCAGCACGCGCCGAATATACGCCCTACCGGCAACCCTCAGAGGAGAGCCAGTGAGTCAATCGGACGACGAGCTGTTTTTCGTAGTGCGTTGCGCCACGCTCCAAGACGATACGCTCGGTCTGCGCTCTATCAAACAAGCCGCCGCCGCAGTCTCGGATTGGGGTCAGGTTGTGCGCCTGGCGGTACAGAATCGAGTGGGCCCTCTGGTCTATACGAATCTGAGGTCCAGCGGCCTCAGCACGCTCATTCCCCGGACCGCCATACGGGACCTCGAGACCTCCTACTATCAGAGTCTGGCGGCTTGCACGCGCAGCAAGCCAGCCACCCGGGAGGTGCTAACCGCGATGGGACAGAACGCCATCGCCGCCATCCTTCTGCGGGGACGGTCTTTGGGCGAAGCGATCTACGGTAACCCGGCGCTGAGGCCCTTCTCGGACCTCGACCTTTTGGTCCGCCTGGAAGACGCGCCTCGCGCCAAAGAGATTCTGCTGAACCTCGGCTATAACCTGCCGTCCGGCAGCGTGGACGCCCATTACTTCGAGCGAAACCACCTGCACCTACAGCTCGCCAAGAGCGCTGATGTCGTCGAGCTTCACTGGGCTTTGGACCACAAGTACACGCTGTTTGTGATCGATTACGCCGAGATTTTCCGGGCTGCGACCGTCGGCCGGATAGCCGGCGTGGAGGCGCTGTGTCTGTCGCCCGAGGATCTGCTGCTGACGCTCTGCATCCACCTCGTCAAGCACTGCACCTACAGCCGCTACATCACCCCCGGGCCCGACCTGCTCGACCGGGTGGCGTCCGCCGGGTTCCTGATCTTGTACTGCGACGTCGCGACGTTGATTCGCCGGCGCGGTGCGGACCTCGATTGGGCGGCTGTCGTCGAAAAGGCCCGGCGCTGGCAGGTCGAGTCCGCCGTGCAGCCCGCACTGGCTGCAGTCGCGGAGCTGTTCGCGGCGCCTGTGCCGGAGGCTGCCCTGTCAAGCCTGTCCCCACCGAAAGTCGGCCGGTTAGAGCGGGCCGTTCTGACCAGGGCGGTGGCCGATACCCTTGACCAACCGAGCCTCGGGACGTGGCTGAACGCCTGTTCGGACCTCGTTTTCCGCCCGGTGCGGGCGCTCGACCTCTTTCGATATCTGTGGCCACCCTCCGCGTATGTCACCCGGCGTTACGGGGCGACGAGCGTGGCGCAGATCAGTCTATACCGGGGCGTGCACGTGCTCCGGGCCGTCGGTGAGCTGCTCGTCAATCTGGGAGATCTCGTCTACTTCACGGTCAAATCGAAGAGGTCAGTTGCTCGACCCAGGCGGCAGCCGCATTGACGTCTGAATAGGTCAGGCGATACGCGGCCGTCTGTCGCGCCAGGCGCGCTGCGGCGGCGAAGCCGTGATCCCGTAAGTTCGGTGCATTGACCAGGCGCTGCGCAGCCCAAAACAGGGCCTCGGCCGGAGACAATCGCTGCGCCGCCAAAGGCGCATCCGGGGTGTAGCGGGGAAAGAGCAGAAACCGGGGATCAGCGGCAAGACGCACACAGCCGGCGCGGAGCAAATCCGGATCGAGAAGCACGGTGCCGTCGTCCAGGCGAGGCAAACTTCCGTGCTCCGATTCAGGCACGTGGCAGCGCCAGATGAAGGCCGCGCCCGCCTTGAGATTGAGCGGCCGCGCCAGGCCGCTCATCGTGCTACAATCCGGCGTCACCGCAACCAACTCATCGGTGAGAAACTCGAAGCCCCCAGCCGTCAGCCGGGCGGCCAGGGTGGACTTGCCGCTGCCCGATTCACCGCAGAGGATCAGGCCATCCTGTCCACGCGCCAGGCCGGCGGCGTGAAGCACCAGCCCTTCCTGGCAGTGGGCAATTAGAGCCTCGGTCAGGCTCAGCATCAAAGCCTGAACCAGCGAAAAGGGCCACGGGCCACGGTACAGCAGTTGTTCCTCGCCTGTCAACTGATACAGCCCGTCGTCACAGACGCTGACGCGATACTCAGCGACGGCGTCGGCGGCGTCCACGCAACAGTGACGAAAGCAGCTGTCGAGAACCTGGTGCACGCCGGCATCGTTACACGAAATCCGCACGGAGTTGCCGCCGAACGCGACGTACAGTGCCGGACGCGACGTTACATCCACACGATGGCCCCGTGGCTGTCGAAGGTGGCCAGGCTCTCACGCACGTCGACGGCAACTTCGTCGCCCGCTTCGGGGTAAGCCTCGCTGAGGAGTTGCACGATATCGTCCACAGTCCGCTGCCCGTCGCACAGGCTCCAGATCAGCGCGCTCGTGGAGTTGCTGTAGAGAATCTGCTGCGTCGCGGGGTGAAAAAGAACCATCTCCCCACTCATGGATTCCCGGTCAGCCACCTGGTAATCGTCCGACTGGCGCGGGCGCCGTGTATCGGGCATCTGCACACTCCTTGGAGAGTCGTGTTGTTGTGGGACAACGACTTTCGATTATAGCGGTGGGCCGCATCACTGTCAAAAGGGGCTGGCTCTGGGTGGAGTTGCAGGCCGATTCCCCCTGGGTGGAGTTGACGTGCGGCCCCCGGGCCTCCTATAATAGCTCTTGCGGGAGACTTCCGAAGCCTGAATCCCTTCGTCAGGATGGACGATATGAGAACCGGCACTGCTCAACTGCCCTTGCACGGCGGCAAAGCTCCAGCCTATTTGTTTCAACGGATGGTCAAGCTTGCGCGCGAGATTTCGCTCGTGATCGTCGACGAATACGGCGCGCAGGAGCTGATGCGCAAGCTTTCAGACCCCTTCTGGTTCCAGTCGCTGGGCTGCGTGCTCGGCTACGACTGGCACTCGAGTGGCGTGACCACGGTCGTCTGCGGAGCACTGAAAGAGGCCTGGAAGCCGATCTCCAGGGACATGGGCCTGTTCATCGCGGGTGGCAAGGGGGCGACGTCTCGCAAGACGCCGAGCGAGATCGAGGCGCTGGCGCCGGAGCTGCACGTACTGCCCGACGGCCTCGTCTACGCGAGCCGGCTGAGCGCGAAAGTTCGACAACAACGCCCTGCAGGACGGCTACCAGATCTACCATCACAGCTTCATCTTCGACCGCGTGGGCCGGTGGGCGGTCGTTCAGCAAGGCATGAACGAGGCCAATGGCTGGGCGCGGCGTTACCACTGGCTGAGCGAAACTGTGGCAGACTTCGTGGACGAGCCCCATGCGGGCATCATCACGGTCGCCCCGGCGGAGCCCCTGAACATGGTCGCGCACGAGTCCGATGCAGCGCGAGACGCGAGCGTCACCCTGGCGCTGGAGAAGCCATGGAAGAACCTCGCCGAGTTGAAACGCTTGAAGCACCTGGAACTTCCGGCGCGCCACCAGGTCCTACTCGGAGAGATCAATCCCGACCGAATCGCGAGCACTCTGGAATCGGCCTACGAAGGCCAGCCACAGACCTTCGAGCAGCTACTGAGCCTCAAGAACGTGGGCCCCAAGACGATCCGGGCCCTGGCGCTGCTGTCCGAAGTCATCTATGGTGCGAAACCGTCGTTCCAGGACCCGGCGCGCTTCTCGTTCGCGCACGGCGGCAAGGACGGCACTCCCTATCCGGTCAACCGTACGGTCTACGACCAGTCCATCCACATCCTGCGCACGGCGGTGGAGCGCGCCAGGCTGGGAGACCGCGAGAAGCTGGAAGCCATCAGGCGGCTCGACCGGAGCACACAGGAGTAGCGATCCCGGCTACATAAACCGGTGTATTGCCAGACTGGCGACGCAATAGACAGCCATGGCAGTGAGCAAAGACTCCCGAAGTTCGCAAAACTTCCGAAGTCTGAGTAGCCCGCGACTTTGCCCCCCGCACAGGATACCATCTCACCCGGCGCGGGAGCCGTTTGGGACCGGAGCTTCCGGGACCGCCAGGACGGGGGTGATCCCGTCCGCGTAACCGATGTCGAACAGCATCCCTTCCGAGACTTCGCCCATCATCTTCCTGGGCGGCAGATTGACGACGAACAGGGCCTGTTTGCCCTGCACCTCGGTGGGATCCCCGCGCTCCCGCTTCATCCCTACCAGGATGCGGCGTCGATGGTCGCCGAAGTCGACCGTCAGGCGTACCAGTTTGTCCGACCCTGGAACGTCCTCCACACGCTCGATGGTTCCAACACGGACGTCAAGCTGTTCCAGCAATTCGGGGCTGACGTCGGGCTTGACCGGCGCAGGCTTCATCTCTGGGCTCCCTTGCATCAGTCCTCCTCACGCGACAAATCACCGGGCACGGTCAGCTCCCCACACAGATTCTGCTGCATCGCGCTTTTCACCTGCTCCGCCGAGCAGCCGGTGCCGAACAGGTAGAGCATCTTCGTAAGCGCTGCCTCCGTGGTCATGTCGAACCCACTCACCACGCCCGCTCCCGCCAGCGCTGAGCCCGTGGCGTAGTCGTGCAGATTCACCGTTCCCTGCTGGCACTGCGTGCAGGCAACGATGACCACGCCGCGTTTCGTTGCTTCTCGCAGAGCCTCGATCAGGCGCTCGTCACGGTCCGGCCCATTGCCGACCCCGTACACCGCCAGCACGATTCCGTTCACGGGAGGTTGCAGTATCTTGCTGACCATCTCCGCCGAGATCCCCGGAAACAGCCACAACAACCCGACTGTGGCTGCGCTCATCTCCTGGACCGTGAGGGAGACCGGCGGGGCGGGCGGCCGACGGGCCAACTCCGCATCGATCCGAACGTCCACTCCGGCTACACCCAGCGGTGGATGATTGGGCGACGAAAAGGCCTCAAAACCGTCCGCGCTGACCTTGGTCGAGCGGCAGCCCCGCAGCAGCTTATTACCGAAGTACAGCGTGACCTCCGGCAGCGGGAAGCGGGCGGCAATGAGCAGCGAGGCAATCAGGTTATCCCGCGCGTCATTGCGCACCTCGCAGAGCGGGATCTGCGAACCGGTGACGATCACCGGTTTCTGCAGACCACGCAGCATGAAAGTCAGGGCCGAAGCCGTGTAGGCCATGGTGTCCGTTCCATGCAGGACGACGAAGCCATCGTAGCGATCGTAGTTCGCCGCAATGTCACGAGCGATGAGCAGCCAATCGTCCGGCATCATGTTGGAGGAGTCCAGCAAGGGTGTGTACTCGTGGATCGTGTATGCCGGGAGCTCGGTATGGCGGAATTCGTGCATGCCTCTCATCAACTCCTGCAGATAGCCGCGAACCGGCGCGTAGCCCTGCGGGGTCATCTTCATCCCGATGGTCCCACCTGTGTACGCAACGTAGATGTGCTTGCCCACCACCCTCTCCAGTCTGAGCCGCTCGGCGATCCCGCGCAGCGCCCGCATCGATTTGTCTGAGTATAGCAGAAATCCGATCCGGCGGATAATGAACGCGCCAGGATCGAATGGCCGCGTTGCCATCAGGCAAGCGCGCCGGGCGTTTGGTCTTCGCCGTGCTCAGATGACACTCGTCATAACCACACGGTGCAATCTCCGGTATACTATTCATATATGCTTTGTTTGGAGACAAACAGAAACGGAGGATGGAGAAATGTTAACGAATGCTCGTGCTATCGCAAGCCTGCCGGCGGTCGACATCGACCGCGCCAGGAAATTCTACGAAGGAAAGCTCGGACTGAAGCCCGCCGAGGCCAACGCAAATGGGGTATCGTACGAGTGCGGCAAAGGCACCGCGATCTACCTCTACAAACGCGCCGCGACGAAAGCCGACCATACGGCCTTCTTCTTCGAGGTTGAGGATCTCGATAAGGAAATGAAAGAACTCCGAGCAAAAGGCGTAGTCTTCGAAGAATACGACCTTCCCGGCCTCAAAACGGTCAACGGCATCGCCGAAATGGACGGGGAGAAGGCAGCGTGGTTCAAAGACTCCGAGGGCAACATCATCGGCGTCGGCCACAGGCAGAAGAAATAACAGGTCAGAGCTAACTCTCAGCTGGGATCACTGCTTGGGCCACGTGCCCATGACCTGCCGTAGAATCCCGAACTCGCCGATGTGATACGCGCTGTGGTCGGCGACCAGAAGGATCTCGCGAAGAATGTTGTAATCCTTTGCGTGCGGGATCGGCCCCAGGAATTCCGTTTTGGGGTCCTCCACTATTGCCTCGAGGGCCCGAAGGTCGGACCGAATCCTGTCGATGGTCGCCTTCCATTGCGCCTCGTCGGCTTTTGCGTCGGGATCTGGCCAGTACCCTCTGGGCCACGGCGGCGAAACGTGCGCCGGGTCGCGAACGAACTCCAGGATGTCCCACTGTGTGATCCGGATGTGCTCCAACAGGTGCCATGGGGTATATGGCACGTTGGGCGGACGGACGTTCATGGACTCGGCCGGGAAATCGGCCACGGCCTGACTGAGGTCCATGTGGGCGTGACCTCCCCGAAGAAGCTGAAGCAGCTGTTCACGTAGAGTCTCGTCGGAATTCATATCGGCTCCTTTCGAGTGTTTGCGGGTAATTCCCTCATTTCGAATGCGCGCCAGGCCGAATTGTATACGATCAGCGGCGCGAGGGCAACTCTGCCGCAGCACGGCCCGATGCGCGCGCTTATTTTAGGCGTCCCGCACTCGAACACGATATGATTCACGTCATATGCCTCGGGCCCGATTGTGTCTATCGTAGCCTGAAAGCAAATCGGCCAGGCTGCGACCGCGGTTCGACGCGTCACCGTGCGACAGAGTGGCCTTCGTGCACCGCAAAAGGGGGTGAGCCATGGCGCGAGAGGCGTTGAAGTCGACCGCGACCCTGCCGGCGGCCGGGCGGTGGGTTCTGTGGGGAGCGATCCTGGCCTCGAGCATGGCCTTCATCGACGGCACGGCGCTGAACGTGGCTTTGCCGGCGCTGCAGGCCGACCTTCGGATGACCGGCGCCGAGCTCCTATGGGTCGTCAACGGCTACCTGCTGACGCTGTCCGCGCTGATCCTCGTGGGTGGTTCTTTGGGCGATCGACTGGGGCGCAAGCGGGTCTTCATGGAGGGCATCGCCCTGTTCGTGCTGGCCTCGGTGAGCAGCGGTCTGGCCCCCAATTCGACCTGGCTCATCGGCTCGCGGTTGGTCCAGGGGATCGGCGGGGCGCTCATGGTACCCGGCAGCCTGGCGCTCATTGCGACGGCGTTCGGCCCGGACCGGCGCGGTCAGGCCATCGGCACCTGGTCCGCGGCGACCACACTGGTCACAATCGTGGGTCCGCTCCTGGGCGGGGTCCTGGCGGACGCCGGGCTATGGCGCGGGGTGTTCCTCATCAACGTTCCGCTCGGGCTGTTGGCGTTGTACGTTCTCGCCACCCGTGTCGAGGATAGCCGGGACGAGACCATCTCCGGGCGCATCGACGTCCGAGGGGCCGCACTGGTGTGCCTGGGCCTGGCAGGGCTGACGTACGGGTTCATCTCCGCCCCGGCCCTGGGTTTCGGCGACCCTCGCATTTTCGGGCCGCTGGCGGTCGGAGTCTTCGCCCTGGCGGGGTTCGCCGCGACTGAGAGGCACAGTCCGAACCCGATGATGCCGCTTCGCTTGTTTCACTCTCACACCTTCAGCGGAGCCAACCTGTTGACCTTGTTTCTGTACGGGGCGTTGGGCGCCGGTATGTTCTTCCTCGCCCTCGACCTCGTCCAGCTTCAGGGATATAGCCAGACTCTCGCCGGCCTGTCCTTCACACCGTTCGCGATCCTGCTCGCGCTAATGTCACGGTGGGCCGGAGGTCTCACAGACCGCTACGGCCCGCGCTTGCCGCTGATCGTGGGACCAGCGCTCGCCGGAGTGGGCTTCTTTCTGCTGGGGCTCGTGGGTCTCACTGACGGTCCGGCCGACTATTGGCGAACCTTCTTGCCAGGCGTGCTCGGATTGGGGCTGGGCATGGGGGTGACCGTGGCGCCGCTCACCACGGCCGTGATGGGGTCCGTGGCAACGAGCCGGTCGGGAACGGCCTCGGGCGTCAACAATGCAGTCGCTCGAACCGCCGGATTGCTGGCCATCGCCATCCTGGGATCGGTGGTCCTGTTCTCATTCAGCGGGGGTCTGGCGGCGCGGGCGGATGAGCTGAACCTTTCGCCGGACGCGCGTCAGGCGCTCCAGGCCCAGGCCAGCAAGCTCGGCGAAGCCGCCGTGCCGCCACAAGTCGGCCCGGCGCAGAAGGCCGCGGTCGCAGACGCCATTCGCTCCTCCTTTGCCGACGCCTGCCGGATCGTCCTGCTTATGTGTGCCGCCCTCTCCTGGCTCAGCGCGCTGATGTCAGCGTTGTTGATCGAGCCGAGGCTCCGACCGCCGGACTGACGACAGTAGGGCGGCCGCCAGGCGAAACGCCGTACCGAGGACGGGGCGATCGCACCAGATGACGGCGATCGTTCCCCGCAAAGGACTTCCGAAGTCTTGGAAACTTCGGAAGTCTGAGACCATCTCGAGGAGACGCCACCCGACGAGGGCCTCGATTTCATTTCGGAAAAACGTGGCACAACACCGAGTGGGTGGCGGACACCCGCTTGAGCGGGGGCGCCTCGACCGCACACACGTCCTTAGCGAAATCACACCGCGGATGATATGGGCATCCGGCCGGCAGACGGGCTGAGTCCGGCGATTCGCCTCGCGGCACCGCGAACTTCTTGCCGCTGCTCAAGCTGCGGCTCATGCTCGGCGACGAAGCCAGGAGGGCACGCGTGTATGGGTGCTGTGGAGCCTTGTATATCTCCGCACTGCCGCCGGTTTCCACGAAGCAGCCGGCGTAGATCACCGCCACTTTCGTGCAAATCTGGCGCAGAACCGCCATGTCGTGGGCCACGATAAAGTAGGTGAGATCGAATTTCTCCTGTAGATCGAGGAACAGGTTCAATACCTGGGCGGCCAGGGACACGTCCAACGCGGACACCGGTTCGTCGGCCAGAATCACTTTGGGATTGAGAGCCAGAGCGCGGGCAATCCCGATACGCTGACGCTGTCCACCGCTGAACTGGTGTGGGTAACGACGGGCCATGCTTGCATCGAGCCCCACCAGGCCCAGCAACTCCCGCACGCGGTCCTTGCGCTCAGCTGCATCGCCGATGTGGTGAATGGACAGAGGCTCCGAGAGGATCGTCTGGATCGTCATGCGCGGGTGCAGCGAGCCTACCGGGTCCTGGAAGATGAGCTGAACCTCGCGCCGCATCGCGCGCAACTCGTGGCTGGACATCGACCAGGCGTCCTTGCCCCCGAACAAGACGCTGCCAGAAGAGGGCTTCGTCATGCGCAGCAGGCAATCGAGCAGTACGCTCTTGCCCGAACCGCTCTCCCCCACGCACCCCATGATGTCGCCCTTTTCCAGCGAAAAGCTGATCCCATTCAGGATACGCCACTCACCCACTTTCCGCGAAAACAGACCCTTGCGGATCGGAATGCTCTTGTAGATTTCGCGTGTTTCGATGACCGGGCTGTTGTTCATTGCGCGTTCTCCTCCAGCGTGTGCGGCTCAGCCAGATCGAGATCCACCATATCTGCCGGGAAATGACAGGCGCACCAATGATCCGGAGCCAGCTCTCGCAGCGGCGGCAGGTTCTCGACGCAGACTTCCTGTGCGAAGTCACATCGTGGGGCGAACGGGCAGCCGCGCGGCAATCGCAGCATATCTGGTGGAAAGCCCGGGATCACTTTGAGGCGGCGCTCCTTGCGGGCTTCAACGATCGGCACCGATCGGATCAAGCCGATGGCGTAAGGGTGTTTGGGCTCCAGCAAAAACGCGCGCTTCGGCGCGTACTCCATCACGTAACCGGCATACATGACCATGATACGGTCGGAAACTTCCGAGACCACGCCGAAATCGTGGGTGATCAGAATCATCGCCATGCCCAGTTGCTGCTGCAGCTTCCGCAAGGCATCGAGAATCTGGGCTTGCACGGTCACGCCCAGCATGGTCGTGGGCTCGTCGGCAATCACAAGATCGGGCCGGCAAACGATGGACATCGCAATCATGACGCGCTGCCGAAATCCTGTGCTGTAATCACAAGGATACTTGCGAAACACTCCGTCGCCCTCTCGAATGCCCACCAGCTCCAGCGTGTCGAGAACCCGACGCCGGGCTTCAGCCTCGGGCAGATGGACGTGGAGACGCAGCGTTTCCAGCAACTGATGTCCGACCGTCAAGAGAGGATTCAGAGACGTGGTCGGATCCTGAAAGATCAGGCCGATTTCCTTGCCGCGCAATTCGGTCATTTGCCTGGGAGACAGCGTCATCAGATCCTGACCCTTCCACACGATCTGACCGCCAGCGATGTAGCCCGGCTTGTCGACGAGACGAATCAGAGAGCGCGACACGGTGCTCTTGCCGGAGCCGCTCTCACCCACAATGCCCAGCGTCTCGCCCCGCCGAAGGACGAGCGACAGTCCCTCGACGGCTTTGATCACCCGGTCCTTATCGAGCCGGTAATATGTCCGCAGATCGCGAACTTCGAGCAGCACATCATCCTTGCCAGAGTCCGCGAGTCGATCCATAGAAGAATTCATGGTCCCATCCTCTGCTCTGTGTGGCTCTCGGTGGCCTAATAGCGCGTGCGAAGCGTCGGATCGATATACTTGTACAGGGTATCGCCTACCAGGTTGACCGCGAAGACGATGAAGACGATCGCGAAACCGGGGAACGTGCTTACCCACCACCCGGTGTTCAAGTAGTCCTTGCCATCGGCGATAATGTTGCCGAAGGAAGGCGTCGGTGGTTGCACCCCGATACCCAGGAAACTCAGGATGCCTTCGAGCACGATCATCGTCGCGATATCGATCATGGCGACGACGAACACTGGAGGGACCACATTGCGGGCCACGTATCTAAAGAGAATACGCCACGTGCTGGCTCCCATGACGCGGGCAGCCTTGACGTAGTCGGATTGGATCTCAGTGATGATGATCGAGCGCACGACGCGGGCATAGAACGGCCAGGCCGATAGGCTGAGCACCACGATGAGGCTTTCCGGTGTCGGCCGGCTGATCGAAAGGATGGCCAATGCCAGCACGATGAACGGGAAAGCCATCTGCACTTCAACCACGCGCATCAGCAGAGCGTCGATCCAACCGCCAAAGGTCCCGGCGACGAGCGCCACCGAGAGGCCGATCAGGACAGTAATGCCCACCGCGGCAGCCCCAATGGGCAAAGAGACCTGAAACGAGTACAGAATTCTGGCCCACAAGTCACGGCCAACACCGTCCGTGCCTAGTGGATGCCCCGGCAAGCCCTTGTCCGACCAGAACCCGGGCTTCAGACGAGCCATCACGTTCTGATCGTTCGGCCCGTAGGGTGAGAGATAGGGGGCAAAGAAGGTGCAGATCAACACGGCCAAGAGCATAATCAGCCCGACGGTCAGCGTCTTGTTTTCCCACAGAAACAACAGCAGTTTCGTCAGGCGCGTACTCAGCCTTGGCTGCAAGTTTGCCCTCAATGCACCAGCGTCAGTTGCCATCGGTTTCCCGTCTCCTGTGATCTGTAAGCTGATTTAGCTCTGAGCCTGTTTTCGAATTCGGGGATCGATGTAGCCATAACTGATATCCACCAACATATTGATGATGACGAACGCCATCGCCATGATGATCGACACGGCCTGGATCACGGCGTAGTCACGGCGCAAAACCGAGCGGATCAGGAGCAGCCCCATCCCCGGGTAATTGAAGATGTATTCGACGACGATCGCCCCACCCAGGAGATAGCCGATTTGAACGCCCAGGATAGTGAGCAGCGGAATCCAGCTGTTCTTGAAGGCATGTTTGATGACCGCCGTCCAAAAGGGGATGCCGCGGGCTTGTGCAGCCATGAAATAATTGCTTTCCAGCGCACCGACCATAATGCTGCGCACGTTCCGGATGAAGACGGCGTACATTGAGAAGGACAAAGCGATCACGGGCAGAACGAGATAGGCCGGTCCCTTGTAGCCGACCGCAGGGATCAGGTCCCACCTGACCGCCACCACGAACAACAGCATCAGGGCCACCCAGAAGTTCGGCAAAGATTGGGCCAGAACCGAGAAGCCCAGGGCCACGCGATCGAACCAGGTGTCACGGTGCACCGCCGCCAGGACGCCGACCGGCAGCGAGATCAATATCGCCAGCAGCACAGCCAGGACGACCAGAACGAGGGTGTAAGGCAAGGTCGATGCCAACGCGGCCGTAACCGGCTGCTTCAGGTAGAACGAGGTCCCGAAGTCGCCGTGAAGTGCTGCCCAGGACCAGTCCAGGAATTGAAGCTGCAGCGGCTTTGCCAGGCCCAGCTCCTGGCGGATTGTGGCGAGTTGCTCCTCGTTGGCGTGAGGGTTCATGATTCGTGCCGGGTCGCCAGGAAGCACGCGCGACACCACGAAGACCAGCACGACGACCGCGAGGGCCACGATCAGCCCCTGTCCCAGGCGTCGAAGTATGACCACGTACATGGGCGACACTCCTTGCGTGGCCGGAGACGCCGGCCGTGAGTGACGGCTGGCGCCTCCGGCGTCGGAATTCTGTGACGGCTATGCCTCGAGAGACACGTCCCACAAAGCGAAGCAGCTATTGGGCAACATCGTATAGCCCTTGACCTTATTGCTGGCCGCATGCATGTTCATCGTGCCGACGATCGGAATAGTGATCGCCTTTTCGGTGATCGTCGGAATCACAACGTCCTTCATGTTTTGGGCCCGCGCGTCACGGTCTGTCATGGTGGCGTCGTCGCTGAGAATCTTATCGAGCGCCGGGTCGTTCAACATCGTCACTGTGTTTCCGGAGCGGAAGAAGGGCAGCAGAAGCTCATCCGGCTCGGGCGACATATTGGCCCAACCGATGAAGATTGCGTCGCAGTCGAGCTTGCCTCCGAAGTACGAGTCCTGCCAGGCCGCGGTCTCTTTGATCTCCAGCTGGATGTTGATGCCGACCTTCTTGCACTCCGCCGAGATGTACTCCATGTACTCCTTCATGTTGGCGTAGAAGCCCACCACGCCGATGACCTGGAATTCCGGTAGGCCCTCGCCGCCTGGGAATCCGGCTTGCTCGAGCTTCTGCTTGGCCATTTCCAGATCGTACGGGTAGAACTTGGCGTCCTCCACCGGAGTTCCAAACGGCCAGATACCGTAGGGGAGCACGCTCTCAGGCACGGTGGCGTAGCCGCTCATGATACCCTCGGCGATGCCCTTGCGATCGATGCAGTGCGAGAAAGCCTGCCGCACCAGCTCATTGCCGGTGAATTCATTGCGCGGAATCTTGAAGTTCAGGTAAGTGTACTCAGAGCTCTTGGAAGCAATGAGCTGAAGGTCCGGCGAATTCTTGATCGTGTCTACGTGGTCGCCGGGTACACGGTCGATCACATCAGCCTCGCCCTTCTGCAGCGCGGCCAGGCGGGTGCTCGGATCGCCGACGTAGGTCCAGTGAACTTCCTTGATTCTCGGTGGGCCCATCCAGTAGTCCATGTTCGCATCGTACGTGATCGTCTCACCTTCGTACTTCACGAACTTGAACGGGCCGGTGCCGTTGTGCCCCAGCTTCAGTTGATCGGGGCTATCGAAGTGGGAATGGACGTGGACCAACGCCTGGAGGTTGAGAACCGGCAACGGTGTGTCGGTCAAGATCTGGACGGTGTAATCGTCGATCACTTTGCCCTTGACCTGGCCGGGGAAATAGCCGCTCGTCACGTTGGCGGGATCCGTGTATCGCTCGAAGGTGTACTTCACATCCTCGGCGGTAAACGGCTTCCCATTGTGGAACTTGACGTCCTTGCGCAACGTGAACTCCAATCCCTCTGGAATCACCTTGTAGGTCAGGCCAAGCATCGGGATCATGTCACCGGTGTTCGGATCGACTTGAAACAGGCGGTCAAAAGCGTTCCATTCAGCGTGGAAGTTGGCCAGGATCATGTGCTGGGTTGGGTCCCAGCTGCCGGCGAAAGCTTCGGCTGACAGCCACGTCAGCGTGCCCTGCGGCGCCGGCCGGTCTTCCGGCAGGCGGTCCGGCCTGACGAAAGGCAGCCCCGCGCTGCCGGCCAAGGCCGAACGGGAGCCAAGCAATACGCCACTCGCTACCGCTGCAGCGGCACCTCCCAGGAACCGACGGCGGCTGATCCGACCATTCCACATTTTCTTGACATCATCCTGTGTGGACACCGATCTCCTCCTTTCAAGAGTAGAGCTGCCTGATCGATACTCACATCGCGCTGTTGAACAACACGACGAAGTCCTCTTTGGTACCGGGTCGTGGATTGCAGTCTGTGTTACCGTCCTTGAAAGCCCACTCAGCCATCGCGTCGATAGCCTTGGGATCGACGCCGACCTCGCCCAGTCGCTGGGGCAGGCGCAGCCGCTGTGATAGCTTGCGCACGGCGACGATCGCCGCAGCTCCGGCGTCCAGCAGCGACAGGCCATCGACGTTTTCGCCCATGGCGCGAGCGATGTCGACAAACTTGCGCGGGCAGGCCAACAGGTTGTACTCCATCACGTACGGCAGCATCAACGCGTTGGCAACGCCGTGGGGCATATCGAACATGCCGCCCAGAGCGTGGGTCATCGAGTGAACGAACCCCAGGCCGGCGTTGCTGAAGGCCAAGCCCGTCATGGTGCTGGCGTAGAGCATATTCGCGGTGGCGTCGATGTCCCAGGTGGTTGCCGCAGCAGCTGGGAGATTCTCGGCGATTAGCTTAATCGCGTGAATGTTGAAGGCGTCGGAGAAGGGTTCGGCCATTTTCGCGGTGTAGGATTCTATGGCGTGCGTCAATGCATCCATGCCCGTGGAGGCCGCGATACGTTGGGGGAGATTCAGTAACAGCGTGGGGTCGAGGATGGCGACCGCTGGACTCATGTTCGGATCGTCGCCGATGCCCATCTTGTACTTCTTTTGGGCGTTCGTGATGATAGCCCCCGGGCTGACCTCGGCGCCGGTGCCGTAGGTGGTCGGAATGGCCACCACCGGCGGCATGGGGTTCTTCACCAGGTTCGGCCCTTCGTAGTCGAGCACGCCGCCGGGATTGGTGGCAAGCACGCCGGCCGTCTTTGCCGTATCCATGGGACTGCCGCCGCCGATGGCCAGAAAGCCGTCGCATTGGTTGGCGCGGTAAGCAGCAATTGCCGCGTCGACGGTCTCAATGCGGGGATTGGCGACGACGTCGTCGAAGACCACGTATTCGACACCCGCGCGCTCCAGGCTTGGGATCACCTGGGCCAGGATGCCGGAGTGGACGATGCCCTTGTCGGTGATGATCAAGGCTTTGCGGCTGCCAAGCAAGCCGAGCTGCTCGCCCGTCTGCGCCGCTGACCCACATCCCATGACCAACCGGCTTCGCATCTGAAAACCCAAGATCATCGAAGTGTTCATCCAGTTGCCTCTCCTTTGCCTGTGTTGGTGGCTGACTGTTGACTGACCAACTGCAAGAACAGCAGGAGGGCAACGCCGAACCAATCCTGGCGAGCCCGTCCCGCGTTCGTATCGCGGCGTTTCTAAGGCAAACATCGCTTGATCAGAGATATGGTATTGAGGCAAGTAGAACTGAGTTCGACACGAGGGACGGCGGGACTGATGGTTGGGGCGAAGTGGCGACCTAAAGTCCGCTTTCGTGTCAAACATTCGATGCACGTACGCGAGACCCGGCACTGCGCCGTCTTCTTTGGACAACGCGACCGTGTAGCCCAGGATGGCTACGTCACAAAGGCAGCAGCACCCAAACCGAGTGCGTATAGACAGCTGAAGGTGTTTTTCAAGTGGAACTGATAGATCGAGTTCTCTGTCGGCTAGGCGCCTATTCTACACCCAATCACTACTAGTGCAAAATGAGCTGCTCTTCTGGTGTGTTCGGAGAGACGTGCTGGCTGCACTTCGCACGATCAGGCGACACCAGCGCACCGAGGCGAGACGCCGGTTCACCCCGTACGACGGACTTGCCAGGGGAACGAGCTGTGGCCGGTCAATCTTGGAAGATGCGCGAAATCAGCGTGTATGATGGGTGAGCTCGCCGAGGCTCAGCCACACAACGCGCCCGATGCGCGTCGCCGGCCCCGACGCGGACCTGAGCAGACCCAGCGGCAGCTGCCATGGATGAGGCAGCTCCAGGAACGATTGCAGGAACAGAGGGAATCCGCCGATCTTCTGCCACCAACTGGCGTCGCGCGCCAGGCGGACGTACCAGAACAGAAGCCGCGGTAACCACCCAATGGTTTCGACGTCGGGCCCGGTCTGAACGCGGTATTCGATCCGCTCCAGGCGCCCGGGGCTGTAACGGTTCAATTCGGCGAGAACCGCGGGCGGAATGGGTGCGTCCTGGCTTCTGCTCAGGTACGAGAGCGCGGCCCGCAGGGGGAGGGTGAGTCGGCGTCCTTCGGCCTGAGTGACGAGCCGGTTCCAGTCGATCTCCGCGGCCGATGAGTTCAGGATCATCACGGCGTCCGCCACCCAGCGGAACGGCGGCACGACGTTCCAGGACACGCCGTGCACTGCCGTGTGGAGCAACTCGTCGGTGGGGCTTAGCCGCCGGGTCGGCACGCCGTCCAGATCCATGGGCTCCGATGCCGCCCAGAATGCATCGTCGGCGCCCGGCCAGCAGGCTTCACGGAGGACGTGCCAGTGCAGGTCGAGCTGCTGCTTGTTCCGATCGAAGAACTCAAGCGCATGGCCGAATCTGATGACGAGGTCCAGCGGCGCACGATCCAGCTTGCTGTTGTGCCAGCCCAGCCTGCCGAGCAGTTCGATCGCATGCGGCACGTCTTTCGGGTGAACGAGAATATCGAAGTCCAACATCGGCCGAAGGCCGCGATCCTTATAGTACAAAGGCGCCAGCGCCGCCCCTTTCAGGATGACGGTTTCGATTCCCAACTGATGGAAGCTCTGCAGCACGGCGCCCATGCGGTGGTAGAGGACCTGATTCTCGAACCACGTCTTGCGGTAAACGCTCTTCAGCCTCTCCATCATCGGGTCGTGGACGTCTTGCCGGACCAGGTTCTGGTACAATAGCGGAAACAGCCGTTGGGAACCATAGTCGACGTCGTCCATTTCGACCTGCGACTTCCATTCCTGCCAGGCGCCCAATCCTCGCGGCCCCTGAGAGAGCGCGGCTTGCAGCAACTGCTCCTGTTGTGGGGTCGGCCAACAGCCCCCCTGGTACTTCGTGGAATTCTTCATGGAACTACCCTCTCCGCCTCGACGAGCCTCTCCTGCGGGCCGTCGTGATCGGCAACCCGTGTGGGCGGCGACGTCCGATCCGACACGACACGCCCATCTTTCAGGAGATATACGAAGTCGCTCGCCCGGACGACATCCGGGTGATGGCTGATGATCAGGATCGTCTTCACTGCGCTCAGGGCCTTCAAGCTCGCGATGAGCCGGCGGACGTTGTCTACGTCCAGATGATTCGTGGGTTCGTCGAGAATCAGCAGCGACGGCGAGCGAAGCAAGGCGCGAGCAATGGCCACACGCTGTCGCTGACCGCCTGAAAGCAGAACGCCATGCTCACCAACCAGGGTATCGTATCCGTGCGGCAGGTGCTCGATGAATTCGGTCGCCACGGCCGCCTCCGCCGCGGAGTGCATCTGTTCCGCGCTGCACTCCGCGCAGCCGTAAGCAATGTTTTCCGCCAGCGTGCCCGGGAAGATGATCGGGTCCTGCATCACCACACCGATCTGGCGCCGCAGGCTCACCAGGTCCAGTTCGTCGTAGGGCACGCCGTCGGCGTAGAGCCGGCCGTGCTGGGGCCGATAGAAGCCGAGGACGAGGCTCACCAGCGTGCTCTTCCCGACGCCATTGGCGCCAATCACCGCGACAGTGCTCCCCGGCGAGATGCTGAGCTCGACGTCTCGAATGACCGGTCGATCATCGTACTGGAAGCCGACTCCCGCCAATCTGAGGTTCCCTCCAAATTCGATCTGCCGCGTTCCCGAATACGGCTGTGTTTCCTGGATGCGGGTCAGATTGTACAGAGTCACCAACGATTCGTTGCCGGCCACGATCTGGGGAACGGTAGTCGCGATCGTACCGAAGCTGCCTTTGAGCAGCCCGACCACTACGTAAAACGAGAGCAGGTCGCCGAGTGTCATTCCGCCCGTGGATACCGCGTAGCCCCCCACGACCAGGACGATTACGCCGGACACCGTGACCACGGCGTTCTGCATCAGGCTGTAAGCGGTTTGAAGCCACGCCATATCGGTGCTGCTGCGCCGAAGGTCCTCCAGATGCCGTCGCTGCCGCTCCAGTTCGAACGCCTCAGCGGACTGGATCGTGGTCAGGTCCATCATCTGCAGCACGAACAGAACGCCTTTGCTGAACGTCTCGAACGAGCGCTGGAACAGCCGCGTTCGTTCCCGCACCAACCGACTCAGCCAGATATTCAGCGCATACAGCACCGGCACCGCGCACACGAGTGCCAGGAACAGGACCCAGTTCAGGAACAGCAGGACTGCACTCAACGCCAGGCTGGTGATGAATGCCGGCAGGAACTGCACCACCAGCGCGTTCGTCATCACGTCCAAACGTTCGGTATCCTGCACCACACTGGCGTGCAGCTGGCTGCGGTCTGCCTCAGTGTAGAACGAGCGCGAATATGTGTACAGGCGCTCCAGGAGCTCATTGCGGAACCGCTGAATCGCCTGCTTGGTGATCTTCAGCCCCAGATAGCGCGTGTAGAGGGTCAGGCCGGCATCAATCAGATAGAGCGCCAGGATCGCAAGGCCGATGTCAAGTAACAGGCCGAACTCGTGTTTGGGCACGACGCGATCGAACACAGTGCGAACGAGGAGTGCAATCGGCAGATAGACGGCCGACTGCACCACCGCAATCGCCACGCTGAGGATCAGCCAGCGCTGGAAGCCCCTGTAGAATTGCGTATAATAACGCCACGCCAGCAGGTTCAAGTCGCGCCTCCGTCCACGTCGTGCGACTCCCCGCGCCGGCGATCCAGCGCGCCCTTCACAACGCGCAGGAAGTCCAATTGGGGCCGCCTGCCGTCACGCTTGAGGCTCTGATTCGTGGTGTGGAGCCGCCGTTTCAATAGCACGTCGGGCAACATGCGGTTGCTCAAGCCGATGTCGGTGGCCCGGGCATACCAGTCTATGAACTCACCCGCGCTGAGATCGGCCCTGAACGCGCCGATGCGCTCCATCGCCGCGTGCCGAATGAGGAGCGTACCCGCCAGGTATCCGGGCGCGGGTTCGCTCGGACAGACCAATCTGGCCCTCTGAGCTTCGTCGAGCTCCGGGCTGATGAACTGCTCCACAAAGCCGAACACCATATCGATACCGGGTGAGGCACCGAACGCCTGCGCCTGCAGTTGCAGCTTGTTAGGCGTCCACAGATCGTCTGCATCCAGGAACGCCAGGAACCGGCTGTCGGCCATCTCCAGCCCGTGATTGCGCGCTGCTCCGATGCCTCCGTGAGTTTGATAGTCGTATCGGACACGCCCGCCGAACTGCTGAGCGACCGCCGCCGTGCCGTCATCCGAGCCGTCGTCGACGACGATGATTTCGCGCGGCGAGAGCGTCTGGGCCAGCACGCTTTCGATGGCCGCGCCAAGGTATCGCTCACAGTTGTACACCGGAATAATGACGCTGATGGACTCAGTCACGTCCATGAATTATCGCCTCCTGGTTGCGCTTGCGGTCGATGGACCGCTTCAGGGCGGTGAGCAGGTTCTGATTTCCCACGGGGTTATTGAGCGAAGTATTCTCGTCGTGGACACGCTTGACGAGCAGCACCTGTGGAAGGACCGCCCGAGACACCCGTGCGTCATTGGCTCGGGCATACCAGTCGGTATCTTCACCGGTGACCAGGTTGGCATCGAATTTCCCTATCCGGGCGAACACCGATTTCCAAACGACCAACGTCTCCATCAATTGCCCGACGTGGTCGCCTTCCAACAGCTCAGGCCGGAAACCGGGGGGAACCTCAAAGCCGGGCTGCAGTACGAACTTCACGCGGGCAATGGTATATTCAACCTCCGGATGGGCCCGCATGTAACCAACCTGGACGCGCAACTTATCCGGAGTCCAGCGGTCGTCGTGCGACAGAAAGGCGATCAACTCACCGTGTGACGCACCGATGCCGACGTTCCAGGCATCAGCAATGCCGCGGTTCGTCTGGCCGACGTAGCAGACCTCACGGTACGAACGGGCGATCTCCGCGGAGCGGTCCGTCGATTGGCCGTCCACGACGATGACCTCAAGGGGACGATAGTCCTGCACGAGTACGCTTTCAATGGCAGTCGCCAGAAATCGCTCGCCGTTGCGGACGATGATGACGGCGCTGACCAGAGGAGGGAGATCACCCGAGTCAGATCGTGGTGAGTTCATCGTGCACTCCTTGCGAGCAAATCCGAGATCACGGTCGGAATTTGAGAGAGATCCGTCCCGACTTCCAGGGTCAAGACGGGCACCTCCCGTACCAATCGCGCCAGCACCTGAAATTCCTGCAGGCCGGCTCCGGGAAGCTGGAATATCGTGCTGGGAGCCATCGACTTGAGTCCTTCGGCAGGTGTGGCGGAGACCAAGCGCGTGTCCACGCGGCCCGTGACTCGCGGCAGCAGGATCGCTCGAATAGGCAGGGACGTGACGATGCTGTTCGCGTACCGCTCGTGCAGATAAAGCACCGCCTTCTCCGAGTCGAGCCGATCCAAATTGCTGACCATTGCCGCCAGGCGTGGGAACCTTTCCAGATTGTCGGCGTTCAGCTTGGCCGAGCTGTACAGGCTGTGGGCGTGGGGCGAGGGACTCATGGAGATCAGGCAGTAGTCATCGCTGACGTAAGCGAGCCCTCCGTCGAGACTGGCCAATGCAGTGGTAGACTTGCCGCTTCCGCCCCTGCCTCCCAACAGGACGCCGCCGTCGGACGTTCCAACCGCAGCGGCGTGAATGAAACGAAAGCCTCGTTCGCCCATCCACCAATGCAGGATGACGCGCAGCGGGGCGCCGCACTCCCAATAGGGTATCTCACGGTAATCGGACAGCCAGTACACGGCTTCGTCCTGCGCTCCGTCCAGCAAGCTGCAGTAGTCGACTCCCGTCTGGCAGGCGCCCCGAATGCGCCGGTCGTTGAACGCCAGGATTTGGCTCCGACCGTTGGCATCAGCATCCTGCCATGGGGGACGTGCGACTCTCTGCCCCGTCGAGACGCCGTCCAGAATGTGGATAGTCAAGGCTGGATTCGGAGTAGGCTCGGCGGACAGGTGAGCCAGCGCCCGAGTCAGGCACGGCAACGAGGCGGGGCCGGCGAAACGGAGTCGGATGCTGAAGCCACCGACGGAGTAGAAACGATCGACTGCGCCACCCGCCGCTGTCGCGCCTCGCTCAAAGGCGTTACGGACGCTTTCGAAGTATTCAACCGATGAGGCCGATGGACTCTGAGTCTGATCCGAGGGCCGGATAGGCGAGGACTCGTACTCGTCTGTGGGGGTTCGCGGGAGGTAGATCGAAGTCGCTTTCATACGGACGGATCAGCCTTCCTGTTGGGCCACCCAGTCTCATCGACTTCGTGGATCGGATCCAATTTCAGCATGTCCTGCATGTCCACGTATTTCCTCAACAGCGGCACCTGGAAGGCAGTCCGGTCGGTGGGCCGGTCCTCAGTCAATGGGTCGACGTCACCGCCGTCGTCGACCGTGCTTGGCACCAAAATCTCTTCTTGCTGCAGATGGGTGATGAATTCAGCGACCGCCGTTTCAATCTCAGTGGGATCGCCGGCATGCCGGTCCATCACCGTCGAGACGATCTCGGCCACGTTGAGCCCTTTCTGAGCCAGTCCCCAGACCTCCGCGCCGGTGCCGTCGAGGCTGTAGTAATAGCCTTTCTCGAGGTTGACGATGACGACCTCGCCATCGATCATGTCGCTGATAACGTCGGGGCTGTTTATGGACAACCGCAATCTAGACACCATTCCATCCTCCTATGCGGCCGTTTGTGATGGCCATGATGACTGGTTTGGATTTCGCGGGAACGCAGCGGCGCGTGGCTTACCGTGTGGGCATGGAGCATTCCATGTTTTCAATATACGAATAGGTTACAGCCGATGTCGCTTGTCGGGAAGCGCCTTATGGCTCGTCTTCAAACAGGCGAGAATGCCTGTCGTGCTCCGCCAAAAGACGCGACCTCGGTTCATCTCGGTCTCGCCGAATCGCCGGTGCACGTCCAATTACTCCGCCCACTTGACAACGCCTCACTCTATGCTATAGTCTGACCTGCTCGGGAACACACACAGACGGGACTTGGCGCTCTTCAGGCGGTATTTCCGGTCTCGCGTTTCTCCGGCCCTCGCCGCCCGACCATTTCTAACTGCCGCGAGCCCATGTTAAACCGATTCCTTCACGAGAAAATCGATCTCCTCCTCACTTTGGCCGTGTTCCTGCTGGCCCTGGTTCCGCGCGTTCTCGGGTTGGCTGTCTTCTGGACCATCGACGAGCCGTTTTACTACGATTGCTCCGTGCTGTTCGGACGCGCCCTCAAAGCCGCGAATTGGGCCGAGACGCTCGGCCCTCCCGGCACGGCGGGCGTGCCGAGCGTGACGACTCGCTGGTTGGGGCTGATCGGCATCGGCCTGGGGTATGCCTACCGCTTCCTGCTGCGGACGCTGGGCCTGCTGCCTGCGTCGTCCCCGCCCGGCTATCCCCGCGGCCTGGAAGCCCTGGCCCTGGCTCGCCTGCCAGGCGTCCTCGTGACGGCCCTCGCAATCACGCTGGCTTTCGTCATCCTTCGGCGCGTGGCCGGCCGGCGAGTGGCCGTCGTGGCCGCGGTTCTGCTGGCTCTCGACCCACTCTATCTCGCACTGAGCCGGATCGTGGGCAACGACGCGCTCCACGCCAGCTTCGCGCTTTTGGCCATCCTGGCTCTGGGGTTGAGCTTCCTGCGGGCCGATCGGCGTTGGATGCTCGTCTTCGGTGCCTGTGCGGGCCTGGCCTTTCTGTCCAAATCGCCGGCGCTGGTGCTCCTGCCGCTGCTGCCGGTCCTCGCCGCACTCTTGAGCTTCGTCCTGCTGGATCGGCCGAGGTCATTCCTGTGGTCGGCCGGAGCAGTCGTCGTGGGATACGCAACGACGGGAGTCGTGGCGGCCGGCTTCTGGCCGGTCTTGTGGGTTCAACCGGTGGCGACTTTGCGCGGGATCTTCGAGTTTTCGGGAAAAGCACCATCCGGGGGCAATTTTTTCCTCGGCCGATTCAACCCCGACCCCGGCCTGCTCTACTACCCGGTTTCAATTGCCCTCCGCCTCAATCCATTCGCCGTCGCCGGCCTCATCGCCGCGCTGATCGCGGTGGCCATCTGGCTGGGACGGGGCGCCCGTCGACCGGCGCCCTCTGTCGTCATTTGGACCATCCTCCTCGGGACCTTCGCGGCCGCCTACCTCGTTCTGCTCAGCTTCGGCCCCAAGAAAAGCGACCATTACGCGCTGCCGATCATTCTGGCCAGCGACGTGGCCGGTGCTTTCGGGATCCTGGCGCTCGGCGACTGGCTGGCGCGCGCGGTCCGGACCAACACGCGGGGAGTCGCCCTCGTCGGCGGAGTGCTCGTTGCCGCATACGGCGTCTACACTGCCGTCTGGGCGTACCCTTACTATTCCCCGGCCTACAACCCTCTTATCGGTGGATTGCCGGTCGCAGCCCGCACCGAGATGGTCGGCTGGGGAGAAGGGATCGAGCGCGCGGCCGCGTACCTCCGCAGCCAACCCGACGCGTCGTCCCTGCGCGTCGGCGGCTACACCATGGTGGACTTGCCAGGCTATTTCCGCGGCCGCAAACCCTCATCGTCACGTCCACGGCCGTTGGAGCAGCTCGACTACTACGTCGACTACATCTCGTGGCGTCAACGCGGCATGGTGCCTTTGGGGTTCGAAGATCTGGTCGCGTCCACTCCGCCGGCCTATGCCCTCGAAATCGGAGGTGTGTCGTACGTCGCCGTCTACCGCATCCCAAAGGACCACTATCGTGCGCTGCCGCAGGACGCCACGTCCGTCGACGCGACCTATTCCGATGGGCTGCGGCTCGCCGGTTACCGTCCCCAACCGCTGCGCCAAACCCCGTCCGGCGGGCCCCAGGTCCCAGTCAGCCTCTACTGGCAGGCGGACGCTTCCTGCAATCGCAACCTGCGCCTGAAGGTCAGCCTCGTAAACGGCGCCGGTACGGCGTGGGGCAAGCGGTCCGTCGAGCCCCCGTGCGGCGACCCCGAAGGGTGGCGAGCGGATCTGATGGTGCGGGACGACGTCTCCCTCGATGTGCTGCCCGGCACGCCTCCCGGCCAGTACACGCTCCGGGCCGTCATGGTCAACGCGCGGAACGGCTACGAGGTTCTTCCCGCCAACGGGTCCACCGTCACTCTCGGAAGCGTCACTCTGCCACGCGAGGCACCCATCCCGGCCGAGTCACTTGGCATGGAGCACGCGCTCAACGCCCGCTTCGCCGATAGCATCCGCCTGCTGGGGTACGACGTGGCCGGCGGAACGGGTCTCGACGAGACGCTGACCTTTACCGCGTACTGGCAGTGCCTGCAGCCCGTCGACCGCCGCTACCGCGTCTTCATCAACCTGCTGGACGCGTCCGGCCGGGTCGTCACGTCGACGGAGAGCGCCCCCGCGGATGGCTTCTATCAAACCGACGCCTGGACGGCCGGCGAGACGATCCGGGACCCTCATCGCTTCTCCTTCACCGACGGCCACGCAGCTGACGCGGTTGGCCTGGAAATCGGGATGTTCGACGCGAAGCAGACGACCGGCGAGCGATTGCCCGTGACCCTGGAAAACGGCGACCACCCGGCCAGCCGCGCGGTCCGCATCGGCGGGCGCTGAGTGGGCCTGCGCCGGTCGGCGCATCAGCCAGCCGCAGCGCCACGACAACGTCCCCTCTCCCTCATCTGAACATCTTACAGCTCCGCAACCTGCCACAATCCAAGCTTCAGTATGGTGATCACGTCCGAGGCGCTGTGGTCGGCACATTCACCTCCTGGCGCGACGACGCCGATCTATAACATAGGCACATCGGGTGATACGCGATCGTCTCTCAGTTCGCGGCTGCCAGAAAAAGCGCGATTGGGTCGATTTGGCTTGCCCGTCTGTTTGGATTATGATTATTCCGATACTCTCAAATCATGAATCAATTGTATCCGAACCAGGCAATTAATCGGCCCAACGTTGCGGTGGATTGCCTGCCGGTTCATCCAAAAAAACGGCTTGTGGTGCGCTTCAACGGCAGAAAGGACCAGACCTTGTGGTAGCGAACGCAAATTACCCTTTTGCCCTGGAAATGGTCAGGATCGAGAAGTATTTCGGCCCGGTACACGCACTCAAGGACATCAATCTGCAGGTGGAACGCAACGAGATCGTGGGCCTCATCGGCGACAACGGCGCCGGGAAGTCCACGATGGTCAAAATCCTCACCGGAGTTCACCAGCCCTCCTCGGGCGAGTTGTACGTGGCGGGACGCAGAGTCGATCTCGGGAAATACAACGTCAAAACGGCGCACAGCTACGGGATCGAGACAGTGTACCAGGACAAATCGCTGGGCGAGAAGCAGGCGCTATGGCGTAACGTATTCATCGGGCGCCAGATCAACAGGCGATTTGGCTTCATCGACGTGAAGAAAGAGAAAGAGATCGCCCACGACATCATGATGAACAACATCGGCTTTCGTGGGAAAGGCATCACGGTCGATTCGAAAGTGAACAAGCTGTCCGGAGGCGAGCGGCAGGGGATTGCGATCGCGCGGGCCATGTACTTCGAAGCGGAGATCATCATTCTGGACGAGCCGACGGTGGCCCTCTCCCTCAAGGAGGTGCGCAAGGTCCTCAACTTCGTGCATCAAATCAAAGAGGGCGGCAAGGCCTGCATCTATATCTCGCACAACCTTCAAGATGTTTACGAAATCTCCGACCGGTTCGTGGTCCTGGATCGCGGGGAGATCGTCGCCAGCATCGACAAGAAGGACACATCTCTCCACGATTTGGATGAATTCCTGCTCGAGTACGCTCATGGGCTGAAAGACAAGAGCAGAATCATGAAACGAGCGCGATCACTTATCAGTTTTCTTGGGCAAGATCGAGGGCATGCCGGTAGCGATCGTTCTGGCGATTCTATCCTCGCCTTTATGATTACGGCGCCCGAAGTGTTCTTAAAGTGGCGGATTTACATGTCGTTTCTGCAGACAGTGGCGCCGCCGCTGATTCTCGGTTTAGGCCTTACTTTCGTCATCACTGCGGGTGAGATCGACCTGAGTTTCCCGGCAGTCGTGGCGTTCTCAGGGTACGTATTCACCTGGAGCTTTAAGAATCTGAGCGAGAGTGTGGATGCCTCGCTGGCGGCGGCGGGCGGTCTCGTGCTCGCTCTGATTGCCGGCGCCGTGGTCGGCTACGTTAACGGCGTGATCGTGGCCAAGGTAGGCGTGCCCTCGATCATGGTGACCCTCGCGGCGCAGTTCTTCTGGTACGGCGTCACGGTGCTGCTGGCCGGGGGTCTGCAAGCGGCACTCACAACCATCGAGAACAACGGCGTTCATGCGCTGTTCGTGGGCCGGATCTACGGCGTTATCCCTAACCCGGAACGCGGCCAAATCGGCATTCCGGTTCAAGCCTTGTGGGCGCTTGGCGCTCACCGTATTCTTCTGGTTCATCCTGAACCGGCACAAGTTCGGAGAGGCGGTGATGTTCATTGGCGACAATCCTGAACGTTGCGCGCGTTATGGGCATCAACGTCGAGGCGACGCGCATTCAGCTGTTCACGCTGATGGGCGTGATCTCCGGCTTTCGCGGGAGTGATCCTCACGCTGGAAATGAGAGTGTTCTATCCCACCCAGGGACAGGGCATGCTCCTGCCGGTCATGGCAGCGGTCTTCATCGGCGGGACCTCCATCGCGGGCGGTGTAGGTTTGATCGTCGGCACGTTTTTCGGGTCGTACATCATTGGCTCGTTGGAAGCCGGCGTTGTCGCCACCGGGGTCAGCGGCTTCTGGGTGCAGTTGGTGCAAGGGCTCGTCATGGGCGGCTCCATCGTGCTCAACACCATCATTAGCGACGGGCGGTATCGCCGGGATCTCCGATCGGCTTCGTCACTGGGGCGTGCCCATACACTCGGATTCGTCGCGAGAAGTCCGCCCACCCGACGCCGAAGTGGGACATTCCTGATGGGTGTCTTTGGGAGTAGTCTGAGCGAAAGGGGGGTGTCTTATCGCACATTGAGCACGCGGTCCGGTTATCGTTCGTTAACCTGTCGACCTACTCATTGACGAAACAAAAAAGGGGGCTGACATGAAGCGCTTGAGTGGTGTACTGGTGGTTTTGATGGTGCTCGCGCTGGTCTTGGGGGCCTTCAGCATGCCCCAACCGGCGGCGGCGCAAGGCAACGGCAAGATCGTCGTCTACATGCAGATGGGTGGCACGCAGGGCGACGGCACCACGCTGGCCCGCACCAACGGCGCTAAGGCTGCCGCGGAAGCCCTGGGCATCGAGCTACACGAGCAGTACTCGAGCTGGGATCAGCAGACGATGATCAACCAGTTCAAGGAAGCACTGGCTGCCGAACCGGACGGCATCGTAATCATGGGACACCCTGGCGAAGACGCGTTCGCGCCATTGGTGGATGACGCGGAAAGCCGAGGCATCATCATCACCAGCGGCAACAACTCGCTCCCCAACCTGGAGACCAAATATCAGTCCAAGGGCTTTGGCTATGCCGGAGCAGACCTGTATCAGGGCGGCTACGTGACCGGCCAGGCGATGGTCGCGGCGGGCCTGAAAGCCGGCGACAAGGCACTGGTCTACGACATCTGGCACGAGGAACTCCGCAGCCGCAGCCCGCAGGGCATCAAGGATGCGCTGGAAGAGGCGGCGTGGTCGTGGACACGCTCGACGTCTCCCAGGCAGTCAACTCGGACGTTTCGCTGGCCACACCCATCCTGACGGCCTATCTCGAGGCGCACCCAAATTTGAAGGCGATCGGCACCCAGCATGGCAACATCACCGCGGCTTTGGTGAATGTGCTGAAGGCCGAACGGCTACAAGCCGGGCGACATCATCGTCGGCGGTATCGACCTGTCGCCCGCCACGGTGGCCGGCGTCCAGGACGGCTACATCAGCGCGACCTTCGACCAGGTGCTGTACCTCCAGGGTTACATGCCTGTGCTGCAGGTCTGGCTGACCAAGAACCTACAAGATCCCCGGACTCCACATCAACACCGGCGTGGGCGTGGTGACGCCCGCAAATATCGCCGACATCGTGCCCCTGATCGAGAAGGGCCTGCGCTGATCGCGCAACCTTGTTGGTCGTATGACGGTCGACGCCCCCGCTGGATCAGCGGGGGCGTTGTTCTGAACGATGACTGTCGCCATCCGGACGCGCAATCGCGCGCAATCAAGGAAGGGTCATCTTTTCCACGCCGTCCTTCATCGCATCCGCTGCCCACCCGATGCCGAGTGCATCCAGCTTCCACTGCTCGGGAACGCCGTTCTCACGATCCCAACCCATGCTGCTGTACCAGTTGTGGATGGCCGTTTCCATCGCCTCACGGTCGATGGGCGTATCCTTCAGCGCACCGCGCCTCGTACCGGTAAAGAAGCGGTCGGGGAGACGGTCCTCTTCCGCGTTGATGCCCTCGCGCTGGTTATACAGACGACGCAGAGTGGCGATGCGCTCCGCGACCTGGGCAAGCTCCAGAACGGTAAACTCCCAATCGGTGCATGCCTGCACAATGGCCGCCAGCCGGGTCACCGTCCAGGGGCAGAAGATGCAACACACCATCGAGTCGCAGATCATGTTACGCAGGAATTCGGCTCGAGTCAGAGCCACTTTGTTGGGGCTCAGATCGTTCACGGGCACCGGCGCGATCGCGCCGAGGCCGCGCAGGTGCTCGAATGCCGGGGTGTCGCGGGTGAAGTTGGAGTCGTGGATGCCGGCGCAGTGGTCGGCTCCTGAGGCGTCTACAGAATAGACGAGACCCATTCCCTGCTTGAAGCGGGGATCGTGCATGGGCATCTCCAGCCCCTTCACCTGCATCGCGTACTGCTCGGCACCGCGGCCGATGCGCTGGGCCGCGATGCGGGTACCCTCAGCCAGGAGATCACCGATACCCTCGCGGTTGGCGATCATGGGCAGTAAGGTTAGCAAAGCATCCGCGTTGCCCCAACGCAGCTCCAGGCCGCCGGTATCTTCCGTGGTCAGGAGACCGTTCTCGAAGCATTCCATGGCAAAAGCAATCGTCGTCCCTGCCGATACGGTATCGATGCCCAGCAGGTTGGCAACCTGGTTGGCTCGGCAAATCGCCTTCAGGTCGCTGATGCCGAGCATCGAACCAAAGGTGCCCAGCGTCTCGTACTCCGGTGCGCCCAGCTCGCGGGTCACCCGATAGGGCTCGTCGAATTCCACGACACGCTTGCAGCGCACGGGGCAGGCCGCACAGCCTTCCATGCCCACGCGAATGCGTCTCAGAGATCGCCTTCGGACTGATCTCAGGCGTGGCGTCGAAATAGCCCTCAGCGAAGTTGTAGGAGGGGAGATTGCCCGTTTCGTTGAACATCTCCATGGCTGCCCCGGTGCCGAGGTCGCTGAAGCCCTTGCCAAAGGTCTTGAAATTGTAGAAGTTGGCGCCGAACCACTTGACGAATTCCTTGATGCGCTCCGGCTGCGCGACCTCCGGAGACTTGGTGCCGCGCACAGCGATGGCCTTGAGCTTCTTGGAGCCCATGACCGCACCCAGGCCGCCGCGTCCGTGCGCGTCCTTCAGGTCGTTCATCACCGTGGCGTACCGAACGAGTTTCTCGCCGCTGACGCCAATGGCCGAGGTCTTGATGCGCGAATCGCCCAGCTCTCTGCGTGATGGCCTCGTGCGTTTGCAGCACGTCCAGGCCCCACAGGTGGCCGGCATCGCGGATCTCGACGGCGCCTTCGGAGTTGATCCAGAGGTAAACCGGCTGATCTGCGACGCCTTCCACAATCAGCGCATCGTAGCCGGTGCGCTTGAACTCCATGGGCCATATCCCGCCCGCCTCGCTCTTGATGCCCCCGCCGGTCAGCGGCGAACGAGCCCCGGCGCAGTCGCGCGTCGCCCCGCCGAGAGGTAAGCCGGTCATCGGCCCGACAGCGAAGATGAGCTTGTTTTCCGGCCCCAAGGGATCGATCCCCCCCGGCAGCTCCTTGAGCAGGAAATAGGACACGAAGCCCGCGCCCCCCAGGTACAGCCGGTAGAAGCTCTCTTCCGGCTCTTCCACAGTCACGCGCCGGTGAGTCAAATCCACGCGCAGAATCTTCCCCGCAAAACCTTTAACCATCTACCTCGTTCACCCCCCGCCAATCGGTTCGAAAATCAGCAACCGATCCCCATCGCGGAGCACGTCGTGCGGCGCCACGAGCTTGCCGCGCACGGCCGCATTCCACGGCTCCTGTTCGGATATTCCCAACAAGTGCAGCGCGACCCCGACTGTGCTGCCATCCGCAAGGTCGAGCGTAATCGGATTCGCGCCCGGCTCGATCGAGGTGGGCACCCTCCCATGGATCTCGACGATGACGTTCATCGCGGCATAAGGCAGACGCCCCCTCCCGGTGCTGAATTGACCTGCATCTTTGTCCGAGCCATGCACTGACGCCCCAAAGTATATTGGAAACGGAGCCAACGTCAAATAGCGGGATTTGGGGTAACCTTACAATGTTGCTTGACGAGGTCACTGCAGACGGACAGCGGCTTTCTCAATTCTTCTATATAACACAACGTCAAATTGACGCCGCACTGCAATCGAGTATAATCAGTTACGTGATCGAACACCGCCCTACGATTGGTCCGACGAGCTTCAGAAACGGTGGTTCAAAGGAGATCGGATATGATCACGACGAAACGAGGGATCGTCCTCGGATTGACTCTGCTGACCGTGTTGTGCTCCGTGGGCCTGATGCTGATCGCGCCGCCCGCACCGAGCCTGGCCGCGCCGTCCCGGCTGCCGGCGCGCGACACGCCCACACCGGTGCCTCCCCGTTCGAGCGACACCCACGGTGCAGACGTGCTCGTCGGATGGATCGAGCTGTACGCTCAGCCGGCGCGCGCCGGGCTGCGGGCCACCGTTCAATGGCAGGATGGCAGCGGCGCCTGGCACGACGTCGACGGGTGGAAGGGCTCCGCCGATTCCGGCTTCCAGTCGTGGGGCGTTTTTCCATCCGAATTCGGCCGCGGTCCTTTTCGCTGGGTCCTGAGCAACGGTGGGCAGGTGGTCGGCCAAAGCGCGCCGTTTAATCTGCCGTCCCATCCGCGGGAAACCGTCACGATTCGAGTCTCTCTCGCACCCTGACCTGATCCGGATCGACCAGCAAATTGGGCTCGCCTCCATTGTGGACCAGGGGCGTGCGTACGCTACCCGACGAACCCCCGAGAAACCGTGCCATGCCGTAAGTCTCCCTCGACGCGCGACGCTACGCATATACGTGGCCCTCTAACATTTCGGTCTCGTGCAGCTCAGGGAACAGCACGTCAGGATCATGGATCGCGTCTGCAGTCACCCACGCCGCGATCACGCTGTCCAACGCGTCGCCATCCGCGTCAGTGATGATCGTCGCCCTCAGCTCGGCAGAGCCCAGGACGAGCGCTCCGGTCGCCAGCAGCTGGTCCAGGATCTCGGCCCGGGCGGCGGTCCCGCCCTCTCCCGGTCGCTTGTACGGCCGGCCGAGCTTGAGACGCTTCAGCCGCGAGGATGGGCAAACCTCCAGAAGACAAGGTTTCCCGCTCTCCATCTGCTGCATGGGCAGAACCCGGGCCGCCCTCGACCGTACGAGGGGCGCCAGCAAGTCCGCCAAACCGTAGTAGGACTGTCGGTAGAGCCGGAGATTGTACGGCGACCACGGCGTCCGCTGTGCCAGATCACTATGTCTCTTCAACTCGCGTCCGTTTGACCGGCGATTGCAGCGTTGCCGGAAGTCCTCCGGGCCGGCGCACTCCAGCGGAAACCCCAGAATGAACTCCTCCCAGGTCGCAGCCGTGGAGACAAGCGAACGCGGCAAGCCGAACGGGAAATCGCATCCGAAGGCGGCGTCTGTCTGTCGCGCGACGAACTCCCTCAGACCCCGCAAGCACTCCTGAAGAGCGAGGCCTGCCCCGGTGAAGGCACCGGCGCGGGCGACTGCCTCCACGTGCGTCACGCTGTCGCGGATCGTCGCCCTGGTGAGCCAGGTCTTGCGACCGGCGTCGATGGCGCCGCTGAAATCGAGTCCATAAATGACCATCCCGTTCGCCCCTTTAGGTGCCAATTATAGCATCCATGGGCGCTCACGAACAGGGTCACGCAAGACGAGTTGCCAATGTGGACCCATGACGGATTTCATGGTATAATAGTATCTGTAGATAATTGTTATATATTTCTCATTCATTTGTCAATCGGGATAGTTGTGACCTTCCAAAGCCGGCTGTAGCAGCCCGGCCTGGGTCCCAAGCCGTCTGCCATGCTTATTCCCCCGGCCGAGGCTGATCTTTCGATCCGCAGTGGTCAGCTGAGCGCAGAGCGATTGTGACGGACGTCACTCGAACAGGAGGAAGAAGAATGCAAACCATTAATGACGTGCTGAACAGCAAGGGACACGATGTCTGGACGATTTCGCCGGATGCCTCGGTCTTCAACGCGCTGGAAGTGATGGCTACCAGGCGGGTCGGCGCCCTGATCGTATTGGAAGACGACACGGTCACCGGCATCGTCTCCGAACGCGACTATGCCCGCTCCGTGGAATTGCGGGGGAAGTCCTCCCGGGAAACGCCCATTAAGGAAATCATGACGCGCAAGGTCGCCTACGTTCGGCCGGAGAACAGCATTGAGGAAGCGATGGCGGTCATGACCCACAAGCGAATCCGCCATCTGCCGGTCATGGAGGGCGGGCGGCTGATCGGCGTGATCTCCATTGGCGACGTGGTCAAGGCGATTATCTCCGAGCAGCAGTTCGTCATCCAACAACTTGAGAGCTACATTATGGGTGCCTAGTGCCCGGCCTGAACCCTCAGCCACTTCAGGCACGAGCCCTTTCGGCCGAGACCAAAGGAAGGGGGGAAGCGACTTCCCCCCTTCTTCTGTGATCCGGCCGTGCCGGACCACGCCCCCGGACCGCGCCCTTCGCAATGTTATGAGCCTCAGGGACGCGTCACGTCTCCTCGCATTGCCCGCGAATGACCTCGCACGAGCCTCCTCTGGTCTTCAGCAGTTTCCTCGTGCGTTCCCAGTAGATCATCATTGTACCAGAACATTGTGATGAAAATCTGAAGACAAAATGAATTTCTTGTGAACGTCCCGCTGTCCATTTGTTGGAAGAATTTGCATTCCGTTTTTGCTCATCTCCCCTGAATATATTATAATCCGACACTGTATTCCAGGCGCACTGGATCCCCCCTGGCTCCATAGAATCGAGGCACATCCTTTCGTTCATGTTTCGGTTGTTCCGGCCACGATCTTTTCGCTGTCGCAACGGGGATTCCGTCGCAGTCGCCTCCACCTGCTGGACCTTGTCGGCATGTCGGCACAACAGAACAGAAGGGGGTGAAGCCATGATGCGTTGAGCTCCCGAGCGAAGGGCGTGACGGTCGTCTGGTACGACGCGCTCCGGAGCGATCTCGTCGAGAGACTGACAGAAACCAGTGACGGCTACTTCAGGTAACGAGCACGATCGATGTGCTAAGGAGAAAGGACGAGATATGCACTCCAAAACGTTGAAGTCTGTTGTGATTTTGGTCCTGGTAATTGCCACGTTGCTATCCGTATTCGGCCCATTGGCCTACGCGCAGAGCGAAACACCGACCGCGGCTCCTGCGGCAGAAACGCCCACCGGCCCGGTCCCCACCCCGACCCGCGTCGCAATGACCCCCAAGGCGACCGGCATGACGGCCGCTGACGTGAAGGTCGCCGTTATCGCAGGTGGACCGCATCCGTACTTTGCCCCGATGGAACAGGCTGCCGCTGACGCCAAGAAGGACTTCGGACTCGGCGACGATCAGTACAAGGTTCCGCAGGACTGGAACCTGAACACCTCCAACCAGTTGATCCAGAGCCTGGTGGCGCAGGGATTCAACGCTTTTGCGTCGTGGCCCGCTGACGTGAACGCCAGCAACAGCACGTTCGATGACCTGGTAGCCAAGGGCTTCCCTGTCATCTCGATCGCTGCGGTCATCAACCAGCCGTCGAGCGCGTCATTCGCTCTCTCGACAGACGTGGGCAACTCGGCATACCTGGCGACGAAGGCTCTGATTGAGGCCATGGGCGGCAAGGGCAAGATCGTGCACGGCACCGGCTACCTGAAGGACCTGAACAGCCAGAAGCGCATGGACGCTGTGAAGAAGGCCGTGGACGAGACCAACGGCGCCGTCACGCTGCTGCAGACGCTGGCGGACATCGACGACCAGGAAGCCGCCGACAAGGCGATCAACAGTCTGCTGGCCGCCCAGGAAGCAAACATCGACGGTATCGTGACCACCGCGTACGTCCCGTCGGTTGTAGCCGCGACTGCGCTGCGCAACATCGGCGACAAGCGGATCAAGATGGTCGGCATCGACGATGACCCGGTCGTGCTGGATGCGATCAGAGACGGTTACCTCGTCGGCACGATGTCGCAGAACCCGTACGGCCAGGCCTACATCGCCTCTAAGGTGCTGATCGACCTGTCCTCCGGTTGTGTACCCAAGCAGGATGCACCGTTCGCCATCGACTCGGGCACGTTGCTGATCAACAAGGACAACGTGGATACCTACAATGACGAGCGCGTCAAGCTGACCAAGGAAATCGCTGATAGCTTCAAGACGAAGTACCTGGATTGCCCCTGATTCCCAGGTAAGTGACTGACTTGCTGTGCGGCGTGCAGCTCCAGCGTGATCGAGCTGCACGCTTCGGCGAATAAGCAGCGCGGCAGGCCGGCAGCAGCTGGCCTGCCGCCCAGTGAATCGGATGGGTACAGTGAACAATATCACTGAGTTCTTCAGAAACAATTGGAGCCGTTTCGGCCTCTTGCTGTTGAACGTTGCGTTCTGGGTGCTCTTCACTGCGGTCTCACGAGGCAAGTTTCTCGACGATTACAATCTATTCCAGTTGCTGCGTATTCGCCTCCATCCAGATCGTGATCGGATTCTCCCAGATGTTGGCCATGACGGCAGGCGAAATGAACCTGTCGGTCGGCGCAATCGGCGGACTGATGTCCCTGTTCGTAGGCGGGTTGATGGAAGCGGCGAACGTCCCAGCGATTCCGGCTGTCATCATTTGTCTCATCGTTTCTGCGCTGGTCGGTATGACTAACGGCCTGCTGGTTACCGGAACCGGCATCAACAGCTTCGTCATCACGCTGGCAACCTCGAGCATTTTCGCCGGCGTCATGTACGTCACGACACAGGGCAATGCGTTCAGCTCACTGCCGGCTGACTTCGTCGCCTTCGGCAAGATACGCATGTTCAACCTGCCGATCTCGCCGCTGATCGTCGTCATGCTGGTCACAGCGATACTGTTATTTATCATGTATCGCCACACAGCCCTGGGCCGGGAGATTCTGGCCGTCGGCGCCAACCGCGGTGCGGCCCGCATGTCCGGCGTTCGCTCCTCCAGAGTGCTGATCATCGTGCACACCCTGTCAGGTCTGTTGGCTGGACTGGCGGCTGTGATGACGACCACGATGCTGGGCTCCGCCGTCCCGGCCACCGGCACCGACTGGCTGATGCCTTCGTTTGTGGCGCCCGCCCTGGGCGGCGTGCTCATGAGCGGTGGCAACGTAGCCGTTTTTGGCACCCTTCTTGGGCGGGTTGCTGCTCGGCACCCTCAACGTCGGCATCCTCATGTTGAATATCACCAACTTCTGGCTGCAGTTCTTCTTGGGGTTGGTGTTGCTGCTGGCAATCGGCCTCGACCGTATGCGTTCGCTTTATTCTGAGAGGATCATCGTGCAATGACGACATCTTCCATGGCTCGTGCGTTTCGTAAAATCACCGGTGTCGAGTGGCTCGGACTTCTCGTCATCGTCGCGGCATCAGCCATTTCGATGGCAGTGTTCTCGGACGCGTTCCTGTCCACTTACAACATATGGGTGGTGCTGCGCGACGTCGCGATTACTCTGCTGGTCGCTCTCTCGCAGCTCGTGGTACTCGCCGTCGGGCAAATGAACCTGTCTGTGGGCAGGATCGCCGGTTTGTGCGTGGTCATCAGTGGCGGAATGATGGAAGTCTGGCACACGCCCATCGGCATCGCCGTGGCGGTAGGTCTGGGACTGGGCGCGGTGTGCGGTCTTTTGAACGGCGTGTTGATCACCAAGACCGGCATCAACAGCTTCATCGTCACGATTGCCACTTCCAGCATCTTCTTGGGGATCAACTACGGCCTCACCAGCGCCAAGCCGTTCTACCACATGCCGAAGCAATTTGTGGCGTTCGGCCAGGCGCGCATCGGATCGTTCCCGCACATTGCCTTCGTCACCGTGGTGGTCACGATCCTTATGGCGATCTTCATAAGCCGGATGCTTCCCGGGCCGGCAGATTCTGGCCGTCGGCGGCAACGTGAACGCCGCAGAGACGTCGGGCATTCCGGTGAGCCGCGTGGTCATCTCCGCGCACGTGATCTCGGGCGTGATCGCCGCCATCGCCGGTATCTTGCTGATGGCCCGCCTGGGCCAGGCCCAGCCGCCCATTGGAGAGCAGTGGCTTCTACCCTCCTTTGCCGCGCCGATCATCGGCGGCGTCGCTCTCAGCGGCGGCTCGGTTTCGATCATGGGCACGGTGCTGGCAGCCTTCTTCATCTCCATCATTTCGGATGCACTGGTGCTGCTGAACACCGATCCGTACTATTATCAGCTCCTGCTGGGTGTGCTGATCCTCGGCGCAGTGGGCTTCGACCGCCTGTCCAAGCAACGCCGTGGGAGTTCCGGAGGGGGTGCTGCGTGATGGAACACTCGAACGGTCCCGCTCTGGAAGTCCAGGGCATCAGCAAATCCTTCCCTGGCGTGCGCGCTCTCGACAACGTCAACCTCAAGCTGCGGCCCGGCGAAATCCACGCCCTCATCGGCGAGAACGGCGCCGGCAAGAGCACGTTGATCAAGATCGTCACCGGTCTGTATCAGCCTGACGGCGGCACGATCTTGCTGAATGGAAGCGATACTCATTTTGCTTCCACTCACGACGCCATGACCGCCGGCATCAGCTTCGTGCCTCAGGAGCGAAACCTGATCCCCGCGTTCAGCGTGGGTGAAAACATCGTAATGGGCAAAACGCCTATCGCAGGTGGTGCGTTCGTGGATTTTCGGCGCGTGAACGAGGAGGCCAAAAGGTGGCTCGACGTGATCGGCCTTGCGGTGCCACCGACGACCATCGTCACCCACCTTAGCGCGGCGCAGATGCAGCTGGTCGAGATCGCCAAGGCACTCTCGATGGAGAACAACGTGTTGTTGCTCGACGAGCCGACCGCATCCATCACGCCCCACGAGGCCGACTTCCTGTTCCGCGTGTTGCGCGAGCTCAAGGAGCGAGGCGTGGCGATCCTGTTTGTGAGCCACAAACTCGAGGAAGTGTACGAGCTGTGCGATCGAGTTACCGTGCTCCGTGACGGCCACAACGCCTGCAGCGACGAGGCGCTGGCCGACATCAGCCGCGACAAGCTGGTCTCGCTCATGATCGGACGCACGCAGGTCGTGGAAGACCTGCCGTCCAAGCCGGTCAAACGCGAGGACGCCATTCTCGAGGTGAAGGACCTGCACACTACGTCCGGCACGAATGGCGTGGACTTCAAGCTGTACTGCGGCGAAGTGCTCGGCCTGTACGGCCTGGTGGGCGCCGGACGCAGTGAGCTGGCCCGCGCGCTGATCGGCGACGCCCGAGTTACGTCCGGAGAGATCCGGGTGAAAGGCCGGCCGGTCACGATCCACAGCGTCTCCGACGCTCTGAACAACTACAAGATCGGCTACGTGAGTGAAAACCGAAAGACCGACGGGCTGATCCTGTCCCACTCCGTCGAGGCCAACGTCTCCATCACCATCTGGCGGCGTATCGCCCGGTTCCTGGGATGGATTGGGGGCTCACAGGAAAAGCTGCTCGTCAAAGAGCACGTCGACCAGCTCGATATCAAGACGCCTTCTCTATTGCAGCGAGTTAAGAACTTGAGCGGCGGCAATCAGCAGAAGGTGAGCCTGGCGAAATGGTTGGCGGCCGACTGCGAGGTCCTGATCATCGACGAGCCGACCATCGGCATCGACGTGAAGACGAAGTATGCCCTGCACGAACTCATCTGGGACCTGGCCAGGCAGGGGCACGCGATTCTGCTGATTTCCAGCGACATGCCGGAGATGATCCGCCTGGCGGACCGCATCCTGGTCATGAAGAGCCATCGTATCGTGGGCGAGATCGACAACAGCCACAAGTACGATGAAATCAGCGCCAGCATCATGAAGTGCCTGATCTAGCTGCCTTAGCAGGGCAGACATGACACAACCAAGGGCCATCGGCCCGGCTTTGACAGGGGATGGAACACAATGAAGCGTTTCGCGCAGACCGTGATGTTGAGGGACGATCCCGAGGTCATCCGGCGGTACGAGCAGTACCACGCCAACGCGTGGCCGGAAACGAACGCCGGGCTGTTGAGTGTAGGTATCCAGCGCATGTTCATCTACCGGTTTGGCCGGCAGCTGTTCATGTTCATGGAGACGACGGACGACTTCGACGTGGATCGCGATATGCCGCGCTACATGGAGAACCCGAGAGCGCGCGAATGGGACCAGATGATGGCCCAATTCCAGGAGACTGTTCCCGGCGCTCCCGTTGGCTCGAAGTGGGTCCCGATGAAGGAAGTCTACGCGCTGGAGAAGTAGTGGGGAAGCCGCCAATAACGAGCGAGGCCCCGGGTATGATACGCCCGGAGCCTCGCTCGTTATTGGCGGCTGAACGGCAAATCAGTGTTCCGGCGCGCTATTTCACGCCGTTCCACTCGGCGACGGCGTCGAACATGGCGACGACGCTTTCGGGCGGGACGTCGGCCATGATGTTGTGGACCTGCTGGAAGACGAAACCGCCGCCGGGAGCCAGGATCTCGAGGTTGCGCAGCACGTGCTCGCGGATCTCGGCGGGCGTGCCGGCCCGGAGGACCTGCTGCGTGTCGCAGCCGCCGCCCCACAGCGTCAGCCGGCGCGCCGAATTCCCGCTTCAGGTACTCCGGGTCCATGTTCGCCGCGGTCGTCTGGACCGGATTGGTGCTGTCCAAACCGATCTCGATCATGTCGTTGAGCAACTCGCTGATCGCGCCGCAGCTGTGCAGCAGCATCTTGAGCGACGGAAACATCTCCTTCGGTCGGCGCCAGAGAATCTCATGTCGCGGCTTGAACAGCTCACGGAACATCCGGGGGGAAATCTGCGGACCGGTCTGCATGCCGTAGTCGTCGCCGAACTGGATGATGTCGATGTACGGGCCTACTGCGTTGAGCCAGAACTCCATGCTTTTCAGGTGGAACGCCACCAGCGTGTCCAGGAAGCGCCCGGCCAAAGCCTTGTCACTGCCCAGCAGGACGTAGAAGTTCTCCATGCCGAACAGGAACTGGCCCATCTCGAAGAGATTGCCGCCGAAGAGGCCGACGATGGCACGCGAGGTCTTCTCGCGGAGCTTGCGTGCGCCTTCAGCCAGGAAGCGCGCACCCTCGGGGGTCTGCGGCACCGGACCCGGCGGCGACGCCATCGCGCCTGTGGTCCACATCGATTTCTCCAGGCTCTCCTCGAGATGATCCAGCGCTTGCCGGGGATCGTCCTTAGCCGGCCAGTGAATCTGCTCGAAGTACAGCACGCCCCTCTTCTGGACGGCGATCGGGGTTCCGTCAGCGGAACGGATGTACCAGTGGCCGTTCTCGCGCGTCGGATTGACCCACTTCGGAATCAGGCATTCCAGACCGTTGGGCAACACCCAGGGGTGCCAGTCGGCGTCGTCCAGGTCAAAACCCCGCCCCATCTCGACCACGTCGACGTGGAAGCGATCCAGTACGTCCTCATCCACCACAGCGAGCTGCTGCGGGATATCGTAGACTTTGGGTGGGCGCTTGGGCAGGCCCAGGTAGTCGCGCAGCCTGGCGTAGGCGATGGCCATGATGCCGCTGGAGCGATGGCCGCTCAGATCGACCGGAACGCGGTCCGGCTGGACGAAGTTCAACGACTGCATAACCCGTTCGCGCGAATTCATTCGTTGTTCCTCCTGACCCCCATGTCTCTCGCGATCTGCCGAGATTATACAGGGGCCGGCATTACCTGTCAAAGAATTTTGGCCTGAAGGATCACCTTCGGCGTTGCTCGGCGTTGCGCGTGACCCTGGGTGTGCTATAATTGGCGCGCTGGGGCGGCAATTCCGTTGTCGCCTCGTACGATCACGGGGTGAGGACATCGTTTATGCGCATCGTCGTCAAAGTCGGAACCGGAACGCTTTCTCAAGGAGGGCAGCGGCTGAGCCGGCGCGCCATGCTGGAGCTCGTGCGGCAGGTCAGCCAGCTGCACAAAGACGGACACGAGCTCATCTTCGTGACCTCTGGGGCGCAATTCGCCGGCCGCGAAGCGGTAGGGCACCTGCCACGACGCCCAGACATCCCCTTTAAGCAGACGCTGGCCGCGGTCGGCCAGGTGCGCCTGATCGCCATCTACGAGCAGCTGTTCGGCATCTACGAGATCGTGATTGCCCAGGCGCTGCTGACCCGCGCCGACATGATCGACCGCGAGCGGTACCTGAACGCGCGCAATACGATGCTGTCGCTGCTGTCGCTTCGCATTCTGCCGATCATCAACGAGAACGACGTGGTAGCGGTGGAAGAGATCCGCATCGGCGACAACGACAACCTGTCGGCACGCGTCGCCAATCTGGTGGACGCCGACCTCCTGGTGATCCTGACGGACCAGGCGGGCTTGTTCACCGCCGATCCCGCGGCAAAACCCTGACGCCCAGCTCATCCCCGAGGTTCGCTCCATCGACGACCAGGTGCGGCGTCTAGCCGGCGGCAGCGGGTCGTCGTTCGGCACCGGCGGCATGGCGACCAAGATGCAGGCCGCGGAGATGGCCACCCGCTCCGGCACCCAGGTGGTGGTCGCGGCCGGGTCGGAGCCGGACGTGTTGTTGCGCCTCGTGAGGGGCGAATCGGTCGGGACGCGCTTCCTACCGGTCGTCACGCACATGGAAAGCCGCAAGCGCTGGATTCTGGCCGAGCCGCCTCAGGGCGAGATCGTCGTCGACGCCGGTGCGGCGCGTGCACTGATTCAGCAGGGCAAGAGCTTGCTGGCGGTCGGTGTGAAGGGCGTGAGCGGCACGTTTGAGCGCGGCGAGACCGTGCGCGTGGTCGGCCCCGACGGCGCCGAGATCGGGCACGGCATCGTCCACTACAACACGAGCGATCTCACAGCCATCCGGGGTCATCGGTCGGAGGAGATCGCCGGAATCCTGGGTTACGAGTACGGCCCCACCGTCATACATCGCGACGATCTGGTTCTGGTACAGCCGTGAGCTAGAAAGGAATTCCCCATGGACGTCACACAGGTTTCGGAGTTGACCGCCCTGGGCCAACGCGCCCGGCAGGTCAGCCGTCAGCTGAAAACGCTGGACACGGACGCCAAAGATGCGGCTTTGATGGCGATCGCGGCCGCTTTGCTGGAGCGCCAGGCCGGGATACTGGCCGCGAACGTTCTCGACTTGGAAGCTGGCCGTGCGGCCGGGCTGAGCGAGCCCCTGTTGGAGCGGTTGCAGCTGAACCCCGGACGCCTGGAGAGCATGGCCGCGGACGTGCGTTCCGTTGCCGCATTGCCCGATCCCGTGGGCGAGGCCATCGAAGCCCGGACGCTGCCCAACGGCCTGCGCCTCAGCAAGCGTCGCGTGCCGATTGGGGTGATCGGGGTCATCTACGAATCCAGGCCCAACGTCACGACCGATATCGCGGCCCTTTGTCTGAAGTCGGGCAATGCCACGATCTTGCGTGGCGGGAAAGAAGCGGCTCACTCCAACGCCGCGCTCGCCGAAGCCGTCGCGGTCGGCTGCGAGAAGGCCGGCGTCCCCGCCGAAGCGGTCCAGCTCGTCCGATCGGCCGACCACGCGCTGGTCAAGGACATGTTGACGGCCGGCCAGTACATCGATATGATCATTCCGCGCGGCGGCGCGGGCCTGCATCGCTTCGCCCTGGAGAATGCCACGATCCCAGTCATCACCGGCGGAATCGGCATCTGCCATGCGTACGTGGATGAGGGCGCCGACCCGGCGAAGGTCGTACCCATCATCTTCAACGCCAAGGTGCAGCGCCCCACGGTGTGCAACGCACTGGACGTGCTGCTGATCAACCAGGCGGTAGCCGCGGACCTGCTGCCGCAGATTGCCGCGGACCTGGCTCGGGCGAAGGTGGCGCTGCGCTGCGATCCCCGCTCCTACGCTGTCCTGCGCGACCGACCGCAGGTGACCCCTGCAGGCCCCGATGACTTCGACACCGAGTTCTTGTCGCTGGTGTTGGCGATAAAGGTGGTGGACAGCCTCGAAGAGGCAATTACCCACATCGAGCAGCACGGCACGCATCACTCCGACGCGATCGTCACCGAGGACTATTCCCACGCCATGCGGTTTGTGGACCAGGTCGACTCCGCGGCGGTCTACGTGAACGCCAGCACCCGCTTTACGGATGGCGCTCAGTTCGGCCTGGGCGCCGAGGTGGCGGTCAGCACGCAGCGGCTCCACGCGCGCGGGCCCATGGGCTTGCGCGAGCTGACCACGTACAAGTGGGTTATCCTCGGCGACGGCCAGGTTCGCCCCTGACCGACGCGCGCGTTTAGATTTCCGAAGTTTTGGAAACTTCGGAAATCTCGATATGGCCCGGCAGCTGCACCTTCAGACTTCCGAAGTATCTAAAAACTTCAGAAGTCTCGATATGGCACGGCAGCTGCACCTTCAGATTTCCGAAGTCTCCAAGACTTCGGAAATCTCGAGACAGCCCGGCGGCTCCACGTTCAGACTTCCGAAGTTACGAAAAACTTCGGAAGTCTCGATATGGCCCGGCGGTCGCACCTTCAGACTTCCGAAGTTTTGGAAACTTCGGAAGTCTGAAATCCCCGGAAATCTCACGGATTGCTCCCGGCGTGAATCCTTTCGCAATCAGATATGCGTATCTTGTTTGGTGGGCTGGTCCCACCAAGCTTTGTTTTTGCTGATCGAAGGGAGGAGATTATGAGCATAGGCTTTTACCGACACGTTGCTGCCGGCGCCATCATCGGACTGATTGCGGGCGCGGTGAACGGCGGTTTGCTGATTGCACTCGGCAGCGGTTTCGCTGCGCAGTCGGCGGGAATCGTTACGTCATCGACCGCCGGTTGGATCCTCAACTTGGTACTCGCTGTCGCAATGGGCATCACCTACGCCCTGCTCTTTGAGCCGGCGCCGGGCGGCGAGGGCGAGAGCCTCATGAGCGGACTGGCTGTCGGCGTGCTGTGGTGGCTGATCATCCCCATGACGCTGGCGCCGGTAATTGCCGGGCAGTCACCACGCTGGTCGACGGCGGGTGCTGCCACCCTGTTTCCAAGTCTGCTCGGCTATCTGTATCAGGGCGGAATCGTGGGGCTGGGCTACCACGTTTTGTCCGAGCTGTGGGTCCGTTGGCTAGGCCCTGTGCCTGAGGCGCAGCCGGCCGAGTTCAAACAGCGTATCGTCGTGTTGGGCGGGGGCTTCTCCGGGGTGACCACTTCACGGCGACTCGAGCGTCTGTTCGGCCGCGACTCGAGTGTGCAGATCACGCTGGTGAGCGACATCAACTACCTGCTGTTCACGCCGATGCTGGTCGAGGTAACAGGCAGCGACGTCGAGCCCCGGCACATTGCCCCAGCGCTGCGCGCATTCTTCCGGCGGACCCGCGTGGTCCGAGGGGAGGTCCGGTCCGTGGACCTGGCGCAGCGGCTCGTGCATATGGCCCCCACAGCCGATGACCCGGTGCCGGACATTCCTTACGATCACCTGGTGCTGGCTATGGGAGCGGTCCCCAACTTTCACGACCTGCCGGGTGTCGAGGAGAACTCGTTTACCTTCAAATCGCTGGAAGCCGGCATGGTCCTGCGGAATCACGTCATCGACGTGCTGGAACACGCCGATGATGAGCCGGACGACGAGCGGCGGAAACGCGCGCTGACCTTTGTGGTCGCCGGCGGTGGCTTTTCGGGCGCCGAGTTGATCGGCAGCTTGAACGACTTCGTCCGCGGTTCGCTTGTCTACTACCCGAACATTCCGCCCGAGGACGTTTCGATGATCCTCGTCCATTCCAAAGACCGTATCTTGCCGGAGCTGAAAGACTCACTGGCCGCCTACGCGTTGAAGAAGCTCCAGGAGCGAGGAGTGTCCTTCAAGTTGGGCGTGCGCGTGGCAAGCGCTGACAAAGGGAGCGTGACCCTCAGCAATGGCGAGACCATCCGCACCGATACCCTGGTCTGGACGGCCGGAGTCACGCCGCACCCCCTGATGCGAACGCTGGCCGAGCAGGGCGCGCACGTAACCCAGCACGGCGCATTGGAGACCGACGAAAACTTCGCGGTTCGGGACCAGCAGCACGTGTGGGCCATCGGCGACTGCGCGTCCGTGCCGGATCTCAAGACCGGCAAGCCCGCCCCCGCCACGGCTCAGCATGCCCTGGTGGAAGCGCCGGTCCTGGCGCACAATATCCACCACGCGATCAAGGGCCGGTCGCTCAAACCATTCCGCTACGGCTCGCTGGGTTCGCTCTGCTTGCTCGGCCACCACGTAGCCGCCGCGCAGGTGATGGGCCTCATGTTTTCGGGCATGCTGGCGTGGGTAATGTGGCGCTTCGTCTATCTGTACCGTCTGCCGACGTTGGGGCACCGGTTGCGCGTCGCGCTCGATTGGACGGTCGATGTCTTCTTCCCGCGCGAAATCAGCGAGACTATTACCGTGCACCGGCCTGGTCCGCGCCAGGCATCGGGGCAGCGACCGGCCCAGAAGCCAGCATCGCCGCCGAGTGAGCGACGTGAACCTGAAGCCGAGCCCGAGCCGGAACGTGAGAAAGTCGAGGAGCCCACACCATGAACGAACGATTGAATGTGCAGCAGTCGTTGCTGTCAGGCCTGATCGCCGGCTTGCTGGGCGGTCTGGCGCTGCTTTTCGGCGCAGGGCAGACCCTCTTGCCCATGCTCGATCGCCTGATGGGTTCCCCTTCGACGGTAGCCGCGCTCGGGCTGCAACTCGTCTTCAGCGCTATTCTGGGTGTAGTGTTTGCGATATGCTTTCAGCGACTGCTGACTAGCGCGGGCTACAGCCTGGCCTGGGGCATGGCCTACGCGCTGCTCTGGTGGATCGTTGGCCCGCTGACCCTGATCCCTGCCCTGGCGGGGACACATCCCGGCTGGACCATCGCGACCGCGCGCGAAGCGTTCCCGCTGTTGGTGGGATACGAGATCGGCTACGGTGTCGTGCTGGGAGTGGGTTACTGGCTGGTGCAACGGGCGTGGGGTTGGCTGCGACGCGAGGGCGAGCAGGACAGCGATGTGGCCCAGTACCTGTGGCGAGGCATCATCATCGGTGGGCTGGCCGGCCTGGCGAGCGGTTTGGTCTTCAGTGCCTGGGTCATCCAGACCGGGCAGCTGAATGCCTTCGCCGCGCTCGTCCACTCTCAATCGGAAGGCGTGGGACGCCTGGTGTTCCTGGCAGGCAGCTTCGCCATCGGTGCGATCTACGGCCTGTTGTTTCGGCGGAACATCCGCAGCGTTGGTTACAGCATTGCCTGGGGCATGACTTACGGGCTGCTCTGGTGGATGGTCGGCGGGCTGACCCTCTTGCCGCTGTTGCTGGGCCAGGGACTCTGGTGGTCCCTGCCTGACAGCCAGAGTGCGTTCTCTTCGCTGGCGGCCAACTTGAGCTACGGTATCCTCCTGGGCGTCCTCTACACGATCGTGGATCGGCTCGGGGAAGTGTTCTTCGGCGAGGCGCATCCTTCCGAGCGAGAGGCGGAAGGCGCGGGCGCGCGGGGCGTGCGTGCGGTTGGCATGGGCCTTTGGGCCGGCGCCCTGGGCGGCATCGTTTTCGCCATCGTCATGACCGGACAGAACGCACTGCCGGAGATCGCCCGGCTCGTGGGCAGTTCGTCATTGGTCATCGGCTTCATTGTGCTGATCGTCGTCAGTGCTGTGTTGGGAGCCATCTACGGTGTCCTGTTCCGGCGCGCGACCTACACGTACGGGACTGCACTGATCTGGGGTCTGGTCTACGGCCTGGTGTTGTGGCTCCTGGGACGTCTGACGATTATGCCCGCGTGGCTCGGCACCGGCCCGCTCTGGACGCTGAATCCTGCGCTGTCCGTCTACCCCTGGCTGATCGGGCAGTTGTTCTACGGGGCCGCGACCGCGCTCATCTACCAATACCAGGCGCGCCGCCACGACATCAGCCTGCAGTCTACCGTCCGAAGACGAGGCATCCACTTCCAGCGCACGCACGACACGCCGACACCCGCGCTCTGGGCATTCATCCTCATCATGGGCATTCTTCTGCCGCTTCTCCTGGCTTCGTAGCCCACTGGCAACCCAATCGGCCAGGGTCGATACCCTGGCCGATTCTTTGGGACAATCATTCCATCGTTCTGCGGAAGCTACTGCCAGCAAAAGCCCCCGGAAAACGGCGTCTCACCAGTCTGCTCGAAGTAGGTCTGTGACGCCCAGAATTCTGCTACGTCCTTGTCCGTCGGGCAGCAGCAGTGCTCCTGGCGGAATTTGTGCGCCCAGAACTCGTACGTCCCGAACGTGCCCCAGGCCATCGTCGCGTATTGCGGCTTCGGCGGTGGGCACGGCTCAGTCGAAGAGCACGTCTCGGGCGCCACCTCCGGCTGTGGCGGCTCAGGCGTCGGGTACACGAGCTGTGGCGGGACCGGCGTCGGATAGACCAATTGGGGCGCCGACGGCAAGAGCGGCTCTACAGGGATCGCCGGTTGGGTTGTCTTCGGCGAGGCAGGAGGGCAGGGCGTGCCGCCCGACAAAGCCTCGCCGTACCAGTAGCCGGCCCCATTCTGGCCAGCACAGCAGCCATAGGCGTACCCATAGAGGGAACTGCAGGCCCCGTCGTAGCCGTAGCCGAGCGTCCCAGGCATATAGTACGGATCGTACCCCGGCGCTCCGGAAGAATACGTGAAGTACCAGGACTGGCCCGTCAATGCGGAGAGGGAGTCGGTCGGACAACCGGGTACCATGCAGGGCGGGTATGGGTCTTGGGCAAGAGCCACAGACACCCACGCCCCCAGCAACAAGACGACGACCAGCACCGTGACGGCAAATCTAACGTGCATTCTCACGCGTTTTGCCTCCTCCATGGCCTCCAGCGTCTCCATCGCGGGCACTCGAAATCAGCAGCCTGCCCCGATGGGCTCCCTGAGCGTCAGCGCCGGCAGTTGCATGGGCGGCTGAAGCCGTACATGGGCGGCTGAGCGTAGCCATAGTTATATGGATAACCGTAACCGCTGTATCCGTACCCATACAGCGGACCGAAAGGGTACGGGTTGGCGTAGCTGTAGCCCAGCGTTCCCTGCGTATAGAACGGGCTGTATCCTGGCGCCCCCGGGAAGTACGTGAAATACCATGAGTTCCCGATTGACGTAGAGAGAGAGCCGGTCCCGTACCCTGGTACGCTGTAGTAGGGTGAATACGGGCCCTGCGCAAAGGCTGCCGACGTCAAAACGCTTCCCAGCAACAAAGCCACGGTTAAAGCCGTGATCAGTAAACGGACGTGCTTTCCCATGATTTGGCTCCTTCCTGCCTGGATCGAACACCAGTGATGATGCCTGGTTCAGTAGTATCGCCTCTCTTATTCGATTTTACCACACAGTTAACGTTTTCGTCAATATTATATATGCGAATGTGGGGCTATCGCAGTGATGGGTCGACCGTCAGCCGCGACCTCAATCGGCCGGGGTAAGGCGCCCGTTACTCTGCAATAGCCCCACTGGATTCCCGTCTATTGAACGGGCTGCCCCTCGCTGTTCACGACTGTGACCGGTGCGACCTTGGCCAGGCTGCCACGGATCTGGCTCGCGTCACCGACGACGATGATGGCAGCCGATTGCGGCAAGATGTACTGCCGGGCAGCCTGTTGCACGGCCGCCTCGTCCACCCGGTCGATGGACTGCGAGTACGTGCTGAGGGCGTCCAGCGACAGGCCGCGAATCTTGAGACTGGCGACCTGGTCGATCAGGTTGCGGAGCGTTTCCAGGTGTAGTGAGAAACTCCCGATGAGCTGCGACTTTGCGTCTTTCAACTCCTGAGCCGGAACAGGCGCGCTCCGCATTCCCTCCATTTCGGCGAGGATGGCCTGAAGGGCCGGCTCCACGACCTGGTTTCGGACCGCACCCTCGATGATGAACTCTCCGAGGTCCCGCGGTAGGCTGAAGCCCGAGCCGACACCGTAGGTGTAGCCGTGTTTCTCGCGCAAGTCCATGAACAGCCGCGACGTAGAGCCGCCGCCCAGGATCTGATTGGCGACCTGCGCGGCGAACCGTTCTGAGCTCGACCCGCGCAGACCGATGTGCCCGACCATGACCTCCGCCTGAGTGCTGCCCGGGCGGTCGACCAGGTAGATCTGTTGAGACTGGCGCGTGGGTGGCGCAGGGAAGGTTGGCGACGCCGCAGGGCCGGACGCCGTCCAGCTGCCGAAAGTCGCTTTGGCCCGGCGAAGAGCCTCGTCCGGCGTGATGTCACCCGCAATGACCAGCAGAGCGGATTTTGGGTTGCGTTGCGCCTGATAGTACGTCTCGATGTCGTTGCGCGTGATCGCCTTGATCGATTGCTCGGTCTCGGACCGGCCATACGGATGCGACCCGTAGATGATGGCTTTCTGTACGCGGTTGGCGATCTCTGCAGGATCGGCCAGCGAAGACTGCAGAGAGCTCAGCATTCGCTCGCGCTCCGTGTCAACCTCAGTTTGCGGAAATGTGGGATTGAGCACCACGTCGCCCAACAGGTTGAACGCCAGATCGGCGGACTCGCTCAGCACGCTCACGCCAACGTTGATTTGATCGTTGCTGGCGCTGGCCGACAGGTCACCGCCGGTCTGCTCTATCGTCGTCGCGATCTGTTGCGCGGAGCGTGTCGTGGTGCCCCGCGTCAGCAGGTCGGCAGTGAAGCTCGATAACCCGGCGAGATTAGCCGGCGCCACGCTCTCGCCGCCCGGCAGCACCAGGCGCGCGCTCAAGAGAGGCAGCTCGTGAATGGGCACGACGACCACCTGCAGTCCGTTGTCCAACGTCGTCTCAGTCATGGACGGCAGCTTGAACTCACGGACCGGCAACGGAGGAGGGGGAGTGGCGGTCGGACTAGAGGCTACTGCAGGCTCCGTGGCCTGCGGTGTGGGCTGGCTCGACGGCGTCGTGTGCGTCGGGTTCGTCGTCGTAGTGATCGTCGCCGTCCCCGTGATGACGGTGCTCGCCGGAGACTTGCCCGCCGTGGCCTGTGTTGCCACTTCGTCTTTGATCACGTTACGCGTGTTCGCCGTCAGGTATTCCGCGGCGACGCGCTGAATATCGGCGGACTTGACCGCCCGGTAGCGATTCAGCTCGGAGAAGAGACCCTGAGGGTCGCCCAGGTAGAAATTCGCCGCCTGCACGTTCTCGGCGAGGCCCAGTGCGCTCTGCAGGCCGCTGATACGCCGCGTCAGAATCTGGTTCACGGCCTTGGTTAGCTCATCGGCGCTCACGCCGTCTTTCACGATTCGGTCCACCTGTTGGTAGTACACGCTCTCCAGCTTCGAGAGATCGACGCCGGGGTTCGGCACCAGGGTAACGGCAAACTCGCTCGGGCCCAGATTGCCGTCCGTCCACACGGACGCGTCAGAAGCGAGGCCCGGATCGATGAGGGCCTGCGCCAGGCGACTCGATTCACCACCGCCCAGGATGCGCGCCAGCAGTACGAGCGGGTAGTAGTCAGGTTGTCCCCGCGGCGGGATGCGGTAAGCGACGAACTCGGCCGGAACACGAGCCAGGGGATCCTGAATCGTCACTTCCTGCGGCTTCGTCTGCAGCGTGAAGGTATAGGCCGGCAACTTGGGTGAAGGCGCTTGCCGTGGAATGGAGCCGAAATCCTGCTGGATCAGCGCCCGCGCCTGGCCTGTGTCGATGTCGCCGGCCACCGTCAGCACGGCGTTGTTCGGCTTGTAGTATTCAGCATGAAATGCCCGAACCTGGTCTACCGTCGCCTGGTTCAGATCCGCGATCGACCCGATCACGGGGCGCTCGTAAGGTGCATAGTTGAACGGCAGGGTCTGCAGTTTGAGGGATGCCTCGCCGTAGGCCTGGTTGCCTATACGCTGCCGGTATTCTTCCTTAACCACTTCACGCTCACGCTTGAAGTTGGCATCATCCACCACCAACGAACGCATGCGGTCCGCCTCCAGCCACAGCGCCAGCGGCAGCTGATTGGAGGGCAGCGACTCGAAGTAGTTCGTCCGGTCGATGCCGGTGGAAGCATTGTTCGTGCCGCCGGCGGCGCTGATCAGCTGGTCGTGTTGTCCCGGCGCGACGTCCGCCGAGCCCTGGAACATCATGTGCTCGAACAAGTGGGCGAAGCCGCTGCGCCCCTGCGGGTCGTTGGCGCCTCCTACCTTGTACCACACGCTGACAGCCACCGTCGGGGCAGAGTGCTCCTCCACGAGAATGACCTTCAGCCCATTGTCCAGGGTGAATTGCGTCAGATTGAGCTTGGGCGCCGTCTGCGCCAAAACGGCCCGCGGCGTAAAATTGACGACGGCGAGTAGCATCGGCAGGGCCAGCGGTGCCAGAAGGGCAACCGATGCCCACAGGTGAATGCTGTGTTTGATCATGATGTCATCATCTCCGTTCTGTTTTCTGTTGCAAAGGGTGGCGACGTGTTTCCGTAGCTGAGGACAAATTGCAGGGTCTGCTATTGCCAGGGGAGCGGCGGGCCGGTTGGCGGGCCGCAGGCGGAACGCACCGCGCAGTGTTGCCTGAATATCGAATTGCGTTAACCGGCGGATTATACCACCGTGAAAGCGCTGATGTCAATCTTCTTGAGCATATTCGTATGAAGTGTAAAGTCTTCTTGACACTATTGCCGCAGGGGATATACTTACTAAGGTCGTGTGGGTTCGTTACCTTCGTCGGGCCGCTCCCACCCTGGAGAGCCGGACGTCAAACGCAGGATAATCGAGGAGACTTACCTTGCAGCGAGCATTGCTGATCTACGATAGCAAGTATGGCTCGACCGAAATCAGTCGTCAGACGGATGGCTTTAGTCCTCGGACCGGCGCGCTACTGCCGGCCTGCTGAGTTCAAGGAGGAGTATCGCAGCTTCGACCTCATCGTGATCGGTGCACCGATCTACCGCGACAGGCTATCGAGCGACATCGTGGATTTCGTGACCGCCAATCACATCTGGCTCAGGTCGAAGCGTGTAGCCTTCTTCTGCACTTGCTTCAGCCGCGAGCAAGGGGCCCGGCACCTCGACGTACTGGCAGGCACGATCGGCGGGAACGTTCGCGCATCGCGCGTCTTGGGGGGCCGCCTCGAGTTGGCGCGCCTGGACGAGCGGGACGCCGCGGACATCGCTGAGTTCGCTCGGAGAACCGGAGTTCCGCTGCAGGACGCAGACCAGTGCCGTCCCGAGGATCTGGTCAAATTCGCGCTGGAACTCAAGGAATTGAAGGAGAACGACGATCGGCCGATGCAGGCCGGCCGGCTGGGCTCACTGGTTGACGAATTCTTGACCAGCCACAACACCTGCACGCTCTGTACCGGCGCGGGCCACCGGGTTCGAGGCACGCCGATTGAGTACAGCTATCACGACGGTCACCTGTATCTGCTGAGCGAAGGCGGCGAGAAGTTCGCCAACTTGCTGCTGAACCCCGTGGTATCGATCGCCGTCTACGACCCGTACCAGGGCATGAGCCGCCTGGCAGGTCTACAGCTGACCGGCGAGGCGACGATCGTGGACCCGACCAGCCTGGAGTATCAGCAGGTTCTGGACATGAAAGGAATCAGCCCCGGCCGGATCGCGTCTCTGCCCATCATGTTGAACGTGATCAAGATCAGGCTGGAAAAGGCCGAGTTGCTCCGCTCTCAGTTTCAGCAACTGGGCTACGACATGAAGCAGATCTACTATTTCCCCTACTCGTCGGACCGGGACGAACGATAATCCACCCGCTCTCAAGCCGCCTGGGCGTCGATGACCTGCCGCGCGATCTCCAGATAGCGCCGCACGTGTGTGATGTCGGCGTCCAGGTCGCCGCTCCACGGCTGCAGACCACTGACCCGCAGGGTGCACGCCGGGACGTCGTACCGGCGGCAGAGAGCCGCGACCTCGCGTACGCGCTCCGCCATGTGCTCAGGCGAGGCCTGCTGCAGGTCCTTCAGGGGATGCAGGCGGATCTCCAATCGTGGCACGCGCCCGTCGAGGGCGGGCAGAGCCTGAGCCAGGTCGGTCCAGCCGCTGATGTCGAGGAGGTCGACGCAGCCCATTCCAGCCACGTCGCGATCCATCGGCGCCGTGTTGCCGCAGCTGTGCCAGTACGAGATGCGATCGTGAAACCGACCGAGCGCTTCTTCGTAGGGAAGCACGTGTTCGCGGTAGTGGCGGGGGCCGATGACCGAAGAGTCCACCTCATCGTTGAAGATGCTGCCGGCGGGCACCGGCTCTCCCAGGAACCGTGCGCGCGATTCGAACCACTCTTCACGGGCACTGTTCACTCGATCCAGCACGCCGTGGGCGAACTTCGGATCGGTCGCGAGGTCGAGCAGAAGCTCCTGATAGCCGCGCAGATACAGCGACACTCCGAGTGGACCCCTCAGCCATTCTACGAAGACGACACGGAACCGATCGCCCACCATCTCCCGCACACCTTCATACAGCCGCTGAGCGGCGGGCATCATGCCCGCTCCGAAGAAGTCGATCCCCTCCAGGCGATTGAGGTCGGCTGGAGACTGGACGATCGGGTGCATGTCGATGATCGGGTCTTTGTCGGGGAAGAACTGCGGAGGCATCCCAAACAGGCTGGTCTCGAAGGCCGTGGACATGTAGATGGGAACGATACCGTCCAGGGGTGTGTCATCCGGCAAGAGGCGGAACTGCTCGATTTCGCTTCTGAAGGTGGAAGCGCAAATAGGCCGCGGGGTCGTGGTAACACAGGGATATATCCTGCGGAAACAGCTGCAGCCAAAACGTGTTCTGCAAGTCCACCGTCAGAGGCATGGCCCCTTCTCGCCGAAACGACTCCGCACGTGGACGTCCGTGCCACTGGTCGCGCGCGCAGACCTCACGCTCCCAGCAACTGAGCCGCCGCTTGTTCTCCGGCGTTTCGCTGAGGGCCAGGTATTCGTCCATTAGCCGTCGAACCTGCTCGAGGTCGTTCACGTATGTCCTCCGGGCGAGTAAAGAATCAGACGATGCAAGTCAAACGATGCAAGCCGAGCGATTATAGCGTGCGTCGTCCGTCCTTGTCAATCCACTCTACTTCGTGTATGATCCTCATGCAGATCGCTCCTTAAAGCGCAAGTTGAGGGGCGGCGAATCCCTCAACCGCGGTGGATCATGAATCACAGGGAAGCTGGAATTCAGGTTTTGTACGATGAGTGGCCCGAATACGAGCTGTTGGACTCTGGCCATTACCGCAAGCTGGAGCGCTTTGGCAAGAACGTGATCTCACGGAGTGAGCCGCGCGCCTGGTGGACCCCGGATTTGGCGGATGACGAGTGGGACAAGGCCGTGGCGACCTGCAATATCGACGGGCAGTGGGATTTCCGAAAACCGATACCTGCCGAGTGGACTCTGCGCTACGACCGTCTCAGGTTGCTCGCCAAGTTCAGCGCCGCCTCCAAGCACGTAGGCGTCTTTCCGGAACAATCGGCCCACTGGGAGTGGATCAAAGCCAAGGGACAAGCTTCTCCGAAACCGGGGCACTTGTTGAACCTGTTTGGTTACACGGGCGTGGCCAGCCTGGCGGCAGCCGGCGCCGGCTTTGCGGTGACACACGTCGACGCATCGAAGCCGGCACTCTACTGGGCCAAGCAAAACCAGGAGCTGTCCGGGTTGCAGGGTGCGCCCATCCGTTGGTTGCTGGACGACGCCACCAAGTTCCTGAAGCGCGAAATCCGCCGCGAGCGTCGGTACGAAGCGATCTTGCTGGACCCACCCGCCTTCGGCCGCGGCCCGAAGCGCGAGGTCTGGCGGATCGAGAAGAATCTGATCCAGTTGCTTGACCTCTGCCGCCAGGTACTGAGCGATCACCCCCGGTTCGTCATCGTGACGATGTACGCTGTCGAAGCATCGCCGATCATGATCGGCAACCTGCTGCAGGACATGATGCGGAAGTTCGAGGGTAGAATTCAGGTCGGAGAGCTGGCGCTGCAACAGAAGCGCTCCGGCAAAAACCTGCCCATGTCCATTTTCGGACGTTGGGAAACCTGCTGAGCCATTCTCGGCACGCCATATCAGCCCGCGGAACGAAGCGTTAACAATTTGCACTTCTCGTCACTTACGTATAAAATCCGTCCCGTCTAGACCAATTAGGCTGCGGCGCAATGTCTCTGCGCCTGAATAAAGTCAACAAGGCATCTTGGAGGAAAGGCATGACCCGTTACCGTTTACTCCTGGCGTTTGGCGCTGTTCTGCTGTTGGCTCTGATCGGTGTGGGACTGGCAGGCGCTGCGTCACCCACTCCGACGCCGCATGCCGTGAACAGTCAGAATCAGGCCTGCCTGGCGTGCCACAGCAACCCCAACCTTTCGACCAAGTTGCCTTCAGGAGAAGTCCTATCCTTGTTCGTGGACCAGTCGGTCTACGACGCCTCGGTCCACGGCCAGCAGGGGTTCGCCTGCGCCTCGTGCCACCCCACGATCCAGGGCTATCCGCACCCGAAGCTGGACGTTTCGACGGTCCGCGAATACCAGATTCAGCAATATCAGGCCTGCGCGCAATGCCACAAGGACGTCTACGAATCGACGCAAGACAGTATTCACGCCGCTATGTTGAAAGCGGGGAACACCAACGCGGCCATTTGCACGGACTGCCACGGTGCGCACAACGTCACACCGCCGGACCAGCCGCGCACCAAGATTCCTCTCGCGTGCGCCAAGTGCCACGCGGCGATCTACAATGAATACAAAGACAGCGTGCACGGCCAGGCGCTGACCACCGGCAATCCAGACGTCCCCACTTGCGTCGATTGCCACGGTGTGCACACGATGCTCGATCCGCGAACGGCGCGGTTCCGGCTCAACTCACCTGAGCTTTGTGCCCGGTGCCACGCCGACCCCACGATGATGGACAAATACGGCATCTCTACGAACGTATTCAACACCTACGTGAGCGACTTTCACGGGACGACGGTGACGTTATTCGAGCGGCAATCGCCCGACCTGCCGACGAACAAGCCTGTCTGCTACGACTGCCACGGCGTGCACGACATGCAGAAGATCACCAACGAGAACTCGCCTGCCTTCAAGGCGAACCTGCTGCGCGTCTGCCAGAGATGCCACCCGAATGCGACGGCCAACTTCCCTGCGAGCTGGCTCAGTCACTACGAGCCCAGCCTTCAGCGATTCCCGCTCATTTATTATGTGAATCTCTTCTATCAGATCATGATCCCGTTGGTCATCGGACTCATGATCCTCTACGTTCTGATCGAAATCATCAGCCGCACAATCCGACGTTCACGCGGTGACGGCCACGAGGGGGTGAGATAAGCATGGCAACCACATCAGAGAACTATGCTCGCTTTTCAGTCTTTCAGCGAGTGGAACACTGGACTCTCACCCTTTCGTTCACGCTGCTGGCCGTCACGGGCCTGCCCCAGCGCTACGCGCTCTCCAGCATCAGCGACGCTATCATCGCAGCGTTCGGCGGACTGGAGGCCACACGGGTAATCCACCACGTGGCCGCAGTCGTGCTGATCGTGGCTTTCCTCGTCCACCTGGTAGAGCTCGGCTACAAGGTCCTCGTGCTACGAGTGCGCTTCACGATGCTGCCCACACCGCGCGACGTAGTGGACGCGCTGCAAGCACTCGGCTACAACCTGGGACTGTGGCGTAAGCCGCCCCAATTGCCGCGTTACAACTTCGCCGAGAAGGCAGAATACTGGGCCGTGATGTGGGGCACCGTCGTCATGGCTCTCACCGGGTTCATGCTGTGGAACCCAATCATGACGACGCAATACTTGCCCGGCCAGGTCATCCCGGCAGCCAAAGTCGCGCACAGCTCCGAAGCCGTGCTGGCGGTCCTGGCCATCATCGTCTGGCATTTCTATTGGGCTCATCTGAAGACGTTCAACCTGGCAATGCTCAACGGCAAGCTGTCTTCTGAGCAGATGATGGATGAGCACAGTGGAGAGCTCGCGGAGATCCACGCCGGAGTTAAGCAGGCGCCGGTATCGCCTGAGACGCTGCGGCGGCGCTCCACGATTTTTGTCCCGGTGGCGGCTGTCGTGGCCGTCGCCGCGCTGGTGGTCCTGTACTTCTTCACGAGCTACGAACAAACGGCGATTGCGACGGTACCCCCCGCCGAGACCGCGCAGGTTTACGTTCGCGCCACGCCCACGGCGACCAACACGCCGCTGCCCACGCCTACCGGAAACGCCAGCCCAACCGTTGCGGCCGCTGCGCCCGTGAGCGGAACGGTACCCGCCGGTGCGACGGCTGTGACGCAGGCGCTGCCCGTGCAGATTCCCCACGAGTTGCAGGGGCGTCAGGATTGCCTGCAGTGCCACGCCATCGGCGGCCTCGTGCCCGAACCGGCCAGTCACGCGAACTACGTTTCCGGCGAGTGCCTGATTTGCCACACCACCACCGGACCGGGCCCGCTGCCCAAGCCTGTGGCGCACACGCTCGAGGGCCGCTCGGACTGCCTGGCCTGCCACACAGGCTCGCTGCTGCCCGAAAGCCACGTCCCGGCGGACTTCAAGTCCTCGGATTGCCTGACGTGCCATGGTCCCGCGGGAGGTGCTTCTTCGGCCGCGGCCGAGACGCCTGCCGTCGCAGCAACATCTGCGCCGACCGGCCCGGCAGCCACGGCTCCGGCGACTGGGACTGTGACGGCCGTCGCACCCACCGAGGCCGCGACCACATCGGCCACACCCGCGGCAGTGACGCCCGTAATGACTGCCACCGCCGTCTCGACGACGACGCAGGCTCTGCCCGTGCAGATTCCGCACGAGCTGCAGGGGCGCGCGGATTGTCTGCAATGCCACGCCATCGGCGGCGCCCTGCCTGAGCCCGCCAGCCACGCGAACTACGTCTCCGGCGAATGCCTGATCTGCCACAATACCACCGGTCCGGGCCCGCTGCCCAAGCCTGTGGCGCACACGCTCGAGGGCCGCTCGGACTGCCTGGCCTGCCACACGGGCTCGCTGCTGCCCGAAAGCCACGTCCCGGCCAACTTCAAGTCCACGGATTGCCTGACCTGCCATGGTCCGGCGGGAGGTGCCCCTTCGGCCGCGGCCGAGACGCCCGCTGTCGCAGCAACATCTGCGCCGACCCGCCCGACGGCCACGGCTGAAGTGACCGCCACTGTCGCGGCGGCCACACCCGCGGCGGCGACGCCTGCAATGACTGCCACCGCCGTCTCGACGGTGACACAGGCCCTGCCCGTGCAGATTCCGCACGCGCTGCAGGGGCGCGCGGATTGTCTGCAATGCCACGCCATCGGCGGCGCCCTGCCAGAGCCCGCCAGCCACGCGAACTACGTCTCCGGCGAATGCCTGATCTGCCACAATACCACCGGTCCGGGCCCGCTGCCGAAGCCTGTGGCGCATACGCTCGAAGGCCGCTCGGACTGCCTGGCCTGCCACACGGGCTCACTGTTGCCCGAGAGCCACGTCCCGGCGGACTTCAAGTCCACGGATTGCCTGACGTGCCATGGTCCCGCAGGAGGCGCCCCTTCGGCCGCCGCCGAGACGCCCGCCGTCGCAGCAACCTCTGCGCCGACCCGCCCGGCGGCCACGGCTGAAGCGACAGCCACTGTCGCGGCGGCCACACCCGCGGCGGCGACGCCTGCAATGACCGCCACCGCTCAGGCCCTGCCCGCGCAGATACCGCACACGCTGCAGGGGCGTGAGGACTGTTTGCAGTGTCACGCCATCGGAGGCGCCGTGCCGGAGCCCGACAGCCACGCAGACTACACGGTCGCTGAATGCCTGACCTGCCACAACACCGCCGGTCCGGGCGTGCTGCCCGTGCCTGTAACGCACACGCTCCAGGGCCGTTCGGACTGCCTGGCCTGCCACAGTCCGGCCGCAGGAACGCCCGCGGCAGCCTCTTCGGCCACCTCGGAGACGCCCACCACCTCGGCGACAGCCGCGACCACGCCGCCGGCCACGGTTGCAGCTGCCACACCGACCGAGGCCCCCACCTTGCCGGCGACACCCGCGGCCACGGCCACTACGCCGGCCACAATTGCCGTGGCCACACCGACAGAAGCCCCAACCGTGCCGGCAACGCCCGAGGCCACTGCCGCCGTGACGGCCACCGCAGTCTCCACTGTGACGCAAGCGCTTCCGGCGCAGATCCCACACGCGTTAAAGGGCCGCGAGGATTGCCTCCAGTGCCATGCCGCTGGAGGCGTCGTGCCCGAGCCCGACAGCCACGCGAATTATACCGTGGCTGAGTGCCTGACCTGCCACTCCACCACCGGTCTGGGTGTTCTGCCCGTGCCTGTGATGCACACGCTCCAGGGCCGCTCGGACTGCCTGGCCTGCCACAGTCCAGCCGCCGCTGTGACCGCGACGGTTCCGGTTGCCACGCCCGCGTCGGCGCCGGCCGCCGCAGCGGGCGAGGTGAGCTTCGTCGCGGACGTTCAGCCGCTGCTGCAGCAGAACTGCGGCGTGTGCCACGGCGCCGACGCGTCAGGAGGACTCAATGTGAGCAACTACAGCTCCCTGATGAAGGGCGGAGAGGCCGGTTCGGTCGTCCAACCCGGCGATCCGGACCAGAGCCTGATTGTCACGACGATGAAGGGCACGCACACCAAAGTGCTGACAGGCGCAAACTTGCAGACGTTGATCGATTGGATCGCACAGGGGGCAAAGGACAACTAAAGACGTCGCTTTGCCAATTGCCGCGCACGGCGAAGGAGTTGGAAACGATGAGTGGTCTCGAGGAGAACAGCCTGCGAACGCACCTGACCGTCACGTATGAAGAGGCGATCGAGCGAGTGACCGAAGCCCTGAAGGCGGAAGGCTTCGGTGTTCTGACAGAGATCGACGCGAAGGCGACATTGAAGAAGAAGCTCGATGTGGATTTCCGCAAGTATGTCATCCTGGGCGCCTGCAATCCACCCCTCGCCTACCGCGCGTTGCAGACCGAGCCAGAGCTCGGCCTGCTGTTACCCTGCAACGTTATCGTGTACGAGGACGAAACCGGCACCGTGGTCTCGATCGTCGATCCGATGTCCATGCTGGGGATCGTGAAAAACCCGGACCTGGACGCTGTCGCCCGAGAAGCGCGCGCCCGCCTGGAGAGAGTGATCAAGGCGTTGGGGCACTAGGCCCTGCCTACTGCAACTCGCCCTTGATCTCTTCGACCCATTGCTTGACCCGCTGCGGCGTCAGGTGGGATTGGTTTTCCTCGTCGAGCACCAGCCCGACGAAACGCCCATCTTTCACCGCATTGGAGCCCTCGAAAACGTAGCCATCCGTGGGCCAAGAGCCGACGACAGTTGCCCCACGCTCTTCGACCTTGTCGTGAAGGATCCGTATCCCGTCGCAGAACGTTTCGCCGTACAGCGCCTGGTCGCCGAGTCCGAAACACGCCACTTTCTTTCCACTGAAGTCGATGGTGTCCAGATCGGGGAAGAAGGCGTCCCAGTCATCGTCCAGGTCACCCAGCTGCCAGGTGCTCGTTCCGAAGATGAGCGCATCGTATTTCCGAATGTCGTCCGAAAACGATTGGGAGATGTCGTGTAGCTCTACTGCGTCGCCCAACTCCTGCTTGATCATCTGCGCGACTCGTTTTGCGGTGCCCGTACCACTGCCGTAGAACAAACCGATCTTTCCCACGTTCGTCCTCCTGCGATGAAGAGATGATGGACAGCTTTTCAGGACATCGGAGTGATGCTACCGCAGAAGCGAGGGGGTGTCAAGGATTGGCGTCCCGCAGCATTTGTGCGTTTGATTCAGATGAAATACAATAATCTCAAGTTCGGCCACGCACCTTCATCTATTCGAAAAGAGCGGAACCCATGAAAAAACAGATCGCGGTGATCTTTGGCAGCCAGTCCGTCGAGCACGAAGTCTCCGTCATCACTGCCCTGCAGGTCATGCGCGCGTTCAACCCGGACGCGTACGATGTCGTCCCGATCTACATCGCCAAGAGCGGCGAGTGGTACACCGGGGCCACGCTGAAGGACCTGGCAACCTTCAAGAAGCTGAACCTGAATGACTTGGAGAAGGTACAGCTCGTGCTGGATCCCGCCAGTCCGCATCTGTTCCGCGCGCAGGGCAAGGGCCTGTTTTCGAAGGAACGCGGCATCCACGTGGACGTCGTGTTCCCCGCCGTCCATGGCACGTATGGCGAGGACGGGACGCTCCAGGGCATGTTCGAGCTGACCGGCGTGCCGTACGTTGGGGCCGGCGTCCTGGGTTCGGCCGTGGGCATGGACAAGGTATTGATGAAGGCCGCGTTCGAGCAGAACAACCTGCCCATCGTGAACTACCTGTGGGTGCTGCGCAGCCGGCTCAAGAAGAAACGAGACGAAGTACTGACGTGGATCGAGAGCAACCTCAGCTATCCGCTCTTCGTGAAACCGGCCAACCTGGGCTCGAGCATCGGCATCTCCAAGGCCAGGAACCGGGATGAGTTGCAGTTCGCCCTGGATGTGGCCGCAAACTACGACCGCAAGCTGCTCGTGGAAGAGAGCATCGAGCACGTGCAGGAGATCAACTGCGCGGTCATGGGCAACGAGGATCCGCTGCCCTCAGTTTGCGAGGAGCCGGTGTCCTGGGAGAGCTTCCTGAGCTACGATGACAAGTATCTGCGGGGGCAGTCCCGGAAGGGCATGAAGAGCGCCCAGCGCCGGATTCCGGCCGATATTCCGGAGGATCTCACGCAGGAAATTCAGGAACTGGCGGTCAGGGCTTTTCGCGCGGTGGATTGCCGTGGACTCGCCCGGATCGACTTGCTGGTCGACCGCGAAACACGACAGGTGTACGTCAACGAGGTCAACACGCTGCCGGGCTCGATGTCGTTCTACTTGTGGCGCCCGTTGGGTCTGACCCCCGCCCAGGTAGTCGACAACCTGGTGCAGCTCGCCATCGAGGCCGCCGACGACAGGAAGAAGACGACCTTCTCTTACGACAGCAACTTGTTGGAGAAGGCCGACCTTTCGCAGCCTCAGAAATAGGCCACGTCCTGGCTGTAGGTGTCGGGCAGGTCATTCTCGAACAGCACGACGTCGCCGGAACGCACGAAAGACTGGAGGCGTTCGGTGGCTTCAGTGAGAGTCTCGACGACGGTGAGCCGATCGGGCGGGAACGCCTTCTCCGCGAGGCCGGCGGCAATGGCCCGAGTGCGGGCCGTCCCAACGAGGATGACGTAGTCGCACGCCTCAGCCGCTAAGCGCCCGAACCGGCGGTGTTCTTCTTCCTCTCGATTCCCCAGTTCCACCATCCCGGGGGTGATCAGCACCTTGTGACCGCCGGGCAGGGCAGCCAGAGCCTCCAGCGCCATGCGCGCGCCCGTTGGGTTCGAATTGTAGGCATCGTCGATGACGCACACGCCACCGGCTCCCTGGATGCGCTGCAGGCGATGCTCCACCGGCTCGAGCTCTCGAACGGCATCGGCAATCTCTTCCAGCGTCAGGCCCAGTTCCAGCGCCACGGCCACGGCGGCCAGGATATTCTCCACGTTGTGGCGTCCCAATAGCGCGGTCTGGAAATGCACCGCGGGGCTGCCGGTCGTTGGGTGCACGTCGAATTCTGTGCCTTGAGCGGTGACCTGCACAGCCGCCGCGCGCAGGTCGAGCTCAATCTCGCCTGGCTCGACGCCGTAGCGGACCACCCGAAACGCCGCCGGGCGCTCCGACAGCCGCCGGCACCATGGATCGTCGCCGTTGAAGATGCCCACACCGCCGGCCGGCAAGTGCTGCATGAGCTCGTACTTCGCGTCCGCCACCCGATCGACGGTGCCGAACCGCTCCAGATGCTGCGGGCCGACGGCGGTCAAGACGCCGACGTGCGGCGGGGTCAGCCGGCACAGGGTGTCGATCTCGCCCTTCTTGTACGTACCCATCTCCACGACGAAGACCTCGTGCAAGGGCGTGAGCTCCTCACGGATCACCTTGCAGATGCCCATCAGCGTGTTGAAGCTGCGCGGCGTCTTGAGGACGTGGTAGCGCGGGGCCAGCACGTGGGCGATTATCTCCTTGGTACTGGTCTTGCCGTAGCTGCCCGTTACGGCGACCACCGCGAGCCGGCGATGAGCGGCGAAGACACGCCGAGCGGAGCGCACGTAATAGCTGCGAAACGACTGCTCCACCGGGTACATCACCCCGTTGGCCGCGATCAGCCATAAACCAAGGCCGTGGTCGACGAGCAGCGCGGCGAGCAGCGCGGCGACCATCGCGCCCTGCCACGCCCCAGTCGGAGAGACGGCTGCCCCAGCCCAGGCGGCCAACACGAGCGTCACCAGCATCAGCACGACAGAGGTCGCGAGCAGGCGGCTGGCGCGCGGCGTGAGCACCAGGGTCTTCTTGCTGGTGCGCGGCTTTCGCAATACATATAGGACGACGTACAGCACAGCCCACAGGCCTGCCAGGATGATCACGCTAACCAGCCGGACCGAACCCGGCGGCCTCAGCCAGTGGATCGCCACGAACGCGAGGGCCAATCCGCAATCTGCAAGCACTTCCGGCACGGTAAGCAGCCGACCGCGATTGTTCCACAAGAATCGGACGAAGCGGCCGTTGTCGTACTCTTCGATCTGGAAGAATAGAAGCTGCCTGAGTAGGCGGCGGATGGCGTAAGCGAGCCAGGCGCAGACGCCGACGACGAACACAAGGGAGAACGCCAGAGGCATGGGTCAGGATTCCTTCAGGAAATCGCGGATAAGCTGGCAGCACTGCGGGAGCCGGTTGAGGTAGGCGAAGTGTCCCGCTCCGGCGAGGACTTCCAGGCGCGCGCCGGGAATTTCGCGGGCCATGACCTTGCCGTCGGTCACCGGCGCGTCCAGGTCCTTCTCGCCCCAGATCAGCAGGCTGGGTGCCTGCACCGATGACAGAATCGGACGAAGGTCCTCGTTGACAGTCCGCACCAGGATGCTGCGCATCGGTCCAGCCTCGCGGTAGTCGGTCGACCCAAACGAGCGATACAGCCAGGACAGTGCTCGATCGCGCATGCCGGCGGACGGAATGAGCTGCAGCGACTTTCGCGCGATCTTCATGCTCCGCACGCGGACGTGATATTGCCACGTTCGCGGAGGCTTGATGCCGGAGCTGTCGATCAGAACAAGCCGGTCCACGACGGCCGGTCGATCCACTGCCAGGCAGATCCCCACCCGTCCGCCGAATGAGTGTCCGACCACGTGCGCCCGCGGGCAGCCGAGCGCCGATAGAAAGCCGGCCACGCATTGCGCGTAATCGTGATCGCTCCAGGTCGCGCCCGGGAGCGTGCTCTGTCCGAAGCCCGGCAGATCCAGAGCGACGACCTGGAAGCTGCGGCGGAGGCAGTGGCTGAGCGGCCGCATGCTGTCCAGCGTGCCGCCCCAGCCGTGCAAGAGCACGACCGGCGGGCCCACGCCATCGATCTCGTACCGTATCCGGACGCCGTTTATCTCCGCCTGCATGTTCTGTCAACCCAAGTGGAATACCCGGTCGGACTTCCGCAGCCAGGGTGGTCTCGAAAGCCTGCAACAACCCGGCACGCTAAGTATACCATAGGTGAATGCCCCTGACAATTGCCTGTCGCTGGAGAACGCACTCGTTTTTTAGTTACCTTCTCTCAGTGGTATAATCGAGCCAATTAACAGGAGGCGGTCTGACATGAGGAAAGCTCTGTTTGTGGCGCTGTTGTTCGTCCTGGTAGTAACCGTGGGTTGCTCGACGTCACCCGGCGGTGCTGTCTCCGCTCCGGTCAGTGACGTCAGTGTCGCGAGCGCAGCGAGTGAAGCGACTCCGACGTCGGCGCCGACTGCGCTGCCGGCGACCAGGGTTGCACTCGTCCCCACTCCGACGTCGACCCGCGTGGTGGAGGCGCCCTCGGCCACACCGCCGATCGGCGCCGGGGCTTCCGTGACGCCGACGCTGACCGCAGGTAGCGCGACTCCAGACGCGGCCAACGAGGACATGACCACGCCCGTGTTCGTCTTCTTCTATGCCGATTGGTGCAGTGTGTGCAAGACAATGCGGCCCCAGGTCGATCAGCTCAAGACGCAATACAGTGACCGGATTCGTTTTATCGACGTCAACGTCGATGAACCGGAGGGCAAGCAGGCAGCGGCCACCTACCGCGTGTGGGCGATCCCATTCTTCGTCCTGGTGAAGCCTACCGGGGAAGTTGCCGGCCAGTGGGTCGGCCAACAGGCGGAAGCGGTCTTCCCGACGGCCTTCGACGACCTGTTGAAGTCCGCAGGAAGCTGAAGATAAACCATACAGGGAGGTGTGTGAGCAATGAAAGCCGTCTACAAGTACGCTCCAGGGCCTGGGAACGTTGAGGTCCGCGACCTTCCGGAGCCGACCGTTGGACCAGGCGAAGTGAAGATCGAAGTCAAGGCCGCCGGAGTCTGCGGCTCCGATATTCACATCCTGCACGACGACATCAAGCTGACCCTCAAGCCGCCCATCATTATGGGCCACGAGTTTTCCGGCGTAGTGGCCGAAGTGGGACCGGGCGTGACCAAGTTCAAGCCCGGCGACCGCGTGACCAGCGAAACGGCGCGCTACTTCTGCGGGCAGTGCACGAACTGCCGCACCGGGCAGTACAACATTTGCGAGCAGAAGCAGCTGATCGGCTACGTATTCGACGGGTGCTTCGCCCGGTACTGCGTGGTGCTCGAGCGCATGGTGCACAGGCTGCCCGACAACGTCGACTTCAAGGCGGGCGCGCTGACCGAGCCCCTGGCCAGCTGCGTCAACGGCGTGCTGGAGAAGACGCCGATCGTAGCCGGCGACGTGGTGGTTGTGGCGGGACCGGGCGGCATCGGCCTCCTGTCCATGCAGCTGGCCAAGGCTGCGGGCGGCAAGGTCATTCTCGCCGGGACGAACGTGGACGAGCCTCGTTTGGAGCTGGGCAAGAAGCTCGGCGCCGATTACACCCTCAACGTTCAGAAGCAGGACCCCAAAGAGCTGATCATGGACCTCACCAACGGTGAGGGCGCCGAAGTCTTCATCGACTGCTCCGGCGCGCCTCCTTCGGTGCTGATGGGCCTCTCTCTGTTGCGCCGCGGCGGCAAGTACACGCAGATCGGGCTTATCGGCAAGGCCTTCCCACTCGAGTTCGATACCATCGCCTACAAGGAGCTGAAAGTTACCGGTTCGCTGGGCCAGCGCTGGACGTCGTGGAAGCGCGCGCTGGAGCTGATGGCCGACGGCAAGGTCAACACCGGTGCCCTGATCAGCGACGTGTTCCCCATTTCCGATTGGGAGCAGGCTTTCGACCGCCACCAGGACAAGAGCGGCATCAAGGTGGTCCTCACTCCGGAAGACTGATGGTCCATCGTTAAAACGCCTGCACGGTCACGAATTTTAAGGTCCGACGCCTTGCGATCGGACCTTTTTTGTGGTATAGTAGTGACAGGTTGATCTACTACAGGTTGTATTCTACTTGCATTATTCCACAATATGTAGTACAATGAAGAAGACGTAGAAATTGGGTCACACATCAGCCGCTCCCCTTCGTGTCTGACCCCGTCTTCATTCTCCGGGTTTTCGTGCAACCCTATCGGAGCTACGAGAAATGAAATGTCCGTACTGCGGAGCCGAGGAGTCCCGCGTGTTAGACACGCGCCCGGTCGATAACGGCATCCGTCGGCGCCGCGAGTGCGACGGATGTCACCAGCGGTTCACCACCTACGAGCAGCCCGCGAGCGGCCTGCCGCTGATCGTCAAGAGCGACGGCAGGCGCGAGGAGTACGACCGGCAGAAGCTGTTGAGCGGCGTGCGCAAGGCGTGCGTAAAGCGCCCCATCTCTGCCGAGGCCATCGAGAACCTGGTTTCTCAGGTGGAAGACGAGCTCGTGAACTCGGGTCGCATGGAGGTGAAGAGCAAGGATATCGGCCAGTTGACCCTGGAAAAACTGCGCGATCTGGACAAGGTCGCCTACATCCGTTTTGCATCCGTCTACCTGCGCATGGACGATCTGGAAAGTGTCAGGAAGGAGGTCGAGCGCTTACTGGACCAAAACTGAGCCGCCCGTCTCATCGACTGCACGCCTTCGAATACCTTCCCCGACCCGTTGGGAGCCACCGCCAGGTCAACCGCTTGGACCTGACACCCGGGGCACAGATATGGATTACCGGTCGGACTCTTGCCCTGAGCCAAATCAAGCCCTTGGAGGTGAATTGAAAATGGATACTCCTGCCGTAAAACTGAGCCAGAACGCCCTCACTGTTTTAGAGCGGCGCTATTTGAGAAAAGACAGGGACGCACGGGTGGTCGAAACCCCCGAGCAGATGTTTGGCCGCGTGGCCGAGACGCTCGCCGCGGCCGAGAAGGAACACGACCCGAACGCGGACACAGCCGCGCTGGAACACGAGTTTTACAATCTCATGGCCAGCATGGACTTCCTGCCCAACTCGCCGACCCTGATGAACGCCGGCACCGAGCTGGGCCAACTGTCTGCTTGCTTCGTTTTGCCGGTCGCCGACGACATGTCCAGCATCTTCGAGGCAGTCAAGAACACGGCGCTGATCCACCAGAGCGGCGGCGGCACCGGCTTCTCGTTCTCACGGCTGCGCCCGGCCGGGGACGTGGTCCGCTCCACCGGCGGCATCGCCAGCGGTCCGATCTCTTTCATGCGGGTCTTCGACGCCGCGACGGACGTCATCAAGCAGGGCGGCCGCAGGCGCGGGGCGAACATGGGCATTCTCGCAGTCGACCACCCCGACATCATGCACTTCATCGACGCCAAGGCCACGGAAGGGCAGATCGCCAACTTCAACCTGTCGGTCGCCGTGACCGACGAGTTCATGGCTGCCGCGAAAGAGGACCGGGATTACAATTTGATGAACCCGCGCACCGGCCAGGCCGTGGGCAAGCTGTCCGCGAAAGAGGTGTTCGACAAGGTCTCCGAAATGGCGCACCGCAACGGGGAACCCGGCCTCATTTTCATGGACCGGATGAACGCCTACAACCCGACGCCGAGGCTCGGCAAGTACGAGTCGACCAACCCGTGCGGCGAACAGGTCTTGCTGCCCAACGAGAGCTGTAACCTGGGCTCGCTGAACCTGGCCCACATGCTCACCGAGGACGACAGCGGGATCGACTGGGCGAAGCTCGAGCGGACCGTCAAGTCGGCCGTCCACTTCCTGGACAACGTCATCAGCGCCAACCGCTATCCGCTGCCCGCCATCGAGGAGATGACGCTGAAGACGCGCAAGATCGGGTTGGGCGTGATGGGTTTCGCCGACATGCTGATCGCCCTGGGCGTGCCCTACAATTCCGAGGAGGCCGTGACGCTCGGCCGGCTGCTGATGGAGGCCATCAATTTCTGGAGCAAGGAAGCGTCCGTCGAGCTGGCCCGACAGCGTGGACCCTTCCCGGCGTATCCGGACTCCATCTTCACCGAAGGCAAGATGACCATTCCCTTGAAGAAGCGTGAGCCAGACGTCGCGTCGGATTTCGTTCGGTCGGCGCCGCACTTCGACTGGGACGCCCTCCGCGAGAAGATCAAGGCCCACGGCATCCGCAACTCCACCACGACGACCATCGCGCCGACCGGCACCATCAGCATCATCGCCGGGGTGTCGAGCGGGATCGAGCCGCTGTTTGCCCTGGCCTACACGCGCAACGTCATGGACAACGACCGGCTGGTGGAGATCAACCAGTACTTCGAGCGAGCCGCGATCCAGGGCGGCTTCGCCAGCGATGAGCTGTTCGCCACGCTGGCCTGTGGCGCAAGCCTGAAGGAGGTGGAGGGCATTCCGCCCGAAGTCAAGCGCCTGTTCGTGACCGCCATGGACATCTCCGTGGAGTGGCACATCCGCATGCAGGCCGCCTTCCAGGCTTTCACCGACAACGCCGTGTCGAAGACCATCAACGCGCCGAACGATGCGACGGTGAACGACGTGCGCAACGCCTACCTGATGGCCTACCACATGGGCTGCAAAGGCCTGACGATCTACCGCGATGGCAGCCGCGAGGTCCAGGTGCTCACGCGGGGCACCAACGGTGACAAGAAGGAAGCCGCCGCGGAAGCGCCTTCCCCCACGGGTCGAATCGCCCGGTCGCCCCGCCCGCGGCCGTCCGTGGTCCACGGCGTGACGCAGAAGATCGAGACCGGCTGCGGCGGGCTGTTCATTACGATCAACGAGGACGACGAGGGTCTGTTCGAGGTCTTTGCCAACATGGGCAAGGGCGGAGGGTGCGCGTCCTCGCAGACGGAAGCCACGGGCCGGCTGATCTCCACAGCGCTGCGGGCCGGGGTGGACGTGCAGGACATCATCGAGCAGCTGCGCGGCATCCGCTGCCCGCGACCGGCCTTCCAGGACGGCTCCGTAGTCTGCTCGTGCTCGGACGCCATCGCCAAGGCTTTGGATCGCTACACGCGCAACGGCGAGATGGAAAACGGCAAGCAGAAGGCCAAGCAGATGGCCGAGACCCGGCTGGCGAAGAGCATCGAAGGAACCCGGCCGGATTGCCCGGACTGCGGAGCGGTGCTTCACTTCGTGGAAGGATGCGCTGTTTGCGCGGTCTGCGGATACTCACAGTGCGGCTGAAACGGGTCCACGTTGGCCGGCCCTGCGCCCGACCGTCCTCGGACAGTTCGCGCGGGCATGCGGCAAACGACAGCCCGGGAGCCTGATGCGGTGAAAAGGAGCGCGGCCGGAAGTCCGGGCCGCGCTCCTTTTCACCCATATCTCAATATCCCATATTTCGATTCTATTTTCCCATCACGTCCGAACGTGCTACAATTCACCCTTGGGTAAAAGACAATCGAGGTGTTTTCTCACCGGCAAGGCGCCGGACGAAAGGAGGAAACGTGGAGAAGCTGAGGAAAGGCGAGCACTATCTGCTGGGGGCCGATTTCGGAACTGACTCGGTTCGGGTGGTGGCCATCGACGCCGCCGATGGGAGCATGCTCGGCTCCCACGTGTCCTACTACCCCCGATGGAAGCAGGGGCTGTACTGCGACCCCCGTCAGAATCAGTTCCGCCAGCACCCCCTGGATTACGTCGAGAGCTTCCAGGAGGCAGTGCTGGGAACCTTCGCGGCCGACCGTGAGGCAGCGACTCGCGTGCGTGGCATCTGCATCGACACCACCGGCTCTACCCCCTCGCTTTGCGACGAGCAGGGCGCACCCCTGGCCATGCAGGAGGCCTACGCCGACCAGGCCGACGCCATGTTCATCCTCTGGAAGGACCACACCGCCGTCAAGGAAGCCGACGAGATCAACGCCCTCGCAAAGAGCTGGGGCGGGGTGGATTACAATCAGTACGTCGGTGGGATCTACTCTTCTGAGTGGCTCTGGTCCAAGATGCTGCACGTGGTGCGGACCCGACCGGCCGTGGCGCACGCCGCCGCCAGCGTCATCGAGCACTGCGACTGGTTCCCGGCTCTCCTCAGCGGGACGACCGCTCTCAATACGATCAAACGCAGCCGCTGCGCCGCCGGCCACAAGATTCTCTGGCACGCCAGTTGGGGCGGCTACCCCTCCCGCGATTTCCTCGACCAACTCGACCCGTTCCTGGGAGACCTCCGCGACTCGATGGGCACCGAAACTTACACTGCGGACGTGATCGCCGGGCCCCTGCAGCCGGACTGGGCCGCTCGGCTGGGCCTTCCGCAGGGCATCCCCGTGTGCGTGGGCGCGTACGACGCCCACATCGGCGCGGTCGGCGGCAACGTGGCCGTAGGAGTCATGGTCAAGAGCGTGGGCACCTCCACATGCGACATCACCATCGGTCCCAGGCCAGCCCCCGGCGAAAAAGAGGCGCTCGTGGGGGGCATCTGCGGCCAGGTCGACGGCTCGGTCGTCCCCGGCTGGATCGGCTACGAGGCGGGGCAGTCGGCCTACGGCGACTACTACGCCTGGCTTCGCGAGGTGATCCTCTGGCCCTTGAAGCACCTGGACGGCATCGGCCCGGAGGTCGCCGCCGAGGTCGAGAGGAAAGTCCTGCCCGCACTGGAACGCGCCGCCGGGAGCATCGAGCCCACCGACGAATCCCCCGTGGCCCTCGATTGGATCAACGGGCGGCGCACGCCGTACGCGGACCAACTGCTGAAGGGCGCCCTGACGGGCCTCTCTCTGGGCACCGACGCGCCCGCGGTGATGCGGATGCTGCTGGAAGCGACGGCCTTCGGCTCGCGAGCCATCCTGGAATGCTTCGAGCAGGGCGGTGTCGCGATCGACAAGATCATCGCCATCGGCGGAGTGGCCCGCAAGAGCGTGCTCGGCATGCAAATCCTGGCCGACGTCACCCGGCGCGACATCCACGTGACCAGCAACGACCAGGCCCCCGCCATCGGCGCGGCGGTCTTCGCCTCGGTGGCCGCCGGGCTCTATCCCGACGTGCCGCAGGCGCAGAAAGCGCTGTGCGGCGGCGCGGAACGAGTGCACGTCCCCGACTCCAAGCGGGCGGAAGTCTACGACAGGCTCTACGCAAAATACCAGACCCTCGGAGCGTTCGAGGAACAGCAAAGGAGAGGACAATGATCGCCCTGGACAAATACGAATTCTGGTTCCTCACCGGCAGCCAGCATCTGTATGGAGAAGAGGCCCTGCAGCAGGTGGCTGCCCACTCCCAGAAGATCGTGGACGCCCTGAACGCCAGCGGAAAGCTGCCCTGCCGTCTCGTCAACAAGCCCACGCTGACCCGAGCCGAAAACATCCGCGCCACCATGGAGCAGGCAGTTGCCACTGCTTCGTGCGCCGGGGTCATCTGCTGGATGCACACCTTCTCCCCGGCCAAGATGTGGATCGGCGGGCTCTCGACGCTGAACAAGCCGCTGCTGCAGCTGAACACCCAGTTCAACGAGCGCATCCCCTACGACACCATCGACATGGACTTCATGAACCTCAACCAGAGCGCCCACGGGGACCGCGAGTTCGGTTACATGACCGCCCGGATGGACGTCCCCCGCAAAGTGGTGGTCGGCCACTGGAGCCACCCGTCCACCCAAACGCGGATCGCCGGCTGGATGAGGTCGGCGTGCGCCCTCGCCGACAGCCGGAATCTGGTGATCGCCCGGTTCGGCGACAACATGCGCAACGTCGCCGTGACCGACGGCGACAAGGTCGACGCGATGATCAAGCTCGGCTGGTCGGTCCCCTACTACGGCATCGGGGATCTGGTCGAGTACGAGAAGCGGGTGACTGAGGGCGAGGTGGATGCCCTGATGGACGAATACGCGGGCGCCTATCGGTTCGTCCACACGGTATCGGAAGAGACCTTCACCCGGCAGGTCCGCGAGCAGGCCCGGATCGAGATCGCGCTGAAGGCCTTCCTGAAGGACGTGGGGGCGAACGCCTTCAGCACCAACTTCGAGGACCTCCACGGCATGACGCAGCTGCCGGGCCTGGCGGTGCAGCGCCTGATGGCCGAGGGCTACGGCTTCGCCGGAGAGGGCGATTGGAAGACAGCCGCGATGGTCCGCGTGTTCAAGGTGATGGGCGCGGGTCTGCCCGGCGGCGCGTCCTTCATGGAGGACTACACGTACGATTTCGAGCCGAACAACATGCTGGACCTCGGCGCGCACATGCTGGAGGTGTGCCCCACGGTGGCCGCGGGCCAGCCGACCCTCGAGGTGCACCCGCTGGGCATCGGCGGCCGTGAGGACCCCGCCCGCCTCGTGTTCGACGGCCGGCCGGGTCACGCCCTGTGCGCCGCGATCGTCGACATGGGCAACCGGCTCCGCCTGGTGCTCAACGAGGTGGAGACGGTGCCGAGCCCGCAGAAGTTCCCCAAGCTGCCGGTGGCGCGTGTGCTGTGGAAGCCGCTGCCCGACCTGGCCACTTCGGCCGAAGCCTGGATCCTGGCCGGCGGCGGCCATCACACCGCGTACGCCGACAACCTCACGGTCGAGCACCTGCGCGATTTCGCCGAGATGGCCGGCGTCGAGTTCGTCGCGATCGGGAACGGGACGACGATTCCCGCCTTCCGCAACGAGCTCCGCTGGAACGCCGGTTATTGGGACACGAGGAGGGGTTGATGGCTTCGAGCTACGCCACCCTTAAGGAAGCCGCCTGGTCGGCCAATCTGGAGATTCCGCGCCGGAACCTGGCGCTGTACACCTGGGGCAACGTCTCCGCCTACGATGCCGCCGCGGGCGTGTTCGCCATCAAGCCGTCCGGGGTCCCCTACGACCAGCTTTCGGTCGACGACATCGTGGTGGTCGATATGGAGGGGAAGACCGTCGAGGGGACGCTGCGCCCCTCGTCCGACATGCCCACGCACCTGGTGCTCTACCGCCACTTCCCGAAGCTCGGCGGGATCACTCACACGCACTCCACCCACGCAACGGCGTGGGCGCAGGCGGGCAAGTCCATTCCCGTCTTCGGGACCACGCACGCCGATCACAGCCACCTGCCCATCCCGTGCACGCCGCTGCTCGGGCGCGAGCAAGTCGAGGGACAGTACGAGGAGGAGACCGGCAAGCTGATCCTCGACTGCTTCAAGGACATCTCGTACCTGGAGCAGCCCATGGTGCTGGTGGCAGGGCACGGCCCCTTCGCCTGGGGCAAGGACGCCACGACGTCGGTCTACAACGCAGTGGTGCTGGAGGAGGTCGCCCGAATCGCCTGGCTCACCCTGTCGATCGATCCGCTCACCCAGCCGCTGCCCAAGTACATCACCGACAAGCACTACCAGCGCAAGCACGGCCCGCAGGCATACTACGGCCAGGCGCGGTAGCGCGGACAAGCGCACTGCCGGCGAGAGAGGCGAGAGCCTGAGAACGCGAAAAGGCGGCCCGGAATGTGGCCGCCTTTCTGCAAACAGGAGCCTGCCCGGTCATCTCGAAGACCAGGGTGGCCGCATCGAACGGCCTGCCTCACGCACGCCCGATCGATGCAGGGCTGTGGGAGCTGCGAGCCGGCGCCGCCCGCTTGTTTTACTTCGCATACATCAATCGCCGGTTCATCATGTTGCACGGCTATCGAAAGCAAAGCCAGAAGGCCCCTCGTCAGGAAATCGAGACGGCCAGGCGCAGATGGGCCGCATTTTTGGAGGGGGAGCAGTGAGCAACAACTGGGCAGCGTAGTTGAAGCGGATGTTTATGTTGACAGGCCGCCGGCGACCTGTACCTGATCGCGTTCCTCCGCGAGCGGGCAGGGTGAACCCCGGCGTGCCACTCTCCGACATTGCCCATCGGTCTCATCCGGAACTCCGGCTGCGTCCGCGATAGGACTGAAGCATCGCCGGATGAGCCCGAAACCAATCCATCGTCGTCCGAAATCCCCGCTCGAATGAGTATCTCGGCTGCCAGCCCAGATCGGCGCGAATCTTGCCGTTGTCGGCAACCCACACCCCGGTATCCCACGTCCGGTTGCACATCGTTCCCCAACGCGGTTCGGCCTCGACGCCCAAAGCCCGGCGCGCTACGTCGACGACGTCACGCAGTGGGGTTTGGACCCCTGTCCCCACGTTGTACACCGCGCCGGGGTCTCGACCGGGGCGCGCCCCGGCCAGCAGATACGCATCGTTGACGTCCTCGACGAAAACGTAGTCGCGTGCGACGTCCGGGTCGACGAGCGGCGGCAGCTCGCCTTGCATTCCGTTGACGATCAAGGTGGGGATCAGGCGGGTGGGCTCTTCGTAAGAACCATAGACCGAATACAGCCGCAAGGTAGGCATGTGAACGTTGCTGCTCTGCGCGGTGTGGCGGCACAGCATCGTCGCTGAGGCTTTGGTCACGGCGTAGTGGTTATTAGGCTCCAGGCATTCCGTTTCGAAACAGGCATGATCCTTTAACCCATACTCCGAAGACGAGCCGGTGTTGACGAAGGCCTCAAATCCGACTTTGAGACAGGCATCGACCAGGTTGGCCGTCCCCGTGATGTTGGTGCGGATCATTTCGGCGAAGGTCGGTTTGTGACGGATAGGCCCCATGAGCCGCCAGGTGAAATATCCAGTCCGGCCTTATGTCGGCGACGACGCCGGTCAGGCTCTCCGGATCGCTCAGGTCGACCTCATGCAAGCGCACATGCGCTCGAATCGCTTCGATGCGCCAGTCGCTGTGCCCGGACCGCACCAGCGCGTGCACTTCGTGCCCCTCTCGAAGCAGGCGGCGGGCCAGGTTGGCGCCGACGAACCCGGTTGCGCCGGTGAGAATCACACGCTTCATCGGTCGACGAAACTCCGGTAGTCGAAGACGTCGAGGTACTGCCAGGCGTATGCCTGTATCTCGGCCCGTTCCTGCGTCGAAAGCTCCTCCGCCGTCGCCCGATTCGCTTCCGGGGTCACCTTGCGCAGGGTCCCCCAGGGATACACCTCCGCAAGCTCAGCGCCGTTCCAGGTGGGTTTCTCGAGCGACCCGGCCGGTTCCAGTCCCAGCGCCTCGCAGACCGCGCCCAGCGCAGCGCGAGAATCGGCCATCACGTCTTCGGCGCGGACGATGTGCACCCGATCGGGATACCTTTCGCTGAAATACAGGGCATAATACTGGTTCGTGGTCCAACCCAACATGTAGTGCGCCAGAGACAGCGGCACCGGGCGCTTCTTCGTGTCCGCGTAGGCCGACCAGGGATTGCGCACCACGTGCAGGACGTGCGCTCGAGGCAGGTCGGTCAGGATCTCTTCGGCATCCACGACGATGATCGGGCTGTATCCCACGTAAATCGCTTCTTCCCCGGTGCGCCGGTAATCCTTCCAGGCGTCGAACGTGGCCCGGAAGAATGCCGCCACGTTCCTGCCCCGCGAGCGTCCTGACGCCCCCACGTACTGCTCGTATATCCGCCCACGCTCAACGTCCGAAAAATCGAAGGGCACGTGGCGAAATTTGCTCACCTGGGGCGTGCGGGCGCGCACTTTGCACTCTTCGTCGATGATGGCCCGGTAATCCTGGGCGGGCGTCGCGTCGAGGGCGAACACCGGCCAGCGGTATTTGATCGGGTACATCGAGGACAGGTGATCCGTCACCCACCGCGTGCCCAGCTGGGATTCAAAAGGATACACGAACATCTGCGGATGGCCGTCCAGGAAACGGTGAGTCATGTTGCCCCCGTTTTCGTACATCGCGCTCAGCATCAGCAGTCGGAAATCGTCGCTCATCTTGGGGTCTCATCCTTCGCAGAATCGTGGCACGTAAACGTGTAGAACAGCCTCTTTTCCCATCGCGTCGAGCGGTGCGTCCCGACAGGAAAGGGAAAACCGGATGTCACTTCCCTCGGAATCAGCTCGACCGAAAAAACCTGGTTGCCATACGGCCAGAACAGGCCGCCGAGCTCCCGGCCGGTCACGGCATCGACGGCCACGATGCCGCATTGGCTGCGGTCCAGGTCCAGGCCCGGCGCATACTGGCGAAATCGTAAAATCACCCGCGAAATTCCCACGAACGCGACGTTCTCGTGGAATGCCAGGCCGCGCGTCCAGCCCGGCAGCCGGGCCACGGGCACGAAGCCCTCACCTTCTACGAATCCCAACTCGCCGTAGCCGCTGTTGTCGACCCAGATCCGCCCTTGGTGCAGGCGCGCGGAGTGGGGCCGCGTGAGGCCGCGCGCGATCGGCTCGCGGGTCGTCCCCGAGAAGATGACTCCGCGCCCGTCGACGGGAAAGTTCCTGTGACCGGGACGCCTGGCCGAAAGCCGGTCTGTCGACGCCGAGAAGTACGAGCCCGCGAGGTCCGGCCCGGCCGCGATTGAGTTGAGCTGGATGTGATTCTGCCCAAACACCGGACCGCGCTCCGTCTCGACGCAGTGCGGCCACCAGACCCGTTCGTAGCCGCCGTCGTCGTCCAGGCGCAGGATGGCGTTCTGACCAACCGAGTTGGCGTGCAGCACGCCGCCCACCAGGGCCAGGTCGTGCAGGTAGAAGCACCCGGGGAAGAATCGCGTGCGCGCCGGCACGAGCGGCCGTGCCGGCTCGTATCCGGTCGCCGGCTCAGGTGCCACGTCCAAACGGGCCAGCCGTCCTGTTACGGGAACCAGATCGAAGACCTGATTCGGGTTGCGCGTGGAGGCGACGTGGACGACGCCACGCGCTGCATCCACGGCCACGCCGGAGGGGTGAGGCAGCCTCAGGTACGACGTGGCGGGTTCGCCCTGTGTCACGCACATCGCCATCACCAGATGCTCGTACTCGCGCGTAGCCAGGAGCGTCGCGCCCGTCGCCGCGAGCGTCTCCCACCAGCGGCCGCGCACGGTGCAACGCAGCAGTTGCGGGTCCACTTCGGCCGCTTCCTGCCACTGGCCGGCGATCTGCGCCGGGTCGCGCCATTCGCTGTCGTGGCGTGACCACAGCGCGTCGGTTTCCTCACGGGATGGGACTGCCGCCTGCTTCACTCGCCGCTTCTGCTCATCTCGCGCCACAGTTGAAAGGCTCCCCAATACATACGCAGTGCCGAGCGGAAATGGGTCGTCGATTGGCCCCCATGACGCTTCGTGGAGAAGATCGGCACTTCCAACACCGGGTACTTTTCACGCCGGCAGATGATGCTGAACTCGGCGTCGATCAGGTCGTCGTCACGGGTGAGCTCCAGCAGCCGCTCGAACGCGCGCGGAAAGACCTTCGGCGTGCCGTTGACGTCCCAATAAGACAGATCGAACAACGCGCGGCACTCCAGGTTGTACAGCAGGGACCCCAACCGCCGGAGCCAGTTATCGCGGATTTTGCGGTTGGCCTTGATCACGACGTTAGGGTTGGCCGTCGCGTACAAGAGCAACGACAGCAGGTCCTGAGCGCTGGTACGGGCCGAGTTGGTGTAGCACAGCAACTCCCCGCGCGCCGCTTGCAGCCCCCGTCTGACCGCGAATCCCCAACCACACGCCTCGCAATGCACCACCCGTATCGTGTCGTTCTTCTGAGCCAGTGCCGAACAAACGGCCAGCGAGTCGTCGTGGCAGCCATTTACGACCAGAATCATCTCACAAGGGTCCGGCATCCCGGCCAACGCCGCCTGGTATTCCATCGTGATCTCTTCGATGTGATCCGCCTGATTGTAGACCGGCAGGACGATGGAAACGAGGCGATGGGTCATCGTTGGCTTTCCTGAATCACGCGAAGGGCGGTCGCCGCCAGGGCATCCGGTGACAGCCCATGCCGGTGTTGCACGTAGCCTTGGCTGCCGGAAACGCCATCGGGCGCGTCCCTGACACCGCAGCGCACGACGCGGCACTCCAGACCACACTCGGCGACGATTTCCGACACCAGCGACCCGAGGCCGCCGGTGACGTAATGGGCTTCGACGGTCAGGGCGACCGGAAAGCGGGCCAGCAGCTCCAAGAGATCCGCAATCGGGGCGGGGTTGATGCCGGCAACGACGGCCACCGTGCTGGCGATCCCCTGGGATGCCAACTGCTCCGCGGCTGCCGCCACCTCGCCGGCGATCCCGCCCATCGCCAGCAGAAGGAGATCGTTCCCTTCGCGGATGACCTGCGCCCGCCCCAGCTCGAAACGCCCGTCGAGTCCCGGCACGACGACCCGGTCGTTCTTGCCCAGCCGATAGTAGACCGGGCCGGGCAGGTTCCAGGTCGCCAGGATGGCGGTGCGCGCCTGGAGGCCGTCGGCCGGCGCAATCACGGTGAGACCGGGCTGGATGCGCATCACGCCCACGTCCTCCAGGCCATAGTGAGTCGAACCCGCGGGTCCGTACTCCACGCCCCCGCCCATGCCGACGATGCGGACGGGGAGCCGGTGCAGTACCGGGCCGTTGCGAATGAACTCGTAGGCGCGCAGCGTCGCAAAGGTCACGATGGAATAGACGAATGGAATGAAGCCGGCCTCGGCCAGACCGGTCGCCAGCCCCATCATGTTCTGTTCGGCCACCCCGACGTTGAAGAAGCGGTCGGGAAACCGCTCGGCGAACGGCTCCAGGGCCATGAACCCCAGATCGGCGGTCAGCAGCAGGATGCGCGGGTCCCGCGCGGCCAGTTCGGTCAGGGTATCGACGAACGCGCGTCTCACGCCGTGCCCTCGATTTCAGCGAGCGCCTGCTGATACTCCTGGTCGGACATCGGCATGTAGTGCCACTCGATCCGCCGCTCCATGTAGGAAACGCCTTTGCCGGACACCGTGTGTGCGATCAGGACGTGCGGCGGTCCGCAATGTGTGTCGAGCCGAGCGATGGTGCCGCTGATCTCGGCCGGGTCGTGTCCATCCACCTCGTGCACGTCCCACCCGAAAGCGCGCCAGCGCTCGGCCAGCGGAGACAGGGACAGCACCCGATCGGTGTACCCAAACGCTTGCTGTCCGTTCAGATCGAGGATGGCGACCAGTCCCGCCAACCGATGGTGGGCGGCGAACATGACCGCTTCCCACAGCGAGCCCTCGTTGCATTCCGCATCGCTGACCAGCACGAAGGCCCGACGTTCGGACCGCTGCAAGCGCGCCGCAAGCGCGGCCCCGGCTCCGATGGACAGGCCCAGTCCCAACGATCCGGTGGAGAAGTCCACGCCGGTGAGGTCGTGCTCCGGGTGAACCCCCAACAGGCTGCCGTCGCCACAGTAGGTATCGAGTTCCGCCTCCGAAATCCACCCTTTCAAGAACAAGGCCGCATACAGGGCCAGGGCTGCGTGGCCTTTGGAGAGGACAAAACGGTCTCGTTCCGGGTCACCGGGAGCGGGGACGTTCAAAACGTCCGAACAGAGCGCTGCGACGATGTCCGCAACGGACAGAGCGGAACCGATGTGACCCACGTGCGCGCGCTTCGACTGCTCGAGGATGAGCCGACGAATTCGACGCGATGAGAGAGGCTGTTCGCTCACACGGTCTCCAGCTCCGCACAGGTTGGGTACATTCGGGAACGAAGTGGTTGAAGTCTACAGGATCAGCGCGGTTGATGCAAATGACGACGGGTGTAACGAGCAAACCAAAACAGCGATTCAGTCCCGGCAGAGGGTGAACCACCGCGGCTGAATCGCTCGGAAACGCAGAGCATGCGCTACCGTCAGGAAGCGTATTTTTTGACCACTGCCTCCATGTCCGCTCCGGCCTTCTTCAGATCTTCGATCGTCATGGCCGGCGTGACTTCGACCCTCGCATTGAAAGCGAGGAACCACGGCTCCCCCACACTCACCATCTTCGATGGGTCCGCGAGGTCGAGAAAGAGAAAGGCGGTTCGCTCGCCCTTCTCGTTCACCGAGAAGTACGCGGCTTCCGGTTTCGATTCGGTGAGAATGGACTGAATCTTCTTGGGCAAGCTGCCATCCTTGATGGCAGCATTGCCGACTTCGACGGGGATCGACACTTTGAGCATGACGCGCATGATGTTTTCTCCTTTGAAGAGCGGATTGGTCGCCTGCCGGCGATTCGAATTTTGCGCAATTCACCGCATTTCACATTGCGAGATGAGCATAGCAGGCCCGTCCCGCGCGCGCCATGATGAAGGTCATGAATTCTACGTCCTGATCCTGCTTTGGAAGTGGGCTCCAGATTCTCAGATTATACGAATGATGCTACAATGTGGAGCGTGCCTGCCGTGCAATGGCGGAGCCCGAGTCCGCGCCGGCGCCGACTGCTGGACGCGTTTCTGCGTAACGACTGACAGGACGTCGAAGATCGTGACGTCCGATGGGTTTTCAGTTCGGGACCCCACCCACCAAAGGTGACGAAGACAGCGATGACAGATCTCATACCCGCTCAAGAATCCATTCGCGTCGAATTCAAGAGCGATCGCAAACGTCTGCCTGATCGCGACCTGCTGGCGGCTGCCGTATGCCTCGCCAATACTGAAGGCGGCGAGATATTCCTGGGAGTCGAGAAGGACGGGAGCGTGTCCGGGCTCCACCCGGAACACGAGGACCTGATTGGCCTGTCGGCCTTGATCGGCAACCGGACCGTGCCTCCGCTGAGCGTCCGCGTGGAATCCCTGCAGGTGGCGGGAAAGCGAGTCGCCAGGATCGTGGTCCCCAAGTCAAGGAGGCCCGTCGCAACATCGGAGGGTTTGTTGCAGCGCAGGCGACTCATGGCGGACGGCACGCCGGAGTGCTTACCCTTTTATCCCCACGAATTCACGCAGCGACAATCTGACCTCGGTTTGCTGGATTACTCCGCGCTTCCGGTGGACGGCACGACGTCTCAGGAATTCGATCCCCTCGAGCGCGAACGCCTTCGCCAGATGATCGAGCGTTACGGCGGCGACCGAGTTTTGCTCGGCCTCGATGACGACGCCCTGGATGGAGCGTTGGGGCTCGTCAGGACGGAGGCCGGCAGCCGGGTGCCCACTGTCGCCGGATTGCTCGTACTCGGCCGCGAGTCTGCATTACGCGATCGGTTGCCCACGCACGAGGTCGCATTTCAAGTGCTGGAAGGAACTCAAGTACGCGTCAACGACTTCTATCGTGGGCCGCTGCTCAAGACGTTCGAGCGGCTGCTGGAGCAGTTCGAGGCCCGGATCGAGGAAGACGAGCTTCAGGTGGGCCTGTTCCGCGTGCCCATCCCAACGTACGACCGCAGGGCCTTTCGTGAGGCGCTGGTCAACGCCCTGACTCACCGCGACTACACGCGCCTCGGTGCAGTTCACGTACGCATGGAAAACGAGGGCATGGTCATCAGCAATCCCGGCGGGTTCGTTGAGGGCGTCACGCTGGAGAATCTGTTGGTCGTCGAGCCCAAGCCGCGCAACCCATTCCTGGCCGACGCCATCAAGCGCATCGGTCTTGCCGAGCGAACGGGGCGCGGCGTGGACTTGATCTATCAGGGCATGCTGCGCTACGGCAGGCCGGAACCCGACTATTCCCGCAGCGATACCACGACGGTCGCGGTGCGCTTGAGCAATGCTACGGCAGACGTGTCATTCCTTCGAATGATCCTCGAAGAAGAGACCCGGTCCGGCCACCCGATATCGTTAGATGCGTTGATCGTATTGTCGAGACTTCGACAAGAGCGACGTCTTGACGCTGCCGCGTTGGCCGCCGCGATCCAGAAAGACGAACACACCGCTCGGTCGGCTCTCGAGCGGCTCGTCGAATCGGGCATGGTCGAAGCCCATGGAATCAGGAAGGGCCGCACCTACACGCTCAGCGCCGAAGTCTATCGTGAACTCGGTCAGAGCGTCGCCTACGTACGCCAGGCCGGGTTCGATGCCATCCAACACGAGCAAATGGTGATCAAGTACGTCAGCAAACACGGCAAGATCACGCGCAAGGACGTCGTAGAACTGTGCAGGATCAGCCCGCGTCAGGCGTCACATCTATTGGCCAGACTCGTGGCAAATGGCCAGTTGGCAAAGGTCGGGGAACGCAAGACAACTTATTATGAACGTGGCAAAAGTTTATGAGCATGTTCATAAATTTATCGACATTGTTCATAAATCCCTCGTTCGATTCCACTGAACGGCGGCCTATGATGCCTGCATCGCTCCGACTCCGACCGGCATCGAAGCCTTAGGCGTGACGCGCATGATGTTTCTTCTCGAAGGGCGGATCGGTCGCCTGCCGGCGATGCGAATTCTGCGCAACTGACCGCGTTCCTCATTTCGAGAATAAACATAGCAGGCGCGCCATGATTTCGGTCATGAAGGGACTGACGCGCCGTCATTGATGTTTCGCTGGTGAGATTGTTATGTCATCACCTGTGCGCTGATCAAACTGCGGCTTGGGAATGCGTCGTGTTGGTTGCGCGATTGCCTTCGGGAGGGTCAGATGGATACGATCCTAACAGTCAAGAACGGGGATCTTCAGCGTCTCGATGCGCGGGAAGCAGTTGCCTTTTTCCGCGACCTGATCTGGGCAGAAGCAAAGCGCATCGGCATCCCACTTTGCAATATAAACATCTCCGTCGAGATCAACACGCCGGATCAAGGCGTTGATGCGTCTGTGAGTGAGGCAGCACCCAACGACAAGAGCGGTCTGATTCGGGCTGGCCACAACAGCTATCAGATCAAGACAGGCTCCACTTTCACACCTTGGCAGGCCTCGCAAATCAAAAGAGAGCTGTTCGGCAGAAAACAGGCCAAACGAGAGAATCTTGGGGAGCGAGTGCGCGCCTGCCTCGACGCCAACGGCATCTATGTGCTGGTTTGCTTTGGGCGGGATCTTACGGGCGCGCAGCGTCAAGATGCATTCAGTCACCTAACACTCTTTTTTAACCAATGTGGTTACCCGCACGCTAATGTGGACGTTTGGAGCCTCAATAACCTAATCGGCTTTGTGCAACCGTTTCTGTCTCTTGCCCTGCGTGTGAATGGGCATCAGCCTGGACCCTTCCAGACTCATCAAGAATGGCAAAACCAAGGCGATATGGCACAGGTTTTTGTAACGAGCGAACCACAGGAACGTTTTGTCTCAGAGTTGCGCGCATATCTCAGGGACCAAAGTTTGTCGGGACATGTCCGGGTCTGGGGAGAATCCGGAGTTGGCAAGACGCGACTTGTGCTTGAGGGTACGAATGCCGATGATCTGAGGCCGTTCGTGGTCTACTGCGATGCAGCGCTTTTTCGCGACAACCCATTGATGGGTGAATTATTGCGGGAAGACTACCATGCAATCCTGGTGTTGGATGACTGCGATCCTGAGAATAGAGCATTCATCTGGAATAAGCTGAAGAACCGTAGTCCGGCCTTGACGGTAGTCTCAATCTGCTCCGAAAACGACGATGCCTCAGGCATTTTATATGTTGAAGCGCCCCGTCTCGACGCGAAACAGATTAGCACGATCATTCAGCAATACGATGTTGCGCCCTATCGGGCAGACCGTTGGGCCGACTGGTGTGGTTGTTCTCCAAAAGTGGCTCACGTAATTGGAGAGAATTTGCGGGACCATCCTGAGGATCTGCTGAAGACGCCGGGGATAGTGAATGTCTGGGACCGTTACGTAGCAGGAGAAGACGATCCCAAGAGCCCACAGGCGCGGGAGCGACGACTAGTCCTACAAAACCTAGCCCTCTATAAGCGATTTGGCTTCGACGGTGGATTCGAACAAGAATCCAGGGCGATTGCTTCGCGCATCGCAGAAGCAGATCCTCAAATCACTTGGTCTAGGTTCTGTGAAATCATCTGTGGTCTGCGGAAGAAGAAGATACTGCAGGGTCAAAAGACGCTCTACATCACCCCCAAACTGCTTCACGTGAAGCTCTGGACCGAATGGTGGGAGAACCATGACTGTAGATTCGATCTGAATGATCTAGCGTTTTTACCAAGTCCGTTACGCCAGGGTTTCTTCGAAATGTTTGAGTACGTTGCTGGTTCGCCGCTCGCATCCAGAATTGTCAGAGCATTCTTCCGGCAAGATTATTTCCGCCCTGATGGCGAGGCTCTTAAGGATCGAGAGCGTGCGCAACATTTCATGTACTTGGCAGCATGTGAGCCCGAATCGGCGCTGCGTTACCTGAGGAACACACTAGGCAAGTGGACTGACAAGGAATTGCTGCAGTTTGACGAAGCCCGTCCAGCGATTGTGCGAGCCCTTGCTAGTATCGCGTTCAGGCAAGATCTCTTCGCATATGCGGCGCAGCTCTTGCTTGCGTTGGGTGAATTCGAGAACGCCCCCTATCCAAACAATGCGAGTGGCACGTTCGCAGGGCTCTTCAGACTGCCACTTGACTCCCGAGTCTCACCCACACAAGCTTCTCCTCGAGAGCGGCTTCGTATCATTCAGGAGGCATTCGAATCAGGTTCGAAAGCCAGAAGAGGGCTGGCTGTGCGGGCGTGCGAAGCGGCCCTGACGCATCATGGCGTGGAAATGATCCCTGCCTCACAGCGAGTGTTGGGCAAGAGTCCAGAACCATGGATGCCGAAAATCTACGGCGAGCTCTTTGAGGCTTATCGCCAGATATGGCATTCCCTGGTGGATCAATTGGAGCATCTTTCCGGAGACGAACGTCAGGATGTAATCGATGTAATATTCCGTAACGCAAGAGCGCTGGCACGGATCAACCACCTGAGCCCTATGGTCGTTCAAACTATTCGATCATTGATGGACAAAGGGGTTGACAAGCGTGCTGCCGCCATCGAGACGGCGATCCACATTCTACACTACGATTCTCCTCATCTGACTGACCAGGCCGTGAGAGACTGGGAAGCGCTGAGGGATGAACTGACAGGAACTGACTTCCATTTGCTCTTGCTTAGATTCGTCGGCATGAACCTGATAGAGGACCGGTTGAGTGGCGATGGCACTCCGATTGACGTTACAAAGGCGAAGATAGAGGACCTGGCAACCCAAGCGATCTGCGCGCTAAATCTCGTCCAGGCAGAACTCGGTTGGCTAGTAAGTACCAAGAGCGCGAATGGCTACCTGTTCGGCTATGAACTCGCAAAAAGAGATGGCTCGTTCCAATTGCTGGACTCAATCTTGAGCGCGCAGGGCAATGCAGACCACCCTCGGTCAAACGCGTTTTTCCTGGGGGGCTACTTGCGGTTCATGGCGGAATCCGACTGGAGCCAGTGGGAAGATCTCATGGATATCCTTTCGCTTCGACCGGATTTGGTGGTCTGGGTGCCGGAAATGACTTGGCGATCAGGCAGGCTAACGGACAGGGCCGCACTGCGCCTTTTGGAAATCATCCAGAAGGAGCATGCCGATGTCAGAGAACTTCAGATGTTCGCCTATCGAAATGTGCTTGCTGAATTGTCGCCGGAGACGATTGACCGCATTGTTAGCTACCTGTTAGATAAATCAGACGCCACGAGCACCCAATTGGCACTGGCTCTACACACGGCGTACTATGTCAAAGATGCACGTAGCATTATCCCGGAGTGCCTCACACTGCGCCTTCTAAATCATCCATGCCTATTCTCAGAAGTGCAGGATGCTCCATTGGACCAGATGGCGTCGTATCACTGGCAACAGCTGTCGAGGGCGTTCTTGTCGGTGTACCCCGGCAGAAGTCGGGAACTCGCGGAGACGATTCTTGAGCAGTTGGGGTCATTTGGGGGAATCCTGGATTGGCATAGCTCCGGAGTCAAGGCGATAATTGCCGCCAGTGCACGGCAGTTCCCAGAGGATATTTGGCGGCAACTGGAGCGCCACTTGAATACCACAGACATAATCGCAGAATTATTCATTCGCCCATGGTTGCAGGGCGATACGTGGGAAACTGAGCCTGGGAGGAGCAGCGAACCAGACGCCCTGTCGCTATTCCCTGCTGATTTGATATGGCAGTGGGTAGATTCAGATGTCGAGGAGCACGCTCCGTATCTTGCCACTCTCGTGCCGAAGAGACTTTTTGACGAGAACTCCACAACCTGTTGGGCAAGACAGCTGTTGATTCGATATGGTGACCGGGAGGACGTCCGTTCAAGACTAATCGGCAACTTTTCGGCGGAGGGTGGTCGGGATCCGAAAGCCTGCATTTCAAAAAGAAAAGGGAGGCGCTCCTCAGATTCAGTCTCATGAGACTGAACCGCGGGTTACGCGATGGATTGACGAATATGTATCCTATCTAGACCTCGAAATCGAGACTGCCGAAGCGTGGGAAGAGAGACGAGAATTCTAGTTGTCCGCGGCTGGGTTCCCCTCGACCATGACACAGCGCCCACGTCGAGATCATGCCCGTTGTTGCCTATTTCGTGAAATGACGCGAACCTCTCGTCCTGCGTCGATACGGCGGTTTGTCCGCCAGGCGACCTGCTGCTCGTCCTGACCGGGCAGGAACGCGGCCCCTACGGGATTGAGATTGCAGGCAAAGAACTCCGCTTCGCCAGACGAACGTGGCAGCTGGGCCGGGAGGAATGATCCGGCGCAGGCTGCAACCAACCGCACCCCGCCGCTCACTTCACCGCGAGTGAGGGGTACATCGCCACGCCGCACCCTTCCCCTCACCCCCCCTTCGCCAGCCGCGTCACCATGCGCGCGACGCCGCGGTCGGCGAGGCTGACGAGAACGACGATCAGGCCCAGCAGCAGGGTGAACCACTGCGGCTGGATGGCCTTGATGACGAGGAAGCTCTGAATCCCGGAGAGGATGAAGGCGCCCAGCAGGGTGCCCATGATCGAGCTCCGGCCCCCGGCGGTGGCGCAGCCACCCAGGACGGCGGCCGCAATGGCCTGCAGCTCCCGCTGGCGCCCAAAGCTGCCATCCACGAAGCCCAGGTTCGACGCTTCCAGGATGCCCGCCAGCCCGGCGAAGAACGCGCAGGCAATGAAGGCGCCCCACTTGGTGTAGAGCACGCTCACTCCGCGGGAACGCGCGCTGTCCGGATCGCCGCCCACCGCCAGGAGATGATTGCCGACGGGTGTGAGGAACAGCACGTAAGTCAGGAGAACCAGGAGGGCCACCGCCCAGACGACGGCGATCTGGATCCCGAACACGCTGGTGTCGCCGAACAGCTGGTACACCGGGTTGGCGCGCAGCACGTCGTTGGTCGAGAATGAAGACCGCCTTCTCCAGGATGGCGTAGATCAGCCCGCGAAACAGGAAGAGACTCCCCAGGGTCACGATGAGCGACGGAATTCTCAGGTAAGCCACGATCACGCCGTTCATGGCGCCGATCGCCACCGCCACGGCCAGCCCGATCACGATCGCCGCCGGCACCCCGATCTGCGGCGCCAGCCCCAGGTACGTCAGCCCCACGATGCCGAACACCGAACCGACGGAAATGTCGATCTCCGCGACGGTGATGACCAGCGCCTCGCCGAAGGCCATCACGCCGAGGACGGCGGTCACCCGCAGGACCTCCTGCATGTTGGCCAACGACAGCCAGATGCCATTCGAGGCCTGGGTGAATCCGATGATGATCAATATCGTGGCCGCCGCCGCCCCGACCTCGATCCGCTTGCGCAGAAAATTGATCACCGAGCGTCGCATCAGGCGCTCTCCTTGCCGTTCTCGTGGATGCCATCGCGAATGATGTGCTCCAGTGACTTCCGCCGACATCGTGTCCCTTGGCGTATCGACGACCTTATGCCCATTTTCGAGTATGACGATGCGGTCGGCGATGCGGTGGACCTGGAAGATGTCGTGCGTGATGTAGATGACCAGTAGTCCCTGGTCTCGGAGCTGCTGGGCCAGCTCGTTCACGTGCCAGCTCTCGCGCACGGACAGATGGTTCGTCGGCTCGTCCATGATGAGCACCTTGTTGCGGAAATCCACCGCCCGGCCGATCTTGAACGATTGGCCCTCCCCGCCGGACAGCAGCGCCACTTCGTCGTCCACGTCCACGCTCTCGCGCAAGCCGAAGTTCCTGACGACGCGCCGGCTGGCCTCGCGCATCAGGTCGAAGTCCAACACGGGCAGAACCCCGAGCAGGCGCTTGACCGGCTCGCGCCCCAGGTAGTAATTGCGCGCCACGGACAGGTTATCGCACAGCCCGACCATCTGCTGGATCGTCTCGATGCCGAGATCGATGGCGAGTTTGGGGTGAAAGCGCGTGATCCGCCGGCCGTCGAAGTAGACTTCGCCGGACGTCGGCGGATACATCCCGCACAGCACGCGGATCAGCGTCGTCTTGCCCGGCGCCGTTGTCCCCCACCAGCCCCACCAGCTCACCGGCGTGGAAATCGACGCTCACGTCCGACAGCGCCTTCACCGTCCCGAAGTACAGGCTGATGTGCTTCATTTGAATCAAGGGAGAGCCCGCCTCGCCCATGTTTCGCTCCTTTTCGTTGACACGTTAACACGTTGGAACGTTTGAACGTTGACCGGTGCTCGCTTACGTTGACACGCCCGACGTGTCGACGTTCGAACGGCGTTAGACGTTCGCCCCGGGCACGAGACGCCGCCGAACCAGGGTGTTCACCACGGTGGCGAAGACGAGCACGAATCCCACGAAGGCGGTGTACCAATCCGAGGGCGCCCCCAGGGTAATCAATTCGGAGCGGACCGCCGTCAGGAAGTAGGCGCCCAGCGCGGCGCCCAGAATCGATCCCCGGCCTCCGCTCAGCAGCACGCCGCCGATCACGGCGGCGGCGATAGCCTCCAGCTCCATGTCCTGCCCGATCGTGACGTTCGTGCGCGGATTGGCCGCCAGCGTGATGATTCCGGCCAGGCCGGCCATGAACGAGCAGGTCACGAAGGACATGATCTTGACGGAATCGACCTGCACACCGCGGGACGCGGCGCTCACGATGTCCCCGCCCACGGCCAACAGCTGGTTGCCGAAGGGAGTGCGGAAGAGCATGTAGGTGAAGAGGATGACGATGAATAAGAACCACCAGAAGCCGTTGCTCAGGCCGAGAAGCCACCGGCCGCCGAACAGCTGGACGAGCAAGCTGTCCCTGCTGGCGACCGCCAGCGAGCGGACCGTGCCGCCCGTGGTCACGTAAATGATCCCGCGGTAGAAGAAGAGGGCCCCCAGGGTCACGATCATAGAGGACATCCTGGCCCGCACCACCAGGATGCCGTTCAACAGGCCGACGGCGGCTCCCAGCAGCAGAGCAGCCACGAAGGAGAGGCCGACTCCCAGCGCCGGCTCCCAGCTGATGAACGCCACGCCGACCAACCCATACACCGACCCGACCGACAGGTCGATCTCTTTGGCGAGAATCGGCAGGGTCTCACCGATCGCCACCAATCCGAGCAGGGCGGTGTAGCCGGTAATGTTGCGAATGGTGAAGAAGTCGAACCACCCTTGCGTATCCACGAAGGAAAAGACCAGAAAAAGCGCCACGCTGCCGATGATGATGGTTGCCTCGGACCGCTTGAAGAACTTCCTCGCTGCTGCCATTGGGCCCATGCTCCTCAATCCAGATTGCACGCCGATCTCTTCTGGAGCGGACCCCTCCCTCATTGATCGTGAGGGAGGGGCCGGTTGGGGCATCGTTAATCCCAGGCGCCCTGCGCCAGAGTATCGTACTGGGCGCCAAAGACGTTGCGCGTGAACGGAATCCACCTGTCCACGTTGCTCGAGTCGATCAGGATCGGGCCTGACAGAGTATCGGAGGTTGGGGCATATCCCAGCTCACGGTTCCAGTAAAGAATCTCGAATGGGGTGAAACCTTGCAGGTAGAAGCCCTGGCTGTGCGTCGCCAGGATCTTGCCTGCCTTGACGCCGTCCAACGAGACCGGGCTCTCGTCGGTGCTCACCATCACGACGCCCGACTTCATGTCCGTGCCGGGATTCAGGTTCAAATCCTTTGCCGCGGCGAAGATGATGGGGCCGGTGCGCGCGGTGGTCGAGAAGATCGCGTTGACGTCCTTGTGGCTGTTGAGATACGACTGCATCACGCTGCCTTCACGCGCCGGGTCCGTCGAGATGTCGAGCATCTCCGACGTCACGCCGGCCTTCGCCATCGTGTCGTTCCAGCCTTTGCAGCGCGCGAGCAAGCCCGAGTGTCCGATATCCGGGTTCGCACAGACGGCGGCCTTGGGCTGGGGAATCTTGCCGGCCTTCGCCGCATCGAGGACCGCCTGCGCCAGCACCACGCCGGTCTGGAGATCGGAGCCGCCGACGTAGGTCAGATAGGGGATGGTCTTAGGGCCGTCAGGAATGGTGTTGACCGCCACCACGGGCAGCCCGCCTTTGATGGCCTCGTCCAGGACGGGACCCAGCGCCTCCGCGGAAACGATGGGGATCGCCAGTCCATCGGGCTTCGTGGCGAGGGTCTGCTTGAGAAGGGTCGTCATGGCTTCGATGCTGAACTGGTCGGTCGCCACGTACTTGACGTCGACCTCAGGGAAGCGCTTCATGAAGTCCTTGATGGCGAACGTCAGCCACAGCTCGTTCGGGTCGCTGGACCCGATGTGCGACACCATGACGAAGTGATACTTGACGGGAGTGTCTGAGCGGCTGTCGGGCTGGGCCGCGGCGCCTAGTAGCATAGCGACGAGTAGAAGTAGGGAGACTAACCGAATCGCGCGATTCATCGCTTTCCTCCTTCGGAATGCATTTCGAGCACGGATCAGTTAACCGATTCTTGTCATCCGCCCGACGAACGTTCACACTCGATAGGCATCAGCTCCTTTCCACAGGTTCGCAATCCAGCATCTGTCTAGAAATGCGGTGGGGTTGCCACCCAGAGCAGCTCCGCTTCCGACGATCCGAGGTTCTTCCAATGATGCCGCAGCCGGCAGTTGAACTGCACCGCGTCGCCAGGGTTCAACGTGTAGGATTGATCCTGAATGACGAACTCGATGGTCCCCTTCAGGACCATGGCCCACTCTTCACCTTCGTGAGACGAGGGAGCGTGAGGGTCGCCAACGCCGTTCTCTTCCTGGCCGACGAACGCGAGGCGCCCGCTTTGCGGATTGTCGGTGTTGTAGGTCACCACGGGGATTCCCTTCCCCAGGAACCGGTCGATCACCGGGGCCATCAATTCGGTGATGCCGGAGGAGATCGCCAGGCCGTCCACGCCGCGCGCGGCCAGGCCCTCCAGCTCGGCCACCTGGGCGGCGGGATCGTAGGTGGGCGGGCCGACGAGCACCGCGTCCACGTTGAACTCGCGCGCCGCCCGCTCGACGCCGGCCCGCAGAAATGCGGTAAGTTCATCCGAGAGGGTCAGGAAAGATACAGGGATGAAGAGCCTCTCCCCAGCCGCCACACGGCGCGCGATGCGCGGGTTGAGTGGGAAACCCCGGGGGTCCACCGGCGATCCCCGCTTCACCTCCTGCACAGGCGGGGAGCCCGCCAGGTATTGCGCCACGTTCGTCCGGTCGAGCCGGCCGATCCCGGTGTCGACGCTGTAGATGGGCTTGCCGTTCAGGAAGTCGACCAGCATGTGGACCGCCTCGTACGCCTGCCGCTCGGCGGCCTGCGTGAAGATGGCGGTGATGTAGCCGCCGCGCAACAGCTCCAGCGAGGCAGGGATCTCGTCGAAGCCGACGATCTTGACGTGCCGCCAGGCGGCGTGGTCGCGAATGTAGCGGGCGGCGCATTGCGCCGTCAGCCAGTCCAGGCCGCAGATACCGTTCAGCTCAGGAAACGCGTGGAGCGCCGCCTCGAGCTGCGCGACTCCGCCGCCCACCGGGATATCGATGCTGACCGTCTGATGCACGCGAATGCCGGGATACCGGGCGAACGCGCGGCGCGCGCCAGTCTCACGGTCGATCGACCACTGGCCGTTCACGTCGTACGTGGTAATGATGACGTTGCCGCTGCCGTTCAGGGCCTGCGCCAGGTAATCGGCGGCGACGAACCCGGACTGCACCAGGTCTTGTCCGGCGAATGCCAGGCGCCCGGGAGGGAGAATCGTCCGGAAGGCTTCCAGCGTGCGCCGGAGATCCGAACAGAGCATCTCGTGCCGCTGGCGCGAGCCGGGCCGCACGATCGTCGAGCGCTCGTGCACGCGGACGACGCTGACGTCCGGGCACGGTGACTGGGGAGAAGCTCTCGGCGCGCTGCGCTGGGGCCGATCCGCCGGGGTCTCGGCCGAGAACAGGGCGCCCATCTCGATTCCCAGCGCCTCGCAAATGCGGCTCAGCGCTCCGAGTGAAGGATCGGCGGCGCCCCGCTCGATCTGGCTGACGTGGCTGCCGGTTAAGCCCGCGCGAGATCCGACTTCTGCAGCGGTAAGGCCGGCGGCCACTCTGGCCTGTCTGAGACGGCTCCCAATCGACATGCTCCATTGCTCCCGATTCAGATTTGATCAAGTGGCCATAGACCAGACGACGACGGGGATATTCGTTACGAGTGATTCTATTATATCAGAATTTTAGATTGTTGTCAATGAATGTAGTCTTCATTCGCAACCATCATTTGCGAGGTGAAAACATCAGTTGTTTTGGCGGCTCAGTCGTCGATAGCCTGGTAGACCGAGGTCCAAAAATCCAGACAGACGTCCGGCGGCGCGGGCGATGACCAGGACAGCTGGGTCATGAGGATGCCGACCAGGTCCTCGCGGGGATCGGAGTACCAGGACGTGCCGAGGCCGCCGTCCCAGCCGAAAGTGCCGACGCTCTTCGCCAGGTCAACGCGCCGGGTGACCACGGACATGCCGAATCCCCAGCCGTGGCTGTCGAAGAAGCCGGAAACCAGGCCTGATGCCGCCTTCTGCTCGGGTGTCAGCTGGTCCGCCGTCATGAGCTCGACCGAGGGGCGCGACAGGAGGCGCACGTTCCCGTGCCGTCCATGGTTCAGCATCATCTGCCCGAAGGCCAGGTAGTCGTCGGCGGTCGAGACCAGCCCGGCGGCGCCGGACGGAAACGCGGGCGGACGGCTCCATTGGCCGCCCGCGGCGGGATCGTAAACCTCGAGGGCGCCCGTCTGGGGCTGGGTCCAGTAGCCGGTGGCGAGGCGGTCGAGGTCGGCTGCCGGCACGTGGAAAGCGGTGTCCTTCATGCCGAGCGGCTCGAAGATGCGCTCGCGGAGGAACGTCTCCAGCGGCTGGCCCGCGACGCGCGCGATCAGCACGCTGAGCACGTCCGCCCCCGTGTTGTACATCCACTGCTCGCCCGGCTGGTGCATCAGCGGCAGGGTTCCCAGGCGGCGGATCCATTCGTCCGGCGCGGGGACCGTCGACGGGCTGGGCGGCCCCTGCCCGAGAAGCTGCTCGCTCATCGCCCTCTGGATGGGATACGCATCGGGTGGCGCCATGACGATGCCAAAGCCCATGCAGAATGTGAGCAGGTCGCGCACGGTGATCGGGCGATTGGCCGCCACGGTGTCGTCGAGCGGTCCGTCGAGACGCTTCAGGACGCGGCGGTCCGCCAGCTCGGGCAGCCACCGGTCTACGGGCTCGTCCAGCCGCAGCTTGCTTTCCTCGACCAGGATCATCGTCGCCGCGGCCGTAATCGGCTTGGACATCGAAGAAATGCGGAAGATCGTGTCGCGCCGGATCGTGTCGCCGCCCACTGCCTTCGCGCCGATCGCATCGACGTGGACCTCACCTCGCCGGCTGATCAGCGCGACCAGTCCGGGCACTTCCCCGCGCTCGACGAAGCCGGCCATGGCGTCGTGCATGCGGCCCAGCCGCTCCCTTGACAGTCCTCCACTGCTCATCGCCGGTCCCTCCTTTTGCCGCCGCGATGTCCGAGGCGGCGTGCTTTCATTCCTGCCTGCCTGTATTACCAAACGCTTATTATAATACACAGACACAAGCCGGAATATATAGACAAGGTCATATCCTAAATTTTGGGTCCGACCGTGGCGGCGACGGAAGCCGCCGCCACGGCCGGACCCAAAATTCCAGTGCGGCGACAACCCAAGCGCGTATGACGCGCATCATGTCACCCTTCGCCTGGGTGACCGATAATGAACACCAAATCCGTCAGACGACTACGCACCAGACGCGACGACGAAACAACGTCGTGAGGTGCGGTCTTGTGACATTGACGCTTTCGGGCGTAGGAAAGGGCAGGTACAATGACAAACCAGAACAAAGACGAGGTGAAGATCATCCGCACGTTCGATGCGCCCCGCGAGTTGGTGTGGAAGGCATGGACGGAGCCGGAAACCTTCAAGCGTTGGTGGGGTCCCGAAGGCTTCACCGCGCCGGCCGCCAAGATCGACCTCCGTGTGGGGGGCAAATTCCACGGGTCCATGAAGTCACCCGAGGGGCAGGAGATTTGGAGCACCGGGACCTACCGCGAAATCAAGGCGCCGGAACGGCTCGTCATGACCGACTCCTTCGCCGATGAGCACGGCAACGTGGTGCCGGCCTCGCACTATGGCATGGGCGAGGGCTTCCCGCTGGAGATGCTGGTCACGGTGACGTTTGAGGAACGCGACGGCAAGACCAGGCTGATCCTTCAGCATTCCGGCGTCAGCGACCTCCCCGACGAGCACCGGTCCGGTATGGAGCAGGGTTGGAGCCAGTCGTTCGACAAGCTCGATAAGGTCCTTCAGTCCGAAAAAGAGAAGACGTTCGCCAGATGACGGCCACACGCCGGCCCAGGTCCAGGCACCGGGAAGAGGGATTCCGCTCGGACGCCGGGACCGCCCCAAACCAAAGGAGGCGACAGGAACATGGCAAGTCACTATCCGACGAAAGTCACGGCCAGACCCGGAGAGCGTGAGATCCACATCACCCGCGCCTTCGACGCGCCGCGCGAAGTGGTCTTCAAGGCATTCTCCGATCCGAAGCTCCTGGAACAGTGGTGGGGGCCCCGGAGATATACGACCACCGTCGAAAAGATGGACTTCAAACGCGGCGGCAAGTGGCGATTCATCCACCATTCTGCTGATGGTCAGGAGTTCGCCTTCAACGGCGAGTTTCGTGAGGTCGCTCCGCCCGAGCGAATCGTTATGACCTTCGAATTCGAAGGCATGCCCGGTCACGTCTCTGTCGAAACGGCGACCTTCGAAGAGAAGGCCGGGAAGACGACGATGACGGTAATCACCAGCTTCGATTCGGTCGAAGATCGCGACGGGATGCTGAATTCGGGTATGGAATCGGGGATGGCTGAGTCCCACGATCGCCTCGACGAAGTCCTGGAGCGAGAGACGGCCAAGACCGCCACGTGACCGGCGGCCGTCGCTTGGGCGGCCCCAGCCGATTGCCAAATACTGCGCTGGGTCGGGGCGTCTCCCGCCCAGCGCCGGCTTTTGAGTCCCGCGCGTATACTTCCGGCGTGACCGCGGGGGCAAGCTGATGCACCGCCTCGAAGCTCAGCGAGCAGTCCAGGTGGAGGTGCAGCGCGACTTTGGGAAGGGCCCGCCAGCGATTCATGTGGCCGCCTTTCCGATTCGCACCGCCAGCGCCAGGGCTTCGCCGAAGTTCCTCCGACCCAGGCCCACTCGGAAGTGATCGCCCGGGTAGTCGAACAGGCTGCCGGGGACGATCATGACCCCCGACTCGTCGAGCGCATCCCGGCAGAACTGCTCCACCGGCCCATCGCCCAGCCATTTCGGGAAGGCCACCGAACCGGCCAACGGACGGAACCAGGCGAATCGATCGCGGTGCCCGGCCAGAAGCTGCTCCGCCGCCTGCAGGTTCGCGCGGATGATCTCGAGATTGCGCCGCAGGATGCGCTCCCTGGCCTGCAGCGCGATGATGGCCAGGATCTCGCTGGGCGCGCTGTTGCAGATCGTGGTGTAATCCTTGACGGCGAGCCAGCGCTCGACCAGCGGCAGATCCTGTGTGGCCAGCCACCCCATGCGCAATCCTGGCAGCGCGAAGGATTTCGACAGGCCCGACAGCGAGATGCCCTTTTCGTACACTTCGCAGACGGCCGGCAGCCGAACCGCGGGGTCCCATTCCAGGAGCCGGTACATCTCGTCCGAGAAGATGTAGAGCCCGTGCTTCCGGGCCAGATCGATGTTTGCGTCGAAGTCGCCGCGCGGGAGCACGTGACCCGTGGGATTGTTCGGGAAGTTGAACACGAGCACGCGCGTACGCGGAGTGATGCTGCGTTCCAGCGCGCCCAGGTCGATCTGCCAGCCGCCGGCGCCCGGCTCGATCTTCCACGGGGTCACGCTGCAGCCGATGGAGCGGGCGATCTCGTACAGGGACTGGTACGTCGGCGACACGACGACGACATGATCGCCCGCCGCGAGCAGCGCCTGCATCGCGACGAAGATCGCCTCTTCCGGCGCGGCGACCATCACTCCGTCCGCCGAGATGCGCTCGTACAGTCCCGCGATCTCGTCCCTCAGCCGCGGATGTCCGGATGACTCGGTATAGCCCAGTCGCAGTCCCTGCCACAGCTGCAAGGTCTCCGGCGTCGCCATCTGCAGCAACTCCTCCAGCGACAGGCTCTCGCAGTCCGACGAGCTCAGCAGGTATTTGACCTTGAATTCGTACCGGGCGAAGTAGCGCTCGAGCTTGAAAGGATCGATCGGCATATTCTCAGCTCCCGCGTAAGGATTGGACATCTGAACGCATTATACCAGTTTTGACGTGCCGCGGCTATCGGGCATGCATATATCCTTGTCATAGCTCATCTTCTGTGCTAACATACGCTCGTGTTTCGCCTCTGCCGCCGCCCGGCGGCGAGGACCTGCACCCTTACGTCGTTTGGCATCAAATCCTCGTCGATGACCATCCGCCGCGCATGCGGAGACGGTCACCCCTTGTTACCGTGCGCTCTCGGCAGGCCGCCGTGGCGCAGCGATTGAGGCTTTGCCTCGCCCGATTCAATCAGATGGAGACTACAATGAAGAAGAAGCACCTTTTCCCATCCTTCCTGCTGAATGCCATGATCCTGTTTATGCTCGTCGCCGGGCCCGCGCTGGCCCAGCGACCGGGCCCTGGCGAAACCCCGCCCGCCGAGGCCCCCGCGGGGCCCCTGCCCGCACCGTCGATCACCGACCATTCGATACAACTCAACGGCGCCACTCTGGACTACACCGCCACCGCCGGCTTCGAGCGGCTGACCGACGACACCGGCAAGCCCCAGGCCGACATGTTCTACACCGCGTATACGAAAAAGGGTGCGACGGACTTGACCAAGCGCCCCGTGACGTTCCTCTTCAACGGCGGCCCTGGCTCGTCGTCGGTCTGGCTGCACCTCGGGGCGGCCGGGCCGAAGCGCGTTCGATTGGCGGACGTCGGCACGCCCCTGCCGCCGCCGCCCGAATGGGTGGACAACGAGTCCACGTGGCTCGACGTGACCGACCTGGTATTCATCGATCCCGTCGGGACCGGCTTCAGCCAGGCGGCGCCCGGCGTACAGCCCTCGCACTTCTACGAGGTCCAGCAGGATGCTCGCTCCATCGCCGAGTTCATTCGCCAATACCTGGCGGCCAACGACCGTTGGCGGTCGCCGAAGTTCATCGCCGGCGAGAGCTACGGCGGCACTCGCGGCGCCCTGCTGGCCGGCATGCTGCAGAGCGACTACGGCATCGACCTCAACGGCCTGGTCCTGATCTCGCCCGTTCTCGATTTCGGCACTTTCAGCTCGCAGATCCGCGGCCACGGCACCGACCTGGCCTTCGCCGCGTCTGTGCCCTCCTATGCGGCGGTGGCCTGGTATCACAAGAAGCTGGCGCCGGAGCTTCAGGCCGATTTCTCGGCTTTGATGCGCCAGGTGGAGCAGTGGTCGATCCAAACCTATTTGCCCGCCCTCGTCCAGGGTGACGCCCTGCCGGCTGCTGCCCAGGACGCGATCGCCCAACAGCTCTCCCGCTACACCGGCATTTCGGCGGACTTCATCCAACTGAATCAGCTGCGGTTGACACCCGGCGAGTTCGAACGGGAGTTGCTTCACGACCAGCGGCTCGAGATCAGCCAGTTCGACGGCCGGTTCACGTTCAGCTCCAGCCAGGGGGGGCAGTACCTGGACGAGATCGAACCGGCCTTTGCGACCGCGTTCAACGACTACCTCCGGGCAGAGCTGAAGCTCAACACCGACCGGCGTTACGAAGTGCTGTCCGAACGGATCAGCGGGTCGTGGAACTGGGGACCCGGCGGCCTTACCGGCTTTCTGAACGTGACGGACGACCTCGCGCAAGCGATCAAACAGAATCCGGCTATGAAAGTTCTTGTCGCCCGTGGATACTACGATCTGGACGTGCCATTTTTCGGCACCGACGTCGCTCTGAATCAGATGGGACTGGCGCCGGACCTGCAGAAGAACGTGACGCGCTCGTTTTTCGAGGATGGGCACACGGTCTACACGTCCAGCGCCGGGCGAGAGAAGCTCAAGTCCGACGTGGCCGCCATGATCAGCGCCGCGCTGGCCGCGGCCAACCCATGAGACCGGAAGCCGCTGACAAGTTGAGAGATTGATGCCCAACAGAAATCCGTTTGGATGCGGCGGACCCCTTGCAGTGGGGCCCGCCGCATCCGTCAGGAGGAGTCTCAGCAAGCATCTCACGCGGCGGAAGGGCGAACGTCGAGAACGACCTCTCTACGCAGTATTGCGCGGTACGATCAGGCCAATTGGCGCATTGTGAACGGCCGTTTTCATGATATGATGAGAATCAAAAGGGAATGGTCACTCAGCGGGTGATAGTTCCGGGGGGCTCCGTAACCCGCACATTAGCGGAGGACAATTATGTTAAAAAGAAACGGCTTTTCGATAGCGCTGATCGTAATTATGTTGCTGGTTCTTGCTCCTGCCGCCTTCGCTTCGACCAATGACGCGTCGAACTCCCAGGTCTCATCGGCAGCGTCCGGTAGAGATCGCATCGTCGCTTACGTCGTCACTTCCGTGGACAGCGCAACGGGCGTCCAGACGGCAGCTCTGACCCAGCTGAGCGCACTGGCCTCTGCCAATGGTATTCAGCTCACGGTGATGGATAGCGAAGAGCAGTTCGCCGCGGGGCTGGCGCAGCCGGACGTCGCGGGCGCCGTCTATGGCGGTGAAGGCCAGAATGATGCCACCCTGGCCGCTCTCAGCCAGTTCGTCACATCCGGCGGCCGGGCAGTGTTCCTTTACGATGGAGGATGGGTCGACCAGAGCACCGGGCTGCACGAAACGTTCGGCGTTTCTCTCGCTTCCGAACACTACACAGTCGCTACCGGCCAGGGGTTTCAGTACCTCAAAGGCATGCTTCCACCCTGGCTGCGCAGCCTGAGTGTGGGAGTCGACCCCAACGACAGCGGGATCTACCTGTCTGCACACTTGGTCATTCCGGGCCGAGTCGGTGAGCGCGGCATGATTATGACTGATACGAACAAGAAGAAGACACAGCTGATGTTCTACAGCCCCCTGGATGGGAGCATGACCTGGCAGCCTCGGCCGGTCCGCCAGGCCACAGCAACGCAACGGGAATTGCTGACCTTCTTCGACGACAACAATATCGGCTACCGCGACAACCAGAAGGCGGCCCTGACGATGCTCAGTTTCCTGCTCGGGGACACCCCGATGAACTCAGGGTGAGTCGCCGGCCTCGCGAAGAGCAGATAGCCATTATCCGACGATAGAGAATCGCAAGGTGCCACCTATAAACAACACTGCAGGTCTGACTGATCGACCGGCAGTGTTGTTCGTTCTCTCAAACCAGCGGCCGCGCCATCGCTCTCGATTGATCGAGGGTGGGCCCGAATGAGCAAGACGACGTGAAGTTCCAGAACCTCGCGACGTCATCTGCTGTTCTTCTTCTTTGCATGCTTTACAGCCTGTTTCATTTCCCCCTTACTTCCGAACATTCTCTTGATTTTCTCTTCTTCCAACTGACGCGAGCTGAGCCCTTCGTATTCAATTTCCCTTTGCAGCTTCATGTAGTTCTCAAAGCGCTTTTCCGAGAGCTCACCCGTTTCGATCGCTCTTCTGACTGCGCAGCCCGGTTCCTTGGCGTGGGAGCAGTCCTTGTATTTGCACTGCGCAGCCAGCTCCGCCACATCTTCGAACGACTTCGAAAGGTCGCCGGAGTAAACCTGCAATTCCCTCATGCCAGGCGTATCGATCACGATACCACCGCCCGGCAATAGAAGAAGCTGGCGATGTGTCGTGGCATGTCGCCCTCTGGCGTCATCTTCGCGGATTTCCTTCGTGGCGAGGACATCCCGCCCCATCAGGCGGTTTATGAGAGTTGATTTGCCAACTCCCGAGGAACCGATGAACGCGATAGTTTGGCCTTCGGCGATGTAGGCGCGAACGCTTTCGTAACCGTTTGCCTCCATGCTGGAGCAGACTATGACGTCTGTACCTACGCTGATCGAGTCAACTTCATTGAGCCTTTGCTGCAGATCATCGCATAGGTCCGATTTGGTCAGGACGATGACGGGTGTCGCCATGCTGTCCCAAGCGATGGACAAGTACCGTTCCAGCCGCCGCAGATTGAAATCGGCATTCAGTGACATGCAGATGAAGACCACGTCGATGTTGGCTGCGATAACCTGTGTTTCATTCGACGTGCCCGCGGCCTTTCGCATAAAGACGCTCTTACGCCCCAGCGTATGATGGATGACAGCGTTGCCGGCATTCCCATCCACTCTGTCAACCATGACCCAATCGCCAACAGCTGGAAAGTCATTGCTGTCGTCGGCGACGTAGATCAGCTTTCCAGAAACGCCTGCCTGAAGCTCGCCCTGCTCGCCGACCACTTTATACAAATCACGATGTTGCTCGGAAACTCTGGCCAGGAACAGCCCTTCATGCAAAGTAGCTTCCTGTTCGAAACAATCGCTCAGTCCATATCTTCTTAGATTCGTATAGTCCATTGTCTTTCCTCGAAAACGTACGGCTGGACTTCCCGGAGGGTGCGGGAAGGCTGCTGAACTAATCCGAATAAGTGCCGCCGGTATTGTCCCTGGTCAACGTTCCGATCTTTTCGATGAGCAAGCACCTCACCAGCGTCGTGCAGACAGGACGGTGTTCGGTGCCCTTGGGTATGATGACGAGATCCCCTTCCGCCAGATCGATGAGCTCGTCACGCAGCTCAACCTGCATCCGCCCCTCGACCACGTAGAACAACTCATCCGAATCGGCGTGGACGTGAAAATCCAGCGTGCGGCTTTCCACATTGACGACGTTCAGCATATGATCGTTGAGTTGACCGACCTTCAGATACTCAAATAGCTCAGCGACAGACGACGATCGTTCTCTCAGGTTGATCTTTTGAACCATATTGACCTCTCAACGCCACGGATTCCATTATCGTCAGTCGTACCAGCGCAAACTCGCCCCGCACACGCTTTGCCACAACCAGGCACGCACCTCATTGGCAGAGGGGAACTCACCCCTTGCGGGTGGACTTGTGGCAGGACTCGTTCAGGGCAATGGCGGCGCGGATGAGCTCCGCAAGTGCCTCCTCGTCGACCTCTTCCCCTTCGTGGATGTCGATAGCCCTCCTGGAGTTCCCATCCAGGCCTGAATTGAAAATGTGTGAGGGGTCTTCCAATGATGCTCCCTTGGGGAAAGTCATCTTCACGATGCTTTTGTAAGTCTCCCCGGTGCATATCATCCCGTCGTGAGACCACACAGGGGTCCCCCTCCATTTCCATTCCTCGACTACGCCCGGGTCGACCTGCCTGATCAGGTTCCGCAGCTTGGAGAGCATTTGGCCCCTCCAGTCGCCCAGTTCCTCAATCCGCTCGTCGATCAGTTGGGACGGGGATTTTGCGTCGTTCGCAGATGGCTTTTCCATAGTGAAACTCCCTGATGAGACTCCTTCAACAGGCCTTTGAACACAGCTCAGAACACATTGACCCTGCAATATTTTGGGGCAAGGTCTACTTTTTGGCCTCCGACCCGGTACGCGTCATCAGAATTATCGTTTCTACGTGCCGCGTCTGAGGGAACATGTCCACTGGCTGGGCAACCTGCAGGTCATAGCCGCCCTCGCGCAGAATGGCGACGTCCCGCGCCAGAGTGGCCGTGTCGCACGAAACGCACACCACCCGACTCGGCCGCAACCGCATCAGCGCTTCGAGGGTGCCCGGAGGACAGCCGTCACGCGGCGGATCCAGCACGACGAGGTGCACCGGCCCATCCACGTCATCCAGCGCCTTCTCGACAGGGTCCTCGATCAACGTGAAGTTCGGCGTGTCCGCAGCGTTGGCCCGCGCGTCCTCCGCGGCCGAAGGCGAAGCCTCGATGCCGATCACCCGCGCGACCGAGGCAGCGAGTGAGAGGCCGAAAGTCCCCACGCCGCAGAACAAATCCAGGAGTGTCTCATCGCCGGCCGGATCGAGGTATCGCCGCACCAGATCGACCAGCTCTTCCGCGCCCGGCGTGTTGACCTGAAAAAAACTGGGAGCCGAAATCTGGAAGCTGCGTTCGCCCAGTGTCTCGCAGATGAACGGATCGCCTACCAGCGGAAAAGTCGAGCCATCGCTTCGCAAGAGCACGCACGACAGGGGCAGGTCCACTTCCAGGTCGGGCGCCTCGTCGTCCACACTCTCGAAGATCAACATGATCTCGTCCGTGTTCACCCCCACACGGAGGGACAGGCGCTCAAGGTCAGGCCATTCCATGTCGAGGTCGGCATACAGGTCTTTGAGCGCCGGATCCATGATCAGGCACTCGACGATTGGAATGATCTCGTGGCTGCGGGCGGACATGAAGCCGAGTCGGCCTTCCCTGGTGACCGCGAACTGGACGTGATTGCGATAGGCCCACGGGTCCGCCATGCCGATGGTCGGCTCGACCGGCGGGTTCTGCAGGCCGGCCAGACGGCTCAGCTGATCGACCACGATCTTCCGCTTGTATTCCAATTGCAGCGCGTAATCTACGTGCTGCCACTGGCATCCGCCGCACGCCCGGAAATGCCGGCACTGCGGTCGCACTCGCCCCGGTGCGGGGCTAAGTATCTCGACAATTTCGCCGCGCGCGAAGCGTTTCCGGTCGTCGGTGATGCGCACCCGCACACGGTCGCCGGGCATGCCGAAGGGCACAAACACGACCTTGTTATCGTGCCGGCCCACCGCTTCACCGGTCGCCGCCACGTCGATCAGGTCCAACTCGATCCAATTTCCCATCCGTTTCTCCTCCAACCGCGTATTATAGCGCCGGTGCTCGGGGATCGAAAATCGTTCAACCAATTGACAAACAGGAGCATCTGGGATAAACTCTCGATTGCCCTGGCAACAGGTGATTTGTGCTCACGGAAGGAGTGTGGGGGTCGATGTGGTTGAATGATAGCTACGATGCCATTCACGCACGGGCGGAAGGGCTGGTCCGGGAGGGCAAGCTGGAAGAGGCCGTGACCGAATACCGGCGCATTGTGGACCGATTGGCGCGCCTCAGTCCGGCCACGTTGCAGAGCCGAGCGGAACTGGCCGAGATGTTGGAACACGCCGCGTTCGAGATGATCCTCGTATTGCAGCGCCTGGAGTCGTATGACACGGCAATAGAAGTCGTTCAGAGCGTGGCAGCGGCGTTTCCCGACCGCAGCCTGTACTGGCAGCGCGAGACGGCAGTGTTAAAATCGCTGAAAGGCGAGTCCGAGGCAGCCCTCAGTGAGATGAACGCGCTTGTACTTCAGTCTCCGATGGATCCGTCGATGCGCTGGGCCCTGGCGCAGATTCTGTCCAATCGAAAAGAGTACGACGCCGCCCGCGAGCAGTTGATCCAGTCCATCGACATAGCCCCCGACAACGAGTCAAAGGCCATCGGGTACCGCTACCTGGGCGACATGTACGCCACCGAAGGGAACGTCGACCGGATGGCCCAGGCCTGGGACATGGTGATCGCGCTCGACCCCAAGAAGATCGACAACATTCAGTTCGTCTATCGGCAGCTGCTGAACGCAGGCAAGGTGGAAAAGGCACGCAATTACATCGAGAAAGACAAGAACGCCTACCGCCGCTGGCTTTACTTCGGCATCGCGACTCTGATGGAGGGGGACGAGGGTTCGGCCCGCGCACAATGGCGACGCGCCTTCCGCCAAAAGCCGGCGGCGGACGACGAAGCGATCGACGCCTGGGCTGAGGCCGGAATGCGCCTGGGTGAGCCCGCGGAGGTCCTGAACACGCTCAGGCCCTGGCTAACCGGCAGCAAGATCAATCTCCGGACACTGGTCCTGATGGGCATCGCCGAGGCGATGCTTGGGAACGGCGAGCAGGCAGACCGGTTTCTGTCGTCCGTCCGCAGGGATGTCATGCCGATCCGCGATATGCCGCTGCCGGCAAACGAATGGAAACTGGTGCAGTCGCTGGTGCCTGACGAAGCGAGCCGGGAGAGACTCAAGCCGCACTTCGGCCTCGGCGAGGCGCCTCCCGCGGAGAATACTGAGCCCGCAGCGGCAACAGAGCCACAGGAGGAATGACCCATGCGTGCGGTCGTTCAGCGGGTTAGGAAGGCCTCCGTCAGCGTGGACGGCAGGACGGTAGGCGCGATTGGCCCCGGTCTTATGATCCTGCTGGGCGTCAAAGAAGGCGATACCGAAGAGGAGGCCCGCTGGCTGGCCCCGAAGATCGCCACACTGCGCATCTTCACCGACGACGAGGGCAAGATGAACCGATCCGTGCAGGACGTCGGTGGCAAAGCCCTGGTCGTCTCGCAATTCACCCTGTACGCCGACTGCCGCAAAGGGCGCCGCCCCAGTTTCATCGAAGCAGCCCGACCAGAGGTCGCCGATCCGCTGGTGGCCCGCTTCGTCGAGCTGCTTCGGGCAGAAGGCCTGGAGGTGGAGACCGGCATCTTCCAGGCGGATATGCTGGTCGAGATCTTCAACGACGGCCCTGTCACGGTGATCGTGGAGAAGTGATCCCCGTCATCTAGACTTCTGAGGTTTTGGGGACTTCGGAAGTCTTTTTGAAGTTCCTGGCCATGGCGACGCGGCGATGGATAGACGGGTGGCTGTGAAGCAGCACCTCTACCCAGCGCGCCGGCTCCGCCTCGGCCAGGTTCTGGTTGGCCAGGCGGGTCATGGCGCTGGCAAAGGCTTCCGGCTTGCCGGTCGTCTCCAGTGCGTAGCGATCAGCCAGGCTTTCGCGCCAGCGAGAGAACCCGTTGTTGAGCGGCATCGTGACCAGGCCGAAGACGCCGAGCAACATCATGAGCACCGGCAATCCGGCCACGTCGGCCAGACCCTCGAAGCCAAGAACGCCTGTTGCCCACGCCAAAGCCAGGCTTGCCAGCCACAGACCACCCAGGGTCAGCACCGACTGCAGCGCGATGATCTTGCCGATGTCACCGTGGACCTGATGGCCCAGCTCGTGCGCCAGGACGGTCTCGATCTCGTCCGGCGAGTACTGCGTCAGCATGGTATCACCCAGGACGATCCGGCGTGTGTTGCCCAACCCGATCAGTGCGGCGTTGGCCGCGGTCGTCTTCGCACTGAGATCCATGGTATACACGCCCTTGACCCGGGTGCCGGCCCGCTGCGCCAGGCGCATCAGCCGCCCCACGAGGTCCTCATCTTCCAACGGCTTGAGCTTGTAGAACAGCGGCACGATGATCAGCGGCGCCAGGTTCGACAGAACCACTATGATGAACAGATAGAACAGGCTGGCCCAGAGCCACCAGGTAAGCGGGGCCGCTCGCATGAGCCAGTAGACCACCTCGATAAAGATCAGGCCCAGCACGAGCCCCAGCAGCAGGCCCTTCACGTGGTCCCAGGCCCAGCTGATCAAGCTCTGATGGGAGAGCCCGAAACGGTGCGGCCACAAGTAACTGCCCACGAAGTTGAACGGTAGAATCAGCAACTCGTAGGCGATGAAAAACACGACCATATAGGCCGCGACCACCCACCAGGGCGACGCGCTGACACCCTGCACCCAGCCTCTCAGCCAGATCGAAAAACCCGTAGTGACCGCGAGTACCAGGTACAGAGCACCGACAGCCAGATCCGCCAGGAGAAGGTAACGTCTCATTCGGGCGTAGCGTTTCGCCTCAGTTTGCCGCTCGGCGTCGAGTTTGGCAGTGGAGGGGCCGGCCTGTTCCGCGGGAGTCGCGGTTGAGATACGAGAGTCCATGTGTGTTGCCTCCATGCGCATTTCGCTGAGTGATTCTAAGCCCGGCCAGGCGAAAAAACAAGGGCACTCTGCACCGGCTATCATCACCAAAGCAGGGCTCACTCTTCCGCACGTCGGGTTCTGATTTCTTCCCAGGTTTTACTCCGCGGAAGAAAGAGCGTCACCGCCGCGACGATGCTCAGCACCTTGGATACCGAGTTGAGAGCAAAAGAGAGTGGGTTGGACGGGTAGGAGAACCCAAAGCAAGCCCAGATGGCGAACACCAGGAACATGCCGCCCAGGGAGAACAAGGTATACCGGGAGAGTTTCATCGCCGGCGACAGCGTCAGCAGCGAGAAACTGGAGACCTCCAGGAGAATCAAAGGCATGAAGAAGAGCAGCGTGACGACCGCGGCGGGCTCAGGTGGGGGTGGGTATAGCTTCCCCATCACGATGAGATCGAAGGGAAGCTCGAACATCATTGGGCCGGCAATCGCGCCAACAATCGCGCTGCCTGCGGCCGTTCTCAGCCCGCGGCCACGGGTAAAATAGATGATCGCGACGAAAGCAACCAATTCGGATAGGGCAGTGATCGGAGCGATCGGGCTGGGTGGAGCTGTAAGAGGCCCGTAATGCTGGCGCATAATTATGACGTAGCCGTAGATACCAATTCCCCACGATACGAGCGCAAGGAGCCAGATCGCAACCAAAAAGACGCTGACAGCTCTTCCCGGCCTCTTGACGCGAACGGGACGATGCGTTCGGATTCCCAGGACGGCGCACGCGCCGGCAGCGACGAAGAGGATGGCCGCGAGCACCAGCGCGCCGTCGCCTGTGTAGGATGCCCAGGTGCCATACAGGTGGGTCATGACACGCCTCTCCCGCTATGTTGAATTCTTCTTCATCTGGCTATTTCCTTCCTTGGGCTGGTTGTTCTGCGCCAAGGAGACCATGCCACTCAAACCGCCGAGATTCATCGTGTCCACCGCGGAAGACGGCACAATGACCAGCGCGCCCTTATCCCTCAAACCTTCAAAGAGCATGTTCATCGCCCGCAGATGCAAGGCGGTTGGATTATCTATGTAGGATTCGGATGCTTCTGCAAACGAAGTGGCAATCTGCTTCTCCGATTCGCCCAGGATCACGCGTGCCTGACGTTCCCGTTCGGCCTGTGCCTGACGGGACATCGAGTCTTCCAACACCCGTGGAATGACTACATCTCGGATTTCCACCGATTGTACAGTCACGCCCCAAGGTGTCGACCGTTCATCGATGATCTTCTGCAATTCAACATCCATCTTCGCGCGGCCAACCAAAATATCGGCCAATGACATTTGACCGATTATTTCTCGCAGCGCGGTTTGTGCCGCCCACGAGATCGCCGACTTGTAGTCAGTTAGTTCCAGGGCGGCTTTCTCTGCATCCCATACAACCCAAAACAGGACTGCATCCACATCCACGGGCACCGTGTCCTTGGTGAGGGTCTTCTCCGCGGAAAACGGTGTGACGATGACGCGGTGGTCAATCCAGGCGATGACAGAATCAACGATCGGCACAATCCAGAAGAAGCCGGGGCCCCTCAATCCGCTGAATTTTCCGAGTCGCAAGACGACCGCCTTTTCCCATTGCGAGGCGACTTTCAACGCAAACAAGAGACAAACCGCGATCAGCGACCACACAACCACCCACGCACCCACCAAGAAATCCGGCATGCGCTGATAGCCAAAGGTGGGACCCAGCGCCGCGATGATCAGGGTCACCACGAAAATCAATCCCGCGAGCGGCGGGATGTGTATCTCCGCCTGCGCATTCTTCCTGCTTTCAATTGCTGTTTGAGAGGGCTTCGCCTTCATTGCGTTCTCCTTTGTCTCTTTCACTATCAATTTCCTGCGTTTCGTTCCATGACCTCAACTGGTCATTGAGCATTTGACTGATTTCCGCGTTCGAGAAGTTCGACCGCTTCGCCTCGCCGATATATTGACGAGCCAATGCTTCCAGCGTTTCTTCCCGAAGTCTCTTCTCGACTTCCGCCCGCGGCTTCTCCGAGATAAACGTGCCGCGTCCTTGCTGGGTCGAGATTACGCCCGCATCATCCAGCAGCCGATATGCTCTCGCCACGGTGTTGAAGTTGATGCGCAATTCCGATGCGAGGGCGCGCACGGTCGGCAATTGATCACCAAGCTTCAACTTCCGGCCTGAAACTTGCTGTTCGATCTGGTTCATGATCTGAATGTAGATCGGCAATCCAGACCGGAAATCTATATGTAGCTTCAGCGGATTTTGCTGTGACATAGTGGTGTCCAAATTGAACTAATTGTATTATTGTATGATTGTATCATCAGTGACATCATTTGTCAAGAGGGCATCCGCAGGTGAACTGGAAATAGAGCGACAAAGAAAGACCGATAGGTGTCCAAAATCTCATCCGTCCCGGCGATTGCATCGCCGAGACGGATGCAGCACATAATGACGAGATTGCCCCGCCTTACCGTCCGCTGAAGCACCTGTGGTATAATTGAGACACTTGACAGAATTCGCTGAGGAGCATGCTCATGGCAACGCCATTCTACCTGGCACTCGCGTTTCACAATCACCAACCCGTCGGCAATTTCAATTCGTCTTCGCTGAAGCGTCTGTGAATCATTACTGCCGATGGTGGAGATTCTGGAAAGGCATCCGACCATTCGGCTGGCCCTGCATTACACCGGTCCCTTGCGAGATTGGATCGTGAAGAGACCGCCCCCAAATTCTTCCCCCGCGTGGCGGGACTGGTCGCCCGCGGCCAGGTAGAGATGCTGACGGGCGGCTACTACGAGCCGATCCTGATCTCCATCCCCGATGCCGACAAGATCGGCCAACTCACCATGCTGACCGAATCCGTTCGCAGCGATTTTGGCACGGAACCCAGCGGGGCTTGGCTCGCGGAGCGCGTCTGGGAGCCCTCGCTGGCCAAACCGCTGGCCCGAACCGGCGTGGAATACATCATCGTCGACGACACACATTTCAAGCACGTGGGACTGACCCGACGACGACCTCTTCGGCTACTATGTCACCGAAGAGCAGGGCTATCCGTTGAAGGTTTTCGGTACCAGGCAAACAGCTTCGCTACTCCATCCCCTGGGCATCGGTCAACGAGGTCATCGATTGGTTGCGCAAGCAGGCGGAGAGCGCCAAGCGGAATGGCACGCTCCTCGAGTAGCGGTGGGTATGGGCGACGACGGTGAGAAGTTCGGCTTGTGGCCGGGAACCTACCACCACGTTTGGGAAAAGGGATGGTTGGAGCGGCTGTTCACGGCCATCGAGCATAACTCGACTGGCTGCAGATGATCACCCCGGGCGATTACGTGCGAAGATACCAGGCCATCGGCCGCGTGTACCTGCCCACCGCATCCTACGACGAGATGACTGAGTGGGCGCTGCCCTTTGATATGTCCGGGGACATCACGGAGC
>CAWJLE010000004.1:0-105373 GCA_963843645.1 uncultured Chloroflexia bacterium | reverse complement strand
CCTGGTTTAGCGACCGCCCCTTTTTGATTGCTGGAGCTGTACCCAGTCAAACGGAAGACGTGTGTTGAACTATGCGGATCCAGTCAACCCTGCAGAAAGAGACGATGTCCCGGTAACATTATCGACTGGTTGAATGACTCGCGCCGGTAACATTATCATTTGATTCGACACGTACCCGGCCCAGTCAAGTTAGGAAAGCGCTGAAGCACAGCCACTCATTCTCGAGCGCGGCCCAGGGCGGTGAAAGCCCCGTCGCCATGTGGCTACTGTCACGACTCTCGGACACGGCCCGGACCAGGAGAGGCGCTTTGTCAGGGCAACTGCCCTGAGCGCTTTGTTGACAAGTCGCGCAGCCGTGCTATAATGGCACCCTAGTCGCATCTTGCGTCGACCACACACGGCGGAATTGATTTCCGCCACACCCTCACAGATAGCCACCAAAGAAACGATCCATAGCTGGGAATAACACCTCGTTTTCCCGGGAAAATGGAGCAATAAATTGAACCAAGATCAGCCGGATGGGCGCTCTCAGCAACGAAGGCACGCGGCCAGGTCCTAAGGAACAATACGACGCGGACCAGAGTCCGTTGCTGAGGATGGAAGGTATCTCGCAAATCCTTCTTCGGCGTGCAGGTCCTGAAGGAGGTTGATTTCGACGTCCATCATGGCGAGGTACACGTGCTCCTCGGCGAGAACGGCGCCGGCAAGTCCACGCTCATGAAGATCCTTTCCGGCGCCTATCGACTGGACAGCGGCTCGATCACCCTCGACGGCCAGACGGTCGATCTGTCCGCGTACGATCCCAGGGTCGCCGAGGACCTCGGCATCGTCTCCATCTATCAGAACTTTCACCTCATCCCCCATCTTAGCGTAGCCGAGAACCTGGCGATGCCCTCGTTTACCCATGGGCGGGGCTTGATCCGCTGGAATGACGTGTACGCCCATGCGAGCGAGGTGCTCGACCGCATCCACTACGACATCGACCCCAGAGCGAAGGTGCGCGACCTGCCGATCTCGCAGAAGCAGATGCTCGAGACCGCGATCGCGCTCTCCAAGAACGCCAGGGTCATCATCATGGATGAGCCGACGGCCGCGCTGAGCGGCACGGAGATCGAGATCCTGTTCGACGCCATCGGCGACATCAAAGCGCAGGGCATTGGGATCATCTACATCTCCCACAAACTGGAGGAGGTGAAGCAGATTGGGGACCGGATCACGGTCCTACGCAACGGCGTCCAGGTCGGCACGCTCGACTCCGAGGACGCAGACCTCGATCTGATCGTCAAGATGATGATCGGAAAGGATCTATCGCGTACCCAGCGGTCCTCGGGCCTCTCGTCTGAAGACGAGCTTTTCCGGGTCGAGGAGCCTGTCGAGCGACCGGCCTGCCCGCCCCGATCAGCTTTGCCGTCCGCAAGCACGAGATCCTGGGCATCAGCGGCCTGGTCGGGTCGAGCAAGAGCGAATTGGCCCGCGCGCTTTTCGGCGTGGACCGGTTGACCGGCGGCACTGCGTACCTGAGCGGGCAACCCGTGCAGCTCGATTCCCCGGACAAAGCAGTCGGGCTGGGAATCGGCTACCTGCCCGAGGACCGCGATACTGACGGACTCTGCCTCAACCTGGGGGTCAAGGAGAACATTTCGATGGTGCTCCTGACCAAGTTGAAGGGCTTCCTGTTCAATACCGCCTCGGAGAGGAACACCGTGTCTCGCATGGTCGAGAGCATAGACATCAAGGCCGCCGGGCTGTCGCAGCAGGTGAAATACTTGAGTGGCGGTAATAAGCAGAAGGTCGTCTTCGGCAAATGGCTCTCGGCCGGGTGCAACCTGCTGATCCTCGACGAGCCGACCATCGGCATCGATGTCGGTGCGCGCGGTGAGATCTATCACCTGATCCGCGAATTCGTAGCCGGGGATCAGGATCGGGCGGTGATCTTCATCTCGAGCGACATGGCCGAGATCCTGGACATCGCCGATCGCATCCTGGTCATGTCCCGCGGCTGCCTCGTGGCCGAACTCGACCCGAGGCACACGACGAAGCAAGAGCTGATGCAGCTAAGCCTGAGCGTGCCCAGGCCTCCGCAGGACCTCGCGGAGACACCGTAAGACATCATAACCCGCATGCAGGAGTTGGCGCATAACTCCAGGTCTCTCTTGAAGGAGCACGTATGAAGCCAGTCGAAAGCGATCACACGTCTGGGGTGCCGGCGGGAGCGGGCGGCCTGTCCGGCGCCAAACAAGTCGGGAGCGCTAGAACGTCGGCGTATTCTCCCGCCTGCGTGGCCTATCCCGCCACCAGGGCATCTCGATGGCTGCCATCCTGATCGTCCTGTGGGCGATGCTCGGGTTTCTGTCGCCCTACTTTTTCACGGTCGACAACCTCTTCGAGATCACTTTGCAGGCGACGGTCATTGGCATCATCGCCGCCGGTGAGACGTTCATCATTCTTTCCGGGGGGATTGACCTGTCCGTCGGTTCGGTGTTCGCCTGCTCGGCGGTGATCGGCGGACTGGTGTTGGGGAGGACGGGAAGCCTCTCGCTCGCCCTGACCGCAACGGTGGCCGCTGGCGCCCTGCTCGGGCTGGTGAACGGCCTGCTGATCACGCAGCTGCTGGTCCCGCCCTTCATCGCAACCCTCGGCATGATGGGAGTGGCGCGGGGCTTTGCGCTCATTCTATCCGGCGGTGTTCCCATCTACGGGCTGGCTCCGGGCTACCGGTTCATCGGCCAGGCCAAGCTGCTCAACATCATCCCGGTGCCGACGGTCATTGTGGCGGTGATCTTCGTCCTGGCCGCCATCGTTGCCAACTACTCGCGATTCGGCCGCTTCATCTACGCCATCGGTAGCAATCCGGAAGCGTCGCGTCTGTCGGGCATTCAGGTCGGGCGAGTTATGGTCGGCGTGTACGTGATCGGTGGCTTGCTCGCCGGGTTGGCATCCATCGTTGAAGCCGGTCGCCTGGGCATCATCCAGCCTGCCGGGGGTAACGGTTATGAGCTGCTGGCCATCGGAGCGGTGGTGGTCGGCGGCGCCAGCCTGTTCGGCGGAGAAGGGAGCATCATCGCCACGCTGGTCGGCGCGATCATCGTCACCACGATCCGGAATGGACTGAACATCCTCGGCGTGAACGCCTTCTGGCAATACGTCGTAAACGGCGTGGTGATTGTGGCGGCGGTGGCGGCGGACCAGTATCGTCGACGGCGCTAGCGTAGACGCTAGGAGGGAGGTGACACCAGGAGCAAGAGTCGCACGACCGGTCGTTCCAACATTTGGGCCAAGCTTCAATCCCATTGCTAAACAGTGAGGAGGAATGATATGTCCAGGAAGCTGTTTCCCATCTTGTCGGTGTTGATCGATTGTTGCCTTGCTGTCCGGGTATGCGATGCCGGCCCCTGCCGCGGCGCAGGCTCGCGGACAAGGGTACGATTGTGTTCATCCCCAAGTCGACCTCAGCGACCTTCTATCTGCTGCTGGTGAAGGGCGCCCAGGACAAGGCCAAGGAATTGGGCTACACCATCGACTACCAGGGTCCGGCCACCGAGGCGGACATCGCCGCCCAAGTCGACCTGGTACGCAACGTCATCAAGCGCAAGCCGGCCGGCATCCTGCTGGCGGCCCTCGACTCCAAGGCGCTCATCCCACCTGTGGAAGAAGCCATGGCGGCCGGCATCCCGGTGGCCATGGTGGACTCGGGCATCGACAGCGACGTGCCGATCGCCAGCATCATCACCGATCAGTATGCGGGCGGGTTCATGGCAGGCGAGCAGTTGGCCAAGCTGCTCGAGCAGAAGGGCTTGGTCGCGGACCACGGCATCCAGGCCGGTTCGGTCAGCGCCGGGCGGAGCAAGGGCTTCCAGGCCGCAATCGCCCAGTACCCCAACATGAAGGCGCTGCCGACCCAGTGGACGGATGCCGACACCACCAAGTCGATGAACATCACCACCGACGAGTTGACGGGCCATCCCGACCTCGCCGGCATTTTCAATGCCTGCGCGGCCTCGGCCGGGGATGCCGAGGCAGTGAAGGCCAAGGGCCTGGCCGGCAAGGTCAAGATCGTGGCCTTCGATCCCAGCCCCGAGGTCCTGCCGCTGTTCGAGGAAGGCACGATCCAGGGCATCGTCTCGCAGGATCCCTACCAGATGGGCTACCAGGGTGTCGCGGCCATCGACGACTTCATCAACGGGAAGAAGATCGAGAATCCCACGGTCGAGTTGAAGCCCGTCCTGATCACCCCCGAGAATTACAACACCCCCGAGGTGAAGGCGCTCCTGCAGACCCCCGATAAGTTCCAGGCGGCCCCCGCCGCGCCCGCCGCAGCGCCGGCTGCGGACAAGGGTACGATTGTGTTCATCCCCAAGTCGACCTCGGCGACCTTCTATCTGCTGCTGGTGAAGGGCGCCCAGGACAAGGCCAAGGAGTTGGGCTACACCATTGACTACCAGGGTCCGGCCACCGAGGCGGACATCGCCGCCCAAGTCGACCTGGTACGCAACGTCATCAAGCGCAAGCCGGCCGGCATCCTGCTGGCGGCCCTCGACTCCAAGGCGCTCATCCCACCCGTGGAAGAAGCCAAGGCGGCCGGTATCCCGGTAGCCATGGTGGACTCGGGCATCGATAGCGATGTGCCGATCGCCAGCATCATCACCGATCAGTATGCGGGCGGGTTCATGGCAGGTGAGCAGTTGGCCAAGCTGCTCGAGCAGAAGGGCTTGGTAGCGGACCACGGCATCCAGGCCGGTTCGGTCAGCGCCGGGCGGAGCAAGGGCTTCCAGGCCGCAATCGCCCAGTACCCCAACATGAAGGCGCTGCCGACCCAGTGGACGGATGCCGACACCACCAAGTCGATGAACATCACCAGCGACGAGTTGACGGGCCATCCCGACCTCGCCGGCATTTTCAATGCCTGCGCGGCCTCGGCGGGCGATGCCGAGGCAGTGAAGGCCAAGGGCTTGGCGGGCAAGGTCAAGATTGTGGCCTTCGATCCCAGCCCCGAGGTCCTGCCGCTGTTCGAGGACGGCACGATCCAGGGCATCGTCTCGCAGGATCCCTACCAGATGGGCTACCAGGGTGTCGCGGCCGTCGACGACTTCATCAACGGGAAAAAGATCGAGAATCCCACGGTCGAGTTGAAGCCCGTCCTGATCACCCCCGAGAATTACAACACCCCCGAGGTGAAGACGCTCCTGCAGACCCCCGATAAGTTCCAGAAGTAGGTTGCTCGGACGCTAGAGGTGCAACGCACGGTTCGACCGTGCGTTGCACCTCGTTACTACCTCGCCCTCGCGCTCCGGTCAAGTGGTCGCTAACGGCAGTTGACCGAGCATTGCGAGCCCGACCACATCAGAATACCTGATTTGATTGATGTTCGATGGCCTGCTACAATACCTGCAGTGGTTAGTCGAGACTTCAGCTTTGGCTGTCCTTCGCACGGCGTCACCCCTGAGAGGTTCCGGCCCGTCTTCTCCGGTTTCGATCTGTTCGTCAACACTACCTCGACCCTTCTCATCTCAGTTCTGGCCCGTAATTCGGGAGGGAGTCTTCGCTATTCAGTGTCTGATCACGGCGATTGCATCAAAATTGTTGCGCTCGTCCTGGCGATTGGAAATCGCGGCTAAGGGCGGCAAAGCCTGCCTGCGCAGGCTAAAAACGAGGGAAAAGCGACTTGAAAACGCGATCCTTGGTAACGAAGTGGCCACGCCGACCAATTCTGTTTTAGCCTGCGCAGGCAGGCTTTGCCGCCCTTAGCCGCGATTTCCAATCGCCAGGACGAGCGCAACAATTTTGATGCAATCGTCCTGAGTGTCTGATCCATAGGGAGCCAGGTTTCGAAGGAGGACGCCTATGAATCGAAACACCTAACTGGATCGACATCCGCGGCTTTTGACACCACACCGAAAGGAGCACACGTCATGCTGTCCAGAACCAAACATCCGGTGTTCGCTACTGTTGCCTTGGTCGTGGTGATAGTCGCCCTGGGCGCGCCCGCCTTCGCCGCTGGGCCAACCGGGGACACCACGCGCGGGCAGTACCTGTTCCACGTGAATGGCGGCTGCGGCTGCCATACAGACGTCTTTGGCCACGCCATCGGTGGAGAGACATTTGCAGGACCGTTCGGCGCAGTGTACTCCAAGAACATTACACCCGATCAGGCGACGGGCATCGGCAAGTGGACTACGGACCAGATCATCGCTGCCATGCGTACCGGCAAGGATGATGAGGGCACGCAGCTCTTCCCGGCCATGCCCTACCCGTCGTTCAGCGGCCTGGCCGATCAGGATGTGGCCGACCTGGTCGCCTACGTTATGACCTTGCCGGCCGTGGAGCACGAGATTCCCAAGGATGCACTCAAGGGTCCGGTGCCGCCATTCACTGCGCCCGCGCCGGCCCCAAAGGTGGCGCCGACCACTGGCGTCGATCGCGGTAAGTATCTCGTCAGCGCCATCGCCATCTGCAGCGACTGCCACACGCCGATGAAGCCCGACGGCTCGCCGGACATGACCATGTTCCTGGCCGGTGGGCTGATCCCCGGCGCCAGCGTCGCGGCCAACATCACGTCGGATGATGACACCGGCATCGGCAAGTGGACGGCCGAGCAAATTGCCCACGAGCTACGGACCGGCCAGCGACCCGATGGCACCCTCGTCGAAAGGCTCATGCGAGAGCAGGTGCAAGGGGGATATCAGAACTTGACTGAAGCGGACGCGATGGACATCGCTGCGTTCATCAAGACGGTCCCAGCGGTCAAGAACACGCCGCAGTACTGCCCCTAGGACCTGCTCCACCGGTCTGAGGCACACCCATGGCCACAACCTGGTGTGTTTCCTGAGAGAAAGGGTCGCGATGTACAAATCGCGGCCCCTTTTTTCTGCCCGCATGCAATTCTGAGGAAGCTTGAGCGGACACGCTCGATTTGCGGCTGTTGAACGTGCGTCGTACGTTCGTGCCATGCGCGGTCATCCGTGACGTCCTCACGCGCCGCGTCTCAGGCTGCCTCGCGCAGACTGTTCCGACCTATGGCTCATCCTTCTCTCACAGCCATCAGTCCGGCAGTCTCCGGCACGAACGACGAAGACTCACATCCAACGATCGTGCCGGAGACCCAGTCCATCACTTGAGCAGCACATCGTTGACGAACAACAGAATGGCCACCCCCCACAGTACGACGCCGAAGATCGTGCGGATCCCCTTCGGCTTCAGGCGGTCCGCCATGACCCGGGAGCCAACTGGCTGCCCAGGAAGACCGCCACCGAGCAACTCGCCCAGAGCACCCAGTCTGGTTTGGCCGCCGTCGCGAGATGGGCGGCCAGGCTGGACAGTCCTGACCAGGTCACGACGAACGCCGACGTCGCGGCCGCAGTCTTCGCCTCCAGACCGGCGATGTACAACAAAGGCACGATGAACGACCCGCCGCCCCGTCCGATGAGCCCGGCGATCAGGCCCAGCACACTGCCGGCCGAGAGGCCCAAGGCGACGCGGCCCCTGGGAGTCATCTCACCCCGCTTGGGACGCCAGCCGGACAGCATCAAAGTGGCCGCCGCGGCCGTAAACACTGCGAAGAAAGCGATCAGCGGCTTGGTCGGCAGCTGAACGTTCAGCCAGGCCCCGACCGGCGGCAGCAAGATCATGGACACGGCGAAGGGCAAGGCCATGCCCCAGACGACCATCTTCCGGCGCACGTAGGTCACGGCCGCAGTGCCGCTGTTGATCACGTTCAGCAGCATGCCCAGCGGTATCGCCTCGGTCTTGAAATCGAGCCCCATCCAATACAGGATAGGGATGTACAGTTGAGACCCTCCCATGCCCAACATCGAAAAGACGAAGGCGATGCAGAAGAACATGGGAGGAGCGACGTACAGGATATTCATTCAGCCTCTCCGTGGCGCCGCGCTGACGCCGGCCATTAGCTCTGGCTCGCGCACGGAATGCAGAGGATTTTGCCGGCCTTGACGCGCAGGTTCCGCTCGACGACCATCTCGCCGCAACCCTCGCACACAGCCGCTTCGAACGTGTGCGGCGCGTCCTTCCACTCGTAATCGACACCTGGACCGACTTTGAACAACTTCTCCACCGGCGCATTCATCACCGCGTCGACCAGGGGATCCGCGATCTCGGCCGGGATCTGCGTCGGCGGAACGCCCTGTTTGCGCCGGCCATGAACTCTGACTGACTGTTGCGCTCCATCGCGGCCGCCAGCGGCGCCACGCGGACCGCCTTGCCGCGCTTTTTGTCGATGAGCGTCACGCCCCACTTGCCATAGTGCAGCTTCTTGATGTTGCCCTTGCCGAACGTGCAGCCGGTCGCCACCTGAATCCCGTCGGCGAAGCACGTCGCGCAATGGTCCTCGTCCAGCTCCACCAGCGCCACAAGCTCGCTCGTTTCCGGCACGCGACACGCCCAACGCTTCCATCGCGGCCGTCGCCGCTCGCAAGCCCATCGGCATCGCCGGGCACTTGTGCCCATGAAAAGCCAACCCCATCTCCAACAAAGCCTTCATATCAGCAGACACTTGATTACTCCCTTGACTCATGATTTTGTGATCAGGAGCTGTACCGACTTCGGAAGCTCCTCAGACGTCGCAAGTCACACTCCAGCAGTTCACAGGCTTGCGGGCGGTGACCGCTTGGCACAACCCCAGTGCCCGCGGCTGCCCAAACACCGCCTGCCCTGGCCGGATCTCCCTGCCCGTCACCCTCGTCTATTCCAGTTGGATACTAGTTGCTTATGAGACTTGTAACATATGATCATTATGGAATAGTCTAGTCGCAACGAGCCCCATTGTATGTAAGGGGAATTACCGTGGACCCTACCGTTGGGGCTCGAATTCACAAACTGATGGTTCGACCCCGGCTCCGATTCTGCATGAGGTGAAACATGCCCGTATTATTGCATCGATCGATCGGCGGCTCCCGGCGCCCAGCCCTGGCTCAGGGGCCGCAAGCCCCGGGCTGAGACCTAAGCAAAAAGCATGCCAGGATACGGCCGGTTCCCGTAACGGTTCCCCTTGCACGTCGCAGGGACACATTCCGCCCCGCCGGTGCACACGAAAAAGGGCCCCGAGGGCCCTTTTTTCTTAACTGTGGGAGGTGTGGGTGCGAAGCCGCTACTTGAAGATCGCCATGATCTCGTCGATCACCGTGCTGAGGGTGCCGGCGGGATCATCTCCCGCTTCGATCATGTAGCCGCCCAGCTTGGTGTGCTGGTTGAAGGAGATCAGCTCGCTCACGGCGTCATCCTCGTTGATCATCTCGGCTCGGTGGCATCCACCGCAGGCTCTGGAAGCGGGACCGGTGACGTAAGACGGCACGTCGCCGATCTTTCGGTCCCAGCCCTTGACTTCAGCGGATGCCGAAAGCAGACCGGGCAGCGACTTTGGACTGATCCGGCACGTTGTTCGAGTCCTTCGTGTGGCAGGCGTCACAGTCTCGTGATGCCATGCGTCGGGAACGGGAACTCGATGTGCTCGTTGTAGTGCAGGGCCGCCACCGGGTCGGAGAAGTCGATGTTGCCGATGTCGAACGCCTGGCCTGAATGGATCGCGTGGACGTAGGAATCGATCGACCTCGACTGCATCTCCAGGTGAGACGCGCCGCTCTTCGTGATGTGACACATTCTGCAGACGACGATGTTCCCGCCTCTATCCGGCGTGTGGAAGGTTGTCGCCAGCGCATCGTGGCAGTTGTTGCAGCCATCCGCGACCTTTGCGATGGGGCTGTAGTAGCCATCGGCAAAGGCATTGGCACCAAGGTCGAAGGTCCGGGAAGGGGCATTGAGTGCGAGCATCACCCCGTGCAGCATTTACCAGAGTCGGCATGACCCCGATCTCCACTCTCTTCACGGTCCCATCGGCGATCAAGTTGGCCCACGTCGACAGGTCTGCGACAACCTCCCAACTGCCGCCTGCTGCCGACACGGTAGTGAACGCGCGGGTGCTGCTGCACCGACGACATACTCCAGGGCTCGTCTGATCACTGGTCGTCGATCTTGCCGTCGCCGTTGTCGTCAGTGAGTCTTTCGTGCGGGCCGATGATGTAGTCCTTTGTGTCCCAGCCGTACAAGTCCGACCAGCACGGTGGGTGTAATCTGCGCCACATCGAGCCCGGGAATGTCCGGCGACTCGCGCCGCGCTGAACTTGATGTCGAGCTTGTTGCCGTCGAAGGACGCGCTGTCGATCGTGACGCTGATGGCTTTGGAGTACTTCAGCCCGTCGGCGGTGTAGATGTCCTTCTCGTAGCCGGTGTGGATCTGGTTGAAAGCCGGAGCCGCCTTGCCCTCGCCATGGCAGGTGGTGCAGTCCGTCGTATTCAGATCCATCGAGTCGTGGATCGGTGAGGGCAAGATGGTCTTCAGTGCGAGGTCGAGTGGTGTCGTACGACTGGCACCTTTCGCACCGGTCACGGGGTGACAGCTCTTGCAGGTCTGCACCTTGAAGTTGGCATCCGCCAATACGGTATCCAGTTTGCCTTCGTGGCAGGTGACGCAGTTCGACATGGACTGAGGATAGGGGAACTCCATGGCATGCGACATATGCACGTCGTTCATGAGCGTCGTTGGATATGCGTATTGGGCTTCCTGCTCAGGCGTCAACTTCGTTTTGCCTGGCGAGATACGCCGGCAGCCAGCGGCGGATCGTTAACCAGAGAGCTGCCATTCGAGATGGCCGCCCTCGCCGTTGTCCAGGTGGCAGGCTTTGCAGGTGTAGAAGTCGGTTGCCGGGATCGTGATTGACCTCGCCGTAGATGTAACCATGCTTGAGGTAGGGCACCGTGTGGCATTTTTCGCAGCCGGACGCATTGGCGGGAGAAACGTAATCGACGCCGCTTCCGGTCTTCAGCAGAGCCGCAAACGGGTACTTGCCCTGTCGGATGCGAGCGGGAAGCTGACCGACAACCTCATCCGTGCCGTACAGCACGATGAGGCCGGGCGTATTGCTCACGTCCGGGCGCATCCCCGACCAGGGTGCTCGTGATCCACCGGCACCATCATAGGTCAGCTTCCCCAAGCAGGGACAGGCTTTCGGCAGCCGGGTTCGAACTGGAAACTCGTGCCGGTATACGGCGCAAAGTAGATGGCCAGAGAATCTGCGTCTCGGGCATCGAAAGGAGCGCCATTCTTGGTCATCTTGAAAGTCACCGTGGTCGTGTTCGTAGCAGTGATGCGAGTAAGCCAAATCGGTAACTTTTATGACGCCATCCTGATACAACTCATCATAGGACGCCTGATGCTTGGCGCCCATTTCATTGATGACAGATTACACAAGATTCAGGTTGGACGATCGGCGACTGTGGCAGCGCCGGCAGGGCCAGCGGGACCGGCGGCCCCAACAGGCGCGGCGGAACCAAAGCCGACGATCAGAGCGACACCCAACAGCAAGACTACGCAAATCCATACAACGATGAAGCTCTTTGACATCTTGACGCCTCCTTCGACCTTATTTTGTCTGGTAGACTCTCCAGAAGCTGCGGGCAGTGTTTCCTGGGATGCTGCGCTCTACCTTCGGTTGGCGGCACCTCCTTTCTCACAACGCCTCCCCGCAAACCCAGGCAACTGGGGCCGGCAGCGAGCGGCACGTTGCACCTGATTGGAATGCAGGATGTGCTCGACGGTTACCCCAGTTCGCCGGAATTGCGGCAGCGATGAGGGTAGTGGCCTCCGCGTTTGACTGAACACGTGTCCATCGCATGCAGAAGAACACCTTCCGATGACATTTGACGCTAGAATAGACGAAGATTCTATACAAGTCAAATGTGCGTATTCGATGTTCATTCAGTTGTCGTTTATGTCACCTCTCGGGCTCAGACCCGCCTCGTTCGCGGCGGCCTCCTGAATTGGGATTGGTGAGGGGGAGAGAGCGCTGCTCTCTCCCCCGGTGCAACTCACAACCTACGGCGAGAACGCCGCCGGTACGTCAAGGGGCCGCCAACGTGGCCACATTGGACGGTTCGGAGTCGAGCGACATGGTAGGGAAGTCCGGTCCGGCCGTGTAGGCAAAGTCGTCGCCGACCAGGTTGTTGGCCAGCACCTGGTAAGTGATCGGCAGCGTCGCGGTGACAGGGCTGGTGTCGACGTAGGTCACCTGCCCCAGCGTCGGCCCGGTGGTCGAGGCTATCGTCGCCACCGTCTGGCCGCCTCTCTGTATCCTCCACGAGGTCTCGTTCTTGGAGGTGTCGTCCCAGGTCAAGGTCACGTTGGTGATGGGGACTGTGGCAGTGACCACCAGGTTGGCAGGTGCGATAGGTGGAATTGCAAACGACAGCGCATGCATCATGTCCATCTCTTCGTGGCTGAGGATGTGGCAGTGCCAGACGTGCTCCAACCCATAGTTCACGTAGTGGTTCACAATCTCGATCGGGTCGCCCGCCGGGTTGAATCCCAGGTTGGGCACGGCGTTGATGTCGGCGAGCACGGCGCCTTCGGGCATCGACGGATTGAGGAGCCGGATGCTGTTGGGTAGGTCGAAGGGGTAATGCGGGATGATCGGCCGGATGGCGACGATCGTGTCCTCCAACGGGCTGATGCGGATCGTGTCTTTCCAGCCCACTTCGTTGGCGTCAGGTCTGCGGACGGCCCCATCCCAACCGACCCGGTTGATCAATTGCGCATCGTACAGGTGCCAGTGGATGGGGTGCGTGTCTACGCCGTTGTGTGTGATCCTCCAGATCTGTGTCCCGTCGACGGTCGAGGTGATAGGGGTCACTACCAGACTGTCGGTCGTCCCTGTCACGACGACGCCCTTGAGGACGTCTGGCGACGGGAACGTGTACGGGTACAGGATGACGTTCTGCAGGTCCGCCTGGGGGTTCGGCGCCTCTACCCCCAACATCCCAGCTCATGCGCCCATACTGCTGATCGTAGGCGGCGCCCATCTCGTCGTGGATCGACTTGGGCTCGAGATAGAACGAAAGCGAATCGCCTGCCGCGCCCCCGGATAGTGTCTTGAAGGTGCTGGTGATGTCAAAGATCTGCACCAGGCCCGCATTCGGCCCATTCTCCTGGAACGAAGTGCCATACGCGGAGTTGTAGGCACTCTGCCCCACGATGATCGGATTCTGCCCGCTCTCAAACACGCCCGATCCGTCGGCATGGTGGGCGAAAGCCGCCTGGAGCGCGGACAGGTTGAAAGCCGGAGCCGGGGATGCAGCGTTGACCTTGATCTGCATGACGGTTCGCGTATTGGGCCCGTATCCAGGCAGCGTCGGTGGCGCGCCGCCAGTGGTCCTCTGGTCGGCGTCGCCCGTGTAGTAGTCATAGCGTGGGTCGCGTGCCGGGAAGGCCGCGGGTGCGTCGTTGTACAGCATCAGCGTCTGGCCCGCGTACCGGGAGAAGTCGACGATCACGTCGACGCGCTCGGCGGGGGCGACCAGTAGCGAGTGTTTGTCGACGTTGCCGAAGTCGAACCTCTTCATATCGGTCACCCAGGTGATGGGCTGGGGCGCGATCTCAGCCGGCGCCGGCAGGAAACCGCCTTCGGTGCCGATCTGAATCCAGTGCGGACCCTCCGCGCCCCCGACGGGGCTGGGAACGACCGTCGAGTCGGTCAGAGCGGCCTCAACTTCCGCGGGATTCAGGGCGACCTCGGTGCACGCGACGCCGGTGCTTTCTGGGGCCGGATTGGTGTTGTTGCGGTCGCACTTCACTCCGTTGGCATCGATCGCCTGGTAGAGCGAGAAGTTGAAGAAGCGATCGTTGGCCGCGTTCAGGATGCGGAACCGGTAGGACTTGGGGTCCACCGTCAGGGTGGGGTAGGCAGTGCCGTTGACGATGGGCGTGTCGTTAAAGGCTTCCATGCCCATCGAGACGTAAGGCGTACCGGGCATGAGAGGAGGCTCGCACCACGTGACGTCGGGGTCGCAATTCGGATCGTAGTATGGGTTGGCGATCACTCCATGGTCGATGCCCAGGGTGGGCGGGTGGAACCACGGTCCGTAGTCCCACCGTCCGAATGCGTTGACGCCGGAGCTGTCGCCCGGATTCTGATTCGGCAGGTAGACGTGCGGCGCCCACAGGCCGCCGGGTTCGCCCCAACGATCGACGTCCCAGGTCTCGTCCTGCACGGCGAGCTGCCGCAGGCTTGGCACGAAGGTCTTGTCCTGGACGACCAGTGGGATTTCGTCGCTATAGGGAGGGATGAGCCCCTGGTTGACCAGCGCGTTCTCAGTATCATCGCGGATCAGGTAGGGCGCGGCCCCGCCGGCGTAGACGTTCAGGCGGGTGATGCCCCAGGCATGGTCGTGGTAGAACAACAACCGGGCGCTCTGCTGATTGGTATAGTAGAAGGTCATCACGCCGTCGGTCGGATCGCCGCTATCGCCCATGTCGGGCACTGGGACCACGCTCACGCCCTGCGGATACGTCGTGCTTTCACCCGCCGGTGTGATCCACTGATGGGGCGTGCCGTCGCTGATCCAGGGAGATATGCCACCGTGCAGGTGGATGATCGACCGATTCTCGGTGTAACAATCAGCCGGCTTCGGCAGCTTCCCGCACCTCGGGTTCTGCGGATCCGGCTCGTTCATGCTCATGTCCGGCCCGGCGCCCGCGCCCATCAAGGTTGTGTCGACCGGAATGAACAGGTTGCCGGCTTCGCCCGTGGGCAGGAGGTTGTAGAACTTGACCCGCACCGGGACGTCCTTCTGGGCGACGATCGTCGGTCCCATATAATGGGGAGTGGAGTCGCCGCCATTCAGCTGCACGTAGCCGCGCAGCTTGGTCGGCGGCAGGTCGGAGTGCATCTGCTCCTCGTACTCCACCAGGGCGATCTCATAGTAATCCGAGCCGGGATAGCTGCTCCGGTCTGGGACGGCGACGGGGATGTACTGCCCCAGGTTGTTTTTGTTGGCCGAAGTCAAGCCTGGCAACGTATCCACAAACTTGCGAATGCCGCCGGTAATGGTGGTAGTACTGCTGGGATAGACTTCCGGCAGGTAATACGTGTAGGTCGTGGAGAGGGAAAGTGTCTGCGTGACCGGGAACCACGGCAGCGGGCTGTTGGCAAAGTTCGGACGACTGAAATAGTGAGGGGCCGAGCCCGGCGCAGCCATCAGCGCGGCGCCTAGCTCGGGGAGCTTGAATTTGGCTTTCGCCTGGCGCTGTGCTGCGGCCTGCCGCTCGGCAGGCGTGACCCTGGCCTCCGCCAGCTTCCTCCAATCCTGCAACTTCTGTGCGTATTTCTCCCGGATTCCCTCCGTCCCCGGGCCTTGTGCCCGCACAGTCACTGTTCCACTCAGAACAAGCGAGCAGAGAACCAGAATGACGAACATCCTCTCGAACATCTTGCGAGTGACCAATGGATTTCTCCTCTCCAGAACGCGTGAGTCGGTCATACTGTCGAGCGCAGATTCGATGGCCTCGTGAGTCGCTAGCTCATCTTCACCTCCTGAGAGGATGCTATGGAGACTATCCGATGAAGAGAAATACAGCACCGTTCACAAAGTAGAGAAGAGTGCGGGAGTTGGTTGGGATGCAAGATATGCCTTCAACACGTCAGTGCGAAGGTCACAAACGTGACGTTTCAGAGGGCGACAAGTCGCCAACGACGTCAGGAGTTGCCTCGCCCCGTTAGGGTCCTCGGGGCCTGGCTCTTTGGAACGGAGCGGCCGTTGAATCCGCTGAATGGAAGACTAACTGGTGATAACAGAACTGCCGAGTCTGAGGCTGTGTTTCACTCACGTGCGTCGTGGAGATCCAATCAGGCTTTCAGAGGGCCCGGAACGAAGGTCCCGGGTACGTCGCCTGCTACAGTCTATTATACCCAAATCTGCGCACATGCAAATTCGGCCGAAATCCAGATATCTGTTAGCCGATTCACGGCGGCGAGAAGGGTTACGTCGGGCTCGTTCCGGCCGAGGTGGCATAGCGCATGATCTTCTCCTCGGTCGCCTCCGCGCGCAACAGCTCGCCGGTGATCCGGCCCTCTCGCATCACGATGATTCGATCACTCATGCCCAGCACTTCAGGGAGCTCGGACGAAATCAGCAAGATGCCGATGCCGCGCCTGGCCAATTGGCTCATCAACGCATAGATTTCGGCCTTGGCCGCTACATCGATGCCGCGGGTAGGCTCATCCAGGATGAGCACTTTAGGATCGGTCATGAGCCACTTCGCGACGACCACCTTCTGCTGGTTCCCGCCGCTCAAATACATGACCCGCTGGCGGACGCTCGGCGTCTTGATGTCCAGGGATTCAACGTAGCTGCCGGCCTGGGCTTCTTCCCGTCGGAGGTCGATGAGCCCATGCCCGCTGAACTGGCCCAGCAGCGGCAGCGTCATGTTCTCGCTGATCGGCCACCTGACGATCAAGCCTTGCGCTTTCCTGTCCTCCGGGACGAGGGCGATACCCAGGCGGATCGCATCCTCGGGTGTTTTTATGTCGACTGGCGCACCGTCGACCAGCATCTCGCCGTCATCCCTCTTGTCCAACCCAAAAATCAACCGTGCGGTCTCGGTGCGACGCGCGCCAATCAGGCCAGCGAAACCAAGGATTTCCCCGCGGCGCAGCTCGAAGCTCACGTCGTGGACGACACCTACTGAGCTCAGGTGCCTGACTTCGAGGATAACCTCGCCGAGAGCGGCCTCCTCCTTTCGGAAGAAGTCCTTTAGCTGACGCCCCACCATCATGGAAACGATCTGTTCGGTGCTGGTGTCGGCCACCCTCATGCTGCCCATGCGCCGTCCGTCCCTCAGAACCGTCACCCGGTCCGCGATATACGAAATCTCCTCCAGGCGATGAGAGATGTAGACGACGGACACACCTTGCGATTTCAGGTTTCTAATGATCTGAAACAATAAATCGATCTCGTGTTTGCTGAGAGCTGAAGTTGGCTCATCCATCACGATGATCCTGGCCTTCAAGGACAGGGCCTTGACGATGGCCACCATCTGCCGCTCGGCCACCTTGAGCTTGCCCACCATCGTGTGAAGCGCGACCTCGATGCCGAGCGCGTCGAGGCTCTCCTGCGCACGACGAAGGCTTTCTCGTTGGTCAATCCACCCGAGAAAACCCGCCGGCTCCCGACAGAGCATGATGTTCTCGGCGACGGTCAGGTTGGGCGCCAGGTCGAACTCCTGATAGATCACGCCGATGCCATGCTCCTGCGCCTCTACCGGATTCTTCAGCTCGACCACGTGGCCGTTGAGCACGATCTGCCCCTCATCCTTCTGGTAGATGCCGGACAGGACTTTCATCAATGTGGATTTCCCTGCCCCATTCTCACCGACCAAAGCGTGGACCTCGCCCTCATACACGTCGAAGTCGACCTTGTGCAGCGCCTGGACTCCGAGGAAATGCTTCGAAATTCCTATCATCGAGAGAAATGGCTTGCCCATGGCCTCCTGCCCGTCTGTCACTGTCATTGCCGTGAGCTGGCCATGATCGCCAGCACGATCACGACACCCTTTGCCACCAATTGGACGTACGGATCGACGCCGAGAATCGTCAGGCCGGTCGTGATGGTGCCCAGGACGAGGGCCCCGAACAGTGTCCCGATCATGGATCCGCCTTCCCCCGCGAACCCCGTACCTCCCAGAACTGCCGCGGTGATGGCGTCGAGCTCCATGCCCGTGCCCACGCTGGGCAAACCGCTGGACAGCCTGCCGGCCATCATCAACGCGGCAAATCCAGCCAGGAAGCCGCTCAACGTGAAAGCCGCGATTTTGACCTGGCCGATGCGGACACCTGACTGGCGGGCAGCCACTTCGTTGCCGCCGACCGCGCGCACCTGTCGTCCGAAAACGGATCGGCTGATCAACGCCCACGACAGCGCCAAGAACACGAGCGTCCAGATCAGGAGGACCGGCACCGGGCCGACGTTTCCCCGGCCCATCACGTCCAGGAACACCTTGTTATCGATGTAGACGGTCTTCCCACCACTGAGGATCAGGGCCAATCCCCTGGCCACGCTCATCGTGCCCAACGTAACCAGAAACGGCTGGATTCTCCACCTTACGCTGACGACGCCGTTCACGAAGCCGACCAGTGCCCCGCACAACAGCGCGGCCACCACCGCCACCACCAGGCTGATACCCTGTTCCATCACGAGCGCGGCCACGACGCTCGACATTGCGACGATGGACCCCACCGAAAGGTCGATGCCGCCGGCGAGCATGACGGTGGTCATCCCAAAAGCGACCACACTGATCGTGGCCGTCTGTTTGACGATGTTCGTGAGATTTTCCAGACTCAGAAAGATCTTGGGCCGCAGAGCCGAAAAGATGACGATCATGACGATGAAAGCCAGGACGATCCCCAATTGACCGACTCTGGCAGACAGCGATGGGCTGACGATCAAGCGCTTCGGCTTTGACGAAGAATGTGCTCGTTCCTTCACTCTCGCTCTCCCGATGTCTACTGACCTGAGGACGGGGGCGTCCCGTCCTCAGGTTTCAGACCGGCGTCTACTTCGTCGTGTCTGTGACTGTGGCGGTCGCGGTCATGACCTTGCTGACGTCGAGGCCGGGGATCTCGCCGGGCGCGCACTTTGCCCAGATCTGAGTGTAGGCCTCGGCCAGGTTGTCCTTCGTGACCATCATGACCGGCACCGGGTATTCCTTGTCGACCGGCTGGCCCAAGAGGTGCTTGAAGACTGCCTCGGCGGCCAGGGTCCCGTGCACTTCGGGGAACTGGGCAGCCGTACCGGTGATCCAGCCTTCGTTGATGCGGGCCATGATCGCCTTATCTGCATCGATCCCGGACAGGACGACGTTATTCTTGCCGGCGGCGCGCAGGGCATCCGAAGCACCGACGACCTGATTGCTGAACGTGGCCCAGACGCCGTTCAGATCGGGGTTGGCGACCAGAATGTTCTGGACGATGTTCTGAACCTTATCCTGGTCCACGCCACTCTGGCGGGCAACGACCTTGATATCGCTGGCTTTGATGGCGTCCTCGAAGCCGCGGATGCGCTCGTCAATGCGCCAGAGGCTGAAACCCAGGTCGATCATGGCGATATTGCCCTTGCCGCCCAGCTGCGTGATCATGAAGTCACCCGTGGCCTTACCATTTTGGTAGTCGCCGTCGCCACCGACGGTTGAAATAATGTAGTCGGCGTTGGGGATGTGGGTAATTGCAACGATGGGAATCCCCTTCTGGTTGGCTTTTTCCAGAGCCGGAAGGATAGCTTTCTCGTCGAACGGGACGACGATCAAGGCGTCGACGTTCTGCGCGACGAGATTCTCAACATCGGCCAGCTGTTTCTGCGGATCGGCGTTTCCGTCCGTCGATACGACCTTGCTTCCATACTTTTTCGCCACAGCTTCGACAGCACTGACGACGCAGACCGCGTAGTCGTCACGCATGAAGTGCATGGACAAACCGATCGTGTAACTCTTTTGAGCGGTCGCCGTCGGTGCAGCGCCCCCAAGCAAGGTGACCACCATAACCGCCACCAGGGCAACGAAAAGCAGTCGACTCATACTGTTTCGAGACATTGCCTTGTTCCTCCTTTGGACAGACTGGTCAAGTGCCGCCCGGCTCATTAAGAACTCCACACGTGCTCCAATGTCGGAGACGGGGTGTGGCCGACTGATGAACTGCGGGTGTTGTCGCTAGACTGACCTACGGTCTGTTCTCGGCTGGCCTCCCTCCTCTCATCGTTCCTGGGTGTGCGTTGACGTTTGCCGCCAAGCACACCTCGACCATTCATTCGACTCGGCCTGACGCAAGTCGTCGTCAGTTGGGAAATGCCGATCGAGCCCTGGCAGGGTGCACGGTGAAAACGGATGCGACTGTGGCAATGTAAGCTGCGGAGACTCACGGATCTAGATTAGATTCGATACAGTGTTCAACATCAAGATGAGCATTCATGCAAGAGGCGAGCTTGACGCTCTTCCTTGTGATTATAGCGAAAAAACAAGTGAACGCAATCCGGCCCAAAATCTGGGATACACCTCCTGAATTTCAAAGTCGTCTGCAAACGTGGTATATTGTCACTGGTGGTGCTCCCCCCGAGAACAGCACAGTCAGTCTTCTCCGGGTCATTGCCGTGAATTCGATCAGGCCGCGCCGCGGCCGCCGAACGATTCCTTTCCTGACGCTCAGCAACAACATTGTGACCCTGTCCCGGGATGGAACTGTCATGCGAAAGAGTCTGTGGCTCGCACTGGTTGTAGCCCTGGCCCTCGCCTCACTCGGCGCCAGTGACGTCACCCTGCCCAAAAACCTGTGGATCGCGGACGGCACGCAGTACGAGGATTTCGAGAGCGCGGCCGAGTGGCTGTCGTCAGGCGGGTCCGTCTCGAACGACACGTTACTTCACTCCGGAACGCGAAGCGTCATGCTGACCGCCTACTCCGACACGACGGCCGCGATGATCAAGACAGTGAATTGGGACCTGTCCTCATCGGCGCTTCAGCAGATCCAGTTCTGGGTGTATCAGCACGACGCTGCGGCGGACTATGGCGGCAGTCTGATTTTGTCCCTGTCCAACGACGCCAATTTCCTCAACTACTATCGGGTGTGGCTCATCCCGGAGAGAATGGGGACCGTGGGATGGCACCAGTTGGTTTGGGCGAAATCGTCGTTCAAAGTCGGGGCCGGCGCTCCGTCCTGGGCCAGTCCCATCGAGCGCATCCGTCTCGAGATGATCGGTGCGGTGGGCAAGTCACCGAGCTTCAGCTTCGACGATCTGCGGGTCGGAGCACGGTCCAGGCCGGCCGTGGTCCTGAGCTTCGACGACGGGTACAGCGCGCAGTACGCGAGCGTCTTCCCCACCATGCGCCAGCACGGCATACGGGGCACGCTCAACCCGGTGATAGACTGGGGCCTGATAAGCGGGGATCAGCTCCGTGAGATGGCAGCGGCAGGCTGGACGATCGGCAACCACACTCGAAGCCACCAGAGTATGATAGACATGACCGAGGCCGAGCAGGAACAGGATCTGACCGATGGTCTGAACGACCTGACCGGGCAGGGACTCGCGGCGGGCGCAAGATACGTCGCCTATCCCTATGGCGAGTCGAATGACGACACGATGACGGCGATGGCGGACCTCGGTATGCTCACCGGGCGCACCGTCGAGATCGCCGATGCCATCGACACGACGCCCTATCCGGCCTGGGTCCTGCCCCCCGATGTGGAACCCTACGACCACTACCACCTGCCGGCTCGCCCGTGCGGATCCGGAGACAGCCTGGCTTCACTGGAGGGCGCGGTCGACGACGCCATACGCGGCGGGACCATTCTGCCTCTCCTCTTCCACTACGTCGGCGGGTACGGCGAGATCAGCACGGCCGATTTCAAGGCCTTGATCGGGTACATCGCCGCCAGGCGGGACTCCATCGACGCCCTGACCATGGACGACATATACCAATTGACGCTGGGGCCAGTAACCGTTCCCAAAATGGCAGCCGGGACCGTCATCGAGACCTCGGTGGTGCCGTCTGCGACACTTGCAGGGGAGCCCGTCACCTACACGCTCGCGTTCAACAACGGGGGCATAGGTCCAGCGCGGGACGTCGTCATCAGCGACCCGGTGCCGGTCGAATTGATGAACGTGGGCTGGGTGTCCAGCGGCGCGGCCATTACGCCTACGGGTGTGACGAATTACACTTGGGAGGTAGCCGACCTGGAGGTCGGCGCGGGTGGCGTCATCACGCTGACCGGTGTGATCAGCCCTAACCTCGCGAGCGGTGTGTTCACCAACACCGCAACGCTCCAGGGTCGTACTGATGGGTCGAGCAGTTCCGTGCCGCTCACCGTCCTGGGACCGCCGGTGATTTCGGTCGGCAAGACGGTCACGCCGACGTCCAGGGTCGCGATGGGGGCGACGGTCACGTACACCGTGGCACTGACCAACACCGGCGAGTCGCCCGCGGCCGGCCTCCGCCTGACCGACACCCTGCCCGTGAGCACGACGTTCGGCGGCTGGATCGATCAGCCGGGCGGATCGGGCGTGGCCGACGGTCAGATTACCTGGCGTGGCGACGTTGCGCCCGGCCGACTTCTGACCTGGACCTTCGTCGCGACCCACACCGGCGCCTACGGCGACGTCGTCGCCAACACCGCGCGCTTCGGCTACACGACCGGCAGCGGTCACGCCGAGGCGGACTTCACCGTCCTGGGGCCGCCGGTGATTTCGGTCGGCAAGACGGTCACGCCGACGTCCAGGATCGCGATGGGGGGGACGGTCACGTACACCGTGGCACTGACCAACACCGGCGAGTCGCCCGCGGCCGGCCTCCGCCTGACCGACACCCTGCCTGTGAGCACGACGTTCGGCGGCTGGATCGATCAGCCGGGCGGATCGGGCGTGGCCGACGGTCAGATTACCTGGCGTGGCGACGTAGCGCCCGGCCAACACCTGACCTGGATCTTCGTGGCGACCCACACCGGCAGCTACGGCGACGTCGTCGCCAACACCGCGCGCTCCGGCTACACGACCGGCAGCGGTCACGCCGAGGCGGACTTCACCGTCCTGGGACCGCCGGTGATCTCAATCGGCAAGAAGGTCACGCCGACGTCCAGGATCGCGATCGGGGAGACGGTCACCTACACGCTGGAGCTGACCAACACCGGCGAGTCACCCGCGTCCGGCCTCCGCTTGACCGACACCCTGCCCGTGAGCACAACTTTCGCCGGTTGGCTCCACGAGCCGGGCGGGTCGAGCGTGATCGACGATCAGATTACCTGGCGCGGCGACGTTGCGCCCGGCCAACTCCTGACCTGGACCTTCGTCGCGACTCACACCGGCGCCTACGGCGACGTCGTCGCCAACACCGCGCGCTTCGGCTGCGCCGCCGGCAGCGGTCACGCCGAGGCGGACTTCACCGTCCTGGGGCCGCCGGTGATCTCGATTGGCAAGACGGTCACGCCGACGTCCGGCCTCGCGGTCGGGGGACGGTCACGTACACCGTGGCGCTGACCAACACCGGCGAGTCACCCGCGACCGGCCTCCGCCTGACCGACACCCTGCCCGTCCTGACGACCTTTGCCGGCTGGATCGATCAGCCGGGCGGGTCGAGCGTGGCCGACGATCAGATCACCTGGCGCGGCGACGTTGCGCCCGGCCAACTCCTGACCTGGACCTTCGTCGCGACCCACACTGGCGGTTACGGCGACGTCGTGGCCAACACGGCGCGCTTCGGCTGCGCCGTCGGCAGCGGTCACGCCCAGGCAGAGTTCAGAGTCGTTCCCAAGGCTCGTTGGTATCTTCCTCTCATCGTAAAAGGACACCGACCTTAGATCGAACTGCGATGCTCGCCCAGGCGTACCCGTTCGACCACCCAATCCCGGCACACAATAACGCCGCCCACCGCGTCCCGTCCGGAGCACGGTGGGCGCAGCACATCCATGTGCGACGTTACTTCTTGCCGTGCCCCTTGGGCACGTAGCCGGCCTCTTCCAGATTCGTAGCTGGGGCGTAGACGAAGAGGACCTCGAGCGGCTCCACCTCGCTGGTATTTTCGACGATGTGATCGTCGCCCTTCGGGACAAACAACACGTCGCCCGGCTTGAGATCGAACCATTCGGTGCCGCTCATGCCACGCCCGGTGCCACGAAGAATGTGGATGATCTCTTCCGCATTGGGATGCGTGTGGAGGTCGTGCTTGGAACTTTCTCCCGCCAGCCGCGGGCGGAAAATCGTACGGCCCATCACGGCGCCTTCCGTTCCGCACGATTCTTTTGTGGCCACCCATCGCACATCCATCTTGACCCATCCGGTCGTCGCATCCAGCTTCTTGTCAGGCTCGATGTCGAGCCAGTTGAAATGTCGTACGACCTTACGTTCTGCCATGGTATATCCTCCTTGGAGTAAATGTTCTTAGCTATAAACCGGGACCTCGGGGTCCCGCCATGCCTCAACAAGACCAGGTAACCGGCAGCTCGTTGCGCGGGAACTTGGTGATCACTTCGTGTCCTGCTCGGTGACCACGATCTCGTCCTCGACCCGCGCTCCAAAAGAGCCGTCGGCCGTGCCGCAATAGGTCTCCAGCGCGAAGACCATGCCCACTTTCAGCGCATAGGGATCCTTCAGCGAGAACAGACGGCTTACCACCGGCTTCTCCCAGATGGACAGCCCGATGCCGTGCCCGAACTGCAAGGCAAAGGCCGCCGCTTCATCGGTGAAGCCCAGCTCTTCGGCCGCAGGCCAGGCCGCCGCGATGTCCGCAGTGGTCGCCCCCGGCCTGACCTGCTCGATGCCGGCGTCGAGCCAGTCGATCGTCTGCTTGTAGACACGCCGGTGCTCCGCAGTCGGCTCGCCGCACATGAAGGTCCGATAGTAGCACGTGCGGTAGCCGTTGAAGGAGTGCATCAGGTCGATGTAGACCAGGTCGCCCGGGACGGATCATGCGGTCGGTGGAGGTGTGTGGGTGCGGATTCGTCCGCTCCCCCGATGCCACGTTGACGTATTCCACCTGGTCGGACCCGAGACGGAACAGGCGGTCGCTCGCGATGGCGGCCAGCTCGTTCTCGCGCACTCCGGGCCGGATCGCGCTGAACAGGTCGGCAAATGCCGCATCGGCCATTCCGGCCGACAATTTGAGGAGCTCGACCTCATCGACCGTCTTGATGATACGGGCGTCCAGCATCACTTGCTGCCCGTCTTCGATCTGGATACCGACGCTTTGCATGGCCTTCAACAAGGGGACGTCCATCATGTCCACGCCGATCGGCTTGTTGCGGACACCATGCTCGTCCAGGACCTTGGCGAATTCCTGGGCGAAGTCGTCCATGATGCCCGCGCTGAGCGGCACCGAGCCGCGCATCCAGTTGCTGGTCGGCCGCACGTTCTCCTGCTTCAGCCACGGCGAGCGCATCTGCTTGACTTTGACCGCGCTGCCGAAATCGTACAGGATGGGCTCGCCGCCCAGAGGCAGGACGGAGTAGCGGCCCATCTTGTCCCGGGCCCATTCCCCCAGGTAGGTGCTGGTGATGTAGCGCGTGTTGTTAGGATCGAAGCAGACCAGCGCCCCGTAGCCGGACGCCTCCAGAGCTGCCTTGGCCTTGGCGAGACGCTCTCTGCGGAGCCGCTCGTAATCCACCCTGACTTCGTAGTCGACTGCCATTGTGCCGTGTGTCATTCTGATCGCTCCCTTCCATGATTTCGCTAAAAGCATTCCGGAACTACCAGGAATGTACGTCGCATCCCCCGTTGACGTCGAGGTTGTGGCCGGTGATGTAGGCAGACAGCTCGGAGGCCAGGAAGATGACGGCGTTCGCGATGTCGTCCGCGGTGCCGCAGCGCAGCAAGGGCACCGACAGGCGGATTTCTTCTGAGATGTCCTCTGGCTGCACGTCTGCCCCCGCGCCGTTTCGCCTCCTCCCGTGCATGGTGCCAGTGCATTTCAGTCATCATGTTGCCCGGGCTGATGGCATTGACCCGCACGCCGAACTCCGCCATTTCCAGCGCTGCCGATTGCGTCATGCTGATCACAGCGGATTTGTGGCGCAGTACGTGCCGAAATAGGCGTGGCCGCTCTTGCCCCACCAGGAAGCGACGTTGATGATACTGCCGCTCCGCTGCCGTCGCATGACGCGGCACGCCGACCGCAGGCCGTTGAACACGCCGCGTTGGTTTATATTAACCGTGCGCTCGTACGTCGCCTGGGGCGTGTCGGCGAAGGCATATTCGGGCTGAGTGACACCGGCGCAATTAAACATGATGTCGATCCGCCCCAGCCGCTTCACCGCCTCGTCGACCAGACGATCCATTTGCTCGTCCGAGCTGACGTCGACTTTCATCGCGAAACCCTTGTTCGCCGGATGCCTGGCCAGCACTTCGGTCCAGGTCTCCTGCAACTTTTCATCGGAGACGTCGGCAAGCACCAGGTGGACCTCTTCGTCCGCCAGCCGCAGCGCAGTGCCCTTGGCCAGCCCCTGGGCCGCGCCGGTAATGACGGCAACTTTTCCCTCAGATCGATCAGCATGGGCGACCCTCCGAGTTCAATCGAACGATGAGCCGGCACGACCGCCGCACCACCGCCGGCTACTCCGCCAACAACAGTACCTTCACCGATCGCGCGCGATCGGCCGCGATCGCGTACGCATCTTTAGCCCGGGACAAGGGGAAACGGTGGGTGACGACGGGCTTCAAATTGGGCTTGACGCGGCTCAGGAACTGCAGGGCGCGCGGCCACATATTGGGCGCACCGACCGTGCCCTTTATGTTAAGGCCCTTGATCTGGATCAGCCCCAGCTCCACCGGCACGATCATGCCGATGTTGATCCCGGTGAAGACGACCCGGCCGTCGTTCCGAACCGTGCTGAGAATAGTCTGCAAGGCAGCCATGTGACCTGACGCTTCGATCGCCAGATCGGCGCCGATGCCGTCGGTCAGGTCGAGGAGGTTCCGCGATGAAATTCGGTTCCATGGGATCGAGGGTGTGGTCCGCTCCCACTGCCTCCAGCAGCTGGCGACGCTGGGCGACCGGCTCAACCGCGATGACGGTCGCTCCCATGCCCCGAGCGGCGGCCGTCGTGCACGCACCGATGGTACCGCCCCCGAATACGACGACCTTTTGGCCGCCGTCCGTTCCGCCCAATACGTGGATAGCGTAGTAGCCGACGGTGAACGGCTCGACGAGAGCGCCATCTTCCCAGGACACGTTGTCCGGCAGGCGTGCAGCAGGCGCGCCTTGACCTTGAAGAACTCGGACGCGGCGCCGTTCTCAGTGAAGCCGAAGTGATTCGCGTTGGGGCAGTAGTTCGAGGCGCCGGACTTGCAGGCGATACACTCACCGCAGCCGTAAGGACATTCGCCGACCACCCGATCGCCCGGCTTGAAGCTCTTGACGTCGCTGCCGACCTCAACCACCTCGCCTGACCACTCGTGGCCGGGAGTAACGGGATAAGTAAATGGGACGATGTATTTTCCGCTGAGCAGATCGAAATCGGAGTGACAGATGCCCGACGCCATGGACCGAACGAGCACCTCATTCGGCCCGATCTGGGGAATCGAGAGCGTCTCCATCACCATGTCGTTCGGGCCTCGAAAAACGACCGCCTTCATCGTGCCTGCCATTGTGGCCTCCTCTTTGAGCGACTGCAAACGACGGTGCATTGGGCGCGGCGACTATGGCGGCAATGCGTGTGAGGGTCCTGTTAGATCGCCTGAGGGAGACCACTTGCCGAAAGCTTGGCCGGGCGATCGATATAGGTTGTTGAGAAGTGTGAAATCTTACACTTCACAGTATACTCCTTTCGCATTCGCTTGTCAAGTGTTTTTCGATTTTCGCTAGATCGTGTTTACCGGAATTTTGCCAAAGCCGCCGTCGTGCTACACTGCGTCTTCAGCGAAGACCACTCCATCGGCTCCCAGGACAGCGAGGAAAATGAGACCTATCCAAGGATGAGCGTTGTTTCACAACCATTGCACGCGGCTCCCCTGGCCGATGTGCCCGGTGCCGTTCGCCAGCAGATGCGCAGACTCGGTCTGCGAGGGACACTGCCGCGGGGCAGCCGCGTCGCCATTGCCTGCGGCAGCCGCGGCATCGCCAACGTGGCGTTGATTACCCGAACCGTAGTAGAAGAGATTCGTAACCTGGGTTGGGAACCGTTTCTGGTCCCAGCGATGGGCAGCCACGGCGGCGCTACGGCCTCCGGGCAGGTGGAGCTGCTGGCAAGCTACGGTCTGACTGCGGAATACGCCGGCGCTCCCATCCTCTCGTCCATGGAGGTCGTCCGGCTCGGGACGACCGATGACGGCGTACCTGTATATCTCGATCGTTACGCCAGTGAAGCCGCCGGAACCGTCGTCATCAACCGCGTGAAGAGACATACCGATTTCGGAGGCCGCTACGGCAGCGGGCTCATGAAGATGTTGGTCGCGGGTCTGGGCAACCACGCCGGGGCCGAAGCGATTCACTCCTTCGGCGCGCGCGGCCTGCGAGACTTCATGCCCGCCGCGGCACGCATGGTGATCGAGCGGGCGCCGGTCCTGTTCGGAATCGCGCTCGTCGACGACGGTCTCGAGCGAACTTCGGAGATCCACGCGATTTCGGGCGCAGAGATCGAACGGGCCGAACCGCAGTTCCTGGAGCGTGCCAACTTCCTCATGGCGAGCCTGCCAGTGGACGACATCGACCTCCTGCTGATCGACCGGATGGGCAAAGAGATCAGCGGCATCGGGATGGACACAAACATCATCGGACGCATCGGGATCAGGGGCGAGCCCGAATTCGAGCGGCCGCGCATCCAATGGATCGCCGTCTTCGACCTCACGGAGGCGTCTCATGGTAACGCGTCAGGCCTGGGTCTGGCCGACTTCACCGTTGCGCGCCTGACCAGCAAAATGAAATATGACGTCTGGATGGCCAATGCCATCACCTCCGGCTTCCCCGAGCGCGGCAAGATCCCACTCACGCTGTCCACCGATCGGCAAGCCGTCGATCTTGCCCTGAGACTATTGGGAGCGAAAACCCACCGCACCGTGCGGGTGGTCCGCATTTGGGACACCCTCCACCTGAGCGCGATTCAGGTGTCGGACGCCATCCTCCCGGAGCTGACTCGGCTTCCCGGTTTCGTGGTTCGAACCGAACCGGAGGAGATAAGCTTTCTCGCCGACGGCAGCCTTCCCCCGGTTGCCTGGGAGCAATACCTCGGATGAGTCTCCCGCTACGGCAGAAGGCTGCCTACGCACGGGCACGCGATCAGGTTGGCCGCCGGGAACTTGGTCAGCTGCCGGTATCCGCCCTCGGTGACTACCACCATCTCCTCGATCCGTACGCCGTCGTTTCCCTGCCCGCCATAGGTTTCCAGAGCCAGGACCATGCCCTCGCGGAGCACCTCGGGATGCTCGAGTGAGAAGAGGCGGCTGATCACCGGCTTGGCCCAGTGGGTGATACCGACCCCATGGCCGAGTTGGAGGGCAAAGGCCTCGCCTTCGTCCGCCAGGCCGATCTCTTGCGCCGTCGGCCAGACCTTGGCAATCTCGGCGGTCGTCACGCCCGGCCGGACCAGGGCCATCGCATCGTACAGCCAATCGTAGACCCGCTTGTAAACGTCGAGCTGCCGCGCCGACGGCTTCCCCGTGACGAACGTCTGGTAGTAGCACGTCTTGTAGCCGTTGAAGCAGTTCACCACGTCGATGAAGATCATGTCCCCCATGCGCAGAATGCGGTCGGACGAGTCGTGCGGGTGAGGATACGAGCGATCGCCGGTGATGACGTTGATGTTCTGAATTTCTTCCGCGCCGAGCCGATACATCACGTTGCGCATGAGTCCGCTGATTTCGTTCTCGCGCACGCCGGGCCGCGCGAAGCTCACCACTTCCCAAAAGGCCGCCTCTACTATCGAGATTGAGGTCTCGATCAGCTCCACTTCCTCAACCGTCTTGATGCTCTCGGCGTTCAGGATGGTCTGCTGGCCATCGACGACCCGAATTCCCAGCTCCTCCAGGGCCCGCAGCACCGGAATCTCGCAGATGTCTACCCCGAGCGGTTCGCCGCCGGCGCCCATTTCCCTCAAGTGTGAGGCGACCATCCCGGCGAATTTCTTTGCGTTGGCGTAAGCGACCGCCGCGGGGAAAGTGCCTCGCATCGAGCCGACCATCGGGTAGATGCGGTCCTTGATCCACGGGCTGAGGCGTTTTTTGGTCTCGATGGCGCTGCCGATTTCAAACAAAATCGGCGCGTGGTCGGTGACGAGGAGACAGCAACGGGCGAGCTTGTTGTTCGTCCAGTCGTTGAGCTTAGTGCCGCTGATGTACCGAATCGTGTCGGGATCAAACGTCAGCAGCGCGCCGAGTCCATCTTTCTTCATCTGCTCGTTCATCTTCGACAGCCTGTCTTGCCGAAGCTTGCCGTAGTCGAGCCGGATTTCCGAGTCGACCGCCATGGTTCCGAGTGTCATTGGGGTCCCTCACTCTCGTAGATTGTGTCCGCCGTCGGCCTCGTCGAGAACCGGGTTCCGCTCGAGCGCGTCGATAAACTGCTGCGTGCGGTTGCTGACGTGCGTGCGTATGGCCTTCCGGACCTGTTCAGCGTTTCGCGCCTGCATGGCGTCGAGGATAGCGCGATGCTCCGCCTGGGTTTGGCGTGCTTCCTTCGCGGCACGGGGCGCTCTTTGATATGAACGCACCACCTGCACGCGCCGCAGTACGTTCTCGTAGAACTCCATCAAGAGCGAATTGCCTACTATCTGAAAGAACTTCAGGTGGAAGCGGTTGTCTACGGCGATGAACGCCAGGTAGTCGGTGTAGTAATCGCCGTTTGCGAAAGCCGCCATCTCGGTCAGCAGCGACTCGAACTCTGCGAGATCCTCATTTGTAACCAGGCCCGCCGCCATCTCTCCCGCATGCATCTCGACCATCATCCGCACCTCGAGCAGCTCCCTGATGCTGTCGGCCGTGACGCGGGCGACGTAAGTTCCCCGCCGCGGATGGATGACGACCAGCCCCTCCAGGGCCAGGCGGTTGATGGCTTCCTTTACCGGCGTGCGGCTGACGCGCAAGGCCGCGGCCAGGTCTGGGACACTCAGTCGCGTCCCAGGGGCGAACTCCTGCGTTACGATTCGGGAGACGAGCACGCTGTATATCTGCTCCTGAATGTTGCGCTGCGAGATGATCGGCAAGTTGGTGAGAAGCATCCGGCAATGACCTCCGACTAGAGTGTACTGCCCCGGTTCTTTCTTCTCTCTCGAGGCGCTCGAAGAAAGAACCGGGGGGCAGGTTCAGTACGTGGCGCCACACGCCACCAGTTCGTCACACGGGAAGTGCGTGATGACCTCCGCGCCATCGGCGGTGATCACGCACTCCTCTTCGATGCGGGCGCCGTCCCGCCCTTCCCCGCAGTACGTTTCCAGGGCGATCACCATGCCTTCCTTCAGCACCACGGGGTGATCCAGGCTGTAGAGCCGCGACACGATCGGGCGCTCCCAGAGCCCCGTGCCGATGCCGTGCCCGAACGCCAGTCCGAATGCCTCTGCCTCGTTCTTGAAGCCCCAGTACTCGGCGCTCGGCCACGCGCGGACGATGTCGGCAGTCGTGGCACCGGGACGCAGCAGGTTGACGCCGGCGTAAAGCATATCGTACGTTCGCTTGTACACGTCCCGCTGGGTCGACGTCGGCCGTCCACACGCGAGAGTGCGATAATAACACGTATGGTAGCCATTGAGCAAGGTGTCGATGTCGAGGAAGACGAGCTCTCCCGGCTGCAGCAATCGATCTGAGCTCAAGTGTGGGTGCGGATGAGTGCGAGAGCCGCTGGTGACCTGCACGTTGATGACCCACTGGCTGCCCAGCGTGTGCAACACCCGCGACGCCTCCGCCTGGATGTCGTTTTCGCGCACACCAGGTCGGATCATGCGGGCAAGGGCATCGAACGCGGCGTCGACCGTCGCGGCCGCGTTCCGCAGCAGCTGGATCTCATCGTCTGTCTTGACCATCCGGGCGTTGAGCATCAGGTTTTGTCCGTCGCCGAAGCGATAGCCGGCCCCTTGCAGAGCCAGGATGAGCTGCGAATCCAGCATGTCGATCCCGATGGGCTCGTCCATGCCGATGCCGTGCTGCTCGAGAACCATCTGCAGGTCCTTCATGAAATTCTGCGCGGCACCCCAGTCGGGCGGAAGCGCGCCGAACATCGTGGTATGGGCCGGAAACGCCCGCTCGGCGATCCATGGGCAGTTCAGCTTCGCCGCCGCCACTTCGGAGCCGAAACCGAAGATGTACGGATCGCCATTGCGGGGGATGATCGCGTAGCGCCCGTTGTTGTCGCAGTCCGGCGACGTGGCGCACGTGGCGGTCGCGTACCGCTTGTTGCTGCTGGAGAACAGGAGCAGGCAGCCGAAATCCGTCTTCTCCATCTCCGTCTTGATCTTGGCGACACGGTCGCGACGCAGCCGGTCGAAGTTTACGCGCTCTTCGTAATCGACTCCCATCATCCCCTGTGTGCCGAATTTCATAGAAATGCCTCCTTGACGAGTGCCGGCTAGACGCGCCGGCTGAGATAGTGGCGCACGATGAGATCAAAGACCAGCGCGAGAATGATCACCAGCCCCTTCGCGAACACCTGCCAGTAGGACGAAATGTTGATGAGATTGAGGAGGGTATTCAGAACGGCGATGATGATCGCGCCGACGATCGTGTTGGACACGCCGCCTACGCCGCCCGAGAACGGCGTGCCGCCGATGACCACCGCCGCGATGGCGTCCAAGGCGAATTCGTCGCCGATCACCGGCTCTGCGGCGTTCACGTACGCGGTGTAGACGAGGCCGGCGATCGCCGAGAGGACACCGCTGGCGGCGTAGATCACCAGCAAGAGCGCCGGCACGTTGAAGCCGCTGAAACGGGCGGCAATCGGATTCGCGCCGAGAGCATAAACGCGCCGGCCCCACGTCGTGTACCGCAGCAGCAGGTACAGCACGACGAACAGGAACGCCGCAACCAGGACGGGCGTCGGCACGCCCGCGACGAACCCGCTCCCGATGCGGCGAAAGCCAGGCGCGAAGCCGTACACGCTCTTGCCGCCAGAGTAGAGCAGCGCCAGGCCGCGAGCCACACGCATCATGGCGTAGGTGGCGATGAACGCCGGGATCCTCAGGTACGCGACCATCGAACCGTTGACGACACCGATGAGCGCCCCAACCGCGACGGCCATGAGGGTGCCCTCGATGAAGCGCCCCTGCAGCCACAGCGGCGCGGCCACGCACGACGACAGCGCCACGACCGATCCGACCGACAGCTCGATGCCGCCGGTGAGCATGGCAAGCGTCATACCGTACGAGATGAGCGCCAGCAGGCACGCGTGACGGACGATATTGATGACGTTAGGGAAGTACAGGAAGCGGCTGTTGATGAGCAGCCCCGCGCCGATAAGCACTCCCAGCAGGACCAGTCTCGACAGGCTCATCAGGAACGTCGCCCACCTCGGGCCGGCGCCCAGCCTCGCGCCAGGTCTGACCGCGATTCGAGATGTGCTCATAGTCGATCGCTCCTCAGGGATTGCATCGCGTAAGCCAGGATGAACACCAGGCCGATCACGACGAGCTGCCAGTACAGCCCGATCCCCATGATGCTCATTCCATTGCGCAGGATCGTGATCACGAACGCGCCGGTCAGCGCGCCGATCACGGTTCCTCGGCCGCCCTCGAGCGGCACGCCGCCTACAACGCACGCCGCGATTGCGTCGAACTCGTAGCCGGTGCCGATGGCCGGGCTTGCCGCGTTCAGGCGCGCGACGACCATGATTCCTGCCAGCGCGGCGAACACACCCGACAGTGCGAAGATCGTCACCTTGCTGCGAAACACCCGAATCCCGGCCAGTCGCGCCGTTTCTACACCGCTGCCGATCGCGTAGAGCGAGGTTCCGAACGACGTGTGGTGCAGCAGGATGTACGTGATGCCCACGACCAGCACGATCATCCAGAACGCAAACGGTATGCCGAAGCTGTCGCTCTGGAACAGCCCGGCGAACGAGTCCGGAAAGCCGGTCAGGCTCTCCGCATTCGTGACCACCAGCGCCAAACCGCGGGCCATGCCCAGCATTCCGAAGGTTACCACGAACGAGTGCAAGCCGGTGGCGACCACGACCAGGCCGTTGAACAGCCCCGCGCCCAGACCGACCAGCAGCCCGACGACGACGGCGGCCGGCACGCTCCATCCAGCAGCGAGGGCGAGCCCGGTCGTGACGCCGGCAAGGGCCATGACGGATCCGATCGACAGGTCGATTTCCGCGGTCAGGAGCACGAGAGACATGCCCATGGTCGCGATCGCGAGCATGGCGCCCTGCCGCACGACGGTCGTCAGGTTAGACACCTCGAAGAAGCCCGGCGCGGACAGCGTGAAGACGATGATCGCTATCAACAGAATGGCGATCACGCTGACGATTTCCGGCGCTTTCCGCAGCCGCGTCGCCGGGACGCTACCTCTACGGCTGAGTCCGGTCATTCTGAGGCCTCCCCCAAAGCGTATGCCAGGACGCGCGCCTGGGTGGCGTCCTGCCGGTCGAGCGCGGCCACGACCTGGTCGTCACGCATCACGTAGACGCGATCGCTCATGCCCAGGATCTCGAGCAGGTCCGACGAGATCATCAGGATGGCCGCACCGGCCTTCGCCAAATCGTTCATCAGCCCGTGGATCTCAGCCTTGGCGCCGACGTCGATACCGCGCGTGGGCTCGTCGAAGATGATGACCTGTCCTTCAGTGGCCATCCACTTGCCCAGCACCACTTTCTGCTGGTTGCCACCGCTGAGATTGCTGACGGGAATCTCCACGGAGGGCGTGGCGATGTGCAGCTTCTGAATGTACTCCTTCGCCAGCCGGCTCTCCACCGATGGCCGGATGAACCCTCGAGGAAACAGCTTCTCCTGGCATGCGTGGGCGATGTTCTCGCGGACGCGCAACAGGGTGCATAGTCCTTGCTTGCGCCGGTCTTCGGGAATGAGAGCGATGCCGATCTCTTTTGCCGCTGCGGGATTCCTCGGTTTGACCTCCTGGCCGTTGACGAAGAGGGCGCACCCGGGCCGCCGCCGCAGACCGAACACCGTTTCGGCCAGCTCGGTGCGACCCGCACCGACCAGCCCGGCCAGTCCGACGATTTCGCCGCGCCGAACCACCAGCGACACCGGGCCGACGCCCTTGACCTGCAGCGCCTCCTGTCCGGGCGCGTTGAACTCGCGCGGGAACTGCTGGCTGATCTCGCGTCCGACCATCATGTTGATGATCTCGCCGATCTCGGTGCCCTCGACGTCTTGCGTCCTGACGAGCTTGCCGTCGCGCAGCACCGTCACTCGGTCGCCGATTTCGTATATTTCCGGCAGTCGGTGCGAAATGTAGATGATGCCCACACCCTTTTGCTTTAGCGTCTTGACCGTATCGAACAGGATCTCGATCTCTCGGTCGGTGAGGGTCGCTGTCGGCTCGTCCAGGATCAGGATGCGGCTGGACTCGGACAGAGCACGCGCGATTTCGACCATCTGCCGCTGGGCAATGCCCAGCTGATTCACCTGCAGTCGCGGGTCCACGGCGAGACCGAGCGAATCCAGTAGGGCCTGGCTCTGCTCGTACATCTGCTTCCAATCGATCAACGCGCCGAAGGGCCCTGAGCGTCGCGGCTCGCGTCCGAGGTATATGTTCTGTCCCACGGAAAGTTCTGGGACGAGGTTGAGCTCTTGATAGATGATGGCGATTCCAAGCGACCGGCTGTGGAGCGGGTCGTTCATCGATACCGTTTGGCCGTCGAGAGTGATCGTCCCTGAGTCCGGACGCACCGCACCCGACAGGATCTTCACCAGCGTCGACTTCCCGGCGCCGTTTTCTCCGACGAGCGCGTGAAGCTCACCCGCGCAGAGGTCGAAATCGACGCCGTCCAGCGCTTGCACGCCGGGATAGGACTTGCAGATCTGGCGCATTTCCAGTAGTTTTGGCATATTCACCTGCCCTATCGAGCCTGATGGCAACTGCAATCGGGCGAGGCAGGGCGTTGGCCCTGCCTCGCGCGGATTGATCTCCGCTATTTACACGTGAGACCGGCAGCGTAGGCCTCCTGGAACGGCGCCAGATTGTCTTTGGAGATGACCTGGCTCAGCTCCCCGATGAGCTCCTTCTGCGGCTGGACGCCGTTGCGGACGAGGTCCACCGCTTCCTGGACCGCCAGATAGGACAGGCAGTACTGGTTGGGATAAATGGTGGCCAGCAGTTTGCCGGCCTCGATGGCCTGCAGCGCATTCTCCGCGCCGTTCACGCCGATGACCATCACGTCTTTGCCCGGCGTCAGCCCGCGGGCCTCGATCGCCTCGATCGCGCCCAGCGCCATCTCGTCGTTCGCCCCGATGACCACGTTCAGGTCCGGGAACCGCGTCAGCATGTCCTCTGTCACTTTCACGGCTTCCACCCGGTTCCATTTCGCCGTCTGTGACGCCAGAATCTTGATCCCGTCGACGTTGTCCAGCACGGAGTGGAACCCGTCGTTACGATCCTTCGCGGTCGAAGCGCCCGGCAGGCCTTCAAGGATCACAATGTTGGCCTTACCGCCCATGTTTGCAGTGATGTAATCCTTCAACCAGCGGGCCATGATGGCCGCCAGTTCCTTGGAATCGTACCCCACGAATGATTCCACGTCGGTCCCGATCACTTTGGTGTCGGCAGCGATGACCGGTATCTTCGCCGCGCGAGCTTTCTCCACCGCCGGCACGATCGCCTTGGAGTCCGCCGGCACCAGGATGATCGCATCCGTCTTCGCCTGGATCAGGTTCTCGACCATGTTCGACTGCTCTTCCACGCTGTCCGGCTGCTCCGGCGCGAGCACCGACATGTCGACGTTGAAATCCTTCGCCGCGGCCTTCGCTCCGTCACCCATGGCCACAAAGTATGGGTTGATCAGGTTCTTCAAAATGATCGACATCTTCAATGGCTCGATCCGAGGCCTGCTTGGTGCACGTGAGGCCGGCGGCGTAGGCCGCCTGGAATGGGGCGAGGTTGTCCTTCGAAATGACCTGGCTCAGCTGCCCGATGAGCTCTTTCGGCGGCTGAACGCCGTTGCGAACGAGATCGACGGCTTCCTGGACCGCCAGGTAGGACAGGCAGTACTGGTTGGGGTAGATGGTGGCCAGCAGTTTGCCGGCCTCGATGGCCTCCAGTGCATTCTCTGCGCCGTTCACGCCGATGACCATCACGTCTTTGCCCGGGGTCAGCCCGCGGGCCTCGATCGCCTCGATCGCACCCAGCGCCATCTCGTCGTTCGCCCCGATGACCACGTTCAGGTCCGGGAACCGCGTCAGCATGTCCTCTGTCACTTTCACGGCTTCCACCCGGTTCCATTTCGCCGTCTGTGACGCCAGAATCTTGATCCCGTCGACGTTATCCAGCACGGAGTGGAACCCGTCGTTACGATCCTTCGCGGTCGAAGCGCCCGGCAGGCCTTCCAGGATCACAATGTTGGCCTTGCCGCCCATGTTCGCGGTGATGTAATCCTTCAACCAGCGGGCCATGATGGCCGCCAGTTCCTTGGAATCGTACCCCACGAATGATTCCACGTCGGTCCCGATCACTTTGGTGTCGGCAGCGATGACCGGTATCTTCGCCGCGCGAGCTTTCTCCACCGCCGGCACGATCGCCTTGGAGTCCGCCGGCACCAGGATGATCGCATCCGTCTTCGCCTGGATCAGGTTCTCGACCATGTTCGACTGCTCTTCCACGCTATCCGGCTGCTCCGGCGCGAGCACCGACATGTTGACGTTGAAATCCTTGGCCGCAGCCTTCGCTCCGTCACCCATGGCCACAAAATAGGGGTTGATCAGGTTCTTTAGATATTATCGACATCTTCAACGGCTGGGCAGCCCCTGCCACGGGTGTGGGTTCTTGAGCGCTCGCGGTGGGCGTGGGCGCAAATCCGATCAGTGTGCCTGATATCAGAGAGAGAATTACCAAAGTCGCAACGAGCCATCTCACACGCATCATGGTGTTTTTCCTCCTGGATCCTCATGGTGGAATCGTCCGACGTTTGCTCCTCAGTACAGGGTCGCCAACCGATGTCCTAAAGGCGTCCTCCTTTCTCGCAACGCGTCGCAGCGGTGAATTCAGGAAACCGGTTCCATTCGCTCTTTCTTCCAGACTTCGAGCGCTTCGTCGACACCCAGATTCGTCCGCTCGAGGATCAGCTCCGTCTTATTTACATCCAGGGAGCTTCTCAGCGGAAGCGGGAACTCCTCCAGGCTGGGGTCCATCTCGTCCTCGTGGGCCGCGCGTATCTTTGAGGTGTCGAAGCCGAAAGCGCGAGCGACGTGCCGGGCGTACTCCACGCGGGTCACGTAATCCCGCCCGCAGCAGTGGAAAGTCCCCTGCTTCTTCTTGGCCCAGATCGTCATCATCGCGTCCGCGCAGTCGCTGGCGAGTGTCGGGCTCGCCTCGACGTTGATGTACTTCGTCCACTCGATGATCTCCTCGCCGCGACCCAGCGCCTCGACGTACCAGTTCGGCAGCGTGCCAAAGCCCGTGACGCGGGTGGCGGGCACCCAGTCCGGGAACGACCAGTTCCGGCCGAACACCGCCGCGATGCGGGCGATGCCGTAGTCGATGCCGATAGAGTTGACGATCGTTTCGCCGACGACTTTGAGCAAGCCGTAGTAGCAGATGGGACACGGGGGGGTGTCTTCGGTGAACGGCGCGTTCTTGCCGTCGAAGACCCAGTCGGACGAGACCAGGATCATCTTCGCCCCGACTTCGCCCGAAGCCTCGCGCGATGTGGCGCACCGACTCGACCATCAGCTTCCAACCGACGTCGTGATGGACCTCCAGCTCTTCGTGGTCAACAGACGCCGCGCTGTGGATCACGAGGTCCGGACGGTGTTTTCGGATCACAGCCTTGATCGCCGGTCCGTCTGTGACGTCGACTCGCTCTATGGTGTAGTGCGTGGGCGCCGCGGGCAGCCGGCTGTACATGGAGGCAATCACCTCCGCCCCATATTTCTCTCGCGCGACCTTGATGATGTTGCTGCCTACGAGCCCGGTTCCGCCAGTGACGAAGACTTTCATGACGATCCCCTTCGGTCCCATTTTTGATTGAGTTTGATTGAAGGTCGTGACCCGAACGCTTCCGCCGATGGCGGATTTGACCTCAGCCCTCGCTTCCATGCATCAATCGGAAGCCGATGTGCGGCCCACCACTCGCGTGAGTACCTCCGGCTGCAGCCTGCGGCCGCAAAAGGTTCACGCACTGGCAACGTATCGTTTGTGGAAGGAAAAACTGAATTGGCTCTGTTAGCGCGCCCAGATGTGCCCGCTAACACGTAACATGTTACATGTTAGTATAGCACTGGAGAGGCCGGCTGTCAAGGGTTTTTGAAGATATCCACATGCGAATTGATCAGCGCGCGATTCTCCATTCCGTGGAAGGGCGGGCGGAGACCCGGCAGCGTGAGGGTCACGCCCCACCAGGCTCCCAAGCCCGTCATCGCTGGCGTCAGCTCGACCGGCGGGATGCCCGCGAGCACCGCTTTCAGCTATCCCTTCGATGTGGACAAAGTTTCGGAGCGACCGCCGCGCGAAACACCTTCGCCGACTGGCCGCTCCGATTCGCATCCGGATTCTGCCGCGCTTAAGACGCGACCTCACTTGTGCTTCATCATGATGATGGGCAGGAAGACCCGGCCACCGCTCGTGAGCTCGTAGGCCCCCATGTCCCACTCCGCGACATTGTCACCGTTTCCATCGCTAGGCCGAGCGTTTCCGTCGAGATCAGTAACGGGAGCGTCGCTGCTCGTCCCGGAATCGACGGCCGGCCCAGCGGTCAGATGATAGTCCTGGCCGGCCGCATCGAGGAACGCGGGGTCGGCCGAAATGTTCCCGGTGCCCGGAACGAAACCATGCTCTACGTCGGAATAGGTCACCGAATACGCGCTGAGACCGGCGTTGATCACGTCGAAATCGCCAGGAGCGTTGTCCCAGAGGATGCTGTTCGTCACCTTCACGAAGCGGCCGGCCTGCCCGCCGAAATCGACGAAGAAGCCGCTGCCTCCGGTGGGCGACTCATTGTGTGCCACGGTCGCATTCATAACGGTGGCGGCGCCTTTGTAGATCTGCACGCCCGCGCAGCAATTGCCCGACTCGTTGTCAGCGATGAGCGTGTTCTCCAAATCCAACTCCGCGCCCTCGCCGATCCAGATGCCGCCGGCGTTGTTGGCGGTCGCCGCGTTACCCCGCACGATGGACGTGTGAACCGTGACCGGCATGACGCCGCCCCCGCCATAGGCATTGATGCCACCTCCGGAGTCTCCGGCCGTATTGTCGCTGATCGTCGTCCCCTCAATGACCAACTCGGCGGCTTGCGAGGCATCGATGCCCCCGCCGAAGCTGCCTACCGTGTTGGTCAGGATCCGCCCATCACTGAGGTCCAATCGAGACCCGCCGTAGACTCCGATTGCTCCGCCACTGGTGATGGCGGTGTTGTACTGGAGCGTGGCGTCCACTAGTATCGCCCTGGACGCCTCGCTCAGGATGAGCCCGCCACCATAATCAGACTCGTTGTGGTCCAGTGTGCTGTCCGTGAGGGTGATCACCGAGCCGCCGCCGATGCCCAGGCCGCCGCCGAATTTGCCCGTATTGTCGCTGATCGTCGAGTCCTCGATGAGAACTTCGGATTCAGTCACATTCATGGCACCGCCCGATTCGCTGGCCGAATTGCCCCTCATCCCGGTTCTCTCCAGGGAGATCAGCGCATCATCCGCATCGATGGCTCCGCCACCCTGAGCGGCCGAGTTGTTGTCCAGCGAGCAACCCACCAGATGAACGGTGCAACCCTCGATCAGCCACATGCCGCCGGCATCGTCCGAAACCGCCGTGTTGCTCACGATGGAACTGTCCGTCATTGAGATAAATGAGCCGTAGGCGAACAGCCCACCGGCGTGCTGTGCGGCACGGTTGTTGGCGATGTCTGTGTCGTTGACGACGGCCGATGACATATGCATATCGAGACCACCGGTGTTGCCCACCGATGCGACGTTGGACATCAAAGTGCTGTTCGTTATGGTAATGGCGGACGTGTTAACCTCGATGCCCCCTCTCTCGTTCGCGACATTGTCCTCAATCGTACTGCCGTCGATGACGAGACTGCTGCCATTCAGCAACCCAATCCCCCCAGTGGAGGAGATCGCACTGTTGCCGGATATCGTCACACCATTCAAGACCGCGGAGCTCTCGCCGACAAACAGCCCTCCAACGTTGAAGTCGGCGCTGTTGCCGTGAATGACTCCGCCATTGATTGTGGCCGTCGATTGATAGACGCCGATTCCGCCATGCTCGGCTGCAACGTTACCCTCGGTGGTGACACCGTTGAGGGTTGCCGTGCAGCCGTAGTACAGGCCGATACCGCCCTCATTGATCCGGGCCGAGTTGTCCTGGACCGTCAGGTTATTCATGGTGACTTGAGCATCGCCCACGGCTATCCCCCCACCATAGTTAGCCACATTCTCGCGGAAGGCGCTGTTGTTCACGTCGACCACCGAACCGTCCTGAATCCCCAGTCCACCGCCCCAATCGACGGCGCTGTTGTTCGCCGCGACGGTCGCGCTGATCGTCGCCGCGCCTTCAACATAGATGCCGGCACCACCGCCGGAGCTGCCATGCTGGACGGTGAATCCCTCCAGCAAACAGGGCGCGGTGATGCTGACCACCGTGCCCAGGTTGTTGCCGTCGATGATGGTCTGGTGCCCCGCGATGTCACGCGTCCAGCCGGCATCTTCATATCCACCCTTCAGGGTAGCCGCATTGGCGACGACGACGTTCTCGGTATAGGTGCTCTCGGCCACAAGCAGTGTGCTGCCGGCCGCCCCCTGAGCCAGTGCGTAGGAAATGGTCCGGCACGGGCTGGCAGCCAGCGTACATCCCCCCGCATCCGTACCATGAGACCCACTGACGTACAAGGTCGGGCCTGATTGAGCCTCTACTGTTTTTGCCGATGCCGCCGTGTCTGAGCTGCTGGCGCCCACCCTCTCCGAACCGCTGAAGACCAGGCACGCCGACAGCAATAGCATGCCCACCAGCCACACTCGAATCAGACCCGCAAGCTTGTCCGCATGCATCGCACACCCCCTTGAATGAGTTTGGGGCGGCCCAAATAGGACGCCTTGTGAGGTTCTCCGGCCGTGGTCAACAGGACCGCCGGCAGATTGGGGACGCAGCAACATTTCGCAGGCTGGATCAGGCCGCGTCTCCCCCGCCGGCCGCCAGCCCGAACGAGCCGCGGCTGATTGGCGCGCGACCAGGACAAAGCCAGCGGTCGACGTGACTGGACGCCCGCGCCTGCTGTGAGTATTCGAGTTCTCGAGCTACGGTGATCCGCAGCCAGGATGAGCGATCAGGGGTTCGATACGAGATGTTCTGCCTCAGGCGACCCTGAACCGGGCCCTCAAACGCCTGGCAGGCTCAGCGAAGAAATCAGCAAGATGACCTGCTGATGACGGATTTAAAGCTTGAACGAACGATGTTCGAGCCTTGGTTGGCCCAGGTGTGTCGAGCTTGGCTCGGAAGGAATAGGGTGAGTAGGACTCAGGTACTAGTGAGTATTATATCATGCGAATACTCTGTGTGTCAACAAAATGAACCTTAATATTCCTATATTTGGGATAGACCGACTTGCCAGGAAACGTACTCAGCCGCGCGTTGGGGTGGGCTGATCGGTCTGCATTGGCTCAATTGAGGATCGTGGCTGGACAGAGGGGCTCACCGAGAGGACTTACGCCGGCGGAGTCTTTCCCGATGCCGGGTCAGGCGGTGGAGATCAATTCCCGAATTCGTCGACAGCAGCGACGGAGGCTATCCGCGTGTTCCATGGCGGCCTCCGGTCGCCACGCACCCGCCGCAAATTCGATCATTCTGGAGACGTAGGCCGGCCCAACAGCTCTGCCGCTCTCCGGACGAGGAACGATGTCCTCACGGATGGCCCGCCGCCGCGAGCGGCGCGCCAGGGAACGAAAACCGCGGAAAACAACTTGCCCGTGTTGGGATAAGCGATAGAGCATTGCCCGCATTATTCTAACCCAAGTAGTCCGAATGCCGATGAGGGGGCGGTTGCCCGCCCCCTCATCACAATCCCAGTCTCACCCGAACTCCCCCGACCTCGGGCCGCTGCCGCCGATGTCACGGTACACGGGTGACTTGCCGCCCGCGATGTCGCGGTACGGCTGCTCGTATTCGTGCGTGGCCGGTCCGACAGTCGGACGAGCCGCCTTCTTCTTGAGTCGCTTCAGGCGGAACGTCTCCTCGCGCTCGCGTTCCTCGAGGGCACTCTCGATGAAGGCCACGGTCTCCTCGTACTCCGGAATGAAGATGTGCTGCAGCGCGTTGACCCGCCGCTGCGTCTTGCGCAGCTCCGCCGCCAGCCGCCACACCGACGTCACCAGCTCGGACAGGGCCGCCATGTGGCTGAGCACCTCGCGGAAGGCGGCGCTCGCTTCGTCCAGTGTGGCCGTGGTGTCGCCCAGGCTGTACGGCATTTCCGGCGGCCCGCCGCGCGCCTCGATCAGGGGGATCGACACGCCCATGACGCCCCGGAACTTGAGCCGCACGTCCACGGTCTTGTTCACCGCCAGCGCGGCCCACTCCACGTGCTCCTGGCCCATCGTCAGCCGGGCCTGCTCCAGCGCGCGGTACGAGTCCGCCAACAGCTTCCACACCTGGCTCTGCAGCAGCTCCGCGTCGTGCGTCAGGTGGATGAGCTCCGTGGTCAACACCTCTCGCTTCCGCTCCAGGATTTCGTAGCCCTCGCGCGCGAACTTCAGCTCCTGCTTCAAGCGCAGCAGGTTACTGCGTGTGGGCGGCACGTTAATGCGCGGCATGGTCGTCCTCGTAGTGCTGCTTGATCTCTTCCGGGCTGACGCGGGTGAGTTCCTCTTGCGGCAGCATGGAGAGCAACCGCCAGCCGATGTCCAGCGTTTGTTCGATGGGCCGGTTCTCCGCCAGACCCTGGTTCACGAAATCCTGCTCGAACGCAGCGCCCAAATTTCAAGTATTGTTGGTCCACTGTCGAAAGCTCTTCCTCGCCGATGACCGAGGCCAGCGAGCGCACGTCCTGCACGTGGGCGTAGGCGGCGTACAGCTGCGCCGACAGGTGGCCGTGGTCCACGCGAGTGCGCCCTTCGCCCATGCCGTCCTTCATCAGACGCGACAGGCTGGGCAGCACCGCGACGGGCGGGTAAACGCCCTGCTGAGTCAGATCGCGGCTCAGCACGATCTGGCCCTCGGTGATGTAGCCGGTCAGGTCGGGCACCGGGTGGGTGATGTCGTCGTTGGGCATGGTCAGGATCGGCAGCTGGGTGATGGAGCCCTCGGCGCTCTTGATGCGTCCGGTGCGCTCGTACAGGGAGGCCAGGTCGCTGTAAAGGTAGCCGGGATAGCCCTTGCGGCTGGGCACCTCGCCGCGGATGTTCGAGATCTCGCGCAGCGCCTCGCAGTAGTTGGTCATGTCGGTGAGGACCACCAGCACGTGCATCCGGCGCTCGAAGGCCAGGTACTCGGCCAGGGTCAGCGCCGCGCTGCGGCGTCACCAGGCGCTCGACCGGCGGGTCGTCGGCCAGGTTGAGGAACATGGCCACGCGCGTCAGGGCGCCGCTCTCGGCAAAGAATCGCGGAAGGTCGCGCCACGTCGTGCTTCACGCCCATGGCGGCGAAGACGATGGCGAATTGCGCCGACTCTGCGCTGACGTCTCGCCGGCCGGGCGCCAACGTCGCCTGGCGCACGATCTGGGCGGCCAGCCGGTCGTGGGCATGCCGGCTGCCGGAGAAGATCGGCAGTTTCTGGCCGAGGACAGGGTGTTCATGCCGTCGATGGCCGAGATGCCGGTCTGGATGTAATCGCGGGGATAAATGCGCGCCGTCGGGTTGATGGGCTGCCCGTTGATGTCGGCGTACTGGTCGGTCAGCGGCTGCGGGCCGCCGTCGATAGGCGTCCCCAGGCCGTCGAAGACGCGCCCCAGCATTTCCTCGGCCACCGGGATGTGCAGCGGTCCGCCCAGGAAAGCGAACGCGCGTCCGTCGATGGACAGGCCCGTGGTGCCGGCGAAGACCTCGACGACGGCCAGTGTTCTCGCCGACCTCCAGCACGCGGCCCCGGCGCAATCGTCCCTGCGAGTGATGATCTCCACGACCTCGTCGTAGCCGACGTTCCCGGCGCCCTCCACGACCACGATCGGGCCTTCGACGCGGCTGACGCCGACGACTTCCTGGCCTCCTCGCTCGCAGTACTTCACTCATTTGTACTCCATCTCCAGCTGGTCCATCTGCTGGTCCATGTCTTTTCGGATCTCGTCCAGCTTGTTCAGCTCGTCGTTGGGGACCAGCGTCTTCATCCGGATGCAGCGTATTGACGATCGGCAGGTTTCGGATGACCCCGATCGGCGCGCCGTGCTTGACGATGCGCTTCGCCCGGACGTGAAAGTGCAGGATCAGGTCCAGCATGCGGATCTGCTTCTGGACGGTGGAATAGGCATCCACGTCGTCCAACGCGTTCTGCTGCAGGAACCCTTCTCGCAGCAGGCGCGCCGTTTCCAGCATCAGGCGCTGCTCGTCGGGCAAGGCATCCGGCCCCACCAGCTTGACGATCTGCGGCAGCCGGCTCTCTTCATTCAGGATCTCCATCGCCTGGGCGCGCAGGGCGTACCAGTCCTGGCCGACCTGCTCGCGCCACCAGCCGGCCACGTCCTCCAGGTACTCGCTGTAGCTGTCCAGCCAGTTGACCGCCGGGAAGTGGCGGGCGGCGGCCAGGGACTTGTCCAGCGCCCAGAAGCAGCGGATGAACCGCTTGGTGTGCTGGGTGACCGGCTCGGAGAAGTCGCCGCCGGGCGGCGAGACCGCGCCGACCACGCTGACCGAGCCCTACTGGCCGTTCAGCGTCTCCACGTAGCCGGCCCGTTCGTAGAACTCGGCCAGGCGAGCCGCCAGGTAGGCGGGGTACCCCTCCTCGGCCGGCATCTCCTCCAGCCGGCCCGAGATCTCGCGCAGCGCCTCCGCCCAGCGGGAGGTCGAGTCGGCCATCAGGGCCACGTGGTAGCCCATGTCGCGGTAGTACTCGGCGATGGTGATGCCGGTGTAGATGCTGGCCTCGCGGGCGGCCACCGGCATGTTCGAGGTGTTGGCGATCAGCACGGTGCGCTCCATCAGCGGGCGGTTGCTGCGCGGGTCGATCAGTTGCGGGAACTCCTGCAGCACCTCGGTCATCTCGTTGCCGCGCTCGCCGCAGCCGATGTAGACGACCACCTCCGCGTCGGACCACTTGGCGATGCTGTGCTGGGTCACCGTCTTGCCGGCGCCAAACCCGCCGGGAATGGCCGCCGCGCCGCCCTTGGCGAGCGGGAAGAAGGTGTCCAGCACGCGCTGGCCGGTGATCAGCGGCTCCGTCTGCTTCCGGCGGGTCCAGGTAGGGCCGCGGCCGCCGCACGGGCCAGCGCTGCATCATGGTCAGCTCTTGTTCGCCGTCTCGCGTGCGCAGCACGGGCGATCGGCTCTTCGATGGTGTATTCCCCGCGCGGGGCCACCCAGGTCAGGGTGCCCTCCAGGTCCGGGGGGACCATCACCCGGTGTTCCACCGCCGGCGTCTCCGGGACGGTGCCCAGGATCGCGCCGCCGCTGACGTCGTCGCCGGCCTTAAGCCGTGGGGGTGAAGCTCCACCGGTCCTCGCGCGATACAGCGGAGTCAGGTGCACGCCTCGCCCGATGAACGCCCCGCTGCGCATCTCGATCACGGGCAGAGGGCGCTGAACGCCGTCGAAGATACCGCGCAGCAGGCCCGGGCCCAGTTCGACCGAAAGCGGCATCCCGGTGCCGATACACCGGCGCGCCCGGGTGCATGCCGGAGGTCTCTTCGTAGACCTGGATGGTGATGATATCGCCCTCCAGGCCGATGACTTCACCCACCAGGCGCTCTTCACCGACCTCCACCAGCTCCAGCATGCTGACGTCGCGTGAACCGCGTGGCGCGGACCACCGGGCCGCTGATCCAGGTCACCGTCCCAACCTGCTCGCTCATAGCGACTCTCCCACCAACACGTGGTAAACCGGGGAGCGCAGCCCATCCTGCATGCGACTCAAGCGGGTTTCCAGGGTGTTGTCGTACCTGCGATGCCCGTCCGTCGTCTCCACGATCACGCCCGTGCCTTGTGCCAACGGCAGCCCAAATTCGACCCGCACTCCCAGGTCCTTCGAAATCTGGGCCACCACTTCGTCCGTGAGGAGCGCGCGCGTCTGCGCGTCGGCCTGTACTCGCGCCGTGTCCGCCTGCAGCCGGGTCAAGGCCTCGCGCAGCAGATGGGCAGCGATTTCACCGTAATCGGACTGCTGCTGCAGGGACGCGAGTTGTCGCCGCGCGGCCTGAAAAGCGCCGTCCAGCACCTTCTCGCGGCGCTCCAGCTGCACCGATCGCGCCTTCGACCGGGCGGTGGCCACGGCCTGGCTGCGGATGCGGTGCGCTTCCTGAGATGCTCGCTGCATGATTCCCTTGCGCTCGGCGGCAGCCTGTTCCTGGGCGCGCTGCCGCGTGGCCTCGGCCTTCGCCTGGGCGTCGTCCAGGATCTCCTTGATCTCGTTGCGCACCTCGCCCTGCACGGCGCGGGAGAGCACTTGGATGCCTTCTTCTTCTGATGTCATGACTCTGTCCTCAGTCCATTCGCCCGCACCCGAAGTTGCCGGATACGGAGTCGATTCATATGTTGATGCCGATGGCCCGCCGCACGACCTCGCTGAGGGAGGGCTGGTCCGAATCCACGCCCTGTGGACCCGGAATCACCACGACGAGCGGCACCGTGCTGCGCATCTTCAACTGGTCCATCCGCGCCCCGACGAGCTGAGCCGCGTCCTCCGTCACCAGGACGATGCCGACGTCGGGAGCCGCCAGAGCCTCTTCCAGTGCCTGGCTGACCTCGGCGGCGGAGGTGGCTGCCTGGCCGTGGACGCCGACGAGGGAGAACCCCAGCACCGGCATCCGGATGGCCGATGACCAAGACTTTCATGTCACGCCTACCGGTTCAAGACCATAAATGCGATGATGAGTCCGTAGATCGCGATGCCTTCGGCCAGGCCGACGAAGATGAACGCCCGTCCGATGAACTCCGGCTTCTCGGCGATCGCCCCGATGGCCGCCGCGCCGGTGCCGCTGACGGCGATGCCGGCGCCGACGGTCGCCAGGCCGGTCGCGATGGCCGCTGCCAGCGAAGCGTAGGGATCGCTCAAACCCGCCGTGGCAGGAAGCCCGGCGGCCGCCGCCAGGTGCGGCGAGGACAGCCAGACGACGGCGATGCCGGCAGCCATCAGCCCCAGCACCACGTTGAAGCCCATCAACCCTCGCACCAGGCCCTGAGAGGCGCGCGCGGGCTCGTTCTGCCGCTCACGCATGAAGAAGATGACGGCGGGTGCCACCGGCACCAGGCCCGCCAAAACCGCGACGATCAATACCATCATGTGAACAATCTCCTTAGATACTTGAATTCCTCAACCGCACTCGGATAGCGTGAAACGCCAGCTTATTCATTCGCCGTCGGCTGCAGAGTCAGCGGCTTGTATCGCGTCCCTCCGCCGGTGAAGAACTTGCTGAAGAACTCGTAGTACTCCAGACGCATGGTCTGGATGCCGACGATCAGACCTTCGAAGCCCACTATGAACAGGTTTCCAAAGACCACCATGATCCAGTAGCCCAAGCCGTGACCCGGGCTGACCAGTTCAGCCAGGATGAAGAACATCGAGCTCAGGCCGGCGTGGGCCACGGCAAATGCGCCCACACGCACGTAAGACAGGCTGTTGCTCAAGTAAGCGATCAGCGTCTCGAACATCTCGAAGAAGACCTGAATGCCGTACGCGCCCCGGCTGCCCTCGATCAAAGGCCGGCGCCCCTCGATCAGGCGCTTCAGCACTTCGGAGAAAGTCAGCACCACGCCCGCGATGACTGCCAAAGCGATGAACGCGAACGAGGGCACGGGCAGATGGCCGAGAAACGCTCCGGCCGCCAATCCGAGCAGCGCCCAGTACAGCGCCAGACCTGCGATGCCGTTGTGGTCGACCAGGAGCCGCCCCCAATCGTGGCTGACCGCCGCGTTAGAGATATTGATCAAGAAACCGGCGCTGAGCAGCACGATTCCTGCGCCAACAGAGATGTACAAAATCTGCATGATGTTTTCCATCGGACGCATCCAGAGCGCCGGCAGCAGGGTTTCCACACCGAATACGCTGCCGTACAGGAAGCCAAATACCGCGGCCGACGCGCCGCAGATGGTAATCAACCTCCCCAGACCGGCCAGACTGGCCAGCGCCTTCACCTTACGGCTGGACAACAGGAGGCCAAGCAGGGCCAGCTCCAGCCCGTGGCCCACGTCGCCGAACATGGCCCCAAACAGCAGCGGGAACGTCAGCGCGAGCAGCACGGTCGGATCCAGCTCGTCGTAGCGCGGCCAGGCGTACGTCGTGACCAGCTCCTGAAACGGGAGCAGCGCCCTGGGATTGCTCAGAGACACCGGCACGTCCTGCTTCACGCCGCCTCGCTGTGCCGGCAGGACCTCGATGACAGTCTCCCTGGCCACCTCTTTGATCGCCTGCGAGAGGCCCTGCAAACTGGCCGATCTCACCCAGCCGACGATCAGGTACGTGTAACGGAGCTTACCGAAGTGCGCCATCGCATCGGCCAGCATCCGGCTCATCCTGACCCGCCACAACAGAGCTTGAAGCTGCTGATGCCGCGTCTCCTGCAGCTGCGTCATCATCGCGCGCTGCTCGCTGATGTGCCGGCGAACTCGTTCGATCGCGGTGTGGAGCGATGCAATGATCTCGGACGGTGTGCCACGATGGATTTCCGGCAGAGTCAGGGGGTTGAGGTACGCGCTGCGGGCTGCTCGACCGAGCACGTCGGCATTGTGCTGCATGCCCGTCAGCCAGACGACCGCCGTCTGACGATCTTTGCGCAGCGTAAGCAGGACGAACGGAATCCGCGTCAAACTCGTCTGCAACCGCTCCAGGTTGGCCAGGGGAATGACCCCCAGCATCGAGAACAGGTAGCGCGAGTTGTGCAGCGCGCCGAGGTCGAAGTCGATGCCCGCCACCGGCTCCAACTGCCGGAGGTACGTTTCGAGGCGCTCCAGTCTTTTTTGCGCGTTGCCCAACCGTTCGCTGTGTTGCTGGACCTCCTGCTCTATCTGCTCCACCAGCGGGCGAATCATGTCGATCTCGATCACGGACGTGTGGTTGGCCGGCGGCACGCCCTCCTTCACGCCCAGCGCCTGCATGCTGGTCACCACCCGACGCTCCAACGCAGCATAAGCGGAGGCTCTTGCTTGCCATGAATCGGCGGAGTCTCTGTTTGTCTGCGGACTAAGATAGCTGGTGTCGACCTGGTGAAACACTCCCTGCCCGGCCAGCAGCTTCGTGACGGGCAACAGATCGTTCGCCGGGATGACCAGCTCGATTTGAGTCATCGCTTGAGGATAAAACATATGATCTCCAACACCTCACAAGAATACGCCGTTATTCCGACGCGCACGCGTGCAACAGGTACGGCTGGAACCCGGCGGCCGGCATCCGCAGAGCCTTGGCTTCAATCAAGACGGTCAGGTCCTGAATCTCCAGCTCGTTCAGCACCACGTAGGCCAGCGGCACGCCCACGTGGAAAGGATAGCCGACGAAAGCCTCGCGGCACCGCGCTCCCAGCCGTCGCTGGAGCTCCAGCTCCAGTTTCGGCAAGCCCGCGCGAGGTTCTCGGAGCAGAGCTTCCACGTCCTCCAGGTCGGGATAGATGTGCCCCACGACCTGGGCTATGTCCACACCCGCGGCGATCGCCCGAATATCGTCGTCACGAACCTGGTAGCCGAAAGGAAGCGTGTAGTTGATGATCTCTTCCTCGGACAGGTGGTGATACTCGCGGTACCGGATGGCCCACATCAGGTTGTTCATGTCCAGCAGCGACCCCACGATGCGCAACGCCTGCGTCCGGTCGCGGGTCGGAAGCTGGTTCACGTCGCCCCACAGCTTGCGCCAGTAGTCCAGGTCCAGCGCCACCTCCAGGGGGAAGAGGCTCTGCTCGGAGTTGTAGCGCTCCATGGCGTGAGAGAGTGTGTCGTAATACGGCGTGCCGCGCAGCTGCTCGACAGCGGCTCCCACGCTTCCGGCTTCGACCATGGCCTGCGCCGGAACGACGGTAGTCGGACCCAGCGGGAACACCACGTACCGCACCCGGTCCCACGGCGCGCCGGTGACGATGCCGCGCAGCACCGCCTTCAAGTTGTCCACCTCGAAGCGCCGATGGAACTGGCTCAGCAGTTGGCGGGCGGACACCGGCGCCGCCCGAGTTACAGTGCCGTAAGCCTCGACCAGCCGGCCCTTGATCTGATAGACCATCCGCCGCGGTGTAAGGGCCTTGTCTTCCACGGCCAACAAATTCGGCCCGTAGGCTGTGTTCTTCAGCAAGTCGAACACGGTGCCCAGGTCTTCGGCCTCACACAGGCTGGTCCACGTTTGCGGCGTGAGCAAGCTGGCGTACCGGGCACGCACCCGCGCGTGAATGGCCGCGTAGCTAGAAACACCCGCCATGGGACCTCACTCTCTGCCCGCCACCTGGTCGAGCACAAAGCCAACCGCGCGATCCATGTGATTCATCGCCAGCGCCTCCGCTCGATGGGCCTCTTCCTCAGCCTGAGAAAGGATGCGCGCGCATTCTTCCGTCGCCTGGGCGTTCTCCACCAGCCGGCGAGCTTCCTCCTCTGCGGCAGCTCGCTCCCTCTCGATCAGGGCTTGAGCCTCGAGCTCGGCCTGTGCGGTCAGCTTCTCCGCCTCGCGCCTGGCTTCGTCGTGTGTCGCCTGCGCCTGCCGCTCGATGTCGAGCACCTGCTGGATCAACTTTTCCATCAAATCGCGCCTCTCATTCTCCTGAGCACGTGAGCAGCGGGATATGCGCCGCGCGCACTCATGGCCGTTTCCGCTGCCGTTGCTTGCACTTCAATCGTGTTCAATTTCTGAGTATAGTCCTATTCTATCATTTATGTCAATGTCAATGTGTCATATTTGTGGCAAAGCCGCAGTACCACAACTGCAGCGGACGTATCCGACGCCAATGCCGCGTGCCCTTGCTTTGGGCGACGGAAGGCGTGCCGTCCGCGGGTGGAGGGCAGGCGACGTCCTTCGTCGATCTGTGCAACCTGTGTTTGAGTGTTGATCAGGTGGAAGACCCCGCATTGGGCCACGGCCGCCTGGCCGCAGAACATCCTGATGCCCAACCCAAGCACCACGCAGCCCTACGTGAGCGAGGTAGAAGAAGGCCAGCTACCGCTTGACCTCGCGCTGGCGCACGGAACGACCGGCGGCATACGCCCCCGGTGCGAACACTACACTGTGGCTGCCACGAGCAAAGGAGGACCGTCGGCGCTCGAGTTGGGTGGCCCCACAGAAAAGTGGCTCAGTGAAACCGATGTGCGAAAATCAATGTCAAAGCGAAGGGTTGGACCGCAAATCACGGCCATTCCGGCCGGCCCGACGCTGCTCATCGTCATTTTTCGATTGGAGCGACCGTTCTCTCTTCGTGGGTCGCCCTCTAACGCCGGCCAGGCACGTTCGGACGGTCTTTAGTGCCGCCCTTCTCAATTGCTTACTTTATCAGAATAGCACTTCGGCAAGTCGAAGTCCTTAACCCGAAATCATGGCCACCTTAAGGGAACCTTAAGGCAAATTTAAGCTCACATAAGGTCAATGCCGCTTCCAAAGGTTCGCCGGCTCATCTCCCCTACACCTACAAAACGTGCAGCTCCTCGATCAGCGCATCCCCAATCCGGCGGACCGCATCAGTGACCTCGTGTGACATCGGAGCATCGAAGGCGTTGGTGCACGGCTGAATCCCGAGCAGAGCCACGGTGCAGCCCAACTCGCTCGACAGATACTGACCCACTACCCGCAGGGGCAGCGTGTGAGTCGAGGCGCTCAGCCCGTCGATTTCTTCCAGGTCGACCCATCGTGCCACGCCCGGCGCTTCCCCTATCAGTGCCGCGTCCACGAAGAGCACCAGGTCCGGTCCGAACCGCCGCAGCAGCCCCGTCTGATTCTCGGGGGCCGGCCCGCCATCGACGACGGACAACCATTCACTGCAAGCGAGCCGCCGCGCCAGTGCCCGAACGACGGCTGGTCCGGCCCCATCGTCGCCACGCAGCTCGTGCCCCACACCCACGATCGCGACGCGCGGCCGGGCACCGAACCTCGCACAGCGCCTAAGCGACCTTCGCAGTGCGCTCCGCCACGGCTCCTTCGACATCGTCGTCATCTCCCCAACACACAGTGAATGGAGCCTTGTCCAGTGCCGCCAGCTCCCATTCCTCGCTGGACATGGACAGGGCATCTTGAGGACACGATTGGACGCACTGCGCGCAGAATATGCAGCGATCGATCGCGTAGCGCATTAGAAATCGTTTCTGCTTGCGGTCGATGACCGTCAGGTCGAGCGCACGGGCGGGGCAGTCCTTCACGCAAATGCCGCAGCCAGTGCATTTCTGGCGATCCCACGTCACCATGCCCCTCAAGCGCGCCGGGACAGACTGCCGCTCGAAAGGATATTTTTCCGTCGCGGGTCGTTTCACCAGCGACGTCAGCGTGTCTTTCAGCATCGTTCCAAAACTCATGTCACCACGAACCCCCACATGATCGTCGCGAACCACTGGACCAGCACCAGCAGCACGCCGTATCGCCACCATAGTCCAACGACTTGGTCTATCCGCAGGCGGGCAAAGATCGTCTGCAAGACGGCCAGTACCAGGACGAGCCCGAGCGTCTTTGCCAGAAAGATCAGCGCCGAGAGAGCCACCGGAAGCGCCGGGTTGGCACCTCCGCCCAGGTAGAGCATGCTGATCAGGCCGAGTGCAACCACCAGCTCGGCGTCCTTGGCCAGGCGGAAGAACGCCAATCCGCGGCCGCTGTACTCGGTGAGAGCGCCGGCCACGATCTCGGTCTCAGCCTCCGGCGCATCAAGGGGCGGCAGCTCCAACTCGCCCATCAGACCGACCAGGCTCACTGCGAATCCGATGGGCTGCGTCAGCAGCAACCAACGCCCGTCGAGGGTGGCAGCGATGTGGCTGATCTGCCACGAGCCGGCAACCAGCGCGGGGCCCAGCAGACCCAACAGAAACGGCGCCTCGTAGGAGAAGAACTGGGTGAGCGTTCGGGTCGCGCCGACCAGCGAAAAGCGGTCTGCATTGCCTGCTCCGGCCAATCCGATGCACATCGTCGGCAAGCTTAAAAGATAGATCGTCACAATCAGGTCCCCGTTGAAGCTGTACGACGACCCCAGTCCGAACAGGGGCACGTAGAGCGCTGCAGTCAGCACGCCCGCAAGCGCCACGACCGGCAGCCCCCGGAACAGCATGCCGATGCTTCGCTCCGGTACGACTTCATCCTTGGCCAACAGCTTGACCAGGTCGGCCAGCGGCTGAAACCAGGGCGGGCCCAGCCGGTTTTGAAGCCGCGCCACCAGCTTGCGGTTGACCCATTCGTACAGCAGAGCGCCGATAACCAGCGCGATGCCCCCTGGAAAAACTGCCAGGAGGATGAGGTCCTTTATGCTTTCCATCGATAGTGCTCGATTCCACGTTGACGCAGGTCTTCCCACGTCCAAAGCTGCTCTCCGGCAGAACCGCCCTGGATGCTCACCATGCGGTCGTTGCACGAGAAGCAGGGGTCAACTCCCGCCAGGATCATCGGCACGTCTGCCAGCTGGCAGCCTATCACCGTCGACAGGACCGCGCCCCAATTGGACAGCGTCGGGGTCCGCACTTTCACGCGGTCCGGCTTATCGCCGCCGCGGCTCTTGATGAAGTAGTACAGCTCGCCTCGAGGGGCCTCCGTGCAACTGACGGTTTCGCCCTCAGGGATCTTGCGCGGAATTCGAACGCTCAGCTCTCCGGGCGGCAGGTGCTGGACGACCTCTCGAATAACGCGCAGGCTTTCGAAAAGCTCTTTTATCCTGACCACGAAGCGCGCCAGGAGATCGCCTCCTGTCTCCACGACCGGGCTCAGCTCGAAGTCCGGATAAGCCGCATACGGCGCGTCCAGGCGCAGATCGCGCAGCACACCGGAGGCGCGCGCCGTCGGCCCGACCGTGCCCAGCCGCTCCGCCTGATCTCGCGACATCGTACCGATATTCTCGGTCCGCTGCAGGAACGATTCGTCCGTCGTGATCACGTCCAGGTAATGGTGCAGGCGGCCTTCAAGAAAGTCCAGCCCCTTGAGGATGGCGCCGACCTGCTCCGGCGTGACGTCGAACTTCACGCCGCCCAGTACGTTCACCGAGTAGTTGACCCGATTGCCCGACAGTGCCTCCAGCAAATCCATAACCGTTTCGCGGTCACGCCAGGCATACATAAACAGCGTGTCGAATCCGGCCTCGTGGGCGCCCACACCTAACCACAGCATGTGGCTGTGAATGCGCTCCAGCTCGGCGACCAACACGCGGATGGCCCTGGCCCGCGGAGGACATTCCACTCCCGCCAGCTTCTCGACGCCCTGGCAGTAGGTCATGGCGTGGACGTGCGAGCAGATGCCGCACGTCCGCTCCAGCAAGTAGAGGTCCTGCACCCAGGTGCGCGCTTCGGTCGCCTTCTCAATGCCCCGATGCGCGTAGCCCAGTCGCGCCGAAGCGCCGGTGACGACCTCACCGTCCACTTCGAACTCGAAGTGCCCCGGTTCTTTCAATGCCGGGTGTTGAGGGCCGATAGGGATGATGAACTTCCCCGGCCTCTCTTTCGCCGCAGGCGGTCGCCCTCCGCCGTTCTGCTCGGCGGTGATGCGGTCGAGACGAGCGTCTTTGCGCAACGGGTACAAGCCCTCGGGCCAGTCCTCAGGCAGGAAGAGCCTTCCCAAATGAGGAGCCCCGATGGTGTCCATGCCGAACATTTCTTTCAGCTCACGTTCGAGGAAGCTGGCCGACGGAATGATGCCGCAGATGCTCGGGACCGAAGGCGCGTTTCGCGGCGTTCGCACACGCAGGCCGACGACCGCCGCCCCAGAGCGGAAATGATAGATCACCTCCAGTTGGCCCGTGTCGACGCCCGGATCGACGCCGGTGATCGAGGTCAGATGTCCCCAGCGAGCATCCTGCAGCATTTGGACGGCAGCCAGCAGATCGTTCATGTCCAGCAGCACGTCCAGACGACCATCTTCGGGCGCGTTCGTTGCCCTGGCCCACGGCTTCAGAAGGTCAGCGGCCTGATCCAAGGACGATTGCGTTGTCATTTTGACGCTCCCTTCTCTCTCTGCCCTGGCGCTGCCCGGATCGCCAGGGTTTGCGACGTCCCGGTGCAAGAGCTTAACCAGCCCATAGATGATCGCCTCGGGACGCGGCGGGCAGCCAGGCACGTACACGTCCACAGGGATCACCTGGTCGATACCTCCGAGGCAATTGTAGCAGCCGTCGAAAACGCCACCGCAGATTGCACACGAACCGACGGCCATGACGTGCTTTGGCTCGGGCATCTGCTCGTAGATGCGCAGCAGTCGATCCCTCGACTGCCGGGTGACAGGCCCCGTTGCGATCAGAACGTCGGCGTGCCGTGGACTGCCCTCCAGCTTCACGCCCAGACGCTCCAGGTCGTAGCGCGGCGTCGACGCGGCGACTATCTCGATATCGCATCCGTTGCACGAGCCGCTGTTGTAATGCACCACCCAAGGAGAAGTGCATCGCGCCCAATCCTTCAGACTCTCCGAGGCTCTCTGAACGAGCTCCTCGACCGTTTCTCGACTTTCCATCGGCTCACCCTTCCAATCCGCACCGACCCCACCACTTCTCAATCCAATAGTATAATCCCGGACTAATGCTTATGTTAAGGCAAATTGCGTCAGACTTGTGTCAGACATCTGTAGCCTCCGCGCTGACGACGTTCAGGCGTCGCTGAGCCTCGAAACGAGGCCCGTCAGCCCAGGATCAGCACCACCAGGGCCAGGAACAGCCCCATCAAATAGATCATCGCCGTCCACGACCGGCCTTCACTGCCGAGAATGAGGACCCCAATGTGCACGATGGCGAAGAACAGGGCGATGATGAAGAACTGGCGATAGCCGGGGGCCGCGACGTACTGTGGCCCCGCTTCACCGCTGGCATAGGTCTTTCGCTCCGCCGCCGTCTCTTCGACCGGTCCTACCAACCATCGCGCGATCAAGGCCAGAATCCCCACGAATACCCCATACAAGATGAAGGCCACGGGCGGCGTCAACAACAAATGAGTCATTTCCAACTCCCGTCTGAAACACCAATGCACTGCATCGCCTATCCCCCGAATGCGACCAGTAGGGCTGCTGCCGGCGGGGGCGGTGAGCCACTGCAGCAGGGCGGGCCAGACGCCGATTGCCACCACGGCCACGGCCAGCAGAACCAACGGGACGACCATGACGATGGGCAGCGCCTTCCCCGCGGCGACCGCTTCCGACGTTTCCCGCCGATACATGGCATTGACCAACGGCACGTAGTAAGCCATCGACAAAACGCTCATCAGCGCCGCGAAAACAGTGAGACCTTCGATTGCGGGCCTGCCGGTGACGAAGCCGGCGACGAAGATCTGCCACTTGGACATAAACCCGGCCAGCGGCGGCAGACCACCCAGCCCCAGAACGGCGATGCTCAGGCACAGCGCGACGACTGGGTAGCGTTGCGCCGCTCCGCTTGAGATCGGCGACGACCAGCGGGCCGTGATCACCTACAGCCATGTGCAAAGCGAAGAGCAGCGCGCCGGCGGCGAGAAACGCCAGGCCCTTCATCAGGCCGTGGTTGACCAAGTGAAAGACGCCGCCCTGGGCTCCGGCCAACTGGCCCGTGTAGATCCCGATCCCAATGCCAAGCAGCCATGTAACCCATCTGCGTGAGGCTCGAAAAGGCCAGCAGGCGCTTGATCTCGTGCTGGCGCAATGCCAGCAGGTTCCCCAGCAGCATGTTGAGCACGCCAAAGCCCATCAACAGCACGCCCCACGATGCCGTCACGCCGGACAGCGACCGCCAGGGCGCGCAGCATGGCCACCAGGCCCGCCTCGATTACGATCCCCGAGAGCATGGCGCTGACCCCGCTGGGCGCCTGCGAGTGAGCGTCGGGCAGCCATGTATGCAGCGGCACCAAGGCTGCCTTGACGCCGAAGCCCACGACAAACAGCGCGCCGGCCGCCAGCAAAGCCGGGCGACGCTGTCGCTGCCGCCCGAATCTGCTCCAGGCCCAGCGCGCCGGTTTGCGCCAGCACCAGGGCGATGCCCAGCAGCACGAGCACAGACCCGGCGGCGCTCTGCACCAGGTACTTGACCCCTGCTTCCAGAGACCTGGCCGATCCCGGTAGAAGGCGACCAGCAGGTACGACGAGACAGCCATGGCTTCGAACCAGAGCCACAAGTTGAACAGGTCGTCTGTGCTCGCCAGCCCGATGATCGCACCGACCATGACCAGGAAGCAGGGCGTAGAACTTTTCTTCGCCCTCCTCGCCGGCCATGTACGGCCCGGAGAACAGCGACAACGCATGCCGCCAGCACGATCACTGTGGCCGCCATCAGCAGAGTCAGCCCGTCGGCATCGTCAGGTCGATTGTGCCCAACGGCGAACGTGGAGGGCAAGTGACGCTGCGGTCAGTGCGAACGGATAAAGCATCAGCAACAGCGCTGCCAGCGCCACCCACCGGGCGGCGGTCAGCGTTGCGAGAGCTGGCATGAGGCCCCTGGGCGACGTGCCCCGTGAGGTACGCCACGGGCGAAGCAGCCAGCGGCATGATCAGCAGCCACGCGATCGGTGGAACATTCACGTCACGCCCCCAAAGCCAAAACCACAAGCACGATCACCAGCCCGCCGGCGATACCCAGCACATTGACAGTTGAGTTGTCCCGTTTGGCTGGCGGACAGCAGCCTGGCGCTCTCGCTCACAGTGCGGCTGATGATCTGGTTCAACCACACGAAGCCGAAATCGGCTCGTGCCGCCTGCGCGACGAAATGTCAGCCGGAGACGCCGCCCGCGCCAAATGGTCGCGCTGCCACCAGGCGGCCAGCCCGACGATCGCCACGACGAAGTGCGAGCCAGGTGGCCAGGCGGCCAGGATGTTCCAGCCGACGACCTGCCGTGCTGCCGGCGCTGAGCTCGCTGAAGGCCAGGCTCCGATTCAGCAACTGGCCCAACGGACCGACCAGCAGCCACGTGGTCAACGTGCCGAGCGCCAGAATCGCGAGCGACACGCGCATCGGTCCGGGCGCATCGTGCGCATCGTACGTGACACGCGGCCGGGCCATAGAAAACCATCCAGACCATGCGGAAGGTGTAGAGGGCTGTCAGGCCCGCGCAGATCAACATGGCGGCGTATGCCCAGCCGCGGGCCGCCGTCGAGGCCGGCCTCCAGCACAAGCTCTTTGCTCCAGAAACCGTTGAGGATCGGTAGGCCCGCCAGCGCCAGGGCGCCGACGAGGAAAACGTTGCGCACGAACGGCATCTGGCGCCCAGCCCACCCATCTCACGCATGTCGCGGTGCCAACGTGTGGATGACTGCTCCGGCGCCGAGGAACAGCAGCGCCTTGAACACAGCGTGGCTCAGCAGATGGAACTGGCTCGCAAATACTCCGCCCACGCCGATGGCATAGAACATGTAGCCCAGCTGGCTGACAGTGGAATAGGCCAGCACGCGCTTTATGTCAATGGAGACGAGGGCCATGAACGCGGCCAGTACCGCAGAAACGACGCCAACCATGACTACAGCGGTCCCCCAGCCCGGCACGAACGAGAAGGCCGGATAGAATCGCGCCAGCAGGTACACGCCGGCGTTGACCATCGTGGCTGCATGGATCAGCGCGCTGATCGGCGTGGGCGCTTCCATGGCGTCGGGCAGCCAGGTGTGGAAGGGAACCTGCGCGGACTTGGCCGCGGCCGCGACCAGGAAGCCAAAGGCCACCAGCGCCAGCGCCGCGGGCGGGAAGATTTCGGGCGCTGGGCGAGGAAATCAGCCGATCTGGTAGCTGCCGGTGAGCGCGTACGTCGCCAGCGCTCCGCCAGCAACCCGAGCCCGCCGACCTGCGTCACGATCAGCGCCTTGATGCCCCCGGCGACCGCTTTGGGATCGATCGTTGTGGAAGGAAATCAAGGCGTACGAGCAGAAAGCCGTGATCTCCCAGAAGAAGAACAGCAACAGCATGCTGCCGGTCAGCACCAGGCCGATCATGGCGCCGATGAACAGCATGAGCAGCGAATAATAACGCCCCAGCTGCGGCTCCCCGTGCATGTAGTTAACCGAGAATATGACGGCCAGGCGCGCCGATCACGGCAGCGATGATGGCCAGGAAGACCCCCAGGCCGTCCAGCACTAAGGTGAAATGCCCGAAGAATGCCCCGGCGGGCACGGACAGCACCGTTTGCACAGTGACCGACGGGACCAACAGCAACGATAAGACGGCTGTGACGGCGGCAAAGGCAACTGCCAGGATATGCTGGGCGGCAGAGCGTTCGTCTCCAACGCTCCACACGACCAGCGCGCCCACCCAGGGCACGAGGATGACCGACAGTGCAAGCAATCCAGCCATTTCATCAACCTCTCAGCCTGGACAACTCCCTGACGTCCAGTGTGCCAAGTCTGCGCCGCACCTGAACGGCGAGGGCCAGGCCAATGACGGTCACCACGGTGTCCGCCACGATCACCGTCAGAGCCACGCTTTGACTCAGATTGACGTGGCCGCTGGCGTGGCCGGCGGCAATCAACGCCAGAAGGACTGACTTGCCCAGAATCTGCAGCACGATCACGATCTTGATCAAGTTGCACGTGGCCAGCAAGCCGTAGAAACCAATCCCGACGAGCGCCAGCACCCCAACCAGGGCTACGTTCAAAGTAGAGAAAGTCATTTGCGATTCTCCCGGTCACGGTCGCTCTGGCGTCCCATCCGCCCCGCGTCCACTGCCTTCACGTGACGCTCCGATTCACCCGGCGCCGCTCCGGACAGCAGACCCAGAATGCCGAGCACACCGATGAAGATGAGCACCACCTGTAACCAGACGTCGAGCGCCCTCCCTGTCCAAAGCAAAGTGGCCAGGGAGGGCTCGGAGGTCGGATGCGGGGCGGCTGCCAGCGGCACGATGAGCCAGCCGAGCAGCAGAAAGACCAGGGTCGCCAATCCCCACGTTACGGGCCGAGGGATCAGGCTGCCCTGACCGGCGCCCGGTTCCCCCGAGATACCGATGGCGAACACGAACAGCACGGTGACCAGACCTGCGCCAATACTCAGTTCGAAGACAGCCACACGCGCCGCTCCCATTAGATAGAAGAAGATCGAAAGTATTGCGCTGAGTCCCGCCAGCCATAGGGCGGAGGACAGCAGGCGAGTCGCGCGCAGCGCCAGAACGCCACAAACGACCGCGCCCAAAACCAGGCACGCGTAGAAGAATTCCATGACGATCGTTTCCCTTCAGCTAACGGCCCCAAAGGGTCTCGATTTGGTACGTCCGTCAGCGCGTTATCAAACCTGATCGCGCTCGGTCTCGAGGCCCGGCGTCCCCTCGGCGGATAAGGCTTCCTTCATTTCTGCCGGACTCACATCCGGATTATCGGATACGTGAATCACCTTAAACCCGAGGCCTTCGAGCGCCATCTCAATGGCATCGTACGTGATCTCGTCGTGATCGTATTCCACAGTAACGTCGCCGTTGGGATGAATCATCCAGTCGATGACGCCCCGCATCTTGGGAATCAAACCTTGTAGCTCATTGGCGGATGCCGCCGGAGCATCCGGATCGCGGGCGACGAACCTCGCCAGGCCGAAGTCTCTTTCGAATAGATCCAGGCTGCGCGGATCGGTGCGGCGCATGATCTCCCACGCTTTCGAACGATGTGGGTCCCGTCCGTGGGCCACGACCACGACTCTATGAGCTTTCAGGTCCTCTTCGTATTTCAGGATCCGCCTCATCGGCACGCCCCAGCCGCTCAACGAATCCAGCAGCCCTTCAGCCGCCGTCCGAGCCTTCGTCTTCTCCAGGCCCAGTTTCAGCGGCGCAGCCAGCGGCCCCGCGACCAGAAGCGGCCCGAAGATCGGCCCCCAGATGAACGCTGCGCCATGAAGCAGACGAAACAGGCCAGTTGCCCACGGTCGCGCAGCCGGCTCGGCCTGTTGCGACGCCCTTTCAGGCGCGACTGCGATGTACCCGTTCAACTCGCCTTCTTCTTGCAGGTTCTGGGCCACCACCGAAACCAACCGAAGCGGAAAATCGCCAAGATCCAACTTGTAGATAGCCGCCTCCGCCTTCGACATCGTGTCGTAGACGCCTATGACGCTCTGTTCCGACATTGGTCCTTCCTCCATTCGAGGGGAGTAGCTCTTCGCCGCGTCCCTCAATCCCACGCCTGACCCCTGGCCCGGTCCTCGTGATTGGCACGAACAACCCACGCCGGCCGGTGTTCGCGTGGTCCTTAGTGCCGGCCTTCTCAATTACCTATATGCAGCATAACACTCCGGCAGGCTGACGTCCTTATCCCGAGATCACGTTCACGTTAAGCCCACCTTAAGGTTAAGGCCGGGTCGGGGAAGACGGAACTCGCAGGGACTCAAACGGGCTCTGGTTTGGATCTGAACCGGCGAGAATGGTCCTCGACCGTGCTTTAAGGTTCTCTTAAGGTTGTCTGTCGGCCACCTTAAAGACAGGAGAGGCTCAAGGGGCCTATGATGGAGTCGCACAAAGAGGTTCGGTTGGCCGGCGCAGGATTTTGGACGCGCTCGGGGAGGCAATAGACGATGAGAACACCACTGACTTATACGAAACGATTGCTTGGCTGGTTGTTTGGAGCTCCGTTCAAGGCTTTGCCGCCGGAGTTTGGCGACGAGGTTCCACCCGAATTGCGAGTGTTTGAAGAAAAAGCGGAAGAGGCTCGGCATGAAACGCTTGAGGCGCCTGCCAGGTCAGGTGGCGCTCAGGGGCGTCATGCCGGGCTGAGGAAATAGCACAGCAGGTCCGTGCATACGTTGGTTCTTAGGGAGGAGTTCGTAATGACCCGATTGCAGCCCCACGCGAAATGAGACTGGCGTCGTCCGACGGAGGACGTTGAACGTCGCGTCGGACGATCAGAAACGCATCGAGGGGCTCGCGTCAAGTCTTTCTGCCAACGACGGTAAGATTCGACAAGCAGCGCGAGGCGAACTGGTTCGAATGGGGGCAGCAGGCGTCCCCACGTTGATCCGGCTTATTGAGCACAGCCCGAGCGACCACGCCCGATGGGAAGCCGCCAAGGCGTTGGGGCAGATCGGCGATCCGTCCGGGGCTGCGGCGCTGGTCGAGGCCCTCGAAGACAACGACGGCGGGACTCGCTGGCTCGCCGCGGAAGGGCTGATCGGCCTGGGCGAAGGCGGCCTAAGCCCTTTGCTGCAGGCGCTGGTCGAGCACTCCGATTCGGTGTGGCTGCGGGAAGGCGGTCACGTCGTCTGCCGGGCCCTCTCTAAGGGGCCGTTGGCCGGCCTTCTGAGTCCGCTATCCGCTGCCCTCGAGGGTGCGGAACCAGAGTTGGTGGTTCCCCTCGCTGCCGGAGCCGCACGGATGCGGCTCTGCTTCGGGGATACTCTGCGGTTGAAGTAACCTCGCTTTAGCCCTCTGCTGGAGTCACGATCCTCCTCCAGAACCATTCTGGATCCAGTCGCGGTGCGAACACCAGGGCGCAGATAGATCAACATCACGCTCCTGGCGTTTGCAGCGTCGACGGAATTCGGCTGTGGTTGTCTGTGAACTTGGCCGGCCCAAACAATGAAGAACTCCACTGGTTTCTCGCTGAAGCAATGCCAGCGCGGTAGTGTCGCCGGGAGGTTATCTTCGGCAGGACGCGCGGCAACTGATACAATCATCAATCATCATTTACGGAAAGGGGCCGTGCTGTGAATTCTGACAGAAGAACGGTCAATGGACAAACGACGGCGCCGTCACCCTCCAAAACACAAGGGCAACTGGCGGACCTGCCGATTCAAGAATTGGAGCTGCGCCTGGCGGTCACCGATGACGGCTTGACCCAAGTCGAAGCCGAGAAGCGCATCAACCAGTATGGCTACAACGAGCTGCGAGAGGAGAAGGTCAACCCCTTCCTTAAGTTCCTGACGTACTTCTGGGGACCGATCCCCTGGATGATCGAAGTGGCAGCCATTCTATCCTTCGCGCTGCACCACTGGGCAGATTTCGGCATCATTGCGGCGTTGTTGCTGGCGAATGCCGGGGTGGGTTTTTGGGAGGAATACCAGGCCGGCAATACCATCGCCGCGCTGAAACAAAAGCTGGCACTGCTGGCTCGGGCCAGGAGAGATGGCGGCTGGAAGAGTATCCCTGCGCGCGAGCTCGTGCCCGGGGACGTGATCCGCGTCCGCATCGGCGACATCGTGCCGGCCGACGTGAAGTTGCTGAGCGGCGAGCCTTTGGAAGTCGACCAGTCAGCGCTAACCGGGGAGTCTCTGCCGGTGACCCGAAAGACCGGAGAATCGGTCTACTCGGGGTCCATCTGCCGCCAGGGGGAGATCGACGCGCTCGTCTACGCGACCGGGCAGAACACGTATTTCGGCAAGACCGCACAGCTCGTCGAAGAGGCGCATACGGTGAGCCACTTCCAGCGGGCCGTGCTCAAGATCGGCGATTACCTGATCGTCATCGCCCTCGCGTTGATGATTCTGATCCTGATGATCGCTCTGTTTCGGGGCGACGACATGCTCACCACGGTACAATTCGCCCTGATTCTGACAGTGGCGGCCATCCCCGTGGCGATGCCGACAGTACTATCAGTGACTATGTCGGTCGGAGCGCGCCTCCTGGCCCAAAGACAGGCCATCGTGAGCCGGCTCGCCGCCGTCGAGGAGTTGGCCGGCGTCGACGTACTGTGTTCGGACAAAACGGGCACACTGACGATGAACAAGCTTACCCTCGGCAGTCCGTTTGCGGTCGAAGGGGTGAGCGCGGCTCAGGTCATCACGAGCGCCGCTCTGGCCTCGAGGGCAGAGGACAACGACCCGATCGATCTCGCGGTGCTGGGTGGGCTGACCAAGGGACAGCTCGACGGCCTGCAAGTGTTGCAGTTTCAGCCGTTCGATCCGGTTCGCAAGCGGACGGAGGCAGAAGTCAAGGGCCGTGACGGGCAAACGTTTAGAGTAGCCAAAGGGGCGGCGCAGGTCATCCTGGAGCTGGCGGCCAACTCGGCCAAGGTTCAGCCCCAGGTAGACAAAACGGTGGAGGGCTTCGCCGCACGGGGCTTCCGCTCACTGGCGGTGGCCCGCACCGATGCGGCCGGACAATGGCAAATCCAGGGCGTGCTGCCGCTTTTCGACCCGCCTAGAGAAGACTCCCGGTCGACGATCGAGACCGCCAGAACGATGGGCATCGACGTCAAGATGGTCACCGGAGATCAGATTGCCATCGCCAAAGAGACCGCCCGCCAGCTGGGGCTGGGAACCAACATTCTCAATGCCAGCCTCTTCGCCGAAACTGAGCACCACAAGACCGGTCAACTGGCGGACGCAATCGAGGAGGCGGATGGTTTCGCGCAAGTCTTCCCCGAGCACAAATACCACATCGTCGACACTCTGCAAGGACAAGGGCACATCGTGGCCATGACCGGGGATGGCGTCAACGACGCTCCGGCCCTGAAGAAGGCGGACGCCGGCATCGCCGTGTCGGGCGCCACTGACGCGGCTCGCTCGGCAGCCGACATCGTCTTATTGACGCCCGGGCTGTCCGTGATCGTCGACGCCGTGAAGGAAAGCCGCCAGATCTTCCAGCGCATGACCAGCTACGCGACCTATCGCATTGCCGAAACGGTCCGGGTGCTGCTCTTCATGACGCTGTCCATCGTGGTCTTCAACTTCTATCCGGTGACGGCGATCATGATCGTCTTGCTGGCCCTGCTGAACGACGGCAGCATCATCTCCATTGCGTTCGACCGTGTGCGCTATCGGAACAAACCCGAGGCCTGGGACATGTCGACTGTCCTCGGCGTGGCCACTGTTTTGGGCATCGCCGGGGTCGTCGCCTCGTTCGGCCTCTTCTATCTGGGCGAGCGCGTCTTCCACCTCAGCCGGCCGATGATCCAATCGCTGATTTACCTCAAGCTCTCGGTGGCCGGCCAGATGACGATCTTCCTGACGCGCACGCGCGGGCCTTTCTGGTCCATCCGCCCGGCGAATGTCCTGTTGGGCGCTGCGGCGACCGCTCAAACTCTGGCAACCTTGATCGTAGTGTACGGCCTCTTTATGGCGCCGGTCGGGTGGGGATGGGCGCTGCTGGTCTGGGCCTATGCCTTTGGCTGGTTTCTGGTCAACGATCGGATCAAGCTGCTGGCGTATCGGGTCTTCGACAGTGGCGAGCTGAGTCTACTGTTCAAGGAACGTGGCGGGCGGCCCCGACGGACGGCCGATGAGACCGTAGGCAAGTGAGACGTGTCTCCCGAAGAACGAGCAGGACTTCCGGAGTTTCAGCGACTTCGGAAGTCCCAGCCCAACGATCTCTCAATGGTTCTACAGCCCCCTCCCCGGCCTCTCCCCTCTTGGGCTGCTGAGGGGGAGAGGCGGGAGAGGAGGCTGTTGAGACGACCTTTAATCGTACGCCGCGTCCTGGAATCGCCCGGTCAGGAACAGGATCACGCCGGCTTGCAGGACGACGGCGAGCAGCAGCGCGCCGACCCACCACAGGGTGCCGTCGAGAGCCAGCCAGTAGTCTTTGACGATCCGTGAACGCGCTCATCGCCTTCTGTTCCTCCGTTCTTGCTCGAACTGCTCTCTGGCGGCGGCGGCCGCCAGCCGGCGGATGACTACTTTTCCCGCCTCACTATCGCCCCCGCCGTCCGGTGCCAGCCCCCGGTCCAACAACGCGCCGGCGCCTTCCGTCAGTGCATCGAAGGATGGGACGGCCTGATCGCCAGGCCCTTCAGCGGTGCCCACCAGGCCCAGGAACAGGGTGTCGATGAGGTACGCGATCACTGCGGCGTCGACGTCTCGGCGAATTGCCCCGGCTTCCTGCATCTCCCGTGTAAGATCGGTGGTTATGGATTGGGCTTGCATGGAGGCGAACACGTTTTTGGGCTTGTGGATGTAGCTGCCGAAGACGCGCTTGTCGCGCTTGGTGATCGCCGCCATCAGGGGCCTGCTGTTGATGGCGTAGAGCGTGCTCCGGATCAGCCCCCCAACCGTGCCGCCCCAGGGATCGGCCTCGATCCGCTCCAGCCACGTCTGCGCGTACAGGGGAAACTCGCGGGCCAAAAGCGCATCGAGGAGCCCGTCCTTGCCGCGAAAGTGCAGATACACGATCCCCCGGCTGACGCCCGCGCAATCCGCCACGTCAGCCATCGTCATCTTGTCGTAACCATGGGAAATGATCAAATCTTCGGCGGCATCCAGAATGCGCCGCTCGCGTTCATGCCGTTCAGAGGCTCTGTCGACCACGTCACTTGGCCTTTCTGACACAATTACAAAAATTGTCAATGTGTCAATTATACTCGATTTCCGCAACAATGTCACCAAATCTGCGTTTCCGATTGCAGAACGGGCCGTCTTATGTTATACTATGAGTCCGTGCCCTTATGGGCACTTCATGCCAGCCTCAGCACGGCTACGTGGCCTCCTCTGCAACCGCGACAACGATACGGGAGCGAGCGGTCACTGTCGCTCAGCCGATAGAGAGGAGGTGGTGGTCTATCGCAAGACAAACTCCGTTGCACGTCCACCGATTGTAATTGCTCTGTCTGCAGCTGTCTATCAGTAGAACTAAGGAGTCAACGATGAAGAAGACAGTGTATGTCATCAGTCTGGTTACAGTGCTGGCTGTGGTCCTCTCCACGGTCGCATTTGCTCAGGGCGGATACGTCAAACCCACCTTTGTAAAGAAGACCCCGCCTGTTATCGGCTATTCAGTGTACGACATGCTTCAGCCTTACTGGCAGGCGTACGCCAAGGGTGTCCAGGATGCCGCGACCGCAGCCGGTTACGGCTTCCAGCTCTCCGATCAGAAAAGCAGCCAGCAAACTGAAGTGTCAGGAAGCATTGACTTGATCAACAAGGGTGTCAGCGCCCTGATCAACTCGCCGGTGGAGCCATCCGCACTGCCGGCGGTCATCGACGCCGCGCACAAGGCTCAGATCCCCGTCGTTATTGGCGACGTGGGCGTGGCCGGCGACTACGACGCCTTCGTCCTGTCGGACAACGAAGGCGGGGGCAAGCTGGCGGCCGCAGTATATCGTGAACAAGCTGGGCGACAAGCCGGGCGACAAGGAAGTCCTGGTCATCTCGCTTCACCCCGGCTCGGCGGTAGGTCAGGTGCGTGTGAAGGGCTTCGTCGATGAAATGGCGACAGCACCCGGGCTTCAAGATCGTGGCGACGCTGAACGGCAACGACACGACGGAAGGTGGGTACCAGGTAACGCAGGACACGCTGTCGGCCAACCCGAACCTGGCGGCGCATCTACGCAGCCAATGATCCGGAGGCCATCGGCGCCGTGCAGGCCCTCAAAGCCAACGGCAAGAACGGCGTGAGTGACGTCCTCACCGTTGGTTTCAACGGCGATCCCCCCGCACTGGACCTGATCAAGAGCGGCGACCTGGCGGCGACCGTGCGCCAGGACCCGTATGGCCAGGGCAAGACGTGCGTGCAGATTGCTCTCGACCTGCTGGACAACAAGCCTGTGCAGTTCAGCGACCCGGCCACCCGTTCGGTGTTCTTCCCGGTGAACGTGGTTGACTCGACGAACGTCGACCAGTACCTGGGCGGCGCAGCGCCTGCCGCGAGCGGAACGATGACTGGGACGGTGCCTATGACGGGGACGGTGCCGATGACCGGCACGTCTTCCGGCGGCTGATAGACCCGGTTGTACCTCACCCCTGTCCCCTCGCCGGCGCAATCACACCCTGCCGCTCTCCTGAGCGGAGAGCGGCAGGAGGGCTGCATCGGACCGAGGGGCAGGGGGGAGTTTTCGAAAGAAGCGAGGCAAGGAGTGAATAAGGAGTGACGATGGAACAAGAGGCGAGGACGGAACCTATACTGGTTGCGTCCCAAGTTTCGAAGCAGTTCCCCGGAGTGCGGGCGCTGGACAACGTCGATATCGACCTGGTCCCTGGCGAAGTACACGCGCTCGTGGGCGAGAACGGAGCAGGGAAGAGCACCCTGATCAAGATTTTCGGAGGTCTGCTCAAACCGACGGCTGGCCGGGTGTTGCTGAACGGCGAGGTCGTGCATTTCGACAACCCGCATGCAATCGCAGGCCGCCGGCATCAGCGTCATCACGCAAGAATTCAATCTGGTGCGCCAGCTCACTGTGGCGGAAAACATCTTCCTGGGACGGGAGCCCCGACGAGCGAGCGGGCTTCTCGACTGGCGCACGATCCAGGCGCGCACGTCACAAGTGCTGGACGAGCTGGGCCTCCACGTGTCGGCCAACCAGCGCGTGGAATATCTGGGCGTCGGCGACCGGCAAATGGTGGAGATTGCCAAGGCCCTGTCGCACGAGTTCCGCATCATCATCCTCGACGAGCCCACGGCGGCCCTGAATGCGGGCGAGGTGGAGCGATTATTCGGCATTATTCTTCAGTTTGCGCCGGCGTGGCATCGCCGTGCTGTACGTCTCTCACCGCCTCAACGAGATCTTCCGCATCGCCGATCGAGTCACCGTCCTGCGCGACGGCAAGCGCGTCGGGACCCGGCCCATCAAGGAGATCAGCGAAAACGACGTCATCAACATGATGCTCGGCCGCTCGCTGGAGAACTACGCCGTGACCCACCCGGCGGCGGCGTCCGAGGACGTAGCCGCGCTCGCCGTGCACGATCTCAAGGTCCCCGCCGCACTTCACGGCGTGTCTCTCGATCTGCACGCAGGAGAAGTCCTGGGAGTGGCCGGCCTGATCGGATCCGGGCGCTCGGAGCTGTTGCGGGCCCTGGGCGGCATCACGCCGCGGTCAGGCGGCGACGTCCGAATTAACGGCAAGCCGGCGCCCTTGAACAGCGCCGATGAAGCGCAGCGGCTCGGCATCTTCTTCCTGCCGGAGGATCGCAAGATCGAGGGCATTTTCCCCGATCTGAGTGTATTGGAAAACCTCCTCATCAGCGTCGCCCCGGCGAACGGGGGCACTTCGGGCCTCTTCTTGAAGCGGGACGATGAGCGCCAGCAGTACGAGCGCGTCAGGCAGGCGCTCGCCATTCGCGCTCAGTCGTCCTCGCAGCTGATCTCGTCCCTGAGCGGCGGCAATCAGCAGAAGGTCCTGCTCGGCCGCGCGCTGGTCAGCCGACTCGCACATCCTGCTGCTCAACGAGCCGACGCGCGGTGTAGACGTCGGCACGAAGGTCGAGATCCACGAGCTCATTCGCAAGCTGGCGCAGGACGGACGCGCCGTTCTGGTCAGCTCATCCGACGTGCCGGAGCTCGTGCGCGTCAGCGACCGCTGCCTCGTGCTCGGCAAGGGACAGGTGACGGGACTGCTGAGTGGCGAGCAAATCACGGAGGACAACATTCTGGCCGCGGCCATAGGCCATACGGGCCCCACATCCGCGTCAGAGAAGAGCAGTAGCGAAGTTGAGGAGGAGAGGCGCTGATGCAACGTGCGTTGGAGACGCAACCGGAAACTACGAGCGAGCGTTCGCTGCCGCTAGTGGTCCGCTTTTTCCAGGTCTTCGAAAGCCTCGGCGTCCTGGGTCATGCTGGTCATCGTCGGGGTCGTCATGTCGCTCGTCGGCCCCGTCGTTCTTCGTGCCGACGAGCCTGACCAACCTGCTCATTACCGCGTCGATCACCGCAGTGACGGGATACGGCATGACGTTGGCCATCGCCATGGGCGGTTTCGACCTGTCGGTCGGCTCGGAGCAGGTGCTCACGGCCATCGTGGCCGCGGCGCTCGTGCCCGTGGTGGGCGTGGTGGGGGCGGTCGCGGGCGCCCTGGTCGCCGGCATGGCGATCGGCTTCGTCAACGGCCTGGTCATCGCCAAGCTGCGCGTGCCGGCCTTCGTTGCCACGCTGGGGATGATGGGTGTTGCACGGGGTATCGCTCTGCTCGTCACGAACGGCCAATCCATCCTGCTCGTCAAGTATGAGGCCTACGCCCGGTTGAACGGCAAAGTGCTGGGCGTCCCGGTGCCGTTCCTGATTGCTCTGGTGGCGCTGGTCGGGTTCTACCTGCTATTGCAGCACACGCCGTTCGGCCGTCACGTCTGCGCGGTTGGCGGCAACGTCCAGGCCGCAATCGCGTCGGCCATCAAGTGTGGATCGCGTCACGATCCTCGTCTTCACGCTCGTGGGCTTCACCGCAGCCCTGTCCGGGATCATGCTCAGCTCGAAGCTGTTGATCGTGAACGGCACACTGGGCGTGGGTTTCGAGCTGCAGGTGATTGCGATCGCCGTCCTGGGCGGCACGAGCCTGACCGGGGGCAGCGGCAACCTGCCTGGCACTCTGATCGCCGCCGTGCTGTTGGCCGCCATCAGCAGCGCTTTGAATATCCTGAAGGTGTCGCCCTTCTACCAGTACCTGGCGCTTGGTGCGCTGCTGATCTTTGCCCTTGCGCTCGACACGGTTCGGCGTGACATCCTCACACGTGTACTGACGAGGGGCAGATGACGAGCTCAACGAATCAGAGGGAAAACGTAAATTTGGAAGGTACCCCCCGGCAGAGGCGGCTGGGCACGATGGTGCTGAACTTCTTTGGGCGATACTACATCCAGTGGATATTGCTCATCGCCGTCATTGCGCTGGGATTCTTGAACACCAGTTTCCGGTCGGCGGCAAACGTGCAAAACATCCTGCTGCAGTCGTCGTTTGCCGGGATCGCCGCCGCAGGGATGACTCTGCTGATCATGTGCGGTGCGTTCGACCTCTCCGTGGCCGGTTTGCTCGGCCTCTGCGGAGTGACCCTGGTCGAAGCCGCGCCCCTCGTGGGCGTCATACCGGCCATCTTGATCTCACTCGCGCTGGGCGCCTTCTTGGGACTGCTGAATGGGCTGGTGGTGACCAAATTCCGCGTTCCCGCCTTCATCGCCACGTTGGGCATGATGAACGTGTACCTCACAGTGGGCCTGGTGTGGACGCAATCCGCGGCGGTTCCCATATCAAATCGGGGCTTCCTGTCGCTATCGACCCAGAGCTTTGCCGGCATCCTGTCCGTGCCGTTCGTGGTCATGGTCGCGACTTACCTGCTCGCTTACGGCATCCTGCACTACACGCGCTACGGGCGGTTCATCAGAGCCGTCGGCAGCAACCCTGTCGCGGCAAAAACCGCCGGGCTGCCGGTCGATCGCGTGTTCATCTTCGCATTCGTGCTCGTGGGATTGTGCACGGCGCTGGCCGGCATCCTGCTGACCTCGCTTCTGTCTTCGGCCCAGGAGATCATGGCTACCGGCTTCGAGTTGCAGGTCATCGCCGTGGTCGTCGTGGGAGGAACCAGCCTCGCCGGCGGGCAGGGCACGCTCTTCGGCTCGATCACCGGCGCTATTTTCTTCGCCGTCATCAATAACGCCCTCAACATGTTTGGCGTGGCCGCCTACTGGCAGTACATCGCGGTCGGCTTGATCCTGGTCTTTGCCCTGGCATTTGAGGCGGTGCGCCGCAGATTCATGGGTGGCGCACGAGAATAGAAACGGTGTGCGGAAACCGGGGCGTCCCAAAGTGGCACGCCCCGGTTTCCGCACACATCCCGCGACGCGACGGAGCCGAGATTCAGCTCGGTTCGGAATGGTTGTGGAGGCGCGGACCTGGTCCAGTCCGCTTCGTCGCCCCAGCATCCTCAATAATACACACCCTCAGCGGGAAATCGACATTCCGCAGCTCCTCGATTCCCTCGGCACCAGACTTCCCACGTTTCGAAGACCCGGCAACCGAATTCGCGTATCGCCGCACGGTCATCCGACCATCCAATGAGGAGAGAAACACATGCTTCCTTCGCTCACCAGACGACGGCACCCTTGGACGCTGCTCCTGATCTCGCTGGCCGCTGCCGTCACCGTCATCGCCCTGCCGGCCGCCCGGGCGCAGACCCCGGCGTCCGAGGCAAGCAAACCCTTCATACCGCCATTCAAAGATCCGCCTGGCCCCGGAACGTGGGTGCTGGTCCAGCCCTACGGCAACACTGTCCTGGCCTACCAGCAGCGCAACAGCCTCTATCGCCTGAGCGGCGGGATCCATTTCGGCATCGACCTGGGGGCGGCGTGCGGCACCGAGCTGATCGCCATGGCCGACGGAGTCGTGTTCGAGGTAGACAACCTGAACTACGGGTCGGCGCCCCACAACCTCATCATCGATTATGCTGCGCAGGGCTACTCGGCCCTGTACGGCCACCTCTTGGAGCGGCCCGCAGTCGCCGTGGGGCAGCACGTCTCGAAAGGACAGGTCGTCGCCCACAGCGGTGACCCCGCGGGAGCCGCCTGCTACGGCCGGCCGCACCTCCACCTGGAGATCCGGGACCTCCGCCACGCGCGCAAGTTCGATCCGGTCAACCTCATCCAGGCGGACTGGGACAACGTGGCGCTGACGGGATCCTTTGGAGGCGGTTTCGAGTACAACCTCGATGATCCCCGCCAGTGGCAGCATCTCGACGACCAGCCGGAAGCCGTGAGCCAGGGACCGATTCTGAATGACTTCAAGAATCCCTGGCCGCCGGATTGGAGGTCGTGGGTAAAATGAAGACGCTCAAACGAAATTTGCCAGTCATCGGCCTTGCCGCATTGACGATCGCCGCAACCATCGGACTGTCCGGCCCGGCTCGGCCCGCTACAGCGGCGCCGCAACTTACCCAACTCACTACCGGCGGCTGTTGCACCCGCCCCTACTGGTCGGCGAACTCACAGCAGATTCTGTATCTCGACAAGCCGGACGCGAGCGCGCCCGTCGGCATCTACGGTGTTGACCTGACGCATCCCCTGTCGCCGCAACTCGTCACCCCGCGCATCGCGTTCTACGCCCACCAGATGTCGCTCGTGATCGACGTGAAGCCTGGATCGACCACGATCGAGAACGTGGCCACCGGCCAGCGCTGGACGGTTCCCGCCGGGGGCGCCGTCGTGAGCGTGTCGCCGAACGACAAGCGCATCGCCTGGGACACCGGCGTGCCCTTCCCGCCCGAAGCGCGCGTGGCGCGGATTCACGTAGCGAATTTCGATGGCTCCGGCGCAAAGATCGTCGCCACCGTGAATCGCGGCGCGATCAACGGCTGGATTTCAGACGACGCGCTGCTGGTGGGAGGCCGAGCCTCGCTCCATTCGCGCGAGCAGGTGCTGTACACCCTGGCTGTGACGACGGGCGAGGTGAAACCGCTGGTCAGCGCCGAGGGGTTGCGCGGCGGAGTCCTTTCCCCGGACGGAGAATGGTTGGCTTACCAGGTGGCGCCGAACCCCGACCCGGCCCAAAACGGCCTGTGGCTGATCAGGACGGACGGCACGGGCCGGTTCCGCGTCTCTCCGGACCTCTACGGCTCGGTCCAGTGGCGCGACGCTCACCGGCTGCTGATCGTCCCATTCCGGCCCACGCAGGAGAATCACGAGATCTGGGAGCTGGACGTCGCCGCCCAGCAGGCCCGGCAGCTGACCGATCCGGCGATCACGCCGTTCAAGATCGACGACAAGGACTGGGCCGTCTCCCCGGACGGGCGCAACGTCGTCTTCGTCTCGGCCCACGACCGGAACCTCTGGCTGCTGGCCCTGCCGGAGTAATCCCAGTCAGAGCTGGGTGCGTCGAAGGTGAGTTATCGAGAGGAAATCAGTCGTCCGTTCCCGTCCCCTCTGGCCCGTTGCGACCGGCCATCACCTTCCATGCGAGAGTTCCTTCCCAATCCACAAACACAAATAGACGACGATCTCAACGATCGCCGCCTATTTGTGTTTCGCTTGACTGCGCCAGGCTCAATCCTCAAACAACGGGCATACGAGTCTGACTCGCCATCAGATCAATAGTTCTGGCCAACGTAGAGGTCAGACAGGCCCAGGCCGTAGGACGTAGAGCTGCTCGTTGAGATGACCTTGGCCCCGCCTCCGCTCACGAATGCCGATCCGTACCACCCATTTGGGATGGAACCGTTGGCATTGCTGAACTTGGTCAGGCTGAACGTCTGGCTCTTACCGGCGACACCCGAACCGGTCATCTGGAAACTCGCCCAACTCGCACCGCCTGCGGTGCACGCCTGGTCCCTGACCATCGTGACAGTGACGGTTGCGTTGCTGTCCACATTGTAGACCTGGATGTCGGAGATGTAGGTGTTGCTGCCGGAACCACCCGCATACTTGTAGAGCAACGGTGCAGCCAGGCTCGTTGTGGCCTCATCCGGATTCGCGGCAGAGTAGTTGTATCCGACCGAAGACCCGCCTGTCACGTACTTGCTGCTAGCTACGGCAGCCAGAACATCGGCCCCCGTCGACTGAATTAGGCAAGAACCGACGAAAGACGTAACGCCGCCGACATTTCTGAACGTGTTGTTCATGTCCACATGCCAGACCGCGCCCGGCGCCACATCTTGAGACTCGTTGAAGGTGTGGGCGGTATTGCGGTCAGTGAACGTCAGGGTCACGTGAGCCATGGAACTGTCCGCATTCAGGACGTTCATGTTGGAGCTCCAACCGCCGGAGTACTTGTAGTGCACTGTCGGCAAGATCAGCGTTCTGCCTGCCCAGGCACCTGGAGTTCCGGGATTGGTCATTCCGATCACAGCAGTAGCCGGCGACGTCTCACGCAGGTGGTCCACCGTGGCCGCGACGTTGCCGCTCAAGCCTTCCACGATGACGTACCCCACCAGCCCGCCAATCGTTGCCGCATCATCATCAAGATCGAACGTGTGCGACGCGTAGGCTGCGACAGATTGGTCATGCTGGACCGCGGGAGTAGTCTCTCCCACCTTGTAGAACGACATCCTGACAGTCTGCGCGGAGTCCATCACATTCTGGACGTGGAACTTGCTGGTCCACCCACTCGAATACTGGCAATCGGCCTGTGGGAAATACAGCTTCTGAGCGACTCTATTGGCATCGAACCCCAGATAGAAGTCACCTAGTTGCGACGTATAGTTGCTATTCTGAACCAACACAGCAACTTCCTGGTCCGAGGACACAACTGCGGAGAACCGCCCGTTGTTGGAGATCGACCCCGAAGAGACCGACGCAACGCCGTTGCCATCAATACTCAAGTTGATGGAGTCTTGTGCCGGATTACCGCTCTCGTCATACAGGTCGATCGCAACGTTGGCCGTGGAAGACGAAAGGTTCTGGACGGCGATCTTGTCCGTAGTCCATGTGCCCGCCAACTGGGCGCTCACGCTCTTCGCCACGAGCCCACTCTCGACGGTGATCCCTTCGGTTTCGTAGACGAGCTCGTTGCCGGCGTCAGCAGTGATCGTGCCGGAGGTTCCGCCCGTCAGCGGAGCAAACGTGACGCTGATGGCCTCCGTCGTCGTGATCGGGTCGAGGGTGCCGGTCGTCGCCCAGTTCGCCGGGACGTCCTTCAGGTAGTTGCCGTCCTTATCGTAGGCGGCGGCGTAGAGAACCAGGGTATCGGTGAGCGTCAGCGTACGCGATACGACCAGGCTGCCGAACCCATCGGCGGCGTCTCGAACCGCGATGTGGTGAACGGGCACTTCGACCACGGCAGGCGCCACAACGGAGATCACACCGGTCTCGTGTGTCTGACCCTCACCGTCATCGGCCTTGATCGTGCCCGCGGTATCCGCCGTAGCGGGCGCGAACGTGAAGCTGATTGCCCCGGTAGCCGTGATGACGTCGAGATTGTCGGTCGTCGTCCAGTCGGCCGGAACGTCCTTCAGGAAATTCCCGTCCTTGTCGTAGGCCGCGGCGTACAACACGAGCGTGTCGGACACTGTCACGGTAGTCGTCACGACCTGGTCGCCGAATCCATCGGCCGCGTCACGGATCGTGATGTGGCTGATCGGGGTCTCAACCACCGGCGCAGGCGCAACAGTGATGAGGTCCGTTTCGTGAGAAATGCCCTGACCGTCATCGGCCTTGATCGTACCTTCGGTGTCGGCTGTCGTCGGAGCGAAGGTGAAACTGATGACACCCGTTGCTTCGACCGCGTCGAGGCTGCCCGTCGTCGACCAGTTGACCGGGACGTCCTTGACGTAGTTCCCGTCTTTGTCGTACGCCGCAGCGTAGAGCACCAGGGTATCAGCCGTGGTCAACGTAGCGCTCACGACCTGGCTGCCAAACCCGCCGGCGGCATCCCGGATCGCGATGTGGCTGATTTCTGCCTCGACCGTTGGCGTAACGACCTCCGTGGGGGTAGCCTCCACAGTGGCGGTCACTTCTTCCGTTGGTGTGGCCTCCACCGTCGCAGTCACGACTTCCGTCGGTGTGGCTTCCACCGTCGCAGTCACGACTTCCGTTGGCGTGGCTTCCACCGTCGCGGTCACGACTTCCGTCGGCGGAGCTTCCACTGTCGCGGTCACGACTTCCGTCGGCTGGGCCTCTTCAGTCGCAGTTTCCTCCGGAGGAGCTGGCACCTCAGTGTCGGTTGGAGCCACTTCCTCAGTAGGTTCGGCCGGCGCTTCGGTGTCGGTCGGCACGACCTCGGTGTCGGTCGGAGCTGGCGCCGCCTCAGTGTCTGTGGCGGCCGGAGCCGGCGCAACCTCGGTGTCCGTCGCGGCAGGGGCCGGCGCAGCCTCGGTATCCGTCGGCGCCGGAGCCTGAGCCGGGACCGGCGTGTCCGTAGGCGCCGGTTTAGGGGTTGCGGTAGGCGCCGGCACGCTCGTTGGCGCGCCTGCAGCCGCGGCATCCGTGCCCGGATCATCGGCCAAAGCGGCCGACGACATCATGGTCAACATACTCACGATCAACAGCACATAAACGAGTTTCTTCATCTAGACTGCCTCCCTCTTTCTCGTTTTGACTCCCAAAGGTACGATATATTCCGCAGTGCACGACAAATGATGTCTGGTCATTCAAATGGCCGATCTCTATGATCACTATAGCATACTGGAAGGCCCGTTTCAATCACACCTTAGGGTTATCCCAAGTAGAGACTGACACTCCGGTAAATGGAATCAATTGGCGCCTTCATCGCTACTAGGACTACCGTAATAGCCCATTTGGGTTATCAGTCAACCGGGCTATGCGGAGGGATGAGAATCGCCCTGGTCTGAAAGAGATTGGTAGAATTCGACCAGGGTGAGGCTCTCTCTCTCCCAGTTGTACTCACTGAGAAAAGCCTGCCGCCCGTTGTCGCCCATCTCCCTCATTTGCTGAGGATGATCGAACAGATGATCGATGGCATCGGCGAAGGCTTGCGCAGATTGAGGCTCCACGACTATTCCCGTGTTCAGCCTGGCAACAAACTGGCGGAGCAGCAGCGTATCGCTGGCCACAAACGGTATGCCGGCAGCCATGTACTCGAAGACCTTGACGGGGGTCACGCCCTCCCACCGCGGGGTCGGGCGAAGAACCACCAGGCCGATTGCGGCCTGCCTCAAGTAAGACGTCACTGCCCGGTACGGAACGTGGCCGATGATGTGAACTCGATCGCCCAATCTCCGTTGGCGAATCAGGCTGTCGAGCCGCTCGCGAGTCTGCGGGGTGTCCACGTCCCCGACCACCAGAAGCGATACATCTGTGTGACGCAGGAGAGCCATGACCTCAATGAGCAGTGAAATACCTCGCCGGCTCTCCGATACGTCCCCGAGGTACACGACATTGCGAGACAGCTTGTCCTCGCGCGTCGAGGCTTCAAACATCTCCTGCCAGGGAAGATTGCGCAGCCCGATCACTCGCCGGGCGTGCTCGAAATGCTTCCGCCCCCACTCATCAACCACAATGACGCCGGCCAATCGCGCGGAGACCGCCTTTTCGACAGCGTCAAACAGCCACGCAGCGGGACGGCGCACGACAGCCGGTATGCGCTCGTCGGTGAGAATGGCGTGTCCGTAGTGCTCGTGGCAGTCATAAACAACCGGTTTGCGGCTCCAGCGTGCCAGCCACCAGGCCAAGGGCAACAGCTCGGGATCGATGAACTGATAGGCATCGGCCGGCACTCGTCGCACGAGTGTCGAAATGTAGTACCAATTCAAAGGACGAGACAGGAGCGCGGTTCTCGGCGGAAACCCAATAACGCGAACACCGTCGACGACTCGATCTCGTTCGGCAGTCGCACAAATCAGCGTCACCTCGTGTCCCGCTCGGATAAGGGTCTTGATCTCTCGCTGAAACGTCCGGGCATCGAACGGGGGATGAACCGAGCTCAGAACACAAATTCTCACTCTGTCCTCCAGTTCAATACAATCTAGACGATCCCCGCGTGGCGGGGGCACAGTTTGCGGCACAGGTTACAGGAAAGGATCCACCCGCCGCCTTCCGTGCTGGAGATCGAACGAGACCGGCACCGCTTCTGGTCGATGGTTAGGCCATCCAGTGCACGCTGCGGACAGGCATCCAGGCATATCGTACACTTCGGCAGGCAGCCATCGTAGCTCGCCAACGGGTCAGGCTCCAGTCCAACGTCGACGAGGACCGCACCCAACCAAAGCATATTGCCGAATCGCTCGTTGACCAGCAGTGTATTCTTGCCCATCTTCCCCAGCCCGGCGAGGACTGCGGCGTGCTTCAGCGACAGGATCCCTCGGCCATGCTGGCGCTCTTCGTCCCAATAATCGTAAGGCTCCGCGCTGGGGATGGGCACGCACAGCGACCCTTCCGCCTCGAGCGCGCTCGCCAATGCAAAGGTGATGCCATCCAGCTTGTCGACCATGCGGTTACGCACAGCCGTGTATGGCGCGTTGGTGCGCGCCTGCAGAGTGCTCAGAGGGAAGCGCGCGGCCACGACGACAACCGACCGGCAATCGGGCAAAACGTCCTGAGGATAGAAGCCAGTCGGGGCCGATGCGAAGCGATCCACCGTAGCGATGCCGCACAAATCAGCACCGAATCCGAATGCCTTCTCTTTGACCGCAGTGGCTTGAATGGTCACGATGCCCCCTGGCCCCCGTTTGCCGCTGGAATCTGCCACTCGCATGGGACTCCAGCCTGACACAACCCGCAGCCGGTCGCGGTCACATTATAGGTCTCAAAATACGGCTTCAACGTGCCGTAAACGTACGCCCAGCACTTCCGCTTATCGTGACCGTGGACTGTGATAGCGCCCACGGGGCAGCGCGCGATGCATTCTCCACAAGTCCCTTCACGAAAATGAAGGCAGTTGTAGGTGTGATCAGGGTAAGGACGTGGGCTGACCGCCAGCGGCAGGTTGGTGACGACGCTGCCACAACGGTGTGCGATGCCCCGCGGCGTGATCAAGCCGTCGCTCAAGCTGAAAGTGCCCTGACCGGCAGCGTATAGGGCGTGCCGCTCCGACCACGTCGACGCAGGAGCGTGATCCACCTCCCTGTAGAAAGTCCTGAAGAGCGATGACGCCATCGGCGCGACGGCCAGGTAGCCGGCCTGCCGCAGCCAATCCACCACATAGGCTCGCACCTCCTCGTTGAACTGCTCCCCGTAATAGCGCGTGTGCGCCCAGCGCTCCGACGGCGCCTCCTGTTGCGTGCGGTTGCTGCGGCGCGTGGCCTCAGTGATGGGCAAGACCCAGGTGAACACGCGCAGCTGCTCCACCGCCGAGTTCGGGGCGTGAGGCTGCGTCTGCAGCGCCCACTCGATGACTTCACGCGGGGTCAGATGATAGGGGCCGATGATGGTCTTGTACTGCGCGAAAAGAGGGTCATCTCCATCAGCCACGCCTAGCAGCGGCAGGTCGAAGATGGGATCTCCATCAAAGTCGTCGAAGCGGTTCGCCGGGCTCTCCCGAGCGAACGACTCAACTGCCGAGTACAGCCGTCGCTGCACATCCGTGATTGTCTCATCCATTGACTGACTCCCATTATTCGTGATCACCCGTGGCAAAGCGCTCGCCTCTCCAGGCTCTGCTTCAGTCACAGACGTGTACTAACGTTGTCCATCACGCACTCGGCCCTTTCCTGCAAGCTCAAAGACCGCGACCCACCGTGCAATCGGCAAGGTCAGATCGATTGCCACATCTGGTCGGATGGCTGCAGATTCGATTTGCGATCTGCTCTGTTGCCCCCCATTCTCAGAAGTCGACTGGTCAGGCAACATCGGCGGCCAGCAAGTGTTTGGACCGGCACGATCTCTTCCGGCAGAGGATCAGGGAGCTCTTTGGCTTTCGTACAGTGCTACTATCCAACTGTACTTGACGGTTCTAGGCCAGACCCTCTTGAACAATTCTCCTAGTAATTTGTGGCGTCCGCATTCCGTGCCCTTCTCTACGCTTCTCTTCACCCGGTGCGACACAGACAGATGATAACCACATAAGGGACAGACCGTAGGATGGCGGAGCCCTCGTTTGCTGATCTCCCTACGAAGAATCTTGGGAATGACCGGATCGGTGCGCGTAGCCAGAGGGACCAATGCCCTGCAAGAGAAATTCAGGTCGGCGAACAGGTCCGCGATCGAATCTCTGTTGAAGGTTCTCACGTGGTAATTCTGATTGAACCGCGTCAGGCAGCTGGGGCACTCGACCATTGCGTATCTCAGAGATTCCTCGTTCGGCACTGAAACCAACACATACCTGCGCGATACCCTCGCCAATTCCTCCAGGGCAGAGACGAACGTGTTGACAGGCAAGTGCTCGAGAACTTCGAGAGACGCCACCAGATCAAATTCCCCGTCTTTGAGAGGCAGTTTCTCCACAGCAGCGCATGATCTCGCTGTCTTCACATAGTGTAGGGCGGCCATGCTCCTGTCCACAGCGAGCAGTCTTTTGAATCGTCCGGTACTCTCCAGGTAGTGTAAAAACATGCCGTTTCCGCACCCCACGTCGAGGATACTGAGAACATCGGCGGGAATCGTCTCCGCAGTTCTCGCAATTCTCTTCCGGTCCCGCTCGCCGAAACGGTTCTCGTCCCAGAAAGAGTCATTCTCGTAGTACTCCCGTTGAACGTTCACTCATGATCCCCCTCAAGCGTCCTCGGGCGATTAGAAACCTGTTGGCAGCGGAGAAGACTACTGGGTTTCTTGTCCGACTGAGCCTGGAGTCTCCTCAACTGTGATTTCGGTCGAGGCATTCAGCCACCGGTCGTTTGGACGTACTTCGCGATCGATCAATCCAACATCAACACCAGACGCTGAATTCATCACATCTTGACCGGCCGAAACAGCTCACACTCGCCATCTGACGTCTGCCGGCATTGAAATCTTAGAACGACACCCGAGAACGGATGTCGTTTGTCGTGCGAGTCGGCGCATCTCGTCGTACCTGGATAAACACCTGCAGGCTCGTGCAAATTATAGCACATGGGCCGCGGCCCGACAATGCGACGGACACGGCCCTTTGCGGGTCTTATAGTTTTGTCTGCGCTATATATCGATTATAATACTCTCGTGATGAACAACAAGCGCGTCCAATCGCCATAATCCGGCCAACCGGACGTATCGTTGAGAGGAGGGCACATGAAGACCAAACTGCTAACCTTCACCGCGATCTGCCTGATCCTTGCCTCGCTCTGGATTCCACTCATCCCCCCCGCTACAGCCCAGCCGGCCCCACCGACGCCCGCGCTCGTTCCGGTAACCGCAACCCCCGCAGCGTCGCCCATGCTGACCCTGACTGCAAATGGCGAGGTTCTGGCCTGGCCGCTGACCGATTCTGAAGTCTTGGGGACCATGCCTTTCCGTTCCACGGTGCCCACCACAGGCCGAACCGAAGACTCCAAGTGGTGGATGATCCCTTATCCGGGTGGCCCAAACGGCAATGGCTGGCTCGCTTCGACCGTGGTGTTGCCTAACGCCGCCGCATCAACTGTTCCAGTCTACATCGTCGTGCTACCAACGCCACAACCCACGCCGGTCGCACCTACGCCGACCCCGGCGCCGGTATGCACGTACGACGCAGCGTTCGTCGCCGACGTCACCGTTCCGGACGGCACGGTCGTTGGGCCGGCGCAGGCCATCAACAAGGTGTGGCGCCTACGCAACTCCGGCACCTGCGCCTGGGACGGAGGAACGGTGCTGGCATTCATCGGCGGCTTCCAGATGTCAGGTCCTGCGGCCGTGGCCGTGCCGGCAATACCTTCTGGGACGACCACCGACGTCGGAGTGACGCTCTACTCCCCGACCACGCCGGGCTCGTATCGGGGAATCTGGCAGCTCAAGAACGGCTACGGTCAGTTCTTCGGCCCGCAAGTGACGGTCGTCGTGCAGGTGCCCAGCGCTGTGCCGCCCACGCCGGTGCCGCCGCCACCGCCCACGCCCGGCGCCTCCATCAACTTCTGGTCGGACACCGATCGGGTCAACTACAATCAGTGCACCACCGTCCATTGGAGCGTCTCAAATGTGATGGCGGTCTACCTGGAGTACGGAGGACGCTCGCGTGGTGTGGTGGGGCAGGGCTCACAGTCGGTGTGCCCGTCCAGCGACGGCAAGACGTACACGCTGCAAGTTCAGAAGCGTGATGGAAGCTGGACGACACGCACGCTGACGATCAACATCAACAATCCGCCTCCGCCGAGCCCAAGCATCAGCTTCACTTCGGACAAGCCGACGGTGACCATCGGGACGTGCACCACAGTGCGCTGGTCCGTTCGAAATGCATCACGAATCCAGTTCAACGACGGGAGCGGCTACCGGGACGTGGAGCAGGACGGCAGTCGCCGGGTGTGCCCGGCGTATCCCACCACGTATCGATTGCGCGTGACCGATCAACAAAACGGCATCCACGATCGCAGCGTCAAGATCAACACTGCGGCACCACCTCCCGGCATCCTTCCTCGTCATTGACCGCTGCTGCATTCGCCGGATGGAAGTCGCGAACGTTCGCAAGGGGCAGGCCCAGTGGGCCAGCCCCTTGCGCGTCTGGATTTCCGTCCCTGAAACGAATAGACGCCTGTGTGTCGTACGATCTCGTGAGCCACTCGGATTTGTGGTGCGATTGTCTTCGATTATACTATTCGGAATCACACGAAACTCCAGCAGCGTTGAGGCAAAGCCATGAACAACCAGTGGAGCACTACGACCAAGTATGTGATGAGTGTTGTGCTGCTTTTCGTCGTGCTTGTGGCCCTCTACGTGATCCGGCCCGTGTGGCCGCTGCTGATCCTGGCCGCCCTGATCTCGTTCTTACTTCGCCCGGTCATACGATTTTTCCACAAGCGGTTGAGAATCAAGCGCGGCGTGGCGATCGTCATCGCACACGTTCTGGTCATCCTCGTGCTGCTCGCCCTGCCCCTTCTGCTGCTGCCGTCAATCATCCGAGCGGTCAATTTCGTGGCCGGGCTCGATTTTCAGGCGTTTGCCGACACGCTGTTCACCGGGCTAAGAGACACCTTGACCGGTCTCCAGGCAGCCCAGGTGCAGGTTCTGGGCGTGAACCTCTCCGAGCAGTTCGTCACGCCGCTGATCGAGTCGCTGAACACGGTCCCGAAAATCAACCTGCCCGGGCCGGTCTCTTATCCTACCGTTCTCGGCTCTGTAGGCACTGCTTTGGCCTCCAGCCTCGGTCTCGCCGTGGACCTGGTCGGCTCTGCGGCGTCGTCGCTGATCGCGTTCTTCTTGATGATCGTGGCGAGCATGTACCTTAGCCGCGACGCGCACCTGCTGCACGAGGGCTTCCTGCGCAACATCCCGGCTCCCTATCGGCCTGAGATGAATGAGCTCCTGAATCGCCTTGGGGCCATCTGGAGCAACTTCCTGGTGGGCGAGTGTCTGGTCATGCTCATCATTGGAGGGCTTGTGGCGCTGGGCGGCCTGGCACTGGGACTGCCGGGAGCGATCTTCCTCGGTATTGTAGCCGCACTGCTGGAAATCATACCCAATCTCGGGCCGATCATGGCCACTGTTCCCGCCCTGGTCGTGGCGCTCTTGCAAGGCTCGACGCACCTGCCGGTCAGCCACTTGCAGTTCACGCTCATCGTCCTGGCGTTCTACCTGCTGATCCAGCTGCTGGAGAACAACGTCGTGGTGCCGTTCGTGTTGGGCGACGCGGTGGAATTGCACCCCCTGCTGGTAATGATCGGCTCTGTGGTCGCCTTCACGCGGTGGGGTATCCTGGGAGCGCTACTGGCTGCTCCGGTAATGGCCTCTGCCAAAGAGCTCATCCGCTACGCCTACGTGAAGATCGTCGAGCTCGAATCGGACGCCGCACCTCGGCCCTCCAGGCCCTCAGGCCGTCCCGCATGGTCGGCCGGCCTGGCGCGCATCACCCGCAGCCGGCGGACCGCCGAAGGCAAGCCCGCCGCCGAGCCTCCGAACAGCAGGTGAGTCCGATCCTGAATTCTGTTCGTTCGGACCAGCCTCAAGCCTGCTGGTCTGGCAGGTAGTCCTCGCGCACCGGCGCAAAGACCTCGAACGCCACCGAATCGGCGAGAACCTGCGCCTCGTGCTCGACATTTCCCGGAATGCACCAGCTATCGCCAGGTCTCGCATCGAGGACCTCCGTGCCGACCGTAAGCTGCAGACGACCGGACACCAGGTACCCGGTCTGCTCGTGCGGATGAGCGTGTCGCGGCAGAATGCTGCCCTGCGCCAGCCGGAATTCCACACAGAGGGTCCTGTCGCCATACGTCAGGGTTTTGATTTGGATGCCCGCAGTGAGTTGCTTGTAGCCCTGGTCATCGTGCTTGTAGAACATTTGCCTCTCCTTAACCTATCGAAAACTGGCCGCGCGGAGCAACGCCGGTTGACGCAGGGCTCCGAACGTGGCACGCCGAATGGATGTGGCGCAGGGTGGCTTCTCCGCACACTATATACCACGAACTGGCTCCTCGCTGCAACCGAGCCAACCGAAGACAGGACAATTGCCCCACCAAACAACTCGACGCCGAAGCCGCCTCTCTCCGGAATCGCGCGGCGACTGCTATACTAGTCACATTGACTGGTAAACTTGACACCATCCGGATTCTGTGTTATCATATCGGTGGAGCGAAGAAAGCGATGACAGACTTGCGACTGGCTAACCGACTAAAGGTAGCACGCGCCGAGAAGAATCTATCTCAGGAAGAGCTGGCGAAGCTCGTAGGCGTGACCCGCCAGACCATCAGCTCGATCGAGACGGGACAATACTGTCCTTCGGCGTTGCTCGCTTTTCTACTGTCTCACCGGCTCGAGAAACGGGTCGATGAATTATTCTTTCTGGAAGGAGACGACCGATGAGAGACGCCATCACGCGCGATGAGCGCACCATGACCGTAGAAAACGAAAGCTATCGCTGGGGATATCTCCTGCTGTCCTTCGGGATGCTGCTGATCGTGGCCTACCGGGGCCTCGTTCGGCAGGAGCCGGGTTGGGACATGCTGGCGCTGGTCATCGCCGGCGGAGTGGTGACGACTTCGTATCAGAGCGCCCACAAGATTCTGTCTCAGCGCTGGGTGCTGACAGCCGCTCTGACCGCGCTGTTTGCGGCCATCCTTGCCGCCGGGATCGCATTCCTGCGGTAGCCTCGCGTGAAGATCCGAAGAGCTCAGTAAGCTGCAACCGATCCGGCAGTGAATGGCAAGGACGTGGAGAGACAGATTGTCCCTCTACGTCCCTTCCGATTCGATCGGGCGAAGACAGCGCAACCCGATCGCGGGTCTCGTCGCTAGATGAGCCCCTTCCCCTAAATGGCGTGCGTTGCGATCGGGCTCGCTAGCGCAGATTCTCGTCCAGGAACTGGATGGCAGCAGGCCACAAGGCCGCCTGCGCTTTACCGTTGCCCTGAGGCGTGCCGCCCTGCACGAAGGCGAACTGCTGCTCCGGCAGGTAGCCGGGGATCCCGAACAAGTGCCCGGCGTCAGGGTAGTTGAAGTGCCGGCTGTCCGCCGTCAGCTCTCCAGCCTTCAGCTCGTCCATAATTTGCCGGCACATGGCCTCCGACGGCCACATGTGATCGTCGTTGCCCGAGAAGAGCAGCACCGGGCCCGCGATGTTCTCCACCTTGATGAGCGCAGCCTTAACGGCGGACCGATCCTTCAGGCCCTCAGCGTAGAGGGACAGGTAGTCGATCTGGGCCGGCATTCCCGACGCAAATTGCCGGTTGAACTCGTCGGTGACTTTGTACGGCACGAACGGAATGGGCTGGCTCCGATACGTCCAGGAAGAACCAGGCGCGGACGAATTCTGGGCCATGCCCTGCCAGACCACCGATGACGGCGACACGGCTACGACCGATTTGACCGCCGGGTAAGTCGCGCCGAGGAGCAGAACCAGCTCTGCACCCTTCGAGGTCCCGAACAACGCCAGCTTCTCTTTGTTCACGACCGGCTGGCTGCTCACCCAGTCGATGGCGCGACCGAAATACTCGAGCGGAATCTCCTGGAGCACCTCAGGCAGGCCGGGCGCGCGGAAGTAGGCCAGCGCCAGGGCCGCGTACCCCTTGGAGGCCAGCAGCCCTGCCGCAAAATCCGCCATGTCGATTCCGCCCTCCGAGCCGCCCACCACGATCACCACCGGGAGATCGCTCTTGCCCGAAGGGTAGAAGAAGTCGGCAACCAGGCCATTCGCCTTGACCGGCTCACGCGTCACGTCCGGAGAAATCGACAGCGTGACGATCTTGCCCGATGCTGCGACCTTGCCCGCGACCTCAACGTCGAACACGATCTCCGTGTGTGTGGGCGAATCGACCGGGAGCGGCGGCAGGAAGCCGGGCAGCTTCGTCGTGTCGGTCATAACTTCCATGGACCAAAACAGGCCCGCCGGGTCCACGCCCGCGTACGCGCCGCCCGTTGCCGCTGATTCCGCAGTACTGACTCGGCCGCTCGAATCCGCCGTGAAGGCCGCGCGCGAGTACCAGAGCTGCTTGTCTGGATCCCGCCGCCGCGCGTGGATGGCAACGTCCTGCCCTGGCGTCAGACCCGTGACTTCGACAGACACGGCATCTCCCATCAGCACTTCCGATCCCGGTCGTATGGTGATTTGGGGGGCCCCGCCCGGGGCCGCGTGCGCCGGCAATGCGAAGCTACTCCACGGAAGTAACAGACTGACTCCCAAACCCAGGCTCAAGTATTTCTGCCAACGTGCGATCCAGCTGACGACTGACACGTTCGTCTCCTTTTCTGGGCCAACAGTCACCCTCATCAGGACTGGCCTCCTTCTTCACGTGTTGTCTGTTTCGGCTCAGATCGAAATGAAGGAATCATCGTTGTTCATTATTTTAACATCTGACGCGATATATGTCAATACATATACAACATTAATCCTAAACTGACAGCGCATTTGGCTCGAAGGCAAACCGAACCCACGCGGTCATTGACGGGCCACGCAACCAAAATGGGAAGGCAGAATCGTCTCAGCTTTCGGTGAGGATGATATCCAGGCTGTACAGCAGCGATAATGCTTCGGGGAGCGAGAACTTCGTCTTCTTCAGCGTGTTGAGATTCGCAGCGATAGCGTAGTGCGTGGCGCCCGTAAAGTCGGCCTCGGTCAGGTTGGTCTGTACGAAACGGCTTTGCTCGAAATCCGTCAGCGTGCAATCGGCACGCGTCAGATCACACTCCGAAAAGTCCACATCCTTGGCCACGCACCGGGCTACCGTGATTCCTCTCAGACTCAGGCCCATAAACACGGAGTGATTGAGCGCGCAATTCACGAAATGGACGGGAGCCGCCAACACGTTCTTTCGCCAGGCGGCCTCGGTCCAGTTGATGCCGATCAGGGCACAGTCCTCAAATCGCGCATCGACGAACGCACAGTGTGCGACGTGCGCCAGGCTCAAGTCGCAACGGCGGAACCGACAGCTGCAAAACCGGCATGACTTGAATGATGTCTCACGGAAAGAGCATTTGGTAAAGACGCAGGAGTCGAACTCCTTCGACTCGACGCTGCCACCTACCAGAGCGACGCCCTTGAATTCCCGGCCGTCGCATTCCCTTTGCGCACCGAACGGATCCACAACCAATCTTCTATTCCTCGAACCGACGTTGTTCTGAAACGACGCGCCCAACTGGTGCACTCAGCAATCCCAGGGCTTCAGCAGCAGGCCGTCTGGGCTGAGAGGCGCATCCAATATAATCGACATTTTCCGGTCCGGCCACTCGGAGTGCCTGGTCACCACACTCAAGGCGCACCGCCATAGGAGCGCCTGCTGCGCCTGGGTTCCGCCATGCCAGACGTCTTTCACGCCTTCCAGGGCTACTTCGAAGACGCAGTTCCCCATCGGGGTGACACTGAACCGCTGTCCTCGGAATTCATGGACTTCGCTGCCCACGATAATCCCCTGCCTTTTTCAAGTGGGGTATCAGTCGTAGTATTCCGGCGCCAGTCGAAGCGTCTGCCACTGCCGCCCGTCGTGGCCGAAGACGACCAGCCGCACGTGCTCGCGGTCGACCCAATCAAGGAGCTTCCGCGTACTGGCGCGCAGTTTGTCCTCGTCGTCATCTACCGACCGGGCCGTGCGATCTTCAGTGAAAAGACTCTGCATCGGCACGGCATCGATCGCCAGCAGCACCGGACCGGTCCGTGGCAGGCGCACGAGCACCGATTGGTGTCCGGGCGAATGCCCGCTGGTCTCGATCAGCGTCAAACCGGGGAGGAGCTCGGTGTCTCCGTCGAGCAGTCGATAGCGCAGGGCCGGATGATCCCAGTGAGCACGCACCGCCGCATAGCGGGGGTGTCCGCCGCGCGCCGCCTCGTAGTGTTCGCGCTGGACGACGAACTCGGCCTGGGGGAAGGCATCGTGGTACCCAACGTGATCCACGTCGAAGTGGGTGCAGACGACCGTATCGACGTCGCTCGGCGACAGCCCCAGCCGGTCGAGCTGCTCGATCACGTTCGTCTCGCCCCCGGTCGGCGGTGGCGCTCCCGGAACGGTGAAGTCCGGCGGCAGTCCGCTGTCGATCAGAACGTGCCGCCCATCGCTGGTGAGCACCAGGTAACAGCCCAGGACCATCTCCACCCCTCCAGCGGGCCCGGGGACTGTCGCTGTCCTGAGAGGTATGAGATAGAGTCGCCTGGGCATTGCGTCAGTCATCGCCATCCATCAGTCCTTTCGCCGCCGCGTGCAAGGCGAAGCCACGGCTCGCACAGAGCGAATCAGTGAGACTCGGGCCCGATCTACCAGGCGCCGTACGCGAACGCCCCGGGAAAATCGGCGGGGGCCTCCTTGCGCTTTCCACTCCAGCTCTCGATGTCGAGCCGGAAGACCGCCGTGATCTCCAGATCCTCATCGGTGACGGGTATGTAATCCTGGTCTACGCGCAAATGAGGGAAATACTTGTCCAGGAGCAGTTGCAGACCGTGCGCGGCCTCCTCTGCATCTGTGACCAGCGAGATGCGCCCGAAAACGACTACGCCGGAGTACTCGACGCCGAAATTTATGGCCCGCGTACCCGGCAGCAGTCGCCCCATCTCATTGATGCTGAAACAGACCCGGCCATCGGCCTGCACGTTGTCGTAGGTCCGGCCTTGCATCGCGCCGTGGGTGTAGATGACGCCGGCCGCCTCGTCGTAGGCGAAGTTCCGGGCGACGGCGAATGGCTGGCCATCGCGCGCTGTCGCCAGCACGCCAAACGGCGCGCGGTGCAAGAAGGAGCGGAGCCAGGCTTCATCGGTCACGACGCGATCCGCGCGGCGCACGCGGTTGAGCGCTTCTTCGTTCGACATATCGCGATCCTCCCTGGTTCAGGCGTGTGGTGCCTCACGGGATTATAGCATGCAAGACGCTAGAGGCAACCGGACACCACCCATTTTGGAGCGGCGGTCCCCTCTCGCGTCGATCTGACCGGTTTTTCACCACGGAGACACAGAGACCCGGAGGAAAGAGATAATGTCTTTCTCCGGGCCTCCGTGTCTCCGTGGTGAAAAACCGGTCAGATCGACGCGAGAAGGGACCGCAGCAGCAGAGGCAGACCGCAAGCGGTCAGGCGAAGACGTCCTGAGTGTAACGGATGCTTTTCTCGAGGCCCTCAAGCCAGGCATCCACCTGCTCCGCAGAGGCGGCGTTGGACTCCTGGTACATGCGCCCAAACGTCTCGCGGACGGCGGGCGCCATGTGCGCTGCCGTCACCACAGACGTAGATGTGGGCTCCCTGGTTCATGAGCGCCATAACGTCCGCGCGGTCCTTCCACAAGCGATCTTGAACGTACTTGACATCGCCATCGGGCGCCCTCGAGAACGCCGGTCGCACGCTGACCACTCCGCTCTGCGCCCACTCCGTAAGCTCGTCTTTGTAGAGGAAATCCACATCCGGATACTCGCAGCCGAAGAACAGCAAGGCCGGGCCCAGCGTCGCCCCCTCGCCAACCCGAATTGCGCGTTCCTGCAGGAACCCGCGGAACGGGGCAATCCCGGTTCCGGCGCACGTCATGATCATCGGCGTATCCGGCGACTCGGGCATGTGGAACGCTGCGTTCGAGGCGCGGGTCGCTACTGCCACTTTGGAACCCGGTCGCGAGCGGGCGAGATACGTGGAGGTCACGCCCTGAAACTCGCCCTGTCCCGACCATGCCGGCGCTTCCAGGACCGCGACGGTCAGTGTGCAGTGGGTCGCGCTCCACAACGGAGACGATGAGATGGAGTACTGTCGAGGCTTGAGCGGCGAAAGCATCTGCAGGAACGAGGCAAAGGACAGGGCGCACGACGGGTAGCGCTCCAGCAAATCCAATGGGCTGACCCGTTTCGACAGAATGGCCTGTGTGTAAGCGTCATCGCTCGCGATCGAAATCTGAAAGCGCCTGTTTCTCCGCCTGGTCCGTCGTCGAGGTTGCCAGTTGTTCAATCTGCTTGCGGGTCGCGGGCTGCGCCAGCTCCACGTAGCTCGCGAGCAGCTCACCCGCCGTGACGGGCTGACCAGTAGGGAAGAACGTTTGCCCCCCGGCAGGCATGCGAATCACGACCTGCGCATCATAGGCCAGGTCGAAACGATGGAGCGCTCGTTCGACATTCTGAGACGGGTTCATCGCGAGCACGGCGAGATAGTCGCCCGCGCGATATTGCGAACCTTCCGGAAGCGCGACCTCGACGTGGCGCTTCGAGCGCGCGTTCGGCGCCGCCACGTTCACCAGCTCCTTGTTGTCCACGATGTCGCCCATCTTCAGGTTGTTCTGGCGCAGAATCGGGTCCCGCACGCCCGCCACGAACTCGACGGCGAACAAGGGCAGCGGTTCGGGTGCGTGGGTTTCCTGGCCAAAAGCCGCACCGACCGTGGACCAAAACGGCGCATACCAGCGGTCGAAGTCGCCGAAGAAGTCTCCCCGCGCGTCGGCCTCGCCGCGCTCGAGCAGACGTACGGCGCCTGCTGCCTGCATTTCTGAGTCGACCTTCTTCGGCACTGCCTGGTAGGTACGCGCCCAGTCCTTGTTTCCGCAGCCGAAGACCGCGTACTTGATCCCCTTCAAGGATTCGGCCGGGACCCCGTCCAGCCACGATACGAACTGGCGCGCATTGTCGGGCGGCTGGCCCTCGTAAGAGGCCGTGACGATGACGACGGCCCCATCGGAGGGAAGATGCCCGGCTCCGGAGTCGAGGGGCGCGAGGGATGCAGTGTACCCCTGGGCCTGCGCGTCAGTGGCGATCCGCTGGGCGAAGGCCTCGGCGGAGCCGGCGTTGGATCCAAAAAGAACCTGGATGGGAATGCCGTTGGGCTTCACCTGGCTCGCCATCACGGCCGGCGCCGCCGTGGCCACAGGCGCCACGGTCGCCGTCGGCACGGCCTTCACGGCCATGTCAGCCCGGCGCTTCGCATGGATGAAGAACCCGGTCGGCTTGATAGTCAGGGTCTGCTTGATCTGCAGCTTATATGACGGGTCTGCTAGCGATAGATCGAATCGCTGGAGAACCATCGCCAGCACCAGAGTCGCCTCCTGCAAGGCGAAAGGCCGGCCGATGCAGGCCCGCTGGCCGTTGCCGAACGGCTTCCAGGCATTGGGAGGCAGCTTCTCCGCCGCTTCGAACGAGAACCGCTCCGGATCGAACTTCTCCGGATCGGGCCCCCACACTTTGGGATCGCGGTGCAGGACCGGCAGCGGAATGATCAACGTCTGATCCTGGCGGACGAGGTATTTGCCGCCGATGATCGTTTCCGGTTCGAGCGAGTGGACCGCGAACCCTGGCGCGGTAGGCCAAAGACGCAAGGTCTCTTTCAACACCTGGTCGATGTACGTCGAGCTTCGCCAAATCCTCGAAGCGTGGCGTCTCGCCGTCGAGCACGCTATCCACTTCCGCCCGGGCCCGCTCCATGACGTCCGGATGCTGCAAGAGCTCGTAGATGGCAAATGAAAGGAGGCCGCTGGTGGTTTCGTGGCCTGCAACCAGGAAGGTCACCATCTGATAGCGGATGTTTTCGTCACTCAGGCCCTCGCCGGTCTGCGGGTCCTTGGCATTCAGCATGACACTCAGGATGTCCTTCTTGCCCGGCGGGTCGCCATTCCGTTTCCGCGCGGCAACCAGCTCGTCGGCAACCTGGTGCATATAGCGCACGTCCTCGTCGTACTGCCGGCGCTTGATCAACATCACCCTGTTTTGCAGCGGCAGCCGGCGTCCGCGCGCGCCTGCTTCCAACAGCGCCCGGACCATCGCAGAAACGAAAGGATGCATCTCTTTCTGATAGAAGCTGTTGAAGCGATAGTTGAACGCGCACAGCGCGATCGTGTCCAGCGTGAGGCGGGTCGTGTTATCGACGAGGTCGATACGATAGTCCGGCCCTTCGCGCTCCCACTTCAAGCATAGCTGCCCCGCGATGTCCAGCATGGAATCGAACATGTCTCGCAGCGCTGCGGGGGCGAAGGAGGACATCAGAATACGATGAGCGCGCCCCCAATTAGGCTCCTCGGTTGCGGCGGTGAACAGACCGTCGCCGGCCAGCTCACGAATCTCTTGCACTCCGGACGCCAGCTTCTTGCCGAAGCGCTGCGTGTCGCACAACTCGTTCACGAGTTCCTGAGAGCTGACGACGATGAGCTCCCGGCCGGGTAGCGACCAGGCGGAAGATGGGCCCGTAGGTGCGGGCCATGCTCGCCAAAGCCTGGCCGCCGGCGTGAGCCATGTCGGGCAGGTTGCCCAACAGGGGCGAAGGTTTGGGCTGCGGAATCGGAATCGTTGGAGTGGTGGTCATGCTGGCCTCCTTTTTGGTTCGGGGAATCGTAAGTGGGACGACGACACGGGTTGGGGAACGCCTTGAGTGCTGCGCTGGGGTCGACTGCTGGCGCATCACGTCGGAAGGTATGAAAAGGCGCGAACTGCCACGCACCATCAGTATGCCACAATGCGCTCAGAATGCAATCTGAGAGGGAGTAGTGTTTTTGAGATCAGCAGGACACGGTTTTTCCCATACGTCGGACGACTGGCGCCGTCGCTAGAGGACCCCAAGGCAGCGCCGCGCCGATACGAAAGAGCCCGGCTACTGACGCCGGGCTCGCACGCACGACTCCTTCGTGAGATGGGACGCCAGTCCGCCCTGTTCTGTCTGGGCCGAGGTTACAGGGGCGCGCCGGCCACCTGGGTCGAGGAGCCGGCCGGCAGATCCGGTACGTTGAAGCCCTGGGTGCCGCCAGGCAAGACCACGAGGAGCTTGGGACCGCCCAGCAGGGCCAGGCCTGTTGCGTCGCAGGCGCGGATCACGAACACCCCGGGGAGAGTCCCCTGAATCGCCATGTCAACCTTAACCGGGTTCGGCACGATACCGGCGGGGTGGATGGCGGACTGCTGAGCCCAGGCACCGTCGAGCTCTTGATGCCAGACGTCGATCCACCGCGTGTTCGCCGGCAGTCCGTTGAGAATGACGGACTCCGACACTCCACTATTCTTGGTCATGTTTAGCGGTGGATTCAGAGCCGAAGCCAGGCGAGACTGCCAGTCCTGCGGATACGTTTGTTGGAACCAGTGAGTCAGAGTGTCGATGTAAGCCTGGCTGACCGTGACGCCGCCCGGGAGCTGCGGCGCGGGAGGAGCCGCGCTTGCGGCGGGCACGGACACAGACAGCAAAACACACGCGATAACGAGGGTGAACAAGCAGGATTTCGCGCGCATGGAGGATTCTCCTTTCTCCATTTCCTTGCACCATCTGCACGCCAACGACGCCGACTGTTCCAATCCGAGCCGACCGGAGCAGACACAAATGCTCCACACATTTCATTATACTACTCATGCCAGAAAATGCTAGAGTGAATTATGCATTATTCGAATTAATGGCCCTGTCTACTCAAGCGGAGGTTGTTGTCAAGAAGACTTGAAAGGGCTCTTTTGGGATGACCCTAACCCAAATAGAGGACGACCCCGCGCACGAAGGCTTCGAAGTCTGTCGTCTGCCGAGTGAAGATCCCATAAACGAGGCTGTCGTCGAGACGAGAGTACTCGTGCACCAGAAGATTTCGGAATCTGGCCATTTTGACCAGGTGTGAAGCGAGATCAGGCGAAATGGCTCCTTCCTCGCCCAGCACGACAAACACGTCGGCGCTGTCAGCAGGCGCGCGGAAACCATGAGTAGTGATGAGGCGATGTCCGACGTCCAGACAAGCCTCAATAGCCATCTGCAAAGTACGTTCTATCGCACGGCGGATCAGCTTGTTGTCGCGATACTCCTCAAGAGTGACGTCCCGCATCTCCGCCAAGTCGTTGGTGTATTCGGCGAGCAGCTTCAAGCGCGCGGCTATGACGTCGTCTCCGACCAAAGCTCCCCTCCTCAATCTGTCGCATAAGTGCGGCAGTGTGAAACTCTTCCCATGGCTTCCAGTCGAAGTATATGCGACGCGCGAGAGAGACGTAGGCAACGTGGTCGGGGGCGCTCCGGGCATAGAGCAGCACCCCCTCCTCTACGACCTGGTATGCCAGCAACGGCGGCACATCGTTCAGCACGACCACCTCCACCTCGCGCCGGCTGCATTGCGCCAGCGCACCCATCAGCCGGAGCTGCGCCTCAAGACGATCCTCACTCGAGAGTCGCCGATCGAGAAGGACGGCGAAGTCGACGTCGCTGAGCGCATCCGTCTGACCGCACGCTGCAGAGCCGAACAGATAGCCGAGCACAACGTCCGGCTCCCGTGCCATTTCAGCCGACGCTCGCTCCGTATCCACTACGCCCTGGAGCTGTTTCTCATCCATGTCGCCCTCTCATGCGTGCATTATATCATCTACCGCGCATTGGCGCACATTCACGCCCGTCTGGAGTGCGAAGGCATACGGCATCTCTCTCTCAGCCGCAGTGTTTTATCAGCAACGAGGCAAAGTCAATACAAAACTGCATGTCCTTCACACCCAGTTTTGCCTTGTAGTACTGCCTGGCCTCGTTGACCTCTGAGACCCGCGCAAGCATGACCGCCGCATCGGCGCAGGCGACTGCTGCAACGGATCGATAGCCCGCCTCATAAAAGGCCCTGGCCGCGATAGCCCCCACCCCGTTAATTCTGACGAGGTCGCAGAGGCAGAACAACTCGTCTGTCTCAGACCGGCTACTTTCAAAATAGTCTTTTGAGGTTTTGATGCCCCTGCTGTTCAGGCTTGACACGATTGCACTATCCACGTCGGGGAAACTGGCAATAGGGACAGGTTTTTGCTCGAGGCTTCCAATTTCTCTTTTGAGTATGGTCAAATAGTCTGCGGAAATACCGCTGGTTGCTGCGAAGGACGCTATCTTCTGCGGCGTAGAAAGAGACTTCTTCAGCTGAGCCACATTCGCGATGCCTTGCTCACCGATGGCTTCGAAGTTGTGGTCGATATCTTGCCACAGCAACCTGCGGCTTGGCAACAGGTTCTGGCGCTTCAACAATTCTTTGTAGTCGTGAATGGATATAGCGGATGAGTCCGGATTGTATGGCATATCCCGCTCCCTGCGGTCGGTGTTGCCCAACATAAGACCGTTTGGCTCGCCTGCCGGCGCACCGCAACGCGGAGCAGAGACCGATCGTCCTCAAGCTCCTTTCGACCGGGCCCCGCGGCCCTATTCTATCTCGACGACACGAGAGGGACAATCCACGTCACGATGAGCCAATACGCTCGCATTAGAGCTGGGCTTCGATGGCCGCCTTGTCTACGACCGACCAGACTTCCTCGATCTTTTCTCTCCGAAACTTGTAGAACACATTTTCCGTGAAGGAAACTCTCTTCCCGTTAATATCGAGGCCCAGGAACTTTCCCTTTGGCGAACAATTGAACGCCAGCCGGCTCGCAACGTAGGGCGGATCGCAAATCAGCAGCTGAATGTCGAAATGAAGGTCAGGGATTTCATCAAAGTCCCTCTCCAGCATCTCGCGATAGCCTGACAGGCCGAGCCGCTGGCCGTTGCGGGACACTTCATCGTGAACGAATTGTCCCAGGCTCGGCCAGTCCTGCCTGTTCAAGCAGGCGAGGTATCTCCGGTAGATGTCGCTGAGGTTGGTTTGAATCATGACAGTTCCTCCCTGCGCTTGTCAGCGCTACGCCGTCGGCCACTCAACGGGCGCCCAGACAGTTCGAAACTCCGACCTGTGCCCCTCTCAAAGAGCACCTAACTCGTCCCGTCGGGACAGCCGTATTTATCTCCCACGGCTACCAATGGCCGCCCCTTGCCTTCCGATCGGGGAAATAGCATACGCCGACATGCTCTACTACGTGACTGCCTATTATAGCACAAAGCCCCATGCGGGGCTTTAAGGGCCATGAAATGACTGGGGAGATCGCAACTGCCCCGCTCCAGGCAGAGCTTCACGCACCAAGAAACGGCACCACGACCCAGCTGAGGTATCGTGGTTGGTTGTCGCGGCGTCGGTTCATAACACTGTTGGGCGGTGCCGACATACACCGGTCGTCCATTAGCAGTCGAATACCGACCAGCAGATGTCGTTTCGCAACCGCTGATCGTCGAGGACGAGATCGCGAATTGCATCCGGCAGCTGGTCGCGCTGCCAGCGGCACTCGAGCCGGCCGGTACTCTCGCTCTCCCCTTCAGGCGCAGCCGCGTGCGCAGCCTTGATTGCGTAGGCCGCGGCGCCGAGTTCGTGCGCGGCGACGTGAGCGACCGCCGCTGCCTGACCGGCAGCATACGCGGCATGGCGCGCTGCTCCGCTTAGGTCCCTCGCCGCCGCCATCGCGTGGCCCGCCGCCGTGCGAGCCTGGGACATCGTGCTCTCGCCACGCACCCACGAGCGGGCCAGCTCAATTGCGTGACGCGGCCGCGAGTCCGACGGCTTCGCCGACTCGAAGAGGTGCAGGACGTGCTCCGCACACGCGGCCGCCCACAATGCGAGAAGCTGATGGTCTGAATCCGTGAGCGTCCCACCCCGGCGGATGGTGATGAAGCGCGGGTCACGATCTTTGGGGAGGATCATGAGCAGCCATCCTTTCCTTCCCGGGTCCCCAGTCTGCTTTTGCCCTCTCGCCCATCGATCAACCGGTTGCGCATGGCAACGATGATACGCCACGAGATTTCGGGGTGTGCTGTTCTTGTCGAATCTCGGATACCTTGCTCGCCGCTTCACCGATGATCTTCAGAGCCTTCATCAACGAGAAGAGAGGCATTGGATCGGCGGCCAGGTCTGTCATTCTCTTGCCTTCAGCAAACTGAAGCGCTTGACGTGTTGCGTCGAACGTGTGACGGAGTCAAATCCTGTCACTCCGGCTCATATACCACCCTGGCTGATTCGACTACCTCCTGTCGAAAGTAACGGCTGAGGTCCTGCGGAGTGCGCAGGTCGACGCTGCGATCCAGCAGTTCGGATAGCTCGATCTCCGTCGCACTCAATCGGAAAAGACCCGGCATGTGACACGGGCTCGAACTCAACAAGGACATCGACGTCGCTATCATCTCGAAAGTCATCGCGTAGCACCGAGCCGAACAGCGCAAGCCTACTGATGTGATGCTTTCGACAAAACGTGGCAAGCTGCTGCGAATCGAGGTGAAACCGGGCCATACAGCCACCTCCGCCTTCAGCAGACAGGATAGTCGAGCCGCGAATGCGGAAGAAGCCAAGGGCATTGTACTGCAGGGTTTCAATGTAAGCGAAAAATCAAAAAGCCCTCTCGGGGAGGGCTTCCAATCTTTCGTATTGGTGGCGGCGACTAGATTTGAACTAGTGACCAAGGGCTTATGAGTCCCCTGCTCTACCACTGAGCTACGCCGCCATTTGGATATTCGTAGTTTGCGCTCAAATTAGGTAGCGGGGGCAGGATTCGAACCTACGACCTTCGGGTTATGAGCCCGACGAGCTGCCACTGCTCCACCCCGCATCAATTAAGTGGCTGGCATTATAGCACCCTCTCCCGCATTTCGTCAAGCGCCGCTTTTGGGTGTATAATTCCGGCATATTCAGCCCAAGCCCGCCGGGTCCCCACCCGTAGAAACGGACACGCATGAGCAAGACTTACATAGCGCTTGACATCGAGACGACCGGTCTGAGTCCCGAGCACGACGCCATCATCGAAATCGGCGCGGTCAAATTCCAGGGCCGCGGGTGCATCGGTGAGTTCTCCAGCCTGGTCAACCCGGCCCGCGCCATACCGTTCAAGATCCAGCAGTTGACCGGCATCGCGCAGGCCCAGGTCGACAAAGCCCCGGCCCTGCGCGCGGTGGTTCCGCGACTTCAGGATTTCGTCCGCGACCTGACGGTGATCGGGCACAACGTGTCCTTCGATCTGTCCTTCTTCCAACGCGCCGGCTTCCTGCAAGGCAATCCGTCCATCGATACGTTCGAGCTCGCCTCCATCCTCATGCCGCACGCCAGCCGCTACAGCCTGGGCATGCTGACCGAGGAGCTCGGCATCAGCTTGCCGGACGCCCACCGCGCGCTGAACGATGCGCGCGCCGCCAAGGACCTGTTCCTGGCCCTGCTCGACCGGGCCATCGAGCTGGAGCTGCAGACCGTTCAGGAGCTCAACCGCGCCGCGGCGCACACGAACTGGAGCCTGAAAGCCGTGTTCCGCGACGTGGAGCGCGCCCAGGCCCACCAGGCTTTCGGCGGCACCATCGGCCAGCAGCTCCGAGAGAAGGGCTTCCTCGATGGCAAGGGCAGCGCCACGCTGTTCTCCGCCGGGCACGAGGAACCGCCGCTGCGTCCGGTCGCCACTCCGCAGCGCCATCGAAGTCGACGAGTTGGCAGCCATGCTCCGCAGGGCGGCGGCCGCCTCGCCGCGGAGTTCCCCGGCTTCGAGCAGCGCCCCCAGCAGGTCGAGATGATGCGCTTTGCCGAGCCTTCAACGCCCGAGCGCCTTCAATGGCCGGGCAAGAGCGCAGCGTGATCCGACTCCCGATTGGACCGGATCACGAGCGGCACCGGACGGCAAATCCGTCGCCTATTTGCTGCCGGCCATCCACTACGCTGTCGCTAACAGCGAGCACGTCGTGATCTCCACGAACACCATCAACCTGCAGGAGCAGCTCTTCAACAAGGACGTCCCCGACCTGCAACGGATCGTCCCATTCCAGGTCCGCGTGGCGCTGCTGAAAGGTCGTGGCAACTACCTGTGCCTGCACCGGCTGGGCGCCTTCCGCCGCCGTCGGCGACCTGTCGTCCACCGAGTTGACCGTCCTGGCGAAGACCCTGGCCTGGCTGCCCACCACGGTCACCGGCGACCAGAGCGAGCTGTTCCTGCCCGATCCACGTCAGCGCGCCATCTGGTCCCAGCTCAACGCCGCCGCCGATACCTGTCTCAACATGGAATGCGAGTATCGCGACCGCTGCTTCTTCTTCGCCGCCCGCGAACGAGCCGACAGCGCTCATCTCATCATCGTCAACCACGCGCTGTTGCTCGCCGACGTGGCCGTTGAAGGCCGAGCTCTTCCTGAGTACCGCTACCTGGTCATCGATGAGGCCCATCACCTGGAGGACACCACCACCAGGCAACTCACCACCACGCTGACGCAGGAATCGATTGGCGAGCTGGTGGGCGAGTTGGGCGCACGCCCGCGCAGTTCGCGACCTGCCGGCCTGCTGGCCGACATCGCCATCCGCGTGCGGCAGGGCGCGCCCAAACGGGCCGTCGCCGACATCGATATCGTACATCGATCAGATCCGCCGCGAGGCCGAACAGGTTCTGAACGGCGCCGGCGACTTCTTCGACGTGCTGACCGGCTTCTTGAAGGACCATTCCGACGGCAACGAGCGCCAGTCGAACTACGCCCAGAAGACGCGCATCACCCCACAGATGCGCCTCCAGCCGGGCTGGGCCGATGTGGAGATCGCCGCAGACAACCTGGCGTTGCGTGCGGGCGCGCTGCGGGGCAGCTTGGATCATCTACGCGCCGGATTGGCCGAGTTGACCGAGACCAAGGTGCCCGAAATCGACCGGTTGGTGGAGGAAACCGGTTTGCACGTCAGACGATGGAACGAATTGCTCGCCAGCCTCAAGACGATGACCGCAGAGCCGTCCACGCACTTCATCTACTGGGCCGAAGCTCGCGCCCGAAAGCGGCACTCCGCGGCACTCCGCGGCGCTGCACGCGGCCCCGCTCCACGTCGGAGAGCTGATCCGCGAGCATCTGCTGGACGTCAAGAAGTCGGTCGTCATGACCTCTGCCACGCTGACCGCCGACAGCCAGTTCGAGTACATCCAGGACCGCCTGGGCGCGACCGACGTCGCGACGCTGGCGGTGGGCTCGCCGTTTGACTACGAGCGGTCGACGCTGATCTGGGTCCCGACGGACATCCCCGAGCCGCGCCAACCGTTCCATCAGCGCGCAGTCGAGGAAGTGATCCGCAACCTGGCCCTTGCCCTGGGCGGCCGCACCATGGCGCTGTTCACGTCTTACGCACAGCTTCGCAGCACGTCGCGCGCGATCGCTTCCGAGTTGGAGACGCACGAGATCATCGTGTACGAGCAAGGCGACGGCATGTCGCGCCATCAGCTCCTGCAGAGCTTCAAGACGAGCCCGCACGGCATACTGCTGGGCACGCGCAGCTTCTGGGAAGGCATCGACATTCCCGGCGAGGCGTTGAGCTGCCTGGTGCTGGTGCGTCTGCCGTTCTCCGTGCCAAGCGACCCCATCGTCGCTGCCCGAAGCGAGACTTTCGACGATCCCTTCCGCGAATACTCGCTGCCGGACGCTATCCTGCGCTTCCGGCAGGGTTTCGGCCGCCTGATCCGCACCAAGAACGATCGGGGTGTGGTGGTCATCCTGGACAACCGCGTGCTGACGAAGAGCTACGGCCAGGCGTTCCTGGACTCGCTGCCGGCCTGCCGCATCCGCAAGGGACCGTGGAAGAACCTGGCGGATGAGGCGAGACGATGGATCGAAGGGGAATAGGAAAAACGGGGCGGGAGAGCTTCTCCCGCCCCGTTTCTTTTCACGCTGCAACCGTAACCTTCAATCGGCCTTGAGCTGCCAGAAATGAAGGCCTCGATGTTGGACGCAGACTACTTGGTCGTGTCCGTCATCGTGGTCGTGTTCGTCATCGTGGCGCCAATGCCGAAGGTCTCGGCGAGGAACTGGTCCGCGGTGTCCTTGGTGATGAGCTCCGCACCCGAGTCGATGTACTTCGGGAAATCTTGCGGGGTCTTGTCGCCGGAAACGAGCATGGCCAGGATATCCACACCCATGGTGCCCATCTTGGTCGGGAACTGGGCCACGTCGCCGTCGCTCAGCCCCTTCTTGATCAGGTCGATCCCCTCGGGGATGCCGTCGAAGCTGACGAGCGTGATCTTGTCGGTCATGCCCGCGGTGCGCAGTGCCTCGACCGCGCCCACAGCCATCATATCGCTCGAGGCGAACACGGCCTGGGTGTCAGGATGTGCCTGCAGGATGTTCTCCATGGCGGACTGCGCGCCGGCGGTGGTCCAGTGGCCGGTCTGCGACGCCACCAGCTCCATGCCAGGCTCTTCTTTCAGGCGACCCTGGAAGCCCTGAACGCGGAACAGTGCGTTCTGTGCACCGGGCTCGCCTTCCAGCTGCACGACCTTGGCCTTGCCGTCGAACTTCTTGATCAGGTAATCCGCCGCGAGCTTGGAGGCTGCAACGTTGTCCGTACCGATGGCGGTTACGAATGAAGCGCCTTCGATCGGGTTGGAATCGAACAGAACGACAGGAATGTTCGCCTTGGCGGCTTCGTCCATGGCCGCCTTCAAAGCCTGGGTGTCCAATGGGGCGAGCAAGATGCCGTCGACCTTCTGCTGGATCAGGTCTTCGACGATGCTCTGCTGCTCGGCAACGCCCGCGTGGCCCGTGGGTGCGTACATCAGGGGCTTCATGCCGAGCTCTTTGGCTCGCGCTTCAGCCGAATTGTTCATAGTGACCTGGAACGGATCGTTCACCAACGTGCGGACGATGATGCCGACGGTCTTGCCGGTCAACGGCGCGGCCGGCTTCCAGGCATTGATCATGTCGATGGTGTCGCTCGCCGTGGGCGTCTGCGCGAATGCTGGAATCGCGAACAACGTGCCTACCATCGCCAGCACCATCAGTACAGCAAACACTCTGAACGTTCTCATGCGGTTACCTCCTTGGTAACAATGCCACTAAGTGGTTCTGACATTACGGATCTCGTGCGACGTGTCGGCGAGCGAAGCCGCCTCGCCTTGGCTTCGATGGGAACACTGCTCCTCTTCAACGTTTGGGTGCGCCGGCTTTCCTGTAACGGATCAATCGGCGCCGGTTTCCTCCTTCCTGCCCGAACTCTCGCTGCAGGTCCACTAAAAGACCGCAGACCCTTAGCGAGTTCAAGAGCGCGACAAGCCAGAGTTGCGGTAGCCAGATAGGGACGACTCTCAAGTTTTCTTGCGGTTAGTTGCCTTCTCACAAGCAAGGCAAAAGGCGCATGCACATTCGCAGCATTTAAGGGACGATTATCGATTTAGGAGTGTAACATTTCAGATTATAGACCAGTTGCGCATCGCTGTCAAGGGGATTTTTCGCTCTCTGAGGTCGGCGCCCGAGCACAAAACTTCCGAAATTTTGAAAACTTCGGAAGTTTGGACGAGCCGATATCATCTGTGTCTGACGCCAACCTGGCGACCAGACAACGGAAGTTCTTGGAAACTTCGGAGCGAGGCGGCGGGTGTCAGGCGACGTTAGCCGCCAGCGCTGGACGGAACTTGTAACCGTACACGATGAGGCCGTCCTCGCCCTCTTCCACCATGCGGCGAGTCACCATCTCGACCGGCATGCCGATCTTGACCTCGTCAACTTCGATGTCGGTCAAGCTGCGCAGTGACGACCGGGCCCTCTTCCAGCTTGACCAGGGCAACCGTGTAGGGCACGAATTCCTCGAAGCCGGCCGGCGCCTGATAGATCGTCGAGTAGGAGTAGACCTCACCGCGACCGCAGAAGGTGTAGGGCGTGCTGGCCGGGCGGCTGCACTCCGGGCAGACGTCGCGCGGAGGGAACAGCTTCGACCCGCAGCTCTCGCATACCTCGCCTACCAGCCGATACCGCTGATTCTGCAATCTCCAGTGCCGTGGGATTCTCATGTCGAAGTGACCTCCCTGTGATTTCGATTCAGATTGGAGTATATTCCGGAACACAGAGACCTCGGAGTAATCGCAGAGCTCTTGTCCTTCTCGGTATCCTCTGCGTCCGTGGTCAAATCGCAAATTCGTCATCGCAAATTCCGTACTCCTCTCCAGAATGTGGGTGGCAACCGTCGCGCCGCTGCCGCCGATGTTCTGGGCCATGCCGAGGCGGCGCATCCTTCACCTGGTTCACGCCGGCCTCGCCGCGAAGCTGTTGCACGAACTCGACGATCTGATACACGCCGGTCGCGCCGACCGGATGGCCTCGCCCCTTCAGCCCACCCATCGTGGACATGGGGATGCGCCCGGTCAGGCCGATCTCGCCTTCCTTGGCCAGGATACACGCCCTTGCCGCGCTCGGCGAAACCGCATGCCTCCAGCTCCAACGCCGACATGATGGTGAACGCGTCGTGCGCCTCGAAGAGATCGATTTCGCCTGGGTTGATCGCCGGCCAGCGAATAGGCCCGCTGCGCCGAAAGGAATGCCGCGTCCAAAGAGAGCATGTCGCGCCGGTCGTGCGAGGCCACGGAGTCAGTGGCCATGGCCGACGCCTTGATCCGAACCAGCGGCTTCTTCGTCAGGTCACGCGCAATCTCGGTGGGGGCCAGAATGACGCACGCCGCGCCGTCGGCGATGGGCGAAGAATCCAGCAGATTGATCGGATCCGCAATCATCCGCGCCTTGCCGAACGCCTCGGCCGTGATGGGGTACGGGAACATCGCGTTAGGGTTGCCCGTCGGCGTTGCGGTGTGCATTCACGGCGAAATTCGCGAAATCCTAGTGCTTCAGGTGGAATTCGTACATGTAGCGCTGCATCAAGAGGGCGTTGATCGACACGAAGCTAAGCCCCTGGCTGACCTCGTAGTCGCCGTCGGCCGCCGTGGCCAGGGCCGCGGTAACTCGTCGCCCGCGCAGCGTCGGTCATCTTCTCGACGCCGCAGGCGATGACGAAATCGCTCAGCCCGCCGGCCACGGCCATGTAGCCCATGCGGACCGCCGCCGCGCCGGAGCCGCAGGCCGCCTCGACGCGAATCGCCTCCACGCCGCGCAAGCCCGACGAAATCGGCGATCAGCGCGCCCAGATGCTCCTGGCCGGCTGCCTCGCCGCCGATCATGTTGCCCACGAACAGCGTGTCGATCCGGCCCGGATTAGCCTCGCGCAGCGCCGCCAGGATGGCATCCGCGGCCAGGTGCCGGATGGACTTGTCCCAGTGTTCGTCGACCTTGATTTGTCCGAAAGATAAGATGCTGACGTCTCTCATTAATTCCTCAATGCATCTGCAGTTTCTTCCGATACCGCGCGTAGGTCGCGTAGTCGATCGGAAGGCGGCGGGCGATGTACTGTTCGGTCATGCGCGCGCGGCGCCGTTTCTCTTTGATCTGGTCGGTGACGACGAGCGAGAAGGCATCGCTGCCCGCGCCCGATCCAAACGATACGACCAGGATCCGGTCGCCCGGCTGCGCCTCGTCCAGCGCCGCCGTCAGCCCCAGCATGCGACGAGCCCGCGTACGTGTTGCCGATGCGGTCCACCAGCATGCCGACCTTGATCTGCTCCGGCTTGAAGCCGAGCAATCTTGGCTGCCCGCTGCGGGAACTTCGTGTTCGGCTGGTGGAACACAGCCATGGTGTAATCCCCAGCCTTGTGGCCCAGCGACGCCATCAGATGCTTGCCGGCGGCCAGCACGTGCCGGAAGTAGGCCGGCTCGCCAGTGAAACGAGCGCCGTGCTGCGGGTAAGCAATACGCCAACCAGTAGACGGGCATAATCATCGTC
>CAWJLE010000003.1:0-2099188 GCA_963843645.1 uncultured Chloroflexia bacterium | reverse complement strand
ATACAGCCGGCTGCCCGAAGTATTGGGCTCCCGGACTCGGATTTGTGGTGGAGACCGAGGAGCAGCTCGGACGGGCGCTGGCGTCCGCTCGCGAGCACACAGAGTGCTTCTCGATCCTGGACGTGCGGCTGGCGGCGGACGACGTGTCACCGGGGTTGCTGCGGCTGTCCGAGGCACTGAAAAAGAGAACGTAAGGTCGGGAAGCTTGACACGAGGGAGGTGACGACATGAGCAACGGAGAAGCAGCGACTTGCGGCTGGGGCGCAAGGGCAACCAGGTATACACGATCAGCGCCGCCCATCCGCCGAAACTGTGCGTGAAGCCCGGCGACCGTTTCCAGTTGGAGACGGAGCTGAACACCGGCGATTGGCTGCACTCGATGGACGACAGCCCGGAAGGGCAGCAGAGCCCCTACCCATACGTGAACTCAGCCACGGGGCCGATTTACGTGGAAGGGGCGCCTTCCGGCGACGTGTTGGTCGTGCACATCGAAGATATTGCCGTGGACGAGCTGGGTACACCTGGATCGTTCCCAGGGATAACCCGTTTCCCAACTGGATCCGGCGCACAGAGTGGGGACCGCAATATCACGTGGTGCGCATCGCCGACGGCGTCGTGCACTGGAGCGATCGCCTCAAGCTGCCCATCGCACCGATGGTCGGCGTCATCGGCACGGCGCCGCTAATCGAAGCCATCTCGAATGCGGACAACGGGGTACACGGCGGCAACCTGGACGTCCAGGAGGTCGCCGCCGGCAGCGTCGTCCACCTGCCCGTGTTCGTCGAAGGCGCGCTGCTGCACATCGGGGACGTGCACGCCTCTGCAGGGCGACGGCGAACTGTGCTGCGCCGGTGGGATCGAAACGCGGTCGGTGGTGACGGCCTGGGTGGAGGTCGAGCAACCGAAGCCGAAGTCGATGACGTGGCCCCGGATCGAAACCTCGACGCACATCGTCACGGTCGGCTGCGCGCGACCGCTGGAAGATGCGTTTCGCCTCGCGGTGCAGGAGATGGTCTATTGGTTGGAGGAAGACTTCGGCCTGAGCCAGCCGGAAGCGCTATGCTGCTGGGGCAAATCGCCGAGGCGCGCTGCACCCAGCTCGTCGATCCGAAATACACGTACGTTTGCAAGGTCGCGAAGCAGTACCTGGGACAGCTCTGAAGCCGCGGCGGCCAATCGCGGCCTCGCCTCACTCCACGACCTTTTGCAGAGCGGCCCACTGCTGCCGCTGCTCGTCGCACCAGTCGCGGAAGCCCTGACGGTTTTCTGCCGGACGGCGTCGTCGGTGATGCCGTAGAAGGTCAGCTCGCCGACGGAAACCCGCCGCAGCAGACCCATTCGGTCGAGCCGGTCCGCGCCGGCCTGCACGTTGGCCGGCGCCAGGGCCAGGCACCCGGCAATGTCGGGCACCGTCATCAGGGTGGTGGGCCGGCTATCGAGCAGTTGCAGAATTCTGCGGCACGCCAGGCTGCTCGAGGCACGTCGAGCACAGCTCGGGACGGGAGCCGAAATCGGCGGATGCCGGCACGACCTGTGGGAGCGCCGGTGGCTGGCGGTCAGGGACTGCTCCCCGGTAGCCGCGGTGGGCGCCCCGGCCGAAGTAGAAACAGGCTGCGCAGAAGTGTCTTCTCCCAAAAAAGTTCGAGTTGCTTGACATCGGCCTTTCCCTCAGGAACCTGGGGCAATGAGCCCACGTGAATTGCAGCCGCGCGTGGCGGCCGGCGAGGAACACGTAGCGGCATATGATGCGGCCAGAAACCTGAAGCTTCTTTCATTGTAGCACGGGTGGGGAGATCTCATCCTTAAGAGAACAGGATTGCGAGCTTAAGACTACTTTAAGCCCTGCGGGCTATTCCTTCTCCTCCAGCTTGAGGTTCTCGAAGAATGCGGTGAACGCGGCCAGGTTGTTCAGCCATTCACCGCCGGAGGACAGGGCGCAGACTACGGTGACGCGCGGCGCCCGATCGATCGCCCGGGCCCAGAAGAACATGGTCTTGTCTGCCGCACCCACCTGTCCTTTGGTCTCCACGGCCTGGTGCCCCTGGAACGTGAACGTCTTCATCGTCGCTGAGCTGGACACCGGGATCCCCACGGCGCGCTGTATCTCCTCGACGAGCGCGGTCTTCAGCGTGGTCTCGGGATAACGAACGACGTCGGCGACGACGATGAGCCCTTGCATGTTTCCTTTCTGTCCCTCTTCCAGTACTTCTTTGGACATGAGCGTGTAGTGCTCGTCGTCGGCATTGACGCCCAGCCAGCCCGGAGGTGCCAGGAACGACAGGTTGAAGATCTGGGTGCGCTCGGGCGTCGCTGCCCGGCGGTCTGGTCCGCGGGGGCTTCGGCGTCAGGCTCCAGATCGGCCGGCGGCGCCTGATCGAGCGCGGCCGGCGCGGGTGGCGGCTGAGGCGTCGGCGTTGCGGAGGCGGCCCCCAGCGCGACCGTCAGGCGGCAGCCCGGAACGTAGGCGGTCGCCTTCCACACGAAGCCCGTTGCTTCCTGCCCCTGCAGATCCAACGCGAGTGCGTGCTCGGGTACAGCTCACTGAACGACGTGTAGTCTTCGTTCGTTCCCAAGTCTTGCATGGCCTTAGGACTGTCGGGCCACATCCCGGTGATCGGCGTCTGTGCAAGTGGCGTTGCATCCTCAGGCGCCTCCGCCTGCCCTCCGCGGATCGAGAAGGTGCGAGCTTTGGCCGCCGCCTCTGACGTGAAGACGACCTGCCACTCCAGTGCCTTCCCACCCTCGGCGCCGGCACCGGCGAGTCCCAACTCTGCGCCCAGTCCCACCAGGCGCGCATCAGCCTGCCACTCCTTCGCCTTTTTCTGCGCGAGCGGGAGCACCTGCCGCGCGGACAGGAGCTTTCCCTCGGCCGCCGGGGGCGCCGGCACGAGCGCGTCGATGGCGCCCGACGCCGCGTCGGCGCAGACCACGAACAGGTCGCCGGAAGGGGTGCCGGTATCGATGGTCCACCGGCCGGCTTCGAGGACGGCCGTCGTCGACGCTTCGGGGTGCCGCTTCAGAAAACCGCTCAAGCCGCCGTCGAGCGCCGTCTGCAGCGCCTCGGGGCTGTCGATCCAGGCGCCGGCCATGGGCTCGACGGGCGCGGTCGACGGCGTCTCGCCGGCATTGGCCAGCTCGCCGTCGGACAGCGTCACGCGGTACATCGTCCCAGCCGGTTCGGTGCCGGTCGTGGGTTCAGTGAAGAAGATCGTCCAGCGGCGGCATTTGCCGGCCCGGTCGCCTTCCACGCGCATCGACGCGCAGCCAATCGAGGTGAGCCCTGCCGCGGGGTTCCAATCTGTGGCCAGCAGCGCCGCCGCGTCGAACGCATCGCGGGCGCTGCTGTAGATGCCCGTCTCGACGGGAGGCGCGGGGGTCTCGGCCGGCGCGGCCGGCTGGGCTTTGCCCTGATCATCCGGCTGTGGTTGCGGTGCGGCCGGTTGCGGCGGCTGAGGGGCGGCGGTCGGTTGCGGCGGCGTGGCAGTCGCAACGGGCGTGGGTGTCGGGACAGGGGTATCCGTCGGCACAGGTGTCGGCTCGACCCACTGGACCTCGATGCTCTTGATCATCGGCTGGAACGTCCCGATTTCGGTCGGGCTCCACATGTTCACGGAGCCGGTCGTCGCGACCGCGAAACCGACGTCGTCTTGCGAGAACACGTACAGGTTGCCCTCCATGCCGTAGCCGGAACTGAGCTCCTTGCCTTCGAAGGACCCGAATCGGCCGTCTCGGTCGGCGACGGTCTTTTCGCCGAGCGATTCGACGTATGAGGCTTCAATAGGATAGTTTGCCTTCTGGAGGAGGAGGGCCAGGGCGTCGTCAGAGACTTCTTGCCGGGGTCGGCGAAGGCGGGGTCGCGGGAGACGATGATGTACTGCAGGCTCGGAAACACCATGGATTCCGTTCGTTGGCTGAAGATGACGACGTCGGCTTCGTTCTGGACGTGGTAGTCTTTCCGATAGAGCATCTTCAGGCCCCATTCGGGCTTTTCGAAAGTGACGAAATCGCCGAACTGCGCGATCGGAGCGGCTGCGGCCGGGATGACACTCAGGGCCAGGGCCGCCGCAAAGAGAACCGGTGCCAGCCGAAATACAAAGCCACGCTGCATCTTCTGCCTCCTTTTTGATGAGATCGATTCGCGCCGCTCGCTTCTGAGCGCTTTGCCCGAGACTTCAGCGCGCCACGAGTCCGAGCACCTCACCGCCCAGTTTACCACGTTTGCGCCGGAGTGCGAATTAACGCATAGACTGTCGAGGGGTCACGCCCAGAATCTTGGAGATTCTCTGGCCCTCGACCAACTCTGGCTCCTACCCACTTTGCTCTCTCTGCCGCCGCAGACCTCTCTCCCGGCCTCTCCCCTGCAAAGGGAGAGGAGCAAATCGGTTGACGTTCTCCTCTCCCTTTGCAGGGGAGAGGCCGGGAGAGAGGTCTGCGGCGGCAGAGAGAGCAAAGTGGGTAGGAGCCAGCGACCAACTATATTGACAAGTAGGCTCATTGTGTGATATGATAAGTAAGTTACCGAAAAACGTTTGCCAAAACGATTGCGACCATTCGCTTATCCTCGATGAGGAGCGTGATCCCGGCTATGGCGACGATCAAAGACGTAGCGCAAGCGGCCGGCGTTTCCATCACCACGGTGTCGCACACCATCAACGGCACCCGTCGCGTGAGCGACGAGTTGCGGGAGCGCGTGTTGCGAGCCATGCAGCAGCTCGATTATCATCCCAACGGGCTGGCTCGCGGCTTGAGGATGGGCGAAACAAAAACGATCGGCCTCATCGTCCCCGACAATTCCAACCCCTTCTTCGCGGAAATTGCCCGCACAATCGAGAACATCGGGTTTCAAAACGGTTACAGCGTCATCCTATGCAACAGCGACGGCAACACCGAAAAACAGCAGACCTACGTACACGTCCTGGCGATGAAGCAGGTGGATGGGATCATCTTCATTTCGGCCGGACGGTCGACGAGCGATTTGCGCTTCCTGATCGATGATGGAATCGAGGTGGTGCTCGTAGACCGGGACGAGCCGGATCCGGCGATAGACATCGTGCTGGTGGACAACGAGCAGGGCGGCTATAACGCTACGCGCTACCTGCTGGACCTGGGGCATCGCCGGATCGCGTGCATCCTGGGGCCGGATAGCCTGAGCCCAAGCGAGCAGCGGGCGGCGGGATACCGCCGGGCGATATCCGAGGCCGGGCTGGAGCTGCCGGCGGATTTCGTCGTAGGCGGCGATTTCATGCTGGCAGGCGGCGAATTGGCCGCCGTCGAGCTGCTGGGGCGGCCCGATCCGCCCACGGCGATCTTCGTCTGCAACGACATGATGGCCATCGGGGCAATCCGTGGGGCGCGCGGGCGCGGGGTTCGCGTTCCGGAGGACCTGTCCATCGTGGGCTTCGACGACATCCCGCTGGCCGGCGCGGTGTTCCCGCCCCTTACGACCATGGCCCAACCCACGGCGCAGATCGGCGCGCTCGCGACAGAGCTGCTTCTGCGCCGGCTGCAAGGTCCGGCCTGCGACGTCAGACCCGAGCGCATCGTCTTGCCGGCGCAGCTGGTCATTCGCGCCTCCTGCCAGGCGCACCCGGAGTAAGCAGCACTGTTGCGTTGCAGTCCGGCTACCGGACCGCCTCTGGCCGATAATTGATTTTGGGAGATATGATGTGGGTTGGAAAAAAGTTCCTCCCGAGCTGATCGAGTTCATGGACCGAGCGATGGCCGCACTGCCGTGCGAGCGGAGGGTGATGTTTGGCTGTCCTGTTTACTTCGTGAACAACAACATGTTTGCCGGGCTGCATCAGAGCAATCTGTTTCTGCGGCTGTCCGAAGCGGACCGGGCGCGCTTGGTGTCGACCGTGCCGAACGCACGGCCGTTTGAGCCCATGCCGGGCCGCCAATCGCGCGAGTACATGGTGCTCCCTCCGGATGTGTATCGGGATGACGATGCGTTCGACCACTGGCTGAAACGTGCGCTGGAGTATGCGTTGTCGCTGCCGGCGAAGGAAGTGAAGACACGAACGCGCAAGAAAGCAGGGTGAGGCCGTTATGGCCTGGAAAGACATCCCGCCGGAGCTGATCGAATTCATGGATCGGGCGCTGGAGCCGCACGGCTGCCGGCGGGTTAAGATGTTTGGCTGCGCAATCTATATGCTGAACAACCACATCTTCGCGGGGCTGGATCGGGCTGAGCTGTGGGTGCGCCTGTCGGACGCCGACCGCGAGGAGTTCCTGGCCGTCGTGCCGGGCTCTGCACGCTTCGAGCCGCTTCGAGAGTACGTGATCGTTCCGCCGGCGGTGTACGGCGACGAATCCACTTTCGAGCTGTGGTTGCAGCGCGGACTGACCTACACCCGCGGGCTGCCGCCGGTCGCGCCGAAATCGAGGCGATCACGGAGCGTGGCGTCCGCGCGGCGGCGGGCACGGTCCTCACCGGAATGGCGCGAGTAGGGCGTTTCACCACGGAGACACGGAGGACCACGGAGAAAAGCAAAGAAACAACGACAACGGCGCTTCACCACCAAGGACACGAAGAGCCACAAAGAAATAGGCAACGGCAAACGGCGATTTACCACCAAGGGCACAAAGAGCCACTAAGAAAAAACAACGACAAACGGCGTTTCACCACGGAGACACGGAGGACCACGGAGAAAAGCAAAGAAACAACGACAACGGCGATTTACCACCAAGGACACGAAGAGCCACAAAGAAAAAGGCAACGGCAAACGGCGATTTACCACCAAGGGCACAAATGGCTATAAAGAAGGACTGAACGGAGCGAGCGCTATTGATGACCGCTTCGTTTTTCTTTTCCTCTTTTCCTTTGTTTTTCTTTGTGGCTCTTTGTGTCCTTAGTGGTAAAACGCCGTTGTCGTTGTTTCTTTGTTTTTCTCCGTGGTTCTCCGTGTCTCCGTGGTGAAATACTGTTGGCCGTTGTCTTTTTCTTTGTGGCTCTTTGTGTCCTTAGTGGTAAAACGCCGTTGTCGTTGTTTTCTTGGCTTTTCTCCGTGGTTCTCCGTGGTGAGACGCCGTGACGATTGGGCGTCAGGGGTTGAGGATTTGCTGGAGGGCGCTGGCGACGTCTTCGATGCGGTAGGGTTTGACCAGAATGCCGGCGAAACCGTAGGCGCGGAAGTGGGCCAGGACGGGGTCGGTGGAGTAGCCGCTGGAGACGATGGCGTGGGCTTCGGGGTCCAGCTCCAGCAACCGGCTGATCGCCTCGGCGCCGCCCATGCCGCCGGGCACAGTCAGGTCCATGATGACGGCATCGAAGGGGTGACGGGCTTCCCGCGCACTCTGGTAGAGGTGCAGGGCCTCCGCGCCGTCGCGGACCAGGTCCACGGTGTACCCCAGGTGCTGCAGCAGCCTGGCTGCCATCTCGCGGACCGGCTCCTCATCGTCCATGACCAGGACGCGACCGTGGCCGCGCGCCGGACGGCGCGGCGTACCGGCCGGGCACTCCTCGACCTCGACCGGCGCGAGATTGGGCTGAGCCGGCAGGTAGATGACGAACGTGGCGCCTTGACCGGGCTTCGACTCGACGGTGATGTGACCGTCGTGGCGCCGGATGATGGAGTAGGTCGTGGCGAGTCCCAGCCCGCTGCCTTTCTCCTTGGTGGTGAAGTAGGGCTCGAAAATGTGGTCCAGGTGCTCGGGAGGGATGCCGACGCCCTCGTCGTGGATGGCGATCTTGACGTAGCACCCGGGCGCCAGCGGCAGCGGCTCGCTGTGGCCGGTCTCCAGGACGACGTTCTCGGCCTTCACTGCGACCACGCCCCCGGCGGGCATCGCCTGGCAGGCGTTCAGCATCAAGTTGTGGACCACCTGGCTCATCTGGCCGGGGTCCGCCTCGACGGGCCACAGGTCCGCGGGCAGGGAGAAGTCGGAGCGCACGACCGAGCCGCGCAGGGCGAACTGGCCGGACTCGCGCAACACCTGCGCGATTGAGGTGGCCCGCTTGAGCGGCGCGCCGCCCTGCGAGAACGTCAGCAACTGCTCGGTGAGGGCGCGCGCGCGAAGTGTGGCGCGCTCGGCCTCAGCCAGCGCTTCGTAGGTTGGACCGCCGGGTGGGATGCGCAGGCGGGCCAGGCTGAGGTTGCCCAGGACGCCCGTCAGGATATTGTTGAAGTCGTGGGCGATGCCGCCGGCCAGGAAGCCGATGGATTCGATACTCTGGGCGCGCAGGAGCTCCTGCTCCATCCGGCGCTTGTCGGTGATGTCGCTGATGGCGACCACGACGCCGATGACGCGGCTGGTCTGGTCGTGCATCGGGGAGATGCGGACGCTGACCGTGTGTTCACAGGCCCGCCGGTCCACCAGCAAGGGGTAGCCGCTCATTTCGGTGGCGTTGCCGCCCAGCACCCCGCGGATCGGCGTGTCGGCCGCCCGCCGGCTTCTCTCATCGATCAGGCAGATGACGTCGGTGAGCGGGCGGCCCTCGGCCTCGGCCTGGGTCCAGCCGGTGAGGACCTCGGCGGCCCGATTCATCAGCACGACGTGGCCGGCCACGTCGGTGGTCACCACGCCCTCGCCGATGGACCGGAGGGTCACCGCAAGGCGTTCTTTTTCGGCGCTGAGGGCTTCCGTTTCGCGGCGCGCGCTGATATCCCGGACGAAAACCAGCGTGGCCGGATTGTCGCCGAAAGTCGTGGAGCCGACGTTGACCTCGACGTCCACGCGGCGCCCATCGCGGCGGCGCAGGCTCGTCTCGAAGATCGGGGCGGAGGCATAGCCGCTCGACCCGACCCAGCGGCTCGCGTCGACTGCGTCCCGGTTAGCCGCGCGTTCCTTCTGCACGGCAATGATCGCCGGCAGGGCGTCCGGCCAGATCAGGTCCCGGAGGGGCCGCTCCAGCAACTCGTCCGCCTCGAAGCCAACGAGCTGTGCGGCGCGAGGATTGACGTATTTCAGGAGGCCGGCCTGGATGATGACGATGCCGTCAGTGGCCTGTTCGACCAGGAGACGATATTTGGCCTCGCTCTCCCGGGTCGCTTCTTCGCTGTGACTGAGGCCCGCGAGCATCGAGTCGATTTCGGCGGGCAAGAACGGCGAACTCGCCGTGACCCGACGGTCGTGGCCGAGCAGGAAAGAGTGGGCCGGCCCCGATGAGATCGATGCTCTCGGTCAGCCGGGTCAGAGGGTTCACAACGTAGCGTCCCAGGGCCAGCCAGAGCACCACCAGGCAGATCGCCCCGACGAGGAGGACGAGCAGAAGCACGATCTGAGCGGCGTGCCGGGCCTCGACGCCGGCAAAGCTGCCCAGCATACCGGTCTGGACGATGGCGTACAGAAGCAGCACCAACGCCACAAACGTCAGCGCGACCGCGATGAGCGTTTTGATTCGCAGAGTCATGAGGCCAGGCCCTCCGGCCCGGGGTGCGGCTGCGACAATCGAGGACGTCCGGCACCAGAGCCAGGCGAGCTTGATGCCATCGGAGGCGGAGCGGTGAGGGAAGACACCTCGGGACGGCGCAAGGAACCATGCGGCTCTGACAGGGGATTATACCTTGATTGCGCGACAGAAACAAGCTGTGTTCGGGCGCCGTCTCGCCCAAAACCTGGATGCACCCCGACGCGTCCCATTCGTTGACACTGGCTGGTTGCTATGATAGAATAGCTCAATACTGTGCTTTGACAGACGGCGCGGTCTTCTCGAAAAGGAGAGATGAAGTGGAAGTCACCGAGAGTCCGAGAGTTACCCTATATGCTTTGAGCACCTGTGTGTGGTGCAAGATGACGCGCACGTTCCTCGATGACAATAACGTCCAGTACGAGTGCGTTTACGTCGACCTGCTGGACGGAGAAGAGAAAGATAAAATCATGGAGGAGCTCCAGGACAGGCTGGGCTGTCGACCTTCTTTCCCGACGGTCTTTTGTGGCGAGGCCCACGTGACCGGCTTCAAGAAGGATGATCTGAAGGAGCTGCTGGGAATATGATCGATCAAGAAAGGGTGCGCGAGCTCTACGAACGCTTGAACGTGGAAGCTGAGGCTTCAGGCTATCACCTGAATCCTGACGTGCCCTTCACCCTGGCCCTGGTTGAGGGCCTGCTGGTGAACGAAGAAAGATACGGCTACTGGGCGTGTCCTTGTCGCCTGGCTGCCGGTGTCAAAGAGATGGATTTGGACATCACATGTCCTTGTGACTATCGAGATGCGGACGTGGACGAGTGGGGAGCGTGTTATTGCGCCCTCTACGTGTCCCAGGACGTGCTCGACGGCAAGGCCGAGGCGCACGCGATCCCTGAGCGCCGGCCCGCCGTTCCCACGCCAGCTGCGCAAGAAAGAAACCCCGACGACGGAGTTAGCGGAGGACGCTCTTCCCGTCTGGCGTTGTACGGTGTGCGGCTACCTCTGTGCTCGCGACAACCCCCCCGGCGTTTGCCCCATCTGCAAGGCCAAGCGCGATCGTTTCGAACGCTTTGGCTTTGGACGCGCCATGTAAGGCAGCGACCGCGACTCAAATCTGATTGTTTCAGCACGAAGACACGGGGAACACGGCGGAAGCTCGTCTCTTGTCCCCGCGTTCTCCGTGTCCTTGCGGCGTGCGCCCACTTTGGGAATGGCGCTCGTCTCACATCAACGGCCAGATCACCGGGAGGGCGACCATCGTGACGACGAAGACGACGACGGTGAGCAGTGCGCCGACCTTGACGTAATCGACGAAGCGGTAGTTACCAGGGCCCATCACGATCAGGTTCGCCTGGTGGGCGAACGGCGTGATGAAGGCCGTGGAGACGCCCAGCAGGACGGTCATGAGCAGCGCGCGTGGCTGATAGTGCAGGCGCGTGGCGACGTGGAGCGCCAGCGGCGACATGAGCACCGCGGCCGCCACGTTGGACGTGGAGATGCTGAGCAGCGACGACGTGAGGAACAGGGCGGCGAGAAGCGGCACAGGGCCGAGCTGGGCAACCGGCTCGATCAGGGTTTGGGCGATCCAGGGCGCCGCGCCGGTCTTCTGCATGGCGGTGCCGAGGGCGATGGTGCCGCCCAGCATGATCAGCACGCGCCAGTTGACGTCGCGGTAGACTTCCTGGGGCAGCAGGCAGCCGGTGAAAACCATGAGGGCAGCCGCGAGCAGCGCTCCGATAGCGATGGGCAGCACGCCGAAGATCACCAGACCCAGGCACGCGGCCACGATGGCCAGCGCCAGCGGCCCCTTCGCGTAGCGCCGCCCGGTGGCGCCTTCCCCGGTGAGGATGAGGAAATCGGGGTCCCGGCGCAGCTGATCGATCTGGCGGCCCGGTCCCTGCAGCAGGAGGGCGTCGCCGATCTGCAGCTGGACGTCGGCCAGGTGGCTGCGAAAGGCCCGGTCTCCGCGCCAAACGCCAAGCACCTCGATGCCGTAGCGCTGACGGAACCGGATGTCCGCGATGCTCTTGCCTTCCAGGCCGGAGCGGGGCGCCAGAGTCGCCTCGACCACGGCCAGATCCGAGAGCGCCCAGGCCGGCTGCTCATCGCGCAGGTACTCCGCGCCCCAGGCAGTCGCCGCGGCTTCCACGTCGTGATCGTGTCCCTGCAGCAATAGCACGTCCCCGGCCGCCAGGCGTTCGTCCGATCGGAGCGTGCCAAAGATGCGGCCTCCGCGCTCCAAGCCCAAAACGATGATCCCGAACTCACAATTGATGCAGGCCTCGGTGAGGGTCAGACCGTTCAGGCGAGAGCTGTCGGCGATGCGCAGGCGGTGCCAGCGCTCGCGGAGGCTGTAGAGATCGACCAGCTCCTCAGGGCGCTCGGCGCGGCCGTTGCCCCAGACCGGATCGCGGTCCGGCAGGAGGCGCCGGCCGACGAGGACCATGAACGTGATTCCGGCTGCGGCGATGATCAAGCCCATCGGCAGGAAATCGAAGACGTGGAACGGCGGCAGGCCGGCAGTCTCCAGCGCCTGGCTCACCACCAGGTTCGGCGCGGCGCCGATCAGCGTCATCATGCCGCCCATGAGGGCGCCGAAGCAGAGCGGCATCAGCAACCGGGACGGGGAGATGTGCGCGCGTCGAGCGGTGACCACGACCGCCGGCATCAGGACCGCGGTGGTGGGTGCGTTGTACATGAAAGCGGACAACGCGCCCACGCCGACCATGACCACGATGACCAGCTGAGTCTCACTGCGCCCGCCGAAGCGGAGGAAGAGGCCGCCCATGCGGTCGGCCAGGCCGGTGTGGGTGATGGCGCTGCTGACGACGAAGATGGCGCCGACGCTGACCACGGCCGCGTTGCTGAAGCCGGCCAGGGCCTCCGGCAAGGTGAGCACGCCCGATAGCGCCAGGGTGAGCAGGCACGCCGTGGCGACCACGTCGACAGGCCAGCGATCCCACAGGAACAGCCCAATCACCGCGACGAAGAGGGCGAGCGTGAAGGCGATCTGTGGGGTCACGCAGAGATATCCTTCACAGGTGCAGGCTTTCCAGGACGACGAAGAGAACGACGATGACGGCCGAGAGGATCGGAATGACGACCCAGTGGTGGACCTTGAACAGGGCCGGCAGCGAGATCGTGCCGAACGAACCCTTCGTCAGGATGCCGGTTTGCACTCGCGGGTAGATCACCGCGAACAGCCCGGCTCCCAGGGTCATTCCGACCAGGCCCCCGAACAGGGCGTCCAGCTGACCCTGGGCCGCGGCGCCGATCACGGTTCCGGGGCAGTAGCCGAGCAGCGCAAACCCGGCCCCGAAGATGAGGCCTCCGACGGCGGTCCTGCCCATCGTGCCGGCCTTGGGGTGCAGGTTCACCCAGCCCCGGTCGCGCATGAAGTAGACGCCGATCATGCCTACCACCACCGCCGTCATCATGATCTTGAGGACGGTGAAATCTTTCAGCAGGAGCTGCCCGATGATGACGTCGTAGCTGGTGGCTCCACCGCGCTGCAGGAGAAAACCGAACACGAAGCCGGCCAGCAAGCCGAGCACGAGCTGAGCCGAATTCGCCTTTCTCAACGAGGCGAACATCTCGACCTCCCCCCCTCTCAATGGTAGAGCCACATGGCGACGGCGATGCCGCCGATGAAGAAACAGGCGGCGGCCAGCCAGCTGCTGACGGTCAGCTGCAGCGTGCCGCTGATGCCATGGCCGCTGGTGCAGCCGTTGGCCCACCTGGCGCCGAAGCCCAACAGCACACCGCCGACCAGGGCTCCGCCCCAGCGCAACGCCGGGTCGGCGCCGAAACGCGACGCCCAGTGCGAGGGCACCCAGTTCAGGCTGAACGAATTCGACAGGAGAGCGGACGCCAGCGCCCCAAGGAACAGCCCGATCACCAGCATGATGCCCCAGTCCACACGCGGCGGGAACTCACGATAATAGGGCCGCTCGTGCACCCGGTCGCCGCGAAAGACCTTCTCGATCATGCCGGCGAACCTGGCGAAGCTCGTCGAGCAAGCCAGCGGCTTGTCCGAAAGCAAAAAGGTGAGCCAGCTCAAGACACCGATGCCGGCGCCGACCACGTACGGCGACCAACGTGCCTGTTCCAACCAGTTCATGCCGAACCATCTCCATTTCTATACATGTTGTGAAAGCTCGCGTTTGGGGTCCGCGGCAGTCGGACTTATAGCTCGGCAGCCGCGGCGGAGTCCACCAGCCAGCGGAGGCGCCCGGCGGTCGGCCGGACGATCTGGGCCGGCACCAGGTCGGGCTGCACGGGGCCGGTCAACACCTGCTTCAAGCGCTCGGCCTTGTCGATCCCTTTTACCAGGAAGGCGACCTCGCGGGCAGCGTTGATGGCGGGCGGCGTCAGTGTGATCCGCCACCCGTGCGCCGCGTCCACGAAAGAGGCCGTCACCCAACGGCTCGTCTCGTGCAGGACGGCCGAGCCGGGAAACAGCGACGCCGTGTGCCCCTCTGGACCCATGCCCAGCAGCACCAGGTCGAAGCGGGGCCAGGCCGCCGCGGGGACAGGTCCGCCTGCGCCGAAAAACGCGCGCAGCTCTCGCTCGTACTCCGCGGCCGCGGTCTCGGGGGGCCACTCGCCGTGCATGCGATGAACCTGCTCCGCCGGAATGGGGACGTGATCGATGAGCGCGCGCCGCGCCGCCCCATAGTTGCTGTCCGGGTGATCCAGCGGAACGCAGCGCTCGTCGCCCCAGAACAGGTGTATTCCAGGCCATTCGGTTTGTGACGCAAACTCTGGCATCGTGAGGCGGTGAAACATTTCCTCAGGCGTGGAGCCCCCGGACAGCGCGACTGCGAAGCGTCCCCGCGCGGCGATCGCTTCGCGGGCCAGGGAAACGAAGAGCGCGGCAGCCGCCTCTGCCATCGCCGCGGCATCCGGATAGACTTCGACGTCCTTCAGGGCGTCGTCTGGGCCAGTCGGCCGGTGGGTGGCTGCCATCAATCGACGTCCGCGCCGCCGCTGCACCCTTCGTCCTGATCGCTGCAGACCCGCCGCCAGATGCGATGGTCCCGCACCATGAAGTGCTTGGCCTTCAGGGGGCCCCAGGTGCCGGGCTTGTAGTGATCGATGGGAGGCGGGGGCGTCGACGACGGCGACTCCCAGGCGTGGGTCAGCGGGTCGATGATCGACCAGGCGGTCTCGATTTCGTCGTTGCGGGTGAACAGCGACGCGTCGCCGTTCATCGCATCCAGCAACAACCGTTCGTAAGCGTCGGGCAGGGCCTCACGATGGAACGTGGAGCAGTAGTGGAACTCCATGTCGACGGAGCGGGTGTCCTGGTTCGAGTCCGGGACCTTGATCTCGAACTTGAGGTGGACGCCTTCGTCCGGCTGGATGCAGATCGACAGGATGTTCGGCGTGAACGTGTGGCCGGGCGGCAGGTTGAACATGACGTGCGGGGGGCACTGGAACTGGATCACGATCTCGGTCACTTTCGACGCCAGCGACTTGCCGGAACGCAGGTAGAACGGCACGCCCTGCCACCGCCAGTTGTCGACGAACAGCTTCAGCGCCGCGTAGGTGGGCGTCCGCGAATCGGGCGCGACCTTCGGTTCGTCGAGGTAGCCCTCGTACTGGCCGAACACCGTGTCCTTCATGTCGATCGCGCGGACGGCCCGCAGGACCTTGACCTTCTCGTTGCGCAGGGCGTCAGGGTTGAAGGAGGACGGCGGCTCCATGGCGATCAGCGTGAGGAGCTGCAGCAAGTGGTTCTGGAACACGTCGCGCAGGATGCCGGCTTGATCGTAGTAGCCGGCGCGGTGGCCTACGGGCAGCGTTTCGGCCACCGATATCTGAACGTGGTCCACGTAGCGGCGGTTCCAGACCGGCTCGAAGATGGTGTTGGCGAAGCGGAAGAACAAGATGTTCTGGGCGGTTTCCTTGCCGAGGTAGTGGTCGATGCGGTAGACCTGGTCCTCGCCGAAGACGGCGTGAATGGCTTCGTTCAGGGCCTTCGCGGATTCCAGGTCACGCCCGAACGGCTTCTCGACGATGATTCGCCGCCAGCCGTCCGTCTGGGCGTCCATCTCGGCGTGTCCCAGGTTCTCGGCGATGTTCACGTAGTAGTCGGGCGAAGTCGCCATGTAGTAGATACGGTTCGCCGGGCCGCCCTCGATGCCGGCCAACTGGTCTTTGAGCTTGGCGAAGTCCTCGGCGACGGTCAGGTCGCCCTGGGTGTAGTGCAACCGTGGCGCGAACGAGCCCCAGGCGTCCTCGTCGAAGGAACTCGAGTCCTGACGGGCGCTGTCCTTCAGCCCGTCGGCGAACTGCTGATCGCTGAACGGCCGCCGCGCGAAGCCGACGATGTGAACGGCCTCCGGCAGGCGGCCTTTGCGGAACAGACTGAACAAGGAAGGAACGAGCTTACGGTGCGTCAGGTCGCCGGTTGCGCCGAAAATGACGATCGTGATTGGCTTTTGTGGACTACTCATTTGACACGATCCTCTCGGGGAGTGAATAGTCGTCCAGCCGGCTGACGCCTTCGGTCTGGGCGATCCATTTTACATCGTCTGGCCGAAATGCAAAAACGCGGCGTCGGCTTTCGGCCACAAAGACTCGCCGCCCCACACGCTGCGTGGACGGCAGGAAACATGACGGGATTATATGCCACGCGGCGGCCGGCGTCAAGGGTATTGCGCATGGAGCCATTCCGGCGGTCTCTGAGCGACCGGCGGAGAAAGGAGAATAGCAGCGAATGGTGCCTTTTTGCAGGGCGACGGCGGTCCAGGGCGGCCGAAACCGCCCTGTGCCTCCGCTTACGATTCGGGGCGCGGGCGAGAGGGCAGACCCGGCGGAACCGGACGCCCGGTTGTCGTTCTGACGGGCGCGGCGAGGTCCTGCTGCGCAGTGCTCTGGACCGGCCCGTACAGATTGTTGTGCTCGTTGCTCTCCCAGATCGCGCCGTAGTCTGTGGAGATCTCCAGCGAATCGACGAAGGCGTACACTCGCGAGCCGGCGGGTAGGGACGCGGGCAGGCGGCTGTACTGCGGGTAGTAGTGTGGATCGGATGATTCCGCGCGGAGGGTCAGGCTGGCGCCGGCGGCGAGAGATTCCGGGACTCCCCAGGCCGCGCCGTAGGGCGCGATCTCGCCCCAGGTCAGGTTCAGGGCCGGCGTCACCCATGGATTGACGTACAGGTCGACCCAGAAGCTCTTGGGCGTCGCCTCGCTGCCGGCGTTGCGGATTTGAACCGATAGCCCGCCGCCGCTGACGTTCAGCTGGTCGATGACCAGGTCCGGCGCCCGAACGAAGCCCTTATTTATCAGGGGTACGTAGATCCTCACCGTCTCCACGCGATGCGGCACGCCGGCGGAAACGCTGCCGTTCAGGCAGTCGTCGCCGAGATACTCGGCCGTGAGCATCTTGTCGCCCTCGGTGGTGGGCGTCAGCCAGCAGCCGCCCGCGGCCACGGTGCCGGTGCAGACCACGCCTGTCCCGTCATCGAGCCGGACTTCGCCGGTCGCGGCGCCGCTGCCGGGTGGGTTCACCGTCACCTCGCAGCCAATCCAGAACGGCCGCAATCCGGTGGTCGGGTCGGGTGTGTGGGTGGTGATCGACACGGTCGTGTCGGCCTTGAGGGTCGTGTGCGCCACGGCCGATGATGCGCTCGCTTCGAAGTCCTCGTTTCCGGCATACCGGGCGGTCAGGGTGTAGGCGCCCGCCATGAACGCCAGCGTGCACCGGCCCGATCCGCCCGACAAGGCGCTCGAGCAGCTCTCGCCGTGCCCGTCGTCGACTTCAACCTGCCCGCCGGGCGCACCGGAGCCGGGCGAGACCGCGCCGACGGTGAACGTGACTGTGACGGTCTGGCCCGATACCGACCGGGCAGGATCGTGCGCGACGATGGCGGTGGTCGTGGCGGCGCGGTCGACCGTATGATCCGCCGTTCCGGTGCTGGGGGCGAAATTCGCGTCGCCCAGGTACCGGGCGGTCAGGGTCTTCGGTCCGGCGGCGGACGGCGTCAGGGCGCACTGGCCCGAGGTCACGGTGCCGGTGCAGACCGCGCCCGCGCCATCGCTGACCTGGACGTCGCCGGCGGACGTTCCGCTGCCAGGCGCGGCGACGCTGACGGTGTAGGTCACCACCACCGGCTGGCCCACGACGGACGGCGACGGGGCGTGGGCGGGAATGGCGGTGGTCGTGGCGGCGCGGCCGACCGTGTGGTCCGCCGTTCCGCTGCTGGGGGCGAAGTTCGCGTCGCCCAGGCACCAGGCGGTCAGGGTCTTCGGCCCGGCGGTGGACGGCGTCATGGCGCACTGGCCCGCGGACACGGTGCCGGTGCAGACAGCACCCGCGCCGTCGCTGACCTGGACGTTGCCGGTGGGTGCGCCGGAGCCCGGCGCGGCGACGCTGACGGTGTAGGTTACCACCACCGGCTGTCCCACGACCGACGGCGACGGGGCGTGTGCGGCAATGGCGGTGGTCGTGGCGGCGAGGTCGACCGTGTGGTCCGCCGTGCCGGTGCTGGGGGCGAAATTCGCGTCGCCGAGGTACCGGGCGGTCAGCGTCTTCGGTCCGGCGGTGGACGGCGTCAGGGCGCACTGGCCCGCGGTCACGGTGCCGGTGCAGACGGCGCCCGCGCCGTCGCTGACCTGGATGCTGCCGGTGGGTGCGCCGCTGCCCGGCGCGACGACGCCGACGGTGTAGGTTACCACCACCGGCTGGCCCACGACGGATGGCGACGGGTCGTATGCGGCGATGGCGGTGGTCGTGGCGGCGCGGTCGACCGTATGGTCCGCCGTGCCGCTGCTGGCGACGAAATTCGCGTCGCCGAGGTACCGGGCGGTCAGGGTCTTCGGTCCGGCGATGGACGGCGTCAGGGCGCACTGGCCCGCAGCCACGGTGCCGGTGCAGACCGCGCCCGTGCCATCGCTGACCTGGACGTCGCCGGTGGGCGTTCCGCTGCCCGGCGCGGCAACGCTGACGGTGTAGGTTACGGTCACAGACTGGCCGATCACCGAAGGGTCAGGTGCATCGGAGACGATCTCGGTTGTGGTAGTCGCCTTGACCACCAAGTGTGCCTCGGTGTCGGAGCTGCCATAGAAGTTGGTGGTTCCCGAATAGGTCGCTGTGATCGTCTCGGTTCCGACGACCGCCGGATTGAGTATGCACTGCCCCACGCCGCCCGCCAGAGTTGCGCCGCACGTCCCTCCCGCGCTGTCGCTGACGACCACGATGCCGCCGGGAGTGCCGCCGGCCGAGGTTACAGCGACCTGGACGGCCACCGGCACGCCCACGGCCGATGGGTCGGGCAGGTCCGAGGCGATGATCGTCGTCGTGTTGCCCTTGACGTGATGGGTGACCGGAGCCGAAACGCTACCGTTGAGATTCAGATTCCCGGCGTACGTGGCCGTCAGTGACTTCGCGCCCACGGTGCTGAAGGTCAGCCGGCACTGGCCCGAACCATCCGGCCCCACGCCGCCTGAGCAACTCGTGCCCGCGCCGTCGGACACGGTCACGCTGCCGGTCACGACGCTGCTGCCCGGCGCGTCGACCGCGACGCCGAACATGACGGTCACCGGCTCGCCGGGCAGAGAAGGACTCGGAACGTGGGACGAGATCGTCGTGGTCGTGTCGGCCTTGTCCACCGTGAGGTAGATCGGCCCCCCAGACGATGCGGTGTTGAGCGGCAGGTAGTTGTCGTCGCCATCGTAGGCAAAGTAGAGAGGCCTCTCGCCCGCCACGAGGGACGGCGTCACCGTGCATGTGCCGGCCCCGGCCGTGAGCGGCGTCTGGCAGTCGCTCTCCGGCGTCAGCGACACGTGGCCTGTGCCGGTCGGCGTGCCGGTGCCGGGAGGAGCTGCTTCGACGAGGAACGAGACGTCGACCGGCTGCCCGATCACCGGGCGGGCGGGAACGTGCCCCGTCATCGTGATCGTCGTGGACGCCTTGTTGACCGTGTGCGCTTCGGTGTCGGAGCTGCCGATGAAGAGCTCAGTCTGCTGATAGGTCGCGGTGAGCGTCTTGCTGCCGGCGATGGTGGGGTGCAGAACGCAGCTGCCGGCGCCCGAGGTCAGCGTCCCGTCACACGCACTGTCCCCGCCTGCGACCGAGACCGTTCCGCTGGGCGAGCCATCTCCCGCTGAAACCGAGTAGTTCACGGTCACCGGTTGGCCCGTGACCGACGGATCTGGCGGGTCGCTGGTGATGGTCGTCGTCGTCGGACAGCGGACAGACAGCGTGGAATGGGCAACGCTGGGTTTGTAGTTGCCGTCGCCCGGATAGGTCAGCGTCAGATCGTCGCTGCCGCAGGAGGGCGGGGTGATCCGGCAGCTGCCGGCTCCGTTGACCAGGCCGGCGGTGCAGGAGGACGTGGTGTCGCTGATGATGACGCTGCCCGTGGGATGGCCCGCGCCGGGCGAAATAGCCGCGACAGAGACCGATACCGTGATCGCCTGGCCCGGATTGGCGGGCTGCGGGTCTCGCCCCGACACGGTCAGCGTCGTGCGGGCCGGATTGGTCGTATGCGAGGTCTCCGCGACGCTGCCGCCGAAGGTCGCATCGCCGGAATACTCCACGCTGAGGGTTCCGGTCACTGCCTGAGTCAGGGCCAGCGAGCAGTTCCCGTGGCCGGACGCGAGCGTCCCCGTGCAATTCTCGCCTCCGGAGCCGCGCACGGTCACGCTGCCCGTTGGGTATGCCGGAGGCGGAAGGGCTGGCGCGACGCTGAACACGACCATCACCGGCTGGCCGACCACGGATGGATTGGAGCTGACGGAATCGATGGTCGTGACGCTGCTGCGGAGCGCCGACTCGTAGGCGCCGCTGTCGCACACCTCCACGTGCGGCACGCCGCGCTCGTCCACGCCGCCCGGCCCAGCGGGCTGTGCCAGCGAGCATATGCGAGAGACACCATGCCCGATCGCTGGGCTGCTCGCCAGAAGCGCTCGAGTATCGGCATAACCGCCATTGGCCGCCAGGGGGCCCAGCTTCGGGTCGGCATAGTCGCCGGCGCAGGTGCCGTCCGACTGGGGCCAGCGCAGATTGCCTCCGCCGTCCGTGACCAGTCCGCTGCAATTTGATCCCTCCACGGGGTCGGAGACGATGCTGTTTCTGAGAGCCAGCGAACCTGAAGCAGTCTGGAGGTTTGCTCCGAGGGGAGCCTCGTTCTCCGCGATCGTGCAGTTGGTCACCGTGGCCGTTCCGGAATTCAAGAGCCCTCCGGCCGACGATCCGGCACGGTTGTTCGTGAGCGTGCAGTTCGTCAGCTCGAGCGTGCCGTGATTGAAGATGCTTCCGGCGGCATGGGCAATGTTGCCGGCGAAAGTGCTGTTCGTCACTGCCGCGTGGCCGGCGGCGATGTACAGAGCGGATCCCGTGGCCTTGGCAGCGGCGCCCGGGGCCGCGATAGCCCGGTTGTCTTCGAAGCTGCTCTTGTCGATCGTCAGACTGCCCGGGTCGGCGTAGTCGAAGAAGACGGCGCCGCGGACCATGCCGATGTTTTCCGAAAATGTGCTTTCGGAGACGGTCAGAGTGCCCGCGTCATTGTAGATGGCCGCCCCGCCTATGAAGGAATCTGAGTAGGAAGTGCCGCCCACGTTGCCGGTGAACTGGCTGGCGTGGACCGTTATCGACGTCTGGCCCCCTGTGGTCTCGGAGTGGTTGAAAACAGCCCCGCCCGCTTCACTGGCTTCGTTGCCGCTGAACGAGCATTGTTCGATCTCGAGCGTGGCGTCGCTTATCACGGACGAACTGGAAATCGCGCCGCCGAGTTCAGCCTGGTTATCGCTAAAGCTGCTAGACCTCAGGTTGATTGTTGAGGGGTAGCGCCCCATCGCGTCGACGGCGATCGCGCCGCCCTCTCTGGCCTGATTGGCGGAGAAGATGCTGTCGGTCACTGCCAGAGTTGAACCAATGGCGTATACAGCACCGCCCACTTCGAGGGCGCTGTTGTGATCGAATACCACGCCATCCAGGCCAACGCTGCTCCTGTCCGCTTTCAGCCCGCCGCCCATTTCGCGTGCAGGCGCCTGGCCACGAGCCACAGTGAGATCACGAAGCATGAACTCGCACGTAGCCACTGAGAACACGCTCACGGAGTCATTGCCGCTGACAGTGAGAATGTCCGTCCCAGGCCCATTGATGACGACGCTGCCATGATCGATGGCAGGCAGCGGAGTCTGCAACGAGATGGTAATGGGATAAGACACGCTTGGGAGCAATGCGAAATTGATGATGTTGACGTCCGTCGAAGAGGTCCCCATGGCATCGTTGATCGCCCGCCGAAGCGAACCGGCACCGCTGTCGTTGATGTTGGTGACGAGCCAGGTCCGCGTAGCAGCGTGGACCGGCGGTGCGGGCACCACGGAAAGCGCGACGACGAGAAGCATGCAGATGGCAACCTGGGGCAGGTGTCGCAACAGTGGGTGTTTCATCGTATCCTCCGTCATTGAACATCCATGAAGAGGACGACTCACTAGTCGAGGGACGGTATATCATGGCATACCTTCACCGGGTGCGAAAAGAACCGTCCGGATAGTCGGGCCCGAAGTTCGAAAAGACGTCTGAAGAGGTGATGCGGAAGCGTCGGGTGGCCGACCGGGGGAGAGGTAGATAGAGCATTCCAAAACGTGCTGAATAATCGCCGACAAGCGTGTTTTTGCAGCCGAAGAAACTCAATTCGGACAGGTCAGGACGGTGAACCTGAGGATTCACCCTCAGATCGGGAGGCGAGAAGTCCGCCAAATCAGGGTCAACGGTGATGTTTTAGAATGCTTAGCATTCGGAATTTGAAGTAATGCATTCAAGAATTTGCACGGCAATGCAAAGGCTATATCTGCGTTAATTATGCAATTTGAGGAAATGATGTGGAAGCCCTTGACGGCGGCCGGAACGCGATCGAATAGCGCGACGATTATGCAAGTTGAGAGACTAATGAGGAGATGTGCCATTGCGCTCTGCAAGCGCCCTGAGAATGAGATTTGGAGCATCGGTCGCCTGGCACGTGACCGGGCTCGGCGCGCCATTGCGCTCTGCAAGCGCCCTGAGAATGAAATTCTCAGGCTAACAAGCTAAAGCGTGCTAAAGCGCGCTCAAAACAGCCTGCCTTGCATTGTCCCCGAGACACGAGGGGGCTGGCTTGAGCTTTGTTAGCCTGGAGGTTTAGCTCCAGGGCTGTGCGGTCGGCGGACGGGATTCCGCATTATGTGTAGACTGGCATCTAATCGCCAGGACCGGCCGCCACCCGGTAGATCTGGACCGGCCCCTCGTCGTAAACGAGCTGCAGGAAGGGGGCAGCTTGCAGGTCTGCGGTGCCGAGTTTCTTCTCGGCCGGCCCGTAATAGACGTACGTTACGGGAAAGCGGGACAGCAAGTCCCGGCGCCATTCGTTCGTGGTGTCCGCGCGGAAGAACCGGGCAACGAGTGCGGTCTTCTCGGCGCTGTCGATGGTCTCGGAACCGTGGCCGACGAAGCTGCGGACGGGCGCATAGGCCGGGAGCAGATTGCCGGTGTCGTAGCCGGCCAGAACGACCGGCGACGTCTGCTCCGATTCGAACCAGCGCACGGCCGACATTTCCGAGGCCGGGTGGAAGACCGGCCCGGTTCTCGCCGCTATGGTTGCCACACTGCCGAGCAACAGCAAGACGTTCGTCAGCGCAGTGAACGCAACGACGCCAACCTCCAGGCCGCGCCTGGCACGCGCGGATTTCGAGCCCCTGCACGGCGACGTATAGACCGGCCGCGGCCAGGATGGCGACCGGCGCCTGGTACCCGTCCAGGAAGCGACGCTGCAGGGGATTGGGGACGTACAGCAGCGGTGGGATCGCCAGGGCCCAGATCCAAAGGAAGGCGTGGCGTGGCAGTACGTCGGGCCGTTGCTGAAGTAAGCCGACGGCGGCGAACAGGAGCGGTAGGCCGAAACCGAGGACGTAGAGGTAGGGAGCCGGTGAATAGAGCAAGTTCTGCGCCTGCCACGCCGCGTAGGCCTGATTCGTACGGAAGAAAACGACCGAGTAGATCAGGTAAGGCAGTGACGGCAGGAGAGTCAGGCCGAGGCGGACGACGAGGCGCCAGAGCGTCGCCCCATTCCCTCGCCCGCGCCAGAGGACGAACAACCCAAACGGCACTGCGATGACCGGCAGCGTGTAGGGGTGAATCAGGCTCACGCCCAACCCGCACAGCGCAGCAGCCCAACCAAACCGGCGGCTTCCGCCCTCGTCCAGGAAACGCAGCGTCCACAGGATGTACGCGAAGAGCATCGCCTGGCCCACGATCAGGTGAGGGTAGGTCAGGGCGGAGAGAAAGAACGACGCGTCCGGCACCCACAGGTCGACCGGCATCCGGCCGAGCGCCAGGGACCCTCCGAGCAGTGCCCACAGCCAGCCCAGGCCGCCGCCGACGGCGAAGAGGACTGTCGCCAGCCTTCGCACTGTGGGGTGTGGGGAAAAATAGGCGACCAACCGGTAGAACGCATAGAGGGCGACAGGAGCCGCCACGAAGCGCACGAGGTGGAAGAGCCAGATCGGAGGCGCGCCGAAGAGGAGGGCCAACTTGCCGAGCAGCAGGTACATCAGAAAGAAGAGGCCTCCGGAGTGCGCCTCCGGCGTGAAGGCGAGGTGGGTCAGCCAGGCCCCGTGTGCGCCCTGCACCATCTCGGCGAGGTACGAATTGCCGTCCTCGAGGCCGACGACGAAGCCGCCGAACTCGAGCTGCGGCGTGGAGAGGGCCGCACCCAGCAGGAAGGGCAGGATCGTCAGGACGGCCAGTCCCAGCCCGACCCAGAGAACGATCGTGCGCTCTCGTTGGTTTGAATCCATTGGCATGCGCAATGGGCCGCTCGGTTCGGTGGCGTTAGATAACCTGGGTTGACATATCGATACGGTTATTGTACCGCAGAATCGACGGCCTGTCCACAGATCGGCAGGAAAGCCCCTACGCACAGAAGGTGAGCGGTCGGCCCGACCCGAACACTCCGCAGGCCGGCGGACGCAGGCCGGTCAGCTCTCGATCAGCTTCTCGATCTTGCGGCGGTCGAAGCCGAGAACCATGTGGCCGTCGATCAGCGTGACGGGCGTGGACATGACGCCCAGCTCGCTCAGCTCACGGAGCGCCTGTTCGTCTTCGACGATGTCCTTCGCGGTGAAAGCCACGCCTTTCTGCGCCAGCAGTTCTTTGACTTTGCCACACGCGACGCAACCTGGAGCACTGTAGACGACGACTTGCTTGGGGGGCATAGGGGACTCCTTTTGCGATGATATGAGGGGATTATCGGCCTCGCCACCAGTCTTTGTTGGAGCGGGGATCCATGAACACGCCGTTGTCGCGGATGGCGATGCCGATCTCGCCGCCGCGGGCGCGGCCGATGGCCTGACCGGCCTTGAGCGCGGGCAGGTGGCCGCGGGCGTTGTTGTTGCAGTTGTTGTATACGCCGAGCAGGTTCGGCTCCGTGCACATGTTTTCGATGTGGAGGGTGTAGCCCTGGACCACGTTGTCGTCGCGCGTGTACTTGAGCGTCATGCGCAGCGGGCTCGCATACAGCACCACCACGTCGAAGCCTTCGCCGATGGTGTAACCGGCCGGTGGAACGTAGAGGATTTCGCCGGGCCGGGCAGCCACACCGATGAGCGTCACCTCGGGCTTGGCCAGCGGCAGGCCGCGGACGTCCTCGGCCCAATCCCAGTCGAAGACGCTGTAAAGCGCGGTGATCTGGGGGGTGCGGTCGTCGCCGAACAGGCCGCACAGCTGTGGCGCCCTGTTGTCGGTGTCGCCGTTGTAGAAGACCAACCCCTTGTCGCCGGTGGCGGGCCCGTATCCGCGGACGATCAGGTTGATGTCGGGGTGAGACTCCGCCGGACGGTTCAAGGGCGGCGGGTTGAGCCAGGTCTCGCCGTATATCTCGCCCGGAATCGCCGCGCAAACGTCGTCGTCGGCGAGGACCGCCGGCGCATCACGCCGCGGTTCGAGCGTCAGGGGTGCGACCAGGTCAGCGGACGTTGGGCTTTCATTTTGGATCGACCGGCTCTCTGCGCCGATTTCCGCCCTGACCGGCAAGAGGAGGCCCACGGGATCACAGACAGCGACGACGATCAGGCCGATAAGCAACAACAGGGCATTGCGCCACAAGCAACGCGGACGTTTGGGTGTTTTCGGTCTCATTGACTCCCACTAAGGACTGAAGTTGTTCTCCTCCCAGCGACCGGCCCCATTCTACCACGCGGTGACGCGGGGCGCAAACGACGCGCGTGAGAGGGGCGCGCTTGCCTGTATTCCAGCCACAACACCGAAACTACTTCGAGATCGCCTATGCCTTGAACCGGCAATTCGGACGGGGCGGCATCTACCAGGAGCGGCTGCTCTACAGCTTCGCCGACAACCACGACGTCAATCGGGTCGCATCAAGCCTGGCCCACGCCGTGCATCTGTATCCGCTGTACTGCCTGCTCTTCACCATCCCCGGCGTTCCCAGCCTCTATTACGGCAGCGAGTGGGGCGTGGGCGGCAGAAAAGACGCGGGCGACGATGCCCCTCTCCGCCCGTGCCTGGACCTGTCCGCCGCATCCGGGGGCAATGGGGGGCCGGACCTGGCCGCGGCGATCTCCCGGCTGGCGGCGATCCGTAAGGGGAGCCCGGCCCTGCAGGCCGGCAGTTACGAGCAGCTTCACGTCAGCGCTCAGCAGCTCGCGTTCTGTCGACGGCGGCAAGGAGAATGCGTGATCGTCGCCGTCAACGCGGACGACCATCCGGTGGCTTTGGAGGTGGCTTCGCCCACCATGGCCGGCCGGTACAGGGACCTGCTCAATCCCGGGGATGAGTTCGTAATCCGAAACGGAAAGCTGAAGCTCGATCCCCTCCATCCCAACTGGGCCAGGGTCCTGCACTCAGATCCGTGAATGCCGGCGATCGGGTTGAGGGCTCTCGAAGCAGGCGACAGAACTACTGGCATTGTTACAATTGTAATTGTCAAATTACCCGGATTTTTTAAGGTTCACCCTATTGACAAAAGGCCAGAAAAGTGCTACTATAGAAACTGCAAGGGCTTCGAAGAATTGTCGGAGTAGCAGAAGCGCCGGGCGAAAAAACTGAAGTTGGCAACCAAGGCTTCGCTAACACAGGAAAGCCGAGGGAGTAGACTCCAAGAGAGATCATGGGGGACACGAGCGGACGTACGATGAAAGTCGTGGTCCGGGAGCCAACGTAGGAAACCCTCTCACGAGGAAGTAACCGGTGAAGAAGCGAAACGAAGGTTAGTCGGGGCTCTTGCATTTCTGTTTGGGTTCTTTCCTCTTCATATCCTCTGTCGATGGGGCAGGCCCCACGACTCAGTTTCCTGGACGGAGACGACCGATGCCGACACAATACTTCAAACGTCCAGAAGGCATATTGGCGTACAGCGATTACGGCGGCGAGGGCGATCTCGTGCTGATGCTGCCGGGGATGGGCGCGCTGCGCAGCGAGTATCGCTTCCTCGCGCCGAAGCTCAGTGAAGCGGGTTACCACGCAGTGACGGTAGACCTGCGCGGGCACGGGGAGTCGAGCGTTCCGTGGCCGGCCTACGACGTGCCGTCGGTGGGCGGCGACATCCTGGCGTTGATCGACCACCTGGGCGGCGGGCCCGCGCACGTCATCGGCACCTCGTTTTCGCCGAGCGCGGTGGTCTGGGCGGCGGTGGAACGTCCTGATCGGGTCCGCTCGTTGGTGCTCATCAACGCCTTCGTGCGCACCGCCAGGATCAACCCGATCATGAAAGCGTTGTTCTGGCTGATGATGAACAACCCCTGGCGCGTTCGGACGTGGGGGATGTATTACGGCTCGCTGTATCCCACCCGGAAACCCCCTGACTTCAAGGATTACGTGAAACAGCTGACGGCGAACCTGGCGCAGCCGGGTCGTTTCTACGCCGCCACGGCGCTGGCGAACTCGTCACGCGAACCCTCCGCAGAGCGTTTGGGGCGCGTCAGGGCGCCGACGCTGATCATTATGGGCACGAAGGACCCGGATTTTCCGGACCCAGCCGTGGAGGGAAAGACCATCGCGGAGCAAACAGGCGGCTCGCTGGCGTTGGTCGAGGGGGCCGGGCACTATCCACAGACTGAAATGCCCGAGAAGACCACGCCGATCGTGCTCGACTTCCTCAAGCAGTCCGCGACACATTCAGCCTGATCCATCCGGGTCACGACAGACGATCGTAGAATGGCGGAATTGAATGCGCAACGCGGGAGCCTCGCTGCCGCGTTTTTCAATTTGCATTGCAGTGCAGCGTGAGCGCCGTACGTCCCGCCATCCGGCTGCGGGCTATCGTCCCTGCCACCAATCTTTCCGCGAGCGCGGATCCATGAACGTGCCACAGTCCCGGATGGCGACGCCGATCTCCGCGCCGGTCGCCCGACCGATCCCCTGCCCCGACTTCAGCGCCGGCAGTGAGCTTCTCCCGGCGTAATTCCACGACTCGTACAGCGCCAGCAGCGTGGGCTCGACGCAGATGTTCTCGATGTGCAGCGTGTAACCTATGATGACGTTATCCTCGCGCGTGTACTTCAGGGTGATGCGGTCCGGTGCGGCGTAGAGGACGAGCACGGCATAACCACCGGAGCCCAGCGCCACCCCCTGCAGGGGAATCTTCGTCTGGCTGCCTATGGTGTCGCCCGACTTCGGCACGTGGATAATCTCGCCGGGCGTCGTGGACAGCCCGGCCAGCGTTACCGATGGGTCGGTGAGCAGACTGCCGCGAGAGTTGGTAGTCCAGTTCCAGTTGTGGACCTGGTACAGGGTGTGAAAGATGGGCGTCCGGTTGTCGCCGAACAGGCTGGCCAACTGCGGGGCGGACGTGTCAGTGCTGCCGTCGATGTCGACCAGGCCGGCGAACCCGCCGGTGGACTCGTAGCCACGCAGGCTGAGGTTCAGATCAGCGTGAACCTCGGCGGGCCGGTCGGTCTTCGCTGAAAGGACGGTCAGCGCGGAATATTCCTCGCCGGAGATCGGCCCACAGAAGTCGGGGCCGTAGAGCAGCGGCAGATAGAGGGTAGTGGTGACGGCCGTCGAGGCGCAAATCAACCCGGACAGGGGAGCGCGGGACAGGGAAACGGCCCGCACGCCAGATGCGCCGGGACGTGGGCGGCCCATGCCGGACGCAGTCTGCGGTGGGATCAATGCCAGGGCGGCGGCGAGGCAGGCTGCGGCCAGGATGGCCCACAATGCCTGCGTACGAGACGAGTGGCTTGTCGGGAGACCAATGAACGGCCTGCCTTGCGGCGGGCGCTGCTGAGGATTGCTCATCAGCTCCATAGTATAGCGAGCAGGCCGATGTTGTCAATGAGACCGTGGTACCGGGGTGTAGTCCACGAATAGGCGAGAACACATTCTTGCTGATAGTTTGGGACATGACCCTGGCATGGGCGTGGGCAGCAAAAAACCCGGGCGTGAGGCTAGCGGTGAATCCAGGAGGGTTGGGCTTCCGGGGCAGGGTCCATGCGCAGCCGGCGCCAGGGACCGCCGTTCAGGTCGGCGAGATACAGCTGCAGCCGGCCGCTTCGGTTGGAGGCGAAGATCAGCGAACGGCCGTCAGGCGACCACGCCGGCCACAGCTCGTTGCCGCCGGCGCTCGTCACCTGGGTCAGTGCGGATCCGTCCGGATGCACCTGATAGATGTCGGCTGCGCCGTCGTGCTCGGAAACGAAGGCCAGCCACTGGCCGTCCGGCGACCAGGCGGGGCTGTGGTTCCGGGCCGGGCCGCTCGTGACGGCGGCTACCTGGCCCGTGCTCAAGGTCAGGACGTAGACCTGGTCCTGGCCGCCGCGGTTGGAGGTGAATGCAAGGCGGGAGCTGTCCGGCGACCAGGCCGGCTCGTGATCGGCGCCGGGGCTGTCGGTCAGCCGGCGCGGGTTGCTGCCGTCCGCGTCCATAACGTAGAGCTGCGGCCGGCCGTCGCGGTCCGAGGTGAACGCGATGCGGCCGCCATCCGGCGACCACGCCGGCTCCGTATCGTTCTGCGAGCCGCTGGTGGCGCGAGCGAGCCCCTGGCCATCGACCTGGACGACGTAAATATTGGAGCTGCCGGTGCGATTGGCGGAGAAAACGAGCCAGTTGTTGTCGGGTGACCAGCTGGGGTGGCTGCCGCGAACGCCGTTCTGGCCCAGCCGGCGGATCTGCGAGCCGTCGGCGTTCATGGTGTAGATCTCCGCCTGTGCGCCGTCGCCGTAGACGAAGGCGAGCGTCGGCGCCCAGGCCGGCACAGTGGACCACGTCTGGCCGCGATCGCGTGACACGTAGGTTGCGTTGCGCGTGGTGGCGAAGATGGTCTGGTCGGCGGCGTAGCCCGACGAGAACTGCAGCTTGATGACCATGACGTCGCCCAGGCCGCGGCTGCTGAGAATCCAGCTCCGCCCGCCGTCGAGCGAGCGATACACACCTTCCCCGGGCAGTACGGCGAACACCGTCGAGTCCGACTCAAACAGTGGCGACCGGTAGGTGGTAGCCGGCAGGCCCATGCTCTCCGGCAATTGCGTGATGGGGCGGATGCCGTCTCGAAGCAGCTTCGAGACCGGCTCGACCGCTACCCTGGCGCCGTCGCGCAGATACAGGGAGTCGCCTCCGGCATCGAGCGCCATCTGCTCGTACGGTTCCTCCAAAGGCAGCAGGGCGACCGGCTCCAGCTTCTCGCGATCCAGGACCCAGACGCCGTTCTCGCGCAGCACGAACAGATAGCGGCCGTCCGGGCTCGCCAGCAGCGGCCCGTGCACTCCGCGCAGGCGCTGCTGCTCCACGCCGGCATTGTCGTAGGCCACCAGCCCCTTGTCCCAATCGGACGAGCCGGAGTAGGCGATGTAGACGCGTTTGGCCTGGGGCACGACCGCCAGACCCTCGATGTCACGATACTCCGGCGCGAAGGACGTCACGAGCGTTTTGCCCTTCTCGTCGTAGGCGCGCCACGAAGTGCGATAGAGCGACGAGCTGACGCCGCTGCGCAGCCTGGCGTACAGGCGCTTCGTGACAGGCTCGAACTGAAGGCTGGTGAATTCCCCGTCCGGCGTCGACTGTGAGATGGAGATCCGACCCACCGGCTTGCCCGTGCCCAGGCCGAAGATCTTGATGCCTTCCTGCCCGGCGTCGGCGATGAACAGGCGTTGGCCGTTGGGGTCGAGGGTCAGCGGGCCGGCAGCGGGGAGGCGCTGGCGCACCTCCATCGTTGTCGAATCGACCAGCAGCGTGTCCCCCTGATCCGGATCGGCCACGTAGACGCTGCCGTCCGTGACCGCCAGGTCGCTGGCTTCCAGCACACCGTCCGGTGCTCCGGCCAGATCGTCCAGGCGGCGCAGCTCCTGCAGATTCCCGCCGTCCAGCTCGTGGAGAGTGCCGCCCGAGTCGATGGCCCACACTCGTCCGGACGCCGGATCGACGGCCACGTCCAGCACGCGCAGCCCCAGCACCGCCCGCTTCCGCACCTCGCCCTGCCGGTCCGACACGACCAGGGCATCGTTCATCGCCGGGACGGCGTACAGCACGCCATCGCTCGACTCGAACCGGATGTCCTGCCAGAAGTGGCGGGTGAGAGTCCGCCGCAACACGGTGCGCGTCGCCAGGTCGATTTCAACCAGACCGCCACCGGAGGCCAGGACTATGCCGGCGTTGAAGCTGAGGTACAGACGCCGCTGCCCGCGGTCGAGGGCGAGGCTGCGCACCGGGTGGAAGCTCGCGATGCTGAGATTCAGGCCTTGAACGGGCCTGTTGGTTGCCGCATCGACGATGACGACACCGGCGTTCGTGGCCACGTACACCTCGTTGGCCGCGGGATCGACTTCGAGGTCCAGCGGGGCAGCGCTCAGCGCGATCTCCGCCTTCTTGGCGAGCGTCGCGCCGTCCAGCACCACCAGGCCGCCCTTGTCGTCCAGGGTCCACTGGCCGAGATAGAGGCTGTCGTTCGCGCTGTCGTAGATCATCAAGTTGGGCTCGAAGTCATCGCTCCAATCGACGCTCGCGAGTTCGTGATAATCAGTGGTGGACAGGCACTTGATCCGGCCCTGATCGTTGAGGACGTAGATGCGACCGCTCTCGGCCGCCAGGGCCATGCGCCGCGTGCCCTGCACCACAGCCAGGATATTCAACGAAGCGCCGTCGACGACGACCAGCGCGTGCCGGTCCGCGTTTTGAGCGTACACACGATGAGTGGAGGCGTCCACTGCCAGGTCGCTGGCGAGCGAGAGGGAGCGGTGCGTTCCGCCGAGGCGAACGGTGCCGACGGCCTCGAGCGAGCCGGCTCGTAGAACGGACAGCGTGTCCTCGCCGTCCCGGTCGTTGAAGCTGCTGTACACGTAGACCTGCTTCAAGCCGCTGTCGGCGGCGACGACCATCGGCGAGTAACTGTCGCCGTTGGGCAAGCCCAGGTCGGCGTAGACCAGGCCGCCGGCCGTGCGCAGGGGCGTGGCGGTCGGTGTCGGGGCCGTCGTTGGAGTGGGAGTGGACGTGGGCTGGGGGGTGGCCGTCGGCGTAGCCGTCACGGCTGCCGTGGGTGTGGCCGGCGGGAGAATGGGCTCACCGCAACCGGTTACCACGACGATCAGGAACGAGACCAGGGCGAACAGGATCGCCGGGCGAAGAGTCATCAGGCTGATTCACTCTCGAGTCGAAGGGACATGTATGCTCAGGGTATCCAGGAAATGCTCTCGTCCGTCCAGCCGCGAGAGGAGTAGTCCTGCTCTTCCCTGACGTGACCGTTCAGAGGGCCTTCCAGGGCGAAGAGCTCGCGCTGGTTCGAGCCGTCGGCATTCATCACCCAGATGGCCCAGCGCCCATTTCGATCCGAGCCGAACGCGATGCTGCGCCCGTCCGGTGACCAGACCGGCAGGCCGTCGTTGGCTCCATCGGCGGTCAGTCGGGTGATCTGGCTTCCCTGCGAGCTGGTGGTGTATATCTCCCAGTTGCCGTCACGGCGGCTCATGAAAGCGATGTGCGAGCCGTCCGGCGAAACGCTGGGGGCGATGTCGCTGGGATCCGTGGAGATCAACTGAGAACCGGAGCCGTCCTTGTTCATGACGACCAGGCCGCAGTTGTTGACCACGCAGGAGTTGAACACGATGCGGCCGTCCGGCGTCCAGTTCGGCGTATCGCCGAACGCGGCCTCCGCGCCGCGGCGAATGACCCAATCCTGCTTGCCGCCGGGGTTGGCCAGGTAAGTTCGCACCCGCCGGTCCGCTTCACGGAGGGAAGAGAACGTGATGAGGTCCCCGGCGGGAGCCCACTTGGGCAGGCGGTCTTCCAGGAAGATTTGTTCGGTGAGAATCCGGATATTCGAGCCGCCGAGGTCGCGGGCGTATAGGCCGCGATGGCCCGGGTCCCAAGACCGATAGGCGATCTGCGTTCCGTCCCAACTCAACGAGGGGGAGCTGGCGTCCTCGACGATCCGCTGACGGTTGCTTCCGTCCGCGTTCGCCAGGTAGATATCGTACGTCTTGCGGGCCACGTCGTAAACCGGATAGGCCAGCCGGCCGGTCAGACGTCGTGGCGCCGGCGGGGCGACAGGAGGCCTCGGCGTGGGCTGTGGAACGACGACCAGCGGCTCCATCGTGGGCGTGGCGACGATCACCGCGACGGGCGGGGGCTCGGTTCCCGCCGGGGAGGGGCCGGCGCCGGCACAGACGTCCTGCGCCTGTTTGGCCTCGGCCTGGCCCGGGTCCAGGTTCAGGCCCTGCTGGATGGCCGGCAGCGCCAGGCCGCACATGTCGAGCCTGGCATAGGCCAGCGCCTGCACGCCGTATGCCGTGGCGTCCGCCGGATCGAGCTGGACGGCGGACTGCCCCGCAGCCGCGGCTTCGTTAAACGCGCCGAGCTGGATCTGACAGAGGCCGATGCCGTCGTAGCTGACGGATTTGGGATGGATGTTGATGGCCCACTGGTAGAACTTGACCGCCTGCGGGTAGTCGCCGATTTGGCGCAGCATGCTCGCCAGGTCGTCGTAGCGCAGCCACAGGTCCGGCTCCGCCTGAGCCGCCTTCTCCGCTTCCGCAATGGCGCCCTGCAGATCGCCCCGGCCTGCCAGGATGTAGGCCATGCTGCGGTGGCCTTCGGCGGCGTCCGGATTGAGCTGAAGCGCTTTCTGCGCCTGGCCGAGGGCCTGATCCGGCAGGTTCATGTCCAGGTAGACTTCGGCCAGCAGCGCGTAGCCGTCGGCGTAGCCGGGATCGAGGGTGACGGCTTGCAGGCCGGCGGCGAGCGCCTCCTCGGACTTGCCCAGCCAATCGCGCGCCCGGGCCAGGTAAGCGTAACTCTCCGCGCTGCTCGGATCCAGCTCGGTCGCCAGGAGGGCTTTGCCCATCGCTTCGGCCGGCCTCAGATCGAACAACAATGCACGCGCCCAACGGGCGTTCGGCAGAGCGCTGCGCGGATCGGCCCGAACCGCCGCGCCGTACCGCGCTTCGGCGTCACTGAAGGCGCTCTTGAACGCGAATGCGTCGCCCTCGGCGATCAGCCGGGCGACGTCAGCGGACTGCTGCTGCTGTTGGTTGTCAGTTCCGGGTGGGGCCTGAATGACGGCCGGAGACTGGGAAGGCGGGATGATCTCGATCGTCACGGCGATGGTGGGCGCCGCAGCCGGTCCGGCGGCGGTCGCCGTGCGCGGTCCGACCAGAAGCGGCAGGCCTGCCAGCAGCGCGGCAACGCCGAATCCCGCCAGGCTGAGCAGCACGCCTTTCGTTCTGATCCGGCGGAGATACGTATTTCCGAGTTGATCGAAGCTCATAGCGACCTCCTCAGGGTGAGCGGTGCGCGCAACGACGTCGGCAATTGTAACCAATGACTGCTAAGGAATTATAGCGCGATTGCGGTCGATTGGCAATCGACCGCTGTGACCTGACGCAGGACGAGAAAAACCCCTTCCATTCGTCGAATGGAAGGGGAGAATTCATGTTTCGGTTCGCGCGGGCAATGCCGCTACGCGTCTTCCCATTTCTTGTGCATGCTCAGGGTCCGGGAGAGGATGTCCTCCTGCTCGCGGCGCCGCGTGGCCTCTTTCTTGCGACGCTCCTGGCGGCGGCGAGTCACCCAACGGGGCTCCTTGCCTTCTTCGCCGTCCATCGAGAGCGCTTCTTTCAGCGCCAACTCCATGGCGGTCGGAACGGGCTCCTCTTCCTCCTCCAACATTTCGGGCTCTTCCGGCGTATACACGTGCGCCGGGCTTTCGGCCTTGTCTTCGTGAGGTACCAGTTCCTTGATGCTCGAAATCGACCTGACGCGTCTTGGGGTCGACCTTGATGATTTTGGCCGTCACCTTGTCGCCGAGCGACACCACGTCGCCGGGGCTCTTGACGTACCCATCCGCCATCTCCCGCACGTGAAGCAGCGCTTCGCGGCCGGTGCCGATATCCACAAACGCACCGTAAGCGACGATCCGCGACACTGTGCCCTCGATGATCTGATCGGGCTGGAGAGAAACGATATCAACCTCTGGAGGTTTGCGCATCGTCAGGCTAATGCGGTTTCGCTCGCGGTCGAGTTCTTTGATCCAGACGTCGACGTCCTGCCCCTCAGAGACCACGTCCGAGACCTTATTGACTCGATTATAGCTCAACTCAGAGATGTGGACCAAACCGTCGCGGCCCACGCCGATGTCGACGAATGCGCCGAAGTCGGCCACCCGCTTGATCTTGCCGCGCAGTTGCTGACCGACAGCCAGTTTCTTTACTACCTTCTTCTGGCCGGCGATTCGACGGTCCGGCGATTCGGACTCTGCCGCGTTTTGTGGGGCGGATTCAGTCTCCACCTGGGAAACCGTCTTCGTTTCCGCTTCTTGTGACGCCGACTCTGGCGTCTCTGCAGTTGAAGTCACTTTCTCCTCGGTTACTTCCACGTTGTAAAAGCCTCCAGATGTTGTTCAACGCGCACCAGTTAAGAACGCAACCATTATACAGCAGGCATAATTCGTTGTCAAGCAATGCTGCAGGCCAAACGCAACCATTGCATGCACCAACCGCGTCTTCAAATTCAATTGTAGCAGAGAATTAGTACCGGGGAGTGTCACCCCGCTCACAATCTGGCGACTGCTCACGAACTTGCGCTTACTTATACATCACAATTCGATTTCTTTCAAGAACGTGAGGGTGCCGCTGGTAAGCCTCCTTTCCGGGATACCAAGTGCGTGCCCAGAATGACGAGCCCCGCGCCGAGCAGAAGCAGCCACGTCAGCGGCTCCCCGAAGACGATCCAGCTGAGGAAGATGGCAACGACCGGAGTAATATACAGGAACACTGCGGCCCAGGACGCATCCACCCGGGACAGGACCGTGTTCCACAGGAAATGGGCGATCACCGTGGTGAAGATGGCCTGATAGACCAGCGCCAGCCACGGCGCGGCGGAAGGCGAGCTGACGCCGGCGCCGTGAGCCAGCTCCCACGCGGCGAAAGGCAACAGGCCGAGCGCCCCGAAGCTGTTGGTGTACACCAGTGCGGTGAGCGGCTTGAACGTCCGCAGGACCTGCTTGGTCAGCACCAGCCCGATGGCGCCGCTGACCGCGTTCAGCAGGAGCATCAGGTCGCCGGACAGATGCGGCGAGCCAAGGGCGAAATCCGCGCCCGAGCCCTGGACCGTGGTCAGCACGACGCCGCTGAAAGCGATCAGGATGCCGAGCGTTTGTGCACGCCTCAAGCGCTCCTGCAAGAACAGGACGGCGATCAGGGCGATGAAGATCGGCCGGGTGTTCACCAGGATGGCGCCGACGGATACACTGGTCACGGTGAGGCCCGAGTACTGAAGCGCGAAATAGAACGTGGTCTGAAACAATCCTGTGAGGGCCAGCAGGGGAACCTGGCGCCATGACACGGGTTGGCCCTGCCGGAGCGCCCACAAGAGGCCCCACAGGATGGCCGCCACGATCAGGAACCGAAACGCGGCGGCGGTCAGCGGCGGGATGGTCTGGACCGCGAATTTCACCGCCAGGAACGACGTCGCCCACAGACTGGGTGCGATGACCGCGTAAGCGACCGTGCGGGTGTCCGGCTTCACTGCGTGCGAGCCTCCTGGGTGGCGAGGGATGCGTGTACGTGATGCGTGATACGTGTGCGTGATGCGCGCCCGCGGCGCGCCGCGTCATCGCGTATTACGGATGACTCATGACGCGTCACAGGTCAAGCACCGCGCCTGATGGCGTCGAGCTGCTCGAAGGTGGGGCCCGCCCAGCGGTACCGGTCCATCTCGACGCGCCCGTCGAGACCGAAGGCGATTCCTTCCGCCTCCAGCAAGTCGCGCTGGCGGTGGGAGGTGTGGCCCATGCAGGACGTGGTGATACGGCCCTGCGCGTTTATGACCCGGTGCCACGGCAAGTCGTGGCCTTCGGGCAGACTGTGCAGCGCCCAACCCACGGTGCGAGCGGCCCGCGGATCGCCGAGCCAGGCGGCAATCTGCCCGTAGCTGACGACCTTTCCAGGAGGCACCAGCGCCAGCACCTGATAGACTTTACCGAAGAAATGGTTCATGCCGGAAACCTGTGGGGGCAGTCCTGCGTGACTGCCCATCCGCCCGGCGGCCAAGCAAGGCTGCCTGCCCACGTCACTCTACGACCCGAACCTGAATCATGTTGGTCCCGCCAACGGCGCCGACCGGCACCCCGGCGGTGATGATCAGCTGGTCGCCGGTTTTGGCGAAGCCTTCCCGGCAAGCCTGCTCGATGGCTCGCTGGATCATCTCGTCGGTGTTGCGGTACTCCTCGATCAAATATGGGCGGACGCCCCAGACCAGGCCCAGTTGCCGGCACACCGACGGCGTCGGCGTGATCGCCACGATGGGCGTGCGGGGTCGATGGTGGGCGATGGCCCGCGCCGTCCGGCCGCTCATGGTCGGCGAGATGATGGCGGAGACGCCCAGCTCTCCGGCCATCTCCGTCGTCGCCTGGCTGATTGCCTCGGTCACCGAATCGGCGCGCTGCTCGGCCGCCTCGCGCAGCCACAGGTCGAACGGAAAGGCGCGCTCGGCGGCCTCCGCGACCCGGCCCATCGTCTCGACCGTCGCCACCGGATACTGGCCGATCGCCGTCTCACCGGACAGCATGACGGCGTCGGTGCCGTCGAAGATGGCGTTGGCCACGTCGCTCACCTCGGCGCGCGTCGGCCGCGGATTCCAGGTCATGGAATCCAGCATCTGGGTGGCCGTGATCACCGGCTTCGCGGCGCGGTTGCACAGGCGGATGATGCGTTTCTGCTGGACCGGCACGTCCGCCAACGCCGTCTCCACCCCCAGGTCACCACGGGCGACCATGACGCCGTCCGTGACGTCCAGGATGGCTTCGAAATTGGTCAGCGCCTCGGCCTTCTCGATTTTGGCGATGATCGGCGTGGCGGCGCCCAGTTCGGTCAGGTCCCGCCGCAGCTCCAGCACGTCTTCAGGGCGCCGGACGAAGGACTGCGCGATGAAGTCGACCTCGTGGGCTGCGGCGAACGCCAGATCTTGCCGGTCCTTGTCGGTGACGGCCGGCAGCTGCAACCGTCCACCGATCAGCGACACGCCCTTGTGGCTGCGCAGCACGCCGCCGGTGACCACCCGGGTCGAGACGTCAGTGTCCGTCGCAGAGAGGACCTGCAACTCCAGCAAGCCGTCGTCGAGCAGGATGCGGTCGCCGGGCCTCATCTCGTGAATCAGCTCCGGGTGCGGCAGGTTTGCGGCCGAGGAGTCACCCGCTGCCACGTCGCGCGTGGTCAGCGTGAAGCCCTGGGCGGCCTGCAACGTCACCTGCCCACCGGGGATCTCGCCGACCCGGAATTTGGGACCCTGCAGGTCCGCGATGATCGCCACGACGCGCTGCTCCTGGTCGGCCAGAGTGCGGATGAGCTGAATGTCTTGAGCGTGCTCGGAGAGCTCGCCATGCGAGAAATTGATTCGGGCCACGCTCATGCCGGCCCGAATCAAGCTGCGCAAGACGTCTTCGCTTCTAGAGGCCGGGCCGATGGTGCAGACGATCTTCGTTCTGGGCATTGCCTGGGTGCTCTCCGTGTCGGGTTGAATCAGGACGATGGCTCTTGCGGCGACGGAACTTCGACCTGGACCGACTTGCCGGCGACAGCGCGGAGCCAGAGCGACCGGGAACGGTAGAAGTAGATCGCGCCGGACATTACCGACAGGAAGGTCGCGAGCAGGAGCAGCACGAAAGAGCCGGGGAGGTGGAAGATGACCGCGATGAGGGCGACCCACGTCGTGGACGTCTTCCATTTGCCGAAGCGATTGGCCGGGATGATCACACCTTCGGCGGCGGCAAAGCTGCGCAGGCCGTCGATCAGGACGTCACGAATGAGGATGATCAACACGACCCAGACCGGCACGTGGTACTGGTTTCTCGCCATCAACGTGATGAGCGCGGACAACACGAACACCTTGTCGGTGGCGGCATCCAGGTAGATGCCGAAAGTCGACACGTTGTGGTGCTTGCGCGCCCAGTAGCCATCCAGCGCATCCGCGGCGGCGGCGCACACTACGGTGAAGGCGGCGACCCAGGGGCCATAGGGTGACTCCCAGAAAAGGGCCAGGACCAAAGCCACGCTCAACGGGAGCCGAATGAGGGTGGCGCCATTTCCTTTGGTCATCGTTTCTCCTTAGACTCCGGGAGTCTCGTCAGGGACTTCCGAGCTTCGCATCACCCTTGGAAGTCGGACCTCGAAGTCTGCAATAAGCAAAAGGGCTCCCTGCACGGAAGCCCTCGCCTACCTGGCGGGAGGGGTGGGATTCGAACCCACGGTGGAGCAAGCCCCACAACGGTTTTCGAGACCGCCCCATTCGTCCGCTCTGGCACCCTCCCATATTCATCTACGATTCACCACTGCCTTCAGGACACTTCTCCGCCGCTCCCGGTCTCCGACCCGCCGGCCATTTCGACCACCGCGGGACCCGACCTTGACGGAGGGCGGCAAAAAACTCCTGCATCATGCGCGCAACATCCGCTTGCGAAACGCCGGTTCTGACCTCGACGCGATGATTGAGCTGCTCACCGGACAGGAGATTCACCACTGACCCGGCCGCGCCGGCTTTCGGATCGGGCACCGCGTACACCAATTCGGGCAGCCGCGCCTGGACCATGGCCCCTGCACACATCGGGCAGGGCTCCAGGGTGCAGTAGAGCGTCACCCCGATCAAGCGCCAGCCGCCCAACACACGCGCCGCTTCACGGATCGCCAGCATCTCGGCGTGAGCGGTGGGGTCCCTGCTCGCCTCCCGCTCGTTGTGCGCCCGGGCGATGATCTCACCGTCGCGAACGGCGACCGCGCCCACCGGGATGTCTCCCACGGCGCCCGCCAGCATCGCCTCGGTCAAAGCCTCGCCCATCCAAAAAGTATCGTCCATCAACAGCGGGATTATATCACAGGGGCCGATAATCGGCAAACGCTTTGCGGGTCTAGGCGCGCGCGGAACGGCGGTCTGCGCGTCGTGGAGCGCCGCAGGCGGGCGAAGCGGGCCGCTGCGCATCGGTTCTGATGCGATGATCCTGCTTCGAGCGAAACAGCTCTTGACAGAAACCCTCGTAGCAGGTAGAATTACGCGTTAGTGGTTGCTTCTGCGCCGACGTTCCCGGTTGCTAACCGAGCAGCACGCCCGGATCGAGCCCAATGAACTGGGATGTCCACGTGGCCGGCCGGGAAGATTCCCCTGCAAGGACGTGCTAGACATGACAAAGATCGCACCATCCATCCTGTCCGCTGATTTCGCCCGGCTCGGTCAGCAGGTGACCGAGGCTGAGGCCAGTGGAGCGGACTATATTCACGTCGACGTCATGGATGGGCATTTCGTGCCCAATATTACGATGGGGCCGTTGGTCGTCAGAGCCATCCGGCCGCTGGTGAAGGTGCCTCTCGACGTACACCTGATGATCGAAAACCCGGAGCGGTACGTGGAGAGCTTCGCCCAGGCCGGGGCCGACGTGATCACCGTGCACGTCGAGGCGACGCGGCACCTGCATCGGCTGATTCAGCAGATCAGAGGCCTGAACGTGCGCGCAGGCGTTGCGCTGAACCCGGCGACGCCGACCGAATTGCTCAGCGAGATCCTGAGCGACGTAGACCTGGTTTTGGTGATGTCGGTCAACCCCGGGTTTGGCGGGCAGAGCTTCATTCCGAACTCGTTGGGCAAGCTGGCGCGAATGCGGCGCTGGTTGGACGAGGTGAAATCCCCGGCTGAGCTGGAGGTGGACGGTGGGGTGAATCCCACCACGGTGCGCTCGATCGTGGCGGCGGGCGCGAGCCTGCTGGTGGCGGGATCAGCCGTTTTCAGCGAAGGCGAGAGTATTGGAGCGGCCATCGCCGCACTCAGACGCAGAGCCGAGTCTGGCGCAACCGGAGACTGAACAACGAGAAGCCAGCCGCGATTCAGCGGCTGGCTCCGAGTTTAAAAAAAGATGACTCGTCGACGACGACTACGAGTTCTTGCGCATGGTCTTCATGCACTTGGTGCAGACTTTCAAACTGACCGGCCGGTTGTCGATGAGGACGGTCGTTTTCTGGATATTGGGCTTCCAATGCCGGTTGGTGTGCACTTTAGAGTGGCTCACGTTGTGGCCAAACTGGAGTCCCTTGCCACAAATTTCGCACTTTGCCATGATAACGAAGATCCCCCTTCATGAGACGCAGATGGCCTGAGGCCGCTCTGGAGTATCGGCTACCCGCAACGGCGCGTATGTTACCACAACACAGCGAATTCTGCAACTTGTGATCGCCGGCGGCGTTGTAATGAGTGAAGAGTGCTGCCGGAGAGAGGTGATAGACCAATGACCGAAGAGACGAGATTGGGCCGCGTAGAGGTCACCCCCGCCGCAATTGCCAGCATCGCCGGGCTGGCCGTGCTGAAATCCTATGGGGTCGTGGGCCTGGCGACTAAGGCGGGACGGAGCGGTCTCGTCGACAACCTGTATCGCGATCATCTCAAGCGCGGCGTCGAGATCAATATCAGCGGCGACGAAATTATCATCGATTTGTACGTGATCATCGAGTACGGAACCCGCATCTCCGCGGTCGCACACAACATTATGCGGGCAGTGAAGTTCAGCGTGGAAAAAGCATTGGGAGTGCCAGTGTCGGAAGTCAACGTTCACGTTCAGGGCATTCGGGTCAGCAGTTCCGATTGAGGCGGGTCGGTATTTTATGGCAAACGGAGGTATTTGACTTTTGACGGGACAGACAACGCAGGATACGGCCGGCGACTGCCGTGCCTTCCTCGAGGAGAGGAAGCCTGTAACGAGCTGTGACGGCCAGCTCTTGCGCCAGCTCCTGGAAGCCGGCACGAGTTGGCTGGAGAGACATACCACCGCCATCAATTCGCTGAACGTTTTCCCTGTGCCCGACGGCGACACCGGCACCAACATGGTTCTCACGATGAAGTCCGCATTGCAGGAGCTCTATCAGTCACCCCAGGACTCGGTCGGCGCTGTGGCGCACACGGTATCCCACGGCGCACTGATGGGCGCGCGGGGCAACTCCGGCGTGATCCTGTCGCAGCTGCTGCGCGGCCTCGCCAAGAGCCTGGACCACAAGGACACCTTCGACGCCAGGGACTTTGCGAGCGCCTGGGTGGAGGCCTCCGCGACAGCCTACAAGGCGGTGATGAAGCCCGTGGAGGGCACCATCCTGACCGTCTCGAAGGACGTGGCCAACGCGGCGGTGTCCGCGGCAGCCGAAGTGGAAGACCTGGTGTACGTGTTCTGCCGGGTCGTGGAAGAGGCCAAGCTCTCTGTCGCGCGGACGCCGTCGCTGCTGCCTGTGCTGCGCGACGCGGGCGTGGTCGATGCGGGCGGACAGGGCCTGCTGACGGTTCTGGAGGGAATGATGCGCTCTATCCGCGGAGACACGCTCGATTCCGCGTCTTCGGCGGATGCGACGCAGGGCATCGACATCGTGCAGGGTACGGAGTACGGGTACGAGGTCCAGTTCATCCTGCAGGGCGAGGCGCTCAATCTCGACGAGGTGCGCGAGGCCATCAATGGAATGGGGGAGAGCACCCTGGTCGTCGGCGACAGCAGCACGATTAAGGTCCACGTGCACACGCCCGAGCCGGGCGCGCCATTGACGTACGCGGCCCAATTGGGATCTCTGAGCCAGGTCACGGTCGAGAACCTGTCGCTTCAGGCCCAGAAATTCGCCGCCACGAACCGTACGGGCATCGCCAAGGCCCTGGAGCACAAGGCCAGCATTGCCGTGGTCGCGGTCTCGCCGGGGGACGGCTTGAGCCGCGTCTTCGAGAGCCTGGGCGCCAGCGCGATCGTGCCGGGGGGGCAGACGATGAACCCGAGCACGGAAGAGCTGCTGCGGGCCGTGGAGGGGATGAGCACCCAGGAAGTGATCATTCTGCCCAACAACGGCAATATTCTGCTCACCGCCCGCCAGGTAGAAGGCCTGACGAAGAAGGTGGTGCGCGTGGTCGGGAGCAAGACGACGCCCCAGGGCATCGGTGCGTTGTTGGCCTTCAATTATCAGGCGGACCTGGACACCAATATCGGGATCATGGAACAGGCCGCTCAGAACGTGCGGACCGTCGAGGTAACCACCGCTGTCAGGTCAGCCCAGCTGAACGGCGTGCGGGTGGAAGAGGGGCAGGTCATCGCCCTCTGCGACGGCAACCTGTCCGCGTCCGGACACGACATCCCCGCAGTGGTCAAGCAGGCCCTGGCGCAGGCCGGGATCGACGAGTTGGAAATCGTCACGCTCTACTACGGCGACAACACGACCAAAGAGAACGCGGAGGGCCTGGTGGAGGAGCTTGCGGACCTCTATCCGGCTCTCGAGTTCGAGCTGGTCGAGGGCGGACAGCCGCATTATCACTACATCATTTCTCTGGAGTAAGGTGGAGGGCTCTATGGCCAAGGTTAGGGTGGTGACAGACAGCGCGGCAGAACTGACTCCGGAGGCGGCTGAGTCCCTGGGCATTACGGTGGTGCCGATGAACATACGGTTCGGCGATGACGAGTTGAAGGACGGCCTGGACCTGTCCGCGGCCAACTTCTACCGCCGGCTGGAGCACACGCGGGTCATGCCGGTCACCACGCCGCCGTCGTTTCGGGCATTTCAAGAAGTCTACGCGCGGCTTGGCCAGACCACGGACCAGATCATTTCGATTCACGTCTCGAGCCGGCTGAGCCGAAGCTACCACGTGGCGACGGCAGCGGCGGAGGCGTTTCTGGGCCGGTGCCAGGTGGCGGTGATGGACTCCGAGTCGATTTCCGTGGGGCAGGCGACGCTGGTCAGGGCGGCAGCCGAAGCGGCGGGTCGCGGCATGCCGCTGGATACCATCGTGCGCTTGATCCGCGGTATGATCCCGCACGTGTACCTGGTGTTCTTCGTCGAGGCGCTCGAGTACCTGGAGCGGGAAGGCCGCATAGGCAAGGCACAGGCCTTGCTGGGCAGCATGCTGAACATCAAGCCGATCCTGATCGTCGAAGAGGGCGACATCATTCCGCTGGAGAAGGTGCGCACGCGACCGCGCGCCATCGACAAGCTGTTCGAGTTCGTGGCCGAGTTTGCGCAGATCCAAGAGGTGGCGGTCCTGCAGATCGGCTCGGACCAGGAAGCGGCCGAGCTGGTGGAGCGCTTGAAGCTGGTGTTCCCGGACCGCGAGTTCCCGGTCTTGCCGTACGGCCCGGTCCTGGCGTCGCACATCGGTCCGGGCACCATGGGGGTGATCGTTTACGAGGGTGCGAGGTAGAGACGAGTCCGGACTTCTGCCTGGAGGGCGGCAGACCTCTCTCCCGGCCTCTCCCCTGAGAAGGGAGAGGAGAACGGCAACGACAGGGACCCGCGAGTTTGGGGGCGGGCAGACCTCTCTCCCGGCCTCTCCCCTGAGAAGGGAGAGGAGAACGGCAACGACAGGGGTCCGCGAGTTTGGGGGCGGGCAGACCTCTCTCCCGGCCTCTCCCCTGAGAAGGGAGAGGAGAACGGCAACGACCGGGGCCCGCGAGTTTGGGGGCGGGCAGACCTCTCTCCCGGCCTCTCCCCTGAGAAGGGAGAGGAGAACGGCAAAGAGACGAGCCGGGAGCGGGGCTGGGTTGACCGGGCAGATTCGTAGCGGGGAGATGATGACCGTACCGAAGATTGTTCGGGGACAGAGGGTCGACGGGGTGAAGGTGGATCGAGCGAGGCAGCTGCGCCGCGACTCGACACCGGAGGAGAGGGTTCTCTGGGAACGTCTGCGGGCGAATCGACTGGGGGACCTGCATTTTCGTCGGCAGCAGATTGTGGATGGGTTCATTGTCGACTTCTACTGCCATGCTGCAGGCCTAGTGATTGAGTTGGACGGCGGCATCCACGACGAGCAGCGTGACTACGACGTCGGGCGGGATGAGGTGTTGGTGGGCCGCGGGTTGCGTGTTCTCCGCATCAGGAATGAGGAAATCCGGGACGATTTGGAGGGAGCCCTGACGCGCATCTTGGCGATAGCCGCCAAGACTTGAGATGGTCGTTGCCTTTCTCCTTTCCCCCTATGGGGGAGGCGGGAGAGGGATCTGGCCATGGCAAAGGGCCAACTCCGTCCGGCTGGTAGAGGTCGTTGCCTTTCTCCTTTCCCCCCTGTGGGGGAGAGGCGGGAGAGGGGTCCGCCAGTGGCCGGAGAACAACTGGAAGAGGTCGAACCGAGAGACGGAGGTCGGATGACACCGGCATTTGATAGATTGTCCAACATTCTTTCACTGGAACGCGAGCAGGATTTCAAGAACCAGGTCGTGATGGGCGGGCTGGACAAGATGGCGGCATCGTGGCGGAAGGAAGCCAGCCAGGAGGTGCACAGCCCCGAGCGTCTGAAGCTGATCGACGAGATCGCGGGGTTGATGGTGCAGTACTCCGAAGCGGACGGCGCAGAAACACGGGCCGGTCTCGCGACACAGATGAAGGAGATGATCGATTCCGCCGCCGCCGAGCCGCCGCCGGAACGGCCGTCGCGACCGGCCCCGCCGCCCGCCGCCGAGGTCGTCGTGCCGAGCCGGCCGTCGAGAGACCGTTCTCCACGCCGACAGGAGAGCCTGGCGGGTCTGAAAGCGCCGGTGACGGCCATGCCGGGCATCAGCTCCGGTTACGCGAAGAAGCTGGAGCGGATCGGCATCGAGGTCGTCGAGGACCTGCTCTATCTGTACCCCCGACGGTACGACGATTTCAGCCAGCTGCGAACTATCAACCAGTTGTCGCCGGGTGAAGAAATCACGATCATCGGCACCATCTGGAGCGTGAAGGAGAGGAAGACCGCTCGCGGCCTGACCCTGATCAGCGCCATCATCACGGACACCACCGGCTACGATCGAGGTGACCTGGTTCAACCAGCCGTACCTCTTGCAGCGCTTGCGTCCCAATCGCCAAATCGTCCTGAGCGGCAAGGTGGATCTGTACCTCGGTCGCCTCGTCATGCAGTCGCCGGAGTGGGAGCCGATCGAGAAGGACCTCATCCATACCGCCCGCCTGGTGCCGGTGTATCCGCTGACGGCGGGCATTGGAGCGCGGTGGATGCGTCGCCTGATGCATCGCACGGTCGAATACTGGGGCCGGCGGCTGCCGGATTACCTGCCGCAACCCATCCGCGCGAAGGTCGGGCTGGCCCCGTTGGGCCAGGCCCTGATCCAGATCCACTTCCCCGACAGCAAAGAGTGGGCCGAGAAGGCGAAGCATCGCCTGGCGTTCGACGAGTTCTTCCTCATTCAGCTGGGCGTATTACGCCAGCGGCGCCGGTGGCGCAGCGAGCCCGGCCGAGCGCTTCAGGTCGACCAGGATCTGCTCGATGAGTTCCGTCGGGCGCTGCCCTTCCAGTTCACCGGCGCCCAGGACCGCGTCCTGAACGACATCCTGGCCGACATCCAGTCCGAGCAGCCCATGAGCCGTCTGTTGCAGGGCGACGTGGGCTCCGGCAAGACGGTGGTCGCCACGGCAGCGATGTTGATGGCCGTGCGCCAGCGGCTCCCAGGCCGCCATCATGGCGCCGACCGAGATCCTGGCCGAGCAGCACTACAAGACGATCAGCCGCTTGCTGGAAGGCATCACCAGTCGACCGATTCGGGTGGGTTTGCTGACGGGCAGCACGCCGAAGGCCGAGCGCGAAGAGATGTACGCGGCCATCGCGGCCGGCGAGGTCAACGTCGTCGTCGGCACGCACGCGCTGATCCAGTCCGGGCTGGCGTTTCGCCGACCTGGCCTGGTCGTGGTGGACGAGCAGCACCGGTTCGGGGTGGAGCAGCGGGCAGCGCTGCGCCAGAAGGGCTACAACCCGCACATGCTGGTCATGAGCGCGACCCCCATCCCGCGGACGCTGAGCCTGACGGTCTATGGCGATCTGGACGTCTCGACGATCAACGAGCTGCCGCCCGGGCGCCAGAAGATGACGACGCACTGGCTGGATCCACAGGGAGCGGGAGCGAGCGTACGCTTTCGTCCGGAGCCAGGTGGAGAAGGGCCGCCAGGCGTTCGTCATTTGCCCTTTGGTCGAGGGTTCGGATAAAATCGAGGCCAAAGCCGCCGTGGAGGAGTACGAGCGACTGAAGAAAGACGTCTACCCGGACCTGAAGCTGGGGCTGGTGCACGGGCGGATGAAGGCGGCGGACAAAGAAACGGTGATGGCGCGTTCTATCAAGGCGAGCTTGAATTCTCGTGGTCGCACCTCGGTCGTCGAGGTGGGCATCGACGTGCCCAACGCCACCGTGATGCTGGTGGAAGGCGCGAACCGTTTCGGCCTGGCGCAGCTCCACCAGTTCCGAGGACGGGTCGGCCGGGGCGAGCATGAATCCTACTGCCTGCTGCTGGCCGATTCTGACACCGAGAACAGCCGCGATCGTTTGGAGGCCATCGAAGCGACTCAGGACGGGTTCGAGCTCGCCAGAAGGACCTGGAAATGCGCGGGCCCGGGCGAGTTCTTTGGCACGCGTCAGAGCGGACTGCCGCTGCTGAAGATGGCCGAACTGGGCGACGTGGAGACTCTGACGGAAGCGCGCGAAGCGGCTCAGGCGCTGTGTGAGCAGGATTGCGAGCTGACGCAGCCCGGAACATCAGCTGCTGGCCCAGAAGCTACAGGCCTTTTGGAACTGGACCAGCGACCTGAGCTGACGCGAGTGGGTGGCTGTGGGCGCTGACCTCTGCCCCATCCCTGTCGGACAGAGGTCAGCGCCCAGGGAATAATGCTAGCCTAGATCACTTGGGAGGTCTTCTTCAATGCCGGTTGCGGTTTATCCGGGCACCTTTGATCCTGTACATAACGGCCACATCGATATTGCGACGCGCGCCTCGAAGATTTTCGAACAGCTCATCGTGGCCGTCTACGATCGCCCGAACAAGAACCTGCTGTTCACGACCGAAGAGCGGCTCGACATGATGACTCGCTCTTCGAGCCATTTGCCGAACGTCACCGTCGCGAGCTACAGCAGACTGACGGTGGCTTTCGTCCGCAAGAGCGGCGCCACCGTGATCGTGCGAGGCCTGCGGGTGACGTACGATTTCGAGCTCGAGTACCAGATGGCTCTGACCAACAAGAAGCTCGCGCCGGACCTGGAAACGGTCTGCTTGATGACCAGCCTGGACTACGCGTTTCTGAGCTCCAGCATCGTGAAAGAAGTCGCTGCGGCCGGCGGGTGCATCGAGGCGATGGTCCCTCCTCACGTCATCGCCGCCCTGCACGAGAAGCTCGACGGCCCCTATGGGAATGCCGATAAGGTGAAGCTCGTCTCATTGTGCGATTGACCCGATGAGGACCTCTCGCCCTCTCCCGATGGAGGACGAGGTGAACGTCGTCGTATTGCCTCTCCTTCTCTGACGAGGAGAGGCGACGAGGGGTCCCTCGGGTGCCAGCGGAGGAAAGGAGTCATCGCATGGACATACTCTACCTGGTCGACCGACTGGAAGAACTGCTCAACAGCGCTTGGCACGTTCCATTGACCTCCAATGTGATGATCGATGAGGATGAGCTTCTGGACATCATCGACCAGATGCGGATGTCCGTACCCGAGGAGATCAAGCAGGCCAGGCGAATCCAGGCGGAACGAGACCGTCTGATCGCCCAGGCCCAGGAAGAGAAAGAACGCATCATCGGGCTGGCGCGCGAAGACGGCCAGGCGATGCTGGACGACCACGAGATTCGCAAGATCGCCGAGTCCGAGCGGCAGGCCATCCTGGAGGAGAGCCAACGTGAGGCCCTGACGTTGAAGAAGCGAAGCGGATGCCTACGTGCTCGACGTCCTGACCCGGCTGGATGCGCAGCTCTCCGGATTCCTGACCCAGGTGCGGAACGGGCTGAAGACCGTCCAGAAGGCCGCGCCCGAACCGGCCGAGCCCCCGCGTGAGGAGCGGTCGTCCGCAGCGAAAGAATAAAACGCGCATCTCAAGCCGGTCGTTCACGAACGCGGACCCCTCTCTCCTGCCAGTGCCCGCCGGTTAACCGCCGATGAACACTGATGAGCGCAGATAAACGCAGATTAGAAACATGCCACTTCTTGTGTTGTCTTTGATCTGCGTTTATCTGCGTTCTGCGGCGGTTGACCTCAGCGACAACCGGTGGAGAGGGGTCCGCGTTCGTCAACGGCCGGTCCAAGAAAGGAAGAGGCATGCTGCCTGTCGGCAAACTGGAACCCGGATTTCTACACTACCTCTTGCAGAGATACACGCAAGCTGACGAGCGCATCCTGGCCGGCGCGGCAATCGGTGAGGATGCGACGGTCATCGACTTCGGACAAACCTGCCTGGTGGCCAAGACCGATCCGATCACCTTCGCCACGGATGAGATCGGTTGGTATGCCGTCAACGTCAACGCGAACGATATCGCGGTCACCGGGGGAATTCCGCGCTGGTTCCTGGCGACGATTCTGCTGCCGGAGGGACGCGCCGACGAAGCGCTGACGGAAGAGATCCTGCGGCAGCTATCGAGCGCCTGCGCCGAGATCGGCGTGTCCCTGTGCGGCGGCCACACCGAGGTGACCTACGGGCTGGACCGGCCCATCGTCGTCGGCCAGATGTTGGGCGAAGTGCCGCGCGACGGGATCGTGACCAGCCGGGCGGCCAGCCCGGCGACGACCTCCTGCTCTCCAAGGGCATTGCCATCGAGGCGACGGCGATCATCGCGCGCGAGAAGGCCTCCGACCTGCGGCAGCGGTACTCCGTCGACTTCCTGTCCGCCTGCCGTGGGATGCTGCACTCGCCGGGGATCAGCGTGCTGAAGGAGGCGCGGCTGGCGGTGGAGACGGCGTCCGTCCACGCCATGCACGACCCGACCGAGGGTGGGCTGGCGACCGGCGTGCGGGAGCTGGCGATCGCGTCCGGAACCGGCATCGTGCTGCACGAAGACGCGATACCCATCCTGCCTGAGACGCGGATCCTGTGCGGGGAGTACGGCCTCGATCCGCTCGGAGTGATCGCCTCCGGTGCGCTTCTCCTGGCCGCGGCACCCGCGGACACGCCGCGCATTCTGGACCGCTGGCGTGCGGCGGGCATCGCCGGCGCCGCGATCGGCCGGCTGGTGGATGCCGGCGAGGGCGTCACCCTGGCTGCGGGCGATGAGCGCCGGCCCCTGCCGGAGTTCCGCCGCGACGAGATCACGCGCCTGTTCGAGGGGTGAGACGGGACGGAGCCGGTGGGGAGAGGCTGGGAGAGGGGTCTACCTCTCGACGAGAACGCGTCTCCGGGGCCGAATTCGGTTGACAGCGGTCGCGCGTGCCTGTACAATCCCGTCTGCAAGCACTGTGCGGCTTGACGTGCCTGACTCCTCCTGCCGAGAAGGCAGGGGCGAAGCTGATAGCGAGTGATCCACTCGCAGGAGGGATGAAAGCGATGCCCGAAGTGACTGGGGACGGTTTCTGGAAGTATCAGTGCGATCCGGCGGATCCGTACCAGATCTTGAAAGACCAGGACCCCGAGATTTACAGAGCCATCCACGGCGAGATGCGCCGGCAGCGTGACCGCCTGGAGCTGATCGCCTCGGAGAACTTCGTCAGCCAGGCGGTGCTGGCCGCCCAGGGCTGCGTCATGACCAACAAGTACGCCGAGGGCTATCCCGGCCACCGCTACTACGGCGGCTGCGAGTGGGTCGACGTGGTCGAGAACGCTGGCGATCGAGCGCGCCAAGAAGCTGTTCGGCGCCGAGCACGCCAACGTCCAGCCCCACTCCGGCGCTCAGGCCAACATGGCGGCCTACCTGGCCGTGCTCAAGCCGGGCGACGTGGTCGTGGCCATGCGCCTGGATCACGGCGGGCATCTCACGCACGGCAGCCGCGTGAATTTCTCCGGGCAACTCTACCAGTTCCATTCCTACGGCGTGCTGGCGGAGACCGAAGTGATCGACTACGACGAGATCGCGCAACTGGCCGCGGAGCATCAGCCCGAACTGATCGTGGCGGGAGCCAGCGCCTATCCGCGCTTCTTCGATTTCCCACGGCTTCGCGAGATCGCCGACGGGGTCGGGGCTTACCTGATGGTGGACATGGCCCACATCGCCGGTCTGGTGGCGGTCGGCGCGCATCCCGTCGCCGATCCCCTACGCGCACGTCGTGACCACCACCACGCACAAGACGCTGCGCGGTCCCCGCGGCGGGCGTGATCTTCTGCAAGCAGGAGCTGGCGAAGGACATCGACAAGGCGGTCTTCCCGGGGACTGCAGGGCGGGCCGCTGATGCACGTCATCGCCGCCAAGGCGGTCGCCTTCGGCGAGGCCCTGAAGCCGGAATTCAAGGCCTACCAGCTCCAGATCGTGGACAACGCCCAGGCGCTGGCCGAGGAGCTGCAGGCGCGAGGGCTTGCGGCTGGTCAGCGGCGGCACGGACAACCACCTGATGCTGGTGGACCTGACAGCCGGCCGGATCACCGGCACGCGTGGCCGAGGAACGACTCGATTCGGTGGGCATCACGGTCAACAAGAACAAGATCCCCTTCGACCCGCTCCCGGCGACGAAACCAGCGGCATCCGCATCGGCACGCCGGCGCTGACCACGCGCGGCATGAAGGAGCCCGAGATGCGCGACGATCGGTGGCCTGATCGCGCGCACGATCTTCGAGGGCGATCGTCCCGAGGTGGCGGAGCAGGTGACGGACGGCAGTGTGCGACCTTGACGGACCGAAGTTTCCGCTGTACAGCTGATGGCGGTGTTGTAGCGGCTCCAGGCGCAAGCGGCGGCCGGCCGCGGAACTTGAGGTGCAGACATGAAGATCGGCGTTATCTCCGACATTCACGACAATATCTGGAAGCTGGAAGCCGTCCTGAAGGGGCTGGCCGGGGCGGAGCGTCGACCTGGTCCTGTGCCTGGGCGACATGTGCTCGCCGTTCATCGTCAAGCAAATTGCGAGACACGTTCAAAGGCCCGGTTCACATCGTCTTCGGCAACAACGACGGCGACAAGTGGCTGATCACGCGGAACGCCATGAAGGCCGGCAACGTGACCCTGCACGACGGATTTTGGAGATCGAGCAGGGTGGGCGGAAGCTGGCGGCGGTTCATTTCCCTGAGCTGGGCAAGGCCCTGGCGGCCGGCGGAAAGTACGACGTCGTCTTCTACGGCCACAATCACAAGCAGGCGACCGAGCGTGTGGGCCAGACCTTGCTCGTCAATCCGGGCGAGGTGATGGGCCGCTTCGGGCGGTCGACGTACGTGATCTACGACACGGACGCCAACCAGGCAGACGTGCACCAGGTATAGGTTTGCTGCCGACCTCTCTCCCGCCGATGAGCGTAGGGGCGGCCCTGTGTGGTCGCCCTGCGCCTGGGCGACCACACAGGGCCGCCCCTACGCTCATCGGCGGGAGAGAGGTCGGCCGCTCTATGGAGGTGGGATCATGATCAGCCGTATCTGGCATGGATGGACGACCCCGGCCAGCGCCGACGTGTACGAAGGGCTCCTCAAGGAGGAGATCTTCGTGGGTATCGGCGACCGCCACATTCGCGGATACCAAGGCATTCAGCTCCTCCGCCGGCAGGTCGGTGAAGAGGTCGAGTTCATCACGATCATGCGGTTCGACGACCTGGACGCGGTGCGCGAGTTCGCCGGCGACGACTACGAGGCGGCCGTAGTTCCGCCCAAGGCGCGCGCAGTTCTCGCGCACTTCGACGCGCGTTCGCAGCACTACGAGGTCATCGTGGAGCGTGAGGCGTAAGGGCGGCTACGCTGCCCGCTGTCCCGCCCATACCACGGCCATGCCCAACGACAGCAGCCGCGTTTCGGCGTTGTCGGCGCGCGAGTTGATGATGATCGGCGCGCGGGCGCCGGTGACCATGCCGGCCATGCGCGCACCGACGAACTGCTGCAGCGACTTGGCCATGATGTTGCCGGCCTCCACGTTTGGGACGATGAGAACGTCGGCGGTGCCGGGCATGGCCGTCGAGATGTGCTTGATCTGCGCGGCACGGGGGTTGACGGCCACGTCCACCGGCAAGGGGCCCTCGACGATGGCGTCTTTGACCCAGCCCTGCTGTGCCATCTTGCTCAAGGTGAGCGCCTCCACGCCGAGCCCGGTCTTCGCTGAGACGCGGTCGCTGGCGCCGAGGATGGCCACGCGCGGCTCGGGCAGCCCGAACTTGTGGGCCACCTCCACCACGCCGCGAATGATCTCCAGCTTCTGCTCCCACGTGGGATAGAGCACCACCCCGCTGTCGCTGATGTACAGCAGCCCTTCGCGGCCCTCGATTTCGAACAGAGCGACGTGACTGAGCAGACTGCGGGCCCGGAGGCCTTCGTTGCGATCGAGGACCGGGCCGAGCAGCTCGGTCGTCTTCAACAGGCCCTTGACGACGATGGCGGCCTGCCCGCCGCGGACCAGGCTGACCGCTCGCCGCGCCGCCTGGGAATGACTCGGCTCGTGAACCATCGACATCCCCGTCAGGTCGTAGCCTTCACGGGCGGCGATCCCCTCGATGGCAGCCTGGTCGCCGATCAGGTGGGCGTGAATGATGCCCTCCTTCTGGCCCTCGACCAGCGAGGCCAGGACCTCCGGATCGTCGGCGGCGGCCACGGCGACCGGCACCGGACCGAGCGTTTTGGCTGCCTGCATCATTTCGCTGAAACTGTGGATGGCCATCACAAAATCCCCCTTCTATCCGCCTGACGATCACGTGTCCAGAATGACTAACCAATCGAAATCGGTGAAACTCCGAGGCGTGAGTGCGAAGTAAGTTGAGTTCTTCACGCTGCCGGAGCGAGCCGGAAGGGCGGCGATTTCCGCGGTCGGTAGCCCCTGGCCCTGGTGCGTCGGAATGAACCGCGCCGGCCCCCCGCTCGTCGCCTGAATGGGCGACCAGGAGCCCCTCGAGCGTTCCGGCCTCTGGGCTGCCGATGCCGTTGACTTCCGAGACGCCCACCGCAGAACCGATGACGGCATAGCGCGACCCGAACATCCCCTTGAGGTGCGCTCCCACCGGCCACCAGGCGAGCAGGTCGGCGCCCAATTGCCACTGTGCCTGTCCGCGCTGCAGGTGGCTGTTGTGGGCAAAGGCCAGCACCTTGCCCCGGCCGCGCTCGCGGGCTGCTACGTATGCCAGGTTGTCCGCCATCATTGCGTCCCGCATGCCGAGCAGCCTGGCGGTCCGCTGGCTAGACTGTCTCGCCAGCTCGGCGTGGTAATCCAGCAGCTGGCGCGCCACTGACGCGTGCTGCAGAGCTTCCAGGTAGCTGTCCTCGTCGCTCTTGTCCACCCAATCGGGCCGACGGACGCGCAGCTCTGAGACCAGATCCTCGGTCTCGATTCGCAATGCGGTCGCAGCGGGTGACCGGCCCACCGACTTCGTCGGGTCCATCATGGCCGCGGGGTTCTCCCAATCGGAATCCGGGCCCAGAAGCGCGGCGATGCGTTCACGCTGCTCCGGAGCGCCGCCGCTGCCCACCGAGGCGAGGTAATCGAGCGCGAATTGCAGGGCGTGGCGTGGACTCTCGGTGCTGGTCATCTCAGTCGGGCCGTCGAAGCCGTAGAATCGGAGCTTGACAGGGTTGGAGGGATCGGCATTATATCGCCGCATCCATTCCACGAGCTCCCGGTTGGCGTCGTACCGGCCGAAGCCGTGACTGAATCCTGCGTCCTGCACCGCCTCGTACGACCCGGGACCCCGACCGGCCACGTACTCGTTTGCTGCGTGTCCGCGCGGGAAGCTGCTCTCGATGGCGATCGCGGTGTAGCCGTGCGCTTCCACCAGGCGCCGGAAGAGCCGGTTGCGTAGCGTGAGGATGGCCTCTCCACCGTGAAGCGCTTCGCCCATGCCCAGCACTTCCACGGAGTCGCCGACCTGAGCAATCACAGCGTCGACGGCGGCGTCGATGGTCGTGGGCGAGTCGACGGAGAACGGAATCGACTCCCGAGCGATCCAACTGTTGAGGGTCGAGTACGTGTGAACGGACCGGGACATGGGTGGGAGCCTCCTCTGCGGTTGAGCTGAAGACGGATCTTCGGGCTCAGCCCGACAGCGTGTGACGGCCTGGCGCAAGCTGTTCTTGGCCCGCCGGTTGGTCCTTTCGACCTCGCGCAGGATCGCCGCCATCTGCGCACGCTGGGACGTGCTCGCCTGCGGGCAGTCCAGCGCGCCGATCGGATAGCCCGCGGCCTTGGCGAAGCGGACGATGTCCTTTTCGTTGGTCAGGATTAAAGGCCGAATGACCGTTATAAGGCCGTCGAAAAACGACCGGCGTGGACTGATCGATTCCAGCCGGCCCTGGTGAAACAGGTTGAGCAGCGTCGTCTGCGCGGCGTCGTCGGCGTGGTGGCCGAGCGCGATCTTGTTGCAGCCCAGGCGCTGTGCCGCGGTGAACAACGTCTTGCGGCGGTTCCAGGCGCAGCGGTGGCACGAGAGTGGCCACGATTCGTCCTCGCCCATAGCCAACGGCTCGAGAGCGTAGGGCACGCCCAGCGCGCGGAAGTGAGCCTCCAGGCCGGCGGCGCGCTCGCGGCTGCCCGGCGCGCCCGGAACGGTCACGTGGACGGCCACCAGCTCGACGCGCTCCGGCTGGACGACCTGGCGCGCCAGCAGGACGCGCAAGAGGGCCAGGCTGTCCTTACCGCCGGACACGGCGACCGCCACGCGATCCCCGTCGTCGAGCAGACGGTACTTGCGGATCGCTTGATTGACGCGCTTGACCATAAAGAAGATCTGGCGCTCCACTGCCGTCGGAACGCTTGCAGATGCCGCCAAGGCCTTGCCTTTCCAGAGGGGATCTGCCCCGGTCGGCTCTTATGTCATTCTCAGGAGCGTCGTTTAGCGACGAGGAATGACATAAGAGCGGGCTAGTTTTCACCCAATTGTATGGGTCTCAATTATAACAAATGTGTGGAGCGGCGACAAGGGTTGTAGTATAATTGACTGGGACGGCGGGCTGGCAGGGCCGGCCGGAAGGAGAACGACGATGAACAACCGGGACGTGGCCCAGGCAATGAACCGGATCGCGGCGCTGCTGGACATCAAGGGTGAGATGGTCTACAAGATTCTCGCTTACCGGCGCGCGGCGGAGAACATCATGAACCTCGGTCGGGACATCAACGAGATCCAGCGCGAGGGCAAGCTTGGCGACATTCCCGGCGTGGGTAAGGCGCTGACAGACAAGATCGCCGAGCTGCTGTCCACCGGGCGGCTGCGGTATCTGGACAACCTCGAGGAAGAGATCCCGGCGGGCGTAGTCGATCTGCTGGCCATACCCGAGGTGGGCCCGAAGACCGCGAAGATGCTGTGGGAACAGCTGGGCATCGCCAGCGTCGCCGAGGCCGAGGAGGCCGCTCGGGCCGGCAAACTCCGCAATCTGAAGGGCCTGGGCGAGAGGTCCGAGTCGAAGATCCTGGACGGCATCCAGGCCCTTCACCGGCGAACCGACCGCGAGCTGCTGGGGAACGTGTGGCCGATGGTGCAGGAGCTGCTGGACGGCCTGCGGGCGGACCCGGCGGTCGAGCGGGCGGACGCGGCGGGCAGCTTCCGCCGCCGGCAGCCGACCATCGGCGACATCGACCTTCTGGCCGCGGCGCCGGCTGGCGAAGGCGCGCTGAGCGCATTCGTGGCGCTGCCCCAGGTGCAGGTCGTCGATCTGCGCGGGCCGACCAAGTGCACTGTGCACCTCCACAACGGCCTGCAGGTCGATTTGCGCGTGCTGCCGCCCGAGCGCTACGGCTCGCTGCTGCAGTACTTCACGGGGAGCAAGCAGCACAACGTCGATCTGCGGGAGCTGGCGCTGAGCCGCGGGCTCAGCCTGAGCGAGTATGGATTCAAGCGCGAGGGCGGGGAGGACCTGCTCTGCCGCACTGAAGAGGAAGTCTACGCTACCCTGGGCCTGCCCTTGATCCCGCCTGAGATCAGGGAGGCGCGGGGCGAAATCAAGGCCGCGCAGCAGGGACGTCTGCCGACCCTGGTGGAGCAAGAACAGATCCGCGGCGAGCTGCATCTGCACACCGATTGGAGCGACGGCGCGGCGAGCATGGAGGAGATGACACAGGCTGCGCGGGAGCGCGGCTACCAGTACGTCGTCGTCACCGATCACAGCGAGGGCCTGGGGTTCGGCAAGGGACTCAGCGCGGCTCGGCTGCGCGAGCAACGGGCGCTCGTGGACCGTCTAAACGATACGTACCCGGACATCCGGGTCCTGCAAGGCGTCGAGGTCGAGATCAAGGTCGACGGGAGCCTGGACCTGCCGGACGACGTGCTGGCGGAGCTGGACGTCGTCGTGGCGTCCCTGCACGTCGGCCTGCGGGAGGACCGCGCCCAGGTGACCGGGCGAATGCTGGGGGCGATACGCAACCCCAACGTCGACGTCATCGGCCACCCCCTCGGGCGGCTCATCAACCAGCGCGAGGGAGCCGACCTGGACATGGAACAGGTGCTGACGGCCGCCGCGGAGACCGGCACCGTGCTCGAAGTGAACTGCAGCGCCAATCGCTTGGACCTGGACGACGCGCACATCCGCCGCGCGATCGAGCTGGGCGCCCGCCTGTCGATCAACACCGACGCGCACAGCCCGATGGGGCTGGACACGCTGCGGCTCGGCGTGGCGACCGCACGCCGAGGCTGGGCCGAGGCCAAGGACGTCGTCAACACGCTGCCGCTGGAAGAGCTGCTGCAAACGATCAAGGGGCCCCGGGTGCGGGCAGGGGCGTGAGACGAAGTGCGTAATACGTAATACGTAATACGTAATGGCCCATTGCGCATCACGCATTACGCACGCTTGGTTGTGTCAGCGGGCCGCCATGTCGAGGAAGTAACGGTGGAAGCGGGGATCGCCGGACAGCTCCGGGTGAAACGCGGTCGCCAGCAGATTGCGCTGGCGGGCGGCGACGATGCGGCGATCCGGCAGTGTGGCCAGCACCTGACGTCCGGTCCGACGGATCGGATGACCGGCCCGCGGATGAAGATGGCGTGGAAGAGCTGATCCGCCGGACTGTGGCCGTTCAGTTTCGGCACGGAGAGGTCCGTCTCGAAGCTGTCGACCTGCCGGCCGAAGGCATTTCGCTCCACGACCACGTCCATCACTCCGAGCAGAGGCTGCTCCAGCCCCCCGATGTCGCGCGCCATGAAGATGAGCCCGGCGCACACGCCCCACGTCGGGCGGCGTTCGGCGAACGCCTTGAGCGGCTCGACCAGCCCGTAGTGGACGGCCAGTTTGCCGATGGTGGTGCTCTCGCCGCCGGGGATGATCAGGCCATCCAGATCGGGTAGCTCCTCCGGCAGGCGCACCTGCCGGGCCTCGGCTCCCAGCCGGGCAAGCATCGCCGCATGCTCGATGAAAGCTCCCTGCAGAGCCAGAATGCCGATGCGCATGTGGTTCAATTCCTCCTGATGGTCTCCCCGCGGCCGATGGTGCGTGATGCGTAATGCGTGATCCGTGAATACGAGGCGACCGATGCGGGATTGCGCATCACGCTTCACGCACCGCGCACCACCGGCGTGGGGGAGTCCCTGTTACCAGCCGCGCTCGGCCAGACGCTCGGCCTCGGGAATGGATGCGATCTCCAGTCCGGGCATGGCCTCGCCCAGGCCGCCCGAGACTTCCGCGACGATGGCGGGATTCTGGAAATGCGTCGTGGCGCGCACGATGGCCTGTGCCCGCCTGGCCGGATCCGACGACTTGAAGATGCCGGAGCCGACGAACACGCCGTCGACGCCCAACTGCATCATCAGCGCTGCATCGGCCGGAGTCGCGATGCCGCCGGCAGCGAAATTCACCACGGGCAGGCGACCCAGGCGCGCGGTCTCCACGACCAGATCGTAGGGGCGCCCATCTCCTTGGCGGCCGTCATCCACTCTTCGGGCGGCATGTTCTGCAGCCGGCGAATCTCACCCAGCACGGCGCGGGCGTGGCGTACCGCCTCGACGACATTGCCGGTCCCGGCCTCACCCTTGGTGCGGATCATCGCCGCGCCTTCGCCGATGCGCCGCAGCGCCTCGCCCAACGTGCGGCAGCCGCAGACGAACGGCACCTTGAACGCGTGCTTGTCGACGTGGAACTGCTCGTCGGCCGGGGTCAGCACCTCGGACTCGTCGATGTAGTCGATGCCGATGGCCTCCAGGACCTGGGCCTCTACGAAATGGCCGATCCGGCATTTGGCCATGACCGGGATCGTGACCGCTTCCATGATGCGCTGGATCAGCTCCGGGTCGCTCATGCGCGCGACGCCGCCTTGCGCGCGGATGTCGGCCGGCACGCGCTCCAGGGCCATGACCGCGCAGGCTCCGGCCTCTTCCGCGATGCGGGCATGCTCCGGCGTGACGACGTCCATGATGACGCCGCCCTTAAGCATCTGAGCGAGTCCGCGCTTTACGGTTTCGGTGCCGGTCACTGTGTTACCGTTCGTTTCTGACATGTCGAAATCCCCCTCTCGTCAGTCCGTATACAGCCGATTTTGAATATTCACACGACGGTGCGAGTCGTCACAATTGGTGCGCCGCGGCCTTCCTGGCGACGTCGGAGCGCCTCCGACAGAGCCTGGGCAAACCGCCGAACGCCTTCGTCGATGTCCTCGGCGGGCGCGTAGCTGAAATTCAGGCGGACGCTGCCCCGACCACTGCCGTCGACGCAGAACGGCTCTCCGGGCAGGAAAGCGACGCCGGTCTGGTGCGCCTGGGCGAGGACGCTCTGAGCGGACACCCCTTCCGGGAGGTGCGCCCAGACGTAGAACCCGCCTGCCGGGGCCTGCCAGCGCAAGCCGGCCGGTGCGTACAGGTGCAGTGCTTCGAGCATGGCGTCGCGGCGCCATCGGTACGCGGCCCGCAGCCGCAGCAGGTACTCGTTCCAGTCCAGGTTGGACAGAAAGCGCCAGGCCGCGCCCTGTGCCAGCGTGTTGGCAAACAGATCGCTGTTGCGCTTGACCAGGGCCAGACGCTCGATGACCGGGCGCGGCGCGACGACCCACCCGAGGCGCAAGCCCGGAAAGAGCAGCTTGGAGAAGGTGCCGATGTAGATGACGTGGCCGAAGCGGTCGAAGGCTTTCAGCGGCGGGGGCGGCGGTTCCTCGAAGTACAGGGCGCTATACGGATCGTCCTCCACGATGGGCACGCCGTGCTGCGCAGCCTGGTCCAAGAGTTGCTGCCGCCTGGCCAGGGACAGCGTGGCGCCGGTCGGATTCTGGAACGTCGGCAGCGTGTAGAGGAATTTCGGCCGATGCCGCTGCATCATCTCGTCGAAAATATCTGTGCGCAGCCCGTCGCCGTCCAGCGGCACGCCGAGGAGTCGGGCGCGGGCCAGGCTGAAGGATTGCAGCGCCGCCAGCGAGCTGGGCAATTCGACTGCGACCTCGTCGCCGGGCTCGATCAGGGCGGCAGCGACCAGCGCCAGTCCCTGGGTGGAGCCGGCGGTGATCAGGACGTTCTCGACGCCGACGCGCGCGCCGAGGCTGTTGAGCCAATCGGCGAGCCATTGGCGCAGAGGCTGGAAACCTTCCACGGGACAAGTGGCGAGCAAATCGCGAACCGATCCGCTGCCCAAGAAGTCTTCGCAGGCGGTGCGGAACGCGTCGAGCGGATACAGCTCGGGCGCCGGCACGCCGCTGGCCAGCGAGATCACGCCGGGCGCCGCGCTGAGGTCCGCCGCTTCCTGTACGAGGGCCTGCCCCGACCACTGCGTGACCGACGAGAACTGCTGCGACCACGCCAGGTGGCGGGCGCCATCCGTCGAAGACGGATGGGCGTCGTTCCAGCACACGACCGTGCCGCGACCCACGTGGCCTTCGACCAGCCCGTCGGCAGCCAGGTCGCGGTACGCATTGACGACCGTCGTGCGGTTCACCGCGAGCCGCCTGGCCAGTTGTCGCTCCGGTGGCAGCTGTTGCCCTTCCACCAGGTCTCCGCGCACGATCGCGTCCCGGAGTTGGTTGCGAATCTGAAGGTAGAGCGGAAGGGGTGAAGCTCGGTCGAGCTGGATGTTCACGTCTTCGCTCCTCAGTTGGATCGTCCAATGGATGCATCCAATTGTCATTTTAGCACCAGACATTGGCCCTGTAAAGAGCCAATTGGATGCAGATGGATACATCCAAATCGGATAGTGGCATCGCTCGCGGCGCGGTCGCCGTGGACTTATGTCACCCTGAGGGAGCGCCGTTTGCGACCGAGGGGTCTCGCACGCCGGAAGCGAGTGCGTTTAGGCAGATAATAGGCACTCGCTTCCGGCGTGCGAGACCCCTCGGTCGCAAACGGCGCTCCCTCAGGGTGACATAAGTCCGCGGCGACCGCGCCGCGAGCATATTGACGATGCGTTGCAATGCCATTTTCTCAGCGTGCGGCAATAGATTCAAAACCTCTCAGGGGGACATAAGTCCGCGGCGACGGCGCCGCAGCATATTGACGATGCGGTGCAATGCCATTTTCTCAGCGTGCGGCAATAGATTCAAAACCTCTCAGGGTGACATAAGTCCGCGGCAACGGCGCTGCGAGCATGGTGACGATGCGGTGCAATGCTATTTTCTCAGCGTGCGGCAATAGATTCAAAACCTCTCAGGGTGACATAAGTCCGCGGCGACGGCGCTGCGAGCATAGTGACGATGCGGTGCAATGCCATTTTCCTAGCGTGGGGCAATAGATTCAAAACCTCTCAGGGGGACATAAGTCCGGGGCGACAGCGCTGCGAGCGGAACCCGGCCCGCGCAGCAAGAACGGGCCGCCCACAGAAGTGGGACGGCCCGTGCAGAGGCGATTGCGAGCCCGAAGCGATCCCGGGGGCTCAGGGCGCCAGGCTGATGCGCTCCTCGGTCCAGCCCTTGGCCGTGCCGGGGTCGGGCAGGCCGTCGAGGTTGCCGCCCAGGGCGAACAGCCTGGTCGGCCGCTTGTTCGCCAGATCGAGCGCCCAGACGCCCCAGCTTCCGCCGCGCTGCGAGACGAACACGAGCGCCCGGCCGTCGCGCGTCCAGGTCGGGAGACCGTCGACGTCCGGTCCGCTGGTCACCTGCGTCACGCCTGAGCCGTCGGCCTGGCCGATGTAGACGTGCCAGGTGCCGTCGCGAGTGGACATAAAGGCGATCTGCTTGCCATCCGGCGAGGCCTGCGGCGCCTCATCTCGGGTCTGGTCCGTGACGCGTGAGACTACATGGCCGGCGAGGTCCGTGATGAAGATGCCACACTGGCCGCACTCGCGCTCGGTGTAGACCACCGTGCCGTCCGGCATCCAGCTCGGGTCGATGCCGAAGAGGTCCTGGTAGCGTCCGGTCTTGTCGCTCTTGATGGAGACGTAGCCGCTGCCGCCGGTGTAGTAGAGCCGCGGTCGCCGGTCGGGTTCCTCGTAGGAATGGAAGGCGATCACCTTGCCGTCGCGAGACCACGCCGGTCGAGCCGACTCGGAAATAGAGCGTTGCTGAATGTTCCAAGGAACGATGTTGTCGAGCGGCGTCGAGAAGATGCCGCGCATCTGTGAGTCCCAGCTGCGATATGCGATCTGTGTGCCGTCCCAGCTGAAGGCCGGCTGGCTGGCCTGGGACAACAGCAGGCGTCGGCCGGAGCCGTTGACGTAGCTCACGTAGATGTTGTAGGTCCCGTTTTCGAACACGGGGAAAGCGATCCGTCCGTGCAGTTGCAGGCCGCTGGGAAGCACCACCGTGCCCGGGGCCAGGGGCCGCGGCGTCGGCTTCGGGGTCGAGGTGGCGGTGGGGGTATCGGTCGGCGTCGCGGTGTTGGTGGGCGTGGCCGTGGCGGTGTTGGTGGGCGTCGGCGTCGCGGTGTCGGTCGGCGTGGCGGTGGCCGTATCGGTCGGCGTGGCCGTGGCGGTGTTGGTGGGCGTCGGCGTCGCGGTGTCAGTCGGCGTGGCGGTGGCCGTATCGGTGGGCGTGGCGGTGGCCGTGTCGGTGGGCGTCGCGGTTGCGGTGTCGGTCGGCGTGGCCGTGGCGGTACTGGTCGGAAGTGGCGTGGCCGTGGCGGTATCGGTCGGCGTCGCAGTCGCCGTGTTGGTCGGCGTGGCCGTGGCGGTACTGGTCGGCAGCGGCGTGGCCGTGGCCGTGGCGGTGTCGGTCGGCGTCGCAGTCGCCGTGTTGGTCGGCGTGGCCGTGGCGGTACTGGTCGGCAGCGGCGTGGCCGTGGCGGTGTCGGTGGGCGTCGCAGTCGCGGTGTCGGTCGGCGTGGCCGTGGCGGTACTGGTCGGCAGCGGCGTGGCCGTGGCGGTGTCGGTGGGCGTCGCGGTCGCGGTGTGGGTCGGCGTGGCCGTGGCGGTACTGGTGGGCAGCGGCGTGGCCGTGGCGGTGTCGGTCGGCGTGGCCGTGGCGGTACGGGTAGGCAGCGGCGTGGCCGTGGCCGTGTCGGTCGGCGTCGCGGTCGCGGTGTGGGTCGGCGTGGCCGTGGCGGTACGGGTGGGAATGGGCGTCGCAGTCGCAGTCGGAATTGACGTGGACGTGGCGGTGCTCGTGCGTGTGGGTGATACTCGAACAGCGACCGTCGCAGTTTGGACGATTCCCGGCGCCAAACCCGGGGTTGCCGTGCGGGTCACCGTCAGAGGCGTGGTGCCGCTGAGCGTAATGCCTCCTGTGGAGGTAAGAGTCGTTGTCTCTGATGTGTTGACGGTCGAAGAGAGGGCACGGGTGAAGAGATTCGACGTCGTCGCGGTCGACTCGACCGACGGCGTCGCCGGTTGGGCTGCCGGCAGCGCGGGGGAGACGGCCGCCGCCGCCCCGGCGCCGAGCACGATGACGCTGAGAGCCAGCCCGGTCAGAATCACGAGACGCAAGGTCAGGGACCTCATCTATGACCTCCTTGCCATATGTGGTTTTTGAGGCGACGACAAAACAAACCTGAAGTCCAAAGAAAAGGTGGACCGCTCCCGTAGGTGAGAGCGACGCCGATTAGTATAGGTCCTGGAATTTCGCCTGTCAAGTTCTCATGATATTCGCGTATCCTGGACGGATAATGGGCGAAATGCGATGGCATTCGGATAAACGAGCATCAAATCTGGAACGCGCCCGGATCGTTCTGGCCTTTGACAAGAGCATATCGTTCTGCTATACTCTCAGCAAGCTTAGTATGACTCCAGGAGCAAGCCACCGGCTTCGACCGCATCTGATGGCTCGGGCGTATCAGTTGCGTGATAGCCGTCGTTTTCGAGCACGGGGACCAAACAAAACTCTCGGTACCCCGGTTCGTTATCCGGCACGTTGATCTTTCGAGAACCCCTTCTGGGTCACACGGCTGATCGAAGCTGGGAGGAGTCTCGGGGCCTATGGCGACGACAACGCAGGTCACGTCCGATGCGGGAGCGGTGGGGTCGACTCCGGCGCCGGTACCTGCAACGGGAATCCACCTCAGACGGGACGTCACCGTGTGGGGTTCCTACACCTGGGGTTACGCCGATGTCGGGGCTGATATCTACGCAGCGCTGGGTTTGGTCGTCGCTGCGTCCCAGGGGCTGGCGCCGCTGGCCTTCGCGGTTGCCGGCATCATCTACATTCTGATTGGGCTGGCCCACACGGAGCTGGCGGCCGCGTATCCGGTGGCCGGAGGCGGCCAGTACTACGTGCTCCGCGGACTGGGCGACATCTGGGGCTTCATCACCGGCATGGCCCTGCTCCTCGACTACACGATCGACATCGCTCTCTTCACAGTGGCTTCGGCGGGCTATCTGAATTTCTTCAGCCCGCTTATTTTTGGCGTCGACCTGCGAACGGTAACATTCCATTCCGTCGGCCTTGTTTCCGGTGGTTTCTTGGCCAACGTGCCTTTCGTCTGGCAGGCCGAGACGCTGACCCTCGTGGCCATTCTCATCGTCCTCAATATCAAAGGCGTGCGTGAGTCTTCATTCCTTAACGAGGCGTTGGGACTCATCGACATCATCCTGGAGTCCTCGGTGATCGTGTTCGGATTCCTGCTGGCCTGGAAGCCGGAGCTGCTGGCTCAGCAGTGGCAGATCAGCCTGCACACTCTGAGCGCGAACCAGTTCATGTATGGCTCCTCGCTGGCCATCATCTCGTTCGTGGGGTTGGAGAGCATTTCCCAGGCGGCAGAGGAGACGCGCCGGCCGGCGACCGTGATCCCACGCACGTCCATCGCACTCATCTTCACCGTGTTCATCTTCGCGATTTGCTTTTCCACTGTGACCTTGGGCATCATGCCGTGGCAGGAGGTCGGCGAGGCGGACCCCGTGGCGCAACTGGCGAGCCGGATCCCGTACCTGGGCGTCCTCACCGGTCCGTTCGCGGCCATCCTGGGGGCGACCATCTTGTTCATTTCGGCCAACACGGGCGTCATGGGGGCGTCGCGGCTGACGTTCTCGATGAGCCGGCTGCACCTGGTGACCAACTGGCTGAACAAGGTGCACTCCCGCTTCCGGACGCCGGTCAGGACTATCGTTGTGTTTGGGTGCGTGGGGGCCCTGGAGGCTTTCCTGGCTTTCTTTGCGTCTACCGTGGGGCCCGACGGGCAGCTCCGGAGCGGTGCCATGGATATTCTGGGGAACATGTACGCCTTTGGCGCGACGCTGGGATACACGCTGGTGTTCATTTCGTTGATCCGGCTGCGCTTCGTCGATCCGTATTCACCCCGCCCGTACATGATGCCGGGGAATATGCAGATGAAGTGGAAAGGGCGGGACGTCAGCTTCCCGGTGTTGGGCATTTTCGGCATGCTGGGCGTTGCCTTCATCCTCTTCGAGGTCATTGTGACCCACGACATCGGTCGCATTGCCGGGCCCGCCTGGGTCATCGCCGGCCTGATTTACTACTATTTCTACCGGAAGCGGAACGACTATCCGATCATGGGAAACGTGTCGCGCGACTGGGAGAAAGAGCAAATCGACATCTTGACCCAGGCTGAGGAGTTCGAGCTGCTCGAGCAGTACAAGTCGACCCTGGAGGAAGCCCATCGCCAGGAGGCCAACAACAGAGGTCAGCATGAGATTCGACCGGAAGAGTAGTCGGGCCTCTCGCCGGCAGGCGCAGGCGCTCCCGGAACATCTGACCGTGGCCGACATCTGCCGGATCGTGCTGGGCCTGGTGGCGGTTCCTCTGGGCGCTGTCATTCTGTACCGCAGTGCGACGGCTGGGGCGTTGACGCCTCCGGCCATCCTCCTGGGCGTGGCTTTCATGGGGTTCGGATGTTACCGCACCTGGTTTGCTGCTCATCAGTACCGCGCCTTTCGGGCGGCGCAGGGAAAGAAGCTATGAATACGTCGATCACGTTCAACCCACTGGGCATCGCCATCGCCGTCGGTTTTCTGATCGCGATGGGCTCGCTCTTCGTGTGGATGTTCCGCGTGCCGCCGCAGGTGCCGCATCGGGTGGTGCAGGTGCGCCAGACGGTTTCGGCTCTGCGCCGAATCCTGGTGCCTATCGTCGACGTCCTGGCTGCCGAACGCGCCGTTGAGCTGGCGTGCCGGCTGGGAGGGTCTCAGAAGGCGGAGATCATTCTGGTCCACGTGATGGAGGTGCCGCTTACGCTGGCCCTGGATGCCAGCTTGCCGGTCCAAGAAGCCCGAGCGCAGTCGGCGCTGGACACTGCCCAGTTCATCGTCTCGCAGCATGGCTTGCCGTCGCGCCAGCACGTCTTGCGGCGGCGACAGGCGGCCCACGGCATCCTGGAAGTGGCCTTGGCCGAGGACGTGAGCGTCATCGTCATGAGCACGTGCGCCAACCCTCGCATCAGCCTCAACCCATTCGGCCGCACGGTGCAGGAAGTGGTACGCAAGTCGCCGACCGAGGTCATCCTGGACCAGGCGCCGGCGTGCAACTACAAAGGATACATGGAATGATACGATGGTTTCGGTTGACTTATCCGTCCAGACTGATGAATCAACCCATCATATATCAACTCGTCAAGCGGTTTGACGTCGTGACGAACATCTTCCAGGCCAAGGTAGAGACAGAATCGGGCTGGATCGTCCTCGAGATGCAGGGCAGCGAGGTCGCGCTGGCCTCGGCCATCGCGTGGCTGACCGAACTGGGCGTCGTCGTGGAAGAAGTCGAGCCACCCAGCAAGAACTAGATCGAGTCGAGGAGCGGGAGCAAAAGGATGAAAGTGGTCATCGTGGGCTGTGGGCGCGTGGGATCATTTCTGGCGCAGAGTCTCGTGGCAGACGGTCACCAGGTTACGGTGATCGACAGTCACAGCACTGCATTCGAGCGACTCGGAGACTGGTTCCAGGGCGAGACAGTCCTGGGCACCGGTATCGACGAGGACGTCCTGCGGCGCGCCGGCATTGACGACGCCGACGCCTTCGTGGCGGTCACCAATGGCGACAATACCAACATCATGGCGTCTCAAGTAGTGAAAGAGATCTTCCAGGTGCCGATGGTGATCTGTCGCATCTACGATCCCGTTCGAGACGAGGTATATCGCGGTCTTGGCCTGACGACCTTCTGTCCCACGGTAGTGGGAGGGATGGCGATCAGAGACTTGCTGGAGGCGAAGTAGCATGTACGTGATCGTGATTGGTGGGGGGAAGGTTGGCTACTACCTGGCCAAGTCTCTGATCGACAATCGACACGAGGTGCTCATCGTCGAAAAGGACATCGCCCGAGCGCAGCGCGTGGCTGACGAGCTGGGGGCGGATGGGGTCTTTCGCGGCGACGGCAGCGAGGCGCGAGTCATGGAGCAGTTCGGGATGTCGCGCGCCGACGTCGTGTGCGCCGTGACCGGCGACGACGAGGACAACCTGGTCATCTGCCAGATGGCGAAGCAACGCTTTCACGTCCAGAGAGCGATCGCGCGCGTCAACAATCCACGGAATCAGGGCATCTTTCACAAGCTGGGGATCGACGTCACCGTCTCGAGCACGGATATCATCCTCAGCCAGATCGAGCAATCCATTCCGAGCCAGTCGATCATCCATTTGCTGACCCTGCAGCAGGCCGGCGTCCGGCTGCTCGAGGTCAGGCTGGAGGAAGACTCGCCGGCAATCGGCAAGCCGCTCAAGAGCCTGGGCATGCCGTCCGATACCATCCTTTCTGTCGTGGTGCGCGACGGTCTGGCGACAGTGCCGTACGGTGACACCGTGCTGCAGGCCAACGACGACGTCATCGCGGTGGCTTCGACCGAGAGCGAAGAGACGCTGCGCAGAATCCTCGTGGGAAGTTGAAAAATTGAAAAGAAAAAGGCCCGGATGTGGGGTTTACCATCCGGGCAGGGCTGGCGGGGAGTTGCAGGCTTCGATCTTTATTACGATCTAAGCCACGAAAGTTCGTTCATCGAGAGAGTGGCTGCTGGACTGTGCGGTGCCTCGCTATCCTTGCTCTTTGCCGGGTTTGTTGCCCAACCTTCTTGACTAGTACAGCCTGCCGTAGTAGCACGGATTGTAGCAGTAGTTGTAGGTCGGGTAGTAGCAATAGTTGTAGCTCGGGTAGTAGCAGTAGTTATAGCTCGGGTAGTAGCAGTAGTTGTACGTCGGGCAGCAATTGTACTGGTAACCGTAGTTCCAATTGCAGTTCCGACCGTAACCATACCCACCGTAACCATACCCACTGGGACCCCACGCCGAGGCCACCGAGGTAAGGAGCGCCCCGAGCAGTAGGGCAACAATCATTGCCACGACGACCATCCTGACGTACCTGGACATTGTCTCCCTCCTTGCATGGATTAGCAGCCGCGCACTCTCTTATAACGAGCTTTCAATACACATTATATCACAACTTGCGTAACTGTCAATTCTGCCGGTAGACGCGAGTTCAGGCATGCCATACGCGTACCAGAACGGCAGGCAAAAGAAACGGAGAGGAGACGTCGGCCGGAATTGCCGCAGTCTCACCTCCGTGCATTCGATGCGCGATATTGGTGATTTTGCTTTCGCGCGCGACTTCAGTCGCGGAAGAACTCGACGATCTTCTTCTCGTCCTCTTCGCTGGGCATCACCTCGATGAAGCTGACTCGATTCCAGGAGAAGATAAAGCTGGTGCATTCGGCTGAGATGTAGGGCAGAGGCTTGCCGTCCTTGCGGCGCGGGTTCACGCAGGTAAAGCAAGTGGCGCTGGCTGGCGGGAGCTCTTCCATCTCCGCTACCATAGGATCCTCATTGAGCAGATGAACGATCACGGTGTAAGGCATGTAATCCTCCGTAAAGACTAGAGCAAAGAAAGTACGCAAGCGCACGACATCCGCCCAAGCAACCCCTCGTGCTGTAGAGCAGGGCCGATCACCCGGCGCGGAAGTGCACCTCGATGACGAGTTTCCCCAATCTCAGCTCGTCTCCGTCCCGCAGCACCTGCGTCTGGTTGGGCGACAGGCGCACGCCATTCCAGAACGTGCCGTTCGCGCTGCCGAGATCGAGGACCTCAACTGCCTCGGCTGTGCGTCGCAGGCGGGCGTGCCGGCGTGAGACGCCCATGTCGAGACCGTCGAAGGGGGTCAGATCCAGATCCGGGTACGCGCCGGACTGCGAGTCCGTTCGGCCGAGGAGAACGTCCTGAGCGAGACTGAGCGCGATCCGGCGTCCGCGGTGGCGGATGGTCAGGTCGAGGCTCTCCGGCGCGTGAAGGCCGTCTCGAGCGGCAGGCCGCCCGGCGGAGGCCAGATGTCCCTCGAACGGAACGAGGCCCCGTTCAGGCGGCAGCGTGCTGGTGGGGCCGCCAATCAGTGGCTGCCCGCAATCGTAGCAATAGAGCGTGTTCTTGGGATACGTCGTGCCGCACGCCGGGCATTGAATCATGGTCATTTCCTTCTGACGTCGGAATCACCCGACGTCAGATTGCGCGTGCCATACTTGAGTTGTTTCTGGCCCTGGGCCGAGAGGATCCCGGTCTTGACGAGACGTTGGGCCTCCAGGCTGGCGGCCCGCGCCAGGGCGACCTCGCCGAGGTCCATCAGCCGGGTGGCAATCCTCTCCAGCGTGCGCGTGGCCTGTGCCAGGCGTCCGCTCTCGACGTCCTTCAAGGCCCGCTCTTGCATGCGGAAAATCGTCACCTTGCCCATGGCCGTGATGATGCGCTCCGGAACCTGCTCCTCTTCCGGTTCCCCCTCGACGAAGTCGACGAAGATGTCCTGCAGGATGCGCTCCTGCTCGTCGTTCCTCGAAGGGAGCAGGGCGGTGACTTCTACCTGCGCGGTCCGATGCCGCCCGGGAATCATCGTCGGGAGCAGCAACTCCAACACGACGCTCTGGCCGGTTTGCGATTCCAGCAGTCCCATGAAAAACCGCCCGTCGGTCGTGACCAGGCGGCCCAGCTCAGGCGTCAGGCGAAACGCTTCGAGAGACACTTCGTCGGCGAGATGAATCGTCAGGTGCAGCTGCTGCGCCAGCGTGTCGGCGATCTGCCGGATTTTCTTGCGGAAGACGTCGTCGATCTCGGTCGGGTTCTCGAGGTAGGACGAACTGCCCCCGCTGCGCTTCGCGATGTCGTCCAACAGACGATCGTTCCAGTCCGATCCGATGCCCATGACGCTGATCCCAATGTTGCGGCGTCCGGCCTCGTCAGCCAGGTGCAGGCATTGCTGCTCGTCGCCATAGGTCTGGCCGTCCGTCAGGAGGATGACGTGGTTGGCGAAATTGGGTGAGAGTCGCTGATTAACCTGTCGCATGCCGGCCAGCAGGCCCTGGAAGATCTCCGTGCCGCCGCCGGCTTGAATGCCGTTGATGGCCGACTTCCGCGTGAGGTTGTCCATGTCGTTGTGGGCGGAGATGACGACCTGCGCCCGATCGCTGAAAGACACGACAGAAAAGACGTCCAGCGGGTCAAGGTGATCGATGATCTCCAACGTGGCCTGTTTGACGTTCTGCAGCCTCTCTCCCCGCATGGACGTGCTGCGGTCGAGCACCAGGCACAGGTTGAGGGGTAACGTGGGGGGCGTCTCCTGCGTGCCGGAGATGTCCAGGATGACGTACAGCATCTGCGGTTCCTGGAGGGCACCCAGGGATTCGTGGCTGTGCGTCGCCTCAACCCGAACGCGGGGCGTGCGCACCACTGTCGTGATCTGGTTCTGCCGCCAGCGATCGTATTCCTCGCGGCGTGCCGGATCGATCAGGACCTCGTACGCCTGGTGAACGTCGCGAAACAGGCCGGTCATGTGAGAACCGCCGGACGTGTCCGGGTGATACCGGAGCGCCAGCGTTCGATAGGCCGACTTGATCTCCTCGTCGGTTGCCGAAGGCTCAATGCCCAACACAGTGTAGAAGTCGGAATCGCCCCACATAGCCGCCTGCTCTCCAGAGAAGCTATCAGCCATCAGCGATCAGCAGACCTGCAATCTTACTATTATGGACGCCCCGGCATGCACGAAAGAGGGCTCCGCACTCATTACTCAGACCACGGCCCGCGCCCAGGCGGCCCAATTCATCGTGGGCTGAGCAAGATCATACTGACGTTATCGTCACTGCCGCGGGCCATGGCGAGTTCGAACAGCTCGTTGCAGGCGACTTGAGGATTCGCCGCATGGGTGACCTGCCTGGCCAATTCCTCGTCAGGAACAACCGTCCACAATCCGTCGGTGCACAACATCAGGTGCGCGCCGGGATTCAGGGTGTGCGAATGAACGTCGGGCTCGGGCGCCGTGACCTGGCCGAGCGCCTTATACAGGATGTGGCGCTGCGGATGTGTCAGCGCTTGCGATTCGGAGAGCTGGTCGAGCTCGATCAAGCGCGCCACCAGGCTGTGGTCGTGCGTGACCCGCACCACTGAGGACCCGTCGATGACGTAGGCGCGGCTGTCGCCGACGTGAGCGATGTAAGCGGTCCGCCGAAGGATCATGGCGACCGTGACGGTGCTTCCGCCGCCATCGGTGGCCTGGCGAATGGCGCGGTTAGCGCTCGCAATCGCCTCGACGAAACTCTCGTTGATTGGCACGCTGCCGGAATCCTGCGCGTGGCCTTCGAGGATCGACAAGTAGACGCTCTTGAGCAATTGGGCGGCGACCACCCGGGCGGTGACGGAACTGGCGAGCTGGCCATCCTGGTGGCCGCCCAGGCCGTCGGCCACGATGAAGATGCCGAATGGGATGACCTCGTTGCCGGCGGCCAGCGTCGACTGCATGCAGAAGATGGCGTCCTCGTTCTCGGAGCGCTCCTGTCCCCGGTCAGTGACGGCGCCCAGTACAAATGGGAATTCCTCGGGACGGACAGCCTCGCGCGGTCGCGCTGGGGCCGGTGCGCTCCGCTCATCCGTCGCCGATTGTGAGGCCTGTACTCCGAACAGCTTTCGCAAGAAGTCCATGTCAGAGTCGTCTCGTCACTATTGCTACAGGGGGAAGGCGTAAACCTTGTTGTCGGTCGACCCGATGTAGACCAGACCGCCGCCCAAAGCCGGCGATGAAGGGATGGGCCCTCCGGTTTGAACCTTCCAGACCAACGTGCCCGTCTTTTGATCCACCTTGTACAGGTTGCCGTCGACACACCCGAAGTAGACCGCCTCGGACGTCACAGCCGCCGAAGAAGTGATCTGCCCGCCGGCGGTGTACTTCCACACGATGCGGCCCGTGCGAGCGTCCAGACAATACAGGGTCGTATCGACCGACCCGATGAAGACACGGTCCGCGAACACGGACGGCGTGGCGACGATGGCCTGATTGGTCCGCCGCCGCCAGATGTTGAAGCCGGACCGCGGGTCGAGTGCGTACACGCTCCAATCGTCTGAACCGATAATCAGCAGATTGTCGGCCAGGCCGGGCGATGAGATGACTCCACGCGACGTGCGGAACCGCCACGCGCTCTGTCCGGACTGGATGTCGACCGCATACACGCCGCCGTCGTTGCTGCCGAAGAACACCAGGTCTTCCCAAACGCTGGGCGTGGACCGGATCGGCCCACTGGCCTGGAAGCGCCACACCTCACGACCCGTCCGGGCGTTCACGGCATACAGAAAGCCGTCGTCGGAGCCGAAGAAGACGTGGTCCAGTGCGACGCACCCAGAAGAGCGCACGCGGCCCTTCGTGGGACACGACCACACAATTCGTCCCGTCTCGCTTTGGATGCAATAGAAGAAATGATCTTCCGAACCGAAGTAGATCTTGCCGTCCCACACTGCCGGGGACGAACAAATTCCGCCTTCGGTGGGATACTTCCAAATCATGCTGCCGCTCTTGGCTTCCAGCGCGTAGAGGTTGTTGTCGTACGCGCCGATGTAGAGCACTCCGGCGTGCAGGCGGGGCGAGCTTCTAACCTCATCCTCGCAGGCGAACTGCCAGACGGGCATGATTTGGTTATCCCCGTCCGAGGACAGGAGGTGGGTGGACAGCCGGGGATTCATTTGATGCTCCGGAGCCGCGATCTTCAGCAGCGCCTTCTTCATCTCCGTTGCGGACTCGAAGCGTTTCTCCGGGTCGTACTCCAGCGCCCTGGTCACCAGCGCTTCCATGGCCACGGAGACCTGCGGATTGAACCGCCGGATAGGCCGCTCGTGAAACGTGAAGGGCGGCTCCAATCGCGGATCGCTCTTGGACAGCAAGTGGTGCAGCGTTGCGCCGAGGGCATAGATGTCCCCGCGGGGCTCGGCTATGCCCCGGTACTGCTCGGGCGGGGAATACCCCTCGGTTCCGATCATGGTGCCCTTTTCGCCGGTCTGGAACACTTTGGCGATGCCGAAGTCCACTAACATCACCCAGTTGCGAGGGTTGACCATGACGTTCGACGGTTTCAGGTCGCGAAAGACGATCGGACTGGGGCGCTGGCTGTGCAGGTATTGGAGCACGTCGCAGATCTGCGCGGCCCATTCGGCGACCTGGCGCTCTTCCAGGAACGTGGCCGTCGAATCCAGGATGGCTTCCAGGTCACGGCCGTCGATGAATTCCATGACCAGATAGCTGCGCTCGCCTTCGGAGAAGAAGTCGAATATCTTGGGAATGGACGGATGGGCCAGGGTCGCCAGGATGTTGGCTTCGCGAGCGAAGTTTTCGAGTGTCTGCTGCCGCACGCGCGGATCGGTGGTGGCGTTGATCATCTCTTTGACCGCGCACAGCTTGACCACGCTGCTGAAGCGGCGATCCCTGGCCTGATACACGGCACCCATACCGCCGACGCCGATCACTTTGATGATCTCGTAACGGCTCTGCAGGATTGCTTTGTGCGGGAGAGTGGTGGTCTGCCCCGCAGACACGTGCTGTGTCTCAGACGAACGTAGGTTATCCGGCACCCGTCAAACTCCCCCGTGGATTAGATTGCGCTCGAAAACGAAGGACATCACCCGCAATGCGCGGTGGGATGTGACATATTATATCGTGTATCAACAATATGTGCAATAATGGACTTGCCGCCGAGTTACCTTGGACCGAACCGGGGCCGGCGCCAGGGAGGTACGAACACGTTGACCAGAATCAGGCCAGCCGCGAATCCGCCTATGTGCGCAAACCAGGCCACGCCGCCGGACTGGGCCACGCCGATCGAGAGCGCGCCATTGAGCAGCTGCAGGACGAACCAGAAGCCCAGGACGATGACCGCCGGGACGGAGCCAATCTGGATGAAGAAGCCGATGATGAACAGCGTATCGATCCGGGCTCGAGGATAGAGCAGGAGGTAGGCGCCCAGAACGCCGGCGATGGCGCCGCTCGCGCCGATGCCCGGCACGCGGCTGTTGGGGCCCGCATAGACCTGCGCCAGCCCGGCGACCAGGCCGCACGCGAAATAGAAGACCGTGAAGCCCAGCCGGCCCATCGCGTCCTCGATATTGTTCCCGAAAATCCACAGGTACAGCATGTTGCCGAGGATGTGCAGCCAGCCGCCGTGCAGGAACATGGACGTCACCAGCGTCAAGGCAGCCGACACGCCCCAGGCATGCGTGATGTAGTAGGGCACCGCGCCGAACGCATAGGTGAACAACAGCCGGCTGCGAGGCGACAGAAGCAGCTCGAACAGGAATACGGCGAAGTTGGCAGCGATGAGCGTATAAGTGACCACCGGCACCCTGCGGGTTGGGATGTGGTCGCGAATGGGGATCATGAAAGACCCTATCGTGAGTTATTGTTGGTCGGTTTTTCAGTCGCGGATGCGGATGCCGGAGGTAGAGTGACCAGGCGCGCGACCTGCTCCTTGTCGAGCGTCTCCTCCCTCACCAACAGCTCGGCCAGCCGGTCCAATACGGCCCGGTTGGTTTTGAGGAGATGGCGCGCGACGGCGTGGCGGTCCTCCAGCAGGACGCGGACCGCTCGATCGATCTGCGACGCGGTCGCCTCACTCAGGTCTCGCGGCCACGAGGCACTCGCAGAGTCGTCCTCGTCCATGTGGACGGACAATGGCCCCAGGTCGCTCATGCCCCAGCGAGCGACCATGCGGCGAGCCAGCTGAGTCGCCATCTCCAGGTCGCTTTCGGTGCCGGTCGTGGCGTCGCCCATGGCCAGCTCCTCAGCCGTCCGGCCGCCCAGCAGGATGGTGAGACAGGTCAACAGGTAGGTCTTGGTGTAGCTGCCGCCGCTGGTCGGCGCCAGGCAGAAAGGCAGGTGCCCTGACTCCTCGTGCGGCAGGATCGAGAGCCGATCGACGGGCGATGCGCCGGGAAGCAGCATCGCCAGAACTCCGTGACCGGCTTCGTGATAGGCGGCGACCCGGCGCTGGTCCTTGCTTAGCAGCAACGTCCTGACCTCGCCGGCATCGGCGAGCCACGCCAGCGCCTCGTCGAATTCTGTCTTGGTGATTACCTGGTGGCTCCCGCGAGCCGTCAGCACCGCGGTACGGTTCGCCAGTCTGGCCAGGTCCGCGCCGCTGAGCCCCGGAGTCCGACGCGCGATCTCCTCCAGGTTGACGTCGTCGGCCAGCGGTACGTTCCGTATCTGCCGGCGCAGGATCTCGACGCGCTCGGCTCGCTCGGGCAGGCTGAGGACGACGCGCCGCGCGAAGCGGCTGTGGTGCAAGAGCGCTTCGTCCAGTTGCTCCGGGCGACTGGTGGCGCCCAGGACGACCACGTCGCAGCTCGCGTCGATACTGTCGATTTCGACCAGAACCTGGTTGAGGTACGGGTCGAGGTTGCGCCCCGGGGTCTGCCGCTTGTGGTTGCCGAAGGCCTCCAGGTCGTCGATGAGAACGACGGCGGGCGCGGTCTCTCGGGCTTTCTCGAACAGGTCTCTGACCGGATCGGAGATGATGTCGCCGGTGGGCTGCATGAGCTCGGAGGCGCGCAGGCTGAAGAGCGGCGCGCGTGCTTCGCCCGCGACCGCCCGCGCGAGAAGCGTCTTGCCGGAACCGACGGGACCGATCAGCAGGACGGCCCGCGGGACCTCCGCCCCGAAGGCGCGGAAGCGCTCCGGCCTTTGCAGGTACTCGACCACGTCGCTCAGCGCCTCTTTGGCCGGTTGTTGACCCACGACGTCCGCCATGGTGGGGTAGGACCGCGTCATGTCCACACGCTGGGCCTCGCTGTCGACGACCACGCGCACTTTTGCCTGGGCGTCCTGGGCTCGCCTTGCCAGGTAGGGGCTCGCGGCGAGGAGCAGCAGCAGCGGGAGCAGGGAGACCAGTCGCCACCAGAGCAGCCAGTCGACCGACGGCTGGGTCGCGACGACGGTGACGCCGTGGTCGTCCAACATGGGCAACAGCCGGGGGTCGGTCATGCCGGCCGGGAAAAGCGTGCTGAACTCCGTGTAGGCGGCGCTGGACCCGGCGGGATTCCCGGTCAGCTCGGCCTGGGACACGGCTTTCTTGAACACGCCCCGAATCCGATCGCCCTGCATGTCGACCCGGAAGACGTTATCCGCACGGACCTGCTGAATGAAGCTCGTATAGGGGATGTCCAGACTCGGAGGATGATGTGGGGAAACGACCCACAACGCGATCAGCACCAGGACGCCGAGCGTTGCCCAGGGCGCCCACGGATGAAACAAGAAGGCACGTGCTTTCGTCTTGATCCCGAACCAATCGGTGAACATCACCAGTCTGGCTTTCATCGTGACCCCGTGCGAGCGTGTCACGCCGGCAGTCGGAAAGAGTCGACCGGCGCGTCTCAAGCCCTGACTATACCACGGGCCGCTCGCGTGTGTCAAAACGGGTGCGGACCCGGGCGATCGCGACCGACCGGTTGGGCCGCAACCCGAGGACTCCGGTTCGGACGGGGACAACCGGGCAAATAACTGAAGGCGGCTCCCCTGCGGACCGTCCCGCGGCGGACCTCTCCGGCCGGAATCAGCGTCCCTGCATGCGCTGCATCATGGCGTTCGCGAGCAGCCTGCGCTACGCTGAGTCATCGTACCAATTGAAAGGTGCCGTTGTCCGGAGAAGAGTCCCGACGGTGCACCTTCGGCTGTTGACGTACCTGCGCGGCGAGCGAACAGTGAATCGCGGACTCTCGCATTGGGGCACAGTCGCAGCCGGCGGACTGCGTTCAGAGGTGTGATCATGAAAGCGATTCACGTAGCCTCAACGGTCCTGCGCCCCGTGGGCGCGTTGCTGACGGCTATCTTGCTCGCCATTATCCTGCCTGGAACGAGCGTCGAGGCCAAGCCGCCGCCGCGGCCCGATCTGGTGGTGAACGACTTGAAGCTCAGGGAAGCCGACGGCGGGTCGAAGCTCGACATCAAGTTTCAAGTCAAGAACCAGGGTGAGGCTGACGCGGAGGCAGTGCTCGTGGCGATATCCGTTGGGCCCTATAGCCAACAGACGCGGCAAATCGATAAGCTGAAGACCGGCAAGTCTAAAGACTTCGAGCTGAAAGTCGATTACCCAAACTCATCCAACCCCCAGGAACGATTCGTACGCGTGTTTGCGGACCCCAACAACACTATCTCGGAGTCCGACGACAATAACAACCAGGCTCTGGCGTACTTCGACGTCTCATCTGCCACGCTGCCGGACCTGGTCATCGACAAGATTCAGATCGAACAGACGAAGGTGACGCCGCCCGAGGTTAAAGTCACGGTTCGGGTTAAGAACAAAGGGAAAGCGGACAGCCCCGACTTCGATCTCAGCGTGTGGCAGCCGGAAAACCCCAACCTGCAATCCAAGTACGTCCTCGTCGGCCTAAAGCACGGAGAGTCACGCGAGGTCTCGCTTTTGTCCGGACCGATCGGCACGGACCCCGCCACGTATATGGCGCAGGTCGACCCCGTGAACAAGATACACGAGGCCAACGAGGACAACAACAGCGCAACAGAAAAGAAGAAGCTGCACGTAGACTCGAAGCTGCCCGATCTTCTCGTCCAGATCACCCGAATCGAGCTGACAAACAATAACGCGACCCTGTCGATTTCCTACTCGGTTCGCAACCAGGGTACCGACGTTTCGACGCCCATCGAAGTAGCACTCAAGCAGGAGCAAGGTTACTTCGTGGGTGGGGCTGAACTCACAAACGGCCTGAAAAAGGGCGCGAGCAACGACACGACCCGGATCTTCCAGATGCCGGCGGACCCGACCGAGGTGTACGGCACGCGCATCACGGTTACAGTCGATCCCACGAATCTGGTGAGTGAGTCCAACGAGAACAACAACGTCGCTGTGGCCACCATTCCGGACCCAAGAAACAAGGTGTTCCCGGTGCCGACCATCGGCCCGGCCGCTCCCGCGAAACAATTCTGAGCCGGACAAACGGCGCGCTCATCCGCAGCGCAATCCACCAGCGTAAAACAAGGATCGGGCGGGCCGGGGCGCAGCATATTCGCCTGCCGAAATATCATCAGCGTAATCGCACTTATGGGTTGCGCCCGTCTTCGAACGTTGCCGCTTAGTGCCACATTGTGCTACAATGGCAATCGGACTCTGCCGCACGAACAAAACCACCCGAGTGGGGAATCGACTCTATTTCTAATCACGCAAGGGGGACACAATGGCGTTGAACCGAGCTGAGTTGGCGCACTTCCTGGAAACGGTCATACTGAAGCCTGAAGGCATGCGGGACGAGGTGGTAAAGCTGTGCGAGGACGCGATCCAGTATGGGTTCGCAACCGCCGTGGTGCATTCGGTGTACGTGCCGCTGGTCCACAGCATCGTGGGCGGGACGCCCGTAGGCTGCTGCACGGCGATTGGCTTCCCATTCGGCGCCAACACCACGGCGACCAAGGTGTTCGAGAGCCGCGAGGCGGTGAAGAACGGGGCCACCGAGCTGGACATGATGATGTTCATGGGCGCGTTCAAAGACAAGGACTACGCCGCGGTCCGGCGTGACATCGACGCGGTGATCGCGGCCGCCGAGGGGCGGATCGTCAAGGTGATCATCGAGACCGCGCAGCTGTCGCGCGAGGAGAAGATCGCCGCGTGTGAGATCGCCGTCGAGGCGGGCGCCAGCTACGTAAAGACCTCCACCGGCAACGCGCTGCCGGGCGCGACGGTGGAGGACATCCGCCTGATGCGTCAGACCGTCGGGAACCGCTGTGGGGTCAAAGCCTCGGGCGGCATCAACACGCTGGATCAGGCGCTGGGATTCATCGATGCGGGTGCGACCCGCGTGGCCAGCCGCGCGGCGGTCGACATCGTTGAAGCGCTGAAGTAGGGCGACGAAAAAAACACGCCCTCCGGCCCGAACGGCCTCAGACTTTCGAAGTTTCCAAAACTTCGGAAGTCTCTGCCAGCCGCGACTGCAGGCATGGAAACCCGTGCGCCGTTGGCGCCGCGTGACTACCCTGGCATGTGGTATAATAATTCAGAGGGAACCGTGCCCCTCGGCGAAGGTGTGGATTGAGGAACCGGCCGTGGACGCGAGGTCGGAGGAGGTGCCATGGTGCAGAGCGAAAACCAGGCAGTGGGTCTCACCGCTGACGCGATCATGATGGCGCTGGCCGAACATCGGGAGAGCCTGCGCGAGTTGGGCGTCGTGCGTCTGGGCCTGTTCGGCTCTTACCGGCGGGGTGAGGCCACGCCGGACAGCGACATGGACTTTCTCGTGGTGTTGGCGCGACCCTCGTTCGACGATTACATGGCAGTCAAGTTCTTGCTCGAGGATCTGTTTGGACAGAAAGTGGACCTGGTGTTGGAGAAGACGCTGAAGCCTCGCATTCGCCCCTACATTTTGGAAGAAGTGGAATATGCCCCGGGACTATAGGCTCTATCTTGAGGACATCCTGTCCAGTATCGATCGCGTACAGGCGTACGTGCTTGGACTCAGCTTCCAGGATTTCTCGGAGGATCCAATGCGGGTTGATGCTGTGATGCGCAACCTCGAAATCATCGGAGAAGCATCGAAGCGTCTCCCGGACGAACTCAGGAGGACCTACCCTGAAGGCGAGTGGCGCAAGATCACCGGCTTCCGAGACATGGTGGCACACGAGTATTTCGGCGTTGACCTTGAAATCGTCTGGGATGTTGTCAAGACGAAGTTGACGCCGCTACGGGCGCTGGTGAGTGTGATGATCGATGAGGCGCGATGAACAGAGATGTGATATATTTCGCCATGTAGACATTTTGGAATTGCCATGATATAATTGACCATCAAACCCGAGTGGCATGAATGGGCAAATGACGCGAATCGTCCGGACCACGAAAGGCCATGTCATCACGAAGATGCGGGGAAGGGGCAGCCTGAGAGGTTGCCTTTCTTCCGCTTGCTCGTGGTGAGATGGCCTTTCGTCGTTCAGGCGATTCGCGCCGCGTTTTCGGACGGGATTCGTCGGGCTCGCTGATCTGAGAGGAGGTCCACGTGAGGGGATTGAGACAGTACCTTGGCCCCGAAGCGGGCGGACTGCGCCGCACCCTGATTACGGGGGTGGTGTTCGTCGTCGGCTTCATCATCGTCGGCATCATCGGCATCCAGGTGTGGGAATACTCGAACAGCGTGGCGTTTTGCTCGAACGCATGCCACTCCGTCCATCCGGAGGAACCGGTGGCTTTTCGAGACTCCTACCACGCCCAGGTGAAGTGCGTGGAATGCCACATGGGCCGGCTGGGGACGCTGCAATCGATCGCCTTGAAGACGACTCACGCCCGCGAGCTTCCCGAGATGATCTTTCACACCTACGAGCGGCCGCTTCGCTCGGAAACCCTGCGCCCGGCCATCGAATCCTGCGAGCGGTGCCACTGGCCGCCGGCGTTCCACGGCGACCGTGTAGACGAGATCCGGCACTACAAGCCGGATGAGAAGAATACACTGACGAGGACATTCTTGATCCTGAAGACCGGCGGTGGTCAGCGATCAGAAGGCCTCGGCGGCGGGATCCACTGGCACATCGAGAATCCCGTCCAGTACATTGCTACGGATGACAGCAAGCAAGAGATCCTCTGGGTGCACACGACGCTGCCGGACGGCCGGGTGATGGAGTACAACGACGTCCTGCATCCGCTGACGGCGGACGAGATCGCCAAGGCGACCAAGCACACCATGGACTGCGTGGACTGCCACAATCGGGCCGGTCATCCCTTCCCGAGCCCGGAAAAGGCGGTGGACCAGGCCCTTACCCAGGGGAAGCTCAGCCCTGACCTGCCTTTCATAGAACAGAACATGGTGGCATTGCTGTCGGTCCCGTATCCCAGTCACGAGGCGGCCCTTCAGGCGGCTGACGGATTCGTGAACGTCTACGAGCAGGGGCACCCCGGGGTTTCCCAGGCGCAACCGCAGGCGGTGCAGCAGGCGGGCGAAGAGGCGAAGCAGCTGATGTCGCTGGTTACGTTCGCCGAACCGGGCATCAGCTGGCGCTCGTTCCCCGACAATGCTCAGCACAAGGACTTCCCCGGGTGTTTCCGCTGCCACGACGGCAAGCACCTGACCGCGGATGGGAAGGACTCCATCCGGCTGCAGTGCAATCTCTGCCACAGCATTCCTATCGTGGTGGGTGCGAACGATCGAGCGCCGGAGATGCCGGTGGTGTCGGTACAGGAACCTGCTTCCCATCTGGCCACTAACTGGATGGCGACGCATCGTTTCCAGGCCAGCGAAGAGGCGTGTTCCGGGTGCCACGGCCAGATCGTCTTCGGCTCGGACAACTCGAACTTCTGCTCCAACTCGGCGTGTCACGGCCAGGCCTGGCCGAGTGTACAGCTGAATGCGGCCTTCCCGCATCCGATCCCGCTGGTCGGCGCCCACGCCAAGGTGTGGTGCAACGATTGCCACAAGGGCGTCGAGAAACCCGAATACGTATGCGCGAATTGTCACGAGGCGCAAGCCCCGGCGAATCACTTCACCACGGCCTGCGATACGTGCCACACGCCGGAGGGCTGGACGCAGTCCGCGGCGACGGTGATCGCGCGGTCGCCCAAGATTCCGCACACGCTGCAGGGGCGCGACGAGTGCCTGGTGTGCCACGATCCGAACGGGAAGGTTCAGCCGGCTCCGGCGGACCACGTGGGGAGAACGAATCCCCAGTGCGTCCTGTGCCACAAGCCGTCGGGGACCACGTGATCGTCTGCCGGGTCGCTTGATTGCGGGTTTTCCCGGATTCTGAGGAGGGACGTTGTCTGTTCTCGTGTCGCTTGAGGCGCGTGGTTCAGCGCTTCAAGATGACATAACGACAGACAACGTCCTTCTCAATTCTTGCCTCCGGATGGTTGGCGCCCCCATCGCCTGGTACGCCCCGGACGGACAGGTGTGGTATAATGCGTGGAGGACAGCGGCCGAAGGGTGCGTCGCAAGGAGGTCGGGACCATGAGCGACCGCGTGGGGCGGTCTTGCTGGGTTGGAATGGCGTTGCTGTTGACGATCGTGCTCGGCGGGCCGGCGGACCAGGCATCCGCGGCGAAGCCCGCACCCCCAGCCCAACCACTGCTCGCGTGGACCGTCGCGCCGGACACCGGCGAGGTCTTCGTGCTGGACGCGACGGCGACGCTTTTCCGTCTCTCCCCCACGGACCTGACCGTTGCGGCCAGGTCGACTCCTCTCTTCAAGAGTGCGGACCACGCGGCGGCGTACCTGGCAGTCGACGGCGACCGGCTGTTCGTCGGCGGCGAGGCCGTCTCGCAGACACTCGTCCTGCGCCGATCCGATTTCGCCCGGCTGGCGACGCTGAACAACGCGGGTCCGATGGGCGTCGATCCGGGCCGAATGCTGTTCATCGCTTCGCGAGGCGCCGTGGTCGACTACGACCTGACGGCGCTGAGCCAGGCGCCGGACACCCTGCTTCCAGGTTTGGAGCCGGGTGCATTTGGGGAGGTGGCCCGTGACGTGGTCGCGGACCCGGCGGGGCGACGCCTCTACGTGCGCATATACGGCGAGTTCGGGTCCGCGCCGCACAACCCCGAGTCCTACGCGATTTACGATCTGGATACCCTGAAGCGGACGGCCGCGTTCGATTCACAGCTGGCCAGCCTGTCGAGGGTCGCGGTGGCGGAAGGCTCCGGCGAGCTCGCGTGCGTGGACTTTGCTTACGTCGGATTCTTGGGCAGCTCGTTGCGGATCTTCGATCTACAAGGTACGGAGCTGCGCGTCGCCCGGCCGCTCGACGGCGTTCCGGCGATGGACCCGTCGGGACGCTGGGTGTACCTGCTCCGGGACCGGGGCTTGTGGGTGCTGAATGCCGGCGATCTTTCCTGCCGGAGCGTCCTCCCGTTTCAGACGCGAGCGCCGGCCGGCCTGGCCCTCTCCCCCGACGGTCAGCGCCTCTACCTGCTCGGCAACGGGTGGCTGACGGTGAAGGACACCGCCGAGTTGCAGTCGCTCGGACTCCCGCCTGTCAGCCCGCTGCCCGCCGCCTGGGTCAGCGAGCCCGACCCTTCGCTCGGCCCGGCCTTTTTCCCATCCCCACTCATGGCGAAGGACCACGCGGCTTTCGTCCAGGTGGGCGGATATGGCGAGACGTATCGCACGACGGACGACGGGCACTCGTGGCGCTTTCTGCCGGCGCTGACGTATCCGGATTTCCAGAACGCGGTGTACCTGTCGCTGTCGCCGGATTTCGCCGAAGATCGAACGATGGCCGCGCTGACGGGCCAGCTTCACACTCTGCTGCGCTCCACTGACGCCGGCGACACGTGGGATTTCTGGACGCCCCCGATTGCCTTCGTTTCGGACCGCGACGGCAACCGAGAGCTGTACACGATGCTGCAGGACGGTGGGGATGTGCATCGCCTGACGGACGCACCTTCGGCCGAGGAAAACCCCGCCTGGTCGCCGGCCTGGACGCGCCTGGCGTTCCAGAGCAATCGTAACGGCAACTGGGACATCTTCACCGGCCAGGTGATCTGCCGGGCGGGGCAGGAGTGCGGGCCGAGCCAGCTGACCGACGATCCCGGCGACGACACGATGCCGGCCTGGTCGCCGGACGGACGCTCGATTGCCTTCGTGTCCACGCGAGACGGCAACCCGGAGATCTACGTCATGGGCAGCGACGGGCAGAATCAGCGGCGGCTGACCTTCAGCGCGGCTGCCGACTCGCACCCGGCCTGGCTGTGCGATAGCCGCCACCTGGTGTTCGTCAGCGACCGGAAGGGCGACAGCGACATCTACGAGATCGAAGCGCCGGCCGGGCCGGAGAAGCTGACTGCCGAACCCAAGGTCACAGCCCTCGTGACAGGGCCGGCCGACGACCGCGATCCGACGGTCAGCGCATTCAACATCATGGCCTTTCTGTCGGACCGGAGCGGCGTGACGCAAGCCTACCGCATGGATTTGGGATCCTCCGGCTCGGTCTACGCCGTGGCCGCAGCTCGGGAGGCCGAAGGGCATCCCAGCTGGGTCGACGACGCGGGCGTGCAGGGCGGCAGCCTGTTGGTCTCCATCGAGCGCGACGGCGCCACGAACATCCACTCCGTGGATTACCCGGACCGCGACACCGCGTTGACGAACGAAAGCGGCTTCAACGGGCATCCGGCGTGGGGTCCCACCTGGTGGCGCCCTGATGAGAAGCTCAGCCGCTCCCAGCTCAAAGCCTACGAAAAATGAGAACCTGGCCGTCCCCCGGGAACCAGGTTCATTGGGAACCATTTCGTGGGACTCTTTCAATTCAATTGGGTCACACCACAGCGTTGCAGTCAGGGATCTCGAATCCCTGGCCGCCCTCATGCTCCTGGAGGTATACTCAGATGCCCGAACCCATCCTTGCTCCTTACGGTTCCTGGAAGTCGCCCATTACCGCGGAACTGATCGTGCAGCGCACGATCTCGCTCGGGCAGATCGCGCTCGACGGCGATGACGTCTACTGGATCGAGCAGCGCCCCACCGAGGCTGGCCGCTCCGTCGTAGTGCTCCGCACCGAAGAGGGCGATGTCATCGACGTGACTCCGCCGGGCTTCAACGCGCGGACGCGCGTGCACGAGTACGGCGGCGGTTCTTTCGCGGTCCACGAGGGGCGCGTCTACTTCTCCAATTTCGCCGATCAACGCGTTTACCGGCAAGACCCCGGTATGGCGCCGCGGCCGATCACCCCGGCCGAGGACCTGCGATACGCGGACTACGTCGTGGACCGCCGGCGAGGGCGGCTGATTTGCGTCCGCGAGGACCACACCGACCCCGAGCAGGAAGCGGAAAACGCCGTGGTCGCGATCAATCTGGATTCCGGGGAACGGCGGGGCCGTCCTCGCTTCCGGTAACGATTTCTATTCCTCGCCGCGGATCAGCCCGGACGGCGCGCGCCTGGCCTGGCTGACCTGGAACCATCCGAACATGCCGTGGGATGGCACAGAGCTATGGGTCGGCGACCTGGCGGAAGACGGATCGCTGCAGAATGCGCAGCACGTCGCGGGCAGCGTCGACGAGTCCATCTTCCAGCCGGAATGGTCGCCGGACGGCATCTTGCACTTCGTGTCGGACCGGACCGGGTGGTGGAACCTCTACCGGTGGCGAGGCGGCAAGGTGGAGGCTCTGGCCCCGCTGGAGGCGGAGTTCGGCGTTCCGGCCTGGGTCTTTGGCGGTCCGACTTACGCCTTCGACTCGGCCGGACGAATCATCTGTTCCTATCGGCAGGAAGCGCGCTGGCGCCTGGCTGCCCTCGACACGACCACTCTGGCGTTGACGCCGATAGACACACCATACACAGAAATCGGCGACGTCGTGGCGGGAAACGGCCAGGTATTTTTCGGGGCGGCGGCTCCGACGGAGCCGGCGGCGCTGGTCGGGCTCGACCTGGAGCACCCGGGAAATCGAGGCCCTGCGGAGGTCGAGCGATGCCATGCCGGATGCCGGTTACCTGTCGATCGGGCAGCCGATTGAATTCCCAACTGAGGGCGGGCTATCGGCGTACGGTTACTTCTATCCGCCTCGGAACCGCGATTACCGAGCGCCGGACGGCGAGCTGCCGCCATTGTTAGTGCTGAGCCACGGCGGACCGACCAGCAACACGTCGGCCGCCCTGAACCTGCGGATCCAATACTGGACGAGCCGGGGCGTTGCCGTGCTGGACGTGGACTACGGCGGCAGCACGGGCTACGGGCGCGCATACCGCGAGCGGCTGAAGGGGCAGTGGGGCATCGTGGACGTCGACGATTGCGTCAACGGAGCGCGCTACCTGGCGAGCCAGGGAAAGGTGGACGGGGCGCGGCTGGCCATTCGCGGGGGCAGCGCGGGAGGCTACACTACGCTGGCAGCCCTGACCTTCCGAGACGCTTTTGCCACGGGCGCGAGCTACTACGGCGTCAGCGACCTGGAGGCGCTGGTTCGCGACACGCACAAGTTCGAGTCCCGCTACCTCGATGGCCTGGTCGGCCCCTATCCGGAGCGGCGCGACATCTACCTGGAGCGCTCGCCCATCCATCACGTCGGGCTCCTTTCGCGGCCGATGATCCTGCTGCAAGGGCTGGAAGACAAGATCGTGCCACCCAACCAGGCAGAGATGATGTTCGAGGCCGTGCGGGCCAAGGGTCTGCCCGTCGCCTACATTGCCTTCGAGGGCGAACAACACGGATTCCGCCGGGCGGAGAACATCAAGCGCGCGATGGATGCGGAGCTCTACTTCTACTCCAAGATCTTCGGTTTCGATCTTGCGGACGATGTCGAGCCGGTGGCGATCGAGAACCTGGGGTAGATGTGACAGCGCGCTGGATGACGTCGCTAAACTCAGACTTCCGAAGTCTCCAAGACTTCGGAAGTCCGTCGTTGCGGGCGTAATCATCTTTACATATTATCGAAAATGTGATAGAATGATTGAAATAGAACAACCCTTGTCGATGGGTGTAGTGGAACGTCGATCGCGGTCAGACCACAGAGGAGGTGTGACGTGGGTGTCATAACCATTTCTCGGCAGGTGGGCAGCGGTGGATTGGACGTAGCCGAGCGATTGTGCGAGCAATTGGGTTACACGTTCTTCGACAAGCGGCTGATGGCGGAGGTGGCGACTGGCGTGGGGCTGTCGGCCGCCGAAGTCGTCGATTTTTCAGAGGACGACTACAAGGTGAAGGGCTTCCTGGAGCGGCTGTTTGGGCGCGGCGGCTGGCGGCCCACGGCGGGCCAGGCTCCGGGGCCGGAAGCCGGGCCGGGTTCTGCCCTGACCATCGAGCAATTGGACGAGCCGCGGCTCGTGGAATTCGTCCGCCGCACGATCCTGTCGGCCTACCATCGGGGCAACGTGGTGATCATCGGGCGTGGCGGTCAGGCCATCCTAAGGGACATGCCCGACGTCCTCCACATCCGGCTGGAGGCGCCGGAAGGCGCCCGCATCCGCAGACTCATGGAGCGAGAAGAGCGGAGCTTTTCCAGCGCGTATCAGTTCATCGTGGACCGCGACCGCGCCAACGCGCAGTATCTGACGGAGTACTTCGGCATTCGCTGGGACGATCCGATGCTGTACCACCTGATCATCAATACCGGCCGGTTGGAGCCGCCCGCCGCGACGCAGGCGATCGTGGCAGCCCTGAACGCGATGGGGGAGATGGAAGAGATCCCTGCGGCGGTGCCGGACGCACCCGCAGCGGCAGAGCCGACTCAGTAGCCGATTTTCGGAAGAAAACGGCCCGAGGATCGAAGATCCTTGGGCCGTTTCGGTTTGCCTACGCTCGCATGCGCGCCAGGCGGTCCCCTGCGGCGCGGAGGGTGTCGAGTTTCTTGGGGAACGCGAAGCGAACGCTCCGGTCACCGTAGCCCGGCAGCGTGTAGAAGACGGTGCCGGGGACAACCGCGACGCCGATCTCCGCCACCATCCATTTCGCGAAGCGCATCGAATCCCACTGGGCCTGCTCGGCCGGCACCTTGCTGTAATCGGCCAGCACGTAGTACGCCCCTTGCGGCCGGCGGGCAACGAAGCCCATCTCGTCCAGAATGCCCATCATCAAATCGCGGCGCTGGTGATAATCGGCCAGCATCGAGGCGTAGTATTCTTCGGGCAGGCTGAGCGCCGCGACGGCCGCTACCTGCAGAGGCGTGGCGGCGCAGACGGTCAGGAAGTCGTGCACCGGACGCACCGCCGCCGAAAGGCGGGTCGGGGCAATCACGTAGCCCAGGCGCCAACCCGTAACGGCGAAGGTCTTGCCCAGGCCGCCGATCGTAATGGTGCGCTCCCGCAGCGGCTCGATGCCGCCTGGGGCGACGTGCCGGCGGCCGTCGTACAGGATGTGGTCGTAGATCTCGTCGGTGATCAGCACCAGGTCGTGCTTCAACACGACGTCGATTATCGCGGCCATCTCCTCGTCGTCGAAGACCCGGCCGGTCGGGTTGTGCGGCGTGTTCAACAGCAGCGCTTTGGTGTGAGAATTCACCGCGGCGGCCAATCGATCCGGATCCAGGCGATACTCGGGCCACTCCAGGGGAACGGCACCCCAGCCCGCTCCGGCGAAGATCGCGGAGGGCACGAAGGTCTCGTGAGCCGGCTCGATGATCACGACCTCGTCGCCCGGATTCAAGATGGCGAGCATCGCCGCGTTGATCGCTTCCGTCACGCCGCAGGTCACCGTCACGTGCTGGGCCGGGTCGACCGCCCAGCCGAGGCGTTGGGTGTACTGCTCGGCCAGCTTCTGGCGCAGCGCCGGGTAGCCCCAGGTAGGAGAATACTGGTTGTGGCTGTCCAGGATGGCCCTGGCGGCCGCCTCCTTCACCGCCGGCGGGGCGTCGAAATCCGGGAATCCCTGGCTCAGGTTGATCGCGTCGTACTGCATGGCCAGTCGGGTCATTTCCCGAATGACGGACTCCCGGAATTGGGTGATGCGCTGGGCAGTCTGCACCGCTCTCCTCCTCGCAAAAGAAACTGGCGCCGCGCGGGCGCGGCAATGTGACCAACGTGGATGGACGGCAATTATGCATGCAAATCGGCATTCTGTCAACTTAGTGTTACGGTGTGATTCCGATTTTGCAGATTGCGATAATACGAGTAGAATCACTGCGACCTGAATCACATCCGCACGCGCGCTGCGCCGTCCTTCACTGTCGAAGGGATCCGGCGCCCGCGAGTTGCGGTTACACGACCGCCTTGGCCGGCAGAAAACCTGCCCGGCCTGTGGCGTGCTATGGCTCAGGCGCTCCGGAAGAACCCTGATTGGCCAGAAGCGCCGAGAGAGCGTTGGGCCAGGCTACACTTACTCAACCTACCTGCAGTGGCAAACGTCGGGACGGGTTCGTCCTGACTATGGACGCACGTCCAGTCGAGGCTGGGCACAATCCAACCCAAGGAGGGTGAAATGAAGGCGCGTCGTGTCTCTGTCGTGGTTGACCTGTTGGTCGTGGTGGGGCTGATCGTGCTCGGCGGCGTGGTTTTGCCTGCGTCGGGCCAGAGTGGAGGGGTTGCGCAGGCTGCGGCGCCTGAGGGAACGGCGTACAAGATCGGCTTCTTTGCTTCGATCACCGGGTCAGGGTCCAGCCTGGGGCTGCCGCAACGGGACACCGTGGAGATGCTGCAGAAGCAGCTCGCGGACGGCGTCACCGGAGCCGACGGCGTGCATCACGCGCTGGATTTCGTCATCTACGACGACGAGAGCAATCCGGACACTGCTGCCAGCGTGGCCAGGCGGTTGATCACCCAGGATGAGGTGGACGTCATCGTCGGCGGCACGCTCAGCGGGAACGCCGCGGCCGTCGTGCCGCTGGCCACCGAGAGTGAGATTCCATTCGTCGCCATGGCTTCGGCGCGTTCCGTCATCGAGGATCCGAACACGGGCCAGACGCGGCCGTGGATCTTCAAGACCGCGCAAGAGAACCCGCATTCCGCCGAGTGGCAGGCGCTTTACCTCAAGGCAAAGGGCATCACCACCGTCGTGCGATCTGTACGAGAACAGCGGTTACGGGCAGGATTGCCTGGCGCAGACGACCACAGCGCTGAAGGCGGCGGGGATCGAAGTCGCGCATTCGGACGCCTTCGAGCGGACCGACACCGAGTTCCCGCAGTTGGCCAGCGTGCAGGCGAGCGGCTGCCAGGCGATTGTGGTGGGCGCCATTCCACCGGGTGCGTCGACGGTGACTGTGGCTGCCCGCGAGACGCTGCCTGACATGCCCGGTGATCGAGGGACACGGCGTGTGCAACGATGACTTCATCAAGCTGGCGGGCGAATCGGCCGAGGGCATCGTCACCCCCTGCGGTCGCCTGATGGTCGCCAACACGCTGCCCGACACCGATCCTCAGAAGCCTGTCGTGCTCAAGTACATTGCCGACTATGCCGCCTTCACCAACGGCCAGTCCGTCAGCACTTTCGGCGGTCACGCCTGGGACGGCGTCATGTGGTCCGTCGACGCGTTCAAGAGCCTCAATGACGGCGTCGCCCTCGCACGAGCGCCGCACCGCCGTCCGGGACTACTTCGAGAACAACATCAAAACTGGCCGGGCATCGGCGGAGTCTTCACCGTCACGCCGACGGATCACCTGGGCCTGAAGTACGACGCGCTGACGTTCGTCAAGATCGTCGACGGAAAGTGGACCTACTTCGACCAGAAGGATTGGTAGTGTCCGGGACGACTTCCGACACAGCCCAGCGGTGTATGTTGGGAGTCTCTGAAACATCGGAAGTCCCCAAAAGAAAGCAGTAGTGGCCCAAGTTCAGACTTCCGAGGTCCTAAAGACTTCGGAAGTCTCGGAAGTCTCTGAGCGACAAGCGGCGAGAGGGGTGCGATGCGGGTCGACATAACCGACTTTCTCCGCGGCAGATGGGGCAGGGTGCTGAAGATCGCCGTAGCGGTTCTGGCGTTCGCGGGTGCTGGTCGTGTACCTGGGCCACCAACGGAACTTCGCGCTGCCCCAGTACCTGCAATTGATTGTCGACGGCCTGCGAGGCGGCGCAATCTACGCCCTGGTCGCTCTGGGCTTCGTCACAGTCTTTAACGTGACGGGGATCATCAATTTCGCCCAGGGCGGTTTCGTCATGCTGGGGGCCATGCTCTGCGTCAGCCTGTTAACTTGCCTGCCTTCGAGAGCCTCGCCCCGCCTTTGCGGATGAGCCTCTCAGTTCTGCTTTCGATCGTGCTGGTGGGTGGCGTGGGGGCGCTGATGGAGCGGCTGGCCATCTGGCCCGCGCGTCGCTCTCCTGCTCTCACCCTGACTATCATCACCGTCGGCGTGTACACCGTCATGTGGGGTGCGGCTCTGCTCGTCTGGGGCTCGAGCCCGTACCAGCTGCCGGCGTTCTACCACGTTGCAGCAGAAAGACCAGATTCTCCGCTTCGGACAGGTCGTGGCGCAGGGCGCGGTGTCGTGGACTTTCGGGGCCACGACGCTGCCCGCCGGCGCCCGCTTCGTCGGGGTCATGATCAAGGCGCAGAGCCTGTGGATCTGGGGTGTCACCGCGGCGATTCTGGCCGCGCTGGCCTACTTCTTCGAACGCACCCTGATGGGCAAGGCGCTACGGGCGTGCGCCGTCAACCGGCGCGCGGCGCAGCTCGTCGGCATTCGATCCAGCCGCATGTCGCTGCTGTCCTTCGTCCTGGCCGCCGCCCTGGGAGCCATCGGCGGGATCGTCCTGGCGCCGGCCACTGCCCCAATGTACGACATGGGCCTGCAGCCAGGCCTGAAGGGATTCGTGGCTGCCGTCATGGGCGGGCTGGTCAGTTCGACGGGAGCGGTGGTCGGCGGCCTCGTTGTTGGGCGTGCTCGAAAACGTGGCCGCCGGAGTGACCAAAGCGGGCCTCAAGGACATCTTTGCGTTTGTGGTGCTGATCGTCATCCTCGTGCTTCGCTCGCGCGGGGCCATCGGGGGCGAAGCGGCCGTCGAAGAGGAGTAGAGGGACAGCCAGATGAGCCAGGCGCGTCGGAGCCTCGAACAACATGCAGCAGTAGAGCGCGACTGTGCCCTGGAACGGTGTGGGTGTGGCTTCTGCTGGCCGTCCTGATCGTCATGATGGGCTGGATCGAGACGACCCACCCGCTGGGCATCCGCTTCGCCGATCTCACCGGCGGCATCGTGACGATGGACACCATGGTTCGGGCGGGCATCCTGACCATCGTCGTGGTCGGGCTCAACCTCCTGATGGGCTATGCCGGCCAGGCCTCTCTGGGCCAGGCCGCCTTCTACGGCATGGGCGCCTACGCCTCGGCCATCTTCACCGCCACGGGCAGCGACGCTTGGGCTGCCGCGCGGCACTGGCCGGCGCCTGGTGGTGGCCCTGGGTGGTGATGCTCGGCAGCATGGGCTTCGTCGGCGGTTTTGCCTACGTCGTCGGCAAGCCGATTCTGCGCCTGCGCGGCCATTACCTGGCCATGGGCACTCTCGGCCTCGGCATCATGGTCTTCATCCTGCTTGCGCGAGAACTTCGGCCTCTCGACTGCCGCCCTCAACATCACCGGCGGCTTCGACGGCATTTTCGACGTCGGGCGGCTGTCGATCGGCGGTTTCGCCATCTGGCCGATCGAGCGGTACTACTTTCTCGTCTGGGCCGTAGCCCTGGGGGTCATGGTCGTCTCGTTCAACATCGTCAATTCCCGAGTGGGACGCGCGCTGCGCTCCATTCACGGCAGCGAGGTGGCGGCCAACGCGACGGGCGTGGACACCGACAAGTACAAACTGCAGGTGTTCGTGCTCAGCGCGGTGTACGCCAGCCTGGCCGGGAGCCTGTACGCCCACTTTCAGGCCGCCGTCTCGCCGGGGCCCTTCAGCTTCGTCGGGCTCGATCGAGCTGGTCTTGATGTCGGTCGTGGGCGGAATCGCCAGCATCTGGGGCGCTCCCTTGGGCGTGGCAGTCGCGCTGATCCTGAAGGAGCTGATCCGCAGCCGGATGCAGGTCGTTATGCACGGGGCCGGCGGCGAGCACGAGATCATCGTCTACGGCATCGTGATCGTCGCGATCATGATCTTCTGCCGGACGGGCTGACGGTGGGCGGCGCGCGGTGGGTGCGGGGTTTGTGGCGCAAACCGGCGGGTGGTGGCGAGGAATCGGGCGGCTGAGCGGAGTTGGGGAGTGCCGGGCAAGACCGCCTGCTGATTCAGGCCTCCGTGCAGACCGCAGGCTGTGTCGGAAGCGCCTTGGCGACAGTTGGGAATTCCCGACGAGAGACCCATCGCTCTCTGGACGTGCGAAACCTGAGGAAGGATTTTGGCGGCCTGATGGCCGTGCTGGACCTCGATTTCGCGTGCGGCGGGGGAGATTGTCGCCGTTATTGGGCCCAACGGCGCAGGCAAGACCACGCTCTTCAACCTGATCTCGGGCGCGGTGTCGCCGACGAACGGGGCGCATCCGTTTCGCCGGCCACGAGTGACCGGCGTCAAGCCGCACGTCATCAGCGGCCTGGGCCTGGCCCGGACGTTCCAGAGCGTGCAGCTCTTTGGGAACATGACGTTGTCCTGGAGAACGTGATGGTTGGGCCGACACGTGAAGAGCAGCTATGGGTTGCTGGAAGCGGCTTTGCGACGTGCCCCGCGCTCGCGCGAAGAGCGCACGATCCGCACGCGAGCTCGTCGACGAACTGGCGCGGGTGGGCCTGGCGAGGCAAGGCCGCTGAGACACGCCATGAGCCTGCCGTTCGGACAGCAGCGGCTGCTCGAGATTGCCCGCGCACTTGCGACAGAGCCCAGGTTGCTCTTGCTCGACGAGCCCGGCTCCGGCCTGAGCCGGCCGAGAAAGAGGATCTGTCGCGGCTGATTCGGACCATCCGCGCTGACGGGCTAACCGTGCTGTTGGTCGAACATGATATCGCAGTTCGTGATGGATATTGCCGATCGCATCGTCGTCCTGGAGTACGGCCAGAAGATCGCGGAAGGCACGCCGGCCGAGGTGCAGGCGAACCGGCAGGTTATCGCAGCCTACCTGGGCGAGGAGATTCTGTAAGTCGATGTTGAAGCTGGAGAAGGTCAGCACCTACTACGGGCGGATGCAGGCGCTGAGAGACATCTCGCTGGAAGTCGAGCGAGGGCGAGATCGTCGCCGTCATCGGGCCAAACGGCGCGGGCAAAACCACGTTGTTGAACACCATTTCCGGCGTGCCGCCGCGCGCAGCGGACAGGTCGAGTTTGAAGGACGGCGATCACGAACCAGTGCCCGGAGAACATCGTTCGGCTGGGGATCAGCCAGGTGCCCGAACGGCGACAGGTCTTTGCCACGATGACCGTCCTGGACAACCTGATCCTCGGCGCGTACCACCGCTACAGACGGGACGGCAAAACATTCGATCAGGACGTAGAATCCGTGTTCGAAATATTCCCGCGGCTCGAGGAGCGGCGAAATCAGGCCGCCGGCACGCTTTCCGGCGGCGAGCAGCAGATGCTCACGCTCGGCCGAGCGTGGATGGCGAAGCCCCGGCTGTTGCTGATGGACGAGCCGTCGCTTGGCCTGGCCCCGCTGCTGGTCAAAGAGATCTTTCGGGTTTCGGGCCAACTGCGGGAGCAAGGAATGACGATCTTGCTCGTGGAGCAAAATGCACGTGCGGCGCTGGAGCTGGCCGACCGCGCTTACGTCATGGAATCCGGACAGGTGGTTGTGGAAGGGCCGTCGGCTCAGCTGGCCGGCGATGAGCGGGTACAAATAGCGTACCTGGGATGGAACGGCCTGACCGCCAAATCGGCGCTCGGGCCGTTTGGTCCGGCTCTGAGCCTTGAGAGGAGGGTATTCCCATGTTGGTGAAACACCGTATGGCGCCCGATCCAGTGACGGTCACGGCCGAGACCTCGTTTTCCGACGCTTTCCAGCTCATTCGGGAAAAGGAAGTCCACCACCTGCCGGTGACGGACAAGAAGGGCAAGCTGATCGGCATCGTCACGCAAAAGGACCTGCTGCACGCTTCACCCTCGTCGGCCACGGCGCTCTCCGTCTTCGAGATCAACTATCTGCTCACCAAACTAGAGGTCAAGGAAGTCATGACCAGTCCGCCGATCACGGTGCCCGACGAGACACCCGATCGAAGAGGCGGCACGCATCATGGTCAAGAACGACATCGGCTGCCTGCCCGTCTGCGCGGCAGCGACCTGGTGGGGTGATCACTGAGACGGACATCTTCAAGGCGTTCCTGGAGATCCTGGCGCGTGGGCAGGCGGAGCTGCGCATTACGTTGAAAGTGCCCGACGAAAGGGCGAGTTGGCCCGCCTGGCGCGCTGATCGCCGATTTGGGGGGGAACATCTGTTCTTCAGCGTCGTTCGAGAGCGAGGATCCCCAGTTCGTCTATTTTGCCATCCGGCTGAAAGGCGTGCCGCGGAACGTTCTGCTGCCGGCACTCGCCGCCGCGGGCGATGAGGTGGTCCACATCTGCTCGGTGTCGCGGACTGGCACGTAGCCTGTTTCGCTCGACTCCGCCATAACAGACGTCAAACCCTATCGCTCCAAGACGCGCCGGCTTGCCCGACGAGCGCTACCTTGAGGCGACCGCGGGGTCTCGGCTGATAAGAGGGCGCGTCGGTGCCAGCGAGATCCCTCGATCGCAAACGGCGCTCCCTCAGGGTCACGGTTGTCCGGCGGAAGGTCCGCAGCAAAGCCTTTGCGCCCCCCCGATCGCGCCACTTGAAACGTTCTCCCATCCGTGTTACCATGGCTGCATCCTCGCGACCAGGGAGTCTCCGTGCCCATCCACCTGTACCTTGCGCCTGCGGGCGCCTGGCGAGTCGGAATTCGTGCTGCAGCGCGTGCTGGAATCGGCCCGCGGAATGCGCGGCGGCGACCTACCCCAGGGTGACCTCCGTGGCTCGTGCGTGTGCGTCGCGAGTCGGCTGCAGGTCCTCGCGTGGCGACAGCGGCTGGCGCGGGCCGGAGGTGCGATCGGCGTGCGAGTGTGCACGTTCGACGACCTGTACGTCGAGTGCCTGGCCGCGGCCGGTGAAGCCTACACGATGCTCGGCGAGACGGTGCAGTATCGTCTGCTCTGGGCCGTGGTGGAGACGGTGCCGCTGGCGCACTTTGAACCGCTCCGTGGCCGCGCCGGGTTCGTCGACGAGCTGCAGGAGCTGATCGCAGATCTTAAGGCGGCCCGCATTCGCCCGGAGGATTTCCGGCGGGCGGCCGAAAGGCTCGGTGCACCGCCGCGTCTCGTCGACCTGGCCGACCTCTACGCCGCGTACCAGGCGCGCCTGCAGGCGAGCGAATGGGTCGATCGGGCCGGGCTGGCCTGGATGGCGGTGGCCGCGCTGGCCCACACAGACGTGAGATGGGGCGAAGAGTGGTCTGTGCTGGCCGTGGATGGCTTCGACAACTTCACCGCAGTGCAAATCGACCTGTTGCGGGCGCTCGCCCCTCGCCCCGGCGAACTGCTGATTACCCTCACCGGCGACCTGACGCCGCGCACCCCGGCGCACCGGCGCTTCAACCGGACGCGGGGCCGGCTGGAGGGCGCGCTCGGCATCCGGGCGGAACGTCTGCCCGGCTGTCCCGCCGATCCGGCGATGGCCTGCGCCGGCCACTTTGCGCCCGAGCTCGCCCGCCTGGAAGCGCACCTGTTCGCTCGCGGCGGAGGACCTTCGACCCCGGCCGGATCCGGCCATCGTCCTGAGACGGAAGAGGAAACGGCCGAGTCCGGCCCGGCCGTGGAGCTGATCGAGGCCTCGGATCGGGCCGCCGAGGTCCGCGCGGCGCTGCGGTGGCTCAAGGCGCGCATCGTGTTGGACCACATCCGTCCCGAAGAGACCGCACTGCTGGCCCGCTCTCTTCTCCCCTACCGGCCGTTCGTGCTGCAGATCGCCGCCGAGTTCGGTCTGCCGGTGCGCCTGGTGGACGGTCCGCCGCTCAGATCGAATCCCGCTGTCGCCGCCCTGCTGGATCTGCTGGGTCTGACCCTGCCGCGTGCGGGCGGACCGGCGCTCCCGTGGCGGCAAGTGGTGGAGGCCTGGCGGTCGCCGTACTTCGATTGGGCCGCCTATCCATCCGCGGGCGCTCTGGAACCAGTCGGCATCACCATCGAGGACGCCGGCAGGCTCGATGCACTCGCACGGCAGGCCCGAGTGATCGGTGGGCCGGAACAATGGGACGACGCGCTGCAGGCGGCGATCGAGCGGGCTAACGTCAGGGGGGACGAAGGCGACGAAATTGGCGAAGGCCGGAGCCCGGAGGAGTACGACGGCCTCCTGACCAAATTCCACCGCTTCGTGGAACGCATCACGCCGCCGGCGGGAGAGCATTCCGTATCGCGAGTGGGTCCGCTGGGTGGAGGCGCTGATCGGCGCGGATGCCGCCGCCGACTCCGATTGGGGCGACGACGAAACCTCGCTGCGCGTGGTAGAGCGGGCGCGTTCGGCGCCACCGGAAGTCGCGAAAGCAGACGTGGCAGCGCTGATCCGGCTCAAGGACGTGCTGCGCGGACTGGTCGCTGCTGAATCCGCACTCGGCACGGACGCCGGTTCGGCCCCGGAATTCGGCCGTTTCCACGCGGACCTGGTCGAGGCCGCGCAGACGGCGTCCTGCACGCCGGACGTGGAATCCGGCCGGCGCGCGATCCTCGTCGCCGGCGTGACCCAGGCCCGCGGTTTGCCGCTGCGGGCGGTCGCGGTGCTCGGCCTCGGTGAGGGCGAGTTCCCCGCCCCACAACGCGAAGATCCCTTCCTGCGCGATGCGGAACGCCGGGCCATGCGTGACCTGCTTGGGCTGCCGCTGGACCTCTCCACTGAAAGCGCGGAGTCGGAATACTTCTACGAGACGGTCACCCGCGCCGGCGAGCGGCTGTCTGCTGGTCCGGTCGCGCCTGGCGGACAACGGCGCCGCGTGGCAGGCGTCGCCATTCTGGGAAGAGGTGCGCCGCTGGCTGGACGTTCGCCCGAAGACGCTGATCGGCGACGCCGCGCCCGTACCGGCGGAGGCTGCCTCTTGGCCGGAACTGATGGCGAGCTTCGCGGGGAATGAGAATCATTTGGCGGGCGACCACCCAGGGTCGCCCCTATTAGGCCGGCGGGTAGGCGCGACGCTGGATGGTCGCCCGCTGCCGGGGTGAAGGTGGCGCCGCCGGCCGCCGCCCGGCGCTGGGCGGACGTGACCGCGGCGGGGGAGGTGTTCCGCGCGCGGTACGCGGAGAACCGCGAAGTCGCCCCGTTTGACGGCGACCTCTCGCCGCTCGCCGACGTGCTTGAGGAGACGTACGGACCGCAGCACGTGTGGAGCGCCAGCCGCCTGGAGTCGTACCGATCCTGCCCGTTCCAGTTCTTCGTCAGCCGCATGCTGCACCTGGAACCCCGCGTCGAGCCGGCGGAGGGGCTGGACGCAGCCCAGCTCGGCAACATCTACCACCACCTCTTCGAGCAGCTGTACGCAGCGGTGGACGTGGGCGTCGATCCCCGACGGATCGCGAGGCTCTGGCCGCGGCGCTGCCGGGCGTAGCCGCGGCGGTGCTCGATGCGGCGCCGACCCGCGAGGGGTTCCGCGCCACGGCCTGGTGGGAGCAGACGCGCCGCGAGATCGAGTCGCGGGCGGCGCGCTCCGTGGACGCGCTGGCTGGGTACGGTCCGGAGTTCATTCCTCGCTACTTCGAGCAGGCTTTCGGCATCGACGAGGCCCCGCCGCTGGTCCTGAGCGGGGATGAGGGCGACGAAATCCGCCTGCATGGCTTCATCGATCGGGTGGACGTGAACGCCGACGGTCGGCTGCGGGTAATCGATTACAAGACTGGCGGGCCCGCGCCGTTCACGCAGCGTGCGGTGCGCGAGGGCAAGAAGCTCCAGCTGCCGCTGTATGCGCTGGCGGCCCGGGACGCGCTGGGCCTGGGCGAGCCCGTGGAGGCTTTCTACTGGCACGTGCAGCAGGCAGAGCCCAGTCTCTTCGTGCTCAGCCAATTCAAGCCGAATCCGGCGGCGGCATTCGAGGCGACCGAGAAAGCCGTGTGGGAAGCGGTTCGGAGCATTCGCGGCGGCCGCTTCGTCCCACACGCACCCGACGGCGGCTGCCCGTCCTATTGCCCCGCGGCTGGCTTCTGCTGGCGCTACCGCTCCGGATGGGGAGGTTGACCGTGTCCCTTCACCCGATCGTGCGCATGATGACGCCCAGCAGGGAGCAGGAGCCGGCCATCCTGGCCCGCGGCCGCGACGTGGTCGTCACCGCGGGGGCGGGCACCGGCAAGACGCGCACACTCGTCGCCCGGTACCTGTCGCTGCTGGCCGACGGGCTGCCGCTGCGCTCCATCGTGGCCATCACGTTCACGGAGAAGGCCGCCCGCGAGATGCGAAACCGCGTGCGGGAGCAGATCCGGCAGTACCTGGCGGCGTGCGCTTCTCTCCAGGCCGGCGCCTCAGAGTCGGAGGAAGTGTCTCGCTGGGAGGATCTGTACCAGGCGTTGGACGCGGCGAGAATCTCGACCATTCACGGGTTGTGTGCGGAGATCCTGCGCGCGCATCCGGCCGAAGCCGGGCTCGATCCGCGCTTCGATGTGCTGGACGAAGGGCAGAGCCGATTGCTGATGAGCGCTGCCCTCGACCAGGCGCTGGCCTGGGCAGCGAACGAAGCCGGGCGTGGCGGCGCTGTTCACGTTCCTGGGCGAGCGGAACCTGCGCGATATCCTCGAGGCGCTGCTCAGCCGGCGGCTGGAGGCGCAGGCCGCGTGGGCGGTGCTCCCGGCTGATGCGGAGGGCGTGGCCGTGTTCTGGCAGGCCGCGCTGGCGGAGCGACAGGCAGAGGCGCTGTCAGCCCTGACCGCCCGTCCCGGATGGGTGGAAGCAGTCGACTTGTTGGAAACGTGCTGCGCCAATGGAGACAGCGACCTGATGGAGGTCGCGCGCCAGGAGGCGCTGGCGGCGGTCCGCGGGGCAGCGGGCCGGCCGCTGAGCGCTGCCCTTGTGTCACTATCGCGGCTGGCGGGGATCAAGCTGACGGGCGGCTCGGCGAAGCAGTGGCCCGATGGGAAGGAGCAACTCACCGAGGTCAAGGCTGCGCTGCGCACGCTGCGCGAGGGCTGGTGCGAGGCTGGGGTCCTCAAGCTCGCCTGGTCGCCGCTCGACGAGGCGGTTGCGGCGCAGATGCCCGCGCTTCGCCGGTTGTGGGACTTTGCCCTGACGGGCTACGAGGATGCCAAGCGAGCCCGCAGCGCGGTGGATTTCGACGACCTCGAGGCGGGAGCGCTGGCCTTGCTCCACGATCCGGCGGTCTGCGGCGACTGGCAACGCGAGGTCCGCGCGATCCTTGTGGACGAGTTTCAGGACACAAACGCCCGCCAGCGCGACCTGGTCTCGTTTCTCGACGGAGGTGGCCACAAGCTATTCCTGGTCGGAGACGCCAAGCAGTCGATCTATCGCTTTCGAGGCGCGGACGTCGCCGTGTTTCGGGACGAGCGCGAACGAGTCGCGCGGGAAGGGGGTGTGGTCCGCACGCTGGACACGTCCTACCGCGCTCACCGCCGGCTGATCGAGGGACTGAACGACCTGATGAGACCGGTTTTGGGGGACGAAGCGGACCCCGACCGCCCGTGGATCGAGCCGTTCGCGGCGCTGAAGCCGGATCGCGAGGACCCTCGCAAGAGGTTCGGCGGTTCCGGAGACGCGACGGTCATCGAGCTGCATCTGGGTGTGGGCGCGAAGAGCGAGCGCGCGCTGGAACGTGCCGCGCAGGCTACCGCGAGCCGCATCGCCGAAATGGTCGCGACGGGGGCGATCGGCTACGGCGACGTGGCGGTGCTGTGCCGGGCGTCTGGCTCTTTTGCGCCATACGAGGACGCGTTCGAATCCGCCGGCATCCCGTTCCTGACCGTGGCGGGCCGCGGCTTCTACGACCGTCCGGAGATACGCGACCTGCTCAATGCGCTGCGGGCGCTGGCCGATCCGACGGACGATCTCGCCCTGGTCGGCCTGCTGCGCTCGCCGGTGATCGGCCTGACCGATGCCGAGTTGTACGCCCTCAAGCAGGAGGAAGGTGCATCGGGCTGCTTCTGGGATCGGCTCCGCGCTGCTCCCGGATCGACGAAGGGGGCCCGCGCCGTCGATTTGATCGAGCGCCTGCACGAGAGGGTCGGGCGAACGCCCGTCGCCGACGTGCTGAAGGCGTTCCTCGACGAGACGAGCTATCGGGCGGCGCTGATTTGGGCCGGCCAGAGACGCGGAGCGCGCAACGCCGGCAAACTGCTCGCCGACGCCCACGTGAGCGGCATCGTGGGCGTGGGCGAATTCCTGGAATACGTGGCGCAGCTGCGCGACACCGGTGCGCGCGAGGGCGAGGCCCGCACGGAGGCGGACGGCGCGGTGCAGATCATGAGCGTTCACGCCGCCAAGGGGCTCGAGTTCCCGGTGGTGGTCATCGGCGACGTGGCGTACCGGCGCGCCACGCGCAATGAGGTACTGCTCGACCCCGAGCTGGGTGTGCTCCTGCCCACGCGATCCGACGATTCCGAGTGTCCGACGATGTACCGGCTGGGCAAAGGACGCGCCGACGACCAGGAAGAAGCCGAGTCGAACCGGCTGTTCTACGTCGCCGCGACCCGCGCCCAAGAGAAACTCATCCTCAGCGGCCAGGTGACGCTGAGCAAAAAAGACCGCTGCGTCGACCGCCCGGGCGGCTGGCTGGGCCGTATCGCCGGGGCAGAGGACCTGGGACTGGCCGGACTGGAGATGAGCGATTACACGGAAGACGGCACGGAGGTCCGCTGCTACGATCTCGGAATCGGCGCGACGAGCGTGGCGTGCAACGTGTACGAGCCGGAGTGCCCCGCGTGCGCCGGGCCGCCGATCGCGGCAGGCAGTGACGGGGAGATCACCCAAGCCGAGGAAGCAGACGGCGCAACACAGGGGGAATGGCCGTTGTTGGAGCCGGTGATCGCCGCGGCGGCCGCACAGGAACCCGAAGCAGAGCCGCAACGGCAGGTGTGGTGGATCGTGCCATCCGGCAACCGTCCGACGGCGCCCGCGTGGGTGGTCGGCCAATTGGTGCACGAGGCGCTGGCCGCGTGGCGGTTCCCCGGGTCTGACGGTGTGTTCGAGCGCTGGGTGAGCGGGCGCGCGCGCAGCCACGGGCTGACCGACGACCGGCAGATCGGCGATGCCGCGCGGGAGGTCCGACGATTGCTGGAGCGCTTCCACGCCCATTCGTTGTTCGCGGAGATGGCCGGCGCGGAGCGGCGTCTGCACGAGGTTCCGTACTGCCTCCCCTGGCGTTCTACCGACGCATCGGGGTGTGACGCGGAGCCTGAATACGGTGTGATGGACGCGCTGATTTATCGCGAAGGCGCATGGACCGTGATTGAGTTCAAGACGGACGACGTGCGGGGTCCGGGCGATTGGGAGCGGGCGCTGGAGGAGAAGGGCTATCGGCGACAGGCCGAACGGTACGTTCGGGCGGCCAAAGAGCTGCTCGGCGTACTGCCACGCTTCGTCTTCTGCTTGCTCAACTATCAAGGCCGGGTGGAGACGCGACCGGGAACGTGACGGGGGGAGCCAACGGGACGCGACACGCGTAAGGCAAAGAAAAACGGCGGCCGGACACGTATCGTCCCAGCCGCCGCCGATCAACCGCTTTCTATTGCCGAGGCTCGCAGGCCCGATTTACCAACGATTGCGATCGCGGTCGCCGTAACCGCCTCGTCCGCCGCCGCGGCCACCATATCCGCCACCGCCGCCACCGCGGCCTCCATAGCCACCACCGCCACCGCCGTAGCCGCCGCCACCACCGCCACGCCCGCCGTAGCCCCCGCCGCCACCGCCACGGCTTCCGCCGCCCTCGGCGCGAGGCCGGGCTTCATCGACGCGGAGGGTGCGACCCTTGAGCGACGCGCCGTTCAGGGCGGTCAACGCGGCCTGTCCCTCGGCCTGGCTGGGCATTTCGACGAAGGCAAAACCTCGGGGCTCACCCGTCAACCGGTCCTTCAACAGGCTGACCGATGATACCTTGCCGTAGGCCTCGAAGGCCTCTCTCAGATCATCCTCAGTGACTTCACGCGCCAGATTCCCGACGTAGATGTTCATTGCCATCTCCTTTTTGGTCCCACACAAAATTGGTCTCACACCGACACACGACTCACCTCGTGCGAGAAGTTCTGGGGTCACTTCCGACCGAATGGGTTCTTGCGCCCTGGGCACCCCACCACCTTTGCCCATACAAAAAGCGCACTCGCCAAACTCGACTAGGCGGCGCGCTCAATGCTGAACCCACGTGCATGGCTCGGAGCCGATGCTCGACTCACCCGGTCTGAAGTGCCCCGCGTCCACTGGCGCGAAGCTCTGCTGTTAATATTATTATACCATGAATTTGTGTGCGTAGCAATCAGCTTGGTTGGCGGGGGTGCATCCTGGATTTTGGGCGAGACCGGCCCTCGACAGTTCTCACGGCGGCCGGCTCGCCCAAAACCCTGGATGCACCAATTGGCGCCGGCGCTGTCCCCTGGAGGGGCGGGCGACCACATCGGGTCGCCCCTACATTCGACCGTAAGGGCGACCAGGGTGGCCGCCCGCCGGGGGAACGCCTGTCTCAGGCGGAGCAACTTTTTCGGTGTTGGCGTGTTTCAGAAAGTTGACAACCGAGCATTCTGTGATTATGCTTACAGGTCATCACGACGACACTGGAATTTCGATGGGAGGTGCATTTTGACGACTGGGACGGCGATTCTTTCGGGCTGGGGGTTGGTGCTGGGTGCGTCGAGTGGGTTTGGCGCGGCGACGAGCAGGGCGCTGGCCCAGGCAGGCCTGAACATCATCGGCGTACACCTGGACTTCAAGTCGACTCTGCCACGGGCCAAGGCCGTGCAGGCCGACATCGAGGCCGCCGGCCGCCAGGCGCTTTTCTTCAACATGAACGCAGCCGATGCGGAAAAGCGCGCGAAGGTAATCGAGCGGCTCGTGGCGGACAACATCCAGGTGAAGGTGTTGCTCCATTCACTGGCGTTCGGCTCGCTCAAACCGATGGTGGCCGCGACCCGTGAGGAAAGCCTGGAACCCAAACAGATTACGATGACGCTGGACGTGATGGCAAACAGCCTGATCTACTGGGTGCAAGACCTGGTATGGGCCGGGCGTTTCGCCGACGACGCACGCGTCTTTTCCATGACCAGCGAGGGCAGCCATCGTGTCATGTACTCCTACGGCGCGGTCAGCGCGGCGAAGGCGGCCCTGGAGTCACACACCCGGCAGTTGGCGGTGGAGCTGGCGCCGCGCAACATCAAGGTCAACGCGGTGCAGGCAGGTGTGACCGATACCCCGGCCCTGCGGGCCATCCCCGGGCACGAGGAAGCGATCGATCTGTCGCTGCGCCGCAATCCCTATCGCCGGCTGACGACGCCGGAGGACGTAGCGGCCGCCATCGTGGCGTTTTCTCGCCCGGAGCTGAGTTGGATGACCGGCAACGTGCTTCGCGTCGACGGCGGTGAGGACGTGACCGCATGATCTGATCCTCGCTCCCTTTCCTCCGCCTCAGTTCAGGCCATGCCGGAAAGGGTGCTCTTCCTCTCGAGTCTCCCCTTAAGGAAGGCGGCGGAACAGACCCTGGGATGGCATGCAGGGGCTGTTCCCCACTGCCTGCCCCCTGCCCTCCTCTTCCTCTGTTCCGCTTGATGCGCCGTGCTATAATCTGATCAATGAATGCATACTTCGTCCCTGTCGAAAGGGCGGAACAGGAGAACAACACATGGAACAACGCAAATTGGGACGCCAGGGACTGACGGTGTCCGCGATCGGATTGGGGTGCATGGGCATGTCCGATTTTTACGGACCGACAGACGACGCGGAGTCCATCGCCACTATTCATCGTGCGCTCGAACTGGGAATCAACCTTCTCGATACGGCCGACATGTATGGCCCATACAAGAACGAAGAGCTGGTGGGCCGGGCGATCCGCGGGCGGCGTGATCAGATTGTGCTGGCCACGAAGTTCGGTTTCGTGCGGTCGAACGATCCGGCTTACCGCGGCGTAAACGGCCGGCCGGAGTACGTGCTCCAGGCGTGCGACGCGTCGTTGAAGCGCCTGGGAGTGGATCACATCGACCTGTATTACCAGCACCGGGTCGATCCCACCGTGCCGATCGAGGACACCGTCGGCGCCATGGCCCAGCTGGTGAAGGCCGGGAAGGTGCGATTCCTGGGACTCTCAGAGGCCGGGGCGGCGACGATTCGGCGCGCGCACGCCGTTCATCCGATCAGCGCGCTGCAGTCCGAATATTCGCTGTGGAGCCGCGACCCGGAGGACGAGGTCCTGCCCACGATTCGGGAGCTGGGCATCGGCCTCGTGCCGTACAGCCCGCTGGGGCGGGGCTTCCTGGCCGGGCGATTCAAGCGGTTCGAGGACCTGGCCCCCGACGACTATCGGCGCGAAACGCCGCGCTTCCAGGGCGAGAATTTCGACAAGAACCTGAAGCTGGTCGAGCGGGTGACCGAGATGGCCCGTGCCCGCAAAGTTACGCCGGCCCAACTGGCTCTGGCGTGGGTGCTGGCGCAAGGTCCGGACGTCGTCCCGATTCCCGGCAGCAAGACGCGGAGCCATCTGGAGGACAACGTGGGCGCCGTCGAGATCAAGCTCAGCGAGAAAGAGCTGCAGGAATTGGAGGACTCCTTCCCCAGGGGCGCAGCCGCGGGCGAGCGTTACCCCGAGCGGGCGCTGCGGCTCGTCGGGCGATAAAGTCCTGGTGGCCTGACTGCTGGGTCCGGCGACGGTCCATAGTCGGCCATGATCCTACAATCCATCCGGAGGTCCCGGCGCGGCTCAGGGCGGGCGACCCCACTTCCGGCCTCTCCCCCCAGCCGAGAGTGGGGTCGCCCGCCTTGAGCCGCGCCATAATCGGCTGCACCCGCCAGAATCTCCTCTTGACCACTCGGCGAATTGCTGATATAATAACTTTGTATTTACCTGGAGTTACTTCTTGCATGCCTACCTGAGGACGATCAGCCCATGGCCTCATCAGCATCACAATCACGAGGTCGTTGCTATCGCCCGGCTGGTCGGATTGCCCTGATCGCCTTGTGGTCTCTGCTGGTGATCCTGGTACCGCTCTGCTGGTCTGCCGGAGGTCCGGTCGAGGAGGAGCGCGCGTTTGGGTTGCCGTCCGCCCTCGCCGCGGGGAATGGTTTCTTCACCTATCCATTCCGTTGGTCCGGTGACATGCGCCTGCTGGCGGGCTGGCAGTATTCCGATGGGAGCTATCACGGGGCCATCGATTACGGGAAGGGCGCGTCTGGCAGCAAAACCGCCTGGCAGCGCTTCGACGTTCTGTCTGCCGCGCCGGGCGACGCGTGTTGGCAAAGCGGCGGCGGCCACGATCCGGGTCCGCAGGTCCGAATCCAGCACATCGGCTCGTTCGAGACGCGCTACCAACACCTTCGGCGGTGGAGCCGAGCATTCCCCGCTGCCCGGACACGGTGAGCATCGGGCGGGCATTCAAGATTGGCGTGTCGGGCGACCGCAGCTGGATCGACCGCTGCCCTCCGCCGTGCGTTCACCTGCACTTCGAGGTACGCCAGGGCGGCCACCTCGTCGATCCGTACGACATCTACGCGCCGCCTTCCGCTACCCGCAGCCGAACGTCCGGCGGCCCGGGCTCATGGGCGCGTCGTACCGCTGGCTGGGCGATCCCCCTTCCTGCCCCGATGAGGACAAAAGCTCGCCGCAGATCATCCTGGCGGCGCCCTCGCCAAATACGTGGTACCACAGCAACGAGAGCATCTCCTGGAGGATCATCGACAAGCCCGGCTCGGGCGTGCGTGGCTACAACCTCGGCTGGGACCGGGATGCGCCCGGACTTCCGGCGAAGGCGCTGGCGGATTCGGGCGCCGTGCACCTGAGCGATGGCGGCAAAGGCGTGCATACGCTGCAGATTCGCGCGTGGGACCTGTCCAGCAACGTGGCGACGACCACGGTGGGATGGTACGGGTACGACCCGGATCCTCCGACGCCGCCTGCGTCCGCGATGGAAGTCCACGGCGCGCCGAACGATCTGCCGCAGAACGGCCTCAACGATCCCGATTTCACGTGGCAGGGGGCGCAGGACGTCGGCTGCGGCGTGACGGGCTACGAAGTGTACTGGGGCACCAGCCCCACCGGGACCGCGGCGAACTGGACGACCGATCAGCGCTGGAATCCGGGCGCGGTCGCGCCCGGCGTTTACTACCTTCGCGTGCGTACCAAGGACGGCGCCGGCAACTACAGTCCATGGGTCACGCTTTTCACGTTCCGATATCAGGCGTAGGCCGCTACTGCACCTGCCAGAACCGGACGGCGCCATCCTCTCCGGCAGACGTCAGCGTCTTGCCGTCGGGAGAGAAGGCCAACCCCCACACGGTGTCGTCCGACCCATCCAGCACGGCGAGCGAGGCGCCGGTGGCGACCTGCCAGAGGCGAATCGTGTCGTCGGCGCCGCCGGACGCCAGGGTGCGCCCATCCCCCGAGAAGCTCAGGCTCATTACCGCTTGAGTGTGCCCCGCCAGCGTGCGCAGGAGCGAGCCGTCGGCCACGTTCCACAGGCGGACGGTGGCGTCATCCCCACCGGACGCGAGGAGTCGGCCGTCCGGAGAGAAAGCCACGCACCAGATCGAGTGAGTGTGCCCGGTGAGGGCGCGCAGCAGCGTGCCATCCTCCACGTGCCAGATGCGCAGCAGGCCATCATCGCCGCCGGCGGCCACGAGCGACCCATCCGGCGAGAACGCCACGCTCCAGGCGGGCTGCCGGTTGACGAGCGTTCGCACGAGTCCCACTCGCGCGGCGTCGGTCGGATCGATGACGGGGGCATTCGCGCGCAGCGGAGCGACGGGCGTGATGGTCGGCGCCACGGTCGGAGTCAAAGTGGCCGTGACGGTCGGGCTGAGCGTCGACGTGGCGGTGAGCGTCATTTCCGCGGCGGGCGAGACCCTGACTGCGGGAGGCACCGTCAAGGTGGTTGTGACCGCGACGGTGACCTCAGGTGTCGAAGTCGCCGCCACCTGCGCTGCCGCTGCGCTGTAGAGCACGAAGCCGGCATCCGCCGAATCGCGGCCCAATGCCCCTACTCCCAGCGAGAGAAGGCCCATGCTCAGAGCCACCAGGATCATCGCCGCCAGCCGTCTGCGCATCCGCTTCGCCATGAACTCGTCCTCCGAAGAAGTTTTGGTTTGTCTACGTGAAAATACCCGGCGCATTATACCACAAAACTGCGCGCGGCCAGCACGCAAACGAGGGAGGCTCCATGGAGAGCCTCCCTCGCAAAAATCCGCACAACGATTGCCTTGGAATCAGGCGTTGGGAACAGGAATCGGAACGGTCATGGTCACTTCGGCCTTGCTGCGGCCGAGCGCCCAATAGATCAGGCCCACCAGGATCACGATGGCGATATAGCTGCCGACCTTGCCTGCGCCCTCGATCATCAACGGGGCGGCCAACAGAGAGACCATGTTGACCACCTTGATCATCGGGTTCAGAGCGGGACCGGCGGTGTCCTTGAGCGGATCGCCGACGGTGTCGCCCTCAACACCGGCTTTGTGCGCCGGTGAGCCCTTGCCGCCAAAGTGGCCGTCTTCCACGTACTTCTTGGCGTTGTCCAGTGCGCCACCGGCGATGGCCATGTAGACGGCCAACAACTGGCCGGACAGGATCACGCCCGCCAGGAAGGTGCCCAGGGCCATCACACCGAAGACCAGGCCGACCAGGAGGGGCACGCCCACCGAGAGCACCACCAGGCTGACCAGCTCTTTCTGAGCGGCGGCGGTGGTGATCGCCACGACCTTGGCATAGTCGGGATCGACGTTGCCTTCAAGCACGCCCGGGACCTTGAACTGGCGGCGGACTTCAGCCACCACCATGTTGGCGCCACGGGCCACCGCGCGCAGGCAGTAGGACGAGAACAAGAAGGGCAGCGCGCCACCCAACAGCAAGCCGATGGTGCCATCCAGGCTCGACACCGGGATGCCACGGGTCAGCAGGTCCGCCACCGGCACGCCGGGATTCGACAGCGTCAGCGCGTCGGCCATGAAGGAGAAGAACAAAGAGGTCGCGGCGATGACGGCGGAGGCGATGGCGACCTGCTTGGTGATGGCCTTGGTGGTATTGCCCACCGCGTCCAGCTCGGCCAGCAGGGCGTAGGCCTTCGGCCCGACGTGCGCCATCTCACCGATGCCGTTGGCGTTGTCGGAGATCGGGCCGAACGCATCCATGGCCACGTTATTGCCGGTGTGGGACAGCATACCGATACCGATCATGGCCACACCATAGAGCATATAGATCGGCGATCGGCCCCAGAAGACCAGATAGCTGGCTGCTCAGCGCGACCACGATTGCGACGAGGGACCACACGCTGGCTTCCATACCGAGGGCCATACCGGACAGCACCGTCGTAGCCGTGCCGGTCTTGGTGGATTCCGCCACCTCGATGACGGCCTTGCGCTTGATGGACGTGAAGAGGGAGGTCAACGGGTTGAACGCCACGGCGAGGAAGACACCGACCATGTTCAGGGTCGCCAACTGCCACTCACCGGCATAGGCCAGGGAGAAGACGAAGGCGAAGAACGATCGGTGTTGATGGACGAGACTTCGTAGGAGCGGAACATCGACTCCTCGGCGTCGTGCGACCGCAGCCATTTGATGGGGAAGCTCTCCCAGATCGGCACGGTGAACGTACCGATGATGGACGACAGCACACCGATCGCGCGGACGATCAGCGGATAGACGATCCAGAACGTGTTGCCGGTTTCGTGATACAGGAAAATGCCCAGAATCAGCGTGGAGACGATGGTGACTTCGTAGGACTCGAAGATGTCGGCGGCCATGCCGGCGCAGTCACCCACGTTGTCGCCAACCAGGTCGGCGATCACCGCGGCGTTGCGCGGGTCGTCTTCGGGCAGGCCCTGCTCGACCTTGCCGACCAGGTCCGCGCCCACGTCAGCCGACTTGGTGTAGATACCGCCGCCGATACGCATGAAGAGCGCGACCAGCGTGCCGCCGAGGCCGAAGCCCAGCAACACGTCCGGAGAGGCCTTGCCGAAGATCATGAAGATGGTAGTGCCGCCCAACAGGCCCAGGCCGTCGGTCAACATACCGGTGAAGGTGCCGGAGCGGTAAGCCACGGTCAGGGCCTCGTTGTAGTGCTCTTTGACCGCTTCCGCCGTGACGCGGATGTTGCCTTCAACGGCCACGCGCATGCCCAACTGCCCGACGATAATCGAGAAGGCCGAGCCCAAGACGAAAGCAAGCGCGCGACCGAGGCCGATCTCAGCCGCGCGGCACTGACGTCGTTGCTGAACATCTTCAGCGCTTCCACGGTCGGCTGGATGACGTAGACGCTGAAGAACAGCAGCACGGCCAGCCCGACCAGGATCGGCAGGATGGTCATCAACTGCGTGCCCAGATAGGCATTGGCGCCTTCCTTGATAGCCGCCCAGACCCGCTGCATTTCCTTGGTGCCCTTGTCGCGACGAATCGTGTCGCAGAATAGCCACGCTGCATATACCAGGCTGATGAATGCGACGACGATGACGCCGTAGAGCATAGTTTGCTCTAAACTGTTCAACTCCGCCATTTACCCTATTCCTCCTTAGGTTTGGTATGAATAAGATATAAGCAACGCTCGACGCCAGAAGAATCGGGCGGAGCGTTTAGCCAGGGGACAGGCGACAGGCACAGCTTGGGCCAAGGCCGCACCGGTCGCGAACAAACAAAAATGGAGCGGGTGAAGTGCCCGACTCCAACAAATAAGCCCACACGCACCTCAACGACCGGGGCCAAACACCATTATTTGGCGACGTTGTAGACTGGATTGAAGACTTTGCATACTTGCGATAAACCATTCTTGCCCAATTATGAGTATAGCACCAATCCCAGCCTGTGTCAAAATGTGCTCGAACGAACGAAGGGTTAAGGTGCTCATCGACTGGACTGGTGCATTTTATCACGAATGCTGAAAATCCGCCAATTCGGCCGAATGGAATCGTGTGCAAAGGGTTTCGGTGGCGACCCCGAACTCGTGTTTCACCACCGAGACATGGAGAACACCGAGCAGGGCAAAGGAATCCGCGGGGTTCACTCGGCGCTCTCCGTGGCTTCACGGTGCAACTCGCGATCCGTACGGCAATGGAGTTGACACGCCATTTTGGTTACAGTATAATCTCGCCAGATTATACCCATGTTATACTGGGTGGTTTATAGCTGGGCGATGGATCATCGGGCGAGGAGAGGATAGACGTCATGAGCAAAGGGCACTACGTGCACCCCGTGTGGGCTGGTGGGCCTGCTTGTCGTCGCTTGTCTTGATCGTTGCGGTCCCGCTCGTTTGGGCGCAGGGGGGAGCAAGCTGCAGGTAGAGCCCGACAAGGGAACTTACGGCTTGCAAGTGTTCCTGAAGGGCAGTGGCTTCACCCCCAACTCCCAGGTCGAGATCCAGGCCTTCGGTCAGACGATTGCGCCCCAGGCGAATAACTCCGGCGAGTTTCTGGTGATCGCTTTCGCACCGACGGACCAGGCCAAGTTCAAGCCCGGCCCACTGAAGTATCACGGCCAAGGACAACTCCGGCAACACGGCTGAGGGGACGTTCACTCTGCAGGAATTGGTGGCCACGGTGCCGCCCGGCGGAGCCGGCGGCACGGCACCGGAAGCAGGCGCTCCGAGCGGCCGCCTCCACCCGCGCCGCCGCCCGGCGGCGGCTCCGGCCTGCTGATCGGCGTGGCTGTCGCTGCTGTCATCGGCCTGGCAGTGCTGATCTTCGCCGTGTTCTTCTTCACCACGCGCCACAAGCCCAAAGGTCCAGGGTCCGCCTGAAGCCATTCGTCCTGGCCCGACAGTCAGACCGTCGCGGCCCGTCCCGGCCGTGAGTGGGCGGATCCGGCGGCGGCCGGTCCACTGGACCTCTCGACGCCAGAGCCGGTCGAGCGCCGCGGCGTCCGGAGCACGGTCAGAAGCCGAAACCACGCTGGTGATGCAGTCGATTCCCAAGCTGAGCACGCGCCCTACGCTGCAGGTCGTCGGCGGCGACGATGACGGCACGGTCTACAGCCTGGATCAGAAGACGACGGTGCTCGGCCGTGGCGATGACTGCGACATCGTCATCAACCATCCCATGGTATCCCGACACCACGCTAAGATCGTGCGCGTGGGGCCCAGTTACTACATCCACGATTTGCAGAGCACCAACAGCACGCTGGTGAACGGCCAACGCATCGACCAGCACGTGCTGCAGCCCGACGACGAGATCCAGATCGGGGTGACGTTGTTTCTGTTCCAGCAGCCGCAGGGCGAATAAGGGGAATGCCCCGATCTCGCTGGGGTCGCTGAAGGTCGCGCAGGGCATCGTTTGAAGCGAAGCAGGTGGCCTGAGTGGGGTGAGAATCCGTTCCGAACGCTGCGGTCGTCCTCGCTGAGCAGGACTCTTGGCGAGCATTCGGGACGAGGCGCCGGCGGGCATTGGCCCGCCCTATTGGATTCGAGGTAAATCATGGCAGTGGTCGCTTCGAGCCGCGCACGAACCGCTCGCCCGGTCCGCGCCGCCTCGATCCCTCCTCCGATCTGACCCCGGTCGCCTCGTTGATTGAGGAGGCCTTCTCTGATGAGCTGGATCGCGAGGGTCGCGAGGTGCTGCACGAGCTGCGGCGGCTGGGCCACCTCGGGCCCTTACTGTGGTTGCTGCGTCAGGCCAGCCCCGATTTCGGCGAGGTCCTGTCCGGCTTCGTCTGGGAAGACGATGGCCAGATCGTCGGCAACACCAGCCTCAATCTGACCGGCCCGTTTCCTGCCCAGTGGCGCATTTCGAATGTCGCTGTTTTGCCCTCGCATCGCCGGCGCGGCATCGCGCGTTGTTTGCTGGAGGAGGCCATCGAGTACGTGCGGGTGCGCGGCGGGCGCGCGGTTTCCCTCCAGGTGCGCGACGACAACGTCGGGGCTCTGGAACTCTATCGCAGCCTGGGCTTCACGGTCGTCACGGCCGAGACCGAGCTGGTCGCTCCCAGACTTCGGCAGTGTTCAAAAGCTCCGGGAGTCCCTCAGACAGTCTCTTCGCCCCCCGTCCAGTCGAGCCTGAGGAAGGATCCGACGTGTATTCGCTGGTCCTGCGGGCCACATCCGCGGAGGATCAGCGGCTTGCCCCTCTCCAGAAGATCGATTTCGAACTCGATTGGTTCCAGGCGGTGGCGGACGCCTGGTCGGCGCTTTTCGTCGGGCGCCGTACCTATCGCCTGGTGGTCGATGGCCGCTCCGGTCTGGCCGGCTATCTGCAGGCGACGACTGCGCCACGGACAGGCGGCGCGCACCGGCTGATGCTGTGGGTGCATCCTCGCTACGAGGGGCGTGTGGAGCGCGACCTGCTACGCGCAGGATTGCAGGCCGCTGCTCCGCCACTCGATCCAACCGGTGCAGGTCAAGCTCAACCCGGCGAAGAAGCACGCCGTCGACGCGCTGCTGGAGTTGGGCTTCCGCAAGCGCCGCACGCTGCTGGCGATGGAGCTGCAGATCGACTGACCTCCACCGCTGGTGGCGGCGAGAGGCTGGGCAACCCGGAGCACGTGCAAGCGTCCGAACGGGCCGGCGACCTGACCTTTGGGACGTGGCGGGCTGCACCCTTCGGATCAGCTGCCGCCTGGCGCAGGTAGTCCTCGGCAGCGCGGCGGAGCTGCAGGCCCTGATTCAGGACAAAGGATTGCTGCTCCTAAGCGGATGGGTCGAGAACGCTCTGGGTTGGTGCCAGGTCGAGGCCGGCGAGTTTGAGCCGGGCATCGCTCGGCTGCGGCGCTTGGTTCAGCGAGGGGCGGACCTGCCGGACCTGATCGAGGCGCGCGCGCTGCTGGTTGAACTGAACGGGAAGTGGGCTAGAGCGGAGTAGAAACGAGGCAGCTGGCCGGTGACTTAAATCCTTGGCCCGCTGCCGAAGAGTCTCATTCAGCGACAAGACGTATCCGACAGAAGTCGTGGTGACGGGATGTCCCCGGAAGAGCTTGACCTGGGCTGTTCCTGTCCTCTGCACGCTACGGCGCCTCCACCGTGCTGCCAGAGCGGCGAAAGCGTCTCACACGCGATATCGTCGCCCTCACGTCCTCTCTGAGTCCGCCGTCGAGCACGTAGACAACTCCGAAGTAGCTGAGCAGCAGAACCATCCCTCTGGCACTCAACACGAACACGTTGAACGGCATCTGGGCCACGCGATAATCCGCGATGTGCAATGGAAACAGCCGGAGAAATGCGCCGTAGATCAGCACCGACGCCATAGCAGCGCCAAAAGGTGCTGCGGCGAGCGCAAGGTAGTCGGTCCAACGCGTGCCGAGAGCACTGAAAGTGTGGTAGAAAGTGAAGCTCGCACTGGACATAACGACGACGATCATCAAGATGCTGATGCCGAGCAGCCCTCCGAAATGCGCAGCAGGGTAGGCGAGGAGAATCAGTACGACGAGGCTGGCGTAGATCGAGTAATTGAGTTGTTTGGCTTTGTTCCTCACCAAGAGGATCGGTCCATTGGTCGTGGCCACCTGGCGAATCAGGGCGTACAAACACAGTATTTGCAGCGGCAGGATCGCCGCCTCCCACTTGGGGCCGTAGAACGTCAAAATGCCATCCCTGGCCAGGACAACCACGAGCAGCTCGGCCGGGACAATGACCAGCAACAAGAATTTGTCCAGCCGCAAGTGCACGTTAGCGAGACGCTCGCGCTCATTCTGGATCTGAGAGCAGGTGGGCAGGAGCACCGGGGACAGCGCGCTGTTCAATAGTTGTGGCAAAGCGTTCGCGAGGCTGAAGGCGAGATTGTACGCGCCAACGGCGCTCATTCCAAGGAGCTTGCCGACGGTAACAGTATCCAGATTCCGCTGGAGAAAGACGCCGAATGCGATGCTGACGACGTGTTTGCTGTAGTTGAGCAGCTCGAATGCCGCTCTACCGTTAAAGCGCATGGAAGGTCGCCAGGAGACCAGAAGCCAAACGGCGACGGTATCGATGAGCGCGCGGGCCAGATTGCCCCAAACCAGACTCCAGACCCCAAGACCCAACGAGGCTAACGGAATGGCCACGAGCGCAAAGCTCAGTGCACTAATCAGGTTAGGCCACGCCAGGGCCTTGAACTTCAGGTCTTTCGACAGAAGTGCGGTCGGGACATCTCCAGCGAGGCAATGACCAGGCGTAGAGCCAGCACCCTGAGTAGGGGCGTAAGCTCGACGTTGTTGAAGAAGCCCGCAGCCAAAGGCGCTCCCAGCAGTGCGAGGGCATAGAGCACCGCGCCCATTGCGAAGGACACAAAGAAGGCCGCGTCCAACACTTCTTCGGAGTTTTCGGGACGCGCGATGAGCGTCTGGCTTAGCCCGGCGTCCTGAAATACCTGAATCGAGTTGAGTACGACCGTTGTGATAGCAATGAGACCGAAGGCATTGGGGGCAAGCAGTCGGGCCAGCAGCAATTGGGTAAGGAAGGCGATGATCCTGCCCAGATTTCCGGTCAGTGCGACCCAGAACATTGCCCGAAAGGCTTGAGATCGGAGTGACATGGCTATGAGTAGTACCCACTTTCTGATTTGATGTGATTATACGCGAACGATACCAAAGACGGAAATCCTTCCCAAGGTTTGCCTTTTGTTCCTATCCCGCTTATAATTTTAGGGTCGAAATCTCAGGAGTTGCCAGCCAGTGTCCTCAAACCACCGCTCTGCGGCCAGTCGGCAGGTGCTGTTCATCGCCCACGAGTTTCCCCCGGTTGGAGGCGCGGGCGTTCAGCGATCCGCCAAGTTCGTAAAGTACCTGACTCAGTTTGGGTGGGAACCCGTCGTCTTGACTCCCAAACAGCCCACTCAGACGTGGCGCGACAACAGCCTGGCGGCAGAGATCCCCACGAAGACGGAGATCATCAGGGCTCGCACGCTTGAGCCCCGCAATGACTTTCGGGGCCTATTGCGCTATCTGATTTGGGGGCCTTTGACTCCTCTGTCGATACCCGACGTGGGCAACTGGTGGATGCCGTGCGCCATTCCGGCCGCCCTGCGGGAGCTGCGCCGGAGGCCGATAAGCGCGATTTACGCAACGGGCGCCCCATTCTCAAGCCACTTGCTCGCGGCTGTGCTGAAAGCGAGAACCGGTCTCCCTCTCGTGTTCGATTACCGGGATGAGTGGACTCTCGATCCTTTGCGAAGCACTGTCCTGCCTTCTTATCGCACAACGATCTTCATGCCCTGGGAGCGACTCTTGCACCGATGGGCGGTGAACAAAGCGGACCGGGTGATCCTGGTCACTGAGAATGCGCATCGGGCATTTGTCGATCGGTTCGGTGCCCGGAGAAATTCCTGACGATCCGCAACGGCTACGACACCGATGATTTTGAGAATTCGGTTGAGCCTGACCTCGAGCAGAATCAGTTTCACCTGGCATACGTGGGTTCTACCGTCGGACTGGATTCGCGTCCCGACACTCTGCTCAAGGGCCTGAGAGAGGCGATTGACCGAACTCCCGGGTTGCAGGACACGGTCCGAGTGCACCTGGTGGGCGACGTCGACCCAGAAACCAGGGCGGTCATAAGGGACCTCAACCTTTCGTCCTGTGTGGTTATGCCCGGTTACATGTCGCACGATCGAAGCGTAGGTTACCTGCAGGCGGCAGACGTTCTGCTCATGCTCGTGAGGCACTTCCCGAACATCGTACCCGGCAAGCTATACGAGTATCTTGGCGCGCGGAAGCCTGTCCTGGTCTTGGGGCGACGGGACGGTGAGAGCTTCGAGCTGTTGAGCGAGGCGGGCGTGGCTATCTGGGTCGATCCCGAGAGTCCTCCGGAAATCGCCCGCGCGCTGATAGAGTTGCACGATCTTTGGAGACGACGTGCCTTGGCGTGCCAATCTAGTGAGAGTTACATCGAGAATCACACGCGCAAGAGGTTGACCCAGCGACTCGCGCAGGTTTTTGACGAAGTGACTGATGCCCGCACAGCGACTGATGGGCCGAAGCAATGAGACGAGCGCACCTCCGGCGGCTGCAAGCCCTGCAATGGCGGTCTCCATGAAGTGTGTCATGCTGGTGGCGAACCATTTTGCCGACTCTGCATGGGTCGACCCGCGGGTGAACAAGGAAGCTCGCGCACTTCTGGCTGCGGGCCACGAGGTCGTCGTTCTCGGGACCGGAAAGTACGGACAGAACCCAGCGCGTTCCGAAATCAAAGACGGCCTGCCTATCATCAGGAAGCCGACGATTCTCCATCGTATTTTTGCGCGTTTTCGCCGCCGGTCCACCTCGAGCGCACCGACATCCAGGAATCGACAGGTCCATTACAATACCGATGCTCCCGCGTGGCGAACCAGAATCGTCAGCCACGCTCTTCAAATCCTGGCCGACGTCAATCAGCTATTGTTTTGCCTGGCGGTCCTGCCCGAGGCGATACGCCAGAAGGCGGACGTCTACGAGGGCCACGACTTCAACGGGCTGATGCCGGCTTACCTTGCCGCCAGGCTCACCGGGGCCAAACTGGTGTACAATTCGCACGAGCTGTGGACCGAATGTGCGCGACCGGTTCCATACTCTCGCCTCCACAGGGCGATCGTGGCCTGGACCGAGAAGACCATGGCTCGACGCTGCGACGTGGTCATTGCGGTTACAGAATCGGTCGGGCAGATCCTCGGCGAGCGATACGGCATCACCGCCCCACTGGTCGTCCCGAACGTACATCCGTACGTTCAGGTTGCCCGGTCAGCCGAGATTCGCAGTCAGCTCACCGGAGGCGCTGAAAAGAAGGTTGCGATCTTCGTCGGCAAGATCAGCCCAACCCGAGGAGTCGCAGAGATCGTGGATGCCGCACGATACCTGGATGACTCCGTGCTCGTCGCGATTGCCGGAGACGGTCCTTTGCGCTCGGCTCTGGAGCAGAGGGTGAAGGAAGAACACCTTGACAGCCGCGTCCGTTTTCTGGGCTGGATTCCTTTCGACAACATCCTGCTATACATCGCCTCAGCCGACGTGGGCATCAGCCCGAGCGCTGCTCGATCTCGTTCCTCCCTGAACAACTACTACAGCCTGGACAACAAGTCTTTCCAGTATATACTGTGTGGCATTCCGGTCATCGGCAACGATCAACCAGAGAAGCGGCGGCTGGTCGAGCGATATGGCGTGGGCGCCATATACGACGAAAGCGATCCGACTGATTTGGCGCGCACGATCGAGCGCGTGCTGTCGAATTCCGGCGAGTACGAGGCGATGTGCGGAAGGTGCCGGGAAGCGGCTCGCACCGAGCTCAATTGGGAGGTGGTCTCGCGCCGTTACGTGGCTGCCCTGGAAGACATCGTCACCGCAAAAGGGGGCTTTAAACGCGCATGAAGGTGCTGGTTGTATTCGGAACGAGGCCTGAGGCCATCAAGCTGGCGCCGGTGATCCGGGAGCTGCAGGCCCGATCCCACGACTGCGGGCTGCAGACGTCGATCTGCGTCACCGGGCAGCACCGCGAGATGCTGGATCAGGTCCTGTCGTTGTTTCGTCTGACGTGCGATTTCGACCTCGACGTGATGACGCACGACCAGTCTCCGAGCCACGTTGCGGCGATGGTGCTGTCCAATCTCGAGCCGCTGCTGCGAGCCGAACAGCCGGATTGGGTCGTGGTGCAGGGCGATACGACGACCACTATGGCGGCAGCGCAGGCGGCATTCATGGCGCGGGTGAAGGTCGCCCACGTGGAGGCCGGCTTGCGCACGTGGGACAAGTGGCGGCCTTTTCCCGAAGAAATGAACCGCCGGGTCGTCAGCGTCGTCGCGGACCTGCATTGCGCGCCGACGGAGTGGGCGCGACAGAACCTGCTGCGTGAGGGGGTGCCGGAGCAACGCATTCACGTCACGGGCAACACCGTGATCGATGCGCTGCAGTGGGTGAGGGCACAGCCTTTCGATTTGGACGGCCTTCGTCTCGGCGCCGCTGCGCTCGAGCCGGGTCGGAAGCTGATCCTGGTCACCGCGCACCGGCGTGAGAACTTCGGGCTTCCCCTGGAGAACATCTGCGCGGCGCTCCGGGAGCTGGCTACGTCCGCTGAGAACAGAGTGCACATCGTGTACCCGGTCCACATGAATCCCAACGTGTCGCAGCCGGTGCATCACCATCTCGGGGGTGTGCCCAACATCACGCTGCTGCAGCCGTTGGATTATCTGCCCCTCGTTCACCTCATGCAGCGCGCTTACCTGGTGCTCACGGACTCAGGGGGCCTGCAAGAGGAAGCGCCGGGCCTGGGAGTCCCGGTGCTGGTCCTCCGCGACGTGACTGAGCGCCCTGAGGCGATCGAAGCCGGGACGGCTCGACTGGTCGGCACCGACGTTCAGAGCATCATCTCCGCCGTTCGGCAGTTGCTGACCGATAGGCAGGTCTATGAAGGGATGGCGCGAGCCGTGAACCCGTATGGAGACGGGCACGCAGCCAGGCGGATTGTGGATGCACTTCTGGCGAACTAAGCGCCTCGGCGTTCGCCTGGATCGGCGCGCCGATCAGCGGCCGAATCGCCGGAGCGAATCTGGGGCTACCCGTTGTGAGGAGAAGAAATGAACGAAGTTTGCGTGCTCGGACTCGGCTACATCGGCTTGCCCACGGCAGCGACTCTCGCCACACACGGGCTGTCTGTGTTAGGTGTCGACGTGAATGAGAGGGTCCTCTCGACCTTGCGCGATGGCGGCATCCACCTGCACGAGCCGGGTCTGAACACGTTGGTGCAGGCGTCGCTCAAGAGCGGGAACCTGACCGTGGCGGCCTGTCCGGAGCCGTCTGACGTCTTCATCATCGCCGTGCCCACGCCGATCCACGACGACAAATCGCCGGACCTGTCGGCCGTCAGCGCGGCGGCCGAAGCGATCGTGCCTCATCTGAGAGCCGGGAATCTGGTGCTGCTCGAGTCCACGTCGCCGCCGGGCACTACCGCCAACCTGGTGGCGCCCATCCTGGAGCAGTCGGGACTGCGGGCGGGTTCGGACTTCCATCTGGCGTACTCTCCGGAACGAGTCCTTCCCGGGCAGATTCTGTCGGAGCTGCTGGAGAACGCACGCGTCATCGGCGGCATCGATCGCGCATCGGCGGAGGCCGGGAGGGACCTGTACGGGGTCTTCGTGCGTGGCGAGATTGTTTTGACCGACTCAACGACTGCTGAGATGGTGAAGCTGATGGAGAATGCATACCGCGACGTCAATATCGCGATCGCGAACGAGTTCGCTCAGCTTGCCGATCATTTTGGAGTTGACGTCTGGGAGGCCATTCAGATTGCCAATCTTCACCCCCGTGTGAACATCCTCGCTCCCGGCCCAGGCGTAGGCGGGCACTGCATCAGCGTGGATCCCTGGTTTCTGGTGCACGGCGGCTCGGAGTGCGCCCCCTTGATCTGCACCGCTCGCTCCGTGAACGACGGGCAGCCCCGTTTTGTGGTCGAGCTGATCCGGCGCGCTCTAGGTGATCTCGATGGCAAGCGTGTGGCCGTCCTGGGTCTGGCGTACAAGCGAGACGTCGACGATCTGCGTGAGAGTCCGGCGATTGAAGTGGCCCGACTGCTTGGCGAAGCCGGCGCGGTGGTGCAGGCGTTCGAGCCCCACAAACCAGGCGTGTCGATCCTGGGCGAGGAAACCGCGCGGTCGCTGGCGGCCACGGTGCGGGACTCTGAAGCCATCGTCCTGTTGACGGCCCATCGCGAGTTCCGCGAGTTGACCCCGCAGGCGCTGATCGAGCTGAGCCCGGCCCGGATCGTCATCGACTGCGTGCGCGTGTGGGATTCAGAGCTGTGGCGAGCGCATGGTTTCCGGATGTACAAACTGGGCGTCGGGCAGAGATCGTAGCATCAGGCGCCGCAGCGCAGCCGAAGCGCAGATTCAGCAACGTGCGGCACGTTGTTGGCAGCATAGTTGGCGCGTCCGTCCAGAGTCGTGAGACCCTGCGTCGCCAGTCTCTCCGCCAAACGAACTGCGTGCCAGCCTATCCGCCCCGCACATTGCATTGCTCGGCTATTGCGCCGGCAAAGCGATGTCGTGCACGCCATCGCCGTCGACGTCGGTCAGCATCAGCGCACGGTAGGTCCCGGCGGCACTGGCCCAGAGGAGCCGCAGGTTCCCTGCCTTCACGTCCCACTTCCACACCTGAATTACAGTGCCGTTGGCCGGGGCGGTTTCCTCGTTCTGCTGGCCGAGCGCCACCACTTCCGCCTGCCCGTCTCCGTCTACGTCGTCGAGCGTCGCGCGTGAGAATTGCCATAGGACTGGACTGCGCCAGAGGTCGCCCTGGAGCGCAGATCGGAGTACGATGCGCCCGGCTTCGACCGCCGCCAGCTCGGGCGCACCGTCGCCATCGACGTCACACGTGGTCGGTGGCTGCGCGGCCCACTTCTGCGGCACCGCCCACCAGGTCAGACGAAAGTCCGGCTGACCTTCAGGCAGAGTCACAGCCGAAAAGGACTGGAAAGGCGACTGGGACATGCCGACGTAGAGCATGCGCTGCAGTGGGGCGACCGCCTCGTCCGTCGTGGCGGCGTGAACCTGCATCCGCCGAATGCGCGTTGGAACCACGCTGGCCGAGATCAGGCCGTTTGCGCCCACCCGGCAACTCAGTAAGGCGGCTTCGGACGTCGGAGCTGAGAATTCCTGATCGAAGATGAAGTTGCCCAGGCTGTAGGCCACCAGGGTGGGTGTGCTGCGACCGTTGTCGGTCAGCCATTCGAGTGGCTGGACGACGTGGGGGTGATGCCCGATGATCACGTCCGCACCCGCCCGCGCCAGCATGCGAGCCAGGGCGCGCTGTCGCGCGTCGGGCAGTGCGTGGTATTCGCGGCCCCAGTGCACGGAGACGACGACCAAGTCCGCCTCCTTTCTTGCGCGAGCGATGTTGCGCGCCACGCTTGCCCCGCCAATGCCGGCCGTTCCAGGTGTATCCAGCGTCGCGGTCGCGCTCCCCGCCGTCCCGTCGTAGGCCAGGAAGGCCACGGTGATGGGGCCGGTCGCCTGTAGCAGGGCGGCATAGGCGTCGGAGATCGTCGCCCCCGCGCCCACGTGGGCGATGCCGGCGCCGTCCAGCGTGTGGATGGTCTCGGCCAGGCCGGCAGGCCCGTGGTCCGTGCTGTGATTGTTGGCGAGCGCCAGCACGTCGAATCCGGCGTAGGTCAGGCTGGCGACGTGGCGGGGGTTGCCGACCAGGTTGTAGCCGTGCAGGACGTACTTGGCCGTGGTGAGGGGCGATTCGAGGTTGCCGAAGGCCAGGTCCGCCTGAGTGAGGAGCGGCTGGATCGGAGCAAACGGATAATCCGTTCCCTTGAGGGCGATGCGCTGTCCGATCGACCGGCCAATCATGACGTCGCCGGCAAAGACCAGTTGCACCATCGGAGGCTGAGGCGGCCCTGCTTCGGAGGATGGCGCCAGACTCCCAAGCAGGTACAGCGACAACGCGATGCACCTGAAGAGCCGCCGGAAAGTGGACATAACGCATGGCCTTCCGTACCGTGCCGACTGTGAGCTGCCACAAGCAATTCGAGAGGGGCCGCAGTACGAGCATTGTACTCGGCGGCAACTTGAAGGTCAAATTTGTAATGGATATTACCTTTGCCCTGAGAGAGTACATGCTATCATGTAATGGTTATTACACAGCCGGAGGTGAGAGATGAAGTCAAGATTCTTGGTGGGGTGGGTTGTTGTGGCCTTGATCGCCGTTTGCGGGGGGATTGCGGCGGGCCCTGCGGTTGCGTCGACGGGTGTCCGTTCTGTAGATCGCCCGGTGTCGTACACGTTCGACCGCCTGCATAAGGTCCTGATCCTGGGGCTGGTGCCGAACCAGGCGGTCGTGGTTTACGGCGTCGACGGCACCGAGACGCCCACATTCGATGCTCAGGGGGAGCCCAGCGGCCAGCGGGCGGGCGTCTACACTCAGTCGCCGGACGGAAAGCCGATGGAGATCTACGTGCCGTGGTCGTCGGTGGCCTCCGGGCCGGCAGCGCGCCAAAGCCGGTTCTTCCTGTGGAGTGCTGACGAGGGCTGGAAGCTGATCGGGGCGGTGACGCCGCTCGAGGCCTGGCCCGACACGCAGATTGTGGTGCAATGACCGTTCGATCTGTCAGGGTGATTGCCCTGTTCGATTAGTTGCGTCCCCCTCAGGCATGTACTACAATTGACCCCGCACACGCTCAAATCCCCTCGTCGGGCTGCTCCTGGTTCAGCTGATGAGGGGGCGATATATGCTGGGTCGCGCGACCACGAGGAGGGGGGACACCACATGAAGGTAACGACGATTCTCGGGAGCCCTAAGAAGAACGGAAACACCGCGGCGGTGCTGGGACGGTTTGAAGCACTGATCGCGGAGCAACACGAGGTCGACCGCATCAACGTCACGGACTACCAGGTGGGCGGCTGCCTGGCCTGCCAGTCCTGCCAGCGAGTCCTCGGCGAGCCGGGATGCGCGCAGAAGGACGACGCGGCAGCGCTGCTCGAACGAGTGATGGCGGCGGACGCGGTCGTCTACGCCACTCCATTGTACGATTGGGGCGTCACGGCGCAGATCAAGGCCCTGCTCGACCGGCACTACGCCATGGTGAAGTGGGCGGCGGATGGGAGCGTCGCGAGCGCCCTGCTCAAGGGCAAGCGCGTGGCGCTGTTGGTCACCTGCGCCGGTCCGGTGGAGGGCAACGCCGACCTCGTCCAGGCGATGTTTGATCGCACCACGAACTACTTGCAGTGCGACATGGTGGGCAAAGTACGTGGTCCCCTTCTGCACGACGCCGCAGCAGCTTGGGGAGCCTGCAGACAAGACTGCCCAGGCCATGGCTGCAGATATCTGCCACATGCACGGGGGGAGCGAGTAAAGGGCCATTGCGGGAACGCGGGGGGCACAAACAACACCCCTGGCTCTCAGAAGTGATGCCTGGGGTGGATTGCTCCGGTGGTCGTTCGGTGGGGAGGTGGCCGAGCGACCACCGGAGCCTTAAGTAGTTCAGACTTCGGAAGTATTTAGGACTTCCGAAGTCTTGCATTCGGTTATCGGTGCGCCGTCAGGCGCGATTCAGCCGCATCCGACGTAAGCCCACGACCGCCACCAGCAGTGCCAACCCGCTCAAAGGCAGCGCCAGGGCGTTCGAGCCGGTCTCCGGCAGCTGATTCGGAATCTGGCCGTTGATCGTGGCGCTCGCCTGCAGTGCGACGCTCTCCTGATAGATCACGTTCGCGCGGTTGGTGACGGCTCTGTCCGCGGAGGCGTCGGGAGCGAGCTGGGCGGTGATGGTCACAACCGCACTCTGGCCCTCATCCAGAGAGCCGATCGACGCCGCGGCGAACTGGCCGCCGATCCATGGCAGGCCGGCCGAGCTCTCGATGTACGTCGGCATCAGGCCATCCGGCATGAGGTCGGTCACCATCACTTCGTGCACGGTGTGCGGCATCTCGTTCTTCACGTCGACTACGAACTGCACTTCCTGGCCGGGGTCAACCCTGGCGGCACTCGACTGCATCTGTATGGCCATGGGCAGGCCGGTCGGATACTGGCTGCCGCCGTACACGCCCAAGTTGATGGCGCGGTCCGCCGGGCCGGATACGAGAAAGGCCAGGTCCACCGTCATGGGCTCTAAGCCGCTGCCCTTGGCGATGATCGGGTTGAGAACGGCTACGCCTTCGCCCAGCGCCTGGAATGCGAACCGGGCGTTGCCGTCTGTCTTGGCATCCACGTTCCATCCGCCACCGCTGAGACTGACTGGGAAATCGGACTCGTTACGGTATGCCCAGTTGACGACCATGCCCTTCACGTTGTTCTCGAAGCTCGCATCCTGTACCACGGTGGGCAGAGGTGGGCGGTCCGTCGGAATGGGCGTGGCTTCAGCCTGCGAGTTAGCCGCCGCTGCCATGGGAGTGTGGTCGGGGATTGCAATCGGAGTTTCGATTTCGGCCGAGGGCGTTTCACTTGCTTCACTCTCGGCTGGTGTCTCAGTGGCCTCGATTGCAGCCGGCGTCTCGCTGGCCTCGGTTGCAGCCGGCGTCCAGTCGACCTTCATCTCGTCTGGGGCCACAGTGGCCTCGACAGCCGGTACCTTGATGGGTGCGGTCGCTTCCGGCGTTCCGCTCGTCTGGGTGGGACTGGCCGCGCTGACCACACCGACCTGCGCGATGAACAGACCGGCGAAGCACAAACAGGCCCCCAACAATCGGGCAAATCTCAACATCGTACAGCCTCCTTCCAGGAATGCCCGCCCTGACGAGCAGCGCGGAAGTACGAGGAACGGTCCGGCCCGGTGCCGCCCGGTCCGATTTCGCTCTGCCGGTGATACGCCCGGCTGCAAGCCGGTTGAATGCACCGCCATTTCGGTTCTGTCGATAAAGGAATGAAACTTGGGATTACCTGCCTCGACGAGAGAGAGATCGCTCAGGGACTGACGTGGGGTGCTCGACCCGGGCGAGGGGACGACAAACAGCCACGCGATCTTGGGGTCCGTCGCGCATGGTGACTGCCTGCGGCCTGGCGAAGCCCGCCGGAGCGGAATGGGGAGGGATTTGGATTCATCTCACCAAGGACCTGTCTTGCCTGAGGCACGGCATCCGGCAAAGGGATAGACATTTACCTTATTGGTTACTATTATACCGCGTTTCACATAATTAGTCAAGAGTAGCTACCAATGTAACATTTCAGTACAGGCCCGGTCGTGCCGCTAATGACGGCCCCGGGCGTTTCTTGTTGTCAGCGATGCACTACGCCGGAAAAAACAGGCAGTCTAGGGCGAATATCGGTTGACAAATCAGACCATATTGTGTTAGACTAGCACGCGTACCTCTCAGTTCACCTGTCCATTCGGCGAGAGCTTGTTTGTCGTCATGCCGCTGTCTCATCACATAGATGAGGAATGGCAATGCCTGGTGACTATCTACCCGTATTGATGCTGGTCGTCATCGCCGCTTTCTTCTCCACCGTTGCACTTGTGCTACCCATGTTTCTTGGTCCCCACAAACCCTCTGAGATCAAACTGGCCGTATACGAATCGGGCAAGCTGCCCATCGGCAAAGCCCGCCGCCGCCTCCACGTTCAATATTATCGTACTGCGATGCTGTTCATCCTGTTCGATATCGAAATTGTCTTCCTTTACCCGTGGGCGGTCGTGCTGCGCCAACTGAAGGCTGTTTGGCCTGATCGAGATGGCCGTTTTTCGTGGCCATTCTGCTGGTAGGCTACATCTATGTGTGGCGCAAGGGGGCTCTGGAATGGGACTAGAGACCAAACTCCCTGAAGGGGCCGTGCTGACCACGACCCTGGAGAAGATGGTCAATTGGGGCCGCGAATATTCCGCCTGGCCCCTGCTGTTTGGCCTGGCCTGCTGCGCCATCGAGATGATGGTCGCCGGCGCATCGCGGAACGACATTTCTCGCTTTGGGTCGGAGGTTTTCCGGGCTTCTCCGCGCCAGGCTGACCTGATGATCGTTGCCGGCCGCGTGAGCCAGAAGATGGCGCCGGTTGTCAAGCGCCTGTACGAGCAGATGCCTTATCCCAAGTGGGTCATCGCCATGGGGGCTTGCGCGTCCTCGGCCGGCATGTTCAACAACTATGCGATCATCCAGGGCGTCGACAAGCTGATCCCGGTGGATATTTACGTGCCGGGTTGCCCGCCGCGACCCGAGGCGCTGCTGTGGGCCCTGTACCGCCTGCAGAAGAAGATCGAAATCGAGAAGTTCAGCAAGTACGCGGTAGCACTATCTTGGCGACAGAGATCTGTTCTTGCCAGCATAGTCTATGCGCAGTCTCTCCATTGTGGATTCAGCCAGAGGATTGATTATGACCGAAGGTAACATCGCTGTCGAGAAGCTGAAGGCGCTCTGGCCCGAGCGCATTCGGAGGTGCGAGGAGTTCCGGGGAGATACCTGGATCACGCTGAAGCCGGGCGTGCTGGTGGAGGCCTGCCCGCCTGCTGCGGGATGACCCGGACCTTCGCTACGACCTGCTCATCTTCGTGACCGCGGTGGACTATTCCGCTCTGGGCCGGACGCCCGCGCTTCTGGACGGTCTACAATCTCTATTCGTTGCCGTTCAAGCGTCGCCTCTTCCTGAAAGTCCCGCTGGACGGCGATCCGCCCAGTTGTCCTTCGGTGACCCCGGTCTGGGCTGCAGCCAACTGGCACGAGCGCGAGGCCTTCGACCTGATGGGCATCGACGTTCAAGGGGCATCCGGACCTGCGGCGCATCATGATGCCGGATGACTGGGTCGGGCATCCCGCTGCGCAAGGACTATCCGCTCGGCGGAGAAGAAGTCGCGTTCTCCGTCAATGCCTCGCATCCCACGGTCGCTCGTCTGGGCCAGCAGATCCTGGACGCGCCGACCGGTTCCCGTCGAATCTGCCGCCCGGAGTCGATCCCGAGAAGTACGATGGTCCTGAACATGGGGCCCCAGCACCCGGCGACGCACGGTGTGCTGCGCGTGGTGGTGGAGCTGGACGGCGAACGGGTCGTCAGCGCGCAACCGGATATCGGTCATCTCCATTCCGGCATCGAGAAAACCGCTGGAGTACAAGACCTACCAGCAGGGCATCCCGTACACGGACCGCATGGACTACGTGGCGGCGATGACCAACAACCTGGGTATGATCCTGGCCATCGAGAAGCTGCTGGACTTGGAGATCCCGCCGAGGGCGCAGGCGCTGCGCGTCATCTGCTGCGAGCTGCAGCGTATCGCCGCACATCTGATCGCTATCGGCACGACGGCCCTGGACCTGGCGGGCACCATCCATGCGCTGCTCATGTACTGCTTCCGCGAGCGCGAGGAAGTGCTGAACATCTTCGAGATGATCTCGGGCGCGCGCATCACGCCGACCTACTTCCGCGTGGGTGGTGTGCGCTGGGACGTGCCGCCGCACTTCGCCGGACCGCGTGCGGGCCTTCTGCAGCAGTTCCCGCGACACCTGGATGAGTACGAAACGATGGTGATGGAGAATCCCATCTGGCTGTCCCGTACCGTGGGCGTTGGCGTCATCAGTCGCGGAGGACGCCATCGCGCTCGGGCTGACCGGGCCGTGCCTGCGATCCGTCGGCATCGCGCACGACGCCCGCCGCTACGCGCCGTATTCGGGCTACGAGCAGTACGAGTTCGAGATTCCAACTACGACCAGCGGCGACTGCTACGACCGCTACGGCATTCGTATCCGACGAGATGCGGCAGGCGGTGCGGATCATCCTGCAGGCGCTCGATCGACTGCCGGATGGCCCGGTCGTCGTGGACGATCGCAAGATCGTCCCGCCTCCGCGCGAGGAGTTGGATACGAGCATGGAGGCATTGGTCCACCAGTTCAAGCTGTATCACCGAGGGTTTCAGCCCCCCGCCGGGCGAAGTCTATGGCTGTGTCGAGGCGCCGAAGGGTGAGATCGGCTATTACGTTGTGTCGGACGGTAGTCCCAGGCCCTATCGGCTGAAGATTCGCGGTCCGTCGTTCTCTAACCTGTCGGCGTTGAACATCATGTCCAGGGACGCGATGTTCTCCGACATGGTGGCCATCATCGGCGGAATCGACATCACGTTGGGTGAGGTCGATCGGTAGCGGCGCTTCATCGTGGGCGTTAGTCGGAGGAACATCTCGTGCTGTCAGAGCAAGCCAAGGCAGAGATTGCGGAGTTTAAAGACCAATATCCCGACCCCAGGTCGGTGTTGATGCCGGCGCTGACCACTCGCGCAGAAAGAAAACAAGGCTGGCTCAGCCCGTCGGTGCTGGAAGAGGTGGCCGATCTGCTGGGTATACCGCCGGCCGAAGTGCGATCGGTCGCCAGCTTCTACACGATGTACAACATGAAGCCGGTGGGCAAGTATCACCTTCAGGTCTGCACCAATATCAGCTGTTCTCTGCTGGGGGCCGAGCACATCGTGGAGTACCTGAGCAAGAAGCTGGGCATCGCCGAAGGCGAGACGACGCGCGACGGCGATTCACTTTGATCCACGGTGCAGTGCCTGGGTTCCTGCGGCACGGCTCCGGTGATGCAGATTAACGATACCTACTACGAGAACCTGACCCAAGAATCAGATCGACAGGATTCTGAAGGAATTGAAGTGACTCACAGCCTGCGAGGTCAGCGATGACTCTCACGAGCGTGGCGGATGCAATGACAGCGATGCGGAAGGGTTTAAGGGTAGCGAATGGACGAGACATAGTGCTCTTGCGGAACGTGGGAGTGCCCAACTCTCACGAAATAGATGTCTATATGGAGCGTGGGGGCTACCAGGCGCTGCCTAAGGCGCTCAAGGAATACAAAGCCGCCGGACCTGGTGAACCTGGTCAAGGAGTCCGGGCTGCGCGGCCGAGGCGGCGCCGGCTTCCCGGCGGGCGTCAAGTGGAGCTTCCTGCCGCCCGGCGTCTTCCCACGCTACCTGGTCTGCAACGCCGACGAAGGTGAGCCCGGAACGTTCAAAGACCGGGTGCTGATCGAGCACGACCCGCACGGCCTGATCGAAGGCATCATCATCTCGTCCTACGCCTGCCAGGTCGGAACATGCCTTCATCTACATCCGCGGGGAGTACGTCTTTGGCGCCGACCGGCTGGACCACGCCGTGGCGCAGGCGTACGAGCGATGGCTTCCTGGGCAAAAACATCCTGGGCTCCGGCTACAGTCTCGAGCTGACCGTGCATCGGGGCGCCGGGCGCCTACATCTGCGGCGAAGAGACGGCGCTGCTCACCTCGCTGGAAGGCGACCGCGGCCATCCGAAGCTGAAGCCGCCGTTCCCGGCGGCGGAGGGCCTCTATCACAAGCCGACGGTCATCAATAACGTCGAGACGCTGTTCAACGTGCCGATCATCGTGCTGAACGGGGCGGCCTGGTACAAGAGTGTTGGCACGGAGCAAAGCCCCGGCGTCAAGCTGTTCTCGCATCAGCGGCCACGTGAAGAAGCCGGGCGTGTACGAGCTGCCGCTGGGCACGCCGCTGCGCACGCTGATCTACGATTACGCTGGCGGGCCCGCTGGACGACCAGCCCGATCAAGGCCATCATCCCGGGCGGGTCGTCCACGCCCATGCTGCCCGGCGAGCGTCGTGGATACGCTGACGTTGGACTACGAGGCCATCGCCAAAGCCGGCTCGATGCTGGGCTCCGGCGCGGTCATCGTCATCGGCGAGGGGACCTGCATCGTCAGGACGGTGGAGCGCCTGGCCGAGTTCTATCGTCACGAGTCGTGCGGCAAGTGCGTTCCCTGCCGGGAAGGCACGGACTGGATCTACAAGATCCTGCGATCGCATCGAGCACGGCGGTGGGCGAGAAGAAGATCTCGACCTGCTTCTGGACATTTGCGACAACATGGTCGGCAAGACATTCTGCCCGTTGGGCGATGCGGCGCTGGGCCCGCCGCGGTCCGAGCGTTGGCCTGTTTCGCGACGAGTTCCTGGAGCACATTCACGAGAAGCGTTGTCCTATGAGTAAGACTTCCGAAGCCGCTGAAACTTCGGGAGTCTCGAGGATCTGAACTCATGCAGCCATTAGTGACTTTGACTATCGACGGTCGAGTCCGTGAGTGTGCCGCCCGGAACGACGGTTCTGCAGGCGGCGCGCAGCGCCGGCATCCAAATTCCGACCCTCTGCTACCATGCCAAGCTGAGCCAGCTGGGCGCGTGTCGCTTTGCCTGGTCGAGGTGGAGCGCATGAAGGCGCCGCAGACCGCGTGCACGACGGCGGTTCGGCCGGAGATGGTCGTCCACACCAATACGCCCGGCCATCCAGAAGGCGCGGCGCGGCATGCTCGAGTTTTTGCTGACGAATCACCCGCTGGATTGCCCGGTGTGTGACGCGGGCGGCGAGTGTGAGCTGCAGGACGCGACCTTCAGTTACGGCCCGGGAGCGTCGCGCTACATCGAAGAGAAGCGGAAGAAGGCGAAAGCGCTGCCGCTCGGGCCGACGATCATCATGGACGAGGAGCGCTGCATCCTCTGCCGGCGCTGCGTGCGTTTTCTGGAGGAGTATGCGGACGACGTAAAGCTCGGCTACTTCGAGCGCGGCCGCCTGACTTATCTCGAGCATCTTCCCGGAGCATCAGCTCATCGGCAAGTTCATGGGCAATGTCGTGGCGATCGTGCCCCGTCGGAGCTCTGACCAGCCGGACCTTCCGGTTTCAAGGCGCGCGCCTGGCAGGCTCAAGAGCACGCCGAGCATTTGCACGCTGTGCGGCGTGGGCTGCAACGTCGAGGTGGGGGTCAAGGCGGACACGCTCCGCCGGGTGGCGGCACGCGAGAACATGGCCGTCAACGACGATGTGGCTGTGCGACAAGGGCCGCTTCGGCTATGGTTTCGTGCACGGCGCGGACCGTTTGCGCACACCCCTGATTCGGCGAGACGGCGAGCTGCACGCCGCGACCTGGGACGAAGCGCTGGAGCACGTCGCCAACCGATTGAATGAGATCGCGGATACGCCGGCCCCGACAGCGTGGCCGGCCTGGGTTCCGGCGCAGCGTCCAATGAAGCGCAACTATTTGTTGCAGCGCATTCCTGCGCGGCGTCATCGGCACGAACAACGTCGATCACGTTGGGCGTCTTCCCGAAAGCGCGCTGCCGCTGGATATGAGTCGCCTGGCGCAGGCAGACGTCGTTCTCCTCGTCGGCGTCGACGCGACCGAAGAAGCGCCCCTCGTCGAGCTGCGGATGCGTCACGAGGCGCTGACCCGCGGCCTGAAGTTCATTGGCCTGGGCGCCCGACGCGTCCATCTCGCCAAACGCTTCGGTCGTGGCTGCCCGTTCGGCCCGGCGACGAAGTCGCGGTTCTGAGCGGGCTGGCCCAGCTCCTGCGAATGGCGGCGGGGGTGGAACTCAAGACGCGTCCTGCGCGAGGCGCGAGCACTGTCGAGTTGACCGAAGCTGCTTGCGGCTTTCCACCCCCGAGCAGGTCGAGAAGCTGGCGCAGGTCCCGGCTGCGGCGCTGGACGCCGCCGCCGCGAGGCTGCGCGCCAGGCCAGAATCTGCTCATTCTGTACGGCGCCGACGCGGCGAGCCGGCCCGGCGTGCTGCAGGCGATCAATAACCTGGTCCCTGGCGTCGGGGGCGGTGGCCGTGGCGGTGCTCGCGCCAGAGGCGAACGCGCGCGGCGCACTGGATATGGGCGTGGCCCCGGCTTTGTTGCCCGGGCGCCAGCCCGTGGACGATGCCCGCATTCGCGATCGCCTGGGCAAGAACTGGCGGACCAAGCTGTCGACGAAGACCGGCCTGGATCTGGCGGGCATGAAGGCCGCATTGTCGGCCGGCCAGCTCAAGGGTCTATTCATCATGCGCTCGGACCCGGCAACGGAGTTGCCGGGGTGGAAGAAGGCTCTGCAGGCCGGGGCGTTCGTCGTGGTCCAGGACCTGTTCCTGACCGAGACGGCGAAGCTGGCCGACGTGGTACTGCCGTCCGCGAGCAACGTAGAGGAAGACGGCACTTATACCGGCCTGACCGGTCGCGTGCAGCAGGTGCGCCAGTGTGTGCCGCTGCAGGGCGAAGCTCGGGCAGACTGGCAGATTCTGATCGCATTGGCCCGCGCGATGGGCACCGAACTGGGCTACGGCGGTCCGGATCAGGTCATGCGGGAGGCGGCCCGCATCGCGCCGCTGTACGAAGAAGCGACCTGGGAGCAGGCGCAGTCCGGTGAGGCGGGTCGAGTTGGCTCCGGCGGGCGGCCGCTGCGCTACCCGGACGTTTCGCGACGGGCCGCGAAGATCGAGTATGCACCTGGGCCGGCGAACGATGATTATCCGCTCGTGCTGGCCGTCAGCCGCGTTCTGTTCGACGGCGGCCAGGCGTTGATGCAGACAGCGGCTTTCGAGCCGTCGTGCCGAGCCGTACGTGGAGCTCAACCCGGCCGATGCTGCCCGGCTGAGCATCAAGGACGGGTTCAAGGTTAAGGTCAAGTCGGCGGTGGGCACCGTGTCGGCGACCACGGTCGTGACGGAGGACGTCTGTCCCGGCTGCGTGTTCCTGCCGCTCCGGCTCCGTGATGCATTGGCGGTGGTTTTGCTCGAAGATGCCCCGGTTACCCACGTGACGGTGACGCGAGGGTAAGGCCCACGCTTCCGTTGAGTTTCAGACTTTCGAAGGTCCAAACTCAACGCACCGGCGCCGGCCCGCGGCAGTGTGCGACGTCGGTAGTCTAAGATGGGGACGGTGTTATGGACTGGATAAGCAACCTGCTGATACCGTTGGTGGTGACGCTGGTATTTGCGATTGGCGTGCTGGCTGCCGGCGCTTACGCAACCGTTTTTGAGCGCAAGCTGTGCGGCCGTTTCCAGGTGCGTTACGGGCCCAACCGCGCCGGCAAGTTCGGCATACTTCAACCGTTATCCGACGCCATCAAAGCGTTCATGAAGGAAGAGATCGTCCCCTATACGGTGGACAAGCTCGTCTACATCGTCGCACCGGGCATCGCATTTGCCGCTGTGGTCATCACCTTCGGCGTGATCCCCATCGGCCACACGTGGAACATCTTCGGGTACAATGTGCGGCTGCAGATCGCAGACATCGACGTCGGCCTGCTGTACATTATGGCCGTCGCCGGGCTGGGCGGATACGGCATCGTCCTGGGCGGCTGGTCGTCCAATAACAAGTATTCGCTGTTGGGTGCGCTGCGCACAACTGCTCAGCTCATCAGCTACGAGTTGCCCATGGGCCTGGCCCTGGTCGGCGTCGCGATGGTTGTGGGTTCGCTGCGCATATCGGACATCGTGCGTTACCAGCACACGTGGCCGTTGATCATCCTGCAGCCCATCGGCTTCATCCTGTATCTTATCAGCGGGTTTGCCGAAAACAACCGATCACCGTTCGACCTGCCTGAGACGGAGAACGAGTTGGTGTCCGGTTTCGCGACGGAATACGGTGGCATCAAGTTCGCCCTGTTCTTCATCGCTGAATACGCGAACATGGTCGTCATCAGCTCGATCGTGGCGACGGTGTTCCTCGGTGGATGGCAGTGGCCGGCGTTCATTGCGAACATCCATCCGATCGTGTCGGTGGGTGTGTTCGCGGTCAAAGTGGCCCTCATGATGTTCCTGTACGTTTGGGTTCGCGCCAGCCTGCCACGCGTGCGCTTCGACAAGCTGATGAAGTTCAGTTGGCAGTTCATGTTCCCGCTGGCCCTGTTGAACCTGGCTGTGACGGCCGTGGTCGTGGCCCTGACGGCATAGGAACAGGCTTCCGAATTCTTCGAGACTTCCAGCACAGACCGCTGGGCTGTGTCGGAAGTCCCGATGGTGGAGTGTAGGCATGATACGAGAAGTCATCAGCGGATCGTACGAAATACTGCGGGCGATGAAGGTGACTTTGGGCTACCTGTTCACCAAGCCCATCACCGTCCAGTTCCCGGAGGAGCCGGTGCAGGTGTACCCGCGTTTCCGGGCTCGGCACGAACTGCAGCGGCATCCGGACGGCCTGGAGAAATGCGTGGCCTGCGGCCTCTGCGAGGCGGTGTGCCCGGCCGGCGTGATCTTCGTGCAGGCGGCCGAGAACACACCCGAGAATCGACATTCACCGGGTGAGCGCTACGCCGAGATCTACGAGATCAACCTGAGCCGCTGTATCTTCTGTGGGTATTGCGAGGAGGCCTGCCCCACGGGCGCCATTCAGTTGAAGCACCAGTTCGCTCTGGCGGACGATTCCCGCGAATCCTTCGTCTTCAGCAAAGATGAGCTGCTCCAACCGGCCAGCCCGCACGTCGTCGTACTGGAGGATTAGCTCCTATGTACATGGTCATGTTCGTCATCCTGGGAGCCATCGCCGTCGCTTCCGCCATCAGCGTGATCGCACAGAAGCGCATCGTCTACAGCGCTCTGTCGCTGCTGCTCAATCTCTGCGCGCTGGCTGGCCTGTACATTCTGCTGAATGCGCAATTCATCGCCATGGTGCAAATCATCGTTTACGCCGGTGCGATTGTGGTGCTCTTTCTTTTCGGCATCATGCTCCTGGAAGAAGAGGCCGAGGACTTTGGGGCAGGCAAGGCGCACTGGCTGCGCATACCGGGTATCGTCCTGGCCCTCGTCGTGCTGGCCGAAGTGGTCCGCGTGCTCGTCGCCGGCTTCCTGGGCGGCACGCCCGGCCCGTACACGCAAGAAGTGATCGCCCAGCAGGGAGGAGTGCAGGTCCTGGGCATGGCAATCTACACGGATTATCTCGTGCCCTTCGAGCTCGCCTCGGTCTTGTTGCTGGCCGGTATCGTGGGCGCATTGTTCCTGGCCCGCATGCGACCTGAAACCTCTCTCGGCGTGCAGGTGGAGGCCGTCGGCGAGACGCCTGTAGAGCTCCCGAGTGCGACCGGACGGGCGAAGGCCGCCACGACGCGGGGCAAGAAATGATCGATTCGCACCGGTGGTCCCGCGTGGTCGTCGAGTTCATCACGAGAAAGGACAGCTGATCGTGGTTCCGCTAGAATACTACCTGATTCTGTCGGCGATCCTCTTCGCCATCGGCGTGGCCGGCGTCATCATTCGGCGCAATGCTATCGTCCTCTTCTTGTGCGTGGAGATGATGTTGAACGCTGTGAATCTCACTCTGATCGCGTTTGGCCGCTATCTGAATTCAATAGATGGCCAGGTGCTGGTCTTCATCGTGATGACCGTGGCCGCGGCCGAGGTGGCAGTCGGTCTGGGCATCATCGTCTCGATCTTCCGGGGCAAGCCGACCACGAACGTGGACGACGTAAGCCTGCTGAAGGGGTAGAACTCAACCGCGCCACCGTCTTCGATGTCTGAGAGCCAGTGAGGCGGCGGGGGCCAGTTCGGGTCGATTGCGGAGGGCTTGAATGTTTCCGAACTACGAGTGGTTGCTGCTATTATTCCCTCTCATAGGGGTAATCGTCAACGGGCTTTTCGGCCACCGGCTGCCCCGGCGCGTCGTGGCGTGGGTCGGCTGCCTGACCGTTGGGCTGTCCTTCGTGGTTGCCCTGTCGCTGCTCCTGGCGCAGCTCCGGATGCCCGCCGATGCGGCTGCAACCCAGGCGACGCTGTATCAATGGATCTCCGCGGGCGCGTTTAAGATCGATGCCACCCTGCTGATCGACCCACTGTCGGTCTTGATGGCGGTGGTGGTCACCGGCGTCAGCCTCGTGATTCACGTCTACTCCGCCGGCTACATGGCCGAGGATCCCGCGACTAGGCCGCTATTTCACGTTCTTGAATCTGTTCGTCTTCTCGATGCTCGTCCTGGTCATGGGCAGCAACTTCCTGATGATGTACGTTGGGTGGGAGGCTGTGGGCCTGTGCTCCTACCTGTTGATCGGCTTCTGGTTCGAAAGGCCGTCGGCAGCGAACGCCGGCAAGAAGGCATTCATCGTCAACCGCGTCGGCGACTTTGGTTTTGCCCTGGGCATCATGCTCATCTTCGCCACCTTTGGCACGCTGGACTTCAATACCGTATTCGCGAACGCATCGCAGGTTCTTCCGGTCGGCGGCGGGAGTGGTCACGGCCATAACGCTGCTCCTGTTGATGGGCGCGGTGGGCAAGTCGGCCCAGATTCCGCTGTACGTGTGGCTGCCCGACGCCATGGAAGGCCCAACCCCGGTCTCAGCGTTGATCCACGCCGCGACCATGGTCACCGCCGGCGTCTACATGATCAGCCGAACCCACATCCTGTTCGACCGCGCGCCTGCGACGATGAACGTCGTAGCCATCATCGGCGCCGCAACGGCTTTCTTCGCGGCGACCATGGCGCTGACCGAGAACGACATCAAGCGCGTCCTGGCGTATTCCACCATCAGCCAGCTGGGGTACATGTTTGCCGCCGTGGGCGTGGGCGCTTACGCCTCCGGCATGTTCCACCTGACCACACACGCCTTCTTCAAGGCGCTGCTCTTCCTGTGCGCCGGCAGCGTGATGCACGCCCTGGCCGGAGAGCTGGACATCCGCAAGATGGGCGGCCTGAAGGACAAGATTCCAACCACTTACCGGACCTTCGTCGTCGGCGCGCTGGCGCTGGCCGGCGTGCCTTTGTTCTCCGGCTTCTTCAGCAAGGACGAGATCCTGTGGCGCGTCTGGGAGGACGGTGGGATCCTTCTGTGACCTGGTCGGCGCTGGTCACCGCTTTCTTGACGGCATTCTACATCTTCCGTGTGATCTTCGTGGCCTTCTGGGGTGAGTCCCGCGACAGGAAGGTGACGGGCCACGCGCACGAGTCTCCGTCGATCATGACGACTCCGCTCGTCATTTTGGCCGTGTTTTCCGTGCTCGCCGGCTACATCGGGATCCCCGGCGGTCTGTCGCTGATGGAGCCGTACCTGGACCCGGTCCTCCAGACGCCCGGAGTGATCCGAGTGGCGGCGGAAGGGAATCCTCTGGAATGGGTGCTGCTGCTCGTATCCGTGATCGTCGCCCTGGGCGGCATCTACCTGGCGTATTACATGTACGTGCTCAAGCCATCCGTGTCCAAGGCGCTGGTCAAACGGTACGAGTGGCTGTACACCCTGCTGCAGAACAAGTACTACGTGGATCAGGCCTACATGGAAGTCATCGTGAAGCCGCTGCGCGATCTGGGCACGTTTGCCGCGTCCGTGTTGGACCGGGGCGTGGTGGACGGCATCGTGAATGGCGTCGGTTCGTTTACGGCCGGTTCCGGAGTTGTGTTGGCGCGGTTGCAGGGTGGCCTGGTGCGCGCATACGCTTTGTCGATCTTGCTTGGCGTCGCAGCGATCCTGGGATATCTGGTGCTGCGATAGTCCACGTTCGCAGCAACGATGCCGTCGTCAAGTTACGAATTTTGAGGAGTCCAGTCATATGAATCCTTTGGGTTTTCCCGTCCTTTCCGTCATCGTGTTCTTGCCGTTGCTCGGTGCCCTGGTCCTGGCACTTTTCTTCCGGTCCGAGAACGAAGAGGCGATGAAGGGCTGGGCTCTGGCTGTGACCGTAGTCGATTTCCTGTTCTCCATCCTCCTGCTCATGGGCTGGCAGTCGACGAACGAGATGCAGTACGTGGAGAACCTGCCTTGGGTGCCGCGACTGGGTATCAGCTACTTGATGGGTGTGGACGGCATCAGCATTTTCTTCGTGTTGCTGGCGACGTTCCTCATGCCGGTGGTGCTGTTCGCGGGCTGGAACGCAATCAAGGATCAGCTCCGCGGCTTCCTGTTCTTCATGCTGGTGCTGGAGACCGGCGTCATCGGCGTCTTCATGTCGTTGGATCTGGTTCTGTTCTTCGTCTTTTGGGAGGCGATGCTGGTCCCGATGTACTTTTTGATCGGCGTCTGGGGCGGAGAGCGCCGTCGTTACGCAACGACCAAGTTCTTCATCTACACCATGGCCGGCAGCGCTCTGATGTTGGTCGGCATCCTGTTTCTCGCGTCCGAGAGCTTCCGAGCCGGCACCGGGTTCACGTTCAACCTCACGTCACTATACAGCTTGAAGCTGGATCCGCAGACGCAGATATGGCTGTTTGCGGCGTTCGGCCTGGCCTTCGCGGTCAAGGTGCCGATCTTCCCGTTCCACACCTGGCTGCCTGACGCCTACTACGAAGCGCCATTTCCGGTGACGGCCTTCATGGCGGCGCTGCTGTCCAAGATGGGCATCTACGGCTTCTTGCGGCTCTGCCTGCCGCTCTTCCCGGCGGCGGTGCCGGTGTTCGCGCCGATCATTTCGATCCTGGCCATCGTCGGCATCATCTATGGCTCGTTGGTAGCGCTCGGACAGAAGGACGCGAAGTATCTGGTGGCGTACTCCAGCCTGGCCCACCTCTCGCTGATCGTGCTTGGGCATCTTTGCCCTGAGTCTGCAGACGACGCAGGGGGTTCTCGTCCAGGTGATCAGTCACGGGCTGAATATCGCCATCCTCTTTCTTCTGCTCGGGATGCTGTATCGACGACGTGGAACGTACATCATGGCAGACATGGGCGGGCTGTGGAAGCTTATGCCGGCCTTCGGCGTCTTCCTGCTGATCGCCATGCTGGCGGCCGTCGGCCTGCCCGGGCTGAACGGATTTGTCGGCGAATTCGTCATCCTGACCGGCGTCTTCAAGGCGAACAACACCTATGCGGCGTTTGCGACTGTCGGGCATCGTCTTGGGCGCCTGGTATATGTTTAACCTCTTCCGACAAACGATGCAAGGTCTCTTACCCGTGGCTGCGGAGAAGAAGCCGGGAGCGCACGTGCCCAGCGGGCGGGACCTGAACGCCCGCGAGGTCGTGGCTCTCGTGCCCATCATCATTCTCATTTTCATCATTGGCCTCTTCCCAAATTTGGTCTTCAACGCGACTGAGCCATCAGCTACCAAGCTGGTGGGCTCCGTCCAGGTCGCCGCCCGTGACGGCGGTGCAGAAATAGGGATTAGTGGCGCTGTCCCGCAACCCAAGGAGAACGGCTGAATGCTTCCAAACGTCAATTGGGCCATCATCGCCCCGCAGATAATCGTCATAGTCACGGCTATAGCTGGTGCTCATGCTGGGCGTTCTCGCCGGCCCGGCCGAAAACGGCCGCAACGGCGAAGGCAAGGGCTACCTGGCATACATCAGCCTGGTCGGCGTGGTTATCGCGGGATTGATGGCGTTTTACATCTGGGACGGCAGCGAGCCGAGCATACAGGGAATGGTGACCGCGGACAGCATGGCGTCGTTCCTCAATCTGGTGTTCCTGGACGGTGGCCGGGTTGTCGATCCTGATCTCTGTGGATTATGCCGCGCGGCGCGGTCTGGGCAATGGCGAGTACTATGCGCTGCTGCTCTTCTCGACGGCTGGAATGATGTTTCTCGGCGCGGCGACCAACCTGATCGTCGTGTTCGTCGCCCTGGAGATCCTGTCCATTCCGTTGTACGTGTTGTCCGGCTTCAACCAGAGGGACGCGCGCTCGGGGGAGTCGGCGCTGAAATACTTCCTGCTGGGCGCCTTCTCTTCCGGATTCCTCCTCTACGGCATCGCACTGATTTATGGGGGCACGGGCTCGATGAGCCTGGCGACTATCGCTGCCGTGCTCAAGAACGGGGCCGCGGGCCCTGTCAGTCCCTACGTCTGGCTCGGTATGGGTCTGGCCATCGTGGGCTTTGGCTTCAAGGTTGCGCTCGTGCCGTTCCACATGTGGACGCCTGACGTGTACCAGGGCGCGCCCACGTCTGTCACGGCTTTCATGTCGGTGGGGGCGAAGGCCGCCGGGTTCGCCGCGCTGATCCGTATCCTCGCCGGCGCGCTGACCACCCGAGTGGACGAATGGGCCATGATTCTGGCCGTCCTGGCGATCCTGACGATGACGTTGGGCAACGTCGCGGCCATCGCGCAGACGAATTTGAAGCGCATGCTGGCCTACTCGAGTATCGCGCACGCAGGGTACATCCTGGTCGGTCTCGTCTCCGGCACCATTGCCGGCCTGCAGGCCATGTTGTTCTATCTGGCCGCGTATGCCTTCATGAACATCGGCGCCTTTGCCGTCGTCATTGCCCTGAGCCGAGACCCGGCGCCGGGCGGCGAGCGAGCTGGAGGATTTCGGCGGACTGGGCTCGACCCGGCCGTGGCTCGCGGCTGCGATGGCGCTATTCATGCTCTCCTTGGCCGGCGTGCCACCGCTTGTCGGCTTCCTGGGCAAGCTCTACGTCTTTGCTGCCGCCGTGCAAGGTGGCTGGTGGTGGCTGGCCGTCGTGGCGATGATCAACAGCGTGATCTCAGCCTACTTCTACCTGCGTGTCGTGGCTTACATGTACATGCGCAAGCCCGCCACCGCAGCTGCCGATGCGCCGCGCCTGGCCGTCAGCCCGGCCCTGGCCGTCGGCATCCTCCTCGCGGTCCTCGGCACCGTCCTCATCGGCCTGTGGCCCTCGCCCGTGGTCGGCCTGACGCAGTACGCCTTCCTGACCTGGGGGCTGTAAGCCGGGAGTTGGGTGATACACTCTGCTGCGAGACGGCGTGACGCATGAGGCGCTCGCATGACCCTTCAACAGGTCCAGCTGCGGCAAGATTGGATTGCAGCCTTTTGTCGGCGGTGGCGGATTGCAGAGTTTGCGCTGTTCGGTTCCGTTCTGACCAGCGCGTTCAAGCCGGATAGCGATGTTGACGTGCCGGTCACATTTCCGGCTGATGCCGAGTGGAGCCTGGCTGATTGGGTCACCATGCAGGAAGAGTTGGAGCAGTCCTTTGGCCGCCCGGCCGATATGGTGGAGAGTGGCGCCCTGCGTAACCCCGTTCGTCGCCATCACATTCTCAACTCGAAGCAAGTTCATCTATGCGGCCTAAGGAGCCATCGCCCATAGGCTCGCTGCACGGCTGTCCCCTGCGTATCGGAACCACCGTCATCAACTCCCCTTCGTCGATTTGCGGTCCACCTGCAGCACAACTGCGCCCCTCCGCGGGGAAGTCATAACCCGGATCCCCATATCTTTCAGTGCAAACAGATGCCCATAGCCGGCCGGCCTTAAGGTCGGTTTAAGGTCGTCTGAATTCCCCCTTAAAGCCTATTGTGGCATGTGGTGCTATGCTATATTCGAAATGGATGTGGATAGCGTGGTCGCAGCCAGACAGTGCCGATGGGTGATGACGATGAGTCACACGCCCGACGACCGCGCTCTATGGATAGGACCAACAAGGAAAGGAATTGCATGATGAGACGTTTGAGCCTGTTTCTCGCGATCAGCACGGCGCTGACGCTGGTTTTGCCCCTTTCGTTTGCCGCAGCGGCGCCGAATGCCAGCAACACTACGACATTTATGCCTGTCAATCCCGGGGTTAACCCTTCGGCGACGGTGAAGTGGAATTTGGTTATGGATCAGGCGCTGGTGACCCCGCTCACTGCTCCCTCGGCCCTGACTGGACCTTTGAGTCCATTGGCGTGGTCCGATTCGGCCGTGACGATGGCTGCTGAATACACGACGCTGAACGCCGAGGCCGAGAGCCTGACGCCGTGGAGCGCCATTGAGGCTGGCGTCGGTCCGCTAACCGACGGCCGGGATGCCTGGGTCATTCCTGGCGAGCGACACTATGATATCGCGCAGACCCCGGCGCTTTCGCAGAAGGGCCTGGCGTCCAACGCGTCCGCGGCAAACAGCTCGACAGTCATGCCGATGACGGACGGCCAGGATTCGTGGGTGATCCCGCGATAACTCGACCACGACTGCATTCCGCCGAGTAGCGGTACGATCAATCCAATCATTTTATGACCGTTCCCGGCGGCAAGCAACCTCCCTCTCTGGAAATAACGGACGGAAACAACGGTAACACACGAAAGCTCGTGCCGAACAGGCCGGGCTTTCGTGCATGGGGAGCATGTATCAATTGTTGCACTCGTCGTGGCGGTTAGAGATGGCCAGGACGAGTACAACAACTTGATGCGATGCTCCCCATGCATTCAGGCTATTGCACTAACTCAATCGCGGGGCCGTTCGGACCACGAAACGGGGGAAAGGGACCGAAAGACGCGAAAAAAGACTTCTTGGCGCCGTGGTAGAATCAATCTGCCTTGGCAGTATGCATCGTCCGGTCGGCGACAGGCCGTTTTCACCGCAACGGCGCCGGTGCGTTGTCCCGTCTTTCGGTCCCATTCCGCGTTTCGTGGTCCAAACGGCCTCGCGACCAGGTTAGATGCAATAGCCCTGCCCACGCATCCGGCAGTCTTGACAAAAGCCAGGACTGATACTAGATTACCACGTAATTCAGATGTGACAGTGTGATATTACGTTACGGTGCGTAGTGGGGGCAACCGCCGGCAGGCGCCGATTATAAGCCTCTCGCGACCGCCGAAGAACCGCCGAAAAACTCAGTGTTGAGCGACCAAGGAGATTGAATTTGAATTCTGAACCGATCCTCATCGGCATCGATATCGGCACCACCAACTTGAAGGCAGTGGCCTACGACCTGGCGGGACGATCAGTAGCTCGGAGCCACGCTTCCACCCCGACCTGCTATCCCCGGCCCGGCTGGGCCTACTACGAGCCGGACGAGCTCTGGAGCCGGGTGGCCTCTATCCTGCGCGATGTTACGGCTGCGCTCGGCGGGGGACATCAAATCGCCGGCCTGGCCATCACGGGTATGGCCGAGGCCGGTGCGCCCGTGGACAAGGACGGCAACTGCGTCTATCCGGTCATCGCCTGGTTTGACAACCGCACTCAGGAGCAGGCTGACTGGTGGCAGGCCGAGTTCGGACGCGAACGGCTGTACGCCATAGCGGGTGTTCCACCCCTCTACATCTTCGGCGTCAACAAGATCATGTGGCTTAAGGCTCACGAGCCCGACGCGTACGCGCGGACGGCTCGGTGGCTCAATATGGCTGATTTCATCGCATTCCGGCTCAGTGGCGCGCAGGCCACGGATTACTCGCTGGCGAGCCGCACCCTGGCTTTCGACCTGAGAACCCTGTGCTGGTCGGATGAGCTGATCGGATTGGCTGGTGTGCGGCCCGATCTCTTCGCTCGGCCGGTGCCGAGTGGAACAGTCGTGGGCCAGGTCACGGCGGAGGCCGCCCAGGCCACCGGCCTCCTCGCAGGCGTACCGGTGGTCAGTGGTGGTCACGATCACCTCTGTGGCGCCCTGGCGGCGGGCGTCATTCAGAGCGGCGACCTGCTCGACTCGATGGGCACCGCGGAGTCGCTGTTGATGCCGCTGGACAAGCCCGTCTTGACGTCGGAAGCCGGGCGAGCCGGCTACGCGCAGGGGGTTCACGTTACGCCCGGCTACTACTATATCATGGGAGGACTCTATACTTCCGGCGCGTGCGTCGACTGGGTACGAGATTTGCTGCAGTTGAAGTCCAGCTCGTACGCCGAGTTCGTGGCGCTCGCGTCACAGGCTCCCGTGGGCAGCGGTGGAGTATTCTTCGTGCCGCACTTGCGCATGGCGTCCGCGCCCTATTCCGATCCGAAGGGCCGCGCTTCGTTCATCGGGCTGTCGGCGGACTCCAAGACGCCCGCCGTGGCGCGGGCCGTGCTGGAAGGTATGGCGTACGAGGCGTTTCACTGTGCTTCGACGGTCATGCAAATGGCCGGACGGTCGACTGAACGATATGTGGTCATCGGCGGCGGCACACGCAACGAGCTGCTCATGCAGATCAAGGCGGCGGTGACGAATCGCGACCTCCAGATTGTGGATACGGACGAAGCTACGACGCTGGGAGCGGCTCTACTCGCGGGAATGGGCGTAGGCGCCTATCGCGATGCGACCGACGCCCAGCAGCATCTCCATCTTGGGCAGCGTGTCGTATCGCCGGATCCGGTTGCAGCGTCCGCGTACGCCGAGCGCTACGAGGCCGTGTACGTACACATCTATCAGGCGCTGCGCGCGCTGCATCACACCATCTCGGACCGCTTCGTATAGCCGCAAGCGTGAGACGCTGTAGAACGCCGTCCAGGGACTGATCGATGTAGATCCATCCTCGGATAAGCCGCCGGGCGTTAGTCTCGCAGCACCAGAGAAATGTGTTCCTGGAAGGCGGGATTGATGGCGGCGGCGGCGATGACGATGTTGTAGTTCCCTCGTTCCACCAGGAAGTCAATGAGCGACTTTCTGGTGAGCTTCGGCGCGGCGGAGTTCAATACGCGCGCCAGGTTCTCACTCGCATCGCGGAAATACGGTGCGAATCGCGCCCTGTCCGTTTCGGTCGCGCGTTCAGCAGTGCCCCAGTGGGGATTCTGATCCCAAGTCCGGTCCGGCAACGGCACCCAGTCGTAGACTGGGCCCGAGAGGTTGACAGAAACGCCCAGGTCCGTCAACGTAGAAGACATGGCAGCGAGATCGCCCAGAATGTGCTCCAGGTCTTGCGTATAGCCGCTGACCGGCAGCAAGTTCGGGTCCACGTCGCGGCAATAGTCGTGCAGCGCCACAAAATACAGTGAGACGTGGCTCAGTAGAGCAGCCACGTTCGCCTGCATGATTTCGCCCAATTGCGTCGCAGCCTGGGCGGCGCTGTGTGTTTCGACGATCGTCGGAACTCGTACGAAGAAGTGCAGAAAACTCCTGGTCATGTTCGGCAAGTCGGCGAGCTTCAACCTGTCACGTTGACAAGCCATCACTGTCTGCGCGATGGGGGTCTCCGCGGGCAATCCCAGGTCTCTCTGCAGGATCTCGAGGTGCTTCAGTGCAAGAAGGAATCGATCGACGTGTTTGTTGGTCGTGTGAGAGAGCCGTTTCAGGGCCTCTCCCGCCTCGTAGCTCCTCAGCCGCGCCTCGAGGCCGTTCTTGAAAGAAGGAATCGCATCCATAGTTGTCCTCCTGCCGTGTCAACTCTGCTACTCGAGAGATGCCACAACGTTGGGCCTGACGTTGGAAGCGGACCTGCTGCTGACGGTGGCCTGAAGATCCAGTTGAAGACGATCCAGTTATAAGTGAACGTATACCACCCAGGCGGAGGCACGTCAAATGGCGCGATCGATCGTGCCCGGGCGGCAGCCATCTGCAAGAAAGTGCAGGAGGAAGCCGAAGGTCGACGAGAATTCGGGCTTTCCGTCTGCTCATCGTGCCCCAAGCAGGATGTCCGCGGTTTCCTGCGGCTTCGAGATCATAGGCCAATGGCTGGTCGTCAATTCGACGAAACTCCAGCCCGGCGCGTTTCGCACCCGTTCGACTTCGGAGGGAAGCGGGCCATCCGACGGCCCGCAATAAACGTAAGTCCCGTGGAATCTGCTCGACATCGGGATTGCCCAGGAGCACCGGTTCCGTCATCGTGCCGAGAGGATGGCTCGTGGCTTTGGCGTGCATCCACGCTTGGTCGGCTCCGCTGAGGTCGAGAAGGCTCTCATAGGTGCCGAGCTGCGCCCACCCCGGGAAGGCCCACTTCCAGCCGTCGCCTGTCCTGCGCGCTTCTTCCTCGACGATGGCACGGAAGATCGGGGGATTCACATCGAACATCGACCGACCGTCTTGCGGAAGCGTCGCATCCAGATACACGACGTGGCGCAGGCGCTGAGGGACACGGTGCGCCACGGCCGTGACGACCATCCCCGAGTAGCTGTGGCCAACGAGCACGACGTCTGCCAGGTCTTCGTACTCCAGCACGTTCACCACGTCCTGAATGTGCGTGCTGAGGTTCGTTTGCGGCGTGCCCAGATGGACGCGCTCACCCAATCCCGTCAGGGTGATCGGATAGACCTCGTGGCCCGCACCGCGCAGCAGCGGCGTGACTTTCCGCCAACTCCAGCCTCCCAGCCAGGCCCCCGGCACGAGAACGAAAGTCGACATAATCTGCTCCTTTATTCGTTCGAGCCCTCATCGTAGACCCGAAGTATAGACCCGTAGTCTTCGCGGCATCTGGAGTGCGCTCCACTGCCGATCACGTTGCGAATCGGCCGCAATCCGTGCCAAGGTGCGTGCCGCCGTTCGAACAGGCAGGGCAAAGAGTGGCTTCCCCGAGAGAATTATAGGGGCTCGATCGTTCGTCTGTCAAGGGATTTGTCACAATCCGGCTCCCCACCGGCGGCTACTCGCACTCAGCCCTCCAGGTTTCGTTTTTCCCAGCGCTGGTATAGCCAGTGAGGCGCGATCAGGACCAACAGCGCGCTGCCGTATGAGAGACAGAAGACGAGCGCCGCTTCGACAACAGAACCGATCTGGTGCTGTGCCAACTGCACGCCGGCAATGACGGCGCCGATGACGAACGGCACAGCCCAGTAACGACCTGGGGGCAGCTTTGCCGGCACGCCGGACAATGCGCTACGCACTCTGACGTAGAGGGTGGCGGCCAGCCACAGCACGAAGACGTCGGTCATCTCCGTTCCCGGGCGCCGAAGGACCCAGAGCCGGTACATCATGATGACCAGTAAGCCGAGCCACACGAGCCAGAAGGCTTGAGTGGTCACCTGCCGCTGGGTCTGCTCGATTCGCTCATCAGTGGGTCGTTTCATGACTGTCCTCCTCGAACCAGAATAGCTGGTCCAACGACTTGCCCAGAGTCTGCGCCAGGCGCAGGCACAGGATGATCGTCGGATTGTAGCGGTCACCTTCGATCAGCCCGATCGTCTGGCGCGTTACGCCGATCCGATCCGCCAGCTCTTGCTGCGTCAGCCCGCATTCCACGCGCGCCAGGCGAACTTTGTTGCGCACCCGCCAGCCGTCGTCCTGCATGCCGATCCTCCTTCATTGACTCAGATAGTGAATTGTAAACTATATCTGTCCAAATGTCAAATATATATGTCATTGGGTCGATCGTCCAATGTCGTTGCAGGGGCTTGGTCGTGGTGATATAATCAGTGTGGAGATTTCGTTGCACTCGTGCGGAAGGGGTAGTGCGATAATATGATTGATCTATCGTCATTGGGGGTTGAGTCTATCTCGTTCAAGGAGAATTCAGGTCAGAGGCGGCTGTTGGGCGTCTTCGCGCACCCGGACGATGAGACGTTCGGCCCAGGAGCGACGCTGACCCACTACGCGCAAGACGGCGTGGACGTCCACGTCCTGACGATGACTGACGGCGCGGCCGGCGACCAGTTGACGGCACTCCCTGACGGTGTGCGGAGCCTGGCGGAGCTCCGCCACCGCGAACTGCAATGCGCCGTGCAAATGCTCGGTGTGGCGGCGCTGCACACGTTGTGCTATCGCGACTCAGGCATGGAGGGAACCCCGGCCAACCACCACCCAGACAGCCTGTACCAGGCAGCTCCCGACCAGGTTATCAGGCAGATAGTCGGGGTCATACGTGCCCTGCGCCCGCAAGTGGTGCTCACGCACGACCCAACCGGTGGCTACTTTCACCCCGATCACATCCGTACCAGCCAACTGACGACCGCTGCGTTCAAGATCGCCGGCGATCCGGAGCGGTTTCCCGGCGTCGGCGGCGAGGCGTTCACGCCGGACTTCCTGTATTATACCGTGTTGCCAAAATCGCGAGTGCGCTCCACTGTCTGGCTGGCGCGGCTCACGTTCAAGGATCCGCACCGCTGGGGTCGCAACGGCGATATCGACTTGACGCGTCTGGGCGTGCCCGATCGCCAAATCAACGTCCGCGTCAACGTCGGGGACCAAATCCGAACGCGGCTCGAAGCCAGCGCCTGCCACCGCAGCCAGGGCGGCAGCAATCGCCCGCCGACGCTGTGGAGGCGCATCTTTCAACGCCGGCTGAGCGGCACCAGCCCGTGGGACAACTTCATCCAGGCTTACCCTCCGGCGTCGCCTGGCCGTGTGAAGGCCGATTTGTTCCCCCGAAACGGGACAAGCTAATCGACGGGATAGAGGAAAGTCGTGGGCCTTGATGCATGGAAAACGCGCGTCCGCGCGTTGAAGATCGAAGCTCACGCGTTGGCGCTGGCGATGAAGGACCCTCGCGTACCGTGGTACGCCCGGGTGTTGGCGGCCGCCGTTCTGGCTTACGCCCTCAGCCCTGTTGATCTGATCCCAGACTTCATTCCAGTCGTTGGCTGCCTGGACGACCTGGTAATCGTTCCGGCGGGCCTCATGCTGCTGCGGAGAATGATCCCACCAAAGGTGCTGGCCGACACGCGCGAGCAGGCCCGGCGTGCGGCCTTAGATTCCAGAGGACAGTGAGACACTGGGACTTCGGACCTGTCGCCGGGCTACTTCTTGCGCCGGCGCAGTGTTACGGGGTTGCCTTCTTCATCGCTCGTCACCGGCTCCCAGCCTTCGGACAGAAGCTTGGACACCAGATCCAGGAACATAGGATGCTGGTCGGAGAACCGCTCTCTCTTGGGGCTACGGGCGATGACGTTGCTCTCGGACCGGCACTCGTACCACGCTCCGCCGAGTCCTCGGTCGATGTAGTCAATCTTGCAGGACTCGTACCGGCTGTCCTCGTCGACTTCGGCGTCTGGGTCCAGATCGGCCACGACTTCTGACCGCACCGCCAACAATAATTGGCTTCTCTGAAAAGCTGCGTTCCACACTGCTTGCAAATCATCTCATCCTCGATTCCGACATTCTGAACTCTCCCTACTCTTCGTCCACCACTCGTTTCAACTCGATCAACTCACCCTCCCAGGCGCGCTCGAAGAAGCGACGGGCCTCCTGCCATTCCGCGGAGGCGCGCCAGCCGGAGTGCACGATATGAACCTCAGTGCAATTCGGCTCTTCGTCACACGGGAAGAAGATTGCAACCACGTGCGTCAAGGCGTCAGGCGCGTTCATGAAGCTCTTGAAGCGGGCCGGCCCCTTCCACTCGAAGCCGAGCAGCCGATCCGGCACGAGCGCGGTAACACGACAGCCGATGGTGCTGTTTTCGTCCTTGTGGTCGGGGTCCCAAAACAACTCGAACTTGCCGCCGACGAACGGCTCGACGTCGGCGTCGACCGGGAACCATTGCTCCAGCAATGGATTCAGGGTGAACATTTCGAAGGCTCGATGCGGCGTGCAGCGTAGGCGGATGGCATGATGCAGGACTGCGTCCACGGTGAATACTCCTTTCACCTGCGGTCATTACCGTGCTTCGAGTCCGAAATCGTGCTGTACATCACCTGGAGATACCGACGGCAGACTGGACCCCAATCGAAGTTACGGCGCACATAATCCGCCGCCCGTCGTCCGAACATTCGAGTGTCGTCCTCACTCGCGTTCAGTACTTCGCTGACTTTCCGTACCCACTCGTCCGTGTTGCCCGACTCGACCAAGAAACCGTTTGCGCCGTCCTGTATGGCGTCGGCCAACCCTCCCAGCCTGGAGGCGACGACGGGTCGTCCGCACGCACCGGCTTCGATCACGTTGAGTCCAAAGCCCTCCAGCGATCCTGGGACCTCGACGTTGGGCGAGACGACCAGATCGACGGTGTTCAGCAAGACCTTCACGTCTGACCAGGGCAGAAAAGGCAGCAGCCTGGCCCGATCCTCGAGATGCCTGCGCTCAATCGCTGCCCGGCAATTCAGAAAATCGTCCTCGTCGCCGGGTGTGTCGGGCGACACTCGACCGCCTGCGGCAATCAGCACCACGTTCGCGGGCAGCCGCGGCATCACGTTGTCGATGAACCAGGACGTCCCCTTGTGGGGCACGAAGCGGCCCAGCCGAAGGATGACTTTCTTCGCTTCCAAGCTGCCGCCCCAGAGATGGGACAACTCGTCACGGTCGTGGGATTCGACCAGATCGGCTGTGCTGACAGCATTGGGAATGAAAACACACCGGCTGCGGTCCACTCCCGCACTGACCGCTTCCTCCACTGTGGCATTGCTTACCGCAATGAGTCCATCCAATCTGGAGAGTGACGGCACGTTGACGGACCGGTAGATCGCTGGAAACAGACCCGACTTGAACGCGAACGTGACATCCAGCCCATGCACCACGCAGAAGAACCCCTTGCGCGGATAGAAGAGCTTAAGTGCAGCCCCCAGTGGCGCCAAAACGCCGCTGCCCAGCAGGCACGTATCGGCATTCGCCATCAGAATCAGGGCCTTTACGAAGGCAAACGGCAGAAAGACCGGCAGCCGCCGCTTGCCGTGGCCATTCGCGATAACGTGGACTTCCGCCGCCCTCTTGAGATTCTGCGAGAGGCTGTAGTTCTGGTTCTCGACGCCGCCCACGATCGGTGGATATGAATGAGAAATGAACAGAATCCGCTTCATGAATGCAGCTCCTGTCCTCTCAATCCTCCACCTGAAAGCCCGTCGTCAGCGGAATCTGGTCGTCCGGCACTGGCTGGCCCCGGGTATCCGACACCGCCAGGCGCTGACCCGTGTCCAGATCATAGAGTCCGACCACAACCCGATACGCCCCAGCGCCTAGATCTGCCGGCAACGCGATAGAATGGGCATCGACGACACTGTCCTTGGCCGACCAGAGATCGGTCGGATAGTAGCCTCCGACGGGCTGTCCGTCCGCCTGGGCGGCGATCCGGCCCTGGGTGTCCGTCACGTGGACAAACACAGTGTAGGGCCTCTCCGTGGGTCCGCTCGCTTCCCAGTGGAGGGTCAAGGACAAAGGTTCGCCGCGGCGAACTCGTTCCGGCGCGTCGTAGCCGATCAGCCGGACGACGTCTCCCAAGCGATAATCCACGACGTGCTGCGGAGCCTCTCCCGCGGCAACCTGATCGGCGTGCGTGGGGCTCACCTTGAATCGCCCGAAGATGGCGGCGAAGCCCAGGGACTGTCCCGCCGGATCGTACGCCGGCAGATGCTGGAGGATCGTCGGATCGAAAGCGACCTTCAGGCGTTCCAGCGGCGGCAGTCCCGATTCGGCGCGAAAGAACGCGACCTTAAGTCTGGCCAGTGTAGGCGCAGCTGCATCCCCGGCTATGGGCAGCCAGTAAGTGTCTTCGAAGACGTCGCCCTTGCGCCACATGAAGGTCGGATAGTTGCCCCGCCCGGGGTAAGTGTTCAACGAAGCGACCTCCGCGTCGCTCAGCCCAAGGATTCTGATCGCCAGGCTGTAGTTGGCGCTGACCTCCTGCAGGCAGTGCCAGTAAAGGGTGACCTTCACCGTCTCCCCAGGATGGAAAACCGCCGGCTGCAGATCGTACCCGGCCAGTTCGAGCGCATGGTCAAAGTCGACGTGCAGAGGGTGCTGTAGCGTATCCAGCACTGACGCGGGCAGCTTTTCCGGGCGGGCATAGACCGGCGCGATATAAGCCAGCGGGGCATAGACGGCGAAGGCCAGCATCCCGATGCTCACCAGGGCGAGCAGGGCTGCAGCCGGTCTGGAGATCCTGGTTGGGCCCTCAGCCAACTTGTCGCGGTCACCCGAAGGCGATTGCACGACACTTCGTTCGCGCCGCGAGCTGAGATCCGCGGCCCACTGCAACAACGAACCCAGGAGGTCGCCCAAACCGGCCACGCCCACCGCCAGCAGCGTACTGAACGCCGCTATGGTGGATAGCAGGTAGCGGCCCGTGAAGTAGTAGCTGTTGGAGAGGGCCCTGTACATGAGCGTCATTGCGACAACCAGGAACGCTAGCAAGAGGGATGCCAGGGCCAACTTGACTCGAGATCCGGCAGAACGAAAGAAATACCAACCCAGACCCAGACTGGCACCTAATAGGACAGGCTGAATGATACTGAAGACCCTGTGGTCGACTCCGAAGCTTGCCCAAAGGGTTACCCATGTAGCACTGACGCCACCACTCCAGTCCCCGGACAGCCACCTGCCCAGGAGTCTCGTGGTCAGCATTCCGTTGATCTGATGCACATACTGTGGATGCACGATGCTGAAAATCACCGCTGATAGTGCGATAGCCACGACGATGCCGACAGTAAGTGACAAGACTTGTCGTCGGCGCAGGGTGTGCAGTTTCGGGCTCCAAGATGCGAGCAAGCCGAGCACAACCACGGGCAGAAATGTAAGACCGATGGCTTTTGCCATCACTGCCACGCCCAGACTGGTCACCAGGCCGATTCGATCTTGCCAACGGCCAGGCTCAACTATGCTGCGAACCAAGAACCACAGCAACACGGCCGCACAGGCATTGACAAGGTTGTCATTGTTGATCGACCCGTTCATGTACACAAATTGCGGCCAGAAGGCGCAGATCGCCATGCCCCCCAAGGCAATCTCGGGCGAAGAAGGAACGAGTGTGCGGACAACGAGATAGGAAAACCAAACCGTGATGGCGCTGAGCGCAATCGAGACAAACCGAGCTACGTGGGCAGCCAGTACCACGCCGTGCCAGGGGAAGTCCTCATCGTATCCATGAAGAACTTGATTGCGCCCGCCCATTGCTGTGGGCTGGCCGGAATAGCGGTTTCGTAACGGCTCCCGCCAGTCACTCGTGTCGATCCACGACGTGGCCACCGCGCCCAGGATGTAGTACAGCGGGGGTTGGCTCACGATGGTATCGTTCTCGGGGGCAATAGGGCCGCCTTTTGATGGCAGGGTGCGTGCCGTGGCCAGGTAACGAATGTACGGGTAGTGGCCCCACTCGTCGTAGGCCTCCCAAAGGGGTACCGTAACACTGTAGGCGATGCCCAGGACCAGGTGAATGGCCAGGATGAGCAGCGCCAGGCGATGTGCTTTCAACCTGATCAGCTTTCTGTCGGTGGAGATCGGATGACACCGGAAAGGCAGGCCCGGACGGTAGCCGACCGGCTTCACAACGATGATGGCGAGATTGTAACACGAGGACACAGGAGCGTCAAAACCGCGCAGGAAAAACGAAAACGGTGCCGGTCGAATGGGCCGGCACCGTCGTGGGACTGCTGTGTACACGTGTTTCAAGATGAGGGCATCGCTCAGAAAAGGCGAGAACAAGGAGTTGATAGCATTCCTGCAAGCTACGAAGTGGCCGCGATGAGAGCTGCAATGTGCTGCGACGAGTCTTCAGCGAACTGCGACGGGCTGCGAAGAGACTGCGGCGAGCTGCAATGAGCTATGATGAGGCTGCAATGGGCTTCGACGTAGGCAGCGATGTGTGAACAATGTGAGCTGCGAAGCAGGCTGTGAAGGTGCAGGAACCAGGCAACAAAGCGTTCAGGTCAGTCCGGGGGTTGGTCACTGAGCGATGCCCCTTCGGCTGTACGCCTGAACCTATTATAACACAGAAATTGTGGATTTGTTGTGAATGTTCTGTGAATTTTTCCGCGATTGTTCACGTGTGTCGATCACTAGACGACCAACACGTAGCCGAGTCGGCTGATGGTGCGGATGTAGAGCGGCGGTCCCGGGCGTGGCTCCAGCTTGCCGCGCAGCTTCTCGATGTGCTTGCGCACCAGGGACGGGTTTCCGACGCCGGCCGGGTAACCCCAAACGCCCTGTAACAAGTCCGCGGTTCCGAGCGTCTCGCCCGAATGGAGCATGAAGTACTGGAGGAGCTCGAATTCGACCGGGGTAAGCGACACGATCTTGTCGCCAATCGTCACTTGATAGCGCTCGCGATCCAGCTTCAATTCACCTACTTCCAGAAAGCGCGGCTGCTCCTCGGACGGGGCAAAGCTCACCCTCCGCAGCAGAGCTCTCACGCGCACAGCCAGCTCCCCAAATTCAAAAGGTTTCGGCAGGTAATCATCGGCACCAGCGTCGAAGCCCTTGATCTTATCCTCGAGCATATTGCGAGCCGTCAAGAAGATGATGGGAATGCTGACGAAAGCGGGAATGCTGCGCAGTTGGCGGCAGACCTCCAGCCCGGTCATGCCGGGTAACATTACGTCCAGAACGATGAGGTCTGGACGCTCCATCTTGACGGCTTCGACAGCGGCCGGGCCGCTGTGAGCCAGTCGGACCTGATGGCCTTCTTGTCGCAGCCCAGACTCCAGCATCAGGGAAAGTGGCACATTATCGTCCACTACCAGGATACACCCCATAACTAACCCAGACTCCTCCTCCGAAGGCGTATTGTCCAGAAGGCGATCTTCATAAAGTGCGTCAAGTGCCACTACAGTATACTACGACTGCGCGTCTAAGGCAACTCAAAAGTCGACCGTCGGCCATGCAAGTTGACCATGGTCCGAGGCGACTTCCTGCTCCCTCGACTTGACGCCCTGTGTCATTTCGCTACAATGGATGTGAGCGAACCCGCAGAAGCAATTATGCGCATTCATCGAAGGAGAGTTCACCGTGGCGCCTGCATTCCTTGGATTGGGTCAACTGGTCGTGGCGATCCTGCTGGCTGTTCTGGCCGCGTACCTCGGGATCAGTTTGTTCGAGCTGTCCACTCGCGACATCGACGAATGGGCTGAGCTGCGGCGGGGAAACGTGTCAGTGGGCATGGTGCTGGCGGCCATCGCCGTTGGAATCGCGCTGATCCTCCGCCCGGCGACCCAGGTGGCTCTCACCGGCTGGGACGTGGGCAACCGCTGGCTGCCGATTTACGTGTTGGGCCGTGAGGCGGTTCAGCTTCTGGTGGGAGTGATTCTGGCCGTGGTCGCTGTTGCCCTGGCACTGTGGCTCTTCTCCCGTCTCACAGGCCAGATCGACGAAATGGCCGAGCTGAAGAACGACAACCGCAGTATTGCGGCGCTACTCGTCGGCGTCGTACTGGCCGTTTCTCTTCTGGTCGCCTCCGCTGTGGGCAGCATGGCACAGTTGATCTCGTCCTTCATCCGCTGAAACCGCGAACGGCGGTCAGCCGTCAGCGTCAGCGGTTCAGTGATAAGCAGCCGAGGCGGCTGAGTCGCTGACCGCTGACCGCTAGTGATTCTTCATCATCAATGGAAAATAGAAGAGATACCTGATTGCCACGGTGACCGTGGTCGCGGCGGACAGCGAGCCGAGGATGTTGGTCGCTGTCACGACGGCGTGGTAAGTCCCCGTTGTCGGATAGGTGTAGGTCAGGATCTTGCGACCGGTGATCAGAGAGGCGCCGTTCCCGAAGAACCAGGCGTAGGTTTCGCCCCGTCCGGCGGCAAGAGTGGCTGTGAACGTCGTCGCATGTCCAAGGACAGTGGGGCCGCTCGATGTAACTGAGAGCTGGTCGGGGCCCGCCGGGTTGAGTTGCCAGATCTGCGCGCCGTCGATTGGGTTGAAGGTGCCGATGCTCAGTGCCCCATTGTACACGAGTGCTGCATTGTCCCCATCACTCGAGTGTTGATTGGCTGCGTCACCCCATCCATTGCTGTTGCTTTGCGGCCAATTGACGCCGTCGCTCGTGACGTAGACTTTGACCCCTCTGTCGTAGTCGCGGACCGCGGCGTAGAGCTTTCCACCGTAGACCGACAAGCTATCGACCCAACCGGCATTCAGTCCTGCCCCGAAGCCGTTGCTGACGACGCGGGTCCAGGTGACGGCGTCTGGAGAGCGATACACCTCGGCGCCGGTGGTCCAGTTGCGGGTTCCAGCGTAATAGTTGCCGTTATAGAAGGCCAGGCAGGGAATGCCACGGGTATTCGGATTGGCGAAGCCGTCACTGGTGACCGAGGTCCACGTCCCGAAATCGCCGGTAGGGCTGCGCCATAACTGGCCAACTGATACGTCGGACCAGGTTCCGGCGTACAGCTCGCCGCCGATGTCCTGCAGCGCGATGACGGCGGCGCTGTTGGGGTTGCCGAAACCTCGAGTCACCACGTTCGTCCAGTTCAGGCCATCGGAGGTCCGCCAGATTTGCGCACCCCGCGCGAAGGGAGCGGATTCCCAATTGCCTGCGGTCGCGTACAGGGTATCGCTGTACACGGTCAGGTGCATGATCTCCTGGTTCGATCGCAGCCCGAAACCGCCGGTCATTACGGGAGTCCAGTGGATCGAGTCGCCGCTGCGCCAAATTTCGGCTCCCGTGGACAGGTTCTGGGTTCCGGCATACAGCTCGCCGTGGAAAGGCGTCAAATAGCTCACCCAGCTGTTGCTGATGCCCCACGTGGTGCTGATGCTCCTAAAGCCGCCTGTCATCACGTTGGTCCAGCCCAGCCCACCGGTGTACCGCCAGATCTCACCGCCATCCAGACTGGTGCTACTGGTGCCGCCGTAGAGGTCGCCGTTGAAGACACACAGCGCATTCACCCACGAGACGTTGGGGTCCCCGAACCCGCTGGCGTTGATCTGCGCCCAGTTGTCCAATGCCAGCTGCCTGACGCCGGAAGGCGAAGGAGTCCCCGGCGATGGTGGCTTGTCGGGAGGGTTGGGATATTGTGCCAGCGCGGCCGGGGTGTTAAGTGTGACCAACAGAGCGAGCGTGACGAGCGCAGCAAGGATGGCGAAACAGGCGATTCCAAGTATCAATCGCGCCGCTTCCTTGATTCGAGATCCTCCTCGGCAGTGCAGCTATCCCCCTTACTTTTGGATCAATGGCAAGTAATACGTCTTATTGCGTAGCCGCAGCGTGCCGGCAGCCGGTCTCAGCGCTACTAGTTGGGCAATGTTCGAGTTGTTGGGCGCCGACGACGTGCCCACTTCATCACCCGTCGGTCCGGCGACAGTGAGGGCCCTGTCGGCCAGATACGTGGTGGTGCTGCTCGTACCGTTGAGCCAGCGCTGTGCAAAACCGGCCGGTGGTGTAATGGTCGCATTGGTGGTCACGCTCACGAAAAGCAGAAGCCGGTCGTTGGCGGCCGTAGTCGTTATGCTCGACGCGGTGATCGTCCCGGTGCCGTCGTTGTATTTCCAGCTATCGGCGTCGACCGGCGCGCTGGTATCTACACCTGAATAGGCGGCGATGCCACCGGAAGCCTCCCATGAGTTGTCAAACGTCCAGGTGAAGTTGCTCAACTCGGGCAAGATCACGACTCGATAGTACACTACGACGGCTATTGAGCCGGAAGACTGAGCACGGTGGATCAGCGTCCATCCACCCGGCGGCGTAATCGTGGTCGAGGCGCCCCTCACTACGATCTGAGCGATCAGCACGTCGCTGCTCTGGACGCCGGCCGGTGTGTTGAGTGTCAGCGTCGTAGTCCCGGTTCCGTTGTTGCCAGAGGTTACCGACCGGAGTGCAATGCCGGAGCCGGGCACCTGAGTTGCGGTGACCGTCGGCGTCGGTGTGGCCACAGGCGTCTGCGTTGACGTCGGAGTGGGTGTGGGCGTGCCCGAGCTGGTCGAAGCCGGTTTCAACGCCACGAGCTGGGCGATGTTCGAGTTGCTCGGCGCCGTCGAGGTGCCCACCTCGTCACCCGTGGGTCCGGCGGCAGTGAGGGCCTCGTCGGCCAGATACGACGTGGTGCTGCTCGTCCCATTGATCCAGCGCTGCGTCAGGCCGACCGGCGGCGTAATCGTCGCGTTCGTGGTCACGCTCACGAAGAAAAGGAGCTGATCGTTGGCGGCGGTGGTCGTTATACCCAACGCCGTGATGGTGCCAACACTGTCGTTATACTTCCCGCTGTGCGCGTCGACCGGCGAGCCGGTGTCCACGCCGGAATAGGCGGCGATGCCCCCAGACGCCTGTTGCGAGCTGTTGAAGGCCCAGCTGAAGTTCGCCTGTTCAGGCAGCGCCGCGATCCGGTAGTACAGTGCCACTGCTATTGATCCGGTGGACTGATCGCGCCGTATCAGCGTCCATCCGCCGGGCGGTGTGATCGTAGTCGACGCGCCACGCACCACGACCTGGGCGATCAGCACGTCCCCGTTCTGCACGCCGGACGGCGTGTTGAGCGACAGCGTCGTGGTCCCGGTTCCGTTGTTGCCCGAGGTCGCAGATCGGAAGACAATACCGGCGCTCGTCGTCTGGGTCGGGGTAGCGGTCGGCGTGAGGCTCGGAGTGGGAGTAAGGGTGGCGGTGGGCGTGAGAGTGGCGGTGGGCGTGAGAGTGGCCGTCGGGGTGACTGTGGCGGTTGGTGTGACCGTGGCTGTTGCGGTGGCAGTAAATGTGGCGGTCGGAGTGGGCGTGCCCGAGCTGGTCGATGCCGGTTTCAACGCCACGAGTTGGGCGATGTTCGAGTTGCTTGGCGCCGACGAAGTGCCTACCTCGTCACCCGTCGATCCGGAGGCTGTGAGGGCCTTGTCCGCCAGATACGTCGTAGTGCTGCTCGTGCCGTTGAGCCAGCGCTGCGTGAAGCCGGCGGGTGGCGTGACGGTTGCGTTCGTCGTCACGCTCACGAAAAACAGGAGCTGATCGTTGGCGGCCGTGGTCGTCACGCCGGACACGGTGATCGTGCCGACGCTGTCGTTGTATTTTCCACTGTGGGCGTCGACCGGCGCAGCAATATCTACGCCCAAATAGGCGGCGATACCCCCGGATGCCTGCTGTGAGCTGTTGAAAGTCCACGTGAAGCTGTTCATCTCGGGCAGGATCACGATTCGATAATACACCGCGACAGCTATCGAGCCAGTGGACTGATCGCGCCGGATCAGCGTCCAACCACTGGGCGGCGTAATCACCGTCGACGCATCACGCACCACGACCTGCGCGACCAGCACGTCGTCTCCCAGCAGATTCGCGGGCGCGTTGAGTACGAGCGTCGTCGCGCCGGAGCCATTGTTGCCGGACGTCGCCGCTCGGAAGCTGATGCTGCCCGTGGTGGGCGTCGGTGTGGGTGTGGACGTGCCGGGCCCGGACACGTTCTGCGTCAGGACCGGCGAGTTGCTGCCCACGTAATTGCTGTCGCCGCTGTACGTCGCGCTGATCGGGTGGCTGCCGACAGACAGAGTGCTCGTCACGTAAGTTGCAACGCCGTCGACCAGCGGCCGTGCCACCGGGGCACCGTCCATCATGAAGATCAAGGTCCCACTCGGGCCGGTGACGCCAGTGGACCCGGACGTCACCGTGGCCGTCAGAGCCACGCTTTGTCCAAAGACGGACGGGTTCGGTGCTGATGACAGTGCAGTCGTGCTGCTCGCACGATTGACGATTTGAGTCAGCGGGGGTGATCCACTCCCGGGTAATTGGCATCGCCGCTGTAGACGGCGTCGATCAGGTGGCTGCCCATGTAGAGGGTCGACGTGATATAAGTCGCCACGCCTGTCCCGTTCAGCGTGCGCGTCAGGGTTGTACCGTCCACCAGAAAGGTTATCGTTCCGTTCGAAGCCACGATACCGCCACCTGCCGATTTTACAGTGGCTGTAAACGTCACGCTCTGCCCATAAGTGGACGGATTCGGGGCGGATGTCAGACTCGTAGCAGTAGTCGTCGGCGTGCCGGTGACGATGACCGTGGTTGCGGCGGAAAGCGAGCCGAGGACGTTCGTAGCCGTCACGACGGCGTGGTAAGTTCCTGCTGCCGGGTAGGTGTAGCTCAGGATGTTGCGGCCGTGACGACGGAGGCGCCGTTGCCGAAGGACCAGGCGAATGTTTCGCCCTGTCCAGCAGCAAGGGTGGCCGTGAACGCCGTCGGCTGCCCCAGCGCGGTTGGGCCACTGGCGGCAACCGAGAGGCCGGATAGGGCGACCGGATTGAGTTGCCAGATCTGGCCGCCGGTGACCGGGTTATATGCGCCGATGTTTAGCGCCCCGTTGTACACGAGCGCTGCATTGTCTCCGTCCCCCGAGTGCTGATTGGCGGGGTTGCCCCAGCCGTCACTGTTGCTCTGCGCCCAGTTGACGCCGTCGGTCGTAACGTAACCTTCACACCCCTATTATAGTCGCGAACGGCTGCGTAGAGCTTTCCGCCGTAAATGGTGCAGGCTATCCACCCAGCCGGCATTCAGTCCCCCGCCGAACCCGTTGCTAACGACCCGGGTCCAGGTGACGGCGTCCGGCGACCGATACACTTCGGCCCCGGTCGTCCAATTGCGGGTGCCTGCGTAGTAGTAGTTGTCGTAGAAGGCCAGGCAGGGAATGCCGCGGGTTTCAGAATTGCCGAACCCGTTGCTCGTGACTGTCGTCCACGAGCCGGCATTGCCGGTTGGGCTGCGCCACAACTGACCGACGGTTGCATCCGACCACGTACCGGCGTACAGGTAGCCGTTGATTCCTTGCAATGCGATGACGGCCGCGCTGTTGGGGATGCCGAAACCTTGAGTCACAACGTTCGTCCAACTGAGGCCGTCGGCCGTGCGCCAGATCTGGGCGCCCTGGGCGAAAGGAGCCACGCCCCAATTGCCCGCAGTCGCGTACAGCACATTATTGTAAACGGTGAGGTGCATGATCTCCTGGTTGGACGTCAACCCGAAGCCTCGGGTCATGACGGGCGTCCAGGTGAGCCCATCTGGGCTGCGCCAGATTTCGGCGCCGGTGTCCAGGTTCTGCGTTCCGGCGTATAGATAGCCGTGTACTGGGGTCAGGTAGCTGATCCAGGAGTTGCTGCTGCTCTCGAACCCGCCAGTCATCACGTTGGTCCAGCTCAATCCACCCGTGTACCGCCAGATCTGGCTGCCGTTAAAGTCGGTGGTGCTGCTGCCCGCGAAGAGATCGCCGTTGAAGACAGAGAGCGCGTTAACCCACGAGATGTTGGAATCGCCGAAACCACTGACGTTGATCTGTGTCCAATTGTCCAACGCCAGCGGCCTAACTCCGGAGGGTGAAGGAGTCCCCGGGACAGGTGGTTTGTCGGGGGGGCTGGGATATTGCGCCAGTGCAACCGGCGTGTCGAGCAAGGCAAGCACAAAGAACGCAGCGAGGGTGGCAAAGACGACGATTCCGCCTGACAGTCGCGCTCTAATCACGTTGGGTCTCCTGGTTGACGTGGCCCTCCCCGACAACGAAGCAGCCGCGGCGCACGGGAAGAGGCGAAATAGGATGAAAGTAAAGTCAGAGATGCAAATTGCGGGCGGCCTTGGACGGCGCTCGCCGAACGGGGCGCGTCCACCGCATGGACGCGCCATGCTGTTCAATTTGGGTCCTGCGTCTGTCAAGGAAACTCGTAGTTCTTCAGGATCAGCGGGAAATACTGAATGATCACCCCAGTGATCGTGACCGGGGTCGTCGTCGTGAGCATACCCAATGTGTTTGTAGCAGTGACCGCCGCTGTGTACGTGCCGCTCAGCGCATATGTGTGCGTAACCACGCTCCCTGGGGCGGTGGCAGACCCGTCGTCGAAGTTCCAGAGGTAGGTAATGTCGGAACCGCTGGCCGTTGCCGTGAATCGCACAGGCGCTCCAGTCGGCTTGGGGCTGGTGTTAGATGCCACGAGCCCGGAAATCGCCTGGGCGACGGTGACGGTAGTGCTGGCTGAGACTTCACGCCAGGACGTTACTGGCGGTTACCACGGCCGTGAAGATCCCTGGACTGGGATAGGTGTAGCTCACGACGTTGCCGCTGCCGATGGCGCCGTTACCGAAGGACCAGGCGTAGCTCTCGCCGCTGCCCGCGGTGATCGTGGCGGTGAAGCCGGTCGCCTGACCGAGCTGGGTCGGGCTGTCGTTGGTGGCCACGAGCCCGGAAACCTCCTGGGCGACGGTGACGGTGGTGTGGGCCGATAGCTCACCGAGGAGGTTGGTGGCGGTCACCGTGGACGTGTAGATCCCTGGACTGGGATAGGTGTAGCTCACGACGCTGCCGCTGCCGATGGCGCCGTTACCGAACGACCAGTTGTAGCTCGCGCCACTGCCAGCGGCGATCGTGGCGGTGAAGTTGGTCGCCTGACCGAGCCGAGTCGGGCCGTCGTTGGTGGCCACGAGCCCGGAAATCTCCTGGGCGATGGTGACGGTAGTGTGGGCCGATAGCTCACCCAGGAGGTTGGTGGCGGTCACCGTGGCCGTGAAGACTCCAACACTGGGGTAAGTATAGCTCACGATGCTGCCGGCGCCGAATCCGCCGTCGCCGAAGGGGCCAGGCGTAGCTCTCGCCGCTGCCCGCGGTGATCGTGGCGGTGAAGTTGGTCACCTGATCGAGCCGGGTCGGGCTGTCGTTGGTGGCCACGAGCTCGGAAATCTGCTGGGCGACGGTGACGGTGGTATGAGCCGATATTTCGCTGAGGACGTTGGTGGCGGTCACTGTAGCCGTGAAGACTCCTATACTGGGATAAGTATAGCTCACGATGCTGCCGGCGCCGAATCCGCCGTCGCCGAAAGACCAGGCGTAGCTTTCGCCGTTGCCTGCGGCGATCGTGGCGGTGAAATTGGTCGCCGTGCCCAAGCTGGTCGGGCTGTCGTTGTTCGCCACGAGCCCACTAACCGCAATCGGTTCGAGTTGCAGGACCTGACCGCCTACAAGGGCGTTGTACGTTCCGATGGTCAGCGTGCCATTCAATACGGCGACAGCGTTGTTGCCGTCGCTCGTGTGTTGATTGGCGGGGTCGCCCCAGCCATCCGGGACGATCAGCGTCCAGTCCAGGCCATTGGACGTGCTGTACACTTTCACGCCTGAGTTATAGTTGCGGACCACCGCGTAGAGCCGGCTGCCGAAAGCAGTCAAGCTATCGACCCAGCCGTTATCAGTGCCGATCCCGAAGCCATTGCTAATGACCTGGGTCCAACTGAGGGCAGAGCCGTCAGGCGACCGCCACACCTCGCAACCTGTTGCCCACCCCCGTGTTCCCGCGTACACGTAACCGTTGAAATACGCCACAGTCGGGATGCCGCTATTGTTCGAGTTGCCGAAGCCGTCGGTAGTCAGCGCCTGCCACGAGCCGAAATCGCCGGTGGAACTGCGCCACAGTTGCGCCGGGATCCGTGTCCGACCAGGTGCCGGCGTACAAGTATCCGTTGATCCCTTCCAGGCAAATGATGGCCGTATCGCTGATCGTGCCGAAGCCCTGGGTCACCACGTTGGTCCAGCCCACGCCATCCGTACGCCAAACCTGTGCACCTTGTGCGAAAGGAGGCGTTCCCCAGTCGCCGGTAGCGGCGTACAGAGTGTCGCTGTGTACGGTTAGATGCATGATTTCCTGGTTGGATACGGAGCCGATCCACCGGTGATGACCGGGTTCCAGCTGAGGCCATCGCCGCTGCGCCAGATCTCGCCGCCGATTGCAAGATTCTGGGTGCCGGCGTACAGAAAGCCATGGTATGGCTCCAGATCGCTGACCCAGGTATTGCTGATGTCCCAGGTTGTGGAGATGCTTCTGAAACCCTGTGTTACCACATTCGTCCAGTCTGTCCCGCTGCCGGAGTACCGCCAGATCTGACCGCCGCTGGCGTCCGCTGTGCTCGCACCGGCGTAGAGCTGCCCGCCAAAGACGTCGAGCGCGTTGACCCAATCAGTGTTGGTTCCGCCGAAGCCACTTGAATTGATTTGCGTCCAGCCCGCCGGAAGAGCCAGTGGATGTGGCACGACGTGAGGCGCCGGAGGGCGGTCGGGTGGATTCGGATACTGGGCCAAGGCATTCGGCGCCCAGAAGATGGCCAGCGCGATCACGGCAGCCAACAGAGCCATGCCAAGGAGAAATCGCAATCTCACGAGAGGACCTCCTTGAGCGGAACGTGTCGATCCGTCGGCGGTTTCCGCGCCCTGAACAATGAGATGGGGACGAGTTCAGCCGCAGAGAGGCTTATTGTGGCTGCGAATGGGGATGCGTGTCCCACCCGTGGAACACAGGCGCAGCAGGTCAAGAAGGATCGACGAAGAGGGTGTCGGATAGAATATCCCGAGACGGCAGGCCGATATGACGGAGTAAGATGCACCCGGTATGGCGTCGCGAACAAACCAGCTATTCAATCGTTAACATTGTAACAATAAAACTCGCGCATGTCAATATCCGTGTTTCAGAAACATTATCAAGAGAACTGAGGCGTAACCTGTGACTTGAGTGGATCAGGCCCTTGCCTCTATCGATCGGCGGAAGTGCACCCGGTAGACGCCCTCCATCTCATCGACCTGGAAAGGCTCCCAACCCAGGTGGCACAGATGATTCACGACCTGATCGCCAATCGCCGGGTCGTGCCCTGATAGCTTCTTCAAGCGGCAGGACATGGATGCCCCAGTGATCGGATCGTTGTGGATCGTTGCCTTGCTGGAGGGCAACAGTCCGCTAACGAGCTCCACGACTGACTCGATGACGTCGGCTTCGGTGCAGCGCAGGTCGACGCCCGATTTTCTGATTTGAAGAGAGGCATAACCGAATGAACCCATGAATCCTCCTGAATCTCCCCGGCCCGAACGCGGTCGGCTACGTATGATTTGCAGGTGGATTATACCAGCTTCGTGCGTGGTTCTCAAGGAAGAACCACGCGACAAAACCATTGCCTGGTTTGAGATGATGTGGTATAATCGAATATGCAAAATTAAACGTGAGCGTTTTCGTCGACCCGTTCGTCGAGCGTGGATTGCCTCGTGGTTCGGTGGCCTCGATACAGCGTGTGAGGATTTGCGATTCTGATACCTCATCGACCTTCATTGACTCTCGTCGACCCCTCATTGACCTCACTCCAAACGGCCTGTCGTCTGCAGTACCTTCACCCAGCAAGGAGCAACACCTCAAGGCATCGATCAGCCAAAACGGCGTTGGCTTGCACCTGTAAGAAACGCCACGGGCTGAGGCGCCGGGATAAGACGACGAAGGGAGGTGACCAGTCGAGCGAATGCGCTCATGCTGACTCGCACTCAGTCGAGACGATTCGTGTGCCAATGGTTATATGAACGGATGGAAACCGAGGTCCGGTTCGGCGTTGTTGCCGGGGAGTGGGTCCGACTTCGCCGGACTGGCCCTCGATCTCTCGCGCCAAAGGAGGGCTACCGTGAAACTCAAGCTGTGGACTGTCGTATCATTGATGATCGTGTTCACGATGCTCATTGTTCAGTGGAGCGCTCCGGCTTCAGCCGCCAATCCGCCGCAGGCCCAACAATTCGCCGGTGTCACCGTCAACCTGCTGACTTTCGTCGGCCCGCAGATCGCCGAGCCGCTACAGCGACGCGCGCCGGACTTCGAAAAGCTGACAGGAGCCAAGATCAATGTGGTGACCGTGCCGTTCAGCGATCTGTACCAGAAGATCTTGACCGATGTGGCCACCGGTACCAACAGCTACCAGGCGTTCGTGTTTGCCCCGCAGTGGATGGTGGACTACGCCAACGGCGGCTACCTGGAAGACCTGACCAGCCGGGTCGCCGCTGACAAGGCCATTCAGTGGGACGACATTGTGCCCTTCTTCCGCAATTTCAGCGCCACGTACAAGGGCGCCACCTACCTGATTCCGCTCGATGGCGATTTCCACATGGTGTACTATCGCAGCGACCTCTTTGCGAAGGACAACGTGAAGCCGCCGGAGACGTGGGACGACTACCTCAAGATCGCGGCGATGTACCATGGCAAGGACCTCAACGGCGACGGAACGCCCGATTACGGCTCGTGTATCTCCAAGAAGCGTGGCGCGCAGGGCTGGCAGTTCGTCTGGTCGTTCGTGACCCCGTTCCTCCAAACCAAGGGAACGTCCGAGGGTGCCTTCTTCAATACGACCGACATGACGCCCGAAATAAAGAACGACGGCTGGCTGCGGGCCATGGAGATCTTCAAGGAGACCACCAAATACGGTCCGCCGGAAGAGCTGAACATGGATGTGGGCGACACTCGCGCCCTGTTCGTGGGCGGCCGTTGCGCTCTGTCCCTGGACTGGGGCGATATCGGAACCCTGGCCATCGACAAGACGATCTCGAAGGTCGAAAACAAGGTGGGCGCGGTGATCACGCCGGGCACCACGCAGGTCGTAGACTTCAGCACGGGCAAGCTCATCACCTGTACCGCCGCGACCTGCCCGAATGCCATCGACGGAGTGAACCACGCGCCGTACGCCTGCTTCGGCGGCTGGTCGGGCGGCATCAACAAGGCGGCTCCGGCTAACGTTAAGGACGCCGCTTACGCGTTTCTGTCCTATATGTGCCAGCCGGCCCAGTCCAACATCGACGTGACCCTGGGGAAAACAGGCTTCAACCCCTACCGCAAGTCCCAGTTCACGGACCTGGCCACCTGGGAGAAGGCGGGCATGAGTGAGGCGGCAGCCAAGTCTTACCTGGGCGCCATCGAGGCCAGTCTCAGCAGCCCCAACATGGTGCTGGACCTGCGCATCCCGCAGAATCAGCGATACCAGCAGGTGGTGCTCGACACGGCCATGAGCCAGTACCTGGCCGGCGAGATAGATTTGACCGCGTTCCAAACTCAGCTGTACAATGGCTGGGAAGAGATTACCAATGAACTGGGGCGTGCCAAACAGCTCGATGCCTACAAGGGTTCTCTGGGCATCAGCACACAGTAGACATAATTGGGAGAACCAGTGCGCGAACGCCGGCGCTCCGTGCAATCAAGGTCGCAAACCGGCCCGGTCCGTTCAGGACCGGGCCGCCCCGGCGGGCCTCTAAGGCGTCTGTGGGACGCGTTCGCCACAGGGGCAGAACGCCAGTCCGGCAACGCTTTCATTTGGCCCGCCGTCCTGGTGGTACTATTCCTCGCTATCTTTCCTCTGATCGTTTCACTGTATCTGTCTCTGTCGCGCCTCGAATTCATTCATGGCGGGTTCGAAGTCCACTTCGTGGGGCTGACGAACTACCGTAAGCTGCTCGTCGGCAGCGAACAATTCGAGTTTCTGGGGCGGCTGGTTCCGCCCGCGCCGGGCGCCTGGGCGGTATTCGGCATCGCGGCCGGTCTCATGGTGTGGTGGCTGGTGCGCTACGTTCGCAGCGGCCGGTTTTCAGTAGGCGGCCTGATCGAGCGCTTCCTCGCCGTGCTCCTGGTCACGGTGCTGCTGTGGGTGTTGGTGTGGACCGTCACGGCGCCCGGCCGTCCCGGAACGCTGATGGTCACCCTGCTGTACGTGGGAGTCGGCATAGCCGTCCAGTACGGGCTCGGCCTGCTTCTGGCGGTCCTTTGTACGCAGCCGCTCTTCGGCCGCCGATTCTTCCGCATCACATTCCTGGTGCCGATGATGATCACCCCGGTTGGGGTCGCTTACATGTTCCGGATGCTGACCGACACGGACAAAGGCCCGTTCAAGCCTATCTGGCAGGGTCTGGGGCTGGGCCTGTTCTCATGGGTCAACGATCCGTGGGGGGCGCGGGCGGCGGTGCTGATCGGCGACATCTGGCAGTGGACGCCGTTCATGTTCATCGTCCTCCTGGCGGCGTTGGAGGGCCAATCCGTCGAGCTGCTGGAGGCGGCCGCGGTGGACGGGGCGGGCCGCTGGCAGACGTTCTGGCAGATCACTTTCCCGCAGATCGTCGGCGTCAGCACTACCCTGATCCTGATCAGGATGATCGAGGCGTTCAAGATCGTCGACCTGCCCAATGTGCTGACGAATGGAGGGCCGGGGACCGCGACGGAGTCACTCACCTTGCAGGCGTACATTTACTGGCGTGCGCTCGACCTGGGTGGGTCGGCCGCCGTGGCGTACATCTTGTTGTTCGTGGTGACCCTCACTTGCCTGTCGTACGTCAATCTGATCAGGCGCCGTGCGGTGGAGGAATCCTGAGGATGGCGAAGCACGCATCCAGGTATCGATCGCCCCTGACCCCGTCTCCGGCAGGCAAAGCCCTGTCTTACGCGGTGCTGACGATCTGGGCTCTGGTCGTCTTGTTTCCGCTGTACTGGCTGCTGATCACTTCGTTTAAGCTGCCCATCGACGTGAACAACGGCCCGTTCTATTTGCCCTTCATCGACTTCAAGCCCAACTTGTTCGCGTGGCAGTATATCCTGGTCGGCGAGCTGAGCAATGACACGATGCGCAACTACGTCAATACCGCGATAGTTGCGCCGACTAGCGCGGCGCTGGCCCTGCTTCTGGGCACTGCCGCGGCATACGGGCTGGTTCGCTTCGTCTACCGGCCGCGTCTCGGCGCGATCCTGACGTTCATGGGCTGCCTGGCGCTCGTCATCGTCGCTCTCGTCTTCGGCGTTCCCTGGATCGTCGCGGCGGCATCCGGCATTGCATTGTTCATCGTCTTGCTGCAGACCATCGGGCGGCGCTTCCAACGATCGCTGGGCAATCGCGATATCGCCTTCTGGCTGATCTCACAGCGCATGCTCCCCCCGGTCGCCGTCGTGATTCCCATCTACGTGTTGTTTCTGCGGGTGGGTTTGCTGGACACTCGGGCGGCGCTGATCATTGCCTACGTGGCCACCAACCTGCCGATCGTCGTTTGGCTCATGCGCGATTACTTCCAGACGATCCCGCTGGAGCTGGAGGAGTCGGCGGCCATCGATGGCGCATCCCGTTACCAGATCTTCTGGTCGGTGGTGCTGCCGCTGGCGGTGCCCGGCCTGGTCGCCACGTTCCTATTCGTGCTGGTCTTCGCCTGGAACGAGTATCTGCTGGCCCTGTTCCTGTCGGGCGCCAACTCGCAGACGATGCCGCTGACTGTCGCGGCGCAGAACGCGACGCGCGGACCGCAATGGTGGTACATGTCGGTCCTGATCCTGATTATGATCATCCCGGTCATCGGCATGGCCGTTGCGCTGGAGAGATACATCGCACGCGGGCTGTTGGTCGGCGCGATCAAGGGCTAAGGCCGGCGGCAATCATCCAGCATGTGGCCGCTCGCCAACAGAGACGCGTGCGGGCCGCGCGAGACGTCCGCGCGTGCGGTTGGAGCCTATCGCCCCGCACGCAATCCGGCGCAACCAAAATCGATTTCCTGGAGGAAGACTCGGTGGCAAATCTGACGATGGACGACGTAGACGAGTTGTGGACGGCGATGCGAGAGGACAAAAGCTGGCGAGCACTGCGGGACGTGTTCGATTACCGCCGCCCGGAGGGCATCAGCCGCAGTCTGGCTGACGACGTGATGGACATCGCCCGGCGGCTGCAGGGCACGCCCTTTCCCGGTTCCAAGCGCGACCTGTACGAGCGGCTGAAGGACGAGTTGAGTTGATTCCCGCTGCGCACGCCCCTGATAGGGCACGTGCAGCTCGAAGCAAGTCGTCACTGACCGACGTCAACCTTTGGAACGACTGCCAGGGTCGGGCGGTGCGTGACGACTACGTCGCCGAGATAGGCGCGACAACTGAACTGAGTGAGATTGTCCGCCGCCGCCGTATCACCAGACCGGCGGCGGTGTTATGGCATACGTAGTGACAAACTGATCTCGAAAAACGAAGGAGAAATCGATGACTTACCTTGACCTGGTGAGGCCACGGGCCAGCGGCGAGTCTTGATCGACGTCGCCTGGGTGGTGGGCGGGAGCTTCTTCATCGCGTTGTGCGCTCGAATTGCGGTGCCTTTGCCGTTCAGCCCCGTCCCGGTGACCGGCCAGACGCTTGCAGTGCTCTTGACCGGAGCGCTGCTCGGCAGCCGGCGAGGTCCGATGAGTGTGATGACTTACCTCGCCGCAGGAACGGCCGGACTGCCGGTCTTTGCCGGAGGGGCCGCGGGTCTCGCCCGTTTCGCCGGCCCGACCGGCGGGTACCTGATGGGTTTCATCTCGGCGGCCTTCGTAACGGGCTGGCTCGCCGAGAGCGGATGGAATCGGCGCGTATCCACGACTGCAGCGATGATGTGGGTGGGGAACGTCGTGATCTACGCCCTCGGCCTGATCTGGCTCGCACGACTGGTCGGCGCCGACATGGCGCTGCCGCTCGGCCTGTTCCCCTTCATGATTGGAGAGGCCGCGAAGATGGTCTGCGCCGTGATTCTGTTGCCTTCGGCGTGGCGGCTCGTCCGGCCGGGCAGGCCCCTGTCGTAGTCACGACCCGATTATGATAGGGCTCATATTGGAATATCGACGTCCTGTGGTAAAATCAAAACGGTATATCAGTGTACAATTGGTTTATGGCCGCTCAAACTAACACTCATCGTTTCACGGGGAGGTCACCATGAGGAGCAAGAGTCGATTCTACCTCGGTCTGATCACAGTGGTCGTCGCCGGGGCCGTTTTGCTGTCGGGCTGTTTAAGCGTCAACTCAGAAGTGGTCATCAAGCCGGACGGCAGTGGATCCCGCAGTGTTGCCATTGCTATCGACAAAAGCATGATGGACCTGGCCAAGTCCACCAATTCGCAGGACGCGGGGTCACAGCAGGATCCCTTTGCCGATATCACGACCAGCGCCAAGCAGATTCCCGGCGCCACCGTCGAAAAGTACACCGATGCCAGCGGCAACGAGGGCGTCAAGGTGACCCTCCCGTTCAAGAGCCTCGACGAGCTGCAGAGCCAGCAATTCGGCGAAAAGGGCCAGTCCATGGATTTCGATCACCTACACCAAAGATGGTGACGTCATCACGCTCAATATCGTCGTGAATTCTGACCAGCTTACGTCGGACGCTTCGAGCGCAACCGGCAGTGGAGGCCCGAACCCGGAAGCCACGCAGAGCCCGGAAGACAAGGCGATGGCCAGGCAGATGATCGCGGCGATGGGCATGTCGTTCAGCTATGGCCTGTCCCTGCCGGGCAAGATCCTGGATTGGGGACCAAAGGACACCGCGACCTACGATGAGGCTGCCAACAAGATCGTCTGGAATCTGGACATGACCGCGCAGAAGCAGCCGGACATCATGGTGAAGTGGGACAACAGCCAGAAGCCGGCGCCTATCTCAGCCCCCAAGGCTCAGGCGTCCGCGGCAGGGCCGGCGGGGCCTGCCATGCCTGCCCTGCCTACTTTGCCCGCAATGACCAACGTCACCGTCAGCCAACCGACGAGCGCAGCCCAGGAAACTCTGCAAAAATATGCCGAGGCACAGACCAACGGCGACCAGGCGGCCTACAATGCGCTGTTTGCGGGAGGCCAGGGCATCAGTCACCCGCTCGCGGACCAGTATCCTAACGTCTTCGGTGCCAGCGATCTGAAGGTGACGTACGGCGCGATGGTCGCGAATGCGCAGACGGGCATGGCCGTGTGGACGGCACAGCGGACCGTGAACGGCCAGACCCTCAGCGTGAACGGCGTCGATGTGCTCACCTTCGACGCCAACGGCGAGATCACGGACATTCGGTCGTTCGTCGATCCGGCTCAGTTCGACGCGCTGAGCGCAGCCTCCAAGTAATCACGCACCGTGGCGCACGGGCGACTGGATGCGCCCGAACGCCATCAAACCGAAAGCGCACGAAGAAAGACTTTCTCGTCACCAGCCCCCGGCGACGAGAAGTTCGTTTCTTGCTCCCTGTTCGTGTCGACCGCAGTCGGTTACGGGGATGCCCAGTCTTTGACTATCAGCGGGAAATACAGAATCTTTTTGGGTAAGGAGTTGTATATGACCAGGGCAAAATCCTGGTCCGGCGACGTGGCGTTGCCCGGCACGCCATCGCCGGCGATATTGGCCGCGATCACCCGCACCTGGTATGCGCCGCTTATTCCGGAAGGCAACAGAACACTCTCGACGTTGTTTCGAATATCTGCCGAGCCGCCGGTCACGGAGTAACGCCCACTGAAGACGTTGCCAAGGTACGTGTGCCCGCCTATCGTGACCTCCAGGTTGAGATTGTTGACCCACGCGGCACCGATCGTGCTGCCCGGCGCGTCCGTCCAGGCCAGCGTTATGCGGAGTTGGCTGGGGCTGGCATGGTAACCGGTGAAAGTGTACACCTGTCCGGTCGCAGTGAAGAGAACGCTCTGATCCAGAAGCTCGCGCGGCGCACCGTCGAACAGAGTGCCCAGATTGACGTCGCCCCAGCCCTGGTTGTTGCTAGGCAGCGTATCGTTCGCGCCCGAGCCCGTCAGGTAGCGGGCACTGTTGAGCAGCAGCGCCTTGAGCATGGCCGGGCTTGGCGTGTGGCCCGGGGCCCACACCCGGTCGTAGTATTCGAAAGCGAGCGAAGCGGCGCCCGCGGCGGCCGGCGTAGAGTGGCTCGTGCCAGAAGACCACGTGTAGAGCGTTTGACCGGAGGGGTAATATTGGTCGCACACGCCGGAGCCGTTGTAGGAGGGGTCCTGCGAAGCCGGCCCCTGCACGTGTGTGCCCGGGGCCACGATGTCGGGCTTGATGCGACCGTCGTCGGTCGGGCCGTGCGACGAAAAGCCGGCCATGTCGTCGGCGTTGTTGGCCAAACTAACGCCGCAGCCGTCGCTCACACCATTGTCGCGCACGTTCTCCGTCGCGCCCACCGTGAGGACATTCTTGGCCGTGCCCGGAGAGTTGGTGGTGTTAGTCCAGGGCCCAACGTTGCCGGCGGCGAACACGTGGAGCATCTCCTGGTTGCCCGGCGTCGATAGTGAGGCGTCTCGCGTCAGTGCGTCGTAGGCCTGCGACGAGGTGTCGTAGGCGCCATATGCATACCAGTTGCCCCAACTGTTGGACGTCAGGGCGGCGCCGGCGTTGTAGCTGGCCGCCACCACACCCTGGTCGGTGCCCCCGCATTTCGAGTCGCTCCATGTTCCGCCGTCGGCAAACACTTTGGTGCTGCCCATACGGCCATAGGGTGAGACGCCCAGGCCGATCCGATATCCGTTTGAGTCCTGATAGGGCGAGGCCAAAGGATCGTTGTATGAGCCAACGATGCCGGCGTTGAGATTGCCGTGGCCGTCCACGCCGTTGCCGGAGGCGTTCGACGTGCAGTTCTTGATGTAGGCTACACGGCTCGGGTTGGCCAGGACGCCGAATTCGTGGAAGTCGGGATGCAGGATATTGGCGACGTCGCCGGTGTCGATGCCGTCGTCCACGATATCGACGATGGGATAGCTGCTCGGCGTCGTGGGAAAGCCCAGCGCGCCCAGCCAACTCAGATAGCCGGGGCCGGACGGCACGACGGTGCCGCCCGACGTGGTCACTGCTCCCGCGATGATCTGGTCCTGGACCTCGTCCAGCCGCTCAGGCTGTCTGAACGGCTCCACATTGAATACCGGCGCGTCCGCTGCCACTGCGCTGAGCTGGTCGGCGGGGAGCTGCAAAGAGATGTTCGTGAAGTCGAGCAGCGTGGACGGTCCGCGGTAAACCTGCCCGCCGAAGGCCTGGAGGCGAGCCAGCTCGGTGTTTACGCCGTCAGCGGCGGCGTAAAGCTGCACGGTCACGTCGACCCACTCTGCAGTCTTGGCCTGGGCCTGCGCCGTCAGGTTCGGCGCCAGCCGGTACGCGGGCTGACACGGCCCGGTCCACTGAACGACAGGCGAAGCCGCCGCGAGCGCATCGAGGCGGCTCAGCGCGGCCACGTCGCCCCAGACCACGTAGGCGTCCGCCGGCTGGTAGGCCACGATCTTCACGCCAGTGCCGGTGAGCGCTGCCAGCCATTCCGGCTTGATCGGCCCGATGAACTGCACGAGCCAAAACTGCGCGCCCGCGGTCCGGGCAGCCTGGCCGGTGAGCTTGGGAGTGGTTTGGGCCAGGGCGCCGCTCGTGTCGATGGCCTGCCCACCGCGCAGGACGATCCGGTTGAGGTCCTCACGTTCGGCTGCGGCAGCTCGCCCGGGAGCGCTCAGAGCCTGAACCGCGCCCGCCGGCGCCGTCCATAGCTCGAACGAACCGTAGTCGGCGAGCTGCTGCCCGCCCTCGCGAGCTAACGTTCCCAGAGCGGCAGTGTCCGCTGAGTCGACGATGATTTTGTGGGTGCTGGGCGTGGGCGGAGCGCCGGAGGCGGCGGCCGCAAGCATGAGCGCTGCGATGAGTAGGATCGGCGCGACGATGGTTCGTTGCAGGCTGTGAGCACGGTGAGACAAAGGCGTAACCTCCGAACGATCGAATCAGGAATCAATTGTAACACAAGGGGACTGGAGGGGGAAGGATGGCTGCGACTCGAGGGTTTCCGAGCCTCTGGTCGCAGCCAAACGTCTCTCGACGAGGTCATTCGATCACCGGCGAGGTGTCAGGGCCGGCTTTCTTTGTCCAACACCGTGCGGACCCGGGCGAGGATGTCCTGGAACATGAACGGCTTCTGGATAAACCCGCGTGCGCCGGAGGCCAGGAGCTCCTGAGCCTCACCCTGCTCGGAGTAGCCGCTCGAGATCAAGACACATACATCGGGATCCTCTCGTTTGAGCAGCTCGAAGGTCTTGGAGCCGTTCAGACCGGGCATGACCATGTCCAGGATCACGAGGTCGATCTGCTTGTGAGAGCGGAAGAGCTCCAATGCCTCGTTTCCGGTGGAAGCAAGCAGAACCTTGTAGCCGGCCGAGCTCAACACGCGTTCCAGGATATCGCGCAGCCACGCCTCGTCGTCGACTACCAGGACGGTCTCGCTGCCTCGCTCGGCGGCCGCCTCGGCGGGCGGCGTCTCGACGACGGCGCCGGTCCGAGCCGGCAGCCAGATGCGGAAGGTGGTGCCCCGACCGACCTCGCTCTCCACACGGATCACGCCATCGTGACCCTTGACGATGCCGAATACCACAGCCAGCCCAAGGCCGCTGTGTTTGCGTCCCGGCTGATCCTTCTTGGTTGAGTAGAAAGGCTCGAAGATGCGCTCCTGAGTCTCGGAGTCCATGCCGCGACCTGTGTCGGTGACGGACAGGAGAACGTAGGTTCCGGCAGATTTACCCAATTCGCGGAAGGCGCGCTCGCCATCCATGCAAATGGTTCTGGTTTCGACAGTCAGGAACCCGCCGCCGGGCATGGCTTCACAGGCGTTCAAGCACAAATTCAACAGGAGCTGCTGGATCTGGCCCCCGTCGCCCTCGATCGGCGGCAGCTGTGCCTCCAATGCCGGATGGATGGCGATGGCCTTATTGACCGTCCGGGACAGGAGCTGGACTACCTCTTTGACCGACGCGTTGACGCTCAGCGGTTTCAACTCGTAGCGGCCGCCGCGGGCAAAAGCCAGCAATTGCCGGGTCAGCTCGGCGCCGCGCAGCGCCGACCGCTCGACGGTTTCCGCGTCGCTCCGCAGCGAATCGCCCTCCGGCAGGCCCTTCTTGATGAACGAAGCATAACCGAGAATAGCTCCCAGGATGTTGTTGAAGTCGTGCGCGATGCCGCCGGCCAGCGTACCGATGGCCTCCATCTTCTGCGCCTGGCGAAGCTGCTCCTCCAATTGCCGCTTGTCGGTGACGTCGCGAATGGAGGAGACACCGAAGATCCGCCCATCGACTTCGATGCGCCAGATAGAATACTCGACGTCGATGATGCGGCCGTCCCGCGCCACCAGCTGCGACGCTCCGACGGACGGGTTGTTTCCGGCCTGAAGGAGCTGCAATCGTTGTCGTGTGCGGTCCTGAGCTTCTTCCGGCTGAACCTCCCACATCCGGCGCTGGCGCAGCTCGCTCAGCGAATAGCCCACCATGAGCTGAAAGGCCGGGTTCGCGTCTGTGATGAGACCGATCGAGGCATCGACCAGAACGATGCCGTCCAGGCTCTTCTCGAACAGCGACCGGTAGCGTGCCTCAGATTCCGTCGTGATGGAATACAACCGCGCATTGGCGATGGCTGCCGCGGCCTGGTTGGCAAGGAGCGAGAGGACGCGGCACTGGTCCTCATTGAAGGCGTGAGTGCGATGGGTGCTGAGCACGTTCAGCGTGCCGATGACGGTCTTGCTGATGAGAACCGGCACGCAGATGAGGGACTTGGAAGCCCTCGCGTCGAATCACCGGGTTGGTGACGCGTGCGTCGGTTCGTGCATCGTCAATGATGATGGGCTCGCCGGTCTGCGCCACGTGACCGTTGATGCCCTCGCCTATCCGGCGAACGGTCGTACGCAGCGCATCGAACGAGGGACCATAGCCCCCGTGAATGGTGAGGAGGCCGTTTTCGTCAGAGAACAGGATGCAGGAACTGTCGCCGTCCAGAAGCTCCGCGGCGGCCCGCGAGATGTAGTCGAGGAGCTCACGCAGGTTCAGGCGCGAGCTGACCGCGGTCGCCACGCGCTGCAAGGCCAGCAGCTGCTCGTTGAAGCTCTGCACTCGGTCGCGCTCCTTTTGCAGGTGACCGTACAGCGCGGCGTTGCTCATTACCAGGCTGAGCTGAGCTGCCAGGGTGAGCATCAGGCGAAAGTCGTCGCCGGACAGCGGGCGATCCGGTGTAGACTCGACGTTGAGCACGGCGGTGATGTCACCATCCACCTTCACGGGAACGCAGATTTCGCTCGTGACGTCCGTCCTCCCCGCCACGTAGTCGGGGTCACGGGTCACATCGGACACGAACGCCGGCTCCCCGGTGCGCATCACCCTGCCGTGCACACCCTCGGTCGGGCCCATCTCCATCCTGAATTCCGGGAAGCCCTCGGATGCGCAGAGCACCAGTTTGCCGCCTTTGGGCAGCCGGGCGCTGACGATCGGAAACCCGCCGAGCATTGCGAGCGAGCTGCGCCACGTGCCGATAGACTTCGCACGGGTCCAGTGAGCTGCTGGCAGCCCGCAGCGTCTCGTACAGCAGCGTCAGCTCGCGGTTGCGGCGTTCGATCTCTTGCTCGCGAGACACACGCTCAGAAATGTCCATGCCAGAGCTGATGAACAGCACCTGGCCGTTCGGATTGCGGAGGATCCCATTCCGCCAGACCAGCGGCACGCTGCGGCCGTCCTTGGTCAGCCACGCATTCTCGTAGTAGTTGGGTGGTTCCTGATCGGGCCAGCTGCCCATCGCCTGCTTCACGCGCTCCACGTCATCGGCCGGAATCAGGACTTCCCAGAGGACACGGCCCAACATCTCCTCTTCCGTGTAGCCCGTCAGCTCCTGGCACTTGCGGTTGAACAGCAGAATGCGTCCCTCCGGGTCGAACACGCCCACCGCGGTCTCAGTCGTGGCCAGGACGCCGGCGCTGAAATCGCGCTCGCGCTGCACCGCCTCGTAGAGGCGGGCGTTTTCGATGGCGACGGTGGCCTGGTCAACGAAGAGCTGAACCAGCCTGATCTCGTTCTCGTCGAACGGACCCACCTTGTCCACATCGAAGATGTTGAGCACACCGATTGCCTGGCTCCCGCGCCTCAGCGGCACGCTCAACGCCCGACGCAGCTCCACCTCGGAGCAGAGGCGGCCATCCCAGATGCTATAGTCTTCTATGAACTGCGGCTCATTGTCCCGGGCAGTGCGACCGGCGAGACCCTTACCGACGTCGATGATCTGGTTGGGCTCGCGATACGGCATATTGTAGCTGGCGGCCAATTGGAGGGTCTCGCCGTCCGGACGTATGAGAAACAGCTCGCCTACACCGGCACCGGTGCCTATTAGCCTCACCGCGGCTTCGACGATCGTTTGGAGCAACGTGGACAGGTCGCGCTGTGTGTTGAGGGCCAGCGATGTTTCGTACAAAGCCGTCATCTCGCGCGCATGCTGAGCCACCTCTTCCTCCGCGCGGATGCGCTCGACCAACTCGCGTTGTGCGGACTCAAACAGGCGCGTATTTTGCAGCGCGATAGTCGCCTGGTCGGCGAACAAATTGACCAGACGCACCTCGTCATCGTCGAACGGTCCGGTCTTCTCTACGTCGAAGATCGTCAGCACGCCGATGACCTGGGCGCCCCGCTTCAACGGCACGCTCAATGCGCGGTGCAGATTGGGCATGTCGTAGATGCGATCTTCCCAGGTGGAGTAGTCTTCCAGCATCAGTATCTCGCCGCTTTGGGCGGTGCGGCCCGTCATCCCTTCGCCCAAGTTGGCGACCCGCTGTGCCGAGCTTTCCGGCAGGTTGTAACTGCCGGCCATTTCCAGCGCCCGGCCGTCAGACCGCATCAGGTGCAGCTCGCCTACGCCGCCGCCCAGAAGATCCGCCGCCCGCCGGACGATAGACTGGAGCAGCGTGGACAGGTCGTGTTGGGCATTGATGGCCAGCGAGGTCTCGTACAGAGCCGTCATCTCGCGTACGCGGCGGGCCTGGACCTCAGCAGCCTGCTTGCGGCTATCGATGTCACGGACGTTGATGAGCACGCCGAGCACCTTGCCTTCGTCATCACACAGAGGCGTCTTCACGACCTCGGTCCAGCGCGCGCCGGAGCGGGTGGGGCGCAGCCGCTCCACAACCAACGGCTCGCCGGTTTCCATGACCCTGATTTCTTCCTCGCGGTATGCCGCTGCCTGGTCCGGAGGCCATAGATCGAAATCGGTCAGACCGATCATCTCAGCCGGTGTGCGATCCCAGTCACGGGCGGCCGCCGCATTGACGAGGCGGAAGACGGAGTCGCGATCCTTATAGACGATTCTATCGGGCGTGGTGTCCAGGACAGCCAACAACATGCGCCGCTGCTCGTCACGCTCAGTCTCGGCTCGTTTCCGATCCGTCAGGTCACGGATGTTGACCAGCACACCCAGCACATTGCCATTGTCTTCACAGACTCGCGTCTTGATGAATTCCACCCAACGTTGCCCGGAAGGGGTGTCACGCCAGAACTCGCCCCTGATCGGCTCCCCGGTTTCCATGAGGCGCAATTCGTCCGCCCGGAACTGACGTGCGCGCTCAGGCGGAAACAGGTCGACGTCGGACAGTCCGATAATCTCACTTGCCGGACGGCCCCACGACTGGGCGTACGCCTCGTTGACGATGCGGAAGATCGAGTCGCGGTCCTTGAAGGTGATCAAGTCGGGGTTGGTGTCGATCAAAGTGCGAAGCATTCGTCGTTGCTCGTCGCGCTCCGTCTCGGCTCGCTTGCGATCGGTTATGTCGCGAACGGTCACGAGAATACCCAGAACGTCGCCCGCGCCGGGCGCGTCTTCACACACGCGGGTCTTGACAGTCTCCACCCACCGCGAGTCATCCGCAGTCGGCGACCTTTCGACGACCAGAGTTTCACCGCTTTCCAGGACCCGCAGCTCTTCATCTCGGAATTTCTGCGCCGAGTCCGCCGGCCGCAAATCGAAGTCGGTGAGGCCGATCATGGACTCGACCGTCCGCCCATGGAAATGGGCGCAGCTCTGGTTGATCATGCGGAAGACCAGATCGCGGTCTTTGAACACAACGAGGTCCGGAGTGGTATCGAGCACGGCGCGGAGCAGGCGGCGCTGCTCGTCGCGCTCCGCCTGGGCCCGCTTGCGGCGGGTGATGTCACGGCCGGCGGTCAGCACGCCGATGATCTGCCCGGATTCGTCGCGCAACGGGGTCTTGATCGCCTCGTCCCACCGAGTACCGTGCGAGCCGAAGAGCTGGTGCTCGTTCACGATCGTCTGCCCGCTCTCGAGCACATGGCGTTCCTCGTCGGCATAGAGCTGTGCGTCCTCTTTCGGGAACAGGTCGTGGTCGGTCCGGCCGATGATTTCGGCTTCGGATCGTCCCAAGAACTCACCGAAGGCACGGTTGCAGCCCAAGAAAACCGATTGGGTATCTTTGAACAAGATGAAGTCCGGAAGAGTGTCCAGCACGACGCGCAACAGGCGACGCTGTTCGTCGCGCTCGGCCTCGATGCGCCGGCGGCTAACGCGCTCCTGCACCAGCGAAAGCATGTCGGCCACCGAACCGGCGAAGGCCTGCTCCTCGGGCGACCATTGGCGGGGCGAGCCGATTTGACTGAACGTGACGACGCCGAGGACGTGGCCGGCCGCGCGAATAGGAGCGGCAAGCAGTGCCGCGGTCCCGGATTGGGTCAAGTGTGGCTCGAGAATGTCGCGTGTGGCGGGATTAGTGCGCACGTCATCCGCGGCGATGATGCGGTTGTCCATCAGAGCCCGGAGAGTGCCGGCGTGGTGGGACAGATCGAACTCCGCTCCCTGCGAATGACAGTCGGTGGTGAGCTCGTACCGGTCAATGGCACGAAGCACCGGAAGATCGTCGCTGAGCGACCAGACGGCGGCGCGCGCGACCTCCAGGGTGCGCGTGGACACTTCGACGGCCTCCCGGCAGGCATCCTCGTACGAACCGTTGTTCAGAGTCTCGCTGGCGGTGAGGTCGGTCAGCGCCTGTTGCAGGCCTTTCAGCCGGCGCTCATTCTCCCGCAGGCTATTCTCCCTGGCCTTGCGGTCCGTGATGTCGCGTTCGGAGCACAGCACGCCGACGATCTGCCCTTGTGCGTCGCGGACGGGCCGCTTGATGGCCTCGTACCAGCGGGGTCCGTTCGGCGTATCCAGCAAGTGCTCGGCGACGATGCGCTCGCCCGTAGCCACGACCAGCTCTTCCTCGGCTCGAAAGCGCTCTGCTGTGTCTGGTGAGAAGAATTCGAAGTCGGTTCGGCCGATGAGTTGATCCTCTGACAGACCGGACTGCTCGCACTTGGCGCGGCTGCAGGCCAGGAAGACGTGGTGGAGGTCCTTGAAGATCACGACGTCGGGCGTCGTATCCAGGAGGGCGCGCAGCATGGCGTCCGGAACTTCGCGCGCAGGGCGCCGGTCGAGCGCCTCAACCACAGCGGGGCCGATGCGGTTGGCGCGGACGTAGTCGGCGGCGCCGCGCTTCATGCAGGTGACGGCCTCTTCCGCGTCCGAAGCTTCACTGATCACGATCAACGGGATGGCCAGGCCACATTCCTGCAATACCGCCAATGCTTCGAGGGCCCCGAACTGGGCTTTCCGGGATGCGCCCGGCAAACCCGCCACGATCACGTCGGGCCTCGGGTCCAGGAGGGCGCGGAAGTGTTCTTCGCTCGTCGCAACCAAACAGGTCGGCTCGAGCCCGGCCCGATCCAGCTCGCGAGCGACCGACTGGGACGTGGCCGGTGGTTGCTCCACAATCAGTACGTTTGCGTGCGTCGACATACTGTTGCTCCCTGCATTCGAATTTCGACTGATAGTCCGCCGCGATGAGCATGATAATGATTCATCATTACTCTCAATTATAGAGGAGATAGCGGCTGCCACAAAATCGATAGTCTCTGCCGTTTCAAATGTGAACGTGGACAACCGAGTATAGCGAAATACAGCCTCAGTAGTCTGAATAGGACCGAACAGCTATTTTGTGATACCATAACTTATGCTATAATACAATTCACTGGAATCTCCAGAATTACAAACACGACCAACTTCCACAGTTCACAGAACTGGGAAGGGGGATGCCCGCTGTCAGGTGATAAATCACAGCCCCTCGAGGGTAAGGAGGTACGCTTCATGAAAGTTCGATTTCTGTCCACCCTGGGTGTCGGCCTGGTCATCCTGGCACTGTTAGCGCCGATGGTCGGGCTAGGTGCGCATGCTGCGCCCGGAGCCCAGGATCCGACGCCCGAGGCGGGGTCCGAACCCGGCCTGCCAATGGTCACGCTGACGACCGATGGCGTCGTCCGTGCGTGGCCGAGCAGCAGCGCCGACGCGATCGGTTCCGTACCTGCGCGCTCTTCGGTGCCCGTCAGCGGCCGGCTCGTCGATTTCACCTGGTGGCAGATTCCATACCCCACCGGACCCGATGGCTATGGTTGGTTGGCAGCGACAGTGGTTCTGCCCAACAATGTGGCGGCGAGCGTGCCCATCATCCAGGTCATCATGCCTACGCCCGCTCCGGTCCAGCCGACCGCCACTCCGACGCCACCACCGGCGCCGACGTGCACGCTGGACGCGAAGTTTATCGCGGACGTCACGATCCCCGATGGTATGGCCGTTCCGCCGGCGCAGTCGGCCAACAAGGTGTGGCGTCTGCAGAACACGGGTACCTGCGGCTGGGACTCGGGCACCGTGCTCAAGTTCATCGGCGGCTTTCAGATGTCGGCTCCTCTCACGGTCACGATTCCGGCCACTGTGCCGGGCGCCACTGCGGACATCGGCATGACGGTGTATGCACCCAGCCAACCAGGCACGTACCAGAGCAACTGGCAGCTGGAGGATCGGGGCGCGAACTTCTTCGGCCCGAAGATTACGTGCGTCATCAAGGTGGTGAATCCGGCGGCACCGACGCCGGTGCCGCCACAGCCGCAACCACCCGCCCCGCCCCCCCGCCGCCGGGCCCGTCGGTCAATTTCTGGGCCGACACCAATCGCGTGAAAGCCGGCAGTTGCACGAAGATTCACTGGGACGTGAACAACGTTCAGGCGGTCTACCTCGACTACAACGGCAAGCGGCGGGGTGTCGCCGGCCAGGGCTCGCAATCAGTTTGTCCCTCGTCGGACGGCAAGACCTACAAGCTGATCATCGTGAGACGAGACGGCGGGCAGGAGTCGCGTACCGTCCGCATCGACGTCAGCTCGCCGCCGGCGGTGCAGATTACCTTCTCGGTCAGCCCGAAGAGCATTCTCCAGACGAGTGCGTTGGACAAGTGCACGACTATCCGCTGGAAAGTCAAGAATGCCTCGCGGGTCCAATACAACAACGGCAGCAAGTGGCGCGACGTCGGCGGCGACGATGACCGGCGTGAGTGCCCCAGCAAGACCACCACTTATCGGTTGAAGGTCACCGACCAGGCCGGCGCAACCCACGATCGCACAGAGAAGGTCGACGTGCACTACGGGGGGCTTCTGGGCGGCAAGAAATAGACGACAGCCCCACAGTGGATCGATCCGGTCCGGCGGTTTGGATCCGCCGGACCGGCGCCTCGCTCCTGCCAACGATGGGACCACTGTCCTGTTGTAAATTATCTTAGATTATGCTATAATATAATCAACTACACATTTCGTCCATTATGCATAATTGCCCTAACACAAGGCGGAGTCGTCTCTGTTTGGGTACCGCCAATTCGAAGAGGGCAAGGAGGTCCGATCCATGAACGTGCGGTCCCTGTCGGTCGTTGTCGTCATCAGCCTCGTGCTTACGTCTTTGCTGGCGACCCTGGTGGCACCGGCGGCTCTCGGAATCACGCCGGGAGCCCGTGCCCAGGATGCCCAGCCTACCCCTGCTCAAGGTTCGGAGTCCACGCAGGTCCTGCCCATGGTCACGCTGACCGCGGACGCTGTTGTGCGTGCCTGGCCGGACAGCAATGCCGATTCTCTGGGCGTGATTCCGGCTCGCTCTTCGGTGCCCATCAGCGGCCGGCTGGTCGATTTCACCTGGTGGCAGATCCCATTTTCTGCAGGCCCGGGTGGGTTTGGTTGGTTGGCAGCGAATGTCGTCCTGCCGAACGAGGGTGCGGCAAGCGTGCCGGTCATTCAGGTGATCATGCCGACGCCATCTGCGCCCACTCCCACGCCCATGCCGACACCGGCTCCGACCTGCACGTTGGATGCGGCCTTCGTGGCTGACGTAACGATCCCCGATGGAACGATCATGCCTCCGGCTCAGCCGGCCAACAAGGTTTGGAGAATGCGCAACACGGGCACCTGCACGTGGGACGACAGAACGGTTCTCAAGTTCGTGAGCGGCTTCCAGATGGGCGCGCCGCTGACGGCGACCTTCGCCGCTACGGCGCCGGGACAAACCGTGGATATCGGTGTCACCGCGTATGCACCGAGCCAGCCCGGCCTGTACCGCGGCATCTGGCAGCTGCAGGATGAAGGCGTGAATTTCTTTGGCCCGCAGATCACCATGGTGGTCCGGGTGAACAACCCGGCGCCGCCGGTCCCACCGACGCCGGTACCCCCGCGCCCGCAACCCACGCCGATTCCGGGCCCCAGCGTCAACTTCTGGGCGGATGCGACTCGCGTCGACGCCGGTCGGTGTACGGCCATTCATTGGTCGGTGAACAACGTCCAGGCGGTCTACCTGCAATACAGGGGCCAGACGCGGGGCGTGGTGGGGCAGGGCTCGCAGACGGTCTGCCCGCTGACGGACGGACAGGACTACGCCTTGCGTATCGTCCGACTGGACGGCAGCCAGGACGCACGATATCTCCACATCGACGTGAAGAATCCTCCGCCCGGACCGGTCAGCATCACTTTCTGGGCCAACCCCACGTCCATCATACAGACGAACGGCAGCACGTGCACGACAGTCGGCTGGGCAGTCCAGAATGCCTCTCGCGTCGAGTATCAAGGCCGTGGCGTCGTCGGCAACGACAGCCGACGGGAATGCCCACAGTCCACGACAACCTATCGCCTGCGGGTGACAGACCTGTCCGGAAAGGTGCACGACCGCAGCGTCAAGGTCAGCGTGAAGTGGGGTGGGCTCGTTACGCCCAAGCCGATGCCGGGCCCGGTCTACCCGACTCCCAAGCCGCCTAAGCCGCCCAAGCCACATCCTATGCCCGGCCCGGTCTACCCGACTGAACAACCGATGCCCGGCCCAGTATATCCGACCGAGGAGCCCATGCCTGGTCCGGTCTTTCCTGACTACGATGGATAGGTTTTGTGTCGAATCCCTTCGGGAGAAGGAGGCATCGTCATGAAAGCTCGCAACCGGTCAGTCATCGTCGTAACCGTCATGCTCCTCTGTCTGCTCATCACGGCGAGCGGGGCAGCATTGGCCCGTCCCGGCAACGCACCGGTTCCGGCTCCGACGCCGGCAGTCACGATGACCGCAGACGGCGTGGTGCGCGCCTGGCCGAGCAGCAGCTCCGAGGCCCTGGGCACCATCCCGGCCCGGTCCACCGTGCCGGTGATCGGCCGGACGGTGGACTTTACGTGGTGGCAAATCGCGTTCTCTTCCGGCCAGAATGGGTATGCCTGGCTCGCAGCCACGGTCGTTCTGCCGAACGGTACCGCGGCGAGCGTGCCCATCATCCAGGTGATTCAACCCACACCGACGCCGGTCACGCCGACGCCGGTCCCAACTCCAAGTACCTGCACCCTGGACGCTGCTTTCGTGACGGACGTGACCGTTCCCGACGGTACGGTCTTGACGCCGACCCAGGCGGTGAACAAAGTCTGGCGCCTGCGCAACACGGGCACGTGCGCCTGGGACGACGGCACAGTCCTGAAGTTCGTGTCCGGATTCCAGCTCGGCGCGCCGTCACAGGTCGCGATTCCGAGCACAACGCCGGGCAACACAGTCGATGTGGCAGCGACGATGTATGCGCCGCCCGATTTCGGCCGGTTCGTCGGCGTGTGGCAGCTCCAGGATGGGGGCGTGAACTTCTTTGGCCCCAAGATGACCGTCGTGGTCAACGTAAACGATCCCAATCCACCCACGCCGGTGCCACCGCCGCCACCACCAGGCCCGGCGCCGACGCCGAAGCAACCGAAAGCAGTGAAGATCGACTTCTGGGCCGACTCGACGAAGATCAACGGCGGCAAGTGCACGACTGTGCACTGGAACGTGAGCAACGCTACACGCGTCGAGTTCAACGACGGCAAGTGGCGAGGCGTAGGCGGCAAGGACAGCCGCAAGGAGTGCCCGGGGAGCAACACCACTTATCGTTTGCGAGTCGTCGATCAGCGCGGTCAGACACACGACCGCTCGGTTAAGATCAGCGTGAATTTCAAGCCCGTGCCCAATCCTAACCCATACGATCCGATGCCGGGTCCGGTGCCCAATCCCAATCCGGACGACGACTAGATTCAGCTGAACCTGGTTTCCAGTGAGAGCAGGAGGGTCCAGTCTATGCCAGTGAAGTTACTGTCAGCCGTTTTGATGAGCCTGATGATCGTCTTGGCGGGGGCGGGCGCGAGCAGCGGAGCTCTGTCTTCTTCGAGGGTTTTCGCTCAAGAGGAAGAGTCTGCCGAGCCCATGGTCACTCTCATTGCAGACGGAGTGATCCGTGCCTGGCCTAGCAGCAGCTCCGACTTCCTGGGCGCCGTCCCGGCCCGGTCTTCCGTTCCTGTGACAGGGCGTACGGTCGACTTCACGTGGTGGCAGATTTCGTTCGCTTCGGGGCCGGGTGGTCACGCCTGGATTGCGGCCACGGTCGTCCGGCCCAACGCGGCGGTGGTGAGCGTGCCGGTCATCCAGGTGATCCAGCCCACACCGGGCCCCGTTACTCCTACGCCCGAGCCGACACCCAACACCTGCACGTTGGACGCGGCTTTCGTGGCGGACGTAACCATTCCGGACGGTACGATGTTGATGCCGACCGAGGTGGTGAACAAGGTCTGGCGTTTGCGCAACACCGGCACCTGCGCCTGGGAAAACGTGACCGTCCTGAAATTCGTGGGCGGCTTCCAGATGGGCGCGCAGGACACGGCCGACGTGCCGTACACCGCGCCGGGTGAGACTGCCGACATCGCGATCACGGCGTACGCCCCGGCCCAGGGCGGGCAGTATCGCAGCGTCTGGCAACTGCTGGACGAGGGCGTCAACTACTTCGGCCCGAAGATTACGATGATTGTGGGCGTGAACGGCCCGGCTCAGCCCACACCGGCTCCGGCTCCCGCGCCGGTTCAGCCGACGCCAGCGCCGCCCCCGCCCCCGCCTCCTCCGCCACCCAAGCCGGTGCCGGGCGGTCAAGATCGACTTCGCGGTCGATCCGTCCAGGATACTGTTGGGTGACTGCGCGACGGCGGGATGGAAGGTCAAGAATGCGTCGAAGGTCGAGTTCTACGACGGCAGCAAATGGCGCGGCGTGAGCAGCGAGGATCTGCGCGATGTGTGCGCCAAGAAGACCCTCACAGTCAAGCTGAGGGTCACCGACAAGGGCGGTGGCACGCACGAGCGTAGCGCGAAAATTACCGTGGACAAGCTGTTTAAGTAAGGAGTGTGCGGCCTTCCGAAGTTCTCTGGACTTCGGAAGGCTCGTTCTACTGCCAGGCAGTCGTCACGGTAATGATCTTCGATTCGAGGATCTGGTTGTCCGACGGCGACAAACGAGCCTCTTCAGCCTTCCAGGTCGGCGTGCTGGTCTGCAGGTCGCCCAGAAGCACGGGCCCGGTCTCGCCCTCCTTCAGGCCACCCGCGGGACGACAATAGTAGTGCATCGGCTTATCGTCCACCACGCCCATCGCTCCTGTGGCGGGACTGCAGACCGTGCCGTCGGCCAGGGCGAGCAGCCAGCCGCTCTTGGCGTACTCGTCGAGGCTCTCCTGGCTCAGAGGCTCGGGTGTGGGCAGCGGCTGTGTCAGTTTCAGCAGAAAGCCGGGATCGTGCAGAATCGGGTCGACGCCGCAGACGGCGGTCTTTCCGTCGGGCAGCGCGAAGCACGGATCCTCGATGAGGTTGCCGATCATGCAGCGGTAGGCGTCTGGCCGAACTGCGGCGATGGAGCCAACCCAGCAGTAGCCCTCCTGCGTCTTAGTGATCGCGGCTGTGGCGGTGACGGACGGGGTGTATCGGTCGATCTCCGTCGCACCCGGGGACGTCGTCACGGTCCCGGTCAATCCGCTGGACGCAGTCATGGTCGACGCGCCGTTCGGCTGCCCGGCGTCGGCGGGCCCAACCGAGAGAATCAGGGCAAATGCAACCCCGAAGGAAAGCCTCAGAATTTTGGTGAGTTGAAGCGGCACAGTGACACCTCCTTTGGACGTTGCGCGCCTCATTCGAGAACAACGGAGAACAACGTACGCAACGTACCATACGACCGAGATCGTACTTCTGTCAATTTCGCCATGGAGACTTTTCGCATCAGGCATTTCTCGTGGTATCATTCCTAACAGATACCGCCTATCTCTCACGCAAGGAGCGGTACACGTGTCTAGCCTGCAGAAGTGGATGTTGGGTCTGCTGATCGTCGCGGTTGGGGCGGTCTTCGTGCTGGTTTTCCTCGTTGCTTTGCTGGTTCTGCGCCCGGCGATCGGATTGGGGCAACCACCGTCAGTCGTGATTGCCGCGCCGGCTGCCGGCACCACAGTGACGGCGGGCCATGCGGTGAACGTGCAGGTGGAAGCCCGTGATGCAGATGTCGCCCGCGTGGAATTGCGAGTCGACGGCGAAACGGGCGGCGTGCAGACGAGTGCCACGCCCGCCGGACAATCGTCACTGGTGACCACCCTGACCTGGACTCCGGGCTCTGCCGGGACGCACGTTCTGGTCGCCTGGGCGTACGATGCGGCCGGCGGCGTGGCGAGTTCCGCCCCGGTCGCTGTGGTGGCGGTGGCTGAAGTCACGCCCGCGCCAGCCCCGTCTTTCACTGCCACAGCTGAAGCACAGCCCCCGAGCACTCCCGAGGTCGTGCCTGACGTGGTGACTGCCACGCCAGTCCGATCGCCGGAGGAAGCACTGATCGCCCCCCTCTGGGACAGAATGACCGAGGATTGGGGCAATGCCAGGTGGTCAGCGGTCGTGGCGGATCTGGAGCAGGTCGTCGCGATCGATCCGACCTACGACGACATTCGCACCAAGCTGTATGCTGCGCACGTCAACTTCGGCAACGCGCTGGTTGCGGAGGGCAACATCTCGGCCGCGACCCGGGAGTATCAGGCGGCGCTGGCTGTGAACCCATTCGGCGCCGAGGCTCTGCAGGCCGTGCAGCGGCTGCATCCACCCAGAGTAACGGCCACGCCGACGATGACGCCCAATCCCGTCGGGCCGCGGCCCGTGGTGCAGATTCTCGCACCCGCGTCCGGCGCCCAGATAGGGGTGGGCCAGGCCGTCGACATCAACGTCATCGCTGCCAGCTCAGCCAACGTCGCTCGCGCCGAGCTGTGGGCGGACGGCGGCCAGTCGCCCGTCGCCACGCTCAACAACCCCGTCCCTAACGTTCAGAACTGGAACTTCTCGTTTCGCTGGAGCTCGTACGTCCTCGGCGCGCACTCGCTGGTCGTGCGTGCCTTCGATTCACGAGCCAACTACGGCGATTCGAGCTACATTCCTCTGACCGTCATCCGGAACCAGCGGCGGCCGCAGGTTTGGATCACCGGACCGTCCGACGGACAGCGCTTCCGGCTTGGCGAGACGGTGACGATCGAGGGCGCCGCGACCGACGAAGTCGGCGTCGTCCGCATCGAGACCTGGCTGGACGGGGCGGTGTGGCGCGTCGACTCCAGCGCCGGCAGGTCGCCTCTCTATGCCTCACATCGCTGGACGTCCGACTCAGCCGGGCGTCACACCGTCAAGCTGCGTGCGATCGACACGAACAATGCAGCCTCCGACTCGGCCACCCTCACAATTGAAGTGGAGGACACCGCTGCCCCGTCCGTTGTCATCGAGTCGCCGGCGAGCGGTGCGTCGGTGCGGCGAGGGACGCGACTCGAGGTAGAGTCGACTGCCGTGAACAGCGACGGCATCGCTCGGGTAGAGCTCTACGTGGACGGCCAAAGGATCCACACTGCCAACAATCCCAACCCTCGCAATCGCTCGTGGACTGTGGCCCAACCCTACGCCGCGGACGTCACCGGGTCACACATTCTGACGGCGCGCGCCTACGACTCCAATGGACAGAGCGGCCTCTCGCGCCAGGTGGTCATAGACGTTCGGGACGACACCACGCCGACCGCCACGGCCACGCCCGATTTGAGCGGGTACTGGTTTGCTGGAATCCACGGAACGAACGAGGGCTTCTTCCTGAACCTGGCCGAACACGGCCCGACTCTGGACGGGACGTGCTGGTTCGATGACGTGGCCGAGCGCATGGAGGGTGCGCTCAACGACAGCGTGGTCAGCGGGGACAGGGTCAATCTGCACGCGGATTTCTTGTCGAACGGCATCGGCGTGAACATCCAGGCCAGGGTCGAAAACAACGGCCAGAACCTGTCCGGCTCGTATGAGTTGAGCAACGGCCAGACCGGACCGGTCGGCTTCCGCCGCTCAGGTCCACCGCCGCCTCATCCGGTTTCTCCGCCGACGGCCACGCCGATCCCTCCGGCGCCTGAACCGACACTGGAGCCGCTGCCCAGTCCGGTGTACCCGACCGAGGAGCCGACCGTCGAGCCGCTGCCCAGCCCTGTCTACCCGACCGAGGAGCCGACCGTCGAGCCGCTGCCGGGACCGGTCTATCCGACCGAGGAGCCGACCGTCGAGCCGCTGCCCGGTCCGATCGATCCGGCGGATGATTCTTCGACGTCCGATCTGTCGAGCGGTGATTGGTGACGACATAACAAACGTTGAAAGACTGCCGGAGGCGGCGAATATCTCCGGCAGTCTTTCAAGACAGACGCGAGAGGAGGTGAGAGCCGTCGCGAAAGCCGTGCCCCCATCGACAACGTCCCCAGTTTGATTGCCCCGCATTTTGAGAGGAGAGAAACCATGCTGAAGGAATTCAGAGACTTCGCTATGCGCGGAAACGTCCTCGACCTGGCCGTCGGCATCATCATCGGTGCGGCGTTCGGCCGGATCGTCAGTTCGTTGGTCAATGACATCGTCATGCCGCCCATCGGGGTGATCCTCGGCAAGGTCGACTTCAGCAACTTGTTCATCAATTTGACTTCGACGTCTTACGAATCACTGACGCAGGCCAAGGACGCAGGCGCGGCGACGATCAACTATGGCATATTCATCAACAACCTGATCGACTTCGTGATCGTCGCCTTCGTTCTGTTCCTCATCATTCGGCAGTTCAACATGCTGACCCGGCCCAAGGTGGTCCCGGCAGCAACGACCAAGGATTGCCCGTATTGCCTGTCTTCCGTGCCGATCAAGGCCACGCGCTGCCCGCACTGCACGTCGGATCTGAAATCAGCCTGAGTGCGGCTTGTGGTCACGTCCACAGGGCCGGTTTGCTGAGCTGCAACAACACGCGGTAAAAAAAGAAACACCGGGGAAGCCCCAACGGGCCCTCTCCGGTGTCTCTTTGGCTGTCGATCCCCATAGACGTGAGCCGGGCGGTCAGCGTCCGCCGCAGGGGTTCCCGCACGGGCCCGGCTCGACGTCCGCCGGCAGCGCCCTCTCCGGCTCCTGAATGCCGCCGAAAGGGATGCCGCCGAGGGAGACCGAGCTGTTCAGGTCTTTGACCAGAGTCGCGAAAGCCATCACGCAGTTCTCGATGCGCCAGGGATCGCCGTAGAAGCCGCGTTTCTTGGTGGCGTCGTCGCGGCGCTCCACGATGCGCAGGTGGCCGTTAATTTCGAATTGCGCGGCCGGCACGCCCAGAGTTTGCGACGCAAACCGGGTGATGGTTCCGGCGCCGCGCGCGCTGTAGGCATCGTCAACGTCCAGCCGGTTCAGCCCCTCCGCGTCCTCGCGCAGCCCAAAGTGCTTCAACGTATCGACGATCAGGTCGAACTGCCCGGGGCAGCTCAGGCCGTCCATCGTGCCCAGGGCCACCCCGAAGTCGGTGTGGGACACGGCGCCGTGGATGTCGAGCACGAATCCGATGCCGTCTTCCCTGGCGACTCGGCCCACCTCGCGCTTGTACGCAGAGTCGATTTGCCAGTTCGGGTCCTCGGTGGACTGGCGGCGAGCATAAATGACGTGCGCGCCGGTCATGGCCGCCACCAACCGCACGAAGCCGCCCGTGTATTCATCCTCTTCCTTGAGCCTTCCTTCGCGGATGTGGGCTGCAGCATGAGGGGCGGACAACAGGATCGGAATGCTGCCGCGGGTGTAGCCCCAGCCCAACTCGCCGGGAGCCGGTGGCTCCTGGTATTTGATGTCCGCTTCAAGCTCCAAAAGCCGTCTTATGATCTCAGCCATGCTGTTATCCTCCCGGGTGATGCGCCACACTGCGTCGTCCGCGCCGTCGTTCCAACAGCTCGAAAAGAGAGCGGCAAAGAAAACGCCGCCGTGACCGGCAGGCGTCAGGGAAGCCTTTCCCGCCAGGCCCCTTTACCTGCTGGAGAAATCCACACATATTCGTAAGCCATGTATCTATGATTCATTATAGCACAAAATGACTCGCCGCGGCAAGCGAATCGAGGAATCGGGAAGCAACCGCACCCCCTTGGGCCGAGCGCCCAGACTTCCGAAGCTTCTTGAACTTCGGAAGTCTCTGAGAGAGCGATGCGGATGCGCCTGGCAGAAAGACTTCCGCGGCTGTCCCGGCCCGCGGAAGTCTTTGGAGTCTCTGGCGCCTGAAGCGTCCCTACTGCATCTTGGGCAGTTCCCGGACGATCACGCTCTTGTTGCGCATCGCGCTCATCCGCCGCTACGGAGTCCTCCGTCAGGAAGAGGTCTTTGTTGCCGTGGCAGCTGGTGCACGACGCATTCTGCGGAGTCTTGAGTTGAATCGTGTGCGGCGTGGCATACGTCCACGTCGGCCTCGCGTCGAAGTTCGGCAGGAGGTCCTGGCCGTAGAACGCGAAGGTGTCCCGATCGACCGGAACGTGACGGACGACGACGTATTTGTATGGTCGCGCCTCGCTGGGGATGGGATTGAGCCCGATTTTGAACATCATCTGCGACGGCTGGGTCTTGAAGAAGGGCGTCCCATCGTCGGACAACTGGACGTGGCAGCTCCAGCAGTTTTTGTATTCCGCCGCGTGGCAGACCTGGCATTCGACGTTCTGGAGGTGGGCAGCGGTGTGCTGTGGATTGCTCCCGGCCGTGATCGTATCGTGGCAGCCCTCTTGCGTGCACGACGGCTGCTGCGGTCCGTCGTAGCGGTGGTTGAACGTGCCCGCCGTGCCGTGCAGAACGTCCGCCTCGTGGCACTTGGTGCAAGTCGAGTCCCCCGGGATTGTAGTGAACGTCTGCCTTGATCAACTTGCCGTCTGCGTCCTTATTCTTCCCTTTGTACTCGTCGTTGACCCGGCTGCCATGGCAAGCCGTGCAGGTGAGATTCATGGGGGAGACTTCTTGAATGTGTGACCGTTCAGCAGGCCGCCGCCCACACTTTGGGGCCGGCTTACGTGACAGTCACCACAGGTGGTGTGGCAACTCGTGCAGTGATTGTCGAATGCCTGCGTCAACTGGGGCATATGCTGCGCGTCGCTCCGCGCCCCAATGGCCGTGTAGTATCCTTTCAGACTGAAGTGCAGGCTGTCGGGCTCCGCCTTGGCCTGCTCTGGGTGGCAGGTTCCGCACACCTTGGGAGCGGCGGGATCCGCGGCCAGGCCCTCGTGAGCCTTGGCCTCATCGGTTGCGCCGGATGTTCCCCCGTGGCAGGTGATACAGCCCAATTTGCCGTGGGTGGTATCCATAAACGTCTTGTCCTGGACCAGGACTTTCTTCCATGCCTCCACCGGAGGCACGGATCCCCCTCAGCCCTCACCTTCGGACAGTGACTCCGCCTGCTCCGGTTCCTTCGCGAGTGACTTGAGCACATCCTGAGACGTGTGGCACGCGACGCAATTAGAGCTGTCGCCTGCATCCGCTGTTGCCCCTGCCAGCGCGCCGCCGCCGGGGTCCGCGATCGGACGGCTGAGGTCGCCCGCAGGGGGCAGTCCCGCCGCGCGCGACGTCAACGGGCGGACGGCGACGAGCGCTACAGCGACGACGAGCGCGGTGCCGCCTGCCCACAGGATCCAACGTCCGTTCATTGAAACCTCCTTCCTCGAAATGGGTTCGGCAATTGCAGGACCGTGTGCATTGGTGTCACGGTCCTGCAACCAGATGTCTCGATTCTGGGACGAAGGTCTCAGCCTACGAGGTCGGCAGTGGGTGAGGCGTCGTTTCGACGGGATAGCCGGCCGCGCCCGAATACCGCTCGGTAGCGAGTATCGTGTCGTCGTCCGTCCAGCCCATCATCCCGAACTTCATGTTCGTAACGCCGTAGCCGAGCACGGCGAGCACGGTCGATGCGACCTGCCCCGTGTGGCCGGTGTAGCAGTAGGCAACGATGGGCTTGTCCGGGGGCAGCTTGGCCAGGTTTTCCGGCTTGGCGATCTCTTTCCAGGGGATGTTGTAGGCGCCCGGGACGTGACCCAACGCATAGTGCGTCGCTTGACGAACGCTGACGACCACCGGATCGTTTGACGTGTCGCCGTCGTTGAGATTCTCGTACAGTGCATCGGCGGCGAGGGTAGGCGCCCAGTTCGGAAGCACCGCCGCGGCGCGCTGACGAACGAGCTCAGCCATGCCCGACAGAGGGCTCTCCACCGCCGTGGTCGCGGTCATCGTGGCGCTTGCCTCGACGGTCCAACTCGGCGGGTCGAAGGTCCCGGTCAGTTGATGCGGCTCCGTTTCAGTCGGATATCCCGCGGCGCCCTCGTATCGTGTGGTTCCCAAGACTTCGTCATCGTCAGTCCAGCCCATCATTCCGTACTTCAGGTTGACCGCATCGTATCCCATCAGACGGAGCAACGTCGCGCCAACCTGGCCGGTGTGCCCCGTGTAGCAGTACACCACGATCTGCCGGTCGGTGGGCAGCGCGCGCAGGTTCGCGGGACTCGTCAGATCCTTGTAGAAGATGTTGTAGGCGCCCGCGATGTGACCTTTAGCGTAGGCCTCCGGCTTGCGAACGCTCACGATGAATGGGTCGTTGGTTTCGTCCCCGTCTGAGAGGTTTTCGTACAACTGATCGGCGCTGATCGTGGGGGACCAGTCCGCCAGGCGCGTCGTGATGTAATTCGCCAGCTCCTCAAACTGGGGATTCGGAGCTGCCGCCTGCAGCGGCAACGCGAATCCGACGAGGCCCATAACGAGCGCAATGACCACCAGACCGTTGAACCAGTACCTACGCTTTCCGAAAGACATGCTCCACCTCCGAGAAATGAATGGTCGGTAGACCGAAGGGATCGCGAGGAAAAAGCGGGCATGCTGAAACAGAGTGCCGGAGCGCTGAGCACTCCAGTCACCACATGCCGGTCTGTGCACGAGCGTAGACGCTCTTTTGACGATCTGGAAAAGCACAGAAGAACTTGATAAGATAATGAACTATAAGCGAATTGACAAGTATTATATTATCACATCTTGTCGCAGCTGTCAAGAAGAATACTTATCCAAACTGTACATCAATTGCGCGGCGCGGGATCGCGTTTCGACATGCGGACGCCGCACAATTGGTTTTGAGGCTGCCCACACTATCCGTTCACCGTCGCGGACGGGTCGTGCGTCTCCGGCCTGACCACAACGGCGGCGCCTCCATCGAAATGAAACAGGCTGTTCCGAGAGGCAATAGACTGCGGCGGGTCACTGTTCCGCGTGATGGCGTCCGGTCACTATCATGCGGGAGACCTGTTCCGGGGAGACTGTCCCCTTCGGAAAATCGCCCAACTTCGTAGAGTGGCTCAGGATGGTGAACTTATCGGCGACCGGATAGACGTGGTAGATGTTGTGCGTGATGAAGATGACCGACAGCCCGCGGTTCTTCGCTTCCGTCACGTAGCCCAGGACCTTGTCCGTTTCCTTGATCGACAGCGCTGAGGTGGGCTCGTCCAGGATCAGCAGCTTGACCCCGAAGTGCAGCGCCCGGCCAATCGAGATGGACTGCCGCTCGCCGCCGGATAAGACCGAGACTTCGTCCTCCGTCGAGCGCACCTTGATGCCGATGTCCTCCAAAACGTCCCGGCACTCACGCTCCATGCGCTTCTGGTCCAGAAACTTGAAAGGGCCGACCGGTCGCAGCGGCTCGTGTCCCAGGAAGAAGTTGCGCTGAATGCTCATGAGCGGCACAAGCGCCAGGTCCTGATAGACCGTCTCGATTCCAGCGGCGCGCGCATCTCCCGGCGACTCGAAGTCCACCCGCTCCCCGTCCATCCGGATCTCGCCGGAATCCGGCCGGTGGACGCCGGTCAGGATCTTGATGAGCGTCGACTTGCCAGCGCCATTGTCGCCCAGCAAGCCGACTACCTCCTGACGCCCGACCGTGAAATCCACGTTGCGTAGCGCTCGCACGTGTCCGAATGACTTGCTGATGTTTACCATTTCCAGCAAGGGTGTTTGAGTGCTCATCGGGTTACTTCCCCCTGACTTTCGTATTGACGATGACGGCGGCCACAAGAATGAGGCCGATGAAGGCGTTGAACCAAAATGGCGGGGCGCCCGCCAGCACCAGGCCGCTGCTGACCATGCCGGTGAGCAGCGAGCCGATCACCGTGCCCAGGATGCTGCCGTAGCCGCCGGTCAGCAACGAGCCGCCGATGACGGCCGCGGCGATCGCCTGCAGCTCGAAGCCCTGGCCCAAGGTCGACGGCACCGACGTGAAGCGACTGAACTCGAGGATGCCGACAAAGCCCGCTCCCGCCGCTGACAGCACGAAGCAGATCATCTTGGTCTTATGCACGTTGACTCCCAGCGCGCGGGCAGCGCCCGCGTCCCCGCCGGAAGCGAACACGGAGTTGCCGAATTTCGTCTTAGTCAGCGCAATCGAGCCGATGACCACGACCAGGGCGAACCAGCCGGCCGAAGCAAACCATCCAGCGCTGCCGAAGCGGCCGTTCAGGACTGTCATAAGCAGGGTGGGCGGACCGTTCAGGCCGACGTAGAAGCCGGCCGTGACCGCGAGAAGGACGCCCCGCCAGAACATCATGGTACCCAGGGTGGCAATGAACGATGGGATGCGGGTGTCGATGACCAGGCGCGCGTTAATGTATCCAATGACCAGGCTGGCGCCCATAGCCACGATAAACGCTACCAGCATCGGCACGCCGGCGTTTGCCAGCATCACGATGACCATGGCGGCGACGCCCATCACCGAACCCACCGACAAGTCGAATTCGCCGGCGATCATCAACAGGGTCACGCCGACGGAGACAATACCGAGCTCGGCCGCCACTGAGAGTACGCCGGCGGCGTTGTCGAGCGATAGGAAATGCTCCGCGAACAGGGCAAATCCCAGGAATACAACGAGAAACCCAATCAGGGCTCCGATTTCGGGATACCGTTGCATCCTATGCTTGAATCCGACCCACATGGACTGCGGCTCGGCCGTGGGGCCCAATCGGTCTTCTTGTGAATTCTCCGACATGCTATTGTCTCCCCAATACGTTCTAGAGAAGACCCCACCCGAATTTCAGCCTGAGAAAAGAGCAGCCGCTCCGCGCGGCCGCGTGCGGCTCCGTCTTCCGGGACCTCCCGTTGGGACGGCAAGACTGCGCTTTCTCGGGAAACACTCGATCGGGGTCAGGTTTCCCAGAGGGGAAGGCCCGGTCCTTCCCCTCTGGTTTGACTGCCTTACCGATAGCCCTCCGCAACCAGCTTGATGACTTCGTCGACATTGTCTTTAGTGACGAGGAATGGGCCAGTCTTGATGTCGCTGGATGGCTTGAGCAAGTACTTGTGGTACAGATCCAGGAACTCGATCCCGAGGTATCCCTGCAGGTACTCTTGCTGGTCGACGGTCGAGAGCAACTGGCCTGCCTTGATCGCGTTCAGTGTATCGGTCGTCATGTCGAATGTCGTGAAGAAGATCTTGCCGACGTTGTTGGACTCCTTCAGCCATTGTACCACGGGAATAGTGCCCAGCGGGCCTACGGTCATGATCGCATTCGCATCCGGGTTCTTTTGGAAGTAAGACGCGACGATGGGCACCGCGGCCGTCGGGTCTGTGCCGATCGTCAGCTTGTCCACGGTGACGCCTTTCATCGTATCGATCATCCCCTGGCAGCGCGACGCCAGATCCGAGTTCCCAGGCTCGTGGATGGCGCACACCGCGCGTGTGATCGTTTTGCCCGCGGCCTTTGCTGCCGCCAGCATCTCATTGGCGCTGGCCACACCGCCGTCGTAGCCCAGGGCGCCTATATAAAACAGATACGGAATGCGTTGGTCCGGCGGACGCGTATCCGGCACATTGATGGCGATGACCGGGATGCCCGAACTGATTGCCCGGCGCAACGGCGCGTCCAGGGCCTGCGCGTCAGGGATGGAGACGGCGATGCCGTCCGGCTTGGCCGCGATGGCCGTATTCAGCATGTTCACCATATCCGTTATGGAGTAGACGTTGGGACCACTGTAGGTGGCGTCTACGCCGAACTGCTTGGCCGCGTCGTTCATGCCTTTGATCACGACCACCCAGAATGGGTCTCCTGGGCCGCCATGCGTGACGACGTAGTAGTGTGGCTTCGGCGCCTGCGCTGACGCGCTCGGGCTGACCACAGTAGCCAGTATGACGAAAACGACGACCAGCGCACTCCAGCGCTTGAAGTGTGACATGAGATACCTCCTTGGTGGGGCTTGATGATGCGACATTCAACGGTCCGGTAGCCCGCCCATGACGTAGCGCATCCGGGTTGCGCGTTGATGCCCTGCTGATCGACGCGGTCAGACAGTTGGGACGGACCGAAGCGCCGCTGTGCACGACGAGAAGCGATGTTTCCGCACAATTGGGCGCCTTTTGACTCTGCCGGCGACACTGCCCTGGCTTCTGGGCGATGGTGAATGGGAAATCCCAAACACTCTGGCAAACGGAAGTGAGGTGATGCGGTCGGCGACTGAGAGCGGCTGAACTGACAGCCGTTTACGGGGTCGGTACCGAGGGAAATTGGCCTGGCTGCGCAGCGCTGCTAAATTCTCGAGGCCGAGAGATAGTCCGCGCGCCTGGCCGGCAAGGTCCAGAGGTGAAGATTGTCGAAGAGAGTCCAACGCCTTTCCGAGAGAAACGAAAGACGATCCTTTCGCAACGGTCACAACGTCACGAAAGAATCGGCTCTCCATTCCTGTCTGCTACGATAGTGTGAAACGTCATCTCGAACTCTTTAGACTCGGCCAGCATTCGATGCGGTGGCCTGGCGACAAATCTTAACGACGGTGACCATTGTTGCGACCGTCACTAGCAGAAATTATATCACAGTACGTGGGCCAAAGTCAATGCCAATTTGTACTTCTTTTGCCGTCTGCAGCGACTTCTTTCGCTGGATCGAATGTACTATAATGCTCGTTCTCGAAAAGTGATCGACTCGTGCACCGTGCCAGAACCCTGATCGGAGATAAGCCATGCGCGTTTTGGAAACGCAGAGACTGTGTCTACGCCTGTTTCGCGATGAGGACCGGGAGCCATTCGCCGCCTATCGTTCGGACCCGAACGTTGCGCGTTACCAGGGTTGGGACGCCCCCTACAGCGCGGCGCAAGCAATGACGTTTATCGACGAGATGAAGCACAAGCGGCCGGGGATGCAGGGGGAGTGGTATCAGCTCGCAATCGAGCTGAGGCTCGGCTGCAAGTTGATCGGAGACTGCGCCTTCCACATCCTCGCGGAGGACGCTCTACAGGCCGACATCGCCGTCACCCTCGCGTCCGGGCAGCAAGGCCGCGGCTACGCGAGCGAAGCGCTGACCTGTCTTCTGGACTATCTGTTCCGCGATCTGGGACTGCATCGGGTGAGGGCTATTTGTGATGTAGAGAACGTGGCTTCGGCCCGTTTGCTCGAGCGACTCGGTATGCGCCGCGAGGGCCATTTCGTGGAGAACCTCTGGTTCAAGGGCTGCTGGGGCAGCGAGTACCTGTACGCTGTCCTGCAGCGCGAGTGGCTGGGCCTGGGTTGACCTGAGGCTCAAGGCGCGCATCGTGTCCGTCCGAAAGAGTTTGGGAGCCACGAGAAGCTCCCTGGCTGTTCCCCCGACCAAGGAGGAGAGGACTCGTGTTTCCGGCAACTGCTGAGAGCGCCGCAGACCTGGGTCCCCCTGGCACGGGACTCCAGGTCTGCGGAAAGGCTTCTTGGGGGGGCGCCGCTGACTCGCACGACCGCGCTTGGATCGTGCCCGGCTGAGTGACGACGCTCCCGCGATTGAGATCAGTACCGGCATTCGTCGAACGGGCAAGGTCGGAGCCGTGCACGGAGGCCGTGAGCGTCAAGAGATATTGATCATGACCTTGTAGCCTTCGAGGCTTTCCGCCGCTTCGAGCGCCTTGGAGATGTCCTCCAGGGGGAAGCGGTGCGTAATGAGCTTCGCCACCGGAACCGACTTGTCGGCGATCGCCTGCAGCGCCTTGCGATAGAATCGCCGGTCGTTGTAGGGTGGCACGCCCACCCAGAAGCACCCTGTGAGCACCGCCTCTTTGTAATGGATCAGGTTGGGGTCGATCGTCGCCGTACTGCCACGCTTGAAACCGCCGAACATCACGACGGTGCCGCGATTCTTGACCATGGTGAGCGCCTGGTTAACGGCCACGGGTATGCCCGCGGACAGAATCACGGCGTCCAAGCCCTTGCCGTCCGTCCACTCACGGGCGGTCTTCTCCATCTCATCCGGGGTGACGACCAGGTCCGCGCCAAAGCCTTTTGCGGCCGTCCGGCGGTGTTCCAACAAATCGCACGACATCACCTGGAGGCCGGCGGCCTTCGCCACCATGATCTTCAACACGCCCATGGTGCCGGCGCCGATGATTGCGACCTTGTCGCCCACCATGACGTTGGCTTGCTCACCGATGCAGTGGAAGCAGTCGGCCAGAGGCTCCAAAAAGGTTGCCTCTTCATACGTAACTGAATCGGGGAGTTCGAGCATCCCCTCCACGCGCTCCGCCGGTACCTTCGCGAAATCCGCGTAGCCCAGGAACCACTCCCCGCTGACACGCATCCCGGCGCGGACGTTGGTCACCCGCGCTCCGACTTCCACAGCGTCCCCAGAATATTCGTGCCCCAGGTTCATCGGCAGCTTCAGCGTGCCGGCATCGCCGGTCCGATACTTGCGGACGTCGGTGGGACACACGCCGCAGGCGCGAACCTGCATCAGCACCTCACCGTCATCGGTGATCTGCGGCTTGGGGGACTCCACGACGCGGACATCGTTCACTCCGAACATCAACGCTTCTCTCATGATTGAATCGCTTCTCCCTTTGGTTTGTGGTTACCACGTGTGAAAAAAAACGTTGAAGGATGAGCGGCGAAACAGGAAATTGCACTGTCGTTCAGCCTTCAGCATTTTGCTCTCGGTCCTTCCGCTGGACGCCGGCCGGTTGAGGCTCGTGGGTGCGGGCGAGGATCTCCAGGCGCTGCACCGCTGCTGACATTGGTGGGAGCGCAAAGATTTCCCGCTGCATCTCCTTCGCCCGAGCACGATACTGCGGCTGATCGAGGACGGCCCGCACGCCGGCACGGACGGCTTGCGGTGTGATGGGGCAGGTCTCAAGACGCACGCCAATGCCGAGTTCCGCGCAGCGACGGGCGGTGGGCTCCTGGTCGCCGGCGCCCAGGGGCACCACGACGACGGGCAGACCGTGCCACAGGGCGGACAGCAGCGAGTTGTAACCGCCGTGGAAGACGACGGCGTCGCACTCTGGCAGGAGCCGCGACTGCGGGATGTACCGGGCGAGATGCACGTTGTCGCCCGGAATCGAAAACTGGGCGGGGTCAATGGAGTGGCCGACCGTGAGGATCAAGTTCACGTCCTCGCCCTGCATGGCATCGATGATGGCCTGGAAAGTGGCCGGCGCCTGGTTGAACGTCGTACCGAGGGTGGCGTAGACAGTCGGGCGATCGGGTCGGGAGGTGAACCAGTCCGGAACGCACGCGTCGGCGCTGAGATCGAACGGCGCAGCGCAGAAACGGTGGGTCACCGGCGGCTGCGGCCAGTTGGGGTACGTCCATGACGGCGGTAGGAAGTCGAACACGAGGTAGGGTTCCGCCGTGAACGGCTCGGGGACGTCGAAAAGGCCGAAACGCCGGCGGAGCGCCAGCAACGCATCGCGAGCCAGGACAGCGCCTGGAATATAACCAGCCCACGAGATGGAGGAGTGAGGCACTCCGCGCACCTCTGCGGCAATGTAGGCGCCGAATTCGATCGGGTCGCGCACGATCACGTCCGGCTGCCACGTTTCGGTCAACGCCAGCAGGTCAGCCGCCATCTTCGGCGCCCAGCCGAGCACGAAACCATGGACCTGCTCGATCGGATTTCCCACGGCTGTCTTGCGGATCCACTCGGCCTCAGGCAGGGCGCTGCGCTCGGCCGGTGTAAGGTCAGAGGGGTAACCGGCCGCGAAGAAGATGAAGCCAACGCGGCGGATGACAGACTCAAAGTTCGCACCGGTAGCAAACGCAACCTCATGGCCATGCTCCCTCAAGGCGAGTGCGAGCGGCACCATCGCGTGAAAGTGGCCGAAAAAGGGGTGATGCGTGAACAGGACTTTCAAGCGTGCCTCCGTCTCGAGAGTGCAGAAACTGCCATTTGACGTTGAGATTATAGCATTGGGCAGGACAAGAGACAAGCGTTTCCGATCGACGGTCCGACTCGCGCCGGAATCAATAGGCTACGGTTGCAGAAACTGACATCCGGATTGACCGATTATTGTAAGTATTGCTACAAAAGGCATTAGAATGTGATTGTATACTGGTATTTGTAGGTTTGATGTATCACGTTAATTACACTAAACAACATTACACTAAACAACAAAACATCAGATTTGTGTGTTTGTCGACCTGGCCCCATATTCTTTTCTCGATGTGTCTACGGACGCGTCAAAAAGAAGAAGGAGCGTTTTAGAAAAATGGATCAGCGAACGTATAACCCTTTGCTGACAGTCTTGCTGCTCGTTGCATTGCTCGTCGTCATGCTCGTGGTCGCCGGCCCCGCCGGGGCCGCTCCAAACTTCACCGCGTCCGACAATGACCAGCGCGTCACCGTCGGCGTCGGCGATCAGGTTTTCGTGACTTTGAGGTCCGACCCCAGCACCGGATACACCTGGACGGCCGTTCAGGAGCCGGGTGCTCTGCTTCGGCACATGGGGCGAGCCTTCCAACGTACGGCTTTGGGAGGACAGGGAACTCAGACGTTGAGCTTCGTGGCCGCTCAGCCGGGCGTTACCACGCTGCGTTTGCTCTACGCCCGGCCTCAGGAGGGAGACTCTGCGCCGCGCCAGATTTTCACGCTGACGGTCGACGTCGTTCATAGTTGGAACGATGCCGGGGCGACAGCGGTCCGTTCGCGCGAAACGACGCCGGGCTGGCTGGACGCCGGAGCCGCGTTGGTTCAGCCCACAACGGCGGGTTGGCTCGATGCCGGCGCTTCGCTGGTTCGCCCGGCGACAACCACCGGCTGGGTCGATGCGGGTGCTTCTTTGGTCCGGCCCGCGACTATCGCAGGCTGGCGCGATGCGGGCGCCTCGGCGCAGTAGAGCGTCGTCTTACCAGCCGTCGAGCCTGCTGAGCCGGGAGCTCCCCTACCTGGGTCAGCCGGCCGTCAAGATCAGTAGAAGTCGTCACAGGCGACACGTCAAAGCCCTCATTATGAGGGCTTTGGTTTTTGGTCCGGCGCCGTCCTGTCGTGCGTCTACATCTCCAACATAACCTTGAAGGCGACGTCGGGCTGCGCGCGAAGGAACTCGATGGCCCGCACGCTCTCGTCTAGTGGGAAGTGGTGCGTGATGAGCCGCTCGGCGTGGAGGTCTCCGCTGCCGACGAGCCGCAGCGCCTCGTCGAAGTCGTCGTCGTTGTAGAGGCGCGTGCCGACCAGGCGCAGCTCCTTGCGGAAGACTTCCTGGTAGTTGATGGGGAAGGCCCGGTCGACCTGGCCGTGCGGCGCGGCGATGAGGGTGACGGCGCCGCCGGGGCGGGCCATCTGGATCGCCTGTTCCACCGTGGCGTGGACCGTGACGAGATCGAAGACGGCGTCCACGCCGTCGCCCAGGTGCTCGCGGACGAAGGCGACCGGATCGGTCGTCGCGGAATTGACGGCCCAATCGGCGCCCATCAGGCGGGCCAGTTCCAGGCGCTGCTCGACGCGGTCGATGGCGACGATCTTGCGGGCGCCGCGGATGCGAGCGACCTGGAAGACGAGGCTGCCGATGACGCCGGCGCCGATGACGACCACGGTCTGGTCGGGCAGCACGCCGGCGCGGCGGTTGATGTGGACCGCCACGGCGGTCGGCTCGACCAGGGCGACCTGCTCGGGGGTCAGGCCGTCCGCCTTCTTCACGTTTCTCTCGGGGACCACGATCTCGGCGGCGTAGGCGCCGTCGCAGTGCACGCCCAGGACCTTCAGGTCGACGCAGTGATTGGCCTGCCCGGCACGGCAGCCGCGACAATGGCCGCAGGTCAGGATGGGCAGGGCGGTGACCAGGTCGCCGGGGGTTAAGGCTGAGCCGGAATCGGCTTCGACGACGCGGCCGGCGAACTCGTGGCCGGGGGTCAGGGGGTACTTCGAGAACGCGTAGCCGTCGATGATACCCAGATCGGACCCGCAGATGCCGACCCGCTCGACCCGGATGCGAACTTCACCGGGGCGACGCGGCGGAGAGGGGACGTCTTGCACGGCCAACACCTTCGGCTCCAGGATGCGCATGGCTTTCACGATGGACTGTCTCCTCGTTCCATGAATATCTCAATACAGCCTGGCGTTCGCGCCGCCGTCGATGACCAGGGTGGCGCCGTGGATCATGCGCCGCGCCATCAGAGGCCAGGAAGAACACCGCGCTCGTGATCTCGCCCGGTTGGGCGAAGCGGCCGAGCGGAATCTTGGCCTTGACCGGGTCCGCCTTTCTTCGGGTCGCCCCAGACCTGGGTCCCCATAGGCGTGAGGACCACAGTCGGGGCGATCGCGTTGACGCGGATGTGGTGCGGACCCAGCTCGACGGCCATGACCTTGGTCAGGCCATGCAGGCCGAACTTGCTGGCGCAGTAGGCGGCGTGCTCCTCGATGCCGCCCAGGCTGGCGTTGCTGGAGACGTTGATGATCACGCCATGGCCCTGCTCGATCATCTTTCGGGCGATCACCTTGCCGATCAAGGCCGGGGCGCGCAGATTCACCGCCAGCGTCGTGTCCCAGTGTGCGACGTCCAGGTCCACCAGCTTTTCGGGAAAGCTCAGGCCGGCGTTGTTCACCAGGATGTCGATGACCGGGAAAACCTGCGCGAAGTGCTCGGCCATCTCAAGGCACTCGGCGGCCGAGGCCAGGTCCGCCCGACGCGTGCGGCAGGTGACGCCCTGGGCGCCGGCCTCGTCGGCGACCTCCCGCAGCTCTACTTCGTTGCGGCCGGTGATGCCCAGGTGGCAGCCGGCCCGGGCGAAGCTGAGCGCGATGTCGCGGCCGATCCCCTTCGTCGCTCCCGTGACGATGGCCGTCTTGCCGCGAAACTCGTCTGTGCCCTGGATCACCATCACCTCCTAGCCGCGAAAGCGCGGCTCCAGCATACCCGTGAAATCAGTTCGGATTCGGAACAGGTCGCCGCAACCCGGGGCCTTCTTCTGTTCCGCTGCTGTCATGCCGTACCAGCCGGTCGTCACGTACAGCTCGTTCAGGCGGTCACCTCCAAAGGCCATGCAGGTGACCACGGGCACGGGCATCACGATGCGGGTGTCCACTCGGCCGTCGGGAGCGTAACGCGTGACCAGGCCTCCACCCCAGTGAGCATTCCACAGATAGCCCTCGCCGTCGACGATGATTCCATCGGGCAGACCTTCCGCCTCCGGAAGCACGGCGAATACCCGGCGGCCGCTTACCGTGCCGCTTGTGCGGATCGTAGTCGTAGCGCAAGATGCGGCCGCGGAACTGCTCGGAGACGTACAGCGACGGTCCCATCCGGGCTGAAGCCGATGCCGTTGGCCACGGCCAGCCCGGTGTCGAGGCGCGTCGATTGTCCGGTCGGAATCGAGGCGGTACAGGCACCCGTCGGGAGAGCTGAGGGTGCGATAGTTCATCGTGCCCGTTACCAGCCGGCCCTGACGGTCGATTGCGCCGTCGTTGAAGCACAACGTCTCGGATCCTGCGAGTGGGATTGGCCACCCACTCGCAGGTGTTCGTATCGCGATCCCAGAAGGCCAGGCCCGTCTTGGTGACCAGCAGAAAGCTGCTAGAACCGTCCTCGCGCCGCATGATCGCCGTGACCGGCAGGCTCACGTCCAGCTTTCCTGCTGCCCTGTTTGCGGCCGGTAGCTCCAGATCGTGCTTGCTTCGGTAAGTCGGTCCAGTACAGGCGCTCCTCTTCGGGCACCCAGAGTGGGGCCTCGCCGATCTCGTTATGCACACTTAGGCAGTGCTCGACCTCGTAGTGCATGAGAATCCTCTCAGAACGACTTCGGATGATGGCCACCAGGTCCTCTCGCGTCGGCATGGCGGGGTCGTTGGTGATCGAGCCGCCCATGTAGCGGATCACGTTGTCGGCGGCCAGCTCGATGTCCCTCTCCTTCAGACCCTGGCTGGAGAGCGGCACGTCCAGGCCGATGTCGTGGATCAGCGTCTCCACTTCCCTGACGCTGTCCTCGAGGGAATACGCGTCCGGGCTGCCGCACTCGTCGCGCAGGAACATCGCGATCTTGGCGGAACTTGTCCGGGTAGGCCTTCATCGAGAACCGCATCGTCTGCGGCGTCATGGCGGCCAGGGTCTCGCCGTGTGTGGATCCGGCCAGTCCGCCGATGACGTGCCCCAGGCCATGACAGACGGTCACGACGCCGATCGAGATGGACATCCCCGCGAGAGAATTGGCGAAAGCCATCCCGTTGCGCGCCTCCCGGTCCTGGCCGTTCTTGACGGCCCGTCGCAGGTACCTGCCGACCAGGCGTATCGCCTGCTCGCAGTACATGTCGGTGATCGGGGTTTCCAGTTGGGCCGTGTAGGCTTCGATCGCATGTGCCAACGTGTCGAATCCGGTGGATGCGGTGATTCGGGGCGGCATACTGGCCATGATCTCCGGATCCACGATCGCCACTTTGGCGAAGGTGTAGTCGCAGCCGATGCCGGGCTTCTCGCGGGTCGCGGGGTTGGTGATGACCGACCACTGGGTGCATTCGCTGCCGGTCCCGGATGTGGTCGTGATGGCGATGATGGGAAGGTCTTCTCGGTGATCGGCTGTACGTCGTCCCCGATGCAGAAATCCCAGATCGGCCGGTCGTGCCCCAGCACGATGGCCATACCCTTGGCGGCGTCGATGGCGCTGCCCCCGCCCAATCCGATTACCATGTCGCAGCCCGCAGCCTTTGCGGCCGCCGCGCCCTTGTCGATCTGCGTGTTCAGCGGGTTGGCGCTAACCTCGCCGTAGTGAATCGACTCGACGCCGCTGTCCAGCAGGACCTTCTGCAGGCGCTCGACCAACCCGTTCTCCTTGAACAGGTGGCCGGTGGTCACGATGGCGGCCTTTTTGCCGTAAACCTGGGCGTATTGGCCTGCTTCCGCCAGCTTGCCCTCGCCGAACACGATTTTGACCGGGTTGTAGTAGAAGAAATCCCTGACCATGTTGCACTCTCCTTTTCGAAACTCATTCGACGATCTTCTCTTTGACGAGTATGTCGATCACCAGCGCGATGATGAGCACGACGCCCTTGACCAGCGACTGCCAGTATGGAGGCATCCCAACTACCTGGATGCCGGCCGCCAGGCAGGTCAGAATGAGCACGGCCACGATGGTGCGGGCTACGGAGCCCTCACCCCCGAAGAAGCTCGTTCCGCCCAGGAGCACGGCGATAATCGCGTCCATCTCCATGCCCATGCCGGTGACCGGGTCGCCAAGGGACAGATAACTGGCGCGGGCCACTCCGCCGAAAGCGGCACAGAACCCGACCATGACGTACAGGATCCACACGCTCTTGACGACGTTTACGCCGGAAAGCTCAGCCGCGACACGATTCCCGCCGATCGCTGCGATGTACTTGCCCAGAACCATCTTTCGCTGGAAGATCACGAGCAACACGGTGATCAACACGGCTACATAAAGGGCGGGAGGCATCTGCAGGAAGAAGCGGTCGCGGGCGAATCGCTCGACGCCATCGGGGAGACCCTTGATCACTCCGATGCCTTGCGGCGTCAACAGCTTGCCGATACCCACGCAGAGGTTCATCATGGCCAGCGTCGCGATGACCGGCACGATCCGCAGCTTCATGACGACGAAGCCGTTTGCAAATCCAATGAGCGCCCCGAGGGCCAGGGTGGCAGCGGCCGCCCAGACGAACGGCATGCCGGTCTTGAGCACGATGGCGTAGATCACCGAAGCGACACCCACGATGCCGCCGACCGACAGGTCGATGTTGCCCGAGATCATGAGCAGCGTGAATGAACCACCGACCATCATCGCCGGAACGGCCTGCCGCATGATGTTGACGATGTTTGGCACTCCGATGAACTTCGGCGAGATCAGCGTGAACACGAGGACGATGACCCCCAGCACGCCTATCACGTACACGTTGCTGACCACCGTCTTCACGGAGATCCTGCTGAACGTCGTATTCACGGAGTTCTTACTGAGCGCGGTATTCACGGCCATCTACTCCTTGTCGTTATACGTTGCGCCGATCGAGGGCGAAGCGCTGGGCCAGAATGGCGGCGATGATGACGACTGCTCTCACGAGCATCTGCAGCGAGGGAGGAAACCCCAGCATGTTGACCGACGTGCTCAGGATGCCCAGAATGAACGCCCCGATGACCAAGCCGGCGACCGAGCCGAACCCGCCGAAGATGCTCGTTCCTCCCAGGACGGTGATGACCAGAGCGTCGAACTCGTAGCCCGTACCCAGAGCGCAGTTCCCCGAATTGAACTTAGACGCCATGCAGATGCCGGCGATTCCGGCCAGAAGGGCGTTACCCATGTACAGCAGCGCGAGCTCCCGCCCGACCTTGATGCCCGACAACGTCGCGGCCGTCTGATTCGCGCCGATCAGATAGATCCTGCGGCCGAAGACGGTTTTCTTCTCGAGGATCAGGGCAGCGATCAGGAGCACCAACATGATCAGCACCGCCAGGTTGATAGTGCCCACCACGGTGAACATGCCGAGTTCCTTGAAAACAGGCGGCAGGCCCGTATTGCGCTGAGCGCCTTTGGCTACGATCATGGCGATACCGCGGGCAACGGCCATCGTGCCCAGGGTGACGATAATGGAGGCGATACGCATCTTGACGATGAAGAAGGCGTTGATCGCGCCGACGGCCACGCAGCACACCAGGGTCAGGATGAGGGCGAGCCCGTAGTTCATGCCGAGTCCGCTCCCCAGATCGAAGCTCGCCGCGGAAGGCGCCTGGCAGAAGTAAGCGGAAAGCACGGCGGCCATGGAGATGATCCCGCCGACGGACATGTCGATGTACCCTGCGATCAGCAGGAAAGTTACGCCAATGCCGACGATGATAATGTCAGCTTGCTGTGCGATCAGGTTCGACACGTTGTTGATGTCGAAGAACCGAGGCACGACGGCCGATGCCATTGCGAACACCGCGACCAACACTGCGAGCATCGACAGCGTGATGAACGACAGGTTGCTCAGTTGCGATCCAATCGGCTTCTGCCGCACACTTTGAGCCTGAGTTCGCACGGTCATTCGCCTCCTGTCACAATATGGATGATGTGCTCGCTGTCGACGCCAGGGCCGTTCTGGATCTCCGCCTTCAGCTTCCCATCGTAGAGCAGAAATATCCGGTCGCAGGAGTTGAGGATCTCCGGGAGCTCCGACGAGAAGAAGACGACCGCCTTGCCCTCGCTCGCCAACCGGCGGATGATGCTGTAGATCTCGCTTTTGGCGCCGACGTCGATACCGCGGGTCGGCTCATCGAGAATCAGCAAATCGGTATCGGCGAACAGGCACTTGGAAAAGACCACTTTCTGCTGGTTGCCGCCCGAGAGCTTGCGCAGCTCCTTCTCCGCGCTATGGGTGATGATGTTCAGCTTCTCAATGAACCGGGCCGCGACTTCTTTCTCCTTTGCGCTGTCGAGGAAGCCCCGGTTGGATACTTTGGCCATGGCCATGACAGGGATGTTGTCGCATATCGTGAGGCAAGGGAAGAGCCCTTGCGTTCGTCTCTCTTCCGGTACCAGCGCAATTCCAGCGGCGATCGTTCCGGCCGGGTTGGCGGCCAGCTTCCTGTTCTTGAAATAGATCTCACCGCTGTACCTGTCCGCGCCGAAAATCGCACGCGCCAGCTCGGTCTTGCCGGCCCCCACCAGCCCATAGAAGCCAACGATCTCCCCTCGCTTCACGGCGAAAGAAATGTCGCTCAGTTTCTGATTCGAAAGGCACCTGACTTCCAGCAGCGGCTCCTCCGTCTGCGTTTTGCGGGGAACATACTGCTCGAATACCGCTTTCCCGATCATCATCTTGATGAGCTCAGAGCGATTTTCGACGTCCGACACCGGCTTGGTCGCGATGTGCTTGCCGTCACGCATGACCGTAACCGTGTCGCCGATTTCGAAGATCTCGTCCAGGCGGTGAGAGATGTAGATGACTGTGACGTTCTTCTCTTTCAGGGCCTTGATGATGCGGAACAGTCTCTTGATCTCGTTCTCGGAGATCGCGGCCGTCGGCTCGTCCATGATGATGATGTCCGCTTCCGACGCGACGGCTTTCGCGATCTCAACGATCTGTTTCTTCGCCACGCTCAGCTTCCCCATTTTTTGCCTGGGCTCGATGCTGGGCTCGATGCTCTTGAGCACCTCCAGCATCTTCCTGATCTTCCTGGACTTCGTGAGGAATCCGAACGAGACGTCCTCGACTCCCAGGGTGAGGTTCTCTTCCACGGTAAGCTGATCCACCACGTTGAGCTCCTGAAACAAGGTGGCGATGCCTTTTTCCCTGGCCTCCCTGGGATCACGTGCCGAGTATTCCCTTCCGCCCAGCAGGATGGTCCCGCTGGTCCGCAGGTATGCACCGGTGAGGATTTTGATCAGCGTGGATTTGCCCGCTCCGTTCTCACCTACCAGGCAGTGTACGGTGTTTCTCGTGATGTCGAAGCTGACATCGTCGACGGCGCGCACACCAGGGAACTCCTTGGCCAGGTTCCGGATCTCCAACACATGGTCGTTCACTCGTTTGGCGCCTCCTCCGCCGGTTCGGATGGGGGAGGAAACCCCTGGGGTCTCCTCCCCGGACTCGCTAAGGTTGGTGCTATTCGCGTAGGTCGGGATCGCCATGCTGGCCGCCAAATTCCTCGTTGTACCAGTTCACCGCTTCGGTGGCGTCCTTCTGGCTCCAGTAGCCGATCAGCTTGTTGGGGACGAAGATCGTTTCGGCCGTGGGATCCAGCTGCTTGATCTCGCCAGTGTAGACCTTCATCATCGTGTCGACGCGCACCATGGCCGTCTCTTTCGGCGGGAGGCCCATGGACATCTTGAGCGAAGAGCTGGGATCGAAGATGCTGATCAGCTCGTTCTCGGGGCAGTCCACGCTCACGAGGATCTCGGTGAGGGGCACGCCGTTGTCCATCTTGCCACGGCCGAGCTGCTGCAGGGCCGGCAGGGTGCCCACGGTCAGGTCAGCTGCTTCGGAGTAGATGATGTTGAGGTCGGGGTGGGCCTGGACCAGATCCTGGGTGACCTTGAAGGCCGCGTCGGCGCCCTTGCTGCCGTCCATGCAACCCAGATCCGTGGCGTCCGGAGCGACGCTCTTGACACCCTTCGCGAACGGAATGGTACGGCCGGTGGAGACTCCTTCATTGTCCGGCCAGCCGATGGAGACGAAGACGATGGGCTTGTCGGGGTGCGCCTTCAACCACTGCTCGGCGGCGATCTTGCCCATCTCTTCGGAGATCTGTGCTTCGCCCGGCATGACGTGCGGGACCGGCACATCGGGGATCTTGTCGAAATAGGTGGTGATCACCATCTTGTTGTCCAGGGCTTCCTTCGCTGCGGGCCGGACGGACTCGCCCTGCCAGATCTGAAGGGAAACCATGTCCATGCCCTGCGCCACGGCCTGGTCGAAGTTGGTGGCCATGACGGCGGCGTCGCCCTTCCCGTCGAAGACCTGCAGGTCGGCGCCGTATTTCTCCATGGCGTAGTTCTTGGCCCAGGTCGCATGAGCCTGATGGAAACCGTTGTTCAGCGTGGATACGAAGTAGCCGATCTTCAGGCCCTTGGAGATCTCCTTGAGGGGCGCGGCTGCTGCCGGTGCGCCGCCATACGTCGGGACCGCCATGCTGGCGCCGAACTGGTCGTTGTACCAGTTCACCGCTTCGGTGGCGTCCTTCTGGCTCCAGTAGCCGATCAGCTTGTTGGGCACGAAGATCGTTTCAGCCGTGGGATCCAACTGCTTGATCTCGCCGCTGTAGACCTTCATCATCGTGTCGACGCGAACCATGGCCGTCTCTTTCGGCGGGAGGCCCATGGACATCTTGAGCGAGGAGCTGGGATCGAAGATGCTGATCAGCTCGTTTTCGGGGCAGTCCACGCTCACGAGGATCTCGGTGAGGGGTACGCCGTTGTCCATCTTGCCACGGCCGAGCTGCTGCAGGGCCGGCAGGGTGCCCACGGTCAGGTCAGCTGCTTCGGAGTAGATGATGTTGAGGTCGGGGTGGGCCTGGACCAGATCCTGGGTGACCTTGAAGGCCGCGTCGGCGCCCTTGCTGCCGTCCATGCAACCCAGATCCGTGGCGTCCGGAGCGACGCTCTTGACACCCTTCGCGAACGGAATGGTACGGCCGGTGGAGACCCCTTCATTGTCCGGCCAGCCGATGGAGACGAAGACGATGGGCTTGTCGGGGTGCGCCTTCAACCACTGCTCGGCGGCGATCTTACCCATCTCTTCGGAGATCTGTGCTTCGCCCGGCATGACGTGCGGAACAGCCACATCGGGGATCTTGTCGAAATAGGTGGTGATCACCATCTTGTTGTCCAGGGCTTCCTTCGCTGCGGGCCGGACGGACTCGCCCTGCCAGATCTGAAGGGAAACCATGTCCATGCCCTGCGCCACAGCCTGGTCGAAGTTGGTGGCCATGACGGCGGCGTCGCCCTTCCCGTCGAAGACCTGCAGGTCGGCGCCGTATTTCTCCATGGCGTACTTCTTGGCCCAGGTCGCGTGAGCCTGGTGGAAACCGTTGTTCATGGTGGATACGAAGTAGCCGATCTTCAGGCCTTTGGGGATGGGCGCCTGCGCCGCTACACTGCCGACTGTCATGACGATCATAGAGGTTGTGATGAGAATCAACGCGACGAGATATGCCATCTTCCGTGTCTTGTTCACGTCTGTCTCCTTTTTTCGTGCTTCTGGTAACGTCTGGCCAGCGATAGTCGGCTGAACACTGTCATCGTCTCACTCCGAATTCAATCACCCCCTTCTCAGCATCGTGCGTGCCCTCCAATGCATTCGTCCAATACGCAAAGACACAGAACCGCTTCGGTAGGCCTGGTTGGAGAAAGCGTGCTCTCCGCAATAGCCGGATTGCCGACATGGCAAGGAAAAGCCGCTCGTAGCTATTTGAAGCTACTTCACTTCACTCGTACGTTACGGGAAATTCGACAGGTCGCCAATCACCCGGTGCTCGTATCCGGGCGTTGGCGTCGATCGGCGGGGGCTGCGTGAACCGGGTTCCTGCTACCCTTCCGCAGCCGCCAGGCAATCTTCCAATACTGTGGACGAAGGTTCGATCAGGTACCCTTTTTCTCGCAGCAGCAATGCGGTGTGTCTCATCAAAAGCGCCATCGCACGCCCTGCGGCGGCCGAATTGTGGCTGCGGAGAGCGTCAACGATGTGGCGATGGTGAAGCAGACCGGCGCTGGAATAGGGCAGGAATTCGATCAGCGACTTGAGGGGATCGCCGAGTGTTTGCGCGAAATTCGACAGGGGCGCATTGCCGGACGATTCGGCCAGCAGCATGTGGAAGCGTACGTCGAACTCTGAGTAAAGGCGCCCATCGCTCTGGCTCAGTCCGCGCGTCATCTCGACCAGACAATCGCCCAACTCCCGGATCTGCTCATCGGAGGCGCGTTCGGCCGCCATACGCGCCAGGCCGATCTCGACCACGCTGCGCGCTTCCATCAGCTCCTCAATGCGCTTGGCGGTCAGAACCGCCGACAACGCGCCGGGCTTCTGCACGGGCCGGATGAGGCCCTGATCCAACACGAAAGCGCCCACCCCGTGGCGGATCTCGATCACGCCCATCGTCTGCAACGACTGCAGGGCCTCACGGATGCTGGAGTTGCTCACTCCCAGGTGGTTGGCCATCTCGCGCTGCGGCGGTAGCTTCTGCTCGGCCTGGAGCCGCCCCTCCGAGATGTCGGACAGGACTCGCTCAATGACTGCTTCGGCTACTGTTTGGGATCGGATCTTACGCTCCATTGGACCGCTCCTCGTTCTCGAATCCGGGTCATCGGAGTTCTAGTCATCTGGTGTTCAGAACACCTACAGTGTAGCATGCATTTGACTTGGTGTCAAGGGGTAGAAACGACGAATTCTGGGGCAATTTGCATTATCCATTTGGGGAATAGCAGCGGAGGTCTCGCCGACGAGTGAGGGGAGGTCTCGCAGCCGAATCGGCAGGCGGGAGCGAGGCAACATTGAGGGGTTCCGGCACTGTTGCTTGCCGCTGCAGGCGATTCTGGATCAGCGCTTAACCCCCACGGTTACCAGCCCGGATAGCATCGGTCCTCGGCGCTGCAACTCCACATGCAACCCGGCCGCGGCGAAGAATCTCCGCAGAGTAGGGAAATTGCTCAGCCGGGCGTGCGGATTATTCGGCGCGAAAAGCCGGATGAGGGCCGCCAGTGGAATCGGTATCCAAATATCGGCGAGGAAGAAACGACCGCCGGGACGGAGGACTCGCGCGACTTCGCGTACACCTGCCGCGCGGTCGTTCCAGTGATGGAAGGAATCAGTGCTCAGCGCCACGTCGACCGAGGCATCGACTAGCGGTAATGACTCTGCCACGCCGACGTGGAACGTGGCTCCCGGCGTGGAGCGGCGCGCGACTTCGATCATCTCCTTCGATGCGTCTACGCCGACCAGCTCCGCAGAAGGCCAGCGCGCTCCGGCCTTGCGCAGCAGTCGGCCCGTACCACACCCGACGTCCAAAATGCGCTGCGGCTCGGCAGCCTGACTCTCGCCGGCGACCAGGTCCAGCACGACGCGGTGAACACGGTCGAACAAGAAGGGCTGCGCCCAGGAACGCTCGTATGTAGGCGCCCACCGGTTGAACATGCTCTGATCCTTGTCACCTCTCGTACCCATTGCGCCCATTGGTTTGCCTCCGAACTCTGAAGCGCATTCAGCTACACGTGTGTCCCTATTGCGGACAACACGGTGTCTACGATCTTTTCGGGGAGATCTTCCAGTGGGTAGGGCGTCGGCAGAATCTGGGAGACGAGCAAATGGAACACGAACGGTCCGGCGATGAGACTCCCAACGAAGATCGCGTCGAGGTCTGGGCGGATTTCGCCGCGCGCCTGCGCCTGCCGCATGAAGCGATCCATTTGTTCGAGACGCGGGGCGTATACCCGGTCGTGCAGGACCTGCAGGAACTCAGGATGGGTCTTGGCTTCTCCGAGTACCCGGAACATCAGTCTCTCGAGCTCAGGGCGCGTCCGCACCATCTCCACGAATGCCTGGAGCATGGCAACCAGGTCGTCTCGGAGATTGCCCGTATCGACGAGCTTTGCCAATGGGTGTAGCTCGCTCAGCGCCTCCACGACCAGGTCCTCTTTCGAGGACCAGCGCCGGTAGATCGTCGTCTTGCCGACGCCCGCGCGGGCGGCGATGGCCTCGATGCTCGCCCTTTGGATGCCGTCCTCCGCCATCAGCTCGAGGGTAGCCTTGAGAATGGCCTGGTGGGATTCGGCGCTGCGCGGGCGGCCGACTCGTTTGCTCCGCCTCACATGAGGGTTCCCATGCGGCTCACGTATAGCCACTGTCATGTGATTCCTCCTTTGCTTCTTCCTCGTACCCGAGACAGCGCTGCGCTGGCGCGAGTGCTAAGGGTTCGTCTGAGCCTGCCGCACGAAATGGACGTCGGCCGGCATGCCCGGCTTGAGCTTGCCGCCCGTCGGCTGCAGATCGAGCTTCACGGCGTACACCGTCGTCTGGCGGCTATCCGTCGTCTGCACGTTGCGCGGCGTGAATTCGGCCTTATCAGAGATGTATTGGACCCGGCCGCTGAAGGTCTCGCCAGGGAAGGAGTCGACGGTAACCGGGTACGTTTCGCCGAGTGATATCTGTCCATAGCGATTCTCCGGCACGTAAACGGTCAGCGTCAACTCATTCAGTGGGGCGACGACCAGTACGGTGCTGCCGGCCGGAACGAACTCATCCGGCTCGACGAGGCGTTCCAGCACGACCCCATCGATGGGCGACCGGACGATCTCGGTTACTTGCCTGGTCAGGGACCAGATGTTAACGAGGTTCTCCCCATTGTGGACCTGGTCTCCTTCTGACACATAGACTTGCTGCACCTGTCCGCCGTACAGGGTAGGCAGATTGGTCTCGGTGACCTCGATGGTGCCTGACAGCGTGAATTGGCCGGCGTTGTTCCCCGACTGCTGGCTGAAATAGCCTCCACCCACGACTGCCAGTGCGATCACCACGAGGGCTGGGACAATCATTTTCGAGCGCATTGTATCCTCCTCCAGATTTCCGACGTCCGCGAGACTCCGGAAGTCCGTTCATGGCGGCGGCTTCACCGATGCAATGAACACATCTTCCAGGGTGGGTGCGATCTGTTCGATAGAACGCACCTCTATGTTCTTCTCGGTGAGCAGCGCACGGATGACCTCGCGGTACTCCAGCGCGCTCGGCACGACCGCATGAATCTGCGCGCCGTACAGCGCAACTTCGTCGAGCGGCACTCGCCCGCTGTCCTGGGCGGCTTTCAGCGAGCGCATCGCCAGATCGGGCTCCGATACGGCGATCTCCAGCACGTCCCCGCGCATCTGCGTCAGCTTGAGTCGTCCCGGCGTGTCGACGGCTACCAGACGTCCCTGACTGATGAACCCGACGCGCTGGCACAGCTCGGCCTCATCCATATAGTGGGTAGTGACCAGCACCGTCACCCCATCTTTGGCCATGTCGTAGATCAGCGCCCAGAACTCGCGTCGGCTGATCGGATCGACGCCGGCGGTGGGCTCGTCCAGAAACACGACCTTGGGCCGGTGAACGATGGCGCACCCCAGCGCCAGGCGCTGCTTCCATCCACCGGACAGGTTGCTCGTCAGCTCGTTTTCGCGCCCATCCAGGCCCGCCATGTGAATGATCTCGGCCTGGCGCTGGCGGAGCCTGTGATTGGAGAGGCCGTAAACCATCCCGTAGAACCGTATGTTCTCCGCCGCCGTCAGGTCGTTGTACAGCGTGAACTGCTGTGACATGTAACCTACCACCGCATGCATCGCTTTGGTTTGGGTGGCGGAATTGTAGCCCAGCACGAAGGTGCTGCCCGACGTCGGCCGGAGCAGCCCCAACAGCATGCGGATGGTCGTCGTCTTGCCCGCGCCGTTCGGCCCGAGCCAACCAAAGACCTCCCCCTCGTTGACGCTAAAGGTGACGTCATCCACCGCCGTGAAGTCGCCAAACTGCTTCGTCAGGTTCTGGACGACGATCGGCGGCAGAGCGCCGGAGGTTCCCTGATTGCGGATCGTTTCGTCGATCATGCCGTCGCTCCCGACGTTCCAGGCGCTTCAGTGACTGGGCTGGCTGCCTGAGCCGCTTGCCGCTGCACCAGGTTGATGAACGCTTCTTCCATGCGCACTTCTATTTCGCGGAGGCCGTCGTGGCCGATGCCGGCGCCTGCCAGCGCGGCTTCGATCTGCGGTCCTCGCCGCGGAACGTCATCCACGAAGACGTGCAGCCTCTCACCGTAGCTCTGCACTTCAAGCACTCCCTCCATGCCGGTCAGCACAGTCTGGGCGGGGGCGGAAACCGACGGCGTGAACTCGATCAGGTGGCCGGGAATCGTCGCCTTGATCTGCGCGGGGGTGCCGGCGGCGATCAACCGTCCCGCGTAGATGAGCCCGATCTGGGTACAGCGCTCGGCTTCGTCCATATAGGGCGTATTCACGAAGATCGTCAGGCCCCTCTCCGCCCGCAGGTTACCCAGCAGGTTCCAGAACTCCCGGCGGCTGACGGGATCGACGCCCAGCGTGGGCTCATCGAGCATGACCACGCGTGGCTCGTGAATCAGGCTGCACGCCAGGGCCAGCTTCTTTTTCATCCCACCCGATAGCTTGCCGGCCAGCCGGTTCGTGAAGGCGCTCAGGCCGGCGAACTCCAGCAACTCCGGGATGCGCCTCTTCTGATCTGCCTGGCTCATGCTGTGAACCCCGGCAAAAAACAGCATGTTCTCCAGCACCGTCAAGTCGGCCGGCAGAACGTTCTGCTGAGCGATGTAGCCCACGCGTTCGCGGATCTCGTACGTGTCGTCCATCGAATCGAAGCCCAGGATGCTGCTCTCGCCCGCAGTCCGGGTCAGCAGGCCCAGGATGACCCGGACGGTCGTGGTCTTCCCGGCTCCGTCCGGGCCGAGCAGCCCGTAGGTCTCGCCCGGCTGAACCGCTAAGGTCAGGTTATCCACGGCTTTGACGGTTCCGCCGTGGACTTTGAACGTTTTGCTCAGCCCGGCGGCTGAGATAGCCAGATCGTTCATCAATCCAATCTCTTCTTGAAGTTCCTGGCGGCGATGAACACGACGATCAGCGTGTACATGACCAATACCAGGGCATCGCTCGACACAAAGTTCAGTCCCACGCCTTTGGTGAAGATAGCGCGCGAGATGCGGATGAAGTAACTCACCGGGAACAGGTCGCCGATGAACCGCGGAATCGCCGGCATGGCTGCGCGCGGATAGATCATACCGCTCAGCAGCAGACCGAACATCATCGTCGACAGAGCCATCTGCTGCGCCTGCTTCTGGGTCGACGCCCGGTTGGAAATGAGCAGCCCCAATCCCAGGCTCGACGCAATGAACAGCAGGGACAACCAGAAGTACTGCCACAGGCTGCCCTGGAACGGCACGCCGAACCAGAATATCCCGATGCCCACCACAACCGCCAGCACGTTTACGCACAGAACCAACAGAGGGAGCATCTTGCTGACGATCAGCTCGAGGGGCCTCGTGGGAGTGATGAGTATCTGCTCGATTGTCCCCAATTCCCGCTCCCGAACCACGACCAATGCGGCTTGCTGCACGGCCAGCGTCTGCAGAATCAAACCGACGAGCCCCGGTACGAGGAACCAGACGTCGATCATATCCGGGTTGTACAGCACTCGAGTTGAGGTCGTGATCGGCAGACTGCCGGCGGCCTCAGCCGGCGACGAGGTGCTGGGGACCCCTTTGCGGACCAGTTGCTCGGTCGTCAGCTTCAGCGCGTAGTTCTGCGCGATGAGCGACGCTGAGCTGAAGCCTGAGCTGACGCTGGAGCTGTCCGAGCCGTCCAGCACCATCAGCGCGTTGGCCGTTCCTCGGTCGGTATCGGCGGCAAAGTGGGGCGGAATCACCAGACCGGCTCGCACTTCGTTCCGGTCGATAGCGTCGATCACTTCCGCCTCGCTCTGCAGATACAGGGTCGCGTCGAAGTATTGCGAGTTGACCAGCGCCTGCACGAACTCGCGGCTTTTGCGGTCGTGACTCTGGTCCACGACGGCAAGAGGAATGTGGTACACCGTGGTGTTGACCGCGTAGGCGTACAGGAACAGCTGAATCAGCGGCAGACCGAGCATGAACAGCAGACCCCGGCGGTCTCTCAGCAATTGATTGACTTCTTTTCGAATCAAGGCGGCAAGGCGCTGAAAATTCGGCACAGCAGTTCTCCGACTAATCCAGGCTCTCGCGGAAGAGCCGTGACGCAGCAAAAAGGATCACCGCGAGCAGAACGACGGAAGAAATGACCTCTCCCGACATGGCTTCGAGTCCCACACCTTTACTGAAAATGCCGCGTACGATGGGCAGAAAATAGGTCATCGGGAAAATGTACCCGATTGTCCGCAGTACCAGGGGCAGGGCGTAGGCCGGGAAGAGAAACCCGGCCAGGAACATTCCGACGAAGTTGAACATCATCCCCAACTGCTGAGCCTGCATCTGGCTTTGCGACACGACCGAGATCGCCAGGCCCAATCCCAGGCCCGTGAAGGCAAAGATGATGGATAAGATGAAGAAGAGCAGCAGGTTCCCCTGGAAGGGCACGCCAAAAACGGTCGTCGCGACGAGCAGGATGGAGCCCGTGTTCGCGAGAGCGATCAGAAGATTGGGGATCGTCTTGCCCAGCATCAGCTCGACCGGGCGAATGGGTGTGACCAGCAGCGCCTCGATCGTCCCAACCTCGCGCTCGCGCACGATCGCCAGGGCCGTCAGATTCATCGTGATCCCCTGCACGAGCGCTGCCATCAGCCCGGGTACGATGAACCATAGATCCTTCAGATCGGGGTTGAAGAGAATCCGTACGGTCAGGTTCAACGGATTAACCGGCTGCTTGACGAGGCTGACAGCATACGATTGCGAAATCGCATTGGCAGTGTTGTAGGCCGAATTCGTGGTAAACGAATTCGAGCCATCGATCAGCATCAGCACGTTGGCCTGGTGGAGGGTCACCTGCGAGGCGAAGTCCGGCGGAATGACGATACCCAGGCTGGCTTGCCCGCCGTCGATGGCTTTGATCACGTCGGCCTGGCCCGAGACGGCGCCCACGATATCGAAGTAATCCGAATGCACAAACGCATTCAGGTAAGTCCGGCTCTCACTGCTCATGCTCTGATCCGCCACCACCATCGGGATGTGCTTGATGTCCGTATGGATCGCGGTCGCGAACAGGGTGAGCTGTATGACCGGCATAAGCAGCAGAATCATCAAGGTGGCCCGATCGCGCAGCACCTGGATGAACTCCTTTTGGGTGATGGCCCAGATACGTCTCAGCATCTCAAACCTCAATCGCAGATTGCAATACGATCCCGTTCCGTTTTGTAATGATAGCACCGGCGAGCCCGTATGTTTGTAAGCATCGCTACGAAACGAAACGGTTTCGTTTCGATATTCGAGTCCATGATTCCGTTCTCGCATTCGACATAATATTCTAGACGCATGCCGGACGGATGACAGGACTCTGACCCGGCATCCAGTATGTCAGACGGCTGTGAAGAAAGTACGTATGCGTGTGGCAGGTCTGGTGAACTCCCGTTTGGCATTTGCCGGGGCGGCAGCCATGATGGCTCTGGTCTTTGACACGTTATGGAGGCTATGTTATAATCGCAATATGCAATGATGGCCGCACAGTTGAATTCTCATGGCCATGGCGCCGGTTACCTTTCCCGTCCCGGCCAAACGCATAGCCTCTCCCCGGGTCAACTTCGCCACCTTGCCGCACAGCGTGATCGGCTCATCGAGTGTAACCCAATTCGCGAGTTCTGGAGGCGCTTGTCATACGGCGCCGGAGGAATGGCACTGGATCAGGACGCCAGGAAATGAGACACTTTAAAGTCATCCTTCTGTTTGTCGCATTCGCGGCCGTGTTTGCGGTGGCGTCGCTATGGCTCTTGGGCCCGCCTCCCTGGAAGCTAAACGCGGAGATGCTGAGTCGCGGAAGGGATAGAGCCGCCCTGGCGGACCAGGCGGTCAAGGCGCTTGTGGATCAGGCCGCCGGCTCCGCCATGCACAGCACCGAGACTCCCGGAGTGATCGCTCCGGAGCCCTCTGCGGCGACAGTCGATCCCGCACAGGCCTCTGACACGGGACCGACCGGCGCCCCGACGCAGGGGAGCGCCGAGCAGCCAGGGGCGACCACGCCAGAGCCATCAGCGACGACAGCAGGCCCTGTGTCCGTGTCGACGGCGATGGTTCCAACCCCGAGCGTAAGTTCAATCGACACCATGACGGCTGTCCCTAGCCCGACAGTGGCGGCGTCGGACACACCTTCGATCGCGCCAACGACGGCCGTCCCGACGTCGACTCCAGCGCCGGTTGCCGGGGAAGCGGCGACGCCCGAATCTGTGGCGACGCTGGAGGCGACGATGCCGCCAACCGCGATGCCGCTGCCGCCGGACGGCCTCTACACCGTTCAGGACGGCGACACCCTGGCTTCGATAGCGGCCAGGTACGGGTCGAGCGTCGAAGCCCTTCTGGCTGCCAACGGCATGGACTCGCAGCAGTTCATCTGGCTGGGGCAAAGACTGCGTTTGCCGGTTCCGGGCCAGTCGGCGGTTCCACGAGCCGGGACCCCGCGCGCCAGTCCGGAAGCGGGACTGCCCGCCTCGAGGGCCACCGTTGGGGCCGCGACTGAGAGCACAGGACCTGAAGTGCCAGGCCAGACGGGAAACCCGGTGACTTACACCGTCCGCCCGGGTGACTACCTGAGTACGATTGCGAAAGCCTACAACACGACCGTGGCTGCCATCGCGGCGGCGAACAGCATCACCAATCCGAGCTACATTGAAGTCGGGATGCAGTTGGTGATTCCTTCGGGTGGAGCTACACCTGCTCGCGCATCCGGACCCGCATCGGCGGTTCCGGTCGTGCCGACCAGCGCCGCCGCGGCACAACCCAGCGAGAATACGGGGCTGGGCGGAAAGATCGTCTTCTTGACTGCCAGCGGTCAGGACATCTACGTCATTGGCGCAGACGGCAGTGGGCTCAAGCGACTTACCGTCGGCCTGGATCCGGAGCTCTCGTCCGATGGCCAACGTGTGGTCTTTGCCCGTTGGGGTGAGCAGGAGGGAATCTACACGATCAAGGTGGACGGCACCGGCGAAGCGCTCGTCTACTCCGTCCATCAGCCGCGCCAACCTGCCTGGTCGCCGGATGGCTCGCAGATCGCTTTCTCGTTCCAGAAGGGCGAAACCACGACCGAATCGCGTGACAAGGACGGCAAGACCCATCGTTTCACCGATCTTTTCTGGCGGGTCGCGGTGGTCGGGGTGGACGGCCAGGGATTCACTGAATTGCCTTGCAAGGAGCACAGTTCCTCCCCCACCTGGTCGAAGGACGGCAAGTACGTCGTGTTTGCCGGAGACCAGGGCCTGACCGTAAGCAACGCAAGCGGCTTCTACCGGGAACTTACCCATGGGCCGTGGCACCTGTCGCCGGCTGTTTCTCCAGACGGGAGTCGCCTGGTATTCATGATCAAGCAGGCCGATCACTTCGACCTCTTTTTGCGGCCCGTTCGTGACTTGATCGACGAGCAGACGTCGCTCACGAGCAACAAGGGCGTCGAATTGGCGGCTCTGACGAGCCCGCCTCGCTACGCCGACAAACCCGTCAACAACGTGGCGCCCGCCTGGTCGCCCGACGGCACGCAGATTGTCTTCCTGTCGGACCGTGACGGAAGCTGGCAGATCTACGCGATGGATGCGGATGGAAGTAATCAGCACAGGTTGTTCGAGTCGGCGCTCGGCGATCTTCAATTGGTCTACGACTTCGCCAGCGAGCGAAGCATTTCCTGGGGGCGATGATTGATGAGGAGCCCAGTGCATATTTACCTAGACCTCAAGCGGCCTCGTCTGACGGGCGGCGCCCTGCGATGCGCTCTATCCCTGTTCGTCCTGATCTTGGGCTCGTTGGGCGTTAGCGGCTGTAGCATTGACGCCATTTCCGTCCTGCCGACTGCGGTTGCGGCGCCCAAGGCCACGCCGCGGGCGACGTCGACCCTCGCTCCTGAAGCCGTCTACGCCGTCGCCAGGGGGACTGTCAAAGAGGTCGTCACCGTGCGTGGGCGAATCGCTTCTGCGCGTGAAGTCACGCTCGCTTTCAAGCTGAACGGCTGGATCAAGACGCTCGACCTCGCGCCAGGCGACCTCGTCACGCAGGGTCAGGTCATCGCGGAAATCGACGCCCCAAACGACAAAGGCCGGTCTTTGGAAGAGGCGGTCACTGACGCCGAGTATGATCTGCACACCAAAACGCTGGAATTGCAGGAGGCCAAGTCTGCTCCGGTCTCGGAGCAGCTGCTGGCAGCCAAGGCCAGAGCAAACCAGGCCGACATCGCCCGGCAGCAGGCTCAAGCCGATTACGACAGGATCGCCTGGATGGGCGATGCGGCAGGCGGTCGCCCGGAAGCCGTGGCTCTGCAGCGTGCCGTGGCCGACTATGAGGCTGCGCTGGCGTCGTTGGACGCTACGCAGGCGAGCGAGAAGACGCGAGACCTGCAGATCCAACGCCTGCAGGCGGACGTGACCTATGCCCAGAAACAAGTTGCGGAGATTCGCGATCGCATGGGAGAGGCCCAACTCAAAGCGCCTTTCAGCGGAGTGGTTATCTCCGTGAACAAGCGCGTCGGCGACACGGTCAGCCCATATGAGGCCGTGGCGTCCGTATCTGATCCATCGCGGCTTCAAGTGATCGCTGACGTCACGGAGAATGACATTTCATACGTCGCGGTCGGTCAGGCCGTGACCATCACCCTCGCCGCGCGCGAGTCTGCGCCACTTGGCGGGCGAGTGGTTGCCATTGCCTCGCAGCCCACGTTGCTGCAGGGAAAGAACGCGTACCAGACTACGATGGAGTTCAGCGACCCCAGCGTTGTCCCGGTGACCTCCGCGACCGGTGCTGACGTCAGCCTGGTAACCCGCGTGGCGCAAGACGTCCTGGTAGTGCCCGTGGCGGCGATCCAGTCCGCGGGCGAGGGCAGCTTCGTTGAGATTGTGAACAGCCCTGCCCGGCACTCGCCGGTGGTAACCGGCATCACCGATGGTCGCATGACGGAAGTGGTCAGCGGCCTGTCCGAAGGGGACAAAGTAAGGTTGCCCGAACCCAACGGATTCTGAGTAAGCGTCGCAGGAGTTCGTTGCGCGTCAACAGGAGGCCGCCGTGTTCATTCTGATTGTGATCGGTTTACTGGTATCGGGGTTGATCACCGCTTATCTCAACAGCCAGCGGGGTCATTCTGAAGTCGCCGGCTTCGTCGTAGGCACTCTCCTCGGTCCCGTCGGCATCGTGCTGGCCCTGCTATCCGCACCCGAGCCCGACGCCATAGTTCGCCGCGAGCGCGACTTCGAAGACGAACGAATCTCGCGTGGAGAGCTCAAGAAATGCCCGCACTGTGCAGAGTCGATTTCGGGCGGAGGCCGTAGTTTGCCGATACTGCGGACGTGACGTGGCGCCGGACATGCGGAGGCCCATCCCAGCCTTGTCCGTACGGCGCAATGATCTGGCATTGCCTGAGGCGGGCGGGCATCAGCTTGCCCTGCTCGGGCGACTCGGGACGGGAAATGGGGATGGCCTCCCGGAGGACGACGGTGAGCGTCCCATGCTTGCCGACGAGCGCCGCCGGGAAAGCTGGCTCCCACCCAGCCTGGCGCCGAACAACTCCAGCAATCCCTTGAAGAAGCCGCGTCTCTTCCGAGATCTCGAAGAGGATGAGTCGCTGCCTGCCATAGATGCGGGAATCAATCTTCAGCGCCGAGAGAGATGCCACTTCCAATGTTACGCAGATTGGTACGAGCTCAAGCCTGTACTACGCCGGCGGGATCGTGGACCGAGAACGATCGAGCACAACGTTGATTCGCAGGAGTCGGAAGAGGCGGTCATCGTTCAAGGACTGCCGGAACAGGAACCCGTCCACATCGATTACGGGCGGGTATTCTTGACCAACAGGCGGCTCATCTTCCTGGGCGCGCGCCGAAACACCACGGTGCAGCTGCGCAAGATTCTCGACTTCACTCCGTATGCGAAAGGAATCGAAATTCAGAAAGACTCTGGGAAGGGCTTCTTCCTGGCGTTTACCGATCGCATCGACGTGTTTGCGACCATACTGGGCCAAGCTATCGAGCGCACTGCGTAAGACTCGCGGTGATCACAAAGCCCGCTCACTGATGCATTTCTCGTGTGAGGCTCTTGAGAATTGAAGTGCTCATCTTGCGGCACGATCAACGACGAAAAGAGCAACTATTGCTCTGAATGTGGACAACTCCTCCGGCAGAGTCCTGGACCGGACAAAACGACGGCGTCGGACTCCAGCGCCGTGCCTTTGACCGAGAAGTCGATAGCGGATGCGGATGGGCCGGCCTGGGTGCTGGACCTGCTCAAGAAGGAGGAACACACAGGGGCCGCGGAACTCCCGCCGGACTCCGCGTCTCCGGAATTCGACGAGTGGGCTGAACCTGTTCGGCCAGAACCCTCGTGGGATGAAGCTGTGGCACCGCGTCCCACGGCAGTGCCTGAGATACGATACAGAGCGGCCGATGATCAACGTTCCCTCGACCGGCGGTCCTCAAATCGGCGCCCCCAAAAGCAGCGATCTTTCAGAGAGTGGTTCGGGTTTTCCTTTCCGCGCTTGGGAACCCCTTCGTGTTTGGTGCCTGTTGTTTCGGTGTCTACCGGAATTGCGATCGGCGTGGCCCTCGTCCTCGCTTTCGGCGGGCTGGATGGCCTGATCGGCACTGCACCTCCTCGAGAGCTGCTACCGACGGATGCATCGCAGGTGATCGCCGAAGCCGGATCGCCAACGGCGCAGACCGCGATGCTGGTGGAAGTCACCCCCCTGGCCCCAGAGCCGGATTCGCCCGTGTCGATGCCAAGAGCCAGCGCCGGGAGTGCAACTCGGTCGCCAGATCACTCTGACATTGCGACTTCAGATACTCCGACCCGAGCGGCCGGACCAGTTTCCCTTGCTGCATCGCCAACGACCACGAACACGCCCGCGGCGTCAAGCACCCCGACGTCAACGATGAGACCTCCGACCACACCCACGGATACCCGGGCGCCGACGGCCTCGGCCACGAATACCCTCGTGCCGTCGGCCACGACGACGAATACGCCCGTGCCGTCGAGCACGCCAACGATCACGCCGGTGCCGTCAGCCACGCCGGCGTTTTCAGCCATGGTCGCAAGTGCATCGACTTCGTCTGGTACGCCGTCCGCAACGGATACGCCAATCACGATGCCGTCGCCACCGGATACGCTGACGGCGACCCCTATGCCTTCCGACACCCCAACGGCGATGGCCGCACCCCCGAACACGGCGACAGCCACGGCTACGCCGGTTCCTTCAGATACTCCATCGGCGACGATCGTGCCCTCGAACACGCCGACAGCCACGGCTACGCCGGTTCCTTCGGAGACGCCAACGGCAACTGCGGTGCCATCGGATACGTCGACGGCTACACCGGCGCCTTCGGACACATCGACGCAGACCACTGCGCCCTCGGAAACGCTGACGGCGGCGGACGCGGCGATCACAACGCCGGTGCCTGTGGACACGGCGACGGCAACTCCGACGGACACACTGACGCCGGTTCCCGCAGATACGTCGACAGCGACCTCGACGGACACGCCGACGTGGACGGCTACCGCGACGGCAACCGATACGGAAACGCCCATTCCTACTGACACGTCGACGGCAACCGCGACGGCAACCGATACGGAGACGCCCATTCCTACCGACACGTCGACGGCAACCGCGACGGAGACACCGACGTGGACGGCTACGGCAACGGCAACGGACACGGATACACCGCTGCCCACACCTACGTCGACGGACACGCCCGTTCCGACGAGCACAGCGACGGCGACCCCCACGCCCGTCCCAACGGACACCGCGACGGCAATTCCGACCTCGACGGACACGCCGCCCCCAACGGTTACGGCTACGAATTCGCCGGTTCCTTCGGCCACGCCCAGGATCGCTCCTACCTCGACGAATCAGCGAGCGAGTTTGTTGACGCGACAGGGTGCCACGCTCACACCTCAGCCGAACTCGGTCCGTCCGGGGACTGCGACGGCCGTGCCGAGGCCCATCAGAACTCGAACAGTGGCTCCCCGTCCGCCCACGCCGACGTCAATTGTCGCGACCGGAGGCTCTGGACTGGAGGCTGCTCCCGAACTCATCGAGCCCGGAAACGGCTCTGCGACCGCGGACGGGCGAGCCACCTTTGAATGGGCATGGTTCAGGGAACTGCAGCCCGACGAATGCTTCGAGGTGGCAATGAGCGGCAGCCCCCAGGGACCGTTCTGGGGTGCCGTGGCGTGCATGGTCCAGCGTGGAGTGTCATTTAACGTCCTGGACGCCCGGCACATCCAGCCAGGTATCGGCGCCGAATACTACTGGATAGTGCGGGTCAATCGGCACCTGGCGTCGGGAGAATGGGTCACCATCAGTGCGACGCCCGAGCCCCGCGTGCTGAAGGTATCGTCACCCGGCGGCGTGGGGCGATCTTCATCTGGCGGCAAGCCGGACGCTAAGCCGTGATTTGTTCCTACATCTCATCATAATGCACTCCCATTGGGCCGGCACGTGCAGAAAACTTCAATGGATTGGCAATCTAGATACATTATGCATACTTTCTTCACAGCAATTTCACGGATAATTCGATGTGAACAGTGGATGTATTTCGAATCCCATATTGATTTATTTCAAATCCCATGTTATAATGGTAGATAGAAATGGTACCCCGGTACCAGGACCCCGCTCAGTGACACGCACACGTGGACTTCCCAAAGACTGTCCGTCCTATGGGTGCGCGTATCGTCACAGACCACCATCTCCTGTATTGATAAAGAATGCTTGAGTTCTTGCAGACGCGCCCGCGCGGGTGCGAAGAGGCGAGAGATGTCATCGACCATTGATGTGCGCTTTGAGCAGCAAACCAGCCGGATCATTTTGCATCGCAGAAGAGAAGTGTACTTCTTCTGCAAACGCGTCCTCGACCTCACGCTCTCGATTTGTGCGTTGTTGGTCCTCTTGCCCTTGCTCTTGTTGGTCGCAGTGCTGATCAAGCTCGACTCCTCCGGGCCGGTCATCTTTGCCCAAAAGCGGGTGGGTGCCAAACGCACGTCCGACGGAACAGATGAGAGTTGGGCATTAACCTCATTCACGTGCTATAAATTCCGCACGATGAAACACAACTGCGATTCGGCGATACACGAAGCTTTCATGCAGGCATTCATTGAAGGGCAAACGGAGAAGACTGCAGCAGAGACGCCCGTTTTCAAGCCGGAATGCGATCCTCGAATAACGCGGATGGGCCAGTTTCTGCGCAAGACCAGCCTGGATGAGCTTCCGCAGCTGTTCAACGTCGTGAGGGGCGAGATGAGTCTGGTCGGGCCGCGCCCGCCAATTGATTACGAAGTGCGACAGTACATGCCCGAACACCGGCAGCGGCTTGCAGCCGTTCCGGGCATAACCGGCCTGTGGCAGATCAAGGGCCGGAGTCAGGTGTCGTTCGACGGGATCGTCCAGATGGACGTCGAGTATATTTGCAATCAGTCGTTGTGGCTCGATCTCAAGATTCTACTCCTCACGGTACCCGCTGTGCTGTCTGCGCGGGGTGCCCGGTAGGAATCTGGGCTTAAGACCCTCAGAAGAGTACCGAGGCAATCGAGACCTCGGTATTCTTCTGAGAGTCGTATCTAAAACGGGATTCATCGTCATATTTCCACTCAATTTCAATTGAGGTTACACCTTGGCTCCCGGATGGGGGGGACGTCCCCGTTACGGAACCGGCTGGAGACGCATGATCTCAGTACCCATGTTTCTTGAGCTCACATCGGATCAGATCGAAGCGGTTGGCCGAACGATTGGCCGTTATTGCGGCTGACTAGCGGGCTGAAAGGCCCACCTGGGGAGGGTTGCACATGGATCGCGTCAGGATCGGAATCGTCGGATCTGGCTACTGGGGACCAAATCTGATCCGAAATTTCATTGAACTACCATCGTCAACCGTGGTGGCGGTTGCTGACCTGCGGGAGGAACGCCTTTCCCACATAAGAGACTGCTATCCTCAAATCCAGTGCACGACTCGATACGAGGAATTGTTCGGTATGCAGCTGGATGCAGTCATCGTTGCTACCCCGCCCGCGACTCATTTTGAGATCGCCCGGACTTGTCTGCAGCACGGCCTTCACGTTCTGGTCGAGAAGCCCCTGACACTCAAGAGCCATGATGCGCAAGAATTGACCGCGATGGCCGAAGACCTGGGCCTGAGGCTCATGGTCGGGCATACGTTCGAGTACAACCCGGCGGTGCGGGCGCTTAAGGAGATCATCGATTCTGGGGAGTTGGGACGTGTCTATTATATCGACGCTGTCAGAGTCAACCTGGGTTTGTTCAACGCCCATACGAACGTAATCTGGGACCTGGCCCCGCACGATGTTTCGTTCGTCAGGTACCTGCTTGGGTGCGATCCCATCAGTGTAAGCGCGAACGGCGCCGCTTGCATCTTCAACGGCTCGCACGATATTGTCTACATGCACCTGACGTTTCCGAATGGAGTTCTGGCGCACATCCACGTCAGCTGGCTCGATCCACGCAAAGTTCGACGATTTACTATCGTGGGCAGCAAGAAGATGGCGGTCTTCGATGATCTTGAACCCTTAGAGAAGATCAGAATCTACGACAAGGGAGTGGAGACGCCCCAGTACACTGAAACGTTCGGCGATTTCCAGTGCAGTTATCGATACGGAGATGTGGTCATCCCCAACATCCGTTTCCAGGAACCCCTGAAGCTCGAGTGCCGGCATTTCTTGGATTGCATCGCCGACCACACCGAGCCACAGAGCTCGGGTCACGTCGGCCTGCAAGTTGTCAGAGTGTTGGAAGCGGCGGATCGGTCTTTACACAACGGGGGTGAACAGGAGGCCATCAGCGGTAACGGGTAACACGCTGAATGCAATCCAGCTAGGATCCCGAGTGGGTGTCTCGATTTGATCGTAAAAGCGTTTAGTGGGACATTCCGTCCCGATGAGAATGGCGTGTTGCGGCGACGGAAGGGACCTTCAGACGTAAGTTGGGGAGTGAAGAATGGAAGTCACACAATCGTACGTTCACCCTACGGCAATCATTTCTGAGCAAGCAATCATCGGTTCTGGGACTCGTATTTGGGCCTTCGCACAACTGCGTGAGGGCGTGGTCGTCGGACGCAATTGCATCGTGGGGAAAGATGCCTACGTCGATTTTGGTGTGAAGATCGGCGATTGCGTGAAGATTCAAAACGGCGCGTTGATCTACCATGGGGTCACGCTTGAAGACGGGGTTTTTGTGGGCCCCCGTGCCTGCCTGAGCAACGACCGCATTCCGCGGGCGATCACTCCGGACGGTCAGCTTAAGGGCGACGATGACTGGACTGTGGGCCGAAATTCTGTCAAATACGGAGCATCGGTCGGCGCCGGCGCCATTGTGGTTCCCAACGTGACGATCGGCCGGTTCGCGTTGGTTGCGGCAGGCGCGGTGGTGACACGCGACGTTCCGGAACATGCACTGGTTGCTGGCGTGCCGGCCAAGATCTGTGGATACGTGTGCCGCTGTGGGGCCGGCCTCGAGCGAAATGGACAGACCTGGAAATGCAGCCAATGCGGTTGGGTGTGGGAAGGCGGGGGAGAATGATTCCACTATCCCATCCCTTGATCGGTGAAGAAGAAAAGAACGCCGTACTCGAGGTGCTTGAGTCCGGGCAGTTGGCCCAGGGCCAAAAGGTTCGGGAATTTGAGGATCACTTTGCTCAGTGGTGTGGCGCCAGATATGCGATCGCGGCCAGTTCCGGAACGACCGCTCTTCACATTGCGCTGCTTGCCCATGGAATCGGTGCGGGAGACGAGGTCATCACTTCGCCGTTTAGCTTCGTTGCCTCTGCGAACTGTGCCTTGTATGTGGGTGCGCGACCGGTCTTTGCCGACATAGAGCCAGATTACTACACGCTCGATCCGCGGAGCGTCGCCGAAAAGATCACGCCGAAGACGCGGGTCATCATTCCGGTTCATTTGTTCGGACAGCCCTGCGACATGAACGCGCTTCAGCAACTCGCGCTGGAACACGATCTGGTGATCGTCGAAGACGCGTGTCAGGCGCACGGGGCGAGTTGGGATGGCACGCCGATCGGCTCGAGTGGCACGTGCTGCTACTCGTTCTACCCTACGAAGAACATGACCACTATCGAAGGGGGGATGCTGACCACTTCTGATCCCCAGATAGCTGACAGGGCGCGCCTGCTTCGCGACCATGGGAGTCCGCAGCGTTATCAACACGTGATGCTGGGTTACAATTTTCGAATGACGGAAGTCGAGGCGGCCGTTGGTTTGGTCCAACTCACCAAGATCGACGGCTGGAATCGACAGCGTCAGGCGAATGCTCGGTTCTTAACGGACCGATTGAGCCTGGTGGAGAATGTTGTGACCCCCCGCATCCGCCCTGGTGCAAAGCACGTTTTCCATCAGTATACCGTGCGAGCGAACGATCGGGACAGGCGCGTCGAGGCACTCCGGGGCAAAGGTATCGGAGTGGGGATCTATTATCCGATCCCGATTCACCAGCAGCCCCTCTATCAGAGCCTTGGGCAGACTGATCGCCTCCCCAATGCCGAAAGGGCAGCGCGGGAAGTGTTCTCCCTGCCGGTGCACCCGGCCCTGACCGAGGCGGACCTGGAGTGCATCGCTGCGGGGGTATCGGGCACGTGAATGCGTATCGTGTGGGTTTTTGGGCCGCTCACCCTGGAGAGTGATTCGTTTGGATTTGTCAGTGGTAGTCCCTTGTTACAACGAGGTCGATAACGTACCTCGGTTGAAGTCCGCGCTGCTGCCGGTCCTATCCGATCTGGCGAGCTCTCGCTCCCTGGAAACGGAGCTCGTGCTGGTCGACGACGGTAGCACGGATGACACACTCGAAGCTCTGAGACGAGCGCTGTGCGTGAACAGAAGCCCGGGTGTATCGGTCAAGCTCGTCGAGCAAAAGAAGAATGGTGGACTCGGCAAAGCCCTCCGAGCGGGATTTGCGGCTGCAACCGGCGAGATTCTGGTCACGACGGACAGCGACGGAACCTACGATTTCTCACACATTCCAGAGATGCTCACTTATCTCACTGATGAGATTGATATCGTAACCGCGTCGCCCTATCATCCCCTGGGCAGAGTGGCTGGCGTACCAATGTATCGTCTGGTCCTCAGCAGGGGATCGTCGTTGATATACCGCATCCTCGTCGATTGGAGAATATTCACCTACACGGCCATGTTCAGAGCCTACCGCAGGAAGGTGATCGAAGACATCAGCTTCTCCTCGAACGGTTTTTTGTCCCAGGCCGAGCTATTGGTGAAGAGTCTTCTCGCGGGCTACAGAGTGGCCGAATACCCCGCAACGCTGAACATAAGAGCATATGGGAGCTCCAAAGCCAAGCTGGTACGTACCGTTCTGGCTCACTGTCGCTTTCAGTTGGCCGTGTTGCTGCACCGCCTTGGGCTTTGGTCTCTGGTGCCGCGAAAAGCGGACTTGGTTCACGGCCGGGAGAGGGGTATTTGATGCTTGGCGCCGGGAGGCAAACAACGTGAATGTGGCTGTCGCGTATATCCTGATTAGCGTTGTAACGGGAGCCGTCGGTCAAATCCTGCTGAAAGCCGGTATGGCAACGATGGGACCTTTGGAGCTGACCGCGCAGGAACTGGCGAGCATCCTGTGGCGAATTGCGACAAACTTCTACATCGTCGTCGGCCTCGGCATCTACGGGCTCAGTCTCGTATTCTGGTTGACTGCTCTATCGCGGGTTGATCTTAGCTACGCCTATCCTTTTGCCAGTCTGAGCTATGCCGTCATGCTGCTCGCGTCCTGGCGGCTGTTTGGTGAGAATCTGTCGTTTCCAAGATTGTTGGGAACGTTGATCATTATCGTCGGGGTGTTGGTCATATCGCGTACGTAGGCCAGAGATAATCAAATGAAAATCCTGTCAGTTGTAGGTGCGCGACCGGAATTCATACAAGCCATGCCGGTCAGCAGAATACTTCGCCGGAATCATCATGAGATTCTAGTGCATACCGGGCAGCATTACGACTACCAATTGTCGCAGGTATTCTTCGATGAATTGGAGATACCAGCTCCGGACTATTGCCTGGATGTCGGGTCAGGGTCTCATGGGCATCAAACCGCTGGGATTCTCGTCCGCATGGAGGAAGTCCTCCTTAAGGAGCGGCCGGATCTCGTGATCGTTCGGGGCGATACTAATTCAACTTTGGGCGCCGCTCTGGCGGCAAGTAAGCTGCAGGTCCCGCTGGCGCACATTGAGGCGGGAGAGCGAAGCTTCCAACGACGTATGCCTGAGGAAATCAATCGATTGGCGACCGATCATCTGGCCGACCTGCATTTTTGCGTCAGCGAGGTTGCGGTGCGCCAGTTGTCGACTGAAGGCATCACCGACTCTGTTCATTGGGTAGGCGACGTCATGTTGGATGCCGTGCAATTGGCTCAGCCTGTCGCCCACAGAAAATCGACTATCCTGGCGGACCTGCAGCTTCGGCCAAAAGAATATGCCTTGGTCACGGTCCATCGCCCGGCCAATACGGACGACCCCCAACGGCTCAGCAGCATCGTCTCCGCTCTCAATGCCGTCGCTGAACCTATTGTGTTCCCGGTTCACCCGCGCACACAAAAGGCTTTGCGGTCGATCGACGCCCAGTTTCGGACTGGTGTTCGATTGATCGAGCCAGTCGGTTTTCTGGACCAAATTGAGCTCGAGGCGAACGCTCGTCTGATCGCCACCGACTCAGGAGGAGTGCAGCGGGAGGCCTATTTCCACGCAATACCGTGCCTGACGCTGAGGGACGAGACGGAATGGGTCGACACGATTCGCACAGGTTGGAACCGATTGGTGGGTGCAGATACTGACCGTATTGTGGAAGGCTGGTTCGGCCTGGTGCCGCCGGCAGAGCGTCCGCTCATCTTCGGCGATGGAACAGCCGCGCAGCGTATTGCGGAGATACTGAGCATGGAAGAAGTCCGTTTCGTTCAGCTGCAAGCAAACCACTCGAGCCCGACGCGGCTCGAACCAGGATCTCAACGATGAAAGTTGGGATCGTTGGTGGGGGCATGATGGGCGTCAGCCTCGCCTACTACCTCTCGCGCCAGAACGTTGGGGTGGAGATCTTCGAGGCCGAAGGAGAGCTGGGCGGCCAGGTCAGGCCCGTCGTTCTGCCTGATGGAGCAGTAGTCGATCGCTTTTATCACGCCATTCTGTCCAGCGACGCGAATCTGGGTCAGCTCTGTGCAGAATTGGGTATGGCTGACAGACTCCACTTCCAGCAAACCAAAATGGGCGTTTTCCACGATGGCGCAGTCTACCCGATGAACAACATCGCTGATTTCATGCGTTTCCCTCCGTTGGGTTTGACTGACCGATTCAGGCTCGGCCTCACGATCCTCTATGCTCAGCTCGTACGGGACTGGCACAGGCTCGAGGGCGTCAGCGTCGAAGCGTGGTTGGTTGGTCTGAGCGGGAGGCGCGCGTACGAAAACGTATGGCGGCCGATGCTGAAGGGTAAGTTCGACGGCTCCTTCGACGAAGTCCCGGCAACGTACATGTGGTCGAGACTCGTTCGGATGAAGTCGACCCGCGGAGGCGCTGCCCAGAAGGAAATGGCCGGGCATATTCTCGGGGGCTACTTCGCGCTCATCAAAGCCATGGCGGGGGAGATCGAAGCCTCCGGCGGCGCCATTCACCTTGGAACGCCGGTGCGAGAGATCGTGATCGAGCGAGGACGTGCGTTGGGGCTGCGCAGCAGTTCTGGGTTCGCCGAGTACGACGCAGTCGTAGCGACCCTGCCGCCTCCGACGTTCCGCCATCTTGTTCCGGCGGCGAGCGCCGCCTATCAGAAGTCCCTGGGCCGGACGGACTATCTGGACATCATCTGCCCATTGCTCGTTCTGGACCGTCCGTTGACGGGCTGCTGGACCCTGAACATCGCCGACGACAGTTTCCCCTTCACGGGAGTCATTGAGACTACGACGTACATCGATCCGCAGTACGTCGGCGGTCATCAGTTGGTCTATTTGCCCAAGTACGTCGTTTCCGGGAATCCTCTCCAGGACATGTCCGACGAAGAGATCAAAGATCTCTGGTTGAAGAACCTGGAGGTAATGCTTCCCGAGTTCGAGCGAAGTTGGATCCGTTTCTTCCGCCTGGAACGGGAGCGTTGTGTGGAACCACTCCGCCGGCTCAATCAGACGGACGCGATTCCCGCGGTCTCGACGCCCATTCGGAATCTGTTTCTAGCCACTTCATCACAGGTCTACCCGGCACTGACCAATTGTGAGTCCGTTACCCGGCATGCCCGCGATGTGGCGCAAACCGTGATCGGCAGTATCCTGACCTCGCGAGTGCAGAGCGTGAATGGTGACGACCGCGTGGAGACATGACACTGACCCATGTGTTCTACCTGCAAGTTTTGGATGCTAGCCGTCGGGAGAGGAAATGAGTTATAGTAACCGAATCGCAAGTCTGTCCGTCGATCTTGACAATCAATGGTCCTACATGAGGATACACGGCGACCCTGGCTGGGAGCAGTTCCCTTCATATCTCGATCTGGCGGTCCCGCGCATTCTGGAATTCCTGAGACAGATGAACCTGACGATCACGTTTTTCGTCGTCGGGCAGGACGCTGCGTTGGATAAGAACTCGGAGGCCATTCGGTCCATTGCCCTTGCGGGCCATGAAATTGGCAATCATTCGTTTAGTCATGAGCCCTGGTTGCACCTCATGACGGAGACGGACATTGACGAGGAACTTGGTCAGGCCGAGCAGCACATTCAGCGAGTCACCGGCCAAAGGCCAACAGGTTTTCGCGGTCCTGGTTACAGTCTGTCTCCCGCAGTCTTGACGGTGCTGGCACGGCGCGGTTACCTGTACGATGCTTCAACGCTGCCGACCTTCCTGGGGCCGGCGGCGAGGCTTTACTATTTTGCAACCTCAAGGCTAACCGCGGAGCAGAAGCGGCAACGAAGGCTGTTGTTCGGCACCCTGCGCGACGGGTTGCGCCCTCTGCGTCCTTATCGCTGGTATATGGATGGCTGGGAGGCTGAGAAAGGCCTGCTGGAAATACCGGTGACCACGATGCCGCTGTTCCGAGTCCCAATTCACGTGAGTTACGTCATGTATCTGGCCACTTTCTCGACAGTACTCGCACTGACCTACTTCAAGTTCGCTATGACACTGTTCCAGCTGACCCAAACACAGCCGTCGTTGCTTCTCCATCCACTGGATTTCTTGGGTGCGTCCGACGTCAAGGAGTTGTCTTTCTTCCCGGCCATGAGGCTACAGGTAGAGACAAAATTGAAGTTGGTGCGTGAGGTTCTGCGTCTGTACGAGGAAAGGTTCGAGGTTCTGACCGTGCGGGAGCATGCTCTCGCAGTGGGACGGTCTGCCAGTTGCCCGGTCATCGAGCCGAGCTTTGGCGCCACTGGAGGGTCCGAGCATTGAAGAAGGACGTGTCGTTCGGCTTGACGCAGGTCGGCAGAGTGGCCGGTGTGGTCTGGCAGTGACTCGAAGAATTGTATGGATGCCGGCGTCTGCTGTGCATCGTCTGGAGCATCTTTGATCAGAGTCGGAAGTCTCTCGATGAGCAGTCGCCGCGCTTTTGCGATTCTGGCCGTCATCGCGACAGCATGCTACCTTCTCACGATGGGCTACTTCGAGGTCGGGGCATGGCACGATGATGGGGTGTATGTCGTCTTAGCCAAGTCAATCGCCGGTGGGCAAGGTTACGCTCGTATCAATTCTCCGACGCCTCAGCTCGAACGCAGCTTTCCAATAGGTTACCCTCTGTTGCTCAGCCCACTGACTGCGGTGTGGCCATCTAGCCTGGTGCCCCTTCAGCTGTGCTCAGTGTTTCTGACGCTCGTGTCACTTCTAATTCTAAAGTGGTACTTTGACTTCCGCACCAGCCCTGGTTATGTGTTGTTGATTGTTGCCGCCTTCGCATTCAATCCGCAAGTAGTGACATTTGCCACCACGGTGATGTCGGAGACTGCCTACACCTTCTGGTCACTTCTGACGCTGTACCTGATTCACAGGTTCGAACCGAGCCGACACTCGGCGTGGCATTTCGTTCCACTGATAGCGTTGATGCTTTGCATGTCGACAATGACCAGAGTGGTTGGCGTCTCACTGGCCATCGCTTGTGTTCTGTGGCTGATTGCTGCTCGCGCTCCTCGGTCGGCGATTGCGATCGGTGTCCTATTCTCAATCGGCATAGTGCCCCAAATCATTATCAGTCGCCAGGCCGGCGGGGTGCTGTTCCCACCGGATGTTGCGGCCGTCGTCAACCCCCTCGCGGGAATCGGCAAAATGTCGTCGACCTTGTTTGAGTACATGTGGGTGTACTTGCCGCAGTACGGGTTCAGCTGTTTTGGCGCTACACTCACCTGTCTGGGGCAAGCCACTAACGCGAGCCTGATGCTGCTGCTCAAATTGGGACTGTTGTCCGTAGTGGCCCTGGGTTTCGTGCGTGTGGTCAGGAGGAAATTGTCGATTGGTGAGATCTATTTCCTATGCTATTTGGGCGCTCTAAGCGTAACCATTGACGAAACCGAGCCAAGGTATTTGTTGCCTGTGTTGCCGTTTATCTGCTTCTATTTAATCGAAGGCCTCGGCTGGCTTAGCTCACTAGTCACGCGTCGATTCTCGCTGCGCAACCTGCCGCAGGCGGTGTTGAGTGCAATCCTGGTGTTGTTCTTTGCTGTCATGGTGTTGCAAGATGGCCGAAATGTGATTGATCCGATGTCCAAGCATATGATCGATTTCCGCAGTGGCACGAACTGGATCGCGGCGAATTCGACCCCTCGCGCGATCGTGATGACCGGATGGCCTTGTTCACGTTTCTTGTACGCCGATCGCCGGACGGTGGACTTCCCACAGGTTGACGATGAGCAGAGCCTGCTGAATCGAATCGACATCGAAGGGGTGTCTCACGTTCTCATCTCGCTGGGCCTTTTCGTTCCCCAGGTGACGACACGTGATGATTCTGAGCTGGAGGAGCTGCAGACAAGACTGATTCTGCCGGTGTTGCGGCGTCATCCGGACCGATTCCAATTGGTTTACGAGAGCGAGTCTGGAGACGTGTCCGTGTATCAGGTAGTATCTGGCAGTTGATCGGCTGGTGGGTCTGGCAGTGAGGGGCAGTCGTGCAGCCTTCGGGGTATCTGCCCGCAGTCACACAGTGCGAGACGAGATCTGGATCCACGGTTCCCTGTTCGCAAAAGCATTTCGCCGCCGTCTCAGGAACCAGCGTGGGCAGTTCTGAAGAACCTTTGATCAATTTGAAACCGCTCTTGATGCCTAAAAGGCATCTGTCGTACATTTATAAGCGTACTATTGCGTATCTTCGCAGAAAATGCTATAATGATAATAACCGCGGGGGATTTGTCGTTATCAGTCCATCGATGCTGGGCACGTGGGCGCGCAAATGAATACTCTTGAATAAACAAAGCGTCAGTCGCGCCGTGATAGGGTTGGTTCCTGGGGCTCCGCCGTTTGGTCTGTGGCGTGTGCGCGACTCATCCACATCATTGCCACGATCGAGTCCAGCCCGGTGGCGCGCTGTTCCCAGGCCTTGGGAAGCCAACTCGCAGGCAGGTGAGACGTGTGGGTACGATCCGAAGAGCGCGCCAGCCGATGATGAGAGTCGCGCTCGAGTTGGTTGCAATGCCAGAAGCGTGGCGAGGGCCTTGCCGACATAACCACGGATAGTCAGATGTCATCTTGGATCAACCAGGTGGTGGGCCGCGTTGCCCATCCGGGAGGGCAGATGTGCCATGGACCGTATCAAGGTAGGAGTCATTGGAATCGGCTACTGGGGCCCCAACTTGCTTCGGAACTTCGTGGACCTTCCAGTCTCTGACGTGGTTGCCGTTGCCGACGTGAGAGGGGAGCGATTGGAGCACGTCACGAACACATATTCGCAGATCCATTGCACGACCGACTATCGAGAATTCTTTGCGATGAAACTTGACGCCGTGGTCGTGGCTACGCCACCTGCCACTCATTTCCCCATCGCCCAGGACTGCCTGACACATGACCTTCACGTGCTCGTCGAAAAACCTTTGACCGTCAATAGCGGTGACGCTGAGAAACTTAACCAGATTGCCGAGAACCGCGGCTTGAAACTCATGGTTGGCCACACCTTCGAGTACAACCCGGCCGTGCGTGCACTGAAGGCTACCATAGAGTGCGGTGAGTTGGGGCGCATCTACTACGTGGACTCTGTAAGGGTAAACCTGGGTTTGTTCAATGCGCATTCGAACGTCCTGTGGGACTTGGCGCCGCACGACATCTCGATCCTTCGTTACGTTCTTGGCAGTGACCCGGTTGCCGTAAGTGCCCAGGGCGCAGCCTGCATTTTTGCCGGATCGCAGGACATAGTGTATATGCACATGACCTTTCCGGATTGCGTCCTATCTCATTCCCACATGAGTTGGCTCGATCCGTGCAAGGTGAGGCGCATTACTGTGGTGGGTAGCAAGAAGATGGCGGTATACGACGATGTGGAGCCGTTGGAGAAGATCAGGATTTACGACAAAGGCGTGGAGACTCCTCCTTACACGGACACGTTTGGCGACTTCCAGTGTAGTTATCGTTATGGCGATGTTGTTATCCCGAACATCCGTTTCGCGGAACCATTGAAGCTGGAATGCCAACACTTTCTGGACTGCATCGGGAACAACACCGAACCGCAAAGTTCGGGGCGGATTGGGTTGCGAGTGGTGAAGGTACTGGAGGCGGCGGACCGATCTCTTCACAATGGCGGACGTCAGGAGCTCATTGATTCTGCCTGATGAAGCATTCGGTGCAGCCTTGCTGCTGTGTGTACACTGACGGGCATTATCTGACAAGGAGCACGTGAGTCAAGTGAAGCTGATTGACTACATTCGAATCCTGAAGAGGCGCGGATGGATGGTGGTGCTCAGTACGCTGATTGTCTTGACGATTGTCACAATCGGCACAATGCAGACACTACCAACCTACACCGCCAGCGTGAAGCTGCGGGTGTCGGCAGGCGGTTCTGGATCGTCCAGCCTCATCACCGATTTCGACCGCGTCATCAACACATACGCTGATTTGGCGGCGAGCCGTCCGGTGCTGTCAGAGTTGACGCAACGGCTTGGCCTGGGGGATCCGACAGGATTGGAGAAACGGGTCAAAGTTGAACTGATTCTCAATACGGAGTTGATGAAGCTTTCAGTCACCGATGCTGATCCGGACTCAGCCAAAGACAAAGCGAATACCCTGGCGGACATCCTGACCGAACGCTCGCTCGAGTACTTTGTCGGTAGTGCTAAGGCGACTCAGCAGATATTGAATCAGCAGTTGGCCGAAATCGGTCAAGAGCTCGACGAAGCTCGGGCGCGTTACTCCAAAGAGAACATCCCACCCTCCATCGAACTCAAGCAGAACACGTATGCCAGTTTGTTGCAGCAATACGAAGAAGGCCGAATCAGCGAGGCATCGCGCGCCAACATTCTCACTGTGGTTGAGCCTGCGGTGACCCCGGACGCGCCTTCGTCGCCCCGCACTGCCCGAAACCTCGCCATGGGTGCCGCCGTTGGTTTGTTAGCTGGAGTCGCCTTGGCGCTGATTTTTGAAAACCTGGATACCCGGCTGTACAGCGTGGAACAGATTGAAAAGACGCTGGAACAGGCTCCGCTGGGTGCAATACCCACCGCCAGACGGCTGCGCCACTGTGATCGCTCGGGTGGGAACTCCCGCGAAGACGTGGCTTTCCGCCGTCTGCTGGTTAGTATCTATGCACAGAGTTCCGGCAAGCCGCTCAGGACGCTGTTGGTGACCAGCGCTGCTGCTGATGAAGGCAAATCGATTGTTGTGGGTAATTTGGCGCGTGCCATGGCGCAAGCTGGGCAACGGGTTATCGTTGTTGACTGTCACTTTCGGGCTCCGGCCTTACATGGAATCTTTGGCCTACCCAACAAAGTGGGCCTCAGCAACGTCCTGTCGGGGGAAGTGGATGCAGCGGATGCCATTCAGGTCACAAAAGGTGATGCCCGGGTTGCCGTATTGACGAGCGGCCCTCCGATCGCGCCTGCTGTGGCGTGGCAGCATCTGGGGAATGTAGCCGCCTTGCTCGAGAACCTTTCAAACCAGTTTGATGTGGTGTTAGCGGATGGACCAGACCTACTTTCAGAGGCCGACGCGGCGATGTTAGCTTCCAGGGTCAATGCCGTGTTGCTGGTAGTTGGATTGGCCCGATCGAAGGCAGAAAGTCTTCGCGCGGCGCGCAAACAATTGAACGAAGTTAGAGCCAGGCAAATTGGCGTCGTCGTAAATCGGGTAGGCATGCTAGCTCAGTAGCAGTGCCCTTGTCCTCGACGAATATTGGCGCCAACAGCAATAGAACATGTAGGGATAGGATTTGGAGCCCAATAGTGCGCGAGTTTCTGAGCTCGTCCCGATTTCCTTGGGACCTTCTGGTGGTGGCCGCCACATCGCTAATGTTAGGGGTTGCTTCAATGAGAGTCTCCCCGCAGTATGTACTTGCAGGGTTGGCCGGAAGCGCCCTTCTGTACCTTGTTGCCGTCCGCAGGCCAGAATTTGGCTTGCTTCTCATTTTGGTCGCCACCTCGACTGTCATACCCGAAGATCGCTTGCCTTTGATCTCGATCGGCATGGGGAGCTTGCACGTGCCAGACTTGCTTCTCGTGACCTCGCTTGGGCTGATTCTCGTGCGCGCCCTGACTGAGCCCGATTTCAAGATTGTGCACACACCGATCGATCTTCCACTTCTGGTCTTCTACGGAATGGCGCTGCTGTCGACCATCTTCGAGATCGCGTCGTTGCCAGGGGAATTCAACAATGGCCTCCGGGGCATCCGCCCCTTTACATACTATCTCACGTTCTTTGTCGTAACCAACCTCGTCCGGGAAGACCGTCAGTTGCGCGTGCTGATCAAGGGACTCTTTCTTCTGGCGATCTTGGTGGGCGCGATGATGATCCTGCAATTCGCTTTGGGCGATTCTGTATCCATCCTACCCGGCCGGGTGGAGGCCCTCAGAACACAGAATGCGCAGTACCAAGACGTCACAAGAGTGCTGCCACCCGGACAGTCCGTAATCCTTGTTGCGTTCATTACGTCGATAGTCATCCTCATAATGAACAAGCTGAAATCGGCGAGGGTCTGGACAGTGCTCCTGTGTGGTGTTTCGGGTGCCGCCGTAATCCTGACTTTCAATCGCAGCTTCTGGCTGGGCGCTATGTTGGCACTCAGCGTCCTGGCTTGGTTGGTCAGGGGGAGGGACAGGCTCCGGTTGGTCGGTTGGGGCCTCGTGGTCGCGGTTCTTCTTGTTGCGGCAGCGGTCCCGGCTCTAATGGACTCAAAGTCGGTTGCGGCGAAGATAGTGAACGCCGCCGTCGAGAGATTGAGCAGTCTCGGAGGCGTCGACAAGGTACTGGCGGATAGCAGTCTGCGGTGGCGAGACGTCGAGTACGAGTATGCGCTCCCTCAGCTCACATCGCATCTGGTGGTGGGCCTGGGCATGGGCGCCAAATATCGACCTTGGGATCCGAGACTGGATGGCCGGAACTTGAACGACCCAAGTATCCCGTATTCGAGGGGATACATTCACAATGGCCACTTGTGGATCTGGTTGAAGGCTGGTTTGCTTGGCTACCTTTCACTGCTGTGGCTGTCGTTGCTGTTCCTCAGCCGGGGGTTCAAGTGCTGGAGGCGTGTCACCGATCCCTGGCGCAGGAGCGTCGTCTTGGGATTTACCCTTGCGTATTTTGGAGCCCTCGCGGGGTCCTGGGTCAACCCAATTTTCGCCCAATGGTACTGGGCCCCTGTCATTGGTATCATGGCAGGCGTCAACGAGCTTGTTTTGGCTAAGACCGCCACTGCTGAGCTGCTGAGCTGATGCAAGGTGGCTGCCAGGAGTTTCTTCGAGTTGCGGAATTCAGCATGTTGTTATTTGACGGAGGCTGACGATTGTCCGATTCTCTTGCTTCCCGCTTCATCGGCGGAACAGTCTCTGTAGGTCTCGGCAATGTCTCAACACTGGTGCTGGGACTTGTCGGTACTGTAATCGCGGTTCGGCATCTGCCCGCGGACGAGTTTGGCTCATTCGTGTTGATCGGCGTGGTCGCATCCTTCCTGACTGCGGTCAGCAGCTTCGGTTTGGATTTGTCGATCGCCAGGTTCGTGGCTGGTGCGGAAAGTGAAAGTGAGCGTGACAGCCTCGTCAATTCTGCAATCGGCTTTCGAATTCTCGTGGTTCTCATCGTCAGTCTGATCACGTTCCTCGCGAGGCCAGCACTCTCCGCCGCGTACGGAGCCTCCTCGGTCACCACACTGGCGGTGTTCGTTCCTGCCCTGTTCTCGCTGCAGAGTCTAAGAAATCTGCTGAGATCGGTGTTGCAGGGGTTCTACCAATTTCGGAAAGATGGGCCTGGCCGACCTGCTGGCGGGTCTGCTCAATTTGGCTCTGGTGATTGCGTTGGTGGTGTTCCTTAAGCTTGGATTTCGTGGCTTGATTGCCGCCAAAGTCCTCTCCTCCGTGCTGTCATGCGTCTATCTTTACTTTTCCATCCCTGTTCGCAATCGTCTACAACTTGACTTAGAAAAGCTCAAAGAAATGTTGGTTTTTGGCACGCCTCTGCAGATCAACGACGTGCTGACGCTCGTGTTCCGGCGGGTCGATAGCCTGGTCATCGGAGTCTTGCTCGGGCCTACGGAGATCGCCTACTACGAAATCGCCCGCAAGATCCCAGATAACCTGATGACGCTGTACGACGCTTTTCGTTCGGTGTATTTTCCCCTGGTGTCCGGCATGTTCGCCCAAGAGGACCGTGACAAAGTAGCCCGAGTGCTGAACAACTCCACGCGGCTGATTTCGTTTGTGACTGCGGCGGGGGCTCTTGTCGCGTTGCTTTTCAGCCATGACATCATTGTGCTTCTCTTCTCCGACAAGTACCTGGCCAGCGTACCTGTGTTCGTTGTGCTGATGATCTCGTTGAACCTGTCCCTTATTGGGTCCACTCTAGGAATATCGTTAGTAGCAGTAGGCGACTCGGACAAACCGGCGATCATCAACATTGCCCACACGGCAGTCAGTCTGCTTGGAACCCTGGCGCTCGTTCCAAGCCTGGGCATTCTGGGTGCTGCCATCACCAGTGTCGTTGGGTCCGCCGCAACTAACCCAATCAATTTCTACTTCCTTCGCAAGAGGTTGCCACAAATCAGAGCTGACAAGTACATGAAGCCCATCTTGGCGGCTGTTCCGTTCATGCTCTTTAGCCTGCTCGTCAGTCCAGACGCAATCGCTGCGAAGGTTCTTGTGGTTCTTCTGTTTCTTTTTGCCTGTACGCTTCTGTCGGTAATCACTTCAAAAGACTGGGCTATCGTTTTTGCAGAAACCAGACTAATGGTATTCAGGCCGGTCCAAGGCGCGCTGTCCAGAAACGACAGAATATGAGAATTCTGATTCTGACGGATCATTATCCGCCTCACTATCTGGGTGGTTATGAACTCAACTGCCGTAAGGATGTGGATGAGCTGACCAGGCGTGGCCATGACGTCTGCGTGCTCACGAGCCGATGGGGAGTCGAGAAGCCCGCCGTTGAAGGGAACGTGAATCGGTTGCTGGGTCTTGACCCCAATTGGCTGGCGTCGTGGACGCAGAGACCGGCATCCGGTCTTCGCAAGCGGGGTTTCCAGCTAAAGTGGGCACTCACGTGCAGGCAGAACTATCGGATCGCCTATGAAACCGGAGCGATTTTCAGGCCTGATATCGCATATGTGTGGCAAATGGGGCATGTCTCGGTGACGCCGGTACTGGCGGCGCAGGATTTCGGCATTCCGACGGTGTTTCGCGTGGAGGATTACTGGCTGTCCTCCCTCAGATACAAGCTTTGCCTGGAACCAAGTTTGCTGAGAAGGCTTGGACAGTTGGCCATCAACGGGCTGACGCGCTTTGACCGAATCGATCTTAGCCACGTCCTGATGGTGAGTCAATCCCTGACTGAGGCTTATGTTCGGTTGGGTTTCAGAGAGCAGGATCTTACCTTCATTCCGGAGGGCATTCCAGCTAGCCTTCTTCTCACTGACGATGAAGTGGCCATGCCTCCCAAAGAGAGCGGACGAGATGTCAGGCTGGCATTCGTCGGTCGGTTGCATCCAAACAAAGGACCTGGAGTTGCGATTGAGGCAATGGCGAAGTTGGGCGAACTGGGCGAACCTCATCGATACCAACTTGACATCATCGGGCATGGCCATTCGGACTTCTTGAATGATCTCATACATATGGCAGTCGTGCTGGGCCTAGAGGATAAAGTTTGCTTCATCGGCAAAATGGCGCAAACGGAGTTGTTAGATCGGTACCAGCAGTATAATGCGCTGCTCTTTACTTCCCAGTGGGCGGAGCCTTTCGGCATGACCATTCTGGAGGCGATGGCCAGAGGACTTCCGGTCATTGCCACGAATCGTGGAGCTGCGCCTGAGATTATCTGCGACGGACAAAATGGACTGCTTGTTCCAGCCGGAGATCCAGCGGCGCTAGCAGATGCGATCAGGACCCTTGTGCAAGATCCAATTCTGTGCGCCAAGATACGAATTGAAGCTTTGAAGACCGTTCGAGAGATATACACTAATGAGCGAACGCTTGACCAAGTCGAAGAGTACTTTCAGCTCGTCTTACAGCGGGCTGGGTCTGGCTTGAGTACGTCACGCCGACCGCGAGCGGACCAACCGCGAATCGCTCATCGCGAGGTTAGGTAATCCACTGCTGAGGCACGTAGTTTTAGGCTGGGAGTCATTCAAACGTTCTTGTGTCGGGTCCACCACTTCCGATCAGTGAAGCGACCCGAGGCCCTCTGACCAATGAATTGACCAGAGCCATCGTCAATTTGAGAGCGGGACGTGAATCATCTGCACGATCACTTCGCTCGAACGGGAGCATGGATGTGCGAATTCTAATAGTAACCGATAGTCTGCCTTACCCGCCGTTCTCTGGAGATCGCATTCGTGTTTACAGTCTCGTGAAACGTATCGCGCGAAAGCACCGAGTGTTGATGGCCACTTTTGTAGAGTCGCCAGAACAGGTCGCGGGGGTGCGCTACCTAAAGGAGTTCTGCGAGAGAGTTGAAGTCGTAGAAATGCGGCGACACCGCCAATTGACGCACCTGCCTGGCTTGATTGGTTGTGCTTTAGTAGGGAAGCCCTTCGAGCACAAGTTCTACTATTATGAGGAGTTGGCCAAGAAGATCAGGGACCTTGTGTCGACATTGGATGTCAGTATTGTGCAATTCGAGAAGGAGTGGATGGCACAGTACCTAAACGTGCTTCCACGAAGTGCGACCTGCAAAACTGTTTTTATGTCTCACAACTATACCGCCGCGCAATACGACAGCATCTGCCGGATTGAGCAACGGCTGGTGCCAAGAATAAGAGCATGGATTTACAGCCGAATGGAACGAAGCTGGGAGCGACGCTTTCTCAGACGATTTGATCGCTGTCTCACAGTGTCCGAACTGGATCGGAGTGAGTACTTGAGAGTCGATCCGCTTCTGCGGATCGATGTGGTTCCCAACGGGGTCGATACCAGGGTGTATCAGCCTCTGCCTTTCGATAGCATTTCGCCTACTCTACTTTTTGTTGGCAATCTGGGTTACCCGCCGTCCGCTGATGCGGCGCTGTACTTCTGTAACGAAATACTCCCGCGTGTTCGCAGTCTCGTAGACGGGGTGGAGGTATGGATCGTTGGACGAAATCCTATCCCCGAGCTGTTGCGTCTCGATGGAGAATCCATACATGTCACGGGGCAGGTGGCCGATGTTACCCCTTATTATCGGCGATCGAGCGTATGCGTTGTGCCGCTCCGAGCAGGTGGGGGCACGCGGCTGAAGATTCTAGAATCTATGGCGCTTGGCCGACCTGTTGTTTCAACAACCATGGGGTGTGAGGGACTGGATGTTGTTGGTGGCGAGCACCTCCTTGTTGGGGATGATCCCGAGCGTTTCGCCGAGCAGACCGTGCGTCTCCTCAAGGACCGAACGCTGTACCAACGCATAACGGCCAACGCAAGGAAGCTTGTTATGGCACACTATGACTGGGATGCAATCGCGGCGCGACTCATGCGAGTCTACGACGAGTTGGTGTCAGAATCAGGTGACGCAAGTGGTACCTAATCGACGACGGAGACCGGGTTGGCGTTTCGCTTGACTTTTCTTCATCTTCCGGTCGGAGCTGCTCTGACTTTTCTGCGATGGAAGCGGCGGCAGCGTTGGACCGTGCCTCTGCGCGGAATGCCCTTTCGACCACGCTCCGGGTATCGAGATACATCGACCCCAACGGGTCACACTGGCCCGCACCTTCCGGAGTGGGGCCATGAGTCGGCAAGTCCGTTGAGTGGTGTGGTTCAGGGCGATGCCAACTTGGGTGGCCGTGACGTTCGGTTACGACCAAAAGACTGATTGTTCCTAGTCGCGATCGATCCACTTGCCGGATGGACATTGGGCCTTCGCGGTCTCCAGATACTGGCGCACACCGGCAGAGGTTGTCGACACTCTGCTGCCGGGGAGGAGCACGAAAATGCAAGGCGAGACGATACTGTGCGTTGCGACGAGAAGGTGGCACTCAATGTGGCGTAGTACGCAGCAGATGATGTCTCGTCTTGCGGCCCACAACCGGGTTCTTTTCTTTGAGCCAGGGCGCAACCCGGATCGACCGGTCATCCACGAAGTTGTGAGGAACCTACCCAACGTCTGCGCGCTCCGTACCTACACCGCTCAGCCCAACCTGATCGTGGTTCCAACGCCGCCGAGCCTTACTCTTGCTCGCCGATACTTGCCTACACCCGTACTTCGGGTTACGATGCCGTTGGCTGTGAGACTCAATGCCCTTATCCTTCTCAGACAGATACGCTGGGCTACCGCGATTCTTGATGTGAAGGATCCGATCCTATGGGTATATGAACCTTATCATGCCGACTTACTCGGCAGGTGTGGAGAACGGCTAAGCTGCTACCACAGTTACGACGAACACGCCGACTTTCCCGGCAACGAGCACATCAGAGATCTTATGCTTGCTGCAGAAAGACGGCTTCTGGAGAGAGTGGATGTGGTATTTGCCTCATCTCAAACCCAGTGGGAGCGGCGCAAAGCCATAAACCCTAATACATTTTTCATACCGAACGCTGTTGACTTTGACTCGTTCAACCGTGCCGTGAGCGCCAAGCTTCCTTTGCCGCCAGATATTGCGGCGGTGCCTCGACCTCTAATCGGGTTCACGGGCTGGCTGGGATATCAAATTGACGTTGAGCTGTTGGGCCGGGTCGCTCGAGCTTTTCCCGACTGCTCTCTGGTCTTAGTTGGCCCAGACAAGTTGCCGAATGGGGAAGGCCTGCGGCGATTGCGCGCGCTGCCGAATGTTTTCTTTTTGGGCCAGAAGGAGCGCGAGGATCTGCCTTCATACCTTCAGGCTTTCGATGTGGCGCTCATACCTTGGCTGCGAACTGGACATACCGTTTCAGCCTATCCGCTCAAACTGCATGAATACCTGGCTGCAGGGCGAGCTGTCGTGGCGACCGCATTGCCCGAACTGCGACCTTTTGGACACGTCGTGCGAATCGCCGAATCTGACGATCAATTCATCGTCCAGACTCGCGAAGCACTGTGCGACCATTCGCCGGAAAGTATCGCGGCGCGTGTCGAAGTGGCTCGAGCCAATACGTGGGACGCGCGTGTTGCGGACGCCTGCGCGATCTTGGACGGGTTCCTGTCGACCAGCTAAGACGAAACCCATTCCAGAGGTTGGGTGGTGTGGTCAGTACAAGAGCACCAGCTAACGAACGCGAGTCTTTGGCACGCAGGCTGTGGAACGACTCAAAGCACCGCATGATTGACGCATGCACTATCTCACTGCCAAGGCCAGGAATTTGCTGGATCGTAAGCCTGAATTCGACTTGGACTGCGGCCTGGAATTGACCATCGATTGAGTTGATACGTTTGGACCGCTGGAGCAGCGGATTAGCCGTGGGCACGCAAGTGAGATAATTCTATTCTGTCCAGGCAGCACGAGCTAGCCGAAGTGCAATTCAGAGGATGCGTTCGAGCTGATTGCGCAGCGAGGTGACACGTTGAAGAAGATTACGTTCATTACGTGGGCATTGTTCCAGCGGCGCTCGGAACTCCTGGCGCAGCATTTGAAAGCCACGGCGTACTTCATTTACTTCGGGCGCAAGGGCAACTTGCTGCAGGCGCCGGTCCGATTCCCGGTGCAGGCCTGGCGAACCTGGCGCGTGCTGCGCAACGAACGACCTGATGTCATCTTCGTCCAGAACCCCCCCATTTTCTGTGCGCTGGTGGCTTGCCTCTACGCGCGATGCTACGGCGCGCGTTACGTCATCGACTCACACACCGGCGCCTTCCTGTCGCCAAAATGGCGATGGTCCGTAGGCTTGCTTCGCATACTATCGCGTGGGGCGTTGACGACCATCGTGCACAACGAGTCTCAGGCAGAGATTGTGAGTCGCTGGGCATGCCGTTATTTGGTACTGGGGTTCACACCAATCGACTATCCGGCCGGCGAGTGCTTCCCCCTGTCCGAGAAACTTAACGTAGCGGTGGTATCCAGCTTCGAAGAAGACGAACCTATTGAGGCCATGTTCGAGGCGGCGGGACGCCTGCCCGACGTGACCTTTTATGTGACGGGGGATCCGAGTCGCGTGCCTCCGAGAGTGGGCGCGCGCAAGCCCGAAAACTGTCATATGACGGGTTTCTTGCCCTATGATCGATACCTGGGTCTACTGCGAGGAGTTGACGCCGTAATCGTTCTGACGACCTCTGATCACACACTGCTGGCCGGTGGCTTTGAAGCCGTTTCGTTTGGGAAGCCCCTCATTGTCTCAGACTGGCCGATCTTGCGGAGGTACTTCTCGAACGGGACTGTGCACATCCCTAACACCGTGGAGGGTATCTGCGAGGGAGTGCGCCGGGTACAACGAGAGGAGGCTGTCTTACAACGAGACATGTTACTCCTGCGCGAGCGGCTTCAGACGGAGTGGGAGCGGAATCTGGCGAAGCTTCAGGATTTGCTGCGGGAAGCTTGACTGGGCGTCCGATTTTTGGAGCAGCTGGAAATCACTGCCCGCTCGGGATGGCATTTCAGTGACATACTGAACGTGTCCTGACTGCGAAGCAGCGTGGTTGGACTCAGCAGCTGACATGGAGGACAAGATGGAGACAGCCGCAGAAAAAAACGTCGCATTCAAATGGCGTGAGGCATTTGCCATTGTCGTTTTGAGCTTGGTGATCTTTCTCACTCGTCTTCCGTGGCTATCGGCTGGTTATGGGGCGGACCAGGATGCGTACCGGGTCGTCGACGCGGCAAGACATATCGCACGAACAGGTGAATACATGGCCTCAAGGCTACCGGGGGGGAATCCGGTGCAGGAATACCTCACAGCCGTCACCCCAGCCAAGACAAGCCCGGTTTTCTCAAACGGTCTCACCGCTGTCTTCACCTGTATTGGCTTTTTGTTCTTTGCGCTCATTCTGCGGCAGTTCCGTGTCAGTCAGTATCTGCTCCTCGCTTCGGCGTTTGCTTTTACCCCTGTGGTGTATGTGAACAGTGTCAGCACAATGGATTTTATGTTTGCGGCAGCCTTCATACTCGGTAGCACGTATTTCGTGTTGATTCACCGTCCGTTCGCCGCCGGGATATGCCTCGGGCTGGCAATAGGGTGTCGCATCACGTCTGGGGCCATGCTGTTTCCTCTCGCACTCTGGATGTTCCTCGATGACCGAACTTCTACGTTCGGCAAACGTTTTCTGATCTTCAGCGTCACTGGGTTGACGATAGGTGGCCTCTGGTTTGTGCCGACTGTCCACCGCTATGGCCTGGACTTTCTCATTGTTCCCACCTATCCAATACATCCGACTGTGCAGTGGCTATTCAGGAAACTGGTTTGGGAGGTTTGGGGCGGGGCGGCTGCCCTGGGCTTGCTGGGACTCTGTATCTTGGTCCCGTTTGTCTTCAAGAACATCAGGGAGTCACTCACTCAGCCGCGTGTCAAACGGGGTTTGGCATTGTCTCTTTCGGTCATCGCACTTTACGTTGTCGCCTTTCTTCGCCTACCTGACGAGGCCACCTACATGATACCGGTTGTGCCTTTCGTGCTTTTGGCAATCGGTCTTCTCATCCCACGTCAATTCGTCAGATGGTTCGCAGTTCTCCTCTTCGTGTCATCTTTTGTTATGATCGACAAAGGCGGGGTGACACTGCCTGGGTCTATTATGCTGGATCACCTGGAGCGCGAAGCGCAGATTCACGAAACGACAAGGGTCATTGATGCCGCAGCTCGTCTACCCGAAAACGCGGTCATAGTCGCCGGGCCGTACCTGCCTCGAATTCGTATCGAGATGAATGATGCGCCTGAGTTCGACCAGAAATACGTTTACTTGATAGATGACGAGGACATCTACAAGAAATACGTCGAACAGGCGCGAGTTGTCTATTTTGTTCGAGGCGTGGATTCCATGAATCTGCAATTGCGAGGTGTCGACCCGAAACGTTTGGGTGCCCAACAACTGGATACCCTGGATGAGAATTAGCCAGCACATTGCTTCACTTTGCGCCATTTCTCGCGAGCGTTCCTCTGCAGTCTGGCACATTGTTCGTACATGTAACGGCATCGGGGTCTCTCTGAAGTAATACACCCGGGCCGCGGGTGTACCAGGACGTGATGACCAGGCTGGAGAAAGCAAGGGGTGAACTTGCAGCTATCTGGAAGAGGCGGAGTGACGGCGTTGCCGAAGGCAATCAACCCCAGGGCGCTGCACCTTGGCGGGCCTTCACTCTCCGAGTCCGAGACAAAGGTTCGCGTCGAACTGAAAGCATGACACTGGAGACACAGGTCCTTTTCGGTCATGCCGGGCGCACGATCGACCCTGAAGTCGTTGAGAGAGGAGCAAGAGAGCCATGCAGAAGCCGAGACCATCTCTCCGGATCATCACGCTATTGGAAAACAACCCCTACCACTCCGAGGCGCGGGTCCGCCCCCACATGGAAGCTCTGGCTGGGGCCGGCCACCAAGTCGCGGTGATATGCCCACACAGGCGCGGCCAACCGTGGCATGAGACGATCAATGGCGTGCGAATCTATCGTTTCCCTCTGCCCGTGTACGGCACCAGAGTCGCCAGTTACCTGCTCGAATTCTTGCAGGCTACTCTCCTTATGACGTTGCTGACGTTATGGGTGTGGCTGCGCGAGGGCCTCGACGTGGTGCATTTCTACAATCCGCCCGATTGCCTTTTCGTTGCTGCGCTGCTGCCCAAGTTGGCGGGCAAAACCATCGTCATGGACGTGCGTGATCTCGCGCCGGAGTTATACAAGTCGAAGTACGAACCCGGAAGCCGTGTCCTCCACGGCATCCTTGTTTGGTTAGAACGCGCAGCGTGCCGTACGTCAAATCACGTCATTGTTGTCAACCAGTCGTACCGCCGGGTTGTCATAGAGCGCGATGGGGTACGTCCGGACCAGGTGTCAGTCGTTAGACAGGGACCTGACCTCAGCCACGTGCACCTGGCTGAGCCAGATCCCGAGCTTCGCGCGCGCGCCGGAACGATCTTCGCATACCTGGGCAAGATGGCTACACAGGACGGAGTCGACCACCTCCTGCGGGCGTTGAGTCACCTGGACCGCAACCTTGGTTACAAGGATTGGCTTTGTGTGCTTATCGGCGAGGCGGACGATAAGGTGGGACTGCAGCAACTAGCTGCAGAGCTCGGCGTCGGAGATCGCACATGGTTCACGGGCTATTTGCCGTATGACCGATGGGTACCTATTCTATCAACGGCGGATATCGGAGTCGAGCCCGCACCGGCCAACCCTCTGAACAATATATCCACAATGAACAAGCTGATGGACTACATGGCGTTGGGTAAGCCTTCGGTGGCGTATGACCTGGCGGAGCACCGGGTCACTTCTCAGGACGCCGCAGCTTACGCTCGACCAAATGACGAGCTCGACTTCGCCCGGCAGATGGCAGCACTCATCGACGATCCTGAGCGCCGCCAGAAAATGGGCCAAATTGGACGCAAACGCGTGGAAACGGAACTCGCGTGGTCCTATCAGAAGGAACATCTACTCGCGGCATACGGAGCCCTTGTTCTGGAGAAGAATGCAAAATGATGCATCCCAATCGATAATTAGATTAGCGGACATCTGGCCAGAAGGTGTGTGTTGGCACAACGAAAAACCTGCCACCATCTATCGGCTTGCTGAACCCAAGTTCGAGCGCGCGATGGTACCCTCTCACGACCCCGCGCGCTATGTCGACTATGTGTGCTCCCAACCGTGCGGGACTGGCTCGTTATCGATGAATTGCCGGTACCAGAGCTCCAAACTGACGATCCGTCGGATTTCGCTCGTATAGTCGAATCGGTTGCCGAAATGGGCTGCAGTCATTTGCCTCACAAAGTCTGGATTCAGGTAGGATCGCGACAGCGTCCGGTCATCCTCCAAAATGTTCTTGAAGAACGCCCTCAATTCATATTTGACCCAGTGACGATAGCTGACAAGGTCACACCTGCCTAGGAAGAGACGATCCGCGCCAGTTCCGACTAAAACCGGGTCCAGCTTGGTCAGGACATAATCTCGTCGCGGATGCTGCCCACCTCGGTCAAGCTTGATGCTGAACCTGATGGCCCTGCCGACGGCTCGGAGTCTGGAGTCCGCAAGTGAACTTCCCGATGAGATGAACTCGCCCCCGTCCGATGGTAACCCTGCCAAGACTGGACAGTCGCGGGAGACGATGTACTTCTGTATGGTCGCCCTTTCCAGAAACGACTGCGGAGCATTGAAGAGCAGATCGAGCAGTTCGCGATCCAGGAATGGGAACCGTTCTCTAGCGTAGCAACCTTGAAGAACGCCGAAACCGGCAGGCCACAGCCAGCGTGCCACATTCATGACTCCCTGCCAGCCATTGAAAGTCCGAGTGTGCCGTGCAAGGGGGCCGGTTTCGCTTACGTGCCGCGTCGACAAGATTCTCGAGTCCAGTCTTGGCTCACCGACGAGAAACCTACGGCCCATGGTCTGTGACCCAAATTTGCCGCTCAACACCAAGGGGACTAGCTCCCGTACTCGGGAGAACAGATAGACAGCGTGAGTCTGGAAGACATTCGCAACACCATCGGACATGAAAATGGCTTTGCTCGCATACGTCGCGAAATCCCGAAAGAAGTCTTGCTCGAGGTACATCTTGGTGAACCGCAGATCCAGCGAGGCTGCTATCTTGGCGGCAAGTGTGACGTCCATACTGTCTCTGTAGGCCCCCCCAAAAGTGAAGCAGGGAACGGGGCAGCCGAGTTTGTGGAGGGTAGAAATGAGTGCCCTTGTGTCCCACCCGCCCGTGAGCGAGAGCGCAACGTCGCCTCCAGCAGCATATCGCGGAACAATCTTGTCGAAGAGCTGTCGCACTTCCTCGGCAAATTCCCACTTGCCCCCAGCCAGGTTCTGGCCGCAGGTCGGCGGGGAGAAGTATTGTCTTTTTGCAAGTTCTCCATCTTTGTATTTCCAGATCGAACCGTTTGGGAATCTGTGGATGTCCTTGATCAAGGTTTCGTCATCCAAAATTCCGTCGTACATGAAGTACTGGGCCAGTCTCTCCGTGTTGACCGCACGGGAGGCCTGACGGCAGAGGAGCAAGCTCTTTATTTCAGACGACAGGACTAAGACCCCGTCTTTCTGGAAGTAGAAAGCCGGACATAGGCCGAAGCGATCACTCGCGATTGTTGTCGTTCTTAGCCGTGTGTCGTGCAATACGATCAGAAAAGACCCGTTAACATCCTCGGCGAATCGCTCTCCTCGGAGCTCGTAGAGACCCAACAACAACTCGGCGTCGCTGTTGAGCCTCAACTCGCGCTGGGAGGCGCAGAGCTTATGGATGAGTTCATCTCGGGCGTAGATCTCTCCTTCCATGAACAGAAGAATGGACCGATCTTTGTTGAAGACAGGTTGGGACTCAGTATCGGATCGATGAACGCGAGCCGCCGTGCAGGGGACAGACGGGTCATTGAAGATCTCTGCCTGGTGAAAGTCCTCATGACGCATGAGGGCAGCCATGTCGATTATGCGACCTGCAGTCTGCATGTCATACTTGGGTGTTAATATGGCTACAAGGCCAGGCATAGTTGTTGCCTCCCGATCGTTTCGCCGACCTGATAATCAGAAATCGTCGGGTTATCTCCGCCGCAGGCTGCGGCGCATCGTCTGGCAGCATATCATCGAACGCTTCCCTGCCAAGCCGGAAACGATGCGCAGACTGAACTAGTTTTTGTCACTCTGTTACTCGCCGTTGTTCGTCGTCGCTCTAAGACATACGCCTCCCTGGAGGACACCTCTACCGTGGTCGGCGGCTTAAGATGCTGTCGTTGGCCGGTCAACCGCACACCAACCCGGCTAGAATACCCAGTCCCAAGAATGCAAACGAATTGCATCTGCCTAGTCAACCAACGGCCGGTCGGCGCTCGTCCGTGCCGTGTCGGGACGCGCCGGCGCCAAGGTCACTTTTGGCGTGCTTTTCGGTCTTCCCTTTCGGGCCCACAAAGGAGCGGCCCGATTGGTTCATGAACAGCATCCGATACTACCTCGGGGCATCCTCTGAGAGCAGTGCATTACTTCACATCATAATGTTCGCTGTCGTCTACCATGGAATTGTCGTTACGCCGGCGAATGGGCACGGGGAGTTTGGCCGCAAGTGCAGGTCCGAGTAGTTGTTCACAAACAACGGATCGGCGCCAATGCTGTGCACATCAGGGCGACTGGCTCGTTCCTGCCAAGCGGCTAAGCTCTCCGTCGAACTTCCGACGCGGATCGGGTTGTATGAGCCGGACCCATTCTTGAACCAGTAGCAGTTGTTGTCGAAAGTGTTGTTGGCGATATCGCTAGCCTTTTGGACATAAAGTGGTGTGTGCAACGAACTGGATGAATGTGACCACGCCGTATCATTGACGATAATGTTGTTCTTGACGACCCAGCCGGTCGCCCCGCTTTGCATCTCAATCCCGAAGTAGTGTTCCACTATAGTGTTGTTGTACAGATGCAGATTATGGGTCGTACCTCCATTCGTGGCAATGCACACTCGACCGAAAGCCAGAAGACAATTCTGGATCGTCCCGGAGGTAATTACGGCCTGCGTGAAGTCAAAGTCACTGCCGTTTTCTCGATCCAAGCAAGTGTTGGTGAGCTTCACTCGTTCAATCACAAAACCACCGATCACTCCGGTGAACTTGATGCCAGAGTGAATGCTATTGTCTATGATCGTGTCCACGAAGTGCAGATCGCTGCAATTTGTGAAGTAGATGGCGTGATGCCCGATAGAACCACCGCCTACTATGTCATGCAGGTAGCTGCCACTGATCGTGACACGGGTGGATGTCTCGCCGCTGATCGGCCAGCCGCTTATACCAGACGAGGTTATGTGATCAAATAGGACGTCAGAAGATGCCGTTGAGTTAACGCCGGATGCATCCGCTTGCTTGGTGTACACGTCGGCATTTCTGATCGCGACGTGATCGGAATTGCTGACCAGTATACATGTTGCGGCTCCATCAGAGACGTCGATTCCATCAACCGTTACCCAGGACCGCTCGTTGATGAAGATGGGGTGATAGCCGGAATTATGATTGATGCGCGGATTCATGCCGGTGCCGTACCGCCCGTAATAGATTGGCTTGCCTGCCGTCCCATCGTGGGCGGGTCTCAGATCGGTACCCGTCCATGTCTGACCTGCCTTGAACAGGACCCGATCGCCTGGTCGGAGGGACAAGCTGTTGGCCTTCGCGATGGTTTTCCAGGGACTGGCCAACGCACCGGTACCAGAATCAGAGCCATTGACCCCATCAAAGTAATATGCGGTGCCTAGTATTTCTGGTGTAGGCGTTGATGTTGGAACCGCTTGGCCCAGCACCAGAGGTAAGTAACAGAGATAGCCGGTCGCGCTCTGAGTAGGGGCGGCCAATGAGATAGATACTGCCCATAAAGCGAGGACGCCCATGATGGTACAAAACGTAAGCGCGACCCTTCGAGCGGTTTCGGTCAATGGTCTCCCTCATCTTTCTGGAAGGTTAGCAACCAGACCTGTTTGAAGGGGGGAGTTTTCAAGTTGCTTTACTATCAATACTATCACAGAAACGGCATAAAAGCAACTGCGCTGATGGACAGAGCCCTGTATTGCCGATGAGTTCACTCAAGGTATCTATGTTCGTAACTGACGAGTTTTGTCCTGATCGAGAGCAACTACAACTTATTCGCGAACAGTAGAAATTGGCTCTCGCTAGTGTTATGCTTCAGACAAGTAGAACAGACAGTTTGGCGTTCAGCTTTGTCGGGTCTGTGGTGGCAAGCTGGACTCAGGACAGGAGACAGCCTCAATTCTTCGATGAACCAATGCACGATGAACCTGTTAGGGATACACGAACAGTGTGGAGACCCAAACTGCTTTGGCGCAGAATAACCCAGACGCTGCAAAGAATGACTCAGCCTACGTCGCATCAAGAGAGTAGTCGCCCAGCTGGAATTGGCTATTGCAATCATCGGCATTAACACTAAGTGTGACACGAACCGAAGAGCACCCTAGGGCCGCTCCAAAAATGACCGGTGGTCAATCTTGGAGCGGCCTCGGCGGTATCTGCGAGTCACAAACGCACACGAATTTCAGTCTCTACAATCGACCTTCTTTTGACCGCCGGCAACTGCTTTGGCTTTTTTGTCTCGAATATCATCGAGACAGTCAACCTTCTGGCACTGAAGCCCTAATATCGGGCTTGTTTAACAGGGCACGTAGCAAGTATCGATGTCCTTCATCAGGCGATGTATCAATTCAAGACGTCGTTCTCTGCGCCAGCGTCTGGGCAAGGGGAGTTTGAGCGCAAGTGCAAGTCGGTGTAGTTGGTGACGAACAGCGGATCGGCATAGATACTGTGTGTGTCCGGGTGACTGCCCCGCGCTTGCCAAGTGGCTAGGCTTTCCGTGGAACCTCCGATACGGATCGGATTATATGAGCCGCCCCCATTTTTGAAGAAGTAGCAGTTGTTATCAAACGTGTTATAAGGAATGTCATCCGTTTGGACGATATACAAAGGAGTGTGGGTGCACTGGCGGATAGCGACCACGAAGTGTCGTTGACTAAGATGTTATTCTCGACAATCCAACCACGAGACCCAGAGCGCATCTCGATTGCAAAGTAGTGATCGACGATAGTATTGTGGTAGAGTTCCAGATTGTTTATGCCGCCGCCGTCGCCGGCCACTGTTTCGATACATATCCGTCCGAAGGCGAACAGGCAGTTTCTGATTGTAGCAGAGGCTATGGTCCCCTGCGTCAAGTCTAGGTCGGAACCATTCTCGCCATCCAGGCACGTGTTAGTGATCTTGACGCGTTCAATTAAGAGACCACTGGTTATCCCGTGCCCCATCTTAATTCCGCTGTGGATGCTGTGATCTATGACAGTATCGCGTATCGTCGCGTTGGTTACAGCGGTTAAATACATCCCATGGTGTTGAACGGACCCTCCGCCGATAATGTCGTGAATGTAGCAGTCCTGCACGGTCAGACCGGTAGTATTGCTGGAGTCAATACCCCACCCCGGAACATCATGGATCTCGCAATTGCTGATCAACACTCCACCGGTTGAATTCAAGACGATGACCGAGCTTTCATCCTGAGTCGTTGATTGCAGATTGCAGTTCTCGATCATGACATCGTGCGAGCCGTCCACGTTGTAATTCCGCATGGCGTCCCGACTGTCAATGCCGTTGAAGACAAGGTAGCTCTTGCCATTCGCATTAACGGCAAAATGGCCACGGTAATTGATAATCGGATTGGCACCAGTACCATAACGGCCATAGTAGATTGGCTTGCCCGCTGCCCCGTCATGGGCTGGGACCAAAGATGTACCCGTCCAAGTCTGGCCCGCCTTGAACAGCACCTGGTCCCCAGGTTTCAACGACAGGCTGTTGGCTTTCGAGATGCTCTTCCAGGGACTGGCCATAGTACCAGCGCCGGAATCGCTTCCGCTAGTCGCGTCAAAGTAGTACACGGCTCCTGTGGCCGGCACGGGTGTGGATGTAGCTGAAGCGGGCCGTGTGGCCGTAGCAGTAGGGGTACGCGTCGGCGTCCGAGTGGCGGTCGGCGGTACGGTGGTGCGCGTTGGAGTCCGAGTAGCCGTCGGCGTGCGCGTCGGCGTGCGCGTGGCGGTCGGCGCCGTGGTAGTACGCGTGGCGGTTGGTGCGGTAGTAGTGTGAGTGGCGGTTGGCACACGCGTTGCGGTGTGGGTGGCCGTCGGGACGCCTGTTGCGGTATGAGTAGCGGTTGGCGCGACGGTGGCCACGTCTGTGGCGGTCGGCGAAGGTGTGGGCTGTGGCTCCCAATTAGAGTGCCCGACGTGTGGAAGGTACAATCGATGAATAAGCCGGCCTCTTTGAGGCAATGGTGAGGCTATTGAATTGGCTGGTAGAAGCAGAGAAGTTAGAAGTACTACGAGACAAGCAAACCCGACAAACGTCATAACCCAGGATGTACGACTCAATGCAGCCCTTCCTCCCAGAGCGGTAATTTACACTATCGAACTGTATCTCATCAATCAGTTCCATATTACACGATTCCTTGAGGCGTTTCAATAGACCTTTGGTCATGGCCGCGTAGTACTATGAAGCCGGAGTATGTTCGAGCGCGCGGGATGTCAGTAGTAAGTGCTCCCGTAGTCTCGCGGCCTCGCCGGCCCAGCGTAGGCCAGGAACCACGGCCACTCGTCGCCGACGAGATGTTCGGGCTGGGACAAGATGTCGCGCAGCAGAGGTAGCAGGGGCGCTACGCCGTCCCAGTTGGAGAGGAGAAGACCGTCTTGACGCTGGCATTCGAAAATCAACGATGTGACGAATTGGAAAATGCCTTGACTGCCGTAGGCAATTATGCTATAATTTGAGTGGGAAATTTAATTCCGGCTAATAAATCTTTAGCCGGGCACGAAAATCCATCCTCTTCTTCGCAACCGAACTGACCCAGGACAATATGACATGGTGGAAGATCTCGGCGCCAGAATCCGCGAGGCGCGCCACGCGGCCGGCCTGACGATGGCCGAAGTGGCGGCGCGCAGCGGTTTTACTCCCGGATACATCAGCCAGGTAGAACGTGGGCTGACGAATCCGTCTCTGGGCGCTCTCTACCGCATTTGCGATGCACTCGGCACGCGTACGAGCGCCCTGTTCTTCGGCGAGCAGCATGAGCCGGCCAAAGCACACTTCGGCGTCGTGCGGCACGACCAGCGCCGGGTGCTCATTCCGCCTGGGGCGGACTACCGGCACGAGATCATCAGCCCGGACGTGCAGCATGCCATGGAAGGGCTGTTCACCTATGCGGCCCCTGGCGTCGACAGCGGGCAGACGCCGCTGAGTCATCCGGGCGAGGAGATCGTCTTCGTCGTCAAGGGCAAAGTGGAGTACTTCCTGGACGAGGTGCCCTACCTGCTGGAGGCCGGTGACGTCGTCTACTTCGAGGCTAGTATTCCCCATCGCTGGCGCAACGCCGGGGACGATGAGCTGCAGATGATTGGGGTCAACGCGCCACCTCACATGTAGGCAGCCGCAGCCTGCCTACCTACCCACATCAACAGTGAGGAATCGCGCCGGTTCGATCAGCCCAAACTAAACGAGGAGAGAGCCAATGACGGAACAACATCCCGACTTTGAGAATCGCTTCCGACGCACCGTGCTGAGACTGGGTGAGCCGGACCGCGTCCCGCTGGGCGACGTCACCATCGACATGACCCACAAGCAGCGCTTCCTGGGCCGCCCGATCCGTGGACCTGAGGACGAGGTCGAATTCTGGGCACGCGCCGGCTTCGACTTCATCACGGCTGAGGCCGGCATCCAGACCAGCAGTCTGATGACCGACGCCAAGAAGCTGGTCCGCGCTCAGTATGCGCTGTTCGATTATGGTGAGACCGAGCGTGGTTGGGTAGAAGAACACCAGGGTCTCATTCAGACTGAGGAAGACTTCGCGGCCTTTCCCTGGCCGAGCGTCGACGATCTGGACTTCAGCAAGTTCGATCGGCTCAGCAAGGTGCTGCCACCCGGCATGAAGATCATGGGCGCCCTGGGCAAGATCTTCAATTCCGTGTGGTGGTTTATGGGCTTCCAGACTTTCGCGGAGTCCGTGGTGGAGAACCCCGGCCTGGTCCAGCGGATGTTCGACAAAGTCGCCTCGCTCCAGCTCCAGGTGCTCGACCGCATGCTGGAATACGACGCAGTGGGCAGCGTGATCCACGCCGATGATCTGGCTTATTCTGAAGCGTTGATCATCAGCCCGCGGCATCTACGCCGCTTCGTCTTCCCCTGGTTCAAGGAAGTGGTCGATCGCATTCACGCCAAGGGGAAACTGGCCATTTGCCACAGCGACGGCAAGCTCGACGACGTCATGACCGACATAGTCGACTGCGGTTTCGACGCGGTGCACCCCTTCGAGCCCAAGGCGATGGACATCGTCGACATGAAGCGCCGTTTCGGTGACCGGATCTGCCTGATGGGGAACATCGACCTGGGTTACACGCTGACGCGGGGCACACCGGACGAGGTCGTGGCGGAATGCAAGGAGCGCCTTCGCGAGCTGGCTCCCGGCGGCGGCTACTGCCTGGCCAGCAGCAATTCTATCCCAGAGTACGTGCCGTACGAGAATTTCCTGGCTCTGCTCGATACCGTGTACGAGTATGGCCGATATCCCATAGACATAAAATGAAATGCCGTCCGGGCCGCCGAGCCGCTGTGCTCCACGGCCCTTACATTATTGAGGAGGTTAACGTTGATGGCAGGTGTGGAGCAGGAGTCAGGACTCTATCTCAGTGACCTGATGCAAGCTGTCATCGAAGGGCGTACGTCCGAGGCCGAGCGGGTGACGCGCGCAGCCGTTGCGGCTGGGCTCCAGCCGGAATTACTCTTTAGTGAGGCCCTCGTTCCGGCGATGACCGAAGTCGGGCGCCTGATGGAGAAGAACGAGTATTTCATTCCCGAGGTGCTGGTTTCGGCCAAAGCGGCGAAGGCGTCCACGGCCGTCCTGCGCCCACTGCTCACCGAGGCGGCGCAGGCCAGGAGCGCGGGTACCGTGGTAATCGGGACTGTGCACGGCGACATGCACGACATCGGCAAGAACCTGGTCGCCATGTTGCTGGAGGGCGCGGGGTTCAGGGTCGTCGATCTGGGCGTGGACGTATCGCCCGAGAAGTTTGTGGACGCGAGCAAAGAGCACCGCGCCGATCTGGTGGCTATGTCGGCTCTCTTGACGACGACCATGCTGAAGATGCGTGAAGTGGTGAAGGCTTTGCAGGAAGCCGGCCTTCGTGACCAGGTGAAGGTGATAATTGGTGGGGCGCCGGTGCAGGCGGCTTACGCAACTGAGATCGGAGCCGATGGCTACGCGCCAAACGCGGCTGCCGGCGCCAACCTGGCGCGTCAGCTGATGAGGCGTGCCTGAAAGCGCCTCCGTCGCCGTCGATCCCGTGCCCGTCAGGCGTGCTCTGTCAATGGGAAGGAGGTGATTCACTCGACAAGTGCCACAGCGCTGGGCATGCGAGAGTGCTTCCCCGGTAGAGTCTGGTGGTCGGCTCGCGTGACCCTTCGTCCTAACAGTCGCGCCGCCGTTGGCCCAAACGGCGATCACGTTTCATCAATGAGGAGGAAAACGTCATGTTGAAATCGCGGTATTGGACGTCACTGCTGGTCTGGAGCCTCGTCATTCTGACGGCAATCAGCCTCGTGCCCATCGCTCAGGCGCAGACCCCGGCTCCTGCGGACACGTCCGTAGGGGAGAAACTGATCCAGGCGCTGCCCGCCGAGCTTCAGCCGCTGTACACGGGCCAGGCCGCCAACGTGCTGCCTTCGGCCTACGACAACTGGACGCCGCCGGCTAAGCCGTGGAAGCTCTGCTATGCCGATTCCTACGAGGGCAACCCGTGGCGCGTGCAGGTGCGCGACGAGATCGTGCGGCTGGCCGAGCAGTTTAAGAGTGCCAACATCGTCAGCAGTTTCGAATACTCCGTCTCCAACAACGATGTCGCCCAGGACATCTCCAACATCCGCACCTTCATCGACAAAAAGTGCAGCATCATCATGGCGATCCCCGAGTCCAGCACCGGCCTGAACGACGCGGTCAAAGCGGCCTACGATGCGGGGATTCCGTTCGTCACCGTCGACGGCCCGGTCACCAGCCCATACGCCATCAACGTGAACTCGAACTACTGGCTGTGGGGCAACCAGATGATCGAAGGCATCGCCAAGACGTTTGACGGCAAGGCCAACGTGCTGATCGTGGAAGGCCTGGCCGGCCACCCGATCGTTCTGGAAGAGTGGGCGGGTGCCGAGGCGGCGCTGAAGAACTATCCTGACCTGAAGATCGTGGCCAAGGTGAACGGTAACTGGACGCTCAGTGACACCAAGGCAGCGGTGATGCAGGCCCTGGCGACCCATCCCGAGCAGATCGACGCGGTATGGACCACCGGCAGCGAAGCACGAGCCATCGCGGAAGCTTTCGCCGAGGCAGGGCGGCCCGTTCCTCTCGTGACCGGCTCATTGACCGGTGATATCATGGGCTACTGGCACGAAAAGGGCGACGCCGGCTTCAAATTCTATGGCCATGGCGTGCTGCCCCACAAGACGGCTCAGGCTGTGTTCCGCGTGGCGATCCGCATGCTGGAAGGCCAGAAGCCAAACCTGAACCTGATCATGATTCCCATGCCCGAAGTCACCCAGGCGACGTTGCCGAATTGGTACAAGCCCTGCATGACGTCGTCGACGACTTCCATTTTCCCGATTCCGCCTGAAGACCCAATGCCGGAAGAAACCATGAACGCGTACTTCACGAACGGCGCGGCCACACCGCCTTACGACTACGCGACAGTGCCGGACCCGTGCGCGGGCGCGGCCACCAAGTGACGTTCGAAATGTAGACCGGCGGCATTCGGCAGGCCTGGGCCTGCCGGATGCCGGCCCCATGTGCTCTTCCCCCAGTTCCTGAGCCCACTGACGGGCAGCCTGGGCGACGGGGCCGGCGGCAGGTGCCGCTTAACAGAGACAGCCGGAGGTTTGCCTTTGAATTCACGCGAGGGCGTTGTGCTCGACGCGGCCGGCGTCCGCAAGAGCTATGGCGAGACACGGGCGCTGGTCGGTCTCGACCTGCAGTGCCGGCGGGGGACCGTCCACACTGTTTTCGGCGAGAACGGCTCCGGGAAAAGCACGCTGGTCAAGATCCTGTCCGGCATCATCGGTCCCGATGAAGGCCGGGTTGAGGTCAACGGTGCGCCGGTGCGCCGCTTCGAGCCCAACGCCATGCGGGCCCTCGGTATCGCACCGGTTCTACAGGAAGTGCTGGTGGCCCCGAACCGATCGATCCTGGACAACATCTTCCTGGGCTTCGACGGCCTGCTCCGCCGTCGGATTCCGCGCGAGGAGCGCGCGCCGTTGGCCGCGCGAACTCTGGCACGAATCACGAAGACCCGGCTCGATCTGGACTGCCAGGTCGGCGGTTTGCCGCTCGCCCAGCAACAGCTCATCGTCATCGCGCGGGCACTGGTGCGCGATCCCTCGATCCTGATTCTGGATGAGGTGACGGCAGCGCTGGATATCGACGACCGGGAGACGCTGTTCGCCTGCATTCGCGAGTTCGTGGCCGGCGGACGGCTCGTCGTCTTCATCTCGCATCGTATCGACGAAGTCCTGGGCCTGTCCGACGAAATCACGGTTCTGCGCAGTGGAAGGACGGTCGCCCGCGTGCCGGCTGCCGGACTCGACGCAGCCCAACTCCTGGACCTGGTCTGCAGGACGGAGCCGGAGGCCCTGGCGTGCGAGCCGTCGAATTGAGATTGAGGCAGTGCTCAGGAGGGCATTCATGTCCAATGCAGTCGGGACGCCGCCGATAGTCCTGGAAGCGCGAGGCGTGTCCCTGGCGGAAGGTGCGCCGGCGTTCGATGTCAGCATCTTTGAGGGCGAGATCGTCGGTCTGGCCGGACTGGAGGGGCATGGGCAGGGCCGCTTCCTGGAGGTCCTTTGTGGCCTTCGTCGCCCTGCGACGGGCAGCGTCGAGGCCCCTCAACCAGACGGACGGTCCGTGCCCATCAACAGCTTGCACGCGGCTGCCCGGGCGGGTGTCGCCTATCTGCCGCGCGAGCGCAAGACCCAGGGTATTTTCCCTTCCCTGTCCGTGCTGGACAATTTTGCCGTCGCGACCTTGGGCCGCAGTTCCTGGTTGGGGTTTCTGAACCGGCGGGTCCAGTTGGAGCAGTTGGCGGGCTATCGAGAGCGACTGTCCATGGTCTTCGCCGCGCCGCACGCGCCGATCACCAGCCTGAGCGGCGGCAACCAGCAGAAGCTGCTGCTGGCTCGCTGGCTGGCCAGTTCGCCGCGCGTCATGCTGCTCAACGATCCGACCCGCGGGGTCGACGTCCAGACGAAGATGACGCTTTATCAGGCTTTTCGGGACATGGCGCGCCACGAGCGCCGCACGGTGGTCCTGTTGTCGACCGAGATAGACGAGTTTCTCCAGCTATGCGACCGTACTCTGGTTTTCCGCGATGCCGGGCTCTTCGCCGTTTTGCCGCGCGAGGAAATCAGCCGGGCGAAGGTCATCGCGGCCATGTTTGGGAGGGCACATGACGATCGAGCGATCTGAGGCTCGCCGCCCGGCTGCTGGGTGGTGGGCCGTGCTGCGCGGCGGCGGGTTCAACGAAGCACGGCTGTCGATGGTGCTGTTTGTGCTCTTCGTGTCGATCAACGCCATCCTCAACCCCGCGCGCTTCGCCTACTCAGCGCTCGGCACCACACTGGGCATGATGGCGCCGCTCATCCTGGCGGCGATCGCAGTGACGCCCTCATTGCTGGTGGGCGGCGGTGGGATCGATATTTCGATCGGGCCGCTGCTGACGCTCGTCAACGTCACCGTCGTCCAGATCTTCCTCACACGGCTGGGGTATACTTCGCCGCTGGTCGTCGTACCAGTAGCGTTGAGCATCGGTTTGCTGTCCGGTGCGTTCAACGGCTTCCTGGTGGCCATAGTGCGCATCCAACCCATCGTTGCCACGCTCGGGACTTATCTGATTTACAGTGGTCTGGCCGTGTGGATCATGCCGTCCCCCGGCGGCAAGGTGCCGCCCTGGCTCGCGAGCCTGTCCGGCGGCTGGTCGCTGCTTCCCGTGGCCGTGGTCCTTCTCGCCTGGTGGGGGCTGACTCGCACGCTGTACTACGAGCAGCTCATGGCCACGGGCGGGGACGATCGAGCGGCTTATACCGCGGGGGTCAACGTCACGGCAGTGCGCTGGGGGCGTACGTGTTGACCGGCGTCATCACGTCGATCGCCGCAATGTCACTGACCGCACTGATCGGCTCCGGAGACCCGAAAGTCGGCCCGGGCTACACGATGACGGCCATTGCCGCAGCTGCCCTGGGTGGGGTCGGCCTCGGCGGCGGAGTGGGGGGCGTCGTGGGCGCTGCCCTGGGCGCCGTGGATATCTTCCTCCTCCAGAGCATCCTGACGTTCTTCAACGTCTCAACGTTTGCGCTGCAGGTAGCGTACGGTGTCATTCTCGTGTTGGCCCTATCACTGAATGCGCTTCAGACGGCGGCACTCTCCGGCCGTCGAAAGGAGAGGTGACGCCTGTGGCCCTCAATCGTTTTGTGCTGCGCCAACCGCTCGTGGTGGCCGCCGGCTTTGGCGTGCTGATTTTCATGATCGCCTCGGCGCTCATCCGCGGCTTCGGCTCAGTCTTCAGTCTTCGCTCCATGCTGGTCCTGGCCGCGTTCATCGGCATCGCGGCGATTGGGCAGACCCTGGTGATCCTGTTGGGCGGCATCGACCTCGCGATTCCGTTCCTCATCGGCTTCGGCAACGTGGTCGCAGCCAAGCTGACCGGTGACGGCGTTCCTTTCTGGCAGACGGTCCTCATCATTCTGGGGATCGCGGCGGCGCTTGGGGCGTTCAACGGCGCCGTGTCCTCGCGGCTGAATATCCCGCCGCTGATCCTGACGTTGGGAGTCGGCACGGCCGTGCAGGGCGGCGTGCTCCTCTGGACTCGAGGGCTCCCGACCGGCAGCGTGCCGAGCGGTCTGACGGCCTTCGTTTCCATCGGCTCGACGTTAGGACCATTCCCGTTTCCAGCGCTGGTGTTGTTTTGGCTGATCATGGCGATCCTGGTGACGGTGATGCTGAAGCGGACTGTCTATGGACGGCGCGTGTATGCGCTGGGGTCGAATCCCGTGGCCGCGCGGTTCGCGCTCATCCGGCCGACGCTGATGTGGACTGTCACCTTTGCTTTGAGCGCGATGTCGGCCGCGCTGGCGGGCATTCTGCTCCTGGGTTTCACCGGCAGCGCCATGGCTGCCGTCGGCGATCCGTACATGTTCCAAACAGTGGGAGCCGTGGTGGTGGGCGGCACGGCCATGATCGGAGGACGCGGCGGTTACGTCGGGACGGCGATCGGCTCATTCGTTCTGATGGAGCTGACGACCATGCTTATCGGTCTGGGTGTGCCTTATATTCTAGTGCAGTCGGTGTTGGGCGTATTCATCATTTGCCTGGTGTCCGTCTACGGACGGGAGCCTCACATCCGGAATCAGATCTGAAAGGAGAGCCGTTCATGGAAGACCACGACAAACTGTGTTTTGAGATTTGGGACCGTGTTTCAAACAAAGGCCGCTGGGGCGACAGCGACGAAAAGGGCACCTTGAATTACATAACGGACGAGAAGCGGCGGCAGGCGGCTGGCCTGGTGAAGCTGGGCAAGGCCATCTCCATTGCCAAGCCGTTGGAGTTCACGACCTCAGTCAAGAACCCACTCCCGGCCGTCCACTACATGCTCTACGACCAGGTCAACCCGGTCTCTGCCCTGGATTGGGTCGGCGTGGCGCCGCACGGCTTCTGCGTGACCCATCTGGATTGTGTGGCCCACGTGAACTGGGAAGGCAACATGTACAACGGCCGAAAATCCAAGGACGTGATTACCTCCGGGGGGCTGAAGTTTGGGTCGATCGACAAGTTGCGCGACGGCGTTTTCACCCGTGGCGTGTTTCTGGACGTCTGCGCCGTGCGTGGGGTGAAGTATCTGCCTGTGGAAGAGTTCGTGACCATCAAAGACCTGGAGGCGGCGGAGAAGGCGAGCGGGGTGCGTGTCGAGCCGGGAGATGCGATCTTCGTCCGCGTCGGCTTTGGTCCACGCGAGGACGCCGAAGGCCCAACCGACGCCGCCAAAGGCGTGCCTGGAATTCACGCCGAGGTATTGACCTGGGTGCACGAACGTCAGGTCGCTGTGTGGAGCGGCGATTGCGTAGAGCGGATGCCGTACCCCAGCAAGCGGTTCCCGTTGCCCATGCATATGATCGGCCTCGGCGGAATGGGCCTGATTCAGCTCGATATTCCGGATTGCGAGATACTGGCCCAGGCCTGCCACGAACAGGGTCGCAACGAATTCCTGCTCACCTGCGCACCGCTTTACATTCCCGGGGGCACCGGAAGTCCCATCAACCCGGTGGTGGTGTTCTGAAGTCGTCCGTTTTCAAGCTTTGAACCTGAGAGGGAGACTGTGGATAGTCGAGAACGTGTCTACAAGACGCTTCGGTTCGACCATCCGGATCGCGTTCCGCGCGATCTGTGGGTGGTCATGGCGGCCGATATGTCGCGTACCGCGGAGGTCGATGCCATTCTGGAGCGCTACCCGATGGACGTCGTGTACTGCAATGCGGAGGGTGGCTGGAACTTCCAGAAGCAGCGCAACGCCGGCCTGCATTACTTCAAGTACGGACCGTCGGCTCGCGCTCAGGGGATACCCTACCAGGTCGGTACGTACGTCGACGCCTGGGGCGTCCCATTCGAAGTCGGCGAAGTGGGCGTATTTGGCGAGGTCAAGCACCCTCCACTGGCCGATTGGGCAGCGCTCGAGCACTTCTCTCCGCCGTGGGAGATGCTCGAGGGCGGTAACTGGGACGACGTAAACCGCTTCTGCGACGAGACGGACCGATTCGTGATCTCTGTCAATTCCAGTAATCCCTTCGAGCGGATCCAGTTCCTGCGTGGAACGGAGCAGGTGTTTACGGATCTGGCCTGGGGTTCGTCGGAACTGCTGCGTTTGCGCGACATGGTCCACGAGTTCTGCCTGAAAGACCTCGAGCTGTGGTGTAAGACAAACGTGGACGGAATCCGCTTCCACGACGACTGGGGCGCGCAAAATTCGCTGCTCATCGCGCCGAAGATGTGGCGGGAGCTGTTCAAGCCGCTCTACGTGGAATACTGCCGGCTGATCCACGGAGCGGGGAAATTCGCCTTCTTTCACACCGACGGCAACGTCGAAGCGATCATGCCTGATCTGATCGAGATCGGCGTCGATGCGATCAACTCGCAGCTCTTCTGCATGGACATCGAGGAGCTGGGCCGCCGGCACAGGGGCGCGATCACGTTCTGGGGTGAGATCGATCGGCAATGGGCGCTGCCTTTCGGGCAGCCGGAAGACGTGCGGCAGGCGGTGCACCGCGTGCGCCGCGCGCTGGATCCGGGGAACGGTGGCGTCATCGCCCAGCTGCAGTTCGGCAAGTTCGACCCCTTCGAGAACATCGTGGCTGCCTTCGAAGCCTGGCTGGAGTGAAACTTCGGTTCCATTGGCACAGGCGCACGTTGCCAACGTGCGCCTGTGCGCTCCAAAGGCTTCTGCCGGCAACCTGTGCCCGGCCTTCCAAGGTGTCCAAAGCTCCTGAAGTCTCAGTTGGCATGCGTTGCCAGAGAATATCCTCGCTCGCAGCGCAATTGCCTGTCCTCCCTCGATGAGGCTATTGAGTCAATCCCGGTTTTGTGGTACAATGCGTATAAAAGGTCTATTCGAGTAATCGAATTGCATGTAACTGATCGAGTCTGTCGACGCCCGTCGGTCTCGGATTTCGTGTCGGCTCGGCCACCTCTTCGTTTTGACTGACGCTTCAAATCGATCGAAGGACGACGGTTCCTCGCATTTGCTTCCCGGCTCTGAGGCAGGTGAACGTGCGCCTGCGTTCGATTAGGCGCCGTGACATCCAAGCCCTGAATCTTGATCTGATAGACATGCGGACGCAAGGCAACAGAGAAGGAGGTGTCCGGCGATGAAAGACGGGCCAATCCGCTGGGTTATCGTTCTTCTGGTTATTACCCTGGCCGCGGGCGGCGTCACGCCGGCCCGGGCGAGGCTGCTGGTCCAAGAAGACCAGGACATGGTGGACTTCGACAAGCCGGATTGGGGCATGACGATGCAGTACCCATTCGATTGGACTGCGGAAGACCTGGGAGACGTGTTGAGGTTCACTGCGGAGGACTATTCCTCTTTCAGCATCATCCAGGGCGAAGCTTTCACCGACATGAAGCGCAGCCTCAGCGGGCTAACACAGATTGCGCTGAACAGGCTCGGCGTGAATACCATTGGGTTGAACGTGAGGCCGCAGAAGGGAACCGCCGGCCGGCGCGAGGCGCTTGTTTCCGGAGTGGAGGCGACTTACTACGTGGGCTGGGTCGGCTACCTGATCCAGTTCGTAGTTAACGGCGCAGGCTACGTCATCCTTTGTACGGCGGTGGCCGACACTTTTGGTGCGCGCCAGACCGTCTTCAGCGCCATGGCGGAGAGCATCCAATTTGAGGGTCTCGAAACACCCACCCCGACGCCACGGAAACCGACTGCAACACCGCGCAGATCAACTCCGACGCCGCGGAAGCCGACCGCGACGCCCGCTCCAAGGGCAGCCACTCCGACTCCCGAACCTGAGAGACAGCCCACAACCCCACCGCGGATTGCCACGCCTGCGCCGCACGCCACCCCGTCCGTGGAGGCAACGACCGCGTCCCACGTCGCCTTGACATCTGCGCGCGAAGCCTACGACCTCGCGTGGCCGGAGGTGGAGACCTGGAGCGTGGACGCAATTCTCGACTGGGCGGAATGCGAAGCGACGGTCGACCGGCAAGATGCTGACGCCCGCCCCGGTGCGTGCGGCCGCTGGCAGCTCGTGTTCTTGAAAGACGCCACAGCCGCCGACATCACCATAGCGGACGTAGGGCCTGACAGCGAGGACAACGCCTATAGCGTGATCGTCACTGACGGTGCGGTCAATGCGGACGAAAGCGAGAAGTGGGTCGTGTGGAAAGCGGGCGCCACGGGCTCGCACACCGGCAGCGCCGGCCCGGATTGGGTGGATAGCGACGTCGCCGTGCAGGCCTTTCGTGATGCGGGGGGTGCGGTGTTTGAGCTGATGCAGGACGAGCAGCTGACCGGAAAGCTATGGTTGCACCGCCCGGCGCCGGACGCGCCGCTGGTCTGGTCCGTGTCCGCTGCCGATACGTCCGTTCCGGGCGAGAAGCTCGAGCTTCGGACCGAGGTCGATGCGGCGACGGGCACCGTGGACACCACGGCCTGGGAGTTGCCGGCGTATCGCAAGACGCTCACCCTGCGCGAGGCGGTGGCTGCGGCCCAGCCGGCCGCAGAAGAATGGCGCGTGGGTGCGAAACTCACCGAGGCGAACGCGGAAGTGGGCCCGAACGACGACGGGGCGGAGGATGGCAAGGCTGGGCGGTGGACACTGACTTACATGGCGGAGGGGCAGCATCCTGGCGATCTTCCGGAGTTCAACCGAATCGACGTCGCTGACGGAAAAGTCGCACCGGGCACGAGCACCGGTTTCTTCAATGGCTCTGCGCTGCCGGTCGACTGGCCTGATAGCGGCGAAGTCTGGGCCCGGCTGCGTGACAGCGACGCCTTCTCTTTGATCGGAAATCACTACCCGAAGGGCACCCGCTCTTTCGATCTGAAAGGAACGTCTGATGGGGCTTTCCAGTGGACTGTCCAATTCGAGGCTGGTGACGTCCGCCTGTCGCTCGAGTTCAGACTGGGAACGGAACTCACGACCTCGGACAGCCGTGCCATCCCCACGCGGGTGACGACTGCCACGCGCCCTACGCAAACAGCCACCAGGACTGCCCGCGCGGGGCGATCTACGCGGACGCCGACGCCCGAAGTGGTCGAGGAATCGACGCCGGAGACCGCTGAGCCGACGCCCGAGCGTCAGGATGTGCTTTTCCAGGACGATTTCTCGGGCGACGGCGGCTACCTGGGCACCTACCAGGCGGAGGACGGCGAGGGCGCCTACACCGACGGCGTCTACAGGATGTCGATCACGAAGGCGGGCAGCTATATCTTCGGCTCGATGGGTGAAGAGGAGCATGAGAGCGCGCCGCAGCGAGCTTTTCCGGATTCTGGAGACCTCGTCGACATCAGCGTCGACGTGGACGTCGAGACGATCACCGACCCGCCCCGGAGTTGGTTTGGCGTGGCGTGCGGATGGCATAGCCCTGAGGATTTCTATGGCGTCTGGATCGGCACCGACGGCCGCACGTTTCAAATCTTGCAGGCGCAACCTCTTGAGATCCGCCAGCCGGGGGAGGATTTGAAGGTGCGCTTTCAGTTCCTGGCGGGGCAAGGACGCGGCGATCCCCAACCAGCGGTTCACACAGGCCCGGGCGCACACAACCACGTTCGGGCAGTATGCGCGAGAAACGGGTTCTCAATTGAGGTCAACGGCGAGAAGCTGGTCGAGTATCCGATTCAGAGCAGTCTCAGAGGCGGCATTGCTCTTTTCGCAGACGCCAGCGAGGCCGGCCTGGAGGTCGAATTCGACAACCTGGTCGTCCGCCGCCTGGCAGAAGCGCCGGAGTTCGCACTACCCGAGCCGGAGCAGGCGGTCTTCACAGACGATTTTTCCGACGAAACGGGCGGTTGGTTCGTCGGCGCCACGGATGAGGACAGCCCTTCGGCACGATATAGCGAGGGCGCTTACGAGGTTTCGCTACCGTCCGCCGTTGGATTCGCTTACAGGCCATCGTTCGTGACGTACGGCGATATTTCTGCGGAGGTCGACGTCACTCAGTTGGATGGTGCGCGCGTGTGCGGCGCGGGCCTGGTGTGCCGGATGTGGTCGGGACAGGTCCTGTATCTGGGAGCGATCAACATGTACGGCGAGTACGCGATTCTCAGATTGGACTGGCCGTCGGAGAGATGGGAGAGGATAGCGGACTGGTCGAAGAGCTTCAGTATCCGGACGGGGATGAACAAGACGAACCACCTGCGGTTCGATTGCGTGGGTGACACGCTGACCCTGTCCATCAACGGCAAACAAGAGCGACAGGTCCGTGCTGCTGGATCGGACTGGGGATACGCGGGAGTAGGGGGCCTAAGTTACCAAGACACGGAGGCGTCAGTTTTCTCCTTCGACAACTACGTGCTCCGAACGCCGTGACGGTCGCAGCGACCCGCGAAGGACAGGGTGCTCGACGAAACTCCGGATCGTGTTTCTGATGGCGGTGGTTGCGGTTTGCGTCTCCAAGACGTGGTGAAGGCCGCGGTGAGAAACAACTTCTCCGACGCGGCAAGCGGCTGGTTCGAGGGACCGAGAGAGGGTGAGGTCGTCCGCGCCCGCCTCCGAGCAGCGGGCCCGATCCGGGGTTGAGACGACTGCTTCGTGGGTGTCGCCGGGATGGTCAGGCATCCGCGTGGCGATGCCCGGGACGGGGCCCGGCGCAGAGGACGCGGCACGGATGGCATTGCTTATCCTCACTTCTGACGGCGGAGCCCCCAGAGCGCATCCGGAGCGCCTGCCTCAGCGACTCGTCCGCCAGCAGAGACTGGATTCTGGCGAGGGCCATCGCATCCAAATTGAAGCGTTAGCCCTGGAATTCTGGTGAGGGGAGGCCTCCAGACGTGAAGAGGCCCCCCCGCACCACCAACCCCCGAACGGCCCGCCTGGCCTAGGCGCGGATTTCTTGTCGCTGGAAGAGCACGTAGCCCAATGCAAACAGCAGGATGGTCGCCGCGATCAGCCCGGTAAGCTGCGGCCAGATGATGAGCAGGCTCTCGCGCAGAGGCAAGGGCGTGCCCGTGAGCGCGCCATCCAGCTGGATGGGCAGGATCAGCCCCACGGAACGAAGCGTAGGCTGCAGTAGGGCGAGCATGATCTCCGTGTAAAGCGTGTTAGGCGACAGCCGGGTCAGATCCAGCTGCAGCTGCGCCTGGGCAATGATCTCCGAGGGCATCCCCACGCGGATCGGCGCCAGAATCGGTGCGATCAGGCCGACCAGCATCGCCCAGAACACGGTGAAGAACAGCCACACGGCGATGGAAGCCAGCGCTGCCGTGGCCGGTTGCCGTGACACGATGGAGAACACCATCGCCATGGCCAGCCAGACGCCGCCGTAGAAGATGCACGCGACCAGGAAGCACAGCATCCGGCCGACCTCATCGCCTCCCGGCGGCACGCCCAGCTTCATGATGCCTAGGCCGATCACCAGCAGCCAGATGGCCGTCAGCACCAGAGCCAGCGTGAACAGCCCCGCCAGGAACTTGCCCAGCAGCAGCGCGTCCCGATAGATAGGCTGAGCCAGAACGCGTGACATGGTGCGCCGGCTGAACTCCCCATTGATTGAGTCGAAGGCCAGCGCGATGGCAATGAGCGGCACCAGGAAGCCTAGAAAGCCTACGAAGGCGGGCAGTGGGTCCTGGCCTGTGGTAAACAGGCGGAGCAAGACGAAGGAGGAGCTGCCGACATTGGTGCCCATGTTTTGAAGCGCGGCGTACACCGTGCCGGCTGCCGTCAGAACGATCAGCACCTCCAGAATGCGCATGCGCGCGCTGGACAGGTGGTCGGCCATCTCCTTGCCCACGACCGCCCACAGGCCGGTCCACGGCGAGCCTTCGCGCCGGACAGTGCGAGTTGCCTCAGGCTGTAGCGACATGCTGCACCTCCCGGAAGTATCGGGCGTAGACCTGGTCCAGGCTGGGCACCTCCACCGCCAACCCCATCAGTCGTCCGCCGGCCCTCACGACTGCGCTCACTGCCTCTGCGCGCAGGTCGGTGTTGGCTTCCACCAGGTATTGGTTGCCGTCTTCCTGGCTGACCTTGATCGCGCCAGGCAGTGCCTGCAGGGCCTTAGTCAGAGCTTCCTGCGGACCGTCGGCCTGGAGCCGGATGTGGTAGGCACTGCCGAGCACCTGGCGGGCCAGCTCCGTAAGCGTGCCGACCAACACCAATCGCCCATGGTAGTAGAGCCCCACCCGATCGCACACCTCCTGGACCTGGTAGAGCAGGTGCGACGAGAGCAGGATCGTGATGCCCTGCTCCTTGAGATCGCGGATGATGCGGAGAAACTCGCGAGCGCCCTCGGGGTCGAGCCCCTGGGTCGGCTCGTCCATGATGATCACCTGCGGTTCCTTGATGAGCACGTCGGCCACCCCGAGCCGGCGCCGCATGCCGTGGGATAGGGTTCCCACGGGTTGATCGGCGACCTCGCTCAGTCCCACGTGCGCCAGCGCCTCTTCGATGCGCCGCCGGGCTTCGCTGTGCGGCAAGCCATTCAGCCGGGCGATGTACGTCAGGTTGGCTTGCGCCGACAGCTCGTCGTAGAAGCCCAGCTCGTCGGGCATGTAGCCGACGCGCGCCTTGACGCTGAGCGGGCGGCGGGCGGGGTCCAGCCCCAGGACCCGTACGCTGCCGGAACTCGGCTCGGTCAATCCCAGGAGCATGAGAATCGTTGTGGTCTTGCCCGACCCGTTAGGGCCCAGCAGGCCGAAGATCTCCCCTTTGCGAATGGTCAGGTTGAGGCCATCCACGGCGAGGACCCCGTCATAACGCTTGGTCAGTTCTTGCGCTTCGATAACCGTTTCATCACTCATGCCTCATCCCCTCGTGCCGCTAACGGCGGCCAAACTGGAAGACGGCCAGAGCGACCACCAACACGGCGACTGCGATCAGCGCCAGGCCGACGATACCCCACAGCGTGGACGTGGTCACGGTGATGCGAAAATCGGCGGACTTGGTCGCATTGTCTTGCGGACGGGCGTTCACCGTGACGACGTAATCCCCGGCCAGGGCCTTGTCCGGAGGCGCGATCTTCGCGGTCACGTCGGTCTGCTGACCGGCGGGCAGCTGGGCGATCGTCTTCGGTTCGAACTCGACCTTCCAGCCGGAAGGCGCGCTGGAGCTCATCTCGATGTTCTGCGCGGGGGCGCTGCCTGTATTGGACACCTCGACCTGGAGCGTGGACTCCTGCCCGGCGTAGGCCTGTCCTGACAGCCGTCCGCTCGGAGCCGAAACGCCGAGCGTAGCCTCGCCGGTGACCTCCGCGGTGAGTGCCAGAGTCGCCTCGGTATCGGCGCCCTGGGCGTGCACCGTGATGGGATAAGAGCCGGCCGCGACGTCACCGAAGGGTTGGGCGCTGACGCTCAGCACGCGAGACTGGTTGGCGTCCAGCGGCACGTTGGTGACGTCGTCGCCGTTCAGTTTGAAGGTGACGTGAAAGCCCTGCGGCGCATCGGCGACGAGGTTCACCGACAGGTCCTGATCGCCATCGTTCCGCAGTGTTGCGCTGTAAGTGAAGGCGCTGGTGGGCCCTCCGCTCCGGGTGGGCAGATCGATCGTCCATTTCAGTTTGGACGGCGTCTTCTCCTGGACGGTCATCTCGATGGGCAGCTGGACCGTGGTCACATCGCTCTTACCGAGGACCACAAACTGGTACGTGCCGGCTTTCACACCTGTCGGCGGCTCGAGCCTGAGTGTCACGGTTGCATCGTTGTTGGTAGTACTGTTGTTTTGGATGGTGTCGGGCTGAACGTAAGCCGCTGTGACGGTCCTGCCTCCGCCGTGGAATGTGGCGGTCCAGCCGTCCGGGACCTTGTCCATGCTCAGAGCCACGACCTGTGCCTGGCCGGTGGCGTGGAGCTTCAGATCGATGTTGACCGTTTCGTTCATACCCATCACCTGATCTGGATAGGCTGTGAACATGGCAAGCGAGGGCGCAGTCGGTGGGGGAGTCGGAGTCTGAGCCAGTGCTGGCGTAAGCCCACTGAAGGCGAGCAACAACCAACTCAACAGCGCAACCATCGTCCCAAGACGTCGCATCGGGAGACCTCCTTGTAACACTGAACATAAGATTGTTGATGTAACCGTAAAACCTGGCCTCGGAACGTCGCGACGGTTAACCCCTCTGCCTGCAACGTTCGAGACCACAATCGCAACTTACTCCGCTATCATTAAGAGAAGATTAGTGAGGCATTAAAGGAGGATTAAACATGTAAGGGGATTTGGGCGTGGTTCCAGGTCGGAGATTGCGGGACAGTACACCTAGGATCAATTGAGGATCAATCCCGGTTGTCAGCGGATGCCGCTCAATCCAAAGGTTTTAGGTTCAGCTGCCGGTTTTTCCACTGTTGGAGCACCATGACATAACAGATATTGTCGAGCTTCAAGCAGCTACGCATTTTCGCGCGACGGTGCCCCGCCCGGCGGTTGCGCTTTCCATGGAAAGACCTGAGGATCAATCCTCAGGCTAAAAGCTAGAGCATGCTGAAGCATGCTAGGATATCGTTGGGCAGGCTGGTCGTGAGCGCATGCCGCTCATAACGAGGTTTTGGGCCAGGGCAATTGCCCTGGGTGTTGGGCTCAGTCGCCCGGTTTTCAACTGGAGTGTTATGATATAGTAGATATTGTCGAGCTTCAAGCAGCTACGCATTTTCGCGCGACGGTGCCCCGCCCGGCGGTTGCGCTTTCCATGGAAAGACCTGAGGATCAATCCTCAGGCTAAAAGCTAAAGCATGCTGAAGCATGCTAGAATATCGTTGGGTAGGCTGGTCGTGGGTGCATGCCGCTCATAACGGAGGTTTTGCCCTCAATCGTCGGCGTTGTCCGCCGACGGAAATTATGATATAATGGATATTGTAGATCTTTAAAGAGCTACGTATTTCTGCGTAACATTGACTGACCCATGTTGATTCTGCGTTAAATCTGACGCAGTCTTCCTTCTGAAAATGGCCCACCCGGAGGTTGATGATTGTGGGTCGGTTCCGATTGAGCATCAACGAGGGTGTTGAGTTTCTCTTTCATGCGGTAGCCGGGGCCAGTGATCAGAAAGACCGTTGCGCGGCCTGAGAGCAGTCCTATGAGGCCCAGTTTGGTGCACAAGCGGGCCAGTGTGGAGTGGGTAGAAACAGGGAGGAGAGAATGGTTTTCTGGCGCGCTTACTATCACCTGATCTGGGCGACTAAGGATCGGCATCCTCTCATCACCACCGACCTGGAAAGTGAGCTGTACCGCTATATCATCGGCAAGGCCCAGTCTCTGGACTGTGTCGTGCATGCGATTGGTGGCGTCGCCGATCACGTTCATCTGGTTGCGTCAGTTCCGCCCAAACTCGCGATGGCTGACTTCGTTCAGAAGATCAAAGGAAGTAGTGCCCATTTCGCCAACCACGACCTGGCTTTTGCGGGCGAGGCTTTTGGCTGGCAGCGAGGCTATGGGTTGCTGACATTGGGGAGCAAACAACTTGACGTGGCTGTGGCCTACGTTCAGCGGCAGAAGGCGCATCACGAGCAAGACACTGCCATCGCTGCCTTGGAGCAAACCGTAGACGAAGACGAGCATGTTGCCACGCAAGACCCTGGACCTCGAGTGCCGTGAGCAAGGCTCGGCCTTCTGATTTGAGCCTGCTTCCAGCAGGCTTGAGCTCTTAGCCTGAGAGTTGACTCTCAGGGCCGCGGCTGCCTTGGAGCAAATCGTAGACGAAGACGAGCATGTTGCCACGCAAGACCCTGGACCTCGAGTGCCGTGAGCAAGGCTCGGCCTTCTGATTTGAGCCTGCTTCCAGCAGGCTTGAGCTCTTAGCCTGAGAGTTGACTCTCAGGGCCGCGGCTGCCTTGGAGCAAACCGAAGATGAAGGCGAGCATGTTGCCGCGCAAGAGTCGAAACCTTGAGTACCGCGACCAAGGCTGGGCCTTCTGTTTTGAGCCTGCTTCCAGCAGGCTTGAGCTCTCAGCCTGAGAGTTGACTCTCAGGGCCGCGGCTGCCTTGGAGCGAACCGAAGATGAAGGCGAGCATGTTGCCACGCAAGAGCCTGGACCTCGAGCGCCGTGAGCAAGGCTCGGCCTTCTGATTTGAGCCTGCTTCCAGCAGGCTTGAGCTCTTAGCCTGAGAGTTGACTCTCAGGGCCGCGGCTGCCTTGGAGCAAACCGTAGACGAAGACGAGCATGTTGCCACGCAAGAGCCTGGACCTCGAGTGCCGTGAGCAAGGCTCGGCCTTCTGATTTGAGCCTGCTTCCAGCAGGCTTGAGCTCTTAGCCTGAGAGTTGACTCTCAGGGCCGCGGCTGCCTTGGAGCAAACCGACGATGGGGACGATGTCGCCACGTAAGCGCCGAAACCTTGAGTGCCGCGAGCAAGGCTCGGCCTTCTGATTTGAGCCTGCTTCCAGCAGGCTTGAGCTCTTAGCCTGAGAGTTGACTCTCAGGGCTCGGCTGCCTTAGAGCAAACCAACAATGGGGACGATGTGCGTGATGCTGTGTGTCGTTGCCGCCGCCGCGCTCGGCTGCCTTGGAGCAAACCGACGATGGGGACGATGCTGCCACGCAAGCGCCGAAACCTTGAGTGCCGCGAGCAAGGCTCAGCCTTTGTCTTTTAGCCTGCTTCCAGCAGGCTTGAGCTTGTAGCCTAAGAGTTGGTTGACTCTCGGGTTCATGGCTGGGCGTGTATAACACTGCTGCCGGTTCGGTACGTGAAGAACCCCTTGCCCGACTTCCGGCCCGGGCGGCCGGCGCGCACCATTCTTCGGGAGCAGGGTGTGGGCGTGACTCTCTGGGTTGCCTGGTGCCGGCAACTGACGCGCTGTGACTTCCCCCGCACCTCTCCAGGTCAGCTCCACAACCGCCACGGTCGCTACGCGCCCACTTCAGGCGCCGGCGGGTTTGCGGGGCGCATACTCGTATTGGAGCAGGGCCAGGCGTGGCTGCGAGACGGCGTAGCGCACATCCAGCGCCGTTCCCGTTGCGAGCGCATCGTACCGCTCAGGCTTGACGCTGACCAGGAGCTTCACCGGCCCAGCGGCGGTGTCGTACTGCAGTGCGATCTCGTGCACGGTGAACGGCTGCTTCTTGTTGTAGACGGTGCGCTCGCGTTTGTCGATCACGACGGCGCCAACGGTCACTGCCTCATGCGTGAAGCGGCTGATGGCGCGGACGCGCGCGATCAACGGCAACAGCAGGGCGATGCCGACGATGAGGAAGCCGACGCCCAGGCCAAGCAGCACGTCGTCCCGATCGCCGAGCAGACCGGAGCCGGATAGAACGCCGTACGCGCTGGGCACGCCGATGAGCAGACCGAGAACCGTGAGCGAGACGACCAGTGGGTCCAACCTCGGGACGATGCGCGTTTGGAGCTCCATGTCGCGCCTCCTTTCCGTGCAGGAGAGATGACTCGCCGACGTACGTCGAAAGCGGTCAGCACCGATTAGACTCTTTGATCTTTCTACGCCATATCTTATATCATTATATCACAATATTGTATCGGAGCCCCAACTCTTCGGAGGTGCCCTGGGAGGTACCCGTCGATGAGGTGAACGAGGGTTCCTGAGTGCCGAATGAAGCAGGTGGACTGAAAGCGAGCAAGGGACGGTGACTGGCCGTCCCTTGCTCAATCAGGGAGCGGGTGCCACAGCGCCGCGGGTCAGCGTCGGAAGTACGTCATCGGCGGGTTGGGCCGCCCGACGAAACAGATGTGGGTGAAGCCGTATTTCTGGATCAGGTCGAACGCGAGCTGGGCGTTCGCCTGGCTCCCGGCGAAGTCGAGGATCCAGTGGCTGCCTTCCACGATCTTCCAGGTGCCATTGATCAGCTGCACCTGGATTGCCGCCGGGTTGAAGGCGACGCAATCTTCCCCGGCCAGGGCGCCGGACGGTGCGGACCCATTGACCAGGTAGTATTCCATCGGCGGGTTGGGGCGGCCCACGAAGCACTGCGAGGTCAGCCCGTAGGACTGGATGATCTGCAGCGCCTGGCGTGCCTCGGCCTCATTGCCCCCGAAGTCCAGCAACCACATGTCCCCCACGACGACCTTCCACCGGCCGCCGATCTGGGTGACCGACGCAGCGTTCGGATCGAACTGGATGCAGTCCTCCGTTGATGGGGCCGGCGGGGGAGGGGGAGCCGCGCCGCAGGTGATCTGGAACGGCGCCTGGTTCGATTGGAGCTCGGCCGGCGAAAGTATCTGGATGGCCTCCCAGCCGCTGTAGTTCATCCCGATGGTCCAGGTCTCGTTCACCTGACGGCTGCCGGCCGCGGCGAAGTGCAATGCTTGGACGGGCGCGGTCGCGCCGTCGCTGCGGATGAATTTGTAACTCACGTCGCACGGTCCGGACGCCGCGATCGCGCCCCGGAAGGTGATCGTGCCGGGACACGGTCCGGAGTAGTTGGGCGGGTCCGCTGTCACGTTCGCGGTTACGTTGACCGGCGCTGTTGGCGGCGGGGGCGGCGCCGCGCCGCCGCTCAGGAAGTACATGAACTTCAGTCCCGGCCGGCCCACGTAGCAGACCTGGGTGAAGCCGTACCTCATGATGGTGTCGTAGGCCAGCTGTGCGTTTGCCTGGCTGGCGCCGAAATCGAGCAACGAGTGACTGCCCTCGACGACCTTCCATCTGCCGCTGATGCGCTGCACCCGAAGCTGCGCCGGGTTGAAGGGAATGCAGTCCTGTCCGGGGAGCGAGCCGCTCGGCGCCGCCCCGTTGACCAGGTAGTATTGCATCGGCGCGTTCGGCCGGCCCACGAAGCATTGCGAGTCCATCCCATAATGCTGGATGACCTGCAGCGCCTGCCGGGCCTGCGGTTGGCTGCTGCCGAAGTCCAGCAGCAACATGCTCCCCTGCACAACCTTCCACCGTCCGCCGATCTGGGCGACCGAGACCGCGTTCGAATCGAAGGCGATGCAATCTTCCCCGGCGGGGGCGGGGTGAAAGGGCGCCGGCGTCGGTGTGGGCCCAGGCGGAGGCCCCAACTGCTTGACGCCAGAGACGCAGTTGGCGTCCGGTTGCGCCGGCGGGACGCCGTTCTTCAGCCAGCACTTCGCGCTCGGTCCCTGGACACCGGGCCGGACGTACGTGTAAGCCCGGCACTGCGGATCGTTCTCGCACGCGATCCGGCAGACGCTTGGGTTCGGGGGGACGTCCATGCTGGCGTAGTCCTGGCCGGCCCGGTTGACGTTCGGCTCTGTAGTGCAGGGAACTGCCGCGAGCGGGATGGGCGGCGGGCCCGCCTGGGCCACGGAGGCGACGAGGAGCGTCGCCGTGAGCAATGCCGACAGACGCCTGAGTAACAGGAACCGACTCATGGTCTTCCTCCTTACCCACGATGGGGCGGACCCTGCCCAACTATCATGATGGGGAATAGAGAGAATACGCATTAGTATTTTAGCATGATCGCATGCTGCCGTCAAGGCTTTTAGTACTTATGGGTCTGCGTCAGTTCTTGAGACATCGCGCCGGTGGGGTGGCGATCGAACCGGGGCGGAGGGCCTCCCACCGTCACCCGCTCGGCGCAAGGCGCGCCATTATGGGTTACATACTTTGCATGAGCGATGCCCGGCAGCTATCGCTTCTTCCCGGGTGGCAAAACACTGCAGGTTGTCAGCACTGATCTTATCCGCCCACTGGCAATAGGCGTGGTGAAATGGGGCAGACTTCTTGCTGGCCTTATAGGTGCAGGCGTCAGACGGTGCGGCAACGGCTGAAACGGGCAGTGCGACGTGCGTTGGAGTGGTCGGTGGCGTTGCCACAGCAGCAGTCGGAGCAGGCGTCGATGCCGTGACCGCAGCGGTGGCTGTCGCAACCGCCGGAACTGGAGATGCCCACAGACCCACGCCAGCGATGCGGGCTTCGTTTTCTGCAGCAATCAGCTCCGGCTGATGAGTCGTGTCCGGAGGGTAGGCCTTCGCACGAGCGAGGCCGAGCCGGACGAGCTCGCGATCAACCATCACATCGCCGATATAGACATAACGCAGAAGGCGGTCATGGGTGTCCGTCTCGCTGACGTCCTTCTCCAGGCGGACGATCCGGCCGGCGACGAGGGTGGCATTGGCGGCGGAAGCCTCCGGCCCCCAGGGTTGTGCTGGCTCATCAGGGTGCTCTATCTCCGGACAGTCCATACCGATGTAGCGCACGGAGTATTCCTGGCCCCCGAGGCTAACTCGGATCGTATCTCCGTCGACGATGCCGACAACTTGGGCCTCGACGAAACGAGAGGGCGTCGCGGAGGACGTGGGCATGGGTGTCGGTGAGGGGCTACTCGTCGGAGCAGAAGCAATCGTGGCAATAGGAACCGGCGCGATGGGTCGGCGGGACAAAGTGGGAAGGACGGTAGCCTGAAGTGCCGATCTGGTAGCCAACCGTGTGCCGACAACCACTCCGCCGCAGGTGAAACAGGCCAGAATGACAAGGGTTGCTGCCACGCCGCCACCGTAGTAGAGCCACCGTCGCCGGACGTTCATGATTGGTCTCCCTCGCAGATTGTTGCTGGATCGGCTACTTCGCTTCTGAACCTTGGCGCGGGATGGTGCCGGCCCGGCACGTCTTGCTGCACCATCACAGACTTCGAACTGCTCGAAATCTCAGATATACCTTTCATTCTATATTATATCACTATGTCACAAGTTCGCACGAATAGCAGCGATGGCCTCAGAACGGGCCGTCACATCAGACTATCGCGCTGCGCACGATTTTGATCGCCAGGGGAACCACCATCGATATGACGCAATTGCTGCCCAAACAAAAACGGGCGGAGCCGATCGTCGGCCCCGCCCGTGGCGTCTGCCGCCGGCTCAATACGTGAAGAAGCCCTTGCCCGACTTCCGGCCGAGGCGGCCGGCGCGCACCATCTTGCGGAGTAGCGTGTGGGCGCGATACTTGGGGTCGCCCGTGTCGTGGTAGAGGGTGTCCATGATCGCCAGCGTGACGTCGTTCCCGACCAGGTCTGAGAGCGCGAGCGGCCCGATCGGGTGGTTGGCGCCGAGGACCATGGCCTTGTCGATGTCCTCGGCGCTGGCCACGCCTTCCGCCAACACGCCGATGGCCTCGTTGATCATGGGGATCAGCAGCCGATTGACCACGAAACCCGGCGATTCCACGACCTGCACGGGTTCCTTGCCCAGCGAGCGGGCGATCTCCACGACGCGCTCGACGGTCTCGGCGGAGGTCTCCACGCCGCGGATGACCTCGACCAGCTTCATGACCGGCGCCGGGTTGAAGAAGTGCATGCCCGCGACCCGCGTGGGATTCCGGGTCGCTGACGCTATCTCGGTCACCGACAGCGACGACGTGTTCGTGGCGAGGACGGCGACCGGCCCGCAGGCCGCGTCGAGTTGGGCGAAAAGCTCCTTCTTGGTCGTCATGTCCTCGATGGACGCTTCGACGACCAGATCGCAGCCGGCTGCTGTGGTAACGTCCGCCGTGGCGTAGATGCGTGCCAGAATCGCCGTCCGCTCGACGTCGGCCAGCTTCCCTTTGTCCACCAGCCGCGCGAGCCCTGCTTCGATCTTCTTCTTGCCCCCCACAGCCAGATCCAGGGTCAGATCGCACAGGCCAGTGTCCCAGCCGTTCGCCGCGAATACCTGAGCGATTCCGGAGCCCATCGTCCCCGCGCCGACAACGAACGCTCGCATCGTCGTGATCCTCCTACTTTCTCCTGCTTTCCAGGAAAGCCCGCAGGGGCTGCTTCTGCTCGTCCGACGCGAAACACGTGCTGAACAGCCCCGTTTCGACGTCGAGGCCGTCCTCCAGTCCGTGTCGGCAGCCGTGATTGATGGCTTCTTTGGCTGCGGCCAGTGCGATCCGGGGCTGCGCGGCGATCTTCCGGGCCAACTCCCGGACCGTGTCCATCAGCGCTGCGCCGTCCACGACCTCGTCAACCAGCCCGATGGCCAGGGCATCGGGCGCCTTGACCTTCTCGCCCGTGAAGATCATGCGTTTGGCGCGGCTGGCCCCAATACGGCGCGCCAGCCGCTGGGTGCCTCCCCAGCCGGGCGTGATGCCCAGCGCGACCTCCGGCTGGGAGAAAACTGCATGCGCCGCCGCCAGGGTGATGTCGCAGCAGAGGGTCAGCTCGCAGCCGCCGCCTAGGGCCAGGCCGTTCACCGCGGCGATCACCGGCATCGGCAGGGACTCGATTTGGCAGAACACGCCGGAACCGAACGCGGAGAACGTGCGGGCCTGGTCCTCGTCCATGTCGGCCATCTCCGCGATGTCCGCCCCCGCGACGAATGCCTTCTCCCCACTGCCGGTGATGATAAGGCAGCGAGTGGCTTCGCTGCAGGAAACGCATTCGATGGTCTCGTCCAGCTCCTGCAGGACCTGCCGGTTTAGCGCGTTCAACTGCTGGGGCCGCGACAGCGTCAAGATCGCAATCGGCCCGTCCTCTTCGAAGAGAATGTGCTCCATGGTCCTACACCCTTTCGATGATCATCGCTTCGCCCATGCCTCCGCCGATGCACAGCACGGCCAGGCCGTACCGGCAGCCACGGCGGGCCATTTCGTGCGCCAGGGTTACCAGGATGCGCGCGCCCGAGGCTCCGATGGGGTGTCCCAGGGCGACCGCCCCACCATTCACGTTCACGATGCCGGCGTCGACGCCGAGCTCTCGGACCACGGCGATGGACTGCACGGCGAAGGCTTCGTTCAGTTCGACGCAGCCGATGTCGGTCAGCGTGAGCCCTGCCCGATCGAGGGCCTTCCGGGTTGAGGGCAGCGGGCCTAGACCCATGAACTCCGGCTCCACGCCGGCGGAGCCCCACGAGACGATCCGGAACGTCGGCCTGAGGCCGCGCTCCGCGACGAATGCCTCGCTGGCCAAGACCACCGCCGCGGCGCCGTCATTGATTCCCGAGCTGTTGCCGGCCGTCACCGTCCCGTCGGACTTGAATGCCGGGCGAAGGCGGGCCAGCCCCTCAAGCGTGGCATCTGCGCGGACGTGCTCGTCGCGGGCGAAGCCAATGGGGCCGCTTTTCTGCGGCAGGGTCACAGGGACGATTTCAGTCTCGAACCGGCCCGCGGTGGTCGCCCCGGCTGCTTTCAGGTGGGATTGGAGCGCGTACTCATCCTGCGCGTCTCGACCGATGCCGTACTTCTCGGCCAGGATCTCGGCTGTGACGCCCATGTGGTAGTGGTGGAACGCGTCGACCAGGCCGTCCACGACCAGCTCGTCGACGGCTACGTCGGGACCCATCTTGGCGCCCCAACGGTGCTGCTTCAGAAGGTACGGCGCGTTGCTCATGCTCTCCATGCCACCGGCTGCCGCACAGGCGGTGTCTCCGCTGAGAATGGACTGCGCGGCCAGCACCGCCGCGCGAAGCCCCGAGCCGCAGACCTTGTTGATCGTCATGGACGGCGTTGAGTAGGGTATGGTCGCGGACACGGCCGCCTGCCGCGCCGGGTTTTGACCCTGGCCGGCCGTCAGGACGCAGCCCAGGTCGACCTCGCCGACGTCGGCGGGCTCCACTCCGGCGCGCGACACAGCGGCGCGCAGGACGGTGGCCCCCTAGCTCGACGGCGGACACCTCTTTGAGGGCGCCGCCGAACTTCCCGATCGCGGTACGGCACGGGCCGAGGCCGTAGACCGCATTCATCCTGCCCATGGGAAGCTTCTCCTGAACCGCCGCTCGTACTCTTCCCGTAAGGCAGGGCGGAAGTTCGGGTGCGCAATGCGGATCAGTTCCTCGGCCCGTTCGCGAAGCGACTTGCCTTTCAGGCTGGCGACCCCGTACTCCGTAACGATGTAGGATACGTCGTACCGGTTCGTGGTCACGGCCGCCCCAGGGTCGAGAAGCGGAACGATCTTGGAGATCTTCCCACCTGCCGCAGTGGATGGCATGGCGATGATGGATTTGCCGCCCGGCGACATATTAGCGCCGCGCACGAAGTCCACCTGCCCGCCGACCGCGCTGATCTGCTTGAGGCCGATGCTCTCGGAGCAGACCTGGCCCATCAGGTCCACCTGAACGCAGGAGTTGATGGAGACCATTTCGCGTGTTCTGCCGGATCACGTACGGATCGTTCACGTAATCGACGGGCGCCATGTGCATCATCGGGTTGTCGTCGACGAAGTCGTACAGCTTTCGGGTCCCCATCAGGAAGGATACCACGATCTTGCCGTTGTGCAACGTTTTTCGCTGGCAGTTAATCACCCCGGCCTCGACCAGGCTGACCACGCCGTCCGAGATCATCTCTGAGTGGATCCCGATATCCTTCTTGTCCTTCAGACAGCTCAGCACCGCGTCGGGCAGTGAGCCGATGCCCAGTTGCAGCGTCGAGCCGTCCTCGACCAACGCCGCGCAGTGCGCACCGATGGCCTGCTCCACGTCCGACGTCGTGGCCGGCGGCAGCTCGATGATGGGCTGGTCGTGCTCGACGAAGCAATCGATCTCGCTGACGTGCAGGAAGCTGTTCCCGTGCGTGCGCGGCATGAAGCGGTTCACCTGGGCGATCACCTTCCGGGCGGCCTTCGCCGCCGCCAGGGTGTAGTCTACCGAGACTCCAGGCTGCAATAGCCGTTGTTGTCCGGCGGGCTCACCTGGATCAGCGCCACATCGACGGGCAGAGCGCCCGTGCTGAAGAGGCCGGGAATCTCCGAGAAGTAGCAGGGCGTGAAGTCGGCCCGGCCCTCAGACACGGCGTCGCGGGCGGCCCCGCCGACAAACAGCGAATTGTGACGAAAGCAGTGTTCCATTCCCGGCTGGCAGTAGCGTCCCTGGCCCATGCACAGCATGTGGATAATTACCACGTCCCGGTAGTCCTCGGCATGCTCCACGATGGTGTCCAGCAAGTGGCTTGGTTCGCCCACGGCATGACCCACCACGACCCGGCTGCCGTTTCGTATCAGCGTCGCAGCCTGCGCCGCATCCGTGGACCGTGCCTTATAATCATCTTTCCAGTTCATGTCGACGTAGCCCCCTGTGTTACTTCTCTTCTTCCTGGATCCCGGCGATGGCCTTCGCCATCTTCTTCTTCGCATCCAGGTTCGCCTGGCGGGCGATCATGATGCGCTGCGCCTGAGGTGATCCCGCCCCGTGCAGGGATTCCGTCCGGTATCCCACCGCCGCCGTCCCGAGCGTGAGGTTCTCAATGAGGCGCAGGATCCGCATGCGCGCTTCGGTCGGGACGTTGTCCACGCCACGCAGGTATTTTTCGATGTACGGCCGCAGCTCAGGGTTTCGCCAGTCCATCTCGGAGGGCATCGTCACCATCAGGCCACCGGCGATGTCTTCTGCCAGCCGGGCGATCTCGTAGGGGAACCGCGTCACGTTCTGCTTGCAGACGTTGGCGAGCAGTTGGTCGATTTCGTAGTTGCCGGCGCACGTCTTGTGCCCCTGAGCCGAGCACGCCACCGAGCAGGCGAACATGGTCTCGTTCAGGTGTGTCATTTCGATGAGCTTGTCTTTCACGTGGCTGGCCCTGGCGACGCCGTTGTAGTCCGCCGCCACTGCCGCGGCGCCGATGAGGACGTCGCCCACGCCAGTCTTGCAGGCGTAGCTCTGGCGGTGGTAGCCGGCGAACCGCTCGATCAGGACGCCCGCGAACTCGGTTTCGCCGTCCATGAAGATGCGATCGTTCGGCACGAACACATCCTCAAAGATCACCAGGCATTCGTGGCCGCCGAAATGCCGGTTGCCCAGGTCGATGTCGGCGTCGGCTTCGAGCTTGCGGGTGTCGCAGCTCTGCCGGCCGTAGATCATGAAGATGCCGTCGGTGTCGGTGGGCACCGCGAAGCAGACGGCGTAATCTTTGTCGTCGGGCTTCAGCGCGATGGTCGGCATGACGATCACTTCGTGCGAGTTGAGGATACCCGTCTGGTGCGCCTTGGCGCCGCGCACGACGATGCCATCCGGCCGCCGCTCAACGATCCGCAGGTACAGATCGGGATCGGTCTGCTGGCTCGGGGCGAGCGCCCGGTCTCCCTTGGTGTCGGTCATGGCGCCGTCCACCGTCAGATCGTTGTGCTCGATGTACTTCCAGTACTCAATGAAACGCTGCTGGTACTCGGTGCCGTACTTCTGGTCGATCTCGTAGGTCGTGGAGTACAACGCGTTGGCCGCGTCGAGCCCTACACACCGCTGGAAACAGGAAGCGGTCTTCTGCCCCAACAGGCGCTGCATTTTGATCTTCTTGAGCAGGTCGTCCGTGCTCTGGTGGAGGTGGGCGAAGCGGTTGATCTTCTCGCCCGACAAAACCGACGTCGCCGTCATCAAGTCCTCGTATTCTGGAACGTGGGCCAGAGCGTACGTCATCGCGACCGAATTCATTGATGGTTTGATGATCGGGTGGTTGACCGGGTCCTTTACTCGCTCCCCAAGCAGGAATACCTTCAGATCCAGCTGCTTCAGGCTCTCGACGTATTGTTTGGCAGTCTTCAGTGGCATCGTATGATCATCCTTTCCGAGTTTCGAAGTTCGAAAATGCCTTAGAACCGGTTGCTGTAGATCTCCCGGGCGTGGTCCAGTGTAAACGGGATGTAGCTGTTCACGAGCAGTCGCTGCTGGTTATCCATTACGCTCTGCGCGAAAGCGCCGATCTCCTCCTCCTTCATGCCGTACTCCCGCAGCTGCTTCAATGGGAGAAGCCGCTGGAGCATAGATTCCAGGCGGGTGAAGGTGTCCTCCTCGTTTCCGTCGATGCCCAAACGGCGGAGCGGCTCAGCAATGACCCCCGCCAGAGTCTCGATCTTCCCAGCGGACCTTTCACGCTGGTACAGGTTGAAGACCTGGGCGAAGAACTGATAGTTCGTTTCCCCGTGCGGCACGTGATAGTTGCCGCCCAGCGGATAGGCCAGCGCGTGGACCGGCCCCACGCCGGCATTGGCAAACGCGATCCCGGCGAAGCAGCTCGCGGTCAGGAAGCTATTGATGATTTCCTTGCGATGCTCCTGGCCGTTTTCCAGAATCGAGGCGAATCCGCCGAGGATACTGGCGGTCGCGCTCAAACTGAAGACCTCCGTGAACGCATTCGCCTTGGGGGACAGATAAGACTCCGCCGCGTGCACCAGCGCATCGATGGCGCTGAATGCGAAGATCGGGTAGGGCAAATCGCGTACCAGCTCGGGGATGAGCACTGCGTGGTCCGCGAACAGCGCGTCGTCGGCCAAGCCCATCTTGGTCCCTCTGTCCTCGATGTGAGCGATGGCGATGCCCGTGACCTCGCTGCCGGTCCCACACGTGGTGGGAACGATCACCAGCTGCTTCTCTTTGACGACCGGGATCTGGCGCTGGAAGAGCCGGGAGGATGGCACGGCGTCTTTGAGCGCCAGGATCTTGCCGATATCGATCACGCTGCCGCCGCCCACGGCGATGATCCGACCGGTGGAGTACCGGCGCGCGTCAGCGTAAACGCGATCGATCATGTCGTCGCCGGGCTCTCCCGTGCCGTACGGATCGCGGCACAACACGGCGCACGGTAGATCGAGCTTCTTCAGGTACGTGCGGTAGATGAACTCTTCGGTAAAGAGGAGGTCCTGGCGCGAGAGGTCGAACTCTTTCGCAAACTTCAGGAACGTTGCGTGGTTGTGGATCTGCGGTCTGACGGTCAGCTGCCTCATTGTTTTGAGTTCCCCCTTTGGAAAGTAGACTCGTCTGAGTCTCATGTCGTCGTGAAGCTGACAGGGCTCCTGCGGCGCCCGCGAGATTGTGCGAGGGGCGCCAGCCCGTTCGGACCGAAGCATCACGACCGCCTGGCTGCCGGCGGCGTTGGCCCTTCGGACGTCGGCACACGTGTTGCTGCCGCAATCGTCGAAAATCGTAATTGATTTTCACATGATGAAAATCATTTCTAATATGTGAGAGACATTATCATGGTATCATAATTCGTTTCGAGTGTCAATACCCTCGGCAACATTGCACACGTGTCCAGGGCGCGCGAGTTTCGCGTTCGCCGGCACCCAGTTACAGCCTTGGAGCGACGAAAGCGCAATTGCAGCCGAAAGAAAGTGGGATTTTGTGGCGGTGGGACGGAGCAGGTATAATGCCAGCTGCCGCCGAGTAGTCAAATGGGACGGATTACGGTCTGTACACGGGGTATCGATCCAGGATGACTTCCTCCCAGGGCTCCATCCACACGAGTTTCCGAGAGCACTGGCCCGTTCTTCTTCGGGGACTGGTTCTCACTTCTCTGTACTTGCTCCTGCTGATCAGCGACGGTCCTGTAACGCTCGGGCCGGTGTCCTTCAGGACCCGAGTATGCTGTCACTTTCTTCTGGCGCTGATCGTGTGCCTCTGGCTGGGAGGCGCGATCTGGAGCAGGCGACGCATCCCCACGACCCAAATTGAGCTTCCCCTGCTGGCTGTATTCGCGAGCCTGATCCTTAGCACGCTGCTCGGCGAGGACCCACGACGCAGCGCAGGTTGGCTTGGATTGCTCGTGGTTTACCTCCTCTGGTTCTATCTGGTTGCACACTGCCGAACACAGGGCTGGCCCGCCGAGGTATTCATGAACAGTATGTTGATCACAGGGGTCGTCGTGGTCGTGCTGGGGCTTCCGGAGACTGTCGGATGGTGGGGCGCTCTGGCACAACCCCTCGTGGGGAAGTCCTTCGCCGTTCCGAGTGCAATCCGCATCCAGTCCCTGCTGATCCACGGCAACATACTGTCTTGTTTCCTGAACCTGTTGTTGCCGCTCGCGGTGATCCGGGCAGCTACCGCGAGCCGTCGGCCTCATCGCTGGGCGATGGCGGCATTCGTCGGCGGGGACCTCGTGGCGCAGTTCTTCACTTCTTCACGCGGGGGGTGGATCGGCACGCTCGTGACGGTGGGGACGTTGGCCGTGCTGCTGGCGCGGACCCCGTTGGCCGAACCGCTGGTGAGGCTGTGGGGTCAACGAAAACGTCTGTTTGGGCCCTGGCGATGGGTGGCTGTCGGCCTGGGCCTGGCCGTCGTGGCTGCATCAGCCTCGCTGGCTTCGATAGAGGTCATGCATCCCTCTCACGCGAGCATCTTGCACGCCAGGGACTTCATCTGGGCCAGCGCGTGGTCGGCCTTCACGAGATCGCCCGTGTACGGCACGGGTCCCTTTACGTTTTCCACGGAGTATCTCAAGCACAACCCGGTCCCACCATTTCTCGACACCGCTCACAGCATACCTGTCAACGTCGCGGGAGAACAGGGAATCGTCGGGCTACTGGTGCTCGGGTGGCTGGGCGTCTCGTTCCTGCGGGCATTTCGCGGAGCCTGGCGGACTGCTGAGTGGCCTCAACAGGTCGTCATGGCGGGGAGCATGGCGGCTCTGACCGGGTTCGCGGTGCACGGGCTATTCGATGATCTGCTCGGGAGGCCCATCATTGGGCTGACGGTCGCGGGCATACTGGCTTTGGCTTTAGCAGCGCCGGCGCGGCAGGTGGCTCCGCCAGCCAGGCGAGAAGGTTTCTCCCCTCTTCTGCTCATCCTGCCGGCCACGCTGCTGATCGTCGGCGCATTTGGTTCGGATTGGGCGCTGCGGCCGTTCGCGCGAGGAGTTGGGTTCGCAGAGCGCGGCGATTGGGCGGCCGCTGCCAGGTCGTTCGGATTGGCAGCCGACCGGGATAGTGGGCTGGCGTTCTACCACTTTCAAGCCGGCTATGCCTGGGGCCGGGTGGCATCCACGTCGAACAGCGAAAGTGCTCTGCCAAAGGCGATCGGTGCGTACGAGGCAGGCATTCGGCTGGAGCCCAACTACCCGCTAAACCATGCGAATCTCGCAGCGCTTTACAAGCAAGCAGGTAGGCTCGATGAGGCTCGCGAACAAATGCAAGACGCGCTGGAGTCGTCGCCACCCGGACCCTTCTCGACGGCTGAGTTCGAGTATGGTTCTACGGTGTTCCGCCGAAGGGGGCTTCAATCCGGCGTGTTGCCGCAACTTGGGGAAGGGGAGATCACACGCGCGCGGTTGGAGCAATTTCAGTTGCCGAACCCGTGATGGAAGAGCACCAGCGGCCTTGGAGCTGCGTTGCCGCCGGGTGGCCCTAGCTCGAAGACGCAGTTGCGGGACCGCCTCCCGGTGGGTTTTGCAGTCTCTCCGGCAGCGGCAGCCTGGCGATCTGGTAGAACAGGCGCTCGTAGTCGGTGGTCACCGCGTCCCAACTGAAGCATTCCTGTGCGCGAACGCGGGCCCGACGGCGATACTCCTGAACTTCTTCCGCTGTGGCCAAAAGGCGCCCCAGCACCGTCCGTAGACTGGCGGCGCCGGCCTTGCCCTCGTAGATCAGCGCAGCATCACCTACGGTCTCCAGGTTCTCCGGCACGTCCTGAGTCACCACGCAGTTCCCAAACCCCATGGCTTCCACCAGGGCCGGGTGGGTGCCGCTGGCCGCTGTTGTGATGACGGACACGTAGGCATTCGAACCCAATTCCAGGTAGCCGTCGCCAAAGAGGTACCCCGTGAAGACGATCCGCGGGTCGTCGCGCGCCGACGCTTGTAGCGATGCGATGTAGTCGCTGGCGTAGGCTGCGTCGCCGACGATGACGCACTTCATGTCGGTCTGCAGCCCTTTGAACGCCTCGATCAAGTGGTGGACGCAATTCTCGGGGACCAGCCGCCCGACGGAGAGAACGTAGCGGTCCGGCTGCAAGCCGAGGCGCTCCAGTGTCTTGCCCGGGGGCAGGCGGTTCACTTCAGAGCCGTAGGGGATCACCAGGAGTTCCCGACCGAATCGCTTCCGATAATACCGCTGCACGACCTGTGAATCGGTGATGGAGGTATTGGGGCAGTGGTTCGCCAGATAAGCGGCGAACTGGATGTACTTCTTGGCCGCGGGCGGCCATTTCTCACGCGTCCAGTCAAGCCCATCGACGTGAAGGATAGTCGGCACGCCGCGCAGCCTGGGGATCCAGGTCAGAGGGCTGTTGCCGACGTTGCAATACAGGATCAGGTCGTAGCCTTGGGGCAGCGCATGCAGGGATGACAGCCAGGTGTGGACGAAGGTGTCCAAGTACTTGTTGGTGATCGTCGGCAGCTTGACGAGCCGCATGCCCAGGTACTCGTCACCGGGATAGTGGATTTGGTGTGAGCGGCAGTAGACGGTAACCTCGTGCCCTCGCGCGGCCAGGCGTCGCCCAAGCTGATCCACGAATGTCTCGAATCCGCCGTAGTTTGAGGGGACCCCCCGCGTGCCAAGGAGAGCGATTTTCATGGGCGAGTTCCTGCGGATGCCGGATACGGGAACGACATAGGGTGATCGGCGAACCATTGGGCCAGATCGTGCTCGGAGGCGCGTCTGCGGCACATGAGGTGCTTGCGCCGGGACAGCGCGCGAGGCAGCAGCGCGACGGCCTGGCCCAGGGCCGGCAGCGAGCTGTGCTCCACCAGCAGCACGTAGCCGACAACCTGGGCATCGCGCCGCAGAGTCGGCCACAAAAAGCGCAGGCCGTTTGCCCACGTCTGGTTCTTTACGCGCATGAGAAATCGATTCTTTACGGAGTGCATGTTCAATTCGGGACTGATCTCCCGGCGCCGCGGTCCGAGACCGGGGCGCACTCGCCTGACGTGGTAGGCTACTGCCTGGGGCGCATACAGGCCGCGCCAGCCCAACAACCGGGCTCTCCACGCCAGGTCTGCGTCCTCACGATAGATGACGAAATCCTCGTCGAAGTACTCTCCCTGAAAAGCTAGGTCATCGAGCATCGTCCGGCGATAGAGCGCGGCCGCGCCCGAGGGCCCAAAGACGTATTCAACGCGATCGTATTGCCCCCGGTCGCTCTCGCCCTGTCCGCGGTCGAAGTGCCGCATTTCGGGAGTGAACCATATCCCCGTCGAATCGAGAACGGGCGGCGCCAGCGGCCGAAAATCACGATCCATTTGAAGCAGCTTGCCCGAGACCATTCCGATCTGAGGGTCCAGCTCCATCGCTGCTGCCATGCGCTCGATGAACGTGTCGGCCAAACACGTGTCCACGTTCAGCGTCAACACGAACTCGCCCCGGCACCGGGCTATGGCAACGTTGTGCGCGCGACAGAAGTACAGGTTCGTGGGATGGGCGATGACCTCGATTTCTGGATGATGGGCCCTGACCCACTCGACTGATCCATCCGCGGATCCGTTATCAGAAAAAAGCACCTGGAGGCGCGGGTAGGTCTGCCGGGCCACAGCGGCCAGGCAGCGCGGCACATAATCGGCCTGCTTATAGTTCAGCACTGACACGCTGATCAGAGGCACTTGTGAAGCCTGGGAAGAATCCCTCACTTAAATCTCGCAGAGGGGCGCTGCCGCAGCCGGAGTTTGAGTTTAACGGACTGCACCAGACTGCCGTAGTGCACGCCCACGTATCCTAAAGTGAAGCGCCAGCCCCGAGTTTGCACCAGACCGAAGAGCTTTTCGGCGACCCGTCGGCCGCGCCGGACGGAATCGGTCCCGTTGGCGACGACCGAGCCGGCCGACGGCAGGCCGGTTGGGGCTAAGTCGCCGCTGCAGGAAGCACTGACGGATACCGGCAAGCCCCGTCGAGCCAGGACGAATTCGATGTGCTCTAGCCAGGCGTCCAACATATTGTCCATGCTGTAATGACGCCGGGCGTAAACCTGCGCTCTGCGACTGATGTCGAGGCGCAACGCCTCGTCCTCTATGAGGCGGGACATTGCCCGGAACCACGCGCCTTCTTCTGCTTTGACCAATAACCCGTTGACTTCCTCGACGACGCATTCGCGATAGACGCTGACGTCCGAGTAAAGGCCCGCAATCCCGCAGGCGGCATACTCGCGGAACTTGTTGTTGCTCTTGCATTGGTAGAACAGGCCGTCCGGCAACGGGGCCAGGCCGATGTCGAAGCCCATACGGGCGAAAGAGCGAAAGAACGAGTCGTAATCTGGGACGAGCGGGAAGTGGTGAGCACGGGGATGATCTTCCAGCGCTGCAATGCGAGGCCCCCAAACTACAAACTCGGCCATGGGATAGCGGTCCAACACCCGCAGAACGTCTTTGACGACGATCTCTCCGATGTGGTCGGCCAGGCGGCTGGTTGCGTACACGATGCGAACGCGCCGTGCGTCCCGACGAGCCGGCCGCTCGGGGACCAGGCTCCAATCCAGGGGACCATCCACTCTGACCACATTAGGGTTGATGTCAGCGACGTATTCGCGCAGAGCGTTCGAGTAGACCCGCACCAGATCCGCCTGCTCCAGGTACTGCCTGAGCTGCGCCTGCCGCGTCGGGTCGCGATATACGTGCGCGTCCGGCACGTCGGGAGGTACTTCGAGCAGGTTGTCGTCCAGCTCGTACATGACCGGCTTCCCGAGTGCTTTGGCCCACTCCAGCGCCCGGCCGTACCGGGGCCGCATGTTGCGGCAGAAGACGACCACGTCGGCCCATTCCACGTTGCGCCGCCCGACGGCCCGCTCGTGGGCGATGTCGAGTTCCACCCGGCGAAGCTCGTGCAGCCGCAGCAGTGGCTTGACCACGGTGATCATCGTCGATGGAATGAAATCGGACGGTACGGCCAATACGCGCGGACACGACCTGGTGGGCACGGCTACACTCCTAACGCTATGGGACAAGGAAGATGCGTGCGCTTATCCGCTACATTATAGGAGTTCGCCCTTAGATTCGCAATTTTCGATCACGTCGCGAAAATGAGCCCGCAGAAGGCCCTGGCGCGGCGCGGCCGAGGTCCGATGAGGAACTGAGAGTTACTCATGTCTCCAAAAGGCTCTTGCCTCATCGAAGGCACGTTGCGCTTCCCCAAAAGGCGGGAGCGACGGCGAACTCCACTCAGTGAAGTTCGTGCAGACGAGCAATGGCTTGCCCACCGCAATTATCGTTGAGGGCATGAAGTCCGGAAGTTCATGGACGCTCGACTGCCAGATGATCACTTTCCGAAGATGGGGCTGCGAATGGCCCTTGGTCGCTCTTCGAAACCTCAAGGGTTGTTGCCGCGCTGCTCGGATGGCTGCGGCGGTTCGCTGCCTGACCTTGATTATGTGTCGTACCACTCAGCTTGGCTTTCAAATCGAGCATCGGCTTCTCCACGAAATGCCAGGACAGTACAGCGACGAGGAGGGTCACCGTAAACGATGCCGCAACGAAGGTCCAAAGGCTCGACCTGCCACCAAGCGCATACACCAGTGTCTGTTGCACCGGGAACGCGTAAATGTAGATCCCATAGGAGAAGTCGCCGTACTTGGCGAACTTCGGCCAGCGGACTCTCAGGCAAAAAGCCAGCATGAGATAAGGCAGAAGGAACAGCAAGGCATAGCTCAGCAACCGGAACCGGGTCGCGGCTACCAGTCCAAGAATGGCCAGGAGGACAATTCCGAGATTGAAGGGGATTTTTTCGCGGTAAACGAATACCAGAGCTCCGGCTAGGAAATAGTAGGAAAACTTGAGGAAGAGCGGGAACTCGTTGTCACTCAATACCCACCACCAGAACGACCCCGTGAGATGGAGAGGATAGAATTGGAATTTGTAACTGAGGATCACCAGGATGGCGACAGCCGCCGTAAGATGAAGCAGCAACGCTCTGTGTTTGAAAAAATACGCACATGACAGGATGATTATGGCCAAATAGCAGGCAAACTCGTATTTGAGCGTCCACATCGACCCGTTGATGCTACTGGGGAAGGGGTTGCCCGCGAAGGCGTCGTGGATAGTCCAAATGTAGCCCAATATGTTGAAGGAGAGATTCTTCCAGACGAAGCTGATGGGTCCGCTCGCCTGATCGGTCAAGAAGTAGCTTTTCAGATCGAGACTAGACACTGCCGGTCCGATGACAAACGCGCAGAGGACCAATGACACGAAGAACGCCGGAAATATCCGCAGTGCCCTTTTGCTCAGATAGGACCAGTACGAGGAGCTGTTCACCAGGCTCTGCGTGACCAGGAACCCGCTGATCACGAAGAAGCTCATAACGGCAAAAGTCCCGCTATCCAACTGGCCCCGAGTCAATCTGACGAGCACGTCGCCCTGTTTCCCAACACCATAGAACAGAGCGAACGAGTGGTAATAGATGACCGAGGAGGCCAGGACGAAACGCGCGAAATCGAAAGAATTCCTTTTCCGATCGTACATATCCTGAAAGCTGTGGCAGGTCCCCAGCCAGGAGCCTATCTTGCTGACGCTGGTCGACACCCGGACCATAATGAGTTGTCCTCCCAAGCTAGCTGCCAAGCTTCTGGTCGGCGGCGAAGATGAGACCGCAGAAAGCCCGCGCTCGTCGCGGTCCAAAGCCCAGCGGGCTGTAGCTGCACCACTCGAATACGCGCAGCGAGCCGGTCACATCGCGCGCGAAGACCCGCAGCCAGAAGCGGCCTCTGTCCGTGCCGGCGATGGGCGCGAACTCGAACCTGACAGGCGCGGCCTCGGTCAACTGGCTAACAGGGACAGCGACCTGAGCCAAGATCTGCTTTCCGTCGGATGACACCAGCTCGATGCCCAGGCGGCCGTCAATTATCGACGAGTCGAGCACCGGCGCCAACAAGAGCGCGCACAAGCCCGCTCGCCTGGGCTCGATCGGATAGGTAACGAACTGCGTCCTCTGGAGGTCCGGTCCGGGCCGCAGCTTGAAGCCGGCCAGGCTGCTGCAAAAAAGCAGGCTGTCATCCTTGAGTTGCTGGAATGGCGGAGCAATCTGATCACGCGCGTCGTAGCGGCGAAAACGTTGGCGCGCAGACCGAAGCCAACGTACCGCTCGTCGATTGAGGAGGTCGTTCAGACGGCCGTTGGCCTGCTGCAGGTGGACCAGCTCGGTCTCGCGTTGCTGAAGGACCGTAGTCAGGCTTATCTCGCGCCGCTGCAGCTCCTCAGTCAACATGCCAACCCTGCTCTCCAGGTTTCGCGCCGCCTCAAGTTGCTGCCGATACTGGGCGTCTTGAGACTCGAACGCGGCGCGCATTTCGCTTAGCTCGGCTTCTCGCGTCTGAAGAGCAATGCGCGCCTCCTGCAACTCAGCTTCTTGCACGTGGAACAGGGATCGCGTCTGAGACAACTGCGACTCAAGCAGGTCAGCGCGCTCGTTGAGCCGACGGAGAGTTACATACGACGGCTCATAATACTCGGTTTTGTTATCTAAATCCTGCATCTCGGCCTCACTCAGTCCTTGCTTGACAACAACCAGATTGTACATGATCAGGTCGCAGACATCCAGGTACATCTTGCGCGCCGCCCGCTGCTCATTAGAAGACAGGCTACGGTAGGCAGAGAAATAGAAGAATTCCATCTTCAGACATCTCAAATCCAGGCCGGGTGTGCTGTGATCGCTTTCCGAGAGGCCCCAGGTCGGCGAAGTCGGATGATCGTATTCTGCCGGCGAGATCGTCGTGAGAGGCGAGTTCGTCCAGAAGCGAGGTGTATGCTCGTTGAACGCCTGCTTGTGATAGGGATTGGCCAAGTTCAATCCCTGGTGGGAGTACGGCGCGACAATGCACACCTGTGCGCCATGCTTACAAACCCGGTAGATTTCCTGCATCGTGAATGCCAGATCGTCAACGTGCTCCAGAGAATGGCTGGCGAAGACCAAGTCGACGGAGTCGGTGGCGAAGGGCAGCGCCTTGTTCAGGTCGGTGATGACGTCCACCAGGGGCAGGGCGAAACGATCTAGACCGATGAATCCAGGGCTCTTTGCCGCCCCGCATCCCAGATCGAGCCAAACGGGACGCTCAACTAACCGTCCGCGCCCGAAGAAGAATGGGCGGTCAGCCAGATGATACTTCAGGCCGCGCCGATCGAGATCATCCCAGAACCCGTTGTTGGTCCCCAATGATGTTTCACTTGCTGAGATAAGCTCATCCGAATCCACTGGTGGCCGCACCTCAGCGTGCCGGGGAACCGAGAATCCGGCGTGTCTCAGGATGCAGTAGGTCTTGTAGTCATACGTGTGGTATCGATAGACCTGCATCAAATTCCTTGCCAGGAGGTCGGCGATGACGTTGTCGTCAGTATCCACAAGCCATTTGTAGTAAGCGCTGTGCCAGCGCAAAGTGTCGTCATTGAGTTGGACGACACCGCCTTGAAAGAGATCGTCGAGTCCGGGAATTTCGTTGGAAAACACCAGTGCGCCGGAGGCGAGGGCGACGTAGCAGCCGGTCGTGATGTGACGCGAAAGCTGACGATGTTCCGGAATGACGGCATTCACCACGGTCCTGGCATAGCCAAAGAGATCCAGCGTGGCCTGCCTCGCCAGGCGACCGTTCGGAGAACCGTCGCCCACCCATAGCCAGTTGAACTCGTCCGGCAAGTAGCTTCTTATTTGCGCAAGCCTCTCCGGAGAATAGGCATTCGCAACAACTAGGATGTCGACGGGCCGCTCGCGCCACGGTATCCACTTTCTGAGCCGGGTAGGATCGAAAGTACCGTTCAGGAAGAACTGCGCGCAGTTCCGGCTGATGGCCTTGGTGTCGCTCAATGTGGCCTGAAATACCTGATCCATGTATTCAGAAGGGGCGCAGACTTCGCGATGATAGCGCGGCTCTGACGGATCACCATACCACTTGCTGATGATCAGGTGGGCATTCTCTCTTACCCGACGAAGCACGTCCGTGATATTCTCAAAGTTCGCGCCGGTCCCCAGGTGCAGCACTTCCGCGCTCTCACACTTGGACACGATGGCATCGGTCAAGTCCGAAGTGGCCCGCATTCCGCTCTGTTCGAGGCCGATCACCTCCAGATCAGCCAGTCGCTCAAAAGCCTGAACCCACTGGGGAGTGTAGGTATCCGGCGTGTTCAAGTCGCACAGAACCAGCTTGGGCCTGACCGGCGTTTCACGACGGCGGAAAGTCAGCACGGCGTAGATGATGCTCTCATCCACCCACGTCTCGACGTCACCGTAGCAGGACAACAGGCGTACCACAGCGTTCTCGTTCCACGAAGAGAGATGCTGCGGGTCGGCGTGGAAATTGCACTCTGTCACCGACAGAAACAAGCGGCCGTTAGGTCGCACCACCCGCTCGATTTCGTCCATACATTGCACGGGATATTGAGCGTGCTCGATCCCCGCGATGAACACGGCATTGTCGAAGAAATCATCATGAAAAGGAATGCAGTAAAACGAGCCGGTCACGAATCGGACGGCGTTGGATACGTTTCCCACACTCGAGACCGCGAGCCGTTTGGCGTATTCGACAGCATAATCGTCGTTGTCCAAACCGACGATCGGGCATTTCTTCTCTTTGTTCAAAAGAGCAGTGCGTATTCCCAGGCCACAGGCAAGATCCAGGGTATGGCCCCAGCGGATGTCGGCCTGCAAGAGATTCCTGGTGATGGGATGGGCTCTAAACCAACTGACGGAAAATCGCGTCTCGGTCCCTCGCTCCATGCTCTCCACAATGGCTTTCCAGCCATAGCCGGGCGAATCAGTCATGAACACCTCATGTGATACCAGAGCGAATCTCTGAGCGGCTGAAAGCCGCTCAGACCCACCAGGTAAAACCACGCCAGCGTCAGGCGACTCATTGGCGCGCCGGTCTCGTACAGGCTTATCCGAGTGTCCGGTCCACCGCCGGACAGGGCAAATTCCGCCACAAACGTATGACCGGCTGAGTTAGCGATGGGAGGGAAGGCGAAGCTCAGCCAACTGTTATCGACCGCATGCTCGAGGTCGACCCTCGCCTCACGCAGCACAGATCCGGTGGGGGTCAGTATCCGCAGGGTCAGCGTGCCCGCGGCGGGGTGCTGGTGCGTGCCGACCAGTACGTCCAGGCCATGCCAGCCAGACTGTGGGGCAGTCACCTGGTAGGGAAGCCGTCTTCTCAGCCTAGTGCTCCGGCGAGGGAACGGCCGCGGCAGCTCAATGGACAGTCTCGCCGGTTTCGCATTCACAGCGCCTGCTCTCGCCACGCTGTCGTGCACCATCCCAGGCAGATCTCGAAGAACCTGCAACCCCGGTTCGGACTGAGAGAGCACCGTGACCGCTTCACGTAGACGAGCAACCAGACTTTCGTGATCAGTCGCGTTCTCCATCATAATCCGATACAAGTCCCAGAATGTCACGATTGCGGAAGGGTAGCTTCGAAAATCGTCGACGGCGCCGCGGATCAGGGCGCTGAATTTATCGCGGGCGGCCTCTTCCGAGAAGTAATCGCGCACCCGGATGTAGCCCAATTCACCCATCTGCTCGGCCACGTCTGGTCGCTGCAGCATGTACTCCATTTTGTCGGCCAAGGCGTCGGCATCGCCGGGCGGAACGAGAAGGCCACTCACACCGTCCTCAATGATCTCCTGCGGACCGCCTGAAGTGGTCGCAATGACCGGTGTTTTCCGTGCCATGGCTTCGATGATCGTCATGCCGAAAGGCTCGATATACGACGGACTGATGTGGCAGAAGGAGCGGTCCATGACACCATCCACGTCGTCGGTCCGGTCATTGAACTTGACCACGGTATCCAAGCCCAGTTGCTGGCTCAGCGCCTGCATCTCGGCTCGCGTTGAGCCCATGCCGTACAAGTCGAGCTCCAACGGGACCTGGCGGTCCCTCAGGATAGCGGCGGCCCGGAGCAGGACGTCGTAGCCTTTGTGGCGATCAAACGTGCTGAGGCAGACGCAGCGAGGGCGCCTGTATTTGTCAGCAGGAACGTGGACGCCATCCTTAACGGCTGTCCAATTGTAGATTAACTCGACTTTGTGCTCATAGCCCAGCATATGGCTGAAGAAACGCCCGGTCCAGGCGGAATTCACGACGAACCGATTGGCTGTCTCCAGGAGGAGACGGTCGTTGATAGTGGACCACGCTCCTCCCCGGGGCGCGTAGACTGCTGCATCGATGATGCCGTGGGCCCAGAGCACGGTGGGCACATTCAACTCGACGGCGGCCAGGGCGCCGCTTACGTTGGTCAACGTATTGATCAAGAGGGCATCGCAAGCGTGATTGGTGAGGGCCTGCTTGATTGCCGGAGCAGACTGGGCAAGCGATCGCCAGTACGGTAGCGCCGACGGCGCAGAGAACGGATACCAGACGGCTGGTGGTAGGCAGTCGAAGGCGAGCCCGTGTTTCAGCGCCATGTCCAGCAACGGTCCCTCGCCGCCTGGGATGAGCAGGACAGGGCGGATATCAGGGACGTCTCTAAACAACAAGGCGAGATTGAACAGACATCTTTCGGCGCCAGTACAGTGAGGTGAGTGAGATAATAGGGCCAGCGTGATCATGGATTGTGCTCTCTCCGACAGAACTCAGACCTTTGGTCCAGCCAGGCTCCGTATCGCGTCAACAAACTCCGGCAGCGACACGGCTGTTTCGTATTGGGTCAAAACATGACGTTGAGCCGCTCCGGCCATCCGCTGGCGCAATCCGTCGTCCCGGATCAACCGGACGACCGCCTCCCGCCACGCCTCGACACAATCGTCGACCAACAGGCCATTGACCCCTTGCTGGATGACTTCGCTATAGGGATGAACGTTGGAGTAGATCCCGGCTGCCCCCACGACCGAGTATTCCAGATACTTGTTCGGCGTTTTGGACATGGACGAACGACTCTTATCCAAAGGGGCCAACATGATGTCGGGCCCCAACTCGCCCAGAACCGCGGCGTAGGTTTCGTACGGAACGTAGGGCAGGCTCACCACACCCACGCCATCCAGAAGCTCGACCTGTCGAGGCAGCAAGTGCCCAAACAGGAGTACTTTGACCGGACGATCGCACTCGCTGACCGCCAATGACACCGCCTCGAGATGGACGTCGGTATACCGAACCGAGCCGGCATAACCGACGATCAAGCCGTCGTGGTCGGACCGCCAGTCTCGCAGTTCAGCAACAATCCGCGCCAGGTCGGCCTCGGCGAGTGGACGACGAAACGCTTCCTGGTGAATGTTGGTCGGCAACTGGATCACCTGCCCGGCCCAGGGGCGTACGTCATCGGCCAGCAGTTGGTTATACACCAGCACGGCAGAGGCTTTCGAGAGGCAGGCGGTGAAGACCTGATACGCTGTGGAATCAGGCGCGAATAATGCGGCATAGTGCTCCGGCCAATCCTTGCCCACCCAAAACCAGTTGTCGTCTATCATGTAGAGCGTCGGAATGCCATGGAGTCGGCAATAGTCCAGCACCGACAGGACATTCTCCACTCGACCGCGCGAAATAACTACCACGTCCAGACCTTGAAGGTCGCGCTCGGGGCAAACCAGGATGTCCAGATAGCAATTCCAGGTAAACGTCCCCGATCCCTGGAGAAGCTGGAAGTAGTTGAGGAAGCACAATTGGGTATGGACGTAATCGAACTGCCCGCTGACCACCCCGATCCTCATCGGTGATTCATCCTGACATCTCGCACTGGGGGGGACGTCAGGCGCACCCAAAGCCCGGCTCGCCGCCTGGCGTTCAGCAGCGGGTAAGTCGGCCAGGAAGTCTCGCTTGAGGGCGTTCGGGTCCGGTTGGTTGCGGTCGCGACGCGAAAAACGGAGACAGTAGCTTTGCGCGACCAGCCGAGGCACTCGCTCGTCGGTTTCCAACGGGTAGGAAGTCCAATCCCACTTCTCGCTCCCCACAACGCCGGACTCGAAATGCACACGCAGTCCGGCGCCAACCGCGCGCAGCCAGAACTCCCAATCGAAGTACCGCTGGAGCAGCCGCGTCGTATCGAAGCCCCCCAGACGAAGAAAGCTTTCCCGCTGCAAAACCACGCTCGACAGGCTGAGAATATTGTGACATTGCAGTATGTAGCCCGCCCAGTCTTCGGCAAACCGAGGTCCGCCCACTCTGTCGATCAAGTCTGGTGAAATCCAGGCGATCAGTTGCGGGTCTTGCTTTTCATCGTGGATCGCAGCCAGGATGTGGGTCAGATCTGGCCGGCAACCAGGCCACAAACAGAGCACGCAGTCGGCGCGAGCCGCTCCAACTCCGCGGTTGAACAGAGCGGCCGGAGTCAGGTTATCGTCGACAGTCAGCAGCGTGAGCCGTCCTCCAAATCGGATGGACAGTGTCTGGAGCAAGGGCGCAGTCAGCCATTTGGCTCCGCTGCAGACCACGAATGACTTCGATGGGCAATCCCAGGCTCTGTTGCTCCAGCTGAGTCAGAGTCTGAGCCAACTCCGCTTCGACCCAGATATAGCGGCCCCTGATAGCTACGACGATCGACAATTGGGGGGAGTCTGGTTCTGCTGACGGCAAACGGCACCTCCGTGGTAATGGGACCCGAGCCTGGAATCACATCTGCAGGATGATGCCACCCTCGATCAGCAAATCAGCCCGTCCGTCCAAAGTGAAGAACTGCTCATACTCGCGAACCAAGCGCCACGCCCACTCAGGGAAGCCCGTTCTGTTCTTCCCAATGCCCAGCTTCAAACAAACCTCTGTTTTGGTTTCGAACAGGCGCTCCGGGCTAATCAGAGAGTAGATCATCAGGTTTGAGAACCCGGCGACTTCTCTTTGCTCTTCAAAGTACTGCCGGGTGAATAGCCACTTGTCTTCCATTTGAGCAAACCGTGGGGCGCTCTTGTCTCGCCCCTTCCTCGCCTCGTACTCGTTGATGAGAGCCCGGAAGAAGCCTCTCACGTCAGGGGCAATCTCTGCCGCCCGCGGATCCTGCAGGATTCTCTCCCAGATGACCCGGAGATAGATATTGCCCGGCTCGAACGGCTCGAAGAACATGGCGCAGCCCCCAGCCGCCAGAATCTTGGCGCAGCCCCCCAGCGTTTTCTCCGGGGCGAACAGGTGGTGAAGGATCGCCGAACCGATGACAAGATCCACGCTTCCGGCCCTGAACTCCAAGTCCTCGGCGTTGAGCTGCAAATAGGTGACTCGGGAGGCAGGGGGCGAATTGCCGAGGCTCTTCTTCAGGATCAGCAGCAACTCCACACTCAAGTCGCTGGCGATCACCCGGGCGTGGGGAAAGATATTCAGGAGCGGAATCACTGTATTCCCGGCACCGGAGCCAATGTCGAGAATAGTCAACGGCTCCAGACAACTCTTGACCCAGCCCGCCTTTTCGAGCGCGGCGCGGAGCACGGCTTCGTGGTGCGCAACGTTCTGGTACCGCGCCGCATAGTCGGCAGCGTTCTCTCGAAAGGCTTGATGAATGAACTTGTCCACCACAGCGCCATCGAAGTCTTCTGACACCCAGATGCCGCTCAGCCCGGGGTCGCTTTCCAGGGCCCCCAACTCCACGACCTTCTTCAGGTAGAGACCGTCCAAGATGCCCACGTGGCGCCCCCTTGCCAACAACGGCTGCTTTCTTAGTTAGGCTGCGAACACCTGGGACTGGACTCTCAGACGACACGCCAATCGGCCACCGCGACCAAAGCGCAGGTACTTGTGGTATACGCGGCGCAGCACTGATGTCCGGAAATCCGTCGCTTCCAGGATGCACAGGCCGGCCACCGTCGCCGGGTCGTCAGACGTCAGCCGAAACTCAACTCGAAAGTCGCATCCCTTTGGATTCTCGATGGGTTCGAAACAGAACCCCGCCCAACCGTAGTTGTGGATGTCCTCGAGCCGCACTTCTGCGGTCCGCAACGGGACCCGTCCGGAGGGGCCATGACTCAGATCGACCAAAGTCATTGTGAGGCTGCCCTTGAAGCTTGCCTGTGGATCGATGCTAGCCAGGCATACGGCCAAACCGGTCCAGTTTGGATAGTCCACTCTGAGCACGTAGTGTAGCCTTGATTTTACTCGTCTTCCGCTTTTGGGCAAGCCAACGTGGATGGGGAACTTGATATCGGCCATCTCGATCGAAGCGCGGTCCACGCGGGAGCGGGCCGGGGCCTCGCCGCGCGTGATATCAATGGCCCGGTTGTACGCGGCGAACAGATCGCGCGCGGCCCGGTCCGGATGGAGCTCACGGCGTGCGACGCGCCATGCCTGCGTGACCATGAGTCGACGACGGGCCGGCGAAACCGTCAACGCTCGGCGCAGGTCCGCTACCAAATCCGGAACCGAGGTGCCGGCACACAAGATGCCCGACACGTCGTCAACGATCAACTCCGGGATGCCGCCGACCGGCGTCGCCACGACCAGCACGCCGGCAGCCATCGCATCGGCAACCGCTCCCGGGAAGCTTTCATCAACGGAGAGGCTCAGAATAGCATCCATGGATGGCAAGACTGCCCCCACGTCCGAGCAGAACCCGTGGAAAGTCACGTGGTTCTCAAGATGATGGGCCGTGACGCATCGTTGGCACTCCTGTAGGTAATCGGGAAAGAAGTGATCGTAGCCATAGAGGTGCAGATGCAGGTCCAGTCCCTCGCGCCGCAGGCGCCCCACGGCTTCTATCGTCTCCAACTGGCGCTTGCGCGGCTGCACGGTCCCGATCGCGGCGAGATGAACCTCGCGGCCCCGCGGCGGCGGCTCGCCGACGTCGACGCTCTCCAGCTGCTTCCGCAGCCCCAACCCAAACAAGGTCTCCGGCACTACTACCCGGCTGCAAGTGGGTTCGCTGCCCAACAACTGGCTCCAGCGCCGCGCATAACGGATGGTGTCAGAGTGATTCACTGCACAATGAGTGTAGCCGGGGCGATCCCAGGAAAACGTGTCGGGAACCTGATACAGGGAGGCCACGTGAGGAATAGCCAGGTCCCGGCACGCCGCACCGAACACCGCATTGAAGGTGGTGGTGTGTACGAGAACGGCCTGCCATCGCTCCAACAAGGCGCGCGCCTCGACTATCTCTGATTCGGAGGCAAGCTCATCCGTGCGTCCGGGCAGGGTCGTGCACGTATAGTCGGCAAAGTCTACGCTGACCTGCCGGGCCGCCAGGTCAGCGCCCAACTGCCAGGCCGGCTCACTGTCACGCAGGGCGCGAGGCAACACCAGCACCGGCGCCACCCCGCATTCCTGGGCCAGATACAATCGGCGCAGGAGCTGCAGCTCGGCGCCCCCGAGATAGGGCGAGTGCAGCACGTAGAGAACCCGGGGACGGCCGTCCTCTGCCCGCTGCTCCCGCGTGCGGGCGTGAAACTCGGTAGCCTCAAGCGCGGCCTCGTGCCTGGGCAACCGAACCTCCGCGGTGAAGTCCTCGCGCACGTGGGCCACACAGCGCTGACGCATCTGGTCGAACTGGTCGGATGGCATCGTCACGGCCCGGTGCAACGCCGCGTACCAGGCATCCGGAGTGTTCTGAGCCTTCAGGCAGGTCAGGCCGTCCGGAAGCGCGGCATATGGCGGCACGTCGGAGAAGATGCCCAGCGCGCCGGCGACCGCAGTCTCGTAATACTTTATCAGCGTCTTGGCTAGCCGCGGCCTGGGATGATCCAGCAAAGGGATCAGCAGAAGGTCGAATTGAGCCTCTCGTAAGCGATGAATGTACTCCTCGTAACTGAAGGTAAACGCCACCTGCGTGACCGGGGAATGCAGACGCGGCAGCGTGCTGACGTCCAGCCCCCAAAAGTCAAAAGTCAGCGCGTCGCCGTATTCCCGAGAGATACGGTCCAGGGCATCCCAAAGCTGGCGGAACTCCTCCAGGCGATAGCCGGTGCCCACGTAGCCGATCTTCAGCGGCCGGCCGGCAATGCGTTGGGGCGGCTTTGCCGGAAGCCAGTCCGCTGGCACCTCGCTGGGGTGAGGCACGTGACGGGCTGTATAGGGGCGCACAGACTCGACGAGCGCGGGCGTCGTCGCCCAGACCGCGTCCACTCCGGTCAAGAGCTCGCCGAGAGTCTGGTGATAGGGCGTGCCGGGAGCCAGGTAGTCGAACTGTGGCCCGAATTCGTGAAAATGCAGCAGATCATCATCCAGATACAAAGCAATAGGCATGCGCTGAGACAATGCGTTGGCCAACAACGACTTGGCCCGGTCTTCCACCGTCCGCGCCAGCACCAGCAGGTCGGTCTCGGCTGTCCAGTTGAGACTGACTTGAGACAGCGGCTGATAATGCAGCTTGTGCCGACCGAAGGCGTGGCGCGGCGCGTCGTAGTGGCCCAGAGCCACATCCAGGCAGGGATCGTAATCGTTCTTCGTGAACGAGACGGTTCGTATGGACGGCTCCGGCGGCAGAAAGGCCGGAAAACCCTCCACCTGAGGGTAGTGGTGACGAAACCGAAGGTAATACGGAACGATCTGGTCCTCGTACAGCCGGCGGCGGAAGTCCTTCTCCACCTCCACTTCGCCGATGCGCAGACCGTCCACTTCGTACTCGCGCCAATGGTCCGGAGTCAACAAGGCGTCACGCGGGATGCCATGCAAATAATAGAACAGAGGCAGGTCCCACGGCACCGTGACCCCGACGCTGCCTGTGTTGTAGACGTAGACTTGTGAAACGATCTCATCCAGAACGACGAAGGGGGCCTGTTTGAGGTACCGCAGCCACAGGTCCCAGTCGCACAGCCGTCGCAGCCCCACATGGCAGTCGTACATCCCGTACCGATAGACCATCTCTTTGGGAAAGAACACGGCGTTGTTCGCCATCCGGTTCTGCTGGTACAGGCTCACCAGGTTAACCTGAACTGGAGGCAGAACTCCGGCCTTTTCACCATCGACGCTGAGGACTTCTGCACGGCCAACAATCACCCGTGGAGCTGAAGAGCGGTGGATCTCCCCAGCCACTGTCGCGAGGGCGTGCGGTAGCCAGGCATCGTCGTCGAACTGGAAACCAAAATACCTCGCTCTCGCCAACTCGATGCCTTCGTTGACGCGCAGAGCGGGGAGCCCCGAGTTGCGTTCGTGACGGACGTGCACGACCCGGCTATCCCGGGCCTGAACCGAACGAATCAGTTCCGCCGAACCATCCCTAGACCCGTCGTCAATGACAATGAGCTCGAAGTCCCTGAAGGTCTGTCCCAGCACACTGTCGATGGCGCGGGCGAGCTGCCCACTCTGACAACGCCGGTAAGTCGGCAGGATGATGGAAAACTGCGGCCGCTCAGGTGCGCCCGGAACGCGGAAGATGGTCTGATCGGCCAGAAAGTCGCGAGCGAATAGCATGAACTTCACCGTCCTCCACAGTCTTCGTCACTACAATCGAGAGGTTTCGTCGCCAACAGGGAGATCGAGTCTCCTGAGTCCTCTCGCCACACCAGATCGACACGGAATCCTACCGATTCGCACATGCGGCTCAGGCTCGACACCGAAAAATGGTACGAGCGCTCCGATGGCGTGGCACAAGCGCCTGCCGTTTGTGCCCGGCCGCCTTGTGTCGCAGCAATGTCAGGGCAATCGCATTTGATTGCCCTGACGGCAAGGTCCACTGCCACCAGGGCTCTTTGCTCAGTCGTCAGCCTTGGAGATCCGCGGCAGAAAACTTCGCGGTTGGAGCGGCGGCCCCACGTAGAACTTCAGCGAGTTCGCCAACGCCCCTCTCTGGTTCGGGTCGGAGACCGTGATCACGATGACGCCGTTACTCCCGATGTCTCCGGCGCTGATTGTTGCCTGGAGCTCGGTAGTGCTCACAAATGTGGTCGTCCGATCGCTCCCGTTCCACTGCACGCGCAGTCCGTTGCGAAACCCCGTTCCTCTCACGGAGAGTGTGAACGACGATCCGCTGGTGACCGCTCGGCCCGGGCTCAAGCTGGTCAGCTGGTACGCGACCACCTCAACCGCACCGGCATCGCAGAGTGCCTGGCCGTCGGCGTCGCCGTCAACGGGTCGCATTGAGCCACGCTGGTCAGTCGACGGGCACGTGCCGCCCCGGTCGATTGCCGGGCTGCCAGACAACGGCGCGTGAGTCAGAGTTCCACCTCCGTTGTCCCGCAAGGCGCCTAGCAAGGGGTTTTCGATCACCTGATCGCCGGATTTTGCAGCCGAAAGACAAGCCCCGCTGCCCACGATATTATGCCCGGTGCTGATCGCCTTGCCGCGGCAGTCTGAGCCAAACAGCTCGGCCGTATTCCCGGCGACGATTGAATTATGTACTGTCATGGCCGTCCGATTGTCGAAGCCTCCGCCGGCGGCGGCCCAGTTCGCGGTGACCGTCACATTGTTCAGCGTCAGATTTCCGTTGGTCGTGTTGAAGATACCTGCGCCGCTCGAATCCGACGCGCTGTCTCCCACGTTTCCGCTCACCGTGGTATTGAGCATGATCATATTGTTGGATATCCCGACATAAGCGTTGCCGTTGAAAACGCCGGCGCCGTAGGTTGCCTGATTGCCGCTAATCAACACGTTGGCCAACTCCATATTCTTGATGTTGGCGATGCCTCCGCCGTAGCCGAGCGTGCTCTGAGAGACGTTGCCGATCACTTGGACGTTGGTTAGCTTGACCAGGTTAACGACGCCAAACTCGTCCGCTTTGTTGTTGCTGATCCCAGCTCCACCGGAGGGATTTCCAGCCGTATCGCAGCACTGTGAGACATTCTGGCTGACCACGCCGTCACGCAAATCGATCAGTGGCCCCAGGTCGTTCATCACTCCGCCGCCTATCCTGGCCGTATTCTCGCTGATGGTGAAGGTGGTTAGGGTCGCGTTCTCGTAAGAATTGTTGAACAGACCGCCGCCCTGGATCGAGCTGTTTCCGGTGATCGTGACGTGGTCGGCGTCCAGCTGGCTGCCATTGAACACCCCACCGCCAACGGCGCCCAGATCGCTGTAGGTGGCGGTACTGGTTGTATGGTTATTGCTGACGGTCACATAACTCAGCACGAGCTTATGGACAATCGGGCCGCTCACCAAGCGGTACGTATTGTAAACACCGGCGCCCTGCTCGGCCTGGTTGCCTGTGAGCGTCACGTGACTCAGGGTAAGCTGACCTGCCTCATTCAGAATCGCACCGCCCAGGCCCGCCTTGAATCTGTCATTTGGATCACTGGCGGCGGTTGTCTTGGCGTTGCGGATCGTCAGGTTAGACACGCTGTCGATGGCGCCGCCGGCGCTGCCCAGAGCGAAGTGGAAGACGCGCGTAGCGTTGTTGCCGTCGATGACCGTCTGCGCTTCCCCCGCGCCCGCGATAGTGACGTCCTGGGTGACCTCCAGCTCCTGCGACACGGCAATGGTCATGGGCGGGATGGTGATCGTATCCGCTCCGGCACGCGCGTTGGCCTCTTCGATGGCGGCGCGCAACGTGCACGTCCCGGCTGCAGTCGCGCAGACCGCGTCGCCTGGATTTGAATCGCTCGCGTCACCGTTATTATTTACCGTAAATGGAGCCGCCAGGACCGGCGCTTGGACCCAAAACAACGTGCCCAACGATATGGCAACCGCGATGGCCAAACGCACCAAACTGTGACGATATCTCACGACTGTCCCCCCTTTGTTGGCGTCAACGGCCGTCAAAAAGACTGCCGCTCATCGAGTGCGTCGTATGAGGTAACAAGCTTTCCTGCCAACAAAAGTAACATGTCGTATCTTTCGTGTCAATAGCCCAAAGGTCTGGGGCCTCCCAGACAATGTACAGGCTGGATCTCGCCGGCAAACCGCACGAGGCGCCCGTTGCTTACGGCTGTCCATCAGTCAACCGTTTTTCTGGCAGTTTCGGATATGGACGTGCTGCTTCGCGAGCACACTTGTGATCTCCAGGATCCGGAAGTTCAGGATGTGTAACACCAGACCGATGGATACCAGCACCGTACCCACGAGCGCACAGGCAATTGAGCCTGCTACCGCAAACAAACCAACGGGTTCATATTGTATGTGGTCTGCGGCGAGAACGTACCCTCCCAACAACATCCCGATCAGGAACAGCAACAAGCCAAGCCCGCCGAAGGAGGTCAAGGGTTTGTAGGCAGCGACGACTCCCAGTATCTTGAAGAGCACACTAAACCCGTCGTGGAAAGTGCGGAGTTTAGATGCACTTCCCTTCCCCCTCTCACGGTAAGGGGTCAGCACCTCTTTGATTTTGAACCCTCTATATAACGTTTGGAGAGTCATTTCGGTTTCGACATCAAACCCCGAGGCTACGACAGGCAAGTTCTCGGCAAGCTCGCGGTTCAGCGCCCGATACCCGGACATCACATCGGTCAGCCCAGCTCGAAAAACCAGGTTGATGAGTCGGCAAACGAACTGGTTGCCGACAACGTGCAAGGGCCGAAAAGCGTTGTCACTGAACTCCTGCAAGCGACTGCCGACGACCATGTCCGCTTCTTCATTCACCAGTGGGATCAACAGGTCCAGGGCTCTGTCCGCTGGATAGGTATCGTCTCCATCGACCATAATGTAATAGTCAGCATCGATTTGGCTTAGCGTCGAGGCCACAACAAAACCCTTGCCCTGCTTCTTCTCCCTTATCACTTTCGCCCCTGCTGCCAAAGCCCTGGCAGCACTGTCGTCACAGCTGTTATTGTCAATCACATAGACTTCAGCCCCAGGTAGAACTCGCCCGAAGTCCTGAACGACTTTGGCGATAGTGGTTTCTTCGTTGTAACAGGGGATAAGTACCACCACCCTCAGCCTGTCAAGGTTCAATGAATCCATTGAAAGGCTTCCTCCCCACGACCAGAAGCGACATGCCGATTGGCGGCGGGACAATCTCCTCCAAACGGGAGTACCAGGGCACAATGCGATCAAATAATCGGATTTGGGCGTCACTTTGTTTGACGATGTGCTTAATTCGACCGTTGTAACACCAACCGATAAGCCCGATGAAATTCGAGTAGCGCAAGAACTCCACTTCAAGCCCCAAGTCGTTCAAAGCCACCGAGATCGACTTCTTCGTGTATCGCCGAAAATGCCCGACGGCGGTATCGATCGTACCGTAAGCCCAAGAGACTCCCGGCAGCAACAACACCAATCTCGCCCCAGGCTGGAGCATGGACGCAAAGAACCGCAGCGTCATAGTGTCATCCTCTATGTGCTCTAGAACGTTCGTGCACAAGATCGTGTCCAAGCGATATCGCGCCAGGAAGCTCGGATCGCACTCTTCGATGGACCACGGTCTGTACCCAAACCGGGGGTGAGCACCCAGGGCTCGCTCCAGCTGTTCCACACAGGCCAGGTTGGGTTCGATTCCAAAGACGAATTCTGCCGACTCGACCAGACGCCTTGTCACGTTCCCGATTCCGGAGCCTACCTCGAAGATCCGGCGGCCCAGATGGGGTTGCACTAGGGCGAACAGCCACTGGTTATAATTCGTCGCCACTTCCATCTGCTTCAGGTCAGCGGCGACGAAATCGTCGCTCGTTTGCCCGAATCGCCTGTCAACGCGGACTTGCGTTTCTTCCAAGGCGCCGGTCTCCCTATGCCGTGTTCCGGATGTCATCCGTGTGTCCCCAGCGTCCGAAGTACAGCCAGGCCCAAAATACCATGCTCGTCAAGTAAACGGCGTACTGATAGCGTACATCTGAAGCGGTAATCACGATCGCCAGGAATGCGGACTGCAGCAAGCTGGGCACTGCCACCAGGAGCACCTTGACGTTCCTGGCGCGCACTGCCGCGATCGCTGCGCCGGCCAGAAGGAGGTACAGATACAACGCCGGCCTCCAGACGACCGCCAGCCAGCCACCCTGCTGGGTAGGCACGATGACCCGGTTAACCAGCCAACCGGACAGGGCAGGCAGCCTCGAGTCCGGCTCGATGCCAAGGTCGTTTGGATCCGGCATGATGTACTTCGCCCGCTGGTCCGAGACGCGGAGAATCATGGAAGAGGCAGTATAACCACCGACCGGCTGGGCCATACGCCAAATGAGAGCGCTATGACACACGAGGTGATCCACCACGGCCCGGGGATTCCTCAACGAGAGCGCCAGCCAGACTCGGCGCAGTTGGTCCGGGTGTGCGGATACGGCTTCCCAGTCATAACTGATCGGAGTCAGATCTGGAGCCACGAGCGAGTTGTCACAGTAGTACGACCAACCACTGATTACGGGCCGGATGGTATCCAGGTAAGCTCGCTCCTCGGAGGTAGGCGACGTGCCCGCCGAGAGTTGGGCGGCAACCTGATGCATGAGAGGCAACAGGGCTGCGGACTGGCCTATCGGAGGATACCACTCTCTGTTCACTCTCACCAGCGCAAACACCGGCCCCGTGATCGCCAGCCAAAGGCTCACCGCCAGTGCCAGAGAGTACAGCAACGGTCGCCAGTGTCGGCGATAGACGAGACCCAGAGCAATGAGCGTGCCAAAAGCCGCCGGCGGTCCGTTGTGCCGTAGTAGCACGATCAGGGCCGCAATGCATCCCATGGATATCCAGGCCGCGGGGCGCTGCAGCCATTGTCCGTCACTGACCACAATGAGCGCTACCATCAAGGACAGGACCAGCACAGCGGTGCTGTAGAAGATGTCTTTCCAAATCGTAATCACCGTGGAACCGTTCACAGGCGAAAACGCGAACAACAGGCAAGCACACCACACGAGCCCACGGGGCGCACCCAGGCGGCGGATAAGGGCGAAGCCCCATCCCGCAGCCAGAGCAAGGCTGACGATCTGCACCAGGGCCACGATGGACGGCGAGAATTGAATGCGAGTCAGCAGCCAGACGATCAACGTCCCGAAAGCCGGAATCCAGTCGTGGAACTGACCGGTGAGCACCTCTCGAAACTGCACGAGCGAATCCCAATTCATCACTGCCGGCCAGTAGGCACAGAGATACAGGCTCCACACCGTGGCACAGGGCAGGGCGTAACAGAGCCAGCTCCAGCGTGAGATGGGCGCTGCCTGCCCGGGTCCGCGCGCAGGAATGGCGAGCAGCACACTGACGAAGAAAATCGTTGCCGCCAGACTTACGACGTCCGCGGCGTACAATACCGCCCGCCAGGTCAACTGCGTGGTCATGAATGCCGGGTAATGAGCGGGCGGGTCTATCACGATCGGCGTCACCAGAATGAGCAGCACTCCGGCAGAGAGCGAAGCGAACGCCCACAACACCCGGTCCCTGACAGAGAACAGGCTCAAACGAGGTTCAGCGATCAGGGCAGCTTCGTAAGTCGTCAGGCCAAATGGGACAGTCACGCCGGCGAGGACCGCGAGCCATTCGCGAAACGGCAAGTCAGTGAGTGAAAAATGGTTGGTGAAGGTAACGGCTAGGCCCAACCCCAGAACGAGACTGGTCGCGTACACTGACCAACGAGTACGTCTTGACGGTGGAAGCGTCATCTGAGCAGAACCTCTGCCTTTCCATCGAGTGACACAGCTTGGGAAAATGCCCTGGGACTCTCGAGAACAGCAAGCCCGAGCGGCAGATCCGCAAGTCTTCAGCGAGGTCATCGGGCAACAGACTATCCTGCTGCCCGCGCGGCTGGTGGCCACCAGCCCGATAGGCGGCGACGGCCGCTGGCGTTGCGCTCAAACACTCCGAGGGAGATTTCCTTAGGCCCGAGAAGGCTCCAGGCGGAATCCGGCGCCTGCTGCGTGGCTGCCCCGGCCAGGCCCTGACGCCGGACCGCCGATCGGACGAGAGGCGCAGAAGCGCGCATCCGCGCTACGCCTCGGGCGATGACGCCCTTACTCACCCGCCCTCTTTCGAGCCAGATGCACCATGCTTCCGGTGGTAGGCGAGTATCTCGCGCAGGCCCCGGCCCACTCGTTGGACATCGTGGTAGGTGAGACGGATGTGCATGGGCAAGGAAATAATCTGTTCGCTGGCCTGGCGAGCGCGGGGGCAGGTCCCGCCGGCGTAGGCGTACATGCGGTACAGCGTGTTATCTCGATAGTGCACACCGGGGTAGATCTGCCGCTGGTTCAAACCCAACATGACTTCGTCGCGCGCCTCGACCAGAATCTGATAGAGGTGCCGAGAAGGGACGCAGCCTGGTGCCGTCGGCACGCGCTTGACGCCTGTCTCTCCGGCCAGAGCTTCGTCGTACCAGGCTGCAATCTGGCGGCGATAGGCGTTGTCCTGCTCCACGTACTTTAAGGAGACCAGGCCAAGAGCGGCCATAATGGAGTTGCTGTGGGCCTTGAAGCCGACGTGCTCCACGTCGTAGTACCATTTGTAGGTGCCTTGTTCGACCGTGCGAGCGTAGGTATCCTTGTTAATGCCCAGCCACGACCACTGGCGCACCTCTGCGTCGAGTTGACCGTCCGCAAAGCAGATCATGCCCGAGTCCGCCGTTGGCAGGTTCTTGACGGCCTGGAAGCTAAACACGGACACATCGGCCTCGCTGCCAACGTGTCGTCCGTCGAGGCGCGTGCCAGTCATGTGGGCCGCGTCCAGAATGAGCTTCAGGCCATGCCTGCGGCAGAGGCCCACGATCTCCGAGAGCCGCCCGCTGTTCCCGCCCAGGCCAACAAACATCAGCGCTCGCGTCCGGTCCGTGATCCGCTCTGCGACCGATGCGGGGTCCAGGCAGAGGTACTCGTCCACATCGGCGAACACCGGGCGGAGGTTTTCGTAGAGAATGGCGTGGTTGGTCGAGACGAACGTCAGCGGCGTGGTGATGACCTCGTCGGCAGCCTGCCAATTCTCCCTTTCCTTCAGCAAGCGCAGGGCAAGGTGCAGCCCGGCTGTAGCTGAGCTGACAAAATGAGCGTGCGGCAAGTCAGTGTACTCTTTCCAGGAGTTCTCAAACTGCACGGTCTTGAAACCAAGCCCCGTCCAACCCTTCTCCAGGCACTCTCTGATTTCGGTTAGGCATTCTTCAATGCGAAAAGTCGGGACGAAGAGACTGATTGGCTCCATAGGCTTAACGGTTTTCCTTTCCGCTACTGGCCAGACCTCTCACCACACTCCTGCCTGAGAAGGCAGGCGGAGTCACTGCTTTCGGTGTTCTATGTGGGTCTGAATCACCTCAACTGCGGGCCCCATCGGCCACGTGCGTCGGTGACCGAGCAGGATCCTCCGAGAACAGAAACCCAAGTTGTTGAACCGTCCGACCAGCTTGATGCCGTGCACCCGCCAGTTCATGGGACACTGATGGTGAGTTTCACGCAGATCCACGCCACACCGAAGGCTGAGGGACGGGAACTGCACGCCCATCCTTTGTGTCAATTCGTTATGAGCAATACAAGAGTATAGTGAGATCGTCCAAATTGTCAACAACAGCAGGCCGTGGCTGCCTCTGGCAAAACCGCAATCATATACCCGAATCCTAATGAGGAAGCCATGGCGGTCTCTGCCGGAAGGGCGTCCGACGCGGTGGCCCTGTTGAGATGGAGCCGTAACACGTAGCACGGAGCTCTTGAAATGGACTCAAATGAGTAGTATAATAATAGCGGTTTCAGATAATTCCAAGTCCATAAGAATCGAATTCAACCAAGTCACGCTCTCTCTTCCTCCCCGGCTTTTTCCTTCGCCACCAGCACCGCTGAGATGGCGTGCTAATGGCCGTGTCACTCTGTCACTCTGCCGAAAACAAAGTCCCGCACGCTACTCTAAGGAGGAAATCTGGCATGCGAAAGCCCGTTATCATCCTACTCATTCTGGCACTCGTGGTTCCTTTGACCTCAATTGCTTTTGCGCCATGGCCCCCCGAAAGCACGCCAGTTCCACCCGGCAGCACCCCTCCGATTGGCACGGTCCGCTCCGGTGGCAATACGATTCCCAACTTGGAGCACCTGACCGCGCCTTCGTGGCTGTCTGGTGGCTTTGCGCTTCAGCCCGGCTCGGACCAATTGGATCAGACTCACGCTTTCGTGCGTTCGCTAAGTGATACGCAGCGGGCTGCCATAGACACATTGCTGGCCAAGCACCCGGCGCCAACGCCGGACCCGATGCTTCAATCTGGCCAGATGGCGAAGTCTGCGGACACCTTGCAGAAAACAATCAGCACCATAGACGCCGCGATCGCCAGGGCAAATCTCTGGCGAACTGAGATATCGGCGGAGATGGCCCGCATTCTTGCGCCGGATCAGTACGGCCTGTACGAGGCGTCTCTACTGCCGCTGCCGGAACTGCCCGCGATTGGTGGCATCCAGGCGCAGTCGCAAACCGACTGCTACAATGCGTTCTACGGTTCCTACTACGCCTATCTTGATGCCATCAACTTCTATCTCAGCAGTTACTACACCGTCATCGCGACCTCAGATCCGTACGCGGACGGAGCTTTTCATGTGGCGTTCGATGCCTTTCAAGATTGTTACCAGGGCGTGGTGTGGGCGTCCGATGCCTATTACCACTACCCTAAGTCCAGCTCTGCTGCCCTGGCTTACTACTATATCGACCACGCCTGGGGCCTCTTGAACGTTGGATACCGGATGGCTTACTCTCTTTACACCTGGATTGAGACCACCAATAGCTACAACTCATGGCAGAACGCTCTGGCGGCGTTCAATCACATCGATCCAACCTGGGACTACGCCGACAACTGCTACTCGAGCAGCGGCGGCGCCGTTGCGTTGCGGCTCGATTACAAGACGTTCTTGCCCTGGGTGAAAGGTCTGGCCCCGTCGACCATACTCCGCGATCCGGTCGCCACACCCACCCCGATGCCACGCCGCAAACCTTACTCGAGTGCCCCTGACAGTGACAAAAGCCGCCGGCTCCAGGGCGGCGAGCTGCAGGCGCCGCCCGATCTACTCCATCTGCCTGTTCTGCCTCAGGTTGCCGGGACAGGGCCTGCCCTGTCCCTGGACGAAACGGACAACACCCGCCTGGTACGTCAGTTGGCGAAGAGCCTGACGAGCGCGCAGAAGGAGCGCATGCAGGCTACGCTGGCGTCGCACCAACCGCTCGGAGTGACCTCCATGAACGGGGATCTGGCAAAAGCGGCTCGCTCGAAGACGCTTACCGCCCAGATGCTATCAAACGCAGCCGCGGAGGTCAGGCGGCAGCAGGAAGCCATTTCGACAGAGCTGGCTGGAGTGCTGACGCCGGAGCAATACCAGTGGTATCAGCAGACCATGCTGCCGCCGCCCGGCTCATTGAATCTGGCCGAGGTCGATGCCCAGTCGCAGAGTGACTGCTACTACGCCTATCTGAACGCCTACTATGCCAACCAGCATGCCTGGTATTACTTCCAAAACGCGTACTATGCGGTCGTCCACAGCACGGACAACTACGCATACGACAGCTATCTCTTTGCCTACCAGAGTTACGTGAACAGTGCCCGCGCCTACCAATATGCGGGGAATGCCTTCACCTCGTTCCCGAACTCGTCCTACGGTGATTCGGCTCAGTACTATGCGCGGCACGCCAACGGCTACATCACCTGGGGCGCCGATCTGGCGAGGTGGACCGACTCGTGGGTCGCCAGCAGTTACTCCAGCAATGCCGAGTACTATTCTGGCCTGGCGAAGCCGGACATCGATGCCGCCGTTACCTTCGCCGATTCTTGCCAGGCATCGTCCGGGTGCGGGTCGAGGACCCTCGGCGTCACTCAGCACAATCAGGAGCAAAACCAGTGGTGTTGGGCGGCCAGCAGCCAGACGATCATGGAATACCTGGGCACGTGGGTCAGTCAGTGCAATCAGGCCACGTATTTGAAAGGCCTATCGAGCGGTTACTGCTGTTCCTACCCCTCATCGTCGGCCTGTAACGGTTCTGGAGCCAGTATTAGCGGTATGAGCAATAACCTGGCGCACTGGGGGTTCACCAATACTTGGACCAACAGCAGTCTGAGCTTCACCCAGCTCAGAGGAGAGATCGAAAGCAACAGGCCGTTCAACGCCGACATCACCTGGACCGGCGGTGGCGGCCACGCCCTGGTGGTCTACGGCTACGATTGCCCCAACTCTGGCGTGTATTGGACAGATCCCTGGAATCAGAGCTGGGGCAGTGACGGCTACAGCAGCTACAACTACGCCACTTATTCCTATTTCTTGAGCGCCTCCGATCACTGGTGGTTTGCCTCAATCTACAACATTCACAAGTGACCAGGGTCGTGCCTCAAACGGGAGGCCGTGGCGGCTGAACGTCCGCAAGCTGGATCAATTGTTTCTGGACACCAAGTAAGGAGGAGACTCGTGATTCACTCAGGTGTACTGAGACTCGTTGTATGCGCAACCGTGACGATGCTTCTCGTGCTCTCGGGGCTGACGGCCAGCGCCGCCGGACCATCGCCGGAGGTTCAGCAGGTGGCCGAGGAGGGGTTGACGCACTTCTTGACCGTCATACCGCCCGCGCAGCTTGCCTTGATGGGGTTGCAGACTTCAGATGACATCAAGTCCGCTCGGCTGGGCTCACCCTACGAGGAAGTGACCATTCTTCCGGCAGCGCTGGCCTCGTATCAGGCGGCCCAGCCCCTGACGGACGTGGTAACGCACCTGGACACCTGGCTCTATCCGGTCATGGTCGGCGCCGAGGCGCGCGCCATTGTCACCGTGGCGATCGTGCAAGGGCGATGGCAGGCGGGTGCGTTTGGACAGGCTCCAATGGCGCATGGGCTGCAAGCGGGAGAGGCGCGGCTGCCTCAGATGCTGACCGTGAAGGGCCTCTCCACGACGTATGACCGGCAGTTGTTGCGCATCTTTCTCGCCCATGCCGACTTTCTGGCCGTGAACGTGAGCGGCAGCGACTATTTGCTCCCGCTCATGGCCAATCCTAATGTGCTTAGCTTGCAGGCCGACACGCTGCTGACTCCGGAGCAGGTGCTGCCGCAACTGAACACCATCGTCCAGGAGAACCTGAAATCCCAGAGCGAGGGCGGCGAGGCACCGAGTCGCCCCGACTCCACGCCCGGTCCGGGTGGAAGCGCTCCGACCACGAATCCCTGAGAGCGTCATCGGCGACTGAGCGAAGCCATTCGCCGACCATCGATATGGCCGAAGGGGCAGAGTTGCTCCGCCGGCCCACCGGACAGCCGATGAAATCCTGAGAGCCGGCGGGGCGACTGCGTGCTCTGCCTCGTGTGGCAGACCAGGCGACCTCCGCACAAGATGCGCGACCGAATTGATCGTCGAAATCTTTGGCCGTTCTGCCTCGGCAATTAGGCTATCGGTGCCGAATTTGTCGACCTGGGCGGCGGGCGCTTCTACTCTGCCTTCAGAATGGACCATGGGCCATTCTACTTTGCCCTGGAGGGGTTGCGGTGAGCGCATCGGGCCCGCTGGCAGGATCACTCTCCGGAGGATGTGAGTCCACTATTCTTGAGCAACAAAGGCAAGAACTGCCTGGCGCAGGCCGCGCTGTCCCGGAAAACCACGTTCGAATACTGCGTCGTGTGGCCGCTATTGTCGACAGGCATGACCCGGAAGTAGCACATCTCGTCCAGAAGGTTCGTGACATCGTAGCTCATCTCGAACCCGGTCTTGGTCTGGGTGCCAATGAGCGTGGATGCGGCGGACGTTTTGCCGCCGTAAATGCGATAATAAGCGATATTGGTCGCCCCGTTCCAACTGCAGTACAGCGTCGTCGTCGGACTCTCAGTTGCCGACACGGCGGTAGGCGGCGAGCTTGGGAAGCCCTCCCATGGGAACCGAAAAGCGCGATAGCTCATTTGTGAGTCGGCAAACGTCAACTCAAACGCTTTCGCACCGTCGGGCCTGGCTTCGGTGATCGTTGGGAACGAGATGCCCCAGCCGATGATAGTATTGGCGTTCGGCAAGCGTTGTGCATCGCCCATGGCGCCGGCGAACGTGTCGGGCGTGTTTCGAAATTCCCATACGGAAGTGGCGACTTTGTTTACCTCATCGAGCTGAAACTCCACCGCCCGTGAGTATTCCACAGGCGTCCGACCGTTGCCGTTGTCGAAGAGAGTGATGTTTCCACTGGGCAGGCGGCGGATATCGTGCTGGTGGAAGAAAGGGTCGTTGTTTGTTAGAGTGAATTGATTGTTTTTGCCGCCCAGGCGCCAGATGATATCACCGGTCTTCCGGTCGATCTTGGTGACTTCGTCCAAGTGGCGGCTGGAGATCAACAGGTTGCCGTCGAGGTCGGGCTCTACCGCGTTGCCGTGGACATAGTCAACGTTCTGCGTAGTCAGGGACACCCTAGTGTCAGTGATGTTGAAGTGGTCCCAGCTACGCCATTGGAAGACCACATTCTTCGCCGTGTCCAACTCCTGGACAATCAAGCCGGTCACTGTCGCCGTGGGTACTCCGCCGGTCACGATCTGACTCATGTCCACCGGCTCAGGGTCGCTACAGAGCAGAAGAACGTGGCCATTCTCGGGCAAGATCTGCAAGTCGTGTGGATCTATCATATACCCGTCGCCGGCGGCGTAGTTGTCGACCACGTTGTACGCGTTATCCAGCGCATTGAAGGAACTGATGGTTGAGTCATAGTAAGTCAGCAGGCCGTTGGGCTGCTTCTTGAAATCCAGCCCGGTCCCCGGCAACTTCTGATAGTATACCAGCTCTCCCGAATTGTCTGCGATCAGCAGGTAGCGCCCAACGCTTGACGAGGTCAAGGCGAAGTTCGCCAGGAAGAGATAGCCGTCGCCCGCATTGTTGGGCGGGACGGTCACGGTCCAGTTCGGGAGATCAGCCGGCGTCGTAACATAATTCGGTCGGCCGAGCGCGGTCCTTATGCCGCCCCAATCGGGCCGCGCCCAACCCTCTTTGAGCTCAAGATCGACCGAGTCGAGACTATGGCCCCCCGGTATTTGCGGAGAAATGTCGAAGGCGAAATGAGAGGCTGGGCAGCGCCTGGCCCGCTTGCGTTCTCAGGCCAGCGTTGAGAATGGCGTGCACCGTTTCGCCCGGCGCGAAAGGCCGATCGGGCACAAAGATCACTGTCTCGCCGTCATCGGCTAGCAGGGCGCGGCCCATATGGGGGCCGGTGCTGCTTCCCGTCACATCGAACAGCACAACAGACACGCTCGCTCCGTCAAGGACTGCGCCGTGCCGGACGGCAATCGTCGTTTCCGGTGTAACGAGTTTAGCCCCAGGCACAGGCGAAATGTACTGATAAGACAGGGGCGCGTCGGCGCGAGCGATGGAGATTCCGGCCAACAGTACGATGATCAACGTGGTAAGAAAACTCACAGTCTTTGGCATTGCGTTCTTTCTCCTTGGGTTGGCTTCGTACAGTCGTAGGGTGAACACTTGCCATCGATCCCATTGTGCCAGAGCCCTCACAACAGAGAGCACAAAGACCTGATTCCGCAAGAGCGGTCCGACGTGCGGATGCCGACCCGACCGCCAGGATAAGATTGTCGCCGTACGATCCGCCGCCACGGTCAATGCGGAGCCGTCTTGGGCCACGTCACCGGCGCGGTATGGCACCAGTTCTACGCTGCGGACGCAAACAGCGCCTCAATCTCCTGTCAACTACTGCAGTCTTAGGCGCTCGATTTGATAGCTGACTCGATCTACGAAACCCCAGTGGTTTGAAGAGTCGAAACTGATACGCTTGACCCTTGGGTTCAAATCGCCATCGTGGAGAAAGAATACCTTGGCTCCGTCCGTGGAGTCTACGAAGCGATTCACCAGCACTCCTTCCTCAGCGATCGCCGGCACTGCTCTGTAAGTGTCTTGACTGCCGTCTTCTAGCTGCATGGTGACGCTTAGTTTCGGGGGTTGGAACAACAGTCGGGCCAGTCTACCAAGAATGCTATAGTCGATACGAACCGACATATATTGCAGATCATCAGTATTCTCCAGATCGATGGATTCACCGAGGGAAACCGAACTTCCCCTCCGATAAGCTTACGCGCAGCAAGTCCCTCGACCGCGCGCGCCTCTTCAATAAAATCATCTTGCTGTCATCCAAATTGGCTGAGCTCACCACCTCGTAGTTCTGGAGAATCGCGCGTTTCGTCTGCGGCTCGTCGAAGAAGGCATACCTGCGATCTATAGCTTCCGCAGAAAACAGAATAAATGTGGGCGCGCTATCGGACATATACTTGATCCGGTTCAAGCCGTCAAGGTAGCCCGTGTAAGCTGTATAAGACTGGATTACTGGCCTGGGGTTATACGTCAGGGCGTTGGCATAGATGTAGGAAATCTCAGACGGAATGATGTCGACGCTTTCGTTCCCTATCATCTCCAAAATACTCTGTGGTAACCCCCTGCTTTCCAAAAGGTCCGAAATCGTCCCATTTGTGCGAATCAACATTAGCTGCAGCGGTCAGATACGATCTGATATTGGCCCAGCAATTCGCGATATGTTCATACCTGAAGGACTGGCTGGACAATCCAAAGGAGAAGATCAAGGTTACCATCAGCACCTTTGACAGTGACTGCTTCACGGGATTACTGGAGAAGACATACAGCAGGCCGATCATTAGCGGGATATAGGCAAAGAAGATGTACACGTGCGCGTCAGCCCTGACGAACGCCTGCTTAAAAAGCAAGTAGATAGCAAGGATGGTTAATAGACAGAGGACGCCAGTCGACCGCTGGTTCCTGATGATAGTTGTGACATGAACCGCAAGACTCAGGCAGAAGACCAACAGAATCAGACCTGCCATGTACAGATACTCAGGGTGTGACGCGACAAGAACATCCAAGGACATGGCGTCATTGTCGCCATCGATCAAATCTATGCCTGCGAGCAAATATCCCCATAGGTCAGTCTTCAGAAACCCTGATGTCACGTAGATAGTGATAGGGTACATAGCAGCGCAGGCTATGGCGAAGAGATTCCGGGTTTGACTCTTTAAGCACGAATAGAGCAAAAACCCGTAGAATAGGACGACAGATACCAACCCAAAGTTGATCTTGAAATATAGCAGGATGATGCTGAGCGCAGCAGCCAGAAGAAGGGTCAACGCGGAACGATGGGTGATGTAATGGTACAGCATGAAGAGAAAGAGCCAGAAGGCCAGCGTCTCGCCGAAAACAGGAGGGCCCAAGACTGCTGTAACTACAAACGCCGTTAGAAAAACGAACGCAAACGACCAGTATGTCTTCAGCGTTCTGAGCAGATAGAACAGAACAAAAGCCACGTTGCAGAACAGAAAAGCGTCACACAGGAGATACCAGGTCCGTCCCACTCCGATCGGCAAGCGAGTGGCGATAAACCCTAGCGGGCCATAGTTGAAGACGAAATCCTTCCCAAAAATGAAGCTGTTCCGCAGGGCCAAATGAAGACCCAGCACCCAAGAGGCATCTAAGCCGATTCCGGGGCGGAGATATAATACAGGTGGAAAGAACAGCAGCAGGGATATGATTGACAACGCCAACGCATAGACGTGGAAAGCGACTCTTCCGATATTCAAGCCACACTCTCCGCTTCCAAACCTGGTCTCCTGGTGAGTTCTGAGAGCGGGTAGCGTCAACCAAATACATCGAATATCTGTCCAGAGCACTGGAGTTCCATTTACGGCCGCCGGGCAGTTCCACACATAAAGCCTTCGCGCCACTCACGCCGCCCAAAGCCTCGATCATAACGAAGCGCGGAGAAAGCGGTCGCGTTCCCAAAGCCAGAAGGCTACGTCACTAGACCGTCGTTTTCCTGAGCTCTCTCCGACCTGAGCCAGCTCATGAGCAGCAGGTCGTCGCGCTGCCCGCACCTCCCAAACCCACAACCCTCATAAACAGCGATGGCCGGCGCGTTGTGCGCGAAGACTTCCAGGTGGATTTCCTCGACCCGCAACGATCTCACCGCCACATCCAGCAATAGCCGCGTACCTTCCCTGGCCAGGCCCTGACCTCGGGCGGCCGGATCGCCGATCATGAGCCGTCCAAACTCCGCCCTCTTCGCCTCCCAATCGACGTGGTACAGCGACACCTGCCCCACCGGCCGCTGCAGTCGCCGGCATTCTTCGATGATGAAGACGAAGTCATCGTCTCGCAAGCAGTAGCTGTCGAACCAGGCCTGGTGTTGTTCGGGCGAGATAGGGTCCGAGTGAATGAACCAACGGCGAACGTCATCCCGGTTGCGCCAGGCCAGGGTCAAGGGCAGATCGGCGGCGGTCAGCAGCCGAAGCCGCACGCGGTCATCCTGGAAGGGCCCCACCGCTCGCTTGGTCATCTCGCCGCCTCGGCGTGACCGGCCGCCCCGCCCGTTCGGCGACTGGCGCCGTGACGCTCTACCATGTCGCAGAGGGCCTCTCTCATGCGCTGCACCTCCTGGTAGGCGAGGCGGGGGTGCATGTCCAGCTCGGTGCACTTCAGGGAGGCCAGGCCGAGTGCAGCCACAGTGGAATTGCCCTGCGTCTCGACGCCCAGGCCAGTCCAACCCGCTTCCAGGCAATCTCCGATTCTCGCCAGACACTCCTCAATCCGGAAGGTCGGGACGAACAGATGGATGGGGTCCATACGCCTTATCTTCCTACGAGTTCTGGCCGTCGTGTGAGCTCGGGCTCAGGTCTCACTGGCGGCCGGAGGCGACAGTTTCCTTGTAAGTCGCGATGACCTGGGCGGTAGGCCCGTCAGCAACAATGCGCCCGTGACTGAGAAAAATAGTTCGAGCGCAGAAATCAGGGAGCGTGCCGAGATTATGCGAAGCAAACACCAGAATGTCGGTCCGCTCGACCAACTCGTTCATTCGCCGGCGGGCCTTTTCGATGAACGACGCGTCGCCGGCGGCCATGACTTCGTCCAGCAGCAAGATGTCCGGCGCAACGGCAGTCGAGGCGGCAAAAGCCAGCCGAAGCAACATGCCGGAAGAGTAGGTCCGAACCGGCCAGTCGAGGAACTGCCCCAGACCAGTGAACGCGGCGATGTCCGGCAGCTTCAGCTCGATTTCACGGGCCGACATTTGGAGCAGCAGGCAGCGCGTCCGGATGTTGTCCCAGCCGCTGGCTTCCATCTCGAAGCCGGTCGCGAATTCAAAAAGCGGGCTGACTCGGCCCTGCACAGTGACCTGGCCGCGTTTGGGCGGATAGATTCCGGATAGGACCTTGAGCAGGGTGCTCTTGCCGGCCCCGTTGGGCCCGATGAGGCCCAGCCGCTCGCCGGAGTGAATCTGGAACGACACCTCGTTCAGCGCCCTGACCGTTCGCTGTTCGGTGTGCGTCGAACGCAGCCAGTTGTGAACCGCCCCTTTCAGCGTCCGGTGAACTTCGACGCCGACCTGGAACTCCAGGTCAACGGAGTCCAACTTGATGAATGTCATCCAGCCGAGACCTCACAGACTGAAAATGATACGCCGGTGAAAATGGAGAAGCACGCGGGCCGCGACACCGCCCAGGACCACGATCACCAGCCCAGTAACGAGATAATTGAGTGCGGCGGCCGGTCTGGAATACAGCAGTGGTTGTCGCACGACTTCCAGCAAGTGGTAGAACGGGTTGAAGTCGACCACCGGGCCCGCGCCCCGCTCGCGCAGCGACTCCGCCGGCCAGATGACTGGTGTGACGTAGAACAGCACCTGCATGACTGAACCGGCCAGGGGAGCTGTGTCTCGAAAATGGGCGTTGAGAAAGGCAAAGATTGTGATGGCCAACAGGGACGCCAGAGCCACCAGGATCAGTCCGGGGATGGCCCACAGGATGCCGACACCGATCGGCACGGCGAAAATCAGAACGACCAGAACGTAAGTGGCCAGGCTGATCAGGGTCGTCAGAGAAATACTGACGAAAGACCGGAGGACGTACACGTAAATCGGCAACGCGATCTGCTTGATGTACCCTTCCGAGGCGATGAACGCGACGCCGCCCTCAATGATCGAGGCCGTGAGGTAGCCCCAGATGATGAGTCCGACGCTCAACATAGGGATGAAAGTGTTTACTTCCAGCTTGAACAGCACCCCATACACGAAGCCGATAGCCAGGATGCTGACCAATAGATTGACGAAGATCCACGCCAAGCCGAGAGCCGACCGCCGAAACCTGAGCCTAACGTCCTGTACCCCCAGTCTCAGCCAGATCCGCCACAAAAGGAAAGAGCTAACCACGTCCCTGAGGGCATCTTTCAACAGCCAGGCCTCCAACCGCAATGCGGAATTTGTGCAGCGAATGATCCACAGTGTAATCATAAAGCCAGGAATCGTCAAGACAGCGGGGTTTTGTAAGCTCTGGGGGGCATTCTAGAAGATCGCTGCCTCGTTCGAATGTGAACAACGAGAGGCCGGGCCGTGAAGGCGCGAAGTCCCTTCACGGCCCGGTCCGAATACACGGGTTATCCCTACACCAACAACCCAGAACGGATTACCCTCGCCGCAGCAACGGGCGGATCGGCTGCGCCAGCACTCCGAACAGGGGGCCGGCCAGCAGCAGCCCGGTCAGGATCACCAGCAGCGGCCAGACGAGCGACGCCTGATTCCGCGCGATGAACCATTCGGACCACGCGAGATTTGCGGTCCAGGCCAGGCCCGCGTTCATCGCGGCGAAACCGGCCAGGACTGCCAGCCTGGTCGTGTTCGCACGGCGCACGAAGACGTCAATCAGCAGAGCGAAGACTACGCCGAGTGGGGCGGCCAACAGGGCCAGGTCGTGCCGATAGAACGGCGCGACGGTGACGGCGTGCAGCAGCGACAGCCCCAGCGTGCCGGCGAGGCCGATGCTCAGTAGCCCAGCCCGCGCCCATCCTCGCGCTGCCGAGACGACGAGGGCTGCCAGCAGGATCAGTACCAACACCAGGCCGATGCTCGTTTCCACCGCTGGCGAGACGATATGGCGGCCTGATTCGGCCAGCTCGTCCGCGACTACGTTGGCCAGAAGCAGCAGGCTCACGAGGAAGGCTCCCAGCCAGGTATAGCCCCAGTCCGGCAGACCCCGTTTGAGAGCGACGAGCGTGCCCGCGGAGATCACGACCCCGAACAGCAGGATCATCAACAAGCCCAAGGTCATACGCCACGGGGGGACTGTCCTCCAGGGCCCGCCCACTAACAGCGCGCTCATCGCAATAGCCAGACCAAACGCCAGCGGCGGCAAGACGGCGAGAAGATGGGCCCGGCCGTCTGGGATATCGAGGCCGGCGTTCGATTCTGTCGTGTCCATATGAATCCCTCCTGGTTCGGAAATGCGCTCGGGTTCGGCAGGCACCGCACGTGTCGAGCTGATCCTGGACCAGTGCTCGGCAGGCATTGTGGCGAGCCAATCCAGTATCTCGCGCAGGAAGAGACCCAGAATCGGCTTGTGGCCTTGCCGCGCCGCGTCCTGTATGGCATCGGCGAAGTCGAGTCGCATTTCTGCCCCGAACTCCTGCCTGAATTTTGCCGGATAGGTTTGCACCAACAGGTTGTGGGTCATGTGCCCTAAGTCAGTCAGGCGGCTCATACGCACCCTCCCGCCATACGGACGCGAGCCGCCGACAACAGCCGCTGCAAGCGGTCAGCCTCCGCATCGAGAACCCGCTGCCCTGAACGAGTGAGCTCGTAGGATTTTCTCTCCCGGCCCCCCACGGCGCTTTCGGCTTCGTCGACGCGGCGGATCCAGCCCTGTTCCAACAGGCGCTTCAGTGCACCGTAGAGCGTGCCCGTGCCGAGCACGATTCGGTCCTCGCTCAAGGCCCTGACATCCTTCATGATGGCGTAGCCGTACTTCGGCTCGGATGCCAGGCTGAGCATGATGAGGAACGTTGCCTCAGTGAGAGGCTCCTTCGGCGAAGATTCAGAGTCATCAGCCATAGATCTCCCTCCATAAGTCGTGCTTCGATATGTCGTTACACGACCTATAATACCACGAGTTTGAGGGAATGTCAAGGGGTGAGACGGCATGGGTGCATTTCAGCCCAGGACAGACAGGGCTGGCGCAGTGTCAGGTTGGATCGCTGACCGCTGCGCGGCGCCTTGAGATGGACATGTAGTGTACGCGACCAAGTATTGGATTGGCTGAGTTATACTATTGTCACTCGTGTGCAGGAGCCGTCGCGGCTTGAGAACCATATAGGCGCGCGAGTACATCCCGGCCCCATCCGCTGCAAATCGTTGGGCGATCAGTCTATTGCATTCAAACGCGGCGGCGGCGATTTGCTCGGCATCGAGGCCGAAGTGGTGATATAGATCGGACCGACTGCCGGACTGCCCGAAATCATCCACTCCCAGGCTGGTCACTTTCGCCCCGAAGACGCTGCCCAACCAGGCCAGCGCATGCGAGGCCGCATCGTGCACCGTGACGATGGGCGCGCGCCGCTCGACGGGTGGGATCAGGACGTCGAGCTGACCGTATTCGGGGCTGCCGCTCGGCCGTCCCGGGCCGCCTTCCACGTGCGGTAGAGCAAACCGGGGCTGGTCAGGTTCAGGACGTTGGCCGCGACTCCCTCTGATTGCAGATAGCGGGCTGCTTCCAGCGTTTCCTGAACCAAAGCACCGCAGGTCACCAGCTGCACGGTATACTCATTTTCGCCCGCGTCGGCCGCTTCCAGGAGCCGGTAGCCGCCCGCCCGCACCTGTCGCCGCAGCTCGGCTTCGCCCAGGCGGGCGAGCGCGGCCTGAAAAGGCGCCTGATCGATCACCCTGGTCGTGAGGCGCAGATAGGTGGAATAAGCCGCTCTGCTCGGTCGCAGCACTGGCGCAACCCTTCCAACATCAGCCACTCGACCTCCTGCCCGAAGCCCGGCTCGTAGGACAACAGGTGCGGCAGCTCGATCCCCAGTGAAGCCGTGACCGACGACTGGTGCGCGCCGCCTTCGCGCGAAAGCGTAATCCCTGCCGGCGTCCCGGCAAAGATGAACTTCGAGCCGCTGTACAGGCTGTAGATGAGGGCGTCCAACCCCCGGCAGACGAAGGGGTCATAGACCGTGCCGACCGGGAAAAGCTGCTGCCCGCTCAATTCCGCTGAGAGCCCCATCATGCCCAGCAGCATGAACAGATTCATTTCGCTGATGCCGAGCTCGATGTGCTGGCCACCCGGGAGCCGGCTGCCACTTCAAGGTATGAAGCGCCCCTTCTTCGTAGTCGATCGCGGTTTCGGGAGCGAACACTCCGACCTTGTTGATCCAGGCGGCCAGATTGGTCGAGATCGAGACGTCCGGTGAAGTGGTGACGACCCGCCGCCCGATTTCCGGCACGTCGGCCAGACTGCGCACCACCCGCCCGAAGGCCTCTTGGGTCGAAGTGAACGCGCCCTGGCTGCACGTCCAACCGGGCCGGAATGGCTTCGCCGCACAGCCGGACTTCGCGCGTCTCCATTTTGGGATAGAGACGCTGCCGGGCGGCCAGACAGAGCCGACCCTCCGGCGAGCTGGGAGAGAAGGCGGCCCACTCTTCACCCGGCCCGATGCACAACCTGGCCCGCAAGCTCGTCCATTTGGGCTTCTGAAAGGAGGGCCGAGTGATTCAGCCGGTCGCCGGCGATCGGCAGGCCCCAGCCCTTGATCGTGTAGGCGAAGATCACGGTTGGTCTATCGGTGATGCGGTCGGCCTCCTGCAAGGTGTGCAGCAGCTCTTCCAGATCGTGGCCGCCCAGGTTGGCCAGCAGAGCCCGGCAGGTCTTCGTCCGGTACTTCGGCCAGCAACCGCGCCAGACTCGCCTCGTCCGGCCCGCGCACCAGCCGAGGGCGCAGCGCGGCGCCGTCCAGCTGGATCAGGGTCTGGTACTCTTCGTTGCTCATCTCGTCGATTCGCCGCCGCAGCGCTTCGCCGCCCGGCTTCGCGAACATCGCCTGCAGCCGGCGGCCGTACTTGGCTTCCAGCACCTGCCAGCCTTCCACTCGGAAATGATGCTTCAAGCGGGTGGCTTTGATGCCGGGGATGACCCGGTCGAGGCTCTGCCGGTTCAAATCCACGATCCACAGCACGTTGCCCAATCCGCGCAGCGCTTCTTCGGCCACCGTTTCCCAGACGTTGCCTTCGTCCAGCTCGGCGTCGCCCAGCAGCGCCACAAAACGCTCGCTGGTCACGCTGCCGAACTGGGTGCGGGCGTAGAGCTGCCCCAGGGCGGCAAAAGCTGTCGGCCGATGCACGCCAGCCCAACCGAGCCCGGTCGAAAAGTCGATTGGATCGGGGTCCTTGGTGCGGCTGGGATAGGCCTGCAGGCCCCCGGTACGAGCGCAACTCGGTGAGATAGCGGGCCGGCAAATTGCCCAGCAGATACTGGACCGCGTGATAGGCGGGAGAAGCGTGCGGTTTGACCGCCACCCGGTCGCCCGGTTTCAAGTAATAGAAATAGAGCGCGGTCAGAACCGAAATCATCGAGGCCGAAGATGCCTGGTGCCCGCCGATCTTGTTCTTGTCCAGGTTGGGACGACCGTGGTTGGCGTAGTGGATGATGTTGGCAGAGAGCCACAGGATGCGCCGCTCGATCGATTCCAGCACGGCCAGTTCCTGGGCTGACAATACGGGGGGAAGCAACGACGCGCGGTCGGTGGAAGGTATTGCTGCAGAGCCCTGGTGGGTCTCGGTACTGGTCTGCCAATTCTCGATGGCCGGTGTGCCATCAATCTGTTCCAGGGGCGGTTTATCTTGTAGCTCCATATCGTGTCCCCTCCTTTGGGTTCGATGGAGATGTCGGTATCTGCGTCAGGTTGGAACAAGATGACATAACGAACTCCGGCGTCGGAGCCCGTGGCACGCGGCCGTCCCGCCACCCGACGTCTGGGCGCGCACTCGGACCTGGGTTGAGGTGTCGGAATCAGCTCGCGACAGCAGTATATGCGCGGTGTGCGGGGAAGTCAAGAGGGTCTCAGGGCTTATCGCCTATAACTGTCGGGCTTATCCTGGCGATTGGAAATCGCGGCTATTGGCGGCAAAGCCTGCCTGCGCAGGCTAACTGCCATAGCAAGATTGGTCGGTGTGGTCCCTTCGTTACCAAGGATCGCGTTTTCCAGTCGTTTGCCCTCGTTCTTAGCCTGCGCAGGCAGGCCTTGTCGCCAGTAGCCGCAAACCGATAGTGCTGCGCACGATTTCCAATCGCCAGGACGAGCGCAACAATTCCAATGCAATCGCCCTGAGAGGATGGCATGTCACTCCCATCACCGTGGCCAACACGTCGTGATATAATACGACACAATAAGTAATCCCTGGTAGACTGTGGATTGCAGGACGTTCCAAATAGAGCGCCTGGATCTAATGCATTCTCGCAGAAGGTAGACTTCGCCGCTCGCTAAACGGTCAGTGTTGAAACATCGGAGGTGGTGCAATGGCTGCCCCGTCGGGGATAAGCCAATGCAGATTGCCCAGGGACTTTACACGGCCTTGGTGAGATCAGCAAGAAGATCGAGGGCTCCGGCGCGCTCATCGAGGAATTCAGGTCGAGATTGGCCGCAATCGCCCCGTTCATTGCGGGCGGCAAAGAGACGAAGTACATCATCCACAACAAACCCGGCGTCGATTTGATTCAGACCGTAGTTGCCGTCCTGAATGACATGGCGGCCGAAGTCGTGGCCCTCTCCCGCACGAACGACGACCCGGAGTCCTTGGACCCTGATGGCCGGATTTGAGACCATGGCGACCGCGGCAGGACGCCAGAGAACAAGTGCGGCCGATGTGGACAAGAATCGTGATATGGCACTGATATCTTCGGATTGCAGAGACAATCTTCGTCGCCGTGAGAGGGTCGCGGACCGAAGTCGGTAAGCACCATCTGGATTGTCGCACATATGCACTCGAGCGCGACGCCTGGTCAAACTGGTGGCGTTTCCGTTTGTAGGACCGCTCAATTCATCCTTCCCTTTCTCCAGTGATTGCCCATGCTTTTTCTGCTGCGTCCATGCCAAGGGCGTGTTGATCCTCGCCGCCCCCTCTTTTTGTTGCTCGATAAGTATGCAGCCATGTGCGGCCGCTGTTCCTGTTACTTTTGTGTCTGCTGCTCCGTCACGGTGTCCCAGGCGATCTTCTGCAGGTACGCCGCATCCGCATCCGGCAATGCCCAGCCGGCCGGCAGGTTCCACAGTACACCCTCTTCCGAGTGGACGCGAACGTCGTCCAGGCGGTACTTCAACCCTTGAGGGCTGCGCTCGAACAGCGTCGCGTACAACACGCACATTTGCAGGTACCAGCCGGGCGCGTTCACGTGGCCATCGTCCACGTACTCCACCAGGCCCGCGCGTTCGTGCCGCACGCGCTCCACGGCCAGACCCACCGGCGCCACGCGCGCCCCCAATTGGGCGGCGAGGCTGTTGGCCAGGGCCGTCATCTTCGGCACGGCGTCCGTACCCGCATCCGCCCGGTCGGCCCACGACGCGGTGATGATGGTCCGGGCTCCGGCCTTTTTGAAAGCCTCGTCGAACTTGGGCACCGAGTCCGTGAAAAGCTTCTCGTCCCGCCCTTCGTACCAGTAACCGGCGCCGATCACACCGACGTCCCATTTCCCCTCTCCGGCCTGTAGCGCCTTCAGGACCGGACGAATGACGCCCCCGAGCTTCCAGAGGAGGTCTAACGGATAGCCGCCACCGGCACACGCGCCAGCCTCCACGACGACAGGCGGATCGCCGGACGCGGCGAGCTTAGGCAAGTACGTGTTCAGGAACCAAGAATGGCAGTCGCCTACGAACATCACTCTCACCGGCGCAGACTCAGGTGTAGGGGCCTGCGCGGCGGTCGGGGTGCATATGCAGAAAACCAGGGTCAGAACGATGGTGGTGAACAGAATGCGCCGGTACATGGCATTCCTCCTCGGCGGCCCTCACCGCTGTCTTTGCGGCAAGTCTGCCCGTCACTTCTGTGCCTGGTGCTCCTGCACCGTCTCCCACGCCATGCGCTGCAGGTATGCCGCGTCCGCATCAGGCAATGCCCAGCCAGCGGGCAGGTTCCACAAGTGAAACAAATCTGGGTTCCCATCCGGGGTCGCGGCAGGCTCGGGCAGGCGATATTTCAAACCCTCTGGACTGCGCTCAAACAGAGTGGCATAAAGCACGCACATTTGCAGGTACCAGCCCGGCGCGTTCACGTGGTACTCATCGACGTACTCGATCAGGCCCGGACGCTGGCGCCGCACCCGCTCTACGGCCAGGCCCACCGGCGCCACGCGGGCGCCCAATTGTGCGGCCAACCCGTCGGCCACGGCCGTGTTCTTCTGCGCGGCGTCCGTGCCCGCATCCCCCTGGTCAACCCACGGCACGATCAGCACGGTCTGCGCTCCGGCCTTCTTGAAGGCGTCGTCATACTTCGGCACCCAATCGGTGAAAGCCTTCTGGTCCTCCCCTTCGTACCAATAACCAGTGCCGATCACGCCGAAGTCCCATTTCCCCTTCCCTTCCTGAAGTGCCTGTAAATCCGGATAGAGGTAAGTTGTGTAGGTCCAGATCTCCTCCAGGCTATCGCCGCCATGAACGACTACACCGGGCTCGACGGTGATCGCTGGGTCGCCGGAGGCGGCCAGCTTCGGGAAGTAGGTATCGAGAAACCAGGAATGGCAATCGCCGACGAATATCACTCGCACGGGGGGCTGCGCAAAAGCAGGGGGGGTGAACAGACCCAGGACAGGGTCAACAAAACGAGCGTCGACAGCAGGCGGGTGTTCATAGTTCCTCCTTGGGACGTCACGGGGGCGCTCCAGCGCCGCATAGCGTGACCGCCTCAGCAGAATGTGTGACAGGTGGGATCACATGCTATTTTCGAAACGAGGATTCCATTGGAGCGAACGCCAACTTCGCCCGGGTAGTCCGACCGCCGAGAGTGACCGTTTCGACGTCCGATATTGGAGAGGCCAAACGAAGGGATTGACCGACAGGCCAGTGGGGGCTCCGCCTCAAAGCGGGTTGAGCCGAGCGATGATCAGGTTGTTCGATGTAATTTTATCCATTATATCACAAATGGGTTTGGTTGAGAAGGGGTCAACATTGAGGACCAAAGCATTGCATTGAGAGCGACGCCTGCTGACGGCTGAAAGCAGCGCGGAGGCGAAGACGACTTCGGGTCGACGATCCATAACCCTCGATCCGAATGCCCTACTCATGCTGCGCGCACGCAGCAAGCGTCGGACGGAAGAGCGGTTCAAATTTAGCGTGGAATCAATGCCCCCTTTGATCATTACGAACATCACGATCCCTGTCGCCCGGCATGAAATCCTCGCTGCATACCGGATGTACCGCCACGGATCACCAGGTGACCAAGGCGCGGGGCCTCGCCGGTCCTCTTCGACCACCTGAAATCCTCCTCGCATGCTGAGTATGCAAGGACCACAGTCGATGGTTGCACGGCAGGATTTGGACAATATCCCATTTGGCATATACGCAGGCAAGTCCGTATAATCAGCATTTGCGCGGCCACAACGCTACATCCACCTGGCTTGGAAGAGGCAAATGGTGACGAAACCGACTGAGAAACCGGCGACGATCGTCTGAGCCTGGAAGCTCGCCTCCTTCCGGGCTCGCACACGCAACCGCGAAGTGCTTTGTCCGTTCGGAGAAGATGCTCACGAAACTACGATCCTATGCAGAAACGGGCCGTTTCGCTCAGCTTCCATCGAGTTCCTAAGTCCGCCTGACGTGCGGCCAGATACCGAAATACAAACGCTGGTCCTGTAACCGTATGTCAAAGACGTGTGCCCAGTCTCTAATCATCAATGCGAAGGAGACAAAATGGAAAGGAAAACAATGACGGCCCTCATCGTTGGAGCAAGCGGCGCGACAGGCCGGCTGCTGGTCAAGCAGTTGTTAAATCGCGGCCTGAACGTCAAGGTCATTGTACGCCTGCCCGACAAGTTACCCGAAGATATCAGGGGCCACGACAACTTATCCGTGATCTATGCAAGCGTCTTAGATCTCAGCGACGCCGAGATGGCCCAGCACGTCAATGGGTGTGATGCAGTGGCTTCGTGTCTTGGGCACAACATAAACCTTAGGGGTATCTACGGGCATCCGCAGAGGCTGGTGACTGATGCTACTCGCAGATTGTGTAAAGCCATCGAGGCAAACCGGCCAGAAGAGCCGGTCAAGTTTGTGCTGATGAACACAGCCGGTAACAGCAACCGTGATATCCCCGAAAAGATTTCGTTTGGCCAGAAGTGTGTCGTCTGGCTCATCCGTTTACTGGTGCCGCCGCACGTCGACAATGAAAAGGCTGCGGACTATCTGCGCACCGAGGTTGGCAAAGACGACAGGGCGGTCGGATGGACGGTAGTCCGTCCTGACACTCTGATCGATGAAGGCAAGGTCACCGAGTACGATGTGTACTCTTCGCCAATTAGAAGCGCAATCTTTAATGCGGGTTTGACGACCAGAATCAATGTAGCCCACTTCATGGCAGATCTGATTACTGACGATGACCTATGGAGCAAGTGGAAAGGACAAATGCCTGTGGTCTACAACAAGGCATCGTCCTGATCACAATTCAGGCCCGGGCGCTAAGTCGTCAGGCGGCCTTATAAGCTCTAGAAGTGAAGATAGGAGAGTCCGATGAGCAACGCACAGTCAGCACCTGAGACGAAAGGTGTTACAGTGAAGACGCTCGCGACGGTTGACCTTGGCCCCGAGATCGAGGGAATGGCGGGGCGCCAACTTCGAATGCGTATGGTGACCATCGAGCCGGGAGGCGTCTTTGGCCCGATTCACGATCATAAAGGCAGACCAGGCACCGTCTACATACTCCAAGGAACGATCACGGACCATCGAAACGGAGTCGCTACCGACTATGGGCCGGGAGTGGGTTGGCCCGAGGATAGGAACACTACACATTGGCTTGAGAACAGAGGAACGATTCCGGCGGTGGAGATCTCGGTCGACATAGTCAGGCAAGAGTAAGCTCAGACCCGACGTCTCACACGGTGACCGAACACGCGGCACAACCGAACGCGCTTCAGTCGGCTTTTCCTCCTTTCGCGGCGCCCCGGTCAGCCGCGCCGTTGCGGGAGCTTGAGTCATCGTTACTCTCCGTTGCTCTCGTCCAAAGCAGAAGCTCCTTTCCACAACCTCCAGTCAGGAGCCTCGCAAAACGCAACGTATTGTGCTGTGGTGCGCCCAGCGCGATTCGAACGCGCAACCGTCTGGATTCGAAGTCAGACGGTCTAAGTCCGAAATGACTGAGGCATGTCAAGACACAGCTGGTAGTATGTCGGCCATCTTGAAGCCACTGTATGTGGTGGCAGGAAGATGGCTGTGTCATGTCTAGAGCAAAAGTAGACCAACTGATTCGCCTAGTTCCCCAAAGTCAATTCGTGCAGGATGTTGGCTACTTCTTGGTCGACCGGCAGGCGCGGGGGTTGAGCCCGCGGACGGTCGGCTTCTACCGCGACGAATTGCGCTACCTCACGGAGTACCTCGAAAGCCAGGGCGCGACAGATGTCCTCGATCTGACGGCCAACGACGTGCGCCGATATTTCCTCGCTCCAAGGGAACACCGGAACCCAAGTGGAGTGCATGCCGCCTATCGAGCGGCGAAGGTCTTCCTGAACTGGTACGAAGTTGAAACGGAACCCGACGCCTGGCGGAACCCGATCCGCAAAGTGAAGCCACCCAAGGTGCCGAAATGAGCCGCAGAAGCCAGCTGGGCTGACGCAGATCAAAGCGATGCTCGACACCTGCGAGCGCCGCACCCTGGTCGGCGACCGGGACCGCGCCATCGTCCTGACCTTGCTGGACACCGGCTGTCGGGCAGCGGAGTTCGTGTTGCTGAATGTTGGCGACGTCAACCTGGCAACGGGCACGGCGGTCGTCCGCCAAGGCAAGGGCAACAAACCGCGCACCGTCTTCATTGGGGCCAAGACGCGGCGGGAAGTGCAACGCTACCTGCGGCACCGCGGCGACCTAGCGCCGAGCGATCCGCTGTGGGCAACGGACGAAGGCGGGCGGCTAACCGTCGTCGGGCTGCGCCAGATCATGCGGCGGCGAGCGGAGCGGATTGGGCTGCCCGAGCCAGGCTTGCATACGTTCCGCCGCGCTTTCGCGATCGCCTGCCTGCGCAACGGTGTCGACGTCATCAGCCTGCAGCGGCTCCTGGGACATGCCGACCTCAGCGTGATCCGCCGGTACTTGGTACAGACTGAGGTCGACCTGGCGCAGGCGCACCAGAAGGGCAGCCCGGTGGACAACCTGCTTTGATGTCGCTCGTGTCGCGGGGAGGCAGGCGGGAACGGCCAGGTCCGTTCTGCCCTGATTGAACAATGCCATCGCGCGGACAGCCACGGTCCTCATGAGCACAATTGCCTCCGCATCACGACTGCCCGCGAGTTCTTTACTGCTGCCCGCGCTGCGAGAACCAGCCTTCCTTGGCCAGGGCTTCCTGCGCTATGCGCATGCCTGGAGCGTCTCCTCGCGCCACCGAGACCGAAACGTCCTCGCCGACTGCATCACATATCTCCGCGACGTCGTGATGACTATGGCCAGGGCAGAGGAGTATGGAGTGAATACCCTCTTCTCTCACGAGCCCCCGGCAGACTTCCATCGCCTGACCGTGGCTGCGGACCACCACGACAAAGAGTTTGTACAAGCCGGTATCGATCACGCACCTGTGCTGATCCGGGTCAGCATCAGGAGCGCTGGCCAGAAACAGCGCCTTGAAAGCCATGTCGATTGTCCTTTCTCAGGTTCCCAGGGTTCTTAAAAAGGGCGGATCCTTGACGCACAGCGCACTGCCCACCTTTGACTGCGGGCAATGTCACCAGCATGGAGGGCTGAACGAATACATTATACTACGAATTAGCCTCGTATTGCAGCCGGTTGCTCTAGCACTCGCAGAGTTCCCCATTTCAGGTGAAGTATTCCGGCGACACCTCGCGTTTTTTAAGGTTGAGCGAATCGAGCCCGTTGAAACGACCCGTCGGTGAATTCGTCCTCAGTCGTGAGGCTGCCGGTCGCAGTCTGCGAACGCTCCAGTGTTATTGAGATGAATTACCCTGGCTGAAGTAGCACCTTAAGGGGCGAGCTGTAGACGACGTCCTAAGCATCCCCTGCCCACTTGCATGGCTGACGTTGGGCGAACACAATACCGGTGTGGTGCACACCCCTGTCGCACAACCAAGACCTTCCCCCGCTGTGTCAAGCCGAATATCAACCAACGTCTTGGCGGAATTCTATTGAGCGACTGATTCCGCTAGTTCGCGTTCGTGAACCACGCTGCTTTCTCAGTGTGTAACTGTTCACCATCCGCTTTAACCGGCAACCGTCAAGGTAAAGGCCGCGCCGCCGGACGAGAGTGCTGGCGTCATCCTCCTTTCCAACCTCTCGTTCACATCACTCGTGGGACCGACCCGGCCTGCCTCGAGCCGTCGTCAATCGCGCCCGCGAGTCGCCCTGCGTCTGGCTCTCTGCCATGGGCTCACCCACAACAAGAGACCTGATCCACGTCCACACCCAACATGATCGCCATGACTCGATACGCTGCATTCTCGATTTCGCAGGACAGCGCCCCGTTCCCCAGCATTACCACCCCGAGGCCGCCGTTCGGCGCGAAGTACACGCTGGCGTTGTAGCTGATTTCCATGCCACCGTGGCCCACGATGCGATGCCCGCCGATCGTGTACGCTGCCCAGCCCAAGCCGTAGTCCACCGTATTCATGCCAACTGCGGCCTCATTCGTGGGCTGCCACACCCACATCTCATCGTACGCGGCCGCCGGCAGCATCCGCGCACCGTCGAGTTCGCCGCGATTCAGCTGCGCCAGCGCATAGCGGAGCAGGTCGTCCACGTTCGAGCACAGGCCGTCACTGGGTCCGTGCTCGCGGCTGTACGGGAAGAAATCGAGCGGGAAGTAGCCCCACTTGCCATCCTTGTTCGCTACGTGGTGCGGTACGGCCAGCAGCTGTGGGTCGACCTCGCGCGGAAAAAGCGTGGTGTGCTTCATTCCCAGCGGCGTGAAGATGTGGTCCTGGGCATAGGTTTCGTAGGTCTGGCCGAGACTTTGGCGATCACGTTGCCCAGTACCTCGAACCCCAGGTCGCTATAGTAGAATTGCCTGCCGGGTTTCCACAAGGGCCGGTCGTTCGCCATGCCCCGGCCCCAACGTTCCAGCGCGTCGTCGTCGAGCGCGGGCGAACGGTAGTGCCATTCGTCCTCACCCTTGCCATAATCGAGGCCCGACCGGTGGCCGAGCAGTTGCCGGATGGTGATGTCTTTGTAGGTGTCCGACGCCAGGCGGAAGTAGGGCAGGTACTTGACCACCGGCGCGTCGAGGTCAATCTTGCCCTGCTCCTTGAGCTGCATGATCGAGATGGCCGTCGCCGTCTTGGAGATGCCTGCCAGCAGAAACACCGACTGCGGGGTTACCGGCTGTTGGGTTTCAGTCGATTGGACGCCGAAACCCTTCGCGTAGACGACCTGCCCGCCCTTGATGATGCCCAGCCCGATACCCGGGATATTAGGGACTCCAGCCATGGTGTCCTTCACCAGGGCCTCGGTTTTGACCACCAGAGCGGAATCCAGCCCCAACTCGGGCGCGGGTCCCTCCGCAGTGACGCTGACGGCGCTCAACAACAACACAATCGTGAACAGAATGGACAGCAGTCGATGCATCCTTGACATGGTTAACACTCCTTTCTGAGACCTTTCTCCCAATTGGACCTGCTCACTTCTGTGCCTGATAGTCGACGACCGTGTCCCACGCTACCTTCCGCAGGAAGGCCGCGTCCGCCTCGGGGATTTCCTGCGACGCGCGCGCCGTGGTCACGGCGTCCGGCGGTGGCCCGTCACCACTCGGCTCCAGGTCGAACTCCCCGCCCTCCGTCCCCGGCATGCGGTAGGTCAGGCCCACCGGGCTACGGTCGAAGATCGTGGCGAACAGGGTGCACAGGGCGAGATAGCAGCCGTACTTGCCCTGGTGGTCCCCGTCCGGCGCGCGCACGTCCAGGTCGGGACGCAGCTTCAGGGCGCGCTCGAAGGCGAGGCCGGACGGCGCCACTTTGATGCCGAAGTCAGTCCCAGCCTTGGTGTACGCCGCAGCGATGTCGTCCGTGGTCGGTTTGAGGCCTCTGTCGCCCCATACCATATGCAGGACCGGCTGCGCGCCGGCCTGTCGGATCGTCTCAGTGAACTTGCCCACATACTGGTGGAAAACACTCACCATGGAACCATACCAGCGATCTCCGAGGTCCTCTTCCAGTACAACGGCATCCCACCGACCGGCAACGATGCGGCTCTGTTCCTCCCAGACACCCCATTGCATATTCAGCCCGGTTCCAGCGTGGAAGGCCTCGACTGCCTCGATTACGATGGGTGGGTCGGCCGATGCGGCCAGTTTCGTCAGGTACTGAGCCATGAAGAGGGAATTGCTGTCGCAGATGAACAGGATGCGGGTTATTGGCTTCGCGGTGGACGTCGCGACCCCGGACGCCGTAGTCGGCACAGCGGCGGTGAGCGGCGTTGCAGCAGGGCCAGGAGCATTGGACGGGACGGGGGTCTGGGCGGCGGCTCCAAGTGGGCTGCCAAGGAGAAAGCCCGCGACAATCAACGTAAACAACGTTGCGAACCACGTTTGCTTGCTCATAAATTCCTCCCTCAGATGTGGATTCAGTGGTCCTCGGCTGATCCATCTCCGACTCATCCGGGGCGACTCTGACAAGTCCAATCGACGCGGTTCATGTCCTCACGCGCGATTAGGATGCTAATCGGTGTCGCCGCGCATGACCGACCACTTGCTGCGGTCGTAGTGAACGACCGTGCCAAGGTCGCCGGCGAAGCTGTCGCTGGCCGAAGTGCCGCAGATGACCGAGAGTTAGTTAGTCCCGCGGGCCTTGACGAAGGACCAACTGCTGTCTTCGTGGTTCGGGATGCCGCCATCCCGCGCCAGCGTCGAGCAGATCGATGACAACACTGCGACGGCGGCCCTGTGGGCTCCGGTCACTGGCGCATCAGGCTGGTGACTTGGACCCTGTGAATCTTGAGCGGAGCGTGTGATCCGCCCTCAGGTAGATCTCGCCCGTTTCCTCGTCTCCCCAGGCCAAAACGTAGTGTTGCCTGACCCACTTCACGAACTCCGGCGCATAATTGCGGAAGCGGTAATCCGCCCACAAGACGATTGCCGCCGGCTCGTATTTCTCGCCCGCCCGAATCAGTTCCTCCGCCGTCAGAAAACCGATGGACATGCGCACGATGGATGTATCGGCCAGATTCGGCGGCACGCGTCGGCTCGCGCCGAAAGGCAAGGACGGATCATCGCTGATGATGTACTCATCGGGCAGAGTGTTCTGACGCAAGAACTCGATGGCGCGAACCCCATTCGTGGTCTTCGGTGCATGCGCCAGCCGGGCGGTCCGTATGCAGGACTCCCGGCAGGTAGTACCCGTACATAAGCGCCGCAAGGGCCAACGCGCCGACGATCGTCCTCTGCAGCCAGCGGCGATCGCTCCCGATCCACAAAGCCGCCCCCCGACGCTGCAGTTCCCCCAAGGCCACCCCGGCCGCGACGGCCAGCGGGAAAAGGATCGGGCTCAAGAGATGGGGCCACAGTGGGGCATAGGTGATCAGGGTAACGCAAATGGTCCCAAACCACAGCCACCAGGCAGCTGCATCCCGGAACGACCGAAGAGTCAGGGTCCCCGCCCCGACCAGCGCCAGCAGCGTCAGCCCCCGGTTGGCCGCGATGTTGAGGTTGACCGTGACCAGATACGCCAGGAGCATCCGGGCATTGGCTGCCGGGTCATTCACGAAGACGTCGCGCTGTATCCACAGGAAGCGAATGAGCTGATCCCAGACCAGCCGCCAGGGATAGACCAAGGTACAGACGACCACCGGAAGCAGAAACGATCCGCCGAGCGCCGCCAGGCTGGTCCCGACGTCCTGCCCAGTGCAGCCCCGGAGTCGCCTGTCGCCGGCCGAAGCGGGCCCTAGGTCTCGTGCCAGAATTGGAGCCAACATAGCTGGACCGACCAGCACGGCTGACAGCTTGATCATCGCGCCAAGAAAGAGCGCCAGTCCGGCCGTGCCGAGCCAGCCGCGCTTCCCCGTCCGCTGATAGCGGAAGGCCGCCCACAACGCCAGGCAAGCCAACGACATCGACGGGACATCTGCGATGATGACGCGCGACAGCATGTAGAAGTGTGGCGCCAGAGCCAGGAAGACAACCGAGCCCCGGGCAGCCAGCCCGCCACCCAGCTCTCCGGCCAACAGGCCGACGGCCAACAGGCCAACGGCCGAGTAGCACACAATCACCGCCCGGCCGACCGAGATAGAATCACCCGCCAGCCAGAACCCCAGGTTGAGCGAGTTAATGAAAAGTGGCGCCGCGTTGGCGAACACGTCCCGGTACAGCTCGTTTCCTTGCGCCACCAGTCGCGCGGTCATCGAATACACCCCTTCGTCCCACTCCCAGATTCGCCCGCCCAAGTGGTTGAGCTGCCAGGCAACGAAGAACGCCACCAGTGCCGCCAGGGCCAGTCCTTCCAGGAGCCTGTTGATCTCAGTCACATTGGTCCTATTGGCCATCTTCCGTCTCCACCAAAGGCACGTCAAGGATCCGCTGCAGCTGAGATGGCCGTGACTTGCGTCGAAGGGGCCCACACCGTCGAAGAGCCCCAGCTCCGTCACACCATCTCCGCCAAGTCAACCGTGGATATCCCCCTTATGCATTTTGCCCCTCCACCGCTCACTGCAGCCGTCTCTGCTGGAAGTCGCGTCGGTCCAAGATCGCCCGCGCCTGGTCGCGGACCACCTCCTGGCATTGGTCGCTGTCCGCCGTCACCAACTTCATAGCACCGAACAGACCGCCCGGCTCGAAGGCCAGCCCTGCCTGGATCGTCCCACACTCCGGGCCCGGCAGTACCGATCTAGACACGGCGCCACAGACCCGCGGTCGTGCCGATGGCCATCGGCGACGACGTGCTGCCATCATAGTGCAGGATCGTGCCCTCATCACCGACGGCGAAAGCCTCCTTGCCCCGCGTGCTGCAAATGCCCCGCGCAAAGCTGTTCGTGTCGCTAGCCGTCGCCGTCCAGGCGCTGCCGTCGTAATGCAGATCGTGCCCTTCTCCCCGACGACGAAGACGTCGCTGCCCGAACTGCCCCACACGGGGCTGAGCCGGTCGTGCGTGCCGCTGTCTGTAGCCGACCACTGGTTGCCGTCGTAGTGCAGGATCGTACCGCCCTCTCCGACTGCAAACACGCCGTTGGCCAAGCTCGCCCACATGCTCAGCAGATACTGCATCGTACTGCTTTTCATGGACGACCAGGCCTTGCCGTCGTAGTGCAGGATCGTGCGCACGGCCCCGGCAGCGAACACATCGGTGGTCGAGGTGCCGTACACTCCACTGACCGTGAAGTTCGAGCCGATGTTCTTAGCCGACCACGCGCTGCCGTCGTAGTGCAGGAGCGTGCTCGAATCCTCCACGGCGGCGTACATATCCTTGCCCGAGGATCCCCACGACACGTAGACCGGCGCGGTCACGCCGCTGCTCATGGGGGACCACATCGTCCCGTTGTCTTGTCGGGAGACCTTGCCGTCGTGCTGCAGCAGCGTTTCGTTGTAACCGACGACGTAGGCGTATCTATCGGAGGCGTTCCGCACGCATGTGAGATCTTCGGCCGTGCTCTGGCCACGGGCAACCCCGCCTTGCCGTCGTAGTGCAGGAACATGCCGTTGAACCCGACGGCGTAGAGTCGCGCCGCGACACCGCCCCGGACTTGTGCCCGAGCTGCCCAGAGACTGCGTGAGACCAGACCTGACTGCGCGCGACTGGCGGCGCAGGGGATGCTGGCCTGCGATCCAATATTCGTCGAGGGGGACCGTGTCCGACGTCGCCACAGACACGTTCCCGCACTGTCCACGCGCTTTAAAGGCCTTCGCTCGTTCCACTGGCCATAACCGACCAGACGGTCCCGTCGTAGTGCAGGACCGCCCCTCGATCTCCGATGGCGAACACGTCAGTGGCGGATGCGCCCCATACCTTCTCGATATTGGTGTTCGTGCCAGCCGGCATGAGCGACCAGGCGTTACCGTCGTAATGCAGAACACTTCCGTGCTCTCCGACCGCGAAGACGTCCTTTCCCGAGCTGCCCCAGACCCCCGTGAGCCGGGCGTACACGCCGCTGGTCATAGGCGACCACTAACGCCATCGTAGTGCAGGATGGTGCCGACCAGCCCGACGGCGAAAACATCTTTGGCCGACGCGCCCCACAGACAGTCGAGTTCGATACTCTTGCCGGTGTGCGTGGCCGCCCACATCGTCCCGATATCCTGTCGGGCGGCTTTGCCGTCGTAGCGCCAGACCGTGTCGTTTTCCCCGAAGGCGAAGACCTCTCCGGATGGTGCACTCCAAACCGGACCGAGGCTTTCACCCGTCTCGCTATCCATTACCGTCCACGCCCTGCCATCGTAGTGCAGGTATTTGCCCCCCTCTGCGGCTACGAACGTGTCGCTGCCCGAAGAACCCCACGGCGACGACAGTTCTTCGTGCGTGCCGCTGGCCATTGCCGACCACATCGTCTCGACGCCCTGTCGGGAGGCCTTGCCATCGTAGTGCAGGATCGTGCCGCCGTTACCAGAGGCGAACACGTCCTCCACGCCGCCGGCCGAGTAACCCCACACGCAATCGAGATCGTTCTTCGTGCCGCTCTCCATGAGCGACCACGCTTTGCCGTCGTAGTGCAGGATCGTCCCTTCCAGTCCGACCACGAAGACATCGCTGCCGGAGCTTCCCCAGATGCTCGTCAGATGCACAGCAACCGCCGGACTTGTCGGGATGGGCGTGGCAGCGTAGGCCGGCGAGCAGCCCAACGGAGCGCCGATGAGGATCGAGAGAAGCAGCGTAAACGCCGAACATATTCTGCCGTACATGAGTTCCTCCTTCTTACGGTGCGCGGGAGATCCACGGCCGGTCCATCTCTGACACAGTTGCAGGAATCGGCCGATACCGGTCATTCCGATCGACTGCTAATTGATGGGGCTGACCTGCACGGGCGACCAGGCCTTGCCATCGTAGTGCACGATCGTTTCGTTGTCGCCGACGGCGTAGACGTTGTTTGCCGAGGCGCCCCACACGGCGTTGAGGGCCTCAGTCGTTCCGCTGACCATTGGCAGCCACAGCTTGCCGTCGTAGCGCACGATCGTGCCGCCGTCGCCGGCGGCGAAGACGTTTGTGCCAGAGCTGCCCACAGACTTCCCAAATACTCGTCTGTACTGACGTGGATTTGGGACCCAGGCTCTGCCGTCAAAGTGGCGGATGACGCTCTGCTCTAGACCAACGACAAAAATGTCGGTGACGGAGGAGCCCCACACATCCCATTGCTGGACCTGTGGGCCGCTCAACATCTCCGACCAGGTGCTGCCGTCGTAGTGCCGGATCAGGCCGACATCGGAGGTGACGAAAACGTCCTTGCTGGCCTGCGCCGGCGCAGACGGTGACGGGCCCCAGACGCTAAAATAGTACTCGGTGTGGCCGCTGACCACAGTCGTCCAAGCCGTGCCGTCGTAATGCAGGACCGTGTCGAACCCGACAGCGAAGATGTCTCTGGCCGAGGCTCCCCAGATTTGAGTGAGACTGTTGCTCGTGCCGCTGTTGACCGGCGACCAGGCGGCGCCGTTGTAGTGCAGCATTACGCCGTTCGAGCCGACGGCGTATACATCATTGGCCGCGCTGCCCCACACGCTGCTGAGGTACTGGATCCAGGCTGTGGTGCCGGGGCTCATCGGCGACCACGCATTGCCGTCGAAGTGCAGGATCACGCCGTCATCGCCGACGACGAACACGTCTGTGCCGGAGCTGCCCCACACGCTGTTGAAATCGGTCCTCGGCGGCGTGATCGTGCCCGCGATAGTAGGCGCGGCGGCGCCCAATCCAAATGCGACCATCAACATGAATACCAACGCTATGGTCGAGACAACACATGCTGCTTTCATTTGTGCTCCTCCTTCGGTGGTTCCACGGCTGACGGATGCCTGCGCTCCCCCTCATTGCGGCGCGGGCCAGGCATCGTCGATCTGCTTCAGCGCGGTGTCGAGATCGATCTTGCCTCCGACGTAGGCGGCCATCAGACTTGGCGAACTGGTCGTCGACCGCGAGCGGCATCGCATCCGTGCCCCAGTAGCGCAACGCGTGGGCGTTTCGGACCAGATCGGCCACGGCGCGGGTCCGCGGATTCGTGTACCAGGCCGGGCCGGCAGCCTTGTACGGCGCCAGGCGGTCGTGCAGTCCGCGCGTGGTCCAGTCGCGGACCTGCTCACCCGTGCTGAAATACTCCATCAGAGCGCGCACCTCCGGCCGGTCGTGGAACATGGCGACCAGGTTTCCATCCACCTGTAGCGGCGCGCCGTACGCCGGATCGATGGGCGGCAGCACGAAGAAAGCATAGTCCTGGCCGAACACTTTACTGTCCCAGGTCTCGGGGTGGCCGATGCCGTCGTAATCCATGATCCAGTTGGGCTCTTTCGCCAACCAGCACTTGGTCGAAGGGTCCATCATGAGATGGGCGACGTCCCACTCGTAGGTGGTATTGAGCTTCCCCCGGCCGCCGTAGGCATAGCCGGGCTTGAACCACAGGGCGGACATCAACTCGACGGCGTTCTTAACTTGCGGCGAGCTGGACTTCAACTCGCCCCTGGTCCATTTGTCGTAATTCTCCAGCGAGGTGGTGCGGAGCATGATGTCCGGAATCCAATGAGTGGCCGCCGCGCCGGTGCTGTCCTGCCCCTCAGAGCCGTTGTCGATACACCAGGGTGTGCCGCCGTCCTTCGCGATCCGATCGGACAGCGCCAGCAGTTCGTCCCAGGTCGTTGGCACCGCGTACCCAGCCCTGTCGAAGGCGGCCTTGGGATACCACACCAGGCTGTCGACGTTAGCTCCAGTCCAGACGCCGGCCATGATGGGGCCGTTCGGCCCGGCCATCGTCGCCCAGTCCAACCAGTTTTGATCGTACCTGGCGCGCAGCGTGTCCATGTCCAGGAACTGGGTGACGTCGATGACTTTGCCCGCCTGAGCGAACCTCAGCAACGGCGCGAGATAGCCGAATTCGATCAAGTCCGGCCCTGTGCCGGCCTGCACCAGGTTGTCCAAACTGGGGCGCCCCACCTCAGCGTCGGTCGCTGCAACCCTGATGCCTGTCGAGTCGTGGAAGCTCTTGAACGACGCCTCGTAGTCCGTGTACCACTGGCCGCCGTAAACCGTCCCCACCGATACCGTTGTGCCCTTGTACTTGCCCGCGAGCGCCTCGTCGAGCGCGCTCGGGCCGGTCGCCCGGGCCGGGAGCGCCGGGATCAGGCTCGCCAGCACGGCGAGCACCGCGATCAGAGCCGTCAACCGCCACATTCGGCTGTTCATAGTCACCTCCTTCTTGAAGCTTAGCCGGACTCGCCGAGTCACTCGGTCCAATCAAACGCCATGCTTGAGAAACCGTCTTCGGTCGCTTTTCGCGCAGCGCAATCCCTGCACGACAACGTGGCCGGGCCGGTCACCGCGCGCTCAAGCGGGGATAACCAGCCGATATTCAGAATACCGCCCGAGGGCCTATAAAATTAGAACGTACCTGGGATCACCGAGACGACGGGGCCAACACTTCCACGTAATGCTCGCAGTCGACGCCGGACAACCGAATTCAACGAGGCCGATCATCCTGTTGGACAACAGCGGCACTGGAGGAACATCAGAGGTACGCTCGCCAGAACCCAACTCCAGCAGGGCGCAAACAAAAACCGACCCCCCACAAGGTAGTCGGCATTCCGCGGAAGACCCGCGCAAACGTCTCCGCGGGCCGGCTCGCATTAGAATATCCTGATATTATTGAGATTTTAACACGAAAGGCTGCAAAAGTCAATAGCGCGCGGCTATACCTGCCATGGAGGTCGCGTCTGTGGCCCACATATGGGCTGTTCTGCAGTGAGACATCTGCGGGCTTAATTCCGCTGCAGCTCGGTTGATCTGGTCCTGCTCCGCTGATTCCAAGTGCCACAGTGCCCAAGGTCGTTGAGAGACCGATCGCTCTTGCCGCCCCACTGGGTTGATCTGCGGGGTGTTGACCTCGATGACTTTGTGCCAATAGTCTCTCTTGTTCCGCTAACGGAGTGGCCGTGACTGGCTGGAGATGAGGTCCAGGGCGCCTTCAGTCAGAACATTCCAGTATTTCTCCGCTGCACACCGGAGGTCCAGCCATGGCGCTGATTGACTCAGGAGAAGAAGACCTGGCTGCGCTGGAGATATGCGGGTGCTTTGCCAGTGAACTACGGCAAAGAGAAGTCGCCATGCCTACCCTACCTTTAGCGAGGCGCTGTACGGCGCCCGCAGCAAGGAGTGCAGGCTAGCCACACGGCACCTCCAAACCGCGCGGGAAGCGATCGGCGAGGCCCTGGCGGAACTGAAGACGCCGACGCTCGATGAACCGGCCAATGGTGCCAGACCCTTGGCGGACTGAGGACGCGTAGTACCGATAGGCGTCAGTAGCTCGGAACGCAATGAAAAGGCGGTCCAGGAGTAGGCAAGCCGGAGCGCCACAACCTGGCCCGATATTATCTGGCCGTGGCGTTCGCGGCCGAAGATCAATACGGAGGCATGATGGCAGAGGAAAACAAGGAAACGACGAGGCTGATGACGGCGGCCGATATCCTGAATCACGAGTGGACAGATGAAGAGCGCCAGCAGGAAGAACAGCGGGAACGTGAATACAGGCGCGGCTGCTACAATGGCGCTGAAGCGGTGGTCGCGGCCCCTCCGCAACGGTCCGACACGGCACCGGCTTCAAACTTGGCTGGAGGAGACAGTTTTCGACTGGTGTTAAGACCCGACAGAGGGGTACTCGAATATCATGGAATCGCCGGACGGGCCTGGGGCAGGGCTAAAGCGCGCCGGCAAAGATCAGGAGCCCAGCCCCAATCATTGACGATTCGGTGATGAGCAGCCAGAGCGGAAGGTCGAGGTGACGACGGCGCTTGGGGCCGCAGGTGGGGGCGTCGCGAGTCCGTAGTTGCGACGCCCAACCACTCGGCCACCGACCTAGATAGGCTGCAGGTAAAACGAGGCCAGTGCGCTTTTGTGGTTCTCTTCACTCAGGCTTTGGACTGCGGCGCATGGCCCAGTAGGGGCCGCCGTCCTTGATCCGGCCCTTGGTGACGATTTCGAAGCCATGCATCTGGTAGAATGGGAGGTTCCTCTCGGTCATCGTTTCCAAGTAGCATGTCATAGAAGTCCAATCGGCTTCCTCGAGGACTGGCTGCAAGAGAGAACTGCCGACGCCCCGGCCCTGGTGCGGCGGGTCGACGGCGATGGCCAGAAGGTACCAGTGGCGCGCTGGCTCTAGCCTGTGCAAGTTCGCCCACTCATCGCTAACCCCCTTGAGACGCAAGCAACTGCGAACGCCGACGCGAAACGGCGCTTGGTAGACACCAGCGCGCAGCAGCGCCATCGTCTTGAGCTGCGGGGCCGCCGGCCGCAGCCAGATCGAAACGCCGTGAATTGGCCCGGGCGTTGTGTGAACCGTGCCAAACCGGCAGCCGTAGCGCACCAGACAAGGCATCCACCAATCGAGCTGAAGGCCACGTTTTCTGTCGTCGGGCATCACATATCTGTAGAAAGGGTCGTCAAAGAAAGCCCGCCGCATGACGGCTGCAATCTCTCGAACGTGCTCCTGGGTGTCGGTGTCTCGATGCACCATTCCCCTCCAGTCGCCGAGTATCAAGGCGCGGCATTGCATTTCGCTGCATAGAAACGACTACCACAAATCCAGTTGGAAGGGCAAAACGAAACGAGCCGTCCGGGACACCGATGTCGAGGCATCGATACCCTGGCCGGCTCTGCTGGCGATCTTGACAGACACGCCAATTTCGACTACCTTATGTCCTGGGCTGGAACGTGCTGAAACCACCGGTTTTCTTAACCTTCAGCGACCGCCTGATTCGGCGAATTTTTCGTTACGAAACTCATTATTGAGCCACTACCTGTGGACATTCAGGTGTCCGTTACTACCAGATATTGTGGTAGGTGCGCCCAGCGCGATTCGAACGCGCAACCGTCTGATTCGAAGTCCGCCCGAGGCGGGTTAGCAGTCGTCCAATGTGTGCATGTGGTAGCATGGCGAGTGAAAAACACAACATATAGTAGGCGGCGGTGTCCATTCTGTCCAGTGTAGACACTGCCGCCACTGTGTTTGCACCACAACTGCACCACGCTGCGTCGAACCCGCATCCCGGCGGACGACGTCGTCAAGTCGAACTTCATTCAATGCCTTATGTGAGCCGGTGACTTCGTCGACGGGCGGGGCAGAGGCGAACGGCACGCTGATCACAGTGTTGGCATCCTACGACCCTACGCCACTCATCACACTCCAGGCGTTGTGCAAGACCGTCCCCTGCGCGCCAACGACAAACACATCGCCGCGCGGCCACCCTGTCATGCCCCGGAGGACGTGCTGATTCCCGGTGTTCACTTCAGACCACTTTGAACCATCCCAGTGTGCGATTCCGTTTGTTCCAACGGCGAACATGCGTTCCCGCTCCGGCCTGACTGTACGCCGAACCACCCAGCGTGACTGTCGACAGCAATGCGAGAGCGATGCTCCACGCCAACGTCCGTCTGAAGAGTCCTACGCCAGCCATCTTGTTCTCCTTTCATGCGCCTTTGGGGATCTTTTTTCGTTCGCGAATGTCGTCCCGTTCAAACATGCTGATGTCGTAGAGACTCACTTGCGGCACGAGACGTACCTGCTCGATATTGATCATCAGTCCGAGCGCACCGCAGCGACTCCTTATGGATGAGTGGCCCGGTTCACTCATCGCTGCGCCCGATGCCACGCTGTTCGCCTGAATCCGTCGCCTCCGTGCGTCGAAGTCGACGACCGTTTCCCACGTCACGCGCTGCAGGTAGGCCGCGTCCGCATCAGGCAATGTCCAGCCAGCGGGCAATCGCCACGCCGATGCTTCTTAAGAGTTCGCTGGGACGTCGTCCAGGCAGTAGTTCAAGGCCTCCGGGCTGCGCTCGAACGCGCGCTGCGCCACGTCGTGGTGCGTCTGCCCACCCTCATCTCTCTAGGAATCACTCACTCTCGGTAATGGTCATGGGCGACCACGCCTTGCCGTCGTAATGCAAGACGATGCCTGAGTAGCCGACGGCGAAGACATCGTTGCTAGAGCTCCCCCACACGCCCTGAACGTTTTGATAATGATAGTCCGCGCCGTTGATCATTGGTGACCAGGCGGTGCCGTCGTAGTGCAGGATGGTGCCCAGTTTCCCAACAGCGAACACGTCGTGGGCAGACGTGCCCCATATGTTCGTCAATTCGACATCTACACCGGTCTGTAGCGGCGACGGCGCCTTGCCGTCGTAGTGCAGAATCAGGCCCCGCAGGCCGACGACGAAGAGGTCGTTACTCGACATGCCCCACACCGCGTTGAGATCGCTGGTCGTGCCGCTGGAGATCGGCGACCACGCGCGGCCGTCGTAGTGCACGATCGTTCCTTCTTGGCCAACGGCGAAGATGTCGCTGGACGAAGAGCCCCACACGCCATGGAGCGACACGTGCGAGGATCTCCCGCTGACGATGGGCGTCCAAACGCTGCCGTCGTAGTGCAGGACCACGCCGCCCGAACCGACCCCAAACACATCGTTTGGCGCAGCGCCCCACACCTTCCACACAAATGGGCTCGTCTCGCTGAGCGTCGACCAAGCGCGGCCATCGTAGTGCAGGAGCACGTCTCCGGCCACGAGGACATCGCTTCCTGAACTTCCCCACGCATCCACCAGCCATGAGGCGGGACTGCCGCTTTTCATCCTCGTCCATGTGCGGCCGTCGTAGTGCAAGATGATGCCCTGCTTCCAACGGCGAATACGTCGCTTCCGGACGTGCCCCATACGCTTTCGAGGTTCACACTCCATTGCGGTGACGCCGCAAGGACCGGCACGGCCGTCGGCAGCCCCAACGTTACGGTCGACACGAGTACCAGCGCCAGGCTCGAGACAAGAGTCCGCTCACACCACTTCGCCGACATGGGACGCTCTCCTTTCGAAATGCTCAGACATCATGGCAGTCAAACGGACAATAGAATCCCGTTCTTTGCAAGGAACGAGAGTCAACAACATGCGCGCTGACAGAGTGCGCATGTCGACGCATATTCCTCGCCCGCGGGTGCAACCAAGTGCGGCTGCTGTTCCTGTTACTTTTGTGTCTGCTGCTCCGTCACGGTGTCCCAGGCGATCTTCTGCAGGTACGCCGCATCCGCATCCGGCAATGCCCAGCCGGCCGGCAGGTTCCACAGTACACCCTCTTCCGAGTGGACGCGAACGTCGTCCAGGCGGTACTTCAACCCTTGAGGGCTGCGCTCGAACAGCGTCGCGTACAACACGCACATTTGCAGGTACCAGCCGGGCGCGTTCACGTGGCCATCGTCCACGTACTCCACCAGGCCCGCGCGTTCGTGCCTCACACGCTCCACGGCCAGACCCACCGGCGCCACGCGCGCCCCCAATTGGGCGGCGAGGCTGTTGGCCAGGGCCGTCATCTTCGGCACGGCGTCCGTACCCGCATCCGCCCGGTCGGCCCACGGCGCGGTGATGATGGTCCGGGCCCCGGCCTTTTTGAAAGCCTCGTCGAACTTGGGCACCGAGTCCGTGAACGGCTTTTCGTCCCGCCCTTCGTACCAGTAACCGGCGCCGATCACACCGACGTCCCATTTCCCCTCTCCGGCCTGTAGCGCCTTCAGGACCGGACAAATGACGCCCCCGAGCTTCCAGAGGAGGTCTAACGGATAGCCGCCACCGGCACACGCGCCAGCCTCCACGACGACAGGCGGATCGCCGGACGCGGCGAGCTTAGGCAAGTACGTGTTCAGGAACCAAGAATGGCAGTCGCCTACGAACATCACTCTCACCGGCGCAGACTCAGGTGTAGGGGTCTGCGCGGCGGTCGGGGTGCACATGCAGAAAACCAGGGTCAGAACGATGGTGGTGAACAGAATGCGCCGGTACATGGCATTCCTCCTCGGCGGCCCTCACCGCTGTCTTTGCGGCAAGTCTGCCCGTCACTTCTGTGCCTGGTGCTCCTGCACCGTCTCCCACGCCATGCGCTGCAGGTATGCCGCGTCCGCATCGGGCAATGCCCAGCCAGCGGGCAGGTTCCACAAGTGAAATGAATCTGGGTTCCCATCCGGGGTCGCGGCAGGCTCGGGCAGGCGATATTTCAAACCCTCTGGACTGCGTTCAAACAGAGTGGCATAAAGCACGCACATTTGCAGGTACCAGCCCGGCGCGTTCACGTGGTACTCATCGACGTACTCGATCAGGCCCGGACGCTGGCGCCGCACCCGCTCTACGGCCAGACCCACCGGCGCCACGCGGGCGCCCAATTGTGCGGCCAACCCGTCGGCCACGGCCGTGTTCTTCTGCGCGGCGTCCGTGCCCGCATCCCCCTGGTCAACCCACGGCACGATCAGCACGGTCTGCGCTCCGGCCTTCTTGAAGGCGTCGTCATACTTCGGCACCCAATCGGTGAAAGCCTTCTGGTCCTCCCCTTCGTACCAATAACCAATGCCGATCACGCCGAAGTCCCATTTCCCCTTCCCTTCCTGAAGTGCCTGTAAATCCGGATAGAGGTAAGTTGTGTAGGTCCAGATCTCCTCCAGGCTATCGCCGCCATGAACGATTACACCGGGCTCGACGGTGATCGCTGGGTCGCCGGAGGCGGCCAGCTTCGGGAAGTAGGTATCGAGAAACCAGGAATGGCAATCGCCGACGAATATCACTCGCACGGGGGGCTGCGCAAAAGCAGGGGGGGTGAACAGACCCAGGACCAGGGTCAACAAAACGAGCGTGGACAGCAGGCGGGTGTTCATAGTTCCTCCTTGGGACGTCACGGCGGCGCTCCAGCGCCGCATAGCGTGACCGCCTCAGCAGAATGTGTGACAGGTGGGATCACACGCTATTTCGAAACGAGGATTCCATTGGAGCGAACGCCAACTTCGCCCGAGTAGTCCGACCGCCGAGAGTGACCGTTTCGACGTCCGATATTGGAGAGGCCAAACGAAGGGATTGACCGATAGGCCAGTGGGGGCTCCGCCTCAAAGCGGGTTGAGCCGAGCGATGATCAGGTTGTTCGATGTGATTTTATCCATTATATCACAAATGGGTTTGGTTGAGAAGGGGTCAACATGAGGGGTCGTGTACAGCTTTCGGTGGAATTTCCTAAGCCGCCTTGCGCCGGGTGTGAACTGAATTGAAGGCCGCTCGAGGCGAGACGTAGGTTGTCCATGGTGGACATGTTGTAGCATCTCGACTGACAACCACAAGATATAGTAGGCGGCGGCGTCCACTGCGTGCATAGTGGATGCTGCCGCCAATGTATCTGCACCACAATGGCACTACACTGCTGTGCTATCAGACGCACGAAATGGTTGCCAAAGGTGTCTTCTCTTCCTTTTTCGAGTGCCCCATGAGTCCTTGACCCACTGTTAATCCCCATCTTGGCACAGCATCACGACACTTCCCCCCCCACTTGCAGACCACGAGCGACAGCGTAGAGACCAGCACTATTACGATCACCCAGTCCCTGTCTACCGTTTCCCTTCGCTCGAGTTTGCCGTCTTACCGCACGCTGACATCCTCCCGGCCGACGATGAATGCCGCCAGCGATTTTGGCCGGACCCGCACAGATCCGCCCAACCGCACTGTGGCGATGTCGGTTGGCATCCGCCGGTAGCTATCGCCTCGCTGACGTGCAGGAGTTTGGCGAGGCCCTGGGCGTTAGCAGCCGATTCGGCTCGTAAGTTAGCTCCCCGATCGAACGCCACGACCTTACCCATGCTGCCTTGCCTCCTCTCCCATCACCGCCTCCGCGGCGGAAATCGCGGGAACGTTCTTATCATCATAGCAAAGCGTTGCATCAATTAAACGCCTCAATCAGCAAAAGAGGCAATGGCCGACTTCTTGTTGGTTCGTTTCGGACTAACGAATTGATATTCAAAATCGAACGTTCAGATGAGCACAATTGCAGACTTTGAGCTATAATGTTAGCATGCGCGGTCAATTTATTAGCTGGCTTGAAACGGAAATGCTGAAGCGCCGGCTCGGTCTGCGTGGCCTGAGCCGCGAGACCAGGATCGCCTTCAGCACGATTTCGCATTGGCTGAACGGCAAGACCGAACCGAACGCCGCCAATATCGAGATTCTGGCCAAGTTTTTCGACGTCGACAAGCGTTTCATCTATGAACTGCTCGGTCGAACGGAGCCAGCGAAGCCCACCGACCTGACCCCCGACGAGGAGCTACTAATTAGCCGCTACCGGCAATTCTCCGAAAGCGACAAACGAAAGTACCTGAACATGCTGTCAGCCATGCTCGGATCGGAAGAGTAGCGCTGCGATTCCCGCATATAGTTTCTTGTGCGTGGATAGCGCCCTAAGAGATCTCCAGTAGCTTCCTTTCCTTAGACGATCGCCTCGACGGACGAAGCGTCGCACAGAGCGGCGTGGCTGCGAACTCGTTCCTTTGTTGCCTGGCTCTTCTTGCCACACGGAGCTACTCTCTCGGTTGTCTCGGATGAGTCTCGGATCGCTGTGCTAGAACTGGTGTTCTAATTTGCTACGCTACCGCAGTCATGTCAATAGCGGGATGTTAACCAATTTGCCTGCAGACAGCTACGCAGCGAGAGAAAACCTGTTGACAAGGCATAAGTGGTTCTGTGAACCATCTCTCGGCGACGTCTCGGGGATTGTTGAGCCCTGACCGTTAAGGTTGCGCCGTGGCAAGATGGCGCCGGTTAGAACTAACTGTGATACTCCTTGCCTTTCAATCCGTGTGTCTCCGATCTTAATTGATGCCACTTGACCGTTCGAATCGAACGTTCCTTACGCGGTAGAAGTCAACCATAGCGCCTAGTGACTCTCAGAGGGCCGATGTTCAATGTAGGCTCATGGCGCTTACTTAGCCCGGGGAGCGATTACATTTAGGTCGCTCACAAAGGAGGTCGAAGATGACCGTTCAGCGTGTCTTGGGCTCGATCGTGTGCATCCTTCTAATGGTCAGCCCCTATCTCTCTTTCCCCTGCCAGCAGCTGCCATTGGCGATGGCAGCTGCATTGAAGAGGAGAACAATGAGTCCCTCCCGGTTGGTGCTCCCGGCCAGAATCTGGTTGGCCTCTCCAGCGCCGTGCCGGGCTTGTCCCCGACGTCCATGTGGACGGCAACTGGGACGGCATCAGGTCAGTGGCTGGGTAATTCGGTTGGTACTGCCGGCGATGTGAACGGGGATGGCTACGACGATATTATCGTAGGGAGGGCAGGATATCAGAGCGTCTTCGTCTACTACGGCTCGCCGACAGGGCTGGGGACGACGCCGAACTGGTCGGTGAGCGGCAAGTCGAATGGGCGCGCCGCCGGCGACGTCAACGGAGATGGCTATGACGACGTGATCATGTCCGGCAGCGGGCCGGTTGCGGTGTACTATGGTTCGATCTCCGGTTTGGGTACGACTCCTGTCTGGACGGCCGAGGGGCAGCCAAATTCCTACTTTGGGTCCGCAATCGGCACCGCTGGGGATGTGAACGGGGATGGCTATGACGATGTCATAATTGGGGCACAGTATTACGACGGTGACCAGAGCGATGAGGGGCGAGCGTACGTCTATTACGGCTCTGCAACCGGTCTAAGTCAATCTGCGAACTGGACTGCAGAGAGCCACCAAACGGGCTCGCTATTTCGGAGACTCCGTGGGGACTGCCGGCGACGTGAACGGTGACGGATTCGACGAAGTCATCGTTGGTGCCCCTGAGTACGGCACCATGCACGGGGCGGCCTTTGTATACTATGGCTCTGCTTCGGGACTAAGCACCAGCGCGAATTGGACGCGGGAAGAAGGATCCAATTTCGGGATTGCGGTCGGCACCGCTGGCGACGTGAACGGAGACGGTTATGACGATGTGATCGTTGGCGAGAGGTACTACTCGAACCCCGAAATCGGCTGAGGGCGGCGCCTTCGTCTACTATGGCTCGAGCGGTGGACTTGGCACGACGATCGGCTGGCACGCCGAAAGCGGGCAGGCGGGAGCCAGGCTCGGCTACGCTGTCGGCACGGCCGGAGATGTTAACGGCGACGGATATGACGACGTGATTGTCGGCGCGGGCTGGTACGGAAGTGGCCTCGAGGGCCGGGTCTACGTCCACTATGGTGCAGCCGGCGGCCTGAGTGGAGCGCCTGATTGGGTTGGATCTGGTGAGCAATCCAGTTCAATATATGGCTGGGATGTAGCTACTGCCGGCGACGTCAACGGAGACGGGTATGATGAAGCGATAGTCGGGGCCTACGCATATAGCGATACCCGCGGCAGAGCCTACGTTTACGCCGGAGGGGGGCCTATCTTTGGGCTGAAGGCAATCAATAGCAGCCCAACCTTTCTCGGAAGCACAACTTATCTTACGGCTACCCATATGTCCGGCACTGCGACGTGGGCCTTTGGTGACGGAGCATTTGGGAACGGCATCGCTGTTGCCCACATTTATCCCAATGTTGGCACGTATACCGCTGTAGTGACTGCAAGCAATGCGTTTAACACCGTTAGTGCGAGCACTCCGGTGACCATCACCCCCAACATTCCGATCGCCGGACTCAGTGCGACCAACAGCAGCCCGACCTGGCTGGGCAGCCTCACGACTCTCACCGCAACCGTTGCGGCCGGGAGCAGCGTGGTGTGTGTTTGGGATTTCGGTGACTCTACGCCCGTGGCGACGGGCAGGAGCGCTAGCCATATCTATGGGGCGAAGGGCAGCTATCAAGCGACAGTGACCGCCACCAACTCGGTCAGCCTTGTTACGGCGACGACCCCGGTGACTATCGTCGACGCTCCGATCATCGGGCTTTCCGTCCTAAATGATAGCCCTACTCTACTGGGGCACCCGACAGCGTTCACGGCCGCCCTGGACTCGGGCACCAACGTGCGTTATAGTTGGGCGTTTGGCGACGGGCATTTTGCGAGCGGGGTGAACGGATCAGCCACGCACACTTACTCTAGCCTAGGAACGTATACTGCCGTTGTCACGGCGACCAACTCGAGTAATCAGTCAAGTGCGCCTACATCCTTAGCGGTCGTTGGACATATGGCCGTCGTATATCCCCACCAAGTCAGCGGTCTGACGTCGAGCGTGACTGGTGGCGTTACCGTCACGATCTGGATACAGCCAGGTGCCGTCGCAGAGCCGGTAACGCTCGTCCTGAACCCTGCGACTGGGATCCTGCCCCCTCACGGACTCAGGTTTGCCGACGCCGGCTTCACACTGGATGTCTACCGTGATGGCGTATTGGTGCCGGATTTTCAGTTCTATGGCGGTTACACAGTCGAAATCCACTACCCAACTGGCTTGAATGCGGATGGACTGTTGGTGGCTTATTGGGATGGTGCCCACTGGTTGGACGTCGCTGGTACCTGTGTACCCTATTCCATGTACGATCGCTGGCCCGAAGAACACTGGTTTAGCATCGACTCGTGTCATTTGAGCAAGTTCGCCCTGTTTGAGAAACTCGTGGAGACTTACCTCCCCTACATCATCTGCGGGAAGTAGCCAGACTGGAAGCGGCTCCTCGCTCGCGGTAACGCGTGCTCGGCGCCGACGCAAATGTGGGCGAGCGACGGGAGACGTGGTGGCCTGTACCAAACGCGGCAGGACCTGGAAAAGATGGCGACCAGAGTTTCTACTAAAGGTGGCCGTTACGCCTGGTGGCGCCGGGTGTTATTAATCGGGGCTTTCGCGCTCATGTTCTGCATCGACGTGAATGGCTGGCGGCATCCTTGGATGTGATTTTACGCGCAATTCTCGATTATTCTGAGTAGTGCTACAATACACCCGTTCCAATAACAGAACTCCTGGCTTCCGCCAGGGGGTCCCAGGCCAAGTGAGTGAGCACTCAGTCGGGATCGATGTGAATACCCTACTACATGTGCGCCGCCTGGTCGACCGAGCGGCGTTCTTCTTTGACGAGCCCATGCCACTCTCGGTGGCCGACTGGAGGACTGTCGGTAATGGCGCGATTGGAAGACCTCAAACGGGCCGCGAGTGTGAAGGGCATCTTGCCCGACGCTCTCGTCACGGTCGTGGACATCAAGTGGCACGGGGCGAATGTCGTGGAGCTGACCTACAAGGACCCCGCCGGGCGGCCCGCCAACGAGCTGCTCTACCGCGATGACGAGTCGCGACTGGAGATCGCAACGATAGGCCTGCCCTGGAGCTTCGACTCGGACGGCGAGCAGTTCCGCCTGGTCTCCGAGGCTTACCGCATCAGGCTGGCGCATCTGTTCGACCCCATGCTGGCCGTTCACACCTCGCTCATCGAGCCTCTCCCGCACCAGATCACCGCCGTGTACGGCGAGATGCTCCCCCGGCAGCCGCTGCATTACCTCCTCGCCGACGACCCCGGCGCCGGCAAGACCATCATGACCGGCCTGTTTCTGAAAGAGCTGCTGATGCGCGGCGACCTGAAGCGCTGCCTGATCTGCTGCCCGGGCAATCTCGACCAACAGTGGCAGGATGAGCTGTACGAGAAGTTCCACCTGCCCTTCGACATCCTGACCCGCGAGATGATGGAGTCGGCGCGCAGCGGCAACGTGTTCGCCGAGCGGAACCTGCTCATCTGCCGGCTGGACCAGCTCAGCCGCAACAAGGACGTCCAGGCCAAATTGGAGCTCACCGACTGGGACGTGGTCGTGTGCGACGAGGCCCACAAGATGTCGGCCCACTTCTTCGGCGGCGAGCTGAAAAAGACGAAGCGTTACGAGCTCGGGCAGCTGCTGGGCAAGGTGACGCGCCATCTGCTGCTGCTGACGGCGACGCCGCACAACGGCAAGGAAGAGGACTTCCAGCTCTTTCTGGCCCTGCTCGATGCCGATCGCTTCGAGGGCCGATTCCGCGACGGCGTCCACGCGGTCGACACGTCTGACCTGATGCGGCGCATGGTCAAGGAGCAACTGGTCAAGTTCGATGGAACGCCGTTGTTTCCGGAGCGTCGTGCCTACACCGTCAACTACAAGCTGTCTGACGGCGAAGCGCGGCTGTACCGTGAGGTCACCGACTACGTCACCGAGGAGATGAACCGTGCCGACCGTCTGACCGCGGAAGGCGAGGGACGTCGTGGCAACATGGTTGGCTTCGCGCTGACCGTGCTGCAGCGACGGCTGGCGTCGTCGCCTGAAGCCATATACCAGTCCCTTCGACGCAGGCGTGAGCGGTTGCAGACGCGCCTGCGTGATGAGGAGCTGCTTAAGCGCGGGGGCGAGGTCCGCATCGATACGACTCAAGAGCTGGAGCTGCCGACCGATGACGATGGGCTCGACGAGTTTTACGACGAGTCCCCGGCCGAGGAAGTGGAGCAGCTCGAGGAGAAGGTCGTCGACCAGGCCTCCGCGGCGCGGACGATTGCCGAGCTGAAGCACGAAATTGGGACGCTTAAGCGGTTGGAATCGCTCGCTCTGCAGGTCAGGCGCAGCGGTACGGACCGGAAGTGGGAGGAGCTGTCGCAGTTGCTCCAGGGACATGGCGAAGCGGACGCTGCGAGCGAATTGTTCGACGTGGAGGGCCGTCGCCGCAAGCTGATCATCTTCACCGAACACCGCGACACCCTCAACTACCTGGCCGACCGCATCCGCACGCTGGTCGGCCGTCCGGAGGCGATCATCCTCATCCACGGCGGCCTGGGGCGGGAGGAGCGGCGCAAGCTCCAGGAGAGCTTCTCGCAGGACAAAGACGTGCTCGTCCTGGTCGCCACCGATGCTGCTGGAGAAGGTATCAACCTTCAACGCGCCCACCTGATGGTCAACTACGACCTGCCTTGGAACCCAAACCGCATCGAGCAGCGGTTCGGACGCATCCACCGCATCGGGCAGACTGAGGTCTGTCACCTGTGGAACCTGGTCGCCGTCGAGACGCGCGAAGGCGACGTATTCAACCGGCTGCTGAGCAAGCTGGAGCAGGAGCGCGCATCGCTGGGCAGCGCCGTGTTCGACGTACTGGGCAAGTGCTTCAGCGAGACGCATCTCCGTGACTTGCTGATGGACGCCATCCGTTACGGCGACCAGCCGGAAGTCAAGGCGCGGCTGACGCAGGTGATCGACCGCGACCTGGACCGCGAGCACCTGCGCGCCTTGCTGGAGGAGCGCGCGCTGAGCCACGAGGCGCTGAGCCCGGCGGACGTGCAGCGGATCCGCGAGGACATGGAGCGCGTCGAAGCCCGCCGCCTCCAGCCGCACTTCATCGCCGCTTTCTTCCGGGAAGCGTTCCGTCGGCTGGGCGGGACCCTCCACGAGCGGGAGCCGCGGCGCTACGAGATCACCCACGTTCCGTCGGCCATCCGCACCCGCGACCGCGTCATCGGCACGGGCGAGGCGGTCCTGACCCGCTACGAGCGGGTCACCTTCGAGAAGGAGCTCATCCACCTCGAGGGCAAGCCGCCGGCGGCCTTCCTGTGCCCTGGACATCCCCTGCTCGACGCCACGCTCGACCTGGTCCTGGAGCGCACCCGCGACCTGCTGAAGCGCGGTACAGTGCTCGTCGACCCGACCGACCGCTCCGACGGCGTCCGCGTATTGGTCTACCTGGAGCATTCCATCCAGGATGCCCGGACGGATTCCCGCGGCAACCGGCGCATCGTGTCGCGGCGTATGCAGTTCGTGGAGGTCGACGGCGAAGGCCGGACTGTCGAGGCGGGCTACGCCCCGTACCTGGACTACCGTCCGATTACTGCTGAAGAGCGCGCGCTGATCGCTTCAGACCTGGAGGCCGGCTGGCTGCACGCCGACCTCGAGTCGCAGGCCGTCGCTTACGCCGCGGAGCGCATCGTCCCAGATCACTTTCGCGAGGTAAAGGCCCGCAAGGAAGCGTGGGTCAGCAAGACGCTGGCCGCCGTCCACGACCGGTTGACGAAGGAGATCACCCACTGGGACCACCGCGCCAACGACTTGAAAGAGCGTGAGCTGGCGGGGCACTCCCTGGCCCATTTGAACTCTGGGCTGGCGCGGCAGCGCGCCGACGACCTGCAGGCTCGCCTGAAGAAGCGCAAGGAAGAGCTGGAACAGGAGAGGCGCCTGTCGCCCTTGCCGCCCGTGCTGGTGGGCGGGGCCCTGATCGTGCCGGAAGTGCTGCTGCGGCAGCGGCGCGAGCCCTCCGCGGATGTGCTGGAGGTGTCGCCCGCCGAGCGCGAGCGCATCGACCGGCTCGCCGTGGCAGCCGTGATGCAGGCCGAGCGCGACCTGGGACGCACGCCCACGGAGATGCCTCACCACAACCCGGGCTACGATGTCGAGTCCCGGGATGGCCGCGGCCGTTTGTGGTTCATCGAGGTCAAGGGCAAGGCCGCCGGCTCGACCGCGGTCACAGTCTCCAAGAACGAGATTCTGACCGCGCTCAACAAGCCCGAGGAGTTCATCCTGGCCCTGGTGGCCGTGGACGGGGACTTCGCGCAGCGGCCAGCCTACGTCCGGCACCCGTTCCAAAAGGAGCCCGATTTCGGCGTGACGAGTGTGAATTACAGCCTCGGCGAGCTGCTGCTGAGGGCGGAGCAGCCGGAGTGAGGCGGCCCCAGGCCCAACAGAATGCCTGGGCAGGCCAGATTGCACGGATTGCCGGCGGCGGGCTGCCTATTCCGTTCAATAATCCGTGTAATCCGTGTGTGAATCCGTTGATAGCATCATCCTCGACCCTTGAGAATCGGAGCATTGCCCAATGACCTACCGCAGGAAGCTCATCGAAGTGGCTCTGCCGCTAGAAGCTATCAGTCACGCTTGTGCTCACGAAAAGATGCCAGGAATAGGAGCGCATCCCAGGGGCCTGCACCTGTGGTGGGCGCGGCGACCGCTGGCCGCCTGCCGGGCGGTCCTCTTCGCCTCGCTGGTGGACGACCCGTCCAGTTGGCCCCAGCAGTTCCCCACCGAGAAGGACCAGGACCGGGAGCGGCAGCGCCTGTTTCGTCTCATCGAGGAGCTGGTCAAGTGGGAGAACACCAACAACCCAACGGTGCTGGACGCGGCAAAGAAGGAAATCCTCAAATCCACGGATGGCAATCCGCCGCCCGTGCTGGACCCCTTCTGCGGCGGGGGATCGATTCCGTTGGAGGCGCAGCGGCTGGGCCTGAAGGCCTACGCCAGCGACCTGAACCCCGTGGCGGTGCTGATTACCAAGGCGATGATCGAGATCCCACCGCGCTTCGCGGGTCGGCCGCCGGTGAACCCGGCCTACCGCAAACAGCACGCCGGGGCGCGGAAGATGCAGGACGAGGGCTGGTCCGGCGCCAAGGGCCTGGCCGAGGATGTGCGCTACTACGGCCAATGGATGCGCGACGAGGTCGACCGAAGGATCGGCCACCTGTACCCAAAGGTGAAGCTGCCGAAGGAACAGGGAGGGGGCGAGGCGACAGTGATCGCCTGGCTGTGGGCGCGAACAGTGAAGTGTCCGAATCCCGCATGCGGCGCGACCATGCCGCTGGCGCGCTCGTTCGCGTTGTCCACAAAGGCGGGCAAGAACGCGTGGGTGGAGCCAGTCATCGATAAGTCGGCGAAGACCGTGCGCTTCAAGGTGCGGACGGGCAATGGCTCGCCTCCGGACCCGCCGAAGATGGGGCGAGGCGCGAAGTTCCGCTGTCTCGTCTGCGGCGAGCCATCCGAGGACTCCCACATCAAGGCGGAAGGCATGGCGGGCCGGATGGGTGCCCAGCTCATGGCGGTGGTTGCCGAGGGTCGGGGTGGGCGAGTCTATGTGACTGCGTCCGACGAGCAGGAACGGGTCGCCAAGCAAGCCGTGCCGGGCTGGAAACCTGATGCTCAATTGCCTGATAACACGCGCTGGTTCTCGCCGCCGGTCTTTGGGCTGAGAACGTACGGCGACCTATTCACCCCCCGTCAGCTCGTCGCGCTGACCACCTTCAGCGGCCTGGTGGGCGAGGCGAGGGAGCGAATCCGCGCAGACGCGTTGGCCGCAGGCCTGCCGGATGACGGTGCGCCGTTGGAGTCCGGCGGTCGCGGCGCTCAGGCGTATGCGGATGCCGCCGCGACTTACCTGGCGTTTGCGGTGGACAGGTGTGCCGATTTTAACTGCGCGTTGACACGGTGGGTACCCAGCAATGAAAAAGTCATGAATCTCTTTGCTCGGCAAGCGATACCGATGGTATGGGATTTTGCCGAGGCGAATTTGCTTGCAGACGTGGTAGGTGGCTGGCAGAAATGCGTCAACTACATCGCTGACTGTGTCGTTGAGACTCCAGCGGTGCAGTCCGCCGGTGGAGACGTAACGCAGTTGGACGCAACAGCGGCCCCGCTGATGGTAGCCGCGCCCCTCGTATCCACTGACCCCCCTTACTACGACAATATCGGATATGCAGACCTGGCGGACTTCTTTTATGTTTGGCTGCGTCGCAGTCTGGGCGGCGTTTACCCCGCCCTTTTCAGCACCCTACTCACTCCGAAATCTCAGGAACTCATCGCCACCCCGTATCGATTCTATGGAGACAAACAACGGGCGCAAGACTTCTTTGAATCGGGGCTGCGCGAAGCGTTTCAGCGAATGAACGAAGTCATGTGCTACAGTTATCCGCTGACAGTGTATTATGCATTCAAGCAGGCGGAGTCAGAGGCCAGACCAGACGGAGGGTCCGTAACAACTGCGATTGCATCGACCGGCTGGGAGACGATGCTTACTGGGTTGCTCGTTTCTGGTTTTCAGGTGATCGGAACCTGGCCGTTAAGAAGTGAACAGTCCGAACGATTGATCGGTGCGGGTACCAATGCTTTGGCTTCGTCGGTTGTTCTAGTTTGCCGCCCACGTTCTGACGATGCCCCGATAGCCACACGTCGCGAATTGACGGCCGCACTGCACCGCGAGCTGCCGGCGGCGCTGCGTGAGCTGCAGCAGGGCAACATCGCGCCGGTGGACCTGGCCCAGGCTACCATTGGGCCGGGCATGGCCGTCTTCTCGCGCTACGCCAAGGTCCTGGAGGCAGACGGCAGCGCCATGCGCGTGCGCACTGCCCTCCAGCTCATCAACCAGGAGCTAGACGCGTACCTGGCCGAGCAGGAAGGCGACTTCGACGGCGACACCCGCTTCTGTATCGCCTGGTTCGAGCAGCGCGGCATGGAGGAAGGCCCGTTCGGCGAGGCGGACGTGCTGGCGCGGGCCAAAAACACGTCCGTGGAGGGGCTGGTCCGCGCCGGGGTGCTGCTGGCGAAGGCCGGCAAGGTCCGCCTGCTGCGGCGGGAGGAGTATCCCGACGATTGGAATCCGCTGGAGGACCACCGGCTCACGGTCTGGGAGTGCGCGCAGCACCTCATCCGCGCCCTGGAGCGCGGTGGGGAGGCAGAGGCGGCGAAGCTGGCGGCGCGGCTGGGCGGCGGTCGGAGCGAGGATGCCCGCGCCTTGGCCTACCGGCTCTATGCCATCTGTGAGCGCAAGGGCTGGTCCCAGGAAGCGCTGGCATACAACATGCTCGTGGCCGCGTGGCGGGACGTGCAGGCGAAGGCAGCAGGCTCGGCGGGCAGCATGGTGCAAGGAGAATTCGACCTATGATTACTCAATTGCGCGCCGTGAACTTCAAGTCGTGGAAAGACTTCAAGTCGTTGAACGACACCGGGAACCTGTCCCTGGCACCGCTCACTGGCCTCTTCGGCCCCAACAGCTCCGGCAAAACGAGCATCCTCCAGATGCTGCTCGTTTTGAAGCAGACCGCAGAATCGGCGGACCGCAAGCAGGTTCTGCATACCGGCGACCGTAACTCATTGGTCGATCTGGGCACATTCACAAACCTACTGCATAACCATGAGGATAGCGCCGAGCTAAGCTTCGGGCTTGGCTGGGACTTGCCGACGCCTCTCACCATAAAGAGCCCAGAAACTCAGGCCACCCTCTATAACATAAAGCGTCTTTGGTTTGAGACGCACATCAGTGAGGAGCAGACGGAACAGAGGCGCCCGTCGGTCAATTCCTTCGCTTATCATTTCGACGATCGCGCGTTCGGCATGCAGCGGATGCCAGACCCAGAGAGAAGGCTCAAATACGAACTCATACACCATGGCTATCCGGCCCGACGTCTGACCGGCCGAGCTTGGCCGTTGCCATCACCAGTGAAATGCTATGGATTTCCAGACGAAGCGGTCGGCTACTACCAGAATACCGGCTTCCTGCCGGACCTGACCTTGGCCCTTGAAGGATTATTCTCGCGCGTCTTCTACCTGGGTCCATTGCGTGAGTATCCTCAGCGCCAGTATGTGTGGTCAGGCGAGAGCCCTATCGACGTGGGTCGGCGTGGGGACAAAGTGGTCCCCGCCCTGCTTGCGGCCCAATCCGAAGGGAGGACCTTCAGCAGTGGCCGAGGGCGCTCGTATCGATCCTGGTCCTTCCGGGAGCGGATTGCCCAGTGGCTGAAGGAGATGGGGCTGATCGACTCGTTTCGGCTGGAGACGATTGCCACAGGGCGGAAGGAATATGAAGTGCTCGTGAAGACTACGCCGGTGAGTTCCGAAGTCCTCATTACTGACGTCGGCTTTGGTGTGTCGCAGATTCTGCCTGTCCTCGTGTTGTGTTACTACGCTCCTGAGCACTCTACCATTATCTTGGAGCAGCCGGAGATTCACCTGCATCCGTCAGTGCAGGCCTTGCTGGCGGAGGTTTTCGTCGATGTCGTCAAGAAACGCAAGGTACAGATCATCGTTGAAAGCCACAGCGAGCACTTGCTTCGGCGCCTGCAACGGCTCATTGCTGAGAAGAAGATCAAGGCCGAACAAGCGGCGCTCTATTTTTGCAGATTCGCAGGCCAGGCGTCTCGGATCGACGAGCTGGATGTGGACAAGTACGGCAGCATCCGTAACTGGCCCAAGGGGTTCTTCGGCGACGAAATGGGCGATCTGGCAGCTATGACTGAAGCGGCTATGAAGCGTCAAATGGCAGGCGAGGAATGAAGCCACTCGTTGTGGTCGATACCAACGTGCCCATCGTTGCCAACGGACCGAAGAAAGCACTGTCAGAGTCTCCTGAGCCCGTGTGCACGACGCCCGAGAGTAAGGCACTTGAAGCCTGTGTGACTGAATGTGTGAAGTACTTGAAAGGCTTCGGTGCTGACAACCGACGATTGGCCCTCGATGACCGCTGGCGCATCATTGGAGAGTACAAGCACAAGCTACGCCAAAGCGGGCAGCCAGGAGTGGGCGATGCGTTCCTGAAATGGGTACTGAACAACTGGAACAACCCCGATCGCTGTGAGCTTGTCCCCATCACCCCCGTGGACAATCCAGAGGGCAGCTTCGCCGAGTTCCCTTCCGATCCGGCTCTAGCCAGCTTTGACCCGTCAGACCGTAAGTTCGTCGCCGTATCGCTGGCGCACCCTCAGCGCCCACCTATCGTACAGGCCACGGACACCAAGTGGTGGTCGCAGCGAAACGAACTTCAGGCGAGTGGAGTGACGGTGGAGTTCCTGTGCCCAGATTATATGCGGCGCATGTGCGATAGCTAAGGAGACAGTCATGTCCTTGAAACCCTGGCGCGAAGTGATAACCCCCCACCCCGATGTGGCCGCCGGCCGCTACCAGCAGGCCGAGTTTGCCGCGGATCTGGCGCAGGTCGTGGCCGGGGCGGCGGAAGCGGAGTACGGCGACCCGGCGGAGTTCTTCGCCCGCACCTACCTCACGGAAGGGATGCGCCGGCTGTTGGTCACCGCCGTCGAGCGCGTGATGGGGCGCGGCGGCGAGCCGGTCGTCCAGCTCAAGACCGCATTTGGCGGCGGAAAGACCCACACGATGCTCGCGCTCTACCACCTCCTCGGCGGTAAGGCTCGCGCCGAACAGATGGCCGGCGCCGTGGACGTGCTGCGCGAGGCCCGTGAAAGTGAACTGCCACGGGCACGGTTCGCAGTGATCGTCGGCACCGCTCCCAACCCAACGCGGCCACGGGATGTCAGAGGCGTCACCGTCAATACCTTGTGGGGCGACATCGCGGCGCAGCTGGGAGGTGAGCCGGCCTATCGGCTGGTGGAGCAGGCGGACCGGCAGGGGACGGCCCCGGGTTCGGACGACCTGTTCACTCTCTTTGAAGAGTTCGGGCCGGCCATCGTGCTGATTGACGAATTAGTGGCCTACATTCGCAACCTGCCGCAGTCACCTGGCCTGGTCGCCGGCACGTTCGATTCCAACTTGACCTTCGTCCAATCGCTGACCGAGGCCGTCAAGCGCTGCCGGCGCAGCATGCTCGTTGCATCCATCCCGGAGTCGGATATCGAAGTTGGCGGACCGGCCGGCAAAGCGGCGCTGGAACGGCTGGAACATACCTTCGGCCGGCTGGAGGCAATCTGGAAACCGGTCGGCGCGACCGAGGGTTTCGAGATCGTGCGCCGGCGCCTGTTTACTCCGGTCAAGGACGCCGCCGCGCGAGATGAGGCGTGCCGGGCGTTCATGGCGCTTTACGACGAAAACCCCGCGGACTTCCCTCCCGAGACTAAAGAGGCCGGCTATCTCGATCGCCTGCGCAGCGCGTATCCGATTCACCCCGAGCTATTCGATCGCCTGTACGAAGACTGGTCGTCGCTGGAGCGGTTCCAGCGCACGCGCGGCGTGCTGCGCCTGATGGCCAACGTCATCCACGAGCTATGGTCGCGGGACGACCGCTCCTTGTTCATCATGCCTGGTTCTCTCCCGCTGGATGCGCCGCAGGTCAAAAACGAGCTGCTGCGCTACCTGTCTGAGGGCTGGAATGCCATCGTCGACAAGGACGTCGAAAGTGAGCCCAAGGCGGTTGACGCGACCAACCCCCGGTTCGGCGCCGCGGTCGCCGCGCGCCGGGTGGCACGAGCCATCTTCCTCGGCAGTGCGCCCCACGTCCACCAGCAAAAGGTGCGCGGAGTTGAAGATGTGCGCGTGCGACTGGGCGTGGTGCAGCCGGGAGAGTCGGTGGCGGTGTTCAACGACGCGCTGGGTCGGCTGATGGACAAGCTCACCTACCTGTATGGCGGCAACCGGCGCTACTGGTACGACACTCAGCCCAATCTGCGGCGAACCATGCAAGACCGGGCGGGCCGGCTCGAGTGGCCGGACGTCGAGGCCGAGATTGTTCGGCGGCTGCGCTCAGGCCGTGAGCGTGGTGACTTCCGCGCGGTGCACGTCTGTCCCACCTCGGGCGACGTGCCCGATGAGCAGGAGGCCCGGCTCGTCATCCTATTGCCGTCCGCTCCTCATCGGAACAACCGCACGCCGTCTGTGCCGGCAAACACGCCCGCGCTGACCGCGGCGACGGAAATCCTGGACCGGCGCGGCAACGGGCCGCGCACCCACCGGAACATGCTGGTGTTCGTCGCCGCCGACGGGGAGCAGGTGAAGGACCTGGAGCAGGACGTGCGCCAGTATCTGGCCTGGACGTCTATCCTGAACGACGCGGACACGCTCAATCTGGACGCCCACCAGGCCCGCGAGGCGCAGCAGGGTCTGGCGCGCAGCGATGAGACGGCCGGCACTCGGCTGAACGATGCTTACTGTTGGCTGCTGGTCCCAGTACAGGAAGGCGCGGAGCCGCTGACCTGGGAAGTGACTCGTATCGCTGGTGGGCAGGAGAGTCCGGTATTGAAGGCGACCCGCAAGGTGCGATCCGCCCAGCAGCTCATCACCCAGTGGTCGCCGGTCATGCTGCGGATGGAGCTCGACCGGTGGCTGTGGAAGGACGAGCCGCACGTCAGCCTGAAGCGCGTGTGGGATTGCCTGACGACGTACCTGTACCTGCCACGTGTACGGAATCAGGATGTGTTCCTCGCCGCAGTGCGCGATGGCCTGCGGACGCGGGATTACTTCGCCTACGCCGGTAGCGTGACTCCCGACGGGAAATACCAGGGCCTGCAGTTCGGCGCGGGCAGCGGTTCGATCTATGTCGACGGACAGAGCGTCCTGATCAAGCCGGAGGCCGCGCAGCGCCAGCTCGACGCGGAGGCGGCGAAGCAGGCGCAGACGACAGCCAACGGCGGCGCAAGCGGAGGGAGCTACGCGGGCACACAGACCGGGCACGACGGGGTGACGGTTCGCAATGGAGGTCCGAATGTCGGGCTCGAGGGCGTTTCACTCGTCGAGGTCCAGCCCCGCAAGCCGACCCGTTTCTACGGCTCGGTCGAGCTCGGCGCGCAGCGTCTGGGCCGTGATGCCGGCCAGATTGCGGAGGAAGTCGTCCAGCACCTCGCCGGACTGGTGGGCGCCGACGTCAGCATCACCCTGGAGATTCGCGCCACGATACCCGACGGCGTGCCCGACAACATCGTCCGCACAGTCACGGAGAACTGCCGCACGCTAAGGTTCACATCACAGGAGTTTGAGCGGGACTGAGATTCCGAAAGGTGTTCGACCAGTTACAACAGAGCAGCTGGCTCAGGATTGCCGGGCTTTGGGATTTGTCGCTAGCCGAAAGTGTGCCGTCTGATGGTCGGGACCTATTTCGTTGGCGGCAGCGTCGGGCAACCCGCGCTTGGCAACCTGCGCTGGTTGCCGTCGCCCTCTCCCTGCACGCTGGATCGGCCAACCACGAGAGATGCGCCCCTAAGGGGCGGCTCTCGTCTGAACTGAGGAAGCACCCAACCACGATGAGTTGACCTAGATCGTCATCGCGAGCCATGGCTTAGAAACTTACTGGCGAGGAGAACAGCAATGACATTCTGTGGTCACTGTCACGCATGCGGTTCACCGCTGAGTGCGGTGGGCGGTCCCGGTGAATTCGACGAGTGGTGCCCGGTCTGCCGAGGGTCCCCGCTTTATTTCAGCCATGGTCACACCGAACCCGGGTCAGGCGAGTGGCCTTGCCCCGGGGATCCCGGGTACGTGCCCGGGTGGAGACCCGAAGAGGCGAAGACAGAGTCCGAGACAGCGACGCCGGCTGAGGTCAGACAGAGGTTGGACGAAGAACTCGCCGAGATCGGAAGGCAATGCGGCGCGAGATTCACGAGCCTATCAACCCGGAAGTGAGGGACTTCTCGGAGCAGAAGCCTGCAGTGAAAGATGCCCGCGTTCGGGAGTTGACGCCGGACATACTGGCACTGGGATCGGACACCAAAATCGGAGCAGTTGTCGGATGCGGCGACAGCTACTGGGGTCCGGGGGCACGCATACCACACTTCAAATCTTCGGCGTCAACGGCATATGGTACTACGGGCAGTATACGAACTACTCTTGTCGCATGAGACTCCACGCCTACAGGAAGCAAAACCACGCTCCGGTCAACAGCGCTTCAAGTTTGGCGCCTTCCGCCGCTACGGGGCCGGGTGTTGCGTCCGCGGCCTGGCAAACGTCGGGCTGCTTGACGCGTGTCACCTGATGCCCAAAGACGAGCATGGCTCCGACGACCCAAGAAACGGCCTGGTTCTTTGCGCAACACACACCGGGCGTTTTATGCGGGGTTGTTCGCAGTTGACCCGGTTAGCATCGACGTGGTTCCGGGATCGGGAACCAATCTGGGCGAATTGAGGATTTCTGAGCCCAATCTGAACTGCCTCCAACAGAAACCCATCCGGAGGCTCTCCGCTGGGCCTGGCGAAGATTGGGAGGGGCAGCATGCGTCGTAGCCGGCGACAGGGACCGAACCATCATCCGAATGATGCCAGACATCTGCCGGGCGGCTGAGTTTTATCTCGCCAAATGTGGGAGATTTGAATCTGGCAACCGGCGCCGTTCTGGTGTATCGAGGGCGCGATCTCAATCGGCCGACTGTGCGCACTGATTCACGGACTGACCTGCACCAACTCGAACGCAACTCCATCCGGGTCTCTGCAGTAGCACCACCACGACCAGTCCCACCCCGCTTCGAGCCGGTTGGGTGGGGACAGGAACTCGACGCCTCGCGAGTTGAGGTCGCCGTAAAGGGCATGGATATTGTCCACTTCCAGCGCCATGTGCATGCAACCCACGTCACAGAGCCGCGGCGCCTTTTTGTTGCCCGGCGGTGCGTAATACTGGATCAGTTCCAGGAGGCAATCGCCACGCTTCAGTGTGGCCAACTTCGAACGGTGGTGCTCTAAGCCAGAGAGAGAGACACTTCCTCCCCTTCGGAATCAAAGGTTCCCAGCACAGTGAACCCGAGCAGGTCTCGGTAGAACCTGATGGACTTCTCCATATCGCTGACGGTGATGCTGACGTGGTGATAGCGACGAATCATGCGGACCCCCTCGTTGACAACGGTCGCTCGACCTTCCGGGGCGTTAGCTGCTTAGGGTAAGACACCCGCCTTAGCTGTGCTGCTCTTGACGGTCTTCAGGAAATCGAGAACGATGCTGTCGGTGTTGCCTTGCTTCGGGCATCAGACTGGCTACGTTCCTGAGATCCTTTGTATAGGGATCAACGCCGCCTTCGGCGGGATACTCATATCCCACGATAGCAAACCATACGCTTGGATGTTGTTTTGCCGCCGCCGCGGTGGCCGGACCCATAGAGGGCCCAACGGTAATAATTACCGCGTAACCTTCGCTCGCCAGCTGACTGATGTTCGCCTCGTAATCGCTGGTTTGTTTCGATTCGAGCAGCTTGCCGTCCACTTGCAGCTCCTTGATGGCGTTCTGCACGCCAGACCAGGCCGGCTGTGCCAGCGCTCCTGCGGCACCGTCGGTATCAGTCACGAGTCCGACCTTGAGCGTCGTGGTCACACGCGGTCCGGTTGGCGGCACGACTGAACCGACAGGGACTGGTGTTTCCGCGGCCGTTTTCGTGGCAGCCGGGGTGTTCGGAGTTGTGGCAGGAGGCGTTCCAACCGCGGCTGCTGAAGTGGCACTGTCAGCAACGAAAGCCGCTTTCGTGGGTGTTGGCGTCCGCAGTTTCATGTACATTGATACCGAGGTCCCGGCACTCGGATTAGAGCGCCCTCCCACAGCGACCGTGGCCGTGGGTCCGCTTGCGGATCCCGTACCCGTGCTTACCTCTCCACCACAGCCAGCCAAGAGAAGGGCGACAACAGCCGTTATCACAATGATCACGATGATTTTGGCGCTCATAACAGACCTCCTGTTCGAGATCAAACTGGACTGCGAATTACGGCCCGCGTAAGCCGGGCGGGACATTCTTGAAGATGAAGAGAGACCGAGCTGCCTGCAAACCACGTAGGGGCCATAACCCTCTGGATCGGGCACAGAGTTGGCCAGTCAGCTCATCTCACGTCTCGTCGCCACATCAAACGCCACGGCGAGCAAAAGGAGTGCAGCCTTGGCGACGAGCTGATAGAAACTTGAAATGTTCATCAAGCTCATCCCATTGTCCACGGAGGCCAGCAGGATCGCACCTGCAACTGCTCCCGTCACACTCCCGACTCCACCCATTAAGCTCGTGCCGCCGATGACAGTGGCCGCGATGGCCTCGAGTTCCATGCCCGAGCCCATTCCAGTCACTGAGCCGCTCATGCGAGCAGTCAAGAGGGTTCCGCTCACAAAGTAGATAAAGCCCATAATTGTGAACGCGTATATGATGTGCCGTCGAACGTTAATACCAGACAGCGCCGCAGCGTCTTTGTTGCTTCCAATGGCGTAGAAGTTGCGACCAAGCACAGTATTTCGCATTAGGAAGTGCATGCCGAGGGCCACCGCGAATACTACGACGACGGCGGCAGGGATGCCCTCAAAGACGGCAGTCACGTACCCGAAAACGACGGCGACAAGGCCCACCAAGGCAATCTGGGTAATGGTCCAGGGCAAGCTTGTCTCTATGCCAAAGCGCCGGGCCATCTGATAACCCCGGATTGCGGAGGCCACGAAAGCCAGGAACAAAACCCCGAGTAAAATGAAGGACACGGGAGGCATTATCCCAGCCTGACTGATGGCCTGATACGATTCTTCTACTGGATAGATGGTGACCGCATCACTGATGATCAATCCCACCCCTCGGAATCCCATCAGCCCGGCCAGAGTTACAACAAAGGCTGGCACCCCCAAACGAGAGACCCAAGTACCTTGCCAGACACCTATCGCGACGGCGGCAACAGCAGTGATCAGCAAAGTGGGGATCAGACTCCATTTCCACCAGATGTTGGTGACTGCAGCCAGAATGCCGACGAAGTAAACCACACTGCCCACCGACAGGTCAATTTCACCCAGGACGATAATCAGTGTCATGCCACAAGCTGCGGTACCGACAACCGAGGCCTGTCTTAACAGGGTAGCAATGTTGCGCGGTCCCAGGAATATTCCGTGGGTAGTGAAGTCAAATATGACCGCAACGACAGCGATCACGATTAGCACACCCTGCCGTCTGAGGTCAAGATGCTTCGAGATGACGCGCAGCATGCTGCCAGAACCGACCAAGTGCTTGGTATTGCCCTTCTCGTGAGCCGCTGCAGTCTTCATAGGCTTTCACCATTCTCCTTACGCCCTAACGCCCAACCGATCACGATCTGTTCGGTCGCTTCGCGCCAGTCGAGATTGGCCACCAGTTCTCCCTCTCTCATGACGAGGATTCTATCAGCAATGCCGAGGACCTCCGGCAAGGTGGAAGAAATGAAAAGGATTGCAACGCCCTGCCGGGCAAGACGGTTAAGCAAATGGAATATTTCGACCTTAGCTCCCACATCGATGCCCTTGGTGGGCTCATCCAACAGCAGTATTTTGCACTGTGCTGCCAACCAACGTGCAACGACGACCTTTTGCTGATTTCCACCACTCAGGTTATTAATCGACGTGTACAGAGTCGGCGTTTTGATCTGCAAAGCATCTGCTTGTTCCTTTGCAATCACATATTCGCGTGGTGTGCTCACGACCCCACGCCTGCTCACGGCGCCCAAGCTGGCAATCGAGATGTTACTCGCCACACTCTTCCCTGTAATCAAGCCTTCCTGCTTGCGCTCTTCCGGGACAAGGCCCATTCCATAGGCCATCGCGTCCCGCGGCTCTCGAACATGAATCGGCTCACCGAACACGAGGACTTCACCAGAGCGTCGCTCGCCGGGATATGCACCGAATATCCCCTTGACCATCTCGGTTCGCCCAGCTCCGATCAGCCCATAAACTCCGACAATCTCGCCTTCATGTACGGTGAAGTTGACATTCTTGACGACTGATCGGGTCTCATCTTGAGGATGTTGCAGCGTGAAATCCCGCACTTCTAACGCTGGACGCCCCGGCTCCCGAATCTCACGGGGATACATCTCGCTGATTTCTCGCCCGACCATGCGGCTAATAATCGTGGGCTCCGTCAACTGCGACACCGGTTTGCTCTCAACTAGGTGCCCATCCCTCAGAATGGTGACGGTGTCGGCGACCTCCATGACTTCGGCAATCTTGTGCGTGATGTAAATACACGTGATGCCTCGCTGCTTCAACTTCTTCATATTGAGAAAGAGGAGCTCAACATCCGCCATGGGTAGAGAGGCGGCCGATTCATCCAAAATAAGCACTCGGAGTTTCTTCAACAGAGCCTTGGCAACGAGAACCAGCTGTTGCTGTCCCGCGGTTAGGAAACGCATTTCGGTAAGGGGGCTAACTCGGACGTGCATCTCGTCAAGCATCCGCCGCGTCTCTTTGTGGAGGCTATACCAGCTTAAGGCGATGCCGTCTCTGGGAAGGTTGTTCAAGAACATGTTCTCGGCAACAGTGAGATGCGGCAGGACCAAAAGTTCCTGGGGGATGAGAACGATGCCCGCTCTTTCTGCTTCCTCAATGCTGTGGAATCGGCATTCTTGGCCATCAATCAGGATATGACCATCGTAAGTCCCGAAAGGGTAAATGCCAGCCAAAACCTTCATGATGGTCGATTTGCCTGCGCCATTTTCCCCAACCAGAGCGTGTATCTCGGTATGGTCGACCTTAAGGCTGACGTTGCTCAATGCCGTAACGCCTGGAAACGTTTTTGTGATGCCTTTCATCTCGACTATTGGGGTGCCACTCATATCGTTCCCTACCTCGCGTCTCGAATGGATTCCGCCCATCGAAGGCATGGGGAGGTGAGGGACCTGCTTGTCCAAGCTCGTCCCTCACCCCTTCGCGCGCGTTTACTACTAAGGTTGTTCTTTGCGCGGCGCCCTGCAGGAGTCTGGTATCGGCCGCTGTTCGAAGACCTTTTCGGCCGTGGCCCAGCCCTCAGGAGCCACCTGAGTGATCCACTCGCACACATTGTCTTTGTTGATCTCGAACATGTCGATCATCTTGATCGGCACGTCCTTTAGCCCGTTGTTGACCATCGCGTCATACTTGACCGGCTGGCCGGATGCGAGCGCGTGGGCACCGTCGACGGCCTGCTGCCCCATCTGGTCGATCTTCGTCCAAATCGTCATCGTCTCGACGCCGTCAAGAATCAGCTGCAGGTTGGCAATGTCGGCGTTGAGCCCACTGATATAGACTTTCCCCTGTAGATTGCGGGCCTTGACCGCCTGGGACACACCTACAGCCATGCCGTCGTTTGAGACTACGAAGCACTGGACGTTGTCGTTGTTCATGGTCAGCGCGTTTTCCGCCTGCTTCTGAGCATTTTCGGGTAGCCACTGCTTGTTGAACGCCTCATTAACGATCTTGACTTTCCCCTCTGCCTGCAAGGGGTCGAGCACGTCATGATAGGACTGGTTCCAGATCTGAGCATGGACGTAATCCTGGTCGCCCTTCACCAGAACGATGTTCGGCGGATTGTTCACATCCGGCGGGAACTGTTTCAAGCAGCCGTTAACGTGCCAGAGCCCCGACTCGTACACGTCTCGCGTAAGGGCGAAGTCTATGTCAGCGTTCGGGATAGGTGCATCATACGCGACTACCGGGATGCCAGCTTTCTTGACCATTTGAATCATCGTCGGAGATGCAACGTCGCTCACCGGGGCAAGGATCAGAACGTCGATCCCTTGCGAAACGAGGTTCTCTACCTGGCTCTGCTGCTTGGCCTGGTCCTCGTCAGCCCACTGCACCAGAAGTGTATCTCCTAACTTGTCTGCCTCTTGCTGCATGGACTTGACGTCGAATATCCAGCGAGGTTGCAGCTGCGTCCGCATGGCAACGCCAAACTTGAACGGTCCAGCCTTGGCGGGTTTCGCGGCTTCAGTGGTGGGCGCCTGAGCCGACGCGATCGGCGCCAGTGCGGCCGACAGCATAACAATAACGACTGCAATGGAACACGCTTTCCAGAGGAAACGATGTGCTGCCATCTTTGACCCCTTTCTCGTACGATCCGATTGCAAATGTAGCCTGTAACGACTCGGCCGATTGGTCTCACGACGACACGCTGTATACTTCTGCCCTGGCTGTTACCTCCCTTCTCAGTGCCTGCGACAGCGTCCGGTACGGAAGCGAGAAGACGATCCAATGTCCAGCAATGGAGTCCACCTACTCTCGCAGTGTCTACGAGTTGTGCGGTTCCCCTCTTTTCAGCAGTGCCTCTCTAGTAGTGCGGAGGCGCCGCTGCCCAAATGATCTGCAACTCGTCTTGACCGATGTTCCTCCAGTAATGTGGCAAGCTTGCTTTGAAATAAATGGAGTCTCCTGCAGTAAGGACGAAAGAGCGATCTCCAACGATGAACTCCATAGTTCCCTTAATAACAATGCTGCACTCCTCTCCCGGGTGAGTGACGGAGGTGTCACCCAGATCAGCACCCGGGGGAGCATAGGTCTCAAAGACTTCCAGAGCATGCTGAAGGTCGGGGCATAAGAGCTCATGGTGAATCGTAGATCCCGGAGGAGTTAGCTTCGCTCGTCGATCATGCCTGACCACAGCAACGTCTAATTCGTCCGACGACTCGTCCGACACAAGTGTTTCTTCGTGCAAGAACAGAACTCCCATCCGTATGCCAAGAACTTCGCAGACGCGATTGAGCGCGCCGATGGACGGTTTGGCCACATCGCGCTCTATTTGGCTGATGTGACTCGGAGTCAACCTGGCCTTCGCGGCGACTTCCGAGACCGTCAGATTTGCGGCGGTCCGTGCCTCCCGCAACTGACTTCCAAGGGTCTTTTGGTTGTTCATATTAGTCGTTAACCAGTCGAACTTTTCTGTTTGCGCCGCAACACGAACTCAGGGACCAGGATATCGACGGCTCGCATATAGCCTCGGAACCGCCGTCTGTGATTGATGCTCGCTACTCGTACTTCATGGATACCCAGGTGCTGGTGCGGGCGGCCTCGGCGATGGCGTCGGAGATCACTGCATTACGATAGCCGTCCTCGAAGTTGGCGACGAAGGGATCGAGTGGCTCATCGTGGGCGACCGCTTTCATGAACAAATAGACGCTGTGGACGAACGTATTCTCCCAGCCAATGATGTGCCCTTCCGGCCACCAGTTCTCAATGAACGGATGGTACTGATCTGTGACCAGAATGTCGCGGAAGCCGTTCGCCTCACGCGGGCTGGTGTTGGCCTGGTAGAACCATAGCTCATTCATCTGCTCGAGATTGAACCACAGGCTGCCTTTCGTTCCGTTGACTTCGAAGGTGTTCATGTTTTTGCGGCCGTGACAGAACTTGGAGCCTTCGATATTTGCCGACGCGCCGCTCTCCAGTTCGGCGATGACCTGGAAGGCGTCGTCCGTGAGATGCGCCGCCGTTTTGCCCGACCCATCTGGCACGGGACGCGCTTTGATGAAGGTGGTCATCATGGCGCTGAGTCGCTTCGGCTCGCCCGCGAGGAAACGCATCAGGTCGATGATATGAGAGCCGAGGTCGGAGAGGACGCCGTAGCCGGTCAGTTCGGGTACGGAGCGCCAGGTCCACGGGAGTTTTGGATCCAACATGGCTTCCTGGATGTAGCGACCGCGGAAATGGTAGATCTCGCCAAGGTCGCCATTCTCGATGAGGAGGCGCGCCAGCCGGACGGCCGGCACCATGCGATAGTTGAAGTTGACCATGTGCTTGACCCCGGCCTGACGAACGGCATCACGCATGGCCTTGGCGCGCGCGGCGCTGATGGCCATCGGTTTCTCACACAGCACGTGTTTTCCGGACTGCGCTGCGGCGATGGATGGCTCGTCGTGCAGGTAGTTGGCCGCGCTATTATCGAAAACCTGAATTCGTTCGTCCCCGACGAGGTCGTGCCAGTCGGTTACATATTCCTCCCATCCGAAGCGCGTGGCGGCGTCTCGCACGGCGGTCGCGTTTCGTCCGCACATGCTGACCAGGCGTGGAATTGCCGGCGGCGGATAGAAAATGTATGACATCTGTTTGTAGCCGTTTGAGTGGGCTTTGCCCATGAAGGCGTGGCCCAGGATGCCCACGCCAATTTGGGGAACGCCGGTCAGCCTTGGCGTCTGCATGAGTCACCTCCTGACCGCCGATTGGTGTGCTCGCCAAAGACACCGCCCATCCCCCCAAAGGCAGAACCAACATCTGGGGGGACAAGCCAGACCATCGTTGTCATAAGGTATGCTGAACATAGGAAAGACCGAAATATTAAGGATATTTACATTCTACATCAAGAATGAAAGAATGTCAATATGATTTCATTGCAGATCCTGCACTTCTGCACTTGATGGACATAACAAACATGACCGAAAGGCTCGGGGCGGTGCTGCGGCTGGCGAAGACCGTAGCGCAAGCGATCGCGATTTCGGTACTTGCCCGGCCGCGTCACGACGACGCGCTGGTCGCGCGTTGAGTTCTCCACCGTGCCCATAGATTCTAGGGCAGTCTCTTCTGAAACGCCATCCGCACGTCGAGATCCTCGATCTGTCCGATGTCCAGCAAATCCTTGATGCCGGGAAACTCCAATGCCGGTTCGAAGACCCGTGCTGGCAGCAGTTCAACAATCCGAGCAAATGGCAGATGCGACACCCCGGAAAGCTCCTCAAGGGCCAATCTCGCGATCCTTTGGGCGTCTTTTCTATGGTCAGGATATCCACCCCCAGGTGCCGTGCCAAAGAGTTGCTGCGAAATTAACTTCAGGTTCACCTCTCCGCCTAGTCCGTAGCCTTGATTTAGGGCAAGTGAAACGCAATTGCCGGCGTTGATCTGCGTGAACAGCCAGGCATCAAGAGGGCTGGTGATTACGCCACAGAAGACGCCTGGATATTGATGGACGGCCATAGCAAAGCCCTGGCCAGTCCCGCACCCTGCGACCACAAAGTCCACCAGATGGAGGTTTAGCAGACACGCGGATATGAAGGCAGTGTGAACGTAGCTCAACTCCGGAGGTACGCCACGTTGAGTCATCCCCACGTTCACAATTTCATGCCCGAATCCATCCAGCGCCGCAAGTACGGCGCAATTCCTGTCACCGGTACTCGTTTCGTTGACGACGGCGATTTGCATTTTTCTCCTCCCGCCCTGAGCAGTTACACTTGAGGCCGGCCGAGCATGACACCGAGCGACCTGGTCCTGTGAGAGGATCAACGCCGCGTGATGGTGACATAGAAATCCTGCGGCGTGGCGCCTGAGCACCTAACACCAATCCGCCCCACGCCGCGCACATTTCTGACCACCCGAGCAGTCTGTTGTTCCAGTTCCCCTGGTTATTTCGAAGCGAGTTCCATGACCACGCTTGCCACCGTGTCCGCGACCGCTTTGACTCCGTTTACATTGACTTTGTCGAGCGTGTCGGCCGCCGTGTGATAGTAAGAGTCACTAGGCCAGCCGGCAACTACGGCGGCGTCGTACCCGGCGTCAACAAAAGACATATTGTCGCCGATCATGTCCGGCCCGGGCACAAAAAGTGGATCGAAGCTATGGATGATCCTGTACCCCAGCCTGGTGGCATGTTCGTTCAGCAGTTTTTCGAGCCAAATGGTTGCCCCCCCGAAGATGACCGGGAACGCGCCTCCCATTTGGTCCACCATCACCATCGCCTTCAGGGATTTGTCCAACCATGCCTTGTTGTCCTTGACGAAGGCCACGGTGCCGAAAAGGCCCCCTTCTTCGCCGCCATTAGAGAGCAAGAGTATGGAACGCTTCTGCGGATTACTTGTGAAGAATCTGGCCAGCTCCAGAAGCAAGGCCTGGCCCGAGGCATCGTCGTTCGCACCTGGGCACATGGGCACGGTCTCGTGATGACAGGCGCCGATCCCGACCATCTCGTCGGGGAGCTCAGTCCCAGGAATCACGGCAACGACGTTTGGACTGGTGCCTCTTCGCAATTCACCCATCACCTTCAATGTGACTTCGACTGGCCCCGCATCCATCATTCCGCGAATGCGAACGAAATCCGGGTATGAGATGGACACCATCGGTATATTGGCAGGTTCACTGTCGACGGTTGCCGACCAGCAAGTGATGAGGTCATCGCGCCGCTTGTGGGCGATAATCATTGCGAGGGCTCCGGCCGCTGCCGCGCGGTGCAATTTTTTCACCGGCCTGTCGCCGGACTCCCAGTAACGCTCTTGCCAAACCACTGCGATCTTTCCTGTTAGATCTCGCCCCTTAAAGTCTTCCTCGAAGCCCTTCTCGATCAAAACGAGTTCGCCATTCACGCCTGCCGGGCCGGTGAGGCCTGAGAGATTGGCGTGGTGGCATTTGACATCAAGTTGCTGTGGTTTAGATATTGAGAGTGAAGTCGTAATGGGTTCGATTACCCAGCAGGGTACGTCTTGGAGCTTCACGTCCAATCCTAGAGCTCGTAGGCCGTCAGCGATATAGTCAACGGCCTTGAGGTCTGCCACGGTCCCGTCTTCTCTTGGTCCAAAACTCGTGATTTTGTCGACGTGCTCGTAGATTTGCTGCGCGGAGATGGTTCTAAAATCTGCAGACATGTCAATCCTCCTCAACATTGATATGAACCGGTGAGACTTGGACGCCCTGAACAGAAACCGCTCTAAGTGGTACTCGAATCGGCCTATGTTTTGTAGGCTTAGCCAGTAGGCGCTCCGCGCACGATATTAGTCACAACCCGAGACTCACACATTTGGAGCGACTACACTCCGAGTTCATCTCGCGACCATGGTTCGGGATAGCCCTTGAAATCCAAGTGCCCGTAGGACTCGATGATCTGATTCTTGGTCACACTCTCAGCTAGCTCAGGATTGCCAGAGAGCATTGCATTCAGGATCTTTCGATGCGTCAGGACAATCTCCTGCATCGAGAGGTTAGATGCTTCGGGACAACCCTCAACGAGGTCCGAAATGGCATAAACCGTCAACCAAAGCTCTAGGAGCACCCTGTTGCCAGACAACTCCAGAATGCTTCTATGAAAATGCAGATCCAGCGAGCCAAACGCGTCGTACTCCTTAGAGTCGGCTGCGCTCTGCATTTGGTCGACAATTTCACCGAGTAGCGTCTTTGCTTCATCGCAGTGGGCCTGCACAACCATGTACGCCGCAGCACCTTCGAGCCCAGCCCGAGCGGTAGCAACTTCCCAGACAGTGTGCGGCGCAACGCGCCGGATACGCCATGTCTTGCGGGGCTCTTTGTCGAGCAATCCTTCTGCTGTAAGCACACGCAGTGCCTCGCGAACAGTAGCGCGACTCACGTTCAACTGCTCGGCCAACCGACTCTCTGATACTTCTTCACCTACTTCGAACTGCCCATTGCGAATGGCGAGCCGAAGGCTGTCCGCAATCTGAATGCCTAGGGTGCGATGCTCCAACTGCACTTCGAATCGCCTATCAGTGACTGAGTCTTCGACCATATCTACGAATAACCTCCACGGCCCAGGGCGCGCCGCGGTCTGGGTGACCATATGCGGCGCTTGCCGGGAAAAACCTGCACGCCATGGTGCTTTGCAACTGCCGACATACTATTTTCAAAAGTCAACTGTCGACTTAAAGAGATCGACAACTGACTAACATCTTTCAACTGTCAATTTCCGACAGAAATAGTATATGCGTGATTTGGTCTTTTGTCAATATGGAAAATTAATATTCTCGATCTTTGGACAGGTAGCTTCATCAAGAGAGGGGGCAGGGTTGAACGTTAGTGGGGTGCTCACGTGTTCTAGCACTAGTTATGGGTTGCCAATGAAACAATAGGAGACGCCGACTGCTTGCCAACGCGCTAAACCTACTCGTCGACCAGCTCGGTGTGGGCATGACGTGACGGCGATGCTCCGGCCGACGCGCTCGTCAAGCACGTGAAATCGCGAGCACTCGGAAGCTCCAGTAGTGCACAGACGCAATGATGTATGAGCGAGGGGCGCGACATAGTGTGAACGGAGCTCGAAGTGGGACAAAGGACAGGACAGGGCGGCACGAGCGGGACGCACAGACACGGCAGCAGGGCATTGATCCAGGGTGTGTACGATTCCCCCCTCGTTGCGGCTGTGCGCAATTGTCTGGGAGGGTCGCTGTGCTTCCTTGCGCGTTCGCGCCCTTTGGTAAATGATCGTGGGAGCAGCAGTGCACGAGCAGCCTTGGACGCCCGGTAAACAGGTAGAGCGAAATTTTGTTGCAGGGAACGAGGAAATGGCTGAGTCTCAAGACATGTCTCCTCACCCATCCGGATTGTGCACCGACATGCATCTGAGGGGCAAACGTGCAGAACCTCCAGATAGGCGAAACCTGAGGAACGTGCTTTCGTGGGACATGAAGGGTGTTAAGGCAGCCCTGTGGCGATTCGCACTATGTTGCTTATGACAAGCGAGCGCCATGAGGCCCCAGCGTGGCCGCTATATGCGTTGTGATCGTTCAGTGCAGTCGAGAGAAAGAGCACAAACAGGGGTTAGCGTATGGCTGGTTCGAATGAGACGACCATGACTGCCCCCCCGCCATACACTTCAACATCCACCACTACCTCGAAAGGCTACTCCGTATATCATTAGGCTCTCGAATGGTCGCGTTGACGCTACGTGTCGCTCCCAGCTGCACTCGTCGCGCATCATGAGCCAGTTGCGCAAAGCCTCCGTCGCTTGGCAATCCCCGGGTTGTCGTAGCCCCCACCATGTTAGTGCATTCCCAGTCGGCGCCAGCGGTCGACTCGGCGTCGCAAATGACGTTCGTGCTGGCATTGTACCGAGAATCGCGTAGACTGTCAGACTAGCCCGAAACAACGGGCCTGGCGATGCCGGCTTTCTGACTTTCCTCCCAAATGTTGGACATACCCACGCCGTGCGCCTGGGTCCTCCGGCGAAGACGATCGCTGGAACGTTTGAAGTCCCCAAAAACCATCTACAATCTAGCCGGTGCTCTCGGCCCGCGCGCCGCATGGCAGGCGGAACGATGGGAAAACCAGTCAATCCTGAAATCTTATAGAAACTCGAGCAAAATTGGTTGTCGTTTTGAATGGACTTTGGAAAATTCGCACGTATAATGGTGAGCGAAGCGACACACAAAGCCTGTTGGTTCTATTCCCGGAGGTGAGAAATGAAAGAGACGCGCCGCACGTCGTTGGACTGCGTCATATCAAACATGCAAGGAGTCTAATCATGGATAGTACTACATCGACGATACTGCTGAGGGGTGACGATGTCGCCCAGATCCTGCAAGTAAGCCGTTCCTTCGCTTACACTCTTATGCGTCGTGGCGACCTGGCCACGGTCCGCCTTGGCCACTCTGTGCGGGTGCGACCGGCAGACTTGGAAGCGTTCATAGGGGCCCATGCCACGAGCAATGCCAGCAGCGTGTGGGCAAGGAAGGGCAGCGTACGATGAATGACTCAAAGAGGAAGCCCGCTGCTACGAACAGCGGGCCTACGGCAAGACATCGAACCGCCAACCAATGGTCCGCATCTTTCTGGAATTGTAGCATGCCGAATTGTGAAAAGCAAATGCGCTCCTTGGGCGCTGGCATCCCTTTAGTGCCGCGCACGGACAGGGACGTGTTGTTGAGACTCGGCCTGGGCACTCAACGCAGGTCGCAGAAGCCCTCAAACTCGACTGCTAACCCATCCGCGGTGCACTGCGCAACGAGCGCGGGCGCTGAGCATATTGAAAATCGACACGTTGAAGACAGTGCGACCTACCTCGTCCGGCGAATCAGTCACTTCGATCGCGAGCCCCTTTTCTCGGGAGTGGTAAGATGACCCAACCGACCAACATACTTGATCTTGTCAATGACGCTCTAAACCTGGACGGCCCGAATGGTGGTGACCCTGGCCCTAAGACCGAATCCACCCCGTCGAGAGCTCAGACCGGAAACGCTCCGAGTCCTTGGTACACGGTTCACGATGCCGCCGAAGCGCTTGAGCCCCAGCCTCCGATTGATTGGATCGTCGAGAACCTGTTCTCGGCGGGCAGCGTCTCACTCGTCGTGGGGGAGGGTGGCAGCAAGAAGACGTGGTCCATGCTGGACCTGGCGGTGTGTGTCGCGACAGGGAATAAGTGGCTGAACTTCGTGACGAAGCAGGCGCCGGTGCTTCTGATTGACGAAGAGAGCGGGCCTCATCGACTCGCCCGGCGGTTAGGTGACGTCATGCGCGGACACGAAGCCGCGGCAAACACGCCCATCCGTTTCATTTGCATGGCTGGCTTCAATTACCTGAAAGAGCAGAAACATCTCGACGCGCTGCAGTGGGAGATCCTGTGCAACAGGGCGGGGCTGGTTGTAGTCGATGCCTTAGCCGATGTCATGATCGGCGGCGACGAGAATGCGGTGAAAGACGTTCAGCCGGTGTTTCATGGTTTGCGTGCGGTGGCAGACGCAACCGGCGCGGCCATCGTGGTGATTCACCATGCCAACAAAGGCGGTGGTTACCGAGGCAGCTCAGCCATGCATGGCGCGGTAGACCTGATGCTGATGGTCGACAGCGAGCCAGAGTCATCGGACACCGATTTCAAGTGTGAGAAAGCTAGAGACGTTGAGCCACACAGGTTCACGGCGACGGCCCACTTTGAAGATGACCTGTTCTGCCTCACGCCAGCGATTTATGACCCGGCCAAAGAGCGTGACAAATTCAACGAGGCAGAACTGTATGTGTTCGATTACTTAACGAAGAAGGGTGATTCGAGAAACAAGGACATCGCACAAAGTACCGACCTGTTCTCAATCAACAAGATTCGCAATGCTGTCAACTCATTGATGAAGAAGAACGAGGTCGAGCGCAAGGACTCCGGTTCGAGCGGCGCGGAAGCGGTGTACGGGCTGAAAAAGGCCAAGCTGCTCAGCGTCTCAGGTAGGAAATAGGGTGCTTAACCTACCTGTTAACCTGTTGGGCCTAAAGGCCCCAAACAGGTCTAATAGGTAACAGGTTGAGGTGGGCACCGGTTCCGGAAATAGGCTTCAAAACTGCTTGGAACAGGTTGAACAGGTTGAACAGGTTAGGAGATTACTGTGAGCGGAGGTACGTCTTGATTGACACTGTACAGCTGAAACAATCCGTTGATCTCCGCGTGTTGGCCCTACCAGCGAGTCAGCTCAAGAAATGGTCCCATGGCGACGCAGAACTGGCCGGTCCCTGTCCTAGATGCGGAGGCAAAGATCGTTTTCACGTGAGGCGAGGGACGTTTTGCTGCTACCAGTGCTATCCGTGGGAGAACGGCAAGCCCCATGATGCCATCGGCTTTCTCCAATGGCTGGAGGGCATGAGCTTTCGAGAGGCCTGTGACAATCTGGGAGGGCGACCTTTGGCCCTCGGTAGTAACCCGCCGCGCACTCTTCCTGAAGCGACGCTAACGTGGCACAGCGACCAATGGCAAGCTAACGCGCGAAAGTTGGCTGCGAATGCGGTAGCAAGTGGCAGGCGATGCCGGTCAGGCTGGGAGAGACTATCTCGAGGGGCGCGGATTCAGAAAAGAAACCTGGCAGGCATTTCGGGTTGGGCTTCGAATTGCACTCGGACCCAGGTCGAACGAGCAGACGTCCAGCGATAGTGATGCCCTGGCACCTCGGTGAGGCGATCACCGCCATCAAGTTTCGTTTCGCCGACTCGCAAAACAAAGGAGACCGCTTCACTGCCAAGGCGGGCGGGGGGCAGACGCTATTCGGGCAGCCACTGCTTAGCAAGCATCGCGACACACTCATTCTCGTTGAGGGCGAACTCAACTGCCTGTCCATCTGGCAGGGCCTGCGGGACACGGGAAAGGCATGGGTAGACGTCGTGAGTTTCGGTAGCGAGAAAGGCGGAGTCTCTAATTACACTATGAAACTGGCCCAGCTATATCGAGGTGTGATAGTTTGGGCAGACGAGGCCAGCGTCGCGGCGGACACCGTCCGGATGCTGGGCGAGACTGCCACAGGTGTCCATTCCCCGCAGGGACGGGATGCGAACGACCTGCTAGGGGACGGAGAGTTGGGCGAATTCCTTGTAGAGTTGCTGAAGAAACTGGAGCGGGCATACTGCCCGGACTGGCAGACTGTTTCTTTGCGTCTGCCCTCCGACTCCCCACTGGAGCTGGTGCCTGGCAAATGGCGCCAGCTCGACACCGGTGAGTTGTTAGCCACATACACGCCCAGCGAGCTAGTGACTGCGTTACGAAACTCGCGAGACCCGCCCCGGGAAGGAGTTGTTGCTGGTGCTTCCCCCAAGGCCTTGGACCGAACACCGAAACTGCTAATCGAGAAGTTGACAATCTCGAATCACAGGGAGAATCGAATCCTAGGAGTTACCAACTGAAACAGGTTTGCACCGAATTCATCCCGCACGGCGAATACCAGGCCAAGATTACTGTTATCGACTCCGAGAATGGAGGGTTCGGGCTGCATCAAAGTTGGATTCCGGATGCCCTGTGGTCGTCCTGCGCCTGCCTTCACTGCGGTGTTGCCGCCTGCGCTGCCGACCTAACCACAGCCCAGCGAGGCAGAAGACGATGAGCTGGCGTCATTCGATTGGGCGAAAGTGGTGCGGAAGGGGCGATGCGCTAGGCCGCCGTCAGATGGCGCGGGCGGTCGAGCCCGACTAAGGCGGTCCCACGGCCTGAGAAAGCTAGAGGCGCGGTCGAAGGCGACGAATCCTTGAGGTTGATGATCCTGTCGAGCGTGGAGTGGGGATTCGCATTCATTCCGGGGTCTCTGCGTTCGCATCTGGCGATAGCCTGGCGCGAGCTGGATGACGCCCACAAGCGACGAAAGGAACCTAATATGTCAAAGTCTACGCGACACCTGAAGCGACACAACTACTTGACAACGATCCACGCGGCTGTCAATTGCGGCCAACTTGGTATTGCACCAGGAGTGCATCGCGTTTCCGTATACCACGACGACGACTGCGCCTTCTGGAGTGGAGGGCTATGCGACTGCGCGCCGGTCATTGAGGCGCATCCGGACCTGCAAGGCAACCGGGCTGGGACAGCTTGACGCCCGACGTACGGAATCAGGGGACAATCTGACGTTTGGGGTCCGGGAGCTGTGCAATTCGTGCACGCTCGGCGCCACCTCTCGGACAGACCCGGAGTCAAGACGTTCAGGGATAGAAGGCGTGGCTTCCATAAATCGATATAGCGTGAGAGCTGAACACACAAAGTTCTGAAGCGAAGAAGAGCATTGACTCCGTGCGATTTCCATGATAGAATGTTCGCAATAGTACAGAACGGCCCGGCCAGTGCTGCTAACACTAGCCGGGGCCTAACTCAGCACACCGCATGCACCGGTGCACCGAGCTATCGCGATTATAGCACGTTCCGTGCTATCCGCAACGACCGGCCGCGTAGTGTGGCCGGTTTTTTTGTTTCACATTCGGAATAGGAGGCGAGATGACCAAACGAAGAGGTAACAAAGAAGGCTCGATATTCGCGAGGCCTGATGGTTCCTGGAGAGCCATGGTCAGCATCAATGGGCGACGGCTGAGCAAGTCGTTCAAAACCCAACGCGAATGCCGGGAGTGGGTCAAACAGACCAGTGCTCAGGTCGAAGACGGGCTGACCATTCAGGGTGCGCGAACGACGCTGGCCGATTACCTCGTGTATTGGCTTGAGACGGCCAAGCCGACAGTGCGCCCCAAGACGTTTCTGCAGTACCGGCAGATTGCGCGCCAGTATATCGTCCCTGATCTAGGACCCTGCAAGCTCAAGGACTTGCAGCCCGACCACGTCCAGGGGTTGTACACGCACTTGCTCAAGGCGGGCGTCGGCGTCCGCACCGTGCGCCTCGCTCACGCCGTGCTGCATCGCGCCCTGGGGCGTGCCTTGCGCTGGGGCTTGGTTCGACGCAACGTATGTGACGCAGTGGACAAACCGAAAGCGAACCCGGTTGAAATGAAAACCCTGAACGTTGAGCAGGTGCAAGCGTTTCTAGCCGCCGCGGACAGCCACCGTCTCAAGGCGTTATTTCACCTTGCTATTCATTCAGGCCTGCGTCAGGGGGAGTTGCTTGGGTTGCGCTGGTCCGACCTTGAGTGGCAAACCGGCCAGCTGCAAATCCAACGGCAAGTGCAACGTTTGGCCGGCCAAGGTTTCGTCTTCAGCGAACCGAAGACGGCTGCCGGTCGACGATCCATAACCCTGGATCCGAATACCCTGCTCATACTGCGCGCACACAGCAAGTGTCAGAAGGAAGAGCGGCTACGCATGGGTGGTCGCTGGCAGGAGCAAGGGATCATGTTTACCTCGACGATCGGAACGCCACTCGACCAACGCAACGTACTACGGGAGTTTCGCGGGGTTCTGACGAAGGCCGGTCTTCCGCAGATCCGGTTCCATGACCTGCGTCACACTGCTGCCACGTTGCTGCTGGAGCTGGGCATTCACCCGAAAGTCGTCCAAGAGATCCTGGGACACTCCAGTATTAGCGTTACCATGGACACCTATTCCCACGTCGCCCCCAAGCTGCAAAGAGAAGCGATGCAACGAGTCGCGGAGTTGTTGAATGTGACAGATCCACAAACTGCACCACAATTGCACCAATCTGGAGCAAGCAAATGACCGCTCCCGGAAGCGGCCATTCACAAGAGATGTGTTTGAATATCTGCGATATATCAGACTACACAAGAGGTGCGCCCAGCGCGATTCTGAACGCGCAACCGTCTGATTTCGAAGTCAGGCGCTCTGTCCGTTGAGCTATGGGCGCGCAAGTCAGATTATACTCCGCTTCATTCATTTTGCCAAGCCGGTTGGTCGGCGTTCCGAACGCAACAAACACCGAAGCCGCTGGGGGGCGGGCCCCGGCGGCTTCGTTTTCACTGGCTGGTGAGGAGCCCCAATTTTGTGTCTCCCCTAATGGGCTCCGTCAGGCCAGATTGTTGTGTAGATGTCGATTAAGACTGCGCGTCCGCGTTGAGCCAGCCCTTGTCGTTGCCGCTGGTCGGATTCACGGTACCGATGAGCTTGTATCCGTTGGAGCCCCAGGTGTAGAAGGAAGTCGTCATGCCAACCGGCGCAAACATCGTCAGCGGCTTGCCGTCCGCGGGGGTCAATGCGGCGCCTTCGAACGTCCCGGCCGGCGTGCCCGCGGTAGTCAGTCCGGAGCCCTCGAAGGCGGCGATCGTCAAACCTGGCCTGGAACTGACAATCGTTACGGGAGTGGTGAGCCCAGCATGAACATTGGTGTCGGACGGAGCCGCTTCGGTCTGCGCGGGCAGAGCAAAGACGACCAGCGTCGCGATGAGAGTCAGAGCAGCTGCCACCGATAGAGTCTTAAGAACCTGCGTCTTCATTGTGAGCCTCCTTGAACGGTCCCGCCGTGGTGATGGTGAAAGAGTTTTGCTCAGCGGGCGGGCCACGTCTTAATCTCAATTCCTAAGACTAGAATACCACCAAATTTGCACACAATCTTTAACGAAATCTGCCAATCACCTTAAGGCCATCTTAAGTGGACCAAGCGCGCGGCGACTTCAGATCACCAGCCCGAGCAGCATGTACGTCAGCCAGACCGCGCCCGCAAAGCCGGCAAGAATCAGCATCCCCAGCAGAAGACCGTCGTGCCAATCGATCCCGGCATCGGAACCCTGGCGCGCATACTGGTGCCGCCAGCCCCACCCGACCAGGACCAGCAACGCGCCGATCAGCACGCACAGCAGCAGCGGCACCGCGAGCAAGGTGGACATCATCATAACCTCGGTCCAGATCCGACTTTCCTCGGATTGGAGCGTTTCCTTACGACTGGATTCGAACCAAAGAAGAATCGCTCGACCTACCACTATGATCGTAACACGGCGGGACGATCTTAGTCCTTAAGGTTGCTGGTGCGCTAACTTAAGGGAATCTTAAGCCACGACGAAGGCTGCGATTTGATCTGTTTTCTCGCCCCGTCACACGAACAAGCTTAACAGTGCGTACGTCAGAAAAATACCCACTGCAAAAGCAGCCAGAATCAGTGTCCCAACCAGGACGTCGTCGCGCCAATCGGGCTCAGCACACAGCGTCTGGCGGGCCCGCACGCGCTGGAAGCCCCACGCGACGAGCGCCACCAACAACCCGATTAGCAGGCTGAGCAATAGTGGACCTGCGTATCCTGCAGACATAGCGTCACCTCAACCGCTTCCCGCGCGGGACCTCCGCGCCACGGAACAGCGCTAATGTTCTGGACATAAGATTAGCACGTTGAGGGAGTCTAGGTCTTTAAGTGGTCTTAGGGATTGTCTTAAGCTAAGTTTAAGGAAAGGGCTGATCGACAGGCGGCCCGAGGACTGGGACCCCAGGGCCGCCTGGTTTTCATACGGGGAATTCCAGCCCGCGTGCGGCGGGCAGCCTGATGGTAAAGCGGCTACCGTGGCCGGGGGTGCTTTCCAGGTCGAGCCTGCCGTTGTGCGCCGTAACGACGTCGCGCGCGATGCTCAGGCCGAGGCCCATGCCCTGGGGGAAGCGGTGGGCCTTTTTGCCCCGAAAGAACGGGGTGAAGATTCTGCTTTTGCTCGTCCAGAGGGATACCCAGTCCGGTATCGCCGACCCAGAGGCAGACTTCCTGCGCTTCTGCGGCCGCACCGACGGTGACTACCCCACCCCTCGGGGTGTACTTGATCGCATTGCTGAGGAGATTGCCGACGGCCTGACCCAGACGCTCCGGGTCGATTTCCAGAACGGGCAGGTTCGGCGCAATCTCGGCCTCCCACTGCAGGCCGTTCTCGAGTGCGGATTCGCGCCAGGGCGCCACCAGCGGTGGGAGCCAATCCGATAGCGACGTGGGCCGGCGCTTCAGCTCCAGGGAGCCCAGCACCTGGCCGTGCAACTGTGTCAGGTCGTCCGTCAGACTGCGCAGCCGTTTCAGCTCGGCTTCCATGCCCTGCAGCAGCTCGCGGCGCAGCGCAGGGTCCTCGTCCGCGCCGTTGAGCAGAGCCTGGGTGCCGGAGGACAAGGCCCCCAATGGGCGACCCAACTCGTGGACCAGATTGGCCAGCAAGAGGCGGCGCGAATCTTCCAGGGTGTGCAGGCGTTGGGTGAGGGTGTTGATGGCGCGCGCCAGGAGACTCATCTCCGCCGGACCGCGCTCCGAAAGTGCTGCACGGTAGTCGCCCCGCGCGAGATCGTCGACGGCCAGCGTGACCTGCTGCAGAGGCCGTTCCAGGTTCATCGCGAGGAGCAGACCAAGCCCCGAACCAAGGACGAGCCCGATGGCCAGGACCGCCAGAATGAGCAGGCGCAGGTCTCTGACGCGGGACTGGATCGCTTCCAGGGGATAGCTCAGGCGAATCACGCCCAGAATGTGCTGGTCCGGCGCTCTGACCGGAACGAGCACGTCGGCGCGCTCGAACTGGAGGCGCTGGCTGTAGTCCGTTTTGGCGACGATGTCTCCGGCCAGCGCCTGGGCGACCTCCGTAGTGTTCAGCCGCTGACCCTGGGCGGTCCCCGCTCGCAGTGGCGCTCGACGCCAGGATACGCTGGTCCGTGCCCACGAGCATGACGCGAGCCGTTCGATAGGGGCTGAGCCGATCGACGAAGGTCTGGGCCAGCTTTGGATCAGTCCAAACGGCGGGTCGTTCCGCCGCCAGTTCGCCCAGCGCCATGGCCTCCCCGGTGAGCTCGCGCGTCAAGCCCGCCACGACCACTTTCGTTTCGAGAAGATACACGAGGGCGATGCCAAGCAAAGGCATGATGATGAGCATCGGAACGAGGTGACTGAGGACGAGACGCCCCCGCAAAGTCCTGAACATACGAAATCTAACCTTCCTGAGGTTCCAGCTTGTACCCGACTCCCCTGACGGTCACGATTCGGTGCGGGTGTTGAGGGTCCTCCTCCAGCTTCTCGCGCAGCCAGCGGATGTGAACGTACACCACCTGGGGCTCACCCGCGTATTCGGGTCCCCACGCGCGAGACAGCAGCTCGTCTACGGACAGCACGCGCCCCGGTTCGGCTGCCAGGGCCTGCAGCAGGGCGAATTCCCGGGGAGTGAGGTCGACCGGCTGCCCGCGGAGAAGAACCACGTGGGCGGCCGGGTCGATGGAGAGGTCGCCGACGTTCAACGTCGCATTGGTCGGTAGAGCGGACGGCGACTGCGATTGCGTGCGTCGCAGCACGGCCTTGATCCGCGCCAGAAGGACGTCCACGTCGAACGGCTTGGTGACATAATCGTCGGCGCCCATTTCCAGGCCCAGGACCTGGTCCAGCTCGCGGCGGCGGGCAGACACGAAGATGACCGGCACGCCCAAATCGCTCTGGAAGCGGCGCAGCGCTTCGAGCCCATCCATGCCAGGCAGTCCGATGTCCAGAAGGACGACGTCCGGGCGGCTGTAGCGGGCTTGTGTCAGCGCGTCTTCTGCGCTGGCTGCTGCGCTGACCTGGTGCCCGGCTTTTTCCAGATTGAAGGTCAGGCTGCGGCGCATCAGCGCGTCATCATCCACCAGCAGAATGTGATAGCTCATTTAGACGTTCCCTCGCGAGACGGCGGTGGCCGGAGCTGAGTAAATGCGGCGGTGCTTCCACAGGATATCGACACTATACTCGACGTGTCAATGCGATGTCGATGCGTGCGGCGTGGTTCAGAAACAACCGAACTACATCAGATGCGGAGACTTCCGTCAGGGGCCCGGGTAGATGCTTCATTTTTCAGGTTTCATTATAGACGGACGCCCCGGCCTGTCAAAGCGACTGCGCGGAGGTTTTCGAAGCCTCCGCGCAGTCGCTCTGTTTAGCCTGCCGGCGCGCGGGCACGCGGCGGACCGGTGGCTGGGCCGGGCGAATCGGCCTGGGCGACCGATCGCGAACGATCCGTGACATCGGCCCCCGGCTGGCTGTTCAGTGGGGCGGATGGCGTCGGCATGGCCGACGGCACAGCCGGCGTGGGAGTGGGTTTGTCCTTGTCTTCGTCCTTTGGCTTGTGCGACACGAGGATGTGGACGCGATCGCTTTCCATTTCGTTGCCGGCCTGGTCGATGGCGACTACGTGGATCGTGTGCACTTCCGTGATCGTGGTGGTCCCGGAAATGACGCTCAGACCGTTCGAGAAGACCTGCGTCACGGTGATGCCGGACGGATCCAGAATCTCCGCCGTCATGGGAATTGTGCGGTCGATGTGGATACCCTGATCGTCGGTGAAGGACTCGGTGAAGCTGATCCACTTGCCCGGCTTGATCTTCAGGTCCTTCATCTTGATGACCCACTTCTGGTTGAACGGCGCGATCGTGGTCGAGGCGATCTTCTTGTCGTCCACGTAGAAGTCGACGCGCTTCATAGACACGTTGTCGGTGGCGTCGGCCTGAATGTTGACGTATTCGTCGCCTTCTTGCGAGTACCCCGCCATCTCCTCCGGATGGCCGACCGTGACCTCGGGCGGCACGTTGTCCACAGTGACCTGGATCGTGGACTGCCGGGCCTGCTGCGCACCATCGACGGCGGTCAGCTGGAGCGTGTACAGTCCCGCCAGACCGGATACGTCCCACGTTTCCAGGTAACCGTTGTCCACGGGATTGTTGTGGTCGCCGCCGATCTGCGTCCACGAGGACGGGTTCAGTCCCTCGCCGTATTCCAGGCGCCACAGCCTCATGTCGGGCGGCTTGACCGTGCCGGTGATGGTGACCATGCCCTTGACGTAAGCGTAGGGGTTGGGCTGGATGATGCCCACGTCGCCGATCACCGGGCCCCGCACCGGTAATGTCATCGTACTCCGTCGGGGGCTGAGGGATGTTGTTCTCCTGGCGATCCAGTCGGCGGCCTCGGGCGGGTAAATCTCGTAGACCCGCTCCTCAACCTTCTCCGGCGGCGTGTAAATCGTCGCCAGCTTGCCGGTCTCGCGATTCACTCGGAACTTCTGGTGGATGTTGCAGAACGTGGTCGGGGCAGTGCCGGCGATGAACGTCTCGCGTACCCTGTTGGGGCAGTTCTCAGTCGGCAGCAGGCCGGAAATCGCACATACTTCCACGTCTTCCAGGCCGGGCGGGCGCTGGAAGTTGTGCACCGGCGTGTCTTTCAGGGCTGCTTCCATGAAATCGTGCCAGATGGGCGCCGCACCCAGTGAGCCGGCCACGCGGTCCATAGAGGCATTGTCGCTGTTGCCCACCCACACGCCGGTCACCAGGTCGGGCGTGAAGCCGATGGTCCACGCATCCTTGTAGTCGTTGGTCGTGCCGGTCTTCGCCGCTGCCTGCCGGCTCAGTTTCAGCGCGCTGTTGGACCCGAATGCCGGAGCGCGCGCATTGTTGTCGGACAGGATGCTGTCGATCATGTAGCAGATCTGCGGCGAGACCACCTGCCGATTGTCTGGGTAACGGTAGTCCCAGAGGATCTTGCCGCTGGAGTCCTCCACACGGAGGATAGAGACCGGATCCAATTCGCGGTAACCGGGGCGCTGCTTCTCGGGCGGAATCGGCTGCCCGGCCATGACGCCGTTGTTCGCCACCACGCCGTACGCAGTAGGTCATATCGATCAGTCGGATCTCGCCGCCACCCAGGGTCAGGCTGAGACCGTAGTAGTCGAGGTCGCGGTTGAGCGTATCGATGCCCATTCGGTGCGCCGTCTTGATGACGTTGCCGACGCCGGCCATATCCAGCACCTTCACGGCCGGGATGTTGTAGGACCGGGCGAAAGCGTTGCGGATGCGCACCGGACCGTGATATTTGCGGTCGTAGTTCTCCGGGCACCAGGACGGGTCCTGCGGATTGGGGCAGGTGCGCACGTCCATGATCATCTCGGCGGCGGTGTGACCCTGGGACAAAGCAGTGATATAGGTGAACAGCTTGAAGGCTGAACCGGGTTGCCGCTCGGCGAGGGCCACGTTCACGTTGCCGTCGATCTTCTTGTTCCAGTAGTCGGCGCTGCCCACCATGGCCAGAATCTCCCCGGTGCTGGGACGAATGGCCACCAGGGCGCCGTTGGACACGTTGTGATCGATCTTCTTGTCCTCTTGCAGCTCCTTGATGTTGGTGGTGACCGATTCTTCGGCCTTCGTTCTGCAGGTCCAGGTCGAACGTGGTGTACACCTTTAAGCCCGCCCCGGTAAACCAGATCAGCGCCGAACTGGTCTTCGAGCAGCTTGCGTACGTACATGGAGAAATGCGGCGCCAGGATGTCGAAGTCGCTCCTGCAAGGCGGTGGACTTCAGCTCCTCTTTGAAGGCGGCGTCGGCCTCTGCCGGGTGATGTATCCGGCCGTGACCATCGAGTCGAGGACCACGCCCTGGCGCTTCTTGGCTTCTTGCGGCGAGTCGATGGGGTTGAGGCCGGGGTACTGTGGAATGGCGGTCAGCATGGCGCACTCGGCCAGGATCGAGCTCCTGCACGTGCTTATTGAAGTAGACGCGCGCTGCAGCCTCCGCACCGTACGCCAGGTTGCCATAGAAAATATTGTTGAGGTACCACTCCAGGATCTTGTCCTTGCCTTCTCGGCCCGGATACCGGCGCGAGATTTCCGACGGCCATGATGGTCTCTTTGATCTTGCGGGAATACAGGGCCTGGTAGCGCTCTTCGGGCGCGATCAGGACGCCCTTGACCAGTTGCTGGGTGATGGAGCTGCCGCCCTGCGTCGTGCCGCCGGTCAGGTTGGAGACCAGGCGCGGAACATGCCGCGAATGTCGAAGCCGGGGTTCTCGTAGAACGTTCGGTCCTCGGAGGCGATGGTCGCCTCGCGCAGGTAGAGCGGGATCTCGTTGAGGGGGACGATCGTGCGGTCGCCGCGTCGTGGGTCGAAGATCTCGTACAACAAGTGTTGTCCGGTACGGTCGTACAGCTTGGTGGTTTCGAACTTCTCCTGCTGAGTCTCGATCTTCTGCGGGTCCGGCAAGTCCTTGGCGTAGTAAGCGTACACGCCGACGACGGCGCCCAGTCCAGTCAGGACGAGGATCACGAAAGTAATGAGAACAAAGGAGAAGCATCCACCGGTGATGCGGAACAGCCAATTCGGCCCCCGGTGCGAGCGGTGCCGCCGCAATCTACGCGCGGTGAGGACAGGATCCATGTAGTGGTGACTCCAATCGCGAAACGGTACTCACGGCAACTGTATCAGAAAAGAAACGAAACCGCAAATACTCAGCCTTCTCGATGACCAGGAAATGTGATAGACCGAAGGCGCGCAGCGGGGTGTGCTCGAAGGTGTAGGTGACGCGGCGCAGCCAGGCGCCCAGTCGGGGCCGCCGGGAGACGACGTTGTCGAAGCCGGGATAGATCTGCGTGTGATACACGATGCGGCCGGGCAGACCTTCGACCAGTCGTCGCAGGTCTGCGCCGGAATAGATGCGCACGTGGGGCGCCAATCGGTTCCGCCAGCGGTTGGGCAGGTAGTTGACGAACGGGATGTTGCCGAAATGATAGTGCCCACGCCAATAGGCGCCGTGCGTCTCGAAAGGGTACCAGCGGTTGGGCACGAACACCAGCACCCGACCACCTCGATCTGTCACCCGCAGCGCTTCGGCCAGCGACTGGCGGTCGTCTGTGACGTGCTCCAATACTTCGTGCAGCAGCACCACGTCGAAGTAACCGTCACGATACGGCAACGCTTCGGCAGGGGCGGTCCGGATATTGGGCAGTTCGCGGCCGGCCTGGGCCACCTTCTCCGGGTCCACGTCTACACCGTATACCTCGGTGCTGAAGGCTCGGAAGCGGCGGACGTACATCCCCAATCCACAACCCACATCGAGGATGCGCCGGCCATCCAGCTTCGCGTGGCGGCGCATGAGGTCCAGCCGGCGGTCCTGGCCAAAGCGCCAGACGTAGCTGGGATGTCCCAGGGTGATTGCCTTGTCCTCAGACTGATCCGCCGTCATCGTGGAATCCCTCGCCGCCGGTGTGACTTCGCCAATCTTATTCTGGATGGGAGAATTTGTCAAAGGTCCGCGCGAGAGGGAACGGAACGAAATCTCCTGTCTCAGCGTCTGATAGTCGATGACCACAATCCTGGGATCATCCCCAACCGAGCGGAGGGAAACAGCGATGAAGCATTCGAAGAAGGTCCATCGAGGACTCGTTGTCACGGTAATTGCCCTGTCTATCGTCGCGATGCTGGCCGCCTGCGGCAGCTCGAGCCTCAGCCGGGCGCCATCAGAAAAGAACTTGAGCCACGAGGCGGGGGTGCCGGCCCCGACCATGGCGCCTTCCGGCGAGATCGCGCTCGACAAGATGACCCGTGCGCCGGCTGCCGTGCCAATGGAGGGTGGCCTTGTGCAGATACAGCCAACACAGGGCATGCCGCCGCTGCCCACCGGCCCGATTACGGTGCCGGGACTCCAGCGTCAGATCATCAAGAATGCCGAGATCTCGCTGCAGGTCCAGAATACAGACAACGCAGTCGACGGCGTGACGGGGCTGGCCGCAGAGTACAACGGTTACATCATCAACTCGCGCACCTGGTACGAGGACTCGAATCGCCTGGCGTCGATGACGCTGAGCGTGCCGGTCGACTCCTTCGAGCAGGTGCTGAGGCGGCTGCGAGGGCTCGCGGTCAAAGTGCTGAGCGAGCAGGCGACTGGTCAGGACGTGACCGACCAGTACGTGGATCTTCAGTCGCGCCAGCGCAATCTGGAAGCGACGGCCGCGCGCATCAGGTCTTTCCTCGACCAGGCGACCAGCGTCAAGGATGCCCTGGAGGTCAACCAGCAACTGAGCCAGATCGAGGGGCAGATCGAAGACGTGAAAGGCAAGCTCCAGTACCTTCAGGCTCGGGCAGCGTACTCGAACATCAGCATCACGCTGGAGCCCGAGCGAGGCGCGCCGACGCCAATTCCGGCCTGGACTCCAGGCCAGACCTTCACCGACGCCGGCGCCGCACTGCTCGTCATCCTACGGTTCCTGGCCAATTTCGTCATCTGGGCGGCCGTGATCCTGCTGCCGTTCCTGGTGCCGCTCGCCATCATCGTCTGGTTGGCCGCCCGCTGGACCAAAGGCCGACGTCAACACCGGGCCGAGCGCCCCATCCCGTGATCTGCGAGCAGTCGAGTGGGCGGGTCACTTCCGCAGCAGCGCCAGCGCCTCTTCGACCGAGACCTCCCCGCGACTGACCGCCTCGAGTATGGCCAGGGCGGGATCCTCCGCCGGGGCTTCGCCGGGGGATTCGGTCGAGTCGTCCGGGTCGGGGGCCGGCTGTGGCGCAGCGCCCGGCGGAGCCGGGCTGGTGTCGACGAGTTCAGCTTCGGCGGACTGGGCGTCGGTTGTGGAGCCCGTGGGGTCGGCGCGGCCATCGCGGACGCTGGCGGCCACCGATCGAGCATCGGTCGCCGGAGCCGTGGGGGCAACCCCAGCCTGGCGGAAGATACGAATGTCGCCGTGACCGGCAGTGATCAGAACGTGGCTCTGATGCGCTTCGTCCGCGTGGCCCACGGCGCCCACCAGGCGTCGTCCGAAGTAGCCCTCCGGACCGTAGCCACCGACCTTGACGAGGGGCAGGTTGCTCTCGATGTGGCCGTGGCGCGTGGTAGCATCGACGCGCAGCTCGGCGTCCACCGGCAGATCGAGCGTAACGTCGCCATGGCCGGACTTCACGTCGTAGGCGCCCGCGCCTAGGGCACAGCGGCAGACGATTTCGCCGGCCCCGGTGCGGGCCTTAAGGCCGGCGAGCCGGCCGCTGAGCGCAATCGCGCCGCGACCGGTCTGCACTTCCACGCGCGCGCCGTCGATTTCCGTCACGAGGATGTCACCCTTGCCGGTCTGCAGGGTCGTGTCCCCGGTCAACCCTGCCGCGACGAGATGGCCCATGCCTGTGCGCGCCTCCACCCGGCCCTCGGCCTCGCGGATGGTGATGTCGCCCTTGCCGGTTGTGGCCTTTACGTCTTCCTCGGCGCCCTCGACTAGGATGCGGCCGGCGCCGGAGGCCAGGGTCAGCGGGCCGAGCCACGCGGAGACGGTGACGGCGCCGAGGCCTGTTTCGGCTTTGACGGCACCGCGGCTGTGGGCCAGGATCACGTCGCCCCAGCCCGTCGTGGCGCGGACGTCGGCCTGCACGTCTTCGATGCGGAGCTCGCCGTGGCCCGTCGCACAACGCAAGTTTCGCACTGTGGCGGGCAGAATGACTTCGGCGTTCGCTTCGTCGAGGTCTGGTTGGCTGACGAGCAACGTACTGCCGCGCGTGGTGACCTCCAGCGTGCCATCGAACGAGACGATGCCTGGAATTCCGGGTTCCGCACCGCGGACAGCGACGGACCCGCGTTTCAGCTTGATCTCGGCCGCCGTAAGTCCTTCGGCCGGGAGCTCGTGTTGAAATCGACCCATGATTAGATCCTCCTTCTGGTTCACTTTTCGAGGTCCCGCAGAGCGGCCAGGCCCTCTGTGGGAGAAAGCTTCCCGGCGGCGATCTGCGCCAGGATGTCGCGCCGGCGATTGGCGTTTCCTCCGGCTACCCCGCCAGGCGGTGTTTCGGCTGCCATTGGGGAGGGAGGGGCGGTGACCACGCGCACGACCTCGTCCAGTTTGCCGCGGATCGTTGGATACGAGACGCCCAATGCCTTTTCCATGTCGCTCAAATTGCCCCGGTTCTGCACAAAGAGCAGCATGAAGTTCATCTGCTCAGGCGAGAGCCGGCAGAACGGGCACGGCTGATACTGACTGTGCACCTCAGTGGCACAGCGCTCGCAGCGGACTGCGGTGATGGTTAGCGGGCCGCCACAGGTGGGGCAGGCCTCCAGGATTTTTCGCATCGACTGTTTCCTCCTCTCATCGTTGACTATTATAGCGCCGAAACTGAGAAATGTCAAGTAATTAATTAGAACTTATAATCTACCAATTAGATATGGTTATCAAGGGGGGAGAAACAGGGCTGGTTGTTCAAGTGCTGACGTGGAGTGTTGGCTGGGGGAGGCTGACTCGCATGCAGCCGCTTCGGGCGGGATCGAACTCTTCTCATCTCCGCGGTATAGGGAGAAGGAAGGCGCAGGTCCAGTCTGTCGCGTCTTGCTGTGGGCTCGTTTTTGTGTATACTTGTGATGGGAAAGCGCTCTCGCTTTTTCGCCGGGCAACCGAGTGGCGGGCCGGCCGTGCCAGCTCAATCCGTCGTTCCACGCAACCAGGCACATCCATGGGGAGGCATCGCGATGAGGGAGGCCATGCTATGGGAGAAGCTCGACGGCGACCGGGTGCATTGTTTTTTGTGCGCCCACCACTGCCACATTAATGATGGCAAGAAGGGGATCTGCCGGGTCCGCCGCAACCGCGGGGGCGTGCTTATCGCGCAGACCTACGGACGCATCGTGGCCAGTCACGTCGACCCGGTGGAAAAGAAGCCGTTATATCACTTCTACCCCGGCTCCAGCGCGTACTCAGTTTCCGCCCTGGGCTGCAATTTTCGCTGCATGTGGTGCCAGAACTGGGAGATCTCCCAGGACCCTCGTGAGGAGCACCTGGTCTTCGGTGAGCTGACGCCGCCGGAGGATGTGGTCAGCGCCGCGGTTCGCGCCCATTGTCGCTCCATCGCCTACACGTACACCGAGCCGACCATGTTCACTGAATATGCGCTCGACTGCGCTCGACTGGCACGCCAGGCCGGAGTGGCGAACGTCTACGTGACCAACGGATTCATGACAGCCGAGATGCTCGACGCGTTCTACCCGTACCTGGATGCGGCCAACGTGGACCTGAAGGCCTTTCGGGACGATACCTACCGTGATAAGATCGGCGGGCGACTGCAGCCAGTGCTGGATTCGCTGTCGAAGATGAAGCGGCAGGGAGTGTGGGTGGAAGTCACTACGCTGGTCATCCCCGGAGTGAACGACGACGAGGAGGAACTGCGCGACATCGCCCGGTTCGTGGCCGGCGAATTGGGACCCGGCACCCCCTGGCACGTCAGTCGCTTCTTCCCGACCTACCGGCTTGCCGATGCGCCCTCTACACCGCTGGAGGCCCTGCGGCGTGCAGAGGAGATCGGCCGATCGGCCGGGTTGCGTCACGTGTACGTGGGCAATGCGCGAGAGGACGGCGACACGTTCTGTCACGCTTGCGGCCACCTCCTCATCAGGCGCTACGGCTTCACCGTGGTCACCAACGAGGTCCGAGATGGCAGCTGCCCGGTCTGCGGAGCGATCGTTGCGGGCGTGGGCCTCGGGTAGGGGACGACTTTTCACCTCAGAACGGATCGCAACCCAGGCACACAGGGAATGCCCTTAGAAATTCGACGTGCGGACGATCCCTCGTGTTGGCGGCCCTCCCTTTGATGCCTGATACCGAACTACGCTCGCGAACAGGGGGAAACACCCGAGTGGCGGATCAACAACCGCAGGCGGCCGCAGAATCCGACGCTGTTCAATCTGCAAACACTTCGGGAGTCGGCCGAGTGCGCGGGCGCATCCTCTACGCGGACCTGCTGCGTATCGTCGCGATCGCGACCGTAGTGACGCTTCACGTGTCGTCGGGCCTGGCCGGACAGTACGGCGCGACTCGCCTCGATTGGTGGTGGGTCGGCAACGTCGTGGACTCGCTGACACGCTGGAGCGTGCCGGCCTTCATCATGCTCAGCGGAATGCTCCTTCTCGGGCACGGCTCGGACATGTCGATTGGCGTGTTCCTTCGCAAGCGCTTCGCCCGCGTCTTCATCCCGTACGCCTTCTGGGCGCTGGCGGTCTACGTGCCGTGGAAGGCTCTGGTCGAGCGGCAGCCTTTCTCTGTCGCGCAGACCGTCAGAGAATTTCTGCGCGGCTCCACGTACTACCATTTGTGGTTCATCTACACGATCATGAACACGTACCTGATTGCGCCCATCGTGCGGATCGTCGTCCGGAACGCGAGCGACGAGGCCCTGCGCTACTACTTGTGGTTGTGGTTCGCCTGCATCACGCTGACCAGCCTGGTGCCCAAGTTCTTCGGCGTGACATTGGGATTCAGCGTTGAGCTGGCAAACGGGTTCGTGGGCTATTTCGTGCTGGGGTACTATTTCGATCGGGTGGAAGTGTCGCCGCGGTTCCGGCAGGCAGTCTACATCCTGGCAGTGGTCTGCGCCGGGGTCACCATCTGGGGCACGGCGAGCCTGAGCGCGAGCAAAGGCTCGCTGGACGACTGGTTCTACGCCTACGTGATTCCGACCACAGCGATCATGGCTGCGGCGGTGTTTCTGGCCTTCCGCTACGCTGAATGGCCGCGAGTGCTGCAGCGCCCGGCGGCGCTCACCGTCATCGGTGCTCTGAGCGCTGCGACCTTCGGCATCTACTTCGTCCACCCGATGATTCTGTGGACGTTGGCCGGAGGGCGGCTGGGCGTCACCGTCAGCCCCACTGCGCCCATCAACCCCTGGCTCGGCATACCGCTGACCAGCCTGGCGACTTTCCTCCTGGCTTTTGCCGTGGTCGAGGTCATCCGCCGCATCCCACTGGCGAAGTGGATCTTGCCGTGAGGGGCTGAGACGGCCACACTGTTATCTATACGCGTCGCTTCGATGACGGACGCCAACAATGTCCACGATTCGGTCGTCGTCGTAAACGGCGTAGACGATTCGGTAATCGCCGACCCGAATCCGCCACAAGAAGCTCTCACCTTCCAGTTTGCGGCACCCAGGCGGTCGAGGCTGGCGCGCTAAAGCGTCGATCTTAAGGACAACACGGCGCTGGATCTGAACGTCCAACGCTTCCAACTCCTTTCGCGCCGTGCGGGCTATCTGGACATCGTATTCACCCACCAAGCTTTCCTTGCTCTTGGAGTCGCTTTTTGACGAATTCCCAACTCTCACGAGGTTCGTCCGCGCGCTCGTGCGCAAGGAGGCTGTCGTAGATATCTTCCCATAGCTCGCCGTACTTCTTCAAATCGAGCATCACGGCGACTTTCTGGCCTTTATCGTCAAGGACGAAATTGATGCCTTTCATGATCTCACCTCATTGCCTCGATTGGATCATGCCGCGACTCATTCGAACCATGCTAACTGTTCTAACTATCCCAACCAAACCATTCTAGCACATATCGGCAAATCACGCACCCGCTCGCCTCCGGCGGCTCGCAGCGCACTGCTGTGACCCTGGCACGGTCCCGTGTCTTCTTCACGAACATAACGCCTCGGTTTGGCTCGTACTCGACTTGGCACTACAATTCGATAGAATATCGCAGCTTTAGTAACTGCGCAGGATACAATGGAGTAGCATGGATGACGTAGACTCCGTAATTGGCTGTGACCTTGAGCACATGCTGGCAGACCGGTATTGGGCGGACCTCAAGAGTGGTAGGAGCGTGAGGCTCGGGGACGACCGGTTGCTAGAGCACATGTGGAAGCATTTGAATGAGCCGATGCCTGTCTATCACTTATGAGAACTCCATTGGCGTGAGTTCATGCACGGTATCGCATCCCGCGATGAACTGTATTCGACCACAGCATTTAGCACCAATCACTGCGGCGACTTTGGCTATTTCGTCGGCCGAGAGACATCCCACCCTTTTCACGAATCGCGTGATGTCGACACCCCTCAATCGAAAGGCGTCCGCCGTGGACGCCTTCTGCAGACCATTCGCTTGGTTCGGGTTCAGTCATGCGTGGATAAATGAGTCGGAAAGGGAGCCCCCACTGCGCCTGTCGCCTGGATCGCGCAGATTTCTTCTGAGCCACAATTCATTCTGTGATGCGTATATGAGCAAAATCGCATTCAATCCCTACCGAGCCAATTCTGTTTTGCCTTGACTTTTCGTGGCTGTTCTGGTATAGTCTGAATGTGCTAAGGAAGTTTAACGAAGGATCTCGGACGAGGGGGTATCCTGTTAGCGGTACTCCCTTTTTCAGTGTTGAGGAGCAAGGCCAACATGTCCATACCGATCATCCGTGACGTGGAGGAGGCGCGCGCAACGGTGCTCAAGCGGGTGCCGTTCGACGACGTCACGTTGCCTCCTCGCATCGCCGAGCACATTCAAAGAGCATTCGGCAGCCCGCTCAGTCCGACGCAGGTCGTGCAGCAAATCCTACGGGACGTCCATAGCCACGGAGATCGGGCGGTCATCGACTACACGCAGCGAATCGACGGCATCACCCTCTCGACGCTCCGAGTCAGTGCAGCCGAGATCGAGGAGGGATGGGAAGCGACTCCGGCGGGTCTCCGCCGCGCGCTCCAGGTGGCGGCCAACCGCATTCGAACCTTTCACGAGAGCCAGCCGGTTCAGTCGTGGATCAACCAGAGCGCCAATGGCGGCCTGGGCCAGTTGATCCGGCCCATGGCGCGTGCCGGCGTTTACGTGCCGGGCGGCACTGCGTCGTATCCTTCGTCTATCTTGATGGCCGCCATTCCGGCCCGCGTGGCGGGCGTGCCCGAGGTGATCGTCGCCACGCCGCCCAATCGCGAAGGAAAGCTGGCGCCGGTCGTGTTGGCGGCAGCTCGATTGGCCCAGGTCAGCGCCGTGTACAAGATGGGCGGGGCTCAGGCCATCGGGGCGCTGGCGTACGGAACGGAGACAGTGCCGCGGGTAGACAAGATCGTTGGTCCGGGGAACCTGTTCGTGGTTCTGGCTAAACGCCAGGTGTTCGGGCAGGTGGGTATCGATGGCCTTCCCGGTCCCACGGAAACGGTCATCATCGCCGACCAGACCGCCCGGCCCGCATGGGTTGCGGCGGATTTGATTGCCCAGGCGGAACACGACGTGCTGGCGACCGCCATTCTGCTGACGCCCTCGGCCGATCTGGCGTTGCGCGTGCAAGCCGAAGTGGCCAACCAGCTTGCAGGTCTGGCGCGGCAGGACATCGCCGTGCAGTCTCTCAGCGAACGGGGAGCGATTGTCCTGACCCGTTCGGTACAGCAGGCCGTGGATCTCGCCAACGAGTACGCGCCGGAGCACATGTGCCTGGCTGTGGAAGATCCGCCGGCCTGGATTCCACGCATCAGGAACGCCGGCGGGTTGTTCATGGGCGAGATGTCGTCCGAGGCCCTTGGGGACTACGTCGTCGGACCGAGCCACATTATGCCGACAGGCGGCACCGCGCGGTTCGCGTCAGCCGTGAACGTGATGGATTTCGTCAAGATCATCAACGTATTCGGCCTGGACGACCGTGAGGTGCGAGTGCTGTCCGCTGCCGCCGCTGATCTCGCGACCGCGGAGGGCCTGACCGGACACGCCGCAGCGATCCGTGCGCGCCTGGACGACCAGAAAGAGGGAGAAATCGAGGTAAGCATGGCGCCTGTAGACGTCTCGAGTCTGATTCGATCGGACGTGGCGGGGATGGAAGAGTACACGCCCATCGTGCCGTTCGACGTGCTGAGCCAGCGATTGGGTTTTGCGCCTCAGGATCTGGTGAAGATCGACGCAAACGAGAACCCGTACGGTCCGTCGCCGCGCGCCGTCGAGGCGATGTGTACGTTCCCTTTCGTCTACGTGTACCCCGATCCCAATCAGGCAATCCTGCGCGCGGGCCTGGAGAAATACATCGGCGTAGACCGTTCGCACATCCTGTGCGGCAACGGCTCGGACGAGCTCATCGACGTGATCCTGCGCCTGTTCATTGGCCCGGGAGACGCAATCCTGAACTGCCCGCCCACATTCGGCATGTACTCGTTCCTGGCGCAGATTGCGGGCGCGCGCCAGGTCGACGTGCCGCGTCGCGCCGATTTTTCCATCGACCTGGAGGCTATCGAGGCTGAGTTCGCCGCGGATGCCGGCCGCGCTGACGGGCGGATCAAGCTGGTCGTCGTGTGCCAGCCGAACAACCCTGATGGAAGCCTGACGTCTCGATCCGACTTCGAGCGACTGCTGCGACTCCCGGCCGTGATCGTGGTGGACGAGGCTTACGCGGAGTTCAGCGGCGAATCGATCGCCGATTGGGCGCCGCGCTACCCGAACCTGATCGTGCTGCGGACGTTCAGCAAGTGGGCCGGGCTCGCCGGGCTGCGCCTGGGCTACGGCCTGTTCCCACACGACGTTATCAAGCACCTGTGGAAGATCAAGCAGCCGTACAACATCAACGTCGCGGCTCAGGCGGCAGCGCTGGCTTCCATCGAGGACGTCGAGTACTTGCAGGGGAACGTGTGTCGCATCGTGGCCGAACGAGAGCGCCTCTTCGGGTTGCTGGGCGAGGTGCCTTACCTGTTCCCGTATCCCAGCCGCTCCAACTTCATCCTGTGCCGGGTACGGGATCGCGACGCGCAAGAGATCAGACGCGCTCTGGAGAAGCAGGGCATTCTGATTCGCTATTTCCACAAGCCGGGCCTGACCGACTGCATTCGGATCAGCGTCGGCACACCGGCTCAGTCCAATCGCCTGCTGGATGCTCTGCAGCAGTTGTGAGCGTTCTGTCGAGAAAGGATGTTTGATGTCACCTCAAATGAGTTCGGTCCCTTGCCCCGTGTGTCGCAACCCTATCAACGTGCCGGTTGAGACGATGATCGATGCTGAGCGCCAGCCGGACCTCAAGACTCAGGCTCCTGCAGGGAAGCCTGAACGCGTTCAAGTGCCCCAAGTGCGGCAACGTGGGCGCCCTGACCACGCCGCTGCTATATCACGACGGCAGCAAGCAGCTCTTCTTCGTGCTCACGCCGGTGAATATGAACGTGAAGGCGACCGATTCGCAGAAGATGATCGGCGACATGACGAAGGCGCTGATGGCCAGTCTGCCCCCCGAGAAGCGCAAAGCGTACCTTCTTCAGCCGAAGAGCTTCTTAACGATGGAGAGCATGGTTCAGGCGATTCTGGAGGCGGACGGCATCACGAAGGAAATGATGGAGGCCCAGCGGGCGAAGGTCACGCTGCTCGAGGACCTGCTGACGCAGATGGAGAACGAGGAGCAGTTCAAGCAGCTCATCGCTCAGAATGAGGCGCTGCTCGACGAGGAATTCTTCGAAATGCTGACCGAATTTCGTCGCCGTGGCTCAGAATTCCGGTGAGGCAGAGGGCATCAACGACCTGCTGCGCCTCCGCCAGAAACTGCTGCCGATCACGAAGGCAGGCCAGACCATCCTCGAGGCGGAAAAGAAGCTGCGCGAGGACCTGGTGGCGACCAAGGCTGAGCTGTTGCAGCGGATCATCGATGCCCAAGATGACGAAGACCTCGACGGACTGGTCCGCGCGGGTCGCCCGTTCATGGACTATGCGTTCTTCCAGGAGCTGGCCGACAAGATCGACGCGGCTGATCCCAAAGAGGCTAAGCGCCTGTCCGACCGGCGCTCGGCGATTCTGGAGATCTCCGAGCAGCAGGACGAGGCGGACAAGAAGCTGCTCTCGGCGCGCGCCGAATTGCTGAAGCGTCTGCTGCAAGCGCCGGACCCGCGCCCGATTCTGCAAGAACAGGCCGCCCAATTGGACGAAGCGTTCTTCACCATCCTGACGGCTAACATCGAGCAGGCTGCCCGTGCGGGACAAAAACAGGCCGCGACGACCATGCAGCGGATCGGGGCGGAGGCCATGGCGATCGTTCGCGAGAACGCGCCCCCTGAGATCAAGCTGATCAACAAGCTGTTCGAGGCCGAGTATCCTGACGAGACGTTGAAGCTGCTGCGAGACAACAAGAACACGATCAACGATCGGTTCATCGAAACGCTGCGCACGCTGGTGGACGAGCTGGAGAGCCGCGGTCAGATCCAGAGCGTGGAGCGGTTGCACAAGATCGTCCAGCAGGTGGAAGCATTCGTCTCATAGGCACTTGAGTCGCGACCACAGGCATTGACATAAAGGTTGGAGATCGACATGAGACAGGCCACGATCGACCGCCGCACCAAAGAAACTGACGTGCATTTGCAGCTCACGCTCGACGGCCAGGGCCAACACGATCTGGCCACCGGCGTCCCGTTCCTCGACCACATGCTGTCGCACGTGGCGGTGCACGGTGGGCTGGACCTGGTGATTGCGGCCAGGGGCGACACTCAGGTGGACGACCACCACACCGTCGAGGACATCGGCATTTGCTTCGGGCAGGCGCTGCGGCAGGCGCTGGGCGACAAGCGCGGAATCGCACGCTACGGGCATCAGATCACGCCGATGGACGAGAGCCTGGTCCTCACGGCGATCGACATCTCCGGGCGGCCGATATTGGCGTACGACGTGGCCTTTCCGCAGCCCACTATCGGCTCGTTCCACGCTGAGCTGGTCCGCGAGTTCCTGCAGGCTGCCACTTCGCAAGCGGGGATCGCCCTCCACGTGACGCTGCTCCACGGACAGAACGCCCACCACATCGCGGAGGCGGTCTTCAAGGGATTGGGGCGCTGCCTGGGCGAAGCCGTCAAGGTGCAGGCGGATCGAGCGGATCGGGTGCCATCCACCAAAGGAACGCTGGAGTAAGGCGTAGGGCGTGGTGCGCTATCCGTGATTAGTGATCCGCAATGACAACGGGCTCACCGAGCACTACGGATCACACCTCACGTCTTACGAACGGGAGTCACGAAATGATTGCCATTGTGGATTACGGGGTCAGCAATCTGCGCAGCGTGCAGAAAGCCCTGGAGCGGGTTGGCGCGCAAGCGACGATCACGGATGACGTGGCGGTGATCCGTCAGGCGGACGGCGTGTTGCTTCCGGGTGTCGGTGCTTTCGGAGACGCGATGCAAGTGCTGAACCAGCGCGGATTGGCGGATGCCTTGCGGGACGTGTTCGAAGTGGGCACGCCGCTACTGGGCATCTGCCTGGGCATGCAGCTCCTCTTCGAAGAGAGCGAGGAGATGGGGCGATACGAGGGCCTGGGCTTTCTGCCCGGGCGCTGCGTGCGCTTCGAGGCAGGCCTGAAGGTGCCGCACATCGGCTGGAACCAGGTGCATCCGCGGCGTGCCGATGGGTTGCTCGCCGGCGTGCACGAAGGCGATTATGCTTACTTCGTCCATTCGTACTACGTCGTTCCCGCTGATTCGGAGATCACCTCGGCGACGACCGACTACGGCATCGATTTTGCCTCGGTCATCGAGCAGGGACGCGTCTACGGCATTCAATTTCACCCGGAAAAGAGCCAGGACGTAGGCTTGCGTATCTTGCAAAACTTTGCAGCGGTGGCGGAACCTCGATGATCGTGTTCCCAGCGATTGACTTGCGGCGAGGCCGGTGCGTGCGACTACGGCAGGGTCGCTTCGACGAAGAAACCGTTTTTTCTGACAACCCGGTCGCCATGGCGAACCACTGGATCGATTTGGGTGCGACCTGGCTTCACGTGGTGAATCTGGACGGCGCCCTGGGGCAGCAGTCGCCGAATGCCCGCATCATGGCCGAAGTGGTGGCGCACACGCGCGTGCCGGTGCAGTTCGGAGGGGGCCTGCGCGACCTGGAGACCATCGAGATCGCCCTATCGATCGGACCGGCGCGCGTGATCCTGGGCACGGCGGCGGTGCGCAATCCGCAGCTCGTGGCCGAGGCCATTCGTCGTTTCGGGGCCGAGTCTATCGTCGTCGGCATCGATGCGTTGGACGGCCGTGTGGCAACCGATGGTTGGCAACAGGTATCGTCCGTGTCCGCCCTGGACCTCGCGCTGCCAGATGGCGGACCTGGGCGTGGTCCGCGTGGTGCACACGGACATTCATCGCGATGGCATGCTGAGCGGCGTGAACGTGGAGGCCTGCGTGGCGATGGCGCGCGCGTCCGGATTGAAGGTGATCGCTTCCGGCGGCGTCGGGGGCCCGGACGACATCCGGCGCCTGGCCGAAGCACGTGAGCCTCTGCTCGAGGGCGTGATCGTGGGGCAGGCGCTGTACACCGGCGCGCTTTCGCTGCCGGAGGCCATTGGGCTGGCGAGCGACGCTCGTGGTGAGGAGGCATAGCCGTGCTGGCAAAACGCATCATTCCCTGCCTGGACGTCAAGGACGGGCGGGTGGTGAAGGGGATAAACTTCGTTAACCTGCGGGACGCAGGCGACCCGGTGGAGCATGCCAAGATCTACGACCACGAGCGCGCAGACGAGCTGGTGTTCCTGGACATCACCGCTTCGTACGAGAAGCGCGACACGGTCATCGACATGGTGCGGCGCGTGGCCGATTCGGTGTTCATTCCGTTCACGGTAGGCGGCGGAATCCGTACGGTGGAGGACATCCGGGCCATCCTGAAGGCCGGTGCCGACAAGATTTCGGTCAACAGTGCCGCGGTCCGCAACCCGGACGTCGTCAATGAGGGTGCGAAGCGCTACGGCGCCCAATGCATCGTCGTCGCCATCGACGCCAGGAGGACGGGAGAACACCGCTGGGAGGTCTACATCGACGGCGGCCGCATTCCGACCGGCAAAGACGCTATCGCCTGGGCCCGCGAGGTCGAGTCGCGCGGCGCGGGCGAGATCCTGCTGACGAGCATGGACCACGACGGCGCGCAGAACGGCTATGCGCTGGAATTGACCCGCACGATGGCCGACGCGGTATCGATCCCCGTGATTGCTTCAGGCGGCGCCGGAACGCTGGAGCACTTCCGCGAAGCGCTCACCGACGGCGGAGCGTCTGCGGCCCTGGCGGCGACGCTGTTCCACTACAAGCAGCTTACGGTCCGGCAGGTGAAAGAGTACCTCCGCGACCACGACGTTCCGGTGCGGCTATGAGCGAGTCATCTTTCGCACCCTTGCCGGCGGATACCAGCGTGGTCGATTGGGGCGAGACCGGCCTGGTGCCGGCCATCGTGCAGGACGCGAACACGGACGAAGTGTTGATGCTGGCGTACGTGAGCCCAGAATCACTGGCGCTGTGCCTGAGCACCGGCGAGACGCACTTCTGGAGCCGCAGCCGGCAGGTCCTATGGCACAAGGGCGAGACGTCCGGCAACACTCAGCGTATCGTGGAGATTCGCTACGACTGCGACGGCGACACCCTCTTGATCCGTGTGGAACCGCGCGGGCCGGCCTGCCACACCGGCCAACGAACGTGTTTCTTTCGCAGACTGGTTTGAGACGCAATTCATTGTTGCCATTGGCCGAGTAGTTTTTGTGCTGGAGTCAAGGCTCTCACCACAAAGGACACAAAGAAACACAAAGGGAAAAACACAAAAGAAGGCGATAACGCTGTTTCTATTGTTTTTCTTTGTGTTTCTTTGTGCCCTCTGTGGTGAAAACTCAGATTGAAGCGCGCGGGACCTCGGCAGATAGCAGAGAGGAACAAGGGCGGGGTGGAGACAAACGCGAAGATTCTGGAGCGACATCGTGGAGGTGATCAAAGACCGGCAGGCCCGACGGCCCGAGGGCTCGTACACGGCCTACCTGTTCAACGAGGGCCAGGACAAGATCCTCAAGAAGATGGGCGAGGAGACGTCCGAGGTCATCATTGCCTCGAAGAACGACGAGAAGGGCCCGATCGTGTACGAGATGGCCGATCTGGTGTACCACCTGCTCGTGCTGATGACCTACCATGGCATTACGCTGGAAGACATGTACCAGGAGCTGGGAGCGAGGAGTTCAAATGATTCAACGCGCGCTGCTGAGTGTACACGATAAGACGGGGTTGGTCGAGCTGGGCCGGGCATTGGCGGCGCGGGCGTGGAGATGATCTCCACCGGCGGCACGGCGCGTGCGCTGCAAGGGGCGGGGCTGAAGGTCCGCACCGTGGAAGAGATCACCGGTTTCCCGGAGATCCTGGGCGGGCGCGTCAAGACGCTGCATCCGGCGATTCACGCCGGAATCCTGGCGCGCCGGCAGCCGGACCACCTGGCCGAGCTGGCGCGCCTGTCGCTGGCGCCCATCGACCTGGTGGTCGTGAACCTGTACCCTTTCAGCGAGACCATCGCCCGGCCGGGCTGCACGCTGGAGGACGCCATCGAGCAAATCGACATCGGTGGCGTGACCTTGCTGCGCGCGGCGGCCAAGAACTACGCCGGCGTGGTCGTGCTGAGCCGCCGGAAGACTATGGGCTGGTCATCGAGCGTCTCAAGCGCGGGCCAGGACCTGACCCCGGACGAGCGCAAAGCGCTGGCGGTAAAGGCCTTCGCGCACACCGCGCCTACGATGCCGCGATCCACGGCTATTTGAGCGGCACCCAGGGTAGGGCGAGTTGTTCCCGGCCCATCTGGACCTGCGCCTCGACAAGGTCGCCGACCTGCGGTACGGCGAAAATCCCACACCAGCGGGCGGCCTTCTATGGCCTGCCGGGTGCCGGCGGACTGCCCGAGGCCCGACTGCTGCATGGCAAGGCGCTGTCCTACAACAATCTGCTGGATCTAGCACGCGGCCTGGGGCGCGGCGCAGTCTTTCGCGGCGCCGACAGTTGCGATCATCAAGCACAACAACCCGTGCGGCCTGGCTTCGGCCGCGTCACTCAGGCAGAGGCGTACCGTGCGGCCCTGGACAGCGACCCGGCGTCGGCTTACGGCAGCGTTGTCGCCTGCAACCTGCCCGCTGGACGGCGACACGGCCGCCGCGATCCATCCGGTCGTTCGTGGAGGCGGTCATCGCGCCGGGCTTCGATCCGGAGGCGCTGGACGTGCTGGAGAAGAAGCGCGACCTTCGCCTGCTGGCAGATGCCGTCCGCACTGGCCCACCGGCCGCATGGCCGGGTTGGACATGCGGCGGGTGAGCGGCGGGCTGCTGCTGCAGGAGGTGGACCGCTTCGAGGACGAGGCGGACTGGAAGGTGGTCTACGGACCGGCAGCCGACGCCGGAGGAGCGGGCGGCGCTGGCCTTTGCCTGGCGCGTGGCGGCCCACGTCAAATCGAACGCCATCGTGCTGGTCAAGGGCACGGCGACGGTCGGCGTCGGGCGCGGGGCAGATGAGCCGCGTCGATTCGGCGGAGATCGCCATCAGCAAGGCCGGACCGGACCGCGCGCGGGGATCGGTGATGGCCTCCGACGCTTTCTTCCCGTTCCCGGACAGCATCGAGCTGGCGGCGCAGGCCGGCGTCACGGCGGTGATCCAGCCGGGCGGCTCGATCCGCGATGCCGAGGCGCTCGCGGCGGCCAACGCCCACGGCATGGCGATGATCGTGACCGGGAGCCGGCATTTCCGGCACTGAGAGCGACGAAGACCACCGCAACGATAATGAGCTCGCAAATGCAAACTTCCGACACAGGCCGCTGGGCCGCGTCGGAAGTTTGCTAGAGACGATTCCATTCCTCGAGAGAAATATCGCGCTCCAGAATCTCGGCCGCTTCCCGTAACATCATGTGGACCTGGATCCTGGGTATTCAGAGTTGGAGGGAATCGTGAGCCGACGCTTCCTATCGACCATGAATTGATGTCGAGTACCAGAGAATGGTCCATCAAACCCGAACCGTATCAAGCGGCGGACGAACTCACGATGCTTACAAGGTTTCCATGGGCTGCCGGTCGGGCTCCTTATTCAAATCAATCCCACCCACCACAGGCAGAGGATGTTTGAGTTTCAGTCCGACTAGAATCCAATCCTCGAGCGTGGAGCGCAGCTCTTGTTCACATTCTAGTAGTGTAGTCCCAAACGCAATTACCCCCTGACAAGGTGGGATGCGGCCGGCAAAGCTGCCGTCTTCCAGCTTATCGTATGTGGCGAGCGCAATTGCCTGTTCAACATAATCACTCAAGATGGAGAGAGTTGTCATACTGTTGTCCCCATCTTTCACGTCGCTCTTTTTGAACATTCCTTTTTTTTAGTGCTAGAGATGAGCTCGGTCGCCCCCAGTTTCCCCAATTTTACAACGGACTATATCGCTTGTCGAAGAAGTCAGAGATCACCTCGCCCCAGCCGGGACGAACATCGGTCTGGCCGAGGCGACCGCCAACCGCCGGCTCGCCAGGCGGTCAGGCGTCTCGGGGTCGTGACTCGGCAGATATACCGTCGGCGTCGTGCGGCTGAACTCGTGCAGGCGCTCCAGAGTGCGGCGCGCGATCTTGGGATCCATGGTCACGCCGTCAATCTGCTCGGCAAGCATCAAATCCTGGGTGTACGACGCGTCTCCGGCCAGGAGGTACGTCACGTCGGGCTCCGTCACGACCACGGACAGATGTCCGGGGGTATGTCCGGGCGTCGGAATGAGGTGCACGTCAGCTGCGTCCGTGACTCGATAGCTGTCGGGGAAGGGTCCGACTGCGTATGGTTGCATGTCGATGAGCGTGGGGCGGAATCCGCTCGGCCAGCGGTTCGAGGGATAGCCCCGTATCAGCCCCAGTGCACCTCTCGCGGTCTCGTACTCTCGGCGCGAGACCAAAGGCTGCGCTTTCGGGAAATGGGCGAGTCCACCGGCATGATCGGTATGCAGGTGCGTCAGCAGCACCCAACGGACATCGTCGGGATCGAAGCCCCACGCCCGCATCTGCGGGCCGATCTCCTCTTCGGGCCGCACCCACTCTCGAACCGCGAATCGGTAATAGGGATGCCACCTGGGGAAGTAACCGGACTGGGTAGCGCGGGCGGTCTCGCCGGTGTCCACCACCATCAGTCCTTCCGGGTGCTCGACGACGAACGCATATATCGGCAGCGGCTCGGTCCAGTTTGGGTCGCGCAGAAGGTTCCAGACTGGATTGCCCGCCGCCCGCCCCTTACGCTGCACCTCTTTGATCGCAACCGTGCCCGTCTGAATGACGTGGATCCGCATCAGCTAATCTCCTTGATGATTGCGGGCGGGGGCAATTCCCCGCCTCAGTGTCATCAGCAGTTTAGCTCGGGCGGTTATCCAGCGCTATGACGTACATTATGAGAATGCCCTGCGGTGCTAGGTCGCCCGCTTACCCTGCCGGGCGGCGGCCCCCCAGGCGATCTGCGTGATCAGGTACAACACGCCGATTCCAACGCCAATCCAGGTGCTGGTTTCTTGGGCAATCTTGAGCAGGTATACGCACACGGCGTATACGACTGCGCCTCAGATTGCCGCGTTGAAGACAATCGCGACGGGATTCATGATGACGTGGGCCCTCCCTTCCTCGAGACCGATCTCATGACAGACTGTCTGCCTCAGTCGCCCCACTGCTCCAATTGTGCATCTCAATGGCTGGGTGCATATTTCGATCTGTTTCGGCTGCCGTCCCCGGCTGCAGTGCACCCCAGCAATTCGGGGGAATAGGCCGAGTAGCTGCCCTTCGCCTTCTCCAGGACGATCAAATATCCGCGCTCCAAACCCACCTTCTGAGCCCCCCTCACCTTTTGCCGGGAGTTCCTCATTTGAGTTACCCAAACACAAGCGGCGTGGCGATCACCAGGAACACGGTCCAGGCGACGTAGGCGTAGCTGCCGACGCGGTATGCCCCGTGGACGGCGCGGACCCAGGCGGAGGGCGCGCGGCGCAGCAGGTCGACGATGAGCAGGATCAGGATGGCGATGTTGATGCCGTTCCAGCCGATGACGGTGAGCCGGTTGACGGTCAGACCGCCCAGCGCGGTGCGGTAGACGACCGCGGCCAGGGCGTACAGACTGATGACGACGGTCAGAACGGCCAGGACGAGGACCCCGCGGCGCAGGATGGCGTGGTATGCCGGCGACAGGTCTCCCTCGCGCACGGGGGTGACGCCGATGAGCAGGGCCATGACGAAGAACAGCATGATGTTGTAAACGATCAGCACCTCACGAAACTGGAAGGGCGCCATGAAATTGAAGGGAATGACCACGAGGTAGACGACCAGCAGCAGGATCATCAGCGGCAGGAGTAGACGGGTCAGCGTGGAGATGAGCCGGGCCAGTCCCTGCTCGAAGCGCTGCTCCAGCACGCCGGCCTGCGGATCGTATGCCGTGGCGACGGCCCAGATCAGGATGCCACCGGCGCCCCCCGGGATGAGCCAACGCACGAGTAACTCGGGAAGGTCCACGTTCAGCGTGCGGAACATGCCCGCCGTAATGCCCAGGAACAGCCCGCCGGCCAGGACGAACAGCCCGCCCGTGACGACGGCGTCGATGGACTTGATGATGAACCCGGCCCGGCTGCGCGCGTCGGAACGCAGGCCGAGCAGCGTGGCGCCGACGGCGGCCCAGGCGACGACCGGCAGGTGGATGAGCATCAAGTCGCGATAGGTTGCGCTCTGGGTCAGGAGGAACGTCAGCAGGGCATACAGGCCCAGGGCGGCCAGGGCGACGATCGGTGCGAGAGCGGGCGTCCAGCGCCGCCCCCCGGCAATCGTCAGGAAGGCGATCACCAGGATGCCGCCGATGGGCGCGCCGGCCAGGGCCAGGACCGGCGTATTGCGGCTGATCTCGACGCCGGGACTGGCGAGGATGGCAAAAAGGACCGCGGCGATCAGGCTGAGCGGCAGTGCGACCTTCCAATCGAGCCCACGCGCGCTTGCGGCCGGCGAAGATTCCTCCCGCTTCGTCTCCGGCAGCAGGCGATAGTACCAGGCCTCGTACAGAACGTTGTGTGGGAACTCTTCGCGCGCGGCCAGGACGTCGGCCCTGAATTCTACTTCTTCGCCCTCGCGGCAGGCGGTTTGATACAACGCTTCCAGTGATTTCGGATCGGTGTGGCTGGAACGAATGGATTGCAGGTATTTCATCGCTGATCTCCCTGGTGTCGGCTCGCGGAGCGGGGCGGTCCCCCGACCGAATGGGCGTTGTGCACGTGACAAACGCATTATACCGCGCCTAGGGACAAATTCGTAAAAGCTGATTTCGTTGTGTTATACTTGTGACCATCGACCTTTATGGATGGCATCTAAAGCGAGGATTCGGCGCGCACCTTCTCAGGGGGGATCGCATGGGCGAACCGAGGGCGAAGCTGCGGCGAGGTCTATGGAGAGCGACGATCTGCGTGGTGGTGTGGCTGGCGGGCTGCGTCACGGGCGTGGCTGCCTCGGGCCCCAATCCTACGGCTGAGGCATGGGTCGTCGAGCAGGTGAACGCGGGTCAGGCGGCGGACCTGGACTTGCGCTTCCCCGACGAAGCGGACCGGACGCTTGGAGCCGCGCTCATCGAGGACTTGCTGAGCGGAACGCGTCCTGACGCCAAGATACCCCGCCACGGCGTCCGCATCCAACACGCGGTCTTCGTCGGACCCATCGATCTGGAAAACGTGGAAGTCGATAGCGAGGTTCGCCTGGAGCAGTGCCGTTTCGAAGGCGAGCTGAATCTGAGCCAGAGCCGTTGGAAGCGAGACCTCTCGCTGGCGGGCAGTGCGTTCCTGGGCGCAAGCTTCAACCGGCTGAAGACGGACGGCAGCATCGTCGTGAAGGATGCGACCTTCGCCGGCCCCGTGGCCTTCATGAATGCGGAGATCGCGGGCCAGTTCCAGGCGGATGGGGCTCATTTTGCGGAGACGTCCGTGGGCGCCGTCTTCGACGGGCTGAAGATCGGCGGGGCGGCGCTCTTCAACCACGCGGTCTTCGCCGGCCCGGTCACGTTCGTCACGGCGGACGTGGGCGGCCAGTTCCAGGCCGAAGCCGCGCAGTTCAGCGATCCGGAACACGCGGCGAATTTCAATGGGCTGAAAGTGGGCAACATTGCGTGGTTCAACAAAGCCCTATTCGCCGGGCCGACTGATTTTCGGGGCGCGAGCGTGGGCGGGCAGTTCTGGGCGGACGAGACGCGATTCGAGCACGCGCAACAGACGGCGATGTTCAAAGGTATGAAGGTGGATAACGCAGCCTACTTCCGCAATGTGGCTTTTGCCGGGCCCACATCGATGGCCGATGCCACCTTCCTGGATCTGTTTGTGAGCGGCGCGCAAAAAGGCGCTGCTCCGCCCACGCCGTTGCTCGATCTTTCGCGCACGGTGGTGAGGCGCGATCTGCGCCTGGAAGACTTGAGGCTGCGCGAGCTGGTCGCCACTTCGATTCGCGTCGCAGGAGTTGCCTACCTCGGGCGTCTCCAGGTTCAGAGCAGCGCAGATCTGGAACACAGCAGCTTTCTCGCGCTGACGCTGCACGACGTGGTGTGGCCCGAGCAGCCGGCGCAGTTCCGGCTCAACGGCACGACGTACCAGTTGCTGAGCGTGGAGCAAAGCTCCGATCCCCGCGCGGAGCTTCTGGCGCTGACAAACAACTCGGCGTACAGCACGCAGGTCTACGCCGAACTGGAGGCCTATTTTCGGCAACAAGGTGACGTCGCGTGGGCGAACCGCGCCTACGTGGCGCAACGTCGTCGAGAGCGGGCCGAGAACCTGACCTGGTTGTCCATCGACTGGTGGTGGAATGGGTTCCTGGATGGGTTCGTCCTGTACGGACGCGGACCGGGGCGGGCGTTGTTGTGGGGGGCATTCGTCATCGTCGCCGGTTGGGTGATTTTCCGGCGCAAGAGTGGCATGCGTCCGCGTGGACGAACGGTGCCTGTCACCGACTACTGGGCGTTCTGGTACAGCCTGGACCTCTTCCTGCCCTTCCTGGACCTGCAGGTGGCGAACCAATGGGAGCCGCGGCCGGAGCGTCGCCTGGCTCGTCACTACGTGCGAATCCACGCACTGCTGGGATGGGTGCTGGTGCCGATCGGCCTGCTCTCCGTCACCGGCATCATCAAATAGGACCACCTCGATATTACGCCGGTCCTGGTAGAGAGAACGGGGCGATCCATCGATCGCCCCGTTCTCTCGAGTCGGAATGTCACTACTTCGGACAGCAGGCCTCGAACGCTCTTTTGATGCTCTCCGAAGGGGTTACTTTAATCTGGGCATCCAGCACCTTGCCCTGCTCGTCGAGAACGAAGTGGCTGCGGTAGATGCCCATGTAGGTCCGGCCGTAGCTCTGTTTCTCGCCCCACACACCGTAGATTTCGGCCACTTTGTGGTCGAGATCCGACAGGAGGGTGAAATTCAGCTGGTGTTTGGTGCGGAATTTCTGAAGCTTCTGGATAGGGTCCGGGCTGACGCCGACGACGACGGTGTTGTGCTGCTGGAGAATTGAGGATCCATCACGGAATCCGATCGCTTGCTCCGTTCAGCCGCTGGTCCCGGCTTCAGGGTAGAAGTAGAGGATGACCTTCTTCCCACGGAAGTCGGACAGCTTTACCGATTTTTCTTCATCTGAGGGCAGCTCGAAGTCCGGTGCGGTGTCGCCTATGTTGACTGCCATTTCGTCCTCCTTGGCTGTGACGTGGCCAGTATTGTTAGATTACGAAACGCCACACTCTCTAGCAGGGATTATACCACAAGGAGGCAAAAAACAACGCGGCCCGGTCAGCGTTCACTGACCGGGCCGGATCGTGGTGGCGCATAAGGGATTCGAACCCTTGTTTCAGCCTTGAGAGGGCCGCGTCCTGGGCCTCTAGACGAATGCGCCATGGGGGGTACAACGCGCGTGATATTACCAGCACTTGCGAAAAAAGTCAAGTCGGGTGAGGACCGGGGTCTCGCCCAACGACTGAGATATACCCGCGGATGCTTCAGACTTCCGAAGTTATGAAACTTTGGAAGTCTGCCTGCTTATAGAACTTCGGAAGTCTCGCCGGTCGTGTTATAATGGGACCTCGACGAAACTGGGAAGGAGCGCTTCATGATCCACACACTCAACGTCCGAACGTCCCACCGTGCCGAGCTGGTCGACATAACCACACGCGTCCAAGAGGCCGTGGACGAATCCGGCGCGGAAAGTGGTGAGTGCATCGTCTACGTGCCGCACACCACTGCAGGCGTGACAATCAACGAGAATGCCGACCCGACGGTGCAGCAAGACGTGCTGGGCCACCTGGCGAAGCTCGTTCCGAGCGACGGCGGCTACCGCCATTCGGAGGGCAACTCCGACGCGCACATCAAAGCGAGCCTCATGGGTTTCAGCGCGACCGTATTGGTCGAGGGTGGGCGCCTCGTGCTGGGAACCTGGCAGGGCATTTACCTGGCCGAATTCGACGGCCCCCGGCCACGGCGCGTCCTCGTCAAGGTCCATTCCGACTGAGCCGAGAAAGCGATTGCCGACATTGAATCCAATCGATATTAACGTCAGTCCCGGGGAGATTCCCGCGCCGGTGGACGGCGTCTTGCTCGACCGGCTCCTGCCGGGCGTGGAGCAGCCCGCGCGCTACACCGGAGGCGAGTGGAACAGTGTGCTGAAAGACTGGCGGCGGGTGCCCATTCGCGTCGCCCTGGCCTATCCCGACGTGTACGAGGTCGGGATGTCCAACATGGGACTGTCCATCCTGTACGAGCTCTTGAACGATCAGCCGGACGTCTTGGCGGAGCGTGTGTTCGCGCCCTGGACCGATTTGGAGCGGGCCATGCGCGCAGTGGGCCTGCCGCTCTACTGCCTGGAATCGCGACGGCCGTTGAAGGCGTTCGACTGGATCGGATTCTCGCTCGCGTACGAACTGAATTACAGCAACGTGCTCAACATGCTGGATCTGGCCGGCCTCCCCGTTCGAGCGCGCGAGCGCGACGAGCGGCATCCACTCGTGATCGGCGGCGGCAGCATGACTTACAACCCCGAGCCGATGGCCGATTTCTTCGATCTGTTCGTCATCGGGGAGGGCGAAGAAGTGACGCTTGAGCTGATGGACACGTACCGGCGATGGAAGGGCGGGGCCGCGTCCTCGCGCATCGAATTTCTCCGTGAGGCGGCGCAGGTCCCGGGTATTTACGTGCCATCGCTGTACGCGCCGAGCTACAACGACGACGGCACCCTGGTGGACCTGACCCCCACGACGCCGGACGTCCCGGCAAGGATCCGCCGGCGGATCGTGCCCGTGTTGCCCCCGCCGCCCGTGCACCCCGTCGTGCCCTACATTCAGGTCGTCCACGATCGGGCCAGCCTGGAAATCCAACGCGGCTGCGGCCACGGCTGCCGGTTCTGCCACGCGGGGGTGGTCTACCGGCCGGTGCGTGAGAGGCCGCTGCCCGAGGTGCTGGCGGCCGTCGATGCGCTGCTCCGCAACACCGGCCACGAGGAGGTCGCGCTGGTCGCCCTGAGCAGCACGGATTACACCGACATCGACGTCCTGCTCGGGGAGCTTCTGGCGCGGCATCGGCGCCAACAGATTTCGTTCTCGCTGCCGTCACTGCGCATCGACTCTTTCTCGGTGCGATTGGCGGCGCTCACGCAAGAACGGCGAAAGACGGGGCTGACGTTCGCCCCCGAGGCGGGCAGCCAGCGTCTGCGAGACGTCATCAACAAGGGCGTGACCGATGAGGACGTACTGAACACCGCTCAAGCCGCGTTCAGTACCGGCTGGCGGCGCATCAAGCTGTACTTCATGATGGGACTGCCCACGGAGACGGACGAGGACATCGAATCGATTGCCCATCTGGCACGACGGGTGCTGGACGTCGGGCGTCGAGCCGCGGGGCGCGCGGTGGAGGTCAGCGTAAGTGTGTCGACGCTGGTGCCGAAACCGTTCACGCCGTTCCAGTGGATGCCGCTGCTCGATGAGGGATCGATCGTGCGACGGCAGGGTATCCTGCGCGACCGGATCCGTGGCAAAGGACTGGCGGTGAGCTGGCACGATCCGGAGTCCAGCTTGCTGGAGGCGGCGCTGGCTCGCGGCGACAGGCGAGTGAGTGAGGTGATTTACCGCGCCTGGCAGGATGGGGCCCGCTTCGATGCCTGGAACGACTACCTTCGGCCGGCGGTGTGGCGCGCCGCTTTCACCGCGGCCGGGATCGAGCCGGATTTCTACGCACGGCGCGCCCGCTCTCTGGACGAGCGGCTGCCCTGGGCGCGCATCGACGTGGGAGCGAGCGAGGCCTTTCTCAAGCGGGAGTGGGCCAAGAGCCAGCGCGGCGAGACGTCTGCGAGCTGCCTCGAGCACTGCATGAGCTGCGGCATTGCGGCTGCGTACCCCGCGGTCGGCGCCCTGGGCGAGGACCTGGGACGAGCGTGCCGGGCGCTGTGTGGTGAGCGACCCGATGCGCGCGTCCGGGAGCAGGCGGAATGAGCGAGCGGGAAGCTCCAGTGCAACGTGTTCGAGTCGTGTTTTCGCAGGGCGAGCCGGTGAAGTACGTTGCTCACCTGGCAGTCATGCGCGCCTGGGAACGAGTCATGAGGCGGGCCGAGGTGCCCATTGCGTACTCGTTCGGCTTCAATCCACGGCCGAAGCTGACCTTTGCCGCCGCCCTGGCGGTGGGGCAGACCGGCCGCGCGGAAATCATGGACGTGGAGCTGGACGAGCGGCTCGAGCCGGAGGAGCTGCTGCGGCGCGTGCGCGGTCAGCTTCCCAGAGGGTTTGCCGCGCGCTCGGCGACGGAGGTGCCGGTCCGAGCGCCGGCGCTCCAGGCGGAGATGGCGTGTGCCGTGTATCGGGTCGTGCTGGAGCCCGACCTGACGGAGGGCACAGTCCGCGAGGGATTGGCCGCGATGCTGGCGGCGGAGCACCTGCCCCGGGAGCGTGAGGTAAAGGGCCACGTGAGGGCGTACGATCTGCGGCCGCTGATTCGCGACCTGTGGTTCGTGGGCGTCGCAGACGACGGCCACGTCATCGGCATGACGTTGGCGAACGGCAATGCGGCCGCCGGGCGACCGGACGAAGTCTTGAAAGAGCTCGGCTGGGCGGTGCGATCGATCGAACGAGTGCGGCTCGTTTTCCGGGGCGAACCGGACGAGCCCGACTCGCTCCGCCGCGCGCTGGATGCGGATTGACGGCGATAGCATCGTTCAAGGGTGAGGGGTAGCGGCGGAGGGGCGGCTGAAGCCGCGGCTGGATTACGAAGCCCGCCTGCGCGGGCTGACGACGACAACGAAGGCATATTCGCCGCAGACTTCGGAAGTTCCCAAAACTTCGGAAGTCTGTCGTCAGCCCACGCAGGTGGGCTTCGTAATCCAGCCGCGACCTTGGTCGCCCCCGATCGACGGCCATTTCAATAACAGTCGTGGCTTCAGCCTGCCCCCAAATACTTACGTGGGAGGACTGCTTTGAGAATCTTCTTGGCCGGCATCATGCAGGGATCAAGGGCCGATCGCGGTATCCACAGCCAGGACTATCGCGAAGCGATTCGCGCCGCGATGCACGCCCGCTACCCCGAGGCTGAGCTGTTCTGTCCGTTTGAGCTGCATCCGAACAGCGTAACCTACGAGGAGGAGATGGGCCGGCGGACGCTGCTGGAAGAGGCTGCTGCCGCGGCAGCGGCGGACGGCCTCATCGCTTACGTGCCGGAGGCCAGCATGGGCACCGCCATCGAGATCTGGCAGGCGTACCAGGCCGGCAAGCCCATCTGGACTATCTCGCCGCTGTCGGCCAACTGGGTGATTCGCTTCCTGTCCACGCAGATCTTCCCCGATCTGGCTGCGTTCCTGGAATTCATCCGCACCGGCGGCATGGACGACGTCTGCAAGCGTCATGGTTGAGCACCAGACGCAAAGCGGCGCTCGCTTCTACGGATTCTTGAACTGGCCTACTTCGTTCCACTCGACGAGCGCCAGAGCCTGATCCGCGTCCAGGTGCAAATCGGAGAACAGGTATACCGCCCCTGTCGACGCGACGATCTTTTTGACGTCGGCGTACTCGGGTCGGGCGAGTGTGCGGGCGATGTGGACGTCGAGCTCCTCGGGACTGATGTTGAAGACCGGCTCCCGGAAGAGACGGGTCTGGGTTGGCCGGGGATAGATTCGCGATTCGTCCCGCACCGTGGCGGCTATCGTGGCGCATGGGTCGTTTGCCGCGGCCCGGGCCAGGATCTGAGCGTAGCTCCGGGTGATATGCTTCTCGGAGTACAGGTAGGTGGCGCCCGTGGAGGCCGTCACCGACTTGATGTCCTGGTACCGGTCGTCCTGTGCCATGGCGCCGACGGCGGCCTCGATCTCGGCGGCTTCCACGTCCGACCCTAGACCGCTCAGAGTGTCGGCGCCGGTTAGCTCCGCGAGGTTTTCCGAGGTCTCCCTGACTCTCTCTGCGATCCGGAACTGGAGTTCATCGCGCCGGGCCCTTCCGAGGGCTTCGGCCGGTGCGATGTGCTCGTCGGAATAGAAGTAGACGGCTCCGGAGGGGAGGGTCAACGATCGAACGTCCTTCCATCTCTCGTCCGCGGCCATCGTGGCGACGCCCGTTGCCACCAGATCCAGGGTCAGCTCCGGGATGAGCGTTCCCAGAGACGCCACGGCGGTGGGCCGCCCGAGTCCGCCCGAGTCTTCTCGCACTTTGTCCGCTATCTTGGTCAGCATCTCGGCCGTCATGCTGTTATCGACTGTTTCTTGTGAATCCTTCGTGTCGCGCATCATCTCACCTCGAATAATCGACACGAGGCAGGGCAGGGACGCGTGTGAGGTCCCTGCGACCTGCCTTGCGTGGTTACGCCTATCTACGACTGAGTCAACTGCACGGACCTCGCTGGGTGGTCAGCCTCACGCGAGCAGCCCCAACTTCTGCAGCTGGTCTGCCACGTCCGCCAGACCCAGGTCCGTCAGAGTCTGCCGGGTCGGAACGCCGGTTGCCTTGTCCCAGCCCAGCTCCTCGTACAAAAGGTCCTTCCCCATCTCCATGTCGGCCCGGTCCATCTTGTCGTGACCCGGGGTGAAGGGCTGCTTGTCTTCCGGGTAGTCGAAGATCCAGTCCGGCATGAGGTCGTGCTTGTTACGCAGGTCCTTTTCGTTCATCTGACGCGCCGTCAGCGCCCGGAACAGGTTGAGAATTCGCAGTCCTGTCTTTTCGATCTCATCCCGGCTCACGTTCCTTGTGGGGGCACCTGACCGCCGGACACACGATCGAACTGGCCGGAGGAACCGTCCTGCGTCGCCAGAATCGCTGTGCCTACAGCGATGAGTCCAACCCCGAGGGCGAATATGCCGTGCGCTACGCCCGCGCCGCAGTGAGACTCGCCGGGATCAACCAGACCCACCTGGTCATGGTCGCCGAACCGGCCACCGTGCAGGTTGCACCGGGCCAGATCGGCTATCTGTTGGCCAGTCAAGGCGAGGGGGACCCCGCGCGGTTCTTCGCCCTCTGGAATCGAGTCGTGGCGTTGCCAGCGCGCTCAGCCTGGGCGACGTACTTGTGGACAGAGGGCCTGCGCCGTGGCGCCATCACCTCGATCGCCGCCTACGGCTGCCACGCCTGGGCCATCGATCCGCAGATCGACGCGTGGAGAAACATCCTGCGCTGGGGCATCGAGGACGGAGAGTTGAAATGAGACGTTAGCCACGAAAGGAGAATAGCACCATGTCACGGGTACTGAACCTGGCCAACATGGGGTACGTCCCCACGCCGCCGCTCGTCGTCGAACGAGTCGCGGCTTTCTTATTTCCGCGGGGGCCGTGCCACCTGCTCGACCCCTGCGCCGGAAAGGGCGAGGCCCTGGCGCAACTGCGCTCGTTGTTGGGGCAAGGTGTGACATTCGGCATCGAGCTGGACGTCGAGCGCAGCCAGGCGGCGAGCGCGGTCTTGGATCACGTTCTGGGCGGCTCGTACGAGCAGGCCCTGGTCAGCAGCGGCGAGGCAGGCGCCGAGCTCTTGTGGCTCAACCCGCCCTACACGACGGACACCAAGGCTGGCGGACGCCTGGAGCTGACCTTCTTGCGCGAGACGCAGGACTGGCTGCGACCGGGAGGCATGCTGGTCTACATCGTTCGCCAGGTGCACCTGAGCGAGCACATCGCCCGCCGGTTGTCCACCTGGTTCGAGGATCTCGCGATCTACCGCTTTCCCGGCGAGGAGTACGAATCGTACCAACAGGTCGTGGTCCTTGGGCTGAAACGAGTGTCGGCCAAGCAAGACGATGCGACGTGCTTGCGCCTCTTGCAGGCCGCGCGTAAACCGTCGTCAGAGCTGCCGCCCCAGCCGGATCGCCCACCCTACTCCATCCCGGTTCGAGCCGAGAACGCTGAATGGCGTTTCCGCTCCAAGCACGTCTCGGCGGCGGACATCCAGGCGGAAGCCCTGTCGCAGGGGGTGTGGACGAGCCGGTGGTGGCTGGAACGCCAGGCGCCACCCGCGGCGAACCGCGAGCGCCCACTCCTGCCACTGCGGCTGGGCCACCTGGCGCTCTTTCTGGCTGCCGGCCTCCTCGACAACGTCGAACTCTCACGTCCTGACGAGCACCTGCTCATCAAGGGCCACACCCGCAAGGTGCAGGTCGATGTGACCACGCCGGAAGAGAAGGACGAGGGCATCACCCGGACCGTGGAAGAATTCCGCACCACGATCCAGGTTCTCGACCTGACCACCGGCGAAGCGCGCTGCCTGGACGACCCCAACATTCTGACGGCCTTCGTCGACCGCTGGCAACACGAGCTGTCACGAGCCGTCATCGACGCCTACCCTCCCCTGCACGACCTGCACCTCAGCGACGACGAAGAGCACACGCTCGCCGCGCTGCTGCTGCACAAACGCCTGGCCGGACGCCGGGAAGCGGGCCTGCTGCCGGTCCAGAAGCAGGCCGCCGTGGCCGGCTGCAAGGCAATCCAGCGCTACGGTTCGGTGACCCTCGTGATGGGCACCGGCACCGGCAAAACGGCGACCAGCCTGGGCATCGCGCGGCTGTTGCAGGTGGACTATCTGCGAAGAAGGAGGACGACATGAGTGACATTCTGTGTGCGATCTGCGGTGAACCCTGGGATGCGTACGGTGTGCGCAACGGCGACATGACCCCCGCCGAGGCGCGGAAGTTCCTGGCCGGCCGGGGCTGCCCCAGCTGCGAGTTCGGGACGATGTGTCCGCACTGCCGCGGCAGCGGCCTGGAGCCATGTCCGAACCACTGCTTCGCGGACCACGGCCAGCGCTCTTACTACGACTGGGGTCCCAAGCGTCCTTGCACGGCCTGTAAGGACGGCTACACCGCCGAGCCCTGCACGCAGTGCCACGGCACAGGTAAACCTGGCGGTGGGAGCACGCTGGACGCGGCGCAGTCCGAGCTCGATTGGAGCGACGAGGACCCGATCCTGATCCTGAGGCGGCGAGGCCTGCTATGAGGACCTACCACGTGGCCCACGTCTGGAGCTGGCCGAGCGGTCGACGCTTCTGGCAAGCCAGTACAGAGCTGGACTGCATTTCGCCGGACGCCGTCTACCGCACCATCGTATCGGCCCGAAACAAGAAGCAAGCCATCCAATTGGCTAGAAGGAGGAAGGCTCATGACGAACAATGGAGATCAAGCGGTTGAAGTGACCATCTATCACGTGGTGTACGCCGAAGGCTACGGCGCGCTGCTGGTGCAGTTCCCGCCCGACCTGAAGGAAAGCGACATCGTCCGCGTCACGGTGGGACAACTGCCAGACGGTGAGCTGATCGTGAACCTCTACACCGAGGCCCACTTCGGCTACGCCTACAACGTCACCTGTCCCGACTTCAGCGAGTGGGGCTCGTTACCCGATTGAGGAGGTGAACATGAGTGGTGAAGGTTGGCGACAGACGTATCGCGTCGAGACGAAACCCTACGCCGTGGTGGTCATGACCGAGGAGCACCTGCCCGAGAAGTGGCGCCGCGAGGTCCACCAGACCGTGCCCCTCAGTTTCGTCGAGATCGCCCGGCATCCCGCGGACGTCACTGCGTTCGTGAAGCAGGCCGTGCACCTGGACCGCCGCATCCTGTGCGTGCTGATCCTCCCCAAGAGCATGGCCAAGCTGGGCAGCGGCTGGCTGGCGCCTGGACCTGGCGTTTCATACGTGGCCGCAAGCTGTTCGCGTGCCCGCACTGCGGCGAGTTCTGCAAAGAAGAAGACGAGGACGGCCAGCCCACCTATCCGGTCAGCGGCTCGGACTGGTTCCAGGAGCGCAAGCGACGCTGCCACGCCTGCCAAGAGCCGCTGTGGCAAGCCGTGCGCCTCAAGGACAACCAGCCCTACTTCCCGCCCCGCGAGGAAGCGCCCTTCGGTGGCCTGCGGAATCCCCCGCCGGTTCGCTACCCGCTGGCCGAGTTCATCTGCCGGCAGTACCGCGGCTTCTTCGATCTGGCCATCGTCGACGAGGCTCACCGCTTCAACGGCGAAGCGACGGATCAGGTCTACGCCTATCGCGCGTTGGTCCGAGCGGTGCGGCAAGGGGTGGTCGAAGCGACAGCGTCCACGTTCAATGGCAGAGCTTCGTCGCTCTTCACCCGGCTGCACACGCTGAACCCGGCGCTGCGGCGGCAGTTCGCCTGGACCGAGCGGCAGGACTTCACCGCCCTGTACGGCAAGCTGGAGCGAAGGACCAAGGAAGAGGACGAGGACGACGGCTACGGCCACTTCACCGGCAAGCGTCGGCGGCGAACCACCGTGAAGGAGCTCCCGGCCATCAGCCCGGCCCTCGCTCCTCTGCTCTTGCCGACGCACGTCTTCCTGAACCTGGACGACCTGGGCGCCGCGTTGCCCAACTATCGCGAGGAGTGCACCCCGCTGGACATGCCGGCGGAGATGGCGGACGTCTACCAGCAGTTCGACGCCGACTGCCTGGCCGCCGCCCGCGGACATCCCCGCATCGTGGGCGCCTGGCTGCAGTCGACCCTGGCCTGGCCCAACGCCCCGTGGAACGCCGAGTCCGTGTGGGAAGTGCACCGCGATGAGTCCGGGCAGCCCATCCTCGACGAGGATACCGGCGAAGTGGAGCGCGAGTTGATCGCCTCGACGACCGCGCTGGGGGACCTGCGCTCGCCGGACCTGTGGCCCAAGGAGCAGTGGCTCCTGGACACCATCCGTGACGACGTGCGCCAGGGCCGCGGGGTGGGCATCTACCTGCAGCACATCCACGAGCGCGGCTTGCCCCAACGGCTGCACTGGCTGTGCGCCCAGGCCGGCTTCCGCGCCGCCATCCTCCCCGACACGGTGGCCACCGACCGCCGCGAAGCCTGGCTCAAGAGACAGGTCACGCAGGGGACCCAGGTGCTCATCACTCATCCGGCCAAGGTGGAGACTGGACTGGACCTGTGCGCTTTTCCGACGCTGGTGTTATATCAGATCCCCTACGCGCTGACGCAACTGACGCAGGGCAAGGGCCGCGCCTGGCGATTGGGGCAAGCGCAGGACTGCCGGGTCCTCTTCCCCTACTACCGCCAGACGATGGAGCATCGCGCGCTCAGTCTGATGGCCGACAAGACCAAAGCCGACAAGATTCTGACCGGCAACGAAGTGGCCGGCGCCCTGGTCGAGGAAAGCACCTCGGGCGGCGACTTCCTGGCCGAGCTGGCCCGGCAAGCCATCGCCGGCGCGGCCGTCGACGACCTGGGCGTGCTTCTGGTACGGCAGCAGCAGAACGTGTGGATCACCGCGGACACGGACGACCGGACGAACGACCGCAACGACGACTGGTCGGAGATCAGACCACTCACTGCCACGCTGCAACTGCCGCTATTTGGGTAAACCAGAAAGGAGAGGGGATGAACGAAACGAGGACGTTGACGATCCACGAACGAGGCGACGGCTTTGCCATCCGGCACCGCGGGCCGCAGCACAGCGTGCCCCTGATTCGCTTGCAGGGCAAGTGGCTGCGATTGGCAGGATTCAACGCCGGTCGGAAGGTGTTCGTGCTCGTCGAACAAGGCAAGCTGACCATCGTGGCACAAGCCGACGAGACGGAAGGTGCTACGCCATGACCGCGGTGACCCTAGCTGACGTCGGTGAGCGCCTGAGAACGGTCGAGTTCGCCATCCAGGACCTGCTGGAAACGGGCCTGCTCGAATCGGCGAGCTATGCCCTAGCGGCAGTCGATGGACTTGGCGAAGAGTTGGAGCGGTACGTACAGACCAGAAAGGAGACGAAAGATGGCCATCGGGTACAGTCACGTGGTGTTGATCGGCAACCTGGGCAAGAATCCGCAGGTCACTGAGGGCGACAAGGGCAAGCTCCGCGCCAGCTTCACGCTGGCCGTGGACCGCACGCCGGGCACTGGCAGCGAGGGAACCGACTGGTTTCCGATCATCGCCTGGGGCCGGGTGGCGGAGACGTGTCGCGACACGCTGAGCAAAGGAAGCTGGGTGTTCATCTCCGGTCGTTTGCAGGCGCGACGCTGGCAAGACGAGAAGGGCAATTGGCACAACATCTTCGAGATCGTCGCCGAGCAGGTCATCCCGCTCAATGCCCGCGCAGACAACGCGGACGAAGACCCGCCCTCGTAACGGAATATGGGATCAGCTCCAAGGAGCTGAGAAGTGAAGTACGGACGGCACCGACACCGGATTGGAGGCATCGAGATTCGCCTTGGTGAATTTCCAATCCGGGGCAGGTGCTGTTCCACACATGAGCCAGCAAGGCGCACATCCTCTCGTTTTCGAGAGACTATGTACGCTACGCTGGCTCCTTTCTTCATGGCGCAACCTGGGGCGTCTCGAAACCTGAAGCAAACCGCCGAGCCAGTAGAGACCCGGCTCTTCAGGACATTTCTTCATTCGATGGGCAAACGTTCCTCTGAAAATCGATTATTAAGATTATGCATGTTGTCCACAGGCAGTCTCGACATGTCATGGCCACCGTTGCCGATGCGTTTCGTCACTCTTCCGGTGTGTCCTGCGAAGCCGCTCTGGCGGTAGACCATGCGCGATGAACGCGGTGATGAAGAAGTACTACGGCGCCTTTTCTCTGAGTGAGGCTTTGGAGGCTTACCCAGAGGCAGCATTTGTGTTTCCTCCCTCTTGACTTTCTATGTCGCTCACGATTCTGACTCATTGTTTTGATTTCCTGGCGCAATCCCTATCTGACACTTGTAGACTCCATTTTTAAAAACTGACCCACCAGCGGGAGACGGGCGAGGTCGTCGAGGAGTTGGTCGAACCGGCCACGTCCACTGCGCAGCCGCAGTTGCTGTAGTTGTGAAGGCGAGTACAGGGCCTGCGGTTGTCCGGCCAGCACGGCATCGTGGCGGAGTCGACTTCGAGGGCGCGGTCCCGGTCAACATGTACGGCCATGCGGAGAAGTACGCCGCTGACGATCTGCAGGTGGACGTGACCTGCGACGTGGTCCAGGTCCACGGGACCTCGATCCACACCATGCGGGCGGAGACAGAAGAGGAGGCGCGGCCAGAGATCGACGACAATCTGTCGCCTAAGCCCACCGCCAGGCCATTCTGCAGGACTGGATCGAGAGAGGTCGCCCGGTCCGCGTCATTCGGCCGGGCATAAGGAGGGCGAAAGGGTAGCCTGCCTCACCATCGTTGTTGCGTCGATGCTCTCGTTGGCTCGGCGTGGGAGCGCATGGCACATTTCCCACACCGAGCAGTCACGACTTGTTCCGAGAGCAGGAAGGAGTCTAAGGGGTCGATAAGTCACAATGTCGCTTGATGTCCCGCCTATTGTGCGTGATTGAGATCGATTGTCGGCAAGTAGATTTTGAGGCTAGTGCTGACACTGGGGTCTTCGGCGACGAAGACAGAATTCTGACTTTGTCGCATAAACACCTGGCCAGAATTCGAATGCCCGGAGGCCTCGAAGCCAAAGACATAGGTTCCGGGGACCGTTGTGAACGTACTGGTCAGCGTATTGCCATAGACGCCGTCAGCGGCAGCCCCGTCGCCATGCGCGCCATCATCGAAAAGAGTCAAACCAGACGAAGCGGGACGTTCGCTGCTGCCCTTCGATGCTCTCACTTGGGCAACCTGTTCCGCACTTGGGGCTGTATCACCATGAGCTTCTGGCCATTGAGAACGCCACTGCTGAAGCGTGGTCCGAGAAGGTGGCCCAATTTCAACCGTCACGCTTGCGCCCAGAATTGGTTGGGAGTCAGCCAGGGTTACACTCATTTGAATTGGCTGGCCAGTGAGGTAGCTGTCTTTGTCAAGATAGGAGTGGATAGTGAGCTGCCCTTGCCCGGTGACGATAGCCGTGTATGGCTCTCCGCTACCCGAGGCCACGATGAGCTTCGAAGATGTTACCGATCCGCCAGTGATCCGCATCTTCCAGACTCCAGCGATCAGTGTAGGCGTCTTGATCCGATAGTAGACGTAGGTTGCGCCGCTCACGTACTCAATATAGGGGTCGGACGCGGCGCTCGTCGGGTCAATTACGCTGCCGCTAGGTTTTGCCAGGGTCAGGTCGAGGTGACTCGCACTATTCGACCAACTCAGTGAGAACGTGACCTCTGATAGCGTCGAGTCGACGACCACGCTCTTTTCGTCCGTTACACCCTGGCTAGCCGTCCCTTTTTCCAGGAACAGGGTTTGTTGGTTGCTCACAGCTCCAGCGATAGTATTGTATATTCCGGCCAGCTGTTCAGCGCCGGGAGCCATGCTGTAAGTGCCTGCGGTCTGGGAAGCAATGTCCATCAGCAGGGACTCATCTGAAGCTGAGCCGAGGGCGACCGTGTGAACCACCGTTTTGGTGGACTTGATCGCTGGCAAAACGCCGGCCACGAGCGGCTCAGTATTTTCGTAACCATCACTCAACAGGACAACAGCCCACGGATGAGCATTGTTCCCCTTAGTCAATAGTTCGCTCTGGGAGGTTTGAAGACCAGCTCCAATCGAGGTGTTATTTGTGGGGACGATCGCGTCAATAGCACCCTTGGCCTCTTCTCTGACCGAGCCGGCGGTAACCCCTATGTCGTCAATATACCAGCCATCATACACAACGCTGAGGTCAGTCTGGAGTCTGAACCTGATACGGACGGAGGGCGACCCGCCAAAGCCGGACATCCGGAATGTCTTCGTGGTCCAACTCGACTGTGAACCGGTCACATAACCCAGTGAAGTCCAAGAGGCGCCGCCGTCGGACGAGGCCTCCACGTAGCCCTTGTCGTAGCCCTGTTCGAGAGCGTAGTGCGTGCGGAAACGAATGATCGGGCTTGCGATTGATGCGAGGCTGAAGGGGATCGAAGTGAGGGAGACATTCGCGTAGTTGCTATAGTCGCCGCCGGGGCTGTCTGTCCAACAATGGGTGGGGCTGCTGTAGTCATTTGTGATCAGCCCCCCGGGGGAGTCCATAGTCCATTTGCCTGTGCCACTTTCCAGATTGTCAGAGAAGGCGGTGGCCCCCGATGCGGGCTCAATTGTGGACAATCCATAGTCTAAAGTGCCGTAGTCGGAGAAACTGCTCACTCCCACCATGTCATTCTCATGCATAAGGTCAACAAACTGCTTGGCGGCGTCTTGAGCCAACGGTAGGTAGTCATACATGCTGCCGGAATGGTCCAAGAGCAGCATCGCGTCTACGTTATTCGTGCTGGCGTATTGGACGGCATTTGCTTCCGAATCCATTCGGCTGGGCTGCGTTGTACTCACCATGAGAGAATACAGGCCATTACTCGATTGCGTTGGCGGTAGCACCTCAAGAGTGTACCGGCCTTTGGCTTCGTAGAAAGTGACAATGGAAGCTGACTTGCTCCCGATACGCACCGTGAACTGGCTCTTTGGCAAGCCGTAGTCCGTCACGACACGGATTGACATCTTGTTAGGGCTGGTGTTTGGTCCGGCGTACGCAACTCTGGTCGTGGTGGGCGCCAGGATGTTGAAGCACGGAATACCATGAGTGGAATAGATCGTGCACAGACCGTTTTCGCGGTCCGGGGCCCGCTGGAGATAGTGCGCTCGCAACTGGATGACATCGTCGGGGCGATCGTTTGCTATGACGGCCCATAGCGTCCCAAAACCGTCGTACACATCGTCGTCGTTCCTCTCATCGAAGATGTCCCACAAGATGCTGGCTACCCCGCCCTCGACGATGCTTCCGCTGTTATTGGTGCTGTCATAATCTCCGCCCATCCACCATTCGTTGCTCTCAATATTCCTCCAGCGGCTGTCATCTGAATCTGCAAAGACAACTTGCCATTGGCTGCCACTGAACTGCAGAGTCGCCGTGCCCTTGGTCCCGTCGCCATCAAGGTCACCTTGTGGCGACTCATCTGCTGTGTTGTCTGGATTGTTGTCGACGGCCGCTTGCATGAACTCGGCCCACCCCTCGATAAGGGCAAATCCCTCATTCGACGGGACCAGCCAGCCTCTTGTCTTGAGCAAGTCTGTGAAGCCGACCTCTTCGGACCAAATAGCATGTGCCCCACCGCCGCCGGGGGGCGATCCGTTGCCGTAGGCCGCGTACATGACACAGTGGGCGTATTCGTGTACGATAGTATTTCGGCTCCAGTATGCCGTCGCTTTATCTGGCAGATCAATCCCATCCCCGTGACTGTGGGGCCAATCCTCCTTTGGGTAGAGCACGTTCACCTGTGAGCGCGTCCAATTGACGCGACTGTTGATCCACACGGCCTCGTCGAGAACGTAGTCCATCGCTTGCCAGTTGGGGTAATCCGCCGAGAAGTACCAGGCGCCCATGTCCTTTGTCCCGTCGTTCTCGGAAACCGCAACGGACGGAGTCCTCCCCCAATATGAAAGACCGAGGAGGTTCTCGGGACTGACTTTCGCCGCTTCGTTCTCATTCCAAACTTTGACATACACGTTCTTAGTACCGGATGCGTTGTAGTTGAAAGAGTAATAGCCTGTATCGTCTGTGTGGGTGGACCCGGCCGCGGATATTGCGCCATCTTCCCAAAGCTCAACCAGGGCACGACGAATAGGTTTAATTGTCCCGCTATCCTCCTCATATTGCCAATGGCCGAGTATGGTGACATTCTTCGATTGGGGCATCACTCCCGGCGAAGCCTCGGAAGGCAGCTGCCCGGGTATCTGTTTAAGAGCCTCAACTACTTCGGCTTGCGAGAGGTTCTGCAGTGACATAGCGGTACGCGGACGCACGCGCGCCAACCCGCCGGTCGGAGTCGCGGTCAGGAAGAAGAAATAGGCTTGAGTGATCCTGTTTCCCTCGCTATCCTGTCCATCGACATAGGCCCTGATTCTTTTCTCGCCGGGCTGTGTTACGGTAATGTTGGTAACCAACGATGCCTCGGCCAGTCTCTCCACCGGCCCTTGCCACACCAGATTGCCGTCGCTCGACGTAATATCGTCCGACAGAAACAACTGGAGGCGAACTGCCACGAAAGCCGTGATTGGCCTGATACGGAAAGCCAACCGCAGAGGTTGGTTCAGGGTTGGTTCGGGAACCGCGGTAAAGGTCCCGTTGAATACCTCGGTCCGAACTGCTGCATTCCATCGCGGCGCTGGCATAGCCAGTGTCGGCATTGTTGAGAATGCCAGGTCCAGTATAAGGAGAAGAGTGAGCACAGTTAGGATGGATTGAGCGATTCTCATCAATGGCCTCCTTGCGCTGGATACTGTTGGCTGGGAATGGTTTGAACGCCAACGGTTTTTGAACTGAACAATCCGCGGTCTTTTGAAGATGAGAGAAACGCAAAGTAAGTGCGTGCTTGCTCATGGCCGTCGGGGAGGGTGCTGTGTACATAGACACGTAGCCTAGACTCACCTGGTTGCAGTGAACGGAGAGTAACTTTGAAAGCGAAGGTGTCGCCGCGTCTGACAGGTCCTATGCGCTGCTCGAGCTCGCCCGACAGCAACTCTACAGAATCGGGCAGGAACAGCGTGATGGTGGTGGACATACAATCAGCAAGGGGAGCGATAGCCAGCGTCAGCGTTACTGGCTGCATCAAGAGGGGCTCGCCTGTTGCAGAGATCGTGGCTCGGAAAAAATCCTGAGTCACGGGAAAGATAACCGCGGTAAGTTGACGTTGGGGTGTCCGGCTCACAGAGCTGTCGGCAGCGTCCGGCAGTCCAGAAACCGACCGCGCCGGCGGAGCCTGACACGCGAAGCCAATGGCGGTAGCCATTATGCAAACGGAGAGCAATCCGAAGAAGACTCGGGGCAAAGGTACGAGCGCGAAGAGTTTTTCTAGACTGCTTCCTAGCCCGTCGTGCCTTGAGGACGAAGCCACGAACAGGGATCCACCTTTCCACTCGTGCTAATCGTGTATTAGAATATATTTGAAAGAAACAAACATACATTAGCACGAATGTGCGTAAATGTCAAGAGCCTATGCCTAGGTGGGTCAATTCTAACAGGTGACCGCGTCTGCGGCGTGGTTCGTTCATGAAGAAACCGGCCGGCTGTATACTGGTAGCGCGGTGTTCAGCCAGTCGAGAGCCTCTAATTGGGTGGTGTCTAGTGTACCCACACGCGGATCAGGCAAGTCCCGAAGTGCTTCACGAACAGCGACTGACTGAGTTCCGACATACGCTGTCCTCCCTGCCACAAGACCGGTAGCCTATTCTACCTAAAATTTACTCAGATTCGTTAGCCCTGGTCACATGGTCGAGATCTGTCATACTTCGTTCTACCCTGCTTGCTCCCAGAAGATGGGAACCGCTCTCGCCTGCCTTTTTGCGCCTGGGCTGGTCCCTGCCGGCACGTGACAAGTCCTCTGGCAGTGAACGCCGGTCCTGCCGGCGAGAGTGCTCTTGAGCGCCTCAAGTTGCATTTCGTCGCAGCCTTTGTCGTCGATCCGTACAGTTCCGATGAATCTCACTCCCCTGCCCTGCGTCTTCACCAGCGCGTGCCGACGGCCGCAGGTTCTGGATCGTCTGCACGCACTTCTCCCATTCCTCCTGCAACGAGTAGAAGATGGGATGGGTGCGGTCCTGCTGCGGCTCGTCGCGTACCATGTGCTTCACCCGCTCGCCGTCCACCATGAACAGCTTGCGGGCCAGGATTTCGGCGTCGCTGCGGTCCACGGCGAACACGATCTTCGTCTGGATATTGCCCAGGGCGCCGATCATCCGCTGGTCCAGTTGGCTCAGCGTCTGGTGAGCCAGGGTCAGGTGCAGGCCGAACTTGCGGCACTCGGACAGAATCTGGGCGAAGGTCTTGACCGAACCGGCGTTGGCGCAGAAGTCCTGAAACTCGTCGATGTAGAAGTGGAACGGGCGGCGATCCTCCACCCGCTCGATGTCCTTGCGGCTCAGCGCCGCCAGCTCCAGTCCGGTCACAATCAGGCTGCCGAGCAAGCGGCGCGTCTCCGGGTCGCAGCGGCCCAGGTCGACGATCAGCACCTTGCCCTCGTCCATGATGCGCCGGAAGTCCAGCGCGTTCTCTCTGCTCCCCAGGATGTAGCGCAATTGCGGGTTGAAGGTGAACGCCGCCACCTTGTTCAAGGTCGACTCCCGCATCAAGGGCGCTTCCCTCCCCCACCGATCGTACCGGTCGTGGAAGAAGGCCACCACCTCCGGGTTGGTGACGTTGTCGAGCAATTCCTCGCGGAAGTCTTGGTCGGTCAGCAGGCGGTGCATCTCGATCAGCGTCCGCCGGTTCTCGATGAGCGCGATCAGCGCCGCGAGGGCGATGTTCGAGAACTGCGGCGCCTCCGACAGGCTCTCCGGCCAGGTGCGGCGGAAAGCCTCGACGATGTTCTGGGCGGTCTCATAGACCCCGAACGGCGTAATCAGCACGTTGAATGGCAGGATGAAGTCGGTGCGGCTGGGGTCGAAGTAGACGATACGCTCGGCGTTCTGCGGCTCGGCCAGGTACGGTCGATCGCGGGTTCGACCGTGCGAGGCCAGGTGGCGCAACGTATCTGAGGCCAGGTCGGAGTGCGGGTCCAGGAGGCCGCAGCCTCGGCCGCGGGTGACGTCCTGGAGCAGCATGTGCTGCAGGAGCTTGCTCTTGCCCTGCCCGGTGATGCCCACCACGTAGGTGTGCGCGGCGCGGTCCTGCTGGCGGATCGTGCACTTGGGCAGGAACGACAACGGGCCGATATGGCCGACGACGAGATTGTCTTGCTGGGCAGGGAAAAGGGGCATGTCACCATTCTAGCGGCTGGCCGAGCGGCTTTCAATCGGCCCCGAACTCGCCCAACTTCTGGCGTCAGCACCGAAACTGGCGAAACTCGCTTTGGGCCTTGACAACCTGGGCCAACTTTCCCTACACTGTTTGTATGTACGAAGCCTTCTTCCAACTGAACGAGAAGCCCTTCTCGCTGACGCCGTCACCCCGGTACATCTACCTGGCGGACCAGTACAAGGACGCCCGAGGCAAGTGCCTGTACTTCCTCAGCCAGCGCTCCGCTTCGCTCTACCTCTACGGCCCCATCGGCAGCGGCAAGACCTCGCTGTTGCGCATGATCGCCCAGGAGCTGGACAGCGACGACCGCAACGACGTGGCCTACATCATCGCCCCCAACCTCAACACCAGCAATGCCCTGCTCCGCACCATCTGCGACGAGTTCAAGGTCAAGACCGAGCGCTCCTATCGCGGCAGCCTGAAGAACTTCAACCAGTTCCTGCTCGATCAGGATCAAGCCGGCAAGTTCCCGGTGCTGCTCATCGACGAGGCGCAGAACCTGCCGCGCGAGGCCCTCAAGCTCATCCACTACCTGCTCAACTTTGTCACCAACGAGAAGGTGCTGCTCATGATCATCTTGGTCGGCCAGGAGGAGCTGGCGGGCAGCATCCGGCGCTTCCCGTCGTTACGGTCGCGCCTGTTCCCGTCCGCCTTCTCTTCCCTGTCCCGTGCCGATATGGATGACATGATCCAGTACCGCTGGGGCACTGCCGCCGGGAGCCCGGAGGCACATCACCCCTTCACCGCCGAGGCCCTCGATGCCATCTTCCTCCACTCGCTGGGTCTGCCGCGCGACATCTGCAAAATCTGCGACCTGGCCCTGCTGAAGGCGTTCACGTCGCAGTCGAAGGAGGTCACCGGCGCCATGATCGACACTGTGATCGAAGACCTGAATTTGCGCGAGGAGGTGAAACATGTCTGACTCATTGTGGCAGGCGGTCCAGCAAGAGTCCGAGAAGCGACAGAGCACTCCCCCGCCCCCTGAGATCAAGGCTCCAGAACCGATCGTCTCCAAGGACGACCGTTCTAACGAACGCGAGAACGAACCAGCGGACCTGCCGACCAACGCGCCATCGGACGTCCGTCCGAAGGAACGGCGGGTGCAACGTCGCCCCTACGATTTCTACGTGGACCAGATTCTGTGGCTCAAGGAGATGAAGCTGGAGATCGAGAAGAAATATGGGCGACACATCACGGCTAACGTGATGGTCCAACTCGCCCTGGACCTGTTGATTCAAGACTACGAACGAAACAAGGACCGCTCGAAGCTCGTGCGGGAGCTTGTTTCCAACGGAACATAGTAACAACCGACCATCGTCCGAACGTCCGTTTGGCCGAACCGACCTATGGTCAACACTACCCCACCATTTCACTTTGAAGGCTTCTCCAGCCCCAACGGGACGGTGGTACCCGACGACGTGTTCGACCTGCTCATGCCCGTGCTGTCGGAAGCCGAGCTGCGCGTGCTGCTGTACATCGTCCGGCGCACCTTTGGCTTCAAGAAGAACAGTGACGCCATCTCCCTGACGCAAATGGTCAACGGCATCCGGACCAAGGACGGCCGGGTGCTCGACCGCGGCACGGGGATGACCCGTCGCGGCGTAATGAAGGGCGTCGCCGGGTTGATCGAGAAGGGGATCGTCCTAGTGGACAAACGGACGTCGGACGATGGCGTGAACCAGATCAACGTCTATCACCTGCGGTTTCGAGGGGGCGAGGGGGTAGGGAACGACGTACCCTACGGTAGGGAACGAGGTTCCTCACGGGTAGGGAACGACGTGCCCCCACAACAAACAGCGTTACAGCAAACAGTGAAACAAAACAACGTTGTCGAAACAAACGGCAAGAAGCGAAGGAAGCCGCCTGGTCAGGTAGACTACCTGGTTGCCGAGATCGAGAAGGTGACCCAGGACACGCACAGCCACCAGATGTTCCGCATCCTGGCCGAGCTGCTGCCAGACGAGGTCATCTTCCAGCTCTTGTCGGAGATCAAGCAAGGGGAGGGTATCCGCAATCCCGGTGCCATCTTCGTGAGCGCTGCGAAGAAGCGGCTGCAACTGCGTAAAAGTTGAGGACAACGTTCTGATCGTTGCGGCCTGCAACGTGCGGCAGCGGGGCGCTGGTAGCGTTACAAAGCACATTTTGAACACGATAGTGATTACCAACCCACGAAGGAGGTGAGTGACATGGACTACAACAAACTGATCATCGTCGGCAATCTCATTCGGGACGCCGAGATCAAGCAGGCCCGCGAGGGCGAGTCGCGCTACGGCGATTTCACCGTCGCGGTCAGTCGCAATGGCGAGGAGAAGACCTTCTACCCGGTGCGCGCCTTCGGCAAGCTGGGGGAGAGCTGCGACATGCTCAAGAAGGGCGACCGCGTTCTGGTCGAGGGCGAGCTGGAAGTATCGGCCTACGCTGACGAGAACGGGGACCGGCGCATGAGCTTCCGCGTCGTCGCCGACACGTACCGCAAGCTCTGAAAGCGAGGACGGACGAACGTCCGTTCAGGATTTCCACGCGAGCACATTTCGTCTGCGTACTTATCCCGAATCTGAGTACCACTTTGCCTACCGTTTTCAGTAATGGGAGCCGATAGCCTGCCGACTGCGGACATCGAGTCCTGGCCGGCAGCAAGGGGGAACCTGAATTGGCTCGGGAGGGGCTTCAGGCCCCCCGTCGCCAATTCAGCGGCGTCGGGGCTCGGAGGAAGTTCGTACTCGAAAAACGCGAGTACGAACCTTGTTCGTTCCGTTGGACCGAACGTTCCTCCGCACCCCGACTGCCCTCTTTTTCGCCTGGGCCGGCCGCTTCCACTGTCTTTGTGAGCATGAGTTTCGATGTGGGGTGATGGTGTGCTGGGATGGTGGGAGGCGGCCGGCCCAGGTGCCCTCGCCCTTTCGGGCTCGGCGACCGCTCGCCCTGACGGGCTTCGCTAAAAGAGGGCAGTCGGGCTGTCGCCCGACGCCGGACGGGCGGCGGCATTCCCCCTTGACCCCCTTGCCGCCGCCCGCCATGGAACGGCCCGACCCGCGTTCCGCGGCGTCGGGCCGCGCATTTCTAATCAAGCGCGCCCGTGATCGGGATTTCCCCGCGAACGCCAAGCAAACGCAGCGTGCGGGTCTATCAACCTTCTGGTTACGCGGAGATGCGGTCGCAACGTCGGTTCAGTCTGACTTCAACACATCGGACGGCTTTGCTTGCCTGCACGATACAGCGGTATTGTACTCGCCACCTTGGGGTGGCAAGGGACAAGTGGCGCTCCCCCTACGGGCTGCCCCCGCGCCAGTGGCAATGCCACCCTTGCCACCCTAAGGAATCCGGCGAGTGCGCTATGGTTAAGCAGGCAAGCGTTGCCGTTACATTTCACCAGCCTGCGACAGAAGGGAGGTGATAACAACCATGAAACTCTTGACAGGAGAAATCAGACGAATACTCCCACCCCTCGGATCGCAGGAAACGAGCGGCCCGGATGCTCTCGCCCGCGTGAAGTTCTTCACGCCGGACAGCAACTGGACGTGGTATGCCTCGGAATTCGACGGGGAAGACACGTTCTTCGGGTTGGTAGATGGATTCGAAAAGGAACTGGGCTATTTTTCTCTGTCGGAATTGCAGCAAGTCAGAGGCAGACTCGGCTTGCCCGTCGAAAGGGATCTGTATTTCCGCCCCACAGCGTTGCGGGAACTCATGAGCTGATCTGTCCGCAAGGACGGTTGCATCCTGACCCAGGGCCAGAACTATCGGGTCGCGGTGGAAGGTCTTCTAGATTCACTGTACAACGGGACTTACGCGCTCTGGTCGGAAGGCATTGCCTGGAACCTGGAAGGGCAGGTTAGGCGCAAAATGGGGCCGGGTCGCTCCGGCCCTTTTTTGTGCTACTCGAAGAACTCGTAGGGCAGAGGCGGTCCCAAGAGTTCGTCCGCTCGCCTCTGACCGTACCTTCTGGCCACATCTTGTCTCAGCCAGCGCTTGATTCTGCCGGCCCATCGCCAGAAATCGGCTGGGATACACAGAGCAAGCAGCAGCGGCAGGCCGATGAGGCTCACGATCATCCAGGATAAGAGCAAAGTCAGAGTCATAGTGGTTCCTGTATACACGGCGAGCGACTAAAAGTCAATAGCGACGTTCCAGAATAATGCCGCCTAACACCTGTACTTCGCCGGGGAGCATCTTGCCTTGCCACCGTGCACGGTGTATGCTGTAAGGCATAGACTCCCCGTATGAAGAACCGCAAGAGACTCCCACGGCACAAGCGAGTGCCCAAACCACCCACCATGCAATTGACCGCGCGGGACATCGAAGTTGTCAAAGCCGTGTACGCTTATAAGTTCTTGACTCAAGCGCAGATTCAGGCGCTTCTATTTCCCAGCAAATGGGCAGCGCAGTACCGCCTGATTCGGCTGTACCAGAATCGGTACCTGAATCGCGTCTTCACCCCCGTCGCTTTTGGCCTCGGCAAGACCATCTACTGTCTCGACAACAGGGGCGCCGATTTGGTTGCCGGACAACTCGGCGTATCGCAGGACCAGTTGGACTGGCAACGGAAGCGAGCGCGCGTTGGCTGGCCGTTTCTAGAGCATGCGCTGGCAATCAACGACGTCAGGATCGCGCTCACCCTCGCCTGCCGAGCGAGCGGATGTTGTCTGGAGGAATGGGTTGACGAGAGTACGCTCAAGAAAGAGCATGGCAAAGAAGAGGAGCGCGTCACGCTCCGTGGTGCCGGAGGCCGAGTGCAACGGGTGGCCGTAATCGCCGATGGCTACTTCGTTCTGCGCTGCGCGGGCAGGCGAGCGCACTTCTTCATTGAGGTGGACAGATCCACCGTCAGCAACAAGCGTTGGATGCAGAAGGTGAGGGCATACAATGCGTACTACCAGACCGGCAGATACCGGGCGAAATATGGGACCAACAGCCTGAGGATCTTGACGGTGACGCCGAGCGAGATACGTCTTGCCAACCTCAAGTCGTCAACCGAAAGGGCTGGTGGGGGCAAGATGTTCTGGTTCACTAGGTTTGCCGAGGCTTGCCGAGAAGGGATTTTAGCGAAGAACACTTGGCAGGTGGCTGGCCTTTCAAAGACAGAGTCGATCGGCCTGCTTTGGTCGAGATGGGGCACTGATGACTAGCGCCTTTGTCACGGTCCATTTCGGGACCTCATGAGAAGGCAGCTGTATCAGGCTTCGCCCTCATTGCTATATGGCGCGCCAGTTCACTGAATCCTTGGTCGTCCGATGCTCCAAAAGAGCGAGCCACGTTACCCTGTTCCGCCGTCAAAGAGCTGATGATGACAGTCTTCGTAATTGCATATAAGGTTGTTTAGGAGTAAGATGAAACTGCACCTGTTTTCGGAACTAGACCATGCTGTTCGGCCCGCCGTCATTGTTCTCGCGTCGACGCCGAGGAGGCTCACAATGTCCACCAACGTTCCGTTGACAGATTCGCGGCTGCGAGTTGCTATCGTCTGTGTAGTCGCTCTAGTTTTGACGGGCGTTTCACTCCCATTTGGCGTTTCTCAACCCCAAGCTCCGGGGGAATGGGTAACCGGACAATGGGAAAAGACGAGCATTAACAATTGGCCCGCGTTCAAGTGTTGCGATGCGGATGTGTATTGGATGGCTGCTTGGCCCATTGCCGAAAGCGACATCATTGCAAACCCTCCGGTAGGTCAGCACATAAGGGCGAAGGGACCGAAATATGTCACAGGAGCCGTCGGCGAGGTTCGGGAGAACTCGGGGGAAGCCGTGTGTACTGGATAGTCAACCTTGACAGCTACGAGGTTGTTTCGGGTTGTGCAACGAACAATGGAGACGGAAGACTGATTTTTCCAAGAATTACGTTTGAGCCACCGACCGCGCCCCCCGAACCCAGAGATCGTGAAGACATTGGGGTCGGGTTCGCCGTCGACCGGGACACGATCCAGCGTCGGGAGTGCACGACCCTGCGGTGGGAAACGCATGACGTCGATGGGGTTGCCCTCGAAGGCGAGGGAGTTCCAGACAACGGCAGCCGGCAGGTCTGTCCCTCGACGACGCACGGTATCATCTCCAAGCGGGGGTCAGCAGCCGGTCACGGCGTCATCTAGTCCGGAGACTGGTCCTCTGACCCCGGATGACGAGTCGGCGCAAAGTCTTCGGGCCCACATACTCATCACAATCGATTCCGTCTTCGGTGATCGATCCGTAATCTGACAGACAAATGAATCCTCTCACAGGGGCCTAAGCCCACACAGGACGGTGCGTCATGACCCAACGCCATTTCCTGCTCGCCATCGCTGTCAGTGCACTCCTCGTTGCCACAGCCACCGTGTGCGTAGTATCGCCGCTGACTTCTCGTGCCGGCGACCGGTGGATCAGCGGTCAGTGGCTCATGGTGGAAACTAATTGTGATGACAATGGCCACGAATGCGACCGTATACCAGTCTTCAGGCCCTGCGAATTGGACGAGTATTGGGTTCCCCTCGCCCCAACCCACCAGGAAATCCTCGATCGGCCGCCAATCGGCCAATTCATGCAGCTGTATGGGCTTGACGTGCGTATATGCGAATCCTCCGACGGCCGCACCCAGGGCCAGCTGGCCGGACACTATTGCCACTATATACTGTCTGTCGAGCGTTACAGGCCTATCTCCGATTGTTCCGGCGGCCAGCCAGAGCAACCTTCGCAGCCCTCCGAGCCAGGGCAAGAGGGCGGCTGCCTTGAATATGGCTTCATGTGCGGGGGGTTCGGCAAGTGTGTAGCAACATGTACGCCGCGCGCCGCGCAACCAACAACGCCGCCTCAGCACGAACCTCCGTCGCCGATAGCTCCGGTTCCAGATGCGACGCCCGTGGTCAGCTTCTCTGCCGATCGCGACACCCTCAAACCGGGCGAATGCGCCAACCTGCGTTGGGACGTGGAACACGTCCAGGCTGTTTACGTGGACGGCGTCGGGGTGGTCGGGCACGGCAGCAAGCACGTCTGCCCAGCCACGACGACCACCTACTCTCTACGGGCAGTCGCCGGCGGCCAGAACATTGACCGTTCTGTGCAGGTTACGGTGTATCAGCCCGAGGCACCGGCACCTGTGCCTCCACCGTCTCCAGAGGCTTGCAGCGATGACACTGTCTTTGTCTCCGATATTACTTATCCTGATGGCTCAGCCGTCGAACCAGGCCAGCGCTTCGACAAGACTTGGCGCATTCGTAACAGCGGCACATGCGCTTGGAGCTCGGGTTACGGCCTGGTCCACAGCGGCAACGATGGATTCCAGAGCGACTATCGGGTGGACGTGCCCTACACGGCCCCGGGCGATCGTGCGGACGTGACCGTGTCCGTCGTGGCTCCGACGAGCGGTGGCACGCAGCGCGGGTATTGGCAGATGATCAACGCCGACAGCCAGCTCTTCGGGCCGCGGTTCTGGGTCGAGGTCAACATCAACATCGGAACGCCGACGCCCGTGCCGTGCGGGGATGATGCCAGGCTCGTCACGGCTTTGACCGAGTCGACCCAGACGGTGGACCCGGGCGGGCGCGCGGTTTTCGGCTGGCGAGTGCAAAACGTCGGCAACTGCTCCTGGTCATCCGGCTACCGGGTGGTCCCGATCGGCGGAAACCTCGGGATCGACGCAGGCGCCGTCGGCCGTGCCCCAAACAGGCCCGGGCGGCAGCGCGGACCTGTACATCGCCGCATCGACCCCGAAGGACGTCGGAGTCTTCCAGGGAACCTGGCGGCTCGTCAATGCGGATGGCGAGCGCTTCGGACCGGAGTTGTCGGCCAGCGTGCAAGTGGCTACGCCTACTCCCAGCCAGGTGGATGAGCCGGATGATGAAAGGAACGCCGTGACGTGGTGTGGATGGTCGGGGACGATGACGGGGCCGGGCGGATCCAACCTGCCCGTATTCGTCCGGTGCGACACGGACCAGGCGTACCTTTGGTTCAGCGGTATCACGTTCGGGGCTGGCAGTTACCGTCTCTCCCGCGTGCGCACTGACCCAATCAAGAGCAAGATCGACGTTGAGGGCTACGAGGTCACGCAGCAAATCACGGACTGGGACAGTGCGCGTGTGGAGCGCTTGGAAGAGTGCCCCGCATGCCCAGGACGGGTCGGACCGGCAGTCTGCCGTGCGGCCCGCTGCTCGCCGAACAAAGTCGTGTTTGGGATCGGCGACCACAGCAAGCAACTAGCAGGCTGCCAGGTGTACGTAAACGTTCCCGAGGAGAATCTCCTCGGCGGCGGCGCCCAGGACGTCTCCCTGTTTGAACCATTGCGAAGAGTACCAGGACTGGATCTGTTGGTGGACTCCGTCGGCGTTGGGGTAGGGGAGAAATGGGCGGCCGCAATCGCAAAAATGGTTGACGGTCAGGAGAGTCCTGGGGAAATGCTCTGGATGATGTTCGTGGATGCGGCCAGTGCGGTGGGAGGGCAGGTACTGCAAGCAGGGGCAGTGAAGTACCAGGGGCAGTTGTTCCTCAAATCGGAGTTCCTCGCGAAGTTGGGCAGTGACGTGGCCGCTGGCGGGGTGGGCGAGTTCATCCAGGAAGTGGCTCCGCACTGGCTCGAGTGGCACAAGGCGGAACAATCTTGGCCGTACGCGCGGTTGCCCCATTTTGCCGCCTATTCCCGCAAGTATTCCTCGTACCGCGACTATCTCGCTTTCGCCGAGAAATACCCAGAAGCAGGCAAATACCTGAACGGGGCGGTCATTACGTGCTCGGGCAGTGACCCCATCGAGTCAACTCCGGGCGGCCCGCCCCGGGATGGATGTGTGGGACCTGGTGTATGCCCCCCATCGGCGATGGGAAGTCAGTCGGCGGGTGCTGAAGCTGTTCCGCAAGGGCCACCCGCGGTGCAGACCGCGATCGCCGTCGTGCAGACCGCAACTGCTGCCGCGCGGCCGCCTGCGGTGCAAACCGCGCTGGCCGTCGTCGCGACGGCGACGGATGAGGCGCGGTCGGGCCCGCCGCCGCTTGGCACGCCGACGCCAGGAGTGGTCGTCACGGCGGGAGTGGAAGTGCGCCAGTAGAACGCGAGATCGAAGATTCGCCAACTGCGCGCCGCGGATGGGCGCTCAGGCCAGAGGGAGAGCGCCATGCGAAGAGATGGGACGGAGACCGGGAGGGCGGCTGTTCTGGCTGTGGTTGTGATGACGATGCTGATGTGCGCGCTGGCCGGGGCCTCCCTGGCCCAATTACCAGACGAGCCGCCCGTGCTGCAAACGGCCATTGCGGTCATCCAGACCGCGACGGCCATGGCTCAGCCGACCTCGACCGCTACGGCGAATCCGGCGCAGCAGTTGCAGACCGCTATCGCTGTGCTTGCCACGGCAACGGCTGAGGCCCAGGCCACGGCTACCCCCAACCTCGAAGGGGAACCCACGACCCCTCTCGCCGTCGTTGCGACGGCGAAGGGAGACACGGCCACCCCGATGCACTTGGTCGAGCCGACGAAAGCATCGTCACCTAACCCGACGCCCTCGTTCACACCGCTGCCGACGTGGACTTCACGCCGGCCGCGACGCCTACGCCTTCGCCAACGGGCAGCGCAACTGCCAGGCCGACGCGGTCAACTCTTCGGATCGACGGCTCGCCGATCGATTGGAGCGAGCAAGGGACCGTTGCGGCTACGCTCCCCCGGAATGAGCAGATTCCGGCGTGGCTCAACATTGAGCAAGTTCGAGTTGCGATTCACGGCGAGGACTTGTTCGTTCTCCTCGAATTGTTTGGAAATGTTCGACCTAACGATCCAGAGACTGGGAACATTGCCTATGCGGTCGGTCTGGGGCCTTGGCCACAAAGAGAAGGCAATATGCTGTGCTATTACTTCGTCGGAATCGGGGTTGAGTTCGCCGGGCCTAATACGTTTCTGGATCCACATTCCGTCATCGCTCGGCACGAGCAAGACCGAGTTGAGTTCGCTTTGCCGCTCAGCGTCATCCGTCACTATAACCCCGGCCATGACCTCGGTTTGGGCTACGGCTCTTTTCGCAATGTCGAAGTTGATTCTTCTGGGCCACCTCTCTGGTGCCAAATCGGGGGACATCTCTGGAGGAGACAACATTCACGTACCATTGCAGTAATGCTGGGCATCGCACAGCCTATTCACCTGGTCGCACCGACCCCATTCTGGATCGATCGTACGGAGGTGACCAATGCGCAATGCCGCCGGCACTGTGCCAGCGGGGCCTGGCGTACATCGAGTGCGGATGATGATCCGGGCCTGAACGACGATCATCAGCTGGCGGTCGGGGTCTCGTGAGACGATGGGCGACGGTACTGTGCAGGGGCGGGGCACGGCTGCCGAGTGAAGCGGACGGGGAATATGCGGCGCGCGGACCAACCGTAAGTCTTCCCATGGGGCAATGAGTTCGATGCAAGTCAGGTCAACTACTGTGATAGAAACGGCGAATATGCCTGGGCCGACCAAGGAATCAATGACGGGTTTGCGAAGACCGCTCCTGTCAGAACGTTCTCGGAGGGCAAAAGTCGGTGCATGGCATTGGACTTGGCCGGAAATGTATGGGAATGGGTGGCGGATTGGTACGATTCCAGCTACTACGCACATTCGCCTGACCGGAACCCGATCGGCCCAAACTCTGGCCAGTATCACGTGCAGCGCGATGGCTCCTGAGCGGCCCCACCCGGCGCGACAAGCAGTGCTTACCGCGGCTGGAACGTACCGGGCGACAGGAATGACCATGTAGGTTTTCGCTGTGCCATGAGTGATCGTTAGGCTCACCTCCTTCTCGCCTGTGGGCTGTGGTCAAGTTCGTGGTAGGAATGAAGCAGCATGTGCGGATATCGAAATAGCAACGCGCCATTCGCAGTTCTGATTCTTGTTATGATGCTTCTCTGTGGACTGACTGGCGCGGCCCTAGGGCTGCAGACAGCGATCGCCGTCGTACGGACCGGCACGGCCGCTGCACAGCCGCCCGTGGTGCAGATGGCGCTCGCTGTCGTCGCGACGGCAACGGCAAGGCGCGGTCGAGCCCGCTGCCCCCACTCGGTAGGTCGACACCTGGAGGGGACATCACCTCAAGAGTGAATGTGTCCCAGTAGCACAGGGTTGCGGAATTCGGCGACTGCGCGCCGGCCGCGCGCAGTCGGGCGACAAGGAGAGGGTCATGCGAAGAAGGAAGGGTGGAGCGAAGACTGCGAAGGGGATAGCTCTGAGTGTAGTGCCGGTGACGATAGTGCTGTGCGCGCTGACCGGGGCCTCCCTGGCCCAGCTACCGGACCAGCCGCCCGCGCTCCAAACGGCGATTGCGGTCATCCAGGCCGCGACTACGGCGGCTCAGCCGACCGCGACCGCAACCGCAACGCCAGATCCCCCTGCGGCGACGCCAGATGCGACGTCGAGCGTCAGGGCGGATAAGCTGGCGACGATGGTGGCTGCGACGCTGGCTGCGAAGGCGGGCGATACGGCTACGGCGCAAGCGCGCGATCTGGCAACCGCACTGGCTGACATGGCCACGGCCATGTCAGCCAGTGCGTCTGGTTTTGCGGCGGATCAAGCAACCGCGGAGTCGGACCAGTTGGCCACCGCGGCCGCCGCCACGATCGCCGCTCTCCAGGAGTCACCGGACATGGGAGCGACACCCACGCCATCGTCCGCAGAATTGCGCAATCTCCAATTCGGCGACTCGTCGTTAGACAGCGGTCTGCTGCAGAGATTCTTCTTCGCCACCCAAGCAGAAGGCGCCGTTGATCATCCCGCGTGGACGAGTCTTGCGAACCAGATTCACCCGGCGCCTGAAGGCTCGTGGCAAGTGCGCGACACCAGACAACTGCAAAACAGCCCCGCTAGGGCAGTGCACTATAACTCCCCGCTGATTCTGGTCAACACGGACTACTATCGGCGTTTCGTCGATCACCTGGAACTGGCGGTCCCAAAAGGCAAACAAGACTTCCTGGCTGCAGCAGTGCTCGGTCACGAAGAAGCTCATCATGTCCACGGGGACTCAAGTAACTTGGTGAGCGAGTTGACCCGAATGCCGCCGCTGAACGCGGCGCGTTTGATCGCGAAGCTGGCGGCAGCAATATCCGCCCGGGACTTGCCGGGCTTCTGGGCTGCCATCAGCGAATCCATGGATCCCAACAGCGATTCGGTGAAGCGGAGGATCAGAGCTGAGTTCCAGGCGGACCTGGACGGGTTGACCTGGGCCAGCGAAACCAGCCGACACTGGGCCGGTCAGGAAGACAATGGCGACACTGGCGTGCAGGTTCAGCTGATCTTCCTTTATGTGCTGGATCGCCTGGCTGAGTTAGAAGGCAAACAGTCGATTGTCGATAGGCTGGAGAACATGGATCTCCTTCATCCATCGTCCGCTCAACGCGCCGCAGCCATTCGCGAGAACGTGTTGCAGACCAGCGAAGGTGGTCTGTTTGGTAAGATCACGAAGGGTGGGACTGGTGTTGCCGGGGTCAAACTGACCAGTCCTAATGGGGTGTGGACGGAGACTGATGAAGACGGCCTGTACTTGCTATGCCCGGTGTCCGCCGGCTCGCAGTCGATCTCGGTGTTGGGGTCGGCGTGCGCCATGGCCGTCGAAGTCGAGACGCAGACCTTGACTCACAGCAATTTCGACATGTCCTGCGCCCGAGTAACCTGGACTCGCCCGTCGGATGGCATGGTGATGGTCTACGTGCCCGCCGGCGAATTTGACATGGGCAGCAACAACGGCAATGAGGACGAGCAACCGGTTCACACGGTTGCGTTGAACGGCTTCTGGTTGGATCGAACTGAGGTGACCAATGCAATGTTCCGCGAATTCACGGCGGCAACTGGTCACAGGACCGGCGCTGAGTTGCGTGGTAGCGCGCTGGCGTTCCGCGACAGTCCGTGGAGCAACGTGTCTGGAGCGGACTGGCGGCATCCAGGGGGGCCAGACACGAACGTCTCAGGATTTCGACGACTACCCTGTCGTCCAAGTGAGCTGGGACGATTCAATCGCTTACTGCAAGTGGGCAGGCTCCCGGCTCCCGACTGAGGCCGAGTGGGAGTACGCTGCTCGAGGGCCAGAGTCCTTGCCGTTCCCATGGGGCGATCGCTTCGATGGCACCAGGCTCAACTACTGCGATCGAAATTGCGAGGCCGCTTGGGCAGATGTGACCGCAGATGACGGCTACAGACGCGCGGCGCCGGTGGCCAGCTACCCATCTGGGGCGAGCTGGTGCGGAGCCCGAGACCTGTTCGGCAACATTTGGGAGTGGGTCGCCGATTGGTACGGAGGATATTCGACCGCTCGGCAGGTCAGTCCCACTGGCCCTGCTTCTGGCACCGGCCATGTTTTACGCGGGGCGGGCTGGCTTAACAAGCGTGCTGAGATGCGCATTACCTTCCGCATCGGGCGGGGTCTGGACAACTGGAGCGACGACGTTGGTTTCCGGTGCGCGAGAAGCAATTGATCTGTTGTGGGACAACGCAGGGCGGGCTGCAAGGAGATCGCGTGCGCGCAGGTTGGTGCAAGATTACGCGATTCGTCGTCCTAGATCTGGTCGTGACTCTCCTCTACGCTCTCACCAGGGTCGCAGCGGCCCAGTCGCCGGACCTGCCGCCCGCTGTGCAAACCGCGATTGTGGTCATCCAGACCGCGACAGCCATGGCGCAGCCGACGCCGACTCCGAACGGGACGCAGATGTTGACGACAGCCATCGCGGTCCTGGCGACGGCTACGGCGGAGGCGGGGCCAGGCCTAGCCCCAGGCCCAACGAGCACGCTCTGGGTCGTCATCGCGATGCCGACATCTTCGCCGACGTTCACCGCGCCGCCGACACCGGCCTCGTCGCCTACGCTCACGCCCTTGCCGACCTGGACGTTCACTTCAACGCCGTGGCCGACATCGACGCCGACCCGTCGTCCGACGCCGTGGCCCACATCCACGCCAACGCCGGTTCCGAGGCTCTACAACGACGAGTACTGTCCGGACCCCAAACTCGACAATCTCGCGCACATCCGCTTGACAATTCTGTCGCCGGCCGGCAAGGCGTGGTACGACACAGCCCGAAAGACGATGTCGGCGGTCGAATGGGCAGATACGTCCGGCGGCTGGCATGCGGTGGAGAACTGGCAGAAGATGCCGTATACGCAGATCGTGTGGGGCGTGTGGCCGAGAGACTACGGTAGCGGACCCTTTCGCTGGGCGATCTATGACAGCGGTTCTCTGATCGGCGCGAGCGGCTCATTCTACTTGCCGACGGGGGAGCGCCACATGACTGATATCGTGGTCAACCTCAATACATTGCCATACTGAGCGGCGCAGTATTGACGATGGAAGGGTGAAGCAATGTGCAGCCACCAAAGGAAATTCGGTCCATGGACGGTTTTGACCTTGAGCTTCCTCTTGCTGTTGGTGTGGTTTCGCATTGCTGGGGCCCAGTCACCAAGCCAACCGCTGGCACTAAGGACGGCCATTGCGGTCATCCAGACCGCGACGGCCATGGCGGAGCCGACCGCCACACCAAATCCGGCGCAGCAACTGGCGACCGCCATCGCCGTGTTGGCGACAGCGACCGCGGAGGCGCAGACCACACCAACACCCAACCCCACAGAACAACTCGCGACGGCGCTCGCGATTGCGGCGACGGCAAGCGCGAAGGCACCGACCTCAACGTCACCGGTCGAGTCGACGGCTACGCCGATACTTGGCCAGTCGCCGTCGTTCACCCCATTGCCAACGTGGACGTTCACACCTGCGCCGTCCACAGCCACGCCGGCCTCGCCACCCCGGGCCGCAACCGGCGTACCAGGCCAACGAAGCATTCGCGAGACCGATGGTGCCGAGATGGTCTACGTGCCGGACGGTGAGTTCCGGATGGGCAGCACCGACGCGGACGTCGACCGTGCGATGAGTCTCTGCCGGGCCTATACGACCTACTGCGACCGTGAATGGTTTCAAGATCAGCAGCCGGCTCATACAGTATCTCTGAGCGCCTTCTGGCTGGATCGCACCGAAGTGACGAACGGGCAGTACCGACGCTGTGCGTCGGCCGGGGTGTGCGCTGCATCCGGCGTCGAGGGCAGCGCCGATCTGAATGGTGAGTCCCATCCGGTGGTCGGCGTCTCCTGGAGCGACGCACGGGACTATTGTAGGTGGGCAGGTGCCCGACTGCCGACGGAGGCGGAGTGGGAGTATGCGGCCCGCAACGTTGAAGGAAGAGCGTTCCCCTGGGGTGCTGAGTTTCGCGGATCGGCGGCCAACTACTGCGACGCCAACTGCGAGTACAACTGGGCCAACAAGAGCGTGGACGATGGGTTTGGGACGACCGCGCCAGTCGGTGCTTATCCACAGGGCGTAGGCTGGTGTGGGGCGCTTGATCTCTCCGGGAACGTCTGGGAATGGGTAGCCGATTGGTATGCCCCATACTCTGGAGAACGACAGCGCGACCCTACAGGCCCGAGTTTCGGGCGGTTGCGTGTGGTGCGGGGTGGATCGTGGGCAGATCTGGCATACTCTCTGATGGGCGCAGACCGCCACTCGGTTGATCCGGCATCGAAGGACCGGTTCTTTGGCTTTCGATGCGCATCGAGCGAATGAAAGAGCCTGGTTTGACCGATCGTTTCGAAACAAGGAGGCACAGACTATGACACAGAAGTCATCTCGAATGCTGATGCGCTTGTTGGGCGGGGTGCCGGTGCTCCTCGTCGTGGTGGCCCTCCTGCTGCCGCCCGCATTCGTGGCTCGGTCAGAGCCTCCGCCGGCCGCGCCGCAGACGTTCGGCCCCGAGGCGATCTGGAATCCGCCGCCTGGCGTCGAAGATGAGACGGACGGCGACTGTCAGTTCCCCCCAACCGATCCAGAAAAGTGCACCATCGCATTCATGCGCAGAGCCGGCGCCTCACGTCAGGCCATCGCCTTCGCAGAGCTGACGCATGGTCAGTATATGATCGGTTTTCGCGAGTTGGGACTCGTCGATTTTGCTCTCATCGAGGATCCCTATTTTCATCCGAACATGGGCAGCTACAAGTCCGCGCTCATAAACGGGCACCCGTCCATCGTGTGGTTAGACGGCCAAGGGCTCGTGCCGCCCGACGACCTGGACCGCGCTAATCTCTCCGAATCGCTCCCGAGGGCGTTGTCGGCGGAGTCTGTTGAAGCAGTCGAGGCGAACCAGCAAGGCGGACCCCGCTACGTCGTACGTCTCCGCCTGCTTCTGCCGTGTGACCGTTGTCCGGACTCACTCCGCGTCGCATACGACTTCCTACCGGACGGCACGTTCGTCGGGGCGATACTGCTTCCGGCGCAGAGCGACGTTCCCCCTGCGCCGTCTGGGCCGGTCACCATCCAGCCGGCGCTGTCCTTTGGCGGCCACACCTACACCGTCGAATATGAGTCCACCGGCTCCTACCGCGCCGCAGATGCCAATCTGTTCTTTGCTGGGACAGCGGACGTCTTCAGCCAGCATGGTATCACCCGCTTGATCGTGCGCCAGGATGGAACGCCGGTAACGGACGCCGCGCTGCTGCGGGAGGTCTTCCTGCGCTACAGCGCCGCCTATCTGCTCTACGAGCGGTCCTCAACCGAGCCGCCCAGCTCCGTCTGGGCCGACCTGCTCGACGACCTGCACAAGGTGACGCTGAACCCGGCCTTCCTCGTGCAGAAAGCCGGAGCGCTGTTCACTACGCGCGAGGATGAGACGCTCGAGGCACTGCGCGCCATGCTATCCACGCAGAAAGCTCCGGACTGGCTGGAGCAGGTCGCAGCCGGTACCGGCGAGGCGGCCGGGCAGGGCAACCAGGCCCTGGGCGCGTTTCAGGCCACGCTGGATGCCATGAAGTACTCCAATTTCGACTCGGTGCGGCGCGACGAGCAGGCGGTGCGGGCACTGCTGGAGGACTGGCGACCTATCTCCGAGCAGGGCACGTCGTTCATCGAGGTGGGTGGGGACCGGGTGCACCTCACGAACGCGCTGGAGCTGCTACCCCTTCTGGTGCGGATGGTGTTCGTGGCCGACCTGAACCACGACCGCGCGGGCTGGCTGCAGACCTACGCGGCCTCGGAGGCCGGCGATGCTGGGCTGGATGCCGATCAGCTCAGCGCAGCGCAGCGGGCAGGGGCGGAGTTCCAGAACGCCTGGTTTCAGCGAGCGGATGTCCTGCGCTCGTTTGTGCACGAGAAGTCAGGCGAGTTGGCGGTGGCCCTGGGGGCAAAAGAGCTGTCGAGCCGGCTGGTGGCCTGGTCGTGCAACAAGTTTGGGCTGCTGCACACGTGGCCGAGTTGGTTTGGGCAGGCGGTCAGCGGTGTGGGGCTGGGACTGGCGCTGGGCGATCTGCTATTTGGGATGGACGATCTGTACCACAACTTCACCGTAGCGGAGCGGGCGTACGAGTTGTATCAGCGCTTCCGGACTGGACGGCGCGCACTGCGCGATGCAGCCGCGGCCGGGGGCAAGGCGACGTATGACGGCGACTTGGCGGAGCGGTACCGGGTGGCGTTCGTGCTGGAGACGCTGGCCGGGGTGCAGGCCGAACGGAGCTACGGGGATGGAGTGCGAGCAAGGGTCGGTAATGGCTGGCTGGACTACCTGAGTCCGATCGCGTGGTTCAAGGGGAGTGAATGGGAGCAGGCGGTGGCTGGCATCCGGAAGCGGGCGGACCAGGACGAGAAGCTGGCGGAGCTCTATGCGGGCCACCCACCTTTCGTCGAAGTGGCAGTAACGCTCGCCGGCGGCGTGCCAGCGACCGCTGCAACGGCCGTGCCGACGCCACCGCCTGTTTCCGGCATCCCGCCCGAGCTGCAGACGGCGATTGCGGTCGTGCAGACGGCCACGGCCATGGCCGCGCAGCCCACACCGACCCCGCATGCGACAAAGCAGCTCGCCATCGCCATCGCGATCGTGCAGACGGCAACGGCGGAGGCTCCTAGGGCACCAACCGCGCGTTTGGGTCAGACGCGGACACGTCCCTCCGATGGCATGCTAATGGTGTACGTTCCGGCAGGTGAGTTTCGGATGGGAAGGAATGGCCATGCGCTGGAAACACCTGCGCATTTGGTGACCTTGAACGACTTCTGGCTCGACCAAACCGAGGTGACCAACGCCCAGTATCGCAAATGCATCGATGCCGGTAAGTGCGCGACGTCAATCTATGCGGATGATTCGCGATACAATCGAGACGCTCAACCTGTAGCCGGCATTTCGCCGGACGAAGCCGACGCGTACTGCCGCTGGGCGGGAGCACGAGTACCGACGGAGGCCGAATGGGAATATGCCGCTAGAGGACGAGCGGGCCACGAATACCCGTGGGGCGACGGCTGGGAAACTCGCAGAGCTAACACGAACGATGGTGGGGCAGGGACGCTCTTGCCGGTCGGAAGCTATCCGGACGGAGTGAGCTGGTGTGGCGCGCTGGACATGGCCGGTAATGTCTGGGAGTGGGTAGCCGACTTCTGCGGTTACTATTCGGCGGACCCGCAGGTAAATCCAAGTGGTCCGGGAAGTGGGCAGTGTCGGATCATGCGTGGCGGATCGTGGCTCGATGGCCCCGGTTTCGCGCGAGGCGCTTCTCGCGGCTGGCTCGTCGAGACCCCGGGGTTCCTGTTCCGGGGCGTGCGGTGTGCCAGGGAAAACTAACAGGATGCTTTGCGTCGAGTGCCACGCTTGACGGTGGCTTCGAGTCTTTCGTGGCGAGGTCAGGCTTCGAACTTCCGGAGCGATCCGTATTGGACAGAAAGGAGGCGCACTGTGTTCTCTAATCATCTGACGAGTTCTGCGATGTCCATCTGGGGGTTGGCCGCAGTCCTATCGTGGGTGCTGTTGGGAGCCGCACCGATCGTTACGCCGGAAGGACCGCCTGCGCTCCAAACCGCCATTGCCGTGATTCAAACCGCGACCGCCGTGCCGACCTCTCCCACGAATCCCACTGTGCAATTGGCGACACCGGACGGAACAGCCGAGCGTGAAGCGCCGCCAGCAGGTAGTGCAGGGGGGACTTGGATCCGGAAAGCTGATGGCATGGTCATGACCTATGTGACGGGCGGAGAGTTCTCTATGGGCTTCACCGAAGCGCAGTTCGACACGTGGGTCGAGATCTGCGCAAGACGTCAACCGAACTGCCGGCGTGAGGACTTGGCGGCTCTGATCCAGGAGGCACACAGAGTCGCCGTCGATGGCTTCTGGATGGACCGAACGGAGGTGACGAATTCGCAGTTCGCTCTCTTTGTGCAGGCAACCGAGTACCGCACGGAGATTGAGCGAAATCAGGCAGGCGGCATGCTGACCGGATTCGACAGCACTGACCAGACTGAGGGGGTAGACTGGCGCCACCCGGGCGGACTCACAGGAATCGACGGCCTGGAGGCATATCCGGTAGTGCTAGTAACGCGTGACGATGCAGCGGCATACTGCAAATGGGCGGGTGGACGATTGCCAACCGAAGCAGAATGGGAGTATGCCGCGCGCGGACCTGAGGATCGGATCTACCCTTGGGGCAACCAGTTTGTCGCCGAGGACGCGAACTTCTGCGACAAAAACTGTCGCGCAAGAGATGCCGACAAATCGGCGGACGATGGCCATGCGGACACCGCACCCGTCGGCAGCTATCCGTCCGGAACGAGCTGGTGCGGCGCCCTGGATCTGGCGGGCAATGTCTGGGAGTGGGTGACCGCGTCTGCACGGGCCTACTTTGCGGTGCCGGACGGGAGCACTCCAGACGCCGCTCCGGCGGAGAGTCTACTGTTGCGTGGCGGATCATGGAGCATATCAGGTTTGGCTTGGCCACTCCGGTTCCCTCAAATGCCACACTATAGCAGAGACGATGCCGGGTTCCGCTGCGCTCGCAGTTCGTGAGCGCCATTCGCTCGCGAGATGGGCAGTAGGCCAGTCGTTGACGAGGTGTTATCTTCCTACGATCAGGGAGGCGGCGATGAGCAAAGATCGAAATCAATCCGTCGGGTTGGCTGTCTTGCTGTTGACGATCATCCTAACGTGCTCCGTTCTCGCTGCGGCGCCGAATCAGACGGCGCAGCATTCGTCGGACGTGCAGACCGCGATCGCTGTCGTTCAGACCGCAACAGCGATGGCTCAACCGACCCCGACACCCAACGCAACTGAAACGCTGGCGGCGGCAATATCGGTACTCGCGACTGCGACGTCGCAGGCCCAGGGAGGGCACGTCGCCGGCACTCTCGAAACAATGACTCGCTCTGCAGATTCAATGATTATGGTACACGTTCCCGCCGGTGAATTCGAGATGGGCAGCACCGATGCTGATGTGGACAAGGCGATGCAGGTGTGTCAGAAGTACTCGACGTCTTGTAAGCGCGAGAGCTTCGAGGCTGAGCAGCCTGCGCACCCGGTCGCGCTCGGCGACTTCTGGCTGGATCGAACGGAGGTAACGAACGCGCAGTTTGAGCGCTTTGTGCAGGACCTCCAATTCCGCACGCTGGCAGAGGAGAAGGGATATGGTTGGGTACTCCGAGGGAACACTTGGGAAATGGTAGCCGGTGCTGAGTGGCGCCACCCGGGCGGTCCCGAAACCGAGATATCCGGGGCAATGGATCATCCCGTAGTGCAGGTCAGTTGGGATGAGGCAGCAGCCTATTGCAAGTGGGCCGGCGCCCGGCTCCCGACCGAGGCTGAATGGGAATACGGGGCGCGCGGGCCGGCGGGGTCGACCTGGCCGTGGGGGAACGTCTTCGATGGTACTCGCTTGAACTACTGCGACGTGAGCTGTCAAAGTCGCTTGCGGGACCGGGCGTTCAACGATGAGTATGCAACGACAGCACCGGTGGGCAACTACCCTGATGGGGCAAGCTGGTGCGGGGTCTTGGACCTTGCTGGCAACGTATGGGAATGGGTCGCCGATTGGTTCGGCAACTACGAATCTGGTCCGCAGGCGGATCCGACCGGACCTGGGTCGGGTGACTGGCGGCTCCTGCGGGGCGGATCGTGGGCGGAGCCTTCTCTATTCCTCCGCGGCGCCTTCCGATTCGAGTACGAGGAGGAAGGTAGGCACAACGACATTGGCTTTCGGTGCGCCAAGAGTGCTCCGACGAGCCCTTCCGGCTCACTGGAGACTCCAACCGCCGAAGCGCGGGAGACTATGGTTTCCCGCGTTCTCAATCCGCACCGCCTCGAGGACTATGGCTGGTTCCAGCGTCACCCGGACCCGTCACCCGGTCCCCGCCGCGACTGTGCGCTCGCGTACGATAGCTGGCGCGACGTGTTCGTGTTGTTCGGCGGAGACGCAGGCAATCACCGGCTCCTATCAGACACGTGGGAATGGAACGGGGCAGCCTGGAGAAAGGTGGCCTCTGGAGGATTGCCGCCGCGAGCGGCGGGTGCGATGGCGTTTGATGCGCGCCGCCGCGTCGTCGTGCTCTTTGGCGGGTATGACGGTTCATACTTAGACGACACGTGGGAGTACGACGGTGTGCGCTGGCTTCGCAGGGAGGTCGGACCGAGGCCATCGGGCAGGTTGGGCGCGGGGATGGTTTACGATGACGTGCGGGGAGTGATGGTGCTGTTTGGGGGTGACGATCGGACCGGGGAGTCGAATGAGACCTGGACGTACGACGGTCGCTCCTGGACGCGCCAGCCGACGGGATCCGCACCGGGCCCCCGGTCGGCAGTTGGGATGGCCTACGACCGACAACGACGCGTCGCTGTCCTGTTTGGCGGTAGTGACGATGCCGTACACAACGACACCTGGGAGTGGGATGGGAGCGGTTGGGAAGAGAGGCAAATTGCCGAGCCGCCGCCGAAACGAGGCGCCCATGCGCTCGTCTACCATGACAGACTAGGCAAAGTTCTTTTGCTAGGGGGCATCTCCAAGTTTGGGTCCTGCGAACCTGAACCTAAGGACGCGTGGGCCTGGGACGGAACTTCATGGCAACGGATGCTGGCGAGCGCGCCGGGGACGGCCTATGGCGCGGCGGCCTACAGCCCCCGCCTCGATTTCGGCACTGCTCTTCGGCGGATTGACCGACGGCTGCAACCTGATTGGTGACACGTGGGAGTTTGTGCCGGCGCCGTCGGACGCCGGTAAATGAGGCCAATCAGATCGAATGACTGAGGGCCATGTATGAACCAAAACCGTCGCCGTTGTCAGATCAGGAGGCGCAGGCGCTGGTCGCCTACTTGCGGGCGTTTACACAGTGAGAGTGGGCCTGTTAGGTCGGTGCTTTGGTGTCATGCAAAGAGCTCAGCGAAGCATTGCGCCCTGCGGAGGGCAAGACTCCTTGGCGCTTCACCCCCGGTGACGCTTGGAAGATCGATCGAATTGCCGCAAAGAAGAACCGAAGCAGGGAATTGGAAACGGCCCGTCTTGTCTCACGTGACTTCAACCCCGGCGCTGTCCTTTCAGATAGGGTGGCGTTCTTGCGGGATCTTCCGGCCGTCCTCGACGTCCACATCCTGCATCTCGCCAGGCATGGTAGAAACGACCCGCTCGCAGATGTTGGTGACGGGTCCGCCGCGGTCCTCCTGGCAGCCACTGAGCTTCAGCAGCTCCCTAATTTGACGGCAGTACTGAGTCGGTCGGATTCGATATTCATGAGGGCAGGCGTTGAACGGTAAATACCAACTCCTTCGCCAGACTAACAAGGACGGAACTTTGACACGCAATTGCGCCAAGTTGCCAGAACCCTTCCACGAAGCTATCGTCTTCCTTTCACGGCTATCTTCAACTGATCAACCGGGGAGAACCGGTGGTGCTGGATCTTGACATGCGCCTCCGCCAGGTGCATGTAGATCTGCGTCACGTCGAGCGTCGTGTGGCCGAGCATCAAGCGTAGGGTCATCACGTCGCCACCGTTCATCAGGTAGCGCACCGCGAAGGTGTGCCGGAAGAGGTGCAAGTGCAGCCTCGGCACTTCGGCCGTCTTGCCGAGCCTCTTGATCGCCTGGGCGAGTCCGCCATAGCTGAGCGGCAGACCGTCGATGGTCAGGATGAGCTCGTCCACGTCCTCTCGGGCTGGCTGCGGCCGGAAGGTGTGCAGGTAGTGCAGGAGCGCCTTCTTGGTGGCCGAGCCAAAGGGAACGATCCGCTCTTTGTTGCCCTTGCCGGTCACCTTGATGTAGTCCTCGTCCAGGTGAGTGTTCTCGAGGGTCAGGGTGCACAGCTCGCTCGCCCGAATGCCGGTGTCCAGCAGGAGCAGGACCATGACGAATAACCGGGCGCCGAGAAAGCACTTGGGATTGATCGTGCCCAGGATCTGCTTGATCTCCTTCTCTGACAGGATCTCGATGACCGGCTGGGGGACCTTGGGGCGGGCCAGCCGTTCGAGCAGGTTCTTCTTCGCAAACCCTTCCTGCTGCAGCCAGCTCGAAAATGCCTTCATCGCCCGCACGTGGGCGTCAATCGTGTTGGGGGACAGGCCGCCGTCACGCTCCGGCTTGAGCGGATGCCCGGCGTTGCGCGTCGGTTGCTCGCGGAGCGAGCCGACGAAGGCCCGGGCGGTCTCCACCGTCACGTCTTCCAAGCGCGCCTCGCTCCCGTTGCGAGCGTGCGAGGCGAAGCGCCTGAGCATACGGCCGTACCAGTCGATCGTGTGGACGCTCTTGCCCTCGGTCTGCTTGGTGGCCACAAACAAGTCGATCAGGGTGGGGAGTGTGATATCCATTTTGGCCCTCCGCATCATCTGAGTCGTTCTTGTACTCATTCTAAGGCCTCCCCGGGCGTTTTTGCGCGCACCAAATGGGCAGAAATCTGCCGAAGATCTCGCACAAAGGAGTCACTTAGACACGGAGGGAATTTGTCACTTAGTCGGAAATACAAAATCCGACTCATTGACACTCAGTCAATTAGTCGGATTCGCGGGTTTGGCTGGGGGATAGGGATTCGAACCCCAACTTAGTGATCCAGAGTCACCTGTCCTACCATTAGACGATCCCCCAGTGGTACGACGAGGCTATTCTAGCACAGGTGGCGCGTTTAGGCAAATCTGCGCCGGGCGACACGCGGCCGCCCGGCGCGGTTCGCCTACCCCTTGTGCGGCTTAAATGTGACCTCTTTCGTGCTATCTTCTGCCGTGGCCCGCAGCGTAAACGTCACGTAGTCCTCGAACTTGTACGTCCAGGTGATCTTCTTGTCCTTGCCGGCGTCCAATGAGCTGATCCTCTGCTTGCCCAGGCCGTTCACGTCATCCGGGTCCTCGTTGATCGGTATGACCTTCAAGTCCACGTCGATGTCGCTAACCTTGTTGTCGGATACGTTCTTCACGCGGACGGTTAGTGTGCATTCGTCTCCCACCTTAACGCTGTCGGAGTCGACGTTGATGTCGCGGATGGAGATGTCTCCGACATCGCCGGAGCAGCCCCCGTTGCTGACTTTGATGGTCTTGGTGTGCTGCTGGTGCTCGCCGTTCGCGAGCTGGACGTCCAGCGTGTAGGTCGTGTCCTGGCATGGGCATACCTGCTTGTCCATCTTGCCGCCGGTGATGGCCTCGCCCTCCAGCCAGGCTGCTGCAATGCCGTTGGCGGACGCGTGCAGCGTCGTGCAGGACCCATTGTTCACGCTGTCTGAGTCGGCCGTCAAGGAGACGGACGTCTCCGGCTGAGGCGGCGCCGTCGGCGCCGGGGCGGGTGTGGGCGTCGGCGTAACCGGCGAAGGCACCACGATCACGACGCTCAGGCTCTGCCCAAACGGCTCACCTTTGGCATTCGCGATCTGCCAGACGCCGCTGAACGAGCCGTACTGGTTCGGCGCCTTCATCGGCACGGTGACGTCCACCGAGCCACCGGCAGCCGTCGAGGCCACCGGTACGCTGTCCGGGCCGCCGAGCTTGTTGCCGGACACGAAGACCAGCTTGTAGCTGCCGTCCCAGGCACACTTGCCGCTGTTGCGCACGCGCCAGGTCTTGTTGAACCCGGCGCCCTGCTTGAACGTCGACCGGTCCGGAACGGACACGTCCGACACGAAGGCGGCGTCGTTGTCGTTGCACTCCGCCTTGGGCGCGTTGGTCGGCGGGGCGACCTTCTCGGGTGCGGGAGCTCGCTTGATGACCGGTGTGTTCGTGGGTGACGGTTTCGGGGTCGGAGTCGGCGCGGCCGCCACGGCGGCTGCAGGCTGGTCCAGGACGGTCAAGGCCAGATTCGCGGGCTCGACTGGCCTGCCCCGATGGCCCATAGGCCTTGATCTCCAGTGAGTGGGGGCCGCTGCTGGTTGGCACCCACGGCTGCTCGACGCGCAGCATGGGCCCCGGCCTCTCCGGGGTGATGGCCGCGGTCAAGACGCCATCCACCCACAGCTCGGCCTTCGTGACGTTGGCCTGGCCGCGCACAGTCGCCAGGATCATGACGGGCTGGCCTGACTGCACCTGCGCACCGTCGGCCGGCTCCAAGATGCGGACCTCGGGCGCCGCCTGCATCGTCGGCACGACTTTCAGGCTGACGACCACGACGGCGGCGATCACGCACAGGGCGAGAACCAGGCAGCTGCAGCCGCCGCCGGCGATCACGGGCCACTTCTTGGAGCTCGAGCCGCCGTTCCCAGATCCGTTCAGCTCATCATCGTCGTCGAACTCGTCTTCATAGCCGTTCTGCGCTGCGGCCGGTGGGGGACCGTAGGCGGCGCGGGAACTTGCTGCCGGAGCGCCGCGTGACACCTCGAATGCGAGCGCGACGTTGCCCAGGCCCACGATATCGCCGTCGCGCAGCGGAAACGACCCGATGACCGGCCGCCCGTTGACGGTGGTTCCGTTCAGGCTTCCCAGGTCGACGACGATGAAGCGGCCGTTCTGCCAGGAAATGCGTGCGTGCTGCGGTGAGATCTGGCGGTCGTTGATCTGAACGTCGATTCCGGCCTGCCGGCCGAGGATGACGTTGTCCTTGTGCGCCGAATATCGTTGGCCCACGTTGGGGCCCTGGCGCACCGTCAGCACCACGTCCGGAAATGTGAAAAGACTGTCCCTCATTCCTGCACGACTGTAGCTTCCTATGATGCGACCTCCGATCCCGGCAGCCGAACCTAATGCGGGCGGCGCCGGGGCAGTCTGTTCAGGCGCTCTAATCCTCTGCGACCGTGATGGTCAGCGTTCGGCTGTTGTTGTCTTCGTCCGACTCGTCGACGTCGTCGTGATAATCGACGCGTGCCTCGGTCTTGAACTTCCCGGCATCCTTATAAGTATAGTCCCACTCGATCCACTCATCGTCACCGGCACTCAGATCGATGTCGCCTTTGATGATCTTCCAGTCGCCCGAAGTGCCCTCAGGCGCCCAGTACACGGCGAAGTTCTTGGCCTTGCTCCCACCCTGATTCTTGATCCTCAGCTTCAAGTGAATCTCGTCGCCCACATTCGGCGTCGTATCGCTCGCGCTGATCTCCCGGACCACGAGGTCCGACTTGCTGGAGGCACACGAGCCGTCGACTTTGATCGTCACCTGGCGTTTCACGTGATCCCCGTTGGCCATGGCCGCGTCCAGCTCGTATGTGGTCTCTTCGCAAGGGCAGACCTGGCTGTCCTTGCGGCCGCCGACGACCGCTTCGCCGGCGAGCCAGGCGGCGGAGACGCCCTCCACGGAGGCGTGGAGGACCGTGCATTCGCCGGCGCTCACGTGGTCCCTGTCCACGCTCAGGTTGACGATCGGGCCCGGCAGCGGTGTGTTGGTCGGCGGGACGACCGGCGTCGGCGTGAAGGGCGAAGGCACCTGGATGACCACGGTGAAGGACTGGCCGAACGGCTGACCGCTGACGTCGACCAGGCGCCACACACCGGTATACACGCCCGGTGCGCTCGGCGCGTACATGGTGATCGTGACGTCAGTGGTCCCACCGGCGGCGGTGGATACGACCGGCTGGTTGTCCGGCGCCCCCATCTTGTTGCCTGAGATGAAGATCAGGCGGTAGCCATTGTTCCATGGACAACTGCCGCTGTTGCGCAGGCGCCAGGTCTTGTCGATGCGATTGCCCGGACGAAAGACGGTGTTGTCCGGCACGGTGACGTCGGCCACGAACGCGGCGTCGTTGGTGCACGACAGGGCCGTCGCGGTCGGCAGGGGCGTCGGCGTCTGGACCACGGCCGGCGCCGTGGCGGTGGGCTGCGCTGCCGGCTGCTTCGGCAGTGGTGTAAAGGTGGGCGACTGGCTGGCCGTGGCGTCGGCCACAGTCACTGGAATCTCCTGGGGCGAGCTGGCTTTGCCGGCCGAGTTGAACGCGCGCAGCGTCAACACGTGCAGGCCGGCGGTGCTCGGCGTCCACTGCTGCTGGACGAACAGCACCGGCTGCCCTTCGGGATTGCTGCTGGGAAAGGTCGCGTTCAGCGTGCCGTCCACCCACAGCTCAGCGCGGGTCACGCCTTTGCCTGTGGCGGAGGCCAGGATGAGCAGCGGCTCGCCCGGCCCGGGCTTCGGACCCGCTGGCCGGCTGCTGCACCCGAATCTCCGGCGCCGACCCACTCTGGCTCAGGACGATGTACAGCACCGCGGCGACGACGATCAAGGCGAAGAACAGCGCGAGCCCGACGCCGATCAGGACCGGCCAGATGTTCGAACCGGAGCCCTCCTGGACGGACGAAGGCATCGCGACGGTGCCGCCCGGAGGCGCGAACCCCCTGGGTGGAGGGAACAGGGGCGGCGGCGCATGGACGAAGTCCCCGACTTCGTCTTCCTGGCCCGGCGCGGCAAGGATGCTGGAACCTTGAAAGGTCAGGACGATTTCTCCCAATGCGATGACGTCGCCATCGCGCAAGGGACAAGCGCCAGTAATGGCCACACCGTTGACGGCAGTCCCATTGGCGCTTCCCAGGTCACGAATGACCCATTGGCCGCTTTCCCAGGTAATGTTCGCGTGGTGGCGGGAGACCTGCGAGTCGGGGATCGAGATGTCGTTGCCCGGCAAGCGACCGACCGCCACGTTTTCTTTTCGAACCGTGAAGCGCTGACCCGGGTTGGGGCCCTGACGCATGGTTAGCGTGATCGAAGCTGGAGGGTTATCGCTGGTGAACGTATCCGCTCCCCACTCCGTACCGCCACCTATCATTAATGTATACCTCCGAACGTGCGGATCGCATGCTCTTGCGGAGACTTGGCATGACCTGTGCGCCCATTTTAGCAAAAAAATTCGAACGTGTCAAAGCCGTTTTACACGCTGTCGCATCATGAGGCTAATGGAATATGCATAGAATACTGAAAACGGGTGATCGACCGCGAATTTCGCGGCCGTCCCATGCAATCGTGGCGCTGGCCTCGGCGATCCAATCGTCAAGCCCAGCGCCACGATCGCATGGGATGGCCTTTCCGCCCGGCTTGGCTCGGCCCGGCCGGTGGGTTATAATCCGTCAAGCACCGAGGCCGCGATGTGCTTACGGGAGGATAGTGATGATACAGTCGCGTGAGGCGTATGAGGAATTCGAGCTCAGACTGTTGGCGCCGTACGCTCAGACCAGCCAGGCCTCTCGAGGTCGTGTGTACCCGGAGCGGGAGGCGCCCTATCGGACCCCTTTCGCCCGCGACCGGGATCGCGTGCTTCATACGACGGCGTTTCGGCGACTGGAATACAAGACGCAGGTGTTCGTCAATTCGGAAGGCGATCACTACCGCACGCGGCTGACCCACACCCTGGAGGTAGCCCAGATCGGGCGAAGCCTGGCCCGAGCGCTGAGAGTGAACGAAGATCTGGTCGAGGCGATTTCCCTGGCGCACGATCTGGGTCACACGCCGTTCGGGCATGCCGGGGAACAGGTGCTGGCCGAGCTCATGGCCGATTACGGCGGCTTCGAGCACAACCGCCAGAGCCTGCGCATCGTCGAACGGCTCGAGAAGCGCTACCCGGACTTTCCGGGCCTGAATCTGACGTGGGAATCCCGTGAGGGTATCGTCAAGCACCACACCGATTACGATCACGGCCAGGCGGAGGGCTACGATCCGGCCCTGTTGCCGACGGTGGAAGCGCAGATCGTGAATTTGGCAGACGAGATCGCGTACAACTCGCACGATCTGGACGACGGACTGCGGGCAGAGGTCTTGCGTCCGTCCACCCTGAAGGGAATTGCCTTGTGGGAAGAAAGCCTGGCGCAGATCGGGTACACCCCTACCGATCGACTGCCGGACCTGATGCGCTATCACATCGTCCGCCTGCTCATCAACCGGGAGATCGAGGACCTCATCCACGAGACAGATCGCCGGCTGACTGCCGAGGGCATCGATTCCGTGGACAAGGTGCGACACCTCGGGAGGGCAGTGGTCGACTTCTCGCCCGGCATGAACGCCAAGAATGCCCAATTGAAAGACGCCCTGTTGCAGAACTTCTACCTGAGCTATCGCCTGATTCGCAGGACCGCCAAAGCGCGGCGGGTCATTACCCGGCTGTTCGAGGCTTACCAGCTCGAGCCCAAGCAAATGCCGCCCGAAGTTCAGGAACTGACGAGCCAGCGAGAGCTGCACCGGGTGATCTGTGACTACATTGCGGGGATGACCGATCGATTTGCAGCACAGGAATACGAGAAGCTGTTCGACGCGAAGGAGTGGGTGGGTTGACGCTGCCGGGCGCTAAAGGCACACCGCGCATTTTAGCGTAGCGCTTCTGTGGCCGTGCGACCCGGCAGCGGGCAAGGTCGATGGGGATCCGGCGTGGCGTGGCTCGGGGCGTTCACCGTCGACCCCGGAACCCTCAGTCCGCGCCGGTTTCTTTTATGCCTTTGGATTCGCCGTGATTTCCACCGCCAGGTTCTCGAAGTAGCTGTTGGCGTACTGGCTCTCAGAACCGTACTGAAGGTCCGTGACGCGCGCCTGCAAGTTCAGCGAAGCCGTTTCCAGCTGGATCACGCCGTCCGGGGTCACCAGTACCGCGTCGCCTTTGGGGGCGAGCTTATCGCGGACGGCCGGTTCGTTGTACGCAAACTCGCTCATCAGCACCTTGGTCACCGTGCGAATGTCGCTCTTGTCGAAGAGCCAGAGCTCGAAGGCGGTGATGCGGTCCGGCGGTCCCGACTCCACCATCTCTGAAATCCCGATACCGCACTCGCCGAGGAATTCCCCCGCACCGGTCTCGATGGTGAAAGACTCGTCGTAGTTGTCGTCGCCGAAAGCGTACCTGCTCTCGAAGCGGCCCAGGCTGGTTTTCGTGGAATCCGTCTTGACGGACTTCTCGCCGGACGAGCGGCCGGAAGTGGCTCGGCCCCCTTTGCGCCGCCGCCGGTCGATCACGAACAGGACAGCCGCGACGGCCAGCACGATGAGGACGAAGCCCACGCAAATCGTAATCAGGCTGCCGATGGAGAATGGGGTGGCGGCCGGTTGCGCCGCGGGAGGCTGTGCGGCCGCGGGCGGGGCGGCGGTGACGGCCAGTCCCAACGCCGCGCCGAGGTCTTCCACGCGCTTGGCTTCGTCGGTTCGCCCCTGGTTCTTCAACGTTGCATCCAGGCTGTTCAGGGTCGCGGCCACATCCGCGTTATTCCATCCATTCAAGGCATCCCGGGCGCTTTTGGCATTCCCCGTCAGTTTGAACGAATCGGCCAGCAACGACAGGTACTGCTCTTTTTCGGGTGTGGTGAGCTCGTAGCTGTGTGCTTGCCCTGTGTACTGGACGGGCCAGATGACGTAGCCCATGAGAAGCCAGCCGAGAAAGAACCCGATCAGGAGGCTGATCAGCAGCGCCAATGCCGGTTTGCTTCTAATCAAATTTGGTAGGCCCATCTCGTCACCTCGATTCTTGGTGTGGTCAGAGTCATTACCAACGGTATAATCATGCATATTTTAACACACTTGTCATTTACCTGCAAGTCTGGCGTTCACTTAATATTCACTTGCTGATACCCAAAAAGCACCTTGCGACGCAGGAGACGGGGGCACATCTGCGCCGGACGGCGGCGCACTCCTTTGAACAGGGCAATGACAGCAATTTGCTTCCACTTTGCATTCCTTTCTGCCCTAACTTACAATACATCATCATTCCAACGAGGAGTATCCATGGCGAATTCTGAATTGCGCGCCAAGATCGGCAATATCATCCACGCACCCAGCGAAGAGGCAATCCAGTCCGCGCTGGAAGCGCTTGGCCCGGACCTCCTGTCCGCCGAGACCGACGCCGAGATGGCGGCCTGGATCGACGAGACGCCCGGCTCGTCGGATGCCGAGCGTCTGGCCGGCTTGCGCCAGGACCTGCGGCCCATCCGCGCTGCAATGGCCGAGGGCCCCTCAGCCATGCTGTTCGGGACGTTCATGGCCGTCCGCAATGTGGACGACATGGAGGAGCTGGCGGACCTGCTGACCCCCGAAGTCATGGACGACATGATCGGGGTGGCCGAGGAGAAGCTCGCGAGCGCGGAAGGCAAGCTGGCGGAGGCCATCCGCGAGCGTCTCGAGGTATTGCGGGAGATTCGCGAGGAGATCGAGATGGACGCCAACCCGGCCATGCTGGCGCTGCAGGATTTTCTGCTGATTGGGTCAGACGACGATGCTCGCGAGATGCTTCTGTCTGACGCCGAGTTGTTGCTGAACGACGATATCGGAGAGATCCTGGACAACGCCGACGTGCACGACGACGCTGAGGTGCGGGCTCGTATCGATGCCCGCCGCGCGATGTGGCGCCAGGTCCGCCGCGAACAGACCGCACCCGCGGTCCGCAGATCCCTACCGCGGTTATCGGAGATCAAGCGCTCGCGATCGTGATTTTGAGGAGTGCTCACAAGTGTCCGTAACTCGCTACGGCACGCCAGTCAGGAGGCACCAATTGCAGTTCATTGATCCGCAGCCCGGCGACGACGGCTCCCGGCCATTGGCCGCGGCGGTTGCTGCGCTGCTTACCGAAGTCATCGATGAGGAATCGCAAGACGCTGTAGTGAAGCGGTATCCGGAGCTGGTCGAGCTGTCGGGGCTGACGGCCCTCACCGCCGGTGTCGAAAAGGCGCTGACCCGCAAAGCAACGGAGCTGCACGCGAATCTGTTACTGAGTCACCTGCTGGGCCTCGTTTCTCTGTATTACAACGCTCACTCCGAGGTTACCAATGGAGCAGAGCAGGTGGCGTATATCGACGTGCTTTCGCGGCTGCGCGCCGCGGCCGTCGAGCTGAATCAGCTCGAAATGGCAGAAGAGCTGCGCATCGGGCTGAGCTACGCCAGCACGGCCCTCGGCTGCTACTACTCCGACAACGACGATCGTGAAGGGGCCATCGAGGCCTACACGTTCGCACTCACCCATACACCCGAGGATGCCCTGATCTATCGGAACCGGGCGTTGGAATACCTGGCGCTGGGCAATCTCGACGCCGCCAGCGCGGACCTGGAACAGGCCGGCACCCAGGAACCCGACTCGAGCGCGCTGCACCGCCTGTGGTGCGAGCTGCTTGCCACCGCGGGCAACGGTCCGGCCATGCAGCCGCACGTCGTCTATATGTTAAACAGTGACCCGGACGACGCGGTGACGTTCTTCTACCTGGCTCTGTACGGCGCGTTCACCGGCCAGCCGGAGGACGATACGGTGAGGGCAATGGATAACTGCGCTCACCGCGCCTCCCGCGAGCAGGTTGTCGAGGGCGTGGCCACGCTGGATCGTCTCATCAAGGCCCACCCGGCCTACCGCACCCCGCTTCAAACTCTGCGGCGCGTCCTGGATGGGCAGCCGGCCGGTGTGGCCGGACCCTGACCCCTTCCCCTGGATGGATCGCGCACAGTCGGCATGCGCGGATAACTCTAAGTGTAATCCAGATTTCGGGCGAGGCGCCACCCTCATCCTGCCGGTCTGCGACCACCCCTGACAGGGGCGGTCGCAGACCGGCAGGATGAGGGTGGCGCCTCGCCCGAAATCTGGATTACATCCGATATCTCTCTTTTGCTTCTCGCACTATTGGTATTACAATAGAATCAGAGTTTGATTGTCGATTTCAAATGGCGTCGCGCACTGCGCGCCGGCGGATCGGTCTGGCGAGCGCGCACTGCCGACGCTGCCAGCGGTTGCTCAAAGGCTGACTTATCGTGTGGCAATACACTCCGTACACGGTCTCACTCGGCCTCGTAGCGGTGCTTTGTGGGTTGCTGGCTGTCGTCAGCTGGCGGCGTCGCCCGGTGCCGGGCGCCAGCGCCTTTGCGCTGGTCATGCTCGGAGCCACGATCTTCTCGGCCGCTTATGCCGTGGAGTGGGCGAGCGTCTCTCTGAGCGGGAAGATGGCCGCGACCTTCGCGCAATACGTGGGCATCGTCCTGGTCCCTGGCAGCTGGGCGGTGTTCGTTCTGCAGTACCCGGGCAGTGACCGCAGGGTCGGCGGCAGGGTTTTGATCTGGCTGGCCCTGGAGCCGGTGCTGACCCTGATCATGGTCATCACCAATGATTGGCATCACGTCTTCTACACGCGAGTGTGGCCGGATTTCGTGGGGCCATACGCTGGCCTTGGGCTGGAACACGGCTTTGGCTTTTACGTGCACGCGTTTTACTCCTACGGTCTCCTGGTGGTAGGCAACGTCTGGCTGGTACGCTCGCTGTGGCGGTCGGCAAGCGTCTATCGCGGGCAGGCCATCGCGTTGTTGTTGGCCGCATCCGCACCCTGGCTGGCCGGAATGACGTACATATTCGAGCTGAGCCCCTGGCCGCGACTGGATCTGACCCCCTTTGGCCTGGCGGTGACCGGCATCGCTGCCGGTTGGGCCTTTCGGCAGGCGCACTTCCTGGACATCGTGCCGGTTGCCCGCAAAGCCATCTTCGAAAACATGACCGACGGGATGATTGCTCTGGACTCGCTGGGCCGCGTCGCATACGCCAACTCGGCGGCACGACACTTCGCGGACCTGATTGGGGCCGAGATAGAGACCCTCCTCCCGAAAGCTGAAGCGCACAGCGAGATCCACATCGGCACTGGTGCGTCGCGCCGCAGCCTCGACGTGCGCCGGTCGCCTCTGCGAGATCCTCGCGGCCAAGTGCGCGGTCAGCTCGTGTCTTTGTCCGACGTCTCGGCGCGCAAGGCTGCGGAGAGGGCTCTGCGGGACAGCGAGGCGCGCTATCGGAGTATCGTCGAGACCACGGCTGAGGGTGTCTGGGTGCTGGGTCCGGATGCGAGCACGAGCTTCGTCAACCAGCGCATGGCGGAAATGCTGGGCTACTCCATAGCCGAGGTGCTCGGCCGGCCCATGATCGCGTTCGTGCCGGAGAGCGAGCGTCCTGCCCTGTCGCGCGCGCTGTTGCAGGGACTCGACCGCAGGGCTCCTGCGTCTCGCGATCTTCGTTTCCTGCGCAAGGACGGGTCCGACGTGTGGGCGATCGTAAACGGGGCGACTGTGTTTGACTCACAGGGTCACTTTGCCGGACTCATCGGGCTACTGACGGACATCACCGAACGCAAGCGGCTGGAAGACGAGCTGCGCGAGCGTCGCGAGCACCTGGCGGAACTGGTCGGGGAGCGCACGGCCGCTTTGCAGGCGGCCAATGAGCGGCTGCTGCAGGAGATTGCCGAGCGTGAATCCGCCGAAGCCCGTATGCGCGCCTCTCTGGCCGAAAAGGATGTGTTGCTCAAGGAGATCCACCACCGGGTGAAGAACAACTTGCAGGTCATCTCCAGCCTGCTCTACCTGCAATCGAAAGATCTGGGAGCTTCACCGGCGCTGGAGAGGTTCGCCGACAGCCAGCACCGGGTGCGATCCATGGCTCTCGTTCACGAGCGGTTGTACCAGTCCGCCGATCTGGCTCACGTGGACTTTGCCGGCTACGTTCAGTCTCTGATGGCATATCTGGTGCGGGCGTATTCAGCCAGTCAGAGGCCCGAAAGCGGCGGGACCGGAGCGGCCCTACAGACACGCGTCGGTGGTGCAGTGCGGCTCCTCGTCGACGTTCCGGGCGACGTGCGGTTGGGCCTCGACCAGGCCATCCCTTGCGGTCTGATCATCAACGAGCTGGTGTCCAACGCGCTGAAGCACGCTTTTCCGGATCCCGACACGATGGCGGAGATCGCCATAGGGCTGCAGGTTGCAGAGAATGACGGCCTTGCCCTGTGCGTTCGCGACAACGGGGTCGGCTTCCCGCCTGATTTCGACTTCAGCGCGCCGGCGTCACTCGGGCTGCAACTCGTGCGCACGCTGGCCCACCAGCTCGGCGGCGACGTGGAGCTTGCGAGGGGGGCCGGCACCGAGGTGCGCGTGACCCTGGCGCGACCTCACGCCAGGCCATCGTAGGCGGCAGCCTCAGTTCGCTCACCCAGCTGTGGGACAGGCTGTCGTATGATACGTGAAAGAACCAATTTCATCGTTGTGCATTGAAAATGCCTTGCATTATTCGTATGTTGTGTGTTATATTATTATGAGTATCATTGATATGAGATCTGCGAATGGATGCTGAGCAATGAGCTGGACCTTCAGTTCGTACACGGTTTCGTTGCTGCTGGTGGCTGTGTTGTCCGGAGCGCTGGCCGTGTTCGGCTGGTTCCGGCGCCCTGCGCCGGGCGCGGCACCATTCGCGGTCGTCATGCTGGCAGAGGCCTTGTTTTCTCTCAGCGTGGCCCTGGAGTGGGCCGGCAGCGGGCGGGTTCAGTATCTGTTTTCACTGCTGGCGTGGGTTGGCATCGTCATTCTGCCTGGATCTTGGGCGGTGCTCGTCGCACAGTGCACCGACCGTGAGGCCTGGGTCAATCGCCGCAACATTGCTCTGCTGTGCATCGAACCCATCGTCGTGGTGGCGCTGGCAGCGACCAACAACTGGCATCATCTGTTGTTCGCCGGTTCCGATCCAGCGTTTCCCAGCCCGAACGTGAACATGGCTGGGATCCTGGGGCCGGCGTTCGTGGTGCACGTCGTCTATTCATACAGCCTCGTCGCAGGCGCCAGCGGACTGCTTCTCTTGACCATGCGCCGGGCGGCGCCCGAATACCGCCGGCAGTTGCTGACGCTGCTGTTGGCCGTCCTGGCGCCGTGGCTGGCTGATGCCATGACCGTTACGGGGCTGAACCCTTTCCGACCTGTGCCGCTGACCCCCTTTGGCTTCGGACTGATGGGCCTGGCGACCGCGTGGGCGATGGCCCGCCTCCATTTCCTGGATATCGTGCCGGTAGCCCGCGACGCAATCATCGACAGCATGAGTGATGGGATGATCGCGCTCGACGTGCGGAATCGGATCGTATACGTGAATCGGGCGGCGCGCTACATGATTGCTCAGTATCACGAGCTGGACCCCATTGGGCGGCCGATCACCGATTTCTTGACGAATCGACCGGACCTGGTGGCGCGCTTTCATTTGGTCAACGACGTGCGGGCCGAGGTGACCTTTGGCCAGAACGAGCCGGACCCGGTGGCTCGGCGTGAAATCGAGCTGGGCATTTCACCCCTGCGTGACGCGAACGGCCGCCAGACCGGCCGGCTGATAGCCCTGCACGACATCACCGAGCGAAAAGCGACCGAGGAGGCGCTTCGGCGCAGCGAGGAACGTTATCGGCGCATCGTGGAGGCGGCCCAGGAAGGCATTTGGATGGTCGATATTCAGGGGCGGACCGTGTTCGCTAACCAGCGTGTTACCGAGATGCTGGGCTATACCTCTGAGGAGCTGCAGGGGCTTCCATTTTACGACTTCGTTCCCCCAGCAACCCGCAGTCGGGCCCGCGACAGTTTTGTCAGCCTGAGCTGGCCCGCCGGGCCCACCGCGCTCGATGTCCGTTTCGTGCGACGGGATGGGGCGGATTTGTGGACGATCATCAACACCAGCCCCGTCTACGGCGCCAACGACGAGCTCGTGGGCGGGCTGGCCATGCTGACCGACATCACCGAGCGGAAGTGCATGGAAGTCGAGCTGCGCCAGCACCGCGATCACCTCGAAGATCTGGTCGGGCAGCGTACCGCTGAGCTGGAGGCCACGAACCGTCGTCTCCAGCAAGAGATCGGCGAGCGCAGACGTGCAGAGAGAGGGATACGCACCTCCTTGCAGGAGAAGGAAGTCCTGCTCAAAGAAGTGCACCACCGCGTCAAGAACAATCTGCAGGTCATCTTCAGCTTGCTCTACCTGCAATCACGCGATATTGAGGATCCCGTAGTTCAGCAGATGTTCCGGGACAGCCAGAACCGCGTCCGCTCCATGGCCCTGGTTCACGAGCAATTGTACCGGTCAGAGGATCTGGCGCGGGTCGACTTCGGTGAATACGTACGTCGTCTGGCTGCCCACCTGTACCGAGCGTACGGGGTGCCGGGTGACGGCATCAAGTTCACCGTCGATGTAGTCGATGCGCTGCTTGGCATCGACCAGGCTATCCCGTGTGGATTGATCATCAACGAGTTGGTGTCGAATGCCTTGAAGCACGCTTTCCCGACCTCCGGACGCTGCCCCGAAAGCGAGATCGCCGTCAGCCTACGGCCGAACGCCGCGAATCGGCTTACGCTGACCGTCCACGACAACGGCGTGGGCTTTCCGGAGAAGCTGGACTGGCGTGCGACTGCGTCGCTGGGCCTGCAGCTCGTCAACACGCTGGTTCGACAGCTGGAAGCCGAGATCGAACTGAACCGTGACGCCGGTACCGAATTCAGAATCACGCTGAAGTAGACGATCAGTTCGCGACCCCACCAGGTTAACGGTCAAGGAGAGCTGGACATGGCGCAGGCGAAGATACTGGTCACCGAAGACGAAGGTATCGTGGCGATGGACGTTGAGAGCCGGCTGCAAGCGCTGGGCTATGCGGTGACCGGAGTTGCTGCGTCCGGCGAGGAGGCGATCCGGCTGGCCGATTCGACGCGGCCGGACCTCGTACTCATGGACATCAAATTGTTGGGCGAGCTCGACGGAGTGGCCGCCGCCGAGGAAATCCGCGCACGCTTCAATATTCCCGTCATTTACCTCACGGCGTATGCCGACGACCTTACTCTGCAGCGGGCCAGGGTTACCGAACCGTACGCGTACCTCATCAAGCCGTTCGAGGAGCGAGAGCTGCTGACTGCCATCGAGATCGCCCTGTACAAGCACGAGATGGAAGCGAAACTCCGGCGCAGCGAGCAATGGCTGGCGACGACGCTCCGCTCCATTGGTGATGCGGTCATCGCCACCGACGTGAATGGTTGTCTGCAGTTCATGAACCCCGTGGCCGAGGTGCTGACCGGCTGGAAGCAGGCCCAAGCGCTCGGCCGGCCGCTGAGTGAGGTGTTTCACGTCGTCACGGAGAAGGGCCGCGAGCTGGTGGAAAGCCCGGTGGACCGGGTGCTGCGTGTGGGCAAGACCGCAGAGCTGACCGCGCAAGTGCTACTGGTGAATCCGGATGGCCGGGAGCGGCTGATCTCTAACAACAGCGCGCCCATCCGTGATTTCGGCCGGCCAGCTGATGGGTGTGGTCCTCGTATTCCACGACGCAACTGAGGAACGCCGTCTGGAGGAGGAGCAGCGAAAGGTTCAGCGCCTGGAATCGGTGGGTGTGCTCGCGGGCGGCATTGCTCACGACTTCAACAACATCCTCACCGGCATCCTGGGCAACGTCGACCTGGCGATGAGCCTGGTCCCGTCTGGCAGCCAGGCGGCGGACGTGCTGTCCGACGCCCTGAAGGCCTCGTGGCGAGCCCACGACCTGACGCGGCAACTACTGACGTTCGCTAAGGGCGGCGCGCCGGTGCGAAAGGCAGCCCGCGTGTCGACACTCGTCCGCGAGACGACAGATTTCGCCCTGCGCGGTTCGAACGTGCGATGTGAGTACGACTTCGCTCCCGACTTGTGGCTGGTCGAAGTCGACAGCGGGCAGATTGCCCAGGTCATCAGCAACCTGGTGATCAACGCGGACCAGGCCATGCCGGAAGGCGGCGCGCTCCGCATCCGTGCCGAGAACGTGACCGAAGACACTGAGGGCGCCGGCGAGCGCTACGTCGTCATCGAGATCGCCGATCAGGGCGTCGGCATTCCGGCGGGGCACCTGGCGCGCATCTTCGAGCCGTATTTCACTACGAAGCAGAAGGGGAGCGGGCTGGGTTTGGCTGTTGCGTATTCGGTCGTCAAGCAGCATGGCGGCTACATCGAAGCCGAGTCACGCCTGGGAGAAGGCACCACGTTCCGCCTCTATCTTCCGGCCGCCGACCCGGGCAAGGTCGTCGCGCCGTCTGCGCCGGCCGAGCGCGGTTCTGTCGGTCACGGCCGGGTGCTGATCATGGACGATGAGGAGATGGTCCGCCAGGTTGCGGCGCGCGCGCTGCGAGAATCAGGATTTCGAAACCTTTACCGCCGCGGATGGCGCGCAGGCAGTGAAAATGTACCGGGCCGCCCGCGAAGAGGGGCAGCCGTTCGATGTGGTCATCATGGACCTGACTGTCCCCGGCGGCGTGGGCGGCGCCGGGGCGCTGCGGCTCCTGCGCGAGATAGATCCGGCGGTCAGAGCGATCGTCTCCACCGGCTACAGTGACGATGCCGTCATGTCCGACTATGAGGTGCACGGCTTCGCAGCTGCGATCAGCAAGCCCTACGCGATCGGCGATCTGTGCCGCGCCGTCATGAACGTGTTGGGCCAGAGCGAAGGCTAGCCGTCACACGGGAGACTCACACGGCTCAGAACCGCGGTTCTTCGATTCGAACGTCGAGGTTCTCGGTGCTCCCTTCGAGAAAGCGGAGGAGCCGTCCACCCTCTTCCGCCAGCGCCGCGCGCACTCCGGGCGGCAGTTGCTCGAAGGGCTCGATCACGAGTGTCACCGCATGGCGCGCGCGCCCGAGCCGCCACACGCCACGGACGAAGCCGTCGACCAGGATCGTCGCGCGGATCTGGGGCGCGACGAAGACGCCAGGGCGGTGGATGTCGGCGAGCACGCGGGTACGGTCGGCGTGGGACAGCAGGAGGTTGTCGTACTGCGGCAGGAAGCGCGGGGGCGCGGGGGTGTCCCCTGGGGGCAGGGGCCGATCGGGCAAGTCGAGGAGCTCGCGGCCGCGCTCATCGCGGAAGGACTGCAGTTCGCGCTTGATGTCGTCGAGCTTGTCCTTTAGTCCGGACAGGCCCGACCAGGTCCGCAGATCCTGAACAGTGGCCGGGCCGAACGCGCCCAGGTAGCGAAAGACCAGGGATCGCAGTTCGTCGGCAGCAGTCAACGGACGCCCGAGCCACGCCTCGACCGTGGTAAAATCGGGATTGCCGGAGAAGCCCCAGTCGCTCCCGTTGGGTATCTGCACCAGCGGCAGGTGCGTCCGCACCGCGTAGGCCAGGCTGATCAGATCGCGGTCCGGCTCCAGGTCCGCGAGCAAGCCGCGCAGCTCCGCGAAACTGCGCGGTTTCTCCTCGAAGTACCGCCGCGCGGCTTCGACCAGGCGATCCAGGTCGAGTCCGGAGGTCCGGCTCAGCACCGACCGCAGGCTGCTGGTCAGTGCGGGCTGCAGCGTCGAGCGGAACCGCTGATAATCTTGCGCCGTCACGATGTGCAACGTCGCGCGCATGAGCGTGGCTTTTACCAGCTGCCGCCGCTCGAGCAACCGGTTGAGGTCTTCCCGGTGGAAATCGCGCAATCGCGACCAGAGGCCGATGTGGGGCCCCATCGCCGCCTGAGCCTGGAGCCCAGCGATCTGCTCCACGGCCTGCGGTATGGGGAGTGCGCTACGGTCCAGCAGCAACTGGCGGGCGAGGGTCGCCCGGTTCAACTCACGGAGCGTCAGCACTCGCTCCTGTCGGTTGGCGGTCATCGGAACCTCCCCCGCATCATCAGCCCATCCAAGGTCTTCGCGGCGGCCGTGAGGGCGCGAGTCATCGCCTGCAGTATATTCATTTCACGCGCACATGTCACATTCGGGATTTGTGGCCGATGGGCCGTCGTCATTTGGGCGTTGGATGACCTGCATTGACATCCGCCTGCCGATTCGCTATAATCGTATTGCAATCTGCGATACCGCGCGACCGTGAATGTTGCCTCGAAAGCTGCTGTCGTTCTCGTCGACCTTTGGCCCGTGATGGGCGATTTCTCCGCTGTGTTTCAGCTCCATTTTAGATCCAGGCCCGAACGGATGCTCACCGATTTCTCGGGGTTGGGCCGGTCATAGCCGTCCTTGATCTCAAAGCAGGCATATCCATTATCTTGTCGTCCAGGAGGCACGGATAATGAGCGAACAGAAAGACGAGGCCGGTCTGAGTCGTCGCCGTTTTCTGGGGGGAACGATACAGGCCATCGGCGCGCTCGTGGCGGCCGTCGTGGGCATTCCGATTATCGGCTACATTCTGTCTCCGCTGCTGGAGACGTCGACGTCCCAATGGCGTGAGGTCGGCACGATCGGTGATTTCCGCGTCGGCCAGACGGAGCTGACCATCTTCTCGGCCATTCGGCAGAACGGCTGGCTGCGGCAGGAGGAACGCATCCCGATCTACGTGCGGCGCGTCGCCGAGTCCCAGTTCTTCGTGCTGAGCCCACAGTGCACCCATTTGGGCTGCATGGTGCAGTGGAACAGCAGCGCACAGGAGTTCCTATGTCCTTGCCACGCCGGTGTGTTCGACGCAGACGGCAAGAACATCGCTGGTCCCCCGCCGCGACCGCTGAACAGGTACGATGCCAAGGTGGAGAATGGGCGCCTGTACGTCGGCGCGCTGATACAGTCGAATTCCCAGGAAGGACACGCCTAAGGAGGATCCCATGGGCCAGCGGTTGATCAACTGGATCGATGAGCGCAGCGGGCTCGTCGGTGTGCTGAACGCCTTCCTGAATCGAGGGGTGCCGCGTGGCGTGGGGTGGTTTTACATCCTGGGCAGTGCCACTTTGCTCACCCTGGTCGTTCAGGTCGCAACCGGCCTGGCGCTGACCCTCTACTACGTGCCGGCAACCGACCAGGCTTACGAGAGCGTGCAGTACATCACGCAACAGGTGCTGTTCGGCGGGTTCATTCGGGGATTGCATCACTGGGCGGCCAGCGCTTTCGTGGCGTTGCTGTTCCTGCACCTCCTGCGCGTGCTCTTTTTCGGCGCGTTCAAGTACCCGCGTGAGCTGAACTGGCTGTTCGGCGTGGGCCTGTTCTTCGTGGGGATGGGCATGGCGCTGACCGGCTACCTGCTCCCGTGGGACCAGCGTGCATACTGGGGCACCATCGTCAGCACGGAGGCAGCCGGGTCCGTTCCGTTTATAGGACCCTTCATCTTGCGCGTGGCACGAGGCGGGGCGGAAGTGGGCGCGGTAACGCTGACCCGCTTCTTCTCGCTGCACATCATGTGGCTGCCGCTGCTCGTGGCGGCCCTGGTCGGGGGGCACCTGTACCTCGTCATTCGCCAGGGAATCTCCAACCCACCCGAGCGCAACGTGAAGGTGCCGAACGACCCGTCAGGCTACGCGGAGTTCTACAGCGAGCGCAAGAAAGGCGGCCACGCCTTCTATCCGGAAATCATCTTCAAGGACACGCTGGCTTTCCTGGTCATTTTCGCCGTCCTGGTGGTCCTGGCAATCGTCGTCGGGGCGCCAACCGAGGCCAAGGCGGACCCCGCGGCCGTCAACTACGTGCCGCGTCCCGAATGGTATTTCCTCTTCTTGTTTCAGTTCTTGCGCTTGCTGAAGCCGCAATGGGAGATAATAGGAACGACCGTCCTTCCCCTGGCGGCCGTTGTGATCCTGCTGCTGTTGCCGTGGCTGGACCGGAATCGGTTCCGACACCCGTTGAATCGTCCGATCGTATCCGGCCTCGCGGGGCTGGCCGTGATCGGCCTGGTCTTTCTCTCAGTGGAGGGCGCCCTGGCCCCGGCCCTGGAGACCACACACGTGGCACGCCTGGTAATCCCGCCGCTGACGCCGATGGAGCAGCAGGGCCGCCAGGTGTTCCAGCAGTATGCCTGCACGGTCTGCCACGCCATCAACGGCGTGGGCGGCCAGCGCGGGCCGGACTTGGCCGGCGTCGGTGCACAGCTCCAGCCGCAGCAGATTCTCAGCCACCTGCAGCCCATGACAGGCACGACCATCATGCCCGACTACGCCATAGCCGGTCCCGATCTGCTGGCCCTGACGTCGTACCTTCTTACGCTCACCACACCTCCCACCGCGCCCGTAACGCCGACGGTCGCGCTGCCACAGGGCGAAGCGATCTACCAGGCCAGCGGCTGCATGGCCTGCCACACGATCAATGGTGAGGGAGGCTCGATTGGGCCGGACCTCAGCAGTGTGGGCGCCACGCACGATGTGGCCTGGCTGGTCCAGTTCTTGGAGAACCCCTCCGTGATGCTGCCGGGATCGCGCATGCCGGCGCACCCGCTGCCGCCGAACGAGATTCAGCCGGTCGCAGAGTACCTTGCGGGTCTCAAAGGGGGCCCACAGGTCGCGTCGGCCGCGTTGGGCCAGAGCGTATACAGCGATCAGGGCTGTGCGGTTTGCCACACGATTCAGGGCAAAGGGGGCAGCGTCGGCCCCGACCTCACACGAATCGGAGACCGTCTCGGCGCGCAGCAGATCACCCAGTTCATTCACGATCCCAAGAGCGTGAACCCCAGCGCTTCCATGCCACCGTACGGCAATCTCAGCGACGTCCAACTCCAAAGCCTGGCCGACTACCTGCTGTCGCTCGTCGGCAAAGCGCCGACCCCCGCTGCGACCGTGGCGGCGCCGGCTGCCACACCGGCCTCGACAGCGACCGTGGCGGCGCCGGCTACTACACCGGCCTCGACAGCGACCGTGGCGGCGCCGGCTGCCACACCGGCCTCGACGGCGACCGTGGCGGCGCCGGCTGCTACATCGATGCTGACTACAACCGTGGTTGCTACGCCTGCGACGACTGCCACGGAAGCGCCGCCAGTGGGCGCGCCTACGACTGGGCCGACCGCGGCGGTGCTGTGGGCGACGAACTGCGCCTTGTGTCACGGCGACAGGGCGCAGGGGGGCGCGGTGTTCAAGCGCCCGATCGACATCGCCGCCCAAACTGACGCGCAGGTGCGATCCTTGATCGAGCAAGGGCGCGGAAGCATGCCGCCCTTCGGTGGCAGACTGAGCGCCGGAGAGATCGACGCCATCATCACGCTCGTGCGCAGCTGGCAAGCCTCGCCGCCGAGCGCGACGACCGCAACGGCGGTCGCTCCTTCGGCGCCCACGACCGTGACCGTGGCAGCAGTAGCAAGCGTGACGTCGACCGTGGCCGCCACACCTGCAGCGCCCACGACCGCGACTGCAACTGCTGCAGTGCCCACGACCTCGACTGCAACTGCCGCAGTGACCTCGACGACAACTGTGGCCGCGGGCGCGCCGTCCGAGGCGGACGCTGCGGCGGTCTGGGCGAAGAACTGCGCCGTATGCCACGGCGACAAGGCGCAGGGAGGGGCGATGGACAAGGAACCCATCGATCTGTCCAACAGAACCGACGCGCAGGCGCAAACCTTGATCGAACAGGGGCGCGGTGGGATGCCGGCCTTCGGGACGCGCCTCAGCTCCGCCGAGATAGCGGCACTGGTCGTTTTGCTGCGAGGCTGGAGGCAGTGACTCAGAGCTGGAGGAAGCATCCGGCCCGACGCTGAGCGTTATGGCAAAGTGTCAGATCGTGAGTTAGGGAAGATTCGAGCCGCTAACTGGACGCAATACGTACAACGAGAATTCCGCCATCACGATGGCGGAATTCTCGTTGTACGTATTGCGTCCAGTTGGCGGGAACGGCAAGAAGGTCGTGCTTACGGCGTCCAGATCGAGAAGTTGGTGAACTCGATTGTGGACTTTGCAACGTCGTTCGTAGTCACCGCCAAACCCGCGCGGCCTTCGGTGAGATGATTGTCGCTCAGACGGAGGACCTGCTGGCCGTTGATCCAGAAGATCAGCAGGTCGCCTTCTGCCTGGATCGCCAGGCGATTCCAGTCGCCGGGACGGACGGCGTCTGTTGGGGTCCAGTCGGCCAGGGTCGTCCACTCGTTGTTGACCAGGACCTGGGCCTTGAACTCCTTGGTGTCGTCGATCTTGAAATCGTAGAAGTTGTCCAGGTCTTCCACGCGGAACTGGATGCCGTAACCCGTATCGGCCGGGCCGGAGACCCGCCGGGCATCGACGCCCACGTAGATATCGGACTTTTTGTCGGCACTGGTGCCGTACCACGCGGAGTACACGTTGCCGGACTTGAGGGCATCGACGTCCCAGGTGTACGCGCCGTCCGCGACCGATCGCGTTATCCTGGCGGTGCTGGAATTTGTGGGACCGTCCGGCCACTCCCCATCGTTGTTCGTGAACGCGTCACACAGGATTGGCGACCAATCGGGAGGCGCGAGGTTATCGTCGGCCCCGCAGCCGATGAAGCTCTCGCCCGGCGTGGCGGTGGGCATCGGCGTCGGAGTGCTGGACGGTCGCGAGGTTGGTGTGGGTTGGCTGGGCGGCGCGGAGGTAGCAGTGGGGCCGACAACCGGCGAAGAGGGCGGCGTGCGCACCTCGAACGAAGTGAAGTCGACCGTCATGGATTCGTTCGCGTGGAGGTCCACACCGAGCCCCGGCTGGCCGCTGGTCAGGCGCGAGTCGTTGAACTGCGCGACTTGCTGGTTATTGATGAAGAACGTCAAGGTCGATCCTACCGCCTTCACCGCCAACAAATTGGGCTGGCCGGCTTTGACGGCGTCACTGGGCGTCGTGTCCTGCAGGGTCTGCCACTGCCCTCGGTACATCAGGTAAACGGCAAAGTTCTTCGTGCCGTCCACGTTGAATGCGTAGAAGTTGTCGCTGTCGACCCAGCGGAACACGACCGAGTACGCCGAATCGTCCGCGCCGCTCGTGCGCTCAGCGATGGTCGACACGTAGAAGTCGGTGAGGGTGCCGAAACTCGGGCGGGCGACCTGGAACAGGCCCTGTGTGGTCTGGGCCGTCCAACGGTATGCGCCCTGGCCGATATCCCACGCGACCTTGCCGAGTTGGTCGGGACCGGCCCCGGTGGGCCAGCTGTTCTGGTTGTCTGCGAAACCGTCGCACAGTCCCAGGGTCCAGTCCTGAGGGGCGACCGCGGCGTCCTGGTCGCAGGTGACCGCAGCCGCGGTCGGCTGGGCCGTTGCCGGGGCCGGCGACCCGCTCGAAGGAGTCGGCGTGGACGCCACGACGCTGGACTGGGGCGCACGAATCTCGAAGTTGTCGAACTCGAACAGCGCTTGATCGTTCGCGTCCATGTCCGTGGCAATGCCGACCATGCCTTGAGTCAGTTTGTCGTCGGTGGCGCTGTCGATCTGCCGGTCGTTGACGTAAAACGTAAACTGGTCACCGTGAGCCTCCACGGCCAGGCGATTGACCTGATCGGTCAGGATTGACGAATTGTCGGTCCAGGGAATGAGGTTGGTCCACTTGTTGTCGGTCAGAACGTCGAACCGATACTGTCCTTGATTGTCGATAACGAACGCGTAGTAGTTGTTGCTGTCGACCTGACGGAACGACAGGCCGTACTGGGCGGTCTTCGGGCCGTCAAGCAGCTGCGCATCGACCGCCACGAAGAAGTCCGTCAATTTGTAGTCGAGATCCTTGACCACGGAGGCGAATCCCTGGAGTGCCTTCTGCTGCCAACGGTACTTGCCATCCACCACGGTACGCGAGCTGATGGCGTAGTCGTCGCTGACGATCCCGGTGGACCAGCGTCCGTTCACGTTGCTGTCGAAGTTGTCGCACAACAACAACGGCCAGTCCGGCGCAACCGTCGAGGCGCGCGCGCAGGCTGTGGCGGTGCCCGGTTGTGGCGTCGGCTGCGAGAAACCTCCGCTTTCGGGGGTGCTGGTGGGAATAGAAACAGCCGCCACCGAAAGTGGGTTGGTGCGAACGATAGGAGACGCTCCCAGGGACGGCGGGAGAGCTAACATCAACATCAGCAGAACTGTGACAGCTGCAGGCAGCGCCGTAGGGAGACGAGATCGGCCGGTGAGAGTGCGGAGAGGCGAGAAACGAGGCGTTTTCATGGGCGTTCTCCTGAATATTTGAGCCGCGGCGGGCCCACCGCGGCAGAAGGGGCGGCGTCGTTTCGTTGAGGCCGCCAATTTCCGATCATGCAAATATCATTATACCACGCGAGTTCTCCATTGAGGAGAGTATTTTGACCCAAAATACATAGCAAAAACTATTGACATTCACGTTTCGACAGGATTATAATATCGCCGTTTTGTGAAGACGGTTGGTGCACGCAGCTGGTGCACGCCGCGGCTCGACCAGACGATCAGCGACGAGTCAGCTCGCGCTGCTGGTGTGAGAAACCGCGGAAATTTGCCTATTTCCAAAGTCCGGGCAAAAACCAGAGAGCCCGGACGTGGAGCAGAAGAGGAGAAAACCCGATGAAGTGTTTGACTCTCGTTTTGGTAGCTTTGCTGGCCTTTGCTTTCACCGGGCCGCTGCAGGTGGTTCACGCGGCTCCCCCCAACAGCCTCGCGGCGATCAACAGCGATAGCCAATTAAGCAGTTTCAGCACCGCAATCGACGTTACATTCTTGGACAACTACGTGCGGAGCACTGGCCCGGTCACCATTTTCGCGCCGGTCAACGCTACGTTCTCGACACTCGAGAGCGACTTTCCGATGGACAATGAAGTCGGCGCCCGCCGGGCGATCCTGGACTACATCGTCCCCGGCAAACTGAGCCTGAGCGACTTGCACAACGCGACCTCGGTGGTCAACGTAGTTGGCAACAAGCTCAGCGTCTCGGCTAACGGCGGCAACATCACGATCGACGGCGCGCACGTAGTGGGTCAGCCCGTGGAGACTGACAACAGTGTCATCTACCCGATCGATGGTCTGCTGGTTCCGACGGAGATCCAGACTCAGCCGCTCGACGCGTCGGCGGTCATGCGCAACCTCCCGGCGGAGCAGCGATTCGGCTCGTTCGTGTCGGCCATCAACACAACGTCTCTCAGCACCGCAATGGGCGACCGGCCGGTCACGATCTTCGCCCCGACCGATCAGGCGTTTCGGGAGATGCCGGGCATGACTCTCGACCAGTTGAAGCGTGATCCCAGCCTTTTGTCCGACCTACTGAGCTACAACATCGCCCGCGGCAAGCTGTCTCCGGCAGACCTGAACAGGCTCACCTCGATCGATAGCCTGGCCGGCCCCGCGCTCAACATCACCACGCAGGATGGGCGGCTGTTCGTCAACGGTGCGGAAGTGCTGGGTGGACCTTTTAAGGTCGGGAACGCGCTGATCTACAACGTGGACCACGTCGTCTTCCCAGTGCCCAGCGAATCGATGATGCCCACCCAGTGAGCCACATCTGAGCCATTCGCCGACAGGAAACACCGAAACACGAAAAGCGATGCCATCGGGCGTCGCTTTTCGTGTCCGGCGGCCAGAACAGCCGGTCGGATCGTTAAGGACGTCAGGGACGCCCTCAGCTTCACGGCGTCCAGATGGAGAAGTTAGTGAACTCGACGGCGGCCTTGCCCGCGTCGTACACGCTCGCTTCCAGGCCGACCTGGCCCGAGCTCAGACGATCGTCGGTCAATTGGGCTACCTGCTCGTCGTTGATCCAGAAGGTCATCTGGTTGCCCTCAGCCATCGCGGATAGGCGATTCCAGGTCCCGGTATCGATGACGTCGCTCTTCGTCCAATCCTTCAGTGTGAACCAGTGACTGTCGATCAAGACCTGGATCTTGAACTCACTGGTTCTGTCGTCAACCTTGAAGTCGTAGAAGTTGTCGCTGTCGGCCCCTCGAAAGTGCAGGCCGTAGGCTGCATCCGCGTCGTTGTCGTCCGTGCGCCTCGCATCGACGGCGACGAATACGTCGGACATTGTATCGCTGGAGCTGTCACCATACCAGGCCGAGTAGACGTTGCCCTCCTGCGACGTATCGATTTTCCAGGCGTAGGCACCGTTGACGATCGTGCGCGCGAGCTTGGTGCTACTGGAATTGTCTGGGCCGATCGGCCAATTCGTGTCCCTGGGACTGAAGGAGCCACAGACGGTCGAATACCAATCCAGTGGAGCGATATCGAAGTCGTCATCGCACCAGCCCCAGCTGTCACTGACGGTCGGGGTCGGTGTCAGCGCGCCGCGGGCGGAGCGCGGCGTGGGTGTGGCGGCGGGCCGGTTCGGGGTGGTCGCCGCTGCGAGGTCGGCGGGTGCGCGGATCTCAAAGTTGTCGAACTCAAACGCCGCCTCCGCGCCTGAGTCCCACAAGCTTGTGGTGATGCCGACCAAACCATGAGCCAGCTTGTCATCCGTGAAGCTGGTGACCTGCCGATTATTGATGTAGAACGTGAACTCGTCACCCTCGCCCCTGACTGCCAGCCTGTTGGTTCCCGCCACTTTGATTGCGTTGCTCTTGGTCCAATCGATCAGGGTCGTCCACTTGTCATTGATCAAGACGTCCAGCCGATACCGGCCCTCGTCGTCGGCGCTGAACATGTAGTAGTTACCGAGGTCGGTCTGCCGGAACGAAAGGCCGTACTCGGCGCTCAACGGTCCATTTCGCACTCTCGCATCCACGGCGACGAAGAAATCCGTTAAGTCGTGGTCCAAGTCCTTGACCAGTGAATTGAAACCCTGGACCGCTTTCTGCTGCCAGAGGTACTTGCCGCCGATCACAGATCGGCTGCTCACGACGAAATTATCGTTGCTGATGCCGGTCTTCCAGCGATCCCCGACGTTGTCGCCGAAGCCGTCACAGGCCAGGACTTCCCAGGCAGATGGCGCGACCGTCGAGGCCTGCTTGCACGTCTGGTCGAGCTCGCTCGCCGGTGTAGCCTGGGCCGGGCGCTCGGCGGACGACTGAGAGGGCGCCGGCACCACAGCCGGCACTGGCAGCAGGCCCCTCTCAACGGGCGCGGCGACCAAGAGCGAGTCTGCCGGTGGACTCGATGCTTGCGTCCGAACCGTGGGCGCTGCGCCCAGCGGGGAGGGAAGCGCCAACATCAGGATCATCAGGAGCGTCAGCGGTATCGATGGAAATGGACCACGCGCCGGTCGACGAACGAGATAACGGACGTGGTCAGCGGGAGCGTCATGAGTCAAGCGACGAGGCGTTTTCATGGGTATTCTCCTAAATCGGTGGTGGCGACGGTAAAGGGGCACCGGAACGCCGGGAGTTTGACGTCACGTATTCGGTTTAGGCGATATTATTATACCATGTTGGGTATCATTTTGGGAGAGCATTTTGGCCCAGAAGGCGCATCGCAGAGTCTGGTGTGCTCAACCGAGATTGAGAACGCCAGACTCTGCGATTGGAGGATTGGGGATCGGCGGCGCGAATAGAGCGCGGCCTAGCCCTTCATCGCGCCGAACGTCAGGCCGCGGATGAGGAAGCGCTGCATGATGAGCGAGACGACGATCACAGGCAGCATCGTTACTAAACCGGCCGCCGCCAACGGTCCCCACGCCACGCGAAAGCCGGTGATGTAACGACCCAAGTAGAGAGGCAACGTCATCGAGGCTGTGCTGCTGGTCAGGATCAGGGCCAGCAAGAATTCGCCCCAGCTCTGAATGAAAGACAGGGTGGCTACGGCGGCCAGCCCGGGCGCCGCCAGCGGCAGGACGATCGTCAAAAACGATTGCAACGGCGAAGCGCCGTCGACGGACGCGGCCTCGTCCAACTCGCGCGGAATCTCGTTGAAGAAGGTGATCAGAATCCACGTGGCGAATGGCGTCGTGAAGACCAGGTGAGCCAGGATCAGCGCACCCCAGGTGTCCAGCATGCGCGGCGGCACGAGCCAGGCGACTCCCGTCGCCCACCACACGTTCAGCCCAATCAGGTACGTGTGCAGATCGCCCACGTATTTGAACAGCAAATAGAGCGGCAGGACTGAGGCGATGGGCGGCAGCATGCGGATGGAGATGATCCAGCCGACGAAATTGATGCCGCCGGTCTTGAAGCGCGAAACCGCGTAGGCCGCCATAGCCGCCAGCAGCGTGGAGAAGATGGCCACCGCCGTGGCCACGACGAAGCTGTTGCGCAGGTACGGGACGATCGTCTCGATCGCTGTCGTCGCGCCGCCGCCGGTGTAGGCTCCGCCGCCGCCGGTGAAATTGCTCAGCGTCGGGTTCAGCTCGAAGAAAGTCGGCGGCGACGTGAACCAGTCCGCGAAGGGCTTGAACGCGGTCAGAACGATCCAGTACACAGGAAACAAGAAGAAGAACAGGACGACGAGAACGAGGATGTATTTGAGGATGCGTGCGGCGAGTTTCATAGCTCAAACAGCTCCTTCAGACGCAACAACCGGATGAGGAAGTTCGTCAGGAGAGAGACCACTATCAGCAGCAGGATGCTCAACGCGGCCGCATAGCCGACCGCGAACCCGGCCGACAGGCCGTCGCGGTAGATGTGAAATGTGTAGGTATACGTGACGGAGCCCGGCCCGCCGAAAGTGGTGAAATAGATGATGTCGAACAGCTTCAGGATGTCGATCAGGCGAAGGATAAGCACCACCCAGATCAGCGGCCGCACCAACGGGAACTCGACATAACGCATCATCGCCCAGGCACCGGCACCGTCCACCTTGGCTGCGTCGTACAGATCCGTAGGAACGGTCTGCAGGCCGGCGTACAGGATCAAGAAGACGAAGGGAGTCCATTGCCAGACGTCCATGATGATGACGGCTATCGGCGCCAGAGTGAAATTACCGAACCAGGAGGGGGGACTGACGCCCAACAAGGACAGGAAGTAGTTAAGCGGGCCATACTGGAAGTTGAACAGCATCTTCCAGGCGATGCCGGCCACGACGGCGGGAATCATCATTGGCAGGAGGATGGCCCCGCGAATGAGGCGCTCGCCGATCACGTTGCGCACCAGCAGCGCGATCAGAAAGCCCAGGATCAGCTCGAGGGGCAGCGCGGTGACCACGAGCAGCACGGTGAAATGGACCGATTGGCCGGCAATCGTGTCCTGGGTGAAGATTTCAGCGTAGTTGCGCAGCCCGATCCAGCGCATCGGATGTCCCGAGGTGAGGTCGTAGTTCGTGAACGAGGTGTAGATCATATATATGAAGGGGAAAATGGTCAGCGCCAGGAAGAGAATCACCATAGGCGAGACCAGCCAATAACCAACGCGTCGTTGTGTGTGGAGCATGAGGTTTCTCGCTTCCGGGAAATATGGTCCGATCCTACGGACCGCGAAGGGTGGACGGCCGCAGGCCGTCCACCCTTCGCATATGGCGGGATTGCTTACTGGCCCCCGCTCAGAATCTGATTCCACTGGTTGGCCAGCTTCGTCAGAGTGTCGACGGTATTGGGTTGCTGCCCCCCGAGGATATCGGTGAGGGTGCCGTTAGTGATCTCCTCAAGCTTCGGCTCCTCTGGGATGCGCGGCCGCTGAGCTTCTTCAGGATAGGTCGCCTTCAAAGCGGGAACTCGCGGATCGGCGGCCAGAACCTGCGGGTCTGCCAGCGTGGAAAGACGAGTCGGCGCAACGCCAAACATGATGAACTTCTGCTTGTCGTTTTCCTTGTTGGTGGCGTACTGGATGAACTTGTACGCCTCAGCCTTGTTCTTGCTGGCGATGTTGATGCCCAGGCCCCAGTTGCCGCTAACGGAATGGCCGCCAGGCATGACTGCGACGCCGACCTTCTGGTCGAACGGCTGCAGGGCCGGAGCGGTCTTGAACGTCGGCCACACGCCGGTCCACTGCGGGACCATGGCCGTCGAGCCGGCCGCGAACGCCTGCATCGTCTCGCCGTAGTCAGAGCCCAGCGGGTCCGGAGCGTACGGCATCAGGGCCATCATGTCCTTCAGGGCGTTGACGCCGTCCTGATTGGCAAATGCCGGCTTCTTGTCGGATGTGAAGTAGTCGCCGTAATTCAGATCCACCGGTCCATAGGCTTTCAGGCCGGCAGCACTGCGGCGGTAGTCGGAGAACCACAACGGATACATATAGAAGATGGTGTGGGTGCGCGGGAACATCAGGCCGATGCCGTAGTCGATGGGCGACTGCGGGTTGTCCTTCTTAGTGAAGAACTTGGCCACGTCGACTGCGTCGGCCCAGGTCTTGGGCACTTCGAGTGGCTTGTTATACTGCTTCTGGAATGCAGCCTGCAGGTCTTTGTTGTCGAACAGATCCTTGCGATAGTACAACAGCATCGTGTTGTTGTAGAACGGGATGCCGATCTGCTTGTTGCCCCACATGGCAGAGATCTGCCACACGGTCGGATCGAAGTCTTTCGGATCCCAATTCGGGTCGACGAGAGTGGGGTTGTCCTTGGCGAACTGGCCGAGGTCAACCAGGTCGTTAGACAGGGCGCCGGAAGTCATGACGTCGTAGGTGGCGATGTCGAACGCGCCGGTTCCGGCGGCGGCATCAGCCAGCATCTTGGCGTACAGAGTCTCCCAAGAGATGTTCTGAATGACGATTTTGACGTTTGGATTGGCCTTCATGTAGTTGTTGGCAATCCAGTTCAGCGCGTCTGCATTGTCGGGAGAGGACCACAGATTCAACGTCACCGGTTGTTGCGCTGCGACCGGAGTAGGAGCCGACAGCATGGCAAGGGGCGCCATCAAAGCGATGGTCATGACCACGGAAACGAGCCTTAGGACCGAGCGTGCATTCATTGCACTTGCCTCCTTCAATGTCCTTGATGTCTGTTGCTCAAGTTGTGATAGTCTCGAAAAAATGGGCGACCCGCGGGGCCAGAGGTCCGCCGCAGCTTCAGCCGCCCACGAACGCCCACGAGCCCGCCCGTCGGCATGGAGCCGACAGCAGGATCCGACCTGCCGTACCGGTGAATAGGTGATCAGACCAGCTGCGTGGGGCATTCGTGGAAGACCGAGGCTTCTGCAAGCGAACAGCCCGAAGAGACTGCCTGGGCGAGAGTCAGGAGTCACGCGTTAGTTGCGCATAGACGGTACCACAATAGATATGCATTGTCAATGATAAAAACCATGAAAACGCGAAATGCGAGCGAGGTGCCTGACAGCTGAATGAGGAATCACGAGGAGGAGGCGGTCGCGGAAGCAGGCCTGCCAAACGGCGACGGCGCGTTCCGGATGGCTCACCGGCCACGCGGAACGCGCCGTCATTCTATGCACTCGTCCTGGGACAGGGGCGAGTCGTGCTACACTCGCTCAGCCTCCTCCTTCGCGATCTGCACCCAGCGGATCACGCGCTGGGGATCGTGGTGGATGGTGTGGTTGTCCTTCATGATGACTTCCACGTGGCAGCCGCGGGTGACCTCGAATATCTGCCGCAGGTCAGCCCGGATGTGCTTCTCGTCGAAGGTGTCCGTCGCCAGGTCGGCCGGGTTCGGCTTCAGCGAGTACACGTAACTGTCGCCCAGCAACTCGGCCATCTTCGGCTGGTCGGCCCATGGTGAGACGGACACGCGTCGCAGCCGAGGGATCTGCTTCACGATGCTCCACCGCCGATCGAGCGGTTCGCAGCAGCCGTAGCAGTTCAGTCCGAAGCGCTCCAGAAGTGGCAGTTGATAGGGGAAGACGAACTCGGCGAACATGCGTGGCGAGACGGTAGAAGTCTCCTGGCTTTCGGCGAAGCCCCACATGTCGCGCGTGCGCACGTGGCCCTGGAAGTCGGGCTGCGGCAGCTCGTTCGTGTAACCCAGGCCGCCGGAACCGACGTAGCCTGCGCTGTTCAGGCTGAGCAGGTCCTGCGCTTCCAACTGGTCGAGCATGGACAGTGTACCATCGCGCAGCACGGTCATCGTCCGGTGGATCAGGGCCGGGTTTTCGTGGAAGTCGTACATCATCTGGGTCAGCCCGCGCAGGAAGACGAAGTCCATCGTCATGCCCAGGGTCCACCACCAGAAGCTGTGCGTCTGAATCTGGAGCAGATCGCCGAATACTGACTCCGCCAGCGCGGCCAGGCGCCGCGTGGCGTCCAGGTCGACCTCGACTTGGGGAGAGTGCAGCCGTTCGACGTCCTCGAGAGTCTTGATGGGCGATTCCCAGCTGATGGCCGACGTGCCGCCCATGTCACCGCCGACGGTTTCCTGATGGAGGCCCCAGTCGATGTCGGCGTGGACGAAAGGCGACTTGAAGACGGCTTCGATCACGTAGTCGTCACCCATCTGCGCGCCCCAGAAGATCTCCTTGCGCAGGGCCATCTCCCACTGGCGGGCGATCCAGTGCTTGCATCGAAGCGAGCGTGGAGGGATGATTTCGGTCCAGCCGTTTTCCGGGTCGCAGAAAATGACCGGTCGGGCTGCCTGCAGATCGTTGTGTCGGCGCCACAGCTCGCGCTTCTCACTCTCGATGGGGCGCGCCGCCAACTCGGCCACTTCCGCGGCCAGTCCACGCAGAATGTCGCGGTCTTCCGGCGCAAACTCCAACTCAGCGGGCGTGTCGCGGCCCCACAGTGCCACACCGACCCGCGAGAGGTCGGATCCGGCGGACGTGACGATATCCTCGTTGAAACGCCATTTCATGCTGTATCCTCCTCGAAATCAGGCTGGAACAGGCCGATTTTAGCACAGAAGCGCGCAACCGCAAACGCCGCCTAGAGCCTACACCAACTGCCGGATGCGATCGACGCTGCAGGCTGCGCCGTGGGACGGGTAGATTTTGGTCGCGCCGCAGTCGATGACCTTTCGGATGCTCGGTCCGATCAGAGTCGTGTCCTGCGCGATGATGGGAAAGGACGGCTTGCGGAACGCCATGACGAGATCGCCGACCAGGCACTCTCCGCCATGAAGCAGGACCGACACCGATCCAGCGGTGTGACCCGGCGTCGCGATGACCCGGCCGCTGACGCCGAACGCGCCCAAGTCCAGCTCGTCGTCGATCAGCACGTCGGGCTGTACGCCGTCCGCCACCTGGGATGGGCGAGCGACGAGCCGCAAGAGGTGCCCCATGAGCGAAGTAGGAACGACGGCCGTGCTGCGGCCTTCGACCAGGTACCGCGCTTCGCTCCGGTGGATTGCCACCGGGGCGGCAGTGAGCGCTTTCAGCGCTCGCACGCTGCCGAAATGATCGAGATGGGCATGCGTGATGACGATCAGCGCCACCTGTGACGGAGTGCAGCCCAGCGCTTCGATGGCGCTGACGATCCTGGGGGCGCTGCCCGGCGTTCCGGTGTCCACGAGGACGAGCCGGTGGTCGGCGCCCTGGATGATGAAGGCATTGACGAAAGTCATGGAAACCGGGGTCACGTCCGAGACAGGAACGCCTGCGCTTTCGGCACACATGGCTTGCCTCCAGATGGCTGATACGGTTCGGACTTCTGAAGTTTTCACAACTGCGGAAGTCTTGGGGGAGCGCCTCGTACGGATTTAAACTTCCGAAGTTTTCAAAACTTCGGAAGTTTGAATCGGATTGCGACTTCCGAAGCCTCGAAGACTTCGGAAGTCATAAATCGATCGGCAACCACTCGCCGTCGAGCTGCAGGCTCCGATTGGCGGCCTCGACGACGGCGACCGGCACGAGAGACTGCCGGAAAGTGGGCCGCCTGGACTCGAGGTCTGCGGGCGACGTCGTCCCGGCTGCGACCGCGGCGGCATCATCGAGAAAGGTCGTGACGCTGTCGATGCCATAGCCGTGGAAGACGACGTACTCGCCGCTGTCGTAGGGCTGGGTGAAGTAGGGGTTCGGCTCCTCCGTGCCGCCCTCGTCGGTGACGATGGTGATGCCACGCTCCTTCTGGTCCGATTCGAATCGGCCGGTCGTGCCGATCACCTTGATTGATTGCTCGGACATCGCCGTGGTCGATTCCGGATCGATCCAGTTCGTCAGGCTGACCTGCACGAATCGCCTCCCAGAGGGGGCCTCCCATTCGAGGACCGCCTGCACCGCGTCGTACGTATCGATCCCGCGGGCGGCCAGCCAGTTCTTCTGGCCGACCGCCGTCACGCGAATCGGCCGGGCTCCAGTGGCGAAGTAGACGATATCGACGTAATGCACGCCGAGGTACTGAAAGACCGTCGTGCGTGCGGCCCACTTGCGGAACGACTGTGAGGGCACGCTCTTGCGCTGGCTGTACTGCACCAGGACGGACAGCAGGTCGCCGAGGCGGCCGGCAGCGATCGTGTCCCGCAGCTTCAGATTGGCCAAATCGTACCGTTTGTGGAATTCCACTGCGGCGTAGACGGCGTGGCGGTCCTGCAGCTGGATCAGCTCGCGGACCTCGCGCACGGTCGGGGCAAGCGGCTTGACGACGAGGCAGTGCAGACCGGCCTCTATGGCCGCGCCCGCCATCTCGCGGTGCAACTCGTCCGGCGTGGCGATGACGGCGCACGCGGGCCGGGGAATGGCGCGGATGGCTTCCCGGTAAGCCTGCGGGTCGGGCCGATCGCCGGTGGGAAAGTAGCGTACCGGCACGCGGACGCCGGTCACCGACTGGAGGGCATCGATCTTCTCGCGGGCCGCGCCGACGCCCTCGGGCGAAGTGCCGGCGACGTAAAGATCGCCCACGCCGCCGGTCCGCCGCCACTCCAGGATGCCGGGTAGGAGCGTTCCGAACGACGCCGTACCGCGGCCGACAGCGTACATTCCGGTCCCAATGACGAGCACGTTCATGAGCGACATGGGTTTCCTCCGGGGAGTCTTCGCGGCGGCCAGGGCTGCCACGGGGACTACGATGATTGGGTCACATCCATCGCCTCAGCCAATCGAAAGCCTTGCGGCCGCTGAACCGATGCCCACCCTCGAACACGTCCCGATCGAGACGTTCCGGCGCTCCCAGCACGTCATAAACGCGCTGCAAATCGTGATAAGCCGCGTCGGCTGCGGCGACCGGGAAGAGCGGATCGGCCCTCCCGTTTTCGATGAGCAAGGGGCGGGGCGCGATGAGGCCCGCGACGTCGGCCATCTCTGCGACATTGAGGATGCCGGGGACATAGTTGCACTCGCAGTGTGAGATAGACATAATGGATGCACGGAAGGAGTTGAAGTAGCCGCTGATCACCGCGACGCTGATGCGCGGTTCCAGGGCGGCGGCAAAGAGGGTGGTGGCGCCGCCGCCGGAAAGGCCCAGGCAGCCAAGCCCCGTGGTCATGGGCTCCGCGCGGCTGCGCAGGTAGTCCACCGTGCGCATGACGTCCCACACGCGCAGACCGGTTGCCGTTTGGCCGAACAACAGGGCATCGAGCGCCAGCGCGTGGCAGGAGCTTCGCCACATCGGCTCGCCCTGCACCAGGTCCGGCCCGGCCTCCAGTCGCTCGCCGAAACCGCGCTGCTCGGGCACGATGGCCAGAAAGCCGTGCCGGGCGAGCTGCCGGCCATAATCGTAGTTGTGGGCGCGCACGTGTTCCTCTTCGTCGCGTCGTGTGGCCTCGTCCAGGATCAATCCCGCCGTGTGGGCGGCTCCGCCCGTGCCGTGCCCGTGGAGGGCGACGACCGGGCGGTAGGGCGGCTCGACGTGGCGTGGGACCAGCACGTAGCACGGGACGTAGAGTCCCGGCTCGCTTTGGAAGGCTACCTTCTCGAGGCGACAATCGGCCTCTTCCCGTGTATCCAACAGCACCGGGGCAAGCGGCGGCCGCTCGGATGGGAACTCACCGAGGAGGTGCATTAGCCTTGCGGATAGAGCCTCGCGCCAGCTCGCCCACTCCTGTTGAGTCCGGGCGTGGAAAGCCAATTCGCGCGAAGCGGCGTCGTAGTGACGGAAAAGAGACGGCAGGGTCGCGTAGTTGAGCGGGCGTTCGGCCATGGACGTGCCTCCTCACCGGTACGTTGCTGAAGTCACCTGAAGCCGCAGGGTTTCCTGGAAGTCGGGCTGGCCGGGGCGCCAGCCGGCGCGAAGACTCGTCGGGACCGTGTAGCCGTCGAACGTGCCTTCTTCGTCGATGAGAAAGCCGAACGGGACGTACGAATGGGTTTCGGCAACCCAGCGTGGACCGGTGACCTGCAGAAGATGGCCGTCGGGCGCGAAACGGAAGACGAGCGTCACCGTCTCGTCGTGGCTGCCGAGGCGAACCTGGGCGTGCTCGGCGTCCACAGTCTCCCAACTCACGGCTTCGCCGGGCAAGAGCTCAGTCGGCAGCCAGATCGATTCCAGAGCCAGGCGATCGAGGGCCGTGCGCTGCGCATCTTCACCGCCGGCAGTGGAGCGGTAGGGCCACAGGCCGAACAGCCGATAGCGTTCGGCAGCGACGTCGCCGGTGTAGCTCTCGTAGCCGGATAGCGAGAGGAGCCCGCTATGCAGCCTGGCCTGCCAGATGTACCCGTGGCCGGGGACGATCAGCTCTTCGCCGTTCAGGTTGAGCCATCCCCGGTCTGGGTCCAGTTGCTGAGATCCGATGAAGGACAGGCGGACGAACGGAGTGAGCGGTGCGCCCTGAGCGATGGCGCGCTGCAGATAGCGACGGGCAGGTGTGGGGATGCGTGAGAGCGGCTCGACGCCGGACAGGGCGGCGGCCGGGTCACCTGGCGGAGATTGCAGGATGCGCGAAAGCCCGTCCAGCCGTTGCTCGTCGCGGACGCGCCACATGGTCAGGCCGGCCAGGCCGAGGATGGCCGCCGCGCCCAGGACGATCGCCATCAGGGTCAGTACGCGCTGCATGTGTGTGCCTCCGCGGGTATCTTACCACAGTCGCGCGGCGCGGGCAAAGACAGCCGGGCAGAACGAGCGGATGGTGCCCCGCCATGGATTTCGGGACCCACACCCGCCCACAGGATGAAAGTGGCTCCCCGCCGGCAGCAGGAAGGTTCTTTGCGCGGAACGTCGAGACTGGGTTGCGCTGCGCCTGCCCGGGCATTCGTGGCCCAGGTGGTTCAGTGATATAATGCAGGCATCAACGTTCAGCCACCCTCTTTCAGGAGATTACAATGCACAGGAAACAATTACTCATCGTGGCGTTATTTCTCGTGGCGAGCCTGTCGATTCCCATGGCCCCGGCGAGTCCGGTGGCTGCCGGCGGGCCGATTCACTTGATCATGCACGTTCAGCCCAGCACCCAGATCGATGCTTACACGTGGCTGTGCGCCCGGCAGCCGGACCAGTGCATCGCGCTCGACGGCTTCAAAGCGCACTTGAGCAGCCGCATGGCCGGCCCCAATGGATTGGCCGAGGAGTGGATGGCGTATGGAAACGTCGTCGTCCTCGACAAGGTCGTGCGCCTGTACAGCGGCGGATTGCAGAATACGTACGACTACCAGCCGATGGCCGTAGTCGCCGCGCTCAAATACCCGATGACCCAGGATGGACCCACGGTGGACATCTGGCCGGAGGATCCGCAAGCCGCCTCGTACGTAGCAGGCCCGTTCGTGGTGCTGTTGAAGGACGATATTGCGACGCTGTTCGATCGGATTTCCCAGCGAGTCGCGGCGGGTGAGCTTGAAACCGAGGACATGTGGAAGGCGGAGATATCCCGTCTCGCCGCCCAGATCGAGCCGGCCTGGTGACGGCGCCGGCCCCGTTTCGCTCTGCGGTTCGCACGTGTTGACAAACCCGGTCTTCTGTGCTAGACTATGGCAAGCACGAAATCATGAGGGATGAATAGACAATTCTCCTAAGTATGACACCTGTTCCACAGCGCAGGACGCGCAGCTCGCGCCGTGGTTCCCTTTAAGCCAACAACGCGCTTCATGATCTGGTGACGTCTCTATCAACGATGCGATAGGAGGCAACAGTGAGTCCGCGTTCCAGGCACATCCAGAATAATACCTCGCTGATAAGGCAAGAAGCCTCCTCTCGAGTTGCTGAGATGCTCGAGAGAAGGCTTTTTGCTTTGTGACAGTGCCAAACGTTTCCCCTTGACGGCCAGTCTTTGCTCAATCAGAGTCAACTCTCCGCGCCGCGATCTGGATCGTGCCCGATCCGGCCGCCTAAATCGGTAACTTGATCTCGACCCAGGCGAATTCCGGAACCTGGGCTCAGACAGGGCCTTATGTTACTCATGGATAGTAAGACGTTTGAGGAGGTGGCCGGCGTTTGATCCTTTGTCAGTCAGCAGTCAGATGGAGAGGGGAGCCAGGGCGGCAGGCACAGCCGGGCCGGTCGCTCAGGTTCGGAGTGTCGTTTCGACGTTCCCGAGGACTGTGGTTTCCAGGAAGGAAGGAGAGCAACGGTGGATATCAAGCAGTTGAACGAGAAGCTTTGGCAGGGCAAGTTGACTCGTCGTGAGCTCATGAAGCACGCCGGTATGCTTGGCATCGGCGCGCTGGCGGCCCAGACGATCGTAGAAAAGGTCGGCGCCTCGCCCGACGCGATCGTAGAGCCGGCGGTTGAGAAGAAGTACAAAATGGCCCATTCCTTGTTCAGCTTCACAAAGTCGTCCTGGGAAGGGCGCGGCGTGGACACCATGCAGTTCATCGGCGACCTGGTCGGCGTCGAGGTCACGCCTTTCGACGGCGGTGGCTCGGTTGACGGCCAGCGCAAGGCTGTGGAAGATATGTGCAGCCAGGACTGGGACTTCATGACCATCCACCCGGTGGCCGCCGATGCCTTCGTCGAGCCGCTGGCTGCGGCCATGAAACGTGGCATCCCACTCATCGACCTCGACACGAAGATCGCCATGGATTTGACGACGACAGACATCGTCAGCTTCCTCGAGCCGGACAACATGTTCATGGGCGCCTCCGTGACCAAGCAACTCGTCGACGCGATCGGCGGCAAGGGCGAGGTCGTGCACACCCAGGGCGCGCTGACTCACACGGGCGCTCAGGGCCGTGCCAAGGGCTTCCATTCCGTAGTCGATAGCATGCCGGACATCAAGGTGGTCGACGAGACCCCCGGCGACTGGGATGCGGTGAAGGTCCGGGCGCTGTGGGAAGACCTGCTCGTGAAATATCCCAACATCGTGGGTGGCATGTTCCACAACGACGACATGGCTCTCGCGGCCTACGGGGCCATCAAGGCTGCCGGCAAGGAGAAACAGATCAAGATCGTGGGCGTCGACGGCATGTCGCCGGCCATCGAGGCGGTCATCAACGGACAGATGCTGTCCACGGTCATCAACCCGACCGGCCGCATCCACGGCGACGGCCTCTGGATCGGCTACTGGCTTGCGAGCGGCAAGTACAAAGCTGCGGACATCCCGAAGTACATCCTCACCGATGCCCCGGTCGTGAACCTGGAGAACGCGCCTGGCTTCCTCTTCCTGGCGAACAATCTGCTGATCTAGGCCGGACCGGTGCAGCCCGCACCGGCGCCAGCCGGGCAGCGGGACGAGACGCGGATTGAGGTGCGGCCCCTTCGCCCGAAGGGGCCGCACCTAGAGTCGACGGTTCCGTGTTCATCGCTTTTCATCGCCGTGGTGGCCCATGAGCCCCACGACAAAAACGGAATTATCACCATCATTGACCGACTGGTTGTCCGTGGTTCTATGGAAGGCGGTTTGTTTATGGTTGAACAAGCGTCGAACAACAACGGCAACGGCGTGGTGCTGGAGCTCGTGGGTGTGTCCAAGCGTTTCGGCGGTGTTGCCGCGTTGAGCGGAGTTGATTTCGACCTCCGCCGCGGCGAGGTGCACGGTCTCGTCGGCGAAAACGGCGCCGGTAAGAGCACATTGATGAAGATCATCGCCGGCGTACATACCACCTTCGATGGCGAGATGCGGCTGAAAGGCAAACCGGTTCGCTTCCACTCGCCGGCCGACGCCCGCGAGCACGGCATCGGCATGGTCCATCAAGAGCTAAGCATCGTCCGCTATCTGTCTGTGGCCGAGAACGTGTTTCTGGGCACGCGCCTCCTGACACGCATGGGCGTCTGCAACTGGGGTACGATGTACGAGCAGGCCAAGCAGCAGCTCGACGAGCTGGGCATCGACGTGGACGTGCGGCGCCCGGCGGGCCTGCTCAACGTGGGCGTGCAGCAGCTGGTAGAGATCGCCCGCACCATCTTCTCCGGCGCGGAGATCATCATCCTCGATGAACCGACCTCCGCTCTGTCGCCCCCGGAGGCCGAGCGCCTGTTCGAATTCATCGCACGTCTGAAATCCCAGGGCAAGACGATCGTCTTCATTTCGCACTTCCTGGAGGACGTCGTACGCGTTTCGGACCGCATCACCGTCCTGAAGAACGGACAGCTGGTTTGCACCGCAGACCAACAGAACTGCACCAAGAACTTCCTCGTGGAGTGCATGCTGGACGCGGATGCTCGCCTGCTACGCAGCGCCTACGACGAAGGCGAGAGTCACGGCGGCGGGCAGGGAGGCGAGACGGTGCTGAAGGTGGAAGGCCTTGCCAAGCGCCGCCGCTTTTCTGACATCAGCTTCGACCTGCATCAGGGGGAGATTCTGGGCATCTACGGTTTCATGGGCGCCGGCAAGACTGACCTGGCCAGTTGTTTGTTCGGCTACGAGCAGGCGGACAAGGGGCGCATCGAGCTGGAGGGCAAGCCGGTAACCATCAACAAGACGGCGACCGCCAAGTCGCTGGGCATTGCCTACGTGTCCGACAACCGCAAGATGAGCATCTTCCCGGGCAACGAGATCTTCAAGAACGTCACCATCAGCTACCTGGAGCGCATTACCGGGTGGCTGCTCCGCTCGCGGAAGGAAATGGACGTCACCAACGATCAGATCCGCCGTGTGGGGCTGACGCCGCCCAACCCGCTACTGCAAATCACCGCGCTGAGCGGCGGCAACCAGCAGAAGGTCGTACTGGCCAGGTGGCTCAGCTACACGCCAAAGGTCCTGATCCTGAACGAGCCGACACGAGGCATCGACGTGGGCGCCAAGGATGAGATCCTGCATCTGATCCGAAACCTGCGCGAAAATGGGCTGCCCATTATTCTGATCTCTTCCGAGCCTGAGGTGATCCTCAGTAACTGCGACCGAATTTTGGTCATGTCCAAGGGCCGGATCACTGAGAAATTGACTAACGAAGGACTGACCAAAGATACCCTGATGAAGTACGCGGCCTGACCCTGCGGCAGCAGGCCAACAGACCCGGTTGGAGGAAGGAATGGCAACGAAACCGGTTACTGGTGCATCCACCAAGGCCAAAAGTGGAGCATTCAGGCGTTTTTTGCGGGCGAACGCGCGTTTTCTGGCGCCGTTTGTCACCCTGGCGGTGCTGATCGTCTTCTTCTGGTTCTTCTCGAACGGAAAATTCCTCACCCCGGTGAACCTGCGCAACATTCTGCAGCAGGCGGCGCCGCTGTCGATTCTGGCGGCCGGCATCACCTTCGTCCTGCTGGCCGGTGAGATCGACTTGAGCATCGCGGCCATCGCGACGATGTCCGGCGTCATTGCGTCTTTCTGCCTGGTGAAGTTGAACTGGCCGGGTGAACTGGGTATGCTCATCGGTCTGATCGCCGCCATTGCCCTGGGATGGGCAAACGGCAAGGTGACGACTTTCTTCGGCCTTCCTTCATTCATGGCCACGCTGGCCATGATGCAGGTCGCCAACGGTGTCGCCCTCTACCTGACCTCGGCGCGGCCCTTCTTCAAGGTTCCCGACATTGAGGCGTTCCTGGGGAACGAGTACCTGGCCGGCATCCCGTGGATCCTCATAGTCGGCATCATCGTGCTGGCGGCTTCGTACTTCGTATTGGCCTACACGCGGTTCGGGCGGTACGTCTACATGGTGGGCGGCAACCGTGAGGCGGCCGAGCTCTCCGGCGTCGATTCCAAGTTCGTGCGGACTATGGCAATGTGCGTGTGCGGCGGCCTGGCCGGCTTCGGCGGCCTGATCAACACAGGACGTATTGGCTCAGCCCAGGCAGCCGGATTCGAGTCGATGCTGATGGATGCTATCGCTGCGGTGGTGCTGGGCGGTACGTCGCTGTTTGGTGGGGAGGGCGGCATCCCCAACACCATCATCGGTTTGCTGATCTTCGGCGTACTCAAGAACGGCTTGAACCTCGTCAATATCGACATCTACCTGAAGACGTTGGTCACGGGCCTCACTCTGTTGGCCGCGTTGGTGCTGAACGTGTATTCGATCAAGCTGAGCGAGCGCGAGTCGGCGGAAGAATAGAACAGAGCCACACAAACGGTCACCCGGCGCCGCGCTTCTCCCTGCCGGAGAGGAGCGGCGTCGGCGCGCGTTGCCGATTTGTGTATAATATGCATGGTGGACGCGAACCAGATACCAGCCTTGAATAAGGAGACGCAATCTCATGAAAGCAGCTATGTTGGACGCACCGTACTCATTTCGTATCGCAGACCAACCGTTACCCACGCTGAAGCCAGGCTGGGCGCTGATGAAAGTGAAGGCGGCCGGCATTTGCGGCTCCGACATGCACTTCTATCGAGGAGACCTGCCGTTCGACCCGGGCAGTGTTCGTGGCCACGAGGCCGCCGGAGTGGTCGCTGATCCCGGTGGCAGCAATCTGACCGTCGGGCAGCCCATCATTCTCGATCCGCTCGTGGGGTGCGGCCACTGCGGCAACTGCCGGCGGGGGCACTACCACATCTGCGAGAACATCGAGATGATCGGGCGAGACTACGCGGGCGGGTTTGCCGAATACGTCGCCGCTCCGGCGGAGAAGTTCTACCCCTTCAACGTGGACGTGCTGCCGTTCGCTCAGGCCGCGCTGGCCGATTGCGTGGCCGTCGGTGTGCACGCCGTCAACAGTACGGAAATCGCGCCCGGCCAGTCGATCGTCGTTATTGGCGATGGCACCATCGGTCTGCTGCTGCTGCAAGCCGCCGTGGCGCGCGGGGCCAACCCGGCGATCGTCATCGGCAAGCACGAGCGCAATCTGGAGCTGGCGCGACGGATGGGTGCGACGCATACGCTGGACGTTCGGCAGGCGGACCTTGTGTCCGCGGTACGCAACCTGGCGGACGAAATCGACGTCGTCTTCGAAGCGGCTGGCGGGCCGGCCCCCATGTTCGAGCCCGCGCTGCGGATGATCCGCAAGGGCGGCCGGGTGGCGCTTCTGGGCTTGACTGCCTCGACGACGCTCCCGGTCCCATGGATCGACGTCGTCGTCGACGAGCATTCGCTCATCGGCCTGCAGGGTTACAGCAACCACCGCGGCCAGGACGAAATGCGCCAGACCATCGATCTCATGGAATCCGGCCGGGTTCGTCTGCCCGACGACGCCGTCACGACGATGCCGCTGACGGACATCGATCGTGGCTTTCGCATGATGCTGGACCGCGCGAAAACCGGCACGGTGAAGGTCGTCCTGCTGTCGGAAGCCGAGTAAGGGGAGGGGCATGGATTCACGCGAACGCGTGCTAACCGCCCTCAACTTCAAGCCACCGGACCGCGTGCCCGTCGATTTCGCCGGGCATCGGTCCAGCGGCATCATGGCTATGGCCTACGCGCGCCTGCGCGACTACCTGGGCCTGCCGAAGCGCCCGCTGCGGATCCAGGACATGATCCTGCAGCTGGCTGTGATCGACGACGACGTGCGGGATCGCTTCGGCGTGGACACCGTGGATGTCGGCGCGGGCTTTGCCTTGAGTGACTCGGACTGGAAGCCGTGGGTTCTGCCCGACGGGCGCGACTGCCTCATCCCGCGCTGTGTCGAGCTGGAGCGCGACGGGGACACCTGGTACCTGCTGGCGGAAGACGGGATGCGAATCGGCGTCCAGAGGCCGGGCATGGTGTACTTCGAGCAGACCGGCTACCCCCTGCAGGCTGCGCTGGAGACAGGGGACTTCTCGGCCGTGGATCACCTCCGAGAAGTGATGGCTCACGACGTCTGGTCGTCCATCCCGGCGCCGCCCGGCCCCGTGGCTCAGGACGAAGACGGCTGCCGGTTCCTGGCGGAGGGCGCGCGGCGGCTGCGCCAAGCGACGGATCGGTTCACCATCGCCTCGGTCCGCGGGCCGCTGCTGGAGGGCGGGCAGCACCTGTTCGGCATGGAGGGTTTCTCGGTGCTGCTGGCGTCCGAGCCTGAGCTCGTCCACCACTTCCTGGACAACCTGACCGAGTTCTACCTGGAGCGGATCGATTTCACGCTGAACGCCATCGGGCCGTACATCGACATGGTCATCTGCTTCGACGACTTTGGGATGCAGACGGGCCTCATGATCTCCCCCAAGATGTACCGAGAGTTCTTCAAGCCGCGGCAAAGGATCCTGTGGAATCGCGTGAAGGAGCTGTCTCCAGACGTGAAGATTCTGCTCCATTCGTGCGGCAGCATGGCCCCGATCGTGCCTGATCTGGTGGAGGCGGGGCTCGACGCGTGGAATCCGGTGCAGATCAGCGCCCGAAACATGGAGCCGGAGCGGCTGAAGGCGGACCTGGGCGGGAAGATCTCGTTCTGGGGCGGCGGCTGCGACACGCAGCAGGTGCTCCGCGCTGGGACGCCGGACGAGATCCGCGCTCACGTGCGGCACAATCTGAACGCCTTTACCGGAGACAACTCCTCTGGCGGCTACGTCTTCACGCAGGTTCATAACATCATGGCCGACGTTACGCCCGAGCGCATCACGGCCATGTTCGATGCCGTCGCAGAGTGGAATCGAGCGCACCAGGTCTGACGTTTGACGGTGGGGTGGGACGCACCTATAATGACGATGCCGGAGCCACAATCACATGACGCCGCCTCGTCGCCTGGCAACCACGGGTCAATCTGAAGGGGCAACATGAAACGCAAAATCAGCATCGCCATCGTCCTCGTTGTGCTGGTGGCAGCGGCCATCGGCCTGGCCATACGGGGCGGGATGTTGACGAGATTCACTCCGTTTACGCCGGCTGACGGGGCATTCTCACTTTCGTATCCGTCGCAATGGGCCCTGTCGTCGCAGAAACCAGACAGCGTGACCTTCAGCGACGGCCCGAACAAGAACATGATGGTCGGCGTGGCCCTCCGACAAGGCCGGACCGACGAGTCCATCCTGGGGGTCATGGCGAACGGAGTGAAGCAGGCGGCGAAAAATCCTGGCGAGTCGGTGGAGGTTGCTGCGAGCGGCGCCTGGCAGCATCGAGTGACCGGGATGTTCAGCCACCTCGTTTTGACGGATGCCGCCGGAGTTCACGGTGAAGTTCTGATCGTGGTGGGCGGTTTGGACGAGCGGACGATCGTTCTGGCCACGGTTCTCAGCGCGGGTGGTGAAGTGAGCGAGCGAGACCAGGCTGACATGGCCCAGGCAATTGACTCGGTGGCCTTGACCAGTGCCGGCCTGCCAGCGGTTGCGACACCGGCGACGCCGGCTACCAGCCGGTAGACCGGAGCAGCAACCCGACGGCCTCCCCAGGCGAGAGTCGTTCCTGATCGGGGGACGCCGTTAAGTGTCGGGAGCGTACGTGAATACAGTCGTTGCGAAGCCCCCGGCAGGGGTGGCTTTGAATAACAAGCTACACCTGCGGACCCTATGGGGGCCGCTGTCGTTTGCGATGTTGTCTCTGGGCTTTCTCTTGTGGCGGCTGTCGATTCTCGGCGGGTACGGCTGGACCCACGACGAGGGTGCTTACGTTTCTGCGGCCTGGATGGTCAGCAAGGGATTCGCACTTTACCACGAGACGATGACCAGCTCGCCGCCGCTCTTCATTCACTCGCTGAGCGCCGGAATGTCGCAGTGGGGGCCGTCCGTCGCCACTGCACGACTGGTCGTCGTCTGCTATCTGTTCGTGGGCTTCGTGGCCGTCGGCCTGGCGGCGAGGGAGCTGGGCGGTTGGGTCGCGGCACTGGCCGCGCCGTTGGCGCTGACGATGATCCCCAGCGTGTTCGAGCAATCCACGCGAGCGTTTTCCACGCTGCCGGCCATGTGCCTGATCACCGTTGCCATCGTGGGCAAGCTGCGCTACATTCGCACCGGGCATCGGCGCTGGATCTCGATGGCGGGTGTGCTGACGGCGGCGGCACTGCTGACGAAGCTCGTCGTGTTGTTTGCCGTCCCGTTTCTATTCGTCGCGGTGCTCCTTCGCCACGCCCGTCCCGGCTCCCGGCCCGGGGAATTGGGCTATCGGCCCTGGTCGCGCGAGATCTTCGGCGATACTGCCGTGGCGTACGCCTGCCTGGCGGCGACGCTGGTTCTGTACGTGGCAGCCATCGGACCGCAGGCGGTCTTCGACAACGTGGTTCGTTTTCAGTTGGAAGGCCGATTGGACGATCCGACCTGGGTCGTCCAGAACCTCAGGCAGATCGACCAGGTCATGGGGAGCCAGCGCCCGCTGATCCTGTTGGCGATTTACGGCGCCATCCAGCCTCGCCGCACTCGGCCGTTGCGCAAGGCACTCATCGTGGCCGGCGCCGTCGGCGGCCGCTGCCTTCCTGCTCAGCCACTCTCCTCTGTACGACCATCACATCGTGGCCCTGTTCTTCCCCATGAGCGTCCTCGCCGGAGTCGGCATCAGTGCCCTGGTCCGGCGGATTTGGGAGCGGCGGCTGACGTGGGCCAGTGGGGTCGCTTGCGGTGCGCTTGGGCTGTACGCTCTGTTGTTGCCGGGCGATCTGCGATTGGACCGCCAGGCAGTCGAGGCGGTGCGGACGCCCGACGAGAGCGAGAGCGTGGCGATTCATTTCTTGGAGGAGACGACTGCGCCCGAGGACTTGGTATTCAGCGATGAGCCGATGTTGCCGCTCCTGGCGGGGCGGCAGATTCTACCATCGTTGACCGAGGTGTCTTGGAAGCGGCTGAGGGTGGGCGATCTGTCGGCAGGCAAGATCATCGATCTGACCGGGCAATATCGGCCGGCCGCGATTGTCGTCTGGAAGGAGCGGTTTGAGAACTCAGGGTACGACGAGTGGGTTCGCCGGAATTACTATCTGGTGCACCTCGACAGCACGAGCCATCGCATCTACCTGCGGTCGCCGGGGTCCATCCTGGAGGATCGGCAGCTGACAGACCACTTGAAGTTGCTCGGCTACAATTACGACGTCGAAGAAACGCCTACCGGCGCCCTGCAGCTCAAACTGAGCCTCTTTTGGCATCCGCTGTCTCCGGAAGGTTCGCCGAATCTCGACCTGAAAATCATGGACAGCGCGTATCACATCTGGGGAGGCACGTCCGGCGTTTTCAGTTGGTCCTCCGATCAGACGGGCAGCGATCGCGAATTCGTGCCGGACTCGCGGGTGATCGACGTGTGGCCCGGAACGCCGCCCGGCCAATATCAGGTCGGCGTGGCTTACTATGGCTCGCAGGATGAGCCGGATGACGAGTTGTTCATCGAACATATTACCATCCCGCGGTCAATGGTCCGGCCGGAGATGCTGGACATGTCGCGCGCTGTCGGAGCCCGGCTGGCGGATCACGTGAGCCTGTTGGGCTACAAGGCAACGGATGTCGATCTCCAGCCGGGGGACAGCATCCACCTGACGCTGTTCTGGCAGGCCCTGGCCCGGACGGACATCGACTACACTGTGTTCGTGCACCTGCTCGATGCGCAGGGCCGGATCGTCAGCCAAACGGACCACCAACCTGTGAGCGGCTTTCATCCCACCAGCAGCTGGGACAAAGGGGAAATCGTCCGCGACCCGTACGACTTGGCGGTTCCCCCCGACGCGCCGCCGGGGCCTTATCAGCTTCGGGTTGGCATGTATGAGGCCAGGACCGGCCGGCGACTACCCGTCGTCGTGACCGGCCGCGCGGGACAGCAGGATAGCATTGTTCTGGAGGACGTCCGCTGAGAGGGGCTTAAGTGGTTGGCTCGGTTCCCGCGGGCTGCGAAGCAGTTGCGCGGCTATTTCATCTGAAGGGGATTGACAATGAATCGAAAGTTGATGCACCTGGTCGTGGCATTGCTCACCTTGTGGACGGTGTCAGGCGCGGGCCTGGCGGGCGCCCAGGCGCCGACCTCGACGCCGGATCCGGCCGGCACGGTTGCGCCGACGGGCGCCCCGACGGACGACGCCGGGAGCGGCGATGCGCCGGATTCGGTGGTGCTCCCGGACACGTGGCTGCCGTACACGGACAGCGGTTCAGCGTTCATGCTGTGGTACCCTCCGCGGTGGACTCCGGCGCCCAAGCAGGTTCCCGGTAGTCCCAGATTCAACGAGGGCGAGTCCAAGAGCGTCATGCTGGCGGTCTTTCCCAGTGAAGGCCGTGACCTCGATGGGCTGCTGCGGCAACTGCTCTCGACCACGGACCAGGGCCGGAGCGTCGGCCTGGACGAGGAGGTCGTAACCAGCGGCTCGTGGCTGCACGGCGTACCTGGCAAGTACGGCCGCGTTGCTTTGGTGAACAAATACGGCGAACTGGGCGAGCGCCTGATCGTGTTGGGCAGCCTGGATCAGCGGACCTTCGTGTTGGGCCTGATCGGGAATCTTCCGGGGCAGGTCGATGAGCAAGATGAAGGCGACCTGGCCCGACTGATCGATTCGATTCGGCTGCTCGGCCCGGACTCGGAGGTGACCCCCATTGCCCAGCCGGCTCCATCGAGCAAAGATTAGGTGAGAATCTCAGGAGGGCACCTCATGCGATGCAAGCTGATCGTGGCGCTACTGGTGGGTGTAGCGGTGTTCTGGATGGCAGGGAATATTGAGATCGCCGACGCGCAGACACCGGCGGCCGCTCCGGCGCTGTCGGTCACTGCTGCGGTGACGCCCACGGAGCCGCTCACCGCGACCGGTTCGCTTACGGAAACGTGGTTCAGCCTTACCGACGAGGGCGGCGCGTTCTCGCTCCAGTTCCCGCCTGACTGGACCGCGGCGCAATCTGAGCCGAGCGCGGTGTTGCTGCAGGGGCCGGCGCACGTGCTGGCTTACGTTTCGGTCTTCACGGTGCCCGTTACGCAGACCGAGGAGTCCGCGGTTGGTGATTGGGTCGATGGCGTGAAGCCGGCCTGGGATCAGATGGGGGAGCAGATCACCTCCGACCAGCGTGGCCGCTGGGACCGAGGAATCAGCGGCGCTGTTGCGCATGTCACGGCGACCGGCTCCAAAGCCAGCATGGAGCAGCTCTTTGTCGTCTCTCGGCAGTCCGGTGAGCGGGTCGTCGGCGCGTCCTATGCGCGGACCGCGGGTTCTTTGACAGAGGACGACCTGTCCCGACTGGAGCGGATACTGGCCTCGCTGAAGCTTTCTCCTGGTGTGGACCAGCCTCTCGCCCCGCCGGTGACCTTCTTGAACCAGAGGCTGAGCGGTATCGGACCTCAGGAGCGAGTCCCAGTCAGCCTGCTGGAGCGACAGGCAACTTTCCAGCTGACGTTCGACGGCCGGAGCACGTTCGCTGTCTGGCTGGTGGACGATCAGGGGCAGCGTCAGGACTTGCTGGTCAACCAGGCCGGCCCTCTCAACCGCATCTATTCCCTGGGCATCCCGCGGACCGGCGATTACGCCTTCGAGGTCTCGGGACTAGGCTCGTGGGAGATTACCGTGCATCAGTGACGGCACCGCAGAGGATGGAGGGGCACATGTCGCGCGAGTCCAACCCAGTATATGAAACGCTTCGAGCCCGCATAAGCGAGATTCCTCTCGTCGACGCGCACGACCATCTTCCGAGCGAAGAGGAGTGGCTGGGTGCAACTCCTTCTTCGACGATCTCGCCGCCGCAGCTTCAGCGGGAGCCGGATTTCAGCTCGCTGCTCGGTTATTCGTACGGCGACCTCGTGTCGGCGGGAATGCCGAAGGATGCTCTGCGGTCGGGCATGAGCAGCGCGGACAAGTGGGCGCGCGTCTCGGCGTTCTGGGAGCGCGTGCGCGGGATGGGCAGCGGCATCTTGTGCCGCCGAGCGCTGACCCTGTTCTGCGGCGTAGACGACCTGGAAGAGACGACGATCCCGATCGTGGAGGAGCGGATCAAGGCGCTTCGTGTCCCGGGGACCTACCGGCGCCTGCTGAAAGAGAAGTTCAACTTCTCCGCTTGCGTCAATACTCAGGTGGGGGGAGTGGTGGCGGAAAACCCGGCTCCTGAGTTCTTCGCTCCCCTGTTCTACGCGGCTGACGTGGCCATGCCTCAGAAGCGGAGCGATCTGGCGGTTCTGGAGAAGGCTGCCGGCCAAAGCATCTACTCCCTGGAGACGTACCTGCGGGCACTGGACGTCGTGCTGGAGCTGGCCTGGAAAAACGGCATGGTCGGCATCAAGTGGCACCGGCTGGCCTACTTGCGGGACATCCACTACCCTTCGGCCGATCCGCGTGATGCTGAGCGCTGCCTCGAGCGCATCCTGCGGATGCCGGCGGCCGGCGGCGTCGCCGGGGACACGGCCGTGGGCTTCGATGAGATGGTCCCCTTCCAGAATTTCATGCAGCACTACCTGGTGCGGTGCGCGCTCGACCTGGACGTGCCGGTACAGATCCATTGCGCGATGCCGGGTGGCAGCAACGGCGCCCAGGTCAGCTACGCCAACCCAACGCACCTCGCGGAGTTGTTCCTACAGTATCCGCAGGCGCAATTCGACCTGCTCCACGCCGGCTATCCCTACGTGGCGGAGGCGACCGCACTCGTCAAGCTGTTCCCGAACGTGTACCTCAACACCGCCTGGTTCGACCTTCTCTCGCCTCGGACCGCGCGCCGATACATGCGAGACTGGCTGTCGTCCTTGCCCGTGAACAAGATCTTTGCCTTCGGCGGCGACCACAAGAACGTGCTGTCGGTCTGCGCGTACGCCGAGATGGTGCGCGACAACCTGGCTGACCTTCTGGCCGGGGAAGTGGCCGACGGCGCCATGACCGAACGACAGGCCGACAGAGTGGCCACGCGTTGGCTGCGGGAAAACGCCTGGGAGTTCTTTCGCCTTCAAGATCGTTGGGCGGGTGGTCAGGCCGATAGGGGGCGGGCGACTTGACGACGATTCGATTTTGGGTTATACCTGCGATATTCAGTGGCTGTCCAGCTCTCTAACCGTGTCCACACCGTAGTGAGATTCGCGAAAGGGAACAAAAGTCCATGGACTACCATCCATTGAGCACCGAGACTGTTATCGATTATCTGAAAGGGCGCGCAGTTATGGCGAAGGTCCTGGACCCGACGGCGCGCCTCACGGCTGCAGAAGTGGGGGACGGCAACCTCAACCAGGTCTTCGTCGTCAAGAACGAGGACGATCCCTCGCAGAGCTGCGTGGTCAAGCAGGCCTTTCCATACCTGCGCTACGCCGGCGAATCGTGGCCCCTCACGCGAGACCGCGTGATCTTCGAGACAGAGGCCCTGATGTTGTACAACCGGGTCGCGCCCGGCCTGTCGCCCGAGATATACGATCACGACTACGACATGTCTCTGGTGGTCATGCGCTACCTGGGCGACATGGAAGTGATGCGCAAGCCTCTGGTGGCCCGCAAGCGCTTCCCGCTCTTCGTCGATCAGATCTCCACCTTCTTGGCCAACACCCTCTTCTTCACGTCCGACCTGTACCTCACGGGCTGAAAAAGAAAGAGATGCAGAAGAAGTTCGTCAACCCCGAGCTATCCAGGCTGCAGGAGGATTTCGTCTACGGCCACCCGTACTTCGAGTCGCCGGACAACAGCTGGAATCCGTTGATCGACGCCGAAGTCAAGGCCGTGCGGCGGAACGGTCCACTGAAGGTGGCCATCGCCGAGATGAAAGAGAGCTACATGACCCACGCGCAGGCTCTCATTCACGCCGATCTGCACACCGGCTCGATCATGCTCAACGAGCGCGAGACGATGGTCATCGATCCAGAGTTCTGCTTTCTACGGTCCGAGCGGCTACGACGTGGCCGCACTGCTGCAGAACCTGGTTCAGAACTACCTGTCGCACTACGCCCACACGCCGGACCCGGTGGTGCGCGCCGAATACCAGGCTTATCTGCTGGACATGATTCGCGGCATCTGGCTCGAGTTCGCGCGCAAGTTCGACGAAGTGTGGAAGAACAACAACTGCGGCGAGTTGCAGGAGACGGCATACTGGCAGTTCCCGGGTGGGGATGAGGCCTTCGCCGAGTTTCGCCGCCGCTACCTTGCGACCATGTTCCACGAGGTGGCCGGCCACGGCGGCGTCAAGATGCTGCGCCGCACGATGGGTATCGTCACCGTGTGGGACATCTCCAGCATCAAAGACCTGGAGAAGCGGGCCGTCTGCGAGCGGCCGGCGATTCGCATCGGCTCTCGCTGGCTCCTGGAGCGTGACTCGATCAAAACGGTGGACGACCTGATTGGCATCGTGAGGGAAGAGACGAAGGACATCAAGGCGTAGAGAAAACGCCGCGAAGACGCTGTTCGTGGCATCCTGCTGCCTGTGGAGGTAATGAATGAACGTCAACGGGAAGCCGTACCGCACGGTTTGGATGGAAGGCCGGACGGTACACATGATCAATCAGCCGCTGCTGCCGCATTTCTTCGAGATCATCCAGCTGGCGGACCACAAGGCCACGGCGGAGGCTATTCGCAACATGACGGTCCGCGGTGCCGGGGCGATCGGCGTGGCGGGCGGCTACGGCGTGGCCCAGGCAGCGCTGGAGGCGCCGGAAGGCGCTGGTTTCCTGGCATACGTGGATGCGGGGGCGAAGCTGCTGGCGGCGACCCGGCCGACGGCCCAAAACCTGTTCTACGCCATCGATCGCACGATGGCGGCCCTGAAGGCGGCGCCCGACGAGACAGCGGCGCGAAACGCGGCTGTGCTTGAGGCGCAGGCCATGTCGGACGAAAACGCGGACGAGGGCCACAGGATCGGCAATCATGGTGCGACGCTCCTGAAGGACGGTGCGCGCGTGCTGACGCACTGCAATGCCGGCTGGCTGGCCTTCTCCGATTGGGGCTCCGCCCTGGCGCCGATCTACGTTGCGCACCGGCCGGGCAAGAAGGTGTTCGTGTTTGCCGACGAAACGCGGCCTCGCGGCCAGGGCGCGCAGCTGACGGCCTGGGAGCTGGGCAACGAGGGCGTGCCACATGCGATCGTGGCCGACAATGCTTCGGGCTTCCTGATGCAGCGCGGCGAAATCGACCTGGCCATCGTCGGGCGCGGACCGCGTGGCGGCGAACGGCGACGTGGCGAACAAGATCGGCACGTACGAGAAGGCCGTGCGTGGCCCACGAGCTGGGCATTCCCTTCTACGTGGCCGCGCCGACCTCCACCGTCGACGCCAACTGCCCCAGTGGGGACAACATTCCCATCGAGGAGCGCAGTCCGGACGAGGTGTTGTACGCCTACGGCCTGCTGGACACCGGGCAAGTTCGGCCGGGTTCGCGTGGCGCCCGCGGCATCCACTGCGCGCAACCTGGCGTTCGACGTGACGCCCGCCCGGTACATCACGGGCATCATCACGGAGAACGGTATCTTCGAGCCGGAGAAGATACTGGACGCACTGAAGTAGGCGGGACGTGAACCGATGCCTCATGAACGGACCGCGCAAGGACGCTAACTCGCGTCCTTCGCGGTCTTGTGTTCGGGCAGCCAAGCTGGAGACCTCTTGCGTGCGACGACTTTCGTCGATCACGCGGGACTGCTCTTCTATTTCTGGCTATCCAGGTACTCCTTGATCGCGGCTACGAGCTCATCAACCAGGGCGTCGTCTACAGTGGCCATGTGCCCGATGCGGACGACCTTCTCCTTCAACGCACCGAAGCCGGCGGTAATCTGAATGTTGTGCGCTCGCATTACGTAGCTGACAATGTCCGGGGAATTCACGCCCGCTGGAACCCAGGCTGCGGTCAGGACCGGCGCAGAGTCCTCGTCGCCCACGACCGGCAGCATGCCAAGGGTCTGCAACCCGGCCCGCAGCCGTCGCGCGATACGCCAGTAGCGCGCGATTCTGTCAGGTAGGCCCTCAGCGGACAGCTCGAGAAGAGACTGGTGCAGTGCAGCCACGATGTTCGTCGGCATGGTTGCCGGGTGTGGATGCCAGTCGCCCCACTCGACCGCATACTTCTGCCACAGGTTCAAGTTCGTGAGCCACCCGCGCGCTCCCGGCCGCTCGACCAGCTTCCACCCCTCGTCGCCGACGGCTACGATCGCCAATCCGGGAGGCCCGCCCAGACACTTTTGCGAAGCGCTCGTCAGAATATCGATGCCCCACTCGTCCATCGGCAGTTCGGTCCCGGCCAACGACGATACGGCATCGACCAGGACGTGGACCCCTGCGACGTGTGCGGCGTGCGCGATGTCGCGTATTGGGTTGAGGACGCCGGTGGACGTTTCGAGATGGACGGCTGCGACGAGCGTGGCGTCCGGATGTGCGGCCAACGTCTGAGAGAATGCGGCGGGTGACAGCGGAGCGCCGGGGTCGGCTCTTACCTCGATCGGCGTGCACTGGAAGCTGGCGAGCATCTCCACTAACCGATCACCGAACATGCCGTTGTTGCCGACGATGACCTTCTCCCCCGGGCGCAGGGTGCTGTTCACCGCGACTTCGTTAGCCGTGCTGCCGCTGCCGCCGATCATGTAGATCTTGCCTGACGTCTGGATGATCTCGCGCAGGAGCCGGATTGTGTCGCGATGGAGCGCGGTCCAGTCGGGGCCGTAATGGGCCCTCACGGGCAGCCCCAACTGCTCGAGCGCTTGGGCACTGATATCGGTTGGACCTGGAATCATGAGTCTGGGCAACATTGAATTTCCCCCTTGAAACGTAATAGTGTCGAACTATCTGTTCCGCAACCGTGGGTCGAGCGCGCCCGTCAGGCCATCACCAATCAGGTTCACGGCGATGATGGTGATGACGATTCCCAGGCCGGGAAAGGTCATCATCCACCAGGACTCGCGCAGGTAGTTACGGCTGGTTGCCATGTCCGCGCCCATTCCGCCAGAGGCGGCTGAACGCCCATCCCCAGGAAGTTCAGTGCGGCGCCGGCCACGATTGCCCAGGCAATCGCGGTGCTCGCCAACACCATAAGCGAGCCGATCACATTGGGGAACACGTGCCGGAATGCGATGCGGAGGTCGCCGCAGCCGACGACCCGGGCCGCATCGATATACACGTTTTGTTTAATGGACAGGACGCTGCCGCGCACCAGCCGAACGTGGACGGGAATCAGCGAGATGCCGACGGCGATCATCACCTTGTCGAGCCCGGTGCCGAGAATGCCCACTACCACCAGGGTCAACAGCAGGCCGGGAAAGGCGAGTAGGATGTCCATAAGCCACGAGATAAGTGCATCGGCCTTTCCGCCGTAATATCCGGAGATGAGGCCGAGGACGATGCCGGCGCCGACCGCGATTGCGATGGCGATTAGCGGTACCTTCAGGGTATTCTGTCCGCCCCAGATTGTCCTGCTCAACACGTCGCGCCCGAACTGATCCGTTCCGAAGGGGTACTGCGGCTGCGGCGGTGACAGCCTTGGCCCGACGAACTGCTGTGTCGGGTCGTGGGGCGCGATCACCGGCGCCAAAAGCGCCGAGGCAATCAGGAGCAGGAGTGCCACGAGGCCAATCGCCGCACCTCTGTTCTTCATGAATCGGCGAAACGTCTCTTCGGCGAAGCTCATCGAGCGCGTCGTCAGAAGCGGCTCTGCCTGCCGGGCTTGATTCGCGACATAATCGCTGCCCGTCACATTCACCTCCAAACGGTGACCTTTCTCACGGACGGTCCCTGACCGCCGCTGCCTTGGGAGAGACTGGGATACAGGTCCGGATCTAGCGATACCGAATCCGGGGATCCAGCCAGCCATACGAGATATCGACCAGTATGTTCAGGCCAACGTAGAACACTGCTGACACCAGAACGATGCCTTGCACCATTGGAAAATCCTTGCGCAACAGGGCCTGCACCGCCAGGCGGCCCAGTCCCTGGCGGGCGAACACGTTTTCGATCACCACTGCGCCGCCCAGCATATTGCCGACCTGGAGGCCGACGATAGTAATGACCGGGATGAGCATGTTTTTCAGGGCGTGACGGAGGATAACCGCGCTCTCGCGCAGACCCTTGGCGCGGGCGGTGAGGACATACTCCTGGCGCAGGACCTCGAGCAGGGCCTGGCGGACGAGGCGCGCGATGATCGCCGCGAAGCTCCAACCCAACGCCACGGAAGGTAGGATGAGGCGATTCAGGCCCCCGTGCCCCGTTGCCGGCAGCCATCCGAGCTGCACGGCGAACAGAAAGATGAGCAGCAGGCCCAACCAAAAATGCGGCATGGACAGTCCCAGGAACGAGATCGTCATCAACGACGCGTCCAGCCAGGAATTCGGCTTCAAGGCGGACGCGATCCCGAACACGAAGCCAATGATGAGCGCCACTACCATGCCGCCGATAGTCAGCTGGATCGTGGCAGGCAATTGAGCGAACAACTCGTCCATCACTGCCCGCTTCGTAAAGATGGACTGCCCCAGATCGCCACGGACTGCTTTGGATAGGAAGTTGACATACTGGACGTGCAGTGGCAGGTCCAGTCCCAATACGTGACGCAGCTGCTCGCGCTGCTCGGGGGTGATCGCGGAGCCGTACGACAGAGTATCGACCGGATCACCCGGCACCAGATAAACCATGCCCCAAACGAGGACGGACACGCCGAGCAGCACCGGGACCGCAGTGAGCAGGCGCTGGATCAGATAGCGCAGCATTTGACCTCCGCACCAGCCAGGGGCGGGTGAGGGCGCTGCTTCCTCTCGAAGGGCAGGCCCTCACCCGCTGCGATCCGACTACTTGGTAAAGTGAGCGTCGTTGAAGTTCGGGTAACCGGTCACGTCGAAGGACATGCCGCCCAGGGATTTCGCCGCTGCGCCCACCCACTGCTTGTGCATGAGCGGGATCGACAGCACTTCATCCACGATCTTCTGATAGATCTGACGATAGATTTCGCCGCGCTGGACCTGGTCGAGCGTCGACTCGCCCTTGACAATCAGAGCGTCCATCGCCGGGTCACTGGTGTGGCTCCAGTTGCTGGGCCGTCCGATGTTGCTGGAGTGATAAAAACTGCGCACGAAGGCGGGATCGGGCCACCAGAAGAGGCCAGGCGCAAGGTTCTGCTCCCCTTTGTTCCAGGCGTCCAGACAGGCACTGATAGCGCGGACCTGGATTTCCATGTCGATGCCCACTGCCTTGTACTGCTGCTGCAGCATCGTGCTGTATTCGTCCATGCCGAAGTCCGCGGGAATGATCTTCAGGAGGTGCAGTTTCTGACCGCCTTTCTCACGGATGCCGTCGGAGCCGGCGGTCCAGCCGGCCTGATCGAGCAGGGATTTGGCCTTCTCGGGATCGTACTGCGGCACGTCCTTCGCCGCGTCGTAGCCGAGCATGGTCTTCTCTGCGGGCCAGTAGGCGGGCGTCCGCACTCCCTTGAACAGCGTATCGACAATTTGGGCCTGGTTAGTAGCGTACCAGAGCGCCTTGCGAACGTTCAGATCGTCCAACGGGGCCTTGGTCACGTTCACGATGATATTCCAGGGGATGCCGCCGGCTGGCGCGATGAGGACTTGAAGCTCCGGGTTGCTTTTCAGGCGCTCGAGGTCCTGTGACGGAACCGCCTGGCACAACTGGATCTCGCCGGTCTCCAACGCGGCTACGCGGGTGGCGTCTTCCGGAATGATGCGAAACTCAATGCTGTCCAGGAAAGCCGGACCCTGATGAAAGATCTGCGGAGCCCAGTTGTAGTCCGGGTTCCGGACCATGGTGACGTGATCGTTTGCCACGTATTCTTTGAGCATGTACGGCCCGGTGCCGGTGAGGTGGAACTGGTACTGATCGCCCCACTTCTCGCGCGCTGTAGGGGACTGAATGACGCCCCAGATCTGGGCAAGGTTGGGCAGGAAGGCCGCGTTCGGCGCAGTGAAATTGACCTGAACCGTGGAATCATCGATCACTTTGGTGGAGTCGTAGGTGCCGAGCACGTCGTGGGACAGTCCGGGCTGGTTCTTGAGATCCCAGATCCAGTCGAAGTTGTTCTTGACCGCGTCGGCGTTTAACGGCGTGCCGTCGTGAAACTTCACGCCCTGGCGCAGCTTGAACGTGTATGTCTTCGCGTCGGGCGAAACGGTCCAGCTTTCGGCTAGACCCGGATAGATGTTGGTATCGCCCGGCTGCATATACACCAGGGAGTCAAACATTGGCTTGTCGATTTCGGCGACGACGAGAAGCTGTGATTTGTGGGGGTCGAGGTTGTCGACCGGCTGATACACACCGTAAACCAGTGCACCGCCTTGCTGGGCGTTCGGATACGCCGGAGGCTGTGCGGTGGGGCTTGGGGCTGCGGCAGACGCGAGGGATGGGAATACGGTCATAATAACCACTAGTGCGACCAGGATGACCCTTTTCATGGCGACCTCTCCTTTAATAGACGGAATTGCATTCGTCGACAGAAAGTAGGACCAGTGATGGGATTCCTAAGGCCGATGAAAAACTCTCTATGACAGGCTCGCACCTCCTTTCGCGACAGCGGCCCGGGTCGCGCACGCAACTGCAGACCACGATCGACGCGGTTTGGGTTAACACATGATTAGTGGTCTATCGGGACCAGATTAGTTACGCATATGGCAGTATTATAGACTCATTCAATTCGATGTCAATGCCTTGCCTCCGTTGGCAGGGCCATCGCATCCAAAATTGCTGCGCTCGTCGCGGAGACCGGAAATCGCCAGGACGAGCTGCTCTGTTGAGTGTACCCCGGGGTTGAAGGCGCGGCCTCGGTCTTGCCCGAGGTCCTCGCTGTACCCCTGCCGCCGGCGTCCTTGATGTCTCCATAGTGGCGTGCTATAATCGATTGGATAGGTATTAGCCATTTCGCATTGTGAAGGAGAGAGAAATGGGCGCCACAGTAACGTTGTCGCGACAGATGGGCAGCGGTGGAGAGACGATTGCGGGCCAGGTCGCCGCGGCGCTGCGGTTGCGCGTGGTCGGCAGCGAAATCTTGCATGAGGCGCTTGCGGCGGGTGTTCCCGCCAGCGTTGCCATGGAATCCGACGAGGGGCGGGCTGGATTCGTCCAGCGCGTGCTCGAATGGTTGAGGCGGGAGCCGGTCACCTCGCCGGCCGCGCCGATCGCGCTCGGCTCGGTGCAGACGACCGACGCTTACATCTCGGGGGACGTGTCCCCAATTGGAGGCGATTACTACCTCTCGATTCTGGAATCGATCATTTTCGATCTGGCTGGGACAGAGGATGTGCTACTGATCGGGCGTGCCGGCCAGATGGTCCTGCGGGGCAAGGCGGACACGCTGCACGTCCGCATCCACGCGCCGCTCGCCGAGCGGGTGAAGGTCATCGCCGAGCGGTTCAACCTGACTGAAGAGGACGCGCAGCGGAAGGTGGCGGCCAGCGACGAAGGACGCGCCGCGTACTTGCGTCGGCAGTACAAAGCCGACATCAACGACGTCCGGTTGTACGACCTGACGATCAACACGGGGAGAACGTCGCCACAGGTTGTGACAGACCTGATCGTAGAGGCGGCGAAGGCGAGGTTCGGACGAGCGTAACGTCTGCCTCGTGGGCGGGTTCACTCTCATCCCAACCCTCTCCCTTCCAGGGCGAGGGAGGAGGGCTGAGGATGAGAAACGCTCAGGCGGTGGCGCCGGCTGCTGCAGCCGCTGCGGCGGCCTTCTGCTGCTGGGCGCGGGTCCACTTGATGTACCGCATGGAGTACTCGTCACGTCCCAGAAGCACGTCGGCGATCAGGATCGCGCGTCGCGTCTTGCCCGGGTGGACGATGGCAGTGGTCATGCCCTCCTGGATGGCCATGGCGATGAACAGATCGTTGATGGCTTCCCGGTCGGGCAGGCCGAACGAGATGTTGCTGGCCCCGAGGCTGACGTTGACGCCGATCTCAGTCGACGATCTTGCGGATCGCTTCCAGGGTGACCATGGCGGCGGTGTGGTCGGCTCCGACCGTGAGCGCCAGGCAGTCGATGATCGATGTCCTCGGCCGGGAATGCCCATCTGCACCGGCGCGGTCGACGATCTTGTGGGCGACAGCCAGGCGGGCATCGGCGGTGGGCGGGATGCCGTTGTCGTCCATCGTCAGGCCGATGACGGCGCAACCGAATTCCTTGACCAGCGGCAGGACGCGGTTGAGCGAGGCTTCCTCGCCGTTGACGGAGTTGATCAGCGGGCCGGCCCGGGCAGATCTTGAGGGCGGCAGGCAGCGCTGTCGGGTGCGGCGAGTCGATGGCGATGGGCACGTCGACGGCCTCGGCGACGGTCTTGACGGCCAGCGGCAGGAGCTTGTCGTCGTCGCCGCCGGCCACGCCGACGTTCACGTCGATGATGTCCGCGCCGTCCTCCACCTGCTGGATGGCCTCGTTGCGGACGTAGTCCATGTCGCCCTTCAGCAACGCCTCGGCCAGTTTCTTGCGCCCGGTCGGGTTGATGCGCTCACCGATGATCACCGTCGGCTGGCCTCGTTCGATAGTGACAGTCTTCTGGGTCCCTTTCAGAACGGTCTTCACTCCGATGATCTCCTTTCGTAGAAGCGATCAGCAGTCAGCTTTCAGCGACCGGCTGTCCTCGCCGAATGCGAGTCGTACCCCTTGGCGCGGTGCTGATTGCTGCCAGCTGATCGCTGAAGGCTCTTTCACGTTTCTCCGAGATAGGCCTTGCGGACGCGCTCGTCGAGCAGAAGCTGGTCGGCGGACCCGGACAGCACGATACGGCCGGTTTCCAGGACGTAGCCCTGGTGGGCCAGCCGGAGCGCGGCGCGGGCGTTCTGCTCCACCAGCAGGATGGTGACGCCCTGCTGGTTGATTTCGTCGAATCGTCTCGAAGATGGTCTTCACCAGCATCGGCGCCAGGCCCAGTGACGGCTCGTCCAGCAGCAGGAGCTGCGGGCTGCCCATCAGCGCGCGGCCGATGCACAGCATCTGCTGCTCGCCGCCCGAGAGCGTGCCGGCCAGCTGCTTGCGGCGCTCGGCGATTCGTGGAAACAACTGGAACACGCGGTCCAGGTTCGTCTGGATTGCGCCCTGGTCCCGCCCAGCCGATAAGCGCCCATGTTCAGGTTTTCCTGCACGGTGAGCGTCGAGAATATCCTGCGGCCTTCCGGGCGCGTGGCTGACGCCCATCTCCACGATGCGGTGCGCGGGACGCTGTTCAGCGTCCGCTCGCCGTAGACGACGCGACCGCCGCGCGGCCGAAGCAGGCCCGAGATGGCGCGCAGCGTGGTGCTCTTGCCGGCGCCGTTCGCGCCGATCAACGTCACGACCTGCCCCTCGTCGACCTCCAGAGAGACACCCTTGCAGCGCATGGACGTGCCCATAATACGTCTCGAAGGTTCTCCAGTGTCAAAAGCGCCATGCTCGGTCAGTCCTCGTCTCTGCCCAGGTACGCCTCGATGACCGCCTCGTTGCCCTGGATCGTCGTCAGGTGTGCCCTCGGCGATCTTCTCGCCGTTGTCCAGGACGACTATACGGTCGCGAGATGCCCATGACCACTTTCATGTCGTGCTCGATCAGCAGGATGGTGACGCCGGACTTCGCGGATGCGCTCGATCAGCGCCATCAGCTCGCCGGTCTCGTGCTCGTTCAGGCCGGCGGCGGGCTCGTCGAGGATGAGCAGCTTGGGGAAGGTGGCCAGGGCGCGGGCGATCTCAAGCCGGCGCTGGTCGCCATAGGGCAGGTTGCGCGCCAACTCGTGGCGATAGTCGGTCAGGCCCATGAAGGAGAGCTGGCGATTGGCCTCTTCGATGATCCGTTGCTCTTCCCGGACCTGCGAGCCGAGACGCAGGATGGCGGCTATGGCGCCCGACTTGCTGCGGCAATCCTGCCCGGCCATCACGTTCTCCAGGGCGGTCAGACTGGGAAAGAGCCGGATGCTCTGGAAGGTGCGAGCGATGCCGCGCTCGGTGATCTCGTGCGGCCTCAGGCCGGCCAGGCGCCGTCCCTGGAACGCAACCCCGCCTTCCGTGGCGCGGTAGATGCCGGTGATGAGGTTGAAGACCGTGGTCTTGCCGGCGCCGTTAGGCCCGATCAGGCCTACGATCTCGCCGGTCTCCACGTCGAACGTCACCCGGCTGACGGCCGTCAGCCCGCCGAAGACCTTGGTCAGATTCGAGACTTCGAGCAGTGCCATTCAGGATGCTCCCGTTACGAGGGTAATGCGTGATGCACAATGCAAGATGCGTAGTCCGTAATCCGCGATGCGTGATCCGCAGTGCGCTGCGTGCGGCGGCGCGCCCGCGCACCACGCATTACGGATCATCGCATCGCGGATTGCCTTACCTGGCCGGCGGGCTTTCCGCCGCGACGGTCTCCAGGTGGGCGCGCCGGCTGGGCCACAACCCGGCGGGCCGGCCGATCATCATGAGCACCATGGCCACGCCGAGCCAGGCGTCACGCCAGTCGCGCAGCGGACGGAAAATCTCGGGCAGAACGACCATCCCAGCGTACCGACGAACACGCCGGGATAGAGCCCGTCCCACCCAGGACGACGATCGAAAACATGATGACGGATTCCAGGAAGCTGAAGTTCTCCGGGGCGATGACGCGATACCGGCTGGCGTAGAGCACGCCGGCCAGCCCGGCCCAGGCTGACCCGATGACGAAGGCGGTCAGCTTGGCCTTCACGGTGTCGATGCCCATGGCTTCGGCGGCCAACTCGTCTTCGCGGACGTAGTTCCAGGCGCGGCCCAGGCGTGAATTTTCTAATCGACGAAAGGCGAAGATGCTGAGGAGAACGAACGACCCAAACCAGGTAGTAGTAGTCGAGTGGGCCCCTGAACTTGAAGCCGAAAAGCACGGGTCGGTCGATGCCGGACAGGCCGTTCGGGCCGCCCGTGATGCCAAAGATATCGTTCTTGAGGGCGATGCGGACGATTTCGCCGAAGCCGATGGTGACGATGGCCAGGTAGTCGCCCCGCAGATGAAGGATGGGGCGGACGAGGAAGAAAGCCACCAGGCCGGCGGCGACCGCCCCGACGGGCAGAAGTGCCAGAATCGGGATCTTGTAGTGCAGGTTCAGGATGGCGGCGGTGTAGGCGCCGATGCCGTAGAACGCGGCGTGGCCTAACTGGAACAGGCCGGCGTAGCCCACGATGACGTTGAGGCTGAGGCCCAGGATCACGTATATGCCGGCGACCACGGCCACCGAGCGCCAGTAGTCATCGAACAGCAGTGGAGCGATCATCGCGGCGATCGCGAACAGCACGTAGCCCCAGGCGGGGTTGATGGCCCGGTTGCGGACCAGGGCAGACACTCATGCTCCGCACCTCACAGTTTTTCAGCGATGGTCTCGCCGAGCAGGCCGGTCGGCCGGACGATCAGGATGATGATGAGGATCACGTAGGCGATCACGTCCTTCCACTGCGGTGAGATGTAGCCTGCGCCCAGCGTTTCGATGATGCCGAGGAGAAAGCCGCCGACCACAGCGCCGGGAATGTTGCCGATTCCGCCGAGAATGGCGGCGATGAACGCTTTGAGGCCAAAGATCCAGCCCAGAGTGAAGTCGAACGAGCCGTAGTACAGGCCGACCATCATGCCGGCGATGCCGCCCAACGCCGGACCGATGAAAAAGACGAGGCTGATGATGCGATTGACGTTGATACCCATCAGGCGGGAGGTGTCGTGATCCAGCGAGACTGCTCGCATGGCCGTGCCCAGGCGCGTATTCTGCACGAACAGGTACAGGCCGGCCATCAAAACGATGGACACGACCAGGACGGCCAGCTGCACGTAGCCGAGGCGGACGTCTCCGACGAGGTGAATGCCGCCCAGATGGCAGCAGCTCGGGCGGGTATACCTTGTAGCTCGCGCCCCAGATGTTGCGGGCGCCGCTCTCCAGGATGAAGGCGACTCCGAGGGCCGAGATGACGGGCGCCAGCCGTCCGGACTGCCGCAGCGGCCGGTAGGCGATGCGCTCGATGGCGATGCCGAGGATGCCGATGGTCATGATCAGGAAGATGACCACGGGAACGATAGCGAGCAGGCCGCTGTGAAACACGCTGCCCAGGATGAAGGTCAGCGCCACCCAACCCATGTATGCGCCCCACATGAAGAGATCGCCGTGGGCGAAGTTGATCAGCTTCAGAACGCCGTAGACCATGGTGTAGCCGAGGGCGACCAGGGCGTAGAAGCCGCCGATGGTCAGGCCGTTGATGAGCTGCTGAACGAATAATTCCATGGGTCAGCTTTCAATCGTCAGGATCAGCAATCAGCGACCAGCGTTCAGCCGTCTTTTCGGTGTGCCTGCAGACGAACTGGCGGAAGCTGAAAGCTGATCGCTGATTGCTCCAATTGAGTGGGGAGCCCGGCATGGAACCACGAGCTCCCCACGGAGAGTGCATCAGGACTTTTCTTCCGGCTGCTTTGGGTACACGACGAAGTTGCCGGTGTCATCGATGACGTAGGCCTTGTGAATCGTGCCCAGGCGGTCGCCCTTCTCGTCGAAGCCCAGGATCGGCCCCGTGATGCCGGGATAGTCCTTGAAGTCTTTGTGCAGATACTCGGCCAGGACCTTGCGAATCGGTGGACTTGGTCTGCTCGATGGCGTACTTGATGACGTTGTAGGCATCGGCCGCCATCACCCACCAGACGCTGGTCGGAGCCTCACCGTAAGCGGCCTGGAAGTCGGCCAGGAACTGCTTCGCTTCCGGGTACGGGAGGTCGCTCGGGAGCGGCTCGGTGGTGACGATGGTGCCCTTCGCGTTTTCCAGACCCGCGATCGTGATCAGCTCGGGGTTGTTGCTCGCGTTGCCCATCAGCCACTGCATCTTCAGGCCGAGGTCGGCGGATTGCTTGAGGAGCAGACCGCCCTGCGCGTGGTAGCCGGTGAAATAGACTACGTCCAGGCCCAGGCCTTTGATTTTGGTGAGGGTGGGGCTGAAGTCCTTGTCCTTGGGCTCGATGGCGTCGAAGAAATCGGCCTTGACGCCGGCCTGCTCCAGGTACTTCGCGGTCTCGTCGGCCAAACCCTTGCCGTAGGTGGAGTTATCGTGCAGGATGCCGATCTTCTTGGCCGCGAGGATCTCCGTCATGAAGCGCGCGGCGAACAGGCCCTGCCGGTCGTCCAGGAAACAGACGCGGAAGAAGCGCTGATAGCCATTCGTGGTCAGGCCGCACGGCGGTGGAGGATGGGGTAATCTGCAGCAGACCCGCCTCGTCGTAGATGCCGGATGACGGCTTCCGTGGCCGTCGAATTGTAGCCGCCGATGACGGCCACGACCTTCTTCGTCACCATGCGGTCGGCCACGAGCGAGGCCTCTTTCGGATCGCCCTTATCGTCATCGACGACGATCTGCACCGGGCGGCCCAGAAGTCCGCCTGCCGTCGTTGGTTTGCTTGGCCAGCAGGGTGATGGCCTGTTCGAAGCCCTTGCCTTCGTAGGCCATGTCGCCGGTCATAGGGCCTTCCAGTCCGATGAGGATGGGATCGCCGGAGGGCGGAGTGACTGGGGCCGGCGTTTGGGCTGCGGCGACGCTGGACAGCATACTCATTAGCGCCAACACGAGAAAAACGGTGGTCACATGCTTCCTCGGTAACATGGATTTCCTCCTTTGCTGGTGCAACTCACTCGACTTTAGTTGAGGCATCTGCAAAGACTGCCTGCGCCCAAAGGGATTACTCAGAAAGCCGCCCACTCCCCCCTTTCCTCACGAATCAGGTGTAAGGAGACCTGGATGCCACCTCACGAGAAATAAAAAACCGCTGTCGAGTAGACCCGATGCCAATCCGGCGGTGTGAGGGGCAACGAACCCCAATCCGCGCCAGAAGTCCATGACTTATCAGATGGCGCAAGGCTATGGGTGAAGGACGAAATGCAGTTCTAGAGCTGAAGCCGGCCACGAGCCGCATCGCTGGGCAAGCGTGGTTTCATAGATGAGGGGAAGATACAGCTATCTCGCACATTATATCAAAAAACCAGGCGACTGTCAAAGCTTTTGCGCCAACTTGGGTGTATAATCGGCGTGGTGGAGGACATATGAGCGCGGTTGGAGCCGGAACGTACGTGCTGGTGATGTGGCTGGGCCACGAAGTCGAGCTGCAGGTGGGACGGCTCGGGCGGTTCCAGTTTTGCCCCGGGCTGGTACCTTTACGTGGGCAGCGCGCTTGGTCCAGGCGGCTTAGGCGCCAGAGTCTCGCGGCACGCCCGCGCGCACAAGCGCGTCCACTGGCACGTGGATTACCTGTTGGCGCAGGCGGAGCTACAGGAGGTCTGGGCGGTGGAGGGGCCGGTCCGACGCGAGTGCGAATTGGGCGCAGACGCTAGCGGCGCTTCCGGGTGTGCAGTATCCCCGTGTCGGGCTTCGGCGCGAGCGACTGCCGCTGCGAGGCGCACCTGTTTTTCGCATCGGACCGGCCTCTATGGATGGTCTGGCGCGAGCCGTGGGCTATTCCTTCTTCATAATCAACGTTTCGATGCCCGTGTGTTGTGCCAGGTAAGTCGCGTCGGCATCGGAGCCGATGATGGCACCGTAATGCATGGGGATCACCAGCTGAGGCTTGAGCGTTTGCGCGGCCTCGACGGCCTCGCTCGCGGTCATGACGTAGGTGCCGCTGACCGGCAGAAGCGCCACGTCGACCTTGAATCCGCGCATTTCTGGGATCAGATCGGTGTCGCCGGCGTGATAAATGCGCTGCCCGTCAACGGTGATGATGAATCCGACGTAGCCCGCATCCTTCGGATGAAAGCGCTTGCCGATGTTGTAGGCCGGCACGGCCTCGATAGGCACGCCTTTGATCTCGAGCTTGTCGCCTGCTTTGACCGTCTGGATGTTCCCGCTGAGCTTGGCGGCGGCAGCAGGTACGGTGACGATGACCGTATCCGGGCCCTGAATCTTCTCGATGTCGTCGGGCGAGCAGTGGTCGTAGTGATCGTGGGTGATGAGGATGAGCTCTGCCGGTGGCAGGTTGCCGGTCAGCTGAAACGGGTCGATGTAGATGGTCACCGGGCCGTCGATTTCGAAAGCTGTCGTGACCGAGCCAATGGATGTGTTCGGTTTGCATGAGGTTACTCCTTTCGTATGAGACCCACAGGCTTGCTGGAGACTTCCGAAGTTTCAAGAACTTCGGAAGTTCTGGAGTAACTCGAGTGGGGGAAGTGCTGCGGGTCCTAAGACTGCGGCAGTCTGGGGAGGTTGTTGCGGTGTAAGGCAAGCCACTGCAGGGCGATGATGGTCTTGGCGTCGCAGATCTCGCCGCTCTCGACCATGCCCAGTGCCTCGGCGAGAGGGAAGAGCGCTACCTTGATGTCCTCGCTTTCGGACGGCAGGCCGCCACCTGCCGCGACGTGGCGGTCAGGCGAGATGTAACCGAGGTAGAGATACATTCGCTCGGACAAGCCGCCTGGCGAAGGGTAGAAATGGGCGATCGGCGCCAGATCGTCGATGTGGTACCCGGCTTCCTCGAACAGCTCGGCGTAGGCCACCGCGACTCGATCTCGGCCCTTGTCCTGCATACCGGCGACGATCTCCCACAGCCAGCCCGGGCCGTTGCGAACGTAAGCGGGGTAGCGGAACTGCTGGATCAGCAGCACGCAGCTGCGATCCGGGTCGAATGGCAGAACGCACACTGAGTCTCCGCGTTCGATCACCTGCCGGGTCAGCGGCTCGCTGAGGATCGTCCGTCGAAATGCTCGAAGCGCAGGCGGACGCGGTCGATCTTGAAATAGCCGTCGTACTCGCGGGCCTGTTCCAGAATCTCGACGCGGCGTTTCGGACCGGCAGGCTTGCAGTCGGAAGTCGACATGGATCGTGCGCCTCCTTTGGGCGCCAGGAGGGCCGAATAGGCGCCGCAGATGCAGGCCGAGCATCAACACACCATAGACCGCAGAGAGCGCCCAGGGCGCCACCAGCCCGCTGACGGTGCCCGGCGCGAAACCGCCGGACTCGTGCCCGGCACGAAGATCGCCGGACTCGCGCCCTGCATCGAGCCCGCTGGACCCGCGCCCGCCATCAGCAGCCCACCGAGCGCGAAAGTGAGACTGTTGAGAAAAGCGATCAATCCGGCCGACAGGTAAGAAGATGTTCCATTTCTTGTCCGGCCGGGGCAGTGAACCGGTTCGCCACAGAAAGGCTTCGGCCAACTCCGCGCGGTCGAAACCGTCCACGTGGCTTAAGTAAAAATCCTTGATGGCGTTCATGGCGCTCAAGCTGCCGCTGTAGGCCTCTCGAAGGCGAACCATCTTCAAGAAGAACAGCCAACCGACGATGACCAACGCCCACAGGCCCCATACCCCGACCGTTCGGTAGTCCTGAAGCTGCCCGACGGGCACGCCCTGGGTCAACAGAACTGCCACGGCCGTGGGCAAAGCGCCCGAGATCGCCAGGTAGAAGTTGACGAGCGCCTGGCGGTCGCCGGTCGCCTGTCGCAGCCGTCTCCCTCGCGTATTCGAACTCGAGCCGCAGAATTTCGTTGGCCTTGAGCTGACCCACCGACCGCTCGCTCCTGGGCGCGGGAGAGGAGACCGGGCCAGTCCTCATCAGCGCCCGGCTGTCTGGGGCAAAACGAAGGGACCGAATCATGATAGCGAGGACCAGGGCGATGGTGCACAGGTAGATAAACGGCGCCAGGTCCGGCGCGAGATCCGGACGCTGCACGACCGCAATCCAGACGGCGGCAGTCAGGGCGGCCGCCGCGATGACGATGTGCGTGATCCCCGGCCGAGCGACGCGGTGTTTTCTGTTGGACATCCGCTCGTTTCTTCGCTTCATATGCGAATGATAGCACATGGTAAACGCAATGTCAACACAATGAGAGTGAGAGGCCCCGGGAAGACTTCCGAAGTCTTCAAAACTTCGGGAGTCTTTCCTGGTGGGCCTTTTGACGGCGAATGGCAGCGGCGCTATACTCAGTCCTCGACGCGGCCGGCAAACGGGCCACGGCAGCTGACGCGGGTGGAGCGCAGGGGGTTGGACACGGAGTTGCATGAAGCGGGAGTGTCTGCGACGGCAGGCAGGTTGGACTCGCCGCCGGAGAGGGCGGCAGGCCTGGCCGGCCAGGTAATGGCGTTGGCCTGGCCCGCCGTAATCGAGCAGACGCTGAATATGACCGTTGGCCTGGTCGACACTTACCTGGTGGGGCATTTGGGTGCGTCCCAACTGGCAGCCGTGGGTCTCGGCAGCCAGGTTGTGGGCATCATCTCCGTGCTGATCGCCGCGGTGGCGGTCGGCGGGACGGCGCTGGTGGCCCGGCACGTCGGGGCCGGCGAGCCGGAGATGGCCAACCGGATCGTTCAGCAGTCGCTGATCATTTCGGGCATCATCGGGGCCGTCTGCACCGTTGCCGGGCTGGTTGGCGCTCCGTTGATCATGCAGGCGCTGGGCGCGGCGCCGGACGTGGTCGGCTACGGATCGGTTTATCTGCGCGTAGTGTCGCTGACTCTGATCCTCACGGCGGCGTTGTTTACCGGCACGGCTGTGTTGCGCGGAGCGGGAGACACCAAGCGACCGCTGGCGACCATGCTCGTGGTCAACGCCATCAACATTGCGGTGGCCTACGCCTTGATCAACGGCGTGGCCGGCCTGCCGCGGCTGGGAGTGCTCGGCTCGGCGCTGGGCGCGGCCACGGCGCGCGGCATCGGCGGAATCATCGTCCTGATGGTTTTGTGGAACCGGCACTCCCTCTTGCGGCTCAAGGGGCGGGTCTGGCGCTGGGATCGCCGGCAGATCGGGCGCATCCTGAACGTCGGGCTGCCCTCCGGGCTGGAACAAATGCTCCTGTACGTGGCTCAGATTGCCTTCGCCGTGCTCGTGGCCCGCCTCGGCACCGACGCGTACGCTGCATTCCAGGTGTCGGTCAACATTTCATCGCTGGCGTTCATGCCGGGTTACGGCTTCGCCCTGGCCGCAACCACGCTCGTGGGGCAGTACCTGGGCGCCCGGCAGCCGCGGGCTGCCGAGCAGAGTGGTTACATGGTGTTCAGCCTGTCGCTGGCCTTCATGGCGGCCGCCACGGTGCTGATGTGGGTGTTCGCCGAGCCGGCGACACGCGCGTTCACCTCCGACGAGGCCGTCGTGGCCTTGGGCGCCAGTGCGCTGCGCATGGCGGCGATAGGGCAACCTTCACTCGCCGCGACGATGGCCTTCGCCGGTGCGCTGCGCGGGGCAGGTGACACGCGCGCGGTCATGACGGCCATGGGCAGCACCATCTGGTTCCTGCGGGTGCCGGTGGGGCTGCTTTTGGTCCTGGGCCTCGGCTGGGGCGTGCCGGGAGTGTACGCGGCCCAGGCAGTCGACTTCACGGGGCGTGGCCTGTGGCTGTGGCTGCGGTTTCGGAGCGGCCGATGGAAAGAGCTGGAGGTCTGAGCATGCGAGTCATCGCCGGCAAAGCAAAGGGGCGGACGCTTCAGCCGGTCCCGGGGACGGGCACTCGGCCGGTAACGGACCGCGTGAAGGAATCGTTGTTCAATATTCTCGGCGTTGAAATCGTCGATGCGACGTTCCTGGACCTCTTCGCCGGGACCGGCGGCGTCGGGATCGAGGCACTGAGTCGAGGCGCCGCTCGTGCGGTCTTCGTGGAGAAGAATCGGCGGGCAGTCGAGGTGATCCGCCGCAATCTGGCGACTACCGGATTGGGGGAAACCGCCGAGGTTCGTGCGGGCGACGTCTTCGCGTTTCTGCATCGCGCGCCCGACGAGGCATTCGATTTCATCTACGTGGCGCCGCCGCAATATGAGGGCCTGTGGCTGGAAACGCTGCTGGCGCTCGATGCGCAGTCGACCTGGCTCGCGCCAGGCGGCGAGGTCATCGTGCAGATCTTCCCCAAAGAGCTGACGGCGTTCGAACTGACCGCGTTCGACGTGGTCGACGAGAGGCGATACGGCAGCACGTTGCTGCTGTTCCTGGCCCGGCGAGAGGACATCGTCTGATGGGCACCCTGTACGTGGTCGGCACGCCGATCGGCAACCTGGAAGATATCACTCTGCGGGCGTTACGTGTGCTCCGCGAGGTCAGCCTGATCGCGGCCGAAGATACACGCCGGGCCCGCACTCTGCTCCAGCATTTCGAAATCAAGACGCCGCTTACCAGCTACTTCGAGCACAGCGGGGCGGGCAAGCGCGATTTCGTCCTTGCGGCCTTGAACGCGGGTGACGTTGCGCTGATCTCCGAAGCCGGCATGCCCGGCCTGTCGGATCCCGGTTACGACCTGATTCGCGAGGCGATCGAGCGAGGCATTTCCGTCACGACCGTACCCGGACCGTCAGCGCTGGTCAGTGCGCTGGTTTTGTCCGGCTTGCCGACCGACAGTTTCGGCTTCGTCGGCTTCTTGCCGCGGCGTGCGGCGGAGCGCCGGCGGGCGCTGCGGGAAGTGGCCGGCGAAGAGAGAACGTTGGTCTTCTACGAGGCGCCGCATCGGCTCTTGAGTAGCCTGGAGGACATGATGGGGGCGCTGGGCGACAGGCGTGCGGCGTTGGCCCGCGAGCTGACCAAGCTGCACGAAGAAGTGTTCCGCGGGAACCTGTCGGAGGCGCGGGTGCACTTCGCGGAGACCGGGCCGCGTGGTGAGTTCACCATCGTCGTGGCCGGTGCGGCCCGCGCGGAGCGACCGGCCCTCAGCGAAGAAGAGGTGCTGGCCCTGGCGCGCCGCCTCGTAGCGGCGGGGGCGAGCGCGAAGGATGCGGCGGCCGAAGCCGCCCGGCAATCCGGCTGGGCGCGCCGCGCCGTGTACGAATTGATGCACCGGCGGTAAGGAAACGAGACTCCCGAAGTCTTTGAGACTCCCAGCACAGACCGCTGGGCTGTGTCGGAAGTCTGAGAATCGAAGGAAATGCATGCCCGACACAGAGCCGTGGTTTGACGATACCACGTTCGAATTGATGTCGCTGTTGCACGCCGCGCCGACGTCCAGCCTCTACCTGGCGCACAAGCCGGCCTTCAAGGCGCACGTCGAGGCGCCTTTGCAGCGTCTGTTCGGGGCGGTTGCACAGCGCCTGCCCCAACCCATGCTCGGCCTGCTGGAAACGGAAAGAAACGTCTTCGCCCGGATAATCAAGAACGACTTCGGGCGCGGGGGCGCGTGGGACTACTACTGGGGCGCTTTCTACCCGCGCGGCGGCCGGCGGATCACCGGCGCGCAGCTGTTCCTGTCGGTCGGGCACGACGGTGTTCGGGCTGGCTTCTACATCGGGCAGGGCAGCGACCAGCGCGAGCGGTGCAGGCGGAACTGCAGCGCCCATGGTTCGGAGCTGGCCGATTTGTTGCAGGACTCACTCGCGGAGATTGGCTTCACGCTCGGTGAGCGGCGCGAGGGCGAAAGTGCGGTGATAGGATGGCGCGATTGGCTCTCCGACCCCGAAGCCGCGGACTTCGTGGTGATGTTCAGCTGGCCGCCGGAGCGGGTGCTGCGAATGGGCGCGGATTCGCTGAGCGCGGAATCGGCGCGGGTGCACGAGCGGCTCTTCCCCCTGGTGTTGTTGGCGGTGGCGCAAGAGCCGATGGAGGCGATCCGGCGAACGCTAAACGATGCCCCCCAATAAATCGTGGAGAGCATCGTTCTTAGATCGGATGACATAACGAAACCGGTTGGGCCGGATGGGTCAATGGTTGGGCAGCAGCGGCGTCAGGTCGTTGGCCAGGCCGTAGCCGCCGAGCGCCTCGATCAGGCCCGGGTCAACGCGCGCGTTTAGCAGCGGGCTGGCCACGTCAAGCCACAGGTCGGGGACATAGCCCCGCAGGATGTGAGCGCGATTCTGAGCGTGGATGAGAACCAGCCCCAGATCGGCGGGCAGCAGCACGGTCTCGCCCCGCCCGATGGTCAGCTCCTCGTCGCCGTCGTAGCCATATTGCAGGCGAATCGGGGCGTCGATGGGAGTCAGCAGGCTAAAGCTCTCCGGGTCGGTCTCCCATTGCATGGTCGTGGAGATCTCCCAGCGTTCCAACGCGAAGTGGCGGCACGCCATCAGATAGAACCGCCCATCTTCATCCGGAACCGGCAGCGGCCGCTGCTTGTGTTCCGGCCACATCGTGAAGTCAAGCGCGGCCAGGGACTGCTCAATATGCAGTTCCCGCGGCCGTCCCCAATCGTACAGGCGATAGGTAGTGTCGCTGCGTTGCTGCAGTTCGTACATCAGGAGGCCGGCCTTAAGGGCGTGGACCGTACCCGCCGGAACGAAGATCACGTCGTCGTCCTGGACGGGCACCATGTTCAGCAGGTCAGGCAGATCGTCGTCGCGGATGGCCTGGCGGACTGCTGCACGGTCCAACGGGCGATCGAAACCATGAATGAGCTCGGCGCCGGGATCCGCGTGGAGAACGTACCAACACTCGGTTTTGCCGAACGTCTCACCGAGATGGCACGCCGCGGCGTCATCGGGGTGGACCTGGACAGACAGCGTCTGGTTCGCGTCCAGCACCTTGGCCAGCAAAGGAAAGTCCGTCCCATAGCGCTCGAAGACGCGGTCGCCGAGCAATGCGTTCCGCCACAACTCGGCAACTTCGTGGAGAGCGGAGCCCGCCAGCGGTCCGTTTCGTACCTCGCTGGTGTCGATCACGTCCCAGGTCTCGCCGATGAGCTGGCCAGGCGGCAAAACGCGATTGTCCAACGTCTCCAGGGCCCTGCCCCCCCACACCTTCTCTTTGTAGATCGGGTTAAACTGCAAAGGATAGAGCTCCGAGAGCGCCATAAACACCTCCGCGTGAGTAGGATTCGCACAGAGTGCGACCATTGGGCCATTATAGCACCGTCCCGGTGGAAGAGGAAGCCGCACAGCCCAGTCCTTCGCATCAAATGGTCGCGCTCGTCTTGGCAATTTCCAATCGCTAGGATAGGTGCAACCATTTAAATGCAATCGCCCTGGGCGTTGCAGATAAGGCTTGACTATGATAGAATCTTTCTGAACGCGTGATGTCGCGGCCCCGCGCGTGAAACGGAGCAGACATGGTGGAGAATCAGGTCCGCCCCCCTCTCTTGGATCAAGCGATCGCAGCGGTGCAAGTCGGCGATCTTGCCGGCGGCCGGCGTATGCTGGCGCGCGTGCTCAGCAGATACCCTCGGAGTGAGGAGGCGTGGCTCTGGCTCAGCACCGCTGTGGATGATCTGGCCCAGCGCACGGACTGCCTGCGCCGCGTTCTGGCGCTGAACCCGCGCAACCGCGTGGCCTGGGAGCGGTTGGCGTCGCTGACCTCCGAAAACCCCGGATGGGATCGGCCCGTGATCGAGAGGGCAACAATCCGGGAGTTTCCGTGTCCGAAATGCGCGGGCGATCTGCACTGGGATATCCAGCATCACGCCCTCCTGTGCGAGCATTGCGGCTACGAGGAGGCCGTTCCTGAGGTCAACGCAGCGGACGATGAGCGGGCCGTGTACGGAATGCTGGATAGTCCGCAAGGCCAGGCCGACATTGGCGGCTCGTTTGCGGTGCGCTGCTCCCGCTGTGGCGCGACGACCACAACCTCCGCTCGCAACCATACGGTGGAATGCCCGTTCTGCGGGACTGCGATCCAGCTTAACGTGGCTCCGGAGGCGCCGGTCATCGTCCCGCAGGCGCTGGTGCACTTTCATATTGACGAAAAACAGGCCCGAGTCGCGATCAAACGATGGCTGGGACGGGGCTGGCTGCGCCCGGCCGACCTGGGGGCGCACGCGTCCATCTTGCGGCTGCGGGGAGTCTATATTCCGTTTTTCACGTTCGACAATCTTCTGGCTGCGTCTTATTCGGATGAGCAACACTACGTTTTTTGGGATGACATCCTCGTTTGCGGCTCGTACAGCCTGCCTGAGAAGATCGCCCGTGAATTGGAACCGTTTGAGACCAGGCAGCTGGCGCTTTACCGGCCGGAGTTCCTGGCCGGATGGCCGGCGGAGGTGTCGCAGCTCTCGCTGGCCGATGCCTCGATCCGCGCCCGCGAGCGAATGATGGACTCGATGCGCGCCGAGTTCCCGATCAACGCGGCGATCACGGAAGTCTCGATGGGGCTGATGAGCTACAAGCACGTGCTTCTGCCGGTGTGGGTCGGTAGCTACAGCTACGACGGCCGCTTGTATACGTTTGCGGTGAACGGGCAGACGGGAAAAGCCGCCGGCGCGACTCCTCGCAGCCTGGCGATGATGTACGATCTGCTGCTCGTGCCGCTGACTGTTATCCCGTTGCAGTGGCTGGTTATCCTAATGGCGCCGAAGCTGAATGGGTTTGGAAGAGCCGTTGCGCCGGCCGCCATCCTGATGTGGACCATCTGCGCGTTGGCGTATGGCCTCAGCTACGTGTTGGGCTGGAGGAACGTGGATGCGAGCCAGTCCGGCATCCACGGCGCGAACGAGGTGGCGAGCGGCCGCCGGGAGAACCGGAGCGCGATCAAGGACCTCGTCGACCGGCTCGGTGAGTGAAACGCCTTCGTGGGGCACGCTCCTGGGGACCTCTTTCCTCTGCTGTGGTATAATCATGTGGTTAATCAAATATTAAGAATGGGGATACATCGTGGCTGACCTAAGTGAGATGCGGCAAAATGCGATCACCGGCGAGTGGTCCATCTACGCGCCGTCGAGAGCCAGACGACCCCACGATGTCCGCCGACAGGCGGACGTGGGCCTGGCTCTGCCAAAATACGACCCTCAATGCCCCTTCTGCCCCGGCAATGAACACCAGCTGCCACCAATCGTCCTGGAGATGCCGGCGGGGCTGGGGGAAGACGACCGCCCGTGGCAGACTCGAGTGGTGTGCAACAAGTATCCGGTGCTGACTGACAGCGGCGACGTGCGCCGGGTGGAGCATGGCGTGTACGCTCTTACGGGCGCTCGCGGGCGGCACGAGGTGTTGATTGAGAGCAGTCTACATAATGACGACCTGGCTCACATGCCGCTGGCGGCGGTGCGCGGGGTCATCGAGACTTACCACCGGCGCTACGCGGCGACGGTGGGTGGGGAGGAAATGACGCTGCTGTTTCGGAATCATGGGCAGCGAGCGGGCGCATCGCTTCTGCATCCGCACTCGCAGCTGATTGCACTGGCGGTGGTGCCGCCTCGCTTGCAGAGAAGAGAAGCGGCCGCGCACGACTTCTACAATCGGCATGGGCACTGCGGCTACTGCGAAATGCTCGCGCAGGAGCTCGCGGAGGCCCAACGCGTGGTGACACGGAACGAGTCGTTCGTAGCGTTCGTGCCCTACGCCGCCCAGGTCTCTTTCGAGACGTGGATCGTGCCGCGGCGTCACGCGGCCGATTTCGGGACCATCTCGGACGGGGAGAAGACTGACCTGGCGGCGGCGCTACAAAACGTTCTGCGGCGCCTGCACGTTCAGGCGGGTGATCCTGATTACAACTACGTGGTTCATACCGCGTCGAGGCCGGCGGCGGACGCGCAGTACCTGCATTGGTACGTGCAAATCCGACCCCGGACGACCACCGAAGCGGGGTTTGAAATCGAGTCGGGGATGCACATCAACGCGTCGCTGCCGGAGGACGACGCGGCGACGCTGCAAAGCAATTAGCCGACTCAACGCAACAGACTGTGGCGAATGCCCAAGACAGACATCATGAAGGGGTGAACACCATGGGTTCGGACGAAGAGAAACACCGGCGCCTTTCGCGCTGAAAGACTGTGCGCTCGTCGCCATTGCGGCCGGGAAGCAGGCGCAGAATCTGCGAGAGATGAGGGACGTGTTGGAGGAGGTCCCCACCGGGTGCATCTATTATCATTTCTGGGACGTGCTCTTAAGGCCCGGCTTCGATGAGCCGGAATACAACAACGATTTTGCTGCCTGGGCCTATCACGGGCTGCACGACAACCGCCTGGCCGAACGTTTGGCTGTCATCGATCCGGCGGAATTTGCGGACGTCGAGGGGCTGCGACGAGAGCTGATCGACGTGATCGAGGAGCGGCTGGACGAGAGCGAGATGGTGCCCTGGGCGCGAGCGGACCACCAGTTCCATTTCGTGCGCTCACAGATTGTAGTGTTCGACATGCATCGGGCGGTTGACCGGCCGGAAGGGCTGACGGACATCGTGCCCACTCTGCCGGTTGGCAGCATATTCTACCACTTCATCGATGCCCGGCGGCGCGAGCCGCGGCGCAGTGACGATTTCAGCGCCTGGCTGGGGTCGTGGGGTGAGGAATACGAGGATCTGTTGGGCGCGTGCTGGCCGAGGTCGATCCCTATTTCTCGTCGCTGACCGAGCTACGCCGCGAACTGGCGGACATCTTTGCCGACCGCTTTGGAGGGACCCTACTATGACCAGCCTGCTCGACGCTTATGCGGAGATCATCGGTGAGGAAAACGTGGATCACCTGCGGCAGCTCGCCGCGCCGCTAAAGGGCATGAAGATCCTGCACGTCAACTCGACGAAGGTCGGCGGCGGAGTGGCGGAGATGCTTGATGACCCTCATCCCGCTCGAGCAGGAGCTTGGGTCTGGACGTCAGCTGGGAGGTGATAGCTGGCGAGGCGTTCTTCTACGAGTGCACCAAGCGCTTCCACAACGGCCTCCAGGGGAACACCGTGCTCATGCCGGACGCACTGCTGAAGGCTTACGAGGACGACGAACGAGGCCAATGCCGAGCGCCTGCAGGCCGCTGTTGCAGGACGCGGATGTGGTCTTCATTCACGATCCCCAGCCGCTGCCGCTGCTGAAGTTGGACGCCGGACCGCGCGCGGCAAGTGGGTGTGGCGCTGCCACATCGACGTGAGCCGGCCCTACCGCCCGGTGTGGCGCTACCTGCGCGACTACGTGGCGGCTTACGACGCCAGCATCTTCTCACTGGCGGCCTTCTCCCAGCCCCTGCCGCATCCCTCGTACCTGATCGCGCCCGGCATCGACCCGCTGAGCGAAAAGAATCGCGATCTCGACCCCGAGGAGATTGCGCTCGGTCTACACGCCGATTCGAGATCGATCCGGCACGGCCCCTGTTGCTGCAGGTGTCTCGTTTCGATCGCTTCAAGGATCCGCTGGGCGTGATCCGCGCCTACCAGATCGCCAAGACGTTCGTGCCGACCCTGCAGCTGGTGCTGGCGGGCGGCGGCGCCAGCCGACGATCCGGAGGGCGAAGTGGTTCTGACCGAAGTCCGTGCGGCCGCCGCAGACGATGCCGACGTTCACGTCTTGTTGCTGCCGCCCGACGCGCATCGCACTATCAACGCCCTGCAGCGGGCCGCGGACATCGTGATTCAGAAATCGGTCCGCGAAGGTTTTGGCCTGACCGTGACCGAAGGGATGTGGAAGAGCAAGCCGGTGATCGGCGGCGATACGGGGGGCATCCGCCTGCAGGTCGTGAACCACCATACGGGATTTCTGGTCAGCTCACCGGAAGGTGCCGCGCTGCGCATCCGTTACCTGCTGCATTATCGTGACCGGATGCAGCAAATGGGACACGAGGCAAAGGAATACGTGCGTCAAAACTTCCTGCTGACCCGCGTACTGCGTGAGCACCTGACGCTGATGGTGGGGCTGTACCGGCAGAACGAAGGGCGGATCTATCTGGCGGAATGAGGATTCTCGATCCACACTCCGACATCGAGGCCTTCTGGTCTCGCGTGGGCAGTGCGCAGCAACGGGCGCTGTTGCTGGACTACGACGGAACGCTGGCGCCGTTTCGAACCGAGCGAGACCTCGCTACGCCGTACGAGGGCGTTCGGGAGGCTCTGGAGACTATCGGCGCGACAGGGCGCACACGGATGGTGATCGTCTCCGGACGGCAAGCTCACGAAGTGAGGTCGTTGTTGGGATTGCGATCTTCGACCACGGCGGAGATCTGGGGGACTCACGGCTGGGAACGATTGTGGCCCGACGGTCGGTACGAAATCGGCGAGATGCCTGCGGCCACGACCGCAGGCCTGAGCGCGGCTGAGGCCTGGGTCGAAGCGCACGACTTGGCGGATCGGCTCGAACGGAAGCCGGCGGCGTTGGCCTTTCACGTGCGCGGCCTGCCGGGAGATGAGGCGGCGCGGCTGCTGGAACGCGTGCGGGGCGCCTGGGCGGCGCTGGCCGAGCGGTCCGGTCTGGGGTTGCACAGCTTCGATGGTGGGGTGGAGCTGCGTGCGTTGGGACGAGACAAGGGTTATGCGGTCCAGTCTATTCTGAGTGGACTGGAAGCGGATGCGGCCGTCGCCTACCTGGGGGACGACCTGACGGATGAAGATGCGTTCGTTCGGTTGTGTGGGCGCGGCCTCAGCGTCCTGGTGCGGCCTCAATTTCGGCCGACCGCAGCGATGCTGTGGCTGCGACCGCCGGAAGAACTTATCGAATTCCTTCACCGGTGGGCCACCGTCGCCGGAGGAGCGTGATGCATACGATGTGATGCGTAGCGCAATACGTGATGCGCAATGCGGGCGCGGGAGCACGGATTACCTGTCACGGATTGCGCATGAGTTGGGCGGACGGTCTGTCCGCGCAGGGAGAGATAGGGACATGGCGGAACAAACAGTTCGAAATCGGCTGGTCGTGGTTTCTAACCGGCTGCCGTTCGTGCTTAAGAAAGCGGATAATGGCGAATGGAGCGTCCAGGCAGGCTCGGGCGGACTGGTGACGGCGTTGGTACCAGTGCTGCGCAACCGTGGCGGCCTGTGGATCGGTTGGACCGGCGCAACCGTTGAGGAGGGGAGCGACGAGCAGGCGGCTTTGCTGGCGAAAGCGACGCGGCGTACCGGGTATCAGCTCAAACCGGTGTCCCTCACGGCGGAGGAGAAGGAGACCTTCTACCACGGTTTTTCCAATGAGGTCATCTGGCCGGTGTTCCACGATCTGCAGACCCTGGCCCGGTTCGATCCGGCATATTGGGACGGCTACGAGCAGGTGAACGCCAAATTCGCGCGGGCTGTGGCGGGGGCTATCCGTGACGACGACTTCATCTGGGTGCACGACTATCAGCTCATGCTGGTGGCCCGCGAGTTGCGCGCGATGGACGTGCGCAACTCGCGGATCGGCTTCTTCCTGCACATCCCGTTCCCTCCGTTGGATATGTTCATCAAGATGCCGTGGCGCTTTCAGATTCTGCGAGCGCTGCTCGAATATGACCTCATAGGGCTCCAGACTCTGCGAGATCGACGCAATTTCGTGCAGTGTGTGCGGGTGCTGATGAAAGATGCCCGGATAGTGGGCCACGGACAGGTCGTCACGTTGCGGGTGGGCGATCGGGAAGTGCGTCTGGGCGCGTTCCCCATCGGCATCGACTTCAACGGATTTGCCCGTGACGCGGCGACACCCGAGGTGGCTGAAGGAGCGCGCGCGCTGCGCGAGCATTTCCAGGACCGCCACCTCTTGTTGGGCGTCGACCGGTTGGACCCGACGAAGGGCCTTGCCTTGAAGATTCGCGCTTACGAGAATGCGCTCGAGCGTTACCCGGAGCTACACGGCAAGGTGACGCTGATCCAGGTGGTGGTGCCGAGCCGGGAGGAGGTTCCGGCGTATCAGGCGCTCAAGACCGAGATCGAGCAAACGGTGGGCCAGGTCAATGGGCGTTTCGCGCAAGCGGACTGGCTGCCGATTCACTACGTGTACCGCAGTCTGCCACACCTGGAGCTGCTGGCTCACTATCGGGCCTGCGAGGCTGCCCTCGTGACCCCGCTGAAAGACGGCATGAACCTGGTGGCCAAGGAGTTCTGCGCGTGCAACGTCTCGGATCGTAATGCGGTGCTGATCTTGAGTGAGTTCGCCGGCGCGGTCGCTCAGCTCCAATGCTGCGCCCTACTGGTGAACCCATACGACATCATCGGCGTGGGCGATGCGATCCACCGGGCGCTGACCATGAACGCCGCCGAGCGTCAGCAGCGGATGCGGGGGTTGCGGCATTCGATTCGCAGGCACAACATTTTCTGGTGGGTGGATTCGTTCTTGCGAGCAGCTATCGCCAAGAATCTGGGCGACTTCCCCGTAATGGAGGACTACGTCCCGCAGGACGAGACGACGCAGACGCCCGTGGAAGCTGTCGAGGGCTGACGATCAGTCTGTCCGTGTCCAGGCGTATGTGCAGCCGAGCGGGGGGATCGATTGGGACTGGAAGACGCATTAGCGGAGCTGCGAGCAACCGGGCGGTTCATGCGGAACGTAACGGCCTGGGAGCACTTGCCGCCAAGGGCGGCGCGTTGCGTGGACGTGCCCGTTGGGCTGGATCCATGGTTGGCGAGCCGTATGCGGGAACGCGGCATTGCGCAGCTGTATCACCACCAGGCCGAGGCGCTGGAAATGGTCTGGCGCGGCCGGAACGTCGTGGTGGTCACTCCGACCGCTTCCGGCAAGACGCTATGTTATAATCTGCCGGTGCTGCACGCGTTGCGGTCCGAGCCGGCCGCCACCGCACTCTATCTCTTCCCCACCAAAGCGTTGGCGCAGGACCAACTGACGGAGCTTCGAGAGCTGATCGGAGAGTCCGCCGATGGACTGCGGGCCGACGTCTACGACGGCGACACTCCTCGGGCGGCGCGAAAGGACGTCCGCGTGGCCGCCCGGCTGCTCGTCACGAACCCCGACATGCTGCACACGGGCATACTGCCGCACCACACACGCTGGCACAAATTCCTGGGCTCGTTGCGTTACGTCGTCATCGATGAGCTGCACACGTACCGGGGTATCTTCGGCAGCCATCTGGCCAACGTCCTGCGGCGGCTTAAGCGCATCTGCCGCTTCTACGGCGCGTCACCCCAGTTCATCTGCAGCTCCGCGACAGTGGCGAATCCGCTGGACCTGGCCGAGAGACTGACCGAAGAGAAATTGGCGCTGATCGACGACAACGGCGCCCCGAGCGGGGGCCGGCATTTCGTCCTTTACAATCCTCCGGTCGTCGACGCGGCGCTGGGCATCCGGCGGAGCGCGGCCCTGGAGGCGCGCGACCTGGCCGCGCGGTTCCTGGCTCATGGCGTGCAGACCATCGTCTTCGCCAGGTCGCGGCTGGGCACGGAGCTGCTGCTGACGTACTTGCGCGACGCGGCGTCAGGAATGGGGCTTCCGGCGGATTCGGTGCGGGGCTATCGCGGGGGGTACCTGCCGTCCGAGCGACGCGAGATCGAACGTGACCTGCGGGCGGGCCGCGTCCGGGCCGTGGTGGCGACGAATGCCCTGGAGCTGGGCATCGACATCGGGCATCTGAGCGCCTGCGTCATGAGCGGCTACCCAGGTACCGTTGCCAGCGCCTGGCAGCAGGCCGGGCGGGCCGGGCGGACTTCGGACGCGGCCGCTGCGGTCTTGGTGGCGAGCGCGTCACCCCTCGACCAGTACATCGTCATGCATCCCCGCTATTTCTTTGGGCGGTCGCCGGAGCACGGGCTGATCAACCCCGACAATCTGAACGTTGTGACCAGCCACATCCAATGCGCGGCCTTCGAGCTACCCTTCGCAGAGGGGGAGCCCTTCGGCCGTTTCGAGCACACCGCTAACGTTCTGAATTTCTTGCAAGACGAACACGTCGTCCACCAATCCGGCGCATCGTGGCATTGGATGAGCGACTCGTACCCGGCGCAGGGAGTCAGCCTGCGAACGAGCGATCCGAACAGTTTCGTGATTCAGGCGGTGCGGCGTGACGGAGTGGAGATCATCGGCCAGGTGGACGCAGCCAGCGCGCCCATGCTGATCCACGAGGGTGCAATCTACCTGCACGAAGGCCAGCAATACGAGGTCACGCGGCTGGACTGGGATGGGCGTCTGGCGTTGGTCAGGCCTGTACAGGTGGACTACTACACCGACGCCTCTCAGTCGACCGACATTCGCGTACTGGACACGTTCGAGCAAGCTGAGCAGGCGGGCATTACCCGAGCGAGAGGTGAGGTCATGGTCATCTCCGCGCCGGCAGGCTACAAGAAGATTAAGCTTTACACGCACGATACTCTGGGCTACGGGCAAATCCTCCTGCCGGAGCAGGAGATTCACACCACTGCGTACTGGCTGACTCTCGACGAGGCCATGGTGGACGCGCTGCGTGCCGCGGGCGTCTGGACGGGCCCCACACCCTCCGAGGCCGCCTTCACGCGCGGGCCGAATTGGGCTGTGCAGCGTGATCTGGCCCGCCGGCGGGACGGCGCCCGCTGCCGCCACTGCGGTGCGCCCGAGCGTGAGGGCCAGCAGCACGACGTGCACCACCTCCGCCCGTTTGCCACGTTCGGCTACATCCCAGGCGAAAACGATCGTTACCTGGCGGCGAATGAGCTCGACAACCTGGTGACGCTGTGCTCGAAATGCCACCGACTGGCCGAGGCCGGCCAGGCCATGCGCAGCGTGCTGGCGGCATTGGCTGAGTTGATCCGGCACGTGGCGCCGGTGTTCTTGATGTGCGATGGTCGCGACCTGGGCGTCGTCTCCGAGGCGAAATCCACGTTCACGGCGCTGCCCACCATCTACGTGTACGACCGAATCCCGGCAGGAGTCGGTCTCAGCGACCGGCTGTACGAGTTGCAGGGAGAGGTGCTGGCCGCGGCGGCCGAGCTGGTCCGCGACTGTGCGTGCGAGAACGGCTGCCCTTCGTGCATCGGCCCCATTACACTGATCGATGAGGACATCAAGGCGCGAACTCGTCGGCTCTTGGAGACGATGCTTTCGGGTTGCGTGGTATAACGGATCGCGCTACAGATTGTCATAACGCAATATGACATACCCGGCTGCAGAGGGGGTGCCGCTGGTGACAGAGTGGGTACACCGTTTAGGGTGACGCTTGGGAGGGAGACGGGTGGGGCGATTGCGTGGGCGTGAATCCTGGAGTATAATAGTGGATGAAGGCTGCTGAACGCTGGTTGAATACGCTCGCGACAGGCCCCCGTAAGGAAAGGGCCAGGTTATGACCGTCCCCACTTGAGTTGCCCGACCGTGCCTCACTTTGCGCCCTTATTGTCCGTACCTTGGCTGCCTGTTCACTCATTGTCCGCCTGGAACCAGATGCCAAAGATTCTAGTTATAGGTGCAACTGAAACGCAGACCAGCACCCTCCACCGCGCCTTACGTGATTTCGGGGTGTGATTTGTCATTTCTGGACTCCGAAGGCGAGGTGGTGGCCAAGCCGCTCAAAGAACGGCCGGATCTGGTGATCCTGGATGCGACCGTGACTGAGCTGGACGTGGCGGCGCTGACCCAGTGGCTGCGCGACCGGTTCACGGACCTGCCGCTCATGGCGCTGACGGCGGAGGGAGTGAAGATCCCCAAAGAACTCAAGATCAACATGCACTTGCCGCAGCCGTTCACCACGCGAAAGCTCGGCAACCGTATTAAGAAGCTGCTGACCAGCAGGCGCGACCAGCCTTTAACGGTTGGAGCCTTTACGTTGGATCCGGAGAAGCGTCGCCTGATCCATGGCGCCAGGATCGTACGGCTCACTCCCAAAGAGTATCGCTTGCTGGAAGTGCTGATGTTGAATGCCGGGGCGGTCCTGAGCCGGAAGCAGATCATGAAGGAAGTCTGGGAGACCGACTACGTGGGTGACACCCGAACGCTCGACGTTCACGTCCGGTGGGTTCGGGAGAAGATCGAGATAGAACCGGCGCAGCCCATCTATTTGCGAACCATCCGGCGCGTTGGCTACGTGTTCGACCCGCTTGCCGCCGCGAACAGCGCAGCGGCTCAGGACGTCACGCAAGAGGCCCCGTGAGGCTGGTCACAAAAGAAGACACGAACAGAACGTGTATCAGCGCAGGAACGACCTTCTGGGTCGCCGTCCCTGCGCTGATGCACGTTCTCTAAGATCGTCCGGCTATCGAGAGTCGATCACCGGTGAGGTGTCCAATTTACTTGGCTTGAGAAGCGAGGCTGTTGTAGCGTTTCATGAGGCGTGACTTGCGCCGGGCAGCGTTATTCTTGTGGATGACGCCCTTAGAGACTGCGCGATCCAGCGCGCTGATGGCGCTCTTCAACGCCGGCTCGGCCTCAGCCACGGTCTTCTCTGTCAAGAGCGCGCGTGCCTTCTTCGTGTAGGTCCTGGTCGAAGACAGAACGAGGCGATTGACGACTCTCTTGCGCTCATTGCTCCGGATTCGCTTCTGAGCCGATTTTGTGTTGGCCAAAGGTTACCCATCTCCTTTCAGCTAGTACGATCAAATGCTTTGTCGATTATACAACAGGAAGGATATTTTGTCCAACGGCTGCATTCCGAACCGGCGACCGTGGACGATGACGACGAGGGTGCCAGATGAGTGACGTGAGGATCCTGGTGGTCGATGACGAGCCGACGATCGTCGACACCGTGCAGAAGTACCTCGAGCGCGAAGGCTTCGTCGTGCACACGGCCGGCGACGGCCCTGCCGCGCTGAAGGCGGCGCGTGCTTTCGCTCCCGACCTGGTCGTGCTGGACATCATGCTGCCCGGCATGGACGGCATGGAGGTGCTTCGCCGTCTGCGGCAGGAGTCGGAGGTCTACGTGCTGCTGCTGACGGCGAAGACAGACGAGACAGACCGGATCGTCGGGCTGACGGTCGGCGCGGACGACTACCTGACCAAGCCGTTCAGCCCGCGTGAGTTGGTGGCGCGCATCAAGGCCATTCTGCGTCGCCGGCGGGGCGGCGTCGTGGACGAATCAGTCCTGGCCTTTCGCCGGCTGCGCGTCGATCTCGGAGCGCGCCAGGCGTGGAAGGACGACCTGCCCGTCGATCTGACCCTGATCGAGTTCAAGATTCTGCACGCCCTGGCGCAGCACCGCGGCCGGGTGCTGAACCGCGAGCAGCTCATCGAGCAGGTATGGGGCGCTGATTACTACGGCGACGATCGGGTGGTGGACGTCCACGTCGGCCGCCTGCGAAAGAAGATCGAAGACGATCCGGACGATCCTCAGTTCGTCGTGACCGTGCGCGGCGCCGGCTACCGCTTCGAGGACGAGCCCTTGTGAAACTCTGGACTGTTCTGCGTGAGCGGCTGGGCTGGCGGTTGTTCTTGAGCTACGTCGTGGTGGTGGCGGTGGTCATCGTCGTGCTATACGGCACCGCCGAATTGCTGGTGCCCGGCATCCTGGCCCGGCATGCCGCCAGGATGCAGTCCCAGATGGGCTACGCCCCCAACCTGGAGGCCAACCTGAGCCGGAACCTCCGGTCGGCCCTCGACGAGATCCTGGGCGCGGCGGCGATTGCGGCTACTCTGGCCGCAATTGCGGTGAGCGTCTTCACCGCACGCCGCATCGTGGAGCCGGTTCGGGCCATGACGCGCGCCGGACAAAGCATTGCGGCCGGGGATTACCAGCAGCGGATCGTCGCGCCGAGCGAAGACGAACTGGGCACTCTGGCGCGGACCTTCAACCAGATGGCTGAGACGCTGGAGCAAAGCGAGCGCCGCCGCCTGGAGCTGATCGGCGACGTGGCCCACGAGCTGAGGACGCCGCTGACCAGCATCCGGAGCGTCATGGAAGGGCTGACCGACGGCGTGCTCCCTGCCGAGCCGACCACATTTCTGGGCGTTCAGCACGAGGCGGCCCGGCTGCAGCGACTGGTGCACGATTTGGAGGAGCTGTCGCGAGCCGAGGCCCGCCAGATTCCCGCTCGACCTCCGGGCGGCTCTGCCCGTGGACCTCCTTCGGGCGGCAGTCGAGCGCTTGTCCCCACAGTATGAGGACAAAGGCGTGGCCCTCGACGTCGACGTCTCCGGAGATCTTCCGGCCGTCAGAGCCGATTCCGGCCGGATCATCCAGGTGCTCACCAACCTGCTCGGCAATGCGCTGCAGTACACGCCGCCAGGGGGTCGCGTGGAGGTTCGTATCCACCTCGAGAAGAAACAAGTGGTATTCTCCGTACGAGACACCGGCATCGGCATTTCGCCGGACCATCTGCCCCACCTCTTCGAGCGCTTCTACCGTGTGGACAAGTCGCGGTCCCGCACTGGGGGCGGCAGCGGGATCGGTCTGACTATCGCCCGGCATCTGGTGGAAGCCCACGGCGGCCGCATCTGGGCTGCCAGCGAGGGGCCCGGCCATGGCAGTGTCTTCAGCTTCACGTTACCTCTCGCTTCCTGATTCCCCGCAACTGTCATCATTTCTTCACATAAGCGTCAAACTGTTGCCACATTCGACTGCTATACTGAAATCATAGGAAACGGCAGCGACTGGGCGGTGCGCCGGCTTAATTCGATCGCGGCGCCATGATTTCGATCGCTGGCGGGTTCGAGAGGAGACGAACACTATGATGGGGTTCGGTTTCGGCGGGTTTGGAATGGTGTTCATGCTGCTCTTCTGGCTGGGAATCGTGGGTCTGGCGATCTGGTTTTTGAGCAGCGTGTTCCCACGGACGGGGAGCCGGTCGGCAGACGATCATCACTCATCCCCATCGGCGCTCGACGTTCTTAAGGAACGGTACGCGCGTGGCGAGATTTCGAAAGCGGAATACGAAGAAATGAGGCGCGTGCTGCAGCTGTAGCTCGGCGGGGAGTGACCGGTAGCGGATGGGCATGGCGTGGGGCCAAGCAACCTAGTGGGGCCTGTGCATGACTACGAAGATAGCAAATGATGCGTGAGCTGTCTGACATACATCACCAGATTAAGAGGAATAGCATAGAAAGGGTTTCGGACGAGACGGTAGAGGCAGACCCTGAAACAGCGTCGCATTCCGAGGCCGGAAGGATCGTGTGAGCTATGAATACCAGAACGTGGGCCTGGGTGACGTTGGCGGTGACGCTGGTTGGGGCGTTCGGCCTCGGCAGCGCGCTCGTGGGCAATGCCCTTGCGAATACGCCGGCGCAGCCGGCCGAGCCGTGTGTCAACGGCGTGCCGGGTTACGGAGGATACGGCCCTGGCGGCATGATGGGCGGCGGGGGATACGGCCAGATGGGGCCCGGGATGATGGGAGGCTGGGACGAAGGCTGCACGTCAGGCAGCGCTGAAAACGCGCCGAACGCGAAGCCGCTGACCATCGCGGACGTGCAGACAGACGTTCAGTCCTTCCTTTCGAACTCCGGCCAGAGCGGCTCATTGGCACTGAGCGAAGTTATGGAGTTTGACAATCAGTTCTACGCCGAGGTGAAGGAGAAAGATACCCCGATGAGCGCCTACGAGCTGATCATCGACAAGTACACAGGCGCCATTACTCCGGAGCAGGGGCCCAACATGATGTGGAACCAGAAGTACGGCATGATGGGCGGCGGCATGATGGGTACACTTAATGGTTGGTCGAACGACGGCTCCTTCCAGATGACCGTAGCGCCGGAGCAGGCAGTCATGGACGCGCAGAACTATCTGGACGCGAACAACAGCGGTTTGACCGCGGACAGCGAGGCCACGCCATTCTACGGCTACTACACGCTGCACACACTTAAGGACGGCAAGATCGTTGGCATGTTGAGCGTAAACGGCTACACCGGCCAGGTCTGGTACCACACCTGGCACGGCACCTTCATCCAAATGGTCGGGGACTGACCCCCGTTCGGGGTTGGCCCTGCGGCATTCCAGGGGGATTCGTTCGAGGATCCGGGCGACAGTCTCGCCCGGATCCTGGTGGGTGCGGCGCAGAGCGCGGCCGGAGAAAAGCTTCACAAAATCGTCACATAACCGCCAACGAACCGTCACATTCTGGTGCTATATTGGGGCTGAAATCGAACGGCGAACGATGATTCTCGGAAGCCTGAGCCGTGAGTGTTTCAGACCCATAGTTGAGTCGACCTTAACGGTCGGAAGGAGAGGAGCCACGCGATGTGGGGCTACGGCGGAATAGGATGTGGCGGACTAGGTTTCGGAGGATGGGGAGGCATGTTTTTCGGTGGATTGACGATGCTCTTGCTGTGGGGAGGGCTGATGGTTCTCGGCTTCCTGGCGGTACGAGGACTGCTCCGTTCCAGGCAAGAATGGACTTCGCCTGGCCCGGCGTTGGAAGTGCTCCGAGAGCGGTATGCTCGCGGTGAGGTTACCAGGGAACAATACGAGACCATGCGGCAAGATTTGCTCTAGCCGTCAGAGAAACGATCAGGAGAATCAATCGATATGTGGAATCGAATCTGGAAGGGACATAGCTCGGCCTTGTGGCTCGCCATTGGGCGGATCACGATAGGCTACATCTTTCTCACATCAGGGTTAGGGAAACTGACCAACCCGGGGTTCGCGGCGTCGATGCCGGACACACTGACCCGGTTTGCCAGCCAGAATCCCCACCTGTGGTATAAAAGTTTTCTGTTGAGCACGGCTATCCCGCATGCGGCGCTGTTCGGGCTGCTGACCGGCTGGGGCGAAACGCTGGTCGGGATTTCTCTCATCTTGGGAGCGATCACGCCGCTCGGCGCGATCGGAGCGCTTTTCCTCAACTTCAACATCTACTTTGCGTCAGGCTGGACGAGCCCCAGCACCAACTCGCTCAGCATCTTGATGATCGTCATGGACGTGGTCATCCTGCTGGGCATGGCCGGCCGCGTCCTGAGCGTCGACCAGCTGCTGGCGCACTGGCTGCCGAAGATCGCCTTCTGGTCCAAGCGAGAGACGGTCTGCACGGCGGCGCCCGAGGCTCAGATGAGTCACGCGTAAGCTGCCGACAACCAAAGATACGACAGAGAGCCCGGACCTCACAACGAGGCCGGGCTCTCTGTCGTCCACGCCCCCGGCGAATCGGCCTGGGATGCACTCTCGTTCCAGTTCCGCTTGACACCATCTCACAATTTCGGTATACTCCCCTGCGTCGTCGAAAAGAATCAGCGTCTCCGAGCCCCGCAGCCTTAAGATCTCGCGATCCATGGCGTGGGGCCAGAGGGTGCAGCTGGAAACGGCTGCGCCTCCCGTGCTCGGAAAGGAGATCCGCTATGGCTACCTGGACTGCCATACGTTCTCCGCAAGCCAACGGGCGAGGGAGGGCGGACGGCAGTCTTTTGTATCGCCGCAGGAACAGCTCGGATCGGGAAGTCGTTATCCACACATTTCAGTACAAAGGAGGATCCATGAAACGCTCCAGTTGGCTAGGTCTGCTGTGTGTTTCCCTCATCGTGTTGCAGCTGGCTTTCGTCGTGCCGGCATTTGCGCAGGCGCCGGTGACGCTGCGGCTGTCTACGACGACGAGTACCTACGACTCCGGTCTGCTCGATTACATTCTGCCGGACTTCGAGAAGGCGAACAACGCCAAGGTGGACGTGGTGGCGGTCGGCACAGGGCAGGCGATCCAGATCGGCACGAAGGGTGACGCAGACGTTCTGCTCGTTCACGCGCGCGCCCAGGAAGACAAGTTCGTGGCCGACGGGGACGCGAGAGCGCGGTACGACGTCATGTACAATGACTTCGTAATTGTGGGGCCGAAGTCCGACCCAGCGAAGACGATCGGCATGACGTTGGCCAAAGACGCCTTTACCGCAATCGCGAAGGCGGAGGCGACATTTGCCAGCCGCGGCGACAAGAGCGGCACGAACACCAAAGAAAACGGCATCTGGGCGACCACCGGCATCACGCCGACCACCGACATGAAGTGGTACAAGTCTTTGGGCCAGGGCATGGGCGAGACCTTGCTGTTCGCTCAGGAGAGCCAGGCCTACACGCTGTCGGACCGTGGCACGTACCTCGCCATGAGGGACAAGCTGCCGGACCTGACTATCGTCGTCGGCGGCGAGAACATCGACCAGAACAAGGACAAGTTCCTGCTCAACCCGTACGGCGTTATGGCAGTGAACCCCGACAAGCACCCGGGCGTGAACTTCGAGTTGGCGACCAAGTTCATCGATTGGATTACTTCGGTGGATGAGCAGCAGAAGATCGGCGGTTTCGGAGTGGAGAAATTCGGACAGCCGTTGTTCTACGCAGATTCCGCACAGTGGCGGGCAGCGCACCCGGTCACGAGCACGGCACCCATTACGACGACCGGCGCCATGACCACGACCCAATAGGCGTCAACGGGCTGTGGATGACGAGCGGTCATCTGCAAGCCGATGAGTCTGCAAACTGACGTGGGGCAGAGATGTGAGACGAGGGTCCGGGTGGCGTCCAGTCAGACCGGCGGGCGTCTCCATCTCTGCCCCGCTGTTTGTGTGTCCGGCAACCGAGCTGCAGCGACCTACTTCGTTTTGTCGGGGTAGGGTGGCCGCTGAATGACTGGGATTGGATGCGCCGCCAGCTCGTCGAGCAGAACGCTGATGGCCCGCTCGAGCTGCGGATCCTTTCCCGCCTCCACGTCAGCCGGCGTTTGCTCAACCACGACGTCGGGCGGCACGCCGACGTTCTCCACGATCCAGCCGTTCTCGTCGAAGAATGCCACGCTGGGCGCCGTGACCCGGCCGCCGTCCATGAGCCGTGGGTATTCCCCGATACCGACCAATCCACCCCAGGTGCGTTTCCCGATCAGCTCGCCGACTGCGAACTTGTGGAAGGCCCAGGGCATGAGATCGCCGCCCGAACCGGACGCTTCGTTGATGAGCATCACCTTCGGTCCTGGGATGTAGGCGCCCGGGGACCCCCCAGATCCCTCCGTACCGCTGCGTGTACCAGGCCACCGGCTGGCGCCGCAACAGGTCGATGACGTAATCGGCGTACTCTCCGCCGGGATTGAAGCGGTCGTCCACGATGATGGCCGCTTTGTCCGATTGCGGAAAGAAGTATCGGTTGAAGAAGTCGTAGCCGCCGATGCTTGTGTCGGGAACGTTGACGTAAGCGATGCGTCCGCCCGACGCCTGGTCCACCTTGATTCGGTTCTGACTCGATCCAATCGATCTGGCGAAGGCTGTCTTCTCCGCCGATTGGCAGGACGGTGATCGTCCGTGAACTCTGGCCTCCGGGATCCTCGCCCACGGTGATCTCCGTGACCTTGTCGACCGTGTTCTCGAACCGGCGGTAGATGCTCTCGTCCGAGGTGAGCGCGCGGCCGTTGACGGCCAACAGATACTCGCCCTCCTTGACCTCCGCGCCCGGCTGCGCCAGCGGCGCTCTCACGTCGGGATACCAGCGAAGCCGCCGTAGACCTTGGCGAAGCGATAGCGCCCATTGTCCATGGTGTAGTCGGCCCCCAGATAACCCACTGGAATCGGATCCGCCTCGGCGGGGATGTCGCCGCCGATAGACCTCGTGGTGGCTGACGCGCAACTCGCTGAACAGCCACGCGATCAACCTGTTGAGGTCGGAGCGGGTGGCCAGGTCGGGCAGGAACTGCGCGTACTTCTCGCGCATGGCATTCCAGTCGACGCCGTTCATGTTCGGATCGTAGAAGAAATCCTGGTTGATGCGCCAGGCGTCCTCGTACATCTCCTGCCACTCGGCGCGCGGCTCGACTCTAATCTGGACGGCATCCAGTTTGAGGGTCTTCGATTCTGGGTGATCGGGGCCGGTCGCGTCCAACACCTGCCAGCTGCCGCCGCTCAGGGCGAGGATTTTGGAGCCATCGTTGGAGATGGCAAACCCCTGTGCGCCATCCAGCAGCTGATCTTCTTTGCGCGCGCTGAGGTCGTAGCGCATGAGCCTTCCCGTCGGCCTGCCAAATGGGGACGATCCCGGGTTGATCCTGAGATAGTAGACTTTCCCATCCGCTCCGGCCGCGACCTGATCGTACATCGCCCGGTCGATCGGCAGCGGGATCATTCGCTGCTGCAGGTCCTGAACGTCGATCGTCACCGTGCCGGTCGGCGGTCGGCTGGACTGCGGGACGGGTGTGGCTGCGCTAGCCGTCTCGCTGCCCTTTGCCCCTTTCTCCTCGTCACTCTGAGGAGCCAACGGTGACGCCCCGGCACGCGCCAATACCGCCAGATAGATCGAATCCGTCTGGCGCAGGCCGAAGGAAGACATGTCGAAGCCGGCGTTGGTCGGCCCGCTGTTTGTCGAGATCCGGAAGTACAGGTACTTGCCGCCCGCGTCGAACGTGGGCTGGCCGACGTCGGCCAGCCCGTCGGTGACGGGGTAAGAGCGGTCCCCATCGAGCGAATACAGGTACAGCTGCCTGTAGTCTCGTGGGGCTGCTGCGAGTGTACACGATCCAGCGGCCGTCGGGCGACCAGCTGTAGTCCAGACCCCGCCGGAATCGAAGTGAGGATCCGTCGCCACTTTGTGCTGCTCGCCGGTGGCGATGTCGAAGTAGAACAGCGTGCCCGAGTTGTCCACGAAGGCCAATCGAGTGGCCCGGGGCGACCAGCCTGGGCGAGTCGTAGTAGCCGCGCCGGTGAGCTTGAATCGGCGTGGCTCGCCGCTGCCGTCCTGGTTTCGCAGCACGAGGCCGTACTCGCCGCTCTCATCGGAGAAGTAGGCAATCCACTTGCCGTCCGGCGACCAGGCCGGCGAGCGATCGTGTCACCGCCGGCGAATGCGTCAAATTGCGCGAATCGCCCTTCTCGACGGGCACGGTCACGACCTCGCCCCGCATCTCGAAGACGGCGCGAACGCCCGATGGCGAAATGTCTGCGTCGCGAATGAATCTCGGAGCCTGCGGCGAAGTGGTCAACCGTCTCGGGCAGGTCAGTCGCGATGTGGATGTCGAGGTCGGTCGACTCATTCTTGCCCAGGTCGAAAACGTGGATACGGCCGGCCTGTTCGTAGACGATGGCCTGCGCCCCAGCGGAAGTGGCGCCAGCGGATGCGTTGATCACCGGAAAATCCGTGGTGGTGCGTGAGCTGCTCGATCTCCTCGGTGGCCAGATCGTAAGAGAACAGGTTGAACTCGCCGTTGCGGTCGGAGCGGAAGTAGATCTTGTTGTCGATCCACATGGGGCCCACGTCGTTGCAGCGTGTGGTCGGCTGTGGAATTTTGAAGCTCGACTTGTCGGCGAAACGGTAGACCCAGATTACAGATACGAGGCCGCCGCGATAGCCCTTCCAGATGGTGAACGGATCGACGAGAGGGTTGTAGCCCAAGGCCGTGCCGTCCGGCGCGTAGACGGCGTGAAAGACGTTGAAGTCGACCACATGACGTGGAAAGCCGCCGCTCATGGGAACCGTGTAGGCGTGGGGATCCATGTAAAACTTCGCCTCGCGATCGGAAACGAAGAGCACGTCCTGACCGTCGGGAGAGAAGCCCTGCAAAATATCGGCCGCCGGTGTGCCAGGTCAGACGTCGCGGCTGGCCGCCCTCGACCGGCACGACGTACACGTCCACGTTGCGATGCTGCTCGGCGCTATAGGCGATCCAGCGGCCGTCCGGTGAGAACGCTGGGACCGCCAGTCGTCGATAGCGCTCCGCCATCCACGGTCAGGCGCCGCGGATTCGCGGCCCGACAGGTCGGCCGACCACACGTCACCGGCATACACGAAGGCTATCCGATCTCCGCTCACCGTTGGCGCCGCAAGCATCCGCGTCGTGGCGGATGGCGTTGGGGTTGCGGCCGCCGTGGGGCTTGGGGTCGGCGTGGCAGCCGCCATGGGTCCGGCCAACGCCGACAGCATGAGAACGAGTCCGACAAAGGTCGATATCAGGGAAGCCGTGGTCTGTTTGTGTTTCATGGCGTGTCCTCCCGTCTTCTGAGTTGAAGCTACCAAATAGACTGAAACAATGGGCGGTCTGGGCCTTATGGCTGGCGCACTTCGGCCTCAACCTTCATTGCACCGCTTTTCTCGAACTGGAGTGTTACCGGGAACTTGTCGCCGAGCTTCAAGTCGTGTTTCAGGCCGATCAGCATCACGTGGTAGCCTCCCGGCTTGATCTGGACTTTGCCGTTGGCGGGAATCTCGATGCCGCCCTTGACCGCCTCCATGCGGGCTATGCCGTTTTCCACGGTTGATTCGTGCAGCTCTGCGGTAGTCGCGACGTCGGCCTCGACCTTGACCAGGCGATCAGGCGCTCCACCGGCATTAATCAGGTCCATGTAGATGACTCCGGGGCCGCTGTCGGAGGCACTCATTTCGCCCGCGGCGCCCATTCCGGGCATCTGTGATTGCGTTGTGGGACTCATGCTGTCTGAGGCGCCCATCTCGGGCATTTCCGTGACCGCGGATGGTCCCGCGCTTGCGGCTGGGCGCGACCAGACTTTTTCGACCCGGATGCTGGGCGAGCTCGAGGCGAAAGGCGAGCAGGCACTCGCGAAGAGGATGAGAATCACGGCCGTCGGCGCCGATTTGAATGAAACTGCGATGGTTGCGGAACATGGGGGCCTCCTGGTTTTGTGAGTGAGATGAGTCAGACGGTCAGGTCGCTAAAGCATACGGAATGCGTGCTATATCCGGCACGATTTGGGGAACCTCGCAAGGAAAGTGGGCCTCGGCGCGACCGCCGCGGCGGGTTTTGGTGCTATCCTGTCCGGCGAGCACGTCCAGTTCGTGGGATCCGCCGGACAAAATGGGCACGCGAAACAGAATCAACGAGACGAACGGAAGGGCAAATGGGAGACTCACCAGAAATTGAGGATATCATTGTTGAACTACCTACGGCGCAGCGGCCGGCAAGATCGGCCGGTGGCGCGGCTTCTTCTTCGTGTAGAATCAACGTCGCTGACAGTTCTCACAGAGACCTGAAAATTCCACCAGGTGGCTGACGGCCTGGAAGTGATACTCTTCCGACAGCCTGTCTTCAACGTTGCCCAGGAGGCACTCGTCGACTTCCGTTACGCTCCCGCATTGCGTGCAAATGAGATGGTGGTGGCATCCTTCCGTGGTGATGAATCGCTGTTCCGTGTCACCGAGGTAAATGGGGCGGATGAGTCTCAACTCAACCAGCGCCTGGAGGGTACGATAGACGGTGGGGCGGCTCAGATTGGGACGGAGCACCCGGCCTCGCTCCAGGACATCTGCGGGAGTGAGGTGGCAGTCTGCTCGCTCCAGAACCGAAATGACCGTGCGGCGTGAGGGGGTCAGTCTGTACCCGGCCTGTTTCGCTCGCTCTGAGAGATTGGGAATTCCGTACATGCGAAGAACCTGGCTTCTTGCGAGACTGATTCTTAAACTGCAACCGCGGTGATTGTAGCAGGCCAGAGAGAGGTTGTCAAGAGGGAACGACCGGCGCAGCGTGACTCCCCTTAAGGCAGCCAGCTCGGCCAGCCGGCGGCGGGGGCGATCCGGTTCCGTGCGTCGGTCTGCACGTCCATCCACCAGATGGCCGGGCGCGCGTCTGAGGCCGTCAGGTCGTAGCGCTGGTACAGCAGGTCGTGGCCGTCCGGCGACCAGGATGCCCAGGCGTGCTGCACTTCCGGGTCGTTCGTCAATTGGCGCAGGCCAGAGCCGTCGCTGCGCATCTGCCACAACTGAAAACCCTCCGGGCCAGTGCTGCGCGGGCCGCTGCGCCGAAAGACGATCGATCCTCCGTCCGGCGACCAGCAAGGCAGGCTGTCATTGAGTGCAGAGTCGTTCGTCAGGTCGATGAACGCGCTGGTCACGGCGTCGACTTTGACGATGTGGCCCGTGTACGACTCGCCCACGAAACGAATCTGCACGGCCAGGACGGCGTCGGCTACCGGGCTCCATGCTCCCGGCTCCTGGACGGGACCTGTCAGGACCCGGCTCGTGCCGGCGCCGACGTCGTAGACCTGCAAAGCATCGGTCGAAGGCGAGATGTAACTCAGCCACCTGCCGTCGTGCGACCAGCGTGCACCCGAGCCGAGCTGCTGCTCATCCGCGAACACGGGGACCGTCTGTCCCGTGCCGGGATCCAGCCACCAGAGTCGCGGCGCGCTGCTCAACGAGCCCTTCCGGCCGAGCTGGCGCCGCTCGTAGACGAGGCGTTTCCCATCCGGCGACCACGCAGCCCCGGTGCAGTCGGCGTCCGGGCAGCCCAGCAGCAGTCGTCGTGCCGTGCCGCCTCGGTTCACCTTCCAGAGGTCGTTGCCCTCATCCGCACGCGAGGCGGCGTACACCACCGTCGCGCCATCCGGCGATACGGTGTAATCCCATACCCCGTGGGGCTCATTCGTGAGCTGCACCTGATGGCCGCCCTCCAGGGAATCGGCCACGAGTTGCATCAGCTCGCCCTCGCGATCCTCGGCGTAGATGACGCCGACCTCGCCGGTGTGAAAGTGCCATTCGACGGGCTGCAGCAACGGCCGACCTTGTTTGCTGCGCAAACCTCCGGACAGGGTGACAGTGTACGCGGCGCCCGGGCGTAGAGGTGCGGCCGGGGATAGGGTCAGGCTGGAACCTGCCCGACGGAGCGTGCCGCTGACCGCGGGAGTCAGGGACAGGATCGGGGCCGGGCCGGCATCCGGGGCCACCTCCTGGCTGAACGTCACCACGACGTTTGCCTTCGTACTGACGTTGGCGGCACCGGGAGCCGGCTCGGCCCCGATGACCTGCAGACCCACGCGGTCGCCGCGCCAGACCAACACGCCCAGTACTGCGGCCAGGCCGAGCAGGGTGAGCCCGACGGCAGTATGGAAACGAACCGGGCGGGCCCGGGTGGGCGACGTCGATTTCATTTCGGGGTCATTCATCCGATCCTGATGGTCATCGTCCGCAATGTGAATTTGCCGCGTCGTGCGAACGTGCAGACATTGTATGCGCGTCATCGGTGGGCTGCAAATCCGCACTGGGCGCTCCCAGGCTGCGGAAGGCGCTTCTGGCAGAACTGACTGCAGCGCGCGAAACCGTCGGATGCCCACGCTCCCGGTTAAACGTTCTCTGCGGGCCGTGTGAGAAAGAAAAAGGCGATGGTGTGAACGTGCAACACCTGGCACGCGATCAGGTCCCAGCCCTCCATGCCCAGCGTGACCAGTGCTTCACCGATGCTGCGGTAGTCCCGCCGCACCATCTGAGCCATCGTGCCGCCGTAGATGCTGGCTGTGACCTTGTCGGCATCCGGTGCGTGACGGGGAGCCGACGATTCCTCTCGCCCTCCCGCGGACGTCATGACCAGACAATATTCCCACTTCGAAATCGAAAGCGTTGCACCGGAGCATCGCTCCCATGATTTCATGCCATACACAGACTGCATGGCCGGAGTCTCCTTTCCGAGGGGCGCCGAGTATCGGCGCTGCCTCAATGAGGTTCGAACGCTGGGCTGTTGTGACCAGCGCTGCCAGGCCAGGGAAAAGAAAATCCCTCATCGAGTCGATGAGGGACATTGCCGTTTGGTTTGGCGCCCCACCCCCTTTCCTCGAAGGTGTCACGAGCGTAGCAGAGGTGGGTACTCTGGCTTGCAGCGATCCATGGATCGCCGCTTACAGTTGCGGGACAGCGCCGGACTCAAACCGGACTTCCCCCGTTTGTGACCCTGGCTTCCGAGCGTCGGGTCACCTCTGCTGTTATTTGATTGTGGGCATTGTAACATGCGCCGGACTGGCTGTCAAACTCCCGTTGCCGGAGGGAGTATCCGTCGTCGTGGCGCGTACCGTGGAGTGCGCCGTATCCGTCGGCTGCCCGGCGAGGTGCACGTGCCCGGATTCGTGGAGCAGGTTGCAGGCGATCAAGAGGTCGCGATCCGCCAAAGCCTCGGACGTAGCGCCCTCAGCGATCAGGCGATGGTCCTCGTCCAGGATGTAGACGCGATCCGCGATGGCCTGGACGATGTCCAGGTCGTGCGTGGCGGTGACCATCGTCTTACCGGCGCGGCCCTGCGCCGCCAGGAAATCCACCAGCCAGAACTGGCTCCGCGGGTCCAGGCCTGCGGTCGGCTCATCGAGCAGCCAGACTTCGGGATCGAGGCTGAGGATCGAGGCCAGGGCGACGCGCTTCTTCTCGCCGCCCGACAGGCGGTGTGGCGCCCGGTCGCGCAGCTTCTCGATCCGCAGCGCTCGCAAGGCTCTCTCCACCCGTTCGGACACCTCCGTGCGGTCCAGGCCCATTTGAAGGGGTGCAAATGCGACTTCGTCCCAGACCGACGGCGAGAAGAGCTGCACGTCGCTGTCCTGGAACACCAGGCCTACTCGACGGCGGAAGGCAAAGTTGAATCCTCGTCCTGCAGCACCCGCTCGGTGAGCGGCTGAGCGAAAGCGCGAACAGCGCCGCGGGAGGGGAAATACAGCCCATCCAGCATCTTGAGCAGGGTGCTCTTGCCGGACCCGTTGGCGCCCAGGATGGCGACCCTCTCCCCACGCCGAATGGTGAGGCTCACGTCGGCCAGCGCGGGCGCACTGCCGTCGTAGGCGTAGTCGACGTCCTGCATCTCGAAGATCAACTCATTGGCCGGCGCAGTTTCAATCTCTGACACGAAACGACTCCGGACCTCTCTCTAACGTCCTAACCAGATCGCGGCACAGACGGCGGCGAGCGCCGCGCGCGCCATACAGCCAATCGCGCGAGCGCATGTGGAAGGTATCCATCGTCCGCGGATAACCCTGCAACCCACGCGATTGCATCGCCAGGTACACTTCCTCGCTGAGCTGCAACGAGCGGGACAGCAGCGCTCCGCGCGCTGGCAGCCAGCAGCCGGCGCTCCTCGGCTCCACTCAGCCTGCCGACGACGCGGCTCTGGCGAGACAGAAACATGTCGCCCGTCACGCGCAGAAGCAAGTAGATGTAGCGGTAGGTCATGCCCAGGATGACCACGAAGACGTCCGGCACCCGCAGCACGCTGAGCGACTTGAGGACGCTGTTCCAGGGTGTGGTGAGCACCAGCAGCACCGCCGTCGAGACGGATGCTCCCACGCGCAGCAGCAAGAACAGGGCGGCGATCAGCCCCGTGCGCGTGATGACGCAGCCCCAACGGCAGGTGCGCCAGCGCCGGACCTGGAACGAAGAAGAGCGCCGGAAAGGCCATGATGCCGGTGAAGAAGGGCATGAACAGCCAGACACGCTTGATGAAGAATCCGAGAGGCACTGCTGACGTCCTCGCCAGTACGCAGCGTCAGCAAGTAAAGCGCGATGATCACCGCACAGATTGCGCGACAGGCTGATCGCCAGCAGCAGACGCCAGCGTGGTCACGAGCTTGACGCGTGGGTCGAGTGACTGGAGCAGTCCCGGTTGCCGCGCGATGCGTTCCGCAAACAGGGACTGCTCCAACGCATCGCCGATGTGGGCCAGGGTACGTCCCAGCACGCTTCTTCGCCGGCGATGGGTCTTAGACTCGGGCACGCTCACCACTCAACTCGGCCTGGACTTCGGCACGCCTGGCGTGCGCATAGCGCCGCAGTCAGCAGCCAGGCGATCACGGCCACGAGCACGATCCCCACGACGGCCGACAGAACGTAAGCCAGGTTGGCGTTGCCCAGCGCCGGCAAGCTGTAGTCCGGCATAGGCGCACCCCACAAACCTTGCAAATGCTCCAGGCCCTGCGGCACGAAGCTCAGCCCTAACCCCGTCAGTTCGTCGGCGCCCCATTCTCCCCAGGCCGTTCCCGGCGCGAGCAGACCCAGCGGGGTGGCGACGACCAACACCGCAAGCGCAATCCACAGGGCGCGCAGCTTGCCAAAGGTGCTCGCTTCGCCGGCCCAGGCGCTCTGCGTCGGCATCTCCAGCGCCGCCCGGTTGGCCCGCTGCAGGTAGGCGATGACGAGGACCGTGAACACTGCCTCAACCACCGAAGCAACAGCCATGTGCGGGAGGACCATGGCCGGAATGGATACCGAAAGCGGATATGGGGCGTAGAGCGGCGTGCCGTCAGCCGCGTGGAACAGAGCCGGCTGGATGCCGAATTCCACTGCGGTGAAGAAGGCGGCTGCAGTCAGACCCACGTACGAGCCGATGGCGGCACCCCATAGACGCCTTGAGGACGTCGTTTCGCTCTTGCCGGATACCGCCTGGTAGATGAAATAGCTCACATAGGGCAGCACCACGGCCATGTTGAAGCAGTTGGCGCCGATGGCGAGAATGCCGCCGTCGCCGAAGAAGAATGCCTGAATGATCAGGGCGATGGAGATGGCGACGGTGGCGATCTCAGGCCCGAGGATGATGGCTGCCAGCGCGCCGCCGACGGCGTGCCCCGTGGTGCCGCCGGGAAGCGGAACGTTGAACATCATGATGACGAACGAGAGTGCGGCAAACAGCGCGATCAAAGGGACGTTGCGCGCCGTCAGTTTCTGCCGCAGGCTGCGCACGCCACGGACCCAGAAAGGCAGGATCAGGAGAAACAGGATCGCGGCCGTGATCGGGCTCAAGTAGCCATCGGGGATATGCATGTACGGATGGGCGGGCAGTACCTGGAGAGGGAAGATGGTCAGAGGCGGCATGAACGACACTCCTTTCGACGCAATTAGGTATCAGTTCACCACGTTCAGTCGATTGCCCGCGAGCCAGGCCCTGAGATTCTCCACCGCCGTGTCCATCAGCCGCGCCCGCGACGCGCGGGCCGCCCAGGAGATGTGAGGGGTGATGTAGCAATTCTTGGCCGTCACCAGCGGATTGTCCATCGTCATCGGTTCGACTTCCAGAACGTCCAGACCCGCGCCGGCAATCTTCTCGGCGTTAAGCGCTTCGGCCAGGTCGCGGTTGTTGACCACCGGACCGCGGCTGGTGTTGATCACGAACGCGGTCTTCTTCATCAGCGCGAGGCCGTCCTTATTCAGCATGCCCGTGGTCTCCGGCGTCAAAGGGACGTGGAAGCTGACCACGTCGCTGTCTCGCAGGAGCGTCTGGAAGTCCACCATCTCCGCCTGCGGCACGGGCGCGGGGTCGACGTACGGGTCGGTAGCCAGCACCTTCATGCCGAAAGCCTGGGCCAGGCGCGCCGTGGCGCTGCCGATGCGGCCGATGCCGACGATCCCCATAGTGAGCCCCACCAATTCGATGAGGGGATAATCCCAGTAGCAGAAATCGGCCGACGCAGCCCAACGCCCCGCGCGCACTGTGTCGGCGTGGTAGGCGACATGCTGGGCCAGGTTGAGCAGGTGAGCGAACGTCATCTGCGCCACGGTGCGAGTGCCGTATTCCGGAATGTTGGTCACCGGGATACCCCGCTCGCGTGCAGCCTGCAGGTCGATGTTGTTGAAGCCGGTTGCCAGCTCGCCGATGTAGCGGAGCTTCGGCAACTGCTCGATCACCTCGCGTGGCAGCGGGGTCTTGTTCGTCATGACGACCTCGGCGTCTTTCGCGCGCGGCACGATCAGTTCGAAAGGCGTGCGATCGTGGATCTCGCATTCACCCATCGTGGTGAGTGCCTCCCAGGATATGTCGCCGGGGTTCAGAGTATAGCCATCCAGTACGACGATCTTCATGCCGGTGTCCTTTCCGTTGCGAAAAGTAGACATAATTCACTAACTCGGGTTCGGCGCAACCTCAACTCTCCTGCGTCTCCTCGGAACACCGGGCGCACAGCCCGGTGATCACGATGTGATCCAGGTCAGCGTGAAAGCCAAACTGCTCCTCGATCGTGGCCCTCAATTGCTCGACAGGCTCAGCCTCCAGCGCGTATTCGGTCCCGCACCGGCGGCAGATCAGGTGATGATGCAGGTCTCCGCCGGAACGCACCAGCTCAAACTCGGTGATCCCGTCCTGGCTCGGATGGGTCACGACGAGGCCGGCTTCGCGAAACAGCTCGAGCGTGCGATAGACCGTGGCCACGTTCAGGCCGGGCAGCCGGTCGCTCACGTGCTGATAGATGGCCTCAGCCGTGCGATGCCCCGTGTTGTGAAACAGGTCTTCGAGAATGACGGACCTTTGGACTGTGACGCGCACACCCTGTTGATGGAGGCGCTCGAGCGTTGGCTTATGGCAAGTCATGGCAGTTGCAACTCCTCGCAGATGCATTGTAACGCAGGACACGGTTCGTGTCAAGCGTCCGCCGTCAATCTGGTCTATCCGAGATTGTGGGCGAAGCCCAGACGACGGCGGCAGACCTCTCTCCCGGCCTCTCCCCTGAGAAGGGAGAGGAGAACGGCAACGACTTTCTCCTCTCCCTTCTCAGGGGAGAGGCCGGGAGAGAGGTCTGCCGCCCAAACTGGCGAACGCGATCAGTCTGCTGCCGAATCAACTCCGCCTTCCACCGCCGACGCTCCGTCCGGCGGAGAGCTGGCAGGATACGACTGGAAGAGCCGCCCCCACGGGCTGTTCTCCAGCCAGTGCTCGACGACGGCGCGGCCGGTTTTCGGGTACCAGAACCGGTCGTGATAATACTCGCTGCCGAAGATGAAGAGCTTGACCAGCGGGGTATGGAAGAGCAGCTTTTGGAGCACTTTGAGCGGAGAGCGCCAGAGCAACATGCCGGTCCCGGTTCCCAGATTGACGCCGACCTTGAAGCCCCACCGTTCGTTCGCCAACTCCGGCATACCGACTACCTCGACGTCGCGCGGGTCGCCGTGCCCCAGGCCGCGCTCCGTGGCGTGGGCGATGTAGTCGATCTTCAACGGGTCGAAGCCCATCATGAGCGCGGCGATTGCGTCGATGGCGACCTGGTCCGCCGAGGCCAGGATCACGTCCTTCTGGTGTGGGATCAGGGTCCGCGGACCGGGACCGCTTCCCGCGGTGGTGCCATCCATCACGGCGAACAGTCCCGCGTGGATCTCTTGCTGGATGGCCAGCAAGTCGCCGAGGGTGTCGTGAATCCAGGTGTGGGTGTAGTGCCGGTTGACGTTGAGCAGGCCGCCGAAAGCGTTCTTCATGGCGCCGGTCGTCACCGTGTAGCTGTGCGTCTTGACGGTGGGCAGATGCACGATGTTCTTGCCGAAGAAGTAGTCCGGGAGGTAGATGCCGCCCGGGTAGATCCTGGTCCAGGATCGCCATTTTTGCCTTGGGCGTGTATTCGACCCAGGTCATGTCCCTCGGCTCGAAATTGTACTTCTTGGGGATGCCGTACTTCTCGAGGACGGGTCCGAATTTGTTGTAGCGGTCGCCCAAATCGGCGATGGTGACCACCGTCTTGTTGTGCACGTCGACCAACTTCTCGAAGCCGGCGCCACGCAGGGCCAGGATCGTGCCTTCCAGCTGCCAGGGCGTTGTGTTGGAGCCGGGGAAGAGCAGATGCCAGCTGATGTTGTCTTTGAGAATGGTGGTCGTCGTTGGGTCCAGCGCCTGCCGCATCCCCGCCAACTCGCACAGTCTCTGATAGTCGTCCAGTACTGTGTCCGGCGACGTACGCAATACGGCTACCTTGGATTTCGCCACTGAGCTTCATCTCCCTTCTGCTGTGCCGCGATGCGACCCGTTCTTCTGTCCAACTCGTGGGTGCGTGACTCACCCGTGGCACTCTCAACAATGCGGTCGCAGATGCGCGCCAGCAGCGGGGCGTCGTGGCTGATGGCCAGTACGCCCAGGTTGTGCCGCCGTGCGTGAGCCAGCACCGCCTGCCAGATCTGGGCCTGGGTGATGGGGTCCAGCATAGTCGTCATCTCATCGGCGATCACGTAGCGGGTGCGAGGGCCGAGCGCTCGAGCCACCGCCACACGCTGCAACTCGCCGCCGCTCAACTCGTGGGGCCAGCGGCTCAGCCAACCGGGATCCACGTCCAGGGCGCCCAGCAACTCAGGGGACGGCGTATAGGCTTCCGTCAGCACTTCAGCAATGCGCCGGCGCGGATTGACCGCCAACTCGGGATGCTGGAAGATCATCTGGACGGGGCAATAGCCTCGTGTGGGCAGCGGGGCGCCGTCGGCGATAACCTGGCCGTTGTTGGGAGCCAGGTATCCCGCCAGGATCTTCGCCAGAGTCGTTTTGCCCTGACCGCTCGGTCCCCGTAACCCGACGACTTCGCCCCGCTTGATCTCGATGGACAGCCCCTGAAAAATCCAGGGTTTGCCCCGGTCGTAACGGAAAGTCAGTTTCTCCCCACGGAGGGCAAATTCTTCAGGCACGATGGCACCTCACCCAACCGCCGCGCACCAAGCGCAACTGGGGACGGACCTCCATGCATTCCGAGGCAGCCAGGTGGCATCGGCTCCCGTACAGGCAACCGGCAGGCAGATTGTCTGGCGACGGCTGAGTGCCCGGCACCGGCTCGAACCCGTTCTGAGGCAGCGCTCGCCACAGCGCCTGGCTGTAGGGATGGCGCAGGGCAGAGGCGCGGCGGAGGAAGTCTCTAACCGGCGCCACCTCCAGCGTCGTGCCAGCGTAGAAGACGGCCACTCTGTCGGATACCTGCACGGCGGCTTCCAGGTCGTGGGTGATCAACATGACGCCCTTGCCGTCGTCCGCCAGTTGACGCAGATGATCGAGCGTCTCCGCGACTGCTTCTGGATGCAGGCCAGGCGTCGGCTCGTCGGCGATCAGTAGATCCGCTCGCCCGACGGCGGCAATCGACATCAAAACCCGCCGGGCCATGCCGCCGGAGACCTGAAATGGGTACAGACGCCGGGTCGACGACGCGAGCCCATAGCGGGCGAAGGCTTGCTCCTGCGCCATACTGGCGTCCGGTCCCTTCAATCCGGTCAACTCGGCGGCCCGACGGACCTGAGCGCCTACGTGTTGCAGGGGATCGAGGTAGGCGACCGACTGTGGAATCAGGGCAATCTCTCGTCCGCGCAGCGCGCGCTGTCGTGCGGCGGTGAGCGGCTCGCCTTTGAAGGTCATCTGCCCGCTGATCTCCGCGTTGTCGGGCAGCAAGCCGAGAATGGCATGGGCCAGCAGGCTTTTGCCGGAGCCGCTGGAGCCGATGACGGCGACGATCTCGCCTGGCTGGACGTCGATGTCCAGGTCGGTGATGACCCTCAAGCGCTTCTGGATCAGGCCGACGTCGTACATGGTGAAGATCACGGACAGGGCATGGACGGTCAACATCGTCTACTCCTGACTGGTTCGCGGATCGATCAAGGAACGGACGTTTTCACCCAGGACGTCGAAGGCCTTCACCGTCAGCAGCAACGCCGCCCCGGGCATGACCGCCAGCCACCAGTAACCGGTGGACAGGTAGCGCATTGACTCCGTCAGGATGATGCCGATGGCCGGCGTGTGCGGCGACAGGCCGATGCCGATGAACGTCAGCGCTGCTTCGTGCAGAATCGCGTGGGGGAATAGCAGGATCAGGCCCACGAGAAACTGGGGGATCAGGTGTGGCAGCAGGTGGTGGCAGGCGATCCACCACGACGAATGTCCAGCCGGGCCGCAAGCTGGACGTATTCCTGGCTGTTTATTTGCAGCGCCTCTGCCCGCAGAATGCGGCAGAGACCCGGCCAATGGGTCACGGCGACGGCCAGGACCACTCCCTGCAAACCGCCGCCGACGCAGAACGAGATCAAGATCATCAGTACCAGGTGCGGCATGCTCATAAACAGGTCCACGAGCCAGGTGATTGCCACGTCGACCTTGCCGCCGAAAGCCGCTGCCAGCAACCCCAGCGCTGCTCCGACGATAGCGCTCACCGTCGCCGCCAGCAGGCCGATGCGCAAGCTGAGGCTCAATCCCAGTGCGGTGCGGGTCAGCATGTCGCGCCCCAGCCAATCGGTGCCGAAGGGATGGCTCAAACCCGGCGCGAGGTTGCGTGCTTTCAGCGCGGTGGCCAGCCGATCCTCTCCGATGATCGACCTCGTCGCGATCATGGCCAGCAGGAAAGCCACACACAGCCCGACCCACAGGAGCGTTCGGCTGCGGCGGTTGCCCAGGCTCAGCCTCGATCGATTAACGTGGTCTGCAGTTCCCGTTGTGTGGGGAGCATCGGCCACTTGCGCGTATTCCAGGTGGGTCATGCTTTGCCTCCAAGCCGGATACGCGGGTCGATCAGCCGGTAGCTGAGATCGCCCAGGGTATTGCCGCAGAACACGAACACGGTGCTGAAGAGCACGATCCCCAATAGAAGCGGCACGTCGCTGCGCAACCCGGCCTGAACCGTGGCCTGACCCAATCCCGGATAGGAGAAGACCTGCTCGGCCAGCACCGAGCCGCCGAACAGCTCGCTGAAAGAGGCGAACTGCAGCGTGATGGCCGGCAGAGCGATGTTGCGCAACCCGTGGTGCCAGACAGCGCCGAATGTCGTTTCGCCCTGGGCGTGGGCGAACAGCATGTAATCGCTGTGCTGAATCTCGATGAGCTTTTGCCGGGTATGCAGGGTAATGTTGGCCACGCCGATCACACTGAGCGTGGCAGCCGGCAGTAGCAGGTGATGCACGCGCTGCCAGAACGTGACCTGCTCCGGAAGTACACCGGGTGGTGCGGCGCAGCAAAAAGGGGCCAGACGCAGCGAAACCGAGAATATGATGAGCAGCAACAGGCCGAGCCAATACGTCGGCGTCGAGGCCAGCGTGTAGGCGAAGAAACGAATCGCCCGATCGCCCCAGGAATCAGGCCAGGTCCCGGCAGCGACGCCCAACACGACGCCCAGCGCGCCGGAGAAGATCCAGGCCATCCCCATCAGCGCGAGCGAGATCAGGAACCGCTGGCCGATCACTGTCACTACGGGCTGATTGTAGACCAGCGAATTGCCCAGGTTGCCGTGGAGAAGCTGTTCCAGCCAGCATGAGAAACGCGTCGTGGGCGGATCGTTCAATTCCCAGCGCTGTGCGATCAATGCGCGCTGCTCCGGGCCGACCCGCAGCACGTCCGCGCCGACGTAGGCGTTGACGGGATCGATCGGCGACAGGCTGACCAACGCGAACGACAGCACCGATACCGCCGCCAGCAAGAGGATCAAACGGGCGAGTTTCCGCAGAAGAAACGTGACCATAAAGTTGACCTACCTTCGAACATGTTGAGTTCACGGGGCAAAGACATATCCGGGAGCGGAGCCCGCTCGAATTGGCCGGCTGACCGGCTCCACCCCCGTGGTATCCTCGTCTTACTGGCAGGTCCACTTCCACGCGGTGATGTTCGCGGTCAGCGGCCAGCCGTGGCCGTGCGGTTCGATCCGGGACTTGCCGATGTCGAGGCACTTGTCCGTGAAGTAGGTGTGATTTAGGTTGACCATCCAGGCCCAAGGTGCATCGCCGTTCGCGCTGAACCCGGTAGTGCCGTCCCACTGCGCCTTCTTCCAGAAAGGAAGCGCCTCTTCTTCGCCGGCGCTGGTCATCGCCTGGTCCAGGTACTTGTCCACGGTCGGATTGCCGTAGTAGTTGGCGTTGTACCACTCCTTGCCTTGCATCGAGCTGTGGTAGAGATCGAAAATTTCGGTCGGGTCGAGGCTGCCCCAGCCGAAGAGGACGAGATTGCTGTGCATCACCTTCGCGATGTCGTCCCAGCTCTTGCCCTGGACGTCGATTTGGATGCCGATTTGTTTGAGGACGTCCACCAGGGCCAACGACAGCGACTGGCGCGTATTGTCGCCGGCTGCGTAGTAGAGCGTGAGGGACGCTTTCAGGCCGTCCTTTTCGATGACTCCATCTCCGTCGCTGTCCTTCCACCCGGCGTCGGCCAGTATCTTCTTCGCCTGCTCGACGTCGCCGTCCTTGAAGTTAGCTTCCGGCTGATCCCAGGGCAGCGTGCTGGCCGGTCCGAAAGCGACTGTCCCGAAGCCTTCCAGCACGCCCTCGACCAGCGCTTGCCGGTCGACGACGAGGTTGACGGCCTTTCGAATAGCGGGATCGGCCGTGACGTTGTTGCCGATGCAGTTGCCGTCCGGGTCCTTCTGGCCGGTATCCGGCACGAAGGGGAAGGCGAGTCCGCGGTTATCGACGCTGGGGACGATGTGCAGAGTCATGCCCTCGATCTGTTGCTTGGCCAGGGCTTGCGGCACGGCGACGACCTGGACTCTGCCGGTCTTGGCGGCCGCGAATGCAGTGTCGTCGGTCATGAACAGGAAGGTCAGTTTCTTGATTGAAGGCTTGTCGCCGTAGTACAAAGGATTGGCCTCGACGATAAGCTGCTGGCCCTTGTCCCAGCGCACGAACTTGTAGGGGCCGGAGCCGATTGGCTCCTGAGCGTACTTGTCGCTGTAAGCGTGTTCCGGCACGATACCCAGGGTGATCAGCCGATCGACGAATGTGCTTTGCGGCTGCTTGAGATGCAACTCGACCTCGTAGTCACTCACCGCGACGACTTTGTCCAGCATCGTCAGGTCCACGACGCCGCCGCTCTTGGCCGCCGTGTTGAAAGTGAAGGCTACGTCTTTGGCTGTCACCGGCTTGCCGTCCGAAAACAGGGCGTCCGGCCGAAATCCTGACCGTCCAGGTCAGCCGGTCACTGCTCACGGAGTAGCTCTCGGCCAGGTCGTTCACGATCTTCAGGTCATCGTCGCGCTTTAGGAGCGTGCTTTGAAACAGCGGAGAGCCATACCGCCCCCAACCCAGGGTGGGATCGTAACCCGTGTCGCTCTCGCCCCCGATGGCGAGGAATATCTCATCCTTCGCAGCCACCGGCGCGGGCGGAGCAGGTGTCGCTGCCGAGGCCACTGTGCTGAGGAGCACAAGTGTGACCAGGAGCAAACTGAGCAGGGCCGCGGGTCGTATCATCGAAAAGTCTCTCTTGACGTTCATCAGTGGCGGTTCCTCCCAAAATGGACTCGTTACCCTTCGCGAGATTGGTATCGTTGCGGCAGAGATTTATGAGTCAGTCCTCTATACAGCCACCTCCTTCGATCTGTCGATGTGTAGCGACGGGCGTCTGGCTGCTTCCGTCGCGTCGTTGCCAAATGCGCGTCTCGTCTTGTCTCCGAAAACACGGCTATTATACTCATTATGATATTTATCGCAAATGCGACCGATTGCAGATGCGGACGTTGCTGCGAACGAACACTGGCTCCCGGCCTGCGTGTAGGGCAGGAGGCTCTTGACAGAGTGGATTCTCGAACGTACAATGTGAGACCAAATCTCATTCTGGTATTCCGCAGGCCTGGATGCCGGTGCCGAGCCTTTTGCTCCGGTAGGCCGCGCGTTTGAGGAAGGGGCGTCAGACATGGACCTGAGGCAGGCAATGAGGCGGGAGTTGGGAGTATGGTTGGCGGTGTGCGTCGTCGCCGTTGTGGGGCTGATGCCGGCTGCGGCGAGTCACACCCTGGCTCAAGGAACCGGTCAGTTAACGCCGGTGCCGCTGAAGCCGGGCGAGAGGCTAAAGGTTCTGGCAGCCGAAACGTTCCTTGCGGACATCGCCCGGAACGTGGCCGGGGACCAGGCGGACATCCGGACGTTGATGCCACTGGGGGCCGACCCACATGCGTTCGAGCCGACGCCGCAGGATCTGGTGAAGATCGCGGACAGCCAGGTGTTGATCATCAACGGCGCCGGGTTCGAAGAGTGGCTCCAGCAGAAGATGCTCGAGACGGGCAGCGGGGCGGAGCAGGTGATAGAGGCCGCGGCGGGCCTGCAGGGCCGCCAGCACCGTGAAGGGGAAGTCGCCGTGATGAGCGACGCCGACCTGGCCGATTCGATTTGCGTCAGCCTGAGGGACGACGAGCCGCAGCCGGCCACCAGTGCGACCAACGCCGGCGATGCATCGGACCTGCCCGCGGAAGATGGGGTCTTTTCGATCGGGCTGCAGCCGCAGAATGAGGGGAAGTATTTTGGGTACTTCAAGTATTCGACCGATGAGCCCGGCGCGTTTCAGGTCGCAACGGACGCGCGCAAGGTCTCGGTGCTGAGAGCGGCCGACTCATCGCAAGTCGCCGTCGACAAGACGCTGGCTCTGTCGTGCGGCGGCCTCCAGGGGGCGAGCATCGTGACCCTGGAGAAGGATACGCGCTACCTCATCGTGGTGACCGGCGCCAACAAGGAGCAGGCCACGCTCGCCATCGGCCCAGCCGGGGGCCAGCACCATCACGCGGGCGATCCGCACTTCTGGCTCGATCCGCTCAAGGTCATGAAGTACGTGGAGAACATCCGAGACGGTTTGAGCCAGGCTGATCCCCAGGGAGCGGACGTATACGGCAAGAACGCCGACGCCTACATTGCGCAGCTTGCGGAACTAGACGGCTGGATCAAAGATCAGGTGGCGCAGGTGCCGCCCGAGCGGAGATTGATGGTGACGAACCACGAGAGCTTCGGGTACTTTGCGGACGAATATGGCTTCCGCATCGTCGGAACGGTTCTGCCGAGTGTGAGCACAGAAGCCCAGCCTTCGGCGCAGCAAATGGCGCGTCTGGAGGATCGTGTCAAATCATCGAACGCCATTGCGGTATTCCTGGAGACCGGCAGCAGCCGACAGATGGCCGACCAGCTGGCCCGCGACACAGGAATCGCGGTAGTCAGCGATCTGTACACGCACTCCATCTCAGCCTCCGACGGGCCGGCGCCGACCTACGTCGACATGATGAAGTACGACGTGCTCGCCATCGTCGACGCGCTGAAGTGAACCAAACGTAATGCGTAACCGTAATACGCAAAACGTGATGCGTGATGTGGATTACGCATCACGCATCACGCGTCATCCGTCACAACCCAATGCCGCCGTTGCGATCGAAGATGTCGGAAAACTGGCCGGCGGTCGCGACGATGGCCTCTTGCTGGGTGGTGTCCAGGGGTGTGAAATGCTCGGCGGCGTCGAGGATCATCGGCAGTATGTGCGGTTCCCCGGCGGTGCAGAGCCCGGTGACGTCGTGGGACAGGACGAAGTTGACGCTTTCCTGAATGTGCGCCGCGTCGTCGAAGGGATGATACCAGGTATTGTAGATCTTCGGCTGGTTCCTCCAGGGCTCCTTGGCGACGGTCTTGATGATCATCACGCCGACGTCACGCGCGCGGGCCTGGCGCAGCACTTCTTCGGCGTCGCGGCGGTACTCGTCGTGGGCCATGAGCATCCGGTTCAACGGGAACAACACCGTGTCGAAGTCGAACCGGCGGAACGCCTCCAGAATCACCGCCGGCATCTGCCAGCCGTGCCCACAAATGCCGATGTAGTCCGTGAGGCCCTCATCGCGGGCTTCGATTACAGCCTCCAAGGCTCCGCCCGGCCGCGTGACCTTGTCCAGCTCCTCTATGGAGACGACTTCGTGGAACTGGTACAGGTCGAAACGGTCGGTTTGCAGCGTTTCCAGTGACTTCCGCATTTGGGCCGTCGGCGGCCTCTTTCGTGCGCTCCCGGGTCTTGCAGCCCAAAAAGAAGCGCGAACGCTCGCGGGGCATCCACGGTCCAACCCGCTGTTCAGCCAGGCCATACAACGGCGACACGTCGATGTGATTGACTCCGGCCTGGATGACCTGCTCCATGACGACGTCGGCCTCAGCTTGCGTCGAATTCGACACGGCAAATGCGCCGAAAATTGCCACTGTGCTCATGTGTCCGGTGCGGCCCAAGCGACGTTGTTCCATCTTCCTATGCTCCTTTTTAGCGTTGTCAGTGCATGCCATCGATGGAAGAGCACTGTGATGAGAGTGCACGCGCACCCTCTTCGGATTCCGTCAATGCCATAGGATATTACATGCCGCGTCGAATCGTCAAGTACGACGACTACGCGGGTATATCCCAGGTTTTGGGAGTCGGGGGCAGCGCTCTCTCTCAAAACCCGGACTTGACCTGCCGTTTTGTGCGTTTGACATTATGCCGATTTCGGCTATATTGACTGCAGATCGAATAGAATATCTCCGAGCCCGCGATGCCTAACAACCACTGGCGGTTCATGGAACGCAGGCCATTGGGTACGGCCGGAAACGGCTGTGCCTCCCGTGTTTGGAAAGGAGATCCATCAGCGCGTGCCAATACGGCGTCTCCTTGGAGGCGCCTTTTCTTTTGGCATGGGCAGCCTGCCCGCAGGTCCCGGCGGTGTCAGGTGCTGTTACGCCATGCGATGGGGCGTCTCCTCGGTTGGAAAGAGACCGGAGACGCTTTTTTGCATGGAAGTATCGCGCCTGGCGTGGCCGCGTGCCTGTGGACTTCAGCCCTGTCGCCAAATCGCGACGTCCCGCGGGGGACGCCGGCCAGGTGAGGGGCAGGCATGCTATCGTCGTTACCGGCTGGCGGCAGCTTCCCTTTCGAACACGGTTCCTCGGGTGATGCAAAGCGAGCGTGCACTGTATAGCTTGCGACCGAGTCAGATTCCGAAAGGGGGGAGGATGCCGATGTTTCCACGTGCGTGAACGTGAGTACCAGATTGTCGATGCACAATCGCTCTGCGGACACCGAATCGTTCGTACCATCTGATGCACGTCAAGGAGGACACGATGATTTACGCACAGCCGGGCAAGCCAGACTGCAAGTACACCTTCAAGTCCCGTTACGAGAACTTCATCAACGGCAAGTGGGTGCCGCCGCTCACCGGTCGCTACAGCGAGAACATCGCACCCGCGATCGGCAAGCCGTTCTGCGAGGTGCCGAGCTCCGGTGTGGCCGACGTCGAGGCAGCGCTGGATGCGGCACACGCGGCGAAAGATGCATGGGGGCGCGTTGCCCCGGCCGAACGCGCCGTCATCCTGAACAAGATCGCCGATCGAATCGAAGCCAATGCGGAATGCCTGGCTATTGCTGAGTCCTGGGACAAGGGCAAAGTCATGCGCGAGGTGATCAGCGGCGATATTCCGCTGGCGATCGACACGTTCCGCTACTACGCGGCGTGCACTCGCACGGCGGAAGGCCACATCTCCGAAATCGACCACGACACCGTGTGCTACCACTTCCACGAGCCGCTAGGAGTGGTGGCGGCGATCATCCCCTGGAACTTCTCCATGGACATGGCAGCCTGGAAGTTGGGTCCGGCCCTGGCCGCCGGCAACTGCGTGGCCCTGAAGCCGGCCAGCCTGACGCCGTTCTCCGTCTTGGTGCTGACCGAGATCATCGGCGATCTGTTGCCGCCGGGGGTGTTGAACGTCCTGAACGGTCCGGGCGCCGAAATCGGGAGGGCGCTGGCGACCAACCCGCGAGTGGCCAAGGTCGCGCTGACGGGCGAGACGACCACCGGCCGGCTCATCATGCAATACGCGGCCGAGAACATCATCCCGGTGACGTTGGAGCTGGGCGGCAAGTCGCCGAACGTTTTCTTCGCCGACGTGATGGAAGAGGACGATGGCTTGCTGGACAAGGCGCTGGAGGGCCTGGCCCTGTTCTGCTACAACACCGGCGAGGTGTGCACCTGCCCGTCTCGAGCGTTGATCCAGGAATCGATCTACGACCGGTTCATGGAGCGGGCCCTGGCACGGGTTGCCAGGGTGAAGCAGGGCAATCCTCTGGATACCGAGACGATGATGGGACCGCAGGTGTCCCTGAAGCAGCTCGAGCGGACGATCGCGTACGTCGACGTTGCCCGTAAGGAGGGTGCGCAGGTCCTGATCGGCGGCCAGCGGAACGTCCTGCCCGGAGAGCTTAGGGAGGGCTACTACCACCAGCCGACTATTCTGAAGGGGCACAACAAGATGCGGGTCTTCCAGGAGGAGATCTTCGGCCCGGTCCTGTGCGTCACCACCTTCAAAGACATGGACGAGGCCATCCAGATCGCCAACGATACGATCTACGGCTTGGGCGCGGCCTGCTGGACGCGTGACCTCAACACCGGCTACCGGATGAGTCGAGCGATGCAGGCGGGCCACGTGTGGGTTAACACTTACCTGTCATCGCCGATGCACGCGACGTTCGGCGGATACAAGATGTCCGGCCTCGGACGCGAGAATTACAAGACAACGATGGAGCACTACCAGCAAGAGAAGTGCATCCACGTGAGCTACAGCGACAAGACGATGGGATTGTTCTGATTCATGGCGTCGAGCGGATAACATCATGTTGAGATGGGGGCGGCCGGGTGTCGGTCGTCCCCTCCAGAGCGGGCAAAGGAGGCACGATGATCTACGCACAGCCAGGTCAACCAGGTAGCAAGGTCACTTTTAAGCCTCGATACGAGAACTTCATCAATGGCCAATGGGTCGCGCCAACGACGGGCAAGTACACCGACAACATCGCGCCGGCGATCGGAAAGCCGTTCTGTCAGTTTCCGCACTCCGGCGTCGAGGATGTCGAGCTTGCCCTGGATGCAGCGCATGCCGCCTTGCCCGCGTGGAAGAAGACGTCGCCGGTCGAACGGGCCGCAATTCTGAACAAGATCGCCGACCGCATCGATGCCAATCTCGAATTGCTGGCCCTGGCCGAGACTTGGGACAAGGGCAAGCCTATCCGGGAGACACTCAACGGCGACATCCCGACGGCGAGCGATACCTATCGCTACTACGCTGCCTGCATCCGCACACAGACGAGTGACATCTCGCCGTTGAATGCAGAGACCGTGTGCTATCATTTCCACGAACCGTTGGGTGTCGTCGCAGCGATCATCCCCTGGAACTTCTCGCTGGATATGGCGGCCTGGAAACTGGGTCCGGCTCTGGCTGCCGGCAACTGTGTCGTGCTCAAGCCGGCCAGCCTCACGCCGGTGTCGGTGCTGGTTTTTGCCGAGCTGATCGCGGACTTGCTTCCGCCGGGTGTGCTCAACATCTTGAATGGGCCGGGCGCGGACATCGGCAAGGCGCTTGCGACCAATCCTCGGATTGCCAAGGTGGCGCTGACCGGTGAGACCACCACCGGGCGCCTCATCATGCAGTACGTCTCGCAGAACATCATCCCGGTGACGTTGGAGCTGGGGGGCAAGTCGCCCAACATCTTTTTCGCTGACATCGCCGAGAAGGACGACGATGTGCTTGACAAGGCGATCGAGGGCATGATCCTCTTCTGTTACAACCAGGGCGAGGTCTGCGACTGCCCGTCTCGCGCCATCATCCAGGAGTCGATCTACGACGAGTTTATGGACAGGGCCCTGGCGCGGCTGGCTGCGGTCAAGGTAGGCAACCCACTCGACACCGAGACCCAGATCGGCTCGATGGTCTCGTTACGCCAGCTGGAGCGGGCGGCCAACTACGTGAACGTCGGCCGCGAGGAAGGCGCGCAGGTCCTGATCGGCGGCGAACGCAGTGTCATCGACGGCGATTGGGCAGGCGGCTACTACTTCAAACCTACCATACTCAAGGGCCACAACAAGATGCGGGTCTTCCAGGAGGAGATCTTTGGGCCCGTCCTGTGCGTGACGACGTTCAAGGACGAAGACGAAGCCCTGCAAATTGCGAACGATACGATTTATGGTCTCGCCTCGGGTGTGTGGACACGTGACCTTAACACCGCCTTCCGCATGGCCAGCGGCATTCAGGCCGGGCGGGTCTACGTCAACACCATTCTCGATTCTCCGATGCACTCGACGTTCGGCGGCTACAAGATGTCCGGCCTGGGGCGCGAAAACTTCAAGACGACGCTGGAGAACTATCAACAGACGAAGTGCGTTCACGTGAGCTATGGCACGACGGGGATGGGCCTGTTCTGATGTTTCTGTCTCTGATCGAGTGACGACGAACCGGAGACGACCGAAATGGGCCGTCTGCGTCTCAAATCAAGGTATGAGAACAAGACAATTCAGGGAGAGACAATGATATACGCACAGCCTGGACAGCCGGGGAGCAAGTTCACCTACAAGCCCCGGTACGAAAACTACATAAACGGCAGGTGGGTCCCGCCCATCGATGGCCGCTACAGTGAGAGCATCGCCCCATCCGTCGGCCGGCCCTACTGCGAGGTGCCCAGTTCCAGTGCCGCCGACGTTGAGGCCGCGTTGGACGCGGCGCACGCGGCCAAGGAAGATTGGGGGCGCATGCCCGCGGCAGAACGCGCCGTCATCCTGAACAAGATCGCCGACCGGATCGAGGAAAACAAAGAGGTGCTGGCCGTCGCCGAGGCGTGGGACAAAGGCAAAATGATCCGCGACGTGCTCGGTCGAGACATCCCCTCGATCATGAATGTCTTTCGTTACTACGCGGCCTGTGTTCGTACTGCCGAAGGCCACATCTCGGAAATCGATCAGGACACGGTCTGCTACCACTTCCACGAGCCGCTGGGCGTGGTGGCGGCGATCATTCCGTGGAACTTCCCGCTCAACATGGTGTCGTGGAAGCTGGGTCCTGCCCTGGCCGGCGGCAACTGCGTCGTCTTGAAGCCGGCCAGCCTCACCCCGGTGTCCGCTTTGGTGCTGGCAGAGGTCATCGGTGACCTGCTGCCGCCGGGCGTGCTGAACATTCTGAACGGTCCGGGCGCGGAGATCGGCCGGGCGCTGGCGACCAACCCGCGCGTGGCCAAGGTCGCGCTGACGGGCGAGACGACTACCGGACGGCTCATCATGCAGTATGCTGCGGAGAACATCATCCCGGTGACGTTGGAGCTGGGCGGCAAGTCTCCGAACGTCATCTTCGCCGACATCATGGCCGAAGACGACGCCCTTTTTGACCGAGCCCTTGAGGGCTTCAGCCTCTTCTGCTACAATAGCGGCGAAATCTGCACCTTGCCCTCGCGGGCCTTGATCCAGGAGTCGATCTACGACCGGTTCATGGAGCGGGCCCTGGCACGCGTGGCCACGATCAAGCAAGGCGATCCCTTGGATACCGAGATGAGGATGGGGCCGCAGGTGTCTCTCAAGCAGCTGGAACGGACGATGTCCTACGTTGACGTCGGCCGCAAAGAGGGCGCTGAGGTCTTGTTCGGCGGGGAGAGGAACGTCCTGCCCGGGGAGCTCAGGAATGGCTACTACCATCAGCCGACGATCTTGAAGGGACACAACAAGATGCGAGTGTTCCAGGAAGAGATTTTCGGGCCCGTAGTGTGCGTCACGACGTTCAAGGATCAGGAGGAGGCCATTCAGATCGCCAACGACACGGTCTATGGACTCGGTGCGGGGGTCTGGACGCGTGACCTTAACACGGGCTACCGGATGGGCCGGGCCATTCAGGCTGGGCGCGTCTGGGTGAACACCTATCTCGGTGCGGCGATGCACTCGACGTTTGGCGGCTACAAGATGTCCGGCCTCGGGCGTGAGAACTACAAAACCACCGTGGAGCATTATCAGCAGGAGAAATGCGTCCACGTGAGCTACAGCGAAAAAGCGATGGGGTTGTTCTGATTCTGTCCACCCCGGCGGCCTGGCGCGGCGCGCAGTGCAGTGGGTGGGACCAGGCATCCGGCCCACTCGCGAAAAGGAGCTACCATGGTCGAGAAGGTCGTGGCCACAGAAGAGGCGCTGCAGTTCATAGAAGAACTGAAGGCCAGGTACGGCCCGCTTATGTTTCACCAATCCGGCGGATGCTGCGACGGGAGCGCGCCGATGTGTTTCCGTGACGGGGAATTCATCGTCGGTGGGCAGGACGTCCTGCTCGGACACATCGGCGGCTGCCCTTTCTACATGCACGCTCAGCAATACGAATATTGGCGCCACACTCAGGTCGTCATCGGTGTGGGGCCGGGGCCGGGAAGCGATTTCTCGCTCGACGGCATGGAGTCAATGCACTTTGTGTCCCAGGCGCGCGTCTTCACGGACGACGAAGCGCAGGAGCTCGATCGCGGCTAGCACTCCTCGTCCGAACAACATCGTGTTCGTCAAGAAAGGAGCACTCTGGTGGCAGAAAGGCGGACGGCAATTGTAGGTTTCGACGGCAGGATAGTGATCGTTACCGGGGGAAGCAAAGGGATCGGCGAGGGCTGTGCGCGAGCGTTCGTTGCGGCCGGCGCAACGACGGTCATCTGTGCGCGCGGCAAGGACACGGGCGAAGCCGTGGCGGAGGAGCTCACCAAGCAGGGGCCCGGAACGTGTCGATTCATCCCGTGCGACGTCAACCGAGTGGAGGACATCAAGCACGTGATCGAGACGACCGTGCACGACTACGGCCGGCTGGACTGCCTGGTGAACAATGCGGGCTGGCACCCCCTGCATCTCTCGATCGACGAGTTCAGCGTGGAAGACTTTGAGAAGTTGCTGCGGCTGAACCTGGTCAGCTACTTTGCGGCCTGCAAGTACGCGCTGCCGCACCTGCGCCAGACGAATGGCAACATCGTCAACATGAGCAGCCTGGTGGGAGAGATGGCCCAGGAATGGGCTACCACGTATTGTGCTACCAAGGGCGGTATCACGGCGCTGACCAAGGCCCTCGCCGTAGACGAGGCGCGCAATGGGGTGCGTGTCAATGCGGTCTTGCCGGGCAACATTGCGACGCCGCTCGAAATTGGCTTCATCGAGTCGAAGCCCAATCCGCAGGAGATCGCGGAGTTCATCGACAGTTGGCAATGGGCCGGCCGTCGCGGTACAATCGAGGAGGTGGGTGAGGCCTGCCTGTTCCTGGCGAGCGACCAGGCCAACTACGTCACCGGCGTGGCACTCATCGTCAGCGGGGGTTCCGAGCTGGGTTATGGTGTCAAATGGCCCAAGGGAGGCCCGCTCCACCTGTAAGGATGACCGGCGAGCGCGGTCGGAAGTCCTTTCTGAAGGAGAAGACGACATGAAGTACCGTGAATTCGGAAGGACGGGCTGGAAGGTATCGGAGATAGGGTTCGGCACCTGGGCGATCGGAAGCTCCTGGGGGCCGGTGGAAGAGAGCGATTCGCTGGCGGCGCTCAACCGGGCGATGGATCTCGGCGTCAATTTCTTCGACACGGCTGACGTGTACGGCAGTGAGCCGTTGCTGGCGAAGCTGCGCCGCAGCCGCCGCGAACCCATCTACATCGCGACCAAACTTGGCCGGCGTCTGAATCCTCACGTCGCCAGCGGTTTCACCCGCGAGAACATGACGGCGTTCATCAACGACAGCCTGAAGAACCTGGGCACGGACGTCATCGACCTGATTCAGCTTCACTGTCCACCCACGGAGGTCTACTGGGACGCCGAGGTTTTCGGCATCCTCGACGACTTCGTCAAGGAGGGCAAGCTTCGCTACTACGGCGTGAGCGTCGAGAAGATTTCCGAAGCGCTGAGGGCGATGGAGTACCCCAACGTGCAATCGGTGCAGATCATCTTCAACATCTTCAGGCAGCGCCCGGCGGAGGACTTCTTCCCGGAAGCGCTGCGGCGCAAGGTCGCAGTCATCGTGCGCGTACCGTTGGCTTCCGGCTTGCTGACCGGCAAGATGAGCCGGACGACTACGTTTGCAGCGAACGATCATCGCCAGTACAATCGCCACGGCGAGTCCTTCGATCGGGGTGAGACGTTCTCCGGCGTCGATTTCGACACGGGCCTGCAGGCCGTGGAGGAACTGCGCCCGCTCGCACCTTCCGGCGCGACCATGGCGCAGCTCGCGCTGCGCTGGATCCTGATGCATGACGCTGTGACTACAGTCATTCCGGGGGCCAAGCGGCCGCAGCAGGTGGTGGACAACACAGGCGCCGCCGAATTGCCTCCACTCTCGGCCGAAACCATGGCGAAGATCCGCGACATCTACGACAAATACATTCGGGCGCAGGTTCACCACCTGTGGTGACCTGAGATCGACACACGGTAAGGAGGCCCCGGTGAAGATTACGGATGCGCATTTTCACTTCTGGAACGAGATGATGTCGCGCTACCATCGCGTGCCCGCTGAGGCCGCGGTGATGTACCAGGATTACACGCCGGCCCGACTCCGGCCGCAGCACGAGGAGAAAGGTGTCGAGAGCGCCATCCTCGTCCAGGTCTGGAACGACCTTCCGGGCACGGAGGAATTCTTATCCTTTGCCTGGCACTACGACTGGATCGCCGGCGTGGTCGGCTGGGTGGATCTCAAGAACCCGCGGCTCGGCGAGATCCTGGATCGCCTTCAAGAAGAGCACACCAAATTCAAAGGCGTGCGCCACCTGTGGCAGGACGAGAATGACCCCGCGTACATGATACGCCCGGACATGATGCGCGGCGTGAAAGAGCTCGCGCGGCGCGGCCTGACCTACGACATCTGCGTTAAACCATGGAACTGGCCGTATATGCAGCGGTTCGTCGATCAGCTGCCGGATCTGCCGATCGTGATCGACCACATTGCCAAGCCCCGCATCTTCGAGCACCAGTACGACGATTGGGCTGAGCTGATGGGCCGCATGGCGCAGCATCCGAAGATGTACGTCAAGCTGTCGGGCATGGTGACGGAGGCGACCCCACACGGGTGGAAGCGAGACGATTTTCAGCCATACGTCGATTACCTGCTGGGTATCTTCACGCCGGACCGCTTGATGTTCGGCAGTGACTGGCCCGTGTGTTTGTTGGCCGCGGATTCGTACGCGCAGGTGTTCGACCTGCTGCAAGAGCTGATCGGCAACCTGAGCGAGGTGGACAAAGAGAAGGTCATGGGCGGGACTTGCCGTCGCTTCTACGGCATCGAGTGAGTCGCCCGCTCGGAAACATACACCAATCAACCAGGAGGGGTCGTTCATGAAGGCTGTAGTGTTCCGCGCACCAAACGAAGCGCACATCGAGGATGTCCCCGAAGCCGGAGCCAGGGCGGGATGAAGTGGTCTGCAAGGTGGCCGCGGTCGGTATCTGCGGCACCGACATCGAGATCTACCGGGGCACCATGACCTACTTCCGGATGGGCATACTGTCGTACCCGTGGACGTCGGGCCACGAGTGGGCGGGCATCGTCGATGCTGTCGGCGAAGGCGTCACCCAGTTCAAAGTCGGCGACCGAGTTACCTCGGAGACGACCGCGCCCTGCGGCAAGTGCGAGGCATGTCGTTCCGGCCGCCCGCAGATGTGCTGGCCGCGCAACGAGGTGGGCTGCACCGGACGATACCCCGGCGCGTTCGCCGACTACGTTCGCGTGCCGACCAACATCGTGTACGAGGTGCCGGAAGGTGTGTCGTTGCAGGAAGCATCGATGACAGAGCCGGCGGGCGTGTCCATGCACGGCATCGAGCTGATGCGGATCGATCCGGGGAGCGCGTCCTGGTCATCGGCGATGGGCCGATCGGCGTTCTGGCCGCGCAGGAGGCGAAGGCGAACGGCGCATCGACGGTAGTGCTGCTCGGCTCACGCGACTACCGGATGAAGGCGGCGCTGGAGACCGGCGTCGATCGCGTGGTGAGCCGGCACGACCCCCGCGCTGAGGAGCTGACCATGGCCGCCCTGGGCGGCGTGAAGGCGGACTCGATCATCGAAACGAGCGGCAATGCCACCGGCCTGGCCCTGGCCGAGAAGCTCGTCAAGCTGGGCGGCAAGCTGAGCGTCCTCAGCCTGTACGGCGTCCCGCACCTGCCGATCGACATCGATTCCATCGTCCTGAACGAGATCCAGATCACGACCGGCCTGGGTGCGGCGAACACGTACCCACGCGTGCTGCGGATGATGCAGGCCAAGCAGCTTCAGATGCTCCCGCTCCAGACGGTGCGGCCGTTCGATCAGGTCATTCAGGCGATCGAGGACGTGGCGAACAAGCGCACGACCTCGGTCAAGACGGTCGTCGTGCACGAGGAACTTCTGGACTGAGGCCGGAGCCAACCTCTCTTCCAGTCTCTCTCTTTCCAGGGGGAGACTGGAACTGTGTTTTGATGCCTGTTGCCTTATGTGCTAGACTCCAATGAACGGTGTCCCCGGGAGGTCAGGCATGAATGCAAGCAAACGAGAACTGATCCACGCGGCAATAGACAACCTGGATGAGGAGCAATTGGAAGAACTCTACAGGTTGATTGAAGGCTTGTCCTCGACCAGACCTCGTCTCAAGAAACGGAGTCTGATGTCGAAGCTGAAAACAATCCAGATCGAGGCACCCGAAGATTTCGCCGAAAACCTGGACCTTTACCTGAGCGGGGAGAAGTGTGCCGATTAGCCTGTTCGTTGACACGGTCTTCGTGATTGCACTAATCAATCAGCGCGATCAGTACCACCAACAAGCTCTGGAATTGGCTGATTTGTTCGAAGGGAATCCACTGCTCATTACCGATGCGATTCTGCTTGAAATTGGAAACGCGCTGGCTCGCAGCCACAAGAGCCAGGCTGTCGATGTCATTGAGCAGTTCTTGACTTCGGACGAAACGAAAGTCGTTCGCCTCACACCATCATTGTTCGAGCAAGCTTTGGGGCTGTACAGGGCTTACGGAGACAAGGACTGGAGCCTGGTGGATTGCATCTCGTTCGTCGCCATGCGAAATGCGGGTGTGCGACAGGTCCTTTCTTTCGATCGACATTTTGTCCAAGCTGGGTTTCGGATCGCAAGCAGGACTCCAGCCGAGGCGAAAGCTGCGGACAAGGACAAACCTCAATGAGCGTCGCGCGATCCGATATGGGTGCAACTCTGACTTGAATGCAGGCCAGCGCGCAGACTGGTTCTGCGTGGGAACGAGTTCTGACACGGCCGGTCGACGGTCACCGCCGGTCGGCCGTGTCTCAAGCCTTTGTACGCTACGCCTGTGCGGGCGGGACGAAGCAGGCGGTGCCGAACGGCCAGCCGACGAAGCCGCCGTCCATGAACTTCACGTCCTTGAATCCTTCACCGGCCAGAATTCGCTGGGCCTCGTAGGCTCGCAGGCTAACGGCACAGAAGGCCACGATCTCTTTGTCCTTCGGTAGCTCGTGACACTGCTGACGAAGATTGCCCAGCGGCATCAGCCGGATGCGGGGATCGTCGATATGGGCTGTGTCGAATTCGGCCGGCGTACGGACGTCGAGCCAGATGAAATCCTCGCCGCGGTCGAGCTTGGCTTTGACCTGGAACGGCGATAGCGCGTTAGCCACTCCAGCAAGCTTGTTGCGGATGATGTTGGCGGTGTTGATGACCAGGTCTATCGCCTCAGAGTAGGGCGGTGCATAGCCGAGGTCGAGGTTCGCCACGTCGTCCACCGTCGCGCCGAAGTACAGCGCTGTCGCAATGACGTCGACGCGCTTGACGCCCTGGCCGGGGCCGACCACCTGCAGGCCCAACACCTTCCGAGTGTCTGCGTCAGCGACCATCTTCGTGAACACGCGCTTGTGGTCAGGGTAGTAGTGCGAGCAGTCGTTGCCCGGATTGATCGCGGTCACGACCTTGTAGCCCGCTTCGCGTGCTTCCAGCTCAGTGAGCCCGGTCTTGCCAATGTGGTAATCGAGTACCTTCAGGACGGCAGTGCCAGCAATGCCAGGGAAGCGGTCGGCGATGCCAGCGATGTGGTTGGCAATGACCCGCCCCTGCTTGTTGGCCGTCGAGCCCATCGGCGCGTAGACCTTGCGCCCACTGACCATCTGCGTGTTTTCAACTGCGTCGCCGGCGGCATAAATGTCCGGGTCGCTCGTTAATAGTTGCTCGTTCACCACGATCCCGCCAGTGGCGCCGATCTGCAGCCCCGCTTCTTTTGCGAGCTGGACATTGGCGCGCACGCCGATCGCCAGCAAGATCATGTCCGCCGGAATCTCGCCGCGGTCTGTCACGACCGTAGTGACGTTGCCTTCTTGATCGCCAAGGATGCGCTCGACGCGCTCGCCGGCGCGAACTGCGACTCCCTTGCTGCAAAGGTAGTTGGTGAGGAAAGCCGCGCTTTCGGGATCGAGCAGCTTGGGCAGGACATACGGCAGCATCTCCACGATTGTTACCTGAACACCGCGGCGGACGAAGGCCTCCGTTGTTTCCATGCCGATCAAGCCCCCGCCGATGATGACCGCTGTCTTGACCGCGCCCGATGTGAGCAGATCGCGGATGTGGATCGCGTCGTCCGGGTGGCCCAGGCGGAAGATGCGATTGAGCTGGACGCCTTCGAGCCGAGGCACGATGTGCTGCCCGCCGGTGGCCAGGATGAGCTTGTCGTATGGCAAGACCTGCGCCGCCCCCGTTTCGATGTTCACGACGGAGACCGTTTTTGCCTGGCGATCGATCGACTGGGCCAGCGAATTGTCCATGACGGTGATGTTCTTGGCGCTACGGAAATAGACGGCGTCGCGCGGAATGCCGAGAGCCGTATAGTTTAAGTGAATACAGTCGGGCAGATCACCAGCGATGCAGTAGGGCATCGCGCAGCCGGCGTAAGACAGGATATTGCCTCGCTCAACAATGGTGATTTCGGCCTGAGGGTCGAGCCGGCGAAGCCGGGCTGCAGCCTTAGGCCCAGCCGCAACGCCGCCGATGACGACGATTTTCTTCCCACTCATGATGACATTACTCCTTTTGTCCGCTTGATTAGATTCGATTCCGGATGATTCTATACCCTAGGGGAGTATAGCACCTTGCGACAAATTGCGCAAGTCTTCTTTCAGGGCGCCGTTCGCTGACAGCGCAGGCGACGATGTTGACACGTTGGCGAGTCGGCGAAACCATCCGCTCAAACAGTGAACAGCGATTCGGACGGCGAGAGCTGGGGAGAGGCACGATTTGGACACGTTCACGGCGCTGAGAGAATTCGTCGGGAACCCACGCCTCGGCGAGAATCACTTGGTGCGCTGGACATTTGCTCCATCTACTGTCCGATCACCGACATCGTTCAGGCTTTCGCCGAGCTGTCGAGCTTCACCTTGCAGAGTTGCTGTGGACATTTTATCTACGCTGGTCAATAGGACCCGCGGAACGTTGAACCGTTGCCGCCGACCCCCAAACCCGATACCGTCGAATACCGCCTGGCGTACCTTGCATTGTGTATCGCGGATAGCCTTGCCGGGCGAGTCCTGTTCGAGCTTCTTCGGCGTATCCCGGCGATCGAGCCGGGATACGTGCAGTTTGGGTGTGCTGAGTGGTTCTGAGAGCGCCAGGTCAATTCGTACGGGTTGAAGATTGAACCATGTCACTTCGTGACGAAAGACCGGGCGTACGTCAACTGGCAGGATGCGCTCGTCTTGCAGTAGGCGAGGGATCGAGTTTTCGATGAGCTTCGTGAGAACATTTTGAAAAGAGCAACGCCGTGAATCACCTGCAATGTGCGTACCAGCCTGTGCGCACCTCTACGTCGGCTTCGGTCCGTATGTCGAAGTCCGGCACGTACGGCTTGATATCCAGCAACGGGCTGCCGTCGATCATGTCGGCGCCCTGTATCTCCAGAACACTGCCACGTCGCGCTAACAAACGCACGATAGACAGACCGATGCGGTTCGGGCGGCAGGGATACCGCGTAGCAAACACGCCGTGCAATCGATCGTCCAGGAACGGTTTCACTCGCAGCGTATACTCGGAGGAGCAGTGTAGCACGAAAAGCAGAGTGACGTGTGAAAAGTCCTCGATGTCCTGCAGGCCGTCGCTGTATTCCGGATACACCTCGACCTCGGCTACTGCCTGAGACCGCGAGGGTTGGACCGGCGTTCCCGCCCTTTCCTTGAAGGGCGAATGGATCACGCCGATCGGAGTCATTGTGAACTGCATTGGAGTAGCTCCTCTTCTTTTGCGGTGAATACACCGGAACTAGCCACAAGGCGCAGCAATAGCGGGCGGAGTCATCCCCACGCCCGCTGCACGGCACCATGGTAGATTAGAGTCTTTTGGCCGAAAAGTCAACCTTCAGAGCGCTCGAGACACACGACTTGATGCTTTTCAAATCTCCGGGTCGCCGCGCCGGCGATGAGTACGGCGACGCCCGCCCATCGGCCTGTCGGCGCGTGGCGTTGCGACCTGACGTCCATTCTCGACCGAAGCGACAGATTCAGTCCTGCGCTGGGCCAACATTCGCAGCACGGCCTCCGCAACCTGAGGCAGCACCCGACGCCCGATGAATGCGAGCGCCACACCCACGAGCGGCCGCAGTGCAACCTGGGGCGATGCCAGTGGGGCCGGCGACGGCGCCTGCATGGAGCCCGAGTGGCTTATCTCGATCGGGCGGACCCCGGCCTCGTTCGGCTCATTCAGCGTAAGGATCGCACCGCGCGGACAGGCGCCCTGGCAAGCCTCGCATCGACTGCACTCCGCCTGGTCGATCAGTGCGACATCATCCACCAGATGGATTGCGCCAGTCGGGCAGGCAGCCAGGCAGCGGCCGCAGCCATCGCACGACTTGTCGTTCACGTACAGCATCATTTCGTCACCTGTACTTTCAGTTGCCACAGGCGCCGGACTCTCAAGTCACCGGGCGCCCAGCGCCCGCGCCACCCACGATCTCTTCTCGAAGTCTTCAATCGCGCGGTGCAACACGGTCGCGGCCAGATTGGAGCAATGCAGCTTCTCCAACGGCAGGCCCCCCAACTCCGCGGCGATGTCGTCATCGGTCAGATCGAGCGCTTGTTCGATCGATAGTCCAATCGCCAGGTCGGAAAGCGCGCTGCACGTCGCAATGGCGGCCGCGCACCCCTGGACGAGGTATTTCACGTCGGCCAGAGTGTTGTTCCTCACCTTGATATACATAACGAACGTGTCGCCGCAACTTGGATCCCCGAGCCGGCCGATGCCGTCGGGAATCGTGATGCGCCCGACGTTGTGCGGGGCGTTGAAGTGAGCCAGTACTTTTTCGCTGTAGTCCAAGAATCTTTCCCTTTGCGCCCGGGTCGGCGTTCCCGCGGCCAGACTTCTTGGCGAGCCAGACTTCCGAAGTTTTCAAGACTTCGGAAGTCTAAGCTTAGGCCGTCGAACGCGACGCTACTCGCTCTGTTCGAGCTCCGAGATCCGCTTGCCGACCACGTCCAACTGCTCCTTCAGCCACTCGGCTTGCTGCCGCAGCACGTCGATCTCTTGCGGCCCTGCCGATGCATAGCTGACGCCGGGTGCCGACGGTTGCCCCGGGAGGTTCCCGAAGCGGGCCCAGCCCGGGACTCCGCTGGCGTAGAACCAGTGCCTGTGCCCACGGCCTCCCCAGCCGATCCCGCCGTGCCGGCCAAACGAATTAGCGTAACCAGGCGCGGCGAATCCAGCGCAGTAGCCCGCCCGGCGCCCCGTCATCGGGCCCATCCCCAGCGGTCCAGTCCTATTTCCTCCAGGCATTGAACTCTCTCCTTTCGTTCCTACGTCTTCCAACCGACCATCATAGGTGCGACGTTCGGGATTCGTCCTTCTCATCGCGGTGATTGTATCTCTCCAACAGCCGATCGATCATCCTTCGAGTTACGTCGAAGTCGGCCATCCACGCCCCCAGCACTTCCTCCCCCAAGTCCGTCAGGGAGTAAACGCGGCGGGGCGGCCCCTGGCTCTGTTCCTGGTCCCAGCGTGACATCACCCAGCCCTGGTTTTCCATGTCACGCAGCGCCCGATACACCACGCTCGGATCCATTTCGTCGAGTCCGGAATCCTTCAGGCGCTCCAAGAGCGTGTAGCCGTGGGCGGGATCCAGGTGAAGTTGCAATAGAAGGGTCGGCTCCAGAAATCGGACTGCTTTGCGAGAGATCCCTTGCCATCGCCAACCGTGCCGTCCCGGCATGCTCTTCACCTCCATCCTGAACACAGTATAGCATACTAATGGCAAACTGTCAATAGATCGACTGCACTTAACGGCAATCTGTCATGAGACATCGTGTCAGGTCTATCTGGCGTCGACGTGGACAGACTGTACGAGAAAACGCTTCTGTAGCTTGCTACAGAAGCGTTCGTCCGTCAGCCAACGTGCGAGAAGCTGTTATATCAGCTCGGCGTCCGCCAAAACCTCGACCGTCCAGCGGGCGGCATCGCCGACCACACTCGTACAGGCCTTATCGTACGCGCCCGCCGCCTGGAATCTCCGGTATTCTTCGGGATCCCCGGTGAAGTAGGGGCGTCCGAACAACTTGCGATGGATCTGGTGGCATACAACCGTGCCGTACTTGTCGATGAACTGGCGGTGCACTTTCTTCATCAACGCATCGGCTGGTCCGCACGACTTTCCGTATCGTCTGGAGCGTTCTTCGGCACTGACCTGCTCCTCGCCCGGTTCGGCGATCTGGTCTCGCGTGCGTCCGGCGAGATACCCGATGAACGCTGCCGCGCCCGCGTAGGCGCCGCAGCTGCCGTCACCCATGCTTGCGACGCCTCCGGCCATGGTCGATAGCGTGCGAAATGCCGCGTCCGCCTCCGGCTCGCGGCGGTCCAGAACGACCTGAAGCGCCGCAAAACAGCATTGAGCGCAGCCGCCGTACTTCTGCTCGTACTCGAAGCCGATTTGGAACGCTCGCTCCATCAACTCGTGCTTGTGCGCCTCGGAATTGACCATCTTCGTCCACCCCTTTCAGATCGAGTGTTTGGTTTTCGTGGTGTTGTCGGCGGCAGTATACTCCCGGCGGCCGGTCGCCGCAAAAACCGAGACGCGGATCTGGCGGGTCGAAGAGACGGTGAGCACGTGGGCCATCAGGACGTGCCCGAGACGTCTACCATAATTGCCTGGCCTGGGACGACCCTGCCGTCCCGGAGCACGCGGCAAAAGATGCCTTTCGTCGGCAGCAGGGTGTGCCCCTTGAAGCTGTACGTATGCGCTGCATCGGGCGGCTTGCCGATCTCTACCAGTTCGAGGACCGCGTCGCCGATCGTTAATCGCGCGCCGATAGGCAGTGACACCAGATCGACGCCGCGGGTGGTGATGTTTTCCGCGAAGGCCCCCGGACCGGCTTCTATCCCGGATGCCCGGTTCAACTCCTCGACTGCCTCAATGCCCAGCAGGCTCACTTCGCGCTGACTCAGGCCGGCGTGCGAATCGTCCTCGACACCGTAGCCCGCCCGCAACTGAATCTCGGCCTGCGGTGACTTTGGGTCCGTCCTCTTCCCGCTCACAGAAACGGCTACGACCTTCCCGGTGATCTCCTGGTTTGACAACCTCAGTTCCCCTTTCGTGGTCCGGTTGCGCGTGGCGCGTACTGCGAAGTATACCACGCGCCGGAAGATTTCGGTAGGGTCGCAATCGCCCTGGGTCGCAGCGAAGACGATATTGACAGGTGAAAGAATTTAGAGTACAATTGTCCATATAGACATTTAGTCCTGTAGTAGGAAAGCAACGGAGGAGACGTATGCCAAGAGGAAGACCTTGTCCGGGGAAAAACGGCGGTGTCTTCTGCCGCCGGCAGATTCGCGGCTTCCTGCAACCGTGCTTGTTGCTGCTGCTACATCTCGATCCGAGCCATGGCTACGATTTGGCCGCGGGCCTCGCTGAGTTTGGGCTCGGCGACGTGGACCCGAGCCTGGTATACCGCATGCTGCGTGATCTCGAGGATGGCGGGCTGGTCACGTCGGAATGGCAGCCGCCGGCCGTGTCCGGGCCTCCGCGCCGGGTCTATCAATTGACTGCAGAAGGCGATGAATACCTGACGACCTGGGTGGCGGACCTGCGCGAGACCGATCGCTTCCTTCATCACTTCCTCGCAGTGTACGACGAGCACGTGCTCGGGTCAATCGAGAGGCAGAGTGTGCCGCAGAACGCACAGGCAGCAGGCGGCGTCGATGCAGACGTGTAAATTGTCCGTGCCGGTCGGAGGAAAATCGGGCCCAGCAGCACTTCTGCGGGGATTTTTCGAGCGTGGAAGCTTTATGACGTGTGTCAATGATCAGGAGGTGGTACAATGTGGGTGGTGATTAGCGCGGACGGCGTGGATTTGAGCGTGCCCGTCAGCGCGAGTTTTGGGCGATGTGGGTCTTACGTGTACGTCGACACCGATACTCTCGACTTTCAGGCGGTGGCCAACCCGGCGGCCCATGCCGGGGGCGGTGCCGGGATTCAGGCGGCGCAGGCCGTGATCGACCATGGCGCACAGGCGGTTCTGACGGGCAACGTGGGGCCGAATGCATTCCAGGTCTTCGATGCGGCCGGCGTCCCCGTGTTCCTCGTGTCACAGATGACCGTTGCGGAAGCCGTTGGTGCGTACAAGTCGGGCCAGTTGCGAGCCGCCTCAGGGGCTACCGTCTCAGCCCATACCGGTTCGCGCCGAGCGTCGGTGAATGCGACTCCGCCGGCAGCGCCCGCACAAACTGAGGCCGCCCGCGTTGCGTCGCCGGCCACGATAGAATCGCGCCGCCGCGACGAAGAGATGGCGGAACTGGAGAGAATTGCGATTGATTTGCGGCGACAACTCGCCGACGTGATGGACCGAATATCCAAACTGGAGGTAGAAAAGTGAAACGCATTGCGGTATCGGCAGACGATGCTAATGGATTGGATGCAGTCGTCAGCCCTCATTTTGGTCGTTGTCCCTATTTTGTCGTCGTTGACGTCGAGGGGCAGAATCCGGTGACCGTACGGGCGGTGGAGAATCCCTTCTACGGCAACCATCAGCCGGGGCAAGTGCCGGGTTTCGTCAATAGCCTGGGTGCAAACGTGATGCTGTCCGGCGGAATGGGTGCACGAGCGTTTGCCTTCTTCAGCCAGTATGGCATCGAAGCGGCGACAGGTGCGGCAGGAACCGTGCGCCTTGCGCTCGAGCGCTACCTGAGCGGCGGATTGGCTGCCGACCCATGCGCCGAGAGCGTCGAGCACGGCCACACCGGGTGCACCGGGCACGACTCCCCGGGGTACGAGAAGGACGAAGCCGGGCGGCTGCGCGAGGATGCCGAGGCGCTGAGCCGGCAGCTGGACGAAGCCCAGGCCCGTTTGAATCGACTCAAGGGAAACAGCTGAACGCATTCAGCGGCCACAAGGAGGTGAGCCGATGGCCGGAGTATCGAGAGGTCGCGGTGGCGGTGGAGGGGGCGGTGGCGCTGGTCTTGGGGGTGGAGGACGACAAGGCGGCGCCGGTCCCCGGAAACCCGGGTCGGGCCGTATGGGTGGGCAGGCCGCAGGCCCCGGCGGTCAGTGCGTTTGCCCGGCGTGCACGCACACCGAGCCACACGTGGTGGGTGAGCCGTGCACGGAAAAGATCTGCCCCAGGTGTGGAACGAAGATGATTCGAGTTTAGACTCAGGCAGGGTAGAGGCAAAGCGCTTTGCCTCTGTCCTGCCTTGTGACAGGGAAGGACACGTAAAGATGATTGTGGCTGTCGCCAGCGGCAAGGGCGGGACGGGCAAGACGATGGTTGCCGTCAGCCTCGTCTTGGCGCTGGCTCCCGAGCAGCCGATGTTGGTGGATTGCGACGTCGAGGAGCCTAACGCTGCCCTGTTCCTCCGGCCGTCGATGGAGGGACGGCGTGAGGTCGGCCGGTTGACTCCGGAAATCGACACGCAACGCTGTACGGGCTGCGGACGCTGCGCCGAGGTGTGCCAGTACCACGCGCTCGCAGTCGTGCGGGGCAAGGTCCTCGTTTTCCCGGAGCTCTGCCATGGCTGTGGAAGCTGCACGCGCCTTTGTCCCGAAGAGGCGATCTCAGAGAGGCTGCACGTCATGGGCGTTATCGAGCAAGGCCGCAGCGGGCCTGTTTCGTTTGCGCACGGCGTCATGGAGGTGGGGGAGGTTATGCCTTCACCGGTGATCCGTCAGCTCAAACAATGGACGAAGGAGAAGGCGCGTCCGGACCAGCTGCTGGTCCTGGATGGGCCGCCCGGGACGGCGTGCCCGGTCGTCGAGTGCCTGCGTGGAGCGGACTTTGTGTTACTCGTCACCGAGCCGACCCCATTTGGACTGCATGACCTGCGCCTCGCCGTCCAGGTGGCGCGCGACGAGCTGCGGCGGCCCGTGGGCGTCCTGATCAACCGGGACGGCGTGGGCGACCAGACGGTGGAGGAATACTGCCGGGCGGAAGGCATTCCCGTCCTGATGCGGATCCCGCTGGACCGACGGATCGCCGAGGCCTACTCCGCCGGCGTTCCGCTCATCGAGGCCCTGCCCGAGTACGAGATCCAATTTCAACGGCTCTACGAGGAAATCGCCCGACTGACGGTCTGTGTTCGTCCCACAGCCTGGGAGGACCCGCGATGAGACAGATGGTCGTTCTCAGCGGAAAGGGGGGGACCGGCAAGACGACGGTGACCGCGGCGCTGGCTCACCTCGCTTCCGCCGATCATGCTCTCGTTCTGGTGGACGCCGACGTGGATGCGGCCAACCTGGAGCTCGTCCTGCCCCACGAAGAAAAGGAGCGCCACGAGTTCCGGTCGGGCCACGCGGCGGTGATCGATCGCGCGATGTGCACGACGTGTGGAAAGTGCGCGGAGGTTTGTCGTTTCGACGCCGTCGTGAGCGGCTGGGACGGCTACCGGGTCGACCCGGTAGCCTGCGAGGGGTGCGCGGCGTGTTTCTACCAGTGTCCTGCGGGCGCGATTCGCCTGGAAGAACAGACAGCCGGAGAATGGCGCCGCTCGGACACGGGTTACGGCCCGTTGTTCCACGCGCACCTGTTTGCCGGGCAGGAAAACTCAGGCAAGCTGGTGACGCTGGTCAGGCAGCAGGGTCGACTGCTGGCAGAGCGGCAGAAAGCCGCGTTCACGATCATCGACGGCCCGCCGGGCATTGGCTGCCCGGTCATCGCCGCTGCGACCGGCGTCGATCTGGCGCTGCTCGTCACGGAACCGACGATTTCGGGCGTTCACGATCTCGAACGCGCGCTGCGTACCACGGAGCACTTCGGCGTACCGGCCCTGGTCGTCGTTAACAAGGCCGACCTGAACCCGCAAAGGGTCGATGAAATCGTGGCATTCTGCGGCCGGCACGAGATCGAAGTTGGCGCTTACATCCCGTTTGACCCTGCGGTCACGGAGGCAATCGTGGCGGGGCAGCCGGTCACCGCATACGCACCGAGCGGAGAAGTGAGTCTCAGCCTGAGGTCGCTGTGGCAGCGGCTGCGGGCAATTCTGCAGTAGAATATTCGGCAGCGCGCACTGGATATGCCCCGAAATCAGGCTGCTCTTTGCCCGGAGGCAGCCTAAGCTAGGAAGGAGGCGATATGGCTGAAGTAGATTCTTGTGTTCAACCAGCAGGAGGACCAATCGTTGTGGAGACAGCCCTCTCTGAGGGGGTTCCACCACCAAAGGAGTCGAAAGTGGCTACAGCACGTGTGGGTCAGGTAGCGCCGGACTTTGAAGCCTCGGCCTACGTCCGCGGCGAAGGTTTTATGAACGTGCAACTGTCAAACTATCGCGGCCGGTGGGTCGTGCTGTGCTTCTATCCTGGCGATTTCACCTTCGTCTGACCGACGGAACTGTCGGCAGTTGCCGTCAAGTACCCCGAATTCAAAGCCCTGGACGTCGAAGTATTGTCCGTGAGCACAGACAGCCGCTTCACCCACAAGATTTGGGACCAGGAAGAGCTAGCCAAGATGGTGGAAGGTGGCATTCCGTTTCCCATGTTGTCGGACCAGGGTGGGCGCATAGGCACCGTCTACGGAGTGTACGACGTTGCAGCGGGCGTGAACATTCGAGGCCGATTCATCATCGACCCGGATGGGGTGATCCAGGCCATGGAAGTGCTCACTCCGGCGGTGGGCCGCAATGTGAGCGAGTTGATCCGCCAAATCAAGGCGTTCCAGCACGTCAGGGCAACCGGCGAGGTCATGCCGTCCGGGTGGCAACCGGGCAAACCGACCCTCAAGCCGGGCCCGGACCTGGTGGGTAGGGTGTGGGAGGTTTGGAAGCCGGAGACTGCCTTTTAGGCCTGGGTGCAACGGTGATGCCGTTGGGAAGTGCAAGGTGATTGTCATCATCGCCATGCCGGCATGAACGACCTGGGCGTCGGTGCCGAGACTGGCAGGCGAATGTTGGCCTTGGCGCCGACACCGTTCGACGTCGGTGAGTCAGTCTTTGGGGCGCGTCCCTCGCCCGCAGGCGAGGGCGCGCTGCCGAACGAGAGATTGGGAGAACAAAGGAGAACCGAGTGAAGAAAGTCGGAATCATCATCTGTAATCGCTACCATACCTGCGCGGGTGGCAAGTGCCTGCGGGCGCTGCGTAATCGAGAGGGCGCGTTCGCGCTGTACAAAGATGAGGAAGTCGAGCTGGTTGGCTACACGACCTGCGGCGGATGTCCCGGCGGCAACGTGGAGTACGCTCCGGCTGAAATGAAGAAGAACGGGGTAGAAGTGGTTCACCTGGCGACAGGGCTGGTCGTTGGCTATCCACCTTGCCCGCGCCTGGATGCGTTCTCCAAGTTCATTCCGGCCAAGTACGGGTTGCAGGTCGTGGTCGGCACGCACCCTATTCCCCAGAACTACTACCTCACTCATCAGAAGCTGGGGACGTGGCAATCCGCAGCCTGGGACGAGCGGCTTCAGCACGTCCTGACCGATGAAGAGACACGACTGGCGTACGATTGACCGATGAATGGGGCAAGCGGCCTCTGGAAGACAGAGCGCAAATGCGGAGCGCCCTAGACGTCCGTTTTGCGGAAGAAGGAGAACGTACTGATGCCGATCTTCGAGTATCGCTGTCGGGATTGTGGCGCCACGTTTGAGTTCCTGGTTCGGGGCGTTGAGGCCGCCAGGTGCCCGCAATGCGACGGCGTGTCCCTGGAGAAGCTGCTCTCGGTCCCGGCCGTGTTGAGCGGACGCACGACGCACGAGGCGGGCCACACGTGCTGCGGCCGCGCAGAGCGGTGCGACAGGCCGCCCTGTTCCGAAGGGGGTGGCTGTGGCTGTCAGCGTGGCTGACCTTGCGGTTGCGTTTGGGCCGGTTCCGTCCAGGCGTCTGGGGCGGAGCCTGGGAATCAACAATATTCCGCCCAAGGTATGCACCCACGCCTGCGTCTACTGCCAGCTGGGGCGTACGACGCGGATGCGCGTGCAGCGCAGCGCGTTCTATGAACCAGACAAGGTGTTCCAGGACGTCCGCAAGCAGGTCGAACGGGTACGCGCGGCCGGGGAAGCGATCGATTACCTCGCGTTCGTGCCGGACGGAGAGCCGACACTGGATGCCGGGCTGGGCCGTGACGATTCGGCTCCTGAAGCCGCTGGGAATCCCCATCGCCGTTATCAGCAACAACAGCCTTACTTGGATGCGGGAAGTGAGAGGCGACCTGGCAGCCGCCGATTGGGTATCCTTGAAAATCGACGCTGTCGACGAGGCGATCTGGCGGGTCATCGACCGCCCGGCCAGGAGCTTGAGGCTGCCCCTGGTTCTCGCCGGGGCGCTGAGCTTTGCCGAGGAGTATCGTGGGACGCTCGTAACGGAGACGATGCTCGTCGCCGGCGTCAACGATAGCGAGGTGTGTCTCAGGGCGCTCGGAGAATTCCTCGCCCGGCTGCAACCCCACAAGGCGTATCTGGCCGTTCCAACCCGGCCTCCGGCCGAAGCATGGGTGGAGCCGCCCGGTGAGGCAGCCGTGGCCCAGGCATTTCACATCCTCAGTGAACACGTGGGCTCCGTGGAGTGCATCACCGGCTACGAGGGAGACGCCTTTGCCTTCACGGGTGACGTCGAACGAGACCTGCTGAGCATCACCGCCGTGCATCCCATGCGCGAGGAAGCCGTGAGCGCCCTGCTCGCCCGGGCTGAGGCTGACTGGTCCGTCGTCCGTCGGTTAGTCGATGATGGGAACTGATCGAAACAAAAAGCAAAGGTCAAACGTACTACGTGAGGAAGCTTCGTTGAGACATGAGCAGAAGAAAAATCTCGTTTCGGAGGTAATGGTCCAATGAACGCACAGTCACTGAGAGCCGGTCCGGAAGAAATCGGTGAGCGCGCCAAGGCTTTGCACCAGGAGGGGTTTAGCTGAGCGGAGGCCACTTTCCAGGCCCTCGTCGAGGGTCTCCGATTGGAGATGCCCTTCGTCCCGCGCATGGCGTCGGCCCTGGCGGGAGGGATGGCGGGCACCCACAAGTACACTTGCGGCATTCTCAATGCCGCCGCCGTCGTGGCGGGCGTCCTCGTTGGACGCGATCACGTCACGCCGGAGCCCGCGCCCGCGTACCTGATGATGTACAGGTTGTTCCAGGACTTCGAGAGAGAGTTTGGCACGGTGTGCTGTGACGAGCTCGTGGGGGTCTCCGCCGATCTCCCGGTGGACGAATTCCTGGCCGAATTGAAGGCCAAGGAAACACGGACTCGCATCTGCGACGGTCTCAAGGTCTTCACGATTCAGAGATTCTTCGAGTTGCTGCCGGAATACGAAAACGCCGCGGAGGTCTAGCCCCGCCTGCGGCGCCGAGGAAATGCATCGACCCTGCAGCTCCACCGCTCGAAGCGGGACGGGCTGCAGGGTCGAGTCTCAGGTTCAGGATCACAGCTTCGTCTGGATGTAGTCCATCATCGGCGGAACGATGTAGGGCATGACCAGAGGCAGCATCTTCGGCAGCAGGTTGTTCATCACACCGGGCATCAGGTCCGGCATCTGCTCCTGCATGTGCTGGGGCATCGGCACTCGCTTCCCGACCGCGGTCAGCATGTCCGGCATGACCTTGGGCATGATCATCGGCATGAGCATGGGCATCATCTTCGGCATCATCGGCTTCATGACCGACAACATGCCGGGGACGTTCCGTGCCGCCTTCATCATCAGCACCATCGGCGCCGGCATGGCAGCGAACATCTGCGGGAACAGCTCGATCATCATATCCGCCATCGGCTTGGGCTTCATCAGGAGGATCATTTTCTCGAAGACGGCCCACTGCTCCAGGGCGTACTCGGTTGGATCCTTGTGCTGGATGCCCAGGCCATCGCAGAGCAGGTGGCTGAGGTCGATCACTTTCAGATCACGCCCCGTCTTCTGGGCAGTCACGCGCAGTTGGACCTGACAGCATGGGCAGACACTGACCACGGCCTCCGCGCCGGCGGCCTCCGCCTCTTTCAGACGCACGTCGCCGACTTCTCTGGCCACGTCCGGATCGGCTACCAGGCTGAGGACCGAGCCGCAGCAGTGCGCGTGCTCGCGATTGTGCTCCATCTCCACGAACTGGACGCCGGGCACGGACTGCAAGAGCTGTCGCGGCGGCTCGTAGATGCCCCCGGCGCGGCCCATGTGGCAGGAGTCGTGAAAAGTGAGCTTCATGTCGACCTTCTGGTCGAATGCGAGGTCACCGCTCGCCGCCTTTTCGCCCAACACCTCGCTGTAGTGACGGGCTTCGAAGGGATAGTCGATACCGAGCTTCTCCGCCCACTCACGGTAGTAGACTTTCCAGACGAGCCAGCACGCGGGGCAGGACGTGATGACCGTCTTGATGCCCTTGGCCTTCATCGCATCGATGTTGTGCCGCATGTTGGACTCCCACGTGTCCCACAGCCCTGCCACGAGCATGGGGATGCCGCAGCAGTTCTCCTCTTTGCCCAGTGTGGTGAACTTCACCCCCGCCTTTTCCAGCAGAGCGCTGGTGGCCTGGGCGATGTCGTTCTCGACGTAACTCGCCGTGCAGCCGGCGAAATACGCGGTGTCTGAGCCGTCGTCCATACCCGCGGCCAGTTCAGGCGTGATCCAGGCATCGCGGTCCTTGCGGTAGCTGGCCCAAATGTTGCCTTCCTTGCGCAGCGCCGCACCCATGACCTCGAACGGGGGGAAGGTCATCTTCTTCTCAGTCTCGATGAGGCCGCCGCGCATCTTCAGCCACGACGACTCGATCGGCAGCCCCAGCGGGCACTCCACGTTGCAGTATTCGCACGTGGTGCAGGCCAGGAACGTATCGACCTGGTCCTGCGGCATGGAGACCCGACCGGCCATGTATTCGCGCAGGAAGAACCATTTGCCTCGCGGCGACTGGCTTTCCCAGTGCCGACCATAGTACTGGTCGCAGTGGTCGACACAGTAGCCGCACTGCGCGCAGGCGTCCGCGTACCAGGCCACATCGTCGGCGATGCCTCGCTTGCCACGAACGGCCGGCCGCTCGCCGATGGGTGAACTGGCGGCGTTCCCGAAGGCGCGCACCATCGGCTCGAAGGTCGTGGCCAGGCCCATGAGGGTCCCAATGGCCGCAGGGCCGTCCAGCACCTTGCCGGGGTTCATGATCCCCCGCGGATCGACCTGGGCTTTGAACTGGCGTAGCTTCGCCAGCCGATCGGCGCCGAGCACTCGCTCGGCCTCGTGGGCGAAATAGAGGCCGGTGGAATAGGCCCGCCCGCCGTGCTTTTTCGCGATCTTGATGACAGACAGCGACAGGGCGAAGGCCATGTTGTAACCGAACGTTTTCGAGTCGTGCGGAATGAAGCCCAGCAGCGTCACTTCCGGCTCGGGGCCGCCACTGACCATGCCCTCCATGACGAACGGCTGCCGGATCGTCGCGTCCAGATCCTGCAGGGCGCCCGCCAGGCCCTTGAGGGGAACGACTACCTCCGCGGGGGCCAGGCTGGGCCCCAGGCGCTTGACGTGCATCAGGTTGAAGCGGTCCTGCCACTCGTGCCGCGCGATGTCGTCGGACAGCCACGCCCCGCCCTGTGCCCGAACCAGCTCGGTCAGCTTCGACTCCACCTCCGCTTTCCGTGCGGCAGGCGCCGCGAAAATGACGATGTAGGCTTCCGGCAAGACCGGCGTCAGCTCTCGCTGGCCGTGCTCAATCTTCGAGGGCAACAGGTTCTTCAGCTCCGACATTCGTGGATTCGTGAAGCTGACGGACCACAGGGGCAGTTTGTCGTCGGACACCGCCTGAATGGCGGCAGCGGCTTCGACTGCGCTTGGGAAGCGCGCCGCCCAAACCAGCTCTTCGTCCAACGCGCGCACCCGGACGGTGACCTCAGTAATGATGCCGGTGATACCTTCCGCCTCGCTGACCAGGAGGAGCTCGTCGCCGGAGAACGTCTTGACCTCGCCGGTAGGGAGCACGACGCGAGCGCTGACCACGTTTTCGCGGAACGCACCGAATTCGTAGCTGCCGAATCCCACGCCGCCCTGGGCGAGCCAACCTCCAACGGTCGACGAGGGGGCGCTTGACGGATAAGCGCGCAGGGCCAGCCCAACTTTGCCCAGCTCGGTCTCCAGGTCGCGCCAGACGACCGATGGCCGGACGGTGACGGTCATCGCCTCGCCGTCCGTCGCCAGAATACGGCGCATCCGGTGGAGGTCGACTGTGAGACCGCCCTTGACCGGCAACACGCCGCCGTACCCGGACGTGGCTTTGCCGCGTGGGACCAGGGGCACGTCGTGCTTGTTGGCCCAATTCACGAGCTCGACGAGCTCAGCCTCCGTTCGGGGCTGGACGACAGCGTCGGCCAGCGCCCGGCCGAGGAGGGGGCGGACCAGTGCCGGAATCTCGCCAACGTCGTGGCTGTAGATCTTCCGCTCAAGCAAGTCATAGGAAACGCGATCCTCAACAATGTGGGCCAGTTCTTCGCGCAAAGTAGTCGTCATTTCGGTCATCTCTTCATCCTCCCAATGAGTTCCGCATCAATCCAGTACGGTCATCTCCGCGATGCGCTGGAGCCGTCCCAGCAATTGCATTCGCTCCTGTCCAATTTCTTCGAAGGTGCGGGCCGTCAGGCAGAGCAGGCGCCCCGAGCGATCCAGGGTCTCCCGGCTCTGGACGGACAGTTTCACCAAGGCGTCACGTAGCGACTCCGACGGAAGGCCGCAGGCCTGAGCGAGTTCCTGGGCGCGCCGCTCGACGTCTGCGGGCGCGAACGGCGCCGTCAACAGCTGTCCGAGCATGACCGAGGCAGACGTCTCGCCGTTGACGTTCACCTGATGGACCAGGTAGCCGAGACCGGCGTGACAGGGGATCGGATCGCTCGCGGCAGACGCGCCGGCCAGGGCCTGCCACGACGCCGAGCAGCGCCGCCGGCCCTCCTCGGTCGACATAATGGCATCGCAGAACGCGCACGGCCGGCTGACAGCCGTCAGCGGTAAGCCCTGCGCGGAAACGGTGACGGCGCCGGTCTCGGTCGCCTCGGCCAGGATGTCCTGGATGGCTTGCATACAGGCAGCGGGCAGCGGGCTCTGCCCATTGTCCGCCGCAGCGGATGCCGGCTCGGCCGACGGCTCCGGGCTGGTGGCTGCAGGGTTGCTGATGCGCTGGCCTTGCAACCAGTTCTCGACTTCACGTCTGGGAAAACGCCACTGACCGCCTACTTTGAACCCCGGAAGGCGGCCGCCTTCCAGCATGCGATAGATCGTGATGCGGTCGACGTGAAGTAAGTTCTGAAGTTGGCGAGTTGTCATAAGATCGTCCAAGGAAGGAAAGCCTCCTGGCTGCCGTTTGTTCGGCATGGAACTATAGGTATTATATCAGAGGGCTGAATTTGTGTCAAAATTGTTATCGCATGCAATAAAAAGTTATATCAGACGGAACGAATCCCGTTGCAATTTGTGACGGTCTGTGCTACCCTTGTCTCGTGGTGAAGAAACGATCTCACGGAGGTGTGCCATGAGCGTTGAGGACAAGATCGTTTGCGTTGCGGGGGCCACCGGGCACCTGGGCTCGCTGGTGGCGGGAACGGCGGTACGCGCCGGCGCCCGGCTCGTCTTGCTGGGGAGAAATGCGGAGCGTCTCGAAGCCCTGCAGTCGACCCTGTGCTTGAAGGACGGCCAGTGCCTCGCCCTGTCGGTGGACGCGAGTGATTTCGGCGCCGTTGGGCAGGCTGTGCAAGATGCGGCGAGCCGGCTCGGCCCCATCGACGTGCTGTTCAACACTGTTGGGGGATACGAGGGTGCGCTGCCCGTTTGGGAAACCCCGGACGCGGTCTGGGATCACATGTGGCAGTTGAATGCGGTACCCGGCATCAATTTGAGTCGCGCGGTATTGCCTCACATGCTGGCGAGTAAGTGGGGCCGGGTCGTGAACGTGGCGGCCAAGGCAGCGCTGGAGCCCAGAAAGAACGGCGCCGCGTATGCGGCGGCCAAGGCTGCCGTTGTCGCTTTCACTCAGGCGTTGGCGGCGGAGCTGAAGGGCACCGGCGTCACGGCTAACGTGGTGTTGCCGAGCATCATCGATTCGCCGGCCAATCGAGAGTCCATGCCGAACGCCGACCCGGGCCGCTGGGTTAAGCCTGCCCAGGTAGCAGCCACGATGCTGTTCTTGTGCAGCGACGAGGCTGAAGCCATCAACGGCGCGGCCATACCAATTTACGGTCAGGTTTGAGTGAAGGTAGCCGGCGCTGACACGCGACGGCACGCTGCCGGGGTAGGCTATGACTTGGGAGAGTCGAGATCAGTCGGGGAGGCAGTGAAGTCGCGTCCTGCCAGCCCGCGCTTGATGGTGGCAAGCAAGACGGGGAGCTCGAACGGTTTCACCAGCAGGTCGGCGGCCCCGTAAGTGATGGCTTTCATCGCTTTGTCGAGCGAGGCGTAAGCTGTCATCATGATGACGACGGTGTCGGGCAAGGCTCCTTTGATGAGCCGCAGCATTTCCAGACCGTCGATGGTGGGCATCATGACGTCGGCGAGCACGACCTGGAAGGGCTCCTTCTGCAGCAGGACGAGCGCGTCATCCCCATTGCGGGCGGTCGCCACCTGGAACCCCTGGCTACTCAAATAGTAGGCCAGGAAGTCACACATTCCGGCTTCGTCGTCAACGATCAAAATTCGGATGCTCTTGTTCATGAGAGCGGCCTCAACCGTTTGGGTGGACGGAAATGGGCGGGGACACTAACACGCCCGCAATGACCGCGTTTGAGCGGCCATTGCGGGCAGGAATTAACCTGCAAACGAACACCCCTGGCGTTTCCTCCACACACGGTCTCAACAGCACCCGCAATGGATTACGCCTTCTCGGCTTCCTTCTTCGCGGCGTCGATTACGGCCTGAGCCGCATGAGATGGCATCTGTTCGTAATGGTCGAACTTCATCGAGAATATCCCGCGCCCCTGGGTGAAGGACCGCAGGTCGGTGGCATAACGTTGCATCTCCGCCAACGGGACCTGGGCCGACACAGTGCCGACGCCCTTTTCCTGCGACATGCCCTGGACGCGAGCCCGGCGCGTGTTGAGATCACCCAGGACGTCGCCCATGAACTGCTCGGGCACGGTCACGTCCACGGTCATGATCGGCTCCATCAGGACCGGCTTGGCGCCGGAGAATGCCAGCTTGAAGGCTTCGCGGCCCGCGATCTGGAAAGCGATATCTTTGGAGTCTACGGGGTGTTCCTTGCCGTCGAAGACGATCGCCTTGACGTCCACGACCGGATAGCCGGCGATGATGCCGGTATCCAGCACCGACTTGATGCCCTTTTCAATCGAAGGATAGAAGGAGCTGGAGATCGCCCCGCCGAACACCTCGCTGGTGAACTCGAACCCGGTGCCGTGATCGAGAGGCTCGACGCGTAGCGACACTTCGCCGAACTGGCCGGCGCCACCCGTCTGCTTCTTGTGACGGTACGTCGCCGAGTTCACCTGGGTCACGGTCTCGCGATACGGGACTTTCGGCACCGCTGTGAGGATGTCGACCCCGAACTTCTGCTGCATCCGGCGGATGGCGACGTCCACGTGGGTGTCACCCAGTCCGCTGAGGATGGTTTCACGCGTGTCCGGGTCGCGATACACGTGCAGGGAGGGATCTTCCTCCACCAGGCGGGACAGACCGTTCCCGAGTTTGTCGAGGTCGGCCTTCGTCTTTGGGGTGACGGCGACGGAGAAGAATGGCTCCGGGAACACGAGCGGCGATACTTCAACAAGGCGGCCCTTCTCACCGAGAGTGTCGCCGGTCACGGTTCCGGAGAGCTTGGCCACCGCACCGATGTCGCCGGGTCCCACTCTCGTCGTCTGGGTCTGCTCTTTGCCCCGCACGGAATAGAGCTGGCTGATGCGCTCTTCCTCTCCGGTCCGCGTGTTGATCACGCGGCTGTCGGATCGCATCTCACCAGAATAGACGCGGAAATAGGTCAGTTTGCCGATGAAAGGGTCGGCCAGCGTCTTGAAGACGAAGCACACCAGCGGTCCCTCTGCTTCCGGCTGCAGTGTGACGCTTTCCTGCGTGGCTTTGTCGGTCGCGGTAATTGGCCGGTCCGCGGGCGACGGCGCGAATTCCAGCAGGGTGTTCAGCAACGGCGCGATGCCCATATTCTGAATGGCGGAGCCGCACAAAACCGGTACGATCACCCCATTACGCATCCCTGACCGCAGTCCCCGGCGGACCTCGTCATTGCTGAGCTCCTCGCCCTCCAGGAATTTCATGATGAGCTCGTCTTCGCCTTCAGCGGCGGCCTCGACCAGTTCCTGCCGTGCTTCCTCTGCCTGGGCCTTCACGTCGGCGGGGATTTCGACCGGCTTGGGGTCCGAGCCGAGGAAGGCCTTCATAGAAACGAGATCGACCACGCCGGAAAACTGGCTCTCTGCACCGATGGGCAGGACCACTGGAACGGCGTTGACGTCGAACCGATCTTTCGTCGCCTTGATCACGTTCCGGAAATTCGCGTTATCACGCTCCATCCGATTCACGAAGACCAGGCGCGGCAATTCATGTTCGTTGAGTCTCTTCCAGGTGAGCTCAGTGCCGACTTCGACACCTGACACTGAGTCCATGACGACCACCGCCGAGTCCGCCACCGAAACAGCCTCGATGACCTCGCCAAAGAAGTCCGTGTAGCCCGGAGCATCGAGCAGGTTTATTTTCGTACCCTTCCACTCGGCCGGTGCAATGGCCAGGCTTACGGAAATACCGCGCCGGATCTCCTCGGCGTCGAAATCGGTGACTGTGTTGCCGTCTGCGACACGCCCTATGCGATCAGTTGCCTTCACGTTGAAGAGCATTGCCTCAACAAGCGACGTCTTGCCGGCGCCGCTGTGGCCCACCAACGCAACGTTGCGTAGATTCTTCACCGCAAAATCAGTCATTAAAAAACGCCTCCTTGGCAAAAATGATGACTGGGGGCCGCAAAGCGGCAACCTCAATGTCTTCGCACAGGGCAACTTTGGTGTCGGGACCTGGAACCGAAGCAACTACCGCGAGCCGAGTCCCCATTGTAATTCAAAATCACTCATCTGTCAAAGAATATCTACGATGAGGTGTATTTGTGGGGAATTGGGCAGAGATCACGGCGTGAGCCAGTGGAGGGTGGACGAGATATCCTGAATGTGCTTTTGGTCGGCATACAGGATCAGGAATCGATAGTGCGCGCCCTCGAGGGTGATGGGCTGAGGGTACTCCACAACGAGCGCCGCCTGCCCTTGCATCTCCGGCGACTGATCGGACGACGGCAGGATGAGCCGCGCCGGCCGGCCCTGCACCTCGACGGCGGTGATCTCCGGATTGGAGCCATAGGGCTGGAGTTGCTGGTGCGCCTCGAGCTCGGTAACCGCATCGAGGGTCTTGCCCTGGCCGGACGACGCGTTCAGGCTGAAGAAGCCATCCGGCCCCTCATATCTGACCCCACCGTAATCGGCCCGTGATTTCCAGCCGTCCGGGTACTGGAGACTGATTCCGTATGCAGCGTCGGAATACGTCGGCCAGCCGGCCACGGCAGCCGCTCGCGCCAGTGCCTGCTGGTCGGGGGATCCACGCCACCAATCGAAGAGGCTGCCCCAATCGATGTAACCGTAGTATCCGAACCAGTCCGGAGCTGGAGTCAGCTCGTCGACCACGGGACGGGCCGGACCGCCCTCCGCCGGCGCCAGCCAGATCGTCGCTCGGCCCTCCAGATCGATGCGCGCGAACAGGATCTGTGTGCCGTCCGCCGACCAGAGTGGGCGCTCGTCGCGGAACGGTGCTTCATTGGTCAACTGGCGAGGGCCGGAGCCGTTCACCTGTACCACCCAGATGTGGCGCTGCGCGGCGTTGACCTTGGCCGCCTCACCACCGCCCACGGGCCCGGCATCCGGGGCGCTGACGTAGGCGAGGCGCTCGCCGTCGGGTGAGAAGCGGGGCTGCGTCACCGCCGTCTCCGGGCTGGTGATGATGTGCTGCGCGTCAGTGTCGAGGTCTACGACCAGGAGGCGCTTGTTCGTCCACGTCTCGCGGCCGGCGCCGACGACGAGCGCCAGTCGATCGCCGTGGAGAGTGGCGGCAAGGAAAGACGGATGGAGCAACATCGCCGGCGCTATCTCACGCGGTTCGCCGCCCTCGGCGGGGACCGCGTGCAGTGGCACACCGTCGGCGAGGATCGAGGCTGAGAAATAGGGGTCAGGCCAGAACAGAACGCTCTTGCCGTCCGGCGACCAGTCGGCGAGCACGAGGCCGTTGTCGGCCTCCGGGCCGATCGAGTACACTGAAGTGACGCCGCTGCCGTTGGAACGCACCCGCCACAAGCCGGCGGTGCGCTGCGGCGGCTCGCCGGCGGCGGTAATCTGAGTGGCGTCGTAGGCCAGCCATTGACCGTCCGGGCTCCAGGCGAGCCTGTAGACCTGGCCCGCGACGGGGATGCTGACGGGGCTGGCGGTAGGGTCCGCGCCGCCCGCTGCGCCGGCGTTGATCAGACGCAACTCGCCGGCCGCCACGTACGCCAGCCGGTCTTCCGTCGGCGACCAGGAGAACGCTCCCACGTCGGCGCCCGAATTGATTGCCCAGTGCTGCGCCGGAGGATCGCCTGTCAACCAGAGCTGCTGCCCCTGGCGAGACGCCAGCCAATGGGCCGAGGGCGACCAGCGGGGGGTCGTGTGACTCCCATCTTCGGTGAGCCGGCGCGGCTCGCCATCCGGAAGGTTGCGCGCCCAGACGTCGCCGTCCTGGATGTACGCGAGTTTGCCCATCTCATCGGCGGGAGTCGCCGCGGAAGCAGGATTGAGGGACACCGCGATGAGCAGGCAGAGCAGGGCGAGAGAGAGACGTGATGACCAATCGAGTAAGGATCTCATGTTCCCTCCTGCACTGGTGGGGCATGTCTCGTCACTGCTGGGGCACTTCCACCAGTTGATGATGAGCGGTGAAGAACTGGCCGTAGGTCAGGTAGGCGGCGGCCAGACCTGTGTACGCGGCTGCACCGATCAACATGTACATGACGATGATCTGGAGCTGCACGGCCTGCAGGGGTGAGGCTCCGGCCAGGATCATGCCGGTCATGGCGCCCGGAAGCTGCACCAGGCCGATCGTCTTGGTCGAATCGACGACGGGCGTCATCCCGCTGTGCAGCGCCCGGCGCAAGTGGGGCGCGATGGCCTGCTGCGGCGTGGCCCCCAGCGCCAGCGCCGTCTCGATCAACCCTTTCTGAGTCTTGATTTCGTCGCGCAGCCGGCCCATGACCAGCGAACAGACGTTCATGCTGTTGCCGACCACCATCCCGCCGATCGGGATAATGTCGCGGGGCGTGAACAGGAAGATGCCCAGGGCGACCAGAAGGCCGATCGTCAGCAGCGCGCCGAGGGCAATGGAGAGCAGCGCCACTACCGTGGCGTGGGGAATGCCCTTGCCGCGCTGGCCCGAGGTGTATGCGCCGATGGAGATCATGATGACCAGAATCAGAACGATGAAGACCGGGTTGCTCGCGTCGAAGACGAGGTTCAGGGCGTAGCCGATGGCGATCAGTTGAAAGAAGGCGCGGACGACCGCAATGACCATGTGCTTTTCCAGGTCGATGTGCTGCCGGCGGGAGATTGCGGCGGCCAGCAGGACCAGGATCAGCGCCGCGCCGATTCGGGGCAGGCCGGTGAAAATGCTGATATCGAAAGTGCTAGGCATCGCGGGCGCTCCCATCGTCGTTCGACCGGCCCGCGGTGGGCGGATGTACTTTCCCGTCGTTGCTCAGGCGGCCTTGTGCGAAAGCAAGCGAGAGGTGCCGGCTGCCCTCTCGGAACAGGTGTTTCGGCGTGCCCTCATCGGCCACCGTGCCGTCGACCAGGAGGTATACCCGATCGGCGACGCGTGCGGCCTGAGTGGTGTCGTGGGAAACCCACAGCACGGTCAGTGCCAGCTGTTTCTGCAGGCTCAGGATCGTGTCCTCTACGTGGTGGGTGGCGGCAGGGTCCAGGGCCGAAGTGGGCTCGTCCAGCAACAAGACCTCCGGTTCGGTCGCCAGTGCGCGCGCAATCGCGACGCGCTGGCCCTCGCCGCCGGAAAGCTGATCCGCCGGATGTGCCGCGTAAGACGGATCGAGGCCGGCCATGCTCAGCAGCTCGGCAATGCGGTCCGGCGACAGAACCTCGCTACGCAGATGCGGACCGTAACCGACGTTGTCCGCCACTGTGCCTGGAAACAAGTGCGGCGTCTGCAGCAGCATGCCGACCTTACGGCGGAGAGCGATGACGTCGACGCTGGTCACGTCGTGTCCGTCGAGGAAGACCGTGCCGGGAGCCGGTTCCAGGAGCCGATTCACGCAGCGGAGCAGTGAGGACTTGCCGCCGCCGCTGGGACCGAGCAGACAGACGATCTCGGCCTTGTTGACGTCAATCGATACTTCGTGCAGAACGGGTTGCTGCCCGCGTCGAAGCGACAGGTTCTTGATTTCGATGACTCTCTCTTGTTCCACGGGTCCTCATTTAATCAATCGCGATCGTATCGACCGGCCTCGGGAGATACTGTGGGCCGACCCTCAGCAACTCGTCCGGGGACCGGCTCGCATCAGCCTGCTTCACCGGCAAGTGGGCCGGTCAGATGCCGGAGCAGCATCAGCAGGGCGCCCACCTCCAGCAGCAGGAGCAGGCCGACGAAGCTCATCGCTGTGGTTTGAAGCAAGGCACTCCCGCCCAGGGCCGGCGCGGCGAGCAGGCCCAACGTCAGGCCGTTCCACACTGCGTGCAGCAGAACTGCCTGGCCGTACTTCTTCAGCCAGCCGCCGACTTGCCGATCCGCCAGAAGGTGGTGCCAGCCCAAGCCCATCAGCGCCCCGGTGGTGCAGTGCATCAAAGTCGTGCCCACCCGCACGAGCGCCAATGCGCTCCAGCTCATCTGCCCCAGGCTGAGGCTGCCGTTGAGCAGCCCTTCGGTGAGAGCGAAGCCCGAACCGCCGAGCAGCCCCCACCAGATAGCCTGGCGGGGGGAAGGGCGGCGAAACATCAGCAGGACCACGCCGACCGCCTTCAGCGCCTCTTCGATCAAAGGAGCGGCAATGACCAGAACGAAGAATGCGAGACCGAGCACGACCGGCGACAGCAGCAGTGCTTCGAGCTCCGCAGGCTGCGCGCTCCAGTTTGGATCGTTCAGGACGGGGAGCCATGCGCGAAAGCGGGCCGCCGCGGCCGGCGACACGACGAACAGGATGATGGCCAGCACCACCGGCACGATGACAGCGCCGAGTTCGAGGAGCATCGCGCCGCCTGTGGAGACCAACGCCCCTGTGGATAAGCCAAGCCAGCTGTCACGCCAGCCCGCGGCAAGACCCTGTGACTCGAGCCGCCGTTGGACCGCCGCCAGAATCGTGAGGATGGGCAGAAGGATGCCGAACAGATAGAACAGCGGGAAAACGAGCCGTGATTCTCGAACAGCGGTCGGGGCCCACGATCCGAGTACGAGAACGACGACGAACGCGAGCAGGAACCACACCGGTGAGGGCACCCGAAGTCGCGAGCTGGGCTTCGACTTGAGCGCATTGACGGCCTGCACCACGAGCGCCGAGCCCAGCGCCACGCCGAGGACGAAAACGGAAAAGCCGGCGGTGACGTTGCTCAGCGTCTGCTGGCCGCCCGTTCGGGCGGCGAGCACGGCGAATAGCAGCGAAATGGCCCCGGCCGCGAGACCAATCATCACGGCCAGCACGCCGCCAACGAGCGTCAGCACTTTGGCGGCCTTCAGCCAGACTGGCTCCGGCGGGTGAGTTATCTGGTTGTCTCCGACAGAAGGAGTCTCGTCCATTATGATGCCGCGATGTCTCCCTATCTCATTGCGTCCATTATACCATTGCCCGCCGCAATATGCACGAGGCAGAGAGGTGTGAGTGCCAGGACGAGCGCAACAATCAAATGCATTGCCCTGGTCTGAGTGCATTTCCTTGATTGCGACTGCTTGCCGACTGTGCCGCATTGCGCTTCACGTGGAACGGCGGTATGATGAATCACCATGTGGGATGGCTGGCGCTCCCACTTGCGAGCGCTTCAACCCGGTCGATGAAATCAACATTCATGACAGACAAAAGGGAGATGATTTCGAAATGATCTACGAGCGTTGGGACGAATGGCAGAGCCGGACAGAGATCGTCGAGGTGGGCCGGCGGCTGTATAATCTCTTCCTGGTGGCGGCCAACGACGGCAACATCTCGGTTCGGCTCAATGACGAAGAGCTGTTGATCACGCCCACCGGGGTCAGCAAAGGGTTCATGACGCCCGAGCACATCCTGAAAGTGACCCTCGAGGGCAAGATCCTCTCCCAGTATGGCGCCTTCCGGCCGTCTTCTGAGATGCAATTGCATCTGGCCATCCATCGCCACCGGCCTGACGTCCGCGCGGTAGTCCACGCCCATCCGCCCACGGCGACGGGTTTCGCGGTCGCCGGCATTGCGCTGGATAGCGTCTTCCTGCCGGAGGTGGCGGTGGCGACCGGGCCGATGGCCCTGGTGCCGTATGCCATCCCAGGTGGGAAGGAGCTTGCCGATTCGGTGGTTCCTTACCTCAAGGATCACAACTCGCTGCTGCTGTCCAACCACGGCGCGGTAGTCTACGCGCCCAGCCTCACGCGCGCCCTGTTTCAGCTCGAATCCATGGAGCTGGCCGCGCGGGTTTTCCTGACCGCCCGGCAACTGGGCCAGGTCAATTTCCTCAGCACAGAGCAAGTCCAGGCTCTGTACGCGCGTTACAAAGCCTAGCTGGTCGTCGTTCACCCCGCCGATCTCAGGGCGGGGGGACAGCCTTCACCTGAAACCCAGTCGACTGTCGACATTATCGACGCCGAGCCAGCGCCAGATCGTGCAGAATCTGAGCGGCGGCAATCAGCAGAAGGTGGTGTTGGCGAAGTGGCTGTCCATCGATCCGAAGGTGCTGCTCCTGGATGACCCCACTCGGGGCATCGACGTGGGCTCGAAGGCTGAGATTCACCACCTCTTGAATCAGCTGACCCGCGACGGACACGCGGTCATGCTCATCTCGTCAGAGTTGCCCGAGCTGTTGGCGATGAGCGACCGGTTGCTGGTCATGTATCGGGGGCGGATCGCGGATGAGCTGACCCACGCGGAGGCGACCGAGGAACGAGTGATGTCGCTGATGACCGGTGCGGCGACTGCGGCGGCCTGAGGAAATCAAACCAACCGATGCGGAGAAAGTCGCTACGCCTCGGCCCGTGGCCTTGAGGATTTATCTCAGGGCACGGGTTCTGATTTCCGCGACGACTTCTCAAACCTTACTACGCCTGTTTGACCGGCCGCAGCCAGCGTCTTACTCCGCGGCCATCTCCACAAACTGGGTCAGGTCCATGACCTTGATGCGAAGTCTGGCGGTCTTGGCCGCTTTCTGCAGGGTCCGCATGCACTGGGGACACGCCGAGACCAGGTAGTTGGCTCCGGCCTCGGCGGCCTGCGCGATCCGTCGCGCGGACACCTCCGCCAACAAGGACGGGTCCAGCGTTTCCATGTCACCGCCGCCTCCGCAGCACAGCGCATGCTCGCGGTTCTGTGACATCTCGACGAAGCGGGCGCCCTCGATCGAATCGAGGACCTGACGCGGGGCGTCGTAGATACCCCCCTTGCGGCCGAGGTCGCAGGGATCGTGATAGGTGACGACCATGCCGTCACGCGGCGCCGCCAGATGGAGGCGGCCGTCGGCTACCAGGTCACGCAGCACCTCGACGGCGTGCACGACCTCGAAGCCCAGATCCTCACCGGCGATCTCCGGGTAAACGTGTTTCCACATGTGATAGCAGGACGGGCAGGTTGCCACGACGCGGGGCACGCCCAGCGCGCGCATTCGCTCGACATTGTGGGCAACCAGCGTCTTGGCTTGCTCCAGCTGTCCCCCCATCATTTGCGGAAAACCACAGCACCATTCGTCGGAGCCGAGCGTCGTGAAACGCACACCCGCGCGTTCTAGCACAGCGCTGAACGCCTGCGGAATCGGGTAGGTCATTGGGAACATCGACGAGACGCAGCCGACGAAATAGGCCAGCTCAGCGGTCCGGTCGCCGGTCAAGTGCTGAGGCTTCTCGTCCAGATTATCAGTCCACGCCGTGCGATTCGCATTGTCCTCGCCCGAGACGTTGTGGTAGCTCTCGACCCGCGCGCCCAGCATCCCCAGGGCCTTCAGACCCTTGACCAGATCTTCGTTGCCGCCTAGGCTCGCCTCGCCATCGATCCGATAGCGCTCCTGGACGACCTTTGCGCGCATCACCTCGACGAGCTTGCGAACGGAAACGCCGTGCGGGCAGTGCGTGGCGCACGTGTCACAGCCCAGGCAGCGCCAAACGCTGATGTCGCAGGCCAGGAGGTCCTCCAGGCCAAACTGGGCGGCCCGCATCATTTGCGCCGGGCGCAGATTCATCGCCGGGGCCGTTGGGCAGCCAAGCGAGCATCGCTCGCACTGGTAACACATGTAGACGTTCTCGCCACACGCTTCGCGTACGAACTGGGACAGGTCGGTCGTCAGGCTGGCGTTCATGACATTTCCTTCCGCATTTCGGATTGCAGGGCACACGAGATTGTAGCATAACTGTGGGTGCGGTGCAAAGAATCTGGCAATCTCAATAATCCCAGGACCGTTTGGACCACGAAACGCGCGAAACGGAGCGAAAGACACGAAAAACGACTTCTCATCGCCCCGGTCAAGTCTGGGGCCGAGGCGACGAGAAATCGTTTTTCGTGTCTTTCGCTCCGTTTCGCGCGTTTCGTGGTCCAAACACCTATGGCTCCGTTCACTCGCCCCGGAGTTCGCCAATCCCGGTGAGGATCGTGCCGATTCCGCTGGTGATCGATACTACCGCTCCCACCGATGTAGTCTCAGGCGGCAATGGAACCTTCCAGAAGCCTGCTGCAAGTGAAACGTTGGTAATGGTCATGAGCGCACCTTGGGCTATCGAACCGATGCCTTTGAACGTTGCCCGCTTCACTGCTTGTCGACGATTAGACTGAGAGGGCTCCTTGGTTTCCCCGGGCAGCGAACCCTCGATTCTCTCGATGCGCCCGATGGCTTCTTCGAGTCTGTGGCCAAAACAGACTTCCTGACCTTCGAACAGCAATTGTTCCTTACGTGACTTGACGAGAAATACCATGGCCTTAATCTCGCCGCGAGGATCTGTGCTGCCCGACTGCCGCAACACTGTCAGGTCCTGTTCGGGGAAATGATCGACGCTCATGCCGTCGACAATCTCTTTGAAGTAGTCTTGTATGATGTCGACAATCCCAGTGCGAACAACCAATTCCGCGTTGGTAACAGTGCCGTTTCTGACCTCCGCGACTGTGCGTCTGAGCATCTCGGGTGTGAAGATGCTCAAGGTGTCTTCGTCGTTCCTGGCGAAATCACTGATGAACCGCAGTGCGCGCGTTGCCTCAAGCAGCCTCGATAAGCGATAATCATAATCTTCCAGGTGATGGTGGAAGAATGGATGGCTGAGGGCCAGACGTCTCTCAATATGCTCGTGGAAAATGTACCTGACGAACTCTTCCCACTCGTTGCTCATTGTGCATCTCCTCGCTATCCACCACAACCTTGGTGAGACTCAACGCTCTCTGTCCTCGCGAATCAGGTCGGTGCTATCGGGCATCTCCCCACATTTGTCGTAAAGATACTCCCGAACTTCATTGACTTGCCGGACTGCCTCATGTCGGCGAAGACGTTCCTCTTCCTCTGCCTCCCATTCCTCTGAGAGGCGCCGGATGTCCTTCAATCCGCGTCTATGCGCGGATGCCTCCAACTTCGTGTAGAGCTGCTTGGGGATCCGGATTGTTCGTTCCTTTTTGCCCTCCATCCACGCCAATTATAGGGCCGAAGCTCGCATTTGGGAACTCATGTCGCGAAGCCGGTCGAGTGCTAAACCAATGCCAACATGAGACACGCAGCCACGCCAACGACAATTCCAACAGGATATACAGGATGCACAGGATAAAGGCTGTATACTAGAATGCACTGTTTGTTTTTGTTTTATCTTGTATATCCTGTCTATCCTGTTAGCATGCCGTTTTTTCCCTCTTGGCGGGGCGGCTGATTTGACGGTGGCTCTGGTTAGGTGCGGCCGAAGGCGTAGGCCAGGCGGTCTGTGCTGAGGTGCAGGAAGATCGGACGGCCATGCGGGCAGGTGTGGGGCAGGCTCGTGGCTTCGAGCTGGCGGATCAGGTCACGCATCTCTTCGAGCGACAGCGTCTTGCCTTTGCGGACGGCGCTGTGGCACACGAGCGTGACCAGGGCCTCTTCGAAGAGGGCGTCGGCTCCGCCGGCGATGTCGCCGACCAGGCGGGCAGCCAGCTCCGCCAGCGTGGCCTCCACTTCGCCGAGTCCGAGCATGGCCGGAATCCCGCGCACGAGCAGGGTCTCGCCGCCGAACGGCTCAACGTCGAAACCCAGCTCACGCACGGCGTCCAGATGCTCGAGCAGAGCTGAGAGCTGCACCGCCGGCAAGTCCAGGGTCACCGGTGTGAGCAACTGCTGCAGCGCCGACGCTTGACGCGCCTTTTCGCTGAGGAAGCGCTCGTACAAGACGCGCTCGTGCGCCGTATGCTGGTCGATGAGGTACAGGCCGGCGGGTCCTTCGGCGATGATATACGTTTGGCCCAGCTGGCCCAGCACACGCAAAGGCGGCAGGCTGCGTGGGGCCGTGTCGTCTGCCACGGGCATCGCAGGCTGTGAATCGGCTGCGCGGTCCCTCCACTCGGGCGCGACACTTGCGGTGCGCTGCACGTTCAGCGCCAGGCGGCCTGCCGCCGGATTCGGTGAACTGCTCGGCCACAACTGCGCCCCCACATCGCGCGGGCCAAATGCCTCGGGGGAAGGGCCGAGCGATCTGACCGCGGCCAGCGACCCGGCGTCCATCAATGCCTGGCGGATGCTTTTCTGGACCAGCCTGAAGACGTCGCCTGAGCGCCGAAAACGGATCTCGGCTTTCGTGGGGTGCACGTTGACGTCCACGTCGCTCGGGTCGAGCTCGACGTGCAAGATCGTGACCGGGTATCGACCGGAGGGCAGCAGGCCGTGATACGCGTCGATGACGGCGCGGCTGAGGAGACGGTCCTGGGCAACCAGGCGGCGATTCACGAAGTAGCTCAGGTGGGTGCGGTCGCTGCGGTTAAGCGCCGGAACGGAGGTGTAGCCCCATACAGACAGGCCCGCGGTCGGATCCGCGGCCTCGAATGCCAGCAGCTGGCGCGTGGTCTCCAAATTGTAGAGCTTGAGCAGCACGTCCATCATCTGGCCGGTGCCGGCCGACTGGAACGCCAGACGCCCGTCGCGAACCAGACTCAACCGCAGGTCCGGCCAGGCCAGGGCATAGCGGGTAACGAGGGTCAGAATGTGCGCCGTCTCGGTGGCTTCGCTGCGTAGGAACTTGCGGCGGGCGGGGATATTGTAGAACAGATTCTCGACGGTCAATATGGTGCCGACCGGGCTGCCCTGGCCGTTGTGCTGTACGACACGGCCGGCCTCCAGCCGCAACTGAGTGCCCGCGGCTTCATCCGCGGTCCGGGTGAGGAGCGTCAGCTGCGACACGGCAGCGATGCTCGCCAGCGCCTCGCCCCGAAACCCCAGCGTGACGATGTGCTCCAGGTCCGCCGCCGAGCGCAGCTTGCTGGTCGCGTGACGCTGAAACGCGGTCTCCGCCTCACCGCCGGCGATGCCGGAACCGTCGTCGCTGAGGCGGATGAGGCGAATACCACCCTCTCGGATCTCGACGCGGACGTCCTGCGCACCGGCGTCGATGGCGTTTTCGAGCAGCTCTTTGACCACGGACGCTGGCCGCTCGATGACCTCACCGGCCGCGATCTTGGCGGCGACATCGTCCGGCAGAACCTGGATGGACATAGGAACCGAATTCCTCAAAGCGGTAGTTGCGGCTGTATTCAGCCGACCTGGCGGCGCGCCTCCAAGACGTTAGGCAGTCGCTCGATCTTCGACAGGATGCGGCTGAGTTGGTCGATACCGCTGATCTCGAGCGTTGCGGTGAAGGTGGCGATATTGTCTTTCTTGTGCGTCGTCACGTTAGCCGCCGACATGCTGACGTCCTCGTCGGCGACAACCGCCGCGATGTCGCGCAGGAGTCCGCCGCGATCCCAGGCGCGCACTCGCACCGTCACCGGGTAGGTATCCTTCACCTTCTGCTCCCAGGTTACGGAAATCATGCGTTCCGCTTCGGGCCGTGACAGAACGTTGGGGCAATCGGTGCGATGGATCGTGACGCCGCGCCCACGCGTGATGTAGCCGACGATGTCATCGCCGGGCAGCGGGTTGCAGCATAGGGCCAGGTGCGTGAGCACACTGCCCACGCCCTTCACCTGGATGCCGGAAGCTCCGGCGCCGCCTCCGCCGGGGCTGGGCATCGGCACTTCCATGACGACGGGTTTCTGAGGCGCCGCCGCCTGCTCAGCTTCCAGGAGGCGCGTACCGATGTAGTGGGTGTTGATATCGCCGTAGCCGATCGCCTCGAAGAAATCGTCCACCTTGTCGTAGCCCAGTGTTTTCGCGACAGACTCGAAGTTCTTCGTTTCCATACCGAGCCGCTTGAGCTCACGCTCGAGTTGATCTCGACCCTGAGCGACGTTCTCGGCCCGGTCCAGGCGGCGGAACCACTGGCGAATCTTCTGGCGCGCCCGCGCTGTCTTGACGTAACCCAAATTGGAATTGAGCCAGTCGCGGCTGGGTCCGCCCCGCTTGGCGGTGAGGATCTCGACCTGTTGGCCCGTCTTGAGCGCATAATCCAGCGGACGCAGGCGTCCGTCCACTTTTGCGCCGCGGCAGCGGTGGCCGATTTCGGTGTGGACGTGATAGGCAAAGTCCACCGGCGTCGAACCGGCCGGCAGATCGTACACGTCTCCTTTGGGGGAGAAGACGTAAACGCGGTCCTCGAACACGTCTGACTTGAGCGAATCGACGAACTCGCGGGCGTCGGTGACGTCCTGTCGCCATTCCATCAACTGGCGCAGCCAGGCAATTTTGCTTTCGAAGTCCCGATCGCGTTTGATCTGCTCTTTGTATCGCCAGTGTGCAGCGATGCCGAACTCGGCGACGCGATGCATTTCGCGAGTGCGGATCTGTACCTCGAGCGGCTTGCCGCCAGGTCCGACGACGGCCGTGTGCAGCGAGCGATACATGTTGTCCTTTGGCGTGGCGATGAAATCGTCGAACTCGCCGTGAATCGGGGGCCACAGAGTGTGAACGATCCCCAAAACGGCGTAGCATGCGGGGATCTCCTTGACGATCACGCGGACCGCCTGGGCGTCGTAAATCTGGTCGAAGTCGACGCCCTTGCGCATCATTTTGCGGTAGATGCTGTAGATGTGCTTGGCGCGACCCGATACCTCCGCCTCAATGCCGACGTCCTTCAGGCGGGCGGTGAGCATGTCGATGATCGCCTGGATGTGCTGTTCCCGGTCGCCGCGACGCTGGTTCACTTTGCGGGCGATCTCACGGTATTTTTCGGGCTCCAGATACCGGAAGCTCAGGTCTTCCAGCTCCCATTTGATCTGCCAGATGCCCAGGCGGTTCGCCAGAGGTGCGAAGATCTCCAGTGTCTCCTTGGCGATCCGCTTGCGCCGCTCTTCCGGCAGGACGCCTAGGGTGCGCATATTGTGCAGCCGATCGGTGAGCTTGATGAGCACGACTCGGACGTCATCAACCATGGCCAGGAACATCTTGCGGAGACTCTCGGCGTCCTCGTCCTCGCGCCGATGGTCCGTCTCGCGCCGGTACTCCATTTCGCTCCAGCGGTCGATCTGGCTCAGCTTGGTAACGCCATCCACGAGCTTCGCGACTTGCTCGCCGAAGTTCTTGCGGATGGTCTCCAGGGTCATGTCGGTGTCTTCGAGAGTGTCGTGAAGAAGGCCAGCCGCCAACGTTTCGCTGTCCAGGCGCAGCTCGGCCAGCATGAGAGCAACGGCCAACGAATGCTGGACGTACGGCTCACCCGAGACCCGCACCTGCCCATCGTGGGACGAGGACGCCACGTCGTAGGCCCGCCGGACGATGTCCATTTCCGGTTCGGGCAGGTACGTCCGAGCCTCTTGGAGGAGGTTCTCTATGTTGACCGGCTTCTTCTCCATTACCATAAGCCTGTCCTGACTGCCATTAGCTCGTTCTGAATGACGCCCTCAGCTCTCTGCCAAGGTTTTCAGTGCGGCAGCTTTTGCCTGATCGTACACGGCTTTGATCGGCTCGCCGGTTCGTTCGGCGATTTCGCGGCAATCGACGTATTCCGGGGCAACGTTCTTAACCTGGCCGCGCAGCGTCGCCACTTTCACTCGCACCCGGCCGCCTGGCAGCGCGACGTCGATCTCCTGCCGTGGCAGCTTGCGGCGGCGGGTCTCGTACGTTCGCACGCCAAGAGTCGTCGTCTCTGCGAAGAGCGTCTCCAGCGCGGGCTCGACTGAATCCGCAGGGACTAACACGCTCAGCATCGTCGCCGGACGGTTGCGCTTCATTTGGATGGGCGTCAGAAAGACGTCCACCGCGCGGTTCTCCAGCAGGCGAGTCATGACGTGGTCGAAGAATTCGGGGTTCATATCGTCGATGTTCGCCTCGATCACTGTCATTGTGTCCACGTCGTATGCGTCTGAACCCGAGCTTTCGTCGCTACCGGCCAGATGACCGACCATCAGCCGTAGCACGTTGGGGTGCTCGAGGTCCCGATGGCCGGCGCCATAGCCGACGTGATCGACGGTCATCGCGGGTGTCGGCCCAAAACCCTCCGCCACGGTCGTGATGATCGCCGCGCCGGTGGGCGTGGTGAGCTCGGCCTCGACGTCCAGCGGGTTGAGCGGAACGCCCCGAAGCAGGGCAGCGGTCGCCGGCGCCGGCACGGGCAGCCGCCCGTGAGCGGCTGTGATCCAGCCTCGCCCCGTTGGGATCGGTGAAGCCACGACCCGCTCGATGCCCAACAGCCGCAGACCGATCACCGCGCCAACGATGTCGATGATCGCGTCCATTCCACCTACTTCGTGAAAATGGATGTGGTCCGGCGTCGTGCCGTGGACCTGAGCCTCCGCTTCGGCCAGGCGGCGGAAGACGTTCCCGGCGGTCTGCTTGACGGGGGCTGCCAGCGTACTCTCGTCGATGATGCGTTCGATGTCCGGCAGGTGCCGGTGAACGCCTGTCTCTGACACGTTGACGTCGACCAGTATGGCGGCGATCCCATTCTTGCTGACCGATGTGGCCTCCACTGAGTAGCCGGTCAGGTTGAGCTTCGCCAGCTCAGCGCGCAAGGCGCCGGCATCCAGACCGGCGTCGATAAGCGCCCCGAGAATCATGTTGCCGCTAATGCCGGATATGCAATCAAAGTACGCGATCTTCATCGATTTGGTTTGGTCGCTCCTTCCAGGGCTGTCCGGGACACCGGCGAGGTGTCGTCGGACTGCGGAGTTTGGATCGGCAGGCTGAGCTTCTGACCGAGACGAATGATGCGGTTGGCGAGGAAACCCGCGCCAAACCCGTTGTCGATATTGACCACCGCGATTCCGGCGGCGCACGAATTGAGCATGGCGAGCAACGCAGCGAGTCCGCCAAAGCTGGCGCCGTAGCCCACGCTGGTGGGAACGGCGATGATGGGGCAGGCGGCCAGCCCGCCGACGACACTCGCCAGAGCGCCCTCCATTCCGGCGACAACGACGATGACCTCGGCGGAGTTGAGGACAGGCAGGTGGTCCAACAGTCGGTGGATGCCGGCCACGCCGACATCGAACAGGCGCTCGACGCGGGATCCGAGCAACTCAGCCGTCACCGCGGCCTCTTCCGCCACCGGCAGATCGGACGTGCCGGCGCTCATGACCAGAATGTAGCTCCCGTCAGAAGGCGGCGTGGGCTCCTGCCCCAGGGTGATGATCCGGGCGGTTTCGTGGTACCGCGCCTCAGGCAACGCTTGCCTGACCGCCTGGTACGCGGCGGAATCGGCCCGCGACGCCATCACCAATGGGTTTTGCTCGCCCAAATGCTGCATGATCTGCGCGACCTGCTGGGGCGTCTTCCCCTGGGCGAAAACCACTTCGGGGAAACCCTGGCGCAGCGCACGGTGGTGGTCGAGGTGGGCGTACCCGAGGTCCTCGTACGGCAGGGTCTGCAGTGCGCCCAACGCGTCGTCAACGTTCATGTCGCCGGCCTGCACGGATTGCAGAACGGCGCGAAGCCGTTGGATATCCATCAGAATCTACAACACCTCGTTCATGCTGCCGGATCGGAATCCGGCGAGATCTAGAGTTACGTAAGTGAAACCCAGCTCGTTGAACCGGGCCACGAGTCTTTCTCGCTGGGAGAGGGCCAGCTCGAAGTCGGCTGGCAGCAGCTCGACGCGCGCCAGGCTGCCGTGGTGCCGGACGCGCATTTGGCCGAGGCCGAGCCCAAGCAGGAAATCCTCGGCCCGTTCCACCTGAAGCAGTGCCTCGCGAGTGATTCGCTCACCGTACGGGAAGCGCGAGGCCAGGCAGGCACGCGACGGGCGGTCCCAGGTCGGCAAGCCGAGGAGCCGCGACAGGGCTCGAATCTCGGCCTTGGTGAATCTGGCCTCCTTGAGCGGACTGCGCACGCGCAGCTCTTCCGCGGCGCGCTGACCTGGGCGATAATCGGTCACGTCGTCGGCGTTGCCGCCGTCCAATACGTAGGCGAAGCCGCGCTCGTGGGCCAGGCGAATCAGCTCGCTGAAACGCCCAAACTTGCAGACGTAGCAGCGGTCCGCCGGATTGGCTGCGAAATCCTCGTTTTCGAGCTCGTCACTCTCGACGATGAGATGCTCGACGTTCAGGGCTCGTGCCAGCGCCTGGGCCTCTTCTCGCTCCCACTGAGGGTGAACGGGCGAGGCCACAGTGACTGCCAGGACGTTGTCGGCGCCCAGGCAATCGACGGCGACCCGGAGCAAGAGAGAGCTGTCCACGCCACCTGAAAAGGCCACGGCGACCCGCGCGAATCCGCGGAGGATGCCGGACAGCGCGGCGCGCTTGGCCGCGGACACTTCATTCACGGGCGGATGATATTCTTTCGTTGGATCGACTGCCATGTTCCTTAACCTTAAAACGCGAGACCTGTCACAGATCCCGCGCCGGAGTGTTACTCAGCCGTGATAAGAATCAACGTATTATACCGCAAACGGGCGGTATGACAAAGTCGATATGGGCTTTGACTTTGCGTTTTTGCGTGTTATCATGGAGGTACCGTTTGGTTAGACCAGTCCATACGCGTGCCGGCGGGGGTCCTGGCGACCCGAACCCGGCCGGAGGGTGAATGGGGAAGCGAACTGCGTTTTGGGCGGGGACAATTGGGCTGATGACCGCGTTCGGCCTGTGGCGAGTCTCCGCTTTGCCGGGCTTCGGCTGGCAGATCGATGAAGGCGCTTACGTCACCTCAGCGTATTGGGTGAGCCGCGGCTTTCGGCTGTACTTCTCAGACCGTGCCCCTGGCCTACCCCGGTCTGATCGAGCTGACGGGCGCGGTCTTTCGTCTGGTTCAGCCTTCCCTGATGGTGGCGCGCGCCGTGATCATTGCGTTCGCCCTACTCTACGTATTGCTCGTAGCGCTCACCGGGCGCATGCTGGCCGCGTGGACGGCAGGCCTGGCCGCGGCAGCCCTGCTCTTGTTGGACCGGGGTTTCTTCGATACCGCGGGACTGGCCGTCAGCGAAGTGCCGGCTTTGGCGCTGATCGCCGTCACGGTGGCTCTGGCGTTCCTGTACTGGCGATCGGGCAGGTGGGCGATTCTGGGCGCGGCCGGCTTCGTCTGCGGTCTGAGCGTGCTGGTCAAGCCGATGGCCTTCTTGCTGCCCGTCTGGCTCGGAGCGATGGTGGCGGCACATCAGCTCTACCCGGCTAGGGGGCAGACTTCGCTTCGCTGGCGGTCCTTGCTGGCCGGGGCGGCACTGGCGGCCGGTTTGTTCCTCCTGCCGATTGCTGCCTGCCTGGTCATCTATGGCCCGGGTGTCTTCGTGCAGGAGGCCGTGTCGGTCCGGGTCGGCCTCCGGCAGGCAGCACATTGGACTCCAACGGCAAATTGGGGTCTCATCTGGAGCTATCTGTGGAGCTGCCGGGCGGCGGGAGTGCTGGCCCTCGCGGGGTTGTTCACCCTGGATCCGCGCCGCACCCAGGAGTTCCGCGCGCAGATGCTCATCTGGTTGTTGGGCGCGCTCACGCTCGCCGGCCTGTGGTGGTATGCGCCTCTGTTCGACAGGCACTGCATCGTCCTGTCGCTGCCCCTGGTGTTACTGGCCGGGACCTCGGTCGATCGTTGGGCGCGTAGGGTGAGCCCGGGTTTGCGCCGGAAGTCGCCGGCCTGGGGAGCCGCGACGGCCATAACGCTGGCTGCGGCGGTCTTGATCGTCACCGGCCTGCCCGGGCTCGTGGCCTGGCGCAGCGATCCGGCGCGGTTCCGGCAGGGCGGTCGGGAAGAGGCGGGCCAACGGCTGCTGCAGCAGATCACATCTCCACACGAGCTGGTTGTGTCCGACGATCTCAGCCTGGTCTTCACTCTGGGCCGGCTGTCTCCACCCGAGCTGAGCGACGTCTCGCTGGCGCGGATTCTGGCGTACGACATGACCTCTGAGGGTGTGATCGCAACCACTGAAGAGCGGGACATACAGACCGTGTGTCTGTGGACGGACCGCTTTGCGTGGCTGAAGCCCTTCGTCGATTGGGCTGATGCGCATTTCGTCAGCACGACCGATTTCGGCGGGAATGCCCGCATTCTGCACGGCCGGCGATACGAGGCCGGAGAGCGGGTTCCCGGCGTACCACTGGGAGATGACACACACATTGGCGAATCTATCGCGTTGGTCGGCTATCGAGCGGAGCCGGACGTCTGGCAGCCTGGCGACGTGGGGCGCATCGTTCTCTATTGGCGTGCGCTGAAACCCATGTCGAAAGACTACCAGGTGTTCATCCACCTGGCGGACGAGAACGGCGTGCCGGTGGTGCAGGGCGACGGCGCGCCGGTGCACGCGCTGTATCCGACCAGCCGGTGGCAGCCGGAAGAAACCCTGGCCGACAGTCATGGTTTGACGTTGCCGGCCGGGATGCCCGCTGGGCAGTATCGGCTCTTGGTCGGCATGTACGACGCTTCCTCTATGCGACGGCTGGCGGCGACGAGAGATGGAACGCCGGTTCAGGACGGCACAATCGAATTGTGTACTATCACGGTGCGCGGCAAGCCCTGAGGTTGCGGCCGCTCGACAGAAGAAACAAACAAAAACACCCTCAGGCGAGGAGCAACACGATGGATGCTGATCCGGGTAAATCTTCAGGAGATTTGTTGGCCGAGTTGGAGACCCTGCGCCGCCGAGTGGCAGTGCTCGAGCGGCAGGCGGAACATCAGCAGCTGGAGACCAAAAGCGAGATGCATCGCGCCATGCTCGACGTGCTCCTGGAGGTGGACCCCAGCTTGATACTGTTCAAGGACGTCAACTCCGTGATCGGCGCCTGCAGTCGAGCCATGTGTGAACTCGTCGGCAGACCGAGAGACGAGATTATCGGCAAGACGGACCGCGAGCTCTTTCCGCGGGAGGAAGCCGCCCGCTTTCGGCAGGAGGAAATCCAGGTGATGGAGACCGGGGAGCCCCTGATGGTCGAACACTTCGTCAACGGGGCAGGTGGTCCACGCTGGTACAAGGGCAACAAGTACCCGCTGCGCGATGCCGCAGGCGACATCATGGGCGTGCTGTGCGCTGAGCGGGACATGACCGATCACAAAGAAGTGGAGGCTGAGCGCGACGAACAGTGGGGCATGCTGCAGACCCTGTTGGACAACACGCCGGACATTGTGATCTTCAAGGACTTGCAGTCGAAGTTCCTGGCGTGCAGCAGAAGCATAGCTCAGCTGTTTTCGGGCACTCCAGAAGAGATGATCGGCAAAACCGACTTCGAGTTCTTTCCGCCCGAGATTGCGCAGGGTTACCTGGAAGAAGAAAGGCGCGTATTAGAGACCGGCGAACCCGTCATCGCTGAACACCTGATCGGCGATCGGTGGTACGAAGCCATCAAGACTCTGCTGCGCAACAGGTCGGGCGAGATCGTGGGGCTGTTTTCGAGCGAGCGTGAGGTTACCGACCGCAAGCGGGCCGAAGAGGCCCGGCGCGAGAGCGAAGAACGCTACCGCTCGCTATTCGATTGCATGAGCGAGGGAGCTGTTCTCAAGGAAATGGTGTATGACTCCTCGGGGCAGGCCGTGGACTACATGCTCGTGGACGCGAACCCGGCCTTCGAACAGCTGACCGGCTTGCGGCGCGCGGACGTCCTGGGCAAGCGAATGTCCGCGATCATGGGCATCTCCGAGCCACCTCCTTACGTGGGGGTTTACGCACGGGTGGTCGAGCGCCGACAGCCGGCGGAATTCGATATCGATCACCCAACCGCACGATCGCATCTTCCGGGAGAAAGCGTTTCCCATGAGTGGGGCGCGGTTCGGTGTGGTGTTCGAAGATACCACGAATCGGCGGCGAGCTGAAGACCTGGCCCGAGTGCAGCGCGATTTGGGCCTGGCCCTGGGACTGGCGGCGGACGTGGCGGAGGCCTTGCGGCTCACGCTGGAAGCCGCGATAAGAATCTCGGGCATGGACTCCGGAGCGGCCTACCTGGTCGATCAGACAGACGGCAGTGTCAGGCTGGCCTACGCGACTGGGCTGTCGACGGCTTTCACGCGGCACGCGTCGTACTATGGAGCGGATTCCGAACTCGCACGCCTGATTCGACGGGCGGCGCCGTTGTACGCATCGCATCAGTCGCCGGACCAGGTGCTCAGCCTCTTCGACTCGAACGAGCAGTTGCGGGCGATCGCGATCATCCCTATTCCCTACGGAGAGCGAGTCCTCGCATGTCTGAACGTAAGCTCGCACAGCCTGGAAGAGATCCCGGGCTTTGTGCAGACTGCGCTCGAGGCCGTTGCCAACCAAATTGGCGCGGTGGTGGCGCGTATGGAGGCCGGCGCGGCGCTGCAGCAGAAAGAGGAGCAGCTCCGGCAGGTCCAGAAGATGGAGGCGCTGGGCCGGCTGGCCGGTGGGGTGGCCCACGATTTCGACAATATCCTGGCCAACATCATGGGATATGCTTCGCTCGTGAGGTCGAGGTTGCCCGCTGATTCACCCCACGCTTCGGACATGGACATCATCGTTCGGTCTTGCCAGCGCGCATCCGACCTGACTGCGGAGCTATTGACCTTCGCGCGTGGAGGGGTCGTTCACGTGTCGGATGTGGAGCTGAACGAGGTCGTACAAGAAGTCAGCGAAATGCTGTGGGAGAGGATCGACCCCAGCATCGAAGTTCAGCTGAACCTGGCGGAGCAACCTCTCATCGTGAAGGGCGATGCGCCTCAGTTGCACCAGGTGGTGCTCAACCTGGCCATGAATGCTTGCGATGCAATCATGAGCGTGCCGGCCGATCAGCGCTATCAGGGTGGGCTGCTCTCGATCGAAACGTGTTCCGTGCTGCTGGATGAAGCGGCGGCGCACGCGCTCAACCTTCAGCCAAGGCAGTACGCCTGCCTGAGCGTAAGCGACACCGGCAAGGGCATGGACGAGGAAACCCAGAAGACGCATCTTCGACCCCTTCTTCACGACCAAGAGCGGTACGCGCCAGCACAGCGGCCTGGGCTTGGCCACGGTGTTCACGATCGTGCAGGCGCATCAAGGCGTGGTCAAGGTCGGCAGCACGCCGGGTGCAGGTGCGACGTTCATGGTCTACTTGCCGCTAGCAGAGGAGACGGAGGAGGCCTGCGCCCACGACACTCAGCCTGATTCCCAGGCACAAAGAGACCATTCTGGTCGTGGATGACGATCCCGACTTATTGCAGCTGGCGCATCGGCTGCTCGACGAGGATGGATATGTGGTCCGGGATGCAGTTGACGGTGTGGAAGCGGTCAACCTGATACACAAACAGGGGCGACCAGTTTGACCTGGTGATTCTGGACATGTTGAAGGAACTGCCGGACGCCGCGGAGACCTATCGACGAATGCGATCGATTCGACCCGACCTCAAAGTCCTGCTTCTGAGCGGTTACAGCAACGCGCAAGAAACGCAAGAGCTTCTGGGTGCCGGCGCGATCGGGCACCTGCAGAAGCCCTACAGCCCGGACGCGCTGTTGAGAGGGGTCCGGCAGGCGCTGGACGCTCCCAAATGATCGATCACTCCCTATTTGGAGTGGGGCGATCGTCGATCGGCCGTCACTTGGGGCAGCGAGTCCGGTGACCGGCGTCGATCACGTTGGGAGCACTCAGCAGGTCCCTATATGCCGCCTTGATTTGGTCGACGTGAGGCAACAGCACCCAGGCGCCCTTTGGTGTCGTCCACGGATCGGCCAACGTCTGGTCGATGATGCGGCCGTGCAGGCTCGTCGTCTGGAAATCGGCCATCCAACGAGCCAACTGCAGGATCTCCGTCATGCTGAGGTCCGTCTGCACGTTCGCTCGATAAGTCGTCCACAGCTTGGGCAGCAGTGGGAGCGTGTCCAACTTCAAGGCCTTATCGCGCAGGGCCATCAGCACCTTGAACTGGCGCCGCGAGCGGTCGGTATCGCCGTTGTCGTGGCGCTGTCGCACGTACAGCAACGCGGTATGGCCGTCCATGTGCTGCAGCCCGGCGGATACTTTCAGCAGCCGCCCTTCCGGCAGAAGCCGGGATCGGCGAATCTCTCCTCCAGGGGGCAGTCCACGTCCACGTCGATTCCGCCCAACTCATCTATGATCTGCGCAAAGCCGTTGAAATCGATCCGAATGTAACGATCGAAGCCGAACCCGAAATTCTCGTGCAGCGTATCGTTGAGCAGTGCCTGGCCGTCACCGGGGTACTTGGTGTAGTGACCCAGGAAGTCGACCGTGTTGATGCGGTCCGGGTCGTGGTTCGGGATGTTGACGTACAGGTCGCGCGGAATGGCGAGAACCCCGGCAGTGTGCGATTCCGGCTCGAGGGCCACCAGCGCCATGACGTCCGTGCGCCAGGTGCCTTTGCCGGTTTCATTTCGGTCGCTGCCGAGCAATATCACGTTGAAGGTCTGAGGCCGCGTCTCGGGTGCGGCCAGCCGCCCGGAAGCGGCCGCCGCCGTCGATGGCGACTGCTCGGCAGCCGTCGGGACCGGTGATGCCACCGGTGGGTACGGCATCGCGGTGGCCGATGTCGGGCCAACCGGCGCCGCGCCAGCTTCGAACGCAGTCGTTTGGAGCCCTTGCTGCACCGCGACAGGGACCGGCGTCGATGCGGCTGTCGGAGCCCACGTCGGAACGGCCGGTTGACGCGCCTGAGTGGGTGTGGGATACAGCGGAGCGGCGGCGATCGGCACAGACGTGCTCGACGGACCGAGCGCTAGAGTCCGGGCCTGCCGGAACAGAGTCAGCCCACCCGCGGACATGCAGACGAACGCGCAAAGGCCGATGGATAATGCGATGATCAGTTTGGGACCGGTACGACGCAAATCGAACATGCTTGACACGTAAGTCAATCTCCACTCAACCCAAATTGACACGCTCGATACGGGAGTCGTGCGTTTGAAACGACCGAATATCGGAATCGATCATGGCAGGGACTACCGGGCGGGGAAGATCTCGCCGTATGATCGGCTGTTGGCTCATAGGGAGAGTGTGACGCATCGCGATTCCAGCGGTCATCATACCACCGGCCGGCTCAAAGCTGCAAATTCAGGGCAGCCGCGTTCAAGCGATCGGTGATTCTCAACGATCACCCTCGCTGCGAAACGCCGTATCGACCGTTTGTGAGGAAAGTCAAATCCGGAACGGATTAAAATCGGTGCCCCGATCGTAGTAGTCCTCAGACTCGGCGCCCTTAAGAAACGACACGACCTGGTAGGTAACCGGCGTCATCAGGGCCTCCAGGCCCGTTTTGAACAGGTAGTTAGACAGCATGACGGCGATCAACAGATCACCCGGCAGCGCACCGGCAAAGGCGATGGTCACGAACAACACCGTGTCCACCCCTTCGCCCACGATTGTGCTGCCGATGGTGCGCGTCCACAGCCAGCGGCCGCGGGTCAGCACCTTCATCCTGGCCAGCGTGTAAGAATTCGAAAACTCACCCGCCCAGTACGCCAGCAGCGACGCCGCCACGATGCGCGGCGTGAGCCCCAAAATCGTCTGGTAGGCGGCCTGGTTCTCCCACCCGTCGGCTGCCGGCAGCCACCCCACGACACTGAACGTCAACGCCATCAGCGCGGCGCAGAAGAAGCCCATCCAGATCACGCGGCGCGATCTGCGGTAGCCGTAGACCTCGGTGAGAATGTCGCCGAAGATGTAACTGACCGGGAACAGCAACGTGCCCCCGTCGAACGTCAGCGGACCGAGCTGTACGATCTTGGCCGAAGCGACGTTGCTGATCAGCAAGACGGCCACGAACAGCGCCATGATCAGGTCGAAGTACCGGAAAACGCGCTCCGGTGGTTCTTTTCGCATCAGTCCTCGCGATAATGGCAACCGCGGCTGATCTTGTTTTCCCAGGCGGCGCGGGCCACGATCAGTGCGGCCTGCGCGCTGTTGCGCAAGCCGATGAGGTCATCGGTCAGGCGGGTCGCGCGGTAGAACTTCGTAATTTCGGTGTTCAAGTGGTGCAGATCGTCGATGGCGCGCTCCAGCCGGCGCGTGCTGCGGATGACGCCAACGTAGCTCCACATAATGTTCTTGATCGTGGACATGTCCTGGATGATCAGCACGGGGTCGGCTGCCCGCGGTGCCTCCACGTCTTGCCACGACGGAATGTCTTCCGGTTTGACGCCGAGTTGGTCCTCGTGAATGGTGCGTGAGATGTCCTCGCCCGCGCGCCAACCCCAGACCAGGCCCTCGAGCAAGGAAGAGCTACCGAGCCGATTTGCGCCGTGCAGCCCGGTGCAGGATACCTCGCCCGCGGCATAAAGCTTGTCCAGGCTGCTGCGGCCCACGCCGTCCACCCAGACTCCGCCGCAGAAGTAGTGCTGCGCCGGCACGACGGGAATGAGCTCCTTGGTGATGTCGACCCCGTACTCCAGGCACGTCTGATAGATGTTCGGGAACCTGTGGAGGATCTCGTCCCGCGGAACGTACGAGCGCAAATCGAGATACACGCAAGGTTCCTGAGTGGCGAGCATCTCGAGATGGATGCTGCGGGCCACGACGTCACGCGGCGCCAGGTCTTTCCACTGCGGATCGTATTTCTGCATGAACGGCTCGCCGCGCTCGTTGACCAGGCGTGCGCCTTCTCCCCGGACCGTCTCGGAGATCAGGAAGCGCGGCGCGTCGCGGTGGAAGAACGCCGTCGGGTGGAACTGGACGTACTCCGCATTGATGACGCGCGCGCCGGCGCGGTAGGCCATGGCCAGGCCGATGCCGCGGCTGCTGGGGGGATTCGTGGTGTGCAGGAAGATCTGGCCCAGTCCGCCGCTGGCCAGGACTGTTTTCTTGGCGAGATACGTGACGACTTTGCCGTTGCGCTGGTCGAACACGTATGCGCCCACGCACGAGGGCGGCTCGTAAATGGCCAGAGGGTCGCGGGAGTGGTGCGCCGGTGTCAACAGGTCGACCGCGGTGTGCTGGCTGAGGAGCGTGATGTTGGGATAGCGGCCGAGCGCGGCAATGGCCTTCTCTTCAATGGCGCGGCCGGTGGTGTCGGCTACGTGTAGAATCCGATCGGTGGAGTGCGCTGCCTCCCGGATGTACTCCAGTTGGTCGGAAGGCGTCTCGTTGAAGGCCACGCCCAGGCGATTGATCAGCACCTCTTGCAGCAGGTGGGGGCCCTCTTCGGCGAGAATGCGGACAGCGGTCGGGTTGTTGAAGTAGGCTCCGGCGCGCAGCAGGTCCTCGGCCAACAGGTCGGCCGAGTCGTTTGGCCCGCGGAAGATGATCCCTCCCTGGGCGTAGAAGGTATTGGAACTGTGCGGATCCACGCTCTCGCTGAGGACTGTTACCTTTACCGACGGGTCTTCCGCGGCACGCATTGCAGCGCTCGCCCCGGCGATGCCGCTGCCAATAACCAGAACGTCTGTGATGACCTGCTCATTGTCGCTCATTTATTTGATTGATAACATCCTTTCGAGGGCAGTGTTGGCCCAGCGCGCAGTCTCGGGCTCAACGCGTACGACGCCGATGGGCTGATTGGCGACGATGCTCTTCAGCGTCTCCAAGAGGTTGAACGCGTTCGTGCGGAACATGGTGCCACACAGTGAGCGGGTCAACGGCACGACGAACTTGTCGGGATTGTCCGTGGCCAACCGGTTGACCATGTTGATCTCCGTCCCGATCGCGAAGCGCGCCCCAGCCGGCGCCGCCTCGACCGTCTTGATGATCCAGGAGGTCGAGCCGTTCGCGTCGGCGGCCTGCACGACCTCCGTGGGGCATTCCGGGTGGACGATGACGGTGATGGGACCGTACTTCTCACGGACAGCTCGTACGTGCTCCACAGTAAAGCACGTGTGGACGTGGCAGTAGCCCTTCCACACGACGACCCGGACTTTTTGGAATGCTCCGAGGTCCGGCGGCGTTGCCTCCGGGTCCCAGACGGCGATGCGATCGCGCGGGATGCCCAGCGCCAGCGCCGTGTTCGTGCCCAGGTGTTCGTCGGGCAAGAAGAGGATGTGCTCTTTCTGCGCCAAAAACCCAACGGAACAGCGAGCTCACAATTGGCCGACGTGCACACTGCGCCGCCGTGGAGGCCGCAGAAGGCCTTGACTTCCGCGTAGGAATTCTGGTACGTAATAGGCAACAGGTCGTCGCGCCAGATTGAGCTCAAGGCGTCCCAGGCGACCTGCGCGTCGGCGGCGTCGGCCATGCGAGCCATGGGGCAGCCGGCGTCGCGGCAGGCATGAGCACGGTCTGGTCCCGGACGGCACAGCATGGCAGCGGTTTCGGCCATGAAGTCCACGCCGCAGAAGACGATGTACTCAGCGCTGCCGGCTGCTCTGGCCGCGATGCGGGACAATTCCAGGGAATCACCGCGATAGTCCGCGAACTGCATGACCTCGTCGCGTTGATAATGATGGACGAGGATGACGACTCGTTTCCCCAGCTCGCGTTTCAACTCAGCGATCTGCCGCAGGGCTGCCTCTTCGGTCAATGTGGCGGTGGTACCTGGCTCATTTGGGTCCATCGAAATCGTTCCTCAGGCGGTCACGTCCAGGCTGATGTCGAGCGCCCTGACCGAGTGGGTAAGTTGACCGACGGAAATGAAGTCCACGCCGGTTTTGGCAATCGCAGTGACCGTGTCGAGCGAGACGTTCCCGGAGGCCTCCAACGGAGTGCGTCCGGCCACGAGACGGACGGCGTCGCGCATCTGGTCGGGACTCATGTTGTCGAGCATGATGCGATCGACGTTCAGCTTCAGCGCCTCGTCCAGTTCGGCTGCGGTTCGAACCTCGACCTCGATCGGGAGGTGGTGTACGTTGGACTCGCGGATGCGCCCAACGGCGGCGGTGATGCCGCCGGCGGCCGCGATGTGGTTGTCCTTGATGAGGACCATGTCGTACAGGCCGGTCCGGTGGTTCCTGCCGCCGCCCAGTCGCACCGCCCACTTGTCCAGGGGCCGCAGACCGGGTACGGTCTTGCGGGTATCCAGAATGAGCGCCGTGCGTTCCCGCGACAGCGTCCACATACTGCCGGGTCGCGTGGCGATGCCTGACATGCGCTGCAGGAGATTCAATGCCGTTCTTTCGCCGGACAGGATCGCGCGTCCGGAGCCCTCGACCGTGGCGACGACGTCTCCACGCATGACCCGGCTGCCCTCAGCAGCGAGCGCAACGAATTGGACGCGCGGGTCGACCTGTTCGAAGACCATTTGGGCGACGGCCAGGCCGGCGATGACGCCATCGGCCTTGACCAGGAACTGGGCGCGCAACTGCAAATCCGGTGGTACGGTCCAGTCGGTGGTGACGTCTCCGCTGCCCAGGTCTTCCGCCAGGGCGCAGGCAATGATTGGCTGAATGATGGTCGTCTCGATTTGATCGATCAAATCTGGTTACTCGCCTGTCTTTCGGTTGAATCGGGATATTCTAGCACCGGGGCAGACAAAAGTCAACGAAGTATTCCAGCCGGGGTCTGCCCTGGCGATGGGCTCGGCCGAAGCCTTCGGATTAGAACAGGGGAGAGGCGAGGCGGGCGGCCGATTCCTTCAAACGCGTAAACAGGGGGCGATGAATGAACTCGTCGAGGCTCACGGGGCGGCTGTGAGCGAGGTCTCGCTCGAACTGGCGGTCGAGCTCTCCGGTGATCTCCTGGCCGAGCAGCAAAGCGTTCACTTCGAAGTCCATTTCGAGGCTGCGAACATCGAAGTTGGCGGTGCCGACGGACGCGATGTTGCCGTCGACCGTCAGCACCTTGGCGTGGATGAAACCATCCTGGTACTCGTAGAACTTCACTCCGGCCTCCATGAGGCGTCGCATGAACGTCCGGCCGGCCCAGATGACCGGTGGGTGATCGGGCCGTCCCGGAGTGATGATTCTGACGTCGACGCCGGCCAGCGCGCTGGTTTGCAGCGCCGTGGTCAGGCTGCGGTCCGGAATGAAGTAGGGCGTCGTCAGCCAAACCGACCGCGTCGCCGACGTGATCATGCGGAAGTACATGAACCGGATGTTGGCCCAATCCGAGTCCGGGCCGCTGGGGATGATTTGTGCGAGTTGGTGGCCGGGCTTCTCTCTGGAGGCGAAGTATGGCGCACCGACGATGCTCTCGCCGGTGGCAAACTCCCAGTCGCTGAGGAAGATCGACTGCAGGTCGTGTACGGCTGAGCCCTCGATTTGCAGATGGGTGTCCCGCCAGGGGCCCAGCGGACCCCGGCCGAGGTAGTTGTCGCCGACGTTGAAGCCGCCGGTGAAGGCGATGCGTCCGTCGATCACGGCCACCTTTCGGTGGTTGCGGTAGTTGATGCGAAGGAGGCCGGCCTTGGTCACCGGGAAGAAGAAGCTGGACTTGATGCCGGCCGCGCGCCATCGCCTGATCTGGTGCCGGCTGATGCGCCAGGACCCGAAACCGTCGAGCAGCAGCCGTACGTCTACGCCTTCCGAGGCTTTCTGCTGCAGCAGAGCCTCCAACTCGCGGCCGATCCGGTCACGCTGCCAGATGAAGTACTCCAGGTGGATGTGGTTTTGCGCGGACCGAATGGCTTCAAACAGGGCATCGAACTTCTGTTGCCCGTCGCTGAGAATTTCGGACGCGATTGTCGTTTGAGGCAACCAGGCACGTGCTGGCCAGTCCCAGCCTGAGGATTTCTTGCTGGCGCGAGTTCAGCCTGGAGTGTGCGTGCGCGTAGTCTCCTTCGCGGTCTTCCGGCTCGAGCTGACACCGATCGCTGACCTTTTTGCCGCGAAACTTGCGTTTGCGTTGATCGCGGCCCAGAATCAGGTAGGCGAGAAAGCCGATGCCGGGCAACGCAAAGAGGACGAGTAGCCAGGTGACCGTCTTTTCCGGTTCCTGCTTCTCGTAGAAGATGATGAACGCGGCTGCCAGGATGTTGAACGCAAGCAGATACCAGCCGAGGATTGGAGCTTCATTCAGCACGGAAGGCCACAGATTCAGCATTTGCTCTTTGTCCTGAAAGGCTAATTCTGCCCTTTCATCCGGATCAGAGTCAACTCGGCGGGACAGTTCAGCCGAAACGCGGGGCGGACGAGCCCGAGGCCGCGACCGACGTACATGCGGGCGCGGCCTTCCTCGTACCAGCCGCTCATGTAACGCCAGCAACCGATACCATCGCGGTTGCCGCCGCGACGCAAGAACCCGACCGTCTCAAAGGCGGTCATGAGGCGCGCATAGAGGCCAGGATGATCGGTCTGGCCGAAATCCTGGAACGGCAGCCTGACCTGACCGCCGTGGCTGTGCCCGGCCAGCACCAACAGGGGACGATGGGCGACCTGAGGCAGCACATTGGGGTTGTGTGAGAGCAAAATAGTGGCTGCGCCTGCCGGCACGTTCCGCAGGGTGGCGGCCGCATCCGGCTCGCCCGCCAGCAGGTCGTCCAAGCCGGCCAACCACAGGCCTGGAGCCACTTCGGCGCTCTCGTTTCTCAAGACACGAATGTTCGCGGTGCGCAGAGCTTCCATCACCTCGCTTGAATCCTGCCAATAGTCATGGTTGCCCAGCGTAGCGTAGATACCCAGCCGTGCCGGCAGCGTGGCGAACGGGCGCAGGGCATCCACGAGTTCGTCCTTCGAGCGATGGTGAAAGACCAAATCGCCCGTCATCACGATCAAATCCGGCTTGAGCGATGCGACCATCTGAGCAATTCGCCGGACGTCGGCGGCTTTCACAAACCGCCCTACGTGCAGGTCTGTTAAGTGGGCGATTTTCAGCCCATCCAGTGTGCCTGGCAAGCTCGGCATCGTGACGCTGAAATCGGTGACTTCTATCCGGTATTCCCAACCGGGGGCCAGGCTGTCGACGTTCCAATACGAAGCTGCGTTGCTTTGGTTCTGAAAAGTGGCATAAGCCTGGTGCAGATAGCGGGAGATCCCTCGCGGGTTCCCGGTGTTGGTAATTGACATGAACCTCTCTTCGCTCGACAGAATCCGGACGGCAATGTAAAGACACCCCATATTATAGCGTCATTATGCGCCTCTGGCAATTTTGGGCCGGTCAGCTCGCGTGGCGTCGCACGACATAACGTCATCGGCCGAAAAGAGCTATTTACTTTTGCGAAAGCTATGGTAAAATGTTAACGAGGGCGGAAAACTGGCATGTAGTTACTCTCATGTTCCTGGAGGTGGGATAAGATGGATGTCCTGCAGGACATTTCGAAGTGGACTCGCGACGAGAAGATCCAGTATTTGAAAGGGTTGGTGGAGGACCCGGATTGGTTTTCCGACGTTTTTCCGGTCCTGGAAACAATGCTGAGCGATGACGACCCTGAGGTTCGTACCCTGGCCGTGGCTGGGTTGTGGGACTACCCGCGACCTCAGATGATAAATCGATTGTTCGAGTTCGTATTGAATGACCCGTCGCAGGATGTTCGCACTAAGGCTGTCGTCACGCTGGGGCGCTACATCTACGAAGGGATGATCGAGAACTTCCGAGATGGCGAGTTTGGCTGGACCGGAGAGAATGGCGATGAGAGTGCGGACCAGGACCTTTCTGTGGAGGAGTTTCTGCAGGTTCGAGACTTCCTCGTGGGCCTGATCAATGACGAAAAGCAACCTTTGGATACGCGCCGCTTTGCCATTGAGGCGATCAGCTTTCTCAATGACCCGGACATTAGGGAGATCATCGCTCGGGCGTACGAGCAGCCCGAGCTAAATATGAAGGTCAGCGCGGTTTTTGCCATGGGGCGCAGCGGAGATCGCTCCTGGGCGGACACGTTGCTGAAGGAACTGCAGAGTCCCATCCGGGAGCTTCGGTACGAGGCCACGCGAGCTGCCGGAGAGTCCTATCTGGCCGAGGCCAGTCCGATCCTGCTGGGGTTGGCGGAATCTGACGATCTGGACCTCCGGCTCGAGGCTCTCTGGTCCCTCGGCAAAACTGGCGGATCCGGCGTGCGCAAGCTGCTGATGCAGGCGAAAAAGAGCAGCAATGCTGATGTGCGTGAAGTAGCGGAGGCCGCGCTCGAGGAGCTGGACATGAACGAGGAGCTGGCGCAACAGCAGGATGATTCCTCGGATGAGGATCTGGACGACTACGACGGACTGGATGACTTCGGGACTGATGAGGAATACGACGATTGATCCCAGCCGTCGAGGAGTGCGGGCAAGCGCACCCACGGCACACGTTGGCGTTTCTGCGGAACAGAACTTCCAAGCCTAGCGCAGCACCGCAAAGGTGAGGGTCAGCGTGATGCTGCTGAGCAGCGTGGACAGGAACACCACGCTGGTCACGAAATCAGGGTCGGCCTCAAACTCAATGGACATCATAATCGTGGTGACGGCGGAGGGCATGCTGGCCTCGGTCACGCACACAGACCGGGTCAGGCTGCTCATGCCCATGGCCGCCGCCAGGCCGATCGATAGGGCGGCGGTGACGACGAGCTTGATGAAGGTGGCGACTCCGACGAGGGTCAGATCGCCGCGCCCGCCGGCGGTCGCCGATTGGCGAAAGCGCGTGTGGGCAAGCTGCATGCCCAGCAAAAGCAGCAGGACCGGCACGGCAGCGTTCCCGATCAGCGCCACCGGCTTGAAGATGAAGTCGGGTGTGCTCAGGCTCAGATGCCGGAGAATGAGTGCGGCGATCGCGGCGTAGAGCGACGGCAGTTTCAGCATGTTGAGCACCGACTTGCCGACACTGTTTTTGCCGCGCGATGCCAGATAGGCCGCCAGCGTATGGTTGAGTAATGCGCTGCCGACGTAGAAGATCAGCCCCGTATCCATTCCTTCCTGACCAAAAGCAAACAGAAGTATCGACAGGCCCATGTTGCCGGCGTTCGAAAACATGGTGCTGAGCAGCAGTGCGTTCTCGCGGACCTGGCTGAGCCCCATCGCGCGGGCCACGATCCAGCTGATGAGGCCGATGCCCGCGGTGATCAGTAGCAAAAACGAGATCACCTGGGTGACGTCGCCTCCGGACACCTGGCTCTTGATGAGTGACGAGAAGACGAGGCAGGGGGTCAGCACGTACAGCGCCAGGCGGGAGATGGGACGCAAGTCCATCTCCATGGACCGGGCCAATACCACACCCAGGCCAATGGCCACAAAAGTCGGCAGAATATTGTTGACGAACAGCTGAACCAACATAGCGGCCTCTTCCGCGCTGCGAATGACACAGAACCCGTCTTCTAGGGCGGCGCCCAGGGAAAACGGGTTCCTGTGTCTGAGAATGCGGGAGTGCCGTCCTGTGGGCGAGACTCCCGCATTTCAAGGATTCCCAAAATCTGGGGGGCGGCTGCTAGAACGTCAACATCACCTTGAGCGCTTCGGCCTTCTTGGTGACGGCCGTCTCCATAGCCTCGTCCAGCTTCTCGAACGGGTAATGGTGCGAGATCAGGCCGGTCAGGTCCACGCTCTTGCGCACGCGGTCCATGAACGTGATGGTCCGCGGCATGTGGTAGGAGATACCGCCCTGGCCGTAGATCGAGATACCGCGCCAGATGACCTTGCCGATTTCCACCGGCACCTTGCGGCCGATGGAGTGGCCGATGAGGCGCATGCGCGGCTGCAGGCCGGCCACATCGAACAGATTGGCGATGGCCTTGTCGTTGCCGGACGCCTCGACGATCACCGTCGCGCCGCGGGAGGTGGCGGTGTGCTTGAGGATCTCGGCAGGCAGGTCTTTGACTCCCGTCGGGTCGATCACGACGTCGGCGTTGAACTTCTTGGCGTATTCCCGCCTGTTGGCCAGCGGCTCGACCACGATTACATTCGCGTTAGCGGCCTTGCAGACGATCAATGCATTCAGGCCGATCGTGCCACTGCCGAAGATCACCACGTCGTCGCTGGCGTCGACCCAGCCACCGGGGCCCCACACGCCGTAGTAGCCGACGGAGAAGGGCTCCACCAGGGCGCCTTCTTCGAACGTCCAATCGGAGGGAAGCTTATGCACGTAGTGCTCTTCCAGCAGCATGTACTCGCCGAAGCCGCCGGGCGAGTCGGGCCGGAAACCGGCTTCGCGGAAGTTCAAGCAGGCCGCAGGCATCAGGCCGCGCTTGCAGTTCTCGCACTTGAAGCAATTCAGAACGCAGTCGCCGGTAACTTTGTCGCCGACTTTGAAGCCGGTCACCTGGCTGCCGATGCCGGCTACTTCGCCTGACCACTCGTGGCCCGGGGTGTACGGGGCAATATCGTACCGCCCCTCGGCGGACTTGCCTTCGAAACACTCGACGTCGGACCCGCAAATACCGGCGGCCTTCATCTTGATCAGGACCTGATCGGGCTTGGGGTCTGGGACCGTCACCTCTTCGATGCGAAGGTCATGCGGCCCATGCAAAAATGCGATCTTTGCTTTCAACATCAGTGACTCCTTTCTCTAACTCGATTGGTGAATGCAGCAGCGTTTCGCTATGTGAATCCATGTTTCACAACCATAAGTGCAGACAACCCCGCTGAGTACAGACGCAACAGGGAGACTACTCGCTGCCAACGCGGCCTGCCGGCGGCAGAACCGGGGCTGAAACCGCTTGAGAAGACTTCGACACACTCTGGAGGCAGTGGGGAAGGAGAGATTTGAACTCTCACGGATTTCTCCACGTGATCCTAAGTCACGCTCGTCTGCCAATTCCGACACTTCCCCGTTCGTTCGAAATTATACTATCGACTGGGCAATTCCGCAAGCGGCGCTCGCCTCAGACGGACTTCCGAAGTCTCGACGACTTCGGAAGTCTGTGCCTCCCACGAGGACAACCCTCGTGGGAGGCGTGGAGCTTGCCCTTGCCGCAAGCCTCTGTGCCCACGTTGAGTCAGAGCACAGCATCAATGCGGGGCGGTCAGGTACTCGTCCAGGTTGTCCTTCGTCACCAGGATCGTCCCGGTGTCCAGGATACCGGACTCAGGGGGCGTCTTCCTGCCGAGGTTGAGGTCGACCAGCCACTTGACCGACAGGTCGCCCATCAGCATGGGCCGCTGGCTGACGACGGCGGTGATCCAGCCTTCCCGAATCAACTGCGGCTGCGGATCGAAGACGTCAAAGCCGAAGAGCATGATCTCGCCGGGCTGCTTGCCCATGTCTTTCAGAGCCTTGGCCGCCACGTGCACACCGCTGGTCATGTAGATGGCCTTCAGGTCGGGGTGAGCGGTGACGACGTTCTCTACGATGTTGTAAGCCACGTCCAGGTTTTCGTTGTGAGCCTCAGGCCCGAGCAGTTCGATCTTGGTTCCCTTGGCCGCTTCACGCATGCCGTCCATGCGCTGGTTCAGGTTCAGCGCGGCGAGGCCGGCGGTGATCAACTGGACCTTGCCTTCGCCGTTCAGGCGCTTGACCACTTCGTCGCCCAGCATCTTGCCGCCTACGATATTGTCCGTGCCGATGTACATCAGGCGATCGCTGTTCGGCGAGTCGGCATCGAACATGATGGTCGGAATGCCCGCGTCCAGAGAATTGCGGATGAGCGGGATCAAAGCGGTTGGATCGTTCGCGGAGATTGCCAGCCCGTCCACACCGGTTGCCATGTAGTCTTCGATCAGGCTGATCTGCTGGTTCGTGTCGGCCTGGGTCGGACCGCTGAAGATCGCCTTGCAGCCGATCTCTTCACCGGCCTTGTTGACGCCCTTCTCCACATCGGCCCAGTACGGGTGGCCGACCGACTTCGGGACGACCAGAATCGTCATGTCCTTCGGATCCTTGCCCGCCGCGCGCCACTTCTGCATGACATTGAAGGACTTGTAAAGGTTGGACTTGATCGCCGACGCGATTGCCTTGGCGTCGACATTGGAATCCTTGGCCGCCAGCGGTGCGACGATCGCATCGATCTGACTGAGGGCGGCTTCGAGATCATCCGCGGTGACCGTCGGCGCCTGTGCGGCGGCCGGTGCGACTACGGTGGCCAGCATGGCCAGGACGACCAGCACTCCGAACAATCTTTGCATGTTCTTCACAGCTTCCTCCTCGATTCGCAGTCGTTGAACCCTCTGAGATAACGTCGATCCCGGCTGCTCAGGGCGGTCACCCCCAATGCGATTTGCGTCCCCAATTCGACCCCGCTCATTCCCCTTTCGACGCAGCTATTATGCCTCGGCAAGACGTTGAAGGATGATCGAGGCCGTGGCGAATCGGTTCACGTTGAGTCGTCTGAGATCTCGGATGAGAGCCGTCTCAGGGATGAATGATCACTTTCACCGCTTCTCCGCTGCGCGACAGGCGGACACCCTCGTGAATCTGATCGAGTGGCAGGCGATGCGTGATCAGTTGCTCGAGGGGCAGCGTGCCGGATTCCAGAACGCTGATCATGGTTGGGAACATTTCGTTCGGGAAGATATAGGACGTGAATACGGTAAGCTGATGATCGATCAGATCGAACTGTCGCAGCGTCGTCTCCGCGCGCATGTTCACGCCGAACAGCAGAATCTTGGCGGCGCGCCGGCTGATTTCGACGGCCTGGCCGAAGAGCGCTCCCACAGCGTCGATAACGATGTCGGCGCCGCGCGGCGTCACACCGAGGACGGCTTCCTTGAGGTTCTGCTCTTTGGGATTGACAACGAGATCGACGCCCAGCGCGGCCGCTCGCTGCCTGCGTCCTTCGGCCGGCTCGGAAACGATTACTTTGCCGGCTCCGGACATGCGCGCCAGCAGGGCGAACAAGAGACCTAGCGGACCGGCTCCCAGCACGACCACCGCGTCACCCGGCCGGACTCCCAGCTGGCTGATGCCGCTCAGCGCGCACATCAGCGGCTCGCCGATGGCTGCGACGTCGACCGGCACGCTCTTCGAGACTTTGAACAGGGCGCGCGACGGGGCCACGTTGTACGGCGCGAATCCGCCGTCGAGGTAGATGCCGAGGGTCGTGCGGTTCTCGCACATGTGGGTCAAGCCGCGCTGACAGTAGAAACAATAGCCGCACCGGAGGTCAGGGGATGGGATCACGTGGTCGCCGGGCTGAACGTGATGCACGTCAGCGCCTGCCTCCAGCACTTCACCGACGTACTCGTGCCCCAGAATGGCACCCACGGTGGCCGGGTGGCCAGGCGGCACGTTGAGAATCTGGATGTCACTGCCGCAGATGCTCGCTGCTTTCACCCGCAGCAAGACATCGTCTCGTTTCTGGATCGAGGGGATAGGACGAGCCTGCAGCTCCAACTTGCCGTTGCCCATGAATACAGCTGCTTGCATTGTGTCTGGCATCGTTGCGCTTTCTCCGCGTCTTTGTGAGAGTTGTGGTAAATCCTTTCAGGGGTGCCGAACAGAAGCCACCCGGTTACTCCGCCGAGGTCTCCTGAATCTGAACGACAGCCTTGTCCGCACACCAGCCGGGCATCCAAAGCAGCTTGAAGTCCTTTTGGTCGGCCGTGACGTCGTAGGCTACTTCGCCGCCCATGTTTTTCGCGGGTTCGAGCTGTCCGCCTTCCAATGGCGTCGCGACCTCGCCGCCGTAAGACACCTCGATGACTTTTCCAGCCGAATCGCTCAGGTAGAAGTCGTACGGAATGATGGCCACGGGCTTGTCGGCCTTGTTCTCCAGGCCTATGGACGCGACCATCAGGTCCTTTCGTCCCCCCGTGCCCTTGCTCTTCTGGCGGATCAGGCTATTTACCCGGATGTTGATACCACAGATTTCTGCGGCCTCTCCCTGTTTAATAATTGCTGTCGCATCTACCTGCAGCGGGAGCCGGGTTGCAATGGAGTTCGGATCGATGTCTTTCTGTACCGCGCTCGAGCTGGTTGCCGTCGGAGGAGCGCCTGGCACCGGAGTGTTCTCGGGTGTGGGCGAATTCTTCGATGCGGGAGCGTTCTGCGAAAGCCCAGAAGGCGGGCCGCCTTCGTCGCATGCCGCCAACCCAACCGCTGCGACCATCACCAGGACCAGCAAATACACTGCCACAAAGTGCTTTCTCGTTCTCATGTCTGACTAACCTCCCTGTTTCTGTGCTGCATCGCAGTGACCTGGGGCCGTCTTTCCTAGGCCAGCTGGCGTCGGCGCTGTCGAAGCACGTCGAGGGACACGGCTGCAACGATGACCACCCCGATGACGACCGTCTGCCAATAGACCGACACTCGAAGCAGGACCAGAGCGTTGCGAATGACACCCATCATGGCCGCGCCAATCAGGCTGCCGAAGACGGTGCCTTCGCCACCGGCCAGGCTGGTGCCTCCGATGACCGTCGCGGCGATCACGTCCAACTCCCAGCCCGTCCCGTTGTCAGCCTGTGCTGAGAACAAGCGCGAGATGAGAATGAGTGCGGCGATGCCCGACACTGCGCCCGACACGGCATAGGTCAGCAGAAGGATGCGGCTCACCTTGATCCCGGACAACCGTGCGGCAATCGGGTTGCTGCCGATGCAGTAGATGTACCGGCCGGTCGCCGTCTGGGACAAGAACACGTGGCCCAGGAACATGATGACGGCCATGATGAGCACCGGGACGGGTATTGGGCCGATATACCCCTGAGCCCAGAACAGGAAAGCTTCGGGCAACGGCTGAATCGGATAGCCCCTGGTGATCACCAGGGCCAGGCCGCGGGCGATGCCCATGGTGCCCAACGTGGCAATGAATGGAGGAAGTCCAATGCCGACCACCAGCAGCCCGTTAACCATGCCGAGGCCGAGGCCGATCAGAAAGCCGACCAGCATGGCTACCGGAATCGGGTACCCACCAACCAGCAGCCACGCCGAGACGCAGCCGCTAAGCGCCACGATGGAGCCCACGGACAGGTCGATGCCGCCGGTGACGATGACCATCGTCATGCCGACAGAAATGATGGCCGTCATCGAGAACTGGCGGAGGACGTTCATCAGGTTAAAGACCGTCAAGAAATAGGGTGAGACCAGGGAAAGGGCAACACAGGCAAGAATGAAGATCACCAGGATGCCCGCTTCCTTAAATGCGAGGAAATGGAGCAGGCCTCCCCCGGATCTTGCCGCAGCGCCAAGCTGTTTCGATTCTCCTGTCATTTGCTCTCGTACTCCTTAAGCCTGTAGTCTGGTTCAATCCCGGCTGGTGTGACGTCCTGCGTCGTGGCGGTTCCATCGGTGAGGCATCTGGATGACGATTGAAGTCGTTCACCGATGGAGGTCACCGCGAAAGTGCAAGCCAGATTTCGGCGCTACCATCGATCCGTTAGCGGCCCGTGGCGCACGCCATGATTTTCTCTTGAGTTGCCTCTTCGCGGGTGAACTCGCCGCTGATTCTGCCCTCGTCCATGACGAGGATGCGGTCGCTCATACCCAGCACTTCGGGCAGTTCGGACGATATCAGGATGATGCCGATGCCTTCTTTAGCAAACTCACCCATCAGAGAGTGAATGGCGACCTTAGCGCCCACGTCGATGCCTCGTGTCGGATCGTCCAGAATCAGGATCTTGGGCCTGACCGCCAGCCATTTGGCCAGCACCACCTTCTGTTGGTTGCCGCCGCTCAGGTCCCGAACGATCTGTTCGTGCCCCGCCGTCTTGATTTGCAGCGTGGTGATGCTATCTTCGGTCAGGACGCTTTCTCTCGATCTTTGGATGAAGCCGAAGCGGGTCAGAGACGGCACGACGACGACAGTGGCATTAACCCGCATCGTCAGTCCCAGGAACAAACCTTGCTGCTTGCGGTCTTCCGGCACGAAGCCGATGCCGGCTCTGATCCCATCCAGAGGCGACTGGATGTCGACTACCTTACCCTCCACTCGAAGCTCTCCGCTGCTCCGCCGGTCGGCGCCGAAGACCGCGCGAACCAGCTCGGTGCGACCTGAGCCCATCAGGCCGGCGATGCCCAGGATCTCGCCCCGCCTGAGGGTGAAAGACGCATCCTTGATCTTCGCCGACGTAGAGAGGTGCCTGACCTCCAGCAACGGCTCGCCGATCTGGACGTTCGGCTTGGGGAACAGGTCATCCAGCGTCCGTCCGACCATCATGCGGATCACGTCGCCCGTGTCCAGGTTGGCCTTGTCTTCAGTCCCGATGAGGTGGCCGTCGCGCAGAACCGAGATGCGGTCTGATATCTGGAAGACCTCTTCCAGGTTATGGGCGATGTAGATGAAAGTGATCCCCTTTTCCTTGAGGCGGCGGATAGCATTGAACAACGTGGCGACTTCCGCCTCGGGTAGTGCAGAGGTCGGCTCGTCCATGATGATGATGTCGGCGTTCATGGAGAGCGCCTTGGCAATCTCGGTAATTTGTTGCTGGGATACGCTGAGCTCTCGGACAGGACGCGAGACGTCGATGTCCACCCCAAGCTCTCGAACGAGCGCCTGGGCCTCGGAGCGGATCCGCCGCTTGTCGATGAACGGCAGGATTTTCGTACGTGGCTCACGAGCGATGAAGATGTTTGCTTCGGCTGTCAGATGTGGAGCGAGGGTAAACTCCTGATAGATGATACTGATTCCAAGGGCCTGCGCACGAAGGGGGTCGCCAATCTCGACGCTCTGCCCTTTGAGGAGGATTTCGCCTTGATCTTTGGTGTAGGCGCCGGACAGAATCTTCATCAACGTGGATTTGCCCGCACCGTTCTCGCCGACCAGGGCGTGAACTTCGCCTTTCCTGACGCTCAAGCTGACGTTGTCCAGCGCCCGAACGCCTGGGAAGGACTTACTGATCCCGCGCATCTCAAGGATAATCTGCTCCGACACAGCACCTCCTTGGTTAGACAGCAATCATGGCTACCAAACCAATGTCACCAGCGACTGCGTTGCGTCATTCATGTTCAGTTTTATCAGATTAATTGCAGCAAAGTATAGACCGTGTTGGTCTCGCTGTCAAATGTTCGGCGACCTGGTGGTGCTTCGTTCCCGATTCTTACGTGATTCCAGCGCTTTAATGAACTGCTGACCCCTGTTCTGTACGTGCGTCGTCACGGCGGCGCGCATTGCCGCGACGTCCCTGGCTTTGAGCGCCGCCAGAATGGCCTGGTGCTCGTGGTGGGATTGGATTGCTTCGATCGCCACGCTGGGCTCTTTCTGGTAAGCTCTGACGACCTGGATGTGAAGATTGATGTCGCGGTACAGCTTAAGCAGCAGAGCATTGCCGGCCATGCGCAGCATCTTGAGGTGGAATTCGTTGTCCAGCTTCAGGTAGGTTTTGTAGTCGATGTAGCGGTCGCCGTCGACAAACTTTTCGAGTGAAGAAACGAGGCTCTCCAGCTCCGCAATGTCCTCGTCGCTTCCACGAACGATGGCCAGTTCAGCGGCGTGAAGCTCTATCATGAGGCGGACGTCGAAGAGGTCGGTCAATCCTTCCGGCGTCACGTCCGCTACGAAGGTGCCCTTGCGGGGCACGACCACGATCAAACCCTCAACCGCAAGTCGATTGATGGCGTCTTTCACGGGGGTGCGGCTCACCCGCAGCGCCGCCGCGATTTCGTCCACCTGCAGCCTCTGCCCCGGAGCGAACTGCTGGGACAGAATCCTGGAGAGCAGGATCTCGTAGGTCTGCTCGTTGATGTGCTGATGCTCCAAAGCTGGCAAGAGATCGTGCTCCACGGCTCTGTGTAATTCTCCCTTCCAGTCTGGCGCTGGCAGTGCGCGGCTCTTTTTGCCGCACCCGGTCCCGGCACCTGTTTGCAGTCCCTCGCGCTCCAAAAGGAGGGTCTCGAGAACCAAAACGCGCCCGCCACGACGAAACAAGTCAGTGTTCCCCAAGATGAAGTGGGGTCCGCCTCAAGGGCCTTAAGAGTTTGCTAGTTTTGCCTGGAAATCGAAAACGAAGGGTTTGATAACAGATGATCAAAGACGGACTTTGGATTCAGAAGTGTGACATTTCAGATTATAACACCAACCCCGGTCTCTGTCAATAAGCCGTTCCACGATTCAGCACGCTTCGTGCGGTAGCCTCAGTTCTGCGCCACGCGCGACGTGGGCTCCACATGGATGAACACCAGGTCGACCTGTTCGATGCTTTCGACCCGCTCGGTGACGGTATCGCTGATGGCGTGGATTTGCGAGAAGGGCAGCGCGCCGTCGACGTCGATGTGCATATCTACCCGTAGCTGCGGACCGACGTAGTCCGCGACGACCTGGTGGACGTCCTGGACGCCGGGAACGCCCCTGGCTTCACGCACGATCTCATCGATGATCTCAGGAGGTGCAGCACGGCCCGTGAGGTAGCCCATATTTTCCTTGAAGACCCCGTACGCGGTCTTGAAGATCCACGTGGAGACGATCAGCCCGCCGATGGGGTCCAGCAGCGGGGATACCAGGTCGGAGCCCCAGACGCCGGCCAAAGCTGCAGCGGACGTGAGAACGTCGGCCAGGTTGTCGGCGGCGGTGGCTTCGATGGCGGGGCTATGCATCTGACGGGCGATTCGACGGACCATCAAGTACATCATGCCCTTGATGAGGCCACTGCCCAGCAAAACCACAGTCGGCAAACCGGGCATGATCGGTTCCGGCGGGCCGGACAAGGCGCTGATCGAGTGGCGGATCACCTCGTAGCCGGTCAGGCTCATGGCGACGCCTACGACCAGGCTGGCTAGCGGCTCGAAACGGGCGTGGCCTTGCGGATGATCACGATCGGGGGGCTGTTGGGAGATGGCCAGACCGACGGCCAGAAAAACGGTATACAAGACGTCCGATGCGGAATTGGCCGCGTCGGCCAGCACCGCGTTGCTGCCGCTGATCCAGGCCGCATAGCCTTTGCAAATCGCCAGGAGCACGTTGCCGGCGATCGCAATCCAGATAGCGCGCCGGGTCAGGGCGTACCGCTGCGGGTCGATTTTGGCGTGACGTACCTGAAGGACCAGGTCGCGTGGTAACATCGGGGGATTCCTTTGAACTATGGTGGACATGGGTTATGTTCCGAAGTCGGATTGTAAGCTTGTGCCGGGTCAGTGTCAAGGATTTGCGACGTCTGGGGTCCTTCCCGCCAAAGGTAAATTTGAAGTTTCTCCAAAGCATGGTAAAATATAAGTAATAGACGCGCTGGAGAAACCTCTGCATCGCAGTCGACTCCTGGAGGTCACCATGCAGAAACTTGAAGCAGGCTTCCTTCGTTTGCAGCCAAAGGTCGAGTCAGGAGTAGTCACCGCACCGCCGTGTTCCACAAACCGAAAAGAGTTGGGTCGGGTTGAGGCCAGGCGGTCGCGGTCGGACGTGATCGCGTGCCAGCGGATCGGCGAGAGCCTGGCGGGCGAAGACCTCTCCGGCCTGGACCTGCGCGGGGTCTATCTGCGAGGGCTAGATCTGGACGGAGCCAATCTGCAGGACGCCAACCTCGAAGGCGCAAACCTGTGCGAGGCCAATTTGCACGGGGCACGCCTGTGCGGCGCCAACCTGACCCTGGCTGAGCTGGGCGAAGCGAATCTTCGCGCTGCCGACCTGGCCGGAGCGAAGCTGCGCGGCGCCAACCTGCGCGGCGCGAACCTCGGCGGGGCGACGCTCAGCACGACCGACGGAGCTCACGCGGGGCTGGGCAAGGCAATGCTGGCGGAGGCCATTCTGATCGGGGCCAACCTGGAGGGCGTGATGCTGTCGGGATGCGATCTTCGACGGGCCAATCTCGACAGAGCTCACCTGGAAGGGGCGGACCTCGTAGGCGCTGTGCTTCAGGGGGCGGAACTCAAGGGCACAGTGCTCAGGCGTGCACGCCTCGGCGGCGCTGACCTGCGACAGGTCAATTTGCGCGGAGCGAACCTATCCGGAGCCGATCTGTCCGGTGCGAATTTGCGCGGCAGCGACTGCCGCGAGACGAGCCTGCGGGGCGCCGATTTGCGGGGCGCCGACGTGGCCGGCGTCCGTTTCGACGAGAAGTGGGACAAGATCAAAGCCCTGCTGGTGACTCGGGAGGGGGCCGGCCTGGACCTGACCGGCTGCGACCTCAGCGGCGCGAACCTGGTGGGCTGTAATCTCGCAGAGGCGAACCTGAACGGCGTAAGCCTGCGACGGGCGAATCTGCGCGAGGCGGACCTGCGCAATGCGAAGCTGGAGGGAGCCGATCTGTCCGGCGCCAATCTGCAGGGCGCGGCTCTCACAGACGCACTGCTCGACCACAAATGGGCGGCCATCGCAGACGTCCTGGTCAGCCGGGACGGGCAAGGCCGCGAGATGATCGGCTGCGATTTCGAGGGCGCGCACGTGTCGGGCGCCAACTTCGAGCGGGCCAATCTGAGCGAGGGGGACTTCAGCCGGGCGAACCTGCGCGGCGCCAACCTGCGGCAAGTGAATCTGCTAGCCGGAAAACTGGTCAGTGCGCGGCTGAGCAGCGCCGACCTGCAGGGGGCCAACCTGCGTCTGGCGGACATGCGCCTGGCTGACCTGTCCGGAGCGAATCTGGACGGCGCGGACCTGACCGAAGCGTGCCTGGAGGGCTGCATCATGGGGAACGCCGATGCTGGCCTATTCCGGTTCGGCGGGGCGAGCCTCATTCGGTGCACTCTCTCTCGGGCCAACATGGCCGGCATCAATCTTCAGGGCTGCAACCTCTACGGCGCGGATCTGCGCGGCGCCAACCTGGCGGGTGCGCGTCTGTCCGGCGCCAATCTGAGCCGGGCCACGTTCGACGGGGCGAATCTCCAGGGAGCCGAACTGGAGGGAGTCAACCTGCGGGGAGCCTCTCTGGCGTCGGTCGATCTCAGCCGGGCAAACCTGCGTGGAGCGAATATGCGTGTCTCGAACCTGCAGGGGGCTAACCTCGAGCAGGCGAACCTGTGGCGGGCCAACCTGGCCGGCGCCGATTTGAAGGGCGCCAACCTGGCTCACGCACAGCTCGACCCGAAGTGGGCGCGCATAGCCGACCTGCTGAGCAGCCGCGACGGGATAGAGGGCGATTTCTCCGGGTGCGACCTGAGTGGCGCGAATCTGAGCGGGGCCAACCTCACACGGGCGAATCTGAGCGCTTCCAGCTTGAAGCACGCCAACTTGCGCGGCGTGATCCTGCAGGAAGCCGATTTGCGGCACTGCGACCTGATGCGGGCCAATCTGCGAGCGGCCGATCTTCGACAGGCCAACATGGAAGAGGCCAACCTGCAGGGGGCCAATCTGCGGCAGGCAAACCTCTCGTTGGCCATTTTGGGGAGCACCGGCCAGCGTTTGCCCAAGCCGGGCGGGACTGTGCTCGTCGACGCGATCCTGATCGAGGCGAACCTCGAGAAAGTCAATTTCCACGGGGCGGATCTGCGGCGCGCCGACTTCCGGCAGGCGAACCTCGAGGGCGCCAACCTGCGCCTGGCGGACCTCCGCGGCGCTGATTTGAGCGGCGCAGAGCTTGACGTAAAGTGGCAGCGGATTGCGGCGCTCGTCACCACCGGCGACGGCAAAGGGCGGGATTTCTCCGGCTGCGACCTGACCGGCATCAATCTGCCGGGAGCCGACCTGAAGAACGCGAATCTGCGAGGGGCCAATCTGCGCTGGGCCAACCTGGCTCAGGCCGACCTCCAGGGTGCCAACCTGCGCAAGGCCAACCTGGGCGTCGCCAACTTGCAGGACGTCAATCTGAAGGGCGCCAATCTGACCGAGGCCAAGCTGGCCGAGGCCAATCTCTGGCGCGCAAACCTCACCAAGGCTGCTCTGCTGCGCGCTGACCTATCGGCGGCCAACTTGCAGGAAGTGAACTTCCAGCGGGCCAACCTGGAAGGTGTGGTTCTGGTGGGCGCCGACTTGCACTGCGCCACGATGCCCGACGGTTCTCCGCACGCTTAGAGCGATCAGCGGTCAGCGATCAGCGGTCAGCACTCAGCGGTCAGCACTCAGCGGTCAGCACTCAGCGGTCAGCACTCAGCGGTCAGCGATCAGCACTTAGCAGCGACAGCCCTCGCCAAGAGCAACCGGGTGTCCCCGGCGAGGGCTGTCGTTACTGAGTGCTGATCGCTGAGTGCTGACCGCTGACCGCTGATCGCTATAAGTCTGCGCCGCGGCGACCGAATTCCAGACGCTTCCAGGCGGTGACGACCGCGACCGTGATCAAGACTGCGGCGCCGATTTCCATCACGGCGTTCGGAATGGCCGCTGCCAGTGCCGCGATCGGCAGATACTGGCGGACCACGATCATTCCCAACACGAGAACCGTGTTGGTCAGAGCGCCTGCCGCGCCCGCGGCCCCCAGTGCAGCGACCTCATCGATGCGCCTAACCGCCTCATATGCCGCCCAGGCGACGGGTCCGATGAAGAGCCGTGGCAGGATTGCGACCAGTGGGTCCCGAAAGATGACGTCCGTCGGGCTGGCCGGCGCCACGTTCGCCTGCAAGAGGCTGAAGGCGCCGAACAAAAAGCCGATAATGACGCCCACCCACGGCCCTTCCAGTACTGCGCCCAGGATGACCGGCACGTGCATGATGGTGATGCTGAAGGCCAGGAACGAGATGAACCCCAGCCGGGTCACGCCGAGCAGGATCGAAATGGCGCTCATCAGCCCGGCGACGGCGATTTGGCGAGTAGTCATTCTCACGGCGATACCTCCTATAGAGCGACGATCAACGCGGACGATATCAGGATCACAGCCAACCCCAGGTAGTCGGCCGGGTGGGCCTTGAGCTGTACCAGATGGGTGCGGCCATGGCTGCCCCCATAGCAGCGGGCTTCCATCGCCAGTGCGAGGTCTTCGGCCCGATTCAGACTGGCCACGAACAATGGGATGAGCAGCGGCAACGTGCGCCTCACCCGCTGGACGAAACCGCCGACCGCGCCGCGCCCGCCCTGGCCGAAATCTGCGCCGCGAGCGGCCTGCGCTTTCATCAGGCGTTCCGCCTCCTCGGCCAGCAGTGGCACGAAGCGCAGCGCCAGAGCCAGGATCAGGGCCAATTCGTCGGCCGGCAAGCCCAGGTGGCGGAAAGGACGGAGCAGGTGCTCAGCGCCCCGGGTGACCTCGGTGATGGACGTGCTGAGGGTCAGCAGCGTGATCAGCAAGATCAGGCCCACGAATCGGACCAAAGAGACGGCCGCCAGGTTCAAGCTGCACGCGCTCACGTGCAGAATTCCCCAGTGCCACAGGGGAGGACAGGTTGCGCCGGGCGAAGGCGCGAAACTCAGGACCTGCAGGACCAACACGATCAGCATGAACGGCCAGACCGCCCGTACGCTCCGCGCCGCGTAGCCGACGGACACTCGCGCCAGGGCCGTGGCGCCCAACAGCACGATCCACGCCAGCAGCAGTCCGGGCAGGCTGCTCGCGGCGACCAGGGCGGCGCACAAAATCAGGGCGCCGCCCAACTTCACCCGCGGATCGAGGGTGTGAATAACGGACCCGGTGGGGAGATACTGGCCGATGGTGGCGTGCCCCAGGAAATCAAACTCGTTCATCGGCCGGCTTCCTCGGGTTCCAGATTCGTTCGATGGCGTCGGCGGCCTCGTCGAGCGTGAGGATAGACGGGTCGATCGGGAGCCCGAGCGCGACCAGCGCCTGCGCCACGGTCGCCGCAGCGGGCGGTTCCAGCCCAAGCTGCCGCAGCTCGCCGTTTCGCGAGAAGACGTCGCGCGTGGACCCGCTCAACGCCACGCGGCCGTGGTCCAGCACGTAGACGCGACTGGCCAGGCACGCGATGTCGTCCATGTTGTGCGAGCTGATCACCACGGTCGCGCCCGTGTCCACGCGCCACCGGCGCAGCAAATCCAGCAGCTCCTCGCGGCTCACCGGGTCCAGGCCGGCCGTCGGTTCGTCCAGCAGGAGCGCTTCCGGCTCCAGGGCCAGGATGCCGGCCAGGGCGGCCTTACGCTTTTCTCCTCCACTCAACGTCAGCGTAAGCCGGTCTTTGAACGCTTCGAAGCCCAGCCCGACGGCCTCCATCGCGCGGCGCACCCGCTCCCGGACCTGGTCGCGCGGCAGTCCCAGATTTTTCGGGCCAAACGCGACGTCGTCTCCAACGTAGCGCTCGAACAACTGGTCTTCCGGCGACTGAAAGACCATCCCCACGCGCCGGCGAACGGCCCTCAGGTCTGCGTCCGGGTCGGCCAGCTCCAACCCGGCGACGCTCACACGGCCGGACTGCGGACGCAGCAGCCCGCACAAGTGCTGCAGCAGGGTGGATTTGCCCGAACCGGTCGCGCCGATGACGCCTACCACTTCACCGCGTGCGACTTCCAGTGAGAGGTCGGCCAGCGCCACGGTCTCCAGGGGAGTACCCGGGAAGTAACGATAGGACAGGTCCCGCACGTCGACGAAGCTCATGGCGCCCTCACGCCTATCTGCTCCCGCACGGCTTCCGCCAGCTCACGGAGGGTCAGCAGCCCGGCGGGAAATTCAGCGCAACGGCGATGCAGTTCCTGGGCCAGCGCCGGAATCGGCGGCAGACTCAACCCAACGTCGTGCAGCAGCGCGGCCTGCGCGAAGACATCGCGCGGGGTGCCGGACAGCTTCAGCTCGCCCTGGTGCAGCACCGCCACGCGGTCGGCGTCCAGCGCTTCGGTCATGTGGTGAGTGATGGCCACGATCGTTTTCCCCGCGCGGTGCAGGTCTGCGACCAGGGCCAGCACGTCGCGACGGCCGGCGGGGTCGAGCATGGCCGTCGCCTCGTCCAGCACCAGGCATTCGGGCTTCATGGCGAGGATGCCGGCGATGGCCACGCGCTGCTTCTGACCTGCCGAGAGCATGTGGGGCGGGCGCTGGCGATGTTCCCACATGCCGACCGTCGTGAGCGCCGCACGAACCCGCTCGATGATCTCCTCGCGCGGCACGCCCAGGTTCTCCGGGCCGAAGGCGACGTCCTCCTCTACCGTGTTGGCGATGAGCTGGTTGTCTGGAACCTGGAAGACGAGGCCGACCCGTCGGCGGATTTCGCGCGACTCCGCCGGATCGCGGGTGTCCCGTCCTTCGACGAGCACGCGACCGGAAGTCGGGACGAGCAACCCGTTCAGCAAGCGGGCCAGGGTGGACTTGCCCGAGCCGTTCCGGCCGAGGACCACCCAGTATTCGCCGCGTTTGACTGTCAGGTCGATTCCGCGCAGCGCGGAAATCGGCTCTCCGGAGGGCACCGGGTACGTGAAGTGGGTATCGTGCAATTGAATGAAATCGGGCATCAAAAAAGCCTCGCTGTTCAGCAAGGCCGCATCATCATAGCCACAGCTCGCGCGGCTCAGCACGTGAGCCGACGGCGATTGTTGAGTTGAGGGCGATGATCGGGCGTGGATTCAGCCTTGCCGTCTCAGTCGATATCGATCTAAGCGGCTGTATGCTCCTCCCCCGTTCGAACAGAGGGCGCTCACCGCCGCCGTCCTGGCGGTCGATTGCGAGCAGATTATACCACTCCCGTGCCGGCATGCAAGTCTTTTGGAGTGTCCCAGTGGGTTCGGCGTGTCGGGTGCGTCTCCAGAATGTGGCTGGCCCGTCTTGGGGATAGATCCAGTGGCTTCGTGAACGCGCGAACGCTCCAGAGTCGCGACGAGCATCAGCACGAATGTGTGGTGTGCGGCTTGCGGATGAAGACAGGACTCGATTCCGAACAGAAGGGTCCGAGCGAGCCCGGGCTCGCTCGGATCCTTCCGGAGCGCGAGGATCAAATGTGCTCGTCCAGCCAGTCGAACAGGCGCTGCGTGGCAACGGCGTGGGCGCCCGTTTGGGTGTGGACCAGACCGGTGTCTTCGGCCGTGAAGAGCATGTAGTCCTTGGGGCATTTCAGCGCGTCGTACAACGGCTTTGCCTGCCCAGTGCTCCATGCCTCTGACTCGCTGTCCATGACCAGTACCTGGCAGGTGATCTTGTCCACGATCGCCTCGTTATTGTACTTCTTCAGGTCGATGATCAGGTCAGCGGGCGTTTTCACGCCGTGCTTCCACATCTCATCGGTAATGGCCCACTGCATCTGGGGCGACTGCTTCGCGAACTCAGCCATGAGCCTGTTGAACGTCTCCGGATCCGTCTCTACTTTGTCCAGCGCCATGGCCAGGTCGGGCGACGCGTTGGCGAGGTAGTCGCTGACCGACTTGCCCCAGTTGAGCACGCCCGGATCGGCGATGCAGATCCGAATGCGCTTTTCGAAAGCCGCGGCGCGCGGCGCTAGCGCGCCGCCCATGCTCAGCCCCATCAACATGATGCGGTCTCGATCGACACCGGGCATTTGCACGGCGAAGTCGACGATCGGCGTGATGACTTTCTCCCAGTCGTAGCGGAACGGCAACCCGAGTTCACGTAACGCCATCCCTTGGCCGGGGCAATGGACCCCCAGACAGTGGTACCCTCGCTTCACCGCCGCATCCGCAATGAACTTGTTGTCTTCCGCCCACGCATCGCGTCCCTGGTGCACGATCAGCACGGGCGCGTTCTCCTTCGCGACCGGGGAGCGCCAAAACCAGCCGGGCAGCTTCGTCCCCTCGTACGGGATCTGCACGTACTCCGCCGGCAGTGACGTCAACGCGACGGCCTGGCGGAAGCACTCCATGCTCGCCCGGGCTATCTACCAGCATCTCGGGTGCGGTCGGGTTGGCATCGTGCATCAGGGCCGCGCGATAGTAGTTTGACGCCCGCAGGTAAGCTTGCCCGGCGCTGATGCTGTGGCCCTTGTCCAGGCTCTTGTCCGCCATACCCTGCACCCGCTTCGCCGTCTTTAGCCACTCGCTCGGCCAAACCTCGAGGTCGTCCGGCGTGATGCGGCTTGCCGTGTCCAGGCACTCACCGATGTCGGACATACCGCTATATGTCGCGCTAAGGCAGAATAGGAGCTGCTCGTCCATGACCGAATCCCCGATCAGGTTCAGTTCGTACCAGGGACCTCGCTTCTTCGTTTCCTGTTCCGTCGGCTCCGCCTCCTGCGCCATCAACCCGCGTGGCAGCCCTACTCCGACCACCGCCGCGCCGGCGAAAAATCCGAATTTCTTCAGCAGTTCACGCCGCGTCATTCCGTTGCCGTTCATTGTGTCCCTCCTCGTTTTTCTGTCCTGTGATTACTATAGCAGTTGGGAGGGAGTAATGGCATCCAACTAAAGGCACATTCGGGGCACATTGCGGGCGTCACCGTCCCGCAGAAGGCGTCCGGCGTTTGTAAGCCGTCGGTGCGTCACTCTAGCCCCGGCAACCCGAACGTCCGCGCTCGCGCGACCGCCTGGGTCCGGCTATGGACGTCCAATTTGCCGAAGATGTTGTTGATGTGTCGCTTGACCGTGCCTGTCGTAATCATCAACTTGTGTGCGATCTCAGCATTCGATAAGCCCGTGGCGATAAGTTGCAGCACCTCCAGCTCGCGTTCGCTCAGCGGCTCTATGAGCGGGACGCGCCTGGAAGTGCCGGGCTGGCGAGAGAGCAGCGCCGGATTCTCGAGGGGAATCCCCTCGTGTGCCACGTCCGGCTCGGACGCATCAATCAGCAGTTGCACATACGCGTTGGAAACCGCACGCGGGGACTCGCGTTCCATCGCGAGGACGGCGCGCAACAAACGAGCCATCGCCGGCCCCTCGTCGGCGAACGTTCGGACATACCCTTCGCGCTGAGCGAGGACCAGCGCCTGCTCCAGCAATTGCAGCGCTGACGCGGAGGCACCAAGCGCATCTCGCGCGAGCGCGCGCAACGTCAGCAGTTCCACGACGTTCCGCAGATGCCCCGCGGCTTCGACCAGTGGAATCAGGCTGTCCAGCACGGAGTTCACCGGCTCCGCATGGCCCTGCGCCAGCAATATCCGGGCCCAGGTCGCTTCCTCCAGGCCTGGCTGCAGTCCGGCGACGCGCGCAGAGGGGGTGCCATACCGCCGCGCCCACGCCGCGGCAGCCTCCAGATTGCCCTGCCTGACCCACAGCCGCGCCTCGTAAGCGTGACCCACGGTAATTGTCGACGGCATCAGGATCCGACTCTCGATGGCCTCGTCGAACCGGCGCTTCGCCTCGCGTGCGCCATCCACATTCCCTCGTGTCTGCTGGACCAGTGCGAGTTGCGCATAGCCGGCCGCCAGCAGGTCCGCGTTTTCCCACCGTCGGCCAAGTTCGATGCAGCTCTCGAGGCGCCGCGCCGCACCCTCCAGATCATCCCACTCGTACAGCAGTCGTCCGAGCCCGAGGTACGCCGAAGCTGTCACCGGCACCTGCCCGCCGGCTCGCGTCCCCAGGTGAATCGCGTTAGTATAGAGTCCGGCGGCCCGGTGAAGCTCCCCCCGCAGCGCCTGGATATCCCCGAGCTGTACCGTGCTCATGACCGCGATGACCGCGTCACCCACCGCTTGCCCCAGCGATGCCGCCTCGCCGTATGCGTGGAGAGCGGCCTCCGTTTCGCCCTTCATGTCGCTGGCGAACCCAAGATTCAGAGCCATCGTCGCGCGCAAAAATAAACGCCCTTCGGGAAGGTAGGTCAGTGCTGCGTTTGCCCAGCGCAACACGCCGTCCTGATCGTTCTGCAGGACCGCGCTCATCAAGGAGACGGCCGCGGCCTCGCCCATGATTTCCGTGTCGCCTTCGCGCGCCGCGTCAAGCGCGTCACGCACCCGGTTCTCTGCCGCGTCCGGCTCCCCGGTCAGGAGAAGCACCCACGCGTGCGCCAGGCACACGCGTGGGTGCGCGCGCACCACCGCCTCCGGCAGTACTTCGATCCAGGACCGCAGCCGGCGCGGTTGCACCAGCATGCGGTCTGCGAGGACTTCTTTGAGGATCAGTTCGGCCGCGCGCTCGAAGTCGCCTGCCTGGAGGGCGTGCCCTACCGCCTCGCCCACCAGACTGTTGCGCTCGTACCAGGCGCTCGCATTCCGGTGCAGCGTGGCGATGGCCTCGGAGGATGCTGTCTCGCCCAGCCGGTGCCGCAGGAACTCTGCGAAAAGCCGATGGTACTGGTACCAGATGCGGTCTTGGTCGAGCGGGATGATAAATAGATTCGTGCGCTCGAGCCTCTCGAGCATCGCTTGTCCATTGGAGTGTCCGGTCACCGCGTTACAAAGCGTTCCAGTGAGGCGGGCGAGGATTGATGTCTGCAGGAGAAATTCGTGCAACTCTGTCGGCTGGCGTTCGAGGACTTCTTCGGCCAAATAGTCGAGAACGAGGCGATTACTACCGGTGAACGCGGCGATGAACGCTTCGCTTCGCTCGGCGTCGCGGTTCTCGTTCAAAGCGAGCGCGGCGAGCTGGAGACCGCTGATCCACCCTTCGGTCCGGGCTTCGAGTTTAGCCACTGCATCCGCGGTCAAGCTGAGCTCCATTGACTCGTTCAGAAATGCCGCCGCCTCCGCGGCTGTGAACCGTAGGTCACGCTCTCGGATCTCGGTCACCTGGTCGCGCGCACGGAATTGGGGCAACGGGAGAGGCGGGTCCTGGCGTGTGAGGATCACCACATGCATACCGGCTGGGATGCGCTGCAATAGCACCGTTACGATCTCGTGCACTGCTGGCAGGTCGACCAGTTGATAATCGTCCAGGACGAGGATCTCGTGGTCGCCGGCTGCGGCGATCTCATTGATTAATGGGGCAACCAGATGCCGTGCGGACTGCAGCGGCGCCGCGGAGAGCATCTCCAGCACCTCAGCACCGACCCGCGGGCGGACACGCTGCAATGCTGCGATCAGGTAGCGGAGGAACTGCACGGCGTCGTTGTCACCCTCGTCCAGTGACAGCCAGGCAACCGGCCGCTTGCTCGTCGCAAGCCAGTTAGCCACCAGCGTCGTCTTGCCATATCCCGCCGGTGCCGATACGAGCGTGAGCCGTCGCCCCAGCGCCAGCCCACGTTCGAGCCGCTCGACGAGGCGCGGGCGCAACACCTGAGTACTGCGCGGCGCCGGGATATTGAGCTTGGTGGCCAGAATCGGAACGTCCATCCGATCCCCTTTGCTGATCGTGTTTGGAGTTCACATTCATTATCGTCAATATCATCACCCCGTCAATAATCTGGCAAGGTAAGAGCCTCGTGCTCTTGACAAATAGAACGTGTGTTCGTATAATGAGAATAATGTGAAGGAGAGATCAGGCGGTGGATATTCGACAGAAGGTTGAGTTCCTGGCCGAGTCGGCCCGCCACGACGTCTGCCGCGGGTGTGGGGACAGCCGCGTCGCGGATGACATCGGTCGGTGGAGGTATCCGGCTGCCCTGCCGGATGGCGGCCATGTGAGCCTGCTAAAGATACTGCAGTCGAACGTGTGCGAGAATAACTGCCGGTATTGCGCCCAGCGTCGTGGACGGGACATGCGCCGCACGACGTTCTCTCCGGACGACCTGGCCGCGACCTTCGTCGAAATGCATCGGAAAGGCCTGGTGCGGGGGCTGTTCCTCAGCTCGGGAATCAACGGCAATGCCGCGCGCAGCATGGACCGCACGTTGGCGACGGTGGAGCTGCTGCGTCGCCGCTACCATTACGCCGGTTACATCCACCTGAAGATTCTGCCGGGAGTCAGCATGGCGCACGTGGAGCAGGCGGTGCGGCTGGCGACCCGGGTGTCTGTGAACCTGGAGGCGCCCGCGGGGCAGTTCCTGCAGCAGATTGCGCCGGACAAGCGTTTCGAGCGAGCTGGTCAAGCCGATGGTCTGGGCGCGCGATCTGATCAATGGCAGCGGCGGCGCCTGGGCCACCGGCGGGCAGACGACGCAATTCGTGGTGGGCGCGTCGGGCGAGTCGGACCGTGACATTCTGTCCATGGTGTCCCGGCTCTACCGGGACATCGACTTGCGGCGCGCCTATTTCAGCGCGTTCCAGCCGATCGATCGCACGCCGCTCGAAGAGTTGGCGCCGACGCCGCTGTGGCGCGAGCACCGGTTGTATCAGAGCGATTTCCTGTTGCGCCAGTATGGTTTTAGTTTCGACGACCTGGTATTCGATGAGCGAGGAAATCTGCCAGAGGCGGGCGACCCGAAGACGACTGTGGGCCGACCACCATCCCGAGCGGTTCCCCGTCGAAGTCAATCGGGCCACGCGTCACGAGCTGATGCGCGTGCCGGGAATTGGGCCGAAGTCCGCCCAGGCGATCGTCGACCGCCGTCACCGTGGAGGCTTTCACACGCTAAAGGATCTGGCTCGCCGCGGGAGTGGTGGCGGAGCGTGCCGCACCGTACGTGCTGCTCGACGGCAAGCGGCCTCCGTATCAGCTGTCGCTGCTGGACTTGCCGGCGGCATAGACAATTTCCGAGTTTCTCAAACTTCGGAGTCTTGTATCAGACTCGTTGCTCGATCTGCCGACGCTAGGTCCCTACTGCACCTGGAGAGCGCCCCCGGAGTCGGACAGCTGGGTGAGACCGCTGCCGTTGGCATTGACCTTCCAGATGCCTTCCTCGCCCCCGCCCTGCGACTGCCGGACGAAGACTACGGCGCCGCCATCCGGAGTCCATTGGGGCGAGACCTCTCGCGACTTGTCCCCGCCCGTCAATTGCTGTTTCTGCCCGTTCTGAACGTTGATGATCCACAGGTCACCTGCCCCCGTCGCGTATGCGATCAGCGGCCGGCCGGCAGGGTTCCAGTCCATGCCGGTAACCGACTCGGCCACGAGCGGGCGTTGTCCCGAACCGTCGGCGTTCACCAGCCACAGGCTGCCGTCCGATTCGCGGAAGGCCAGCAAGCTGCCATTGGGCGACCAGTAGTGTGTGCGGGCGCCACCCTGCCCGCCCACCTGAGAGGGCGTGCCTCCAGCCAGATAGAAGACGAACACCGGCTGGCCATAATCGACCAGCAACCGTGTGCTGTCCGGCGACCAGCTTACGATGTCCGAGCACAGGTTGTCGGGCGCCTGGCCCCCGGACGTGGCGCCAAGGCTGCGCCATTCCTGATTCGACGTACGCACCACCATCACGTTCAGCGTGTTGCCGCTGGTGGATTCCAGGACGGCGACGTTCTGCCCATCCGGCGCGAAGGTGGGGAAGAAGAAACGGCCGCTGCCGGAGGCTATAGTCTGGGGTTTGCCGCCTCCCGTATCTTGAAGATAGACGTCGTCGTTGAGAGTGTAGATCACCCGCTTGCTGTCCGGCGACCAGGACACCGACCCGATGCGTCCGGCTGCCAGGCTGCGCGCGCCGCCGTCCACTTTGGCGACCATGAGCTGGCCGTCATTTGCCTGATACGCGACGCTCCGGCTGTCCGGCGCCACGTAGAAGGACGGGCAGGCCCCGCCCCCACGCCGCACGCCGGCGCCGACCTGCGCCGCTCCGCCGCCGTCGAGTCCCATCGACCAGAGTTGATCGCCGACCGTATACCAGATGCGGGCGCTGCCCTTGGCCTCGGTTCGCATCGGCGGAAACGGCTGTGGCCGAAACGACGTTCCCCCCGAGAGGAGCGAAGCGAACAGGACACTGATCGAAGCCAGAACAGACCAGAACATCATCTTCTGAAGCCCCCTGTGGAAGGCATGGGTGCCTTCTCAGTCGACAATCCGCGTGACAACTCTTCACTTCAGTTGTCTCTATCTTTGCCCGTAGTATAGCACAAAAGAGGCCGGGTTGCATCGGCGAACACGCTTATTCCATCTCTGCTCGGTCTCAGCGTCTGCGTACGGGTGGGGGAGTCGATTGTAGAGCGTTTTGGGTCGTCCGACGCCGCGACACATCGAACGCGTAGTACGACTCCCCGCGGTCGCAGGTAGAGCGAGGACCCGCCAGGATTCGCACCCCGCCTGGTCCACGAGGAGCCGTACTACGCGTTCGAACGGGCCGAAGGCTGGTGCGTCGTCCGGCGAACCAACCCGCGGACCGCACAATGTCTACATAAAAGCGGTCGCGAGGGTGCGTCGGCCGCCTGACCTGAGTATTCGGGATGCTGCGCGGGCTTGCATGGGCTTCCTCTCGTCTGATCGGTCCGGAGTGACTTATCGGGGTGGTTATCAGTGCGGCTTTCATGAAGTATACCGGTCGGCGGCATTTGCCTGTATGACGAAATTCATATTCCGGCGCGGAATTGAGGAATCGCCGGGTCTTGTGCTTGGCGCGGGCGCTGTTCAGTGCTACAATAGCCCGCGTCACCTTCCCGAGGAGCGTTTGCACCGCATGAGCGAGTCCGCGTTCCAGGCGCGGGGCACAGGCTTAGGCCTCATCGCCATCTTGTTGTGGAGCACCACCATCGCGTTCGGCCGCGGGCTGACCCAACGACTGGGTGTGTTCACCGCCGCCTCGAGCGTGTTCCTGGTCGGCGGCGTGCTGATGTGCGCATTCTGGGCTGTTCGCGCCGGGGACGTGCGGTCGCTGGTGCGCTTTCGACCGGGCTACCTGGCGGTCTGCGGGGGCCTGTTCGCCGGATACGTCTTGTGCCTGTATGGCGCGATCGGCCTGGCCGCCAGCAGCCAGCAGGTGCTGGAGGTGGGCCTGCTCAACTATTTGTGGCCCGCATTCACGCTGCTCTTTTCGCTGCCGCTTCTGGGTTACGCTGCTCGCTGGACACTGGCACCCGGCATTGTTCTGGCCATCGTGGGCGCGACCGTCGCCGCGACACAAGGTAATCTGTCCCCATCCACCTGGGCAAGCCACGTGACCGACAATCCACTACCTTACGCGCTGGCCTTCTTGGGAGCTATTGCCTGGGGACTGTTCTCGAACGCCGGGCGACGCTGGGGGCCGGTCAGCGGCCTCGGAGCGCTGCCCTTGTTCGTCCTGGCAACCGGCATGCTGTTGACCGTCCTCCGAGCGATGACCCACGAGCAACCGCAATGGAGCCTTGGGGCAGTCGCCCTGCTGGCGTGGGTGAGCCTCTTCCCAACCTCGCTGGCCTACGCCTTTTGGGACATCGGCGTACGCATGGGCAATATGGTCGTGCTGGCCTCACTCTCATACTTGATCCCCGCGTTCAGCACGTTGGTCGCCGCGGTGTTTCTCGACGTCGCCCCGACTGCCGCCACCTGGATCGGCTGTGGTCTGGTCGTAGGCGGCGCGGTCGTCTGCGGCCTGTCGATCCAGACAGCGCCTCGATAATCGGGAAATGTCTATGAGAGAATACGGGTCAATCGCGATTAGAATGCGGGCGATCTCGCACTTGCATTCTCTGCGACAAAAACGGTATAATGCGAACAATGCATTTCTGGAGGGTTAGGGTGAACTATCGACGCATGGTCATTGCAGTGGTAGTGATTGTGGTTCTGGTATCCATCCTGGGCTGCTCGTGCAGCCTGGGCAGAGTGCTGCCCAGGCGGGTGGTGCAATTGATCCAGGGAACGCCGACCCGCACTCCGACTTCCACGCCTCGGCCGACTGACACGCCGACGGTGACACCGACCTTGACCGAGACGCCCACAGCTACGCCGACGCCCACCGTTGTGCCGACGAATACCCCGGCGCCGACCGATACGCCGGTTGCCACGGACACTCCGGAACCGACGGCGACTCCCAAGCGCGCCGCGCCGAAGCCAACGGCGGCGCCCAAACCGGCCGAGGCGGCGCCGGCTCCGGCGCCCGCCAACACCGGCGCCGGAGCGCACGGCGTCGAGGGCAAGCTCGAGCTGACAGACGCGAAGCCGGAGTACAACGTCGGCGAGGATGTATGGTTCCACTTTGTGGCCATCAACAGGAAGGGCGTCGCTATCCCCTACGGTATTTTGGGTGTTAAGGCCACCACCGGGCAATTCCAAAGCAGTTGGAGCGGCGCGCTTCGGCTCAACTCCGGGGAATCGCTCGACTGGAAGGACAAAATCAACCTCAGTGCCGCGGGCGATCAACAGCTCTTCCTGGCCATGTGTTTTTCCAAAGTGGATGTCTGCCAGAGCGCGGACGGCGACTGGGAGAACATCGCCGGTCCGGTCCCCGTCAAAGTGAAGTAATCAATCGAAAGGAGACGCCATTCCATGAAAGCCATTCGCATTCACACTCCAGGGGGACCTGAGGCTCTGCAATACGAGGACGTACCCCTGCCAGAACCGGGGCCGGGGGAAGTCCGCGTTCGACTCAAGGCCATAGGGGTGAACTTCATCGAAGTCTACCAACGCACGGGTCTGTACAAGAGTCCGCTGCCGTTCACGCCCGGAATGGAGGGCGCTGGGGTGGTCGACAAAGTCGGACCTGGTGCGGGCGATACCCCTCGTGTGGGAGACCCGGTGTCGTACTCCATGGTCATCGGCGCTTACGCCGAGTACGCCATCGTTCCGGCCAACAAGCTGATCGTCCTGCCGGCGGAAGACTTCCGCCTGGGCGCGGCGCTGACCCTGCAGGGGCTGACTGCCCACTATCTGACGCACAGCACGTTTCCCTTAAAGAGGAGCACACGGCGCTGATCCACGCGGCTGGCCGGCGGAGCGGGATTGCTCCTGACCCAGATGGCAAAAGCTCAGGGCGCGACGGTGTTTGGAACGGTATCGACGGACGAAAAGGAGCGCCTGGCGCGGGAGGCCGGTGCTGACGAGGTGATCCGCTACACGCAAGCTGACTTTGTCGCCGAGGTCAACCGGTTGACCGGAGGCGTCGGCGTCGACGTGGTTTACGATTCAGTGGGCAAGGACACCGTCGACGGCAGCCTGGCCTGCCTCAAGCCGCGGGGCATGTTGGTGCTGTTCGGGCAATCCAGTGGAACGGTGCCGCCGATGCCGCCCAGTGTACTGGCCGGACGCTCGCTCTACCTGACGCGGCCCATGCTCGGTGACTACATCCAGACGCAGCAGGAGCTGCAGTCACGTGCCAACGACGTGTTCGACGCGGTGGCCAAGGGCCGGCTGAAGGTCCTCATCGGTCAAGAATTCCCTCTCGCCGAAGCTGCCGCGGCCCATCAGGCGCTGCAGGATCGGACGCGAACCGGCAAGCTGCTGTTGATTCCGTAAATGGCTGAGTTCCAGGGGGGCGATCCGCCGGATCGTCCCCTTTTGCCTGCAGTTTGAACTCCCCCCGGGCGCTGCACGTCAATTCCGCGATAGCGAGGTGAACCCATGAGGACGAACGTCGAATACGTTCACGGCTATTCGGTGCGCGAGAAAGACCGGCTGCGCGATCAGGCCACCACGCTGACCTCGCTGCTGCACAGCGATACCGTCTACCCCGAAGGCTGCCGCGTCCTGGAAGCGGGCTGCGGCGTGGGCGCTCAGACTGCCATTCTGAGCCACAACAGCCCTTCGGCTCAGATCACGAGCATCGATGTCTCGCCGGTGTCGATCGGTGCTGCGCGAGCCATGGCTGCCCGCGAGGGTCTCAGCAACGTGACCTTTCAGGTCGCGGACATATTCGACCTTCCGTTTGAGCCGGCACACTTCGATCACGTGTTCGTGTGTTTTGTTCTAGAGCACCTGAAAGAGCCCGTCGAAGCGCTGGTGCATCTGAGAGCGATGCTCAAACCGGGTGGTTCGATTACGGTCATCGAAGGCGACCATGGTTCGACGTATTTCTCCCCGGACAGCCGGACTGCTCAGCGCACCGTGCAGAGCCTGATCCACCTTCAGGCGCAAGCCGGCGGCGACGCACTCATCGGCCGCCGGCTGTATCCTCTACTGCGGCAGGCCGGCTTCCAGGGCGTCGCCGTCTCGCCACGGATGGTCTACGTGGACGACAGCAAGCCGGACCTCGTGGAAGGCTTCACCCGAAACACGTTTATCGCCATGGTGGAGGGAGTTCGCGAACAGGCGCTGGCGGAAGGACTGATGACCGCGGCCAACTGGGACCGGGGCATCGCCGATCTGTACGAGACCGCCGGCCCTAACGGTGTCTTCTGCTACACGTTCTTCAAAGGCGTGGCCACCCGCTAAGCGTCGAATCCTGCTGGACCCTCAGGCAGTCCGACGTCTATCGGAATTCAGCTGTCGGTGGCGGGCCTGCTCATTGGGAAAAAGATGAGCGTTGGGGTTTTCACGGACAAGCAGCATCAACCCACGATGGACGAGATCTTTGCGGTCCTGGGTGACGCCCGCCCCATGTGGGACCAACTCGTCGAATACGTATCGGCGAGCTATCGCGCCCGCACTGACTTCGGCTTCTACGGCAAGAACTACGGCTGGGCGCAGCGCCTTCGCAAGAGCGGCAAAGCGGTGCTTTCGCTCTACCCCCGTCAAGGCGGCTTCACAGCGCAGATCGTACTGCTGGAGCCCGGCGTGCAGGAGGCCCTTCGTAGCTCCGTGGGGCCAAATGCGCGGCACGCCATCGCTTCGGCGAATCCCTACCCGGAAGGCCGTTGGCTGTTTGTCGATGTTGAGTCTGATCTGGACGTAGCCGACGTCAAGACCCTCTTGAGCCTGAAGATGCGTCCGGCCACGTCGCAAGCGCGAGGTGCGTGATGGAACGAAGGGGTAACGTGGTTCTGTACATTGCGGCCAGCCTCGATGGCTACATTGCCGATCAGGACGGCGGCGTTGGCTGGCTCGAGCCGTATGAAGAGCACGATTACGGCTACGACGCGTTCTACGCCACCGTCGGCACGGTCATCCTCGGCCGGATGACCTACGAGCAGATCCCGACCTTCGGGACGCCCTGGCCGTACGCCGGCAGGAAGACGGTCGTTTTCACACATCGCCCGCTGCCACTGCTGGATCCCGACGTCGAGCTATACTCCGGGGATCCGGCATCCCTCTTGGACCGCGTCAAGTCGGTGAGCGACGGGAACATCTGGCTGATCGGCGGCGCCTCGCTCATCACCGTCTTCGTCAACGCAGGCCTCCTTGATGAGATCAGGTTGTTCGTCATTCCCACGCTGGTGCGGCGCGGCATCCCCCTATTTCGAGACATCTCGAGGGCGCCAGTTCTGGAGCTTCTGGAATCCACCGCATACCCCAACGGGGTGGCGCAGCTGCACTATCTCATTCACCGCTGAGCGGCAGCAGCGGCAGCCGAAGGATACGTTGGCCGCCCAGCGGCACGACCCGGGCACGACCCCGCAGTGGCTGTGCATCATCTACGATACGTCGAACAGGCGATGGCGGCTGAACCTCAGGTAGCGGTCGGCGAGGAAGGCCAGGGGCTTTTCCGCGAGCACGAACTGCTCTGACAGGGTCGAGAGGACAGCGGCGAGGCCTTCGGCCTGAGCCCGGCCGTGCTCGGCGGCCAGCCGATAGAACGCCTGTCCGTGCTCCTCGTAATCCTCTCGACTCCGGTATCGCGACGCCCGCGCGCCGGCGGGACGCGTTGAATTGACGAAATCGGGAAACATACCCGTCAGGAACAGGCATACATCCGCGATACGTTTGTAGGCTTCGAAACGCTGCGCGGGCTCCGCTGACGCGCCGAAGCGCTCCAGGCTCTCCACGTCCAGATCGCTGATTCGATATCGGCGCCACACCCCCCGTTTGACTCTCACCGGCACAGTAATGCTTTCAACACGAGTGAACGAAGCCAGCAAGGCCGCCAGGTAGTCGCGCAACTCTTCCTGTTCCAGCAGGCCGGCCACCAGGTCGGCATCGAACAGAACCACTTTCTGCTGCTGGCGACGCTCCACCGTAAAGGTCTCTCGTTTCAGGTCGAACCTCGCTCGCCGCAGGAGCACGGAGAAGAACAGCCACGGCGACACGCGGATCAGGACTTCCTCGTCGCCGATGAGGCGCTCGAAGAGACGCTCGTCATCGAGCATGGTTTCGATGGCCCGTTCGTTGCCGGCAATCATGTCGGACGCGGCTTCCGCGTCGCGATAGCCCGGCATGAGAGTCTCCACCAGAAACAGACGATCGTTGCGGCTCAAATCCCAGTTCATGTCACACTCTCCTCAGCAAGTCTATTATAGCATACGCCGCAATCAGAGCGGTGCCTGGGTGGTCCTATCGAGGGGTGGATTCTCTTGATTTTCGGCACGCAATGGAATATCATCATCGATGTGTGCCGCAACCTGCGGCGGGCCGGAAAATGCGGGGGGCGGCGGCCGCAGCAATAACCGGAGTCTGCAATAGAGTCCGCGCGGGCTTCCGGAGTCTCGCGATTCTCACGCATGCGTCCACGGAGGACAATGAATATGTTACGTCCGATCACGCTGTACACCGCGCAATGGGCGGATTTGCCGCTGGAGGAAGTGTGCCGCAAAGCACAGGCGTGGGGCCTGAACGGCTTGGAGCTGGGTGCGGCGGGCGACCACTGGGATCCAGTCCAGGCGCTCGAAACGGATTCCTACCTGCGTAACAAGACGGACCTGTTGGCGAAGTATGAACTGAAGTGTTGGGCGATCAGTGCCCACGTCGCCGGTCAATGCGTATGCGACCATCCGTTGGATGAGCGACACCGCCGTATGCTCCTGCCGCGATTGTGGGGTGACGGCGAGCCGGAAGGCATTCGCCGCCGTTGCGCTGAGGAAGTGCAGAATACTGCGATCGCGGCTGCCCGAATGGGCGTCGAGACTGTCACCGGCTTCACCGGCTCGAAGATCTGGCACACGGTGGCAGGCTTCCCGCCGGTCTGGCCGGAGCTGATTGCCGAAGGCTATCGTGATTTCGCGGACCGCTGGAATCCGATCATGGACGTATTCGACCGGGCAGGCGTGAAGTTTGCGCTGGAGGTCCACCCGAGCGAGATCGCGTTCGATTATTGGACGACGAAGAAAACCCTGGAAGCCATTGGCCGCCGCCCTGCGTTTGGCATCAACCTGGACCCGAGCCATCTGCATTGGCAGGCGGTAGACCCGGTGACCTTCGCCTACGAGTTCCGCGATCGGATCTACCACGTGCACGTCAAGGACTCGGCGCGCAACCACGATGGCCGCAACGGCGCCCTGAGCTCACTGCTGCCGTTCGGTGACGAGCGACGAGGGTGGGACTTTGTCTCGCCCGGGCGCGGCGGAGTGCAGTTCGAAAAGCTGTTCCGAGCGCTGGACAAGATCGGCTACGGGGGACCGCTGTCGATCGAGTGGGAAGACAACGGCATGAACCGCGAGCAGGGCGTGCGCGAGACCGCTGCGTTGGTTCGCCAGCTCATGCTCGTTCCGCCGGACATCGACTCATTCGAAAGCTTCTACGACAGAAACAAGTGACCTGCGATCAGAGCGGTTTTCAAGGCTTACGGTCGGCTTTCGATTTGAGAACCAGCCTGAATTCGGAGTCGACTCGAGCGAAATGGCGGCGAATGTCGAGCACTGCGTCGCCCACGCCATTCATGTGACCCTCCGCTGCCAGGGTCTCCAGATTCTGACACAGAACGGCGAGTTGAGTCGCACCGACCTGGCTGCTGTTCCCTTTTAGAGTGTGGGCTGCGCGCCGCAGGGCGTCGACGTCCGGATGGGCGATCATTTTTCCCATTTCATTGATCAGGGACGATGCCTCCTGCAGATACAGGCTTATCAGCTCGGAGACCATCCGGTCGCCGCTGTCTCCCATGAGGGTCTCAAACTCCTTCAGTAGAGACGGGTCGGTTACCGGTGCGGACGGGCCCGTTCCCTCAAAGGAGGGCGTTGAGCCGAAGAGAGTGTTTGCTTCGGCGGTGCGGTCGGGACGTGGCCCACTGTGGGTGAGCGCTCGTATCAGCTCGTCCATCCGAATCGGCTTGCTGACGTAGTCGCTCATGCCGCAGGCCAGGTACCGCTCACGGTCGCCCTTCATGGCATTGGCAGTCATGGCGATGATGCGGGGCCGTTGTTCCGGCGGCCATTCTCGCTGGATCTGCTCGGTGGCTTGCACGCCGTCCATTTCCGGCATCTGCACGTCCATCAGGACGACGTCGTACGGCTGGCGGCGCAGCGCGTCCAGCACTTCCTCGCCGTTCCAGACCACGTCGGCGCGATACCCTATCTTGGCCAACAGGTTCAACGCTACTTTCTGGTTGACCACGTTGTCCTCGGCCAGCAGGATGCGCAGCGGATGCCGGTGCCCAACGTCTGGGTCGATGCGCAGTGGGCCGGTGCGTTGTTTCACTGACGTGCTGCGGCTCGTGATGACGTTGACGAGCGTGTCGTAGAATTGTGACAACTTGACGGGCTTGGTCAGGTACGCTGCGAAGCGGGCGTTGTCGCTGCCCGATTCCCGGTACCCCAGTGACGAAAGCAGGATCAGGGGAAACGCCCGTGCCCCGAGCAGCGTCTGGATTTCCTTCGCCAGGGTCAACCCGTCCATGTCCGGCATCTGGTAATCCAGAATCGCGAGATCGAAGGGCCTGCCCTGCCGGATGCGGGCGAGCGCTTCAGGTCCGGACGAGGCGGCGATAGGCAACATGCCCCAGGAGTCGGTCTGGTGGACGAGGATGCGCCGGCCCGTTGGATTGTCGTCGACGATCAGCACCCGCTTGCCCGCCAAGTCGACCAGGTTCTCTTCGTTCAGCAGCGACTCTTGCTCCGCCGCGAGCGGCGCCAGAATAGTGAAGTGGAACGTTGCGCCTTCCCCGGGGATGCCGGAGCTTTCTACCCACATCGTGCCGCCCATCAGTTCGCTCAGGTCCTTGCTGATGGCCAGGCCCAGACCCGTTCCGCCGAATCGGCGCGTGGTGGACGCGTCGATCTGGCTGAAGGCCTGAAACAGGCGATCGCGACGACTGATCGGAATACCCACGCCCGTGTCACGGATGGCAAAGTGGAGCTGATATTGCGGTGTGCCATTGGGATCGGGATCGCGTCGCTGCGCGGCGACGGACGTGACCACCTCGCCCGCATCGGTGAACTTGACGGCGTTGCTGAGCAAATTGACCAGTATTTGCCGCAGCCGGGTGACATCGCCGACAAATGTAGTCGGGAGGTCGCCGTCGAGGACGTAGGCGATGTCCAGCTGTTTCTCGGTCGCTTTGGACGTCACGAGGTCCAGCGCCTCTTCGATGCAGTTTCGCAAAACGAAGGGGTGCTTTTCCAGGTCCAGTTTACGGGCTTCGATCTTGGAGAAGTCCAGAATGTCGTTGATGAGGGCCAACAAAACTTCGCCGCTGGTCCGGATCGTCTCGGTGAACTCCCGCTGCTTGGTGGTCTGCTCGGTGTCCAGCAGCAGCCCGGTCATGCCGATGATGGCATTGAGCGGAGTGCGGATCTCGTGGCTCATGTTGGCAAGAAACTCGCTCTTGACCTGGCTCGCCCTTTGGAGCCGGAGGTTCGTCTCTTCGAGTGCGGTGTGGGCGGCGGACAGGACCACCTCTGCCTGCTTCCGTTCGGTGATGTCCTGTGCAGTGCCCATGACCTGAACGATCTGGCCCGCGTGGTTGCGCTGAACCTCGGCCCGCAGGGCGATGTACCGCGGACTGCCGTCCGGCTGGAAAGCTCGAAACTCGAATTCCTGACCGTCGAAGTCCCCGGCGGTGCAGACGACCGATTGGTAGCTTTCCCAATCGTCGTGGTGGATGAGCGGCTGGTGCCCTTCCGGGAAACAGGGGGCGCCGCCTTGGGGATCCACACCCAAAATGCGGAACATCTCATCAGACCAGCTAACCTGCCCGGTCTGCGGCGCGTAGGCCCAGCTGCCGATGTGGGCAACGCGCTGTGCTTCGGCCAGGCGTTGGCTGTGAACGGCGAGTCGCTGGGCGGATTCCCAGAGGCGCTGACGCAGCACGAAGAAGCCCACGTAGAGCAGGGAGATCAACAACGTAATGGAAATGGGGAGCACGCGCTGGCGGGCGAGCGCCTGCTGCCAGGCGGTGGCGCTGACGTCCAGGCCGAGAACGGCGACGACCTGTCCGCCGACCCGATCGCGAATGGGAGCGAATCCTGACGCGAATCTGCCGTAAGCGTCCCGGTAGGGTCCCACTGCAACGGCCTGTCCGACGGAGAAAACGCCGAACAGCTCCGGCGGTGGCTGCTGGTACACCTGGCCGGGCTGGGCGTGATCGGGGCTGTCTTCCGCAACGGAGTCGACAGCGAACGGGATCGTGCCGTCTCGCAGAAGCATGACGTACAGCCAGCGGAAGCGCGGGTTGCTGGCGGCCATACTTACCAGTTGCCGTCGAAGGATCAGGTAGTCAGGGTTGGACAGGTCGTCCTGCGAGCCGGCGAGGGCCTCAATGTGGTCAGGATTCAACGCCGACGCGGCGATTCGGGCCTGGTTCAATAGCTCGTCGCGCGCATCCTGGTCAGTCTTGAGCGCCACGGATTCGGTGAAGACGAGGCCCGACAGCAGCACGATCAGCAGGGTGAGCGGCAGCTGCAGCTTCTCTGTTCGGCTGCTGCTGCGTTCGAGAGTCGCCTGATAGAAGGCCCACAGAGCGGCCGTCATGAGGGCCGCCAGAAGGCCGCGAACCAACTGGACAGGCATGCCGGTGACAGACAGGAAGGCGACCTGATTCACGACGGACGCTGGGAAAAACGACGCCCGCGGGACGATCATCCCTGCCGCGAGGGCGTACAGTGCCATGCCGCCCGCGGCCACGGACAGGCTCAGCCTGGCCGTCCGGCCGGTCTCCCCGGCTTGTGCTTTCCGGCCGGCGCGCCATAGACCCACAGCCGACCACAGACCTCCCGTCAGTGCGAGCACGTAACGGGCGATCGCGTTCAGGCCGCCGATCGCACCGGCGTCCACCGGCCGAGCGATCCACAAGCCAATCAGAGCCGCACCGATCAGGAGCGGCAGGTAGATCCACCGTCCGGGTCCCCTGGCCCCGAGCCGGCGCCATCCATCTCGAGCAAACTGATCAGGAACAGGTAGGACACCACGATCACGCCGAAGCGCACCGCGGCGAACAGCGGCCCGTCACCCAGGCTGAAAGCGACCAGGGATAGCCACTGCGACAGGCCTTGGAGGAAGCCGAAAACCGCGAGCCAGACCCAGGGCAGGTGCTTGCTATGGCGCTGCGCCACTCCGGCGGCAGCCGTGCCCAGAAGAATTAACATGAATCCGTAGAAAAAAGAGAATATAGTCCATCTGTTGCTGCATGAAATCTTGCTGGCATCAAGCGCCGCCCCTCCATCAGCCGCCAGATCAGCTATCTTTGGTTGTGACCGATGTGATCGAACCGGCCCGCGCGCACGGAGCGCCCAACCGCGGACCATTCTCATATAGCATTATAACGTCTTTTGCGCAGAACCACAACGTGGGACTAAAATCCCATTGTGCATAACTGCGCAACATGATATAGTAAAGGTAGAGTGCGCCGGTGGGCAGGGAGTCGAGCGATGTCTTTCAACCGGAAGCGATTGCATCTTCTCGCGTTCGTCTGTGTCGTGGCGCTGATCTGGGCGGGCGGTGCGCTGCCTTTTGCGGCGGCTCAGGCGCCCGCGCTGAGCCCTGAGCCGTTGCCGGGGCTCCTGACGCCCCACATTGCGCCTGACCTGCCTTCCGCGCCTGCGCAGGGACCGTTCCGCCAAGGCCTGCCATCCCCTTCTCCGTTTTCCGGCAGCTTGCCACCACTCAGGGCGGTTTTGCTGGTGGGTCCCATTAACAGCGCCGACGGCTCGGACGCCGATACTCAGCATCAGATACAGGCTATGGACCTGGCGGCGGCAGAATTGACGGCCAACGGTGTCGCAGTGGCCAAATTCTACGCCCCGAATTGTGACTGGGGCGAAATCAAGGCCGCCGTGGACGGGGCAAGCTTTCCTATTCTACCGCGGCCATGGCGTCTACTGGTCCGACATGCCGTCGCCCATCGTGGGCGGCTTCTATCTGTCAATTCGAAATGCGCAGGGCATGGCTCAGCCGTATTTCAAGAGCTCCGACGACATCCGCAGTGACCTGAGGCCGGCCACCAATGCCATCGTGATGCTGGGGAGCGCGTGCTTTTCCGCGGGCACGTCCGCCAACGACACGACCTCCATCACCAGCGCCGAGGCCCAGCGCCGCGTTGCGATGTATTCCGATGCCTTTCTCGACATCGGTGCTGCGGGCTATTTCGCCAACTGGTACGACAACTGCCTGCAGATGTTCGTCCGCTATTTGTTCCAGGGGAAGACTCTGGGCCAGGCGTACGAGTCCTTTTTCGACTTCAACCTCAGTACCGTCGAGCGCTACGAGCACCCGCAGCATCCGTCTGATGCAATGTGGCTCGACAAGGATACCTTCAACGGTACGACGCAATACAACAACGCATTCGTCGGCCAGCCGGACAAGAGACTCAAAGACCTGTTCGACATGACCGCGATGGTGGTGAGTCCTGGGCTGGTGGCGTACATCGCGCGGCCGGACGACCCGGCGCGCAACTACACCCTCCACGTGGACTGCACCACGACGGACGTGTTCACCTGGACCGCCACGCTGGTCGACGGCACGCCGTGGCTGGCTGTCGACGGCTCGACGACGGGCCAGAGCGGCGGACACCTTGCACTGACTGTGAGCCCGGCTGGGCAGGCCCTTGGTGTCCAGCGGGGCCACGTCCGCCTGACCACGAGCACACCGGATGTTCGGGACGCCGATCAGACGGTCACGGTGACGCTGAGCCTGCTGGCGAACCCATGGCGGACGTTCCTGCCGGCGGTGGAAAACTAGCGACCTTCACCCTCCTCCTCTTCGTCGGCCCTCCGGCGAGGTCGTTTGCTTACGACCTCCCGGTGGGTCGCCGCCTTCCGTGCAGTTCGCGGTTGCCGCATGGATCATGAGACATGACACCCGGCGGTGTCTCGCGCATCTTCTTAACCAACCTCCTTTCCGAATATTGAGATATTTGATCATCGAAGCGCCTGAAGTATAATGACGCCCCATACGGATCAAGAAGACAACAATAGAGTGGTCCCAGACTTCCGAAGTTTCTGAGACTTCGGAAGTCCCTTAACCTTGCGGAGGTGTTTGTCGTGGCCCGTGGGATATCCAGACGGGAATTCATGGGAGTGGCCGGACTGACGGTAGGCGCAATGCTCGCCGCCGAGTGGAGTCAGGCCATCTTCGGCCGCGACGACCGCGGCAGACGTCAGTCTCGACGTGAAAATTGGGCAGATGTTGATGCTCGGGTTTCGCGGTCTCGAGGCGACGTCCGACCTGCCGATCGTTCGGCACGTCCGAGATCGCCATCTCGGCGGCGTGGTTCTGTTCGACTACGACGTCCCAAGTGGCTCGCCGGTCCGTAATGTGGCATCGCCGGAACAGGTGCGTCGGCTGATTGCCGGGCTGCAGGCGGTCTCTGAGATTCCTCTGCTGGTGTCGGTGGACCAGGAGGGCGGCATCATCCGACGATTGAAGGAGATGTTCGGTTTTCCCGCCACGGTGTCGCATCAGTACCTGGGCCTGTTCGACAATGCGGCCGTGACCCACCAGCACGCCACCGCCGTGGCGCAGACGCTGGCCCAGGCCGGCTTCAACCTGAACCTGGCCCCGGTGGTCGACTTGAACGTGAACCCGGACAATCCGATCATTGGGCGCCTGGAACGCAGCTTCTCGGCCGACCCGGCGGTCGTGATCCGGTGCGCATCGGAGTTCATCCGGGCCCACCACGAGCACGGCGTGCTCTGTACGCTGAAGCACTTCCCCGGCCACGGCAGCTCCACCAGCGATTCGCACCTGGGCCTCGTGGACGTGACGGAGACGTGGTCGCGCGCGGAACTCGAGCCGTACCAGGCGCTCATCAAAGACGGGCTGGCGGATGCGATAATGACCGCGCATGTCTTCAACGCCAGGCTGGATCCGGAGCATCCGGCGACGCTATCGAAGCGAACTATCACCGAGCTCCTGCGTGGGGAGCTGGGCTACGACGGCGTCGTAATCTCCGACGACATGCAGATGGGCGCCATTACGAATCAGTATGGATTCACCACTGCGGTGCAAAAGGCCATCGCTGCGGGGGTGGACGTCATCGCGATTGCCAACAATTCGGTGTACGACGAGGAGATCGCCGACACCGCGGTTGCCGCGATCCAGGCCATGGTTGCTGACGGCACAATCAGCGAGCAGCGCATCGATGAATCCTGGCAGCGGATCCGAAAGCTTAAAGCGCGGTTGGCGCTGACAGCCTCATGTGCCGTCGGACTGAAACGGCTTGGATGTGAGGAACCTTCATGACTGCACAGACGACTGATTCCATGGACTCTCAGTGCACCCCCAGGGATGCATTCGGCTTCTTTCGCATGGGATTGGTGACAGGCCTCGTCGACAAGCAGGCATTGGTTCGGTGGGCGGATTGCCAGATCGTCAACCACTCCAGACCCAGGCACGAGATCATCGAGCTTTCGCTGTCGGGCAGTCTCCCCTACAGCCAGATCATCCGTTTGTTGACCAGTTTCGAGGGCCGAGCTGACTATACGGTCTCGCTGCCGCTGCTGTTCGCCCGCGCCGGCCTTCTGCTCGAAGAAGAGCCCGCAAGGACGGAAGATATCATCATGGGATTACGCTTGCTGAATGAAGAGGAGTATTTCCCCAAGGAACTCAAGTCCCAGATATCAGACCTCAGAAGCGCCCTGGAGACGCACAGGCAGGCGGCGCTTGCGTTCGAGGAGCTGGTTACTCGACTGTCGCGCTTCCTGGAGGGCTATGCGGCGTACCGGGTTCTCCTCCACCAGACAGCGTGCTTGACTGCCACCACGGAAGAGGTCGATTAGTCCTGAGCCCCCGCCGAAGCGCAGCAAAACGCAAGCCCAGCCATCCACATTGCGGACGGCTGGGCCTGTGTTGAGTGTGATCAGATGCGATTATCTCCAGAAACCAGTGTTGACGAGCGTTTCCCAGTTGGTCATGACCAGGTTGAAATGGCTGCGCTCCGCCTTGACGAGGGAGCCGTACAGATGTTTGGCCATAGGTTCAGTAGTCTTAGTGTACGCTTCGGAGTAATACACGAAGCTGTTGTTTTCCATCTCCGCGGCGAGAACGAGAGCGTCGAGATCAGATGAAGATTCCCGCACGCCGCTCTTCATCTGTTCGCGCTTGAACTGAAGAGGGGTGATGTCTACGTCGCCCATGTGCTCGAAGTCGGCAGCGACGGTCCAGCCATGGCCGGCTTTGAGGGATTCATACTGCTTACGCACGGTCGTCATGTGCACTACTTCCTCGGCGGCCAGATCGGTAAACATCTTACGCCCCTTCTCGTCGATGACCTTTTGAGCGGCGTCCAGGTAGAAGTCCCGGGTCATCTCCTCGTTAAGCATTGCCTGCCGGAGCGTTTCGACGGCCGAAGCGGTCTCGTCTGTCATTACTGGTTCCCCTTTCACGCGTAGTGTAGTGTAGTGCGGCACGGATGACACGAATGATTGCCTGGCATTATCTCACACCAGACGTCCGAAGTCCACGGGACTTCGGACGTCTGACTCTAGACCACGAACTGGACCCGCTGTCGCTCCCGTCCACGGAGATAAGTCAGCGTGGACGTTTGGCCATGGCTCAGAGAGGCAATGGCGCCGTCGATGTCCTTGGCGCTGCGAATGGGGCGACCCGCCAGCTCTACGATTACATCGCCCTTTTGCAGGCCTGACCGCGCGGCGATAGACCCGGGACGGACCGCGCCTACGTACGCTCCGATCGTAATTCCACCGCCCGTCTGCTCGGCAATGCGATCGGCGCTGGCCACCGAAGCGCCCAGGCGAATCGGTGCGTTCGCCGCGCGGTTTAGAAAGTAGTTCAGGCGCGCCTGGTCGAAGCCGATGATCACGTTCCCGTCGACGACAGTAACGGGCACGGCTTCCGATCCGGTGAGACGGACCATCTCCGTGGCCGCCCGCGCGTCCGCGGCCACGTTACGTTCGACGTAGGGCACGTTGCGGCGCGACAGGTAGTCCTTAACCTGGCGGCAGAACGGACAGGTGGGTGTGGTGTATACTGTGACGTGCATGGTGAAACCTCCGGGCTCAAGAATCAACTGGATTCTCTATTGAGCTCTTCATGCATACGCACGCCTGCAATTTCCGGATTTCGTCGTCGAAGTTCTCCCCTACGATGCGGCGAGCGCGGCGATGGCCGGAGCTACCTGGTCGGGGTCACCGACCGGCTCAGCACAGACGTCGCCGCGGCAAATCTGAATGATGGGGGAGTCAGAAGCCGGCAGCCCGAGTTGTTCGATCTCTGCCTGGTCCCAGGCCGGGTCCAGCACGCGGGCGATCCGGTTCGGCACGTAGATGGCGAGACCGGCCTGCAGCAGTGTGCCTGTTTGCGGTTGCTGGGGATCCCCGACCACGGTCATCGTCGTATAAGGCCGCAAGGCGTGGTCCACGACCAGAGCGTAGGCCGATGCGAAGTGCCGGTAACCCTGGTACCCGGCGCCAAAAGCCGCCAGTGCGAATTCAGCGGCGTCCTGGTACCGCTCCTCGCCTGTCAGACGGAACAGAGTAGTGGAGACTTCCGCCACCCACGCATTCTCATCAATGTTCTTCAGTCCATCTTTCAGCCGTCCTGGCGCGTTGGCGTCGACCACACAGTCTATGTAACCGACGCCTTCTTCATCCACGTACTGCTGATAGACCGACTCGTCCATCAGCTCGATAGCCTGTTTCAAGTACGCCGAGCGCCCGACGTACTGGTAGCCGTGCAGTAAAGCGCGCGCCGTCCACACCTGATCGGCCAGAAGGCCCGGAACGTGCGGGCGACCGTCGAAGTAACGGAACATGCCGATGCCGTCTTCGTGGCAGTGTTCCCACAAGAAGTCCAGGGTGCGAATGGCCTGGCGGGCGTAGGCCGGCTCTTCCAACACCACGGCCGCTTCGAAATATGCCATCGCCATTATCGCATTGCTGCTGGTGTACGCGGTCCGGTCGACGCGCGGCGCGGTCCGGCTCTCTCGTTCCAGCCGTGCAAGCGCGTAGTATTCTTCGTCGGCGTCCTGGCTCCCATAGAAAAAGCCGTGTGTCTGGTCGTACAGACTTGAGTTGACGTAATCGATGGTCTTTTGTGCCGTCTGGCGATACAAGTCTTTTCCCATGGCCTGGTAGGCTTCCAGGTACAGGCGAATGAGCCTGGCGTTGTCCTCCGCCATCTTCTCGAAATGCGGAACCGTCCAGTCGGCGGTGGTGGAGTAGCGAAAGAATCCGCCCATTTCCTGGTCGAATATGCCGCCGGTGGCCATGTTGGTCAGCGTCAACTCCACGACGCGCTTGAGTTGCGGATCGACCGTGCGGTAGTGGAGCGACAGCGCCAGTTCCAGCGCCTCCGGCAGTGGAAACTTGGGGGCGTCCCCAAACCCGCCGTTCGTACGATCGAAATTGGCGACGATGCTTCCGGCGACGTCCTCGACGATGACGGGCGATATCGGGCCGGCGGCGCGTGCCTTGGTGCTCGCGTCGCTGCGGCGAGCCTCGGAGGTCGCCAGGCGCTCGGCGAGTTGATCGCGGTTCTGGTGATAATATTCGGCCGTTTGGCGGAGGAGGCGCAGCATGTCGTCCGGAGGGATATACGTGCGGCCGGTCAGCACTTCCGCGGCCGGGGTGAGGATCACCGTGGTGGGCCAGCCGCCCATGTTGTAGCGGGCGTTGATGTCCGGCCGGCGGTCCGTGTCCACGCGGATCGGAATGAACTCGGCATTGATGAGCGATGCGACGTCGGGGTTTTCGTACGTGCCCCGGTCCATAACGTGGCACCAATGGCACCACACACCATGGATGTCGAGCAGAATGGGCAAATCCATCTCTCGCGCCAGGCGAAAGGTATCCTCGTTCCACTCCATCCAGGCGACCCGGCCCGACTGGTCGGGGGCTGCGTCACCGGCCACGAGATCCGCCAGCGACGGGCCGGATTCTGTGTCGAACAGGCGCCGGTACTCCCGGATCAGGCGCGATTTGTGGTGGGTCTCTTCCTCAGCCAGCTCGGAGAAGAACGTCTTCATTGCCGCATCCGTCGTGCTTTCGGCGAGCCTGCTGTAGAAATCGAACGCATCCTGTTCGCGCTTCATGGCCAGACGCCAGGCATCCTGCAACGTGGCCAGGGCTTGATCGCTCATTTAAGTTGTGTCCTCCCGTGACCGGCAACCGGACGGTTCCGGCGTCGGTTAGGGGTACAGTTTAGCAGATGCCGGGTGATTTTTCAAGTGGCGTGAGGTATTTGGGGATTTACCTTACATATCGAGCTCGCTACGGGTGCGGATGAAGCGCAACATCGCATCGCGGCCGATCAGCCCGATGAGATGGTCGTCCTCCACGACGGGCAATTGGTTAACGTCAGCCTCGTCCATCATGTCTAGAACTGTGGCGGCGTCGTCGGTGGGTTTGACCCGTCTCAAGTTAGCCAGCGGCGTCATGGCCTTCCCGATGGTGATGTCGTGCCACTCGGACTTTGGAATCTCTTTCACGTTGCCCAGAGTGATCATGCCGGTGAGGTGTTCGTCGTCAGCCGTGACCAGGAAGCAGCGCCGCCCCTGGGTCAACAGATACTCGTTGACGAACTCGTCGACGAGCAAATCGTCTGGAATTCGGGAACATTCGCGCGTCATCAGGTCGCCGGCCGTGGCGCCGTGCAGCGCCTCGCGGAGAGCCACCTGTCGATAGCTCTGGGAGGCGGCATTCTCCAGAAACCAGCCGACGAAGGCCAGCCACAGGCCGTCCCAGTTGCCGCGCAAGGCCATGAAGAAGCCGAAGAGAATGAAGAGGTAGGCGACGCCCTGGCCCAGCAGCGACGCCGCGCGCGTGGCCTTGAAGGGATTGCCCGTGATGCCCCAGACGACGGAGCGGAGGACGCGCCCGCCATCGAGCGGAAAACCGGGGATCAGGTTAAAGACGGCCAGACTGACGTTGATGCCCGCCAGCCAGCGGCACAGCGCTGCCGCGGGTTCGTAAACAGGATTCAGGACGAGCCAGCCTGCCCCAAACAAAGCGCCCAGGATCAAGCTGGACCCAGGGCCGGCGATGGCCATCCAGAATTCGTCACGGGCGCGCCGCGGTTCCGCGGAAATGTTGGACACCCCGCCAAAGATGAACAGCGTGATGCTCTTCACGGGGATGCCCTGTGCTACCGAGACCACACTGTGCGACAGCTCGTGGATCAGCACCGAAGCAAAGAAGAGCAGGCTCGTCGCGGTGCCGACGATCCAGGTCACCGCGACCGGCCAGTCGGGATGGCTCGAAGGAAAGTAGACCATCGACAGCGACAGAGTGATCAGCGCGAAGATGGCAAGCCAGGAGTAGTTGATCCCGATCGGAATACCGAAGATGCGGCCGAGCTGGATGGAGGATTGCATAGCACACCTGCCTTCTTGAGCGAACAGAGATCAGCACTCAGCGTTCGGCGAACGGTTTCTGTCCGCCTTCCAGTTGGTAACCGCTTGGGCTGCGATCAACGCCCGGTTGCCTCGGATTGCCGCCAACCGGTCCCTGACAGCTGAGTGCTGATCGCTCCTACTGCACCTGCGACCGAAAGCGGATGGCCGATTTCGGACAGACCTGCGCGCAGACTTCGCAGCCGGTGCACAGCAGCGGGTCGATCTGTGACTTGCGCTTGCCGGTCTTCTCGTAGATCTCCTCGCCCTGCGAGAGTGCGGGACACCCCAGACGCAGGCAGGTGCCACAAGCGATACAGAGATCGGTATTTACGCTTAGGGGCACGTACTGCTTGCGCACAGCCGGCAAGAGCGCGCATTCTCGGCGCGTAATGATCACCGACGGGCCGTCGATGGCGAGGCTCTTCTTGAAGACGTCCTCCACCGCAGCCACGTCGTACGAGTCCACGGTGTGAACCGCCTCGGCCGGAATGCCCATTGCACGGACCAAGGGTTCCAGCTCGATGGCGGCAGTGGCCTGTCCCTGTAGCGTGAATCCTGTGCCGGGGTTCTGCTGGTGCCCCGTCATGGCAGTAGACCGGTTGTCCATGATGACGGTGATCACGCGGCTCTTGTTGTAGACGACGTTCAGCAGGGCGGGCAGGCCGGTGTGGAAGAAAGTCGAGTCACCGATGATGGCCACGTAGTGCTCGTCACTGGGCTGTCCGCCGCCCAGGCCTCGGGTGTGGGCGATGTCGGCCCCGTGGGCCACGCCGATGCCGGCCCCCATGCATCCGCAGAAATGAACCGCATTCAGCGGCGGCATGGTCCCCAACGTGTAACACCCGATGTCGCCCATGACGGTGAGTTTCAGCTTGCGCAAAACGGACATCACCGGACGATGCGGGCAGCCGGGGCAAAGGACGGGCGGACGCACGGGCAGACCGCTCGTATCCACGGCGACGGTCGGTACGCGGCTAGAGTCGGGCAGGAGCCCGGCGGCGATGGCAGCGTCACGGACGGTGCTGGTGCTCAGCTCACCGCACAATGGGAAGATGGACTTCCCCTCCACAGGCAGGCCCATCAAGCGGATGTGGTTCTCGATGAAGGGATCGAGCTCCTCGACGACGATGAGACGCTTGACGCGCCCGGCGAACTCGGCGATGAGACGAGAGGGCAGAGGATAGGTCATCCCAAGCTTCAGGAAAGAGGCGTGCGGGAAAACCTCACGCGCATATTGGTACGCCACCCCGGCGCTGACGATGCCCAGCTCTGTGCTGCCCATTTCGATTCGGTTGTACGGAAAAGACTCGGCGAATTCGGCCAGCCGTCCCAGGCGCTCTTCCACGATTACGTGCAGGCGCCGCGCGTGAGCGGGCAGCGCCACGTACTTTTGCGGGTTCCGTGGAAAACGGTCCAATTGCGGTGCATGCTCTTCGCGCTCGCCAAGCTCCACTGGGGAGCTGGAGTGTGCGATTCGAGTGGTGATGCGCAGCAGAACGGGCGTGTCGAACTGCTCACCGAGGTCTAAAGCAACACCCACCAGATCTTTCGCTTCCTGGCTGTCAGTCGGCTCCAGGCAAGGGATCCGGGCAAACTCGGCATAGTGCCGGTTGTCTTGTTCGTTCTGAGAGCTGTGCATACCAGGATCATCGGCCGAGACGATCACCAACCCCGCCTCCAGGCCGGTCTCCGCGACATAAAAGAAAGAGTCCGCAGCGACGTTGAGGCCCACATGTTTCATGGTCGACATTGCCCGGCGTCCGTTGTAGGCAGCGCCGATAGCCGCGTCCATGGAAACCTTTTCATTTGGCCCCCACTCGGCATAAACGTCCGGATAGCGGGCCAGGTTCTCCAGGATCTCGGTACTGGGCGTGCCGGGATAAGCGGAAGCGACGACGACACCGCTCTCCCACGCGCCGCGAGCAATGGCTTCGTTCCCAGAAAGAATCTCTTTCACAGTTGCCTCCACGCGCTGTTTTGGTTGGCGGAGGCAGCCTGTCAGGCTGCCCCCAAAAAACGAAATCTCAGAAACCCTTAGCTCTTCCTGGGCGGCTGCAGCGGTGCCCACGCGAGCAGATCACACCTATTTGGCTTCGACGGCCATCGGCGCGCAAATCGGCGCCTGCAGTCGCAAAGCCTCGGACGCAATGATCAAGTCTGCCGTAGACAGGTTGGTTGCGATGGGGACGTTGTGCACGTTGCAGGCGCGCAGCAGCGTCTGGATGTCCGGCTCGTGAGGGTGTTTGTCCAGCGGGTCGACGAAAAAGAACACGAAGTCGACCTTGCCCTCAACGACGCGGGCCGCGATCTGGGCGTCACCGCCGTGGGGACCAGACTGCAGGCGCTCGACGTCGAGCCCGACTTTCTCGTGCAGAAGCTTGCCTGTTGTTCCGGTCGCCACCAGGTCGTACTGTGCGAGGGTGCCACGATTGAACGTGGCCCAGGCGATGAGGTCGGCCTTCTTCCCATCGTGGGCGACTATGGCCAGGGTTTTTCTGGGCGCAAGCTGCTCTGCAGGACGTTCCGTGCTGTCTAACATGGTACTGTCTCCTCGAGAAGCCATCGAAAGATGTTCATGCTCGAAGCCAGGCTTCTCTGGCACAGATGATCGGTAGCTCGGGTACTACCGGCTACCGTAGGCTATTATACCACACCTCGGCAAAGGACGAAATGGGAAATATGAAACGAAAGCTGTCCTGTTAGTTGACAGTCAAATAAATCATGACGGGAGACCGGCGTGCGGCGTGGGCAGGAGCATCCGTGGCAGGAACACACCGGGCGTGACAGCGAGCAGCGGCCCACTGTCACGCCCGGGACGACAGGTTCCTGCGAGACGTTGAAACTCAGGGTGCCCAGATGGCGAAGTTGTCGAACTCAGCCGTGACCTGAACCGGGTCGTACATACTGACGGCGACCCCTGGCTGGCCGGACGCGATGCTGTTATCCTTGACCTCAGCGACCAGCGTGCCGTTGATGAAGAAGGTAAATTGCGTGCCTTCGGACTGGATGGCCAGGCGATTCCACTCTCCGGGGTGGATGGCGTCGCTCGGCTGCCAGTCAGTCAGGGTGCGCCATTCATTGTTGACGAGCGCTTCGGTGATGAACGTCCCGTCGTTAGCGATCAAGAAGGCGTAGAAGTTGTCGCTGTCGGCCTTGCGGGTCTGCAGGCCGTAGCCCACGTCCTTAGGCCCGGCAACCAGCCTGGCGTCGACCGCGACGTATGCGTCGGTCACCTCGTCGGACTGAGTACCATAACGGGCAGAAAAATCGCCGGCCTTGATGGCGTCGACGTTCCAGGTGTAGAGCCCGCCTTGATCGCCCGAGTCAGATTGGCGAATTCATCGTTCTGCGGGCCGACCGCCCATTTGCTCTGGTCCCTGTCGAAGGTATCGCAGACCGAAGAGTTCCAGTCCAGCGGCGCGATATCCGCATCCGCTTCGCAGCCCAACGGGGACAGGGCCTCCGTAGTCGGGACGGCCGTGGCAGTTCCGCCGGATCGGCGTGGCGTCGGTGACGGCTGGCTGGTCGGCGTGCTGGGCGGCGGCGCGGGTGTGCTCGTCGACGTCGGCTTGGCCAGGGAGGTCGGTGGGGCGACTGGAGGAGCTGACGGGGCGGTGCGCACCTCGAAGCTCGTGAACTCGATGTCCGTATCCTGTCCGGCGTCCAGACTGACGCCAAGCCCCGGCACGCCGCTGGTCAGGCGAGTGTCGTTGAATTGGGCCACCTGCTCGTCGTTGATGTAGAATGTCAGCGAAGCCTTGTCGGCTTTCACCGCGAGCAAGTTGGCCTCGCCGGGTTTGATGGCGTCGCTGGACGTCCAGTCGAGCAGGATCTGCCATTGTCCCCGATACATCAGGTAGACGATGAACTCCCCGGTGTCCGCCACGTTGAAGGCGTAGAAGTTGTTGGAATCCACCCAACGGAACTGCAGCCCATAGTTTACGCTCTCCGGCCCGCTGGTCCGGCGCACCATGGCCGACTCGTAGAAGTCGGAGACGGCGTTGATGGCCGGCCGCGCTCATTGATAGAATCCCGAAGTGGCCTGAACGTTCCAACGATAGATGCCGGAGCTCAGCTCCCAGGTCACTTTGCCGTATTGTGTGCTGCTGCTCGCGGCCGGCCATCCGTACTGGTTGTCCGCGAATGAGTCACACACGCCGAGCGGCCAGTCCTGCGGCGCGACCGAGGCGTCCTGCTCACAAGTGCCACCTGCAGTGGGCGTCTGCGTCTCAGGCGCCGTGGTGGGGGCGCGAGTGGGTCGCGGTGTTGGCGTTGCAGTCGGTGCGAGCGTGGCGGTCGGAGTCGGAGTGGGCGCCGGCGCCCGCAGCTCGAGGTCGTCGAATTCGAACAGGGCCTCCTCTCCGGCATTCAGAGTCGTATTGATGGCGACCAACCCTTCCAACAGCTTGTCGTCGGTGAAATTGGACACTGTCTCGTCGTTGATGTACAGCGTGAAGGCGTTCCCCGCGCCCTTCACTGCAAGCCGATTGACCTGACCGGCCCGAATCGCCGTGGTATCGGTCCAGTCGCTGAGGGTAGTCCAATTGCCGTCGATCAACACGTCGACGCGGTATTGACCCTGCTCGCGGATCTGGAAAGCATAATAGTTGTTGTTGTCCATCTGCCTGAAGGACAGGCCATACTGGGCCGTCTCCGGGCCGGACACGACCCGGCCGTCGACAGCGACGAAGAAATCGCTCAAAGTGGCGTCGAGATACTTTACGTAAGACAAGAATCCTTTCAGGGCCTTCTGCTGCCAACGGTATTTGCCGTCGACGATCGTGCGGCTGGAGATAGCATTGTCATCGCTCGAAATACCTGTAGTCCAGCGTTTGTCAGGGTTGGAGTCGAAGCTATCGCACAGCACGATCGGCCAATCGGCCGGCGCGACCGCGGATCGGCCGGCGCAGGTATCGCCGGGCGACTGGGCGGGCGACCCAGCAGGGTCGATGGACGCGGTCGCGCCCAGACTGGACGCGACCGCCAGCGACGGAGGCAGGATCAGCGTAACGATCAACGACAGGGCAACGGCCGCGGGTACGATGGGACGAACGGCGAAACGAGGCGTTTTCATTTTTATACTCCTCGAAGCGTCTGGGCGCCGGCCTGCCGGGCGATGCTTCGACAGCGCGGCGCGAAAAAGCGGGCGACATGCCAGAGAAATGTAGTGCGCCTGAGCCAATATGCTAATATTATAGCACATTTTTCGCGCGCAGGGCGACGGCGCGATGACCCGAGACTTCCGAGTTTTCGAGCCCTCACGAGTCTAATCGAATGGGTTTGTCTCCGAACACAGATTACGGTACAATGCATTCATTCTGGTTTTGGAGGGCCTCTACGTGGCCGCGATTGCTTTTTTTGGCACCCCCGAATTTGCGGCGCCGGTGCTGCGGCGGCTCATCGACGACGGCCACGAGATCGTCGCGGTGGTGACGCAGCCGGACCGGCCGGCAGGCCGTGGGCGTAGCCTGGAAGCGCCGCCGGCGAAACGGGTTGCGCTCGAGTTTGACTTGACCGTTTTGCAGCCGGAATCGGTCAACACGGCCGCGTTTGTTGCTACACTGACTGCGCTGCGGCCGGAAGTCGGTGTCGTGGCCGCGTTCGGGCAGCTGCTGGGAAGCAAGGTGCTGCCCATCCCGTCGCGTGGCTACCTGAACGTTCACGCGTCGCTGCTCCCGCGCCATCGTGGGGCCTCACCCATCGCCGCGGCCATCCTGGCAGGCGATGCCGAGACCGGTGTGTCGATCATGTTGGTGGAACCCGGCCTCGATACCGGGCCGGTGCTGGCCCGGTCTTCGTGCCCCATTCAGCCGGAGGATACGACCGGCGCCCTGGGGGAGCGACTGGCAGTGCTGGGGGCGGACCTGCTGGCTCGAACTCTCCCGGCCTACCTGGCCGATCGAATCACGCCCGAGCCGCAAGACGAGCGGCTCGCGTCCTTCGCCGGTCGAGTCGAAAAGAACGACGGCCGTGCGAATTGGGATTTGCCCGCGGAGCAGCTGTGGCGCATGGCGCGCGCCTACGATCCCTGGCCGGGTCTGTTTGCTTTCGCGGGTGAGCAGCGCCTGCGCCTGTGGCGTGTGAGCCCGCTCGTCGACTGGCATGGCCGGGCCGCCCCGGGTGACGTGTTGCCGGATTTCTCCGGCCTGGTTGTGGCCACCGGTCAGGGTGCGCTGGAGCTCCAGGAAGTGCAGCTGGCCGGCCGCGCGCGGGTTTTAGGTGTGGAATTCAGGCGGGGCCAGAGGAATCTGAGAAAACTGACGTGAATTCTGATTGCAGATCACACTGCTTTTGAGGAGGCAAGTCATTGGAGGTCTTATCACCAGAGTTGTTGAAGAGGCTGGCGGGGATTGATTCGCCGACCGTGTCGAACGCCATCGAGTCATTCAAGGTGCGCAATCCGACGGATGGTTACGCCTCGATGGAGCTCAAATGCCAGTACCCGGATATGGCGCCCATGGTCGGGTACGCCGTGACGTGCACGGCGGACAGCACCACGCCCACGACGGGCAGGGTCAACCGCCGCTTCGAGTTGTTGGAGGCCATCCAGGCGGCACCCAAGCCGGCTATCGTGGTCATCAAGAACGTCGGCCCGAGCCGGCTGCGGAGCTGCCATGCCGGCGACGTGCTGAGCAGCATGTTCCAAGAGCTGGGGGCTGTCGGACTGGTGACGGACGGCGGTGTGCGCGATTTGAGCGGCATCCGCAAGCGTGCGCCTGGGTTTCAGGTGTTCTCAGCCGGCGTAGTCGTGTCGCACGGCATCCCTCTCTTCGTGGAAGTGGGCGTAACAGTGGAAATCTGCGGCCTCACCATTAAGCCCGGTGACTTGTTGCACGGCGACGAGAACGGGTTGCTGGCGATTCCGCCCGAGATCGCAGACCAGGTGCCTGCCGCGGCGGATGCCGTTGTGCAGAGAGAGGAAGGCACGATCGGCTACGTGCGGTCCGAGGAGTTTACGGTCGAAGGACTCCGGAGACGGGGTTGATCGATCACTTGCCGTCGAACTTGTGGATGAGGTTCTTCAGCAGGTTGTGATCGCCTTCGAGGGCGTCGCGAGCAGCGGCCTGCTCGGCGGTTTGCTTGCTGCGCCCTCGGCCGCGACCGATCACCTGATTACCCACCATAACCTCGACGGTAAACTCCTTGGCGTGATCCGGGCCGCTCTCACGGACGGTGTGATACGAGGGCGTGAGCTGAAGCTCGGCCTGCACCGATTCCTGCAGCAGGCTCTTGGCGTCACGATCGGAGTGTGATTCGACGACTTTGTCGGCTTCCGGCTGGAACAGGCCGGACAGCAACCTGCGGATCGGCTCGATGCCCTGGTCGAGGTAGATGGCCCCTATGAGGGCTTCGAACGCGCCGCACAGGATGTTGGGTCGGTTGCGCCCCCCGCTGGAAACTTCGCCGCGTCCCAGGCGCAGGAACTCGCCCAGACAGAGATGGCGAGCTTGCCAGGCCAGCGCCTCGGTACGCACCAGAGCGGCGCGCAGGCGGGTAAGCTGACCCTCGTCCATCTCGGGGTAACGGTGGTAGAGAAGCTCCGCAGTCACGAAGTCGATGACGGCGTCACCGAGAAATTCCAGCCGCTCGTTGTCCATCAGCGGGTATTCCGGACTCTCATTCACGAAGGAGCGATGAATGATCGCCCGCTGCAGCAAGCTCTTGTCCTTGAAAGTCAAGCCGAGCGCCGCTTCGAGTCGTTCTATGTTTTCTAACTGAGATTCTGGATTCTGCACGATTTTCGTCTCACATCGGTTTCACATGGTGGCCCACACGTCGATTCAGACCGCATCTTCTTCCGCACAAGCTGTGATTGGAGGTGATGAGTATGCCGGCGATATCGATTGAGTTCTCTCCAGCGCAACTGACCGAACTCCAGGCCTATGCCCAACGGCACCAACTCACCGTAGCCGAGGTGATCTGTCGCGCGGTGGATCGTTTTCTGGCCCTGGCTTGCATCGAGCCCGACGAAGTCAGCCTGATGGACAGGGAAACAGACATTTCTTCCAGGGACGACCATCTGGACCACGATCTCTGATCCGGCCGGGCTCGGCCACGCGCCTACTCTGTCGACGGTCCTTCCAGAGGTTGGATCGTGTCTCCAGGCCGCACAGGGCCGCCCTCAATGACCTTGGCGAAAATGCCCTCGCGAGGCATGACGCAGTCGCCGGCCTGGTAATAGATGGCGCATTTGTCATGGCATATCTTGCCATGCTGCGTGATTTCCAAGACTACCCGACTGCCGACGACCACGCGCGAGCCTATGGGCAACCCCAGCAAATTGATGCCGCGGGTGGTCAGGTTCTCAGCGAAGCTGCCGGAGCGAACGCGGAGCCCTTTGGCCTGCATTTTGGCGATGCTTTCCTCCGCCAACAGGCTTACCTGGCGATGCCAGTTCTCAGCATGCGCGTCGCCCTCCACTCCCCAATCCGGCCGCAAAGTCACTTCCTCTTGCGGCTTCTTCGGAGTGCCCTTCTTTAAGCTCGTGCAGACTGCGACTACTGTCCCCTGCATGACGACTCCAATCGGTTCGAAACTTGTTTCGACTTATGGTTCCAGAACGATATCACCGCTCTTGCCTCCGCTCTTCCGCACCAACCGAATGTGCTCGAGGCGCATTCCGCGATTGACGGCCTTGCACATGTCGTAGATGGTCAGGGCGGCGACGCTGACCGCCGTCAAGGCTTCCATCTCCACGCCGGTCTTCCCGGTGGTCTTCACTGTGGCGGTGATATCGATGTAGCCCTCTGCACCATCGGCCGAGACGTGCGGCTCGAGATCGAGGCTGACGTTCGTCAGCAGGAGTGGATGGCACATCGGAATGAGATCAGGAGTGCGCTTAGCGCCCATGATTCCGGCCACGCGCGCGACGGCCAGAACATCGCCCTTGGAGATGCCGCCGTCTTCGATCAGCTTGAGGGTGGCGGGGAGCATTACGGTGCGGCCCTTGGCGATGGCAATGCGGTCAGTTTCGGGTTTCTCGCCCACATCGACCATACGTGCCCGGCCATTCTCGTCCAAATGAGTCAGTGCCAATAGTACCTCCGGAGCGAGATTATAGCATAAAGGAGGTGCGAATTCAAGCGACGTTTTACGAGACTCTGCCGGGTTTGGCCGCCGCAGCGCAGCCGCAAGCCTCTTCCGGAGGGTCTGCGACCCGCTTGGAAACCGTGATGCGTCACCGCAACGTATACTGTTCGATGGGCGAATCGAAGGCGAAGATTCTTATAGCGAACGAAGTAGATGAGGGGATGGTCTGCATGGATCGAACAGAGCGACTCAAAATTCACGTCATAATGGGAACCACTCGCCCCAACAGGTTTGGCGAAAAGCCTGCGCGGTGGATATTCGGGTTGGCCAAACGGAGGGACGAGCTGGACGTCGAATTGATCGACCTCAGGGATTATCCGCTCCCCTTCTACGATTGGCCGGGAACGCCCCTTGCACTGTCGGGACAGTACACCACAGATGTGGCGAGACAGTGGGCCCACAAAGTGGAGGAGGCCGATGGGTACATCGTCGTTACTGCCGAATACAATCACGGTTACCCGGCCGTGCTAAAGAATGCTTTGGACTACGTGTACAAGGAATGGAATAACAAGGCAGTCGGTTTCGTGGGATACGGCAACGCCGGGGGAGCGCGCGCGATAGAACAGCTACGGCAGGTTGCCGTCGAGCTTCGGATGGTCCCAATCAAGACCGCGGTCCACCTTCCGGTGGAGGTCTACCGCGCAGCACGGGATCAGCAGGAAGGCGATCCTGACCCGTTTCTCGTGATGAAAGACCGGGCGGAAGTCTTTCTGGACGAGCTCACGGCCTGGGTGAGAGCCGCAAAGTTCGTTCGTGACCAGGACAAGACCCGACCATAAGGGAACCCATGCGATGCATTCGACTTCCGAAGCTATCGGAGCCTCTGAAGTCCGGGCAAAGGTCGCTGGAACGTCATCGGGGCGGGCGTGTCAAATCAAATGATAATGTTACCGAGGGGAGTCATTCAACCAAATGATAATGTTACCGGGACGTCGTCTCCTTTCGGCAGGGTGAGGGGGATTCGTAGGGTCTGATGCACGTCTTCAGTCTGACCTGGGACAGCGCTGGGTAGGGCGAAGAGACGCTGCAGTTGGTCCTCGATGGTGTGTCGTAGCTGGCGGGGATTGGTCTGGCGGCGCACGGCAAGCAGTGCCTCACGTTGTTGCGCCTCAACCACCGTCGTGGCCAGCAGCCGATCGAGTGGCGTCTGGGCGTCATCGAACCGACGTTTGACGCGGGTCGTGCCATCGTCGTTGGTTTCCAGCGTTTTCTCGGTCAGTCGCATGACCGGCTGGAAGAAGTTGTAATACGGCCACATGTCGTCGTACAACTGATTCAGGGCCTGTGTCTGGGTCACCGAGTCCAGGCGGTCGGTGCCCAGGTAGGCCCGCACCAGGGTGGCGTTCTTCTGCTCCACGAACCGATTGTCGTTCTTGTGGTAGGGACGACTGCGGGAGAGGTGCACATCGGTCACCCGCTCGCGCCAGAAACGCACCAGATGGGCGTTGAGGAACTCACTGCCGTTGTCGGGGTGGAGTTCTAGCACCGGGAAGGGTAAGCGGGCGAGAATGCCCTGAAAAGCGTCTTCCAGGACCGTGTAGCTGCGGCCCAGGACGGCCCAGCGCTCACTCCAGCCGGTGGCGACATCGACCAACTGCAGCGTATGCACGTACTCGCCTGCGGTCGTCGGCCCGCTGTGATGAACCAAGTCCACCTCGAAATGACCTGGCTGTGGTTCGTCCCACGGCACCCGTTTCATGGGAATCTCGCGGGCAAGCCGATTGGCCTGTTCTGGCCCCCGGCGGGGCAAGTGGGGCTGGTCCTGCGCCCGGCGCTGCAGTAGGCGCCGGATGGTCGCGACCCCGATCTGACCCAACTGGGCCAGGACGGCCGGGGAGACAGTCAGCTCCTCGTGCGCCGCTAAATGCTGAGCCAGCCAGACCAGATTGGGCTGTAGCCGCTCGGCACAGATGTGATCCAAGCTGTCGGCGATGACCCACAGGGCATCCTCGACGGCCGGTCCATACGTCCGCCCTCGTTGCCGACGGCGCGGCTGGCGCTCGAGGCTCGGCGCGTGCAGCAAGCGGATCAGGCTCTTGCGGTGTAGGCCGGTGACCGCCTCCATCTCGGTCAACAACAGCCCCCGTCCGTGCTGGTCAGCTTGCTCGTAACGTTTCTTTACAGTATTCAAATACTTCCGGCGCTCGTCAACGGTCATCTTGTCATCAATCGACATAGCTCCCTCGGTAACATTATCAGTTGAGAGAACTATATCACCCCGGTAACATTTTACGTGATTGAATACGGCGTGTTGAGCTTGAGCCGATTCTCCTGTATAATGGCGCCACTCGACAAAAGGAGCAGGTGATGACGACCCAGAAGGGGCGCGTTTTGGTGAACACCGGCGACGGCAAAGGCAAAACGACGGCGGCGTTGGGGTTGGCCCTGCGAGCGGTTGGGCAAGGACTGCACGTGTTGATCGTGCAGTTCATCAAAGGCAACTGGCCGACCGGCGAGCTGCGCGCCCTGGAGCGATTGTCGCCGGAGCTGACGGTGCGGACGATGGGTAAGGGCTTCACCTGGCAGCACGAAAACCTGGAGGCCGACCGTGCAGCTGCGCGTGAAGCGTGGGCTGTCTGTCGCGAGGCACTGGCTGACGGTGAGTACGGGCTGGTGGTGATGGATGAGATCAACTACGCCATTGCATACGGTCTCCTGGACGTTGCCGAGGTCGTGAACGCGGTCAAGGAACGGCGACCGGATCTTCACGTCGTGCTGACCGGACGGAACGCACATGCGGACGTCGTCGCTGTGGCGGACACCGTCACAGAGATGCGCTCGATCAAGCATGCCTTCCGAGATGAAGGGACCAAGGCTACGCGAGGGATCGAGTACTGATGTCCAGGCCGTCCAGGCTGGCCGGTGACGTCAAGTTGGCGTCGTGGCTGGCCGTTTTGCTGCTGGTGATCGCCGTGATTGGGCTCGTCGTGAGAATGGGCCGGATCATCGCTCCCACGGGCGCAGTGTTTGGATACCAGCTCCCGGGCGTCGTGTTCAACCGGATGACGGGCGGCCGGTTGGCGGGTGCGCGACTCGAATGCGGGCTGTGCGCCGCAACGAGCGACCTGCAGGGTCGGTTCACACTGACCTTCGGGCCAAAGGACGTGCGCCGCTGTCGCGTCACGGCCGTGGGTTTCGAGCCGCAGTTCGTCGACGGGGCGTCGGTGGCCCGTCTGGGCGTGTGGCTGACGCCCAATCCGGTATGGACCGTGCGCCAGATCATTCAGTGGGAGAAGGAGCGCGATTTCCCCGAGCAATACGACGTGTTGCATCCCGACGTGCGGCGCTCCTGGACGCGCGAAGAGTATTCCCGCTTATTGAGTCTGACCGAGACGAGGCGGATTCTGGCAGCCGAGAACGGGGCGCCGATCAATCTGCCTCGCTGGGATTATTATGGCGACGAGTATTACAATGTGGTCGTGGTGCCAACCTGGCTGACCTACGAGCAGGGTGGACAGGTCCACCAGACGTTCTGGCCGGCGCACCTGGTGAAGCTGGACAACCTGTGGCGCTGGTTTCGCGAGCCGGACGAATGAGGGGTTGATTGGATTTTATCGTTGCCGTACATTTTCTGACCACGCTGCCCGCGCGGCTGAAGAGGGACCTGCCCGAGGATGCCTGGGGCAGGTCGATGGCGTACTTCCCTTTGGTGGGCCTGCTACTTGGTGTGCTCTTGTGGGCAGGGAGCCGGGCGTTCGGCTGGTTGTGGCCGGCAGGTGTGGCAGCGGCCCTCGTGTTGGCGGAGTGGGTGATCCTGACGGGCGCACTGCACCTGGATGGCTTCATCGATTGCTGTGACGGGCTGCTGGCGGCCAAGTCGCCGGATGAACGATTGCAGATCCTGCACGACGTACATGCCGGGTCGTTTGGGGTGGTTGGGGCGGCGATTTTACTGATACTGAAGTACGCGGCGTTGTCCGCGCTTCTCGGCTCGCGGCCTGCGAGCGTGGTCGCTGCCACGCTCCTTCTCGCGCCGACCTTCAGTCGCTGGGCGATGGTGTACCTGACTGTCAGATTCCCGTACGGACGGCCCGGCGCGAGCCTGGGTCGTATGTTTGCCTCCCACGTGACCCGCCGAAGTCTCATCGTGGCGAGCGTGATCGCCGCGCTTCTGGGACTGACTGATCGGCGGCTGGGCGGGCGTGCTCGTGCTGGCGCTGACCTGGGGGTTCGCCGTGGCGGCGGCGCGCTGGGTGATGGCGCGCATCCCAGGGCTCACGGGTGACGTGTACGGCGCGGCAAACGAGATTGTGGAGCTGGGGGTACTGCTTGCCGCGCTGATCGTGAGTCAGCCCGGCGCGGTCTGATGGTGGGGGCCAACCGGATGACAGATGGGAGAGACAGAATACGGCTGTGGAGAGGCGAACGGGCGCGCCGGGTGCCGGCGCATTGATCAAAGGCGCCCTACCATTTCGACTGGGGACGACGAGCTTCATCTATCGCGACGACGTGCTGCCGAATGTGCGTCAACTCGCCGCTCGGGTAGATGACGTCGAGATCGTCATCTACGAGTACAACGAGCAGAATCCGCTGCCGGATGGCAGGGTGTTGGCCGAGTTGCAGCGGGTCGCTGCGGCGAACGACCTGACGTACACGGTGCACTTGCCGCTGGACCTGGCGCTCGCCGCGCCGGACTCTGCGCGCGCGACCGTCGGTGGCGAAGGCGCGCGAGGTGATGGCCGCGACAGCTTGCCTGCTGCCGTGGGCGTGGATGGTCCATGCGGAACCGGTGCCGTTCACGCCGGACGAGTGGGTGGGCTGGCGACTGGCGGCCGGCGAGTCGCTGCGGCGACTCGGCGAAACGGCCGGCGCGCTGGTCGGCGACGGCCGACCGGCTGTGTGTGGAGAACCTGGAGTCCGCGCCGCCCGAGCTGCCCTGGCTCTGGCCGAGCAACTCGGGATCGGGGCGTGCCTGGACGTCGGTCACCTGTTCAAAATGGGCCTCGACGCGGGCGCCCTACCTGGATGCCATCGCTGGCGCGAACCCGAGTGTGTCCACCTGCACGGGCTGGGACGGCACGACGGACCACGTCTCCCTGGACCGCGCTGCCGCCCGAGACGCTCGCATCAGTGGTCAAGCGGCTGTGGCAGCCTCCGTATGCCGGCGTCGTGACGCTGGAGGTATTCAACGAGGAAGATCTGCTCGACTCGTGGCGGTGCCTGAGAGATGCCTGGATGCCCGAGCCGCACTCCAAATCTGGCGAGGCACGGCATGGATGAGTTCGGTGGGTTCGTGGGCTCGAACCCGGAGCTGGACCGGCTTTTGGCGGATCTAGGTCTGACCCGGGAGGAGCTCACGGACGAGGATGGGGACACGAAACGAGATACGTTTCCGATGGGACGGGGCGAGCCTGAAACGCCAGGCGCGTTCGATGCCCAAAACCTCATGCTGATTCTGGGTGGGGCGCGGAGCGGCAAGAGCGCGTACGCCGAGCGGCTGGCGGCGCGAGTCGGGGCGGCCGGTGCTGTACGTGGCGACGGCGCAGGCGCTCGACGAGGAGATGCGGGATCGCATCCGCCGGCACCGGGCGAGCCGGCCGGCCCACTGGCGGACGCTGGAGGCCGATCTGCGGTGGGCGAAGCGATCCGGCGCGCGGCGCAGCCCGGCGATTGGGTGCTGGTCGATTGCCTGACGGTGCTGGTCGCGAACGTCATATTCCAGGGCGGAGAGCGAGGTCACCCTGGACGAAGCGCGGCCGGGCGTCGAGGCCGAAGATCGACGGGCTGTTGCGCGTGGCCCGGGACGCACGACGGTCCGGTTGTGCATCGTCTCCAACGAGGTGGGCATGGGCCTGGTGCCGCCGTACGCACTAGGCCGCGTGTATCGCGACCTGCTCGGCTGGGCGAACCAGACGATTGGCGGCGGCCGCGGGCGAAGTGATTTCATGGTCGCCGGCCTGCCGATGAAACTGAAGTAGGTGCGAATGGCAGGTTGCACGTTGACTGACGCGTGCCGTACGGTCAAGTGCAACCGGCGTGCCGGTTCAACGTGCCAACGATACTTCCAGCCGGGAGGTGAGATGGGCGGGTTCGTGGGATTGGCGAGGCAGCAGGAAGTGGTCGATCTGCTTGCCGGCTGTGTGGCCATCAACAGCGTGAACGCGGACCTGAAGGACGGCCGCGGCGAGGCGGAGCTGGGCCAGTTCGTGGCCGAGTACCTGGCCGCGCTGGGCTGCCAGGTGAGCGCGGCAGGAGGTGCTGCCGGGCCGCTCGAACGTGATCGCGACGCTGCCGGTGCCCGGCGCGACGAAGACGCTGCTGCTCGAAGCGCACCTGGACACGATGCCGCCTGGAGCCGATGCCCGATGGCGCTGCAGCCGCGCGTCGCTGACGGCCGCGTCTACGGCCGGGGCGCGTGCGACACGAAGGGCTCGCTGGCGGCCATGATGTACGCGATGAAGCTCATGAGCGAGTATCGCCACGCGCTGCGCTGCCAGCCGTCGCTCTGGCCTCGGTGGACGAGGAGATAAATCGCGCGGCATCCACGCGTTCGTCGCGAACATGCCTATGCCATCTGGATGGCGCCGTGGTCGGCGAGCCGCACCAACCTGATGCCCGGCGATCGTGCACAAGGGCCTGCTGCGCTGCAGATGAGGGCGATCGGCAAGGCCGCGCACACGTCCCGGCCGCAGGAGGGCAACAACGCGATCTACCAGATGGTGGAGTGCATCACCCGGCTGCGGGCGGAGATCGAGAGAAGCTGCCGGCGAAGGCGCACCCGCATGGCCGGCCCGCCGGTGATGACGGTCAGCGTGATCCACGGCGGCCGGTGGTGAATATGGTGCCGCCGAATGCGCTATCGAGATCGACCGGCGCATGGTGCCCGGCGAGGACGCGGACGCGATGCTGGCCGAGGTCGACGCGCTGCTGGCGCGGTTGATGCAGGCAGCACCCCGATTTCCACTTCGTGCGCGAGGAGCCGTTCCTGATCGATCCCGCGCTGGACACCCCGCCGGACAGCGGCATCGCGCAGGCGGCGCTGCGGGCGTGCCGCACGTCATCGGCCCAGCGCGAGCTGTGCGCGGTGGGCTACGGCTCGGACGCGAGCAAGCTGCAGGCCGTCGCGGGCGTCCCGGCGGTCGTACTGGGACCGGGCAGCATCAACCAGGCGCACACGGCGAACGAATGGGTTGAGGTCCGCGAGCTGGTGGAGGCGCGGAACTATACGCGGAGATTTGTCGCGAGTTTTGAGAAGAAACGGTCAACAGTCAGTGCACAGCGACAGCCCTGGCAACGGAGTGTGCGGGCCGGTCGGGTCCACGAGTGCTGTATTCAGACTTCGACGTCGTTCGCTGATCGCCGATTGCCGATTGCTGACCGCTGATCGCTATTTTCCAGGAGGATGGCAGATGACACCGAGATTGATGATTCCGGGACCGACGGATGTCAGTGAGGACGTGCTGGAGGTCATGGGCGAGCCGGTCCGGGCGCACTACGGCGCCGACTGGGTCGTGCTGCACAGCGAGACGATCGCCATGCTGAGCCAGATCATCGGCACGACGGGCAAGATCTTCATGATTCCCGGTTCGGGAAGCGCCGCCAACGACGGCGGCGCTGAACAGCGCCGCTGCGCGACGGCGAAAAGGTCATCGTCGGCTCGAACGGCAATTTCGGCGAGCGGTTGACGCAGATGGTAGAAGGATGCCGGGCGAAGCCGATCGTGGTCAGTGCCGATCCGGGGCAGCAGCTGTCGGCGCAGGCTTTCGCCGAGGCGCTGCGGCAGCATCCCGGACGCGGCGATGACCGCCGTGGTTCACCTGGAGACGTCGACGGGTGTGCTGAACCCGGTCCAGGATATCGCCGCCGCGTCGAAGGCGGCCGGCGTGCCGGTGATGGTGGACGCGGTTTCGTCTCTGGCAGGCACGCCGCTGCCGATGGACGAGTGGGGCATCGACATCGTGACGAGCGCTTCGCAGAAGTGCCTGGGGGCGCCTCCGGGATTGGCCGTCGTGGCGGTCGGCAATCGCCGGCTGGTCCCAGGTGACGAGGCCGGGCGCGCGCGGGTGGTACATGAACTTGAACTTGTGGCAGCACTATGTGGAGGATTGGGGCGATTGGCATCCGCACCCCGTAACGATGCCGAGCAGCATCGTGGCCGCGCTGCATCAGTCGCTTCGGGACCTGATGGCCGAAGGCCTGGAGGCGCGGCAGGCGCGCTACTGGCGAACCGCCAGGCGGCTGCGGTCCGGACTGACCCAGGTCGGCCTGCCGCCGGTGATGCCCGACGAGGCGTCTGCTCCCGTGCTGACGGCGGCCTGGATGCCGACCGGCCTCAAGTCGACCGACCTCGTGGCGTACCTCATCGGGCGGCACAACATTCAGATCACAGCCGGGTTCGGTGCTTTGAAGGAGAAAGTGGTTCGGATCGGCCACATGTCGAACGTGGCCGACGCGCAGGTGGACGAGTTGCTGGCAGGCATCAAGGAATACGTGGCTCAGCCGGCATGACGTCCGCTCTTCGATGAGAGACGAGGCTGCGTTGCCCAGCGACGCAGCCTCGTCTGTACTGCCTCGCCGTTGAGCTCCCGCAAAGCGTCGGAGGCAATCCAATGGGCGCTGCGCGTTGCCGACGCCTGGATAGATGTGGCCGTGTCTATCGCTCTCGCGTTCAAGGCCAGATTCCGTTTGCCGACCTGCCGCAGGGCCCAATTCACGGCTTTCCGTACCATGTCCCGCGGGTCGCCGGATTCGCGTTGGACGATGACCAAAAAGGCCTCGAATGCGGCATCGGGTGCCTTCTTGTCGGTCAGCGCCAGGCGCGCCATGAGAACGAATCCGGCACGTTTGACGAATTCTTCCCCCCGGGCGGACCAGGCGATGGCCTTGTCGTAAGCGAACGGGGTGTATGCGAACAGGTCGCCGCACGTGCCGTCGCACACGGCCCAGTTGTCGAAGTCCAACACCCACGTTTCGAGCAGCGCGTCGGTCGTTAGCGCCGGGTCCGCGATCATCGCGGCCAACAGGCGCGCTTCGAAGAACCCGGTCGACCACAACTCCTGAGCCAGGGCGTGGTCACGGCCGATCTCACGAGCCAGCGCCCGCAGGTCCGGAACGGCCACGCCATATGCTCGTGCGGAGCTCAAGCCGAAATGAGCCATGCCGGCCACCCTTGCTGGTTCCCCCAGTTCAATCAGGCGAGTCTGAACATCCGCCAGTTGCATGGTGCGTTCTCCACTCTGAGTTATCCACGTTGAGATGTTGCGGTCTCGCCCAAAGCGCAGCGCATGATCGGCCGTGTCGGCGACCGGCGTCCTACTTCGGTGAAGCCGGACTGTCGGAAGGCAGAAGCCAGGCCGGTGTAGACGAACGTGTCGGCAGTCTGTTTTCCCTGCTTCTGTTCGATCGGGTATGCTTCCAGCATGGCAGCACCGCGGCTCGTGGCATAGTCTACAGCGGCGCGAATCAGCGCGGACATCAACCCTTGCCGGCGATAGCCGCGTTGGATGAAGAAACAGACGATGGACCAGACCGGGAGGTCGTCGATGGGCGCCAGGATGCGTGAGCCCGCGAGACGGGGAAACTGCGCCCGCGGACTGAGGGAGACCCAACCGGCGGGATCGTTGTCGACGTAGGCGAGGAGACCGGGCGGATCGCCGCTGTCGACGATGCGTCTCAACGCTGCGCGATTGTCCTCACCCTTCCCGCGGACAAAATCGGCATGAGAGAGTCGCCACCACATGCACCAACAGCCGCCGCTGGCGCCTCTCGGACCGAAGAGACGCTCGAGGTCAGGCCAGTGGTCCGGCGTGAGAGGGTGAAAAGCGAAAGACGCTGTGTCGAGGGGCATGACGGTCCTCCTTGCTCACTTCACGTCCTTTTTCAGATGTGAACCTGCATGTGAATTATACCAGCAGTGGAGCTTCGTGGAAATCAGCGTGGCGGTGGTGGTGGATATAGAAAAAGATGTATCCTCTGAACTCGTAGCGAGCATTGACAAGTGCAGGAGAGATGTGATAATCTTGAGATGGTTGTGCGATTCACGGTGAAACGTGGATTTGCGCAGCCGCTGTTTTCAGTGTTGCGAGCAGTGTTGCGAGTCCGGGTCCGATCGAGGTCGGAGTCGGCAGCCTCAAGACACCGACGTCTGGAGGAATATGAGATAATGAAACGCTTGAATTTGATACTGACGATGGCCCTGGCGGTGAGCCTGGCCTGGGTTCTCTTCCCGGCGCAGAGCAGCGCAGCGCCGACGAATATTGCGGCGACGACCGAATCGCAGAATAACATGACCCGAATGTTCGTCATGATGGAAGCGAGTGGCACGATGTCGCAGCTCGAAAGTGGGGGGCCCTACACCGTTTTCGCGCCGAGCGATCAGGCGCTCTCTCAGCCGAATACGTTGAATATCCTGTACAAAGACAGCATAGCCGCGTTGTCTCGCTTTGTGAAGTACCACGTCGTGTCCGGCAAATATCAGCTTTCTCAATTGAAAGACGGGCAGACGCTGCAGACGCTGGCGGGTCAACCCCTGACGGTGCATGTGAGAAATGGCAAGGTCACCATCAACGGCGCCCAAATCATCAATCAGGGTATTCAGTCGTCAAATGGGATCATCTACCTGGTGAACGGTGCGCTGTCTCCGACGAGCTCGAAGTGATCGACTTAGGGTGAGTCATTTCATTATGAATTGAGTATTTGGACTAATGACGGCCCGGCGAGTGCTCTCCATGAGACCGGACGGGCCGCAAAAAAAAGAACATTGGATCTTAGAAATGGAACAGCCCCGGCCGAAAGGCCGGGGCTGGTTTTACCCGGGGCGGTATGTTTTGCAGAGTTCGCGCGCGCCACTCACTCGCCCTTGATGGCGACGGAGGTGGTCATGTTCCAGCGCAGGCGCTGGTCCAGCTGATCGGGCTCGACGACGACGGTGTAGACGATGTCACCCTGTTTGTTCTCGCCCAGCGGCTTGATGCGAGCGACTCTACCGGAGAACTCCGCGCCTGGCAGAGCGTCCACCGTGATGCTGACGAACGCGCCGGGTCTGACGCGGACGATGCCGAGCTCAGTGAGATCGCTGGTCTCGATCTCCAGGTGCGACAAATCGGCGAGGTAGACGACCGGGGTGCCGGCCGTGACGTGCTGGCCTACCTCAAATATGTATGGCGAAGATACCGATTCTCTGTTTGCCCAGACCACTCGCCCCGCTGAGACTTTCGTTTTGCTTTTTGTCTGATCGTTCGTCGAGCGATGTTTCAGGACTCGGTCCGGTACACGATTGTGTTGGCTATCAGCTCTATCCGGGAATCGAATAGTCATTGTGGGTCACGATGGAGGCAAATTCCACCAATCCGTCTGGGCACTTCCAGTAGTGGAGGTGGTATTCCTCGTCAATATCTCTTCGCCATGCCTCATCCTCGCCTCTAACGATCGGCGGGCTGTTACCGCCTTTGCCAACACGTAACCTGTGGGTATCGGCGAGATTGAGACCATCTAACGTTTCGACCATACTGCGCAACGTACGGGTGATCAGGGAATCAGATTGTGCGTATGCTTTAGCGGTTCCGAAAAAGCTATGGCCAAAGGAAAAACCGGGGATGCCGTCCCAGTCTGGATCCAGTCCTCGTTCGAGCCGCGACTTATATGTCGCAATCTGAACGGCGGTTTTCAGAGCCACGAGATCCTCTGATAACTGCCAGACGATCGTTTCGTCAATAATGGCGAGCAATGTGTGAAAATTCGCGCAGGCAAGTATGGTGCCCTCGAAATACTCTGGGGGTGTAGGTAGATCGCCAATGTCGCTCCTTGTGTGTTCAATGTCGTAAATCAATGCCCGCACGCGCACAATCGGGGCGTCGCCGCATCTTCTTACGATCAAAGTGTGATTTAAGACTGAGTTGCGGCAATGGGTCCGCAGAATCGCAATGAGAAGAATGCAGCGAGCGAGATCGGATACGAGGCCGGAATTAGCATGGATAGAAAGAAGGTCCGGCTCGGTAGTCAGCGAGTCGAACAGCACTTCGCGGACCTTGAAGTACGTTTCAAAACTTGGTGTTTTTTGTAGGACTCGTTCCGCAACCCGGGCAAGCGTATTGGCGTCGTATTCGATGACACTTTTTGCGGAGAACAGCTGCTTGAGCGCATTCCTCAGCGGATACAAACCCTCTTCGAGAAGAAGGTCTACTGCTCGTTCAGTCATGTAAATCGCCACCCACGGTTCATCAAGCAATTTGCCCCAGTCCAGAATTGTCTCAACGTAAGCATAGACGTCGTCGCGGTCTGCACTAAGGGCTGGGACCGCCAAGACCCCGGGATCAATAGTGACGCTGGGCATCGTGTTGAGCTCCTCGTTCTCTCTTTCGTTTCAGGCTGGCCGCTCGGAGGATTTCTTCCGCTTCCGCTTGAGACTGATCAAAGAAACCCTCCGGCCATTCGACTACAGCTCCATATTTGTTGATAATGACGTCACGGAAAACCGAGGATCCGTTCTTTTTCTCGACGAAATAGATCTTCATCAATGAGGCCACGGATTCAGCAACCGCCAAAGCAACACGATACCGTAAGCGATTGATCAGATACTCGCTGTGCGTTTCAATTATGCACTGCTTTCCAAGCATGGACATTGACAGAAAGAAGTCGGCCAAGAGGGTCTGCACTTTTGGATGCAAGTGCAGTTCAGGCTGTTCGACAATGAGGATGTTGTCCCTCTCTGCCAGCAGGCACATTACGAGAATTGGGAGTACTTGACTCACTCCGACTCCGACGTGCGTCAGATCCTGGCTTTTGTCTGTTCCAATGGTTGTCACCTTCAATTCGTGGCCAAGCTTGCCCTTGTCGTGGGTTTCGACTTTCTCCGCTACTCCCATATAGTGCAGCCAATCCAATACCGCTTCCTCTAGGCTGCAACGGCGTGGGCGCGCGTCAACTGGCCCACGGAATCTGGCCGTCGGCATGTACTCGATTTCTCGCTCTCTGTGCAAGTTGAGAACCGCGGCGGTATACTCTCCTCGCAGCCCAATGTCCGTGGGATCGACAGTTGCTGACAGGGGATATAGGGGCTTTGGGTCGTCTCGTAGCGGGCCCAAGTATTTGACGGAACCAGAAAAGTACTCAACCAGGTAACGCACCGCGTGCACAATAGCAGTTGGCAGGGGAGCCGGTACGAGCGAATAGCGTTCGCCTTTCTCCGCAACAACGATTTGCCGGATTCTATTAAAAATGGTGCTCTCTTTTTCTTGAATCTGCTGTCGTAGTCTTAGTCGTTCAGGTGCGGAAAGATGGCTCACGCGCTCCTGCCACTCTTGAACTGTCCACGACATCGGCGCGTTTAGCAAAGACGCCCGTTGTTCCATCGTTTGAAAGAGAGGGCTGATTGGCTCGCCTAGTATGCGTCTCAGCTCGGCTAACACACTGGAGGGAATAACGATTTGTCTTCCGGGCAACAGATTATAGCGACTTCGAGGGTATGCTCTGGAGAGATCACAGACTGCCAGTGCAATTAGATGGCTTTCGACATGAGCGTCGTTACGTCGGATTGCGAGACGATCAGGGAGAAAGTGCCGAAATATGCAACCAACTGGTTCCGCTGAGATGAAATTGCGTCGGAGTTCTCGCTGGGAAGCGTCATCAAGTTCGATATCGTACAATAAGCCGGATCGAACTGTATCTGTGTCAGAGTCGGAAGTTGAAAGCCTCTGCACCTTGTCGGTGTAGTCTTGGCTCCGAGCCATCACAATGTTCGACTGCTCTTCCGCGCCGTCCTCGTTTGTGAATTTGCAGCCGATCGAAGAACGGTACAAGCGTGGCTGCAGTTGCATAAGCTCGTGTTGCGGGTCGAGAGGGTCGACGTCAAATGTAATTTCGCAGCGGACGGCCTTCAGGCTCTGAGTCGTGCGTCGATAGAATAGCGTTTGCGGCATTAGTAGCCCTATATCGTCTGAGAGAGCGGCGTCGCGTTCACCTCCCTTTGGCTCACATTCCCAACCGAGAAGGATTCTCCCGGAACCACTTCCAAATGAAACCAAATCACTGAATTGACCGAGCCTGACGATGTTACCATTTAGGACAACCGACCTTGAACTCACTCTGCTCGACAGCGTTTGGCTCACCAATAGTATGGACTGCGTCAATGTACTCTTGCCGCTGCTGTTCGGACCAACCAGTATTGTGAGGGGCTTCAGGACCAGTTCCTCCTGATCACGGATGGACTTGAAATTGCATAGCTTCCACTTTGTAATCAATCTGCCCTCCCGCCCGTCGTGTCATCCCACGACTGGCGAACATCTGCTGAATTCTCCGCCCGGGCATGAATATGGAGTGTTCCTTGTCGCCCCGCATTGCGTGCCCCCCTCAAAAGGGGATTACTATGCCCGGTCATCCGGAATAGACAGGGGGAAAAAACGGACCTCGAGGCAATAAATGTTCAAGTTGTCTTCTGGAGCTACATTTCCAACGTGATGCTTTAGCGCCGAAGTAGGGCCAGCGCTCAAACCGGATCGCTTGAATCGTCGCGCCTGCGTTTCATGGGCGGGATCGTCGCGCAGGCCAACACAAGTCTTATTCAGCTTAAGCGTATGACATCTCTGGCCAGCAGACCGGCCGGTGGTTTGCTGAATAAGACAAGTGCGACGGCGCGTCAACGCCTAAAGCCCGCATTCTTTCTAATTTCGATCCTTATCAATAATCAAATATTACCCCGACATTACGATACTGTCAAATGCAAATCGCTCAGCTTCGTAGAGTATCCTCAGCGGATGCTGACAGTGAGGCCAAGCACTGATGAAGTGCGCGAGGAGAGCCGACGACCAAAGTATGTTATTCTGTGGCGTGGAGAGATGGAACCAAACCGAAGATACGAGACCGGGGCTGCAGTCCGATGTCGGAATTTCCTCTTGGAATCGACTGGCCGTGCGCTTTCAATCTGTGGAGCAATGAGGCTACGAGGCGTGTCATCGCTTCCCGATGTGATGGACCACCGTGGCCCGAAGCCTTCCTCGGGTTGGTTGACAGACATCGGCCGCCCGCGGCAAAAAACCCGGTTCAGGAGAACCGCGACGAGGCGCCGAGCAGGTCACATAATATACAGTTGGGGGACCGTACCCTGTAGGCTGCAAAACTGCTGGCGCCTTAACCGTCACCGTTGTCCTGAAGCAGGCGACAACCTGGCTATCCTATGACTTACTTCAGCGGCTCACTCGCCCTTGATGGCGACGGAAGTGGTCATGTTCCAGCGCAGGCGCTGGTCCAGCTGATCGGGCTCGACGACGACGGTGTAGACGATGTCACCCTGCTTGTTCTCGCCCAGCGGCTTGATGCGAGCGACTCTGCCGGAGAACTCCGCGCCTGGCAGGGCGTCCACCGTGATGCTGACGAACGCGCCTGGCCTGACCCGGACGATGCCGAGCTCAGTGAGGTCGCTGGTCTCGATCTCCAGGTGCGACAAATCGGCGAGGTAGACGACCGGGGTGCCGGCCGTGACGTGCTCGCCGACCCTGACGTCGAGTGCGGCGACGACGCCGGCGAACGGAGCGCGCAGCTCGGTCTCAGCCAGTGCGACCTGGGCCTGCTGGAGCGCGGCCTTCGCCGCATCTACTGCCGCCTGCTGCATGGCGATGGCTTCCGGACGCTCGCCGGCCTTCAGCAAGGCGAGCTGGGCTTCGGCTCGCCGGACTTCGGCTTGAGCCGCGTCGATTTCCGCCTGGCTGGTGCCCTTTAGAACGTCGACCAGGTTGGCCTGGGCGCCGGCCAGCTCGGAGCGCGCTGCCGTGACGTCGGCGTCAGTAGGATCCTTGGTCGCTTCCTTGTATGCAGCCAGAGCCTTCTCGTAGTCGATGGTCGCGCGCTGCAACTCGGCGGCTTGCGGCATCGCGCCAAGATCGGTGCGATATTTGATCGGGTCGTAGTTGGCCTGAGCCTGCTGCAGCGCGACTTCGGCCCGTTTCAGATCGGCCTTTGCTACGATCGTGTCGTTGTCTTCAGGGCCGGCGAGAACCTTTGCGAGCGCGGCCTGGGCGGCTACCACCCGCGCCTGGGCGGCGGCGATGTCCTCAGGCTTTACGGACTCCTCGACCTTGGCGAGATTCGCCTTGGCCGCGTCGAGATCGGCTTGAGCCGATGCCAGTTCCTCGGGCCGGGCGCCGCTCTTGAGCTGAGCGAGCTGCGCCTGGGCGCGCGCTAGATCGGCCTCAGCCTGGCTGGCGGCGGCTGCCTGCTGGCCGGCTTCCAGGCGCAGGATCACCTGTCCGGCTTCGACCCGGCTGCCTTCGGAGGTGAGCACTTCGGCGACGTTCCCTGTGGCGCGAAGACCCAGTGTGGCATTTTGCACCGGGACGACCCTGGCTTCGGCGACGACGTCAGCAGAGGCTTTCACCGGCTGGCCGATAGTCTCCATCGTCTTTCCCGACACCGTCGCGTAGCCCGAGGTCACGTCAGCGTTCACGTCGGGGTGCCCCGAGGTCAGTGCGACGAGCGCGCCGCCGGCAACGAATGCGGCGATGAAAGCGAGCACGAGCAGGATCTTCTTCATACGACACCTCCGATTGGTGGAACTCCCCACTATGGTGGGCGGTGCGGCTCGAACTGCGGTTCAGTACCCGGCGGCTGCATCCGTGACGGCGGCCGCCGTGGGTTTTTGTACGGTAGGTGGACGGCTCAGGATCTCGTTCACGATCTCGCCGTCGGACAAGACGATAGTGCGGGTGACACGGCGGGCCAGATCGCGGTCGTGAGTGACCATCAGGATCGTCTTGCCTTGTTGGACGAGGCCTTCGAACAGACTGAAGATGGACTCTGCCGTCTTGGAATCCAGGTTACCGGTAGGCTCGTCGGCCGCGAGAATGGGCGGATCGTTGGCCAGGGCGCGCGCGATGGCGGCGCGCTGCTGCTGGCCGCCGGACACGGCCGACGGCAGCTTGTGGGCGTGATCGGCCAGCTCGACCTGTTCCAGCAGTTGCATGGCTCGCTGCTGACGCATGCGTGGTGCGTACATGTGGCAGAAGTCCATCGGCAGCATTACATTCTCGACGATGGTCAGCGTGGGCAGCAACTGAAAGAACTGGAAGATGACGCCCAAATTGCGGCCGCGCCATTCGGCCATCTGGCCCTCCGTCAGCGTGTGTACGGCCGTGTTCCCGACGAGAATCTCCCCGGAAGTCGGGCGGTCGATGCCGGTGAGCATATTGATCAGCGTCGATTTGCCGCTGCCGGACTTGCCGACGACCGCGAGGAATTCCCCCGGATCGACGCGCAGATCGACGCCTTTCAGGGCGTGGAAAGGGCCGGCGGCAGTCTGGTAGGTCTTGACCACCTGGCGCAACTCAATCAAGTGATCGTTGCCGTAACGGTATTGGTGATCGGAACCCTTCTGCTTTTCGTTGCGCTTGAGCCATTTGAACAATGTGACTCCCCCTGGCGCGCGCCCCCGCACGAGGCACCCGAGCCGGAACTGCTCACCCGGCGCCACTGTGTGGCCGGATGAGCACACGTCGTAACCACGTTGTGCTTCTGAACTCGGGAAGGAAGTGGACGGCGAGGCGTTCCCGCCTTCCCGAAGTCGGAAGAGATATTCAGCTGTGCGATGCTTCGGTCAAAGCGGCAGGGGACGCCAGTTGAGTAGGGTCGCACACGTCTTCGTGAGACCGGCACCAATCGTTGAAAGCGGTTTCGAGACGCTGGTTGATGAAGTCTGTCATCTCGCGCACGAGCGCGATTTGGGCCCTAGCGGCGGGGTGTGCGACGTCTTCTGCCATCCGCCAAATGCGCAGCTCGTCGCCGATTTGACGAAAGGTCACTCGCGTCATCCAGGCAGTCATGTCCGATCTGGGGCGATAGCAGCGCTTGCGGTTGCCCGGCTCGGAGATCGTCTGGACGTAGCCCAGCCGCTCCAGCCAGCGCAGAGCCACGCTGGCCGACGTCCGGCTGAGGTTCAGCATGCCCATGAGGTCCTCCTGGGTGAGAGGCCGGCCCGAAATCATGACCGCGGCCAGAACACGTCCCGTGTTACGCTGGCTCCCGTATCGTTCTGCAAACAGGCCCATCTCTTCGATCAAGGCCTTCTGTCGATCGTCGATAGATTCCACGGCTGCACCTCGCTGCCAAACAATCGGGCCGTCGCCACGCGGCGACGGCCCGCCTTCTTGCATAACACCATTCTACCAGAGTCCGAGTTTTCCGTCAATGCGGAAAACTCGGAATTTTCGGCCAATTGGCTGACGTTTTCCTGACGACCTGACGACGGTGGGTCAGGCTATTGCGACGGGAAGCTTCTCTCCGGCCGACTGAATGCAAGCCATGGAGATCTGGAAGGCAGCCACTGCGTCGTCTTCGTTGACCTTCGGTGCTTTGTTGTCCAAAACGCATTCCACGAACGCCGCGATCTCGGCGGCGTACGCTTCCTGGAAACGGATCATGAAGTGCGGCATCTTGCCTTCCGGCTGGAACGTCGCCGGCTTGCAGATGCCGGCCGGCGACGTGCAGAGCGTCACCTCGGCGCGGTTCAGCGGACCGATCATGATGTTGCCCTTCTCGCCGTAGACTTCGGTGCGCATGTCGTAGCCGTAAATGGCGTGCATGCTGGCGTGGCAATTGCCGAGGGCGCCGCCTTTGAAGCGCAAATTCACCGTAACGTTGTCGGCAAACCGGTTGATGCCCTGGCTATCCACCACCAGGTTCGTCTCATCGGCGAACACGCGGACCACTTCATCACGCATGAGGAAGCGGGCGGTGTCGAAATCGTGGAGCTGCATGTCGATGAACAGGCCGCCGCCTTTGGCTGGGTCGCAGGCCCACGGCGGAGGCGGGAAGGGATCGCGAGAGAAGCCGTTGAAATAGACGACCTTGCCGATGGCGCCGTCTTTGATCATGTTTTCGGCCTCTACGTAGGCCGGATCGAAGCGCCGGTTGAAGCCGATCTGGCACATGATGCCCGAGTCCTTGATGAGCTTCCTCAGACTGAGGTTGTCTTCCATCGTGCCGGCGAGCGGCTTCTCGCAGAACATCGGCTTTTTTGCGGCGCAGACAGCCGTGACCGGCTCCACGTGGAATCCCGTGGGGGTTACGACGCACACGGCGTCGATGTCCTTGTCCTCCAGCATTTTGTCGATGTTCGTGTAGTACTTGCAACCCAGCTCGGCCGCGGTCGTACGAGCCAGGTCCTCGACCATATCGCATACGGCGATCAGCTTGGCGTGTGGTGTGCGGCGTGCGACGTTGTAAGCGTGGACGTAACCCAGGCGGCCCAGCCCGATGACTCCGATTCCGACGTCCTTCATTGGATCAGGCACTCCTCTCTGCGTGGATTTTGCGCTTCGATGTGTGAACGGTGGCACAAGCCTATCACAGGCAGGCGCATTTGTCAACAGGCTTCAAGACTTGGTCTGCCGCTCGTGCTCGGCGATGACCTCGCTGGCGGCGACCATGGCCCTCCAACCAGCGGGGAAGCTGGCGTAGACCATAAGCTGGATGATCACCTCGGCGATCTCATCGGGAGTGGCGCCGGAGTGCAGCGCGCCGTGAGTGTGCAGGCGCACCTGGTCGTCGCGCTCCAGGGCTACGGACGCGGCCAGGCAGACGAGACTGCGCATCTTCAGATCGAGGTGCGGCCGCATCCAGACTTCGCCCAGTGAGAAGGCGGTGATGTAACGCTCGGCGTCTGGGCTGGCCTTCAGCCAGATCGCCCGCATCTTCTCCGTCATCTCCTCGCCCCAGAGCTGCTTCATCGTTTCGATGCCTCGCTCGTAGTCGCCGACGGTGTTCTTGTCTTGGGTGCTCATTCGACTCTCCTTGTTCGAAGGGTTTATTCTGGCATGCATTGTAGGCTGGGCTACCACACTGTCAAACGGGGACATTGTAAGTGACGGTATGCGACGCAAACCTCGTCCGGTAGTACCGACAGCAAGCGTGAACATTCCGTGAAAGATCAGACAAATCCAGTACACGCCAGTTCGGATTGTGGTATAATAAATGGTGGGAGAGAACTAATGGCATCTGAGACGCTGACGAGCGAGAATATCGGCGAGGTTCTGGCAACACGGATTCACGGCCAGGTGCTGACAGATGAGAAAACGCTGAGCCGCAATGCGGTCGATCAGAGCATTTACGAGATTCGACCGCTGGCGGTCGTCGTTCCGCAGGATGCGGAAGACGTGGCGGAAGTGCTCCGCTTCGCGCGGTCAGAGCACGTGCCCATTACTCCCCGCGGCGGCGGCTCCAACACGGCCGGCAGCGCTCTCGGGCGAGGGATCGTGCTGTCTTTCAGCCGGCTGGGTCCGCTGAACCACATCGTCGACTTCGGCCAGACGGACGGCGAGCCGACGATCATCGTGGAGCCGGGCTTGCTGCACGACCAAATGCAGAAATTCCTGTGCGAGCGCGGCCTGTTCGTGCCGGCCGATCCGTCGAGCGGCGCTATTTCGCTACTGGGTGGGAACATTGCCACCAAGGCCAGTGGCCCCCATGCCTTCAAGCATGGGTCTATCGACCGCTACCTGCGGCGCGTACAATTCGTGACCCTGGATGGTGACTTCGTGGACACAGCGGACGAGTCGACCATACCGGCGCGCATTCGCGAGGGCGTGTTGGCCCTGCGCGACGACGTGCTGGCCGATGCGGCGACAGTGCGCCGCCTCGAGGCTCGTAAGGACATGAAACTGGCCAGTGGCTATAATTTGTTTACCTTTATCCGCCATCATACGCTGGGTGAGTTCGTGGCTCAGCTCATGGTGGGGAGCGTGGGCACGCTGGGGATCGTCACCGAGGCGTCCTTGCGGGCGGAACCCTACGTCGAGGGCCACGCGGCTATGTTGGTTTATTTCCGCAGTCTGGAGGAGGCGGGCGATGCGGTGCAGCATCTGAAGCCGCTGGACCTCGCAGCGATCGAGGTCATGAATTACAAATCGATCCAGATCATCAAGGAACGCAATTCGGACGTCGAGGTGCCCGATGGCGAAGCTCACTTGCTCATGATTGAAGCGACCGGCCCTGAGCGTTTGGAGCAGATGGCTCGGGTCGAGCAGGTCATTCGCGAGCAGGGCTACGCTCTGGCCTGGCCGCCGCAGACGGTCGAGGGGGAGGCGGAGCAGGCGCGGCTGTGGAAAGTGCGCAAAGCGCTTCTGCCGACTCTGCTCGGCTATTCGCGGGAGCTCAAGCCGCTGTCTGTGGTGAACGACGTTGGCGTGGATGAAGCGCAGCTCGCGGACTTCATTCGCGAGGTCGAAGGCATCTTTGCTCGCCGTCACCTGACGGCCGCGATCTACGGGCACGCCGGAAGCGGCAATCTGCACCTGCGCCCCCTGTTCGACGTTCGAGCTCCGGACCTGAAGGCGCAGGTCCAGGCGCTGGCGGACGAAGTGTACGCGGTGGTCCTGCGTCACGGTGGAACGATCACAGGCGAGCACGGGATGGGCCGCCTGCGGACGCGTTACCTGGCCGCCGAGTGGGGTCCGGACATCATGGGCTACATGAGGCGGGTAAAGCAGATCTTCGACCCGGAGGATCTGTTGAACCCGGAGGTGATGTTCAGCGATCGGGCGCTGACAGATGATATGAAGTCGTTTTCCAGCCCCGCGAAGAGCGTGGATTCCTCCTCGGGAGAGACCGACGCCCATGGGTCGAGTGAATGAAGAACCGTGATCCCGAGAAGGCCGGGATGAGCGCCCTGGACCAGTTTCTGGTCACAGCGCTGCGCCAGTCGGCACTTCCCTTCATCGCTCAGCAATTGGACGGCGGATTTGCCGCCTGCAACCCGGCATTCATCGAGCTGACCGGTTACAGTGAGGAGGAATTGCGGTCTCTGCCGTCGGCTCTGGCCCTGGCGTCGCCCGAATGGTCGGGAACGGTGCGGCGAGCCATCGTCACGGCCCGCAAGATGAGGCAGCCACAGCGTCTCGATCTCGAGTTCACGCGACGCGATGGGCGCCGCGTCCCGATCGAGATCTTCGTGCACAGCATCCTCGACGACGCAGGTAATCCACAGGGCTACTTCACGTGCATCGTCGACATTACCGACCGTAGAAAATTGGAAGGCCAGTTCCTTCAAGCGCAGAAGATGGAAAGCATCGGCCGTTTGGCCGGCGGCGTGGCGCACGATTTCAACAACATGCTGACCGCAATTGCCGCTCATGCCACGTTCCTCCGCGACAACCAGCCGGCCGGGCACCCCTTCGTCGAGGATGTTACGCAGATGCTGGCCATCGTGGAGCGGGCGGCTGCGCTGACCCGACGGTTGCTCGCCCTCTCCCGAGAGCAGGTGATCGCGCCGCAGACGCTGGATTTGAGCATCCTCGTGCTGGACATGGCGCGCATGTTGCAGCGATTGATCGGGGAGCGCATTGAATTGACCACTCAGACGGCGCCGGGTCTGGGCCTGGTCCGCGCCGACCCACGACAGATCGAGCAGATGCTGCTGAATCTCGTGATCAACGCACGGGACGCCATGCCGAATGGCGGACGCATCTTCGTGGAGCTGTCAAACGTCACCCTGGATGAGCATTACGTGCAGCATCACGTGAACGTTCGCGCCGGAGACTACGTGTTGTTGTCTGTCAGCGACACCGGCGAAGGTATGACCGAAGAGGTTCGAAGTCGGGCGTTTGAGCCCTTCTTCACGACCAAGCAGCCCGGAAAAGGGACCGGTCTGGGACTGGCGACTGTGTACGGAATCGTCCGGCAGCACGCCGGCCAGATCTGGGTCTACAGCGAGCCGGGAAAAGGCACGATCTTCAAAATTTACCTGCCGCGGGTGGATGAGACTGCAATGGCTGCCACAGCCAAGTCAGAACACGCCCAGGCGCCACTGGCGGCGGGAAGGGACGAGACCATCCTGGTGGTGGAAGACGACTCGTCGGTGCGTAACGTCCTGGCGCGAACCCTGCGCAAACTGGGCTACCGCGTGCTCGTTGCGGCTGACGGGAGCGAGGGCATGAGGCTGGCCGAAGACGCCGAGGAGTGCGTCGATCTGCTGTTGGCCGACCTGGTCTTGCCCGACGTCAACGGCTCGGAATTGGGCCGGCGCCTCATGGACCGGTGGCCGTCGATGAAGATTCTGTGCATGTCCGGTTATGCGCAGGCGGCGGCTGTAGAGAGAGGCGTTCTGGAACCGGGCGCACCTTTCTTGCCGAAGCCGTTCAATCGCCGTACACTGGCGGAGAGAGTGCGCCAGGTACTGGACGAGCGGGACCCGGCAGAGTCTCCTGAGCTCTAGGCAACAGAAGAACGATGGACCAGGACAAAACCCGACCAATAGTGCCATAATCGATCGAAGTGCGAGTTTTTCGAATTGACAAAAGGCCTGCTCTGTGGTAAAATAAATTCAGTGTTAGGAAGACGATACATCTGGTAAGTCTGCTGTTTAACCACACACGGTATCGCCCCAAGGATACCGACTCGAAGCGCAAACCACCGTTTGTTTGCAAGTCCCACCGTATTTGACAGCTTAATATCCGCCATACTAAATCGAAGACCGATTTCAATGAAGTCGCAACAGTCGGAATCAGACCGAACCGGAATATGTGAGTTCTTCTCATTGTCCACCATATGCTGCTGCACGGAGCGGAAATCCTTATGACAGAGACGCCTGCTCCCAACGTCCGTCCTCCTTGGAAGCTCGCTTTGTTGGTCCTGGTCGTGATGATCGTCGGTTTTGCTGCGCTGTTTCTGTGGGAAACCAAGACTCTCACCGCCCTGGCGGGTCAGACGCTGGAGTTTCCCCATGACAGGCACGTCGCGGCAGGCGTTCAGTGCGTCTTCTGCCACCCCGGCACGATCAACAGCTTCCAGGCGACTATTCCCTCTACTGCGAAGTGCATGGGCTGTCACCAGAACGTCAACGTGACCACCGGTCAGGCAAAAGTGGAGCTGCTGTTGAACGCAGCACAGAACAACCGACCGTTGCGCTGGCTGAAGCGAACCGTGCTGCCTGACTTCGTCTACTTCACGCACGAGATTCACGTTTCCCGCGGCCTGGCGTGCGAGACCTGCCACGGCAATGTGGGTCAGATGGCTGTGTTCTACGAGGCCAAGACCATCAACATGGGCTTCTGCGTCACCTGCCACCGTCAGCAGACATCTCTGCCGAGCCTGGAACAGGAACGGTTACTAAGCTGCATTAATTGTCATAAATGAGGGAGCCGATGGCGCGAAAAGTCAACCGGCGGGATTTCTTGAAGATCGGAGCGCTGGCGGCCACGGCAACTGTGGTCAGCGGTTGCACAGTGGATCTCCGGCGAACCGCGTACCTGGAATCGTACATCCAACCACCCGAAGAAGGACTGCCGGGCGAGAATCTGTGGTATGCCAGTGGCTGTCGCCAGTGCCCAGCTGGGTGCGGCATCATCGTGCGCGTGAGCAGCAACCGGGCGCGCAAGATCGAAGGCAACCCATCGCACCCGGTAAACCGCGGAAGGCTATGCGCACGTGGGCAGGCGGCCTTGCAGGAGCTCTATGATCCTGATCGGCTGCAAAATGCGGTTCGGCAGGAGGGGCGTGGCTCGCTGAAGTTCACCCCCATCTATTGGGAAAACGCGCTCTCGTCAGTTGCCGACACGATCAACAAGGCGGGCCCCGGCGGCATCGCGTTCTGGGGCGGGACGGCATCCACGCACCTGGCGGACATCGTCAGCCGCTTCTTGCAGGCTGTGGGCGCGCCGCCGCCGATCTTCTACTCCCTGGGAGATGAGTTGACCGGACGCCAGGCGTTGGCTCAGGCGAGCCAGTCATTGTTCGGCACACCTCGCATTCCGGTGTTCGACGTCGCTAACTCCGACGTGGTTTTCTCTTTTGCATCGAGCTTCCTGGAAACGGGCCTTTCGCCGGTGGCATACGCGCGGGCCTACAGCCAGATGCGCCGCGGGTCGTTGGGGCGGCGGGGCTACCTGGTGCAGTTCGAGTCGCGGTTCTCCGCTACCGCCGCGAGCGCCGACGAGTGGGTGCCTGTGCGACCCGGTACCGAAGGGCTGGTGGCCCTGGCGCTGGGCAAGATCATCCTGGACCAGAATCTTGGCCGGCAGGGAGCAGCGCAGTACGCCGCGGTCTATCAGAACGTCGACGTCGCGCAAGCGGCCGCCGCCAGCGACGTGCCGGCGGACCAGCTCGACCGCCTGGCCCGGCGATTTGCGCAAGGGGGTCATCCGGTTGCGATCCCGGGTGACGGCCTGGCGTCCTTCGACAACCATGACTCGGCCATTGAGGCCGTGTATGCGCTCGATGCGCTGGCGGGGCAACTGGGCCAGCCGGGCGGGGTCTACATGCCCCCCGAGATGAATATCACAGGCTTCACGGCGCGCCCCGCTTCCAACCTGGCTGACGTACAGGACCTGGTCAAGAAGATGGCCGCCGGACAGGTGAAGTTGCTGTTTGTCCATGGGACGAACCCTGTCTTCGAATTGCCCGGGCCTGCCTGGATTGGCGGATGCCCTGGCCAAAGTGCCGACGATCATTTCGTTTAGTTCGGCCGTCGACGAGACTGCCGTTCAGGCCGACATGGTTCTGCCGGACCACACCAACCTCGAATCGTGGGGCTACCACGTGGTGGACCAGGCAGATCGGCGCGTGATCACCAGCCTGCAGCCCACGATGCGGCCGCTCTACGACACGCGAGCCACGGGCGACGTCTTCCTGGCATTGGCTCAACAGATCGGGGGGGCGGTGAGCCAGGCTTTGCCGTGGCACAACGAAGTGGACTTCTTGAAGCAAGCCATCGACCCGCTGCGCGGCCAGACGTCGGCCGAGGTGTATTGGTCGGTGTGGCGCCAGCAGGGCGGCTATTGGGCGGACAAGCCTGAGTGGACGGCGCCGCAGACCGGCTCGGCGTTCACGAAGTCTGTTGGGGTCGCCGCTCCCACGTTTCAGGGTGAAATAGAGCAGTACCCCTTCGCATTGCACCTGTACCCGTCGGTCTCACTGTTCGACGGCCGTGGGGCGAACAAGCCGTGGCTTCAGGAAACGCCCGATCCCACGACGACCACTGCCTGGCAGACCTGGGTGGAGGTCAGCCCCACGACGGCGCAGCGGCTGGGCCTCAAGGACGAAGATATCGTTAGGGTGACGTCGGCGGCGGGAGAGATTGAGGCGATCGTCTACACGTACCCGGGGGTGCCCAACGACGTGGTCGGCATGCGCATCGGAGAAGGGCACGAGCAGTACGGGCGATTTGCTAAAGGGCAGGGCAGCAACCCGCTCAAACTGTTGGTGCAGCCGGCCAATGCGACCACGGTCGCCTGGAGGTCGACGCGCGTGAATATTATCCCAACGGGCCGCCAGCGCAACCTGGCCAGGCTCGAAAGTCCGCTGGGCGTGGAATACATACGACAGACGCAATCCGCACCCGGAATAGGACCATTGCCTGCGCCCAGGGAGGGAGGCTGATGTTTCGCGATCAACAGCACCGCTGGGGCATGGTCATCGACCTGGATGTATGTACCGGATGCCAGGCGTGTGTGGTGGCCTGCCACGCTGAAAACAACGTTCCTACGGTGGGCGAAGTCGAGGTTGCCTGGCTGCACTCGATGCACTGGCTTCGCATCGAGCGTTACTGGCTCGGCGAATTTCCGCAGCTGAAGGCCGGGTTCCTGCCGATGCTGTGCCAGCAATGCCTCGAGGCCCCGTGCGAGCCGGTGTGCCCCATGTACGCGACCGTGCATTCGTTCGAGGATAACCTCAACATCCAGGTTTACAATCGCTGCATAGGAATTCGCTACTGCGGCGTCAATTGCCCGTACAAAGTGCGGCAGTTCAACTGGTTCAACCCCTACTTCCCGGAGCCGTCAGACCAGCAGCTCAATCCTGACGTTACAGTGCGGTGGCGCGACATCATGGAGAAGTGCACGTTCTGCGTCCAGCGCATCAGGCGCGCCAGAGAGGACGCCATTCGCAACGACGTGCCCTTGACCGACGGAGACGTTCAGCCCGCGTGCGTTCAGACGTGCCCGACTGAAGCGCTGATCTTCGGAGACCTCAGTGATCCCAACAGCCGGGTCTCGCAGTTGAGTCGCAGCGGTCGAGGTTTTCAGGTGCTGTTCGAAATGGGTACGAAACCCGCCATTACTTATCTGAAGCGAGGCGACTCGAATGTTGCATGATACGACCGCGTCAGACGTAGACTTTGGCGGCGCAGGCGAAGCGCGGCGCGAGCACCTTGTTCTCGATCCGCGATCCGCGGAAGAGATGAACCGCGTCGCGCTGGAGGGTATGTATTCCACCGGGCGGAGTTACAAGATCGTCGTGGCGGTGTTCGGCGTTGTGTTCGTGGTCGCGCTGCTGGGCGCCTGGCTCTATCAGATCTTCCTGGGCATGGGCGTCGCCGGCCTCAACCGGCCCGAGTATTGGGGCGTGTACATCGCGAGTTATATCGTGTGGATCGCGCTGGCCATGTCGGGCACCTTCATCTCTACCGTGTTGAGGGTGTTCGGTGCGGAATATCGGCGGCCGATTACGCGCTATGCCGAGTTGATGACGCCGGTCGCCCTGTTGGCGTCCATGGTGTTCCTGGGCGTCCACGTGGGCCGCACCTGGCGCTCGTATTGGATCGCTCCGTACCCGAACCAGCGGCAGATCTGGCCCAACTACCACTCCGCCTTTTTGTGGGACGAGATGGCCATCGTGACGTATTTCGTCGCGAGCCTGCTGTACCTCTACTTGCCGTTGATCCCTGACATGGCCATGGTTCGCGATCATGCCGCCGGGTGGCGCCGGAAAGTCCACCGCTGGTTGGCGCTGGGCTGGCGCGGAACTGAGCGAGAGTGGGCCCACCTGCAGACGGCTTTGACGATCATGTCGTTTGGTATTATCCCGGTGGCGTTTTCCGTGCACACGATTGTGGCCTGGGACTTCTCAATGGCGGATCAACTGGCGTGGCACAGCACGATCTACGCTCCCTATTTTGTCGTCGCGGCTATCTTCTCGGGAATTGCGCTGGTAGCTATCGTCATGTTCGTCATGCGCTCGACTCTCAAGCTGCACTATTTTCTTCGCCCGGAACATTTCGATGCGATGGGTCGGCTGCTGCTGATGTTCTCCTTTGCATGGAGTTACTTCATCTTCTGTGACTACCTGACCAGTTGGTACGGCTACTTTGCCGATCAAAGGCAGCTCGACGATTTCTGGCTGAAAGGGCCGACGGCGTTCCTGTGGTGGCTAATGATTTTCGTCAACATCGTGGTGCCCTGGACGACTCTGTGGAGCAAGCGGATTCGGCGCTCGCCGGTTCTGCTGAGCCTGATCTCGCTAGGCGTAGTTCTGGGCATGTATACCGAACGTGTCATCATCATCAGCGGGCTGCGAATCAATCGGATGCCGTTCAATTGGGGCTTCTACAATCCCTCGCCGGTAGAGATCAGCATACTGTGCGGAGCATTCTGCATGTTCGTGTTCCTATACGCTCTGGTCACTCGGGCCGTGCCGGTCGTGCCACTGTGGGAGATCCACGAAGCGCAGGAGGCGCATCACCTGCGCAAGGTCGGCAAGGCATCTGTGGTCAGCGTGAGCGAGATGGAATAAACGAATCATCTAGAAGAAAGGATGAGCGTAGCTCCTTATGGCGGAGTCAACTGCGATCCTTGGGCTGTTTCAAGATGTGGAAAACACCGCCGACGCGATCGAGAAGCTGCGCGAGGCGGGCATCAGCGACCGCGATATCACCGTCATGTCGGGCTCGCCGCATGCGTCTAAGGTGCTGGGGCGGCCGGCGCACGAAGACGCATTGGCTGGCCATTATCGTGGTGATCAGCGGGATCGTGGGCTTCCTGGTCGGCCTGTTTTTTGATTGGACAACGCCCTACCTGTTCATCATCAGGGTGGGTGGGATGCCCTACGCGCCCATCCCGCCGAACATCGCCCTCCAGTTCGAGTTCACGATGCTGTTCGTACTGGCAGGCGCGTTCCTGGCCTTCATCTGGCTGACCCTCTTGCCCGCGTTCGGCGGTCAGTTCTACGACCCCCGCATCACCGCCGGTCGGATAGGGGTGCTGGTTGAGGGCTCGCAGGAAATGAAGGACAAGGCGCGCGCGGTGTTGGAGACGCAGGGCGCGGAGAGCGTCGACGAGATCGAACGGAGGCGGCTGTGACCCGAGCGGTATTGACCCGCATTTTCATAACCCTCGCCGCGTTTGTCGTGATCATCATCGTGATCCTGCTATCTAGGTTACGAGGTCATCGGTGTGAAGTTCGACAGCTTCATGTACTTCCAGCCTTCGATCAGCTATCTGGAAGCGCCCCGGCTGCTGCCGCCGACCGATTCCGTGCCGCTCTCCCAACCGGCTTACCTGTTCGCCACGAGCAATCCGGCGAATCCGGTCCCGACAGATACGGTGTCACTGCAACGAGGCGCTATTCTCTTCAACATCACGTGCTCGGTCTGTCACGGTTCACAAGGCAAGGGCGATGGGCCTGTGGTCAAATTCTGGAAGCCGGCCGCACTCCGTCCGGTCGACCTGACCCAGGCGGCTTACAAGGGGCTGCCGGATGGCGCGATCTACAACTTCGTGTCTCAAGGCATCGGCCTCATGCCGCCTTTGCGCGAAAACCTCACTGACCGGGAGCGATGGGACGTCATCAACTACGTACGCAGTCTACAGCAATAACGACTTGAGAAAGGAGACGCTCCCATGCGCATTAGCACCCGCATGGTTCCGTTGATGATTTTCGCCGGTGTCGGCCTGTTAGGGTTGGCGCTTATCGGCTGCGGTGCCCGCAACACATTGCCGGTTGCCCCCACTGCTATTCCGACCCTGGCGCCTGCGACTTTACCCCCTTCTGCGCCAGGCGCCGTGGCACCCGCATCGACGTCGCCGGCGGCGGGTGGGCAGGGAGCTCAGGTGTTCAACGCGAACTGCGCTCCATGTCACAACCTGACCACGGAGAAGAAGGTCGGGCCGGGGCTGGCCGGCATATTCAATAAGAGCCAGCTCCCCAACGGTAAACCTCTTACCGATGCGAACATGGAAGAGTGGATCCACACCGGCGGTAGCGGGCTGTCTGGTTACCCGCCCATGCCCGGCCTTCCTCAGGTCCAGGGCCAGGATATGATGACCGCGCTCATCGATTACTTGAAGCAGGCGACCCAGGAAGTGCCGGCCACGGCGGCGGTTGCTTCCGCGACCGCGGCGGCTTCTCCGGCTGCGCCGGCCGGCGGAACAGCCTCACCGGCGGCGGTCGGTCCGGCTCAGGGGAAGGGCGTCTTCGATGCCAATTGTTCCCCTTGTCACAGCCTTACGGCGCAGAAGGTCGTCGGTCCCGGCCTGGCCGAGCTGTTCAGCCTGACCAAATTGCCGAATGGGAAACCATTCAACGAGACTAACCTTGAGGAGTGGGTTCACACCGGCGGCACGGGGCTATCGGGATATCCGCCGATGCCGGGCTTCCCACAAATCCAGGGCAGCGACTTGACCGCGCTGGTCGCCTATCTAAAGGCGGCGACGGCCGCGCCCACTGCTGCTCCAGCTGCGACCGGGGTGGCGACGACGACGGTAACGGCGGGTGCTGCCGCCGTGGTTACGGCTACGACTACAGCTACGGCGGCCCCTTCGGGCCCGGCGGCTGAGGGCAAGACCGTGTTCGAGAGCAATTGCGTCGTGTGCCACACTCTGACTCACGAAACCAAGGTTGGGCCAGGCCTGGCTGGCTTGTTCAGCCTGCCGCAGTTGGTGAACAACAAACCGCCCACTGACGCGAACGTGGCGGATTGGATTCATACCGGCGGGGGAGCGATGCCGCCGTTCCCACAGATACAAGGGAATCAGATGTCTGCGCTGCTCGCCTACCTGAAAGAGGCAACCGGAGCAGCAGCGGGACCTGGGCCTGCAACGACTCCTGCCGCGCCCACCGCAGCGCCGACGAACATCGTGACCGCGACTGCCGTTGCGCCGGTGAAAGCAACGGTGGCTCCGGCGGCGCCTACGACGGCGGCGACGAGCTCTATGACTGCGACCGTCGCAGCGCCGGCCAACGCTACTCCAGCTCCGGCTGCTACTGCGGCGCCTACGACGGCGGCGACGAGCGCTGTAACTGCGACCGTCGCAGCGCCCACCAACCCTACTCCTGCTGCGGCTGCCACTGTGGCACCCACGACGGCGGCGAGCGCCGCGACACCTGCAGCCGCTACGGCCGCGCCCACGGCGAAGCCGACCAGTGCCGCCACAACTGCAAGCGCCTCCTCTCCGCCGGCCGCGGCAACGAGCGCGGTAACCGCAACAGTCTCGCCCGCCTCGACGAGTGCCACGACGGCGACTGTGGCTTCGACGGCGCCGAGCGGAACAGCGGCCGTGGCGCAGGGCAAAACGGTATTCGACACACACTGCGCCGGATGCCACAGCCTGACGACCGCGAGGCTGGTTGGGCCTGGCCTGGCGGGCATGTTCAATCTGTCGCAGCTGCCAAACGGCAAGCCGGTCACCGACGCGAACGTCGGAGAGTGGATTCACACCGGCGGTTCCGGCCTTACCGGCTATCCGCCGATGCCATCCCTCCCGCAGATCCAGGGGGCAGACTTGACCGCGCTCATCGCTTATCTGAAACAAGCCACCCACTAGAGCCGGCGGACTCTGGCTCTGGCTTGAGCGAGCAATCTGAGGAGATAGACATAATGGACAAGACGGTTACGATGCAGGAATTGCAGCAGAACGATGGCCAGGGCGGTCGTCCTTCGTGGATTGCCTTCGAAGGCAAGGTGTACGACGTGTCGGACAGCCCTCTGTGGACGGATGGCGACCACATGGCCGAGCACCAGGCCGGAGCAGATTTGAGCGACGAGATGGCCACCGCACCACACGACGAAAGCACGCTCGAGCAGGTGACGTACGTCGGCGTCTTGGAGAAAAGCTGAGCCTCGGCGGCGTCCGCAACAGGAACTGAATCTCGGGGTTGAGACCTATGGAAACGGATAAGACCTTTTCGCAGGAAGAGTTGAGCAAGAACGACGGGCAAGAAGGGCGCCCGGCGTACGTCGCGTACAAAGGCAAGGTATACGACGTGTCGGCCAGCAAGCTCTGGCGAGGCGGTCAGCACGTACGCCGGCACCATGCCGGAGGCGACCTGACTTCCGAACTGCCGGCCGCCCCTCACGACGAGAGCGTGTTTTCGCGAGAGCAGATTCACGCTATGGGCGAGCTCGCGCCCACTGAGAAGCCGGCCGCGGCCGCCGCTGAAGAAGAGAAGGGGCTTCCGCCCTGGTTCGAATGGTTCCTGGACCGCCATCCGCATCCCACGTCGGTTCATTTCCCCGTCGCCTACTCAGCGGCCATCGCCGTGTTCCTGATTTTGTACGTGCTTACGAATAACGTAAACTTCGAGATCGGCGGGTACTACATGCTGTGGGGCGCCGCGGGTATGGGCGTAGTAGCGGCGCTTCTGGGTTTCACGACTTGGTGGTTCAATTACCAGCACAAGTTCTTGTGGACCTTCCTGGCCAAGCTTGGCCTGTCGGTCGTATTCCTGGCGTTGGCCGTTCTAGCCCTGACTTTGCGGGTCGGCCATGCCTCGCTGATGGTCAACCGCGAGCCGAATTGGTGGGTCTATTTCGTGGACACCGTGGTTCTTATGGTGCTGGCAGTGTCTGGGTTGGGCCTGATTGGGGATATCATCATGTGGGGGAAGAAATAGCCTCTCCGGCCTTAGCTCAGCCATTGCGGTTCTGGCCGCACTACACCGACGATGACCCGACTCCTTCGCGGTCTCGTACCATGTCGCCCACTCGCAGATGACAAGCTGTGGTCCACAACTCAATGCTCCGGCCTGAGCCGGCGTGAACGATGCAATCAGGAGGTGAGAGGGCGTTGGAAACCACAACAACGGGTCCTCGTCGCTGGATAATTGGATATTTGATCGCAGCGATAGCCATCGTCATCGGTGGTTTCATTATCGGGAACAACTACAATCTGTTGTTGCCCGAGCCGCTTTCCACACAGGCCATGGAGTTTGACAGCCTGTTCCGTTTCACCATGACCATCGCCGGCATGATCTTCCTGCTGGTGGAGGGTTGCCTGGTCTTCGTCGTCGTGGCGTTCCGCCGGAAAGGAAGCCACGACTTCTCTGATGCGCCGCTTATCGAAGACAACGTGCCTTTGGAAGCGGTCTGGACTGTGGCGCCGATTATCATCGTCACAGTTCTGAGCATTTACAGCTACACGGTGCTCAAGGACACGCAGGTACCGTACGAGCAGGTGGCGAACTGGGTCTATGGACCTTTACCGCCCGGGCAGCTGTTGTCTCAACCCGTTGGGGGTGAGCAGGAGACCGTGGAAGTCATCGGGCAGCAATTCTTCTGGACGTTCAACTATCCCAAGGAAGGGTTCACCAGCACGGAGATGCACGTGCCGGTCAACAAGGTCATTCTGGCGCGGATCACGTCGAAGGACGTCATTCACTCCTTTTGGGTACCTCAATTGCGGGTTAAGCAGGACGCGGAGCCCCTGCAGTGGACGGAAGTTCGCTTCACGCCGGTGTTCACGGGCACGTTCGACGTGATATGCGCGGAACTGTGCGGCGTAGGGCACTATGAAATGCGCTCCAAGATGATCGTCGAAAGCCAGAAGAACTTCGATGCCTGGGTCGCGAGCCAGAAGTCGCCGCCGGCTGCTGCCGCGGGAGCCACGCCGTCGGCCGCCGCTGGAAAGACGACGTTTGACACGATTTGTGCTCCGTGTCATAACCTGACCGCCGAGCGCAAGGTGGGCCCCGGACTGGCCGGAATCTTCAACAAGCCGACGTTGCCCAACGGCAAGCCGGTGAACGACGCCGACCTGGGAGATTGGATCCACACCGGAGGCACAGGGCTCGCCGGTTACCCGCCTATGCCCGGCTTCGCCCAAATCCAGGGCCAGGAGCTGTCGAACTTGATTGCGTATCTGAAGGATGCGACCAAACAGTAACGCGAGGCTCGCCGAAGTGGTTGATCGCGTTTCAACCAGATTCTAAAAGAGAGGTAGCAATCGATGACGTACAGTGCGATGGGGGTAGCAGGACACGCAGACGAGCCCTCTGGCTGGCGCAAATACTTCACCTTCAGCACCGACCACAAGGTTATCGGCGTGCAGTACTTCACGGCGGCGTCGTGTTTCTTGCTGGTCGGCGTGACCCTGGCGATGTTGATCCGCGCCGAGCTTTTTACGCCGGGCCTGAAGGTTCTTAGCGCTGAGGCATACAATGGGGTGGTCACCACGCACGGCACGACCATGATCTTCTTGTGGCTGATTCCGGCTTACACCGGGTTGATCAACTACATCCTGCCGCTGCATCTGGGCGCGCCGGACATGGCGTTCCCACGCTTGAACGCCCTGAGCTTCTGGATCTTCCCCATCGGTGGCCTGCTGATTCTCGCGGGTCTGGCCGTCGGCCCCGAGCAAGCCGGTTGGACGTCTTACGTCCCACTGTCGGTTCAAGGTCCACTCGGGCAGACTTTCTGGCTGTTCGGCCTGATCTTCATCGGCGCATCGTCGATCATGGGCGCGATCAATTTCCTCACGACGATCGTGACGATGCGTGCTCCGGGCATGACAATGTGGCGCATGCCCCTCTTCGTGTGGGCGACGTTTTCGACCTCGATCCTGACGCTCTTCGGCGTCCCGGTTCTTACCGATGGATTGATCGTCCAATTGCTGGATCGTCTTGCCAACACGCCGTTTTTCGCCGTGGAACGAGGCGGTGACGTTCTCTTATGGCAGCACCTCTTCTGGTTCTACTCCCACCCGGCGGTCTACATAATGATCCTGCCCGGCATGGGTATGATTTCTGAGGTGGTGTCGGCGTTCTCACGCAAACAGCTCTATGGATACAAAGTGATGGGGGTGTCGGTTTTCTCGATTGCCGTCATCAGCTTCTCGGTCTGGGCACACCACATGTTCGCCACCGGAGCCGCGCCGATCGTTCTCTTCCCGATGATGATCATGTCGATGATCATCGCGGTCCCGACCGGCATCAAGGTGTTCAGCTGGCTCGGCACTCTCTGGGGTGGCCGGTTGTGGCTAAGGACGCCGCTGCTATTCGCGCTGGCGTTCATCTCACAATTCCTCATCGGTGGCATCACTGGCATCTTTCAGGCGTCTATACCGATAGATCTGCACGTGGAGGACAGCTACTTCATCGTGGCTCACCTGCATTATACGCTGTTCGGAGGCGGCGTGTTCGCCGGCTTCGCGGGTGTGTATTACTGGTACCCCAAGATCACAGGACGCATGTACAACGAGACGCTGGGGAAGCTCCACTTTTTCCTGGCCTTTCCGGCCTTCTACGGCTTGTATTTGCCGATGTTCTGGTTGGGCCTCATGGGTCTGCCCAGGCGCGTCGCCAGCTATCCGGCGGAGTACACGGGCGTCAATCAGTTCATCAGCATCTGCGGCTTCCTCATGGGGTTCTCGTTCCTGATCTATTTTGCGAACCTGATCGGTTCGTGGATCTGGGGACCTAAGGCCGAGCAGAACCCGTGGCACGCGTACACCCTGGAGTGGGCGGCAGCAACACCTGTGCCACACCACAACTTCCCGGAGACGCCGGTCGTCGACCAGGATCCGTATCCGTATGGCCGAGGCATCACCCCGCCGGGCGTGACCGCTACAGCCGACGAACACCCATCGGGCCAATAGCGAGGAGCTTTCATGGAACAGACACCGATCATATACCCGAACCCGGCAATGCCCAGGCGGCAGTATGCGCCGGTCGACCACCGGAAATTCGGCATGTGGCTGTACCTGTCTTCGGACACGATGATGTTCTCCGGGTTGATTGCGGCGTTCCTTCACTTCAAGGTCATCAATCCTGCCGAAACGCACGTCCTGGATCTGACGCTGACCACGGTCAATACGGTACTGCTCCTTATCAGCAGCTACTTCGCCGTCATGGCGCTCACTGCCATTCGCCGAGGCGACGTCCCCAGGACGGGAAGGAACCTCATGATCGCGGGGTTCCTGGGCCTGGCATTCCTGATGGGGCAGGCGCTCGAGTTCAATGCGCTGGCGATCGACGGAACCACGCTGCACGACATTTTCGGCGCCTCGTTCTTCGCGCTGACCTCCTTCCATGGCCTGCACGTCTTCGGGGGTCTGGTGTGGATCGTCGCGCTATTGCCGATGATCTATAGCATCCGGACCGTCACAGAAGAACACGTCAACTACGTGGAAATCTTTGGCCTGTACTGGGCCTTCGTCGACCTGATCTGGATGATTCTGTTCACCGTCATCTACCTCATTCGTTAGGAGCGATACGCCATGAGCCACGATGTAACTCAGGCGGAAGAGACTTCCCTACCGGCCTACGTGACGGATGCGCCGGAACCTAACTACCTGTTCGTCTTCATCGTGGAAGTCCTCCTGATGCTGTTCGCCGTCTTCATCAGCTACCGGATTGCGAACGGCTTCCTGCAGGGGCTCGTCCTGGTGCTCTTGATGCTGGCTCAGGTCATCGTCGCCGGGTTGTATTACATGCGGGCGCGGTACGAAAGCTGGTGGTACGTTCCCCTGCCGATTTTCGCCTGGTTCCTTGGCTTTGGACTCATGGCGGCTCTGCTTGTCGCGTAGGGCGGCAGTGCTTCCGGCGGCGAGTCTGAGCAGGTCGCGGAAAGACCAGGTTGGGATGGGCGTAAAAGAGCTCCTGTTGCATCTGCGGCTCAACTGGCAGTTGATCCTGATGCCGATCTTCCTGTGGGGATTTCTCCTCTCGGGGGGCGCCGTCGGGCCCCGGTTTTGGCTCGGTTTGTTCATCTTCCACGTGCTCTTTTACGGCGGGTCGGTGGCCTTCAATTCGTACTACGATCAGGATGAGGGCCCCATCGGAGGGTTGTGGAGCCCGCCTCGGCCGACACGCGCGCTACTCCTCTTCTCACTCGCTATCCAGTTAGTGGGCATGGGCCTCGTGGCGTGGCGGATCGGTTGGCCACTCCTTCTCGTCTCCCTGGCTATGTGGGCGTTGAGCACTGCCTATTCCCATCCGGCCATCCGCCTCAAGTCGCGTCCGTGGGCTGGCCTGCTGACGGTCTCGGTAGGGCAGGGCCTCGGCGGAGCGATGGCCGGCTGGCTGTGCGGACAGGCGGATTGGACGACGCTCCTGTCCGCCAGGGCCGCGCTCGGCTTCCTGGTTTCTGTGCTGATCACAACCGGCTTCTATCCCCTGACGCAGATCTACCAGCGGGCTGAAGACTCGGAACGCGGCGACATCACGTTTGCGGTCCGATGGGGAGACCGCTGTTTCCCGTTCGCGATGGCTTGTTTTGTGGCTGCTGCGGTGGTTGCTGCGCCACTGATCGGCCGGTTCTACGGTCTGCGAGAGGGCGCGCTGGTTTGCGGAGCCTTATTGGTGTTGGCCGGTCTGGTGTACGAGTGGTGGCGGGGTTTCGACGACAGCCAGGTTCGCCGGAACTACGCTCGGCTCATGCGGCTTGGCTACGTGATGGGGTTCGGCTTCATCGCATACGTGGGCTGGCACCTGGTTTGTCGTGGCTGACCTGGAGAGCGGAGGCAAAATGCCCGATCGCCTGGACGAATTTCGGTCCTATCGCGATAAGATGAATCAGCGGATTCTGGCCATAGATCACCTGGGAATCAAGCGGTTCTTCAACATCGACACCGGCGCCTACCACGACGGGGCGCTCGACGCCCGGACGAAGGAATTGTTAGGGTTGGCGACTTCTCTGGTTCTGAGGTGCGACGACTGCGTGGATTACCACGTTATTCAGTGTGTCGAGGCCGGGCTGGACGGACGAAGAATTGTACGATGCGCTGAACGTGGCGTTGGTGGTCGGCGGCAGTATCGTCATTCCGCATTTGCGTCATGCCGTGGAGAGCCTCGATCTGATTCGAATGGAGCGCGGGGAGCGGGCACCGGGAGTGAATCCATGAAGTCGATCGAAAACGCCGCGGAGCAAGTCCCGGCCGGTCTCCGAGCCTCGAGCCGGCCGCTCGTAGCCAGCCTGGCGAGCCTGTTCAAGCTGCGCGTGGTGGGGCTGCTGCTGTTTGCGGCCGTCGCTGGAGCGTGCCTCGGGGCAGGAGGGTGGCCGGGCGGGGCGCGGCTGGCTCTCCTTGTAACGTGCGGAGCGTTGACCGCGGGTGGGGCGTCGGCCATCAACGAGTATCTCGAGCGCGAGGTAGATGCCGGCATGCAGCGCACCCGGGAGCGACCGTTGGTCACCGGGGCCATCTTGCCGGGCAATTGGGTATTGTTTTTGGGCGCGGCCATGATCGGCGGCCCGGTCATGGCCGTGCTTCCGTACAATGCGGCCCTGGCTCTGTTTCTAGCCGTGGGCGCGATCATCTACATCGGAGTATACACGTTGTGGCTCAAGCCTCGGACCGCGCTCAACGTGGTCATCGGGGGGGCGGCCGGCAGCTGCGCCGTTCTCAGCGGCGGAGCGGCGGTCGGCGCCTGGTCCGATCCCGGAGTGCTGGGTCTGGCCTTGTTGGTCTTCTTGTGGTCGCCGGTGCACTTCTGGAGCCTCGCGCTGGCCTGTCGCGAGGACTATGCGCGGGCCAACGTCCCGATGCTTCCGGTCGTCACGACGCCACGCCGGGCTGCACTTTTGGGATTGCTGCATGCCGCAGCCAGCGCCGTGACCGGAATGGTGCTCGCCTGGCGGCCGGCGATGGGATTGTTCTTCCTGGTCCCGGTGTTCATCGCCAGCACGATTCTTCTAGCGATGGCCGTTCAGCTCGTCCTGCGCCCATCGCAGTCGCGGGCGTGGCGCTTGTTCCACAGCTCTAATGGTTACCTGGCGGTAGTTCTCCTCGCCGCGTGCCTCACCGCGGTGTTCCACCTTCCCTGAGACCGTTCGACCATAACAAAGAGGTGAATCATGCGCAAGTCCCTGATCGTCGCTTTGACCTGTATTCTGGCCCTTTCGGCCTGCGGCGGGCCGTCCTTCAAGGGTACGGTTCGCAAGAACCCGACACCTGCCCCGGAATTCGCGCTGACGGACCAGAACGGGCAGCCGTTCAAGTTGAGCGATGAACGGGGCAAGGTGGTCTTCCTGTTCTTCGGCTACACATTCTGTCCCGACGAGTGCCCCACGACGCTGGTTTCGTTCGAAAAGGCGCAGCAGATGCTGGGCGCGGAGGCCGCCGACGTCAAGTTCGTCCTGGTCACCGTGGATCCGACGCGGGACACCGCCGCACGTTTGACCCAGTACCTTAAGGTATTCAGCCCCGACTTCATCGGGCTGTGGGGATCGTTGAACGAGTTGCAGAAGGTCTGGGGAGCGTACGGAGTGTACGTCAAAACGGCCCCGCCCGAGCAGGGCGCCTCCGGTTATGCGATAGAGCACTCGACCGCAGTCTACGTGATCGATCAGGTCGGGCGGTGGCGCCTGGTTGAGAACTACAACGCGCCGCCCGAAGACTTCGTCAACGACGCGCGCATCCTGCTCAAAGGCTGATAGTCACTCGGTTTGCTCCAACAGGGCGGCGAAGGCGCTGAAGCCGGCGCCGAAGCTGACCATCATCAGCCGGTCGCCGGGCCGGATTTGTTGCGAGCGCAGCGTTTCGCCGAGCACGAACAGGACTGATGCGGACGACATGTTGCCGTAGTCGTGCAAAACGGTCCGCGCCGAGCGCACGGCCTCGTTGGGCAGAGTCAGCGAGCGCTGAAAAGCGTCGAGGACCTTCTCGCCGCCGGTATGGACCACCCAGTGTGCCACGTCGTCATAGCCCAGGCCTGCTTCCGAGAGAAGGTCGTCGATGGCCTGCTTGCCGCATCGGGCGCCCAGCGTCGGGACCCGCTGGCTCAGCACGTTCTTGAGCTTGCCGTCCTGCGTGGCGTACTGCAGGTGCTGGCGGTACTCTGGGAACAGGCCGGAGGCAAACGCCTTCACGCGCAAGCCGCGGGTGCCCGGGCGATTCGTCAAGACCGTGGCGGCGGCGCCGTCACCGAATATGGCGTTCGAAACGAGGATGGCCGGATCCTCTGAGAAAAAGATCGTCGCAGTGCATATTTCCACGGACAGAGTCAATACGTTGCTGTTCGGATGCGCCAACAAGTAATTGTAACCGGTTTCCAGGCAAGGAATAGCCCCGCCGCAGCCCATGCCCTGAAGATCGAAGGGGTGGACGTTCTTGCGCAGCCCGAGGCCCTCTGCCACGTAGCTGGTCAGTCCGGGGCAGAGGTATCCGGTGCACGTGTTTGCGACGACGGCGTCGATGTCAGCGGATGCCAGGCCGGCCTGGTCCAGCGCGTTACGGGCGGCATCGAGCGCCATGGGCACAGCGTACTTCTGATAACGAACGATCAGCTCGTCCTGGGTATTGTGAAACACGCATTCAGCCAGTGAATCCATGGCCATGTTGCGGTAGGCAATCGACGGATTGTCGACGAGAACCTGTTTGAGCACGTCGCGGGCTTTCTGCGACATGGGAACCAGAGCGACATAAGTGTCGAAAACCTCTCTCTGGCTGACGCGGAGCGGGGGATTGGCAGTGCCGAGTCCAACGAGTCTGACGTCCATGCGATCTACGATGAAGCCTCCTTGCCGATAGTCAATAACAAACGATAGAAGAAGCGTCGCTCCATCCGGAAATTGTGGATGCCATGGCCGCGCAGGAGCCGCGCCAGGTCTTCCGGCACGAAACCCTTCCGCACCGACAGACGGGCATCGTGTCGGAAGACGTCCGACGTCAGCAGGGTAAAGAGCCACGTGCCGGCGTAGTGCAGCGGCGAGCGCACCAGGTCGTTGACGACGACCTGGCGTCGACACGCGGCCAGAAGACGCTTCATGACGTCGGGGATCTCCTCATCCGGGAAGTGATGCAGAAACATTGACATAATAATGTAGTCGTGTCGCTGGCCGTCGAGGGCAAACGCGTCGCGGCAGGTGCAGGTGATTTCGGGGAAAGCGGCGCAAGTCCGCTGAGCCAGGTCGGCAGTGAGGGGATGGTTGTCCACCGCGTCGATGTGCAGGCGCACACCACGACGTCGGGCCCAGCCGACGAGGGCCCTCGCGGAATCTCCGCTGCCGCATCCTGCGTCCAGCACTGTGTAGGTGCGATCGGGCGCCCAGCGCGACTCTCACGGGCGAAGTACGAGATGAGGGCTGAGGTCCCACCCAGCCAACGATTCACGATCTCGATGAAGCGAAACGTGCCCACCACCTGCGGCAGGTCGAAGGTTGGCAAGTCCATCCACTCGGGATCGAGCGGGCGGCGACTAGACACCCCACATCTCCCCGGTTACGAGGAGCGACTGAACCTTCTCGTACAGGGGCAGGACGCGCGCCAGGAAGGCCGGGTCGATGTGGACGGCCTCGGCGGCAATAGACGCACAGTAGCCGCATCGGTTGCAGTCTCGATCGCAGCAATCGTCGTTCTGGAAATGCTCGATGAAATCGGACGGGATCTTGCGTGAGTCGATGGTGATCGGCATATCCTCCTGAGTGAAGAAGATGCCCTGCAATTTCAGGAAATCGCGCACCATGGCATACTTGCTCGGATGAATGTGCCACGGGCCAAAGGTTCGCATCAGGTGCCACCAGCTGAAACGGGGCGGATGCTTCTTGAATCCCCAGGAGAAGAGCAGGGCAGCGAAATTGCCCTCGAAATGGCGCTCGGAATACGCCCTGGCGCGCTCCAGCAGGGCCTCGGATGGGATGTTGCGCTCGATCAGCTTGAACGTAGTGTAGCCCATCGCCTCGTAGTGCCAGATGTCCTCGGGCCGAATCCAGCCGGAAGAGATGATCAGCGCAGGATTGGTGTAGCGCCGATAGTTACACTGCAGCAGCGGATAATCGATCAGAAAGCGACGTTCCTTGCCGGATGCGTGAGCGTGGCCGTTCTGATGCTGAATCTGGAACGGACAATTCGGCTGACAGAAATGATTGGCGATCAGCGGCAGATCGCAGCTGACGGCTTCACGGATGCGAGCCAGCTTCTCGAAGTCACGATTGATGGAGAAGGACTCGAGGTTGATGGCATCCACACCCAAATCCTCCCAGTAGCGGGCGCGCTGCACTGTATCGACCTGGGCGTAGATGCCGACCTTGACCTTGAAATGCGGATAGCGCTTCTTGACGATCTGGGCCAGGTAAGGCAGAACGACGGTGACCGTGTCCGCGCCGATCTCAGAGACCCAATCGAGCAACTCGTTGAGCGCGATGTGGAACGATTTCGTCCATTCAAGGTTGCCGAGACATGCCGCATTCAGCAGGTAGTCGAATTCCATGCCATTGTGATGGACCGCCGCCACGTAATCGGCGAGCTTCTGGCGATCCATGGGAGTGCTCATGTAGGTCGGCCGCCCTCCTCCGACGATGTCGTAGGGAAGCTTGCCGTAGACTTCGTAGACGTCGTAGGGCTTGAGTTGCGGCAGCAGGTCGGGGTCGTAATTGGCTGCGAGTGCCAGTCTCATGGCGTTGTCTTGCCTCTTCGATGTGAGATCGAAACATGCTGCGAGCAAACGAGGGGAACAAACGACAACCGGATCATAACATCGTTCGGGGCGCGTGTCAAAGAGCGGTCAGAAAAGGGCGCCTCCCCAGATTCCAGGACTAGCTTCCCTGCATGCGAGACACCCAGTTTGCGTCCATGCGCGCGAGACGGTTCTTCTTGAGGTTCTCCCGCATGATCCAGCGGATGTCCGGATCGGGATGTTCCAGCCATTTCTCCATGAGCGGCTTGCCCTCGACGGGAAGGGCTACGACGGCAACGCTCCAGCAATAGCCCAGGCCCTTGCGCAGGGCCTTGAACGCTTCGCCTCGCCGATCCCCCTGGTCCGGGATGCTCGCGGTGATGGCATTGAGGATGGCGAGCACACCGCGGGCGTGGGCCGGACCGTGAAGCAGGCGTGGCTCGCAGAGAGCGGCTGCCGCCGCGCGCTGCTCCAAAGGGTTGCCCTCTGACCCAGCGTTCCATTTCGGCGAGCAGGGCGTCCATGTCCGCATCGCCAACGTACTGCAGGGCCATGGCGACGGCCTCGCGCACGCGCCAACGCGGATCCGACGCGTAACGCCGCAGATCCGCCAACCGGTCTTTGTCCACGGTGCGCGTGGCGGCTCCGGCGGCGATCCACCCCAGCCCGATCACTCCGCAGACGACCAGGAAGCCATCAGGCGTGTTCTCCGGGGCCCGGTCCGGGCCGAGGCCGGCCCACCGGCGAAAGAGCGCCTCATCGCCTTCCTGCGCCACGGCATGTGCCAGCTCCAGGTTGCCCCGCGGGCCCGGCAGGCCACACTCAGCACGGACGTACGGCTCCCATTCGGAGAGAGAATGCAGTGTCGCGCGGTATTCGTCGAATTTGGACATGGTCGCCTCTCTTCCGAAAATGTCTGAGTGCTCCAGAACACAATCACCCGGCGCCAGATCGAACATGGTCCAGTCTACGCAGCCGGGCGAGTTTTGTCAACCCGTGCTATAATGACCCGCAATCTGGAGCAGGCGGATCAGACAGCAGGTGGGCTTTTGGAGGAACAGGCGATGAATGCGAAGGATATTCTGGAGCGTGGCCACCAGTCAGTCATCAAGGCGACGGACGGGCTGCCGCAAGCGGATTGGGAGACCGGCGGGGTCTGTGGAGTGTGGTCAGTGCGAGAAATCATCGCTCACCTGGCCGGGTACGAGCATGTGCTTGCGGAGGGACTGGGCTTGTTTTCGAGCGACGACGTGACGCCTCATCTGGACGAGTATCGGTCACAGTGGGCGACGTATAACGACGACAAAGTAGCCGAGCGTCACGATCGGCGTCCGTCTGAGGTCTGGGCGGAGTACGTGGACGCGCACGCTCGTGCAGCTGCGGTCCTGGACGCGATCTCCGCGGCCAAACTGCGCGAGGTGGGCACGGTCCCCTGGTACGATCCGCAGGCCAGTATCGACGATTTCATCGTGCGGCTGGGTTTTGGCCACAAGCGCGAGCACGCCGCGCAAATCATGGCCTACCGCGACCGTATCAAGCGCTGAGGAGTCTAGAAGTCATCGTCGACGGACACATTGCGTTCGGCAGTGTTGTTGGTCTCATCCGATTCGGCGATCTTGTCGCCGTAGTCGGCCATGCCGACTGTGGTGTACTCAGCGACAGCGTACCAGGTGTGAGTCCAATAGATTGTTTTGTCCTCGTTGGAACTCAGATCCACGTCGGAAGCCACTGTGATCCAATCGCCAGTATGGTCCGCGCCGAGGGGATTCCAGGCCACGTCGAAGTTCTCCGCAGCGGCATCACCCTGGTTCTTGACGGTCATCTGGAAGTGGACCGGTTTGCCGTAGTAAGTGAACGTTTCCGTGTAGGCAAGGCTGGTGACGATAAGGTCCGCGCGCGGCACGACGGGAGTTGGAGTCAGTGTGGGTGTTGGGATTGGCGTGAGCGTGGGAATGCCGTCGAAGTTCGAAGCGATAAAAGGTAGGAAGGCGACTGGCGACAGCGTAGTGCCGTCCGCAAACGCTTTTCCAAGGGTCGGCATGCCGGAATACGTGAACAGCGCGGCGATCAGGGCGATTCCGGCGAATATAGAGATTCCGGCGTTGTTCGGCTTCAAAGATCACCTTCTTCCTGAATTGAAGACATGCGGCATGCCCATTCAGTATATCATATCCGCACAACAAAGAACATGGTACTATTGTCTTATACGAACGACGCGACGATATTATAAGCGCGCTACGGCCGGATGGACCGACTGGTACCGAAAAACAGCGCCGATTGTACACAAGAAAAGCCCCCGCAGCAACGGGCTGAGAAATAAACTGCGCAATCGGGCCGCACCGGGGAGGCGATCTTATTTATGACGACGACGTTATCGCACTTCGAATCGCAATTGGATGCCGGGCAACTGAACGCGTGGCGCAACCTGAACCACCCGTTTGAGATACAGGCTTACCTTGATGCTATCCCATACTCGCCTGAGGACGTCAACCGCAGTCCGCTGCGGGTGATGCACGATCGCCTGGCGCACTGCCTGGACGGCGCGCTGTTCGCGGCGGGGGCGCTTTGGCGGCTGGGGCATCCCCCGATGTTGGTGCAAATGCTGCCCGTTCCCGGCACGGACGACGATCACATTCTTGCAATCTACAAGCGTCACGGCTGCTTGGGGGCGGTGGCCAAGTCTAACTTCGTTGGGCTGCGCTACCGCGAGCCAATCTATCGGACGGTGCGGGAGCTGGTGCTGTCGTATTTCGAGGTCTACTTCAACTCTGACGGAATGAAAACGCTGCGAGAGTACCGGGCGCCGCTCAGCCTGCCGCCTCTCGACGTATCGGACTGGATGACGGACGATCGCGCAGCGGACGCGACTGAGGAACGCCTCAACCACGTGCGCGCCTATCCTCTGATTTCAGCGGAGGTGGCTGCGGAACTGTCTCCCATGGACCGGATCTCATTCCAGGCCGGGATGCTGGTGGTGAACCCTGCGGGACTCTATAAGCCGAAGAAGTGACAGTTTCCTATGAGGCGAGATTCATGAACAGGTCGTAAGCTATTAGTTCCGATTGCGCGGGCGTGACACGGAAGCCGCGTTTGGCGTACCAGTCGGGCAGCTGTGGCATACAATCCAGGTCCTTGCGCACGATGAAGGCGGTGATCTCGGCAGCTCGCTTCTTGCGCGCGAGGGCGACGACGACCTGTAGCGCCGCCGTTCCCAGTCCTCGGCAGCGATAGTCGGGCTCGACTCTGATGGTAGCGAGCCTGAGTTGGGGCAGATTCCACTCCAGCGTCAGATGACCCACACGTGTGACCTCGTGGAGCAGAAACGCTTCCCATTCCTCGTCGTACCAAAAGAACCGATAAGAGCGGCCCTGTGAGTCGACGAAGAAAGGCTGCCCGGACTCGGGCTCCAACAATGGGATGGGCTGGTGCCTCAACAGGTTCATGGCGAATCACCCGCCGCCGGGAGCAGTCAAACGGCACCTCGATTTTAGCACACGTGCAGTGCGTGGCCAAACGAGGCGGCGGCAGTCATGGCGTAGTGGGAGGTCCGGAGAGCTTCAGCATCTTCCGCGCAAAACGGCGCACGGCGAGCGCTGTGTCAAGCGCTTCGCGGACTTCAGCCAGATCCGGGCTCTCACCCGGATATCGTACCTGGATTGAGTAACCTGCCAGGCGCTCAAGGGCATCCTGGTCGACGGGAATGAGGATGCCGTTCTTCAGGCACAAGTCGCTCAGGGCGGCCAAATCGTGAGTCTTGGGAAATGCCTGACCTTTGGCGACCAGCACGGCTTTGAGGTACTTCTCCGCGCATTGCTGAGCGTGGAATGCACCTCCGTAGGGCAACGGAGGCCTTCGTCTCACGGACCAGCGCGCCAGTATGAGATCCTCTTCAGCGCGCTCAATCCAGGACGAGGGGTCATTCGCCTCGCTCATAGAGCACCCGCCCCCTGGTTACAATCTCAGCCACGAAGGCATCGTCTTCGTTGAGCGCTTCCTCGATCTCTTTGGGAGTCTTGACGAGGATGTCGACTGGAAACGGTCTGGGGCGGATGAGTTTTGAGACGGCGGAATAGCGGTCCGCCGGTCGGGCGTCCGTGTCCAGGACGACCAGCAGGTCGACATCGCTATCTTCGGACGGGGTGCCATATACGTAAGAGCCAAAGAGGATGATCCGTTGTGGCTGCAATGCAACGGCGATCCTGTGTACCATCTCGGCCAGAATGCGGTCAGTGACCGGCTCGAACCCCGGCGGGTTGACGCCGTCGATGAGCGCTCTGCCACCGACCGGCCAGGGACGCTCATCTGAATAGGCCACGCTTTGCGGAGACACGGCTTTCTCCTCGACTGCACATCAACATATCTGTCGAACGACTGCCCGGTCCACTTCTCACAGTATAGCACGTCGGAGCCTTGGAAGGCAAGGACAATTGCACTGAATTGATCGATGTCGGAAATGGGACGTCCAAGAGCACGAGCAGCAAATACTGCGGAATGAGTCTGTGAGTTATGGAACAATGGACGTTGACATGAGGCCCCTGTCCCCGACCGCTGCAGCGGCCGGGGACAGGGGCAGAGACGCCGGGCGATCAGCCGGCCTGCTAAAGGCGCTGCTCGACGGGGACGTAGTCGGTATCGTATCCGAAATAGCGTGGGCCCGCGATCTCAAGGCCCTTGGGCGTGCGCCAGCGCGCGTCGCACGGCATGCCGATGACAGCGACACGGAAGCCGTAACGAATTGCCTCTGTAGTGATGGGCTCGCCGGTGTCAGCGTCCAGGACGGCGATCAAGTCGGGTACAGTGACGATGTACTCGCCGTCGCGGATGGCAACGAGATGCTCGTTTTGGAAGTGGAGAACGAGCTGAGAGCCATCATATTCGTCCAGGCCGTCGAGGTGGGCCTCGCCGCGCGCGAAGCCGCCCACCGTACGTCGTTGCAGATCGACGATCTTGCCCTTGAATGCCAGAAAGCCCTTCGTGACTCGTCGCACCGCTTCGATCGGGTTGGTGTCGGCCACGTGTGCGCGGCGCACCGTACGCCCGATTTCTTCGGCGAAACTGATGGTGCCACGGACCGCCAGCTCTTTGAGCTGCCGTCCGGTGGCGGCGTACAGCGCGATCAACGCCGATCCGCCCATGTCGACGGTGAGGCTGCGCGAGAAGGTCTCGGTCCAGCGGTTGTTGATGGTGTTGATCAGCACGCTGTTGCCCTTTTCGTCGGCGAGCGCCATTGGAGTCGCACTGACGCCGAAGATGGTGTGCGTCACCATCTGGATCTCCGGGAAGGCTCGCCCCATGCCGTCGCAATCGACCATTGGCAGGCCCAGCTCGGCAGCCACCGAAATGGGCATGACGGAGTTTAGCCCGCCGGCCTCAATCGACATCGTGGCGGCAATCGGCTTATTGATGTAGGCGCCCAACGCTTGGAAGGCGGCCACGATCTCCCGGCCGTTGGGAATCTTTTCGACCATGACTGTCGGCGCCCCCATCATGGCCGCGGGTACGATCAGGTCGTCGTCGGCGATCTCGTCGAGATCCAGCAGCTTTACCGGCCCGTGCTTCCGGATGGCGGCGGTGGCCATGAGCCGACCGATGTAGGGGTCGCCCCCGCCACCGGTCCCGAGTACGGCCGCGCCGAGAGCGAGGTCTTCTATGTTGGATTCTGTGAGCAGACGCATGCATTCCTCCTAGATGGCGAGATCGCCGACGGCCTTGACAGCGATGCGGACGGCGTTGCCGGGCAGGTACGCGAGCGGCACTTCCTCGACGTCGACGACTTCGACGGTCTGCCGGTCAGCTCCCGCGGCTACGGCTCGATCGATGGCCTCGTTTTTCGCTTCCTCCAAAGCGGCCTCGCGCGTTAGAGCGCCGAGCGTGAAAATGCGATCCACTTCGCCGCCGACCTGGGCGATGGCCGCGCCGATGGCGTTGGCGACGGCGTAGTTCTCCGGGGTTACGATCTCAGACGCGCCGCCGATGGGCCGCACGATGAGGATGCTGCCGCCGCCCACGGCGATCACCGGGATCGCCGCCGCGCTGGTCTTCATCCGGTCGACGGCGACGTTGACCATGTCTTCGATCCGATCCAGCACGCGCTCGACAGCCTCGGTGCTGATGTGGCCCACACGCGCGCGGTCGCCGATGTCGTGATGTCCGCCCGCCACTACGATGTCGGTCGTGGTGAGGGTGTCACCGCCGAAGATCATGGCTTTCGTCGTTATCTCGTAACCGACGCTCTGCGGGCCGACTTTGAGCCCGTCGCCCGTGCGGACGATGCTGCCTCCGCCGAGGCCGAACGAGTACACGTCCGGCATACGGAAATTGGTGCGGACGCCGCCGATATCGACGGCCTGTGAGGCCACACGGGGGAAGCCTTTCTGCAGCATGCCGACGTCGGAGGTCGTGCCGCCTACGTCGATGACCAGTGCGTCTTTGAGCCCGGAAAGGAACGCGGCCCCGCGCATGGAATTCGTGGGACCACTGGCGAAAGTCAATACCGGATACTCCTCCGCGAAACTGGAGTTCATCAGCGTCCCGTCGTTCTGGCTGAGGTAGAACGGCGCTGTAATCTTCATCTGCTGCAGCGCAGCCTCGAAGCCGGCGACGGTCCTCTTTGCCACCTCGGCCAGGCAAGCGTTGATGATGGCCGCATTCTCGCGCTCCAGCAGGCCCAGCCGGCCGATGGCGGTCGATAGCGTGATGCTTGCGGCCGGGATGATCTCACGGACGATCGCGGCCGCCCGCTGCTCCTCCTCGGCGTTGATCGGTGAAAAGACGCAGGAGATGGCTACTGCTTTGATGCCCTTGTCGCGAATTCGGCCGGCGACCTCACGAATCTCGGTCTCGTCGAACGGTGCAATGAGGCGACCATCGAACTCGTAGCCGCCGTGGACCAGGTAGTAGTGACCGCCTAACGCCTCGCGCAGGTCCTCCGGCCAGTCTGAAAGCGGGGGAATGGCCTCTGTCGCGGGCAGGCCCAGGCGGATGGCGGCGGTTGGACTGAGGTGCTTTCGTTCGATGACTGCGTTGGTGAAATGGGTGGTGCCGAGCATCACCGCGTGAATGTCCTCCGGGCTGAGCCGTGTCTGCTCGATGAGCAGACGGAGCGCGGTGACGATGCCGTCGGTAACGTTCGGGGTTGTGGGTGTTTTTGCCGCGCCAAGGACCGTGCGTCCGTCCATGAGGACTGCGTCCGTGTTGGTGCCGCCTACATCGATGCCTATGCGCATGTGACCTCCCGGATGAACAAATGACTAAGAGCCCACCCGCGCCCTCCCTGGAGGAGGGTAGCAGGCGGGCAGACTAGATGACTGACTGCTTTGTCAGGCCCTGTCCTCCGCTGTGGTGGAGGACTCGGGCCCGTGCACGCGACTGAGCGTCTGTTATTTCCCCAGCCTGGCCGCCAGCTGTGCGAGTTCAGGATGAACGATTCGCCCCTCATCCATGATCTGCTCGCCGTCCTGCCAGACTGACGAATTGAGGCTCATGCCGTCCAGGTGGGAGACCGCCGGAACGCCATCGGCATTGAACTGGATCCCTTGATGGCCGAAGCCCCATTCCGTGGTTCCCCAGATGCGCTCGTCTTCCACGCAGATTCCTGATGCTCTGGCGCCCGGGTTGAAGCCGTAGCAGATGTGCGCCTCGTGGTACATGTTTGGATCGTGCAGCGACTCGAGCCACTGGCGGACGAGCTTCGCCTCTTCGCCGCCAGTGATGTCCACGCACACGCCTTCTTTCACGTGAAACGTGATCGGCGTCTTGAGCGTCGGCAGGTCGGCCGGCGCGCCGCCGTAGAAGGAGCCATCGAACACGATGTCGCCGTCGATGGTCCGCTCGATGGGCGCCCAGGCGATCTGGCCCAGCATGAAGTGCGCGCCTGGCGTCCGAGCCCACAACTCGCTGAGGACCGGCCGATCCGGATCGTTCTCAAAGCTAACGTCAGTCCCCGCCGGAGTGGTGATGTGCATACGGCGCGCCTGGCGCGTCAGCTCTACCACGCGGTTCTGAAACGCGTCCTGTGCGGCCAGATCGACCTTGCCGATGCAGCGCACGATGCGCTCCTCATTCAGGCCGTCCAGGCAGAGATAGCGTACCCGATTCGGCGGAACCAGGGCCTGCTCGTAGGGCGTGGAGTAGCCCAGCCACTGGTAGTTGACTTCCAGCCACACGTCGGTTTCCGGGATTGCAGCCTTGAGGCTGTCCGGCAGGTAGGGCTCGCCGACCTTGCCGACGCCGACGGGCGTCGAGTGCCAGGCGACCATCACCTTCGCTCCCAGCGCCTCGCCGGCTTTCGCCAATTCTTCGGCGATGCGCCAGCAGCCGGCCGAATCGACGGTGATGAGCAGGCTTTCGCCCGCCTTCACCGCGGCGAGCTCACCAACGACCTTGTACGCCGCGGTCGTGACTTCGAGATCTAACGTTGACGGCATGCTTCGTTCCCTTTCAGCGCGTGATGTCGGTCGGCTACTGCTTGCCCATCTTCACCGCGAGCTCGGCGAGTTTTGGATGTACCAGCTTGCCCTCGGCCATGATCTGCTCATCGTCACACCAGACCGACGAGTTGAGGCAAATGCCGTCGACGTGCGTGATGGCGTTGTTGCCCGCGCCGTTGAAGAACGGACCCTGGTAGCCGAAGCCCCATTCAGTTGAGCCCCAGACCCGCTCGTCCTCGGTGCAGAGCCCGGACAGACGGGCGCCGGGATTGAAGCCGTAGCAGACGTGCGCCACTTTGTACATCAAAGGATCATTCAGGCGTTTGAACCAGCCCTTGAGGAATTTCGCGTTCTCGCCGCCGGTGATGTCGGTGATCGTTCCGTCCGTCATGTGGAAGGCGATGGGTTCCGAGAGCACGCCCAGATCGGCCTCGCCGCCGCCGGAGAAGGAGCCGTTGAACGCGATGATGCCGTTCACAGACGTCTCGATCGGCGCCCAGCCCATTTGCCCCATCAGGAACGTTGCACCCGGCTTGTGGGCCCACAGCTCGCTGCGGACCGGCCGCTTCGGATCATTTTCGAAGGTGACATCCGTCCCGCCGGAGTTCGTGATGCGCATCTTGCGCGCCTTCTTGGTCAGGTCGACGATGGTGTTCTGGAATTCGTCTTGCAGGTCCAGGTTGACCTTGCCGACGCAGCGTACGAACTGGTCCTCATTCAACCCGCCCAGGAACAGATAGCGCACGCGGTCGGGATTGGTGAGTGCCTTTTCCCACGGAGACGAGTAGAGCAGCCATTGGTTGTTGTATTCTACCCAGGCGTCGGTGTTGGGAATGGCGGCGTGAAGCGAGTCGGGCAGGTACGGATCGCCTACCTTGCCGTAGCCCGGAGGCGTGGAGTGCCACGCAACCATCACCTTCGCGCCCAGCGCCTCGCCCGCTTTCGCCGTCTCTTCGGCGATGCGCCAGAAGCCGACGGAGTCGATGGTGATCAGCAGGCTCTCGCCCTTCTTGATCTTGAGCAGGTCATGGACCACCTTGTATGCACCTACTGCGATTTCGAGATCCAACGTACTCGGCATTGTGATTACCTCCTCGTAACTTTAGTGATGAATGCTGCAAGCTCAATTCTGCGCCCACCTCGGTAATTGCGGCTATCGAAGGGGCGACTGAATCCACTCTAAATACGATGGCACCGCGCGTAGTGTTCGGGCGCCACTTCTCGCATCGCCGGGTCCTCGGTGAAGCAGATGTCCGTTCTTAATGGGCAGCGCGTGTTGAAGCTGCAGCCCGGTGGAACGTCGACCGGACTGGGAATTTCTCCAATCGACTGGATCTTCTTCGGTCGCATTTCCTCTTCTTCGTCCGAGAGGACCGGAATTGAGGACAGGAGCATCTGCGTGTACGGATGCAGAGGGTTCTGGAAGAACTCGGCAGCCGGCGCCACCTCGGCGATCTTCCCGCAGTACATGATAGCGATGCGCGTTGCGACGTTGCGCATGAGGCTCAGATCGTGCGTAATGAACAGATACGTCAGGTCGAACTCCTGCTGTAGACGCATCAACATGTTGATGATCTTGCCCTGGACGGATACGTCCAAGGCCGAAGTCGGCTCGTCCAGAACGATAAACGAAGGCCTCGTGGCCAACGCTCGCGCGATAGCCACCATTTGCCGTTCACCGCCGCCGATGCCGGTAGGTGACTTGAAGCGATAGTTGGCCGGCAACTCGACCTGATTGAGCAGCTCGATGATGCGCTTCTCCGTAGCCTCTCCGGACGGCACCATCTGATGCACTGCCAGGGGCATCCGCAGGATATCACCGATGCTTCGGCGCGGGTTCAATGACGAGCCCGGATCCTGAAAGACGATCTGGATGTCCTTCTTTAGGGCCAGTGGACGGTGAATTGCCGGCCGGGCAATGTCTTGCCCTTTGAAAGTCAGCTTCCCGCCGGTCGGCGGATACGTGCCGACGACGGTGTATGCCGTGGTGCTCTTGCCTGACCCCGACTCACCCACCAGCCCCAGGCATTCACCCTTCTTAACCGTAAAGTCGATGCCGTCGACCGCCTTGACCACCACCCACTTCTTCTTGAGCAGAGTCGAGCGGTTGATGGGAAAATGTTTGACCAGTCCTTCCGCAACCAGGATGTCGTCGCCTAGCTTTTCGTCAGCCATCCTTTTGTCCCTCCCCCCCGGGTTCAGCGTATAGGTAGCAGGCAACCTGGTGCCCGTTCTCCGCCTGGTAGAAGGGAGGCATGCTTTGGGCGCAGCGCTCAAAGGCACGCGGACAGCGGGGATGGAAGCGACAACCGGTTGGTGGGTTGCGATAATCCGGAATGCGGCCTGGGATGCCCTCCGCGAAGCCCCCTCCGGACAGGCGAGGCACGGATGCCAGCAAGCCCTTCGTGTACGGGTGCAAGGGATGTTTGAACAGCTCGCGGGTGGGAGCCACTTCGATCATGCTGCCGGCATACATCACGTAAACCCGATCCGTGGTCTCGCGTGCCAGCCCGAGGGAGTGTGTGATCAGGACGAGCGAGGTTCCCTTTTTCTCGACCAGATCCTTGATCAGGCGGAGCACCTGGTCTTGAATCGTGACGTCCAGATTGGTCGTCGGCTCATCGGCGATCAGGAGATCGCGGGCAGTGGCAATGGCGAATGCGATGCAGGCGCGCTGACGCATGCCGCCGCTCAGCTGGATCGGGTAACTGTCCAGCATGCGGTCGGCGTCCGGCAGACGCGCCTCGCGCAAAGCCTGCAAGGCGACCTCGCGTTTGTCCGTCGGACCGTTGTCGGAGGAGCCCGAAGAGTAACGGATGACGTCGAACAGCTGCTGGCCGATCGTGAAAACAGGGTTGAGCGCAGAAGTGGGGTCCTGAAAGATCATGGACAGTCCCCGACCTCGCAGGTCGGCCAGGTCGTGAGAGCCCATGGTGAGCACGTTCTTGCCGTGAACGAAAACCTCACCTTCGGGAATGACCGCGTTTCGAGCCAGAATGCGCAGCACGGTCTTCATTGCCGTCGTCTTGCCGCACCCGGTCTCGCCCACGAGGCCAACCTTTTCGCCGAAACCGACTTGAAAATTGACCCCATGCAAGACCTTCAGCGCGCCGCCATACATGTTGTACCAGACGTGCAGATTCTTCACATCGAGGAGCATGTCAGCCATGGTGGTCTATCCCTCCTCCGGAGTCAGCATGTCGCGAATGCCATCGCCGAACAAGTTGAAGCCCAGCACGATGAGCATAATCGCGATCGCGGGGAACACGGCGATCCACCACTGATCCGGCATGCGGACGACGCCATCGGCTACCATCGTGCCCAGGGCGGGCTTGGGCGGCTGTTCTCCCAATCCCACGAAGCTCAAGGAAGCGCCGACCAGAATGACCCACCCCACATCGAGTGCCATCTTGGTGAAGATTGAGGATGCGCAGTTGGGCAGAATCTCACGAAACAGGATGTGCATCTTGCCGGCGCCGGTGAGCTCGGCCGCCTGCACGTAGTATTCGTTCCGGATCGATGAAGCCAGGCTGAAGGTCAACCGCGTGTACCATGGCCACCATGAGACGGTGACTGCCATCATGGAGTTGGTCAGCGTCGGTTTCAGCACCGCAGCGATGCTCAGGGCCAGGATCAGCGACGGGATACTGATGAACACGTCGGTGATGCGCATGATTACCGTTTCAACCCTGGTCCCAACGTAGTAGCCGGCGGCGAGGCCCGTCAGAATGCCGATGGGCACACTGACGATGAGTACCCCCATCGCCATCGTAAGTGCGTTGCCAAAGGCGAACACGACGCGGCTGAAGACGTCACGACCGTATATGTCGGTCCCCATCAGGTGTTGCCAGCTAGGCGCCTGGTTCTTGCTCTTAAAATCGACGAACTTACCCGCGTGTTGTGGATACGGGGTCACCAGCGGGGCGAAAATGGCCAGAAAGACGATCAACAACACCAGTGCCAAGCCCAATACGGACAGCCAGTTTTTGGAGAATTTATACCAGGCCTGGTGTAGCGAGTCCAGCAGCCTGGCCCAGGTGCTATCCGGAGTGCTCTGCAGGGTCAACTCTCGCACAGTCATTTTCAGACGTTCCTCCCACCGACCAGCCGAATGCGGGGATCAAGGTACGCCACGATGACGTCGACAGCGATGTTGATCGTAACGAATATCACCCCCAGAACCATGACCACTCCGACAATGGCGTTCACGTCCTTATTCAGCATCGTCTGAAGGCCGTATCGGGACAGGCCCGGGTAGCTGAAGACCTGTTCCACCAGGAAAGCGACTCCGAAAGTGGCGGCGATGTCCATTGCCATGACGGTGATGGTCGGAATCAGTGACGGCTTCAGCAGGTACTTGGTCGTGACCACCCGGTTGGGCACTCCGTAGGCCGTCATTGACGCGATGTAATCCTTGCCCAGGTTCTCGGCCATGCTGGAGCGTGTGATACGTGCAGCCTGAGACATGGGGCCCATCGCCAGTGCGGCGGCAGGCAGGATCAGATGTTTGAGGACGTCCCAGAATACGTCGGGCCGTCCAGCCAGCAGGCCGTCCACTGTCATCAGCCCGGTGACCACAGGGGGCGCGGTCAGATTATCACTGATGCGGCCGACTGTGGGAAAGACCTGCCAGACGAATCCGAATACGAGCATGAAGATGACAGCCCAGGCAAAACCGGGCGTAACAATGCCAACGTAGGCAAACAGGCGCACCAGATTGTCGAACCAAGTGTTGGCATACATGGCCGACAGGACGCCTAGAGTGATGCCGGCGACGATTATGAAAATTGCGGTAAGGATCACCAACTCGAGTGTCGCAGGGAAGTACTCCCGGATGTCCTGAAGTACCGGCCGGCGAGTGAGCAATGAGTCTCCGAGATCACCGTGCGCCACACCCCACAACCACAAGACGTACTGCTGGGGTATGGGCTTGTCCAGATTCATTTGCTTGCTGAGTCGCTCCACTACGTCCGCCGGCGCCCTCGGCCCCAAGGCCATGCGCGCCGGATCCCCAGGAACGATGCGGGCGATCAGAAAGATGATGATGGAGAGCCCGAACAGAACGAATATTGAAAGGCCTAGCCTGCGCAATATAAATGGTCCTAACCTCATAGAGCCTTCCTTTCCCGCTTACAAAAGCCCGAGGGGGGCGTGGTTCGCTGCCGCCCCTCGGGGATGTGACGCGTGTTCTTCGATTGCTATTTACTGATTCAGCAACTCAGCCCGCCTGTCCAGGTTCATCTTGACGTCGTGCATCCAGTGGCTGTAACCCATTACCGGTGCGACGGGTTCATTGGCGGCGACTCGCTGCATAACAGGCCACTCGATGTAGTCCTGATACGCGAACTCCTGAGCCTGATCGGCCAGCCAAATGGTGGGGCACAACTCGACGATCATGTCCTGGATCTTCTGGTACTTCTCGAACCGCGCCTTCTGGTCCACGGTCGCCAGGGCGTCTTCGATTGCAGCGTCGACCTCAGGGCTGCCCAACCACTCACACTGCTCCCAGGTGCCCTGGGACTTGGAGTGGTAGCGCGTCTCCAGCATCGAGCCGGCTTCGTTGTAGTGGGCGGCCACGTAGACGACGGACCCGTTGGGCGTGGTCTCGACGCTCTGGGCGTCGGCGATCATGGAGCCGAAGGGTTTCTTGAAGATTTCGACGTTGATGCCGAGATCGGCGGCGTTGCTCTGGAACAACAGGGCCACGCGCTCTTCATCAGGCACTTCAGCGCACCACGAAAGCGAGAAGGTGTACTTATCCAGTTCGTTGGCGTACTTGGACTGGGCCAGTTCGGCCTTGGCCTTCTCCAGGTCGCGCGTGAACTGGAACGTATTCGGGTTGGCGCCCGGCAGAGTCTGAGGCACAGGACCGACGGCCTGCTTGTATGCCGGCCAGATGTCCGTGGTGATTACGTTGTAGTCTGTGGCGTAGGCCAGGGCGCGACGGAAGTGAACGTCATCCGTGGGGGCGACCTTCGTGTTCAGCATGATCTGAAGATTGTGCGGGGCAAGGTAGGCGGTCGCGCTAATTCCGTCGATCTGCTCCAGGGTCCGATAACCTTCCTGCGGGAGCGTTTCCGAGCTGATTTCCAGTTCCCGGTTCTTCATCAGGGTGCGCACAGTGACCTCACCAGGGTAAGCGGACTCCTTGAAGAAGTCAGGCGCGTCCTTGTCCCAGCCGCCCCACCAGTCATCGAACTTCTCGCCGATGACGTACTCTTCCATCTTGACTTCTTTGACCATGTAGGGACCACTGCCGGCGTCGTTGGTCAACAGCCAGGTCTTGCCGTAGTCGCCCATGTCACCATACGTTGTCTTGGCGTTCTTGTCGATGTGCGCCATCACTTCGTCTTTGTTCAGAATGTACAGGCGCACCAGTGCCGCCACGAACGGGCCAAACGGCTTTGCCAGCGTGAATTTGACGGTGTTGGCATCGACTGCTTCGACGGACTTGATGCCGGACACGAGGTTGCCGTCCTTGTCCTTTGTGCTGAGCAAGTACGCGAAGCCCTCGCCGATTGTCAGCAGGCGGTTCGTGCTGAAGACGACGTCATCTGCCGTCAGAATCTTGCCGTTGTGGAACTTGACATCCGGCCTCAACTTGAAGGTGTACTCGAGATTGTCGGGAGAGACGCTCCATTCAGTTGCCAGAGCGGGTGCGATCGAGCCGTCAAGCTTCGGAAAGACGAGGCTGTCGTAGATATTGACCAGGGCCTGGCAGTCCGAGAAATCGTTCCCGACAGCGGGGTCGATGTAGGTGGGCCAGTCTTCGGTCCATCGTACGATGCTGTCCGGGTTGTGGGCGGCGGCTTGCGGGGCGGCAGCTCCAGCCACTGACGGCACCAACAGAGCCAACACCACAGCCAAATAAACTACAGATCTCAAAGTCTTCATATACCTCCCCTTCCATAACCCCAAATTGGGTTCTCTTGACCGGTCCCGCGTAATACCGCGGCCGGCAGCGACGACACAATGACTATCCCCCTGGACAACTGGCGGCTCGTGACACCTCCTTTCGGCAACTGGTGCCTGGCTAATAGCCTAGATTTAGTTGTGTCATCCGTCGTCGGAGTCGCTGCAGCGATGTCAGCCAGAAGATTGAGGTTGGGCAGGCCCCGGGCCTCATTCCATCAGCGGAACGAGGGCCAGAACCAGTTCTTGCAAGAAATTCGCGAACACCTGCTCGTCCTCCATTACACTGAACTTGCCCTCGTCGATCCTGGCGCGCAGGACGCGCAGCCTATCACTTTGCACGCCTTCCTCTTCCAACAGCGTGATCAAGCGGCTGGCTGCGTCGATCATTCGATATGGAGCGTATAACCTGTTTTCGTGGAGGAGATTGGCCGCGCTGGTGATCATGTAAGACACCAACTCGAATGCCTTGGGCTCTAACTGCTCACTCACGGTCAGTGTACTCCTGGAACCAGATAACGTCCAAATTCCGGGTAGGCGCCCTGGGCGTGCATTCCGGCACGCCGACCGAGATCAACAACTGCGGGGAGATGTGCTCCGGCAAATGAAGCAACTTCTGCACGCCGCCCGGATGAAATGAACGGATGGCGCAGGTACCCAGACCTTCAGCGCAGGCCGCCAGCATGATGTTTTGCGCTGCCAGGGCAGAGTCCATCACGGTCAGAACATCTCGGCCCAGATCGTCGCCCTTTCGCTCGGCTTCAGCCAGGTCCTGGCAGATGGCAATGACGGCCGGCGGGTTACCCGACAGGCCGGGGCTCAGCATCTTAATACGACGAATATTGGCCGGGTCGGTCACAATCACGAAGCGCCACGTCTGGGCATTGCCGCCCGTCGGCGCCCAGATGCCGGCCTCTACCAGTCGCCGCAACGCTTCCTCAGGGACGGGATCGGCTTTGAACGAGCGAATGCTCCTGCGTTGCGTGATCGCTCGAAACAGGTCCATGTCGTTGCTCTCCTGGCCCACCCTCATTGTCAACGTACGTCTTCGTGTTGCATTCTCGGCCACGACGTTGCTCCTCAAAGCAGTTGTCTGTACATAACGCCAGCTTCTTGCCGATCGCCTCTCCAAGCCCGGGTTCACGAACGGCCCGAGCACGCTCAATCTCCAAAACGCTTGAGCGCGCTGCGGGCATCGGCTGGAGGGCAATAGCCTCAGATCACGATTTCACGATCTGTTCGATGGGTACAAACGGAAGGTCGAATCCGAAGTGCTTGGGTCCGAGCACATCCAGACCCTTTGGCTGCTCGATGAATGGCCTGGGGGCTTTGGCCCCAATCACAGCCATGACGTCGCCTTCGGCGACCATGTCGTTCGTCTTGGGCTCGCCGGTCTCGCGATTCACCAGGCAAATCAGGTCTGGGCTCGTGATGTACGGTTTCTCGTTCAGCCAGGAGACGTGATTCTCGTTCTTGAACCACACTTTGAAGGTCTGGCCGGCGAACTCTTCGATGCCGGTGAGTGCGTGCGTGCCCCAGTAGTAACCTGCGCGGTCTTCCCACTTCTTTTCGCTGACCACGCCCTTGAAGACGACCCAGCCGTCCATGGCTTTGGCCGTCGCAGACGGCACGTCGCCGCCCTGCTCGCGCGTTTCGCGAATTGTCCGCCCCAACTCGAAGCATCGGGACAGCGTGCCTTTGACGATGATGTCCTTGCACTCTTTGCCCGTGACCAGAATGCCGGCCATGCAAACCAGCCCATGGGCGGCGACGGCCAGGTACTTGCCGAGGCGTTCGGACAGCGCGGGATTGATGGCGGCCTTGATGATGCTGATGTTGCCCCATTCGTCTACGCCCGTGATCGGATCCAGGGCCTTGTCGAAGAGAACCGGGGTGATCTGCGTGATTTCGGGGATCGCGCGACCGGTGTAATCGCCGTCCGCGCAGACGATGCCCATGCGCGCGGCCTGCACAACGGATTCCGGTGTGTTTCCGCCGCCCAGCTCGATGGGTACTACGGCGCTGACTTTCTTACCCGTGTAGATCTCAAGTTCCTGGACGGCGTTCATGATCGCGTTGGGGCAGCGTACGTCAGACATGCCCAGCGCATTCATCTCGTCCAGCGCTTCTGGAGTCTTTGGCGCGATGGATCCCATCAGGAACGGACATGCCACCCATGCGTCGTCCGCCAGATCCTGGACATCTGCCCAACCTGGCTGCAAACCCTCCGCCATGGCGGTCGCCAGCTGCCTCAGGCCGCGGCTCGGCCCCCCGCCGCCCCCCGTACCCATAACCGTGCAACCACGCACGAAATCTTCACAGTCCTGCTTCGTTCTCAACTGCTGAGTCGGCATAACACCTCCCCGAATCTCTATTGCCCTAGTGTCCGGCGTGCGAATATGCCTCGCCGTCCGTGGATGGCCAAGAAACAGACTGATGACTTCCCAACATGCGCTGCCAAAGACCACAGTGACTTGTAGATGACGGTACACACAGTATAGCATGGTTTTTGGCCGCCCATCATTGTGCAATAGCACAGAAATGGACGCTCTGAGTGGCGATGTCACTGGGCACATGCACAGTGAACTCCGTGCGAATTGACACGGTTGAGCGTGCATGTTAGAATAGGTCCGGTCTACCTTCTTCGCAAACGCTACATCCTGTTCGATTTCCATCTGTTGGAAAGGAGAGAGTTCATGCCGACGGCTGTGGGCCTCACGGTGCGTGAGGCCATGAAGCTGGGGCCCCTTGGCGAGGCCATCGTGTTAGGCGGCAGAAGCGGCCTGGATCGGGTCATCACGAACGTGACCGTCCTGGAGACAGACGATGCGCCACGCCTGCTCACCGGCAACGAACTCCTGGTCAGCGCGTTCTACGCCACTCACAACGACGTAAATGAAGCGCTGCGATGGCTGAATGAGCTCTCGTCGCGGGGCTGCGCCGGCGTGGTTCTTTGTTACGTCGGACGTTACTTCAGAGGCGACGTCGAAGCCTTGGCCCGGCGGGCGGATGACCTCAACTTGCCGCTGCTGACGATCCCCAACAACGAGGACATCCTCTACTCCGACATCATCAATCCGGTCTTAACCGAGCTGCTCCATCGGCAGACAAACCGGCTGGAATACGCCCTCTCGGTACACAACCGGCTGTCCCACGAGGCCCTGATGGGCGCTACATTGCAGAGCCTTATTTCATCCCTGTCCGAGCTGTTGCACAGCACAGTCATCATGGCTGATTCCGATCTAAGCGTGATTGCGAGCAGCGCGTTCGGCCAGCAGGGACAGTTTCTGTTGGACAATCTGCTGAGGGACGGCCGCTGGCAGCCTGAGATCGGCCCCGTCATCATGGGAGCGGGCAGCCGGTCGCTCCGCGAGCGTCTGCGGGCCGCGATTGCACAGATCGGCGTGTACAACAACCTGTGGTTCGACGTCTCCATTCAACCGATTCAGCCGGAGCACACCGTCACCGGATACCTGATGGCCTTCAAGTACGGTGAGCCGATCGATGAGATTCACGAATACGCTTTGAAGGTGGGGGTTACGGTCATCGCGCTGGAGCGCATGCGGGCCAAGAGTGTGCGTGAAACGGAGCGGCGGCTGCAGGGCGACTTCCTGGACGACGTGGTTCACTGGCTGGTCAAGAGCCCGGAGATGATCGTGAGCCGGGCTGAGGCGCTGGGCCTGGATCTTCAGGACAAGCGTGTCGTCATGATCGTGAGCATCGACGACGTCGGCGCCGGGCCGTTGGCCGACGCGGTGCCGTGTCGCGAAGAAGTCTACCGGATGGTCGAAAGCGTCGTCCGTCGTGACTCGTGCCGGAATCTGGTCGTGTCCCGCGGCAGCCGGCTCATGGTATTGATCGGCGTAGAGGCCGACGCGCTGTCTTCCCTGTCGATAAAAGAGCAGACCGTCGCCCTCGGAGAGCTCATCCTCAAGGAGCTCAAGGCCAGCCGGGCTCGGGCCATGTGTCGCTGCTGTTCGCCGGAGAGGCAAGCGTCCTGCAGTGTGGGTCTGTCGATTGGGATCGGGAACACCAGCCGTAATATCAGCGGCCTGCACCAGAGCTATGCGGACGCGCTGCAGGCGATCGAAGTCGGACGACGCATCTTTGGGTCCGGACACGTCATGCACATCAACGACGTGAGCCTGTACTCCATCCTCGACTTCGTGTCGGAGCGCAAGGAGGCCCGCCAAATGGTGGACGAAGTGCTAGGTCCCCTGAAGGCTTACGACGCCATCAACGGAACGGACTTTTTGAAGACACTGGAGATGATTTGCCTGTCCGGCGAGTGCAGCGGGGAAGTGGCACGCAAACTGTACGTGCACCGCAACACGCTGGCCTACCGTCAGACGCGCATCAAAGAAGTCCTGGGCTTCGATCCATTCTCGGGGCAAGGGCGCATTCGCGTCGATGTGGCGTTGATGCTCGACAAGCTCATCCAGGCCGACGTGGAGGACCACTGAGGCTGATCGAAGAGCGACCGGTTTCGTACCAAAAAGGCACCGAAGACATCGGTAGTGTAGGAGGCAGCCGTGGATCCAACGGAGTTGGCGGTTTCGAAATTAAGCAGCGGCTTCAATTGTTCGCAGTCGGTCTTGGCGGCCCTGGCACCACAACTCGGATTGGAGGAAGAGGCGGCGCTTCGAGTGGCGGCAGCCTTCGGCGGCGGCATCGCGCGCTCCGGCGATGTGTGCGGGGCCGTGACCGGCGCGCTGATGGCCATCGGCTTGAAGTACGGGGCGACGGATCCCGCCGACTCGGTGGCCAAGGAACAGGCCTATTCATTGGCTCAGGAATTGATGCGCCGGTTCCGCGAGCGGCACGGTGACGTCATGTGCCGCCCGCTGCTAGGGCTGGACGTGGGTACGGCAGAGGGGCGGCAGGCGGCGATGGAACGGGGCCTGTTTGCTTCCATCTGCGCTCCGCTGGTGCGTGACGCCGTAGAGATCACGCGAGAGATTCTGGGCTGATGCGGCCGTCCGGGAAGGAGTCACGTGGCATTGTCGACGATCACACCTGAAGAGTACCGCTTATTGGTAGAGCAGGCACCGATCATGATCTGGCGGGCCGGCCCCAACACTGAGTGCGACTACTTCAACGAGCGGTGGCTGTCGTTCACCGGCCGAGCGATGGAGCAGGAGCTGGGCAACGGCTGGGCCAAGGGCGTGCACACTGAGGATTTGGACCGATGCCTGGAGATATACCTGGGCGCCTTCCACCGGCAAGAGACCTTCGAAATGGAATATCGGCTGCGGCGCTTCGACGGCGTCTATCGATGGATCTTCGATCGCGGGGTCCCTTTCCGCGATGCGCAGGGGAACTTTGCCGGGTACATCGGCAGCTGCATCGATGTGACCGAACGGGTGGAGGCGCAGGAAGCGCTGCGGAAGGCGCAGGAGGCAGAAATGCGCCGGCTCCGCGGCCTGCTTCCTATCTGTGCGAACTGCAAGCGGATCCGAGACGATCAAGGATACTGGCAGGAAGTGGAAGTGTACGTGCGAGACCATTCCGAAGCCGACTTCAGCCATGGAATCTGTCCGCAGTGTGCGCGCCAGCTGTATCCGCAATACGTGGACGATGCGGGAAACATACGTGACACCTAGTGGCGCAGACGATCAACAGCATGTGTCTGTGTGTACAAGTGCGAACTCGCCCACTCCGTGACTGGCGTGGTGCGAACTGACCTTCCAACTGCTCCACGAGACTGCTGACAGGGGGAACTTCAATGGAACCAATGGAACTGGCCGCCACTCGTTTTTCTGGACACTTCAACTGCGCTCAGTCGGTGCTGGCAGCTCTGGCGCCGACCGTCGGCATTCCCGAGGATGAGGCGCTGAAAGTCGCGGCAGCCTTCGGCGGCGGCATTGCACGATCCGGGAACGTGTGCGGCGCCGTAGCAGGCGCGCTGATGGCCATCGGGCTGAAGTATGGGGCGTCCGACGGCGGCGACAAGGCAGCCAAGGATCGGACCTACGCGCTGGCCGACGAGTTCACGCAGCGATTCCGTGCCCGTCACGGCGACGTACTATGCAGCGGACTTCTGGAGCGCGACATGAGCACCCCGGAAGGCCGCCAGTCGGCGCGCGAGCAGGGCCTGTACGATACAGTCTGCCCGACGTTCGTCCGCGACGCGGTGGAAATTGCGCTGGAGATTATGGGCTAACGGAGGATGCGCGGCATCGAGCGATCTCAGACGGCAGGCGCAGCCGGCCATTCTCCCCGCGAAGCTGGATCAATTCAGTGTCGTTTGGCAACGTAGGGCAGGAAGGCGTGGGGGTCGAGGTGGATGACGCCGTAGTACAGGCCCGCCTGGATCCGGATGAGACCACCGTCCGTGGCGGGCGTCGTGTTGGGATCCGCCCCGCTGCCGAAAAGGACGGCGAACACTCCCGCGGCGTCCAGGTCGGCTGCGTGGCTGAAGGCGTAGGCCGCCCGATTGTCCTGGTAGTGGTAGGGCGTGTTGTCCTGGTTCATGTTGCCGCACGGCATCTGCCACAGGATGAGGCGCTTGCCGGCTGCCGTGGACAGCGCGTTTTCCCAGAGGATGGCTCGAGATGGGCGCGGCAGCGTCTGATTCGTGTCGTCCCAGAGCGGGTTAGTCTCCGGGTTCCAACCTGAGTCGCGATCGCTCCATTCCACCGTGAGCACATCGGCCCTGCCGCCGCCCATTGCGTCGATGAAGGCCGCAGTTCGCTGAGCGATTGTGATTGTCTCAGCCGCGGTTTCGGTTTGGGGACTGCTGTTTGTGGCCCACATACTGGCGTGCGGGGCGACGAGTGCGTTGGGAGCGGCGGAGTGGACCACGTCCACCATGCGGCGGCCGAACCCGGCAAGGGTGTTGGGATAGCCGGCCACGTTCAGAGCCACTGGGTATGACGAGGGATCATCGGGCCGCACGCCGGCCGGGCGGTGGCTGGAATCGTTGCTGAGCTGCTGCATGTAACCGTAGAAGTCAGGCTCGAGCTGGAAGAGGACGGGTTTGGTGCCGTTGGCCTGCCCCGCTGCTTCCTGCAAGGATGCCAGGTAAGAAGAGACGGCGCTCGCATTTTGGAGCTTTTGGGCGTAGCAGGTCGCAGACTCTCCGCACGTCGGTGGAGTACCCAACATCAGGTAGACAGAGATGAGGGGCGTGTAGCCTTTGCCCCAGGCTTGTTCCACGAAGCGATGCACGAAGTTGTCGCCCCAGGTTTGCCAGCCGTACGTAATGTACTGGTAGACATAATCCCACGGAACGCCGGAATTGACCTGCCAGTCCTGGCCCGGCGTCTCACTCCACTGGTTCGTTCCCCAACCAAGTCGTTGCGCCAAAACCGAGGGAATGCTCCCGCCGGGCGGGGACAGAGCGACGAACGCTCCGAGGGCCAAAGCATTGCTGTGGCCGGCCACGTCTCGGGCGGTGATCCACAGCGTGTGCTCACTCACAGTGGCGGTGGGAGCGACCGTAAAGGTCGCGCTGTAGGCTCCGCCTGCTCCCGAGCTGAGCGGCACTGCTCCGCGGCCGACCGGGGCCCCGTTCAGGGAGACTGCGGCCACGTCTCCGGGACCTTGCGGATCGGTGACGTGAACGCGGACGGTGACCGGCGTTGAGCCGTCAGCCCGAGCCGCGCCCGGCGACAGCCTGCCGCTGCTAAGGACGGGGCCATCAGGGTTTTCGTCGGTGACCAGGGCGACGTCGTCGAGGTAGAGCACCGGCTGCGCGGCGGCGCTGTTGTTCTGCCATACCAGGCCGGTGAGGACCTGACCGGCTGCCCCCAGGGCGGTCAGCGCGATGCGGACTTCGGTCCAGGTGTTCGCCCTGGGTTGCGAAAGAGCGACGACCGGACCCTGGACGTCACCGGAAGGTCCTGCGTGGTACGCGTACAATCGGTAAGGTTGGTTGCCGGCGGAGCCGCCATGAACGTAGAAACGAAGCGTGTTGTAGCCGGTCGTATCGAGGCCGGGATAGTGGAGATAGAGCGCCCCCCAGCCGCTGGTATATCTGAGGGCAATCGAGTGGGTGCCGGTACGAACTGGTGAACCCGCGGAGAAGTTGATGGCGGCGCCCCACGACCAGTCGGTCCATCCGGCGGTGAGTGTATCGGCATAGACCGTGGCCGACGCGGCCTGGATCGCGGCGGGCGGGCCGACCGCGACAGTCACCATCACCGCAGTCATCGCCACCAGCGCAAAGCGCCCGGCGAAGCGAACAACTGTGACCACGCTCTTCCTCCAACGATCCACCCAGAGCGAGCCGGCAGCCGGTCGCTGAGAGCGGCCTTAGCAGGGCCAGGCCTGGGAGCCGCCGTCGATGCGGATGACCTGACCGGTGACGTAGCTGTTGGCGCCGGTTACCAGATACTCGACCAGGCGAGCGATCTCGATAGGCTGGCCACTGCGTTCCAGGGTGCCGTCCTCCACCATTTCCTTCGGATCGACGTCGCGGCTGGCCAGGAGGCGGGGGGTAATGATCTGGCCCGGTGCGATGCAGTTGGCATACACATTGTAGGGCCGGAGCTGGCTGGCCAGGGACCGGGTATACTGGCACACCGCGGCCTTGGCTGTGCCGTAGATGGCGCCCTCGACGCGCCCGTAGAGGCCGGCAACGCTACTGACCGTGACGATTCGACCGGATCGACGCTCCATCATCTCCGGGGCGACTTCACGGCAGCACAGGATGCACGTGAGCAGGTTGCGATCCAGCACGGTGCGAATGTCGTCGAACGACATGTGGATTGCGTCGTTGCCTTGGGGCCGGCCGCCCTGAATGCCGCCCGTACCGGCAGCGCCGATGTCTCCTCCGGCAAACGTCACGAGAACGTCGATCTGGCCCCACCTGGCGCGGATTTCCTCGGCAATGCGATGAACTTCCTCCTCCTTGCAGAGGTCGCCGTAGACCGGTAGGGTTTCGGCGCCGCAGTCGGAGGCGATGCAGTCGGCGACCGCTTGCAGCGACTCGCCCTCGCCGAAAGCGCGCGCTGACGTTGGCGTAGTGCCGTGGATCGCGACCCTGGCGCCTAACGATGCCAGGTGCGCCGCAACAACCTTGCCGATCCCGCGGGATGAGCCCGTAACCCAGGCGATTTTGCCGGCCAATGATGGCGTATCGGAAGACATGATTCTCCCCCTCGAGTGTGGGATAAATGTAGATTGCGAACTGATTCTAACGCGATTTGGCTAAAAACGGAAACGAGACACGGGCAAAGTAAGAGACGTCCGAAGTTGCGATAACTTCGGACGTCTCATCAACCTCGGGTGTCGAGGAATGCGCAATGAGGGTAGTTTGCACTGAGTTCCGGTTCGTCGCATGCGCGCGATTACGCCGTGCAGCACTCGCGGTCAACCGCCTCCGGCGCGTCTACGCGACCGTGCTCGCGCCGCCGTTGAACGATCGCCAGGGTGCCGGCTGAAGTGAGCACCAGCAGGATCGAGGCCATCGCGAGGGTCGGCCACATGGCGTCGACGAAGCTGCTTGCAAACACGTAGTGGAGCACTTGCTGTACCTGCTGCGCGGCCTGCGGCGACACTCCTGTGATTTGGCCCGACCCGCCGCTCGCGGCTGCGTCGAGACCACCTGTACTCAGACTGTGGACCCCGTTAATGAAAGACTGGCGAAAGCCGGGGCCGACCTGGGAGGCGTAGGTGGGCGTCGCAGCGTGCAGCGCAGTCGCGAGCCTGTTCTGCAGCACCGCCCCCATCACGGCGCTGCCAAGCACGCCACCCAGTTGCCGCATAGTATTGAGCACGCCATACGCCACGCCTCCGAGTTGTGGGCTGATGTTGCGCAGCGCGATGGTGACGCTGGGCGCGTTGATCCCGCCGAGGCCGATGCCGCCCAGGATCATGGGTATTACGAACGCCGAAGCAGGTGTCTGAGGTCCGGCGAGACGGGCAATCCACGCGATGCCCGTGCCGAATAGAAGCAGAGCGATCAAAACGACGTACTTTCCGCCGGTCTTGTCCACGAGGCGGCCTGCAATGGGGGCCGTGATGACCGACGCGATCGACATCGGAATCAAAGTCAGGCCGGCGCTCAATGCACTCATGTTGAGGACGGATTGGAGATAGAGGGTCATCACCAGCAGGTAGCCGAGAATCGAGAAAGCCATCGAGGCCGTCACTGCGTTCATCAGAGCGAAATTCCGATCACCAAACAGAGAGAGCGGCATCAAGGGTTCTCTGGAGCGCTGCTCCCAGGCAAGGAACGCCACGAGCAGCAGGAATCCGCCGACGATCACCTCGGGAATGGTCACGCCAAGCCACAGCGTGCCCCAGGCATATCGCTGTCCTTCGACCAGGCCGAACACAACCGCGGACAGGCCGGCGCTTGCCAATGCGATGCCCACCCAATCCAGGTCGTGGCGTTCACCCGGGCTGAGGTTCGGCACGAGCAGGAAGGCGGCGGCGATGGCCAGGACGCCGATTGGTACGTTGATGAAGAAGATCCACGGCCAGGACCAGTGGGCGATGAGGAGACCTCCCAGGGTAGGCCCGGCCGTAGCCCCCAGGCTCATGACTGCACCGCCGATCCCGAAAGCCGCGCCGCGCCGGTCTCGCTCGAAGGTGCCGGTGATGATGGCTGCCGTTTGCGGCGTCATCAACGCGGCGCCGGCGCCCTGAACGATCCGCGCCACGATCAGCAGCTGGATGTCGGGCGTCAGCCCGCTCACCGCCGAGGCGAGCGTGAACACGGCCATGCCGGCCACGAACACCGTGCGCGGGCCGAAGATGTCGCCCAGACGGCCGGCCGTAATCAGCAGCACGGTGTAGACCAGGATGTAGGCGTTCAGAATCCATAGCACCTGGTCGAGCCCGGCGTGCAGGCCGTCGATAATACTCGGCAATGCGATATTCACTATGGTGGTGTCCAGCACGATCATGAACAGGGCCAGGCACATTACAAACAACGTTACCCAGGGATTGGAACGTAACGATGTCATCTGTCGTTTCCTTTTCTAAATCTCAAGATTGTATGCGTTTTTGGGAATTTTGGGGCAACATCGCGCCTGGGGGTCTGCTATGGCCAATTTGCTGCGCAAACAGCGGCAAGCACTCCACGCATGGTCGGAACGTGGGGCACCGCATTCACTCGAATGGATTTGTAGCTCGGACGTTCTTACTCGGTTGTCAGTGACCGATGCCAGCGGTCGTTTTCGAAGGCGCTTCGCACAGAGTGCAAAACCAGGGCTGCCGCCCGCAGATCAGACGCCGGAACGTCGATCTCCAGGCCCTTCAGCAGCCTGACTTCGTGATCCCTTATCCTCTTCATGAGGGACTGACCGCGTGGCGTAAGACTCACCAGATGGGACCTCCGGTGGGCCGGATTGTCGATTAACTCGACGTACTCGCCGGCCAGAAGATCGTTGACCAGCAGCTGCACGTGCTGCCGCGAGCACTGCCGACGACGGGCCAGCTGTGGTACCGTTTGGGGCCCAAACCGGTCCAGGTTTCTCAGAACAGAGCGCATGCCTCGCGACAGGTCGTCTTTAGGGTAGACGTCTTCGCCTGCAGCGCGCACTTGACGAGAGAGCGCGAGCGTTTCTTCGAATATCACTTCGAGCGCGGTGACAACCTCTTCATCGGAGTAGCTAGAGTAGGTCGCTACAGCGCCATTGCCGCCGACAGCAGCCGCCGCTTTCTCGGTCGTCGACCGTCGTTCCGCCATCTCGATGCCTCCATTGCTGCTTGAACCCACTGCTCACTGCCAACCCGCTGCCATATTGACAACATAGGTGTCATTATAGCATAGAAGTTGTCATTTGTAAAGAGTCTGGATGCGTTCAGGCTCGCTCAAAATCTTGGATGCACTCCTTTCCTGGCTTGCCTTTGACGGGCAGGTGGGAACGTGCTATGGTTAGCCGTACACAGCTGCAAGCGATCCATGCCCGCCGAAAAGGAGTGACTCATGACTGATCCTGTCGTCTATCGTTCGCGGGTGCGCATCGAGCGAGCCGCGCGAGGTTTGAGACGGGCCTATCTGCCCGGGGAGACCGAGCCGGTTTTGTTTGGTGTGCATTCGGAAATTGCCGAGCATTATCATCGCCAGCCCGGCACGTACGAGCCTCACGCAGCCACTCTCGATTACCTGGTGGCGGCGACTGCCGGCTGACTGACCGGCACCCTGGGTGGCGCGCTGGAGGCGCGCAACATTCCTGCCGGAGAAGGGCGGCTTTGGTCGGAGTCCGTCGGCGAGATTGAAGTCGAGGATGGGATCCTGGTCGTGCGCAGAATTGGCGTGACCTATCACCTCCGGCTGCGACCGGAGCAGCGCGAGGCGGCAGAACGCGCTCATCGATTCCACGCGGATCGCTGCCCCATGGGTCGCTCGGTGCGGGACTGCATCGGCATCGTTACCAGACTGGAAATGGAAGATCTGCCGTCGGAGTGATGGGTGCGGCTGATCTCTACAAGGTGCTGCAGGAGAAGTTACGTGGCGAAAATGCAGGCATCTGTCTTGCGGCTTTTCGTGTCGGCGTCGGTTGGTAGCACGTTCGGAATCGCTGAGTACGGGTGCGGTCAACGAGGAGGGCCACATGCCTGATTCGATCGTCAAGCGCGGTCGCCTTTGGCTGCGGTTCTTCTCACAGATCTCATACCGTCGGGATCTGCCGCTGGTCCTGGCAGCATTCCGTCACCGGCGCAACGTGCCGGTCTCCGGAGACATCTGGGACAGGATCGATCAGGCGAAGGGCTTCCTCAGCGCGAAAGAGGCCGGACTGCTGTATTGGGCTGCCCGTGAATGCCCCGTTCCCGGGTCCGTCATCGAGCTCGGGTCGTACGAGGGGCGCTCCACTGCCGTGTTCGCTCTGGCGGGGCGGCGGGTGCACGCGGTGGATGCGTGGAGTCTGGACGTGTCGGACTACCCTGAGCGCGAAGGACGGGTGGACCTCGTCTTCGACAACTTCAGGCAGAACTTGAGTCGAATGGGGATCGAGAGCCTGGTCACTATGCATCGCGGCCTCACCCGGGCTGTCGCCGAAACCTGGCAAGAGGAAGGTGCTATCCTGTTCATCGATGCGGGCCACAGCTACACGGACGCCTACGACGATCTCTCTCTTTGGACGCCGCATTTACATCCGAAGGGGTTTCTGCTGATGCATGACCTTCTCGGGGATGCGCACCCTGGCGTCATAAAAGCAGCCACTGAGTTCCTGCGGTCTGGATGGCGGGTGATCGCCAGCGGCGGCAGCGTGGTGGCGTTCACCCGCCGGTGATCGGCGATCGTGCGGAGGAACCGGGCCGGCCGCATATCAGGCGGAGGCTTCGACGAGCGAGGGACGTATGAGCGTTAAGGTAGCTGCGTGTCAATATGCCACGGTGCTGGGAGACAAGCCGCGTAATCTTGAGCTCGGCCTGCACTGGCTGGATCGAGCGGGAAGGGCCGGGGCGCAGTTGGTGGCCCTGCCCGAGCTGGCGAACACAGGCTACGCGGTGGGCGATCGGTTGCCGGACCTGGCGGAGACCGTGCCCGGACCGACGACGGACGCGTGGGGCCGAAAAGCGCGCGAATATGGGTGCTACGTCGTGGGCGGCCTGTGCCGCGTCCATCCGGCGGGGAGCGGCGTGGTCTACAACGCGGCGGTGCTGATCAACCCATCCGGAGACGTGGAAGGCGTCTACTCCAAGGTAGTGCTGCCGCTCTACCTGCACTCGTGGGCGGACCAGGCTTCGCCGGTGGTGGTGGAGGAGCAGGAGCTGTTCCGCCGCGGCGATGCTCTGCCGGTATTCCAGACGGCGTTGGGGACCATCGGCATCCAGATTTGCCAGGACGCGGTATACTCCGAGTTCATCCGCGTGATGACGATGAAGGGTGCGCAGCTCGTCGTTCAGATCTTGAATGGGCCGGCCGTGCCGACCTTACACGAGCCGGACATCACACCGGTGACCACGCGCGTGCATGCTTTCGATAACAGCGTGTGGATCCTGGCGGCGAACAAGGTCGGTAGGGAGACGTACCGTTACCTGAACCAGAACATCACCCTGACTTTCCACGGTGAGTCACACCTGGTGGACCCGTTCGGCAATTTCGTGGCCAAGGCCCCACCGCAGCAAGAGGCATTGCTGCTGGGCGACGTGGACGTGACGAAGGCGGCGAGAGCGCAGTGGGAGTCGAAATTCCTGCGCGATTGGCGGCCGGAGCTGCTAGGCCCCCTGGCGAACCAGGGCACTACGTTGGGGTAATCGGGCCGGCGGACGCCAGCCGCCCCCCGAATTCCTGGACTCGCGATCGCCGACTGGTAGAATTTTTGACCACTGCAACAAGTGATGATATACTGCGACTGTGTCGAAACCTCGAGGGTTTGTGTGGACTTCACGTAAACCGAGTTCGGGAATGCGTGTTCGCGTTCTGTGTGGGCGTCTGCTGATTCTCTTGCTCCTGGCCGCCTTGCCGGCCCTCGCCGTGACCGTCGCGCGAGCCCAGAGTCCGCCGGGTCAGCCGAACCGGGAGCAGGTCAGTCCGCCCGTCGCCAACTTCGGATCACGCATCGCCTCGCTGCAGACTTCATCCGATTACCTCTACGTCGATCCCCTGTACGGTTACCGAGTACGTGTGCCAGCCGGTTGGTATATCTATCCCACCCCGGCCGATGCGCTGTACGGGGCGGCGATGCTCGCCAACTACGACCTGGAAGCGGCCGAAATCATCGATGCCGCCAACCTGCCCGCCAACGCGGTGCGGCTCCAAATCAACGTGGTGCCCCTGCCCACGGGGCAGAGCTTCGACGATTGGACGGCGAAATGGCTCGACTTCGAAGTCAATAATGACTCGGTCCGAGATTGGGCGCCAACGGCGTCGACTCCTCGAGGGCTCGCGCTTGGCGTAGGGCGCGAAGGGTCCGCGTTTCGCCTGCAGGGCGGCCCCGGCGGTGTAGCGGTGAGCGTACTGGCCTTTGCCAGCGGGGGTCAGGTCGTGGTGGCAGGCATCTCGCCGGCAGACTCGCCCGCGGCCACTGCGGCCGAGGACATGTTGAGCGGACTTCAGGTGGATGCGGGGCACGCGTTCGCGCCGGAAGTGCAGACGATGGCCCGAGCTCTGGCCGGCGCTCCGCGGCCCGCGGCGCCCGTGCAGCCACAGGGCGTAAGCGCCCAGGGCACGTGCCCGTCCGGTACCTTTCCCGGCGACGAAGCGCCCAACAGCCCGTTGACGCTGTACATGCCCTTCGTCAGTGGCGAGACCTGGACCGTAGGCGGCGCCGGCTCCTTCTACGGCAACGGCGCCCACTGTAACAGCAATAACGACTACTACGCCACCGACTGGAATCGAACGGACGATTACGGGGCAGTGGTTCTGCCTGTGGCTGATGGGACCGTCACGGCAGGCCAGGAGCCGTCGTGTCCGACGAGTGGTTACGGCTGCTACGTGCAAATCGACCACCCCGGCTCGCTCCGCACGCTGTATGGTCACCTGAGCGGCGTCTACCGGACCTCCGGCGATGCAAGCCACATCGAGCCGATAGGACTGGTCGGGAGTACGGGCAACTCCACCGGCAGCCATCTCCACCTGCGCTTTCAGCAGAAAAGCGGAGGGTACTTCTCCTCGCACTGCTACAACGGGGGTGACGCATGTGCCAACGGCGAAAAGGCGGCCAGCCCGCAGTCCCCACGGCCGAGCCCCATGCTAACCGCGAGCGGGCCCCAGGTGTTGCAAGACGGCCGGAGCTACACGAGCAGTAATCCGGGCAGTGCGTGTCCCGTGGTTTCAGGGCAGGTTTACCTTTACGATGGAGTTTACTGCAGCGGCAGCGTCGTTTCTCGCAACCGCACCGGCCTGTGGAAGCTGGAGTCGGAGTCGACGTTCAACGACCTGGCCGAGTCGATTGCCATTCCAGAATGGTGGTCCGTGCGCGTGTACCTGGACGCCAGCGAATCCAGTCCCAGCGTCTGCGTTCCGGCCACAACGAGCGATCTGCGGACCTACCAGTTCAGCGACGGCCAGACGGCGGAGGGCAAGGCCACCTGGTTGGACGTGATCGGTGGCCAGAGTTGTGTGCCCTGGTCGAGGGTATACGCGCCGGACATCGTGAAGGATGCTGAGTGAGCTGAACCGGGTCTCAGTGCCAGGGGGCGGCGGAGACGGAACAGATGCTGCCGCCCACGACGCCCGGTCCGGCGTACGTGCCAAGGACTGGGCCGACCTCGGTCGTCCAGCACTCGGCGACGGTCAGCCGCTCGCAGAGTGCTGCCCTGATTGCGGCCAGATCGTCTGGTGCCTGAGCGTGCGCGAGAGCCAGCCAGACCGGTTCGCCGTGCGCGCATTGGACATAATAATCGATGAGATAGGCGAGAGCCCTCGTCCGTGTACGCACGGTGGCCAGCGGGGCGGCCACACCGTCCGCGAACTTGAGGATGGGTTTTATCTTGAGCATCATGCCCAGAAAAGCGCGCGCCGGCCCGATGCGGCCACCTTTTTCGAGAAATTCCAGCGTGTCCAGAACGAGAATCGTCGTAGTCGCGCGGATCATGCGCTCGAGCTGGTCGAGGATCCATGGAACAGAGCGGCCCTCTTCGGCGGCACAGGTTGCCTTGGAGACCATCAGATCCAGCACCGGCGAGACGTCGCGGCTGTCCACGACGTGAATGCGGCCGCCGGCCTGCCCCAGCTCGGCCGCCGCGGCGCGTGCGGCATCGACTGTGCCTGTGTACCCGCCGGAGATGTGGATGGAGATGATTTCGTGGCCTTGAGTGAGGAGTTCGTCGTACACGGCGCAGAACTCGCCGGGCGACGGCTGTGAGGTCTTGGGCAGGCGCGGCGAGCGGACCAGCCTGGCGTAGAACTCCGCATTGTCGAGCTCGAAGCGCTCTTTGTAGCTGCGATCGTCGAACGTGACTGTGAGGGGCACGAGCCGGACGTCGTGCTGCGCGACGAAAGCGTCGCTCAGGCCGGTGGTGGTGTCGGTGACGATTTTGATGGCCATATGCGCTCCACTATGAGGTCTGTTGTGAAGATCGTAGGGAAACTATAGTACGAGGCAAGGGGCTTGTCAAGAGCCGACCTGCAGGGATGTATCCCGGATTTTGGGCGAGACGTCGTCCGCGAGAACCGTGACTCTGAGAAGGTCGCTGAACGACGCTCCTCAGAGTCACGGTTCTCGCGGACGACGTCTCGCCCAACTCATTCCTGCAGACTTGCGCGCCGGAAAGATTACGATACAATCCGTGGCATGATTCGAGCCTGGCGACAGATCGACAAGATGAAGATCGCGCTCGCCGCGCTGAGCCTGGCGGGGTTCGCGCTGCGGGTGTACGGGCTGGGCCACCGTGCATTGTGGGACGACGAGGCGTTCTCGGTGGCGATTGCCGGGCTGGATCCGGCACGTATGGCTGCGGCGCTGGTCCACGACACGTTCCCGCCGCTGCACTCCATCGTGTTGTGGGCGACGATGCACCTGCTGGGCCCCAGTGAGTTCGCGATTCGCTTCGCGTCGCTGATGCCGGGCGTGCTGACCGTGCCGGTCGCTTACCAACTGGGGCGGAGGCTGGCCGGCCGGCGGGTGGGGCTGTGCGCGGCCGGGGTTACCGTATGCTCGGGCTTCGGCGTGTATTTCGCGCAGGAGGCCCGCGCCTACTCGTGGATGCTGTTGCTGTCGATGTGCTCAGCGTACACGTTTCTGGGAGTGATGCGTGCGCTGGAGGCGGAGGGGCGGGCCGGTACGGGTCGGTGGATCGCGTTCGTGCTGGTCTCGGCAGCAATGTTGCACACGCATTTTCTCAGCGCCTGGGTGTTGCTGGTCGAGGCAGCGTATTTTTGGGGCTGGTGGGCCATTCGGTGGCGCAGGATGGGCGGCCACACAGGGCCGCCCCTACGGGTGGGCGGGGATGATCGTAGGGGCGGCCCTGTGTGGCCGCCTATCCCGCGTCGATCGCCCGTCCGATCGTGGATTGCGTCGCAGTTCGCCATTGGCGCCCTGTTCGCGCCATGGATGGCGTTCGTGATCGTCCAGAACATGGGCCAGGCGGCCAGGCCGGCCGAGGTGGCCGGCGCGCGGACGGGATTCCTGGGGCCGCTGCTGTGGATCTGGCAGGAGGGCCGGTCCACGCACGGAGCGATCAGCCTGCCGGCGACACTGCGTCAGGCGCTGATCTCGTTCAGCGTGGGCGATTTCGTGCCGTCGCTCTGGGCGCTGCCGCTGGCCCTGGCGTTCCTCGCGCTGATGGTGGTCGGATGGATCGGGTTGTGGCGTGGACGTCGGCGGGGCGCCGCGATCTTTCTGGCGTTGTACGCGCTGGGGCCGGTGCTGTTGTCCTACGGCGCGGCGTTTCCAACGAGCCGGCCGCATTGGGCCAAGTACTTTATGATGGCGCTGCCGGCGTTTAACTTGGCCGTGGCGGCGGGCATCGCGACCATCGCTGGGATGCGAACGGCGGCTGGCCGCCCGATTGGTGCCCAAAGCGGCTCGGAGCGACCGTGCGGATTGGCGATGACGAGGACTCTGCTCGTGCTGGCGGCCGCGTCATTGGTGGCGGCGGCAAGCGGATGGGGACTGTGGAATTATCAGGTGAACCCGGCGTACGCGCGGTCCGATCCTCGCCCGGCCGTGCGATATCTGGAAGCGCTGTCCACCGGTAACGACGCGTTGCTGTGCAACCCACCCGCGGCGTCACCACCGTTCTGGCACTATTACCACGGGGACCTGCCCTGGATCGATCCCACACAGCAGAAGGTTGGCGCGGCGGTCCTGCAGGACGTGTCCGAGCGGCGTGTCGGCCTGTGGGTGGTCCAAAATCTGCCGCTGGGGTTCGACCCGGACGAGAGCATCGAGCGCTGGCTTACCACGCGGACGTACCGGACATTGACCGAGTGGGTTGGCCCGCTCGTGTTTCGTTACTACTCGATGCCGGCGGCCGGTGGTCCCGCAGTGACTCGCGACCTGGGAACCGGGGTGCGCTTCGGCGACGACATTGCGCTGCAGCGGTACGGGCTCGGCGTGCAGGCGGGGGGGCGGGCGCAGATCGCGCAGCTGGACCTGACGTGGAAGGCGCTCAGCCGGCCCGCAGAGGAGTACATGGTCGGCGTGCAGGTGGTGGACGCACAGGGCCGCGTCTGGGGCCGGACGAACAGCGCTCCGTTGGGGAACTTCCGGCCGACAGTGACCTGGGACACAGGCGAAGTGATCCCGGATCACCTTGGGCTGATGCTGTACCCGGGGACGCCGCCGGGCGATTACCGCGTGCAAGTGTGGCTGTACCGCGATTCGGATCGGCGGGTCCTGCCGTTGCGAGGCGTTGCGGCGGACCAAAGCGCGGCAGGCGAGCGACTGGACTTGGGGGCAATCCGCGTACCCGCGCCTAGAGAGCCGCCCACCACCGAACTGTTGGCCCTGGACGCGACCGTGGATCGCGACCTGGGCGGAGTGCGGCTCATTGGCGCGCAGGCCGCCGGAGGACCGGTCCAACCCGGCGACCGCTACGAGCCGGTCCTGTTCTGGCAAGCCGCAGAGGACGGCGATGCTCAGGCGGCCGAGGCCGCTCTGTGGCTGGCGGGTACGTCCGGGGACCGGATTGCCGTGCAGTCGACACGGGTCGGCGGATGGCCGGTGGGACAGGTGCGGCGTGACCCACAAACCCTGGCGCTGCCGGCGGATCTTCTGGATGGACGATACGCACTCACGGTGCAGGTGGGGGATTCGGGGCCAGTGGTCTTGCGGACCGTGACCGTGAAGGGACGCGAGAAGCATTTCGACGTACCTCGGATCGGGCATCCCCGAGCGGCGAAATTTGGCGGGCAGATCGAGCTCCTGGGGTACGACCTGACGACGGATCGCGTGAAGCCGGGCGGTATGGTGGTGCTGACGCTGTATTGGCGAACGCTGTCGAACGTGGGCACATCGTACACAGTGTTCAATCACCTGGTGGGCGCCAATGGCGTCCTCGCCGGGCAGTGGGATTCGGTGCCGGTCGGCGGTACACTGCCAACGACGGAGTGGTCTTCCGGCGAGATCATCGCGGACCGCTACCAGGTCCCGGTTGGGGTCGACGCCAGGCTGGGTGAGGCGAGGCTTCAGATTGGCTGGTACGACGCGGCCACAGGCGCCCGCCTGCCGGTCGAGGGCGGGGGAGACTCGGTGGAGCTGAAGACGCCGATTCAAATCGCGAACTGAAGCAGTTCGTGTTGAACCACAATCGGCCCACACAACGTCCGTGAATGGGCAGTGCCGGCGGACACGGTGATCGGGAGCGGCCTTCGTGATGGCTTTGGTGTGAATTTGACAACAATGGTAATTTTATGTACCATTCGGATGCAGGCGCGATGTTTTCGTTCAGTAAGTAAGGAGGAGAACGACGATGCGTAGACGGTGGTTAGGTCTGGGTCCGGTGGTGGCTGGCGCGATGTGCATCGTCCTTCTGGCGTGTCTCGTACAGCCGGCAGCCGGGATGAGCCCGGCGGCCGCGCCTGAGGAACAACCGACTCTGGCCGTCCCCGAGGAGGATAGTGGAGCAGGAGGGGCAGCGCGCGACTGCACCGGGTTGAGCGGAACAGTGGTCAACTGGGGCTTTCGCAACGAGCCGGGCATCAAGCTGGATCTTGCCGGCGGCGGCTACGAAGCGTCGCAAATCTCCGGCAACGAGGGCCAGTATGAGTTCAGGGGCCTGGGCCAGGGCTACGCCGTGCTTCGGCCGATCCTGCCGGCGGCACAGGCACAGTCCCTTCACGTGTACGCCGATCAGATCGCGGTGCCGTTGACGTGCGGCAATGCTGACGTGGTCAACGTAGGCGTATACAGCGGCGACGTGCTGCCGCAACCTCCGGCGTACCTCGTGGTGCAGACGGCAGGCGCCGCCGAGCCAGGCACCACGCTGACGTTTACGATCACGGTCCAAAACGACCTGCCCACCGGCATTTCGAAGGTCGTGGTCACGGACCTTCTGCCCGACCAACTGCAGTACGTCGACGCGAAAGCAGCCAAAGGCCAGATGACGATTCAGGATGGGCGGATGGTTGCCTGGAACATCGGCAAGATGGCCGACGCTGAAGCGACCGACGCCACGCTGACGGTTCGCGTCAACACGGAGGCCAGCACTGGAGACCTGATTGCGAATCGCGTGAGCTTGCTGTATGCGGAGGCCATAGCCGACCAGGTGCTGACGACGACCTCGGTTGGACAGGGATTCTCGGAAGAACTGAGCCTGCCGGAGGCGGCCCCGGAGATTGCCGAGGCCGGTGAGAGCGCCCCAACGGTGGCCGCACCCGAAGTGCAGGTCCCCGCGGTCGAGCCAACTCCAACGGCGAGCGCGGCGATCGAGCTCGCGCCGGCGCTGCCGCTGCTGACCGGGACCCTGCCGATCGAAGGACAGCCGGCGAAATTGCCGACGACTGGAGCGGCGGGCGGTGCCGCGATGCCGCTAATTGGCCTGGGACTGGTGGCCGTAGTGCTCGCGACGAGGTTCTTGCGGCGCGCCTGAGCGTCGCGGGATGACAAAGACTTCGCTCTGAACAGAGGACACGAAGGGCTCCGGGTCGCCTTTCGTGTCCTCTTCACATTCACGCCCATCCTCAGGTCATCGTCCCCCTCCGCGCGTCGCCGCGCTCATGGGGGCCGGATGCTCGACGATGGACACGCTCACACCCAGAGTCTGGACACTGTGCCTGGGGGTTGAACTTGCATGCGGCCCTAAAATGTGGTATTCTTAGCTTGCTCAATAGTCAACGCTCTGTACTGCCACCGTGATTCAGCCGTGCCTCCCAGTACCACAGGATAAGACCGGTGAGCGACATTTCGGTTCAAGGATGAAAGCCGTAAACAGTCGGCTTTTTTGCATTTTATGCAAATCCTCGAGGAGGGAAACATGAATTTGTCGGATTGGTCCGCCAAACAGGGCCTGACCTTTGATGACGTGCTGTTGATTCCCCGCGAATCTCAGGTACTGCCCGCCGAGGTGGAGCTTTCCGCTCGTCTGGCCGGTGGCATCGAGCTCCAAATTCCTGTTTTGTCCGCCGCGATGGATACCGTCACGGAGGCGCGGATGGCGCTCGCCATTGCGAGGGAGGGCGGCATCGGGATCATCCACCGCAACCTGACAATAGACCAACAGGCGCAGGAGGTGGACACGGTCAAGCGGTCGGAGTCCGGCATGATCGAGGACCCGATCACGCTGCCGCCCGAAGCGCTTCTGCTGGAGGCGGAGGAGCTGATGCAGCGCTACCGCATCTCCGGTGTGCCCATCACGCGTGATCACAAGCTGGTGGGCATATTGACTAACCGTGACATCCGGTTCGTCACTGATTTCGACCAGCCGGTCAGTAAATACATGACGGCCGACCCGTTGATCACCGCCCCGTTAGGGACCACGCTCGAAGAGGCGAAAGAGCTCCTTCAGCAGCATCGCATCGAGAAACTGCCTCTCGTCGATGCTGATTTTAATCTCCGGGGCCTGATTACCGTCAAAGACATCCAGAAGAAGCGGGATTATCCGAACGCCGCAAAGGATCGGCAGGGCCGCCTTTTGGTCGGTGCTGCGGTGGGTGTGGGGCCAGACCTGGCCGACCGCGCGGCCGCCCTGGTGGAGAAGGGCGTCGACGTGCTGTGCATCGACACGAGCCACGGCCACACTGGGGCCGTCCTTCGGGCGGTGAAATTGCTGAAGAGCAAGCACCCTGCGATGCCGGTCATTGCCGGCAACGTGGTGACCGAGGAGGGCACTGCGGCGCTGATCGACGCCGGCGCCGACGCCGTGAAGGTAGGCATCGGCGCGGGCTCCATTTGCACCACGCGCATCATCTCCGGCGTGGGCATGCCCCAGATCACCGCTATCATGAATGCCGCTCGGGTCGCGCGACCGCGCGGCATCCCTGTCATTGCGGACGGTGGAATCAAGTATTCTGGGGACATCGTCAAAGCGTTGGTGTCCGGCGCCGATACCGTTATGCTCGGTAATCTGCTGGCGGGCCTTGAGGAAGGCCCCGGCGAGCTGGTCCTGTTCGAGGGTAAAACCTTCAAGGAGTATCGTGGCATGGGCTCGATGGGCGCTCTGGCCGGTCTCGGCCGCGACCGTTATGGGTCTGGCCAGGGTGGTGGGCTTGCCAAGCTGGTCCCCGAGGGCGTCGAAGGCCGCGTGCCGTTTAAGGGGCAGCTCAAGCAGTACATGCACCAGCTTATGGGCGGGGTCCGCTCGGGCCTCGGCTACGTCGGCGCGCACAACCTGGACGAGCTACGCGAAAAAGGCGAGTTCGTTCGGATCACGAATGCCGGGCTCATCGAAAGCCATCCCCACGACATCTTCATCGCCAGGGAAGCGCCCAACTATCGGAGCATGGGATGACCACGGCATGAACAATTTGATCTATCGTATCGAAGTATCGCCCCGGCCCGGCATTTTCGACGGACGAGCCGATGGGCTCGTGTCGTCTGCTGCTTCGCTCGGGATCGGCGGTTTGAGGAAGGTCGCGGTCAGCGATCTTTACTTCATCGGCGGCGACGTATCTGTGGACGGGGTCGAGCGACTGTGTCGCGATCTGCTGGCGGATCCGGTGTCACAGGCCTATCGTTGGGAGCCCTGGACGCCGGCAGACGTGAACGTCGGGCCGGGCAACCCCTTCGTCGTCGAGGTGACGTACCGACCGGGAGTCACCGACACCGTTGCCGGCAGCATCGTCGCCGGTGCGGCTACGGTGGGCGTCCCCGGCGTCGAGGTCGCGGCGACAGGCAGTCGTTTCGTCCTGGAGGGTGACCTGTCAGAGGCGGACGTGGAACGGCTGGCTCGCGGCCTGCTCTGCAACGACCTGATCCAGATCTTTAGCTGGGGCTGTGCCCAGCCGCCGTTCTGGTCTCCGACCGGGGGACAGCAGGGCGCTTCCGATCGAGTGGAGATCGTGCCGCTGCTGCGGGCTGACGATGCGGGCCTGGAGGCCATCAACCGGGAGCGGCTGCTGTCGCTCAGCCTGGCAGAGATGCGCGCGATTCAGTCGTACTTTCGGCGCGAGGGACGCGAGCCGGATGACGTGGAGCTGGAGACCATTGCCCAGACGTGGTCCGAACACTGCGGCCACAAGACGTTCCGCGGTGTGGTCGACTACGAAGAACGCGTCGGGGGCGAAGTGCAGTGCGAGCGCATTGATGGCCTGCTCAAGACCTACCTGCGCCGTGCCACCGAGCGCCTGAACAAGCCATGGGTGCGGTCGGCGTTCGTCGACAACGCCGGTATCCTCGACTTTGAAGACGGATACGAAATTTCCTTCAAAGTGGAAACTCACAACCACCCGTCTGCGCTCGAGCCGTTCGGCGGCGCCAACACCGGCGTAGGCGGCGTGATTCGGGATATCATTGGCGTTTCGGCGCGCCCTATCGCCAATACCGACGTTCTGTGCTTCGGCAGCGGGGCCGCTGCGGGCCGCGCCACTCCGCGGGCGTTCTCAGACCTGCCCCCCGGTGTGCTGCACCCTCAGCGGGTGTTCGATGGGGTTGTCGCCGGCGTGGAAGACTACGGCAACAAGATGGGCATCCCTACCGTCGGCGGCGCGATTCTTTACGATGATGGCTACGAGGCCAACCCGCTCGTCTTTTGTGGCTGCCTGGGGCTCGCGCCCACCGGCTGCCACAGGTCGGAGCCGCTGAAAGGTGATCGTATCGTGCTCATCGGCGGTCGCACAGGGCGTGACGGACTGCGTGGGGCTACCTTCTCCTCCGCCGAACTGACCCAGCTCACCGCGGAGGAATCGGGCAGTGCCGTGCAGATCGGCAACCCTATCGTCGAGAAGAAGGCCCTGGAAGCGGTAATTCTGGCTCGCGATGCCGGGCTGTACACTGCGATTACAGACTGCGGCGGCGGAGGCCTGTCGTCGGCCGTCGGAGAGATGGGCAAGGACCTGGGCGTGACCGTGCAGCTGGACCGCGTGCCGCTGAAGTACGCGGGGCTTCGGCCGTGGGAGATCTGGCTGTCCGAAGCCCAGGAGCGCATGGTGCTGGCTGTCCGGCCGGAGAACGTGGATCGCGTCGTCGACATCTGCGCTCGACTGGACGTGGAAGCGACGGACATAGGCGAGCTGACCGGCGACGGACGCTTGCGGCTGCTATTTGCCGACGCGATCGTGGCCGAAATGACCATGGAATTCCTGCACGACGGCATTCCCCGCCGCCGATTGAAGGGCGTGTGGTCGCCCCGACCTCACGACGAGTCCGACCGACCGGTGCACAGCGTGGGCGACCTGACCGTCGCGCTTCGCGGTATCTTGAGCCAACCTAACGTCGCCAGTAAGGAGGCCGTCATCCGCCGCTACGACCACGAGGTTCAGGGCGGCACGATCGTGAAGCCTCTGGTGGGCGCGCGGGACCAAGGTCCGTCTGACGCGGCCGTTCTGAGACCGTCGGCCGCCAGGCACGGATCGGATCGGGCGCCTGGCTGGGCGGGCATCGTGCTGAGTCACGGCATCAACCCGACCTACGGCGCGCTGGACCCCTATCTTATGGCCCACGCTGTCATCGACGAGGCGGTGCGCAACGCCGTCTGCGTCGGCGCGGATCCCGACCGCATCGCCATTCTTGACAACTTCTGCTGGGGCAATCCGGATCTGCCCGACCGTATGGGAGACCTCGTGCGCGCCTGCAAAGGCTGCTACGAGGGCTCTCTGGCGTTCGGCGCACCGTTCATCTCCGGGAAAGACAGCTTGAACAACGAATACTTCGACAGTCGCACAGGCCACAAGATCTCCATTCCACCCACCCTGCTGATCTCCGCCGTCGGCATCCTGCCGGACGTCCGGCGAGCGGTGACGATGGACCTGAAGAGCGCCGGGAACTACGTTTACGCGGTGGGCCTGACCCGCGACGAGCTCGGCGGCAGCGCCTACTATCGGCTCCTCGGCGCCGTTGGAGAACGCGCGCCGCAACCTGTGGCGAACGGTCTGGAGGTCGCGCGGGCGCTGCATCGGGCCATGATGGACGGCCGAGTGCGGGCCTGCCACGATTGTTCGGAGGGCGGCTGGGTTGTCGCCGCGGCCGAGATGGCGATCGCCGGCGAACTGGGACTGGAGCTCAACCTGCTCGAGGCGCCGGGTGGGGCGTTCTTGCCCGACGATGTGGTCCTCAGTTTCAGCGAATCCAATTCACGCTACCTGGTCGAGGTTGAACCGAAGGACGCCGACGCGTTCGAGGCGTGTCTCTCCGGGCTTCCGGTCGCCCGCGTGGGCGTCGTGACGTCTGCGCCGTCGCTCGTGGTGCGCGGAACCGGCGGACGCGAGGTGATTCGCACCGAGGTGAGCGATCTGGAATCCGCCTGGCGAAGTCAGTCTGAGGCGGGAGGTGTGGCATGATCAAGCCACCCGTACTGGTCCTTCACGCTACCGGCACGAACCGTGATGCCGAGGCCGCCCAGGCATTCGAGGCAGCCGGCGGCCGCGCTGAGATCGTCCACGTGAACCAGTTAGCGCGCGGCGAGCGTCGATTGAAGGATTACGCTCTGCTCGTGTTGCCCGGAGGCTTCTCATATAGCGACGACCTGGGGGCCGGTGTGCTGTGGTCCATCGATCTCCGCTACCGATTCCTGGATGATTTGCAGCGGTTCGTGGACGACGGCAAGGCCGTCTTGGGCATCTGCAACGGCTTCCAGGCGCTCGTCAAGTCTGGCTTTCTGCCCGGGCCGCAGTCCGAGCGCAGGGTGACCCTGACCTTCAACGAGCACGCGCGCTTCGAGTGCCGCTGGGTTTACCTTAAGCCGGACCCCGACAGCCCGTGCGTGTTCACGCGTGGGCTGCAGGAATTGTTGCACGTTCCTGTGGCTCATGGCGAGGGCCGGCTTCTCGTCGGACCAGGCCGAGACGCTCGCCGGACTGAAGGCCAGGCGGCAGGTGGCGGTGACCTACGTCGACGAAAACGGCGCTCCGGCCGGGTATCCTGCCAACCCGAATGGCTCCATCGATGGCATCGCCGGCATCTGCAACGCGCGGGGCAACGTTTTCGGCCTGATGCCCCACCCGGAGGATCACATCTTGCCATACCAGCATCCGCGGTGGACGCGCGGCGAATCCGGGCGGTTGGGCCTGCCTATCTTCGAGGCCGGCGTCCGCTACGTGGCCGGTTTGTGAGAGGGAGACAGCGTGTCCACCGATAATCCGACTGTATTCGGTCATTCCACGTTTCTGTCGCCCTTCACCTGGCGTTACGGCAGCCGAGGAGATGCGCGCCCTCTGGTCCGAAGAACGACAAGCGGCTTCTCTGGCGGCGGATTTGGGTCGCGCTGGCCGAGGCGCAGCACGAGGCTGGACTGGTGACGGCTGAGCAGGTCGACGATCTACGCGCCCACCAGGACGAGCTCGACCTGGCTCGGAGCCAAGCCATTGAGGCCGAAATTCACCACGACCTGATGGCTGAGGTGCGCGCTTTCGCCGAGCGCTGCCCGATCGGGCGGCGGCATCATCCACCTGGGCGCGACCAGCATGGACGTGGAGGACAATGCCGATGCGCTGCGCATTGCGCGAGGCGACTGGCTCTCATCCGGGCCGATGTGGTTCGGCTGCTGGCGTCGCTGGCGGAACAGATCGACGCCTACGCCGACCGACCCGCGATGGCCTACACTCATCTGCAGCCCGCCGAGCCCACCACGATCGGGTACCGGCTCGCCCAGTACGCCCAGGACCTGTGGCTGGATCTCGACGCGCTGGACGCTGCGCGGAAGCGCGGTCCGCGGCAAGGGACTGAAGGGCGCCGTCGGCACGTCCGCCTCCTACGCCCACCTGCTCGAGGGCACCGGCTGGACGCCGCGGAATCTGGAAGCCGCGTTTCATGGCGCGGCTGGACCTGCCTGCCTTGCCGGTGGCCACCCAGGTCTACCCGCGCAAGCAGGACCTGATGGTCGCTCAATGCTCTGGCCGGGCTGGCCGCCTCGCTGCACAAGATGGCCTTTGACCTGCGACTGCTGCAATCGCCGCCTTTCGGCGAGATGGCCGAGCCTTTCGGCAGCAAGCAGGTCGGCTCGTCCGCCATGCCGTTCAAGCGCAACCCGATCAACAGCGAGAAGATTGGCTCCCTGGCGCGTTTCGTGGCCGCGCTGCCGGCGGTTGCCTGGCAAAACGCCGCCACTTGCCTGCTCGAGCGAACCCTCGACGACTCGGCCAACCGGCGCGTCATCCTGGCCGAGGGCTTCCTGGCCATTGACGAGATCCTGAACACAGAGCTGCGTATCGTGCGCGGCTGGAGAGTCGTCGCGGAGGCGATCGATCGCAACCTGGCGAACTACGGTGTGTTTGCTGCGTCCGAGGCGCTGCTGATGGAGATGGTCAAGGCCGGCGCGCGACCGCCAGGCCATGCACGAGCGCATTCGACAGCACAGCCTGGTGGCCGTGGGCCGCCGTGCAGTGCGGCGAGCCCAATCCACTGGCGGCGCTGTTGTCGTCGGACGATCCGTTCATCACCGATCGTGTTGCCGGCGGCGACGGTGCTGAAGCTGCTCGACGCTCAGGACTACGTCGGCGACGCTCCGCAACGCGCCCGCGATTTTGCGTCAGCGCTGCGAGCGCGGCTGGAGGCGGCCAAGCAATAAGACTTTCGAAGTCTCGCCTGAACCTGCCGCAACAACACAACGCACCGGCGTCGTTGCGGTGTCGGCACGATGTCGGGAGTGTTCAGCTGCAGAAAGTGAGAAGAGGTCCATGAACGCAGACTCACCACACACAGACTCACGTGGTCTTCGGCCCGAAGCTGGCCGAAGGCAAGACCAAGATCATCTTCGCGCACATGAAGGACCCGGCTCTCGTCTACATGGTGCACAAGGACAGCCTCAGCGCGGGCGACGGCGCGCGGCGCAACGAGATGGAGGGCAAGGGCGCCTGAGCTGCCGCACGACCAGCAACGTCTTCCGCGCGCTGGAAGGGCGGGCTTGCCGCACACACTACGTGGAGACGCCGACGAGACGTCATGCTCGTCCGCGCGTGCAAGATGATCCCGCTGGAAGTCGTCATGCGTCGTATCGCCACCGGCTCCTACCTGAAGCGCCACCCGGAAATCGGCGAAGGCACGCGCTTCGAGCCGATTCCGGTCGAGTTCTTCATCAAGGACGACGCCCGCCACGATCCCATCATCTCAGCCGAGGACATTCCCGGTGAGGGCATCGCCACGGCCGCCGAGGTCCAGGACATGATCGCGCTCGGCCGGCGGGCTTTCGAGACATTGGAAGCCGCCTGGGCGCAGCAGAAGGTGACGCTCGTGGACATGAAGATCGAGTTCGGGCGCGACGTCGACGGCCAGCTCCTGATTGCCGACGTCATCGACAACGACTCGTGGCGCCTCTGGCCCGAGGGCCAGCGCGAGCGCATGCTGGACAAGCAGATCTACCGCGAAATGAAGCAGGTGGACGAGCAGCGGCCTGGCCATGCTGAAAGAGAAGTACGCCCAGGTCGCGGACATGACGGAGAAATTCGCGTAGGGCGCGGCTGGCGTCTGGCCCTGGCGCGTCCAACCCCAGGAGGTAACCTTTGTCGGGACGAGTGATCGTACTGATGGGCTCGAAATCAGACCTGGCGATTGCCCAGGAGATCGGGCGGGAATTGGCGCGTTTCGGATTGGCGCCCGTGTATCGCATCGCGTCGGCCCACAAGAGCCCGGCGCCATTTGCTGGACCTCATTCGGGAGTACGAGGCGCAGGGTGGACCGCGCGTGTACGTTGCTGTCGCAGGGCGCTCTAACGCCCTTTCGGGCATGGTGGACGCGGCGGTGTCCGTGCCCGTGATCAGTTGCCCGCCCTATTCGGACCGCTACAGCGGAGCCGACCTGTTTTCCTCGTTGCGCATGCCCAGCGGCGTGGCGCCGGTAACCGTGTTGGAACCGGCGGCCGCCGCGCTCGCGGCAGCGAAGATCCTCGCTCTGAGCGACCTGGTCGTACACGACGCCGTGGTCGAGTTCCAGAAGAGCCAGACGCAGAAGATCGTGTCTGACGATGAGGACATCCGGTCATAAGCGGCCGCGGCTTTCGTTCCCGCGTTCCTGCGCAATCCGGCGGCCAGCTGGAAAGGTTGGGTCATGTTTGAATCAGACTGCGAGCGACGCGCCCCATGAGGAGTGCGGCGTTTTCGGCATCTATGCTCCCGGGACCGATGTAGCCAGGGTCACTTTCTTCGCCCAGTACGCGCTGCAGCACCGCGGCCAGGAGAGCGCCGGCATTGCGGTGTCCGACGGGCAGTCGGCCCGGGCGTACAAGGCCATGGGCCTCGTGTCGCAGGTCTTCACCGAGGAAAACCTGCGTCCGCTGCGTGGTCACATCGCCATCGGGCACAACCGCTATTCGACGAAGGGCTCGTCCCGTGTGGACAACGCTCAGCCGTTCCTGCTGGAATCGGCGCTGGGACCGCTTGGGTTGGCACACAACGGCAATCTGGTCAATTCCTGCGAGCTACGCCTGGGCCTGCTCAACCGCGGCGTCGGGCTCATGTCGTCGTCCGACAGCGAGGTGATCGCGCAGATGCTGGCCGGCGCAGCCGGCAGCGACTGGATCGAGCGCATTCGCCTCTTCATGGTCCGCGCCCGCGGCGCCTATTCGCTGACTATCCTGACCCGGGACATGCTCTTCGGCGTCCGCGACCCATGGGGGATCCGGCCGCTATGCCTGGGCCAGCTCAACGGAGGCTGGGTCATCGCGTCCGAATCCTGTGCGTTGACGACCATCGGCGCGACCTTCGTGCGTGAGATCGAGCCGGGCGAGATCGTGGCCATCAATCAGGATGGGGTCCAGAGCGTCCAGGGCGTGCCGCCCGATGCGGCGTGCGCTATGCGCCTTCGAGTACATCTACTTCGCCCGCCCGGACAGCGTCATCGGAGGGCGGCTGGTCCACGAGGTCCGGCAGCAGCTGGGAGCGAGAGTGGCGGCGGAGCACCCCGTCGAAGCCGACCTCGTTATGGGCATTCCAGACTCAGCCACGGCGGCGGCGATCGGGTACGCGCGCGCCGCCCAGCTGCCGTTCAGCGAGGGCCTGATCAAGAACCGGTATATCGGCCGGACCTTCATCCAGCCCGACGACCGGCTGCGGCAGCTCGGCATCGCGCTCAAGTTCAACGCGCTCGGCGACAACTTGAGCGGCAAGCGCCTCGTCGTGGTCGATGATTCCATCGTACGCGGCAACACCAGCGGCCCGATCATCGCCATGCTGCGCGCCGCCGGCGCTCGTGAGGTTCACTTGCGGGTCACCGCACCGCCGATCCGGCACCCTTGCTTCATGGGTGTGGACATGGCCACGCATGCGGAGCTGATCGCCCACCGGATGACCATTCCAGAGATCCGCGACTACCTGGGCGTCGATTCACTCGGCTACCTGTCCCTTACCGGCCTGGCCGAAACCATCGGCCGGCCGTCCAACCAGTTGTGCATGGCTTGCTTCTCCGGCGATTATCCGATGGCGGTGGACGCCAGAGAGGGCGAGAAGCTGGCTTTCGACTGCGTCATCAAGGGAGCGAGCAGTTGAACGACGTACTGATCGTCGGCAGCGGCGGCCGCGAGCATGCCCTCGCCTGGAAGCTGCGCCAATCTTCACGCGTGGGGCAGATCTTCGTCGCGCCCGGCAACGGTGGGACGGCCGGCATGGCAACCAACGTAGACCTGGCCGAAATGGACGTCGACGGCATCCGCCGGTTCGTGGCTGATCGGCGAATTGCACTGACCATCGTGGGGCCCGAACTGCCCCTGTCGCTCGGCCTTTCGGATCGGCTGGCCGCCGACGGCCATCCGGTCTTCGGTCCGTCTCAGATGGCTGCGCGGCTGGAGACCTCAAAGGTCTTCGCGAAGGACTTTATGGCCCGGCACGGCCTCCCGACTGCGGCTTACCGCATCGTGACCGGTACCGATGAGGGAAGGCAGGCCGTATGCGACCTGGGGCTGCCCGTGGCGGTCAAAGCGGATGGCCTGGCGGCGGGCAAGGGCGTCAGCGTCTGCCGCACCGCCGCGGAGGCCGAGCAGGCCCTGCGCGAAATCTTCATCGAAAACCGCTTCGGCGCGGCGGGCCAGTCCGCGATCGTGGAGAAGGGGCTTGCCGGCGAAGAGGTATCGGTGCTCGCCTTCTGTGACGGCGAACGTGCCGTGCCGATGGTGCCGGCTCAGGATCACAAGGCTGCCTACGATGGCGACCGCGGTCCGAATACCGGCGGAATGGGCAGCTACGCACCGGCTCCCATCCTGGACGCGGCCGCGCTGGAACTAACGGTGCGAACCGTTCTCAATCCGGCCGTCGCCGGCATGCGCGCCGAGGGGACTCCGTATCGCGGTGTCTTGTACGCAGGGTTGATGATGACGCCGGACGGGCCGCAGGTGCTGGAGTTTAATGCGCGCTTCGGGGACCCGGAGACGCAGTCCGTTCTGCCCCTGCTGGACTCCGATCTGTTCGACGTCCTGCACGCGTGCGCCACTGGCAGTCTGGATGGGGCCGCCCTCCGCTGGCGGCCGGACGCGGCTGTTTGCGTCGTCTGCGCCTCGGCAGGCTATCCCGGAGTGTACCCAAAGGGCTTGCCCATTCATGGCTTGACCGAGGCCGAGGCCTACCCGGGCGTTACCGTGTTCCATGCGGGCACCCGGCGCCTGGACGAGGGCTACTTCACGTTCGGGGGGCGTGTGCTCGGGGTCACCTGTCGCGCGATGGACCTTCGCGAAGCTGTGGACGGTGCATATCGTGCCGTGCGGTGCATTCACTTCGACGGCATGCATTATCGGACCGACGTCGCCGCCAAGGGCCTCAAGCGACTGGAGCAGCGGGCCTGATCTGGACGTCTGCCGAACCAAGTCAACCGAAGGGAGCGTGGACCGTTTCATGGGCGTATCGTACCGCGATTCGGGCGTCGATATCGATCGCGCGAACCTGACCAAGAAGCAGATGGCTGAGGCCGTTCGGTCCACTTACGGACCCGAGGTGTTGGGCGGGCACGGCAACTTCGGCGGGCTGTTCGACGCGGGTCGGCTGCAGGCCGCCCGGCGACCGGTCCTGGTCGCCTCGACCGACGGGGTGGGCACCAAAACGATGGTCGCGGCGGCCGCGGGTCGATTCGACACGCTTGGCCACGATCTCGTCAACCACTGCGTGGACGACATCTTGGTCCAGGGCGCGCGCCCCCTCTTCTTCCTGGACTACGTCGCATCCAGCCGGCTGGACCCCGACCGGATTCTGGACGTCGTCCGCGGCCTGGCCGAGGCTTGCCGCGCCGCCGGCTGTGCCTTGTTGGGCGGCGAGACCGCCGAGATGCCCGGCGTTTACGAGATCGGTGAGTTGGACCTGGTGGGCACGATCGTGGGTTGGGTGGAACGCGATGCCCTGATCGATGGCGCGTCTGTCGCGCCCGGGGACGTGTTGATCGGCCTGCCCTCGGCCGGCCTGCACACCAACGGATTCTCGCTGGCCCGGCGCGTGTTCGAGGGCCTGCCGTTGGATCGGCCGCGGCCGGAGCTGGACGGCGTCACTCTGGGCGACGCCTTGCTTGCGCCGCATCGCAACTACCTGGCGCCGGCGACTGGGCTGTTGGAGCGCGTGCGGGTCAAGGCACTGGCGCACATCACCGGCGGCGGCTTCTTCGACAACATTCCGCGCGTATTGCCGTCGGGGACGTCAGTTGAGATCGAATTGGGGACCTGGCCTGTGCTGCCGATCTTCGACTGGATTCAGGCGCGGGGACAGGTGGCACCGGAGGAGATGTACCACGTCTTCAACATGGGGATCGGCATGGTCGTCATCCTGTCGCCAGAGGACGCCGATCTCGCGCTGTCGTTTCTGGACGGCGACGGTTATCGCCTGGGGCGGGTCGTCGAAGCTGCGGCCGGCCCGCGGGTAACGCTGCTATGACGTCTAGTCCGCCGGCAGAGACCCCTGGGACGCATGGCCGCGTTCGGCTGGGTGTCCTGGTCTCCGGATACGGCTCCAACCTGCAGGCCGTCGTCGACGCCATCGAAGACGGGCGCCTGCCGGGCGTCCAGCTGGCAGTGGTCGTCTCCGACCGAGCGGGGGCCCACGGTCTCGCCCGCGCCCAAGCACACGGCATTCCGGCGATCCACTTCGCGTATCCGCCCTCACGGGACGGCGCCGCAGCCCGCCGCGCCCACGATGCGAAACTGGCGGCCCTCTTGCAGGGCTATTCTGTCGATTGGGTGGTCCTCGCCGGATGGATGCGCCTGCTCAGCAGCGATTTCTTGCAGGAATTTCCGCTGCGCGTGCTCAACCTGCACCCGGCGCTGCCCGGCCAATTCCCAGGCGTCGACGCCATCGAGCGCGCCCTGGAGGCTTACCGCGCCGGCCGCATCACAGAAACGGGCGTGATGGTCCATCTCGTGCCGGACGAGGCCGTGGACGCCGGTCCGGTCATCCTCAGCCAGGTCGTCCCGATCCTTCCGACGGACGATCTCGATGCGCTGACTGCCCGCGTGCATCACACCGAGCACGAGTGTCTGGTCCGTGCGATCGCTGAGGTAACGCAGAAGGTATAGCGGTCATACTCGTATCCCTACCCTGACGGCGATTGCGGGGCTGCCACCCTCGCGTTGGGGCCGGGCAACCAGACAGGGTTGCCCCTACGTCGTGCCGCCACTCGTAGGGGCAACCCTGTCTGGTTGCCCGGCCCCAACGCGAGGGTGGCAGCTACTCCTGCAGAGTCACCTCCACCCGAAAGAGTGTCAGGAAGAACTGGACGATGGGGCCGATACCGACCACGAACAGGATCGTTCCAAGTCCGAATTTGCCGCATAGGATGAAGCCCATCACAAACACGGTGGCCTCGATCAGCGTACGCGCGACCCGGACGCTCCGACCGGTGGCCCGGTGGATCCCGAGCATCAGGCTGTCGCGCGGCCCCGCGCCCAGGCCTGCGCCCATGTAGATCGCCGTCGCGACACCCATCAGCAGCATGCCGCCCACGAACATCGCGACTTTCCAGTGGAACTCGGTCATCGACGGTACCGATTCGTACATCATGTCGATGAAGATGCCGATGAAAAACACGTTGGCCAACGTCCCCAGGCCCGGCTTGACGTTCGCGATGACGTAGGCCACGCCGGCTACGACGATGCCGGTTAGGATGGAGATTTGCCCCAGAGTCAAGGAAGAGACCTGGGCCAGGCCAACGTGGAAAATGTCCCACGGCCCAAGCCCCAAGTCTGCCCGGACTTGCAGCACGATGCTCAATGCGAAGATGACCAGACCGATCGTTAGAACGACCCATTGTCCGGCGTATTTCAGCACTGACTCAGCGGTCAGGCTTTGCCTCATCGTCGACCATCTTGCCCCAATGTTCACTTTTCAGGTCCTCACTGATTCGGATAGGCCATTATAGTCGCATATCGCAGGTGTGCAATTTGCTGATGGAAACCAGTACTAAGATCAGGTAGACAGCGCCCGCCATTCTGTGGTACAATATTAAGGTGACCATACAAACGGACATCAGGCCCCGCTTTGATTACGGCGCTCATTACACCAACTCCGGCGGTCCTGCATCGCCGAGACTCAGCAAGGAGGCAAGCGTGGCTCGATTGGACGCATTCGAGGCAATCGGCAACAGTCATGCCGAAGTCTTGCGAGACAAGGCCGGAATTATCTCAGTGTCTGGCCTGCTGAAAGCCGGATCCCGACCGGACGGACGCTTGAGGCTGGCGGAGGCCACCGGAATTAGCCTCGACCTGATTCACTCCTGGGTCCACATCGCCGACCTCCTCAGAGTGAAAGGAGTCGGCGGCGAGTACGTGCGCCTGCTGCAGATCGTCGGTGTCAATACGGTAAAGAAACTGCAACGCGAGAACCCAGATAACCTCTTCCAAAACCTCCAGTTAGTCAACAGATCCAGACACTTCGTGCGCCGACTTCCCACGTTGGAAATGGTTGCCGATTGGATCGAACAAGCCAAAGAGATGCCCCTGTTCGTCGAGGAGTGAGACAAGCCAGCCGATTGGGCGAGGCCCAGCACGGTTACGTTGTAGAAGACCACCCCAGGAAGCATTATGTGTCGTCGTCCGCCTGCGCTGCCATAGATTTCCGGCACAGCCCGGTGGGTTGTGCCGGAGAGCTGAGTATGCGAGCACCCGTCTTGACAGAGGAGGGCCACAACTTCGGGAGAAGCGACTTCAGCGGGACGTCTTGCCCCGCATCCGGCTTCGCACTCGGAGATGTAGCGAAAGTTGCCGCGACGCCTGAGTTGCACGGGCCGGCCCGCGGTTGGGAACTTTTGTCGGCCTTCCGGCGTCCAAGTTACAGACGCGCCGGTTATCTACACCCGGCGAAACTGGGCGGAAGAATTCCTGAAAGCCGCTGAACACCAATCTCCGCAGGAGGACATTCTATGAAACGCCGTGACGCGATCTGCCTGCTTGTCATCAGTCTGCTCGTGGGGCCTTTCGGCTCGCTGGGCCGACTCCAGCCCCTCGGCGAGGCGGCGGCTCCGGACGCGGAGGTTCCTCCGACGCTCGTTGAGCGCTCGCCCGAGCGCGGAGAGGAGCTGGGCCTCGATCAGCCCATCGTCATGGTCTTCGATCGCGCCATGGATGCACGGAGCGTCGAGGCCGCGTTCACGATCGCTCCGGCCGTGGGCGGAGCGTCCGACTGGCCGGATGAACGGACACTTCGCTTCAAGCCAGACGCGCCCCTGGCCCGTGACGCAGCCTACACCGTGCAGGTCGGGACGGGAGCGGCAGCTCGCGACGGCGCAACACTCGCTGAGCCGCTCCGCCTGGAGTTTCGCACAGTCGGCTTCCTGCTGGTCACGCAGGTGCTGCCGGCTCCTGACAGCGCCGACGTCGAGGTCGATTCGACAGTCACGATCATGTTCAATCGGCCCGTCGTCCCGTTGACCAGCCTTGGGCAGCAGGCTGAACTACCTCAGCCTCTGATGCTCGATCCACCCGTGGAGGGCGCCGGAGAGTGGCTCAACACGTCCGTCTACACGTTCAAGCCAGTCCGACCGCTGGCCGGCGCGATGACTTACCGCGCGACGGTGGCCGCCGGGCTGACTGACACTACCGGCGGCCTGCTGGATGGCCCTCAGGGATACACCTGGTCCTTCACCACTCAGCTTCCACAGATCGTGTCGATCTTTCCTGAAGAAGACGCGACGCTGGTTGAGGCAAAACCGGACATTCGGATCGTGTTCAGCCAGGAGGTCGATTGCGCGTCGGCGCGGGCGGCGCTGACGCTGAGGAAGGGCCGCAGTTCGGAGTCGATTCCCGGCGTCGTGACCTGCTCGGGCGCCACGCTCTCATTCCGGCCGGACGAATTGCTGGATTTCAACACGCGCTACGAGGTGCGGCTGACCCCAGGCGTTGCCAGCCAGGGCGGCGGTGCGGGCATGGTCGAGGGCAGGACCTGGCGTTTCACCACGGTCCCGCTGCCCCGCATTCTGTCGACCGATCCGACAAACGGAGAGCGCAGCGCCAATCCGTTTACCCAGTTCACAATCAAGTTCAACACGCGGGTCGATCCGGACAGCATCATGCCCCACGTGCAGTTCACACCGCCCATTACTGCGGGCCGTGTCTATACGTATTACCGGGACTGGGACCAGAGCCTGGCGATCCAGTTCGGAGCCCAGCCGTCGAGCGACTACCAGGTGGTGATCGAGCCCGGCATACGGGATCCGTATGGCAACACCATCGAACAGCGGAAAGTCGTGACGTTCCGCACTCGGGCGCTGCCGCCCTCCGTCCAGATCATGGTTCCGGGCATCGTGAGCACGCTAAGCTCTTACGATCCGGCCACGATCGTCGTCGGAAGCGTGAACGTACGTCGCGTGGACCTGCGCCTGTATCGGCTGGATTTTGCCCAGATGTCCAAGGCACTGGACGACTGGCGTGAGTACAGACCGTCGCTGAAAGCGCTCGTGCGCAAATGGTCGCAGCCGATCGAGGCACCACCGAACGAGACCACGGCGGTCCCGGTGGCCCTGGTTGAAGATGGCGGCGCCCTGGAGTCGGGGATCTACTTGCTGATTGGGTCGGCGCCCGGCGTAGACGAACGGCCGTGGGCCCAACGGCACCTCGTGGTCGTCTCGCCCATCAACCTGACGATGAAGGCGAGCAGCACTCAGGCTCTGGTGTGGGCAACTGACGCCAAGTCGGGGCGACCGGTGTCCGGTCTGTCGCTCAGCGTCCTGTCGGCCGATGGTTCGGCCGAAAGCACCGCGACCACGACGACCGACGGCCTGGCCCAATTCGACAGGAAGAATGCCAGCCACAAAATCATGCTCGTGGGCAGCCGGGAGCCGTTTGCCCTCGTCAGCAGCCAGTGGAGTGAGGGCATCGGCGGCAGCGACTTTGGGTTCGATCGCGGTTATGGGCTCAACACTGTCCGGATGCACCTGTACACCGACCGGCCCATCTATCGGGCAGGCCAGACGGTCTACTTCCGAGGGCTCGTCCGGCTGGAGCACGACGTGGTGTTTACGCTGCCCACCGATAAGGCCGTGCAGGTCCGCATTCGAAACGCGGACGGCGAAGACGTGTTGGACAAAACGATGCAGCTCGACGATTTCGGCGCCTTCAGCGGGGAACTGACGTTGGCGGCCGCCGCCCCACTGGGCGACTACGCGCTGAGCGCGAGCTACCTCGGCGAGACCGGCTCTGCCCGGTTCCAGGTCGCGGCCTACCGCGCGCCGGAATTTGAAGTCAACGTGCAGCCACAGGCGGCTGAGCTCGCGGCCGCCGAGCCGACCTCGGCCACGGTCAAAGTGGACTACTTCTTCGGCGGTGCGGTCGCTGACGTGCCCCTGGAATGGACCGTCCTGACGCAACACTATACGCACTCTTCGGAGCAGTTCGGGCGCTACTCCTTCGCGGACGTGGATGATCCGTGGGCTTGCTTCGACTGCTGGTGGCGGCCTGCGCCGCCTCCGACGCCGCTGCTCAGCGGCAGCGGCCGCACCGACGAGCAGGGCCGCTACGTGGTGGACCTGCCGGGAAATGTCGCCCAAGTTGGGGTCTCATCGGACGGCGAGACCGCCGTCGGCAGCCGGCTGCTGACGGTTGAGGCCACGGTTCAGAGTCGCGATGGCTCCCGCCTCTCGGGGCGAAGCCAAATCGTCGTCCACCAGGGCGAGTTCTACGTCGGACTGGCGCCTCAGGCGACCGTCGGCCGGGCGGGCAAGGAAATGGCGGTGGACGTGCTGACCGTCGACTGGGAGGACGAGAGGCTGCCGGGCCAGGCGTTGAGGTTCCAGGTCTATCGCCGTGAGTGGCTCAATACGTTCGTGGAGGATCAGAACGGAAGCGGGCAGTGGAAATGGGAGACGCGCGACACTCTGGTGAAAGAGGGACAGCTGACGACGAGCCCCCAGGGTGAGGGACTGGTCGCTTTTACCCCCGAGAAGGGCGGCAGCTATAAGATCGTCGTGAACGGCCGCGACGAGGCGGAGCGCCTGGTTCAGAGCAGCGTATTCGTCTGGGTGAGCAGCCCGGAGAGCGTCTCGTGGCGGCGTGAGAATAACGACCGCATCGACCTGATTGCCGACAGGGCCAGGTACAACGTCGGCGACACAGCCGCGATCCTGATCCCTTCGCCGTTCGAGGGCGAGCAGTGGGCGCTGATGACCGTTGAGCGGGGTGAGATCATCTCGCACGAAGTCCTGCAGCTCGAGAGCAACAGCACCGTTTACCGGCTGCCCCTCACGGAGAAGTACCTGCCCAACGTCTACGTCTCCGCCGTGATCGTTAAGGGTAAGGATCTGTCCAATCCCGAAGCCGCGTATAAGGTCGGATACACTGCCCTGAGCATCGATCCCAAACCGGCACGGCTCAACCTGGAGCTCGCATCTTCTGCCAGCGCCGACAAAGCTGCCCCGGGGGACACCCTGAGGTTCGACGTGCGGGCAACGGACGACGGCGGCGAGCCGGTGCAGGCCGCCCTCTCGCTCGATCTGGTCGACAAGGCAGTTCTCAGCCTGTCGCCGCGGACGCCCGAGGCCGCCTTCGACGACTTCTATGGCCACCGGCCGCTCGCGGTGGAGACCGCGTCTGGACTGAGCATCTCTTTGCGGCGGGTGGTTCTCGAACAGCTCGAGCCTGTTCTGAGTGAGGAACGCCAGCGGTTCGGAATGGCCGCGGACGGTATGGAACTCGCTGCCGCACCGGCGGATATGATGCCGGTTCCAAGCGCTCCAATGATGAAGGGCGAGGCACCCGCGCCTCCAGCAGGCGTCGCACTGCGGTCGGATTTCCAGGACACGGCCTACTGGAATGCAAAGGTGACCACCGGCGAGGACGGACGGGCTGAGGTTTCCATCAAGCTGCCCGACAATCTGACGACGTGGGTGTTCCGCGGCGTCGGTATCACCGCTCACACACTGGTCGGCGAAGCCACGTCAGACCTGCTCGTGACCAAGCCGTTGCTGGTTCGCCCCGTGACTCCTCGCTTCTTCGTTGTCGGCGACGCGATGCAGCTGGCTGCGCTGGTGAACAACAATACGGATGCCGCCCGCGACGTCGCGGTCACGCTCGGCTCCGCCGGCCTAAAGCTCGGAGACCCTGCGGAACGGACGGTTCGCGTCGACGCCGGGGCCGAGGCCAGAATAACCTGGAACGTCGTCGTCTCGGACGTCGCGGCGGTGGACGTCATCTTCAGCGCGGTCAGCGGCGAATACTCCGATGCCGCCAGGCCCCGGCTGACGACCGGGCCGGATGGCACATTGCTGGTCCGCCGCTACACGGCGCCCGACATCGTCGGCACCGGTGGGCAGCTGACGGCAGCCGGCTCACGGACCGAGGTCGTCGCCCTCCCGCCGAACTACGACAATCGCGAAGGGGAGCTGGACGTCCGTCTCGACCCATCGCTCGCCGCCGGGATGCAGGACGGGCTGAAATACCTGGAACACTACCCTTACGAGTGTACCGAGCAAACCGTCTCTCGTTTCCTGCCTAACGTGCTCACGTACCGCGCCCTGAAGTCGCTGGGGGCATCGAATCCTGAGTTGGAGGCGAAGCTTCCAGGCCTGGTCAAGCAGGGTCTGGACAAGCTGCTCCTGCAGCAGCACGAGGACGGGGGCTGGGGCTGGTGGTACGATGGCGAGAGCAATCCATACGTGACGTCGTACGTGGTGTTTGCCTTGAACAAGGCGGAGAGTGCCGGGTTCGACGTAGATGGGGAGATGTGGTCTCGTGGCCTCGACTTCCTGCAAACCCGGCTGGCCGCCGCGGAGAGTCTGAATACCTACCGCGACGCGAATCTGCAGGCCTACATCCTCTACGTCCTGACTGACTCGAAGTCTTCTGCCGGCGCCTTCGACGCCCAGCTCGACGGCCTCTACGAGCACCGTGAGAAGCTCTCTCATTACGCGCGGGCTTACCTGGCCATGGCGCTCGGCAAGTCCAGGCCGAAGGACGACCGAATCGGCACGCTGCTGAGCGATCTGCAGAATGCAGCCATTCTGAGCGCCACCGGCGCCCACTGGGAGGAGAAGGACTACGATTGGTGGGCGATGAACACCGACACGCGCTCAACAGCCGTGATCCTCGACGCATTGGTCCAGCTCAACCCTGACAATGCCCTGAATCCCAACGTCGTCCGCTGGCTGATGGTGGCCCGGAAGGAAGGCATCTGGGAGACCACCCAGGAGACGGCGTGGGCGCTCATCGCTCTTACTGACTGGATGGTCCAGACCGGAGAGCTGAAGGGCGAGTACGACTACCGTGTCACGCTGAACGGGCGGGAGCTCGGAGCGGGAGCCGTCGACTCCGGCACGCTCCGCCACAGCGTCTCGCTGTCGGTCCAGGTTGCCGACTTGTTGGCGAACGAGGGCAATCGTCTGACGATCAGCCGCGACGAGGGTCCCGGGCGCCTCTACTACACTGCTCACCTGAAGGTGAACCTGCCGGTGGAGGCCATCAAGCCGGCGAACCGTGGCATAGCCGTGTTCCGCGAGTACGTCCAGCCCGGCTGCGCCGACAACGAACGGTGCCCAACCGTGAAAGACGCTCAGGTTGGCGACACCGTACGGGTCCGACTGACGATCGTCGCTCCACACGACCTGTATTACGTGATGGTGGAGGACCCGCTGCCCGCGGGTGCCGAAGGAGTCGACGTCAACCTGGAAACGACCAGTATGCTCAGCCAGCGCCCGGGCCTGCAGCGTCTGCCTGAAGAAGGCCAGAAGCGCGGCCGTTTCGGCTGGTGGTGGAGCTGGTACAGCCGAACTGAGATGCGGGACGACCGGGTGGCACTCTTCGCCGACTACCTGCCCGCCGGGACGTACGAGTACACCTACACCTTCCAGGCGCGCCTGCCCGGCGAGTACCGCGTCATTCCCACGACCGCGAGCGAGATGTATTTCCCCGAGGTCTTCGGCCGCTCGGACGGCCGTTTGTTCACGATTCGGGAGGGCGGAGAGTAATCAAGGTCGGGCCGACGACGACTTGGGCACCAATACAAGAATTCCGCTCGCAGGAGCGGAATTCTTGTATTGGTGCCCAAGTCGTCGTCGGCCCGACCTTGTCAGCTCGCGAGCCAGCCTCCGTCGACGGCGATCGCGGCGCCGTGCACGTAGTCGGAGGCGCTGGACGCCAGATACACGGCGGCGCCCTGCACGTCCTCGGCCTTGCCCCATCGGCCCGCAGGGATGCGGCTTAAGATACCTGACGCGCGCTTCGGATCGTCCTGCAGCGGCCGTGTAAACGCGGTCGCCATGAAGCCGGGCAGGATGCAGTTCACGTTGATGCCTTTGCCGGCCCACTCGTCGCTCAATTCGTGGGTCAGGTTCAGGATGGCGGCCTTGGTCGCCGCATAGGCGGATACGAGTATTCCGCCCTGGTAGGATAGGATCGACCCAATACTGATGATCTTGCCGTGGCCCAGCGAGGAGAAATGACGGGCGGCGGCCTGTGACAGGAAAAAGGGCACCGTGAGGTTAACGTGGAGCGTCCGATTCCACACGTCCTCCGGGAAGTCCATCGCCGGAATTCGATCGATCACGCCGGCGCAATTCACCAGAATGTCGAGCGAACCCATCATCAGCACGGCCTCGTCCACCAGCTCGCTCAGATCGAAAGGCGTGGCTTTCGCCAGATCGATTCGCACGGGGCGGAACCCGCGGCCAAGCTGCTCGACGGCCTCCCTGGTGTCGTCGACGTGCGACCGATACACCCCCACGACGTCGGCCCCGGCCTCCGCCAGTGCAATCGCGATTGCCTGGCCCATGCCCGAACCTGCCCCGGTCACCAGGGCAACCCTGCCGTCCAGTTTGAACTTGTCGAGTATCATCCTCGTCTCGATCCCTTCGTGCAATGGTCGGTTAGTTTTTCATCGCTTCGACGATGGCCATTGCCATCTCCCGCGTTCCGACTGCGGTTGGATCGTTGCGATCCGGCTTAAGATCGTACGTCACGGACCGCCCTTCAGCGATCACCTGCATGACCGCCTTTTCCACGCGATCCGCCACGCTGTCCTCACCAAGGAAGCGCAGCATCAAGATCGCGCTCATGATCGTCGCTGTTGGATTGGCCTTGTTCTGGCCGGCGTACTTCGGCGCCGAGCCGTGCACCGGTTCGAAGACGGCCAGCTTGTCACCCAGGTTTGCCCCAGGAGCCAGGCCCAGCCCTCCGACCAGGCCGGAGCACAAATCCGACAGGATGTCACCAAACAGGTTGGTCGTCACGACCACGTCGAACTGATTCGGGTTGCGGACGAGCTGCATCGACATATTGTCGACGATACGGTGCTCGAACTCGATGTTTGGAAACTCGCCCGCGACCTCCTGGGCGATGCCGAGGAAGAGCCCGTCGGTGATCTTGAGCACGTTCGCCTTGTGAACTGCCGTGACTTTCTTGCGGTTGTGCTTCACCGCATAATCGAAGGCAAAGCGCACGATGCGCTCGGAAGCCTTGCGCGTGATGATCCGTATCGCTTCCGCCGCCTGGTCGGGAATCACCGTGTGCTCAATACCGGTGTACATCCCCTCGGTATTCTCGCGGACGACCACCAGGTCCACGTTTTCGTAGCGGCTCTTGACACCGGTCACGCTCTTCACTGGGCGCAGGTTGGCCCAAAGACTCAACGCTTGCCGAAGACCCACGTTGACGCTGCGATAGCCCGTGCCCAACGCCGTGGTAATCGGCCCCTTCAAACCGACGCCGTTGGCGCGGACCGAGTCCAGCAATGCCGGAGACAGGGGCGTGCCGTATTTCTCCAATGCTTCCGCACCCGTCGCCTGTACGTCCCACTCGAAGTCGAGTCCGGTGTTGTCCAGGACGTACCGGGCGGCGGCAGTCACCTCCGGCCCGATGCCGTCTCCAGGAATAAGCGTCACACGATAGGTCATGGCTGCGCCTCCTCAATCCCGATGAGAGTATGTTGAATCAACTGACCGGCGTCCACGTCTCGAGCGGTACCCTGGGCGAAGTTCCTGCCCAGGCCAACTCCTCTTTCCTTCCCTCGCCATCCGGGGTGCTTTCCTCGTCGGTGGCGTGCCCGGCTACCATGTCGACGTCGCGCCGCACACCATTCAGTTCAGATGGATCGGGGATCGTCACGGTGAGAAGCTTGTGAACCTGGAACGGATGGTCGACGATGAATCGAAGCTCATCCGGCGTAAGCTGCATGTGGTTGTGGGCGTTGGCCGCCTGTACCAGGTTCAGCGTCTGCATGGCCGTGTCGTCATTCTCGAAGGTGATGCCGATCCGCTCGTACACGTGGCGTAGGCCGGTGAGCCCCCCGAATTCGCCGGTGCTGATGATGCGGCCCGTGGGCCGATAGGACCACTGCGAGCGGCCTACAAGAGCGTGGTCGTATAACTCGTAGTTGTGACGATCCTTCAGCATGCCGTCGGCGTGGATGCCGGACTCATGCGCGAAGGCGTTGTCGCCGACTCCGACCTGATTGACCGGCAGCGGCTGCCCAAAGGCATCGGCCACGTAGTGCGCGAGCTTCCAGCCGATAGACAGGTCCGGCTCGCGGGCAAACTCCATCCGGCCACTGATACCTCGGGCGAATTTTACCGCCAAAACGCAAGATAGCAAATCAGCGTTGCCGGCGCGCTCGCCCATGCCGTTGACCGTCGTGTTGACGTAAACGTCCACGCCGGCGTCGATTGCCGCGCGCGCCCCACTGATCGAGTTCGCGACGGCCATGCCCAGATCGTTGTGGCAGTGCGTCTCGATGTCGATGCCGACCTCGCTGGCCACGGCGTAGATGCGGCGATAGATGCTGTCCGGACTCTCCAGGCCCAGCGTGTCACAGTAGCGCAGGCGCCTGGCCCCGGCATGCTTGGCGGCCTCGGCGAAACGGATCAGGTAGCCGATGTCGGTCCGGGACGCGTCTTCCGAGTTGACCGCCACGGTGTCCACGCCGCCGTCGAGCGCAGCCTGCACCGCTTCGGTCATGCTGGCGATCACGCTGTCCTTGTTCATCTTCTTCCTGAACTTGCCGTTGATCATCTGTTCCGAGGTCGGAATGGAGAGGCTGAGGTGTTTCAGTCGTTTGTGCTCCAGTGCCTTGTGCACGTCGCCTGCGACGGCCCGGCACCAGCCTGATAGAACCAGATCGCCCATCACGCCCAGCTCGGCCAGTTCGAGGTTGGCGTCGATGTAGTTGCGCTCGTGCCAGATGAACGGGAAGCCGAACTCGGACTGGTGGACGCCCAACCGGCCCAGGTAGTAGTTCAACATCGTCCGCTGGAACTTGGACATCTCCAGCCGAGCAGCCTGTACTCCATCGCGATTGGTCACGTCAAGGAAATATACTTTGCCCATCTCGTTACGTCTCCTTTCAATTGCTCATCGCTTGGTCACGGCGGCTTGCGGAGCGGTGCTGAAGGATTGCCGTATAATACAAAAGGGCCGCTCCCTTCCCCGTGACTAACCTAGAAGAGAGCGGCCCTTGCGTGCGCCTATCCGTCAGAAACGCCGACGAACACCCTCTCCAGATCCTGGGGGATGTTGTTGCCTCGGCGATTGTTGCTTGAACAGACGGCTGTAATCGAAAAGCATAATGGCGCTACCCTTTGCGTTTCGCGAGAAACTCAAGACTTCAGAGATCTTATCAATAACAACAAACGAGCCCGTTCCTCTTTACGACGAGGAGCGGGTTCTGACCTGACTGCTCAGTAAGGCTGGCCGGGACCATTCCCGGTTCTTCAGCCCGCCTCGATATTTGCAACTAGTATAATGCAAGATCGAAAAAAAGTCAACCTCAACCTTGCCGTGCTGGGGTGATCATGATAGAATGACCCGTCGGGATCATCAGCAGAGGCTCGCGCACGTTGGCAGCAAATCACAGCGCATCTTTTGATGGGGGGCAAGACCTATGGAACTCAAGACGGTGCGGATCGAGAAACCGGAAGACATCAATTTCATCCTGGGGCAAAGCCATTTCATTAAGACCGTGGAGGACATCTACGAAGCGCTCATCAGCACGGTTCCGGGCATCAAGTTCGGCCTGGCCTTTTGCGAGTCCTCCGGAGTCGCACTCGTCCGCTGGGCCGGCACCGACGAGGCCATGCTCGACCTTGCCCGGCGCAACGCCGTGGCGCTGTCCGCCGGCCATTGCTTCGTGATCTTCCTGGGACCGGGCTTCTTCCCGATCAACGTCCTGAACACAGTGAAGGCCGTGCCGGAGGTCTGCCGCATCTTCTGCGCGACGGCAAATCCTGTCGAGGTCATCATTGCCGAGACGGAGCAGGGACGTGGGATAATGGGTGTGATCGACGGTGTCACGACCAAGGGCGTCGAGGGCGAGACGGACATCGCCTGGCGCAAGGATTTGCTGCGCAGAATCGGCTACAAATTCTAGGGGGCTCGGTTGCCGCCTGTCATCTTCGTCTTTCTGGATGGAGTAGGCCTCGCCCCCGCGGGCGAGCACAACCCATTCACTCAGGCTGCCATGCCCGCCGTCCGCCGGCTGACGGGTGGTCCGCTGCTGGCAGGCGCGACGTCAGGCCAAGGGGATGTGCTACTCGCGGAGCTGGATGCGCGGCTCGGTGTGCCCGGCGTTCCGCAGAGCGCGACAGGCCAGACGACCCTGTTCACCGGTATCAACGCAGCCGCACAGCTTGGCTTCCATTTGCCGGCATATCCGAATGCCAAGCTCACCGATCTCCTTCATCAGGGCAACGTCCTGCGCCGCGCTGTCGGCGCGGGCTATCGTGCGACGTTCGCTAACGCCTACAGTCAGGCCTATTTCGATCGCGTGCAGCGTGAAGGACGACGAATGTCGGCGACCACGCATTCGGTTCTGGGGGCAGGCATTCCATTCCGCTGGCTGAGCGACCTGGAGCGCGGAGAAGCGGTCTACTGGGACATCACCGGCGAGCACGTGCGCGGGGCGCATGGGGTCGACACGCCCATCGTCACGCCGGAAGAGGCCGGCGCGAACTTGGCGCGGATCAGCCGCAACAACGACCTCGTGTTGTTCGAGTGCTTTCTGCCCGACCTGATCGGGCATCGCAAGGATTTCGGCGGGTGCCCTCAGCTTTCTGGATTTGTTGGATCGGTTCCTCGACAGCGTCTGGCGCTGGGTCTCGCCCGACGTGACCACGCTGGTGTGCAGCGACCACGGGAACCTCGAGGATCTGACCCGGGGCATTCATACGATGAATCCCGTGCCCCTCTTGGTGAAGGGGCCGGGCGCCGGCGCATTTGCCGTCGGCGCGCTCGTTGGTCGACGTTGTCGAGCCGGTGCTGTCTGTCCTTGGCGACAGCCAGGCGGCGGGACGCACTCCGGGCGATCAGGGTCGGAGCGAAGCGCCGGCTGCGGGCGTTTTAGTCACAGGCCAGATCGTGGTATAATAGATGATCGTTAATTCTCTGTGCTGAAGTGGATAAATGCATGCCCGAGTTGCCGGAAGTTGAGACGTATGCGCGCCAGCTGCAACCCTATGTGGCCGGCCGCACCATAACCAGAATGGACGTGTTGTGGGATCGCAGTGTCGCCATGCCGCCAATCGACGAGTTTCGGCGGCGCCTGATCGGCCAGACCATCGACCGGATGACGCGACGCGGAAAGTACCTCACTTTCGTGCTCTCGACCGGCGATCGGCTGCTGATTCACCTGAAGATGAGCGGGCGCGTCCATCTCGAGCCGTCGGGTGCGCCGCCTCAGCCCCATGACCGGGTGATCTTCTCATTGGACGACGGCCTGGGCCTCCGGTTCAATGACACGCGCAAATTCGGCCGTGTCTACCTGGTTGCAGGCAACGACCCCGTGACCACTCCGCTGGGTCCGGAGCCTCTGGCAGCCGATTTCACTTTAAGCGATTTCTCCGCTCTGATCCGCAAGCGTTCGGGAAGCATCAAGCCTCTGCTCATGAACCAGACGTTCCTGGCGGGACTCGGCAATATCTACACTGATGAAGCCTTGTACAGAGCAGGCATCCATCCTCTTCGCAAGGCGAGCGAGCTTTCGGACGCTGAAATCGAGTCATTGTACCACGCGATTCGAGACATCTTGCGGCTCAGCATCGAGGCTGCGGGTACGAGCTTCGACGGAGTCTATTCCGGTGCCTTTCATGAGGTTTCTGCAAACTATCAGCATCAGCTACAAGTCTACGGCCGCGCCGGCGAGACCTGCCCACGCTGTCAGCAGGTGATTCGTCGCATTGTTGTGGGCGGACGCGGCACGCATTACTGTCCTGGTTGCCAGAGGAGGAGCGACTCCTAAGGAGGCTGAGGATGGGGAGAGCAGATGATCTCCTAATCTATTTGATCGCACTGGTCGTCCTGACAGTAATCGTTGCTGCTCTTCTCATTTGGGTAGTCGCGTCCGGCCTCAAGCAGCGGCGTGACCGAAAGTCGACGGCTGCAGAGGTCGTCGCGGAGCCGAAGCCCGCTCCCGTGTCCGTGCCGGTCGTTGCTGAGACTGCGGAGCCTGCCGCGGACCAAGAAGTTCTTCGCGTTCTGCGGGACATGAGCAGCGGCGCCCTCTATCTCGAGGTGGAGGGCCGGGTCTATCGGAGCATCACCGAGGTCCACAGCCCGGATGTGAGCCGGTTGGTCCAGCAGGTGGCGGCCGACATGATGCGCTTTGCTCGCAACGTCACCCCGGCCGTGCCGGCGACGGGCCCTACCCCGCTTCCGCATCCGGCGTCCGCGGGGACTGCCGGCGCCGTGGCGAAGGGACCCAGCCTGATCCAACCGCACGACGTCACACCGCCCGCGGGCACGCCGACGCCCGGTTCTTTGGCGCGCCGTGGTGAGGCGCTCATCAACCCCGGGACTCCTGCAACGCCCGCTCCTCGATTGCTGGGTCGCGCTGCCAGGTTGGCAGCCGCCAGCGAGACAAAGAAACCCACTACCGGACCGTTGTCGGCGCCGGAGAAAAAGGCTGGCACGGGCCCACTTTCAGCGACAGCCAAGAAGTCTGGGACGGGTCCCTTGTCGGCACCGACCAGGAAGCCGGGCACCGGCCCACTGTCCGCGGCGACAGATACAGTGGACCGCGTTGATCTCAGCCTCATCAAAGACAACAGACCCAAGGTGGACATTGGATCCTTCTGGGGACGCGCGCTGTCCAGCCCAACCACCGGCTCCGGCATTGCCGGCCCGCGCCCCTTGGCCGACGAGCTCGAAAACGTGCTGAAGGGGCTTCTCAATGGTTTGGCCAAGGCCCCGCCGTTCGAAATCCACTTCAAGACCGCCAGCGATGGGAGCCTGCTGATCGACGTCGACGGCGTCTCCTTCCGTGGCGTCGACGCGATTCAGGACCCCGCAGCGAAGCAGCTCGTGCAAATCGTCATCAGGAAGTGGGAAGCCGGATGATGGGCGCCGCTGACTTCGAACTACACCTCTACTGACTCTGGAAGGAGACTCTCATTCAAGTGGATCAAGTGGACCGCGAGCAATCGTATCTCGCGCAGTGGTATCGTGAATATGGGTTCGTGTTGCCACGCCGCGAGGTGGTGACGCGCGCCGACGAAGCGGGTTATGCCTCCGCGTTGATCGGCTATCCCGTGGTGATGAAGATTGTGTCGCCCGACATCCTGCACAAGACGGACGCCGGCGGCGTCGTGACAGGCGTTCGCTCGGAAGAGCAGGCCCGCCAGGTGTTCGATCAGATCGTCACGTCGGTCAAGGGCCGCCAACCCCAGGCGAAGATCGAAGGGGTCAGCATCGAAGAGATGGTCGAACAAGGCGTCGAGATCATCATCGGCCTGAACAACGATCCCCAGTTTGGCCCAACGCTTATGTTTGGCCTGGGCGGCGTCCTGACCGAGATCTTCCGCGACGTCAGCTTCCGCGTTCTGCCAATCACGCGTCAGGATGCGGCCCAGATGCTGGACGAGATCAGGGGCGCGCGCATCCTGAACGGTTACCGTGGCCAGCCGCCCGTTTCCCGCGAGATGCTGATCGATCTGCTCATGGCGGCCGGAAATATGGGCGTGGACCTCGGCCCGGAGCTCGATTCGGTCGATTTCAACCCGATCGTCGTGTGGGGTGCGGAACACCGCGTGCTCGACGTCAAGATCATTCGGCGATCGGAGCCGCAGCCGTTGTCTACGGCAGAGCCAAACGTCGAGAACCTGGAAGGCTTCTTTTCGGCGCGTGCAGTCGCAGTGGTCGGTGCCTCGGCCACGCCAGGCAAAGTCGGCAACACCGTACTCGACAGCCTTCTGACCCCGGATTTCAAGGGCCGAGTCTTTCCCATCAACCCGACGCGCGCCGAAATCATGGGACAGCGGGCCTACCCGTCCCTGACTGCCATTCCCGAGCCGGTCGATTTGGTCGTCGTCACTGTAGGCCTGGCTGCTGTGCCTGACCTGTTGCGGGAGTGCCAGGCACGTGGAATTCACAACATGGTCATCATCTCCGGCGGCGGCAAGGAGCTGGGCGGAGAGAACGAAGCGCTGGAAATGGAGATCCAGCGGACGGCGCGCGAATGCGACGTTCGCATCGTCGGCTGCAATTGCATCGGCGTGACCAACGCCGCCACCCGCATGGACACGTTCTTCCAGAGCCGACCGCGCATGCTGCGCCCGCCGCTTGGTCCCGTCAGCATGATGACCCAGTCGGGAACCATGGGCATCGGCTTCATTGAGGACATTTATGCAGCCGGGATCAGCAAATTGGTCAGCTATGGGAATCGCATCGACGTGGACGAGGCGGATCTGCTCGCTTATTTCGAGCGGGACGCCAGCACGAAGGTCATTGCGAGCTATGTGGAGGGTCTCAAGGATGGCCGAAAGTTCCTGGAGACCGCCCGCCGCGTGGCGAAGAGCAAACCCATCGTGATCTTCAAGACCGGGCGAACGCAAGCTGCCGCCAGGGCAGCAGTGTCCCACACCGGCTTCTTTGGGGGCCTGTACAATGTCTATGCCGGCGCGTTCAAGCAGGCCGGGCTGATCGCGGTGGACAGCTACGAGGAACTGGTGGCGGCGACCAAGGCGCTCGCCATGCAGCCGCGCGCCCAGGGCAGTGGCATCGCCATGATCAGCAACGGTGCCGGCAGCATGGTTCAGGGCATCGACCTGATGGCCGAGTACGGTCTGGTCATGAACCCGCTGTCTGACAGCAGCGTCCGCCGGCTGCAGGCGGTGTACCCGCCGTTCTACGTCATCCAGAATCCAATCGACGTCACCGGATCGGCCAGCGCCGAAGACTACCGCGTCGGCATCGAAGTGATGATGGACGATCCGAACGTGGACATCATCATGCCCTGGTTCGTCTTCCAGAATGCGCCGTTGGGCGAGGAAATCGTCGAGTTTCTCGGGGAACTGAGTGGTTTGCAGCGAAAACCGATCTTGTGTGGCGCCTTCGGCGGCCCGTTCACGCACAGCATGGGCCAACGCATCGAGGCCCGGCGCATTCCCGTCTACTATACCGTTCGCGAGTGGATCGTCGCGGCCTCGGCGCTCGTCGAGCGCTGAGACGTACAACGGGTAGCGGCGACCCTGGGTGGGCGCCCTGGCATGCAATACGACGCCCGGCCCCGTTTTGTGGTTGCGCCTCGTAACGTGCAGGCCAGGACACAGACAACGGTAGGGGCGCCCCTACCGTTGTCTGCGTCCTGGTATCATTTCTGTTCTATCGGGGCGTCCAACGGCAGCTGCCGCGCCGCCGCGACTTCGATGATCTCGCTGTTGCTCGACGAGGGGCCTCCGGCGAGGATCGCATCGGCAGCTCTGGCCTCGCAGGCCTCGATCTCAGGCGCGGACAGGGGTTCCTTGCGCGTTTCGTCCGCCAGCTCGAGACAGTGTTTCTTGATCCGTCTCGTCTGACCCAGGCTGATCCACATCAGGTAAATCTGGCCCAGGGCGGGTAGCACGAGCACGGTGGCCGCGCCCCAATATGCCTTGGAGTACGTGGCTACAATAGTGGCGAAGTAGATCAGCATCGTGATCGTCTCCGCCCAAACCGTGGGATCGATGTGCAACGAGTAATCGCTCTTGGTCCACGCGTCCTCCGACGCGAACTTCGGAGTGCGCAGGAACGGCGAGTCGATGCCCAGGACTGCCTCGAAGACCGCCCGTCCCGTGGTAGGCGTCAGGCCGGCGCCCATGAGCAGCAGCTGGCCGATATCGAGCAGCTTCTGGCCCAGAGGGCGTTTGTTCTCGACTTGCGCGCTGTACAGAAGAACAGGCAGACCCAGCACCGAAATGCTGAACACAGGGAGCCAGCGGGGCAGCTGACTGTTGCTCAGAGACAAGACTGCGGTCAATCCGGCCGCGATCAGCAAGAATGGGTGTACCAGATAGGCTGCGAGCTGCATTGTGGCTTCGAACTTCACCATGAATGGCAGTCGCGCCAGCCAAAGCTGCCCCAGGAGCTTGCCGGCTGCCTGAGTCGACCCCTTCGCCCAGCGGAACTGCTGGCGGCGGAACCCTTCGACCAGAAACGGCAGCTCGCTCGGGCAGACGACTTCCGGCAGGTAGACGAAACGCCAGCCAGCCAACTGCGCACGCATGCTCAGGTCCATGTCCTCGGTCAGCGTATCAGCCTGCCAGCCGCCCGCCGACTCGATGGCTGCCCTGCGCCACACCCCGGCCGAGCCGTTGAAATTGATGAAGTAGCCGCTTCGGTACTGCGCGTTCTTCTCAATGATGTAGTGGCTGTCCATGGCGACGGACAGGGCGCGTGCGAACCTGGACACGTCGGCGTTCAGATAGCCCCAGCGCGTTTGCACGCAGCCGACACCGGCATCCTGAAACTGCGGAATCGTTGCCGTCAGGAAGTTGGGAGGCGGCAAGAAATCCGCGTCAAAAACGGCGATGAACTCACCCTGAGCTATCTTAAGTCCGTGAGCCAACGCGCCCGCCTTGAACCCATCGCGGTTCGGTCGGCGAATATAGTGGATGTTGAGACCCGTCCGTGCCAGCCTCTGCACCCGCTCCTGCGTCAAGGCAATCGTGTCGTCCGTTGAATCGTCGAGGACTTGGATCTCTAGCGCGTCGCGAGGGTAATCGATTTTCGACACTGCTTCGAGTAGCTTGCTGACTACGTGCTTTTCGTTGTACAGCGGCAACTGGATCGTCACTTTTGGCCAGACCGCCGGTGGCGAAGTGGCTTTGTTCTTGTCCTTGCTGGTCCAATATCGTAGAGTCAGGTAGAGTGCGTTTAGTCCGAAAATGGCCAGCCAGGCGGAGCAGCAAATGTACAAGATCTCTACTATTTGGTAGAGCATGAACAGGTCATCTCCAAAACTGCGTGGTGGTGCGATCGTTCCGTGATGTGGCTCGCCCGCGACATCGCGTCCATGTCTGGACGGTGGAAATCGACTGTCCTCATACTATGTGCCAGGCTCAACGCCCGCGCACGGACCAATGATACCATAATACGGCAGAAAAACGCAAGTGTCCTGTCCCAGCGGAGTGTGATGCAATGGTTTGACCAAGGAATTTCATTTCGGCGCGCTGCGACCTTGACCCCTCGCGCCGTCGATGCTAAAATGCGGGCCATGGCTGATTTCGTTCACCTCCACGTGCACACCGAATACTCACTGCTGGACGGCCTGGGCCGGCTAAACGACCTCATCTCCGAGGCCAAAGCGCTGAATCAGCCGGCGTTGGCGGTTACCGACCACGGCGTGATGTACGCTGCGCTCGAATTCTACAACCGCGCCAAGAAAGCGGGCATCAAGCCCATCGTGGGCTGTGAGGTCTACGTCGCGCCGCGCCGCTTGTACCAGAAAGAGGCCAAAATCGACGCCAGTCCCGCCCACCTGGTGCTGCTGGCCAAAAACAACGTCGGATACCACAACCTGCTGCAGCTGGTGACGAAGGCTCAGCTCGAAGGCTTCTACTATCGCCCGCGCGTCGACAAGGAGTTGCTCGAGACCTATAAGGATGGCCTGATCGCGATGTCCGCCTGCGCTTCGGGCGAAATTCCGCGCCTGATCCAGCGGGACCAGCTCGAAAAGGCGCGCCGGGCCACGGCCTGGTATCAGAAGACCTTCGGTGCCGGCAATTTCTTCCTGGAACTGCAGCGCCACGAGGGCATGCCCGAGTTAGAGGGCATCAACCGCCACCTGGCTGCCATCGGCCGCGAGCAAGACATCCCACTGGTCGCGACGAACGACGTGCACTACGTCCGTCGGGAGCACGCCCGAACGCAGGAAATCTTGCTCTGCATCCAGACGAACACGACCATCCGCGATCCCAAGCACATGGCCATGGGCGGCGATTCGTTCTACATGCGGAGCGGCGAGGAGATGGCCAGGCTGTTTGCCGAGTATCCGGAGGCGCTGGAGAACACCGTCCGGATCGCCGACATGTGCTCGGTCAGCCTGGAGCCCGAAGGCTACCACCTGCCGATCTTCGACGTGCCGGATGGCCACACTGCCCAGACGTACCTGGCCGAGCTGTGCCAGGAAGGTCTGCGCCGCCGCTTCAAGGACAAGATCACGCCTGATATCGAGCAGCGCCTGGCGTACGAGCTGGACGTGATCCACAACATGGGCTTCGATACCTACTTCCTCATCGTCTGGGACCTGATCCGCTTCGCCAAGAGCTCGGGTATCTTGTGCGGCCCCGGACGCGGCTCCGCGGCAGGCAGCCTGGTTTCTTACTGTCTGGCCATCACCGAGCTGAATCCGCTCGACCACGGCTTGATGTTTGAACGATTCCTCAATCCAGGCCGCGTGACCATGCCCGATATCGACATGGACTTTCCCGACGACCGGCGCGACGAGCTGATCAAGTATACCATCAACAAATACAGCGCCGACAAGGTTGCGCAGATCGTTACCTTCGGGACGATGGGCGCGCGCGCGGCCGTTCGCGATGCCGGGCGGGCGCTGGATTTGCCGCTCGGCGAGGTCGATCGGCTCGCCAAGCTCATTCCTTTTGGTCCCAAGGTCACGCTGCAAGACGCGCTGGATGGTGTGCCAGAGTTCAAGCAGGCCTACGACGAGTCGGAGTACATCAAAGAGCTGATCGATACTGCGTTACAGCTTGAGGGCGTTGCTCGGCACGCTTCCACGCACGCGGCGGGCGTGGTCATCGCCGATGCGCCTCTGGTCAACTATGCGCCGTTGCAGCGGCCGACCAAGAGCGACAAGGCTGACGAGAGCGCGCCGGTTACTCAGTACGAGATGGGTACGCTGGAGCAGATCGGCCTGCTTAAGATGGACTTTCTGGGCCTGTCCACGCTGACCATCATCCAGAAAGCGCTCGACAACGTCGCTGCCATCCATGGCATAAAGCTCACGCCCGAAGACATTCCGATGGACGATCCGGCCATCTACGAGCTTCTGGGAACCGGCGAAGTGACCGGCGTGTTCCAGGTGGAAAGCACGGGCTTTCGCCGCGTCCTGACTTCGATGAAACCGACCGGATTCGACGACATCGTGGCCGTTGGCGCGCTCTACCGGCCCGGCCCGATGCAGTTCATCGACAAATATGTGGCCCGCAAGCACGGCGAGGAGCCGACGGAATACATCCATCCGAAGCTGGAGCCGATCCTCAAAGAAACCTATGGGATCATCGTCTACCAGGAGCAGATCATCCGCATCCTCACGGATCTGGCCGGCTATTCCGGTGGGGACGCCGACCTCATGCGGCGGGCCGTCGGCAAAAAGAAGCAAGCGGAGATCCTCAAACACCGCGAGCGGTTCATCCGGGGCGTCGCCGAGCACAGCGGCATTGAGCAGGAGAAGGGCGAAGAGATTTTCGCCGCCATTGAGTTCTTCGCCAATTACGGCTTCAACAAATCCCACTCGGCCTGCTACGCGTTGGTCACCTGCTATACCGCCTATCTGAAGGCTCATTACCCGGTCGAGTATATGGCCGCGATGCTCACCGTCGAGCGGCACAACACCGACAAGGTCGCGACCTGCATCGCCGAGTGCCGCCGGCTGAGCATTGCGGTGGTGCGTCCCGACGTCAGTTGCAGCGGGCTGGACTTCACCATCGAGCAGGAAGGTGAGGCTTACGATATTCGCTTCGGTCTGGGTGCGATCAAGAACGTCGGTGAGGGTCCGGTTCAGACGATTCTGGAGGCCCGCGAACAGGGGGGCGCGTTCGCCGACCTGGATGATTTCTGTACGCGGGTCGATCTGCGTCAATTGAACCGTCGCGTGCTCGAGAGCCTGATCAAGGCCGGTGCGTTCGACGGTTTCGGCCGGCGAGAGCAGTTGCTCGAGATGATCGATCGTATGGTCGAGTTCAGCACCGAGAAGCACGCCGACACGAGGCAGATCAGCATGTTCGACATGGCGGCGTTCCAGAATTCCGCTGCACACGTGGTCCTGAGCGAGTCTCTGCCCGACATCGAGCCGCTGCCCAAGAAGCAGCTTCTCCTCTGGGAGAAAGAGCTGATTGGTCTGTACGTGTCCGACCATCCACTCCAGCACGTGTCCACTGCGCTGGCACAATCGGTCTCTGCCTCGTGTGCCGACATCAATGAGGATGCCGCCGGGCAGAAGGTGACGGTCGGTGGAATCATTACCTCGGTGCGCACGATCCTGACAAAAACGGAAAAGACCATGGCCTTCGTTCAGCTGGAGGACCTGCAGGGCAGCATCGAGGTCATCGTCTTCCCGAGACTGTTCGACGACACACGCGCCATGTGGGCGGAGGATAAGATCGTCCTGGTGTCCGGTACGATCGACTGCAAGGGTGGCGGTGACGCCAAGCTGCTGGCCGATTCCGTTCGCGACTCGATAGTGACCGGCCGTCCCGTGCTGGAACCTGAGGAGGAGACGACTCCGCCTGAAAGCAGCCGGGCAGTCCACCTGGAGATCACTTTGAAGCGCACGCATGACGACGAAGGAGACGTTCGTCGCCTGGGCCACGTGCACGACGTGCTGTGCAGCTACCCGGGCAGCGATACCTTCAGCGTCCTGGTCGTGAGCGACACGGCTCGCGTTCGCCTCGATTTCCCCGGCACGGGCACGCGGTACTGCCCTGAGCTGAACCAGGCCCTCCAGAAACTGCTGGGCGCTGGCACTCTTCAGGTCGACTCCGGCTGACGCAGAGGCGCCGTCACGCTGCCACGCGGGGAACTCTCGTCGATTTGTGTGCTGAATCTCACCCGTTCGTATCGTGCGCCGGCGCGTCATTATGATCGTGACTACAGACCGTTGTTCATGGCGGTCTTCTTCGTGTCTGCACCACAGTTCAAGTGACTCGTTACACAGGAGGAATCATGAGTTCGGTTGAGAGAGTTCAGGAGTACTTCCGGGCCAGGGGGCTCGACACCCGGGTCGTGGAGTTGGACAAGAGCACTCGCACCGCGCAGATGGCGGCCGATGCGATCGGTACGGAGCTGGGCAGCATCGTCAAGTCCCTGGTGTTCATCGCCGATGACGCTACCGTTCTGGCGCTCGTCGCCGGGGACCGGCGCGCCGATCTCAAGAAGATGGGCGAGGCACTCAAGGCGGCGCAGGTCCGAATCGCCAGCGCCGACGAGGTTCGTGAGAAGACCGGCTATGCCATCGGCGGCGTGCCGCCCGTGGCGCACCGGGAGGTCATGCCTACCCTCATCGACGGCTCACTGGGCCGCTTCAAAACCGTGTATGCAGCCGCCGGCTCTCCGCGTGCGATTTTCCCCATCGAATTTGACATGCTCATGGAGGTCACGCAGGGCAAACTGGCGGACATTACCGAGGACTGACGCCGAGTATCAACTCGAGACTTCCGAAGTTTCGAAGACTTCAGAAGTCTGGTTTCAGCGAGCGTTATTCGATCGGCGTGGCGGTGGGCGGCATTGTATCGATGAGAATCGGGGCGCTTTCCTCTGGGACGTCGATGAATTCCTGGGTCTCGTCCGGAACGGCGATGATCTGCTCAGCCCATAGCTCGGCGCCGGCCAGAATCAGAATACAGCCGAGGACGGCGAAGATCAGCACGCCGCTGATCAGTCCGGCGACGAGGTAGGTGTGGCGATCCTTCTCGGTGGATGGCGGATAATCTGACATCGCGTTGGGCCTTTCGTTGGGCAGTTGACGCCAGGTTGCTGGCGAACGCCGGCATTATACTCCGGAGCGGGACAAAGCCATAACGGCCGCGATGCCGAAATATGCACCTTGATGTGGAAGACGTATAATAGGGCGCGACAACATCTGCCCAAGAGGCGGATGCAGGGTTCGCGGCCGGACGACGGCTTGAACCTTCCAAACGCGAGAGGAAAGGTGCCAATGGAAAACTTGATGAATATCGATCAGGTGCTCGAAGCACGTCGGTCCATTCGAGCCTTCACGGACGAGTTTCCACCGGTGGAGCAGGTGCACGAAATCCTGCGGGCCGGACTGCTGGCCCCTTACGTGCCAGGACCCGGCTCCGACGGCGAGGACTTCCGCCGCTTCGTGGTGATTCGGCGGGACCATCCGCAGATGACGCTCGCAGCAGCGTTGATGCGCAAGCAAGTCCGCCAGGCCTACGAGAAGTTGCGCGACGAGATGGAGGGTGATCCTCAACTGGCGCAGGTCGCGGAGATGCACGCTTCGCGGCTGGAGCGGATTACGGAGCAGGGAGTCATGGGTGTAGGATCGGCGCCCTACTTCATCATCGTGGCGGAGCGGCGATCCTTCCCGGCTGTGGAGCAGCAGTCTCTGGCGCATTGCCTGCAGAACATGTGGCTGAAGGCCGTGTCGCTCGGGCTGGGTTTCCACCTGGTTTCCGCGACCGCGGCGATGTCGGAGGATCACGACTTCTGCGAGCGGCTAGGGATTCCTTTCGGGGAGTTCGAACTGAACGGGTGCGCGGTCGGCTACCCCGCGCGGTACATCGCGCCGACGCCGCGCCCGAACGTGGACGACGTGACGACGTGGTGGGTGTAGTCTAGTTGACAAGATTCAGAGGGTATGATATACTGCCTGTTGTACTCAAGACTTTGTTGGACTAGAGGGAACTGAAATGTCGTCGTTCAACTCGATCGCCATTATTATTGTCGTCCTTCTTGGTGTGCTCCTTCGTGTTAAGGAGCCGATGGCGGTTGAGGGGGTGCCAGTAACGGCATAACCAGGTTCTAACTCAAGTTCACCCAGAGCCTCCCAACCGAAGGGAGGCTCTTTTGTTTCTCAGTGCGGGCAGCGCGGCCCTCGTAGTCACACCCACGAGTTCCGCGTGCCCGTTTTTCTTCGCGGACTGCCAGGGGTGAGCGCGACGGAGCCTGGTGGCGTAGCTTTCAGCGTACTGGCGTTTCTGCAGTGAATATGTCGTTTGGAGGATGCACAGATGAAGTTGAGCGGAGCACAGATCGTGTGGGAAGCGCTGGCTCGCGAGGGGGTCGAAGTGGTGTTCGGCTATCCTGGCGGGACGGTGATCGAGCTGTACCACGCCCAGTCGGAGTCGCGAGTGCGGCACGTGCTGGTGCGCCACGAACAAGCGGCGGCGCACGCCGCGGATGGTTACGCGCGAGCCACGGGCCGCGTCGGGGTGTGCATGGCCACCTCAGGGCCTGGAGCGACCAACCTGGTTACGGGCCTGGCCACGGCCGTCTTGGACTCGTCGCCGGTGGTGGCGATCACGGGGCAGGTTTTCCAGCACGTTCTGGGTCGCGACGCTTTCCAGGAGATGGACATCACCGGCATCACTTTGCCCGTGACGAAGCACAATTACCTGGTTTCCAATGTGGCGGACCTGGGCCTGGCGATCAAAGAGGCGCTGTACATTGCCAAGAGCGGACGGCCCGGGCCCGTGCTCATCGACGTTCCACGCGACATACAACGGGCTGTCACCGAGTATGTGCATCCGGAATCGATCAACCTGCGGGGCCTGAAGCCGTCGCCGGCCGTCGCGGACGATGTACTGGAGCGCGCGGCGGACCTGCTGAACGGCGCAGCGATGCCGGTGATTCTGGCCGGACGCGGCGTGACGGTGGCCGGCGCCGAGGCTGAGCTTTTGGAACTGGCCGTGAAGGCGCACGCGCCCGTAGTGACCACATTGCTGGGAAAATCGTGCTTGCCGGAGACGAACCCGCTGTGCCTGGGCATGGGCGGGATGCATGGCGAGGCTTATGCCAACCGGGCCGTGCAGTCGGCCGACGTGATCCTGGCCGTGGGCATGCGTTTCGACGATCGGCTGACCGGCTCCGTGGCTGCCTTTGCCCCCAAAGCGCGCATCATCCACGTCGACATCGATCGATCGGAGATCGGCAAGAACGTGAAGGTGGAGCTTGCCCTGGTCGGCGATGCCCGGGAGGTGCTGGGCGCGCTGCTGCCGCGAGTGAAGGCGGTCCAGCGGACCGAGTGGATGGAAGTCATTGCCGCGTGGCGGTCGGAATCCGCGCGGCGCGATATCCTGAATCGTGACACAAACAAGCTCTATCCGCAGTACGTCATTCGGCAGCTGTGGGAGGCGACGAAAGATCGTCCGCCGATCATGGTCAGCGACGTGGGCCAGAATCAGATGTGGGAGGCGCAGTACTTCTTCCACGACCGGCCGCGCGGCCTGCTGTCTTCGGGCGGGCTGGGCACGATGGGTTTCGGCCTACCGGCGGCGGTCGGTGCGCAGGTGGGCTGCCCGAACGATCCAGTATGGGTCGTCGTCGGCGACGGCGGGTTTCAGATGAACATGCAGGAGCTGGCGACGGTCGTGCAGGAGCGCCTGCCGCTCAAGATCTGCTTGATCAACAACGGTTACCTGGGCATGGTACGGCAGTGGCAGCAGTTGTTCTTCAATAAGAACTACTCGGCGACCCGACTGTACAGCCCCGATTTCCTGAAAATTGCGGAAGCGTACGATATCCGCGGCATGATGGTGACCCGGCGAGAAGAGGTGGCGTCCGCGCTGGCCCAGGCTGTGGCGCACCCCGGCCCGGTACTGGTGGAATTCGTCGTCGAACCCGAAGAGAACGTCTATCCGATGGTGAGTGCCGGTTCGCCGCTGGACAACATGATTCTGCGGCCCGACGTCGAGGAAATGTAAGTTCGACGGTTTTGCAGCGGCGACGCCTCACCCGGCGCCGCCGCTGCGAAAGCCGGCATCGAGTCAGTGAGTCGAAAGGAGACAGAGGATGAGGAGAACACTGGTGGCCCTGGTCGAGGACAAGCCCGGCGTGTTGAACCGGATCGTGAGCCTGTTCCGGCGGCGAAACTTCAACATCGAGAGCTTGACGGTCGGCCACAGCGAGCAGCCGGGTGTGTCGCGTCTGACGATGGTCGTCGAGGCGGACAACGTGCCGGTCGAGCAGTTCGTGTATCAACTCGACAAGCTGATCAATGTCATCGATGTGACCGACCTGACCGAGACGCAGTCGGTGGTCCGCGAGCTGGCGCTGGTCAAAGTGAAGGCCGACTCTGGCACCCGCGGCGAGATCATGCAGCTGGTCGACGTGTACCGGGCCAAGATTGTGGACGTCAGCCTGCAGTCGCTCGTCGATGGAGGTCGTTGGACCGGAAGACCGTGTCCAGTCGTTGATCGGGCTGTTGGAGAGCTTCGGTGTCCTGGAGATCGTGCGCACCGGGCGCGTGGCGATGCTGCGCGGCGTGGAAGTCAGCAACGCGACGAACGGCCTGAACGGCATCTGCATCCAGGACCTGCCGGCGGCGGATCCCACGTTGGTGAAATCGGTGGCTGCCTGACCCATGAGTTCTTCATCCTCCCGGGCCGCTGGCGTTGGGGATCGACGCAGGCGGCACGTATACTGACGCGGTCCTGGTGGCGCGGCAAAACAGTCGAGACTCTCGAGACCCAGACTTGCCGAAGTTACCAAAACTTCGGAAGTCTGGTCGTGGCGCAAGCTAAGGCGCTGACTACACCCCTAGACCTGGCAGAGGGCATCGCGGCGGCGCTCGACGCGCTCAGCCTTCCAGACGGACGTGCGAATTGCTTCGGTTTCCCTGGCAACGACGTTGGCGACCAACGCGATTGTCGAGCAGCGGGGGGGACGCGTGGGCCTGCTGCTTTTGGGTTACGACCCGAAAGCACTGGCCCAGTTTAATTTGATCGGCCATCTGCCGGTCGCCGCGCAGGCATCCCTGCGCGGGCGACTGGACGGAGACGGGCACGAGTTGGAGCCCCTGGACGAGGCCGAAGTTCGCTCCGCGCTGGGCCAGATGCAGGGCGCGGTGGATGCCCTGGCCGTGTCGGGCTACTTCAGCGTACGCAACCCCGCGCACGAGCAGCGGGTACGTGATCTGGCCGCGGAAGTGTGCCCGGTGCCTGTGGTGTGTGGGCACGAGATGACCAGCCGGCTCGATGCGGTGAAGCGGGCGGTGACGACTGCGCTCAACGCGCGGCTGCTGCCGATCATTCAGACGCTGGTGCAGGCGCTGGAGCCGGTGTTGACGGCGCGCGGCATTACGGCGCCCATCTCGATGATGAGCGGCGATGGGCGGCTGCTGCCGCTGGCGGAGGTGCGGCGCCGGCCAGTGGAGACGATCCTGTCCGGCCCGGCGGCCAGTGTTGTCGCGGCGCGGGTCGCGACTGGTCTGTCGCGCGCGGTCGTCATCGATATGGGCGGCACCACCAGCGACATCGCTGTGCTGCGGGACGGCCACCCGGGCATCAGCCCGGACGGGGCGTCGGTCGGCGGCTGGCCGACGGCGGTTAACGCAGTAGACGTGCGGACGTGCGGCCTGGGCGGCGACAGCCACATCCAGCTCGTGAGCGAGCGCTTGCGTATCGGCCCGCGTCGAGTGACGCCGATCTGCCTGGCTGCGGCGCAACACCCGGAGATTCTGGTCCACCTGCGGCGCCTGGACACACTGAGTCGAGTCCGAAGAGACGGCTTTCCCGTGTCCCTGGGCGACTTCGTCGTTCAGGTCCGGCCTGCAGCAGGCCTGCGGCTCAACTGGCAGGAGCGGGCGGTGCTCGGCGTATTGGCGGAGGGTCCGGCCCCGGTAGTGGACATCCTGGATCGCATGGATTCGACTCACATTCACGTGCAGGGCATCGACCAGTTGGAGGAGCGCGGCATCGTACAACGCGTGGGGCTGACGCCGACGGACCTTTTGCACGTGCGCGGCACGTTCGTGGCGTGGGACACGACGGCGGCGCGCCTGGCGACGCAATGTGTGGCCCGGCAGCTGAGCCTCGACAGCGACGGCCTTTGCCGGCGCGTGGAGGAGCAGATCGTGGACTCGCTCGCGGTCGAGGTGATGGCGCGGCTGCTCAAAGACGCGGCTATCGGCGCCGGCCCGACGGGCTGGGATTCGTACTTGCTGCAGCGCGCGCTGGACGGCGAAGATCCGACGGCGGCCATCGGCTGCCGAATTGCCTTGAAGGACCCGTTGGTGGGGCTGGGGGCGCCGGCGTCGTCGTTCCTGCCGCGCCTGGCGGAGAAGCTGAACACCGGTTACGTGTGCCCGCCGCACGCCGAGGTCGGTGTGGCGCTGGGGACGGTGCTGAACGCGGATTGAGACGGCCGGAAGCGATTTGCCTTTTTTCCCGTCTGCCTTTATTCTGTGTGCAATCATCTGCCACCTGTAGAATATCGTTAGTCGTTTTCGTAGTGGCGACTCTAGTCGTTCGCGGCAGTTCTTGCAGACCTGGAACCTATCCGAATAACCGCAGCCGACACAGCGCGAGGCTTTGCCCACACTGTCCGCACGCGGGCCACCGGCCCAACGTGCGGACAGTGTGGGCACTGAGGCGGTGACGACGCCCGGCGGCTCGGACCGTCTCCAGGGAGGCGCTAGACTCGCTACCACGTGAAATCTACATCCACAAGAAGGAAGGTGTACTTATGGCAACAGCGTATTATGATGCAGATGCGGATCTGGGGCGGTTGGCGGGCAAGAAAGTGGCGGTTCTGGGCTATGGCAGCCAGGGGCACGCTCACGCGCTGAACCTGAAGGACAGCGGCGTCGACGTGCGCGTGGGCCTGTACAAAGGCAGCAAGTCGTGGGCGCGAGCGGAAGAAGCCGGTCTGAAGGTAATGACGACCGGTGAAGCGGTGGCCGAAGCCGACGTGATCATGGTTGTCGTGCCGGATGAGGTTCAGCGGGGCCTGTACCGCAGCGAGATCGCCCCGAACCTCAAGTCGGGCAAGACGCTCATGTTCGCGCATGGCTTCAACATTCATTTCAACCAGATCGTGCCTCCACCGGACGTCGACGTGAGCATGATCGCGCCGAAGAGCCCCGGCCACATGGTGCGCGATATGTACGTGGAGGGCATTGGCGTGCCCGCGCTCGTCGCGGTGTATCAGGACGTCTCAGGCCAGGCCAAAGCCAACGCATTGGCCTACGCGCGAGGCATCGGCTGCACCAAGGCGGGCGTGCTCGAGACGACCTTCCAGGAAGAGACGGAGACGGACCTGTTCGGCGAGCAGGCCGTGCTGTGCGGCGGCGTGACCGAGCTGGTGAAGGCCGGCTTCGAGACCCTGACGGCCGCGGGCTACCAGCCGGAGCTGGCGTATTTCGAGGTCCTGCACGAGCTGAAGCTGATCGTGGACCTGATGTACCGCGGCGGTATGGGCTTCATGCTGTATTCCGTGAGCGACACGGCCGAGTTCGGCGCCTACACCGGCGGCCCGCGGCTGGTCACTGACGAGACCCGCATTGAAATGAAGAAGATGCTGAAGGACATTCAGGACGGCACGTTTGCCTCCATGTGGCTATCCGAGAACGTGGCCGGACGGCCGCGGATGTTGGCCCTGCGTCGGCGAGCCGCCGAGCACCCCATTGAGGAAGTCGGCGCGCGGCTGCGGTCCATGATGGGCTGGCTGGACAAGACGCGGTAATCTGGGCAATCCTCGAGACTTCCGAAGTCTCTGAGACTCCCAGCACAGATCTGGGCTTTGTCGGAAGTCTTCAGTGACTCATTCTCATTGATGGTGAAAGGAGAACATCTCTCATGCCGATGGCAAAGTCGGAATCGATCTGGTTCAACGGCAAATTCGTGCCTTGGGACGAAGCCAACGTCCACGTAATGTCACACGTGGTGCACTACGGCTCGTCGGTCTTCGAGGGCATGCGGGCGTACGCCACCCCACAAGGTCCTGCCGTGTGGTGCATGATGCCGCACGTGGACCGGCTGTTCAACTCGGCGAAGATCTACCGGGTGACCATCCCGTTCTCGCGGGCGCAGATCGCGCAGGCGATTGCCGACACGGTAGTGAAGAACGGGCACGAAGCGTGCTACATTCGCCCGATCGTCTTCCGCGGCTGCAGTGAGATTGGCGTGGACCCGCAGGGCTGCCCGGTGGAAGTAGTCATCGCCACGATCGAGTGGGGCGCTTACCTTGGAGCGGAAGCGATCGAGAAGGGCATTGACGTGTGTGTGTCTTCCTGGCGGCGCGCGGCGCCGGACACGTTCCCGACGCTGGCGAAGGCCGGTGGAAACTACATCAACTCGCAGCTGATGAAGATGGAAGCGCTGGTCGACGGATATTCCGAGGCGATTGCGCTCGACTCCTTTGGCAACGTGAGCGAGGGTTCGGGCGAGAACCTGTTCGTCGTTCGCAACGGCACGCTGATGACGCCGCCGCTCGGGAGCTCGGCGCTGGGCGGCATCACGCGCGAGTGCGTGCTGCAGATCGCGAAGGATTTGAACATCCCAACGAAAGAGGAGATCATCGCGCGCGAGGCACTGTATTTGGCCGACGAGGTGTTCTTCTCGGGCACCGCGGCCGAGATCTCGCCCATTCGGTCGGTGGACCGCATGCCGGTCGGCAAGGGCGAACGGGGTCCGATCACCAAGCGGCTGCAGGAGGAGTTCTTCGGCCTGACCTCCGGCAAGATCCCCGACCGTTACGGCTGGCTGTGGCCGGTGAAGAAGTAGGGCAGGAATTTGCGCCCCTTCCCCGATCGGGGAAGGGGTTTTTTTATTTAGGACAAGCTTGACAAGAGTGTTGTTTGGTGCTTTAATGCTGCTGTCAATCGAAAAACGTATATTTAGAGAAATATAAGATCAGGCAAGTCTCTTTGTCGGAGCAATGATGCTTGCCTGCTGCGGGAGGTGATGTGTCGCTCGCGCTGTACCTGAAGAAATCGACCGAAGCAAATCGTCTTGGTCATATCTGAATATCTACCCTACAATTGCGCCGTAATAGGCTCAAGGAGGAATAAACGTGCACCGCAAGATAGTATGTGGTCTGATGGTGTTAGCTCTCGCGCTCGTGGTGGCTGCGCCGATGGCGAGCGCGCAGACTCCGGCTCCGGCTGCACAGGCGAGCAAGCCGGCAGTGGTAGAGACCGTTCCCTCCGACATCAACGCCACTGAGGTCGCGACGGGCAGCAATGCCGCCCTGGATTCGTTGGCGCAGACGATGGCCGACCAGATCAGCACCGAGACCGGCGCCGAGTCCACGGAGGTGAACATCTACACTCTCCCTGCCGAGGCCGATTTCCAGGCGATCATAGCCGAATACGAGGCCGAGATGACGGCGTCCGGTTGGCAGGCGGACCAGAAGCTGACCCAGTCAAGTGCGGAAAGCAGCGTGGCTGCCTGGGCCGACAGCGACAACATGTTTATGATCGCGCTCATTCCGGCTTCCGCCGAGACGGACGATCAGGCCGTTCTATTCACCGTCACTTTGTTGACCATTCCCGAGTTTGCCGGTGCGCAGCCCGTCGATGATGCCAACAAGGCCGCATACGACGCCATCGCCAGGCAACTCGAGGACAGCCTCGTCAAGGAGTACGGCGCCACGTCCGCCCAGGTTCGCATTTTTACAGTTCCGGCTGACACTCTGTTCAAGGACGTTACCGACTTCTACGAAGCCGAGATGGTCAAAGCCGGTTGGGAGCCCAAGCAGTCTGCCGCCCAGACCGATGAGACTCAGAGCATCGCGGAATGGAGCGAGGACAACACGTTGTTTATCGTCAGCATGCTGCCCGCCTCTGCTGAGACCAACGAGGAGCCTCTGCTCATGACGTTCGCCCTTGAGCTGCCGGAGAGCGGCTCAGGGACTGCCGAGTCCGCGCCGACTCAGTAAGCGCCTGGAGACCTAGAGTTCTAAAGCCCGTCGCCCGAGCGGCGGGCTTTTTGCGCGCATTGTCCGCCCAGTCTCACACGCTTTCGTGCCCGCCGCGCCAAAGACCGCAAGAAACGGGTTGTTGCCGGGCTCCGCCTGCCGTACAATGACCCTTGGGAACGTTCATCCTAACAACTGAAACGGGAGGACTGACCGTGGATAACCTTGCGTCGTATCGCGCGGCATTGGAGCATGCGAAAGCGCATGCTCTGTCATATTTGCAGGAGCTTGATCAGGCGCCGGTTTCAGGCACCGCCACACTGCTGGAACTCAGGGAGCGCCTGGCGCGTCCGCTGGGCGAGGAGGGCCTGGACGCAGCCGAGGTAATCGATCAGCTCGTGACCGACGTGGCGGGCGGTATTCTGGGCAGCGCCGGCGGCCGCTTCTTCGGTTGGGTCGTCGGCGGCTCCGTGCCGGCCGCGCTGGCCGCCGACTGGCTGACCTCGACGTGGGATCAGAACGCGGCGCTGTACGCGGCCGGGCCGGCTGAAGCTGTGATCGAGGAAGTGTGCGGCCGCTGGCTGAAGGATCTGCTCGGCCTGCCGGCGACCGCGAGCTTCGCCCTGGTGACCGGCTGCCAGATGGCTCACGTGACGTGCCTGGCGGCCGCGCGCAACGCGCTCCTCGCGCGAGCCGGCTGGGACGTCGAGCGCCGGGGATTGAGCGGTGCCGCGCCGATTCGCATCCTCAGCAGCAGCCAGCGCCACGGCTCGGTGGAGCGCGCCATTCGGCTGCTGGGGCTGGGCACCGACTCCGTGGTGGACCTGCCCGTGGACGACCTGGGCCGGCTGCAGCCGGAGACCCTCACTCGGGCGCTGGAGGCCTCGGCGGAACAGCCGACGATCGTCTCGCTGCAGGCGGGCGATCTGAACATCGGCGCGTACGATCCTGTTGCGGATTTGATTCCCCTGGCCCACGCACACCACGCGTGGGTTCACGTAGACGGTGCGTTCGGTCTGTGGGTCGCCGCCAGCCCCGCGCATCGCCACCTCCTCGCGGGCGTCGAACAGGCTGACTCGTGGGCGACGGACGGCCACAAGTGGCTGAACGTACCCTACGATTGTGGTTACGCCTTCGTCGCCGACGCGCAGGCGCACCGCGCTTCGATGTCACACCGGGCCAGCTATCTGATCCACGACGAAGAGGCGCGGGACCAGATCGACTGGAACCCAGAGTGGTCGCGGCGCGGCCGTGGGTTTGCCACTTATGCAGCCATCCGGCAATTGGGCCGGCGCGGCGTCGCCGATCTCATAGAGCGGACGTGCCGGCACGCCCACGCGTTGGTGACGCGGATCGGCTCGCTGGACGGCGCCGAGATGGTGTGGGAGCCGCAGGTGAACCAGGGATTGGTGCGCTTTCTCGATCCCTCGCCGGCCGCGACGGAGGCCGATCACGACCGCCGCACGGACGAAGTCATCGCCGCAATCGTCGGCACCGGAGAGGCGTTCTTCGGCGGCACCACCTGGCGCGGCAAGCGCTGCATGCGCGTGTCGGTGTGCAACTGGCAGACCAGCGCCGCCGATGTGGACCGCGCCGTTGGGGCCGTCAGGCAGGTGCTGGCTCGCGGTTCTTGATTCGGCCACGGGACTGTTGCCGCGCTTTTCCTTCGGTGCTAGAATCGCATCTGAGTATTGCCCGAAGGGAGACGGTTTGTGCCCACAACGAACGATTGGCCGGAACGGTTTGCGGCGGCCCTGGCGGCAGCCGAGCGCCGGCGGTGCGAAGATTTCTCGGTGGCATGCGGCTACACCAACAACGTGGACGTACTCGTCAAGCTGGACGCGGAGGCGCAGTGCGCGCTGGCGGCGATTGACCCCGGCGGATGCCACGGGCCGGTCGGAGAGCTGCCGGAGCGCATCGACGACCCGGTGGACGTGGTGAACGCCCTGCTGCACCACATGCGCGCCGGAACCGGCGACGTGATCGGCGTCGGCGAGGAGATGTCGCAGTGGCTGGCGCCGCGCTTTTCCAGAACGGGCACCGGCCCTCGTCCGCTGCAGCTGGGCGGGGCGGGCGCGCAGGCGGCCAACACACTGGCGCACCTGGGCTACCGGGCGCTGGTGCACGTCACGGCGCTGTCAGCGGCAGACGCCAACGTGTTCTCGGATTCGGAGCGGCTGGTTGTGGCCACGCCGGACGGGTTGCGGCCGCTGGTCCAGGCAGTGCGCCCGGGCGACCGGCCGATGATCCACTACGTGTTGGAGTTCCAGACCGGTGACTGCTTATCCTGGGGTGGAATGACGGTCAGGGCGCAGCGGGCCAACCGAATTATCATGATCTACGATCCGGTCAACGCGTGGCTGCCGATCGATCCGCTGTTCTTCCAGGCCATGGCCGACCCGGCGACGCACGTCAACCGGGCGATGATCACCGGATTTACCGTCTTGGACAGCGTGGAGACTTCGCGGGCCCGTATGGCGGTGACGCTGGAGCACGTGCGTGCGGTGCGTCGTACGCGGCCGGAGCTGATGTTTCATGCGGAGCTGGCCTGCGTGAGCGATCCAGCGCTGATTCGGCCCATCGTCGACGACCTGGCGCCCCGCATGGATTCCGTGGGCGGCAACGAGCAGGAGGTGACCATGGCGGTGGCCGGGTGGCAGGCGCCTCCGCCGGAGGCCATCGAGGACCGGCTGGCGCTGCTGGTCGAGCTGCGGGCGCGCCTGGCGGCAGCCGGCGGCCTGCGTCCGCGGCGAGTCAACCTCCACACGCAGGATTACTGTCTGACCCTGACGGACTTCGATCCGAGCGTCGAGCAGAAAGCGCTCCTGTTTGGGTCGCTGGTGTCGGGCACGCGAGCCAGGCTGGGAAAGTGGCCGCGCACGGAGGATCTGCGGAGGACCCTGGCTGATGGCCGGCCGGGCCCGGCGTCGCAGGAAGCCGAGGAGCGGCTGGCGGCCGTCGTGCCGCTTAACGAGGGCATTGGGCCTTACGCGGACGCCAACCTGGTTTTCGCGCCGACGCTCAGCGTCTCGCATCCCGCCGGCACCGTCGGCCTCGGCGACAGCTTCACCGGCGGGATCCTGGTGATGATGGGGAAGTGAAGCAGATGCGCCTCGTTCCGCTTGGAATCGCGGCGCATCTGCGTATTCCACCACGGCGACACCGAGAACGCGGAGAAAAACAACACCATTTGCTTTTCTCCGCGTTCTCGGTGTCGCCGTGGTGCAACCGTTCTTACTTCTCCCGGAACTTATTCGTGATGGGCAGGCGGCGGTCTTTGCCGAAGGCGCGCGGAGTGATCTTGACGCCGGGGGCGGCCTGTCGCCGCTTGTACTCGTTCCGGTCGACGAGCCGGATGACCTCACGCACCGTGGCTTCTTCGTAGCCGAGGGCGACGATCTCAGCAGGCGTCATGTCCTGCTCGACATAAGCTTCCAGGATGGGGTCCAGGACCGGGTAGGGTGGAAGGGAGTCTTCGTCCTTCTGGTTGGCCCGCAGCTCGGCGGTCGGCGCCTTGGTCAGGATGCGCTCGGGAATGACCGGATCTTGCTGATTGCGGTAGCGGCACAGATCGTAGACCAGGCACTTGGGGATGTCCTTGATCACGGCGAAGCCGCCGGCCATGTCACCGTAGAGCGTGCAGTAACCGGTGGCCAGCTCGCTCTTGTTGCCGGTGGTGAGGACCAGCGCGCGAAACTTGTTGGAGATGGCCATCAAGATGTTGCCGCGGATGCGGGCCTGCAGGTTTTCCTCGGTCACGTCGCGTGCCATGCCGTCGAAGGCGGGAGCCAGCATTTCCAGGTAGGCCTGGAAGGTGTCCTGAATGGGCACGGTGATGAAGGAGATGTCCAGGCGGCGGGCCAGGTCTTCCGCGTCATCGCGGCTGTCAGTGGACGAGAATTCCGAGGGCATGAATACGCCGCGCACGTTTTGCTTCCCCAACGCGTCGACGGCGATGGCGGCGGTCAACGCGGAGTCGACGCCCCCGCTCAGGCCGATCACGACCTGGCGAAAGCCGTTCTTGCACATGTAGTCGCGGGTGCCCAGAACCAGGGCCTCGTACACCTCGGCGACAGGCTCCAGCAGCGGGGCGACGACCGGATCGATGAGTGGCTTGTCGAGCGGCGGAAGCGGGTCGAGCACGACGCGATCCACCAGGCCGTCCTCGTGGCCGGCAAAGCGCTCCTTGCGACGGCGCGGGTCGTGCAGGCGGCGGCGGAAGACCGGCTCCAGGTTCAGGTCCGCGACGATCAGCTCTTCGACGAACTGCCGGCCGCGAGCGACGACCTCGCCGGACGGGTCGAGGATGACACTGCCCCCATCGAAGATGAGCTCGTCCTGGCCGCCGACGAGGCAGCAGACGGCCACCAGGACCACGTTGTCGGCGGCGCGGGTGGCCCACATGCGCTCGCGCGAGTGGATCTTGCCCTTGTAGTAGGGCGACGCGGAGATGTTGACGATGAGCTGCGCACCGGCCAGGGCCTGCAGCTCGGTCGGCCCGGAGGGAGACCAGATGTCTTCGCAGATGTTGATGCCGACGACTGCTTCACCCAGCTCGACGACCAGCGGTCGGTCACCGGCCATGAAGTAACGGTCCTCGTCGAAGACGCTGTAGTTCGGCAGGTAGGCCTTGTGATAGACGGCGGCGACCCGCCCGTCGTGCAATACGGCCGCGGCGTTGTAGATGTCGTTCTCACGGTCGACGAAGCCGACGATGACGGTCATACCTGCGGTGGCGAGTGCGACGCGACCTAGTGCCTGGCGATTGGCCTCGGCGAACTGTGGCTTGAGCAACAGGTCCTCCGGTGGGTAGCCGCAGAGCGCCAGCTCCGGCGTCGCGAGCAGGTCGACGCCCAAACCGCGCGCGCGGTCGATCGCCTCCAAGATCTTTTTTTCGTTCTCGTCGATATCCCCCACCGTCGGGTTGAGCTGAGCCAGGCCCAGTCGCAGCGTCCGCATAGTCGTGTCCTCCCTTGTGTGCCGATCCACGGCATTATAGCCGCGCGCGGCAGGGAGGTCAAGGCATCCGGCCGCCTCAGAGCGTCACGGTCTGGCCCGTGTCCGCCGCGGCCATGGCGGCGCGGATGACGGCGATGTCGGCGCGGCCCTCGGCGCCGGGATATCCGCACGGCTCCAGGTCCCGCACCGCCCGGGCGAAGCTTCGCATCTGCGCGATGTACTGGTCGCCGGCCGGGCACGGGATGATGTTCCAGCCGCGGGTGAATCCGCTCAGGTCGCGGTCGGTGTAGACGCTGAGGCGGATGGGGACGTTCCAGTATGAGTACGGACTGTCGATCGTCAGCGCGCCTTCCGTGCCCAGCACTTCGAACCGCTCGTCGAAGGGGAACTCGGGCGGGCAGGGCAGGGACAGGTTGTACTGCTTGGCCATCCAGCTGACCGTGACGACTGCCACGGCGTCGCCCTCGAAGCGCAGGGTGACCGCGGCGTTGTCCTCCGGCTCGGGGCCGAGCGGATGGTTGCTCATCGCGCTGACGGCGACGACCTTACCCAGGAACCACCGTAGGACACTGACCTCGTGGGGCATCTGATTCATCATCTGCCCGCCGCCTGAAATCTCGGGCGTGGCATACCACAGCTGGCGCGTAAACGGCGCGTAGTAGCTGGTGTGGTAGCGCGCCATGAAGATCTCGCCGATCACGCCACGCTCCAGGACGTCTCCGGCGATACGGTAACCTGCATTGAAGCGCTTCATTTCTCCGATCTGCAAGATGACACCCGCGTCGTGGCAGGCATCGATCATGGCGTCACACTCGGCCAGCGAACGAGCCATGGGCTTCTCACACAGCACGTGCTTGCCGGCCGCGGCGGCGCGCCGGGTGAAGTCGGCGTGGGTGACGGGCGGCGTGGTGATGAGCACCGCCTCGACCTCCGGGTCGTCGAAGACGGCCTGAGGGTCCGTGGCGTAGCGGCTCAGGCCAAAATGGTCGGCCACGCGCTGTGCGTGCTCGACGGGCGTCGCGGCCGCCGCGACTACCCGCACCTCCGGAACGGCCTCGATGGCCGGAACGTGAGCGTTGAAGGCGATATTGCCTCCGCCGATGATCGCGAGTCGAACCGGGTCCATATGATCCTCCTTAGCATCGGATGCGACTGGTGTTTGCCGTGAGCAGATTCACCACAGAGGCACGGAGGACACGGAGAAAAGACATTTGGGAATGAGATTTCCGGATGCAGGTTTTTGACAGCCAAGGAGCGTAACTTGCTCTGACATTTGTGATGTCTCTTCTCCGTGTCCTCCGTGCCTCTGTGGTGAGCAACCTTGCTAGCCGACGTCGCAGATCTCGAATGCCTGGCGCAGCGATTCGAGTAGCGGGCGGGTGGGCACGTACTCGTGGGCGACGTAGCCGTCGTACCCGGCTTCGGCAATCGCGCGGCAGACGGCGCGATAGTTCAGTTCCTGGCTGTCGTCGAGCTCGTGGCGGCCCGGCACGCCGCCGGTGTGGAAGTGGCCGATCCAGCGAATGTGATCGCGGATCGTGCGGATGACGTCGCCCTCCTGAATCTGCATGTGGTAGATGTCGAACACCATCTTGACGCGGGGGCTGTTCACCTTCTCGATGACGGCCATAGCGAAGGCAGTGGAGCTTCCCTGATAACCAGGGTGATCGACTTTGGTATTGAGGATCTCGACGTTGAGGTTGACGCCCCTGGTCTCGGCGCAGGGCGCTACGCGGCGCAGGCCGTCGGCTATGGCGTCGATCGCCTCGAGCTCCGTCTGGTGCGGCTGGACGTTGCCCGTGAGGACGATGATGCCGGGCATCCCCACCCGCGCGGCGATGTCGATGGATTCACTAATCTCACGCTCGATGCGATCGTGGTTGGCGCGCCGGTTGAGGCCGTCGGCGTGGGAGCGGTGGGCGGCCAGGCTGGTCAGCTGGAGGCCGTGTTTCCGCGTGAGCTCGACGGTCTCTTCGAAATGGTCGTCGCGCCACCAGAATTCCACGCCGGGGTAGCCGATGGCGGCGACCTCGCGAAAGAATACGTCGAGGCTCATGCCGCCGAGGTCGAGGATGGACCAGCAGACCGATTGCTTGATGCGCATAGAGGGCTCCTTTCGGGTCGCACAAGGGTCCGTCAGCCAGCTATTGAGTGTAGCACCGGCGTATGAAGAAGGACAAACGGGACGACGGTCGAAGCAGGCAGTGGAGGCGAGCCTTGACCGCGATCGTTCTAAGCTATCTGACCCGTGTCAGAGTGTTTCACGAGGATCCGAGTTCGTCGGAGTCGTGGGAGAGTTCACGGTGCTCTAGAAATGAGGATTTTGTAGCAGACGAGGTCAATGCTGAAATCATCGGGGGCGAGCCGGAATCCGGCGAAACGTGCCGCTGGCCGGTTTGGGGCCGGTACCAGCGCGCAGGTGACCGGGGTCGGCGCTTTCATCGACGCGATTGCCTCTGACGCGCCGAACCCGGTGACGGGAGCGAACGGGGCCGGCGCGTGGTCATGGGCCACGCGGAGACCTGGCCAGCGCACAGACACTATCTCCTGCACCGTGAGTGCTGGATCGCATGGTGCAGCGTCGTGACGTCGAAAACCCTGCCGTCTCTGGCCACCGCCTTAAGCGCGATCCACGTCCCGCCTGCGCGCCGGTAGGTTTCGTAGCGCGCCAGGGCTTGCAGGGGAGTCAGGCGCTGACCTGTCGACGGCCAGGCTGGGTGAGTGCTACCGGACCAGGCGGGGTCGATGAACACTTCCATCTTCTGTCGGAGATTGATGGTCAATGCGGTCGAGTTGTTCAATGAGGTCATCATGTGACACACTCCTTTGCACAGCGGACCCCCAAAAGACAACGCAACGCCGACCGGCACTGTGCCACCGTTCGGCGCCCAAAACTACTGTGAGACTATGGACTCGGACAACCAACTCCCAGGCCCGTGTGCCTTTTCTACTTTCATTATAGGCTATGATTTGACGTCTGTCAATGCCTCGCGCCGGTAACATTATCATTTGATTTGACACGTGGGTGGGGGATTGGCTCCGATCCAGGATTGACGGCGGGACCGTGATGAGGTAAGATGCGGACAATCGCTAACGAGAGACAATCTGCCAATACGAGGAGGTATTATGTGCGGCATCTTTGGGATCGTGGCGCGTCGCGAACAGCAACTCGGGCGGCTGCTGGTTGAGGCGGGACGGCGTCTGTCCTATCGGGGCTACGACTCGGTGGGCTGTGCGACGATCGAGGGCGGCACCATCGACCTGCGGAAGGATGCCGGCAAGGTCGATGAGGTGGCCTCGAGGCTGAATTTGGAGGAGATGTCCGGGCGGCGCGGGATGGTTCAGCTCCGCTGGGCCACGTTCGGCGCGCCTTCCCAGGTCAACTCGCAGCCGCACCTGGATTCCGACGGGGACATGGTGGGCGCTCACAACGGGAACGTGGTCAACAACGCCTCGCTGCGCGAGCAGTTTATGGCGGAGGGCATGACGGTCCGCTCCTACAACGACGGCGAGTCCTGTGTCCACGCGGTGGAGCGCTACGTGCACCAGGGACACGACATGGTCGATGCCATCCGCCGGGCGTATCACGACCTGGAGGGGAGCTATTCCTTCGTGATCGGGCGACTGGGCGAGGACCGCATGTACGCCTTCAAGAAGGGCTCGGGTCTGGTGGTCGGCCTGGCCGACGACGCCACCTGTGTCTCGTCCGACCTGCCGTCCATTCTGCCTCTGACCCGCCGCGTCGTTCGCGTGCGGGACGGGGAGATCGTCATCTTCGATGCCGATGGGGTGGAGCTGCGGCGGGTCGACGACGGCAGCGTAATCCGGCGGGAGCCAGAAGTCGTCACGCAGAGCATGGAGGCCGCGCAGAAGGGGAGCTATCCGCACTTCTTCCTGAAAGAAATCTACGAGCAGCCTCAGGTGGCTGGGGAACTGGTCGGCTTGCTGGAGGCCTCGCGCGAGATGGACGCCGTCGTCGACAAGTTGCGGTCCGCCCATCACCTGTACCTGGTCGGCTGCGGCACGAGCTACCACGCCTGCCTGGTGGGCTCGATCTACTTCGCCAGGCTGGCAGGCCGCCCGGCCATCCCCATCCTGGCGCCTCAATTCGCGCCCCAGTATGGGCCGGCCACCGGCAGCCGCGACGTCGGCGTCTTCGTCAGCCAGAGCGGAGAGACCAAGGACGTGTTGGCGGCGTTGGAGGTGGCCCATCAGCGTGACATGGGCAGCGTGGCGCTGGTCAACGTCATCGGCTCGACGCTGATGAACGACACCCAGAGCTACGTGCCGCTTGCGTGCGGATACGAGATCAGCGTGCCGGCGACCAAGACGTTCATGAACCAACTGGTGGCCTTCTTGTTCCTAGCGTTGCGCATGGGCGGCCACTCGACGGACCTCCTGGCGGAGATACCGGGCGCTGATGGAGCGCACCCTGGCCGCCGTCGAGCCGCAAGTCGCCCGGCTGGAGCCAATGCTGGCCGGATGGAACGACATGTACATGCTGGGCTACGGGCTGACGTACCCAATTGCCCTGGAGGGTGCGCTGAAGCTCAAAGAGGTGACCTACACCCACTGCGAGGGTATCCTGTCCACGGAGTTCAAGCACGGCCCGCTGTCCATGGTCCACGATGGGTACCCGGTGGTGTTCGTCGTCGGCCCTGAGGACGTGCCGATCATGATCAGCGGACTGAACGAAACCATGTGCCGTGACGGGCGCGTCATTGCAGTCACGCAGGAAGACGCGCGCGTGCGGGAAAACGCGCACGACCTGCTCGTGGTGCCGGACGTCGACCCGTTGCTCTATCCCATGATGGCGGCGTTGCCGCTGCAATTACTGGCCTATCGAGCGTGCCAGGTGCGGGGCCTGGACCCGGATTTCCCGCGCAACTTAAGCAAAACATTGACGGTCGATTGAAACCGATTCAGGCTACTTGAGGTAGCGTTTCTCGATCAGATCGACGATCCCGCTCGCGTCGTTGATGTCGAACTGCGGCACGTCCATATCGAAGGGCTGATCTGTCGCCAGGCAGATCAGCTCTTCGCGTGTGCACAGAAGCTGCGATCCCATCTCACGCCTTGAGACCTCGATCTTCGGCTTGTCCTGGCGCTTGTAGCCCTCGGTCAGCACGATGTCCAGCGGCTGCAGCGCAAGCTGGGCGACGATCTGATCCAGCGTCAGCTCGCGCTCGACCTTCTGGATCATCGCCAGCTTCTCGGCCGACGAGATGACCACGCAGTCGCTGCCGGCCTGGGCGTGCCGCCACGTGTCCTTGCCCGGCGTATCCAGCTCGAAATGGTGTGCGTCGTGCTTGATCGTGGCGACACGGTAGCCGCGCCGCTTCAGTTCAGGCAGCAGCTTCTCGAGCAGCGTCGTCTTGCCAACGTTGGACTTGCCGACTACCGAAATAACGGGCACCGTCATGTGCTTCTCCTCCACTGCAGAGCTCGAATGGTGTTTGATCGACCGGTCAGGATGCAGGATGTGTTGCAGTTGCTCCCAGTCCCGGGGTCTGTTGATGTTGAAGAACGACCTGAGTTGCGGGTCGATCGGAGCGATCTCGTCCTCGCTGACGGTCCGCAGCCGAACATCAGGCAAGAAGTTGAGCGGACAACGGTCTCCCGTGGCGATCAGCCGCTCGATCGCCGGAAGCACCGCTCGATGGTAAACGGCGTGCGTCGGCTGCAGGATGCCGCCCAGTCGTGGTATGACTACATCGTAGCCGTCCGAAAGATCGGCGAGGAAGCGAACCACGGCCGGGTCCACAAATGGCATGTCGCAGGCGCACACGAACACGAGCGGATGCCGCGCCTGGCGCAGGCTCGTCCACATGCCGCCCAATGCTCCCCACCCGGTGATCTCGTCCGTAACCAGCCGCGCGCTCAGGCCCTGGAAACGATGCAGCCGGTTGCCGACCAGCAGAACGTCATCCGACACGCCCCGCAAACGGTCCACGATCCTCGCTGCCAGCGGCTGACCTTCCACGTCCACCAGGGCCTTGTCTTTGCCGAAACGCCGGCTCTTCCCGCCGACCTGTATCGCACACGAAATTGGTACACTCAACGTGATGTCCTTCTCCATACGTGTCGCTTGGGCGTGATCTTGCTGCACCTGCCGTTGTCGCAGGTTTTGCGAACGGCGCGACAGCGGACGCGCGGCTCACGCCGGAGCCGTCCGTCGATCCCTCAAGTTGTAATGTGGCCCGTTTCGCTCGAGCTGCGGACTTTCGGATGCAGGGAGAGGTCCAGCGACGAGGAACTCACTCGCCTGATTCTTCCAACCCCACAATAGTACCACGGATTGGGGCTACTCCACAAAAACGGGGCTATCGGGACAGGTTGGCGAATGTCCCCCGGTGGGCGCGTCCGCCTTATCGTTTTTTCGAGGGCAGGGCATCCATCACCCTTCTTGCCAATTGTTGTTCGGTGAGACGCTCGGGCGTTCCACCGGCCTGCGGTGGCCGGGCCATGCCGACGTGGACGACACGATCGTCCAAGACGTCCGTCAGCGAGACGTCGTCCGAGAGGGTGATCGCCTGCTTGAAGCAGACGTCCCGGCATACGCCGCAGCCGGTGCAGCGCGATACTTGAAAGCTCACGCCGCCCTGGTCGGACCTGGTCAAAGCGCCCGTGGGGCAGAAATACGCGCACATCTGGCAGCCCACGCAATCCGCGGTAACAGCGTACGTGGCCCAGAGTCCCGTACCGGGCAGTGCCGTGTTGGGCGCGGCGCGGCCGTCGGCGAGGCGCCGCAACGCGGCCAGCAGCAACTGGCGTTGAACAGGGATTGTCGCGTCCGGCTGGGTCTTGACGTGGCTGCGATCTCGCTCCGAACCGTTGCCGACGACTGCGTCGGCCGTGACGGCCCCCGCTTTCGTCGTCTGGCGCCGCAGCAGGGCGAAGAACTCGCGCCGGGACATGGCTTCCCTGGGGGCGGTTTCGAGAGGGACGCTGCATTCTGGAGGCAAGACCTCTACCAGGGACACGGTGGGCGAGACCCCCAGCGTCTCGGCCAGGCGGTTGACGGTGTCGGCGTTTTTCCGCGCGATCGCCTTTCCCTGTGTGACAGGGCAGTCCGCGCAGGCGCTGCACACCAGGTACAGGTGCCGTAGCCCAAACGAAACGGCACTGAGAAGGACGGCCGGATCGATCGCGCCAATACATTGCACATTGACGCAACGCTTCTCGTCTGACGGCGTGCCCTCTACGGTGCGTCGGCATGCGAACGAGGCCCAGTCACGCCCTGCAGCGACGCCCCGCAGCTGCTCCACGAGGTCGGGACCGGACGGCGAGTCAGAGGCGAGGGCTCCGGTTGGACAGGTGACTGCGCACAGTCCGCAGCTCAGGCACTTGTCGACGTCCAGCTTCGGCCCCCCGTCCAAGCGGATTGCGCCGGCCGGGCAGACGTCAATGCAGCGCGAACATTGCGATCGGCGGTGCCTGATCCGAGCGCATCGATCGGCGATGACCCGAATGGGCTCACGGTCCAGGCGTCCCAAGATATCCACGATCTGAGGCAGGCCCAATCTCAGCAATGCGTTTTGCCTTTCTGTGAGGCAGAACCCGCATTTGCGGTTCTCATTCGCCGAGTACCGCCGCGTCTTGTTGGAATGGCCTCAGAGCCTGAGCCAGTGCAGGCAGGGTTTCCTGTTCGGAGGCAAGGTGATCCCGAGTTAGCACGGCCAGACCCCGGTAAAAATCAGAGTCAGCCAGCCGCTCTATATCCGCGCAGAAGGTCGGGACCCAGTTGAGCAGGTGTGCGCGCAAGAAGCGGATCTGTCTTTCCAGGTACGCGCCCGCTCCAACCGTGTCGCCCTGTTGCACGAGGTCGAGGGTTCTCTGAGCCAGGTGAGCCATAAATGCCAGCTCGACCGCAATGTGATCCTCCGGCTCAGCGAAGTCCCTCTGTCATGGCCAGTTCCTCGCGCCGATACTCGGAAACGACTTCGTCGCGCGCCTCCTGCATCATGAGCCGTTCCTCGTCGGTGTAGACAGATTCGTGGGGTAAGACGTAGTTTTCTTTGAGCCCCAGGAACAACCCGGCGTACTCGGTCGCCAGACTCTGACTGACGGCTTCCAGGTCGCTACGATCCATCGCCCTCAGGGCACTTTCAAAGAGCCGGTAGCCCTCATCGTCTACCGCATTCTGCCCGCCCGCGGGCGGCTCGTCGACCCTTTTGACCAGTTCGTGCAGCAAAGAGGCAGACACTTCTTCACGATACATACGGGACAGCAATGCGTAGGTCGCATGCCGGTTCCGCAGCAGTTCCATGACTTCCGTCAAATCGTTCACTTCCTCCCAACCTCCAATGCCCCCCATGACCAGGCTCAGGCTGTCCGACGATCTCGTGTGTGGCAAGACCGGCACCGGAAGCCACCAGGCGGACGACCCCAACGACCCACGGGCCGACGCCTCAGCATCCAGGCCGCTCTCCGGCCCGACCGCGGCTTCGACCAGGTCCCCGATCTGTTTGACCAGGCGACGTTCGGCGTGATAGAGGCTCAGATGATTGTCGTTAAGGTCGAGGCTGATCAGCCGCACCCCTGGCCGGTCCCGGAGCAATTGGACCAGTGCGGGCGGAGGCGTGCCCTGCGAAGCGGTACAGTCCACGATGATCACGTTCGGACCGAGCTGCTCGAGCAGCTCGGCGGCGCGGCTGACATCCTGCTCGCATCCCACGACCTTCATCTCGGGTTCCCTGGCCAACAGTTTCTCGAGACCTTCGGCGAACAAAGGATGGCAAGACAATATCAGCACACGCCTCATATCATTGCTCCTTCCGTCAGCTCCTGATCAGTGGATCACGAGTTGGACACCGGCGAGAATCTGGGGCCATGCCGGGCTGGCCAGAGACTGCGGGAGTCCGGCAGACAGGACCAGAAAGCGCAGGGTCCAGCCGCCTGCCAGACAGCAGGCCGTGCCGACAAGTGACACCGGAAGCGCGCGGCGTCTCAGCACGCCGCTCAACTGGGACAGGCAAGCCAGGAAGGGTATCAGCAGCCCGCAGCCGACCACCAAGATCCAGAACGGGACGGCCAGTGGGCCGGTGGCCACGATCTGAGCACTTTTGGCGGCGTCAGGTGCGCCGTTGAAAGCGGCCTTCAAAAACTGCCACAAAGCAACACTCTCTATCAGGATCAGCAGCAGAATGCAGATTTCCAGCACAATTCGAAGATAATTCGCGCGCTCGGCCTTTTCCCGAAGACTTGCATAGCCGGTGACCAACCCCACGCCTGTATCCATGGCTGACGCCACAAACAAGGCCGGCAGGAGCCACGTGTGCCACAGTGGCCGGAACGGCAGGACACCCAGCAGAATACCGGTGTAAGCCGCCACGCCCAGATTGAGTGGAATTCCTATCGCCGCCAGAATGGCCCGGAAGACAGTCCGCTTCGTCTTCAAGGGGTTCCAAATTCTGGCGAACAAGCCCAGCGACCAGTCGGTCCAGAGTAGCGCTGCCAGTCCGTTCAACAGGACCGCGAAGAACAACAACCAGGCGCCTCGCGTCATCCAGGAGTTGAAGTTTACGAAGCTCTTGAACATGATAATTGCGCGGAATGGCTTGCCGACGTCGATCAGCAAGACGAGTGTCCCCAGGGCAATCGTCGTCGCGCCGGCCCAGGCGCCGAACCTGACGGTCGATTTGAAGCGGTCGCCGCTGATCAGCGCAATGATGGACGTCGCCACGAAGACCCCGGCGCCCAACCCGCCCAGAAACAGGTAAATGGCGATCAGCCAACTCCACTGTGTCTGCAGTCCTGTCATGATGCCAACTCCTGACCAACAGTTGTGACGTTCGATCCAGTGCCATGGTTTCGCCCAGGCCAACCGTTGAGTGGTCGGCTCTCCGCGAGAGCTGCCCCGTCCGACCCCTTTCCCACCTCTCCCAGACGGGAAGGGAAGAGGCCGCGTCCTGCTTCTCTTCCGTCTCACGGGAGAGGCCGAGAAAGGGGTCGGACAGGGCAGGTCTCGCGGAGAGAGACCCAATCAACTGCACATTCGAGGCGGCAGAGAAGCGAAGGAGCGCGCCCTCCCCCTCTCTGCCGCTACCCGTACCGCTCGTAAGCTACTTGGCAACGATCATGGATGGCTGAGTGGCCCCCGAAAGCTTGTGGGCCGTCTTCTCCCGCACCAGGTCCGCCAGTTCCTCCATGGTGCCGAACTGAAGGGCCCCGCTGCAGCAGGCCTGGACGCAGGCCGGCTTCTCGCCCTCAGCCAGCCGGGTGTCCACGCAGAGATTGCATTTCTGCATGGTGCCGTCCGCCCCATACTGCGGGATGCCGAAAGGGCAGGCGAAGAAGCAGTAGTGGCAGCCGATGCACTTGCTCTGATCTACGACCACGATGCCGTCTTCAGCACGCTTGTGGATGGCGCCGGTCGGGCACACCGCCTCACAGGCAGGCTTGCCACAGTGCATGCAGGAGATGGACAGATACTCGACGGAGACGTCGCCGTTTGACGTACTCTCTGTCGTCAGGACTCGACGCCAGCGCGGACCGCGGGTGCCCGGTTCCTCGGTAACGTGGGGCTCGAGATCATGCTCAGCCTTGCAGGCGACCTCGCAGGCAAAACACTGCATACATCGATCCGCATCGAAATAAAACCCGTATTGCATGAAGAGCCTCCTCGTCAAGCTTTTCGAATGCGACCCAGACAGGTCATGTAGTTGGGCTGGCTCGAAATGGGATCGATGTCCTCTTCGATGCCCAAGTCGTTGTAGTTCGCGTTGTCCCAGCCGCCCGGTACGTAGAGGCACTTCGGGCTGACGACCCGCGTGACCTCCGCTCGTATCTTGATGCTGCCGCGGGGCGATTCGACGACGCACCAATCGTTGTCAGCGATGCCCAGCTCAGACGCTTTGTCGGGGTGGATCATCACTCGCGCCTCGGGCGTGATCTCTCTCGCCCAGGGCAGCGTCCGCCCATCGCTGTGAACGTACTGCGGACCGGCGCGGCCGGTGAACGTGACGAACGGGTAGTCTTTCGCGATGTCCGGAGTGATGCGCGGCGACTCCGAGCCTTCCAACCAGACAGGCAGCGGATCGAAACCTTGCTCCTTCAGAATCTCGGACACGATGTTCGCCTTGCCGCCGGGCAAGCTGAAGCCTGCAGTCTCGTACTTCTGATACGCCATGGGGGCGAACTGGATGGGCTTCCCGGCGTCTTTCATCTTCTGCAGTGTGAGGTCTGCCGGTTTGAGCAGCTCGTCGATGTACCACCCGACGTCGTCGCTCGCGAATTCTTCGGTATAGCCCAACTTCTGGCCGAGCTTGATGAAGAACTGGTAGTCCGGCCAGGCTTCTCCCACCGTGACCAACTGCTGGCGCAGCCCGACGCTGTTCTGGCCGTAATCCAGCGTGAACCATTCCGGCTCGGTTCGCTCGACATACGTGGCGGCGGGCAGGACGAGATCGGCGATCTCGGCGGTCTTGGTCATGTACGGATCCAGCACCACCACGAATTCCACTTTGTCCATCGCCTCACGCACCGACTTCGGCTGAGGCTCCATGACCATCGGGTTGCCGGCGATGATCATGGCAACCTTCGTGTTGCCCTTCTTCATCTCGTTGAAGGCGTCCGGCGTCGGGATCTGGCCCTGCATCATGAACTCGAGAGGATGCGTGCTGGGCGGCGGGTTATAGGGCGGCACCGCGAATCCCACCACCGGCTTGTCGCGCTTATACCCGGGCACCACCCGGTCCTCGAAGTAGAAGTCCGGATTCTTCGGCGGGCTGGGCATCACTGACCAATCGCTGCCGATGCGGTCGTAGTGGCCGGTGACCAGCCGCAGGATGGCCATCGTGCGGGCCGTCTGACTGACGTTGATCCGGCCTTCGATCCCATGGCCGCTGAGCAGACAGGCGCGCCTGGTGGTGGCGTACTGCACGGCGAACTCGCGAATCGCGTTCGCGTCGATCCCGCAGATCGCAGACGCCCATTTCGGGAGTGAAGGCAACGCCCAACGGGTTTTCTCCGCGAAGATGGGCTGCGAGCGCCGTCAGGCCCGGGTCGTTGGTGTACTTGTCCACGAAATCGTGGTCCCACAGGTCCTTCTCAACGATGACGTACAGCATGGCCAGCATCATCGCCATGTCCGTGCCGGGCTCGATCTGATAGAACTGGTCGGCTCGAGCGCCCATGTGGAAGCGCAGCGGATCGACCACCACCAGCTTCGCCCCTCGTTCTCGGGCATCGAAGATGAGCTTGGTCTGCGGCGCGCAAGAGAACGTGTTCTGCTTGCCCCAGAGGATGATGAGATCGGCGTTGGCGTAGTCGCCGGTCGCTAACATATCAGCGTAGGTGGTCACTTCGCCGACTACGCGAGGGATGAAGCATTCGCTGCCACCCATCGAGCACTCGGTGCCGAAGGCGTGAGTGAGGCGCTGCAAGAAGTCGTAAGGGAAGCCCCACTTGCCGCCCTGGCCGCGGCAGAAGGCGACCGAGTAAGGGCCGTTGGCCTCTTTGGCCGCTTTCATCTTGTCGGCCAGCTCAGTGAGCGCCTCGTCCCAGGACACTCGCTTCCACTGCCCGCTGCCACGCTCGCCCGTGCGGCGCAGGGGATAGCGGACTCTTCTCGGATCGTAGGCCCGTTGCGGAGCCAGCAGGCCCTTCGCACACAACCGCCCGCTGACGCGGGGGTCATCCTTGAGGCCGGAAACGCGCAGCAGCCGTCCGTTCTGAACGACGGCGGAAATGGAGCACCCGTTGTGGCAGGCCCCGCAGACGCTGGTGATGGTCTGCACGTCGGCCTCGGCAGCCAGCGCCGCCAGGTCTGTGGTCCTGCCCAGCAGCTGCTTCTCGCCGCCGGCCAACGTGACTGCCACCCCCAGCGCCCCCGTTGCTTTCAGAAACGTTCGTCGGCTCAGACGCCAGTCATGCAGTGTGTCTCTTACGCCCATAAAAACCTCCTCGTCTCTCCAGAACCCTGGGCCACCTATTACGACAGCGTATGTTGTAGGGATTACTTGTGATTATTTTAGCAGCTTCCGCGTCTGATGGGCAGACCCAGTCAAGCCATCTCGCGTTGCCGAAAGAGCTATTCGGTCAGTAGTTCTTTCGGGCTATTTAGGGTGTCTGGAGCGCGAGGGACCACCGGCACCTTGCCGGGCGACCACGCGGGAGCGCCTCTGACGCAGCCGTCCGCGGTAGGGGGACCTCTGTGTGGCCACCCGGCAGGGTGGGGGCGAAGCCTGTGGCGATGGTGTCAGATCCGGCGTGTGGGGTCGTCGACCAGGCCGGTTCGGACGGCGTAGACGGCTGCCTGGACGCGATTCTGGAGGTGCAGTTTGGCGAGGATGTTTCGCAGGTGATTCTTGACCGTATTCTCCGTGATAACGAGGGCCGCGGCGATGTCGGCGTTGCTGGCGCCGGTAACGATGTGCTCAAGCACTTCGATTTCCCGATCGGACAGCTCCTCAACCGGCCCTGGGCGGTCGCCGCCGGAATCCTGGCTGGGGTGCTGAAACTCTGCCAGGACTTTCGCCATCATCAGCGGCGGAAGCGCGACTTCGCCCTTGATCACCGTATCCAACATCCGAAACAGGTGGTCGGGGGTCAGTTTCTTGAGCAGATAGCCTTGCGCGCCGCATTTGATCGCTTCGAACAGGGTCGCGTCATCCTCGTCCACGCTTAACATAACGATCTTGGCGTTGGGCATCTCGCGACTGATTACCCGGACGGCCTCGAGCCCGTCACAGACCGGCATGTGGACGTCCATCAAGATCAAATCGGGCACGATCTCCCGCGCCTTTTCGATGGCTTCGAGCCCGTTGCCGGCCTCCGCAACGACTTCCATGTCCGGCCGGCTTCCCAGCAACGACGCCACGCCTTTTCGAAACAGAACGTGGTCGTCGACCAAAAGAACGTTCAGCCTATCGCTCATATCCCTCCGCTTCCTCCCAGGTCCGCCGGGGTTTCTACCCGGATCTCGGTCCCACGCTCCAGCTGACTGTGGACGTGCAGGGAGCCGCCGATGCTCCTGGCCCGCTCGCGCATGGTCTGCAGGCCGAGATGCCGCGAATCGTCCTTTAGAACCTGCTCGGGGTCGAAACCTCGGCCGTTGTCTCGGATGCTGATCAAGACCTTGCCTTCGCTCGTGGCGAGCACGATCGAGACGTTGCCGGCCTGGGCGTGTCTTCTGATGTTCGTGAGAGCCTCCTGGACGATGCGAAACAGCTGCAGCTCGGTCTCTGGGGCGAGCGAATCGTCGACGCGGTCGTCGGCCTGCAAGTCCACTTGAACGCCGCTTTGCTCGCCGAATCGCACGACGTAATCCCTGAGGATGGACGCCAATCCATCCCGGTCGACGTCGCGAGCCTGAGCCCGTAGATCTCCTCACGCACGTCGTCGTAAGCGCGCGCGGTGACGTCCTCGATGTCCTTCAACTCAACCAACGCCTCGGCCATCCGATCCGACTGCAGCAACGTCTGCGTGACCTGGCTCTTGAGATTGAGATAGCCAAGCACCTGCGCCAGACCATCGTGCAGCTCACGGCTCAGGCGCAGGCGCTCTTCCAGCGTGGCCATGCTCTTGAGCCGGGCGATGAGTCCGGCGTTTTCGATTGCCACGCCGAGTTGCTGGCCGACGGCCATCAGCAGCTCGATCTGTCGCTGGGTCAGGCGCGTCTCGTCGTCGCCAGCGAGGTTCAGGATGCCCGTGACCCGTCCCTTCGACTTGAGCGGGACGCTGACGTGGAATCTGGCTTCCGGGCAGTGGAAGCGCTCGTCCTGCGACAGGTTCTCGATGACGAGGAGCTCACCGGTTTGGGCGGCGTGCGTGGCGAGCGCGTGCCCGACGGTCACCCTTTCCGCCGGAGTCGCCAGCTCCGGCGACGGACGCGGGCGGCCCTCCTGCACGATCAGCACCGGGGCTTGATCCGGGTCGCGAAGCGTGAATACCTGGCCCATCTTGAGCCCGGTCAAACGCAGGCAGTCTTTCAGGACGGTCCCCATGATCTCGTGCAGCTCGATGGGCTGGCTGATCGTTGCCGAGATCGCCTGGACCATGTCCGCCATGGAGGTGCTCCAGTGCCTGATTTCTTCGCACGTCTGTCTCTGAGCCGACAGCGCTTCCTGCTGGGCTCGCAGCTTCTCCTCGACCGCCTGATCTAGCTTGCGGTGGTGTTCTTCCTCGAAGAAGTTCAGAATCCGAACGACGTAGACCGTCACGGCGAGTGTGGCAGCCATTCGCAGCAGCTGAATCGGAACGAACATCGTCGAGATGAGCGTGGCCGGGAGTCCAAGGTCGGGAGGGGCGGCAACGGCGGCTATCCACTTCAGCCCGAAGGCGGCCGCGGCTCCGGCGCAGCTCCACGCGATGGGAGACAGGTTCATCTCCAGGAAGACGCGCCTGTGGAGCCACAGCGCCAGGCCCGATAGAGCCAATGCCGGCAAGTAGACGACGTAGCGTGTGGTCACCTCGATGGCCGATAGCCAGTCGGTGTCAGGGCCGCTGCCGGTGAGCTTCAGCACCAGCAGTGCCAGGTACAATCCCACCAGGCCGGAGCAGACCCATCGCAACCAGACGTATTTTCGGTTGAGGAGCGTGACGAGTTCGAGACCGAACAGCAGGAGGAACACCGCACCGATGGCGTAAGCGGAGGCGGTCAGCGCGTTGAGGAACGCGTTGTGGCCGGCCCACGTGAGAACCAACGACATCTGCAGCCAGTTGCCCGCGCATGCGAAGAACGCATAGGCGGACAGAAGCCACAGCCGGCTGGCCAATTGCAGCTCACTCGGCCGGCGGATCTCACACGTGATGCGCACTCCCATCGCGAAGAAGACGAGTCCCTTGAGGAAGAACACGAGATAGACGTTGTCGGCGATGAAACCGGAAAGAGAGGCCATCGTGCTTTGCTCCCGCGCTCAGGAGTCGACGTAAACGCCGAGTCGTGCCCCGACGCCGTTGGGACCTGCCACATTCTCGCTGAACGCCGAGCCGCGCTGTCGAATGCGCAGCACCCGATTCGAGTTGAATGGGGCTATTTGCCTGTATACCTGGAATTGGGGCACGAACTGCTCGAATTGTAACACGCGCGCGGAGTCACGTCAAAACGGGGCTGTGTCCGGCTGCACAATCTGAAGCGAGTGCTCCGGCGAGGCCGGGACCGCCGGGCGATTGGCGCCTCGAACACTCGCTACAGTCCACCGGTAGTGCGGCGGCGTCTGGGAACTGCTCGCCTGAGACTGCGAGTCGCGCCCGCCGTTCCTCGCTTCGATCATCAGGCCGGATAGTGATCTGCTTCGGTCCAGGCGGGGACCGAAACGGCCAGAATTCTGACCGGTTGGTCCGCAGTCGCGCGGACGTAATGCGCCGTTCCGGGACGGATGGTGATCGCGTCCCCCGGTTCGATCGTCTTTGGCGGGTCGTCGCCGATGAGGATTTCGGCGGTTCCTTCCAGGACGACGTACGTTTCTGTGATTTCGGCGATGATAGTGCCTTTCGCTGGCTGTGATGTCGGCGACGGCGAGGCTGAAGGGATCATTCTGAGAACTGGGCAACTCGTAAATCACTTCTCCGTCTTTTCGGACGATCGCCTGATAGCGGTCGGCATCGAGTTCTTTCACGTTGCGCCTCCTCACGTGTGGACGAACTGAAGGGCGGCCGAAGGTCGATGACCGGGCGTGCGGGCCTTCGGCCGCCGTGCGGACCAGATTTGCTCCTATGCGTCCCTGACCGGGAAGACCTGCAAGTCGGTGGAATCCGACAGCTCGCGGCACTGGCACGTTCTCTCCGCGGCAGCCAGAGCCGTCAGTGCCCGCACCACCAGGAGACCCATCGGCAGGCCGATTCGCTGATAGATTTCCCGCATCGACATGTCAGGTGTCCAACCCGCCGCTTCCAGCCCTTCGGCGTAGTTGACGGGTATGTACAGGCCGGTGAAGCACATTCCGGACACGCGAGACAGCATCGACTCGATGCCGCTCGATTGGCCCACGATCGTGGCACCTTGTTGCTTTAGAATGCTGATCTCCGTCGCAGTCTCGAAGGCTCCCAGCGGCTTGTTTACGTAAATGCCGTGGTCGACCAGTTTGCGGAACGGGCTAAAGTATGGATTTCCCTCTGCGAGAGCTTCTTCGACCACACCCTTGAGGATCGCACGGCACTCGGGGCAGAAGACCTGCCACATGCGCACCCACAGGTTCCGGCCGACGCGGGCGGCGTAACGGTTGACCATACGCGTGATCCTGGCCCGGTCGCTCGCGTACAGGTCGTCGATGAGGACGAGATCCCAGGGATCACAATTGCCGATGGCGCCGACGCTGGCATCCACCATCACTCGTTCGACGCCGAACTCGTGCAGCAGCAAGAAGACCGGCACGCTGTTGCTCTCGTCGGGGCGCCCACCGGCGAACCGCCAGCCGTGGTACGAGACCCGAATGATCGGATGCTCCCGCCCATCGGGCGTGCTGAGCGCGAGGATTCGAACGGCCGGAATCGGCTTGAAATCCGGCGCCACCTGCACCGGGGCATGGAACACGACGCGGACATTGGTTCCGGGGACGTCTTCCGGAAATCTGATGGACCATGTGCCCGATCCGCCGATGGAGGCGACCTTCACCTTCTCGGTGCCGAAATTGCTCCGTACTACCTGGCGAACTTCCTCAATCCCGACGACTTTGTCATACAGGCTCATTTCTCTCTCCTTGATCACTCGTCCACGGCCTGGCACATTGATTGGCTGAATGCCGGTGGCGCCAGAACCTTGCTGGTTCCGCAGGCGCAGGCGTCCCCGGTAGGAATCCGGCTTCGCTCCAAAAAGGAGCATTCCATGTTCAGTGCGACGTCCGGCAGGACCTGGGTGTAAAGCTCGTACACACTCTGCGTGATGCTTTCGTCCGACGTTCCCTGGGCGAAGTTCGACACACACTGGTAGTAGGCCAGATGGATGCCCAGTGAGCGCGCCAAGATGGGGTTGATGCAGTCTCCGTGGAGGGTGATCCAGGGCGGTTTGTCGGGCCGGCGCTGAGACATGACATAACTTAGAGCCATACGTGTTTCGATGTCGTAGTCAGTTTCGTAGGTGATCGTGGCCGGCGCGACCAGAGCCGCCCTCACGTCCGCTGGAGTGTGAAGCTTCCTGATCTTGCCAAGCTCCACGAAAGGTGCAAGCTCGGTGACGAGCATGGCTCTCAACTCGGGGCAAAAGGGCTCGTTCAAGAGCAGATCGTACTCCGGCCAGGGAGCCTCGTGGGGCGTGCCGGGCAAGCCGCGATGTTCCAGAAGATGGGTCTCGAAGCTCCACGGCAGGACGACATCTCCCGGCAGAACTCGATCTTCACCAATTCGCCAGTCGGCGACGCCGCACGTGCCGCCGACGAGGAGGACTCTAACTCCGGCTTGCCAGAGCACCCACCACGTGCGCTCGTTATCGCGGTGCTGCCACCAGTCTTTGTTCGCCGTCCAGCCATAGGTGGGAACGCGAATGATGGTCCGGCCGTTGCGCGTCCGGTAAGATTGGACCAGCGGCCCGAGCCCATAAGGGGTCTCCGGGCGCGACTCGTCCAGCAATGTCCACCCGAAGGCCTCAGTCCTTTGAGTGATCTCGGAGATGGACCAGCCCCAAAGGGGGCTGCCAGTCAAGGTTGCGAACTCAGCGTGCGGTCCAGTGTAGGGTACGTCTCGCACCCGCCGTCTCCTTTCTTTGTCTGATCGTTGTCTGACCTGTCTAAGAGGGCATGTCCCGCTTCCAGCGAAACAGCCAATTGTCCAGAATCCGGACCAGGAAATAGGCGCCCAAGGAGAGCACCAGATTGATTAAGGTCACCGCATACAGACGATCGGCTCGATATTGGGTCAGGGAGGTCGTAATCAGGTACCCCAGCCCCTGCCGGGCGAACATCCATTCTGCCACCACGGCGCCGATGATGCTGCCCGTGAACGAGATCTCATGCGCCGCCACGTAGTATGGCAGCGCGGCCGGCCACCTGACTTTCGTGAAGATTTGCCATTGGCTCGCATTCAAGGTCTTCATGCGATCCAGCAGCACCGGTTCGACCGACCTCAACCCTCTGACGACGTTCGCCAGTATGGGGAAGAAGCTTACCAGAACGACGATGATGACCTTTGGCGCCGGGGTGGTTCCCAGCGTGATGATGAGCAATGCCGCGACCGTTACAAAGGGGATATTCTTCAGCATCACCATGTAGGGTGTGGCAAACTGCTCGGTCCAGGGGAAATACAGGAAGAGAATGGCCAGACCGATCGCCAGGACATTGGCGACCGCGTAGCCGGTCATGGCCTCCGCCAGAGTAACGCCGGTATGGTAGAGAAGGGAACTTCGCTCGACCCACAGGACTTTGCCGACGAGGTCGGGCGGTGGTACCAGGAAAGACGGAACGTGAGTCGCCGCCACCAGCAGCCACCACGCCACCGGGATCGAGACGAGCATCAAGACGTACCTGGCGGGCTCGCCCAGGCTGGGCAGTCTCTGCTTGAGGCCGGTCATTGCTCACCTCCGATGACCCGGTTGAGGGTCCCGCGAGCCTCGAAGACGAGCCGCACGAATTCGTCAGTCGTCCGCAGTTTCCTGGTCCGCGGCTTGGGCAGCCGGATGTCGAGCTGCTCACAGATCCGGCCAGGCCGGGGCGACATCACGATCACGCGATCTGAGAGCAGGGTCGCTTCTTCCACGTCGTGGGTCACGAAGACTACAGTCTGCCGGGTGTGCCCCAGGACGTCCGCGAGCCATTCCCCCATCAACTCGCGGGTGATCTCGTCGAGCGCGCCGAAAGGCTCGTCCAGCAACAGCACCGACGGCCGGTGAACCATGGCGCTTGCGATATTGACTCGCTGCCTCATCCCGCCCGAAAGCTGGTGCGGATAGTGGTGCATGAACTCACCCAGCCCGAACTGCTCCAGCAGTGCCTGCGGATCGAGGCAGTTGTTCGTCTTGCCGATGATGTCCAGGGTGAGGCAGACGTTGTCCAACGCGCTCAGCGAGGGCACGAGAGCCGGGGTCTGAAAGGCGACGCCGACCTCGTGGAGCCGGCACGCTGAGGAAGGCTGGTCCCCGTTGACCAGCACGTTTCCGGAGGTCGGTACTTCCAGGCCGGCGATCATCCGCAGCAGAGTCGTCTTGCCACAACCGGACGGCCCAACGAGGGAGACGAATTCGCCGTCTTGCACTTGCAGACTGGCGTCATCCAGAACCTGCTGCGGGCCGAACCGTTTCGACACTCGGACAATCTCGATTGTGGCGGACATGAGCCCTCCTCGGACACCTGATTACCGGCCGACGCGAGCAATCGCGGCGAGTCCCTGAATCACTTGTTGCACTGCAGGGGCATCTGGCCGTATTCCAGCAGCGTTGCCGTCATACCTTCCCAGTACTTCGGGTCCATGTAGAGCAAGCCGTTGGTGTCGTTGCCCGTTACGAGCTCTTTCTGGTGGTCGAAGCGCCACATCACCTGTTCTTTGGTCAGTTGCAGTTCCGGGTCGACGTACTTGAGCGTGATCTCTGCGGCCTTCTCCGGATTGTCGAGCAAGAACTGCGAGCTCTGCTTCAGCGCCCAGAGGTACCGGCGCACCCAGTCCTGTCCATCGGCGGTCTCCAGCGTGTCGCGTCGAACGCAGACCACGTCACTGAACTCATTGTAGGCGTACTCGCTGAAGTACATGAAGTTCCATTTCTTGCCCATCTGATCGAGAACTCTGGGCTGATTCATGATCCAGGCCGAATAGAACTGGGCCTTTCCAACCAGAATCGAGTCGGGGGTGAACCCACCATCGATGAGCGAATACGAGTCTCGCGGCACGCCGTTCTTGTCCGCGAAGGCATACACGTAATCGTCCGCCCCAGGCTGAATGGCGATGACAGTTCCTTTCAGATCGGCCGGGGTCAGCTTGCGATCGAGATACTTCTCATCGACAGCGAGAAAACCCAGCGGCATGCCCTTCAACAGAGTCCCCACCGCCATGACGTCGAGAGGCGTCGGGCTGGTGATTGCTTTGGGGACGTACTTGGCTCCCGAAGAAATGGCCACGTCGACTGCGCCGCCTGCCAGGGTGGTCAGGTGATCGATGCCGGGGCCGCCAGGAACGAGCTCGACGTCCAGGCCGGCCTGCTTGAAGTAGCCCTGCTCGATTGCGATGTATTCCTGGGCCCGTTCGTCGTTGGAGATCCAGGGGCCGCCCACCTTAAGGTGTTTCAACGTGGTGTACGTGCCCGGCTTCCAATCGTCGGCAGGAATGTAGTCGTTCGTCGCATACTTCTCCACTGGGAACTGCTGAGCCAGGCACTGGGTTGCTTCGTCGTAGGTCATGATTGCTGTGGTGGGGCTTTGTGCCATGGCCGGCATCGAGAACAAGCCGAGCAATACGGACAGCAGCATTACCCCCAGAAGCGCCTTGGTCAATGTACGCACGGTGATCCCTCCTTAACCTCTTGGGTCTCGAATCTTCGGATCTTGGATCAGATTCAGATCAGCGGGCAGTGGCCTTTGGATTCCCTTCGATACCTCCTCTCGCGCACGTCTGGATGGCACAGGCTATCGATCTCTTGCTTGCGGGGGCGTCAGTCCCCCACAAGAGAGAGAACTCCTTGGGATAGATTTATCGCGGGGTTGACCGTGATGGTCAAAAACGAAGCAGTCGCGCTGTCGGCAATGGTGCAGCTACGCGTCGGCCCGGCCCCGCTCCACAGCTTGCGGACGCTGCAAGTGATGGGCTGGCGTTAGTTTGAAAAGGCGCGTGAGATCGCCCTATTGTAGTCCAGAATACGTTGGGGTCAAGCGCGCGAAAGCTGTGAAGCAGCGAGGCTGGAACCCGTGGCGCCGACCGTCGCCCTCCAGGGTGGCGACGGTCGGCGCCACCTCAATCATGATCAGGGCGTCAGGCGCCCTTGAACATATCGCGCAGAGCCTTGCCGTTCTGGGCGAGCCAGCCGAACAGGATGGTGTGATCTGTGCCCAGGCAGAAGTGCCGCACCCCCAGATTCAAGAACTTTTCGGCGTCCGCTGGAGTCTTGAGCTCGGCGCGTGGGGTGATGCCCAGCTTCTGGGCGGTTTTGATCATGTGCACCTGTGCTTCCCAGACCGCGGGGTGCTGGCCCTGACCGGCCATCCCAAGGCTCATCGAGTAGTCGCTCGGGCCGAACTGAACGATGTCCACGCCGGGCACCGACAGCAGCGCCTCGAGGTTTTCGACGGCCTGTTTCTTCTCGATCATCAGGGCCACGATGTTGTCCGCTGTGGATTGGACGAAGGCGGCCGAACCGGCTTCCATCACGACGCCCACGTCGCGTCCCTGCGCCACGCCGCGAAGGCCGCCGGTCTCCGGCGACTCGGCGCGGACCGCCTTGACGCACTCTTCGACGTCGGCCACGGTGCGCACGTCGGAGAAGAGGAAGTTCTGGAAGCCTGACATTGCCGCCCGAACGGCGAGATGCACCCGGGCCTCCTGCTGTATCTTGATCATGCCGCTCAGGTTTTGGAGCTCCATGGCGCGGCCGAGGTTCTCCAGAGTGTACAGGTCGTAAGGCGCGTATTCGGCCAGAAACTCAACGTAGTCGAACTGGCGCGTGTAGCCGATGACTTCGACCAGGGTGGGCCACGAGACCGACAGCCGGGTGCCCAGACTGGGCTGGCCGGTCTGAATCAGTTCACGCAATCTGTTTTTCCTCACAGCGATTCATCCTCCTTCAGGTTGTGGGATACAAGTGGGCTGTTGAACGCGAGCACGGCCCGAATTGGGCTGGCCTCTCCTCCGCCGAGGCGAAGGGGCAGTGCGGACAGCAGGTACGGCCCCGGCTCCACGTCAGTCAGCAGGAGACCTTCGACAATGACACACCCGGCGCCGAGCAGAAGGTGGTGAAGGTGGTAGTCGCCGCCCCCAGAGACGTCCACACTAAGACGATCCGTCCCGACCAACTGCATCCCGCCCTCAAGCAAAATGGCGGCCGCCTCTGGCGTCATCAGTGGGCCGTGCGGCGGATAGACGCCCCCGTCCGCTCGCTCCGGGAAGCCGGTCCGGATCAGCACCCGTTTGTGACCTCGATCTCGTGCGGCCATCGCGGTACCCAGAACCTGGCCCTCCGTCGAGCGGACGTCGACCACGATGCAGTCCCCCACGAAGACCTCCAGCGGGACCTGATCGATCGACCGGCCGCCTTCGACGAAATGCAGGGGAGCATCCGCGTGCGTTCCGGTGTGCGCGCTGAGTCGCCACGATGAGGCGTTGCAATGGTCGCCGCGTTGGATGCGCTTTCCCCAATCGGCCTCGGGCAGGGCATGTCCGGGCCAGCAGATCAGCGTAGGGTCCACGCGCCGCGTCACGTCGATGTAGCGCATCATTTCCGCTTCGGCGGAGCCGCCGACACTCCTTCCAGGCCGCCGCTGACTCTCAGTACCTCGCCGGTGATCCATGCGGCAGCCGGACTGCAGAGGAACGCCACGCTCCGCGCGATGTCTTCCGGTTCGCCCCACCGCCCGAGTGGGATAGAAGAGCGAACCCGCTCGACCATCTGCTCTTCGGTGATGCCCAGGGTCTGGCAGCGCTGAGCCATGACCGTCTTGTTGAATTCGGTGTACACCGGGCCGGGAGCGACTGCGTTGACGCGAACTCCATATGCGGCCAATTCAATGGCCATGGTCTTGGTCAGGCTGATGACGGCCGCCTTGGCGACGTTGTAGGCGGCCACCCAGGAGGCGGGATTCTGGCCGTTGATCGACGCGATGTTGACGATGCAGCCGGATTCCTGCTGCTCCATTACGGCCCCGGCGGCCCGACAACAGTAGAACGTCCCGTTCAGAGTGACGTCCATCACGCGCCGCCATTCCTGGTCGCTCAGCTGCACCGTGGGCGTCAACTTCTGTCCGACGCCCGCGTTGTTGACCAGGATGTCCAGGCGCCCATGGACCTTCTTGACGTCCGCGAAGGAGGCCGTGACAGCGGCACTGTCGGTGACGTCCAGGCGAATGGCCGCCGCCGTGAATCCCTGGCGGCCCAATTCGGCGGCTGCGGCCGCGGCTTCGTCGTGCTTTCGGTCCGCCAGGACGACGACGGCGCCCTGCCGGGCCAACTCAGTGGCGATGCCGAGGCCCAATCCCTGTGCGGCGCCCGTCACCACCGCCACCTGTCCTGCGAGAGTTCCGGGAGAAGTCGAGTGTTCGGCCACGTCCTACCTCCTCGTTGAGAGTCTGGCACAGGCGCGGCCATGCCCGAACTTTGCTCGAATACACGAACACGGCCTTTGAGCCCTCTTATTCGCTCTCCCACGCCCCGGAAGAAAGAGGGTAGGGTGAGCGTAGGTCCGGTATCCCACTTGCATTCGGGGATGGTCACATCTGCCCCTTTGCCTTCCGCCGTGATGTCGATGCACTGCGGACTCCGGAGGCTTGCTCCGGCGCATTCATAATGGTATGATAGGATACAATCATACCAGATTATGGCATTCTCAGCAATAGCAGCGGGCATCAAGGCAACCACGCAGGGTGGTTACTGTTGCCAGGAGGGGCGCATGACACTCGTGAAGTGCATCGGAATCTGCGGCGCGGGCCAGATGGGCGCAGCGGCAGCGGTCTGTTTCAAACGCGCCGGTTACTACGTGCTCGTATGGAACCATCGCCCCGAGAAGCTGGACGATCTAGGCAGGACGGCGGACGAGATGGACTCCTGGATGGACCGCCACATCGGGCCGGCGGCGCATAGCGATGGCGTCATCGAGCCAACAGCCAAACTGGACGCCTTGGATCGGCAGGCCGACGTGGTTCTGGACTGCATCGTGGAGAACATGGAGCAGAAGGTCGACCTCTTCCGGCGCCTGGCAGGTTGCCGGGAACGCGGCGCAATCTTCACCACGACCACCAGCGGCCTGAGCATTACGGAAATCGGACGGCGCGGCGGCTGCGGGCCCCTTCTCGCCGGGACTCATTTCTGGAATCCGCCTCACTTGATGCCGCTGGTGGAGGTCATCCGTGGCGCCGACACCGCCGACGAGGTGATGGACGAAGTCTGCCGCCTCCTCGAATCCATCGGCAAGACGCCGGTCCGGGTCAATCAGGACGTGCCGGGTTTCGTCGGCAACCGCCTGCTGCATGCGCTGTGGCGCGAGGCCATCGACCTGGTGGAGAAGGGCATTGCGGCGCCGGAGGACGTCGACCTGGTCGCGCGCCTGACCTTCGGCCTGCGCATGCCGGCGGTCGGCCCACTGGAGAATATGGACCTGGTCGGCCTCGACCTGATCAAGACGATCCACGATTACCTGTTGGCCGACCTGGCCAGCAATCATGGCCCGGCTCGATATCTGGTCGACCGGGTTGCCGAGGGCAGCGTCGGGGTCAAGAGCGGGCGCGGCTTCTACGACTGGAGCACGCGCGACGCGAGCGAGCTAATCGAACGGCGCAACCGGCAGATCGTGCACCAGCTGGAGTACCTGAAGTCCGCCTCCGACGACTGATGGAGTCCACGGCCCGCAGACCCGTGTCCTGCGCAGGCTCATCGCTTTCACTGCGACACACAATACCACGGCCGACGCGGCGACCGCCCACCGCAACCGAGGCGCCCGCCGGTTGTCCTCGTCTGGCGAGTCCGCAGTCCGTCCCGCCCCACGCAAATGAACTTTTTCGTGACTTCGTACGTATCTTAATATGACGTCAGATTACTATGCCGTGCCACCTGGGTGCGGGTCAACAGTCTCAGTATCGGGGCAGAATTTGCTGCCCGGCGAGCAATGGTATCGAACGCTCAAAGAGCGTTTCATCAGCATGGAGGTGCCCAATGGCTGAGCAATCCCTTCACGCTCCTTCCTCCGCAGAGGAATTGGGGCGGGTAACACGAAAGCTGTACAGTCGTCGTCAGCTGCTGAAGATGCTGGTCGGTGCGGGAGCCGCCGGCGCAGCGTTTGCGGTCTGGCCCGTAAGGGCCGCAGATCCACTGATCGACACGAACACTCCCATCCAGAAGATCGTCAAGACGGACGAGGAGTGGAAGAAGATCCTTGCGCTGGACGTCTACGAGATCACGCGCCAGAAAGGGACGGAAATGCCCTTCACCGGCAAGTATTGGGACAATCACGCCAAGGGCGTGTATAACTGCGCGGCCTGTGGGTTGCTGCTCTTTTCCTCCGACACCAAATATGACTCGGGGACGGGCTGGCCGAGCTTCTGGGCGCCGGTGGCCCCGCAGGTGGTCTCTCTGCACGAGGACGATAGCCTAGGCATGGTGCGAACCGAAGTGACGTGCGCGAGGTGTGATTCGCATTTGGGGCACGTCTTCAACGACGGCCCGCAACCCACCGGTCTTCGATATTGCATGAATTCGCTCGCTCTGACCTTCGTGCCGGCCGCTACCTGAGGTTAGACGGCTGTGTGCTTGGCGCACCGGGTTTCGGGAGAGACAGCGCGCCGAGGTCCAACCTCGGCGCGCTGTGTCGTCTGGTTGTCCGGCTGGACCGGTATCCAGGCGCTCAGGTCCAGGCGGAAGAGGGACAGCTCAACAATTGAATGCGATGGCCCTGACCTGTTGACAACTTGTGACGTGTGGTAATACAATAGTCGCCATCCGGCGTATTGCTTTCGCTCTGTGGGGCGACGATCTTCTCAATGGCCAGGGGTCTGGCGATTCTCGAGGCCCCGTGGCTTCGTTTCCGAAATCTATGCTCGTTGGATCAGCCTGATCTCGAAACCATCGCCCCGCCTGCCCACACGCCGGGCCACACTGCTCGGTGCCATCGGAGGCGCTCATGGCTGTTAAGATGGAGGACTTGGCCAGGACTGCTGGCGTGAGCCGATCGACGATCTCGCGCGCGCTGGCTGACAATCCGCGAGTCAAGGCGGAAACTCGCGCCCGTATCCAGAGGCTGGCTGCCGACATGGGTTATTTGCCCAACAGCGTGGCGCGAAGCCTGGCGACGAAACGAACCCACAACCTGGGTGTGCTCTTGCTGGACATCACCGAAGCCTTCGTCAGCGAGGTGGTCCGTGAAATGGAGAACGTGGCCCGGGCGTCCGGCTACCAGTTGCTCCTGGCTCACTGTGGCTATCAAGCCGAGCAAATCGGGATCAGCTTCGACATTCTCCTGGAGCGGCAGGTGGATGCGGTCATCGTCGCAGATCGAGTCATCGCCGACATTTTCTGCCCCTGTTGCAGCAGCGTGACGTGCCGCTCGTCGTGATGAACGTGAAGGAGCTGCCCTACTCCGTCGTCTTAGACAACGAGGGGTCGGCCCAAAAGGGAACGGAGTACCTGCTGAGTCTCGGCCACGAACGGATCGCCTACATCGGGAGCCCCAGGGCAAAGGCCGAGAGTGCGCAGCGCCAGGCAGGATACGAACGAGCTCTGTCGGGCCGGGGCATCGCGCCCGATCCCAGATTGATCGTCACCCCCAGTGACTGGCGGGCCGCCGAAGCGGGCCGTCAAGGGGTGGGCCTCTTGCGCGCAGTCTCACCTCTGCCGACGGCGGTCTTTTGCTTCAACGATCTTACCGCATTCGGCGCCATGGCCGAGATCTCCGCAATGGGGCTGAACGTGCCGCGAGACATTTCGGTGCTCGGCTTCGACGACAATCTGCTGGCACCCTACATGGTTCCCGCGCTCACCACGATGGCCCAACCGAAAGCGCTCTTAGCCAAATTCGCCGTGCAAAACGCACTGGACGCGTTGGCCGGGGAGCCGCCGCATCACACGGATACCTTGCCGTGCCGTCTGGTCGTCAGAGCATCGACTGCTGCGCCCGGCGATCGAGCGTGAGGCGATCGGCGTCAACGCTCGGGGTTGCGGCCGGCCTGACGTGTTCGATTCGCTCGCTGCCCGCCACGGACACAAATCGGGTTCGCTGAAATGCTTGACAAGCGGTTCTGCTTGAGATATAATGTGTGCAATCGGTTGTATTTCCAATCTGGTTTGGAAAACTGAGTCCACCCGGTACTTGCGGACAAATGCGAGTTACCCTCATGCGTATTACGGGAGGTGGTATGAGCCGATCTGCACCGGTCGCGTGGGCTGCTCACTCACGATGTCGCGCCTTAACTCGATCCAAAGTTGAATCAGGAGGGAACGAAAATGAAAGTTGAGAAGTTGCTGACAGGGCTGTTGGTCTTCGGAATGCTTTCCATGGCCTTGCTCGTTCCAGCGTCGGCACAGACACCTGCGCCGACGGAGGCTGCGCCGGCCGGTCCGGCGATGACGCCAGAATTGGCGACTCTGCTGGATACCTGGACACCGGCCCAGCCCATGAAGCCGTTCACGCTTGGCATCGTGGTCAAGACGCTGGTCAATGAACCGTTCCAGCAGGCGCTCGCCGAGAGCGCCAAGAAGACAGCCGAGTCTTTCGGCGGCTCTGCGAACTACTTCGCGACGACCCACACGGGTGTGGCGGAACAGATCGCCGTCATCGAGGACTTGATTCAGAAAAAGGTCGACGGCCTCATCCTGGTGCCCATCGATTCCAATGCCATCATCGCTGCCATCCAGGAGGCAAACGCGGCTGGAATTCCTGTGGTCGTCTGCGATACCGCATCATACGGCGGCGACTACATCAGCTTCATCGCCACCGACAACATCGCCGCGTCGGCGTCAGCTGCGGACTACCTCATCAAGAAGTTTGACGGCAAGGCCAAGGTCGCCCAGTTGGAAGGCGAGCCCGGCGGCCAGACCGCTGCCGATCGCATCAAGGGTTTTCAGGATGAGCTGAAGACTGCTCCGGGCATGGAGCTGGTCGCGTCGCAGAACGCGCACTGGACCACCGCCGGCGGCCAGTCGGTCACCGAGAACATCCTGCAGGCCAATCCGGACCTGAATGCCATCTTCGCCTCCAGTGACATGGAAGGCGTCGGCGCGGCCGAAGCCATCAAGGCGGCCGGACTCGCCGGTAAGATCACGCTCGTGACTTTTGACGGCCTGCCGGACGGCGTCAACCTGATCAAGCAGGGTGTCAGCGATGCCGACGTTGCCCAGTTCCCGGTTCGCATGGGCAAGTGGGGCGCCACGATGCTGGCCATGGTGCTGAGCGGCGAGAAGAAAGCCTCTGACTTCCCGAAGTACATCGACTCTGGTACGCAGGTCGTCACCGCGGAAACCGCGGACAAGTACCTGCTCGACACTTTCGGCATTGGCGCGGCTCCGGCCATGACCGACACGGCTACCTCCAAGTAACCGACTGAGATTGGAGTGGGGCGAGAGAGATCTCGCCCCCATTTTTATACAAGGGGGTATGCACTTGGAGAAACACGACGCAATCCTGGAAATGCGGGGCATCTCCAAGTCCTTTCCCTGGCGTGCATGCGTTAGACAAAGTCGACTTGAAAGTCAAACGCGGCGAGATCCATTGCCTGCTCGGTGAAAACGGGGCGGGCAAATCTACTTTGATCAAGATCCTCGCCGGCGCATACCAGAGGGACGAGGGAGAGATTATTCTCGACGGAAAACAGGTGGAACACCTCAACCCGCACCTGTCCCAGCAGCTGGGAATCAGCGTGATCTACCAGGAGTTGGAGCTGATTCCGAATCTCACGGTGGCTGAGAACATTCTGCTCGGCCGGCCGCCACGCGGCTTGCCGGGTGGTTTTGTTAACTGGAAGAAGATGTTCGAGCAGGCACAGCGCATCCTCGACGATCTGGGCGTCGACATCGATCCCCACGCGCCCGTCCGGACTTTGGGCGTGGCGTTGCAGCAAATGACGGAGATTGCGAAGGCCTTGTCACGCGAGGCCGAAGTCATCGTCATGGACGAGCCCACGTCTGCTCTCACGGATCAGGAAATCCCGCAGCTGTTCGAAGCCATGCGTCGCTTGAAGGCGCAAAACCGTAGTGTGATCTACATCTCCCACCGGCTGCAGGAGCTTGCCGAAATCGGCGACGTGGCGACAGTCTTGCGGGACGGCACGCTGGTCGGAACGGTTCCAATCAAAGGGACGCCGATCGACCAGATCATCTCGATGATGGTAGGGCGGGAGTTGAGAGAGAAGTTCCCGAAGGAGCCGGCGGAGATCGGGGAGGAGATCCTGCGCGTAGAGGGCCTTCGACGCGAGGGTGTGTTGAACGATATCGACTTCGCTTTGCACAAAGGGGAAATCCTGGGCGTGGCGGGGCTGGTCGGCTCAGGACGAACCGAGATGGCCCGCGCTATCTTCGGCGCCGATCCCATCGATGCCGGCAAGATCACGATCGACGGCCAGCAGGTCAAGGTCAACTCGCCGACGGACGCCATCCGCGCCGGTATCGGGCTGCTGACCGAAGACCGCAAGCAGCAAGGCCTGGTTCTCATGCAATCGGTGGAGAATAACATCACACTGCCCTCATTGATTCGATTTTCGCCGAACACTTTTATCCGCCGAAGCGAGGAGGATAGGGCCGCCACGGATCTGGTCAAGAGCCTTGGTATCAAGACGCCATCGCTTTCTCAGGCGGTCCAATACCTGAGCGGCGGCAACCAGCAGAAAGTCGTCGTCGCGAAGTGGCTGTGCGGCAAATCGAAGATCCTGATTTTCGACGAGCCTACCCGCGGCATCGACGTAGGGGCTAAGGTCGAAGTCTATCAACTGATGAACGAACTGGTACGGCAAGGCGTCGGCATTATTATGATCTCTTCAGAGCTGCCTGAGGTTTTGGGCATGAGCGATCGCATCATTGTCATGCGCGAGGGCCGAATTGCCGGCGAGTTCCGGCGCGAAGAAGCGACCCAGGAGAATTTACTGGCTTGTGCGATCCATTTCGGGCGCGAGCGAGCCACAGGAGGATAATCGCTAGGAATGAATACGATCGAAGCTGTTGAGGGCAGAGAGACTAAGAAAGCGAGCGTTCTGAGCGGCGTCGGCAGCCAGCTGGCAGCCCTCCTGGGTCTAATCGCCATCTGCGTCGTCCTGTCGATTCTGTCACCGCACTTTCCCACTCTCTCCAACTTCTTTAACATCTCGCGGCAGGCGGCGGTCATCACTATCATCGCCATCGGCGAAACGTTCGTCGTCTTGACGGGCGGCATCGACCTGTCGGTGGGCTCGGGAGTCACGCTGACCTCCTGCGCGATGGCGATGGTCATGATCTCTACCGGCCAGATCCTGCCCGGCATCCTGGTTGGCCTGGCTGTCGGCTTGCTCATGGGGCTGATCAATGGTCTGCTGATCACAAAGGCGGACCTGCCGCCTTTCATCGTGACACTGGGTATGTTAGGTATTGCCCAGGGTGTGGCGCTGGTGATCACCGTCGGACAATCGTTGTTCGGCTTGCCCGATGCCTTCCGATTCGTCGGCCAGGGCAACGTCGGCCCGATCCCTGTGCCGTTGATCATCGTCGCCATCCTGTTCGTCATCTTCCACATTCTTCTCCAATACAATCGGCTGGGGCGCTACATCCTGTCCGTTGGCGGCAACGAGCAAGCGACGCGGCTTTCCGGCGTGAACGTGGCCAACGTTAAAATAGGCGCGTACCTGATCAGCGGCCTAACCGCCGGCATCGGCGGCATCGTGCTGGCATCCCGCATCAACTCGGCCCACCCGGCGGCCGGCCAGGGCATGGAGTTGGACGCCATCGCCGCGGCCGTCATCGGCGGTACCAGCCTGATGGGCGGCGAAGGAACTATCGTCGGCACGATCATCGGCGCCTTCATGATGGCCGTGATCCGCAACGGCCTGAACTTGCTGAACGTGAACGCGTTCTGGCAGCAGATCGTCATCGGCCTGGTCATCATCGGGGCCGTCTGGATCGACCGCGCCCGCAAGAGATAGACACAAAGAACTCATCAAGGAGGAATCATCGCATGAAACTGGAAAATCGTGTGGCGATCGTGACCGGCGGAGGTTCGGGAATCGGGAGGGCGTGCGCCCTCCGGTTGGCCGCGGAGGGCGCCAAGGTGGCCATCGCGGACGTCCGGCTCAACGCCGCGCAGGAGACGGTCGATCTCATCAAGAAGGACGGCGGGCAGGCGATGGCCGTGGAGACCGACGTCACCAAGAAAGCGTCCGCCCAGGCCATGGCCGCCCAGGTGAAGCAGGCCTACGGACGGATCGACGTTCTGCTCAACAACGCCGGCATCGATATCAAGGGCCTGGTGGCTGAGCTGCCGGAGGAGACCTGGGACAAGATTCTGACCATCAACCTGAAAGGCGTCTTCCTCTGCACGCAGGCCGTTCTGCCGACCATGATGGAACAGAAGTATGGGCGGATCGTCAATATCTCCTCCATGGCGGGCAAAACCGGCGAAGCCTACACCAGCCCATACTGCGCGTCCAAGTGGGGCGTCATCGGCTTCACCCAGTCGCTGTGCCTGGAAGTGGGCAAGTACAACATCACCGCCAACTGCATCTGCCCCGGCCCGGTGGAGACCGAGCTGATCGGCACCAGCGTGGCGCAGGCGGCGGCGCTGAAGGGCATGGAGCCGGACGAGTTCTTCAAGAGCTTCTTCCTCGGACCCGACGCCGCTTGGGTCGCATCGCCAAGCCGCTGGACGTGGCGAAGGCAGTCGCTTTCCTCGCATCCGACGACGCGGAGTTCATCTCTGGGGCGACCCTCAACGTGTCCGGCGGTCGAGAGATGCACTGATCGGAATCGCTGACGTCATTCGAAAATCAACGCCGCAAATTCCAGTTAGAAGGAGAGCCCGTGTCACCGAATAAGCAGTCATCGGTAGGTCCCAACTACGACTTCTCGCGCATGGCCACTTCGAGCGACGCACGCAATCGGGCCATCGCTCTGAACGTCGAGGTCGAGACGTCGATGTACAAGATTCACCACAGCATGGTCATCGCCGACGTGGCGCTGGCCATAGCGGATGAGGTGGAGGCCCAGGAACACGTCAAACTCGACCGTTTCGTGATCGAGATGGGCGCGTTGTTGCACGACATCGGCATCAGCCAGACGATCGACGATTCATCTCCGGAACACGGCATGATCGGCGCGAACATCGTCCGGGATGCCGGCTACCCTGAGGCTGTGGCGCGCTGCGTGGAGTTTCACGACTGCGGCGGGTTCGTGGCCGAAATCATCTCCGAACTGGGTCTTCAGACGACCTGTGGCAAGCAGGATACGGTGCCGGAGAGCTGGGAAGAGAAGATTGCAGTCTACGCCGATTTCGTCGTGTCGTTCGAAGGCGAATACTTGCTGGATATCTGGAACGATCCGACCGCTCCGGCCAAAGCGATTCACCCTTACTTCAAGTACCTGTACCAGCACCGCCGTGGGCTGGCTTACCCGACGGACCATCCAGAGTTGTACTACGTGAATGCGTTCAACCAGGAAATGATCAGGTATTGCCCGCGCGCCAGGTACGAGACCTTCAGACCCGGCATCGACCGCATGTTGCGCTCGATGGTGGCGGAGGGGATTCCGATTCCGCCGCGGACTCCGCTGCAGCAGTGGCCCTGAGCCCGCACCGGCCCCAACGGTCTGAGGCAATGTGACACATCAATCGCGGCCTGTTCCAGCTCGGAACAGGCCGTGATCGATTTCGAGCCATTGTCCTACCTGGCCGTGTGCCCGCCGTCCACCATGAGACAATGCCCGGTGATCATCGACGAAGCGTCCGAGGCGAGGAAAATGAATGGGCCGACGATATCTTCCGGCTCGCCGAGGCGCCCGAGAGGGATGTTACTCAGGAAATAATCCATCGTCTCTGGCTTCTGCGCCAACAGGTCCTGGATGATCGGTGTCCTGAAGTGGGTAGGGGCCACGGTATTGACGAGGATCTTGTAGCGGGCCCATTCGACCGCCAGGCAGCGGCTCATCGCGATCACCCCGCCCTTGCTGGCGGCGTAGTTGATATTTCCGGTCGTCATCCCCACGACGCCCAGCGCGGAGGACATGTTGATGATCCGTCCACCTCGTCCTCGTGCGATCATGGCCTGGCCGGCTTTCACCGAAAACAGGAAAGTGCCCTTCAGGTTTACTTCAACGACTCGATCCCACAAAGCAACGGACATCTCTTCGGCCGGACTGCGGCCCGAAATGCCGGCCACGTTGGCCATGATGTCGATCTGGCCGAAGCTCTCGAGCGTCTGGGCCACGACCGCTTCGACCTCGGCTTCTTGTGTGACGTTGCAGCGAAGCGCGAGCGCGCGGGCGCCCTCTGAGCGGATGCCTGCGGCGACCGTTTCCAATGCTTCCGGGCTGATATCGACGAGTACGACCGTGGCCCCATAGTCGGCGTAGCCTTCTGCTATGGCCTGGCCCAGCCCGCTGGCCGCCCCGGTGACGATGGCAACCTTGCCTGTCAAGTCGAACAAGTTTCGCTTCATACGTGCCTGCCCCGCCGGCTGACTGCGCTCGCCGACCCGATAGTCCGTCCCATCACAATGTTTCCTCCTCGAAATATGAGTTCCGCACGACAGCAACGCACCAAGCTAGCACAGAAGACCGATTCGGGCAAATCGTTCGAGGAGCAGTGCAGCGATGCACGCCGCTCCCGTAACCTTTCTCACTTGTCGGAATGGCCTCAACACGGTATCATGAGGTTAGAGGGGGAGCGCGGTGACGAAAGGAGTCACGATGGCTACGCTAAATGAGATCGTGGAGGGCGTCTACCGCATCTCCACGTTTGACGAGAAGATTGGTCTATCGTTCAACCAGTACTTGATCATGGATGCGAAGCCTACACTGGTGCACACCGGTTCGGCGTCGCTCTTCATCGGCATCCTGCAGCGCATCCGGGAAGTGGTGGATCCGGCAGAGATCGCCTACGCGTTCATTTCTCACTTCGAGGCGGACGAATGCGGGGCCCTTCAGCGCTTGCTGGCAGTGGCGCCGCAAGCGATTCCGGTAGGCTCGGCGGTGACCGCGCAGCAGATCGCGGGGTTTGGTCTCACTGACCGCACGCGGATCCAGAAAGAGGGCGACGTGCTGGTCTTGGGACAGCGCCGGCTGTCCTTCGTCACGTATCCCGCGGAGATGCATTTGCGCGAAGGATTGCTGGCCTTCGAAGAGGCTGACCGGATGCTCTTTGCCGCCGATCTGTTCATGCGATGGGGGCCAACGCCGCAACCGATGGTCCAGGCCGGAGCGGACGCGCTCGAGATCGACGTAGCTGCGATTGCGTCAGACCACCTGCGGGCTGCCTGCCAGGCCAAGATCAGATCGCTGGCGCCGGGGATTCTCGCTCTGGGCCATGGGCCCGTACTTGACCTGCGAATGGAACTGACCGGGGTCCGAGGCGGCGTCGTTCGATCCTAACCGAATCACGTGCCCGGCCACACAACGATTACACACAGTCTTGCACCGAAAGGAGCCGTACCCATGCGAAACTTCCTGCTCCGCTGGCTCATCAATGTGGCCGGGCTGTACGTCGCCACGTACCTGCCCATCTCAGGTCTCTCTTACGAGGGAGACTGGGTGAAGCTGTTCGGATTGGCCCTGATCTTCGGCCTGGTCAACGCCTTCATCCGACCGATCCTGTCCTTACTGACCTGCCCGCTGATCGTTTTGACGTTGGGTTTGTTCTACTCTCGTGATCAATGCTGTGATGCTGTGGCTGGCTTCGGTACTCGGTCAGCAGGTCGGAATCAACTTCCGGGTGGAAACCGTCGGCGCGGCGATCCTGGGTGCCTGGTCATCAGCGTGGTCAGCTTCGTTCTGACGATGCTGTTGAGAGACGAGCGGGAGAATCGACGGTAAATGGACGCTGCAGAGACAAGACTGTAGCCGGAATGGGCAACAAAATTGCACAAAACCGTTGACACTACGCCGCGAAAGGTGTATAATGTAGGTACAGTTGAACAACAGGCGGTTCCGTGTGGGCTTTTGCCAGGCGGTGGGCCTGGGAAGCATAAGGGGCTGCTCAGAGCGTTTAAACGAAGCCTCCTCTGGTTGCAAACAGAGGAGGCTTCGGCGGTTATGCTCGGGTCGATCGCGTTTGAGTAAAAGCAGAGTCGCCAACCTTCCGATCTTCAAATTCTGTTTTCTCGCCGGGTTCAACCGTCATCGTTCATGCAAGAGGGCTTCTCTCATTGCAAGCTCTCGCTGCTGTGCGGCGAGCACGCGGCTAAACTCGCGTCGACGGATGAGAACCAGGACCAGCACGGCTAACACTCCGAGGAAGCTCAGACCCAGTAGTGGAAGCAGGGCGTAGAGCTTGAGCCAGGCCAGCACGGCTGCAGCCACGGCGATGGTGATCATGGCGCTGACCGACTCCCAGAGAAGCTTCTGCTGCTTCTGTCTTCCGAGCTGCAGCCGACCGACGTTGCCGCGCAATCTTTCCACAGCCTCCACCGCGGTATCCTGCCTGTTCCCCTGGACCTGGTCGGCTGAGTTTGGGTCTGTCCCTGGGGTCTCGATGCCGGGCATGCCATCGAGCGCGGCCAGCATTCGCCGAGCTTCCTCGTTCTCTGGATCGATTGCGAGTACGTAGCCCAGACACTCCCGCTGTCGGGCCGGTTCGGTCACTGCCTGGGCAAGAAGAAGCCAGCCGGTCTCGCTCTCGACGTTCGACTGCAGGTACTTCACCAGAATCCGCTGCGCCCGAGTCTTGTGTCCTGCGCTCAGCAGCGCCGCTGCTTTTTCGAGCGTCGGGTTGGTGTGAGCCATCATTCCTCCATCAGCCCGAGCGAGATGCGAGCTATCGCCCGTGCCTGTAATCTGGACGAAATATACCCCTGTTGAGCGCACCTGGCAAGAGGAAACCAGAACATCTGCACTGAACAAACTAGCGCCTGTGGCGGCGACCAAAATCGCCAGGGAAGGGCTCTCCCTGGAGCGGCGGCGGTGCCTAGGCCGGAGTCGGGCGTCGCACGAGACAGCCGATCAGCAGTCCGCAAGTGTCAGTCGCCGCCATTCCAGGTGTTACTGGCGTGCGGCGAATCTTTCGAACGATTCCCTGAGGGCATTCGGGTGATTCAGGCTGAGCAACTGCCTGGTCGGCCGTGCTTCGTCCAGATCGTTCTTGTGGTTGAGGCTGCACAGCACGGTTTCAAGCCCGTGTGCACCTCTATGACCGACGTCATTGATCGATTGCGAGTATGACACTAAACTTAGAATCGTAGACAGTTCTACGTCGTAGCCTATCCACCCGAAGGAGGACGTGAAATGCCATTTCTAATCGTTCGACATAAAGTGAAGGATTTCGCCAAATGGAAGCCATTTTTCGACGAGCACGGTGCTGTTCGCAAGAAGAGCGGCTCGAAGAGCGCACGCGTGTTTCGGAATGCCAACGATTCAAGCGAAGTGTTGATACTCTTTGAATGGGACGACCTCAAGCGCGCCCAGGCGTTCGCTGAGTCTGCCGATCTCCGTGATACGATGGAGCGAGCGGGCGTGGTCGACCGGCCCGACCTTTTCTTCGTCGACGAGATCGAGAAACAGCCAGCATAACTCGGTACGTGTGAGGTTTATGATCGCCTGGCCAGGAAGGTAGCTACTCCTGGACCAGGCGTCGATTTGCCTGTCGCCGGCCGCGGCTCATCGAACGGTATTGCCGTGACACGAGGCCACACGCTCGAAGGCAGACTGGGCCACGAGCCGCCACTCGCCTGGCGGAAGAAGGTCCATTGCTGTGGCGTAGTCTTCCGCTGCCTGGCCCAGATCAGCGAGCGCCTCGTACGCGCCGCCGCGCATTAGCCAGATGAGCCCCTCACGTGGCTGACGCGCCAGCAGTGCGTCGAACGCCCGTTCACCGGCTGTGCGGTCGCGCAGCATGATCGCTTTGGCTCGCCTGGCTCTTTCGACGATCGATTCCGACTGGTTCATGAGCTCCTCCCAAGTGGACACTTATCATAACCGCTGGTGGCGCGAATGAGCAAATGATCGAGAAATCTCGACAGACACCCATTCCACTTCGGTGGAGAGCTCTTGCCGCCGTCCAACATCTGCCTGGATAGCGAGTCTAGTGGGCGACCATTTTCCTCCTACGTCCGCTGTCTTATGGGCGATGCCGGTCGGTCGTCTTTCCGCGATGAGGCCAGAAGGTCGTGCACGTTGCGGAGAAGATCCGGAACGCTGTAGGGCTTCACGAGGAATGCGTAGCCACGCTCGCGAATGAGATCTTGATGGGATTTTTCGTCGAAGTAGCCGCTTGCCAGCAACGCCGGGCAGTCTGCCTGCAGTTGCTCGATCAAGCGCAGCCCGTGCAGGTCGGGCAGCACAACATCGGCGAAGATCAGGTCGAACCGGCCCTGTTCCTCGGCGAAGAGGTCCAGTGCTTGCTGCGCGTTCTCGGCGGTAATGACCGTGTAGCCATGCTCGGCGAGCGCCCGGCGCGCAAAATCTCGCACTTCCACCTGATCTTCAACCAGCAGGATTCGCTCCCCATGGCCCTGCAGTCTGGCCGCGTCGATCTTCTTCCTCGCTGTGCGAGATCGCTCCGATGGGCCCGCCGGAAAGTAGATGTGGAAGGCGGAGCCGTGGCCCAGCTCGGTCTCCACATCGACCCATCCTTTGTGCTCGCTCACAATACCATAGACGACTGATAGTCCCAGGCCCGTGCCTTTGCCTTCCTCCTTGGTGGTGAAGAAGGGCTCGAAGATGTGCTCCACGACCTCGGCGCTCATGCCTGTGCCGGTATCGGCGACTGTGAGTTGCACGAACGGGCCGGGCTCCGCCCCGGGTTTGGCGTCGCTTCGGTCGGGCCCGAAAGTCACATTCCGGGCATGGATCGTGAGCGTTCCGCCCTCGGGCATGGCATCTCGAGCATTCACGGCAAGGTTCATGAGAACCTGTTCCAACTGGCCGGGGTCGGCCCGGACTTTCCACAGGTCGGGCGAAAGATCGGCCCGGACGGTGATGTCCTCGCCGATCAGCCGAACGAGCATTTTCAACAAGCCGTCGACAGTGGAATTCACGTCGACACTCGTGAACTCCAGGGGCTGCTTTCGGCTGAACAGGAGGAGCTGGCGAGTCAGGCTGGTGGCACGAGTTGCCGCATTCTGGACGCGCTCCAAATCCTGGCGAATCGGCGCGTTGTCCCCGACTTCTATCAGCAGCAGTGCAGTATAACCCAGGATGGCGGTCAGCAGATTGTTGAAATCGTGTGCGACGCCGCCTGCCAGCCGGCCGACGGCCTCCATCTTCTGGGCTTGCAGTAGCTGAGCCTGCATCCTTTCATTCTCTGCCTCAGCTAGCTTGATTTCACTGATGTCGCGCAGAATTGTCAGCAGCACTTTGCGGCCGTGCATTTCGACGAAGGCCATGTTGAGCAGGCCCCACCACGTGCAGCCGTCCTTTCGACGGAACAAAACCGTGCGGTTCTGCACTCGGCCATGCATCTCCAAGATCAGCACGAGCGCTTCTCGATCCTCTGCGCAGGCGTACAGTTTGGACGCGTTCATGGTCTGCAGCTCTTCGAGCGTATAACCGGTGATTTGCTGCATGGCTGGATTGGCTGCCAGCACCTGTCCATCGGCATCGGCTGTGCCGATGCCGATAGGAATACCATCGAACAGGAGACGGTACCGCTCCTCACTTGCCTGAAGTGCCGCGTCGAATCGCTCATGCTCCGCGCGTTGCCGCAAAGCGTCGATCGCGTAGGCCGTGTCGCCGGCCAGCTGCTTGAGCAAGTGCACCTCTTCGGGCTGGAAGGCATTTGGCCCGACAGAGACGATGCCGATCACGCCGAAAACCTGGTCGGCGGCGGTCAGCGGCAAGGCGATGAGTGAGTTGAATCCTGCCCGGCGCATGCCCTCGTCCCAGGGTGCGCACCGGGGATCCAGTGCAACGTCGTTGCAAACGTAGACCCGGCCGGTTCGGATGGCCGTGGCCATGGGGCCTCGTCCTTCAATCGTGTCCGCCCAGGTGCAGGCACGGTCAACCAGGAATTCCGTGTCTCGTCCGGCGCGTGCCACGGCCCGAATCGTCCGGTCCTCGTCGTGGTCGGCAAATGCGACCCAGGCCAGCGGATAGCCGCCGATATCGGCGATCTGACGGCAGATGTCCAACAGCATCTCATTCTCATCGCGCGCGTGGACCACCGTTGCGCTGCACTCGCTGAGCATGCGTAGCGCCCGGTTGATCTGCTGTAGTTCCGCTGTCCGCTCTTGGACGCGTTGCTCGAGCTCTTCGTTGAGCCGCCGGATCTCTTCGGCTGTTCGCTTGCGCTCGATGGCGTACAGCAAGGACCGAGTCAACGTCGTGTCGTCCATGTGTCCCTTGACGAGGTAATCCTGAGCGCCACTGCGCATGGCCTGGATCGCCACATCGTCATCGTCCAGTCCGGTCAACACGATGACCGGCACAGACGGCCGGTGGGCGTATATGGATGCCAGCGAATCTAATCCGTGGCTGTCGGGCAGCGAAAGATCGAGCAGTACCACATCGCAAGGTTCGGCATCCAAATGCTGCAAGGCAGCGCTGATCCGGTCCACGTGAGTCATGGCGAACGACGTTGCCCGGGCGCCGGTCAATGCGTAACACAGCAACTCAGCGTCGAAGGGGTTGTCTTCGATGAGAAGGACCCTGATCGATGTGGGTATCATTGGCGGTCAGCTCCTTTCCGCACTGCATTTGCCCAGCACGAGGCCGCGGTCCAGCCGTCAGCTTGCCGGCGATGCATTCGATTGTCACGCAGCAGAGGGCCAAAAGCACGTTGGATATTTTACCATAGATTTACCCGAAATGCTACTGGAGACCATGGTGTGATTCAATGCACTGTGTGGCCACGTGGCGCAACACAAGCTTGCTCGATCTGACGCCCGTGCGACAGGGCAAGAGTATCATCTGCATATCCGAAGCTGCGGGGCAAAGGATGGAGGGCTTGCGCGCGGCGCGACCAATTGGCGCCAGAAAAAGGGCGACGCTTCGGTGGTACGTGTTGCACCGCCTTTCCAAGCCGTGCCTCGGGCTGAAGCCACGATCGCACCACGAGGTGCGCACGGCATCGACGAGGAGCTTGCTAGCGGTCCTCCGGGGGCAGCAGCGCGCGAAGGCGGGGTGGATCCAGGTGCTGACCTTTGAACCCCGAGCAGCGTCGTCTCGAGCCGTGCAACGTCTCGCGAGCGGACCAGACCGAGGTTCGGATCGAGCACGCCGTGGCGAGGTACGGCCGCGTCGATCGTCTCATCAACAGCAGCGGCCGGCACCTGGATGGCCGGCCCCTCAACGACTTCTCTATAGAGGACTTTGCAGGACTTCCGGAGCCCCTGCGCCGCAAAACGCGATCAGCTGTTTTGCTGTCAGCGGTTGGATGCTGCCTCATCCTGCACTTGGTACGGCCGCAACCGCGCCGAGCAAGCCCGCGGGTCAGACGAGCGGGAATCGGCGACAAGGCACGCGGCAATCAGGGGGCGCGATCACTGTGGAGGGCAGGGCCGCCATCACTCGGACCGATACATTCGAATGGCGCCCGCTCAATCCACCAGGGTGAAGCGTTCTTCCAGTTTCAGACCCTTCAATTCCGCACTGATCTTCCACAAGTGGCCGAGCTTTTCGTCGCCGACGAGCACGAAGGACCACACGGGGTCGGCGAAGCGCTCGGCGAACGCCCGGTAGTCGGCGGTGGCCTGGAAGGCGGCCAGCGCCTCAGGCGAGTCGCCCCAATCGCCGGTCACGTCTGGGCTGTAACTGTACGTGGCGTACCCCGCATCCTTTACCTTGCCGTTGGTCAGCGACAGACTGTAGCCCCTTTCCTGGATCTCGATGAAGCCGTCTGTGTCGACGGGCTCTTTCCAGTGGTAGTAAACCAGCCAGTAGCTGCAGCGGGCTGAGTCGTACCCCTGCTCACCCGCCTGTACTGAGCCAAATATCTCGGTCATCTTAGCGTTGGGGTATTTGCTCATCGACTTCCGGGCGGCCTCCGCGGCCTCCTGGGCAGTGAAGTAACCCGTCGCCGGTTCCCACGTCCTGGGGCCGACGTCCACGGCGTTCGACGTCGGGTCGATGTCCATGGACAAGGTCGCGCCGGGCCCCGACCAGTCACCCTCGATCGCTTCGATGTGCCAGTTGAATTTCGACGATAGGAGTCCCTCGCGCAGTTCCAGGTCGAGCTTTGCCTGCGGATGATGTTCCAGGAATGCCGCGCCGCCGTTGTCCAGAAAAGTCGGCATCGCCTCGCTGCTGTCGATCCAGCCATCGGGAGGCAGTGCCCGGTTGTGCAGTGGGTCGCGCGAGATATGCTCTGGATCGAACTGGCCATCGACGACCCATGCCGTGTAAGCCTCGCTGCTCTTGTCAGTGCCCGGCGCAAAAGTGATCCTCCAATTGCGGCAGCCACCGTCCGCGCTGCCTTCGTTGTAACATCGGATCTCTGACAGGGTCGCGGTCGACTTCCACTCTTCGGCGGCGGGCAAGGCTGAGGCGACGGCTTCACGAGCACTGACGTACGTGCCGGCGGCGTGCGGCGAAGGCTTGGGCGTGGCGGTTGGCGGCAGCTCGGCGGTTGGCACAGCTTCGAAGTGCATGCTACGCAGCACGCGGTCGATCTTCGTTCGATGGGCGGGCCACGTTTCCCTGGGACTGCCCGCGACCACGCCGTAGGCGTTTCCCTGTACGGTGAACTGGAGCACGTAGCCGGCCAGGTCGCTCCTGGATTCCGGGTCGACGCCGGAGAAGCGGGCAACGCGCATCGTGACGCCTGCCAGCGTCCGCCGCCCGCCGGTCGGCTCGACTCTTGGGTTGTCCGCGCTTCCGCCGACCTCCGTCATGATGTCGTGAAATATGCTCTCCAGGCTATACTCGGGGTCCGCCCAACTGTCGTCGCGCACGATGACGAAGAGCGCGCCGTCGTGGGGGGCTTCATATAAGAAAGTTACGAACGAGTCTTCGTTCGCGTGCAGCGTCCATTCGGACGGATAGTCGAAGCTCAGGCCCCAGGCCGGCTTGTGGAAAGCGACGAGCTCACCGCCCTGCGGCAGCGGTCCGGCGACGGCACCCGGCAGGGACGTGACGCACAGGGCGACCACGAGGACGACGGCGAACGAACGCAGGTGCTTCATCGGCGAGCCTCCTTTCGGCGGGTGCAGACGGTGGGCTGATTCGGATATGCGCGATACAGCGATGGGTGAATTATACGACGTTGCGCGCGGATGTTCAACTAAGGCTCTCGTTTCCCGGCCCGCTATGTCCCTGGGTGAGAATGAAGATCGACCGCTCCAGCGGTTGTTGCTGGGGGAGTGGCCCCGGAAGGCTGCGCTGATCGGGGCAATCGTCCAGCCGGCGCGGCGAGTGGGGTCCGGGCTTGGGATCACCGGCGTCCGTCCTAGATCGAGCGCTCGACGATCCGGGCGTGCTGAGTGGCGCAGGAGGTGGCTCCCATGGCGATGGTGGGCTTGTCTGGGGAGGCAGTCGAAGCCGCCCAGCACGTTAGAGCGCTGCAACGATCTGGCCTCGTTGATGGAATCTTAGCCTTTCTTTAAGCAATTGCTAACAGGTTGTTAAACCCGCGATAACAGAGACCGGCTATAGTTGTGGGGACTGAAGGCATCCCGCTGGAAATCTCAATACGTCACAAAGGAGAAACAAATGGATCGCAAGTTGTCGCAGTCTCTTGGTCACGCCCTGGCCGATGGCCTCATTATCGGCGCCCTCTTTCTGTCGGCGGTCGCACCGTTGAGCGCGGCTGCCCCGACCCCCGCCGATGGCAGGTGGATCACCGGCGACATTCACAACCACACCTGGCTGACCGATGGCAAGCACGTTGAAACGGACGTCCTGGACCACGCATTCGCCGCGTACGGCCTGGACTACCTGGTAAACTCGGAGCACGGCGGCGCGTTCCAGCACGATCCAATGGGCAACCTGTGGAACGACGGGCAGGCCGGCAAGACCGTCCAGTTGCTGGGTGACGTTGTCACCGTTAAGGAGAACGACAAGGACGTGGCGGCAATGTGGCGCTGGCAGTCTCTCCGCGATTTCTCTTACCCTCTCCTGTTCGGTGGCAAGGATGGTTACGGCGACGAGCAACCCGGCCTCCAGAGCCAGTACCCGAATCAGACCCTGATCCAGGGCCTTGAGTGGAACGTCCCGACCCACGAGCACGCCAGCGTCGGTATCGTCGGCGCCAAGGACGGTCAGGCCATCAGCGATTTCGAGTACCAGTTTGACGGCAGCGACAAGGACACGAGCAACACCAGCTTGCAGAAGAAGAACGCCACGGCCGACGACGCCATTGCCGCGGGCGTCTTCCTCCAGCAGCAATATGGCTCGGCCGCGTACGTGGTCATCAATCACCCATCGCGCAAGCAGCTGTTCAGCGCGGCCAACTTCCGCGCCATGAACGACGCGGCTCCTCAGACGTTCGTCGGCCTGGAAGGCCTGCCCGGCCATCAGAAAGAAAGCAGCCGCGGCGGATACGGCACCAGCTTCTACACCGACAAGGACAACAAGAACCTGGACGCAGAGAAGACTGCCCGCGCGCGGACCTACGGCGGCGCGGACATCATGCTGGCGAAGGTCGGCGGGCTGATGGACAGCCTGTGGGGCGAAGGTCGGCGTTTCTGGGTGTTCGTCAACTCCGACTTCCACAGCGCGGCCGATGACGCCGACTTCTATCCCGGCGAGTATGCCAGGACCTATGTGTTCGCCAAGGACAACACGCCGCAGGGCATCGTCGACGCCATGCGCTCCGGCAACGCCTTCGCCGTGCACGGCGACCTGATCAATGGCCTCGACTTCCAGGCGGCGGCCGGCGGGAACACGGCCACGATGGGTCAGGAGCTGACGTCGGTCAGCGGTTCCGACGTGACCGTCATCATCCGGTTCAAGAGCCCCGAGAAGAACAATAACGGCGACACCCCGACCGCAGACCACATCGACCTGATCGCCGGCGATGTCGTGGCCAAGGCCGTGGCCGGCACCGATGCCTACCAGTCCGAGACCAACGCGACGACCAAAGTCGTTGCTACCTTCACGAGCAAGGATTGGACCACGGACGCGGATGGCTACTCGGCCATCAGCTACACACTGCCGAAGGTGCAGACGAGCCAGTACCTTCGCCTGCGTGGGACCAACCTGGGGATGAACGTCGAGAATGAGACGCAGGACGGAAACCCTTTGAACGACGACTTGCAGGGTACGAACGACAAGGCTAAGGCTTGGGCCGACCTGTGGTTCTACTCCAATCCGATCTTCATCACTGCGCAGTAACCTATTGAGTCGCACGAGTGCGAGCAACCGGCAGGCCTCGCCTGCCGGTTGTCGTCGTGTTTCACCTTTTGAGATTTTGGCGACTCGTCACTGTAGCCGGATACTCTCTTCGAACGTGCAATCTCGCGTAGAAAAATAAGCCAAACTCGCACCGGAATGCTCTTTCATTTTCGTACCATTGGTGATATAATAGTACCAGGTGGTACAGTCATCGGGGGCGGCGAGAGCGCGACGGTTGGACTTGTTGCCCTCCGAGATGTGTGATATAATGGCTTTCAAAGAATACTCTCCCCAAACTCAGAGATTGTCGTCATCATCTTTGAGCCTCTCATGCAATCCCCAGCTGGGAGGAGCACATGGCGAACACACGCGGCAGCAAGGTCATCGAGACGGTGCGGCACCGCCACCAGATTGAGGCCGAGATTTTCGGTATGCTTGAGGTGGCTTCGGACAGTGAGTTTGAAGAGCGAGCGGGGCGGATAGCGGGCGCGGGCCGGGACGTGATCCCGGTAATCTTGCGCAATCTAGACACGCCCAATCGGCGCATGCTCGGCGCACTCGGGCGCATCTCCACCTACCTCGACTCTCACGAGATCAGCCTGGCATTGCGCAACGTGGCCGGTTCGCAGCGTCGTTCGGATCGGGAGCGTGTGGGCGCCCTCCTCATCTTGGAGCGTTTCCTGGACGAGGATGTGGAGGACGAGTTATTCGAGGGGCTGGCCAACCCGGAAGAGGTGGCCATCCAGTCCTTTGCCGAAATGCTCGATGAGGCGGAGCATACGCGCCTCGTATTGCTGGACTATTTAAAAGCGATAGACGAACAGCCGGTCAGCGTCGTATTGTCTATCCTGGAAGCGCTGGAACGCACGCAGGGTGAGCGAATGGTCGAGCCGCTGCGGCTGCTGGCGCAGGATAGCCGCGCGACGGTGGCGAAGCAGGCTCTGCAAGCATTGGGCCGCATCCGAACGCCGGAGTCAGGCCGGGCGCTCCAGTGCCTGGCGAATGGGATGCCCGAAGGGTCTGTCCGTGCGCTGGCGGAGCGGTCGTTGCGCAAGCTGCGGCTGTGCGGAGTGGACATCCTGCCGCTGCCGCAGGCGGACGCGGATTGGCGCTGTCTGATCAGCCCGACTGACGGCGAGGGCAATCAGAGCGTGTGGTTTATGCACACGGCTCCGGGGCAGGCGATTTGCTGCTTTTTGCACGTGTTGTTGAACGACAGTCGGGGCGTGGTCGATGCCATCGGCGATGATCAAGCCCAGGCTCGAGTGTTCCCGGGCAACCGTCGGAAGGGTTCGCTGCACGTGTTCGCCCTGTCCGATGCACCGGTGGACTCCATCGTGATGGAGGCGGACTTCGACTACGGTCGCGAATTGGTGCGGCGCGCCTTGCCGTTGAATGCTGCGACGCACGAACCGTTGCCGGTGGCCTATCGGCTGTGCAGTGACTACCTGTGGGGTTACGACGTTTCCGGAATCGGCGACAGGCGATGCTTACCAAGATTGACTAAAGAAGCGGCGGCTGAACTGCTGCCGTACACGGGCAGCCTGCTGGACCACGTGGCGTTCGCGACCTGGTACTCGGCGGACAAACACGTTTATCGGCAGGCGATGCGTTCCTTGTGCCGGCGGCGGAATGCGGGCCGGCGCAACTCGGCGGCGTGGCTGCAGGAGGTCATGGCCGGGTGTTTCGACAACCGGGCCAGGGCGCGTTGGGTGCTGCAGCTGGAGAAAATGAGCGAATGGCTCATGCTGTTGGGTGACGAGTGGACGGCCGAAATGGCCATGGCGGCGTCGATGACGCTGCTCGATGGCGAAGCGGCCAGCCACCCGTTCCTCGCTCGTCTGATGGAGCGCGGGGTCAGTCGGGCGAATGAAGACCTCCAGCGGGAACGCCGGATGGAACGCTAATCTGATCTGAGGGGAAGGAGGAAGGGTCCATGTTACTGCCTCATCTTGGGCTGCCGGAAATGCTGATCATCCTGGCCATCATCGTCGTGGTGTTCGGCGTTGGGCGGTTGGCGGATGTCGGCAAGGCAATGGGCGATGGCATTCGCGAATTTAAGAAATCCCAGTACGACAGCCTCGACGATGCCAACTCGGCTAAGAAGATCACGGACAGGGCTGACAAGAAAGCGTAGACGGTAATCACGGCCTGATTCCAACTCCATTGGGGGGGCGACAGCGCGGCGGCGAGCGTCTTTGAGCCGCCGTTCGTGTCTGGTTGAGCTTGGCAGGAAGGAGGAACAACAATGCCTAATCTTGGGCTACCAGAATTGATCGTCATCTTCGTCATCGTCGTCCTGGTGTTCGGCGTGGGCCGCCTGGGCGAAGTAGGCGGTGCGCTGGGCAAAGGCATCCGAGAATTCAAGAAGGCGTCGTCATACGACCCGAGTGAAGACGAGTCGTTGAAGAAGCCGCAGCAGGTTACCGAAAAGAGCGACGAAGAGAAGGCCGAATAGGCCGGAGCCCAACCATTGCACGCATGAGAAACCCGGTTTCTGGGCAATGCCCGGAAACCGGGTTTCTGTTGAAAGAGGAAACAAAGGAGCGCCGGACGTGAAAGAGAACAAAGTCAAGCGGGCCCTGCAACGGGGCGAGACTGTCGTTGGTACCATGATCGGCGAGGTGCGCAACCCCGCCATCGCTCAGATCCTCAAGTTGGCAGGGTTCGATTTCTTCTTCATTGACATGGAGCACGGCACGTTCAACATGGAAACCGTGGCCGACATCGTCCACGCAGCGCGGATGGTGGACATCGCGCCGTTCGTGCGGGTGCCTGACCTGGAATACCACTTGATCTGCCGGCCGCTGGACGCCGGCGCGCAGGGTGAGATGGTCCCCCGGGTGGACACGGTAGAGGACGTCCGCCGGATGGTGCAGTACATGAAGTATCCGCCAATGGGGCAGCGTGGATGCGCCGTGGGCCGTGGGCATACGGATTACCGGGGCGAGAATGTCGCGGACTACGTACAGTGGGCGTATCAGGAGAACCTGGTGATCGTGCAAATCGAGAGCCAGATGGCGGTCGATCACATCGAAGAGATGGTCTCGGTGCCGGGCGTGGACGTGGCGCTGATCGGCCCCAACGATCTGTCGATCTCGCTAGGCATTCCGGGCCAGCAGACGGACCCGAAGGAAATCGCCGCGATCGACAAGATGGTCGCGGCCTGCGCTCGGTATGGCGTCGCTTCCGGCATACACCTGTCGAACATCGATCAGCTCAAAGGCTGGATGGCCAAGGGGATGCGCTTCATCACCTACTCGACGGACTTGAACTTCTTGATGAGTGGAAAGACGGCAGTGGAGACGCTGCGCGCGGCGGTTGCCCAGAAGTAGGGTTTGGTTGCCGCGGGTCCTTCTCTGGCTGCTGAAGAGGAGCCGGAAATCGCGACGAGCGAAAACGCTACGCACGGCGGATGTCGTTGGGCATAGTGGCCATGTCAGTCGTGGCGGAGGTCAGGTCCGCCCCGGACAGGTTAGCGCCGCTCAAATTCGCAAAAGTCAGGTTGGCGCGCTGCAGGCGGGCATCGGTCAAGTTGGCGAAAACCAGATTGGCGCCGGTGAGATCGGTCCCATGAAGGATGGCATCGGTCAGGTTCGCACCGTGAAGACAGGCTCCGCTGAGGTTGGCTCCGCTCAAGTCAGCGCCGCGCAGGTCGGCCCCGGTGAGATCGGCGCCGCTCAAGTTTCGGCCACGCAGGTCCTCGCCGGCCAGATCGGCATCGCTGAAATCCCGTTCGCCTTCGCCGTAGCAGGCGAGAAGCTCTTCTGCATTCATCCGGCTTGCCCCTTTCCTGTCGCAGAGCAGGTTCGCTGCAAACAGAAAACCTTTAGAGGCTGTATTGTATACCCGAATGAACGCAAATTCAAGAGACGGCGCTACTTACCCAGGGCGATTATGATGCAATCGCCCTGGCTATTTACCTCCTATCACAGGGAGGATTTCTCCGCCGTGGCGAAGTACGAGCACGGTCGCTTCGGGCCCGGTGGAGCGCAGCGCGCTGTCCAGCGCGTCCTGCGGCGTCGCGGCCGGCTCAAAGCCGAGCTGCCTCGCATCCGCCGCAGGGATGCACGGACTGACCAGGATGCCACGCGCGCGGTCGCGGATGACGCGGCCGCCGATGGCCAGCTCGGCTGCGACCATCAGATCGGTAAGCTCGCCCTGCTCCACCCGCTGGTTGACCTCGGCCGGGGGGCGGTAGCCGAACTGGAGCACTCCAGGGTGCTCGCTGCTGACGCCTTCGGGGCACGGCGTGACGAGGATCACGACGCCGCCCGGCTTGACGGCCAGCTCGGCGGCGGCGAGGGCCTTGCTGGCCTGCCACATGTCCAGGTCGCCGGGATACGATTCGATCAGCACCACGTCGGCCAGAGCGGGCGCTTCGCCGCGGAAGACTTCGGCGGACAGCGCGGCTGCGGCCCGATGGGCGGGCACCGGCGCTCCGAAAAAAGCCCCCACCATTTGGTCCTTGGAGTTCATGACGACGTTGAAGACCGCGCACAAGCCGGCCAGTTGGGCGACGCGTTCCATCTCGGCGCGTATTGGGTTTTCCACCACGCCCAGGATCTGGTCGCCGGGATACGCTGCCGCTGCCCAATGGGTGCGACCGGTGGTGGCGGCGCCACACACGCCCGGCTGGACGATCTTGCCGCCACCGCCGAAGCCGCACATGCGGTGCGGCGCGACGTGGCCGACGCCCAGCACCAGGTCGGCTGAAAGCAGCAGCCGGTTTACCTCGACCGGGATGCCCGATGGCGTCTCGCCCAGGCTCTCCAGGTCGGACGAATTGTCCCAGCGATGATCCAATACGGGGTACACACCGACGATGTCCGGGCCCAGCTTGTGCAACTTCTCGTCCGGGGTCATGGGGCGATGCGTACCCGAGGCGATCAGGAAGCCCACCTCAGGCTCGGGCCCTAGCTCACGCAGGATCCAGGGCACGATGAGGGATGCCGGGGTAGGGCGAGTATTGTCGTCCACCAGAATCAAAACCCGCGGAGATTTTCCGGCATCTGCGGCGAGAGCCCTCAAGTCCGGGCAGCCGATGGGATTCGCCAGGGCGTTCCGGATCAATGTCTCAGCCGATTGCGCCGGCGTGCAGTCCGCTGGGCCGACGACGGCCATCAGGCGTGAGTCAGGCACGTCCGCGGGCGGGACGTCCTTGTAGGGGAAGTCGATTCTCACTGCACAACGCCCTTAGGCGCGCGAATGGCGGCGCAGCGGCGCAGCTGCAGGTGGACGTCGCGGCCGACGCTGTTGATGAATTCGAAGCGCGCGGCGCCGTAGACGGACACCCGCAGGCTCTGGCCACCGGCAGCGACCTCCAGGTAGGTGCTGGCTCCGGCGAAGGTGCTGACGATGATCTGGCCGGACAAACAATTTTCCTGGTTGGCGTCCGTGCGAGGCAGGATCATGATGTCCTCTGGGCGAATGAGAAGGAGCATCCTATCGCCCTTGTGCAGACCGTCTTCGGCCGTGCACCACAACGAACAACCCAGCGCATCGACCTTCACTTCGTCCGGCCTGTTTGCATCCGTGCCGGAGACGACAGCGGGTACGAAGTTGTTCGAGCCGATGAACCCCGCCACGAAGGGACTGGCCGGGTTCACGTACAGATCCAGCGGCGTGCCTTCCTGCTCCAGCCGGCCTTCGTTCATCACGTATACCTTGTCGGAGATTGCGAAGGCCTCACCCTGGTCGTGGGTCACGTAGATCGTCGTCTTGCCGGTCTGCTGGTGCAGGCGGCGAATCTCGATCTTCAGCTCATCGCGCAGTTTGGCGTCCAGGCTGGACAGCGGTTCATCGAAGAGAAGAATGTCTGGATCGGTGACGACGGTGCGGGCCAGGGCGACGCGCTGCTGCTGACCGCCGGAGAGCTGGCGCGGGTACCGGCTTTCGTAGCCGGGCAGATGCACCAGCTCCAAAGCGTCCTTCACGCGCCGGTCGATCTCATCCTTGGGCCGGCCCTGCATCCGCAGGCCGAAGGCCACGTTGTCGAACACGCGCATGTGCGGGAAGAGGGCCAGTCTCTGGAACAGCAGGCCGATCCGGCGCTTCGATGTCGGCACGTTGTTGATGCAGCGATCGTCGAAGTAGATGGCTCCTCCGTCCGGATCGATCAGGCCGGCGATGCAGCGCAGCGTCGTTGACTTGCCACAGCCGCTGGAGCCCAGCAGGGTGACGAGCTGGCCGTCCGGGATGTTGAGGCTCACGCCGTTGACGGCAACAGTTTTGCCGAAAACCTTGGTCAAGTTCTCTATGCGGACAGAAGTCATTGAGCACTCCTTAGAAAGTCATGCGTAATGCAGTGATACGTAATGCGTGATACGTGACCGGTAGTGCGCCATGTGGGACATAGATTCGTGATCGGTGATGCGATTTTCGGGTCGGCCTTCACGCATTACGTATCACGTATTACTGTTTTTACACATCACGCATTACGTACTTCGACGCCCCGTCTCTTAAAACACCACGCCCTGCAGGTAACGGCGCCCGATGACCCGGACCAGAACGAACAGCACAGCGAAGGAAACGAGCTGCATGATGGTCACGGCCGCTGCGAATTGCGGCGTGATGCCGTACATGTGCAACATATTCCAGAGCCAGACCGACGCCGGCAGGTTCTGCGGACCGTAGACGAAGATGATGATCGTGAACTCGTTGAAGCCAATGATGAAGCTCAGTAACAAGCCGGCAAGCACGCCGGGACCGATGAGCGGCAGGGTGATGGTGAAGAAAGTGCGCCAGAAACCGGCGCCGAGGGTGCGGGCCGCCTCCTCCAGGGAGGGGTCCATCTCGTTAAACGCCGACATTACCGAGCGCAGCATGTAGGGCATGGTGATGACGCCGAGCGACAGAACCAGGCCAGGGAATGTATCGAGCAGGTTGAGCGCCGGGTACAGCGCCAGCAGGCCCAGGGCCAGTGAGATGGCCGGAACCATGTTGGGTGCCAGGAGAATCGCATTGATCAGGTTCTTGCCCTTGAAGTCGTAGCGGTTCATCACGTAGGCCGTCGGAATGGCCAGCAGCATGTCGAACAGGCCGGTCACCAGGCCCAGCAGCAGGCTCAACCGGAGGGCTGGAAAGAACTCGCCGGTGATGCGCCCATAATTCTCCAGCGTCAGGGCCTTGGGCGGGAACTCCAGTGTCACGCCCTGAAACAGCGAGTGGAACGCAAGCATCAGGAAGATTATCCACAAGATGACGATCAGGACGCCGAGGTAGATGCCCCAGGCAAGCTTGCCGAGTCGAAGCCCTCGTTTGGTCGCAGTCATGCGCAGCCTCCTTTCACGCGGACCTGGACGCCGGCTTGACGAGAACCATGTAGAGGTAGCTCAAGCCAAACGTGATGAAGAACAAGACGAAAGACAGCGTCGCCGCGTAGGACCAGCGAATGCCGTATCGCGTGGAAAAGTACATGTCGATGGATAAGAAGGACGCGCCCTTGAACGACAGCACCAGCGGGATGCTGAAGATGGCCACGTTCCATCCGAAGTTGAGCAGCACACCGCCGATCATGCCCACGGCGCTCATCGGCAGCAGAATCTGGCGCAGGACCTGCCAGGTGCCTGCGCCAAGCGACCGTGCGGCCTCTTCCAATGCCGGGTCGATGCCCTGGATCGCGGCGCGCAACGGGTAGACCATAAACGGCAAGCCGTACACGCCGAAGGCGGCAATGAGCGTAGGATAGGTGTACAACATGCTGATCGGCTTGTCGATAAGGCCCAGCCACTGGAGCAGGGAGTTGACGAAGCCGTTCGGCAGCAGCATGAGCATGAACGCAAACGCCACGTAGAGGCCACCGAACAGCGGGATGAGCAAGGAAATCTGCAGCAGGTCCGCCAGCCAGCTCTGGCGTCGGGCGAGATAATAGGCTACGGGATATCCGAGGATGAGATCGAGAAGAGTTGCGGCCCCGGCCACGCCCAGCGTGTTGGCCAGGGAACGCCGCAGGTTGGCGTTCTGGAAAAAGTCGACATAATTCGCAAGGCCCAGCGAACCGCTCTTCTCCAGGATGCTGTAATGCCCGAGCACGACAATCGGATAGATCAGGAAGACGACGTAGAAGATCAGCAACGGCGACAATGGAAGCAGAATGCGGAGCCATTGGCTCTTTCGACGAGCGACGGGCACGAGATCTTTCGATACGGCAGTGTGTTCGATCGCGGGTGATGAAGACATGGGCATACCTCTCTACAGCTTTGTGGTCAACGAGCCCCTTCGAAGGGGGAGAGGGCCTCGCGGTCCCTCTCCCCGCGCAAGTCGTGTCACAAGATCCGGCTAGTCGCCGATGATCTCGCCCCACATCTGCTGCCACTCGTTGTAATGAGCGGTGACGTAGTCCCAATCCACGTCGACGAAGCGCTTGTTCACTTCCTCGGCGGGCGGAACGACGGCCTTGGCCCAGTCGGGCATGTACTTGTCGTAGTCTCCCGGGATGCCCACGCCGCCGAAGCAGCCGCGCAGCCAGTCAGACTGATCGATCTTGAACATCTCGTACGGCGGGTCAGCGGGATAAGGCGGCATCTGGACGTAGTGGCTCATCTGGAAGTTCATATAGAGTTGCGCCAGCGTCGGGTGCGCTGAGCCCTTGGTCATGGCCATGTAGCCGGGCTCGGACATGCAGTTGCTGAGCCAGATGGGCTTGACCAGTCCATCGAGGATGTATTTCTTGCTGGTGCCGTACCACATGACGGCCGCGGCCGCCTCTTCCTTCTCGACCAGGACGGTGAAGTCGCCGTAACCGCGGACGTACCGCTCGATGTACGGGTCAACGTTGTCCTTGATCCACTGGATGGACGTCCGGATGTCGTCGTTGTTCTTGTAGTCGCCGCCCAAGTCCTTTGTGATGCTCAGAACCTGCGCGATGCCGGCCGGGTCGCCCACGGGATGCCACCAGAGAATCTTGCCCTTATAGTTGGGGTAGACCTTGGCTACGTCGAGCCAGGTCTTGATCTGGGCAGCGTCCTCGTCCTTGAACAGCTTCGGGTTGTAGACCATGAAGATGCCCTCGGCGCCCTGGATGCGCAGCGCAGAGTTCTCCATTTTGTACTCCGCGGGGACCTGCTTGGCCAGCGGGATCAACGGAGAATCGAGCGTGTCGGTCGCGACCAGGCCTGCCTTGATCATCTGGGATACGAAGATATTCTCTGTGCCCATCAGATCGACGGGGGCCGGCTCGCCCTCTTTGCGAGCCTTGAGCTGCTCCATAATCTGGACGCCCTCGGCCGGGACGAATTGGACCTGGATAGGAACGCCGTAGACCGCGCGGACCCATTCCTGGAACCAGAGTGGGTGGTAGTGCGACCGCACCTCGCCGGAGGCGAAGCCGCTGACGATGAGCTTGGAGCCTTCAGCCTTGATGGCGTCGGCGATCTGCGCCTTGTCGACGGCCGGCATGATGTCGGCGCCCCACGCGGGTTGATCACCCTGGGCTGGCGCAGGTGTCTGTGCGCCGGCAACGGCAAAGCTGCCCAGGACGAGCACCGTCAACATGATCACAGAGACCACGAATTGAAGCTTTTTCCCCTGCATGTCCACTCCCTCCTGTCAGTAACGACTTAAGACTTCACGATGGGGCAGGTAACAAGTTAGGGTGCTCGACGAACCTCCTTTCCGTGCGGACTTCCAACTGTGTGGAGCCTACGATCGATTCATGGCGTTCAGAGCGGATTCGAACACGTCCATGCCTCGGTGCGCCATTTCCTCGGTGATGGTGAGCGGCGGCGCGAAGCGGATGACGTTGCCGTAGAAGCCGATGGGTGGGATGAGCGCCAGACCGCGACGAATCGACTCTTCTACGAGGAACGTCGTCTCGGTGTCGGCCGGTTCCTTCGTCTTACGATCGCGAACCAGCTCGATGCCCTGCGCCAGACCCATGCCGCGCACGTCGCCGATGATGGGATAGCGCTTTTGGATGTCCTGCAGGCGATCGAGCATGACCCGACCGACGTGGGCCGCATTCTGGGCCAGGCCTTCTTCCTGAATGACTTCGATGGAAGCCAATCCTGCGGCGCAGATGAGTGGGTTGCCGCCGTAGGTGCTGGAGATCGAGCCGGCCTTGAGTGACTCCATGATCTTGTTGCGAGCGACAACGGCGCTGGCCGGCACTCCGCTCGCCAATCCCTTAGCCAGTGTTACGATGTCCGGGGTCACGCCATACTGCTCGAAGGCAAACATCTTGCCGGTCCGGCCGAAGCCCGATTGCACTTCGTCGAAGATGAACAGCATATTGCGGGCGGTGCACAACTGGGACAGCCGCTGCACCCACTCCTTGGGCGGGAAAATCCCGCCGCTGGCTCCCTGATACGGCTCCGTGATGGCCGCGGCCAGGCTTCCGCCGGAGGTGGATTCCAGGGTGCGTTCGATGAAGTCGAAGCAGGTCAGATCGCATTCCGGGTAAGTCCCCTTGAAGGGGCAGCGATAGCAATAGGGGAACGGCGCATGCAGGATACCGGGCACGAATGGGCCGAATGGCCGCTTGATCGCGCCCTTGCCGCCCACGCTCATCGGCATGTAGGTGCGGCCATGAAAAGCGCCGTAGAAAGACAGTATCTCGTAACGGCCGGTATAGGCGCGCGCCATCTTGACGGCTGCGTCGATGGCCTCCGAGCCGCTGGACAGGAAGAGGACGCGATGCAGGTCCTCGGGCATGAGCTTGGCCACCGCCTCGGCGAACTCGGAGCGAAGTGGGTGCGGGCTGTCGTAGCAGTTGATGAGTTTGCCGACCTGATCCTGAAGGGCCTTGACGACCTTCGGGTGCGAGTGGCCGGTATTGAGCACCAGAACGCCGGCGCAGAAATCGATGTAGCTGTTGCCGTCCACGTCCCAGACGGTGCAGTTCTCGGCGTGGTCCCATACCAGCGGGATGGGATCCGACACGGAAGGAGCGAGGTATTTGGCCTGTTTCTCGAGCACAGCTCGCGCTTTAGGCCCCGGCGGAGTGACTTTGATGTTGGGCACGTCCATAGAGGGAAGTCTTCCTTTCTCGACGGTTATTTGACCGAGTCGCCTCCGGCGTCGACGATTGCAAGCTGGCGGGCGACAGAGGCCAGGTGATCTATCATCGCTTGCGCGGCGCCGTCAGGATCGCCGGCGACGATGCGCTCGAAGAGAGTGTGGTGCTCGCGGCAGTCCTGCTCGAAGGCGCCCCAGATGTGCATCGTTTTCTGGCGGGTTTCCTGCATCAGGCCCATGGTAGCGTCCAAGACGAGCAGAAAGACTGGATTGCCGGTGGCTCGGGCCAGAGCGGAATGGAATCCGAGATCGTACTCGATGAATGCCTCAGGTTCTCGGATGTTGGCGTCCATGCCGTCGAGGGCTTGACGGAGGGCCGCCTGATCGGTCTCAGAGTGACGCTCGGCCGCAAGGCGGGCGATGGCCGGCTCGAGATAGCGTCGAAACTCCAGACAATCACTGATCGTGCCGCGGCGCATGCGGACCAGGAACGACAACGGCCGGAAGATCGTATCCGCAGAAGGCTGCAGCACAAAAGCGCCGCGCCCGGGCTTTATGGCGACCAGACCGGCGCGCTCGAGAGTGCGCATGGCCTCACGGATCACTGAACGGCTGACGCCGAACAACTCGCTGAGACGGCGCTCGGAGGGGATAGCATCCCCGGCATTGAGACGCTCGGCGACGATGAGCGCCTCGAGCTGTTTGACCACGGCCTCGGACAGGCGTTCAGACGTTACCGTATGGTAAAGTAATTCGCTCGGGATATCTTTACTTTCGACCATCAGCTCCTCTGCCGTTCAGGTGGTCAGACCAGTTGGGGACAGTCTCATCATAGCAGAGAATGCCGTTAGTGTCAATGGGAGCAAGCAAAACTTTAAGGTTGCGGGGGGAGCTAGGGGCGGCGGACCGGTAGTTGGGGCTGTGGTCGGCGCGGCATTCTAACGGACGGCAGCGGTTGTGGGGCGTTGATCCCAAACGAGGACGTAGTCGATCGCGAAATCGGCGGGGAATTGCGTATCGGAGTTCGGCGGACCGGCTGAGTCGCCTCCTATGGCCAGGTTGATCACCAGATACATCGGCTCGGCGGAAATCGTGCCCGGGTGCGGCGCCGGCGGTGCACGGCTTAGTGGAAGATGGGAATGCGCCAGGAAACGTTCTTGACCCGCGATGCACTTGCGGTGACGATGAGATACTGGACCTGGTCATCGGAGAAGGGGCCACGCCAGAAATTGGTCCACTTTTGAGTTTGACCGCTTGCCAGGGTCACGTCGCCCGTGCAGCCTGCGGGAACCCCAGAGCAACCACTGAGCCTGTACTGGCCGCTGATGTTGTCGGTCACTTCCACGTGCAGGTCGTTGAAGGCAATGGGCTGACGGGTGTTGTTCTCGAGCGTGAGCTCAAACTGCACTGCGTCGCCGAGGAACTTTACGTTATCCAGAGTGAGCGCGACGCTGTCGGTCTCCCAGCTCTGGCCGACGTCCCTGGCAATCGCGGTTTGCGGAGTCGCCGCAGGTATCGTTGGAGCGGATGGCGTCGCGGGTGAGCCGTTGTTCTGAGTTGGGCTGGAGGGTGCGGTGCTCTGAGCCGTTTCCATGGCGTCGAGCCGTTGCTCTATGCCTGCCAGCCGAGTGCCGAGGTCGTCGAGCTGGGCCTGCAGGCGTGTCATCTCGGAAAGGAGCTGTTGCAGCGTCGGGCGTGCGGTAGCCGTGGGATCCGCGGCGTGGACGACAGCAGTCGATGTAACGATAAATGCGAGCACCGCAAACGACGCCAGGATTCGGGATAGCTTCGGGCGCTTCATGGGGTGACCTCCTGCGAGGGGGTTCGGCGAGGCGCGACGTCGTCGCGACACGTCATTGCATCTTCTGAAGTATACGCATCGATGTGAATCCAGGATTGGGCAAATTTGAGAATGAGAGCGGCACGGCGGCGCGGAATAGATGGGACACTGCCAGACGCGCAACAATTCCTAATGCAATTGCCTTGAGGGGCAATTGACGATGCCTGCGAAGCGAAGTATACTGCTCTGGGCAATCCACTGCGGTCTCTGCGGTCTCAGCCACTCTCTCCCTCCTGGAGTCTCGATGCACCTGAAGCATCTGCAAGTGCAAGGCTATAAGTCGTTCGCCGGGCGCGCGGAATTCGTGTTTGACGAGGGCGTCACGGCGATCATTGGGCCGAATGGCTCCGGCAAGAGCAACGTTGCGGACGCGATTCGCTGGGTGCTGGGCGAGCAGAGCTATTCGACGCTGCGCGGCAAGCGCACGGAGGATATGATCTTTGCCGGGTCGACGGCCCGCTCGCGGGTCGGCATGGCGCAGGTGCAGATGACGCTCGACAATGCCGATCGCGCTCTGCCCATCGACTACGCCGAGGTCACGATCGAGCGCCGGGCCTATCGATCGGGTGAGAACGAGTACTACATCAACGGCAGCCGGGTCCGTCTCAGGGATATCAACGACCTGCTGTCTGCTGCCGGGCTCAGCCGGCGCACGTACGCCGTGATTGGGCAGGGGCTGATCGACGCCGCGTTGTCGCTGCGGCCGGAAGAACGCCGAGTGCTGTTCGAGGAAGCGGCCGGCATCACGGCGCACCAGGGCAAGCGAGCCGACGCAGTGAATCGGCTGCACGAAACCGCGCAGAACATCATCCGCGTAAACGATATCATCAACGAGATCAAGCCGCAGCTCGGCCGATTGCAGAAGCAGGCCGATCAGGCTAAGGAACACGCGCGCATCAGCCGCGACTTGAGCGGCATGCTGATGGAATGGTACGGTTATCGCTGGTACCAGGCGCAGCAGGCCCTCGCTGCGGCTCTGGCCAAAGCCCGAACTCAGGATGGGCAGGTGGCGCTGCGCCAGGCCGAACTCGAGGCCATGGACAAGCAAGCCGCCGAGAGCCGGTCGCGCCGGGCTGATCTGCGCGCTCAGACCGGGGAGTGGCACCGTCAGAGCAGTTCCCTTCATTCCCAGTCCGAGCGAACCGGGCGCGAGTTGGCGATACGACAGGAGCGCCGCCGCCTGCTCGAGCATCAGCGCGAGGAGTTGATCCAGGAGATCGTCCCTCTGCGGGCCAGTCGGGAGGCGCAGGGCGCGCGGTTGCGGGAAGCGGAGGAGGAACTCGCTGCCCTGGCGAACGATTTGGAGCGACAGAAGACTGCCCTGGCCCAGGTGGATTCGCAGGTCGAGGCACTGCAAGTGGAGCGCAAGGGGCTTCTGGCGGAGCAAACCGCCGGGCAGAACGGCATTTTCCAGTCGACGACGCAGGCCGCGGATCGGCGGAACCGTGTGGCCCAGCTGGGCGAGCGGCGCGAGGCCATCGGCGGAGAGAAGCAGGAACATGCCCACGCAATCGCTGCCGCCACCGCCCGCGCCAGAGAGATCGAAGGGGAGCTGGCAACCGAGTCTGAGGCGCTGGGTGACATCGACCTGCAGATAGAGGAGTTGAAAGCGGCGCAGGGCCTCCTGCAGGCGGGTGTGGACCAGCGCCGCAAGGAGTCGTCGCGCCTGCAGGAAGAGATCGCCGCGGCGCGGCGCGAATGGGCCCAACTCCAGGCGCGCCAGGAGACGTTGGCCCGGCTGCGCGAGGACATGTCCAGCTACTACGACGGTGTCCGGGCCGTGCTGGCCGGTCCTGCCAATCGCCAGCTGGGCGGCCTGCTGGGGACGGTGGCGAGCCTGGTGCAGGTTGACCCCTCACTGGAGAAGGCCGTCGAAACGGCCCTCGGGGCGCACCTGCAGGACGTCGTGGCCGAGAGCTGGGGCCACGCGCAGGCCGCCATCGAGTACCTGAAGAAGAATCGAGCGGGGCGGGCGACCTTCCTGCCGTTGGACGACCTGCGGCCCGCACCACCGGTTCGAGCGCCGGCCGGACAAGGCGTTCTCGGTCTGGCGCTGGGATTGGTCAAGTTCGAGGCGAGGCTTCGGCCGGTGTTCGAGTTGTTGCTCGGCCACACGGTCATCGTCGAGAACCTGGACGTGGCGCACCGTGTGTTTCGCGAGCTGCGAGGAGGATTCCAGATCGTTACGCGGGACGGCGAGATCGTGCGTTCCAGCGGGGCTATCAGCGGCGGCGCAACGGCGGCCGGCTCACAGCGGACCGGTTTGCTCGCCCGCGAGCGAGAGGCGCGCGAATTGCCGGCCAAAGTGGCCGCGGCGGCCGAGCGCGGTGCGGCATTGGAGAAACAAGCCCAACAGGTGTCGAATGGGATCGGCGAGGCACGGGCCCAGATGGACCGCGGTGAGGCCCAGGGGCGTGCGCTGCGGAGTCAGCGCGAGACGTGGTGGCCGGATGGCGGCGCTCAAGCAGGACGCAGCGCAATTGGCGCGCGAAATTGAGTGGCGGCGCAAGCTGACCGACCAGCTCAGCGCCGAGTCCGCGTCGCTGGATCAGAAGGAGGCTGCGCTGAAGGCTGAGCAGTCGCGGTTGCAAGGGCAGGCGACTGCACTCGAAGCGCGACAGACGCAGATCGCCACGCGGTTGGCTGAGTTGGACGGCGACCCGTCGTTGGATGCGGCGATGGCGCTGCGAACTCAGGTGGCTGTGGCCAAGCGGGCCATCGATAATCAGCGGGTGATCGCGGAGAACCACGCCGACGGTCTATGCGGCGCTCGATCGCCAGATCGAAAGCAAAGAGTGCGCGGGTGCAGGAGATGGCGGCCGAGATCGAGGGGCTCGCCGCCGAGGTCAGCCAGCTGACAGCGGAGGCCACGACCTTGCGGACGCTCTTGCGGCACTGCGGCGCAGATCGGGCCGGCAGAGTCCGAATTGAATGCAATCGAGCGCGCGTTGGGCGAGATCGGCCAGATGGAGGCGGCGCTACGCAATCGGCTGCACGCGCAAGAGACCCTGCACGCCCAGGCCAATCTGGACACCCAGCGGCGTCGCGATGAGTTGGAGAACTTGCGTCGCCAGATGGATGAGGAGATCGGCCTGGTCGATATCGGACTTGATCGAGACCACTGAAACGCAACAGCCCCTACCGATAGGTGAGTTGGTGGCGCGCCTGCCGACCGTAACGCAGTTGCGCCCGGGCTGGAAGACGATATCAGGCACCTCAAGGCTCAGCGGGCGCAGGCTGGGCACCATCAACCCAAACGCACCGGCGGAGTACGACGAGCCTGATGGAGCGCTATACGTTCCTGAGCAACCAGGCCGAGGATCTTGCAGCAGGCGGCGACCACGCTGCAGGCCGTCATCGGCGAACTGGATCAGCTCATCGCCCGCGATTTCACGACGACGTTTCGGCAGATCGCCGGACATTTCAAGGACTTCTTCAGTCAGCTCTTCGGCGGCGGCTCGGCGAAGCTGGTCCTGACCGACCCCGACGCCCGCTGACGACCGGTATCGACATCAGCGTACGGCCGCCCGGCAAGCGCCAGCAGATGCTCAACCTGTTTCCGGCGGCGAGCGTGCGCTGACGGCTGCTGGCGCTCATTTTCGCCATTCTGCAAAGTGAGCCCCACGCCGTTCTGTGTGCTGGACGAAGTGGACGCGATGCTGGACGAAGCCAATATCGGCCGCTTCCGCGAGGGCTTCAGGCGCTGGCGGCCGGCACGCAGTTCATCCTCATCACCCACAATCGGCGAACGGTGGAAGCCGCGCGGACGATCTATGGCATCTCCATGGGCGACGATAAGGCGTCCGTGGTCATGTCTCTCCAACTCGACGGACAGAGCGGAACTGATGCCTCACGAAGTGGGACCAATGCCCCTGACCCTGACGGCGCCGCTTCCCCGAAATCTGTGCTGGCGCTGAAGTGATGATGCGGTCACACGCTATCCCGTGGGGCCGACCACGCGCCTGGTCTTCCTGGCCGGCACGTGCGTTCTGCCCTGGGGCGCAAGCTTCATGGTCAACAAGTGGGCTCTCCGCGAGTTCGGTCCGGCCGCCCTGTGCCTTTACCGCTGGGCGTTGGCGTCCGGCCTGTACCTGGCCTATTTGGTGTTGACGAAGCGCTTACGTCCGATGTGGGCGAGTCTGCGGCGCAAACCATTCCTCTTCTTCGTGCTTGGTCTTCTCTGCCTGCCAGTGCCATACCTCGCCCAAAACTACGCGCTGAACTACACGTCCGTCATCAACGTGAGCGTTCTGTTGGATCTGGATCCAGCGTTCATCGTGGTGATGGGCGCGATTCTGCTACACGAGCGGGTCACGAGGCTGCAGACGGCGGGGGTCGTAGGTGCGGTCGTGGGAACAGTCGTCATCACGGCGAGCGGTGCTGCGCTGAGCCTGACCTCGAACGACGTCATTGGCAATGGATTGTCGCTGCTGGCGGCCGGCTCGTTTGCGCTGTACACGATCATCATCAAGACGTCGGCGCAGGACTTCGACGCGTTGTCCATCTCGGTGTTGCCGACGCTGTTGGGCACGGCGCTACTGGTGCCGCCGGCCATCGCGGAGGGCATGACCTGGCCGGCGGCACCGCTCACCTGGGCAGGCATCGCGTTCCTCGGCGTCTTGTGCAGTGCCTGGGCCACGTTGGCCTGGGTCGTCGTCGTGCAGGAGCTCGACGCGTCCAAGGCCGCGCCGATCGTGTTTCTGATTCCCGTGGTGGCGGCGGTGTTGGCCATTGCAGTGTTGGGAGAGCGACCGACTATGCAAACCGTCGCCGGCGCGGTCCTCATTCTGGGCGGCGTCTTCCTCAGCGAGCGGAACGGGCACGGAGTTCGTGAGGGTGGAACCCCAAGTCGACCGACGATACGAGGAACAACGAGAGGCAGCCTGATCGGGTACTTGAGAGGAGTGGGGCGACGGCTATAGGGTTGGTCAGGCCGGAGGCCATTCAGACCCCCTGATTGAGGGGCCACTCGGCGGTGTCCAGCTTCACGCGGGGGAAGTAGAGGCTGACGACCGTGCCCTGGCCGGGAGCGGACTTGACGTCGATGTGGCCGCGGTGCTGTTCGACGACTCCGTAGACGGTAGCCAGGCCCAGACCGGCTCCCCGTCCGATGCCTTTTGTGGTGAAGAACGGCTCAAACAGGTGACGCCGGACTTCGGCGGACATGCCCTTGCCGGTGTCGGTCACACGAACGCAGATGTATCGTCCCACGCGCGTATTGGGGTGCCCCCGAACGTAGTCTTCGTCCAGGATGACCCCGGTGGTCTCGATGGTCAGCTTGCCCCCTTCGGTCATGGCCTCGCGTGCGTTGTCGACGAGCTCTGTCAGGGCCAGCTCGAATTCAGCAGCGTCGATCTTGACTTTGCCCAAACTCGGGCCCAGTGCAAGCTTTAGCTCGATCTGGCCGCCGACGCGCGCACGCAGCGTGGTCTCCATGGGAGAGATGAGGCGGTTGAGATCGAGTGCGCGCGTCGTGATTGGCTTGTGACGCGAGAAAGCCAGCAGGCGGTGGGTCAGGTTGGCCCCGAGATTGGCGGACTTGATGACTTGCTCGATGTCACGCTGGAGCAGCGAATCAGCAGGCGCCTCGCGACTGGCCAGAGTGGCGTAACCCTTTATCGAAGTCAACAGGTTGTTGAAATCGTGGGCGATGCCGCCGGTGAGCTGGCTCACGGCCGCCATTTTGGCCTTCTGCGCGGCCTGATCCAGTCGCTGCCGGTAGTCGGTCACGTCGAGGAACATGTATATGTGGGTCGCCGTGATGGGTTCATCGGGCTGACCCAGGCGCGTGGCCCATCGCTCGATGACCCGGCCGTCGACCATGAGAATTTCGCCTTCGGATGGCTCTTCGCCGAGATCGGACTTGAGCGCCTCGAAGGAAGCTTCGAGCGCAGCCGGCTCCAGCGCCTGCACGCACATGGCAGCTACGACGTCAGTGTGAGTCAGGCCCTCTGCGGCCGTACAGTTCTCCAGGTCGGTCTGGCCCCACAGCTGGCAGAAGCGGGGGTTGAGGTAGAGCACTTCGTCCGTTGTGTGGTCGACCACGTAGAAGGCAAAGGGTGAGGAATCCACCATGGCCCGAAGAAGCGCATCGTCCCAGCGCGTGGCCTCGGCGGCAGCCTTCTTGGCTGAGCCTTCCCATTCCAGCAGAAGACCTACCTGGGTGCGTAGGGCGGCGATCTCCGCCAGCAGTTCGTCGCGTGTCTTGTCCTCGTCCTGTACCATGGTTTCCCACCGAATGCACAGCAGTGAATGCCAGTAGAGACGATCCACGCCTGACTAGAAGGCTCCCGCTCCACCCCTGAGGCGTCACGTTCCACGCAGTCTGGTGCATCAGCCCAAGAGAGAAGCAGTCAATCGAAATAACCCGACTGCCGCCCGTCCCCGCTCGCTCTTTACGTCAGCCCGGCCAAGACAGCTTCGACCGAGTAGCTGTCGCCCGAGACGCGGGTGACCGTGACGCCGGCCTGAGTCAGTTTGTCTTCGTCGGCCTGGCTCACGCCGGTCGTGTCGGCGATGATGACGACGCTCTTTGCCAGCAGGGCCTCGTTGACGTTAAAGCCGCAGGCGACGCCGGCGCGAAGTATATAGTCCTGCGCCAGAACGAAATTCGTCCGTGTGCCAACCACGTTCGTCGGGCCGAACAGGACGTATTTGGCGAACGTCTGCGTCGTCGGATCGTTGCTAACCGGGACTTCAAGGTTCACGGTCACCGCGCTCTGTCCGTCGACGGTGACGTCGCCGGAAACGACGTCCGTGCCGACGACTGCGACGCAATACGTGCCGGCCGCTAGCTGCGTGAACGAATACGTGCCGTCACCGGCGGCCGTGGTTTGGGCGACCTGTTGGCCGGCCTGCTGCAGCGCGATGGTCATGCCTGCGCCGTTCGTCACCGTTCCGGTGATGCTGCCGCCGCCGGTTGGGTCTGTAGTGCTATATGTGGTGCGTTTGAAGACGACATAAAATGAGTGATGATACAAGGTATTGCCCGAGCCCTCGTTGGGGTGGCCGGTGTGCAGGCCACTCACAACGTCGCTGGGCCGGCCCATCACGCTGAGTGAAACGACCTGGTTCTTCCACAAAGGAAAGTTCGTTCCGGCCTCGTTGGCTGGTTTGTCGATGGTGCAGATACCGGAGCCTGTCGGCCACTTGATCGATACCTGGGTCCCGTACACACGCTGATCGTTCTCGTCCAGGGCGTCAATGTAAACGTGGTGATTGCCCAGGTTCTCTTCAGACGTGAGGTGGTGAACTTTGATGCACTTCCAATAGACCTCGTCCTGAACGACTTCCGCCGAAGCGATGGTGACTCCGTACGCAGCAGCGTCGTTGACAACTTCAACGGTGGACGATTGGGCTTGCGCTGGCATGGCTCGACCTCCTTGGCCTATTTCAACAGCTGGGCGAGGGCCTCACCCACGGCGTAGCTATCGCCGCCGAGGCGAGTAACCTCAATACCTGCCTGCTTCAGTTTCTCCTCCACGTCACTGGACACAGCCTGCTCGTCGCCGACGATGGTCACGCGGCTGGCACAAACCGCCTCATCAGGGTTGAAGCCGGCGACTACGCCCGAGGCCAGGATGTATCCCTGCGCCAGTCGGAAATTCGCCGGATTGCCGGGCGTACCGGATGGCCCGAACAACAGGTAATGCGCCATCGGCTCAGGGGTATCTTTCTGTTCCGGGAGGCTCACGTCGATCAAGTACAGGCTCGTGCCGTCCACGTCGATCGCCGATGAGATAGCCGACGGCTGGAGCGTCCGCAACTTGTAGCTGCCGGCGCCCAAAGCGGTGAAGCGGAATTGGCCGTTGGCGTCCGTCTCAGCTCGTTCCACTTCTTCGTCGGACAGCAGCAGGATAACAGTGACGTTAGGCGCGGGCTGACCCTTCGGATCGTTGACTGTACCTTTGATCACTGCCTGGTGGTCCGGTCGTACATCAGCCGTATCCGGGGTCACCGACTGGGTCCCGTCGACGACGATGTCCGGGACTACCACGCCCACACCATCCGCCTCGATCTGGTAAGTGCCGGCGGGCAGCGCGTCGAAGCGGTACTGGCCGCTGGCGGCGATGCGCTGGGTAATGAGGACCGACGGCTCCTCCGGGGGGGCGCCGAAGCTGGTGCTTGCCAGTGCAGCTGAGGTGCGCAGTGTAATACCCAAACCATCGGTTGCACCGAGCAGTAAGCCGGAAATGACGCTTTGCGCCGGTTTGCCGTCGGTGGGCACGATCTGCCAGACCAGCTCGTAGCTGACGGACTCATCGGCGCCCTGGCCGGGCAACCCGGCCGTCTTCAATCCATCAGCCTCCTGTGCCGCCCAGGGGACGTCGAGCAGGCGGAGATGGAACTCTCCCGGAGTGTGAATGAATTCGAAATAGCCGAGACTCTTGCCCGCGTCGGAACCGGTGATCGCTGTGGGGAACACCGTCCCGTGTTTCGCATTGGTCCAACTCATCTCGATCTTCACGCCGTCAATCGGGCTGCCGGCCTCATCCAGAACCACGCCGTAGAAAGCGTGGCGGCCCTGGTTCTCGTCCCGAGGGAGCAGCCGGCGCGTGATCAGGCGCAACTCGAACTGCTGGTCCGCCGGCACAGTGAAATCCAGAGTGGCGGGCTGCAAACCGTCGAGTCGAACATCCTGAGCCCCTCCCACTGCGCCGGTCACCTGCAGCTGATACTGGCCGGAAACCATGGACGTGAAGCCGTAGTATCCCTGTCCCTCCGTGACAGTGCTGCCGGCGAAGAGCGCGCCCTGGTACAGCGCGACCGTCTGCATCGCGCGCGGAGCCCCGTTCGCATCGACGACCCGACCGCCGACGCCGCTGATCGGGCCCGGCAGCGTCAGGTCCTGCATCAATGTGGCGTGTGAGGGGAGCGTCAGGTTGGAGGCCGGGAAACCGAGCGTCCCATCGATGGACAGAGCGTAGGTTCCCGCCGGCACGCCCCACAGCCGAAACTGCCCGATGGCGGACGTCACCGTCTCGCGGACGTCGTAGCCGTCCTTCACCGCCCGGACGCGGTGATCGGCGGCAACGTTGCCGAGGTGATCGTGCAGGAGCCCTCGGATGACACCGTCGGCCAGTGCATCGTTCCGCACGCCTGAAGCGGTCTGCTTCAGCGCGTCGACCGTCGGCAGGTGGCCGTTCAGGCCAAATTCCTTGTCCCACCACCCGCCGTACCAGGCCTGCGTCTCCCAGCCGGGGCGGTTCTGGCCCATGGCGTTGTTCGCGATGAGCCAATGGAAGACCGTGAAGTACCACGTCGGGGCGCTATTCAGGAGAAAATCCTGGACCCACAAGGTCACTTCCTGGTGGCGCTTGGCATCGTTGCGCGGGTAGCGGCCGTCCTGCCGATCGCCGACCACGACGCCGCCCTCGGTGCTCATGATGGGCACCGGATGACCGAAAGCCGCGTTCAGTTGCTCGTTCCAGAGTGAGTAGGCTAACCAGCAGGTGGCGTCCTCGTGAATCGTCTCGCCTGGGCTGGCTCCCTCTGTGCGCAATCGATTGATCGTCTCGATCTTGTCCTGATCCCAACCCCAGCGGTCGCGGTCGTACTCCTCCTGGGTCAGAGCGGTACCCCGCTGGTTGACGTCGTCATATGGGTAGTCGAGTGGGTGGTTCAGGACGTAGTTGTGGATCGCCAACCACGCTCCGTTGTCGAACAGATCCTGTCTGCCGCGCTTGATGATGAGTTCGAAGGGGTTCACGATCGTGCCGACGCCCATGGCCGGGAAGGCGGGGAAGCCACCCAGGTTGATGATCTCGGTCGCATCGATGATGAAATTGTCGACTACGATCTCCAACCAGTTCTTCGGCACCTTGCCGTCGGGCCACTCGATCGCAAGGTCGGGCTCGTTGTTGGTTTCGAAGTAGAAGGCGCCGACGTCGAGCAGGCGCCGGATCGCCTCGAGGTTGCGTGTCTGCACGTGCCCCGGATTGCCGATGTAGAGCCGCACCACTGGCATGATGCCGATTTCGACCAGGCGACCGCACAGCTCCAGTGACGAACCTCCGCCGTCATCCAGCACCTTGAGCCATTTGATCTTCATGGCCTTCAGCTCGTCCAGCCAATAGTCCAACTCGTGCCCCGAGAGGTGGTACGGGCTGGCGGACCAGTGCAGCCCGCGGCCGTTGTCTTGCGTGGGACGAGGGAAATCTGACAGGCTGATCATAGCGTCCTCCTGGAAGAGATGACGGTTCAGCTCCGTAATTTACCGTACGTTTACTATTATACTACGATTTGCGTACAAGGTAAAAACGACGACCAAACGAATTTGGAACAGCGCTGAGGCTCGAGTGCCGCCCAATAGCAGATGGGGCTGGGCACCCGGATCTGTTGACGCGATGGCCGGAGTCATGGTAGACTGCAACAAAACCGAAGACCGAATGACACTGGAGCGGAGGGAACCAGGATGGAAGACTACGAGAAACTCGGTGTGTTTTACCTGGGCAAGGCGTACGACCTGCAGAAGAAGGCAGCGCTGGACGATCTGATTCTGTACGATTCGAAAGACCTGGTCACCCACGCTGTGGTGTTGGGCATGACCGGAAGCGGCAAGACCGGCCTCTGCGTGGGACTGCTCGAAGAGGCCGCCATCGACGGCATACCGGCCATCGTCATCGATCCCAAGGGTGATCTGGCTGACTTGCTGCTGACCTTCCCGGATCTCCGCGGGGCGGATTTCCAGCCCTGGATCAACGTGGAGGACGCCCAGAAGAAGGGCCGGACGCCCGAGCAATACGCTGAGGATCAGGCGCAGTTTTGGGCTAAGGGCCTGTCTGACTGGGGCGAGGACGGTGAGCGCATTCGCCGTTTGCGGGACGCTGCGGACTTCGTCATATACACTCCGGGCAGCAATTCCGGCATGCCGGTGTCAATTCTCAAGTCCTTTGCGGCGCCCGATCCGACGGTGCTCCAGGACGGGGAGTTGCTGCGCGAGCGAATCAGCGTCACCGCGACGAGCCTGCTGAGCCTCCTGGGCATTGACGCGGATCCGATCCAAAGCCGCGAGCACATCCTGCTGTCCACGCTGCTTCAGAATGTCTGGCAGCAGGGGCAGGATCTCGATCTGGCAGGGCTCATCCGTCTGATCCAGACGCCGCCGGTGAGCCAGGTCGGAGTGCTGGATATCGAGTCGTTCTACCCGGCGAAGGACCGTTTCGGGCTGGTCATGGCGCTCAACGGCCTGCTGGCGGCGCCCGGGTTCAGTGCCTGGCTGGAGGGTGAGCCGTTAGACGTCGCTCAGATCCTGCATACGCCCCAAGGCAAACCGCGGGTCGCCGTGTTCTCCATCGCCCACCTGAGTGACGCCGAGCGCATGTTCTTCGTATCGCTGCTCCTCAACCAGGTTGTGGGTTGGATGCGCACACAATCGGGCACCACCAGCCTTCGTGCGCTGGTGTACATGGACGAGATATTCGGTTACATGCCTCCTGTACAGAATCCGCCTTCCAAGCTGCCGCTCCTGACCCTGTTGAAACAGGCGCGCGCTTTCGGTCTGGGCGTCGTGCTTGCCACCCAAAACCCGGTAGACCTCGATTACAAGGCGCTGTCCAACACTGGCACGTGGTTCGTGGGACGCCTCCAGACCGAGCGGGACCAGGCTCGTGTGTTGGACGGACTCGAAGGCGCGGCCGCCACGGCGGGTTCCAGCTTCGATCGGGCGAAGATTCAGCAGATTCTGGCGGGCCTGGGGAGTCGAATCTTCCTGATGAACAACGCGCACGAGGATGGCCCCGAGATCCTGCAGACACGCTGGACCATGTCTTACCTTCGGGGCCCGCTGACTCGGGACCAGATCAAGCAACTGATGGATCCCGTGAAGGCGGCTGCCGCGCCTGCGGCGGCAACCGCCGCACCGTCCACCGCACCGGCAGTTGCAGCGACCGCGCCTGCTGCCGCACCCGCTGCGGCACCGGCTGGCCCTGCTGTGGCGCCGGCTGCGAACGTCGCGCCCGCACTCGCGGCCGGCATTCCGCAGTTTTTCATCCCGGTGCGAGGGAGCGCGCCCGCGGGCAGTGCGCTGACTTATCGCCCGCAAATCGCGGGCATTGCCCAGGTTCGCTTCGCGGACACAAAGACACGCGTCGACCTGAGCCAGGACGTGACGTGCCTGACGCCGATCACTGACGCAGCGGTCCCCGTGAGCTGGGACCAGGGCAAGGAAGCGAATCTAACGGCCGCGGATCTCGAGAAAGAAGCACAGTCAGGCGGTCACTTTGCGACCTTGCCGGCTGCGGCCGGGCAGGCGAAGAACTACTCCCTGTGGAGCCGAGACTTCAGCGCCTGGCTGTATGGCAGCCAGAAAGTGGAGCTGCTGCTATCGCCGAGTTTGAAGCAGATTTCAAATGTGGGCGAGCCTGAGCGTGATTTCCGTGTGCGGCTGGGTCAGGCGGCACGGGAGCAGCGCGACGAGGCGGCCGACGCGCTGAGGAAGAAGTATGCGTCCAAATTAACGACGATGCAGAACCGCATCCAACGAGCGCAGGAGGCGATGCAGCGAGAGGCAGGCCAGGCCAAAGCCGCGCAGATGCAAACGGCGATCTCGTTTGGCACAACCCTCCTGACGGCATTTATGGGGCGCAAGGCGGCCAGCCTGTCCACGCTGGGGCGGGCGACGACGGCGGCCCGTGGCGTGGGCCGCTCGATGAAGGAGCAGGGAGACGTGGGCCGGGCGGCTGAGAATCTGCAGACGCTGCAGCAGCAGTACAACGACCTGGACGCCGAGTTGAAGGCCGAAATCGACGCCCTCGCGGCGAAGATCGATCCGCTGACCGAGGAGCTCGAGACGGTGTCGATTCGACCGAAGAAATCGGACATCAGCGTGCAATTGGTGGCCCTGGTTTGGGAGCCTCTGTGGCAGGACGCTGGCGGCGCGACGACGCCCGCGTGGTAAGGTGCCTTATCGGCTGCGACACCGGATTGCATTATGCTGTTTATCAGGATAATGCAATCCGGGTGGCGGAGCAAGGCGACTGCATCAAATTTGATGAGCCCGTCCTAGCGATTGGAAATCGCCAGGACGGGCTGTGGCGCAACGCTGCGTGCGATGTCACTGCCCGCCTTCGCGCCGGGGTTGGGATGTCGGTTGCAGACCGCGGATCGGCGATTGCGCGAGGCAGCGAACACTCCATGGGGTGAGGTCGCCCGTCGCTTGAGGCGGTCAAGCCTGTGGGTGGAAGAGCTCGCTCAGGAATGTGATAGGCCGGCAGAACCGGCAGAGGGATACCTGCCGGCGTTGCCCGCCTCAGGTGTCGTGGCCGTCAACCCGTGGTGGGTGCGGCTGCGTCAGGCACGGACCAGACGCGCCACCGGCCGAAGTCGACTCTCTCTCCGGCGAACAGGTCAGCGTATGCATTTGCGGCGATGACGCCGGCCTGGCCCGACGACCAGATCGCATCCGGCACGCGAACGAGCATGCGCCCGTTGACGTAGAAGCGCAACTCGCTCCCCATCGCCAGCACCCGCAGCCGGCTCGTCTGCCAGCCGTCTTTGACGACGTCATCGTCGGCCGCGGTCCACCGGGTGTCCCAGGCAAGCGACCCGTTCTTCACGTGAAAGGCGCTGTAGCGCCCGTCTGTAGCCACCAGAAACGCGTAGAAGTTGTCCTGGTCCTGCGCGCGCACGATCACGCCGAAAGAATCGCCCAGCGGGCCGTCATATGCGAAGCCGGCGCCGTATCGCGACGTAGGCGTCGCGTCGACTTCCGCGACGAAATCGCCGAGGGTGCGCGGACTGACTCCCCAGTAAGGATCGGTGCTATTCAAGGTGATGACGTATTGACCGTCTCGGTACGCTTCCTGGCCGCCCCGGTCTTTGCTCACGGTCCAACCGCTGACCGGGCTGCTGAAGTCGTCGCGCACCAGGAGCCGGTCCGCCGGGGGCGCGGGATCACCCACGGTGAAGCTGTCGCCCTGCACCCATCGGCCGCCGACAAACAGGTTGAAGTCGTACACCCCTGGCTCGGTAGGCAGGGCAAAGGGGACGGCAAACGATCCCTCGTTCTGGGCGGTCCACTGCCGGCTCCCGCTCTCATCGACCACGGCCCCCTCCCGACTCAGCTGCCAGGCCCACTTTACGTTGCCGTTCATACCGAAATAGTCGAAGACTGCATAGCCCTCACGAGCGCCGAGCGGGAATCGCGAGACTGCCGCGATCGGATAGCGCACCGCGTCGGCCGGGGCATTGACGCTCTGAGCGAAAGCGACGTCCGTAATGAGGCGCTCGCCGAAGGCCGGTTGGACGCGGAAGTCGCCGACCTGCACTGCCTGGCCGTTCACGCTGATTTCGAGTCGATAGAGGCCGGGCGTGAAGCCGCCGCGTATCCGCGCGGTGAACCACACCGTTCCGGCGGACGGCGGATTGTCGCCGAATATGTCAGCCAAGGTGGTGGTTTGGCGCAGGAGCGTCCGCCCGCCGCGGTACCACACGCCGGACAGGACGTCGGAATTGGACAGAGTTTTGTAATCGAAGAACGCGTACAGCTGCTCCACACCCTCAGCGAAGTGGCTCGCGGCCTGACGGGGCTGTCCCCGGACCACTCCCGCGGCGAATGTGATGTTGCTAAGCGGGGCGGTTGGAGGCGCTACCTGGTTGGCCGGCGCCACGTTCGTGGAGCAGCGATCGCTGGATTCAGCGGACGCGCACACGTCCGGAAATCCGTTCCCAAGCACCGACGTGCTCCCACTCGAACTGTATGCCGCAAAGGCGGGCGTGGCCCAACCGAGAGAAAAGAGGCCGATGACGAGTAGTAGTCTGGAAAAACGTTGCATCTCACACCTTCCTTTTATGCTCGGCAGAGCCACGCCGCTCCCTAAAACGTAGTCTCATCACTAACGTTGGTGCGAACAGATCGGCGTCCGGAGTTCGCAGCCATTCCTTGCATGTCCGAGATTTTAATTTGTTACCAGAAACTGCCGGCGCCAGGCTCGGACAAACGGCCCGGGCCCGACGTCGCAACAAATTCCAAATTTAACGCGACGCACCCTTGGACGACTTGGTGTTTGCGAGCAGAGACCAGGCGTTGAAGTTCTGGAAAGACGCGGTGACCTTGTTGTTCCCGGTCATAGGGCCGGCGATCACGCCAATTTGGCCGTGGTCCCAGATAGCCTGGGGAACCACGCCTGTCAACCGACCACCGACGTAGAAGCGCAGGACCGGCCCATCAGCCGTGAGGCGCAGTGTCCGCAGATGGAGACCAAGCGGGACTACATCGCTTGGGGCCTGCGTCCAGTGGGTGTCCCACTCCAGGTTGCTGTTCAACAGGTGATAGATGGCATATTGCCCGTTGGGGCTCACCATGAAGACGTAGTAGTTGTCCCTGTCCTGCCAACGGGCGACCATCCCGACGTAACCATAGTTGTCCCACCCTGAGTCGGCGTTCACGTTGGAAGGCACGTTGGTCAGCCTGGCCTGAATCTCTGCCACGCCGTTGGCCATGTCCTTGCCGGATGTTCCCCACACCGGCACGTCCCCTACGGCAGTCAGGATATAGCGGCCGTTCCCATAACGGATGGAGCTGTCGCCGATCTGAGCTGTGCCCCAGCCGCTCGACGGATCGGTAAAGTTGTCTGACATGAGAAGTCGATCTTGCGGCACTGACGGATCGCCGACCACGAAGCTTTCCGCGTCGACCCACTGGCTGTTTAGGAAGAGGTCCAGGTCGTAAACCCCTGGGTCGCCGGGCAGGTTGAGTGGCAAAGCGTAGGTGCCCTCCGCCTGGTTGTTCCAGGCCTGATTCTGCTGCTGGTCGAGCGTGGCACCCTCTCGACTCAAGCGCCAACCCCAGCTCTTGGCCTGATCCATTTGGAAGTGGTCGAAGACGGCGTAGACTCTCTGGATCGATGCCGGGAACTGGGCGCTGATGGAAATAGGGTAGCGCACGTTGTCGCCCACATCGCTGACCTGGTCAGTGAAGACGGTGTTGGAGATCACTGCCTCACCCGCGTTCGGTTCGATGCGAAACTCGCCCGTCTGCATCACTTCTTTGTTGACCCTGATCTCCAGACGGTAGTCGCCCGGCGTGAAGCCGCCGTTGATGTTGACTGAAAACCATAGGGTGCCCGCATCGGGCGCGCTGCCCTTGAAGATGCCGTTCAGAGTCTCCGTCTGGGTCATCAGCACTCTGCCACCCTGATACCAGGTGCCTACGATGGGGTCGTCAGGGCCTATTCCGGAGAAGTCAAAGAAGCCATAGATTTGGCCCGTGCCGACGCTGAAACGATTGCCCGTGTTGTCAGGCATCCCGTTCGACTCGCCGGTCGAGAAGGTGAGCGCGCTGACGCTGCTGGGGGCAGCCTCTACCCGCGGAACGGTTGCTACACTGCCCCCGGCGAACGAGACCAGCAGAGCCGTGGCCACCCACAACGTTACGATGGAGCGGAATCCAGGCCTACGCATAGCACACCGCCAGCCGCGAAGGCTCGATTGCGCCGCGAACGACCACTGTGCCGGCGAGCCGATCGCCGAGGCGCTGATGAAGCGGCGAGGACCAGGCGAAAATGGCGGCGACGAGGTAGAAAAAGAGACCGTCGACGATCCGCATCACGTTCCGGATCAGTGCCTCGCCGAAGGTCACGCGGCAGCCCTGGCGGTCGACCACCCGCAGTCCGACCAGAAGCTTGCCGATTGTGCCGCCGAAAGCCGATTCCATCACCACGTAGTAGGCCAGCCAGATGAGAAACGACAGGAACGCCGGGCCACCATTGATCTCATACCCGGTACTGGTCGTCATACCGAAAGCTGCAGCCACCAGGTAACCGATAACCAGCAGCACGACGACGTCGAGAATGAGGGCCCAAGCCCGCCAGGCCACGCTTGCGTACCTCATTGCCGTATACCTCCTTCCTCAGTTCGAGGGGTGAGAGGGCTGATGTGACTAGCGCCCAAACGTCATAGGTTCTTGTTCCGATTTGATCTGTTCTTCTCGTTGGCCCCGGGCCCGTTCGGCCTTTTGGATCTGCTCGTCGGTGCGAGCAATCAGCTTAAGGGCCACGTGTGGACTCATGCCCGGAGCGTTCGCCATGCGGATGATCAGCTGAGCCATGGGCTCGAGGAACCGTGCGTTGTACAGCGGTCCGACGTCCACAGGCTCGAAGCCGATGTCGCGGATGAGACTGGCTACGAGAAACTTGGCCTCAGCGTCGTCGCCGGCGTAGAAGACGCTGGCGTTGGTGTCGCCGACCAGCGGACCACCGTAAATGATCTGGGCCAGGGTCGTGTTGAAGGCCTTCACCACTCTCGCTCCGACGGCTCTTTTCGCCACATCCTCTGCGCTCGAGGTATTGAAGCCGATCGTAAGGTTCATGAAGTCGGGCGTAATCGGATTGGTGCAGTCGATGAGGATCTTACCATCAAGCCAGGAGCCGATCATCTGAAAGCATTCGTCCAGCGCGCGCCATGGCACTGCGAGCAAGACGACCTCGCCATAGCGTGCGGCGTCAATGTACGAACCGCCTTGCGCGCCGGGGTCGACCGATGCAGCCATCGCCCTGGCTTTCGCCGGTTCGCGAGAGCCGAAGAAAACCTGGTGGCCCTTGGATGCCCATTGCCTTCCCAGGCCGCCGCCCATGTTGCCCGTTCCGACGACTCCGATTTTCATTGCGACTCGCTCCGTTAGAGATGATTCTGCAGAGACTTTCTCGAGGGTGGACGAACGACCGTTCGTTCGTCCCTAAGAAGTAATCTTTGAGTCCATTGTATAAGAGGGGAAGAGGGGGAGATATGACCTGGGTCATAACTCTGGAGCACACCGCCTGCAGTGGTGTGCTCCAAAAGGGTCACTGCAACGACAAGACGTGGCAGAGATCGTGCAGGAATTCAGCGGCGATGGGCTCCAGTTCTTGGAGCCGAGCAGCGCGCCGTTGAGGCGCGTGGATACCGAGAGAATCGATCCAGCAGAGGGCCAGATCGGCAGTGGAGGGCATCTCGCCCTCACGGACCCAACGTTCCATCAGGGGCGCTGCTTCGTGCTCGAACAGGCTGGCATCGAAGAGGCTGCGGTACCAGTTGGGGTGGCGTGCCTCCAACACGGCGGCAGCCTGGGCCAAGGCCCGCCGGAGCGTGAGTCGTGCCTCGCGGCCTGTGAGGCGTCCCGATCGTCCGGTCAGATGCGCCGGACAGCTGTCTATCTGAATAGTGAGCTGCTCATGCATGGTTTGCATGGTTTGCATGGTTATCCTCCTGTTGTGACGAGCATGCCGTCCGCGTGAATGCCTTGCCTATGAGCGGCCTCCCATCCGAGCATCGCTTTTTTGCGGGCCGAGCCCCAGTGATAGTAACCGGCGATTCCCAGTCGACGGATGACGCGGTGGCACGGAATGATGAATGCGATGGGGTTTCGCCCCACTGCCTGGCCGACGGCCTGAGCGGCGCCCGGCTGGCCGATCTGCCGGGCGATGTCGCTGTAGGATAGGACGTAACCGGTCGGGATGCGCAGCACCGCCTCCCATACCTTAATTTGGAAATTGGTGCCCCGCAGAAACAAGTTCAATGGGACGTTCTCGTTGTCTTTCGACGGCACGAAGATCTGGTCGGCGAGCAGCCGGGTCGCTTCAGGGTTCTCCTGGAACGTGGCCGCCGGCCATTCTTTCTTAAAGGCCTTAACGGCGTCCTCCTGTCGCTCGTCTCGGAGGAAGCGCAGGTCGCAGATGCCCCGATGGGTCATGCCGATGAGCGCCCATCCAAACGGCGTCTCGTGTATGCCGTGAGTGATTTCCAGGCCCGCGCCCTGGTCTTGTACTCGCCGGGCGTGACCGCCTCGACGTTGATAAACAGGTCGTGCAGGCGGCCAGGGCTGGACAGTCCCGTCTCGTAGGCCACCGCCAGCAGACTGCGCGACTCCTCCAACAGGTCCTTCGCGTGCTCCACGGTCAGGAATTGGAGGAAACGCTTCGGGCTTATGCCTGCCCAGCGGCGGAAGAGCCGCTGGAAGTGATACTCACTGAGATTCAGCCGGTCAGCAATCTCCTTTAGATCGGGCTGATTCTGATAGTTGTCCTCGAGAAAGCGGATGGCCTGCTCCACCCGCGCGTAGTCCTCTGCGTACATGACTGCCTTCCTTTCCCGCGCCTTCATCCACTCAACGATCCTATGCCGCAATAGTATCATCTTTCAGGACGCAAAACAACCCGATTCTTGCGGTATTTTTGATCCGTGTCGGGTGGGCGAATCTGGCCCAGATTCCAGAGCATACAGGCGCCGCGGCGCCGTCTCAACTATATCTGGGATGGCGAAAGCAGCCGATCGCCAAATAGAGGAGAATGGAATCTTGGACTGCATGTCGCCGATCGCTGGGAACCTGGAAGCGCGCTTCGGCGCATCGAGATGCTGAGTCTTCTGTCGCTGTGATTGAGGGAAGCCGATCTTCGGTCTTGGGGCTGGGTTGGCGGTCAATTGGTCTCCACAGGCCGTCCAGGGATTCTGATCCCTGGACGGCCTGTTTCGAATAGCGTGCTACGCGGAGTAGACGGCAATGGCCGAATCTTCGCGAGTGACCGCCTGACCGCGAAGGCCGCCGCAGCCGTTGATCTCTGCCACGGCCTGGTCCAGGTACTGGGAGAAACAGCTGTCGGTGTACTTCGAGGGATCGTCCGGATTGTGGTTGGCGTTGTGGTCGTAACCGTAGAGGATGTTTTTGCCTGCCCAGTAGTCGAGGGCGACGGGGTCGAGCCCGGCGACCAGGGTATTCTGCCGCGAGGTGGCGCTGGCGGGGTAGCCTGCCAGCTGACCCTGGCTGATCCAGATGCAGTCCATGATGTTCAGGTCGGGTGCCCGAACGTGGGCCATCATTTCACCGAGGACGGTGCCGATCTGGGTGTAGTGATAGCCACTGAAGTTGAACGACTGGGACAGGACGCCGTAGAAGAGCTTCAGTGCGCCGGTGACACCGCATCCGCCATGAGTCTTCAGAACGGGCACGTTGATGAGCTTCAGCCGATTGGCGTCGTAACTCTGGGTCTGGCTGTTCCAAAGCCCTTTGGCGAGCTCCACGCGGTGTCCTCGGGCGGACGTGAAGCACGGATAGGAGATGTTCCAGGCCTGGCCGCGCTCGGGGTGCGGGTTGAGTTTCCGGTAACCATTGGCGGTGTGGTTCGTATCGGACACCAGGGTGCTCCGGACGGGATCGAGCAGAAAGGTGCTGACCCGTCCCGTCGTCCCGAAGATGGTGTTTGCCAGGTAAGTGAAGCTGTGGAGGTGGTTCTCTGCGTTGGCCTGAATGCTGGTATCACCGCCGTAACTGCTGCTCGTATTGCAGTCCAGGCTGCCGCGTCCCTGGCCGTTCTAGAAGATGACCACCTCGCCGGTGAAGCCGCCCGGGTGGTCCAGGACGCGTTGAATGATGCCGCGAACGACGTCGCTGTTAGTGGCGCCGCGGTATTTCCACTGGGCGTTGACCTTGATCAGCACGACATCATCCGCGGCAACGATGCCGTCGGGGCCTGACAAGGCGTCGGCAACGTTGTGCCGGTAGAATTTGACCCCATTCTGGCCCAGCAGCGCGAGCAGGCTTTCCACGCCGGGATGGTGGTTGTCTCCGCCGGAAAACGTCGGTACCGGAATGTTGCGAACCACGTGGACCGACGATGTAAACTGAGGCGAAGGGTAAAGGAGGGGCAGGTATTGCTTGAGGGGGGAGTCCGATTGGGCCTCGGCCGTGATGTGGCGACCAGCCAGCGAACCAAGCAAAGCCGTGGACAGGCTCTGCAAGAACAGCCGGCGTCCGAAGGGACGCTGGACAAAGTCCTTGAACGACATAAATGAACCTCCGTTATATGCGGTTTAGTGCCATACAGCTTATACCAGTATAGTCGACATTGTGGAGGACGCAAAAGCCGAGAGGAGAGTTCGAGAGAGATTCTTTGGCCCGTTTATGACTCGCCCACATCTCGCAGGGCGACGTTCACAATCGACGTGAGGAACGAATGTGGTGAGGCGGGAGGGTCAGAGCCGTCGTCACGGACCCCAGGAGATGCGCTCGCCGGTCCAGTCGGGACCGAGGGAGCCGGGGAGATCGAACAGTCTGGTCTGCGCGGAGCCGTCGGGATTCATCATCCAAAGCGCCCACGCGCCACCGCGATCGGAGACAAACGCAACGTACCGGCCGTCGGGCGAAAAGGTGGGCATGCCGTCGTTGGCCGGGTTGGCGGTCAGGTTCGCCCGGCCGCTGCCGTCGAAATTGATCGCGTAGACCTCCCAGTTGCCATCGGTGTGTGAAGCGTAGACGATGCGATCGCCAAACGAGTCCGCAGCCGTGTCTTCGGGATCGGTGGTGAGCTGACGGGCTGTGTCGGCGCCCCAGCTGGGAGACGTGTACAGGCCGCAGCTTCCGCCGCCGGCCCAGAAATCGCAGCCGGTGTATACGATCCAGTCGTTCTGCAACCAGACCGGTGACCGCCCGGCGATGACGCGGCCGGCGACCTGCACCGATTTCGGCTCGATCCCTTTCTCGGCGGTGTCGTTGGTCCAGATGGTCCAGATACGGCGCGCGGCGGTAGCGCCCCAGGTGTAGAACTCGGAGTCGAACAGCACGCGGTCTCCGCTGGGGGACCAGTTCGGATGGCCGTCCTCAGGGTGGACGCTCATTTCCCGTGCATCACTGCCGTCGAGATTGACGGCCCACAGATTATCCTTGCCCTGGCCGTCTCCGTCGAAGATCAGGCGGCCGTCCGAGCGGCGGAACCTCGGCTGGCGGGCCCATTCCCAGACCAGGCGGCGCTCAGTGCCGTCGACGTTGCTGACGTAGAGGTCGTAGGTGGCCTTGGTCATGCCGGGCTTGAAGACGACGAATGCCAGGTGTCCGGCGGGCGGACTGGGCGTCGCATTCTCCGACTCGCTGGCTCTGGCTGAAGCCAACGTCGCCGCGGGTGCTGTGACGGTCGCGGTCACGAGAGGTGAGGTCTCAGTCGGGACGGCCGGAGTCGGCTGCACCGTAGCGACAGCCGGCGCCGCGAGGGTCGAGGCCACTGTGGGTGGGGGCTCGGTCTCCATGGCGGGAGTCGGCTGGACGGTGGCGATGGCTGGCGTCGCGACGGCCACCGTCGGCGTGAGCGGGGAGGTGCCTGTCGGTTGAACCGACGAGGGCATTTCGATTGCTGTCATCTCGCCGAGGTAGATCTTGCCGCTGCCTGCCGAGGAATCTGGCGCGTGATCCAGAACCAGTGCCTGGAAGTCGATTGGGTAATCCATGGTGGCGCTGATGTCACCGGAAACCTGCCGGCTGTCGCCCGACGCCGAGTTGGGGTTCAGATTGGCGGTCATCTCCCGCCAGCCGGTGTGCGTCACCTGGCCGAACGAGAACTGCCAGACCTCCTGATCGACGTCGCTGATCCAGCAGTTGAGGAAGACGCCGCTGCCATCCCCGTAAACCCACGCGCTGATTTGGGTGGGGCGGCCTTCCAACGGATAAGCCTTCTCGAAGACGACGAAGTCGCTGCCCGGCGCAAACTGGTACGACAGCTGCGCGCTGAACGAGGCGTTGTCGTGCACCGGCGAGGTGGACTGGGTCAACGTGCCGTTCACCTGGCGGACGCGCTTCCAGTCGACCAGGTCGTCGAAGCGGGTGATGAGCCCGGACCGGACCGGCTGGGCGACGGCCAGCGCTCTGTCGGTGGGCACGATCAGCGGCAGTGGTGTCCGCTTCGGTGTAGGGCTGGCGGTGGCTGCTGCCGGCGTGACGACGGGGGCCGATGGGGCGACGAGATGCCCGGAGTCGGCGGTGGTCCGAGCCTCCGGCGTGGCCTCGGCCGGCGGGGTGCCGGCGAGCGCGACGGCTGTGCCTTCCGGCTTGAGGTCGTCCGCGTCGACTACAGTTGGAATCACGATTGTAGGCGCGTGGGCGGTTCGCGGGTAAACGACGAACAGGGCAAACAAAGCGACGATGCACACCAGCACGCCGACGCCGGCCATCATGGGAAGCGAGGCCCATGCGCCGCGGCGGCGGCTCACGATCGTGGGCTGGTCCGTGGGCGAGCAGCTATCGGGCGGCGGCGTAACGGGGCCGTCGGACTGCGTCCAGTTGGGGCGCGCCGAGAGGGGCGCGGGCTCCGCCGGGCGCTCGATCAGAGTGGCGTCCCCGCTGACGAAAGCTACCTCCAGTGCACGCGCAAGCGCAGAGGCGGTCGCGAAGCGGTCTTGTGGCTCCTTGCTCAGCGCACGGAGGATGACCTGCTCGACGGCGGGCCGCTTGGCCAGATCGGGCCGGACAAGTGACGGTCGGGGCAGCGGCTCGTTCACGTGCTTCATGATGATGCCGATAGGAGTCGGCGCGTCGAACGGTACCGCGCCGGTGAGTATCTCGTAGAGGATGACGCCCAGGGAGTAGATGTCGCTGCGTTCGTCGCCGGCGCTCCCCAGACCCTGCTCGGGCGCCATGTAAGTCGGGGTGCCGGTGATCCCGCCGGTCACGGTGTAGCGCGAGCCGCCGACGATGTAGGCGATGCCGAAGTCGGTCAGATAAACGTTGCCCTCGTGGTCGAACATGATGTTCGCCGGCTTGATGTCGCGGTGCACGACACCTCGTGAATGCGCGTAGTCGATCGCGGACCCAAGCGCCCGAAAGATGCGGACGACTTCCGCGGAGGGGAGGCTTTCTCCGCGATTCTGCAGATCCTGCACGCGGCTCTTCAGCGTGGGACCATCGATGAACTCCATGACCATGTAGTACGCGTCGTTCTCGCAGTCGAAGTCGAAGACCTGCACGATGTTGGGGTGGCGCAGGGCGGCGATGGCGCGGGCCTCCCGTTGGAAACGCCCCACGAAGTCCTGGGCTTCGGCCAGGTAGCTGTGGAGGATCTTGATCGCGACGTTCCGCTGCAGGCCGGGATGGAAGCCCTTGTATACCTCGGCCATGCCGCCCTGGCCCAGACGTTCCAGGATCTGGTATTTGCCTATGGTCTGTCCCGCAAGATCTGTCATGGGCAACGTCTCCACAAGAAGCAATCAGCGATCAGCAATCAGCGCTCAGCGAACAGCGGTCAGCGCTCACCGGTCAGCGGTCAGCGGGCAGTGAAGAGAAACCCGTTCGGACGTGACTCGTTCGAGAGGCTGCCCGGAGTGCGTGTCGATCACCAGTGCGGTCGCTGACAGGCTGACCGCTGATTGCTGACTGCTGATCGCTGACTGCTGTTCGCTGACCGCCTGGCTATTTCGACCACGAAATGTGCTCTTCGGTCCAGCCGGCGGATTCGAAGGACTGGGCCGTCCGGACTCTGCCGTCGGGGGAGCCCGGCAATTGCGCGGCCTGGTAGGCCCCCTTGCCGTCGGCGTTCATGATCCACAGCTTCCAGGGGCCGTCTCGATCGGACAGGTACGCGATCTGACGCCCGTCAGGCGACCACGCGGGCAAGCCCTGATTGGACGGATCAGGCGTCAAATCGGCGAGCCCCGAGCCGTCTCGATTGACGACGAAGACGTCCCAGTCAGCGCCTCGCTGCGACATGAACGCAATGCGTTGGCCGTCAGGCGAGGCGGCGGGAGCGGTGTCCGACAGGTTGTCGGTGATTTGGGCCGCCGTGCCGTCGTCCAGTGCATAAGTGATCAGCCCGCAGTTGTTGCCGAGGCAGCCCCGATAGACGATGTGCGTGGCGTCGAGAAAGTCTGGACTCTCGCCCTTGATGACTTCCCCATCGCGTCGCAGACCCTCCACCGCGGTGTCTCGGGTGCGGAAGAGGCGCGAAATGCGGTCCGACTCCTGGCGGGAGTGGAACAAGAACAGGTCCTCGTTAGGCGACCACACCGGGCGCGCGGCTTCGCTATACGTGGTGAAGCGCCAGATCTGCGTCCCCCCTAAATCGCGGCTGATGAGCCCGCGCATATCGTTGGCCCAGGAGCGGTATGCGATGTGGGTCCCTGCCGCGTTCAACGCCGGCTGGCTCGCGTTCTCGATCACCCGGCGCGACTGCCCGCTGCTCAGATCCAGGAGATAGACGTCGTAGACGCCGCGCGTGGTGTCGAACATCGGATAGGCTATCTTGCCCTGCTGGACCGGCGCGTTGTGCGGCTTCAGCTGATCGCTGGAGACGTGCGCAGGCAGCCTTGCGGCGGCGACCGGAGACCCCGGAACGAGCTTTCCGACAGGACGGGCGGGCACGGTTGCGGTGACGCCGGCGGCGGGGGTCAGAACGGTCGTCAACGTGATTGGGACGCCCGTGTCTGCCGGCCGCAAAGGACTCTCAAATTCGGGGGCGGCGGGCGTGAGGATGACAGGCTCGCCGGATGGAGCAACGAGCGGGCCGGACGTCGCCGTCGGCGGGGCGGTGGGAGACGAAGAAGCCGGCAGTGCGCCGCCGGTCGGAGCCACAGACGGCGACGGCGCGGACTGCGTGAGGGTCCCGGTCGCCGTGACCGGCAAGGTGTGCGACGAAGCCGGGCTGGACTGCGGTCGAGGTCCGGCGGGTTGGCCGGATGGCGGCCGCAGAGTGATCGCCACGCCAGGCGGAGCCCAAACGACCAGATCGTCGTAGCTGATTTCGACGTCCGGTTGGTCGAACGTGCCGGCGAAGAGACCGATGTCGCCCTGACGGAACGTATCATCGAGAACCGACGCCACCAGTTGCCCGTTCACGTAAGCGGAGATGCTCTGCCCCAGACACGATATGCGCAGGGTATTCTCTGCCACGCCGCGATGGATGGCGGGTGATGTGGTCCAATCCACCAGAGTCAGCCACCGGCCCGCGACGAACTTGCTCAGCAGGAAGAAGCCGTCACCAGTCACGTCGAAGCGGTAGAAGTTGTCGGGGTCCTGATACCGGAAGATGACGCCGTAGCAGTTGTTGTCCGGGCCGTCCTCTTGCCTGGCTTTGACTTCCAAAACGAAGTCGGAGATGTTTCGATTTGACAGGCCCCAGGCGAAGAGGTCGGGCGCGCGAACCTCGATGTGGTACCGGTCCCCGCCGTACTGCTTCGTCGTGTACGTGTCGAATGCGTCGTCCCAACCGCTGGACTGGTCGGCGAAGTTGTCCTGATAGACCAGGGTCAGGATGACGGGCGTAGGCCCGCCGCCCAGGTCCACATCAGAAGGGCCGATGCTCGGCGTGCCGGGGAGCCTCGAGCAGGCAGTCAGGATCAGGGCGAGCACGAGGCAAACCGGTACGATGTGTCGCGTTACAGCCCGGCGAGAGTAAGCAGGTGGCATGACGCCACAACCTCCTCAATCACAACCACAACGAGCAACCACGTTGATTACGGAATCCAGGCCAACCTTTCTTCGGTCCAGCCCTTCGACTTGTTCTCGTCTTCACCGGACACCCGACCATCGATGCTGCCTGCCACGTTGAAGATCTTATGAGGGTTGGAGCCGTCGGCGCCGATGGCCCATATGCCCCAGACGCCGCCATCGTTGGACGCGTAGGCAATGTAGTTGCCGTCCGGCGACCAGGCCGGCAGGCCGTCGTCGGCCCGATTCTGGGTCAATTGGACGATGTTGCCGCCATCGACATCCATCACGAAGATGTCCCAGTTGCCCCCGCGCTGCGACATGAAGGCGATACGCTTCCCGTCCGGCGAGCCCGCCGGCGATTGGTCTGAACCCTGGTCTGTAAGGGCCTTCGCCTCGCCGCCCCCGGCTCCCACCGTAATCAACCCACAGGTTCCACTGTTGGTGCAGCCGCTGTAAATGATCTGGTTATTCTTGAGCCAGTTCGGCGTAATGCCGATCACGGGCTTCAAGTCGACTACCAGCGTGTGGTCGTGGCCGCCTTCCGTCGGGGCGACGTAGATGCGGCTCTGTCGATCCGAGTCACGTCGAGATTCGAATACGACCGTGCCGCCGTCCGGCGAGAAGGCCGGCATCGCGTCCTCCATGAAAGACTGGTCGGTGAGACGATGGTAGTTTCCGCCCACTGCGATCCCGGCCAGGTCCATGGCCGCGATGCCGCGGTTGTCACGCTTCCAGCTGCGTAGTGCGAGCATTTTGCCGTCCCAGCTGGCTGCCGGCTGGCTGGCCTGGCCCATAATGAACTGGGCGTCCTCTCCGCCGCTGCCGTCCGCCGGACGCAGGTAGACGTCGTAGCTGGCCTGATCGTTGTGGAACACCGGGTAGATGATTCGCCCGGGCAACTGCGGCCCCGGCGTGTCGGCGGCTGGCTCGCCTGCCTTGCCCGCCGGCGCAGGCGCTCCGGCATCAGCGGCCGGGGCGGCGGCTGCCTTCGTCGCGGCCGGCCGACGGATGGGCTTGGGCGTGGGTTCCTCCGCAGCAGGGGGCGCACCGTCCGCGCCCGCTTCCGGAGTGGAGCCCGCGGCGGCCAGCACCTGCGCGGGGAGACTCTGGGCTCGGGCCAGGCCGTCTTTGGCCTCCTGCAAGTCAGGGGCCAATCCCAGGGCCGCCTGGAAAGCGGCCACAGCCTTGGCGCCGTCACCCTTCATTACATAGGTCCAACCCGCACCGGAGTGCGCGGCCGCCAGCTGCGGCGCCAGATCCATGGCCTTGTCGAACGCAGCGATGGCTTTGTCATAGTCGGCGGGACCGGAGAAATAGGCACGGCCCAATCCATCGTATGCCGCGGCCAGGCCGGGATCGATGCTGATGGCCGTCTCGTAGGCCTGGATGGCGTCCTCAAATCGGCTCAGGCGTCGCAGGTGCGTCCCGAGATCGACATAATGTCCGGCAACTTGGGGCTCCAGGGTCACCACGGCCTGGAACTGAGCGAGAGCCAGGTCGCCCTGACTGCTGAGCACGAGTGCATGGCCCAGCGTCTGGTGGGCGGCGACGCTGGAGGCGTTGAGCTGAACCGCCAGCTGGGCCTTGGCCGCACCTTCCTCGAGCCGCCCGCTGTCGAGAAATATCTCGCCCATGGCTGCCTGAGCGTCGGCGCTGCGCGGATCCAGATTGGTCGCGCGCTCGGCCGCCGAAATTGCGTCCACCGCCCGACCCAGCGCCAGGTTGTCCAGGGCCAGCTCGGTCAGCGCCTCGGCGTTCTCGGGGTCCAGTCTGGAGGCGACGATGGCCTTCGCCAGGGCCTCCTCGGGCTGAGGCGGATAGTTCAGGCGCAGCGCGCGGGCCCAACGGGAGTACGCCCCGGCGAGTGCGGGCTGCAATTCAGCGGCCCTCTGGTAGCGCACTGCCGCGTCGGCGTACTGGCCCTTCAGCATCAACGCGTCGGCCTCGCCCAGCAGCACGGAAGTGTCGCTGGCCAGGGACAACGTGGCGGTGGCCTCGCCCATAATGGCCGGCGCCGGTGTCGGTGTGATTGTGGCTGAATCAGGCAGCGGCATAACGGCGACGTGGGTCGGAGTGGGGATGGGGCCTCCCTCGGGGCGGAGAAAGACGATGGCCAGAACAGCAACGAACACCAGGGCCAGGACCGCCAGGATGCCGCAACCAACGAACAGCGCGGTCGGTGGACGCGACTCGGTCCGCACGTTTGGACCGGGCAAAACCACGGCGGGTATCGGTGCTGAAACATCCGCCTTCGAGCGGCGAAGGACGCGGGTGGTATCGTCGGCCTCCCGCCGGGCCGGCGCCGGGCGGGGAGGCTCCGCCTGCTTCCAGCCGGTGCCGTCGTGGAAATACCACTTGCCCGATTGGGCGCCCAGCATCCAACAGCGGCCCACTCCGTCCTTGAACTGAAGCTTCTCGACTTCAGTCTCGAACTGCTCCACCGAGATCGCTCCGGCTTCATATTTCTGGCGAAGCAGATGTAGCCTGCGCTCGAGTTCTTCTACACTTGCCAAATAGTACCTCTCCCAAGCTGTGACATTAGCGACACTTCAAAGCCCTCACCACAAGAGGGGATCGTAGCGAGGCGAATGGAAACGGACTCTTCGCTGCATCCGGAGTGACAGGCTGACATCAGGGAAGTCGTCCACGCCTGAAAAAGACGCGCTATTCGGCCACCGGGGGCTGCAATGGAGGATGAGCACCAATTGGCTCGAAACCATGTCGTTATTATAACAGACTCAATGAAGGCAGTCAATCTCATTCACTCCCTAGTACAAACGTCCTATTTATTCGAAGCTAGGATATGATATAATACATTATAATGGTGTTTAACGTATAGGATCGCTTGAACGGGGCCGTAACAGGCGAATTGCCGAAAGGGAAAACTGTGCATGTACTGGTCAATCCCACAGGTCAGATCGTCGATGCCGTCGAACCTCTGGCCGAACGCATGATAGGACCGGACAGGCCGGACAACAAATTCCTGCCGATGGATGACGCGGGTTCCGGATGCATCGAGCGCATCTCGCGTGCCATGCCGGCAGAGGGCGAGCGGAGGCCGGCCGGCGTCGATTGCGCCGGCGTGGGCGCAACGGAGATGATCACTCTGCCGTTGGGAGCCATTCCCGAAAAGCTGGCAGTCATCACCGCGCAGAACGCAGCAGGGATGGGCAAACTGCAGCGGCTCGGCCGCGGCCGCGCCTCCCGCCTGGTGTACTCGCCTCATGGACAGTACCTGGCCGTGGCCACCTCGATCGGCGTTGAGCTGTGGGCCACCGAGTCCTGGCAGATGAAATACCTGATGCGGGATCACAGCTGCCAGGTGGAGGCGGTCGCCTTCAGCCCGGACGGACGGCTCATGGCTTCGGCGAGCTGGGACGCATCGGTGAGATTGTGGGACGTGGAGACAGGCGAGCCGGTGGGCAGCCTGATCGGACATGCAGGAAGCGTCCTGGCCGTGCAGTTCAGCCCGGACGGCCGCTTGCTGGCGACGGCCGGCGAGGATGAGGTCGTTCGCCTGTGGGACGTCTGGACGCGCCAGCCCGCGGGCGAGCTCTGCGCGCACCGCGATTTCGTGCGGCAATTGGCGTTCAGCCCGGATGGGCTGATCCTCGTTTCGGCCGGCTCGGACGGTTTGCTGCAGCTGTGGGACGTGGCTGGGCGCCGGCCCGGCCCGGGGCTTCGTGATGCCACTGAAGGATCGTTCTGGGCAGTGGCTTATTCACCGGATGGGCGCATGATCGCTGCGGCGGGTTCCTCCGGCACGATAACGCTGTGGAACCCACACAACGGTGCGTGGCTGAGTGCATTGGCGGGACACACCAAAATGGTGCTGGCGCTGGCGTTTACTCCGGACGGGCGGTACCTGGCATCGGCCGGCCAGGACAACACCATTCAGCTCTGGCGGCCGCGAGTCGGCGAGCAGGCGCGTGCGCTGGAGGCGCACACCGGGGCCGTGACCGGCCTGGCTTTCAGCCCGGACGGGGCATCCCTGGCATCGGTCGGGCAGGACCGCACGGTGCGTTTGTGGGACATGGAGACCGGCGTCGAGTATCGCTGCCTGGAAGGTTATACCCCCCAGGTAACCAGCGTGGCCTTCAGCCCGGATGGGCAGATGATCGCGGCCGGCAGCGACGATCGAGCCATTCGCCTCTGGCCGTTGAGCGAGCCGCACCGGATGGACTGCATCGTGGGCCACAACGGGCTGGTGCAGGACGTGACGTTCGCCTCCAACGGCCGCGTGCTGGTTTCCAGCAGCCGCGACCAGTCCATTCGGTTGTGGGATGCCGGCTGCGGATCGGAGCTGAAGTTGCTGAATGGGCACACCGGTCCAGTGCACGTGGTGACCAGCAGCCCGGACGGTTCGGTCCTGGCCTCGGGCGGACTGGACGGCCAGGTGATTTTGTGGGGCGTGCCGGAGGGACGGCAGTTACTGGCCTTCCGCGCGCACGCCGGGGACGTGCTGGCGCTGGCCTTCGACTGCGGCGGCGAAGTGCTGGCTTCCGGCGGCGCCGACGAAGCGATACGACTCTGGTTACCGGACACAGGCCGCCCGCTGCAACAGCTGTGGACGAGGGGAGGCGTGATTCGGGCTCTGGCCTTCTCCCCGGCGGACAAATTGCTGGCGTCCAGCGGCGGCGACGGCCGTGTTCGGCTGTGGGACGTTCAACAGAGCGAACCGGTCGCATTCTTGAGCGGCCACCGGGCCGACGTGAACAGCATCGCTTTCAGCCCGGATGGAATATTGTTGGCGTCGGCCAGCGACGACAACACCGTCCGTATGTGGGATTTGAAGACTCTCCGTGAGCTGGTATGCCTGAACGGACACACCGCCTGGGTCAACAGCGTGGGTTTCAGCCCCGACGGGCGACTGCTGGCTTCAGGCAGCATGGATGGCACCGTTCGATTGTGGGGGGTGAGAAACGAATAGGATTTGCCAGGCATTCGGCGTGCAGAGGCTTTCATAAGGCAGCCATTCATCGTCTCTGCACGCCCCTGCCTCGCGCCGACCCGCTCCCGGCCAGATCTTGTCGGATAGAAAGACATATTAACGAATAAGAGTGTTATTTGGCATATCATAACATGTGGAAATTGGTCGGCCCCGAGCCTGGCGCGCGGGGCTTTGTTCATTCTATTGGCAGGAGGATTTGCAGAATAGGTAAACACTTGGTATAATCTTGGTAATTTCCTGTTACCGTGCGACATTTCGTGTTGGTCACGAGTACTTGCGTGCGGGAGAACGAATTGATCGCGACAGTCCTGCAAGATACTTACGTTCTGACCGAAGAAGTAGAGCGCGGCCCTTTTAGCACGATCTACCTTGGGCTCGATACCGTTCACGAGCAAGAGACCGTCATGGTCCACGTGATTCACCCTGACCTGACGGCAGATGGCGCTTTCCTGCATCGGTTCTACACTGAAACAGAAAAGCTGGTGAGGGTCAACAGTTTCCGCGTGGCGCCGGTATTGGCGTACGGCGATGAAGACGGAGTGCAATTCGTCATCTACGACGTTCCCGAGGGCGCGCGGACGCTGCGGTCCGTGCTCCGCGAACAGGGACGTCTACCGCTGCCACGAGCCATGGCGATCGCCCGCGGCATCGCGGAAGGCTTGATGGCCGCTCACATTGCCAAGCTGTATCACCGCTGCTTGCGCCCTGAGTCCGTTTTCCTGAAGGATGACGACGTCTATCTGGCGGATTTCGGCCTGGCGATGGGCGGCGATCTGTCGGCGCACTCCACGGAAGAGTGGGCGCGCAGCGTACCGTACCTGGCGCCGGAGATCCTGCGCGGCGAGCGTTCCGACGGACAGACCGACCTGTACGCCTTTGGAGTATTGTTCGCCGAGATGTTGACGGGACAGGCGCCGCTGCCGGGTCGGACCCCAGAATCGCTGCCGGCTGAGGTATCTCCCATGATTTCGGCGCTGCCTTGCCCCAGGACGGGAGGCACGGCCGCCCAGCGCGCGCGGGCTGATGAACGAGCTGGACCGTCTGCTGCAGCGGATGGTTCCAGGCACGGGGCCGCTCAGGATGCCCGGCGACCTCACCGGCCAAATGCTGGGCAACTACGAGATCCTCTCGCTGTTGGGCCGGGGTGGGATGGCCGAAGTGTACCTCGCCCGGCAGTCCAGCCTGGACCGCCGAGTGGCAATCAAGGTGCTGCTGCCGCACGTGTCGCGGGACCCGCAGATGGTGGCCCGCTTCCAGCGCGAGGCTCAGGTGGTCGGCCAACTGCGCCATCCGAACGTCCTCCCGGTGTTCGATTTCGTATCGCGAGACGGCGGGGCGTACATCGTGATGCAATATGCCGATGGCGGCACGTTGAAAGACCGTTTGGGCCAGCCGATGAGCCTGGTGCAGGCGCTGCCGATCCTGACGCAAGTCGGGGCGGTTCTCGATCACGCTCATTCCGCCGGCATCATCCACCGCGACGTTAAGCCCAGCAACATTCTGCTCGACCACACCGGACGAGCCTACCTGGCCGATTTCGGCCTGGCGTTCCTGTCAGAAAATGCCAGGAAGCTGACTCAAAGCGGCATGGCAATGGGCACGCCGGACTACATGGCGCCTGAACAGGCGCAGGGCAAAGCGGCCACCGGAGAATCGGACCTGTACGCGCTTGGCGTCATCGCGTACGAGATGCTGACCGGCACCGTGCCCTACGAAGCCGACACAGCGATCGGCGTCGCCATGAAGCACATCACCGAGCCGGTGCCGCCGGCCAGCATGCGCAACAAAGCGATCGTTCCGGCAGTGGAGGAAGTCCTCAGTCGAGTCCTGGCCAAACAACCGGTGAACCGCTTCGCCAGCGCGCACGAGTTCCTGATCGCGCTGTCCCTGGCCGGCGACGTGGAGTACTGGTTTAAGGGCCTGATGGTGCAGCAGATTCTGGCGGCGGATACGGAACGCCGGCCGGTGTCCGCTCTGGGCCGCACGGTCACGCCGTCTTTGGCCGCTCTGCCGGCCAATCTGGTGCCTATCACGCCGGAAAATGCGGCTTCCATGCATAAGCTGCAGCGGCTCGGCCGCGGGCGAGCCACTCAGCCCGCCTTCTCGCCGGACGGCAAGTATCTGGTCTTGTCCACCTCCATCGGCATCGAGTTGTGGAACGTGAAGACCTGGAAGCTGAAGTATTTGCTGCGCGGACATAGTGGGCTGGTGGAAGGCGTGGCCTACAGCTCGGACGGGCGCCACCTTGCCTCGGCGAGTTGGGATTCCTCAGTGCGTCTGTGGGACGCGACGTCGGGCGAGGTGGAGGCTGTGCTGACCGGACACTCGGAAAGTGTATTGGCTGTCCAGTTCAGTCCGAATGCCAGGGTGCTCGCTACGGGTGGTGAGGACAACACGGTGCGATTGTGGGATATCCACACGCACGAGATGATCGCCACGCTCAAGGGACATCGTGACCTGGTCCGGGCGCTGGCATTCAGCCCGGATGGGCGAGTGCTGGCTTCCGGCAGCGCGGACGGCACAGTGCAATTGTGGGACAGCTACGGCTGTCGAGCGGGTCCGGTGCTGCGGGGCCCGACAGGGCCGGTGAGCGCGTTGGCCTATTCTCCGGACGGCCGGCTGCTGGCGTCGGCAGGCTCGGCTAAGATCATCTCCCTGTGGGATCCTCGGACGGGGAAAGCGTTTGGCTATCTCAGCGGCCACATGCACAGCGTGCTGTCGCTGGCGTTCAGTCCTTCCGGTCGGCTCCTCGCCTCAGGCGGTGAGGACAACGTGGTGCGATTGTGGGACCCGCGCGCCGGCGCCGAGGTACAGCGGCTGATCGGGCACACGCAGCCTATCAACAGCCTGGCATTCAGTCCGGATGGGCTGTTGCTGGCCTCAGTGGGGCGAGATCGGACGGTGCGCCTGTGGAGCGTGGAGACGGGCCAGGAAGTCCACCGCCTGGAAGGATACACGCCACAGGTCATGCGCCTGGCCTTCTCACCTGACGGGCAGGCGATTGCCACCGGCTCGGACGACGCCACGGTTCGCCTGTGGTCGCTCACTCCTCCAAGCCAATTCGTGTCCATCAGCGGGCATCGGGGTCTCGTCTACAGTGTGGCATTCGGCGACAAAAACCTGCTGGCCTCGGCCAGTCGTGATCATACGGTGCGGCTGTGGGACGCATTCACGGGACGGGAGCAAGCCGTCTTCAAAGAGCATACCGGTCCGGTTTACGCTGTCACCTTCAGCCGCGATGGTCGTCTCTGCGCTTCAGGGGGAACCAATGGCCAGGTGATCTTGTGGGACACGGCGACGCGTCAACAGCTGAGGATGATGGCGCCACAAACCGGCGACGTCGAAGCCCTCGTCTTCCACCCAAGCTCGCTGGTGCTGGCAGCGGCAGGAACCGACGAGGGCATTCGTCTGCTCGACGTCGAGACGGGCCAGCTGTTGAGTCAGGTGTGGGGGGCGCACGACGGCCCCGTACGCGGACTCGATTTCTCGTCGGACGGCAAGCTGCTGGCCTCGTGCGGCGGAGACGCCTGCGCTCGCCTGTGGGATGCAACCCAGCTGAGCGAGCTTGGCCGGCTCAACGGCCACTCCGGCAGCGTGAACGATGTAGCCTTCGATCCCACAGGCCGTCTCCTGGCCACGTGCAGTGATGACAACACGGTGTGCGTGTGGGACGTGGCGACGCGCACCCAGCTGATGCAGCTGGCCGGCCACACGGCCTGGGTGAATGGCGTGCGTTTCAGCCCCGACGGACGCCTGATGGCCTCCGGCAGCATGGACGGTACGCTCCGCCTGTGGGGCCTCGGAAACTGACGAACCGTCCGCTTCGTGAACAGGTCGTCACCGGCACGTGGATACAACGCCACCGGTGAGCGAATAAACTAAGCCAAGGCCGGATGGGGCCATTCCTGTGGAATTCGCCTCCGTCCGGCCTTTGCGTGCGACTCTCGTACAACGTCAGCCAATCAGCTTGCGGAGCCAGGGCTGCTCCAGGTCGATGGCCGATTCCGGGCACATCTCGTGGCAGCAGTAACAGCGGACGCAGCGGCCATAGTCGATGACGGCCAGGCCATCTCGTATCTGGATCGCGTCGCGGGGGCAGGTGCGAATGCAGCTCCGGCAGGCGGTGCATCGCCCAGCCTTTGGCCTGGGGCGAATCGCCAGCCAGTTAACCAGCATCGGGCCGACGTAACGGTCGACGAGCGGGATGCCCGTGCCTCCTTCGGGGTGTTGGTTCCGTCGCGCGGGCACGAAATCCATAAGCCTGACCGCAGCCAGCGTCTCGCCCACCGTCACGACGTCTTCGGGGCGTCCGGACCACAGGCCGCGGGACGTCGCCTCCTGCAGCGTGGGCACCTGCGCCGGATCCAACCCGGCTATCTGCGTGGCGATTACGTCCAGGGCCACACCGTCGGCGGAGGCCAGCACGACGCCGACCGGGCGCGGATGCCCGCTGCCCGGGCCGTTCGCCTCCATCCCGACGATGCCGTCCATCAGGGTCAGCGCCGGATGATGGAACTCCATGATGTCGAGCAACAGTGCGGCGAAATTGGCCAGGCTGCGCGAGGTGACGTGCAGCAGCGCCTTTTGGCCGCCCGGTACCGTGCCCAGTAGGTTCTTGGTCGCGCCGGTGAACGTGGTCAAGACGTGGGTCTTGAATTTGGGCAGGCTGATGATGACGTCCGCATCCAGCGCCGGCTGGATGAAGTCCATTCGCTTGATCAGCCGGCCGTGCGGAAGCGGCATTTCGCGGGAAGTCGTGTCGAGCATCAGCCCGGCGCCGGTGCGCTCCGCCACGTCGGCCATACCGGTGATTCGATAGACGCGTTGCATGTTCTGGGGCGTGTAGCGCACGCTCCCGCCCGGGCTGTCTCCGATCGTGGGCCGCCCGCCCGCAGCCTGGACGGCCCGCACCACCGCCTCCACCACAGCAGGATGGGTGGTGATGGCTCTCTCCGGCGGAGACGCGCTTAGCAGGTTGACCTTGAGCAGCACGTTCTGGCCGGGCCGGACGAACGAGTTCATTCCCCCCAACAGGTCGAGTGCGTGATCGACCGCGGCGGCCACCACGCTGGAACCGTAATCGGCGCAGCGCACGACGGCGACGGGTGATGACATGAGGCCCTCCGATGCAAATGCAGCTGACAACGCCGACATTGTACCGCAGGCGGCGCGGCCTCGCAAGCCGCCAGGCATCAACCTCTAAGAAGATTCTTCGAAGTCTCGAAAATTTGGGAAGCCTGAGGATGCGCGGCGTAAGTGATTTGCGCGGTAACGAAATGTATTGACCTAACGGATCATTCATGGTACACTTGATTTAGTAGAATGTGACTTAGGTCAAGTTGGCTGGGACTCGACCGGGCCTGACCTGACCACAGGTCGCGGCCGCGATAGTCCCAGTGCAGCGGTCCTCCGGAGTTTTCCCCGTGTGCAGCGCCTTGTTGCGCTCCTGGAACTCTGAACGGCTTAGACTGGTGAGTGGAGACGTGAGCGGGACACTGAATTGTGCTTTGCCGGGCATCACAGCTCGGACGGCAGGGTCCCCTGCGGAAGGACGTGGCGTGATTGGGAACGATGTCACGGAGCGCGTGCACTTTGACCTGATCGTCGTGGCCGCTTCGGCTGGCGGACTGGCTGCTTTGATACGCCTGCTGGGCTCGCTGCCGACGCTGCCGGTAGCCATCGCTGTGGTGCAGCACTTGCTTCCAACTCACCCCAGCTTGATCGCCGATATCTTGCGCCGTCGGACCGGGTTGGATATTCGCGAAGCGAAAGAGGGCGACGTGTTACGGCCAGGCGTCGTGTTTACGGCGCCGCCGGATCGCCACCTCGTGATCGAGGCTGATCACCGGCTGTCGCTGTCTACAGCCGAGGCCGTGCATTTCGTTCGGCCGTCGGCGGACTTGCTGTTCGAATCGGCCGCGCGAGTTTTCGGCGAGCGAGCGATCGCGGTGGTGTTGAGCGGGACAGGCCGGGACGGGGCGTGTGGCGTGCAGGCCGTCAAGGCAGCGGGCGGATGGGTCATAGCCCAGTCAGAACAGAGCGCGGAGTTCTACGGTATGCCGGGCGCGGCTATCGATACCGGCGTCGTGGATGCGGTCCTGCCAGTCGAAGCTATCGCGTCCGCCCTGGTCATTCTGGTGACCGAAGGAAGGGCACGCTCATGAACGACACGAGGCCCGCGAACGTCGTCGCGCCGGATGACCAGTTCACTCGATTGCTGGGTTACCTGCAAGCGGCGCGTGGGGTCGATTTTGGGGCGTACAAGCGCGAGAGTTTAAAGCGGCGGATTTTCAAGCGTCTCGCCGACCTGAACCTCGATGATCTGGAAACCTACGTGGACTACCTCGAGGTGCACCCCGAGGAGTTCCCGCGATTGTTCGACAGCATCTTGATCAACGTGACGGCGTTCTTCCGCGATGCGCCCGCCTGGGAGGCGTTGAGCGAACAGGTGCTGCCGCAGATCCTGAATAGCCTGAACCCGGGTGGTCTCATCCGCGTGTGGACGGCCGGCTGTTCGACGGGCCAGGAGACGTATTCGGTGGCGATGGTCCTGGCGGAGATTCTGGGCCCGTCTGAATTCATCGGACGGGTCAAGATTTATGCCACCGATTTGGACGAAGACGCCCTGACGACTGCGCGACAGGGGACGTATTCCCGGCGCGAGCTGCAGGGTGTGCCGGACGACCTGCTCGCGCGCTACTTCGAACCATCCGAAAACAGCCATACCTTTCGCTCGGATCTGCGGCGGGCCATCATCTTCGGGCGCCACAACCTGGCTTCGGATGCGCCCATTTCCCGAAATCAATCTGCTCGTCTGCCGCAATACCCTGATGTATTTCAATGCGGAGACCCAGTCGCAGATCCTGTCACGCTTCCACTTTGCGCTGCAGGATACGGGGGTTCTGTTCCTGGGAAAGGCGGAAATGCTGTTCACACACAGCCGTTTGTTCGAGGCCGTCGATCTGAAGAGCCGCATGTTTGTGCGCGTTCCGCAGCCGGGAGCGCGCGAACGGCTGGTGGCAGCGGGCCAGGAAGGCTGGCGTATGGTCGGTGCTGAGGCCACGCGGCGGACGGTGATGCGGGACGTCGGGTTCGACAAGAGTACGGTCGCGCAGTTGCTCGTGGACCCCAACGGCGTGTTGGCCGACGGCCAACGAGCGGGCGCGGAGCCAGCTGGGGATCAGGGCACACGACATCGGCTGCCTGTTGCAGGACCTGGAGATCTCGTATCGGCCGTTGGAGCTGCGCTCGCTGATCGAGCGCGCCGTTGCCGAGCAACGCCCGATTTTGAGTCAGAACGTCAACCAGCCGGTGACCGGTGGCTCGGCGCACCGTTTCGACGTGTCCGTGACGCCGCTCGTGAATGGGAGCGATGGGTTGCTGGGCGTGGCCATCGATTTCATTGACGTTACCCGCGTCAGCCAGCTTCAGGAGGAGCTCAACCGTTCCTCACACGACCTGGAGACCGCCTACGAAGAGTTGGAATCGTCGAACGAAGAGCTGACGACCACCAACGAAGAGCTGCAGTCGACCGTCGAAGAGCTGGAGACCACCAACGAGGAACTCCAATCCACCAACGAAGAGCTGGAAACCATCAACGAGGAGCTGCAATCCACGAACGAGGAGCTGCAGACAGTCAACCTGGAGCTGCGGGACCGCACTGACGAGTTGAATCGAACGAGCGAATTCATGGAGGGTGTGCTCACCAATCTGGACACGGGGGTCGTGGTCATCGATTCCAAGTGGAGCATTCTCATTTGGAACGACCACATGGAGGACCTATGGGGCCTGCGCGCCGACGAGGTCCAGGGCGAATCGCTGTTTAACCTGGACATCGGCCTGCCGGTCGAGCTCCTTCGAAATCCCATTCGCGCTTGCCTGACGAGTGGCGATCGGCAGGCGCTGGTTCTGGAGGCGATCAACCGCCGTGGCAAGAGCGTTCGGCTTTCCATTGGGTGCTCACTGCTCGCCGTGCCGAGCCTCGACGACGGCGAAAGACGATTGGGCGTGTTGGTGACGATGGACGGTGCGTCCGGGGGCATGGGCATTAGTGCTGTGGGCGCTCAACTGCGAGGGCGCCGGGCGGCCGGGGAGACGTGACCATGGCAGAGAATGGGGACCTGTTCGACCGGTTGGGCCATCTTTCGCTAGCCCTGGATGAATTGATGCAGCGGGCGAGCGCCGACCGCTCTTCGGACGAGTTGCTGGTGGACTTGCAGGCCAGCCTCGAAGAGCTGCACATCGCCGTGGATGAACTGCGCGAGCAGAACGAGCAACTCGTGGGCGCTCGGGAGTCCCTGCTCGAGGAGAGCGCGCGCTACGCGGAGCTGTTTAATTCTGCGCCGGATGGTTACATCGTCACCGACCGAGATGCTCGTATCGCCGAGATCAACTACATGGCGGCGGCTATGCTGCGTGGGTCGTCCCGGTATCTGGTCGGCAAGCCTTGGCGATTTACGTGGCAACACAGGATCGGGACCAATTCTGGAGTCGACTGCAGCACGTGCTGGAGGCGAAACCCGGCGTGGTGGATTCGCTGGAGGTGGAGGTGCGTCCGCGCGATCGCCCGGCCTTCCCGTGCGTCATGCGAGTGTCGGTGGCCCGTGACCCGCACGGTGCTGTCACAGGCGTTCGTTGGCTCCTGCGCGATATCAGCGAGCGCAAGTTAATGGAGGAGGCCCTCCGTCTCAGTGAGGAACGGAACCGGTTGCTGTTGAACAGCGTACGCGACCACGCGATCTGCATGACGGACGCGGAGGGCTGCATCGTGAGCTGGAACGGCGAGGCACAGCGACTGACCGGCTACATTGGGCGCGAAATCATTGGACAATCTGTCGCCGTGCTGTTGCCGCCCGACCAGGCGGAAAGCGTGGTCGAACGATTGAGCCGGGCCCAATCCCAGGGACGGGTCGAAACCAAGGACTGGCGAGTGCGGAGCGACGGCACGAAGTTCCTGGCGAACGAGGTCATCACTACTCTTCGCAATGCGGCTGGGGAGACGGTTGGTTATTCCTACATCCTTCATGACGTTTCCGTCCGGGAGCAGGCCGGCAAGGACCTGGAGCGGTTGAACGAGAAGCTGGCCGAGCGCGTCCGGCGGCGCACGCAGCAGCTGGCGGACGTTCAGAAGGACCTGGAGGACCTGTCTTACTCGGTGTCCCACGACCTTCGCTCGCCCCTGAGGGCCATCGATGGGTTCAGCCAGATGCTGATCGAGGACTACGCGGACAGGGTGGACGCGGAAGGCCAGCGCAGGCTGACCGTGGTCAAGGACAATACCCGGAAGATGAGCCAGCTCGTGGATGGACTGCTGGTTTTTTCGCGCAGTGGACGGCGGGAGCTGCACTTCGTCGACGTGGACCTGACGGCGCTGGCGAACCAGGTCGTGCACGAAGTGGCCCCAGGGTCGTTGAACGGTGCCCGATTTGAGGTTGCGGACCTCCCGCAAGCCTGCTGCGACCGCGCCGCCATTCACGACGTGTTGGCCAACCTGGTGAGCAACGCGGTCAAGTTCAGCCGCACCCGCGAGCAGCCGATAATCGAGATCGGGGGGCGGCGGGAAGACCGCGAGAATACATATTGGGTGAAAGACAATGGCATCGGCTTCGACGAGGACTATGCTGGCCAGCTGTTCGGTATGTTCCGGAAGCTGCATTCGCAGCAGGGTTATGGCGGAACGGGTGTCGGTCTGGCCGTCGTCAAGCGCATCGTTACGCGCCACGGGGGACGTGTGTGGGCGACGGGACGGGTGGATGCCGGTTCAACGTTCTGTTTCACGCTGCCCAATCGAGAGGAATTGACGGATGAATGAACGTGAGGTCGAAATACTGCTGGTGGAAGACAATCCCTACGATGCGGAGCTGACGTTACGGGCGCTGAGGCGCGCGAACCTCGCAAACGACGTACTGCACGTGCTCGACGGCGCACAGGCACTGGAGTACGTGTTTGGAACCGGCGCCTACGCCGGGCGCGACCCGGAGCAACGCCCCAGGCTCCTGCTGCTGGACCTGAAGCTGCCCAAGGTCGACGGGTTGGAGGTGTTGCGCCTCATCAAAGAGGATCCGCGTACCCGCCTGACCCCAGTGGTGGTCCTGACGTCCTCGCGCGAGGAACGCGACATCGTGGCCAGCTACGAGTTTGGAGTGAACAGCTACATCGTGAAGCCGGTGGAGTTTGAGGCCTTCGTGGAGGCTGTTTCGAAATTGGGGTTGTACTGGCTGTTGGTGAATCGGCAGCCTGAGCCAGGCAAGTAGAGTCGAAGACCCGACGGCCGCTGCCAAATTGTAGAGCGGATTACCATAGTCGCTGCTTGTGGCGGCGGTTATGGTAATCTGCTATACGTCAAACAGGCTGGAACTGGTTGGTAATATCACGTCGCATGGTCGTTTGCTGCGATCGCCGGGCCGGATGGGCACACACTGAGGGCGGCGGCGAGCGGTCGATCGACGATGACACGTGGTCTTTGCATGGATCTGACGGGAAAGTCTGACTCGGGGAGTGAACGGCCATGAATGAGGAGCTTCGCCTGCTGATCGTGGAAGACGTTCCAACGGATGCAGAGCTGATGGAGCGCGAGCTGCGCCGGGCAGGAATGTCATTTGTTTCGCGGCTGGTGCAAACGCGCCAGGACTTCGTCACCGAACTGACAAAATTCACGCCGGATTTGATCCTGGTCGATTACACGCTGCCCGGCTTCGACGGCCTGACTGCGCTGGATCTGGCGGCGCAATCCATGCCGCACGTGCCGGTCATTTTCGTGAGCGGCACGATTGGTGAAGAGCGGGCCATCGAGACAGTGAAGCGTGGAGCGACGGATTACGTGCTCAAGGATCGGCTGTCACGGCTGGCGCCGGCGGCGCGGCGGGCGCTCGCCGAGATGCATGAACGCACCGAGCGGGTGCGGGCCGAAGAGGAGTTGGCTGCATCGCAGGCCCGCTATCGGGCTATCGTCGAGGACCAGGTGGAGCTGGTGTGCCGAAGCTTGCCGGACGGTACCATCACGTTCGTGAACGACTCCTTCTGCCGTTACTTCGGTCGATCGCGCGCCGACGTGGTCGGACAACAGCTGCTGGCGTTCATTCACTCCGACGATCGCGACGAAATAGACCGAATCGTGTCCCAGCTGGACGAGGCCCATCCCGTCGCGGTCGGCGAGAGCCGTGCCTGGCCGTCCGAAGGTGAGTTGCATTGGATCTTCTGGACCGTGCGGCTGATCACCGACGAGCTGGGAGGGCCTGCTGAGCTCCAGGCGGTCGGTACGGACATCACGCAGCGCCGGAAAATGGAAGAGGAGCTGAGCCGATACCGGGAGCATCTGGAGCAGCTCGTCGAGGAGCGCACGAAGGAGTTGCAGGTCGCCAACAAGCGGTTGCGCGAAGAAGTGGCGCAACGTATCCGCGTCCAGACGGAGCGAGAGAAGCTGATCACGGAGCTGCAGGATGCGATGGCCAATATCAAGACCTTGAAGGGATTGATCCCGATTTGCGCTTCGTGCAAGAAAGTGCGCAACGACCAGGGTTATTGGCAGCAGGTGGAAGTATACGTCCGCGACCACTCGGAGGCGGACTTCAGCCACGGCCTGTGCCCGGAGTGCGCCAAGAGATTCTACCCGGATTATTACGAAGGAGAGGAATAGTCCGATCGGGCAAGGGTCTCCGGACCACGAGAGACGCGAACAGGAACGAAAGACACGAAAACAGGCCCCTCGTCGTCGTGGATAAGTCATAACTGCGGCGACGAGGGTTTTTTTCGTGTCTTTCGTGCCTGTTCGAGCCTCTCGTGGTCCCGGACGTTCGCCCAGGCGTCCAGCGGGTCAGGGCGCGGCAGGGAGAGGCTCGGGCGGCGACGGACCGTTGCGTTCGCGCCTCTCGTGGTCCGGTCACCTCACCCAGTCCGCCAGCGGATCGGGGCGTGGTGGGGAGAGGCTCGGCCGGCGACGCACGGAACCTCCGGCGGCGCGCGACAGGGCGGTCTCGACCAGGGCGTATAATCCGCCGGAGACGAGTGAATGGCCGCCCATCACGATCGGGATGGGCGCGGCCAGGGCGGCCTCGGTGAACTCGCGCAGCCAGGGATCTGCGATGTCGGCGGGGCGGCCGAGATCGGAAGCGAATCGGTCGGCGGCGGACGGCCAGCGGGCGAAATGCGCCCATAGTACACGGCTGTCGATGAGGGCGGCCTCACCCAGGTCGGCCAGCACCGCAAAGCCGCCGGCCAGGCCAGTGCGCTCCATCAGGTGTCCCAACAAAGAGCGGGCCTCGGCGCGAAACAGGCGACCGTCGGCCCGCATGCCACGCTCTTCGGACCAAACGCGGATGCGGGACGCGGTCTCGCCCTCCAGGTAAGACCATGCGGCGGCGCCGATGCGGCCGGCGATGATGACCTCGGCGCGACTGTCGTTGAACGCGGCGATGACTCGGTTCAGGCGCGTGGCGTCGAGGTGCAGGCCATCGACGTGAGCGCGCAGCCGCGGGCCCACGGCGGGGTGCGCGGCTACTGTCAGCAGATCGGTGGGCGTGTCCAGGTCGAACTGAGTGGAAGCCGTACGCTGGAGGGCCACGACGGGCAGGCCGGCGAGATCACCCAGCAGCCAACCCAGCTCGTTGTCGAAGCGGGGCGGCAGCAGGTCCACCATGGCGTCTGCGGGGGTCCAGCCGGCGAAGTCCGCCGAGAAGAAATTGTTGCAGATGAAGAGCCGGTCGTTTGCGGCCAGGGCGCGCGCCATGCGGTCGATCTCCGCGGTCGACAGGAGGACGCCGCTGCCGCCGCCGAAGTAGAGAACGCGCTCGATTTGGTACCGGGCGATGAGCTGCATCAGCCGTTCGCCGAAGTGAAATCGCTCGCCTGGCAGGTCCGGGTCCACCGTGACGCGCGGATTCGCAAGCTCGGAAAGACCATATGCCAGGCGAGGCGAGTCGGTGGCGATGACGATGCGGGCAACGGCCGGTGCGGCAAGGGCGCGCTCCACCGTGTCCAGGGATGCGGCCTCGCACGCCTCGGTGACCATGCGCTCGATGGGCGTGCCGCGCGGCCCGCCCATCATCATCAGCATCACCACTTCGTTCATAGTTGAGGCTCAGGCCGGGCAGCGGCGAACCGGGTTGCGCAGTGTGCCCAGGCCGGCGATGGTGATCTCGACCTCGTCGCCTTCCGAGAGGTCGAAGTCGCTGCCGGGGACGATCCCCGTGCCGGTCAGCAGGAACGCGCCGTTCGGGTATTCCTGGTCGCGCCCCAGGTACAGGACCAATTCTTCCAGCGTCCGCTTAATGCGCGAGGTATTGATAGTACCCTCAAAAGCCGGTCGACCGCCGCGATAGATCACGCTGCGGACGTCCAGGTTTTTCGGGTTGGGTGTCGTGTCGCTCTCGCGCAGGGTGATGACCGGACCCAGGGCGCAGCAGCGCCGGTGTACTTTGGCTTGCGGCAGGTACAAAGGGTTCTCGCCCTCAATGCTGCGGGAGCTGACGTCGTTACCGATGGTGAAGCCTACGATCTCCATCTTGGGGCTGATGAAGAGGGTCAGCTCCGGCTCCGGAACGCTCCAGGTCGAGTCGCTGCGGACGTAGACGTAGTCGCGCTGACCGACGACGCGGTTAGGTGTGGCCTTGAAGAACAGCTCCGGCCTTTCGGCGTCGTACACGCGATTGTAGATGTTGCTCTTGTTCGATTCCTCTTCGCGGGCATCGCGACTGATGAGGTACGTGACGCCTGACGCCCAGACTTCCTGTTGATCGATGGGCGCGAGCAGATGCGCGACGTTCGGGGCCGGCTCGCGGTCCAGGTCGGCGAAGGGGATCGCCGTGACGCCCGAACGGGCCATGGCTTCAGCCACCAAGGCGGCGCGCCGGACGGGCGTGAGGCCGGCCGTGGACTGCGCGAATTCCGCGATCGAACCGAATCCTGGCTGCGCGGTCAGGTCGTGGACCTGGCCGCCCTGCACGGCGCCGAGTCGCACTCCTTCAGAGGGCACGTAGAAACGACAGATTTGCATGGTCTTCCTCCCCAAAAAAATTGACTGGACAAAACTTAACGCATGAGCAGGGCGCGCACGGGAGCGCCGTCGGCTGCCGCTATTTTTAACGGCAACGCGATCAGTTGGTAGACGCCGGGCGTCACTGCGCTGAGATTCAGCGCTTCGAGGATTACCACGCCGGCGCCGAGCAGTTCTTCGTGAGCAGGTGCACCGTCACCCGGGTAGGGGTCGGGCGATAGGTAATCGATACCCAGGAGTCGAATGCCGCGCTCTGCCACCCACTGGGCGGCCCGCCTGGTCAGGTGGACGTACTGGGGCTCGAAAGCTTGAGGCCCGGCCTGCCACAGGTTCGAGTTGGACGTCTTGAGCAGCAGGCGGGTCACATCGTGGGGTATGCCAAGACCGGCCAGATCGCTCGCGTGGATGGCGAGGCCGTCAGCCGGCTCCACTTCGAAAACGTAGGCGGTTCCGATCAGCGTTTCCAGGGGGATGCGATCGATGGGCAGACCGTTCTCGATCATGTGGCGGGGCGCGTCGATGTGGGTTCCGGTGTGGCTGCCGAAGGCCAAGCGTGACAATGCGTAGCCGTGCTTGTCGATGACCCTCTCAGGCGAGATCGTGACGGGCGGATCGCCAGGCCAGACCACCATAGAAGGCGAGATGGTGATCGAGATGTCGTACAGCGGCATCGGTTTACCCCTTCGAGGCAGACGCTTTCGTGAATGGGGCAAGTATAGTGCGGCGGACTCCAGCTGTCAAGCCCTGGTCTGTGTCAGCCACATCTGGTCTGGATGCAGGGCTTTCGCATCTTAAGTCATCAGCCTGTTCAGAGCCGGCCCGCCCGGCGATAAAGTCGCCGGGCTACATGACAGCGTCCGATGAATCGGACTTCAGAGCAGCCAGAAGTCCGATTCATCGGACGCTGTCATGTAGCCTGGCGACTTTATCGCCGGGCGGGCCGGCTCTGAGCAGGCTGATGGCTTAAGACGCGATAGCCCCGTGGTCTGGGGCATAACCCAGACGTCCGGCTTCGTGGCGTGCCCAAGGTCCTGGACCAATCCCCTTGCCTCGCGGATTGCCGGCGCTCCTGGACGAGGGCCGCCCTCGTCCAGGAGCGCCGGCAATCCGCATCTCCATAATTATTGCACGGTTGGATGTATCGAAGGGTTATGATAAAATAGAGACGCTGACTTCGTTTTCGATGGATAATGCTAATTTAAGTCCATTCTTGGTTGCGATTGCGGTTCGTCTTTCGCCCGGGAGGCCGATGGAGTGAACTGGTTGTCCAGCCTGCGCATCAGGTTGTTGTTATTGGTGTTATTGACTGTGCTGCCTGGCGCGGGACTGTTGCTGCACGCCGGTGAGGAGCAGGGCCGGGCGGAAGCGGACGAAGTTCGGATGGAGGCGCTGAGCCGTGCCCGAGTTGCTGCTGCCGCAGAGCAGCAACTGATCGACGAAACGCATCATCTGCTCATCACTGCGGCCCAAGTAAGCGAAGTCCACGGCGACGATCCGGAAGCTTGCCGCGTGCTCCTGGCGAAGTTCCTGGGGCAATATCCGATGCTTACCAACCTTCTGGTGCTGGAGGCGGACGGACGCCTGTTTGCCTCGGGGGTGCCGCCGTCTGTGCCGGATTACCACAATCTGGCGTGGTTCAAGCGCGCGATCGAGACGCGTGCATTCGGGACCAGTGGTTTCGCGACTGATGGGCCCACGGGAGCGCCGGTGATGGCGGCAGTCTATCCCGAGGTGCACGAGGACGGCCGGGTGCATCGCCTGATTGCTGCCAGCCTCGATCTGACCTGGATGAGGCGAGCGGTTGCCGTGGCAGATTTGCCCAACGATGCGGTCGTTACGGTCATTGACGGCAACGGCTTGATCCTGGCGCGAGAGCCGGACAATGGGACGTTTGTCGGCCACGCGGCGCCGGAGTGGCGTGTGTCCGCGATGGCGCGCAGCCCGAACGGCGAGGGGACTGTCGAGGGTCTTGGCCTCGATGGGGTGACACGCCTGTATGGTTACAGCCGGCTCAAGAGCGCCGACGTCTTCGTGAGTGTCGGCCTGTCCCGCTCCATCGCGTACGCGGCGGTCAACAAGACGATGGTGCGCAATCTGCTGCTGCTCGCGGCGGCGACGCTGGTGACGTGCGGTCTTGCCTGGGGCGTCGGGCAGGCGGTCTTCGTGCGACCGGTCAGCCGGCTGGCAGCGACGGCGAAACAACTGGCGTCCGGCGATCTTAGCGCCCGAGTCAACTCGTCTGGCCGCCGCAACGAGCTGCAGGATCTCGCGGTGGCGTTCGATCACATGGCTGATTCCTTGCAGGAGCAGCAGGCCCGGCTCGCCCGACAAAATCGATTGTTCCGGGTTTTGAGCAAGATCGACGAAGCCATCGTGCGCGTGCGTGAGCCCCAGAAGCTGTACGAAGAGGCCTGTCGGGTGGCTGTTGAGGAGGGCTCGTTCCGGATGGCCTGGGTGGGCCTGGTGGATCCAAAGGATTCGTGGGTGAAGCCGGTGGCCTGGGCCGGCGTCGTCGACGGCTACCTCGAGTGCATCAAGGTTTCCGCGGACGACAGCCTCCCCGAAGGGCAGGGGCCGACCGGAGTTGCTCTGCGCACGGGACGGATTGTCTCGTCTGTTGACGTGCGAATTGACAGGCGACGAGACCGTGGCGCCTGGAGGCCGCGAAGCGCGGCTATCGCGCCTTTGCAGCGCTGCCCTTGATCGCGAACGGGCACGCGTTCGGCGCGCTGATGCTGCACTCCGGCGAACCGCGATTCTTCGAAAACGAGGAGGAAATCGGACTGCTGGGAACGCTGGCGGCCGACCTGTCGTTCGCCATCGAGTCAGCGAAACAGGAGCAGGAGCGCCAGCGAAATGGAGGCGGCCCTGCGCGAGAGCGAGGAACGTTTCCAATCTACATGGACAACAGCCCCACCTTCGTGTTCATGAACGATGAAGGCGGACGAGTCCTCTATCTCAACAGCCGGAATGGAGCGATTCTACGGGATGGCGCCGGGCAGCTGGCGGGGCAAGTCCACGTTGGATTTTCATCCCGGTGAACGGGGCGAGAAGATGGTGGCTGCCGATCGGAGCGTTCTGGAAACGGGTGAGCCCGGTGGAGGCCGCGGAGCGGCTGCAGGCGGCGGACGGATCCTGGCACGATTGGTTGACGTTGAAGTTCCCGTTGCGAGACGCGGGTGGCCGGACTTACGTGGGGGGAGTATCTATCGACGTCACCCAACAGCGTCAAGCCGAAATCGTCCTGCAGCGATATGCCGAGCGGCTGAAAACCCTGCACCAGATCGATCAGGCCATCCTGGCGGCGCAGTCGCCCCAGCAGATCGCCGAGGCGGCTCTGGAGCGCATCGCCCAACTGGTGCCCTGCGAGCGGGCAAGCCTGGTGGCATTCGAACTTCGATGCCCGGCAGGCTCGGCTCATTTCCGCAGTTGCCGATCACCCGATCCGGTTTTCCTCCGGCGCATACCTGCCTCTGGACTCATATGACGTAGAAACGCTCAGAAAGGGCCGCGTGATCGGGTACGACGACTTCGACGCTCTGGTCGAGCCGCCCGGATTCATTCAGAAATTACGACACGAAAATCTGCGCTCGTACCGGCTCATTCCGCTCAAGTCCGGTGAACAGCTGATTGGTTACCTTGGGTTGGGGTCGGAGAAGCCCGCGGCGTTCCAACCTCAGGACGAGGAGATCGCCTGCGAAGTAGCAGACCAGCTGGCGGTCGCGTACCAGCAGGCGCGCCTGCACGAGCAGGTGGAACGACACGCGTCCGACCTGGAGGTTCGTGTCGCCCGGCGTACGGAAGAGCTACAGGAAATCAACGCCGAGCTGAAGTCCTTCGCCTACTCGATCTCGCACGACCTGCACGCGCCGCTGCGTGCCATGCAGGGGTTCGCGCAGGCGTTGGTCGAAGATTACGCCGGCTCGTTGGACGAGATCGGCCAGGAATACGCTCACCGAAATCGTAGCGGCCAGCGAGCGGATGGACAACCTGATCAACGACTTGCTGGCCTATAGTCGAGTGAGCCGGGCCGAATTGGTCCTGCAGCCGGTCGATCTCTCATCCGTCGTGTCGGTTGCGCTGGCCCAGGTGGACGCGAATCTGAAGGCGCGCGGCGCGGAAGTAGTCGTGGAAGAACCGCTGTCGAGCGTGTTGGGCCACCATGCAACGCTGGTTCAGGTTGTAGCCAACCTGGTCAGCAATGCAGTGAAATTCGTTGCGCCCGGCGTGCAGCCTCACGTTCGGCTGTGGGTCGAGGACATGGGCGTGGCAGCGGCGGAGATAGGGCCGGCTGTGCCGGGCGACGATGCGTGGCTGCGTTTGTGGGTGGAGGACAACGGCATCGGCATCGCACCGGAGCATCAAGAACGAGTGTTTCGCATATTCGAGCGTCTCCATGGCCTGGAGACGTACCCCGGCACCGGCATTGGGCTGGCCATCGTCCGCCGGGCGATGGAGCGAATGGATGGGCGAGCAGGTGTGGAGTCGATTGTCGGACAGGGCAGCCGTTTCTGGGCGGAACTGCACCGCCCGCGGAGCACACAATGAACTCTCCATTGAGCACGATTCTGTTGGTGGAAGACGACTCGAACGACGTGCTGTTGCTGCGACGGGCCTTTCGCAAGGCCGACCTGGCCAATCCATTGATGGTGGTGGGGGACGGCGAGCAGGCGACCGCTTACCTGACCGGTGACGGCCAGTATTCCGATCGCGAGCGCTTCCCGTTACCGATCGTGGTCCTGCTGGACCTCAAGCTGCCCCGCCGTTCGGGTTTGGAAGTGCTGGCGTGGCTGCGCGACCAGCCTGGACTGAGGCGCCTACCGGTTGTGGTGCTCACCGCGTCACGCGAGTCAGCCGACATCAATACCGCCTACGAGCGAGGGGCCAGCTCCTACCTGGTCAAGCCGGTTGCTTTTGACAGCCTGGTAGAGATGGTAAAGGCGTTCAACCTTTACTGGGTAATTCTCAACGAAAAGCCGGAGATGTAACGAGGAGACATATGGACAACGACTCGAACCTCGAATCCCGTCAGCCCGCAGCGTCAGTCGTGCGCGTGCTGTTGGTAGATGACAACCCAGATGATCGCACCCTGGTGGCGCGGGAGTTGACCAAGGCATTTCCGGGGCTGGAGGTGCAGCAGGCCTGGGATCAGGCGAGTCTGGAACGAATGCTGGACAGGGACCCCTTCGACCTGGTCATTACGGATTACCAGCTCCATTGGTCGGATGGACTGGCTGTGCTGCGTATCATCAAGTCGCTCTGGCCTGACTGTCCGGTGATCATGTTCACCGGCACCGGGACCGAGGAAGTGGCCGTGGAAGCCATGAAGGCCGGGCTGGACGACTACGTCGTCAAGTCCGTGCGGCACTTTGGGCGATTGCCGGGTTCGGTGCGGCTGGCGGTGGCGCGGGCCCACGAGCGGCGGCAGGCGCGTGAGGCCGAATCGCGCTACCGGGCGCTGGTGGCAAGCGTCCCGGTCGGATTGTACCGCACGACGCCGTCGGGCCGGATACTGGACGCCAACCCGGCGATGGTCGAAATGCTGGGCTTTCCGGACCGCCAATCTATGCTTAACGTCGACGTTCGGGATCTGTACGCGGAGCCGGAAGTGCGCGTGAACTGGATGAATGCACTCGATCACGCAGGCGTGGAGCGTGACATGGAGCTGAGCCTGCGTCGCCGCGATGGGCAGATCATCTTCGTATTGGACAGTGCGCGGCTGGTTCGGAGCCGCGACGGCGTGCCAATTTACTACGAAGGCAGCCTGACGGACATCACGAGCCGGCGTGCCGCCGAGGCCGAGCGCGACCGGCAGCGGCGCATGCTTCTGGCGCTGCTGGGGACTACGCCGGACATCGTGTTGTTCAAGGACAGAGACTCAGTCGTGCGGGAGCTGAGCGATGCGTACTGCTGGATTCGCCAGAAGACCCGCCAAGAGCTGGTCGGAACGAGCGATTTCGACTTCTTCTCGCCGGAGCAGGCACAGTCCTTCCGCGACGAGGAAGTCCACGTCATGTCCACAGGCGCCCGCGTCGTGGCTGAGCACGAGCTGGACACGCCTGTCGGCAAGCGCTGGTTCGAAGCGATCAAGATGCCTCTGCGCGATGACGACGCCCAGATCGTTGGGCTGCTGTCGATGGAGCGTGACATCACCGAGCGCAAGCAGGCGACAGCGGCTCTGCGCGAAAGCGAGGCCCGCTTCCGCGCGGTGTACGAGGGGGCGGCTGTCGGCATCGCCGTCGTCGATCTCGCGGGGACCCTGATCGAGTGTAATCCCGCCAGGATTGGCATGCTTGGTTTCAATCAGGAAGAAGTCGCAGGCAGACACTTCGGCGAATTCACGCACCCGGAGGATCTGACGATTGAATTGCAGCTGTTCGCCGAGTTGGTGAGAGGCGAATGCGATTACTATCAGCGCGACAAGCGCTACATTCGCAAGGACGGGGAGCTCATTTGGGCGCATCTCACCGTGTCGCTCGTGCGGGATGCAGCCGGAGCGCCGCAGTTCGCGATCAGCATGACTGAAGACATCACCGAGCATCGTCGGGCAGAAGAGGCGCTGCGCAGGAGCGAAGAGTTGTTCAGGTTGCTGGCGGAAAAGGCGCAGGATTTCATCTATCGCCTCGACTTGCAGCCGTCGCCACACTTCACGTACGTCAGCCCGGCGGTGGAGAGCCTGACCGGGTTCACCCCGGAAGAGTTCTACGCCAGCCCCGACCTGGGTTTTGCACAGATTTGGCCGGAGGACAAGGCGGTATTCGAGGCGTTCAACCGGGATCCGGCGTCCTGCCAGCAGCCACTGGAGCTGCGCTGGATCCACAAGACCGGCAAAGTGCATTGGACCGAGGCGCGCACCGTTCCTATCTACGATGACAGCGGCGAGTTGGCGGCAGTGGAGGCCATCGTCCGCGACATCACCGAGCGCAAGCAACTGGAGGGCCAGTTCTTGCAGGCCCAGAAGATGGAGACGGTGGGCCGCATGGCCGGCGGGGTCGCGCACGACTTCAACAATCTGTTGACCGCGATTACCGGATTCGCCCAGTTCGCCTGGAACGCGCTGGCGCCGGGCGATCCGGCGCGAAACGACATCGACCAGGTGCTGAAAGCGGCACAGCGGGCCACGAGCCTGACTCAGCGCCTGCTGACTTTCTCGCGCCGCCACATCGTGGCGACTCGGCCAGTGAACCTGAACGATCTCATCCTTGACCTGGACAAGATGCTGCGCCGGTTGATCGGCGAAGACGTCGAGTTGGTGACCATTCCGATGAGTGAGGCCGCGATCGTCAGCGCGGACCCCGGGCAGATCGAGCAGGTCCTGGTCAATCTCGTCGTGAATGCCCGCGACGCGATGACCAATGGCGGCAAACTGACGATCACTATTGCGGCGGTGACGCTGGACGAAGAATACGTGCGCGGACACGTCGGCGCTCGGGTCGGCCGGTTCGTTCGTTTGACCATCGCCGACACGGGTAGCGGCATGACTTCGGAGGTGAAGTCGCACTTGTTCGAACCCTTCTTTACGACGAAGGGCGTGGGGAAAGGCACGGGACTGGGACTGGCCGCTGTGTACGGCATCGTTCAACAGCACCAGGGCTACATCTGGGTGGATAGCGAGGAAGGACAGGGCACGATCGTGCAGATATTCCTGCCGGCAACTTCCTATCCCGGCCGGAAACTGCCTCGTCGCGACGAGGCCGGGTACCTGCCACACGGCGCCGAGACCGTCCTGTCGGTGGAGGATGAGCCACTCGTGCGCGGCCTGACGGTGCGCATTCTCCAGGACCTGGGGTACAACGTGCTCGAGGCGTCGAACGGCCATGAGGCGCTCGACGTGGCCCGACAGCATCAGGGGCAGATCGATCTGCTCCTGACGGACGTGGTGATGCCGCAGATGAGCGGCAGGGTTCTGGCCAAGGAACTCAGGCTCATCCGGCCCGAGGTCAAGACCTTGTTTACGTCGGGCTACATCGACAGCACGATGACGGATGCGGCGGATCTGGCTGCCATGGGCGGCTTTTTGCAGAAGCCGTTCAGTGAGGCGGCGCTGGCGCGGAAAGTCAGGGACATATTGGACGGCTAGGATTCAGATCGAAGCCAAGTTGCGTCGTGGCGAGAAATTGATATAATGAACATCAAATGATGTGTATTGTCCTGCCCCCGGAGCAGGCTTGTCCCACTCCTTGGGCTCTTCGTAATAGCACCCCGAACGGTTCGTGGTCTTCCTGGCGGCCGTCGTCACGGCCTTTCTTCTCCCAATTCTGACTCAAACTCAAGGCGGAGGCGTCATGAATCTGAACGAAGTCGAGCTGTTGCTGGTAGAGGACAACCCCTACGATGCAGAGTTGACGATGACTGCGTTTAGAAAGAGCAACCTGACGAACCAGGTGCTGCGGGTTTCGGATGGAGAAGAGGCGCTGGACTATCTCTTCGCTAAAGGCCCATTCGCCGGACGGGACATGGACCAATCGCCCAGTCTGGTCTTGCTCGACCTGAAGCTGCCGAAGGTCCATGGATTGGAAGTGCTGCGCCGAATCAAAGAGGACAAACGAACCTGCATGATTCCGGTGGTCGTGCTGACCTCATCCCAGGAGGAGTGTGACCTGATCGACAGTTACAAGTGGGGTGTGAACAGCTACATCGTCAAGCCGGTAGAATTCGAGGACTTCGTCGTGGCGGTGTCCGAAGCTGGTTATTACTGGCTCTCGTTGAACCGCCCTCCCCACCGGCCAGCGCGGAACTAGTCGGGGCGGCAGGCGGCCTTACCCGGCGCTGGAAAGTCCTAGCCCTGAGGCGCCCTTAACGAGGCATAGCCTCAACGACCCGCTTCAGACGCTCTCGGTAAGCGCGGAATGCCTCACGCCCGGCGTGGGTGAGACGACACACGGTTAGAGGCACCTTGCCCCTGAACGTCTTCTCAATCTCGACGTATCCCGCAGTTTCCAGCTTGGACAGATGGGAGGAAAGGTTGCCCTTCGTCAGGTCCGTTTCCCGCAAAGGTACAGGAAATCGGCTGAGTCGACGGCGTAGAGGAGGGTCAGAATCATCAACCGCGCGGGCTCGTGAATGAGACGATCGACATTTGCGATGCTGCGGAAGTCAGGCATGGCAATTGGTCACCTCCCAGACCAGTTGGCTGTGCAAACCAGTCGATAATAGTATATCATGCTTTGACGGTTACGTCAAGGCCTTTTTCATATTCGCAATCCATTGACAGGCGGTCCGAAGGTGTGGTACAATGAGTGCGATCCCGCGCGGAGGAGTCATTGAATCTCCCTCTCGGTCCTCTTTCCGTTCGTGTGGGTTCTCACTCCCCGTTTGTCCTGCGACATCACTGGTCTTTCTGTGAATAGTTTCCCTGCAGTGTCGATCACACCAGGGATGGGTGAGCGTTGGGTTGCGAGTATAGGAGGTGAAACGAGCGCGAATCGTGTCGTGAGTCGACTTCACTCATCCGTTCCGGCCTCAGGATGATAACTTCATCTTATAAGGAGAGGAAAGTATGAGACGCAGCCCGGTCGTAGTGTCTGACTTTCCTGATTCTCGCCCTGCTGGCAGTGAGCTGCGGACCCTCTGCACCCACGCCGACGCCGGTTCCGCCCACTGCGACGCTCGTCTCGCCCACCGCGACGTCGGTTCCGCCGACGCCGACTGAGACTTCAACCCCAATCCCGCCTACCGCCACGGCGACTGAAACACCTGTCCCCCCGACGGCGACGGCCACGGAGACTGAGACGCCTGTTCCGCCGACGGCCACGGAGACCGCGACCGACACGCCCGTTCCACCCACCGCAACTGCGACTGCGACCGACACGCCGGTCCCGCCGACGGCCACCGCCACGGCGACCGACACGCCTGTTCCGCCGACGGCCACTGCCACGGCGACCGACACGCCTGTTCCGCCGACGGCCACCGCGACTGCGACCGCCACGCCCATTCCGCCGACGTCGACTGCGACCGCGACGGACACGCCCGTTCCGCCGACGGCCACCGCCACGGCGACCGAGACGCCCGTTCCGCCGACGTCGACTGCGACCGCGACGGACACACCCGTTCCGCCGACGGCCACCGCCACGGCGACCGAGACGCCCGTTCCGCCGACGGCGACCGCCACCGCGACGGACACGCCCGTTCCGCCGACGCCGACCGCCACGGCGACCGACACGCCCATTCCGCCCACGGCGACGGCGACCGCGACGGATACGCCCATTCCGCCCACGGCGACCGACACGCCCGTCCCGCCGACGGCGACCGCGACGGCGACCGAGACGCCCATTCCGCCCACGGCGACCGACACGCCCGTCCCGCCGACGGCGACGGCGACCGCGACCGACACACCCGTTCCGCCCACGGCAACCGCGACGGCTACGGCGACCGCGACAGATACGCCGGTTCCGCCGACGGCGACCGCGACAGCGACCGAGACGCCCATTCCGCCCACGGCGACTGCGACGGCGACCGAGACGCCCGTCCCGCCGACGGCGACCGCGACGGCGACCGAGACGCCCATTCCGCCCACGGCGACTGCGACGGCGACCGACACGCCCGTTCCCCCGACGTCGACCGCGACTGCGACGGACACGCCCGTTCCGCCCACGGCGACCGCCACTGCCGCCGCGACCGAGACGCCCGTCCCGCCGACGGCGACGGAGTCTGCGACGGCGCTTCCGACCACCGCGGAGACCGTCATCGCGGCGCCGACGATTACTGAGACGACGACTGCGACGCTGACTGTGACTGTCGGGCCGGCGATCACCGGGACAGTCGCGGCCACGATGACCCTGACGGCCGAGCAAGCGATCAGCAGCAGCGTGCCGCTTTCAGCCGGTGTGCCAGCGTCGCCGCTGATCACGACCACGGTCGTGGCGACGGGCACGGTCGAGTCCGCCGCGCCGATGCCGCCCGGGCAGGAGACTCAGCCTCCCCCTACGCCAATGGCTGCTGCGCTCAGTTGTGTGGAGCGCCTGAAGCTTTGACAGATCCTGGCTTCATGGGGTGATGACGTTCGAGATCGGATCAAACAACTGTCTGGGGGTTGTGGAGCACGGAAGGTCACGTCGACCTTCCGTGCTCGCGTGTTCGTGACCGGCGATGTCGTCTGGACGGAGCCGTCGTCTGGCGCGGGACTATCCTCGCCCGTCCTCTCCCTTCTGGGTCGAGGGAGAAGAGCGTTCGAAGCAAGCACACGACCTCTTCATTGCGGCCTCATCAATTCCTCACAAGTCTCCCTATAATCCTTGACGTAGTCGTTCGTTATATCCGGATATTCAAGAAGGAGAAGTAATATGACCGCGACACCTGCAGTGAAGGCACCACCGCGCGCCCAACGCTGGCCCTGGACCCGAATCCTGCGTTACACCACGCAGGCCGCCTTTGTTGGCGTGATTCTCACGTCAGCCATTCGCCACCACGTGGCCGGCGGTGATGCCAGCCCGATCCCATCCCTGGATGCCCTCTGCCCATTCGGCGGCATTGAGACTGCCTACCGCTACGCCGTCGAGGGCCAGTTTGTGCCCAAGACCGCCCTGTCGAATCTGGTCCTGCTCGCCGGACTTCTTCTAGGCATCCTTTTTGCCGGCGGCGGTTTCTGTGGCTGGATCTGCCCCTTCGGCGCGGTGCAGGATTTTCTGGCAGGCGCTCGTAAGCGGCTCAAGATTCCCACTGTGAACGTGCCGGCAAGATTGGATCATCTGCTCACCTATGGCCGCTACGTCGTCCTGGCTGCCATCGTCTACTTCACGATCAGCACGGCCACCCTCTGGTTCGTCGGCGTCGATCCTTACCACGGTCTGTTCGGCCTGGGCTACGTCTTCGAGTTCGACTGGGCAGCCCATGGTGTGACCTACGTCATCACCGCCGTCGTCGTGCTCGGCTCCATCTTCATCCGGCGTTTTTGGTGCCGGTATCTCTGCCCGCTGGGCGGGTTGATCAGCCTCTTGCAGCGCATCAGCTTGCTCAAGGTCGAGCGCAAGCCGAACGTCTGTATCGACTGCGGCCGCTGCGCCAAAGCGTGCCCCATGCACCTGCCCGTGGACAAGGCCATCCGGACATCGACCAGCTGCATCGGCTGCCTGGAGTGTGTCGATTCCTGTCCCAAAAAAGGCGCTCTGGAGGTCACGTTCGCCCTGTCGCCGCGCCGTAATCCTTGAGCTCATCGATTGAAGTGTCAGGTCCTGTGAGGCTGAGGCTCGCTCTCGAGCCTTTCAAGAAGGAGAAATTACTGTGACCGTCAACAAGTACCTGCTGCCTTTACTCGCCGGGATTACGCTCATGGGCTCGATCCTCGTCGCCCAGGCGACGGGCTCGTGGATCACCGTGGCCACGACCACGACGACGATCGGCGGCGAAGTCCGTCCCGATCCGGCCGGCATCATGGGCTCGATGTCTCTGCAGTACGTTTCCGATACTTACGGTATCTCCCTGGACGATCTGTACGCCTTGATCGGCTTACCGTCCGGCCAGGATCCCCAGGCCACGCTGAAGAGCCTGAAGAGCGTCATCCCAACGTTCGAGACAGAATCTGTCCGGGAGGGCATCAGGGCATATTACGAAAGGGCCGGCGTGCAGATTTCGGGCAGCGTGACGCCGGAGCCGTAAAGATCGGGGGCCTGGCTCATTGCGGCCGTTGGGTCGATTCGGGATGCGGATTACTCCGATGGGTACGTGATCTGGTTGCCGGACACGCGCGCGAAGTCCGTGAGGCGATGGGGCTCGACGTGGCCGGGACGCATAATGTGCACGACGACCACGCCTCTCACGGTCAGGGCATCGGATATGAGGCTGCGGTGACAGCGCCAGTACAGCGCTTCGGCGCACATGATGGCGATCCTGGTGCGCTGCGCCAGGTCGAGGAGGTCGCCCAGATTCTGTTCGAATTCTGGGGTGAGCATGTAATCGGCAAAGCCGCGGAATTGGACGTTGGCCCAGCCGGTGTTGGGTGAGTCAGGACGAGCCGCCCGAAAGCCGCCCAGGCCCGAAAAATGGACGTACTCGAGGCCGGCCGCCCGCAGCGAGCCGGCCAACGCATCCTGGTTGAACTGCGGATTGCGTCGCGAGCGGGGCACAGTCCGCACGTCAACCAGGGTCTGCACGCCGTTTTCCTGCAGCAGCGCGAGAAGCTCCTCCAGGGTTCGTGTGGAATGGCCGATTGTGTGGATAGTGAGAGAAGCGACATCCATCTTCAGTGCCTCGATCCAGCTCGACGACTGGGGCTCTGACGCTCTTGGGAACGCGTTGCTACGAACGCCCTTTCACCAGGGAATCGTCAGCGCGTCTGCGGCGACGGGCGCGGACGGCGGCGACGACCGCGAGCAGGAAGAGGGTGGCGATGGACAACGCCGCCCCTAAGTAGAACGACGTGGGTCGGAAAGAGAGCGCGATCTGGTGATGACCCGGATCCACGTAGACAGCGCGGAACGTGTAGTTGGCGCGGTACAGGGTCGTCGCTCGGCCGTCCAGACGCGCCTGCCAGCCAGGGTAGTATACCTCGCTGAGGACGACGTAGCCGGCCGACGGCGTGTCGACGCTCAACTCGATGTTGTTCAGGCCGTAGCGCGTGACCTGAACCGTGCCGGGGAGTCCGTCTGAGCCACCGAAGGCGGGGACCAGCTCTCGGCCGGCCTCCACGACTACCCGGTGGGCCGGATCGAAGCCGGGCTCGTGAATGGCGGCGAACGCGGCGGATGGGTCGGCCACTACCGTGGCCTGCTGCACGAGGAACGCTCGAGACAGGACGTCCTTGTTGACGTATACGTTCAGGTCGGGATCGCCGTCAAAGGCCAGGCTGAACTTGTTCCAATCCAGGGTGACGTCTTTCTTCGCGATCACGTATTTCGCGTTCAGAAAATCGTACAGCGGCGACGTGCGACTGCCCATATTCTCCCAGTAGCGGTCGTAGTCGGCCAGAGTCAGCGGATTGACTACTCCCCAAACGTCGGGGATGTCGTGGAGCAGTGGCGTGTCCGGCTGCCAGCGGTCCCAGATATCGGTCCGTGTGTCGATACGAAACAATGAAGCATCGCTCTTCAGGAAGGCGACGATCGCCGGGTGATCGTATCCGTCGGTCGGGCTTTTGCGGCCCATGTCCAGGTATGCGCCGGTGCTGCCCAGGTCTATCAAGACCAGCCCGGCGGCGAGCAGTCCAAACGTGCCGGTGCGCACCCAGTGCCAGCGCCTGAGCGCCAGCAACAGCAGGCTGCCGACCAGAAAGACCAGGAACAGCAGGATGCCGTTGGTTGCGTTGGCGTAGCGGGCGAACAGAGCCGGGTCTTTTTCCTGACCGATGAGCAGTGTGTAGTACGTGAGCGGCGCGATCGAGAGGACAGCACCGAAGCCCAACCAGGGCGCCAGCCGGCCGAAGCTTCGCCAGCCGGCACGCGCCGCGGGCGTCAAGGGGTGCATGAGTGTCCCCAATCCGCGCGCCGCCAGGGCGGCGAGCGCAAAGTCCCCGAGCAATACGATGCGGGCCGGCGCGCGAAGACGATCGAAGCCAGGCAGCAGGTCGTAGACCCAGCCGTGGACGATGGCGTAGCCCCCAAAAGCGATGAACATCGCCGCCGTCGCCAGGCCCAACAGGAAGAGGTTGAGCCGGTCACGACGGAGCAGCAGGGCCAACCCAGCCAGGATCAGCGGAAATACCCCCAGGTAACCGATCTCGACGCGGTCCCACGGACCCCAGTGCAGGGACGGATCGCGCTCGAAGAACGACGGGACCAGCATGCCGATCAATTTGGCCGGCGGCAGCGAGAACGCCGAGGCGTCGCGGTAATCCAGATCGGCGCGCAGCGTGTGCTGGGACATCTCCAGGGTCGGCAGGAGCAGGGCGGCCGAAAGCAGGCCGGCCACGACCGCGGTGACGACGAGGAGCGCGACCGCTGTGGCGGGCCCTGCGAGCCGGTCGGACCTCTCGACGGGCCGGCCGCCGGATGCAGCCACGGATGTGGACCCCACGAAGGGCGAGGCAGCGCGGAACCGCCGCGTTGAGGGGCGGACGGCGAAGAGCCAGAACGTCGTGTATGCTGCGAGCAGCAGTGCGATGTAAAGGAAGATCTGGATGTGACCGGCGAGTGCGGCCAGCGCCAGGAACGCACCGGCCCAGGCAGCCTGGCCGGCGGAAGACCGGCTGAGCGCCCGATGAAAGAACAGGAAGACGAGCGGCAGCCAGGCGGCGACGGCGATCAGGTTCAGGTTTCCCAGATGGATCAGAAAGACGTCGGAGAACATGTAGGCGATGGCGCCGGTCAGAGCCGCGCCGGCGGGCAGTTTCGCGCGGTCCAGGTGGCGCAGGCACAGGTACATGCTGGCGCCGGCCAGGAAGATGTGGAAGAAGGCCATGCCCTCGATGAGTCGGTACGTCACGCTGCCGCTCAGCAAGAAGAACAGCCAGTTGACGGGGTAGAGCATGCCGGACTGGATATCCGCCGCAAAGGGCGCGCCCCCGTACAGATAGGGATTCCACAGGGGCAAAACGCCTTCTTTCAAGTGACGGGCGATGAATTGGTACATGGGGTAGATGAAGGAAGCCAGGTCGCCGCCGCCGGCCGGCATCCAGGCTTTGTCGGTGAAGAGCGGGCGCCAGAAAAAGGCGAGCGTGGCCAGAGCCAATCCCGCCGATAGCGAGCCAGTCACGGCGAAAGGCGCGGCGCTGCCCCCAGCGGGCCAGCACGTAAATCAGCAGCCAGCCTCCGAAGAGCAGCCCGACCAATTCGTTGCTCATGCCTCCCCCCACACGTTTCAATCCGGTACCCGATTTTACCGCACGCCAGGGATAGACGCAAGAACGCAGCAACCGTGGTATAATGTGCTGTTCCGAGGAGACGGGAGCGCGCGAGATGGCTGAGGCAAATGAGGTGCTGGTAGGAGCAGTGCGCCGGGCAATCGTTCGGCACGGCCTGTTGGACGGCTTCCAATCGCCGCGGCGCGTCGTGGTCGTGGCAGTGTCCGGCGGTCCGGACTCGCTGTGCCTGCTGCACGTGATGCTGGCGCTCGCCCCGGAATTCGAGATCGCCCTGCACGTGGCTCACTTGAACCACGGCCTTCGCGGCGGGGAAGCCGACGCCGACGCTCGGTTCGTTCAGGAGACGGCCGAGGCCTGGGGTGTGCCCTTTAGCCTGGGCGTCGCGGACGTGCCCGCGCTGGTTCGCGAGCACAGACTGTCCGTGGAGGAAGCGGCTCGGCAGGCGCGGTACGCCTTTTTGGCGCGAACGGCGGCGCAGGTGGGTGCGGAACGCATCGCCCTGGGCCACAACGCGGATGACCAGACGGAAACGACGCTGATGCATTGGCTGCGCGGCGCAGGGCTGGCGGGGTTGCGCGGAATGGAGCCGAAGTCCCTGCTGAGCCAGCCGAGCTGCGAGGGAGCCGAGGATGAAGACGGGGCGGGTCGATTGCATGTAGGGGCTCCGGAGCTGATTCGGCCGCTGCTGCAGGTGACGCGGTCGCAGATCGAGGCGTACTGCACCGAAAACAACCTGGCGCCGCGTTTCGATCTGTCCAATTTGGACAGGACGTATTTTCGTAACCGGCTGCGGCACGACCTGTTGCCGCTCCTGGAGCAGTATAACCCCAACGTCCGTGAAGTGATCCGACGGTCGGCGCAGGCGCTGGCAGGGGATTACGAGTTGGTTCGCGCGCAGGCGGAGGCAGGCTGGCGCGAAACGCTGCGGAATGAATCCGGTGAGCGGCGCGTGGTTTTAGACCTGCCCCGGTGGCGGGCGTTGCCGATTGGGCTGCAGCGGTCCACTCTCAGGAGGGCGGTCGATCGATTGAGGCGAAACCTGCGCGACATCGGTTGGGAACACGTGGAGAACGCGGTGTGGATCGGACGAACGCGCGAGACGGGGACGCAGGCCACGCTTCCGGGCGGGCTCGTGCTGACGGTCGGATACGATGTGCTGACCGTCGCGGCTGCAGGCGGTTCCGGGGACGCGACCGACGACGTGCCGGCGTGCCCGTGGCTCGACGTGCCGGTCCTGCTGCAGTCTCCGGGTGTGACGCTCCTGCCGGGAAGCCCCTGGCGGGTCGAGGCGGTCGTTCTGGACGTGGGTTCGGAGGCCTCGGCGCAAATCGTCGCCAATCGGGACGCCAACGTGGCGTACCTGGATGCGGATCGGGCGGGCCGGCTGGCGCTGCGCCGAAGGCAGCCGGGAGACCGCTTCCAACCCCTGGGCCTCGGCGGGCGCTCGCAAAGCGTGTGTGACTTCATGATCAACGAGAAAGTGCCGGCGGCGTGGCGCGATCGGGTACCGCTTTGCGTGGCCACCAGCGGGGTCGGCGCGATTACCTGGGTCGCCGGTTGGCGTCTCGACGAGCGTTTCAAGGTGAGCGCAGCAACCCGGCGAATTCTGAGACTGCAATTCACCGCCGGTGACTCAGAAGCTGTAGGTGGAGTCTTGCGGTAATTTACATAAGCAAACGAGCTAAGACTCTGATACTGTTGTGCGGAAGTCTCTGCGGCGGTCCAGGGATTCTCAACCTATCGGCCGCACGTACGTTGTCCCTGGGAGGACGAATGACGACATCGGAGCAAGGCCGGCGGGCGATGGGCTCGGGCAGCCGGCAGGGGTATCTCGTCGTGTCCGTGGCGACGGTGATGTGGGCGAGCAGTGCGGTGCTCATCGGGTATCTTACGCGGACGGCCGGCGCCTCGCCGCTGTGGGTGGCGTTTTGGCGTGACTTCCTCGCCGGCCTGATCCTGGTGGGTATACTCATCGTGGTGCGACCGGCCGTGCTGCGGGTCAGTCGGCGCGATCTGCTCTTTCTGACGGCCTTCGCCGTTTTGGGATTGGCCTGGGTAGAGGTCGTGTGGACCTACTCGGTCGCCTACAACGGCGCCTCGATCGCCACGGTCCTGGCCTATACGGCGCCGGCGTTCGTCGCCGTGGTGTCGTGGAAGCTGTTCGACGAGCCGCTCGGCTGGCGCATGATCGCCGCGATTGGCGGAGTGCTCGTCGGTTGCGCGCTGGTGGCCGAGATCATCGGCTCTCATTCGGTGAGCTGGAATCCGCGAGAGATCCTCGTTGGGCTTACCGGCGGACTGGGCTTCGCCGTATACGGCCTGTTTGGCAAGGCCGCTTCGCGGCGGGGATTGAATTCGTGGACGACGACGGTGTACGTCTGCTCGCTGGCTTCGTTTGCGCTGCTGGCCGTGGCCGGAGTCATGACCCTGCTGGGGCACGGTCCGGCGCAGCCGATATGGGCGGTCAGCGCGGATCCGCGCGCGTGGCTCTACCTCCTGTTGTTGGCAATTGTGCCCACGCTGATCGGCGATGGGCTGTACTTGCTTGGACTGGGGTACATGCGGGTGAGCATGGCCAGCCTGATCGTCTCGCTGGAGCCGGTGTTCACAGTGATTGCCGCGTTCCTGGCCCTGGGAGAGCGCCTCAGCCGGATGCAGCTGATTGGATCGCTGATCATCGTCGGTGCGATCGTCGCGGTACAGGTTCGCAGCAAATGAGAGAGGGCGGACGGCGATCAGCGATCCGCGATCCGCAACCAGCATCAGCGATCGGCTATCCTGGCAACAACCGTCGGTGTCCACGCCCGGCGCCGGTGCAGTCAACGAACAAACCGACGGCTGATCGCTGACTGCTTCATAGGAGTTGTGTATGTATAGGGTTGTACTGCGTTCGGGCAAAGAGAAGCCGGTCCTGGCACGTCATCCGTGGATCTTTTCCGGCGCCATCGCGCGCATGGATGACGGAGCAACGGATGGTGACCTGGTCGACGTCGTCGACGGGCGGGGCCGGTTTCTGGCGCGCGGCTACGTGAACCGGCGCTCGCAGATTGCCATTCGGCTGCTGACCTGGGACGAGGACGACGCCGTGGACGCCGCGTGGCTGAGACGAAAGTTGGAGCGAGCGATCGAGGCGCGGCGTCTGCTGCAGCGCGACGACGGGACCGCACTGCGATGGGTCAACGCCGAGTCCGACGGACTGCCCGGCCTCGTCGTCGACCAGTACGGCGACTACGTGGTCGTTCAAATGCTCACACTGGGCATCGAGCGATTGCGCGAGACGATCGTGGGGCTGCTGCAGGACGCGCTCCAGCCGAGCGGCATCTTTCATCGCGGCGACGTCGACGTGCGCAAGCGTGAGGGTCTGCCCCCGGAGACGGGGCTGTTGGCAGGCAGCCTGCCGCCGGATCGGGTTGAGATCGTCGAGCGAGGGCGACGCTTTTGGGTGGACGTTAAAGCCGGGCAGAAGACGGGCTTCTATCTCGACCAGCGGGATAACCGGGCCCGGGCTGTGCCGTATTTTCAGGGCGCCGGCGCAGTTCTGAACTGCTTTGCCTACACCGGCGGATTCGGCGTCTACGCGGCCGGAGCGAGCGCGCAATCGGTCGTGAGCGTCGATTCTTCGGCGGACGCGCTGAGCGTGGCGCGGGAGAACATGGCGCTGAACGGTCTCAGCCGCGAGGCCGACGAGTGGGTAGTGGGTGACGTCTTTCAAGTGTTGCGCCAGTATCGCGATCAGGGCCGGACCTTCGACGCCATCGTGCTGGACCCTCCGAAGTTCGCCGCGACTCAGGGCCAGGTGCAGGCTGCCTGCCGTGGCTACAAGGACATCAATCTGCTGGCGTTTCGACTGCTCAAGCCGGGCGGCTTTCTTCTCACGTTCTCGTGCTCCGGCCTGGTGAGTCCGGACTTATTCCAGAAGGTCGTGTTCGGTGCGGCCCTGGACTCGAGTCGCGACGGCCAGATCCTCGAGAAGCTGTCGCAGGCGCCGGATCATCCCATTCTGCTGACATTCCCGGAGTCAGAGTACTTGAAGGGGCTGGTCGTGCGCGTGTGGTGACGGCGCAAACTCCGTCGGATTTCAACGTCTCGAATCTCCTCGAAACGCGCGAAAATGGCCCGAGTTGACTTGTTATGGTAATCAGATTCACAGTGTCCGCTCAAGGCGTGTGTTATCGTCATTCGCTATTGTGAATAAGCGACGGTCCGGGGTCACGCGTTCCGCTCAAAAGCAGGCGCACCAGGAACGGAGGATGTGGAGAGATGACGCCGCAGGAGAACCGGGAGGCTGTACGGCGTTTTTTTGGGGAGTTCATGAATGAGCAGAAGCTGGGCAGCGTCGAGGATTACGTGACTCGCGACTGGGACTATCACGACCCTTCGACGCCGCCGCTGCATGGATACGAGGGCGCGAGGCAATTGGTGCGCACCGTGGCGGCGGGCGGATTCCCGGACATGAAGTTCAAGATCGATGACATCGTTGCGGAGGGTGACCGGGTTGCCGTCCGCTACTTGTTTACCGGGACTCATCAGGCGACGGGCAGGAAAGTCAGCGCCTCAGGGTGTGGGATTTTCCGCATCGAGGACGGGCGAGTGGCCGAGACCTGGGCTGTGTTCGACGTCATGTCTGTCCAGAAGCAACTGGGGATCGTTCCGGACGTGGCGCGGGCCGACCGCACGTGACTCGCGTAGCAAGGAGGTTACCGAGATGACGCAATTGGAAAACAGGGAGGTGGTTCGTCGCTTCTTTGAGGAGTTCATGAACGAGCAAAAGCTGGACAACGTTCAAGATTACGTGACGCGCAATTGGGTGAACCACGACCCGGCACTGACACCGCTGCAAGGATACGAGGGGGCGAAAGAACTCGTGCGCATCCTTACGGGCGGGTTCCCGGACATGAAACTGAAGATCGAAGACGTGATCGCCGAGGGCGACCGAGTAGCGGTGCGGTTTTCTCTATCCGGGACGCACAAGGGGAGCTTCCAGGGCGCGTCGCCGACCGGCAAGAAGGTCAGTGCCTCTGCCTGCGGAATATTCCGGATCCAGGACGGGCGACTGGCCGAGAATTGGGTAGTCTTCGACGCCATGAGCCTTGCGAAGCAAATCGGGTTGATCCCGGAGATGGAGCGAGCCGGCCAGACGTGAGACGAACAGTCGACAACAAGAATCCTCGCGACACAGTGGGAGGATTGCATCCTGATTCGCTGAAATCCTCGTTCCCGGCCGCAGCGAGGCCGATCATCGCAGGATGGAGCGCGATAGTAATAACGCCCCGTCCTGCGATTCTTTATGTTCTTTGTATATGTAGTATAATAGCGGGTTAGGAGAAGATGTTCACCCAGGACTTTGTCGAGGCGAAGCGAGATGAACATGACGTTTGTGCGGCGGCACTGGCTGAAGCTTGTGATCGCGCTGTTTTGGCTGGCGCTCATGGCGGCGTACTGGGCGTTCGCGGCGCACAGCCACCTGCGACCGCTGGCGTTGGTTCGTCGCCTGATCGAACTACTGCGCGAGGTTTGGGGGCCGCCGCTGTTCCTTGCCGTTTTCGCGATCCAGCCGCTCGTATTTTTCCCATCTGGACTTCTGACCGGCGCGGCCGGTTACGTGTGGGGCCCATTTTGGGGATTCGTCCTGGCCATCGGGGGCCACTGCCTTTCGGCCCTGGTAGCGTATCTGCTGGGACGGCACGTCGGGCGTGACTTGCTCGATGCGACCCCGCTGGGTCAGGCGATCGAGAAGTATACCGAAAGCCTGCGAAGGAACAGTTTTCAGTCAGTCGTGTTCATGCGCCTCATCTTTCTGCCGTACGAGCAGATCAGTATGCTCTGTGGATTCCTCGACGTGCCGTGGCCGACGTTCTTGGCGGCCACCGCGCTGGGCTCCACGCCCGGGGTGGTGGCGCTCGTTCTGCTTGGCTCGTCCATCACAGGCACTTTTCACAGCGGTTTCCTGCATTTGAATCCATGGGTGCTGGGAGCGTCGGTGGCGACGGTCCTCGCCAGTCTGGCCCTTTGGCGCTTCTTGACTGTGCGTCAGGCGCGCCAGCGTTGCCTGCAAGACGCGTGCGATGACGGGGAGGCGTAACGATGTTCACGGCGGCAACGTTGAATTGTGCGTCGATTCGGGCCAGAGTGGAGCAAGTCACTAGCTGGCTGGGCAGCCACCCGGTGGACGTGCTGTGCCTGCAAGAAACGAAAGTGGAAGACTCCGCTTTCCCCGTCATGGACTTTCGCATGGCGGGTTACGAGGTCGCGTTCCGCGGACAGAAAGGCCGCAACGGCGTCGCCATTGCCAGCCGCGAGCCGCCGACGCAGGTGGGATGGGGTCTGGACGGCAGCCCCGCTGACGAGGCACGTCTGATCTGGGCCGAGATTCGTGGCATCCCCGTGGTGAATACTTACGTGCCGCAAGGCCAGGCAACGGACAGCGCGGAATTTGCCTACAAACTGGATTGGCTCAAGCGATTGGGTGACTTTTTCGGACGACGTTATTCGCCACAAGAGCCGTTGCTGTGGCTGGGAGATTTCAATGTGGCCCCAGAGCCAGTCGACGTTTACGCGCCGGATATGTTCGGCAATGCCTCGGACTTTCACCCGGCCGCGCGAGCGGCGTTGGAGCAGATCCGCGCCTGGGGCTTCGTGGACGTATTCCGCCAGCTGCACCCCGAGCCGGAGCAATATACGTATTGGGACTACCGTCTGCGCTCCTCTTTGAGGCGCAATCAGGGCTGGCGAATCGATCACATCTGGGCGACGGCCCCCCTCGCCGCGCGGGTGGCGTCCTCCTGGATCGATTTGGACGCCCGCCGCGCGCCACACCCCTCCGATCACACCTTTCTCGTCGCCGAATTCGCAGACTGAGCTGACACGCTTCAGAGTTCGGTAAGCTGGAATCCTGGATTGCGTGTGAATCTTCAGTTACACTACGCGTTAACGGTTTTCTTCTTTCAACGGTTCGAGCGAGCAGAGACGCGCTCCGGCTGGGGCTGCGCACGGCTCGAGTCGTTTTGAGTGAAATGTTTCGAGTCAAGAAGGAGAATCTGCAGTGAGCACGTTCGTAATGATCCATGGCGCGTGGTTCGGAGCCTGGGCGAACGCCAAGGTGATTCCGTTTTTGCAGCGGGCCGGTCACCGGGTGATCGCACCGGATTTGCCTGGCCACGGCGCTGACACAACCCCGCTTGCACAACTCTCGTTGAATGTCTTCGTCGATCGCGTGGTGGACACGCTCGACGTCCAGCGTGAGCCCGTCATCCTGGTCGGGCATAGCGCGGGAGGAGCGGTCATTAGCCAGGCGGCCGAGTACCGGCCGGACAAGGTCAAGACCCTGGTGTATCTTACGGCCTTCCTCCTTCGAAACGGCGAGAACATCAACAGCTACGCCATGCAGGACAAGGAGTCCCTCATCCCGCAAAGCATAGAGTTCGCGGCGGATCAATCCTGGGCGAAGCCCAAAGACGTCGCCTTCAAAGACTTGTTCATGGCCGATGCCTGCGACCAGGATGCGGAGTGGGCCATGGCGCTCAGCCGGCCGGAATCGGGCCGATTCTTCGTCGACCCGGTGCAGTTGACGGACAAGTACGAGCGCCTGCCACGGGTGTACATCCGATGCACCAACGATCGGACGATTTCGCCCGCGATTCAGAAGCTGATGTACACGAATACCGCTTGCGACAGGGTGTACTCCATGGACACCAGCCACGCCCCATTTCTGGCGAAGCCCATGGAGCTGGCAAGCCACCTGCTGGACATCGAGAGGCAGAAGTTTCACGAGCAAGCTTCGGTGATGACCGGCGTGCGTTGACTTCGCCCAGTGCTACCAGATCGGCCGACTCAAGAGGACTGAAATCCTGTCGATGTTGCCGGCGGGCGATGCTGCGCCCCCGCGTATTTGCCTTCGGAGGAGGGTTGGGACTAGAATAATGCGCAGAACGTTGGGGTGAAGGGGATGTGTTCATGACGAAATCGAAAGTAGCCGTGCTCCGGACGACACCGGCGACGGTGTTGGACGACTACCAGCGGTTGTGCGCACTTGCCGGGATGAAAGAGGCGCTGGATCCGGCAGCGACGACGATCATCAAGGACAACATCAGCTGGCACCTGCTCTATCCCAGCTCGAACACGACGCCCTGGCAGCTCGAGGGGACGATCCTGGCACTGAAGAACAGCGGCTTCGCGGACCTGGTCGAACGTCCACAACAAGACGGTGGTGACCATCGCCGACCTGGGCGACCGGTTACAACAAGTTCGGCCCGGTCCTGGAGAAGTACGGCATCCCCAAGAAGTACAACTTCGAGCCGAAGGACATGACCTGGGTCCAGTACACGCCCAAGGCCAAAATGGCCGTGCTGGACAAGATCTTCCCGGACGGGATCTACCTGCCCGATTACTTCTTCGGCAAGAACATCGTCCATCTGCCGACGGTGAAGTCCCACTCCTATACCGTGACGACGGGCGCGATGAAGAACGCCTTCGGCGGCCTGCTCAACGTCAACCGGCACTACACTCACACCTGGATCCACGACACGCTGGTCGATCTGCTGGCGATCCAGAAAGAGATCCACACCGGTCTGTTCGCCACGATGGACGGCACGACGGCAGGCAGCGGCGCCGGTCCGCGCACTCTGATCCCGCACCAGAAGGACGTGATCCTGGCTTCAGCGGACCAGGTGGCCATCGACGCCGTGGCGGCCATGATGATGGGCTTCGATCCCGATGAGCATTCACTACATCGCGCACGCGCACCGAGCGCGGCCTGGGCCAGGGCAACCCACGCGAGATCGAGATCGTGGGTATGCCGGAGGTGGCCCAGGAGCGCTGGGGTTTCAAAGTGGGGGTGAATCTGGGGACGGGTACCGGCATGCTGCTTGTGGCGCTCGCCGCTTGAAGGATCTTCCAAAACCTGCTGTTCCACACCCCGCTGGTCAACATCTTCATCTTTGCCAGCGAGAACTTCCACGACCGTTACTGGTATCCGCGCAACGGCCGGCCGGTGGTGGATCGGTGGCTGACAGAGAGCCCGTGGGGACAGCTCTTCCAGACGTATCCGGAAACGCCGTCCGGGTCTCGCATCAGCGGGACAACACGTGCGCCATCTCCAGCAGCTTCAAATCCAACGGCTTCGTCTTCGTAACGACGTCATCGTACGGCGTGGCGGTGATTTCGTCCTTGGTGAGGCCCATCAGCACGCCGTATTGGCCGGCGGCGCTGGATTCCACGGCGGCGTTGCCCAGGCGAGTGGCCAGCAGGCGGTCGTAAGCACCGGGCGTGCCGCCGCGCTGCACGTGGCCCAGAATGGTGACGCGCAGCTCGAAGCCGCACTCCTCCTGATGCTCCTCAAAATACGTCGCCAGCGCCTGCGCGTTGTAGTGGGCCCCCTCGGCCACCACCAGGATGGCGTGCGGCTTGCCGCGCTCGTAGGCCGCCCGCAGCTCATCGGCAATCAGGTCGGGATTCGTGTCGATCTCCGGGATGATCACCGCCTCGGCGCCGCCGGCGATGCCGGCCATCAGCGCCAGGTAGCCGCACTTGCGGCCCATCACCTCGACCAGGAAGGCGCGCCCCAGCGAGGATGCGGTGACCTTCAGCCGGTCGATGGCTTCCAGAGCGATGTTCAGCGCGGTATCCACGCCGATGGTGATGTCCGAGCCGTACAGGTCGTTGTCGATGGTGGAGGCCACGCCCACGACCGGGAAGCCCATCTCCGACAGGGCGTGCGCGCCGGTCTGGGTGCCGTTGCCCCCGATGCAGACCAGAGCCTCGATGCCGTGCTGATTGAGGTTCCGCAAGGCCCTCATGCGGCCGGCCTCGGTCTTGAACTCCAGGCTGCGCGCGCTGCCCAGAATCGTGCCGCCGTGCTGCATGATGCCGCCCACGTCGCGGGCGCCCATCGGGATAATCTTATCCGCGATGAGGCCGGCGTAGCCGTCTCGAACGCCGAACATCTGATAGCCCTTTTACAAGCCGGTGCGCACCACGGCGCGGATCGCGGCGTTCATGCCCGGGGCATCGCCGCCGCTGGTTAAGACTGCAATTCGTTCCATTCCATGATCCTCCAGAATAATACGCGGATAATCCGTTGTGATTATACCTCAGACACGCCGGCGTCGCGAATAGAGAGCACGACGTCCGAAATTCTCCCGCATTTCGTAAGTTTCGTTGACATCAGCCCTGTGCGCGTGCTACAATGCCCATGCGCATAGGAAGGGAAGGTGACCATATGCCCGGAACACCCGATTCACTTGATGCCACGATCGATGCGTTGATCAACATCGGCGATGTGAGGGACATGCAGGAGATCCTGCGACGTGCGCCGCTGCTCGTTGAGCGATCGAGGGACTGGACCGCATCCGCCAGCGCGCCGCCGAGGCGCACGCGGCCGGGCCAGAAGTCGCTGTTCGAGATGCTGGACGCACTGCGAGCCGTTGTGACGCAGGCTGCAGCTCCAGTTGAGCGCCTGCCCACCTGAGCAGATGGTGGAAGCGGTCGGCGGCGCTCTTGAAGGCACGCACGTGGGACGAGTCGCAGGCAGATCATCGAGGACCATCCCGAGCTGACGACCGATCAGGCCGAGGCCCGCCTGGAGGACGCTGCTGCGGCAGGCGCGAGCCGACCGAGGATGGCGACCCGGCCTTCCTGGAGGAGAACCTGGCCCTGCTGCGACGCTGCCGTGAAGTGGGCCTGGAGGCGGCTTTCGCCGAGAAGAGCCAGACTGATGGAAGTCGTGTACGATTTCGTCGAGGCGGCCACCTGGGACGATGCCCAGGGGCGTTCTGGAGGATCATCCGGAGCTGCTGGCGACGACGTCGATCGGATTTTGGCCCACATGGCCGAGGACGCGCGCGGCGACAAGGCGAAGGACGCGGCGGTTTTCCTGGAGGAGAATCGTGCCCTGTTGGCGCGTGCGCGCGAAGTGGGCCTGGACCAGGCCTTTGCGGAGGTCGCTGCAGCGCCGTCGGGCGATCTCATGTCGAAGCTGGACGAATACCTGGATGCGCCGACCTGGGTCGAGACCCGACATGCCCTGGAGGTCCACCCCGAGCTCATGACCGATGAAACCGATCAGATGCTGGCCGATCTGATCGAGGCGGCTCGGGGCGAGCACGATGAGCCAGGCGCGGAGTTCTTTGCCGGCCGGCGGCATCTGCTGCGTCTGGTCCGCGAGAAGGGACTTGGACGGGGCGTTCGGTGAGTTCGGCGACGACGGCGAAGACGAAGAATAGGCGTCCCCTCCTTGTAAGGATTTTTCCATGTCCAACCGAGACCCGCTCGACACCTACCATGCGAAGCGCCGCTTCCAGCGGACGCCGGAGCCGGCGGGCGATCCCGCCGCACCTGCTGAGCGGACTGCCGATGCACCTGTCGACCAGGGTGTGGCCGGAGCCTCGGATAGTCCGCGTTTCGTCGTGCAGCGGCATGCAGCGCGTCGGCTGCACTTCGACTTCCGGCTGGAGGTCGATGGCGTGCTAAAGTCGTGGGCGGTGCCCAAGGGCCCGCCCGACGACGTAACGGAGAAGCGCCTGGCCGTGCATACTGAAGACCACCCGATGGAGTACCTGACCTTCGCCGGGGAGATCCCCAAGGGCGAATACGGTGCCGGAACCGTCGAAGTGTGGGACCACGGGACGTATCGGAACCTGAAGATCCGTGGGGGCCGCGAAGTTCCCGATGTCCGCGACGATCGAGAAGGGCCACCTGATGCTATGGCTGGAGGGTGAGCGGCTGCACGGCGGGTACCACCTGGTTCGCACGACCGGGGGCGACGAGAAGAGTTGGCTGATGATGCGCATGAAGGCGCAGACGGCCGAGCGACTCCTGCACGACTGGTGTGAGGCGCATGGCGTGCCTGACGCCGAGTGTTCGGCGGAGGTCCCGCCCTCAGCGCGGCCCTCTCCCTCCCAGGGCGAGGAGGCAACGGCTGGTCTCTCTCTCCCTGTCAGGAAGAGGGCTGGGGCGACGGCGCCCCCAGACCGTGCCGTGGCGCGGCCTCTGCCACAGTGGGTGGCACCCATGACGGCGGAGACGGGCAGCGAGGCGTTCTCTGACCCCGATTGGCTGTTCGAGCGAAAGCTGGATGGGGAACGCTGCCTGGCTTTTCGTCATGGCCAGGAAGTACAGCTGTGGTCGCGGGCCCGGCGCTCGCTGAATCGTCAATACCCGGAGCTCGTTGCGGCCCTGCTCGAGCAACCGGCGGACGATTTCGTGGCTGATGGTGAGATCGTAGCCTTCAGGGGCGATCGGTGAGCTTCTCCCGCCTACAGCATCGCATGCACGTGGAGGCGCCGGACCAGGCGCTGATCGAAGCCGTGCCGGTGTTCGTACTATCTCTTCGACCTGCTTTTCGTTCGAGGTTACGATCTGCGTGAGTTGCCGCTGAAACAGCGGAAGTCTTTGCTGCGGAGCGCGTTCCTGTTCGAAGAGCCGCTGCGCTGGACGTCCTATCGGATGGGTGACGGGGAGGCCGCGTTCGCGGATGCTTGCCGTCGCGGTTGGGAAGGCGTGATCGCCAAGCGTGCAAGTGGGACTTACGTTCCGCGCCGGTCCGGAGACTGGCTGAAGCTGAAGTGTGTCCTCGAGCAGGAATTCGTGATCGGGGGATACACGCCCGGCAAAGGCAGCCGCACCGGGTTCGGTGCGTTGCTGCTGGGCTATTATGCCGGACCCTCCAAAGGAAACCTGATGTACGCGGGCAAAGTGGGGACGGGATTCGACGAGCGGACCCTGCGCGACCTGGGAGCGGACCTGGCAGCGTTGCGGGTAGAGCGGCAACCGTTCGACGGCCCGCCAATCCGAGAGCCGGGCGTGCGCTGGGTCGATCCGATTCGGGTGGCGCAGGTTGTATTCGCCGGCTGGACAGACGACGGGCGGCTGTGGCACTCGCGCTTCGTGGGTTTGCGCCGTGACAAGGATCCGCGCGAGATAGTGCGGGAGACCTAGCAGACCGATCTCACGGGCGTGATGAGGGACTGCCGGAGGTGCGAGAGTGCAGGACGAAAGGTCCGAAAGCTGGAGCCGGCGGCAGGGAGCGGGTGCGGCAGCGACCGTTGTCCTGTTTCTGCTCGGCCTGTGGCCGCTCACGTACCAGCCGGTCACCCGCATTCTGACGGCTGGCCTCATGCTGTATACATAAAGTGAAAGAACGAAAGCAGACTCCCGAACTCTCCGGAAGTCTGCTTTCGTTCTTTCAATGAATCAGGGCGAGGGGGGTGCCGACGCCTCCAATGTGCTCGCCCTTTTCTGCGACGATGAGGCCAGCAAAGAATTAGTGCATTCACGTTCAATCATATCCTACACCATTTTTCTATTCTTGTCAATAGGCGCGCGATATAAATCCGTAACACTAGCAACTATCGGTGTGCGATTATCGGCAGTTCTGCCGTAACTCAAGCCGCTCCAAAATGGATACGTGTCCGTGAAGGAGTGACATTCTTCCGCGAGCATGATAGAATATCGGCACGATCTCGTATTGGGAAGGAAGAAGCATGGGCCAGGTGGACGAGGAAGCGCGCGCGGCGGACGATGGGGTTGAGCCGGGCGATGGGGCGAGTGGGAGCAAGCCGCGGGTAGCGGCAGGCGACCTGCTCGCGCAATTGCTGAAGGGCGTCGACAGGGCCATCAGCTCCGCGGATGAGAACGCTGCCGCGCAGCGGGTGGCGGATTGGCGGGATGCGCACGCCGGCGCATCCGTTGAGATGCTGGTCGATGCGTTGATCAAAGCGAAAGCGCAGCGGACCGCCGCGGTCGGCGCAGCCACATCCAGTGCTGACGTCATCCCCGGTCTTGGGACGATTGCGGCTCTGGTATTGGGAACGGCTGCGGACATCGGCATGACCTTCCGACTTCAGGTGGAACTGGTGTTGGAAATCGCAGCGGCGTATGGGCACCCTTTGAGCGGCACCGAGAAACGAGACGTGGTGTGGGTGGTGACGGGGATCAGCGCTGGGGCGAACCAGTTGCTGAGCAAGGCGGGACGTGACCTGGCGGAACGCGCGACCGAACGGTTCACGGGCCGGGCAGTGTTGCGGGCGGTGCCATTCGTGGGCGTTGCGGCGTCAGCGTCGGCCAACGCGGTGACCACCTACGTCATCGGCCGGCGAGCGGCGGCGTACTTCGAGCGCGGGCCAGAAGCCATGGGTGACTGGGCCGACAACCTGCGGGCGCTCACGGGACTGGATGAGCGGCGGATCGGTGCCTGGCTGGTCGAGGCGGCAGGCACGATGAGGACAAATCGGGCGACGCGGGTGCTCGGGCATACGGTAGATGCGGCGGCCGTTTCGGTGGCGGGCGCGGCCCGCCAATTGCGCCGTGCGGTTGGTCGCAGGGCTGGTTCCGTCGTGAAGAAGGACGGTCACTCGGGCTCGTAGATCATGCCGTCGGCCGCCCGGTCGATCGGCCTCAGACGCCAGGCGCGTGTGATCTCATCCTCCAGCGCGCCGGGCATGCTCGGCCAGGCGTGCTGCTTCAATGTGTCGAAGTAGACCACGACGCACGACTGGCTCTTCAACCTGGCCGCGGCTGCCGCCATGGCCGCCTGGTAGTCCTCCGCCGGAACGTCACCCGCCGTGTTCCGCTTGACAGGGAAGCCGTAGGCCAGTCGCCCGAGATACAGCTGAATGACGTCCGGCGTATTGGAATACAGACAGGCGTCGGAAGGGAATTGAGCCACCTTTTCGAGCAGCGGCGACTGTGCCCAGTCCGGAGTGGAGAAGAACCGCCCCTCTCGATGCGCGTCGAGGAGCGACGCCGCGTCGGTCCCGACGTAGGTTGCGGCGATGATCAGGCCAATCGCAACCGCGCCGATCTGCAGTGAGCGGTGACGGCGAACGATCGGCGAGAGCCGATCTGCCAGGCACAGTATCATGATCAACCCCGCTACGAATATGGGCGCCAGCAGGCGCCAGCCCAAGGGCATCAAGGCATCGAAGAATGAGATCGAAACCAGCAGGAACGCCGAGTAGGACGCCAGGTACAGGATCAACACGGCGAGAAATCGGTCGCCTCGTTCCGATCCGAGATGTCCCGGCTTGCGCATTACGGCCCAGGCGATGAGGCCGCAGAGAAAGATCGTTCCGACGAGGGCGATCGGCTTGATTAGGTCCTCTGGAATCGGCGGCGGAGCGAACCAACGGGCAAATGTGGCCGTAGCCGCGAATGCCTGATCGGCGGTGATCGGGTGAAATGCGATGCTTCTGTTCGTCAGCGTCTGGGCGACCCACCTGTTTCTGGCGACCCACAGCAGCATGGGCAGGCACGCCGCGGCGGAGAAAATCGCCGCGTCCCGAAATCTTCGGCGCCACGTGGGGCCGGCGTACGCCAGCAGCGCCCCCGCTCCCGCGATGACGAGGGCTCCCCCTGCGTAGCGCGTCAGCCAACTGAGCGAGACGGCGAATGCGGACAGTACGAAATAAACCGGTCTCCGGTCTTCGAGATAGACGTCCAGCCACAGCAGGCCCAGCGTCGAGACGAGGAGATACAGGGGCTCGGTCAGCGCTGCCGTGTGGACGGCGTTCATGTCTACGGAGGTCAGGGTCAGCACGGCTCCGAAGAGCGGCAGCCACGTGGAGCCGGTGGCCCGGCGAACGACCAGGCCAATCAGCAGCACGTTGAGGCCAAGGCAGGCGGCGTTCAACCACCTCGCGCCGGTCCACGGATCCATCCCCAGCAGCCCCAATCCTGCCAGGGTCAGTGGGAAGAGGGGCGGAAAGTGCGTGAGGGGGGCAGTGCTGCCGCCGGGCAACGCCAGACTCAGACCCTGCCCTCGGAGCAGATGGCGAGCCGAGTCGATGTACACCATGGAGTCGTAGGCAATGGCGCTGCCCCACACCGTCGCAAACCCAATCGCTGCCACGGCCGCGATGGACAGGCAAAGCAATACGACGTAGAATGGGATGCGATACGAATCTTGACGTTTTAGCACGTTGCTATTATAACACACCCCTGGTAATACGTAACAAAACAGAGTTTCGGTTACCCCGCCACTTGCGATGGGGCCGAGGGTGCGGTAGAATGTGCCGGTCAAAATGTCCCGGCAAAACATCCCTGTTCAAGGAGACGACCATGATGACTCATCGCGAGCGTGTGCTGGCGGCGCTCAACCATCGGACGCCGGATCGAGTGCCAGTTGACGTTGGCGGCACGTTTGCATCGACGATCAACGTGAAGGCGTATGACAACCTGAAGCGCCTTTTGGGCATACCGGACCGGCCGACCGAGTTCGATTCGCGGCGGTCGGCGACGGCGAAGATGGAAGAGGACGTGCTTCAGAAGCTGGACGTCGATTGCCGTGGCATCATACCGCGAGGGGCCAGCCGGACCGCGCGAGACCTGCCCGATGGTTCGTACGTGGACTCCTGGGGCGTCACGTGGGCTCATCCTCACGGCGAGGGCCACTATTACGTGCGCAAGCCGGTCCTACCCGGGGAGCTGACGGCGGAGACGATGAAGGATTATCCATGGCCTGACCCGGACGATGCCTCGTACACAGACGGGCTGCACGAGCGGGCGCGAAAGCTATATAAGGACACCGATTATGCGGTCATCCTTTGCCCGCCAGTCGGCGTCTTCCATCAATGCCAATTCATGCGTGGCTACGACCAGTGGTTGATGGACGTGGCAGGAGACCCCGCAGCGTTCGAGATGTTGGCCGACGCGGTGCTGGACTATTGGGTGGCCCTGGCACGGAATCTGATCCGGGCATGCGTGCCCCACATCGACGCAATCTTCTATGGAGACGACATCGCGTTCCAGAATGGGCCGATGATGAGCCCGGCCATGTTCCGGCGGACCATCAAGCCGCGACTGAAGCGGATCATGGACATGTATCGGCAAGAGGCCGGCGCCGATATCCCGATCATCTACCATACCTGCGGCGCAGCGGCGTCGTTGATCCCGGATTTGATCGACATCGGCGTGACCTGCTTGAATCCCGTGCAGGTGGCCGCGACAGGCATGGACACGGCGGAGTTGAAGAAGGAATTCGGGCGTGACATGGCATTCCTGGGCGGTGTGGATACCCAATGGGTGCTTCCGTTCGGCACGCCGGACGACGTCCGCGCCGAAGTGCGTCGGCGCGTGGCAGACTTGAACGTCGACGGCGGATATGTTCTGGCCTCCGTGCACAACCTCCAGGCAGAGGTGCCACCGGAGAACATCGTCGCGATGGTCGACGAGGCGCACAGGCTGTAGGCGATTTCGCGGGTGCGCTCCGCGCGTAGTATAATGGCGGCGATGTACGCGAAGTCTGACCAGGAGAATATCTCAAGGCGCGGATTAGAGAGTCTGTTCCGTGATCTACAGGACGACGCGACCTGAGAGTTGGAGGCGACGGCGCAACTGATGGTGAGAGCGTGAGGCAAGGTCGATGGACGCAGGCCGCGGCGGCAGGAGCGGGCCTCGTGCTGCTGGCGGCGGGACTCCTGTTGGCCGCGTGCGCACCGTTCGGCGGTGAACGAGTGGCTCCACTCAGCCCTGCGGCTGTGGCAACGACCTCAGCCGCAGGGGCGATTCAATCCGGTCGGACCAACCGGGTCCCGCCCACGGTCTTGCCCGCTCACCCGGCCGCGCAGCCGATCACCGCACCCCAGACCTTGACCCTGACGATGTGGACCACGGAGGTCTTTTGTCCGACGCAGGGCGATTTGGGGAGCCAGATTCTGAAACAACAAATCGCCGAGTTCACCGACCAGAACCCTCGTGTGGGGGTGCAGTTCACCCTGAAGAAGGCCTATGGACGCGGTGGCGTGGCCGACTTCCTTCAGACGACCGGCTCGGTCGTGCCGCAGGCATTGCCGGACCTGGCGATTGTGGATATGGCAGAGCTGCCTCAAGTGGCGCATGCCGGACTGATCCGACCGCTCAGTGGCTTGATCTCGACCGACATTCAGTCGGATCTGTTCCCATTTGCGTCGAAGGGCGGGACGGTGGACGGCCAACTGGTGGGCTTGATCTTCGAAGCCGAAGTCCTGCACCTGGCGTACAACGTGAAGATGACCACGCCGCCCGTTACATGGACGGACGTTTTATCCGAGACGGCGCCCTACGTGTTTGCCGCCGGGGGCAACGATGCCGAGGAAGCGAACGAGTCGTTCTGGCTGCAGTACCTAGCCAACGGAGGTACGATCGCCCCTGAGAATGAGACGCCGACTCTGGATCCGGATGTCCTCCAATCGGTGTATGGGTTCTACCGCGATGGCGTAGATCGAGGTGTGGTCCTAAAAACAGCGCTGGACTGCCGCACAGACGGCGATTCCTGGTCGGCGTACCTATCTGGAAAGGCCGAGCTGGCCAACGTCAGCTCCTTGCGGTATCTCGCCAGTCGGTCGCTGTTGCCCGATACGGGTTTCGCGCCGGTTCCTACGCGCGACGGCAAGCCGGCAACGGTGGCCTCCGGCTGGGCGCTGGTCATCGTGGCCAAAGACACGGCTCACCAGGAGGCGGCGGCCAAACTGATCGACTGGCTGCTGGCGCCGGAGCGGAGCGGGGCCTGGACGCGAGCGACGAATCGGCTGCCGGCCACGCGCCAGGCACTATCGACCTGGGACCAGGCGGATACCTACACGCCGTTCGTGCACGGACTGCTGGAGGCAGCGCAGCCTATGCCGGGCGGTCTCGACCTGGAGGCGGCCAGCAAGAGGGTGCAGCGCGGTATTCGGGACGTGCTCTCCGGGAACGCCACGCCGAAGGAAGCTGCGGCCACCGCTACCGGCGGTGGAAGCTAGAAAGCCGCTCCAGCGACAGTTCTGGCCCTCACCCTCTTCATTTTGGAAGGAAAGGCATCGTCTCGCGTCTTCCTGGCAAAGAAGAGACGGCCCGCCAGGTCCGTCACGGAGAGCAATATTATCCTACCTGAGGTGGAAGAAATCATCATGTTGAAGCTGCCAGCCAGTCTCAAGGGGCTATCCAATGGCCGTGGCGAGGAGATTCGCAGCATCCTCGAAGAGGCCTTGATTGCCGTCGATCCGATGGAAGCAGTTCGTCGAGCGGTCCGACGCCAGGGAGACGCACTCCAGGTGGGTGACCGGCAGTACGACCTCGCGCAGTTCGACCGCGTGTTCGTGGTCGGCGGGGGCAAGGCCGGCGCGCCGATGGCCGCGGCTGTCGAAGAAGTTTTGGGCGAACGCGTGACGGCTGGTCTGGTTAACGTGAAATATGGGCACGTCCTGCCGCCTGAAAAGGCGTCGAAGCGCATCCTGATCAACGAGGCGGGACATCCCACGCCGGATGAGAACGGTAGCCGCGGTGTGGAGCGCATGTTCGAGCTGCTGACCGATCTGACCGAGCGTGATCTGGTGATCTGCGTCATCTCCGGCGGGGGGTCGGCACTGATGGTGCTGCCACAGCCGGGCATTACGCTGGCTGACAAGCAGGCGCTGACCGGCTCTTTGTTGCGCTGCGGCGCGACGATCAACGAGATGAACGCAGTGCGTAAGCATTTGTCTGGCTTCAAGGGCGGGCAGCTGGCGCGGCGCGCCTATCCGGCGACGGTGATCTCCCTGATCCTATCCGATGTGGTGGGTAATCCGCTGGACGTCATTGCCTCGGGGCCGACTGCGCCTGATACCAGCACGTTCGAAACCGCCTATAAGGTGCTGAAAGACCGGGGAATCTGGGACGAGATCGCGCCGGCCATCAAGAAGCACATCGAGGCCGGGCTCAAGGGCGAAACGCCTGAAACGCCGAAGGCCGGCGATCCCGTGCTGGCCCGCACTCAGAATGTGATCGTCGGCAGCAATGAGGTGGCCGCACTGGCGGCGATGAAGCGGGCGCAGGCGGCCGGCTTCCACACGGAGTTCTTGTCCACGTACATCGAAGGCGAGGCGCGCGAAGTGGCGAAGGTGTTCGCGGGTTTGGCCAAGGAACTGGTGATGAGCAACCGTCCACAGCCGCGTCCCGCGTGCCTGATCGCGGGCGGCGAAACGACCGTGAATATTCGCGGCAAAGGGCTGGGCGGGCGCAATCAGGAACTGGCACTGGCGGGGGCCGTGGCGCTGGCGGACTGGAAGAACGTGGTGTTGGTGTCTCTGGCGACGGATGGGACGGATGGGCCGACAGATGCGGCGGGGGCTCTGTGCACCGGCGAGACGGTGACGCGCGGCAAAGAATGCAACCTTGCGGCCACCGACTTCCTGGCGAACAACGATTCGTACCATTTCTTCGAGCCGTTGGGCGATTTGCTCATGACCGGCCCGACGAACACCAATGTGAACGACTTGATCTTTGTGTTTGTGTATTAGCAATCAGCTGTCAGCAATCAGCGATCAGCGATCAGCCGAAGACGCGTGACCAGGTGGGTCGTTTGCTGAACGTTGTCGGCTGAGTGCTTTGAGGAGGACACACGGGATGGCCATCGAATTTGGAACGGACGGCTGGCGCGCGGTTATCAGCGACGAATTTACTTTTGCGAACGTGCGGCACGTGGCGCAAGCCATCGCCGACAGCGATCCGCGCTACCAGGAAAAGGGCCTGGTCATCGGCTTCGACACGCGCTTTCTGTCGGATCGCTATGCGGCAGAAATGGCGCGTGTGTTGGCGGCCAACGACATCCCGGTGTACCTGTCTGAGGCAGATGCCGCCACGCCGGTCATCTCCTACGCCATCAAAGATCGCAAGGCGGCCGGAGGCATCATGATCACGGCCAGCCATAACCCGCCACGCTACAACGGAGTCAAGCTGAAGACCGATACCGGAGGCGCAGTGACTCGCGAAACGGCGCGACAGGTGGAGAAGGTGCTGAACGCCAACCTGTCCACAGGCCGGGAACCGCGGCTCGTCGATTATCAGGACGCGCTCGCCGATGGGGTCATTACTCGGTTCGATCCGCTGCCGTCTTATGCCCGCCACGTCGCGACGCTCATCAACCTGGACATCATCCGCAGCATGGACGTGGGCATCGTGGTCGATTCGATGTACGGGGCGGGGCGCGGTGTGATTTCCCACGTCCTGGGGCCGCGCGGACGTTATCGTCTGCGCGAGATCCGCGGTGAGATGAACCCCGGATTCGGCGGCATCCACCCGGAACCGATTGCAAAGCACCTGGGTGCACTTCTCCTCGAGATCCGCCAAAGCCGTTGGGACGTGGGCCTGGCCACCGACGGTGATGCGGACCGCATTGGGGCGATGACTGCGGACGGCATGTTCGTCGATCCCCACTGGATCTTCGCACTGAGCCTGCGCTATCTGGTGGAGAAGCGCGGCTGGCGTGGAGACGTGGTGAAGACCGTATCGACGACGCAGATGGTGGATAAGCTGTGCGCAAACTATGGACTGAGGGTGTACGAAACGCCGGTAGGCTTCAATCACATCTGCGATCTGATGATGAAGAATGACGTACTGATCGGCGGGGAGGAAAGCGGCGGAATCAGCATTAAGGGCCACGTGCCGGAAGGCGACGGCATCTTGATGGGCCTGTTGTTGCTGGAGATCATGGCTGATTTCGGGCCGGACGCTCGCCGAGAACCTGCATTCCCTGGGGCGTGAAATAGGCAACTTCCACTACGAGCGGCGGGATTTGCCGGTTACGGTGAGACGCTCGAAGGCGGCGCTGCTCCAGACACTGCACGAGATGGCCCCGGACGAGGTCGCTGGCGTCAAGCTGACCGGCATCGGTGACCTGGATGGGATCAAGTACCGCTTCGCCGATGGAAGCTGGCTGCTGATGCGGCCATCGGGAACGGAGCCGGTGCTGCGCGTGTACGCGGAGGCATCGACCCCGGAACAGGTCCAGGCGCTGCTGGAGGTGGGCGAGGCTGCCTGCCGTTAAGACCTGGGCATAAAACAGCGAGAGGTCGGGCGACCATTTGCGGTCGCCCGACCTCTCGCTGTTTTATGCCCTCGCGCTATTGGACCCGGAAGGCGGCGGAGGCGGTGACCCTTTCCCCGATGTAGAGGCGAATTTCGTACTGGCCTGGGCCTGCGGTTGGTGAGAAGAATAGGTAACCGCGGCCGTCGCTGCCCCAGTTCCACAGGCTGCTCGAGCTGCCGACCTCGGTCCCGCCGTGAAACCACCTGTGCGACCAGACGACGCCGTTAGTCATGTTGTGGAATTCGTAGAAGACGTAGATGTAGCTGTCGGACGTGCTGAAGGTGCTGGACGGTTGTAGCGGAGTCTTGTTCGGACCGATGCCGCGACTCAAGATGATGGAGCCGAGAACGGCGTCGTCACGTGGTGTGGCTTTGCCGACAACAGGCGTATCGGTTGAAGTCGGACTCGCCACCGCAGTCAGGCTGGCCGTGGCCGAAACGGAGACGGTAGCGCTGACGGGCACTGACGCAGGCGTCTGCGTCGCATCAACGGTCGCTGCGAACGGCGGTGTTCCGCCCGGGCCGTGCGGCACGGTGACGGTGATGGTGGCGGCCACGGTCATCGTCGGTGCCGAAGATGTGGTGGTCGAGGTGGGCGCCGTCGCAGGTTCGACGGTGGCCGGCGTCGACGCGTTTGTGTTTGCTGGTCCTGGCTCCATCGTTCCGGTTTCAGACACCACTGTGGCGGCGGTGACGGTCAGCGCCGGACTGGCGGCAGGTTTGACCGTGGCAGCTTTGGTCGCGCCGGCGGCGGATGCGGTCGGCTTCGGCGTCTGCCCGGTCGAAGCGACTACTGAGCCGTTCGGACTTCCACCCGAAGGACCGGCGGGCAAGATGGGATTGATACCGTCAGGTCCAAACAAACGCAACCCAAGGAAGACAATAACGATGGCGAGGGGAATCAACACGAACAAGAGCCGCTTGACGCGCAGGGCTGCTTCCTCACGCAGGAAGAAGTACGAGGCATATTTGGCGTCGCGGTACGATTTGATCGTCAGGCCAATGGCCGCCAGAAAACCAACCGCACACGCGACGAAAACCCATAACGACATGTCCGATACCATGTTGCTCAAGACAACCCTCCGCGCAGGCTGTAGCCGTAAAGCGAGCCCTGTTGGTGGCGCACGACCATGCGGTCCTCAGCACGATGGCGCTCATAGAGGATGCCTCCCCCAAGCGGTCGGCGACCAACGAGGCTCTTTGGCTGGCTCTTCTCCCCATAGGCACGGCTATTCTATACGAGATACGTACTTTGGTCAAGGCAACAACGATTCAGACCACTGGCCCTATTGTACTATGGAACCCTGCAAGAAGGAAAATCAATCTCCATAATTCGTACGGGCGGTCAGCTATTGAGGAGGCACAAGGAGGCAACAAACGACCCGGCTCGCATCAAGCCGGGTCTTCTTTGCGGTGCCCTGAGTGGCGTTCAACGCATTGTTGGTAGCGGGCAACCGATCAGAAGTAGTCCCGGAACAACTCGTGCGGCTCCAACCTCAGCCCCCAGCGTTTGTCCCCGCCCCGATCGGCCTCCAACCGGGTGAACGGCAGAACGATCGACGCTTTCTCCGGCGGCCTCTCCGCCGCCTGGATCCGCTCCGCCAGATTGTTCAACTGCGCCACCATATAGCCGGGTTGGCGCGGGCCATCGCCTGAGAAAACTGGGAGGTCTCACTCGGCTTCCTTTGACTGCCGCGTCGAGCATGTGGGTGAAACGTGCCCCCGATATGACCTGGCGCATAGCGAAAGGCAATGAGGCACATTAGAATCGCGAGGAAGAGCCGACGGAAGGAGTCCACGGCGCGCAAATGGGTACGCACAGATTTTACATCCTCATTTTCGGCCTGCTAATGACCGTCCTGCTGTGGAGGAGCGGCTTGCCTTCGTCCGCCGTGAGCTCGACGCACGCTTCGGGCAAGTGGCTCGCAGCAGGGGCAATGCCCCTCGTGCCCGCCCGGGCTGCCGCTTCGCTGCCGACGCTAGTGCCCACCCCCACCCCCACACGGCGCCACATCCTCGTGCCCAGACCGCCGATCACGGGCAATAAGCTGAAGCCGCCGCCATGCAATACCTACGCCGCGGACTGGATCTCCACGGACCCCAGGACGACCCCACGAGTGCCGCCCGGAGCCTCATTCGACATTACGGTATACCTTCGGAATGGTGGCGACTGTACCTGGGACCAGGGCGTGGTCCTGACCTGGGTCGGGAAAGAGAAGCTCAGCGCAAACCCGCTGAATGTGTCGGCGACCGGTATTACGCCGCCCGAGACCCAGGCCGGCTTCCGCCTGCATCTCACCGCGCCCGCCGCTACGGGCTACCACGCGGGCGATTGGCAGCTCCGCAGTCCAAATGGCCCGTTCGGACCAAACGTGGAGCTGCTGATCAAGGTGCAGTGCCAGGGAACGACTTGCACGAGCACAGATGGGTACCCGCCGGGTTGACGCGGCTGGATCTCAATGAAAATGAGGCTGCCCACGAATGAATCGCCTTGGGCGCACGACACCCCACCGTACATCGGAGGTATGATACGCATGAGTCCTATTGCCTCGCTCTCGCTACGCCTCTTCGTCGTCCTGTGGATGGCGGGGATACTCGCCACCGTGCCGGCGCCTCTGGCTCTCGCCACGTCCGGGCCGCGCCCGATCTGGTCGTGTCGTCCCTGCAGCTCCTCAGCGCTGACAGCGGTGCTTCGATGGAGATCAAGTTCACTATCAAGAACCAGGGCAGCGCGGCCGCCCCCGCCTCGTATGCGGAGGTCGACGTCGCATCCCACGCCATCCAGACGTTCCCAGTCAGCCCACTTGCCGCCGGCCAGTCTGAGGATTTCGACTTGAAGACGAGCTACCCTTCGGACAAGGTCGAGGTAAAGATCATCGCCGACTCGAAGAAGCAAGTCGCCGAGCTGCATGAGAGCAACAACACCAGGGAGGATCACTTCACTCCGGCGCCGCGCCCGGACCTGATCGTCGAGCACGTGAAGATTGAGCAGATCAAGCGTAATCCGGCGGAGGTGCGGGTGACGATCAGTCTCAAGAACAAGGGCAAAGCGGATGCCGGTCCCTTTGCCTTGACGGCCTGGCAGCCGGAGAACCCCGGCTACGTCGATTCATTCACCTTCAGCGGCCTGCGTGCCGGCAAGTCGCAGGAGGTAAAATACGTTTCCGTGCCCGTCAACTTCGAGCCGTGCACCTACATTGCAGTAGTCGACCCCAACAATCAGGTCTTGGAGTCGGACGAGGGCAACAACCGCAAGTCCGCACAGCTCAAGATTAAGTCCGACCCCAACCTGCCGGACCTCGTCTTGAACCTCAAGAGCGCCAGCATCGGCACAGACACCTCGGGCCAGGTCCGGCTGATGCTCGTCTACAGCGTCCGCAACGCGAGCCATGTGGACGTCACGACCCCGATTACGGTTGAGATCCGCTATGAGAGCAACAAGCTGCAGCCGGTTTATCAGATGCTGGCTGCCCTAAAGGGCGAACAGGAGGTCGACGTGAGTGTTGGCGCGCCGCTTGGCTCAACGCCGTCCGACCTCTACGGCACGCGCGCCGACCTCATCGTGGATCCGAACAACGCCATCACGGAGTCGAACAAGTTCAACAACGCGGCGGTCATCACCATCCCGGGAGGGAAGCCACCGGCTTCGCCCGTCCTGCCGAACCCGCCCGCGAAGGACTCGCAGTAGAGCGGACCCGCGTTCGGCCCTGCTCAGTCGCGATCGCCCCGCCTTTGGTTCAGAAGTGGGCGATCAACTGAAAACGGGCATCATTGGTCATCTGGTGCGTCGCGGTGGCGATCCAGTGGGAGTCGGGCGCGACTGAGACAAAGACACGCTGCCACGTCGCCAGGGAAAACGTCCCGTCGCCGTTGTTCCACAGACGGAATTCTTCCCAGGTCCCGACCTTGGTCGCGTCCGTGTTTAGGAAGATTTCATTCTTCTGATCGACGCCGTTCGCGGTGACGTAGTTGCCGCTCGGAGTTTGAAGCGCGTAGTTGCCGTCCGGCTGCTTCAACAGGTGGAATCGCTCGTATGTCCCCGCCTTCGGGCGGAAAAAAGATATCGCCTGGTCCGCCCCGCCGCCCCCCGAGGCCGTGAAGAACGTGCCCGCATCGTTGCCACCTGGCTCCGTGAGGCTCATACCTTTGGCCTGGATGGTTCGCACGGAGTAGACGCTCCCCGACCCCGGGTCACCGACCTGGACGATGTAGAACCTCTCCCAACCGCTGGGTTGGGTACGGTCCGTGGCGTACCAGTAGCCGGGACCGGCGGTCAGGTAGTGCCCGTTGGCGGTCCGGATGGCGTAAGTCCCGTCGTTTTGGTCAACCAGCGTGAACCTCTCCCAGGAACCGATCTTAGTTGCGTCGGTGTGCAGCCCGTTCGTGCCCCGCGGCTGGCCCCCACCGCCGACCGCGGTGAGGTAATGGCCGTTCGCAGTCTGAAAGACCACCTGGCCGCCATCGCGCAGGATCGTGAAGCGCTCCCACGCACTAACCTTGCCGGCGTCGACGTGGATCGCGTCAGCCGTCCGGCCTCCGCCGCCCACGGCGGTGAAGTAGACCCGGTAGCCGCCGGAGGTGGTCATGATCGCGTAGGCTCCAGGGAGCCGGACCGGAGCGGCCGACGCCGACAGTGGCAGCAAGCTGGCGAGCAGAATGATCGCAACCAACGAACGTTGAAAAAGGACCCAGTATTTCATCTTCAAAGCCCTCCAGTTCCCGAGCCTATCCGACTCGCTGATTTATACCCGCGCATTGTATGACATCCGCCCACCCGAGGCTATGACATGCCGCATAGCGGTATTCCGAGTTAGTCCGGGCTGCCGCTTAGTGGTCGGCTGTAGAGCAGATACCTGCAATGGCGCACCACCGAAGGAAACAGCGATCGATGTCTGATGGCCGGTCCGTGGCCGCCGACTTCTTCACGACCGCCGAGGCGCAATTCGTCCAACCTCAACCTGAGTCGGCAACCACATGAAAGGCCAATGACCAGGCCGGTGGGGTTAAACCGTCGCGAAGTCTGCCTCATAGAAGGCGCAGAGGATAAGAAAAAGCCCTGCCTAAACGCAGGGCTTCATCATTTTGAGCAGCTCCCCGAGCTGCCCCGCTACCAACAATGCCCCTGAGTGGACTCGAACCACCACGCCCTAAGGGCACAGGCCCTCAACCTGCCGCGTATGCCAATTCCGCCACAGGGGCACGTCTCACGAACGATAAGATTATAGCATCAAAGGCCCAGGCTGTCAACGTGAGCGTACTCCCGCTGACTCCTGCTCGTGGCCAGGAGACCTATCTGTCGCAACGCGGCTGTCACGGTGAACACCTGGCAGCTTCCGGCTGTTCGGCGCGGGGTTTAAGGGCCTCATTCAGCGCCACGAAGCCGGTCCGTGGAAGCGTGGATTTGATTGGGCGCTCGTGCATGAGGTCTTCCAGGAAAACAACTACTCGCATGAACACGAAGGCCTGCTCAGCGGGAAACGGTCCGAATAATCCCTCCTGGTGCCTTCGTGTTCCGCGGAATGAGTTTATCATCTTCGGCGGGCTACAAGTCGTATGATTTCCCAACCTCGTTGGCCTCGCACGCGGCCATAACCAGTTGAGTGTCCGAGAGAAACTCGGTGACGACGTCTCGCACTGAGACCATCCCGACAGGTTTGCCGTTCTGAATGACGGGCAGATGCCGAATGCCCTTGGCCAGCATGATGGACGTGCACTCGTCGAGCGATTCATCCGGGTGGACCGAGATCACGTCCTTCGTCATGGCTTCGCGAACCGAGGTATCCTTGCTGGATTTGCCCTTCGCGGTAACCTTCTGGACGCAATCGCGCTCAGAAAGGATGCCGTTGATCTGGCCGGAGTCGACAACGAGCAATGCGCCCACGTTGTGATCTGCCATGCGCCTGGCGGCCTCGAAGATCGAAGAATCGGAGGTCACGGACCAGACGTCGGACCCCTTTGCCTGAAGCAACTCTCTCACGGTCTTCATCTTACATCCCTCCATGTGCTACGCCCGCGAACTGCCGGCGGGCCACCCCAATGTCAATAAACTACTAAACTAATTGTAGCACATGTTTTGGAGATTTCAAGGGGTCTTGATAGATGGCACCGGGATCTTATGCTGGCGATCATCTGCTGGTGCTCGGAGAGTGCTCGAGTAGGTGCGCGCGGCTAGCTTCGGCTGCGGGAGTAACCAGGGTCGGGCGGCAGGTCGCTACGGCGGCAGATCGCAGTCGACAACTCGTCGCAGCGCTCGTTTTCCGTGTTGCCGGCGTGCCCGCGAACCCACACGAACTTTACGTCGTGTTTTGCGCAGAGGTCCAGTAGCTGTTCCCACAGGTCGGGGTTCAGCGCCCGGTCGGCCTTGGTGCGCATCCAGCCGTTGGCGCGCCAGCGCTTCGCCCAGCCCTTGCTGATGGCGTTGGCGAGATACTGTGAGTCGGTGTAGAGCGTGACTGCACAGGGCTCCCTGAGGACCTTCAGGCCCTCGATCGCGGCCATGATTTCCATGCGGTTGTTGGTCGTGAGCCGGTAGCCGCCGCTGATCTCCTTGCGGTGCCCGCCATACATAATCACGGCCGCGTAGCCGCCCGGGCCCGGATTGCCGACGCAGGCTCCATCTGTGTAGATGACGACTGGTTTGAGTGCATTTCCCATCTGATCGGCTCCACACGGAATGCGAAGATAGCGACGACAGCGGCGGGCAAGAGAAAGCCTTCCGATCCCGCTTGTTGGGAGTGCCGGAAGGCCAGCCCAGAGCCACCCTCGAGACTTGAACTCGAAACCTGGCGCTTACGAAGCGTCTGCTCTACCGTTGAGCTAGGGTGGCATGCTCGGTCATTCGAGTGAGGCGATTATAGCATGGCGGTGCGATTTTGGCAAGTCGATAAATGAAACGACGACTTCAGCGATGCGCCGGAGTGGGCGAATGACTGAAGTCGTCGCTGCGAGCGGCGACGAGGCGCCGGCAGGCTAGACGCGAGTCAGGTACTGGCCGGTGCGCGTGTCGACGCGAATCTTATCGCCTTCGTTGACGAAGAGCGGGACATTAACCGAGAAGCCTGTGCTGAGCGTGGCTGCCTTGGTGGCGCCGGTGGCGGTATCGCCCTTGACGCCGGGCTCGGTGGAGACGACTTCGAGGTCCACGGTCAGCGGGATTTCGATGTCGATAGGCTCGCCCTCGTAAGTGGACAGCTCGAGTTGCATACCGTCGGTCAGGTAATTCATGGCTTCACCCAGGGCCTTGGCGGACAGGGCCGGCTGCTCGTAGGACTCGGTGTCCATGAAGTAGTAGAGGTCTCCGTCGTTGTAGAGATACTGCACGACGTGATGGTCCAGGCGAATATCCTGGACGCGATCGCCCGAGGTGAAGGTCTTTTCCATCGTCGAGCCGGAGCGCAGGTTGCGAATCTTCGTACGGATGGTTGCGTTGCCGCGGCCCGGCTTGTTGAAGGAATATTCCAGAACGCGATATAAATCGCCGTCGAGCTCGAAAGTGACGCCTTTCCTCAGGTCGTTAACATCAATCACGGATGTGATCCTCCTCGCGTGTTGCAAGACACACAGATTGCTTCCCGACCCGGGAAGCTGATTTCATTATAGAACGTTAGGAAGGGCTTGTCAAACGACCTTTGGCAGGCAGGTAGAACACGGTACGTGGAACCGCGGATAGACGCAGATAAACACAGACAAAGACAAACAAAAACAAAAAACAGATAGAGACTGAAACCACGGTGATAAGAGGATTCGGAGAACGACACTGGGTCGGAGAGTTGGATAGCGGAGCCAACTCACGTCGACCTTCTTCGTCGGGCTGTTCTTCACTGTCTTTGTCTGTCGTTATCTGTGTCTATCTGTGTCCATCAGCGGTTCCATTCGCGGTTCCACCTTCCGTGTTCCGCCTGCGCAATTCCTGTCACGGACGCAGCACCACTGTCAGGCGGTGGATGCCGGAGGGGACAGCGACCTGGACGTAGCGCTCGGGGCCGAGGGACTGCACGGTATGGATGACAGGCTGTTCATCGAGCCGAACGTCGCCCGCGTCCTGGGCTGCCGGCAGCAAGATGCTCAGCAGAACACTGGACGCATTCGAGCCGTAGTCGACATAAAGCGCACCGGGCTGAGGGGTGTAACGATACGCGGCGTAGCGATCTGCGGCGGGCTGATAGACGCGAATGAAGCCGGGCTGCTCGCCCAAGCGAGGCTGCAACGTCACGCCGTCGAGGTCGAGGGTCACGCCGAAGAGGCCAGCGACGACCGATTCGCCCACGGTGGCGGCGGCGCCGGCGTAGTCCGCCGGACCGTGGCCGCTGTTGTCGCCGATGCTCTGCCACTCGTAGACCCGGCCTGGGTGCGTGGCCCAATCCGCGGCGATTTGAGCGAGATGGATGCGGGCCGCGGTGGACAGGCCGGACTCGAACTCGCCCAATACCTGCCAGCCGGCCCACCAATCCCAGAGCGCACCGTTCTGATATTGCCCGGGGCCCATGCGCGGCTCGGCGAACGTTCCGGCGGGATACGGCGGATAGAGGACGACGCCGGGTTTGCTCGCGCCCGCGGCCTGCCGCGCCTGCTCGAGCTGGTCGAAGATCAGGCGCGCCTGCGGGTTGTCGGTGAGGCCGCAACGCACGGCCACGGCATTGGCGATGCTGACCATGGCGCCCTCGGCGAAGGGGTGACGCAACGGGGTGAGGTGCAGATGTGTGGCGTACATCCCTTCTTCAGGTTCCCACAAGAGTCGCTCGGTACGCTGTCGCAGAGTCTCAGCCTGGGTCTGCCAGGCCACGGCCCGTGCGTCATCGCCGACTGCGTGGTTCATCTCGACCAGCTCACGCGCCGCACGATAGGTCAGCGCCTGGTCGTAGATGGATGCGGTCCAGACGTCGCGCTCGGGATCGATGTCGGTTGGGTTTGGGGCGGGCTCCAGCTTGACGTCGCCCCAGTCAGTCGTGTGCGCGCGCTCGATCAGCCCGGTGCCGGCGTCGAGGCGATGGGCGTACAGCCAATCGAGGGCGGCGTTCAGTCGGTCGATCACGCGCCGGTCGCGAAGGGCCGTCTGCAGCCAGGCCTCTCCGCCGGCCACCTTGAAGTAGACGTAAGCCGCGTGAATGAGGTGCGTCTCCTCATCGGAGACGGCGGTCGCCTTGTCGATGTGGCCGTCCGGGGCGATGACGGCGCTGATGGCGCCCGAACCGGCGGCCCAGCCATCCTCCGTGGAGACCGTGTCGGCGTCGTACTGGCGGCGCAGGAATTCCTCGATGGGACTCGCGAGGCGGGCTGCGGGATAGAAATACGCGGCCATCGACATCAGGGTCGACGTGTCGCGCACGAAAATCATGGGATAGTCTTTGCCGGGCACGAAGCCCTGCACGGGGTCGCCGTAGGCGCCGGTGAAGTCGATCTGGCAGCCGTTCAGGACGGTGATGATGGTGGAGGTCATGGCCTCGATCTGCGGCGAATCCGGAAGCTGCCAGGTGGTCTGCCTGCCGGGCGCGAGTTCGTCGGCCCGGAAGATCGGCGGCGCAGCCAGTGTGGTCCGCGGCGCTGCCGGCCACGACATGGCGAGGACGCCTGCGGCGGCCAGGCACACGGCGAGGGCCCACCGCCACGGCAACGACGGTCGGTTAGCGGGCAGAACGTGCATGGGATCAAGCTCCGGTGGTTCGGATTGCTTCCGAGGATACTGACTTGGGTGATTCAAGCATCGGACCTGAGAGCCGATGCGGAAGCTCCCCCTGAGAATCCCATTCTCACGGTCGGCTGCGTTCGCATCGACTCTCAGGTTCCCCGCGAAACATTGGACGCGATGACGGCACCCTGAAGGCCGGTCGCCGGGGACAACCATGATTGGAAAGCGCCGATCAGCTGGAAACCGGCTGAGCCTTATCGCCAACCTTGCGCTCGCGGCCGCTGCGCAGCCGATCGATGTTATCGCGGTGCAGGAAGAAGATCAGCGCACAGGCGCCGATACCGTAGATGATGTACCAGGGCGAACCGTGGTCGAACACGATCCATGCCCCCAGTGCGAGCGGCATGACCAGCGCCGAGCTGAGCGATGCCAGGCTGGCGTATTCGCTGATCAGCAGGACGACGAGGAATGCGCCCCAAACGACGGCTGCCGGCGCCAGGGCAAAGGACGCCAGTGCGGCCAGCGAGGTCGCGACGCCACGTCCGCCGCCCTTGAGGAAGAGCGAGTAGTCGTGGCCGACGACAGCCGCCAGCCCGGCCAGGGCCTGAGCGGCCGGAGAGCCGACGACGACGGTGGCAATCGCCACCGCAATCATGCCCTTTGTCGTATCGCTGATGATCGTGAGCAGGGCAGGAACGACGCCGACAGAGCGCAGCACGTTACTCATACCCGTGCGGCCACTGCCTTCTTGACGGATGTCACGCCCCCACAGCCGGGCGAAAACGTAACCACTGGGAAAAGAACCCACGACGTAGGCAGCGAGAATCACAATCAGGTAGCCAAATACAGTATGCAAATTGATCTCCAGTCCCCTTGAATGATTTTTTCAAGCGGCTGGGTCATGCCAATTAGTTATCAGAGTAACTCGAGAGCCATCGAGAGCGAGCTCGAGAGATCGAACGATCGGTCTTTGTCGGTCGATTGGGCGTATCGGCCGGGGACGTTGGCCCTGACGTGTCGCGAAGTGTCGGGAGCCGGCTCGAGATTGGCCGTACGCTGAATCTCTGGTGACGAATTGGTCTGGCCTCAGCCAAAACCGTAAGTGTGAATTATACCATGGCGACGAAAGAATCCCTAAATTGGGCCAGTCAGTCCTCCGGAGTCTCACGGATTTTTGGACCACTGCCTCCACAGGCTTTAACGCTCATCCGCTGGTAAAGTTGCGCGGGCGCGACGCAGGTCGGCGCGATCGACGTACGAGCGAACCGTGCCGTCCTCGACCGCCCACAGACCGGTGGCGTAGCGGTCGATGAAGAATCGGTCGTGAACGATGGCGAGAACGGTGCCGTGGAAGGCGGCGATGGCTTGCTCGAAGCGGTGCCGCGAAGGGATGTCCAAATGGTTGATCGGCTCGTCGAGCAAGAGGAAGTTGCAGCCCTGGGCGACCAGTTGGGCCAGCGTCAGCCGGGCGCGCTCGCCAAAACTGAGCTTGCCCACCGGCGTGAAAACGTCATCCGCGGTGAACAGGAAGTAGTGTAGGAAGGAACGGGCTTCTGTCTCGTCGAGTGGCGCCACTGCGCGGATCGCAGTATAGGCCGTGGTCTCGGGGTCCAGGCTCTCCTGTTCCTGTGCGTAGTAGCCCAGCCGGACGTTCGCGCCCAGCCGCACCCGGCCGCTCAGCGGCGGCAGCTCGCCCTCGATCGTGCGCGCCAGCGTCGTTTTGCCTGAGCCGTTGGCGCCGACGAGCGCGCGCCGCTCTCCGGCACGCAGCGTCAGATTGACGTCGCGCAGCAATCGATGATCGCCATAGCCGACGGCCAGGTTCTCCAGGTGCAGGACGTCGCGGCCTGTCTCCGGCGACGGGCCGAAATCCAGCTTCATCTCCCAGGAGCGTTCCGGCTTGTCGACTCGCTGCTCGGAATCGAGCAGCCGCTGGATGCGGCGCTGCTGCACGATGGCGCGACGGGCGATGCCCTTGGCGATCTTGCGCGGTGCGAAGTCGATGGTCCCCTGCTCGATGGAGCGCGCGTAGGTCTTCTGGTCGGCCAGATTGGATTCCAGGCGGGCGATGAACTCTTGCTGATCCTGATAAGCCGTCCAGTGACGGTCGCGAGCACGCTGTTTGGCGTCGACGAAGGCGTCGTAGTCACCGTCGTAGCGAACCACGGTATGCGCGAGCGGATCCAGCTCCAGGATGGCGCTGACGGTGCCGTTGAGGAAGGCGCGGTCGTGCGAGACGATGAGGACCGCTCCGGGATAGCGCGACAGAAAGCCTTCGAGCCATTCGAGCGCTTCGGTGTCGAGATGATTCGTGGGCTCGTCGAGGAGGAGCAGATCGGGCCTGGAAGCCAGCAGGCGAGCCAGGCCCAGGCGCGTCTTCTGGCCGCCGCTGAGGGTTGCCACGGGCGTCTCGGACGTCAGGTCGCCGAGCAGGCCGGAGTACAGCCGCTTGAGCCAGGTTTCGGACGGCAGCGGCTGTTCCCGCAGGAACTGGAGGGCGCGCTCGTACTCGGCCAGCACTGCCGGCAGCTCATGGTCGTGAGCCGTGGACATCCGTGACGTCAACTCGGCGATCTGCTTCTCGGCGGCGCGCGTGGGGTCCAGCAGGTCGCCGACCACCTGGTCGGGGCCGTGTTCCAGGCCCTGGGCCAGGTAACCGACTCGGACCTCCGCCGGCGTGAGCGAGACGCTACCCTCGTCAGGTGAGATCTGCCCGGTGATGACGCGCAGCAGGGTGGTCTTGCCGCAGCCGTTCGGGCCGATCAGGCCGATGCGCTCGCCGGAATTGATCACGAACGATACCCGCGCGAAGATCAGGTTATCGCCGAAGGATTTTGAGAGGTTGCTGACTTGAAGCATACAGGTGGACCTCCTGCCGCCGGGCACAGGCCTGGCCTACGAGACCACATCGGCGAAACAGGGACGAAGCACCCACGGCGGAGGCGGTGTGTGGAAAAATGAAAAAGCCGTGGGCGCTACGCGCACCCACGGCTGACGGGGTCGAGAATCGTACGACGGTTAGTGCGAACGACACAATGCGCGTTGAACGCCGAAGCTAACCAGAATCAGGTTGCGCATCGTGTCACCTCCCATCAGAATAAGTATAGTGTAACATAGGAGATACGCGCTGTCAAGCGCCGCTATCGACGAAAGATGTTCAGCGGGGCTCGATGGTGACCGGCCGCAGGTGGATGGCATTGTCGGACGAGCCGGTGACGTCCAGGCGCGTGCCGGTGGCCAGGTCGTACAGTCCGACGGCCAGATCGTAGCGGCCGGCGGGCAGGGTTCCTGCCAGGGGCAGGCTGAGCCGATCCGGGATGATTTCGCCCGGCTCCCAGAGAGAGGTCGGGTAGGCACCCTGCGCGGGTGGGCCATCGACCTGCGCGGCTAGCTGACCATCAGCAGCCGTGAGATGAACGAAAGCGGTGTAGTCGACATCCGTGGGGGCGACGCTGGTCCAGTAGAGCACGAGGGATGCTGTGTGCGCAGACTGCTCCAGATCGTAGCCGACGAGCCTGATCACCGGACCCAGGTTCGCGCCGACAACGTGCTGCGGCGCTGCGGAGGTCAGGGTAGTTCCGGCCGGCGCGCCGGTGACCTTGATCGGCCCGATCGTGACCTGGGCTTCGTCCAGAGGGTGACCGTCGCGCACGAGCGGCACGTAGTGCGCCGTGGCTGCGGGGCCGGTGTAGAGTCCAAGCTGCAGCGTGTAGACGCCCGGGCCGGCTTGTGCGTACGCGGGGACCTCGAAGTGATCCTCGACGACTTCGCCTGCTTCCCAGCAAGCAGTGTTGGTGCCGGCAGGTCTCCGGTCGAGGCCGCCCCGCTTCGTCGCAGATGAGTCCAGCAGCCGGCTAAACAGGACGTAGCTGCGCTCGGTCCGATGCAGGCTCTGCCAGTAGAGGGTGATGGGCAATGCCTCACCGGCCTGGACTCGACGCGAGGGAAGATCGTACCCCAGGAGCATCAACTCGTCGCCGAAGTTGGCGTTCAGGGAATGCTCAACCTTCGGGGTTCCGTATCGTGGGCCGGCGCCGTTGAAGTCCCAACGGGGACACGTCACGCACCGGCGAAGCGACACACCGGATGGACAGCCGAGCTCGACGCCAACGAAAGGTGGAGTCGGACTCGATTTCAGGTATACGAGTGGCTGGCTGTCGGCCCAGGTATAGTAGACGCCCTGGAGCGCGGAGCCGGTCGATAGGAGAACCGCGACCCCGAGCAAGGCGAAATTGAGCCGCGACCACACCGTTCGGGCGCGGACCCAGCTGAGCGGCAAGAAACAAAACAGCAGGGGAATCCAGACGATGAACCATCGCGACCCATAGGCGCGCCCCCCGAAGTTATCTGTCGACAGAAGGATGTATGCCGTCTGAGCCAGGGCGCCGGCCGCCAGCAGGGCTGCCTCGCGACGAAAGGGCCACTTGCGACCGGAGAAGCAGCAGGGTCAGTCCGCCAAAGGCCCACAGCACCAGCGGGCAATGAGACAGGAGTCCGCGGTCCCCCACGAGAGAGCGAAAGGCGTACAGGAGGACGTTGTCTGGTCCGCGCAACGCCGCGACAGTCGCGCCCCAGTTCGAGCCCGCGAAGCGGTAGCCCTCACTCGCAAAATACGGCGGCAGGACGCTGCCCGTGATCTGCAGGTCACAGACGGCGGTGGCGACGACAGGCAAGCAAGCGCCGATAACGAATGGCAGCGCGCGCTGCTTGTGCTGGAGTACGACCACGGCGAAGAGGGCCAGGCCCATGAAGCCGGCGGACAAATCGAAGCTGGCGCCCGCGGCCGCGGTTATTCCGGCCAAAGCGAGATTCAAGTAGGTGTGGTGATCGCGCGCTCTGAGAATGAACCAGAAGCTGGCGACCAGGACTGGCCGCGGCGGGCACGTGGTTGTTGAGCACCAGGCTGTATGGCCAGATCATGGTGCTCACGGCCAGTAACCCCGTCGTCGAGCAGCGCGCGCTGATGGGAGCCGGTCAGCCGCAACACGCAGAGGAAGAGCAGGGCCAACATCAGCGCGGAGGGGATTCCGTCGGATATCAGGGTGGTCCAACGATAGCTGAGGCCGGCCTCGTCGGTGGTGAATCGGTCCCCGACCAACGGCCAGGTGCGCGTGATACACTCCGGCAGTCAACAGCTGCAGCAGAGGCGGCTTGGTCGAATACCAATGACCCTGCAGGAAGAGCTTGTCCCCGGTCCATTGGAGATAGGGGGAGTCGTCGATTTGCCACGTGTGGCGGTGGATCAGAGACTCGACAGTGGCCAAACGTGAGGCATCGTTCCACGTACCATAGCCGTAAGAGTCCTTCGTCTGCGGAAACCAGAACGCCAGAGCAATGATGAAGATGGCGAGAGCGATCAGGGGGAGCGTAGTCGGTTGGAGACTGCCGGACTCTGCGGCATTTGACCCTCTGCGTGGGGTGGGCAATCGGTCCCACTATTCTATGAGCATCAGGGTTCCGCGTCAAATGGGGAGACCAAACGCAACCTTGCTTGACAGGGGCCTCCTTTCGTGATATAGTGACGTCGTCGCGTGTGATGTATCGTTGAAACACCAGCCGTAGTCGAATAGCTGGACGAAGGTCGGTGGAAGAGTCCTCGTCACGAGGCACCGAAGGGGCAAGCGCGGGGCGGTTTCCCAGCCCAGGGCGAATCTCTCAGGTAAAGCGGACCGCTGACCGGGGGCCATCCTGGAAAGTCGGCTCTCAGCCGACGCCGAAGGGGCAAAACCTTCTTGCGCGGGCGACGACTGACGGCGCAAGTGGGCGAATCTCTCAGGTTTGACGACAGGGTGTGCAAGGGAGTGTATTCCCGTGCACGCCCTGTTTTTGTTTTGTCGACGGACGGCAATCCAACTTACCAGAACGGAGGGAGGGAACATGCCGAAGACACGTCTGTACGATCGACATATTGCGCTCAAGGGACGAATGGTGGAGTTCGCCGGATGGGAGCTACCCGTGCAGTATCCGACCGGGCCCATCGTCGAACACACTACGGTTCGTACGAAGGCCGGGCTATTTGACATCGACCACATGGGGCAGCTCGTGGTCACCGGACCGGACGCCGTGGCTTACCTGAACTACGTGGTGACGTACGATGTCTCCAAGATGGTGATGCACGAAGCACACTACGGGCTTGCCTGCTACGCGGACGGCGGCGTGGTGGATGATCTGTTCGTGTATCGCCTGCCGGACCGGTATTTTGTCGCGATCAATGCCTCGAACACGGCCAAGGACGCGACGTGGTTCCAGGCGCACACTCACGGGTTCGACGTGACGGTGCGCAACGTTTCCGAAGAGACGTACATGCTGGCGCTGCAAGGACCGCTCGCCGAGAAGATTCTGCAGCCGGTGTCGGACGTGGACCTGTCCAAGATGAAGTTCCACACCGCGTACGATGGAAAGCTGACGGGTGTGCCGACGCTGATCACGCGTGGCGGCTATACCGGTGAGGACGGCTTCGAGTTGTTCTTCCCGGCGGACAAGGCGACGCAGATCTGGGATGCCATCATGGCGGAGGGCCAGCCGCAGGGGCTGCTTCCGATTGGGCTGGCCGCGCGCGATTCGCTGCGCTTCGAGGCATGCATGCCATTGTATGGGCAGGAGATCGGCCCGGACATCTCCCCGATCTCGGCTGGCCTGGGTTTCGGCGTCAGCCTGGATAAGCCTAACTTCATCGGCCGCGAGGCGCTGCTGAAGGAGAAGCTCGAGGGTCCCGATTACAAGGTGGTGGGCTTCGAGATGGTCGATAAGGGCGTGCCTCGACATACGTACGAAGTCTTCGATTGAGGGCGTCGAGGTCGGCGAGGTGACTTCGGGCATGTTTGCGCCGACACCGAAGCGATACGTTGGGATGGCGTTGGTTCCCGCGGCCCAGGCCAAGCTGGATGGAGAGCTGGAGATCCTGATCCGCGATGAGCCGAAACGGGCAGTGATCGTGAAGCGGCCGTTCTACACGCCGGCCTACCGGCGGTGACCGGGTATCCGAGTCTTTGAAGCCGCGGACGTTCGACCTGAAGATCATTCGAAATCTGATTGAAAAGTCACGAAATGGAGGAAGGACACAATGAGGATTGATCAGAACTGCCGGTATACCAAGACCCACGAATGGATCCGCGTTATGGCGGACGGCGAGACGGCGCGAGCCGGCATCACGGATTACGCCCAGGATCAGCTGTCGGACATCGTCTACGTGGAGCTGCCCGAGGTGGGCGACACGATCAATACCGGCGACTCGTTCGCCGTGGCCGAGTCGGTGAAAGCGACTTCCGACTGCTACATGCCGGCCGGCGGCACGGTCACTGGCACCAACGATGAGCTGGCCAACTCACCGCAGCTCGTCAACGAGGAGCCTTACGACGGTGGGTGGTTCATCGAGTTCACTCTGTCCGATGCGAAAGAAGTCGATGCGCTCATGACCCCGGCCGTGTACGAGAAGTACGCTGCCGAGGAGGCGGCCAAAGGAGGCCATTGATGACCTACGTTCCTCATAGCGCTGCCGACCGCAGGGCCATGCTGGACGTCATTGGGGCCAAGGCGATGGATGACCTGTTCGCGGCGATTCCGTCCAAGGTCAAGTATCCGGCCCTGAAGCTGCCCAAGGCTCTGTCTGAGTTGGAAATTCTGCGCGAGTTGGAGACGCTGAGCGAGACGAATGCAGATCTCGGCCACCACATCGGTTTCCTGGGCGCAGGCGTCTACAATCACTACGTGCCCAGCGTGGTCGACCACGTCATCAGCCGCTCGGAGTTCTTCACTGCGTACACGCCCTACCAGCCGGAGCTGAGCCAGGGCACGCTGCAGACGATATTCGAGTACCAGAGCATGATTTGCGCGCTGACCGGCATGGAAGTGGCCAATGCATCGCACTATGATGGCGCCACGGCGGCAGCCGAGGCAGTCATCATGGCAGTAAGTGCGAGCCGGAGCAAGCGGCGCAAGGCCGTCGTCTCGCCGTACGTGCACCCAGAGTATCGCGCGACGATCTGCACCTACACCCAAGGCATGAACGTGGAGGTCGTGGGCGATGAGAACGACGGCGCGCGTGACCTGGACGGACTGATCAAGCTGATCGACGATCAAACCGCCTGCGTGATCGTCCAAAACCCTGACTTCCTGGGGCGGCTGGAATCGCCCGCGGCGCTGGGCAGAGTGGCAGAAGCTGCCCACAAAGCCGGGGCCCTGTTTGTGGTCAGCGTCTATCCGATCTCCTTGGGACTGCTGGTGCCGCCCGGCGAGTACGGCGCGGACATCGTGACCGGTGAGGGACAGGCGCTGGGCAACGGTCTGAATTACGGCGGCCCGTACCTGGGTTTCTTCGCCTGCAAGGAAGATCACGTCCGACGCATGGCCGGCCGCCTGGTCGGTGAGACCGAAGACGTGAACGGCAAGCGTGGCTACGTGTTGACGCTGTCCACGCGCGAGCAACATATCCGTCGTGAGAAGGCTACCTCCAACATTTGCACCAACGAGGCACTCAATGCCCTCGCCGCAGGTGTGTACCTGGCGACGCTGGGCAAGTGTGGGCTACAGCAGGTGGCCGAGCTGTGTTACCACAAGGCTCACTACGCGGCGGACCGCATTGCGACCTTGCCCGGCTTCAGCGTGGATCGCGACAAGCCCTTCTTCAATGAGTTCATGGTCAAAGGCCCCAAGACAGCGGCTGTGCTCAACGACAGGCTGTTGCAGAGGGGCATCATCGGCGGCTACGATCTGGGCCGGTTCAATCCGCAGCGCGCCGACACGATGCTCGTCGCGGTGACGGAGATGAACGCTCGGGCCGACATCGACCGGTTTGTGGACGCGCTGGGGGAGGTGGGGCGATGACAGAGCCATTGATTTACGAGATCAGCCGGCCGGGGCGGTGCGGGTGCTTCCTGCCCGAGCTGGACGTGCCGGCAACCCAGATTCCCAGCGAGTTCGTCCGTCAGGACCTGGCTCTTCCGGAAGTGAGCGAGGTCGATCTGGTCCGCCACTACACCAACCTGTCACAGATGAACTGGGGTGTGGACAAAGGGTTCTACCCGTTGGGTTCGTGCACGATGAAGTACAACCCGAAGGTCAACGAGCGCGCGGCGCGCATACCCGGCTTCACGATGACGCACCCCTATCAGGACGAGATGAGCGTTCAGGGCAACTTGCAGATCATGTACGAGCTACAGACCGATCTGGCCGAAATCGGTGGATTTGCTGCGGTCTCGTTGCAGCCTGCCGCCGGTGCGCACGGCGAGTTCACCGGAATCCTGATCATGCGGGCCTACCACCAAGCGCGCGGCGATGCCAAGCGCACGAAGATCCTGATCCCGGATTCCGCGCATGGCACGAATCCCGCATCCACGACGATGAGCGGCTTCACCATGGTCCAGCTACCATCGGACCCACGCGGCAACGTCGACCTGGATGCGTTACGAGCTGCCTGCGACGACACCGTGGCCGGCCTGATGCTCACCAACCCGAATACGCTGGGCTTGTTCGACGAGCACCTGGAGCAGATCGCTGAGTCGGTGCACTCTTGTGGTGGCCTGATGTACGGTGACGGCGCGAACCTGAACGCTTTGCTGGGTATCTGCCAGCCGGCGGCGCTGGGGTTCGACGTGATGCACTACAACCTGCACAAGACCTTCTCCACACCTCACGGGGGCGGCGGGCCGGGGTCCGGTCCCGTAGGTGTGGTCGACAGGCTGAAGCAGTTCCTGCCGGGCCCGATCGTGACCCGGTCACCGGATGGGACGTATCACCTGACCATGCCGGAGTCATCCATCGGGCGGATGAAGTCCTTCTACGGCAACTTCGGCGTGATGCTCCGCGCCTATACGTACATCCGTATGCTCGGCGCGGCCGGGCTGCGCGGTGTAGGCGAGGATGCCGTCCTGAATGCCAACTACCTGCAGGCGAAGCTGAAGTCCGTGTACAAGGTCTCGCACGATCGGACCTGCATGCACGAGTTTGTGCTGGAGGGCCACGTGGCCGGGTCCGACATCCGTGCCCTGGACATCTCCAAGCGGCTGATCGACTACGGTTATCACCCGCCTACAAACTACTTCCCGCTGATCGTGCCGGAAGCGCTCATGATCGAGCCAACGGAGACAGAGAGCCGCGAAACGCTGGACGGTTTCGCCGATGCGTTGACGAAGATTGCGGAGGAGGCACGGACAGAGCCAGAGCTGCTCCACAGCGCGCCGCACGTCACGCCGGTAGGCCGTCTGGACGAAGTGCGTGCTGCCCGCGATCTGAGGTTGAGGTGGAAGCCGTGACGTTCCGGCAGCTTCCGAAGTCTCTGAGGCTTCGGGAGCCTTGACTGCTATAAAGAAAGACTTCCGAAGTTCGCGTAAAACTTCGGAAGTCTTCTTGTTTAATCTATCCTGCAACCGCAGCGTGATACTACTGCTGCGAATTGTTCTGTAGGCTCGAAGCCTGGGTCTGCGACGGTCGAGCGGCGAGGGTCAGGGTTACGTCCTGCGTCGTGCCGTTGTGCAACACCTTCAACGTCACCTGCTGGCCGACCTTCGTGTTGTAGAGCAGGTAGGTCAGGAGATCGTCAAACTTCTGGATCGTCTGGTTGTCGATCCCGACGATGATGTCGCCGCCGACTTTAACCTGCTGACCGTCGATGTTCGCGGTCTGGCTGCTACCCTGGAGATTGGCCTTGGCAGCGGGCCCGCCCTGGCTCACATCCACCACGAGCACGCCGCGCTGGCTGGCCGACAGGTTCATGGCCTGGTTGAGCTGGGGGTTCAGAGTGGTGCCGGAGATGCCAATCCACGAGTACTCCATCGTGCCGCCCTTAACCAGGACCGGAACGACCATCTTCAAAATGCGGGCCGGGATTGCGAAGCCGACGCCCGAGTTCGCGCGGACCGGCGATTCGATCGCGGACGTGACACCTACCACGTTGCCGTTGATATCCATCAAAGGACCGCCCGAGTTGCCGGGGTTAATGGCTGCATCAGTCTGGATGACGTCGGGAATGGTGTAAGTGGCGCCGCCAGAAGTGGCCTGTCCGGCCGGCAGAGAGCGACCCAATGCACTCACGATTCCCTGGGTCATCGTGCCTTCCAGACCGAACGGATTACCGATGGCGATTACCGACTCGCCGACCTTCAAATTCTGAGAACTGCCCAATTCCAGAGGCTTCAGGTCCAAACCTGTGGGATCCACCTTGATCACAGCCAGGTCGCTGTTCGGGTCTGCTGCGACGAGCTTGGCAGTCACGGAGCGGTCATCGTAGAAAGTCACGGTGATGCGAGTCGCCCCATCAACCACGTGATTGTTGGTCACGATGTCGCCCTGCGTGTCGTAAACCCAACCGGAGCCCTCAGCCTGCTGAACGAAGTTCTGCCCCTGTCCTTGGCCCTGCCCTTGGCCGAACGGGAGCCCGGGGATTTGAGGCATATTCGGGAAGTTGTTGGTGCTGGCGGACACGTTCGACGTCACTGAGATGTTGACGACGGACGGGTTCACTTTCTGGTACAGTTGTTCCAGTAATTGGTCCTCAGCGGTAATCGGATTGGCCGCTGCCGGCTGAGCCGGTGCGGGCGCAGCGGTCTGCTGAACTGCAAGTCCGGCAGTCTGTATCGGCGCCGAGGCGGACCAGCTATTGTTCTGGGTGGGGACAGTGCCCGAACCGGCGGCCGATGCGGTATCGCTCGCCAGCGTGTAGCCCGCCACTCCCCCGGCCAGAGCGCCTCCTGCGGCGCCGAGGGCCAGCGCAGCGACGATCACCAAAGCCAGAACAAAGTGAGGAACGGAGTGTAATCGCGACATTTCCCTAATCTCCTTTCGCGGTTCGCGCCATCAATAATTGGATGGCGGACCAGAAAATTGCTGTCGAGCCAATCGTACCGACGCCGACTGTCGCTGGACGGACCGACCGTCAGTAACAGGCTGCTCCCTGCAATCTTCTTCGTTTGTACTGACGCCATTTTCTCAGATGAAGGTTAAGCCCACATTAACGGTGTGTAAGAGCAGGATTAGAATTTGCACAGAAGGTCAGTGCCGCCTGCGGTTTGGCCTGTTGTGTGCGTCATGCTAGAATGCGGGTCAGGTACACACTGCCGAGATCGAATGCGCGCGGCCCGGGAACAGGCGTCCTGGGCCTTTGCACGCAAGGCCAAATCCGCACGTACATTCCTATGGCAGGTCGGCAGGGGTGAAGTCTGACTCGTGAGAGGTAGCGATGAATTGGCGCATGATGCTTGCGGCGTCGGGAACGCTTGGAGCGCTTGGGATAGCCTATACTGGGCTGTTCGAACGCACCCGGCTGGTTCACGATCGCCAGGTGGTTCAGGTCGAGCGGGCCCGACGCGGCTCCCGCCTGGCCATCCTTCATATATCTGATCTGCACATCGATGGCTGGAGCCCGTTCCGGCGCTGGCGGCTGAGACATTGGGCAGGGAAGTTGAGCGCGCTGCCGTTCGACGTGCTGGTCTTTAGCGGGGACCTGATCGACGACGCTCGCGGTGTGGACCCGGGCGCCGACTTCCTGGGGCAGATCGCGGCCGGCCGGCCGGCGTTTGCCGTGCTGGGCAATCACGACTACCACCACTATCCGTGGTGGCAGAACATATTGAACGTGCACACTTTGCGCGATCTTGGCTGGGTGCGTCAGATTCCGGTCGACCAGGATGTAGGGCAGATTGAATCGAGCTTCGCCCGCGCGGGCATCGATACTCTGACCAATCGGGGACGCCTGTTGCGTGCGAACGGCGGCGAGTTCTGGCTGGCGGGTGTCGACGACTTGACGGTGGGGACACCGAATCTGAACCGTGCCAGAGCAGGGGCGCCGTCGGACGTGCCGTGGATCCTGATTTCGCATCACCCTGACCTGTTTCCCTGGGCGGAGTTGGCCGGCTTCGACCTGGTTCTCTCCGGTCATACTCACGGCGGTCAGATTCGCCTGCCCGGCATCGGTCCGCTGATCACCGGGAGCAGCCTGGATCGCAGGATGATTTCCGGCCTCACCCGGAATTCCCGAGGGGCGCTGCACGTGAGCCGCGGCCTGGGTGAAACGATACCGGTGCGCTTCCGGTGCCCGGTGCAGGCGACGATTATCGAAGTGAGTGCCTGAGGGGTCAGTCCCGCATACACTTGCCGGCGAGGGGTATCCGGACTATAATGGCGTTGCATCGTGGCGTGGGACACACCCCCGCGCTCGCGTCGATCCCGACTCTGACGGAGGCTACATGAGAATTCTGATTACCGGCGGCGCAGGTTTCTTGGGCTCGCACCTGTGCGAGTTGCTGCTCAGCGAAGGCCACACGGTCATTGCGATGGACAACCTGATCACGGGGAACGTGGCCAATATCGAGCACCTGGCCGGTCGGGAAGGTTTTCTCTTCGTTAAGCACGATGTGACGAACTTCATCTATATCGGTGGTAAGGTGGATGCCATTCTGCATTTCGCATCGCCGGCCAGCCCGATCGACTACCTGGAGCTTCCGATCCAGACGTTGAAGGTTGGGGCGCTGGGGACGCACAAGGCGCTGGGTCTGGCGCTATCGAAGAAAGCGCGCTTCTTGTTGGCGTCGACGTCCGAAGTGTATGGCGATCCACTGATCCATCCGCAGACCGAAGACTATTGGGGCAACGTGAACCCCATTGGGCCGCGAGGCGTGTACGACGAAGCCAAGCGTTTCGCCGAGGCCATGACGATGGCCTATCACCGCAGCCATGGCGTGGAAACTCGGATTGCTCGCATCTTTAATACGTATGGTCCCCGGATGCGTCTGAACGACGGGCGCGTCGTGCCGAACTTCATCGGCCAGGCATTGCGTGGCCAGCCGTTGACGGTATATGGAGACGGAAGCCAGACGCGCAGTTTCTGCTTCGTAAGCGACCTGGTGCGGGGCATCTATCGTTTGCTGACGTCAGATGAGACGGAGCCGGTGAACCTGGGCAACCCGCGGGAAATGACGATTCGCCAGTTCGCAGAGACGATCAACGAGCTGACAGGCAACAAGGCAGGCATCGTCGAGCAACCGCTACCCAAAGATGACCCACGCGTGCGCCGCCCGGACATCAGCCGCGCAAAGACGATCCTTGGTTGGGAGCCTGCGGTCGATTTGCACGATGGGCTGACCGAGACGATCCGCTACTTCAAGCACCAGTTGCCGGCGTAGCAATCTGCCTGTGCAGGTTGGGGCGCCGGCCGGAGGGGTGAGAAGGGTCTGATGAGCGCGGCCGTGCGACTGTGGGAGCGACGGTACGTCCTGAATCGAGCATGGTGGCCGTTAGTCGTCCTCGCGGCCGGTGTCGTGGTGGCGCTGGCGCCGACAGACCTCAGCTTGGCGCTGGTGGGCGGCTCTGCGCTGGCGATTGCGGCGCTGGTCCGACCCGAGTGGGGTGTGTACGCGCTGGTGTTTGCCGTGCCGTTCGGGTCAGTCCGCCAGGTGCACGTCGCCAACTTTTCGCTCAACGTGAGCGAGGTGTGTGTCGGCCTGGTCGTGGCGGGATGGCTGGCGCAGATGGTCGTGCGGCGGCAGGTTGTAGTGCCGCGCGCGCCATTGCTCGGGCCGCTGATCATTTGGCTGAGCGTGCTGACGCTGACCTGGCTGACGGCGGTGTCCTTGTCGGCCAGCCTGAAAGAAACGGCCAAATGGGTCGAAGTGACGCTGCTGTACCTGTTCGTCGCCAGTCGATTCGATGAGAAGACGGTGCGCCGGACCGTCGTCCTGATCCTTCTGGCGGGCGTGGCCGAGGCTGTGCTGGGAATGGCTCAGTTCTTTGGACGCATCGGGCCGGACGGATTCCTGTGGAGCACGCCGGTTGGGTTGTTTATGCGTGCTTTCGGGACGTTCGAACAGCCTAATCCTTATGCCGGCTACCTGGGACTCGTGGCGCCGCTGGCGTACGGCCTGTGGCTGGTGCATGGCGCCGGACGCGGGTCTGGATCAGGGCCGGGGCTGTGGCGGTGGATGACGCGGGCGACGCTATATGCCGGCGTGGCCGTCCTGCTGGCGGTGGCGATGCTGATGTCCTGGTCTCGCGGGGCGATGATCGGCTTTGCGGCGGCATTTGTCGTGATGAACGTCGTGCGCAGCCGGCGTGCCGCGGCAATCTTCCTCGCCTCCGCGTTCGTCCTGGCCGCGTTGGGAGCGGTGCAGATGCTGCCGTCGGCAATCACGCAACGTTTTGTCGACTTTCTGCCATTTCTGTCGATCCCAGACGTCAGCCGAGTCGAGGTCAACCCGATCAATTTCGCGATCGTGCAACGACTGGCGCATTGGACGGCGGCGTGGCGCATGTTTGTGGATCATCCGTGGCTGGGTGTCGGCATCGGCAATTACGGCGTGGCCTACGCGCAGTACATGGTTCCGCCGTGGACAGACGCACTGGGGCACGCTCACAACTACTATCTCAACGTCGCAGCCGAGGCGGGCCTGACGGGACTCGCGGCTTATCTGATCCTGTGGGTTGCCGCCATCTGGCAGGCACTCAAGGCGCTGCGCCGGACTTCGGGCTTTGCTCGGGGAGTGGCGCTCGGGGTTTTGGGCGTTCTGGTTCAGTTGAGCACGCACAACTTCGTGGATAACCTGTGGGTCCACAACATGTATCTGCACGTCGCGATACTGCTGGGCTGCCTGGCGGCGGTGACGCCTGATATCACAAAGAGCGACGAGCTGCAACACGTGTGAGGGGAGGACGAGCGCATTTGACGCAGAACGCAGAGCTTAACCCAGTATTGAGCCGGCTGACTCAATTCGGCATTGCCCATCCACGGGCGGCTCGAGTGACGAACTCACTGGTGGAGAACCGGCGAGAAGTGATTTGTTTTCTGAAGTTTGCGACAGTCGGCGGCATCGGCACCGTGGTGGACTTCAGCACGCTCAACCTGATGCATCTGGCGTTTGGCCTGCCCCTGGTGACGGCCAACACCATATCCTTCTGCCTGGCGGTCATCAGCAACTTCACGTGGAATCGGCTCTGGACCTTCCCTGAATCCCGCCAGCGGAGTCTCTGGCGACAGCTCGGCCAGTTTGCGGCGGTCAATGTCGTAGGTCTGGTCATCAATCAGGCTGTATTTCTCAGTCTCAACCATTACGTGTTCGAGCCCCGGTTGGGCGAGCTCGGCTACAACGTGGCCAAAGCCATCGCCATCGTCATTGTGCTGTTTTGGAACTTCGGCATCAACCGCATCTGGACGTACAAAGGGATCCGGTGAGAGCGAATTCTTTCCGCATCGCCATCGATTACACCGCCGCCGTAAGGCAGGGCGGCGGGATCGGGCGGTACACGCGCGGCCTGGTGCACGCGCTGGCGGCTGAACCGGCGGGCGACGAATACGTGCTTTGGGTCGCCGGACGAGGCGCTGATCCGGAGCTGGCAGGCGCGGCGGATTTCGAGCTGCGCAACTTCCCCATCGACGAACGCTATTTGAATATCTCTGTGGCATCGCGTGCGATTGCCCTTTCCGCGGATCGAGTGGCTGACCGGCGCCGTGGATCTGGTGCATTCGCCGAATTTCGTCCTCCCGCCTGTGGCGGGGGCGCGGACCGTCGTTACGGTGCACGACCTATCGTTCATTCGGGTACCGGACTGCGCAGAGCCCAAGCTGCGTGCGTACCTGCGCCGCGTCGCACCGCGAGCCGTTCGACGGGCCGACCGGGTGCTGGCCGATTTCGGAGAGCACACGCCAGGACGTCATTGCCCTGCTCGGCGTGCCGGCGGACCGGGTGGACGTCGTCCCGGCGGGCGTGGAGCCACGCTTCCGCCCGATAAACGACCCTGCAGTGTTGAGCCAGGTGCGTTTGCGCTACAAACTGGGTGATGGACCGCTGATTTTGAGCCTGGGCACGCTGGAGCCGCGCAAGAACTTCAGTGGTTTGATGGAGGCGTTTGCACTGCTTCGTGAGCGTGAGGACATCCCACACCGCTTGATCATTGCCGGAGGCAAGGGCTGGCTGTACGAGGGCATCTTCGAGGCGGCACAGCGGCTTGGTCTGGGAGAGGCCGTGCACTTTGCCGGTTTCGTGGCGGACGAAGATTTGCCGGCGTTATACAACGCCGCGGAACTGTTTGCCTTCCCAACGCACTACGAAGGTTTCGGGCTGCCGGTCCTCGAAGCGATGGCTTGCGGCGTGCCGGTGGTGACGTCGAACAATTCGTGCCTGCCCGAGCTGGTCGGCGATGCGGCGCTCTTGATCGACGCCACGGATCGGGAAGCGATTGCGACCGCGATGGGGCGGGCGCTGTTGGACCCGGCCGTTCGCCAGCGGCTGCAACTGGCTGGATTCGCCCGTGCGCGGCGGTTCACCTGGCGGGAGGCGGCGCGCAAACTGCGCGCTTCGTACGCGAAGGTGTTGAACTGATGAGGCGCCTGATCAGCCTCGCGGCCCTGGGGGCCGTCATCGTGGGCGCGGCCGGCTATTGGGGGCCGTGGGTGGCACACCGGGATGCGGCCCTGGTGCTGATGGGACAGGATCTGGGCGAGTTCGTGAAGTTCCTGCCGGAGGTCCGCGGCGGCTCGCTGGCGGTCGTCCGGCAACTCTTCTATCTGCCGCCGTTCGCCGCCTGCCTGGCGCTCGCTCTCCTGGCGAGCCACCGGGTCATGACCTACGGGCGGGCCTTGCGGGCGGTTTTGCTTCTGGCGATCTTCCCCGTAAGTCTGGCGCTTTTGCCGCCCGTCGTCTCGCCGCCAGTGCTGAAGAGCCCCGAGTTTCGCTTGCAGGTGATCGGCGTGGTGGTCTGTTGGGCGCTTTTGCCGGCGTCGTGGCTTCTGTCCCGGCTGCCCGGCCGCCTGCAAAGCGCGGCCCTGGCGTGCGTAGGATTGCTGGGAGCCGTGCCGGCGTCGTGGCAATTCGTGCGCATTCTACCGGCCGCCGCGCGAGCCTACGGCGAAGCCCCCGCAGTCGGCTGGGGGGCGGCGGCCACGGTCATCGGATTTGCGACGCTCGTCCTGATCGCTGCGGCAGCAGCATTCCTGGGCGAATGCCCGCCGGGGACAGTCCGGGCTACTGGTGCGCGGCCTTCACGGCTGCAGCGCGGTGGGCAAGCACAGGTTGGATGATGATCAGGACGGTTCCGGCGAGGATGAGAGCGCTGCCGACGAGTTGCAGCGGCGTTGGTATACTGTCGAAGACAAAGATGGAAGCGACCATGACCATCGGCGCCGTCGTGACTGAGAGGATGGAGACCTTCGACAGGTCGACGTGGCTGAGGGCCTGGTAGAGCAGTAGATTTACACTGACGTAGCCGAAAAATGCGCCGAAGAAAAAAGCCGGCAAGAAGACCGTCTTGGGCACGACCAATCCGCCGTTGACGGCGCCGAAGGTGAAGATCAGCGTTCCGGCGATCAGGCTGCGCACGAACAAGAGTTCCAGCTTGTCGATCTCTTTCATGTGCTGCTTGACCAGCAGGTTCTGGAGTGCGACGCCGATCGCATTGATGACGACCAGAAACACCCCCAGCTCAACTCGCGCCCCGGTGCGCCAGCTGATTACCAGCGCACCGCAAACCGCGAGCGCGGCGCCGATGCCCTCCGGCCAATCGAGCCGTTCCCTCAGCACGAGGGCGCCCAGCAACACGCCAAACACAACACCCAGCTGTTGAACGAAGGAGACGATGCTGGCGCCGGCCAGATCGATGCCAACGAAGAACGATAGGGCGGCAACCGCCATAATCAGGCTGATTTCCACGTACACTCTGCCGTTGGCGCGAATGGAGCGCCAATTGATGCCCCCGTGAAAAGTCACCAACATAAACAGGGTTACCAGCGCGCCGACGGAGAACCACATGAACGAGGTGGTTATCGCGGACGTGTAGCCAATGAGCCATTTGGACGCGATAGTGCCGACAGCGCTGGAGGCGTACGAGCCGACGGCGAGCAGGTAGCCCCTGGTTTCTCTAGTCATCCCACCCTGTCACTGCATTGACGATATGGGTCTTGCGCCGGATGCGTCCCTGGCTGTCCAACTCCAGGGCAATAACATCAATGCGCCAATTGTATAGCCAGGAATAGGTCTGGACGTATAGCTCGGCGAGCAGTTTCAAGCGCGCTCGTTTGTCTTTGGTGATGGACTCCTCAGGCGTTCCGAATGAGGTGCCCCGCCGCGTGCGCACTTCCACGAACACGAGGCACTCGTCTTCGTTGGCGGCGACCAGGTCGATCTCCCCCAGGCTGGGGCAGCGCCAATTACGCTCAATGATCCAGTAGCCCTCGGATTCGAGCAGGGCAGCCGCCAGCTGTTCGCCACGGCGGCCGAGTCCAGCGCGATCGTCAGCCACCGGCATCGGTGCCTGTGGGGCAGTCGCACGGAAGTGCCGGTGCGTCTGTGTGGTCCAGGCTCTCGCACAGGGGCGCCTGGAGGGCGCCCTCATCGCACAAGGCCCGGGCAGGTCGCCAGCTCTTGCGGTGGATAGGGCACAGGCCGAGCTCCGTCAGCGCCTGGCGGTGTTCGGGTGTGCCGTAGCCCTTGTTGTGAGCGAAACCGTAACCGGGATACTGGCCGTCCAGATCGTCGAGCACGCGATCTCGCGCGACCTTGGCGACGATCGACGCGGCCGCGATGGAGAGAGAACAGCAGTCGCCCTTGATGATTCCTTGCTGGGGGAGAAACGTATCGGGCAGCCTGAAAGCATCGATCAGCAGATAATCGGGGCACAGCTCCAGGCTGTCCAGCGCCGCGCGCATTGCCATGAAGCTGGCCTGGGCGACGCCGAAGCGGTCGACGTCCTCGCAGGACGCCTGGCCGATGCCGACGGCGAGAGCCGAGGCCTGAATGGGCTCTACCAGGCGTGTGCGCTGGGCCGCGGTGAGCTGCTTCGAGTCGCGCACACCGGCCAGCGCCGTTTCCAGCTCCGGGCAGTCGTGTGGAAAGACGACCGCCGCAGCGTAGACGGGACCGGCCCACGCACCCCGGCCGACCTCATCGAGGCCGGCGACGAAATGATAGCCCTGTCGCCACAGGTTAAGTTCCCACTCCAGTGTTGGCTCGTCCGGGATGGGCTTAGGTTCCTCACAATGAGACATGAGACGCCCTCGCGATCAACAAAGAAGAGCGCAGGTGCTGCCCGCGCTCTTTATGCTTTATGATGCCCGTGCCATTCAGAGTTGTGTCAGCCGGTGGCGTTGAAAGAAACCAGCCGAACCTCTTAGACGCGTCTCTCCTTCAAACGAGCCGACTTCTGCCGCCGGCCGCGGAGGAAATAGAGCTGAGCGCGGCGCACGTAGGCGTGACGAACCACTTCGATCTTCTCGACACGAGGCGAATGAAGCATGAACGTGCGCTCCACGCCCACACCGTTGGCCGCCGTACGGCGGACGGTGAAGCGAGCCCGCAGCCCGCCGTGGCCCATGCTCATGACGGTGCCCTGGACTATCTGGATGCGCTCTCGATCGCCCTCAACGATGCGGTTGTGCACTTTCACGGTGTCGCCCACAGCAATTTCCGGGACGTCGGTTTTGAATTGGGCCTGTTCAACTGATTTCAAAAGATCGGCCATCGGAGTACACCACCTTTTCTGATAATATCAACGAGGGTTGAGTATACCATAGGAAAGGCGTGTTGGCAAATGAGCAGCGGCTCGAGCGATCAGCCGTCAGCGGTCAGCAATCAGCATTCAGCAAACAGTCATCAGCGGTCAGCCAACGACAACTGCCGCGTACGGCTCGAGCAAAACGCTGACCGTCCCCGACCCTGCTCCTGGCTAATAGTGACTGACTGCTGAATGCTGACCGCTGATCGCTACTCGAGCGAGGCCAGGTAGGCGCGGTCGTCATCCGTGAGGTCGACCCGGTCGAGCAAGTCGGGACGGCGCTGCCAGGTGCGAAGCAGCGCTTGCTGCCGCCGCCAGCGGGCGACACGCGCGTGGTCGCCGGAAACCAGGATGTCCGGCACTGACCAGCCTCGAAACGTGGGCGGCCTGGTGTAGTGCGGGTACTCCAGGAGTCCCTCGGCGTGGGAGTCGCGGTACGGTGCGCCGGGGTCGCCCAACACGCCGGGAAGAAGGCGCACGACGGCGTCAACGATGACTGCGGCCGCCAGCTCCCCTCCGGTGAGCACGTAGTCGCCGATCGAGATCTCGTCAGTCGCCAGGTGCAGGCGCACGCGCTCGTCCACGCCCTCGTACCGGCCACAGATGAGGACGATGTGCTCTGCCTGGGACAACTCGCGGGCCACGGCGTGTGAGAACTGCCGTCCCTGGGGCGTAAGCAGCACCACAGGCGTATCGATCGCGTCCCCTCGCACGTGCTCTACGGCCGCGAAGATCGGCTCCGGCTTCATCACCATGCCTCCGCCTCCTCCGTAGGGCAGGTCGTCGGTCACGTGATGCTTGTCCGTGGCGAAGTCACGAATATTAAACAGGTTGATGGCGACCATCCCGCTCTGGACGGCGCGCCCGAGGATACTCTCGGTGAAGATCCCCTGGAACAGTCCGGGGAACAGTGTCAAGACATCGAACTGAAGCATGGCAGACCTTGCGGCGGCCGGATATACGCTCGTGGCCGCCTGTGCCCGTATTATAATGCAGATCGAAGAAAACGGCGATGGGCTCTTCAGCTGGCTCCTACCCACTTTGCTCTCTCAGCCGCCGCGGACCTCTCTCCCGGCCTCTCCCCTGCAAAGGGAGAGGGGCAAATGGGTTGACGTTCTCCTCTCCCTTTGCAGGGGAGAGGCCGGGAGAGAGGTCTGCGGCGGCTGAGAGAGCAAAGTGGGTAGGAGCCAGGCTCTTCAGGTTTGCTAAGAGCCGGGCTTTCCTGCTTTCGATGTGATATTCAACTCTCATGGCAGTTACGTATGCGCGAATTTGGACCCAGACGAAGGTTAGCTATAATGACCTGGCCGGTTTGCTTGAATCCTCAAAAGAATCATCCCCTGAGTGATGTAAAGACGCACCACACAGGCCCGTGTCTGGCTATGCGACTGCTTCTCACGAACAATGAAATCCTTGCCAGTGCAGCACCTAATCCTCATATCAGAAGGAGAACTGTCGTGCGCTTTCGATTGGTGTCGGTTTGTCTTGTCGTGGTCGTTGCTCTCACCGGATTGGGCCTGCCGGCCGATCTGGCTCGCGCCGGGCAGCCGCCGCAGGCGAGCCCCGTCGTGGCTGTGGACAACGCCGCCCTGGTCAGGGCGTTGATCATGGAGCAGGTGTTGCGCGCCGACAAAGTGCCGATGCGAGACATGCTCGATCTGGCGGTTCGTTTCAAGCACGCGTCAGCGGGCGCCTCCCGTGTGGCCTGTGCTGTGCCGGCAGCGGAAGCCGTGGGCAGCCGGCAGTCCTTCTGGATCGACGATCAGGTCGATCACGTATGTGCGGAGCACCCAGCCACTTTGCGGTACATTACCCCTCACCTCTACATGTGGGTCGAAGATGGATACAGCGTCAGCGACGAAGACCTGAAGCGGTCCGCCGACCGCTTCGAGAGCGAAATCTATCCCACGACTCGACTGGCATTTGGCTGTGAATGGGAGCCCGGCGTCGATGGCGACGAGCACATCAGCATCTTCAACGGCCGCGTACCGGGGGTTGGCGGATACTATTCTGACGCCGACGAATTCACCAAGTCGGTGAACCAGTACAGCAACGAGAAAGAGCTTTTCTACATCAATCTGGACAACGCGCAGCCGGGCACCGATACCTACGACGGAATCCTCGCGCACGAGTTCCAACACATGATCCACTGGAACATTTCGCGTACCGTGCAGCGCAATGCGGAAACCTGGGTGGACGAGGGCATGGCGGAGCTGTCCGCGGAATTGAACGGGTTCGATCACATGAGTTCGTACGGCGCGTTCCTGGCGCGCTCGAACACGCAGCTCACGGATTGGGCGGACAATCCGAACGACGCGGCCCCCCACTATGGTGCGGCGCACTCTTTCATGCACTATCTCATGACCCGGTTCGGCGATGACCTGATCCGTGCGTTCATATCCGATCCGCAGACCGGCCTTGCGGCGCTGGACGACGTTCTGCTGCAGCAGCATCGCGGCGTAACGGCAGATCAGGTCTTTGTCGATTGGACGTTGGCCAACTACCTGGGCGACGCTCAGGTCGGCGACGGCCGATACGCCGCGCGGCTCGGCGACCTGCCTCCAATTTCGAGTGCCTCTTTCGAGGAATACCCGGTCGAGAAGGATGGGCAGGTTCGCCAATACGGTACGCAATACATCGATCTGAAGGGGGCCGATGGCGCGTCCGCGTCGAAAGGGCTGGACCTGGAGGTTGATTTTCAAGGCGCTCCGACAGTAAAGTTGACTGCCAACGACGCTCACAGCGGCAGCTTCCAGTGGTGGAGCACTCGCGGAGACAACAGCGACATGACGTTGACGCGCGCGTTCGACCTGACCCGCGTCAAATCCGCCAGTTTGACCTTCTGGACGTGGTACGACATCGAGAAGGATTGGGACTACGCGTACGTGGCAGTGTCGACGGACGGCGGCCATACGTGGGACAGCCTGAAGGGCGGGCATAACGCGGACTTGAACGTAAGCGGCAACAACCTGGGCTGGGGCTACACCGGCACCAGCGCAGCTGTCGACTCCCAGGGCAGCAATTCTGAAGGAACCGATCCGCAGCCGGCCTGGGTCCAGGAGCGGATGGATCTGACACCATACGCCGGCAAGCAGATCTTGCTGCGCTTCGAGTACGTGACCGATGACGGCTGCAACCTCACGGGATTCGGCGTGGATGACATCCGCATTCCGGAGCTGGGATTTTCGGACGACGTCGAGTCCGGCGTCAACGGCTGGGTAGCGAAGGGCTTCGTGCGGTCCGACAACCTGGTGCCGGAACACTTCATCGTACAGCTCATCGAGTTTGGGCCGCAGATTCGTGTCCGCACCCTCAATCCAGAGCCGGCGCCCGCTCTCCAGCAAGCTTCGACGTTCCCGGCGACAGTCGAGGCAGAGCTGCGGTCCGTCGAGCACACGCCGTACGATGTGCGAGTCGGCGACTCGCTGCCCAGTTTGGCCCAGAAGTTCCTGGGTGACGAGAGCGCTGGCGACGTTCTGCTGGCGGAGACCAATGCGCAGCACGACGTCGATCCGAGCTACGCCCACATCGGCAACGCGCACGCTGTCCTGGCCGGAACGAGGATTGCCGTCCCGACCACAGATACCGCCCGCCAGGAACTGCTGAGCCTGCGCGGCCGCGTGGAGAGCGCCGTTTCCGCGCCGGCGAACGCTGCCGCAGAACCGAATACCGACACTGCGCCCGGAGCCCTCCAGCGGATCGTCGTTCGCGGGATAGGCAGCGGCCTCACGCGCGCGGTGCTGGTGATCTCCGCGCTCGCCCCGGTCACGACCGAGAGCGGATCCTACCACCTCAGCGTGAAGCCGGTGGGGGCATTGGCGAGCGGTCGGTGAACTGAAGAGATCGCACGCGGGCGAGCCTTCCGAAGCTCTAAGGCTTCGGAAGGCTCACCTTTCTTTATCAGTACGGCCATTTCCAGTCGCGAACCTCAGGCAGGTCGTCGCCGTACTGGTCGACGTACTGCTTATGCTCGAGGAGCTTGTCCCGGAGCATCTGCTTGACGTATACGGCGGATGGGCCGAGCCGCGGCACGCGATCGATGACGTCGTTGACCAGATGGAAGCGATCCAGATCGTTCATCACGACCATATCGAATGGCGTGGTCGTGGTGCCCTCTTCCTTGTAGCCGCGCACGTGGAGGTTGGCGTGGTTGGTGCGGCGATACGTGAGGCGGTGGATGAGCCACGGATAGCCGTGGAAGGCGAAAATGATCGGCTTGTCTTTGGTGAACATAGCGTCAAAGTCACGATCGGACAGCCCGTGCGGATGCTCGCTCTCCGGTTGGAGCGTCATTAAGTCCACCACGTTGATCATGCGGATGCGCAGATCCGGGAAGTTCTGACGGAGCAGGTCCACCGCCGCAAGCGTCTCCAGAGTCGGCACGTCGCCCGCGGAAGCCATGACGACGTCCGGCTCGCCGCCGCGGTCGTTGCTGGCCCACTCCCAGATGCCGATGCCCGCCGTGCAGTGCTTGATGGCTGCGTCCATGTCCAGGAATTGCAGCGCCGGATGCTTGCCGGCCACGATCACGTTGACGTAATGGCGGCTGCGCAGGCAGTGGTCGGTGACGGACAGTAGCGTGTTGGCGTCGGGCGGAAGGTAGACGCGGATGATCTCTGCTTTCTTGTTGACCACCAGGTCGATGAAGCCGGGGTCCTGATGGGAGAAGCCGTTGTGGTCCTGCCGCCAGACGTGTGAGGTCAGCAGGTAGTTCAGCGAAGCGATCGGCCGCCGCCATGGGATGTGCCGTGTGGTCTTGAGCCACTTGGCGTGCTGATTGAACATGGCGTCGACGATGTGGATGAACGCCTCGTAGCACGAGAAGAAGCCGTGGCGCCCCGTAAGCAGATAGCCTTCCAACCAACCCTGACATAAATGCTCGCTCAGTACTTCCATGACGCGCCCATCGGGCGACAGGTGATCGTCCTCCGGCAGGTATTGGGCCTGCCAATCGCGATCGGTCACCTCGAACAGGGCGTTCAGCCGGTTGGACGCCGTTTCGTCGGGCCCCATCACCCGGAAGTTGTGCGCATCCAGGTTCAGCTTCATAACGTCGCGCAGGAACGCGCCGGCAACCCGCGTCGCCTCGGCGGTTACCGTGCCGGGGTTGGGGACGGGTACGGCATAGTCGCGAAAGTCGGGCATCTTGAGGTCGCGCAGTAGCAGGCCCCCATTGGCATGCGGATTGGCGCCCATGCGGCGGTCGCCCTTCGGCGCCAGCTCGGCCAGCTCAGGCCGGAGCCGGCCCGTCTCGTCGAACAAGTCTTCCGGATGATAGCCCTTCATCCAGGACTCCAGCAATCGGATGTGCTCGGGCTTGGACATGTCGGCCATCGGAACCTGGTGCGAGCGCCAGTAGCCTTCGGTCTTCAGCCCGTCCACTTCCTTCGGGCCGGTCCAGCCCTTCGGCGTGCGGAGGACGATCATCGGCCAGTGCGGACGCTCCGGTCTTTCACCGGCTTCGTTGGCTTCTCTGGCCTGGCGTTGGATGAGTGTGATGTCGTCGAGAACTTCATCGAGCGTAGCCGCCATCTGTTGATGCATCTTTTCGGGGTCATCACCTTCGACGAAGCGCGGGGCGTAGCCGTAACCGACGAGCAGGCTCTCCAGTTCTTCGTGAGGCAGGCGCGCCAGGACAGTCGGGTTGGCGATCTTGTAGCCGTTGAGGTGCAAGATCGGGAGCACTGCGCCGTCAGTGGCCGGGTTGAGAAACTTGTTGGAATGCCAGCTCGTGGCCAGCGGGCCGGTCTCGGCCTCTCCGTCGCCGATGATGCAGGCCACGATCAAGTCCGGATTGTCGAACGCGGCGCCGAACGCGTGGGCCAGAGAGTAGCCCAGCTCACCGCCTTCGTGGATAGAGCCGGGCGTCTCCGGCGCGACGTGGCTGGGGATGCCACCCGGAAAGGAAAATTGCTTGAACAGGCGCTTCATACCCTCGACGTCCGGCGAGATGTTGGGGTAGAGCTCACTGTACGTTCCCTCGAGGTAAGTATTGGCGACGATTCCGGGTCCCCCGTGACCGGGCCCAGTGATGTAGATCATGTCCAGGTCACGGGCCTTTATCACCCGATTGAGGTGGACGTAAATGAAGTTCAGACCGGGAGTCGTTCCCCAGTGGCCGAGCAGCCGGGGCTTAATGTGCTCGCGGCGTAGCGGCTCTTTGAAGAGTGGGTTGTCCAAGAGGTAGATCTGGCCGACGGAGAGGTAGTTGGCCGCCCGCCAGTAGGCGTCCATGCGCTGCAGCTCATCGGCGGTCAATGGACCTGCGACGGCGTCGCGAATAACTGGGTAATCCATGAGGTATCTCCTTTCGGTGACGTACCTTCGACCTCTATAGGTAAATGATACACCCGTGGCGTATCTCGGATCAAGCCCCTGGAGACCTATTCTGGTTTTTTTGGTCATGAAACGGAGAAACCCGGCCCGGTCGCGAGGCCGGGTTCTCCGTTGTGGGTTTTGTGGGGCGATATTAGCGATGCGTTATGGAGCATGAGTGATGCATGCAGGTGCGTGCAGATTGGAGTCTGAGATGGGTTTTGTGGCAATTGGAGTAGAATTGGAGTAAGATGGCTCGTTCATTCTTCCACGAGGCGCACGAAATCGCCTTCGCTGATGATGCGAAATCGGTCGTCCCTCGGCGATGAGCTCCTCGGCGCGCCGGTGTTTGGCGCTCTTCTGGCGTCCGGCCAGGCGGCGGATGTCCTGGTTGCCGACGACGAGAATGGTCGTCTGGCGGGTCACGGCCATTGCCACGTCGCAGCCGGCTCTCGCGGCCAATTCTGCGGCCTCCTGGCGCGAGAGCGATAGCGCGCCAGTGAACACGATGAGTTCTCCGGCGAGATGCCCGTCCGGATCGCCTTCGCGCTGGATGCGATCGCCTGGGTCGCACATTTTCTGATTGGCGCGCACGAGCCAATCCTCCAGGCGGATGCCGCTATGGTCTATCGCTCGCAGCAGGACCTCGCCGGCCGCTCGGGCGTCCTCAGCCGCGTCGTGGGCTTTGTACTGGATGCCGAGATAGGCGGCCATATCGCGGAGACCATAGCCCGAGCGGGAAAACTGCCTCCAGGTGCGGCGAACGACTCGGGCTGAATCCAGCCATTGGCAAGCCAACGGCGGCAAGGCATATTTCTCCAGTACTTGTTTGAAAGCGACGCGGTCGAAATGCGTGTGACAGACGACGATTTGATCGCACAGGAGCGGTTTCAATTGCTCGTAGATTTGCGGAAAGAGGAGGGCGCCGCGAACCATCTCGGCGGCAATACCGTGAATGCCCACGTTGGTGGGATCGAACCAATCCTCAGGATCAGTCAGGATGCCACCGCAATTGACGCAGCGTCCGCTGCGGAATACGGCAGCGCCCACCTGGCAGATGCTCGCGAAGTCGGGATTGGCGGTTTCGAAGTCGATGGCGATGAAGTCCATGATTGCCTTTCCCCTAGGCGGTGACGTTTGACCCTGCGCCGGCCTTCCCCGCTATTGCTCGATTCGGATGGTCCATGAGCCATCCGCCTGGACGCCGAGTAAGTAGGTGCCGGCCTGCTCGATGCCGACCGGCTTCGAGCCGCTAAAGGTGCCGATCTCGTTCGCCAGCAGATTGATCCTCTCACCCTGGTCGTTCATCAGCCAAACGGCAAAATTGTCTTGGCCGTTGTGATTCAGGTAGAATGTGGCCAGTCCGCTCCGCAAGGAAAACTTCGGTGTGGCTTTCATGCCCCGGCCGGTGAATACGCGGACTGGGGGCGGAGGTCTCGTCGAGATTTGCGCCGCAGGACTGGGGGTCGGTCGGTCCTGTTGCAGAATCGTGGCGCTGCTGCTGCACCACCAACACACCAGCAAGATGCCCAGTCCCATGACCATCACCATAACTGCCGCACGGCCGATGCGCCCAAACTCGGCGTTGGTCGGCAGGCGATAGCCGGCGGACGGATCCCGTGCCGGCGGGCCGTTGCCAGGCGCTCTGAGCCACGCAAACGCCAGCACCAGGACCGCGGCAATGAAGAGGACGGCGCCGGCGAGCAGTAGTCTGATGGCGAGATCGTTCATTGCGCGCTGACTCTTGCCTCCAGGCACGAACTCGTGCCTTCACCCCATTGACACGTCGTCTCAGTCATGCTATGATAGAACCGATGTTCTAGCAAAACGCTTTCCAAAGCACAACCGAATCTCCACCATTTCTCAACCATCGACCGTGTTTGCTTTGTGTTACACTGGAGAGGATGACCCTCCCCAGGCGTCTAGGAGCTCCACTCTATGATGGAGGCTTACGACCATGCCACGCACGAAACGCATCTTCGAAACGGAATGCCAGATCGCGGCCTTGACGCTCATCGAAGGCAACGCTCGCAAGCTTCGCAAACAAGCTAAACGGAAACTCAAGAAGTTCAAGAATCGGGTCGGTGCCGACGCTTCGCCTCGAGCAACATCCTGAAATTAGAGAGCATGGTAGCGCGTTCGGACTCGGTAAGTTCGACGCGATAAATCTGCTCGATTTCCCGAAACGCAGGATCTTCAACATGCTCTCGGTCGGCTTTGGTTATGAGGGAGTCGGGCAGAAGATCGACGATGCGGCAATGGAGTATTTCAGGCAGACGTACGAGAACGTCCGGGCTCACATCGGTAATACCATATTCATAGTCGTGTATCGACACCTTTGACTCTAAGCCCAGTGCAGTTGCAACCTGTTGTTGGGTTAGATTGGCTTTCTTCCGTGCTTTTCTGATCTTAGCCCCGATCTCCAGTGAAATAGAGCTCAAGAGTTTCCCCCTTCCTACCTTATAGTTTAGCACAGATTCTATAATTTGATACTATAGGATATACCGCGGTTAATGTATGCTATATCGAGGTCAGTCAGTTACGAACTTGCCCACTGTGGCATCGGCCAGGCAGGCAGTGCTGGAACCGGATGGGTTGCGGATTGGAGTAGAATTGGAACAGTGAATTGCGACGTTCCGGCAGAGACGTGCATGCAGGATACAATATGCAGCAATAGCACGCGTAACGTCGATATGAAACGGAGAAACCCGACCTCGCGACCGGGCCGGGTTTCTCATTTATCGTGCAACCGCCCCCCGGGACTCAGGGCTGCGGAGTGGTGTCCGCCGAAACTGAAATCAGGGTCTGGGCAGGGCGGGGAGCAAGGGTCAGACTCACGTCCTGGGTCTTGCCATCGCGAAGAATCGTCAAGGTGACCTGCTGGCCTACCTTCGTGTTGTACATCAGATACGTGAGCAGGTCGTCGAATTTCTGTACCTTTTGGCCGTCGATGCCGACGATGATGTCGCCGCCGACCTTGGCCTGGGTGCCGTCGATGTCCACGGACTTGGCGCTGCCCTGGAGACTCGACTTCTCAGCCGGGCTGCCGCTGGTGACTGAGGCGACGAGCACACCGCGCTGGTCGGCAGGCAGGTCCATGGCCTGGGCAAGCTGCGGGTTGAGGGTCGAGCCGGAGATGCCGATCGACGGGTGTTCGACCTTGCCGTCCTGGATCAGGGCCGGGACGATCATCCCGACGATCCGAGATGGGATGGCGAAGGCGACGCCCGAGTTGGCGCGCACCGGCGATTCGATGGCAGACGTGACGCCGACCACGTTGCCGGTGGCGTCGAGCAGCGGGCCGCCCGAGTTGCCGGGGTTAACCGCCGCGTCGGTTTGAATGATGTCCGGGATGGTGTAACGCGCGCCGGTGGTGTTACTGCTTGAACCGGCAGGCAGTGAGCGACCCAGAGCGCTGACGATGCCGATTGTCATGGTGCCCTGGAGGCCGAACGGGTTGCCGATGGCGATGACCCTCTGGCCAACCAGGAGATCCTGCGAGCGGCCCAAAGTGAGCGGCTGCAGGTCGAGGCCGGTGGGATCGACTCTGATGACGGCCAGGTCGCTGTCAGGATCGGCAGCCACCAGCTTGGCCGTAACGGAGCGGTCATCGTAGAAAGTGACGGTGATCTGGTCGGCGTTTTCCACGACGTGATTGTTGGTCACGATGTCGCCGAGCTTGTCGAACACCCAGCCCGAGCCCTCAGCCTGCTGGGTGAAATCCTGCTGGCCCTGTCCCTGTCCCTGGCCCTGGCCGAATGGACTCGGCAGGCCGGGAATATTGGGCATGTTGGGGATCACGCTGGCAGCGGAAACCTTGCTGGTCACCGCGATATTGACGACGGATGGGCTGATACGTTGATAAAGCTCTTCCAGTAGCTGGTCCTCGGCGTCGATGGCGTTGACCGCTCCCGGTCTGACCGTGAGGGCCGTCGTCTGTGGGACCGTGAGCGCGGTAGAAGCGCTGGGCTGGGTGGTCAACGCGGGGCCGGTCAATCCGCCTGCGAAAACCCCGGCAGTCGCGCTCAAGGTCAGCGCAACGACGACAATCAGGGCCAGGACAAAATTGGGAGTCGAGGGTAGACGTGACATTAGAGTATCCCCTTTCGAGAGATCGCGCAGTAACTACATGAGTGATATTGTCTCATACAAAGGTTAAGGGGACGTTAAAAAGATATAAGAATAACGTGAAGATTTCGCGAATTCTGCGCTGCCGGAAGGCCATAACTGGCTTGCCGTGGAGTTGTCCCGCTTAGAAGCTTCAGGTATAATCCCCCGGCACGATTATATTCGCATACTGTGACACTGTCCGAAGAGGCTCTCAGCCAAGGAGGGATCCCATGCCCAACAAATCAGTCATCGTCATCGGCGGCGGCATTGCCGGATTGTCTGCCGGATGCTATGCGCAGATGAACGGCTATCAAACGCGGATCTTCGAGATGCACTCGCAGCCCGGTGGTCTCTGTACGGCATGGCAGCGCAAGGGTTACACCATCGACGGCTGCATTCACTGGTTGGTGGGCTCCAAGCCGGGAGACAGTTTCTACCGACTCTGGCAGGAGATCGGCCTCGTACAGGGCCGTGAGTTCGTCTACCTCGACGAGTTCACGCAGGTGATCGCGCGTGACGGCCAGGCCTTTACGTTCTACTCCGACCTCGATCGCCTGGAACAGCACATGCTGGAGCTGTCCCCGGACGATCGTCCGACGATCCAGGAATTCATTGGCGCTGCACGCGCGCTGCTTCACTTCAATCCGCCTGCAGACAACCCGCCGATGGAGCTTATGAATTCCATCGAGAAGGCAAAGATGATGGCGGGGATGCTCCCTTACATGCCAGTGCTTCAGAAGTGGGGCGGCATTAGCGTGGGCGATTTTGCCGCGCGTTTCGAGAGCCCGCTGCTCAGGGAGGCTTTCGAAAGGGTCTGGCATCCGGAGTTCGGCAGCCTGTTTCTGCTGATGACGCTGGCCTGGTTGCACAATCGGGCGGCTGGCTACCCGCTCGGCGGCTCCTTGCCGATGGTCCGAGCGGTCGAGGAGCGGTTTCGCGGGTTGGGTGGGCAGATCCACTACAACGCGCAGGTCGCGAAGATTCTGGTGGACGAGCAAGCGGGCAAAGCCGTGGGCATTTGTCTGGCCGACGGTCGCGAAGAGCTGGGCGACGTGGTGATCTCCGCAGCCGACGGACACGCCACGATCTTCGACATGCTGGACGGGCGGTATCTGGATGACACGATCAGGGGCTATTATGGCGGCCCAGGGGCGGGCGCCGGAAAGGAGCTCATCCCGTTCCCTTCACTGGTCCACGTGGGACTCGGCGTGAACCGGACGTTCGAAGATGTCAGCCAGATGGTCGGTGGGCGAAGCCTGCCGATCGACCCGCCGCTGGAGGTGGGCAATCGTGTGGACCGGATCGGTCTGAACATCTACAACTTCGACCCGACGCTCGCGCCGACGGGTAAGACCGCGCTCACGGTCTTGTTCCACGGGAACCACGAATACTGGAAAGCCCTGGCGACTGACCGGCCGCAGTACGAGGCCAGGAAGCAGGAAGTGGCTGAGGCGGTCATCCGAGCACTGGACGGTTATTACCCCGGCCTGGCGGGCCGGGTGGAGATGGTCGACGTGGCCACGCCGCTGACGTTTGAGCGGTACACCGGCAACTGGCGTGGCAGCTACGAGGGCTGGATGCCCACACCCGCCGTCGGCTTCGAGCCTCTGAAGAACACGCTGCCCGGCCTGGACAACTTCTACATGATCGGGCAGTGGGTCTCGCCCGGTGGCGGACTGCCGTCCGGCGTCAAGACCGGGCGCGACGTCGTGCAGGTCCTATGCCATCGCGACGGCGCGAAGTTCGAGACAACGATCGGGTAAGCGGTTCGGAGTGCGCGGGCGTTTGGAGCGCGAAAGCACGAAAAAGACGAAAGGCACGAAAAGCGACTTCCACCCGGCATGGTTCGCTCGCGTTCGCATGGATTCTCCAGGCTGAACGAGTTGCGTCGAAATCACCATCGCTTGTTGACGTCACGCAGTGCATGATCTACGTCGCCTGCGGTGTCATACCTTAGGTGATGATCTATGCGGAGGATAGCCCGTGCCTTCTCACAAATTTGAGGGTCTCTCGTACCACGTTATCGGCGCTTGTATCGACGTTCAACGCCAGCTTGGTGTGCATTGCATGGAGGTCGATTATCAACGTGCGCTGGAGCGGGCTCTGCCGAAGTTTGGCCTGGGATTCGACCGGGAAGTAGAGATCCCATTGGTGTACGACGAGGTCGTCGTCACTAAACGTCGGGTCGACTTCGTCATTCGCGATGAGACAGACGAGTTGATCCTGGAGACCAAAGCGAAGAGCGCCCTGTTGCCCGAGGACACCGAGCAGTGCCTGCTGTACTTGCGGCAAGGTGGCTATGGCGTGTGCCTTCTCGTGAACTTCGGCCAGAAGCCGTTGGGGGTTCACCGCTTCATCAACACGCGGTGAGTGCAGGAAGTTTGGAACGCGCGGGGCGTCCCTTTCGTGCTCTAAACACCCGCGCGCTCCGTCACTTCCCCTGCCTCAAAATACTCGGCTTGTTATCTCTACGGCGCTGCTGCTATAATATTTGTAAATCGGTAGTACATCGCATAGGGCAGACGGGGAGGGCATCCATGGATACTGCGCTCGCGTACGTGATCGTCGTTGTTGTTTTGGCAGGCGTCGTCGTGTATGCGATCACGCGCTATGGGCAGACCAAGAGCGAGGTGACGACGCCACTCGGCAGCCTGAAGATCGAAGGCTCAAATCCTAAGGCCGAGGCTGCTCGGGGCGCTCTGCCCCCGACGCCGCTTCCGGGAGGCGTGCGCGTGCAGGACGCAGATGTTGGCGGGGACGCCACACTGCGAGACCGGACCGGTAAGGGTGCTGATGTTCAAAAGATCAAGACCGGTGGCGACCTCGACGTCTCGAGCGAAACCCCAATGACAGGCCGTGACCCAAAAGCATGACCCCCGGCGGCGGCCCGGGGGTCATGGTTACGATGCAGGGCGTAAGGGCGGGTCGGGACGTGATGGTCGACGCCTCCGCGACCAACGTGCTTCCGCCGGAGCCGACCGTTAAGGCCCTTCACCCAATTCCCGCGCCGCCGGCGGACTTCACCGGCCGCGCGGCTGAGCTGGCCGACCTGCGTTCCTCGTTTGGACAGGGCGTCGCGGTCTCTGGCGTGCGCGGCATGGGCGGCGTGGGCAAGACGGCCCTGGCGTTGAAGTTGGCTCACGAGCTGCGGGAAGCCTACCCTGACGCACAACTGTACATAGACTTGCAGGGCTCGCAACTCCAACCGATGTCCGTTGCCGATGCGCTGGCCCATTGCATCCACGCCTATCACCCCACCGCAAAGCTGCCCGAGAACCTGAATGAGCTGCAGGCGACGTATCGGTCTGTGCTGGACGGGCAATGTACGCTGATTCTGCTGGATGACGCGGCGGGCCCAGAGCAAGTGGAGCCGCTACTGCCGCCGGTGGGCTGCGGGGTGCTGATCACGTCCCGGCGGCGATTCACTGTGCCGGGACTTTATCCCGTAAACCTGGACCCGCTGCCAGAAGCGGACGCGTGTGCGCTGTTGCTGGCGATCTGCCCTCGGCTAGACATGGTGTGCCCGGCGGAGTTGACGGAGCAGCTATATAAGGCAGGAGTAATCGACCTCGAGGGGGCGCGGCCGGAGTGGATGTGTCAAGCGCTGGCACGGTTGTGCGGGCGGCTGCCGATCGCGCTACGGCTGACTGCAAGCACATTGGCCGTGTATGTGGACCTTGATCCGGTGGCCTACACGTTGCAACTTTGTGACGAGCGGAAGCGCCTAGAACTCGTTGATGCAGCGTTCAGCCTCAGCTACGCTCAGTTGTCAGGCGAGCTACAGCAACGATGGGCGATGCTGAGTGTGTTCCCTGGTGGTTTCGATCCTCTCGGCGCTGCCGCGGTGTGGGGCATGCTAGATCAAGGCGACCCCGAGAGCATACGGCAGTCGTGTGGGGCTGCGAAGAAGATGCTCAGCGACCTTGTCGTGTGCAACCTGGTTGACTGGCTCAGGGATACGGGGCGCTATCGGTTGCATGACCTGGCGCGGCTGTACGCGATGTCACGGCTGAGTCCGGCGGACCGCGCTCGGGCTGAGGAAGGCCACGCGGAGCACTACGAGCAATTGGCGGTGGAGGCGAATGAGCTCTATTACAAGGGTGGCGAAAAGGTCACACGTGGGCTTGCCTTGTTTGACCGGGAATTGGTCAACATTCGCGCCGGGCAGGCCTGGGCCGCAGCCCACTCGGAGACCAACGAATCTGCCGCCCGACTGTGCAGTCATTATTCCAGCAGCACGTGGTTCTGCGTCGACTTGCGTCTGGCCGCTTCGGAGCAGATTCGATGGTTTGAGGCAGCTCTGGCAGCGGCGCGGCGACTCAATGATCGCAAGGAGGAGGCCGTCCACCTGGGCAATTTGGGGATCGTGCACGAGGACCTCGGAGAAATCGGCGCCGCTATCGAATTCTACGAGCAGCAACTGGCGATTACTACGGATATCGGCGATCTCTATGGCAAAGCACAGGCTTTGGATGGCTTGGGCACGGCTCATTGGTCCCTGGGGAATGCTCAGCGTGCCGTCGAGTATTGTGAGCAAGCGCTTGCAGCCTATCGTGAAATCAGTGATGGCCAGGGAGAGGCTTTGGTCCTGGGGAATCTTGGTTTGGCATACGCAGCTCTTGGAGAACTCCACAAGGCTGTTGACTTCCATGAAAAAGCGCTGGCCATTCACCGCGAGATGGGCGATCGTCGCAATGAAGCTGTCGCGTTGCACTGCCTGGCGAGCGTGCACGGCAATTTGCACGAAACTCATCTCGCCATCAGTCTCTACGACCAGGCGTTAACCATAACTTCCGAGCTTGGGGATCACCGAGGTGAAGCTGCTGCGCTGGGCGGCCTGGGCCGTTCGTACGCAGACCTGGGTGAGCTACATCGAGCCGTTGAGCTGTATGAGCAGCAACTGAAGATTGCCCGTGACATCAACGACCGAGAGGACGAGGCCAGGGCGCTTTTTAATGAGAGCCTGGCTTTGGATGGGCTCGGCGAGCGGGCGCGAGCAGTTCCCCTGGCCGTCGGGGCGATGCAGATCTTCGAACAGATCGAAAATCCGAGTGCGGCGGACGTGCGCCGGCAGCTCGCAGAGTGGCGAGGCGAGTGACGGATCGGCGGGGACGTTTGTCGCGATGGTGTTTGGAGCACGGAATTGACGAAAGGCGCGAAAAACGACTTCTGTGAGGCCCAGTTCCCCCGCGTTCCACGTAGATGTTCCGGGAATGAGGCGAACCGTGGCATGTGCGAGTTGTTTTTCGCGCCTTTCGTCAATTTCGTGCTTTCGTGCTCCAATCGTTCGTGCGCGAAACACACGCCGTGGTATAATGATGCCATCATCCCTACGGGGACTTTGGGAGTGGCTGATCGATATGCAATCGTTTCTGCTGTCCGGGAACCTGGGCAAGCTCTTGCCCGAGCAGGGGGGCGCGAACTGGGAGATCGTGACGCCGGTATCGCTGACCCTGCACACCGCCGAGGACGGCGAGTACCTGATCAGCGATGAGGATTTCGCCCTGGAGGGGTTGGGCCAGACGCCCATTGCTGCGGTGCAGGACTACGCGCTGGCTCTGCTGGCCTACTACCAGGAGATCGAGACGTCCGCGCCTGACAACCCGGACGACCTGGTGGAGCTGACTAAGCTGCAGCTCTACCTGCGCCGGGTGTCAGAGGAATCCTAAGCGATCAGATTTCGTAGTTCATCGCTCGCGCAGGCCCCACGCTTCCAATAGGCATACGCAGTGCATTGTGGGCCGCCACGCACACTTGCAGACTGGGTTCGGCGCCCTCAAGCGCCCGTATGATTGGCTCCAGCACGTCGTCGGGCAGACAGCCGCGGAGTTGGCTCAGGACGTGATGACCGCCGCGTCGGAGCCAGGGGGATTCGCAGTGGTGGGCCAGTGCCTCCAGCAGAGGACGGAGTCCCTGCCGGCCGAGCCTGATCAAGCCTTCAGCGGCCAACCAGGAGATGCCGCCGCGCGGGTCTTCCAGCGCGCGGACGAAGGCCGCGGCCGACCGAGGATCGCCGATCTGATCCAACGTCTTGGCTACTTCCCAGGTCAAGCGCTCGTTAGGGTTAGGCAGCAAGGCCATCAGTGGTTCGACGGCGGGTCTGCCGATGCTCACCAATTGGCGGCGAGCCTTCAGACGCGTCTCTCCATCTTTCGCATCCAGCTGATGAATAAGATCAGATATCTGCTCCGGGTTGCCTCTGGCAGCGTTCGCTGCCTGACCCCGAGCAATAGTCGATTGAAACATTTGAGTCCGCCTCCTGCGGCCCGGGACTGAGCCGCCGCACCGATTTATAGTTACGTCCGGGTGCTTCGATGCATAACTTACAATACGGAGGCCGGTGGGATTTAGATTGACGTAATCATGTGTTTTGTGTGAAGATGTCGGGGCGACGTGCGTCGCCCTTGACGACTGCAGTGAGTGGGGTGGCGGGGCTGAAACGAATGAGCTGACCTCCTGTTTGGATTATAGGCCTCGGCTGCAAACGGTCCAAGACATATGGGGCAGGGGGGCCATCCTGGATGGCCCCCCTGGACACTCGGGTGCTCCGGGACAGACTGTTACGCCTCTTTCTCCACGAAATGGATGTCGAACTTCTTGTTTGTGATAAACATAATGACGACGTCGGTCTCCGCCGTGGCCCCGTGCTCCATCAGCATCCCTTCAGGGAACCAGATGAAGCTGCCCGGACCATAATTGCCGGCGTGGGTCACCAGCGTGCCCTCCAGTACGAATATGGCGTGAGCGCAACCGTGCGTGTGCCAAGTCGTCACGAATCCGGCCGGGTAGCGGACCATGCGAAACTCCATGCCCGTGTCCGGGTCCTGCAGCAGAAACTTCCGGAAATTGGTCTTGCCCAGCGCAGCCTGGTATCGCTCCTCCCAGGGCATGGCGTTCGTGTCGATGACGAGCATTTCTCTGGTGTCCATGGCGATCTCCTTATCGGTCGATGGATGATGTATATGGCGGCGCTGACGATGCAGCTCGTGTTCGTGTCCACCACGCTATTCTAGCCTCAATCTCGCAGCGCGTCAATGACTGAGCGCTAGGCGGGCGCACTTTGGGTTCGGGCGTCCCGTGGATTGTCGAGCGCCTCGGGATCACAGGGTGCGCCAGGAATATTCGCATTGACAAGCGGCCGTCACAATCGTACAATCCGCAAAATGACCAGTGCGACGTAGCACGTAAACGCTCAGTCCAACCGGGAGGACATTATGGCAGACCAAATTGTCAATGGCGTCGAAGTGGTCCACAGCGAGATGTTCTATCCTCCGCAGGAGATCGTCAGCCAGGCCAACGTCAAGGATTACGAGTCGGCCTATCAGGAATCAATTCGTGACCCTCAAGCATTTTGGGCGCGCGAGGCGGAGGAGCTCGAATGGTTCCGGAAGTGGGACCGGGTGCTCGACGACAGCAACGCACCTTTCTACCAGTGGTTCGTTGGGGGCAAGACCAACATCGTCTACAATTGCCTCGACCGCCACCTGAAAACGCATCGACGCAACAAAGAGGCCCTGATTTGGGTGGGTGAGCCGGGCGACGAGCGGACGTTTTCGTATTTTGCCTTGCATCGCCTGGTGTGCAAGTTCGCCAACGTACTGAAGAGCCTGGGCGTCAAGAAAGGCGACATCGGTTACGATCTACATGCCACGTGTGCCGGAGCTGATCATCGCCATGTTGGCCAGCGCCAAAATCGGCGCCGTACACAGCGTCGTGTTCGGCGGCTTTAGCGTCGAGGCCCTGGCGCGAGCGAATCGAAGACGCGCAGAGCCGCGTGCTGATCACGGCCGACGGTGGCTGGATGCGCGGCAAGATCGTGCCGCTGAAGGATATCGCCGACGAAGCCATGGCCCGCCAACCGACCATCGAGACGTGCGTCGTCGTCAAACGGACGGGGCAGGACGTCTTCATGGAGGCCGGGCGAGATTACTGGTACGAAGACCTGATGAGCCTGCCTATCGCGAACAGCGGTTGCTACACCGAGCCGATGGATGCCGAGGATACGTTCTTCATTTTGTACACCTCGGGGACGACCGGGCGGCCGAAAGGCGTCATGCACACGCACGGCGGCTACATGGTGCACACCTACACCACGCTGAAATACGTCTTCGACATTAAGGATGAGGATCGCTGGTGGTGCACAGCCGATCCGGGCTGGATCACCGGCCACAGCTACATCGTCGTATGCGCCGCTGCTCACCGGTGCGACCAGCTTCATGTACGAGGGCGCGCCCAACTACCCCTATCCCGACCGTTGGTGGCAGCTGATCGAAAAGTACGGCGATCAACATCCTCTACACGGCGCCCACCGCGATCCGCGGTCTCATGCGCTACGGTGATGCGTGGCCCAACCGGCACGACCTGAGCAGCCTCCGCCTGTTGGGCACGGTGGGCGAGCCGATCAACCCGGAAGCCTGGAAATGGTATCGCAGCGTGATCGGCAAGGATCAGCTGCCCAATCATGGACACCTGGTGGCAGACGGAAACCGGCGGGTTCATGATCACACCGCTGCCCGTCACGCCGCTGAAACCGGGCTCGGCCACTCTGCCGTTCTTTGGCGTCGATGTCGACGTGGTTAACGACGAAGGGATGCCCGTACCGCGCCGGTGAGGAAGGCTACCTGGTAATCAAGAACGCCCTGGCCAGGAATGCTGCGCGGCGCTGTATCGCGACCCTGAGCGCTATCGCGAGCAGTATTGGGGCAAGTTCAAAACGATGTACCAGACCGGGGACTCAGCCCGCAGAGATAAGGACGGCTACGTCTGGATCATCGGGCGCATGGACGACGTGATCAAGGTCAGCGGCTATCGGCTGGGAACCGCTGAAGTGGAGGCGCTCTCGGCAGCCACCCGGACGTCGCCGAGGCTGCCGCCATCGGCGTGCCGCACGAATTGAAGGGCAACGCGATCTATGCCTACGTGATCCCCAAGGCGGGCGTGGAGCCGAACGACAAGCTGCGCGACGCGCTGCTCAGCCACGTGGCGCACGAGATTGGGCCCATTGCGCGCCCGGAAACCATCACGTTCGTGGAAAGCCTGCCCAAAACCCGCAGCGGCAAGATCATGCGCCGGCTGCTCAAGGCTCGAGCTATGGGACTGCCCGGAAGGGGACACCAGCACGCTGGATGAGTGAGATATCGTCCGCCTCTTACCGACGCTGGCGGCGAAGCTCGTCGGCCATATTTCAGGCCATTCTCTCTATGGTAGCCGCGGCAGGTAGACTTCGAAGCGTGTGCCGCGGCTGCCCTGGCTGTCGACGCACCAGATGTCGCCGCCGTGCTGCCTGACGATCCCGTACGAGGCGGCCAACCCCAGCCCAGTGTGTGTGGCGGACGGCTTGGTGGAAAAGAAGGGTTCGAACAGGTGCTCCCTGGCTTCGCGGCTCAGTCCGGCGCCCGTATCGATCACGGCAACCCGAACGTACTCGCCGGGTGAGAACTCGCCATGACGGCGGGCCTCCGCCTCGTCTATGGTGACGTTGGCGCTCTCCAGAGTAATGCGACCGTCGTGTTCGATCGCGTCGCGGGCATTCAACGCGAGGTTTACGAGGACCTGCTCGATGCGGCTGCGGTCCGCCTCGACCCGGCACAGGTCCGGTGCCGTGACCACGTCAACCTCGATGGATGGAGGCAGCAGCGGCCGCAAGAAGCGCGCCACGTCTGTGACCAGGCCGTTCAAGTCGAAGGGGTAGCGCTGGATCATCTCGCGGCGAGCGAAAGCCAGCAACTGGCGAGTCAGCTCGGCGATGCGTACCGAGCCGGAGATGACGATCTCGATGTCGCGTCGCTCCTGCCCGTCGGGCGGCAGCGCGTCGCGTACCAGCCCCGCGTAGCCCAGCACACTCGTCAACAAGTTGTTGAACAGGTGGGCGATGCCGGCTGCGAGGCGGCCGACCATCTCCATCTTCTGGGCGTCCAGCAATTGCTGCTGCAGCAGCCTGCGTTCGGTGAGATCTCGCCCAACTGTAAGAACTGCCGCTGCGCCGCCATAGGTGATGAGGCGAGCGTTGAACTCGAACGGAATGGCGGCTCCACTTGTCGACTGCAATTCAGCTTCGAACACCGAGAGGCGGGCGGACTTGATCGCGTTCAGGCGCCGCGCGAGGGCGGCCACGTAGCCCGGCGTGGCGATCTGCGCCACCGTCATCGACAGCAGTTGAGCTCGACTGTACCCCAGGCAGTCACAGGCGGCTCGGTTGACCTCGAGCAGGTTGCCTGCCAGGTCGTGGACGAGAATAGGATCCGCGATGTGATTGAACCAGGTCCTGAATTTCTGTTCAGACGCACGCCTCGCCTCCTCGGCGAGGTGCTCTCTGGTGACATCCCGCGTGATGCCGACGATCAACGCGATGCGGCCGTGCTCGTCAATGACGGGCACTTTGCTGGCGCGCAAGTGTCGAACTGAGCCGTCCACTCGTACGAGCCGCTGGTAGCGGTCGAGCATTGGCTCGCCGGTTGAGACGATGTGCCGTTCGTCCGCGTACGTCTGCTCGGCCAGATTGTGAGGGAAGACGTCGAAATCGGTCTTGCCGATGAGGGCTTCAGCGGACTCCGCACCAACCAGGTCGACCATTGCCTGGTTGACCCGGAGAAATCGGCTGTTCGCGTCCTTGAAGTAGATGTACTCCGGCATATGATCCAAGAGCGCGTGCAGCAGATCGCGTTCGCGAGCCAGGTCCTGGCGCGCCCGCACAATTTCGGTGATGTCATTGGCCAGAATGTAAACATATCCGGGTTGGTCGCTGTAAATGGAGCACGAGAGCCAGCAATCCAAATCCGGCGAGTATGCCTCGAAACGCGTAGGTGTCCCCGTCCGTGCCACGGCGTGCAGAGTACCGAGCCAGTCGAAGGAGGCCTCGTGCACACGGGGAAACAGCTCGGTGAACCTGGCACCGACGATTTCGTCGATCGGGCGGCCCAGTTTCTGCGCAACAGCGGGATTGGCCTCCAGCACGACGCCGTCGATCGGCTGAGAGTCGTCTCCCCCGAGAATATGGATGTACATCAGGCCGGTGAGCGTGTGAGTGAACAAGGAGCGGTAGCGGGATTCGGCTTCCGGCAGCACCGAGCCAGAGCGTGCGGACGCGATGGCAAATTCTGAAGAGGTCGTGTCGCCCTCTGCGGGTTGACCTTCATTTGCGCCGGTTGGATCGGTGCCGGGAACCATGAGTCCTCCTGCTCTCGTGCGGGTCTTAATGAACGACAGCGACTCCGTACGCCGGTTTGCATCACAATAATTATACCATACCTCGACATTTGGTGATAATTTAAGGTTCATACTGCCTGTGGCAGGGCCTCCACAGGGTTTGTGTGCTGCCGCCACCGCATCGCACGCCGGGAGCGCGGCAATCACTGGAGGTTCAACACGAAGTTGAACGTGGCGGCTTTGGTGCCGCCGGAAGTGTTCTGCACGTTCAACACGAGATCGGGACGGTAGAACGCATCGCGAGTGTTCCCCGACTCGCTCGGGAAGTAGAGCTGAGTGGTCAGCACCGCTCCATTGTTGGGCGCCTGCACCTTGACGTGAATGTGGCGCGTGCGGCCCGGGTATTGACCCGGGACCACCGTCTCCAGCCGGTAGCGGCCCTCGGCATCGGTCGTTTGGCGACCCCGGAGCGCGAAGCCGACGTTGTCGTACCGGCCGCTCGCATCGGCCTGCCAGAAGTCCAGGAGAGCGCCCGCGAGAGGCTGGCAGCTCGTGGAGAGGACTTGTCCGGAAATGACGAGCTTCACTCCGTCGACCTGAGCGTCGGAGCCCAGCAGGGACGCGCGTTCCGGCGAGTCCGGCTTGAAGTAGGGCCCTTCCGTATTAGAGGGAGTCGGTGTGCCGCTGCAGGATGCCTGCGCCGGCACGGCCACCGTCGGCGGCGTTGAAATGACGAGAAGTGCAGCGAGGACCGCTGTGACAGAAAGCCAGGAGAGCGTGGGCTGCTTCATTTGCGCGTACCTCCATTCTGGTATAATGGTCCTCACTGTAACGCGGCCACGACGCCGACGGCAATGATGGAGCGCATATCGGAGGCGAACGGATGAAGCCGTACGACAGGGCGTTGGCCCTCACGATCTGGAACTATCACCACCTGCATCACCCGTTGCGGAACGCGGACTGCATCCTCGTCCTGGGCAGCCACGACACGCGGGTCGCGGAGACGGGTGCTCAGTTATTCTTGCAGGGGTGGGCCCCGCTGCTGGTTCTTTCCGGCGGATGGGGCAATTTCACCCGAGACAAGTGGGCCAGACCCGAGGCCGAGGTCTTCGCGCAATTGGCGCAGGACGCAGGCGTGCCTCGCGACCGCATGCTGCTTGAGGCGGAGTCCACGAACACCGGCCAAAACGTCTTGTTCAGCCGCAAAATGCTGACCGACAGGGGCCTCTCGCCGGAAACCATCATCGCCGTCCACAAGCCGTACATGGAGCGACGGACGTACGCTACTATCAGGAAGCTGTGGCCCGAGGTCGACGTCATCGTCACGTCGCCGCCCATCGCGTTCGACTGCTACGCCAACGCGGAGATCAGCGAAGAGCAGATGATGAACGCCATGGTGGGCGACCTGCAGCGCATCAGGCTGTACCCGCGGTTAGGCTACCAGATCGATCAGGACATCCCTGATGACGTCTGGCGCGCGTACGAAGAGCTGGTTCGCCTGGGCTACGACAAGCACCTCGTCAAGTCGACCACGCCACCAGCAGTTCCCCGAGATTCCGCCGGGTGATCGTTCCCGCCTCCTTACTCCTCCCGCCCCAATGATATTCCATCTGTCGCAAGTTTCCCAATCATGATATAATGATAATCATGCTCAGTGCGGCGGCCCGTTGCCGTACGCTGAGCCAGTGTGTCTGACCGTATCCGGCAGGCGTCGGTCCAACCTGGCACGTTAGCTCCAGCACGTCCTGGAGCATCATGGAGGAAGCATCGTTTCGAGAAAGGGAGGCGCTCAAATGGCATTGATCCCTGTGGTAACAAGCGCGATTCGCTCCGACATGCCGCCTCTAGCGCAGGCCACCGAGCGAGAGTCCGGCCTACCGTGGTGGGGGTGGTTGCTCATCGTGATAGTTCTGGCGTGGTTGCTGACTCGGTGGCTGGCCCGCCGCACGCCGAGCAGCATTCGACCGGCAGCGACGAGCACGCGGCCCGAGTTCAGCGCCGTCGAGCCCAAGGCTGCAGTGGCCGATGCGCCGGTGGAGGCGCCAGTGAGGGAAGCCGTAGAGCCTGTAGCCATGGCTGTGGAGGTCCCGCCGGCCGCGCCGGTCGATGCGCCCGCGGAGGCGCCGGCGATGGAAGCCGGCGAGCTTGCAGCCATGGCTGTGGAGGTCCCGCCGGCCGCGCCGGTGGAGGATACTTCGCTCGAGTCCGTCGCTGCAGTCGGTGAGAGCCCGTCGGCCGACGCTGAGACGCCGCCCGAGCCGGGTCCCGTCAGTCCGGACGATCTCACCATCGTCGAGGGTATCGGCCCCAGGATCGCCGCTCTGCTCATCGCGTCCGGCATCCGAACGTTCAGCCAGCTCGCGGCTACCGACACCGATAGGCTGCGGCAGATACTCCTCGAGGTCGGCTATCGGGTGAACGACCCGACCACCTGGCCCGAGCAGGCCGGGCTGGCAGCCATCGGCGAGTGGGACCGGCTGAAAGTCCTGCAGGGTGAGCTGAAGGGCGGCCGGCGCGCCTGAAATTTGGATATACACAACTTGACTGCCGGAGCGCGGCCCGCGGGTCTGACTCCGGCAGTCTCCGTTTGGCTGGATCACTTCGACGTGACGTCGCGTCGGCGTTGTCGCCCCCCTCGTTGACTGCCGGCTCCTAAATCCGGCGCTATCTTCGCCCCGCCCTTTCACTTTTCGAGTGTGGCTGACACCGGGAATTTGCCTATTGACAAAACCCGCGATTCATGGTATTCTGTAGTTGTGGGAGCGCTCCCACGATGAGCGCGAACACGAACCCGAATATGACTCGATATATGGATTATTAGCGATATCTTACGATGCACTAACGATTTGACGTGAGAGCGTTCTCAGGACTGGAGTCGGCGCGTATGACTGAAAACCTCACCCTAGAGGCAATTGCCCGATTGGCCAACGTATCGCGCTCCACCGTGTCCAGGGTCATCAACAACAGCCCTAAGGTCAGCACGGAGGTCCGGCAGCGCGTGATGGAGATCATCGAGCGCACGGGCTACCAACCCGATGCGGCCGCCCGCTCTCTGGCTACGCGACGCTCCGGTATCATCGGCCTCGTCATTCCGCGCGCCGTGCAGTCCCTGTTCACCGAGCCGTATTACGCGCTGCTGATTCAGGGCATTGCCCAGGGCTGCAACGCCAACGATTACACCCTCTCCCTCTATCTGTTCCACACCGAAGACGAAGAGCAGAAGCTCTACCCGCGAGTGCTGCGCAATCAGCTCGTCGACGGGATCGTCATCACCGGCTCGGTGGTGGACGACCCTCTTCTCCCTCAACTCGTCCAGAACAAGGTCCCCTGCGTCATGGTGGGGCGACCGCCGGCGCCGTCCGAGCTCAGCTTCGTGGACACCGACAACGTGACCGGCGCGTACCTGGCCGTGAGCCACCTGTCGCGGCTCGGATATGGGCGCATCGCCACGATCACGGGACCCGTCACCACCACGGTGGGCCTGGACCGGCGGCAGGGCTACGTGAATGCTCTGAACGACCGCAACCACGCATTCGACGACAGCCTGATGATCGAAGGCGACTTCACTGAAGCCGGCGGTTATTTCGCCATGCGGCGACTGCTGCCGCGCCGCCCAGAGGCGGTGTTCGTGGCGTCGGACATGATGGCGCTGGGCGCGCTGCGCGCCTTGCGTGAAGCGGACCTGTCCGTTCCGGGCGACGTGGCCATCATCGGCTTCGACGACCTGCCCGCGGCGGCGTACTCTGATCCCCCACTTACGACGATTCGGCAGCCCATCCGCCAGGCCGGCACGCAGGCCGTGGAAATGCTGCTCGACATTCTGAACAACCCACCTCAGTCCAGTCGTCGCGTGACGCTAGCGACCGACCTGATCATTCGCTCTTCCTGTGGCTCGCTCCATCGCGATCAAGCCACGAGTGAGTCTATCGTTCGAGGCAGCGGTTTCGAGCTCTAACTCAAATGCAAGCCAGTTGAGATTCATGGATGAACTCACAACGACCAAAGCCGTCATCACGGGTTGCTCCCGGCCATCTTGAAGGAGGTGAGATCAGGAGATTAAACTCAGTCGTCGTCGACTTCTGTCCGTTGTCGTGCGTGCATATCAGGCTGCAAGCAGAAAGGGAGGGGTTACAAGATGGGTCGGTCGATCTTCCGATTAACGAACGCGTTGGTTGTCCTCAGCATGCTATTGGTTTTGGGCGGCGGGGCGGCACTGGCGGCGAGCCCGGTCACCCTGAGCATGTGGGTCATGCCGAACGGCGCTGATCCGCAGAAGGCCATCGACACCGAAATCGCGGCCTTCAACCAGATTCACCCCGACATCACCATCAAGACGGAAATGATCGGCTGGGGTGACGCCTACGGCCGCATTCAGGCGGCGATTCAGGGCGGCGAAGGTCCGGACCTCACTCAGCTGGGCACTACCTGGGTACCCACGTTCGGCGCGATGGGCGGCCTGCGGCCCTTCACCGATGCCGAGATCAAGGACCTGGGCGGCGCGGAGAACTTCGTCCCAGCGTCCTGGGCGACTGCCGGCATCGACGGTCAGACGGTGTCCGCGCCCTGGTTCGCTGACGTGCGCGCCATGGCTTACCGGAAGGACGTCCTGGCCAAGGCGGGCGTCGATCCTGCGACGGCATTCAAGGACCTGGATTCGTTCGTCGCCGCTCTGAAGCAGATCAAAGCGGCCGATCCGAAGGATGCCCAGGGAAACGAGATTGCGCCTTTCCTGCACCCCGGTCGGAATGACTGGAACGTCTGGCAAAATGCAGCGGCGTGGATTTGGGCCTACGGCGGGGATCTGCTTACGCCGGACGGCAAGAAGGCCGCCTTCAACTCCGACCAGGCTGTGGCGGGCGTGACCGCGTACGACAGCCTCTATGGCCTCGGGCTGACGCCCAAGGATACCCTCGAGCTGAACTCCTCGCAATCGGACAACCGGTTCGGTCTGGGCACCGTGGCGATCTACTATACCGGCCCGTGGGTCATCAGCCAGGCGCGCGACATCGCGGCCAGCGGATGGATCACCGACGCGGCGGCCAACCTGGCCTTCGCCCCCTTCCCGGCGGGCCCCGGCGGCCAGTCGACCTTCGTCGGCGGCAGCAACATTGCGATCATGAAGAGCTCCAAGAACGTCGACGCGGCCATGACGTTCGTCAAGTACCTGCTGGGCAACGAATCGCAGATCCGCTACAGCAACGCCATCGGCATGCTCCCCGCGACCATGGAGGCGGAGAAGGATCCGTCCTTCACCCAGGATCCGCTGTTCAGCGTCTTCGTCGAGACGGCGCCGACCGGCAAGACCTCGATGAACATCGCCCAGTGGGGCCAGGTCGAGAACAACCTGCAAACCTCGCTGCAGTCCATCTGGGAAGACGTGGCGGCCCTCGGTGTCGGCAAGACCATCGATGCCGCCAGCGTGAAAAAGAGCCTGGACGACGCAGCCGCGACCGTCGACGCGCTGTTGGCGCAATAACATTCCCCTGCTATACTGGAGGACAGGAGCCCCAGCCGGGCTCCTGTCTCTCGGGAAGCCGCGCTCCAGCCGTTCCGCCACCAACTGAGAGGAAGGCTCATGATCGCGAAAAAAGAGACGCTGTGGACACGCATGGCCCGCTATCGGATTGCCTATGCATTCATCGCGCCGGCTATCGTCATCATGATCTTGGTCCACGTCATTCCGACCGTGCAGGCTCTATACATGTCGCTGTTGGACCTGAACACGACCACACTGCTGTCTTACCTGCGTGCGCCGTTCGTGGGGCTGAGGCACTACCAGCACATCCTGGGCGGCCTGATGACCGGCGGGAGCGACACGCTGATCAAGGGGCTGGCGCAGGCGCTGGACAACTCATTCTGGTTCACGGTGTGGGTGCAGGGGGTGTCGCTGCTGCTCGGCTTGGTGCTGGCGCTGCTGCTGAACCGCCAGTTTCGGGGGCGCGGCCTGGCCCGCACCCTGGTGCTGCTTCCCTGGGTCGTCCCGACGTTCGTCGTCGGCATCATCTGGCAATTCATCTGGTTGGAGCGGGGCGGCTTGGCCAACCGCATCCTCGTGGACTGGCTGCACGTGGTCGATCAGCCGATCTCGTGGCTCCTGCTTGAAAACGCCAGGACTGCGCTGATCATTCCGACGATCTGGCGCGGCCTGCCGTTCGTCACGATCATGCTCCTCTCGGCGCTGCAAGTGATTCCGACGGACATCTACCAGGCCGCCGACATCGACGGCGCCAACGCCTGGCAGAGATTTCGCTTCATCACCCTTCCGTTCCTCGTCCCGGTCATCGTCATCACCACTATGTTCGGCATCATCTTCAATTTCTTCGGCTTCGGCCCGTACAACATCGCGGTCTCGCTCTTCTCCAGCGACAACCTGGGACGATACGTGAACCTGGTCACCATTGCCATCATTCGCCAGACTTTCAACAACCAGCTGTACGGCTACGGCGCGGCCGCTTCGGTGCTGATGATGGTGGTCGCGCTCGTGGTAGTGGGCGTGCTTTACCGCCTCTTCCGCTCGCGGCTGGTCTCTGAGTGAGCAGATAGGAGCGAACGATATGCCGACCTCCGATTCCTACGATTCGAACGGCTCCGTGAGGGCGCATCGTCGGCTGACAGGCTGCCTGCAGAATCTCCTGCTGGCTGTGCTGCTGGTTCTGATTCTCATCCCGATCGGGTACATGGTCATCGTCTCGTTCAAGGAACGGTCGGAAGTGACGAGCCTGACCGCGCCCCTGTTGCCGCTGATCTGGCACTTCGAGAATTACGCTCAGATGTGGAGCTACATCAAGTTCGGCCCTCTCTTTGCGAACAGCCTGATCGTCGGTGTGATCACCACGGTCATCACGACGTTCATCGCCTCGCTGGCCGGCTACGCTTTGGCTCGCTTTCGCTTTCCGGGCTCCGATCTCTACAGCGTGACGGTGCTGGGGACCCAGCTGATCCCCGGCACGCTGTTCTTCATTCCGTTGTACCTGACGTTCGTCTGGATCAAGCGGAACCTGGGCGTTCCGCTGACCGGCACGAATCTGGGCGCGATCGTCCTGTACATCGGCTTCTTCACGCCGATCTCGGTCTGGATCCTGCGTGGCTTCTTCGCGTCGATCCCGCCTGACCTGGAGAAGCAGGCGATGGTGGATGGGGCCAGCCAGTTCGGGGCGTTCTGGCGGATCTCTCTGCCGCTGGCCCTGCCGGGCATCGTCTCCACCGCCATCTACGTCTTCATGACGGCCTGGGACGAGCTGTTCTTCAGCTACACGCTGGGTGTGCACACCGTCCCCGTGGGCATACGTCAGTTCGTGCAGGGTTCGGCCGGCACCCAGCTGCATTATGAATACATGGCGGCCGCCTCCGTCGTGATTACGCTGCCGGTCGCGTTGTTGTTCTTCGTCCTGCAGCGCCAGTTCATCAGCGGCCTCACGGCGGGAGCGGTGAAGTGATGGATGCCTGCGGGGACGGACCTCTCTCCCGGCCTCTCCCCTGGCAAGGGAGAGGAGCAAGATACCGCGTGCTCCTCTCCCTTGGCCAGGGAAGCGAGCAGGATGCCGCGTTCTCCTCTCCCCTGCCAGGGGAGAGGCCGGGAGAGAGGTCCGTCCGCCGCAGGCAAGATCGACCAACTCATATAGGAGACTGTGATGGCCAGTGTGTGCTACGATCACATCACCAAGCGGTTCGGCAGCGTGACGGCGATCGACGACATGTGCCTGGATGTCGCCGACAAGGAGTTCCTGGTGCTGGTCGGGCCGTCGGGCTGCGGCAAGTCGACCGCGCTGTACTGCCTGGCCGGACTGGAGGAAGTCACCGCCGGGAACATCAAGATCGGTGACCGCGTGGTCAACCAGGTGCCGCCAAAGGACCGCGACATTGCCATGGTCTTCCAGAGTTACGCGCTGTACCCACACATGTCGGTCTACGACAACATGGCGTTCGGCCTGCGGCTGCGCGGCACGTCCGACGGCGAGATCAAGCGCCGGGTCCACCAGGCGGCGAAGGACCTGGGTATCGAGGGCCTGCTCGATCGGCGCCCGAAGCAGCTGTCCGGCGGCCAGCGCCAGCGCGTTGCTGTGGGGCGGGCCGTCGTGCGCGAGCCGCAAGTGTTCCTGATGGACGAGCCGCTGTCCAACCTCGACGCCAAGCTGCGTGTGGAAGCCCGGACCATGATCTCCAAGCTGCACCACCGGCTGGAAACCACCTTCGTCTACGTGACGCACGACCAGGTCGAGGCCATGACGATGGGCACGCGCATCGCCGTCATGAGAGCCGGCCACCTGCAGCAGCTGGCCGGGCCGCAAGAGCTGTTCGAACGCCCCAACAACCTGTTCGTGGCCGGCTTCATCGGCAGCCCGGCGATGAACTTCTTCGACGCGACCCTGGCGCGGACCGGGGAAGCGCTTGCGGTGGACGCCGGCGCGTTCACCCTGCCGGTGCCGGCGGACCGCGCTCCCGCCCTGGCGTCCTACGTGGGCCGGCGGGTCGTGCTGGGCATTCGGCCGGAAGACCTCCACGACCGGCAATACGCGCGGCCGGGGATCCATGGTGCGCCGATCACCGCCCGGGTCGACATGACCGAGCTGATGGGCAACGAGACCTACGCCTACCTGCTGGCCGGCCCGAAGACCTTCGTTGCCCGCGTGGACTCTCGCAGCCGCGCCCGGATCGGGCAAGACCTCGACCTGTGGGCGGATACCGACAACCTCCACTTCTTCGACCCGGCGACGGAGCTGGCCATTCGCTGATCAGACTTCGGAAGTCTCCGAGACTCCGAAGTCTCAAGATAGAACACGGAGCGCACACTTGGACACACCCACTCTGACTTTTCCACCCGATTTCCTGTGGGGCGCGGCCACCTCCGCCTACCAGATCGAAGGGGCCTGGAACGAGGACGGCCGGGGCGAGTCGATCTGGGACCGCTTCTGCCACACGCCGGGCAACGTGTTCGACGGCGACACCGGCGACGTGGCCTGCGACCACTATCACCGCTGGCGTGAGGACGTCGCCCTGATGCAGCAGTTGGGCCTGCAGGCATATCGTTTCTCCATCGCCTGGCCGCGGATCTTCCCGGCCGGGCGCGGCCCCGTCAATCCGGCCGGGCCTCGACTTCTACGACCGCCTGGTGGACGCCGTGCTCGCCGCCGGCATGCGGCCGTTCGCGACGCTGTATCATTGGGATCTGCCGCAGGCGCTGCAGGACCGGGGCGGATGGGGCAGCCCGCGACACCTGCGCCGCGTTCGCCGACTACGGCGCCGCGCGTGGCGGATCGCCTGGGCGACCGCGTGCAGCAGTGGGCGACCCTCAACGAGCCGTGGGTGGCGGCTTTCGTCGGCCACCGCGACGGGCGGCACGCTCCCGGTCTGCGGTACGAGGAGCTGGCTCTGCAGGTCGCCCACCATCTGCTCGTGGCGCACGGGCTGGCCGTGCAGGCGAGTGCGCGCCGTCCGGCCGCGGGCCGAGCTGGGCATCGTCCTCAACATGACGCCCGTGGAAACGCTGGCGAGACTCGCCCGCGACGCGGATCGGGCGGCCGGCGAGCTGTTCTGGCAGATGAACGAGGGCTGGTTCATCGAGCCGCTGCTCTGCGCACGGTACCCGGCCGCGGGCTGGGCGGCCTACGGCGCCCGCGCTCCGGAGGTGCAGCCCGGCGACCTGCCGCTGATCGCGCAGCCCCTGGACTTCCTGGGCGTCAACTACTACACGCGCCGGATCATTCAGAACGGGCAGACGCTGCTGCCGGTCCCCGGTTCCGAGTACACCGAGATGGATTGGGAGGTCCATCGCTCCGGCGCTGCGGCAGCTTCTGGTCCGCCTCAAGCGGGATTACCCGATTCCGCCGCTGTACATCACCGAGAACGGAGCGGCCTTCAAGGACGTCGTCGGTCCGGACGGGCAGGTCCACGACGAGCGCCGGCTGAGCTACCTGCGCGAGCACCTGGCGCAGGCACGGCTGGCCATGGAAGACGGCGTCGACCTCCGCGGGTACTTCGCCTGGTCGCTGCTGGACAACTTCGAGTGGGGATTCGGCTATTCCAAGCGTTTCGGCCTGATCCACGTGGATTTCGCCACCCAGCAGCAGGATCGTTAAGGACAGCGGCCGATGGTATGCGGAGGTGATCCGAGCGGAACAGAGTTGTCACCTCTGGGCGAGTTCTGAGCCCGTCCCAGCGATTCGCCTCCTCAGTATCAGGCTCAACCTCAGACGGGAGACGTTCGTTCATGCGCTATGGCTACTTCGATGACGACGGCTCGCGAATACGTGATCCAGCGGCCCGACACGCCGCTGCCCTGGTCCAACTACCTGGGCCAGGAGGACTACTTCGCGATGATCTCCAACACCGGCGGCGGCTACTCGTTCTACCGCGACCCCCGGCTGCGGCGGCTGATCCGCTACCGGTACAACAACGCGCCGGCGGACGAGGGCGGGCGCGCCCTGTACGTGCGCCTCGCGGACGGCGACTGCTGGTCGCCGACCTGGCAGCCGATGCGCCGGCCGCTCGACCGCTACGAGTGCCGGCACGGGCTTGGGCTACACGCGCATCAGCTCGTCGCGCCGCGGCGTCGCCGTCGTCGTCGACTATTTCGTCCCCTTGGGCGAGACCTGCGAGGTCTGGCGCGTCCGGCTGATTAACGAGAACGCCGCGCCGGTCCGCCTGCAGCTGTTCGCCGCGGTCGAGTTCTGCCTGTGGGACGCCTGGGACGACCAGACCAACTTCCAGCGCAACTTCAACACCGGCGAGGTCGAGGTCGCCGCGTCCGCGAGCGTCATCTACCACAAGACCGAGTACCGCGAGCGGCGCGACCACTTCGCCTACTTCGCCTGCTCCGCGCCGACGGCCGGCTACGACACCCAGCGCGAAGCGTTCCTGGGACCCTACCGCGGCTGGGACCATCCGCAGGCGGTCGAGGAGGGCCGCTGCCGGAACTCGGTCGCGCACGGCTGGTCGCCGGTGGGCGTGCACCAGGTGGACGCGGCACTGGAGCCGGGCGAGACCCGCGAGGTCGTCTTCGTGCTGGGCTACGCGGAGAACCCGCGCGACGCCAAGTTCCTGCCCGATGGTCGCCTGAACGCCACGCGCGCCGAGGCGGTCATCGCCCGGTACTCGGACGCCGCGGCGCTCGACGCGGCATGTCGCCGACCTGCGGGCGTTCTGGGATCGAGCTCCTGGGCGTCGTGCACGTCGAAACCCCGGACGAGCACACCGACCGGATGGTCAACATCTGGAACACGTACCAGGTGATGGCGACGTTCAACCTGTCGCGCAGCGCCTCGCTGTACGAATCGGGCATCGGGCGCGGCATGGGCTTTCGCGACTCGAACCAGGACCTGCTGGGCTTCGTGCACCTGGCCCCGGAACGGGCGCGCCGGCGGCTGCTGGACCTGGCGGCGACCCAGCTGCCCGACGGCGGGGCCTATCCATCAGTACCAGCCGCTGACCCGGCGGGGCAACGATGCGATCGGCAGCGGCTTCAACGACGATCCGCTGTGGCTGGTCCTGGCCGTCGCGGCGTACCTGAAAGAAACCGGCGACCGGTCGATCCTGGACGAGCCGGTTCCCTTCGAAAACCGGGCGGGCAGCGAGACGCCGCTGTACGATCACCTGCGGCGTGCCATCCGCTACACGCTGGACCGCCTGGGCCCGCACGGCCTGCCGCAGATCGGCCACGCCGATTGGAACGATTGCCTGAACCTGAACTGCTTTTCGTCGGAGCCGGGCGAATCGTTCCAAACCTACTCCGACGACGGCGATACGACCACGGCGGAGTCGGTCTTCATTGCGGGCCTGTTCGTCGCTGGCCGCACGCGAGATGGCCGGCATCGCGCGGTTCGCCGGACATACCGACGCCGCAACCTACGAGAGCCACGCCGAAGCGATGAGCCGGGCGGTCCTGCAGCACGGCTGGGACGGCGAGTGGTTCCTGCGCGCCTACGACCGCCTGGGGGCGAAGGTCGGCTCGCACGAGTGCGACGAGGGCCGCATCTACATCGAGCCGCAAGGGCTGTGCGTCATGGCCGGCATCGGGATCGACGAGGGGCGCGCTGGGCAGGCGCTGGACGCCGTGGCCGAGCGGTTGGCGACGCCTCACGGCATAGTCCTGCACCAGCCGGCGTACACGCGCTACTACCTCAACCTGGGCGAGATCTCCAGCTACCCGCCCGGGTACAAGGAAAACGCCGGCATCTTCTGCCACACGAATCCCTGGATCGAGATCGCGGAAGCGTGCCTGGGCCGCGGCGACGCGGCGTTCGACTACTATCGCCGCATCAATCCCTCGGTGCGCGAGGCGATCAGCGACGTACACCGCTGCGAGCCGTACGTCTACGCGCAGATGATCGCCGGGCGCGACGCAGCGACGTACGGCGAGGCCAAGAACTCCTGGCTGACCGGCACGGCTGCCTGGAACCTCGTCGCGGTCACGCAGTGGATCCTGGGCATCCGCCCCACCTTCGAGCGGCCTGCGGATCGCGCCGGCCATCCCGCGCGACTGGCCCGGCTTCCGCGCCCGGCGGGTTTTCCGCGGCGTCACCTACGACATCGCCGTGGAGCGCGCCGGTCCCGGCAACGCCGTCTCCCTGGAGGTCGACGGGCAGCCGGTCGCCGGCGACGTCGTGCCCCTGCCCGCTGGCGGTGGGCCCATCGCGGTCAGGGCCACGCTGCGGTGAGTGAACTCCGGGCGTGAGGTAGTGTTCACCCGTACCGCCAGACCGCCCGAAGCGGCCTGGGTCAGCGCGCCGAAAGCCGGAAAACGGCAGGAAGTCGAAAAACGCGGCGACAGCAGTGTCATCGGCGTGTTGGGTCGCGCGTCTCGCCGCTGCCCCCTGCTCTCGGAGTTCGGAGCTTGAGCGGCTCTGCCAGCGGAGCCAATCCATACACTGATTTCTCGCTCAAAGTGGTCTCGAGGGGCTTGACGACTTCCGGACTTTGATGTAACTTGTGTAAGGGCATCAGCGCTGGGTCAGGCCTGGTACGGCGGTGTTTTTCTGCCTTCCCGGCCGGAGACCGCAGGGCGCCGGAAGAAACTCTGAGCGGCGACTTCACATTCACCAGCCCGCGCGACGATCACATCAATGAAGCGCAGTATTTCGAGAGGTGCTTTCCGCACGGCGATCAGTTTCAAAGCCACCCATGGAACAGATTTGTGAAGCCGGTGACGAAGCGTTTGTCCGCTGTTTGGCTGAGCTGCGAGACGGCACCAAATTCCGGAACACAGAGTACTTCAGGATTGAGGGCAGCAAGATCGAGGAAATTGCCGTTTGCTTCGGCGCCAACGCAAGCGAAGTGGGCTGAATACATAGAAATTGTGTGGCGCCTTAACGGCTTGCAGCCTGGGGCGGCCAAAACGTCTGGACCACGAAATCCACGAAATGGGCGAAAGCCACGAGGTCGGGATGGTTGAGCGGCCTGACACGGGGGCCGGCGCACAAGGTTAGCGTGACGCCGCGGGAGCAAGATGTTCAGGCACACTACATAAAGATAATGAAATCTGCGTCGTCATTGCGCCGAAGAGGTTCTGCTGAGCCTCCTCGGTTGCCGGACGCCCTTTGGGAGGGACAGTTGAGCAGCCTGACAGACCGGATGAGGAACACGCATCGAGGAACAGTCACTGTTGGAGATGGGAATCTCTACTACGAGGCGACTGGAAGTGGCGAACCCATGGTCTTGTGCCATGCCGGTTTTGTGGACAGCGGCATGTGGGACGGCCAGTGGGAAGAGTTCGGCCGGTTCTTTCACGTCGTGCGTTTTGACATGCGCGATTACGGCAAGTCCGGCCGGGCGCATGGGCCGGTGGCGCGCCGCAAGGATCTGGAGGGCCTGCTCGATCAGCTTGGGATCCAACGTGCCGTGCTGACGGGATGCTCGATGGGCGGCACGACAGTCCTCGACTTTGCCCTCGAGCACCCGGAGAGAGCTGCGGCGCTGGTTCTGGTTTCAGCCGTTCCCGGCGGCTTTGAGATGCGGGGAGAGCCCCCGGCGGATCTGCTCGCCATGTTCGCGGCCATGCAGCAGGGCGATCTCGCGCAGGTGTCCGAGTTGCAGCTGCGCCTCTGGGTAGACGGTCCTTTCCGTCAGCCGGAGCAGGTCGATCCCGCAGTGCGGCAGCGGGCGGCAGAAATGAACCGGATTCCGGTGGAACACGGGACATTCGGACTGGATACTCAGCCGGTTGACCCCCTCGATCCGCCAGCGGTAACACGGCTGAACCAGATCCGTGTCCCGACGCTGATCGTCGCCGGTGCACTGGACGACCCCGAACTGTTGCGGGCAGCTGAGGTCATGGAACAGGGCATTCCGGAGGCGAAAAAGGTGATCATCGCTGGCGCCGCCCATGTACCGAACATGGAGAAGCCCGCGGAATTCAACCGCGAGGTCCTGGGCTTCCTGGCAGATGCGGGACTGCGCGCGTAGTCCCGAAGCCCCGCATTGGAGTAAGGGACGCCGGCACAGAAAAGCATTCAGTCGCATGGGTGAGAATCATCGCGATGGCCTGATGCGTACCTTTCAGTATCCTCATATCGGATCGCTCCGGTGGAACGTGTGGCGGGTGACCGTGGATTTCAATTTGATGTATCTTTCAGTATCCTCATATCGGATCGCTCCGGTGGAACGCACGCCTCAACCTGCTGGCCGCGAGCCTGGGCGCTCTTTCAGTATCCTCATATCGGATCGCTCCGGTGGAACCTGCAGTTCTTCAGCGGTCAATATGTCGACAAAATCGACTTTCAGTATCCTCATATCGGATCGCTCCGGTGGAACACACCTACATGGACCTGGTCCATAGCGGGGACAAAGCTTTCAGTATCCTCATATCGGATCGCTCCGGTGGAACCCAGCAGCATCGGCGAGCCGACTTCATCCCAGATATTCTTTCAGTATCCTCATATCGGATCGCTCCGGTGGAACACCAATCCCCGCCGGCGAAATGCCCGAACGTGAACGCTTTCAGTATCCTCATATCGGATCGCTCCGGTGGAACATCGATACGGCGGTGATTTCGACGAGCCTGATGACGGCTTTCAGTATCCTCATATCGGATCGCTCCGGTGGAACCGTAACTTCGTCATTATACACTACGATAGATAATGCAGCTTTCAGTATCCTCATATCGGATCGCTCCGGTGGAACGCGCGGATCAGCCGGGAATACTACGGCCGGGCGAACTTTCAGTATCCTCATATCGGATCGCTCCGGTGGAACGTCCGCGGAAACGGTCACCGCATCATCCGCGATCAACTTTCAGTATCCTCATATCGGATCGCTCCGGTGGAACCAGTAAGAACTGACGGTATCTTCACCATGATCATTCTTTCAGTATCCTCATATCGGATCGCTCCGGTGGAACCGCTCGCCGCCCTCGTCGTCTGCCCCGGATGAATCCGCTTTCAGTATCCTCATATCGGATCGCTCCGGTGGAACCAACGTCAAAATGAACACGGAGATTCCGACCCTGCAGTCTTTCAGTATCCTCATATCGGATCGCTCCGGTGGAACAAGGCGACAGTCGAGCGGCTGCGGGCGCTGTTACGTGCTTTCAGTATCCTCATATCGGATCGCTCCGGTGGAACCCAGACGAGATTGGTCGGCGTATCAAAGCGGCACTGGCTTTCAGTATCCTCATATCGGATCGCTCCGGTGGAACCTGGACTATGATGGCCCGCGCAAAGCAGAGGAATTGTCTTTCAGTATCCTCATATCGGATCGCTCCGGTGGAACGTCCGCGGCACATATTGAGCCGACATCAAAAAATTCTTTCAGTATCCTCATATCGGATCGCTCCGGTGGAACTCCACGATCGCGGCCAGCGCCGGCGCGCTGTCCAATCTTTCAGTATCCTCATATCGGATCGCTCCGGTGGAACCAACGCCGCTCGGAGACAGTCTCGACGATATCGCTTCTTTCAGTATCCTCATATCGGATCGCTCCGGTGGAACTGCGAACGGCCGGACGGGCCAGCGTTTGGCCCGAGATCTTTCAGTATCCTCATATCGGATCGCTCCGGTGGAACCTGCATGACTGCATCCTGGCAGTGGCAAAGGTCCTGTTCTTTCAGTATCCTCATATCGGATCGCTCCGGTGGAACTCGTCTGCGCGTGCATGGCGGCGGGGAGATGCGATCATCTTTCAGTATCCTCATATCGGATCGCTCCGGTGGAACGAACCAACTGATACCGGACAGCTTGACACTGCTCCTCTTTCAGTATCCTCATATCGGATCGCTCCGGTGGAACCTGGCGCCCCTCCTCTTCAGCAATCAACTCCTCGATCTTTCAGTATCCTCATATCGGATCGCTCCGGTGGAACACGGGAGAACTGTTGTCCGCACCACTTGTCTCCACCCTTTCAGTATCCTCATATCGGATCGCTCCGGTGGAACATCGCACCCCGTCGGACGACTGCAATGGGGCTACATCTTTCAGTATCCTCATATCGGATCGCTCCGGTGGAACTTCTTGTCCCGGGAGCGCCGGGCATTGATGTCAGCCATCTTTCAGTATCCTCATATCGGATCGCTCCGGTGGAACGCAACCAGCACCGCGGCGGCCTACAATGAGCGTGATGCTTTCAGTATCCTCATATCGGATCGCTCCGGTGGAACTGTACAAGACGACCCTGACGCATCAGCAGTTTGTCAACTTTCAGTATCCTCATATCGGATCGCTCCGGTGGAACAGATGCGCGCTGCCCATTTCGGCATGTGGATCGATCTTTCAGTATCCTCATATCGGATCGCTCCGGTGGAACCCTTGAGCGCCGTCACGTCGAGTACATTCACCGTCGGCTTTCAGTATCCTCATATCGGATCGCTCCGGTGGAACCGGAGCATATCCAGCGGCTGTATGCTCGACTCCTCGCTTTCAGTATCCTCATATCGGATCGCTCCGGTGGAACCTTACCCAATCCTTCCGGTCTTTGCTCGACAAGGCCTTTCAGTATCCTCATATCGGATCGCTCCGGTGGAACCAGATCGTCACCGTGACCGGTCAATACGTTCTCATCTCTTTCAGTATCCTCATATCGGATCGCTCCGGTGGAACACGTGCAGATCTCGTCGACGACGCAGCGGACCAACAGCTCTTTCAGTATCCTCATATCGGATCGCTCCGGTGGAACTCGAGGCCGACGATCTGCCGGACACGACGGTCGAGGCCTTTCAGTATCCTCATATCGGATCGCTCCGGTGGAACACCATGCGCGATCTGCTTTGTTCTGATCAGCCGCTCCCTTTCAGTATCCTCATATCGGATCGCTCCGGTGGAACAGCGAGGCGCGGGGCCAGCTGCCTGGCGCTTAGCGTCTTTCAGTATCCTCATATCGGATCGCTCCGGTGGAACAGCTGGCGGTCGTCTGCCAGCTGGACTTCCTAATCTCTTTCAGTATCCTCATATCGGATCGCTCCGGTGGAACGACAACATGATGCGACGAGGACGGGCGATGAGTTCACTTTCAGTATCCTCATATCGGATCGCTCCGGTGGAACTCAGCTCGCCGGGCGGCGATCCGACGTGGCGAAACAGCCTTTCAGTATCCTCATATCGGATCGCTCCGGTGGAACCCGACGCGCATTGCGTCCGGCAATGACGGTGTCCGCACTTTCAGTATCCTCATATCGGATCGCTCCGGTGGAACACATCAAATTGAAGGTTGACCCGGACGAGATTACCTCTTTCAGTATCCTCATATCGGATCGCTCCGGTGGAACCCGCGCGGGGCTTCTATATGATGCGGTACCTGGCGACTTTCAGTATCCTCATATCGGATCGCTCCGGTGGAACACAACGCGATGGATGAAAAGAACGCGATGTATATCCTCTTTCAGTATCCTCATATCGGATCGCTCCGGTGGAACTGTGACGCAAGAGGCCTGGGACGACCGGGGCTTCAACTTTCAGTATCCTCATATCGGATCGCTCCGGTGGAACAGGCGTTTCGGCGGCGTTCCGGCAGGCGATGGCCTATGCTTTCAGTATCCTCATATCGGATCGCTCCGGTGGAACACAGCGACCGCGCCCGAGACGCGCGCCGTGGGCCGGGCTTTCAGTATCCTCATATCGGATCGCTCCGGTGGAACTCACTCATCGATGATGTCTATCCAGCAGCGAAACGGGCTTTCAGTATCCTCATATCGGATCGCTCCGGTGGAACTGGGTCGTGGGGGACCGCCTGTGGGTGCGCGAGACCTCTTTCAGTATCCTCATATCGGATCGCTCCGGTGGAACCCAGGTGATCAACATTCCCGTCCGTCGGCACTGGTAGCTTTCAGTATCCTCATATCGGATCGCTCCGGTGGAACCGCGTCCATCAATCTCGTAGTACAAGCTGAAACTAATCTTTCAGTATCCTCATATCGGATCGCTCCGGTGGAACGCCGTATTCCCCTTGAGTTGCCGGCCGGGGCAACATTCTTTCAGTATCCTCATATCGGATCGCTCCGGTGGAACCTTTCAGCGTCGCAATGATGTCGGGACTCGTATCGCTTTCAGTATCCTCATATCGGATCGCTCCGGTGGAACAAAACGGCGAGATGGACAACGAAACCTGGATCGAGTCTTTCAGTATCCTCATATCGGATCGCTCCGGTGGAACCGGTGCTGTTCGTGCTGTCGTTCGCTGGAGATGCTTCTTTCAGTATCCTCATATCGGATCGCTCCGGTGGAACGGACGGCAAGGCCTATCGCAAGAAGGGCTCCAACCACTTTCAGTATCCTCATATCGGATCGCTCCGGTGGAACTGCGGCTGCCCGTCGCCCGACTCGATTCGTCGATCATCTTTCAGTATCCTCATATCGGATCGCTCCGGTGGAACTCTACGTCGCGACTGGCTTGTACGCCGATGATGACTCTTTCAGTATCCTCATATCGGATCGCTCCGGTGGAACTCGAAGACAAGAGACAATTACTCGAAGAATTGAAGGCTTTCAGTATCCTCATATCGGATCGCTCCGGTGGAACGGCTTCGGCGCCCGGAGAAGCGCCAGCCATAGATACACTTTCAGTATCCTCATATCGGATCGCTCCGGTGGAACGTCGGCGTGATCGTCGCGGGCGCGTTGTTGCGATACACTTTCAGTATCCTCATATCGGATCGCTCCGGTGGAACATCCAACAATACCGGCACGCCGCAAGACGAATTTTACTTTCAGTATCCTCATATCGGATCGCTCCGGTGGAACCGAACAACTCCGGTCTGTTGGCGTTGTTCCCGACATTCTTTCAGTATCCTCATATCGGATCGCTCCGGTGGAACCCGCTTCAATCGCGGCCGCGTCTCGTGGGACACCAAACTTTCAGTATCCTCATATCGGATCGCTCCGGTGGAACCGATCCAGACGCTCACGAACACGGTGCGCGAGTCCATCTTTCAGTATCCTCATATCGGATCGCTCCGGTGGAACGGACAGGTCGGGTAGCTGCAACTGGCCCTTCACGAGCTTTCAGTATCCTCATATCGGATCGCTCCGGTGGAACGGCGGCCTGAGCACAGAACGCGCGGGTTTTATGTGATCTTTCAGTATCCTCATATCGGATCGCTCCGGTGGAACTCTGTGCCCGGCTCTGTCCGAGCGACGGCTCCATGAACTTTCAGTATCCTCATATCGGATCGCTCCGGTGGAACCGGTCCGAAGCGTCAGCTCAACGGGAAAACCGTGATCTTTCAGTATCCTCATATCGGATCGCTCCGGTGGAACCGAGCTTCGCCGCGTCCGTGGTTGCCATCGCGCCGATCTTTCAGTATCCTCATATCGGATCGCTCCGGTGGAACACAGAATGAGGCCCTGGATTATCAGAATCAAGAACTCTTTCAGTATCCTCATATCGGATCGCTCCGGTGGAACTCACGCCCCGGCGCTCGTGGCTGTAGTGGACTTTGACGCCTTTCAGTATCCTCATATCGGATCGCTCCGGTGGAACTTACCAGGCGGACGGCGTGACGCTGCGTGATGGCTGTCTTTCAGTATCCTCATATCGGATCGCTCCGGTGGAACGATCGCGTTGTTGTATGCCTGCAATGCAAACACCATGCTTTCAGTATCCTCATATCGGATCGCTCCGGTGGAACAAGGCGGTATTCGCAACGCTCAACGTCAAAGATCACGACTTTCAGTATCCTCATATCGGATCGCTCCGGTGGAACCGCGCTGAAACTGTTCTCTGCCGAGCTTGGCAAAGACTTTCAGTATCCTCATATCGGATCGCTCCGGTGGAACTGCCATACCGCACGCGGACACGATCTCGCGTTCCGTCTTTCAGTATCCTCATATCGGATCGCTCCGGTGGAACATGCCATACCGCACGCGGACACGATCTCGCGTTCCGTCTTTCAGTATCCTCATATCGGATCGCTCCGGTGGAACGACTACCGGCGGTGGTCTCTGGTAGGAGTCTATCCCTCTTTCAGTATCCTCATATCGGATCGCTCCGGTGGAACACGTCACCCCCGCCCGACCGAGGAAATCGTGTGAGTCTTTCAGTATCCTCATATCGGATCGCTCCGGTGGAACGGCGACGGTGCAGGAAATTGCGTGCCATTACGAGGGCTTTCAGTATCCTCATATCGGATCGCTCCGGTGGAACTCTCCGGCGGCATATTGGGCTTTAGGCGAACAAGCCTTTCAGTATCCTCATATCGGATCGCTCCGGTGGAACCAAGCGGCCAATTCCGTCCAACATCCCGAGATCGAGCTTTCAGTATCCTCATATCGGATCGCTCCGGTGGAACCGGCATCGCGGGTGGTGGTCAGGGGCGGCGTGGTCATCTTTCAGTATCCTCATATCGGATCGCTCCGGTGGAACAATCCCATCGTCCGCCTCCGACTTCTGTCATTCTGACTTTCAGTATCCTCATATCGGATCGCTCCGGTGGAACGTTGGTGGAGCAGGGAGGGTGAGATGGCGAATTTGACTTTCAGTATCCTCATATCGGATCGCTCCGGTGGAACCGCGGCGTACGCGGCGGCGGCGCGCGAGTACCTCGAGCTTTCAGTATCCTCATATCGGATCGCTCCGGTGGAACGGACATCCGCGGTTACGCGAGCGGGGGGGTGGTGCCCTTTCAGTATCCTCATATCGGATCGCTCCGGTGGAACCGGATCGCACGGCCCGGCCGGGCAGGTGCACGTCGTCTTTCAGTATCCTCATATCGGATCGCTCCGGTGGAACTATATACCCTACACGTACTCTTGTAGTAGGTATTGTCTTTCAGTATCCTCATATCGGATCGCTCCGGTGGAACGAAGATCGTTGCCTACGGCTCGCCGATGCGGCTGATCTTTCAGTATCCTCATATCGGATCGCTCCGGTGGAACCCAGTTAGCCGGCGCGGGGAGAGGCGACATTTAGGGCTGGGACTTCTGGTGCGCCGCTGTAGACGCATCCTGCGCGCGGGTCCTTCACGGTGTTGACTCCTTTCCGGCCGCTGACGGGCCTTACACTCGCAAATGTGATTCTGCGCGGGAACTGGGGAGAGTTGCGGTATGCCTCACACGTCGTTGCAGAACCGCCGAAACTCGCAGTTCAAACAGGCCGCCCGATGGGTCGTCGGCTCGAGCATGGTCTCGCGCTCGACCATCTGCGTCATGGCGCGGGTGATTCGCTCGACCTTGCGCCGCAGATCACGGGTGAGTTCGACTTCTTCGGCTCGCCGCAGGGGAATGGAGTACAGGAACCCACGCCGCGCAGGGACGTTCCACGCTTCCTCGAGCAACAATCCGTACGCTGTCAGTTGTAGCTTGAAATGTTCCCCCAGCCGACGGGTGGAATTTTTGTATTCGACCGGGATGGCCTCTTCCTGCCCGGCGCGGCCGTAACGGATGGCCAGGTCGATTCGCCCGGACACGTTCAAGCGCGCGGACGAGACCGCAACGTCATAGCAGCGCTCCTCAGGCTCCGAGTCCAGGCCATAGACCCGCAGTCCGCGCCTTGCTTCGCGTTCCTCTTCCTCGGTGTGCGCGAGCAGACCGGCTTCCATTTTGTACGTGGTGGGCCGGCTGACCAGGGGAAGGCAGTAGGTGTAGTATACCACTCGTGGACAATAGGCAAACTGCTTGACGTCCGTGACCCGAAAGAGAGTATCGTGTTCCATGATTCCCCCGTATACGACCGTGATGCCCTACGCCTCGGCGTTCTTCTTGCGCTCGATGACCTTGCGCGCCCGCCAGTCCTTCTCACAGATGGGGAATAGCTGGATGTTGCCGTCCCGCCGCCCGAGCTGCCGTTTGAGTTTCAGCATCAGCTCCTCCTGCAGATTGATCGACAGGTCGCCCAGAAACGCGCTGAACTGGATGCGGTCCAACCCGTAGTCCAGGCAAATGTCGGCGACCTTGCCCCGCGTCGCGTCGTGCGAGATATCATACACTACCAGCGTCTGCACCTGCAGTATCCTTGTGTCGGATCGACTGTGGCGAGGTCTACTCCAGCGTCACCACTTTACTTCAAACGGCACGTACTCCGCGCGGTCGCCTCGGACGAACGTGGCCAGATGGCGCGCCTGGCGCTGGACGATCACCGACAGCGGGTAGCGCTTGCCCTCGTATTTCTCGGGCGTGGACAGGTGCTCCAGCACGCGCTCGGCCAGAAAACGCCGCGTGGCGTCCGTGAGCAGTCCCTGTTTGTCCTGCTCCAGCGCCACGTGGCGATTCGCCAGGCCGACCACTGTTCGATCGACCACCGGAGCGCGAAACTCCTCGATGAGGTCCAGCGCCAGGCTCGGCTTGCCGGGGCGGTCCACGTGCACGAAACCGCCGTACGGGTCCAGGCCGGCCAGAATCAGTGCGCGTTCCACCTGGCTGTACAGGATCCCGTAGCCATAGTTCAAGGCCGCGTTGATCGCGTCCCGGCTGCCACGGTGCTCCCGGCCCGGCCAGCCGTACTCCGTGGGCAGCACGCGCTTCAACGCGCTCCAGTATCGGTGGGCGGCTCGCCCTTCCGCTGAGAGGAACAATTCGCGTACGTCGTCGATCCGCGCGCCGTCGATCTTCTCCAGCTCCTCCAGGTGATCCAGCATCTCGCCGGCCACCCAGCGCAATTCCTGGAACAGCTCGGGATCGGTTTCCTTGCGGTATTTCGCCACGTATCTCAGCAGCGCAGCCTGGTTGGCGATCTTGCCGACGGCGAACTGCCGCGCCAGGGCCACGCCGCGTCCGTCCAGATACGCCGCCATCTGCTCGCGTCGGGTCAGCACTGTGCCGGTGAGGCCGGCCGAATACAGCCCGGCGTACGGCTCACCCGCGGGGCTGATGAAATGGATCGGGATGCCGCGCTCGCAGCAAACACGCACCGCGTCGGCCGATAGGCTGATGCCCTGCCCGATGATGACCACCTGCTTCAGGTGCAGGAGCGGCACGTCCTGCAGCCTCTGTTTTTCCTTGAATACCTGCAGGCGCTCGGAGTGCTTGCCGAGGTACAGTCCGAAATCGTTCAGAACCAGCTCTTCGATGATAGCCATGACCTGCCTCCAATCGAGAAAGGCTGCGTAATACGTGATGCTAGGCGCGTAATGGGCAACATCGTGGCCGTGCTTACGTTGTTATGCATTACGTATCACGGATTTCGAAATACGGAGTGCCGAATGAGCACCACGCATCACTCCCAACTCAGCCGGTACCACCCGTTTCCCTTCACAGCGTCTTTGCCGACGTGCACGAATTGGCCCCAGATCAGCCAGGGCAGGAACGGGGCGAGCTCGGCGGAGGTGTCCGCTTCGAACGTCGCCGTCCCAACCAACCCACCGATGGGCGTCGCGCGCCTCTGCCGCGTCGAGTAGCTGGACAGCTCCACCCACCGCGTGTCGTTGGCTGCCGGCCGCACGCGGTCGGCGGCCTGGAGCAGTGCAGGGAAGTCGACCTGGAGCGGCGTGTCCGAGAAGTCGCGGCTCAGGTGCTCCAGCCGGTCGAGCAACCGCTGGAGGACGACGCGGAAGGTCAGGTCCGCCGGCTGGACGAGCCGCTCACGCTGGATGAGGCGGGTCGGCGTCAGGAAGTCCAGCGTCACATGGCGGGGACTCGATGTCGCTCCTGCCACAGCCAGGACCTGGGCGTGGGTGATGGGCGCGTCGGGCACGTTCACCTGCCGCCGGCCCTGGCTCTGCCCATTCAGTACCTCGTGATGCTCGCCGGTCAGTGGGTTGAGCGCAGTAACGCAGCGCACCGCGAAGCTGCCCCGCTGCCAGCCGTTGTCGGCCACTTTGCGGCCCAGTCCGCCGGGGAACGACCCATCGACGCCGTGGATGGCCATGATGACGTACGGGAAGAGCTGCAGGGCCTGGGCGAATAAGGTCAGGCCGAACGAAAAAGTCTGACCGGCCTCGTAGCGCACCACGTCCTCGCCATTTTGCGCGGCGGCCAACGGTGGCTGCACCGTGTATGGCCGGGGGACGTCCGCCCCGCGGTCGCTCTCCGGGCGCAGAGTACTGACCAGGGTACAGACTGGGCAGGCCAGGTTAAGGGGGCAGAAGCGGCACTCCTCGGCCGTCGAATTGGTGCAGAACCGGCGGCGCAGGGCGTGGAACAGCGCGCCACGGAGGGCGCTGCCCTGGTGGGCGTTCAGCTCGAGCGGCGCGCGCACTTCCACGTCGAATTGCAGGCGGTGGGCGGTGAAATGGTCCATTCTCTTTAGTATCCTCAGCAGTATCCTCGGCCTCGCGTTCAGGCCATCATTGAGATCGAGGCGACAGTTCCGCGGGCTCGACAGTGACGGTCCGTGGATCCTCGCTCTCACCCCGCAGGCCGAGCACGTCGGCGATATCCATGCCGGTGCTGGCCTCGAAGCGCATCATGGCGCGGCAGCGACGAATGGCCCACTGCCACTCAGCGGAGCCGGCGCGGTGCAACGCCTCCAGCAGCGCGTACCAGTCGCCGCCGAAGTCCGCGTCCCGCTCCAGCACCAGGGCCACGTCCTCGTCGCGGTCGTTGAGCCCGGCGGGTTGCAGCACCCACGCGGGCGCGTTCAGTATGGCGCGAAATTTCCCGGCCTCGTCGATGGCGTCGGTGGCCCAGGCGGCGTCGGCCGCATCCAGCAGTTGGAGCAGCGCCTGAGCGGTGTGACGCAGCAGGCCGCGGGCCAGCGGCAGGTCCACCGAGAGAAGCAGCCATTGGAGCGGCACGTCACTGTGGGTGGTACCCAGGCCGGACCGCTGGCGCAGCACCTCCAGTTGCGGGTAGGCCTCGGCCGCGTCGTCGCAGCCCACCAGCCCGCCCACCAGCGCCTCGACGAGACAGGGCGTGTTCACAGGTCGTCTCCGGCATCGGGCACAATCTCAAATGTGAGTCCAACTTCCTCGCTGTATGGGGCTTGCGCGACCGGCGGTATCTGATTCTCCACATCACGCGGCAGCAGCAAGCCCTCGTTTGCCAATGCGTGATAGCGCCCCCAACTGATTGACACCAGCAGTTCATTGGCCCTGATGGGCTCATCTTCTTTCAGGCGTTGATACTCGTCAACCAATGACCAAGGGAGAACCTCCACTCCGTCAAACGCACGGTAGAACAAGTCTTCCAGAGTTTCGTCGGAGTGAAAAGGATGCAGAGTCCGAATACACGTGTCCTCAAATTCTCTGGCGGCGTGGTCATATTGTTCCGTCCACTTCTCGGCGACCTGGCCGGAGTAAATTTCGTCCAGCCACGCACCGATGCAGTTCTCATCAATGGCCTTTTGGTTTTCGCGGGCGAGAATTTCAATGGTGCGATTCACCAGCACCGGGTCGTAGACGTGTTGGCCGTCGACGGGTTCGCGATATACGTTGACCGTTGCCAGGCCAAGCTGCTTGCGCCGACGATTGACGCGCCCGAAACGCTGTATTAACGCTTCTAGAGGAGCCGGATCGGAGTGAATGGTGTCGAAGTCTACATCCAGGCTGACTTCGACTACTTGAGTCGCCACCAAAACGACGGGTTCTCGCTCTTTGCTGTTAGAGCCGGCTGAGCGTGCGACTAACTGCTCTTTCGTCAGTCGGTCACGAAGGTTGAAGCGCCCGTGCAGTAAGGCCACTCGGGCCGAGCAATCTTGCAGCCGCGACTTAAGTTCTTCATAGACTGTCTGCGCCCGCGCCACAACGTTGCAGACGACCAGAACAGACTTGCCGGCCCGCGCATCGGCCTCAATCTGCTCGAGCGCCGCATCTGACAGAATCTCGCCCTCCAGCAGATTTAACTGGTGCCGCTGAAACGAGCGGAAGAGGTCGGCGTTGGCAGTGATCTCGGCAGGCTCGCCAAGCGCTTCACGCAGCCTGGTTTTGATCAAAGAAGGGAAGGTGGCAGACATGACGATGAACCGTGCGCCGTAGTTCTGAGACAGGTATTGGACGGTCTTGAGAATCATCGCCAGACGGGTGACATCGTAAGCGTGAATCTCGTCGAATACAAACGCTGCACCGTGATAGTCAGTTAGCAAGGCCTCATAGCCTTTGAGCCGATACATGCCCTTCAGAATCTGGTATGGGCTGAGGACTCGAACCGGCGGATGATTTAGCCGTGCCAGGTTCCGCGCCCAACGTGCCTGTTGTGCTGCGTGTTCGGGGGTGTAATCCGATCGCTCCATCAACATGCGGTACGTGGCCAGTAAAGCCCGTCCGTGCTGCAGGGTCACCTGCCCGGGGAATACGCTGTCGAGCCGTTGATACATGGCGTTCATGCTCGCTTGATAGGGCAGGGTGTAAAACAGCCTGGGCAGATGCTTCTTTTCCCCTGCTTGTCTCGCAGCCCAGAGCAAAGCAGCTTCCGTTTTGCCGCTGCCGGTCGGCGCGACAAGGAGTATCGAACCATCCGTGGTAGATGCCCGACGCTGATGCGCATAAAGGTCCTCTGACTTAAGTGCTTTGGGACCTAGAATCACCTCGAGAGTGAACTCCGCCTTGGGCGGTGAGTCAGCATGAGCGGAAGCGCTGTGATCCGCTGTTAGAATGTGACCACGGACGGCGATTCCAATGATGTCGAAAACTGAAATCGCGCCGTCATTCATCGAGCGCACGGCGCGACGGTACGTTCGGAGTGAGTTGAAAATCGACTGAGCGCCTTGCTTTTTGACGATGCCTATGGGATCGACAACAGAATCGAAAGGCGGCGACGCGACGCCACAATCGGCCAACCCCAGTTCAGTGATCCACGACGGCGAGAGCTCTGACAGCCAGCGCCACAAACCCTTGACATCCTGCTCTCTGAACCCCGTCATGCACTCCGTAATTTGGTCGAGGTCATCGTCTTCAGTTGTGGGGTATAGGACGTCGATTTCAGCCGCGTCTTTGTGATGCGAGACGATAGCGGCAACTACCCAAGGCAACTCGGCCGATGTGAAACCGGCGGCAATCCAGTTAACAAAGGCAAGCGACAGGACCTCGTGCCGATGGGGCCACTTGCTCTGCCCATGGAGGACGGACTGAAATCCTGAGGCTGCCTTCCCAAAATCGTGCAGGAATGCAGCCCAGAACAAGACGTGCCACAGCCGGGGAACACCGATGGACTCAGGCAGAAAGGGGCGCAGACGGACGAAGGCCGACAGTTGTTGAAGCGTACGCCAGGTATGCTCGGCCAGCGTTTCGGGCTTTCCGCCTGCACCCTTGTCAGGACTCTTTGCCCACACGTCATTCAACCACTCAGGATATCGCGAAATGGTCACCTTCGTCCCCCTTGAAGCTCAGGAACGGCAAGCCAAGATGTGCGCCGTCGATCTCTGGTGTCGTGGGGTCAATCCAATACGGACCGTTCGGTTTGCCATACTCAGGAAAGCTGCTGCTTGCCACTCGATCCGTGATGACAAGGTACCGGCTGAATACGGACGCGCGGCCATTCAGGTAATCTACATAACGTGGCATGAGTATCGTGATACCCTGCATCGTCAGAAGAGCCATTTCGTACGGAGCCAGTGTGTGCTCGAAGTAGGCCTCGGTGGCCTGCTCCAAGTCCAGTGTACTGACGGAGACGTATGTGAACAGGTCTTGGGAGCGGCCGAGCACTACGGCATATCGCGGGCTGCGAAAGGCTGTTTCCCATTCTGGGCGGTTGAGGTAGAGGGTAATTCGTGGTTTGAAAAGCAAAGTGCGTTTGAATGGGTTCACGGAGCCCTCGAGGACTTTTGGCCATCCGGTTCCCTTCAGTTTACCGGTAGCCGCACTCAACACGATGATATGTTCCAGATCTTCAACCTCGCCAGCGTGTGTGAAATGATAGGCGAACTCAATTCCGTCAGGATTCACCCATTCGCCCAGGGCGCTGCAGATGTGGCCGAAGATCGTGGCTGGCGGCGGCATCGGAAACGTAGGGTGGATCTGTTGCATGAAGTGCGGGTAACGGAAGGAAGTCGTGATCCCTTCCGCCATGACCTTGAGCACTCGCATCTTCCCCTCCTAGTCCAGGTAGTGGCGATTGGCTTCCTGCAGCAGGGACCCCGCGATGGCCTCAAAGGCTTGTTTGGGATGCATGATCTCGATGTGACTCGCAAATGGGGCCAGGAGTTTCTCGTCTGCCAGGGCTGCCTCAAACCGCACTCGCTCTTCGTCCATGAAACCCTTGGCCCAGCCAATATAGACAGGAGACATAAGATCGGACCCGAAAACGGTTAGCGCTTCGTTCAGGGCCTCAAGCTTGATTTTGGGCAGGCCATGGCTGTCGGCGCCGACGATCCGCCCAAAGGGGTGATTGCCACCCTTCGTGATCGCAGTGACGGTGAACGCGGGAGCCACATCAGTATAGTGAAGAGACTGCTTGGCCCCGCCGACCAGTCGTGCAAAGCCCTGGAAAAGGGTGCTAATCCTATTCGCACGATTAGCCGCAGACAGGCGATAGCTCTTCTCCGCGTCCAGGTGCTCCAGCTTTTCTGCTTGTGCCTGGCCGATTCTCTCGTCATCAAGGTTGCGGAAGCCCGTCTTTTGCCGGTAGGAGAATGTGCCGCAGGCATGCAGGTCGAGCGAGAACAGGCCCTTCAGCGTCGCACGATAGAATTGGTGCTCGTGCGGTACCGGATTCCCCTCATGCCTGGACATAGTTCCGAAATCCTCAGTGGGGTTGACGGGGGCAATTGAAACCAGAGTGCTGACGCGAAAAGGGGAGGCACGGGTAATGGTATCGGAAGTCGGAGTCTCGTTCACGCGGGATGGGTCTGCCTCTCTTTTCTCCTTGGCTGATGCCTTCTTGGAGGGCGCACGCATGTACCCGAACAGGTCATCATCCCACCACTTGATCGGATTGGCGTCGGTGTAGGCAATCTTCTCTTCTCGGAACATGGGAGCGGCTCGCCATCCCAGATTGTCGTTCTCCAAAGTGGTTCGTAGCCAGTAGCGGAACGATTGGGCAGAGACATAGGGATAAGCCCCATCCCTCGCGCGGATGAGTTTGACCCCAACCGAGTTCTCTTCGCGAGCGCCGGGGATATTGCCGAGGTTGTTGAGTGCGGAAGCGGGAGCGTCGATAAGGAACAGCCCAGTAACGAAAGCCATGATCATGCCTCCTTAAATTAGATAGTATCGTGTGCGGCCGGTATCAGGCGGATTCCTGTTCGGGTTGTTTCTCGATTTCTGAGAGCAGTTCCACATTCTGAGCCAGCCAGCCTTTCTCGTGCAGCTGCTCGACCATGCGGATCAATGTCAGGTCTCGTGCGAATCGCCAATCAGACCGTGCGAGATCGTTGCCCTCCTCAAACACCGCAATATAGGGATCAAGCCGGACGAATGGCGGATTGCCGCGTCTGACGTGGGCGATGTTAGCCCTGATCAGTGCCGTTCGAAAGAAATCGTAGCGTTGTTGAGTATAGAACTCACGGAAGAAACGGCGGTCATTCTGGCTGCTAACGTACTCGGCCAGGGCATCTCCTAGTTGCCGGATACTCTCAATTCGCTCTTGATCCATGTGCAGTACCCTCCCCAAGAATTGTGAGGTGATTGTCCAAGAAACCAGTTCTGCTTCGGCTGTTGGTGAGTAGTCTTTTCGCGGGTCGGTGTCGAAGGTCCTGAAGTTGTGAAGCGCAGCGCGCAAGAAGTACGTGCGTACGAAGGTCTTGGCATTGCCAGGCAATTGAAACACATCCTCGTATAGCCAGTTACGGCGTGGCTTGAACGTTTCTCCTGTGGTTTTCACCGCTTTTTTCTTGGGTGGTATTTCCCACGCGCGGTGAACGATTGAGTCCCACTGTTGTCGGTACATTGCCTTCGCCATTTCTTTCAAGAAACCAACAATCTCAAACGGAAGGTGGTAAATGGCGAGATCGGGCCCCTGGCCACTATTGCTGAAGTGGTAGGCGGTTAGCGAGAAGGGGCGATAGTCCTCAATAGCCTCGGCCTGCATGGCACGTGCCTCTTTGAGTGTATCGATGAGGAGAGTGCGGTGAGAGTATTGAGCCTCACGCAGCTTCTTCTCTCCTGCTTGCTGCGCCAGTGCTATTGCACGCCTGTTTTCGGTTAAGAACTGTCGCGCGAAGTGGAGTATCATCTCTGCATTGTCGGAGTGGACTGCGAGCAATCGTCCTCCACATTTTGCGCAGCCTAGCGGTAGAGCCTGCAAAGCTAGCATTGCGGTGCCGGACACTGGTAGACCGGCATTCCCGTACGGAAAGAAGTTTATGACACCTTCACCAGTCAAGAGCGGGATGTGCTGGCGATAGCTGCGGCCAGGCTCGAGTTCACCCTTCACATCGAAAGCAACATCAGCAGCCGGTTCACTCGTAAACGTGCAGCGAATGTCGAGTCTGGGCGCATCAGCCTTGTAGGCGCGCAGGACGTTATTCGCATAGACGGCGCGTTTCTCAGGCTGGTTCTCATATGCCGGTTGCGTGAATCCGGAGTTTGGGAACGAAACGGTGAGAAACGATTTCAGCGGGTTGCGAACATACTCGCACTCAATGTAGTCAACAATGTCGTCCAGATCTTTTTCGGCTAGATCTTGAGGATTCAGCTTGCCTGCAAAGGCTGTTATCGTCGCGATACCAACGTCAACGAACGGATGCCCCGTGTACCTGAACATGTGTCCAAATCCTCCCAATCCGCGCAGCTGCGGTCAGAATCTATCATCACTCCCATCATACCACAGCCCACTGCAGCCACGCTTCACTCACTGCACTGGGCTTTCAGTCCCTCGGTAGGTTTCGCGCATTTGCTCGATTTCGGCGGCGATCTCGGCGCGGAGGGCGGGCGGCGCCAGGACCTCGGCGTGGGCGCCGTAGCCCATGACCCAGCGCTTGACCTCGGCCAGGCCGCCGGTGTGGAGGTGGAGGATCAGGCCGCCGTCCGGCTGGAGCTCCAGGCGCTGGGTGGGGTGCCACTGACGCTCGCGGATCCAGCGCGATTGCACGGCGTCGAAGCGGATTGCGACGTCCGCGACCTCGCCGCCGCGCTCGGTCACGAAGCTGCGCGCCAGGTACTTCGTGACGGAAAAATGAGGGTCGGGCTCGAAGCGCTCGTCCGTCAGGCTCCAGTCCAGGATGCGGCCTGCGTGGAACATGCGCACGTCTTTGCGCCAGTCGTCGTGGGCGATGAGGTACCAGTCGCCGCGGTTGTTGCACAGATGATAGGGGTTCACCAACCGCTCGCGCTGCTGATCGCGGCTGGCGGTGTAGTAGGTGATGCGAACCCGGCGGTGATCCTTCAGCGCCCGGTTCAGATCGGCCAGCAGCGACGCTTGCACCAGGACGGTCGCCCCGGCGGGGAAGCTGTATTGCTGTGAGACGGCGTCGAGGTCGATCCGCAGACGGTCGGGCAGGTAGGCGGCGATCTTCTTGACCGCCGACCGCAGCGGCGCCTCGAAGGTGGTGCCCAGGTAGTGTTCGGCCAGCTCCGCGCTCAGCAGCAGCGCGAGAAACTCGCCCTCGGTGGCCAGGATCGCCGGCAGGACGTAGGTCTCGTCCCGGTAATACCACCCGCCCAGCTCATCGTCGAACTCGATCGGCGCGCCCAGACGGTCGATCAAATAATCGCGGTCACCGTAGAGGGTTCGCTCCGAAACTTCCAGCTCCTGGGCCAGCTTGCGGGCCGACGGATAGGTTCCGTTGCGGATGGCGGTGTCGATGCGGATGATTCGCTCGAGACGGTTGCTCATGGTCCCTCCTTGGACGGGTTGGATGAGGCCCAATCGGAATCGGGCCGTGGGAACGAGGGAGGCAAAACGAGCACGGTGGAGCCTGCCGCTAAGATGGGGCGGGCGAGTGTCTGGGGGCGGCTGCGTCAGCCGTCCGGGCCAGAGTCGATGAGTGCGGCGGTCGGGTGAGATTGCCTGGCGGCGGGTTGCTGCCGGATCACGAGTGAATGGTGGGGCGGCCTCGCGCGGTCGCTCGACGTTGTGTTTCGCCGGACAGAGTGAACCGAGGGACGGCCTCGTGTGGTCGTCCTGTATCGCTGGGATGTGTACATTATACCGCCGGAGCGAGAAAGAAGAAAAACGAGCGCCGTCGTGGGTTCCTGCTTTCACTTTACCAATTATGGTAACAGGGCTCACGTTATGCGTTCGTTCGTTGACTATAATGAAGTATTATAGAATTTTGGTATGCTGTGGCGGCGATGAGTCGTTCGTTTCCGCTGCAGCGAAAAGGGAGAATAACCAATGGCAGCCTTTATGAAACAAGCCTGGTGGGCCATGGCCATTCGCGGTATATTTGCGATCGCGTTTGGCATCCTGGCCTTCATCTGGCCGGGCATCACACTGCTCGCGCTGGTCTGGCTCTTCGGCGTGTACGCCATCGTGGAAGGGATCGCATCCGTGGTCGGCGCCGTATCTGGGAAGGCTGATACGAGGCATGGGTGGTGGCTGGGGATCGTCGGGGTGATCAGCATCATCGCCGGTATCCTCACGTTCGGCTGGCCGGCGCTGACCGCGCTGGTTCTGCTCTACCTGATCGCCGCCCGAGCCATCATCACCGGCATGATCGATTTCGCCAGCGCGATCGCACTGCGCAGGGAAATTCAGGACGAATGGCTCCTGGCCCTGGGCGGCATCGCGGCAGTGGTGTTCGGGATCATCATGTTCGCCACCCCTCTGGCTGGTGCGCTGGCCCTGGTGTGGCTGGTGGCCCTGTACGCCGTCGTAATCGGTGTGCTGCTCCTGGCCTTCAGCCTGCGGATGCGGACCTGGCAGCGTGAGACGCGGCAGCGGGCGGGGGCGATGCCCTCCGAACCCTGCGTCGATTGCGCTTGAGGACCGGCCGGGTCATCCACTGATCCGCACGAGTACCCGAACTCACGACGCCCGTCTTTTGGGTAAACGCCCCCTCGTGGGGCCGCCCAAAGGGCGGGCGTCGTGGCGTCCTGGGGAAAGTTGCCGCTAACTCAACCGAATCCGGTACCCCATGACGACCACGTCCGGGTGATCCGCTTCATCCGGGTGAAAGTCCAGCTCCGGGGCACGTACGAATCCCATGCGCTCGTACATCTGCTGGGCGACGGCCATCATCTGCGTCGTGTGCAGCACCAGGGTCGCGGCGCCGGATTGTCGGGCGCGTCGCAGGCATTCATCCATCAGGGTTCGCGCGATTCCCTGCTGGCGCGCCTCAGGGGCCACGGCCAGCAGCCGGACCATCGGCTCGTCCCCGCCGGGGCCTCCGGGCGGGAACAAGAGCACGCTTCCGACGATGCGTTCGTCCCGCTCCGCAACGATCCGCGCGACCGAGCCGTTCTGCATGATGGTGTCCGCCATGTTCTGCATGTACCCATCCCACCGCTCGGCCGGCATGTCCGCCGCGTATTGCTCGTACGCGGCCCGGGTCACGTCCAGGATCGTCCCGAATTCCTCCGGCCGTGCTTCCCGGATGTGGACGGCCTCCACCGTGCGTGGCGCTCCGGGGCCCGCTATGTTCTCGACCATTGCCATTTCCTCCATGTTGCTTACTCTGCCGGCGGGTCTCCAGCGCAGAGACTTCGGTCGCCTTCTGTCCGTGCTGCCCCACCTGGAGGACAGGTGACGACCCACGACCCTCTCGTGCTCGGGAGGGACGGCGCTGTCTAACCCACGCTGCACGTCGAAAACACAGAACCAGCCCACGCGAGCGAACAACCATTGTCGTCGGCTCACGCAGGCCGGCCACGTTCAGGGCGAACCCGGCGCCCGTATGAAGCATTGTAGCAGTTCCTCATTTTCGCGGATATGAGTTACATCAGGTTCTCCGCGCGGCTCTCGCCCGGCAAGGACCAAGGAATCACACTTCCGAAGCGCGCCTCCTACGAACAGCTGCCGCTGACGTTCACCGTAACGGCGCGATAGATGTGCTGCCCGTCGGTCAGCTCCACGTCGAGGGTGAACGTCGTGGTGCCGCAGAGCGCGAAGCTCTTCTGGTAGTAGTTGTTGACGACCGGATCGCCGTTCACCCACGCCGCTTTGACGTTCTGCACCCACGCCTGGACGTTCACGGCGCCACCGGCGGAGATGCTGGTGCTGCTGGCGGTGATGCCGGCTTGCGGCGCGTAAGCGGCAGGCGGCGGCAGCGGCGGCAGTACCTGCCCTGGGACCTGGATCAGCGCCCAGACCTCCGACCCGAACGGCTGCCCGCTGGGGTCGATCAGCCGCCAGACGCTGCGGTAGGTACCCGGAGTGGTCGGTGCGACCATCGGCACGGTAACGTCGGCGCTCTGGCCGGGCGCCGTCGCCGGCAGCGCGACCGACGCGGGCGCTCCCAGCCGGTCGCCGGACACGAAGGCCAGGCTGTAACCCGATCCCCACGCCAGCGTTCCGTCGTTTCGCAAACGCCAGGTCTTGTCGAACGGCGCGCCGGCCGCCACGAAGGCGTAGTCTGGTACGGTCACGTCCGAGACGAAGGCGGCGTTGTTGGTCCGTGGTGGTGTGGGGACGGGCGGGGCGATAACGATCGGTGGGGCGCCCTGCGGCGACGCCAGTCCCGGTCCACGCGACCCGGCGGCCAGGCTCGAGGTCGGCCAGGACCTCAGCTGGCCGTTCGCGGCAATCGCCGTCAGCGTGGACCCGTCCGGCCGGAACGCGATGGAAGAGACAGCTCCGGCGGGATCCTGGAACGTCTGCTGGAGCTGACCATCGCTCAGCTGCCAAACCCTCACGGCTCCGTCGGTCGAGGACGAGGCCACCGTCGCTCCATCCGGCGCAAACGCCACGTCGGTGACCGCCGCGCGGTTTTCGCTGAGGGTGAGCGTGATCTTGCCGGTGTCAGTCTGCCACAGGCGCACGGTGCCGTCGCCGGCGCCGAAAGCCACGTCGGCGCTGTCGGGCGAGAATGCCACGGCGGTCACTCCGCCGGGAGCGCCCACCACCCAGGACACGGTCGAGCCGTCACTCACCCGCCACAGGCGGACCGAGCCGTCGGCCGAGCCGGAAACCAGCAGCGATCCATCCGGCGCGAAGGCGATCGACTCGATCGGGCCGCTGTGGCCCTGCAGCGTCTGCAGCAGCTGCCCATCGCTCACCTGCCAGATGCGCACCAGGTTGTCCGCTGAGCCGCCGGCGAGCTGGAGACCGTCCGGCGAAAAGGTCAGCGTGGTCACGCCCGCGGCCGGACCCTGAATGGTGCTCTGCAACTGCCCGCTATTCACGTCGAACAGCTGTATGGAGCCGTCGGACAGCCCAGCGGCCAGCGTTGCGCCGTCCGGCGTGAAAGCGACGCCGGTCACCGGCGAGCCCGTGTCGATCATGCGGAGCGGCTGCATCGTCTGCACGTCGTCCAGCACGACTCCCTTGGCCGTCGTCACCGCCAGAAGCTGCGAATCCGGCAAATAGACGATCCGCGGAGTGGCGATCGTGCCCGACGGGTTCGGCTGAACCACGACGGGCGGCGGAGGCGTGGCCGGTGGCGGCGAGCCGGTCGCGGGCGACCCCGGTGTGGGCGTCACCTCAATGGCGCCGGCGGACACGGGCGCAGGTTGTGTTCCAACGGCAATCGTCGCCAGGCCCAGCAGCAACACCAGGCCGGTCGTGCCGACCGTGAATAACCAGTGCATCAAGGGCCGGCCACGTGAGAGCGTCCGACCGTGCGTCTCTCGTGTCGAGCCACCCGTGGTTGAGCTTCCTCGTCTCATGGTCCTCTCTCCCTGACGACTGCGTGCCTGCTCGCGCCGGACTGGCCCGAAGCGAGAACCTGTTGCGTTGAAGAGCAGCCGTCTGCACTATTCTAGCGTATATCGAAGGAGAGCAATATGAGGTAGCTCAGTTGCCGATCTGCAGGCGGATGTGACTGGTGGGCCGGGAGAGGGGCGTCCGTCGATTGACGGGGCAGGCTGCAACGTCCGGCGCGCTCGACGAAGGGCCGATATTGACGTGTTGTCGAAGAGGTGTATGATGGAGCGTGTTGAAAATCTTCAGAGTCAATGCGCGTGCCCCCGTTTTACTGGAGACACCCCCACTGGAGTATGAATGAAAACCGTCACTCGATCCGAAGATTGCGTTGTCTGCAAGGGCTGCTGCAAGTTCGGCAAGGAAAAACTCTATTTCGCGCCGCTGTTCACCGACGACGAGCTGGATGTGCTGCGCAAGCGGCTGCCCACCGAGCGGCCATTGCCCGTCTTCCATCCCCAGGGCGACTCGCGAAGGGTCTGGCAGATCGATTTGCTGCCGTCCAGGATACAGTCCGACGTGCGGGTTTGCCCATTTCTGGACGAAGAGACGAACCTGTGCGCGATCTATCCTAACGTCCCATTCGACTGCCGGGTGTGGCCCTTTCTTCTGGCCTGGTCGGCGGATGGTCAGCGTATCGAGCTGACCTGCTACGAGCGTGAGGAATGCGCCAGCCTGGGCAAGATCGGCCCAGACGAGTTCGCCCGGTACACCGCCTACATGCTCGCCTACGTGCACCGCCCGGCGTTCCTGCGGCGCCTTCGCAGCCACCTGGAGCTGATCTGGCCGCACCAACCCGGTACGATCGTCCTTGCTGACCTGACGGCGGACATTCTGCCCACCCCTGCCGCCATGCCCGGCGGCGCGTAGCGCCACGACCACTGACGCGCCCTTCGACTTCATCCGATGTGTTCGGGATGCGGCAATGGAGGGCTATCCCCCCACGTCGCTCTCCGAAACGGCAGTCAGCTCGTGAGTCTGGATATTTCGCGATTCAGGTCTTGCAACGTGGGGTAGATTCGCCGGTAGATCGCGTACTTGCGTCGATAGAGATCGACGCCTTCAGCGCTCGGGCGAAACGACTCGGCCGAACGGGCGATTCGCCGGGAGGCGGCGACCGGGTCGTCGAGAAGGCCGCACCCGTAGCCGGCCAGGATCGCGGCTCCAAGGCAGCCGGCCTCCCCGAATTCCAGCCGCGAAATCGGCTTGCCCAGAACGTCCGCTTTGAGCTGGAGCCACCTGTCGGATTTGGAACCGCCGCCCACGACGCGCAGCTCGTTCAGCGGCATGCCGACTGACTCCATGGCGTCGAGGTTGAGCTTCAGCTCGAACGTCAGACCTTCGATGATCGCGTGTGCGACGCTCACTACGTCCGTCGTGGTCGTCAGCCCGAGAAACGCGCCCCTGGAGGTCGGATCCTGCCAAGGCATGCCGCTGCCGGAGAGGTGCGGCAGGTAGAAGACGTTCCGCGCCCTGGGCTCGCCGCTCAACAGCTCCTCGTAAACGCTGAGGTTGCGCGCGGCTGCCTCCTCTTCCTCCTTCCGCGCAAAATTGGCGCAGAACCAGCTCAGGGAACGCCCCGCGTCCCACAAAAGGACGTGGGCCATGAACTGACCGCCGATGGCGCTCGGCACGATGGGCATGTTGAGGTCGATCAGTCGTTGCGGGTGCACCGCCGGGTCGAGAACGATCGTGACGGCTTCGACTGTGCCGATGGAGCACACGACGCCGCCGGGCAGGACCGTCCCGCTCCCCACCGCGTTGCAGGCCTGGTCCATGGCGCCCGTCACGATCTGGACCTGTGCGGCACGGGCGAGCCCCAGCTCGGCTGCTGCCTCGGTACTCGGCGGGCCGAGAAGGGCGCCGGCCGGCCGACATCGGGGCAATGCCCTCTCCGCCACGCCGGCGTAGGCCAGCAATTCGGGATCCCACTCCATGCTCGTGATGTCGAACAGCATCGTGCCCGATGCCAGGGTACGATCGACGACTGGTCCGATGCCCAGCTTCACCTGGATCCAGGAGTGCATGTCGAGGAAGAGGGCCTGGGGGCCGACAATCTCCGGGATGTTCTCCTTGAGCCAGACGATCTTCGTGATCACCGCCATCGTGTGAGCGGTGCGCCCGGTCCGCCGGTACAACAGGTCCCGCCCGACGTCCGACTCCAGCCGCCGGGCGACGTCCGCGCTCCTCGAAATCCGAAGACAGGATGCCCGGGTAGAGTGGATCGCCGGTTCTGTTCGATGCAATGAGACCTTCTCCAAAGACCGAGAAGGCCATGGCAAACGAGTGCCCGCCGACGTCCGTGTGAAGACCCGACAGCGCGGATCGTACCGCGCGGCACAGCGCACGCCAGATCGAGCCCGGGTCGAATTCCGCCCAGCCCGGCCGCGGCGTCGCGCACGCATAGTCGCTCGCGGAGAACGACTTGAGCTCGTACCCGGCGTCGAAAATCGCCGCTTTGCAGCTCGATGTTCCGACATCCACACCGATGAGATATTGCATCTCGTTTTCCTGGTAACGGCTCGTGATGGCGGGCAGACGCACGTTCTTGGCATCCGGCAAGCGGTGCTTCGAACGCCAATCGGTTATGGTGAGGCCAGGAGGGCGATAAGTCTCAAGTGTAATTTGTCACATTTCGATTCTAGTACGAGGGGGAGGCTTTGTCAATCCTGGCCAGGCGGCGGGGGAGCGTCGCCCAAAATCCGCGATACGCTGGCGAAGAGATGCACCCTGCGATGAGGACAGGCCTTGACAATTCGGTTTCCCGGTGATATAATTTCACTATGAAACTATTAGAGAAGGAAACCTCTCCGACGATGGATACGCAGTCCATCCTCAATGAGCCGGTAATTGGCGAAGACGAAATCCACCGCGTCGGTTCCGGCCCTTTCGGTCGAAGCGGTGTCGGCATTGCTGGTCGACGTCGTGCCGTTGATCATGCGCTCGATTCGCACCGAGATGCGGAGCCAGCGGGCGCCGGGCATGTCCGTTCCCCAATTGCGAGCGTTGACGTTCCTAGATGCGCGGCCGGGCGCGACTTTGTCCGAGGTTTCCGGGCACGTCGGCATCGGCTTGCCGTCGACCTCGAAGCTCGTCGACAACCTGGTGGAGCGGGGGCTGGTCAGCCGGGAAAGTGCTTCTCACGACCGGCGCTGCCTCGTTCTGACGCTGACCGGCGATGGCCACACTCTGCTGCGTACGGCTCGCCGCATGACAGCTGCTCACGTGGCAGAACGCCTGAAGGACCTGTCTGGTGATGATCTGGCTGCTATCACCAGGGCAATGGCTGCCCTCCGTCTGAACTTCTCCTCTGGACGGCAAACTAACGAAGAGTAATACCTGGCTTATGATGAACGCTGCCTTCATCCCTGGAATGACGGGTGACGTCGCTCGTCGCCTGCCGCGACCATTTTGGTGGGGGGAGCGTTGTCCTGAGAGCTATGGAGGACGAATGGCTATTCTGGAAACAAAGGCTTTGACCCGACGATACGGAGATCTCATCGCGGTGGATGCGCTGGAGGTCTCCGTTGCCGAGGGCGAAGTGTTCGGTTTGCTGGGCCCCAACGGCGCCGGCAAGACCACTGCTCTAAAGATGTTGACGACGCTGCTGCCGCCTACATCGGGAAACGCCACGATCGCGGGCTTCGACGTCGTCCGCCAGTCGGCTGACGGTCCGGCGCCTCATCGGTTACGTGCCGCAAGCACTGTCGGCCGACGGCGCGCTGACCGGCGTCGAGAATCTGGCGGTGTTTGCCCGGCTGTACGATCTTCCGAGAACGGAACGTGACACGCGCATTCGTGAGGCACTGGACTTCATGGGCCTGGGTCACGTCGGAGATCGTATGGTCCGTACCTACTCCGGCGGCATGATCCGCCGGTTAGAGATCGCCCAGTCCGTTTTGCACCGTCCGCGCGTGCTCTTTCTCGACGAGCCGACCGTGGGCCTCGATCCGCTGGCCCGGCAGGCCGTTTGGGAATACGTGAGCCGTCTGTGCTGCGACTTCGACATGACCGTCATCCTCACCACGCATTACATGGAGGAGGCCGATCACCTGTGCGGCCGAGTGGCTATCATGCACGAGGGCAAGACCGCGGTCGTCGGCTCGCCGTCGGAGCTGAAGGCTTCGATCAGCGATGGAGACGGCGAGGCCACTTTGGACGAAGTGTTCGCCCACTACACGGGCGGCAATCTGGAATCGGGAGGCAATTATCGTGAGACTTCAAGGGCGAGACGTGTGGCACGGCGTCTCGGTTAAGAACGTTCCACTGAAGGACACGGGCCGAAACGGGACCGGGAAGGGGATGGCGGACACCGTCACAGACGCGCAGATCGAGCCCCAATCCCACCAACCGTTCGCCGGTATCGTGCGTTTCATCGACAAGACGCTGGTCATCGCGGGCGTGGAGGTCCGCAAGTTGCGCCACGATCCAACTGAGTTGTTAACGCGGGTCGTGCAGCCCTTGCTGTGGCTCCTGGTCTTCGGCCAGGTCTTCACGCGAACGCGGGCGATACCGACGGGCAATCTGCCTTACACCGATTTCATGGCGCCCGGCGTTCTGGCTCAGAGCATCCTGTTCGTGGCCATCTTCTACGGCATCGCCATCATCTGGGAGCGCGACCTGGGCATCGTCTACAAGTACCTGGTCAGCCCGACCCCGCGCACGGCGTTGGTCCTGGGAAAGGGACTGTCGGCGGGCGTGCGCGCCATGAGTCAGGCGGTCATGATCTACATCGTGGCGCTGCTGCTCGGCGTCCAGATCAACTGGAGCCTGCCGGCGTTGCTCGGCATGGTCGTCACTGTCATGCTCGGCGCAACGCTGTTTGCGACGTTCTCGCTGGTCATCGCATGCCTGGTGAAGACCCGCGAGCGTTTCATGGGCATCGGGCAGCTGATGACCATGCCGCTCTTCTTCGCCAGCAATGCCATCTACCCGCTGAGCCTGATGCCCAGCTGGCTGCAGACCATCGCACGATTCAACCCGCTGACCTACCAGGTAGACGCACTGCGCGGCTTGATGATCGCCCACAGCCAGAGTGTCTACGGCGTGGGATGTGGACTTGCTCGTGCTTCTGGGAGTCGACGTGGTGTTGGTCGCTCTCGGGGGCTGGTTGTACCCGACTGTCGCGATGTAAGGCAGCAGGTTTGACCGCTCCACGTTTCGGTTCGACAATGCGTGACGAACAATCCGAAAAAGGAGGATTTACCGCTTGAATTCCACGAATTCCGATGCCTCACCGAGTCCGCTGTGGCCTGCTGGCCAAACTGCGGAACCTGCCGTACAAGTGGGTCGCCCTCAGCGTGACGACGCTGGGTTTGCTGATGTTCGCGATCGACAGCACAATCGTCACCCTGGCCATCCCGCAGATGATGGGCCACCTGCACACCGATCTGGTGACCATGGTATGGGTCATCATGGGCTACATGTTGATCAGCACCGTTTTCTTGATGACCTTTGGCCGCATCGCGGATATGCTGGGGCGTGTGCGGATGTACAACCTCGGGTTTCGTCGTCTTCACCGTTGGCTCGGTGCTGTGCGGCCTGGCGCCGACCGGCATGGCTTTGATCCTGTTCCGGCTGGTCCAGGGGGCGGGCGGCGCGATGCTGGCGGTCAACTCCATGGCGATCGTTACCGAGGCTTTCCCTCGCGCAGAGTTGGGGCGAGCGATGGGGCTGAACGGCATCACTTTCGCCGTGGGCGCCATCGCCGGCCCCATCCTGGGCGGACTGATCCTGAACTTCGCCAACTGGCGGTGGGTCTTCTTCATCAACATTCCCGTGGGGATCGTGGGCACGATTTGGGCCTACCTGAAGCTGCGTGAGATTGGTCACAAGAACGGAGATGAGCGCTTCGACCCGCTGGGCGCGCTGAGCTTCAGCCTGGCGCTTGTCTTGATCTTGTTCGGGCTAACGCAGGGTATCTCGATGGGTTTCACGTCAGCGCCAATCCTCGCCATGTTCGCTGCCTGTGCGGCACTGGTGGTTTTCTTCGTGTGGTGGGAGAAACGTAACCCGCACCCGGTACTGGATTTCCGGCTGTTCACCAACCGCATTTACAACTTCTCCGTATTGGCCGCGATGCTGCAGTCGCTGGCCATGTTCGCCGTCAACTTCATCCTGGTCTTCTACATGCAGGCCATCCGCGGCTACGACCCGTTGACCGCGGCGCTGCTGCTGATCCCCATGCCGCTCGCCAGCTCGCTGGTGGGGCCGTGGAGCGGCGCCCTCTCCGATCGCGTCGGAGCGCGGGTGCCGGCGTCGGTCGGTCTGACCGTGCAAGTGCTCGGCTTGCTGTGGCTGACCAGGATCGGCATGGAATCGGCCTACTGGCAGATCGCGGTTGGCCTGGCGATCGTCGGCCTGGGCAGTGGCATGTTCGTCTCTCCGAACAGCAGCGCCGCCATGAGCTCAGCTCCCCAGGACCGGCTGGGAGTCGCCGCGGCCACGCTGGCCACGCTCCGTAACTGCGGCATGGTCACTAGCTTTGCCCTGGTGTTGGCCGTCACGGCCAGCGGCATGTCGAGCGACACGATGATGGCGGTCTTCCTGGGCACCGACGTGTCCTTGCCGGCCACGGCTCTGGCGGCCTTCGTCAATGGCATGCATCACGCCTTCGTCGTCAGTGCGGTCATCTGCAGTATGGCGGCGATGGCGTCGCTCGTTCGCGGTCGCGAGGATCGCCGGCAGCCCCTGGCTGTTCCCGCGACGGGAAAATAATGGTCGATCTACCGGCTCGCTCCGTGCGGCTTGACGACAGACCCCTCTCTCGCCAGGCCGCGTGGAGCGAGCCGGAAATTGCGCTTTTGCCTCCGTTTGGTGGGTAGCGCATTAAAAAACGTCTCTATTTAAAATGATTAGGGGAAGGAAAAACAGACGATGAAAGAACTTCAAGAGAGCCCTCCGGCTACACAGGTGAGCCAACCCCAGGTCACTGAAAGGGCCGTCGAGGTCGCTGAGACGTCCTCGAAACAAGGACTGATCGCGCGACTCCGGAGTCTCCCTTATAAGTGGCTGGCCCTCAGCATTACTACGCTGGGCGTGCTCATGGTCGCCATCGACAGCACGATCGTCATCCTGGCCATTCCTCAGATGATGACCCGGCTGCATTCCGACCTCGTGACGATGGTCTGGGTGATCATGGGCTACCTGCTCGTGAACACCGTCTTCCTGTTGACTTTCGGCCGTATCGCCGACATGCTGGGTCGAGTCCGGATGTACAATCTGGGCTTTCTGGTGTTCGCCATCGGGTCGGGGCTGTGTGGCTTCGCAGGCAGCGGGGCGCAGCTGATCGTCGCCCGGCTGATTCAGGGGGCCGGTGGCGCGATGCTGGCTGTGAACTCGATGGCGATTGTCACCGAGGCCTTTCCCCGTGGCGAGCTGGGGAGGGCGATGGGTTTGAACGCCATTACCTTTGCCCTGGGAGCCATCATCGGGCCGGTTCTCGGCGGGCTTATTCTGACGTTCGCGGATTGGCGTTGGATCTTCTTCGTCAACGTTCCGGTGGGCATTGCCGCCACGATCTGGGGCTACCTCAAGCTGCGCGAGATCAGCAGCAGAAACGCCAGGGAGCGGTTCGATCCGGTCGGCGCGCTGGCGTTCAGCCTGGCGCTGCTGGCGGTGCTCTTTGGCCTGACGGAGGGCATCTCGCTGGGGTGGACTTCGCCACTGATACTGGCCCTGTTCGCCGCGTGTGTGCTTCTGGTTGCTTTCTTCATCTGGTGGGAACGGCGCCATCCCAGCCCCGTGCTCGACTTCGGCCTGTTCAATAACCGCGTTTACAACTTTTCCGTCATCGTGGCCATGCTGCAGGCGTTGGCCCTGTTTGCGGTGAATTTCATCGTCGTCTTCTACCTGCAGGCCATACGCGGCTACAGCCCGCTGCTGGCGGCGGTTCTCCTGATCCCGCTGCCGCTGGCGAGCTCGGTGGCCGCCCCGTGGAGCGGAGCCCTGTCGGATCGGGTCGGTGCCCGAGTACCGGCGTCGATCGGGCTGGTGCTGCAGATTCTAGGCCTGCTGTGGCTGACCACGGTCGGCCTGGCGTCGCCATACTGGCAGGTAGCCGTGGGCTTGCTGATCATGGGTCTGGGGAGCGGCATGTTCTGGTCGCCGAACACCAGCGCCGCGATGAGCGCGGCTCCAACGAAGCGATTGGGGATCGCCTCGGCTACGTTGGCAACATTGCGCAACAGCGGCATGGTCACCAGCTTCGCGCTGGTTCTGGCGGTTACCGCGGGCAGCATGCCGGCGGATTCGATGATGGCTGTGTTCCTGGGCACCGACGTCACGCTTCCGGCATCGGCTCCCGCAGCGTTCGTCGCCGGTATGCACCATGCCTTCATTCTCAGCGCAGGAATCTGCGCTGTGGCCGTGTTGGCCTCGCTGGTCCGCGGCAAGGAGGACCGGCGCGGGCAGGCGAGTGCCTAGCGGCAACTTGTCGCACGTCCCGGCGCGGCGCTGTGGATCCAGACTCCCAACAACCGGACATCGTCCGGGGCCGGATGTGCGTCGGCGGGCCCGGGGCTGGTTACCAGGCCGGCGGGCGCGATCGACGGTTTTTCCGCCGGCCCTTTTCCTCCGGGCACGGGGGCAGCCGCCCAAGGTGGGTTGCGGAGACAATGCGGTCTTCCCTCACCTCTTGGGCGCTGTCCCCGTTCCTTCTTGGGATAGTACCACCTCACAGCGTTTATTGGACACAGAGCAAAGCCTCAGGTACAATGAACGGGTGCTTTCTTTAATGTTGGGGAAGCCGTCCCTGCTCAGTGAGGAGGTGCAACGTGACACGGAAAGCAATCGGCATTCTGACCTCGGGCGGCGATTGCCCGGGCCTCAATGCTGCCATACGCGGTGTGGGCAAGGCGGCACGCGACTACTACGGCATGCAGGTGATCGGTTTTCAGGATGGATTCCGCGGCCTGGTGGAAAATCGGACGGTGCGGCTGGAGGGCGACATGCTCTCGGGCATCATCGCCACCGGAGGAACGATCCTGGGCACGAGCCGTGACAAACCGCAACGCATGCCCGTCGGCAACGACACTTACATGGACATGACCGAGGTGGCCATCGCGAACTATCACAAGAACCACCTCGATGCTTTGATTTGCCTGGGCGGCGGGGGCACGCAGAAGAACGCGCTGCGGCTCGCTAAGCGGGGGCTGAACATCATCACGCTCCCGAAGACGATCGACAACGACGTGGTCAAGACCGACGTGACTTTCGGCTTCGATACGGCTATGACCATCGCTGCAGAGGCCATCGATCGTCTTCACACCACGGCGGATAGCCACCATCGCGTGATTGTGGTCGAGATCATGGGCCACAACACCGGCTGGCTGGCGTTGGGCGCCGGTCTGGCAGGTGGGGCGGACGTCATCCTCATCCCGGAGATTCCGTATCGGATCGAAGCGGTGGTGGAGGCGCTGCTGGCGCGCTCTCGTGCCGGTAAGCGCTTCAGCATCATAGCCATGGCCGAAGGCGCGCTGTCCGTCGAAGAGGCCGATCGGCAGGTTGCTCTGGCGCAAGCGGCGGAAGGCGCCAACGAGGCGAAGAACGGCAACGACGCGAAAGAGGCGAAGGTGGGCAAAGCGGCCAAGGCGTCGAAGAGTTCTGCTGATACCAGGGACCCCAAAGTGTACCACGAAGATTCGCCTGCAGAGGCTGTTGTGGGCATCCGCGGAGTCAGCCTGGGGCTGGCCATGGAGCTGACGAAGCGCAGCAGCTTGGAGGCGAGGGTTACGGCGCTGGGGCATTTGCAGCGGGGCGGCACCCCGAGTCCGGCTGATCGCGTCCTCGCCACCCGCCTGGGCACCGCGAGCGTCGAGCTGGTCCGCGATGGGGTGTTCGGCGTGATGGTCGGAGTCCATTGTGACAGCTGGCAGCCGATACCGCTGGAGGAAGTCGCCGGCAAACTGCGCGCGGTTCCGCCGGATCACGCGTGGGTGAAAAGCGCGCGATTGGTGGGCACGAGCCTGGGGGATTAGAATCTGAATCTCGTGAACCACCCACGTCTGTATCAGCGGTTGCTCGTAGCGCTCATCGTCCTCGTCTTGCTTAGCCCTCTGCCCAGTTGGCTGACCGGTATCGGCCAGTCGGCGGGCGGATTGTCAGCCGCGGTGACACGCCTCCCGGGCGGGGCGCTGGTCAGTAGCCCCAAGGCAGTGGCCCTGCACACCCTGGTGCTGCCGCTGCGGTTCGAGCGTTGGTTGCTCTACCCGCTGCTCTTGCTAGCCTTTCAGCTGAGCGGAGGGGCGCTTGCGCTGCGGCGGCGGCTTGGCGAGCATAGAATCCTGACGGTCTCATATTTCGTCGTAATCCTCGACTTGCTGTTGGCCGCGCTTTACGTGCCATTCGATTTCTACAGCGGTTTCGTCCTGGTACGCGAATTTGGGTTGTCGACCCAAACCGTGTTGGGTTGGGCAAGCGACTGGGCGCTCAACCTTTTGCTCAACGTTGGGACGGACGTCGTGTTGTGGACCGGCTTCTATGCGCTGGTCCGTCTGCTGCCCCGACGCTGGCCCATTCCAGCTGGGGCGGCGTTGGTCGTTCTTGCCACAGCCTTCACCTTGCTGAGCCCCGTTCTTGTCACGCCGCTTTTCTACACGGTCCGCCCGCTGGACGATCCGGCCCTGCGAGCCCGGATTCAAATCTTGGCGGATCGGGTCGGGATGCACGTGGAGTCCGTGGATGTGATTGAGGCCAGCGCCAAAACGACCGAGGCGAATGCCTACGTCACCGGCCTGGGCAACACACAGCGCATCGTGCTGTACGATACTCTGCTGTCGGCCCACACGCCAGACGAAGTGGAGGTGACGGTGGCTCACGAAATGGGGCACTGGTACTACCATCACGTTCTGCTGGGCCTGCTGGGGGTGGTCGCTGCCGGCTGGGTCGGCCTGTTCCTGCTGAGGGAGCTTCTGAATCGCACCTGGCAGCCGCTCGGTCTCAGCGGCCCGGGAGACGTCGCCGGCCTGCCCTTCGTGCTGGCGGTCGGAGCCATCGTCATGCTTCTGTCGCTCCCGGTGCAAAATGGCCTCTCACGGTACGCGGAGGCCGAAGCCGACCGGTTCTCACTCGACGTCAGCCACAAGCCGGAGGCTTACGTTACGTCTTTCGTGAAGTTGGCGGAGGAGAACCTGTCGATGGTCGATGCACCTGGGTGGGAAAAGCTGCTGTTTTACGACCATCCGTCTATTGCGGAGCGTGTTCGCATGGCGGAGGATTATCGAGGGAAGTGAGCTGTGCTTGACGGAATTCTGTACGTTGTTGCGGCTTTTGTGGCGCTGATGATCGGGCTCAGCATCTACCTGTGGTGGCAGTCTCGCGTGAAGCCGGCGTCCTATGAGCTAATGTTCGAGGTGCGAGACGGCGAGCCGATCCGAGTCAGCCGGGCGGACGATGGATGGATCGTCACCCCTTCAGACGGGGTGAGACCCACCGCGCTTCGCACCGGAGTCTCCCCGGATACTTTGGGAGCTGCCCGCACGTTGACGCCGGCCGGAGGCAGCTACCACGTTGCAGAAGAACTTCGACGTCTCGAGCGGTATTTCTTCGAGGTCGAGCTTGAGGACGGGCGCACCTATCAGACGGCCGAGCGAGTGCTGCCGCTGGAAAGCGCTGTGAATTTTCGGGATCTGGGCGGATACGAAACCACAGACGGCCGGCGCACTGCCTGGGGCAAAGTGTATCGTGCGGACGAGACCAGCCGCCTCACCGACGACGACGTGACGATCATTCGGAACCTGGGCATTCGCACGTTCTGCGATCTGCGCACTTTCGGAGAGGTGGAACACCATCCGGATCGAGTGCCGGAAGGAATTACCTATCGGCACATGCCGATCTTTGCCAGGAACCCTATCGGGCGACGTCACGTCCTTTTTGGTCGCCACCGACTGGATCTGTCGTTCAAGCAGCTCTACCGCTCCGCGATCATCGACCAGGGTGCGCCGGTGCTGGGCGCCTTGCTCAAACTCGTCGCGGATCCGGAAAACTTGCCGTTGCTGATGCATTGCACCAGCGGCAAGGACCGCACCGGCGTGGCCTCAGCGCTGTTGCTGCACATCTGCCGGGTGCCGCGCGAGATGATTATCGTGGATTACTCGCTGACGAATCTGTCCGCAGAGAAGTCCTTGTTGTTCATCCGGCAGGCATTCAGCCCCAGTCGGCCGTTTCCGGGCCTCAGAGTCGAGCAGTTCTATCCCCTGTTTTCTGCCCGGCCCGAGCTGATCGAGCACGCCTTCGCCCACATCGAGACGACGTATGGGTCGATCGATGAGTACCTGCACGGTCCCGTCGGGCTGACCGACGAGGACATCGAGGCAATCCGGCAGAACCTGCTGGTGTGATCATCCGGCAAGCTCACGTTGACATCCAAGCGAAGCGTGCTATAATATCGTTAGCCGGCTAACGATTATCGGCGAACGGAGTCCGTATGGCAGACGAGCACGCATTCTCCGCAACTCTGGGTTTTCTGTTGATCCAGGTGATCAAAGCGCATCACGATAGGGCACGGACGCTGCTCGGTGAATTGGGGTTGCACGTTGGTCAGGATCTGGTCTTGCTCTCTTTGCGGCGTGAGGATGGGCTGTCCCAATCCGCACTGGCCGAGAAGCTGCACATTCAGCCGGCCACGCTGACGAGAAGCCTCAGCCGAATGGAGCGATCCGGATTGAGCGAGCGGCGCGTCGATGGGCGCGACCGGCGGGTCACACGAGTCTACATAACGGAACACGGCCGCGCGCTGTGCCCGTCCGTCGTAGAAGCGTGGCAGCAGTTAGAAACGGAGACCTTCGCCAACCTGTCGGCCGAGGAGCAGGACACGCTCCGTCTTCTGTTGCAGAAGGCGAAAGCGAATCTGGGTGGAGAGCAATTCCATCGGCCTCCTCAGTGAATCCGCACCGAAAGTCGCGCCGTGTGTGGGTACGAGCAGTCCTCACACGGTCGGAGGAAGTTCACCGAAGTTCACCACACCTGCTGTAGTTGTTCATCATTTCTTCACACATCGCTGGCATACTGCATGCACAGGACCAAACCAGGACCGCAGAGTGCGGTCCGAAAGTGCAGGACATCGACGGCCGAAATCATTTCGACGATTCGGCCTGATTACAGCTGTTCGACAGACAGTGGAGGCGAAAGGAATCTCATCTTGAGAAAGAAAGATCGAAATCATCCGGCCGGCGGCGCGGCAGCAGGAGGCTCGGAAATTCCTATGGTGACGACAACGAAAAGCGGCCTGAATGTCGGCGCGCTGGGGCGGGCGATCCGCTACCTGGGCCATTACCCAAAATTGGCTTTTTTGGCCTATTTCTTCCTGTTTGCGGCCACGGGTGCCGTGCTGGTCGTGCCGCAACTGGTCCAGACCATTCTCGATGCGATCACTAACGGCTTCAGCGCTCAACAGATCGCGGCGTTGCCGGCCGCCAGCCGCCCGGCGGCCCTCAGCGCGTTACACTGGACGGTCGCGCAATTTGCCGGCTATCAGAATGTCAAGTCCGCGCTGGTCCGAGCCGGGCTATTGATCGTGGTCTTCGCCGCGGCTCGCGCTCTGTTCGCCTTTTCGCAGACTTTCAATTCGGAGCGACTCTCTCAGAGTGTGGCCTTCGACTTGCGCAACGAGCTGTACTCCAAGATCCAGCGCCTGTCCTTCAGCTACCACGACCGCAACCAGACGGGCCAGTTGATGATCCGCGCGACGGACGATGTGGAGAAACTGCGCCTCTTCATCGGTCAGGGACTGCTGATCTCGCTGCAGGCCACGGTAATGCTGATCGGCGCGCTGATCCTGCTGTTCTTCACCAATGCTCGGCTGACGCTGGTCATCCTGCCCGTTCTACCGGTGGCGTTTGGCGTGTTCTTGTTCTTCGGCTCCGTGACGCAGCCTATGTTTATGCGTGTCCAGGTGAAGCTGTCGCGACTGAACACCATCTTGCAGGAGAACCTGGCCGGCATCAGGGTCGTCAAGGCGTTCGTGCGCGAGCCGGAGCAGCAGAAGCGCTTCGGGGTCGCGGCCGACGACCTCATGAACCAGGGCGTCGAGGTGTCTCGAACTTTCTCGTTCCTGTTCCCCGCGATCTTCTTGATCATGAACCTGGGGCAGGCGGCGGTGCTTTATTTCGGTGGCTTGCAGATCATCGGCGAGACGCTGACGCTGGGCGAATGGCAAAAGTTCAGCCTGTACCTGGTCTACATCTTCTTCCCTCTCGGCCAGCTCGGCATCATCATCAACCAGATGTCGCAGGCCAGCGCGTCGGCCAGCCGCATCTTTGAGATTCTGGATGCCCAGAGCGAAGTGACAGATGCACCGACGGCCGTGTCACTGGCCCAGGTACAGGGCCGCGTCGAATTCGACCGCGTCACCTTCCGCTACTTCGGTGGGGGAGAGCCTGTACTCCGAGACGTCAGCTTTGCGGCCGAGCCAGGGCAGACGGTGGCTCTGCTGGGCGCCACGGGCAGCGGCAAAACGACGATCATCAACCTGATTCCGCGGTTCTACGATGCGTCCGAGGGCGCGGTTCGTATCGGCGGTCAGGACGTGCGAAACGTCACACTCGAGTCATTGCGAGCTCAAATCGGCATCGTACTGCAGGACACGACCCTGTTCACCGGCACCATTCGCGACAACGTGGCGTTCGGACGGCCGGATGCGAGCCTTGATGAAGTAGTGGCGGCCGCAGAGGCGGCGGCAGCGCACGAGTTCATCATGAGCTTTCCTCAAGGTTACGACACACCTGTCGGCGAGCGAGGGACGACGCTCAGCGGTGGCCAGAAGCAGCGCATCGCCATCGCCCGGGCCTTGCTCATGGACCCGCGTATCCTGATCCTGGACGACTCGACCAGCAGCGTGGACGCGGTGACCGAGTACCATATACAGCAGGCGTTGACCAGGCTGATGAAGGGGCGTACCAGCTTCGTGATCGCGCAGCGCATCAGTACGGTGCGCAACGCCGATCAAATCCTGATCCTGGACCGGGGCCAGATCGTGGCTCACGGCCGCCACGCGGAGTTGATGGAGAGCAGCCCCATCTACGCCGAGATTTACTCGTCACAGTTGGTGGAGGACACGCAGGTAGAGGAAGACACTCAGGCGCAGCAAGCCGCCGGGGCAGATATGACGACAACGGGCACGGGGAGGGAATAAGCACCATGCATGGTTTCGGCGGTGGACCCCGCAATCTGATGACTCAGGAGACCAGGAAGCCGACAAACGTGAGCCATACGTTGCGGCGGCTGGTTAGCCTGTTCAAACCCTACTGGCCCCTGATGCTCCTCGTGGCCGGGCTAATCGTCAGCAGCACGTACATCCAGGTGCTTACGCCGCAACTGATCGGCCAGAGCGTCGATTGCTACCTGACGCCTGGTTCGTCGAGCGAGCTGCGGCTGGGCGCGCCGGGCGTACCACAGCAGGCGGCTCCGAGCACCTGCTGGTACGCGCACGTTCCTGCGAATGCCGCTCCGGCCGACTACATGCGCGGGCTGGGTGGCTTAATACTGCTGATCGCCGGTCTCTACGTGGCGTCGTCCTGCATGGGGGGTCTCATGTTCTACTGTATGACCTGGAGCGGCCAGCACGTGCTGCGCAATTTGCGCGTGACGGTGTTCGCCCACCTCCACAAGTTGTCCCTGGGCTACTACGGTGAAAATGAGGCGGGCGCGGTGATGAGCCGCATTACCAACGACATGGACACGATTCAACAGGCCATCACGTTCGTCCTGGTCAGCGTGCTGAGTGGCAGCCTGCTGATCCTCTGGATCGCCTACGAAATGTTGCGGCTGAGCCTGCCTTATGGACTGATCAGCCTGGCGATCGTGCCCGCGATGACTGTCGTGACCGTGTGGTTCTCGAGCCAGGCGCGTAAGGCCTTTCGCCACACTCGCGTGGAGATCGGCAAGGTCAACGCCAACCTGGAGGAAAGTATCTCCGGAGTGCGTGAGGTTCAGGCCTTTGGACGTGAGGAAGCGAACATCGAGAGCTTCCGCGTGACCAACGCCGCCAACCGCGACGCCAACATCCGCGCGGTCAGCTTCACCGCTGCCCTGTCGCCCAGCCTGGAAGCGCTGGGTTACCTGGCGGTTGCTCTCGTCACCATCGTCGGCGGACTGGCGTTGCTGGGCGGCCATGGCTTGTTCGGCAGTGCGATCAGCCTGGGCCTGATCGTCACATTCCTGAGCTACGTGCAGCGCTTCAACCAGCCGGTGCAGCAGATCTCGGTCCTCTGGGCTAACCTGCAGAGCGCTATCGCCGGCGCCGAACGGATCTTCGCATTGCTCGACACAGTACCGGATGTGCAGGATAAGCCCGATGCTGTCACCATGCCGGCCATCCTGGGCCGCGTGGAGTTCGATCGGGTGGAGGCCGCCTACAAGCCGGGCGAGCTGGTGCTCGAGGGAGTCAGCTTCGTGGCCGAGCCGGGCCAGACAGTGGCGATCGTCGGCCCCACTGGCGCGGGCAAGACGACGATCATTAATCTAATCCCTCGCTTCTACGACGTTGTGGCGGGCGTGGTGAGAGTCGACGGCCACGACGTGCGTGACGTCACCGGGGCCAGCCTGCGCCGCCAGATCGGTATCGTGCTGCAGGATACCTACCTGTTCAGCGACACAGTGCTGAACAACATCCGCTTCGGGCGGCCCGACGCAACCGATGAGGAGGTCGTAGCAGCCGCTCGCCTGGCACGCGCGGACGATTTCGCACGTCGGCTGCCGGACGGGTACGACACAGTGCTGGGCGAGCGAGGCAGCGGGCTGAGCCAGGGACAGCGGCAGTTGATTGCCATAGCGCGGGCGGCGTTGGCCGATCCCCGCATTCTGATCCTCGACGAGGCCACGTCCAGCGTCGACACACGCACCGAACGGCTCATCCAGCAGGCCCTGGAGCAATTGCTTCAGGGACGGACGAGCTTCGTCATCGCCCACCGCCTGAGCACCATCCGCCGGGCGGACCAGATTCTGGTCGTGATGGACGGGCAAATCGTCGAGCGCGGCAGGCACGCGGAACTGCTCGCTCGCCGCGGCGCGTATTACACGCTGTACAGCAGGCAGTTCCTGGGTGAGGATGCGTCGGAGTGGGCCAGCGATGCGAGCCCCACGGAATCGAGGGGCCTGGCGGCCGTCGGATGAGCGCGCTGCGGGTGAGTCGAACTCAGCCTAGCTGGGGTGCGCTCAGCTGCTCGCGGCAGGCTGCCGGGCAAGCGGCGTTGGCGGCCAAATCCAGAATATTCGGCAGGGCCCGGTCCGGGTATCTCGATGTCATCGCCTCGATCACGTCCTGCGCCGTTGAGCTGCGGGCGACCACGTCGTCGAACGCGGCGATGCAGTCGCGCGTCTCGTTGAGCAACACGCGGAGTCCGTCGTCATCCCGCCCGGGGGCGGCTTGGCCAGCGATGACCCGCGCGGGTCCGAGTGTGGCCACGCGCCCGAGGTTGGCGCTTGTGCTCCATGGAGTTGGTCTCCGCGAGCCAGACGTGCTTGCCATCGTAGGCCAGATCGCCGGTAACCAGGGTGGAGATGACGGGGATCCACACCACTGTGGAGGATCCTCCATCTCCTTGGCCAGGGTGGAGGATCTGCAGCTCGACCCCTTCCAGCTCGACGACGTCGCCTTCGAGTGCCTGAGGCTTCAGCGGCACGCCGGGTACTTCGTCGCCGTACAGGGGTTTCCATTGGACAACCTTGGCTGCAGAGCTCTGCGCAATCACGGAGGCCACTTCAGGAGCCGTGACGAAACGAACCCGGGAAAGTGCTCGTACAACGTCGTGAAGCCCCAGTAGTGGTCAGGGTGCCCGTGTGTGACATACACGGTCGTCAGATTCTTGGCCGAAGCCTCGATTCGCTCGGCCAAGCGCCGGGCGTCGCTCCAGGTGAACTGAGCGTCGATCAACACGGCGTCGCGGTCCCCCGCGACGAGCGTCGACGTCACGAGGAAGGCGCTTTCGCTGCCGATAGACACGTCGATCGAAATTCTGTCAGCCATTTGCTCATCTTCTCCAGGTATCCAAAGATCCAGACCTTTCGGCAAGCCTTTGAGCCGTGTTACACTAACTTGACAATCATACCTGTCCAGTGATACGTTAAGTCATGTACAAGGCGGTAGCTGCTTCAGGCATCCATAGAGCATACAGGAGATGCAACCACAATGTCCATCGCGGCCGGCGTTTTCGGGATGCTGTTGATCTTGATCGTACTGTGGGACGCATTCGAGACCATCGTGCTGCCGCGCCGGGTGACGCGCCAGTTTCGCCTGACGCGCGTATTTTATCGCGCCTTGTGGCTGCCGTGGTCTGCCGTCGCCCGTCGCGTCCGGCGCGGCAATCTCCGTCAGAGCGTGCTGGGCTACTTCGGACCCCTGTCGTTATTGCTGCTGCTGGGGGTCTGGGCGGTGGGGCTAATCGTCGGGTTCGCCTTGCTGCAGCAGGCTTTTGGCTCGCAACTGGCCGCGCCCGGGGCCAACAAAGTGGGCTTCGGCACTGACCTGTACATGAGCGGTACGACATTCTTCACTCTTGGCCTGGGCGACGTCACGCCCCGAACCGGTTGGGCGCGCGCGGCCACGGCGGTAGAGGCCGGCATTGGTATCGGCTTTCTGGCGTTGGTGGTGGGATACCTGCCCGGCCTGAACGGAGCGTTCTCCCGGCGCGAGGTGAGCGTGTCGCTGCTCGACGAGCGGGCGGGATCGCCGCCAACCGCGTTCGAACTGCTGCGACGCTCCCAGCAAAAAACCCGCGCGGCGGTGGTCGAGCAGTTCTTGCATGACTGGGAGCGCTGGTCGGCGGAGCTGATGGAAAGTCTCCTGTCGTATCCCGTGTTGGCCTACTTTCGCTCACAGCACGACAACCAGTCCTGGCTCGCGGCGCTGACGATGATCCTCGACCTATCGACTCTGGTGCTCGTCGGTGTGGATGACATTCCCACCGACGCGGCGCGCCTATCGTTTGCGATGGCGCGCCACGCCAGCGTCGATCTGAGCCAGGTGCTCCAGGCTGCGCCGCGCGCGACGAGCGCGGGTCGCTTGTCAGAGAGCGAGCTAACCCAGATGCGGTCTCGACTGGCTGAAGTCGGTGTGATGCTACATTCAGGTGACGACGCAGACAGACGTCTTGCTGAGTTGCGGGCCGTGTACGAGCCATACATGGCTGCTCTATCAGATTACCTGCTGATGCCCCTCCCATCCTGGATGCCAAACCAGGAAAGTCCGGACAACTGGCAAACCACCGCCTGGGAACGATAGTCCCCTCCACTACATCGAGCCGCCGCGGCCCATCAAGTTCCTCCCTATCTCAATCTCGCTCCAGTGCCCGGCAAGCAGCATGGTTGTGCCTGGCACTGCAACAGCGCGAACCCACTGACTCATGAGCGCATTCAAATTGGACGAAGGTCACACCTACCGCCGCATCATTCCTCCGTGGAACCCGTAGAAATGGAACGGCGGGGCCCAGTATGGATGATTGAAAGTGTATGGCATCGGATAGCCGTAACCATAACCGTACCCGTACCCACAAGGGCAGCCGTAGCCGTACATCCCATATCCATAACCCCCGTACATACCATACCCATAGCCGCCGTACATGCCATAGCCGCCATAGTTGCCGTATCCAGAGCTCTTCCCGTAAGCCTTAGTGGGCTTTGACGGCGATTTTTTCGCGGCCGCCTTGGTCGCCCCACCTGGCGTGGCTGCGTACCAGAGACCGCCGATTCCCTGGCCGTTGGCGTCGCCTGCTTTTGTGTCGCCAGCGTACCGATACAGCGGCAGCCCGTTGTAGGTGACCTGAAGAGCGCCGTCCTGGCGAGTGAGTGTGGCCACCTTTCCGGTCACACCGCTGCCGACCGTCGGCGTCACACCCTGGCCGATCGTTAACGGCGGCCACGTTTGGGCGCAAGTTCCCGTGCACGTGCTTTGGCCGGGTTTGTCGTTCTTGAAGGTGTACAGCGTCATCCCGTTTTCATCAGTGAGGATGTTGCCAAGCTTGGCATTCTTTGTGACGTTGATCGTAGACGAAGCCGCAAAAGCGGAAGGCACGAAGCTCAGTGCGGGTACCAGGGCCAAGATGAGGCTCGACAGCATCGCCGTCGCAGCCAGGATTTCGGAGTTTCGACATAGGAATTTCCTCCTGCAAATTCGGACAGGGTCCGTGATACAATCGATTCTGCTCTCATATACGCATATGCGGAGGACTTGGCCTCACAGGGTGGGTTGCTTTCATCTTTGACCATCGGGCCCATGAGATTTTCGAGTCTGTCTGGTGGGTGAGCAACGCCGATCCTAACGCTACACCGCCTCCGCCGGCCTCGAGCGGCAACGGCTGGTAGACGCCCGATTCAGAGAACTGCCCGAACCTACAACAAAGGTATATCGTTCCCTCACATCTTCTATACAACCTCCTGCTATGATAGGGTCAACGATCGAGATGGACGAGGTCGAAGACTATCAGGAGGTTGTGAAATGAGACTCACCGGAAAGCGAATTGCGATCATCGCTGTAGCAGCAGCTCTCGTCGTGGCGGGTGGAATCGGCCTGTTCGGCAATGTGGCCCTGGCTCAGGGACCCAGGGGCGGGGGAAACGGCTGGGGCATGATGGGGGGCCGCGGCGGGGGCAACGGTAACGGCTACGGTTGGAACAACGGCAACGGGCGCGGAAGCGGCTGGGGCATGATGGGCGGTCTGTGGGCCAACGGAACGCTGACCGATACGCAGCAGTACGGTGGCTTTGGCTGCCCGGGCTACGGCATGATGGGAGCATGGGGCGGGCCGGCTTTTGGCGGCAACGCGTCCGGACAGCGCCTGACGGACAGCCAGGTGCAGCAGCGAGTCCAGGACTATCTGGGCAGCTACGACAATAGCTCTGACCTTAAGGTGGCCGAGGTCATGGAGTTTCAGGACAACTTCTACGCGCAGATTCAGGAGAAATCGACCGGGATCAACGCCTTCGAGTTGCTGGTCGATCCTTACAGCGGAAACGTCTGGCCGGAATATGGGCCCAATATGATGTGGAACACCAAGTACGGGATGATGGCCGGACAGGGCGGCCGCGGTTGGGGCGGCATGATGCGGGGCTTCGACTGGAGTGGGCCGACTGCCCAGCAGTCAACGGCGGAGATGACGGTGACCCCGCAGCAGGCTGTGCAGTACGCACAAGATTACCTCGATAAGCAAGGTTTTGGCCAGACGGCCGAAACCACGCCGGATACCTTCTACGGGTATTATACGATCGACACCCTGGACAAGGACGGCAAGGTCACGGGAATGTTGAGCGTGAACGGGTACACGGGGCGAGTTTGGTATCACACCTGGCATGGCCAGTTCATCGGCATGGACGACACAGGCACGCAAGCCTGAGCCGGGCGTGCGGGGGATCAGAGGCAGTTACCGCCCGATCCCCCGCACCTTTGCGATTTGCGCCGTTGGTGGGAAAATAGCGGAAATGAGTGCGGCCAGAGGTGCGCTGGATGGCAGATAAGATTCTCATCATTGAAGACGAACCGCAGATCGCTCGAACGCTGCGCCTGTATCTCGAACGAGCCGGCTATCATGCGGTCAACGTGGACGACGGTGCGCTGGCGATGCCGGCGTTTCGGCGTGAGCGGCCCACCCTGGTGATCCTCGACTTGATGCTGCCGCACGTGGACGGCCTGGACCTGTGCCGTCAGATGCGCCGGGAGTCGAGCGCCCCGATTATCATGCTGACGGCGCGGATTGAGGAGGCCGACCGACTGGTTGGGCTGGAACTGGGCGCGGACGACTACGTGACGAAGCCGTTCAGCCCGCGGGAGGTCGTTGCCCGCGTTCGAGCGGTACTGCGTCGGACCCGAGGGGAGGTCCAGCCGCCCCAGGTGTGCGAGGTTGGAGATGTGGTGGTGGACATGGAGCGCCACCAGGCGACGGTCGGCGGAAAAACGCTGGAGCTGACGCCGCTCGAGTTCGAGTTGCTGGCACTGCTGACGCGCAGTCCGGGACAGGTCTTCAGTCGACTGCAGCTGTTGGAGCGACTGCAAGGCGAGGCGTATGATGGATTTGAACGGGCCGTGGACCAACACATCAAGAATTTGCGGGCCAAGTTGGGCGATGACGCCCGCCACCCCCGCTACATCGAGACCGTTTTCGGCGTAGGGTACCGATTCGCGTGTTTGGGTGAAGAGAATGCGTAGTTTGTGGTTCAGGCTGATGGGCGCTTTCGTCCTGGTCATCCTGATCGGCGTCGTGGTCAGCTCCGTCCTCATCGACCGGGCTACTGGCGGACAGTTCAGCCACTACGTAACGCAAAATGGGAAGGCCTGGGCGCAGCGGCTGGCGCCGGTGCTGGCGGAGCAATACGCTCAGGATGGTGGCTGGCAGAATGCGGAAGCCTGGCTGGAGACCTTGCCGGGCCGCGGCGCGGGCGCTGGGAGTGGTATGGGTCTGCGCATGGGTGCCATGATGGGCCACGGACCTGGCGCCGGCGGCGGCAACAGCGGCATGGCCCAACACCTCATGGGCGGGGACATGTGGGCCGCGATGGGCATCCGCCTGATGCTGGCAGACCAGGGCGGCGTTGTGATTGCCGACACGATGGGCACGCTCAGGGGAACGGACCTCAAGCCGGCCGACCTGGCTGCGGGCACACCGGTCGTGGTAGATGGCCGCCAGGTGGGCACCTTGCTGGTCGTGCTGCCCGATGCCGGAGTCGTCACCCCGGCAAGCAACTTCCTGGCGGCAGCGAACCGCTCGACCTGGCTGGCCAGCCTGGTTGCCGGCGTCCTGGCGCTGGTGCTGGGCATGCTTCTGTTTCGGCAGATTGTGGCTCCTATCCGCGCACTGACCGGTGCATCGGCGCGTATCGCCGCCGGACAACTCGACCAGCGTGTGGATGTGACATCGAAGGACGAGCTCGGTCAGTTGGCCGCGACGTTCAACCAGATGGCGGACGCGCTGACCCGCGCTCGCGACCTGCAGCGCAACATGATTGCTGACGTCGCGCACGAACTACGTACGCCCGTGACCGCCATTCAGGGCAATCTGGAGGCGATGCTGGACGGCGTCTTGCCGATGACTGCCCCGGAAGTCGGCATCCTGCACGATGAGACGCTGCTGTTGTCTCGCCTCGTGGACGACTTGCGACTTCTGTCGTTGGCGGAGAGCGGTCAGCTCAAGATGGAGCGTGGACGGCTGAATCTGGGCGACCTGGCGAATCGGATCGTCGAGAGGATGCGGCCACAGGCCCAGGCGCAAGGCGTCGAGCTGGTCGCCGTCGCCGCCCCTGGCACGCCCGAAGTTGAGGCGGACTCGGACCGGATCACGCAGGTCATCAGCAACCTGGTTGGGAACGGGCTGCGGCACACACCGCCCGGCGGACGGATCACGGTGTCGGTCGCTGCCGGAACGGTCGGCAATGCCGTCGTCGTAGTGACGGATACCGGCAGCGGCATCGCGCCTGAAGACCTGCCGCACGTGTTTGACCGCTTCTATCGCGCCGACCGGTCGCGAAATCGGGCCAGCGGCGGGTCGGGCCTCGGTCTGGCCATCGTCAGGCAGCTGATCGAGGCACATGGCGGGGCAGTGAGCGTCGCCAGCGATCCCGGCCGTGAGACGCGATTCTCCTTCACCCTGCCGGTCGGCAGCGCATAAGACGCGACCTGCGACCAGCAAAGGAAGTGGTCACTTTCAGCTTGGGGACAATCGATGCGACGGCGCTGGGTGTTATGGTTGCTCATAATCCTGGTTCTATGGCTGGTTGTGAGGAGCCTCTCGGAACTGAAAGCCCTGGCTGCGACTCTGTCCGGCGGGCAATGGCAGTGGATTCTGGCCGCCCTCGTTCTCCAACTGGGGTACTATGCCCTCTATGGGCTGCTGTACCAGGCTGCCTTTCACGCGGTGGCGGTGGAGCGACGGCTGCGCGACCTCCTGGTGCTGTTCTTCGCCGCGCTGTTTGTAGACGTCGCTGCCCCTTCGGGCGGAGCGAGCGCGGCTGCACTGTATTTCGACGAGGCGGCGAAAAGCGGGCATTCGCCGGCGAGGACGGCGGCGGGGGTTCTGCTCGCGCGCCTGGCGGACTTCAGCACTTTCATGGTCGTGTTGTTCATCGGCCTAATGTATCTTTCGCTGCAGGATGCTCTTCAAGCATACGAGGTGATCAGCGCCGCGGTGCTCGTGGCGATCATCGGCGCGATGGCTGGTGTGCTCGTCTTGGGCGGAGTAAATCCTGTTCTGCTGAGGCGTATTCTCGTCCGCGTCCAACGTGTGGGTGACCATCTGGCGGCGCGCGTCCGGCTGCGAAAGCGGCTTGGGGCGGACTGGGCGGAGCGTCACGCCGCCGAGTTTACAGAGGCTGCACTCGCTATCAGCGCGCACCCGAGGCACTGGGTAAGCCTGGCCGTGACGGCATCTGGCATATACGTGACCCACGTGGCCTGTCTGTACGTGCTGTTTCGGGCCTTTCAGGTGCGCATCGACTTCGGCCCACTGTTGGCCGGTTATGGGGTCGGCATGCTCATGTGGGTGGTGTCCATCACCCCACACGGTGTCGGTGTCGTGGAGGGAGTGATGTCGCTGCTGTACGCGTCTCTGGGCGTGCCGGCCCAGGCAGCCACCGTGGTGGTGCTGGCCTTCCGGGGACTGACCTTCTGGCTGCCGCTGGCGCTGGGCTTCGTGATGATGCGGCGGCTGCGGTCATTCGAGCAACTGGATTGACCCGCCAGCGGATTGAATGCTGTGGTGAAGTGCAGCGTCAAGCATTCTCGTTGGAAAGGACCTGCAGAGACTGCGTGATGGCTGCGATGGCCTCGTCGGGAGCCTCGAATGGTACGAAATGTCCAACCCCGGGCAGGAGTCGGTAACGGCACTGCGTAAAGAACTCCGTCAGCCGGTCAGCCCAGGCGACGCGCATCACGGGATCGGCCTCTCCCCACAAAACGTAGGTACACTGGCGGATCTTAAGCGTCCTTGGGTCGGCGATCGGTGCCTGGGAGAGGGAGGAGACGCCGGAGCGATAGCAGGCGATACTGGCTCCAAATGCTCCTGGACGGGCATAGGCGTCAACGATCGCCTCGAACTCCGCCGGACGCAGGGCGTCTTTACGGCCCAGCCAGTACCCGTAGAAGTGCGCGAGGTACAGGCGGACGGTGTCGCGATTGTAGCCGACCAGGTACTCCGCCAGCGGAAGGTTGTGGAAGTACTGATGCCACGTTTCCGACTGCGCCGCCGACTCAAGTCGCCGCTGGCCGATGCCGGGGTAGGGCGGATTGAAGAGCGCCAGGGCAGCGATGCGGTCCGACGCGGCGCGGGCGAGTACCTGTGCCATCACAGCGCCGATATCGTGCGCTGCCAGGACCGCGCGCTCGATGCCCAAATGGTTCATCAACGCCGAGGACGTCAGAGGCAAGGGCTTGAGGGGTGTAGCCTTCGGTCGGAGGGAGCTCCGGCTTGTCGGAGTCTCCGAAGCCCCTCGAAATCCGGGGCGATGACGTCGGCCTCTTCGGCCAGCTGCGGAATGACGCGGCGCCAGTCGTACCAGAATCCCGGCCAGCCGTGCAGCAGGATGACGGTAGGGCCGCATCCCTGACGCACGTAATGCAGGCGCAACTGGTCAGCTCCGCTGCCGTAGTTGTGGCCCCATCGTGGGTCGTCAGGGTGAAGGTCAAGGAAAGCATCGCGATCCATCGTGACTCTCCTTCGAGGCCCATGCGCCTCACACTGAAGACCGATAGAAAGCAGGTTAGCTGAGACGGACTTCGCTTGTGCGCCGGCAGGGCGCCTGTCTTCCCCGAGCCCCAGAGCTCGCACGAACGAGTTCTATCGTATATAGTCGGCAATTAGCGGGAATCCCTCAGCAGAGACTGCCCGCTCGACGATGGACCCGATCGGATGCGCGCCAAGGATCAGGCGAGTCGGCAGAGGCCCGCGAACCGCGCCTGCGATCAGCATGCCGACGACTCGGCCGGTGTGGCGGCTGACGAACGGCGAGCCGCTCATCAGCGCTGGGTTGAAGAGGCTATCCATCGTCACCCAGACCGCCTGTTCATCCACCGATTGAACCACGCCGTCCAGCGAGCGCGATCCGCTCAATAAGGCGACCCGCTCGCCGGGCTGCGGAGCGCCACGATCGTCCGGCCGCAAGACCCAGCGGGCATCAACGTAGCCTTCGGGTTGCAACAAGACATAATCAACAGTCAGGTCCGCGCCGGTCCGCGCCACGCCCGGCCGACCGTGCAGTCGCGTGAAGCAGGCAATTGCAGACACCTGCCCGGGCAGCTTGAAACGAACAGCCTCCAGTCGGCTCGTGCCGTCGCCCAAAACGCCCAGACTGTGAGCCGTCGTTACGCCGACGGTGCGGCCGTCGTCCAAGGCGAGCAAAAAACCGCTGCCTGCGAGGGAATCCAACTCACCGCGGAAGCTCATCCATTCCTGGAAGCCTCGCGCCCCCACCGGCCACTCGCCGCGCGGGGCCAGAAGAGCAGGCGGCCGAGGGATGGGCTCGGCTGGCCTGAAGCCGTGCAGCCACAGCCAGCCCAACAGCATCACCCCGGTCAGCGACAGCGCCAGAAACAGACCTTGAATGACGAATCTGACGTTTACCGTGCGCTTTCGATGTGCCACAGCACTGATTATATAATGAATAGGCAGAAATGCATAAGTCTCTCAGGCCGTATCATAGCCATTGCGTCATGGTCAGGAGCCCGGATCCGGAGTAAAATGTAGGAGACCCATAGATAGGAGAGGAGGATGAGGAATATGAACCGCGCCGAGCGGAGGACAGAGGGCACTTTGAGCTGGGCGAAATTCGGGGGAAACATGATCGTGATCGGCGCCTTCATTGTACTGTCACTCTCCGTGCCGGTTGGCGCGCAAGCGCCACTGCCAGTCATTCCCGTTGGAACTCCGACGGCCGTGCCTCCGATCGTAGTGGGGACGCCGATTGCTGTGAGCACGCCGGAAACCATGGAACTGACCGGGACGGTGACCACTTTCTACCCGCGGGTGGGCGGCCTGTCGACTGAACCCGCTGCGCTGGACGAGCGAGGCGTCAGCCGGGTGGCCTACGCGCCGGATGGCCGGATGTTGGCGGCTGGAACCCCGTTCGGCAGCGACCTGTTCTCCGTATCAGCCACGGCTGGGGTGCAGTGTCTCGACTACATCAACTCCGGCGCGGCCGTGACGGCGCTGGCGTTTTCCCCGGATGGCGCCACACTGGCGTCCGGCACGTTTACCGATACGGTTCAGCTGTGGGACGTGGGCTCCGGGCGGCTCATGGCTTCACTCGTAGCGACACAAGGCACGGTAAACGGGGTGGCCTTTTCTCCAGACGGTGCAATGGTGGCGGCAGCCGGATCCGACGGTGCGGTTCGAGTGTGGCAAACCCGCGACGAGCGGCTCCTGCGGACCCTGAAGGGTCACGCGGGTGCGGTGCTGAGCCTGGACTTTTCGCCGGATGGGCGCTCGCTGGTCTCCGGCGGGGCTGACGGCAAGGTTCTGGTGTGGCAGCTGAGCAGTGGGGTGAGCATGAGCTCGTTGATCGGTAACGTCGGCGGCGCGCCCGCTGTGGCTTTCGGCCCGACCGGCAATCTGGTGGGGCTGGGCTCAGGCGATGGAGTAGTGCGGATCTGGGACCTGAAGGCGGGCAAATTGGTCCAGACGTGGACAGGACATCATGGCGCCGTGACAGCCGTCTCCTTTTCGCCGGACGGTGGGAGGCTGGCTTCGGCCTCGTACGACGGCAGCGTATTGCTTCGGCGGGTAGCCGACGGAGAAACACTGAGCGCTTTCCACGGGACGACGGCATTGGGCGCCCTGGCTTTTTCGCCGGATGGGACCCTGCTGGTGACAGGTGCTCTCGATGGAGCGGTGCAGATCTGGGCGGTGGGTCGTCCGACAGTGCAGGTGGGCACGCCGATCGTCATTGCGACGCCGGTGCCTACGGCCGCGCCTTGCATGGATGATGTGACTTTCGTGGCGGACGTGACTCTGCCGGACAACTCGGTCGTCGCGCGGGGTGGCCTGCTGAACAAGACCTGGCGCGTGCGCAACAGCGGAACTTGCGCGTGGGGGGCCGGATATCAGATTGCCTTCGCTGGAGGCTCGCAGATGAACGCCGAGCCCGCTGTGCCTCTCCCGCAGGCCGCGCCCGGAGAGGTGGTTGACGTCACCATTCCCATGTACGCGCCGGTCAGTCCGGGGACGTACAACGGCGTGTGGCAGTTTGAGAATCCATCCGGTGAGGTCTTCGGCGTTCGGGTGACGGTGCGGGTCGTGGTGCCGGCACCGGCCACGGCGACGCCTGCCTTTGGAATGAACATTGCTGCCAGCGCTGTGGACGTCAACGCCGGAGACAGCGTGACCATCCGTGCGTCAGTGCATGGCGTGAAGGCGGCCTGGCTCGACGGGCAGCCGATCACAAACGATTATCGGGAGGAGACGTTGCAGCTGTGCGAGGATCAGACCTTCACTCTGGACGCTCAGCTCAAAGATGGTCAGCACCGGCACCAGACCGTGACCGTCAACGTGCGCGGCGGCTGCGATCGGCGAGCCGATATTGTGATGAAATCGCTGTCGGCGGATCACACGACGGTGCACAAGGGTCAGATCGTTCATTTCTCGGCGCGAATGAAAAACGAGGGCCAGCGAGACGCCAACAACTTCGCAGTGGGTTGGGATCCCGGCAACGGCGCGGGCTTCATCATTGTGGCGGCCGATTTGGACGTCGACCACGGCGATGATCGGACCGTGACGTGGACGTACGCTTACCCGGCGACGGGAAGCTTTCATTCACGGGTCCGGGGTGACTACTACAACGACGTCGACGAGTCTGACAGGAGCAACAACGAGAAGGGGCTGACCCTGAAGATCATTCCATAGGCGCCTGGGACCAGAACAAACACTGAATACTGTTTGTGGCTGACCGGAAGCCCGGCCTCTCAAGAGGAGCCGGGCTTCCTGCTGCGGGACTCAGAATATGAGCGGAATCATGTTCAGCACTTACAGACAGGGTACAATAAACGGACACGGGGCGGGATTGTCGCGGCCAACCCTGGTTTGCGCCCGCTAGGTCAGTTGAGCTGAACCGAAACGACGGCACAGCCACTACGAGCGCCGGATCACTGATGATGGGCACTTGCTGAAGAAGGCCTTGTCGTTAGCATGACCTTAATATGTTCATAAGGTTCTATTGTGAAAAAGTTAAAGACGAATGGGTGCTCTTTGCTTTATACTATAGCAGGAACAAAGAAGGCGGAGCGACCCACAGGACACTCACGTCGACTCTGACAGCATCGAGACGGCGAACAACGGTGGAGGTTCGACATGAGAACGGAAACCAAGATTAGAAACGAAAACAACATCGGCCGCAGGGCGTCGATCTTAAGCCCGTCGCGATGGCTGTCGATCGTATTTGCGGCTGTGACAATTGTAGCGCTGGCCGGAGCGACTGTGTTCAGCGCGCTGTTGGCGACTGTGCCAGCTCAGGCCCAGCGCCTGCCCCCGGGCCACAGGCCATTTCCCTGTCAGGTCCAATCGCCACATTCTATCCGCAGACTGCCTCGTCCGGCCAAACGGGTGGGCAGCCGGTGCAGGGTGTGAGCCACGTGGTATACTCTCCAGATTCATCCATCCTGGCAGTTGGTTCTCCGGCTGGTATCGAGCTGTACGGAGCATCGAATTTGCAGCTCATCCGTTCCATTCCGACCAACGGGCCGGTGATAGCTCTGGCCTACTCTCCGGACGGCCAGACTCTGGCCTCCGGCTCATACAGCGATTCGGTTCAGTTGTGGAATGTCAACGATGGATCACTGCTGCGCACGCTGACGACGCCGCAGGGAGCGGTATTGGGGCTGGCCTTCTCGCCGGATAGCTCCTTGCTGGCGACAGCTTCTCTCGATGGAGTTGTGCGAGTGTGGCGTGTCAGCGACGGGCAGCTCTTGCAGCAAATGCAGGGGCACGTGGGTGCAGTGTGGAGCGTTGCTTTCTCACCAGACGGCACTACCGTTGGTTCCGGCGGGGCTGACGGCTCGGCACGCATCTGGCAGGTCAGCTCGGGCGTCAGCATCGCCTCCGTCGTCGGCGCGACGGGCGGCATCTCGAGTGTGGCGTTCAGTCCCGACGGGCACGCTCCTGGCACTGGGCTCGGGCGATGGCCTGGTGCGGTTCTGGGATATACAGAACGGCAACCTGGTCCAGTCCGCCAGTGCGCACCAAGGTGGTGTGACGGATCTGGCCTTTTCGCCGGATGGGCAGTCATTGGCCTCGGATTCCTACGACAGCCACATCATGCTCTGGCAAGTCAGCAACGGCAACCTGCTCAAGGACATCGCCGGTACCAGCGGTGCGCTAGCGAGTATCGCGTTCGCACCGAGCGGGACAGACCTGGCAACCGGCGCGTTGGATGGCGCAGTGCAGATCTGGGCGGTGGCCGGTCTCGTCAGTCCACGCGGTCCAGGCCTCGCAGCACCGCAGGCACAGCAGTGCACCGACGTGGCAGCTTTCATCGCCGACGTGACTATCCCGGACAACACTCAGATTGGTCCCGGCGCTCCGTTCGACAAGACGTGGAGACTCCAGAACAACGGCACCTGCGCTTGGGGCTCCGGCTACACGCTGGTCTTCGTGGGAGGCTCCCAGATGGGCGCGCCGAACGCCATCAATGTGCCTTCCGTCCAGCCTGGTGGGCAGGTGGACTTGACGATTCCCATGGCTGCACCGGTCAATCCGGGCGCATTTCAGGGCGTCTGGCAGCTCGTCAATCCCAGCGGGCAGTCCTTCGGTCCGCAGCTCACCGTCGTGATCCAGGTTCCGCCACCGGCTCCTCCACCGCCAGCATTGGGTATCACAGCCAGCTCGACGAACATCAATGCGGGCGACTCTGTGACCATCCAGGCGAGCGTACAAAACGTGCAGGCGGCGTGGGTGAACGGTGAGGCGTTGGTGAACAACTTCTTTGAGCAGACGTATCAATTGTGTAGCACGACCACGTTCACTCTGGATGCGCTCTTGCCCAACGGCCAACATCAGTACCAAAGCGTGACCGTTAACGTAAATGGGAATTGCAATAACAACAACTCCGATTTGGAGATCCGTAGCTACAGCGTCGACAACAGCAATCCGCAGGCAGGCCAGACGGTCCGGTTCCATCTCCGGATCAAGAACGATGGCGGCAGCCAGGCCACTGGGTTCGATGTGATCTGGCGGCCGACCGGGTCGAGCGGTTACCGGACGGTTGCGAGCAATCTCGACCTCAACTCCGGTGACGAGACAACGATCGACTGGAACTGGACCTACAATGACCGGGCAGCTTCCAGGCGAAGGTGCGGGTGGATCCGAACGATCAGAATAGAAGCGCGACCCTGACGATTGTGGTTGGCTCGGTCGCGACGGCGACACCTACGCCCACCCCAACATCGACTCCGGTTCCAACCTTGACGCCCACCCCAACGTCGACGCCGGCGAACGAGCCGACGGCGACGACCACGCCGCAGGGCAATCCCAACCTCATCATCGACAGCCTGACCGCGAGCAACACCAATCCGGTTGTGGGTGAGGTGGTCCACTTCCAGGTAGTGATCAGCAACCAGGGCGACGGGCAAGCCCAAAGCTTCCGGGTAGTCTGGCGGCCCGGGTCGAACCAGCCGTTCATCCTGCTCGCCGACAACCAGAGCTTGAACCCGCACAGCCAGCTTACCGTGCCGTTCGACTACACGTACGATCGACCGGGGACGTACGACACTCAGGCGGTGGCCAGCTTCAACGCGACGGCCCAGTTGCGCCTGGCGCTGCCGAGCAATTCACGCTCGCTGACGATCGTCGTGCACCCGGCTTCAGAGACGCCGACTGCGACGCTCACGCCGGCCCCCGGGACGCCGACTGCGACGTTCACGCCGACGCCAGAAACGCCGACGGTGACGAATACACCGGCAGCCGAGACGCCGACGGTGACGAACACGCCGGTTCCACCGGTCGCCCCTGCACCTGCGGTCGAAACGCCGACGAGCACGCCTGTGCCGCCGACCCCGACGGCGACCAACACACCGCAGCGAGTTCGGCCGACGAACACGCCGAGACCGCCCAGGTCGACGCCGACGCCGGAGGCAACGAACACAGCTGAGCCGACACAGCAGTCACCGCACATCTCGGTACCACCGACGCCGACACGCACTCCAAGGCCGACGAACACGCCAAGGCCTCCAAGGGCGAGACCCACCAACACACCGACGCCGGCACCGCAGGCGCCGCGCATCGCGCCGGCGCCAACCGCGACGAGCGCACCAAGACCGACGAATACGCCGAGACCGCCACGGGCGACGCCGACTCCCCGGCCAACCAACACACCCAGGCCGGCACCGCAGTTGCACATCGCGCCCCCGCCGACGGCGACGCACGCGCCGCGGGCTACTAACACACCGAGGCCGCCGAGGCCGACCACGCACCCCGACCGACGCAGGTGGTGCGGCACATCACAGCCCCGCCGGCCCCGACGCGCGCGCCTCGGCCCACCAATACGCCACGCCCGCCTCGGCGGCAGCACATCACGAAGCCGCCAACGCCAACACCGACTTACACTCCGGTGCCGTCGTCGAACGGCTCGTCGAATCGGCGGCATCATTCGGGCTCCGGGTGACCGCGAATCCTTCCACATTGAGGCGACAGGCTGTCTGGCAGATCTCTGCCAGACAGCCTCTGTTGGATTGAAACAGTTGAGCGAGTTCTCCCGCGGCCGCGAGGCGCTGGGAGAACTCGTTTTGGTCCCTCTTGTTCCAGGCGTTTGACCGCGACCTCCGATCATGATATACTCGTCCGAAGCAAGCACGACCACAAAAATGGCCAGTGAGAGGCAGCCTTTGAGTATCGATTGGCGGCTGGGAGTCAAAATCGGGACGGTGCTGGTCCTCTGTTGCGCGCTGACAGCCGGCGTGGTCAGCGCCCGGGCTCCCCAGATGATCGCGGGACAGGCCTCAAATCCATCTCCGTTGGTGTTGGCTTTTTACTACACGTGGTTCGATCTTTCCACCTGGACGCCGGCGAAGGTGTCGGACATGCCGGCGCAGCCATACGTATCCTCGGATCGGGCGGCGATGGCCCGCCAGATCGACGAGGCCAAGGGAGCGGGCATCGATGCTTTCGTCGTTTCCTGGTACGGTCCGGGAGGCGAATCCAATCAAACCGAGCCGAACTTCGCCGCACTGCTTGAAGTGGGACAACAGCGCGGCTTCAAGCTGGCTGTCGATTTCGAGACGGCCTCGCCGTTCTTGAATGGCCAGAGCGACATTGTTGCGGCGCTAAGGCACGTTCTGGCGGTGCACGCGCCAAAAGATGCGTACCTCAAGTGGAACGGCAGGCCCGTCATCTTCTTTTGGGCGATTCAGCACGTGCCCACTGCCTCGGGGCAGTCGGCGCTCGACGCCTGGAGGGCGATCCGGCAACAGGTCGATCCTGACCGGCAATCGGTGTGGATCGCCGAGGGCGTGGACATTCGATACCAGGAAGTGTTCGACGGGCACCATTTGTACAGCATTGCGTGGTCGAACAACGTGCAGGGCACTCTCACTGACTGGAGCTCGACGAGTGCGAAAGTGGTCGGCGGCAAACGGCGCGCCGAGACTGTGGGTGGCGACGGTCATGCCGGGCTACAACGACCTGCGCACAGGCCGGCAGGACGCATTCGTGACCGAGCGCCGTGACGGCGCGTTATTACCAGGCCGCCTGGCAGGGAGCGATGGCATCGCACGCCGACTGGGTGATCATCACCAGCTTCAACGAGTGGGTCGAGGGTTCGCAGATCGAGCCGAGCCAAAGCTATGGGACGAGATACCTTGACCTGACGCGTGAGTGGGCGGCGAAGTTCAGGGCCGGCGTGACCGATTCGAGCACGACGAGCGAGGACAGCCGTGCCACGCCTTCAGAGATGGCCACGGCAACGATGACCCCGACCGCGACCCTGACTCCGACCGCGACCCTGACTCCGACCGCAACCGCGACCCTGACCCCGACGATGACCCTGTCGCCGACGAAGACCGTCACGCCGTCCGCTACTGCAACGGCTACGCCGACTGCGACCCCAAGCGCGTCGCCCACGGATACGTCTACTCCGTTTCCCAGCGAAGCGCCGACGCTCGGACCGACCGCGGCACGGCTGGCGGCGCACCTGGCGAAATCCATGGGACAGTCGCCTGTGTCAGCGCTGACCGGGACTGCCCATTCTACGCCGACGCAGACCGCCTCAGCGACCGCCACTGCCCGACCCACGCAGAGCCCAACGGCCAGTGTGACTACGGCGCCGACCGCGACGCCGATTGAGACGCCCACTTCGGCGGAGCCTGACACGCCCACTCCGAAGGCCGCTGATGCGCGCATCCCGCCGGCGGTGGCAGCGGGCCTCGCGACGGTGGCCGCGCAGAAGCTGGCTCTGGCTCCCACTGACCGAACCGCGATGTCCAGTCCGACCGCGGAGAGCGGCAGGGATCTGACGCAAATGTCGCAGCCGACGGAACGGCTTCCAGTGCTGGGATCCCCATTGGTGCAGGACTCAGCGCTCGGCCCGCGCGCGGTGAGCCCGCTTGCCGGGCCGACCGGAGTCTCCGCGGCCGGAGTGACGCAGACTGCCGGAAACGGGCAAATGCCGGCAGTGATCGGCACGTCACTGATCGTGGCAGGCGCCTTCCTGTTTGTGGTCGCCCTGGTGCTCGCGGCGCTGTTCGTGTTCGGGTCGCGCCGCAGAACTTAGAATCGTGTAATGCCCGGATACGGCGGCTTGCGGCAGGCGGCCACGGTCCGTGAACTTGAGGAGAGGATTCGATCATGCATTCCGACATTGCCCACATCTTATTGACTGAAGAGCAAATTCACGCCCGCACTCAGGAACTTGGGGCTCAGATCTCCGCTGACTACGCCGCGCGCGAGTTGAGCCTGATCTGTGTCCTAAAGGGTGGCGTCGTCTTCCTGGCCGATCTCATCCGAAGCATCAGCATTCCGTTGCGGATCGACTTCATGGCCACGTCCAGCTATGGCGCAGCGACCCAGTCGAGCGGCGTTGTGCGGATTCTCAAGGACCTCGACCTGACCATCGAGGGGCGCAACGTCCTGATCGTCGAGGACATCATCGACACGGGGCACACGCTGAGTTACCTGGTCCGGATCCTGCACGAGCGGCGTCCGGCGTCGCTGTGCATCTGTACCTTGTTGAGCAAACCCAGCCGGCGAGAGATCGAGATGCCGATAGACTACGTCGGCTTCGATATCTCGAACGAGTTCGTCGTGGGCTATGGCCTGGACTACAACGAGAGATATCGCAATCTGCCCTACATTGGTGTGCTGAAGCCTGAGATGTACACGCACGCCAACCGATAGGCAGGACGATCTCAAAATGATGGAAGAAGGTGGTCCGTGTTTCACGACCTGAAAGAGTTCGTCGCTCTCCTCGAATCGCGGGGCCAGCTGAAGAGAGTACAGGTCCCGGTGAGCGCTGAGCTGGAGATAACCGAAATCACCGACCGCGTATCGAAAGGGCCCGCCGACAGGAACGTGGGTCTTTTGTTTGAGCGTGTGTCGGGCTTCGACGCGCCGGTGCTGACGAATGCGTTCGGTTCGGAGCAGCGCATGGCCTGGGCGTTGGGCGTGGATGGTCTGAACGAGCTGACCACGCGCCTCGAATCCCTGTTGGCACTGGACATGCCCCGCTCGCTCGTGGACAAAATGAAGCGGGCTGGCGACTGGTTGGGCGTATTTCGATCCATGGCGCCGAAGCGGGTGAAGGACGGCCCGTGCCAGGAGGTTGTGGATGACAAGTCGCCCTCGTTAGACATCTTGCCCATTCTGAAGTGCTGGCCTGAGGACGGCGGGCGGTACATCACGTTGCCGTCGATCATTTCGCGGGACCCGGCCACCGGACGACGAAACGTCGGAATGTACCGGCTGCAGCAGTTCGACGAGCGGACGTTGGGCATGCACTGGCAAATCCACAAGGGCGGCGCCGAGCATCAGCGTGCGGCGGAGTCCGCAGGCGCCGAGCGGCTGCCGGTGGCGGTGTCCATAGGCGGCGACCCGGCTGTGACCTGGGCGGGCTCTGCGCCGCTGCCCCCGGACATCGACGAGTTCCTGCTGGCGGGCTGGCTGCGCAACCGCCCCGTGGAGCTGGTGCCGTGCGTCTCGCAACCGCTGGAAGTGCCCGCCGACGCCGATTACGTGATCGAAGGGTACGTGGATCCGGCGGAGCGGCGCGTGGAAGGCCCTTTCGGCGACCACACGGGCTATTATTCGCTGGCCGAGCCCTATCCTGTCATGCACGTCACGGCTATCACTCGGCGGAGTGCCCCGATCTATCCGGCGACGATCGTGGGCCGGCCCCCGATGGAAGATTACTGGATGGGGAAGGCCACCGAACGATTGTTCCTTCCGCTGATCCGGCTTTTCCAATCGGAAGTAGCGGACATGAACATGCCGGCCGAGGGCGTCTTCCACAACATCGTGATTGTTAGCATCAAGAAACGGTATCCGGGGCAGGCGCGCAAAGTGATGTACGGCCTGTGGGGCATGGGGCTGATGATGCTGGCCAAGGCGCTGCTTATCGTAGACGACGACGTGGACGTACAGGACCTGTCCGAAGTGGCGTGGCGCGTGGCCAATAACGTTGATTGGCGGCGCGACGTCGTGATCGTCGACGGGCCGGTGGATGCGCTGGACCACGCCTCGCCGCAACCGAACTACGGCGGCAAGATCGGCATCGACGGTACCAGGAAAGGGCCGACGGACGGCCACTCACGATCCTGGCCGGACGACATCGTCATGGATGAGGCAGTGTGCAAGCAGGTTCGGGCGAGGTGGGAGGAGTATGGTCTCTGATCGCTGGCGTGAGGGTCCGCCCGGCGTCCAGAGAAGCTGGGTGGTCGTATTTCTGGAGATGATCAAGTTCGAGCACACGGTCTTTGCGCTGCCGTTCGCTTACCTGGGCATGTTGCTCGCGGCGAGGGGATGGCCCGGCTGGCGAACCTTCCTGTGGATTACGGTGGCGATGGTGTCGGCGCGGACCCTGGCCATGGCCTTCAATCGGGTGATCGACCGCGACATCGATGCGCGCAACCCGCGGACCGCCAATCGCGCCCTGCCGCAAGGCTTGCTGTCGACGAAAGCCGCGTTGCTCGCGAGCGGGATATCCCTGGTGTGGCTGGTCGTGGCCGCGTGGCAGCTCAACCCACTCTGTGTGGAACTACTGCCGCTGGCGGCACTCTTCCTGGTCGGCTACTCCTACACCAAGCGATTTACCTGGTTGTCGCATTGGTTGTTGGGCATGACGGATGGGATCGCTGTCTCCGGTGCCTGGATTGCTGTGCGCGGCCGGTTCGACGGTCCTGCGCTCGTGCTGTGGCTGGCAGTCACGGTGTGGATCGCCGGCTTCGACCTGATCTATGCCTGCCAGGACGAGGAATTCGATCGGCGCGAGGGACTGCACTCGGTCCCCGCGCGTTTTGGAGTGGCGGTGGCGTTACGATGGGCGCGGATCAGCCACACTGTCATGGTCGTCGCGTTGGCCGCAGTCGGGACGTGGATGGGACTGGCCTGGCCGTACTGGACCGGTCTTGCGATCGTGGCCGGGCTCCTCGTCTACGAGCACCGGCTCGTCAGCCCGACGGATCTCAGCCGGCTGAACGTGGCGTTCATGAACATGAACGGATACATCAGCCTGATCACCCTGGCAGCGGTCGCGGCTGGGCTGGCGGTGTGAGGTTGGATGAGCGGCGGTGAGGGAGGTATTCTTGGCTGAGCGAGCGAAGATGCGCAGAGCGTTCGAGTGGGGAAGTGCGACCCTGCTTTTGGTCGCAATTCTTACGTCGCTGGTTGGGTGCGAGCTGCAGTCTGACGAAGGGCAGCTGAAAATAGGCGTCCTGCCCATCTTGGACGTGCTGCCGCTATACGTGGGCGAGCAGGAAGGATACTTCACCCAAGAAGGCATCACTGTTGAGTTGGTGCCATTCGGCAGCGCACTGGAGCGAGACGCTGCCTTCCAGGCCGACCAGATCGATGCCGAAGTGAACGATCTCGTTTCGGCCGCGCTGCTCAACAAATCCAAAGAACGTGTCCGGGTGATCCGCACAGCCATGCGGGCCACTCCGCAGACCGCAATGTTCGCCATTGTGGCTTCTGGCCAGAATACGATCACCCAAGCCGCCGATCTGAAGGGAGTCGAGATCGGCGTGTCGAAGAACACAGTCATCGAGTACGTTGCAGATCGGATGCTTCAGTCAGAGGGACTCGATGACACGGAGATTGCCAAGACAGACGTGCCCAAGATTCCGGTGCGGGTGGAGCTGCTGTCTAAGGGGACGCTGCGCGGCGCGTGCCTGCCGGAACCGTTTGCCTCGCTGGCGGTCGTGCAGGGCGCGCGGATCGTGGTCGATGATCGGGCACACCCGGAGTTCAGCCAGAGCGTGGTTTCGGCCTCCCTGCAAGCCCTCGCACGCAAACCCGCCGCGGTCAAACGTCTGTTGGCCGCGTACGAGAAAGCTGTGATCGCTATCAACGCAGATCCCGAAAAGTATCGTGGATTGCTTATCGAGAAAGGGCGCGTGCCCGAGGCGGTCAAGGGGTCGATCACGATGCCGTCGTTCCCCGAAGCTGGCGTGCCGAGCGAGGCGGAGGCCAACGACGTCGTCCAGTGGATGGTCGGCAAAGGCTTGCTTGATGAGGCCCTCCCGTACGATCATCTCGTTTCACCGGTGTATTTGCCCAGGTGACGATGATTCTTCTCGATCGGGTTGAGTTCGCATACAAGACGGGGGCACGCGTTTTCGACGGATTCTCGTGGCAGGTGACCGCCGGGGAATCCTGGGCCGTCATCGGTCCGTCGGGCTGTGGCAAGACGACCTTGCTCTACCTGATCGCGGGACTGTATCCGCCGCTCTCGGGGACGATTGCCGTGGCCGGGGAGCAGGTGCCGCGTCGAAGTCGCGGCCGGACCGGGCTCATCCTGCAGGATTATGGCCTGTTGCCGTGGGCGACCATCAGCCAGAATGCCGCACTGGGCCTGCGCATCCGCGAGTTCTACGGGCTGGAAGGCCACAAGGGCCCTCTTCTCGATCGCGTGGAGCCATGGTTGAGCCGGTTGGGGATCGACGGGCTGCGCGATAAGTTCCCCAACCAGGTCTCAGGCGGGCAGCGCCAGCGGGCTGCCATCGCTCGAACTCTGGCGATGGAACCTGACGTGCTGCTGATGGATGAGCCCTTCTCCTCGCTGGACGCCCTCACCCGTGAAGACTTGCAGAACCTCATCCTCGAGTTGCAGCACGAAGTTCGCCTCACCACTGTGGTGGTTACTCACAGTATCGAAGAGGCGACTCTGCTGGGCCGGCACATTTTGGTTCTGGGGCAGCCGCCCATTCGCCAAACACAAGTCATAGAAAACCCGGAGGCCGGACGCGCCGACTACCGGCATCAGGCCGCCTTTCTGGAGCGCTGCACCGAACTGCGTGAAAGGCTGGCGGGTTGATGAAGGCACGCAACGTGGCGGCGACGGTCGCGATCCTGCTCGCCGCATGGCAGGTATTGGCCATTGCTCTGCACCTGGATGTCCTGCCGCCGCCGTCTTTGGTGCTCTGGGTGTTTGTCCGTGAGCTGCCGGGCGAGCTGGGCCGGCACTTGCTGGCGAGTACCATCCGGACTCTGGCGAGCATTGCCCTGGCCGTGAGCCTGGCGACGCCGCTCGGTCTGGCGCTGGGACAGAGTAAAGCGCTGAGCCGGCTCCTCTCGCCGCTTGTTTACATCCTGTACCCCATCCCGAAAATAGTCTTTCTGCCGATCGTGCTGCTCTTCCTGGGCATCGGCAACACGTCCAAAATCTTCCTCATCACGCTCATCCTATGGTTTCAAGTGCTCGTGGTGGTCAAGGATCAGGCCAGCAGCATACGACCGGAACTGATCCACTCGGTGCGGTCGCTGGGCGGCGGACGGAGAGCATTGTTTCGCTTCGTGTACCTGCCGGCCTGTCTGCCTGCCGTGCTGACGGCCATCCGGGTCAGCATCGGCACGGCCATCGCCGTATTGTTCTTCGCGGAGTCGTTTGCCACGACTTCGGGACTGGGCTATTACATCATCGTCGAAACGTGGGGCCGACTGGATTACGCGTCCATGTATGCGGGAGTCGTGGCCATGAGCTTGCTCGGCCTGGTCCTCTTCTTCGCAGTGGATCGCCTGGAGCGGCGGCTGTGCCCCTGGGCAGTCGGAGGCTGAGCGCGTGTACGGAGACCTGAAAGACGACAAGCCCGGCTACGTCCGGCGGATGTTCGCGGCGATCGCCGGTCGGTACGACTTCATGAATCGAGTGATGACCGGCGGTCGCGACGAAGCCTGGCGGCGCACGGTGGTTCGTGAGCTGAAGCTACCGGCAGGAGCCACCGCCATCGATGTGGCGACGGGAACGGGCGACATCGCGCGGCAGATTGCGTTAACGTGCCCGGGCAGTCGGGTCGAGGCCGTCGACTTTTGCCCTGAGATGATGATCGCCGGACGGAGCAAATTCGTGGAGGGCGACCTGCCGCAGCGCGTCGCATTCATCTGCGGGGACGCGTTGGCGCTGCCGTATGAGGAGGACACGTTCGACGGCGCGACCACAGGCTTTGCCCTGCGTAACGTCGCCAGCATACCGCAGGCGCTCAGCGAGCTGCGGCGCGTGCTCAAACCGGGAGCCAGAATGGTGTGCCTGGAGATCTCGCGGCCGGCCTGGCCGGTGATCTCGCACGTCTACTGGTGGTATTTCTTCCGAGTGGTGCCGGCCCTGGGCGGCTGGATCAGCGGTCAGCGTGAGGCATACAGCTACCTGCCGCGATCGGCGCAGGCGTTCCTGACCGCACGCCAGCTCGCGGCGGAGATGGAGGCGGTCGGCTTCCGGGACGTTCGCTACCGACTGCTGCTCCTCGGCGCGGCAGCGATTCACGTAGGGACGAAATGAGCAAATAAAGAACTTCCGAAGTCACGAGGAACTTCGGAAGTTCTTGTTTGCGGAAGAGGCTTATAGCTTGGCGAGGGCAGTGCGCATGCCCTTCAGGGCCTTCTCCAGGTTGGGCAAAGAGTTTGCGTAAGACAGGCGCAGGAAGCCTTCGCCGAACGCGCCGAAATGAAGCGCCGGAGAGGCACGCCACTCCCGCCTCGTTCAACATGTAGTCGGCCATCTCTTTGCTGCTCTTGCCATACGAAGCGATGTTCGGGAAGACGTAGAACGCACCCTTCGGCTTGAGGCACTTGACGCCGGGAATGGCGTTCAGGCCGTCCACGATCACGTCACGGCGCTTGCGGAATTCCTCGACCATCACGTCCACGTCGTGCTGCGGGCCGACCAATGCCTCAACGCCCGCCTCCAGCGTGAAGGCAGCGTTGCAGGACACGGCGTTGGTTTGCAAGCGCGTCATGTGGGTGGCCAGCTCAGTGGGCATGACGCCGTAACCCAGGCGCCAGCCCGTCATGGCGTAGGTCTTGGAGTACCCATCGAGGAGAATGGTGCGCTCCTGCATGCCCGGAACAGAGGCGATACTGACGTGCTCGCCTTCATAGAGGATCCGGCTATAGATCTCATCAGCCAGAATCATGATGTCATTCTTGATGGCCAGCTCGGCGATGGCTTCCAGGTCAGACCTGGACAGAACGCCACCGGTGGGGTTGGCGGGCGAGTTGAGGATGATCAGCCGGGTCTTCGGCGTGACGAGGCTTCGCAGCTCGTTCACGTCGAAACTGAAGCCCTTCTCCATGGCGAGCTTGTACGGCACGGCCTTGGCGCCGGAGAAATTGATCATCGACTCGTAGATCGGATAACCTGGGTTCGGGTAAATGGCCTCATCGCCGGCCTCACACAGGGTCATGATCGTGTAGAAGATGATGGGCTTGCCGCCCGGCACCACTACGACGTTGTCCGGCGTGACGTTGATTCGCCGGGTCTCGGAGATGTAGTCGGCGACGACCTTGCGGATCTCCGCGGTGCCGGCAGACGGCGTGTAATGGGTCTTGCCGGACTGCATGGCCTTGGCGCCGGCCTCGACGACGTTGCGAGGCGTATCGAAGTCGGGCTCGCCGATTTCCAGGTGAACGATCTCGCGGCCTTTGGCTTCCAGGGCACGGGCTCTGGCGAGCACTTCAAAAGCCGTCTCGGTGCCCAGTCGACCCATCCGGGCTGACAGTTTCATGACATACTCCTCCTTCTGAGGCGAAAGACGAAAGAATGCTGGCAGTGGTGACGGACCCGTATGATACATCACTTGAGAGGGACCGTCAAAACGCGCGGCTTGAACAAAGAACGGGAGCTGCCCGCCTTAGTTCAAGAATGGATTGTTGGCCTTCTCCTCGCCGATGGTAGTCGTGGGCCCATGGCCGGGATAGACGATGGTGTCGTCGGGCAGAGCCAGCAGGCGACCGACGCTGGCCATGAGCGTGTCGTAGTCCCCGCCCGGCAGATCGGTCCGGCCGACCCCGGCGTAGAACAGGCAATCGCCAGAAAAGACTGCGCTGGCAGACTCCACATAAAGTGAGATGCCGCCCGGAGTGTGGCCGGGCGTGTGGATGATCAGGAACCTGGTCTCGCCGAGCGTGAGCAGGTCGCCCTCTTTGAGGAGGACGTCCGGCTTCGGGCTGGACACCCCGGAAATGCCAAAGAGATCGGCGCCGCCGCCATTGGCCAAAAGAGGAGCATCGGCCTCGTGGAGGACCAACCTCGCGTGGGTGGCTGCGATGAGTCCGGCATTGCTGGCCACGTGGTCGAAATGGGCGTGGGTGTTGACCACGTAGCGGATTTCGGCGCGCATCTCCTCCGCGGCTGCCAGGATGTCCTGAACGTCCCCGCCGGGATCGATGACCGCCGCCGTGGATGTGGATTCATCCACGACCACGTAGCAGTTGGTCTGAATGGGTCCGACAACGAGCTGTCGTGTGATCAAAGGGAGCCTCCATGGAACGATCGTAGTCGAGCGGATTATAGGCGAACCCGGACAGAGGTGCAAAGGGTGCCGCTTGCTCCTTCCTTGACAGCGAACCTCAACATGATATAATCCGTAACGCATTGAAGACGAGAACACCACACCGGATGGAAGTAGAGGAGAAGGACATGCGCCTGTCACATAGTTTTGGCCGAACGTTGCGGGAGGTTCCGGCAGATGCCGAGATGGTGAGCCACCAATTGCTGTTGCGGGCGGGGATGATCCGCCAGATGGGGGCGGGCATCTACTCGTACATGCCGCTGGGCTGGCGCGTGATGAAGAAAATTGAGCAGATCATGCGCGAAGAGATGGACGCCGTCGGCTGTCAGGACATGATGATGCCGGTGGTTCATCCCGCGGAGCTTTGGCAGGCGACGAAGCGTTGGTACTCTGTCGGGCAGGCCCTGTTGCGTTTCAAAGACCGCAGCGAGCGCGACATGGTGCTGGCAATGACGCACGAAGAGATCGTGGTCGATTTGCTGAAGCGCGAGGTCAACTCCTACCGGCAGCTCCCCATTCTCGTCTACCACATCCAGACGAAATTCCGCGACGAGCCCCGCTCCCGTGGCGGGCTGGTCCGCGTGCGTGAGTTCACGATGAAGGATGCCTACAGCGCGCACGCCAATTGGGAAGGGCTGGACGAATTCTATCCGCAGATGTATCAGGCGTACGTGAATATCTTCCGGCGCTGCGGCGTGACCACCGCGGTGGTCGAAGCGGATTCGGGCATCATGGGCGGCAACACGTCACACGAGTTCATGTCACTGTCTGACCAGGGCGAAGACACGCTCATTACATGCCGGAAATGCGGCTACGCGGCCAACGCCGAGGCGGCGAAGTTCGTCAAGTTGGACGTGCCCAAAGAGCCGGAAAAGCCTATCGAAAAGGTCGCGACGCCGAACTGCAAGACGATCGAGCAGGTCGCGAATTTCGTCGGTACGACACCGGAACACACGCTGAAGGCTGTGTTCTACGCGACGGGCGGCAAGGTCGTATTCGTGATGATCCGGGGCGACCTGGAAGTCAACGAGACGAAGCTCCTCAACGTGTTGGGCGCTCCGCCAGACCTCCACGTGGCCGATGACGAGGAGATTCGGCAGGCCGGGATCGTGGCCGGATATGCATCGCCGGTCGGACTGAAGGGCCTTCAGGTGGTGGCCGATGAGTCTGTGCAGATCGGCTCGAATTTCGTCGCCGGAGCGAACGAAACGGGCTATCACCTTCTGAACGTCAACTATCCGCGTGATTTCAAAGCTGACACAGTGCAGACATCGCCCTGGCGCGCGCCGGAGATACGTGTGTGAAGTGCGGCGCATCCCTGACTATGAACAAAGGGATCGAAGTCGGTCATCTGTTCAAGCTGGGTACGAAGTACAGCGAAGCGATCGGGGCAAACTTCCTGGATCAAGATGGCGCATCCAAGCCGATCATCATGGGCTCCTATGGGATCGGCGTGGGGCGGTTGATGGCCTCGGTTATCGAGCAGCGTCACGATGACAAGGGTATCATCTGGCCCGTGAGCATTGCGCCGTTCACGATCCACCTGCTGACGCTGGGGACCGATAAGCCGGAAGTGCTGCAGAGGGCCGATGCGCTGTATCAGGACCTGCAGGCCAAGGGCTACGAGGTGCTGTACGACGATCGCGACGAGAGCGCGGGCGTGAAGTTCAACGATGCCGACCTGATCGGCATCCCATTGAGAATTACGGTCAGCGCGCGGACACTGAAAGAGGATAGCGTCGAGATCAAGCGACGTTGGGCAGACGAGAAGCGCCTGATCAAGATCGACGAGCTGTACGGCAAGATCGACGGATTGCTCGGGACAGACCCGTGCGTCTGTGAGCCGAACTGACCGTCAGTCTTCCAGATTACTGCGCCAAAAAGCGGGCTTCAGCTGTATGTGGAGCCCGCTTTGTCATTTGTGGGGTCTTCGCCCTGGCGACGAGGTTTTTTTACCCACCAGCACGTGCTTGCCCCAGCAGCGCCTCGATAACCGCGGCGCGGCGGGGCAGCGAGGGCATGGCGCCGAGAACGGTGGACGCGAGGGCCGCCGCTGCGGACGCGAAGGGCCCGGCCTCGCTCAGCGAACGCCCTTCGGCCAGCATGACCGCCAGCGCTGCGGCGAATGCATCGCCCGCGCCGGTGTCGTCGACGCAATGGACCGGAATGCGAGGCAGGAACCGCTCGCCCTCGGGCCAGACGAGGACATCGCCTTCGTCGCCGGCCTGAACGGCCACCGCTCCGACACCACGGTCCAGCAGCAGCTTTGCGCGGCCTGGCGCGCCGAGCGCGCGATCGTCGCCCGGGCACGCCGGTCAGAGCCTCGGCTTCGCGCGAGTTCGCCCGGATCACGTCGACGAGACGAAGCAGGTCGTCCAGCGACGCAATCGGTGGGCCGGCGATCGAGGAAGGTCTGCGCACCGGCCTCGCGTCCGATCTGAAGCGCGGCTTCAGCCGCAGGCAACGGTATCTCCAGCTGGGCCACGACCACTTTCGCCTGCGCGATGGCCGGCGCGGCAGCCCGGACGTCCGCCGGCGACAGGCGGCGATTCGCGCCCGGGGCGACCCAGATCTGCTGGCAGCCTTCGGGGTCGATGAGGATCGCCGCCACGCCGGTGCGGGACTTCCGGATCGCGCAGAACGCAGCCGGTGTCCACGCCCTCGGCCTGCAACTGATCGATCAGGGCATTGCCGCGGGCGTCTCGCCCAACCCGGCCCACGAAGGCGACCCGCGCGCCCAGCCGCGCGCACCCCACCGCCTGATTCGCGCCCATGCCCCCAGGCGATTCGAGGACGTGGTCGCTGTGCATGGTCTCACCGGTCTCCGGCAGTCGCCGGACTGTACCGTATAAATCGGTGATGGCGCCGCCAACCACGACCACGTCCCACGGCGTCACCCGGGTCATTCAGCGCCTCCATGCGGAGCAGATAGCCCAATCGGAGGCTTCCGACACCGTGACGGCGCTGGGGCGCTGAGTCATTGAGATTCAGGGAGTGTCTGGTATGATCCACTCTCACTGTCCCCGAATGGCCTTCATGGCAGCATCGAACAACACGCCGTTGGTGGCGACGACCTGAGTGGTATGAATGCCGCGCTGGCCGTCCCAGTCGGTCAGTGTGCCGCCCGGCCTCTTCCAGGATCACCTGCAGCGGGGCAATGTCCCACAGCGCGACGATCGGATCCACCATGATCTCGGCGCGGCCGGTGGCGACCAGGGCATAGCCGTAGGCGTCGCCCCAGGTGCGCTGAATGTAGGTCGATTCCACCAGGCGGTTCCAGGCGTCAGTCTTGCCCGTCGGCCCGAAGCCGTCCAGGTCGCTGGCCAGGAGGATGGCGTCTGAAAGCTGGGGGACGCGAGAGGTTCGAACGCGCCGCCCGTTCCAGAAGCAGCCGCCCCCGCGCGTCGCGTAGATCATGTCGTGGAGCGGTGGCTCGTAGACGATTCCGAGGACGGGCTCGTCGTCGTCCAGCAGGGCCAGCAGCGTGCTATACAGAGGCACTCCGCTGACGAAGGACTTGGTGCCGTCGATGGGATCGATGACCCACGTGAAGTGCGAGTCGCCGCCGGACCAGCCGAACTCCTCGCCGATGACGCCGTGCTGGGCCACTGCGCTTGAATCAGATCTCGCAACTTCTGCTCGGCCTGGCGGTCGGCGACAGTCACCGGGCTGTTGTCGGCCTTGCGCTCTGCGGTCATCACGGACTGGAAGTAGCCCAGCGTGGTGCGTCCGGCCTGCCAGACCGCATCGAGAGCAAATTCGAGATAGGTGTCTAGTGAAGGTGTTGTCATGATGTCTCTCCTGGCTCCGCTTGATTGGACGAGATGGTAGCATGAATGCCCCGGGACGTCAATGGGAACGGAAAGGTTTGTGATATAATTCCGAGCGGGAGGGTGGCGATGCGACGACTCATTCTGGCGGTGCTGATTGTCCTTGGACTGGGAGCAGGTGAGGGGCGGGCGGCTACGCCGGGCTAGATCCTTTCCGGTCGCGCCGCTGACTTTCCGTGCTTTTCCGCGTCCCCCGCGCGACAATGGCCTGGGCGTGCACTGGAGCACGTTCATGTACGGCCAATCTGACGAGGCGACCGACTACTTCGTCGCCGAGTTGGGTGCGATGAACGTAACCTGGGTAAAGCTGATCAACGACGGCACGCGTGGACGCGACTGGGACCGCACGGTGGATAAGCTGACCGCGGCGGGGATCATGCCCGTGCTGCGCCTGCGATTGGAGTGCAACGACGCCTACGATGCATCCGAGCTGGATGCGACGGTGCGTCACTACGTCGCGCACGGGGTGTCGTACTACGAGCTCTACAACGAGCCGGGCCTGACGGGACCAGACGGCGGATGGTGTGGCCGTGATCCGAGTGCGAACCCAGAGGTCCTGGCGCGACAGTGGGCGGACGCGGCGCGCGTGGTCTACGCGGCAGGCGGGTATCCCGGACTGCCGTCGCTGTTCGCGCCCTCGAAGAAAACTGCCCGGCTGGCGCCAGAGCTTCTTCTACCGTTTCTTCGATGCCTTGCGCGCTCAGGGGAACGAGAGCGTCCTCTACTTCTCTTGGGCGTCCATCCACAACTACACTATCAATCATCCGCCGACCTACCCCTACGACGAGGTCAACCTGACGGGCCGCCCGCTGAACGAGGCGGAAATCCAGCGCTACGGGCTGACTGTGGCCCAGGTGGAAGCCATCGACCAAGCCCGGTCTGCGGCTCGCGAGCCGGGAGGCTTCTTCCTGGGAGACAACCTCGCCGACGATTCCACCTGCTTCCTGCAGTTCGTGGCTTACCACGACCAGTTCCACGACTTGTTCGGCTTCGACATTCCCCTGATTTCGACAGAAGGCGGCGCGCGGCGGGGATCGGCCGAGGATCCAAGGTACCCGACGGTCGATGGGCAAACCGTGTCGGAGTGGACACTGTGGAGCGCGGACTATATGCTGGACGACGCGCCGCCGTACTATTTCGCCACGTGCACCTGGCTGTTGGCGCAACGCGCGCTGGACTACACGGCGGCGCCCTGGGAGAACGACGCCTGGTACCACGATCGCACAGGAGGACAGGAGCCTGTCGTGCCTGCGCTCAAGGCGCGGCCGAGACGCACCGAGGTCCGCCGGATCTGTTTCGACGACACGCTGGACGATGCCGTGTGTCGTGCGGAGGTCCGGCCTCCCTTCGACGTGCTCCCGCTGGCGGCATACCCGCGCCCCCAACGGGATAATGGCCGCGGCGTGCACTGGGCGCCTACCAATCAGCCGGAGAGCCGCGAGATCGTCGATTACTTTGTCGGTGAAGTCGCTGCGATGAACTTGCGGTGGGTGAAGTTGCTGCAGGACGACCAGGCCGAGGTGACGCACGCGTACCTGCTGGAGCAACTGCGGGTGCGAGGGATCGAGCCGATCCTTCGTGTCTATAAGCCCCTCAACGACCCGTACCAGCACTTGGGTGAACTGGTGCCGAGGGCCGAGCAGCTGGGCGTGCATTACTTCGAGCTGTTTTCGGAGCCGAACGTGGCCGGATCGGCAGGCGGCTGGCGTTCTGATGAGCCGATCAGCGACGGACGGTTGGTCGAGCTGTGGCTTCCGGCAGCGCGCCAGGTACGTGCCGCCGGCGGATATCCCAGCCTGCCGCCGCTCTCGCCGGGCGGGACAGTGGACGACATGCTGTTCCTGCGTCGCTTTCTGGAGGGGGTTCGAGCTCGCGCTCAGGTGGAATTGCTGACTGGGTCCTGGATTCCGCTGCACAACTATTTTCTGAACCATCCGCTGGACTACCCGGCGGATCCCGTCAACGTCAACGATGTGCTCCTGACGCCGGAGGAGATCGCGGCTCGGGGGCTGACTTCGGCGCAGGTGGCGGCGATCGACGGTGCCCGGAAGATCGCGAAGCGGCCGCGCTCAGAGGGAGGCTTCTGGGTCGGCAATACGGTCGATGAGGACTCGAACGGCTTCCGCAAGTTCGAGGCCTATGAACACATTTTCCGTGGACGGTTTGGCTTCGACGTGCCGATCATCGGGACGGAGGGTGGCGCGATCGAGGGTTCCGCCGAAGATCCCCGATATCCGCCGGTAACGGACAGTGACGTGGCGTCGCTTACAGTGGCCGCGTACCGTGTGATGCTCGACGACGCGCCGACCTATTTCTTCGCCCAGACGGCCTGGCTCCTGGCCAACCACGCCGGAGGTCACTCGGACGAGCGCTTCGAGCACGCGGCCTGGTATAAAGATCGGGTTGGGACGGTACTGCCGGTCGTGACGGCGCTCAAGTCCGACCCACGCCGATGGGAGACGAGGGAGCCCAGCCGCTGAACACGAGCACAAGAAAGAGGGGCGCCCAGGGTCAGCCATGATTGGCTTCCGTGGGCGCCCCTCGCCTGTTTCGGCGCAGGCCGCTCGGTGGCCCCGGAAGGGGACAGCCGGAGCCGGGGCCGAGAAAGGCGCGTGCAGCCGGGTAATCACCCGGATCAGTTGTACGTGTAGTAGTCCGCGGGGACGACGTCCTTCCAGTTGGATAGTCCCCAGATCTCCTCTTCAGTCAGGTTCGGGAATACCTTGAGCTTCCCGGACTCAATGTCCTGATCGATTTGGGCAACGTGCTGCCGAACGGCTTCCGGAACCAACGGACTGAGCGGCGAGAGCTTCACCATCGGCGTCCCCAGCCAGTGCAGCCCGGCAGGGAACTTGTTGTCCATCGTTCCCTGGATGAAGTCGACGTACAACTGGCTCCAGTCCCAAACCGTCGAAGCGAGGACCTGATCCGATTTCAGCCTCTCACGCCAGTCGCTGTCGTACCCGAACGCGTACGCCCCTCGTTCGATCGCCAGTTGTCCTACGGCCGTGCTGTCCTGGTGAGCTGCGTACACCTGGGCATCGCAGTTTTCAGCCGCGGAACGTTCCTGAACCGGGTCGTACCACGTGTTCGTGAACACAGCGTGGGTCTTGCCGGCGAAACCAAGGGCAAACCCGGCCAGGTTGGTGTTGACCTGACCGTTCTCCGGGTAGGCGCCGATGAAGCAAGCGTCCTTGGCTCCGGACACCTCTTTGGCGATCACTCCCATCTCGTACATGGGGATATAGGACCGCCCGAAATAGCTGGCTACGTTAGTACGGGTAACGACGTAATCGGCATGGATCACGGCGAAGTTGACGTCCGGATACTCGTCAGCGAGGTCGTTGACGTCGTTGCGATAGTCCTCTGCCGTGGCCAAAATCAGTTTCGTCCCGCCGTGGATGAAGTTCTCTGCATCCTTGCGGAAATCTTGCGGGCCGACACTCTCCATCGAGGAGACTTCGATAACCGTCTTGTCGCCGTTCTTGACGACGTAGTGCACTGACCCGGCAGTGTCCGGGGTGATCAGGTTGCCGTCCCGGTCGTACACCGTTCCGAACGTCGATAGCGCTTGCCGCAAGCTTCGATCGTGCTGCCACGTCCAGCCGCCGTCGGCGAGTGGCCCAATGTGAATGGCGCCGATCAGAAGAGGGCTGTCGGCGCTTGTCCCTTGCGCCCACGCAGCCGGAGCCATCGTCGTCACCAACACGGCAGCCAACACAATGCACACCCAACCAGTTCGCCTCATACCAAGTAGTCCTCCTCCGATTGATGATGATACACTTTCGTTGCCGGACCTACGGTTCAGATTCCTCTAATCGCGCGACCATGAACCGCCAGCTATAGGGAAGCGAACCGGACCGCGCGCATTGTACTCGAGATGCGGTTGTTGCGCAAGGGACTGAAACCTGGTGGATACGACTTTGGGCGGGCGATCCCTCCTGGCCGTTTCCGACCGGGAGGGATCGCCCGCGTACCCGCCGGCGCGTCAAGCGCCAAAGCGTGCGTTCCGCCTCAGTCGCTCGTGGCCTGCCATATGAATCGTTCCTAGTTGACCCGGGTGATGCGGCCTTCGACCGCCGCGCTCACGGGCGAGAAGGTCTTGATGTAATCGATCATGGTTTCGAAGTCCAGCGCGCCAAAGTCGTATGGGTCGATTGCCTTCGTCGCGAAGGCAGTGTAATCATCACCGCCGGCGCGATTGAAGTTGTTGCTAACGCACTGGTACACCGCATTCGGATCGAGCGGCTGATAACCAGCGGCCCTGGTGCCGATCTCGACGCTGACGATGCGGGATCCGACCGGTTTGGTCGAGTCCCACGAGAAACGCAGTCCGCTGACCTGCATGAAGCGACCAGTGCCCTCGTTGTCGGGGTTCTCCGCTCTGCTGACGCTGTTTTCCAGAGCCGCTCTCACATCATCGCCCTTCAGTCCGAAGGTAGCGAGAGTATTCCCGAAAGGCTGGACTTCCAGAACATTGCCCGACTGTGATCGTCATGGCCGGCAGACTGGCGCGGATGCCGCCAGAGTTCGCGAACGCGATCTGCGTCCCGTCGTTCTGAGTTTTCCAGAGCATGGCATCGGCGATGAGATTGCCCAGGTTGCACTCCTGGAACCGACACACGCTGCGGTCCCCGTTCAGCTCCACCTTGCTGAAACCGACGAAAGTGTTCTGTAGCTGCTCGATCGGCCTGTACATCTCCTGGGCCTTGGCCGCCAGGGTTGAGTCTTCGGCCACGTTCTTGTCCAGAAGAAGAGGCGCGCCGGACCAGCTTTGGGCGATGCCGTCAGAGTCGAACGTGATATCGATGTCGCCCAACGATTTCCCATAGTAGGCATCTGTGACAACGAGTACGGGATTGCCATCGGGCGACTTGACAACGGTGGGGTAAGGACCGGAAGCTGCTTCATCCGTGTTGCTCAGCAACGTATGAGAATGACCGCCCACGATCACGTCGATACCGTCGACGGCCGCAGCCAGTGCCTGGTCGGCGACGTACCCGATGTGCGTCAACGCAATGATCTGGTGGACACCCAGACCTTCCAACTCCTGGACGACAGCTTTTGCCGTTTCGACAGTGCTCTTTACCGTCACGTTGGGGCCCGGACTCGACAGCTGAGGCAACTCCTCCGTGATCAGCCCGAAGATGCCGACTTTCTGACCGCCAAGTTCGACGATCGTCCAAGGTTTGACGAGCTTGGCCAACTCGGGCTCGGTGCTGACGTCCAGATTGGCGCACACGACGGGCAGCTTCAGACCCTGGATGAACTGCCCCAGGACTGCCGGACCGTTGTCGAACTCGTGGTTACCGAGCGTCATGGCCTGGTAGCCCATGGCGTTCATGAAGACCTGAGCTTCCTGTCCTTTGTACTGACTGTAGAACAATGTACCCTGGAACTGGTCGCCCGCGTCCACCAGCAGGACGTTGCCGCCTTTGGCGCGGATATCCTGGACAGCGGTAGCGCGCCGCGCGACTCCGCCGAAGCATTCCGCGTCGGGCGTACAGGTCGCGCCATTTTTGTCGAAGGGCAGAATATGCGCATGAACGTCGTTCGTGTGCAGCAGCGTCAGCTTGAACCCGCCCTGGGCCTGCGCGATAGATGGCGGCGCCAATAGAGGCAACGCGATCAACGCAAGAGTCAAAGTCAAAGAGAGCAGCCACATCGCTCGTCCGGATCTCGTCGTCTGCATGGGGATACCTCCTCGGGATGAGTATTCAGTTGGGTTTCGCCGTTCGCTCGTCGCCGGGATTATAACACCGAGAGTTGAGCACAGGCAAGACGAAAGCCTCCGGTTTTGGTCCGGAGGCTTTTGCGGTTGATCTCGGTCCGGGCCTCGCGCCCGGCGCCGATGGATCAGACGTAATCCTTGTCGACGTAGCACCATCGCCAGTCTTCGCCCGGCTCGAACGATTGCACGATGGGATGACCTAAAGCGTGGAAGTGCTTCGTCGCGTGCCGATTGGGCGACTGATCGCAGCAACCGACGTGCCCGCAGATCAGGCAAATGCGTAGATGCACCCACCAATCTCCGGTTTTGAGGCACTCCTCACAACCTTTGGCGCTGGGCGTGACGTCCTGAATCTGATTCAGATGACTGCAGTTTGTCATTGCGAATTCCTCTTTTCGTGACGCAGGTGCGGGTTACGCGCCGCCTGAGGGCTGTACCGCGGCGCGCCGTTGGACGCGTTCCAGCGTGCCGCGGTCCCAGTCGCCGAGGTCTGCAGCTGCTTCGTAGGTGCTCTGGAAGAAGGACAGTAAGGCCTCATCAGGCGACGGGGCAACACGAACAGCGTCGTAGGGTAGAATGAATTCCCCAATGCTCCGATCATAGAACGCATCTTTCGGGTTCACGGGGGAGTCTCTCATGCCCGGCGGCTCGGGATAGGCATAGGAGTAGAAGGCCGGCCGGCCGAAACCCAGGCCAGGCCAGAAGCCGCAAGAACTGCACTCGTGCGAGTAAGCTTCTTCCATGACATATTTCGCCACGTTCGGCCCTCCCGGATGTACGGGCGCCACACGCCCGGAGAAGCGAGTGACCGCCAGGTCGAAGCTCCCCCAGAAGAAGTGCACCGGGCTGACTTTGCCGGCGAAGCGGCCGCGGAACGCTTTCATGACGCGGTCGACCTGGACCAGCGTCCGCCAGAATCGCTCGGCATAGTCCCGATCGTACGCGTAATGCCTGTTGTCCTGCTCGAATGGAATCCGCTCCGCTACTTCCACGGGAGTGGTCCAGATGGCAACGTCGATTCCGAGAGAATGGAGAGTAGACATCACCTCTCGGTAGAAATCGGCGACCGTGCGTGGGGCCAGAGCCACCGAGCCACGGGCCCCGTCGTCGGTTTCGACGCGCAGCTCGTGACCGATGAAGTCGAAGTCCATTTGAAACGTGCGTGTTCCAAAAGGCATGGAAGAAGTCGTCAGGCCGCGGGGCGTGACGTACAGCGGCACCTGCCACCAGTGATTGCAGACCGGAGCCAAAGCCAACCTGATCTTGCCAACGATCTGGGTCCACATATGCAGCGTCGTGTAAGTGTCTCGCCAGGCGTCCAGGGGCAGATCGGGCCAGACTCCCGTGGCCGAGCGCTGTTCGAATGTCACAGTCTTCTCAAACATGGTTCCTCCCAATGAGTCGAGACATACCTACGCCGATTCATTTTAGGATATCGTTTGTCCTGATGTCAAGGGAAAAAGCTACGTTAGACCGTTAGGCGGGGCCAGGTATTTGCAGGCCGGGTGTATAATTATTGGAAGCAGGTTTCGCGGATGCGGTCATGAGGATGCCAGCGGTCATTTCGCCCGCGTTGCGCACTGTACTCACAACGATCTCAAGGAGGGACACTATGAAACGCAAAGCTTCTGCCGTTTGGACCGGTGACCTTAAGAGCGGCAAAGGAACTATGTCGACCGACACCAAGGTTCTGATGAACACGCCGTTTTCGTTCAGCACTCGTTTCGAAAGCGCGCCGGGCACAAACCCGGAGGAATTGGTCGCGGCAGCGCACGCAGGTTGCTTCTCCATGGACTTGTCGGCAAGATTGGCGGCGGCCGGGCTGAAGCCCGAGAGCGTCCAGACGACGGCCACCCTGACGCTGGAGCAGGTTGATGGAAAATGGACGACGACTGAGATCCACCTGGATACGAAAGCGAGGGTGCCGGGCGCCGACAAAGCTGCGTTTGATAAGGCGGCTCATGAAGCGGAAACGGGCTGCCCGATTGCTCGACTGCTGAACACCAAGATCACGATGACAGCGACACTCGAGGCCTGAGGCTCGGGCAGTCGCTCCGGGGAACGAGAATGCGGGGGGCGCGTGGACTTAGCGCCCCTTTTTGTTGCCTACGTACGGGCCTTCTTCAGCCGGGATGACACGAGGTCCACGAGCGAGCGACGGACCGCGTCACGTTCGCCGGACGTCAGGCCCAGCGCATCGAAGACGATCTCGTCTAGCGCTCGCCGGTCGGGCTGATTCATCTCGGCGGAGAGCTTCTCGATTCGTCGCCGTCTCATATGCATGAAGGCGTCAGCCAGGGCCATACGAGCGCCGAAGTCGAAGAGCTCCGGCTTCGGTAGAAGAACGCCGTTGATTTCCGGTCCGTACAGGTATGCCACGCCGATCCCGTAGGTCTTGCGGGCGTTGACCTCCGCGGAGAGATAGGCCACCGACGAATTCAGTAACGCCGCGCCGATCGAGGCCGGCTCGTCGCGAAAGCGCCCGCAGAAGAACACGTCGCACACCAGGACGTCGCCCCCGACCCAGGGAAAGCCAAACCGTTCGCCCAGGAATCGATTCGACACAAAATCCGCCGGCTTCTGTTCGGGGAGCGCATACCACAGCAGGCGATCCCGAACGGACGGCCGCCGGTGGAAGCCCTGAGCCTCGCCTGCGGCGATGTAACGCAGCGCTCCCAAACAGCCGCGTGCGGCCAGGTCCGATTTGGACCGGCGACAGACGAAGATCTTTCGGCGCAGGGCTGACGGCTCGACCTCGTATTTCGGCACTTCCTTGAACGAGAACAGAAATGGGGCCAGAAATTGCGGCTCGATGCCCCATTCGTCGGCCTGGCCCTGGTCCAGGTAGAAGAAAGAATTGGCGCCCGTTTTCACCCCGAATCGAACCTCGGCCAGGTCGCCCAGGCGGACGAGCGCGTCACCACAGCGTTCCAGAAGCGTCCAGAATACGTCCGGAGCGCGCAGGTACAGCCCGCCCCATCTTCCACTTTTGCTATGACGCGCACACCGCAGGTCTGCTTGAACGATCGGGAAGACGCGATAAGCGGACGTCGTGCAGCGTGCGGTTGCGGACTGAATCTCCGTCCACAGGTCAGCGCTCTGCGCCCGCTCGAAGGGCACTGTGAAGGTGAGGAAACGGGTCAGGCGGCGGTCCGCGTCGTGGAACGCTGCGTCAGGTTGGGCGGGCGCAGAGTCCCGTGCAGGCCCCAGCAAGACGATGGCCGTGTTCACGTCCGCGCCAGTGAAGGATCGCTGCACCGCGTTCTCGATGACCCACCGGACTTCACCGTGCATCAGCAGGAACTCCTGCAGGTTGCGACCGTAGCTGACGTCGAGCCAGGCATTGGACGTGATGAAGCACAGCACGCCGCCTGGCTTGACCAACGACAGACCACGAAAGTAGAAGTAGACGTACAGGTCACTCTTTAAGTTGAGTGGCCGGCTGGCCCGACTCAGGTTCGGATCGTGGCCGAAGCTCAGCGGCCAGTCGACATAAACTGAAGTCGCCAGGCTCGACTTGTAGGCGTGGCGGTCGGGCGCGCTCGACACCGACGAGCCGCGCGGGTCGCGGATTGATTCCTGTCGCACGTACGGCGGGTTGCCGATCACGATGTCGAATTCGCGCCGTTCACCGAAGGCATCTCGATCTAGCAGAGTGTCGGCGAGACGGACTCTGGGAGCGGGTGACAGCTCGTTCGCAGCTTTCTCGAGGCCGGTAAGGCAGGCCAGGCGGAGGCGCAGGCGGGCGATCTCCACTGCCCACGCTTTCGTGTCCGCCCCATACAGGCTGCATGCGACGATGCGGGCGCGCCGCGCCATGGCGCGCTCTGCCTGTCCGAGCTGGTTCGCTGCGCGGGCGCGCAGGCGGTCCAGCAGGCGAAACACCCCTATGAGAAATGCGCCGGAGCCACAGGCCGGATCGACGACCGTGACGTCGCGGAGAAGGCCGTCGACCGCCGGCCACAACCCGCGCGCGGCCAGGGCGGCGTCTGCGGTCGCTTCCTCGCGCTCGCCAGCGTCAAACACCAAGGCGTTCAGCGCCGCTCGATGCTCGTGGCCTATCCGGCCGGCCAGCCAATCCGCCAGTGCGAGGCGTGACATCAGGTCGATCTCCGCGCGTGGCGTGTAGAAGATGCCACCCTCGGCGCGGCTGCGTGTGACCTCGGGCGTGCCCGAAAGCAGCTCGCACACACGGCCGACCATCTCCAGGTCAATGCCGGTGACAGGATCGGTTGATGCAGGCTCGACAACGGCGAAGGTGTATTTGTCCAGAAACGCGAAGAGCTCCATCCGTGGCGCTCCAATCGGATCTTCGGGGTGCAGGGACGGGTCCGCGAGGCCTGGAATCAGATCGACATAACGTCGCACTATCCACCAGATGAGGTAGAGGAGCGCCTGGTCGTTGTCGTCGGGTCGCTGCGTTTGCCGCAGGGCGTCGAGCGCAGCGCGGCAGTCCGTAGTGAATTGATCGAGCAGAGTGTGAGACCCCGTCATTCGAATCGCGTCGACCTCCTGACAGTATGCGTGATTTGAAGCGACACACGTTGACGAGATAGCATACTACCACATGTTCCGGAAATGCGCTCGACCCAGCCACCTCATGCTGAGCTTACACAATTCCTTCCGCGTTTTTCCATCAGTATTTCAGATTCATATGCTAAACTCAATTACAGCATCGACGCGCGAACGCGCGGCGGGGAACGTCCGCCGTTCGAGCGCGAATTCTCCCGGCCGTCGGGCTGGTGTTGTCGTGGGTCCACCCTGCTCCAGCGCCTCGGGGATCACCCGACCTTATCTGGCCGACGACATCCGATCACGTGGGATGCGACGGCAAGGCAGCATCCGGAGGTTGGACGCGAATGAAAGCCTATCGTTCTTTTAACGTTGCCAGTTTTGTTCGTCCGAAGCGCCAACTCAGGCGTGTCCCTCTGGCGCTGTTCACGCTGATCGCTGTATTCGCTGCTCTTCTGTTCGCGGTCGTGACTATCATTCAGGCGCGAGCGCCGGGCGTCTCCCCCTGGCCAACGCCGCAGGCGATTTCCGGTGTGTCGCGCGCCCTTACACCGATCCTCAGGTTCTATCCGCAGATGGATGGCATCTCCTCGATGGCGCCGGCTCTCGATCAGACCGGCGCGAGCCTGGTCGCCTACTCGCCGGCCGGGGAGGCATTGGCCGTCGGCACGCCGTTCGGCGTGGTCATCTGCTCGGTGGACGCTCGAACCGTGCGCCTCAGGGATTTCGTCGACACCGGCGGCCCGGTTACCGCACTGGCTTACGCGCCGAACGGCAACACGATTGCCTCCGGCTCGTACACGGACACGATCCAGGTCTGGGACCTTCACGCGACGGGGCGACTTAGCCAGGCGCTCGGAGACAGGCAGGACGCGGTGAACAGCCTGGCGTATTCCCCTGATGGTGTGATGCTGGCCTCCGGATCGGCTGACGGCGGTGTTCGGCTGCGGCGCACGGCGGACGGCGAGCTCGTCCGCGCGCTGAAGGGGCACCGGGGGGCCGTTCGCAGTGTGGCGTTCTCGCCAGATGAATCGCTCGTGGCCTCAGGTGGCGTTGACGGTTCGATCCACATGTGGCAGGTCGACGGCGATTTCAGCACCAGTTCTATCTTCGACGACAGCGGTGGGGTGCCCGTGGTCTCGTTCAGCCACAGCGGGTCGCTGCTTGCCTTTGGCTCCGGCGATGGCCTCGTCCGCCTGCTGGACGCCAACACTGGGAAACTCGTACAGACGTGGAGTGGGCAAGGCAGCACGGTCACTGCTTTGGAATTCTCCCCGGACGATTCCATCCTCGCCTCGGGCTCGCACGACGGCAGCGTGTTCGTGCGCAGTGTTGCGGACGGCAAGGTCCTCGCTATGCTGAACAACTCGAAGGGAGTGGCCAGCCTGACCTTCAGTCCGGATGGAGCGATTCTTGCCGTGGGGAGCATCGACGGTGAGGTGGAAATGTGGGTCGTAGCGGCGATCACCGCGGGGCCCAACGTCGAGCCGACGCAGCCCGCAGTGATGCGGGTGCCCGTCGTCGCTCCAACTCAGCCAGCCGTGGCATCATGGTCGGGCGCTCCGGCCTGCACTGACATCGCCACGTTCGTCGGCGACGTGACCATTCCGGACAATACCCTGGTCGCTCCAGAGGCGTTGCTGAACAAGACGTGGCGTTTTCGCAACGTTGGGACGTGCACGTGGGGAGCCGGCTATCGCCTGGGTTTTTTTGGCGGGAATGCGATGGGCGCGGAGCCACAGGAAGCCGTTGCATCGACGCCGCCGGGCGGTACCATGGACGTGACCGTCCCGCTGGTTGCACCGACGATGCCCAGCGGATACCAGGACAGCTGGCAGCTGGTCAACGCGGCGGGTGCGGCATTCGGCCCGCACGCAACGGTCGTCATCCAGGTGGCGGGCGGCTCCTCCTCTGCGGCAGGCGCCTGTTCTCGGCATTTTGGCCCGTTCGACGGACGTCAACGCCGACGATTCGGTGACTATTCAAGCCAGCGTGCAGAATGTACAGGCAGCCTGGGTCAACGGTCAGGCGGTCGTCGACAACTACTTCCAGCAGACGGTCCAGTTGTGCAGCACGACGTTCGCCCTGACCGCGCTGCTTCCCGACGGCGCTCAAACGTCCGGGAGTGTGACCGTGGACGTGCACGGCGCGTGCGACGGACAGCAGTATCTGGCCGAGCCGCTGCGGCGAATTGTGGCCCCAGCGCGCTCCCTTCGTGTGGGCGAGCCGTTACGGGCGCTGCCCGATCGATTCCTGGGACGTGGCTTGTTCGGAGCGTCGCGGCGACCAGTGGAATCACCTGGGCGAGAGCAACGCCACGGACATAAGTCCGCCCATTTCACGCTAGCGCCTTGCGGCTGTTACCCGATGCCGGAGCGGGGTGACCCAAAACGAAAGGCCTGCTTCTTCGAGGGAGCAGGCCTTTGATCGTGTACGAGGAGACGATCAGGGCTTCACGAAGATGCTCAGCGGGAGGTAGGCGGAGACGCTGTAGTTGGGCGCGTCCACGATCTGACTGATCTTGAAATCCACGGCGGCGCCGCACAGGGTGTAGGCCTGCTCGCGCGAAAGACCCCGGCGAACAGCCAGGTGAGTCGATCATGTAGCGAATCGCCTGCTGGGCATCCTGGAACAGATCGGGACCGTTGGCGTTGGTGACATAGTAGCCGGCCTCATCCGCCACCGTCAGCTTCTTGCCGGGCGGGGTGATGAACTGCAGATCGGGCAGGTTCGCTGCTTTGGCCAGGTTAAACCGCAAGCGTGACGGTCATCGCCGATTCGATCGCGCAGCCGTTGACTTCTCCGTCGCCTTGCGCGGAGTGGCAGTCACCGCACGAGAACAGCGCTCCGGGCACGAGGACCGGAAAGAAAACGCGGGCGCCAGGGGTCAGGTGGCGGATGTCCAGGTTGCCGCCATTTTCACGCGGCGGTATCGTATCGACGCGCCCCGGATCGCGCGGCGCCACACCCATCGTGCCACAGAACGGCTCGTAGGGGATGCAGATTTCTGGGCTGAACCAGCACTCGTCGTCTTCGAGCCTGAAATGATGCAGATATGGCTGCAGGAAGTCGTCCGCCAGCAGGCCGAAGCCGGGAATGACCGCGCTCCAGCCCCAGCCTTTGTGGTCGAGACTGACGATCTCGACCTCCAGTGCGTCACCGGGCTCTGCACCTTCCACATAGACAGGGCCGGTCAGTGGGTGGATGGGGTCGAAGCTCAGCGAGTTCAGCACCTCAGTGGTTGAGGTCGGCGTGATCTGATTCGAGGACGCTTCCAAGGTGTCGAACACCACAGTGTCGCCCGGTTTTATCCGCAGCCGCGGCGCAAGGGATTGGTCCCAAAATGCGTGGGGTTGAGTGTCGTCCAGGTGATACGTCGCCATGATGTTACCTCCGTGATGCGTAATGCGTGATTCGTGGGGCGTAATTCGCAATGCGTAATGTGGGAGTGCGTGATTCGTTGCGCTTGATGAAGACCCGGCCGATGCGTAATACGCCTTACGTATCACGCCTCACGCTTCATTTCCTAGTAAGCCGTGTCCATGGACTGCGCCGCGCGGCGGATGCGCGGATCGACGAGGCCTTGCACGACGTCGATGAGCAGGCCGCTGACCACAACCATGAGCGCGGTGAAGATTACCGTGCCGAGAATCAAAGGAACGTCGACGGTTTCGATGGCTTCCACGGCCATGCGACCCACACCGGGCCAGTTGAAGACGCGCTCGACCAGCACCACTCCGCCGATGAACCACGGAATGTCCATGCCGGCCATGGTGATGATCGGGTTCAGCGCGTTGGGCATGACGTGGCGTGCGATGACCCAGAAGTCGCGCAGACCTTTGCTGCGCGCCGTGCGCACGTAATCATTGGACAGGACGTCCAGCATGCTGGAGCGGGTCATGCGAGCGTACCAGGCCGCCCCGCCCAGGCCGGCGGAGAAGGCGGGCAGCACGATGCTCAACGGCGAGCTCGCGCCGCTGAGCGGGAAGATCGGGATGAGGAATCCGAACCAGTAGAGCAGCAGCAGTCCCAGCCAGAACGGTGGCGTGGACACGCCCAGGAGCGCGATGAACATCCCGACCCGGTCCATCCATCGCCCGCGCCCGATCGCCGAGGCGATGCCCACGGTCAGGCCGATGAGCAGCTCTACGAACACACCCCCGAAGATCAGCGCCAGCGTGTACGGGATGCGGCTGAGGAGCAGCGTGGTGACCGCAACCTGTTTCCGGTACGAGAAGCCCAGGTCGCCGTGCAACATGCGCTCCATGTACCTGCCGTATTGGATCCACAGCGGCTGATCGAGCCCCAATTCGTGACGAATGCGGGTCACGACCTCCGGCTTTGCACTGGGACCGGCGTACATCCGGGCCGGGTCGGCGGGCAGGTAGTATATCAACACGAACGTGATGAACGAAATGCCAATGAGAACCGGCACCGACTGCACGATACGTCGAGCGAGAAAGGCCCACATAGGTCAGAACCTCCCGCGCTGGGTGGGGTCGAGCGCATCGCGCAGCCCGTCACCCAGCAGATTGAACGAAAAATGGTGATCATGATCATCAGACCGGGGAAGATCACCAACCAGGGCGCCACGCGGTAGAACGACTGGCCCTGCTGGATCATGCCGCCCCAGCTTGGCGTGGGCGGCTGCACGCCGATTCCCAGGTAGCTCAAGCTGGCCTCCAGCATCACGTTCGTCGCGATGCCGAGCGTGCTCCAAACGATGATGGTGGGACGTGAGCTGTGGCAGAATGTGACGAGTCAGCGTGTATCCGCGCTTCGCGCCCACCGCCCGCGACGCCATCACGAAATCGCGATAGCGGAGCGAGACGACCTGCCCGTAAACCACTCGGGCGATCCACGTCCAGTACACCAGGCCGATGACCACGATGATGATCCACATGCTTGGCTTGAGGATGGCCGTCAGGGTCATGGCCAGCAGCAGCGTCGGAAAGGCCATCATGATATCGGTGAAACGCATCAGGAGAGTCTCGAAGTGGGTTGCCGAAGTACCCGGCGACCGCGCCAATCAGCGTGCCGAGGGCCACCGCCAGGGCGTTCGCCATCACGCCGACGATCAGGCTCACACGCGCCCCGTACAGTATCCGACTCAGCAAGTCGCGGCCGTTTGGGTCGGTGCCGAGCGGGAATCGCATGCTGCCCTCGGTGATCAACGTGCTGGGCAGAGGTTGGCCATCCATGGTCAAGCCCTTCTGTGAACTGCTCGGTTGGGTCATGTGGCGAGAGGAGCGGCGCAAACAGGGCCGCCAGCGAGATCAGCACGATGAGCACCGCGCCCAGCATGGCGACCCGGTCGCGGCGCAGACGACGCCAGGCCTGCGCGAAATAGCCGTCGCTGCGAGCCAGGCGCTCTCCACCGATCTCTACCAGAGTCTTCTCCTCCAGTGCGTTCACTGAATCTTCCCCTTCACGATAAGTCCACGAGGCACGAGCGCCCGGTCGCGGCAAACGTTCGACTTCAACTCCGCTTGGTGCTGCCGTCAGCGGGCGCGAAACGATCGTTGAATCGTTCAGACGCGCCCCCTCCCGGGTCGACCCGGGAGCGGGAGAAATCGCAGTCCCGGCACGACGGCTGCCGGCACTTGCCCGACGGCTACTGGGAGAGCCACATCGTTTCGTAAATGAGCGAGTGCTCCGGGTGGGTCAGCGTGGGCGATCCGTGCAGATTCTCCGAGTGCGCCACGGTGTACTCGCCGTTGTTGACCGGAACCCAAACCGCCTCGTCCATCAACGTCTTGAAGAACGGCTTGTAGGCCGCCATGCGCGCGCTGCGATCGCTCATCGCCAGCAATTTGATGCTCTCGGCCTGCAGGTCCTGTTGCAGTAACGCGACCAGTTCCAGCCACCGGCGACGTTGGAGTCACAGCCCAGGATGGGGCCATAGAAATCGTCCGGATCCGGGTAGTCCTGGATCCAGGCCAGTCCGCCCGACCAGGTCAGCGGATTCTTGCCGTTGCCGGCGTCTTCGATCACGTTGGGCGCCGCGAGCGGTTGATGGTGAGCTTGATGCCGATCTTGGACAGGTCCTGCTGGAACGACTCGCACAGCTTGGGCTGCGGATCGACTGCGATACATTCGATGCTCGTTTCGAACCCATCGGCGATAACCCGCCTCGGCCAGCAGCGCCTTGGCTTTGTCCGGGTCGTACGGGTAACCCTGATAATCCTTGTCGTAGCCGGGCATCGTGGGCGGCAGAATCTGGTCGGCCACCGTACCTCGGCCGTTGAGAAGCTGGATGACGCGCTTCTTGTCGATGGCCATATTGAGCGCCTGGCGGACCTTGACGTTGTCCAGGGGCTTGATCGTGGTGTTGATGGCGATGTAGACCGTGCTGACCTGCGGCTGGCGCTCGATGCGGTCTTTCCAGGCCGGATCGCTGGAGATGCGGGCCCAGTCGGCGCCTGGCGGAGGGTCGCCCATCAGCTGAATCTCGCCCTTTTCCAGACGCAGCAGGGCCACGTCGGGCTCGACGCCGACTTCGATAGTCACCGAGTCCAGATAGGGCAGTCCCTCGTAGAAATAGTTCGGGTTGCGCTCGAAGGTCAGATGCTGGCCGGGCACCCACTCCTTCAGGGTGAAGGGACCGGTACCCGACCGGCGCGTGACCGAAGTTTTCTCCGGCCTTCTCCACCTCTTCCTTCGGGACGATGAAGGCGAAATTGAGGGCCATCTTGTTGAGGAAAGTCACGTCCGGCGTGGTCAGGGTGAACTGAACGGTGGTTGGGTCGAGAGCTTTGATGCCTTCCACCGAAGTCGCTTTTCCGTCGATGACTTCCTGCGCGCCCTTGATGCCGATGTAGAAGCCGGCGCCAGGGCTGGCCGTCTTGGGATCGATCACCCGATTCAGCGTGTAGACCACGTCGTCGGCGACCAGCTCCCGCCCGTTCTGGAACTTGACGCCGGGGCGCAGCTTGAAGGTGTAGACGGTGCCGTCGGCGCTGACGTCCGGCATAGCGGTTGCCAGGCGAGGCTCAAGGTTGGTCGTAGCGTCATAATCGAGCAGGCCGTCGAAGACCATCTTGACGGCGGGCCAGTTCGTCCAGTCGTAGGCGATGGCCGGATCCAGCGTGGCGAGGTCGTCCTTGTACACCACGGTCATGGCGCCGCCACGCTGCGGCTGAACATCCGCCGCCGGTGCACCTGCCAGGGCAGGCAAAGCCCCGGCGCTCAACGCGGTCAGCACGACGAGCAATAGTACGAACGAACGCGACAATGCTCCTTTCCTCATTGGAACCCTCCTCTATGCAGCTGAAATAGAAAGACAGGTAAACCAATAGAGACTGGACCCAATTGCCCAATCCGGACTGCCGGAAATGCCACGAACGGTCGATTCTGTCAGGAAAGCCGATGCACCAGAGTCCGCTGTGACGAGGTAGTCTGGTGTCATTCAGTGAGATGTTCAACTGTGGTTGCGAGTAGGGGCCACGTTGCCAATTTAGACGAGAGAGCTGAGGCAGAATAGAAAGAGGAGCCTCGGGCCTCGGTGCACGAGTCTCGAGTTACGGCCCGCAGTATAGCACTTTTTTAAGACAGCGCAAATCACAAGAAAGTCTTGCCGCTAAGCTGTATACGCGTCAGAATGGAGCGGGTCTAACCCGCTTTGAGTCAGCAGCGTATCCAGCAAGCTGTGAAATTCGGGACACGCACGGGCGGCAATCGTCAGATCCTTGTTCCTGAGGATCGCCGCCATGTCGGTCACCTTGTTATATTTGCGACATGGGTTCCTGGCGAGGCGATACAATTCGTCCAGATGGTGTGAGGGAGGATGGTCGTGATCGACCCTCTCTGGTTGTGGACCAGGTGCGTGTTGCCTGACATTGCCAAGGCGGTGGCAGATATCGTCCCAGTAGGGCAAGAGCCAGGCTTCAACCTCATACTGGGCGGCGTGGGCGAAGAATCGCGGATTGTTCTGAGCTGCACCACGTAGAAATTGCTTGGCCTCTGCGGCCGAAGCAAATTTGGGGTACACGTCAACGAGACCGATGACGGCGGTCACGCCGGGCTGTGAAAGCTCCAGGTGGATGCGGCCGCGCAATTTGCCGGCATTGAGCGTCATGATGTCCTTCGTACGCAGGGCTACCTTGGGCTGGCCCGCGGCCTCTGCTCGAGCATCCAAGAAGAGCTTCAAGTGTCCCTTGAGGGCGGTTTCCGTTCGGCCCTCCGCCAGAAGAACGATAGTCACGGCCGCCCTCCGAGAGTGCCCATCTGCCAGAGCTCACCCAGGGTGTACTCCTGCAGCCAGGCCTCCAGGTCCATCGTGTCGGCCCAGGTGAATTGGGTGTTGCCGTCCACTTTGTCCAACACCAGCACTTCGTTCGGCTGAAGCCAGCGGATGAGATCGGCCGAGTGAGTCGCGACGATGAACTGCGCGCGGCAGGCGGCATCCTGCAGCAAACCAGCCAGCAGCTTGAGCAGCTCGGGGTGCAGGCTCACCTCAGGTTCGTCGATCAGCGTGATAGGGGCGGGATTGGGCGAGAGCAAGATGGTAACCAACCACAGGAAGCGCAGCGTGCCTTCCGACAGCTCCCCCGGGTAGAGCGGACCAGCGAGGCCGTGCTGGTACCAGGCCATGGTCACCTGCCCAGCGCCGACGACGGGGAACTCCAGCCTGTCGAACTCTGTGAAGGCAACTTGCATTATTTCTTCAATGCGCTGGTACACACTGTCGCGATGTAGGGCGCGCAAATTGTACAGAGCTGAATAAAGGTATTCGCCGTTTGGACCTGGGCTAATCGTAGGAGTCAGTGCCTGCGGCAATCGTACGACGGCACGGTCTCTCACGTCCAAGAAGCCGAACAGGCGTGTGCGTGCCAGCACATTGCGCAAAGACTCCGGCTCAGCATACATCGGCGGCACCTGCGCGAGAGCTAATTCGGTGTTGTTATGGGCCCAAGTGGGTCGCATCAAGCCACTGAAGCTGGGATCCATATAGTGTATGTTGTCGTAGCGACCATCAATGTAGCGAAAGGGTGTTGGTTTTGTCGGGTCCAACCACCACTCCAACTGCTCAAGTGGGATGACATAGCCCACATCGCGAGGCAGCAACTCGAAGCGATACCATATGGGTTCTTGGCTGCGCGCGCTCTCGACGTCGATTCGAAGACTAATTCTCAAGCGATCAGGGCCGTCGGATCGGCGGGGCAGAACTGACGCAAGCCCACCGCGGCTTTCCAGTGCCTTGGTCAGGTTTTTCTGCGCGGCGTCGCCAAGCAACTGGAATACTTCCAGAAGGGAGGTCTTGCCCGAGCCGTTGGGACCGATCATGACGGCCAGAGAGCGCAACGGCAGGTGCACATATGCGAGGCTGCGATATCCCTCAACGTGGATCTCGGTGAATTTCATGGTACTTCCCCCCTGGGCCAGTCAGCGACAAGTCATCGATGTCAGGAACGTCAAACAAGCCGCGCGGCCGCTGAGTGGGATCGGCAATTGCAGGCGGCGTGGATATGTAAGTTGCCGGATTCTGAGTGCTCTCATGGCCGGATTCTAACATACCGTTCCGTGCGGGTCAACCGCTCTGGGGAGCAATCGGCTGTGGCAAGACATTTGCTGCTAGGGTTCGAGGCCGGCGTATGCGGCGCCCAGGAGGCCGGCCTTTGGATTCACGATGACGTGAACGGGGACTCGCGCTACCAGGTCGGACAAGCGCCCCTTGCGCCGGAAGGTCTCCATGAACGCGTCGCGCTGAAGGGCTGGCAGCAGATGCGGCGACATGCCGCCGCCCACGTAGACGCCGCCCGTGGCGACGACTGTGAGGGCCAGGTTGCCGGCTTCTGCGCCGAGGATGCTCACGAACAGCTTCAGCGTGGTCGTGCAGATGGGGCACGGGCGGGAGTCGTCCAGTGCGGCGTCGACGATGATCGGCGTGGGATCGTCGGCAGCCGCGAGTTTCTCGGTCAGCCAACGGGGTTCCTGTTCGGCGCGGCTGTCTTTGAGGAAGGCATAGATATTGGGCAATCCGCGGCCGGAGCACACGAGCTCGTAGCTGACGTGTTCGTGGCGCACCCTGACGTAGCGAAGCAGCTCGATCTCCAGCGGGTTCGTCGGGGCGAAGTCGGCATGACCCCCTTCGGAGGCGTGGGGTCGATAATGGGCACCGTCCCACGTGAGGAAAGCCTCGCCAAGGCCCGTGCCCGGAGCGATGACCGCGATGGAGCCGTGGGGATCAGGCTCGGCGGCGTCCAACGTTTCGAGGTCCTCAGGCTCCAGGTGTGGAACCGAGTTGGCGAGTGCCGCCAGGTCGTTGATCAGGCGAGCAGAATCCAACTTCAGCTCGGACTGCAGGCGCTGCTCGTCCAGTTCCCATGGCAGGTTCGTGGTGGTCACGCGGCCGTCGACTACGGGCCCGGACACGCCGAAGACGGCGCGGTCCACAGCCTGGCGATGCGAGGACTGGAACTCGCGGACGATGGACTCCAGGTCGCGGTACTGGCGGCTGTGAAAAGTGGCCTCCGCGAGGGGTGAGCGTGGCCCGTCTTCCGTCGAGTATACGGCGAGGGTGGTTTTGGTTCCTCCAATATCTCCGGCGAGCAACATAGTGGGCGCTCCTTTCGGGGAAAAATCGAACCCGGATTTCTTCTAACCGGATTATACCACAGGGCGTGAAGGCCGAATGAGCGTTGACCTGGAGGGTATGGTCAGGTATACTTCGGCTCGATGAAAACCTATAGCATCGGCAAGATCCTTGCCTGAGCAATTGAGGGCTCGTAATCAATTCCCCAGGTAGCCTGGAATCGACGGATCAGTCGTCGTTCTAATCTGAGTGTCAGAGTCGAATTCAAGATAGGACGTGATGTCATGGATAACGCTCGAAACATCGTCAAAGTCGAAGATTACGAACGCTTCGTGGGCTCCGAGGTAGTCGAGAGGGTTCTAAGGAAGGCCGAACCGTGTCGGGGTTTGCGTGTCGCGCACATCAATTCCAGTTACTACGGCGGAGGGGTAGCCGAATTGCTCGGGCCGTTGACCTTGTTGATGAACAGCGCCGGCATTCAGACGGGGTGGCGCATCATTCAAGGGAATCCAGACTTCTTCAGCGTCACAAAGAAGATCCACAACGCATTGCAGGGTGGCGAGATCAACCTCACTGAGCAGAAGAAGACCGTTTACGAGAACGTCGTGTACGAGAATTCTGTCAGAAACCACCTGGACCACGATCGCGTGTTCGTGCACGATCCGCAGCCCTTGCCCCTGATCGAACACTACGATAAACGCGGACCGTGGGCCTGGCGGTGTCACATCGATCTGACGGAGCCGAATCGAGAGCTTTGGAATTACCTTTCTCGCTTCGTCGAGCGGTACGACGCGGTCATTCTCACGCTGAAGGAGTATGCCCAATCACTGAAAACGCCGCAGGTGTTCTTCATGCCCGCGATCGACCCGTTCAACGTTAAGAATCGGCAGCTCAGCGAAGCGGAAATGCAGGAGAGGCTCGATTACTACCACATTCCCACGGATCTGCCGCTGGTCGTGCAAGTTTCGCGCTTCGACAAGTGGAAGGATCCCGAGGGAGTCATCGATGCATTCAATCTGGCCAGGAAAGAAGTGAAGGCGACCCTGGTCCTGCTGGGCAACGTTGCGACGGACGACCCCGAGGGGGAACAGGTATACCAGGCGTTGTTGGATCGCCGTGAAGAACGGATCGTCATCCGTTCGCGGCAAGACACGGCGCTCGTGAATGCGTTGCAGACCAAAGCTGCGGTCGTGCTGCAGAAATCCAAGCGAGAGGGATTTGGTCTCACGGTCACCGAAGCGATGTGGAAGGGCACTCCGGTCATCGGTGGCAACGTAGGGGGCATCCGTTACCAGATCGAGAATGGCGTAAACGGATACCTGGTGTCGTCAGTGCAAGAGGCGGCCGACCGGATCGTCGAGTTGGTCAAGAATCCGGCCAAGAGAGACGAGATGGGCAAGAAGGCGAGGCAAAGCGTGCTGGAGCGCTTCCTGCTGATCCGCCTGCTCGAGCAGTATCTCGATCTGATCAGGTCGTTCGAGACGATCTATCGCTTCCGAAGGGGCTAGAACTCGGCATGCAGTCTCACAGGGAGTAATGCCGGGTCAAGCCCTCCATTTTCGCTGCATAGCGCTTCACATGCGTCGAGTATCTTTGTAGACCTTTGCTTTTGTCGCCGTCGCTTTGCTCCTTAGCGTACTTCTGTGTGAACGTTCTTCCGTTCTCCTCACGGCGCCGGGCGCGGTGGGATGAACCGTGGAGCGGCAGCCCCTTGCGTGGGCTTACCGATGCCGAACTTGGCGTGCAACTCGGCGCGGTTGTTGGTCTCGTTGCTTTCCAGCACCGCGCCGGAGGGACTGCCCGGCTGCCAGCTATCAGCGTACAGGTACAGGTCGGTCGTGCCCGGAGCGAACTCGTCCGCCCAGTTCGTGTACGTCGGGTCGTAGCTGTTTGGGCTGGACGTCAAGACGATGCTCTCTCCAGCGGCCAGGCTGGGCACGTGCCAGGCGATGCCGTAGCATGGGCTCAGCGAGCAGGTGTCCGGCCAGATGACGTTGGCACGATTGGGTACGGGGTCCGGGTTCGTATAGAAGTCGACCCAGAATGGCCCTGCCGCGGTGGCACCCTGATTTGTGATGATTGCCGTTACGCCCATGGACTCGACGGAAGCACGTGCGGTTACGGCGAAGCTGGCGACCAGGTCAGGTCGCTCGTCGGGCGCCAAGAAGTTGTGCAGTACCAGCGGGAAATAGAGATACTTGGGGCTGAGTCGAGGTTGGAAGGCCGTGTGCGACGCCTGGCTGGCCGAGTTGTTGTCCGTGTCGCTGTCGTCAACGCTGGCGACGATGGCGGTGTTGGTGACCCAGGTGGCGAAGGGCAGGTTCGGGTCGACCAGGGCGGCTACTGTCATAGTCACGACCTCGCCCATGGTCACACGGGCGGCGCGGCAGACCGCCCCGTCGCAACTCAACGAGCCCGTGATGGAGCGCGTCACTTCCGTTCCGACCAAGGACAGACTGGCGGGCAGCGCGTCCACGATCGTGGCCTGCGAGGCCAGCCCCGGCCCGTTATTCGTCATCACCACGGTGTAGGTAACCGTCTGCCCGGCGATGATCAGAGTCGGGCCGGTCTTGGCCAGCGCCAGGTCGGCGGCCCCATAGGGCGACTCGAACGCGCCGAGGTCGAAGCCGCCGCCTTGCGGCCGGACGTGGTCCTCCAGGTCCGTATCTACGCCGAGGTCGATGCCGGCGTTAATGGCCGGACTGCCGGCGCGGAGGTGGTAGTCCCCGTCTGCCGGGTTCGCACCGGTGTCGTCCCGGACGAAGCGCGGGTCACCGACGGGATGGTGGCTGCCGCTCGTGACTGGACCGAGGGACGGCCCAGTGTTGAAGAACAGGTTATAGTCCTCGCTCGCGGACGAGCCGACTTCGGCGCTGATGGGGATGGTGTAGCTGGCCACGATCGTATTGGTCATATGCAGCGTGCCGCCGCCCACGTAGACGGCCGATGTGGCGTGAGGGCTGTCGGCGCCCACGATGGTGCTGAACAAGATGTCAGAAACGCCCGTCCCCTTGTAGAACAGCGCGCCGCCGCCGGCGGCGGTGTTGCCGGCAAACAACGCGTTGACGATATGGACAGGGCCGTCGCTTTGGACCATGCACGCCCCGCCGAGGCCGACCGTGGTGGTTATCCGTGTCGCGGCGTTGTCGAAGAACTGAGTGCCCGTGACGATCAGCGGGCCCATGGCCACAACCGCGGGTCCCATCACGGCCTCATTGTTCTCGAAGCTGCCGCCCATCAGCGTGATCGTGCCACTGGCAATCACGCTCGCTCCAATTCCGCCCCAATTGTTCACGAATCGGGAGTCGGTCGCCGTAAGGTTGCCCACGGCGCCCAACGCGCCGTTCCAGCACCAGCACAAACCCGAACGGTTGCCTTGGAACAGGCCGCCAACCGCCGTGACGTCGCCCCAGACGGCCAACCCGCCCAGGCCCTCCTCAGCGGTATTGCTGAGGACGTTCACGTGGGTCAGGGTTACAGGGCCATAGGCCAGGCCGGCCGCGCTGCCCGTTGCCCAGTATCCGTTGACGACACTGAGGTCGGCCAGCGTGCCCGGCACCCCGTCCGTGATAACCACGACGCGGCCCAGGCCGTTCGCGTCCAGCGTCGTCGGGTGCAGCTCCGGGTCGGGGGTCAGCCAGTCCAGGGGACTGTAGCCGCCCTGCAGCGTGATGGCCTTGCTGATGTAGACCGTCTGCGTTAGCCCATCGCGCGCCTGCACGCCCTGGCAGTAGCCGGCCACCTTGACCAGGTCGCCGTCCGCAGCTGCGTCGACCGCCTGCTGGACGGCGGAGGCGTCGCTGCTGGTGTAGGGCGAAGACGCACCGACGCGGGCGTAGCACGTCGGCCCATCGGCCAGCGCCTGGGCCGGCAGCAACCACAGCGTTGCGGCCAGCAGCAGACCGAAGGCAAGGACGAACCACAGACGGCTCCGGCATGTGATCACGTTGCCCATGCTGATACTCCTCTTTTCCTGTAGGTTGGGCGAGCCGAACGACTCGAGTCACGTCCCGGCTGGCGCTTGGTCACTACCGGGCGAGGCGCGTAACTGTGAATGAATTGATAAGAAGGGGCTCAATTCAGATATGCGATTGTGTCACTTAATGCCGATCGTAACCATTGTATCATGAGAAAACGTGCGTTGTCAACAGTGGACCTTGAAGTGGAAGGTGACAGGTGACTCGATGCATCGGCGAAGCTCTTGACTGCTCGTTATGTAGTGGGATGCCTGGCCCATGCGGAGTGGGTTTCCCAAAAGAGACTTGCTCGGCTATAATACTTCCTGATCCCATCGTGCAGGAGTGACTCCGTGACGGACCAGTTCGATATTCGTGAGCACCCACACCGGCGGCTCAACCCGCTGACCGGAGAGTGGGTGCTGGTGTCGCCGCACCGGACGCAGCGCCCCTGGCTAGGTCAGGTGGAGAAGGCGTCGGTGGACGAGCGACCGCGCTACGATCCATTTTGTTACTTATGCCCCGGCAACGAGCGGGCCGGCGGCGTGCGGAATCCTCAGTACGATTTCGACGTTCGTCTTCACCAATGATTTCGCGACGCTGCGTCCGGATACCCCCCCAGCGCCGGTGAGCCCGCACGTGTTGCTGACTGCGCAGGGCCAGCAGGGCACGTGCCGCGTGATCTGCTTCTCACCGCGCCACGACTTGACGCTGCCGGAGATGGAGTTGTCGGACATCCGCCGCGTGGTGGACGTGTGGGCTCAGCAGGTGACCGAACTGGGCGCACGCTACCGCTGGGTGCAGGTGTTCGAAAACAAGGGCGCCATGATGGGCGCGTCCAATCCACACCCGCACGGCCAGGTCTGGGCTGGGACGGCGCTGCCCAATGAGCCGAGCAAGGAAGAGCGCCAGCAGCGCGGCTACTTCGAGGCCCACGGATCGCCGCTGCTCGTGGACTACGCCGCACTGGAGGCCGCCGACGGAGAACGGACGGTCGTCGAGAACGCGCATTGGCTGGTGGTCATCCCGTTCTGGGGCTTCTGGCCGTTCGAAACGCTGCTCTTGCCCCGGCGCTACGTCCGGCGCTTACCCGAGCTTAGCGATCCGGAACGGGACGCGCTGGCCGAGATACTCAAGCGGTTATTGACCCGATACGATAACCTGTTCGAGGTGTCATTCCCGTACTCGATGGGCTGGCACGGCGCGCCGACCGGCCCCGATGCCGGCGAGGATACCCACTGGCAGTTGCACGCTCACTTCTACCCGCCGCTCCTGCGCTCCGCTACGGTGAAGAAGTTCATGGTTGGGTACGAGATGATGGCTGAAGTGCAGCGCGATTTGACGGCCGAGCAGGCCGCCGAGCGGCTGCGCGCCCTATCTGAAATCCACTACAAGGCCAGGTGAGATGAATCTTCGATCCCAGATCATCGCGGAGTTCCGCAAGCAATTCGACGCCGATCCGACACTCGTCGTTCGGGCACCGGGACGGGTCAACGTGATCGGTGAGCATACCGACTACAACGATGGATTCGTGCTGCCCATCGCCATCGATCGAGCGATCTGGATCGCGCTCCGGCCGCGCGACGATGGCCGCGTGGTGGCACTGTCTCTCCACGTGGGCAGACAGGCTGAGTTCGTGTTGGACAGGCTGCAGAAGGACGGCGAAAGCTGGATCGAGTATCTGAAAGGCACGGCCTGGGCGATGCAGCAGGCCGGCTATGCCCTGCGTGGGTGGGAGGGCGCGATCGCCAGCGACGTGCCGATTGGCGCAGGCCTGTCGTCGTCTGCGGCGCTGGAGATGGCCACAGCGCGTGCTTTCACGGCGATCGCAGACTGGCCGTGGGATCCTCCGGCGATGGCCCGGCTGGGCCAGAAGGCCGAGAACAAGTGGGTAGGCATGAACTGCGGTATTATGGACCAGATGATTTCCGCTGCAGGGAAGGCGGGGCATGCCCTGCTGATCGATTGCCGGTCGCTGGAGACGCAGGCGGTGCCACTCCCGCCGGAGACGGCAGTGGTGATCATGGACACCGCGACCCGACGCGGGCTGGTCGGCTCGGCGTACAACGAGCGGCGCGCCCAATGTGAGGCGGCCGCGGCCGCATTTGGTGTTGCGGCGTTACGTGACGTTTCGGTCGCACAATTCGAGGCGAAGGCCGGCATGCTGGACGACGTCACCCGACGGCGAGCTCGTCACGTGGTTACCGAGGACGAGCGAACGCTGCAGGCCGCAGAAGCGATGCGCCGCGGTGACGCAGCGGAGTTGGGCCGATTGATGGATGCCAGCCACGTCAGCATGCGTGACGATTTCGAGATTTCGACGAGCAAAATGGACAAGATGGTGGAGATTGCGCAGCGGCAACCTGGCTGTTTCGGTGCGCGCATGACCGGCGGCGGTTTCGGCGGTTGCGCCGTGGCGCTGGTTCGCGCAGAAGTCTCGGACTCGTTTGCTGCAGCCGTGGCGGCGGACTATCAACAGGCCACCCACCTCAACCCGGCGCTCTACATCTGCCAGGCAAGCGAGGGCGCCGAAGTCTGGGCCGTGCAGGCGTAGGGCCTCACTCGTCCACGAAGTTGTTGAATACGTTGTTGAGAGATTCGGCGAGGGTGGGATGGGCCAGGGTCGCCTCGCGCAGAACGGGGTATGGGACACGGCCCAGCATGGCGATCTCCAGCATAGACATAAGCTCTCCGCCCTCGAGCCCCAGTACGGCCGCGCCCAGGATCAGCTGAGTGTCGGCCTCCACGATGACCTTCATGACGCCTCGTGACTCGTCGGTTTCCAACGCTCGGGCCACTCGACTCATCGACATCTTGGCCACACGAATGCGGTGGCCGCCCTCACGTGCTTCCCGCTCCGTCAGCCCCACGCGGCCCAATTGTGGATCGATGTACACTGTGTACGGCACCATGCGTCCGGTGGTCGTGGCACGGCCGCCTTCCAGCAGATTCGTGCGTATGATGCGGAAATCGTCGTAGGAGATGTGCGTGAACGCCGGGCCGCCCTTGACGTCACCGAGGGCGTAGATGCCGGGGACGTTCGTCTCCAAGCGCTCGTTCACGCGGACCAGTCCGTGGTCGCCGATCTCAACACCTGCCGCACTCAAGTCGAGGCGATCCGTGTTGGGCGCCCGACCCACGGCCAGGAGCAGGTGTGTACCGGATATCGATTGCTGCCCTTCCGGGCTCCGGACGGCCATTTGGATGTGGCCGTCGCTGTTCAGATCCACAGCTTGGGCGGTGGAGTTGAGCAGCACCTCCACGCCGTCCTCGCGCAGAATCTCTGCGACCGCCTGGGCCACGTCCTCGTCCTCGCGTCCCAGCAACTGCGGACCCCGTTGCACGAGAGTGACCTGGCTGCCGAAGCGGCGGAACATCTGCGCGAATTCCAGACCGACGTAGCCTCCACCGACAACGATCAGGCGTTCCGGCACGGCATCGAGTTCCATGATCGACGTCGAGTCCAGGGTCGGCACACTGTCGAGGCCGGGGATCGACGGCCGCGCCGGATGAGCGCCGGTATTGATGAAGATCTGTTTCCCGTTCAGCAGACGCATGCCTCCATCGTTGAGGCGCACCTCGACGGAGTGCGTGTCGACGAAGTGCGCTTCGCCCATGAGGAGGTCCAGTGCTGGGGCAGCTGCCTCAATGCGCTTCAGATCGCCGTCACGGAAGCTCGTGACGATGTCGCGCTTTCGCTGGCGGACACGGAGCATGTCCACCGTCACCGTGCCCGTGTGGACGCCGTAATCCGCCGCTCGCCGGGCCAGATAGGCGACCCTGGCGCTGGCCACCATGGTTTTGGTCGGCGAGCAACCCTCGTTGACGCAGGTGCCGCCCACGTGTTCTCTCTCAATCAGCGCGGTCTTCCAGCCGGCGTGAGCCAGGGCTCGGGCCAGGGGCGTGCCGCCCTGACCGGATCCGATGACGATGGCCTGATAGTCCTCTGTTGTCGGCATTGGTGCGTGACCTCCCCTGGTCTGGCGTGACGGCCAGTTCTCGTGTTCATCGAAAAAGTGCACATACTACTATCCTGATTCTATCACTGCATGCAAGTGCCATGTTGAGTGCTTCGTAGAATCTGGAGTTCGGGCATATCCTGTCAATGGACGAGGCCGCGGCCCGGTCCTGACCAAAAGTCCCCAAAGAAACCAGATTGTCTTGACACTTGCTGGAAATGAGGTACCATTAGCGCAATGAGATGTCGTAATATCGTATTGCCTCGTATTTGAACGGGCACGTCCTCTGTTTACCTTCCAAAGGGCTTCGAACGGCGCGAGTCTCATCTGTCCCTCTGGCCGTTCTTGCCCGCGATCCAGTCGATGGCCGTCCGCATCCCAGGAGATCTGGACCGAACCTGCAGGTCTCAATGCCTGACTAGGACGGCACCGCACCCACAGAAAGGAATAACAGCACACATGGAAGCCAAGGTCGCACGCGTTGATGACTTGCACGACGGTGAGATGATGAAGGTCATGGTGGGCGAACGGCCCGTCCTTCTCGCAAAGGTCGGGGGAGAGCTCCACGCGACGGGAGCGGTGTGCCCGCACTATGGAGGGCCGCTCACGGATGGGCTGCTGCACGAGACGCGCGTGATGTGTCCCTGGCACCAGGCTACTTTCGACGTGCGCACCGGAGACATGTTGGAGCCGCCACCGCTGAACGGCATACCGCGCTTTGCCGTGCGTATCGATGGTGACGACGTCTTCGTGGACGTGCCGGACGATGCGCCTGAGCGGGTCGCGATGGCGATGGCTTCCTTCGATCCGCAGGCGGACGGTCGGACCTTCGTGGTGATCGGCGGGGGTGCGGCGGCCGCGTCCGCGATTGAGACGCTGCGCCAGGAAGAGTACCGGGGCCGCATCGTGGTAGTCAGCCCCGAGGATCGCTGGCCCTACGATCGTCCCAACCTCAGCAAGAGCTACCTGTCCGGAAAGGCGCCTGCTTCGTGGCTGGCGCTCCGTCCGGCGCGATTCTACCAGGAGTACGGCATAGAGCGGATTCGCGACCGCGTGGTTGCGCTGGACGTGAAGACGCGCGCCATTCGGCTGGAAAGCGGCGGTGAGATGTCACCCGATACGGTCTTGATTGCCACGGGTGCGTCGCCTCGAACACTGAACGTCCCCGGCGCAGACCTGGCGGGGGTGTTCACTCTACGTTCACGCGAAGACTGTGATGCTATCATCGCCTCCCTGCCGGGCGTCGAGCAGGCCGTAGTGGTCGGTGCAAGTTTCATCGGCATGGAGGTGGCGGCCAGCCTGAAGGCGCGCGGCCTGGCCGTGACGGTAGTGGCGCCCGAAGCGACTCCGTTCGAGCGGACCCTGGGCGCGCCAGTGGGCAAGGCGATCCAGGCGCTGCACGTTGCCAACGGCGTTGCGTTCGAGCTGGGGCGTGGCGTTAAGAGGTTCAGTGGTGAGGACCGGGTGACGGGCGTGGAACTGGACGATGGGACGGCGCTTTCCGCGGGCCTGGTGGTCGTGGGCGTCGGCGTGCGGCCGGTGACGGACTTCGTGCAGGGCGTTCCGCTGAATCGCGATGGCAGCCTGGACGTGGACGAGCAATTCCGCGTCAAGATCGGCGACCAGCCGGCGCACTACGGCGTCTGGGCTGCCGGCGATGTGGCTCGGTTCCCCAATCCATTCGGCGGCGGCCCCATCCGCATCGAGCACTGGCGCGTCGCCCTGCAGCATGGCCGGGCGGCCGGGCGGTCGATGGCCGGAAAGGGAGAGCCCTTCCGCGGCGTGCCGTTCTTCTGGACACAGCAGCACGGGGTGTCGTTCAGGTATGCGGGTTATACCCGGGACTGGGAAGAACTGATCGTCACCGGCGACGTCGAAGAGCGCAAATTCCTGGCTTACTACGCAAAAGGCAACCGCCTGCTGGCAGCTGTGGGCACGCTAAGTGGGCACCTCCTGTCTTTTGCGGAGTTGATGCGCCTGGGTGCTCTCCCGGAAGCGGATGCGCTCCGTGGTAAGCCGCCGGAGGAAATCACCCGGTTGTTGAAGAAATGGAGTGGAGCATGAGTGTTCCGGACAATCCTTTCACTGTGGCGCACTGGCGGAGAACGGTGGGTGAGATGTACGCCGCCGTCCGGCGGGCGTCGTGGGCCGAGCAACCCGTCATCTGGGCCGAGTTTTGCACGAAGCGGAACGCCCTGTACAAGGACCATCCCCAGTCGCCGGTGCCGCCCGAATTGAGAACGCACTTTTCGGGCCTTCACTACTATCCTTACGATCCCGACTGGCGCGTCATCGGCGTGGTGGATCGCGACGTCACGCCGGAGACGCTGGAAATGGAGCTGCCGGTGGACGGCCTTCTGCGGTATACACGCGTGGCCCTCGTACGTTTCGTCGCCCAACGGCAGACCGTCGCGCTGAGCGTCTTCTGGATCGAGGGTTACGGCGGTGGCGTGTTCCTCCCGTTTCGGGATGCGACGTCCGGACGCGAAACCTATGGCAACGGCCGCTATCTGTACGATGCCGTGAAGGGCGCCGATCTGGGTGGCGGGCCGGACGAGCTGATTCTCGATTTCAATTACGCCTACAATCCGCCTTGCGCCTACGAGCCCGAGACCGTATGCCTGATGCCGCCGCTCGAAAACCGGCTGCCGTTTGCGGTGGAGGCCGGCGAGAAGTCGTTCGAGCGCTGAGGCGGCTCAAACATCCGAATAGCTCCCCTCTTCGGTGCGAAAAATAGGAGGCAGCGTTCTGGTCCGGACTGCGTTCGGGTTCGAGTTGGGGCGCAACCGGCGCGTGCATCAGGGCTGGGGCGGTGGCTGCCGCCCCTTCTTGCTCTCTGCCGTGTTCGCATCACCAGACAATCGAAGGTGGCTCTCCAGGCCTGACGGCGGTTTGTAAAGCTGTGCGTCTGAGGCCATAATACAGGTATCAAAAGCGAAGGTGCGATCCGGGGAGGCGGCCATGGATCGCGTCAAGCCCGCAACGCAGCGAGGAGGCGAAGGTGGAAATTCTGGGAATCGACGTTGGGGGATCCGGCGTCAAAGGCGCGCCGGTGGATGTAAAAAAGGGAGTGCTGACGGATGACCGCTTCCGCATCCCGACGCCGCAGCCCTCAACACCTGACGCTGTCGCCAACGCAATAATAAACATCGTCCGTCATTTCCACTGGCGTGGACCCATCGGCTGCACCGTGCCGGGTGTGGTTCGAAAGGGCGTCGTCTACACGGCAGCCAACATCGATCGGGCCTGGATCGGGACGGATGGCCGCCGGTTGCTGCAGAAGAGAACCGGATGCCGCACCCTTCTGCTCAATGACGCCGACGCCGCCGGTATGGCGGAAATGAAGTTCGGAGCGGGCAAGGGCCACAAAGGCGTGGTCATGCTGCTGACCTTCGGCACAGGAATCGGCAGCGCCGTGTTCGTCGACGGCGTTCTGGTACCGAACACGGAAGTCGGACACGTCCCCTTGCTGAGCGCATCACGCGGGGGGATCGATGCCGAGGAATATTGCTCGGATCGGATTCCGGCAGAAAGAACAGCTGGACTGGGCTACGTGGGCCGGTCGGCTCAACGAATATCTGGCCTTGCTCGAAGCGCTCTTCTCGCCCGACCTGTTCATTTTGGGGGGTGGCGTCAGCAAGCAATACGGCGAGTTCCTGCCGTTGTTGCGCGCCCAAATTCCGATCGTGCCGGCCCGGCTTCTGAACGAGGCCGGGATCGTCGGCGCTGCCCTGGCGGCGAAAACGCTCGCGAAGAAATAAACCCCAACCGAGAGGAGAAGCGCCATGACAATCCGGCGAGTCGCCGTCGGGATCCTGATCGGCCTGGTCGCCGGGCTGTGCGCGGCAGGGCTGTTGATGGCGCTGCGCCAGCCAGCGCCCGTTGCCGTCCTGAGTCGCAGCGTCCCGCCCGATCGAGTCTGGGCGACATTTCTTCTCCTCGGGGTGCTCATGGGCGCGATGTACGCCGCGCTGTTCCCGACGCCCGTAAGCTACGCCGAGAGTGTCATGGGCGGAACCGCATACGGCCTGGTGTGGTGGTGGGTCACCTCGCTGATTGTGATTCCTCTCGCGAGCGGGCAGTCGCTCAAATGGTCCGCCGTCGACGCCGGAGCGACCTTCCCCGCCTTCGCCGTCGCACTGTTCCAGGGTGCGATAATCGGCCTCGCCTATCACATCGTCTGGCCCAGAGCCTCCCCCCGCCTACGAGTGCCGGAGGCTGCGACTGAGCCTCGCCTCACGACGCGCATCGTTGTGGCGGGTGGCGGCTTCTCCGGAGTCACGGCAGCGCAGCGCCTGGAGCGCCTTTTCGCCGACGACCCCACGGTCGAGATCACTCTCGTCAACAGCGCCAACTACCTGCTTTTCACGCCGATGCTGATTGAGGTCACGACCAGCGTGATCGAGCCGAGGCACATTGCGCCGCCGCTACGTGTCTTCTTTCGCTGGGCAACCGTCGTGCGCGGCGAGGTGCGGTCGATCGACATGGACCGTCGTGTGCTGGAGGTGGTGGGCCCCAGCGGAGAACCTCAACCGGACATTCCGTTCGATCATCTCGTCCTGGCGCTTGGCGCCGTGCCGAATTTCTACGGCTTGCCGGGCGTAGAAGAGAATGCCTTCACCTTCAAGACGCTTCGGGCAGCGATCGACCTGCGCAATCGCGTAATCGACATGCTGGAGGATGCTGATGATGAGCCGGACAGCCTGAAGCGGAAGGCGATGCTGACTTTCGTCGTGGCAGGCGGTGGATTCGCCGGCACCGAGCTCGTCGGTGCACTGAACGACTTCGTTCGAACTTCATTGGCATTCTACCCCAACATCCGACAGGAGGACGTTTCGATCGTCCTGGTGCACTCCAGCCGGCGCATCTTGCCGGAGCTGAGCGATGGGCTGGCGGCCTACGCTTTGGCCAGGCTGGAGGCGCGCGGCGTGACCTGCAAATGCGGCAGCCGCGTCGCTGCCGCACCGCCCGGCCGTGTGGTCCTGGCCAACGGCGACAAGATCGACGCCAAGACCCTCATTTGGACCGCGGGGAATACTCCGCACCCACTGGTGAGATCCATCCGGGGAGCCGCCGCAGAGCACGGCGCGATCAAGACCGACTCCACGTTTGCCGTCGAGGGAGTGAATGGGGTCTGGGCCATCGGCGATTGTGCCTGGATTCCGGACGCAAAAACTGGGCGGCCGGCGCTGGCGACTGCGCAGCACGCCTTGGTGGAAGGTCCGGCGGTGGCGCGCAACATTTACTCGGTGGTCCGCGGCCGGAAGCCGAAGCCCTTCCACTATGCTTCGCTCGGCTCCGTGGCGTTGTTGGGCCACCACATTGCCGCCGCTGAGGTCAAAGGTATGAAGTTCTCCGGCATGCTCGCCTGGGCAATGTGGCGAATGGTCTACCTGTACCGGCTGCCTACCTTCGAGCGCAAGCTGCGGGTCGCGATGGACTGGCTCGTGGATATGTTCTTCCCACGCGATATCGTGCAGACGCTGGGCGCGTCGCGGTCTCAGCGTGCGCTAGTCGAGACTGAGGCACGGACCGAGGAGATTGAGGCATGAACGACCCCCAGGACCTTGTTCGATCTCTCGCGAGCGGGGCGATCGCCGGTATTGCCGGCGGCGGCGTCATTTACGCTGCCATCGGCCACACAGCGTTCCCGCTGGTCGTGGAAGCCCTGCATATCCACTCGGCGTTGGTCGCTCTGGTCGCGCACTTGCTGTTCAGCGCAGTCGTCGGCGCCGGGTTCGGATTACTGCTGGGACGCTTTAGCCGCTGCGCCGGGTTTAGCATCATGTGGAGCACGACTTACGCACTTCTTTGGTGGATTGCGGTCCCGCTGGCACTCGGTCCGTGGCTTGCGGGGCAATTCCCCGGCTGGAGCATCGAGGCGGCGCGTGACGGCTTCCCACTGCTGATCGCCTATCTGACTGGTTACGGTGCCGTCCTCGGACTGGTCTACTCGTTATTGCCGGGTAACTGGCCGATGCCGAACTCCGCGATGGGTGACGTCCCGGGGGCCCACCTCCCATACTGGATGCTCTTGCGTGTGGTCATCATCGGCGGCGTAGCCGGCAGCCTCGGCGGATTGATCTTGGGAACCTGGCCAGTCAGCGCGGGAACGCTCTCACCTTCGTTGGCGCTCATCCGCGGATCGTCCACGGGCGTCGGTGGTTTCGCCTTTTGGCTTGGCAGCTTTGCCCTGGGTGCGATCTACGGCGTTCTCTATCGGGGTGAGATTCGCGGCGCCGGTTCGAGCATTGCCTGGGGCGCTGCTTACGGGTATCTATGGTGGGTGCTCGGCGAGCTGACCCTCCTGCCGATAGGGTTGGGTCGGGGCGTCGAGTGGTCGCTGGCGAGCGCACGAACCTCCTTTGCCGGACTAACGAGCTATCTGATTTGGGGCCTGCTGCTCGGCATCGTTTACGCAGCGCTCGATCGTACGTGGCGCGAGCTCTTTGCTGAGTCGCTTCCCTGGGAGCGAGAGCCCGAAGGCGCTGCCACGCGCGGATTCAGGGCGATGGGCATGGGGTTGCTGGCAGGAGGGTTCGGGGGCGTGGTCTACGCGGCAGCGTTGACTTATGAGAACGGCCTGCCGATGCTCGCCGGGCTGGTCGGGGCCCGGGTCAGCAACCACCGGCTTCCTGGTCGCGGTCGTGGGCAGCGCCCTGTTGGGCGCACTGTACGGCGTTCTGTTCCGGCCGGACAGCTTCAGCTACGGCTCATCGCTCATCTGGGGATTGGTCTACGCGTCGGTGCTATGGTTCGTGGGGCGTTTGTGGCTGATCCCGGTGATGCTCGGGCAGGCCCTGCCCTGGAGGCTTGCGGACGCTCTTCGTGCATATCCCTGGCTCATGGCGGAGTTTGCCTATGGCGCAACCCTGGCTTTGGTGTACCAATACCTGGTGCGACGGCACGCCCACCGCTTCCGAGTCGTATCGCGGAAGCCGACTCGCTCTGTCACTCTTCAAGGGGAGGCGACACCGACACCCGCGCTGTGGGTTTTGGTCTTGATGTTGAGCGTGCTGCTGCCGATGCTGCTGGCGGAGTAGCCCTGGAACGGAGGTCGCACACATGATTCAGAAGACGTACGTCCGAGTCAACAACAAACAGATAGCCCGAGTGACCTTCAGTCTGCCCGGTTGCACCTGGGCCGACCGTGTTTATCTGCTGGGTGATTTCAATGACTGGAATCGAACGTCGCATCCATTCCGGCGTGATCAGGAGGGCCGGTGGACGACAACGATCGACCTGGCGGCTGGGCAGCGCTATGAGTTCCGCTATTTGTGTGACGGAAGAGAATGGATGAACGATCGCCAGTCCGACGGTGACGTGCCCAACGCATTCGGCAGCAGCAATTCGTTGCTCGTGACTGACCCGGAATCCGACTGACCGCGCAAAACGATGCCGGGCGGTCAGGTGGGGGTTGGTCGAGGCACCATGAGGCCGGGCTCGTCCGACGAGCGTCGGTCGGCGTGACGATGGTGGAACGGATTCACGATACCTGCCACACACGTTCATACTTTTTTCACAGGTCTCTGGCATACTGTGCCTAGATGGTTGACGTGGGGCCGCATTGGGCGGCTCGTTTGAGCTAAGGGAGGCACAGTATGTTTCACAGACGCATTCTGTTCGGCGTTTTGTTGGTCGTGATCGTGATCGGGTTGATAGGGTTGTCCGGGGCTGCGGGATACCGGGCAGGTCTGTCGCAGGCGTACATGATGCAGTGGCTTGCCCAGCCGGGGAATCGCGGAGCATTTGCTATTCCGCCCATGTATGGCGGCTACTGGACGGGGCACTTTGGGTTGGGACCGTTCTTCCCCGGCCTGGGGAGCCTGCTCTTGATCGGTCTGCTCGTCTTGCTCGGTCTGGCAGCCTTCAGAGCGGCGGCCTTTCACCACCGGGCCGGCCAGGCGGCCGGGAGGCATCCGACCTGGGCCCGGCATGGGTTCCGGCCCGGCGGCCCGTGGGGTTGGTGGTGCGAAGAACAGCCAAAACCCCAGGATGCGCCCAAACAGCCGGATGCGCCATCCGAGCCGGGCAAGCCGGCAGGCGGTTCCGGTGAGGCCACGACCGCCGGCTGAGGGTAGGCGTTGGAGCAAGGGACGATCCTTCGGGGCGTCCCTTGCTCGGGCCAAGGAGTTGGATGTGCCCTTGTCGGCGTTGGCCAACGGGGGCCAGTGCGGCGACTAGAGCCGGACGAGGGCATGCCAGGGGCGCCCCCACTTTTTGCAGGCTGGACCGCTATGGTTTGCCAGCTACAAGGATTACGAGGGGAAAGATGAGAGAGAAAGATGGCGAGCATCCATCTGGGGATGCCGGTCAGTTGCTGTTGTTCGGGCTATTCCTGGTGGTTTGGGTAGGCGACTCATTCTTCTTGCATCTGTCGACATTCCCGTCACAGTGGGTGCCGTTGTCTGTGCGCCTGGTTTTGCTGGGTCTGTCATTACTGGCGGCCGTGTATCTCGCTAGAGCAGGACTCGCCGTCGCTCACGAGAAACGGCCGGATTACATCGTGAGCAACGGGGCTTTTCGGTATGTGAGGCACCCGTTGTACCTGGCGAGTCTCTTGACTTACCTCGGCCTGGCAATTGCCACGCTGTCGCTTGTGTCTGTTGGATTGTTGGTTGTGATACTCGGCTTCTACAGCTACATAGCGAGCTATGAAGAGCAGTTGCTGCAGATGAGATTTGGAGAGGAGTATCAAACGTACAAGCGTAGAACCGGGAAGTGGCTGCCGAGGCTGCGCCCACGACACTGAGTGGGGAAATGACGGTGACGTTCGCGAAGCGGTAGGAGTCAGTTGGGGCTGGCCTTGTATAGTCGCTGTCTCGGTTCTACAAGACCGGTTGGGTGACGTGACATGAATGAAACCATTCTGGTGGTGGACGACGAACCGAAGATTGTGAAATTGGCGCGAGACTACCTGGAGCAGGCCGGTTTCCGAGTTCTCCCTGCCGTCGACGGAAACGAGGCCCTGGCGGTCTATCGCCGGAGCCGGCCGGATTTGGTCGTCCTCGACCTGAATTTGCCGGGGCAGGACGGTCTGGAGGTGTGCCGGGCCTTGAGGCGCATCTCGGACGTACCGATCGTCATGCTCACCGCGCGAGTCGACGAGACTGATCGGCTGATCGGATTGGAGTTGGGAGCGGACGACTACATCGTCAAGCCGTTCTCGCCGCGCGAGTTGGTGGCTCGGGTGCGGGCAGTCCTGCGCCGCATCCAGGGAGGCGTGCGTCAATCCGGTCTGATACGGGCCGCCGACCTGGAGATCGACCTGAACGGCCACACCGTCACTCGTGGCGGCACCGGCATTGCCCTCACGCGCACCGAATTCAACCTTTTGGCGATCCTGGCCCAGCATGCGGGTCAGACCCTGACCCGCGAGCAACTTGTAGACCAGTTGTACGGCGTGGCGTACGAAGGTTTCGATCGCAGCATCGACGCGCACGTCAAGAACCTGCGCCGCAAGTTGGAGGTGAATCCCCTTGACCCGCACTACATACTGACCGTGTTCGGCGTGGGTTACAAGTTTGATGATGGGTGATTGCGATGAGGCCTAGGCGTTCCCACTGGCCCCCGGGGCACGATTTTCGGGACTTTGATGCGAGCTCGCACCCTTACCTGTGGCAGCATCTTCGGATGCGCCGACGGCGGTGGTTGCTGACGCGCTTCGCAGTCGCGTTGGGGTGCCTGGGGCTGATCAGCGTGGGCGGAACGGCTGCGCTTGCCGTGCTTGTGACCCGTGCGCTCGGAACCGGCCGCCAGACGGTTCTGCTGGTGACGATTGGGGGGATCATCCTGGCGCTGGCTCTGCCTGTGCTGGCGGTGGTGCTCGCGATTCGAACCTTTCGGGGCGTGGCCATGCCCATGGTTGACGTGATGGTCGCCGCCGACCGGGTCGCTGCCGGCGATTTTTCGACGCGAGTGCCGCTCCCGCCCTACGGTCCGGGTGAGTTTCGGCGGCTGGTCGAGTCCTTCAACCGGATGACGGAAGAGCTGGAGCGCGCCGATCTTCAGCGGCGCAACCTCACAGCAGACGTCGCGCACGAGCTGCGAACGCCGCTGCACATCATCCAGGGTAACCTGGAGGGCGTCCTGGACGGCGTGTACGAGCCGACTCAGGAACACATCCGAACCACGTTGGACGAGACTCGCCTCCTGGCGCGCCTCGTGGACGACTTGCGGACACTCTCGCTCGCCGAAGCGGGGCAATTGCCTCTGGTCAGAGAGCCCGTGGAGGTCGCCGACCTTCTGGCCGACGTCCAGACGAGCTTCAGCGCTCAGGCGGAAGCTGCCGGCATCGATCTGCGTGTCGAAGTGGGGACTGCAGGCGGTTCCTCGGACTCTTCGAGGCTGATCGTGACCGGTGACGTCGGGCGCCTCGGCCAGGTTCTGGGCAATCTGGTGATGAATGCCTTACGCCACACGCCTCATGGTGGGACGATCGCCCTGAGCGCCGAGGCTACGTCATCAGGCGTGCGAATCGCTGTCGGTGATACAGGACAGGGCATTCCACCCGAGGATCTGCCCTACATCTTCGACCGTTTCTGGCGTGGCGACCGGTCGCGGTCCCACGCGGGCGGCGCCGGCAGCGGATTGGGGCTAGCCATCGCTCGCCAGCTCGTTCAGGCGCACGGCGGTACAATAAGCGTGGACAGCCAACCTGGCGAGGGAACCGTCTTCACGATTGAGCTGCCCGACGGCAGCGCGCCTTGAACTTACGACTATTCTGAGGTAAAATACCGGCGTTCTGTCACGATTTCGCATTCCGTAGACGTCCGCCTGATCGGCGAGCGGCAGTGTCACGGCTACTCTGCCGCTCTTCCTTGTCGAGAATTGGGCTGTCCGGCCCGCATGACCCCGGCCGGGTGGCTGTTGATCCTGTGTTGACCTGGAGCGCCCTTTCTCGTAAGTCGGAACCGGGCGCCGACCGCACACCGATGGTGTGGGACATGCGGGCTTTGGCTCTCAGGTTCTGGCCCCCTCGGCATATTCGAAGGAGCGCCGCATGCAATTGGAACGCGGGGTCGTCGTTCTGCACAATGCCCCTTCATCGCTTTCCGGCTGGTCCGATTGTCGTTGGCCCGAATCTAGCCACGGTGTTATGTACGAAGTCGAGCGGATCGTCGACGATCTGCGTCGTCTTGGCATTCCCTGTCGAGAGATCGGGATTTCGCAACTCGCGGATCTTCACTCCGTCCTGGCTGGCCGCCCAGAATCCGTCGTCTTCAACCTGGTGGATGACCTGATGGTGGGCGGACCCCTCGATTACACGCGCGTGCCGGCAGTAGTACAATCGCGGGGACTGGCCTGCACGGGCGCCGACGCGGCTTGCATGAGCCTGTGCGCGGACAAGTGGCAGACCAAAATGGCGCTGCAACAGCACGGCGTGCCCACGCCGAAAGCGGTGGTCGTGCCGTTGGGTCAGGACACTCCGGCGCTGGTGGGCGCGACCGGCGCACTGATCGTGAAGCCGCTTCGTGCGCACGCAAGTGAAGGAATCGATGCTTCTTCGGTGGTCGCCGGCCCCGGTGCGGAGCTCATGCGGGCCGTCAAGCGCGTGCATCGGCAGTTCGCCGGGCCGGCGCTGATCGAGCAGTTCATCGACGGGCGGGAGCTGGGTGTGTCCATGCTGCAGCGCGGCCATCACATTCAAGTACTCCCGGTGGCCGAGATCGACTTCTCAGGCCTGCCACCGGAGATGCCGCACATCGTGTGCTACGCCGCAAAGTGGCTCCCAGAGACTCCTCAGGCTCTGGGCACTCAACGCCGGATCCCGGCCGACCTGTCGGCCCGCTCTGCCAACCAGGTTCGCCGCCTCGCGCTGGAAGCTTGGAAAGCCACCGGCTGCGCCGGCTATGCCCGGGTCGATTTCCGGCTGGATCCCGCCGGACGGCCGTTCGTTCTCGAAGTCAACCCCAATCCGGACATGGGGCCCGATTCCAGTTTTGCGGCGGCCTTGGAAATGGCCGGGATCACACATGAGGACTTTGCACAACAGCTAGTCGACAATGCAACTGAGGCTGTGCAGGCGGGCAGGGATGAAGCGTACATCGCTTAGCGAGGCGGGAGTGGGCCGAGTTTGCCGGGTTCACATCCATGATCGAGTTCAATTCCGTGAGTCTGCAGTGACTGCACGGATCATTTTGAGATGAACGAGCGGGGACTTTCAGGAAGCCCGCAGGCGCGGTATAATCCAGCCCATTCGATCAACCGCGGAGGCTGAACGCATTGGCTGCTATGGTAAATGGCTTCATTTTCGACCTGGATGGCACCGTCTACCTGGGCGAGGCGTCGCTGCCAGGCGCCGTCGAGAGCATCGCAGAGCTTCGAAGGCGTGGCAAGAGAGTATTGTTCGTCAGCAACAAGCCGCTGTACCCCCGCCAGACGTACGCGCAGAAACTGAGCAGACTCGGCATTCCGGCCCAGCCGGATGACGTCATCACTTCGGCGTTCGTTCTCGGCTACCACCTCGCTCGGACCGAGCCGAATCTAAGGCTGTACGTCATCGGTGAGACCAATCTCCTGAACGAGCTGCGTGGCCATGGTCTGCCCGTCGTGAATGAATTCGCGGACCAGGACCCTCAAGCCGTCATCCGACCTGAAGGGGTAGATGCCGTCGTCGTCGCTTTCGATCGCACCCTGGATTACCGCAAGCTCAATACCGCGTACCAGGCGCTTCGCGGCGGGGCGCGTTTTTTCGCCACGAATGCGGACAAGGCGTGTCCAATGCCCGGCGGCTCCATTCCTGACGCTGGTGGGACTATCGCTGCGCTCGAGCACATGACCGGCCGCGAAGTCGAACTGGTGGCCGGCAAGCCGTCGCACCTGATCACCGACGTCGCGCTACAGAAGCTGGGTCTGCCCGCAGGCCAGGTGGTTATGGTGGGTGATCGGCTGGAAACAGACATCCGCATGGGACAACAAGCGGGCATGTACACGGCAGTAACGCTGACGGGCGCCTCCAAGCGCGCGGACGTCGAGAAAATGATCTCGCCGCCTGATTTCGTGATCGAGAACATCGGCGTCCTGCCGGAAGTGCTCGCCGGGCTTATGTGACGAGAATAAGTGGCGCGTGATGCGTAATACGCGTAATGGGTGAGGTGCGAGGCGCGCTGACGCCCGGGTTGCAGATCGAGCATTACGGATCAGATTACGTACCACGCATCACGGATCATTTTTTTGAACGAGGGAGATGACATAATGGCTTCCATTTATCCGATCTACATCGGCTCTGACGCCGTAGCGCAGCTTGCCCAGTACTGCGAAGAAAAGGGACTCAACCGATTTGCGCTGATCGCGGATGAGAACACGTATCAGGCGCTGGGCGAGCACGTGGAGCACGCGCTGAAAGAACAGGGCGCAGACGTCGTCACGATCGTCTTGTCGGGCGAGGAAGTGATCGCAGACGAGCATTATCTGGTCGATGCGATGGTGCGCGCACCACTCGGCGACTGTACTTTTTTGGCCGTCGGCTCCGGCACTCTGACCGACATTGCCCGTTTCGTGAGCCATCGAATGGGCCGGGCTTTCATTTCCCTGCCGACTGCCCCGTCAGTGGATGGCTTCCCGTCGATCGGCGCGCCGCTGGTTCTCTCCGGCGTCAAGACGACCATCCTCTGTCAGCCGCCTCTCGCGGTGTTTGCCGATCTGGAGACCCTGTGCCACGCTCCGCGCCGCTTGATCGCCGCTGGCTTCGGCGACATGGTCGGCAAATACACGTCGGTTGCGGACTGGATGTTGGGTTCACTGGTGTGGGACGAACCGTTCGATCCGAAGATTGCGAAGCGATCCGATGTGGCGCTTCAAAGCTGTATCAGCCACGCGGACGAGATTCGCGAGGGTGGACTGGAGGGGATCCGAAAACTTATCGCGGCTTTAATCCAATCGGGATTGTGCATGCTCGACTTTGGTGCCACGCGCCCCGCGTCGGGTGCCGAGCATCACGCGGCCCACTACCTGGAGATGAAACTGCTGCAGGAGAATCGTCCGGCGATCCCTCACGGGGCGAAGGTCGGCATGGCGACGGTTCACGTCGCCGCGCTATATGCGCGCATCAGAGAGATGACCCGGCAAGAGATGCTCGACCGGCTCGAGGCGGCGACCTTGCCGGACCGGGACGAGGAGATCGCAACGATTACGCAGGGCTACGGTCCGCTGGCACAGGGCGTGATCAAGGAGCATTCGGCCTTCTTGGATCTGACCGAGGCGGACCTCGACGCCTTGAAGCAGCGTATATCCGACCAATGGGAGGGCATCCAGCGCGTAGCGGCGCGGGTTCCATCGCCGGAGGTGGTCGCGGAGCACCTGCGACGGGCAGGGGCAGCGACGCAGCCGGATGAGCTCGGCTTGAGCCAGGAAGAAGTCGAGCTGGCGTATCAATACGGCCACTACCTGCGGAACCGCTTCACGATCGTCAAGCTGAGCCGCGTGTTGGGGCTCCCGCTGGTGTAGCCACTCTGGCATTGCGGTGTTTCTTGGAATGAGACAATTGCCCGCTCGACTGGATTATGCGGGCGTTGTGACGCGAGTTCCACTGTCCAGAACGTCGAGGAGTACCTGCGACGTTCTGGACAGCCGCGAGGCAGGCCGGCGTTAGTCTGGCCCGGGCCGGCCTGCGTGAGAGTGAGCTCGATTTGGCCTTCTAAATAAGATCGACAATCGCGGAATCACGTTAGCATCGTCAAGCTGAGCCGGGCGCTCGGACTCCCATAAGCGTCAGCACCCAGCCATTGAAGCGCCCCTTCGAATGAAGCCATTTGGGGAAAAAACCGCAAAACCGATTGACAGATGAGCCTCCTTGTGATATACTGAAACGGTCTTCACTTAATGAATTAGACATTTCACCTTGTGAAAATAGTTTCAACCGCCTCAATACTTGCAGCCGTTTCGGCGTCTGAAACGCGTGGTTCGGTATCATTCTAATCCCGTGGGTTTGCTGTGTCATGCAGACCCGCTCAATGCGATGATGCGAGGTTACTAAGATAGACGAGCCGATCAGTCCCGCAGGGCCGAGGGGAAAGAATCGCTATGAGAGCCTGAGTCTGCAAAAGGCGCTTCGCATCCTGCAGACTTTTTCCATGGAAAAGCCCGCGCAGACCTTAACTGAGATTGCGCGAAGTTCCGGCGTGAACGTCAGTACGGCGTATCGGCTCCTGTCCACCCTGGAGGGAGAAGGCTTCGTCGAGCGTGGACGCGCCGGCAGCATGTATAGCCTCTCCATGCGAATGTTCGAGCTGGGAAGCATCGTGCTCCACGACATGGACATCAACGTCGCCGGAGTACCCGTGCTGGCCCGGCTGGCAACTGAGACGGGTGAAACTACTTACATCACAGTCCTGTACGGCGACGCGGTCCTGTGCGTGGCCCGTGTCGAAGGCATCAAGCACCTCCGATCGCAATTTCTCGAGGTTGGTCGTCGGCTCCCTCTCCACGCCGGCGCGGCCTCGAAAGTTTTTTTGGCTCATCTCGCCGATGAAAAGGTGAGGGAACTACTCGCCAGAAATCCGCTGATCCCATTCACTGAGAATACGATCACCGACCTGGACGTATTGCTGGCCAGCCTGCCGCGCATCCGGGTGCACGGGTATGCCATGAGCAACGAGGAGATTACCCGCGGTATCACGGCGATCGCTTCCCCGATTCTCGACAGCACGGGGGGCGTCGTTGCTGCCCTGACGCTCTCTGGAGCGGCGTCCCATTTTGGACCGGCTTACCTGCCGTCGATGATCGAGAAGGCGCGCGATGCCGCCTACGAGATTTCCGTCAGGCTGGGTTATATTCCGAGGTTCAATGGATAGCGAAGCACGTTCTCGATAGTTCCAGGCATTTTTCACTGGATGTGAGGAGGAAATCATGAAGGCAGTAGTGAAGTACGCTACCGGCGTGGGAAACGTCGGGGTGCGGGACATGCCGGAGCCGAGCCCGAAGGCCGGCCAGGTCAAGATCGAGGTGAAGGCGGCCGGGGTGTGCGGCACGGATATTCACATTTTCTACGATGAGTACAAGACCACGCCGCCGATTATCCTCGGGCACGAGTTGGCCGGCGTCGTAGCCGAGGTGGGGGAGGGAGTCACCAAGTGCAAGGTGGGTGACCGCGTCACCTCCGAAACGTACTTCGACACGTGCGGCGTGTGCCGCTACTGCCGGGGCGGCAAACCCAACCTGTGTGCCAATCGGCGGTCGATTGGCTCCATCGTGAACGGCGCGATGACGAAATACGTCATCGTTCCGGAAGTGAACGTCCACGCCTTGCCGGCGAACATCGACTTCCAGGCAGGGGCATTGACCGAGCCGTTGACCTGTGTCGTGCACGGTGGGCTGATCCGAACGAAGATCATGCCCGGTGACGTGGTGCTCGTGTCGGGCCCGGGTACTATCGGCTTGTTGGCGATGCAGGTGGCCAAGTCCGCCCAGGCAACGGTCGTTCTGTCCGGCCTCACTCAGGATGAGAAGAGACTTGAGCTGGGCAAGGAGCTGGGCGCGGACGTGACCGTCAACGTGCAGAAGGAAGACCTGTTCAAGACGCTTGGCGATATGACCGACGGGTACGGCGCGGACATCGTCTTCGAGTGCGCTGGCGCGGGACCGTCGGCCGCGATGTGCCTGCAGGCGGTGCGCAAGGGCGGGCAGTATACGCAGATGGGCCTGGCCGGAAAGTCGTACGCGTGGGACATGGACCAGGTGGCCTACAAAGAGATCAGCATGACCGGCATGTTTGCCACGATCCCTGAGGCCTGGACCAAGGCTCTGCAACTGATGGCCAACGGACTGGTGAATACCAAGCCTCTTGCGTCCCACGTGTTGCCGGTGACGGATTGGGAGCAGGCCTTCCAGATGTTCAAAGACAAAGTTGGGTTCAAGATCATTCTCGAGCCGGTGGACTGAGCGAGGCGAGAAAACATGGCTAATATGGTCGATTTGACGGGACGGGTGGCTATCGTAACAGGAGCCGGACGGGGCATCGGTGAAGCGATTGCCCGAATTCTGGCCCAGGCTGGCGCGAGCGTCGCGATCTGTGACGTGAGGGACGACCTGGCGCAGAAGACAGCCGATTCGATCGATCCGACCGGCGCGAAGGCGTTGGCCGTGGCCGTAGACGTGCGGGACGAAAACTCGACGCGGGCGATGGTCAAGACGATCGTGGATCGATGGGGCCGGCTGGACGTCCTGGTGAACAATGCCGGTGTGATTTCGACCGTGATGTTTGAAGAGACGACGCTTGCTGAGTGGAATCGCATCCAATCGGTCAACTACAACGGCGTCTTCTTGTGCACGCAGGCTGCGTATGCGGCCATGCGCGACTCCGGTGGAGGATCCATCATCAACCTCTCGTCCATGTCGGCCCGAACCGGCGGGCAGGCGAGTGCCATCAGCTACGCTTCGTCCAAGGCGGGGATCTTGGGGATCACCAAATCCTCGGCGCGATCACTCGGCAAGTACGGGATTCGCGTCAACGCGGTGTGTCCGGGCATCATCGACACGGAGATGCTCGCGCACTGGACGCCGGAGATGCGTGAGAAGTGGACCAATGAGATGCCGTTGCGGCGCCTGGGCACGATCGACGATGTAGCTAAGGTCGTGCTGTTCCTGGCCAGCGATCTCTCCGCCTACGTCACCGGCGGCACGATCGACATCAACGGCGGGTGGGTCATGTATTGAGGCGGCGGACGTCCGGCGACGCCCCAGACTTCCGAGCGAATCCGTGGAAGTCTAAAAGCAGGAGGCAGGACTTATGACCAGCGGTATGAGTGAGTTGGACAAGCAAGACGTGGGATTGGCCAGACACGCTACGGCGAATCGAATACTGGACGCGGTCCGGAATTCCGGCATCTATCTGGCTCTGGCCCTTCTGCTGGGCCTGTCGGCCATCATTGCGCCCGCGGCAGTCGCCCCCACGCACCTCCTGGACGTGACGCGTCAGGCGTCCGCGTTGGGCATTGTGGGTATTGGGCAGACGATGGTCATCCTGACCGGCGGTCTGGACCTGTCGGTCGGCGCGACGATCACGCTGATCGACGTCATGGCGCCGCAGATGATTCAGAACCGGCCCGAGATGATCCCGCAGACGGTGTTGCTTTGCCTGATCGTCGGTTTCCTTGTCGGTCTGATCAACGGCACGCTCGTCACCAAGCTGCGGATTAACCCGTTCATCGCCACGCTGGGCATGAACTCCGTGGTTCTCGGCGCCGCCCTCGTGTACTCCCGCGGCGCGCCGTTGGGATCGCTGCCGCCGGTATATCGCTTCTGGGGTACAGGCTTCGTTGGGCCCGTACCCGCCTCCACAATTGTGTGGGCGGTCCTGGTCGCCGGCGCCATCGTCGTGATGGGGCGGACGGTCTTCGGACGCCACGTGTACGCTACGGGCGCCAATCCAGTAGCAGCCAGGTTGTCAGGTGTCAAGACGGAGCGTGTGGTCATGACTTGCTACATTGCCTCCGGCATGGCGGCTGCGGTAGCCGGCCTGCTGCTGGCAGCCTACATTGGTGTCGGTACGCTGACTTTGGGCGATGATTACATGTTGAACTCCATCGCCGCCGTCGTGGTTGGCGGCACGCGTTTCGAAGGCGGCAAGGGCTCGCTGGCTGGTACAGTGGCCGGGGCTCTGTTCCTGATGGTTCTATACAGCCTGGCCGGTATGCTCAACATGTCGCATCCCGGCGAATTGGCCATGAAGGGAGCCATCATCATCGGCGCCGTTGCCATGTACGCGCGCACCCGCGTGCGTTAGTGGATTGCAGTGTCAGGTGGACGAAAATTCAGTTCGGGTCATGGGTCGTTATGCGAGAAGTACGAAGGAGGTGAGGCCAGGGGAGCCCCAGATTAACGATGCAGAGGGTCGATTCCGGGCATTGTCCGGATCGAGGTACAGGTGCAGTTTAGATCGAGAATTCCTTGAGAGTTCCTTAAGGAGGGAATGAATGAAAAGCCACAGATGGCTCATGCTGGTCGTTGCCGTTTCAATGCTCGCGGCATTGATCGTCCCGTCAGCGTTCGCGGCGTCACCGAATACTCAGGTCAGCAATGCTCCTGGGTATACGACGCCTCGGCAAGACACGGAAATGGTGGACACCACCAAGTACAAGAAGGACGGACCGTACAAGATCGGGTTCAGCAACATTTCGGTGGTGAACTCCTGGCGTGTGCAGATGGTCGAGGAGCTGAAGTACGAGGCCTCGCTGCACCCGGAGATCTCCGATCTGTACATCACTGACGCGGGTGGCAGTGTTGACAAGCAGATTGCCGACATTGAAGACCTGATGGCGAAAGGGATCGATGCCCTGCTGGTGACCCCGGTTTCGCCGACTGCTTTGATCCCGACGATCGAGGAAGTTTACAAGAGCGGTATTCCCGTGATCGTGTTCAACAGCGCGCTGGACGGCGACCAGTACACGTCGTTCGTCGGCAAGGATCAGGTTGATTTCGGTTACGTTGGCGGCAAGAAGCTGGTCGAGGCGCTGGGCGGCAAGGGCAACATCATCGCCATCAGCGGCATCGCGGGCAACAGCATCGCGGAAGACCGGTGGAAGGGCGCACAGAAGGCCTTTGAGGGCACGGACATCAAGGTGTTGGGCCGTGAGTTCGGCGACTGGGCTCTGGACAAGGGCAAGATTGCGGCCGAGAACCTGCTGGCAGCGCACCCGCAGATCGACGGTGTGTGGTCGGACGGCGGCGCAATGACCCAGGGCGCGATCGAGGCGTTCCTGGCGGCCAAGCGACCCCTGGTCCCGATGACCGGTGAAGACAACAACGGCTTCCTCAAGCTCTGGCTGAAGTACCGCGATCAGGGCCTGAGCAGTGTCGCCCCGAGCGAGCCCACCTGGGTAAGCGCTGAGGCGCTGAAGCAGGCACTGAAGTGCTTCGCGGGCGAGCCGGTTGCGAAGAAGGCCTGGCTGCAGGGTGCTCCCATTACCGATGAGACCCTGATTGACTACGTTCAGCCGTTGAAGCCGGACAGCCTGTGGGCGAATACTCACCTGCCGCCGGCCAAGATCGATGAGCTGTACCCGAATGAAGAGAAGGCTGAGTTGCCGCAGGGCTGGATCAAGACCGATCAGTACAAGAAGGACGGCCCATACAAGATCGGGTTCAGCAACATTTCGGTGGTGAACTCCTGGCGTGTGCAGATGGTCGAGGAGCTGAAGTACGCGGCCTCGCAGCACCCGGAGATCTCCGATCTGTACATCACTGACGCGGGTGGCAGTGTCGACAAGCAGATTGCCGACATTGAAGACCTGATGGCGAAAGGGATCGATGCCCTGCTGGTGACCCCGGTTTCGCCGACCGCTTTGATCCCGACGATCGAGGAAGTCTACAAGAGCGGTATCCCCGTGATCGTGTTCAACAGCGCGTTGGACGGCGACCAGTACACGATGTTCGTCGGCAAGGACCAGGTTGAGTTCGGTTACGTCGGCGCAAAGAAGCTGGTTGAGTACCTGGGTGGCAAGGGCAACATCATCGCCATCAGCGGCATCGCGGGCAACAGCATCGCGGAAGACCGGTGGAAGGGCGCACAGAAGGCCTTTGAGGGCACGGACATCAAGGTGTTGGGCCGTGAGTTCGGCGACTGGGCTCTGGACAAGGGCAAGATTGCGGCCGAGAACCTGCTGGCAGCGCACCCGCAGATCGACGGTGTGTGGTCGGACGGCGGCGCAATGACCCAGGGCGCGATCGAGGCGTTCCTGGCGGCCAAGCGACCCCTGGTCCCGATGACCGGTGAAGACAACAACGGGTTCCTCAAGCTCTGGGCGAAGTACAACGACCAGGGTCTGAAGAGCGTGGCCCCGAGTGAGCCGACCTGGGTGAGCGCGCAGGCGCTGACGTTCGCGCTGAAGTGCCTGAACGGCCAGCCCGTCCCGACGAAGTACTGGCTGCAGGGCGCCCCTATCACGGATGAGACGCTGGCACAGTACGTCCAGCCGAAATCGTCCGGACAGCCTGTGGTGCAACACCCGGCTGCCGAAGGAAGTCCTGGATCAGCTGTACCCGGAGCAGCAGTAGGACCAATTCCGGCATCCGCCAAGGTGTCGGTGAAACCCGCACGCCTGGCGGATACCGACGAATCACTCGAGCGAAGTTGGCTGAGTGGTATGGGGGGAGGGCGACTGCCCTCCCCCCTGAAAGAAACGGCGAACATGAACGGCACGACCGGGAGGTTGCGCATGAGTAACGAACAGGGCGAAGTAATTCTGGAGATGCGGTCCATCACGAAGAAGTTTCCGGGCGTAGTGGCTCTCAATGGCGTCTCGTTTAGTTGCCGTCGTGGGTGCGTGCAGGCCCTGGTCGGTGAAAATGGGGCGGGGAAGTCCACGTTGATGAAGATCATGTCGGGCGCCTACCAGCCGGACGCCGGCAAGATCGTCATCCATGGCGAACCGAGAACCATCTCCCACCCGGTCGAGGCGCAACGACTCGGTATTAGCATTATATATCAAGAATTTAACCTCGTGCCGTACCTGTCGGTGGCGGAAAACATCTTCATGGGCCGCGAGCCGCATACTCCGCTCGGCTTGCTCGACCGGCGAGCCATGCGCCGGAACGCGGCGGAAATTCTAAAGCAGTTGAATCTGAACATCGACGTGGACGCCTGGGTGCGTGAGCTGCCGGTGGCGCAGCAACAGATGGTGGAGATCGCCAAGGCCCTGTCGGTCGACGCCGAGATCATTGTGATGGACGAGCCGACCGCGGCACTGGCCGACGCCGAAGTGAACATCTTGTTCGAGATCGTGCAGCGGTTGAAGAGCATGGGGCGATCCGTAGTCTTCATCTCCCATCGACTGAAGGAAGTTTTTCAGATCGCCGATACTATCACCGTCATGCGCGACGGTGAAGTGACAGCAGTGAAGAGCGCTGCAGAAACCGATGTTCGAGACGTCACGAACCTGATGGTGGGACGCGAGCTGAGCCAGTATTTCCCGGAGAGACACCCTGAGACGAAGATCGGAAAAGAAGTGCTGACGATCCGCAATCTCAGCAAGAAGGGCGTTCTGGACGACATCAACCTGACGCTGCATGAAGGTGAGATCGTCGGGGTGGCCGGGCTGGAAGGCCACGGTCAACGCGAGCTGGCCCGGGCCATGTTTGGGGCCGAGGAAACGGACCACGGCGACGTGCTGATCGAAGGCGTCAGCCGGGCCATCAGTTCGCCTCGCGAGGCGATCGAGGCAGGCATTGCTTTCGTCAGCGACGATCGCAAGACCGAGGGCGTCGTGTTGGACCTTTCCGTGTTGCACAATGTGGCGCTGCCAAGCCTTGAGCGACGGTCGTCGGCGGGCTTCGTCAACCAGCGGGCGGAGGCGCAGGCAGTCGAAGACATCGTACAGAGGATCAACGTCAAGACGCCCACGCTCAGACAGCTGGTGGTGAATCTGAGTGGCGGCAATCAGCAAAAGGTGGTGTTGGCCAAATGGTTGATGACCCACCCGAAAGTGATGATTTTCAGCGAGCCGACGCGTGGCATCGACGTGGGCGCCAAGGAGGAGATTTACCGCTTGATGCGGAGTTTTGCGGACCGTGGCGCGGCTATCCTGATGGTCTCGAGCGAACTCGGCGAGATTTTGGGGATGAGCGACCGCGTTCTGGTTATGCACGAGGGACGTATCGTGGCGGAGCTGGCTGGCGACCAGGCGACGGAAACCGAGATCATGCATGCGGCCGTGACCGGTCATCAGTAGAAGGCAGAGGGAGGAACGAGCTGTGCAGAAAACCGAGACCACAGAGGCCGTGAGGAAAGGCTCAATCCGGAGGGCGTTCGACGTCCAGCGTGGCGGCGTGGCCATCGTTTACGTTATTCTCATCGCTATCATCGTATTTGCTGCAGTGGCCTCGCCCCCTTTCCTTAGCGCGCGCAACATCTCCAACGTGCTGAAACAAGTGACGGCGTTGGGTATCATCAGCGTGGGCCAGACCTTCGTGATTTTGCTGGGCGGCATCGACATTTCGGTCGGTGCGGTGGTCAGCGTGGTAGCCTGTATGAATTCCTACCTGATGGCGACGGATGCGCCGTCGTGGGGTATCCCGGTGGGCCTCGTGTTGTCGCTTCTGGTCGGAGCTATCGTGGGACTTATCAATGGACTGGGCGTTACCAAGCTTAAGGTGTCGCCTTTCATGATGACGTTGGGCATGATGTCGATCCTGCAAGGCGCGGCCATTGCACTGCGCACGCAGCCCGGCGGCATCGTGTCGAGCGCATTTGCGTCGCCCCTGACGGGGAACGTCGGGCCCATACCGGTGCCCATTCTCCTGTTTGTGATGGCGGCTGTGATCGGCTACTTCATCCTGAACCGAACGATGTACGGCCGCCGGCTGTTCGCTACCGGTGGGAATGAAATCAGTGCTCGCTTGTCGGGCATTCGGACCGATCGTGTGATCGTACTGGCCTACGTGGCTTGCAGCATGATGGCGGCGCTGGCAGGGATCTTCGTCACTGCCCGTATTCGCACGGGTGATGCCCTGGTTGGATCCTCGTTCGGCCTGGACTCCATCACTGCGGTCGCCATTGGCGGGACGAGCATGATGGGCGGCCGTGGCGGCGTGATCGGAACCATTCCCGGCGCGTTCATGGTAACCTTGCTGGCCAACATCCTGAACCTGGTGGGCGTCTCGAGCTTCTACCAATACGTGTTGAAAGGGCTGCTGATCATCTTCGCCGTCTCGCTGTACGCCGAGCGGAAGTGAGCGGGCCAAAGGAGAGGGTTGTGTTCGAGCATTTGTTTCGACCGGTGCGTATTGGTCGGATGGAACTGAAGAACCGCTTGATCGGCGCGGCGACAGTGACGAATTTTGCGACAGTCGACGGCTCGGTCAGCGAGCGGACGATCGCCCATTATGCGCGACGGGCTCGTGGCGGCGCCGCCCTCATCACAGTCGAGATGACGGCCTTCCACCCCAGCGGGCGTGGATGGGTGTACATGCTCAACCTGTGGGACGACAGATACATCTTCGGCTTCAAGCGCCTGGCCGACGCCATTCACGAGGCCGGCGCGAGGTGCACGGTGCAACTGGGCCACTGCGGACGGCAGACGAATCGGGCTTATACACACCAGAGGCCCGTGGCGCCATCGGCCGTCGCGCAGTTTCCGAAGGGTCATCCGGGCTACGTTCTGCCGCGAGCGCTGGATCAGGCGGAGATCCACGAGCTCGTTGAAGCGATCGGCGAGGCTGCACGACGAGCGGCAGAGGCTGGATTCGACGGGGTCGAAGTCCACGGCGCACACGGGTACCTGTTCCACCAGTTCCTGTCTCCTTTCGGCAATCTGCGTACCGATGAATACGGTGGAGATACTGCCGGCCGCAGCCGGTTCATCTGCGAGGCGATTGCTCGGATCAAGGAGCGCTGCGGGACCGACTTCCCCGTGATCGTCAAGATGGATGGCGATGAGCACGTGCCGGACGGGATCGAGCCGGAAGAGGCTGCACGCATCGCCCCGCACCTGGAGCGCGCGGGTGCCGACGCGATCGAAGTGTCCGCGGGCTGCGGCCCGAGTCTGTGGTACATCCTCCCGCCGGCATGTCTGCCGTCCGGTCAAAATATCGGGGCGACGGCGAAGGTGAAGGCGGCGGTTTCGGTTCCGGTCATTGCCATTGGCAAGATCGACACACCGGATTTGGCCGACGAGATCGTGGCGCAAGGCGACGCCGACATAGTCGCGATGGCGCGGCCGTTGATATGCGACCCCGACTTCCCGGCCAAGGCGCAGGCCGGCCGCTTGGAGGACATCAGGCCGTGCCTGTACTGCAACCAGGGGTGTAACCGGGTCGATCATCAATTCAACATAACGTGTGCGTTCAATACTGCGGCCGGGTCAGAGACCGAGTTTGGCTTCGACCTGACCGAGGCACCAGTGACGCGCCGAATTCTGGTCATTGGCGGCGGACCGGGCGGCATGGAGATGGCGCGAGTGGCCGCACTGCGTGGCCACGAAGTCACGCTGTGGGAGCGCAACTCACGGCTCGGCGGGCAGATGCTGCTGGCGGCGCGGATACCGACGAAGCGCGCGTGGGCCAGGATGATCGACTACTACGAGTATCAACTCCGCCGGCACCGGGTGGACGTGAGCCTCAATACGACGGCGGACCGCGCGCGAGTGGATTCGCTCAATCCCGAGGTCGTAGTGCTGGCGACCGGCGCACGGCCGGGCCGGCCGCGACTTCCGGGAATCGACGACCCGAAGGTGATGGACGTGTTCGATGTGCTAGGCGGCCAGGGACCGGCGCCTGCCGTGCGCGTGGCCGTGGTCGGGGCGCAGCGGGGTGGAGCGCAGATTGCGGCGTACCTGTCGGAGCGGGGCTGCAAGGTGCAGCTCATCACGCGGGAGACGGAGCAGGTCGCCGTCGCGGCGAACGAGGGACTGAGCACTCGGCCGCTTCTAATGCAGGAGTTGCAGCAAGGCAAAGTGCAGATCGTCCTGGGGACCGCGGCCAAAGCCGTTGTGGCGGGCGGGTTGCTCGTCGACCAGGCCGGAACTGAGCAGACGATCCCGTGTGACCACGTGGTCCTCGCGACCGGAGTCAAGCCCGAGAATGGCCTTAAAGCGGCGCTGAGCAACGGCACATGGAAGCTGTACATGATTGGTGATTGCGTCGCCCCACGGGGTTTCGACGATGCCATCCGTGAGGCGTTCCACCTGGCAGCGATTGTGTAACCGAGAAAGTGAAACCTGAAGCACATTCTTTTGGCGAAGGGAGTGGTCTATGTCACAGTCACCGGATAACAGTTTGATGCGGATGTACATCTTTGGGCACGGCTACATCGAGAATGACGTCGCCGTCAATATTCTGAACCCTCACATTGGCACAGTCGACGAGAAGCATCCGCCCGCGGAGTGGCACCGCGTGCCGTCAGTCACCTTTCTGATCCACCACCCGACGGAAGGCTGGATTCTGTACGACACGACATCACATCCGGACTGGAAGAATCGCTGGCCGGAGTATAGCCAGAAGTTCGCGCCACCGATCCTGCCGCCCGATGAGACTCTGGAAGCGCGCCTGTCACAGATGGGCCTGAAGCCGTCAGATATCGACTGGGTGATCCAGTCGCACCTGCACCAGGACCACGCGGGGGGAGTCGAGCTCTTTGCCAACACAAAGGCGGGTTCGAGGATCGTCGTCCACCGCGCGGAGCTGGAGCGAGCCTTGTTCAACGTGTTCTCCGGCCAGGAGGACACGAAGGCGTACGTGCGCGCCGACATCGCCGGCATTCCGGGCATCAAGTACCACGTGATCGACGAGGAAGAGGAGTTTGCGCCGGGGATCGACATCATTCATCTTCCTGGCCACACACCGGGCGTGATTGGCCTGGTGCTGCAGTTCAAAAACAGCGGCACGATCATACTGCCGTCGGACGCTCTTTACGGGGAGCGGAACTTCGGTCCGCCGCCGGTGCTGCCCGGCATCTTCGACGACTCGACGGCCTGGCTGGCATCGGTGCGGAAGGTTGCGCGGCTGCAGAAGAAATACAAAGCGCGGATCCTCTACCCGCACGATTGGAAGCAGTATACGACTGAGATGAAGCTGGCGCCGGAGTACTACGACTGAGTCCGGCTTCACGCTCCGATAGTTCAGCAACGAGGACCGCACAAATGGGTGCGGTCCTCGTTTTTGTGTCGGCTCCAGGGTCTGGCCCGCTATCTGTCTGCGGCGACGATGGCGTCCAAGCGGCGCATGTCCAGGGCGGATTCCACGGCGTCGGCGAGACGATCGAGGTCGTCCTCTGGGGTGGGCTGCGACCCAGGTTCCCCTGCCGCTTGCCAGCCGAACGACGCCAACCAGGCGCGGCGGAGCGGCTCATTGCGGAACAGCCCGTGGAGGTAGCAGCCCCAGACTCGTCCATCACCGCTGACCGCACCATCCAGGATCGCGACGGGCGTTCCGTTGCGCTCTTCGAGTTTCAGCCAGGTCTGGGCGCTGATCGTGCGCCCCATGTGGATCTCGTACCCGCCGATCCATTGTCCTGCAAGGTCCTCGAGCCACCCGGGGCCACCCAGTATCCGCGCTCGTGCCTGGTACGTTGCCTTCTCGGGATCGAAAACCGTCTCGACTGGAAGCAATCCCAGGCCTGGCACGGCCTCGATATCCGATTCGGTGTGCTCCGGGTCGCGGATCATCTCGCCGAGCAACTGGTAGCCGCCGCAGATGCCAATGACCGCTTTGCCCTCGCGCGCCAGTTGCTGAATGGCTTCAGCCAGCCCCTGCGAGCGTGGCGAGCGCAGCCAGCTCGAGGTCCGCAATGGTGCTTTTGGAGCCGGGCAGAATGACCGCATCCGGCCGGCCCAGCGCTGGAGCTGAGGACACGTAGCGTACCTGCACGCCCGGCTCGGCGCCTAGAGTGTCGAAGTCATCGAAGTTGGAGATGCGTGGCAGGGCGATCACGGCGATATCGACAGTGCCCGGCAACCTGCCCGCGGAGCGCGTCGCCTGGCAGGTTTCGATGGCGACCGCATCCTCCTCCGGGATGGCAAGGTCGTGCAGGAAGGGCACGACGCCCAGGACCGGCTTCCCGCCTCTCTCTTCCAGAATGCGCACGCCGTCCCGGAACAGCTCAGGGTCGCCGCGAAACTTGTTGACGATCAGCCCTTCGCACCAGCTCTCGCTCTTCCGGCTCCAGCAGCCGCAGCGTGCCCAGCAGTTGGGCGAAGATGCCGCCGCGGTCGATGTCGCCAACCAGGAGCACCGGCGACTGCGCGTAACGGGCCACCGCCATGTTGACGATGTCGCTGGGCTTCAGGTTGAGCTCGGCGGCGCTGCCCGCGCCCTCAATGATGACCATCTCGTACGCCGCGCGCAGTCGGTCCAGCGCTCCGGTGACCACCGGCCACAGCTCGGCCTTATTGCGGTAGAAGTCGCGCGCGCCCATGCGTGCGCCAGGCACGGCCCATGACCACAGCCTGAGACCGATGGTCCGCCTCCGGCTTCAGCAGGATCGGGATTCATCTCGGCTGACGGCGCGACCCCGGCGGCGATGGCCTGGACGTACTGCGCCCGCCCGATCTCCGAACCGTCCGCGCAGACGGCCGCGTTGTTGGACATGTTCTGCGCCTTGAAAGGGGCGACCCGCACTCCGCGCCGGGCGTAAATGCGGCACAGCGCTGCTGCCAGCAGGCTCTTGCCTGCGGAGGAGCTCGTGCCCTGGACCATCAGGACTCGACCGGCCATACGTTGTCTCCTTGACCGTGCCTGGTGATAACTTCATCCGCACCGGACACAGGTGAATCGTTAGGTTTGTGGTTACTCTGCGAGGCACTCGCGGAGGGCAGTCAGCAATCGGACGTTGTCTTCCTCTCGCCGCGTGGCGATTCGCACGTGGGCGGGCAGGCCGAAGGAAGTGCAATCGCGCAGCAGAATGCCGTGCCGGAGCAGCCGCTGGCGGAATTCGGCCGCACTCGCGGGCGCAACCGGCACGAGAAAGAAGTGCGTGGCCGAGGGCACTGGCTGCAAGCCCAGGCTCGTCAGGGCGCGAATCAGCTTTCCTTTGTCGTGCCCCAGCGCTGCGAGAGACGTCATCAGGTGAGCCTGGTCAGAGAGAGCAGCGAGCCCTGCTGCCTGGGCCAGCCCGTTGACGTTCCAAGGCGGGCGCACCCGGCTCAACGCTTCGATGACCGGGCCGTCGCCGACTCCGTAGCCCAGGCGCAGCCCGGCCAGCGCGTAGTCTTTCGTCATCGAGCGCAGCACGAGCACGTTCCGCCGTCCGAGGGTCAGGGCCGATCGCACACCTGGCGCCGACCCGACGGGGCCGAACGCAGTCCCGGCTCCACTACGACGAAAGCCCCGGCGGCGCCGGACATGAGCGCTGCCCTGCCAGACATCAGCCCGGCTTTGCCGGACATCAGCCCGGCTTTGCCGGACGCGAAACCGAAATAGGCCTCGTCGACGACGAAGAGCGTCTCGGGAAAGGCCCGTGCCCAGTCATCTATGATTTCGATGGGCAGCACTGTGCCGGTCGGGTTGTTCGGGTTGCACACGAAGGCAAGGCGTGGCGCGAACTGTCCCAGGGATCGTTCGACCGCATGCGGTTCGACGGCGAACCCGTTCTCCGGGCGCGCGGTCCACCACTCGACTCGGGCGCCCATCAGCTTGGCGGCGCGGCTATACTCGCCAAAGACCGGTCCAACGACCAGGATGGTGTCTCCGGAGCGCAGAAATGCCCACGCCAGCGAAGCGATCAGCTCCGCCGTACCGTTGCCAACCAGGATCTGCTCCAGATTCACGCCGAGGTGCGCCGCGAGGGCGCGACGCAGCGCCAGCGACTCTCGGTCAGGGTAGCGGTCGAGCGGCGTCTCGGCCACAGCCTTACGCACAGCCGGCGACGGTCCGTACGGGTTCACGTTCACGCTGAAGTCCAGGACGTCGTCAGGTCTCAATCCGAGCCGTTCCAATTCGACATAATCCAACGCGCCGTGGTGGGTCGGCGGAGTGAGCAAGACCTCGATTCGTGGCGTGGGGCTGATCATGGGGTGCGCCATTATCGGGTCTCCTGTTTTGAGCGTAGCGCCAACCAGGCGGCGAAAAGCCCGCCGGCGAGCAGCGCGGCGGCGCCCATCAATCGGACGGCCCGGCCGACGTCGCCGGGCTCCGGTCGCCGCTGTCCGCCGCCCAGGCGATAGTGGCCGGTCTTTTCCAACTCCACGCCCAACGCGCCGGCTGCGGCGCTCATGGGATGCCCGGCGTTTGGACTGGCGGTCAGGTGGGCGTCGCGCCGCCAAATAGCCCATGCGTTGCGTGCGTCCTCGCCCAGGAGCGCAGCGCCCAGGATCAGCAGGCCGGCCGTGAGCCGAGCCGGCAGCAGGTTGGCCGCGTCGTCGGCGCGGGCGGGAGCTTTGCCCAGCCATTCGCGGGCGGCATCGCGGTAGCCCAACATCGCATCGGCAGTGTTGAGAAAGCGATAGGCGAACACCGCGGGCAGGCCACCCACGGCATAGTAAAACAACGGCGCGACCACGCCATCCGATGTGTTCTCGGCGACCGATTCGATCGTTGCGGCCGCGACCTGCTGGGCGCTCAACGTCGAGGCGTCACGGCTGACCAGGTGCCACGAAACCAGCTGGCGTGCTTCAGGCAGATCGCCGGCTGCCAGGGCGGTTTCGACCTCGGCGGCTGCTGTGGACAGACTGCGTACCGACAGCATCGACTTCAGGAGCGCCGCCTCGACGGGCCAGCGCAGCAAAGGGGGAAGCCGTCCTATGAGCCGCCGGGCCACGTATCCCATGCCGCCGAAGCCCAGCGCGCCGCCTGTGGCAATCAACGCGCCCCAGGCCAAAGGCCCGAGCCGGCCGGCCTGCGGGGCGCGCCGCTGGGTCGCGGAGATGACGGAACCCATCCACGCTACCGGGTGCCACCGGGTCGGGGGCTCGCCGAACACGTAGTCGATGACGAGCGCCAGAATGAGAGATTCGGGGTTGCCCCCTGTCGTTAGATCCAAGTCCAACTATTCTTTCCTTCCGAGAACGCGGTCGAACGCCACCACGCTTCGTTCTCGACGCGGGTGCCGGCCACAACGTAACGTGGGTTCGGGCCCCTGCCACCGAAAGCACTTCTGATCCTCACCCCAACCCTGCCCCTTCCTGGAAAACGGAACAGAACGCCTCCCGTCCTTCTCCGAAGGGATAGGGCTGGGGTGAGGGTGCGCCCCAGCAGAGGTCAGTCTGCCTCGGACACCCCGGCCTCGTCGAACGTGGCCATCTCACTGAGGACCTTGCACGCCGCTTCGGCGAGAGAGATGCCGATCGCTGCGCCGGTCCCCTCGCCCAGGCGCATGTCCAGCTCCAACAAGGGCTGCACACCGAGCCACTCGAGCATGATGGCGTGACCGCGCTCCATCGAACGGTGCGCTGCGACGAGGTAGGGGCGCACTTTCGGCGAGAGGCCGACCGCGACCATAGCCGCGGCGGTCGAAATGAAGCCATCCACCATGACCGGCCGGCGATGGGCGGCGGCGGCCAGGATTACGCCTGCCAGGCCTGCAATTTCAAAGCCGCCCACTTTCGCGAGCACGTCGAGCGCGTCATTGGAGTCGGGGCGATTGACCGCGAGGGCACGCTCCACCGCCTGGATCTTGCGGACCACGCCCTGATCGTCGATGCCGGTGCCTCGCCCGACGATCTCCTGCGGCGATCGCCCGGTGAGGGCCACGGCGATCGCCGCGGATGGCGTCGTGTTGCCGATGCCCATTTCGCCGGTTCCGACGATGTCCAGCCCGTTCTGCAGCTCTGCTTCGACCACTTCGACGCCAGCCATGATTGCCTGCTCCGCTTGAGCCCGGGTCATTGCGGGGCCGCGTGCTGCGTTGGCCGTGCCGTGGGCTACTTTCTTGATCAGCAGGCCCGGATGGGGCTCCAGATCGACGGCCACGCCCATGTCGACCACGACGACGCGAGCGCCGACGTGACGCGATAGGACGTTGATCGCCGCGCCGCCGCGTAGAAAGTTGTAGACCATCTGCAGAGTCACTTCTTGAGGGTAGGCGCTGACGCCCTCCGCGACGATGCCGTGGTCACCGGCCATGACCACGATGACCTTGTCGTGGATGGCGGGCTGCGGCTTGCCGGCGATCCCAGCCAGCTGGATCGACAACGCTTCCAGGCGTCCCAGGCTCCCAAGCGGTTTCGTCAGGTTGTTCTGGCGTGCTCGGGCCGCCTCCATTGCGGCGCTGTCCGGTTCCGCGATCTGGGCGATCAGACTTTCGATGGACATAAGACCTCCGATCCAAAGAATTAGAGTAGATTGGCCGGCCCGCCGTCGACCATGCGGTGCGCGGCAACCGCCCGGGGATTGAGCCCCACGTCGAACTGACGGCGCACGAAGCGTGTGGCGGCCTCGACGTCGGCGCTCGCCGGATCCAGCAGCAGCCCCAACAGGGTGCCGCTGTGCGCCCGGCAAATGCCCAGCGCCCCTATCGTTCGGGCGAGTTTCAGCGCCTGGTCCAGCCACGGATTTTCCAGGATCACTTGATGGACACGCGCGCTCAGGGTGGCGGCCTCGCCGAGAGCGTGCCAGTCCCGGCGCTGCAGCGCCTGGGCCAGCAAGTCGAACGCTTCCCGATGCTCGGGTGCGAGCCGTTGCAGCGTTTCGACGTAGTGGTCGCGCCGATTGAAGCCCAGCGTGTCCACGGCTCCGCCCGGGTCCAGGACGATCACCGACAGCGCCGGCGCCGGCCCCAGGTCGCGGTGGAAGGTGCCGCCCCGGTGATCGAGCAGGGCCAGGCCGGGAAACATGGTGCTGTCGCTCGGCTCTACGGCCACGGCCAGGTGGGCCACCTCCCGAGCTGACAGCGGACGGTCGACTGCGTGGCCCAGCGCATACAGCGCACCGGCGACGTCAACCGTGCTTGAGGCATAGCCTCGGCTGCGAGGCAGATCGTTCGTCAGTTGCAGCCGCCCGCCCAGCCTCTCACCGTCCTCGTGATTTAGGTGTTCCAGGCCGGCGTGGAGCGCGGCGGCTGCCTTTGGGGCGTCCGCGGGAACCGTCCAGTCCGGCTGCGAGAGCAATGTGACCTCCACTGTGCCGTAGAGATCGATTGGGCAAGAGACCAGGCACGGCACGCCGTCCAGGGTCCCTTGCACGAGTTCGCCGCAAGTGGCCGGGAGGATGACGGAAGCCCTCCGGCCGTCGAGCGTAGGACCCGCCTGTTGGGAGCCCCGCAGACTCCGGAGATCCTCCTTCGGAAAAGACGCGCTCACGATCGTGTCCTCGCTGCAGCGACGAATCGTGCGACCAACTCCGGCCTGGCTCCGAAATGAAGGTGCACGTAGGATGCCCACAGAGTGCCCAGGCAGGCGCCCTCGGTGCGAGCCGGGCTGTCGCCGCGGGGCAGCAAGGTGTAGGCCGCCGGCAGGTCGGTGGGGCGACCCTCCCAGGTGGAATAATGAAACTCGTGGCCGCGGACCGTGTCGCCAGCGGAATAGAGCCAGGAATTCTGCGCGGCGCGTGCTTCACGGTAACCCATCGTCAGGCGCCGGGTCATCATCGAGCGTCCCGGCAACAGGCCCACCATGCGGTGTTCGCGCCCGTCCATGTCGGACACGCTTTCCGTCAGGTACATCAGGCCGCCGCACTCGGCGTATATCGGCATGCCCTTTGCATGCGCTCGCTGCAGCGCTGCTTTCATCGCATCGTTGGCGGCCAGTTGATCGGCATACAACTCCGGGAACCCGCCGCTGAGGATCACCGCGCCTGCGTCTTCCGGCAGACTGGCGTCGTGAAGCGGGCTGAAGAACACGATTCGGGCCCCGGCCGCCCGCAGCAGGTCCAGGTTGTCCTGGTACGTGAAGCTGAACGCTTCATCCGACGCGACCGCCACTGTAGAGCTTGCGTCCTCGTCCAACGACGGCCGGATGTCTGGCAGGAGAGTCGGCAGATCGTAGACCTGGACTTGGGGTGCACCGCGCGCGATGATCAGCAGGCGACCCAAATCCAAATGCCGGGCGACGGCGTCCGCCGCGGCTTCGATGAACGCGCGCCAACGGCCCGGTTCGGCTGTGGGTACCAGGCCCAGATGCCGTTCCGGGATCTCGAGCGCAGGATTGCGCGGCAGCCAACCCAGGACCGGCAGGCCCGTGGCCCGCTCGATAGCTGCAGCCACACCGCGGCCATGACTCTCTGATCCGACACGATTCACGATGAAGCCCGCCAGCGGAAGCTCAGGGTCGAACTGCCGGTAACCGAGAGCTACCGCGGCCGCGCTGCGGGCCATTCGGGCCGCGTCGATGACGAGCACCACCGGCGCCTGCATCAGCTTAGCGACGTGCGCGCTGCTGCCGGTCTCAGTGTCGTAACCGAAGCCGTCGTAGACGCCCATAACGCCCTCAATCACCGCCAGGTCGGCGTCACGTGCGGCGTGGGCCATCAGGATCCGAACCCGATCCGGTGCGACCATCCACGTGTCCAGGTTGCGGCAAGCGCGGCCAGCGGCGAGCGTGTGATAGCTTCCGTCGATGTAGTCGGGGCCTGTCTTGAACGGCTGCACGATCAGGCCCTGACGGACCAACGCCGCGATCAGCCCCGCGGTGAGGGTGGTCTTGCCGACCCCGCTGTGTGTTGCTGCGATTAACAGCCGTCCCGGCATGCGTGCAGTTTCTCCTGACGGACTCTGCCGAAAGTCGCTCATGAGAGGACCAGACCCCGGCCAGACCCGTTTGCTGAAGCAAGGATTCGTCGCTCAACAGACGCTCAGGCTGGTCGGCAAACACGGCTCGGCCGCGCTCGAAGATGACCAAAAAAGTCGCCCATTGCCGGACGACGCTGAGGTCGTGAGTCGCCAACAACATGGTCTTGCCCTGCTCGTGGAGCCGTTCGAAGATGTCGAAGATCGGGCGGCGCACCCACGGGTCGAGACCTGACAGCTCGTCGATGATCAGCACGTCCGGACTCATGGCCAGGACGCCGGCCAGGGCGACGCGCGCTTTCTCTCCGCCACTCAGGGCGTGCGTGGGCCGGTGGAGGAGGTCGGTGACCTCGCATAGCTCGGCAGCGCTCTGCACCTGACGACGTGCCTCGGGCTCGCTCAGGCCCAGGTTGAGCGGGCCGAAGCTGATGTCCTGCGCCACACTGGCGCTGAAGAGCTGATCGTCGGGATTCTGAAAAACGATGCCCACACTCCGCCTGAGTTTCACCAGGGATCGATGGTCGTAGGCGATGGGACGGCCCTGGAAGCGCATTTCTCCGGACAGAGGGCGGCAGAGCCCATTGCAGTGCAGGAAAAAGGTCGACTTGCCCGACCCATTTCGCCCGATCACGGCGATCTTCTCACCGGCCGGCAATGCGAGAGTCAGGCCATCCAGAGCGAGGTCGTCCTGGCCCGGATAGCGATAGTGAACGTCGTTGGATTCCACTATGAAGCTCACAACGCCCTCCAAACCACCAGCAGGCTGGCGGCTACGGCCAGACTCAGGATCAGGAGCGCGTCACTCCGCTCATACTGGGAGGGCAAAACCCGGAGTTCACCGTTATAGGCGCGCGACTCCAGAGCAATCTGCAGGCGTTGGCTTCGCTGGAATGCATCGATGAAGAGCCTGCTGCCGAGTTGCCCGGCGCTGACGATGCCGCGGTACAAAGAGCTGTAACCCAGTCGGCTTTCTTGGGCCACATACATCTCCTGAAAGCTATCCAACAAGACGAAGATGAACCGATACATGACAGTCATCAGGTCGATCAGCACGGGCGGAACGTGCAAACGACGCAGCAAATCGACCAGATCGACCAAAGGCGTGGTCATTGCCAGGAAGTTCATCGCGGCCGTGCACCCCAGGGTGCGGGTCACAAGGCGGAAAGCCAGGCTCAGGGCGTCGGAGTTCGTGGAGAACCAGAGCGATCCGATCCGCAAACCCCAGCCGGCGACCGGCGAAGGGGCTTTCGCGCTGATACTGATCGCCACCCCTGCCGTCGCCAGTAACACAAAGAGCATCTCCGCAAACAACACTCGCCCAAATGTGGCCGCCGGCAGTCCTGCCAGGTAGACGGCCAGCATCCAAATCCACGCGACCGTCGCCAACCCGACCCAGGGCTTGTTCAGAACGAGGCAGAGCAACAGCACGGTCACGGCGAAACCCGTCTTGTAGATAGGGTCGACGCTCCGGATTCGATTCGAGTAGGCGTACCGATCGAGTAAATGCATCACTGTCTTTCTTACGAAACCTGCCGGCGAAGAGGACGCAGAGGCATGCTTGCAGTGAGCCATATGCTCCGCGCCCTCTCAGCGCCGGCAGCTCAGCACGGCAAATGCAGCCTAACGGGACCTGCGCTCGCCTCGCTTGTAGCCGATCACGTAACCGATGACACCGGCCCCCAGCGCGGCCTGCAGCGCAAACAGCAGACTCTCGATCTCACCGCTGGGCGGGGTCCAGAGTGGATGGAACCATGGTTGGGTGCCCGGCCGCACTTGTTCGATGATGCCGGAAGCCGCATCGTCCGCCCCGCCGAACTCGGCGTTCGGATGCAGGAACAGGGGCACTACCGCCAGCAGGACGACCGCAGCCAGCGCGAGCCAGATGAGGCCATTGCTCTTCTTGTGCTTCGTTTCAGAAACAGTGGGTGTTTGCATCTCAAGCCCCCACGCCCAACGCCTGGATCTCCGCCGGGGCATTGTTGCGGAGAGCTTCAAACAAGACGGCGGTCAGGATGCCTTCGCTGATCGCCAGCGGGATCTGGGTGATCGCGAAGATTGCTCCGAATTTCAGAAAGGAGGCCAGCACACCGCCCAACGGATCGGGGTAAGCCACCGCTAGCTGGACCGAAGTGGTGACGTAAGTGGCCCAGTCCGCGAAAGCCGCCGCCAGGAACACGGTCACTCCCACGGGCAGCCAGCTGCGCGTTCCACGCCAGATTCCATAGGCGACCAGCGGCCCGACCACGGCCATGCTGACGGTGTTGGCTCCCAGCGTGGTCAGGCCACCGTGAGCCAGAAGAAGCGCCTGGAATAGCAGGACGACGCTGCCCAAGACGCTCATCACCGTCGGGCCGAAGAGGATCGCTCCCAGGCCCGTGCCGGTGGGGTGGCTGCAGGAGCCCGTCACGCTCGGTATCTTCAGAGCGCTCAGCACGAAGGTGAAGGCCCCGCTCAGTCCCAGAAGCAGGCGATAGTCCTGCCCCTCCGTCTTGGCGCTGAACTGGCGGAGGCGCCTGAAGCCCAACACCCAGAAAGGCAGTGCGACCACGAACCAGAAGGCTGCCCACATCGGCGGCAAGTAACCTTCCATGATGTGCATTCCCGGAGTGAGAGGAGCATTCACACCGGCCGGTGAGGCGACTTTCGCGTACGTTACCTGGATGCCCAACAGCAGACTCGCGATCAACAACCAGACGAGTCGCCTGGATCGAATGTGAGACATTCCTTCGTCCCTCCTCATGCAACGGCAACGCGAGGTTGCCGAAATCGAATATTGGACGTCATTTCGTCTTTAGTGCTACGGTGACGGTACAGGCCGGGCTCAAAGTGATGGCGTTCAGCCACGCACGCAGCGTGAGCCCCTGTGGCGGCGGCCGGCCGGTCAGTCCGAATGAGACAAAAACGTCCGACCCTGCTCTGCAAGGTCGGACACCACACATGACAAGCCTGTCCGTCATACAACGACTGGAACATCCAATCATGCTCTCCCCCCTTCCGCGAGGTTTTTTGAGCTGGCAGAGGCGGGCGACCTGACTTCCTGACCACCTGGTGGTCAAGTCACAGTTGCGGGACAGTGCCGGACTTGCACCGGCTTCGCCTTTAAGCATGAGTCCAGGCTCATGCTACCCCTACCAAACTATTCGATTGTTAGCGATTATACACCTGCCCAGGCAGGACGCAAATCGTATCATGTGCCGCCCGGCGAGTGCCCAGCGCGTACGATCAGCACCGACAGGTAGTGTACCGGTGACGCACGCAGTGTTTGCACGTCGCGTACGACTCGCCCGCAGACGTGAGACGCCCGTTCCACGAGGATCGTCTCCTCGGTCAACCCCATATCGTCGAGCATGTCAAGCAATGATTCCAGTGCACGGTGGAACTTGAGCAACACGACCGTGTCGAACGTGCTGAGAATCCCGCGCAGATCGCGCAAATCTGTCGCGGCAACCGGCACGATTGCCAGCCGCTGATCGCCGTTCGCCAGGGGAAACTGAGCCTGAGCGGCCGCGGCCATGATCGAGCTAACGCCCGGAACGATCTCCAGCGCGCAGCCTGCTGGGAGGTGCTGCAAGACGTAGATGAACGTGCTATGCAACAACGGATCGCCCTCGGTGAGGAACGCCACGGACCGGCCCCCTGCCAGTGCGGCCTGGACGCTCTGTGCGGCCGCCAGCCGATGGCGGCTGCGGGCTTCGAGGTCGCGGCACATCGGAAAATGCAGCTTCAGGACCTCCTGATTGGGCTGCAACAGGCCGGCGACGATGTCGAGCGCGTAGCTCTCCCCGTCGGCGTGCGTCACGGGCACGGCGATCACCGGCGCCTCACGAATCACACGTGCCGCCTTGAGTGTCAGGAGTTCAGGGTCTCCGGGTCCAACACCGACGCCGAAAAGGGTGCCTTCCAGTCTATTTCACCTCCGCTGTGACGACGAAGACCGGGTTCAATGGAGCGAGCCGAGTCATCCCCGCGATTGCTTTGCCGTCGGCCAGACTGACCTGCGTCACCGCCGGCGACCAGTGCAAGTTTCGCATGACTCGAAGCGCCTCTGCCACGTGCTCCAGCGTTACCAGGTTCACGACCACCCGGCAGCCTGCTCTTGCCGAGCGGCTGACGTGCTCCAGAATTCCAGCCATCTCGCCGCCCGTGCCGCCAATGAATACCGCCGACGGCTCCGGCAAGGCCTCCAGCGCGGCAGGCGCTCGCCCGGCGACGATGGCCACGTTGAGCGCACCGAAGCGCCGAACGTTCTCTTCGATGAAGCCCAGGTTCTCGGCGTCGCTCTCGACGGCAAATATCTGCCCGCGCCACGACAGCTCAGACATCTCCACGCTCAGCGCGCCGCTCCCGGCGCCGACGTCCCACACGCAACCCGTTTCTCGCAGCGCCAGGCGAGCCAGGCTCAACGCGCGCACGTCCGCCTTCGTGATCAGGCCGGCCCGGTGTGCGTAGGCCTCGTCCGGCCGCGGCGCGAATGTGGGCCGGGGCTGCCAGCCCGGATCCTGAACGAGAAGCAGCACGTTCAGGTCGCCGAATTCCATCTCCGGCAGCAGTCGACAGCCGCGCATCGGTCAGCCGCTCGCTGGGCGTTCCCAGGCTCTCGGCGACGACGGCGCGGCAATCGGGCAGCCCGGCGTCCAGCAGCGCCCGTGCGATCCGGCCCGGCGTCTGCTCCGGGTCTGTCAGGATACCCATCTTCGGCGCTCGGCGGGCCCAGCCGACGATCTCGGCCAGCGGCCGGGCGTGAGCGCTGGTCAGCACCGCGTCGTTCCAGGCGATGCGGGCGCGGGCAAATGCCAATGGCAGGGAGCTCAGGCCGGGTACGATCTCCACCTCTTCGGCCGGCAAGTGGCGCAACAGGGTTGCGGCGATGCCGTAGAAACCGGGATCGCCGGACGCCAGGACCACGACTCGACGATCACCGCGAGTCCGGAGCCGCTCGATCATATCAGGGATGTTGGCGCCCAGCTCGTGCCTGTCTGCAGGGACGTCCGGCCAGCGCTCCAGCAGCCTTTTGGCGCCCCATAGCTCATCGGCCAACGCGATGCGCCGCCTCACGTCCGGGGCAATGACTTCCGGCCCGTCGACGCCCATGCCAACGACCAGCACCGATTGCGTCATGAGTCCGTCACCGCACGGCCTGTGCCCAACAGCTCGCCTTTGATGTCGTAGATCTCGACTTCCACGTCGAACGCTCCCTCGACGAATGCGTGCGCCCGCTGGGCGGCCAACTGCGCCAGCCTCTCCTCCAGTCCGCGAATACCGGCTCGACGCAGAAGGAGCTGCACGTGGCGGGCCGTGTTCGCGGCGGCGATGTGCTCCAGCAAGTCCGGCCGGGGGACGCTGGAGAGCTCAGCGGACAGCTCCGACAGGAACCCAAAATCGACGCCGGACTCTGAGACGTGCGTCTTCATGCGGCCCTGGGCCAACTTGGAGACCTTCCCGATCATGCCGGCGATGAGCACCTGCGCGAACTGCCGCCGCCGCGCCTGCCGAAGCGCGTAGTCCATGTGGTCCCCGACCTGGACGAACGCGCAATCGGGCCAGTCGGCGTGGCGCGCCTGCGCGTACTCCTCGCTGCGATTGCCCGTCGTGAACGCGACACGCGCAGTGCTGCCCGCCGCCGCGACCTTGAGCGCGACGTAGATGCTGGCACGGTAAGCAGCGCGCGAATACGGGACGACGACGCCCGTCGTGCCCAGAATCGAGATGCCACCGACGATGCCCAGCCTTGGGTTGAGGGTTTGCGCCGCCAACTCGCTGCCTCGGGGCACTGAGATCGTCACGCTCACCCCGCGCGAATTCAGTTCCGCGCCCAGTGTGTCCCGCACCGCCCCGATGATCATGCGACGCGGCGCCGGGTTGATGGCCGGCTGGCCGACCCGCACCGCGAGTCCGGGGCGGGTGACTACACCGACGCCCTCGCCGCCGGCGAGCAGGATGCCTGGCCGGTCGACCCACTCCACGGTGGCCTGGATCTCGGCCCGGTCAGTCACGTCGGGATCATCTCCGGCGTCCTTGATGGTGCTGCACGTTACCCGCCCGGGACCCATCGCGCATCGTTGAATGCGAAAGCTCACTCCTTTGGCCGCAGGCAGATCGATGGTGACGGACTCAACGGGACGGCCGGTCGACAAGGTCTCGGCGGCCGCGCGCGCCGCTGCTGCGGCGCAGGCGCCGGTCGTGTAGCCGCGGCGTAACCCTCGAACGTCTCGTGGCTCGTCAGCCGAGTGTTCCTCCATCAGGTGCCGCTCTCAGCCGAGAGTTCAACCATCGGGAAGCAACCCATCATCTCAACCTCGAGCGTCCACTGCCAGGTGCAGCAACGCGTTCACAATTGCCACGGCGATCGTGGAGCCGCCCTTCCGCCCGATGGCGGTGACGTACGGCACTCCGGCTGACAGCAGTTCTTCCTTCGATTCGGCGGCGTTGACGAATCCGACGGGAACGCCCACGACCAGCGCGGGACGGATGCCGTCTTCACGAATCAGACGTAGCACTTCGAGCAGGGCAGTCGGGGCATTGCCGATGGCCACGACGTTCTCGTGGATATTCTGGGCGTTCAGGCGCATCGCCACGGTGGAGCGCGTCAGGCCCTGAGCTTTGGCCTGCTCGCGGACTTCCGGCGTTCGGATGTCGCAGATGGTCCGTCCTCCGAGCTGTGACAGCATCTCCGAAGCAATGCCGACCTGCACCATACGCACGTCGGTGACGACCGTACAGGCGCGTTGGAGAGCGCTCACTCCGGCTCCGGATGGCGTCGGGATGGAAGCGGAGGATGTTGCGGAACTCGAAATCACCGCTTGCGTGGATTACGCGCACGACGACAGCCAGCTCCTCCGGCGAGAAGTCGTGCTCGCCCAGCTCGGTGCGGATGATGCGAAAGCTCTCCAGTTCGATCTCGTGTGGAAGCATCGGCCCGTTCTCCTTATGCCCCGGCGGCCAGATCATATTTGCGTGCGTAGCCGCGGGGCGTGATCATCTTGCCGTCGTGCACGTACGTCGTGCTGTTGCCCACGACGATCACGGTCGTCATGTCCACGTCCGCGTCAGCCAGCGCGTCGAGCGACACGACGTCGACGTGCTGCTCCGGGCGGTACGCCGCCACGAACGATGCCGACCGGCGTTTCAGGCGGCCGGCTGCGGAGCAGGATCTCGCAGGCCAGGCGAAATGGTTCCCGCCTCTTCTGCCCCACGGGGTTGTACAGACACAGCACGAAGTCGGCCTGTGCGGCCAGCTCCACCCGGCGCAGAATATCCTCGCGGGGAACGAGCTGGTCGCTCAGGCTCACTGCGACGAAATCGGTCATGAGCGGTGCGCCCAGCAGGGCTGCTGCTGCGTTCAGCGCGGAGACGCCGGGCATCACGCGCACCGACACGCCGTGCTCGCCGCGCTGGCGCAGGACGTCGTAGATCACGCCGGCCATGCCATAGATCCCGGCGTCGCCGCCGGACACCACGGCCACTCGGCGGCCGAGCCGGGCCAGGTCGACCGCGCGGTTGGCCCGCGCGACCTCCTGTCGCATGCCGCTGGTCTCACGGATCACTCCGGGCGCCAGGCCTTCGATCAGTCGCAAGTACAGCTGGTAGCCGAGGATGACGTCGGCCTCCTCGATGGCCCCGCGCGCGGCGGGTGTGATCTGCGTGAGATCGCCCGGTCCAATGCCGACGACCGCGATCGAGCCGATTGTCGACGAGCCGGGGGCGTCAGGCGTGGCGTCCACGTCATGGTTGGGGCAGTCCGGTGAAGCTGTCTGCGTGGCTGTCGGGCAGCCAGGTAGGGCCGCGCCCACAAAACCGGCGGCGATGGCGACCGCTACGGTGACGTTTGGGAATTTGCGCTTCTTGACCACCAGGCGCGCGCCTGGTCCGGCGGCCAGCAGTGCGGCCGGTTCGGCGACGCCGGGCACGCCCAGCGCTCGCTCGGCCGCCGCGGAGGGTGTGGGCAGATCCTCGACCGAGCAAATCTCCTGGCGGGTGTACAGTCCGCAATCGGCCAGCCGAGGTCCTGGCTGGCCCGCAACAGCCCGGCCTCGTCCGCTTTGTCCTCGATGGTGCCGATGACGCGGACGCTGTGGACAGCTCGAGTTTCTCTTCCTCGAGCACTTGCGTGATGGCAGCGCGAATCTCGTCCGCCGATGTGCCGCGATTGCAGCCTGTCCCCACTGCCAGGCAGGGGACGTGGTAGACCACCGAACACGGACAGGCGGCCCAGACGTCAGACGGCACGGCGCGGTGCGTGATGATGAGCGCCGCGGCCGGGGCAGCCACGCACAGGTCGTCGAGAGACTCGAAATCGAATCAGATTCTCGCACGGGGGATCAGGCCACCAGGATTTATCCCCGGCTTCCTGGACTACGCCGACGGTGTCCCCATTGACCAGCGCCGCGGTCACTTCCGTGAGGTGCTCGTGCCGGCTGAGGACCCAGCCCTCGTCGCGCCCCAGCAGGTCCAGGCCGGGCAGCCCACGCACGTCGCTGGACGTGGTCAGTACGGCGGTGCCGTCCAGCAGCGCGGCGACCCGGTGTGCAAGGTCGTTTGCGCCGCCCTCGTGTCCGCTGAGCAGGCTCACGACGTGTCGCCCACCCTCGTCCATGACGAGAACGGCCGGGTCGGCGTGCTTGCTGCGCAGCAACGGCGCCAGCTCGCGAACCACGATTCCCGCGGCCATGATCGCGATCAGCGCCCGGTGCTCCTGGAAGGCGGACTGCAATACCTGGCGGACCGACGTCTCATAGGGCACGACGCCGGACTCGGCCGAGACACCGGTCTGCCTGAAGCGCGCGGGCACGTAGCACACCGATCCGGGCAGCAGCGCCTGGAGCCGCCGGCCGAGGTCGGTGCTGCCGCGGGAGAGCGTGATGATGGCCGTGGTGGGCCGGCGCGGTGGCGCGGACTGTGCTGTGCCGTAGAGGTGCGACACGGATGCGGAGTGCGACTTCGCCGCCGGTGCGAGCGCCGGGCTGACGACGATCAGCGCATGGTGGTTGATCGCCGCGGCTTCAACCTGCCCGGCGATGTCCGCGAGCGTTCCGCGCAGAATGCGCTCGTCGGGCCAGCTGGCACGGAAGACCACGGCGATGGGCGTGTCGGGGCCATAGCCTGCGGCGCGGAGCTCATCCGTCACACGGGCGATCATGCCGGCGCTCAGGAAGATCACCAGACTGGTGCGGTGCGTTGCCAGATCGCGCAGGGCCTCCCGCTCGGGGACCGGCGTGCGACCCGCCAGACGGGTGAAGATGACGGATTGCGTGTCGCCCGGAACGGAGAACTCGATGCCCAGCGCGGCGGCAGCGGCGAACGCCGAGCTGACGCCGGGGACCACGGCGTATGGCACGCCGTGCTGTTCGAGCTCACGGATCTGCTCCAGGATCGCGCCATAGATGGACGGGTCGCCGGTGTGCAGCCGGACCACGATTCGGCCGCGGGCCACCGCGGAGCACATGACGTCGACCTGCTCGGCCAGCTTCATCCCTGCGGAGTCGTGCAGCTCGGCGTCGGGGCGCGCGTGGGCCAGGACCGCCGGGTTGACCAACGAGCCGGCGTACACGATGACGTCGGCCTCGGCGATCAGCCGCTGCGCCTTGAGCGTCAGCAGTTCAGGATCACCCGGTCCCGCGCCGACGAACCAGACCATGCCGATGGCAGGCGCGGCTGGATCGTTTGAGCCGTCAGCGGATGGGGATGAACTGGAAGGATCGGACGCAGCGTGACTCACTCAGCCTGACCTCGTCTCGCGTGGTGATGCCCGTGCTCGTGGCCATCGTGGGCCGCGCCGCCGTGCAGGTGGCGAGTGGTCTGCGGCAGCCCGACCTGGTGCTCGTATCCGGCCATGGGGAACCGATACTTGCAGAGGTCACAGTTCATCGCCACGTGGCCGTCTATCGCTTCCTGGACCCGTTGGACAGCCACATCGATCAGCAGCGGGTGGACGCCGAGATACCCGGCGTGCAGAACCCGCAGGCCGAGCGCCTCGCCCGCCCGACCCGATACCGCACGGATGTCCTCATCTACTGTGCCGGTGAACAGTGTGAACGGCGCGACGACCACCTGCCTGGCACCGAGGCGCCTGCACCGCCGAACGCCCTCGTCGACCGATGGATGCGCCACTGCCTGGTAGGCGCGCTCGACGGTCAGGTACGGATGCTTCTCGAACAGCAGGTGGGCCAGCTTGGCGATCTCACTATTGGCGTCGGGGTCGCTGCTGCCTCGGCCGACCACGAGAACGGCGGTCTCATCGGGCGGCAGCGCGCCGTCCGCGGTCTCCAGGCACTCCCGGACCCGCAGGTCGAGCAGCTGCACCAGCCGGGCGTGGATGCCCAGGGGCGCGCCGTATCGAAACGTCACGCCAGGGTGCTGAGCGCGCATGATCTGGATGGCGGAGGCGACGTCGTTCTTCTGGTGCCCGGCGGCCCCGAGAAGGAGCGGCAGAATCACGACGATGCCGCCGGGTCCGGCCGCCGCTGCCGCATCCGCGACTCCCTCGGCCAGATCAGGGTCGACCAGCTCCAGAAAGCAGTGCCGGACGGGCTGTCCGAGCGACGCGGAGAGCGCGTCGACATACTGGCCAACCTGGCGTACCGCTTCAGCGACTCGACTGCCGTGTCCGACGACCAGCAGAATTGGATTGGGCATGGATTGGTTCCCTCATCGAACAAAAATCCCCCTGCGGCTTGGAGCAGAGGGATTGATTACGACAATCGGACTCCCACCCTTCCGCGAGGTTGTGTTGAGTGGACAGAGGCGGGCGACCTGGCTTTCCGGCACGGATTCGCCGGATTACAGTTGCGGGACAGCATCGGACTCTCACCGACTTCGCCTTTAAGCCCGGGTATCCGGACCGACGGGCACCTCCATCGAACCTATGCAATTGGTGATATTATACCGTGGTCCGCCAGAACGGCAAATCCGCCTACGGCCCCCGCTCCAGATCGAGATAGGTGAAGTGGTACGGACCGGAGGTGTGCTCCTCGCGGAAGACGACTTGGGTGAAGCCCGGATACTCGGGGAAGTAGACGTCCGCCTCGAACTCGCCGTCGACGAGCGTGAGGTAGAGCTTGTCGGCGAGCGGCAGCGCCTCTTCGAAGATCTGCGCCCCACCGATGACGAAGATCTCGTCCTTTTCAACATCGTCTGCCAGCTGGAGCGCCTCAGTGACGGAACGGGCTACGATCACGCCGTCGGCCGCGAACGTCGGATCGCGCGTGGTCACGACGTTGGTACGGCCGGCGAGCGGATGGCCGATGATCTGAAACGTGCGGCGGCCCATGACGACGGCGTGGCCCGCGGTCAGTTCGTGGAAATGTGCGAGATCCTCCGGGATGCTCCACGGCATGCCCTTGGCGCCGCGGTACAGCCCGAGCTCTCGCCGCGATCCGATCGCCGCGACGAAACTGATCCTGGCTCCCTGGGATGTTGGCATGTGTGATCCTCTTGCGCTCTGCCATTCGAATTCGATCGTACCAGAAGCGACATCGGAATCGTGCGTACGCCTGGACCCATTGTACCACCATTTTAACCTTTCATAATTTGTGCGAATGCGTTTTTTAGACTAAAATGCGCACCGGCTTGAGCGAGTGGGGGCGAAGCGCCGATTGAGCGATTCTGCCTGATCTTGACTCGCTTGGGAAAGGGTGGCTGTGGGCATTGACCAGATCCGCGCGTTAGTCATCGAAGACGACCCCGAAGTCTTCCGATTGATACGAGATTCCCTGGCAGCTGGTTCTCTACTCCATATCGATCTCACCCATGCCGATCAGTTGTCCTCCGCCTTGCAGTGGATTCAACGACAAGAATTCGACGTGGTCCTCGCCGATCTCAGGTTGCCGGACTGCGGCGGCACGGACGTCCTGTCCGCGCTGCGGTCCGAGGCGCCCGAGCTGCCCATCGTGCTTCTCGGCGAAGCGGCCGGCGATGTGCCGGTCCGCGACGCCTATGACTGCGGCCGGGCAGACTACCTGTCCAAAGATGAGATCGACGGTCCGACCCTGCGGCGTGTCCTGCACAATGCCATAGAACGCAAACGGGCGACGAAGGGGATATCATGCCGGGACATGGAGCAACCGGAAGCGGAACGTACGCTGCGCTGCCGCGCCAAAGAGCTGGCTGCACTCCAGGACACCGTATTGGAGATCACTGCTCCGCATGACTTGGCCAGCCTGCTTGAGACTATCGTCGAGCGGGCTGCGTCCCTGTTGAGCGCCCCGGCGGGCAGCCTGTTCCTGTGCGATGCAGACCGGGAGGAAGTCCGCTGCGTGGTGAGCTACAATACCGACTACGACTTTACGGGGACAGTGGTCAAGTTCGGGGAAGGTGTAGCCGGCACAGTGGCCGGGACGGGGCAGCCGCTGATCGTCGACGACTACGACACGTGGAACGGACGGGCGGCGGTCTTCGATCGCGGGCTGCCTTTCACTACCATGCTCGGCGCGCCGATGGTCTGGCAGAACCGGGTCATAGGGGTGATCCTCGTTCTGCACCATATGGAAGGCTGGGGCTTTACCGAAGCCGATGTGGAGCTGCTGACCCTGTTCGGCAATCATGCTGCCATCGCGGTCGAGAACGCGCGACTGTACGATGAAGCGAAACGGGAGCTGGCGCAGCGCCGCCAGGCCGAGGAGGCGTTACAGCACAGCGAGGAGCATTTTCGTGCGCTGATCGAGAACGCCATGGACCTCATTGGCATTTTCGAGGCAGATGCGACAATTCGGTATTTCAGCCCCAGCCTGGAGCGGGTCCTGGGTTACAAACCCGAAGAAATCGTGGGACGATGTGCGATGGACTTCGTGCATCCGGACGACGTCTCCGCTGTAGCGGACCATTTTTCTTCGGTGCAGACAGGGGCCATGGGGCGCATCGAGATGCGTCTGCGTCACAAGGATGGCTCGTGGCGGGCCCTCGAAGGCTCCGGCACGGATTTGCGACACCATCCCGCCGTGGCCGGCATAGTCATCAACGCTCGAGACGTCTCGGAGCGGAGAAAGCTGGAGGAGCAGCTTCATCAAACCCAGAAAATGGAGGCTCTGAGGCGGCTCGCCGGCGGCGTGTGCCACGATTTCAACAACCTGCTGACGGTGATCATGGGACGGGCGTCGCTCCTGCTCCGGGATTTTCCACAGGACGACCCTCGACACGAGGCGGTGGTGGCGATCCGAGAGGCCGCCAACACGGCTGCCGAATCGACTCATCAACTCCTGGCCTTCAGCCGCCGCCAGGATCTGCAACCTCGGATTCTGAACCTCAACGACGTGATCGCTGAGACGATGGACGCACTGCACGATCGAGTCGGCGAGCAGATCGACGTGAGAACAGCGCTCACACCGGACTTGGGGCTCGTGGAGGCTGACCCTGAGGGCCTCGAGCAGGTTATATCGAGCCTGGTCGCCCACGCATGTGACGAGATGCCGCAGGGAGGCCGGCTCGTCGTCGAGACGGCGAACGTGGATCTGGACGGGCTCTATGCGAGCGAGCACCCCGACGTCGAACCGGGACGCTACGTCAGGTTGGCGGTCAGCGATACGGGGCGTGGGATGGACCCCAAGACCCTGAGTTGCGCCTTTGAGCCGTTCTCAACCACGATCGACAGAGACGCCGGATTGCGGCTGCCGACCGTGTATGGAATTATCAAGCAGAGCGGTGGGCACGTGTCGTTATACTCTGAAGTCGGCTGTGGCACGGTGTTCAAGATCTATCTGCCGCGGGTCGCGGAATTGTCTGCTGCCCAGCCCGTGAAACCTGACCCGAGCGCCCCGACAGGTGGGAACGAGACGATCCTGTTGGTGGAGGACGACTCTGCAGTTCGAGAGGTCATGCGCCACTGCCTGAGCGAATTGGGCTACGCAGTGTTGGAGGCCAGCAGGGGTGTGGAGGCGGTGGACCTCGATTCGGACCCACCCCGGCCGGGTACATCTTCTGTTGTCCGACGTCATCATGCCTGAAATGAGCGGGCTGGAGTTAGCGGCGGAACTTCGAAACGACTATCCCGACATACGCGTCCTGTTTGCTTCGGGCTACACGGCCGATTTCTTTTCGTCTGGGAAATATCGGGTCGCTGCCGGCAGCATACTGGAGAAGCCCTTCGTCCTGGAAACGCTGGCACGCAAGGTGCGTCAGGTACTGGACGAAAGCGCGGAGCCTCTGGACCATACATAACGGCCCCGGTGGAAGGCGCGTGGGCCACATTAATTCCTTTCTTCCGTCAACGGAAACACTGACACAAGGTGACATAAAGCACGGAGGGCAGTTGAGACGCCCTCCGTGCTCTTGCTGCAACCTCAAACGGCCTCACAGGCTCAGCGTCGAGACTTCTTCTGCCACAGCGCTGTGGCCGCCCGAGACGAGAATGTTGTAGAGTCGAATGTCGCTCAGCGACGCGAAAACGCGGTTGCGAAAGTCGTTGAACTTGGCCGCGTCCGCGTTGGGGTCGATCCCGTATTTCTCCTTGGCCAGCGCCTTAAGCTCGGCAATCATGATCGTCGCTGTGGTGCCGGAGAAGACCCATCAATATCGACATCGACCCCATGTCAGCGCACCGATGCAAACGTGATGAACGCGCCGCTCAATTTCGCCAGGTAGACGCCCATACGCTTGGATGGCCTATGAGAACGCCATACGGCTGGGCACTTACCCGATGGAGGCGATGGTCAAGATCGGCGATACCCTGCCGGACATTGAAGAAGGCCTGAATGCCGGAATGTGGACCATCGGCGTCGCTCTGTCGGGCAATGAGCTGGGGCTCACGGAACAGCAGGTCGCACAACTCCACAACGGCCAGATCGAGGCACGGCGTGAAGAGATCAGGCGCAAGATGTACATGGTCGGCGCTCATTACGTTGTGGATGGGATCTGGGACTGCAGCCCGGTGATGGACGAGATTCGCCACCGCGTGGCCTCCGGCGAGAGACCCTGAGTGCTAAGCCGTTTCGAGAAGCTTGCGGGCTTCTGCCAGAGTGAGGGGCCTGTTGTAGATGGGTGAACCAGGCTGTTGTCTCTGCCCGCCCTCTCGCAACCCGCCCAGGTCGATCGGCGCGAATCCGATGTCCTGAATCAATCGTGCAACCGTACTCTTGGCGTCCGGGTCGTCGCCGGAGACAAAGATCGCCAGACGCTCGTCCAGCGGAGCAGAAGGATTTCCCTTCGTGCCCAAGGTCTCGAAGTACATGGTGTTGAACGCCTTCACGAAGCGACCACCAGGGACTCGCCGGGCGAGGAGCTCGGTCGAAGTGCCGTCACCGAAGTTGATGTCGCCGTCACGCTGCGAATAGTAATTCATCGCATCGATCACGATCTTGCCCTTGAGCTGGCCGAGGGGCAGCATCTGGTATTTCCCATAGGGAATGGCCAGAACCACCACCTCCCCAAAAGCGACCGCCTCGTCGACGGTCGCGGCACGTGCCTGCGAGCCGATCTCGGCAACGTTCGAGACGAGCGAGGCCGGTCCGCGTGAATTACTGATCGCCACCTCGTGCCCGCCCCGGGCGAACAGTTTGGCCAGAGTGCCACCGATGTGGCCGGAGCCAACGATTCCGATTTCGCATGATGAATTCCCTCCTGATGCGTGAGGGCATATTGTCGGACCGCCGTCATGCGGTCCCGGGGCCCTCACTTTCGAGACACTTATGCAGCCAGCGGGGGCTTTGGGTCTGTAGCCGCGGATACGGAGCGCTTGGATCAGGATCATGGCCGACGGCGTTATGACCGGGCCCGATAGCAGTCTGGGCAGAAGCCAGCCCCTTCGGTCCGCATATTTTCCTTGTTCAACCGCGGCCTGCATCTTCAAACCGTGACACCACACGAGACACACTCTCATTGACGCCGATAGGGATGTCGTGCTAGAATCCGCATCAAAGTGAGAGTCTCAGCGCGGGCGTGACCCTGTCATGCGCGTTTTCTTGCACCACTCCTCCGCCTACGCCGAAAAAAGCCTGGAGGTCTCTAATTGAATACGCCGCAGTCTACCATTCCTCCGCGCGGACGATCGAACGCTACGTACGCGGCCCTTGCGCGTGGCTTCGAATCGTTGCGGGTGCGCAACTTTCGTCTGTTCTGGACAGGCCAGGTCATCTCTCTGACCGGAACGTGGATGCAGATCACCGCGCAGGCCTGGCTTGTGCTGCAGCTTGCTCACGATTCACCTTTCGCGCTCGGAATGGTCGTCACGCTCCAGTACATTCCGGTGATGTTGCTGGCGCTGTTCGGCGGAGTACTGGCGGATTCCCTGCCCAAGCGACCGGCGTTGGTTGCGACGCAAACGCTGCTCATGGTACAAGCTTCGGTGTTCAGCGTGCTGGTCGCGACGGGCGCGATCCAACTGTGGCACATCTACGTGCTCGCCGCAATCCAGGGTCTGATCACGGCGGTCGATAATCCAGTGCGGCAGGCGTTCGTGTTCGAGATGGTCGGACGGGATAACGTGGTGAACGCCGTCGCTTTGAACTCCATGTCGTTTCAGGGTGCGCGTATCTTCGGACCGGCGCTGGCGGGAGTCGTGATCAAGCTGATCGGCATCGCGCCGACCTTGATCGTGAACGCGGTGAGCTTCGTCCCGGTGATCTGGGCGCTGTTGCTGCTGGATTCCAAGGCGTTCTTTGCGCTGCCGCCCAACAGGAGCGGTTCGATGATCCGCAGGCTTAAGGATGGCGTGGCGTTCGCTTCCCACACTCCGATCGTGCTGTCGACCTTGATCGTGGCCGGCTTCATTGGCACGTTTGGCTTCAACTTCAGCGTCATCGTGCCGTTAGTGGCCGACAATGTGCTGAAGACAGATGCGACCGGCTACGGCTTCCTCAGTGCAGCGATGGGCGTCGGGGCACTCGTGGCGGCGCTGGGAGCAGCCTACGTACGGGAGCTCACGGTGCGTCGATTGCTGATCAGCGGTGCATTGTTCGGCGTGTTCTTGGGCGCACTGGGAGTATCGACTTCTTTTGGGTTGTCGGCATTCATCCTGATTATCGTGGGGATGACCGGGATTACCTGCACGACGGCGGCCAATTCTCTGCTGCAGCTCAACACGCCGGAGGAGCTCCGGGGACGGGTACTGAGCATCAACACCCTGCTGATGTTGGGCAGCACGCCCATTGGAGGTTTCTTCCTGGGCTCCGTGGGGCAGCTGGCGGGAGTCGAGACGGCAATCCTCCTCTGCGCGGGGCTATGCTTGCTCGGCATCGGGATCGCGTTTTCCTATCGGCGGCGGGTGGGGGGCAGCGCGCCGATGGCCGCATGAGCGGGCAGCGCAGCCAGACTTCCAAAGTTTCCAGAACTTCGGAAATCTGAGTCATCGGCTTTGGATTGTAGGTGCAGAGGGGCTAGAATGAGCGATCAGGGAAAGGGGACCACCGCCGTGGCTCGCAAGATCTTGCATCTCGATCTGGATGCGTTCTTTTGCGCCGTCGAAGAGCAGCGCGATCCTGGACTGCGCAACCGGCCCTTCGCTGTCGGCGGACGGCCCGAGCAGCGGGGAGTGGTCGCTTCGTGTTCCTACGCCGCGCGGCGGCTCGGCGTTCACTCTGCGATGCCCATGGCGCGGGCGATCCGCCTTTGCCCTCAGCTCGTGATCGTCCCACCTCGGTTTTGGGCCTATTCATCCATGTCTCATCAAGTCATGGAGATTCTGCAGACCCTGACGCCGTTGGTCGAACAGATCTCTATCGACGAAGCCTTCCTCGACGTCAGCGACCTGCCGGAGACGGCGGAGGTGCTGGCCCGGCGATTGCAGGCCGAGATCAGGGAGCGGCTGGGTCTGCCGTGCTCGTTGGGCGTGGCGACCAACAAACTGGTGGCGAAGACGGCAACCGACGTCGGCAAAGCCGGGCACAAAGGCGAAGGCACGCCGAACGCCATTCTCGTAGTACCCCCGGGAGAAGAAGAGGCGTTCATGGCGCCGCTGCCCATCCGAACTTTGTGGGGTGTGGGTCCCAAGACCGAGGCCAAGTTGGTCGAGTTGGGTATGCGGACGATCGGAGACGTCGCCCGGCGGTCCGAAGCGATCCTCGCTCGCCACTTCGGAAGCTTCGGCACGGACCTGGCGCGTCACGCACGAGGCAGCGACGATCGGCCGGTCGTCACGGCGCACGAGGTCAAGTCGATCAGCCAGGAGACGACCTTCGCTCGTGACGTAGACGATCGGGCGAGCCTGGAGCAGACCCTGCGGGCACAGTCCGAGCAGGTGGGCCGGCGACTCCGTCGCCACGGACTGGGCGGAACCACCGTCAAGCTCAAGCTGCGGCTGCCGGATTTCACCACGCTGTCCCGCCAGGCCAGCTTGCGACAGCCGACCGACCAGGACGACGAGATCTACCACACCGCCCTCGGGCTTTTCGAGAAGAACTGGCACAGGGGTCAGGCTGTGCGGTTGCTGGGTGTCGGGGTGAGCCGGCTGGGACCGATGGTCCGCCAGCTGAGCCTGTGGGATGACAGTCGAGAATCTCAGGCGAGGCTCCAGACGACGCTGGATGCATTGAAGGAACGTTTCGGCGAGCCCATCATTCGCCGGGGCCGCGATCTCATAGAATGAGACCGGCTCACAGGCTCCATTGAACGCCACAGCGTTCGCACGGATGCAGAGGACGAGCAGTGGCGAGTGCGGCCCGCAGGCGGGCGTATTGTGGCCCATTCCATATCTTCGCGAAAGGTGTCTCGAACACGTTGCCCAGAACGAGGGCTGCATACGACGTCGTGGAAAAGGGCGAGATGCAACATCTCAGCACGTTGCCGTTCACGGTGATGTAGGTTGAGATCCAGGGGCGTCTGCATGCCGACCAGGGATGGTCGCCGATGTGTCGGCGTAGACTGTCACCCGGGGTGGTCAATCCTGACGCCCTGAATGACAAACCATACGCCCGAGCGCGGGCCGCGGCTTCGGCCAGGGTGACTTCCTCGACGGCCCTGAGCCGAGCGAACAGCGCCTGCTCCTCTCTTCCCAGGCCATGCCCGGTCTGTACCAGCCGCTGGACGTAGACCTCCGGTATGCCCAGCTCCGAGGCCAGAGTAACCAGGGCAGGCAATTCTCTGAGGTTCTCCCGGATTGCAGTGAACCAGAGCGATGGTCGTGGGCGACGGGCGCCGTCGATGGTGCGAGTGAAGGCGCGCAGGTTTTCTGCGACCTGATCGAAATGCGTCGACCCCTCTGATGAAGGCGTAGGTGCCGGCCGTGGCCGCATCGAGCGAGACGCGGTATTCGTCCAGACCCGCCGCAATCAGCGCCTGCCGCCACCCTTCGTCGAGCAGGATCGCATTGGAGTTGAACAGAACCGTCGCTTCCGGATGGTGTTTCTTGACGTAACGAATCATCTCTGGGAGATGAGGATTCAGCAGCGGCTCGCCCAGTCCGTGGAGGACGACGCGCTCCACAGTTGGGAATTGATCCATAAGCGATCGGAACTCTTCCGGCGTGAAGTCGCGCCTGGGCTCGTAATCCCTGAAGGTGCGGACGCAAGTCCGGCACTTGGAGTTGCAGCGATTCGTCGATTCTACGTAAACCTGGCGGGGCAACTCGGTCTCAAGGGACATGTGCTCACCTGCCGTTTCTGCGGAGCGAATACTTCAGCGTGGTTCCCAGTAGATGATACGCGGCCAGTACCGTACCACGGACGGTGCCGCTGACTTTCGAGCGGCCGCCGCTTCGCGGGCGCACTGTCACCGGCACCTCGACGATCCGGCAGCCGTGGAGAGCGCACTTGACGAGCATCTCGACCGGCCAACCGTAGGTCATTTCTCTCATGCGGAGTGAGTCGAGTACCGGGCGGCGGATTGCCCTGAATGGCGGCAGGTCGGTCAGGCGCTGGCCGTACAGCAACCGGATGAGGGTCAGGGTCAGTGCGTTGCCCAGCCGTTGATGCAGCGGCATGTGGCTCGACGACGATCCCTGCATGCGCGAGCCGACCACGAGATCAGCTTCGCCGCGCTCGATGGGCTCCAGCACGAGGCGCATGTCCCGAGCGTCATCGCTCCCATCGCCATCCATGAAGACCAGAACGTCGAATCCAGCGGCAGCCGCCGAGCCGGCCGCACACGCGTAGCCGTATCCTCGGCGCGGCTCGGACACCACTTCCGCCCCGGCGGCCCGCGCCGCCTCAGCGGTCCGGTCGGTCGAGCCGTTGTCCACGACGAAGACGGTAGCCCCAATTGCCGTTCGCACCTCTCGGACCACCGCGGCAATTGGTTCCTCTTCATTCAAAGCCGGGATGATCACGGCGATACGCATGCTTCCACTCCTCGGTCACTCAGACATGTCCTTCAATCATTTTCGGCTTCGCGCAACCTGTTCGCCAAACCAGAGGTTCTGCCTGTGTCGGACGACGCAGGAGAGGTCGCTGCGCTTTGGGCAGAGACTACGGCAATGCCTGACGGAGGAAAAACCCTGCAGTATGCCGGTTCAGGCTCCCATCGCGTCTTACCTCGGACTCGAGACGATGCACGTCCGGGGCATAATCGATGTCGTACCAGCCATGCAGCGCACCCAACTTGAGCCCGGCGGCCTGTGCGCGAGCAGCCGTCTCGGCGAAAACCCGGGGCGTGCTCATCTGTATGGCGAACAGCTCCGGATGCGGCGCCTTCGCCCCGACCAGGTAATAGCCTCCGTCGTCGCACGGGCCGAGGACCACGTCGTTCTCCTCAAGGAGCGTGAACGCATTCGCCAGATAGGACTCAGGCAGAGTCGGGCTATCGCTATCCAGGATGACGACGTGCGTGTAGCCCTTGTCGAAGTAATCTTCGAACGCGTGCAGCAATCGAGCGCCCAGGTCGGCGCCCCGCTGCGGGTGGAGTTGAAAGCCAGGAGCGAGTCGCCGGAAGTAGGTTTCGGCATGCTCCGGCGCGAACAGGACGACCCGGTCAACGTCCGGCACGCGTTCCGCCAGTGCAAAGGTATCCAGCATGAGGCAAAGATAGAACTCCGCCTTGGTTTCAGGGCTGAACAGCGCACCGAGTCGGGTTTTCACGCGGCCGGCTACGGGTTGCTTGGCGATGACCAACAAGGCCTTCTTCACGTCTGCATCCTCTTGTGCGGCCAGTGCGGCCGCAGCTGTGGAATTGCGACAGTACAGTTGTGACTTGCGGCCCGCTCAGACCGGGGGAGGAGCTTCGTGCGCTCGGAACAGGCCCTGGCGAGTGGTAGACTCAGGCATGACGACGGAGCGGCGAAATCCACAGGAACGTCGCCGCCGTCGCGCAGAGCTCGATTCCCATGAACAGGAGTCCTGCCCACTCCTTGCGCTGCGCCGTAGCGCCGTACGCCACCGGTGAGCCGACGAAGTACGTCAGCTCGAGCAACAGCTGCATTCCGATTAGAGAGAACACCAGACTACGCCGCCCGGTGACGCTGAACGCCAGCAATAGGACGGGCACCAGGAATACCGTGTACCAGGGATACACCTGCGGCGTCAGGAGCAGATAGAAGACGTACGCTGCGCCAACTGTCAGCGTCGACACGCGATGGCGCACGGAGATGTAGGCCAGGACGAGCACGAGGGCAACACTGCACACTTTCAAAGCGGCCTCTTCCGCTCCTGCGCCTGCGATCGGCCGCAGTGCTTCGCTAAGGAGACTGAAGACGGGCGAGTTGAAGTGAAAAGTCTTGGCGAAAGAAATCAGTCTAAGGACAGGGAAAGGCGACGAGATCATGAATGGGAGGTAGCCCGCACCAACGATGCCTCCAAATATGGCCAGGTAAGCGAAGGCGTCTTTGAGGTGTCTCCGTCTCAGCAGATCGGCCAGAAAGAGCGGCAGCAAGATAACGGGGAAGACCTTGGTGAGGGTCCCCAGGGCCAGCAGGCTCGCCGAAAGGACGACGCCGTCCGCTGCAAACTGCAGGTACGCAAAGAAGGCGAACAACGTGGCCCACGCATCAATGTGGCCGCCATAGAAGGTTTCGAATAGCAGCAATGGGTTCAACGTGAACATAGCAAACCAATGCCGCTCCGTCGTTCGATAGAACCATGCTGCCAGGACCACAACCGGGAGCGCGAGCACGAACTTCGCGGCCGGCAGACCGACAGATGAATACGCCGCGTGGGCTGCCGAGAAGATCAGCTGGGCCAGCGGTGGATACGGCGTATACTCGGTTTTCCAGTAGAGAATCCGGTACAGGTCGGACGACTGGAAACCGGCCAGCCGCGGATCGTTGGGTAGAACCAGATACGGGTTGATGCCGGACTTGAGCAGCCAGCCGTCCCATAGATAGCGGTAAATGTCCGTGGACAGGTTCGTCCGCAGGAGAAGCAGCACACCGACTGCAACAATTGCTGTGATGATGTACCAGACGACGCTCGTGTTGGCTCCGACGGAGTCGTGGATACCGATCAAGGTGAAGAATGCCAGAGCGGCATACGCAACAAAGATCGACGTTTGAATCACTAGAAACGCATCGACGTTGGACAGCAAATCATTCAGCAGAAAGAGCCGGACGTAGAGACCGACCAACACAGCCAAAGATAGAATCGTTCCGGCGACGGTCCACGTCTCGGCGCGACCTTTCCCCAGTCCGCCGGGCAGGCGTCCGCGCGCATCGACCGGCACTCTCATTCGGCTGGGGCGTCCGGTTTGGGCTGCTTCTTTCGGCTGCCCAGTCGCATGAGCCAGTGGTCGACGGAGAGCACCGTGTCACTGGTGTCGAAGGCGAAAAGCGTCAGACCAACCATGGTCATGAGGAGATAGGACCAGTACCACTCACCCGGTATGCCGAAGGATCCGAGGTACATGAAGAAGGTGTAGACCGTGACCACGGCGGCGAATATGCGAGTCTTTAGACCGAAAAGGAAGCTGATGCCCAGAGCAATCTCTAACAGGAGAATGACCCAGCCAAAGAAAAGAAAATGCGGGACGACGACAGCCTTGAAAAACGAAACGCCGAAAGTGAAGCGCGAATGCTGGACCACGTTGTTGACCCAATAGTAGAAGTCGGCTCCAGTGTACAACCCGAAGGTGGGTGGGTTCTTCCAGCTGGCTGCCTCGAACCACAGATAACTGAACATCAGCCGGATCAAAACCATAATATAGCGCGGGTACCGTGCCTGCAGAGACGCTGAAACGGTCATTGTGGTCTCCTTCCTCGACCTGATCGACCTGATCGCTTGCCCAGAGCTCACGATTACTGAGCAGACTTCTGTCGTAAACGTTGAGGGCGATGAAGGGTGATGCGGCTTCTACCTTCGATCACGCTCAACCAGGCACGGATGACGGATTCCCGGAAACGTGCCAAAGAGGCGACACGTGTTCGTTGGCAGGCTGTTCGTCTCCAAACTGGAGGCGGCGGTCAGGCTCACCTCACAAACCGGGGCCGAGTTGGCTTGACCTCCAGGAACTCGCGGGACAGAACTTCCAGCGCGCTATCGAGCGGCTCAACCCAGGGCACCACCAGGTCGGAGGGCGCGATGAGCAGGGGGTACCAGTACAGCCCGCTGCCGACGATCGTTGGCTCCGGCCACACCCTGGCCCGGGACAACTCGACGCCGTGAGCCGAGCGACCCACCTTCGCCACCGGTACGCCGTAAATGCGCTCCTCCGGCATTCCCAGCGGCACCAAAGATTCTCTCAACAACGTGAGCGAGGCCTCGTCCGGGCCATCGAGGGTCGCGCGCACGGCGACGGTGTAGCCCGCCTGCAGCAAAGCCCGCAGTCCCTGCCGTGTTCTCTCCCAACTGCCGGCGCCACGCCATTCGTCGTGAACACGTGGGTCGGCGCTGTTCAGGCTGACCTGGATGGAGAGCCTGCTGAGGTCTGCCCGCCCACGCGACAGGTTGGCCAACGTCCGGGCCGTCAGCAGAGTAGCATTGGTCAAGACCACGGTATCGATCCTGGCTGTCGCGTGCTCGATCATGGCGTCGATGTCCGGGTGAAGGAACGGCTCGCCGCCCGTAAGGGCCGCCTGCCGGAAGCCTAAGGCGACCGCCTGATCGACCAAACGCCGGAAAGTGGGCAAATCCAGGGGCGGCGGGCGTTGGTCGACGGGCAATTCGGCCACACAGTAGCTGCAGTGGAGATTGCAGTCGAAGTTCGTATAGAACCAGATTCGTTCCAGTATTTCAGGGGAAATCGGCATCGTGATGGCGAAGGCTGCCTCCTCTGTCTGGCTGTGGGAATCATTTGGGTGTTGCCGTGAACGGGCTTACTCAAATGGGCGGCCGACCGCCAGCGTCTGGACCAGGTCGGGTCCAAGGTCTCGGTAGACCTCGTCCGGTTCGGCGCCGAGTGCGTCCAGCGCCTTGCTAAAGAAGCAGCGCAGCGATGCTGCCAGGATGACGTCCAGCACTTCTTGTTCTGACAAACCATGCACTTTCAGGCCGTCGATATCCGCCTGGGTGACGCGGGTGGCCTCGAGGGTTACCTTTTCGGCCAAATCCATGACGGCTACCTCGACCGGCTTCAGGCCGGCGGCGCGAAAGTCCAGGACAATGGCTTTGATTTCGTCGTCACTGAAGAAGTTCTGACGGAGCACCGCTCCGTGAGCGAACATTCAGTAGGTACAGTGCAAGGCTCTGGCCGAGGCGATGGTGGCCAACTCGAAGCGGCGCAGCGGCATTCTGGCGCGAATGGCGGAGCTCAGGGCACGGTAGGCAGCGTAGACCTCAGGCCGCAAGCTGAACGCCTGGGCGTAGTTGGGAACGTAACCCTCCCTGTTCTGGTAGTCCTCGTAGATCTCCTGTAGCTTGCCGGAGGCCTCTTCTGGAGGAATGGTGCGAATGAACGCCATCGGACTCTCCTTGTTCAGGGGTTGAGGATACCGGTCGAACCGACACTGCAGGAATCATACCATAATGCGCAACAAAGTCAATTGAACAGAAAAATCGCATTCGAATTGGGAAGAGTGCACGATCGTGAGGAATTCTTTGCGCACTGTCCTGAGTTGTGGTATAGTCGAAGCAGTTTAGAGAGGGTTCTCCTTCGATCTTCTGGCCGCCGGCGGCCAAGGGTCGGCGTTTGTCCGATAATCGAGACGTTCGTCGGCAGCGGCGCTGCCTTCCCCGTCGATATCTTCAGCCGTCCAACGTGCCGGAGTGCACATGTATCTTGGCACGTCGGCCTCAGACCATTCCCACAAGGAGCGTCAGGGTGGAGCACATACTTCCGTCGTTGCCGTGGTCACAGACCGCCTTGGAGCCGTTCATCTCTGCCGAAACGATCGAATTCCATTACGGAAGACATCACCAGGCGTACGTAAACAACCTGAACAAGCTGATTCCGGGCACGGAGTTCGAGGACATGTCCCTGGAGCACATCATTCGCGAGGGGTCCGGCGCCGTGTTCAATAATGCGGCACAGGTGTGGAACCATACGTTCTACTGGAACTGCATGGCCCCGAATGCCGGTGGCGAGCCGGGCGGGGCGTTGGCGGACGCGCTGAACAAGTCGTTCGGGAGTTTCGCGCAGTTCAGGGACACGTTCTCCAGCACCGCGGCGGCTGCGTTCGGCTCGGGCTGGGGTTGGTTGGTTCGCAATCCCGATGGCAGCCTGAGGGTCGAAAGCACGAGCAACGCTGTGAATCCGTTGAAAGAAGGCAAACAGGTTATTCTGACGATCGATGTGTGGGAGCACGCGTATTACATCGACTACCGCAATGCGCGCGCCAAGTACATCGAAAACTGGTGGAACCTGGTCAACTGGGACTTCGTTGCGCAGAACCTGTAGACGGCGAACAGACGCGGTGAGCCGTGCGTCGATCCCACGCGAACTGCCCCTCGTTGCCTTAGACGAGAGTGGAACAATCTGAAGGAGAAAAACATCGCTCAGGTGCTGTGGTCGAGCCCGACCTCGAGCGAAGGCACAGAGACGCGGACCCCACTCCCATCGGGAGCGCGGTCCGCGTCTCTTCATCGGGTGCGATCAGGCGAGCGCAGAACGGTCCGTGTCATCGGGTGTACCGCAAGGTCGAAGGGGCGCTCTCCAGGCCGAGGTCTACGTACGGATCGAGCCGGACGACGGCGACCGACCAGGAGTACTCCCCGGAGCCGTACAGTGTGACACTGTGGGCCGTATCGAGGCGCAACGTGACGCTGTAGCGGCCGTCGGGTTGAGCCTGCACGCTCTTGGCCATTTCGCGTGCGTCGGCCGCACCGTAATGGGTAAGATCGCCCGCGTGCCAGAGGCGAACCTCAAAACCCTGGTTGTCGCCCAACTGTCCATCCCAGGTCCACGAGAATGTCACCGAACCGGAGCCGACTACCTCCGTGCCCGCTGGTGGTCCCAGCAAGACCGGGGCCGACTGTGGGACGGGAGTTGCAGTAGCGGTCGGAGTGGGCGCAGGCGCCCGAGTTCGAGTCGCTGTCGGCGCGATAGTCTGCGTCGGACTCAGGGTAGACGTCGGCGCTGATGTGGCCGTTGCGGTCGCTGTCGAGGTGGACGTCGCCGTGGGAACGGGCGTGTCGGTGGGCGCGACGGTTGCTGTTGGCGTTTCAGTGTTCGGCACGACCGTCGGACTCGAGCTGACCGTCATGTTGGACGCCCCTCCCAGAAGAAAGGGTGTCGCCGTCTCAATGGGGCCGGAGGGAGTCATTCCGGGGCCCAGTGCGCCCGAACTGACCCTCGAAGTCGGCGAGGCTTCAAGTGTGGCCATCGACGTCGCCGTCGACGGCACGCCTGTTTCGGTCGGAGTCTCCAAGCTCTCGAATGTCGCCGTTGCCTCTGGTGTGGCCGACTCCATCGGTACCTGCTCGGGCGTGTCCGTTGCGACTGGGGTTAACTCGAGGCTCGGCATCGTCGTCAGTGTGGCGGTTGCCGCGACCGTCGGCGCTGCGATCGGGGACATGTGGAGCGTGCTGCGCAAACGATTCAGCCAGTTGGCGTTGGCGCCCGCATTCAGCGGGGCCGTCGAAGTGTGGCCGAGGGCTACCACCACCAGGATCGCGATGGTGAAGCCAACGCCGATCCAACCGATGGCCTGTGTCAGCTTCCACAGGAACCCGTGGCGCCCCCTGGCGCCGACTGCCGCCAGCGCCACGCCTCCAAAAACACCCAGACAAACGATCAGCACGCCGATCACAGCCAGCAGTCTCACCGTGACGTCGGATCCGATTCCACCCATGTCTCACCTCCGGACTCATCGGGAAAACACGAACATTGATCAAGACCGACCTTGCACAAATCGTGTATCAGTCTACTACAAACCTGCCGGTATGTCTATCGAAGGGGGTGCGCATACAGGAAAAAGTAGCCCAGGAACAGGAACCCTTTGGCCAACCGGTTGATGGCGTAGACGGCATTTCGACCGACGGCGACGTCGATCAACGCGGGATGGACGTTGCCCATGTACAGCTGCGGATATCCCAACGCTACCCAAATCGCCATCGTGACCACAAAGAGGCTCGCGAAGGTCGCGGTGCGCGGGTTGAAAACGAAATCTCGATAGTGGAATCCCAGTGCAATCGTCAGGGTCGCTGCCACCTGCAGGAGCAGTTCCCTGAGCTCGGTTGGTTCGTAGAGCCAGCCGAAAAACAGGAGCTTATAAATACTCTCGAAGCAATAGATGAATGAAAACGCGTTCAGAAGGGACAAAGAGAAGACTTTCAGCGGTGGCTCCGTCCTGAGAACGTACGCTCCACGCCCTATTAGAAGACTGATGAACAGGATCGTGCTAACGTCGACCCAACCGAGTGCCGCGGAATAGCGCGTGCCCGCCAAGACGCACCACAGCGAATAGCCGACCCCAGCGGCCGCGACGGCAAGCAGGGGCCACGAGACGATGCGCCCCTCAGCGCGCTCTGTTGGCATACGATTTCCTGCCGGCAATGGTAGCGGCGGTGATTCTCAGCGTTCCCTCCTCCAGAGAGTGTCCCTCTCCTTGCTCCCTCAGTTCAGGCCGTAAGTGTATAACCGTTAGGCGGTTTTGTCGACTCGGCCAGAAAGGTCTTGACATCCACTCCTGATTATGCTACGATGGTGAATATCGAATATCAGGATCATAAAGATATGCGCGGAGTCACAGAGCCAGCCGAGTGCGTCCTGGTCGTGTTGTACGTTTGGAGCAACACAGCCGACGTCTGTGCGTGTCGCATTTGAGTCGCAATGTTTCGCCCAACTCCCGGTTTGAGAGCGCAACGAATACCAATGATGCGTCACCAAAGGAGGTGCCATGTCGATCACAGCGGAGCAAGTTGCCGAAATGGAGCGGATTTGCGTGGAAGCACGAAAATGGACCGTGAGAATGGTCGCGGACGTCGGGATCGCCGCGCACGTGGGCGGCGCGCTGTCGTGCACCGAGATCCTGACCACCCTGTATTTTCGCCAGATGCGCATCAAGCCTGAGGACCCCTGCTGGCCGGAGCGTGATCGCTGCCTGCTGTCAAAAGGCCATGCAGGACCCGGAATGTACCCGGTCCTGGCGCTGCGGGGCTATCTGCCTCTCGACGAGCTGTGCACCCTGGACGCACCAGGCACTCGCCTGTCGGAGCACGTGGACCACAACAAGTTGGTCGCCTGCGACGTCAGCGCCGGCATGCTGGGACAGGGACTGTCGATCGGCATCGGCATGGCGCTTGGTGCGCGGCTGACCGGGAACCCAGCCCATACGTATGTGATCATGGGCGACGGAGAACAGCAATCCGGGCAGGTGTGGGAAGCGGCCATGTGTGCGGCCCACTATCGGCTGGATAACCTCACGGCCATCATCGACAAGAATGGGTTCCAGGTGGATGGCGCCATCGGAGACATCATGAGCATCGAGCCGCTGGCGGAAAAGTGGCGGGCCTTCGGCTGGAACGTGTTGGAGGTGGACGGTCACGATATCGGCCAACTGCTGAGAGCCTACGACCTGGCCCTGTCCCGAAAGGGGCAGCCGACCCTCATCATCGCTCACACCGTCAAGGGGAAGGGCGTGTCCTTCGCCGAGGGCAAGACCGAGTGGCATCACCACACCATTACCGAGGAGCAATGCCGCATCGCCCTCGCCGAACTGGGAGAGGTTCAATGACGGCGAAAACGAACCTGACGATGGGCAACAACCGAACTGTGTACGGCAACACGTTGGTCTCCATGATGGAGGAAGGCCGACCGGTCGTCGTGGTCGAGGCCGACCTCATGCGGGCGGCCGGCACCGAATGCGTGTTCGAGCGATACCCCGAGCGTGCGTTCAACATCGGTGTGGCCGAGCAGAATGCGGTGGGCGTCGCCGCCGGTCTGGCGGACATGGGCCTGATTCCCTTCTTCAATACGTTCGCCGTGCTTCTGTGTCGCCGCTCCGTGGACCAGGTCTGGATGGCGGCCTGCTTCAACCGAAAGAACGTCAAGCTCAATGGCATGGAATCCGGTTTCACGACCGCCACCAACGGCGTGACGCACCAGGCACTGGACGACATCGCCATGCTGCGTGGCTTCCCCAACCTCGTCATCCTGGAACCCGCGGACTGCACGGAGCTGGCCCAGGCAGTGCGCGCTGCCGCGGAGTACGAGGGGCCGGTGTACCTGCGCAACGTTCGAAACGAGCTGCCGATCATCCTGAACGAGGGCGAGCCGCCTTTCCGCATCGGCCAGGCTGTCATGCTCCGGCCCGGCAGCGACGTCACGATCATCGCCAGCGGCATCATGGCCCAGTTTGGCCTGCAGGCCGCGGACGACCTCGCTGCCGAGGGTATTTCGGCGCGCATGGTCAACCCACGAACGATCAAGCCGCTGGATGAGGAAATGGTGCTTCGCTGCGCGCGTGAAACAGGGGCCATCGTCACCGTTGAGAATCACAGTGTCACCGGCGGGCTCGGCGGGGCAGTCGCTGAGCTCCTGGCTGAAAACCACCCGACGCCACTCCGACGCGTGGGAGTACGCAACAAGTTTGGGAACGCGGGCAACTTCCCCTATCTGCTGCAAATGTACGAGATGGACACGCCCAGTATCGTGGCTGCGGCGAAAGAGGTCCTGGGGAGAAAGGGGTGAACGTGGTTGCACCGGGCAAAGGAGGTGATGGCTGAAGAGCGTTCCAGGTCGCAGCTGTACGACGACGTGCTGATTCAGATTCGACCCAAGGAGGGGGGACATGCTGCGCAAATTGAGAACAACTGTGCCGGTCGTCACGATCTTCGTTCTGATGGTAAGCACCGTATTGGTGGGTTCGGCTTCTGCGGCAATGCCTGCCCAAGGGGGAGGCAAATGCCCGGAGAAAATGACCGTCGGTTGGGCCCCGCCCGACATCACCGGGGTGTTCAAGACGGCCACAAACTTCTTTGAGTCGACGGCCAAAGAAGCTACGACCAACGGTATCCCCGTAGACGTCATCACGCAGTCACCGGCCAGCCACACCGCCTTCGCCGATCAAGTGGCGATTCTGGAGGACTACATTCAACGCAATGTGGACGTCATCGCCCTCTCACCGATTGATGTGAACGTAGTCATCCCGCCCATCAAGAAGGCCAACGAGGCCGGCATTCCGGTGATCATCGTCAACCAACTTGAGCCGATCGAAGGTCTCAACGTGGCGTCGTACATCGGCTTCGACAACACCGACGGCGGACGCATTTCGGCCTACGCTCTGCTCGACTATTTTGGCGGCCCGGGGGTGCTGGGCGCCGGGACCAAGGTCGACGTCACGCTCGACACGAAGATGGACTTGAAGTGGTGGCAGAGCGTCTATAAGGATGTCGACCCCACGACGGCACCCATCAAGGCGAACATCGCGATTATAGAGGGCATCGCGGGCAGCTTCCACTCCAATGCTCGCCTGAAAGGCTTCCACGAAGTGGTCGACCCCTTCCCCGGGATCAAGATCGTGGGCACGCAACCGGCGGACTGGAATCGGGAGAAGGGTATCAAAGCCGCGGAGGATTTCCTGACCGCCAACCCGAAAGGCTCATTGGATGGCATCTGGGCCGCCTCCAACGAAATGGGTCTCGGGGCAATGCTTGCTGCGGAAAAGGATGGGCGCCTGGCCATTGCCGGCAAGAACGAGCCGGGTGATGGCACTGTGGCGATCTTCACCAACGACGTCACTCCGGAATCGGCCGACCGCATGCGTGAAGGCAAACTGATTGCTGAGACAGACCATGGCTTCCCGGAGTGGGGTCACTACGGCGTGGAGTTTGCTGCCACTCTGGCCTGCGGCGGCCAAGTGCCGGTTACCTTCGACACCCGACCGCGCACAATGTATCAGGGCAATGCCGACACCTTCTACCCTGAGCGGCTCATGGACGTCATCGATTGGACGTCGATTCAGGCCGGCGGTTCGCCGTGGGTGACTGACCCGACAACGCTCACGGAGTAGACCGCTTCAGGGAGGATTGCCGGTGCAAACCGACAATCCTCCCGTCGACAACTCCCGTGGCTTGCAGGAGTCTGATCGGACCAAAAGGGTAAGGGGACATGGCGAACTCAGAGGAACTGCTGCGTGTCGAAGCGCTTGATAAGAGCTTCCCTGGAGTGCACGCCCTGGATCAAGTGGATTTCGATCTCAAGAAAGGGGAAGTGCACGTCCTCCTCGGCGAAAATGGCGCGGGCAAGTCGACCCTGATGAAAATTCTCAGCGGCTCTCTGTTCAAGGATCGGGGCAGGATCGTCATCGACGGTCGAGAAGTCGAGATCCCCAGCCCACAGCACGCGCGCGCTTTGGGGATCGGTATGGTTTATCAGGAGTTGAGCCTCGTGCCCAGCCTGAGCGTTGCGGAGAACATCTTCCTGGGGCGGCTACCGCGGCGTGCTGGGGGAATGGTCGACTGGCCACGCGTCCATGCAGAGGCGCGCGAGTTGCTCGACGGCCTCGGAGTGGACATAAATACACGGCGACTGGTTAGCAGCCTGGGCATGGCTGAGCGACAGCTGACCGAAATCGCCAAGGCGCTCGCGGGTGCGGCGGAGATCTTGCTCCTGGACGAGCCGACCTCCGCGCTGTCGGAAGAAGAGCGCGAGCGCCTCTTCGACATCATCCGCCGTCTGCAGCAGCGAGGAGTCGGGATGGTGTACGTGTCTCATCGCCTCGGGGAAATCCCTCATATCGGTCAGCGCGTGACGGTCCTACGCGATGGAAAGAGAATCGGCACGGTGGCGGTAGGCCAGACAGATGAGGCGACGCTGATCCAGATGATGGTGGGGCGGGAGCTGACGGAGCTGTTCCCTAAGGATGACGTTCTAAGCGGTCGGGAGCTGCTGCGTGTGGAGGGCCTAAGCGCTGGCAAGTTGCATGACCTTACTCTGACCCTGCACGAGGGCGAGATTCTGGCCATCGCGGGGCTGATGGGAGCGGGGCGCACTGAGTTGGCTCGCGCCCTCTTCGGCATAGACACCATGAACTCGGGTCGGGTCTGGGTCGCCGGGCGGCCGGTGAAGATCCGTTCACCACGCGATGCCATCGAGCTGGGGCTCGGCCTGCTTACCGAAAGCCGCCGCGACGGTCTGGTGGCTGAGCTGCCCATTTCTGCCAATATCAGCCTGGCGAGTTTGAAACGGTTGTGCCGTTTTGGTTTTCTGCAACACCGCCGAGAACGGGGTTGGGCAGAAAAGTATCTCAGGGAATTGAATATCCGCGCCACGGGAGTTCGCCAGAAGGTGGAGAACCTGAGCGGCGGCAATCAGCAGAAGGTCGCGCTGGCGAAATGGCTGTGCAGCGACTCGAAGATTGTGCTGTTCGACGAGCCCACACGGGGCATCGACGTCGGTGCAAAGGTGGAGGTCTACCGACTGATGAATCAGCTTGTCCGCGAAGGCGTGGGCATCATCATGATCTCCTCGGAACTGCCGGAAGTCCTGGCCATGGCGGACCGCATTCTGGTCATGTGCCGGGGGACATTCACGGGTGAGTTCCAGCGGGGCGACGCGACGCAAGAAGACATTCTCAGGTGTGCGGCCATAGGACAGGTGGAGGAAAACCACGATGGGTCTCAACCAGGTCACTGACGAGAAAGCCGGCGCGGCGGGCCGCCCTGCTCTTCGCGCGCCGTCTCGGCGGCAGAAGGGGGATGAACGACAAGGGTGGGGAATCGTGTTGCGAGGAGGGCCTTTGATTGCCCTGCTGCTCATGATCCTCTACTTGTCGCTAGCGTCCCCGCATTTCGCCACTCTAAGCAACGTAAAGAACCTGGGCCAGCAGAACGCATACCTGGTGATCCTCGCCGTAGGCCAGACGATGGTCATCATCGGAGCCGGCATCGACCTATCGGTTGGCGCGGTGATGGCCATGTCTGCATCGCTGGCATCGGTCATCGCCACCCAGGAGGTGTCATTTCTGGGCGCGACGTTCGGCCCTGTCAACATCTGGCCGGCCATGGCGATCGGCCTGGCGGTTGGCGGGTTGGCGGGATTCATCAATGGGGTCATCATCACCAAGGGACGCATCCCGGATTTCATTGCGACGTTGGGCATGATGGAGACGGCCCGGGGAGTAGCGCTCCTGATCACGGGCGGCCTCCCGGTGCCAAGCTATGCGCCCGGAACGGCAAAGAGCCTAGCGACGCTGCCGGATGAGTTGATCTGGTTGGGCGGCAAGACGATCTGGGGCGGGATCCCAACTGGGGCGATCTTTGCGCTTGTGATTGTATTCGCAGGCTGGGTGATGATGACTCAGACTGGCCTGGGGCGAGCCATGTACGCGGCGGGCGGAAACCGGGAAGCGGCGCGCGTATCCGGCATCGATGTGGACCGCACGAAGATCCTGACCTACACGATCATGGGACTGCTGGCGGCCGTGGCGGGCCTGGTGCTGGTAGGCCGCATGGCTTCGGCGAATGCACTGATGGGCAGCGGCGACGAGCTGAAGTGCATTGCCGCGGTGGTTATCGGCGGCACGAACATGTTTGGTGGCGCGGGAAGCGTGGTCGGCTCACTGATCGGTGCGATCATCATGGGCGTTCTGGGCAACGGCCTGAACTTGCTGAACGTGTCCGCGTTCTGGCAGCGCGTTCTGATGGGCGTGGTGATCGTGCTGGTGGTCTTGTTTGATCAGTGGCGCCGGCGCAAATTTGGCGCGTAGACCATGATGCTTGCACCTCTCGAGTCGCCGCGGAATTGGGGACGAGTCTGAGCGCGGCCATGAACTGGCGCGGGCGAGAGGACTACCCTGCGTGTCACCCCCTGGGGCAGCCGGCGATCGGTGTTTACTCGCTCTCGCCGCTGCACCACCCGGCAGGCGAAGGCTCAATGCCGATGTAGTCGACGCGAAGTTGCACGTCGATTACCCTGATGGAATAGCGGCTTGTGTGAGCCACACAAGCCGCTATTTCTGACTGTTCCCCAACGAGCGGCGCGGTCCGGCTGGGTTCGTACACCCGAAAGCGCGGGCTCTTGGCCAAATGAGTTTACGGCTTTCTCCCCACCAACTGCACGGCGTCTATCTCGTTCCAGCTGCCGCCGATACTTTGGTCCAGATGGATAATCACGCCGTTGATCGGAGTGTCGGCCGAGACTTTCAGCCGGAACACATGCGGACACGTGGTGTCGGGGTCGGCGGAATTCGGCACGGCGATCTTGCGTCCGCCCTGAGCTGCGAGCAACTCGATCGACGTGATCGAGCCGGGGTTGTACGTCTGGTAGACGTCGATCTCCTGAGGAATCAGCGCGGTCTGGAACCCGACCTGCAACGTGTCGTTCCCGGTCGCTTCCGCGGACGCCCAGGCCGTTTGCTGGTCACCACAGCCGATCGTGTTTGGCTTTCCGATCGCCTGCTTCGCGCTCCAATTATCGTCTTCGTACTGGCTGGACGCCGTCGCACTCGATGCCCATTCGCGTTCAGGCGGAACGAACCCCGGCGCCGGATAGCCCTGCAACTCTACGGCGTCGATCTCGTTCCAGCCGCCGCCGATCGCCTGGTCCAGGTGGACGACGACGCCGCTCACCGGCGGCATATCGCCGGACAGCCGCAGACGAAACACGTGCGGGCAGGTCGTCACTGGGTCCGCGCTGTTGGGCACGGGGATCGCACGGCCATCCTCCGATGCGATGAGGTCGATGGATGTGATCGACCCCGGGTTATAGGTCTGGTAGACGTTGATCTGCGCCGGCTTAACCGGTTGATCGAAGGTCAGTGTCAAGCTGTCCTTGCCATCCGAGTCTTGTGAGGCCCAGGCCGTCTGGGTGTCGCCGCAGCCCCGGGTGTTCGGCTCGCCGGTGGCCTGCTGAGCGCTCCAATCCGTCTCGCCATATTGGCTCGTCGCGCTGGCGGCCGATGCCCACTGTGAGAACAGTCCCTGGTCGGCTTGGACCGGATAGCCGACCAGCTCCACAGCATCGATCTCGTTCCAGTCCTCAGTAATGGTCTGGTCGAGGTGGATGATCACGCGGTCGACGGGTGGTGTGTTCTGGGGATCGAGCGTCAACGTGAACACGTGTGGGCAGGTCGTATCGGGGTCGGTGCTGTCTGGGACCGCGATGTTTGCTCCACCGTCCGCCGGCACCAGCTCGACGCCGGTAATCGCGCCGGGCGCGTACGTCTGATAGATGTTCAACTCAGTGGGACGCACCTGATGATCGAAGATCAGGGTGAGGCTGTCCTGGCCGGTCTTGTCCGCCGACGCCCAGGCTGTGTCCGAGTCGCCGCACTGGGACGTGTCGGGCTTGCCAGTTGCTTGCATGGCGCTGAAGCCTTCGCTCCCGTACTCGCTCGTCGCTGATGCCTCGGACGCCCACTGCCGGATCAGCTGCTGGTCCTGATGATTCCCCGTGCTGCCGGATTTGCCCGCCGGGCTTGCGGCGCCAGGTACCGGTGCCTGCGCGTCGGCGGGCGCGCACAATGCTATGGCTACCGTCGCCACGAGGAGAATGCTGCTCAACGTCATCCGCACGTCTCTGAGTCTCACGATGGTCACTACCCCCTGAAATTATTGAAAGGCCCCCGAAATATACCACACTTCGGGGGCACTGGCAACGGCGATCGAATGTCGAATCTGAGCTGGGCCCGGCAACTATTCACGGCAGCCGGATTTATCAATCAGCCGGCTCAGGGAACTACATCTTGATATTGTCGAGTTGTTCGGTTGTGGGCGCCGGCAGGCTGGGAAGATCGAAGGTCACTGCCTCGCCTCCTGTCCTGGTGACGACCAGCAGCTTGGGCCCGCCGGCCAGCACCGCTCCGTCCTTGTCGCAGGCCCGGACGACGTAGGCTTCGGGAAGATAGCCCTGGAGCATCAGATTGCCGTGGACTGGATTAGGCGCCTGACCTACCACGTGGAAGCTCCAGCCGGACCCGGAGTTGGTCCAACTGCCGTTGAACTCGAGCCGCCAAGCGTCGATCCACCAAGTGTTGGCCGGCACTCCGGTCAGGATGACGTGCGCCGACGTGGCATCGTGCCCGGTCAGGGGTGGGTTCAGGGCGGAGGCCACCCGCGTGGCCCAGTCCTCGGGGAAACTCTGCTGGTACCAGTACGTCACGACGTCGATGTAGGTCTGGCTGACCGTGGCGCCGCCCGGCAGCTGGATTGGTGTGGGCGTTTGTGCGGCCGCGACCGGGGCGAACAGCGTCAGCGCCAGGGACAATGCAACAAGGCTGTACAATCCGGATCTCAGGTTCACTGGAGAATGCTCCTTTCTCGTTATCTCACCGCGCGCCGGAATGAGTTGGCGAGGGCGATGAGGGAGCCTACTGTAGCACCAAGCCGTTGACAGCGCAAAAGTGACGCAAGGTCCATCCAGAATCCCGGATAGAGATCCGCGACGCAGGCGTCAACCAATGGGACACAGATTCAAAATGCCCTGCGAGCATTTCCGGCTTGAGGATCGTGCTTGGGGCGCTTCACTCGGATTGAATGTAAGGCGGGTTGGAGCATTCAGGAGATGAGTGGAGTGCCGGCCAGCTCCGAGCTGTCCGGCACATTGTCAGAGATTGACTGCCAACTCAAGCGGCAGAGTGGCGCATGGTCAGTTCTGCGGGCTGGCGGCCTTGTGGCGATTGGCCTCGATGTATCGGCGAATCTCCTCCGGCGTCGCGACGTGTGCGGCGGGCGCAGAGTAGTCCAGCCCTTCGATCTTGCGCTGCTCGATCTTGCGGTTCAGGATGCGCTGAATGCGCTGAATCATCGGGTAGTCGAACGGCGTCACCAGCGTATAGGCCTGGCCTACTGCCTGGGCGCGCCCGGTGCGGCCAACGCGGTGCACGTAGTCCATCGGTTGGTTGGGCACGTCGTAGTTGACCACAAGCGCGATGCCCTCCACGTCGATGCCCCGTGCGGCGATGTCGGTGGCGACGAGCACCCGTGTCTTATGATGTCGAAACGCTTCCAAGGCGGCCACACGCTGGCCCTGGTTGCGGTCGCCGTGAATCACCGCGGCCGGAATGCGGGCCCGCTTCAGTTCGCCGGCGAGGCGGTCGGCACGCTGTTTCGTTCGCGCAAACACCAGGACACTGTCCAGGCTCTTGTCCTCGAGCAAACGCTCCAGCAATTGGAACTTCAAGTGCTCCGGCACCGAGTAGAACGCCTGTGAAATGGCATCCGGTGTGACGGTCTTTTCGACTTCGACCCGCAGCGGATCACGCGTCATCTCGTAAGAGAGGTCGACGATTGGACCCAGCGTCGCTGAGAACATCATCGTCTGTCTGTCTCGAGGCAGCAGGCGCACGATGCGGCGTAGATCAGGCAGGAAGCCGATGTCCATCATCCGGTCGGCTTCGTCGATGACCAGCACCTGGAGGGCGCTGAACTCGATGTGACCGCGCCCGGCATGATCAAGCAAGCGACCGGGAGTGGCGATGACCAGGTCGACGCCCCGCTTGAGCGCATCTTCCTGCGGTTTGTATTTGACGCCGCCGTAGATCACGGCGACGTGCAGCTTGAGTCCATGGCTCAGTTGCGTAGCCTGCTCGGCCACCTGCAGCGCTAACTCGCGCGTGGGCAGCACAACCAATGCGCGTGGTAGATTCGTGCCGGGGGACTGGATCAATTTTTGAAGCAGAGGCAGCAGAAACGCGGCTGTCTTGCCCGTGCCGGTTTCCGCTGAACCAAGAATGTCGCGCCCTTCCAACGCCTCCGCAATGGTTGCGCACTGAATAGGCGTAGGTTCCTCGAAGCCCATAGTCTGCAGGTTTCGCAGCAACCTTGGGTCGAGATCAAATTCGTTGAATGTCATGAATTTCCTTGTCATGCGGCGAAAATTTGCCGAAGTGAACAGCCGCGGGGACACAACGGGGAAAGAAAGAAAATGCGAACCGCCTGCTCTATGCGGTTGTCTCGGATTAACTTACTCTCCAACGACTTCAATCATATCACCAAATCGTCAGATGTCAAATGGCGCATTCAGAACTGCTGAAGGCTCTGCTGATCGGGTGAGCGCCGGCGCTGACCTGCCCCACGAAGTCAGCGTCGCCGCGTGGCATCAGACGGTGCATTCTTGCAGAGGACCGGAGCGGGGCACGACTGCGCGTCAGGGAGGATGCGCGTAGCCAACCTCAAGGAGGTATCGAGTGTATCTCATTTCATTTACAGTCACAAGCGCCTTGCCGGCAGCGTCTCCAGAAGGTTCGCGTCGACCCGGGCCATCTGACGCGCAAGAAACTTGTTGTTTCACTCGGCTCGGTGCGATCCCTGCGTTGGCAACGCATCGGAAGCAGAATAGACAAATCCGACTATTATTTGTATAATAATTGTCTATATTTATTGAATTGGTTGCCCGATTTGTTGGCAACACCTGTTTCCCAGATGTTGGCAAATTCGAACCAGACAACGCCTGTAGGTTGCGTTCGCACCAATACTTTGATGGCCGAGGGGAACGAATGGCGAAAATCGTCGTGCTGGTCGCAGGCGCAGACGAAGACTTCATCGAGATGCTGAGGCAGGAGACCGAGGTTCAGGGATGGGAAGTCGTCGTCGCGAAGGATGGATTGGAGGCACTATCCGGAGCACGTTTGCTTCGGCCTACCTTGATGATCGTGGACGTAGCGCTGCCGGGCTCGGACGGATTGAGCTTCTGTCGGACTGCGCGCCGGCAGCGAGTTCTTCAGTCGATCCCAATTATCATCGTGACTGAGACCGAGAGGATGGAGGATCGGGTGCTCTGCCTGGAGGCGGGTGCGGATAGCTGTTGGGCCAGATCTGGCGACGTGCGTGAGCTGCTTGCGCGAGCCAAGTCGCTGCTGAGGCGGTCTGGAGTAGAACCTGCGCTCTGATCTTACTGGCTGCGATGGCAGCCGGTACCGCTGTTGTCCCCAATGCCATCGATGCCGCCGACCTGGCAGAGTCCTTCGTAGGTCTGCACTATTCGAATTGTTCCCGTATCAGAGAGTGGAATCCTGCCGGTGCGTTGGCGCCGGTAGGATTCCTGTTTTGGTCCGCCCGAGGTGTTGGGCAAGGCGATGCAGTTGCTTCTGGAACACGAAAGCGTAGAATACCTGCTTATCACTCACGGAGGCGGAATACGATGATTGGGGAAGTGCCAGAAAGCTTGCTGCAGGCGTTGCTCGACACACTGCCGTGCGAATTCACGCTGATCGATGCGAGTAACCAGATCACTGCGTGGAACTGGGAGGACCACCGGATGTTCGGCCGGCCGCCGGAGGCCCTGCACACCGACGTTCTGGAATGCCACAGGCGTGGCGGTCTGGACGAGGCCAAAGCTCTCCTCGATGATCTGAAGAGCGGACGGCGGGATCGGGTTCGTCTGTGGGGTGAACGAAAGACGGGGCCGGACAGAGAGAAGCGTCGGGTGCTGGTGGAGTACTGCGCTTTGCGTGGAGCCGGGGGGAGTACCTGGGCTGCGTAGAGTTCGCGCTGGACCTCAGCGATCTTCAATCGCTGACCGGCGACAAGAGAACGCTGGATTAATTTGATTACTTGACAAAAGCAACTAAATGGGTGATAATGGCAATCAGAAGGGAGATTTACTGATGGCCACTGACACCCTGGAAGACAGAGTCGCCGCCGTCCGGCGTTTCAATCGATTCTTCACCCGCCACATCGGCGCGCTACAGGAGGGCCTCCTCCACAGTCCCTATCCGCTGGCTGAGGCTCGGGTTCTGTTCGAGTTGGCCCAACGAGACGATCCGACTGCGGCTGGACTCGGACGCGAGCTGGGGCTCGACCCTGGCTACCTCAGCCGCATTCTGGCCCGGCTCGGACAGCAGGGCCTCGTCGACAAGATCCGCTCGGAGAGCGACGGACGCCGCCGCATTCTGCGTCTCACCCCGGAAGGCGAGAGAGCCTTCGCCTTGCTCGACCAGCGCTCAGCCGAAGAGGTGGCGGAGCTCTTGGGCGACCTCAGCGAAGAGGATCAACAGCGCCTGCTGGAAGCCATGGCGGTCATCGTAGGGCTCCTGGACAAGACCAAGGGCTTCAAGTTCTCAGAGCCCTTCTGTCTGCGACCGCCGGAGCCGGGCGACATGGGCTGGGTCGTGCATCGGCACGGCACCCTGTACGCTCAGGAATATGGTTGGGACGAGCATTTTGAGGCGCTGGTCGCTCAGATCGTTGCCGACTTCGTGAACAACTTCAACCCGGCGCGCGAGCGGTGCTGGATCGCCGAAATCGGCAACGAGATCGTGGGGTCGGTTTTCGTGGTGCAGGTCGACGAGACGGTCGCTAAGCTGCGCTTGCTGCTGGTCGAGCCCAAAGCGCGCGGACTGGGTCTCGGCACTCGCCTGGTCGAAGAATGCATTCGCTTTGCGCGGCGCTGCGGCTATCGCAAGCTGATGCTGTGGACGAACAGCGTGCTGGTGGAGGCGCGGCACATATACCAAAAGACGGGCTTCACGCTGGTCGCCGAGGAGGAACACCACAGCTTCGGCCACGATCTCGTTGGCGAGACCTGGGAACTGATTCTCTGACGACGCGAACTAATCCGCTACAACGCAACCTCAACCGAACGCCGGAGTCGTGCTGACTCGTAGACGGCATCGACGACCTTCATGGCGATCCAGCCGTCTCGTCCTGATGGTGAGGGCGGGCGCTTCGTCCGAATGCAGTGGACGAAGTGTTCGAGCTGCTTTTGGAACATGGGGTAGTCCACCTGCTGCTCGCGCTCCGGAAACGTGGGCTCAAACGTGCCAATCACATCGCCGAGTTTCAGGTGCAGCGCCGAAGGGAAGATACGGCCGTGGCCGGTGCTGCCCCAGACGTCGATGGCGCCCTCCGGCGCTTCCTGGTAGGGATTGTAGTTGGCTGTCACGAAAACAGAGTGAACGCCGTTATCCCAATGTACCATGAATGTTCCGACATCCTCGACTTCTTCAAACTGCGAGTAGTGCGTGCCGATCTCCGCGTACACGCGGACAGGTAAGGGCCCCTCCAGCAGGTATCGCGTCGTATCGATCGAATGCACGGCCATATCCATCACAGCCCCACCACCTGCGGTCGCCTTGCGTACGATCCAGCCGTCCGGTGGTCCAAAGAAGGGTGGATTGAGATGGTAGCCTTGCGTGCGGACCGGTTTGCCGAGCAAACCATCCTGAATTGACTGGCGCAGCCAGTTCACCTCGTCGTCGAAGCGCCACATGTGGCCCACCATGAAGGTCTGGCTCGTTTCCGCGGCAGCATCTAAGATGCCCAATCCCTCGGCGGCGGTCATGGCCATCGGTTTTTCCAGCAGGACGTGCTTGCCCGCTCGCAGCATGCGGATCGCCTCCGGTGCATGGAGGTGGTTGGGCAGGGTGATGATGACTGCGTCGACGCCCGGGTCGGACGCTACCTCGTCGAAGCTCGTGGTCGTGCGGGGGACGTTCCATTCAGCGGCGAAGCGAGCCAGGGATTCAGCGCGCCAATTGGCTGCCAGCACCAGGTCGACTCCAGGCACGGCGCGGCAGGCGCGCGCATGCGTCCGCGCGATGCCGCCGCTGCCGAGAATGGCGATGCGTATACGATCCATTGGGTTTCCCTCACCTCGAATTTCATTCCGGACCGGTCAGGGATCGACTCGGAATGAGAGAGTGGTCATTTTAGGCCTCACGGGCCCCCGTGATCAAGTCGGAGATATCGTCCGGAGTCAGCTCTCCTCGCGGATAGGTCCCAACCTTCTTCCCGTGACGAATGACCGTATACCGGTCAGCAACTTCTGCGACGTGGTGGACGTTATGAGAGATGAATATCACCGACAGGCCCCGCTCTTTGGCGTTGAGCGTGTATCCTAAAACTTTGCGCGATTCTGCTACCGACAGCGCCGAAGTAGGCTCATCCAGGATCAGGAGCCGTGCGCCGAAGTAGACGGCGCGCCCGATGGCCACCGACTGCCTCTCGCCGCCGGACAGGCTCCCGACTTTTTCGTTGGCCGACCTGATCTTGATGCCGATGTCCGTCAGAGCGTTGCCGGTCTCGCCGGCGATTCGACCGATGTCGAGCCAGGGAAATCCAGCCACGGGTCGAGTCGGCTCGCGGCCGAGAAAGAAATTGCGGCCGATGCTCATCAAGTTCACCAGCGCCAGGTCTTGATACGCAGTTTCAATGCCCAGCGCTCGTGCATCGCCGGGATTCCGGACCTCGACCGGTCGGCCCTCGAAGAAGATCTGGCCGCTCGTGGGCGTGAACACGCCGGTCAAGATCTTAATGAGCGTCGATTTGCCTGCGCCGTTGTCTCCCATCAACGCCATGATCTCGGCCGGCATGACCTCGAAGGTTACGTCGTCGAGTGCAGTGACGTGACCAAACCGCATCGTGATGTGCTCCATCTTGACCAACGGGGTCTCTTCGCCCTGTTGCAGCATAGCGATTCCTCCTAGGTGACAGCAGCGGAACGACGTACGATCCAATCGTTCAGTAAGGCCGCTCCGACAATGGTGATTCCTACAATGGCCTCGAAGTTATCGGACGGCAGGCCGAGCAGGATCGCGCCTGAGCGCAACAGGTTGATCAGTACGATGCCGAGCAGCCCCCCGATGATGCTGCCGGCGCCGCCGGTGAGCAGCGTACCGCCGATGACCGCTGCGGCGATGACTCTCAACTCCACGTTCGCACCGGTGACAACCATGACGGTGGAAAACTCGCTGAATGTCAGGACACCCGCGAAGCCTGCCAGGGCTCCGGTCGCGATGAAGCACAGCACTTTAACGCGTTTGGTATGGATGCCCTGGGTGAGCGCCGCAGCCGGATTGCCGCCCACAGCAAACACATGACTGCCGAATGCAGTTCGCGTCAGAATAATTTGAAAAATGATGCCCAGCGCGAGCGCCCACAGGGTGCCTGTCCGGAAATTGGCCTGCGTGAACAGGTTGTTGACGATGTCCAGGCGTCCGTTCAGCGCGTCTTGAACGGGCATGCGCTCGACGAACTGCCGCATCACGCCAGCCGAGTAGATCCAGACCGCACCACGAAAGATAGCGCGCGTGCCTAGTGTTACGATGAAAGACGGAATGCCTGTGGTGACGGTCAGCAGGCCGTTGACAGCGCCCAGGCAGGCCGTCACGGCCACTGCAGCCAGCAAAGCGAGCACGGGTGGGACGCCGGCCCGAAGCACGTCGGCGAATATGAAACCTCCCAGGGCAATCATGGGACCCACGGAGAGGTCGAATTCGTCAGCAAATCATGAGCATTGTCACGCCGATCACTACGACGGCGTTGATGGATGCGGCACCCACGATGCCGGACAACGTGCGAACGCTGCCAAAATTCGGCACCAAGAACCAGAAGACGATCCATATCAGGATCTGAGTCACTAACGGGGCGAATATGGGAGACGTAACGAACTCCCGGCGCGTTCTGAATTTGGCTGCCGCAATCGCACTCAAGGCACATCTCCCTCTGCGTTGCGTGGGCCGAGAAGGCCAGTCGGCGGCCTTCCCAGCCCATCCCTCATCCGATCTCGGCGAGGACTTAGCGATAGGTCCCGGCGTATTTGGATACGATGTCGATATTCGTCTTGTCAATGAAGCCGGGTCCAGTTGGCGTAATGTCGGCGGCCGGATACATTCCGTAGCGATTGATCCAGGTCAGCCAGCTCACCGTGAGGAAGCCGACGAGGTACGGCTGCGAGTCAATGGAGAAATCGGTCGTGCCGTCTTTGATCGCCGCGGCAATCTCCGGGGTCATGTCGTTGGTCCCGTGGAAAATGTCGCCAGCCTTGAGACCGGCGTTCTTCATGAACGCGTAGAACGGATTGACGCCGATAGGACCGAGGGTGTACCAAATGTTCACCGTGGGGTTGGCTGCATAGAAATCACCGATGGTGGTGGTGGCTTCCGCCGCGTCTTCGGTGATGGCCAGCACTTGGGAGGGAAGCTTGGCCTCTTTCAGGCGGTCGACGAAGCCGCTGCACCGGGCGTCCAGCGCCCCGTGGCCAACCGAGTGATTGACGCACACGCCGCCCGTGCCTTGCGGGTGCGCCTTTAGCAGCCGGTCGCCGGCCTTGTAGCCGGAGAGGTACTCGTCGGAGCCGATGAACGTGATGTAGGGAATCTGCTGGTCCTTGGGCCGCATGTCGGCTGTGTCGTAGGCAATGACGGGAATGCCGGCATCGATCGCACGCTTGAGCGGTTTCTCAAACAGCGCCCCGTCGATCACCGTGACGCCGATGCCGTCCGGCTTGGCTGCTATCGCCCGGTCGATGTTCTGGACGACGGTCTCGGGGTCCCATTTAGACGGCGCCAACGTAACGATGTTGACGTCCATGTCTTTGGCGGCATCCGCCATGCCGCGGTCCACGATGCACCAGAAGGGGTCCCACGAGCAGGCTCCCATGCAGATCGAATAGAAAGTGAGCTTCTTGTCCTGGACCGGATCCGTCGCGCCGGCCGACGGCGCTAAGCCCGGCACGTTCAGGACGGAAATGATGATGAGCATAGAGAACACGATGGTCAACCCTCTCCGATAAGCCTTCATCCTGACACCTCCTTGAATGTGGTACTGCTCGCCGATGAATCCCAGACAACACCAGCTGTTGCGTCACGTGCGACCACGCCCGAGGATAATGCGCAACCTTGCCATCGCCAATCGATCAGTCTTGCTTGCCGATCAACGTATTCGCGAGAACCGAGAAGATGACGATGAAACCCGTGACAGTCTCGAAGATTTCCTGCGCAATGCCCATGGAGGCCAAGGCCTGCTCCAACATGGACATCAGGATGATGCCGATGGCGGTGCCGCCGATGGTGCCATAACCTCCGGTCAGGCGCACGCCGCCGATCACTGCGGCGGCCACGGCCACTAACTCGAGGCCGTAGCCGGTGAGAGGATTCACGCTGAAACGATAAGAGAAAAAGAGGACCCCTGCAAAAGCGGCCACGAAGCCCGAGAGGATGAAGCAGATCAGTCTGACTCGTTTCACGTTGATGCCCTGGGCCAAGGCTGCACCCGGATTCCCACCAACAGCAAAGGTCCAGTTGCCGAAGCGGGTGCGCATCAGCAGAAAGGATAGAAGAATCGTCAGGAGGATGAACCAGAGGATGGCCGCACGGAAATTGCCGGCTGGCTCGAACAGGTCGTTCAGTCCAGTCAGAGGACCATTGAGTAGATCGAAAAGCGCGCTTGGGTTCTGCGTGGAATAGTTCATCAGACGGCCGCCGCCCAGAAAACGGGCCAGGCCGCGGTACGCCAGCATCGAGCCGAGCGTGACGATGAAAGATGGGATCCTGGAATTGACCACTACGAATCCGTTGACGTAACCCAGCAAGGCGCCTGCCCCCACCGCCGCGACGATGGCGAGCGGTGCTGGAACATCCGCGAGCAGGAGCAGAATGAGCACGTACATGCTCACGGCCATCGTCGAACCCACCGACAGATCGAATTCGCCGGAGATCATAAGGAAGGCGACGCCGGTCGCCACGACTCCGTAGACCGAGCCGAAAGTGAGGAAATTAGAGATGGCGTAGGCAGAGAAGAAGTCCCCAGCCTTCAGAGAGAAGAAGACAAACAGCGCAATGAAGGTGATGGCGACCACCGCTTCCGGGCGATCCGCCACGCGAAGTCGAAGCTTTGCGAACCTGATCGGAATTGACCTCAAGCTCTGCTCCCTTCGGACACGTCGGGAATGCGAATAGGCTTTGTGACCCGATATTAGTATTTCAGAAATCTGTCACCTACTGTTGTACCAGGAATACAAGCGCTTGTCAAGTCCGAGTACAAGCGCTTGTTGATTTGCCATGGACCTGGCAAGCTCCGCGCGACCAGGTTCCACTGGATTCCATCGGTGGTCGCGATCGTGGGAAATGGACGATGCAGACGCGAAATGTTCGACGCTTCGACAGCCAAAGGTATTGACCATTCGCTTTGGGACGAAATGGTGTTACGCGCGACTTCCTTGACAGGCGAATGATATTCCGATACCATGCGGCAAAGTGATCGGCTGGTCTGGGCACCGACGCTCTTGACTGTTGTTGATCGATTACCCACAGCATCCTGAGGAACGCGCCGCGTCGAGGAGGAATGTATGAGACTTCTGGTAACAGGTGGTACCGGGCTCGTCGGCAGTAACGTGATCAGGAGTGCCCGCCAGGCCGGTCTACAAGGTCGCCCCATCGATGTTGTCGCGACCATTTATTCACGCGCACCCGTTGTGCCCTGGCCTTTCCCAACCGTCCAGATGGACCTGGAGGACCCGGAGTCAATACTCCGGGCAGTGGACGAAGCGCAACCGGATGTGGTGATCCACTGCGGTGCGGTCCGTGACGAGGATCGGCTGGAGGTTGACCATGCGTGGGGCTGGCGGTTGATGGTCGCTGGAACCGAAGTGCTTGCCCGAGCCTGTCAGCGCCGCGGCTCCAAGCTGGTCTTCATCTCCAGCTGCTGGACGTTTGGGAACGGCGGGGAACCACCTTTTGCGGAAGACAATGCGAGTTGTCCGGTGAATTACTTCGGCTTGCTCAAGACGGTCGGCGAGACGCTCGTGAGATCACTGTGTGACAACTTTGCGATTGCTCGCCTCTCCGGCGTGCAGGGCATCAATTGGTCAGCGCCGGATTTCAACCTGGACCAAAGCGAAGAAGGCATAGGTTTCGGATCCCTGGCCAATCACTTCTATTACCGACTCAGACGCGGCCTGCCTGTGGTCGTGTGGAGTGAGCACTACAACCAGAACGACAACCCTATCGAGGCAAGCGATCTTGCCGATCTCCTGCTGGAGATCGCGGCTGGCGACCATCGAGGCATCTTCCACACCTGCGGCCGTGATAGCGTCAGCCGGCTGGAATTGGCGCAAATGACCGCTGACGCTTTTGGCTTCGACCGCGCTCTCGTGCGCGCAGCTCGGGATGATGAAATGGACCTGCGCCGATTGGCCGGCAAACTGACCGCGCCGCGAGATAGCCGGCTTCAGTTTGCGTACAGTGAGAAACGGCTGGAGCGTGAGTATCCGCGATTGCAAGACGGCCTGAGCCGTTTCCGAGGCTACGTGGAGCAGATCCAAACTGGAGATGCGGAGCGGTTTTGAACGGGGAGACGTCGGGTTTCCCAACGCCTCCCTTGGGTTATGGGAAAGCAGTAGAGGCTCAACCATCTTCTGGTGCGGCCCCACCGCCAACAGGCAGTGGGGCCGTGGAAGTTACTGTCAGCGCAGGTATTTCTCAGCCACGCGACGGAACTCGGCCGCACGCTCTTCGACGACATCCAGTCCGTCGGTCACTTTGACGCCGAACGACGATCGCAGTCCGACGTCCGGAACGCCAATGCTCAGGTTCACGGCCCGATTGAGGAGGGCGTCGGTCTGCGGCAGCATGCCCTTGTGATAGGTCATGCGGGGGGCTTTGTTCGTGTAGTACGGGCAGGTGAAGGGGCAGCCTTCCGAAGTGATGGTCCGCTGCTCCATTATGTTCTCCATGTTGTTGTAGACGTGCCACCCGGCCTCCGACATCGGCCGGCCGCCCAAATCCCGCGAGATCTTCTCTGCGATGTCGGCCGTGGGCATGAGGGTCGTCAACAGGGTCGCGCACTCGCCTGCAGGATCGGTGATCTCGCGGAACTCGATGCCCGGCAGGTCGGCGATCAGATCCTTGAAGCGCTTCTTGTTGGCACGCAGGTGCGCCAGAATCCCATCCAGCTTCTTCAGTTGGCCCAGAAGCACGGCAGCTTGCAGCTCAGTCAGGCGGAAGTCCAATCCGATGAACGGACGACGGCCCACGTCGACGCCGCCACGCATCGGGGAATGGCCCTGGTCGTGGAATGCGAAAGCGCGGCGATACAGGTTCTCGTCGTTGGTGATGACCATACCGCCATCGCCGGCGGTGATCGTCTTGTAAGCGTTGAAGCTGAACGTGCCCATCTCGCCGATCGAGCCGATGGGCCGACCCTGGTAGCTCGCACCAAAAGCCTGTGCGCAGTCCTCAATCAATGCGATATGGTGCTTGTCGGCGATGGCGCGCAGCTCGTTCAAACGCGCAGGGTTGCCCATCATGTGCACGGCCATGATCGCCTTGGTGCGGGGCGTGATCTTCGCCTCGACGTCCACGGGGTCGAGATCGAAGGTGTTGTCGATCTCCGCCAGCACCGGGATGGCGCGAGCGTATACGACCGACGAGATGCTCGCGATGAACGTGTAACCGGGCACGATCACCTCGTCGCCGGGTCCGATGCTGAGGGCCCCGAGCGCAACCAGCAGCGCCGTCGTGCCTGAATTGAGGGCGACGGCGTACTTGACGTTCGACAGCCGGGCGACGTCTTCTTCGAGCTGCAGGACCTTGCGCTTGAAGTTCGGATCCTCGGCTTCGCCGTAACGATACAGCCACTTCGACCGCAGGACTTCCAGCACTTCCTGGATTTCTTCTTCTCCGACCATTTCCATCCCTGGACCGGGCATCGTGAATTGCTCCTTTCGGTTCTATGCGCTTTCGGGCGCGTTTGGTCGCGATTACGTCGATTCGCCGCGAAGGACTCTGTTACTTCCAGCGCAATGGATATTGCCTGGATTTATCGGCACCGTCCGTCGCGAGACTCTTTCCTGGCTGCGCGGTGGACTGACGGACGATCAGCTTGCCGGGGACGTTCAGCGTCTGCGGGGCTTCCTGGCCTGCGAGCAGGTGGAGTGCCATTTGCAGGGACAGCCGCGCCAGCTCGTCCACGTCCTGGGCGACGGTCGTCACCGGCGGAACAAAATAGGCGGCCATGCTGTCGTCGAATCCCACGATCGACAGATCCCGGGGCACGTGCAGCCCTTCGTGGTAGGCGTACAACAGTGCGCCGGCGGCCGTAATGTCGTTGAAGCAGAACACAGCCGTGGGTGGATCGTCGAGCCCCAGCAATTGCTCGAGTCCGCGCTCTCCACTTCGGACCGCACCCTCGCCCGTCGCGATCAGCGCGGGGTCGCCCGGAACGCCGCGCATCGACAGCGCAAGCTCATACCCTGCCTGTCGGTCGCGACTCTCTTCTTCACTGCGGTTCCCGCCGATGTAGGCTACGCGCCGATGCCCCAGATCGAGGAGATAGTCGACGGCCAGCTTTCCGGCGGCCACGTTATCAGTGCCGACGGAGTAAGGGTACCGCTTTCTGTTGAGCAAGACGAGCGGCACACCGAAATGCTCCAATTGCGGCAGGGATGAGTCGGCGACCAGTGGGTCCAACACGATGACCGCGTCCACCCGCTGCTCGAGCAGGAGCCGGATCGCGCTGACCTCCCGCTCCGGGTCGGTGCCGGCACTGGACAGGATGACGCTGTAACCCTGTTGCAGCGCTTCCCGATCGACGGAGAGCATGAGCTTGGAGATGAATGGGTCTCCGAAATCGGAAATCATTACGCCCAGTGTGTTCGTGCGTCGGACGGCGAGACCTCGCGCAATGGCGCTCGGCACGTAGCCCATCTCGCGGGCGATCTGCTGAATGCGGAGCCGCGTGTCAGAGTTGACTCGTGGGCTGTCAGCCAGCGCCCGAGATACAGTGCCCTCCGTGACGCCCGCTGCCTGAGCAACGTCTTTCATTGAAACCGGCATGATAAGTCCTCTCGTGAGATGCTGAAAGACACTTCGAGACCATTATATCTCAAATACAAGCGCTTGGCAAATTGGCAATGCCTCGACAACCGCTTGTCCTGTGCGAATCTCTACCGCAGCTATCTACGATTCCTTCTTCAAGGACAGGAGGGGACTGCCGATGGTGACCGGCCCAGCGAACTCAATTGTCGGTACGACTCGATCCTGTACAAGACTATCTGGATACGCTCTAAAATCGGGAGACTGCGGTGATGACTAAGCCTCCCCTGCGGACGGATAGTGGCAAAACCCTATGGCATAGCCTGGATGACTGCTCTGGTTGGTGCGACGCGTTGCGGACCAGTGGACAAATCGAGCAGAACGTTGTATGCTAGGACTGTCGGCATTGTCTGCACGATACGTGGTCAAGTGAGTTGCATGTTGAATGCCGAAGTGCCGATTCTTCGGAATCGCTTTCACTGTCAAAAGCGGGTAGAAGCCGAGGTCGAAAGCCCATTGACTAAGAGACCCCCGGCATGGTATAATGTCCACAGAATATTCAGAATGTGTGAAAATTGACGCGTCGGTGTGGTGCCCCAGCCGCATTTTGGTCTGCGTCAGAAACCTACGCATCATCGGCATCGGATTGAAAACGGTCATGGCGTGTGAGCCTCCTCTAGAGAGTACCGGTGATCGCTAAACGTGCGCGCCAGACGAGTTCCCCTTGCACCGATTCGTGATGAGAGAAGCGGTGCTAATGTACGCCTCGGTGCCCCTCGACTGAATGCGCGTAACGGGTGCCAGCCCCCAGCTTATGGCGTGCTGGCGGTCCCTCCGGTTTTGGGCCGTGATTGTCGCTGTGCCGACCACGACGGGCTCTAAGAGTAGCGAAAGCGCCAAGTCTAAGCATCGAACGCATTTGTAGGCTATCTATAGCGACACACTGACGTTTGTCCAGGGAGGGAGTTTGCCATGAAAAAGTGCCTGTGGCTGGCGCTAATTGGTCTGCTGGCAGTAGCATCCCTAGCCAGCACTGTTGTAACGTTGCCCCAGAACCTGTGGATTGCCAACGGGACATTGTACGAGGGCTTCGAGAATGTGAGCGACTGGACGGTGGACGACGGGATCCTGGCTAACAACAGCTCTGAACGTCAGTCGGGCACACAAAGCATCAAGCTGACAGCCGACGCCGGTGCGATCGCGACAATGACCAAGACGGTCTATTGGGACTTGTCCTCGTCTGTTATCCAGCAAATCCAGTTTTGGGCATACCAACACAATACGGCGGCGGACTACAGCTACAGCCTGGAGCTGTCACTATCCAATGACATCAACTTTGCGAACTACTTTCAGGTATGGTTGGTTCCTGACCGAATGAGGGAAGTTGGCTGGCACCGATTGGTGTGGCCGAAGTCGTGGTTCAAAGTTGGGGCGGGTTCGCCTTCGTGGAGCAGTCCAATCGTGCGGGTGCGCTTCCGAATTGGCGGCGCGACGGGAAAGGCACCTAGCTTCAGCCTCGACGATCTGGAGATGGGGCGTCAGTCCAAACCTGCGGTTCTGCTGGATTTCGACGACGGCTACAGTACCCAGTACACGAATGCGTTTCTGGTCATGCGCCAGCACAACATACGAGGTACGCTGTATGCCTGGACCGGCGCCATGGATTCTGACGGCCACCTCACGTGGAGCCAGCTTCGCGAGATGGCCGCGGCCGGGTGGACCGTCGGCAATCACAGTAGAACGCACACGAGCCTCGCGACGCTAACTGAGGCTGAACAAGAAACCGAGCTGACAAACGCCGTGAGCGATCTTACCGCGCAGGGGCTTGGTGCCGGCGCAAAGTATGTGGCCTATCCATCCGGTGAATACAACGACGACACGATGACGGCCATGTCCAATCTGGGCATGCGGACAGGCCGTACGGTTGATGTTGCTGATGCCCTGAAAATAACACCGTATCCAGCCTGGATACTGCCCAATGTCAATCAGTATGATGCATACCACTTGCCATGGCGGGGCGCCGGTTCCGACGTGAGTTTGGCTTCTCTGGAAAACGAGGTTGATAGGGCCATCGTCAGCGGAACGATCCTGCCCCTGAGTTTCCATGGGGTTGGACTGGCCGGACAGATCAGCACGGCCGATTTCAAAGCGTTGATCGAGTACATTGCGGCAAGAAGGGACTCTATCGACGCGATTACAATCGACGACATGTATCAGCTGACACTGGGGTCGTTGGAGGTTCCCAAGATGGAGCTGGGGACGATCATTCAGAAGTCGGTTGTGCCGTCGATTGCATCCTCAGGGCAACTGATCACATACACGCTCGCCTTTACTAACGAGGGGACGAGCTTGTCTCAGGGAGTGGTTATTACCGACCTGGTGCCTGCCCAGGTGATGAACCTCAGCTACGTTTCTAGTGGAGTGAGGATTACCCCTACCGGCGCCACGAAGTACGTTTGGAACGTGGCGGATATGGCGGTTGGACAAGGCGGTCGCATCACGGTGACAGGCGTGGTCAGCCCCGCTCTGGCACCGGGCATGTTCACGAACGCTGTTACTCTAGACGGTCCGACGGACATTGCGAGTAGTTCTGTGAATCTCACTGTGCTTGGCCCACCAGCGCTGTCAATCGGGAAATCGGTGTCCCCGAAGTCCGGAGTGGCTTATCACGGGCAGATAACGTACACAGTGGCGGTCACGAATAGTGGCTCTGGAAATGCTTACGGAGTGCTCCTCACCGACACCCTGCCCATTAGTACGACGTTCGTCAAGTGGGTGAGCCAGCCGAGCGGATCAAATTCGGTGGGTGGACAGATTACCTGGAATGGGAGTATTCCAGCCGGGCAGAAGCAGACCTGGATCTTTGTTGCGAGCCACACAGGGGGGTACGGTGAGGCCGTAGTCAACACGGCTCGCTTTGGCCACATAACCGGCAGTGGCAGCGCGCAAGCCAGATTCACGGTGCTCGGTCCGCCGTCGCTATCAATCGGAAAGAGCGTGACGCCGAAGTCGGGAGTGGCTTACCACGGTCTGGTGACTTATACTGTGGCGGTAACCAACAGCGGTGCCTCGGATGCTGCCGGCCTGTATCTCACCGACACCCTGCCCATCAGTACGACGTTCGTGCAGTGGGTAAGCCAGCCGGGCGGGTCAAGCTCGGTGGGCGATCAGATCACGTGGAACGGAAGCGTCCCGGCCGGGCAGACGAAGATCTGGACGTTTGTCGCGAGTCACACGGGCGGATATGGTGACGTCGTCGTTAACACGGCTCGCTATGGTCATGCCACGGGAAGTGGGAATTCCGCTGCTCAGTTTGCCGTGCTGGGTCCGCCGTCGCTATCGATCGGAAAGAGCGTGACGCCGAAGTCGGGGATGGCTTACCACGGGTTGGTGACGTACACGGTGACGGTAACCAACAGCGGTGCCTCGGACGCCGCCGGCCTGTTCCTCACCGATACGCTGCCCATCAGCACGACGTTCGTGCAGTGGGTAAGCCAGCCGGGCGGGTCAAGCTCGGTGGGCGATCAGATCACCTGGAATGGCAATGTTCCGGCCGCGCAGAAGAAGACCTGGACCTTCGTCGCAAGCCATACAGGTGGTTATGGTGAGGTCGTCGTCAATACGGCTCGCTACGGTCACATAACGGGCAGTGGGAACGCCGTAGCTGCGTTTTCGGTGCTCGGTGCGCCAGGGTTGTCGATCGGAAAGAGCGTGACGCCGAGGTCGGGAGTGGCTTACCACGGACTCGTAACCTATACTGTGGCGATAACCAACAGCGGTGCCTCGGATGCCGCCGGCCTGTATCTCACTGATACGCTGCCCATCAGCACGACGTTCGTACAGTGGGTGAGCCAGCCGGGCGGGTCAAGCTCGGTGGGCGATCAGATCACCTGGAACGGGAGCGTTCCGACTGGGCAGACCAAGATCTGGACGTTTGTGGCGAGCCACACGGGCGGATATGGTGACGTCGTCGTTAACACGGCTCGTTACGGTCACACTACAGGTAGCGGGAGCGCCGCAACTCAGTTTACCGTGCTGGGTCCGCCGGAATTGTCAATTGGCAAGACGGTGACGCCGATGTCTGGGGTGGCGCTCCATGGGCTGGTCACGTACACGGTGGCGATCACCAATGGCGGCGAGTCACCTGCTCTCAGTGTGAGTCTAACTGATACCCTACCTGTCAGCACTACTTTCGCCAACTGGGTGGAGCAGTCCGGTGCCACCTATCACGCCGGTGCACCGGAACGGATCACCTGGAACGGAGCAATTCCGGCCGGCCAGGTAATGACATGGAGCTTTGTCGTGACCCACACCGGTGGCTATCGGGACGTGGTTGCGAACACAGCGGGTTACGACCATGCCGGAAGCAGCGGCAGCGCCGAAGCGACGTTCAGGGTCGTTTCTTCATCGCGTTGGTTCATCTTCCTTCCTGTGGTCGTGAAGGCCCACAATCCCTAGACTGTGACCCGGTGTGATGGTGCTTGCTCCATCACACGCAATGACAGCGATCGTCCAATCGAAGTGCACGCGGCTGTTTGAGGTTGAAGCAGCCGCGTGCTTGTATCTTGTCAACCGCCGCGATTGCCAGTGATTGTGGAAATGTCACGGCACTAACTGGTTGGCTAGACCCCGCGAGGGAGCGTGCCTTTTGCTTCGCATTGAGTGGGTGAACCTGGGTTCACTAGCCCTGCGTACAAGCGCTTGTCAAATGTTGACAAGCGCTTGTATTCGTGCTAACATCAGTGCAGCAAGTGCGAATTTCTGTCTAGCGAAGGAAGGAGACGTCCGATGATCATCGGCTGGAATGGAGAGACTCTGCCGGCGGTACCACTGGATCAAGAGCTCGACGTCCTGAGCGAGCTGGGTTATGGCGGTGTCGAGATCTTCACACCGAAGCTCGACGCTTTTCTCGAGCGGTATCCCGTCTCGGAATTGCGACGCCGTCTGCTCGCACGGAAACTGATGCCACTCACGATGAATTGTATCGAAAACTTCACTTTCCGCCCGCCTGCCGAGTTCGACCAGCTGAAGGAGGAATGCCGACGCCTGTCGGCAATCTCACAGGAAATAGGTTGTCCAACTATCGTAATCGTTCCCAGCCCTCGACCTGAAGGAAACTCCGGAGCCTCCTGGGACGAGGTGAAGGCTCACACCGTCTTCGCTCTGCGCGAGATGGCGGACGTCGCTGCTCCGTTCGGGGTTAGGCTGGCTTTCGAGTTTCTTGCGCCACAGACGTGTTCGGTGCGCACTCTGGGCGAGGGATGGGAAGTCGTGCGGGCCGCGGAACGCGACAACGTGGGCCTGGTGTTCGATACCTACCACTTCTACGTCGGAGGGTCGAGCTGGGAGTCCCTGGACCAATTCGACGTCGATCGGCTGTTCATCGGGCATCTCAACGACGCAGAAGATCTGCCGCTGGAGCAACTGACGGACGGGCACCGGTTGCTGCCGGGTGAAGGGATCTTCCCACTTGGGCGGATGCTTTCTCGCCTGCACGAGCGGGGCTACGATGGGGCCTACGCGATCGAAGTCATGCGGCCGGCGTACCGCGAGCGCGAGCTGCGCGAATACGCTCGGTCAGCGCTCGAGGCCACGCAGCGGGTTCTGGCGGAGGCAGGAGCAATTTGACCGCGAGAGCGTAGGGCGATTGTCGTGTATCGGTTTTGCGGTTTTTTCGAGACAAGGTGATGAGGAGGCGGCACAATGGCAGTGCGTGTGGGTATCGTCGGTGCGGGCAACATGGGCAAAACCCACGGCGAAGTTCTTAGAGACGACAGCCGAGTTACGATCGTGGGGATCGCGGACGTTGCAGCGGCGCGGGCGCAGGAACTAGCCGGCGCACTGGGCACGCGTGCGTTCGCGAGCACGAACGACCTGTTCGACGCGGGAATCGACGGCGTCTACATTACGACGCCGAACACCCGGCATGGCGAGCTCGTGCTGGAAGCACTCGGACGGCACATCCACGTGTTTTCCGAAAAGCCCATGGCCTGCAATCTGGACGAGGCCAAACAAATCCTGACCGCGGTGCGGGCTGGGAAGACTGTCTACCAGGTGGGCCACAACCGTCGCTTCGCGCCGGTCTACAAGTACCAGAAGCAGCAGATCGAAGCCGGGTTCGTTCCCTTCCTGGTCAACGCCAAGCAGAACGATGGCGATTGGCTGAATCCGCCCTGGATTACGGATCTGTCTCTGACGGGCGGCTTCCTGTACGAGTCGAGCGTTCATCTGTTGGATATGCTTCGCTGGCTGCTGGGCGATGTCGTATCGGTCCAGGCGAGGGCCAAGGCGAACGTATACGACGTGCTGAACGATTATGCGGTGTTGATGACCTTTGTAGGTGAGAGATTTGCCGTGTTCTCATCGTCGGCTCACGCGGGCTGGGCCTTTCCCTCGGAGCACGTGGAGATCGTGGGAGCGCATGCATCGATGCGCAGCGAAGAATTGGACCGTGTGATCCACGCGCCGGGGCTTGACCAAGAGCCGGTGTTGCAGGAGTTCGGTCATTTGAGTCGCCCGGACAAGTGGGGCTATCGCGAGGAGGATGGCGCTTTCATCAGTGCCTGTCTGGGCGAGATTCCTTCAGCGGTAGATGCCTGGGAAGCCTACAAGTCGATCGAGCTGTGTGAGGCCTGCCAGCGAAGCGCGATCAACGGCGGCGAGCGGGTGAGCCTGCCGCTGTAGCCCTCGGCCAACGTCGGACAAGGTCAGCGGGGCGGATTTCCTGACCCATCGAGATGCCCGGAAGGGCATTCGCAGGTCTGGAAATCCGCCCCGCGTTTTCGCAAACGCGTCATTCGTGATGAACGGCTGCGCCGCCAGACTTAGTGGACTTCGCGCCCGCCGGAGACGTCGAGCGCCACCCCAGTGATGAACGCGGCGTCGTCGGAAGCGAGGAACGCGACAGCGCGCGCGATGTCCTCGGGGTTTGCGAACCGGCCGAGCGGCGTCCGGCTGATGTACATCCAGTCACGGAAGGCGTCCGGGTCCATGCCGGCCCGCTCTGCGCCCTGGCGGACGGCCTGCTCGATCAGCGGCGTGTTCGTCGGTCCAGGGCAAACGCAGTTGGCGGTCACGCCGTACTGTCCAGCCTCGAACGCCAGGGACTGTGTGAAGCCGATCACACCGAATTTCGAGGCGCAATATGGACTGGTGAACGCTTCACCGGTCTTACCGGCCATCGATGAGATGTTGACCACCCGGCCGTATTTCTGCGCAATCATCGTCGGGAGCACTGCCTTACAGGTCAAGAAGACGCCTTTCAGGTTGACGTTCAGGACGCGATCCCAATCCTTTTCTTCGAGATCCCAGACGGTCGCCTTGTGGTCGATGCCGGCGACGTTGACCAGGATGTCTATTCGTCCGTAGGCCTGGCGAACTTGGTCGACGCCGCTCCTGACCTCCGCCAAGTTCGTCACGTCCATGCGGACGGCCATTCCCTTGCCATCCTGGGCTTCCAGGAGGCGAACCGTACCCTGGCCACCAGTCAGGTTGACGTCTGCCACGACAACAGTCGCTCCTTCCGCGCCCAGCCTCAGGGCAATTGCCCGACCGATGCTCTGCGCCGCCCCCGTTACCATCGCCACCCGATTGTCAAGCCTCATTGCCGTCCTCCTTGAACTTCCAACAGTGTGTCAGCGCAAGCGGCCGAACATCGCTCGTGGAGCGTTCCACTTGTCGCTGAGATCCAGGGTCTCGAGTGTTCTGATTATACTCGATTGGCGTGAGAACTCAACGCGGTGTGCGGCTCACTCATCCACGAATACGCGCGGGCCCTGAGCAGGCTTATGCATCAAGGAACTACCAGAAATTGGCGGTCTTGCCGATAGCCTCGCGGTTGAGGGCACCTCTGGTCGTGCGCGGCAGCCGAAATGTTCAGTGCTTGCATCAGTGTGAATAATATGATATAATACGTGTGCCTTTCTATGAACAAGATTCAGTTTGCATACTTCAGTACGTCTTTCCTGTGTTCGGCGTGCTGTACAGGCTGGTTAGTCCAGTCGTCCGGACGGCTGCCCATGCCGGCGGTGCGCGATGCGTCCGGAAGTGCCTGCGCGTCGGCGCATCGTCGAAGAGATTGAGACACTGTGCTCGAATAGGTTGGAAGATGACCAAGACGCTCCGCCGTATGGCTCTGGGTTCGATCATCATGTTGATTTGTCTCAGCGGGCTGCCAGTGTCAGCCCGACCGGTCCATGCCGATTTGTCACCGACGCTGTGTGTCAATCGTGATTCAGGGTGGACCGTTCGCAACCTGCATTCTGACAATGCGGCGGGCTCCAAGAGAATCGGGACGACCGACGGGATCAGTTGGATGATTGGCTGCGCGCCTGCCACGGTCTTGACGAGCACCGCGGCTGTCGCCTCCACAGTCGAAGATCAGGATTCTGGCGTTCATGGTGACAATGTGTCGACTACGAGTGCTGACGGCGCGGACATTTCTATCCTTAAGTCTGTCACTTCTGACTCAGTCATGCGCGGCCACGACCTGACGTACTTGATCACGGTTAACAACGAGGGGCCTGCCGATGCTGAAAACGCCACGCTGATCGACTTACTGCCACCGCACACGATCTTCCAAACCATCACAGTGCCGAGTGGCTGGAACTGTGCGACGCCCGCCGTCGGCTCGGCCGGCACGGTGACTTGCAGCCAGCCGCTCATGCCGCTCGGAAGCCCTGAATTCGAACTGGTTGCTCGTGTGGATCTTGCGACGCCAAAGGGGACCGCCATTCAAAACACCGCTACTATCGAATCCACCACGCCGGATCCCAACCCTGGTGCGGAAAGCGCCACCAGCCTGGCGTCCACCGTCTTCCTTCCGCCTCCTGTAGCTTTCTTGCCTTCCGTCTACATGGACGAGTCGGTCGGACCGGATTTGGTCGTCGACCGGCTGGTCGCGACCACTCAGGGTATCACCGTGACAATCAGGAACGCCGGCAACGAGGCGGTCGTGGACTCTTTCTGGGTTGATGTGTATTGCGATCCGAGCGACACGCCGCCGGTCAACGAACCCTGGCCGCATTTGTCTGCTCAGGGCGTGGCGTGGGGCGTTACACTGTTACTCGGCGCGGGCCAGCCTCTGACGCTGACCGTCGGCGCTTCGTACTTCGCGGCGGATTACAGCAGCCACCCACCTTTCCCAGTCGGTGCAAACGTGTATGCCCTGGTCGACTCGGTTGACTTCAGCTCGAGCGATGGTGCAGTGATAGAAACCCATGAACAGAACAATTTGAAAGGACCCATCGTCTCGACATCGAGTGCGACGGGTGCGGGCATGCTAGCCATCGACCCCGGAGCGCCGGGGAGGACGCGCGCGTTGCCGCACCGGTAGGCAGGATTGCAGAGATCGACCAGCCCTAATCTCGGGAGGTGTCAAATGAGCATAAAACCGAACTCGCTTCTATCTTTTAGCCTGCTTATGCTGTTGCTTTGTCTTGGCGTATCTGTTGCCCTGGCTCAGGGCCCAAGCGGTCCGGTTGCGGCAGCCACTGTGAGCGCAAAGTCGATAACCTGGACTGCGAAGGTCAGTTACGCCCGACTGGTGCTGACCATCAGCGGCCCCAATGGGCAGTCTCGCCAGGAGTTCGGAGCCGGCAGTAAGGCGTCCTTTGATGCGGCGGGTCACGCCGACGGCACCTACACTTACGAATTGGAGGTGGTCCCGCAGATCGATGCTGAGACGCAGGCCGCGCTGGTTGCAGCGGCAGATTCCGAGGACCGCGACGCGGTTGTTAAGCAGTTGCAGGCAGAAGGCAAATTGCCTTCCGGGGCGCTGACCCAATCGGGGGCTTTCACTGTTCAAGCGGATCAGATCGTCACAGGGGCATACACTGGCTCGGACAAAGATGGAGGCGGTATCTCCCGCCTGGATCAGGTAGTCGCCGATGATCTGATCGTTCAGAGCAGTGCCTGCGTGGGATTAGACTGCGTCAACAACGAGTCGTTTGGGTTCGATACTTTGCGGCTCAAAGAGAATAACACCCGCATCAAGTTCGACGATACGAGTATCGCAGGCGGGTTTCCGGCGAACGACTGGCAGCTTACTGCGAACGACTCCGCCAGCGGCGGCTCCGACAAGTTCTCGATCGAGGACGTGACCGGCGGCAAGGTTCCGTTCACTCTGATTGCGGGCGCCCCCTCGAATTCGGTGTTCGTGGATGGCAGAGGCCGGCTTGGTTTGAAGACGAGCACCCCCGCGTTGGATGTGCACGTGAACAGCGCGGACACCCCGGCATTCCGCCTGGAGCAAAATACGAGCAGTGGATGGTCTGCCCAAACGTGGGACATTGCCGGCAACGAGACCAATTTTTTCATCCGGGACGTCAGCGGCGGAACGCACCTTCCTTTCAGGATACGCCCCGGCGCGCCGACCAGCAGCATCGACATTGCGGCCAGTGGAAACGTCGGCATTGGCACTGCCTCGCCGGAGGCAAGGCTGGACGTGCGTGGCAGCGCGGTCATCAGCGGCAGTCTTCTCTTGAACGGAAGTCTCACGGAGTATTCTGACGTCAACGCCAAGACGAACTTCGCTCCCGTGAACGGGCAGCAAGTGCTGGAGCGGCTGGCCGCGATGCCGGTCCGGACGTGGAACTACAAATCCGACCCGGCAACCGTGCGTCACATGGGCCCGACGGCGCAGGATTTCCAGGCGGCCTTTGGGCTTGGTCTCGACGACCGCCACATCGCGCCCCTGGACACGAACGGGGTGGCTCTTGCCGGAGTCCAGGAGCTGTATCAGATGATGAAGGAAAAGGATGCCCAAATCGCGCGCCTGGCGCAGCAAAACGCTCAATTAGAGAAACGACTTGCCGCGCTCGAGACTCGATGACGGCGAAGGGGACTTCGCTTTTCGGAGAGACTTCGGAAGTCGCAAACCACGAGGAGGTCGATGGATGAACGAACGCGCGATGTCCAGGATTCTGGCGATGACTCTGTTACTCGTATTGCTCGCAGCCTCATTTGTCGTCGTGCCACGAATCGTCGTGGCCCAGAGACTCGCCCCGGCAGCGACGACGTTTGGAGGGCCGGTGTCTGAAGCGGGCGGACGATTCAGCTACGAGGGCAGACTGGCGCTCAAGGGCCAACCTGCCAATGGCCCATATGATTTCAAGTTCCGCCTGTACGGCGACAGCACGGGCGGCGACGTCCTTGGATCCGAGCAAACGGCGAGAGCGGTCCGTGTCCGTGACGGCGCGTTCGCAGTTTCGCTGGACTTCGGGGACGTGAGGGATGACATCGGTCCCTATCTGGAGATCAGCGTGCGGCCCGCTGGTGGCGAAGCCGCGTTCACCACCCTGTCTCCGCGCCAAGCAGTGTCTTTAGCTGCGGCCGGGGACGTTAAGGCCGCCGTGACGGCACGCGAAGTGTGGCGTCTGGGTTTCACGCGTGAGGGTTCGGTCGACTACAGTGCGGTCATCGGTCGGGTGGCCGGGGACGTGGCGGCTTTTCGATCACAGCAGGCACCGGACATCTATTACATCTTCCCAGCCCCAGCCGCTTCGAAAACAATTCAATCCGCTCATTTCTATCTTTTGAGCAGAACAGGCTCTTATGGCGGCAGCGCGACCCTTGCCTTAGAGGTCATTCGTTTCGATGGGGCGCTCCAGCACACGGCATCAAGTGGGTCCATCGACCTGGCCGCGGCGGCGGCGAGTGCCTGGACCGGCGTTGCGCTATCGGGCACCGCCGACGATCTAGTCGTCGACGCCGGTGAGTTTCTGGCGTTTCATTTCCATTTGGATGGCGCGGCTGGCGGCGACCTGGACGTGCGTCCCATGTTCGAGGTTGAGGTTCAATGATGGCGGCGTCTCTGGGGAGCGAAAGAGGCTGCAAGGTGACGAAACGTTTGATCCCAACTGGTGTGATGCTCGCTGTGGTCCTGGCGCTGGCCGTGTCGACTGCCCTGGCCGGGAGCGGTGGCGGAAACACACTGAGCGGCGGCGACTACGAAGTTAACGGGCACCTGACGTCCGACGCAAGTTCCGTGTTGGCATCGGGCGAGACCTGGAGGCTGGGCTTCCCGCGAGAGGGAGACGTGAACGGTGAGTTCTCCACCGGGCAGTTCGCGAGTGGAACGGCTGCCTTTCGGTCGGCTGTGGCTGCCGATTCCTACTTCGTCCTCCCCGCGTCCGCCACCACGACGAGCGTGCGCTCGGCTCAGTTCTACGTCCTCAAGCGGACGGGCGCGTATTCCGGTGACGCTGTGATGAGGCTCGACGTGCTCGGGCCTGACGGTGTGGTTCGACGTACCGCCTCTCGGAGCGATGTGAACATCGCCAGCGCTCCGGATGGCGTATGGACGCCGATTTCGCTGGCGTCTTCTTCTGATAGTCTGCGGGTGGCGCCTGGCGAAAGGCTGGCCATCCACTGCGAAATGGACGCGGGAGCCGGCGGCGACCTCGATGTCCGTGTGGCTTTCGAGACGCAGGTCGGCTTTTTCCTCATCGAACATCCGATCCTTCAGTATCTGCCGATCCTCATTCGCGAGTATTGAGCCTTACGGCCTTGGTCACTCGCATCTAGCGCGTGATCTGCCGCGATGCTGTGGCATTGTGACGTTGCCACGCGCGTGTCGAGGGTCTTCTCGGCCTGTCTCGCCTGGATCGCCAGACGATCCAGGTTAAGCCATGCGACGTGACGGCGTTGGTAACTGAGGTTCTCGATGAAAGCAAGGACGAGAGTGAGAACATCGAGATTCGGTTGCAGCCACTCGCACCGGTCAGTGCGGACCAAACCTTGTTGCGCTAGGTGTTTGCGAATCTGCTGTCGAACTCCGTGAAATTCTCGCAGCCGAAGGACGTCGCTCGAATCGAGATCGGCTCACGTGCCAGCGAGGACGGGCAGGAGTGGTTGTACTACGTCCGCGATTACGGCGTCGGTTTCGACATGGCCGACGCCCGGCAGTTGTTCGGCGTCTTCCAATGCTTGCCCGGCGCAGAGCAGTTCGCAGGCAGCGGCGTGGGCCTCGCCATCGTGCAGCGCATTGTGGAACAGCATGGGGGACAGGTATGGGCAGAGAGCGCGCCGGATGAGGGTGCGACGTTCTTCTTCTCTCTGCCGGTCATCCCCAAATAATTGTTGACAGCCCCCTACTCAGGGAGGTTGCGGACGATCATAATGACCTCGTCGCCCGAGTATACGTCCTGAAGAGTCGCCTCCACTTCGACACCGAGAGTCCGTCGATAGAGCTCCTGAGCGTGATTGTCGGTGCGAGTGGTGACCATGACGTGCTTGAGGTGTGCTTCTCGTTCGCGCAACTGGGCTCTCACTAGCGGCAGCGAATCGACGATCAGACGGCGACCGATGCCCTGTCCCTGGCTGGCTGGGTCGACCGCCAGCTGTTCCAATTCCAACACGACCTCGGGCCGAAAGCCGCTTTTCTGCGTCCAGTGGATATAGCCGGCGATCTGACCGGCGGCCTCGGCGACGAAATACTGCATCCGTGGGTAGGCTCGAAAATTGCACTCGATCCAATCACGTGACTGGCTCTGACGCGGAAATGCGAGGCTGTGCACCCGAGCTGCCCCATCGACGTCTGTGGCCTCCATCCTGCGCACCACAATGTCCACTCTGTGTCCCCCCTTGTGAAGAAGCTTTGCGACTTGACGCGCAGTTTACCACAAGTGGCTTTCAGTGGCGAATAGAAAAGACGATCGGGTCCCGGCTACCTGTTGGCCGGGGCCCGATCGTCCAGAAGTACTATGGGGTCGTCACAGACCACTGCTCGATATTATAGCCGATGCCGATTGCTGTCGGATGGATGCCGGCGATACGCTTGTTGTAGAAGGCGTATGACTCATCCTGGGATATGAAGATGTACGGCGCATCTTGGGCGATGAGCAGCTGGATCTGGTCGTAGATTGCTTTCTGATCGCTGCACTGCGTCGCACCCTGTGTGAAAAGATCGGCGACCTTGGGGTTGTCGTAGGCGACGTAATCCAAGTCGGGGAATTTGGAGGACCATATCTGCCACATCCAGTGTGGGTCGAGCGTGGATGCCCATCCGGCTACGCTCAGGTCCCAGTTGTACGGCGGCTTTTGTTGGGCATCCAGGAATGCGCCCCACTCCAACCCCTGAATGTTCACGTCGACGCCGATTTGCTTGAACTGTGCCTGGGCGACGACCGCGATGGCCTGCCGGGTTGTACTGGTGTTGGGGCCATATATGAGGCTCAGACTCAGACGCTGGCCATTCTTCTGCATGATGCCGTCCGAGCCTGGCGTGTAACCGGCCTCCTTGAGCAGTTGTTTGGCCATGTCGGGGTTATAATCGTAGTGTGGCACGTTGGCATTGTAGTACGGACTCGACGGGACGATGGTTGAATAGAGTGGACGGGCCAGGCCGTGCAAAACCTTGGCGATCAGCTGGTTGCGATCGAAGGCGTAGCTCAACGCCTGGCGGACTTTCAGGTCCTGCAGTGCAGGATGCCGCAAGTTGAAACCGATGTAGCTCCAGGTGCCGGATGCCAGCCACCAATTGTATTCATTGAGGATGGGGATCTTTTTGGCTTCAGCGTACTGCTCCGGGGACACCGGCGCTGTGTCCACCTGGCCACTCTGCAGCATGGTGAAGGCGATGCTTTGCTCAGGAACGATTCGGATTGTGTATGTGTCGAGCTTGGGGCGGCCCAGGAAGTAGGAATCGTTAGCAACGAATATCGCATGGTCGTCTTTGACCCACTCCTGTAGCTTGAATGGGCCCGAGACAACAGTCGGGTGAAGGATTTCGGGATTCTTCTCTGGGTCTTTCCAATCGTACTTCTGCCAGATGTGCATGGGGAGCGGCGTTATCGCGTCCACGCCCTCAAGCGCGGGGCAGAACACTGAGTTGATGGTGACGACCACGTGGGTCGGATCGGGGGCTTCGTAGGACTTGATGAACGTATTGTTCTCTCGATATGGGTAGTCGTTGGCGGGATTCATGGCCTGGTCCCAGGTCCATTTGAAGTCCGCCGAAGTAATTGGCTCCCCATCGCTCCATTTCAGATCCGATCTGAGGGTGAAGGTGTAGACCAGTTGGTCCGGTGAAATGGTCCAGGACTTGGCCATGTTGGCTTCCATTTTCAGCGTGTCTGGGTTGCGTTTCAGCAGGCCGGCGGCGTAGACGAGGCCCTGGTAGGAGCTGGAAGCCGTGTCGGTAGTCAGGTACGGATGAAAGCTGACCGCGTCGGCGGTGGTCGCTTCGGTGAGGCCGTTGTTCTGAGCCGACGCAGGTGGGGGGGAGGCCGGCACTTGGGCGAGCACGGCCAGAGTTAATAGGACAGTTGCCGCAACGTTGACGATCCTCTTGAACATGTTATCCTCCTTGCCTTTGGGCTGGACGCTAAAGGATAGAGCCGCTGAACCAGATGTAGGAACGACTTGGGGCCGATGAGCCACGCTGCAGTCGTACGGCGAGGCGTGCCGGAGGGACGATACAACATGGGCGGGTGCCTGCTGAAATGGTGGCAGTCAACCGGATCACATAAGCTTCACTGATGAATTAGAATCGTACGAGGTGCACACCCTTGAGAAGGTCTGGCCGTCAGCGAAGGGCGCCGACGAGGCGAACGATGACTGAATAAGCCACGACTGAAACGGAGTTCTAGCTTGGCGCCGTGTCCAAGACGGCGAGGTTCGAATACCACACAGCACTCTTATTGTACCACGACTGTGCAAATGCGTCATCTGCCACCTCTTAACAGAGATCACATGAGATCTCCATTAACACTCCACACTTCTGCGATAGAATCGCTGAGTGACGTTTAGGAAAAATACCATAGCTGTCACGGAGGTTACATATGAGAAGGATCCGGATGGGAGCCGGCGGACTGCTGGTGGTCGTTCTCGTTGGGCTGTTCGTGGCGGGACCGGCTTTTGCGCAGGATCCGACGCCAGTGCCCGACGCAACGACGCCAACACCCGAGGCACCCGTATCGGGGCCGATCGGTTGGCAAGCGCGCTCTGCTCTGCTCAAAGCCGTCTCCGACCTATTGGCCATGACGCCGGGGCAATTGCTTGATGCAGAATTGGGGGGCCAAACCCTCCAAGACATCGCCACTGAAAAAGGCGTCTCCGAACAACAACTGACTGACGCGATCCAGGCCACTCGCAAGGCAAGTTTAGACCAGGCGGTCCAGGACGGACGCATGACGCAACAGCAGGCCGATCAGATGTCGCAACAGAGACCTCGTGGCACGGGCGCCCGCCCGCCCCAGATGAACATTGTGATCGGTCGCTTACCGGAATTCAAGACCGTGGCGGACCAGCTGGAAATGACTCCCGGACAGCTTCTCGACGCGCTGCTTTCAGGCCAGACGGCGCTCGAAATTGCCCAAGGGAAAGGCGTGACCGCACAACAGCTGGCCGACGCTATCCTGGCCGCTCGCAAGGATGGTCTCGACCAGGCCGTCAACGCTGGCCGGCTCACGCAGCAGCAGGCGGATTCCTCATTGGACACATTGAAAGCGGTGGCCCCTGAGGATCTCGTGAATCAGCTCGACTCGCTGGACGGCGCTCCTCAGGGTGGTCCAGGAGGATGGACGCGCGGCGGCGAAGATCGCCCAGCCTGGGGCACAAGAGGTAATCGGCGGGGGGGCGGCACTTCTGTAACGCCGGAAAGTACCACGACACCGTAACCGATTTAGAATGGTACAATCTCCCTTGCAGTCGTCGCAAAGCGGGCAGCGTCTAATGGACCTTGCCCGCTGATTTTTCTGCCACTGGGAAGAATTTGTAGTTGGGTGGCTCGTTGCCCTTGCCTGGAGGTGAGCGCGCCAACTCCACAGTATCTTTACGGTCATTCCACGGAATCTCCACAGGGAATACAGAATCTTCTGGTAGAATCGATTCTGTAGTGAGGGAGAACACCAAGGAATAACGGAGGCTTGTGGATGAGAAGAACCCTGTTGGGAGTCAATGTCATGCTGGCGATCGTCATCGTTGGACTGTTCGTCGCCGGGGTGGTTTTTGCACAGGGTCCGAGCGGCACACCTGACGGTAGGATGCCGCCCGGCGGCGGCGCCCGGCCTGTGAGTCTGACTGAGTACAAGGCCATTGCTACTTTGCTGGGCACGACTCCCGGAGGACTGCTGGATGAGCAGCTTGCCGGCAAAACGCTGCTTGATATCGCCAACGAAAAAGGTGTGACTGAAGAACAAGTGACCGAGGCCCTGACGGCTGCTCGTGCAGAGAACTCGGCCGGAAATGATCAAGGAGGACCTCCGGGATCACCGTCGGGAACGCCCGGACCGCGGGGAGAACCGCCGTCGGGGCCCCCCGGAACAAAAGGCCCTCAAGATTCTGGTTTTGATGCCTCTTCGATCCTTAGCAGTACGTCGACCGATGGGCTTCCGGGCGGCTCGGCCGTGGGCAAGGCTCTTGCCACTCTACTGGGCATGACTCCAGGGCAATTGCTCGATGCAGAGGTTGATGGGCGGTCATTGGGGGAGATCGGCACGGAGCAGGGCGTCACCGAGCAACAACTGGCTGACACCATTCTGGCCGCACTGCAGGATAGCCCGATGGCTGAGAAGCTGAAGGATATGTCTGCAGGGGACCTCGTTGAGATGTTTGGTTCACTCACGAGAGGTCCTGGTGGTGAGGGGCCCGATGGACCTGGTGGCGGACAGGGTGGGCCGGGTGGCCCGCCGCCTGCGAGCACTGCAACATCATGATGAAGTAACTGGACGTCAGTCTCCCTCGCAGTTGTGGCAAGAGGGCAGGGCAGAGCAGGCCCTGCCCGTCTTCTTTGGGCCGCAGGCCGGAGTCTCCGCAGAATTCAAGGATGCTGCAGGAGAGCCCGGAACGCGAGCAGAGCTACCATTCCGACGACGATGGTCAACATGACGTTCTTGGTGCGCCAGGCCACGAGGGCGGCCAGCGCTCCTGATAGCAACTGGGAATTGCCGACAGAAACGTCCATGGCTCCGTTGTGGTTCACCAGCTCCGGCACGATGATTGCAGAGAGAACCGCGGCGGGCACGTACCGCAGGGAGCGCTGGAACCAGGCTGGGACGTTGACTCGATCGAGCAGGAATATGAAGGACAGCCGCGTGGCGAAGGTTGCCAGACCCGCCAGAACCATCATCAGCCAGAGGCTCATTCTTGCCTCCACTCCGGCTGCAGGCCTTCGATGCACAAACCAGTGAGAATACCGATCACGGCGGCGGCCAGCAGACCGGTCTTGAACGGAAGGCCCACGGCCCACACCCCTACGACGCCTGCTGCAACGGCGGCAACGATGCTGGCTCGGTCCTTCAAAGCGGGCACGACTAGCGCGATGAAAGTGAGAGGCAGAATGAAGCCGAGCGGCCAATTCTGCGGAATCTGAGCGCCGATGAAGATACCTGCGGCCGTGCTGAGCTGCCAGGCCCCCCACAAGACCATTCCCGTTCCCAGGAAGTACCAATGCCTGTTCGTGCGGTCACCTTCCCGGGTATAGTGCGTTATGGCGACGGCGTATGCCTCGTCGGTGAGAAGATAAGCCAGAGCCAACTTCCAGGCCGGTGCGAGGTTCTTCAAGTGAGGGGCCACTGACGCGCTATACAGTGCATGACGCAGGTTCACGACCGCGATGACCAGCAGGATCACCAGGCCTGACGTCCCGGCGCCGATCAATTGAGCGGCGATGAACTGGGCCGATCCAGCGAAGATCACCGAAGACATGGCCTGGGCTGCTGTGGTCGACATACGGGCGTTCATTGCCAGGGCGCCAAAAACCAATCCGAACGGCACCACCCCCAACAAGAGGGGTGTCGCCGCCCCCGCGCCGCTCCAGAATTCAGAGTTTCGTGTGGCTGTGATCATCCAAAGAGCTCCATTCGGGATTTTGGTTGAAGTATATGGGCACGTAGGAGATTGGCCAAAAACGTCCCGCTGTTGAAGTCTGCCTTCAGCGGGGCCTGACCATCGTTTCCTGGCGTGAGGATGTCGGCTATCTCAGCAGCGGCAGGTTTCCAGTCAGCTTGCTGACCAGCGAGCCGGGGCCGTAGATCGCCACTCCGCAATACTGAAGGTGATCGGATGGCATTGCGGCCATGCGGCCGAGGTATTCCTGGTAGTCCCTCGATGACTGTGCTGTATCGGTGAAGTCGATCACGAGCAACCCCTCCTGCACAGTCGCCGCGTGGCGGATCGCCTTCACGGAATCCGCGGGGGCACCTAGAATCGGGATGACGGTGTTCGTCAGGCCGGGGTGTATGAGCCCGGATGCATCGATCGCGTCGACTCCTACCAGTGAATCGATTCTGGCACCTAACGTGACGCCCAGACATGCCGCTGCGTTCAACGCCAGCCCGACCGGCAGTTCTTTGGAGATGACGATGACGCACTTCGAGCGCTTTGATTTCATAAGTCGCTGACACTCCTCTCATTTCCGTGAAGAACGGTCCAAGCACGCCCATGCTCGATTCAATACAGTAGCTACTGTAGTAGCTACTACAACCCATTCTAGTACCAAAGCTTGCTGATGTCAAGATGCTGTAGTAGAATTGAGGCATGAGAGGTGACCTTTCGAGATTATTGGGCAAGCTGGGCTTCACGGAATACGAGGCCAAGACGTACCTCGCTTTGCTGGAGCAATCGCCGTTGACCGGGTACGCTGTGGCGCGGGTTTCGGGCGTACCCCGCTCGAAGATCTACGAAGTGCTGGCCGGTATGGTCGAGCGAGGTGATGTGCTCGTCAGCTACGGCGAGCCGGTGCAGTATGCTCCGCGGCCGCCGCAGGAGCTCATCGCCGCTCGCCGCGAGGCCACCGCGCGGATCCTGGCCGAGGCCGAACAGGGTCTGGAGCAATACGCGCAGGTCGAGCCGTTCCGAGACCTGATCTGGGATATCAGAGGCCGGGTGGAGATCATGCGCCGGCTGCGCGAGGTGCTCGGACGGGCTAAGCACCACATCCTTCTCGAGATCTGGGCGGAGGATGCGGTTGAATTGCGTGAGGCGCTGACTGCCGCGGCACAGCGAGGCGTCACGATCACTGTCATGACGTATGGCGACCTCGATCTCCCGTTTGCCCAGGTCTATTGGCACGATCCTGGGGCGCAAGAGATCACCGAGGAATATGGTGGGCGCTGGATCGTTCTGAGCATCGACGGCCAGGAAATCGTCACCGGGATCGTGTCGCTCGGGACCGAGAGTCGCGCGGCCTGGTCCTCGCATCCGGGTATCGTCATGCCGATTACCGAAGAGATCAAGCACGATCTGTACATTGCCGAGATTCTGCTCAAGCATCGCCAAATCCTCGAGGCGACCTTTGGTCCCGGCTTGCGGAACCTCAGGAAGCGTTTTGGGCCGCAGCCGGCTGCCTATCACTCTCAGGCCGAGTCGACGAGCGCCGAATGAAGCGGACGTGGTCTTCCTCAATCCACTGAAATTGCAGTGTACGGGCGTGTTTCTGCCGCCGACGAGAACACGGCACAGGGTCGAGCTCCTTTGCCCTATGCCGCGTTTTCAGTTCCACCAAGGTTTGCCCATGCGCATGCCGGCGCGTTCAGATCAGGCTCGGAGCTCACCGACCAGCACAGTAGTCGCCTGGCCCGCCAAGATGACCCGATCACCGGCCAGGCGGACGCGCAGCGTTCCGCCGCGCGCCGAGGCCTGGTAGGCAACCATTTCGTCTTTGCCCAGACGAGCGGCCCAGTACGGGACCAGGCACGAGTGCGATGAGCCGGTCACGGGGTCCTCGTCGATGCCGATAGCCGGACCGAACCAGCGGGAGACGAAGTCGTATTCCGGCGATGAGGCGCGAGCGGTCACGATGACGCCGCGCACCTGGACCTGGCGCAGCAGCGCAAAGTCGGGCTTCAGGCTGCGTACGACCTCTTCGTCGTCGACTTCTACCAGGTAGTCGAACACATTTTTGCCAAGGTAGCTCGGGGTGAGGCCGAGCGCTGTGTACAAGTCCTGCGGCGGCGCCGCCGGCGCGTCGAGAGTCACCGGGAAGTTCATCGCGATCCAATCATCCTTGAGATCCGCCGTCAGAAGGCCGCTCAGAGTGTGGAACCGCGCGCCCTCGTCGGGTCGCAGCCGCCCGGTTTCCCACAGCACGTGGGCGCTCGCCAGTGTGGCGTGCCCGCACAACTCGACTTCGGCAACCGGGGTGAACCAGCGCAGATTGAATCCGTCCTCCACTTGCACCAGAAATGCGGTCTCGGACAGGTTCATCTCGCCGGCGACGGCTTTCATCCAGTCGTCCGGTGCCGGCTCGTCTAGAACACACACCGCCGCGGGGTTGCCGGCAAACGGTTGGCTCGCAAATGAATCGACCTGGTAGATTGTCTGCATCATCGTTTCCCCTCTCAGTAGTTGGATGTCTTAACTCGACCGCGGGATTCGCAAGCCCTGGGCAATGATCGCAGTACGTCCTTTGGCGATGAAGCGTTCTCCGAGATGCAGGACGTGATCTTTCGGATCGGGCTCCTGGGTGATCCAGAGTGCTCCACCCACGCACAGAATCTCCGCTCCGTCTCGAGGCACGTCCAGCCTACGTACTTCGCGTGCCTCCAAATGGAGAGAAACCACGTTCGGCTTGTCCCAAAACCGGCATGCGTTCCCATTGCACTTACGTGTTACACTGTTGATGCTCACTGAGTCTGCCATCGAACTGCCTCCTGTTGGCTAGCCCATCTGCGGTGCTGCCATACCGGCGCATGGACGTCTCCGCGCGGTCTTCCCATTCGGGCCGACAAGCCGATCGTTCGACGCTTTGCGCCACGGGGTGCGTCGGTCGTTCGCAAGTCCAGCCGTCTCACCCCAACAAAACAATGCTGTGTCACTTGCCATTATATGCGAATTGCTGTAGAATAACAGATGTAGTTTGTGGCAACTATGCCCATAACAGATATCGATCTGTAAAACTGTGCTGGTGTCATGAGCACCTGACTGTTCTTTCCAAATGCGGGAAGGAGGAGCAGAACGTGAGTGAGAGGGGAACGGCGCGCAAAGCGCCGCTCTACGAACAGCTTGCGAACGAAATTGCCCGGCAGATCGAACAGGGGACATTCCGGCCGGGTGAACGAATCCCTTCCGTCCGGCAGACGAGCCAACAAAGGAATCTCAGTGTCACCACTGTACTTCAGGCGTACCAACTGCTGGAGGATCGGCGGATGATCGAAGCTCGCCCTCAATCTGGTTACTACGTCCTGCCGCGACCAGTAGCGATCATCCGCGAGCCAGAGACCGCCGCGCCTGCCCCAGATTTCGACGGTGGTCGACATCGAGGATCTGGTCATCATGGTGCATCGAGATATGGCCAATCCCACGCTGGTGCAATTTGGGGCAGCGATTCCAGATCCCAGCCTGCTTCCGACCGGGAAGCTCAATCGCCTTCTGGCTTCGATAGCGCGCACCGAGATCTCTCTGCAGAGTTCGGCCGGTCCTCCAGAGGGGGTCGAAGAGCTGCGGGTTCAAGTCGCACAGCGGGCCTTTCGAGCCGGTTGCAGCCTTGCACCGGACGACATCGTCGTGACTTCGGGCTGCACGGAAGCGATCCACCTGGCTTTGCGGGCAACTTGCCGGCCGGGTGAGCTGGTAGCCATCGAGTCGCCGACGTACTTCGGCGTGCTTCAGATCCTGCAATCGTTGGACCTGCAGGCGCTCGAAATTCCCACACACCACCAATCCGGGATGAGCCTCGACGCGCTGAGGTTCGCCTTGGACCATCACCGGGTCAGCGCATGCCTGGTCATGTCCAATTTTCAGAACCCGTTGGGCAGCACCATGCCAGAGGCGAAGAAGCGAGCCCTGGTCGAGTTGTTGGCCAAGCGGGAGGTTCCCCTGATTGAGGACGACATGTTCGGCGAGCTATACTTCGGTGGACAGCGGCCCAAGGTCGCCAAGGCCTTCGACCGCAAGGGATTGGTCATCCTCTGTTCTTCGTTCTCGAAGGATCTGTCGCCGAGCTATCGAGTCGGCTGGACGGCGCCGGGCCGATTCAAGACCCGAGTGGAACGCCTAAAGCATGCTACCAACATGAGTACGCCCATCCTGCAGCAACTGGCGATCGCCCGTTTTGTCGACAACGGCGGGTACGATCATCATCTGCGCCGCATCCGCCGCGCCTACGCTGCGAAGGTGGCAGCGATGTCCCAGGCGGTCATCCGCTATTTCCCTGCGGGAACGCGCATCACGGCCCCGGAAGGCGGCTTCGTACTCTGGATTCAGTTGCCCGAGGCTGTGAATTCGCTGGACCTGTACCGGCAGGCAGTGAGGGCAGGCATTACAATCGCCCCCGGCCACATCTTCTCAACCACTCCGAGGTATCATAACTTCATCAGGCTAAACGCGGCGTACATGTCCGACGACAATGCCAGCGCGTTGCGACGGTTGGCGGCAATCGTGGAATACGCGGCCGGCGGAGTCGACGCAGCGCAGAAGACTTCAAAAGCCTGAGAGACGATCGACCGCAGCCCTATGGGAGACAAACGGAATATGGAAATTCACTGGGAAGAAATGCAAGGCAAAGTGACGGCGACGCTACAAGACTTGATCCGAATAGACACGACCAATCCGCCGGGCAACGAGATTCGCGTGGCGGAGTACATCAGACGACGGCTTGCGCAGGAGGGCATCGATGCCATACTGCTGGAAGCGGTGCCCGGTCGCGGGAGTGTCGTCGCGCGGCTGCATGGCGATGGAAGTCGGCGGCCGTTGCTCTTGCTGGGTCACTCCGACGTCGTGACCGCCGAAGCCGCTCAGTGGACGCACCCGCCCTTCGGAGGGTATCTGGTGGACGGCGCGGTTTGGGGGCGGGGCGCGGTGGACATGAAGGGGCTTCTCGCAGTTGAGCTAGAGGTCTTTCTGCAGTTAAAGCGGGCCGGGCTTCCATTGAAGCGCGATGTGATCCTGGCCGCGACGGCTGACGAGGAAGCTGGGGCCGGTCATGGCATGCGCTGGCTGTTGGAGCATCATGCAGAGCTGCTCGATGCGGAATATGCGCTGAATGAAGGGGGCGGCATCGGGTATCCGATCGGCGGGCGGTGGTTCTTTGGCTGCCAGACTGCTGAGAAAGGCGTTGCCTGGCTGAAGCTACTGGCACGGGGCGAGCCGGGACATGCCAGCACGCCTCGCGGCGAGACGGCCGTCGGCAAGCTGGCGGTTGCGGTGGCGAATCTGGCTGCTGCGCGATTGCCGCAGCATTGCGCCCCGACCGTAGAACGATACATCGAGGAATTGAGCCGGATCACTCCGCCGCCCCTGGGGCCGCGACTCCGGGACGTGCTCGATCCCGAGCGCGAGGCCGAGGTTCTGGCGGAGATCCCGGACCGGGTGATGGCCACCGGTCTTTATGCCTCGCTCCACAACACGGCAGTGCCGACGGTGCTGCGAGCCGGAGACAAGATCAATGTGATTCCGTCGGTGGCTGAGGCGCAGGTGGACTGTCGGCTCGTGCCAGGACAGACCGCCGCGAATGCGATCGACGAGGTACGTGCCGTCATTGGCAACGAGTTGGATATCGAAATCATGGAATCCGGGGCGGGCAACGAGAGCGCATTCGACACGCCGCTCTTCGACACGATCAGGGTCGTGCTGAGTGAGATCGAACCGGGCAGTGTGGTGACGCCATCGATGGCCGTTGGTGCGACGGACGGGCGCTTCCTGGTGAAGCGGGGAGTGAAGGTGTACGGCTTCTGGCCGCTGAAGGCTGGGCCTAACGAGCCCGTCCCTTCCAGCCTGTTCCACGCCCACGACGAGCGCGTGTCAGTGGAGAACTTGGGTTTTGCCGTGCGGGCTTTCGGAGAAGTCGTGCGGCGCTTCGCAACAAGCTAGGCTGAGGGCAGAACGAGGACGCCGCGGACAGATGGCCGTGCCGCCACCGAGGTCACGAGCGGTGGTAGAGGCCTGACAGAACTTTGTCCCGCAACTCCGCCAGTTCAAAGGGTTTGGCGATGTAATTGACGTTGGCTGATTCCAGGAAGCGCAGCGTTTCGAGGTTGCTGGTGTCGCCAGTCATGAAGACAATCCGTTTTTCCAGGCCTGAGTGGTTGTATCGCAGGAACGTATACAGCTGGCCACCGTCCAGACCTGGCATCTTGACGTCGCTCAAGATCAGATCGTAGCGGGGACCCGGATGTTGTTCGAGCAACTCCAATGCCTGGACTCCGGTCGCGGCCGAGTCGACGATCATACCCTCCTCGGTCAGCGTGCGTTCAATCAGAGCAAGGATTGACTCCTCATCATCGACCACCAGGATGCGTTGGTCCTTGAGTCGTCCATCCGTCTTGGATCGTTTCGGCTCAGCGACGGCAGGAGCTGGGATGCTTCGGATGGGAAGCTCGACGATGAACGTGGCTCCTCTTCCAGGAGTGCTCTGCAGGTGAATTCGCCCTTCGTGGGTCTGGATGATGCCGTAACATATCGATAACCCGAGACCGGTGCCCTCACCGACCGCCTTTGTCGTGAAGAAGGGTTCGAAGACTCGCGCCTGTACCTCCGGAGTGATGCCCGGCCCGGTATCACTGATCACTATTCGGATGATCTCTCCCGCACGCTCAGTGCCCACGCGAAGAATGCCGCCGTTGGTATCTGACATGGCCTGTTGCGCATTGCTGATAATGTTGAAAAACACCTGCTGAAGCTGATACTGGTCGGCCAGAAGAGTCGGCAGGTTCGACGCCAGGTCCGTCTGTACCTCGACGTTCTCTACTCGGAAGCGGTAGGCCTGGAGCGACAGAGTCACTTCCAGGATATCGTTGATGTCGCACTGACTGAGCTCCGGGCTGTGGCGCCGTGCAAACGTCAGTAGGTTTCGAACGATTTCGACTGCAACGATCTGCAGCTTCGTCGATACGCTGCAGGTCACGGCTGACGTCAGCCGGCACCTCTTGGTTCGCAGCAGCTCCGCGTAGCCCTTGACGGCAGTCAGCGGGTTGTTCAGCTCGTGGGCGACACCCGCGACCAATTGGCCCACCGCCGAAAGCTTGGCCGCCTGGATCAACTGATCCTGCGTGTGCTTCAAATCGATGAGACTATGCTGGAGGTCGGCCACCAGCCGGGTGTTGCCTATCGCCACCGCAATCTGGTTCGCAAGGGTTTTCAGCGCGAGGATGTCGTCCCTGGAATACGGCGTCTCCGATATCTTCGGTCCCAGCGCGAGCAAGCCTACGAGCTCCCCCTTCAGCTTAATGGGCACGAAGAGTTGAATGTCGAGGGCCTCCAAGCCACGTCTTTCCCAGCCTAACATGCCGATGGAGGAGGGAAGGCGCAGCAGCAGATCGCCGCTGATTGTGTCCAACGAGTCGGCCCTCAACGTTTGCACGAGGGGATTTTCGGCTAGAAAAGTGTACATCGTGGGTGGCTCGAATCCTCGTTGCGCCAGCGGTTGGAGAGTCTGCTCGTCCTTCTCTGAGACGAACAGCACCGCACGTTCGACCGACATCGAAGCCGCGATGCGATCCAAAACCAGGCGCCCGAGATCATCAACGTCCATGATGGACGCTGTCTTCTGGCTGATCTCGGCGAGCATGTGCTGCACGTTAGTACGTTCGCGGAAGAAGATACGGTCTACCAAATATTGCGTTCTCCGGCGCAAAGGATTGTAGAGAACCGCGAAGCCAACCGCCACAGCGAAGGCACTAAAGAACGCGTTCGCTCCAAAAAGGCGTTGGAGCAAACCTTGAAGGATGAAGACGCTGATCAGATACGACGCTGCCACAGTGGTGGTGAGCACCGAGTAGGCCAGGCCTCGCCGCACGAGTACAGTGATGTCGAGAAGTTGATGATGGAGGATGGCATAGGCCATCAGTACGGCGCTGACAATGCCCAGCGCGACGTCGATCGGATAATTGCCAATATCGGGAAGGGCGTTGGTGAAGACGCCCAGCCACCAGAGACCGAGGCCGAGGATGAGGTATTGAATGTGGTAACGGGCGATGGGATCCGATTGGCGCCGATAGTGACGGATGAGCTGGGCCATGCTCCAGCAATAGACGCACATCGTCAGCAGAATGTTGAGCGCGAAGGCCGGGCCAAGCGTCATGTGCGCGACGCCGTTTTCGAGGTAACTGTCGGACACGACGAGGTTGGTCCAGATAGTAATCAGGCACGCTACCGCCAGGGACGGCACCACGAAGGCTACAATTCGGCGCTCGATAGCGAGGAACACGTAGACGAAATACACAAAAGCCAGCACGCCGAGCGTCGCCCCGCTGACCAGAATGTGATTCCAGAGCATGCCGCCCGACAGATGCCAGGCGAGCGAACCCGACGTCCAGATTACGAACGCCCCCAGGAAGACCGCGAAGACTTGCTTGGCCGCGGTCCTAACCGGCGATGATAGCACCAGCCAGAGGAGACCGATATAGATCAGCGTCGCCGCGGCTGGTACTGAAACTCCGATCCAGTCAATCATTTGCCCCTCCGGCCACTCACAGACGACTCGTATTGCGCGGACACGAGCGTGTGCCTCGGTCAAGACCCAGGTGCGAGCCTAGCCGGGCGTTCCGGCTTCAGCCGCCTGTCAGCCAGACTGCAGTCTCATGAGGCGGTCGGAAAGAGACGCTCCGCGGGATTCTGGCTGCGGGACGTGTGCGGTTCAGGTTCGTCGGGCGCACAGAATTATATCATCAGCCCGGCCGGGAGCCAAAACTGATGTACAAGTGCAGTCAATTGCACTATCTTGCGTAGATTGAGCCATCTCCGGTCGCGGCTGCAAAAGCAAGGCCGGCCCGTGAATAGGGGCCGGCCGATCGTACTCCGAGCATCCATGCATCCTGAGACACCTGGGCCGGTATGCGAGCAGGTCGGACCGTGCTCTTGGGGCCGAACGCACAGTAAGCATACGCAGGAACGACCCGCCGGTCAGCGGTGTCCAGTCATTCGTTTGCCAGGAGCACCTTCACGGATTGCTCCGCGTTGCCCTGCATTTGGAAAGCCTCCGCGACTCGATCGAGAGGAAAGGTGTGAGTAACCAGCGCTTCGCGTCGCACACGACCACTGGCGATCAACTGGAGAGCTTCTTCGGTCTCCTCGGGACTGTAGCCCATGGAGCCGCGGACGTCCAGGTGTTTGAACAACACCGTATTGATCTCTACCGGCACGGGGTCCTCAAAGATGCCGGCCAGGACGGCTGCCCCACCACTGGGTTTTAACACCTCCAGCGCCTGCGACAACGTGAACGGCTTTCCGGCGCAGTCGACGGAGAGGTCACAGCCACCAGCGGTCTTGGTCTGGTAGCGGATGCAGTGCTCGGAGGTAAGTGCCTTGATCTCCCGGACGGGGTCCGTTTCACGAGCGTTCAGCGCCACATCTGCCCCGAACTGGCGTGCCACGTTCAGTCGCAGCGGTGAGACGTCGACGACTATGGTTCGCGCGTTCGTGCGGGCCTTGACCACTTGAAGGTAGCCCAGGCCGATGACGCCACAGCCGAAGATGGCCACAGTCTCACCGTCCTGCGGTTCTCGCAAATGGAAGGAGTGGACCGGGTTGCAAAGGGGTTCCAGGGTTGCGGCCGCGTGCGAGGAGACGCTGGAAGGCAGGCGATACACGTGCCTCAACTGGTCACCGGCGATGCGCACGAATTCTGCCATGCCACCCTTATTGTGCACACTGGCGATTCGGTCGCCCACCTGCCAGGTCCGAACCTCGGTCCCGACCGCCACGATTTCTCCAATGAATTCGTGGCCGATGATGCGATAATCGCCCACTTTCTGCGTGGAAACGTCGACGAACAGCCCCGAGTTGAACACGTGCATGTCGGTGCCGCAGATGCCACATGCATGCACCCTGACCACGATGCCGTCGCGGCCGGGTTGTGGCTCCTCTACGTTCACGACCCGGATGTCTTTCTGCCCAAACACTGCCGCTGCCTTCATAATGGCTGCGATCCCCTTTCGAGAGCGTGATCCATGATGCGTGTCGTGATCCGTAATTCGTGATGCGTGATGCGCGATTACATACCGTGGATTGTGCATCACGGATTACGCATCACGTTTAGCATCACGCTCTTATCATCACCCCTCGAAGCGGGTGATGTGCTGCTCACCGTGGACGATCGGACGTAAGTCACGGTCGAGGACGGCGCACAGAATGCCTAGATGGTCGTCATCGGCGGCCCGAAACTGGTGGATTTCATCCGCAGAAACAAAGACGGCGTCGCCCATGCCGATTGGAAATGACTCGTCGCCCAGCCGGACGGTGCCGTGCCCGCGCAGGACCAGGACGGAGTGCTCGTAGTTGTGCTGCTCCCAACTGGTGCTGGTGCCGGGTTCCATCTCGAAGTAACGCACTTCCATGTTGTTGGAGTCGTCCTGACGGCTGATGAAGCGGCGGACAGAGACACCGGGCCGGGCCGCGCCGTACTCCTGGACCGGAACGCCCTCCCAGTCCCAGCCCCCATCGCGGCCGATGAAGTGATGAATGACAGTCATGACGGATAACCTCCTGGCCGCCGGCCCAGGCCGGCGACGGTTTTGTCTGCGCACAGACGATAGCACCGAAGGCGGCCTGTCGTCAAGTGGAGTCGCATCCCTCCTCGTGCAATCGCCTGACTGTGCGGTCCATCACTATTGACACGCGGTCGTTTGTATGATACTTGTTGTGTCGAGAAGGCTGCTTTGCCAGGATGAAGGTAGGTCGAAGCTCGTTATCGTGTTTCAGTTGGGAGGCGTGGCGTGACGAGAGACTGGGTCATCAGCGTTGATTGCAGCACGAGCGCCAGCAAGGCTATCGTTTGGGACAGGGCGGGCCATCCCATAGCGGAAGGACGGGCTGCCTTTCCGCTGCTCCACCCTCACCCCGCGTGGTGGGAGCAGCGAGCCGAGGACTGGTGGCAGGCCACATCGAGCGCGCTGCGGGTCGCTGCATCCGCCGTGGACGTCACCCGCCTGGCCGCGATCGGCCTGACGCACCAACGAGAGACGTTCGTCCCGGTCGACGAGCGGGGCGCGCCCTTGCGGAACGGCATCGCGTGGTTGGACGAGCGCGCCTGGGCCGAGCTGGAGGACATCGATCGGGAGTATGGCGCGGACCGATTCCACCGGGTCTCCGGCAAGCCGCTGTGCATGACGCCTTCGCTCCCCAAGATCCTCTGGCTGCGCAAGCACGAGCCGGCCGTGTTCGAACGGACCGACAAATACCTGGACGTTCACGCCTACCTGGTGCACAAACTAACCGGCCAGTACAAGACGAGCTGGGGTTCGGCCGACCCAATGGGCCTGTTCGACATGACCAACCATTGCTGGGCGAAGGACTTGATGGATTCCCTGGGACTGCGCGAGGGCCAGTTCGCAGAAACCGTTCCGCCAGGGACGATTGTGGCGTCGGTGACGCGTGAAGCCGCGGAGCAATGCGGCCTCCCCGCGGGCCTGCCCGTGGTTGCGGGGCTCGGAGATGGCCAGTCGGCGGGGCTGGGCTCCAATACTACGTCGCGCGGGCAGGCGTACCTGAACCTGGGCACGGCCGTGGTCTCAGGCGCGTTCTCCGAGGATTTCACGGCGAATCCGGCTTTCCGAACCCTGAACGGCGGGGTGCCGAACACGTACCTCTTGGAGACGGTCCTCCGCGGCGGAACCTTCACCATCAGCTGGTTCCTCGAGAAGTTCGGTGGCGTCGATCCCAACGACCTGAAGCCGGACCTGTCCGCAGAGGAAATCTTCGAGGCCGCGGCGCGGCGAGTGCCGCCTGGATCGCGCGGACTCATGCTGGTGCCCTACTGGAGCTCCGTGATGAATCCCTATTGGGATGCCGTCGCGAGCGGGATCGTGGTGGGCTGGCGCGGGACGCACGACCGGCCGCATATGTATCGCGCAATTCTGGAAGGCATTGCTTTCGAGCAGCGCCTCGCGACCGGTGGCGTGGAAGAGGCTCTGGGCTACCCGCTGGAACGCCTCGTGGCCGTGGGCGGTGGCTCGAAGAGCCCGCTGTGGTGCCAGATCATCGCAGACGTCTGCGGCAAGCCGGTGACCCGCTCAGCCAGTCCGGAAGCGACCTGCCTGGGCGCGGCAATCCTGGCTGCGGTTTCGGCGGGGCTCTACGGCAGCGTGCGGGAAGCCGCGGCCGGCATGGTGCGACTGGGGGAGAGCTATCACCCGGACCCGGCGCGCCGCGCTTTCTACGATCGACTCTACAACGAGGTCTACCGGCATCTCTTCCCAATGCTGCGGCCCCTCATCGATCGCCTTGCTGAGCTGACGCATAGCGAGGGTGAGGACTAGATCTGTCCGCTTACATCACCGGCAAATCATCGCCGTGGATGGGGTCGCAAGTTCAGTTAATTGGCGCCTGGCCGCCGAAGAAGCGGTCCCAGGGAAGATCGGCGGGCTGGCCCTGTACGACAATGTCCACCAGCGCGCGCATAACCGGCAGCTCGTCGGGCCGGAGAATGCCCCGGGCGGTCAGCCGGGGCAGCGCAATGCTCATCGTCTGGATAAGCATCACGGCCTCCAGGGTCTCGCCGGCCAGTTCCTGGCGCGCTTCCACGTAGCTGTAGCCGAGACCCAACAGATTGCCCGTGCGCACCGAGCGCCCGCCCTGGCACGTGACGTAGAGGTCGCCAGCGCCCGGAAGGCTAAACGCGAGGCTGCGAGACGCCCCGACCATATCCAGCAGGCGGTCGATCTCGACGCAGCATTGGGCAAATAGCGCGGCTGCGGTGTTGTGCATGTACGCGCCGGCCGCGTCGGTTCCCCCGGCCTTTTGCAGGAACCCGCCGGCCAGGCCCACGCCAAGCGCGTACGCATTCTTGAAGGCGACCGCGTATTCCAGCCCCACCAGTTCGGCGGTGGTCCAGACGTGGTAATAGTTGGTGCGGAACAAGGCCGCCAGGCGGTCGGCCAGCGGGAGATCGCGCGAGCCGAAGTAGACACAGCTGTGGCCCCGTCGACCGGCCAGCTCACCCGCGATGCAAGGGCCCCCGATCGCCGCAATGCCGACCCGATTGCGAATGTCCGCGGGCAACTCCTGCTGAAGCACATCGGGCAGGATGATGAGGTCGCCGTCAGGCGCGGCTTCCAGGCCCTTGGTAACGCCGATGATCGACTGGCCGGGACGCAGGACAGGGCCGAGGGTCTTGCCGATCCAGTGCGCGCCTGGCGAGCTGACGCCGCTGACGACGACGTCTGCACCGGCAACGGCCTCGGGCAACTGCTCCAGGAAATAGGGCTGCACGTTTCGCGGCAGCGCCCGTTTCAGCCGCGGGTGATATCGCTCGTCCCGGCAACTCGCGATGATGTCGCCGTCCAGATGGGTGCCGACGAGCCGGACGTCGTGTCCGTTGTCCGCCAGAGGATAGGCGACTGCTGTGCCCATCACGCCGGCGCCCACAATAGCAACCACAGCCATGGTAATCTCCTTCTCGGCCGCAGGGGCGAGAGTCTGTCAGCGCAGGCAGTCACGATAACACGGGGAGTCAGTCGTGTCAAACACAACGTGGCCGGGATACACCCACGTGGCCAAACGACTTGACGAATGTTCGCATTTGCGGTACCTTGGGGGGCGATTCTGGGAGTCAAGGGAGGAGCGATGCCAAACGGGGTGGGCAGAAGCGTCGTCATCTGGGGCGCGGGACGGATCGGACGTGGGTTCGCCGGCGACCTGTTCTACGCAGGCGGGTACCATTTGACCTTCGTGGATGCGGTGCCGGCGTTGATCGAGCAGTTGCGCGCGGCGGGACAGTACACCGTCGCGAAGGTGCCCGGCGCCGGCCAACGTGTGGACGTAGTGATCAGTGGTTACGACGCGCTGACGACCGCTCAGGTGGAGCAGGTCGCGGCCGCGGTGGTCGCGGCAGATTACGTCGTGATCGCCGTGTTCGCTGGGGACTTTGCGTCCGTTGCTCAGCAATTGGTACCGGGCATTCTGCGCCGGCGGGAGGAACGCCCCAACGCCCCGCTGAACGTCCTGCTGTGCGCGAACCTGGCCCATCCCGGGGCGCTGTTCCGGCCGTTGCTGTTGGAGGCGCTTGCGTCGAGTGGTGTGACTCCGGAGGCGCAGGAAGACGCGGCGCAGCAAGTCGGCGTGGTGGAGACGGTCGTGATCCGCATGGTAGCGGATCCGCCTCCGGACGTGCGGGCGGCTGAGCCCCTCTTGATCTGGACCAACGGCACTGGGGAGTTCCCGGTCGATCGCCGTGCGTTCAAGGGTCCGATGCCTCAGGTGCCCGGCCTGGACCCCGTGGACGACATGCGTGCCGAGGAAACGCGCAAACTTTACAGCTACAACATGTGTCACGCCGCGACGGCCTACCTGGGCGCCCTGCATGGTTACGCCTCGGCGGTGGACTGTCTTGGTGATCCCGGCGTACGTGCCGCCGTTGAGGGGGCGCTGCGCGAGGCGTGCGGCGCGCTGTCCGCTGAGTTTGGCTATCCGCGGGCGTTGATGGATGAGTGGGCGGCCGAGGTGCTGCGGCGTGCGGCGAATCCGGCGCTGGCCGATCAAGTCGCGCGGCTCGCACAGGACCCCAGACGCAAGCTGCGGCGCTCTGACCGGCTGGTCGGGCCGGCGCTGCTCGCCCAGAAGCATGGCATCCCGCCCGCCTACCTTGCCCATGCAATTGCTGCCGGCCTTCTGTACCGGAATCCAGCAGATCCCGGTGCCGTTTGGGTGCAAGAGCGTGTCACGGTGCTGGGCCTGGCGGGGGCGCTTGATGAGGTGTGCGAGCTGACGCCGGCCGATGCGGAGTTGGCGGAAATGATCCGAACGGCGTACGGCGAAATCAAGTCGAGCTACTAGCAGGAGGAAGAAGATGGCGGCGATGGTGCGAGTCCCTGAAATGAACAAAAAGCCTGGTGTTTGCTACGCCGTGACCGACGACGGAATCGAGTTGCCGGTCATCGACATCACCCATCCGGCTTTCGCCTTCGAGATCGGTGAGGCCGAGCTCTCAGCGCTGATCGACAGCATGCAGCGTGCGAATCAAATTCCGGCCGCAGCCTTGCAGGCCGCCGCCCAAAAATCGATTCTTTTGCGAGGACTGGTGGAGTCTGCCGGCACCTTCACGACCGGGATGATGACTTATCTCAACAAGCTCGATCCGAATAACCTGGGTGACGGCTATGCGGGACCGGTCGATCGCCAGTGGGCGGCCAGCCTGACCCCGGTGACGTTTCGATGGCGGATGCGCGACGTGGCCCGGCTGCTTGCCGACGGCCTCGGGCTCGCGCTGACGGCGCGCCCCGATCAGCCCGTCCATCTGCTCAATATCGCGGGCGGACCGGCCGCTGACAGCCTCAACGCATTGCTCCTCCTTCACAAGGAGCATCCCGAGTGGCTGTCCGCCCGGCAAATCGGGATACACGTGTTCGACCTCGACGCGGAAGGGCCCCATTTCGGTGCTCGTTCCTTGACGGAGTTGCGGGCAGAAGGCGCACCATTGCACGGCCTGGAGATCAAGTTCCATCACATCGAATACAATTGGAGTGATACGACCGTGCTGCGGGAGGCGATCGACGGCCTCGATGCCGAAAATGCGGTCGTCGCGGCCTCGACCGAAGGCGGCCTGTTTGAATACGCGTCTGACAAAGAGATCGCGGCGAATCTTCAGACCCTCCGCGCCGGTACGCCGGAAGACGTCGTGGTCGTAGGGCCGGTGGTTCGCGATTCCACGACCCTGGACCCCCGCCTGAAAATGACGGAACACGTCAAAGGCCGGCCCGCCATTCGCTACATTGGATTGGATGCCTTTCAGCGAATAGCACGCTCCGCCGGCTGGACGATCGGGCGTGTACTCGACGGACCGATGCATCAGGTGATCAGCTTGGAGAAGGCGTGACGCCACTCTGTCTGGTGGTCTCACAAACGGGTCTGAATGACGCAGGTGTGATGTGGCCCGTTCACCACGTAGACGATGCTGACGGCCTGTTGTGACGTTCCCGAGATCAACAAGAACATGGTTCGGGCGTGGTGCGCCTGGATCAGGAAACCGTCGTCGTCGGTGTCCAGACCCCAACGGATCTCATGGTCGGGAGGTGCCTGGTCCTTGGCGATGAGGTTGACCGCATCCGCGGTAGGCAAGGCGATGATCGCCTGAGGTGACTCGGAGGCAACCACAGCTGCCACGATCGCCAGGCTCGCGGACGCATTTGGATCTGCTGCGGAATCTTGAACGAAACCAGCGGAGCTTGCCGTAAGGACCGCGGGTTGTGCCTGCGCGCGCAGCGCCGGGAGAATTGCCAGACCCGCGGCGGCAACCAGGGCCAACGACAGCGGAATCGAGAGGAACAGGAGAAGTGGGTGCTTATTCATTAGAGTACTCCTTCTTGAGAGACTCGCCTGCCGCTCGGGCAACCCGGCATCGGCCGATGTCCGAACTGTCCCGGCAATTGACCCTGATCGCGGCTTGCCAGCGCCAACGTCAGGCGGACGAAAACTGACCGCGATCCTCGTTTCGAGCGAACGTTACCGTTACACAAGTGCATCGTAGTCGCGGAGATGCCGTCAACGATGTAATCTGCAATACGCCCAGGCGGCCTCGCGGGCGAAATTGCTGCTGTTATGCGCAGTTTCGGATCGAGTGTTCACATTGAAATTGCAGTTGACCCCGCGCAGGCAACCGTGGGAGACGAGAGCACCGCTCAGCCGGTACCGAACGATTGGGCGGGGCCACCGCGCGTTGCATTGGGGGAGACAGTCGGGGAACACCGAACGAGATTGGCACTGTGGGGTCTGAGGGGAGCCTGGGCGCCCCTCCAAGGAACAGACGTCCGAAGCCGCCGGACTTCGGACGTCAGCTCATAGCGCAGCGGTCATTTCGCCGTGACCCCGACCTGGACGGTGAACGTCTTCTCCGGCATCTTGCTTTCCCAGGGACGGGCGTACGACATACTGAGGGTGGTCTCTCCTGGGGCGACGGCCTCGAAGAGGAAGCTCTCTATGCCGCCTGCCCCGATCAGCCCGGCATCCTGATCGAAGCCGGGCTCTCCAACCTGCCGAAGCACCTTCTGATCGAACTCTGGGCCGACCTGCCAGCTGTAGCCGGCTGTGGGATTGCTGGGAAGGAGCACGAGAGCCCGCTGGCCAACCTTAAGTTGTTGCTTGCTGCCGTCCGCCTGATCGGTGAGGGTTAGCGCCGGCTCGACGGCTGCCTCGACGGTTACGTCGACGGTGAAGGTTTTCGCAGGTGCCGTCGTCTGGTCCCAGGGCTGATGATAAACCAGCGTCAGAGTGGTCTTGCCGGCCCCGATAGCTTTGAACATGAGCGTCATCGTGCCCGGTGCGCCGTCGAGATTTGATTCCGGTGCAAACTGAGCGTCTCCCAGCTGGGCCAGCACCGCTGCGTCCGGCGCAGGGGCTGCTTCCCACGTGTAGCCGGTGGTGGGGTTGCCTGCAAGCGAAACCTGAAGGAGATCGCCCACGGTCACGTCCGCGGTGGCGCCGTCGTCTTTGGCTGTGAGCGCGATCTCGCGGGGCGGCTGAGCCGACTCCACGATGACCGTCACGGAGAAGCTCTTCTCCGGCGGCGTGTCCTTCTCCCATGGCCGATGATAGATCATCGTCAGGAGAGTCTGGCCGGGACCGACCGCCTCGAACTGGTTCGTCTGGACACCGCCCGCGCCGATCAGTCCACTCTCCTTCTGGAAGCCAGGATCGCCGACCGGCTTAAGTATGGCGGCGTCGAGGTCACCACTGACTTCCCACAGGTAGCCGGTCGTTGGGTTGCCGGTCAGGGAGACATTGAGACCGTCGCCCGGAGCCAGGGTTACCGTGTCCCCGTCGTCGGCTTCCGTCACGATGAACTCTCGCTGGGAAGGGCAGGATGCGCCGGCCGGGCCGGCCAGCGCCGCCACGATCACGACCGCCAAAACCAAACCGAGACTCGCCGCCACTCGCCACGCATTCATGAACACCGTCCCCCTCTATTGCTGCGATATGATCGTATATATAAGCTAATGGCGCTATTGTACTGAAAAAATACTGAGAATACAAATCAGGCCGATTTCGAATGTGCCTGCTTTGGGTGGTGCCGTGCCCGAAATCCTCGATGCACCCGCGGTGACGTGTTCTATTGACAGCGTGCTGTAATATACGGGGAGAGGTGTATCGTGCGATGAGAACAGGAGTGAATTGGGATGGATATGAGTGGGTGGCCCTGTCCGTGACTTCGGTGGGTGCGCTGCTGGCTTCGGTGCAGGGATCGGCGTTGGTCATTGCGCTGCCGGAAGTCCTCACCAGCTTGCAGGCCGGTTTTCTGACCATCATGTGGGTCCTGCTGGGCTACCTTTTGATCACAACGGCATTGGTGCCGGTGGTGGGTCGGTTGGCGGACATGTTCGGGCGGAAGCAGCTGTACAACGCTGGGTTTGCAATCTTCACGCTCGGCTCGTTGTTGGCAGGGCTGGCTCAGCCGCAATTTCATGGATGGGACCTCGTATGCTTCCGGATGATTCAGGGGATCGGCGGCGCGCTCCTGTTTGCCAACAGCACCGCTATCGTGACCGACGCCTTCCGGCACGGCCGGGTGGGCCTGGGGCTCGGCGTGAACCAGATCGCCGCGGCTGCGGGCTTTCTGTTGGGGCCGGTCGTCGGCGGCTTGCTGACGTCGACGCTTTCCTGGCGCTGGGTCTTCCTCGTCAACGTGCCGCTCGGCGTGTTCGGCACCGTGTGGGCGATCCGGCGTTTGCGCGAGCCCTTTTCCGCGCCGCACAGCCAGGTTTTCGACTGGCCGGGCAGCGTCACGTTCACAGTGGGCCTTGGCTCGATTCTACTGGCGCTGTCCTTGATGGCCTTCCCACTTCTCCATCCTGGCATTGCCTACGTACTGATTGCGGTAGGGGTTCCCGCCCTGGTGCTCTTTGCATGGATAGAGGCGAGGGCGGCGCAGCCGATGCTGGATCTGCGGCTCTTTCGAGATCGGCTGTTTGCGTTTGCTAACCTGGCGGGCCTGCTGAACGGCCTGGCCCGCGGGGCTGTGTTGTTTCTGCTGATCTTCTTCCTGCAAGGGCCGTACGGACAAAGTCCGCTGGAGGCCGGTATCATGATGGCTCCGTTCGGCGCGGCCTTCATGCTGGTGGGCCCCATCTCCGGCAGTCTCTCCGATCGGTACGGCTCGCGATTCCTGTCAACCGCCGGCCTATTGGTTTCCGCGGGTGGACTGTACGGGCTGAGCGCCGTGACCCACACGACGTCATATGGCACGCTCGCGCTATACATGGTGCTGATGGGCGGCGGCTCGGGTCTGTTCAGCTCGCCCAACACCAACGCGATCATGACGAGCGTGGCCGCGGAGCGCAGAGGGATCGCCGCCGGGACGCGAATGATGCTGATGAATACCGGACAGATGCTCAGCATCGCCATCGTTTTTCCCCTGGTGCTGAGCCGGATTCCTCAGGACGTCATGTTCAGGGTGTTTTTGTACGGCGGGGGAATGGGCAGCGCGCCGGCCGCGTTAGCTCTATTCGAGACAGGTCTGCACCAGGCATTCCTGCTGTCCTTCGCAATCACGCTGGTGGCTGCAGCAACTTCGGTCTTGCGCCCCTCGCACAGCCCGGCGGCGGCCGCTGAGCAGCCCTGCCTGGCCGACTGCCCACCCGGCGATCGGTGAGTCGGTTCGAGCGGTTTTTTGAGCAGCGGGCCGTCGGAGCCCGGGGGTGATGGCCCTCAAGATGACGTCGTCGACCGTAGTTTGCCCTCTTTGATCAACCGAATTTGCTCTTCGTTGCGGCGGATGTTGTGGAGCAGCGCTTCGCGGGCGGCGTGAGGGTCGCGCGCCTTCACTGCATTTAAGATGGCCACGTGCTCCTGCAGGTCGGTGATCGGTTGAGTCCGATAGGGGCCGATGAATTCGGAGAAGGCTACCCAGAAGACTTCGAGTAGCTTGATCAGGATATCGTTGTTCAAGCAGGTGTAAAGCCCCCGGTGGAAAGACTCGTCCTTTTCGTTGCGGAATGCATGGTCGGTCACCCCGGCATAGACGGCTTTGGACCACGTCTCCACAATTTCCTCCAGCCCCCGAATGTCCTCATCCGTCAATCGCGTCACGGCATCTTCGATCACCGAGCTTTCCAGCCACATTCGGACTTCGAGCCATTTCAACACAGTGTCCGGGTCGACGCGAATGCCATAGCTGATCATCTCCAACATCGGATCGAAATTGGGCTCGCGCACGAAGATGCCCTCGCCGTGCCGGACCTCGACGATGCCCAGCGACTGGAGCGCCTTGATCGCCTCCCGAACCGAGTTGCGGGCGACGCCCAATTCCTGCGCCAATCGGTTTTCCGAAGGTAGAGAGTCCCCGGCCCCCAACCGCTCGTTCGCGATAAAACCCAAGATGTAGTCGCGAATGGCCTGGTTGAGGGCAGGTCCCCGAAAAGATCGTGCGGATTCCATAGGCGTCTGGTCCCCTCGCTATTGACAGTATCCCAAAAGCGTGCTAGAATGGGACTTGTAGGATAACCTACATCCCGTTCCTTCTTTGGGTTGATTATCAGTTGATCCATTCAAAAAGTCAAGAACCGGCATGCCGTCTCCCCGGCGACGTGCCTTCGCGACGGACCCGCGCTTGCAGGTTCGGCGCGCCCTGCCCAATGGAGATGTTGCATGCCGGCTAACGAGATGCTCGTCGAGAAACTGTCGGGTGTATTCGCTCCAATATCCACGCCCTTCGCCTTCGATGAAACGGTCGACTACGGAGCACTGCGTTTCAATCTGGAGCGCTACGCCCAGTCGGGGATTCTGGGTTACCTGGCGCTGGGCTCGAACGGTGAGAACAAGAGCCTCACTGAGGAGGAGAAACTCGCCGTTCTCGATACGATCGTCCAACACAAGGGTCAACAACAAGTGGTCATGGCCGGTGCCACGTACGAAGCTCAACGTGACACCGAGTTGTTCTTCCAAAAGGCCGGAGATCTGGGCGCAGACTTCGGCCTTTTGCTTTCGCCTTCATATTTCAGAAAGCAGATGACGGACGACGTTCTGTACCGGTACTTCACCACCGTGGCGGACCGGTCGCCGGTGCCCCTTCTCATATACAACGCGCCGGGCTTCTGCGGCGTCACCTTGTCGCCCGACTTGGTTGGGCGTTTGGCCAGTCACGAGAATATCGTGGGCATGAAGGACAGCGCAGCCAGCGGCATCGAGAACTTTTTGGCCTTCACAGGTGATGAGTTCCGGGTCCTGGCCGGTTCGGTGAATTTCCTGTTCCCGGCCATGATGGCTGGCGCGGTGGGCGGCACGGTGTCTCTGGCCAATTCGTTCCCTCGCCTCGCCGTCGAGCTGTTCGAATGTGGGGCGACCAGAGATGAGAGCAAGGGTACGGCAATGCAGGAAAGGTTGAGTCGCATCAATAGAGCCATCTCAGGGAAGTACGGCGTATCCGGCGTCAAAGCGGCCATGAACCTGGCCGGCTTGCGAGGCGGCATACCTCGTCGCCCGTTGTTGCGTTTGACGGATGAGCAGGTTCAGGAGCTTCGAGTAGTTCTCATTCAGGAGGGTGTTCTGAGCTAAGGAGGGCTTTTCTCAATGGCGAGAGACATTCTGGCGTTGGATGTAGGCACTACTGCGTTCAAGATTGGGGTCTTCAGCCCCGACCTGAAGAAGAAGTGTGAAGCGACCCGTCGTTACGAGGTGAGCTTCTACGATCACGGCAAGGCTGACATTGCACCAGAGAAATGGTGGCAGGCTTTGCGGGAGTGCTGCGCAGAGATTCGGGATTTTTTGCTGTCGGTTGGGATCGTCTCGTTCTCAGTGACGACCCCCGGACTCGTGCCGATGGCTGCCGACGGAAGGGCGCTGGGACCTGCTGTCCTGTTCTGTGACGGCCGTTCTCACTCACAGGCGAACTGGATCCGAAAGCGGGTTGGTGAAGACAAGTTCCTCCGCGAGGGCTGTAATCTGCCCGTCTCCGGGGGCTCTTCTCTGTGCTCGATCTTATGGATCCGCGAGAACGAGCCCGACGTGTGGGCCGAAACCGCCAGGTTCGGCCACTGCAATACCTACATGGTCAAGCGATTCAGCGGCCAGTGGGCGATCGATCCCTCTACGACCTCAATTACCGGTCTCTACAACACTGCCCGGCACGACCTGACGTGGAACGCGGATGTGTTGGCGGCTGCGGATCTGCCGCCCAATCTGTTGCCGCCGCTCATCCAATCGTACGACAGTGCCGGGCGGATCCTGCCGCAAGTTGCGCACGAGTTGGGACTGCCCCGAGACTGCGAGATACTGTGCGGCGGAAACGACGCCGTCCTCGCTGCCCTCTCCGGCGGACTGACGGAACCCGGCGACATCAACCTGATCGCCGGCACCTGCGAGATTACAAACGTCTGCGTGGACCGGCCCGTCAGCTCGCCGAACTTCAACGTCCGGTGTCACGTGATCCCGGACCGGTGGGTCACGTTCTTCGTGCTCAACACCGGCGGCAAGGCCCTCGAATGGTTCCACTCGGTGTTCTGCATCGGCATGACCGAGCGGGAATTCTACGACGAGTATGTCCCCAGCGTTCTGGCCGACTTCCTCTCGGCGGACGACGTCGACGAGGCTGACGCCGACCTGCCGGTGTACGTGCCCTTCCTGCAAGGATCGCGTTACAGTCTCGAACAGCTGCGCGCGAGCTTTTCCGGCTTGAACTTGGAGGCGACTCGCGATAAGATGCTGCTAGGCTTGATCAAGGGCAACGCGGCTTACCATGGTCAGCACCTGCGCGAGGTGGCCGGTCTCGTCGATCTTCGGCCGAAGGTCATGACCTCCGGGGGAGCAGCCCGAATTCGAGGGATGATGGGGGCGAAGAGACGCTGGATGGGCGACTTCGAGTATGGATATCAGGAACAGTCCTCTTTGCTGGGCGCAGCCATGCTTGGACAGTTCTTCTTGGAGGGGCAATTCAGTCAGACTCGACGCGTCGGGCTCCCGGTGAGTTCAGACTGCGAGCGATCCATCAGCTGCCAGTCGTCGGCATCATGCGTGAACTGAACGGAGGAGGTTGGGTATGTCAGTCGTAACTATGCCGGAGATTTTGAAACCCGCATTCGAAGAGCGGTATGGGGTCGGGGCATTCAACATTGTGAACGACCTGACCATGGAAGCAGTCCTGGACGCGGCCGCCGAGACGCGGTCACCCGTCATCGTTCAGGTGTCCGTTAAGACGGTCAAACAAATGGGCGCCAAGCTGATTCAACTCATGTTCGAGGAAATGGCCAGGCGGGCACCCATCCCGGCCACGTTGCACCTGGACCACTGCCCGGACCGGAAAGTGATCGACGACTGCCTGGCGGCCGGCTGGAACTCGGTCCTGTTCGACGGCTCCAAGCTCAGCTACGAGGAAAACCTGCAGCAGACCACTGAAGTCGTGGCCCAGGCGCACGCCTGCGGGGCGGCCGTCGAGGGCGAGCTGGAAGCCGTAAAGGGTGTGGAAGACGGCGTCGGCAACGAGTACGGCGGACCGATCGTCGCTTTGGACAAGGCTGTTGAGTTCATCCGCACGACCCACATCGACAGCTTCGCCCCGGCTATCGGCACGGCTCACGGTCTGTACAAGGGTGAGCCCAAGATCAATTTCCAGCGTGTGTCGGAGATCCTGGCCGTGGAACCTGTGCCTCTCGTGGTCCACGGCGGGACGGGGCTGAGCGATGAGGTGTTCCAGCAACTGATCGCGCGCGGTGCACCGAAGGTTAACATCTCGACGCAACTCAAGATCACTTTCGCCGATGCATTCCGGAACTATCTGGAGCAGAAACCCACCGAGTATGACCCGCTCAAACTGCTGGGGGCCGTGCGGAAGGACGTCATCGGCATGGTCAAGCAGTTTATGCACATCTTTGGGAGCGAGGGGAGGGCTGCATGAGTCACGTGTTGATCTTCGACTGTGACGGTGTTCTGGCCGATACCGAGCAGTATGGCCATTTGCCCGCGTTCAACCAGATGTGGCACGAGTTGGGCGTCCCCTGGCAGTGGTCTGTCGAGGAGTACGGTCGGAAGCTGAAGATCGGAGGCGGCAAAGAGCGGATGTCCAGCCTGCTTTCGGAGCCGGCGTTCCTGTCGGCTTTCACGCCTCCGGCAGACGAAGCTGGTCGTGCTGAGATGATCGCCAGCTGGCACAAGAAGAAGACAGCTATTTACAAGGAGATCATCAACTCGGGCAAGATCCCCGCGCGCCCGGGCGTGAAGCGACTGTCCGAGGAGGCGCTGGATAAGGGATGGACCCTGGCCGTGGCCTCCACCTCCGCTCAGGAGTCCGTCGAGTCAGTCCTGAAACACACCATGGGGGCGGGGACGGCGGGGCGCTTTTCGTTGGTCCTGGCCGGCGATGTCGTCAAGGCCAAGAAGCCTGCGCCGGACATCTATCTGCTGGCGGCCGAAAGGCTGGGTGTGTCTCCACGCGAGTGTGTAGTAGTGGAAGACTCGCGGAACGGACTCCAGGCTGCAGTCGCTGCAGGAATGAAGTGCGTGGTGACTGTGAGCGGCTACACCCGCGAGGAGGACTTCTCCGAGGCCGACATCGTCTTGACGTGCCTGGGCGACCCCGGTGGGATAGTGTCCCAGGTGCTGGCGAACCGAAGTGCGGCTCGGCCCGCCCTTTATTTTAGAGTCGAAGATCTGCAGAGTGTCTTGCAGGGATAGAGACCGAGAATCGTTCAGTAGCTGTATTGAAGCTTGCCCGGAGACCGGCGCAGCCAGAAGAGCGCCGGTCTCCGGTATATGAAACAGCCGCCAGCCCCGGAGCGACCGCTCGCGCCGGGCGACTGAAGCCGAGGTCGGCTTCGCGACCCGGACCGAGTCACGTCGCGGGCTAACGGTGTGGTACTCAGACATCCGAGGTTGCCGAAACTCCGGATGTCCCGAGCCGATTCCTGCTGCATCAGTTTGCTCCGTCTGCTCCAAAGGGCCGCGCCTACTTGACGGCGCCGGCGGTGAGGCCGCGGACGAGTTGGCGCTGCGATACCCATCCGGCGATTATGACCGGCAATGCGGATACCGTCGCGGCTGCCGACATCTTGGCCCAGAAGAGGCCTTCGGACGTCTTGAAGCCGACGATGAATACTGTGAGCGGCGAGGCCTTGGTGATCGTCAGGTTGAACGCCAGGAAGAACTCGTTCCACGTGAAGATGATGCACAGCAAAATGGTCGACATCAGGCCGGGAAGGGCCATCGGCAGAACGACCAGCCACATTTCTTGCAACAGGCCGGCGCCGTCGATCCGCGCCGCTTCGATTGCTTCGAAGGGTAAATCGATCAAGAAAGAGCGCATCATCCAAATCACCAACGGCATGTTCATGGCCGTGTAAAGAATGATCAGGCCCCGGTAGGTGTCGAACAGCCCCAGGTTCTTGAAAATGACGTACAACGGGACGATCACGCCCACCGAGGGGAGCATTCTCGTCGACATAATCCACAACAAGGTGAAATTGCTGTGCTTGCCTGGGTAGAAAGCCAGGGCGTAGGCGGCAGGAAGTCCCAGCAAGAGCGCGATGAACGTGGAGAAAGCCGTGATGATCACCGTGTTGTACAGGAAGTCGAAGTATCCCAGTTGACCCAGCGCGATGTCGTATTGATCCAGGATCGGCTTGAAGATGATCGCGGGCGGGAAACTGAAAGCGTTGGCCTCTGTCTTGAAAGACGTCAGAATCATCCACAGGATCGGAAAGAACATCACGAGCGCCAGGAGCACGGTGAGGCAAGACAGGACGTGGCCGGACAACTTTTGGCGATTCATGCGGCCTCCTTTTCCGGCGTCTCGCCACGAATGATTTCGCAGGAATAGCAGCATAATGATGTTGGCCAGAATGACTGCGAACACCCCCCAGGCGCTGGCGCGCCCCACGTTCCAGCGGGAGAACGCTTCCAGGAAGATATTGAACGTAAGGGTAGTGGTGTAGTCGGCCGGCCCGCCGGACGTGGTGATGTAGATTTCGCCGAAAATGTTCAACACAAACAGGGTCTCGAGCAGCACGCCGATCTCAACGTAGCGGGTCAGGTGGGGCAGGATCACGTAGCGAAAGATCGTGAGAGGCCCGGCCCCGTCGATCTGTGCCGCCTCCACATGCTCTTGTTCCAGAGACTGCAGGCCGGCCAGCAGAATCAGCATCATGAAGGGCGTCCACTCCCAGGTGACGATGGCGACGACGGATGCCATTGGATACTGATTGACGAAGTCCACGCGCGGCAATCCAAATCCGGCCAAGAATGACGGAATCAGGCCGAATATAGGGTTGAACAGCATGTCCTTCCACATCACCGCCGAAACGGTCGGCATGACCAGGAAGGGCGTGATCAGGAGAGTGCGCGCCACTCCGCGGCCCCGGAAGTCCCGCGAGAGCAGCAACGCTAGAATCATCCCGAAAACCAGGGACAAGATGACGACCGAGAATGAGAACACGACGGTGTTCCACATGATTCGTGGCAGTTTCCGGGTCCGTGAAGAAGGCCCGGTAGTTGGCGAGCCCGACAGCGCGCGTGCTCAGAGGGCGAAGCAGATTCCAGTTCGTCGTGCTGTAGTACAGCGTAAACAGGACCGGAGCCTGGGTCACGATGATCAGGTAGACGATGGCAGGTCGCGTCAGCCATGACCTCCAGCGCATCGCGGTCGGTGGCGGGGGTGCAGCAGCAGCTTGTACTTTGGGCAGGCTGGTTTCAGTCGTCATAGTGGGCTATCTCTTGATGTGAGAGCGGCGGGGGCGTTTCGCCGACCCCCGCCGCCGAAAGTCTCGTGACGACGGGCTGTGATCCGCCGGCCGCTATTTGATGTAGCCGGCTTCTTTCATTGCTCTCGTGACGAGCTCCTGGCTCGTCTGGAGGGCCTGCGTGACGGTTTCCGAGCCGGCAATGGCCGCGGATATCTGCTTCGACACGTCGGTGCCGAAGCCCTGAAATTCCGGGATGCCGACGAACTGGATGCCGACGTACGGCACCTTTTCGGCGGTCGCATCCGTGGGATCTGCGGTCTGGATCGACTTTAGCGTCACGTCGGCAAAGGCGGACGCCGCTTTCTTGTAATCCGCGTTCTGGTAGGTCGAGGTGCGCGTGCCGGGCGGCACTACCGTCCAGCCATAAGTCTGGCCGACCAGATTGATGTAGTCTTTGCTGGTCGCCCACGTGATGAACTGCAGCGCTTCAGCCTGGTGCTTACTGGTGGTTGGAATAGCGTAGGCCCAGCTCCACAGCCAGTGGTAGCCCTTCTTCACCGTATCATAAGGCGCCATGACGAAGCCGACATCGCCCACGACTTTGGACTGGCTGGGGTCCTCCAGGAAGCCTGCCGCCCACGGTCGCGTCCACCCACATCGCAGCCTGGCCTTGCGCCATCACGGTCAACGACTCGGAGAAGCCATTGTTCGCTGCGCCGGGCACGCCACACTTCTGGAGCAGGTCGACGTAGAAGTTGACGGCGTTGCTCCAGGCGGTCGAGGTGAGCTGCGGCGTCCAGTTCATGTCGAACCAATCGCCGCCGAACGTGTTGACGACAGTATCCAGCGGCGCCATCACCTCGCCCCAGCCTGGCAGGCCGCGCAGCGCGATGCCATATTGCTGCTGGTCTGGCTTGTGCAGCTGGCAGGCGAACTGGCGGATCTGGTCCCAGGTAGGTTCCGCGGGCATAGTGAGTCCGGCCGCCTGGAACATCTTGGTGTTGTAATACGTCATGCTGGATTCCCCGTAGAACGGCAGGGCGTACATCTTGCTGTTGTAGGACAGCGCCGTTCGGATGGGCTGGAGCAGGTCCTGTACGTCGTAGTTGGGCTGGACGTTCTTCGGGTTGGCTGTCATGAGATCGTCGATGGCTGCCAGCCAACCATTTTTCCCCCAGGTAGGCGTCTCATAGTTGCCGATCTGGACCACGTCGAACGAGCCGGCCTTGGTCGTGATGTCTGTGGTGACTCGGTCGCGTAGCTCGTTCTCCGGCAGCATGAGAAAATCGACGTGGATGTTCGGGTATTGCGCGGTGAACTTGTCCGTTAGCTCCAGCAGTCTCCGTTGATCGGGGTTGTTTACGACGGTGACGGTGATCGAAACCGGATTCTGCCCGCTGGCGACAGGGGCCAGTGGCAGAGTGTAGCTCGCAACGAGGACCAGCGAAACGATGACGAACAGTGTCTTCTTCATGACTTACTCCTTTCGCAGCAGGCGGAGAAGACCGACTGAGCCAACGAACGCAAACGAAGTATTGGAAGGATCGCTCACCTCCTCTCCCACGTATCAGAGATTGCCTCAGCCGGCTCGTTGCCGTCCGCCGGCAGAAGACTCAGGGGTCGAATGGTAATCGCGCTCTTGAATGTTACAAAGTGCTAGCGCTGGGAGATGCCTGACAGGGATTCGCTTCGACGACGGTGGTTTCGATTCAGGCTTCGATTGGTAGCGATAGGCGGGGCAGGTTCATGGACAGAATGAACAGCGTGGCGCCAACGCGCGCGTGAGAGGTATTGCGAATAAGCTAAAAATAGTGTATCACTAACTCGATGATGTGTCAAGGGTGTTTTTAAAAGAAGATATAGTCCAATTTGGGTGCGAGGCGCGGCGGCCGCCGTGAGGCCGCCGCGCCTCGCACCCAAATTGGACTATGCTCAAATACCAGGCAAGCTTGCCCGTCACGGCTCATCGTCTCCGAGCGCGGTCCAACCAGACTGCTGCGATGATGACCAGCCCGATGACGATCTGCTGCCAGAATGAATTGACGTTCAGCAGATTCAGCCCGTTGCGAATGACTGCCATCAGGAACGAGCCGATGATCGTGCCCACGATGGTGCCCTGACCACCCATCAAACTCGTACCACCAATAACCGCGGCGGCAATGGCGTCAAGCTCGTAGCCCTGACCCTCGGCCGGGTGCGCCGAGTTGATGCGCGCCGAAAGGACGATCCCGCCGATGGCCGCCAGAAAGCCACTGATCGCGTAGGCGGAGATCTTGACGGCATCGACATTCACGCCGGACAGGCGGGTTGCCTCCTGGTTGCCGCCGATGGCTATGAAGTAGCGGCCCAGGCGATTGTACGTCAGGAGCACGTGAAAGACTACGAAGACGACCAAAAGCACAACCAACGGCGTGGGTATGCCCAGAATGTTGCCCTGTCCGAGGAACTGAAAAGCGGGGGGCAGTCCGTACATGGTCTGGCCAAACGTGATCACCAGCGCCACGCCCTCCGCGATGCCCAGCATGCCCAGCGTAACGATGAAGGGAGGCAGGTCCGCTTTCGTGACCAGAAGGCCGTTGATCACGCCCAGACCCACACCAACGGCCAGGCCGAGCAGCACCCCCTCCAGGATGTTGCCATAATCAATCATGACCAACGCCATCGACACGGAACTGAGGGTCACGAGAGAACCGACGGACAGGTCGATGCCGGCAGTCAAGATGACGAACGTCTCGCCTATGGCGACGATGGTGATAACCGCGGCCTGGCGGGAGATGTTAAAGAAGTTCGACAGAGTGAAGAAATACGGTGACAGAATGGTTAAAATGATGGCGATGAGAATCAGGCCCATCAATGCGGCGACCTGGCTCCCAATGCCGACCCAGATGCTGCGCCGCTTTTCGGCCTTCTTTTTCTTTTTTGAAGACGTCGTATCCATGATGGAAGCTCACGCTCCTTACAATCGATCGGAGTATTGACGATGATCGGCGGGCCGGAGGGCGGCCGCCAATAAGTTCTCTTGCGTCGCGTCTTCGCGGCTGAATTCAGCCGCGACTCGCCCCTCACGCATGACCACGATGCGATCGCTCATGCCGAGGATTTCGGGGAGCTCCGAGGAGATCATGATGATGCCGACTCCCTGACGGACCAACTCGTTCATCAGTTGGTAGACCTCCACTTTTGCTCCGACGTCGATGCCGCGAGTCGGTTCGTCGAATATCAGCACCCTCGAGCGGCTGCACAGCCACTTGGCCACAACGACTTTTTGTTGATTGCCGCCGCTCAGAAACTGAACAGGCTGAGCCAGTGTGGGCGTCTTGATTCCGAGGCTGCCGACCAGACGCTCGGCCGTCTGGGTTTCCGCTCGCCGGTCGATGAACGTTTTCGGTGAGAATTGGGACAGGGAAGCAAGCGTGATATTGTTTTGCACGGACTCGATGAGAACCAGTCCCTGCGCTTTACGATCCTCGGTCAGGAATCCGACGCCGGCGCGCACCGCATCGACGGGCGACTTGATGTTCACCTGGTGGCCGTCGACGAAAATCTCTCCGGAATCAATCGAGTCGGCGCCAAAAATCGCGCGAGCGGCTTCGGTCCGCCCCGACCCGATCAGGCCCGCTATGCCGAGAATCTCTCCCTTTCTGACGGTCAGGTTGACGTCGTGAAGCACCCCGCTGCGGCTCAAATTGACCACGCGCAGAAGCTCATCTCCAATTTCGACCTGCTCCTTGGGGAATTTCTCTTTCAACTGGCGGCCGACCATCATGGTGATGAGCTTCTCCATGGGAGTGTTTTCAACTTCGACCTGGCCGACGAGCTTCCCGTCTCGCAGGATGGTTGCAACGTCGCCGATCTCGAACAGCTCCTGCAGACGATGTGAGATGTAGATGACGGAGCGGCCCTGCTGCTGTAGCCGGCGGATCGCTTCGAACAGCTGAGGGATCTCCTGGTCGGTCAGGGCTGAGGTCGGCTCGTCCATGACGATGATCTCCGCGTTGCGCGACAAGGCCTTGGCGATTTCGGTCATTTGCTGCTGGGCCACACCGAGATCTTTCACTGGGATGTCAGGGTCGACATCCACCCCCAGGTTGTCGAGTATGCGGCGGACCTCGCGATCCATCTTGCGAAGACTGAGAAAGCCCCCAGGCCAACCGCTTGGTTCGCGGCCGAGCATGATATTCTCGGCCACCGTCATGTAGGGCACCAGCTCGAGCTCCTGATAGATCACGCTGATCCCCAGTCGCTGCGCAATGTGAGGATCGAGGTGATCGACCCTCTGGCCGCGAATGAGAATCTCCCCTTCATCGCGCTGATAAGCACCCGCGAGGATCTTGATGAGAGTGGATTTGCCCGCTCCGTTTTCACCGAGCAAACAGTGCACCTCGCCCCGCTTGACAAGCAGGCTGACCCTGTCGAGGGCCTGTACGCCCGGAAAGGACTTGGATATTTCCCTCATTTCCAGAATGACATCGCGTTCAGCCACGACTTGATCTCCTATATCGGCGTCACTGCGACGCGAGTACCGCTCCCTTCCTCGCCGTGAGGTATTGAACCGGCGCCGGACCTTCTGTGAACGTCCGGCTGGGTTGCGGACTTCCGTCGCGTCCGGGACGTAGAGGCGACTCCAGATGGAATCGCCCCTACGTATCGAATACACTTACTTCGACGGGGTACCTGCCGGGGCGCTGACCCCTTTCTCCGGTTGCGCCGGAGCGATTCCGAACGTCTGCTGCAGGTAGGTGCTGGCGAGCTGCGGCGTCACCAATTCGGCGCCAGAGTCGATGTAGCTAGGGAAATCGGAAGCTTTCTTCTGGCCAGTCGCGATTTGGTCCAGAATGTCGATGCCCATCGTGCCCATCTTGGTCGGGAACTGAGCAACGTCACCATCGCTGATACCCTGCTCGATGAGTTTGACGCCGTCAGGCAACCCGTCGAAAGTGACGATCGTGATCTTGCCGATCTTGCCGGCGGCTTTGATGGCCTGGACCGCGCCGAGACCCATCTCATCGCTGGCTGCGAAGACTGCCTGCAAGTCGGGGTGCGCGGTCAGGATGTTTTCCATGGCTGCTTCAGCTCCGGCGGTCGTCCAGTGACCTGTCTGGTCGGCAACGAGCTGCATGCCGGGCGCCGTCTTCAGCTCATTGGCGAAACCTTGCGCACGATAGAGTGCGTTCTGATCGCCCGGTTGGCCTTCAAGCTGAGCCACTTTGGCTTTGCCGTCAAACTTCTTGATGAGGTAGTCGGCGGCGATCGCGGCGGCCTTCTTGTTGTCAGTACCGATGGCGGTCACAAACTGAGCACCGGCAATAGGGTTGGAGTCGAAAAGGACGACCGGAATGCCGGCCTTAGCTGCCTCGGCCATAGAAGCTTTCATGGCCTGTGTGTCCACAGGCGCCAGAAGTATGCCGTTGACCTTGCGCTGGATCAGGTCTTCCACGATGGCTTGCTGAGCCTGGACGTCGGAGTTGCTTGGTGGAGCCTCGACGAGAGCCGTAGCGCCTAACTTCTGGGCTTCCTTCTGGGCTGTCGTGGCCATCGTAACCTGGAACGGATCGTTGACTTCTGTTTTCACTACTATGCCGAAGGTCAGTTTCTGCGGAGCCGGAGCGGCCTGAACTGCGGGGATACTCACCAGCATGGCGACCATGCCAAATGCTGCGAGAAACGCAAAAAGCGTCTTCGCTTTCATCGGACAAATCCTCCTTGATTTGTGATGTAATGCAAGCCAAGAGCAGGGGAAGCCCCCGACGGTCTCGGTGGAGAGTGGCTCGTCAAGAGCTCCAGTTGGTTGGACCGGCGACGTCCACTGCCTGGCTATACATATCATACTACTTGCCAGGACACATGTCAAGACTTATGACAAGAATGATTGGCATAAGTGACTGCAAACCTCGACAACCGGCAGACACGTCCGCTGCTGCGTCATGTTGTCTGCGGCCTGAGGTCTGATGGTATCCGTTGGGGCGTAATGCATGCTTGAGGTCATGGCACGAAGCGCGGCGCCTCGATGTCGAGACGCCGCGCGCCGTGCCAGAAGTGGCTATTGTGTCGACGGTTGTGGTGGCGCTGGAGCGATTGGCGCAGAGGATGGAAGAAAATGCGGATGTCCGCCGCGAACAATTCCGGCTCTTCCTGTTCTCCGAAATGTCCGCCGCGCGGCATATCCGTCCAACGCTCTGCACGATCCAGGCCGAGAGGCCGACGGATGAATCGGTCAGACCGTCCTCCAGCGGGTCGCTACGCCATGATTTCGAGGGACGGCGGCGACTAACGCCAGGGCATGGGCACGAGACCCTCTTCGCGTTCCTCCTGGACATCCAGCCAGAAATACTCGTCGAGTTGGTCCTGTTCCAGGCTGTCCAGTGCTTCCATGAACTCCTCGTTGCCGGTGTGGACGGCGTCCTCGAACGAGTATCGCCCGATCATCGTGCCTTCGAGAACGTAGTACGTGTGGCTGTCCCACGAGATGGGAACGGCAGTGTAGACGTGACCTGGTATGGTGATGATGATGGGTCGAAGCCCGATGGCCTCAAAGGCCGAGGCAAACAACAAGGACAGCTCGACGCACATGCCGCTCCTGGATTCCAGGACCTCACGCGGCCATCTGAGCCGCTGCATCGTGAAGCCGTGGTCTTCTTCCGATTGTGGCACGAAGTCGACGCCGGACCAGATGTAGGTGACGTCGTAGGAAGCCACGGCCTCGTAGATGGCCTTCATTCTCTCCCAGACTTCGTGGTCGGCGTCGTCCTCGGTGTGATAGCCGCGGTTCATGACGTGTTCAGGCATGTAATCAGCGGCTGTGCGCAGCAAGTCACCGATCGCCGGGTCGTTTGGCGTCACCATTGAGGCCAGGAAGACTGTTCCGTTGTGGAAGCCCGGTACGTTCCAGGGGAAATTACCGCGCGCCCAGATGGTCACGGGCGCGGTTTCGTCGTAAATTACTTTGGGCTCGCCCTCTTTGAGGTAGTCCACTCGGATCGAGAGCGTCGCGTTTCTGTTTTCGACCAACAACCCAAAGACGTCCGGTTTGAGCGACGGGTTTTGCTCCACCGTCAAAGTCCCACCAGGCTCGACAGTCACGGTCTTGACGTCCGCTTCGGTGTAGCCCTTGACGGCTGCTTCCAGCCGCACTGTGACGGGTCGGTCGTTGCGATTCGTCAACTCGGTCTTCACCAGTGGGTCGAAGAACGGGCCATACAGGTGATAGACGACCGGCAGCAAATCGTTGTAGGTGATATTAGCGTCGATGTTGTCTATCGTCGATCCCGCGATCTGCACTTTGCTCGAGGTGATCGGAGTTGGCTCGGGCGTCGTGCTGAGCGGCGCCGGCTGAGCGGAGAAATTGCCCTCGGACGGAGTCACGTCAGAAGGCAGTTCGGCCGCCTTCAGGCCCGTCTCGGGCTCACCGGAGCCGGACGTTGCCCGGTAGACCGCGAACTCGTTCAAGGCGTAGGCAGTGCCGCCATAGTTTGACAGTGGGATCAATGCGATGTAGCGCAGAGACACGGGCGGGAAGGAGAATTCCTGATTTTCGGCCGTCTGAGTCAGACGGAACTTGCCCAGTGTCATCATCTGATCGATATCAGACTCGGTTTCTGACCCGCGTAGCTCAAAATCCTTGACCCAGTCCTCTTCGTAATTGGCGGAGTAGGGATTCAGCGCCACTCGACCGACGAGGCGCCGTGCGTCGCCCTTAAAGCCGAAAACGACGTACTGCTCGCGCTCCAATTCTTCGGCAGAGCTCCAGCCGGCGGCCGTGTCGGTGCGGCCATCGATCAGGTGCTCGACGGGCCACTTGCCGTTCGGGTCCGTGCTGGAGCAGGCGATGATCCGGCCGCCATTGCCGGCCGCGACCAAATCGTCTGGGTCGCTTGGCGCGAGCGACTCGCTGGCGATGGTCTCTGACGTGGCCTCATAAACCTCAAACTCGTTCAATCCGACGGCCTGGTCGCTGCCGTAGTTCGAGGTCACGACGAGCCCGACGTACTTCGCCGGCGTGGGATCGAAAGAGAAGGTTTGGTCGGCGCCGACGTGTTCGAGCGTGTATGAGCCCACGAGATGCATCAGGTTGATGTCAGAAGCGCTGTCCGACACGTAGATGGAGAAGTCCTTTGCCCAGCTGTAGCGCCATTCTGACGTCCACGGATTCAGCACGACTCTGTCGATCACCTTCGGTTCTGTGGTGCCGAGCGCGACCACGACGGTCTGGGGAAAAGAGGGATTCCCGTGCGTCCACCATTCGCCGTAGTCCAGCTTGTAGGCGTCGATCAGGTTGCTGGCCGGGTAATCTTGGAGCTCGTCTGTCACAGACACGACCTGACCGCCGTTCTCTGCCGCGGCCAGGTTGACCGGCTTTGAGCCCTGCACCTCCGCCGCTGAATGCTCCGGCGCAGAGGCATGCACCGCGGTCAGCCTGAGGGGGACGACAGGGTTTGATGCAAACAGCACGACCAACAAAACAAAGATACGAAAGCAGAGATTGATGCGTCTCCCGGCCATGTCTTATCCTTTCCCTTGACGTGTTGTCAGACATTATAGCACGTGCGATATTGCGCAACAAGCGACTCAAGGGCGGCCCGGCAGGGTGATCGCTTTAAAGTTGTAGCGCTCGTCCTGGCGATTTTGTGGGACCACGCTTGGCATGAGTCGCTTGCTGGCGGTGACGTGTTGAGGCAGGCTAGAAGCGCTCCAAGCTTTTCTCGATCCTTTTGACTCGGGCGAGTTGCGACACACTCAATTGCGGTTTCCTACGATCCAGAACTTCGCGAAACCGGTCTCTGTTGCCGCTGTTGACCGCCATGATGCTTCGTTCCGCGTATTGTGCGACTTCTTTGGATCGGCACGTTGCCAGGTGCTGGAGCAGAAGAGGAAAAAACTCTGCGTCGTAGTCCGGGCGGGAGGCCGACACCTGAGCCAGGACGGAGACGGCATTATCGACCGTGCGTGGTTGTCCCGGTCAACATCGCATGACTGCGAAAGAATGGACTGGACGGGACTCTCTCTTGACGAAATCGATCTCGATCGAGGTGGAATAGCGAATAGTACCCGACGGCATCGCATTCAGTCCAGCATGGAGGGGATGCACCGTCAACTGGAACCACCAGTGCAATCGCGCATATTTGTCGCATCCGTTCCGGCGATAAAGATCGGCGAAGAGCCGCAAGGCCTACCGGCGACCCGCGGGCTGATAGCCAAGGGCTATGGGCCTGGGGAGAGTAATGAATAGCAAGGAAATGACGGCGGAGACCAGCATAGGACGGTCCCGCTGAACCGCACAAAGCAGAGGCCCGGGCCTCTGCTTTGTGCGATTCAGCGGGACCGTCTTATTTCTGGTAGTCTCGATAGTCGCGGACGGTTTCGTACAGAGCGAGCAGGTTTTCGGTGGGCACGCCGGCCTGGACGTTGTGGTTCGTGTTGAAGACGAACCCTCCGCCCGGACCGAACGTCTCGATCTGTCCGCGAACTTCCCGGCGCACGTCGTCGGCAGTGCCGAATGGCAGAGTGTGCTGGGTATTGACGCCACCGCCCCAGAAGGTGATCCGGTTGCCAAACTTCTGCTTCAACTCACCCGAATCCATATTCACAGCCGAGAATTGCACTGGATTCATGATGTCGAAGCCGGTCTCGATAAAATCCGGGATCAGGGTCATGATCGAACCGCACGAGTGGACGAAGGTTTTCCACGGCGTGTGAGCGTGGACCCAGTCGTTCTCCGCCTTGAGGAAGGGCATGTATAGCTCACGATAGGCTTTACGTGAGATGAAGAGACCGTTCTGCATGCCGAAGTCGGTGCCGCTGATGAAGCACACGGTTATTCGGTCGCCAAGCAACCCGTACAGCGTCTCCAGGTTGGCTAGCGAGATCTCGCATTGCCGCTCGAAAATGTTGTAGACATAATCGCGACGGCCGACGGTGCTCACGTACCATTCTTCGACGTCGCGGATTCCCTTGGGGTGCTTGAGCCACGGAGCAGGAACCATGGCGATGTCACCGAAGCCGGTGAAACCGAAGTTGGCGAAGATGGCCTTATCCGTGCCGCCGTGGAGACGGTCGACTTCGCTGCTGAAGTAGGCCAGATCCGTGTCGGACAACGGACCGAATTCCTCAAGGTTGTCTTCGACGCTCAACTTGCTGTCGTCGATAGGCGGCTGGCGGATCAGTGTGTCGAAATAGAAGCCACCGTTCGGCATGCGACCGCTGGGGGCGGCCGACTTGTCGCCTCCCGGGTACATCAGGATGTCGCCATTTGGCGCGGGGTCGGTGTTAAAGGCGGCCGGCACCAGAACCGGAGTGCCGTCGAACAGTGTCCAAGGCTTCCAGCCTTCATTTTCAAAGCCAAAGAAGCCGCGTGGTCCCGTCACGCCCACGACATCCACGCCGAGGGCGTCGATCAGGTCCGGAGCGATCTCGCCGAGCATCTGGAATGGCTCGACGACCCTGATCGGGGTCCCCGGGTTGTCCAGGCCCAGGGCCTGGCGCAAGCGGTAGACGGAACTGACGTGCATACCGGTGACGGCGCTGCCGCCCAGATCCAGCGGAACACGGTCGGCTTCCTGATGATTGAGTGCCATCGCGACGCGTTCTCGAGAATTCATGGTAACCCCCTTCACGAGTCGGATCGGAGGAGCGCTCGACCGGCCAGGCCGAACCACGGCTCCTGCCCGAGCGGTTCGACCCATGAATAGCCCACGCCTCACCCGCGAACAACGGATTCCACTTGACCGGGTACAGACATCATATCATGGAAGCACAGGCCTTGTCAACAAAAAGCGGGCCTCTCGACAGACTGTCGTAACCCGTTGCAGGTCATGAACTTGCATAACTATTGCATCGCTTCTCCACAAAAATTCCACAGCACTCCGATAAAATAGAGTCGTCAGGACCATGCAATGGATATTCAAGACCAGACTGAGCAGCGGGAAGCGGGTTGATGATCGCTTGTGTCCCGCGCGGCGACCTTCTCAAAAGATAGACAACTGTCACGTACATTCTAATTCAAGGAGACGAAAAGGATGAGACGCGCAGAGAAGTTCTTGGTCGCAGGGGTAGTCCTACTGGTGATGACGGGCACTGTGCTCGCCGCATACACCCCGGCGCGCATGGCGGTGTCGGACGTCAGCGCAAAGGAGATCGGGCAGGACCAGAGCCGGGCGATCCCCGTGCAGGCGGCGTTGGTGAGACTGGGACCGGTTGAAACGGACGTCTCATATTCGGGAAACATCAAAGTCAAGGGTGAAGTCCAGCTGCTCTCCAAAATCAGTGGCCGTCTGGAGGAAATCGAGGTACACGTCGGCGATTCCGTTAATAAAGGTGACGTCATCGCCCGCATCGATGCCAGGGCCGCTACTGCCCAACTGATGAAAGCCCAAGCTGCCCTGCGCGCGGCGCAGATCAAGGCGAGCCAGATCAGCGAGGGCCCACGGCGCGAGGAGATAGCGCAGTCTGAAGCCTCTTTGAAGAATGCCCAGGCCAAGCTGGCCCGAATGAGAGCCCCTTTGAACCAGAATGAGATCGATGTGGCCAAGGCCAGCGAAGTCTCCGCTCGGGTCGCGCTGCAGCAAGCACAGACGGAATATGACAAGATCGCCTGGGCAGACGGCAAGGGCGCGATGTCCCAGTCTGTGGCCCTCCAGCAAGCAACGGCCGCTTACGAATCTGCCAGGGCCCAATATCAGGAGAAGCTGGCCGGTAACAAACCCGAGGATATTCAGGCGCAAGAGGCGCTCGTGGAGCAGGCCAGGGCTGCGCTGGCACTGACGAAAACGCCGTACCGCGATACCGATGCACAACTTGCCCGCGCCAACATCGAGGAGGCGCAGGCCACACTGTATGCAGCGCAACTTGATGTAGATGAGTGCACCATTAGGGCGTCGTTGGACGGCGTAGTTTCCTCAACACCGCTGACTGTAGGAGCGATGGTTGGCTCGAACACTCCGGTCGCCACGCTGGTGACGTCCCAGGTGGAGATCGCGGTGAGAGTCGAAGAATCCAGCATTCCAACGATTCGTAGTGATCAGCCGGCTACAATTCACCTCGCCGCTTATCCAGACGAGACGTTTAACGGTAAGGTTACTCGTATCGCCCCGACTGCCGACGAGACTGATCGGACTTTTGAGGTCACAATTGAGCCAGACGAGCAGAATCAGGTCTTGCGCGGAGGCATGTTTGCCCAGGTCAACCTGATCACTGCGCAGCAGGCCAATGCTCTGCTGGTGCCTCGCTCCGCTGTCGTGTCGGAGGGCGACAAGTCGTTCGTTTTTTTGGTGGCCGGCGACCGGGCACAGCGCCGTGAGGTTGTGACCGGCCTGTCTCAAGAGGATGTGGTGCAGGTGTTCAGCGGGCTGACTTCGGGCGACTGGGTGGTAGCGTCCGGTCAGGCCGGCCTTAAGAACGATGACCCGGTCAAGGTGACCGCCGCCTCGTAAAGGAGTCCTCTGGCATGAAGCTAACCAAAATCTCTATCGAACGACCGTTGACTATTCTCATGGCCATCCTGGCGCTGATCATCATGGGCCTGCGCGGTTACAGCATGATGACGGTCGATCGCTTCCCCAAGACCGACATCCCGATGGTTAGCATCGTCACGAACTACTCGGGGGCCTCGGCGACGGACATTGAAGAGGAGGTCGTCAAGCCTATCGAGGACGAAGTCGCCGGAATCTCTGGCGTGGACACGATAAACTCCACGGCGCAGGAAGGAAGTGCCAACACACGGATCGAGTTCCTCGACAGCGTCGACACGGGCCAGGCGGCCAGTGACGTCGAGCGAGCGGTCTCGACGGTTAAGGGCAGCTTGCCAAAAGATGCGGACGAACCCACTGTCATCAAAGCCAACACTCAGGCGATGCCTATTATGAACATCGTCCTCAGCAGCGACGGCTCTCGTTCACTGACCGAGTTGTACAGTGAAGCCAATGACAATATTAAGGCTCGTCTCCTGGCGGTTCCGGGTGTGGCTTCCGTCTCGGTGACGGGCGGCCAAGAGGTCGAAATCCAGGTCCAGGTCGACCCCATCAAAATGGCGGCTTATCATCTTTCATTTCAGGATATTGCCAATACTCTGGAAGCCGAGAATGTCAGCACACCCGTGGGTTCGGTCAGCGTCGATACCAGCCGGCTGTCGGTTCGGTCGATCGGGCGATTCAAGAGCCTGGAAGACATTGAGAACCTCGTGGTTTCCGCGAGCGGCCAACAAATTCGTATGAAAGACGTCGCGAACGTCGAAGAGACTCACAAGGACATCGAAGAAATCCTGCGCCTGAATGGCCAGGAAACGGTGGGCCTGTCCATCACCAAGCAATCTGATGCGAATTCCGTCTCCACGGCGGATGGGGTAAAGCGGGCGCTGGAAACGGTCCGGCGGTCGTTGCCCGAGGGCATGACACTCACGGTCGTGACGGACGACACCGACTTCACACGACAATCAGTCGAAGCCGTGCAAACCGACCTGATTCTGGCGGTGTTCATCACTGGCGCGGTTCTGCTGTGCTTTCTGCACGTGCTGCGCAGCACAGTCATCGTGTTGCTCGCCGTCCCGACCTCGCTGATCACGACGTTCCTCGTGATGTGGGGCCTGGGCTTCAGCCTCAACACGCTGACCCTGCTGGCCCTGGCGCTGACCATCGGTATCCTGGTCGATGACTCCATCGTGGTGTTGGAGAACATCTTTACGCACTTGAACCGAGGCGAGCCGCCAAACGAAGCAGCGCTGAACGGCCGCAGCGAGATCGGTTTGGCTGCCATCGCCATCACTCTGACCGACATCGTGGTCTACGTGCCGGTCGCCTTCACGACGGGGATGGTCGGCATGCTCTTTCGCCAGTATGGCATCACGATTGCCGTGGCGACGTTCTGCTCACTGATGGTCTCCTTCACTCTGACGCCGATGCTCGCTTCGCTGTGGCTGAAGCGGGAGCCGGAGCACCATGGCGGCCCGGGGAGCAAGCTCATTGCCCTCTGGGATCGGTCCTACGGCGCGCTAGCCAACTTCTACGCCGGCATCCTCGATTGGGGCCTGTACCACCGGCCACTGGTGCTTCTCGTCGCCATGCTGGCCATGGCCGGGGCAGTTGCTTTCATCCCCCTTCGGTGGATCGGTACTGAGTTCGCGCCCAGTTCGGATGACGGGAAGATCAGCGGCAGCCTCTTGATGGCGGCCGGAACGTCCCTGCAGGGCACCAACCAGGCGATGCTCCAAATCGAAGAGATCTTGAAGTCCATCCCTGAAGTCAAGGATGTTTTGGCCCAGGTTGGAAGCTCGGGCAGCGGCGGCGGGATTGGCTCGTCCAATTCCGGGGTCGGCAGCGGAAGCCTCACCATCAAGCTGGTGGATAGGAAACTCCGCCAGCGTACGATCTGGGAAGTCGTGAATGAGATCCGCGCCAAGGTTCAGGATATTCCATCGGCCGGTGTTCAGCTCTCAACGTCGACCGGTCTCGGCGGAGGCGGCGGCGGAATGGCCGGGCTACAGGTCCAGGTTAAGGGACCAGAAATGGCTACTTTGATCGATCTGGCTAAAAAAGTCGAAGAAGTGATGCGGACAGTGCCCGGCGTCGTGGACGTGCAAAACGCCGAAGCGGAAGGATCCCCAGAATGGCAGATCAACCTGGATCGCCAGAGAATGAAGGATCTGAACATCACATCAGCCGAAGTGGGCAATGCGCTGCGCACTGCCATGTCCGGCTCCAAGGTCTCGACCTTGCAGCGCGAGGGCCGGACCGAACTGGACATCACGCTGATCGCCGACGAACAGGCCCGTCAGCAGACGGACGAGATTGAACGCATGCCGCTCAAGTTCTCGAAGGGCGGGAACGCCATCACTATTGGCCAGATAGGCCAATTGGTGAAGTCTACGTCGGCGTCCCAGATCAAGCGTGTGAATCGCCAGCGTACTTTGACAGTGACAGGCAATGTCATGGGACGCGCTTTGGGCGACGTAAATGATGACATCATGGCAGCCATTCACAAGCAGATACAGGTTCCTACTGACTACACGGTCGGGTTGTCTGGCATGGCCGCGCAGCAGACTACTGCATTCTCGTCGTTGTACTCGGCGTTGATGTTGTCGATCGTCCTGATGTATATGCTCATGGTCGCCCTATTCGAGTCGTTCATGCAGCCGCTGGCCATCATGTTCTCTCTGCCGGTGGCCATGGTCGGGGCGTTTGGAGGCTTGTTCCTCACCGGGAACACCCTGAACATCTTCTCCTTACTGGGTATCATCATGTTGATTGGCCTTGTGACCAAAAATGCCATCCTCCTGGTCGATTTCACCGATGTGCTGCGAAAGGGAGGGATGCCGCGTCATCAGGCGTTGGTGCAAGCTGGCCGAATGCGCTTGCGGCCCATTCTGATGACCACGGCCGCAATGGTCTGTGCGATGATCCCGTTCGTCCTCAAGCTAGAGGCCGGGTCGGAATCTCGTGCGCCACTGGCAGCGGTCGTCATCGGCGGCACCATCACGTCCACTCTGTTGACCCTGGTGCTGGTGCCTACCGTATATACCTATCTCGACAGCATCGAGAGCTTCGTTCGGCGCAAGTTTCTCCACAAGGCGCCCCGGTTCGTTGTGAAGACAGCCGAGGAGGAGTGCCCAGGCGAAGCCACGCCGCAATACGGCTACGGCACCGGCATTGGTGGCAAGTGACAACAGCGACAGGAGCGACATGATGAGACGCTTGATGACGATCCTTTCAGTAACGTGGTTGGTTGGGGTACTGGCGGCCACACTGGTCTTGAGTGGTCCGGCGGGCGCAGCGGGGGACGTAACCGTCGAGGCCGGAGCGAGCGGCGTCAACGTGCGACAGGGGCCCGGCGACGGCTACCCGTTGATCGGCGTGCTCCAGGCGCGAGCAAAGGCGACCGCGCTGGCGTACGATCCGGTCAGCGGCTGGTTGCAGATTCCCTTTGACCGCGCACCGGGTGGTAAGGGTTGGATCAGGGGCGACGGCCGGTCCGTGACCGTCGCCGGGGCACTGTCCAACCTGCCCCGGGCCGTTGATAGTCCCACGCCGGCGCCGCCGTCCTCCGCGAGCGAGACGGCGCCCGGCGTGGGGGAAAGCTGGCCTTCCAAACGTCCACCGGCGGTGACGTCTACATCGTCAACGCCGATGGGACGGGACTACGCAAGTTGACGACGGGTTACGAGCCGGCGCTGTCGCCCGACGGGCACGAAAGTGGCGTTCGGACGGTGGTCATCCTTCCCGCGTGGACTGTGGGTCATCAATGCGGACGGTACGGACGAACATCTGGTCTTCGGCTACGAGGCCAAGGACGTGGGCCTGCGGGGACCAACATGGTCGCCGGACGGACAGCGGCTGACCTTCGCCTTTTTCCCGGAAAACGACACGCGCTTCCAGGCGTGCGTAAAGTACAAAGTGCCCAAACCGAGTGGAGGTACCCAGAAGATGGAGCTGTGCTTCAACGGACCGCGGCATCCGTGGTGGAAACTGGCCACGGTGGGGCTCGATGGGGACGGCTTTCGGGAGTTGCCGTGCCACGACTTCGCCTATGCGCCGAGTTGGTCGCCGGACGGCGTGCGGATCGCCTATGGCAGCGACCAGGGGCTGTCGCTGACGAGCGACGGCGGGAGTGTGGGTGACGTGCACGATGCGGCCAACAAATGGCGGGTCACGGACTATCAAGGGGACCGATCGCCGATTTGGTCGCCCCTGGAGGAGCACCGGGGCAGGCCGGACGGCCATCGGCTGGCGTTTCAGACCAAACTGGACGACCACTGGGAGATTGTGGTGATCAACGACGATGGACAGGGGCGGACGCAGCTGACGCGGAGTTGGCCGCTGGCAGACGTAGCGGTGAACAGCGTGTCGCCGGCCTGGTCGCCAGACGGGCGTTACATCGTCTATCTGACCGACGAGCGGGGGCGGTGGGAGCTGTATCGCATGAAGGCGGACGGTAGCGAGAAGCGGCCGTTCCTGGAAGAGGCGCTGAAGGGCATCACCTTCGAGTACAACTCGGTGGACGAGCGTGTGGTCAGCTGGGGGAGGTGACTTTTCCCGAGATACCTGACTTCTGCATGCCGTGACAACACTCGTCCGGCTAATACTCCTCAAAAAGCGAACCAGTCAGGGGGCTCTCTGACTGGTTCGCTTTTGTGGAGGGTACATCTGTGCTGGAGCCTGCGGCCGCACATTGAGACAGGCTTTTGCCTCTGTGTCCGCCGGAGATATAATGACATTTGGAGACCGGAAAGAAGCTACGAGTAAGGGGAAGATTTCGGCAGTGAGTAAGATACTCATCGTGGATGATGATCCACACATTCGCGAGCTGGCCAGGGTGTTCTTGCGCGAAGAAGGACTCGATACGTATGAAGCTGCTGACGGAATAGAAGCCCTCACGACACTCGAGTCTGTCAAAGTCGATTTGGTGATTCTCGACATAATGATGCCTCGAATGGACGGCTGGGAGCTCTGCCGCGAGCTGAGAGAGTGCTACGATCTTCCCGTGCTCATGCTCACGGCGAAGGGAGAAACGAACCAGAAGATTAAGGGGTTCCAGTTGGGAGCGGACGATTATCTCGTCAAGCCCTTCGAACCGCTCGAATTGGTGGCCAGGGTGAAAGCCCTGTTGAAACGATACCGGATTGCCACGTCGCAGACGGTTCGAATTGGGGAACTACTCATGGATCGGAAAACCTACGAGGTATCGGTCGATGGACAGAGCCTCACCCTCCCTCTAAAAGAATTCGAGCTCTTGTTTAAGCTGGCCAGTTATCCGGGCAGAACGTTCTCACGGGATCAGCTCATCGAGGACATTTGGGGCTACGATTTCGAAGGGAACGAGCGGACGCTGGACGTACACATCAACCGGCTGCGCGAACGTTTCCCGGAAACACAGCATTCTTTCAAGATCCGCACCATTCGCGGGCTGGGATACCGCATGGAAGAGCGCTATGAAGAAGACTGAGCTGATGCTTCGCGTTGGCGGTGGAGTCGCCGCAGTCCTCGTATTCTTCACCGCCGTTCTCCTCAGCACGTTTCTCCTGACTCATGCTGTTTACCATCAGCTCGGCTACGCTCCCTCGGACGTTCTGTCTCAGGTCATAAACTCAGCGCTGGGCTTGCTCGTCGGCGTCCTCATTCTGATAGGACTGTCCCACGCGTTCAGGTCGAAGCAATGGGCGAGACAAATGAATGTTCTCGTGCCTGTTATCGAAGCGATGGGGAGGATTGCACAGGGAGACTTCGATATTCGCCTGGACAATGAATTTCGAGGCAGAGAGCCTTTGGGTGAGTTGGTGACCAGCGTGAACAATATGGCTTCCGAATTGAACGAGATAGAGCAAATGAGACAGGAGTTCATCTCCAACGTGTCACACGAGATTCAGTCGCCGCTGACTTCCATTCGTGGGTTTGCACTGGCGTTGCGGGATAGCCGGCTGAGTCCCGAGGACCGAAGCCACTATTTGAATATCATCGAAACCGAGAGCACACGGCTGGCCAGGATCACGGACAATCTGCTCAGGTTGACATCGTTGGAATCCAGGAACGTGAGATTTGAGCCGAAGCCATATCGGCTGGACAAACAGATTCGAAACCTGATCCTGGCCTGCGAACCTCAATGGGCGGGCAAAAGCACCGACATAGATGTGTCTCTCGAGGAGATCGAAATTACCGCTGACGAAGATCTGTTGAGCCAGGTGTGGATCAATTTGATCCATAACAGTATCAAGTTTACTCCGCCGGGTCGTAGGGTGTGTGTCGATTTGCGCCGGCGGGGAGGAGACATAGAATTCAAGATCAGTGATACGGGAATAGGCATCTCTGAGGAAGATCAGGCTCACGTTTTTGAGCGTTTCTACAAGGCCGACAAATCGCGGACGTGCTCGAACGGCGGCAGTGGGTTAGGACTTTCCATAGCCAAGAAGATTGTGGACCTGCACAACGGCACGATCGGTGTAGAAAGTAAATTGGGTGCAGGCGCCACCTTTGCCGTGTCCTTGCCGGGCTTCCCGCTGACAGGAACAAGGGAGGCGGTAGAAGAACGCGGTTCAGACTGACGATTTGGTCGTTTAGCGTCGTCGATTTCGAATAGGAGCGATTGAAGTCGACATTGTGGGCATTGCCAATAGGGCCCCGCGTTGGCGTGCAAGGTTCATCAGAACAAACCACACAGCCTCGCTACGGATTTGAGTAGCGAGGCTGTGTTTTCTGTGGCGCTCGCCAGTTTATATTCAGTTTACGCAACCGTAGTATGCTTGCAGGTGGCTCCTCGAGAGTCGGAGTAAGCATTTCGAAGGTTTAGGCTTCGAGGGAAAAGCCTCATTATTTCAGACAGGAGAAAAGACTCACATTATGCTAAGTCAATCTCACGAGCACCGGCAATCATGGCCGGCCTCCCGCAACGAAAATGAGCTCACGCCGTCGTTCAAGGCGGTGAATTGGGGGCGCCTGTTCGGGTACTTAAGACCCTATCGGGGCCGGATGGCGCTGGCGATCCTGGCGCTGTTGGCTTCCAGCGGATTTGGTCTGACCTTCCCGCTGCTGATCGTACGACTGCTCGATTCAGTTACCCAGACGAAAAGCTTCGGTCCGCTCAACCACCTGGCAGCCCTGCTGGTCGGCGTCTTTCTGTTGCAGGCCGCTTTCTCTTTCGTTCAGTCCTATCTGCTGGCTTACGTCGGCGAGCACATCGTCTACGATCTACGGACTTCCCTGTACAATCATCTGCAGAAGCTCTCGCTGGATTTCTACGCGGTCCGTCGGGTCGGGGATATCGTATCGCGACTGTCCAGCGACGTGACCCAGATGCGTACGATGTTGACCACCAACCTCACCTCACTCCTCAGCCAGACAGTGACACTCGTCGGGGCGATCATCATCGTCACGACGTTGAATTCCAGGCTGACGCTGTGCATCCTGGGGCTGGTGCCGGCGCTTGTCCTGATCGCCATGGTCTTTGGCCGCCAACTCCAGAGTCGCAGCATGCGGGTGCAGGATCAGTTAGCGGCTTCAACCGTCGTTGCCGAAGAAGGGCTGCAGGGCATCCGTGTGGTGAAGAGCTTCGGACGTGAAGTGTACGAAGTGGGGCGCTATAACACCGAAATGGAGAAGACACTCCAGGCCTCCCTTCGAATGGCGCTGTACAACTCCGGATTCGCCGGGGTCATGATGTTTCTAGGTTTCAGTTCGATTGCTGCGGTCATGTGGTACGGTGGGCGCGAGGTGATCGCCGGGCGGCTGACCCTGGCGATGATTACCGGGTTCCTGATGTACGGGATGTCCATTGCCGGCAGCCTGGGTGGGCTCGGCGCACTATATGGCCAGCTCAGGGCCGCGATCGGCGGCGTCCAGCGTGTGTTCGAAATATTGGATACGAAGCCGTCGGTGCAGGATGCGCCCGACGCGGTTGCCCTGCCGGCTTGTCCCGATGTTGTTCCCGGGGCCTGGCCTGACGTCGTTCCAGGGGTCACTCGTGGAAGGATCACATTTGAGGACGTTTCTTTCAACTATGAAGACGGCAACCCGGTGCTCCAGAACGTGTCGTTGGATATCCGGGCCGGTGAAATTCTGGCCCTGGTGGGTCCGAGCGGAGCTGGCAAGAGTACCATTCTCAACCTGATTCCACGATTCTACGATCCGACCGCCGGCAGCGTCCAGATCGATGGGCGCGATCTACGGTCCGTCACTCAGGACAGCCTGCGCGCTCAAATGGCAATTGTCCCCCAAGAAACCCTACTGTTCGGGGGAACGATCCGTGAGAATATCCTTTATGGGCAGTTGGGCGCAACCGAGGAAGAGATGATCGCTGCAGCCCGCGCCGCAAACGCCCACGACTTCATCACGACGCTTCCCCACCAGTACGAGACCATAGTGGGTAAGCGTGGCACAAAGCTCAGCGGAGGCCAGCGCCAGCGAATCTCGATTGCCCGCGCGCTCCTAAAGGATCCCCGCATCTTGCTGTTGGACGAGGCGACCAGCTCGTTGGACAGCGAATCGGAGGTGCTGGTGCAAGAAGCCCTCAACCGGCTAATGCAGAACCGGACCACGGTAATCATCGCGCACCGACTGAGCACCATCCGCGTCGCTCACCGCATTGCCGTGTTGGACGGTGGACGTATCATCGAGCTGGGCACGCATGAGGAGTTGATGGAGCATAACGGTCTATACGCCCGCCTATACGCTATGCAATTCCGCAACCCTGAAGAAGATCTGGCAGCACATCACGAAGCAATACCGCCGTTTGGCAGCCACATCCCGGAGCAACCGCCCGAAAACCTCACCAATCTGCTGGATGCAATCTTGAGGCCTGCAGAAACAGCGCCGCACCGCAGTTACGGTAGCGGCGGTAAGTGATGGGAGACAGGAACTGCCGCTGCGTCGGTTCGCAGTGGACACCTTATGGAGCACGATTCGATGCAAATTACCAAACTCTCTATCGAGCGCCCGCTGACCGTCCTCATGGTCATCCTGGCCCTGGTCATCATGGGGTTGCGCGGATATACGATGCTGAACGTCGACCGGTTTCCAAAAGTCAACATCCCCTACGTGGCGGTTGTCACTACATATCCGGGCGCAGCGGCGAAGGACATCGAAGACCAGATCGTCAAGAAGATCGAGGACGAGGTGGCTGGCGTCTCAGGTGTGGACAAAATGATATCGTCGGCCCAAGAAGGCGTGGCCACCACTCAGATCCAGTTCCTGGAGAACGTCGACCCCGACCAGGCCACCATCGACGTCGAGCGTGCTGTGTCCCGCGTGAAAGGAGAATTGCCCAGCGGGGCGAAGGAGCCTACTGTCATCAAGGCTGACCTGCAGGCTTTGCCGATTATGAACGTGACCCTGAGCGGCTCGCAGCCTCTCGATGAGCTTTATCGCACGGCCGATGACGACATCAAGGCCCAACTCCTCGCCGTCGAGGGTGTGGCGGCCGTGGAGATTTCCGGCGGACGCCAGAATGAAATCCAGGTCCAGGTCGACCCCATCAAGATGGCCGCTTACCAGATGTCGTTCACCGACCTCGCCAACGCTTTGATAGCCGAGAACGTCAGTGTGCCCATCGGCGCAATGACTTCGGAACCCAGCCGGTTGGCGGTTCGGTCGCTCGGACGGTTCTCCAGCCTAGAGGACATTCAGGATCTGGTAGTCTCCTCCGGCGGACGGCAAACGCAAGTGAAAGACGTTGCGACGGTCGTGGAAACCCACAAAGACGTCGAGGAGATCCTTCGCCTGAACGGCCAGGAAACGGTAGGTCTGTCCATCACCAAACAATCTGACGCCAACGCCATCGCCACCGCGGACCAAGTGCGGCGAGCCCTGGACGCTATCCAGCCATCGCTGCCTGACGGAATGAAGCTGACCGTCGTTTCTGACGATACGGACTTCACGCGGGCATCGGTCAATTCTGTCCAGACGGACCTGTTGTTGGCGGTGTTCATCACCGGCCTGGTTTTGCTGTTCTTCTTGCATCTCTTACGGAGCACGATCATCGTGCTGCTGGCGGTGCCAACGTCACTGATCTCGACGTTCCTGATGATGTGGATTGGTCTCGTGGCTCTGATGGGCCCGGTGCGTCCGGTCGCGGCTGCCGGGCCATCCATCTGGTCTCACACGTGCGACCGAGCACGCGGATCGACAGCTATGCCTGGACGTGCGCCTGCCAGCCGGACAAGTGCGTCCCCATCGACGGCTTCAGGTATCACTTGAGCAGCCGCGCCGCCGGCCCAAATGGACTGGCTGAGGAGTGGTTAGCCTACGGCAACGTCGTCGTGCTCGACGCCGTGGTGCGGCAGTACAGCGGCGGGTTGCAGAGCGCGTTCGCATATCAACCGCAGGCTGTGGTCGCCGCGCTCAAGTATCCACTGAACGAAGACAGCGCCACAGTCGACATCTGGCCTGGGGATCCACTGGCTCAGTCGTACGTCGCGGGTCCGTTCGTGGTGCTGCTGCACGACGATATCTCGGACTTGTTCAGCCGAATTTCGCAGCGCGTCGCTGCCGGCGATGAGGAGACTGAGGATATGTGGAAAACAGAGATAGCGGATTTAGCAGGTCGAATCGAACCTGGTTGGTGAAGCGCGTGGAGGTGAGCTCCCCACGTTATCATGTCATGGGCGCGTGTCCAGTTTCGTGATATCGTGCTATAATGTGTGGAGTGGCGGGCCAGGACACTCATCAGGCGCGTGTAACACCGTAATCACGACAAGGGGATACGCCCATGGCAAGGTCATCCGACGACACCCGACGTGCGCTTTCTGGATGCGGCGTACCAGGTCATCCGGGAAAACGGTGCGGGCCACTTGACGCTGGACGCGGTAGCGCAGGCCGCCAGCGTCAGCAAGGGGGGACCGCTCTATCACTTTCCCAACAAGCATGCTCTGCTCAGGGGCCTCGTCGACGACGAGCTTGAGCGCCTGACGACCCAGCTGAGCGAAGCCACCGAGGCGGAAGGCGCAGATCAGCCCGGAAGCCTGACGCGAGCCTGGGTCAGGCATGGTTTTGCATCTCTGATGGAGGAAATGCTGGCCTTTGGCTACAACTCCGGAGCGATCGCGGTCCTCGCCGAGGACCCACAGCTCCTCAATCCGGCTCGGGAGTGGTTCCATGAGTTGAGCCAGCGATTGCAGAACGATCATATCGATCCGGTGTTGGCCGCAATCAATTCGTCTGGCGGTGGACGGGATATCTTTCGGCACATTGCTGGGTTTCCCGACGATTGCTGACCCTCTGCGCTTGCAGGTAAGAGATGCACTGCTGACCCTCACCAGGTCCGGCAAGACCGTCCGCGAAAATGTGGGGCAGGGCGAGCCCACCGAGAACGAGGAGCACGCCGGTGGCTGATAAGTCCATCATCATAATCGGTGCAGGCATGGGCGGGATGGCGGCGGGCATCTACGCGCAGGCCAATGGCTTCGGGACACAGATCTTCGAGATGCACACTGTGCCGGGTGGGCAGTGCGCCTCCTGGAAACGAAAAGGCTACACTTTTGACGGCTGCATCCACCACTTGTTTGGCTGCGGTTCGAGTTCCCGGCTGAACAAATTTTGGACCGAGTTGGGCGCGATGCCCCGCGATCTGGCTCCGACTCGAGATTGTGTCAGCGTAGTCTCCTCCGATGGCGCTCTCTTCACGGACTACTGGGACCTCGAGCGGTTGGAGGCCCACCTCAAGGAGCTATCGCCCGCCGATGCGGCAGTCGTCGACGACTATATGGCCGGGGTTCGCCAGTTCGCCCGACACGACATGTGGGGCGCCTTGATGCTCGGCACACTGGGCGACAAGATCGGCCTTCTCCCTTCGCTGCCGTTCATGATGAAGTGGTTTAAACCGACCATGCGGCAGTACGCCGAGCGGTTCTCAGATCCGTTCTTGAAGCGGGCGTTCCCGCTGCTCGAATACTCCCTCCCAGACGCCCCCTGGATGCTGCACCTGGTGAAGCATGCCTACGGCTGGCAGAATGATATCGCGTGGCCCGTCGGCGGGGCGCTCGGTTTCGCCCGATCCATCGCGCAACGGTACACGGACCTCGGCGGCGTCGTGCATTACCGACAGAAGGTAGAGAAGATCCTGACAGATAGCGATCGCGCGGTTGGTGTCAGGCTGGCTGACGGCAGCGAGTATCGGGCGGATCGGGTCATTTCCAATGCCGATGGGCGCAAGACGATCGCGAATATGCTCGACAACCGGTACGCCGACGAGCGCATCCGAAGCTACTGCGCTGAGCCCCCAGACGAGACGAACTGGGCCGTGCACGTTTTTCTCGGCGTCGACCGCGACCTGTCTGCGGAGCCGTCGTCCCTGCTGATGCTGTTCGATGAACCGGTAATGATTGCAAACCACGTGACCGATCACCTGGAGATGCAGCTCTACGGGCACGATTCCACGATGGCCCCGGCGGGCAAGGGCGTCATCAAGGTGGAGTTGGTGTCGACCTATTCGTATTGGAAGGGATTGTCCGCGGACCGGAACCGCTACGAAGAGGAGAAGCAGAAGACAGCCGAGACTGTCATCGCCCTGCTCGAACGTCATTTCCCCGGCTTGAGGGCCCAGGTGGAGGCCGTCGACGTCCCGACGCTCATGACTTGGGAGCGTTACATGGGTGGCACCCACGGATTCGTAAACGGACCGACGAAGAAACCAGACATCATGGGTACGTTGCTGGGCCGAGGAATGCTGACCACACTGCCTGGCCTCACCAATTTCCACATGGTCGGCGCGTGGGCCACTTCAGGCGGTGGCGCGCTTTTCATCAACGCGCTTTCCGGCAAAACGGTCCTGAAATCCATTTGCCGGGCAGAAGAAATGCGATTCGTGACCCCGAACTCGTGACACCCCTCATCCCTACCATCCGGGCCAGAACGAACCACGGAGACACTGACAACACAAAGAAAGACAGGGAGCATTCTGTTGTTCTTCTCTGTGTTCTCAGTGTCTCCGTGGTTTGGCTACCCGTTTCTGTCTTTGACCACCTGTCTCTCGCGGAGTATAATCGAGGCCCTGCGAGGGAGAATTCAAGCTGATGTCCGAAGGAGTAACTGTGATGCAATATCGACTGTTTGGGAAACTGGACTGGAAGGCTTCCGTGCTTGGCTTTGGCGCCATGCGCTTGCCCACGACGGAGGCCGGAGAGATCGACGAACCTGAAGCGATTGCTATGATCCGTCACGCGGTCGACCGCGGAGTCAACTACGTCGACACCGCTTACCCGTATCACCAGGGTAAGAGCGAGATCGTGGTGGGCAAGGCGCTGCAGGATGGATACCGGGACAGAGTAAAGCTGGCAACGAAGTCGCCGATCTGGGAGATCAAGAAGGCAGACGATTTCGACACCCTTTTGGCCGAGCAGCTGACGAAGCTGCAGACGGACCACGTCGATTTCTATCTGCTGCACGGCCTGGGCAAGGCCCGGTGGAAGACCGTCCTCGACCTCGACTTGCTGGGAAAGGCGGAGGCTGCGCTCCGTGATGGCCGCATCCGGCACCTGGGTTTCTCATTTCACGATCAACTGGACTCCTTCAAGACCATCGTCGATGGTTACGATCGGTGGACGTTCTGCCAGATCCAGTACAACTACATGGATACCAAGAATCAGGCCGGCACCGAGGGACTCAGGTATGCCGCCGCCAAAGGGCTGGCCACCGTGGTCATGGAGCCGGTGCGGGGAGGTCGCCTGGCGAAGGCGCCTCAGTCCATTCAAACCATTTGGGACAGCTCCAAGGCAAGACGCACGCCGTCCGAGTGGGCCCTGCAGTGGGTATGGAATCAGCCGGAAGTGTCCGTGGTCCTGAGCGGGATGAGCAACATGCAGCAGGTCGACGAGAACCTGGCGTCTGCTGAACGATCCGCGGTCCACTCGTTGAGTTCCGAGGAATTGGAGCTGATCAACCGCGTTCGAAACGCGTACCAGGACAGGACCTCCGTCCCTTGCACGAAGTGCAACTACTGCATGCCCTGCCCGAACGGAGTGAACATCCCCGGCAATTTCGAGCTCTACAATGACGGTCTCATCTACGAAAGCGTCGGTATGGCGCGCTCGGCATACGCCCGGTTCTTCGCCGTCGAGACGCGCGCGAGCGCCTGCATCCAGTGCCAGGAATGCGAGGACAAGTGTCCGCAGCAGATCCCCATCAGCAAGTGGATGCCGGAAGTGCACGCCGTGTTGGGTGAAGGCAAATCCTACTAAAGGGAGCGATCCATGAACTCCAGAGAACGCGTGGCCCTGGCTCTCAATCACCAGGAGGCGGACCGTGTGCCCCTGGATCTGGGCGGCAGCGGAGTAACCGGGATGCACGCCAGCTCCGTTTATCGCCTGCGCCAGGCGCTGGGTCTCGATGCGCCCGGAACACCGGTCAAGGTGGTGGACCCGTTCATGATTCTGGGCGAGATCGAGCCGGATCTGATCGACGCGCTAGGCGTGGACGTCGTGCCCCTGCCCGGGCGCCAGACCATCTTCGGCTTCGAGAACGAAGGCTGGAAGCCCTGGACGCTGTTCGACGACACGCCGGTCCTGGTCCCAGAACACTTCAATACGGATCCTGAGCCCAACGGAGACATCTTGATGTATCCGGAGGGGGACAAGTCGGCCCCACCCAGTGGGCGCATGCCGCACGGCGGGTTCTACTTCGACGTGATCGTGCGCCAGCCGCCGATCGATGACAGCATGCTGAGCGTGGAAGACAACTTGGAGGAGTTCGGTCCGCTATCCGATGCGGACGTCGCTTACTTCCGTGGCGAAGCCGAGCGTCTCTACACTCACACCGACAAGGCGATCTTCGCCAACGTGGGGGGCACGGGCTTTGGGGACATTGCGCTCGTTCCTGCGTCGATGCTCCGATACCCGAAAGGCATCCGGGACGTCGAGGAGTGGTACGTCAGCACCATCAGCCGGCGCGACTACGTCTACAAGGTATTCGAGGGCCAATGTGAAGTTGCCTTGGGCAACCTGGCCAGTCTGCACGAAGCTGTCGGCGACCGCGCGTCCGTCATCCTCATCAGCGGCACGGACTTTGGCACGCAGGCGGGTCCCTTCATCTCGCGCAAGACGTACCGCGAGCTGTACATGCCCTTCTTGAAGGCCGAAAACGATTGGGTCCACGCCCACACGCCGTGGAAGACGTTCCTGCACACCTGCGGCTCGATCATGCCGTTGATCCCGGATTTCATCGAGACCGGCTTCGATATCCTGAATCCGGTGCAGTTTTCGGCAGCGAACATGGATTCTCGTGAGCTGAAACGAGCGTTCGGCGACCGCATTACGTTCTGGGGTGGGGGTGTGAACACGCAGCAAACGCTGCCCTTCGGGACGGCGGAAGACGTTCGCCGTGAAGTTCAGCAGCAAATCGAAATCTTCGCCCCAGGCGGGCGATTTCGTCTTCAATACCAATCACAACGTCCAGGCCGGCGTGCCGGCAGAGAATCTGCTGGCCCTCTACGACGCGGTCGGGGCGTGCCGAGACTACTCCTAAGAGAGACTTCCGAAGGTTCTGACCTTCGGAAGCTCCTCCGGCTCGTTATCGGATGGCTTGTTGCGTCTCCGGATCGAAGAGGTGGATTCTGTCCATGTTGACGATCAAATCCAGGTCTCGTCCGGCCACCGCTTCAGCGCGAGGATCGACGCGCGCTATGAACGTGCGTTCCCCGGCCAACAGGTAGACGTAAATCTCGCTGCCCATCAACTCCGTCATGTCGACTCTCGCGGTCACGGGCTGTGGGTTGATGCCTGGGGGGGCGAACTGGCTCGCGTGGATATTCTCCGGCCTGATGCCGAGGATGATCCTTCTTGCCCGTGTATGCGCGCGCGACCTCCGCCTTTTCGGCCGGAAGCGTCAGGCTGAACGTTCCCGTTTCGACCTGCAGCCGTTCGCCCTCATTCTGCAGCGTCGCGTCGAAGAAATTCATGGCGGGGCTGCCGATGAACCCGGCCACGAACGTGTTGTTGGGGCGATCGTAGAGCGTTCTGCGGTGTGTCCAGTTGCTGCAGACGCCCGAAGTTGAGCACCGCGATGCGCGAGCCCATCGTCATGGCCTCCGTCTGATCGTGCGTCACGTACATGAAGGTGGTCCCCAGCCGTTCGTGAAGCTTCGAGATCATCGTGCGTGCCTCGACTCTCAGCTTGGCATCCAGATTGGACAGCGGCTCATCCATCAGGAAGACCTTTGGCTCGCGGACGATCGCGCGGCCGACGGCCACTCGTTGGCGCTGGCCGCCGGACAGCTGCGCGGGACGGCGGTTCAGCAGCGGCTCGATGCCCAGGTCCTGGGCTGCCGGCTGTACGCGCCGGGCAATCTCGTCTCGCGGCATGTTGCGCAACTCCAGTGCGAAGCGTCATGTTTTCGTAACACCGACATGTGCGGGTACAGGGCATAGCTCTGAAATACCATCGCCAGGTCGCGGTCTCTCGCCCGCACGTTGTTCATTACACGATCGTCGATCAGGATGTGTCCCTCGCTCATGTCCTCCAGACCGGCCAGGCAGCGTAGGGCGGTGGACTTTCCGCAGCCGGACGGGCCAACCAGCACCAGAAACTCCCGGTCGGCGATGCTGGATGTCCAGATCGTTCAGCGCGACGACCGGCCCGATATCGCTTGGTCACGTGATCGTAGGTTACGGCGGCCATAGTCTGTGCTCCCTTTCTTATCCCTTCACCGCTCCGGCCAGCAGGCCGCGAATGAAGTAGCGCTGGAACGGCAGGAAGACAATCATCGGGACGATCATCGACAGGAAGGCGGCGGCTGTCAGCAGGTTCCAGTTGCCGCCGCGGGGATCAATCAGGTTGGTGATCTGATAGGTCAGCACGGGGTGACCGGGAATCAGGACGATTGCCACCAGCAGGTCGTTCCACACCCAGAGGAACTGGAAAATCGCCAATGAGGCGATGGCCGGCACGGCGAGGGGCAGGGCCAGCCGCCAAAACGCGATCCAGTGGTTCGCACCGTCCATGTAGATCGATTCGAAAAGATCTTTGGGCAGGCCGCCGAGGAAGTTGCGCATCAGGTAGATCGCGTAGGGCAGGCCGAAACCGGTGTGGAAGAGCCAGACTCCCAGAAAGCTGCTCTGTATGCCTAGCTTGACGTAAAGCTGCGCGATGGGCACGAGCGTCATCTGCAGGGGCACGATCTGCAGGCCGACCAGCAACACGAAGATGCCGATTCGACCGGGGAAATCCAGCCACGCAAAAGCGTAAGCCGCGAGTGCTGCGAAAAAGAGCACGAGGAGAGTCGCCGGCACCGTTACGATGACACTGTTCAGAAAGGCCCGTGCCATACCACCCTGGTTCAAGAGGTCTCGTGCGTCGCAGTAGTATCGACCGCTCTGGCTCTTACCTGTGGCGCAATCTTGCTGATACGTGCCCGTGCCTGTGTAACCCACCAGAGCGTCGACCCAGTTGCTCAACGATAGGCGGTTGACATTTGCTGCCAGCCTCCCATGACCGCCCCAGGTAGTTCGTCACCGGCGCCAGCGCCTGAAGCGCATCCCGGGTACGCGCGGGGTCTTAATCAGCGCCTGCAATTCGCGATCTGGCAGCGGTCGGATGCGAGCCGCCCTCGCCGAGCAGAGTAACAGATCGGATCGCGTTCGCATACTCGCCGGACGACCTTCGGGTCGGTCAGGTTGGCCTGCTTGACCGCCGTCCCGTCGACGCCGTGACAGGAGGCGCAGACTCGTCCCGAATTCCGCCTCGCCCGGCACGGGGTGGGGCGGAATACCGTCCACCAGCCGCTCTGACTGATCGCCTGGGGCGTCCGGAACGACGTCACGAACATGCCGAACGTGGGCGTCAGCCAGGCGATCACCAACACGATGATGACGACGTGCAACGGAATGTTGACCAAGAAGGCTTTCACCCGCTCGACATTCATCTCATCCTCTCTTGCTCACGAAAGCGGCGGACGTTGATGATCATGATCGGAATCGTCAACACGATCAGCAACGTGGCGATGGCGGTAGAGCGGCCGATATCCGTCACGATGTAGCTGAACATCTTCCGGGCGATGACGTCCGTGCCATTCAGGCCATTGGTCATCACGAACACGATGTCGAATATCTTCAGGATGATGATGACCATCGTGGTGGTCACGACTGTGACGGTCGGCAGGATGATCGGAAAAATGATGCGCCAGAAGACTCTCCACTCCGTTGCGCCGTCCACCCGCGCTGCCTCGACGAGTTCGGAGGGAACGCCCCGGTAGGCTGCTGCCAGAATGGTCATGCAGAAACCACTCCAGAGCCAGATGCCGACGATCCATAGTGAGATATTGTTGATCAACCAGTTGCTGTTTGTGAGCCAGGCCATAGGCTGCCCGCCCAGGGCGGTGACGATGGCGTTGAGCAAGCCTACCTGCTGCGCCTGGCCGGACTGGAGATAGTAGACGAATCGCCAGATGATGCTGGCGCCCACGAAGGAGATGGGCATTGGGAGGAAGATGATCGTCTTGGCCAGTCGCTCGTAGGGAACGCGGTCGGTGAGGACGGCGAGCGCCAGACCCATGCCGACCGTAATCGGCACCATAATCAGCAGCCAAAGCGCGTTGTTGCGCAGGGTCTCGAGCATACCGGGATCGGTGAGTGCGTAACGGTAGTTCTCGAAGGTGCCCCAGCAGGGCTGCCCGGCCACGCAGGTCGTCGCCGCCGAGTGAGCGCCAGTTCGATCACCGAAACTCAGCAAGAAGGTAAGGACGGTCGGGTAGACAATGAACACCCCCATGATGATCAGCGCTCCCCCCAGATAGAGCAGAGGAGTCAGTCGGCCTTGCCGCATGATGTTGGGCGCCACGAGATAGTCCCTCCCGTTTTGTAAGACCGTACGAGTACGACCATTGGATGGCTGGATCCGTCTGATTCAATTGCTTTAGATGAATCTCTTGGTGGTTGCAGAGTCAGTTACCCGGCGCTTCCCCGTTGGAAAGCGCCGGGTGATCTGTATGGTTATGGACTACTTCAGTTTCAGGGCTTCGCCCTGAGCCTGGTTGACCGCAGTGAGTGAGGCATCCAGGTTCCCGCCATTGATGTAGTCGACGATACCCTTCCACTGTGCCGAGCCGAACGGTGCGGGGATGGTGTCCCCGATGCTCGGCACGACTGCGGCGGCGTTCTGCAGGGTCTCGGCCTTCTTTTCCAACAGCGGATCAGTGTAGTGGCCAACTGCCAGCTTGTTGGGTGAGAGATCGAATCCCGTTGCCGCCCACTGCGCTGCCCCGGCCGGACCGGTAAGATACCGGACCAGCGCCTTGGAGGCGCCCGTTGCATTGAAGACCATCATGTAATCGGCGCCGATCTGCATCCCCTTCGCACCGGGCAGGCCGAAGAAGTCATAATCGGTGCCGTACTTCAGGTTGGGGTACTGGCGCGCAATCTCGCCGCCGGCGAACCCTGACTGCCGGACCATCATAGCGCCGGGCGGGTTAGAGAAGACCTTGTAGATGGCTTCCAAAAAGGCCGTGCTGACGGTTCCGGTAGCTCCGCCGACCGTGTACTTCGGGTCCTTGGCCCACTTCCCGTACGTCTGCCATGCCTGGCTCACGCCCGGATCGTTGTACCGCACAGTTCCCGAGATGATGTTGGAAACAAATTCGGGCCCCTGCTCCACGAGCATGATGTCCTCGATGAAGTCGGCTCCCGTCCAGCCCGTCGCGGCCCCAGACTCGAAACCCATCGACCAGGGAATGTTGCCGTCAGCCGCCATTTTGTCCACCAGCGTATTCAGTTCATCCCACGTGGTGGGCACGGTGTAGTTGAACAGCTTGAAGTTGGCGGGGCTGTACCAGACGATGGTTTTGATGTCCGTCTTGACCGGAATCGCGAGCCACTTTTGGCCAACTGTCCCCAGCTTTACCCAGGATGGGGAGTAGTTCGAGGCGTCGGCGCCCATCGCGCTCAGGTCTTGCAGTTGGTTGGTGTAGAGCAGGGTCGGCGCTGTGGTTGCCCAGAAAATGACGTCCGGGGGCGCGCTCTTCGCCTTGGCGTCGAGCACTGCCTCGTCACGAGTCGCCTGGGTGTTGACTTTCACCCCACATGCATCCACAAACGGCTTCAGGATGGCATTGAGCTGATCCCCTTCACCGCCAGACCACTCCGATATGATAGACAACTGCTCGCCAGAAGTCACACCCGTACAGTCGATGGGGCCGGGGGTCGCCGCGGCGGCCGCAGGAGTCTCGCTAGCCGGCGTTTGAGCAAACGTCGCCGGCACCGCTACCGCCATCAATAGACCGATGATCGCCAGCATTCTCAGTGCACGCATTACCATTTTCTCCTTTCACGTGAACGCATGGGCTTGCAGAACGAACGCAAAAGCTATCCAGCTGCACATCAACGGGATTCCGCTTCTACGACAGTAGAACCTATTTTGAAGGCAGGTCGTGACAAACTGAGGAAACACAAGTTTGCGGGAAGGACGAGACAGGCCTGTGTGGGAACTCGGCGGCCACTCCGTCCCCGGCTATTAGGTCCGAATACAAACGAAGGGGCGCTCCGCCTGGATCCCCCTCCTTTCGGTCGTGCGGCGCAGCCCGACAAATGCTTGTATTCATAATACCACCGATGCGCAAGCGGTGTCAAGGGTAAAACGTTGGAAAAATGCCATTTCTGGGCATTGAACACGTCGATTGTCGTCGATTGCGTTGTCGGGCGTACGCTGGGACGTCAATGGGTGGAAATTTGAGGCGAGCCGTTTTAGGCACGCGACGAGATTCCGTCGCGTGCCTAAAACGGCGCTGGGAAACAACGCAGGCTATGCAGGGCGTGCGTTCTGCGCGACCAGGTTCTGGGCGGCCGCCCGGAGCGCCTCCAGCATGTAGCTGCGTGTTCGGCGCGTGACGCCGACGTACTCGAACTGCTCGGGCCGGATGTGATTCATGTGCTGGAACACACGCTCCATCGACGCCAGGCAATTTAGGGTACCATTGCCGGTGCCGCCGGCGGCGGCGACGCAGATGAACGGTTTGCCTTCGACGTTGTTCTTACCCTGGCGGGCTGGATATTCGCATCGCCGGAGTCGGTCGAAGAAGGTTTTCAGCGACTCGCTCATGTCCCACAAGTATACCGGGGTAACGATGACGTAGCCATCCATTTCCCCCATCTTGGCCTGAAGGGCCTGGAAGTCGTCCTCGACCTGACAGCGGTGCTCTTTGAGACAGGTGCCCCAACCGTTGTTGCAGGCCTGGCACTTACCAATGTTCAGGTCGTTGAGACGGACGACTACGACTTCGGCGCCGGCGGCTTCCACGCCACCCCTGGCCGCCTCGCCACACGCGGCGGTGAGACCTTCCGTGTTGGGACTGCAAGTGAGGATCATGACCTTCATATCCGTTCCTCCAAAAGTGAAATTGAGTGTGCCGACCATTGTGGTCCCAAATGCTGTGCGGACAATACTCCCTGGCCAACTTGCGATCAAAGGCAATCGTTTCGGTGAAGCTCAGCACGAGCGACCGGTGTCACTTCGGTCAGCTCGGCTGGAACCGTGAAGAAACCGGCCACGGAGGCCCCGTGGCCGGCTGTGAGTTGCCCACACGCGACCTATTTCGCGTCTATTTCAAGGTCTTCAAGAAATCGATCAGGTCGTTGAGTTGCTGAGGACTCATCTGCCACCGGGGCATAGTGGGACTGAGGGGCTCGGTGTCGGAATCGATACCCAGGGTGACGGCCCGTTTGATGGTCTGATCGGTGTATGCCGTGTGCTCCCCGCCGCCGGTCGAAGTCAGGCTCGAGTACCGAATATCGGGAGCGATAATCCCGGTAGGTGGAACGTGCATACCGCCTTGACCGTCTATGCCGTGGCAGAGCGCACATCCTCCCCCTACCCGCTGGAACCAGGGCGGACCGGCGATGAACGAAATGCGCTTGCCTTGCTGATTCAGGCCCTTTTGGAAGATGGCTTCGCCCACGGTGAGGGGAGAGGCAGGAGTCACTGTGATGGCTGGAGTCACGGCAACGGTGGCCACGCTCGACGGCACGACAACGGTAGCGGTCACGGGCGCGGCGGCAATGGATGGGATCGGTGTCGGCTGCGCCTCAGCGGGAAGGACCTTCAGAAAGTCAATCAGGTCGTTGAGTTCTTGGGGACTCAACTGCCAACGGGGCATCGCCGAGTCCAGGGACTCATTGTCGGAGTCGATACCCTGGGTGATGGCCCGCTTGATAGTCGCATCCGTGTAGACAGTCTGCTCCCCGCCGGCGGTCGACGTCAGGCTGGAATAGCGGATGTCGGGTGCGATGATACCGGTAGGCGGCACGTGCATGCCGCCACGGCCATCCACGCCGTGGCACGCCACGCAGCCTTCTCTAATCCGTTGAAACCAGGACGGTCCGTCCGTGAACGGGATGGGCTTGTCCTGCAGGTTTACACCGTGGTAGAAGATGTTTTCTCCCACCGTGAGTGGAGCCGTGATGGGGGTCGTGGGGCCCACGACGGGCGTTTCGGTTGCAGCTGTCGACGTGGCGGCGGCCGCGACCGAGGCGTCGGGCGTCCCGGCGGAGCTGGATTCGTGCATGGCGATCATGAGGACCAGGAGCAAGACAAAAGACAGCGATGCGAGAAACACAACATTGGAGTTCGTCTGGCGACGAGAAACGGGGGACATGGATTAACCTCCTTTGGTGGCGCGGGACCGACCGAACCGCTGCTAACCCCGACGCGTGACGGGTAACCTGCCCCGGATTATACACCCTTCATGATTTCGAAAAAAAACGCCTGCGGGAAACCTTCCCGGGGCACATTTGACACAACGCAGGTGATACGATATTATTAAGTCGTACGTACTAAATATAGCGATATATCTTTGAACTGACTAGAGGGAGTGAACACATGACGAGACGCGCAGGCGATTTGGGTCGGTTCTATGATCCGTCCATGTTGATTCTGGCCAGTCTGGCAGGCGGACCGAAGCACGGCTACGGAATGATGCAGGACATCAAGGAATTCAGTGGGGTGTCGCTGGAGCCGGGAACGCTGTACGGTGCCCTGACGCGACTGGAGGAGCGCGGCTTGATAGAGGCACTGGCTGCGGAGGACCGGCGCCGGCCCTACCGGCTGACTTTTGTGGGAGCAACACTTTTGTCGGGCGAGTTGCAGCATCTGGAGCGCGTCGCGGCCGTTGGCCTGCAGCGGCTGACGGAGACTGGAGTGTGAGCATGCGGCCCCGGAGTCTGGTCTGTATGGTCCGTCTCTATCCGCGGGCGTGGCAGGCGCGATACGGCGACGAGTTTGCCGCGCTGTTGGAGACTTGCCGGCCATCCGTTTCGGCAGCGCTGGATGTTCTGATAGGCGCGGTGGACGCGCACCTTCGAGCGATCTTTGGACAGGAAAGGACACAGGCGATGTTGCGATTGAGGAGCTTTGTACTGGTGGTCTTCTGTGCCTGGGTGGCGTTCGTGCTGGCGGGTTTGGCCTTCTATGGCACTCTGGACGACAATCCGCTGGTTGAACTGGCTCGAACGAATGTCGAACTGCACTTGTGGGTCTGGCTCGTCCAGGCCGGCGCGATACTGGGGATGCTGACCGTCGTCGTGAGCGCACTACCGGTCGCTCTGGCCACGCTACGGTACGCTCTCGCGTCCAAACGGCGCGATATCTTGTGCCTGCTCGCCGTTCCTCCGATCAGTGCACTCCTCGTCGGAGTCTACGTTGCGGGTCTGGTATTGATCGCCCACCAGAGCGTCGTGCCACCCTGGCCGGACGCACGTGCAGTAATTCTCACAGTGGGCCTTAGCGTGCTGATCAAGGCCGCGGCGGTTGGCAGCGCGGTGGCAGTAGTAATGGCTTTGGCCCGCAGCGAAATCGACGCCAACCTGTACCGCGGTCTGCGTGTCCCGGCCGCCGTGGTGGTGGCGACGATGGGACTCTCCTGCGCGGCTGTCGTTGGCTGGGGGCTCAGTGCATGGGCAATCGTGCCACAGGTGTTTTGGACCGCGCCGGGCATCTGGTGGGTTCCCACGTGGCAGGTCTGGCTGGGGATTGTGCTGGTGATGACGGCTGCGACTGCCACGGGGGCGACTTCTGCGTCGCGTGCGCTCAGAACGAGACTGGGATGATTTCTCATCTCGAACATTGCGACAGAGGATGATCGCGCGCAACAGCTCAGCCCCTTTTGTTCCGGAAGTGGCACAATCCTGGACGCATGAAGAGCGGTCTCGGACGGGCAACTGACGAGTTTTGGAATGTGCTTAACGTAATGCCGCCAGAAGTGGACCATACAATGTCGGCGTGCCGTGACAGGCGCCCGCCCGCGTACCGTGGGACCTGCGGCATGAGAAGATCCGACAACGAAACGCCCGCTGCCGTAATTCGGCAAGTGGGCGTTTCTCAATGTGGCCGTATCGTGCTGAGAGAAAGGCGGTAGAGCGGGTTCAGCCGCCGGCGGACGCCGGAGCCGGGGCCAGGCCCAGCTGTTGCATGAGGCTCAGAGCATCCCAACTGCCCGTCTCGCCGATCATTTTGCCGGCGCTGTCGAAACGGAAGACGGTGATTCCGTCGATGGTGGCCTTCTTGCCTGTAGACGCCATGCCCATGAACTTGCCGGTGTTCGTGCCGCTGGCAGTCCATCGGAGGACGACCTGGTCGCCCTGGGCGACGGCGTCATTGATGTCGAAATGCAGGTCAGGGAACGCTTGCCGGTAAGAGGCGATCTCCTGCTTCCAGAGAGACGGATCCAATCGCGCAGACTGAGGATCGTGGCTGATGAACGTTGGCGCGAGGTATCGGTCGAGTGCATCCAGGTTCCCTGCGTTGATGCTGTCGAATACACTCCGAGCGACCTGCTCGTTCTGCATCGCCGACTGCTCGGCCGTCGCCGGTGACGCGAGGCCTGGAGTGATTTTGGAGGCGGCCGCGGCTACGCGAGTCAGCTCAGCCGTATCGGCAAAACTCTCCACCCGAGAGATCTTTCCGTCGTCCCGCAGGGTCCACAACTGAACGAAATCCAGCGAAAACGGCTGGCCGTCCGGCCTGATGCGCGCCCGCAGCCATCCTCGAAAGACTACCTGGTTGCCTTGAGTCACGAAGTCCCGCGGCTGGAAGTCCAGAACTTCCACGGTGTTGTCGATCTGCTGAAACAGGTTGATTACGGCTTGAGGGCCTTTGTAGATTCCGGCGAGGGGGACCGACGGTCCGCCGGGCTGGACCCAAACGACGTCATTGGCGAATCGGCTGGACAGCGTCGAAAAGTCCACGCTTTCAAAATCTGTGAACATCTGCTGCACGATCCCAAGGTTCGCGGCGGGACTGGCAGCACGGGCTTGATCGGACAGCAGCGCGCCCGTACCGAGTACGACCGCGAGCGCCAGAAGGAACGACATCCAGGCGAGTGGCTTGCTTTTCATTTGTAGTTGCTCCTTGGGAGACTCCATACCGAGTTGAGCCTCTGCCATATAAGACACAGCATCCGAATATTCTTTATTAAGGTAGCAGAGCGCCGTGCCACGGGCAATGATCTCTGTCATAGCCGGCGGCAAGCGCCTTCAGGTTCGTGGAGAGGATGGGGGAGGAGTGCGGAAGTGCGGGGCCGTCGAGTCAAAACTTCCAGGTGACAGTTCAGGTCAGTCCATGGGCTGCCAGGCCGCCCAGAGGTCGTTGGCGGAGCTGTTGGACAGGTTGGACTGGCGGTTGCCGTCCGGATCCATGACGTAAATCTGATAATGGCCGTCTCGCTTGGACGTGAACAGGATCCGCTGGCTGTTAGGCGACCATGCCGGAGCGCCGTCCTGGCCGCTGGTGGTGAGGCGTCTGGGGCTGCTGCCGTCCACGTTCATGACGTAGATGTCCTCGCCCACGGTGGTGAAACCCTGGGCGCTGGTGTACGCGATGTAGCGACCATCGGGTGACCACGCGGGCGAATACTGCTGCTTCGGTCCGTGGGTCAGTTGTCTCACGTTGCTGCCGTCAGCGTTCATGACGTAGATATCAGCAGAGCCTCCCCGTGTGGAGCTGAAGACGATCCGCTGCCCGTCGGGCGACCAGGCCGGAGTGGAGTTGTTGTGGCTAGTGGTCAGGGTCCTGACGTTGTGTCCATCTGTGTCCATCACTGTGATGTCGCCGTCTATGTTGGTTACGCCCTGCGGGGCGACCGCGAGGGGTGTTCCGGTCCCACTCACGGCGCAGAACGCGATGTGCTGTCCGTCGGGCGACCATGTGGGGAGGACTGCCCGACCGCTGTGGGTCAGCTGGATTTCGTTGGTCAGATCGAGGTTAATAGCGAACAAGTCGCTCGAGTCGGCCGCCGCCTGGCGGCTGAACACGAGTCGCTTGCCGTCCGGCGACCAGGAGGGCGTCAGGCTGTGTTGGGCCGCGCCGGTCACCGGCGTCTGATTGTGGCCGTCGAGATCCATAAGATAGATCTGAAAGACCCCTTTGTTGCGGTCGGAAGCGAAGGCGATGTACCGGCCAGGGGCGGCCTGCACTGTGGAGATCGCCGGATAAGACGCGACTACGATCAGCGAGAGAACGATCAGTACTCCGGGGATCCAGGATCGGTTCGGAGTGTTCATGAGAGTGTCCTCCCCTTGGAGACTCGCGGCCATGCGAGAATTCATTCATCGTGAGACCACACAATTCGATCGCCTGAGTGACCAGGTTCGCTGATCATTCTAATGCTCTGATGTGCAAAGTCAAGTGACTAACGGACCCGCCAGCCTCCAGACAACTGCGCAGTCATTGCCCGGTAGAGACGCTCTGGCACAGGCGTTGGAGCCTCAGCGATTTCCAAATCAATCCGAGCCGTGCTGGAGATCAGGAGTAGCTACCGTACGGACACGCACGCCCTATTGCTGCGGAGAACTCTGAGCCTGGGCTGCGGCGGTTTGCAGGTAATCCAGCGCGCCTCCCATGGCCTGGGAAACCCAGAAGTCGGTCTCGTCTTTCATCGTGGGACTTTGGCCTCGGTTCTGCGTCCGAAACAGATTGGCCCAGTCGGCGTATGACTGGAAGCTGCCCCACGGCTCACTCCAGTTCGGATCGTAGGGCGGGGCAGGAATCACGAAGACCTTGCTGTCATCGACTGGGGCCGGGACTCCCGTCGTGTGCCCTACTATCGTGACCGTAACGTACAACCCTGGCAGGCCGGGGATCGAGTACGGTGCACCATATACGTAAGGCGGGATGGCGCGAGGGGGCATCTGCGGCCTGCCCGCAGCCAGGGCGGCGGACGGTGCACTTGCAGTTGCCACCGCACACACAACCGCCATGAATATGAGCGTCCGCAATCCGATGTTGATGCCCCCCCAGTGTTTCCGTGTAACCATTTCTTGCCTCCGTCTTCTCTGCTGCGTGCGTGAGGGCTGCGCCCGACTTGCCGGCGACGCGCCCATCCTCCTTCGAAGGTGGCCCGTTCCACACAGATCAGGTTGGGCCACATCTAAACATTGTACGCGACCATGGTGGAATTGGATGTATCGCAGAGTGGTTTTTTCGCAGACGGCAGTATGTTCGTGCCGATGGCGGCCGAATCCCTTCGATGATCTTGACGACATTCGAGCCTGCCGTATAATGGTGAGGATACCTGTATCAATGCATGCATATCATCATTGAAAGTGCGAATGTTGCGGAAGTGGAGGCGAAGCGGACCAGGCGGGTGACGCGCTTGAGCCCAAGGCGTTTCGACCTGCCCCACAGTTGACTCCAGGGAGGGCAACGATGGCGAGAGAGTGGTGGGCGTATTTCCTGTGGATTCCAGCGGCAGCGGTTCTGGGAGTGGCAGTGACTGCGGGCCTGTCGGGCTGGCTTCGTTTGCCGCGAGGCTGGGTAGTGCTGGTCTGGACGGTGGTGGCGGTGCCGTTTCTGTACGGCTATTGGCGCTGGAGCGGGCTCGATTGGCAGCAGCAGTTGGCGCGCCGCTGGCCATGGGGCCTCGTGGTTGCCGTGATTGTCGGAGCATTTGTGGTTAAGAATGTCCTGTCTCAGCCCGCTTCGGCAACACCCGGAGGCCTGGGACTGCTCTTCGACGTCGCCTGGCTGAGCCTGGTGTATGGCACGGTGGATGCGCTGATGTTGTCCGTGTTACCCGTCTGTGCAGCCTGGCAGGGCCTGTCGCGTGTCGGGTGGACGGATGCATGGACAGGACGAATTGCCGCCGGCGCTGTTGCGCTGATTGCCAGTCTGATGGTCACGGCTGCCTATCACTGGGGCTACCTGGAGTTTCGAGGCCCTTCCATTGCGGCGCCAGTCTTCGGCAACGGGATTTTGAGCCTGGGCTATCTGATCAGCACCAACCCATTGGCTGCGTGGGTCAGCCACGTGGCCATGCACGTGGCGTCCGTTTTTCATGGCCTGGAGACCACAGTGCAGCTGCCACCGCATTATTGACGCGCTGAGAGCAGCGATTTTGTCTGGGTGCGAAAGTGCGTAGAATACAGCTGCGGATCATCGTTGTTCAAACTATATCTACGGAGAGCGTCAATATGGCGAAGAATGCGAGCGTAAGGTGGAGTTTGGGGCCGATCGTGACTCTGTTGCTTCTGGTGGCCACGTTCGTGGGTTCAGAAAGCGCGATGGCGCAGTCGCCTGCTGAGACTGCCGTCCGGCGAGTCGTGACCGCCCAGACGCCCGCCCCAATGGCAACGCCGGAATCTGGCGGCCAGGGAACGGGCACGGGGCGAGTGGTTGCCACTCCCACGCCTGCGCCGCCCACGCCCAGACCCCAGCCGACCGCAACGCCGCGTCCCAGCTATTGCATGCGGGGCAGAGTGGATCGCTACGACAAGATCGACAAGCCCCTGATCCAAATCGACGGGCGTGTCTTGGATCACAAGGGAAAGCCGATGCGCGACGTGATCGTGAGGGCCTTCGCTTATACTGTCGACGTCCGTACCCACACGGAAGCCCACGGCGAGTTCCAGATCCACGGCCTGGTTCAGGCCATGGATTGGAACGTCGATCTGCCGGGGTTGAAGTCGCCGCCGGTAGTTGCTCAATTCAGGGACAATGGTCAGCGGGCGGTCATCACTTTCCAGCAAGAGGTCTGCCAGTAGAGTAACCGGTCCACAGGACGGCACTCGGACGCCAGCTGAATTCATATCGCTACAAAAACAGTCCCCGGTTTGTCATGCAAACCGGGGACTTCCTTCAATTCTCTTCTGTCAGACTTCCGATGTCCTGAAGCTTCGGGATCTTGCCCGCCACAATCACTGAGTGTCGGCGGACTCTTGCGGCGCGGAGCCGGGTCCGGCGTCGGCGCTTATGATCTCGGTCGGGATCGGGGTAGGCGTCGGCTGTTCCGGCCTGGACGCCGGAGGAGGAGCGGTAGCCGGTTTCGGCGCGACTGCCGGCTTGGGCGCAGCGGCCGGCTTGTGCCTTGGAGCTGGCGCCGCCTCGTTCGCGACGGAGTCCTGAGGTGGCGTGGTCGGCACGACCACGGGAGTGGGACTCGGCTGGATTGTGATTGGCTGGGCCGCCGGCTTCGCCGTTGGCTTCGGTCTCGGGGTCTGGCGGGCCGCCCGCTTCGGCGCCGGAGTCGGCGATGGCGGCTCGCTAAGAACCGCATTCTGGAGCGGCTCGGAGGCAACGATTGCCGTCGGCGCTGCAGACGGAGCGAGCGTCGGCTTGCTGGCGGCCGCCGGACGCGACGGCTTCTTCTTCGCAGGCGTTGCGGTCGGAGCAGCCTGGACCTGGGCGGGCTTCTGCGCCAGAGGCGGGGCCGCGACGGTCGGTGTCGCTGTCGGTGGCTCGCTCATCACGATGGGCGTTGCGGTGGGCTCGTTCGCGGCCGGCGGCGCCTGGACGATCTGCGTTGCAGTCGGCTTGGGCGGTACCGGTGTCGCCGTCGGTTCGGCAGGAACAGGTGTCGCAGTCGGTTCGGCAGGCACAGGTGTCGCAGTCGGTTCGGCAGGCACCTGAGCTGCTGTCGGTTCCGCAGGCACCGGCGTCGATGTGGGCTCTGCCGTTACGACAGTCGCAGTCGGCTCTACGGAGATAGGCGTGACAGTCGGCTCGTCGGGGACTGTCGTTGCGGTCGGCTCAGTTACGACGGGGGCCACCGCGGTCGGCGTAGCAGTTGGTTCCTCCGGGACGGATGTAGAGGTCGGCTCAGTCACGACCGGCTCCTGTGTGGTCGGCGTGGCAGTCGGTTGCTCGGGCATGGGAGTAGCGGTCGGCTCGGTCACGACGGTCTCTTCCGCGGTAGGAGTGGCAGTCGGCCCTTCGGGTATCACCGTCGAAGTCTCGGTCGGCTCGGTCACGACGGTCTCTTCCGGAGTCGGCGTAAGGGTGGCTTCCTCGGGCGGCGCGACGGTCGAAGTGATGGTCGGCGTGGCCGTGCCGAGTTGGAGGAGCGAGGAGCCGCTCGGACCGACGACTACTGTCAGAGTGCGAGAGTTGCTGCCGGTTACGGCGCTGGCCGAGAGCCCACGTACCGAAGCGAACTCAGCCACTTCCTCGGTCTCGTACGTCCCTTCAGCCGTAAAGGTGTAGTCAAAGGCAATCAACAGCGACTGACCGGCCTCCAGGTTCAGCCCGCTGGACTGGAGTTGGAACGCGGCGCTAGAGTCGGGACGCCACAACGTCTGGAAGCCGTACGCCGGGCCATCACCCTGGTTCTGGACTGAGGCAGTAAAGTGCACGACCTCTCCAGCCGCCGGCGAAGACGGATTCGCGGCAAGAGCCGTGACGACCAGATTCGGATTGCCGGCAGGCGCGGGCCCAACCGTGGGCGTCGGTGTCGGCGTGCCCGGGGTCGGAGTCGGGAATATCGAACTAACGGTAATCTCCAGCGTCTTGTAGTTGGAGTCCTCCAGCACGGGCTGACCGCCTGACGTGACGACCGCCGTCGTGTTGTAGGTTCCGGCCTGGGTGTACGTGTAGTCGAAATCGTAATTCTGCGTCTCGCCGGAATTGAGGTTCACGCTGCCGGAGATCAACTGGAAGGCGGTGGCGTCGGACGGTCGCCAGACCAGGCGATAGTTGGTCGCCGTGCCGCTGCCCTGGTTATGGAGCGTCGCCGTGAAGTGAACCACCTGACCAGCCTGCGGTGCTGTGTCGTCTGCCGTCAGGCCGGTCATGACCACGTCCGCAGCGCCGGGTGTCGGCGTTGGGGTGGGCGTGGCGCTGCCTGACACGACGATCGTAAGCGAGCGATGAGTCTCCTCGTCATTGTATTCGATGCGGGCACGGGTTTCGTACGTGCCCGGCGAGTTGAAGGTATAATTCCAGTCCACCCATTCGTCGTCGCCGGGATCCAGGTCGAGATCTTTGCCTTTGGTGCTGTACGATGAGCTGCTGCTCGGGCGCCACTTGAGGTCGAAGTCGTCGGCGCTCTCGTCGCCCTCATTCTTGACGCGTGCAGAAAAATGGACGACCTCTCCGACGACCGGGTTCGTATTGCTGGCATTGAGTTCCTTGATGCGCAGGTCGGCCTCATTGTTGTTGCAAGACCCATTGACGTTCACGGTTACACTTTGCGTGATGTGCGACCCGTCGGACAACATACCGTCGACCGTGAAGGTTGTGGTCCCACAGAGCCAGACGGTCTTCTGTGCGAAGCCGTCGAAGATCGGTTCGCCGTCGAGCCAGGCCTGCACGGTGCCGATGACGGTTGCCTGGATCGTCACGCTTTGGCCGGCGTCGATGTAGGTGGCGCTGGCCGTGATGTAGACTGCCGGCCCAGGTGTGCCGGACTGGATGATGACGGTCAGGCCGGGGCCGAAAGGCTGCCCGTTGGGATCGACGATTTGCCAGACGGCCTGGTAGATCCCCGGCTCGGCCGGCGCCACCATGTCGACGGCGATATCGAGAGTGTTGCCCGGCGCGACCGTGGTCAGCGGCTGGGCGTCGATGGCGCTCAACTGGGTCCCCGACGCGAACACGAGCTGGTACCTGTCGCTCCAGGGGCAGGAGCCGACGTTCTGAACGCGCCAGACTTTCTGGAACGGGGCACCCGGCGCGATAACAGTGTTGTTGGGCACTGTTACATCGACGACGAACGCGGCACCGTCGGTGCACGCAGCAGGGAAGAGCGCGGACAGATTCCACAGACGAAACTCGCCCCCGTAGGAGAAGGCGATCAGGCGGCGACCATCCGGCCGGAAGGAAATGCTGGACAGCGGCCCAATGTTGCCGGGCAGAATGGCGATCAACTGGCCGTCTGTGACCTGCCATAGGCGGACCGTGCCATCAGTTGAGGCCGATGCCACGAGTGAGTCCCCGGGCATGAAGGCGAGATCCGTGACGGCGCCGAGATGGCCGGCCAGAGTCGTGGGAACCTGGCCGCCATTGACCTGCCAGAGGCGGACCGTTCCATCACCTGAGCCGAATGCTACAGTCGAGCCATCCGCCGAGAAGGCCACGCGGCTCACGCCGCCCTGCGCGCCGACGACGGAGTTGGTGGCGATACCGTCCTGTACCGACCAGACACGAACCGAGCCGTCGGCCGCCCCGGAGACCACGAACTCACCGTTCGGCGAGAAGGCAACCGAAGAAATGGGGCCATTGTGGCCCGTCAGGGTCTGGGCTAACGCGCCGTCCGCCACGTTCCAGAGACGAATCTGGGCGTCCGATGACGCTACGGCTAACAGCGATCCGTCCGGAGAAAATGCCACCCAATTGACCTGGCCGGCGGGTGCTTGCATTGTATGGATGAGCGATCCGCCGTCAGCCTGCCAGATCTGAACGCTATTGCTGGACGATCCTGCAGCCAAGAGCCCCCCATCCGGAGAATAGGCGATACTGCTCACCGCGCCGCCGGTGTCGATGCGGCCGGTTGACTGCCGGGACTCTGTGTCGTAGAGGTAGACGCCGAAAGCGGTTCCCAGAGCCAGGGAAGACCCCTTTGGAGAGTATGCCACGTGGCCGAGACCAAACGCGCCGGGCTGAACTGGGCCGCTGGGCGCCTGGACTTCAACCGCCGTGGTGATCTTAGCAGTAACGGCCGACGGGATCGTTGGTGCGTTGGGGACTACGGTTCGCTCCTGTGGAGCGAGACCTTCTGGCGGCGCGGGCTGCTCAGGTTGTTGCTGCTGGACGGAGCCCCCAGCCGGGGCCAGCGCCTCGGGAGTGGCGGTCGGTTCCTGGGCAATAACCGGAGCGGCCGGCACACCGACACTAGTAACCAGCATGGTCCCAATAACAATGATGGCGATAAAGAGCGGGGACCGGGCGCGGAACAATCGTTGCGCGCGATGAAGCGTACCCATTGGACTGACGTTGACGACTCGCATGATTTCCCCCTGTGAGATGACTCCCTTGTGCCTTGCCGATTCGAGTTTGATCCAGGGTCGGGGATAGGGCGGTCCCGTCCCTCAGCAAACATCATGGCTAATAACATTATACTCTTATTTTTGTGCTGCGTTACACTATATGCGCGTTCGATAGGCATAAAATACGCATGCCATCGGCCAAATGGCGTATGGGGTTTTCGGCTCTTTCGCGGATTCGAAAGAGGATGCTGTTTGACCGAAAGTGCTTCGGGGACTATCATGCAGGCCATCACACCACGCGATCCAGAGGAGGTTCGAGAATGGCTCCGCTCAGGGCTGGCATGATCGGTTACGGGTTCATGGGAAAGGCACATTCGTTTGGTTACAGCAATCTGCCGCTCATCTACGGGCCGGAATACGCCGTGGAGCGCAAGGTTATTTGTGGGCGCAACGCGGAGCAGGTGAAGAAGGCCGCCGAGCAGTTTGGCTGGGAGGAGGCGGAAACTGACTGGCGCAAGGTCATCGCGCGGCCCGACATCGACTTCATTGACGTTTCGACGCCGGGCGATAGCCACACGGAAATCACCTTGGCGGCCATCGCGGCCGGAAAACACGTCCTGTGCGAAAAACCCCTGGCGAATACCGTGGCCGACGCCCAGAAGATGCTCGATGCCGCGGAACGAGCCGGCGTGCGGCACATGGTTGGCTTCAGCTATCGTCGCGTGCCGGCTGTGGCGCTGGCGCGCCAGTTCGTGGCCGAGGGGCGGCTCGGAACCGTGCATCAGTGGCGCGCGTCCTTCCTATCCGATTGGGTCATGCCGCACGACGTCCCACTGATATGGCGGTTGCAGAAGGACCGGGCGGGCAGTGGAGCACTCGGCGACATCGGCTCTCACATTACGGACATGGCCCGCTATCTGGTGGGCGACATCGTGGAAGTGGTTGGGGATTGGGCGACGTTCCGCCGGGAGCGGCCGCTGGAGAATGAACCGACGCGCACAGGGCAGGTCACGGTCGACGACGCGGCGATGTTCCTGGCCCGGTTCGAAAACGGCGCACTTGGGACCTTCGAAGCCAGTCGATTTGCTAGCGGCAACAAGGACTTCTTCAGCTTCGAGATCAGCGGCGAACGGGGTGGCCTTCGTTTCCGCTACAGCAATGCCAACAAGCTCGACTACTACACGTGGGACGATCCGCCTAGGGAAGGCGGCTACAAGTCGATCTACCTCGGCAATGCGGCGCACCCGTACTCCTGGTGGCCCAACGCGCTGCCGGTCAGCTACGGCGACACGTTCGTCAACGAGCTGTACGAGTGGGTCTCGGCCCTGCGAGAGAATCGGCGACCAGAGCCTGGCTTCGAGGCCGGCGTGCGATGCCAGGCAGTCATCGCCGCAGTGGAGAAGTCGATCGAGGATCGTCGTTGGGTCAGCACGGCCGAAATGACGGGCTGACGGTTGCGCGAATCGGGAGTCTGTGGTATACCCTTTCACAGAAGCACGATCTGGGGCGGTGGCCCATTGCTTTCATCAACAGAGCACTTCGAAATGACCTTGCAGAGCCTGCAAGGTCTTCTGTCGTAACCTGGAGCCAAAAGGGGGCAACCATGCTCATGAAGGCGGTTGCGGTGTTGGGCAAGAAGGACCTCAAAGTCGTGGATGTCCAGAGACCGTCGGCCGGCCGCGACGGCGTACTGGTGCGGATGCATGCATCCGGCATCTGTGGATCGGACCTGCACGTGGTCAACGCAGATCTCTGGACGATGGCTCTGACGGTGCCCATGGACGGGTACCGGATCATCGGGCACGAGTTCAGCGGCGAGATCGTCGAGGTGGGCCCCGATGCCTCGGCGGCCGGCTGGAAGGTCGGCGATCGCGTGACCAGCGTGCACAACAAAGGCGGGATGGCCGAATACGTCCGGGTTCCCGACGAACGGCTTGCAGACCTGTACCGGGTGCCCCCCAATGTATCCTACGAGGTCGCCGCCACGCTTGAGCCGCTCTGCACGCCGATGCACGCGTTCAACCTCCGCCGGCCGAAGAACAGCGACACCGTGGCGATTTTTGGGTGCGGAGTCATCGGACTCGGATACCTGCAAGTGGTCAAGGCGTACACCACCGCGCGAACCATCGTCGTGGACGTTTCGCCGGTTCGCCTCGACGTCGCGCGAAAACTAGGCGCCGATGTGGTCCTCAACGCTCGTGAGACGGACCCCGTGCGCGAAATCAAGGCGCTGACTGAAGATCGGCCCATGCGCTACCACCCGAAGTCTTCCGGAGGTTGCGACGTGGCTCTGGAAGCGGCGGGCCGGGCTGGGACTCTGGATCAGGCCATGGAAGTAGTAAAGCCCATCGACGGGGCGGTCGTCGTCCCCGCCGGCTACGAAGACCACGTCCCATTCGACGTCAACCAGGTGGTGACCAAGAATATCGCAGTGTTCGGTTGCTGGGGGTACACCGGCGACGAGCCGGCGGAGGCATTCCGGCTCATCACCAGCGGCCAGGCTCCGCGGGACATGCTGATCACGCACACGTTTCCCCTGGAGCAAGCGGTGGAAGCCTTCGCGGTTCAGGGAGATGCGAGCCGGGCGATCAAGGTCATACTGGTCAGTGAATAAGATGGCGAGACAGACGAGGAGAGCGGACACGATGCAGACGAACGTCACGGTACGCCTGTCCGGCGACCGTTTTTGCGGCGTCTATCGCCTGACCGGCAGCCGGGCCGAGGCAGAGACCAAAGCGGAGGACATCTGTCTTGAACAAACCGTCGAGCTGCCACTCAGCCTGGTGCCGAGCGGGGACATTCGCGACCACGTCGTGGGGCGAATCGAGTCGATGGAGCCGCTCGACGACGGCCATTATCAGGCACGAATCAGTTTTGCCGTGGAGACGACCGGACTGGAACTGACCGGGTTACTGAATGTGGCTTTCGGCAACACCAGCCTCAAGGCGGGCGTTCGCTTGGAGCGCCTGGAATTGCCCGAAGCGCTGCAGAACACTTTCAAGGGGCCTCGCTTCGGGCGCGAGGGCCTGCGTGAGCGGCTGGGGGTGTTCGGACGGCCGGTGCTGGGAGCCGCGCTGAAGCCGATGGGCCTGCCGCCCGCAGAGTTCGCCGAACTGGCCTACCAGTTTGCACTGGGTGGGATCGACTTGATCAAAGACGATCACGGCCTGGCGAATCAGCCGTTCGCGACCTATCGGGAGCGGGTGGAGCGATGCGCTGAGGCGGTGGCCCGTGCCAACCGCGAGACCGGCTTTCGCTCGGCCTACGCGGCCAGCATCACCGCGCCCGCAGATCAGGTTGTGGATCGCGCCTTGTGGGCCAGGCAGGTTGGCGCCGGAGCGCTACTCATCGTTCCGGGCCTGACGGGACTGGACGCGATGCGCCAGGTGGCGGACGACGATCGAGTTGCGCTGCCGGTGGTAAGTCACCCGTCGTTCCAGGGAAGCTACGTCGGCAATCCGGACCAGGGCATGTCGCCCTACGTCCTGTTCGGTCAAATCAATCGCCTGGCCGGGGCCGACGTTGCGCTGTTCGTCAACTACGGTGGGCGATTCGCCAGCACGAAGCAGGACTGCGAAGACACAGTGGCCGCGACCGGGGCGCTGATGGGGCACCTGAAGCCGAGCATGCCTGCGGCGGCAGGCGGCATGAACGTGGAGCGCATGCCCGAAATGCTTCAGGTGTACGGCAACGACGTCATGTTCTTCATGGTCGGCGCCCTGTACCAGATGGGACCCGATCTGGTCGAGAATTGCCGGCGTTGGCGGCAGGTGGTCGAGCAGATTGCCCGCGAGGGCTGATCGCTCGCGATCGCATCTGCGACTCCTGGAGCAAACGTAACTTCGGAAGTCTTCACTGGGGCCCTGCCCTGGTATACTGAGCGCGTTCCTTGACGGGAACGCGTTCGGCGATTAGACTACAAATCGTCGGCGCGGGTTGCGACGAGCGCGCCGCGCGCAAAGGAGGTGGTCCATGGGCGGCGACATCGATCTGAAGCCGGTGTTGGAGTACTTAAGCGAGCTTCGCGACAACAATGAGCGGGGCTGGTTCGAGAGCAATCGGACAGCGTACCAGACCGCGAAGAAACAGTTCGAAGCGTTCATCGATCTGCTGATCGATGAACTGGGGGCATTTGAAGACCTGGCGGACGTCAGCGCCGGCGACTGCATCTTTCGGATTCACCGTGACGTCCGCTTCTCGAAGGACAAGTCGCCGTACAAATCGCACATGGCTGCAGCCATTGCTCCCGGCGGGAGGAAGTCGACACGTCTGGCATACTACGTTCACCTGGAGCCGTTCGACAACTCCATCATCGCCGGCGGGCTGCACATGCCCTCTGCGGAACAAATCGGGCGATTCCGCGAGGCCATCGGTCGCGATGCCGGTCCGTTCAAGGCAATAGTGGGCAATGAGGAGCACCGAAGCTTCTACGGGCCGATCGACGGCGAGAACGGAAAGCTGAAAACCGCGCCGCAGGGTTACTCTCGCAGCCACCCTGAGATCGAGCTGCTTCGGCTTAAGGAAGTGGTCGCCGTGCATCATATCACGGACCAGGCGGTTTTGGCCCCGGACTTCGCCGCACACGCCGTCGATGCGTTCGTTGCCTTGAAACCGTTCCTCGACTACCTGAACCGGATCGTCGAGTAGCTGGTGCGGCTACGGTCTTGGGGACCGGTTCTTTCGGGCGGACCATTTGGCGGCGTTCTTTAGAAGATCGTTCGCTTCTTCTTCCGTATCCACATATGTCCGCATGTACAGACCCTCAGGCGGCAGCTCGCCGAGGATCTTCTCCACATCTTGCGGTTCGACTAGCAAATACAGATTGCGGCCGCTATCCAGAATTCTCCGGTAACGTGGAAGGTAAGCTTCGGTGTAGGTGGGCGGCGCGCCGGCGCCGGGCGTAAACTGGATGGCCTTGATCTGTGGGATGCTCAGGAGCGTGTCGAGGATGTGCCGCATGCAATGTGGCCCATCGAGATGGAAGAGCCCGTAGTCGCACCAGTTGCCCATCTTTTCGATCTCGGGCACGAAAAACTCCTGAAACCTGTCCGGGCCGATGATGGAGGCGAAATCGCAGGCAAGCTGGTCGATCTTGCCCGGCGCCCAGAGCCCCATCCAGGCCAGCACTCCCCCCTGATTGACCGCAGCAGTCATCCCGTGTACCTGTTCCATCAGGAGCACCCACGCGTCAGAGATGACGTCTACGGCTCGTTTGACCTCGTCCGGATACGCAATCAGATCCATGGCCATCTCGTCCATGCCGCGCAGGAGCGACAGAACGTCCGCGCCGTTACCCAATTCGGGTGAGCCGACGAAGTAGCGGCCTTCGGCGTCGCTCAAAAAACGCTCGACGATGGCCAGGATCGTCCGCCAGGTGGGGTTGTCAGCCGGATCGAACCGCCACTGCCAGGACGTCCAATCCTCGATGACCGCCGGATACCAGACGCTGGTGGTGCGAAACTGAGCGGGGCTGCCGAACATGGCGGCCAGTGACATCGCACCCCAGTTAACGTACGTCACCGGCAATGCCTCTCCGCCGAAATAAGTGTTCTCGAACCAGGTGACGGCGCGCCCGTAGTTCAGCTCCGGGTCAGTCCACCAGCGCTCGATCGCTGCCGGGTCGCCCTCCAGCTCCGCCAGCCCACCGAGCCACGGGCCGTTCTGCAGGTCCGGAAACGCCGGCAGCTTCGACGTCTTCCGCGGCGCATGGACGGCGATGCAGCAGCGATCGATGACCGCGTGATTCCAGTAGGCCAGCAGGCGTTCCCTGGCCTGTTCCCAGTCCGGTTTGTAGTGCATGGCAGGGTCTCCCTTCGGTTGCGCAGCCATCGTCTTCGTTGTGGGGTTGAGGCTGAACGAATCATATACGAATTCATGCGCCTGTCAATGAAGCTCGGTGTGGGGCGCCGTCCTAAGTGGCCGGGAGCCGAGGTGGCTGACAGAGGAAATCTGGCTGTTGACAGGAGAAGAAATCTGTTGTAACATGGTGATTAGCCGTTTGTTCGAATAACAAAATATTCACGCACCCGAATGAATGGAGGTGATGAAGCCGGCAGAGGCTGAGAGTTCGTCAACCGAAGCGAGTCGTTCTGTCCAAAGAAGGACGCCATGGCTCATGACCAAGTCCCCGTCCTCGTATCCACCGGTCGAGTGGTTGAATTGTCCTGATAAGGGAGGGAATCATGAATGCCAGGAAAATGAACCGTCGAGAGTTTCTGCGGCTCGCGGCGCTGACCTCGGCTGGGGTAGCGGCCGCCTCACACCTACCGGGTCTGCCCACCAGGCCCGCCTTCGGAGCACCGTTGATTCAAGCGAAGCCGTATGCCGGCCAGACTGTGGCTGTCACGATCAACGCGGCCGGCGAAAAAGGCGCGATCACCGGCCCCTTCTACGAGCACCGCGCCGAATTTGAAGACCTCACCGGCGCCAAGCTCGACATAATCGAAGTCCCCTTTGAGGACCACTACACCAAGGTGAGGACTGACCTTGAGACCGGCACCGGTTCATACGATGGGTTCGTGGCCGGAGCCTGGTGGCTGGGCGATCTCGTCTCGGCCGATTTCATCGTTCCGTACGACGGTTGGTACAGCGATCCCAAGTTCCCACAGTGGGACATTGAGCAGGTCCTGCCCGGGCCGCGTGCGCTGCTAAGCTGGGCCGACAAGAAGTACATGGTGTCCAACGATCACGACGGCCAGATCATGTACTATCGCAAGGATATCCTCACCAATAAGGACAACCAGGCCAAGTTCAAAGACAAGTACAACTACGACCTGCCGGTGCCGCCGACGACGATGACGCAGTTCCGCGACGTGGCCGAGTTCTTCACCGGCTGGGACTGGAACGGCGACGGTCAACCGGACTACGGCGTGACGATGCACCTCAAAGTGGGCGGGCAGGGCATGTTCCACTTCATGTCGTTCTCCGCGCCGTACCTTATCTCGCCGACGCAGAAAGTGTACTGGTTCGATCCCACGAACATGGACCCGATGGTCACGTCTGAAGGCCACCAGGCGGCGCTCGAGGCCCTGATCGAACTGGTGCAATTCGGACCCAGCGCCATGCTTGGCTGGAGCCTCGGCGAATCGTGGGATTACTTCTGCAAAGGTAAAGCGGTGCTCACGTTCACCTGGGGCGACCTCGGCGGTCTGGTCCAGGACCCGAACACATCCGTCGTCCAGGGCAAGATGGGGTGCGCGCCGATTCCTGGCACGAACAAGTGGTACGACTTGAGCAACAAGACCTGGGTGGAGACCAAGGAGGCGAACCTGGTGGGCAACACCACCGGCGGGTCCTGGGCAGGCGTCATCTCCAAGCTGTCGAAGGCGCAGGAGGCCACATATTACCTGTTCGCCCTTCACGCGCAGCAGAAGAATGCCATGATCTATGCCACCCGCGGCTGGGACGGTGTCGACCCCGGCGCCTACTTCCAGTTCTTGCCACCGAATGGCACGGCTAAGCTCGAGGACTATACCTCGCAAGGTTGGGAACCAGGCGACGTGACCGAGTACACTAACGCATTCTACGCCAGCTTTAACAATCCGGTGCAATTCCCCTACCTGCGCATTCCGGGTACGTATGAGTACTGGGTGGCGCTGGACAGAGAGCTGTCGGATGCTGCGACCGGCCAGAAGAAGCCAGCGGATGCGCTGGCCGACTGTTCGAAGGCCTGGAACGATATTACCGATCGCCTGGGCCGTGACGACCAACTGAACTTCTACAAGGCGTCGATGGGCCTGTAGGCGCCCGACTGCGCGGGACCGGCGGGAACGGGGCGCGCCTCGTCCCCGCCGGTCGCCCAGCCCCGCGTTCCTGCTCAAAGCCCGGTCCGCGCCGACCATCAATGGGAGCTCTTGGCCGGAGCCACGATCTTTCTTGCATGGTGCGACAAAAGAGGGAACGACTATGACGACAAGAGAAGCGCTGCCGGTCGAAACAGCCGACACGGCGGGAACGAAACGCACCGCGCGCCGTGGCGTGCGCCAGATCATGCAGGACCGTACCAAGCTCGCATTTGTTCTCCCCGCCGCCATCTGGGTGCTGGCTTTCACCATCTTTCCAACCCTCTACGCCCTCTACCTCACCGTGTGGAACGTGCGCCTTGGCCGCGCGTGGACCTTTATCGGGACAAAGAACTTCGCCCGCGTACTCGGCGACGCCAACCTGCACAATGCCTTCAAGATCACGCTGATCTTCGTGACGTCGACCGTCATCGTGGAGATGATCCTGGGTTTCCTCTTGGCGCTGCTGCTGAACCGCGAGATCTGGGGCCGCCGCTTCTGGCGCGCCATGCTGATTCTGCCGTTGTTTGCCACTCCGGCCGCCATCGGCTTTCTGGGAATCACGATGTTTTACGAGGAGGGCGGCCCGATCAACAGCCTGCTCGGCTCGCTCTTTGGCTGGCATGTCCCCTGGCTGTCGCACCCATTTTACGCGCTCCTGGCGGTGATCATCATCGACATCTGGCAGTGGACGCCTTTCGTCTTTCTGGTCTCGTTGGCCGGGCTGCAATCGCTGCCCGTTGAGGTTTACGAGGCGGCGGACGTCGATGGGGCCGGCGGCCTCCAGAAATTCTGGGCGCTGACGTTGCCGCTAATGCAGCCCATCCTGGTTATCATATTGCTGCTGCGGCTCATTGAGGCGTTCAAGGTGTTCGACATCCCGACGGCGATGACCCTGGGAGGTCCGGGGCGAGCTACCGAGGTGTACACCCTGTTCACTTACCGCACCGGCTTGCAATTCTTCGACCTCGGCTACGCGGCGGTGCAAGGTCTGGTGCTGCTGGTGGTGGTGCTGATCATCGTGAGCAACCTGTTCGGGCGCATTCGCGAGGCGTATGCCTGAGGGGGGACAAATGAAGCGTACCGGAGTGCGCTGGACAAAAATCGTGGAGTGGGTCCTGGTCGTGCTGGCGGCACTGTGGGCGTTCTTCCCCTTTTACTGGGCGTTCATCAACTCGATCAAGTTCCCGAAAGACACGTTCGAGTCGTCCTGGATTCCATTCCTCCAGTTTCAACCGACGGCGGACAACTGGATCACCGAAGTGGGCGTCCGGGAAACACAACACGCGCTATTCAACAGTACCGTCATCGCCATCACCGCTGCGGTCCTGGCGACCGCACTGGGGATGTTCGCCGCCTATTCGTTGGCTCGCTTCAGGTTCCATCGTATGAAGAACGAAGACCTGACGATGTGGTTTCTCTCGCAGAGGATCATGCCGCCGGCCGTGGTGCTGATCCCCTTCTTCTTGCTGCTGAGCACTCTGAAGCTACGCGACACCCAGTTTGGGTTAATCCTGATCAACACGACCTTCACCCTGCCGTTCGCAGTGGTGATCCTGCGCCAGATGTTCAAAGACCTGCCTTTGGAACTGGAAGAAGCGGCGCTGGTGGACGGTTGCTCGTATTTCAGCGCTTTCTGGCGCGTGGCCCTGCCGCTGGTGCTGCCGGGGCTGATCTCCACCTTCATCATCTGCCTGGCCTTTAGCTGGAACGAGATGATCATGGCGTTGGCACTGACGAGCAAAAACGCGATCACGATGCCGGTAGTCATCCTGGGCTCGGAACATACGCGAGGGGTACAGTTCTGGTACGTCGGCGTGCGCGTGCTCCTGATAATGTTGGTGCCGACCATCGTGGCGGTCGCCGCGCAGCGTTACATCATCCGCGGCTTGACTTTCGGCGCCATCAAGGGCTAGGCTTCGCCAGCCCCATTCGGTGCCCTGCTTGGGCGTATTTTCATGTCTCGGACATCGGCTTCCGGCCCCGTCCCGGCCGGCAATCTGCGAGGTGGGATCGGAAGCCCGGACAGACTAGTAGCCGGCACCTGCGCTGCTGGCGTCTGAGCGGACAACAAACGAGAACACATCGCGTCTCGGCTCCTTTCGACCGGACAAGCTGGCGGGGAGATGAAACGTATCGGAAGGCGCTGGACGAAAATAGCGGAATGGGTGTTGGTCGTGCTGGCGGCGCTGTGGGCGTTCTTTCCTTTCTATTGGGCGTTCGTCAACTCCATTAAGTTTCCCAAAGATACGTTTGCGATGTCCTGGATTCCATTCCTCCAGTTCCAGCCGACCGTGGAAAACTGGGCTACGGAAGTCGTAGGCCGCGAGACGCAGCGCGCGCTATTCAACAGCACCACCATCGCGATCAGCGCTGCCACGCTCGCCCTCCTCTTGGGGACGTTCGCCGCCTACGCGCTGGCCCGCTTCAGGTTCCAGCACATAAAGAACGAGAACCTGACAATGTGGTTCCTGTCGCAGCGGATCATGCCGCCAGCTGTGGTGCTGATCCCCTTCTTCCTGCTGTTGAGCACTTTAAGACTGCGGGACACGCTGTCAGGCCTCATCCTGGTCAACACGACCTTTGTGCTGCCGTTCGCCGTGGTGATCATGCGCCAGATGTTCAAGGATCTGCCCTACGAGCTGGAGGAAGCCGCGTTGGTCGACGGCTGCTCGTATTTCAGCGCTTTTTGGCGGGTGGCTCTGCCGCTGGTGTTGCCGGGTTTGGTTTCCACATGGATCATCTGTCTCGCTTTCACGTGGAACGATATGCTCATGGCGCTGGCGCTGACGAGCAAGAACGCAATCACTATGCCGGTAGTCATCCTTAGTTCCGAAATGAGTCGCGGTGTCCAGTTCTGGTACGTCGGCGTACGCGTGCTGCTGATCATGCTCGTGCCGACCATCCTGGCGGTCGCGGCACAGCGCTACATCACCCGTGGCCTGACCTTCGGCGCTATCAAAGGCTAGATTGGGCCGGGCATCAAGCCAGGGACAGTGCTTCCCACTCGCGATCGTGGCAGAGACAATTGAGCGCGATTGCTCACTCTTCAGCCACCGATCTATTGATTCGCAAGCATTAAAGTGATATAATATCCGAATAGTTTGAATAGGCCCTGCCCGTGGTGATCGCAGGTCGATCGCCACCAGCGGCTCGAGTTGTGGCAGATGTGAGTAATGCGCTGAGAGACGTGTCACATGCCCCGCTCGCAATCCGGCTGCGAGCGGGGCGCCGTATTCTGTAGCAGCAAGCTGAGGTGTGTTCGCAGTCGCCTCAGCGATCGCTTGGAAAACAAACAGGAGAACCTGATGAGAAAAATGCTGATCGCCGCAGTGGTTCTGACGCTGCTATCAATGGTGTTCGTGAATCCGATAATCGCCCAAACGGCGACCAATACGCCAACGCCAGCCCCAACGCGAACACCGACGCCTACGCCGCTGCCGGCCCCTCCGCCTATCGTCACCCTCACGGCAACGCCGGTTCCGACGCCACTGCCGTTCTTTGCGACGGAGACGCCTCTGCCGCTCGCGGCGACTGCCACGCCTCGGGCAACGGCAACACCTTGAGTTGTGGTCCAAATGCGCTCGCACGCCGAGTCGCCAGGTACTCAGCGTGCGAGCTGGTACGGCTGTCATCCACGCGGTCTTTGGACAATCTCTTCATCTCATGCTAAAATAGTTCGGGCAGGGGTCAAGCACATTTTAGCCCGCCCCAGGCCTAGTTCAGATGGGGAGAAAAGAATATGACCAAATACATTTTCGTTACCGGTGGGGTCGTCAGTTCTGTCGGAAAGGGCGTCACCGTCGCCTCCATCGGACGGATCCTGAAGAGCCGCGGCTTAACTGTCGCGGCTCAAAAATTGGATCCGTACATCAACGTGGACCCAGGGACGCTCGCGCCGCACGAGCACGGCGAGGTCTTCGTTCTGGACGATGGTGCGGAAACGGACCTGGATTTGGGCACGTACGAACGATTCATCGACCAGAATCTGACGCGGGCCTGCAGCGTCACTACCGGACAGGTGTATCACGAGGTGATCTCGCGCGAGAGGCGCGGCGACTACCTCGGCAAGACCATTCAGGTCATTCCGCACATTACCAACGAGATCAAGCGACGTATTGCAATGGTTTCGAAGGAGATGCAGTCGGAAATCGTCATCGTGGAAGTCGGCGGCACGGTAGGCGACATCGAGGGGCTGCCGTTTCTCGAGGCGATCCGCCAGATGCGCAAGGACGTGGGCCGTGAGAATGCCGTGTACGTGCACGTTACACTGCTGCCGTACATCGGGGCAACCCACGAACTGAAGACCAAGCCAACCCAGCACAGCGTCAAGGAGCTGCGCAGCATCGGCATCCAGCCTGACATTATGGTGTTGCGTTCAGATTATCCGATTGACGAGGAATTGAAGAACAAAGTTGCCTTGTTCTGCGACGTGGACCGTGAAAACATCATTCCTTTGGTGACTGCGGCGTCGGTTTATGAGGTGCCGCTGATCTTAGAGGAATCCGGCCTGGGCGACGCGATTGCCAAAGCTTTGAATATGCCGTCGGACGCGGAGAAGGACCTGACTGAGTGGCGGGCCATCGTCGAGCAGCTCAAGAAGCCCAAGGAGCCGCTGCGCGTGGGTCTGGTGGGAAAATACGGCCGCAACTCCGACGCGTACCTGAGCGTGCGTGAGGCGGTGTGTCACGCGGGTGCGGCGGAGGACGTGAACGTCGACCTGGTGTGGATCGACTCGGAAGAGCTGGAGCGGGGTCGGAAGCTCGACATACTGGAGAGCGTCGATGGTATCATCGTGCCGGGAGGCTTCGGGTATCGCGGCGTGGAAGGCAAGGTTGTGGCGGCTCGTTACGCGCGCGAGAGAAAGGTGCCTTATCTGGGGCTGTGCCTGGGCATGCAAGTGATGGTGATCGATCTGGCGCGCATGGCGCTGAATTCCGATGAGCCGAACAGCACCGAGTTCGAGCGCAGCACTACGCATCCGGTCATCGACGTAATGGCCGAGCAGAAGTCCATCACGGATCTCGGTGGCACGATGCGCTTGGGAATCTACCCATGCCATCTGGTGCCGGGAACGAAGGCGGCCGAGGCTTACAATCAGGACGTCGTGTACGAGCGGCATCGCCATCGCTTCGAGCTGAACAACGCTTACCGTGATATTCTGGCCCAGGCCGGGCTCATCATGAGCGGCCTTTCGCCGGACCGCAAGCTGGTGGAAGTCGCTGAAGTCGCAGATCACCCTTGGATGGTTGGGAGCCAGTTCCATCCGGAGTTCAAGTCGCGGCCGAACCGCCCACACCCGTTCTTCGTGGGATTGATCCGGGCGGCGAAGGAGCGGCGCCGCGAGCGTATGCTGGCGGAGGGACTCTCCGAGGCTTCCGGTGCTCTTGCCGCGCACGAAGCATAGCAGACAGATTTCTTCTATACACAAGGGGGTGCATAGCACGGTGGACGAGCGAATTGGAGTGGGTTTCGGGTGGAGCAGTGATCCGGACGCGCGCAAGGCCGGGGCGGAAGCGGCCCAAACAGCCGTAAACGCGAGCGGAGGAGAGCCTAGCGTAGCGTTCGTATTCAGCACAGTGGACTACGACGTTCAGGCGTTGGTGGATGGAGTCGCCTCGAAGGTGGGGGTCGCTCCGATCCATGGGGGAACGTCATTCACCGGACTACTGGGGCCAGACGGTTATTTGACGGGTGAAAAGGGCGTCGTTGGCGTGCTGGTGATGTCCACGCCCTACATCGAGTTCGGGCTGGGCTACGCCGAAATTGGGGCCGATCCGACGGCGGCCGGGCGCACGGCCGCGATCATGGCCATGCGGGCGCCGGACGTGCCCGGAGGTTTGCCCGAGGCCGTGTTCCTGACGTCGACCGTAGGCTACGAAGAAGCGGTGATCCGCGGGATCAGCGAGGTGATGGGGGACGACGTGCCGATCATCGGCGGCACCGCGGCCGACAACTCGATGGCGGGCAAATGGAGCGTTTTTGCGAATCGGAACGTCATACACAGCGGTGTCGTGTTGACGGCGCTGTTCAGCCATCTGCCTATGGGCCATGCCTACGCCGGAGGCTATCGGCCGACCGACAAGAAGGCAACTGTGACCAAAGCCTCAGGCCGGACGCTGTTTCAGTTGAACGGTCGGCCTGCGCTGCAGACCTATTCGGGGTGGATTGGCTCTAACATGGAGGACCTGCTGGGGGCGGGCATCATGGGCGCCAGCACGCTGCGTCCTGTCGCCGTGTTCAACAATGAGGCGCAGTTCTATGCCGTCAAGCACCCAGTAGGAGCTTCTCGAGACGCTTCCATTGCGCTTGCGGCCGAAGTTCAAGGAAGGCGACGAGCTGGTGCTGATGGATGCCACCGGCGACGATTTGCTGGCGACGATCCCGGCTATGCTCGATGAGGCTTTGGAGGCGGCAAACCTGGAGCGGGAGGACGTCGCGGCGCTGCTGTTCATCCACTGCGGCGGGCGACGGGCGGCCTTGGGAGATCGAATCGACGAGGTTGTTCCTTTGGTGAAGAAAGCGATCGGCGATGCGCCGTTCATCGGGTGCCTGACGTTTGGGGAGCAGGGGTTTCTGCAAGCAACCGGACGCAACATGCACTGTGACCTTCTGCTGTCGGCGCTGGTGATCGGAAAGTAGGACTGTTCGCTTCAGCGGAGGTGAACATGCTGAGGACAACGCGCCTTTCCGTGATCGTGGCCTTCGTGTTGGTGAGCGGATTCGCCGCCGTCCCGGTGGCGCGGCCGACACCCACGCCCGTTCCATCGTACATTTTCTACTGGAATCGATTAGATACTGACCTTACCGTGCTGGGTGGAGGTCACCTCCGCGTCGTCGAGACGTGGAGGCTGGCGTACGTGAAGGGAGCGTTCAGCAGTGGGTCGCGCTCTCTGGCGCTGTCTGGAGGACGGGACGTCCGAGACGTCGACGTGACGGTCGACGGCAGGGCGCTCACGGAGGCGCAGCCGGGCAAGGCCCGAACGAACACGTTCACACTGACCCGGGACGAGGGTAATCTACGCATAGACTGGTATTACCCGAAGGCGTCGAGCCCGTCGTCGACGACGTTCGTGATCGGCTACACGATGAGCGGCGTGGTCGAGCTCGATCCGGCCGGCGACTCGGTGAACTGGCTGGGCGTGTTTACGCGGACCCGGGCGCCGGTGCGGGCGGCGCGCATCACCGTTCACTTGCCGGAAGGAGCCCAGGTCCTCAATGCGCGGTCCAAGGGGGCGCCGGCCACGTACGAGGTCGATGCCGGGACAGTCGCGTTCAATGCGACGGGAGTGATTCCTCCCGAGGTAAGCCTGACCACTCAGGTCGATTTCACTCATGGCCTGGTGCAGCCGGAGACAACCGGTAACGGGGAGCACACTGAGGCGTCTGAACCTCCGCCGGACGGAGGCGCAACACCGACGCCCGCTGGCGGATGAGTTGGCCCGCCGACTGCGATATGCGTCGGCGCGACAAAGAAGAAGACTGAGGCAGGTTCGACGCCCCAGTCTTTTCTTTGTCGCGCCGGACAGCCGCCGTGTGACGTCAGCTAGCCCGAATACCCCACGCCGACGAGGTTGTCTGGGTTGCGAGACTCGCCCTCGCGGGTGACGCGAACGGCTGCCTCGTCGGGGAGAGGACATTTGTTCTCGCAAATGCCACAGCCGATACACAGGCTGTCGACGACGTACGGCTGCTGCAGTGTCACGGAGTTGCCGTTCTGATCGATGACCACGGCCGGACGCAGCCGAATGGCCTTGTCTGCTGTGGGGCAGTGTTCCTGGCAGACGAGACAGGGGATGCCCTTGGCCCAGGGCAGGCAGCGATTGTGATCGAAGACGGCGCGGCCAATGACGGTGCGTTGCTTCTCGATGAGGGGCAGCGGCCGGATGGCACCGGTAGGGCACACCTGGCCGCACAAGGTGCAATTGTACTCGCAGTAACCCAGGCGAGGCACGAGCCGTGGACTGAAGATGCCCTCGACGCCGGCCTCCAGCGCGCTCGGCTGCAGGGCATTGTTGATGCAGACTTTCATGCACTCGCCGCAGCGCACGCATCGGGCGACGAAGTCGGGCTCCGCCAATGCGCCGGGTGGCCGGATGAGCCCAGGGTTGGGGAGTTTCCTCGCGGCGGTGGACGCGACGAAGGCGGGCAAGACCGCTCCGGCGGCGACGCTCATTACGAAGGCGCGGCGCGATAGGTCAAACGGAGCGGGCCTGGGCTTCCGGCGGCGAAATGAGAAGTGGATCAGGCCTTGTGGGCACGATTCCTGGCAATCCAGGCACAGATTGCACGATTTCGGGCGAGAATTCGCCGCTTTCGGCGTCGACCGCGCCCATGGGGCAGATGAAACCGCACGTATGGCAGCCCTGAGTGTGGCAGGCGCGGCCCGGTTGCCATTTGAGCGGTGCGTGGCGGGCGACCAGCGCGTACAGCGCCCCCAAGGGGCAGACGTTCCGGCACCAGAAGCGGCGCTCCAATAGCTCCAGAGCGAATACGGCCCCGAGAATGACCAGGGAGAAGAGGGCCAGGATGAATGCTGTCTGGCGGAAGGGCAGCAGGGTACCTCGCAGAAATGCGTAGGTCGGCTCGGTAATATTCGAGAGCCAGGTCGGACCTGATCGATAGGCCCAATCGAAGGCTCCGGAGGCGGCCCAATTGAATGCGGGATCGGCAGACAACGAAAGACCACGCACCAGGATCGAGAACGGGTCGAAGAGGCCGACGAGGGGTACGCTGAAGAAGGCGGACACGAGCACGATGACCAGCAGCCCGTACTTGACGGCGCGGTAGCGTCCCGGGGGAGCAGTTTCCCGGGAAGGCCGGATGAACCGGTGCGCGAGGTCCAGCAGGGTGCCAAGAGGACAGATCCAGCCGCAGAAGAATCGTCCCGCGATCGCGGTCCAGGCGACGAGGACGAGTGACGGCAGAACCAGCGCGATGACCGTCTTCGTCGCGAGCATGGCCGAGGCGGCAATCAGTGGATCCCAGCGAAAGAAGACGTTAACGGCGTAAGGCAGTTGATCCGTGCCGGAATAGTCGGTCACGCGGAACAGAAACAAGAATACGATCAAGAACAGCGCCTGGGAAATCCGGCGCCAAATGGTTGGGGAGCTTCCAAATTGCTTCTGGGCCATTCACCCGCCTTTGTTGGGAGCGGTCAGCGATCAGGTGTCAGCCTTCAGCCAGAGATCGGAATCGGGGGCATCTGCCCGCTCCACGGCAGAGCTTCGTTGAAACCCGCTGATAGGCTGATTGCTAGTTCTTAACCACTTCTACCTTCGTCAGGTCCATTTCACCTAACCCGAGATCGAAGGCGGCCTGGGTGGATGCGACCTCCGACGGCTTGAGGCCGAACAGAGTCGTGGCGTACGCGTCGGCGGAAACGATGTCGGCGGAGGCGATCAGCGTATCGAGCACTCGAACGTCCGCCAGGCTGCCGCCGGTCGGGCCGTTGCGCAGCAGGATGCGGGTGCAGTCGATAATCGTGACCTTGGGCCGCACGATCGTGTTCAGATCCGCAATGCGTTTGCCCAGGTCCATGTGAATGATGCCGCGGTTCCCGCCCACGACGCCCATGGCGTTCTTGAGCCCCAAGGTGAGCCGGCTGCTGCCGTGATCCTTGGCGATGGGCACGTTAATGTAGCAGTCGGCGTCCAGGGCGTCCTTGTAGATGTCGGCTTCCTGGAGCGACTTTCCATTCTCAATTCTCACGCGAACGAACTTGCGATCTTCCATGAAGATGATCTGGGCGCGTTTGTCGCTGATTGACTCGACGGCGGCCTGGATGCCGCTGTTGACGTAGGAACGTCGCACTTCGGCGCAAGGACGGTCGAAGACGAGCACTTGCGCGGCTCCCGCGTCCAGGGCAAGCTGAACGACGGCCTTGACGACGTCGGGGTGAGTCGTGGCCGCCTGCTCCGGGGGGCGGTCCCATCCGATGTTGGGTTTGACGACGACGCGGTTGCCGCTCTTGACGAAGGCCGCCATCCCGCCCAGCGGGGCCAGAACGGTCCTCACCAGGGCACCGTAGTCTGTCCCCTGCGCAACGGAGACGATCGGGTCGCCTTCGGTTTCGGCCCAAGCGGTTCGACGAGTCACGTCGGCCAGGGCCAGGGTAGCGGCCCACTTGCCCATGCTGCTCAGGAAATCACGTCTGTTCAGAGTATGTCTCCTTACCGGACTTCTCCAGTCTCATGGACTGCGGAAGTCTGACTCTATTTCAGGGCCTCTATCGTGTCGTGCAATTTGTCCCAGTCGACTTCGCGCTCGTAGAGCGGCGCAGGGTTGTCGGCATAGACGCCCAGGGCCTCGTGGAAGATGGGTTTCGGATTGGGACTGACGTAGAGGACACCCAGAGGGCGCTTCTCCATCTCCAGGGCCTTCGCGAAAGCGGCGATACGGTCGGACGAGTCGTAGTCGTCGGGCAGGTAATAGGTGTTGTCCTTGAACCAACGGTAAGTGTTGACTTTGTTGAAGGTCACGCACGGCTGGAAAATGTCGACGAGGGCAAACCCTCGGTGGGTGATGGCTTTCTTGAGAAGCTCAGTCGTCTGCGCCTCGTCACCCGCGTTGGCGCGGGCGATGAATGAGGCGTCCATCGCGACCCCCAGAGCGATCGGATTGAACGGCTCCTCGAAGACGCCGTTCGGCTGGATGGGCGCCTTGAAGCCCTCCTGGCTGGTCGGGGAGGCCTGGCCCTTAGTGAGACCGTAGACCATGTTGTCGTGGACGATGACCGTGATGTCGGAATTGCGGCGCATGGCGTGGATCATGTGATTGCCGCCCTCGCCGTATTGGTCGCCGTCGCCGCTCTCGGAGATCACCGTCAGGCGCGGGTTGCTGGCCTTGATGGCGGTGGCTGGAGGAACAGAGCGGCCGTGCAGCCCGTTGAAGGCGTTGCAGTACAGGTAATGCGGGATCTTGGCCGCCTGGCCGATACCGGAAGCGATGACCACGTCTTGTGGTCGCAGATCAAGCTCCGCCAGGGCCTGCTTGAGCGAGTTGAGGATGTGGTAGTTGCCGCAGCCCGGGCACCAGGCGATGTCGATGTCTCCCATGTCGTAGATGCTCTTGTCCATGATGCAGGCTCCTCGTGTGTGCGCACACTTCCGAAAAAGAAGACCGGAAGTCTGGCTAGCTAACGATCTTTTTCAGCCGGGCGACGACTTCTTCGACGTGAAACGGCAGGCCATTGTACTTCAGGACCTGGTGCGTAAACGTATGGCCGGTGACCTCGCGAATAAGGCGGCCGAACTGGGCCGTCGCGTTGTTCTCCATGATGACCGTGGCCTCAGCACGCCCCAGATAGTCTGCCGTGGACGCGTGCAGGGGGTACAATTGCGAAAAATGCAGGACGGCGACGTCACTGCGTCCAAGCTGCGGCAACGCTTCGTTCAGAACGTGCCAGTTACTGCCCCAGGCTACAATCAGAGTCCGATACTTGTCTGGACCGACCAGTTTCGGCGGGACGGCGTCAGCCTCCAGAATCTTCAGCTTGCGCAGCCGTTTGTCGACCATCTTCGTACGCGTGGAGAAATCTTCTGTGATGTGGCCATCTTCGAAATGCTCATCACTGTCTACGACGACCAGGCCGTCGCCGTAGCCGGGCAGGCCGCGTGGCGACACGCCGCTGTCCGTGAAGCGGTAGCGCTGGTAGTCGCCATCGGTACGTACGAATTGCTTCTCCACCTTTAGGCCGGTCAGGTCGAAAGGCGGTGTGTTGTATGAGGAGTCGATGGTATATTGGTCGGTCAGCACGAATACCGGGCCTTGAGTCTTATCGGCCAAATTGAATGCCCTTTGGGTAAGGGCGAAAGCCTCAGCGAGGGTTCCCGGCGCGAAGATGGCACGCGGAAACTCGCCGTGGCCTGCGTTAAGCGCGAACATGAAATCACCTTGTTCGCTGCGGGTCGGCAGACCGGTGGCAGGTGCGGGCCGCATACCGATGTGGATGACGATCGGCGTTTCGACCATGCCACTCAGGCTGAGCGCTTCTGCCATGAGGGCGAACCCTCCGCCGGCGGTGTTGGCCAAAGCTCGGGCGCCGGCATACGATGCGCCGAGCCCCATGTTCATGGCGGAAATCTCGTCTTCCGCTTGCTCGACCAGAATGCCGAAATCGCGGCTGTGATTCGAGAGAGACTGGAGGATCGAGGTTGACGGCGACATCGGATACGCGGAGATGAAATTGCATCCCCCGGCGATGGCGCCCAGTCCGACGGCTTCAGCACCGGTGCACAGGATGTCGGCTCTCGTTTCCTCGTTCCGCGCGATGTCGATTTGGATGCGTGCGCTGAGGTCTCGCCCGATGTCGTGACCGCGGCGACCGGCCGCGACGTTCTTGTCTATCACGTCGGCCGACTTGGTAACGAAGAAGCGGCGCAAGTAGTCGTCGAGTAGCGACGGTTCCACTTTGAGCAGACCGAGAATTACACCGGCAGCGACGGTGTTGGCATAGATCGCGTTGCCCACCTCGGTCGCGATCTTCAAGAAGGGTACGTCGATGAGTGGCCGGTCGGTACTTAGCCGATCCTTTTCGCCAAGAATGACTGTCTGTGGCGAAATACGGTCGGCCAGGTGCGGGATGGCATCCTTGTCCAGGGGGATGAGAATATCGATCCGATTGACGAAACACGCCACGCGGTGAGACGCGACGCGGATTTCGTTGGAGTTGCTGCCACCACGGATACGTGACATAAACTCCTGGGTTGAAAATGTGTGGTAGCCGGCGCTCTTCAGCACCCGCGTGATGATCTGCTCCACCGAGGCGATGCCTTGACCAGCCTCGCCGCCCAGGACGATGGACACGTCATCTCTGATGTGGATGGGGCCGATGTCATTCATCGAAGGATCCTCCATCGTAAAATGATAGATAGGAAGTGACTGCGCTGCGATGTCAAGCCTGAACGATGGCCGGGTGTGCTACGCGCCCACGACAGCCGAAGAGGTGATGGTGAGGAATTCGAAGCGAGCAGAAGAAGGGACTGCCCACCAGTTGTCGAGATTATAATACGGACCAATGATAAAGGCAAAAGATCAAAAATGCCGGCCACAGTACAAAGTACCGTGGCCGGCACGTGTTCCAAGGTGCACTCGCGCTCGTGCCCACACTCGAAATCGATAACCTTCACCGATCGCAGGGCACGCAGACGCGAATTCTAACGGACCGAGTTTAAGGTGTTGGGGTGACGTTCAGCATGCCTGCCGTGGCCTGCGAGATCCAGAAGTCGATTACGTCCTGATCCGTAGGTGCGCGGCCGTTCTGAGCCTGGAATTGGGCTGCCCAATTGGCGTAAGTGCCAAATGAGCCCCAAGGCATGCTCAGGTTGTACGGCGGAACCGGAATCGTCACGGTCTGGCCGTTGGACAGCTGAATGGACGCTACGGGCACCGGTCCAAAACCATCGACGTACATCGAGTTCGTGGCGCCGATGAAGCTGTAGCTATAGCCCGGTATGTAGCTGTAAGGGTACACGTAGACAGGGGCCGGCGTCGATTCGTTGTTCTCATCGTTGTCGTCGTCGTTGCCGCTCTCTTCGTTCTTAACGTGGTGATGTTGGCTGCTGAACGAATTGAACAGAGAGGCGATGTCCGTGATGATCTGCTGGCTCGTGTCTCCCGCGTTGACGTCTGTGGTTACCAGGTTGAGCAACTGCTGAATGTCGGCGTTCGTCAGGTTGAGGTCTTTAATGGCCGGAGCCTTCAGGTTCTTCGACTTCAACGCGCTGGCCAGCGCCGATAGCTGACTCTGAGTCAACGACGAACCGTTCTTGTTCATCGCCTTAAGAGCGGTCGCCAGTTTTTGTGTGGTCAGTGTGTTGGTCTTGGCGGTGTTAGGCGTGGCCGCAGGCTGCTGCTGGGTGGTCGTGGCGAGGCCGCCGGGCTTCGTCAGGCCATTCTGAGTGACAGCCGGCGATTGCACCCCTTTCGGGTTAGCGGTACCAGGGGTCACCCGATTCTTCTGGGTGACGGCAGGTGCACCATTCGGGTTGACAGCGCCAGGTGTCACGGAGCCCGCCACACTGGGCGTATGCTGGGCATTCGGCGCGACTCTGCCGGATCGTACGAAATTCTGAGGGGCAGCAGGCGCGTGTGCCAGGTTGTTGTCTTGCGGTCTCACGAAGTTGTGCGGGCCAGTTGGAGCGATGCTCCCGGAGCGCACCGAATTCTGCGGGGCAACTGGCGCGTGCGCCACGTTGTTGCTCTGCGGTCTTACGAAGTTGTGCGGGGCAGCGGCCGGCGCGCTGTTATGCGGTCCCGCGAAGTTATGCGGGGCAACAGCCGGCGCGTGCGCTACGTTATTCTGGCTGGGATGGCCGGAAGGTCCGCCGCCGGAGCTGTGACCCCCGCCCGCTCCGTCGTTCTGGGGCCACAGGATAAAGGGCTGAGAATTGTTTTGGTCAGAACCTTTGCCTTTGGCTGCCAGAGCGGCCGGGGTTACAGCCATACTCAACAAGAACAGGACCGTCAGTCCCGTCAAGAGAAGTCTCACGTACTTCATAGTTACCTCCACTGGAGCGTTGCTGCACGGTCTTTGAAAGCCAGCGTGCAGCGTGCTCTAGTTTTCAGTATATCACGGCAATAACAACTGTCAACATGTCTTCACGTGTTCTTTACAATTCTTCACATTGTCTTTACAATTTGCGCCGCCGGACCAATTCCGGTTGGTGTATGTAAAGGATTGACGTTGTTTGCCGTCCAACGAATGAGTACGTTGGATTCGAAGAAGTGGATTTCGACCGGAGAGGAACCTGCCGGCCCCGGTGTCCGAGATTCACGTCTCGGACACCGGGGCGGCGGTAGCGTGCGCGTCTTGGCTTCGGTGTCGGGCTCGTGCTCCGGCTGTTCTGACTCGCACAGAGACGCGGCAACCAGGATCTAGTAGCCTGGTGGCGGAGGGACGTAGCCCGCTGTAGATGAAATGCTCAGGAGGCCTGCCGCGGCTTGAGAGATCCAGAAATCGACCTCGTCCTGCTCAGTGGGCGGCCGGCCATTCTGGCCCTGGAACTGCGCAGCCCAGTTGGCGAAGCTTCCAAAGGAGCCCCATGGCATGTTGAAGTTGTACGGGGGCGCCGGAATGACGTAGGTCACGCCATTTGAGGCCACGACCGACATCACCGGTATCGGACCAAAGCCGTTCACATAGGCGGAGTACAGGCTGTTGGGAATGAAGCTGTAGCTATAGACCGTACTGCCATACGTGAGAGCCGGGACGTAACTGTAGCCGTAACCAGGAACGAACGTGTACGGGTAGGGGTAATAGTAGACTGGAGCGGGAGCTGACGAAGATTCGTTGTTCTCATCATTGTCTTCGTCGTGGCCCTCTTCTTCATTCTTTACCTGACAACCACAACGTCTGACCGTTCGCGATCTTGGTCAGCAAGTTCAGGATGGCGGCGTCGATTTGCTGGTCAGTGGAGCTCGACTTCGTGCTTACCAGTTTGAGCAACCGTTGCAGTTGGGCCCGCGTCAAGTTGAGACTCGTGACGAGAGGATCGGACAGATTGTTCTGCCTGAGATCGCTCACCAGAGTCTGCAGCTGTGACTGCGTCAGGTTGAGGTTCGGATCTCTCGACTGACACCGTTGAGGCGCTCCCGAATCCGATTGGCCCGCGTGGCTGCCAGCGTGCTGTTGGGATCGGTCGGCTGGCCGGTGGTCAGGTTCTGGGCGTTAAGGGTTGAATTGGCCGGTTTACGAGCGTTCCTGAAGGTTCGTAGAGTGTTGCTGGCATTGGCTGCCCGGCCGTTGGTAAGATTCTGCCTGTTGAGGGTAGGATTGCCCGGCTGACGAGCATTCCTGAGGGTTCGTAGAGTGTTGTTGGGATCGGCCGGCTGGCCGTTGGCGAGATTCTGCCTGTTGAGAGTTCGAATTGCTCGGGCTGACGAGCGTTCCGTAAACGTCCGCAGAGTATTGGCCGGGCTACCAGGTTGCCCATTGAGCCGGTTCTGCGCCGCAACACTCGGCTGAGCGCCGCCGGGAATGGTGCCTCGCGGCCTCACGATGTATTGTCTGACGGTCGGCTGGTGCACGACGTTGTTCTGCTGCCGCGCCAGGTTCTGGGTAACCGTAGGTTGGCGCGCAAAACGATTCTGCGGCCTGGCTGCGAAGTTCTGCGGCTGTGCCACGTGGTTTTGAGAGCGCGCTACGAAGTTCTGCGGCTGTGCCACGTGGTTTTGAGAGCGCGCTGCAAAGTTCTGCGGCCGTGCAATGTGGTTCTGGGAGCGCGCTGCGAAGCTCTGCGGCTGCGCCACGTGGTTCTGGGAGCGCGCGGCGTTTTGGCCGAGGTTGCTATGCGGCCCGCTGCTGCGGGCCCGCCTGTTGCCATTATTGTGCTGCTGTTGCTGTTGTTGTAACAGAAGCCAGTTGGGATCCTGGCGGTTGTTCGGTTTCGCTGCGAATGCCGTGGGCCCAATCGGCATGGTGAGCAACAAAAACGCTGACAGCACAACCAGAATTGACCTTGCAAGCTTCCTCATATGTCACCTCCGTAGGGGCGTGTGCGAGGCACAAGACATATCTGCCCGCACAAACGCCACTGCACGAGTATAGCATAACATAATAGCTTGTCAAGGAATCTTCATAAGTTTTTACAATGACGGATGGTCCATATAGCACGCCACGTATCTGGGCCGTCTTTCTGGGTACCTCCAGGTTGAGAATCCTGGGTCACCGCCTGGCTGTCGACCTGGCATTGCCCGGCAGGCGGGACCGGCAGAGACGAGGGCGATCTGCCCCGCCTGCTGCGGGTTGCCGAAGTGGTTCGAATGCCCGATTTTGGCGCGTGAGAATATCGGGTATAATGAAGGCGGTCAACCCTGAGTTGCAAAACACCTGACCAGCCGCACAATCACGTCCGCACCCCCGCCGCGGACGTCGGATGCCCAGTGGGGCAAGTCGCCAACGACCCCGCGAGCATCACAAAAATCGCTCGCTACCCAGGAGCATGCATTGAGAAAGAGACTGTTTGTTCTCGTTCTGTCGTCTGTGCTATGCCTTCTTCCCGCTCCGCTTGCCCTCGGGCAGGCGCCCGCTCTCAGCATGGCCTTTGTGGCCGACGTTACTGTAGCCGACGACACCGCCATCCCTCCGGGTGAGCATTTCACCAAGACCTGGTTAGTCCAGAATACCGGCTCGTCTGACTGGTCGGACAACTACGCGCTTGCCTTCGTCAAGGGCGACCAGTTGGAAGCAGCCGACTGCGCAGCCCTCGGAAAAACGGTCCGCCCAGGCGAGAGCGTCGACGTGGCGGTTGCCATGCGTGCACCGACAACCCCGGGTCGCTACGAGGGCTGGTGGCGATTGGTGGACGATGCCGGGCGTGCTTTTGGCACGTCAGTCTACGTGCGGATCATCGTAGGTTCGGGGTCTGCGGCGGCTTCGAGCGGCGTCAGCTCCTGGCGAAGTGCCGCCAACAAGGCAAGTGTGGCCGCGTACCTGAGCGCCGATAACCCAGCGGGAGTCTGGGTATGGACGGCGCCGAAAGGGCAGCACACCGATCGGGACATACTGGCGATAGGTGTGTACCACGTCCTGCAGCAATCGAGTGACGGCCAGTGGACGCAGGTCCAGGCGGGGAATCGCTCAGTCTGGGTCTACTCGGGAGTGGACTCGGGGACTCACGGCATGGTCAGCGCCGCCGACGGCGCCCTCCGCTGGGGGACAGGCTCCGATTCAGCTGGCTGCGGCCCGGCAGGCGCCGGTTCAGGTTGCTACGGCGCAACTGCTGAACGTCGCCCGTCAGGATCGTCGGCAAGCGATCGAAATGTGGAAGGCTCGCATCGAATGGCGTGAACGCCAGAACCCGCCGGGCGCGCTGTCGACCAGTGACGTGCCAGGAATCACCAAGGGACCGGGCGCGATCTACCGCGTCATCGACGCACAGACCTCCGACATCATGGCCCAGTTGGCATACAGCATGGTCGAGCCGATCTTCTACATTCAGCATCTGGGCATCTTCATTCCGGGTCGTCCGGCGCTTGGCCAGCCAGCGCCGCCGGTACCGGCTGGAGTGGAGGCGCTCACCGATCACGTTGGTGAAGTGGAGATCCGTTACGACTATCTCACCTCGCCTAACCCGAACTTCCCCATGCCGGTCGAACAGTGGCCGAGGATCCGTCCCTGGGCGCTTTTGGCGGCGCTGGCGCACGAGGGAACGCACATCAAGGCGGGCACGGGCAACAATGACCTGGAAGCGGTTGGTGCCCAAAAGCAGATCTTGCTGGTGGGAGCGCAGGCCATGCGGGCGCAGGGAGACGAAGCGAGCGCCGCTCTGCTCGACCGGCTGGCAGCCGTGGTGCGGAGTGGAACAGCGAATCCGATCACGGGAGCATTCTAGCCGCCAACGTCTGTCGATGCATCCACCCGGAAGATATCCTGCCAGGCGGGAACGCCCCCGGCCGACGTGGCCAGGTGGACCGCGCGAACGATGGCCCGGGCGACGACCTCCGCGGCCCAGGCTCCAACGACGTTGACGTCGGCACCAACAGCGCCGGCGCCAGTTGCCAGGGCGAAGAGGGTGTCTCCATCGTATTGGGTATGTGCGGGCCGGACCGCACGGGCCATGCCGTCGTGTGCCATGCCCGCGACGACGTTGACTTGCTCTTTAGTCAGCGTGGCATTGGTGGCGACTATGCCGATCGTGGTGTGGCTGAAAGGCTGGACCGGCGTCGCCGGGGGATTGGGGCCTGTGGCGCCCTGAGACATCGCGCCCATCAGTGTCAGGGTATCCAGGATAGTTCCTGAACTAGGGTCCCGCGGACCGGCAAGCGCCCGGCCGGAGTCGGGGTCGATGATGCTGCCCAGCGAATTGACTGCGACGATCGCGCCGACGATGAGCTCGCTGTCGGGCGGTCCCAGGTGAACGGCGGCCGAGCCTATTCCCGCCTTCATGGCCTGTTGGGGGCCGAGTATTTTGCCGACGGTGGCCCCATAGCCGGCCCCGGCGTTCCCCTCAGCAACGGGGCCGGAGGTGGCGGCCCGGCAGGCGCGGTAGCCCATGTCCGCATCTGGGTGAGCCATCGCGTCGCCGATCGCGAGATCGAACAGAACGGCCGCCGGCACGAGCGGAACCCGGGCCACGCCGGTGTCGAAACCGACTCCACGCTCAGCCAGGTAGCGGACGACGCCGGTCGCTGCATCCAGACCGAACGCGCTGCCACCGGTCAGCAGGACCGCCTGAACGGCGGGCGCCAGACGGCCGGGATAAAGCAGCTCGGTCTCGCGGGTGCCAGGAGCGCCTCCCCGAACGGCGACGCCGCCCACGGCGCCACCCTCGCAGAGCACGACAGTGCAGCCAGTCAATCCGATTTCATCCTGAGCGTGGCCGACGAGAATGCCCGGAACGTCCGTGATTTGATTCATGAGTTGCCTCTTCGACAGGATTCGTACGATGACCGACGCACCGGTATCTGCGAGATTCCGCGGCCTGGGTGTCAGTCGTCAGGAAAGAACTTCTGCACACAATCTGGACAGAGACCGTGGGAAAACTCGACGTCCAGATGGGTCGAAAAGTAGCTTTCGACCTGGTGCCAGTACTCCTCGTCGTCCCTGATTTTCTTGCAGCCCGCACAAATGGGAATGATGCCGCGCAGGGCAATCAGCTCTGAGATGTCCTCGAGAATCAAGAGCGCGAGCGTCTTCCCATCGTACTCGAACGGCGCCGCCGTAATCAGCAGATACACTTCATTGACGTCGCTGCCCAGAACCAGCTCGACGCGGGCCCTTTGACGCGCCACGTGCTGCCCGTTGAGCGCTTCACCCACCGATCTCCGCACGATACACTCTCGGCAAGCCGGGGAATGGCCGCAGCCCTGGGGCGTCTGGCTTGCGTGAAGGCAGTGCAAAACCTCGCCGCCCCGCCGGCGGACGATGAAGTCTCGATCGGCTGCGGCGAGCCTTTCGGCCGTCACGTTGAGGTCCACTACTCTAACGTCTTCTTCCACGACGAAGACCGCTGACGGAATGGCGTCGAGGATGGCTCGGTACAGGCCATCGCGGACCCCATTCGTAGGTGAAAGCATAGAATTCTCCTCGATTGTTTGGTTGATGCGCTGCGATTCAGCGGTCAGCTGGATTTCGGACGGGCGTTGGCGGACGCTCCAACATGGAGGCGACTCGCGAGAGGATCTCGTGCGCCACGTCGATCTTGGGCAGGAGCGCGAGTGACTCGCTCCCACCATCGGGGAACAGAAGAGTCACCCGGTTCGTGTCCACGCCGAACCCCGCGTCAGGCGCCGTGACGTCGTTGGCGGCAATCATATCCAGGCGCTTGCTGGCCAGCTTGGCCGCGGCGTTGGCGAGCAGATTCTGGGTCTCCGCGGCGAAGCCGACTACGAGCGGAAGCGGGCTGTCGCCGCGCGCCTGGGCTACCAGGCTCAGGATGTCGGGTGTGCGCACCAAGTGCAACGTAAGCTCGCTGCCCGCTTCTTTCTTGATCTTTTGCTCGGCGGCCTGGTCCGGGCGGTAGTCCGCGACCGCAGCGGCCATGATCAGTCCGTCAGTCGCTTCGACGCGCTTCAGAACAGCATCGGCCATCTCCTGTGCCGTGTCGACTGCGACCACGGTGACGCCGGCGGGAATTGCGAGTTCGGATGAGACAGTCGTGATCAGGGTCACGGCGGCGCCGCGATCACGTGCGGCCTGGGCCAGGGCGTAGCCCATCTTACCGGAGGAATGGTTGCCGACGAAGCGGACCGGATCGATCGGCTCGCGGGTGCCGCCGGCGGTGACGAGAATGCGACGGCCCGCCAGGTCCCCACTGCGGCCGAGAATCAGCGTCGCCGCGTCTACGATCTCCTGTGGTTCGACCATGCGCCCGATGCCGACCGAGCCCGAGGCCAGGCGTCCGGCGGCGGGGCCCACGAAGGTCACGCCCCGAGCCAGGAGCGCAGCCGCGTTTGCCTGCGTGACCGGATTGGTCCACATGTCTGATTCCATTGCCGGCGCACAGAGAATCGGCGCGCGGGTAGCGACCGCCGTGGTGGTCAGCATGTTGTCGGCCAGACCCGCTGAGAGCTTGGCCAACGTATTGGCCGTGGCCGGGGCGATGATGAGAAGGTCCGCTGCTTTGGCCAACGACACGTGGCCGATCTCGGTCTCTGCCAACAGGGAGAAGAGATCTGTCACGATCGGGCGATGTGTGATCGCCTGAAAGGTCAGTGGCGCCACGAACTCCTGCGCGCCGTCGGTCATTATGACGTCGACCTGCGCGCCGGCCTTGACCAGACGGCTGGCAAGGTCGACGCTCTTGTAGGCGGCGATACCGCCGGTCACGCCGATGACGATACGCTTACCTGCGAAGGGACTGTAGGACACGGGAGTCTCTCATTTCTGGAGCGACACGAACCGGTGTCGCTTTCGTTTGTATCATCGATTCATGGCGTAAATGAGGCGCAGCCCCTTGAGCGTCAGCCACGGGTCGATCGTGTCAAAGACAGAAGTCTCTCTGGCGATCACGCTCGCCAGGCCCCCGGTGCCAACCACGGTCATGCTGTCGCCCAGTTCGCGACGGAATCGGGCCGACCATGCCCTCGACGAGCCCGACGTAGCCGAACAGAAGGCCGGACTGCATGCTCTCCACCGTGCTGCCCCCGATGGCACGTGCGGGCGGGATCAGCTCGACGCGCGGCAATTTCGCCGTGCGGCTGAAGAGCGCTTCTGCCGAGATGCCGATGCCGGGAGCGATGGCGCCGCCGAGGTAGTCTCCGCCGGCATCGATTGCATCGAAAGTCGTGGCGGTGCCGAAGTCGACTACGCAGGCCGGGACCGAGTAGAGCGACTTGACAGCGACCGTGTTGGTCACGCGATCGGCGCCGACCTCGCGCGGACTGTCGTAGCGGATACGAACGCCGGTCTTTACGCCCGCGCCGACGACGAGTGGCTCCTGGTCGAAGTGATCGCGGCACAGCTCCTCGAACACGCCCGTAACGGGTGGAACGACGCTGGAGATGGCAATGTCCGGCGACATCGGCGGTCGTGAAGCCTCGATTGGCGAACAGCGACATCAGAAGAACGGCGTACTCATCAGGCATGCGCCCGGGCTCAGTGGCGACGCGCCAATGCGTCACGAGGTCGCTGCCGGCATATAGTCCCACGACGATGTTCGTGTTGCCGATATCGATGCACAGCAGATGCGAAGACATGCTCATCTCCGGGATTACGTTGCCGTAATTATAGCATACAATTCGCTCCGGGGGTCGTGACTCACTTCATCCCCGGCGGAGCTAGACTGCGTACCTTCACAGGTTGCCGCGGCCAAGAATGACGCCGCCGCGTCCGGCTCCTCGGCGGGTATCTTCCTCCTCCGGCGGCTCCTCGTCCCTGGCCGCCTTCACGACAGCGAGCAGGCCGTCGACCTCTGAAAGCTGTAAGCCGAAGTACTCGCCGCGATCCAGAAGAAGCTGAGCCAGGAGCGGCGTCAGTTTCTGGCGCAGGTCGTCCGGGCCGTCGAATGCTTCCCATGCGACGTGAGCGCGTGTCTCTCGCAAGTGGAGCTGGGCCGACGGGCTGTTCAGCCCGTTCTTGCGGAAGGCGAACCGCGACCGTTCCCTTAGAGCGGCGTCGGCCCATTCAACGCCCATCGGTGCGGCAAAGTCGTGGCCGAGCAAGACGAGAAAAATGTCACTGTCGGCAACAGAAATCAGACCGGGGCGTGGCCTCTCTCCCGGAAGCGGGGTGTAGGCCACGTCCCAGCCCAGGGATACGGGCAACGCTGCGATGAGCCGGCCGAGCATCTCGCGCTCGGCAGCCAGGTCTGGACTGCAACTGACGAACAAACGGATCGGTCGAGGCATAAACTTGCTCCGGGCAGTGAACAGACTCGCGAGCCTCAAGGACTCGCGAGTCCCGCACTATTCGTACACTACAGGGACACGACCGCCGGTCCGAGATGCCTCGGCGATGGCGTCGGTAATGACCGCATTACGATAGCCGTCTTCGAAGTTTGCGACGAAGGGATCGAGTGGCTCATCGTGGGCGACCGCTTTCATAAACAAATAGACGCTGTGGACGAAGGTATTCTCCCAGCCGATGATGTGCCCTTCGGGCCACCAGTTCTCAATGAACGGGTGGTACTGATCAGTGACCAAAATGTCGCGGAAGCCGTTGGCCTCGCGCGGACTGGTGTTGGCCTCGTAGAACCACAGCTCGTTCATCTGCTCGAGATTGAACCACAGGCTGCCTTTTGTCCCGTTGACTTCAAAGGTATTCATGTTCTTGCGGCCGTGGCAGAACTTGGAGCCTTCGACATTGGCCAACGCGCCGCTCTCCAGTTCGGCGATGACCTGAAAGGCATCGTCCGTGAGGTGCGCCGCCGTTTTGCCTGACCCATCAGGCACGGGACGCTCCTTGACAAAGGTGGCCATCATGGCGCTGAGTTGCTTCGGCTCGCCCGCGAGGAAACGCATCAGGTCGATGATATGAGAGCCGAGGTCGGAGAGGACGCCGTAGCCGGTCAGTTCGGGTACGGAGCGCCAGGTCCATGGGAGTGTTGGATCCAGCATGGCTTCCTGGATGTAGCGGCCGCGGAAATGGTAGATTTCGCCAAGGTCGCCATTCTCGATGAGGAGGCGCGCAAGCCGGACGGCCGGCACCATGCGGTAGTTGAAGTTGACCATGTGCTTGACCCCGGCCTCACGGACAGCATCCCGCATGGCCTTGGCGCGGGCGCCGCTGATGGCCATCGGTTTCTCACACAGCACATGTTTGCCGGCCTTCGCGGCGGCGATGGATGGCTCGTCGTGCAGATAGTTGGCGGCTGAGTTATCGAAAACCTGCACGCGTGCGTCGTTGACCAGCTCGTGCCAGTCGGTTACATACTCCTCCCATCCGAAGCGCGTGGCGGCGTCCCGCACAGCGGTCTCGTTTCGTCCGCACATGCTGACCAGACGCGGAATCGCAGGAGGGGGGTAGAAGATGTAAGGCATCTGTTTGTAGCCGTTTGAGTGGGCCTTTCCCATGAACGCGTGGCCGAGGATGCCTACGCCGATTTGGGGGATGCCGGTCAGATCGGGAGTTTTCATGAGATTTGCCTCCAGAGACTGCGTCGTTGTTGGACAAGACTCCACAATGTAGGGCAGACGTCCGAATTCTCAGGAACGGTCAGGACGTCAATAGCGAGACAAAGCAGCGAACCGGAATTCCGCAGACAAACAGGACCCTTCTCACCATCCTCGACCCCCTACCTGCTGCGATGATGAGATAAACCACGCTCTAGCAGGAAGAAGTCGCCTTGCCTTCCGACGGCACAGACGGCCGGTTTCGCTTGCACCGAGCTTAAAAGCCGGCGGCGACGAGAATGACGTTGCAGTAAGGGGTAAATTCGCCGGTGCGAATGACCGCCTTGACTTCGTGCGTCAGCTCTTTGAGGTCCGCATGTGGGACGAAGCGGATTGGGACGCCACCCAATACGGCCTTGACCTGCTCCAGCATAGAGGGACTGATGTCCTTCATTTCCTCAGCGATGATTACTTCCTGTGGGCGAAAATCAGTCAGAACCACGCGCAGCGTGTCCATGAAAGTTGGAATGCCCTTGGTCAGGGCGAGGTCGATGCGCCAAGTGTCGTCTGGGATGGGCAGTCCAGCGTCTCCGATGCAAAGCATGTCGGTGTGGCCCATACTGGCGATCAGCTGAGAAATATCCGGATGGAGAATCATACCTGTCTTCATATGCGGGTAAACCTCCTGCGATAGTATGCGCGATTAAATGCGCGGATTGCCGGTCGTGACACCGTAACACAGAGCCCTCGCCGCAGATCGACTCAAGGCCGGAGACAGTCGCCAGTGAGGTGAAGCGAGAAGTCAGCGGCGCGATCTGCGGAACAGAAAGGCTGCGGCCAGCAGTATCACAGCCGTCGCTGCGCTGATGGCGAGGCCTGCGTAGAACGATGCCGGCCAGTAGACGAACTCGATGGTGTGCGGTCCGACCGAGACGGGCACGCCCCGAAACAGGTAATTCGCGCGACGAATGGGTGTCACGCGACCGTCGACCGTAGCGTGCCAGCCGGGATACCAGGTGTCGGTCAAAATGAGCCACCCGTCGGCTGGTGCGTCGACGTGGATGCGCACACGATTCGGAGTGTACTCCAGAATGGCAGCGGGTACAAGAGCGGGAGCATCGGCCCGAGGCGATGCCGCTGCGGCGCTTCGATCGGTCGCTGCGGGGGACACTGGCGGAGAGTCTTGCTCGACCACGACGGCCGCGTGGGGGTCGAAGCCGGAAGCGGCGACGCGCTCGAGGGCCGTGGAGCCGTCGAGAACAGAGTCGATCCGGTCGGTCCAATAGGTCCGTGGCAAAGCATCAGGGTTCTCGTACAGGTGGACCATGGGATTGATTCCGGACGTGGGTATCTCGCGGAACTCGGTCGCTGCATCCGCCGAAAGAGATCCCCACGTCAGCAGGATGCGGACGCTCATCATATCGGCGATGCGCTCGCTGCTGAGCGCGCCGTTGAAACGAACGAAGCGATCGAGCCCCAGCGCAGTCCAGTTGCCGAGCGGGCTGAATACCTGAAAGGCCGTCGGCGTGTGTTGCTGAATCCAGGTGAGGGTGCGATGAGCGCCCTGTGACCACTCCGGGTGCGCCTTTCGCTCTTCTGGCGAGGTCGCATCCAGGCCGTAAGCGCGCGACCAGCCCGCTTCTTGCCGGACCATATCGATGACCCGTGTGTCGAACTGCCAGTACGAGGCCGGTTGAAGCTCGGTGATGCTGGAGCCGCTCGACACGAGCAGATCAGCCAGAGTCAAGGCGATGAAACCCGCGACGACCAGGGTTGCCCGAATTCGTTGGCGTGCGTACGCCCAAACGAGTCCGAAACTGACCGCCGCGAGGGCCAGCAGGGTCGCGCCCGGCAGCGTGGTCCAGGGCAGCGCGTTCGGCAGCCAATTCTCAGCTTTGGCCGGATGTGGCAGGAAAAAACGCTTGAGTGCCGCCGAGATGAGCACATTGCTGTCTGGGTCGGTGACGTGGCTGGCCACCCACGCCAGCAAGTCGACTCGAAACACGCTGACCAACACGATGGCGGCGACCGAGGTGCCTGCCATCACGCCGAGCAGCCATAGCAGCAGACGTGTGGCGCGCCGATCACGCTGCAATTGTTCCAGGCCGCTGGCGGCGAGGATGGCCACGGCGAGGCTGACGACGGCCATCCAACGCGCCGGGATGCGAAAAACGCCGAAGCCGGGTATTTGCTCCAGCAATCGGTAGAGGGGTGTGTATCCACCCAGCGCGAGGAGCAGGGTGGTCGGAAGCAGTATCCAGAAAAACCCCATGTGCCGGTCGCTGCGTCTCCGCCAAGCCACTGGAACAAGAAGGAGCGGCAGCAGGCCCGCGTACGCAAAGAGCTCTTCGAAGCTATCCAAACCGCGGTAGTTGACCACAGGATTGCCGAAGATGTGGGGGATCAGCATGTCCAGTAATTGCAGGGGGTGCTCGGATTGAAAGGTCACCTGCGAGTAGCCGACACCGTGCGCACGAACGGATTGGCGCCACAGCTCGACCATGGGAAGGACTTGAAGCGCTGCCAGTCCGGCGCCGACCAGACCACAGACAGCGACCATCGCCAGAGGCCAGAGAAAGTCGGCAGCGTGCTTGCGCCGCCACAGGTCGGTCAGAGCGCGCCACGCGCCAAAGCCGGAAATAACCAGCGCCGTGTAGAAGGCGGTCTGAGGCTGGGAGTCAAGAATGAGCAGGGCAAAGGCCAGGCCGCCTCCCATGGCCCAACCGACACTACGCCGTTCGATTGCGCGGATCACGAGGCAAAGCACGAGCGGCATCCAGGCCAGCCCGTTCAGCGTGCACTCGTTCGTGATCTGAGCGACGATTGCGCCGCCGAAGCCGTAGCTGAGGCCCGCCAGCATGGCGGCGGCCTGCCCGAAGCCCAAGGAACGGGCCAGAACGAAGGTGAACAGAGCAGCCATGCCAAGGTGCAGCAGCACGAACCAGTTCAGGGCGACGTATGCGGGAATGGGCAGAGCGAACAGGGCGTTGAGCGGGTGCAGCACGCCGACGAGCCCCTCAGCCAGAACGGGGAATCCGCCGAGCACGTAGGGGTTCCACAATGGCCAGGATCCGGCTTCCCAGCTCCTCACTGCAAAGATTCGAAGCGGATACTGGATCCAGGTCAGGTCCATGTGAGTCAGGGCCTGCCCGCCGACGATCAGCTCGGGAAAGAAGGCAACAGGCAAAACGAAGAGCGAAATGACTCCGAGCAGGACGTCCCAACGATGTTTGTCAATCGACATGAAGCCCTCATCTGACCCTGGTTCTGGTGCGGGCGGCACAGCGATGGAGCCCAGGCTGCAAAAAGGCAGGCCCGCGAATGAGCAGCGGGCCTGCGCAGTTCAGCAGAAACTGAAACGACTTACTTGCCGAACAGACCAGCCTTGAACGCGTTCACGTTGTCGGCGGTGATCAGCATCGCGCCGGAGTCGACCATCGGGGGAACCTGCTTGCCCTCGATGACTCTGACAGCGAACTCGACGCCCATGTAGCCCATGCGGGCGGGGAACTGAGCGACGTCAGCGCCGAGGCGGCCGTCGGCCACCATCGTCAGGGCGGCGTCAACAGCGTCGAAACCGCAGATGGGGATGTCCAGCTTGCGGGCTGCAACGGCGGTCTGCGCACCGATGGCCATCATGTCGTTGGAGGCGAAGATGCCGGCCAGGTCAGGATTGGCGGTCAGGGTGTCTTCGGTCACGGACTGGGCCTTCGCGGTCTCCCAGTCACCGGGGATGGAGATGACCTTGATGTTGGGGTACTTCGCGAAGACGTCGGCGGCGCCGGTCTTGCGATCGATAGCGGTCTGCCCACCCGGGGCGCCTTCCAGCAACAGGACAGTGCCCTTTTCACCGATCTTATTGACGAGCCAGGTCGCGCCCTGAGCAGCGGCGGCCGGGTTGTCGGTCATGATGACGCTCTCGATCTTGCCACCCTGATCGGTCTTGTCGATGGACTTATCGATGGCGATGACCGGGATATTCTGCTTGTTCGCGGTAACAACTGCTGGGATCAAGGCCTTGCTGTCCTGCACCGCGACCACGATGGCGGCGTCACCGGCGGCGACACGGTCTTCCATCTGGCCGGTCTGGGTGGTGGCATCGCCTTCCTTGGTCACACCAACGACAGTCAATTCGACGCCGAAGTCCTTGGCTGCCATCTCGGCCGCGTCCTTGACGGTGATCCAATACGGGTTGTCCAACGTGCCGGTCAACAGGGAAATCTTGTAGGGCTTGGCCGGAGCAGCGAAGGCGCCGGATACGAGGGTGGTTGCCACCAGAACAACGGCAAGCACGACAAACATTGTCTTACGCATTTCTACTTTCCTCCTAGTTGAATGGACGTCCGTTTTTACCAACTGCCGGTACTGCTAACTGGCCACAGAGAGTATTAGCAGGGGGGATTCATCACCTCCTCTCGAGATCGGTTCGTGAGCTAGATTCTTAAGTATGAGCGAGTCGTCATCGACCCGAACATCCGTTTCTGGCGCCCGTTCGCAGAGGGACGCGATTGAGATGACCCTATGTGACCGCGCCGTTGACGGATCACCGACGCAACGAGCTGTCGATGTAGACGGCAACCAGGATAACCAGGCCGCGCGCGACGTACTGGCCGAAGGCCTGAACGCCCAACAGGTTCAGAATGTTCAGCAGAATAGCGATGATCAGGGCGCCGATGAGGGTTCCCCAAATGCCGCCTTCGCCGCCCATCAGGCTGGTGCCGCCGATGACGACGGCTGCGATGGCGTTCAGCTCATCGCCGTTGCCGACGTTCACCTGGCCGGAGCCAAGGCGGGAAGCCAGCACCACGCCTGCGAGACCTGCCGTCGTGGTACAGAGCGCGTACACGCCCAGCTTGACGCGGTTGATGTTGATGCCTGACAGGCGGGCAACTTCCTCGTTGCCGCCGATAGCATAGACGGCCCGCCCAAACTTGGTGCGGGTCAGGATGAAGTAGCAGATCGCATAGACGATGATCGTGACGTAGACTGGCACCGGAATGCCGCCGATGTCGCCCTGACCCAGCCAGCCGAACGCCGTCGGAGCCAAACGCGGCTGGCCCTGGCTGATGCCCAACGCGACGCCGCGAAGGATCAGCATGAAAGACAGGGTGACGATAAAGGGCGCCACTGCAGACTTGCGGGTGATCTTGGTGAGAGTCGTGCGCAAGAAACCCGGAATGGGCATGCTGTTGATCTTGCGTTCCAGGGCAGGATTCTTCCAGCCGATGACCCAGAAGCCGATAAGCAGACCGACGGCCGTGCAGATGACGATTCCGGCTAGCGAGGCCAGCCAGGGATTCCAGTTGGCCGCGTCGGGAGACATCAATGCAACAGAAATGACGCCGACGAGCGCCAGAACCGAACCCACGGATAGGTCGATGCCGGCGGTCAGGATGACGAAGGTCTGGCCTGATGCGAGCAGTGCATTCACGCACGTCTGCCGGGCCACGTTGATGATGTTCAGCGGCGTGTGAAACGAAGGAATCGTAGCCGAAGCAACGACGATGAGAACGATCAGTGCGCCCAACGAAGTAATGCGGTCTAACCACATCCGACGACGGGCTTCCCTCATCCTGATTTCTGCTTCTCGTTCAGCTTCTACCACCTGCATGCTGCTAGCCATTCTCGCGCACTCCTCCCATCGCAAATCTCAGGATTTTCTCTTCGGTCGCCTCGTCCCGGTCCAGGAAGCCACCCACGGCACCTTCGTGCATGACCATGATGCGGTCACTCATTCCCAGAACTTCGGGCATTTCGGATGAAATCATGATGATTCCCGCGCCTTGCTTAATCAGTTCCGTCATGAGCTGGTACACTTCGACCTTGGCGCCTACATCAATGCCGCGGGTCGGCTCATCGAAGATCAATATCTTGGAGCGCGAGCACAACCACTTGGCAATAACCGCCTTCTGCTGGTTGCCGCCGCTCAGGAACTGAACCTTCTGCTCCAGACTGGGGGTGCGGACACGCATATCGTTTACGTACTTGTTGGCGACCTCGCGCTCCAACTTCAGGTTCAGCACGCTGGTGTTGGGAAACAAGGCTTCCAAGGCCGCCAGGGTGATGTTGTGGTTCACGGTCATCTTGAGGACCAGACCCTGACCCTTACGGTCCTCAGTGAGGAAACCGATGCCGTGGTTGATGGCGTCGCTCGGGCTGGCGATCTTGACTTCTTCACCGTCGATGTATGTCTGCCCGGAATCCGGCGGATCCGCGCCGAAGATGAGGCGAGCGAGCTCGGTTCGACCGGAGCCGACCAGGCCGGCGATGCCCAGGATCTCACCACAGCGAAGGGTGAAGGTCACGTCGCGGACTGCCTTGCCGCGGGTGAGGTGCTCCACGCGGAGTAGCTCATTGCCACACTCTACCAGCTCTTTGGGGAACTTGTCTTTTAGTGTACGGCCGATCATCATGCGGATCATATCGTCGATGGTCACGTCCTTGACGTTGACTGTGCCGACGAGCTGGCCGTCGCGCAACACCGTGATGCGGTCGCCGACAATGCCGACCTCTTCGAGACGATGAGAGATATAGATGATAGAGACGCCGCGCTCTTTCAGCATGCGGATCGTGTGGAACAGCTCATCGATCTCACGCTCGGTCAGGGCGGCAGTCGGTTCGTCCATGACAATGATACTGGCATTGAGGGATAAGGCCTTGGTGATTTCGACCATCTGCTGCTGTGCCACGCCCAAGGTGCGAATCTGGACCCGGGGGTCGATGTCAACGTGAAGCTCGGCGAGCAGCTTCGTGGCGTCCGCGTTCATCTTGTTCCAATCGATGAGTTGACCCCGCATTGGCTGACGGCCGAGGAAAATGTTCTCGGCTACGGACAACAAAGGAATGAGATTGAGCTCCTGATAGACGACGGCAATGCCCTGCATTTGGCCGTCGTAAGGACTCTCGATGCGGATCGGCTTGCCGTGAAGGCGAATCTCGCCGGAGTCCGGCTGATAGGCGCCACACAGAATCTTGATCAGTGTCGACTTGCCGGCGCCGTTTTCACCGAGGAGCACGTGAACCTCGCCCCGTCGGAGCTCGAAATCGACATCGCAGAGGGCGTGGACGCCAGGGAAACGTTTGTCGATCTGTGTCATCTTCAGTACTACGTCATGGTTGTTCTGGCTCATGCAGCTTTCCTTTCAGCTCATAAAAGGTCACGCTCAAGGAATCCCGGAGTCTCCGAGCCCTCAATCATCGCCCGGCGCCAGCAGAAGCCGGACGCCTCTAGCGTTCCACCTCAGCGACGACAGTGCAAGGGCTGCCCTCGGCGCCCTGCAGAAAGAGGGGGAGGGCGAACAGACGCTTCAACCCGGTCAAGTCGACGTCCAGTCGGAAGTCTTCCAGGATTACGACCCACCGGCGGGAGTCATAGTAGCCGAGCAGGATGCGATGCGTTTCGATGGCGTCTTCAATGTGAGCCGGGCTGGCGATTGAGATGCAATCCGCGCCAATGGCGCGCAGAGTGGGGATGTTGTCCAGCACGAAGTGGGCAGCTTCGGGGCTGAGGGCTGGACCTTGTGCCGAATAGAGCTGAGGAGCGTCGCTGCGGAAATGTGAGAAGCCGGTACGGATGAGAAGGCAATCACAGCCGTCCAATGCGGGCAAGTGAGCCCGGATCTCGTCGGCGGTAATCATCTCATCGGCCTCCTTGGGGATGTCGATGACGACGGGCTTTTCGTAAATGAAGGCATCAATCGGGAGTTCGGTGACGGTCGCGCCATGCTGAGTCCAGTGTAGGGGCGTGTCAAGATGGCTCCCAAAATGCGCGAACAAAGTGAACTCAGTGTGATTGACGATGTCGCCCTTGTCAATAGACGTCGTACGGTGTGCTTCCAGCTTTGGGTTGCCGGGCCACCCCGGAGCGTTAGGATCGAGATCGTAAGATAGCCGAAGGAACATCAATGTTCTCCTGCTGCTCCCAGCTCGCTATGGAGCAGATACGGCATGGGGTCCGCCGGCGATGCGGATCGAGTCGGGTGGCAAAGAGGGCAACTGCCGTCAGACCGGGACGATAGAAAACACCTGTGAAATTGCGAACGTGTGCAAAATGGATGGGCTTAAGAGAATTAACTCTGACGTTCATTATATCACGGCCAATTTGCGGCGTCAAGCGGAATTGCAACAATTTTCAGGACTACGGTAATAGTACGATAACATAAACGCCAGGTCTTGTCAAGGTTTGGCAACGGCGTTACATAAAGCGAAAGGAGCCTCCCGACAATCTTTCAATCGTATGAGGCTCCTCGTCCTCCGCCGGCCTACCAACCCTGTTCTTGGGCGAGGCGTAGCTGCCGGACGACTTCCTCGTCGCGGAGACGCTTGCGTTCCTCAATCGACTCCGGCGTCCAGGTGAAGAAGCCTTGGCCGGTCTTCATGCCCAGGTCACCTTTGTGGATCTTCTCCTGAGTGAGCGGCGAGGGACCGGCGCTGTTGCTGAGATCGGCGAACAGATAGGCGTGAATATTATCCACCAGATCGAGACCGACCATGTCCATGTATTCGAACACGCCAATGGGGGGCATGCGCATGCAGAAGGAGTACTTGATTATGCGATCTATATCCGCCGGTGAGGCCACGCCATCTTCAGCCAGGGCCAGCGCCTCGCGCCACAGTGCGTGTTGCAGGCGATTGCCCAGTTGTCCGGGGATATCCTTCATCACTCGGACAGTCTTCTTGCCGGCCTTCTCCAGGACGGCGCAGCAGACATCCATCGCCTGGTCAGAGGAGTGCTCGGCCTTGATGACCTCCACCAGTGGCATAAGATACGGAGGATTCCAATGATGAGCGCCGACGAAGCGCTCCGGATGAGTAACCCCCAGGGCAATCTGCCCGATGGGAATACCGGACGTGTTGGAGGTCAGGATGACCTCGGCTGAGACGAGCGACGAGATTCGGCGAAACAGCTCTTGCTTGTCGCCCAGGACCTCGACAATAGACTCGAACACGATGTCAGCGTCCTTCAGGCTCGCGGCCAGATCAGTCGTCAGGTGAATGCGCGCCCGGGCGGCATCCAATTCGGCCTGCTCGGCGAGGCGGTACTCGACCAGCCGGCCGCAGTTGAGATTCAGGTTGGCCCGACCGCGGCCCAGGCTGTCGGACGTGCGGCCGCACAACTCCACGGCATAACCGGCGCGAGCCATGTTTAGGGCGATGCCCGGGCCCATCATGCCCGTGCCGATGACGGTCACGTGGCGGATGTCGGACAAGGTTCGCATGAGAGCCTCCTCGTTGAATGAATTGGGTTCCAAGTTCGGTTTGGACTCTGCCGTCGGGGCGAGCCTCCAGAGCGCTCGCCCCGACGGATTCTCAAGGCCTACAGGAGGCCGGCGTCTCTGGCGGGCTGGCCGTATTCCCAGGAATCTTCGGCACGATAGAGCTCGTGGTAGTCCGGATACTTGTACCGGCCGATGTTCTCGTCACGGGGGTAGACGAACTTGCCGCCAGCTTGCATGATCACGGTCTTCATCTCGGGCTGATTGTCTTTGACGATGCGTTCGAGTTGGGCCGGATCGAGCTGAGTATTGGCCCAGTTGTCATAGTGGTCTGGGATGATGACCCGGGTGTGAAGCGCCTGTCCCACGCGGAACACGTCCCACGGGGTCATTTTGTCGGTTGCGCCCGGCGCGTTGTGGCCCATGTCCATGACCGCCACATCGATCTTGTACTTGTCGCCGATGGCCTTGTAGCCGTTGTGGTAGATGGTGTCGCCCAGGAAGAGGACGTTGCCGCCGTCAGTCTCGAACAGGTAGGAGATGGCGGAATCGGCGTAGGGTCGAGTCTCACCGAGTGGAACTCCGGTGCGGCGCGCGATCTCATCGTAATTGATCAGACAGCGGACCGTGGCGCCGGGCACTTCGAAGACGTCGCCCGGCTTGACCTGCATCATTCGATCCTCGGGTACGCCGAAGCGCCGCGTCTTGTCGATGGTGGACTTGGGGCCGATGTACTTGCAGTTGGTGGTCGACATCGTGGCCTTGATGGTGTAGATGTCACAGTGGTCCTGATGCAGGTGGGTCATGAACGAAGCGTGGAGGGTCTTGAACGCCCAGGGGTCGTGCACCATAGGCGAAAGGCGCAGCCAATTGATGGCAGAGGCCCCGGCGATGCGACACACGCCGCAATAGGAGTAGTCGGTGTAGATTGACGGCCCCGAGTAGCAGTCGATCAGGAATACGCCGCCGGCTGACGTTTTCATGGCCCAGGATGGTCCGGACAACCACCACAAGGCGAACGTGCCCGGTTCGACGACGTCCTCCTCTACTTGTTTATTGAGGAATGTGCCCCATTCGGGGAACACTTCGGACAGCCATTGTTCGCGCGTCATCGGCCGGTCTTCATTGGGGTAGCTGCCCCGCATGACACCGCGGCCGTCGCCTGCGCCCTTATCGTCACTGATCATGACATGCCTCCTGATAAGTATGTTTTTAGTACGGGACACGCTTCCCGACCACGCCTGTGCCACACGGCCTTGGCTTCTTGACAGGCAGCAACATGCGCGGTTGACGTGATGCGTGCCGATGCGGGACAAGTATATATCCGAATCCGTGGAAAGGGAAGAACAGGATCGGTGCAGCGCATCCAGGATTCAGCCTCATCCTCGCAGGGTCGTTCCGATCGGCTTCTCCGGGTGCAGCAGCGCGTCTTCGAGCAAGCCGGGGCGTTGGCCGGAGAGAATCTGGATGCGGAGACCAGGGAAGGCGTGAGAAAGGGCGTACATGCTGCGAACCTTGCTCCACATGCCGCCGGTGACGTCGACGCCATGGGAGCCGCCGAGGAGCGATTCCACCGTGTCGATGTTGTCGGGGAGCGATCTCGGGCAGCAGAACGGCCGTGGGATCGCTGAGTGGGTCTGCGGTAAACACCCCGTCGACGATGCCGAGCAGTAGAATCCGCTCCGGCCTCGAGCCGGCGCGCCAGGCAGGCGAAGATGGTCTCGGTGGAGATGATGCAGAAGCCCTGCGCCGCGTCCAAACACACGTCGCCATACAGGAGAGGGATGCAGCCGGCGGCCAGCAGGCGGCGAATAGGCCGGACGTCCAGGTCGATCAGCTTGCCCGCCGCGGCAGCGAGCCGAAGCGGAAGGCTGGACGCTGACGACGGGTAGTCCCTGCTCAAGGAAGACGTCGGTGACGATGCGGTTCGAGCCGACCCGCGGCGGCGCCGTTTGCACGTAGCCCTCCCATCCACCGCCGCCGGGCAAGCCCAGATGCGTGTGGTAGCGCCGGCCGACGAAATGGCCGAACGAGCCGCTGCCGTGGCCCAGCACGAGGCGTCAATTGGGGGTGCGCGGCGCGCGCTGCGGCGATCTCGCGGGCGAGGCGGCTGCAGAACCTCCGGACAGGGCGGTGGCCTCACGGTTCTTGTCAGTAATGACAGACCCCCCGAGCTTAACGAACGTCGGCGGCTTCAACGATGACGTCCTCCCCGTCGATAGTCACCTGGTCGCCGGTCCGGATCGCATGCTGAGGTCGACGTGATCGACCATCGGGATGTCGCTGATGATCGCGCCGACGGCGACGATAGGCTCGCTCTCGGCGTTGATAATGCCGGCGGGCGCCAGACTGTGTTTGGCCAAGCGGTAGAGCGTGTATGAGCCTACGGTGCTGCCCCGTGCCGGTGGGAAACACCAGGATTCGGCCGGTGATGGCGGCGCCTTCCAGCGGGATGGCCGTGCTCGATGACGGCTCCGGTGTCGGGATCGACCCCTCCGAGGAAGCCTATCGGCGTCGGCGATACGAGCGCCTCTCCTGTGGCCCGCCCCCGCCTGATTACACGCGCTTTGAGTCGCATTCCAACCTCCACGTCGTGACCGCTCATCGTGAGTCCCCAAGCTTCAGAGCTCCAGGCCAGCGCCCGGTGATGGCTGCTGTCAGGCATTGGCCCAGCGTGCCGAAGCGCACCTCCAGGCCGGAGTGGCTCGGCGCGTAGAACGCGGCCTTCGCCGAGTTCGTGGCCAGTCGGCGAATGCCCAGGTCTTCCACCGGCGCGACGACCAGGCACGTGTCGGCGATCACGATCCCGCCCGCCGCTTCGATGTCGGCAACTGCCCGCGGCACCTGGGCCTTCGATCAGGCGCGCAGTAGTGACCCACAGGCGTGTCTTCAGGCTGCGGGCGCGCACCAGCGCCGCGATTGCCATGATCTCGTCGGCGGAGGCGTGTGGGCAGCCGACACTGACCAGATCGATGTCGGCCAGGGGCGTCGTGTTGAGAGCAGCGTAGCCCTCCGCCAAGCTGTCGATGGTGACGTGGCGAAGCTCTGTTCGCAGTACGTTCTGCCCTTGCGCTTCGGGAGTCACGCCCTCGATGTGGTACAGAGCGACGGCGCCTGCGGAAGCCATGGCCGCGCCCAGCGCGCGCAGGTTGCCGTCGACCTCGGGCGGAACCTTCCGGTCGAACGGCTGGAGCATGAGGCCGCGAAAACAGGGCACCGACTGTCCGATCTGGCGGCCAACGAGGTAACCGAGGGCCCCATAGTCGGCTTCCGTGACGACTGGGCAGCGCACTTCGACCAGGACATCCGCGAGACGACTCTCGGCCAAATGCAGGCCATAGCGGGCTGTGCGTCCCGTGAGGGCCGCAGCCAGGGCGCTGGGGCCGCCCTCCCGGTTCGTGCGTGCGCCGAGGACGGAGTTGGCGTAGCTGACGGCGCTCGACTCGCTCCAGGCGAGACTCTCGCCGAACTCCGGTCGCCGTGCGATGAGCGTAAGGCGTGCAGGAGCAAGCCGGAGTGGCTCCGAACGCGGTCGAGGCGTCGACCACGGCGAACTGGCGTTCGGCGAATTCCGGCGAGATGCCCATCCTGCTGCCAGCTTTGAAGGTCCATGCCCGCGGGGTTGAGGTAGGCGGGAACGCGGGCAGTGCGCGCCCTCGCCGGCCCATTCCTGCAGGAACTCCAGGCCGTCGTCACCCAGGTTCTTGTAGCTCACGCCGGCGATCTGGACGCTGCTGACGGCGACCGTGTCGGCAGCGCCGTAGATCCGGCCGAAGGCACGATGATCTCCATGGCCTTGCGCATACCCGGTCCACCCTCACCGGCGAGCCAGGCCTGTTCTTCAGCCGTCAGCTTCAATGCGCGCTCTCCTCACTTCTTGAGTTGGGTCGACATCCGGTCAGCCTGCTCCACACCACGTGGAGCGCAAACCGGGGAAGGCCGTCATGCGACGCCAGCGCCAGGGCTCGCATACCAGGCGGTGCAGCCATTCCAGCCCGAGACTCTGCACCCACACCGGAGCGCGCCGGGAGACGCCGCTGATGAAGTCGAATGCGCCGCCCACGCCGATGCCCAGCGGGACGTTGCAGCGAGCCAGGTTGCGGGCGAGCCATTTGTCCTGCGTGGGCGCGCCGAAGGCCACCCACAGGACGTGAGGCGCGGCCGCGCGGATTCTTTCGACGATGGGCGTCCTCATCCGCAGGAGCGGGGGAGCCGGCGAAGGTGCCGGCAACGATGAGGCCCGGGACATCTGTGCTGAAGAATGGAGGCGGTTTGCTCGGCGATGCCGGGCGCCGCACCCAACAAATAGACGCGGTACCCGCGCTCGGCCGCTATCCCGGCCAAACGCCCGACCGTATCGACGCCGGTCACGCGGGCCGGGAAAGGCCGCCCCAGCATCCGTCCGGCCCAGAGAACACCGATGCCGTCGGCCAGGCAGAGGTCCGCGTGCCGAAGGATGCGCATAAACTCCGGGTCGCGACGGGCGCGCATGATGAACTCCGGGTTCACAGTGCACACCTGGTGCGGAGCGCCGCTCTCGATGAAGCGAACCATACGATCGAGGGCTTGTGCCTCGTCGAGGCGATGAATGGGGACGCCGAGGATGTCGGCCACTGGCAATTCGGACATAGTGCTCATTGTACGCTACGAGAGTCGCGTCGCGGCGCAGAGTCAGACTGACTCGAGGACGGAGAGGGTCTCGCGGGCGCACCGTTCCCAGGTGAAACCGGCGGCGCGATGATAGCCGCGCTCGATGAGGTCGGTGCGCAGGTCGGAATCGCTCAGGACGCGCGCGAGGCGTGGGCCAGGTCTGCCTCGTCGAGGGGATCGACCAGAATGCAGGCCTCGCCGCCGACCTCGGGCAGGCAAGACGACCGCGCACAGACGACGGGCACGCCGCAGGCCATGGCCTCCAGGATAGGAAACCCGAAGCCTTCGTAGAGCGAGGGGTAGACGAAGGCAGCGGCGCCGGTGATCATGGCCGCCAGGTCGGCCTGCTCGACGTAGCCGGTGAAGTGCACTCGCTGCTCCAGACCCAGGTTGGCGACCTCGGCGAACAGGGTGTCGTAGAGCCAGCCGCGCTTGCCGGCGAGAACCAGATGCCGGGGATTGGGCAGCCAGCCCCTCGCGGAGCAGGGCGGCGTACGCATGGACGAGCCGGATGAGGTTCTTGCGTGGTTGTAGGGTGCCTACGTACAGCAGGTAGCCTTCCGGAAGCCGATACTTCGTGCGGACAGCGGCGATCTGTGAGGCTCGTCGACGCGTCGAACCTCGTCGTTTACGCCGGGGTACACCACGGTGACCTGGGCGGGATCGACGTTATAGTGTGACACGAGGTCATCGCGTGTGGCGGCGGAGATGGTGATCACACGCGCGGCCACGCGGGCATTCCAGCGAGTCGCGCGCTCCAGGTACAACCGGTCGGCCGGGCGATGCGTCTCAGGGTAATACAGGTATCCCAGATCGTGAATGGTGACGACGCTGCGACGTGGGCGGATCAGAGGCAGGACGTGCGCCGGCACGTAGAGGACGTCCGGTCGGTGCAGGAGCATCTCTCCGGAGAGGCGGATGTGAGTCCACAAGCGCGGGAAGGGAATGACGACAGATTCCGCCCCCGGGCCGGCAGGCAGCGAGCCGGACGGGGGCGTTTCGCGCATGTACAACCGGAAACGGTATGCGCGCCGCCTGTCGCCGGCACAGGGCGACGAGCGCGTGAATCAGCCGCCACGAGTAGTGTTCCGTGCCGGTGGGCTGTGGCGCGGTGGCGCGGCTGGCGTCGATGCCGATCAACATGGCAAGAATCCCTCGGGTGAACACACGCCGTGTTCACCCATGTGCTTCCACGACCCCGATGAACGCCTCAATGTCCGCGGCCAAAGCCCCGCGGCGGAGAATGCGCGGCGGCACGACGGTCAAGTCCAGCACGGTGGACGGGGTGCCGCCACGGCAAGGTCCGCCGTCGAGGACGAGGGGGATCCGCCCACCGAGTTGAGCCACGACGTCCTGTGCGGTCACCGGACTGGGCGCACCGGAGTGGTTCGCGCTGGTAACGGCCATCGCTCCACCAATGGCCGCGATCAGGTCTTGCGCCGGGCGGTAATCCGGGACGCGCACGGCTACGCCGGGCCCCGAGCTGACAGCCTCGATCACGTTCGGTCCCTTCGGCAGAACGAGCGTCAGCGCGCCGGGCCAGAAGCGGTCGGCCAGGAGCCACGCGAGTGGAGGCACCGGGTCGGCCACGTTCAGCATGTTCGCTGCGCTGGTCAACAGCAGAGGAATGGCTTTCTCCGCCGGGCGTCCTTTCACGTCGTACAGGGCTGCGACAGCTGCCGGCTGGAATGGATGGGCGCTGAGGCCATAGACCGTATCTGTGGGGAAGGCGACAACCTGGCCCTCCTCCAGCAGGGCTGCGGCGTGGGCGATGGCCTTGATGTCCGCCGCGGGAAGGATTTCTGTCTCAATCATCGGATGCGTCCCCGTTCAACACGTAATGCTCGATGCCGTAGGCCGCACCGTCCTCCCAGACCGAGGGGAGCACGATGCGCGCAACGGCAAGAACGTCGGGCGTAGCGTTGCCCATGGCCAGTCCGAGGCCGGCCCAGGCGATCATGTCCACGTCGTTGTCGTTGTCGCCGATGGCCGCAGTTTGCGCCTGGGTGACGCCCAGGTGGGCAGCGAGGCGGGCCAGGGCCGTGCCTTTCGTCGCTCCGGGCGGTCCGGCCTCGATCAGCAAGTCGTGCGAGCGGACGACGCGCATGCGCTCCGCAAACTCCGCCTTCAACTTGGGGAGCAGGGCGTCGGTTGCCTCTTTCGTCTCGGACACGAAGATGCACTTCGTCGGGCGGCGGTCGAGGATTTCGAGGAGATCACTCACCGCAGTGTGTGCGTGGCGAGAGACGGCGGTGTACAGCCGGCCGGCCGACTCGTAGCGCTCCATGTAGGTCTCGTCGTCGGTGTATACGTTCAGATGCAGGTCGTGGCGGCGGGCGTACAAGATAGCGTCACGCATTACGTCGCTCGACAGGCGCTCTTCGAACAACACCTCTCCGGTTACGGGATGTTTGATGAGAGCGCCCTGGTAGCAGATGAGAGGTGCGTCCGCCACGCCGAGTTGCTCGGCGAAGACCAGCGTCGATGGAAACGTACGCCCTGTGGCGACGGTCACCACGATGCCAGCATCCTGTGCGCGGCGAATTGCTCCTTTCACCCGGTTGGAAATGGCGCCCTGATTCGGCAAGACGGTGCCGTCCAGGTCGACGGCGAGGAGTTTGTAAGCACTCATAAGCGGACCACCACCACACGGTCCAGCTCGGCATAGTCTTTCACGATGAATACCTCGGCAGCAGGGAACATTTCGTGGGCGAGCGACGTGACCGCTTCGCCCTGTGTCGATCCAATCTCCAGGAGGATAGCACGCAGGCCGACTTCCGAAGTTTTCGGTACTTTGGAAGTTTGGAGACCTTGGTAAGCTTTGGATTCAGCGATCTGCGAAATGAGGCGGCGAATGGCATCGAGCCCATCAGGACCGCCGTACAGAGCGGTTTGCGGCTCAAACTGAGTGATCTCCGGCGCCAGGGTTGCCCATTCGGTGCCGTTGATGTACGGAAGATTGGCCGCGATCAGGTCGAAGGAGCCCGCCAGTCCTGACAACAGGTCGCTCTGCACCGGGTGGACACGATCCTGAACCTGATGTCGGCGGCCATTTTCCATGACCACGTCCAGCGCATCGGCGCTCAGGTCGGCCGCGATGACGTCGGCCGTGGGCAGCTTCACGGCGAGGCTGATTGCGATCGCGCCGGATCCGGCGCCGACATCGACGATACGCAGCGGATCGCGGTCGGAGACATCCCGCAACTCCTTACGACGGAATGCTGTGATGCGGTGGACCTCAACGAGCGCCTGCTCGACCAGGTGCTCCGTCTCGGGCCGTGGGATCAGGACACGCCGATCGACGGCAAACTCCAGGCCGTAGAACTCCTTGTGGCCGACGATGTAGGCCAGCGGCTCGCGGGCGGCGCGACGAGCCACGAGGGCTTCGAACGCGTCTTCTTGGGCGATTGACATCTCCTGATGGCAGCGCGCATAAAGCTGCGGGCGGGTCAGGTGGAGGCTGCAGGCCATGAGGAGCTCGGCGTCGAGACGAGGCGATTCACAGCCCGCGCGCTCGAAACGGTCCACGGCCGCGAATACAGCGTCGGAAATCGTCATGTCACATCATCCCTGGGGATCGACTGTCACCCGCCAACGCTCTCGATCCGGAATTCATGACGGGGCGTTGCAGGCCGACCGCTGAGCGTGTCGGGTCACATCCCCGCGGCCTTGAGACGTTCGGCCTGATCGGTGGTGGCCAGTTCGTCGATAAATTCGTCGAGGTCGCCTTCGAGAATGGTCTCCAGGCGGTGGCTGGTGAGGCCAATGCGGTGATCCGTAACGCGGTTCTGTGGAAAGTTGTAGGTACGGACCTTTTCACTGCGCTCGCCGGTACCGACCTGTGAGCGGCGTGTTTCGCTCATTTCCTCGCTCTGGCGATCGTGTTCCATCTGGTACAGACGGGCGCGGAGGACAGACATGGCGCGCAGCTTGTTCTGGAGCTGAGAGCGTTCGTCCTGGCAGGTGACGACCAGGCCGGTCGGGATGTGCGTCAGCCGAACCGCGGAATCGGTCGTGTTGACGCCCTGACCGCCGTGGCCTGCCGCCCGGTACACATCGACGCGGACCTCATTCGGATCGATTTCGATTTCGATCTCGTTGATCTCGGGGAGAACCGCGACGGTGGCAGTGGAGGTGTGAATGCGGCCGCTCGCTTCGGTCGACGGAACGCGCTGGACGCGGTGGACGCCGCTTTCGAACTTCAGACGGGAGTATGCACCCTTGCCCTTGATCTGGAAGATGATCTCCTTGAAGCCGCCGATGCCGGTCTCGTTCTGGCTGATGATGTCGGTTTTCCAGCCGTGGGCTTCGGCGTATTTCATGTACATGCGCGCCAGGTCGGCAGCGAAGAGTCCGGCTTCGTCGCCGCCCGCTCCCGCGCGGATCTCAATGATGACGTTCTTATCGTCCCGTGGATCGCGAGGCAACAGCAGGCGCGTTAGTTCTTCCTGCAGTTCTTCAGACCGCCGTTCGAGGCCCGCGATTTCGTCGCTGACCATGGCATGCATGTCTTCGTCGAGATCCTCGGAAGACATCCCCCGCGCGTCGTGGAGTTGCTGTGAGACATCACGAAACTCGCGATACTTCTGGACGATCTCTTCCAGGTCGGATTGTTCTTGGGCATATTCACGGACCCTGGCCGCGTTAACCGCGACGGCAGGATCGGCAAGCAGCCGGCTCAGTTCTTCGTATCGGGCGTCAATGCCCGCGAGTTTGTCTAGCATAACGGCGAATTTCACTCCTCATCATGGTGCGGGCATTATATCACGGAAAGGGGGCGTTTTCAAGCTCTGGGGCTATAGCATTCAGGCTTGGAGCGGCAAGCGGATGGTGAAGGTGCTGCCGTGGCCCGGAATGCCATCGCTGGCGGCGGTGACCTCCCCGCCATGCTCCTCGACGATGGCGCGGACCACAGCCAGGCCGAGCCCGGCGCCACCGGTGTCACGGCCCCGCGCAGGGTCGGCCCGGTAGAAGCGCTCGAAGACGTGCGGCAGGTGTTCGGCGGAGATGCCGTCGCCGGAGTCTTGCACGGCCAGCCAGATGTTGCCACAGGTTCGATCCCGGCCGCCGTGCAGCATGATTTCCCCACCGGAAGGAGTGTGCCGAAGGGCGTTGCTCATGAGGTTGTAGAGGACCTGGGTGAGGCGTGCTGAGTCGGCGTTGACAGGCGTTAGATTGTCGGGAACGTCTACCTTCAGCGTGACGCCCTCGGCCTCGGCGACGGGCTCGAAGGCAGCTGTGACGTCCTGGGCCAGCGCGGTCAGATCGATCGGTTGCCGGTTGAGCCGTAGCTGCCCGGCCTCCGCCTGCGCCAGTTGGTGCAAATCGTTGACGAGGTGGCCCAGATGACGGGTTTGGTCGTAAAGGCGGGTGATTTCTTCTTTGCTGAGGGGATAGACGTCGTCGAGAATGGCCTGCAGACTGCCCTGCAAAACGCTGAGCGGCGTGCGCAGTTCGTGGGCGACGTCGGCCATCAGGTTGCGCCGCAGAGTCTCGCCGCGTTGCAGGCCGTCGACCATTTCGTTGAAGGCCTGTGCGACTTCGGTCATCTCGGTGGTCCCGGCCGACTCCACCTGGCAGCCAAAACTGCGTGCGTTGCCCGTGGCTGCGCAGGCGCCGATTCCACGTGCGGCCTCGGCCAAGCGGTTGAGTGGTGCGGTCAGGTTGCGGCTCATCAGGATGCCGGCAATGATCGCGGATGGGCCGCCGACGATGGCCGCCAGGACCAGGAAGCGGAGCAACTGGTCCAGCAGGAAACGCTCGGAACCGGGCGGGGGCGGATCGCTGCCCGGCCGCATCCCCAAATAACCGATGGTCTGTCCATCGATCTCGAGGAGCAGTGCTTTCGCTCGCTCGTCTGTCGATAGCAGCTGGCCGGTCGCGATCGGCTTTGCATCGTACAGGACCCGACCCTGGCCGTCGGCCAAGATGATGCCCGCCTGGTGGGGTGCCATGGCCGCTTGAGCGCCTTCTAGGAACGGCTGAATCCCGTCCCATCCGCCGTGAGTGCCGTAGAACTGGGTTAGCTCAGCCTCCAGTCGAGTATAGACCCTGAAGGAACGCGGGTCCTGGTTCATCGACAGGCGGACGACCAGGGGAGGGATCAGGCCGACGACCAGCACCCAAACCAGAATCACCCCGCTGAACGCCAGACTCAAGCGCACCCACAGCCGGTTCATTCTACCCGTCAACCCTGGCGGTCATCGGGGGACCGACGAGCCGGTAACCCACCCCGTACACCGTCTCGATGTAGACTGGCTTCGCCGGGTCAGGCTCGATCTTCTTGCGCAGATTCTTGATGTGGCTGTCGAGCGTACGATCCATACCTTCGTACGTGTAACCCAAGCCTTGTTCGATCAACTCATTGCGGGTGAATGCATAGCCCGGCCATTCCATCAGGGTCTGCAGCAAGCGGAATTCCGTCAGTGTGAGATCCACTGGCGCATGCTTCATCAAGACCTCGTGACGCCCCACGTCCATCATCAGCTCGCCTATTTGGAGAACGCGATGCTGGCGCGCCGCGGCACCGCTCCCACTTTGACTGCGACGGAGGACGGACCGGACGCGCAGCACGACCTCGCGCGGATTGAAGGGCTTGGTGACATAGTCGTCGGCGCCCAACTCCAGGCCCAGAATACGGTCGGCATCTTCCACGCGGGCCGTGAGCATGATGATAGGAGTGTCGGACAGATTGGAGTCTTCTCTCACTACTCGAGTGACGCTCCACCCGTCCCGATTGGGAAGCATGAGATCCAGCACGACCAGGTCAGGTTGAGCGCTTCGCAGAACGTGCAATGCTGCCTCGCCGTCTCCTGCCGTCAATACCTGGAAACCGGCTTGCTCCAGGTAGGCGCGCAGCAACCGCACGATTTCTCGATCGTCATCTACGACGAGTATTCTCTGCTTCAATCCGTCCAAATCGGAGCCTCCCATTGAGCGGACTGCCGGGTCGATACCGGCAGTCACGGTACGCTAGCCAGCCGCCGATCGTCAGCGCCACGAAATCATTCGTTCGTCCACGTTCTGGTAGTCAAATACGATGTCCTTGAGTGTGCCAGGCTTGAACATCGCGTGTGGGTTGCCGCCGTCCGCATCCACCTCCCAGATGTCCCAAATGCCGCCGGCGTCCGACAGGTAGGCGACCTGCGAGCCGTCCGGCGACCAGGCCGGAGACACGCTGCTGACCGGCGGGTTTGCCAATGGAGGACACTGGGTCAGCGGCATACGGCCCCCGCCGTCAGGGTTCATAACAAAGATCTCGGAATGGCCGCTCGTCTTATACTGGAAAGCGATGCGGGTGCCATCGGGCGACCAGGCCGGCGAGCGGTCGTTGAAGCGGAGATCGGACACGGTGGCCATGTTGGGATCTCGGGTGACTGCAGACGGTGCGTCTTGCCACGTCAACGAGATGCCCTTGTCGCTCGCGTAGACGATCTCCTTGCCGTCGGGCGCGAAGCTGGGGGAGTAGCTGTAATCGTGGCTGGCCAGGTCGGTGAAGTACCCGTCCGACACCCGCACCAGTCCGATCTTCCAGCGCGCGTCTGGCGGCATTTTAACGGTAAAGTGCATGCCGTTGCTCGAGCCGCCCCCGCCACCTCGGCCGCCACGGCCCCCGGCTGTGACGACTCGGTCCCAGGTGCCGGTGTGTCCGCCGTTCTGATGGCTGATGGCGATCAGGGTCCCGTCCGGCGACCAGGCCGGGGCCTTCACCAGCGGCTCGGCGAACAGCTTTCTCTCGCCCGTGCCGTCGGTTTTGACGACGTACAGGCCAGCTGAGTCGAGGTCCCAGCGAGTGAACGCAACCCACTGGCGGTCCGTAGATAGGGCCGGGTCCATGCCGTGCGTGACGTAATGGAGGTTGGTGCCGTCGGCATTGATAGCGTAGATCTCACCACCGCTGGAGGTCTGGAAGACGAGGACGCCGGTCGGAGTGGCCGGTGGATCGTCGTTGACCGCGGGTTGGCCGTCGGCGCCGATGATCTGGACGAAATCTGGGGCGCCGTCGACCCAGCCCTGGCGTCCGTCGGGCAGTTGGACCTGCCACCAGCCGCCGGTCGGCTTGCTGCTGATGATCGGAACTTCCGCGCCCTGGACCAGCTGGGCGACCAGGGGGGCGCCGTCACCGGGACCCTCGCGCACGACGATGAAGTCCGGGACGACCTTCACGTGGAGCGCCGGGTTGGTCTGTGCCCCGCCGGGAGCTCCTGCCAGAGCTATGCCTGGGACCGTTAGCGCGACACTGGCGAGAAGGAACACGCTGACGATGATCTGGAGTTGACGTAATACTTTCATGGTGGACGACCTTTCAGGCTTCCGTTCGAGACTTCCGACACAGCCCAGCGGTCTGCCCGCGCTGGCCGCACGGACAGTGTGCTGGGAGTTTTGAGATCTTCGGAAGTCCGACTGTTATTCGAACCGCAGCGCCACGACCGGCTGGAGGCGGGCGGCGCGCATGGCCGGGTAGATGCCGAAGACGACGCCGATGGTGGCCGAGAAGCCCACGGCCAGCATGATGCTGGTGGCCGTCACCACCGTCTGGACGCCGAGAGCCGGCCCGATCAGCCGCGACGTTCCCATGCCCGCGGCGACGCCAATCAGACCGCCGATCAGCGACAGGGCCATCGCCTCGATCAGGAACTGCAGCAGGATGTCGCTGCGCCCGGCGCCAATGGCCTTGCGCAGACCGATCTCACGGGTGCGCTCGGTGACGGAGACCAGCATGATGTTCATGATGCCGATTCCGCCGACCAACAGCGAGATGGCGGCGATGGAACCCAGGAACAGGGTCAACGTGGTGGTGATGCTGGTCAAGGTGCTCAGCACGTCGGCCGGGTTGAAGATCTGGAAGTCTTCCGTGTCGCCGGCCGCAATGCGGTGCCGGGCACGGAGCACGCTGCTGATCTCAGCGGTGACCGCTGCGGCCTTGTCCTCGGATGAGATCACCACCTGGATCTGCGAGACGGTGTAGTCGCCACGGACGGCTTCCACCTTGAACAGGCGGGTCTGCGCCGTGGTCAGCGGGATGATCAGGATCTCGTCGGCATTGTTGAAGCCGGAGCCGCCCTTTTCGGCCAACACGCCGATGACGTCGAAGGCGGTGCTGGCGATGCGGATGGTCTGGCCGATGGGATATGGATCGTTCGGAAACAACGTGAGCGCGACCGCGTGGCCCAGAACCACCACCCGCGAGCGCGCGTCCAAATCATCCTGCGTGATGAAACGGCCGGTCTCAACCTTGTAGCTGCGGGCCTCCAGGTAAGCTGGCGTGCTGCCGGCGACTGTGGTGCTGGTGTCGGACAGCTGGCCGAAGCTGGCGGTGCCCTGGCCCTGATACACCGGGGCCACCGCCTTGACGTTGTGAACCACATTCGGGTCGGCCAACGCTTCGGCGTCTGCCGTCGTCAGTGGTTGGGGATTCTCGGCCCCACGATTGCGGCCGATGTTGAGCACATTGGTGCCCAACTGAGAAAACTGAGTTGTAACATAGGCCGAGAAACCCTGGCCGATCGACACGAGGGCGATCACGGCGGTCACGCCGATGATGATGCCCAGCATGGTTAGCGCCGAGCGGACTTTGTTGACAGTCAGGCCGCGGGCGGCGATGCGTAGAGCTTCGAACAAGGAATTCATAGAGGCTGCTCCTGCAATTCTCGCTCGGAATACGGATCTGGAACAGCCGATGGATCCGGATACTGGGAAGGATCGGAAGGTGGCGTGTGTTGTTGCGGAGCCGTCAGAACCTGGTTTGCCCAGGTACGGTCGGCCACCCACTCGTCATACTCCACCACGCCGTCGCGCATGTGAATGATGCGCTGTGCGTGGCGGGCGATCTCGTCGCTATGCGTCACCAGGATGATGGTGTTGCCGCGCTCGAGGTTGAGCTTCTGAAAGATGGCCATGATCTCCTCACCGGACCTGGAGTCAAGGTTGCCGGTCGGCTCGTCGGCCAGGATGATGGCCGGCTGGGTGACCAGCGCCCGAGCGATGGCGACGCGTTGCTGCTGTCCGCCGGACAGCTCGCTCGGCTGGTGGTGCAGGCGGTCACTCAGCCCGACCATTTCCAGGGCTTGAGCGGCCCGCCGGCGACGCTCGCGCCGGCCGATGCCGGCGTAAATCATGGGGAGCTGTACGTTGGCCAGCGCCGAGGTGCGGGCCAGCAGGTTATACGTCTGGAACACGAAACCGATCTTGTGCCGGCGGATGCTGGTGAGACCACGTTCCTTCAGCTTGCTGACCAGAGTTCCATCCAGGTAGTACTCCCCGGAAGTCGGCTGATCCAGGCAGCCCAACTGGTTCATCAGGGTCGACTTGCCCGACCCGGAAGGTCCCATGATGGCGGTCATTTCGCCGGGCATCACCTGCAGGGTCACTCCCCGCAGTGCATGGACGGTCATGCTGCCCATCTTGTACACTTTGGTCAGATTGCGGACGTCGATGACGGGGTTAGCCATCAACCTCCCCCTCCGGGCCGACCCTGAGGCCGCGCACCACCCTGAGGAGGCCGTCCGCCGCCCATCATGAACATTCCGCCCGGCCGCTGAGTCTGACCAGCCGACGGCGTGGTTGATTTAGGTTGAATGGGCTCGTAAACCTGGTCGCCGATCTGCAGACCGCTCTTCACTTCGATGTCGGCACCGCTGCGCAGACCGAGGGTCACGGTGGTGTGAATGGACTGGCCGTCCGGGCCCACTTTATCCACATAAGTCTCGCCTGAGGCACTGTCGGTCTGAACCACTGTGGTCGGGATTACGGGCACGCCGGAGTGGCTGTCGGTCTGAATTTCGACCTTGGCGGTCATGCCGGTAGCGACGCCTGGAGGCGGCGCTCCCACCGACACTTTGACCTCGTAAGTCGTGGCGGTGTCGGTGCTCGTGCTGATGGGCGCCGGAGAGATAGACGTTACTGTGCCATTCAGGGGCGTGTCAGGCAGGGCGTCCAGGGTGACGATGGCGGCCTGGCCCACCTTGACGGACGGCCGATCGATTTCATCGACGGAAACGTTGGCGTAGAGGATGCCCAGGTCCGCAAGTTCCATGACGGAGTTTTGGGTCAGCGGAAAGGCGCCAACATCGACGTTGATGGCGGTCACGGTGGCGGTGAACGGCGCGGTCAGCAGCGCGCGCTCGATGGCCCGCTGCGCGGTTTCGAGATCGATCTGGGCAGAATCCACGGATGCCTGGCTGACGGCAATCTGCGCGTCGGTGGAGCCGCGGAGCGCATTGTTCAGATCGTACTGAGCGGAAGCGATTTTGGCCTTGGCTGCTTCCACTTCGTCGTTGGTGGGTGGCTTCTGGGCGACGTTGTAGTCGGCCAGGGCCTTCTGGTACGTGAGCGTGGCATCCTGGAGCGCGACAGATTCGGTCGTGGCGCTGGCACCGCTCTTCCACGACACTTTGTCGTAGTCAGACTGCGCTTTCTGCAGTGCCACTTCTGCCTGTCTCAGAGACGCTCCCGCAGACGTGACCTGATCTTTGCTCGGTCCGGCGACGAGGACGTTGTAGGCCGCCTGCGCACTCGCCAGCGCGGCCCTGTAGCTGGCGATTTGGTCGCTGGTGGCTTTGGTCATGGTCGTTTCAAGATCCGCCTTGGCCTTGTTCAGCGCGATCTGTGCCTTATTGACGTCGATCTGCAGGTCGGTCGTATCGAGCATGGCAAGCTTGGCACCGAGGTTGACCTTATCTCCTTCCTTCACGTAAATCGCGGCCACCTTGCCGTCGCTCTGAAAGGCGAGTGAAACCGTGCGGTTAGGTTCGAGCTGTCCGGTCGCCTTTACGCTGGCCGACACAGTACCGGACCCTACGGGTACGATGTTGCGGGTCGGCTGCTGATCGGCCAGGGACGTCCGGGGCACGGTTAACCCCGCAATGGCGATGGTTGCGACGAGCGCGACGACAATCAAGAGCAGGAGAAGACGTTTCATTCGGTAGTTCCTTTCACCTTGCGTTTGCCTCGGCGGGCCGCACCAGGACCAAGCGCCACCGATGGAAGTCACAGTAAGGTCATTTTATTCTCTTCTCACAGGATAGCAAACGATTGTGGAGATGATATGGAGAACTGCAGAAGAAATTGTGAACTCGATTTTGGGCGATTGCGTGGATTCGTTTGCGCCTTGCATCGATTCCCTAGCCGGCAAGAAAGTCGATAACCTTAATATGCCCATAAGGTAATCGGCCACAGACTTTAAGGATTGTCGGAGATTTTGGTAGTATCGTACTAACAGCATTTAGGACGCTGCCCACTTCCCCGGAGGCAGCGTGGACGGTAACAGCCGGGGACGGAGGCAAATATGAAAACCGTATTGTCATTGGTGGCGATTGTGGCAGTTGTGGCTGTCGTGGCCGGTATGTCGATCCAGCCGGTTTCGGCGGCTAATGTTAATGTGGATGTCGGTAAAGTCCTGGTCACCGGCGGCACGCCAGGCACCTACATCTCGGTCTGGCAGGCGGCAGGCGCGCTCGCGGCGGACTCTTCTGGGCAGCCGATCGGTTTGATGGAAAGCGTCACGCCTATCTCTCCCAACGGGCAGACCGAAGTTTTTGTCCCTTGGGGACAAGCGAGCAACGTCTTTATCTGGAACCCCAGCAAGGGGTACACTTTCCTCCAGACGGTCAGTCCGAATGACCGCGGCGCCGTCATTACCATCGCGGCGAAATAGCGGAAGTACTGCGACCACTGCAGCTTGTGGCCGTGCATCCAGTGAGTGGGATTGATCCAGAGCTTGGGTCAGCCCTCCCGATCTCACACGATTGAGACACACAACCAACTCGAAACGCAGCGGGGCCGTCGAAGGGAGCTTCGGCGGTTCTGCTGCGTTTCGACCTTGTTGTCACTGCAGCAGGTTCCATTTCTGGACATACTCGTGGACGATGGAGATGAGAGTGGCCTGGCTCCAGGTGAGGGGACTGACGGAGAGACAGTGGCTGGTGTACGGATCGACCTGCCCAGCCATCACACCGCTCGGCAGAGCGTGCCGTGCTGCCCAGGAGAGGACATCCCGCGCAGCTGCCAGGTCAACGGCGGGACGGGGTATATTGAAGATTCGGGCGAGATACGGTGGCTGACGGTGGTTGACAGGCTTGCGGACTGGACTAGACTGCGTTACACAGATGACGACAACCTTACGACCGCAGTGGGGAGAATACGCGTGAGAATGTGGAAGACGCTCAAGAGGGAATCCGTGCTGGATTCGCCGTGGATGAAGGTATTCAAGGAGACCGTAGTTACAGGACAGGGGAAGGTCGTCGACGATTTCTATACGGCGGTACGGCGCGACGTGGCGATGGTGGCGGCCCGAACCGGTGATGGCCGGATCGTCCTCATTCGGGAGTACAAGCATGCGTCGGGCGAGGTGGTGTGGCAGATGCCGGCCGGAGCCATCGACGACGGCGAACTGCCCCTGGAAACAGCGGCCCGTGAGCTCGAAGAAGAGACAGGAATGCGGGCTGAGTCGTATCGGCTGCTGGGCAGTTGGTTCGCCGAGCCCACGTGGCTGTCGACGCGCGTGTTCGTCGTCGCCGCGGAGAACTGCGAAGTGGTCGGCGCCCAGGCGCTGGAGGAATCCGAGGAGATCGAAGTCAGCCTGTTCACCATCCAAGCTGCGCTCGCAATGGTCGCCCGGAACGAAGTCAAAGACGCGCACTCTTGCCTGGCGCTACTATGGCTGGCTCGTTGGATGAGTGACTAAGCAACTGTTGACAAATCAACAATTGTCGTGTATAATATGAGTATGAAAAGTCAAGGAGTTGCGAGGCGCGCAGAACGGGATTATGGGCGAGAAATCGCCATCAGGATCCGCAAGTCCATGCTGGCTATCGACAGGATTGCCGAACAGACCGTGCAGGCAAACCTCAACCTGACTCTGTCCCAATACTGGGTGCTCATCAGCCTGGAGGGGCACGAGGGTGTTTCGCAGAAAGCGGTCTGCCGGCTATTGGGGCTGACTGCGGCGGCGGTGAGCCGGCAGATTGAGGCGCTGCGGGACAAGGGTTTCATCATTCGAAAAGACAATCCCGCCTGCCGGCGCGAGCACGTTCTGACACTCACCGAGGCCGGGCGGAGAGAGGTTTCGCAAGGTGCTGATATCTTGCGCCTGGAGTTTGATCGATTGCTTCAGGCGATGAACGCAGAACAAAAGACTACACTGGAACAAAGCCTGGACACTCTGCTGGAAGCGCTTCAGACACATCACCGGAGTTAATGGAGGAACTCACCTATGTTGAACGATCTTCGTGACACTAAGATGCAAATGACCTGGAATCACCTGGCCGACAAGGAGTCGGTGGAGCGGACCCTGGCGGCGTTGAAAGCGAATGGCATCGACGCGTATTTCGTGGAGACGGCTGACCAGGCGCGTCAGAAGGTCCGCGAGCTGCTGCCGGAAGGCGCTGAAGTGATGAATATGCCCTCGCAGACGCTGCAAGAATCCGGGGTGGTGGCAGATATCCTCGAATCAGGCAGGTACAACGCGCTGCGTAACCAATGGGCCAAATGGAAACCTGAGGAACACGCCAGGGAAATGCGCCAGACCGGCGCGGCGCCGGACTGGGCGATTGGCAGCGTTCATGCCGTGACGGAGCAGGGACAGGTCGTTGTTGCCTCTCTGACGGGCAGCCAGATGCCGGCCTACCTGTACGGTGCGGGCCACGTCATCTGGGTCGTGGGTATCCAGAAAATCGTAAGGGATCTCGATGCGGGATTCAAGCGGGTTTACGAATATGTACTGCCGCTGGAGTCGGAGCGTGCGCGAAAAGCTTACGGCGTCCCAGGGTCGTCCGTGAACAAACTGATGGTGCTTAACAAGGAAATCCAGCCCGGTCGCGTGACGCTGATTCTGGTAAACGAAGTTCTCGGTTTCTGAGGATCGAGACGGCTGCCTGCGAGAACAAACGTTAGGCAGGCCTTGGCGGAATAGACGTGGACCAAGTGCATTGGCCTGGGACGTTTCATAACGTTCCAGGCCAATGTGTTTGAGTGGGATACTACGGGATACTGACGGAACTTAATCGTAGAAGAGTGGGTGCGAGCGGGCCAGGTCCTGGGCCTCGCGCGCGACGCGGGCCAGGACGGCTTCATCGTGGGGCGCGTCGAGGACGTCCGCCACGAGCGTGGCGACGGAGGTCATGTCCGCTTCCTTGAACCCGCGTCGTGTGACGGCAGGCGTGCCCAGCCGCAGGCCACTCGTGACGGTGGGTTTCGCGGGATCGTACGGAATCATGTTCTTGTTTGTAGCGATGTTGACTCGCTCCAGGACGTCCTGAGCGTCCTTGCCGGAGATATTCTTGGACCGCAGGTCGATGAGCATAAGGTGGTTGTCGGTGCCGCCCGTGACGAGGCGAATGCCCCGGTCTGCCAGCCCTTGAGCCAGAGTCCGGGCGTTCTCCACGATCTGGCGCTGATAGCTACGGAAATCTTCGGTGAGGGCGATCTTGAAGGTGACCGCCTTGCCCGCGATCATCTGCAGGGTGGGAGTGCCCTGAATGCCGGGGAAAATCGCCCGGTCCACGGCGCGGCCGAACTCCTCCCGGCAGTGGATCACACCGCCACGGCTGCCGGCCATGGTCTTGTAGGTGGTGTGCGTGACGAACTGGGCATAGGGAACCGGCGATGGGTGCAGTCCGGCGGCTACCAGGCCCGCGATGTGAGCCATGTCGACCAGCAGCATTGCGCCGACTTCCTGCGCGATCTCGCCGAAACGATCGAATTCGATGCGACGCGGAAACGCGCTGGCGCCGGCGATAATCATCTGCGGACGCAGCTCTTTCGCCTGTTCGCGGATGCGGTCGTAGTTCAAGTTCTCGGTCTCGGGGTCGAGAGCGTAGTGTTGGAACTGGTAGATCTGGCCGGGAAGGCTGAGCGAGTAGCCGTGGGACAGGTGGCCCCCCTGAGCCAGATCCAGGGCGAGGACCTTGTCTCCGGGTTTGAGCGCCGCCAGATATACGCCCAGGTTTGCATTGACGCCCGAGTGCGGTTGCACGTTGACGTGTTCGGCGCCGAAGACCTGCTTGGCGCGGTCAATAGCCAGAGTCTCCACGGCGTCCACCCACTCACAGCCACCGAAATAGCGCTTGCCGGGGTATCCTTCTGCAGATTTGTTCATGAGGACAGAACCTTCGGCTTCCAGGATGGCCGGATGCGCGAAGTTCTCGGATGCGATCAGCTCGAGCGTGCTCTCCTGGCGCTCACGCTCCCTGGTGAGAGCGGTCGCCAATTCCGGGTCGACCTGCGGCAAATGTTTCCACATGATTCTGCTTTACCTCCCACTTTGGTAGCAGTATTGTAGCACTACTGTTCGGCCGGCACAACTGCATTCCGCAATTGACTTGTTGCGATGGAGTTTGTGCAATTTGGGCCCACTGCGTTGACCCTCACCGGGGAGCGTGGTATAATGGTTGTGCCGCATGGCAGAAAGCCTTAATTTCACAATTGTACATACGGCGGTTCGAAGCGCTCGTCGGTCCCCAGGCACCCACGAGTGTCTGGCGGTGCGCCTGGTATGTCAGGCAGATCAGAAAGGAGAGGGTGATGTCGAAGAGGTGGTTCGTCGTATTGATGGTGCTGGCGATGATAGTGGTGTCCGTGCCGGTGGCAGCGGCTCAGACGCCGGATACAATCAAGATCGGCGTCTACGAGCCGATGACGGGGGCGATGGCCGCCGGCGGCCAGCAGACGTGGGAAGGCATCCAGCTGGCGATGGAGCAGCAGAAGACCGTTCTTGGCAAGCCGGTTGACGTCGTTCTGGTCGACAACAAGAGCGACAAAGTCGAAGCCGCGACTGCGATGGCTCGCCTGATCGATGCCGAGAAGGTCGTGGGCGTGATCGGCAGCTACGGCAGTTCGCTGTCGATGGCCGGCGGTGAAGTCTCGGAGAAGGCCGGCATTCCTGTGATCGGCGACTCCCCCACGAACCCCCTGGTGACCAAGGGCAAGCAGTACTACTTCCGCGTTTGCTTCATCGATCCTTTCCAGGGCTCCGTGATGGCGAAGTACGCGTTCAACACGCTCCATGCGAAGACGGCTGCGATTATCCAGGACGTGGCGCAGGATTACTCAGTCGGTCTGTCCAATTACTTCCGCACGACGTGGAACGAGTTGACCGGTGATCCGACGACTCTGGTTGCTTTTACCTCCTACCAGACGGGCGACCAGGACTTCACGGCGCAGCTGACCAGCGTCATCGCCAAGAATCCAGACGTGATCTTCTCGTCAGGGTACTACGGTGAGGGAGCCCTGTTGGCGAAGCAAGCGCGTGACCTGGGCTACAAGGGCACACTGTTGGGCGGCGACGCCTGGGACGCTCCCGAGCTGATCCAGATCGCCGGAACCGCGGCGGAAGGGCTGACTTTCAGCACGCACTACGACCCGGCAGGTGCAGTCACCCCGGCGTCGAAGACGTTCGTGGATCTCTACAAGGCGAAGTTCGATAAGGACCCGAACGCATTCGCCGCGTTGGGTTACGATGCCTACATGCTGATGCTGGATGCGATCACCCGCGCCGGATCGACCGACGGCAAAGCCATTCGCGACCAGATCGCCGCAACGAAGAACTTCGAAGGTGTGACGGGCTACATCAGCATCGACGAAAATCACGACGCTGTCAAGGACGCCGTGATCAAGACGGTCAAGGACGGCAAGTTCGTCTTCGTGACCACGGTAGCGCCGTAAGGGTGAGTGTCTGGGGGAGAAGAGCGGAACCTTCTCCCCCAGGTTTTTTCATTCGGGCTCCACGCGACGGCCCGATCGGAGATGATGATGACCTTTACGTTGTTCATGCAGCACCTTGCCAACGGAATCTCATTGGGGGCATTGTACGCACTTATCGCGATTGGCTACACGCTCGTGTACGGGATTCTCCGCCTGATCAACTTTGCACACGGCGACATCGTGATGATGGGTGCGTACTTTGCTTTCTACGGGGTTGCGCTGTTCACGATGCCGTGGTGGATCTCGTTCCCCCTGGCAATTGCATTGACGGTGGCGCTGGGTGTGACCGTGGAGCGGGCCGCGTACCGACCCCTGCGCGACGCACCACGCATCTCGGCGCTGATCTCGGCCATCGGCGCATCGCTTCTATTAGAGAACCTGGCGAATGTGATCTTCGGCGGGCGGCCCAAGGCCTTCCCTCAGCCGAAAGTGTTCTCAACAGAGATGATCGTCGGCGGGGTACGTTTCAGCAGCCTGACCCTGTTCATCATCGGAATCTCGCTAGCGCTCCTGGGCGTGATGTTCTGGTTGGTGTATCGCACCAAAACCGGACGAGCCATGCGTGCAGTGGCCCGCGACTTCGAGGCCGCGCGGCTGATGGGGATCGACGTGAACTGGGTCGTGTCGTTCACTTTCGCACTGGGCTCCGCCCTGGCGGGCGTTGGGGCCGTGATGTGGGCCATGAAGTTCCCCCAGTTGACTCCGCTGATGGGCGTCTACCCTGGCCTGAAGTGTTTCATCGCCGCCGTCGTGGGCGGCATCGGCTCGGTGCCGGGCGCCATGTTAGGTGGGCTCATCCTGGGCGTCGGCGAGATCATGGTGGTGGCTTTCTTCCCCGACATGGCAAGTTGGAAGTACATGTTCGCGTACGGGCTGCTCATCCTGATCCTGTTTATCAAGCCGACCGGCATCATGGGCAACGATGCCGGAGAGAAGGCATAGCTGTAATATGGAAAAGAAAACCGTCAGTCGAATTCTGACCTTCATCAGTATCATCTTGATCTTCCTTGGCTTGTGGTGGGCACAGACTAACCTGGATCCGTACACGCGCCGAGTGCTGAACCTGATCGGCATCAACGCCATATGGGCGATCACCTTCAATCTGGTCTACGGCTACACGGGGCAGTTTACGCTGGGGCATGCCGGGTTCGCGGCAGTCGGCGCGTACGTTGTGGCGTTGTTGACGATGTCAGCGGAACAGAAGGCGCAGAACTTCTTCATGGTACCTATGATGTCACCGCTGGACAAAATTTCACTGCCGTTCCTGCCCGCGCTGGTCGCTGCGGGTATGATCACGGCCATCGTGGGGTTCATCGTGGCGCTGCCAAGCCTTCAGTTCCGGGGCGACTACATGGCCATCGTCACGCTTGGCCTGGCAGAGATCATTCGCGTAATCAACATGAACCTGCAGAACATAACCAACGGCGCGTTGGGCCTGAAAGGCATTCCGGCGAACACGACGTTGTTGTGGAGTTGGGGTTGCCTGATCGTCACCGTGCTCTTTGTGAAGACGCTGGTCAGCAGCTCATACGGGCGTGCGTTCAAGGCCATTCGCGACGATGAGCTGGCCGCCGGGGCGATGGGCATCAATGTCTTCAACCACAAACTGCTGGCTTTCACCGTATCGGCCTTTTTCATCGGCGTTGGAGGGGGGCTATACGCCACTCTGATCAGCACGATCGATCCGAACCTGTTCACGTTCCTGCTGTCTTACCAGGTGGTGACGATTGTCGTCCTGGGCGGCGTGGGCAGCATCACGGGCAACCTGATTGGGTCGGCGCTCTACATCAGCCTGTTCGAGATCTTGCGTCCCATCGACCAGCCGATGGCCCTTGGGCCGATCACCATTCCCGGCGTGCCTGGCATGCGACTGGTGATCTTCTCTATCATCTTCCTGGTGGTAATCATCTTCTACCGGCGCGGTATTATGGGGACGAGCGAGTTCTCGTGGAAGTGGCTGTTGACGAAGCTGGGATTGTGGCGGGACGAGCCGAGGGTTGCGACGGAAAGCGCCGGGGTGCAAGAGTGAGCGTCCTCAAAGTAGAGCATCTAACCAAGCAATTTGGGGGCCTGGTGGCCCTGAATGACCTGAACGTGGAGCTGGAAAAGGGCGAGCTGGTGGGCTTGATCGGTCCGAACGGTTCCGGCAAAACCACTGCGTTCAACGTCATCACCGGCGTATACAAGCCGTCGGGCGGCAGGGTTCGTCTGGGCGACAGGGAGATCGGTGGACTGCGGACGGACCAGATCACTTGCCTGGGCATCGCCCGCACGTTCCAGAACATTCGTCTGTTTGGCAACATGAGCGTGCTGGACAACGTGAAGGTGGCCCACCACTTGCGTTTGAAATCGAACCCGGTCGCCGCAGGCATTAATTGGCCATCCTATGAGATGGAGGATCGCTTGATCGACGAGAAGTCGATGGAGATGCTGCGGACGGTAGGGTTGCTGCCTCTGGCGATGGAGCAGGCGAGCAGCCTGCCATATGGTCGACAGCGCCGGCTGGAGATTGCCCGGGCGCTGGCTACGCAGCCCAAGCTGTTGCTGCTGGACGAGCCGGCCGCGGGCATGAACCCAGAGGAGACGCACGACCTGATGGACTTCATCCTGCGGATACGGCGCGACTTCGACCTGACGATCTTCTTGATCGAGCACCATATGCGACTGGTCATGGGCATCTGTGAGCGCATGCTCGTCCTGAATTATGGCGATACCATCGCCCGGGGCGTGCCCGAAGAGATCCAAAATGACCCTAAGGTCATCGAAGCGTATCTGGGTGTGAGCGCACATGCTAAGAATTGAGAATCTTCAAGTGAATTACGGGGGTATTCAGGCCCTGCGCGGCATCTCGCTGGAAGTGCCGGACGGCCAGATCGTCACGTTGATCGGTGCGAATGGGGCCGGAAAGAGCACGACGATCCGGACCATCTCAGGCATCGTCAAGCCGGCCGCCGGCCAGGTCACATTCGACGACAGGAGTCTGATCGGCGTGGAGCCGCACAAGATCGTCGAGAGAGGCGTAGTGATGGTGCCTGAGGGCCGCCGCGTGTTCGTGGACATGACGGTGCTGGAAAATCTGCAATTGGGCGCGCACACGCGGACGGATGTGGACGGCGTCGCGCGGGACATCGAAGAGGTATACACGCTGTTCCCGCGGCTGTTGGAGCGCAAGACGCAACTGGCGGGCACTCTGTCCGGGGGCGAGCAGCAGATGCTTGCGGTCGGCCGCGCCATGATGTCGAGCCCCAAGCTGCTGATGATGGACGAGCCCTCGCTCGGTCTCGCGCCGATTCTGGTGGAGCAGATCTTCGGCATCATCCAGCGCATCCACGATGAGGGCAAGACGATCCTGCTGGTCGAGCAGAATGCGCGGGCCGCGCTGGAGGTGGCGGACTACGGCTACATCCTGGAGAGCGGACAGATCGTGTTGCAGGGGCCCGGTGCAGAGCTGGCGCAGAACGACGCTGTGCGAAAGGCCTATCTGGGAATCGCGTAAGGACTTGTTTCCCGCGTCAGAATGATCGAAATCAGACAAGACGCGGGGACGCGAGTGAGCGCTGCTCTTCGCGTCCCCGCGTCTCCGCGATTTGATACGCGCTCACTGGGCGACGGGCGGCTTCCAACGGAAGATGGCGGCGAGCTCGGTGTGGTCCGGTACCTTCTCCGGCTCGGTCGCGTGGACTGACCCACCGTGCAACAGCGTGTGGATTGCAGCGAAGTCCAGCAGATCTTCGTCACCGGGCAGCTGCTCGGCGTGGAGGGCGACCTCAGTGGTGCTGGGGTCGAATCGTCCCCATCGTTGGCAGCCTACAGCTACGAAGAGCGTGTCGATCTGACCGTAGTAGGCAGCCGGAATGATCTTGTTCAAATCTTTCGATACGTGGTCGCCGTCCGATAGAGTGTAGTACCTGTCAAAGGCCTCGTGATGCGCCTGCTCGAAGAACGGCCACACGATTCCCCAGGCCCGGTCGTGCAACTCCGCGGCACTCAGCTCGTCGGGATTGCCCTCAATTGCTTCGGATAGCAGGTATCGGTAACCGGTGGCTTCGCGGTAGATCGGAAGCAGGTAATCCACGCCTGCCAGGACCAGTGGTACCCGCTGCTCCTGGAAGACCTCCTGCAGGCCTTTGTCCACCTGCTGGAAATATTCCAGAATTCGGGTCTTCGCTTCCTCGTCGGAACCGGCGCCCTGACCATGGAACATGGCTGCTCGTCCCGCCTGACCGGTCGACGTACGGGTGTGAAACTGCAGTTGCTTCTCACGCTCCGTGTACTGTAACGCCTCGGCGAGGCTCGCCGGGACCTGAGTCAGCTGCAGCTCGTTGACGCTGTAGCGTGTGCCCTCGATGAGCCTGACTTCGTTCTGACTCAACGCGAGGACGTAGAACCGCCCATTGCTGCTGAGCACAGGCAAAAGCGGCTTGACGTGAAAGCGATCGGCGACCACCAGCATCTCTTCGAACGGAGACGGCGACCGGTAGAAGTCGAAAAGCTCCGGGGAGATAAACAACGCCAGGCCGTCTCCCTGGTGCCGCCAGAAATCCCTGTTCTCCAGCAGATCTTGCGCTGGCTGCAGCAACTTCCGTGCTTCCGGAGCCCGTCGCCCACCCACGACGAGACGCTCTTCGGCTTGACGAAGCATGTTCCTGAGCCTGATGGGGTTCTGCTGAGCCTCGGGTCCGGAACGGCGAGTCGGGATGAAGATGGAGACGCAGGGTCCCTCTCGTCTTTCAATCAGCGTTCGCAGTTCCTGTTCGGTTGGCAGGTTCATCATTTCACACCTCCTTTGAGGCAGAAGCCTTGCATTATAGCCCAATCTGATTAAGATTATTCACCAGGCTGTGGCTGGTTTCCGTGAATTCCTCACAGTCTACCGGCACGCACCACGCTCCGGACACGCAGCAACCCTTCTCGTCTGTATCAGCAGCATAACGACTGTCGACTGAAGCAACCCCCACTCAGACACTCACCACGAAGGGAGTAACTAGAGACATGGCAGGGAAGCAAAAGGTATCCATCGACCGTGACGACTGCATCAGCTGCGCCGTGTGCTGGAGCGATTGCCCGGACTTCTTCGAGGAGAACCCGGAAGACGGCCAGAGCCAAGTCGTGGAGACATATCGCACGGGCGGAGATCCGGCCCAGGGCGAGGCTCCCGAAGAATTGGCCGATTGCGTTCAGGCCGCGGCGGACAATTGCCCCGTCGAAGTGATCCACGTAGAAAGCTGATGTTGGCAGGCCTTCCGAAGCCCTCAGGGCTTCGGAAGGCTAATTCCCGGCTCCCGGGTCCGGAACGGCCGCGCTTCCCGCCGGAGCAGCAACGCCCGGCACTTTCGCCTGCGGCAGGTGAGTGCTCGATAGTTCGGCGATGGCCCGCAACAACTGCTGATCTTTGCTCGCCTGGATTTCGGCGGCGGTCATATTGCGCTCTGCCAGCGGGAACAGGGGAGACACGTTCGGATCCAACGATACCTCGATGTCCGGGCTGATGCCGTTGTGCCAGATGACCCTTCCGTCCGGTGTGAGCCATTCGCCTGTCGCCAAGAGCAACGCGGAGCCGTCGGACAGAGGATATTGCTGGAGCACGGTACCGGTGCCGAACGTCTTGCTGCCTATCAAGGTGGCGCGATGATCGTCCTGCAGCGCTCCTGACACGATCTCAGCCGCGCTCGCGGTGCCGCCATTGATCAGAACAACCATCGGTATCGTCGTCGCCATCCCGCCCGGTCTCACCGCAAGAGGCGTCTCCTTGCCGGAGGCGTCCTTCACCAGGACTACGTTCCCGTTGGTCAGAAACTGACTGGCCACCTGAACCGCCTCATTGAGAAGTCCACCGGGGTTGTCACGCAAATCGAGGATGATGCCGGTGAGCTTCTGCTGTTCGATCTGACTGAGCGCCCGGCGCAAGTCTTGCTGCGCCGTCTCGCTGAAGCTGGAGAGTCGCAAGTGAGCGATAGTCGTTCCGGGGATCTGCTGCCAGGTGACCTCTTGAATTGTGATCTCCTGGCGGGTCAAAGTGACGTCGCGAACGTTCCCAGTTTTTGGCGTGAGGACGGTAATGGTGACTTTGGTGCCTGCGTTCCCAAGCAGCTTCTGTACCACCTCGTGGAGCTGCAGGCCCATGACACTCTGTCCCTCGACCTTCTCGATGATGTCCCCAGGGCGCAGGCCGGCCTTCTGCGCCGGCGAGTTGTCAAACGGTGCCACGATTGTGACGGCGCCGTCTTTCATCTCGACTTCTGCGCCGATTCCCTGGAACTTACCCTGTACCAGGGTTTGCTGCTCGCGAACCATGTCTGGGGTCAAGAAGCGGCTGTGCCCGGTATCACCCAGCGCGTCGGTCATGCCGCTGATCGCGCCGTACGTCAGGTTGAGGGGCTTGATGGCCTGGCGGTCAACGTAGACGCGGTTAATCGTGTCCCACGCCTGGCCGATCAGATTATAATCGGGTCCGGCTGAAGCTGCCTCCAGGCCGGGAAAAATCGAGGTGATCACATTCGACTGCCCGACTGCAAACCCGCTGAGCAGACCGGATGCGAAAGCGACGATCAAGAATACTACCATAAGACGTGCCAAATGTCGTTTCATGATGTTCCTCATGTTCCTCACTGATTACGTTGACCAGGATGTTCCAGAGCCTGCGGGACGACCTCAACGACTTCCCCCGGCCGAGGCCCCAGTATCCGGCTCAGCTCATCCCGGCTAACTGTCTCATCGCGCAGCAGTGCTGTGACCACTGCATCCAACTCTTGCTTGTGTTCTACCAGTAAGCGACGTACGTGTTCCTCGCGTTCGCGCAGCAGGCTCTGGACGTCGCGATCGATTTGCGCCGCCGTCGCCTCACTGAAATCTCGACCCTGGGCGAGCTCGTAGCCAAGAAAAGGCTGCTGTTCTTCCGCCTGAAAAGCGACTGGTCCCAGGCTGCCCATGCCCCAGCGAGTGACCATGCGTCTCGCCAGACGCGTCGCCTGGACGAGATCATTCTCTGCCCCGGTGGTGATGTGGCCCACCGCGACCCTCTCGGCTGATCGGCCACCGAGCATGACGGCCAATCGGGCCAACAGGTATTCCTGGCTGTAGTTGACTTGATCGTCTGACGGCAATTGCTCCGTGACGCCGAGGGCCTGTCCGTGAGGGATGATCGTCACTTTATGCACTGGGTCTGTTTCGGGAGTGAGCCAGGCGACCAGCGCGTGTCCCGATTCGTGTACTGCCACCACTCGGCGCTGTTCGCTATCCAACAATGCTGGGCGGGCTCCGCCCAGCAGGATCTTGTCTATTGCTTCCTCGAAGTCGAGCGAGTTGACCTGCTTGTGGTTCTTGCGAGCGGCGTTCAACGCGGCTTCGTTGCAGAGGTTGGCCAGGTCGGCGCCGCTGAAGCCCGTCGTCGTTCGTGAGAGCACGGCCAGGTCCACGTCCGCGGACAGCGGCAAGTCGTGCGTGTGAATGCGCAAGATGCCTTCGCGTCCCGGGCGATCCGGAAGGGGGACCGTGACGCGACGATCGAAGCGACCCGGCCGAAGCAAGGCCGGATCCAAGACGTCTGGGCGGTTTGTGGCAGCCAAAACGATCACTTCATGGTGCTCATCGAAGCCGTCCATCTCGACCAACAGCTGATTCAAGGTCTGCTCACGCTCATCGTTCGTGGCGCCAACGCCTGCACCTCGGCGGCGGCCGACGGCGTCCATTTCGTCTATGAAGACGATGGCCGGCGCCGAGGCCTTCGCCTGTTCGAACAAGTCGCGTACGCGGCTGGCACCAACGCCGACGAACATTTCGACGAACTCCGAGGCGCTGATGCTGAAAAATGGTACATCGGCCTCTCCGGCCACGGCCCGGCCCATCAACGTCTTGCCGGTGCCGGGCGGGCCTACGAGCAGGACTCCGCGTGGAATCCTGGCGCCAAGGTCGTGATACTTCTGGGGATGTCGCAGAAAGTCGACGACCTCTTGCAGATCACCCTTTGCCTCGTCCGCCCCAGCCACGTCTTGGAAAGTCACGTTCGGCTGGTCCGCGGTGTAGCGTCGCGCACGGCTCCGCCCAAATCCGAACACGCCTGACTGGCTCTGACTGTACTGCCGGCCAATCCACACCAGCCCCAGAATCAAGAGCAGCAACGGAAGGCCATTCGAGAGCAGCGCGGTTAGAATCGGGCTGGGCGGCGGGGCGACGTTAATCACCACCTGATGACTCTGCAGCAGAGACACCAGATTCGGATCCCCGACCTCGGCTGGGAACGTCGTCTGGAACGTGTTGTAGGGCATTGGTGTGGGGCCCGACGTTCCACCTGAAACGGCCGGGGGGGGCGCTGTCCCGCCAGATGTAGTCGTCGGGGCGGCCGTCTTCCCCGATACGGCCGGCGCGGCGACTGTCCCGTTTGACGTGGCGGCCGGCGCCGACGCCGTGGGCGTGGCCGGTGGCCAGGTCACCGGCGACACGAATTCACCGGTGATCTCGCTGCCCGAGATGTGGACCGACTTGACGTTGCCGGCCGTGACCTGAGACAGAAAAGCACTGTATGGAATCGCCGCCTCCGGCCGTTGCGTGGGTAAAAAGGCCAAGACGTTCCAAATCAGGAGCGCAGCCATGACCAGCCACCAAATCCAGGCGCGGTTCTGCGGGTTGACAGGTGGCTGAGGTACAGGCGAACGATCGTCCTGTGGCGGCTGGCGTTTCGGTCCACTGTCCGAGCCTGATGGGTTGTTTTGGCGTCGTTGTTCTTCGGTGTCCATCTACGTCTCCTCATGCGAAGTCGTTTGGGATTCGGACAGTCTTCCAGGCCCTACTGCTTATCTGCGGCAGCGCATTCTATAATCAGTATAAGGCAAGAAGCTTAAACGTACATTAAGATGACAAGCGGGTTGACACGAATCTTGTTCTCCGGCAAAACCCGGCTGCGCGTTCGCCGGTTCCCTTTAGCCTATACACTATAGTTACGCATGCGACGGGCATTGGGATTGCGCTGAGAGAAGTGCACCCGGCATACCTGAAAGACAAATGCCCATTCGCTGCGTATATTATAAGAACCAGGTCAAGGGGTGATTCCTGTGGTACCTTCTCACTGGTGATGCGGCAGGAGGTGGAACGTGAACGCAGTGTTGCGGACTATTGGACGTTTCTTCAAATGGCTGTTCGGAGCGCCGTTCAAAGCGCTGCCGTCCGAGTTCGGCAATGAAGTGCCCTCGGATCTGCAAGTCTTTGAGGCGAAGGCAGATGAGGTTCAGCACGAGACACACGAGGAGGACAGCGCCTCGAAATAGAGCTCAATCCTCCATCAATCCTCCAATGGAAAGTAGCAATCAGCGAAGTGGTCTCGCTCGAAATGCCGCCTCGGAGGATACTCCTGGGCACAGATTGCCTGGGCCCGCGGGCAGCGCGGGTGGAATCGACACGCGGAAGGCGGGTTGATCGGACTGGGCACGTCACCTTCCAGCACGATCGGCCGGCGAAGTCGAGCGAGGCGTGGATTGGGTATCGGGACCGCGGAAAGCAACGAGCCCGTGTAGGGGTGCTGGGGATGGTTGTACAGGTCTTCAACCGGGCCGGCTTCAACTGCCTTACCCAGATACATAACCATCACTCGATTGGCGACCCTGCGCACGACGTCGAGGTTGTGCGTGATGAATACGTACGAGAGTGCAAACTCCTCCTGGAGGTCGGCCAGCAGGTTGAGGATCTGTGACTGTACCGAAACATCGAGAGCCGAAACGGGCTCGTCGCAGACGATCAGCTTTGGCTCGAGGGCGAGAGCCCGAGCGATACCGATTCGCTGCCGCTGGCCTCCGGAAAACTCGTGTGGCAGGCGGTTGTAGTGCTCGGGATTCAGTCCTACCCGAGACAGAAGGGCCTGCACGCGCTCTTTGATTTCTCCCTTCGCCCCCCAGTGATGAACCTCCAACGGCTCCGCGACGATCCAGCCGACGCGTTTGCGCGGGTTGAGCGAGCCGTACGGATCCTGGAATACCATCATCATCTCGCGGCGGAGCGGCTGCATCTGTCCCCGGCTGAGGCCGGTGATATCGACGTCCCGGAACACGATCTGCCCCGAGGTCGGTTCGATCAGCTTCATAATGCAGCGTGCGAGCGTCGACTTGCCACAGCCGGACTCCCCGACGATACCCAGAGTTTCCCCTGCTTGCAACGTGAAGGATACCCCATCCACTGCCCGCACGCGTGAGACCTCGCGGCCGAGCAGAAACTCGCGCTTGACGAAGTGCTTGACCAGGTCGTTGACGGTCAAAAGAGGCTCGCTCATACGGCGGCCTCCTGATCTTGCCGGCCGTCTTCGTGCCGATTGCTTTCATAGTTCTCGCCGAACAGGCGCTCGGTTTCACGCACACGGAACGACAATTCGAGGTGGCAGGCCGTGAAGTGCGGCGTGTCGGTGGATGACACGTGCTTCAACGTGGGTCGCACGTTGTCGCAAATGGGCAAGGCGTAGGGGCAGCGCGGGTGGAAGACGCAGCCCGCTGGTGGTCGCAGCAGCGAAGGTGGCGCACCGGCGATGACGGCGAGCCGGTGAGCCCCCAGATTGAGTCGTGGCAGGCAGCCCAGAAGCCCCCAAGTGTATGGGTGCAGCGGCTGCTCGAACAGATCGTCCACGGGACCGCGCTCCTGCACCTGGCCGGCGTACATGACCAAAACGTCGTCGCAGGACTCAGCGACGACTCCCAGGTCGTGAGTGATCAGAATGATGGCTGAATCGTAGCCGGTTCGCAGACGGCGGATCAGGTTGAGAATCTGGGCCTGGGTGGTGACGTCGAGCGCGGTGGTCGGCTCGTCGGCGATCAGCAAATCAGGGTTGTTCAGCAATGCCATAGCGATCATGACTCGCTGGCGCATGCCGCCGGACAGCTCGAAAGGATAGCTTTTCAGCCGTTCCTCCGGGTTGGGGATGCCGACGTCCGTCAACATATCGCGGCACCGCTGCCAAGCGGTGTGGCGCGAAACGCGTTCGTGGAGATGGATCGCCTCCATCAGCTGAGCTCCGATGGGGACGACCGGGTTCAACGAAGTCATGGGGTCCTGAAAAATCATGGCGATGTCGCGACCGCGGATCTGGCGCAATTCTCGAGAGCTCATGTGTAACAGGTCTTTGCCCTTATAGCGGGCCGTGCCTGCGATCTTCGCGTTGCGCTTGCGGACTAGTCCGACTGTCGTAAGGCAGGTCACGGACTTGCCGGAGCCAGATTCGCCGACGATGCCCAGCACTTTACCTCGCTCGACGGAAAATGAGACGTCGTCGACAGCCCGGACGATGCCGTCATCGGTTTTGAAAGAAGCATAGAGGTGTGAGACTTCCAGGAGCGCCATACGAATGCCTTTCAGGGATACGTCGTCGGAACTGGGAGCGTCAGCGGGCTCCGACGCCGGCATGCGTCGGAAGCCCGCTGACCTGAAATCCTGATCCTACTGAACGCCGACAACGGCAATATCCGGGCCGTAGACCGGGTGCACGATGAAGTTCGTCACACGGGGGCCGATCAACTCGACCCGGACCGGGTTGAGAATCGGGGCCCACGGCGCGAAGTCGCGAATGATCTTCTCGTCGAGCGCCATGTAACGGGCATCGCGCTCAGCGCCGCTGACTCCGGCCAGGCTGGCGATTTCTTTGCTGATTTCCGGGTTGTTGAAGGCAGCAAAGTCTTGATTGTTGGTATCTGTCATACGCGTTCCGTCCAACAGCACATCGATGAAGTCGTCGGGATCCGGATAGTCCTGGGACCACATGGTCAAGCCCATGGGAACTTTGGCGGCGCGGGTCGAAATCTGTGCGTACTGCACGGAGTTGATGACTGCGTCGACTTCGATGTTGATCCCGACGTCCTTAAGTTGCGCCTGGATAGCCTGGGCGACTTCCTTGTAACCGGCCTGATCGCTGATCGTTACCACCTTCGTCTGAATCGGCAGCGTCACGCCCGCTTCGGCCAGAAGCTCCTTGGCCTTGGCCGGGTCGCCGCTCATCGGGTAAATGTCGGCGTCCTTCCAGCCGGACATGGTGGGAGGAAGCACCTGGTCGGTCACGGCGCCCTGGCTGGGACCGCCCCACACCCTCAGCAGCGCGTTACGATTTATGGCGTAGTTGACTGCCTGGCGGACCTTGACGTTGTCGAACGGCGGAACGTCGTTGTTCATGAACAGGTAGAGGACCTCGGCTCGGGCGCTCTTGAACACGCGATCTTTGAGGGTTGCGTCATTCACGGCCTGCGCCGCGTCGGCCGCAGCCAGGTTTTCCAGGAACAGGTCCAGTTGGCCGGCCCGAAGCATCAGACCCGCCTGGGCGGGATCGACGCCGATGTCAATGGTCATCTTGTCCAGCTGCGGATGGCGGCCCATGACGTCTTCCGGATAGTTCGGATTGCGGACCAGTACCAGCTTCTGATTCGGCTGGTAGGAGTCCACTTTGTAAGGGCCCGTTACCAGCAACTCACCGTTCTCCATCGGCGTAGCGGCTGTGCCGCGCGGGATTGGGCAGGTGAATGGCATGGTCATGCGCTTGAGGAAGGAAGCCAACGGTCCCTTCAATTGGAACGTGACCTTGTTGCCGTCAGCGGTGATGCCACTGATATCCTTGGCCTTGCCTGCAGCGAAGTCTTCGGCCCCCACGATGTCAGTGAAGAAGCCGGCGGCAGGAGATGCCAGGTCAGGAGTGAAGATGCGCTCGAACGTGGCTTTCACGTCGTCGCCTGTGATGGGCTTGCCGTCGGCGAACTTGACGCCGTCCTTGAGCGTGAAGGTGTAGGTCTTGCCGTCCGCGGATACTTCGGGCAAGTCGGCCAGGCCGCCCACGACTTGCTTGCCTGCCTCATCCGCAGCGTCGGGGAAGGTGACCAGCGGCGTGCACAGGGCGAACCCAAGGCGCCAGGTCAGTGCGAAATACCAGAGGGCCGGATCGAGGTGGTCGATACTGCCGGCACCAATGGCGAAATGTCCCTCGCCACCCCCGGCAGCTTGTGCTGGGGTGGACATGAAAGGCTGCGCAGGGAACACGCTTACCGCGATCATCAGGACTACGAGCACGACAGACCAGCGTTTCATTTTCTCCCTCTCTTTCAGGTTGTCTCTGCTGCTGCGGGTTGATTTCGAGATGACGACGAGTCGGTCGGCGATCACCTCCTTCTAGTCTCAGTTCCTCTTCGGCCGGTCGAGACGGATCACTCACTTGCGAATACGCGGATCGAGAATGGCCTGAATGAAATCTGCTGTGGCGTTAAGCAGCACGGCCATCAGTGCGGCGAACGTAATGGTGCCCATGGTCAAAGGATAGTCCAACGATTGGATCGAGCTGTAGGCGATGTAGCCCAAACCTGGCAGGCCGAAGGCTTGCTCGACAAACAAGGCGCCTCCCATCATTGCGCCGACGTCCAGTCCCAACATCGTGACGATCGAAGGGGCGACGATGCGGCCGATGTGCAAACCCAGAGATTCGGCTTTCAGAAGCTCCTTTCGCTCTAGCTACCAGGACGTAGTCTTCGCCCAGCTGTTCGCTCACCAGAGCGCGCACGAAACGCGCGTATAGCGCGGCATATCCGATGGCCAGGGCGATCCATGGCAACAGCAAGTCTCGCGCCCATTCCCAGGGGTTGGCGCCGAATTGCGTGTAGCCCTGGATCGGCACCCACATGATCGGCCGTCCCAGGGGAATGCCGAACAAGGTGCCCTGGCTGGGTTGATAAGCGAGCCAATATGAGAGCATCGGGGATACCCAAAACACCGGCGCGGAGATGGCGATTTGGATGATGACGGTGAGCGTGCGATCAGGGAGGCTTCGGGGCCACAGGGCTCCCACGATGCCGACGGGGACGGCCATCAGAACCCACAAGAATGCAGCGCCGGCCAACAGAGAGGCGGTCACGGTCACGCCGGGAACGATGATCTCGGCTACCGGGCGGCGCAGCATAAATGAGTACCCGAGGTCGCCGTGCAGCATGTTGCCGACGAATCGAAAGTACTGCTCGTACCAGGGAAGGTCCGTGCCCAGAATGTGCGCGACCTCGGCGACGCGCTCGGGGCTGGCGGCTTTGCCCGCGATACGCTGAGCCGGGTTGGCTCCGGTGGCGTTGGCCACGACGAAGAACAGGAAATAGGCGATGAGAGTGATCAGGAGCAACTGAAAGACCGCTACGGCCAGGCGTCGAAAGATGAATTTGATCATGCGTTGCTCTTGGGCGCGAAAGCGTCGCGCACGCCGTCTCCTAACTGGTTGAACGATAGTGTCGTCAGGGCCAGGGCCAGGCCGGGTACCACGGCCAACCAGGGTTGGACCCGGTACAGGCCGCCCACGACGCCATCCGCCAGCATCTGCCCCCAGCTGGGCGCAGGCGGCGGCACACCCAGGCCGAGATATGACAACCCGGCTTCGAACAGAATGTTGGAGGCGATGATGCCTGTGGAGTAGACCACAATTGGCGCCGTGAGGTGTGGCAACAGGTGTCCCACGATGATCTGCAGGTCGCTGGAACCGACTGAGATGGCAGATTCTACGAATTGCTCTGAGCGCAGAGACAAAACCGCCGTCCGGACGATGCGGGCAGGGTAGTACCACGAAAACAAGACGATGACGATGATCACGTTGAGAAGACCGGCTCCCAGCACCGCCGCCAGTCCGATGGCGAACAGCATGGAGGGAAACGCGACCATCGTATCGATAGCGCGGGAGATGACCGCGTCCAGGACACCACGGAAGTAGCCGGCTATCAGGCCGAGCGGAACACCGATGAGGAGCGCCCCGCCGGTCGCGGCGAAGGCGACCAGCAGAGAGATTCGGGCGCCATAGAGCAGCCGAACCAGGACGTCGCGGCCGAGCCGATCAGTGCCCAGAATGAAGAACGGACCGTTAGGATCTGGCGTCATGCCATCGGGCGCCAACGCATGCTGGAGCGGGCCCAAGGGCAGGCCGTTGATGTCCAGTCCGGCAAGTGATTGTTGGTCGGGTGTGTATCCCGTGAGGTGGGCGGCAAGGGGAGCGCCGAGGAATGCTGCTAAAGTCAACAGGATCAAAAAAAGACCGCCCATGACTGCCAGTCGATCACGACGAAACCGACGCCAAAACTCCTCCCATTCACCCCGGGCGACGATTGCCGGCCCATCTTCGCCCCTGGCACTCTCGATGACCACAGTCATGTCAGTTGCAGCCTTTCTGTTCTGCTCTAAGCTAGGCAGTCTGCCGGTCTGGCTCGATGCGACGGATTACGCGGAAAGAGCGGTGACGAAACGACTTCAGCCGCTCATTCTGCAAGGGCAAACTCAGCGCGCCGGTCAGAGTCGTTAGTTCCAAGTCGTCGTGCCCGAGAAGGAGTTGGCAGGCGGCTTCAAAGAATGAAGGGAAACTGACTTAGGGAAGACGATGTGGCTACAATCCAAACGTTTGTATGCATTATATCACGGGCAGAAGTGTTCGTCAATACCCTGAGCGACCTAATTTCTGATCACTTTGTAGATGCAGGATAAATCGGGCATTCGTTTGACAAACGTTTGTATTCGTGATAAAATCTATGAGTCTGTGTACCTGATCGTCTTTGACAGAGATGTGCACTGGTGGTATGCTTCACGGCAAACGTTTGTACAGAACAAAGTAGACCGCGCTGCCCGATTTTCGGACTTCCTCGTCCGAAGTGCGCTGGGCCCTGGTTGATTGCTCATGGCAGGGCGTGAGGAGCGTCGAGTGGCTATTTCCATCAAAGACGTGGCGAGAGCCGCGCAGGTTTCGTACAGCACGGTATCTCGAGCGCTGGCTGACAGCCCTCGGGTGAAGCCGGAAACTCGAGAGAAGATACAACGCCTGGCGGCCGAAATGGGCTACTACCCCAGCGTCGCGGCTCGCAGCCTGGTCACGCAACGCAGCCAGACGATCGGGTTGGTTGCCACGACGATTACGGACCTCTTCCAGGCAGAGGTCATTCAATTCATCGAGGAGACTGCCCAGCGCCACCACTACAGCGTCATTCTAAGCCACTCAGGCAAGGACTCAGAGCGAGAGCTGGCTGAGCTCCAAGCGTTACGTGAGAGGCACGTCGATGGGATCATCCTGATCTCTGTGCGTTCGGACGGCGAGTATGCCACTATCGTACGTGGCACGAAGATTCCGGTCGTGTTTCTGAATAACGTTCGCACGGATGAATGCGGCTGTTTCGTGTGCGTGGACAATCTGGCCGGGGGCCGAGTCGCCACCGAGCATCTGCTGGGGTTGGGTCACCGGCGCATTGCCTACATCACGGGTCCAATCATCGAGTGGGATAATGCTGAGCGTTACAAGGGCTACCTGCAGGCTTTGGCGGAACAAGGAGTAGCCCCGGACCCGGGCTGGGTTGTTAGAGGAGACAGCGAGTCGAAAGGCGGGACGGAGGCAATGCGCCACATCCTGGCTTTGCCTCATCGTCCAACGGCCGTCTTCTGCTACAACGACGCGACCGCGCTCGGCGCGATGCGGGCGGCACATGCGGCGGGCCTGCGCATTCCTGACGACCTGTCGATCGTCGGTTTCGATGATATCGATCTGTCGCCTCATTTTGAGCCGCCGCTGACGACTATCGCCCAGCCGAAACAAACCATGGGCACGCGTGCAGTCGAGATGATCCTGGCTCTCCTACGGGACGAGGGGCCCGTGGAGGACTGCGTCCTGCCTGGACGCCTCGTCGTGCGCGAATCCACCGGAATCGTGCCGACGCCAGCTGCCTGATCTGATCATGACCGGCGCGCGTGGAACCGAGCCAGCCCCCTCATCCGCGTCTATCTGCTTCCATCATTAGGTCCAATAGGTTCACCTGTGCGCATAGACTCCGGGCTTCCCGGCGCGCACAACCAGGCTTGCCAAGGAGAAGACATCATGCGAGAGGTTCGTATGGAACGGATGCGCCCGGCTGAAATCGTGGCGGAGATAAAAGAACGGCCTGTGGCCTTCGTACCCGTGGGACCATTGGAGTGGCACGGACCACATCTGCCATTGGGCACGGATCCACTGATCGCGTACGGGGTCGCATGCCGCGCCGCGGGTCAGGTTGGAGGCGTGGTGCTGCCGCCGCTCTTCATCGGAACCGAACGCGAACGTTCGCCGGAACAGTTGAAGCATCTCGGCTTCAAGGGTGACGAATACGTCGTCGGCATGGATTTTCCGGCGAATATCCTGAAAAGCCTGTACTACCGAGAAGAATTCTTTGCCCTCGTCGTCAGGGAGACGCTGGATCTGCTCGTGCAGCAAGGATATCGGCTGATCGTTATCCTCAATGGCCATGGAGCCGACAATCAGCTGGGCGTGCTTGGTCGGCTGAGCGCTGAATTTACAGGCAAGGGGCCCGCAAGAGTGTTCTACATTTCGGCGTGGACTCAATCGGATCAAGAGGTGGAGTCGGGGCACGCCGGAGCAGGGGAGACGTCGCACGTCATGGCAATGTATCGGGAGCTGGTCGACCTCACCACTCTCCCGCCGCAGGGCCAGCCGCTGCACAATGTGGATTGGGCGATCGTGGATGCGGAGACTTTTAACGGTCACCCAACGGCCGATTTCACGACGCGAGACGATCCCCGCGAGGGAGTGTCGCCGGAGCGTGGCGAGGCCAGCCTGGGGAGTGCTGTCGCGTATATTGTGCAGCGCGTGGCCTCAGCGCTCACCGAAATGGGATATAGCCCGCTTTCGACAAATTCGGGGGACTAACGCCGGCCGAGCAAGACTTCCGAAGCCTCGGCAACTTCGGAAGTCTTGGATCGAGTCCGACCAGCGATGGCCTCAGAACGGATATCCGCGAGCGCCCTGGATGCCTTTCAGGCAGGAGATCTCACCGGTCATGTTGTTGGCGTGGGCCAGCAAGAAGGTGCTGATGATCCAGCTGACTGCGGTGGGCCCCATGCCCATGGCAGACAGGTCGCGCGTCTGGGTGAGGTCTTCTGGCTTCAAAGTCGCGAGGAAGGCGTCGGTGGCCGTGTATACGGCCTTACCGTACTCACAGAATCGCTGGCAAGTCGATGCGGACGCTTCGTGTCCACGCGGGATACCGCGACCAGTCCGTGGTGGGATGTGGCTCGCTCATGCCGTGACGGCCCGCCCAAGTCGTCTCCAGCAGCGAGGCGCCACCTTGCATCAGCGTCTGAATGACCCAGTCCTCGGTGAACAAGTAGTGACCGTAGGTAGCGCCCACGGGATTCGCGAGGCCGGGCGGCGCCCAGTCCATCTGAGCCTGGGTGACGTCCGCCATGGTTCCTTCCATGATTTCGTGAGCGCCCTTGATCTGTTCCTGCAGAAGAGCCACGCTGTCCATTGGTGTTCCTCCTTATTTACGCAGTGGTTCAATACGCAATAAATAGTCGTCGCAAACGTCCCGGTGGCACCGAGTCGCGTCAGAATCCCGAGCTTTGGCAAGGTGGACAACCGCAGTTGCCGCTTTCAAACAACCTCGGGAGCGCCTCTAACCTGACTGTGGAGGGGGTAGACGAACTGCAGACTCCGTCTTTCTGACCCAGAAGCGAGGAGGCGGTGGCGAGATTCGAATGCAACCATAGTATTATAGCACTATTTGGTCCAGGACAAATGCCAACCGTCGACGCGGGGGAGCGAAGGAGATATTTCTGATTTGCAAATCCTCTCGTCGTGTGGTATACTAACTTTCGGCTCGCGGTGAGGCGTGGTTTACCGGCGGGCCGTGTTGTTTCCGATCATTGTACAGCGGCGGGTTGATCTTCTGGCGGTCATCCTTGCCCGGCCCGATCTTGAGCCAACGCAGGCCGTGACAAGATGGCCGCTTGGTTTGTCCGGGCCTGGGGCCGCGTAGAACACGAACAGAGGTTGACATCACATGGCTTTTGAGATCGAGAAGATTCGTAACATCGGCATCATCGCCCATATCGACGCGGGGAAGACGACAACCACGGAGCGTGTGCTGTATTACACCGGTAACACGCATCGCATCGGTAACGTGGATGAAGGTACGACGGTGACGGATTTCATGCCTCAGGAGCGCGAACGGGGCATCACTATTCAGTCGGCCGCGATCACCTGCTGAGTGGAAAGACTATCAGTTCAACGTCATCGATACCCCGGGCCACATCGACTTCACCGCCGAAGTGCAGCGAGCGTTGCGCGTGCTCGACGGAGGCGTGGTCGTGTTCGACGGTGTGGCGGGCGTGGAGCCTCAATCCGAAACGGTGTGGCGGCAAGCGGACCGCTACGGAGTGCCCCGGTTGGGTTTCGTGAACAAGATGGATCGCACGGGGGCCGATTTCTGGCGAACGCTGCAGATGGTCAAGGACCGCCTGGGTGCACGCCCGGTTGCGCTGCAGATGCCCATTGGCACCGAGGACGCTTTCGAGGGCGCGATTGATTTGATCGAGGGTAAGGCGATCACTTACGGTGGGCCCGGTGGTTCCGAAGAAACCGTGAGTGAACTGGACGCCAGTGCGACGACGAGGAGCTTGACGGACGAGTATGATCGCCGTCGCACGGAGATGATCGAAGCGCTGGCGGACGTGGACGATGAAGTGGCCGAGCTGTACCTGGAAGAGCGCGAAATTTCCAACGACTTGATTCGTGCCGCGCTTCGGCGCGCGGTCATTGCGCGCACGTTGGTGCCATTTCTGTGTGGGTCTGCGCTGCGCAACAAGGGCATTCAGCAGCTACTGGATGCGGTGGTCTATTATCTGCCGTCGCCGCTGGATATTCCGCCGATGAATGGAACTGATCCAATCTCCGGCGACGAGATTCTGTGCCACGCGGATCCCATGGAGCCGACGGCGGCACTGATCTTCAAGATCAATACTGACCCTTACGTTGGGCGGTTGGCCTACTTCCGCGTGTATTCCGGATCGGTTCCGGCGTGGCGACACGCTGTACAACCCCGGCCGCAAGACTAGGGAGCGGATTGGCCGGTTGGTGCGCATGCATGCTGACGCGCGCGAAGAGGTAGACGAAGTTCGGGCCGGCGACATCGGGGCTGTGCTGGGCCTGAAGCAGATCGCTACGGGTGAAACGCTGCACGCCGAGGATCGGCCGGTCGTGTTGGAGAAGATCTCTTCCCGACGCCGGTTGTGAAGCTGTCCATCGAGCCGAAATCGAAGGCGGACGAGGACAAGCTCACGCTGGGGTTGCAGCGCCTGGCGGAAGAAGACCCGACTTTCCACGTGGCGACAGATGCCAAAACCGGGCGAGACGACGATCGCCGGCATGGGGGAGCTGCACCTGGAAGTGCTGGTCGACCGACTGCAGCGCGAGTTCAACGTAGCTGCGAACGTGGGCGCGCCGCAGGTGGCTTACTGCGAGACCATCACGAAGCCTAGTTGAGGCCGAGTATCGGCTGGTTCGACAGACCGGCGGTCACGGCCAGTACGCGCACGTCGTGCTGGAGTTGGAGCCATTGCCGACAGGCGGAGGATTCGTCTTTGAGGACAAGATCACCGGCGGGGCGATTCCGCGCAAGTTCATTTCGGCCGTCGAGGCGGGCGTGAAAGACGCGATGGAGCGCGGCGTGCTGCACGAGTTCCCGATGGTGGATATGAAGGTCTCGCTGTTGGACGGGTCCTACCACGAAGTCGACTCGTCGGACTACGCGTTCCGCGCGGCGGCGATGTTTGCCGATTCGGGAGAACGCCAGGCGGGCCAATCCGGTCGTCCTGGAACCGTCATGCGCGTCGAGATCGTGGCGCCGGGAGATTACACGGGTGATATCATCGGCGAGCTCAACATGCGCCGGGCCAACGTGACAGGCATGGAGCTGCGCTCCGACGGGGCGCAGATCATCCTAGCCGACGTGCCGCTGGCGTCGATGTTTGGCTACGCAAGCAGCCTGCGATCGCGGACGCAGGGGCGCGGCACGTTCAGTATGGAGTTCGCACACTATGCCCAGGTCACAGGCGATATTCGAAGCTAAAGTTGCGAAGGGTCGCCTGATCCCGCCCATCTTTAGGGGCTGCCGAGGTACCATTCCTGGCATCTCAACGATGCGGTCTCGCGAGTGGTTCTCGTACGTAGCCGGCCTCTCTTGCAGGGCAACTTGTGGGAGAGGCCTATTCTCTCTCTTGCCGTCGGTGTCTGATGCCCTGCCACCCTTCAACTGATGATACGGGCAATCGCATACGCTGCTGCGGCGGCAATGCCGCCGATCAGGACGGTCTGCAGGCCGCTGCGGAGGGGACGTAGGCCGGTGAACGTGCCCTTGAAGTAGCCGAAGACGAACAGTGCGATCATCGTCACGGCGACGGAGGCCAACAGCGCCGTATCGATGTTGCGGCGAGGATCAGATAAGGCGAGAGCGGGAATGAGCCCTCCGGCGGCGTAAGCCAGGGCGATGGTCAGCGCGCGGTACGAGCCCGGGCCGGCTCGGGCTCATCCAGACCCAGCTCGAAGCGCATCATGAAGTCGACCCATCGATTGCGATCTGCGCTGATGGCGGCCACGACAGGCCCAACCTCATCTGCAGGCACGCCCGTAGCCCGTCAAGATGCCGCCACTTCTCTCGCTCCTGGTCGGGAATGCGGGACGTCTCTTCGATCTCGCGGGCGCGCTCGGCCTCATAGTGCTCGGCGTCCGTGCGGGCGGCCAGATATCCGCCCAGGCCCATGGAGATGGCGCCCGCGGCCATCTCGGCAAAGCCCGCGGTCACGACCATGGCTGTGGAACCTACCGCGCCGGAGAGCCCGGCCGCGAGGGCAAAGGGTACCGTCAGCCCGTCCGACATCCCTATGACGACGTCGCGGACTGTGGCCGCGGCCATGAAGTGGCTTTCAACGTGGCGAGACGCAGACATTTGCAATTCCTCCGGTTACGTGACTGTGTGGCGGCTGTCCAACAGAGCAATTATACTACAGCCTGTAGTTGACATAGGCAGTGTCCTCTGTTATAACTGAGTAACCGATCACCACTGTGGATCAAAGAGCCTCTCCCGGAGGTGAGACAATGCCCGCTCAACGTCAGCAACTGCCTCTGTTTCCGTTGGCCGACGTGCCTTCGTCTGCACCGGACGCGCCGTCCGGTCCGGAGACTCGGCGGTCATCATCATCGTTGCGGCTGACTGCGCGCTCCCCGCTGAGCGCCGCGGTCGAGAGCTTTCGCCCAGCGATGATTTCGAAGGGTTTCACGCAGAACACGATCAACTCATTTCTGGATGACCTGCGCCTGATCGTGCGTCGACTCGGCGCTAACCGTCCGATCGGCAAGGTCGGTACCCAGGACTTGAAGGATTTTCTGGAGTACCTTCTTCACGGTCGTGGCAAGCCCTGCACGCCCAAGTCGTATGCCCGGCGTCTGACGACTATGAAGGTCTTCTTCGGCTGGCTGGCAGAAACACAGGTCATCACAGGTGACCCGGCTGCGCCGATCACTCACCAACCAGTCAGCTCGCCGCTGCCGCAGATCCTTTTCGATGAAGAAGTCGAGCGGCTGACTGCGGCCGGCCAGGAGATCCGCGGCGCTGAGAAGCCGGACGTGCGACCGTTGTTCCTGTTCCGGTTGTTGTTGGCGACGGGCATCAAGAAGGCGGAATGCATGGCGCTTCAACTCAGCGACATCGACACGTCAGACCCGGGTGCGCCGACGATCTTCGTCCGCTACGACTCGCCCCGGCAGCGCCACAAAGAGCGCAAACTGAACGCGGGACCTGGCTTCACGCCTTTGTTGCGCGAATACCGGGCGCAGTATCACCCACAGATTCACCTGTTCGAGTGTACCCACCGGAACCTGGAGTACGTCCTGCGCGACCTGGGCGTAGCCGCCGGGGTGAGGACACCGGTGTCGTTCGAGACGCTACGCATGACGTGCGCAGTGCGAGAATTCCGACACGGCGTTCCGCTGGAAGTGTTGAGGCTGAAATTGGGTTTGTCGCAGATTTCCTGGGAGGGAACTGCGCCGAAGATCGAGCGACTGGCGGCGCCCGGGATCTAGAATTGGCCGCCTAGGGCTGGGGAGGCAGGGGAAGAACGACCCGATACAGCGTCTGGTACTCTTCGTTGGTACTGAGGGAGTCGCCGCTCCAACCACCAATGGCGTAAAGCTTGACACCGACTGCGGCGACGCCGAGATTGCGCCATTGGTCCGTGATGGGGCTCTCGAAACTGGCCCAGGCATTGGCGCGCGGGTCATAGCGCTCGTTGTAGGTCAGCCCGGTCTTCCAGCCTCCACCGATGACGAACAGCATCCTGTTGCTGGTGGTGGCCGCCAGGCCGCCTCGGCCAACAGACATCGGCGACCGCTTGCGCCAGATGGAACTCGTGCCGTCCTCGTGTGCCGGATCGTATTCGTCACAACTCGCAAATTCCTGTTGTCCGTCGAAGCCGCCGACGACGTAGATCTTGCCGTCGAGGGCCGCGGCCGCAGCAAATCCTCGCGGTTCACTCATGGGAACATCCGTCGTCCATTCGTTCCTGACGGGATCGTAGCTGTATACGTCCCCAACGTACTTGCTGCCATCCCAGCCGCCAAAGAGATACATTCGCCCGTTCAACGAGGCAATGGCATAGGCACAGAGAGGCTTCGGCATGGGCTCCAGCGACGTCCACCGGTCATCGGCCGGATCGTAGACCTCCAGTGCTGCAGTCGGCTGGCCGTCGATCGTCATGCCGCCCGGTACGTAGATGCGGTCATCGACCACTGTGGCGCCAATGTTGCTGACCGCCGTGGGCTTGGAAGCTCGGATTTGCCAGAGGTTTCGGGTCGGATCGTACACTTCGACAGCTTCGCTAGGTTGGCCCTTGGTGTCTCCTCCGATGGCATACACGAGCCCGTCCCGGGCAACGACGGCCAGGCGGGTACGAGGTGACGGCATTTGCGCTCGGGCCGACCATCGCGAAGAGGGCGTGGTGGTACTGCTGCCGGAGGTCGACGCGCTGTCGGACAAAGCGCTGCCGGGCTCAACTCGAACCGGGGCGGCGGAGCGAAGGGCGCTTGGTGCGAGCGCCAGGGTCAGAACAATAACGGCGCTGGCGACGAGGAATACCCGGCGGGCACGTGAGATTGGCTCCAGGAGCACAGCTGAGGCTTCAATGGCTGCTGCGGTCTTGTCCGACGTGGCTTCCAAATCGGTGGGCAGGATCTCCGCATCTGGTTCCGGGGCGATCTCGTCCACCTGCGTTTTGAGCTCGACCAGGCCATTGTGGACGGCCCACATGCTGGCTTCGGTGCGCGATTCTGCGCCGATCTTGGAGAAGATGTTGCGCATGTGGACCTTGACGGTATTGATGCTGATAACCAGGCGGCGTGCGATTTCCTGGTTCGTCACGCCGGTGGCGACCAGACGCAGAATCTCTTGCTCTCGGTCACTGAGTGGCATTGAGCCGTTGGACATGGATTCTCCACAACGCCCGCAGCCCGCCCGCTGGATTCACTTCCGGATGGGCTACGAAGGGCGGAACAGTGAGCATTTCAGGGGTGTAGCCATGGCTTATCGTCTGCCAACGCTATAGGCGCGGATATGTACAATGAGATGATATGGACAAGTGGCTGCGACGCCTGTCGCTTGACCAAGTATAGCAGAGGGCGGATTCATTTCCAAATGAAGCCGGTCAGGCCTCACGGCCGACGTGCTGACGGGCCCTGGCTGTGGATAGTGACAGTTGAGACCACGCGCGAGCACCTCGTGGATATCGGGACCCTGACATTGCGGTAGGAAATGAAGATATAGTATAATATAGAGGACGCGGCACGTTGCAGCGCCGTCTAAAGGGTGTCCCAACGGATGTGACGGCCCTATCGTTCCCGTGCCGAGATAGAGGCGCAGAAATGGAAGCGCACACCAGCCACGCGAGCAACGAGATCGACCAATGTCCTGCGGAGGTTGCCGTCGGCTGCCACGTAGAGGTCGAGTTGATCGACGAGACGGGAGTGGCGGAGCTGTTGGCGATTGATCTGGCGCCGGAGGGAAGAGGCGACCTGGCGGCTGGCTTCGTGGCGGAGAACACGCCGTTGGGTCAGGCGGTGCTGGGTCGGCGCGCGGGCGAGACGATAGATTATCACGTGGGCGATATTGCTCAGATTCGGATTCTCTGCGTGGAGGCGGGCCATGGGCCCGCGCCGGATGCTGAAGCAAATCGCCAGGCGGTGCTCGAGCAGGCTGTCAAGAAGTCGGACCTGGCTGACGCGGTGCGTCTGTCGCTGACGGTGGACCAGAAATGGGGCGACACGGACCCCGAGGTGATGGCGGACAATTGGGAGACGTAGAGGCCAACACTTGCGCCGACTGAATCACATCGTTCATCACGACGTCGCATACCTTGCCCGTGAGTCACGACTGAGAGGTTGAACTCACGGGCAGTTTGTTATTTCCAACTGCCGCGAACGCGGCGCACCAGATTGAAAATGAAGCGACTCCGCGTCAGAGTGATGAAGAGCTGATTGCGGAGACCGGGAACGACGACGACTGGGCCGCGTCCTATCGATGACAACGAGATCCTCGCGACTTGGTCCGCGGTCATCCACATGAAGCCTGGAACGTTCGAGCGGCGGAAACCCTGCATCTCAGGCGTATCGTGAAAGCCGGTGTACGTGAAACCCGGACACAGTGCCTGTACGCGAATGCCGCGGCCGACGACCTCAGCGTGCAGCGCCTGGCTGAACGCAACCAGAAAAACCTTGCTCGCCGAGTAGACTGCGTTTCCTGGGACAGGAAGAAATGCCGCGGTAGAGGCCACGTTGATGATGCGGCCGTGTTTGCGTGCGATCATGCCAGGCAGTGCAGCGTGACACAGGCTCATAGATGCCAGGTCGTGCAGGCGGACCATGTCTCTTTGGAGGGACCAATCCGCTTCCTCGAACGTTCCCCTCACGCCGAAGCCGGCATTGTTGATGAGCACGTCGAGCGCGTCCAGATCGCTGACGTAGCGTTCGAGCCGTTCCAGGTCCGCTGGCGCGGATAAGTCAGCCGGCACTACGTCGACTGACATGGCCCCTGCCGCGCGCAACGCCTCTGCCATCGCGGCGAGGCGGTCGGCGCGGCGGGCGGTCAAAACGAGATGGAAGTTGTCCGCCGCAAGACGGTGGGCATAGGCCGCACCGATGCCGCTGGATGCGCCGCTGATGAGCGCTTTCATGACTTCAGGGCTGGATGTCGGCGACGGCCGAACGCGAAATACGCGATGGGCCCGAAGAACTCGATGAAAGCCAGGCCGGTCCACATCCGCTTGCTGCCGTGAATCTCCTCCTCGGGCCGCCGTCGAATATCCATCAGGGCGGCGACCAGGAGGACCAGCTCCACGGCGCCTAGAAAGCCGACGGCAAATTTTTGAGTGTCGGTCAGGTCGCTCCAACGAGTGCTACGTGACATAATGATGACTCCTTTGATTTCGTGGCGAGACGGGAGAAGAGACTCGAACCTCATGGGCGAACAGGGTTTAATCTAATGCTAATATTAGGTTAATCTGCCGTTAAGGCTGGCGTGCTAATATGACAATTGAACGAGTGGTTCAGTTCAGGGACTCCACGGGGAGTCCGCCACTCGGAAACCAATATTCAACTGCGTCCCATCCTTTCTACCCGGTCCGTCGATCTCTCCCCTGGAGATCGGTGGGCCGGGTTCGGTTTGCTGGGATGTGGGCTCGGCCTTCCCACGTCGAGCAAGCAACTGGCGCGACGATCTCCAATGCGGAATATCAAACAACCTGATTAGATTATACACTGTGGCGCGCGACGATTCCAAAAGGACCCAGCCTCTATGGCCAGGATTGCGTGGAAGGGGACAGCCGGTTGAAACCGGATGGGTGTGCTAGGGGAAATCGAAGACAGCGACGAGAGGATTATGGTCGCTGAGGGGGTGCAGCCCAGGAGTGTCGAGGACATCGCAGGCGGTCAACGAGCGAGCGATGCGGGCATTGACGAAGAGGTAATCAAGTTGCCAAGGGATCAGCCCGCGGCGTGGTCTCCAAGTTTGTACCGGGAAAGGCCGGAAACGGCTGACGCAGTCGACCAGATCGAAATCGGCAACGCGGTCGAAGAAGATGGCATGGGAACGGCTGTGGTTCCGATGTTGTGCGTCGACCTGCAGACTGGCGTTGAAGTCGCCACCGAGCACGATATCCCGCCGGCGATCGATCAGAAGTGGGGTTAGATCGGATAGCATGCGATGCAGAGTAGTAACGCTGAACAGCCGATGTCCGAATTTCTCCAACACGCCGTACAGGCTGGCCACCGTCAGCGAGTGGTTACCTGGAAGAGCGACCTCGGCCACGACCAGGCAGCCGGGGTAGGCGTTGGCGAATGGGACCTCGCTCAGCGGCCAGCGGCTGATGATCCCGGTCCCGCCGATACGCGAGCTTGGGGCCGCGTGCCACAAAACCGTGAGCGCCGGAGGAAGATCTGGAGGTGGGACCGCCTCCTGGATCAGAGCGATGTCGGGATCCAAGTCCAAGAGGAGTTGATCCCAGGCCTCGCGGCGCCGGGCCTTTTTCGTTTTCCAATGGTCCATATTCCAGGACACGAGTTTGATCTGCATCAGAAGATTCCGACTCAGCCCTCGTCCGCTCCAACGGCGGCACCAGGTTATTTAACGGGAGGATCGACGAAGATTATACCACGAGAACGGAATCAGAACCGAAATCGGTGCCAGAAGGGATTGTCGCGGCCCTGGGGAGCCTTGACGCGCCGGAGCGGCTGGGGTATTATCTTTGCAACCGAGGAACCAAAGGACCAGGAATGACCAAGACCGTTCAGGCCATCGAGTATATCACCCCCTTGCGCGAAGGTGGGTCGTTGCCCGCGATCGTCGGCGCGGACGATGGGCAGCTCTACGTCATGAAGTTTGTGGGCGCGGGACAGGGACCCAAAGCCCTGATCGCTGAGTGGATTGCCGGCGAGATCGGACGTGCGCTGGGATTGAACGTACCGAAGCTGGTATTCATAGAGCTGGACGGAGCATTTGGGCGGTCGGAACCTGATCCCGAGATACAGGACTTGCTCCGGGCCAGCGTTGGACTGAACCTGGGGATGGGCTATCTGTCGCACGCGACGGCATTTAATCCGCTGTCAGAACCGGCCACGGACTCGACGTTGGCCTCGGATATCGTCTGGTTCGATGCCTACGTCACGAACGTGGACCGGACCGTGCGTAACGTGAACTTGCTGCTGTGGCGCGGCGGGCTGTGGCTGATCGACCATGGGGCGGCCCTGTACTTCCATCATGATTGGGGTGATTACCTCGCTCGAAGCCGTGCACCCTTCGCACGCATCAAGGATCACGTGCTGCTTCCGTTCGCGACGGCGCTGGCTGATGCGGACCTGCGCGCGCACAGTATGCTGGACGAACGGGTGATTCGCGGCATCGTGGCGGAGATCCCGGATGTGTGGCTGGGCCGGGAGGCTATCTTTTCCGACCACGCTGCCCACCGTGAAGCGTATGTGAGGTACTTGCTGACCCGGCTGGCGGCATCCGCGGTGTTCGTCGAGGAGGCGATTCGTGCCCAGGCCAAGCTTGTTTAACTACGCAATCGTGCGCGTCGTGCCGGCGGTCGAGCGTGGCGAGTGTCTCAACGCGGGAGTGATCCTCTTCTGCCGGACCCGGCGGTTTCTCGAAGCTCGTGTGGAGCTGGACGAGGTGCGGCTGCTGGCGCTGTACCCGAGGGCAGAAGTGGCTGTGATCCGTAGCGGACTGGAGACGATCCCATGGGTGGCCGCGGGCGGCGGCCCCATCGGTCGACTCAGCCAGTCGGAGCGGTTCCACTGGCTGGTATCTCCGCGCAGCACCACGATACAAACGTCGCCGACGCACGCCGGATTGTGCGCTGACCCCGAGGTGATGCTGGAGCATCTGGTGGAGACGTTGGTGAGGCTTCGGTGAGGTCAGTATTGCGTGGTCGCGACTTTCGCCTCCTCTGGATCGGTCAGGGCGTGTCGCTCCTGGGCGACCAGTTTTACCTCATCGCGCTGCCCTGGCTCGTCCTGCGCCTCACGGGCGACCCTCTTTCGATGGGCACCGTGCTGGCTGTCGCCGGAATCCCGCGAGCACTGTTTATGCTGGTGGGAGGCGCGCTGACGGACCGATTCTCTCCTCGTACGCTCATGCTGGCATCCGACGTGCTGAGACTGATCGTGGTGAGCTTGCTCGCGGCGGTGGTGTTCGCCGGTCGCGTTCAATCGTGGATGTTGTACGCATTCGCTCTGACGTTCGGTCTCGTGGACGCCTTCTTCTACCCGGCACAAATCGCGATGGTGCCCCGCCTGGTGGACGCGGAAAGTCTGCAGGCGGGCAACTCCTTGATCCAGGGCACTGCGCAGTTGAGCCTGTTCGCGGGGCCGGTATTGGCGGGCCTCATGATTGCCCTGCTGGAGGGGACCGGGCCCTACGGGATGGGCGCAGCCGGCAGCGCTCCTGGGATGAAGGGCATCGCCATCGCGTTCGGTTTCGACGCCTTCACTTTCCTGGTGTCCACCGTTACGCTGTGGATGATGACCGCAACCGGGAAAGCCACAGGTGACATCGCTCCCGAGGCCGCGTCTGCGGCCAGCGTTCTGGCTTCCGTGCGCGAGGGCCTGCTCGCGGTGTGGAACGACACGGTGCTGCGGACGTTTTTCGCCCTTCTCGCGGCGATCAATCTGCTGGTCGCCGGGCCGCTGGGGATCGGTATCCCCGTCCTCGCTGATAGGCGATTTCCGGAGGGAGCGGCGGCTTTCGGCATGATTATGTCGGCGTACGGCGCGGGCTCCTTGTTGGGAACCGGGCTCGCGGGCGTGTTGCCGAAACCTGCGCCGCGTGTGCTCGGAATGATTGTGTTGCTGGACGTCGGCGTACTGGGCATCGGCATGGCGTTGCTTGGCCTGGCCTCATCCACCCTGATTGCCGCAGCCATCACGTTGATGATGGGTATCGTGGACGGATATGCCGTCATTTTGTTCATTACGTGGCTGCAGGTTCGCACACCGGCGAACATGCTGGGTCGCATGATGAGTCTGCTGATGTTCGCGGCGGTGGGACTGAAGCCGCTGTCGGACGCGGTGGCGGGCGTGCTCATTGGTCTGAACGTCACGTGGGTTTTCGTCGGTGCGGGAGCTGTAGTCACTCTGATGGTGCTGGCATCCGCACTACACCCATTGGTGCGGACGATGGGAGTCGAAGATTAGGGGGCAAGAAAACAACTATGGTCAAAGAAACAACTATGGTCAAAGAATCCCCCGCCGATGGGAGATTCTTTGACCATGCTTTGTTCTAGCTCATCACAAAGTAGGGTAGGGGCTTAATGCCGGCGCGCGTCATTTGCCCGCAGCGTTAATCATCGTTTGTGCATCACTGTCGCTCGGCGCGACCTGGCCGAGGTAGCGATAGCCCTGTGACTGGTTCCAGGTGTAAAGCACAGAGGGCATCAGGGTCGGAACGAAGATCTCGAGCTGGCCGTTGAACGGAACTGGAGTCGCTGATTCGAGCAAGCTGCCCTCGGGTACTGTCCCCCCATTGTGGTCCAACGCCGCGTCCGGGCTAAACGCAAACTGGAAGGCGCTGATCACGTCACCCGGCTTCGCGTTGTAGATCCAGACCTTGTCCGTCAGGCCCTCTTTCGATTCAGACTTGGACTTGTGGGACTCGGCAAATGCAACCGACCCAGTGCCGAAGAGCACTGCTACTACCACCAGAAACGAGAATGTCTTAAACAGGTTGAGCTTCATTTTTCGGTTTTTTCCTTTCGGTTTTTGTTATCTTCGCTGGTCCCTTCCGGGGCCGACAACGCACGCTTGGACGGAACTTGTTTCTCCTGAGCTATGCATAAAGATACCATAACTCAGCAGGAATAGATATGATCAATATCAGTCACGATATCGAATATTCACGTCGTGACAGGCTCATGCCGATGTGGTTTCCTGGCAAGCGGGAAAAAAATCCCCCGGCGTCGGGGGATTGTAAGGCTTCTCAGATTTTTCGGAACTGGCAGGGACTTGACCCCACCAAGCGCAACTATTTTCCTGCGGCATTGATCATGATCTGAGCTTCGCTGTCGCTCGGCGCGACCTGACCCAGATAGCGGTAGCCCTGTGACTGGTTCCAGGTGTAAAGCACGGATGGCATCAGGGTGGGGACGAAGAGCTCGAGCTGTCCGGCGGCCGGAACAGGGTTCTGGGATTCGAGCAGGGAGCCCTCAACCGGGCTGCCATTGTGGTCGACTGCGGCATCCGCGCTGAACGCGAACTGGTAGGCGCTGATTACGTCGCCCGGCTTTGCGTTGTAAATCCACACTTTGGCCGTAAGGCCTTCTTTCGATTCGGACTTCGATTTGTGCGACTCGGCGAACGCAACGGAGCCGGTTCCGAAGAGCACAGCGGCCACTACGAGAAACGAAAGGGTCTTCAGCAAGTTGAGCTTCATTTTGAATCTTCCTTTGCGGTCCAGTGGACCAGCCAGTCATTCTGTTTTGGCGGTTATCGCTCCGACAACCATGGATATATATAGCACCGGACAAAGGGAATAAATATGATCTATATCAGGCTCCATGGCAAGCTATACCCGGGCCTGGTGGGTATATGCGACGCGGATTGACCTGCCGGATGTGAGGCGGGCGTGGGCTCGTCCGTCTGTTCAACGGATTCGCTGACCGGAGATTGACGACTTTGGCATTTGTGATGTAAACTAAATTATGTAGATGGTGGTCGCACAGTAAGGAAAGGAGAGTATTGATGAAGGGAAAACTGTGGCTTGTTTCTGTGGTGACTGTAGTGGCGGCCATGCTCGTCCTGTGTGTACCCATGGCACGAGCTCAGAGCCCAGCGTCGGTGCCGGCGATTCCGCCAGCGAGTGACAAGCTCAGCCAGGCCTATCTCGACGCGCTGACCTACTGGTACAAATTCTACTACGGGGATCAGGACTGGCAAACGAAGATGGCCTTGGCGCTCACTCCGGAGCCGGACTACGATCAGCGGGCAACCGATGATGAGGGGAAGGTCCCAAAGGCGCCCGAATTCGTCATTCATGCTCCTACGGCTGAGCGGGTGACGCTGACGGGACTGCCCGCCGACTCGTGGTGGATCGATTGCTGGCGGCTGGAGCTGGACGGCAAGTGGACGACAGTGCCTGCGTGGCGACCGCAGTCGTATCTCCCTGGCCCGGTGGAAGGTGACCTGGCCATACAAGGCAAACTGCCCGGTCTCTACGTGCTGCGCGTCTGTGACAGGTCGGGCGCGGTGCTCCTGGGCGAGCCAAAAGTCATTCTGGTCTCGTGGACGGGTGGATCGGGTAACAGGTGGAACCAGGTCTTCGATGTGCCCAGCCTACCGAAGGCCACCGCAGAAATGCTGGCGAATATCACGATGTAGCCCCGCGTACGGCCCCTCTCGATCGTCAGAGAGGGGCCTTCTTCATGCAGCTCATGCACTTTCGCGTTGTTCAAGATAGCACATCACAGCCAAGGAGGTATTACAAACATGGCAAAGGTTCGTTGGGGCGTTTTGAGCACGGCCGACATTGGCCTGACGAAGGTCCTGCCGGCGATGCAGAAGGGGCAATACTGCGACCTCGTAGGAATTTCGTCACGAAACCTGCAGCGGGCGGAGGCGGCAGCCAGGCAACTGGGCATTCCCAAGGCCTACGGCTCGTACGAGGAACTGCTGGCTGATCCTGAGATCGAGGCGGTCTACAACCCACTGCCGAATAACCTGCACGTTGAGTGGTCGATCAAGGCGCTTGAAGCGGGCAAACACGTCCTGTGTGAGAAGCCCATTGGCATGTCAGCGGCGGACGGCCAGAAATTGGTCGATGCGGCCAAGAGACACCCGCAGCTCAAGGTGATGGAAGCCTTCATGTACCGGCATCATCCGCAGTGGCAGCGTGCGCGGCAGTTGGTAAAAGAGGGCAAGGTCGGTGAATTACGTACGATGCAGATGTTCTTCGGCTATTACCTGGTCGACCCGGACAACGTTCGCAACATACCCGCGACGGGCGGCGGTGGACTCATGGACATCGGTTGTTATTGCATCTCCACGGCACGATTTATCTTCGATGCGGAGCCCAAACGCGTGTTTGGCACAGTGGAGTACGATCCGCGATTCAAGACGGATCGCCTCGCGTCCGGTGTCCTGGATTTCGGCAGCGGCTGGTCAACTTTCACCTGCGCGACGCAACTGGAACCATATCAACGAGTGAACATCGTCGGGACGGAAGGGCGAGTAGAAGTCGAGGTTCCGGTTAACCAGTCGCCGGATCAGCCGGCCAGGATTTGGCATCAGCACCTGGGCAAAACCGAGGAAATCTTGTTCGATCCGGTGGACCAATACACTTTGCAGGGAGACCGGTTCTCGCAGGCCGTGCTGAGCGACACGCCGGTGCCGACGCCGATCGAGGACGCCGTGGCGAATATGGACGTGATCGAGGCCGTCTTACGAAGTGCCAAAAGCGGGGCCTGGGCGTAGGTTTCGCCAAACGAAGGCGTTCCATTAAGCGCGGCTCATGCCCGGCATTCGGGGCTGGGCCGCGTTCTGGTTGAGAGCCCCGTAGAAGAGAGCATGTCGACGACGGCGTCACCCGTCTCACAGTGGAAACTGCCGTCCGGCGGCCCGTTCACTGAAGAGGCTGAACGCTTTGGCGATTTCTTCCGGCGTCGACACCCGGTTCACGATGCCGCGCTGTATCGCAACCTGAGGCATGCCGAACACTACGCAGGTATCTTCGCGCTGCGCGATGATGTACCCGCCTGCGGCGTGCAGGTTCTCCAGGCCCTCGACGCCATCGTCACCCATACCGGAAAGCACGACCCCGACTGCGGTGAAGCCGTACGCCTGTGCTATTGAGTCGAATAAGCGCGTCGCGGATGGGCGCAGGCCTTTGATAGGGGGCGACTGCTCCAGGCGAATCACCCCGCCTGGATTGAGCACAAGATGCGAGCCCTCAGGGGCGATCAACACTTTGCCGGGCGAAACCCGCTCGCCGTTCGTCGCGAGTGCGACCTTCAAAGGGGTCGACCCATCGAGCCATTGAGCGAATCCTGGACCGAAACCCGGGGTGATGTGCTGAACGATCACGATCGGAATGGCCATCGATTCGGGGAGAGCACTCAATATTCGCTTGAGCGTACCGGGTCCGCCGGTGGAGGCTGCAACGGCGATGATCTCGATCGGCAAGACCGATTTTCGCATTTCGCTGAGCTGACGAAACTCTGCCCTTGCCGGGGCCATGGGCCGGTGGCGTAGAGCGACGAGCTGCACGTCTGCGACCAGGCGGATGGCCGTCGCAAGCTGCTCACGCACGACGTCGTAGCTTGCCGGGTCGAGTCCCTGCGGTTTCTCCACAACTGTCAAAGCACCTGCGGCGATTGCGCTGAAGGCAATATTCAGATCGGCGGAATAGATGCTGTTGGCGACCACGACGATGGGTGTTGGTGTTGCGCTCATAATCTGGCGAGTGGCTTCCAGCCCATCCAGTCGCGGCATGCGGATGTCCATGGTGATGACGTCGGGCCTCAGCTCCGACGTCATGCGGATTGCTTGCTGGCCATCCGAGGCCTGTCCCACGACCTGAAAGCCCGGTGTCGCGTCCAACATCGCGACGAGGACGGTTCGAATGAGGGGCGAGTCGTCCACAACCAGCACACGGATCGTGTCTTTCATCGGCAGATGCGTCCGAGCGGTCTCGCCGGCGTGGGCCGGCGGGCGGATTCAATGACCTCGATGTGGATCGGATTCCGCGGTGCCTCATGAGCTGGTTTTGTCTGCTGCATCTACGTCCGCCTCCGCTGCGCCGGTCAGATCAACTGCTCGATTGTCTCCAGAAGCTTGTTCTGGTCGAAACCACCCTTGAGGATGTAAGCGTCGGCGCCTGCTTCAATGCCGCGCGTTTTGTCTTGAGTCGAATCCAGGGAGGTCACCAGGATTACCGGCACGTTGGACGTGCGGGCATCGCCCTTTAGGCGCGCTGTGAGCCCGAATCCGTCCAGGTGTGGCATGGAGATGTCTGAGATCACGAGGTCGGGTACGTCGCCCTCGTCGACAACATTCAGAGCTTCACGGCCGTCGACGGCGAGCTGCACTGCGTAACCGGCCGCCTCAAGGATGTTCTTTTCCAACGTGCGGGTCGTGATCGAATCATCGACGACCAGAATCCGCGGCCGTGGTCGAGCCCGGGAAGTTTCATCGGTGGTTTCGGGCGCGGCGCGTGTGGCGGTCCGCTGGGCAAGCTTGATGAGTTCGGCGGCATTGAGGACCAGCGTCACCTCGCCGCTTCCGGTCACGGTGGCGCCGGCCACGCCGCCCACCCGCAGCAACTGCCGGCCAAGGTCCTTGATGACCATCTCTTGTTCTCCGACCAGATCATCGACCACGATCGCGAAGCGGCGTTCCGATACGGCCAAAATGACGACCGGCATTCCCGCAATGAAGGGATCTTTCGCGGCCGGGGCGTGTGGCAGCTCCAGAACGCTATCGAGGCGGACCAGAGGGATTGGCCGGTCATTCACACGCAGGGCGTCGTGCCCTCCGAGCGCCGACACCTGTGCCTCGTCGATCATGACGATGCTCTCGATCGCACTGAACGGAATGGCGAACAGCTGGCCCGCGGCTCGTATCAGCAACGCCCGTGAGCTGGTCAGCGCCAACGGCAACGTCAGCCGGAAGCTTGCGCCGCCACCCGGCTGCCAGTCCACCCGAACCATTCCGCTCAGCGCCTCCACATTGCGCCGGACCACGTCCAGGCCCAGCCCTCGGCCGGAAACGTCGGTGATGATTGGATGGGTGGAGAAGCCGGGGCTGAAGACCAACTCAGCCAGCTCGGTCGGGCTCGATGCCGTAACGTCAAGTCCGAGCCGGTGCGCGGCGGCCTGACGGATGGAGTCAAGGTCGAGCCCGGCGCCGTCGTCCGACACGGTGATGACAACATTCTTACCTAACTGCTCGGACGCCAGCACGATCGTTCCGCTGCGTGGCTTGTGCAGCCTGGCGCGCTCGTCTGGCAGCTCAATGCCATGGTCGACGGCATTGCGCAGAATGTGGATCAGCGGGTCCTTAATTTGCTCGAGCACGCGCTTGTCCAGCTCGACCTCGCCGCCGACGACCTGCAGCACTGCTTCTTTGCCTGCACCCTGGGCGAGATCGCGTACCATGCGCCCAAATGCCCCGGTGATGGTGCTGAGTGGCAGCATTCGCACGCGCTTGACCTCACGCTCCAACGCATCTATGACCAACGCCGAGTGCATGGTATCGTTGCCGTACTCACGCGCCAAAGTACCCACGAGTGCGCTCATCTCTCGCAATCGATCCTGGCTCGCGGACACGTATTCCAGAAGGTGTGACAGGTCCCTGGTCAGCTCGCTGCTGGAAGTGACGCCATGGGTCCCGGCATCGTCGGCGGGCGTCGTGCGGTTCTGGCGAGCCAGGCGACTGTAGGAGCCGCGCGCCGAAAGCCAGTCCTTCTGAACCTGGGCAATGAAGTCGTATGCCTGGCGGACTTCCATCAAACGCTGTTCAGAGCGGATCTTGGTGGCGATCAGTTCGCTGAGCTGGGCCATCAACGCGTCGAGCTTCTGGACACTCACCCGAATGGTCTCATCACCGGCGTGCGAGCGTCCGATCGGGGGAGTGTCTGGTGTTGCTCCGACGACCGCTGGCGACGTTCGTGTAACGCTGCTTTCCGGCGCCGGCCACTCCTGTGCCGATTCCGCGCAGATTCCCTCACCGTCGGGGACGCCGTCCTCCAGATCGAGCGAGTCGTGTACCGGCTTCGGCGCCCGGCTATCCGGCGTACTGGAATGAACGCATAAGGACTCCAGCTCCGCGAGTGCCTCGAGCGCCAGAGCTGGTGGAGTCGTGTGACCGGACTCGTAGGAGGCCTGAATCGCCTGGATGGCGTCGAGACCATGGTAACATGCAGTGAACAGCTCAGGCGCCAGCTGGACGGTTTCCTGCTGCATCTCCGCGAGGAGGTTCTCCAGGGCGTGTGCCAGGTGCTCGACGGCGGTCACGCCGACTGCGCGGGCGGCACCTTTGAGGCTGTGGGCTGCGCGGAAGACTTCTTCCAGCCTGGATCGGCGCTGTTCGCCGTTGAGCTGGAGCTGTTCCAAAGCCAACAGGCCATCAGTCATCGTCTGGACGTGTTCGGACAACTCTGCGTGAAAACTGCTGATCAGCTGCTGCCTGATTTTAGCACTGAGGGACATCGACATTGCCCTCCTCGATACTCGAAAAAGGATATTCGATCGAGTCTGACGTCAGGAGTCAGCACCGATTCGCCCGAGCGTGTCCGTCAGGCTCCGGGCCAGAGTGGTCAGGTTTTGGGCAGCGGTCTCCGTCTGCCGGGTTCCGGCCAGGTTTTGAACTGTGGCCTGGTTGATGTTCTGCATGGCCAACGCGATCTGTTCGATGCCGGAGACCTGTTGCCGCGCGCCGGCCACTACTTGCATGGCCGCCTGCGCCGATTCGTTGATCACGCCGGAGAGCTGGTCGATCGACTGCCGGGCTCGTGCTGCCCGCTGGACGCCCTCGTCTACGCTCTTCGTGCCTTCTTCGGTGGCCATGACAGTGGCATTCGTGGCGCGCTGGATCTCCGATAGGATGGCCTTTACTTGTGCCGTGGCCTGCTTTGACTGTTCTGCCAGGTTGCGGACCTCGACGGCAACAACGGCGAAGCCCTTGCCGTACTCACCGGCCCGGGCTGCTTCGATGGAGGCGTTCAGGGCCAGTATATTGGACTGGGAGGCGATGTCATTGACAGTGGCAATGATCTCGCCGATCTGTTGCGTCTGTTCAGACAGCGCCAGGATGTTTTCGGCGATGCCTTCGACCTGGGATTTGATCTGGCCCATGCTGTCGATCGTGTCCTGCACAGCGTGCTGGCCACCTCGAGAGACCTCGACCGTGCGTTGGGCGGCGTTGGCGACTTCCTGGGCTCGCAGAGAAGCCTGTTCGGCGATGATCTTCACCTCATCCACAGTGGTCGTAGTTTGCGAGATTGCTGCGGACTGTTCGCTGGCTCCGGAGGCCTGCTGTGTGGTGGCTGCCAGGATTTCGGCCGATGCGGAGCCCAGGTTGGACGCTACATCCTGTATCTGGCCGGCCATGTTGGACAGACTCGCCGTCATCTCGTTCAAATTGCGGCCCAAAATGATGAGGGGATCGTCCTCCTGATCATGCCCGTTCAATTCAAGACGCCCGGTCAGATTTCCGCGAGCGACCGCCGTCACGTAGGCGACGTACTTTGTGACGGTGTTCTGCAAGAGCTGACTTTGCTCTTGCTCGCTTCGCAACATTTGCTGAAGGCGAGCGATCATCGTATTAAAGGCGCTGGCCATCATGCCCACTTCGTCGTGGGATGATATCTCCACCTGCGCGGAGGTGCCGAGTCTCCCTTCCGTCACGTCTTGAGCGACGTGAATGACCTTGCGAAGGGGAACAGTGATGCTGCGGCTGATTAACAAGCCGAGGCCGATTGCGAGCAGCACGCCCGCAATTCCCGCACCCATCATGATCGTGACCGACTGGTTGGCTGACTGCCGGCCTTGCTGGGCGATATCGTTGACGAGACTGACTTTCGTTTGGCGGAGCGTGTCGATAGAGTCCGTCAGAGGAACGCGGGCGTTGAAGAGGACGCCGCCTCTCCTCATGGATACCATCGCCGCCTGAGTGTCGCCGGCCTTGGCCAATCGGATGATCTCGGCAGATTCGCTCTGATAAATGCGCCAGGCTTCGGCCGTCGCGTCGAGCTGGGCTCGTTCTTCGGTGCCGAGCGGCCCGGATTCATATTCGGACAGAGCCTGGTTGGCAGCCTGGATTTGCGCTGCGATCTCTGTCTCGTATTCATTGCGCTCGTCGGGTATAGTGACGAATTTCAGCAAGTCTCCCCGTATCGTGAGAACGGCCGAATCAAAGCGTCCGAGATCGTCCAAGGGCAGGACGCTATCGGAGTAAGTCCGGTTGAGATCGTTGCTGAGCGTCTGGACATTCAAATAACCGAGCACGGCGACGACGGCCAGGATCACAACGATGCTCATGAAACCGGCGATCAATTTCGGCCCAGTCTTGACGTTGGTGAACATACTCCACGAGCCTCCTCTCACGTAAGAACGACGGATTATTCCAGCTCCTCGCGCACGATCAATTGCTTGTCGCCCAGAATGGCTGCGAGGTTGAGGATCACGAGCATGGACTGCTCTACACCTTGCGATTGGGTGCTCACCCCGAGCACGTACTCCGGAGGTATGCCGCGGATGGCACCCTCTGGATCCTGAACGCGGGCCGCCGGCCTGGTCTCGACTGACAGCACGTCATCCACCAGCAAGGCAATCTCCATGTCCGGCGTCTCGGCGGCGACCAGGAAGGGGTTGGCGGTGTGACCGGCATCGGGCAGCCCCAAGAAACGTTGCAGATGCAGCACTGAGACTATGCGGCCCCGCGAATTGACCACGCCTGCCACCCACGTAGGCACGCGTGGCACCGGCGTAATGCGCTGGGCAGGGCGAATATCAGACACGTAACAAGCCTCCACGGCATACAATTCGTGTCCCAACTTGAAGCTCAGCAAAGCAATGTGCTCGCCATAGTCTTCCTGTTCCACTGTCTGTGCCAGTTCGCGAGCGCGGCGCGCCCAAACCCGCTCCATAGCCTGGTGTGACGTCGAATCGGCCGGAACGGCCGCACCGGTCGCCTCGCGGTCGCCTCGCGGCTTGATGGTTCGGGTTTGCGCATAACCGTCGCTTGCCTCTCGTTCGATCATTGGTTCGCTCCCGACTGCATCCACTGTTGCTGCATGCGGATGACTGCCTCGCGCAGGCGTCCAGCAGTGACGTCACCAGACGCGGGGATCACTTCGTCATCTTCGAATCCACGGAGCAAGCGGCACGTGTTTTGCAGCGATTTGAATGCCTGTTGCTGCTGGCCAAGCGCGTGGGCCAGGCCGGCCAGGCCAAAGTGTCCCAAGACGTGCTCCTGGTCTATGTAGACCACTTTCTTCATGGCGGCGATAGCTGAATCGAGGCTGCCTTGTTGCTGTAGCACCAAAGCCAGGGTGTAGTAGGCCGGCAGTGACAACCTGTCCTGGGCGATGGCCTTACGACACCAGTGCTCGGCCTCGTGCCAGTTGCCCAGATTGGCGCTGGCCCGACCGAGCAAGGCGCACGCCTCAGCACGGCGAGTCCCGGACGCGACGAGTTTCAGGAGCACCTCGCGCGCCTGTTCAGCGTGCCCGTACTCAAGCAGTTCGCGGGCACGCTGAAGTGGGTCTTTCTGCAGGTCGCTGTCTGCTGCTTCGTTCACGTTGGATGGCTCGTCGACCTTTGGTACCAACGTGGGCCCTGAGCCGGAAGCCAGACGAGCCCCACGATCCTCACGCAGAATGGCCGGCATTTCCCAACCCGTCGACAGCGCGGTAGACTGAACCGGACGCTGGTACGCGACTGTATCCGGGAAGTATCGGGCGCAGAACCGGCGATAGTGGGTCAGCGACGGCTCGCAATGACCGACCACTAACCATCCGCCCTCGATGAGAGTATCGTAGAAGCGATCGACGACTTGACATATAACCTGCTCGGCGAAATAGATCGTAACGTTGCGGCAGACAACGAGGTCCAGGCACATCGTGTTTGTTTCGCACGATGGATAACGTGGCTCGGCGAGGTTGAGTTTCTCGAAGGTCACCATGCGTCGGACTTCGGAGGACAGGAGGTATCGATTTCCCCGTGCCTCGAAGTAGCGCGGACGCCATTCTTTGGCCCGCGTTTCGCGGAAAGCCCATTCACTGTACGTGCCCTGCTGAGCGCGTGCCAGGGCCTGCGTGTTGATGTCGGTTCCGAGGATCGTGATATCCCACTCGCGTACGTCAGGCAGTAGCTCGCGTACCAGCATTGCAATGGAATAGGGCTCTTCGCCGCTGGCGCAGCCAGCGCTCCAAATGCGCAGGCTGTGTGTCGGGCGGCGTCGCCGAATGATCTCGGGCAGAATGTGGCAGTACAGGGCGTCGAATTGCGCGGTATTCCGGAAGAAGTGCGTCTCGCTCACCGTGACCGTGTTGACCAGTTGGTCCATCAAGTCGGGCTCGTCGTCCTGGGTGAGAGAATGGAAATACTCGTTCAGACTCGAACAAGGTGATGAATCGAAAGCCCGCGTGATGCCGGCCTCCAACTCAATTCTCCGCTTCACCGGAAAATCTAGCCCGCAGCGCCGGAGGAGGAGTTCGCTGAATCGAACGTAGTCGCGGTCGCTAAATCCGACTAAACCCTCGGTGGGGTGCAACGTTGTTTGGGTACCGATCACTGCTCTAGACTCCGCTCGTGATTCGTCGGCGCGACCATCCCGGTTTCGTGGCAAGGGGAGCAGTCCGCACATGGGGTGTCGACCTGGTTGTCGATCATCTGGGTCAGTGCTGCCGCTCGACCTGGAGAAAAGAGCCGATCTGGGTCCAGAATCAGCACCATGCCGTGGGCTGTCTGTGCCAAACCGGCCAGCATCGGCATCTGTTCCAGACTCTGCGGCAAGACGTCGACCGGGTAGGACAGTTGCGCGGACGGAATGCGCAGGACGTCGATCACTTCGTCGACGACGAGGCCCACCGACCGGCCGCAGATGCGGGCAAGAATGATCGGAGTATCCAGGCGCAAGTCGGCGTCAGGCAAGCCCAAGAGGCAGGCCAAGTTCACGACCGGAACCGTCGCGCCGCGGACGTTGATGACTCCCAACAGTGACCGAGCCAACGACACCGGCGTGATGGTCACCATTTGGATGATCTGCAGGACGGATTCGATGGGCAGCGCACAGACGCGCTCGGCCAATCGAAAGGCGACCACACTGAATTGCTGCATATGGCCCGGCGATTCCGTCAAACTCGATACCTCCTCGGCAGTACTCGCACCACGCTTCAGTCGCGGGCAGCATGCTGGGATTGTTGGTGTGCAGCATGGCTGCTGCAAGCCCTTTGAGCTCAGTTATTGGCACGATGGTAAATTATAGGTTAATATCCGATTAAAGTCAATCTCCAGTGTTGCGATGGAGTGCTTTGTGGACGCTGCGACGTCAATCGTAAAGCCGGTTGGAGTAATCGAGAAAGTCTGGTACAATAGATCAAAGTGAGGGTTACAGAGGCCTTCACTCTGGGAAGGGGAGTCACTTGCAGAACGAGCAGTTGAAGAGAATCTGGACGGAGTGGAAGAACGTCATCCTGGTTACCATAGCGGTCGTAGTCACCATATCGGCCATGTGGTGGCTGCCGCCGATTGTGGCATTGTTTGTGCCCGACCAGAGTAAAATCACGAGCACATCCGAGCAAGTCATGAACATGATGTGGTGGGTGGTGTTTTTCCTTGCGGCCCAGAGTATTTTCTCTAATCGCAAGAAACGGAAAGCAGCGAAGCAGGCCGAGGAAGTCGGTGCTGCTGCGTTGGAGGCCGCTCCAACTGACGATGATGGGAACCCCCACGTTTAACCACTGATTGAGAGCATGCCGGCCGTTGGGGCAGGCAGTTCCGCACGCATAATCCACATAGATCAGAGACTCCGCGTTACCTCTACGGAGTCTCTCTTTTCCTGGGACACCCCAGCAGCGTTTGGCGTATCTCGAACATCGCACGTGTTACTCAACTATGATGCAAATCATGCGGGCAGCGCTGATTTGGTGCTATATTCGGGCCAATTCGAGCGGCTTCGCAGCGCTTATTCGGGAGGCAGGTTATGCGACGGCAGCGATCGACCCGCGGAAAACGAGGGCCTCAGGAGGACCACTCTGCGCCCTGGCAGGGCGTGGTGGTGGCGCTGGGGCTCATTTTGGGGATGGGGCTGGTATCAGCCTTGCTGAGCCTGACGATGCTCGCCAGGGGTATGGCCGCCTCGAGTTCGGCGTCCCAGGCTTCCGCCGAGGCCAGGGGCAGGAGCTCAGCCGCGAGCGTGGAGGCGCCCGCGTCCGAGACCGTGGCCTCAGCCCCCAGGCACCTGATGTCAGGGGTGAGCGCTCGAGATCACGTACAGGGCCCTTACACCGCACGAGTTACGTTAGTGGAGTATGGCGATTACCAGTGTGCTGAATGCGTCCAGACTTACTCGCTTGTCAAGCGGGTGGAGCAATCGATGGGCAACCAGATGCGATTCGTCTTTCGAAATTATCCGCTGAACGAGCGTCACCCACGGGCTCAGGCAGCGGCGGAGGCCGCTGAAGCCGCGAGCGCGCAGGGGGCATTTTGGGAGATGCACGATACTCTGTACCAGCATCCGACTGCGTTGGATAACGCGCACCTCGTCCTTTACGCCCAATCGATGGGATTGGACGTCTCGCAATTTGAGCGAAACATGGCACAGCATACGTACGCGGCTCGGGTTGCTCAGGATGTGGCCGGGGGCGATGCCAGCGGAGTCCACGACGCACCGACATTCTTCATCAATGGCGTTCCGTACACTGGAGATCTCAGCTATGACGCCCTGCTGAGCGCTCTGCAGAATACGGCAAAGAGTGCCGGCGCTTGGCGGGTCGCCACGAGGTAGTCAGACTCGCATCGTCTCGAGATTGAGTGACACACGTTGGCCGATGATCTGGGCGGCCGCGCGGCAGGTTGCGATTGAGGCGAACAGCGGACCGAAACTCTGCACGGCGACGATGCCCGTGAAGAAGAGGCCGGGAACGGTGGATTCGAAGTCGTCATCGAGAAGAGGAAACCCGTCCTCCGTCCGGAGATCAGGCAGGAGGTTACCGGCGCTCAAGAAGGGTATCCGGCTGACGCTGACCTTATAGCCGGTTGCCAGGATGACGTGATCGACCTCCAGATCGGGGCTGGGTGAGAGAGTCACCCGAAATCGTGCCGTCCGCCAACGTCGCGCTGTCGACCACGCGCGTCTTAGGCCACAGGTGGACGTTGGAACGCCGGAGGCGTGGCGCGAGCGATGGCTCGAGTTGAAGCGTGATGAGGGTGTCGACGCGGTGGTGCAGGTCATCCCGCTCCTGCATCGACAGGTTGCGATACCAGCCGCGAACGTCGCGAGTCGCCCGGATCATGGGCTCGATGGAGGTCAGGTCGACGGCCTCGAAGCGGGGCGTTCCATGGCGGTATGAGATGTGGACGGTCTCTGCGCCGTGCTCGGCGATCAATGCGGCCCACTCGAAGGCACTCTGCCGACCGCCGGTGATTAGGACGCGCTTGCCGCGGAAGGCTGCAAAATTCACGGTGTCGAACGTGTGCGAATACTGCCCGGTGGGCAAAAGCGCCGACAGCTCGGCGGGCACGTGGGCGAAGTGAGTGAAGCCAGGCGCGACCAGCACCTGCTCGGCTCGGATGTCCTCTCCGTTGTCCAGGGTGGCATGGAACCTGTCGTCAGCCCGCCAGAGGGCCGTCACCGGGGATGGCTGTACAGGCAAATGGCGACTTTCCAGGAACCAATCGGCATAACTCAGATAGGTCTCGACGGGTATCGGCGTCGCTTGCTTCTCCGAAAGGCCATTGTGCTTGAGGTAAGCGCTCAGCGTGTACTCTTCGAATGGATCGAGGTGCCAGCCGATTGGCGTACGTAGAAACATGCCACGCGGCATGTGGTCTCGCCAGAAGCCCATTGGCGCTCCCCCGACGACGAGGGTGTCGAGCCCTAGATGTTGAGCGTAAGCCGCAGATGCCAGGCCGTAGGGGCCCGCTCCGACGATGAGGAATTGTGTCTCGTGAGTCATCGCTCCCGCCTCCGATGTGGTTCCCAAGCGTGCAACACCCTGGATGCACCGTGGGCATGATTACATAATGGTGTGATACTAAGAGACGTGGCCGTGGATTAGTCACGTGGCGGTATTCTACAGAAGCGCGGTTGCAGGGGGTATGATGCGGGTCAGGTGGAAGCCGTCATCAGCGACGGTTGGAGCTAAATCCGCCGATCAGGCCCAGGACAGCGCCGACGGCGAGGCCCATCGCGAGGTTGTCGATCATCGTACCCAGCATCAGGCCGAGAGCGAGACCGATAGCGATGCCGCTCACGATGTTGGGGGCCCGCGATGGGCGGCGGGTTCTGGGCGATTCAGAGTCGTTTGGATTCATCGAAGGAGAGCTCCTTGCTTAGTTTTCGACGTGGCCCGCTGTGCATTGACGCCTTCACCAACTGAATGAGAAGGATGGTGCGTCGGCGAGCGCGCTGAGTCGACGAAGGGCGACGCGCCGGCAATTGGAACGGCCCGTCGTATTGACCGGGCCGTTCTCCGTAAGTCCTAGTGGGGCCGCAGTCTCAGCACATTTTGCCGGTGCTGTCGTGCGCTTCCACGTCCTCAACCTGCTGTCGCAGGCGCTTGCTCTTGATGCTGATGACGCTTCCCAGATAGGCCTTGGCCATGTCTTTGTTGGACAGGAGATTGCAGGCCTGGTCGTGCATGGTGATTTTACCGGTCTCCAGCACGTAGCCGCGCGTGGCAATCTTCAAGGCCATGCGTGCGTTTTGCTCCACGAGCAGAATGGTGGTGCCGGCCTTGTTGATCTCGTGGATGACCCGGAACACGTCCTGCACCAGCACCGGAGCCAGGCCGAGGGACGGCTCGTCCAACAGAAGCAGCTTGGGCCGAGACATCAGACCGCGCCCGATTGCCAGCATCTGCTGCTGACCGCCGGACAAGGTCCATCCGAGCTTGTCGCCGAAATCGCGCAGGATAGGAAAGATCTTGAAGACGCGTTCCAGGTCAGCATCATACTCGGCCTTGAAGCTGGGAGTCCTCTTGCGCGTGTTGGCGCCCAACTCCAGGTTCTCCATAACTGTCAGGCCCGGGAAGACGTGGCGTCCTTCCGGGACGTCTGCAATACCGAGCGGCATGATGTCCTCGGTGGCCATTCCCACGAGCGCTTTGCCCATGAACTCCACCGAGCCCGAGGTGGGCCGGACCAGGCCGCAGATCGTCTTGATGGTCGTGCTCTTGCCGGCGCCGTTGGCACCCAGCAGCGCGACAATCTCGCCCTCTTTCACCTCGAGGGAGATGCCCTTCAAGGCCTGGACTGCGCCGTAACCCGCAACGACGTTCGTAAGCTTAAGCATCGTCTTCCTCCTGCCCCAGGTAGGCCGTGATGACCTCGGGGTTCTTACCCACGCTGTCCGGGTCTCCCTCCGCGATCTTCTTGCCAAAGTTGATGACAGTGATGTCTTCGGAGATCCCCATGACCAGGTTCATGTCATGCTCAACGAGGAAGATCGTAATGCCGTGGTCTGTAATGTCGTAGAGCAGCGCCACCAGCTCCTGGGTCTCGGTGGGGTTGAGTCCGGCTGCCGGTTCGTCCAACAGCAACACGTCGGGATTGCTGACCAGAGCGCGGGCCAACTCGAGGAGTCGCTGCCGGCCGTACGGAAGGCTCTTTGCCTCGGCATTGGCCACGTGGCTCAAGCCGACGAACTCCAGCATGGCCATCGAGTTGTTGTAGATTGCTTCTTCCTCAGCCCGCTGGCCGGGGGTTCCGATGATTGCGCTGAAGACGTTGGACTTGCCGCGATAGTGGTCGCCGATCATCACGTTTTCCAGAACGCTCAGCTGGGGGAACAGACGGATGTTTTGGAACGTGCGTCCCATGCCGTGGGCGGCGATGACGTGCGGCCTTTTGCCGGTGACGTCGGCGCCCTTAAACCTGATCTTGCCGCCGGTTGGAACGTACAGACCACTCAACATGTTGAGGATGGTGGTTTTGCCCGAACCGTTCGGGCCGATGAGAGCGTGAATAGCGCCCTTATTCACGTTGATGTCGACGCCGTCGACGGCCTTGAGGCCACCGAAATGCATCGCCAGATTGCTGATCTGGATGACAGTCTCATCTCTGCCGGATCCTGCCTGCGTCTTTGATGCCAGGGCGTTGAGGACTTTAGCGCGCGCAGCCGCCGAAATCTCCGTGGATTGAGCCGGGCCTTTTTCGGCCTCTTTCTCGGCCCCAAACCACTTGCTGTGTGCCGCACGGACCAGGCCAGCGATGCCGCTGGGCATGAAGATCATGATGAGGATGATCGCCGCCGCGTTGACGGCCATGTAAGCATCGCGCAGAAAACGCAGCCACTCGGGCAGCAAGGTCAGCAGTGCAGCGCCAATCAGAGCGCCGGGAATGCTGCCGGACCCGCCGAGGACCAGCATGGCCAGGAAGAGAACCGACTGATCGAATGAGAAGGTGTCCGGGCTGATGTAGTGCGAGCCGCTATGGGCGAAGAGGCTGCCGGCGATGCCGGCGTAGATCCCGGCGAGGCAGAAGGCCAGAATCTTGTACCCGGTGGTGTCGACGCCCAGGGCCTCGGCAGCCATTTCATTCTCGCGGACGGCGAGAAAGGCTCGGCCGATGCGAGAGGTCTTGACCCTCAGCGCGATGAGGCTGAGAATGACCATGACGGCCAGGATCAGATAGTAGACGTCGGCCTCTGCTTTGAAGACCATGGGGCCGATCCGGAACGAAGGGATGCCGGCAATACCATCGGAGCCCATCGTCAGAGACGTCCAGTTGATCAGGACGAGTTGGATGATGAAGCCGAAGCCGATGGTGGCCATGGCCAGATAGTGGCCTCGGAGCTTCAGGGTCGGGAAGCCCAGGATCGCGCCGGCTGCCGCGGTGACGAGAATGGCGCCGATCATTCCGAACCACGGCGACAAACCGAGCCGGACGCTGATCAGGGTAGACGAGTAGGCGCCCAATCCCCAGAACGCGGCATGGCCGAGTGATATCTGGCCGGCATAGCCCAGGACGAAGTTGAGGCCCAAAGCACAGATGCCGAAGATCATGGACAGGTTCATCAAGTTGATCCAGTACACCGACTGGATGAGCCGGGGAAGAGCCAGCAGCAAGACTACTGCCGCCACGATGCCGATCCACATGACATTGGAGACAGCCCTGGTTCGCCCCCGTGTGATAGTTGCAGTTGTCACAGTTCTCTCCTCCTGCCTAGGCCTTTTCCGACACTTTTTCGCCGAAGAAACCCATAGGCCAGACAAGCAGCACGATGATCAGGATAATAAAGGCGAAGCCGTCTCGGAATGCGCTGGAGATGTAATACGCAGAGTACTGCTCGACGATACCGAGTAAGAACCCGCCCAGGATGGCGCCGGGAACACTGCCGAAGCCACCCACAATGGCGGAACAGAACGCTTTCAACCCGAGCACGCCTCCCATGTCCTTGGTCACGTAGAAGATGGGTCCCACCAGGATGCCGGCGACGCCACCCAGAATCGAACTGTATATGAAGGTGATGGCGATCATCACGCTGATGCGGATGCCCAACAACCGGGACATCTCTTTGTCTTGGGCAGTGGCTTGCAGCTTGCGACCGAGGTTAGTCTTCTCGAAGAAAACGTACTGGAAAATCAGGAACAAGATAGTGACGCCCAGAATCAGGATGTACTGCGGATCAATGGCGACACCGCCCGCCATGATCGGGGCCGATGGTACGGGCTTGGGCGGGTTATGGGGCTCAGTCCCGAAGACGAGCTGCGCGCCGTTCTTCATAAACATCGAAGCGCCGATGGTGCTTATAATCACAGGTAGGAAGGTGCGGTTCCGTAACGGGTAATAGCAGACTCGCTCGAAGACCAGTCCAAAGACTCCGATGGAAGCCAGCGTCAACAGGTACGCCGGAATGAAAGGGATCTTCAGCATCGTCAGGAAAAAGACGGCGAAGAAGGCGGGCAGCATCACGAACTCACCCTGGGCAAAGTTCACGACGCCGGCGGCATTGTTGATCAGCACGAATCCCAACGCTACGAGGGCGTATATGGAGCCCATCGCAAGCCCGCTGACGAGCAACTGAAGGTTGGTGATCAAGTCCATTCTTCTCTCCCTTAGACAGGGGCCAGGCCTTAGACCCGGCCCCTGCTTTTTCGTCTACAGGCGACCCTTAGGGTCGATGGTGGGCGCCAACGTATCGAGCCACCACCCAACAGACCTTCCAGATTACTTCGCTGGCTCGGTAGTCGTCATGGTGTCGGAAGCCGCAACTGGGGCGACGCCGAGGTTGACCACCTTCTTCAGCAGGAGCTGGAAGTTCTGGATCTCAACGACCGAGACCTCGTGGAGGCCGTCGCCATTCGCGCTGAAGCTGAAGGTCCCGAGAACACCCTTGTAACCCTGGGTGTCGAGGATATTCTGGCGGATGGCTTCGCGGGCAGCCTTGACCTTGGCCGCGTCATCCTTAATGGCGGCCCAGTCGACGTTGGCCTTGGCGATGGCGTTGGTCAGAATGTTGAAGGCGTCGTAGTTCCAGGCCGCGGTGCCGTCCATGTCTTCGTTGAACTTGGCCTTATAGTCGATCGCATACTGTTTGGCCTCAGCGGTCTGGCCGGGGACGTAGTCGGTCACAGCCAACAGGCCGTTGGCGGCTTCCTTGGACAGCATGAGGGCGTCCTTCATGGCGCTGGACGGCGAACCAATGTAGAGGTAGCCCGGGTTCAGCTGGCGGTACTGGCGCTGAATAACGGAAACGTCTTCGGGGTTGGTGCCGTAAACAACCATGAGCTGTGCGCCCGCGTTCTTCAGGGCGAGCAACTGAGCGGTGAATTCACGGTCCTTCGTGGTGTACTTCTCGCGAGCGACGACCTCGAGACCTTGTTCCTTGGCGTTCTTTGCCACAAGGTCTGCGCCGCCAGTGCCGAAGGCGTCGGAATCGTGCAGGATCCCGATCTTCGTTACCTTCAAGTCTTCCTTCGCGTACTTGACCATGGCGGCAGCCGCGAGCGAATCATCGGGACGGCAGCGGAACAACCAGGGGTTGCCGGTGCTGGTCAGTGTGGCGTTGGTGCCACCGATCATCATTGGGACGCCGGCTTCCTTCACGGCGTCGGAGATGGCCAGAATCTGCGTGCTCTTGACCGGCCCGACGATGGCCAGGACCTTGTCCTGGTTCACGGCCTTGTTCAGAGCATTCAGAGCGCCTGGGTTGGTCGACTGATTGTCGATCTTGATCAAGTCGACGGGTTGCCCATTGATACCGCCCTTGGCGTTGAGCTGCTCAACGGCCAGGTCGATTGCCTTCTGGAAATAGCCGCCCTCGGTAGCAGAGGCGCCGGTGATGGGTACGAGCATGGCGATGGGGATGGGGGTCGTGCTCTGGGCTGGGCCGGCGGCGAAAGCAATGCCGGCGAGCGGTACGATGGTCATGACCAACGCAAGCAGGACAAACATACACTTCTTCATGATCACTGAGCTCCTTTTCTTCCTAACTGAACGCGTGAAATTGACTCCACCTTCGTTCTCAACGACTCAATACGGTGTTTACCCTCCTCTCTTGACCCCTACTACGATGAAGTCTGTCATGAAGTCCCGTCCTCTGGGGTAAGGCCAAACCACCACATCCGCGAAAAACGCAAAACAGCCAAGCTAAGATGTGGGCTCCTCAGAAGACCGCAACTGAACCTGGCTGTTCGACGCGAAATGGGAACAGGACAAGATTGCGCAACTTTCTAGCACGGTGCATTCGCCGCAACGGTTGCTGGCAGGCAACACCATACTGGTCCGGCATTGTGGCCAGTGAGTAACTCTCATTGTCAAGGTTGTTTGTGCGCTCAAGTAGAATCATGACGATTATACTACAAGTTGGTGGCCTGTCAAATCATTGGTCCATGATGTGGACCGCACCGATTTGGCAAATTGCTCGCAAGTTGGTATAATTAAAGTAATTTCTGGGTGGAATTCAGGAAACGGCGGGCTGCTGCGCGTACATAGGAGGCACTCGACATGAAGAAGGTGGGCTTGGTTCCAGCGGCGGCCGTAGGCGTCATGCTGCTGATCGGCTGCGCCAAGGAAGTGACCCAGTCTCCAGCCCAATCATTTGCAGCTCGTCCTCCTGTGGCGCGGGCGACGGCCCAGCCCAGAGGGACCCGCGTCTCGGCTTTCGGCGCGCCCAATCAGCCAGCAACGCAGGCCTTCGTGCCCGTCCCCAGGGCCACGTTCACGCCCTTCACCGTGCCGAGAGCGGCGCGGCCGACGACACTCGCGCGCGGCCAGGCGCTGCAAACGACGGTCGCGTCAGCCACAGCCGGTGTGCGGAGCCAGCAACTTGGACAGCCCTACGCGCCGGCACAACAGCCTTACGCGCCCGGGCAACAGCCGCCATATCCGTCGGGCCAGCAGCCATACCTGCCTGATCGGCAGCCATATTATCCACCAGGACAGGAACCGTACTATCCGACTGACCAGCCGCCGTATCAATCTCCGGGGGAGTTATACGGTGAGCCGGGACCGGCCGGGCCGTATGGCCCCCCGGGAATGATGCCCTACGGTCCGGGCGCCTGGGTGGGCGGCCTGACTTACGTGGTGCACACCGGCGATACACTGTATAACATTGCCCACCGTTTCGGTGTGACGGTCGAGGACCTGGCGGCAGCCAATGGGATCCCAGACCTGTGGCGCGTTGAGGTCGGGCGAGTCTTGTTCATTCCGGTGAGCAGTGCGCCGGTTCCGGCTCCGGTGACGACTTACATCGTTCGACGCGGCGACACATTGTACAGCATTGCGAAACGGTTCGGCCTGCCGCTGGAAGTGCTGGCTTCTGCCAATGGCATCCCCGACCCGCAGCGTATCTTTGTGGGCCAGCGCTTAATGATACCGTGCGATCCTCCTTGTTCGGAACCAATCGTCCAGCAGCCGGTGCCTCCCGCATACGAAACGCCGTATGCACCAGGCTATCCGGCGCCGTCTCCGATCGAAACGCCGTATCCACCTTATTATCCAGCTGACACCCCGACACCAGTCGGCCCGCCGCCGTCGTCGAGCACCTATCTCTACTCCAGCGTCGACGGCAAGTTCAGCGTGCAGTATCCGGCGTCATGGCAGAACGGCACGGACAATCCGTCGGGATACGTCGTCTTTTGGTCGCAGGAGTCCACTGATCCGTTCTCGGCCGGAATTGCCATCCTATCGAGAACCAACCCAACGTGGCGGCCGTCCCAGCAGGTGCTGGATGATTACAAGGCGGCCCTGCCCGGCCTGATGGCGGGACGTCTGGGCGGCGCGTCGTTTGTCTGGGACAACCAGACGACCCCTGTCACATTGGCGGGGAACCTTGCGATCGCAGACTACGGATACGCGCAGATCAGCGGCGCCAATCGCGATCGACTATGGGCGCAGGCGGTGAACGTGGGCGGCCAGGATTACCTGGCGCTGGCCTGGGCGCCGCCCGACCTGTGGTCGGCGTATCAGTCGCAGCTGACCTCGCTGATCGATACGGTCGCGTTCCTGCCGTAGCCTGTTCCCGTCGGCCGGCGGGAATGATGCCGGGGGCTTCAGGCTCGATTCGTCTTGACCTCGCCGGCCCCTCCGGGTATAATCCGTCGAATGATTGAGTATGGGTTCCGTCGTAGGTTGACGCGCAGGAATGTCGCCCGATTTATCCGGCTGATTCTGACGCTGTTGGTGCTGCTGGTTCTGATCGCCCCACTGACACCTATCGTAAAAGTCGGGCCCGGCCGGCAGGTTGACACACGCAATCCCAAGATGGGCGTCCATACTCGCCTGACCGACGAAGTTGAGGAATGGAAGATCAAGCGCACGCTCGAAATGGTGCGCGAGATGGGCGCCCCATGGATCGTGGAGTACTTTCCGTGGGCGTATTACGAGCCCTCCCCGGGCCAGTTCAACTGGCAGCACCCGGACATGGTGGTCAAGCACGCGCGAGCGCAGGGTCTCACCGTTGTCGCGCGATTGGGACTTGTGCCGAAATGGGCTCGTCCAAAGGATTCCTCGGACCTTCTCCTCGAACAAAGTCAGTTCAAAGCCTTCGGAGACTACGTCTTCGCTTTCGTCCAACACTTCAAGGGCCAGATCGATTACGTCATAATCTGGAATGAGCCGAACCTGAGCCTGGAGTGGGGCATGAGGGCGGTCGATCCCGAAGGGTACACCCAACTGCTCAAAGTTGGCTACGAACGGGCGAAGGAAGCTAATCCGGAGGTCAGAGTCCTGGGTGGAGCGCTCGCGCCGACTCTAGCACCAGTGGGCAACGAGTGGGGCATGAACGACTTGAGTTACCTGGAACGCATGTACCAGGCGGGGGCGGCACCTTACTTCGACATTCTGGCGGCGCACTCTTACGGTTGGAAGTTCCCGTACGACGATCCGCCCGCTGCCGACAAGGTCAACTTCCGCCGCGTGGAGTTGCTTCGAGACGTGATGGCGGCCCATGGCGACGGAGCAAAACAGGTCTTCATCAGCGAGGCGGGCTGGAACGATCATCCACGTTGGACGAAGGCCGTGCGGCCTGCGGAACGAATTCAGAATACGATCGGTGCGTACGAAAAGGCGCAGCGAGATTGGCCATGGTGCCTGGGTCTGGCAATGTGGGCGTTTCGGTTCCCGTGGCCGGCGCGAACGTATCAGGACTACTACACCTTCGTGACGACGGACTTCGTGCCAAAGGCGATTTATCTCGAAGTGCAGAAATACGCCCGAGGCGAGCCGGCGTCGAAGGCGGGGGAGGCGAACGATGCCAGATCTCCGTAAGCGGATGACCATGGCCAGCTCCGGCGTGCTGATCGTGGCCCTGGTGGCGCTGGGATGGTGGCTATCGGTGCAGGGCGGCGAACACAAAGACCTGGCCTGGCAGCGCATGAGATCAGCAGGCACGTTGCGGGTCGGCCTGGATCCCAGCTATCCCCCGTTCGAATGGCAGGATGACAAGACCGGCGAGCTGAAGGGCTACGACGTCGACCTGGCGCGGGAAATTGGGAAGCGCCTTGGGGTGAAGGTCTCGTTCGTCTACGTGGGCTTCGACAGTTTGTACGATGCGGTGCGTACGGGCAAAGTGGATGCGGTCGTCTCTGGAGTGCCGTACGACCCGACGCTGACGGAAAATCTGTCGTTCGGCGTCTGGTACTTCAACGCCGGCCAATATCTGGCCGTTCGCGCCGGCAACACCGCCATTCGGGCGATCGGCGACCTGACAGGACGCCGGCTGGGTGTCGAGTTGGGGTCTACCGGAGACCTCGAAGCGCGTCGCCTGCAGGCGAAGAGCGCCGGATTGACCGTGCAGACGTACCGTTCAGCTGACGAAGCGCTGAAAGCTCTGAGCGACGGCAAGGTGGATGCCGCCCTGGTCGATGCGATCTCGGCGTACACGTTCATGGCGCAGGGTGGGAAGATCACGTTGGTTGGAAACGCCGTTCTAGATGAATCGTACGCGGTCGTCACCGACCACCAGAGTACGCAGTTGCGAGCGGCTCTCGACAGTGTCATCCAGCAGCTGAAGAGCAATGGGTTCTTAGATGGCCTGCGAGACAAATGGTTGCTGAACAAAGGAACGACATCATGAATAGCTTTGATCTGCCGGCGACAACTCACATTGGACGCGTGCACTTGGACGTTTCGGCCTTGAGTGAAGCGCTCGCGTTCTACACCGACGTCCTGGGCTTTCGGCTCGTGGAGCGCGAAGGCGACACTGCCGCGTTGTCTGCGACCGGCGAAGGACCTGCGCTGCTTCTTCTCACCGGCCGTCCGGAGGCCAGGCCGAAACCACGCCGCTCGACCGGCCTCTATCACGTAGCAGTTCGCCTGCCGGGGCAGGCCGCACTTGGACGGCTGCTGCGCCACCTCGTCGACGCAGACTGGCCGCTGCAGGGCGCCGCCGATCACCTGGTGAGCGAGGCGATCTATCTGGCTGATCCGGACGGGAATGGGCTCGAGCTGTACTGCGATCGCCCGCGTGAGCAATGGGTGCGTCGCGACGGACAGGTGGAGATGGCGACCGAGCCGCTCAACGAGGGCCGTCTGCTGCAGGCTGGCGGCACGGATCCCTGGGCGGGCATTGACCCGGGCACCGATATCGGTCACGTCCACCTGCACGTATCGAGCCTGGAGAAGGCCGAAGGCTTCTACCACGGAGTCCTCGGACTGGACATAACACAAAGGTCTTATCCAGGCGCGTTGTTTTTGTCGGCGGGCGGCTATCACCATCACGTGGGAGTCAATACCTGGGCGGGCGAGGGCGCTCCGCCACCGCCCGCTGACGCGGTGGGGCTGCGGTCCTTTGGGTTGCACGTTCCGGACGTGGAGGCCTGGCAGGCGCTGGTCAAACGTGCCCAGGCGGCCGGCACGGCCGTGGAGGAGTGGCGCCGCGATGACACGTGGGTGAGCGCCCTGGTCCGTGATCCGGACCGCATCGCAGTGGAGCTGATGGTGGAACGAGCGCGGGTGACACCAGAGATGGTGAAGCAGATGCGACAGGTCGAGTTTCGTTGACACCGGCCTGGAGATATGATATAATGCTTCCAGTTAAGTAAGAAGACAGATGCAGAGGCGCCTCCGATTCTTCTCGTCCCTACAGGACGGATGAACGATAGGTTTCACGAGCAATCGTGACGCCCGCCAGTGCGCAAAGGAGGCACTCTCGAGCCAACCGGCTTCGCCGGTGGTTCGAGAGTGTCTCTTTTTGTTTTTCCGGGGGCGAGAAGCAGGAACAATTTGACGGCGTTCTCTCGAGTTTGCCAATGGAAGGGAGGTGGTCAGCACCGTTTCGGAGGCAATCAGGCGCTCTCATCTCCGCAGGGAGAGTTCGAATTGAGCACACAACTCTAATCCAGGAGGTACTAACATGCCGTACGGCTACACTGGCAAAATCCTGCGCGTGAACCTGACTACCGGCCAGATTGGGGTCGAGGAGCACGACGAGGTCTGGTATCGCACCTACATGGGCGGGGCGCTCTATGGTGCGTGGTATCTGCTGCACGAGACGGAGCCGGGTGTGGATCCGCTGGGTCCGGACAACATGATGGTGTTCGCCAACAGCCCAGTCGTGGGCGCGCCGGCTGCGGGCTTCAATCGGATGGTCGTGATGGCGCGGTCGCCGGTCACCGGCGGGTTCGGCGAGGCGCAGACCGGAGGGTTCACCGGCGCGGAGCTGAAGTTTGCCGGCTTCGATGGAGTCATCGTGACCGGGAAATCCCCCAAGCCCGTGTACCTGTGGATCCACGACGGAGAGTGTGAGATTCGAGACGCGCGGCACCTGTGGGGCACACTCACGGCCGACGCTGAAGAAGCGATTCGAAAAGAGCTGGGCGACAAACAGATCAAGTACCTGGGCATCGGCCCGGGTGGCGAGAAGATGGTCCGATTTGCGTGCGTGATCGACAGCCGCCGTGAAGCCGCCGGTCGCACCGGCATGGGCGCGGTCATGGGATCAAAGAACCTGAAGTGCCTGGCGATCCGCGGCAAGATGGGCATCAACATGAAGGACCCGGCGTTCATCAAGGAGCGCGCCCGCTGGTTTGCCCAGAACTACATGGACAACCCGGACAACAATAACCTGGCCACCTTCGGCACCGCCGTGTACATCAGCGGCCAGAGCGAGCGCGGAATGCAGCCGACCAAGAACTTCCGGAAGGGCATGTTCGAACAGGTCGAACAGCTGTCCGGTGAAACGATGAAACAGACGATCCTGACCGGGACCGAAGGCTGCTATGCGTGTCCCGTGAAGTGCAAGCGCATGGTGGAAATAAAAGACGGCCCATACAAGGTCGATCCCAAGTACGGCGGACCGGAGTACGAGACGCTGGCCTCGATGGGCTCATTCTGCGAAGTGTCCGACCTTGCGGCGGTCTCATACGCGAACCAGATTTGCAACTCCTACGGAATCGACACGATCTCTTGTGGGAACGCGGTCGCCTTCGCCATGGAGCTGTACGATCAGGGCATCATCACCAAAGAAGACACGGGCGGCGTCGAGCTGACCTGGGGCAACGCCGACGCGATGGTGAAGACGGTCCAGATGATTGCCGATCGTCAAGGCATTGGCCGCGAACTGGGCGAGGGCGTGGCCCGTTTTGCCAAGGAGATCGGGCACGGCGCCGACAAGTTCGCGATGCATGTCAAGGCCGAAGAGATTGCCATGCACGAGCCACGTGTCAAAGGCATGCTGGGCATCACCTACGCCGTGTCGGAGCTGGGTGCAGAGCACACCCGCGTGGAGCACGACCCAGACTTCGATGCCGTGGCACCCGAGACTAACGTGCGCCAGATGAAGGTGCTGGGCCTGTTGGAGCGTGTGGACAACCCCACGATCGACTGGGGAAAGATGCGCATGTACTACTACCTCCAGCATCACTTCTCCATGCTGGACACGATGGGGTGCTGCCTGCTCACCTTCGCGCCGGTCCGCACCTTCACCATGACCGACCTGGTCATGATGACGCAGGCCATCACGGGCTGGGAAGTAAGCCTCTGGGAGCTGATGAAGCTGGGCGAGCGTCGCTGGAACCTGGTCCGCCTATACAACATTCGCGAAGGCTTCACCAAGGCGGAGGACTGGCTGCCGGATCGCATGTTCGAAGGCCTGGAGAACGGGGCGGAGAAGGGCCGGGCGATCGATCGAAAGGCATTCCGCGAGGCTCTCGACGTGTATTACGAGATGTGCAACTGGGACGAGGACGCGATCCCACGAACGGCCAAGCTTGTGGAGCTGGACCTGGGCTGGGCGGCCACCCGGAAGGCGAAATGGGTGGAGCAGGGCAAAGTCATGCGCGCCAAGGGCAACCTGGACTGGCTATAAGCCGAGACATGCGTACTTCTGGACGATGACAGCAGCGGAGCCGAGACGAACCGGCTCCGCTGCTTCGTCTGGCCGGAGGAAAGAAGGTCCAGGGCTCTCAATGTCCTTTCATCGCGGCATCATTTTAAGGTTCATACCCCTTGACAAGTCAATTGTTATGTCATATAATAAATCTAGAGAGGGTTCCAAAGAGCTGAAGGTTCTTAACGTCTGACAGGTAGCTGCCGTAAAGCTCAAACCTGACCAGCAGAGCGGACCCAGCGAGGACGCACTGTGAGCTGGAAGAAATCCCGGGGGCGGGAGGGAAGCCAGCGAGCGAAGATCTCCGGAACATAGCGCCGGAGAGGTTCGGGAGTCAGCGTAGAGGTACTCAGTCAATAGCCTGAGGAGAGCAGCCCGGGTAAGATAGGGAGCCGAGGTTAGTTGGCCCTCTTTGCTTTTGTGACCGATCTTGGGACCAAACGGCGAACCCAAAAGGCGCCGCGACTTCCGAAGTGTTCATGTTTCGGAAGTCTCTGTATTATACCTGCCGGCTGAGCGCGTCAGACTTGAGCGTGGCGATGTACGGCAAATTGCGAAACATCTGCTGGTAGTCCAGGCCGTAGCCGACCAGAAACAAGTCAGGCAACTCGAATCCCTTGTAGGCGATGTTGAGGTCGATCAGGCGGTGCTGAGGGCGGTCCAGCAGAACGCAGACCTTGATGCTGGCCGGGTCACGCGCTCGGAGATTCTTCAGAATGTAGTTGGAGGTCAGGCCGGTATCGATGACGTCCTCGACAAACAGGACGTGTCGCCCCTCGATGTGCTCGTCCAGGTCCTTGGTCAGCCGGACGACGCCGCGCGTCTGAGAGGTGGGCCCGTAGCGCGATATGGCGATGAAGTCGTACCGAACCGGGATGCTCACGGCGCGCAAGAGGTCGGCCATGAAGAACAGGACGCCGCGGAGCACTCCGATCAGAATGAGGTCCTGGCCGTCGTAATCGCGGGAGATTGCAGCTCCCATCTCCGCAACGCGGGCCGCGATCTGTTCCTGGCTGAGGATCACTCGGTCGATGTGGCTGAGCATCTCAACCGCGGAGCTAGCTGGTTGGTCAAGACTCATTGTCTTCCTCCTCAAGACTGTTCGAGGTATTTGACTCTGTCGCAGCCGCCGCGTCGATAGCAGCCTGCCCTACGAGATGCTCCTTCTCATCTTCAAGTCCATACTTGAATAGCAAATTCGCAAAATCGCGACGATCGACGAGCTTGACCTGGATGTCCGGGTACAGCTCGTTGAGGCGGCGCAGCTTTCGGTGCTTGCGATTCATGAGGCCGGGCCGCAATGTGGTTAGCTCGATGTAGATGTCCTGGTCGGGAAGGTAGAAGTCCGGACTGAAAGCCTCTTTGATGTTGCCGTCGTCGTCCCATTCCAGTGCAAACGTCGTGGGCTCGTATTGCCAGGGAATCTGGTAAAAGTCGAGGATTCGGGCAAACTCACGCTCGCTGGGGTGGGGGAAATCCTGCGGATGCTCCGCCGGAGAGGCAGAGTTCGGAGTTGGAATTGCATGCGATCGATTGGGATCAGATGGTTTGGATTCCATTGCTCTCTAATTAGTCTCTAACAGATCACTTCGGTCGATGGTCGGCGCGATCCGACCCCAGCGCCGCGCAGGATAGTAATGAGGCTGTCCGCCGCGCGTTGGGGAGAGATCACTTTGGTGCTGATTACCATGTCGTATAATTCAGGATCGAGCCAGTTTACACCGTAGTTTTCCCTCAAATAGCTTGCCCTGGTCCTGTCGCTGGCCACGAGTCGATTGACGGCGGCGTCTTCGGGAATCCTCTCGATCGTCATCAAACGATTGAGCCGTACCTCGAACGGGGCCACAATCTGCACGTGGACCGCGTCTGGGTGCTGACGCAGGATTAGCTGAGCGCCGCAACCCACGATGACGACGTCGCCCCGCCTTGCGAGGTCCCTGAGCAGGGACTCCACAGCGTTCAAGTAGGCGCGGTGATCCTGAGGTGACGGTCGCAGACCGAGGAAGCCCAGCTCGTCCAGGTGCGCCAACGCGACCTCCGGAACGCGAGCCTCGCGAGCAGCACGGTTCACGATCTGATGATCCATGTAGCAGTAGCCCAACTCGCGCGCTACTTCACGGGCGATCCAATCGCCCTCACTCCCCAATTGCCTGGAAAGTGTCAGCAGACTCATCATGGCACCCCCAAGTGAGCACCTTCGACGGACCGCCGGACGTCGGATTGCGGCTGGTCGGCAGCCCCGTTCCAAGGCTGAAGATGCTCGCAGCCTTCATGGTTCCAGATACGCATCGTAGAGCAACGGGAACCAGCCCCGAACGTCAAAATGCAGGTCCTTGACTTTCGCCGATGCGGCGTTGATATTGACGTAATCCCTGATCGGGAGGATTAACGCCTGGTCCATGATTCGTTCCTGGACTTTAGCGTAGATCGCCACTCGTTTGGCAGGATCGAGCGTGGTGGCACCTTGCTCGAGCCATTGATCGAGTTCGGGGTCGCTGACCTTCGACCAGTTGAAGCCGGCAAGGTTCTGCGAAGTGAAGAAGGACCTCAGCAGATCCGGATCGGTGTTGCTGAGGGTGAACGGCATCAGATTGTGTTTCCCTTGTTGGGCAGCGTCCACCGCTGCGGGAAAAGCAACCGTCTGTGTCTGCAGGTCGACGCCTGCGGCACGGAGTTGCGCTTGCAGCAGCGCTCCGACCTCTGGGACGAAGCCCCAGGTCATGAGGTATGCCTCCAGGCGCAGTGGTTGGCCATTCTTCTCCCGGATGCCGTCCTGACCCATCTTCCAGCCGGCATCGTCGAGCAGCTGCGCGGCCTTGCCAGGATCAAACTCGTACATCGACTTGAGCGCGGGGTCAAAGCCGAACGTGTCGGCGGAGAGCGGACCATAAGCGATCGGCGAGAAACCCTTGAAGATCGTACTGACGATGGTGGCGCGGTCCGTGGCGTAGAGCAGAGCGCGGCGTACGTTCAAATCGTCGGTGGGCGGTCGTTGCGTGTTGATGAAGAACTGCAGCGGCTGGCCGGGAATGCTCACCGGAATGAGCTGAAAGCCCGGATTGCTCTTCAAACGTTCGGCATCCAGCGGCGGCAGCTCACCCATGACCTGTGCCTCTCCGCCCTGCAGCGCCAAAGCCCGGGTGGCCGGCTCGGTGAAGAAGCGGAACTCGATCTCGTCGAGGTGGGCACGACCCTGGTGATCCACAACGGACTGTGGGGCCCAGTTGTATGCCGGATTGGCGACGATGGTCAGATGATCACCGGGAACGTATTCCTTGAACTCGAACGGACCGGTGCCGACCTGGTGCATCTGGTAGTCAGCGCCCCACTTCTGCAGGGCAGTGGGCGAAGCCATGGCAATATAAACCTGGCTGAGGGAATCGAGCAGTGGCGCAAACGGCTCCTTCAGATGCAGAGCGACTGTGTACTCATCGACCACTTCCGCGCGGTCGAACGGCCCGAGCATGCCCGCGGCCTTCTGCGATTTCGTGGCCGGGTCCGCGATGCGGTCGAAATTGGCCTTGACGGCAGCGGCGTTGAGCGGGGATCCATCGTGGAAAGCCACGTCGTGGCTCAGGTGAAACGTGTAAGTTTTGCCATCCGGCGTGACCTCCCAGGACTCGGCTAGGCCGGCGACAAACGTTTTGTCCGGGGTTTCCCATACGAGTGGATCGTACACACTGGAGAGCACAATGCCCAACTCTGAGGAAGCATTGACGTGGGGATCGATGCCGGAGGGCGACAGAGTGAGACCATAGATGAGCTTGCCGCCGGTCGGAACGTCGACTGCATGCGCCGTCGCAGCCAAATGACCGAACGGAATCGATATCATCATGAAACTCAGGCAGATGCCCAAGAATATTCTCAAACGAATCATGCACTCGCTCCTTCTTCGCTTTCGGCAGCGTATCGGCCCATTTTACAGCAAGAAGTGGTGCTTGTAAACTGACCTCGGCGGGGAGAAAGGAACCGCCACTTTAGGGATGCGATGAGGCGTGTTATAATCGGGTTCAGTTCAACCCGAGATTCAACGATGACCCCCCCGGGCCTGCCCGGACTTCATGGATGTGAGCTAAGGCGATGATCACTCGAAACGAACCAGAATTGATCGCTCCTTCCGAGCCGCGCCAGACGGTGCAGGTGCGCTTCCCGAAGGGCAAAATCTACGAGGGGCCGGTGGGCGCGACGCTGGAAGCCTTCATTTCGGGCGGCTCGATTCGACGCGTCGGCGCCCATCGTTGCGGCGTTAGTCAACGGCGCCCTGGCCGAGCTGACGGCGCCGGTGATCACCGACGTAGACGTCGAGCCGATTTCCATGGCCAACAGTGACGGGATGCGTATCTATCACCGCTCACTGACCTTTTTGCTGGTGGTAGCTGCCAAGCAGCTGTTTCCTGATGCCCAGCTCTTCATCGACTACTCGGTGCCGCTGGGCGGGTTTTTCTGTGAGGTGATCGGCCGCCCTCCGTTGAGCCCCATCGAGCTGACGCAGGTCGAGCGGCGGATGCGAAGCATCGTTCGCGACAACGAGCCGTTCGTGAAGCAGGAGATGGCCGTGGCCGATGCAATTCGGATCTTCCGTGAGTACGGCTACGACGACAAGGTGCGCTTGCTAGAGGGCCGCACGAAGGGACGGATCACGGTCTACTCGCTGCTGGGACACTTCGACTACTTCTACGGCCACATGGTGCCGTCGACGGGCTACGTGGAGTACTTCAGCCTGAGCTACCAGGATGGGGGTTTCGTGCTGCATTTCCCCACCCGATTCCAGGCCACCGACATGCCGCAGGTCCGTCACTACCCCAAGCTCATCCAGGTCTTTTTCGAATACAGCGACTGGCTGGAACTGCTCAACGTCCACGACGTGCCGGCGCTCAACGACTCGATCGACAGTGGCCGGATTCGCGAGGTGGTGCTGGTATCCGAGGCGCTGCATGAGGATCGCGTGGCGTGGATCGCACGCGAGATCGCTGAAAGACAGCCGGACGTGGGGCTGGTGCTGATTGCCGGACCCTCCTCGTCCGGGAAGACGACTTTCGCCCGGCGGCTGGCTATCCAACTGTTGGCACACAAGATCAAGCCGGTGTACATCGGCCTGGACGACTACTTCGTGGATCGCGACGCAACGCCCCTCGACGAATCAGGGTTGCCGGACTTCGAGGCGCTGAACGCGATCGACCTGCCCCTTTTCAATCGCGAGCTACTGGAGCTAATGGCGGGTAAGCCGGTGGAGCTTCCGCATTTCAACTTCATCACTGGGAAGCGAGAGGCGGGACCGACGATCACCGTCGACGAACGGCACGTCATCCTGGTGGAGGGCATCCACGGCTTGAATCCGGGCCTCGTGCCGGACATTCCGGCGAAGAACGTCTATCGTGTCTACCTTTCGCCGTTGGCGCAGCTGAACCTGGATCATCACAATCGCATCCCAACCAGCGATACACGCATGATCCGGCGGATGGTCCGCGACTCAACCAAGCGCGGCCGCACGGCCAGCAGCACGATCCGCCAGTGGGAGAGTGTGCGGCGCGGAGAAGTGAAGTGGATTTTCCCTTACCAGGAGAATGCGGACGCGATCTTCAACTCGGCGCTGGTATACGAACTGGCGGTTCTGAAGCCGTTCGCCGAACCTTTGCTGCGACAGGTGGAGCCGCGGACGCTCGAGTACGTCGAGGCGAGGCGATTGCTGGCCTTCCTGGCCTGGATCAAACCCTGCAGGTCGGACCTGGTGCCCGACAACTCATTGCTGCGCGAGTTCATTGGCGGCAGCATTCTGGATGACTACATGCCGACGCTGGACTGAGAGCGGACGGCAACGAGGACCTTGCGCAATTCCTCTGGCAGACTCGTGACCTTCCCGTCCTGGTCGATACAGACGTGGCGGGTGAAGCCGGTGACGAGCAATTGATCCGTGGCCAGCAGGCGAACTTCGTAGCGGAAACGTCATTACCCGGCTGCGGACCTCGTCAACCCAGGTCCGAACGCTGACCATGTCACTGTAATGGGCGGAGGCGACGTAGCGAGCGCCCACTTCGCTGACGGCCAGGATGTGACCGCCGGCTTCGATTTTGGCATACTCCACGCCGAGCTGACGCATGTAGTCGCCCCGGCCGACTTCGAACCAGATCAGGTAGTTGGTGTGGTATACGACGCCCATGGCGTCCGTTTCGGCGTATCTGACCCGCAGCTGGCTCTCGGATACGAAAGACATTCAGGCGCCCCCGTTCACGTGGACCAGCTCGTTCTCTCCACGGGCAGACTCGGCTGGCCCAACAGGATTTCGTCGTAGAGCTCGATGATACGATTGGCGACCGCCGGCCAGCGGAATCGTCGCGCCCAATCTGTCGCCTGCACGCCGATGGCCTGCCCCAAGGACGGATCGTCCAGCAAGAGCTCTATCTTCTCCGCCAGACTCATCACGTCTCTCTCGGGCACCAGGTAACCGGTGAGACGATCCTGTACGATCAGCGACAAACCGCCGACCTTGGAGGCGATGACCGGAGCTCCGCAGGCCATGGCCTCCAGCGCGACCATGCCGAAAGACTCATAGTGAGAGGGCACGACCACCATTTCAGCCGCTGAGTAGTAATGGGGCAGTGTGTCCTGCGACTTGGCCCCCAAGAAGGCCACGAGATCTGTGAGGCCCAGCTCCTCTCTCAAGGCGCGCAGGCGCTCCATTTCAACCGAACGGACCGCTGGGGAATCATCCGGTTGGCCGCCGACGATCGAGAGCGCGACGTGCCCTTTCCACTCAGGATGTCGCTGCAAGACCAGGCCCATGGCCCGGATGAGGGTGTCGATGCCTTTGAGGCGCTCAATGCGGCCGACGAAGAGGACCAGGCGCTGATCGGGCGGTAGCCCAAGGAAGGCGCGCGCCTCTGCCTTAGGCCGCGGAGTGAACAGGCTCGTGTCGACGCCGCAAGGCACCACGGTTACTCTTGGCGGGTCGGCGCCGTAGAGCCAGGCCATCTGTGCGCGCTCCAACGGCGTCGCGGCCACCAGCCGATCGGCGAAGGCATGATCTCTCGCTCGACCTCGATGCGATGGTCAGACTCGAGGTCAGACTCGGTTTGAGCGACGCTATTCTTCATGTGGCCGAGCGTATGGAACATTTGGAGGATAGGCGCTCCCCAGACCCGGCGCAGTTCCTGGGCGGCCCACCCCGAAAGCCAGTAGTGGCTGTGGATCACGTCGTACCCGTGGCCCTCTGCCGAGGCGAAGGCCAGAATGCGATCCACGAACTCGGGCACGTGGTGAAACACGGGTTCTTGTCCATCGGGGCCTGTGGACCGGCGGGGATGTGAATCACCCTCGTTCCGGGCCCCAGCGCTTGGCTGACTGATGGGATAGCCGGATTCTGTGAGCGAGTGAAGACGTCAACCATGAGCCCTCGACGGCTCAGCTCGCGGCTGAGGTCCCGGACGTAGACGTTCATACCCCCGGTCTCTTTTCCGCCCAGCGTGGCGAGGGGACAGGTGTGCATGCTGATCATTGCGATTCGTTGAGCTCTCATTGCATTGGCCCGCTCCCGTCCCGGGCAAGGGTGACCTCGTAGACGTCGGTAGGCCTGGCTCCGAAACGGAACTTGTATTCTTCTTCTCCGCGCAGAAAGTCGAACACAATGCGTTCCCGTTCGATGGCCTGCCGGATGCAGTATGCGAGAAGCACGATGCCGGGGCTCAAATGAGCATATGAATTCGGGTCGTAACCCGAATTGTAAACCTCGAAAGCATTGTTGTACTTGAAGCTCAGCATGCCGGCGGCGCGTTGAGCGTTCATCGTAATAAAGGACAGATGGAGCCAACCGCGGGCGGCCAGCGCCTGAGCAACTTCTGAGAAAAAGCCGCGCATCTGCGCATCCATGAAAATGCTCTTCTCGGGACTGCTCAAGCGATGCAACTCGAAAAAGCTCTCCATTTCGGCAGCGAGGTCGTGTTGAGCCGGATCGACGACGTACCATTCTGTCTGAGCTTCGGCCTCAGCCCGCCGAATCTTGCGGCGCAGCTCGTGGCGCTGTTTCTTGTCGAGGGCGGCCAGATAGTCGTCCCAGGTGTTTGGAAGCTCGATCACGGGGCAAGTTTCCTGCTTTCGGCGAGTGACTTGCACTCCTGCTTGCTCTGCGGCGGCGTAGAACACGCGATAAACCGTCGACATTGCGGGCGCGTTACAGAGCTCAATCCGGTCCCAGGCGGGAAATTCGCTCGAACTCAACAGACGCAGCACTTCCCGGCAGACGGTCTCTTCGTGCTCGGGTAAAACGATAAAGTCGAGATAGTCGGAGATCTCCTCGCAGCCGATCAGGGACAGGACGAACTGGCCGTCCTCTGACCGATGCCGAAAGAACGGCACGATGGCCACCAGACGGTCCGCCTCATCGCGTACCGTGACGATCAGAAGATCACCGGGGTTCATGTGTCGCCACCAGATGGATTGCCACTCACGGGTCAGAAACACGGCGTTTGTTGTGGCCGAGACCGAGAAGCCCATCCCATTCTGCGGCGAGCAGGTCGAATACGGAGGTGTCCCGATGGAGGTCTATTTTCATTACGTAGCATGATCCTCGTATCAGCGAGATAGCGATGCAAGACTGCGTGGAGTATAGCACAGCGCTGGGGTCGTGTCAAAGACTTTTTTGGGCTTTTACCTTCCGGTGACGACACTTTTGTTGCGGACAGAGGTCATGTATAATGATTGTGATAGGTCGCTCCGAAGTTGATTGGCAGAACGTCAGCTTTCTACCTCGGTCGATAAGCATCGAGAGGTTGCGTCCGTGGATCGTACTTGCCGGCTCGCAATCAGTGTTTGTGGCAAAGGGTGTGCGCCGTGTATGGCTCGCGGCGAGTGTCGTGGGTGCGCGTATCAGTTGGGCCTGACGCGTCATGGGGAGTGCGCCATCTTCCAGTGCTGCGTGGCAGAGAGAGGCCTGGAACATTGTGGCCTGTGTCCCGATTTCCCGTGCGCGCTGTTTCTAGATACCGTGCCGGCAGACGAGGTGGAATCGCTGGTTCTGGCTCTGCAGGAGAGAGCGGCGAAGGGGACAGCCGAATGGCTCGCGGAGGGAGGAGCGGGGCGAAAAGGGGCTGAGGAGCATCCATGACGCGCATCAAATGTCGCCAGAGCCTGTGCGCCAACTGGGACACCGGCACATGTGGTGCGGAAGAGGTCGACCTCGACGAAGACGGGATCTGCCTGACTCAAGATGAGGAGATCTGTGAGAGCGTAGACGGGCTGTCACCGGTTCGCGTGAGTTGGATGCGGACGCCGAGCGTGGCGCTGACGTTCGACCTGGACGATGTGGACGCTGACGACGAGGACTGGGAGGACGACGATCTGTCGTGCAGTGCCGCCGAACCTGACGACGCCGAAGATTGGGACGACGTCGCATGGGCCGAGGACGATGAAATGCGCCCCGAGTAGCCTCCTAACATGGATAACATGATATAAGAGGCCCGCTACATTGGTAGCGGGCCTTTGTTGTTTCTATGTGCTGGCGGCTCATGCCGACGCGCTGCGTCAGCCCAGAATCCAGTCTTTGGTCGCCTGAGACAAAACCTCGCAGCCATCCTCGGTGATTATGGCCATATCCTCGATGCGGATGCCGCCCTCGCCGGCCAGGTAGACCCCCGGCTCGACGGTGACAACCATCCCCGGCTTAAGGACGTCGTTGGAAGTGCTGGCGAGCCGGGGACCCTCGTGAATGGCCAGGCCGACGCCGTGGCCGAGGCCGTGCCCGAAAACGTCGCCGAGGCCGGCACTCTGAATCACATCCCGCGCGATGGCGTCGGCCTGTAGACCAGTCATGCCCGGTCCGAGTACGGCCTCGACGGCCAACTGGGCGCGCTGCACCAGGTCGTGCAACTCGATCCACCGGGCGTCGGGCTGACCCAGGCTGACGGTCCGAGTGAGGTCCGAATGGTAACCGTCGACGAGAGCGCCCATGTCGATGACGATGGGTTCGCGTTCCTGAAGACGGCGATCGGACGTGGTCGCGTGCGGCATGGCGCCGTTGGGCCCAGACCCGACGATGAGATCGAACGATACGGCCTCGGCGCCGTGGGTGCGCATGTAGACTTCCAGCTCCCAGGCCACGTCACGCTCCGTCATCGACGGGCGGAGATCTCGCAGGACGTGAGCCAGGGCCTCATCTCCCAGGCGGACTGCTCGACGGATCGTTTCGATTTCGGCCGGCTCCTTGATCATTCGCAGAGCCTCGACGATGTTCTGGGACGGGGTCCAGTCGACCTCCGTGCTGGCGTCCTTCCAATGCTGGAATTCGGCCACGGTGAGGTGTGCGCTCTCAAAGGCCGCGGACTTTACGCCCAGGTCGGCGAGCAGTCCGGCGAGAACCGTGGATGGACCGCGAGTGATGCGGACGATTTCAAAATCCGGGGCTTGACGGGCGGCGGCCTCCGTGTAACGGAAGTCGGTGAGGAGCAGCGCCGTATCGGCGGTTACGAGCAGCAGGCCGGCGTCGCCGGTGAAGCCGCTGAGGTACCGGCGGTTCTCTGGTTGCGAGACGACGAACGCGTCCCAGCCGTGGGTGACGAGCGCGGAGCGCAAGGCAGCAAGACGTTGTCCAGTCATTGGGGGCCTCCCTTGTGATTGGGGTGAGATGTACGGCACAGGTACAGACCGATGGAGAACCAGCGGCCTTGTTTTTCGATGCGCAGACCGGACCGCCGCAGTTGATCTGCCAGGCTGCCGTCCGTGAAATCGCGATAGTGGCTGTGCTCGAAGTCTTCGGCCAACCGGACCAGCCAGGATTGGGGACCGGAATAATCAGCGACCAGCACGTAGTTGCGACTCACACGCGCCATGTCCGCGAGGATGCGGCTGCGGTCATCGGGCGCGAACTCGTGCAGAGCCATCGAAATGGAGCACAAATCGCAACGATCGATCCTGGAAGGACAGGACTCGGGCGTCCATCTGGACGACTGGAATGCCGAGCTGCCGGCGCAGCTGACTCCGGCGCCGCAGCATTGAGATTGAAACGTCGATGCCCGTCACCGCATGCCCGCGGCGGGACATCTCTTCGGCGACGATGCCGGTACCAGTACACACATCCAGCACCTGCAACGGGACGTTGTCTGGGACCAGGCGGACGGCTCTCGCGGCAACGCGGCGCACGAAAGGATGCACCACGAAATAGAGGGGCGCCAGGCAGTCGTACAGACCCTTTAGCCGGTTTTCTGGCGGGCCGGTAAGCCACGAGCGGCAGAAATTGAGCATAGCAGACTCCACGAGGCCGACGAGACTTCCGATGCAGCCCAGCAGCGTCCCGCTCTGTGAGCAAACGAGGCTGGGAATCTCATTGACTTCGGAAGTCGAAAAAGGCTGCTACGAGACGCGCTGATCCGTCCGTAGCAGCCCGTTAAGGCATGAGAATGGCTGAATGCCGCTCGTTACGACGCCATGTGTGGGGCGAGCTTCTCCAACAGCTTCTTCTTGGGCATGAAGCCAACCAACCGCTCCAGCGGCTGGCCATCCTTGAACAGGATCATAGTGGGGATACTCTGGATGCCGTAGCTCATGGCGGTGTTAGGGCAGCTATCCACGTCGACCTTGCCGACGACGAGCAGACCGTCGTGCTCTGCGGCAACTTCCTCAAGTACTGGCGCGAGCATGCGACAGGGCGAGCACCAGGTGGCCCAAAAATCGACCAGGGTCAGGCCCTTGGCTTGAAGGACTTCCTGATCGAAACTGCTGTCGGTGATCGTGACGGGCTTCTTCATGAATTGTTCCTCCTTCTGGCTTGAAACGGACTCGATTTGATCCGACTTTCCCGATTGTGTAGTTACGAAGGCGAAATAGGCACTTCGCCGGGCAAGGTGGCGAGAGAGTAGCGCGTCAACACCAGAGAGAAGATCCTTTGTATCTTGTCGCGCATTTCGATTTCGTTGCCCGACAGCAGGCAGCGATCCACATAGTTGCCCACGATAAGCAGGCCGGCCTGGTCCAGGGCAGATCGGGCCGCGAGCAGCTGAGTAAGGACGTCCTCGCACGAAGCGCCTTCGTCTATCATGCGCTGCAGACCGCGAATCTGGCCCTCGACTCTCTTGAGTCTGAGGTTGACGTTGTTGTCGCTCACGCTCAGATACCTCCTGCTTGTCGACTATACCCCCACCGGGTACGCTGTAATCTTAATCGCTTTCGGCATTTTGTCAAATCCTGTTTTGACGGAGAGGAATTGCCATGGATTTTGCGGACCGACTGACTATGATATAATAGGAGTATGGACGTAATAACTACAATTGGAACAGAAATGGACCACTCCGTAGGTAATCTGGCGTAAGCGAAGCGGCGGGCACTAAGCGACTTCGGAATCGAACTTAAGAGGTTTAGCAGATGTGCCTTGATCGAAAGGCTGATATACTGAGCCTTGGTGAACGAGGCGCGGCTAGGGGTAGACCCGTGAACGAGAACAGTGAAGAGCGCGACGGTCAGATCTGGCTGGAAAGAGGCATCGCGTCCGCGCGGGCAGGTCGGCGCGCGGAGGCCAGGCAGGCGCTGTTTCGAGCCCTCAACTATGAAAGCCAGCGGGAGATGTGCTGGTTGTGGCTGGCAGCGGTTTCGGAAGACACTCAGCAGGAGCGGGTGTACCTGAACAAAGTCCTCGCGCTGAATCCGAACAATCGCTTTGCGAGGGCCGGGCTGGCTCACCTGGACGCCCAACCTGTGGAAAGCGGGAAACCCGGACAGCCGGCGGGCGCCGGTGCGCTTGGTTTGCTTGAGGCAGCGCCGGCATCCGATGAGGAAAGGAACACTGCGGCGCCCGCGCCCCAACCAGAGCCGTCAAAGGGACCGACCGATGGCAATCCGCCTGATCGGGCTGACCGACCACAGGAGACACCCGCGCCCGTAGTTCAGGTCACGGCGCAAGACGCAACCCCAGCTCGTGCAGAGCAACCCGCCGTTGCTCGCGACGTGCAGCCTCTCCGCCGGAGGCGCACAAAGACTCCGATGGACGAGCAGCGGGTCGTGCCGGCGACGGTATCTTCTGAGGCACGGCCTTCGGCTGGACCCACCGGCGATCAAATCGATGAGCCCAGTGGGTGGACAGTCGGAAGAAAGCCTGTGACGGCCCACGAACAACGTCGGGACGCAGGGGCCGATGCCGCTGACAAAGCGGTTGCGGAACCGTCGGGCTGGACCCGATCCATACCCAAGACGGAATCCCGCGGTCTGGGTCGGGCAGTCGCTGCCCCACAACCAAGACCGGCCCGGTACGAAGTGAACCCGCCCCAACAGGAGAACCCTATCCGTTCCACCGGTGGGTTCTCCGGCGCCCTGAGTGAAGTGTTTCAAAGCCACGAGACCTGGACGGCGATGGCAGCGACGGTTTCCCTCGCGGGACTTGCCTTCATTCTCATCGTCCTGGCTGTCATGTCGGTCTTGCGCTAGCGAGAGTCGCTCAACTGAGAGCGGGCTCCATCAGTGTACGAGGGAGGGGAAGAAATCAGCACCAAACAGGAGGACGTATGCTTACCGCGTTGTTGATCAGTGCACTCGTCGTGTTACTGGTGGTCCTGGGTAGAGAGAACGATCGTCCCAGGACGCAAAGGGTCGTGGAGATCGTCGATGACGGCGAGGCCGAGTTATCGGATGACCGCATTGTCAGATCACGGCGATTGAACCATCGACCCGTCCGGTGAGGCACCTCCACCTCTCTCCAACCTTCCAAAATGATGTTACAGCTGAATTGGCGGTCGCAAGACATGTGCCCATCCCCGATCTGGTGGATGGGCACGCTTTTGCTGGGATGGACCCCGCTGCTCGGGTGCCTGAGCCTTTGACAATTCCATACCCGTGCACTATACTAGCAAACATTGTCACAAGCCCAGGCAGCATGGAATCCCACGATTGGTTCGCCGCTCCGAGCGCGGAGCAACGTGGGGCGCTACGTCACAAATTGAGGTTTGCCGTTTGAGACAGTCTTCTTGCGGAAAACAGGCACGGACCTACGGTTGGGTGCTGATGGCCGTGGTCGTGCTGCTTGTCTGCGTCGTCGTGTACACCGCTCAGGCAGATAGTCCATACGGGCTCGTGAAGAACGGTGGCTTCGAAGAAGGGTTCTATGGCTGGGGGCCGAACGACAGCCAGATTCCCAATGGCTGGGAACCCTTCGTCATCCAGGATCCCAAGGCGCCGCCACAATTCAAAGATTCAGCGGCGTTTGGCGGTTTCACTGAGAGACTCGACGGCGGCCACTGCCTCATCGTGTGGACGAACTGGGTGCCCTTTGATGGCGGCATCTTCCAGAAGGTCTCCAACGTTACCCCGGGTACCAGTTACATCTTCAAAGTGGACTGGGCACCCATGCAGAGTTACAATCCGGACAAGGGCGGCAAGCAGAAGGGCGACTTCATCGGACGTGTGGTTGGGATCGATCCGACGGGCGGCACCGACCCGCAGTCGCCGAGCGTTGCCTGGAGCGCCGAGCTGTGGAAGGAAAAGCGCGCGTCCGGGGACACGCTCAAGGTGTCTGTGCCGGCCCAGAGCGATACGATCACGGTTTTCATCCGGGCAAAGAATCCCCAGCCTCATGGGCAGGATCAGGTGTTTTTCGACGTAGCCAGCCTTAACGTGGACGCGAGCCAGCCGACTCAGCCGCCGCCGACGGACACGCCGCCACCGGCGACGAACACGCCCGCACGTGCCGCGGCCGTGCCGACGAAAGCACGTCCGACCGCGACGCCCGAGCCGCCCACGGCAACAGCGACGCTGGTGCCGACTGACACGCCGATCCCCACCGACACACCGGTGCCGCCCACGGATACGCCTACACCTATTCCGCCCACGCCAACGCCGACGCGGACGCCGAAACCTACGCCGACGCCGTCATCTTGGCTGGACAATCCACCGCCGACCCTGACCGGAGTGTTGCTGGTCGTGGGGGTCGGCTCGGAGGGCGTCGCACTCAGCTTGGCCGGCATCCTGGGCTGGATATGGTACCGGGGCAAGCGGCGGAATCGTCGGGTTGCGACGCACCGGCGGGTGTACGATGACGATGTCGATTATGGGTACGGGACCGAGTTCGATCACGGTGACGTTCGTGATCAGGGTGACGACCTGAATGAGGGAGCAGATGAAGACTACAGCAGCTGGGATTAGAGTAATTGCTCTGGCGGCGGCATTGTGGTCGGAGTGGCGCTCGTCAGCTGCGGCCTGGGCGGTCGCGCAGCCGATGCGCCGCAGCCGAATCTACCCAGTGGTGTGGCGCGTCCCGCCACGGCCACTGCTACCACTGTCTCCCTGGGTGCGGATGCCATGTCCGTGCCCGCCCAGGTGCAAGTGACGCGGATCGCTTCCGAGCCCACGAGCATCGTGAGCACGGCGGCTCAAAGCGTCATCAGCACGGCGACTGCCGGCGGAGTCACGGTTCTGGTGCTGCATACCAACGACGTGAGGGGGTATTCACTGCCCTGCGGCTGAAAGCCCCCTAAAGGTGGACTGGCCCGGCGGGCCAGCGAAATTGCGACGCAGCGGAAGGTCGGGGCTCCTACATTGCTCGTGGATGCGGGTGACGTGCTCAACGGGGAAGAAGGGATCGGCCTGGCGACCAAGGGTAAGGCGCTCGTCGAAGCGATGAACATGATGCATTACGACGCGATGGGTCTTGGCAGCGGGGACTTCATTGTCGGCCTCGATCTGCTCAAAGAGCGGATGAAAGCCGCGCAGTTTCCGATGCTCTCCGCTAACGCCGTTCTGTCCGATACGGGTGAGTTGATCGCGCAACCGTACGCCATCAAAGACCTGGGCCAGGGCTATCGCGTGGCGCTCGTGGGGTTGACTGACCCCTACGTGCAGGCGCTTACAGAGGCGAGCCCCGGCCCGGTGATCCGCGCGCTGGACCCGATAGAAACGCTCAAGAAGGTCATGGCTGAGGTGAGCGGCAAGGCTGACGCCGTCATCGTGTTGTCGCATCTGGGATCCCAGGATGACCGGGCACTGGCCCAGGCGATTCCAGGGATCGCCGCCATCGTAGGCGGCAAGTCAGGCGAGATCATGCCGCCGACGCAGGTCGGGCCGAGCCACACGGTGCTGGCGCAGGCCGCGAGCCAGGGTCGATACCTTGGCGAACTGTGGCTCACGCTGAACGAGTCTGGACAGGTGACGGCGGTTCGGGGTGAGGAAAAATCGCTCGAGGGAGAGATCCCCGACGATCCGGCCATGGCGAAGTTCGTCGACGAACAACTGAAGTTGTTGGGACCGACCGCGGTCACGCCGGCCGTGGTGGATTAGGGCGCCGGTCGAGCAGGATCTGTCGCGGAAGCGCGGCAGGTCACCGCAATGATGCACTTGTGTGACACCGCCCGTTTTCGACGGGCGGTTTTGTATAGGTACCACAATGACAATGCCCTGGCTGACTTCATTGTAGACATAAGAAAGAGGGTGACATGACTTATCGGCTGCAATGCATGACGTGCGGCGCAGTGTACCCGGCCGACGAGATCCGGTACGACTGCGATCGGATTGTTGGCGACCCGCCGCGAAGATGCGGCGGACTGCTGGACGTCCGGCACGATCTCGACGAACTGATGACGCGAGTGAGCCCTCACGTCTTCGATGAGCGCGTGGGGAAGTGGGACGGGCCGGCGGCGAGTGGGGTCTGGCGTTATCGCGAGTTGGTGCTGCCCGTCCCCACGAACGAGATTATCGCGCGGCCGGAGGGCAATACCCCCCTGTACCGGAGCGACCGTCTGTCGGAATGGACCGGGGTGCCCGACCTGCAGATCAAGCACGAGGGGGAGAACCCGACGGGTTCCTTCAAGGATCGCGGCATGACGGTGGGGATCACCCAGGCACGGCATCTGGGCTGCACGGCCGTCGCCTGCGCGTCCACGGGCAACACTTCGGCATCCCTGGCGGCATACGGAGCGCTGGCCGGCATGAGCGTGTGGGTCTTCGTGCCGGAGGGAAAGATCGCACTGGGCAAGCTGGCGCAGGCTCTGGCGTACGGGGCGCGGACGCTGCAGGTCCGGGGGGACTTCGACGCAGCCATGGACCTGGTGCAGCGGGTGTGCGACGACTCGGGGATCTACCTTTTGAATTCGATCAACCCGTTTCGAATTGAGGGCCAGAAGACGATCATTTTCGAGATGCTGCAGCAGCGAAACTGGAACCCGCCGGATTGGATCGTGCTCCCGGCCGGCAATCTGGGCAATACCAGCGCGTTCGGCAAAGCGCTGCAAGAAATGCGCGATCTCGGCTTCATTCAGAAGATGCCTCGGTTGGCGCCGATTCAGGCGGCCGGGGCAAACCCGTTCTACCTGGGCTTCGAAGGCGGTTTTCGACAGCGGCAGCGCGTCGTGGCCAAAACGATCGCCACGGCGATTCGAATTGGGAACCCGGTGAGCTACGACCGCGCGGTGCGGGCGCTGAAGTGGACGGACGGCATCGTCGAGCAGGTCAGCGATCAAGAGATCATGGAGGCCAAAGCCAAGGTCGACGGAGCAGGGATCGGTTGCGAGCCCGCCTCAGCGAGCGCCATCGCCGGAGTGAGAAAGCTGGTGGAAAGCGGCACGATCGGGCGCGGTCAGTCGGTCGTGGCAGTGTTGACGGGCCATCTCTTGAAGGACCCCGAGGCCACGATTGCGTATCATACGGGGCAGCTGGAGGGGATCCGATCAGAGCGAGCGGCTGCGCTCGAAGTCGTCGACGCGGACCTGGATGCCGTGCGGCGGGTGCTGAAGGGAGCGGAGAGATGATCGTCATGAAGTTCGGCGGCACGTCCGTCGGGGACGCGCGGTGTATCGGCAACGCCGCGGATATCGTCGTCGAGACGGTGAAGAGCCACGGACCGGTCGTGGTGGTCGTCTCTGCGATGAGCGGCGTGACCAATACTCTCATTGCGGCGGCTACCGCAGCCGCCCGCCAGAAGAGTGACGGCTGGACAGAGACGCGGGACCGTCTGTTCGAGCAGCATCGCGCTGCGGTGGTTGAGCTGGCCTCGGACGTAGGGCGGGGCATTGCCGTTCTGGAGGAGATCCGCAGACTGCTAGAGGACTTCAGCAGTCTGTGCCAGAGCATCGCCGTGCTGGGCGAGCTGACGCCACGCGGACTGGACGTGGTGTCTTCGTTCGGCGAGCGGATGATGGTGAGGATCTTCGCCGAAGCGCTTGTTAAGCGGGGCCTGCCGGCTGAAGCGATCGAAGCAACGGAGCTCATCATCACCGACGACAATTTCGGCAACGCTTCGCCCTTGCACGACCTCACGCGCCAGAAAGCGACGAGCCGGCTGTGCCCGCTGGCGGACAAAGGCGTTGTGCCGGTGGTGACCGGTTTCATCGGGCGGACGGCAGACGGCGTCATAACGACGCTGGGCCGTGGCGGCAGCGACTACACGGCGGCCATCCTGGCGGAATCGCTGGGGAGCGAGGAATTGTGGATCTGGACCGACGTCGACGGGGTCATGACCGCCGACCCACGAGTGGTCCCCGACGCGCAGACGCTGGCTCATATTTCGTACGCTGAGGCCGCGGAGCTGTCGTACTTCGGCGCCAAGGTGCTCCACCCAAAGACCGTGCTGCCGGCGGTGGAAGGCGGCATTCCCGTGCGCATTCTGAACTCGTTCAATCCCACGCACCCCGGGACGTTGCTGACCGACAAAGTTAGCTCTAACGGTCCGGCGGTGAAGGGCATTGCCTCAATCGGCGAGCTAAGCATCGTGACCGTCGAAGGACGCGGCATGTTGGGCGTGCCGGGGATAGCCGGCAAGGTGTTCACGTCGGTTGCGCGGACTGAGTCGAGCCTCTTCATGATTACGCAATCATCGTCTGAACAGAACATCTGCTTCGTGATTCAACAGACCAACACTGACCGCGTGCTAAAGGTGCTTCAGCGCGACCTCGAGCTGGAGCTGAGCCGCCGGGTGATCGACCGGATTGCGGCGCAGCAGTCGGTGGCGATCGTGGCCGTCGTGGGCGCCGGTATGAAAGGCACGCCGGGAATCTCCGCAAAGGTGTTTGGGGCGCTGGGCCGAAACCGAATCAACGTGGTGGCCATTGCACAGGGTTCATCTGAATACAACATCTCGTTGCTCATAGATGGGAAAGACATTCAGGACGCGGTCCGCGCCATTCATGCGGAGTTTGGACTGGGCAAGAAATAGTTGATTGGGGTCAGACTTCGGAGTTTTTGAATCTCGGAAGCCTCGAAAACGACGCAAGCCTTTGACAGCGATTTGCGCCGGACCTATAATGTGCGCGTTTGAAGAGCACGTCCCATCCAAAGCAAACAGCAAAAAACGGGATAGGAGATCATGGCCGATATCTACGATGTGGTGATCATTGGCGGCGGGCCGGGCGGTTACGTCGCGGCGATTCGTGCTGCGCAGCTGGGCGCCAGCGTGGCGCTGGTCGAGATGGAACGGATCGGTGGCTGCTGCTTGAACCGGGGTTGTATCCCGACCAAGACGCTATACCGCAACGTCGAAACCTACACGGACGTTCGCCGAGCGGCTGAGTTCGGCGTGGACGTCGTGGGTGACGTGAGGGTCAATTTTCCACGAATGATGGCCCGCAAGGATGAGGTCGTCGAGACGTTGGTCAGCACAGTCATCGAATTGCTGAAGGCACACCGCATCGCGCTATACGACGGCTTTGCCTCGCTCGGGGGCCGCGGGCTGGTGCACATCGAGTCGTCGCGTTCGTTCCCAGACGTGGCGCGGGTGGACATCCGCGGCAAGAAGATCATCGTGGCCACGGGTTCTCGCTCGGCCCGGGTGCCGATCCCCGGTACGGACCTTCCGGGCGTACTGACCTCACGCGGGTTGCTGCGGCTGAAATCCTTGCCGGCGAGCATGGTCGTGGTTGGCGCCAGCGTGGTGGGACTGGAGTTTGCCTCCATGTTCGCCGCACTGGGAACCCGGGTTACAGTCCTGGGCCGAAGAACGTTCATGAAGTCGGCGGAGGAACAGCTGGCTAAACGCTTCCGCGCACTGATGGCAAAGAGCGGGATTTCGGTGAGTGTGGGCGTGGAGTTCAACGAGATTGTCCAGAAAGCGGACGGTGGGTTGAGCGTGGCCTATTCCCAGGGTGGGAAGGCGCGCACCGCCGACGGAGAAGTCGTGCTCCTATCGACTGGACGCACGCCTTACACGGATGACCTTGGCTTGAATGAGCTGGGGGTGGAGATGAATGGCGCCCGAGTGCTGGTCGATGAATACATGAGAACCAACGTGGAGGACGTGTACGCCATCGGCGATGTTCTGGGCACGTACATGCTAGCGCACGTCGCCTCGTACGAGGGTGAAGTGGCGGTGGACAACGTCCTGGGCCGCGCACGCGCGGCCGACTACACTGCGGTGCCGTACTGCATCTTCACGATCCCTGAAGTGGCCGGGGTCGGCCTGACGGAGCGAGAGGCCAAAGACCTGGGCTTGGATTACGTCGTGGCCCGATTCCCGTTCACTGCGAGCGGTAAGGCGCTGGCGATGGGCGAGCAGGAAGGCCAGATCAGGATGATCTGCGAGAAGAACGCCGATGGCCTGGGCGGCAAAGTATTGGGCGTGCACATCATGGGGCCGCGCGCCAGCGACCTGATCGCGGAGGCAACCACTGCCATGCAGCTGTGCGTGACGGCGCAGCAGATGGCTGAGACGATTCACGCACACCCCACGCTGCCGGAGGCCCTAATGGAGGCGGCGAAGGCAGCCGCGTTCGGCGAGGCCATCCATTATCGTAAAGTGTAAAGGCGTGGTGCGTAATGCGTGATCACGCCTTAGAACCGAGGCTCATCATTTGAAAGAAAGCGAAATCGGGGTTTCCGTGGGCACCGTGGGCGTTCTTGGGCTCGACCAGGTGCCTATGGAGACCGCCCCCACCACCGCCTACCTGATGTTGGGCGGTCGCTGTGCGATGAACTGCGGCTTCTGCGCGCAGGCGCGCGAGAGCGAGGCCAACGCGCTTTATCTGTCGCGCGTGACGTGGCCCAACTATCCACTGGACGTCGTCGTTGCGAGCCTGGCGCGAGCTGCCGGTGAGCGGACGATTAAGCGCGCGTGCGTTCAGGTGACGGTCGGCAAGGCCTCGTTCTCTCAGACTCTAAAGGCCGTTCGTGCAATCAAGACGGCGGCGCCCGACCTCCCCGTAGACGTCGCGATCTTGCCGCGCGATCTGGACCAAATAGATGTGCTGTTTGATGCGGGAGTGGACCACATTGGTTTCGGACTCGACGCCGCGTGCGAGCGAGTCTTCGAGCGGGCGAAGGGCAGCCGCTGGGACATTATCTTCTCTCTCCTCGAAGGCGCGGCGCGCCGTCATCCTGGCAAGGTGGCGGCGCACCTCATCGTCGGCCTCGGTGAAACGGAACGTGAGGCGGTGGAGACGATGCAGCGGCTCCACGACATGAGCGTGACGGTCGGGCTGTTCGCGTTTACACCGGTGCGAGGAACGTCCATGAGCGGCGTGACGCCCCCACCTTTGTCCTCTTACCGGCGGTTGCAGGTCGCCCGGGACCTCATCTGTGTCCGAGGTTTGCGGATGGCGCGCTTTTCCTTCTCGCCCGCGGGCCAATTGCTCGACTACGGGGTCAGCGATCTCGAGAGCATGCTGGCCGATGGGGCTGCCTTTCGCACGTCCGGCTGTCCGGACTGCAACAGACCGTACTACAACGAGCGCCCGGGTGGGGTCATGTACAATTACCCTCGGCCGTTGACTCCCGATGAGGCGCGACAGGCTGTTGTGGACCTGGAGGTGACGGCGAGTCTGCCTGAGGAGCCACGCCGCAACACAGTGGTGTCGGGTCCAGGAGTCGATGCGGACGATCTGTGTGCGGGTGCCAGCGATTAAGAGTAAAGCTCAGAAAGAGTGAACATGATTGGAGATGATGATTCGTTTGTCCGCGCCAGTTGGCGGCTGCTGAACACCGGCTTTTCCGACGGGGCCACCAACATGGCGATTGATGAGGCCGTGATGCTGGCGGTGGCGGAGGGCAAGTCGCTGCCTACCATTCGGTTCTACGGGTGGGAGCCGTTCTGTTTGTCGGTCGGATACGCCCAGGCGATGGCAAAAGACGTAGATCTCGAAGTGTGCCATGCGGCCGGGATCGATTGTATCCGGCGGCCGACGGGTGGGCGCGCTGTCCTGCATGCGGACGAACTGACCTACAGCATCGTGGCGCCGCAGGAGGAGCCGCGTGTGGCTGGCGGCATCGTCGAGTCGTACCGCCGCTTGAGCCTGGGGCTGGTGCAGGGCCTGGCCCTGCTCGGTCTGGATGCCTGTGAGGCTGCCCCCCAGCGCAGCCAGGCCAAAGAGACGTCGGCGGTTTGTTTCGATGCGCCCTCCCACTATGAAGTCACCGTGGATGGGCACAAGCTGGTCGGTAGCGCACAAATGCGGCGCAAGGGCGTGGTACTGCAGCACGGTTCCCTGCCGCTTTATGGAGACATTACGCGCATTCTGGGCTATCTGCGACTGAGGTCGGCCGAACGACGGACCCGATTGCAGGTGGAGCTGCGGGAGAAAGCAACGACCCTTGAGGCGGCGCTGGGTCGCACGGTGAGCTTCGAGGCGGCCGCCGAAGCCATGGCAACCGGATTCAGCGCTCGTCTTAACCTGGACCTGGCTGCCGGTCCCCTGACGCCCTATGAAGAACAGACTGCCGCCCAACTGCGGCACGAGAAATATGCCACTGCGGAGTGGAACCTCCAGCGATAATCCTCCAATGAATCAGTGACGCTCCCGCTCATTACCTGGGAGCCAACACCGCGACGATGTTGCATGCATTCCTCCGATTTCTAACCGGAGGAATGCATGCAACATTCTTTTATATCGCCGACGCGGTTTATCAACTTTGCATAATTCCTGACTGTCACGTATAATGCGCGCCGAGGTTGGGTAGCTACGTGCAAGCAGCAATGCGAGACAAAAACCATCTTGCGTTGTCATCTAACCTGGGCTCCACATATGTTAATGACGTCTTACTCACGCCCAGCGATTCTGGAAGGAGGTGATGGGGTTTCTGAGGATTTGCCGACAGATTGACTTCGGTGACTGGGGTGTGACTTATTGTCAAAGGTAAACATAACGACGTGGAGACGCAGAGTAGCGATCCCACAGTGGGAGGATGAGAGCTATGTGTTCTAAGAGATACGCGTTCGTCTTATTCTCTGTGTTGGTCGTTCTGTCCATGGTCTTGATGGGAGCCGCTCCGGCGGTGCCCAACCGGGCAGAAGTGAAGAACCCTGACACGTTCATCGTTGCCCACTACGGCGAGCCTGAGTCTCTGGATCCCGCGTACACCTACGAGACGTCGGGAGGCGCAATTGAGTACAACATCTACGATAGCCTGGTGGCCTTCAACAAAGAGAAGGCGGATGATTTTGTCCCCGCACTGGCCGAGAAGTGGACGTTGTCGCCTGACGGCCTGACTTATACCTTCGACATCAGGCAAGGTGTCAAGTTCCATTCGGGAGATGAGCTGAAGCCCAGCGATATCGCCTACTCCTTCCAGCGAGGCATGTTGCAGGACCGTGTGGATGGGCCGCAAACCCTGTTCCTGGACCCGATCCTCGGCGTCACTACGATTCTCGACAAAGTCAACGAAGTGGGCAAGTTGGGCTACGAGGATGCAAGCCAGATTGACCTGACAGGCAGCGCGACGATCACAGCGACTGCCGGAGCGAGCGGAGCCTCACCTGTAACAGATCCTGTGGCGATCAAGAAGGCGGCAGAGGACACGTGCAAACTCCTGCAGCAGCAGGTTTCGGCGGACGACTCAGCGGGAACGGTAACGCTGAAGCTGAGCAAGCCGGCGCCGTGGTTCCTGCAGGTGGTGGCGCAGCAGTGGTCTGGTGCCTTGAGTAAGGCCTGGCAGACGAAGGAAGGTGACTGGGACGGCGATTGCGCCACCTGGACCAAATGGCACAATCCGGCGGCCGATCAGAGCGTGCTGTTCAACAAGGCCAATGGCACGGGCCCTTACAAACTCGACCATTGGACGCCGGGTGAAGAGATCGTCCTGACGGCGAACGACGACTATTGGCGGACGGAGCCGGCGTGGCCCGGCGGTCCGAGCGGCGCTCCCAAGATCAAGCGCGTCGTGCTGCGTCTCGTGGAGGAGTGGGGCACCCGCTTTGCCATGTTGCAGGCCGGCGACGCGGATTACGCCGATGTCGACGCAGCATTCTATCCGCAGGCGGACACGCTGGTAAAGACCGTCTACAAGGGCCTGGATGAACAGGCTCCGAGCGTTGAGGGCGACGCCAACGGGGTGTTGAAGGTATTCGGCGACCTGCCATCTCCTGAAATGACGGCAGCTATGTTCAATTTCGCGATCAACACCGAGGGCGGGAACCAATTCATTGGCAGCGGAAAACTCGACGGAAACGGCGTCCCGGCTGACTTCTTCTCCGACATCCACGTGCGCAAAGGCTTCGAGTATGCATATGACTGGGATGCGCATATCAAAGAGGCCTTGCAGGGCGAGGCAATTCAGCCGAAGGGACCGATCCTCCAGGGTATGCTGGGCTATGATGACGCTCAACCGACGTACACGCACGACCTGGAAAAAGCGAAGGCTGAGTTCCAGCAGGCCTGGGGCGGCAAGTTGTGGGATACAGGCTTCGATCTGCAGCTTGCCTACAACACGGGCAACGATCTGCGGCGCATAGCGGCGGAGATCATCAAACAGAACATAGAGTCCATCAACCCGAAGTTCAAGGTAGAGGTACAAAACATTCCGTGGGCGCAATTCCTGCCCCTCCGAACGCAAGGCAAGCTGCCGATTTTGATCAGCGGCTGGCTGGAGGACTACCACGATCCATCGAATTGGGTTCAGCCTTTCATGGATCCTGTGAGCGGGTCCTACGCCCGAGCGCAGCACTTCCCCGCTGAAATGGCCGCAGAGTTCTCCGACCTGATCCAGCAAGGTGTGTCGAGCGTGGATCCGAAGGTTCGAGAGCCCATCTACAAGAAGCTGCAGAATCTGGCGTATGAAAACGCCATCAGCATTTTCCTATTCCAGCCGTTGCGGCGGCGATACTTCCAGGATTGGGTCCATGGTTGGTACTTCAACCCGCTGCAGCCGGAGCCGTACGCAAATATCTACACACTGACAAAGCAGTAGGACTTCCGAAATCCGATTTCGCCGATTCTCTGCTGGCCTGGATCGGCGACTTCAGGCATTCGAACATCGGGCGGACCGCCTGCACTATTGGGCAGGCGGTCCGTTCCCTCTGGCTCAGAGGAATGAGAATGTATCGTTATATTATTCGTCGATTGCTTGTCTTACCGTTCTTGCTTATCGGAATTTCGTTCATGATCTTTGGAATGATGCAGTTTTTGACCCCCTATCAACGCGTCTCATTGTACGTCTCCGACATCCCGAAAGTGCAGGGAGGGGCGATTGATCAGCTGGTACACAAATACGGGTTGGACCGGCCCGTTTACGAGCAATATCTGAGCTGGGCGAACAATGTCATCCATGGCGATCTCGGGTTTTCCACCCGAGGTCGGCGGCCTGTGGCAGACGCCATCCGTCACTTGTTTCCGGCAACGCTGGAGCTGGCGTTGTGGAGTGTGGTACCGATCATTTGGGTAGGAATACAGTTGGGCGTGGTTTCGGCTACACACCAGAACAAGTTCATCGACCAGATTACTCGCATCGTGAGTATCATCGGCTGGTCCTTCCCCACATTCGTCTTTGGTCTCCTCATGTTGATGATCTTCTACGCTCGATTGGATTGGTTCCCGGCCGGGCGACTCTCAGACTGGGCGGCTCAGATCACATCATCGGGCGCTTTTCACGCGTACACCGGCATGAATACTGTCGACGGACTCTTGAATGGACGTTTCGATGTTTTCGTCGATGCGTTAAGGCATCTGGTTCTGCCTGCTCTGACCCTGTCTTACCTCGATTGGGCGCTCATCTTGCGGGTCACGCGTTCCTCGATGCTGGAGACGCTGCGGCAGGACTACGTCACCACGGCGCGTGCGAAGGGACTGACGGAGCGAGATGTGATCAAACGGCACGCCCGGCCTAATGCTTTGATCCCGGTGGCAACGATCGGTGGGTTGACGCTGATCACCCTGCTGAACGGCGTCGTAATCACTGAGACGATCTTCAACTACCGAGGCATGGGTTGGTTCTTCGCGGATGCTGCGGTACACCTCGACGTGGTTGCCGTACTCGGGTTCACGATGTTCAACGCCATCATTCTGGTGCTGGGCAACCTGGCGGTTGACGTGTTGTACGGATTCCTGGACCCAAGGGTTAGACTGGCGTGAAAACGGCGAAAAGATTCCTTCGAAATCCGACCTCTGCCTTGGGCCTGGTGCTGGTAGTGATGTTCATCGTAGTGGCCGTGGCGGCGCCCTGGATCGCTCCGCCGAGGCCGGGCCAGCGCGACCCGTACATCATTCCGAAAGACGGCTTCGCGATGGAGCCCAGCCCGCCGAGCGCGGAACACATTTTTGGTACGACGGAAGGTCAGTTTGACTTGTTTTACGGCGTCGTGTGGGGGACGCGGACCGCGTTTCAGGTGGGACTCATCATCACGGCCTTCACCGTGACGATTGGCTTGACGGTCGGCTCCATTGCAGCGTACTACGGCGGGTGGGTGGACGAACTGCTCATGCGCATCGTTGAGTTGTTCATGGCGTTCCCTTACCTGCTGGCGGCGCTGACCATGTCAGCGGTGTTGCAGGCCAGGTTGGGCCGTGGCATTTTGACCGGTATGGTAGCCTTGATCATGTTCGGATGGACGAGTTACGCCCGCCTGATCCGTGGTGATATCCTTACCGTGAAAGAACGCGATTACATCCTCGCGGCGAGAGCTGTGGGTGCCTCGAACAGGCGGATTCTGGTGCGGCATGTTATTCCCAACGCCATCTTCTCCGTCATGGTGACGGCCTCAATGGATATCGGGTCGTACGTGCTGAACTTCGCGGCGCTCAGTTTCCTCGGGCTCGGCGCGCAGGTGGGCTACGCTGACTGGGGGCAGCTGATCAGCTTCGCTCGCAATTGGATTCCTGCGCTGGCAAAGCACTGGCACATTGTCGTTTTCCCTGGCGGGGCGATCTTGCTGTTCGTGCTCGGCTGGAACCTGATGGGGGACGCATTGCGTGACGTGTTGGATCCGAGGCTTCAGGGAACCCGAGGATAAGTGTGGACGGTCACGCCAGGTGGAGCGAACACCGTCGAGCAGATGAAGATTATGACAGGTGGCTGCCGTATACACGGCAGCCACCTGTCATATGATGTCCGAATTCAGCGACGGGACTATTCGTTCGCCGGGGCTGGGCAGGCGGGGTCCGGCTCCAGGGGAACGTCTTCATTTGTGGCCAGGAAATGCTCGGCCTCAATGGCGGCAGCAGCGCCTGTCCCGGCGGCAATGACGACCTGACGGAAATAGGGGTCTTGCACGTCGCCCGCTGCGAAGATGCCCGGTACACTCGTGTGTTGCATCTTGTTGGTGACGATGTAGCCTTGTGAGTCGAGCTCCAACGCACCTTCGAAAAGTCGAGTGTTGGGGTCCAGCCCGACGTAAACGAACACGCCGTCCGTGGCCAGCTCGCCGATCTCGCCGGTGTCGACGCGTCGAGTTCGGATGCCGCGGACGCGATGTTCACCCAGCACCTCCTCGACGACTGTGCTCCAGACCATCTCAACCTTGGGGTTGGCGAACAAGCGGTTCTGACTGAGCTTGTTTGCCCGCAACTCGTTGCGACGGTGGACGACGTAAATCTTGCTCGCGAATTTAGACAGGAACAGCGCTTCGTCCACCGCACTGTCGCCGCCCCCGACGACCACGACCGTCTTCTCACGATAGAAGAATCCATCGCAGGTCGCGCAGAACGAGACACCACGGCCGATGAATTTCTCTTCTCCGGGCACTCCCAGGCGCCAGCGGCCGCGCACCGGTGGCCAGAATCAGCGTCTTGGCGAGGTACTCGCCGTCATAGGTGGTGATCTTGAACGGCCGATGCGTGAAGTCGACGTCGGTCACTTCTTCCACTCGCAACTCAGCACCGAAGCTCTCGCACTGCTCCTGCATGAGCGAGGCCAGCGCCTGGCCGCCGATGCCCTCTGGAAATCCAGGGAAGTTCTCCATGAGATCGGTCGTGGCGGCTTGCCCTCCCGGCGCGGGGCCAACGAGGACCAAAGGAGTGAGACGAGCCCGGGCGGCATACAAGGCAGCTGTGAAACCGGCTGGTCCACCGCCGATGATGAGCAGGTTTTCGATAGAAGGACGCTGGTCTGGGGCCTTTTCTCTGCCCTGGGCGTGCGCTTGCTCCGGGGACGTGGTTGCTTTTACGGAAAAACTCAAGTCCATGATGCTAACACCTCATTGCGGCCATGGGGTCGACCCATGGCACAGTTAGGGGTTGACTACCAACTGGTCCTCGAACGACACCTGGCCTTCGAGAATTTTGTGCACGTCACAGTGGCGCGCTGAGTTCAACAAGATCGTTCGCTCTCGCTCGTCGAGTCGGCCATCGATTTCGATGCGACTCGCAAAGCCTGCCCGAGTGCCGGTTCCGGGAACCAGCGAAAGATCGAACGTGGTAACCACCGCCAGCCGGTCAAGAGTCATGTGTTTGTTCGCAGCGACCGCTGCTAAAGTCAGAACAATTCAACCCGCAACGGCCGCACCCAGCAATTCCACCGGACACAAGCTGGTTGCGGGGCCGTCCGCCAAAGTCAGGTTTTCCAGAACGCAACTGCGGCCTCCAACGGAGACCTCGGTGCGTTTCTCTCCAAGGTACACGGCAAGAATCTCGGTGCTCATACGTTCCTTTGGGATATTCGCCAGGGCCTGCCAGTCCGAACTGGCACGCTGCGGTGACGGTGGCACGGCCAACTACTTGCCGTACTTTGCCTTCTGCTCCGCGATGTGGGCCCGGAACTTCGGATCGCTCGGTTTCAGTAGCCCTGCCACCTCAGCGGGAGCCCCGATCTCGACTGCTGCCAACCAACCCTGCTCGTAGGGTGAGCTGTTGATCACAGTGCTGTCGAATTCGATCTCCTCGTTGGCCTCGGTGATCTGGCCGCTAACAATGGCTTTGATGCGGCCGACCCATTTGCCCGATTCCATCGACATGAAGGGCTTGCCCAGTTCAATCTTGCGGCCGACGCGGGGCACTTCCGCGTACACGATCTCGCCTGCGATGGACTGCGCAAAATCGGTGATGCCGACGGTGGCCCGGTCGCCCTCTATGCGCGCCCAGTTGTGCTCCAGATCGTAGTAGAGATCGTCTGGGAACTGAAAGCCGCCGATTTCCATGCCTTCCTCCTATGATGTAATACGAAGAATTCTATTGCAGCGTTTCCCACAGCAGCTCGGTAATATCCAGAGCTTTGAGCCGGAGCTTCTCCTTGCGGGCCTGGCCCGCCAGAGTGCGCTTGCACTGCTGACAAGCGGAAACCACGACCTGGGCGCCCACGGCCTGCGCTTGCTCCAGGCGTCGGTGCGCCACCGACGTCGTGATGTCAGCATCCGCCATTTCTGCGTCGCCGCCTCCGCCGCAGCAGAGAGAGTACTCACGGTTGTCCTGCATCTCCCTGAAAATAAGATCCGGGATCGCCTGCAGGATCCGACGTGGTGCATCGTAGATGCCGCTGTTGCGACCGAGGTCGCACGGATCGTGGTAGGTCACCGGGCGGCCATAGGGCCCCGGGACCAGGCTGCCCTCTTCGATCAAATCCGCCAGCAACTCGACGGCGTGAACGACCTCGAAGCCCAACGGCTCGCCGATGACCTCGGGGTACTCGTGCTTCCACGTATGATAACACGAGGGGCAAGTGGTAATCAAACGCCTGGCCCCTGTGCTCCGGACCGTCTCCACGTTGTGGCGAATGAGATCACCGATGTGTGGTCTCATGCCACTGATCAGCAGGGGATAGCCGCAACACCACTCCTCGCCGGAGAGCATGGTATAGTCCAGCGCCGCGCGGCCGAGCAAGCTCACGAATGCCTGTGGTATGCCGAAGACAGTGGGGTAGAACGAGCCGACGCAGCCTACGAAGTAGACGTTCTCCGCCTGAGGCTTGCTCGCCACCGTAGGCGGTTGATCGTCCAGATTTTCGCTCCAAATCAGGCGTGTCTTGTTGTCGTCACCGGAAATGTTGTAGTGGGAAGTCACCGTGTCGCGCAGCTGGTCGAACACCGGCGGATACTCGTGCCAGGCCACCAACTGCTCGCGCATGGCGATCCACAGCGGACGAGTGCGAATCTGGACGGGACAGACGACGTGGCAGCGACCGCACAGGGTGCACTGGAATGTCCCCTGACCGAAGCTCTTGACCTGTTCTTTGGTGGGCTCACCGTAGCCGAAGAGGCGCGCCAAAAAGCCGCCATATTGCCCCTTGACGAAAGACTTGTAGCGGCCGATTTTGGAAAGAGGGGTGATTTCCTCGTTATGGCGTTCCGTGTAGGTGGGACACCACTGGACGCACTCGCCACAACGGGTGCAAGCCTCCAGCTCGAACAACTGCCTGACCGTGAAGCGCGACAGGTCAAGCGGGTCCACTGAGCTCATGGGGTCGATTCCTCCATAACGTTCAACGCAACGATCAGCGGGCTCATGAGGACGTGGGCGAAACGGCTGAAAGGCGCGTAAAACAGAAGCGCGTTGGCAAGGGCGAAGTGCATCCAAAACGCAGCGTTGTACCAGACGCCCCAATTGAAATGCAAACCATGGAGTATCCAGGCGAGTGGATAGCCCGCGAATGCCCAACCGGCCGTCGGCGCGAACGGCTGATGAGCGAGAAGACGGAAGGCCTCCAAGGGAAAGCCGGTCAGCGCAATGCCACCCAGGAGCACGAAAACGGCCGTGTCCGAGCCGCTCGTGCGGAGCTGGTCCGGCTTTTCGACGTAGCGCCGGTACACCATCATCGCGAGACCTATGACGATCAGCAGACCCAGAAAATCGTTCAAGAAGGCGACTATCGGGTAATCTACCTCTCGCAGCGTGACGAAGACGATGTTGGTGTTCAGGAAATGCGTGGGTGGAAAGAGCCGAGGAAAGATCTCAACAGCCAGACCGGTGATGGTTGAGAGAATGGCCAGAATGGCGAAAGAGCCGAACACGGCGATATGAGAAAACCATCGTCGTGGGCTGACCTTCAGAATCCGCCCTTGACCCAGGCTGTCTCTCACTACCGTTTGACCGAGCTTGAAGATGCGGCGACTGAATACCAGGCTTAATCCGAAACCCACTCCGGCACGGATTTTTTGCCAGGGCGACGCAGTGGGCGGCAAGCCGGGCACTCGCCCTCGCAGCCAGATCGACAGGACAAAAATCATTTCGACGCCGAACAGGGTAAGCAAGACAAGATGGACTATCCAGAAGAGCGTCAGACGCTCCAAGATCGTTCTCCCTTCCTTCCGACCGTTTGGGCCCCAGTAGCCTCCTGGGATAACGGTGGAGCCGGTCGTGCCTGCTCGAAATGCACTCCCCGCTCAGCCAAAGCCGTCACTCCCTTACACCGTCGGCAGGGAGGGATCACTCCCAGTCGTCCTCCTCGTCTTCTTCCTCGTCGTCGAGGTCCTCCAGGCCGAACTGGTCTTCCAGCTCTTCGTACTCCTCGTTGATTTCGTCGTACGTCTCTTCAGTACAAGGCGAGTAGGATGGGATATCGACCAACTCACCACAGCGAGGGCAGCTAACGTCGTGGGCGGACCCATCTTCGATATCCTCGTCGGTGACGGCGTACCTGAACGCCAGACGACACTCCTGACACTTAGCTTTGGCGCAGTAGTACTTCATAGGCGTCCTCTTCCTTTGTTCTTGGCTGAGATCCAGCGTCGATGGGTGCGAAACTTTCTTGGGCGAGATGCGACGAAAACCATACACCGACCCCACGTCAAAACTGGAAGCATTATACCACGAACGGCAATTGAGTCAAGACCACCAGAAGGGCGGAGCTACGAGGTTTGGCGTAGGGCAAGCGCGGAAGATACGCGTTTCCACGGCCTGCCAATCCGCCATGGCTCTATTGTGAACCAAAGAATTACCGGATATAATAGCAGGTGAAGTCACACTCGACAGGGGGGATGGTTCATGGGAAGGTTCTTCTCTTCCAACCGGAACGTTCGCATTGCTGTTGCTGCCGTGTTTGTCGTTTGGGTCATGTGCCTGGGCGTAATGGTGGTGGCCGGTCTGGTCTACACTCGCACCAACTTGCGAGCGAAGGGCGTGGCGACTGAGGTGGCGAATCCCGTCACTGAGGCGAACATCCAGGTATCGCCGGCATCGGGCTATGCCGGAACGCCGCTGACCATCACCGGATCTCATTGGCAGCCGGGCGAGGTGGTCTTCATTCGCCTCTCGGCCACGGGGAACCTGGGTGCGGACAATGAGAACTATGCCTACGCCGGGGCCGTGGCTGACGACAAAGGCCAGTTTTCGTCGACCTTCACGTATCCGTACGAATCCAAATGGCTGGAAAACGACGGCATTCAGATCGTGGCGCGCGCCGAGGCTTCGGGCGTGCAGGCCACTGTTCCTTTTCGCCTGGAGCAGCCGACAGTGATTCCCACTCCCACCGAGCTGGTAACGGCGACCCCGACAGACACCCCGATCCCGCCTGAAGAACTGACGCCGCCGGCACCGGGTATGCCCACGCGGACGCCGCGCCCGCAGCCGACACTGCCTCCGCCGCCTGTCGAACCTACCATCACGGATTGGCGCGGCGCGTATTACAACAATCCCAACCTGCAAGGCCAGCCCGTCATGATCCGAAACGATCAGCAGATCGACTTCGATTGGCAAATGGAAAGCCCCGCGCCGGAAGTGAACCGGGACAATTTCTCGGTGCTGTGGACCCGCAATCAGAACTTCGATGGCGGCAATTACCGCTTCACGCTGCAGGTTGACGATGGGGCGCGATTCTACCTGGACAACCAGCCCGTCATAGACCAGTGGCACGATGGACCGACTCAGTTCGTCGTCGAGTTGTACGTGACACCTGGCACTCATTCGCTGCGGATGGACTACTTCGAGCATATCGGGTGGGCTTTGGCCAGATTGTCCTGGCAGCGTATCGACGCCAGTTATCCTGAATGGAAAGCGGAGTACTTCAGCAACCCTGATCTGAGCGGCTCTCCAGTGCTCGTTCGGAACGATGCCTGGGTGGACTTCAACTGGGGCAACGGCGTGCCTGGACCGGGCGTCCCAGCCGACAACTTCTCCGTCCGCTGGACGCGCCGCCTGCACTTCGACGACGGCAACTACCGCTTCTCCGCGAAGGTCGACGATGGCGCTCGTCTGTGGGTGGACGGTCAGCTCCTGATCGATCAATGGCACGATTCTGGTGCGACCACCTACGTATCGGATCGATCCCTGTCGTCGGGCGATCACGACGTGCGGCTGGAATACTACGACCGCGCGGGCGGTGCGGAAGCACACCTGTTCTGGGCTCGTACGGAAAGTGCCAGCTATCCTGATTGGAAGGGCGAGTACTTCAGCAATCGCAAGCTTGAGGGCAGCCCGGCCATGACCCGGAATGACAAGGACATCGACTTTGGCTGGGGCACGAGCGGCCCTGGCAGTGGCATTCCGGGCGACAGCTTCTCAGCCCGCTGGACGCGCCGGGTGCATTTCGACAGCACCGCGCAGTACAAGTTCACCGGTCGCATGGACGACGGCATGCGCCTCTGGGTGGACGATGATCGCATTCTCAATGATTGGAACGACGGTTCCCTGCGTGAAGTGTCCGCTACGGCGAAGGTCAGCAAGGGCGACCACGACGTGCGGGTAGAATACTACAATCGGGCCGCCACGGCGGAAATCCAGGTGAGTTGGGCCAAGGTGGCTGCGACTGCGACGCCGAAACCGACGAACACCTTGGTCGTACAGCCGACGGAGACCGCTACCGCGAACCCGATCCCAACCCAGCAAGCACAGCCGGGCATCTCCCTCTCGCCGGCAGAGGGAGCGATCAGTTCGTCGATTGCGGTGAAGGGCACGAACTGGCCGGCCGGTCAAGCCGTGACTCTGGCGCTGGCTCAGCCGCAGCCGAACGCAAAATTGCTGCAGATCAACCCGAACGCCGCTGTGGGCAACGTTGCAGTCAGCTCCACCGGCGAGTTCAAGACATCCATCGCCATCCCCGCCGGGCTGGGCTGGGAGGAGCGGTCTGAAGCTCTCGTCGTGGCGTACACAGCCGATCTGAGCAAGACAGCTGTGGCCAGTTTTGCGATCACAGGTGGGCAGCCGCAGCCACAGCCGACGGAGGTACAACCGCAGCCCACAACGGCGGAGCCACAGCCCACTGAGGCGCAACCACAGCCTACTGAGGTGAAACCACAGCCGACGGAACCGCAGCCGCAGCCCACCGAGGTGCAGCCACAGCCGACGGTCGTTGAGCCACAGCCGACGGTCGTTGAGCCACAGCCGACGGTCGTCGAGCCACAACCTACTGAGGTACAACCACAGCCGACGGAGACGCAGCAGACCGGGCCGGCTGAGCCGCCAACCGTCGAGGCGACGGCGACGAAACCGGAGAGTAAGCCGACGAAGGCCGCGGAAGCGACGGATACACCGACAGTTGCTCCCGAGGCCACCGATACACCAGCCGCTGTCACGGCCGAGCCGATGATCTCGCTGTCCCCGATCAGCGGCACCGTAGGAATCACGCTAACAGTCGTCGGGCAGGACTGGCCCGCGGGAGACGAGATTGAGTTCGGGTTGGCACAGCCTGCGGCACAACCGAAGGACCTGGTTTCCGTTCCGGTGACGGGCACAGCTACGGTGAGCGAAAAGGGCCAGTTCAGGAGCCAGTTCCTGTTGCCGGTGGGAGCCGGCTGGGAGGCGGTGCCTCAAGTCATCGTGATTGCGAAGACCGCGGACGGCAAGTACGAGGCTGTTGCTCCGTTCACAGTAATCGTGCCGGCGTCGGAGACGCCCGCGTCGGAGCCGTCGGATCAACCGGCGGGGTCTGGCAGACCACATCGAAAGAATTGATTTCGCTGTGAGCGCCAAAGTCTTGCGATAGTGAATTAGATACGGAGATGAGAACCACCTTTCTGCCGCTCAGGCAAGAAGGGTGGTTCTTCTTTTTCGAGGCGGCCATACGACTTGCTGCCAGGGCTTCATGGTGATAGTATGAGATTCGATCTGACTGAGAACAGACCGGCGCAAATGGGTTAGCGGAACCAGGAGACGAAGTCGGGAGACTGGGAGCAATCCTATGGAACTGCGACGACAGCCGGAGCATCCTATTCCCAGAGCAAGGAGGACGACTTGAAGGCAGCTGTGTTTTACAGCCGAAGCGACATTCGGTTGGACGACGTTCCCGTGCCCAAGATTGGACCGGGTGAGTTGCTGGTAAAAATGCACACCGTCGGCTTGTGCGGCACAGACGTCACGAAGATCGTCAACGAGAGCGTAAGGCCAGGAACCGTGCTGGGGCACGAGTTGGCGGGCACGGTCGTGGATGTGGGCGAGGGAGTCTCGGGGTTCGCGACCGGCCAGCGGGTGGTTGCTCTACACCACGTACCCTGCCAGGCCTGTTGGTTCTGCCAGCACGGCGACTACTCAATGTGCCGTGACTTCAAGACGAGCAACCTGGATCCGGGAGGGTTCGCCGAATACGTGCGAGTTCCTGCAGCCAACGTCAAGTATGGGACGTTCGCCATCCCGGAAGGCACGTCATTCGATGCGGCTACCTTCACTGAGCCTTTGGCCTGCTGCCTGCGCGCGCCGCAGCGGTCGGCCTGGCGAGCGGGCGATCACGTCATGGTCGTGGGCGCGGGGCCGGTCGGCCTGCTTCTTGCTCAGTGCGCCCGCCTATACCTGGCGTATACCTGGGTCTCCGACATGGTGGACGACAGGCTGGAGCTGGCGCGCGAATTCGGCGTCGAGCAGGCGCTTAACCCGGCGACCGACGATATCGAGGCGCGCGTGCATGAGGTCACGGGCGGGATCGGCCTGGACGGTCTCATTCTGACGGCGTCCGGACAGCCTGTTTGGGACCAGGCAATGCGGCTCGTGCGTGACGGGGGCTTCATTCATCTTTTCGCGGTTAAGGCCGGGGGCGCGCCGACTACGGTGGACCTGAATGCGGTCCTCGTGCGCCAGATACAGGTGATGAGCACCTATTCGTCGACTCCGGTCGCGGCCCGCGAGTCTCTCGATCTCATCAACCGCGGTCTGGTTCGGGTGGAGGAGCTGATCAGCCACCGCCTGTCTCTGGCGGACCTGGGGCGTGCTGTCGATATGGCGGTTCGTCGTGAAGGGCGCAAGATCATGATAGAAAGCGAGTGATGGCGCGCAGCTCAACCTCGTTTCTGTCTGAATCGTAGATGACATAACGCGGAGACGATCCATCCTCGGGTCGCCCCAGGCTGCCGACTCCGATGATGTCATATGAGAAGGAGTCGAGCGGGATTCGCTGTCCGCGGATCTGACGAGGCCGGTCACCAGACCGGATGCGCCAGGCGTGTTGCCGATGCGTGTGGCCGTGGAAGAACAGGTGTGTGTCGGCATCCTGAAGCGCCGCGAGCGTGTCGAACAGGGTATCGTCTTCGCCGTTCGGGTAGCGGAACATGCCACGCCAGTTGATGCCTTTGCGCCGCATGTAATCTGCGAACTGAACCACATCCAGCAGACCAGCCGGGTACGTCGGCACGGCGTGTGCCGCCAGGAATCCGTCTGCGTTGAGAATGGGCGGCAGGCTGAGGACGAAAGCTGCATTCTCGGGCGACAGGTGCGGGTAGCCAGAGACCTCGTAGTTGCCGAACACGCCGATCGCCTCGTGGGCTCGCAGCAGATCGTAGCAGTCGTCGTTGCCAACGTCGCCGAGACTGACGATCTGGTCTATGGCCTCACGATCGAGCAGGTCCAGAACGTGCCGCAGAACGTCCACGCGTCCGTGGACGTCCGAGAGAAAGGCGTAACGCAAAGACATAGCCTCCAACATTGATCGGAGACTTGCGCCTCCGGCATGCCAGGATAGTGTAGCAGAATACCCGGTGATGTGTCCAGTGTTGACGAAGACCGGCGAGCCGTGCTATACTGACCACGGGTCGAGGTTCGCCTCACCTCAGAGCCTCAACTCGCAATCAGCCTCAGGTCTTAAGCAGTTACGCCGCAGATGCAGCCACACAGGTTTGTCCTGGAGGGGTATATCTCATGCACCGTTGCCGAGCCCTGTTGATTTCGGCTTTCAACCTCATCTTGCTGTTGAGTCTCGTCGCCGTGCCTGCACTGGCTGCACCGCCCGCGCCGTCAGGGGATGAGGTGCACGTGGTTGTTTCAGGCGACACGCTTTGGAGTATCGCGCAGCGATTCGGTGTGACAGTCGCTGATCTGGAGACGGCCAACAACATCGAGGATCCGAGCCACATTCAGATCGGACAGAGCCTGACAATTCCTGCCTCAGCGGAGCCGGCGGTGTCGGCCGTCGCCGCCGCGCCAACGCCGAAACCCAAGCCACCGGTGGCCCCAAAGGCCCCGTCCCCGGCTTCAGCAACCTCAGCCGCAAGCTTCAAAGCGACTCACCGGGTCGTGGCTGGTGAAAGCCTCAGCCGGATTGCCGCGCGCTACGGGACGACTGTGTCGGAGTTGGCGACGGTGAACGGCATCTCCGATGTGAATTCGTTGTACGTAGGGCAGCGCCTGCTCGTGCCGGGGGGGCCGGCGACGACGAGCCAGCCCGGCGGGTTCGAGGCCGGAACTCTGCCGGCGCCCTTCGTATCGGTCAAGCTGCGGGATCCGAATCCGGTGCAGGGTGCGACGATCCTCGTTGCCGTGGAGACCAGCGTGGAGGTGACACTGAGCGGCAAGTTCGACACTCAGCCGGTACTTTTCCTGGATCAGGGTCTGCACCACTGGGGACTCGTGGCTGTGAGGCCGATGGCCGACCTGGGCCCACACGATCTGAGCATCACGGCCAGCGGAACTCACGCGGGATCGGGAAAAGTGGTCGGGCAGGTCTGGGTCAAGACCGGTACGTTCCAGACCGAAAACATCGACTTGTCGCCGGCCACGTCGAAACTGTTGGATCCGAAGCTGGTCCGCACCGAAGCCGAGCACCTCTCGACGGCTCTGAACGACACGGAGGCGATGCCATTGTGGGAGGGCCGGTTCAGCTACCCTCTGACCAACCCGGTAGTTACCTCAGAGTTCGGCACACGACGATCTTACAACCACGGTCCTGTGAGCGGTTACCACGAAGGCTTCGACTACGAGGGAACGGTTGGAGTCCCCGTGATGGCGGCAGCAGACGGCCGTGTGGTCCTGGCTGAGAAGTTGCTGGTCCGCGGCAATGCGCTTCTGCTTGATCACGGCATGGGCGTCCACACTGGGTACTGGCATCTGTCCAAAATTAACGTCAAGGTCGGCCAGATGGTGAAGAAAGGCGAGGTGATTGCCCTCATGGGCGGAACCGGCCTGGCGACGGGACCCCATCTCCACTGGGAGGTGCGGATCGGGCAGGTCAACGTCAACCCGAATCAGTGGGTGCAACAGTCTTTCCCGTGACGGCGCTCTTGCAGGCTCGTGGCTCTCTTGGCCCTGGATGAGGCCTAACAGATGACGCAGGCATATCAATCTGTCAGGTCTCAGGCATCCGGGGCTTCTTGTTTAATCGACCGGTGCGACCGGACCGAAAGGAGAAATGGACATGTCCGGACCAAGAACGGTGCACGCTCCGCGTGGCGATGAATTAAGCTGCCAGAATTGGCTCATCGAAGCTGCGTACCGCATGATTCAAAATAACCTCGATCCTCAGGTAGCCGGCGACCCGGAGCACCTGGTGGTCTATGGCGGGCGCGGCAAGGCGGCTCGCAACTGGGATTGCTTCGATGCAATTCTGGCTTCGCTACGCGCGCTGCAGCCAGATGAGACACTGCTGGTGCAGAGCGGGAAACCGGTGGCGGTATTTCGCACGCATGAGGATGCACCCCGGGTGTTGTTGGCCAACTCAAATATCGTCCCCGCGTGGGCGACCCAAGAGAATTTCGACCGTTGGGAACAGGCCGGCCTGATCATGTATGGACAGATGACCGCGGGAAGCTGGATCTATATCGGGACGCAAGGCATTCTGCAGGGCACCTACGAAACACTGGGGTCGCTGGCTCGCCAGCGAGGTTGGTCCAGCCTGAAGGGCAGGTTCGTGCTGACCGCGGGGCTTGGCGAGATGGGCGGGGCGCAGCCGCTGGCCGTGACTATGAACGAGGGTGTGGCGTTGATCGTGGAGGTCGACCCATGGCGCGCGAATCGCCGCCTGGCCCTCCGGCAGGTGGACGTCGTCTCCGATAACCTGGAAGAGGCCATGACCTGGGTCGAGGAAGCGGTGCAAAAACAGACGCCGCGATCTATCGCGTTGATTGGAAACGCCGCCGAAGTGCTGCCCGAACTGATAGCCCGGGGCGTGGTCCCGGACGTGGTGACCGATCAAACGTCGGCTCACGACGTCCTTTACGGCTACATCCCGGCAGGAATGTCGGTCGAGCAGGCTGCTGAGCTCCGTCGCGTCGACCCCGATGAGTATCACCGCCGGTCGATGGATTCCATGGCCAGCCACGTGCGGGCCATGCTGGACTTTCAGGACAAGGGCAGTATCGTCTTCGATTACGGAAACAACTTGCGGCAGCGCGCTTTCGATTGGGGTGTGAAGAACGCGTTCGACTATCCTGGGTTTGTACCGGCCTTCATCCGGCCGCTGTTCTGTGAGGGCAAAGGACCTTTCCGCTGGGTGGCCCTGTCCGGCGAGCCGGACGACATCTACGCGACCGATGAGGCCATCCTCGAATTGTTTCCGGAAGACGCACATCTTCGGCGCTGGATCCGCATGGCGCAAGAGAAGATCGAATTCCAGGGGCTGCCGGCGCGTATCTGCTGGCTTGGCTATGGCGAGCGCGCCAAGGCCGGCCTGAAATTTAACGAGCTGGTGGCGAGCGGGCGGGTGCGCGCCCCCATCGTCATCGGACGGGACCACCTGGACAGCGGATCCGTGGCCAGCCCGAATCGAGAGACCGAGGGCATGCGTGACGGGTCGGATGCGATCAGCGACTGGCCGATCCTCAACGCGCTGATCAATGCTGTGAGTGGCGCTACCTGGGTGAGTTTTCATCATGGGGGCGGCGTGGGCATCGGTTACAGCCAGCACGCCGGGCAGGTCATCGTTGCCGACGGCACGGATGCGGCGGCGCGGCGCCTGGAGCGGGTACTGACCGTCGATCCAGGCCTGGGCGTTGCGCGCCACGCGGATGCAGGCTACCCCGAGGCCATCGCGTTCGCGCATGAGCACGGCGTCCGGATTCCGATGCTGCCGGAAGAGACGCCTTGAGAGCGGTCGGGAGAGCCCATGCGTGAGGTCGATCTGATCGTGCACTCCGCCGGCCAATTGGTCACGTGCGCCGGTGGAGACTCCCCGAAGCGCGGGGAAGCACTGAAGGACTGCGGCGTCATTGCCGATGGAGCGGTCGCGATATCAGATGGTCGGATCGTTGCCATAGGCCGGACCGGAGAACTGCTGGCTGCGTTCTCTGCACTGACCGTCATAGACGCCGGCGGGCGAGCAGTTTGCCCGGGTTTCATCGACCCGCACACTCACGTTCTGTACGCCGGCGACCGCGTCGACGAGTTCGAGCTCCGGCTGCGCGGAACGTCATACATGGAGATCATGGCGGCCGGCGGGGGAATTCGTAACACCATGAGAGCGACGCGCTCCGCGAGCGAGGACGAACTCGTGCGGCAGACGCTGCCTCACCTGGCTGAGATGCTGGCGCTTGGAACCACGACGGTAGAGATCAAGAGCGGGTACGGACTGAACCTGGACGCCGAGCTGAAGATGCTGCGCGTCATGGAGACGTTGGAACGAGCCCAGCCGGTGGCGATCGTGCCGACCTTCCTGGGCGCGCACGCCGTGCCCCCGAGTTCGAGGGGAACCCGGCGGATACGTCGAGCACGTCGTTCAGGAGATGATTCCGGCGGCGGCGAAGTGGTACGAGCGGTCGGTTTTTGCTGCCCAGGGAACGCCATTCTTCTGCGACGTCTTTTGTGAGGACGGTGTCTTCGATCTGGGCCAGTCGGGAGCCGTTCTGAGGGCGGGCCTCCGCCACGGACTGAGGCCCAAGATACATGCGGACGAATTCCGGAGCCTGCGCGGAGTGTCCCTGGCGTGCGATCTGCGCGCCGTGTCGGCGGATCACCTTGACGTGACGCCGGATGACGAGATCGAGCGGTTGGCGCATTCTGAGTGTCGTCGGTGTGTTGCTCCCGGCGGTCAATTTCAACCTCGGCAGCGCACGTTATGCCCCGGCGCGGAAAATGGCGGACGCCGGGGTGGCTCTGGCTTTGGCAACTGATATGAACCCCGGGATCCGCGCCGTGTCCTTCGATGCCGCTGGTAATGGCGATGGAGTGCCGCTACGGCAAATTGCTGCCCGCGGAAGTGTTCAATGCGAGCACGTTCAACGCCGCCTGGGCGATTGCCAGACAGAATCGATGTGGATCACTCGAGGTCGGCAAAGATGCGGACCTGTTGGTGCTTGCGAATGCCGATTATCGGAGCGTGCCGTACGAGTTCGGCTCTAACCTCGTAAACACGGTGGTGAAGGCGGGCAGGGTCGTCTACGAAAATGGCAGGGTTCCAGACTAGCGGAGGATGCGCAATGAACCCATTGGTGGAGTGTGTGCCGAACTTCAGTGAGGGCCGGCGACCAGAGGTTGTTGCGCAGATCGTCGATGCGATCCGCTCGATTAGGGGCGCCGCTGTGCTGGATGTGGCCTCCAATCCGGAGCACAACCGCAGCGTGGTCACTATCGTCGGGCCGCCGCCAATGGTGGAGGAGGCGGCGTTCCTGGGAATTGCCAGGGCCGCGCAACTGATCGACATGGAGCGTCATCAGGGCGCACATCCACGCATGGGTGCGACGGACGTGGTTCCTTTCGTACCTGTTCGTGACACGACCATGGACGAGTGCGTGGTCATTGCGCGCCGGTTGGGGGAACGAGTCGGGCGAGAGCTGAATATCCCTGTTTACCTGTACGAAGCCGCTGCGACCAGGCCGGAACGCCAGAATCTGGCCGACATTCGCCGTGGCGAATTCGAGAGGTTACGGGTCGAGATCGAGACCGATCCGAACCGGGCCCCTGACTTCGGTCCAAGTCGGCTGGGGCCGGCCGGCGCGACGGTGATCGGCGCTCGGCCTTTTCTGATCGCGTACAACGTTTATTTGAGCACGTCGGACGTGGACGTTGCGAAGATGATCGCGCGTGCGGTTCGACACTCGAGCGGCGGCTATCGATTCGTCAGGAGCCTCGGTCTGTTGGTCGACGGTATGGCGCAGGTGTCCGTCAGCTTTACCGATTTCCGCCAGACGCCGCTCCATCGCGTGCAGGAGACGATTCGGCGTGAGGCGGAGCGGTACGGGGTCGGCGTCAAGTTCAGTGAGGTGGTTGGCGCCCTGCCGCAGGCGGCGCTGATCGACAGCGCACGGTGGTACCTGCAGCTCGATCGACTGGAGGAGGAACAAATCCTGGAGAACCGGCTGGCGGCCCTGCCGACCCCGATCACGCCGGATGCGTTCGTCGCGGCCGTGGCGAAATCGACAGCCGCACCCGGAGGTGGGGCCGCTGCGGCCCTGGTCGGAGCGCTGGCAGGGGCCCTGACCGAGATGGTGGCCGGACTCGCGGCGCACGCGGCCGGCCGAAGCGAGGAATCTGCTGACGCTGTGGGGACTGGCTTGATGACGAGAGCACTCAGTCTGCGGCAGCGACTCCTTCGAGCAATCGATGAGGACAGCTCTGCCGTCGGCGAGATGATTCGAGCGTACAAGCTGCCAGGACGAGGTGGCGATGAGGTGGAGGCTCGCGACGGCGCCGTTCAGGCGGCATTGGTGCGAGCGACTGAGGCCTCCTGCACCACCGCCGGCTTGAGCTTCGCCGCACTGCAATTGGCCGCTGAAGCGGCCGATCTCGATTATCGTCGCGCGATTGGGGACCTGGCGGCCGCCGCGTTCATGGCCCGGGCAGCAATAGAAAGCTCGCTATTGAACGCACGGATCAATGCGGTGGAGATTCGAGATCAACGCCGGGTGGAGGCGTGCGTGGCGCAACTCAAGGACATTGCAGAGCGCGCCCCGGCCATTGTGGACAAGATCCAGACGCTGGCCGAGGAGGCCAACGGGCTCTCAAGAGTCATCTGAACGATCAGAAGTACGAAGACACGAGAACGACCCTTTCAGAGACGGTATGCTACTGCTTGCCCGCGACGGTGTGGCATTGTGGGCAGTGCGGCTGAAGATGTACCGAATTTGGAAGACGTCGCTCTCGTGTTTTTTGTGCTGCTTCGGGATGGCGAACCGGCTGGGCGCGATGTACAGATGTTGTCCAGAGTCAAGCAGGTCGTTGATCCAGGCTAACGAATGATAGCGTCGGGCGGTTGCAGGCGAGCGTTGGTTTGGCCGGCAGGCCTCAAAGTCCGGGCGAAAGGGATCGCGCGTCGTGGCTCTGCCGGCATTTGCGCCGGACCGCTCATTGCAGCACGCTATCTCGGCTTGCCTCAACCGATTCTCAACCGTTTCTCAACTGACCCTTAACGCACATAGGGGGGCGAGTATGATATGATGAAAGTGCGGTGTAAGCCTTGCCTTGGGGAGGGTAAGGCGAGGGGCGAGGCCTGGGGAGGCGCTCGCCCCTCCGCTATTTTGGGGCACGGCGGGTGAGGCTGGCGACCAGCTATTGTTTCTCAACCATTTCTCCACCGACTCTCAACCGATATTATGGCAGATTTGTGGTATTATATAAGTGCGGTGTAAGCCTTGCCTTGGGGAGGGTAAGGCGAGGGGCGAGGCCTGGGGAGGCGCTCGCCCCTCCGCTATTCTTGAGGAACTGCACGGTACCGAACGAGTCGAGACTCGTTTCGTCGGTGCAACGAAAAAGGGACCAGTTCAACTGGTCCCTTTTGATCTGCTGAGGCTGGAGACGATGCGGAAACGAAATTATTCGGCCTCTTCGCCTTCGGCTGTCTTGCCTCTCTTGATGACTTCGACGTCTTCCGTCTCGGCCGTCTCGACGGCTTCTTCTTCGGCGGGCATCTCAGTGACGTGAACCACGCGAACCACCGTCTCGTCACCAGGTGTCAGAATCTTGACGGTCTCCGGAACCTGAAGATTGCTGACATGGACCGCGGCGTCTACGTTGGCGAGGCCGCTCAAATCAACCTGGATAGAGGAGATCAGGTCCCCAGGCAGACACTCGATTTCGACGGCATCGAGAATGTGGAAGAGCTGTCCCACACCTTCGGTTACTGCCGGGCTCTGACCGACGAACGCGAGAGAGACCGTAGTGCGCAGTTTTTCGGTCATGACCACTGCCTGAAAATCTACGTGCTCGATGGCGGCGGTTAAGGCGTCGCGCTGGATCTCCCGGGTTAGCGCCAGCGTCGGCAGAGGCTCGCCCTCGATCTTCAAGGAGATCAGACGACTGCTGCCGCCGCCACTCAGGGCCGCGCGCAGTTCCTTCGCCGGGATCTGGATGGACATAGGCTCGATAGCATGCCCGAACACTACCGCCGGAACCAGGCCCTGTCGCCTGAGCTGCTTCACGTGCTTGCCGATAATGACTCTTCGTTCCGCCTCAAGTTCCAATCGCTCCATCAGCACTTCTCCTTAACATAAATATGGGCGAAGGACAGACTGATACGGCGGTGCCTTCACCCACTGGTGAGCCATGATCACATTGAGAGATTCTACGTCACTTCGTCATTTTAGTCAAGCAGCGCGAGAAGCCATCAGAATGACCGAAGGAGAAGGACGCGAACTGGGCGGTCGGGGCTTAGTGCAGGAGCAACGTCGACAGCCGCATGAGGCCGAGGCACATGACGAGGTAGGATACCAATACGACGAATGCGGCTGCCAGGAGAACAGCGCGCTTGTAGGCCAATGGCCAGCTAGATGGATTTCCCATGTTCTCCTCCTTGCCCGAGATCGATGTCGTCAGCTGGCCCGCGGAGGGGCGTCGCGCGGGCGGCTGCTATGAGAAGAGTAGCGTTCACTCATTAAGAATAACACTAAAACCGTGCGAAGGTTGCGACCTTAACGGTCAACCTGGCATCATATTCGATTGTTCTGGTATCAGTATAACATGGGTGCCGTCTCGACTCAAGGTCCAGACCGTGAAAGTTGCGTGAATGTTCTACACCGGATGACTCACCGATAATAACTGCCAGGTAAACGGGGAGCGATTGACAACAAAGCGGCTTGGGGCTAAAATACGTCCCATGAGCATAAACGCAGAAATCATCACTACTGGAACAGAGTTGTTGTTGGGCGAGTTGGTAGACACGAACTCGGGGTACATCGCGCGCCGATTGCGGACGATCGGGGTCAACCTCTTCTACATCACATCAGTGGGAGACAATCAGGAGCGCATGACACGAGTGCTGAACCAGGCGCTGCAGCGGTCCGACGTGATCATCACGACCGGGGGCCTTGGGCCGACGGTGGATGACGTCACGCGCGAGGCTGTCGCTCGGGCTACGAGCCGGGAATTGGTCATGCATCCGGAATTGATGGCCCAGATCGAGGCGCGCTTCGCGCGATGGGGTCGTGGCATGACTGAGAACAACCGGCGACAGGCATTTCTGCCGTCCGGTTCCATCCCGATAGAGAACCCTGTGGGAACCGCTCCGTGTTTTATCGTGGAGGAGGAGCACGGAACGATCATCTCTCTTCCAGGCGTGCCGCGCGAGATGGAGTACCTGATTGAGCACGCAGTGCTTCCGTACCTCCGCAAGCGGTTCGAATTGAAAGATGTGATTAAAGCGAAGACTCTGAAGACCTGCGCGGTCGGTGAGAGCACTATTGATGATCGTATCACCGACCTCATGAAGTCCCTCAATCCGACGGTGGGGCTGGCAGCGCACCCCGCCCAGACTGACGTTCGTATTACCGCGAGGGCTCCTAGCGAGGCGGAGGCAGATCGCCTGATCGCCGAGATGGAAAGCACAATCCGCGACCGTTTGGGCGATGCCATATATGGGATCGACAAACAGCGACTCGAGGACGTGGTGGCTGAGATGCTGGGCCAGGCCGATCTGAGCATCGCCGTTCTTGAAACGGTCACACGTGGCAGTATTGCTCGCCGGCTCGCAGCCGCCTCGAACGGGCGCGACCTCGTGCACGGCAGCCGATCTCTGGAAGGCACCCCGGGGCAGCTCGAGGAGCAGCTGGTGGAGGCGCTTGGCATTCCGTCCGATGAGGTCCTTCGCATGGGGATTCCCAGCAAAGATCTGGCGATTGCGGCAGCGCAGCGCATCCGTGAGATGTCCGGCGCGGATTTGGGGCTGGCAGTGATCGGCGCGGGCAGCGTCGATGAGACATCCTACGCGCCGGTGTCGGGTTCCATTTGGTGTGCTGTCAGTATGCCGGAGAGCGTGGTGAGCCGCCCGTTCAACCTGGGTGGTGAAGCAGACACGCTGGTGCCCTGGACGTCCGGTATGGCATTGGATGTGGTGCGCCGGGCGCTGATGGGCCGCAAGGCTGACCCGGAGTATTGAGGCGGATGTCGGCGCAGACGAACTCAGGGGCACATAAGTGAAAGCGATTCAATTCGAACAGTCAATCCCGCGGTACGTGGTCTCCAAAGCGCTCGGCTCGATCTATCGACCGGCGCTTTATGGCGCTTACTCATGTATATCTCTAAGAGACGTGGCCGCGCCGGGTTTGCCGAACGGTGAGTGGGCAAGAGTAAAGGTGCATTATGCGGGAATCTGCGGCAGCGATCTGGGCTTGATTCGGCTCCACGACAGCCCCAGCATGTCGCCGTTTGGCTCTAAAGTGTTTACGATTGGCCACGAGAACGTCGGGGTGTTGACGGAGATTGGTGACAAGGTAGAAGGATTCAGCGTGGGCGACCGGGTGGTCGTCGACCCGCTTCTGCCCTGTGCGACGCGTGGAATCAATCCGGTGTGCGCGCAGTGCGCCAAAGGCGAGTATTCGCGTTGTGTGAACTTCGCTGAGGGCGGCATCTCGCCCGGAACGATCACGGGCTCCTGTGAGGACACCGGTGGAACCTGGAGCCCCGAGTTCGTGGCGCACCGCTTTCAATTGTTCCACGTTCCCGACAACGTATCGGATGAGAATGCGGCGCTGATCGATGCATTCTGCTCGGCGCTGCATCCGGTGATGCGCAATATGCCACGCGATGAGGATACGGTACTCGTCGCCGGCGGAGGCATCATTGGGGTCTGTCTGGTCGCGGCCCTTCGGGCGATGGACAGCAAGGCACGCATTTTGATGCTCGCCAAATATCGCTACCAGGGCGAGCTGGCGCAGCGCTACGGGGCGGACGAGGTGATCTACATCAGGGACGGAGACGTATATCAGGCGGTCGCCGACAAGACGGGCGGTCGCTTGTATAAACCGATTCTCGGCAAACGCGTGATGATGGGCGGCCCGGACGTGGTCTACGAATGCGTGGGTAGCGACGGCAGCATCGACGATTGCCTCCGTTTTGCCCGGGAAGGCGGGCGTGTCGTGCTCGTCGGGCTGGCCGGCATGGCGAAAGGCATCGACTGGACCCCAATATGGTTCCGAGAGCTGAATGTTATTGGTACTTACGCCTATGCGGACGAGAGCTATGAAGGTCAGCAGATCCGGACCTATCAGTTGGCCCTGAATTGGCTGGCGGAGAATCGCCTGGACCTCACGCCCTTGTTGACAGATCGTTTCAGAATCGAAAACTACCGTGAGGCGTTCGACGTATTGCTGACTCGGAAGTCGGCGAACAAGTCGATGAAGGCGGTCTTCGAGTTTGACTGAGGTCGCGACTTTCCCCGACCCATGAAATTGGCAACGTGGGACAAATGCGAGAAAGAAGGACCCTCGGCGCGACTCCGGCCGAGGGTCCTTCTTTCTCGCATTTGAGATCGAGTTTAGATGATGCCGACCTGCTTGCCGACCGTGGCGAAAGTCTCCAAGACCCGGTCCAACTGCGCGTCGGTGTGGGTCGCCATGTAGCTGGTGCGAAGCAGCGACATCCCCGGCGAGACTGCCGGCGGAATCACGGCGTTGGTGTAGACGCCTGCCTCGAACAGAGCCTTCCACATTTCGAGAGTCTTCATGTCGTCGCGGATGATGATTGGGATAATTGGGGACTGGGAGTTCCCAATGTCGTAACCCAGTGAGCGATAGCCTGCGCCCATCTTCCTGGCAATGGCCATGAGGCGGTCGCGCCGCTCCGGCTCCGTTTCCATGATGTCGAGGGCGGCGAGGGCTGCGGCAGCGTTGGAGGCTGGGATGCTGGCGCTGAACAAAAGCGCGCGGGCGTGATGCTGGACGTAGTGGATCACCTGGTCTTTGCCGGCGATGAAACCGCCCAGCGAAGCGAACGACTTGCTGAAGGTGCCCATGACCAAGTCCACGCGATCGGTCACGCCGAAGTGGGCGGCCGTCCCGGCGCCGCCGCCGATCACGCCCACAGCGTGCGCATCATCGACCATGAGCTTCGCATCGTATTTGGTGCAGACTTCGATGATTTCTGGGAGGGGCGCGATATCGCCTCCCATGCTGTAAATGCCGTCAATGACGACCAGCTTGCCTGAGGTTTCAGGGAGGCCGGACAGAACGGTGTCCAGATTCTTTACGTCGTTGTGGCGAAAACGCTTCATGTCGCCGTAACTGAGGCGGCAGCCATCGATCAGGCTGGCGTGGTCCTCTTTGTCAGTGATCGCGTAATCGCCGCGGCCAACGAGGGCAGAGATGGTGCCCAGGTTCGTTTGCATCCCCGTACTGAAGACGAGCGCGGCTTCCATGCCCACGAATTTGGCCAGGCGATGCTCCAGTTCCTCGTGCATGCGCAGGGTGCCGTTCGCGAAACGAGAGCCGGTGCAACTGGTGCCATACTTCTCGATGGCCTTGATGGCAGCTTCGCGTACGCGTGGATCGGTGGTCAGCCCGAGGTAGTTATTGGAGCCGATCATGATCTTCTTCTCGCCGTCGATGATGACCTCGGTACCTTCCGTGTCGTCCAGGGGAATGAAGAAAGGATAATAACCCATTGCCTTGGCCATTCTGGCGCGTGTGAAGTCGTTGCATTTCTCAAATAGGTCCACTTTCTGAATCCTCCTTCTCTATCCTATGAATGCCGAGATAATACCACCCCCGACGAGCGGGCAAGTCCTCTCGCCGGCGCGACGAAACGAACAATCGGTTGCGATTGACTGTTGGATCTGAGGATCGACGATGGCTCAGTGATGGCACGAGCCGCAGTGATGCGAGCCACAACTACTGCACCCGCTGCTTCCGCCCACGGAGTGGCTTTCGCCAGACGAGCCTCGGCTGACCGCGGCAAACTTGGACAGGGCTCGGGACGTGTGGGTGCCGGCACAGGACTGGCAATCGATGGGCTGATCAGCCTCGCTCATGCGACGGAGAACCCCAAAACGCTCCCCACAGTCAGCGCAGACATATTCGTAGACTGGCATATCGAATTGAGACCCCCTTGGTTACTTAGATTTCATTGTACTCCACTTCTGAAGAGTGGTCAAACCTCTGTCAGTGTGGGTAGGTTCAGCCTAATGACTTTCAACAGGGCAACACGAGCAGTGATGTGGCGATTCTCCCCGGTACCTACATCAAATCTGGGGGAGACGTGCTGCCCGTCGTCGCGGGAGCGACGACAATTCTGTCGATGCGGCGGCCGTCCATATCGACGACCTCAAATCGGAGGCCGGCCCACACAAAGTGATCCCCCGAAGATGGAATACGTCCGAGTTGGTTCATGACGAAACCAGCAAGGGTCTGGTAGTAGCCTGAGTGCTCCTCAGGCAGCGTGCGCAGGTCCAAATACTGTTTCAGCTCATCGATGGGCAGCGTGCCTTCGAAAAGCCACGAGCCATCCTCTCGCTGGATCGCTTCTCGCTCGACTGGTTGGTCGATTGGCACGATGTAACCCACCAGAGCTTCCAGGATGTCGCCAAGTGTGATCAGGCCCTGGACGCTGCCGAATTCGTCGACGACGATGGCCATGTGGATAGCACGGCTCTTGAACAGGTCCAAAATCTCCAACGCGGGCTTGCTTTCAGGTACGATGAGCGGCTGGTTGAGGTTCTCCGTCAAGCTGAGCTTGCCCCCGGCGTGCGACACCTTGAGCAGGCTCTTGAGGGACACGATGCCAAGAATCGCATCGAGGTCGCCCCGGCACACGGGATAACGGGAATGGCCGGCGGAAAGGATCTTTTGCCAGCTCTCTTCGGCGGGGTCCTCGATGTCCAGCCAGATGATCTCGGGCCTCGGTTTCATGACCGCCCAGGCACGCCGATCCCCCAGCTGAAAGACCCGTTCCAGTATGTCGCGCTCCGATTCCGGCAGACTGCCGGTCTTGCTGCTCATATCGATCAAGAAGCGGATGTCGTCTTCATTTACCGGGGACGGTTTTTGCAGCCGGCGGCCGAGAAGCTGCAGTACGGCGTCTGTGGACATGCTGAGCAACTGGACGATGGGCGACACCAGGACTGAGAGCCTCTTCATCGGTGAGGCTATGGCCATGGCGATGGACTCCGCGTTGGCCAGGGCGATGCGTTTGGGGACCAGTTCACCGATAACGAGCGAGAAGTACGAGATCACGATGACCACCAGACCGAGGGCGATGCCATGGCTGTGAGGAGCCAGTGCCGGGTATTGTCTCAGAAACGCAGCCAGTTGGTCGGAAATGGACGCGCCGCCGAAGGCCGCCGCCAGTGTGCCGATCACAGATATGCCGATTTGCACTGTGGAAAGAAAGTGCGTGGGTGAATCGGCAAGACCGAGAGCTGCGCGGGCCCCGGCATCGCCGGCCTCCGCGGCAGCCTTGAGGCGGCTCTTGCGCGCCGACACGATGGCCATTTCCGACATAGAGAACAGCCCATTGGCCAGGATCAGTGCTAAGACAACTACAATCTCACTTATCATCCGTCGAAATCTCACCCATTCTCCAGCACATTCTGAGGTGAGTATAGTATCCTCAGAGCCTCGCTGCAAGTTCGAGCACCTGAAATTACTAATGATTTGGTGGCCCATTGACAACGTGTTATACTCTTACGCGGGGTGGCCCCAGCGCCTTGTGTTCTGCGGCTCTCGGCGTTGACCAGCCCCAAACTTCTATCCCAGATCCATTGAGGCTGTTCGGTGATTATCGTACTGATGGGAGCCTTGGGCTTCCTGTGGGGTATCGTCGCGGACTTCGCCTCCCTGAAAAAGCGGACGGTGCTGCGAATCGGCGCGTGGGTCCTCGTGTCGATATTGCTGCTGGGAGCCCACGTCCTCCTGGCGCTGGAATCGGATCGAATCCCGCTTCCGGTTGGAGTACACGTGGGAGGTTGGGTACTGCTGCTTAGCGGCGCCCTCTTACTTTTCTATTCTGTGTTTCTGGAAATTCCTCTCACCGCAACCTATGCAAGCTCCACGTCGCCGAATCAGGTTGTGCAGAATGGGACCTATGCCCTGACGCGTCACCCTGGAGTGATCTGGTACGGAGTTATGCTCGTCGGACTGTTTCTGGTGTCCGGCGCTCGACTTTCAGTGGTTGCTGCACCCGTCTGGTTCGCGTTGGAGGTCGTATGGGTATGGATCGAAGACAAATTTGTTCTCGGTGATGTCATTTCAGGCTATTCGGACTACAGAAAGACCACCCCAATGCTCGTCCCCACGTTGGCGAGTATGGGACGGTGCTGGCGGACGTTCGCGCCGAAGCAGGCAGTCATTGATCTCTTCACACGTAAGCGTCTGACAAGGAGTTGAATGGTGACGACCCCGATCGAGCTTTTGCGGCAAGGGCGCACAGATGAGTTGTGGAATCGTTATCTCGGCTACCTCGACCTGACCCTCGAAGAGTTCATGCAGATCCAGCAGCGAAAGCTGATGGAGCATCTTGAGTGGTTGCAGCCATGTGAGCTGGGTCAGAAAATCATCGGCCCGAAACTGCCTAAAACGATCGATGAGTTTCGTGAGACGGTGCCGCTGACAAAATACGCAGATTATGCCCCGTACTTGCTGGAGAAGAGCAGCAAGGCGCTTCCGGAGGAAGCGATCTTTTGGATGTGCACTTCGGGCCGCGGTGGAGAGTATAATCTGAAGTGGGCTCCGGCGTTTCGCGAAGCATGGGAAGACTCCGTCCGCAGGCTGTGCGTTGGAAACATCGCCTTGTCGGCGTCCCGTTGGAAGGGTGACTTCCGCGTGGAAGAAGGGGACACGATGCCCTACACATGGGCGCCACCTCCGTATGGCTTTGGCTACATGGCGCAGTTGATTGCAGCAGAGATTCCCGTTCGAATGCTGCCAGCGGAAGAAGAAGCGCTGCGTTTGGATTTTCAGCAACGCATTGAGCGAGCGCTCGAATTGGCCTACCGGGATGGAATTGGCTTCTTCTACGGCCTGTCGAGCGTGCTGGTGAAGATCGGGGAGCGATTTGCCGAGCAATCCAACGCCAAGCCGAAGCTTTCGGGTGCCATGCTCCACCCCAAGGCCCTGTTCCGTTTGGCGCGCGGCGTGATCCGCAGCAAGCTGGCGGGCCGCCCGATGTATCCCAAGGATCTCTGGACGATCAAGGGAATCTGCGCGGGCGGAACGGATACGAGTGTCTTCGCCGACCGCCTCTACAAGTACTGGGGCGTGCGGCCATTGGAGCTTTATGGCACTTCGGAGTTCACAGGCATCGCTGTTCAGACCTGGAGTCGCAAAGCGCTGACCCCGCTGCCGGATATCGTTTTCTTCGAGTTCATCCCTCTCCAAGAGCACCTACGCGGACAGGAGGAGCCCGGATATCAGCCGAAAACGGTGCTGTTTGACGAGGTCAAGGCCGGTGACACTTATGAACTTGTTCTGACCAGCTTGAAAGTCTCCGTGTTCACGCGCTACCGGGTGGGCGACCTCGTGCGGATCGATGCCCTGGAGGATGCGGAGATGGGTCTCAAAGTGCCACAATTCATCATAGAAGGCCGGTGCGATGACATGATCGACCTTGCGGGCTTCACCCGTTTGACCGAGCGTACCATCTGGTACGCGATCGAGAAGTCCGGCATCAGCTATGAAGAATGGATGTGCCAGAAGGGGCTGGAGGAAGGTAAGCATCCGGTGCTGAATCTCTGGCTTGAACTCAAGAGTGACGGCGATTCGGCCGATGACGTCAGCAGAAGAATTCACGAGAGCCTCAAGCAGATGGATTCGGACTATCGAGATCTCGAACAGATGCTGGGATACAATCCGTTGAGAGTGTCGCTGCTTTCAAAGGGAACTTTCTTCCGATACATGCTCGATCGGCAGAAGGCGGGCGTCGAAGCAGCGCGTTTGAAGCCCAGGCACTTTGTGCATGCCCAGGAAGTACTGGACAAGGTATTGGAGATGGATGCAGCTGGACGGCGCTGAGTAAATCCACGAGAAAGGCGCTTTACAGCATGAGAACGTTTGCTTTGCGATTAACTCGTAGGGGCCAGAGATGATCGACTGGATCGGGGTGAGTATCCCCTTCGTGGCGATGGTGTCTTACATGACTCTGCTCGGCTTGGTGTTAAGCCGAGGGAAGAAGACACGCGCCACGCAAACGTTCGGTCTGTTTCTGCTGCTCTTTGGCATTTGGGCGCTAGGGTCAATGTGCTGGCATCTTACGGCGAGCCTGGTGTGGAACCGTATCCTGGTGACTGGTGCAACCCTGGCTCCCATTTGTTTTCTATACTTTGTCCGGGCATTCCTGGATTTGAAGGGCCGTTTCGTAGCGTATCTGGCGGCTGGTGCGGTTCCCATCGTACTGGTTGTGACGTGGTCAGGACTTGCGGTCACGGGCAGTTACATGGAGAACGGAATCGCACACATGCGATTAGGCGCGGGTTTTGCCGTTCTAATGACCCTGACCACTGCGGCCAACATCTGGAGCATGATTCAGTTGGTGCGCCGCTACCGGGCCAAGAGTGATTCGGTCTCGCGCTACCGAGTTCAGTATGTGATGGTGGGTCTGGGCATCTGGTGGATTGGGGCTTTCACCAACTCGTTACCCACAATCGGGAACTACCCTATCGACATAGCCTGCAGCGCGGTTAATGCAGTGCTGATCGCCGTTGCTATTCTCAAGCACCAACTGCTCGATATCACCGTAGTCGTACGGCGAGGGTTGGCCTACTCGTTGTTGACAGCCAGTGTCGCGGCTGTCTATTTGTTGAGCGTATTCGTTCTCCAGGCTTTGCTGCAGCATTTGCTCGGCGGCCAGTCGTACTTGAGTGCCGCACTGATGGCGATCGGTTTTGCGGTGTTGTACGAGCCGGTCCGCCGGCGCTCTCAATCGTGGATTGACCGGGTGTTCTTTCGCGAACGGGTCGACATGCAGGCGATGATCGCGGAAGTGAGCCGGACCACGGCAGCGATTCTCGAGCTCGACCGCCTGGGAGACCTCATTCTCGACAGCGTGGTGAATTCCATGGCGGTGACCAAGGCGATCCTCTACGTAGGAGACAGGGAGACTGGAGAGTTTCAGCCCCGATCCCTACGGGGAATCTCTTCGGATACGCCGATCAACCTGGCTGCGGATCATCCGGTTGTGACCTTGCTGCGCGAGTCGGACGTTGTGCTGCGGCAGGAAGCCATCGTCAACCTGCCGAGCTTTCGTGGCTTGTGGGCTCGGGAGAGACGCGACCTCGACGCATTGGGCGGCGGGCTGTTTGCACCTATCAGGCTGAAGGGCGAGTTGGTGGGCGTTCTGGCCGTAGGACCGAAGCGGTCCGAATCGGCCTATCTGCCCGAAGAGGAAATGACCTTCAAAACCCTGGGCAACCAGATTGCCGTGGCAATCGGCAATGCCCGGCTCGTCGCGGAGCTGCAGCACAGTTTGAATGACCTGCGACAGATGCAGACGCAACTGGTTGAAGCTGGAAAGTTGTCTGCCGTGGGGCAATTGGTGGCCGGGGTGGCGCACGAACTAAACAACCCGCTCACGACCATCAAAGGGTATGCACAGCTCCTGTGCAACCTGGACCTGCCGAACGAGGTCAGGCGTGACCTGGGGCGGATCGACGAGGCGGCGGAGCGATGCCGGCGGATCGTGCAGAACCTCCTGACTTTCGCGCGGCGACATGGCGCCGAAATGTCCATGTGCAACATCAACGAGATCATCGAATCGACTCTGGCTCTGCAGGGCTATCAGTTCCGACTGGACAACGTCGACACCGCCGTGGATCTCCAGGCCGACATGCCGTACACTGCGGCGGACCGGTATCAGCTGCAACAGGTTCTCTTCAACATCTTTGGCAATGCTCAGCAGGCCATGCGGCTCACCGGTGGCGGTGTGCTCAGAGTCACGTCGCGAGTCGTCAATGAGCACATCAAAGTGGCCATCAGCGACACCGGGCCGGGTATGACGCCGGAAGTGCGTTCGCGGATCTTCGAGCCGTTCTTCACGACAAAAGGCGTTGGAGAGGGGACCGGCCTGGGACTCTCGATCTGCTATGGAATCGTTCAAGATCATGGCGGCCGCATCCTGGTTGAAAGCGAGCCCGGACTCGGTTCCACGTTCGTCGTCGACCTGCCGATCCGACAGTGCCCTTGGGATACTGCGACGGAAAGCGACTCCTCCGGCGCTGCGGTGTCGCCTCATGGAATGTTGCACATCCTGGTCGTTGATGACGAGGAAGCCATTCTGTCCCTCGTGAAGCGGATACTCGGGGAGGAGGGCTTCGTGGTCGATGGCGCAACCACGGGCCTCGAAGCTCTGCGTTGCCTGGAAGACAAGCAAGGGAGAGGCTACGACCTGATTCTCAGTGACGTGAAAATGCCCGGACTCGATGGCCCTCGACTGTATGCCTACCTGAAAGAAAATCGACCGGCGCTTGTGAAGCGAGTCGTCTTTATGACCGGCGACACTTCCAGCTATGAGACTCATCGTTTCCTGGAATCAGCCAGGGTTCGCTACATTGCCAAGCCGTTCGGCCTCGACGATCTGCGACAGCTGGTCAACAGCCAGCTTAAAGCCGAGAGCGAATAGCAACAGGCGACCGCCATACCAACGGGCGGAACCTCCCTCAAAGTGGGGGGACCGCCCGTTTTGTGTTGCTGAATTCCCGATTCCTTTGGGTGGGCGGGCCGGGTGCCTTTGCAGAGAGAGCGTGTCTGGCTATAATGAAAGGGTATCTGATTCTGCGGGAGGAGGCCGTCTTGGAGGACCCACAGAACAATCGTAGGAAGCCCAGTTCGAGCGATCTGTTCACCGAAACACAAGCCATGCGGCCGGTCAGACGTCGTTCGCGGGGTCACGGCCGGCTGAGCGATAAGCTCGGGCACGTTTCGGGAATCACTGTGGTGATGATTGGCGTCGGCGCGGTGGTGTTCGTCATCGCCCTGCTGGTCGGCCTGATCGCTGTGGTTCTTCAGTACAGCGGACAGACCGTGAGCGTGGCGCCGACCCCGACGTTGTTGATTGAGTTCGCTACTCCCGTAGCTGGGGCGACTCAGCTACCCGTGCGTCGCGCTACCCCTACACTACCGACTGTGCCGACTGTTGTGGCTGCCGCAGGCGCGGTAGCGGCACCTCCGCCAGATGTGGATCAGGGACCTATCAGTGCGGGAGGGTATGCTGAAGTGCAGGGAACGGGTACGCTGGGAGTTCGCCTGCGTACCGGCCCGGGTTTGAACTACACTACGAACAAAGTGGCGGATGAAGGGACTCGCTTCAAAGTACTCGAAGGACCGCAGCAAGCAGACGAATTCCAGTGGTGGCGGCTGCAAACCCAGGACGGTACGATTGGGTGGGCCGCCGGCACTTACTTGCGACCCGTTGATGGGTTCGATTGACTGCAGGGCCGGGCCGGAAGGAGCTAGCACTGTGGACAAGATAGATGAGATGACAAGGCTCGACGAACTGAAGAAGCTCGTCAGGTACCACAACCATCGTTACTACGTGTTGGACGAACCAGAGATCAGTGACCACGACTACGATCTCCTCATGCGGGAGCTGCAAGACATTGAGGCGCGCCATCCAGATTGGGTTACGCCGGACTCGCCGACTCAGCGGGTTGGTGCAGAGCCTCGGGAAGCTTTCGTCCGCGTGCAGCACCCCGTGCCGATGGTGAGTCTTGCTGATGCGTTCAGTGAGGACGAGCTGTGGGCGTGGCTCGAACGTATCAAGCGATTGGTGCCGGCAGACACCCGATGGGAGTTCGTCGTCGAGCCGAAGATTGACGGGTTGGCGATCGCTCTTACGTATGAAGAGGGTCGGCTGATACGCGCAGCCACGCGCGGAAATGGTATGGTCGGAGAGGAAATCACCGCCAACGCGCGGACTGTGCCTTCGGTGCCGATGTGGATTCCGCTTCGTCCGGATGGTCCGCCGGCGCCAGCGCGCTTGGAAGTCCGCGGGGAAATCTACATGCGCACGGCCGACTTCGAGGCCCTCAACCAAAGCCAGGCGGAGAATGGCCAGAAGCTGTTCGCAAACCCGCGAAACGCCGCTGCCGGCTCGATCAGGCAGCTCGATCCGAACGTAACCGCCCATCGACGGCTGAGCCTGTTTGCCTACGCTCTGGGCTACGCTGAGGGGCTGAACGTGCGCTCGCAGTGGGATCTGCTGGCCTTCTTGCGCGACGAAGGTTTTCCGGTCAACAAGGACATTGCGAAGTTCACCGATTTCGAGAAGGTCATCGAGTACTGCCAGAGGTGGATGGCAAGGCGTGACGAACTGCCTTACGAGGCGGACGGCGTTGTGATCAAAGTTCGACGACTTTCAGCTGCAGGCGCGCCTGGGAATCGTGGGGAGAGAGCCGCGCTGGGCCATTGCCTACAAGTTTCCTGCGCGCGAAGCGAACACCGTTGTGCTCGATATCCGCGTGAATGTGGGCCGGACCGGCACGATGAATCCGTACGCCGTCCTCGAACCGGTCGAAATTGGCGGCGTGGTGGTCAAGCAGGCCACTCTACATAACTATGAAGATCTCAAACGCAAGGATATCCGCATTGGGGATCACGTGGTCGTCAAGCGGGCCGGCGACGTAATTCCTCAGGTGGTGGGGCCCATCGTCAGCCTCCGCACGGGCGAGGAAGTCATCCCGGAGCCGCCAACGAACTGTCCCTCGTGTGGCGAGCCGGTGGTCAGGGTCGAGGGCGAGGTGGCGATCTACTGCGTCAACGCGACCTGCCCGGCGCAACTGGTTCGCCTGTTGGAGCATTTCGTATCCCGCGGTGGCGTGGAAATCCGGGGGCTGGGTAGCAGCACCGGCGTGACGCTGGTTCGCGAGGGCCTGGTGCGTGACGTGGCTGACCTGTATGATTTGCAATTGAAAAAAGACGAACTCCTGAACCTTGAGGGGTTCGCCAAGAAGAGCGTGGACAATCTGCTGGCCGCGATCGAGGCGTCCAAAAACAGACCGTTCGAGCGGATTCTGACGGCCCTGGGCATCCGCTTTGTGGGCGGGGAGGTGGCTTCGATCCTGGCGCAAGCCTTCCCCACGATCGATGCGCTGATGGCGGCTGACGAGGAGACATTGCAGTCTCTCGATGGGATCGGTCCCAAGATCGCGGAGAGCATCGTCGACTATTTCGCTGTCGACCGCAATCGTCGGCTGGTCGAGAAGCTCAAAGCAACTGGAGTCAAAATGGGTGGACCGTCCCGAGCGGTGCGAACAGGCAGCCTGTCTGGCAAGACTTTCGTGATCACCGGTACGCTACCTTCGCTGAGCCGCGAACAGGCCAAGGCGCTGATCGAAACGCATGGTGGCAAAGTGACCGGCAGTGTGAGCGTCAAGACTGATTACCTGGTCAGCGGCGCCGACCCCGGCGCGACGAAGGCCGCCGCAGCTCAGAGGTTGGGCGTTCAGACGATAGATGAAGCGGCGCTGCAGGCGCTGATTTCTGCAAACGACGGCGGGGATTCGATGAAGGCCGGGTCGTGAAGTTCTGAACCTTCGTCGAAGGCGCCACTGAGGGAAGCCCCAAAACCAGACACCGGCAATCAGATTCGACTTCGGGATTGAGTGCCGGTTTTCGTCATTCGGCGCGCGGTCGCTGGTTATCCTGAAGCCGGCGCGCGGCAATTCTCAATGACCGCCAGCAGCCGATCGATTTCGCTGCGCTGCGCAGGCTCGAAGGGCACGAACAGATCGCAGCTCGGCCTGGAAGTCGGAGCAGTCGCATCCACGCAGAGACTGATGTGCAACTCCGGATAGGGTTCTTTTGGGACGACCTCCATCCTGGACAGCCGCTTTAACGGGCAAAAATGCCACGATTGTCCCCAACGACCTGAGCCGCTCATCGCCTGCTCGGTGATGACACTGACCTCACAGTCGCTGACCACGATGGCGGTGGCGCGGGAGTAGTTGTGCCGCAACCGGGCAAAGACGCGGTGTGGCGCGAAGATTGGGGGAACGAAGCACGTAGCCAGCGCAGACTCGCCCTCGAGCCAGTAATTGCGGGCAGCGTTATTGAACTTAATCGGCAGCGACCTGATGCACTCCTCGCCCGGCATCCGCCACAGATGACGTGGCGGCGTGGTGGTCCCCTTGCCCGTCAGGGCGCGCAGCCAGAGGATTGAGTCGCGAAACTGGCGCTCGAAGATGGTGCCGTACTCCACTCGATACTCGTGCGTCGAGTGTGAGTTGGCCACGGTAAGATTTAGCCAGCTGTTGAGCAAGACGGTGCCCACTTCCACCGAGATTACGTCCTTGAGCGCGCACTGCTCGATGAGCACGCCGTCGTCCGCTCGTTCTCTAGCGATAATGATCTCATTTGGTTTCAGGAGAAAGATGTCGTTGCGTGGGGGAGCGTCGTGGAACCAATCCCAGAAACCGCGCGGCTGAGGAATCAGGTACGTGTGAATCACGTCTTGCTTGAGGTCGAGATCAGGACCGATGTCGCGTCGCAAGTGAGGCGGGACCTCATCGATGGAGTTCAGTTCTCGCGGAAATTCTCTCCAGTGGTCGCGCAACATGCCTGGCGCCTCCTTGGGTGGGGCCTCACATGGAATGCATGGAGTGACGGAACATCAATTATGAGTGGTTGCGGTCGCGTGATCGGCGGCATTTTCCCAGCCCACACGTCCGGACTCTACGTCGACCAGGAGCTTCTGCGACCACTCCAGTTCTTCCGCGATGAGACGGGTGTCCCGATCGACAATGCAGTGGCCTGTCCACGGCGCTTCCGGCGGCAGGCTATGCACTACCGATTCGAGATGTTTCAGTCCCTCGATCAGTACCTGGATCCGCCGTCGCACGTATGCAAGGGCTTCAGCGCGGGGCAGTTGCTCGATGAAGAACACGCACACGCGCATTGAGTCCTGAAGCAGGCGGTCGTCCTGCCAGGACTCCCGCAACAGGCGCATGAATGCCTGGCGACCGGCCTTGGTGATGCGATACACTGTTCGCGAGGGTCGATTGCCTTCCTTCTCAGTCGTCTGAGCGACGATCAGGCCTTCCCCGGCCATCTGCCGAAGTGCGAAATAGATGGAGCCAAACGCCACGTTGGCCCACTCGTCCATGTAGCGCTCTTTCATTACCCGTTTCAGATCGTAGCCGTGGTACGGCTGCTCCTGGAGCAAGCCGAGAATGATCAGTCGCGTGCTCATCGGTCTCCTGCGAAGGCGCGTCTCTCGCTGGGAGCGCGTCGAAATCGTATATTCAAGCTTGAATATTATAACACGACCATACTGAGACGTCAAACTCGCAGTTGTGGGAATGGCGGTTTGTGCTATACTATCGACCGGCGCGATGAACAATCGATGGGGGTGGTTGGTGAGTCTGACGAAAGTCTGTCAACTGGCATTGTCGATGGGCATACTGACCGTGGTTGCCGTGGTGAGTGAGCGCCACCGAGACGTGGCCGGATTGTTGGCGGCGATGCCGCTGCAGATTCCTCTGGCGATATGGATCGCTTATTCAAGTACCGGCGGCAATGCGGAACAGACGACTGAGTTTGCGCGCGCCGCGTTCTTTGGTATCATACCAACGGCTATATTCTGCTTCGCGGCCTGGGTGGCGCTGAGCCGAGGCATAAGGTTGCCACAAGTCTATATGTTGGCCTATTTCATCTGGATCGTCAGCGTATTCGTGTCGTACAGACTGATCCCGCGATGAAGCAATCTACAGGTGAGCAACAGGGCGGTGCGGATTGAAACGTAGGCGGGACGATAACGACGATTTGCATTCGCCCCTCGGCAGCCTTCGCTTGTGGGTGGCGATGGCAGTAGTGTTTCTGATCGTAATATTCGTCGCAATGGGACAATTGGATTTGGCGCTGGCAGCGCTCATTGGGTTGATCCTAGGCAATGGCCTGAAGGCGCTGTTCGGGCATTGATCCGGGATCCGCTGAAGGTGACTGTTGAGGCTTATCGAAACGAATGGACTGATGCGGCGAGTCACGTCGAGTTTTGTGGCAGTGCTGGTGGGTATTGGTCTGGCGGGCGCCGCGAGCCTGGGCGGTGCGCTGGCAGCGAAACCGGTGGCGCAGTCGACGTCTGGTCGCATTGCCTTCGCGGCTTATCGTCACGGGAACTTGGACATTTACTCCATCCGGCCCGATGGGACGGATCTGCGGCGCATCACAACCGGCTCTGCCGACGACCGTTCGCCTACATGGTCGCCGGACGGCACCCGGCTGGCGTTCCAGTCTCGCCAGAATTCAAACTGGGACATCTACGTCATCTCCGGCGCAGATTCGACCGCGAAACGGTTAACCTCCGATCCCGCGTACGACGGAGCCCCAAATTGGTCCCCAGATGGTAAGCGGATCGCATTCGAATCCTACCGGGCTGGTGACCTGGACGTCTTCGTGATGAATCCGGACGGCGGCAGCCAGGTAGACCTCACTGCGGATAGTCCCTCTGGGGACTTCGACCCCAGCTGGTCGCCGGACGGCACTCGTTTGGCATTCACGTCGTGGCGCATGGGCGACAACGATGTCTTTTTCATGGATGTGGGGTCGAAAGCGATCACTCAGTGGAACGACAGCCCTCGGCCTGAAGGCAATGCGTTCTGGTCGCCTGATGGACGCTCCTTGTGTTTCGTTCAGGATGAGGTGGAGCGTCGGGAGATTTACCTCGGGCCCGGTACACGGGCGCTCACCGAGGGAGAGACTCTGTACCGGCTCACCTGGCAAGGCCGTGACGATTCAGCAGCCTGGTCTCCGGACGGGAGGCAACTGGCTTTCATCAACCATGACCACGTAGGGAATCTGGATGCCGAGCACCTCATGGTGCAGCGATTTGGGGATGTCGTCACATCCACAGTGAACCTGCCGCTGCCTGGGTCGATCTTGGATGGTTGGGAGATTGCGGGACCCATATCCTGGACTGCGGCCGATTCGACTTTGGGGGAGCCCGTCACTTCGGCGGATTGGGTCGAGACGCCCACGCCGGAGCCAGAAACGACCCCAGACGTGAATGAGAAGTACGGCGGATTCGTGGATCTGTCAGATGTGACCGCGCCCAATGCGCGATTGCACCCGGCGCTAGCCGCGAGCTTCGCGGCGGTCCGGCAGCACATCAGGCAGGCTACGGGGTACGATTTTCTATCTGAGTTGAGTGATATGTGGCGTGGGCTCGACGCCCGCAATGACACGTCGTCCTTCATGACCTGGCACAAAGCCGGCCGAGCATTCGACGAGCTGTTCGATTACAACGGACCATCGGGGCTGGAAGTCGTGCGTGAGGACATTGCCGGAGAGACCTATTGGCGAGTGCTTCTGAAAACGGCAGCACAGGATGGAACGATGGGTCAGCCAGTAAAGGTTGCGCCATGGAATACCACGGGGCCGGCCAGGCGCAAGTATCTCAGTGACGGCGGCACCTGGAAACCAATCCCGTACGGTTACTACGTCGACATCACCGAAATGGCCCGACACGATGGGTGGGAGCGAATTTCCGGCATCGACCGGGAGGATTTCAATTGGCGATGGAATTTCCTCGCCATGGAATACTGGCACATCCAACAGCGAGACAGTCTTACGTGGTACCAGGCGATGGAACAGGTGTATTCTGAGGGTGCGCTTCGCGAGCAGTTCGATTGGCATGGGCTGGTCAGGGAGGGCGAGAAGCCCTATAGTGTGTTTACAAATGGAGTGCCGGTGCCTCCTGACCAGGCTCAGTGGAAAGACGTGCGGCCGTAAGGGCCACGCTCGGGCGGTTCGATTTCAGCGAACGAGAGAAGGTGGACGAAGGGGAGCTCAATGGGAAAGCAGTCGCGCACGATGATCAGCGTCGAAGAGGCGCTGGAGAGGATACTGCCCAGATTTCAGGTGCTCGAGCTCGAAGAGGTGGGTCTGTTCGAGGCTCTGGATCGAGTTCTGGCTGAGGACGTATATTCGGACATTAACGTGCCGCCGTTCAACAACTCGGCGATGGACGGTTACGCCGTTCGAGCGGCCGACGTGTCTTCAGCCAGCCGGGAGAAACCGGTGCGTTTGCGCGTGGTCGGGAACGTGGCTGCGGGTCATACCACCGATCAGCGAGTAGAGCCTGGAACAGCCATCCGCATCATGACCGGCGCGCCGCTTCCGGCGGGGAGCGATGCCGTCGTTCGTTTCGAAGATACCAGTGAGGCGGCGGGCGAGGGCCAGTTGGACGTGACACGTGGAGGAATGCTGGGCATCGATTTCTTCTGCAATGTAGAGCCACGGGACAACGTCAGGCCGCTGGGCGAGGACATTCGCGCTGGCGAGCTCGCTCTCGCGCACGGAACAGTCATTCGTCCAGCAGAAATTGGTGTTCTCGCGACTCTGGGACGCGACGTCGTAAAAGTCATCCGGCGTCCTCGCGTTGCGATTCTGGCCACCGGCGATGAACTCGTGGACATTAACGAGCCGCTGGCGCCGGGCAAGATACGGAACTCCAACGAGTATTCGGTGGCTGCCCTGGTTCTACGCTACGGTGGGATTCCGGTTCGGCTGGGAATTGCTCGAGACAACATCGAGGATCTAACGGCTAAGATCAATGATGGATTGGCGCAGAAGGTAGACCTGTTCATCACGTCCGCAGGCGTGTCAGTGGGCGATTACGACATCGTGAAGGACGTTCTCAATCGCGAGGGACAGATGCATTTCTGGCTCGTGCGGATGAAGCCGGGCAAGCCGCTGGCCTTCGGCGAAATCAAAGGCGTGCCCTTGCTGGGATTGCCTGGAAATCCGGTGTCGACGATGGTATCGTTCGAGCAATTCGCGCGACCGGCAATGCTCAAAATGGAGGGCAAGACTCGATGGGTGAAGCCGACGATTGAAGCCACCCTGGAAGACGACGTGCGGAATTCTGATCGGCGCGGGTACATTCGCGTCATCCTGCGCAAGGGAGCCGGAGGCTGGTCTGCACGCGTGACAGGAGGCCAGGGCTCTGGCGTGTTGACCTCCATGTCGAAGGCGACCGGCCTGGCGATCATCCCGGAGGATGTGCGCTTCGTTAAGGCGGGCGAGCGAGTGTGGGTTCAAGTTATCGACTGGCCTGAGCAGGAATGATGCTTTTTCGGCAATAGAGATGTAACAGGCTGGCGGGGCAGATGATCATCCAGCAAAAGGGTGTCCATGAACTGCGATCATGGATACCCTTTTGCTGCCCGCCAACCGCTGCTTAAGTAAAGGCATTAAAACGCTTCGCATAGTCACAACAAAGCGGGACGACCCCGCCTGCTTTTCTCTTTCAACTAGTCTGATGCTATGCGAAGTCGGCGGCCAGCCGTGGAGGGACACGATGTAGCGATGATGTGGTGGAGAGCAGCTAGGGCGACGGAACGGCTCTCGCGATGGCGCTCGCAACTGCGAGGGGCACAGTCTGGTCAGAGCCGCCATTCTCGATGAGGACGGCGATGGCATAACGGGGCTCAATGCGAGGCGATAGGCCGATAAACCAGGAGTGGGGCTCGACCCCTGGACCTAACTCGGTCGTTCCAGTGCGGCCGATGAGCGCAACGTCCTTCCGCATTGGGGCAGCCTGCGTCAGAGCAGCCTGCAGGGTCGAAGCGACGTCATTCGATAAGGCTGGGGAGAGGACGGCGGGTTCGATGTGCAGAGGGGCCCCACCCGGCTCGGGGGAGATGCTTTCGACCAGGATGAGGGACAGGGACCTTGCCGCGGTTGGCAATCGCTGCCATGACCAGGGCCATGTGCAATGGGGTGACCGACAGCCGCCCCTGTCCGACAGCCGTGGACGCCAGGTCCGCCTGCGTCATCAGGTCCCCGCCCGGGCAATGGGCTGGCAGTCGTTTGTATCTCGAGAGGCAGCGACCGATCCAACCATAAGGCGTCCAGCATACTTCGAAAGTTCGCCCAACCCAGTCGCAGCGCTAATTGCGCGAACACTACTGGCTGCGCGGATGAAAAAGCCTCTTCCAGCGTCACGGAAGATGCGGAGCCCACCGGATTTCTGATGGACGTTCCCTCAACGTTCAACACAGGTGGCACGTCGGAGAATACCTCATCCAGGGTTGCGATCTGAGCATTCAACGCGGCAGCCAGCGTAACGACTGTGAAACAAGAGCCCGGAGCATACAAACCTTGGGTTGCCCGGCTCAGAAAGGGTCGAGCGGGGTCATTGCTCAACTCCGGCCAATCGTCGTCCAGGTGATTTGGGTTGAAGTAGGGATGGCTGGCAAGCGCCAGAATCCGCCCGCTTTCGGCCTCGAGAAGGATGATCGCACCATTCCGACCGCTGGCTCGAAGAGCGGCGTCGGCGGCCTTCTGCAAGTCCAGGTCGATCGTCAAAGAGACGTCCGACGGTGTGCGTTGGCGGTGCAACAGCCGATCCCACGTTTGCGCCCAAGACGACCGGGAGGCCAGGCCGCGCAGATCTGCATCACGACTCGCTTCAATACCGCTGTTGCCGTAGCGGACGCTGTCGAAGCCGGTGACGTGAACGAGAGGCGGGTAGACATAATGTCGCACGAGTTGGCCATCAGTCGCCAGTGACTCCACCAGGACACGACCCTGGCGATCCAACAAGCGACCACGAGGTTCACGAACCTTCTCCTCGTGATGGCGTGGGTTGTCCGCTCGTGCCAGCAACTGGGGCCCGCGATAGATCTGCCAGTAGAAGAGTGCACCTGCCAGCAAGACAAAGCCCGCGAGGAAAACCACAAATATCTGGCGCAAGCGCACGTTCATTGCGTCGAATTCCTCCGCCACGCTTCAGCCGACGACAGCAGGTTCTCTCTCTCAGCGGCCTCCGACCAGGAAAGGCCCTCGCCAGCCCGCGCCGACACGTGCAGCAACAGCCCAACAGCCAGATACCCGGCAACCAGCGAACTGCCACCGTAGCTCACGAAGGGCAGGGTTACGCCGGTTAGGGGCAGGATTTTCAAGTTGCCGGCGGTAATGACCCACGCCTGGAAAACCATAGTAATGGACAAGCCTGTCGCCAACAGGCGCTCGAAGGCAGACGAGGAACGAACCGCGGTCCACAAACCGCGGTACAACAGCAGGCAATACAACAGCAGAACGGCCAAGGCCCCGGCGAGGCCCAGCTCCTCACCAATCGCCGCGAACACGAAATCGGTGTGCACGACCGGGATGTACTGCGCGGCGTAGCCCTGGCCCAGCCCGGTGCCGAGAACCCCGCCGGCTGCGACAGACAGCAGGCTCTGCACGATCTGGTACCCGCCACTATTGGACAGGGCCCACGGATTGAGCCAGACGTTAACCCGTAGCGCAACAAATGAGGACAGGTGATAACCCACCCAACCGGCAACGACCATGAGACCGAGCCCGGCGAACACGTAACCCGCCTGTCGGCTGGCCAGATAAAGCATGACGAGCACCGCGCCAAACAACAGGGTGCCGGCCCCAATATCCTGCTGAGCAACGAGCAGGAGCAGCGCAACTCCCCAGCTCAGCAGCAACGGGACCAGATAAGGCAGCGACGGCGCCAGCCTTCCCCCCCTCGACGTCGACGGCAAACGGAGAAGCTCTTGTTTCTCTGCGAGATAACTCGCCAGAAAGACGATGAGAACGAGCTTGAGGAATTCAGAAGGTTGGAAATACAGGCCGCCAAGGCCAAGCCAAAGCCTTGCGCCACGGCCCAAAGGGTTAACTCCCAGCACCAACGATAAGGCCAGTAGGCCAAGGCCCACAGCCAGCCAAGTGTAGCGATACCGCCGCAGCCAGCGCAGATCGCGGGGCACCACTGCGACGACGCACATGACCGCGGTGCCAGCAAATCTGCCAGATAGCCTGCTTCCAGAAAAGGGCGGGCGCAAGGCGGAGAACCATCACGAGCCCCAAGCCCGACAGGCACGCGACCAGCGGCAGCAGCAGGCCATCCGCCCGAGGTAATTCCCGCCGCAAGATCCAGTGAGCGGCTGCGGTCGTGGCGACGACCACGCCGAACGCGCCAACGAGATGGAGCGGATCAAACGACCCGACGAGACCCAGGTAGGTCAGCGCCAGAACGAGAAAGACCCAAACCAACCGCAGAAGGACCCGCTCTTGCTCTCGTGGGTGATCCACCTTCACCGTTGCCGTCGCTTCCCAGCTGTCATTGCCACCCACCCACTCCGTATCGACTGTCGAAGACGGGCTCCACCTAGTGGGATCACACGTACTTCCCGATCAACAGGTGCATCTCCTTCTTGATCTCGTCCGAGATGGCGGAACGCTGAGTGATGATTGCATCAGCCAGAGCCCTGTCGCAATCACAATGACGCTCGCCTTGTAGTATTGGGATCACATTGCGAATGGCCTGTTGCGCGACCTGCGTGTTGGCCAACAGGTTGCGTACGACCGCCTCGACAGTCACCGGCTCCTCGGTCTCGTGCCAAACGTCGTAGTCTGTCACGTGGCCCATGGCGGCATAGCACATCTCAGCCTCGCGGGCAAGCTGCGCCTCCGGGACAGCAGTCATGCCGATGATATCCATGCCCCATTGCCGGAAAGTGTTCGATTCGGCTTTCGTCGAAAAGCGCGGTCCTTCGATGACGACGAAGTTGCCACCCTTGTGCACCCGATTCCCTGTTGACGCCACGGCCTCGTACAGGGCCGTGCTGAGATCCGGGCAGAAGGGACTCGCGAAGCTGATATGGACAACCAGGCCGCGGCCGAAAAACGACAACTGACGTCCGCTGGTACGATCGAAAATCTGATCGGGGATCACGATATCTCGTGGGGCGAAATCTTCTCGCAGGCTGCCGCACGCACTGACAGAGATAATCCGGCGGACACCAGATCGACTTAAGCGCCCAAATGTTGGCCCGATAAGGAACTTCGCTCGGCATATGACGATGGCCTCGCCCATGGCGGGCGAGGAAGGCCACTCGGGCGCCTTCCAGCGTGCCGATGACGATGTTGTCAGATGGATCGCCAAAAGGTGTGCCTACACTGATTTCCTCGACGTCGACGAGGTTTTCCATGGCGTACAGCCCACTCCCGCCGATGACTGCGATGCGCGGCTCGTGCTGGGTCATTGCGTTCCTCCGTGTGCGTGTCAGTCGTCTTCTAACCGCAACTGCACCTGGCCCAAAGCAAGCACATCATTGCGGCGCAGGGGCAGTTTATGCTCAACCAGTTCGCCGTTCAACTGGGTGCCGTTGGTGCTCCCAGCGTCCTGCACCCACCAGCAACCATGTTCGTAGATGAGAATGGCGTGCCTCGCCGATACAGATGAGTCCGACAGGACGATGCTGTTGCCCGTCGAGCGTCCCAATGTACAGGAACCTTCAATGCGGAGCGACTCCCCGGGGACAAGCCTGGTCTCTCCGCTGTCGACAACGAACAGACAGCCAGGCGGACGCTCGCCGTCGGCGGCCGAATCCGCCGAAATCGATCTAAACTCACGCCAGATCAGCCACACAACGGCAATCAGAAACCCATACAGGGCGGCCAAGACGGCGAGCCTGATGATGAAAAGGCCAACTTCCATAGACTCATTTCCGGTGGAGGTAACGGATGCGCAGGGTTGTGGTCGAATCAAGCCCTTTTCAGCACCGACGCGAACGTCGGGTCCGAGGCAATCGATCCTAAACGGGCCGGATGGGTCGGGTGGCTTCCGGCTTCAGATGACCATCGTCGTCCGACGGCTCGATGTCAGCATCCACCCGCGTGCGAGCCGGCGCAACCGACGAAGAAGGCTCGATCACCACCCGGGCGGAGCCGGCGAGGCTCAACTGCATGGCGGCAGCCAGACGGGTGACGTAGGTGGAAAACTGCCCCTGAAGATCGGATAGAAGCGGCGCCAGCTCCTGAAAGTCGTCCGTATTGACCCGAACGACAAACCGATTCGGCGCCAATTCGACACCCTCGGGACTGCAGCATTGCCGATCTTCCACGGCGCGAGCCAGTGCATTCGCGATGTCCACCAATTGCAGCCGGCCACCGAGAAGACGACCCAGCTTGCCTTCTAACAGCTCTTCGGCCATTGTTTCGAAAACGCTGAAACCCTTCATAGCGTCCGATTATAGTGTGAACGAGAAAGCGGGTCAAGTAGCGGCGTAACAAGCCCAGCCTGATGCGAAGGATACCCACTCACCCAGTGTCGGCAACGACCACGTCCGGCACGCTGTCGCCGTTCACGTCTTGCGCGAGCAGCCCGCGATAGTGTCCAATGGGACCTGCCCACTGCAGGCTAAATCCCCAGCCGTGCCATCGCCAGACCGCCGGTCGCTGCTCAGCCTCCGAAACGCTTTCGATGGTCAGCAGTTCCTGGTTGCCGTCGCCGTCCACGTCCGCCAGCTCGACCTCCAGCAGCGGGCGTTGGATCGGCGAGCCGCCCCACCAGGTGCCGAACAGCCCTCGCCGGTAACCGACGACGAAAGGCTGAGAGCGCGGCCTTCCGGACGTGTCGGGCTTTAGGAACGCAACCAGCGCTTCGAAGCGTCCGTCGTTGTTGGGATCGCCAAGAGCCGCATCGACGACTTTCCACCCCGGCTCGCTCTGCCATACTTCGGCTCCGGCAGCCCGGATGCTGAGCCGGTCATCGACCACGCGCACCGTTTCCGGTTCGCCGTCACCGGTCATATCGATCGCGCCGGTGACGAAGTGCGACGCCGTCACTGTGAAAGGTACCGAAACTGGCAGGTAAGTGCCAGTTTCGGCAGAGAAGGTATAGGCAGCGGCGTGCGGCGCGTGGGCCAATGCGTTCGGCGCCCAGGCCAACAGTAGGACGACGAGCCACATCATCGTCCCGCTGATTAGGACCCCAGAAGTGGTCTTACTTCGCATTCTGCCAGGCCGGCGGCTGCGTGTTCCAGATCAATTTGCTGACGATCCATCCTGGCCCGTACTCAGACGTGCCGCGCTGCAGTGTGTAGGTCGTGTCTATGGTGTACGGCCCTCTCTGCTTGAGCAGCGGTCCGGCGGCGCCGTCAGGCCCCTGCTCGTACAGCTTCGCATCCCAGGTTTCGCGCGCGGTAACGACTGCCTGATCAGGCGATTGCATGTCGAAAGATCGAAAATCGAACTGAATCAACTGCCGGCCTTCGTACTGGCTCGCTGCGTTGAGAGCGTCCACTTCGGAAAGAACTTTTTTGGCCGCATCGCCGGACGACACATTCTGGATGCCGCTGTCGCCAGGGTACCAAATCGAGTCGACATAGATGTTGTTAAACCGACGGACGGCCAACGACAGATCCTCATTGACTGTGTCAGTCACGACGAAGCTGGCGATCCAGGGCTGCCGAGCCGGCGCCTTGCCGTCATCAAGCATCTGGCGCCAGGCGTCATCGGTGAGCCGCTTGGCGGCCGGTTGGGCGAACTCGTAATATGAAAAATCCCCGCCCATGACGACCTGCAACTTGCCCTCTATGGGAGCCACCACGTAGATTGGATCCACCGCGCCCACGCCTACTTCGAGAACGGCCGGGTCGGGCACGCCGTTGAAGTCGTGATCGGGGTCCGTGGCGACATCTGCGACGACAGCAGCGCGTGGTTCCTGATCCATCATCGGAGCGCCGGCGTTGGCATCGACGTCATCCAGCGACGCGGCGATCGTGAGGTGCTCCAGGTCTCCGCCGTAGAATCGGATTGCTTCGTACTCCTGGGCGCTCAGCGCCTCGTTGCGCAGTTCCTTCTCCGCCATCGTCTTGAAGGAGAGGGCCAACGTCTCGATCTTGCTCAGATCGTCAGCGTCGGTCTTGTCCAGAAGATCGCGTGACGCCAGCCCGTCGCGCGTAAGTGCCGCCAAGGCGGCCAGCCGGGCGAAGAAGATGGGATTAGGCTCGACGTAGCCTTTCGGCTCAGCCGGTGACGGCGGCGGACCCTTTGGCCCCCCGCCGCCCATCTCGGCATAGACCTGCTTCGCATACAGGATAGTGTCGTGCTTCAGTTCCGCCCAGCTGCCGAGCGCCGTGTTGAGGCTGCGGTCCAGCCACGCCGCGTTCTGCATAAATTGCGGCAGGCCCGTTTGGACCTTCTGCGCCAACATCGAGCCAGGGACGTCGATTAGGGTCTCCAGGCTGTAGATCCACGTATTGTACAGGGTTTCGGTCCATTGCTCCTGGCTGTAACCGGCCATCGTCTTCTGAATCTTCTGCATTTGTTCCGGATACCGCGCATAGCCCGTCTCACCCATCTCGTCCAGCAGAGCATAGGCACGACCGGATCCCAGAGCGGCGTAGATGTCCAGGCCCATAGGCAGGCCGCGACGCTTGTCAGGAGTGCTGACGTTTCTGAAGACCAGCTCCCGGAAGATGTAGGCGTCGGGGACGAATCGCTGCCCCATGAATCGCAGGCCCTTCGTCGTTTGTTCCACGTTGCTGGTATACAGGACGACCATGCCCAGAATCTTGGGTGCGGGCAGCTGCTCCGCTTTGGCGATGAATTGAGTCAGTTTCGCGCTATCAGCGAGAGCCTCCACTGTCGCATTGGGACCGTATACCTCGTCCATCACGCTGAGATACTGCGGAATCGTGAGATCGTCGGAGCGGCCGACGAAGAAGCCAGTGGGAGCGTACAGGTCATTCCAGGCCTCCAGGCCGGTACGGCTCACCTACTCTGACGGCGCGGACAGCCTGCGCGACCAACAAGGCCATGCGTGTCTCGCTCTCACCTACTTTGGGGTCTTTCGTCGTCAGGCGGAACGTCATGCGGCCATACCACATCATGGCCTTGAAATAGCGCTGGAGCGTCTCGGTTTTGGTGTAGTGGCCGCGGGGGACGTATTGCGTGTAGTCCTCGCCGAATTCCAGGCCGGGAAAGATCGGGGATGGCAGAATTCCTGACGCCGCGTCGATATTCTTCAACTCGCCGTCGACCAGGTCGGCGACGTCCGCCGGCACGCTGGCTGAGTCGTCGAGGAGCTTGCCTGCCACGACGAAATAGGCCCAGAGTTCGGCGGGCGGCGTCTTCCGACGCAGACCCGCGGAGGATGGTGTAATCCTTCTGCGCCTGGGCGGTCGGGCGGAGGTCATTTGCCGCAGCAAGGGGGCAAATTCCTTGGATTCGGCGGTCCGAAGCGTCTTGTCGAACATCAGGTGATACACATGCAGCAGCGAATCTGACGTCACAAAGAGAGGCTGGTAGTTATAGCGGCCTTGTTCGTAGAGAGTAAAGAATTCCTTGTCCATCCCCGGACTGACGACAAAGCCATTGGTGGCCAGTCGCTTTTGCTGGGGATCAGTCAACACGAAGGGGATGCTAACGTTCGACAGGTCCGGAGCGATGGGAGCCTGAGCGACTTGCGGCTGCCCCTGTACCGGTGGCTCTTTGTAGGATGCAAACGGTTTCAACTCATCCGCCGGGCCCTGAGCCAGGGCAGATGGAACAGCCCCCAACAGAACCTGGACAAGCAATCCGAGCAGAAGCAGAACCGACAGCGAGTGACGCAGATTCGAAACGCGCATGGGGATTTCCTCCTCCAGGCAAGGCTTTGTACTACCAACTGGACTGGCTCCGCGTGTGACTACTGGCAGCGCTATTATACAATGAGCGAGAGGCGACAACAAAGACGCTACTGGAGGGCTTTGAGTCTGGACCGCAATCAGGTATAATCTGTAACGTCGAAGTAAATCGCAGGACCTCGTGGGGTGCAAGTCCATCTTTTTCAGAGTGAGACAATGAATCACTTGAGAATTGCCGCCAGGCAAGGTGCCGCCGTCACGTGGTTGTGGGTTGCCGCGATCGCCATCCTGGCGGCCGGCTGTAGTTTCCCTGGGTCTGTCCGAAGCACGGTGAAAATCGGACTCGTGGCGCCCTTCGAAGGTCCGCAACGGAACGCGGCTTACGACCTGCTGTTCGCGGCCCGGCTGGCCGTGCAGCACTACAACCTCGAGGCCGGAACGGGCGAACCACTGGTGGAGCTGATAGCGCTTAACGACGATGGCCGAGCCGCTGAATCGCGGCAGCAGGCACGTGAGATGGCCGTCGATCCCGATATCGTGGGTGTGATCGGCCCCTGGTCGACCGACGCGGCGCTATCGGCAATGGACGTCTACCGCGCTGCCGGATTGGCCTCGGTGCTGCCGGACGTGGGCTCCGCCTCTGGTGGGCGCGCCGTGGCAGACGAGAGCGACGGTGTCGTGAAGATCGTCACCAGCCAACCGGTAGACGGGGCCTTTGTGGAAGAATTCCGGGCGCTGACGGGTCACGAGCCGGGCGCGCAGGCGATACAGGCCTATGAGGGCACGAGCCTGCTGGTCAAGACAGTGGCCCAGGCGGCGATCACAAATGGCCGGCCAACTCGAGCCGATGTCCTGGCGCTGATTGAGGCCGGGACCGTAGCGCCACTCAGGTGAAGAGAAGAAGGGACACAGGCGTGGCAACGCGCTCTCGTTATACTACCCAGAGAAGAGACAATTCGAGGAGGACACGATGCGAGTATTGATGCTTTCTTGGGAATATCCCCCGCACGTGGTGGGTGGACTCGGCAAGCATGTGGCTGAGATTCTGCCGGCGCTTGCCCAGTCGGGCGTCGAAGTTCATCTGCTGACGCCGCGCTGGATGGGCGGCGACGAGGTCGAGAAGGTGGACAGCGCGACGATCTACCGGCTGGACCCGCCCAAAGTGGCCTCGTCCGATTTCTTCAGTGGCGCGTGGCAGACCAACCTCGGGTTGGAAGTGAAGGTCACCGAACTGTTCGACACCCTGGGCAAGATCGATCTCATCCACGCACACGACTGGCTCGTAGCCTTCGCCGCCTGTGCCTTGAAGCGCAACTTTAAGACCCCGCTGGTCAGCACGATCCACGCGACCGAGCGCGGACGAAATCAGGGTTCCCTGCACAACGACATGCAGCACGCGATCAACAACGTCGAGTGGTGGCTCACTTATGAGTCCTGGCGGGTGATCTGCGCCAGCGACTACATGGCGGACGAAGTGAAACGCTACTTCAACACCCCGCCGGATAAAGTAGACGTGATCCCGAACGGGATTTCGACGGAGCGATTCGACAAGCTGGACGGCGCCGACCTGAGTGCTTTTCGGATGCGGTATGCGGCGCCCATGCAGAAGATCGTGTTCTACGTCGGGCGCCTGGTCTACGAAAAGGGCCTGCAGGTTCTCATCGACGCCGCCCCGCGTGTATTGGCCCAATATCCAGACGCCAAATTCGTTATCGCCGGCACCGGTGGGATGACCGACAGCCTGAAGCAACAAGCGGCCAAACTTGGCATCGCATCGAACGTGTACCTGACCGGATTCATCAAAGACGAGGACCGGGACAAACTGTTTAAGGTGGCCGACTGCGCTGTTTTCCCGAGCCTGTACGAGCCATTCGGCATCGTGGCTCTGGAGGCGATGGCGGCGAAGACGCCGGTGGTCGTTTCAGAGACCGGCGGTCTGCGGGAAGTGATCAAACACTCAGAGACGGGCATCACCGTGTATGCCGGCAACCCGGACTCGCTGGCATGGGGCATCCTGCACACGCTGCAGCATCCCGAGTGGGCCCGGGCTCGCGTGACCAACGCGTACCAGGAAGTGGTTCGAGACTACAACTGGCTGCGAATCGCACAGCTGACGAAAGCCACCTACCAGCGAGTCATCCGTGAGCGCGCCGTGGCGGATTGGTAGATTCACGGTTGACGCCTATTCGATAGTCTGGTATAATAGTAACTGAAAAATTACCTTTGGTATTGGTGCGGGCTCCGGACCGGGGACCTTGAAGTACTGGAAGGCCATGCCCCACACGTCCGTGAGTCAGCAAGTGAGCTAACGAACATCATGGACTGCCACCTCTCTCGGTTGGAAACTGGTTTCGATACATTGAATGCTGTCGCCAGCACATTTCCGGCCGACCCGAAAGGCAGTCTGGCCATCGGACCCATTTGCAGGGCGGTTAACGCACAGGTGGGCTGCGTCTTCTGCGTGAGCGAGGATCGCACTGAGTTTCAGGCACACGCTGTTTGGCGAGACGGCTCACTCATTCCGGTCGAATTGGCGTACTCGGCCAATGAGAACCCCGACCTGCTCGCCCGCCTGTCGCGCGAGCACGAGGTTCAAGTCGTGGTTGCGGCGCGCGGCCAGCAGGTCCTCAAGATGCTGCACGAGCGTCTTGGCATAGAAGTAACCGAGGCCCTGTTAGCTCCTCTGTTTGGGGATACGGCCGTCAATGGTGCGTTGCTTTGCGGGCGCACGGGACAGGCCGGCGCATTCACATCAGAGGATACGGCTATCGTTCGGGCCATGGTTCGAGTGGCCTCGATGGCTTCCCAAAATGCCGGGCTCCGAGCCGAAAACGAAGCGCTGAGACAAAAAGTGGCGGAACTCAATGCTCAGCTCCTTCAAAGTGCGAAACTCGCGGCGACCGGCAAGCTGGCCGCGTCCATCGCACACGAGATCAACAATCCATTGCAGTCGGTCCAGAGCTGCATTTACCTGGTCAACGACGGAGTGCCGGCCGACGGTCCTAGCCGGCAGTATTTGGACATCGCGCGCGAGGAGTTGGACCGCATCGCGAAGATCGTGCAGCGGATGGCGGACTTCTACCGGCCGTCGCAAGACAGCCAGCGACCCACAGACCTGAATGCGCTCCTTGAGACTGTGTTGGTCCTCATGGGCAAGCGTCTCCAGCAGGGCAGGGTGAAGGTGACGAAGTCATTTGCTCCTGACCTTCCTCTGGTCGCTCTTTCCGCCGACCAGATGAAGCAGGTCTTCGTCAATCTGACCTTGAATGCCCTGGAAGCGATGCCCGACGGGGGCGAGCTGCAAGTGTGCACGCAGACGGTCCGCAAGCCGCAGACTGCCTTCGTCGAAGTGACTTTTAAGGACTCAGGCGCGGGCATACCGCCTGAGGTTCTAAGCCGTATTTTCGATCCCTTCTTCAGCACCAAAGCCAAGGGTACGGGGTTGGGGCTATCCATCAGCCATGACATTGTGGAGCGGCACGCCGGCTCGATCCGCGCCGAATCGAAGGCGGGTAGCGGGTCTGTCTTCACGGTGAGGCTGCCGGCCCCGGGCGGCGCGGCGGGGCCCGAGCCGGCCTAGTCCTTCTGTGCAGTTGGGGGAAGGAACATTCATCATGTCCAGTCAAGTCAGGATACTGATTGTCGATGACGATCCGTCGATCCGCAGCACGCTCAAGGAGGTGCTGTCGCGGGAGAGCTACCAGGTCGTCACGGCAGAGAGCGGCGAGGAAGCACTGCGTCTCATCTACGACGGGAACTTCGATCTGGCGCTGCTCGACCTGAAAATGGGCGGCATGGACGGCCTATCCCTCATGAAGGAAATCCGGCGACGCGCGCCCTCGACAGGCGTGATCATGCTGACAGGGTACGCCACGCTCGATTCCGCGATCGGCGCGCTGCGGGAGGGCGCACACGACTATTTGCTGAAGCCTTGTGAGCCGGACGTCTTGAAGACGAGCGTGCGCGAGGGCGTCAAGAAACAGTGGCGCGAGATTCGTCGCCGCGAGCTGATCAATCGTCTGGAGCAGGGCGTCAGAGAGCTCTCCGCGGTCACCGCCGGCCCGGACCCAGACGGAGAATTCCCCGAAGACGGCACCGAGGGCGGGAGCGAAACGAATCACTTCATTCGTATCGGTGAACTGTTCGTCGACCTGCGCAAGCACATCGTGACCATGCGGGGTCAGCCGGTGAGCCTGACGCCTACGGAGTTTTCAGTGCTGGCGAGCCTGGCAGAAGCGGCGGGCAACGTGCTGCGGTGCGAGGAGTTGGTCTCGCGCTCACAGGGCTACGAGTGCTCCGAACAGGAAGCCCGCACGATCATCAAGACTCACATCAGCCATTTGCGGCAGAAGCTGGAAATCGACCCGGCCCAGCCCGAGCACATCCTGAACGTGCGCGGGGTTGGCTACATGCTGGCCTTGCCGCCCGAGGAATAGCGACGTTCACCTTCGTCAACCGGCGTTAACCGCCTCATAACCTCCTCAACTTAACCTCAACGTTTCCTCCACTGATTCTTGACCCAGAGTCTCCTCGTTCTGTGTTATACTGGCATTGCCTGAAAAAATGGCTTACGGGGAAGGAGTAGTCCGGTGGCGAGGAAGCGTGTATTGCTGGTCGATGATGAAGCGAGGCTGGCTTTTCTCTTGAAGCAGAGCCTGCTGAGCCTGGGCCCAGACTACGAGATTCAGACGGCAAGCACCGGCCACGACGCTCTGTCAATCATGGACAGCGAGCCGTGCGATCTCGTAATTACGGATTATCGAATGGAAGGCATGGGCGGGCTGGACCTCATGAAGGCTATTCGCTCCAAACGTCCGGCGACCCTCGTAATTCTGATGACAGCGTACGGCTCCGAGGAAGTCCAGGCCGAGGCGGAACGTCTGCAGGCCTATCGGTACATCACCAAGCCTTTCCCCATCGAGGAGTTCCAGCGCATCGTTCAAGAGGCGCTGAACCCCAGCCGGCTGGCGCGATCGGCCTGACGGTGTTCGGACGAGGTCAGTGAAGCACTTCCAGAATCGGAGCCGGTTTCGAAACCGGCTCGTTGCTTAGGCGATACGCTTCAGCAATTCTGCGCTCCGCTTCGTCTGCCCGCTCTTCGTTCCGCGCATAGATCGTGCATAAAGGGTCGCCGACCAAAACCTCATCACCGATCTTCCTGTGGAGCACGATCCCCACCGCGTGATCCACCGGCTGCCCCTTGACCGCCCGGCCCGCCCCCAGGTGTAGCGCCGCAAGCCCGACCCTCATGGCATTCAGTTCGCTGACCCAACCGGAGTCCCCGGCCCGCATGGAACGCACGACCTCCGCCCGTGGCAGCACTCTGCCGGGGTCATCCGCCACACGGCCTTCGCCTCCCTGTGACTCGATCCATCTCCGGAAGGTTCGAATTGCTCTCCCAGAGTGCAGCGATTCGAGGAGAAGATCTCGTGCGCCGTTTACGTGCTCTGCCTGTCCACCCATGATGCACATTTGAGCCGCGACGGCCAGGCAATGCTCACGAAAGTCCGCCGGTCCACGGCCCGCCAGGGTCTCGACTGCTTCAATAACCTCGAGCGCGTTACCCACCGCGTCACCCAGCGGCTGATTCATGTCGGAAAGGACTGCGGCCATCTTGCGCTGCAGGCTTCGCCCGATCTCCAGCATCACCCGGCTCAAAGTCCGCGCTTCATCAAGGGTCTTCATGAACGCGCCCATTCCAACTTTGACGTCCAGCACAACTCCGTTGGCTCCGGACGCGATCTTCTTGCTCATGATCGAGCTGGCGATGAGAGGCACACTGGATATGGTCGCTGTCACGTCGCGCAATGCGTAGAACTTGCCGTCCGCCGGCGCCAGGCCGGCACTCTGCCCGGAGAGAACTATCCCGTGGCGCTGCAGCTGCTCGCGAAACGCAGACGGGGTCATATCGCACGAAAAACCGGGGATGGATTCCAGCTTGTCGATCGTGCCGCCTGTGAATCCCAGACCCCGCCCGGACATCTTGGCAACCGGCAGGCCCAACGAGGCGACTAGCGGGGCCACAACCAGCGTGGTCTTGTCGCCAACCCCGCCGGTGGAGTGCTTATCCACGACGAAAGGAGCGATGTCGCTCAAGTCCAGCACTTCGCCCGATTGGGCCATAATGGACGTGAGTCGAACGGTCTCCTGCAGGCTCATGCCGCGCAGGTACACCGCCATTAACCACGCTGCGGCCTGATAGTCGGCGATATCGCCGCGCGTGCAGCCCGTGACGAAATACTCCAACTCTTCGGCGGACAACTCGTAACCATCGCGCTTCCGGGCAATGACGTCAACAGCCAACATGGGCGCGACCCTCCTCCCGCGTGCCAATCCAGATTTGTCCCAGCTATACCATGCTTCAGAGACGAAGTCAAGAACTCAGGTCGCTGAGTGCGGGGAAATAAAAACTCGAGCGTGGAAGCAGACTCTCTCCACGCTCGAGGTGACCTACGGCTTAGCGCTGATGAGGCCGATCAACGGCTCAGACGCTACAGCAATACAGATCGGGAGTCTTCGCGGATTTGACGTGTTCGTCAACCAACCCGCGCATGAGGTCAATCCCAAGCCACATGTACCAGCCAGGTAAGAGAATGAACCCGGCTGCCAATGCCGGGACCATGATTGACAAATACGTCGGGTTCACAATGATCAACCGGGCGATGAACAAGTACACTATAGCAATGGCCGTCACGTAACCCCAATAACTGATCGCCCGCGGGAATTGGCCGCCTTCGATAACCAACCAGGACACGATGAAGAAGCTGATCCCCAATAATCCCAGGCTGAGGAGGCCGCGCGGATCGGCCGCGCTGGGAGCCGCGCCCGCAGCCATCATAGAGGGGCTGCTCCCCGGCGAACTAATCGCAGCCGCGAGCGTATAGCTGCCGTCGATGAGCACTGCGATTGCCCCGAAGAAGCCAATCAGCATACCCCAGAGCGCGTAAGCGGCATCGGTTTCTCGCAAACGAGCGTATATCCCTATTAGTAGCACCGTCAGGAAAAACCCGGTCAGCATCAGGAACAGCCCGCTCAACCAAACACCCAGAGCCTGATACGCGCTTTCAATGCCGAAAAAACTTACCGCAAAAAGAAACACAGACAGGCCGGCCAGGAATCCACAAGCGCCGGCAAATTTCTCAAAGTGAATCGGTTTCATCACTTGCCTCCTAGGATACGTCTCCCACTCTGCCTGACATGTGGTTATTTACAATGCACTGTGCCACATAATCTGACAGATCATTCTTCGATTCGATTATAAATCGGTCACGGTACAATGTCAATGATTTTCAGGAATGGGCTGTTAGAATGGACCGTGAACTGAAGGCACAGAACTGAAGGTGCAAAGAAACAGGAGCCCGACGGTCATTCGTCAACGAGCTCCTGTTCTCGACCGGCTCTCGCGCCGATCCCTTCAGTCAGCCACCCACATGCACAATTTGCATAGGTGGCCAATGAGAGCAGCATGTGCTACTGTGCAGCGCGTTTAGACGCTGCAGCAATAAAGATCCGGCTTCTTCGCCGTTGCCGCGATGCTTTCGTCGACCACCCCACGCGCCAAGTCCATGCCCAGCCAGACATACCAGGCGGGCAGAAGCAGAAAGCTCAGCACCACCGCTGGCACGAGTATAGACATGTAGGTGGGGTTGATGATAATGAGGCGGGCTATGAAGCCATAAATCATATCGATCGCTGTAACATAGCCCAGGTAGCTGATACCGCGCGGAAACTCTCCGCCTTTGACGATCAGCCACGAAACAACGAAGAAGCTCACGCCCAACAGGCCAAAGCTCAAGATGCCAGCTGGATCAACCGCAGTGGGTGGAGTTGCCGCCGTCGACGACAAGACAGCCGTGCCCGGTTTGAAGATCTCACTAGCAAGGGCATAGCCGCCATCAACAAGCAAGCCGATGGCGCCAAAGAAACCCAAAAGCATCGCCCACAGGGCATAGGCGGCGTCCGTTTCACGCAGACGCGCATACATTCCGATGATTAGCGGGGTGATAAACAGCCCCGTTAACCCCAGGAACAGGCCGCTAAGCCAGGCCCCCAGGCTTGGGTAGGCACGCTGGATGCCGAAGAACGTCACAGCGTAAAGAAACACGGCGATACCGGCCAAGATCCCAGCAGTACCAGAGAAACGCTCGAAACTGGTCGTCTTCACGGAAACCTCCCGTCCGGACTGACCGAGATTTGTTGAACTCATAGTGTCCTCCCGCGCACTTCTCCACTGAAGTGCGCTATCCAACGTAAAGCGCCGTTGTCACTTGACAATTTTGCTTTTCAACTTTATTATAAGACTGGTCGCTGCAGGTGTCAACCCTTTTGTGTCTGATTTCTGTCAGAGTTGGCCCCGTCTCACTCGGACCGGCCAGAAGCAGTTGCCCGTATGGCTCGGATGCGCTACAATGGCGCGCGTCGTGGACACCAGGGCACGACGTCTGTCGGTCCCGCCTGATGGGCCTGTGGGGAGAAGATCGATTTGGAAGAGATCGTCGTCATTGGTGGCGGTTTGGCTGGCTCCGAAGCCGCGTGGCAGATAGCGGAACATGGCGAGCGAGTCGTTCTATACGAGATGCGTCCCATCAAGGAGACGCCTGCGCACCATTCCGCCGATTTTGCGGAACTGGTGTGTAGCAACTCGTTGGGGTCCGATCTGCCGGATCGGGCGCCCGGACTCTTGAAAGCCGAATTGCGCCGTCTTAAGTCGGTCATCCTATCATGCGCCGACCAAAACCCCGTGCCAGCCGGCGGGGCGCTTGCCGTCGATCGCGAGTCGTTTGCGCGTTGTGTTACGGAGCGGATAACTGCGCACCCCCGGATCGAAGTCAGGCGCGAGGAGATCACCCAGATTCCACGGGGCAGGGCAGTCATCGTCGCCAGCGGCCCCCTCACTTCCGAAACGCTGGCGGATGACATCGCCGAGCTGACCGGCCGCAGTCAGCTGCATTTCTTCGACGCGATGGCGCCGATTGTGTCCATCGATTCGGTGAATGAGGACCGGGTATTCCGAGCCAATCGTTGGGGACGTGGCAGCGACGACTACGTCAATTGCCCGCTGACGCATGAAGAATACGACAGCTTCGTCGACGCGCTGCTCGCCGCAGAGACGATCTCGCTGCGTGATTTCGAACGGTTGGACAAGCGTTTCTTCGAGGCATGCCTGCCGGTGGAGGTCATCGCCTCAAGAGGACGGCAGGCGCTGGCCTTCGGACCGTTGCGGCCGGTGGGGCTCGTCGATCCGCGGACCGGACAGCGCCCATGGGCCGTGGTGCAGCTGCGACAGGACAACCTGGCCGGAACGTTGTACAATTTGGTGGGTTTTCAGACGAACCTGCGTTGGCCGGAGCAGGAGCGCGTCTTTCAACTGATCCCCGGGCTGGAACACGCTGAGTTCGTCCGCTTCGGGCAGATGCACCGCAACACGTTCATCAACTCGCCGGCCCTTCTGGGACCCACGATGCAGCTCCGTGGGCACGATGGACTGTTCTTCGCCGGTCAGCTGGTCGGCACAGAAGGCTACATGGGCTCCACTGCCAGCGGATTAGTCGCCGGCCTCAACGCGGCGCATTACCTCCAGGGGCTCCCGCCGGTCATTTTTCCACCGGAAACGATGCTCGGCGCCTTGTGCCGTTACGTCAGCGCGACAGAAGTCACCGACTTTCAACCGATGAAACCCAATTTCGGACTGCTGCCCGCGCTGTCGGAGGACGAGCAGCCCAGTCGCAAACGCGACATCCACGGGGTCATGGCGAGACGAGCGCTTGCCGCCCTGGAGTCTTTTATCCAGCCGTGACGACCAAGGGCTGTGGCCCAGACTACCGAAGTTACGAGAGCTTCGGGAGCTTCGGGAGCCCCGGTCGATACGGACAATGCGCAGTTCAAACGGTTGACTTTTGTTTTCAGTTGGGTTACACTACGCGCACGGCTGTGGAAATTCATCGATACTCTCGCGCCTGAGGCGCGAAGGAGTCTGCTTTTGACCGCATTGTCGGGCCGCAGTGCTCGGCTCTTCGCTCTGGCGATGCTGCTGGCGTTGTCGTGCACTGGCTTGCTCCTCTGGATTGACGCTCCTCACGTTGCTGGTGCCCCAGTCTATGTCTCCCTTCCATCCCACACTCCTGTCTCTTCGACGACTCCGGACGCGTCTCCCACGCTGACGTACACGCACGTCTTCAGTGGAGGAGCCGCCTACGCGCTGGCGTGGGAGCAGTGCAACATGGGTCCACGGGTAACCGGCACGACACAGGGCTGGGAAGCCGGGGACGCGATTGCGAACCAGCTAAGAGCCTCGAGATGGGAAGTTGAGGAACAACAGTTCACATACCGCGACACGCGGGCGCGCAATATCATCGCGAGCAAGGGACAGGGTCCGGTCGTTTTGATCGGGGCGCATTACGACACTCGCCCTTACGCCGACAACAATCCGCCCGGCAGCCGCAACCAACCGATCATCGGCGCTGACGACGGCGCCAGCGGCGTAGCGGTGTTGTTGGAACTGGCGCGTGTACTGGACGTCGGTCGAACGCACAGACGAGTTCAGCTCGCCTTCTTCGACGCGGAGGATCGTGGCGAGCTGAACGGCTGGCCCTTCGCCGTGGGCGCGGACTACATGGCGTCGCACTTGACCACGAAACCCGCAACCATGATCCTGCTGGACATGGTCGGGGATCAACAGCAAGAGTTCTACTGGGAAGGCAATTCGGACCCAAACCTGATGAAAGACATCTGGGACGTGGCAGCCGCTCTCGGTTACCAAAAGGAGTTCATTCCGCAATACAAATGGACGATGGACGATGACCACATTCCTTTCATCAAGGCCGGTATCCCGTCCGTTGACATAATCGACTTCGACTATCCATACTGGCATACCACGCAGGATACCTGCGACAAATTGAGCCGGGACAGTCTGGAACGGGTTGGGCGGGTGCTGCAGACCTGGTTGGAACAGACTAAGGCAGCAAGTCCGTAGGGCGGACGGCGGACTGCAACGACGTACATCTTACTGAGGGAATTATCGAGGCCTTCAGATCGAGCCACAGAAAGGGGAGCATTGCATTGGGCATGAAGCCGGCCACACGTTTATCGAATCTTCCACCGTACCCATTTGCCCGCTTGGAGAAGAGCATCGGCGAGATGCGCGCCAAAGGCACCGATGTGATCCGCCTGGACATCGGCAATCCTGACCTTGCGCCCGCACCGCAAATCATCCAGAGACTGTCCGAGTCCGCAGCTAATGAGCGCAACCACGGCTATCCGGGTTTTGCCGGCACACCACAGCTCCGCGAAGCGATTGCGTCTTATTATCTCGCGCGGTTCGGCGTCCAGATCGACCCCGTTAGGGAGGTCCTGCCGCTGATCGGTTCCAAAGAAGGCGTCGTCAACATGGCGCTGGCGTACATCGATCCGGGTGATGTGGCGCTGGTGCCGAACCCAGGGTACCCGGCGTACGCAATGGGCACACTAATGGCAGGGGGCGTCGCCTACGATCTGCCTCTGGTGCGAGATCGTGGTTATTTGCCTGATCTGGCCGCCATCCCAGCCGATGTTTTGAAGAAGACCAAGATCATGTGGCTCAACTATCCGAATAATCCGACGACAGCCGTCGCCCCGATGTCTTTCCTGCAGGACGCTGTGGACTTCGCGCGGAAAAACGATATCCTGTTGTGCTTCGACAACCCGTACTGTGAGCTGGTGTTCGATGGGTACACCGACCACACGATTTTCGAGATACCGGGCGCCAAGGACGTGACTGTGGAGTTCAATTCGCTGTCCAAGACATACAATATGGCAGGTTGGCGCATCGGTATGGCGGTGGGAAGGGCCGAGGCCGTCTCCGCCCTGGCTCAGCTTAAGTCCAACGTAGACTCTGGAGTCTTCCTGCCCATCCAGCAGGCGGCAGCGACGGCCCTTACGAGCGATCAAAGTTGGCTAAAAGACCGCAACGCGATCTACCAGACCCGGCGCGACATGATTCTGGACGCGCTGCCCGGCCTGGGGCTGTCGGCCGATCGATCGTCAGCAACGTTGTACGTCTGGGCGCGGCTGCCGAACGGCTATCCGTCAGCCGACTATGCCACGCGGCTCCTGGAGACGTCTGGGGTCTCACTGGCGCCTGGCGTGTTCTTCGGCACCTACGGCGAGGGCTACGTGCGTATGTCGTTGGGGACGCCAACAGATCGCCTCGCAGAAGCGCTGAGGCGCATGGAGAAGGCCGATCTGTAGAGAGATTGGCTCATCCGATGGAGGCTTGAACCCATTAGCAGAAACCTAATTTCGACAGATCAACCCGTTGAAAAGACGTTCTTGGTGGGCGTGGAGTTGAAACACGATCATTCCGGCTGGGACATCGAGGACTCGCTGGAGGAGTTGTCGCAACTGGCGGGCACGGCCCAACTTGAGGTAGTCGGTCAAACGTACCAACGGTTGGAGCGAGTCGACCCGGCGACTTATTTGGGCAAGGGCAAACTTGAGGAGATCCAGACCTACCTGAATGAGCTCGACTTCGACGTGCTGACGTTCGATGACGAGCTGCTGCCACGTCAGCAGCGCAACATTGAAGAGGCTTTGAACGTCCGCGTGCTGGACCGCAGCGCGCTCATCCTGGACATTTTCGCGCAGCACGCCAGGACCAAGGAAGGCTCCATGCAAGTGGAGCTGGCGCAGTACGAGTACCTGTTGCCCCGATTGACCGGCCAGTGGCAGCACCTGGGCAGACAAACTTCGGGCGGCCGAGGAGGAGCCGGCGGCACCGGCACCGGGCTGCGCGGCCCCGGCGAAACGCAATTGGAAACCGACCGGCGTGAGGTCCGGCACCGCATCTCCCAACTGAAGGAGAACCTGGAGGAAGTCCGGCGGCAGCGCAGTTTGCACCGGGCCCAACGGCGCAAGACGGGGATCCCGACGATCGCGCTCGTCGGCTACACCAACGCCGGCAAGTCGACGTTGCTGAACGCGCTGTCTGGCGCCGACGTGTATACGGCCGACCAGCTGTTCGCGACGCTGGATCCGACCACGCGGCGGATTACGCTGCCGTCCGGGATGGAAGTGCTGGTGACCGACACGGTCGGATTCATCAAGAAACTGCCGGCCACGCTCGTCGCGGCCTTCCGGGCGACGCTGGAAGAGATCGCTGAAGCGGACGTGCTCATCCACGTTGTTGACATAACTCATCCGCGCGCGATCGAACACAGCCTCGCCGTGGAGGCGACGTTAGCGGAGCTGGGGGCAGCAGCCAAGCCCACCGTGATTGCCATGAACAAGGTTGACCAGCTGGCCGAGGCGTCCGATTTGTCCGAGGTATTGGCCGATTTCCCACACAGTCTGGCAGTGTCCGCGGCCAAGGGAACCGGACTGGACCACTTGCTGCTCAGAGTGCAGGAAGTGCTGCAGCAAGAGATGGTAGAAGTCAAGGTCCGGCTGCCGTACCGGGCCGCGGAGCTGCTGGCCCTGTTCCATCAACAAGGCAACGTGACGTGGGAGGAGCACACGCAGGATGGCACGGACGTCAAAGGCTTTCTCCCGGAGCGTTTGCTGGACGCTTATCAGTCATACTTCGTCACGAGCTTCAACCACGAACGCAAGAAACAGACAGAGAATTAGCCAAGCAATCGGGCTCTTTTTCAACTTCGCACTATGCATGTTATGTAGAATACACGCAGGATTATGTCGCATTTCGCCCAAGCCCTCGACATAAGCGCAGGTAATCCGTAAAGTTCGATTTTCGGTACAAGTGTGATGCTTTGCAGACAGCCTGGTCGAACCTCGGACAGGTTCCGTCACGCATCGTGCCGGCGCAACCGACGCAGCACGGCCGCGCGGAAGGAACGCAGCTCCACTCTGCGCGGGTGGTTTCGTGAGACTTTCCACCTTCTGCTCCAATCGTCTAGGCTGGTGTCTCATCTGATTTGCGTTATGTCTAGTATCTGGCAAGCCTTCTGATTGCGCCAGCGGCCCAGAGCCACACTTCTGGGCCACCACGGCCGTTTTGTGCGATGGCCCTGTTCTCACTTGCCATTTCACTATCGTAGTGCTAGAATTGCTGGAAAGTAGAGGTCCACTGGGGAGTGAAACTCACTCCCCAGTTTCATATTCATAGAAGCGCCAACTTCCGTTCGGGAATTCAAGTGAACCTTGGAGTGGGAATGAAAGCGATAGTAAAGCTGATCTTTGCCGCGGTGGTCGGCCTGCTCATCGTAACGACGAGTTTTGCCGCGGGCTACGGCACACGGTGGTATTACAACCGCGACGTGCCGACCGTCGATGAATCCACGAGCTTCAAGGTTTTCTGGGAGGCGTGGCACATCCTGCAAACGGACTTCTACGGTAAGGTGCCCGAGCCTCAGGCCATGGCCTACGGCGCGATCCGCGGCGTGTTGGAGCTTTTGAATGACCCGCACACCACATTGGTGGAGCCTCAGCCACGCCAGATCGAAAAAGACAATCTGAAAGGCAGCTTCGGCGGTATCGGCGCGCTGATCGGGCGCGACTCACAGAACAGAGTGACGCTGAAGCCGATGGTCGATTCCCCCGCCGCGCGGGCCGGAGTCGAAGACGGCGACGTCCTCGTTAAAGTCGACGACAAGGCCCTGACGCCCGACATGTCTGACGACGACATCGTCGTACTGATCCGGGGCCCGATCGGCAGCCCGGTAAAGCTGGCTGTTTCGAGGACGGGAGCGACGGAGCCGCTGACGCTCACTATCACACGCGAGAAAATAGATACACCTACTGTGGCCTGGAAGATGCTGGACAACAACGTCGGGTACGTCAGCATCAATCTGTTCGGTGAGCGCACCGGCCAGGAACTCCGCGGGGCCCTGGACGAGGTCAAAGCCAAGCAGGCAAAGGCCCTGATACTCGACTTGCGCAACAATCCCGGTGGCCTGTTGGATTCGGCGGTGGACGTCGCCAGTCAGTTCGTTGGACGGCAGGTAATCCTGCACGAGCGCAAGAAAGACGGCAGCGAGAAAACCTACACAGGCCAGTCCGGAGCCGATGCACCCAACGTGCCGCTGGTGATACTCGTCAATAAGAACACCGCGAGCGCTTCCGAGATCGTGTCCGGCGCGCTTCGTGACCTGCAGCATGCACCGCTCATTGGGGAGAAGACCTACGGCAAAGGCTCAGTTCAACTCGTGTACGATCTCTCAGACGGCTCGAGCCTGCACGTCACGGTCGCACAATGGTATACTCCCGACAATCACGAGATCCAGGGCGAGGGGTTGTCACCCGACATCGAGGTGCCCCTCACCGACGACGACCAGGCGCAGAATCGTGACCCGCAGCTCGACAAGGCGCTGGAGTACCTGACGCAGAAGACACAATCCACAACGACACCTTGAGGGACAGCATGTCCACCGTGAAGACCGTCTTTAAGGTCGCGAGCATGGCAGCGCTCGCGGCAATCGTCGTCACCCTGACATACGTGGCTGGATTTGGCGCGGGCGCCATTTCGGCGATGGGCGCTGCGCACCACGTCTCAGCCGCGTATCAGGTGGCAGGTCCCGCGCCGGCGTGGATCGTCCCGAATGAAGACCCACAGAGCCGATTCGGAGTATTCTGGGACGCCTGGAATCTACTGGACCGCGAATTCTACCGGCACGATTCCCGGTGTCTCGGCGCGGATTTATGGCGCGATCCAGGGCATGGTGTCCACGTTCGGGGATCCGCACACAGTTTTCCTCGATCCCAAAACAGCGGCCATCGTCAAAAGCGACGATCAGGGTTCATTCGAAGGCATCGGCGCAGCCATCCAACTAGACGAAGAAACCGGGCTGCCGACAATCGGCCACGTGTACGAAGGAACACCGGCCGCTGCGGCTGGGCTCAGGCAAGGCGACGCTGTTCTCAAAGTGGACGAGGTCAGCACCGAGGGCATGACCGTCCTCGAAGTAATCACTCGAATTCGGGGGCCCAAGAACTCGACCACTCACCTGCTGATTGCGCGAGGCGACGATCATGCACCGTTCGACGTGCCGGTCGTGCGGCAATCGATCGAAATCCCGGTAACCGAATCTCGTATGTTGGACGACGGCATTGCGTACCTGAAGCTGAGCGATTTCAACAATACTGCGGCCGACAGAGTCAAAACCGATCTCGAATCGCTCCTGGCGCACAATGCACACAGTCTGGTCTTCGATCTGCGCGGCAACCCGGGCGGGTATCTGCAGATCGCCGTCGAAATTGGCAGCCAGTTCGTGGGCAAAGGCCCCGTTTTGACCGAAAAGGCAAAGGATGGGACCGAACAAGCCTTCGATGTCCAGCCCGGAGGTCTGGCGACGGACAAGGCGGCGCTGCCACTGGTCGTTCTGGTGGACGGCGGCACCGCCAGTGCGGCGGAGATCGTTGCGGCAGCCATCCACGAGACCGGCCGCGGGATCCTGATCGGCGAACAGACGTACGGCAAGACGTCGGTCCAGGTTCCGCACGAGATGAGTGACGGCTCAGAGCTTCGTATTACTGTTGCGCGATGGTTCACACCAAACGGCAACGAGATCAAAGACGGACTGACACCCGACATTCAGGTGGCCGCGGAGCCCCTGGACGCCGCCCAAAGTAGCGGAGATAGACAGCTGGATCGAGCGGTGCAGTATCTCCTCACCGGCAAGTGACGCCCCGGGCTAGGGGCTGAGAAGGAACCAAAATGGCGAAGAAAGAGGAGGGGCCGCGTTCGGTTGCCACCAATCGCAAGGCTCTGCACGATTATTTCATCGAAGAACGGTTCGAGGCCGGCATCGCCCTGCGAGGATCCGAGGTGAAGTCGATTCGGGCGGGAAAGGCCAACTTGCGCGACAGCTACGTGAGGATCAAAGACGGCGAGCTGTGGCTGGTGGACGCCCACATCTCAGCGTACGACCAGGCAGCCCGCGAGAACCACGATCCGCGACGGGAGCGCAAGCTCCTGATGCATAAAAAGGAGATCGCACGATTGGATAACAAGTCCCAGGCCAAGGGATTGACAATCGTGCCGCTGAAGATGTATTTCTTGCGCAACCGGGTTAAGGTAGAGATCGCCCTCGCGCAAGGCAAGCGGCTGTACGACAAACGCGAGGCCATCGCTAAGCGCGACTCCGAGCGCCAGGTCCGTCGCGCGTTCGAAGGGCGCTACGACTGAGTCTTCGAATGCCCGAGTACTTCCGAAGCTACAAGAACTGCGGAAGTCTCGATGTATCTTGCGAATGTCGGCGCCCTGTGATATAATGTTAGCAGATGGGGATGAAACGGTTTCGACAGGGAAGGCTGGCCCAGGCTTGCAGGCCGAGATGGCTCCGGTCTCGTTAAACGTGAGCACCTAAACTAACTGGCGAACCTCAATTCGCACTGGCTGCGTAAGCAGCCTCGTCCTCTCAGAGCGTTACCCGGTAGCACTGAATAGGGCGTCATAGTCATCGGGGTGCGGACGGTCTGACGTCGATAGGATCGTCCAAAGACAGGGCACCCGCCCTGGATCGACTGGTTCGGCTTACGTACCCTGTCAGTCGGGAGCGTGCTGAACGAGAAACCAAGGACTGACTAAGCTTGTAGTATAGTCTCGGTCGAATTCTTTGGACGCGGGTTCGATTCCCGCCATCTCCACCTTCTCCGCGAAGCTCGCCGGCAGTCGCCGACGAGCTTTTCGCTGCCCTGAATTGTGACCGTCACCGTCACGGCATATAATGCAAGTGATGCATAACGCAATACCGGCACCCCAAAACCGCACGATTGAGGAGAACATGCCAACCGATTCGATCATCCCGGCCCAACGGTTCGACCTCAACGAAACGCTGCTCGACCAACTGCGCAGCATATACCTCGACAGTTTTCCTCCGTCCGAGCGAGATGATTTCCAAAACGTAGTCGCGCGAATTGTCGATGGGAGCCGCTGGCTGTCCACGGTGGAGCAGGCCGGAGAGCTGTTGAGTTTCGCAATCGTCGTGCCCCTGGCCGACACCCATGTGCACTACCTCGAATACATCGCCACCGCCGAGAAAGCGCGTGGCAAAGGCGTCGGAAGCGTTCTGCTGAAGTTTGTCTGCGCCCATTTGCGCTCATTGGGCCACATTACCGGCCTGCTCCTGGAAGTGGAGTCTGAACGAGCCGGTCCGGAGGAGGAGCGGTTGCTTCGGCGCCGGCGGGTCGAGTTCTACAAGCGGCACGGAGCCGTCCCGGTCGACGCCGCACCCGCCTACCGTGCCCCGAACATGGCCGGCGAGGGCGCCATTCCCTTCAGGCTGATGTGGATTCCGGTGGAGATTCCAGCCACACCGCTATCCGGAGAACTGCTGCGACAGTGCATCGTGAGCATCTATCGGCAATCGTATGGCCGTCCAGGCGACGACCGGCTATTGCAGAATGTGCTGGCTGAGTTGACGGGCTGAGGGCCCGATTTCTTGTGAACGGAGGATACCACGTGGAGCGTCGACCGTGGGTCGTAATGGTGATCCTATTCGCCCTCATCGCCTTCGGCTGCGGCGAATGGGCCTACGCGGCCGACCCGGATGCGACGGCGCTCGCGGTGGTGGATTTCGGCGACTGGGCGACCCTGCAGCGCCTCGCCCCGCTGAACCTCGACGTGTTCGATCTACAGGACCAGGCGCTGGTCGCAGTCGTCACTCAGACACAACTGGATCGCGTGCGCAGTCTCGGCTTCAACGTCCACTCAATCGATGAACCGGCCCACCCGGACGAGTACTATCTGGCGGGACGCGTCCCGAGCAGCAGCAACGTCGCCCCGGCCGGCGCCGGACAGGCCTTCGACTATGTGTCCGGCCTGCTGCTCCTCCGCGCGGACCCGGGCCAGGCCGAACGCTGGACGGCAGCCGGCTTTTTCGTCAAGAAGCTGTTTGGCGGAGTCACCCTGCCCACTGCCCCACCGGCTGCCGTGCCGCCGCGCGCAGCAGCACCGGGCGCGGACCTCTTCATCCAGGGGCTGGTCAACTCCGTGTCACAGACTGAGCTGTACAATACGATCCGTGACCTGCAGGATGATCCCGACCGAGGGGGCTACGACGCGTTGGGCACTCGTTACTCGTACTCATCGAAGTTCGTAGCAAGGCGCGATTATGTCAAATACAGACTGCAAGCTCTCGGTCTCAGCGTGCGCTTTGACCATTTCACCCTGAGCGGCGTCGGTCTGGACAACATAGAGGCAACCCTCCCTGGCAGAGGACCCGATCCGAGCATCATCTACATCGCCTGCTCGCATTACGACTCGATCTCTCACAATAGCGACCCCTACGTCACAGCCCCCGGCGCAGACGACAACGGCAGCGGCACCGCCGGCGTCATCGAGGTGGCGCGTGTCCTCGGCGCCTATCACTTCAAACACACCCTGCGTTTCGTAACCTTCCCCGGTGAGGAGCAGGGCATCTACGGCAGCCAGTACTACGCGTATCGGGCCTACAACTCCAATCCTCGCGCCGACATTCGCGGGGTCGTCAATCTGGACATGGTCGCCTGGGACAGCAATCACGATCACCAGATGGAGATTCACGCAGGCACCAACAGCAACTCACAGCCGGTGGGGGCCGCATTCCGGGACGCCATCACGGCGTACGGCCTCAACCTGAGCCCGGCGTACTACACGCAGGGCTCGCTCACCTTCAGCGATCATTCTCGTTTTTGGAACTACAGCTTCCCGGCGATTCTCGCGATAGAGCGATACAATGGAGATTTCAACACAAACTACCACAGCTCCAATGATACGCTCAGCACGCTGGACCTCGGCTATGCCCGCGCGTTCGTCCAGGCAACCGTTGCTACCCTGGCCAGGTTCGCCGAACCGATTCCAACCGGCCTGGGCATCGACTACACCGGCAGTGGCGAGCTGATCACTGGGACGGTGCACAGCTTGACCGTGGAGTACTGGAACGCCAACCCCACGGTGGCCACGAGTGTTCGGATTACCGGCACCCTGCCGACCGGCCTCACGTACTCCGGTGACGACAGCGGCCTGCCTATTACCCAACCGGCGCCTGGCGTGGTGGTGTGGCAAGTCGGCAATCTGGCTGCGCACAGCTCAAAGTCCTTTAACTTGCAGGCCACGGTGGCATCGGACCTACCGGTCGGCACGCGACTGAGCAGCACAGCGGAAATCGGTGGAGTGATCTCGGCCGACGACCCGTCCGACAACCGGGCGAGCTGGATCGGACTGGTGCCGGCCGCAAAGCTGCACCTGCCCCTGATCTTAAAGGACGGCTCGTAACATCCTGCAAAATTGCACCTCAGGCCATTTTGCGGTATACTGAATGAAAGATCGTTAATCGGATGTACCAACCCACGTCAATCCCAAGCGAGGTGAACAGAATGGATACTCGCGTCCAAGTTCGACAGCAGAAGACGGAAGTGATGCAGAACCTTCTCGCGCTCATGGTGAGCACCGACGCTTCTCCTGAACAACGCAGCCAGGCCAAGAGCAGCCTGCGCCGCATTGGAGACGAGACCCTGGTGGAGCCACTGGGCCGGATTGTAGAGGAGTGCAATGAAGATGCAGTCGTGTCCGACTGCAGTGAAGTGCTCGCTTTTCTGCCCGTCACCGCCGGAGTCCGGAGCTCGCTGGTCAGGTTGCTGTGGCACGACTCGCCCGACGTGCGCCGAACGGCCATGCAATCACTGTCCCACGTCGGCAACAGAGATGTTGCGGCCGTTCTGGCAGTGCTCATTGCGGATTGCACGGACGCTGCGAACATCTTCGACGCAACCGATGAGGCTCTCGCCAACGAGGCCCGCAGTGCGATCCTGGGTCATCCCCTGAACTGATCTGACGGCCGCACCATAGATGGCCGTTCAGGCAAACGGCTCGAGTGCCCGAATGACGACATCCGTCGTTGTTCATTCGTGTATTCGAGCCGTTTGCCTGAACGGCCACTAAATGCCCTCAACACCGGCGAGACCTTTCTTTACAACCCACCCCGCCGATGCTAGAATCAGGGCCGGTCGATTGACCATCTTACCGGAAGTGTAGACAGGAGCGGCGCGCTGATGCTTGGCAAGTTCACCCGAACCCGACAACGATTCGATCGTTCCAGGCGCATCGCCGAGATCCTCATCAAGTACGGCTTTGGATTCGTCGTGGCCGAGCTCGGGCTGGCCGGGCCGGGCTGGCTCCACGCTCCTGGGGTGGCTCGCGAGGTACCGAAGCTGTCGATCTATCAGCGGCTGCGCGCCATCCTGGAAGAGCTCGGACCGACGTTCGTCAAGCTCGGCCAGACCCTTAGCACCCGTACCGACTTCCTGCCGCCCGCCCTTCTCTTCGAGCTCGATAAGCTCCAGGACGACGTCCCGCCCTTTCCATTCGAGGTGGCCCGCTCGGTCGTGGAGACAGCTCTGGCGGGAACGTTGGAGGAGTTGTTCCTGGAATTCGACCCGCAGCCGCTGGCAGCGGCCTCCATCGGACAGGTTCACCGCGCGGTGCTGCCCGACGGCGAACAGGTCGTCGTCAAGGTTCAGCGTCCGGGCGTGGATAAGGAGATGGAGGCCGACCTCCTCCTCATGCGGGATCTGGCGGCCCTGGCCGAGCGCCGCACCGAATGGGGCAAGCGATACGCCGTCGAGCAACTGGTGGAGGAATTCGCCACGCAGCTCCACCAGCAATTGGACTACACAGTCGAGGGGCATCACGCCGACCACTTTCGCGAGATTTCAGCGGACATCGAGGGGATGTACATCCCCGTCGTATACTGGGGGTACAGCGGTCGCCGCCTGCTTACCACGGAGTACGTCGACGGCATCAAAATCAGCGACTTCAAGGGCATCGACGCGGCCGGCATCGACCGCAGGCAGGTTGCGATCCGCCTGGTAGAGATCATGGCGACCCAGGCGCTAGACAAGGGCCTGTACCACGCGGACCCGCATCCTGGGAACCTTCTTGTCAAGCCCGATGGGACGATCGTCTTCATGGACTTCGGGATGGTCGGCTACGTCGACGAGCACCTGAAGGACCAACTGGTCGATCTGATCCTGGCCATCGTGGACCGTGACGTCGACCGCATCGTGTCCATGCTCTTGACGGTGGGCATCGTCGAGCGTCGGGTCGATACTGCCCGCCTCAAGCTGGACGTCCGCAATCTCATGCGAAAGTATTACGAGCTGCCGCTGGCCACAGTCTCATTCACCGAGGCGATGAACGAGATGTTCAACCTGGCAGTGAAGCACCGCGTTCACCTTCCGCCCGATCTGACCCTGCTCATCAAGACCGGGCTGACGGTGGAGGGGCTGGCGATGCAACTCGACCCGCAAATGAGCATCGTTGACGTTGCCCGGCCGTTCGCCACGCAGATTCGCCAGCAGCGGCTGTCCGTGCGGGCTCTGTGGCGAGAAATGTCGCACGAGATGCTGGATACGAGGCGCTTGCTCAAGGGGTTGCCCGGCCGGCTCGAAGGACTGCTACAGCGCCTCGAAAGCGGCGACATGACCATCCGCCTCGAGATGAACCGACTCGGCGAATACATCCGCCAACTGGGTGTCATCATCAATCGGCTGACCGCCGGCATTGTCGTCGCCGCGATGTTTGTGTTTTCCGCGTTAGCGCTGCGAATTCCGGGCGGGCCATTGTGGTTCGGTATGCCTGCGCTGGCTGTGGTCGGCCTGGCCCTGAGCACTGTCCTGGGCCTGTGGCTGTTCGTCGCCATCTTGAAATCGGGCGCGCTGTAAGGTTCACGGGCCGATCACCGGGCGGTCGAAGCTCGACCCTCCAGGTAACGAAGTGCAACTCCCGCCAACATTGCCGCGCCGACCGGCAGTGCATCCTCGTTGATATCGAAGGTGGGATTGTGACCGGGGCGGGGCGGGTGGCCTGATACTCCGGTCCCCAGCCTGAAGTACGCCGCCTGCGCCTGCTGTGCAAAGAAGGAGAAGTCCTCGCTGCCCATGTCGCGCATCAGACTGGGCGACGTCGCCCGGCCGAGCAATGTCTCGGCGACGTCCCGAACCAGCGCGGCCATGCGCGAGTCGTTGACCGTCGTCGGGTAGCCGGGAACGATGTTCAACTCGTAGTCTCCGCCCAGGGCGCGCGCCAGGCTGCAGGCCTGCTCCAACTTCTCGAACAGCGTCTTCCGGATCTCGGGTCGAAAGCTGCGGATCGTTCCGGTCATCTCCACCCGACCGGCGACGATGTTGCTCTTGGAGCCACCCTGTATTGTGCCCACTGAGATGACGCCGCTCTGCTGCGCGGGAATGTTACGGGCGACGATGTGATTTATCGCCTGGACGACCTGAGCAGCCAGCAGGATCGCGTCCAGCCCCTTGTAAGGATAGGCGCCGTGTGCGGCCTGCCCGATAATTGCCACCTTGAAACGGTCTGAGGCCGCCATGATGGGTCCCTCGGCGCAGTCGATCACCCCCGCCGGCAGATCGTTCTCCACATGGAGGGCAAAGATCGCCTCGACGCCGTCCATGACGCCTTCCTGGACCATGCGACTCGCGCCGGCCGGGTAGCCATCCGCACCTTCCTCGGCAGGCTGGAAGATCAAGCGCACCTGACCCGGAAGGTCCGCCTCCTTCAGCAGCATGGCGGCGGTCAGCAGCATGGCCACGTGAGCGTCGTGCCCGCAGGCATGCATGCAGCCGGGTGTTCTCGAAGCGTAGGGTACTTCGTTCGCTTCCTGGATAGGCAAGGCATCCATGTCGGCGCGCAGCGCCACCACCGGCCCACTATCGCCCAAATACCCCACCACGCCGGTACTCGCCACGCCCGTCCTGGTCTTCACGCCAATCTTCATCAATGTGTCCGCAATCAACTGTGCCGTTTTGAACTCGTGATAGCCCAACTCAGGATTCATGTGGATGACGCGGCGCAACTCGACTGCTCTATGCCGTAAGTCCCTCGCGCGTTCTAACAACGTTTCCCTCATTTTGTGAACACCTTGTCGTTATGGAATCAAGGCAAACAAAAACGCCCAGGCAGCTCCTGCCCGGGCGTCGTTAGCCCTTACTGCGTCGCCATGGCACCGTTTAGAACCACGAGTGCCTGGTCGAATGCAATGCCCTCGCACAACGCCAATTCGCTGGCCAGAAAGCGACGCGCCTGCTCGAGAAAGCCACTATCCTGTGTGGTCAGATGTTTCTGCTGACTGCGGAAAGCCAGATCACGCATGACCTGGGCGACCTCGAACACGTCGCCCGACTTTAGGCGTTCGCCCAGCCTGATCTGCCGTTGAGTGTAATTTCCCGGAAGGCTGGTCGGTTCACCGGTCAGCATGGCCAGGACTTCCGACATGATGTCAGGATCGCTGATGGCTCGCACCCCAATGGCCTCCGCCTTGTCCACGGGTATCATCAGCGTGCGGTTGTAGGCAGCGAGATCGATGACGTAATAGCAGCCGAACCCCTGGATGACATCTTGCTCAATGGCGCTGACCACACCGGCGCCGTGCTGTGGATGAACGACCTTATCACCTACTTGAAACATTGCTGTTCCCCAAAAGCTTACCATGCTTTCTGTGCAATTTGTCAGAACGTTTCTGGTGGTTCTTCCTGTGGTTCTTCTGGTGTCTCTTCTAGTGTTTCTTCTGGTAGTTCCGCTTGTTCTTGCAGTTCTTGCAGCTCGGGCAACTCCAGCTGCTCGTCTTGTTCTTCTTCTGGTTCTTCACCTTCACCGCCATCGTCGTCAGCGATCGGCGCCCAATCAAATTCCTCTTCTTTGGTACCCTTCAGGCTTAGGCCCAGACGACGATGCTCGGCGTCAATCCGCAGAATCTTTACCGTCACAACGTCGCCGACGCTGACTACTTCGCTCGGATGGTTGATCGGAATATCGGACAACTCCGAGATGTGGATCAAACCCTCAACGCCCGCATCGATCCGCGCGAAAGCGCCAAAATCGACCAGGTTGGTGATCGTTGCCTGAACGATCTGGTTCACCACGTATCGTTCGTCCACACCGGACCAGGGCTCCGGCAGGAGCTTTTTGATGCTCAGGCCAACCCTCTGGCGCTCTTTGTCCACCCGCAACACGTGGACATCGACTTCCTCCCCCACCTTGAGTACTTCCTTGGGGTGCCGCACGCGCTGCCATGACAATTCGGAGACGTGCACTAGGCCTTCCACTCCACCCAGGTCAATGAAGGCTCCAAAGTCGCACAAACTGCTCACGACGCCATGCCGAACCTGACCCTCTTTGATCTCCGCGAACAACTGCTCCTTCATCTGAGCGCGCCACTCTCGCTCCGCGGCCCGGGCAGAGAGAATCAGGCGCCGGCGGTTGCGGTCGACTTCAATAACCTTCACCGGGAGCCTCGCTCCGACGAAGCTCTTCAGTTGGTCCAGTCGCTTGTCTTCGGCCGGCCTGGCGCGTGGGGCCCCCGGCAGCTGCGAAGACGGGACGAAGCCACGCAGCTTGCCGAAGGGCACGATGAGGCCGCCCTTGTTATAGCCCGTCACTTCGCCTTCCCAAATCTTTCCTTGATCGAGGTATTCCTGGGCCGTTTGCCAGTCTTCTTCCATCCAGGTCCGGTATAGGGAGACGATCATGTCCCCTTCCCGATCAGACGGCTTTTCGATCGACACAGTTACTTCGTCACCGACCGCCAGCTTGGTCAGGATCTCTGGGCCCAACTTGGAGAAGTCACTGGCTGGAACAATCCCTTCCTTTTTGAGTCCCACATCGACAATCATCTGGCTCGGAGTGATGGAGATGATTATCCCTTTCTTAACATCACCTCGTTTGGGTGACTGATAATCGTACTCCTCCCCCTGAAGCAGGCGCTCCATCTCGGACTGTTCTTCGTGAGTCTCGTTGCCATTGACTTCCATGTGCACGTTTCCTCCCTCCGATCAATTGCGAAGCCATCAACGTTCAGTGCTCCGGGAAACACTTCATGCTGACTACGATTACCCGCCGAGGCTGCAAATGCGGGTTTGGCTCCGTGGGCGGCTTCTCTTTCGGATTCAGCTGCGCACGATATCGAAACTGCGGACCGACCAAAACGTGATCATCCACCTGTTGGAACATCGATTGGGAGTCGGGGGAACCGTCTTGTGCTGGCTGCTTGTTGAAAACGTGAAGTCATGTGACTGAGGTTGAGGGCGATTCCAGACCACGAACAAAGGCAATCCAGAAGGACCGATCGCTCACTGAGTCCGGTCGAATTTCCCCTCATAGTCAGCCAAAACGTGCTTGACCGCAGACTGTCGTTCCAGGTCAATCGGTCCTTTCTTGCACTTTTACGAGCATCCCGCAGGAGCTCGACACACACAACATTCAAACTATTATACAACATAAACAAGGCAGCGTCAAAACTCCCGACGGTTGAAAGCTGAGGCGCGATCCTCGCGCAACTCAGCCGCCGTTTTCGAGGCGAAAACCGTGGCCTCTCACCGTGACGATGTACTGATGGTCAGGGTCGGCTTCGGACAAGCGCTCGCGCAGGCGCCGCGCAAGCGCGTCGATGGCCTGCTCGGAGATACCCTCTTCCTCAGAGTCCGGCCAAACGGCCTTGATGACGTCGTCTCGACTACATACCTGGCCAGTCCGATCGAACAGCAGTTCTAGAAGATGATACTGCGCGAGCGACAGCGGGGGATCCAATTCCCGCCCCATGACCCACACGCGCCGGCTCTCTTTATCGATTACGACTCCCACTCGCTGCTTGTCCTCTTCCACGAAGAGCGGCGTCGTGGCTCCGGCGTCCACGAATGTCAGTTTGAAACGCAAGGCAATCTGAATCTCGTCTCCGTCTTTCAGGTGGTATGCCCCCTCAACCGGGTGCCCGTTGACGTAGGTCCCATTCTTGCTGTCACAGTCCTCGATAACGTATGCGCCTTCGCGTCGACGCAACACCGCATGTCGTCGAGAGACCTGTCGATCCGGTAGACTGATGTCGCAGTCCGGCTCACGACCCACGATCATTTCGTCCCGGCTGACTGTCCAGCACTGATCAGGAGCGTTGCCTTCGTACAGAATCAACATGGCCAGCTCTTTTTTGTCTGCACACTGCGATGACTCTGGACCCACAGACTCGCCTCCAATTTGCTTGGTACAACTTCTCAAAACTTGACAATGCTTCTGTAATCCATTAATCTATGAACAGAGGAGAAGAACAATTTGATCCGGCCTTTGGAATCCGGCGTCATCTTGCGCGCCCGCTACAAGATCGTCAAGATGGTTGGACAGGGCGGAATGGGGGCAATCTATCTCGCGGAGGACGTGCGCCTGGAAGGCAGGCAGTGCGCCATCAAAGAGACTGCCCCCGAAGCCGACGTTGACCCTTCTGCCCTGTCCCAGACCCAGGAGCAATTCTATCGCGAAGCCAGCGTGCTCGCGCGCCTGGACCATCCCACGTTGCCCAAGGTTTCAGACTACTTTACCGAGGACGGGCGTGATTACCTGGTGATGGACTACATCGCCGGCCGAGACCTGCGCGAGTTGGTGGACGAAGCCCGCCGGCAAGAGCGTTTTCTGGATGAGCAGGCCCTCTTGTCCTGGATGGATCAGCTATGCGACGCCCTGGAGTATCTCCACTCACAAACCCCACCTGTGGTTCACCGTGATATCAAGCCGGCCAACGTCAAACTGACGTCAGCGGGAACGATCAAGCTCGTCGATTTCGGTCTCGTCAAGTTGCTGGCTTCCGATGATCTTCAGACTGTCACGGTCATCCAGGGCCGTGGCACCGTGCAATATACACCCCTGGAGCAGTATGGTGGTGACGCCGGTCACACCGACATCCGATCGGACATTTATTCGTTGGGCGCGACGCTGTATCACCTGGCCACCGGTCAGCCTCCAGTGGAAGCCAAGCAGCGCTTCCTGAGGCCCGAGTCGTTGATCACCCCCCGTGAAATCAATCCTTCCCTCTCGGTTCAAACCGAGCGAACCATCCTGCGGGCCATGGCCATGCATCCGGATGCCCGCTTCGAGAACATTGCTCAGGTGCGCGCGTCGCTGTTCGAGGGGACGCCTCTCGCTCGCTCCGGTAACCGTCAAAGCCGCTTCGTCGGCCCATCGAGCTGGCCCGCGGCAATTCGGGCTAATGCATTTTGGATCGTCCTGGCCCTGCTGATCCTCGGCATCGCGACATTCGTCACCATGCATCCCCCCTTGGTGACTATGCCGTAGCCCTCGCCTCCTCACGGCCATCATTCTGATGCACGGATGCCTCGGCCAATCAGCGCCGACACCAATGGAATCAAGCTGAAGCCCACGCCAAACAGCACGGCGCCCAAATGTCCATAAATGCGCCACAACGCCCCTGTGTCCAGGAACCCCACTGCATAGGCCAGGTACCCGACGAGCCCGGCCACCAGTCCCATCAATGACAGTCGCAAACGGAACACGCGAGTCCAACCGCGACGCCAGCGCAGCAAATCGGCCCCCAGGTTGAGCGAGACCATGCCCAGCAGCGCCAGCCAGAGATCCATGGGTTTGACCCTCGGCTTGAGGCGCCCGGAAAGACTCGCCCCACTGTCTGGCGACGTCGGACCCACGCTCGCCGCGCCCTGGCTGGCATCAGGCGAAACCAGGGTCGCGTCGTCGGGCTCGTTGCCGGACAGGGATGTCCCGGTCTCGCCCGTCGTGGAGGTGATCGGGCTGGAAAACGACCGAATCAAGGTGGCGAGGGTGGCAGGCTGCTCGCCCTGCACCGTCACCACGAGCGTCGTCGATTGCACGGCCGGGTTGCTGGAAGCGGTGATTTGGAGTTGGCCCGGCCGCTCCAGCGTGATGGACGTCTCACCCACGCCGTCGACGGTCGTGGCCCCGTGATGGGGAAGCTCCAACGATTCCGATGGGTAGTTCAATCGGAAGTTCACCGGTGTCCCGTCCGGCACGATGTGGCCGTTGCGGTCGAGGATGGGACCGGTCTTCAGGTGCAACGTGCTACCCACTTTGACGTCGACTGACGGGCGCTGCCGATCGGCAGATTGGCCGCCGAGAAGCACCTGGATCGTCTGTCGTGCATCCGGAGCGGTTTGGCTGGCGATGTCGTAATTGATACCTTCGACACTGACCGGCAAGAATCCGCCAGGCATGTATTCCTGGAACAGCGCCCGGACCGATGCCTCCACAAAAGGCTCGGTTTTTGAATAAACGCCGTAGTACGCCGTTAGTTTGCTGATTTCTGTGGTATCCAGATAGTATGGTGCTCCAAAGGCAAAGGCGATGAGTTGTTTGTCGCGCAAACTATCGGATCGCAGCTTCAGGAACACCTTCAACGCATCCGAGGAGGTCGACTCGTCAGTGTTTGCGTCCAGCAAAGCGAAGACAATCCAGTTCGCTTCAGCGATCCAAGTGTCGATCCCGGGCGCATCTCCTGGCTGGGTCGTCGGTGCAGACAGGAGGGCGCTTTTCAACTGGGCGAACGATGCGCTGTGGATGCGGTCTGGGTCGATCTGGCCGCTGCCCTTTGAGCCATACAGGCGCAACATCACGGTTTCTATCGCGTTCACGTCCATCAGTGGATGGCTCGGGCACCAGGCGCATTCTTTATATGAGCGATCGTCAGTGAAAATCAGCACGCTGTCGCTCGGTGAAGGCGCGGCGGGCAAGCGTTCAGCCAGCTCGTCCGGCGTAGGGTAGATCAGGGTCATCGAATCTCTCGCCATCTGCAACACGTCTGCGCGTCCCTGGCCGATAGTGTCCATAGCCCGCCCGGGCGAGACGATGACGTTCGATGCGTCCGGCTCCCCATACAGCCGAAGCTTAACCTGCAAGATGCGCCGCACTGATTGGTCAACCCGGCTCTTGAAGTTCGTATCGGAGGCGTACTTATCCCGGAAGAACTGAATCGTGGCCTTGATGTTCTCAAACTGTTCCGTCCAGGTGTCCGTGAGCCCGAATTGACACAGCATCAGCACGTCGTTGCCGGCCAACAGAGCATCCTGGGCGATGCGTTTATAGGGGAACGTCTGCATCTGGGGATCGTAATAACGGCGGAGGCCCGGCACGCCAAGCGCGTCGCTGACGATGAGTCCGCCACGTTCACGCCAGGCGGCCAGGCCCGGCTCAGATAGCAGGACTTGCAGATTTTGCGTATCCAGGCTGATCGGCCGGGTGAGTTGGCGGATGTCTCCCTGAAACCCGCGATAGCGAATGTGGCTCGCCATCAGACCATCGGTGACCGCCGACGGATCGGCGCTGCCGGCAGTGGCGACAAACGGCACCAACTCCAGGTTGCGCAGCTCACTCAGTGACTTGGGCACGGTCGGGACTTCCTCATCAGGGCGTCGATCGGCCGCGCCCAGACCAGGAAAATGATTGGCTACGGTCGCAACTCGGCCGCCGCTGCCCCGGTGTATGCCCGAGATGTAGGCCTGACCAAGCCGGCCAACCCAGAAAGGGTTGCCGCCAAAGCTCCGGACTCCAAGGTCGCCTTTGGACGCCGGCCTCGGGGTGTCGAGAACGTCGAGCGACGGCCCAAGCAGCAGGTTTACACCCAGCGCCGCCAGCTCGCGGCCGGCGATCTCGCCGACGTGGGTGGCATCCTCAGTCTTCCAGGTTGCGCCGATTGCCAGGCTGCTCGGCAACGCCGTCATGTCGTCACGGATGGAGGTGTAAGGAAAGCCGTCTCCTTCGTGGCTCACTGCCACGAAGAGGGGAACCCGCGGGGCAGAACCTGCCTGCGAAACTCCCAACTGACCGGCCTCGTCGGTCGAGCCGGACGCCGGTTGGCCCACGTTGAGGGCCAACCGCTGCAGTCCGGCGGTTAACCTGGCAACCTGCTCTGCTGCGGTGGAGTCGTTGTGGAAATTCCCGTTTCCCGGCAATAAAACCACGCCGCCGATACGGTAATCATCGACGAGCTGCGCTATGTCGGAAGTCGGCTGTGTGTCGTTGCCGAAGAACGAAACTAGAAAGAGCTGGCCCACACGATCCTCAGCTGACATCCTCGACATCAGCTCATCGACCTGGGCCGAACCCACAGCGGCTCCTGCTTGGGACAAAATGAATCCCGGCAACAGAGAAACAACGAGGCTCGCTATCACCAGGAATTGAATGACCGCGGTCACACGCTTGATCATGCTCGATCTCACAGACCATCCTGCTTCAGAGTCGCGGACGAGCGGTGGATCAGGGACCCACAACCCCCTTCTAAGTGTACCATACGAGGAAAGCAGAGCCAAACGAAGCAGTTTGGTCCGAAGAGAACGATGCGGACGATGACGACGGAGCGATCACATATCAATTGTCGGTGTCAGAGCTGCTGCTTTCAGGCTTCGACCCGGGAGACCAGCGGTCGATGAGAGGCACAAGGCCCCGTAGGGTAACCAGTGCGAGGATAGTTGCCGTCAGACCCACGGCGTACGCGCCCAACCCGACTGCGGTGCCAATGCCGGCGACGACCCACAGCCCGGCGGCCGTCGTCAGGCCCTCGACCTGACCGCGGCCGTGGAGGATCGTGCCGGCGCCCAGAAAGCCGATGCCCGTGACGACTGCGGCGAGGACCCTCGAAACGTTCGTGCTCGCGGCATCGGGCGTGCTGTGGGAGAGACCAAGGCTCACGAGGACAAAGGTGGTTGCTCCAATGCAGACCAACATATGAGTCCGTAGACCGGCTGGCTTGTGTACCGATTTCGCGCTCCCAACCTACCACGCCGCCCAGCACAGCTGCCAACACCAGTCGCACGACCTGCGTTTCCGGATCCATCGGCGCGCCCTCCTGGCCCGACCGCAATCAATACACGGTCAGTGGCAAGGGAGTGAACACCAGCACGAAAATCAGAATGACCAGCCAGCCGACTGCCCGCTGCCCTGACGTCAGGCGCGTCACGTCATCCAACGGCGCAGCATACTGCCGCCCGAAAATGAACAACAGAAAGGCCCACAGGAACCACCCGCTCCATTCCAAACCCAAGAGTGCAAGAATCGCGATCAGCGGCCAGGTTAGGATGCGGGACTTCTCTCCCCACAGTGCGTAGACGATGTGGCCGCCATCGAGCTGGCCGACGGGTAGAAGGTTGAGCCCGGTCACCAGCAGACCGGCCCAGCCGGCAAATGCGATCGGATGCAAGAAGACGTCCTGGCCGCCACCTGGAAGGAAACGGCCGAAAGTCAACACCTTCAGCAGCGCGTACAGAATGGAATTGCCTTCCATGATGACGGCGCCGTTGGTCACCAGAGGCGTAACGACCGACATCGACAGACCAAGTAGAAGAATGGGCAGCGCCATGAAGAAGCCGGCCAGTGGTCCCGCCGCGGCGACAGCCAGCAACGCCCGTCTGTTCGGCGGCGGCGCTTTCATGCTGATGAAGGCACCAAACGTGCCAAATGGACCAAGGGGCATCGGAATGAAATACGGCAGGCTGACTGGAACGCCAAACTGCCGGGCCGCCACGTAGTGGCCCAGCTCGTGCGCACCCAGGATGACCATCAGGCTCAAGGCGAACGGGAGGCCCAGCCAGGGCCGCCTCAGGATGTCCATTGGGTCGGAGCTTACCATTGTCGTGCCAGCGACGAGTGTGGACAGTATCGTGAGCACGAGGAGAACGCCGTTGATGATGCTCGGACGCACATCGGTGGGTAGCCGCCCGGGAATGAGCGAGATCGATTCTCGATTGCCGTCAGGCCGAAACATCACGATGAAGCCCAGGTCGCTCAGCTGTGGAGCCAGCTGGCGGTAGGCCTCATTTCGCGGGTACGCGAAACCTTCCCACGAAACGCACTGCCGCCTCGCCAGGCTTCCCGGTCGCCACGCTCTCAGCGTCAAAAACTGAATCGACCACCGCTCGTATCTTGTCCACGGTTTCGGTGGTCATGCTGTACTCTAATTCTGCCATCTAACCTCGCTTGCCATCCAGGGCATGACGCATTGAATCCCACAGCGCCGCCACCAAGCCGGGCTGGGCCAGAGCGAACTCATCCAGCATGGCTCTCACCTGTGTGACCTGGGGCTCGAGTTGAGGAAGCTGTTGACGCTCGACCCGGCGGGACCGCTGCGTCGCGTATGGGGAGGCGAGGAGATGCTGTCGCACGACGCGCAGCACCCACTCGTAAGGATCGCCGTCAAACCAGAAACCGATCAGCTTAAGCATCGTCTCATCGACCGGCAGGCCCTGACGCCGATCGTAAATGCTGTCCAGAATGAGCGCCTCCAGACTCCCGGAAGGCACCTTATACAGGCCCTTGGGCGTTGCGACTACAGTTCGCCGGCGCGCCAACGCCAGGTGCTGCCGAGACACGGCTTGCAGGACCAGGTGCCCCGATACGGCCAACCAAATGAACGCGACGCGGCACAACCCCAACGTCAGGGCCTCTTTGCGGACCGGAGGCCGATCGCAGATAGGCTGCTCCATCTGTGTCGCCGGCACCGGACCCGCTACCGGTTCCAAGAACTGGTCGGCAAACAAATAATAGATGTCACTGGCCGGCAACTCCACCTGCGGTCTGGCCTTCTGCAGGGGCTGAACCAGGATCTCCGACAGGCGAATCTTCCAGCCGCACACGAGGCAATTCGTCAACTCAGGAGTCAGTTTGGTGCCACAGTGCGGGCAGTTCACCGCTTCACCTCAAGTGAAAGAAATCATATCATAGACATAAGACGAAGTCAAAGGTCGCTGCAAGATCAGCGCGAGCTAGATGTTGAAGCGGATATTCAAAATGTCGCCGTCTTGGACAACGTAATCCCGGCCCTCCAGTCGGAGCAACCCTTTCGAGCGGGCGACCGCCATCGTGCCACTGTCGATCATATCCTGATAGCCGATCACTTCGGCCCGAATGAAGCCTCGCTGCAAGTCCGTGTGAATTGCCCCAGCCGCTTCCACGGCCGTCGCGCCACGGTCTACCGTCCAGGCCCGTACCTCGTCCTCGCCCACGGTGAAGAACGACATCAGGCCCAGCAAATCGTAGGCCTGGCGAACCGCCCGGTTGAGCCCCGGCTCCGCTATGTCGTACTCCGCCAGGAACTCCACGGCATCTTCCGGGTTCAATTGGGCGATCTCTGCTTCCAATCGCCCCTTGAGTGTCACGGTCGTTGTCTTTCTGTGACGCTCGTAGTCCAGCGATTCGGACGTGCCATCCACTTCGCTGTCACCGACGTTCAGGACCAGGAGAACCGGTTTTTGGGTCATGAGTTGGAAACCACGCAGGATCTTCTCCTCGGCCGGCGTGATATCCACGTCTCGGACTGGGACCTCTTGCTCGAGGCTGACAGCAAGCCGAGACAAGAGCGCTTGCTCGGCCTGGTATGCCTCGCGCTCGTCGGCCTTTGCCTTGTGCAACGACGCCTCCACACGCTCCATCCGTCGTTCGACGATGCTCATGTCAGACAGAATCAGCTCCGTTTCCAGAATCCGAATGTCACGTTGTGGGTCCACGCTCCCCTCTACGTGCGGCACGGCGTCATCCTCAAACGCTCGGATCACGTACACCAGTGCATCGTTCTGGCTGAGTTGCGTGAGGAGGGCGCCGCTCAGGCCACCGCTGCTGCTGATCCCTTTCTGCAAGCCCGCGACATCGTTAAACCGGATCTGAGCATAGATCGTTTTCCGCGGGTTGAACATCGCCGACAGCTTAGCGACCCGCGGATCAGGGACCGACACAGTGCCGACGTGGCTCTCGAGCTTGCCGGTGCTCACGGCTGAAGTTCGCCGCATTACCCTTGGTGAGTGCATTGAAGATGGTGGTCTTACCGCTGGTAGGCAGGCCGATGATCCCGAGCTGCATGTTTAGATTGTTCCTTTCCACATCTGCGCCGGTGCGAGGCACCTGGCTGCGTAAGCCTGACACAAAGGGAAGGGGCGCAGCCCCGCCCCTCCCCGTTTTTTCCGGTATGACAACCCTACAGACTGTTATTATACCATCGATCCTGGATGCGGGCCAATTGCGAACGTGTCACAATGCCCTGGCTTGCCAATTTCGCAGAATTGTGCCACAATAGGGTACGTGGTTCAACAGGTTAGTTCTTATCAGCAGAAATCAACGTCGATTTTGCACGTTATCAGGAGGCCGGGCCGGAGAGTGCATTCCTCGCTGTCTGAGGTGTGAAACGAACCGGCTCATTTGCTGGTAGTGGCCGGATGCGATCACAAGGAGGTGATCCGCTGCCCAAACAGACCGCGATCGACTGAATCGAAGGCTTGAATACCCACGAATGTTCGTCCGGTTTGAAGAACACGAGTAAAGGAGTTTTGCATGGCTGACGACGTGAAAGTGACCTACCAGGCAACAGGCACGGCGACTTCTCAGGCGCACGCGTCAAGCGACAAAGAAAACAACAACGTATATGAGAACGCACTCCGTTCGTACGACGAGGCAGCCCAGTATGTCCAGATGGCACCGGGCATCTACGAGATGCTGCGTGCTCCCAAACGAGAGCTGACCGTCAACTTCCCGGTGAGAATGGACGACGGCTCGGTCAGAACGTTCACCGGATACCGGGTCCACCACAACACTGTTCGAGGGCCATCCAAGGGTGGCATTCGGTACCATCCCTCGTTGGACCTGGATGACGTACGTGCCCTGGCCATGCTAATGACCTGGAAATGCACGGTAGTCGGCATCCCCTATGGCGGCGCCAAGGGCGGCGTCGTCTGTGACCCCAAGAAGCTATCCCAGCGGGAGCTGGAGAACCTCACTCGTCGCTACGCTACCGAAATCTCTATCCTGGTAAGCCCGGAGGGCGACATCCCAGCTCCGGACGTGAACACCAACGACACCATCATGGCCTGGATTATGGATACCTACAGCATGCACCGCGGGTATTCCGTGCCCGCCGTGGTAACCGGCAAGCCCCTGTCCATTGGCGGGTCCCCCGGCCGTGGCGAGGCCACCGGTCGCGGCGTCATGTTCTGCGTCCGCGAGGCAATGAAGCACTTGTGCATGCCGATCGAGGGGGCAACGGCTGTCGTGCAGGGGTTCGGTAAAGTCGGGTCGGTTGCAGCTTACCTGCTCCAGAGCAAGGGCATGAAAATCGTTGGCTTGAGCGACGTTGCCGGCGGGATCTACAACCCAAAGGGAATCGACGCATATGACGTGGTGCGTTACGTCGCGCAGAACGGTGGCTCGCTGCAAGGTTATCCCGGCTGTGACAGGGTCACGAACGAGGAGCTGCTCACCCTGCCATGCGACGTGCTCGTTCCCGCCGCGATGGAGAATCAGATCACGATGCGTAATGCCGCCAAGATTCAGGCCAAAATTGTGGCCGAAGGCGCGAACGGGCCCACGACGGTAGATGCAGACAAAGTAATGCAGGACAACGGCATCTTCGTCGTGCCCGACATTCTCTGCAACGCCGGCGGCGTGACGGTCTCCTACTTCGAATGGGTGCAAGGGCTGCAGTTCTTCTTCTGGTCCGAGCGAGAGATCAACGTTCGACTGCGCGAGATCATGGTCCGCAGCTTCAACGACGTCCTTCGCATTGCCAAGGAGAAGAAAGTCAGCATGCGCCTGGCGGCAATGATTCTGGCCATCGAGCGCGTGGCTGAGGCAACTCGCGTGCGTGGCATTTACCCTTAAGTCCGCACAAGTCAATACGCACAGGAAGCCTATTGCAAGGGGCCTGCAGAACATCTGCAGGCCCCTTCTGGCATCGACCGTCGGCAAGGCACAATCCGTGCGTATCAAGCACAGAATGCCGGGGCTGACTTTCTCGCAATCAAGCGAGGTTCTGCTGCTGACGGATCGTGGATTGAGGTTCGAGTCCGGCCTGTCCCGATGTGGCTCGTCCGCAACCGCAGTTACAAGTTCAACGCAACCACACGGTTCGCCATAAGGCGATCGGCCAAACCGTAGAAAGCGGAACTGGCCAGTTGCTCTGGCTGAGCCGTGACCAAAGGCGTCTTCTGCCGTTCCGCTGCCAAACAAGCGTCCTCTGCAGAAGGGATCACACCCAGGATGCCGGCATCCAAGGCCTTATGCACATCGGCGGGTGCAAGGCTGAGCGCTGACCGGCTGCGGTTGACGAGGACGAGACCAACCCACTCTCCTTTCACGCCCAGGCTCTTCAAAAAAGACAGCGTGGTTGCAGCACAGGAGACAGACACGGTCTGCGGCTCAGCCACAACGGCGATCACATCACTGCGCGCAAGCGCCACCTGTGACAGGCTGGAATGTGGCGGCGCATCGATAACGACGAACTCACCCATCAGGCGCAGGCTTTCGAATAGATTCTCGGCCATTCCGACCTCAGGTTCAGCCAGCAGCGGCAGATTGGGCGCGGCCAGCACCCGTAAGCCACTGTGGTGGGGCTCGAGGCTGAGATTGACTGCGCGCTCGTTGAGACGGTCAGGGGCCAAAGCGAAAAGGTCGCTCAGCGTCCGGCGTGGGCTAAGCCCCAGTTGTAAACAGATCGTCCCGAGGTAAGGGTGGAAATCAGCGATCACGACGGATTTTCCCCGGTTCAGGAGGGCGATCGCGACGTTGACCGCAACGGTGGACGTTCCGACTCCACCTTTCGCGCCGACAAAGGTGATGACTCGTCCGGAAGGCCCTTTTTTCTGATCGGCACGGGCCAGGATCAGCTCAATCCGCGCCACCAGCTCCGGCATGTCGAATGGCTTGGTGACGTAGTCTTCTGCTCCCGCCTGAAAACCAGCCAGTTTGTCCACGGTCTGACCGCGCGCGCTGAGCAGCAGCACAGGCAGGCTCGCAGTCGCTACGTCCTCGTGCAGGCGCCGACAGATTTCCAGCCCGCTGATGTCAGGCAGCATCACGTCGAGGATGATCACGTCCGGGTTTTCTTCCCTCGCCTTACGTAAACCAGCTTCGCCGTTCTCTGCGCCGATGACTTCGAAGCCCTTCCGGTGGAAAGCCAGGCCCAGCAGCTTCAGCATGTCACGGTCATCATCGACCAGCAGAAGCTTTTTGCCCATAGATCACTCCTTTGTTGTACAAGGACAGATCATTGATCTCGTTGCAGCCGGCGCCGCGACGGCACCCATTGTGAGAAGTTCGACGACCTAAGCGCCGACGAATCTATCTGAAATGGCCATCGTATAGCTCATTTTACTCGGTTTTTTGCGTGGAGACAATTTCGGATGGGCGGATCGGCTGCTTTGTCCCAAAACGCGGAACCCGTATCCGGAGAAGCCATCATGTCCCGCTTGGCAGCGAGGCCAGGCGGCGTTTATCTGATTGTCGCCTTCGTACTCGAACGGGCACGGTCGCTCTCTGCGACTCTCCACCTGAGTCTTGTCCAGTCGAACTAGCACTTTATGTTTGCTTGCTGCTTCCACCTATCCGTGATATAATCGCCCACATGCACTCACAGCGAAAACTCGATCACTTGCGAATTTGTCTGGAAGAGGACGTCGCATTCAAAAGCCTCTCCACGGGGCTCGAGCATTTTCGGTTGGCTCATCAGGCTCTGCCCGAGCTGGCGTTGAGCGAGGTCGATACGACGACCGTTTTCCTGGGCCGACAGCTGTCCGCACCCCTGCTGATCTCGGCGATGACGGGCGGCACGGAGTCGGCCGAGATGATTAACCGGAATCTGGCGGTCGCGGCCCAGGAATTTGGAGTCGCCATGTGCGTTGGATCCCAGCGTGCTGCCCTGGCGGATCCGGGCCTGGTGCGCACCTACTCCGTTCGCGACGTCGCCCCGGACATCCTGCTGTTGGCCAACCTGGGGGCCGTCCAGCTGAATTACGAGCACGGGCTGGATGAATGCGTTCGGGCAGTCGAGATGATCGAAGCCGACGGCTTGGTGCTTCACCTCAACCCGCTGCAAGAGAGCTTGCAGATCGACGGCAACACCGACTTCCGCGGCCTGCTCCGGAAGATAGAATTCGTGTGCGGCCACTTGCCCGTTCCAGTCGTAGTGAAAGAGGTCGGCTGGGGGCTGTCTAGCCAAGCAGCGCGCCTCCTGGCCCAGGCCGGGGTTAGCGCCGTCGACGTCGCCGGCGCAGGCGGCACGTGCTGGGCTCTCGTTGAGAAGATGCGCGCTGGTGAAGAGTGGTTGCGGCGTGTAGCCGAGAGCTTCTCAGATTGGGGTATCTCCACCGTTGACTCCATTCTGGCGGTAAGACAAGTAGCCCCCAACATTCCCATCATCTCCAGCGGTGGTATTCGCACCGGCATCGATGTGGTGAAATCGATCTGTCTGGGAGCAAGCTTAGGCGGCATGGCCATCCCACTCTTGCGACCCGCGACCGTCTCCGGCGAACAAGTGGTCGACCGGCTGAAGGAGATCGTGCAGGAAATGCGCATCGCCATGTTCTGCACCGGGGTGCGCAGTGTCGGCGACCTCAATCAGTCGTGCTTTCTGCCACCCCTCTGGGGACCACCGTCGGGCGACGACGTGTGACCGGCAAATCTAGGAGAAAGACGGAGACCGCATTGAACCTGGATCAGGCCTTCGAGCAGTACTTGCCCATTATCGAGAGTGACCTCAAACAAAGCCTGAACGACGCCCCGCCCATGCTTCAATCGTTTTACGGGATGATGGGCTACCACCTGGGCTGGCTCGATGAGTCGTTGTCTCCGGTTGTGTCGAGAATCGGCAAGCGGCTGCGGCCGTTCGTTTGCCTGATGACCTGTCGAGCTGTCGGTGGCGACCCTGCCGCCGCTTTGCCGGCGGGCTCCGCTCTGGAGCTGATTCACAACTTCTCGCTCGTACACGATGACATCCAGGACAACAGCCATTATCGCCGCCATCGCAAAGCGGTGTGGACGGTCTGGGGAGCACCTCATGCCATCAACGTCGGCGACGGCCTCTTTGCGCTGGCGTTTATGGAGTTGTCGCGACTGGGAACTCGCGTGAGCCTGGACAGGGTGGATGCCGTGTTCGCGCACTGCTCACGAGCCTGCCTCTTGCTGTGCGAGGGGCAGTACATGGACATGAGCTTTGAGAAGCGGCCCGAGGTGAGCGAAGAAGAATACCTGCAGATGATTGCGCGGAAGACCGGTGCACTGCTGAGCTGTGCCGCGCATGTGGGCGCGATCATCGGTTCCAACGACGACTCGTTGGCGGAGAAGTATCGTGACTTCGGGGCCTCGCTGGGCCTCGCGTTCCAGGTGCAGGACGACATCCTCGGCATCTGGGGCGATCCAAAAGTCACCGGCAAGTCCGCGGCCGACGACATCCTGCAGTGTAAGAAGACCCTGCCGGTGCTCTACGCACTTCGGCGCGAAGCTGTACTGGGACGGGATTTTCTGCAGAACCTCTACCGTGCCGGCAGCGTCTCATCGCACGACCTGCCCCACGTGTTGGACGCTCTGGACGATCTGGGCGCACGCCAATACGCGCAGCAGGTAAACGGGCGTTACTGCGACCAGGCGCTGGAACAGCTGCAAGCTACGGGGTCGGCCCCGGAAAAGGTCGCGATCCTCGAAGATCTCGTCGAGCGCCTCCGCGAGCGCCCCTCCTAAGCATCAACCAAGAACTGCTCGAAGGCTTCGTTGCCAAGAAGACGCCCTCGTGCCGTCAGCCGGATACCGGTCGCGTCGGACTCCAGCAGGCCCAGGGAGGTCAGCGATGCGATACGATCTCCATAGACGGCTTCCAGCTCGACACCAAAGCGGTCACGAAAGTTCCGCCAAGCCACACCGTTGACCAGCCGCAGACCCAGAATCACCGTATCCGCCATTTGTTGCGCGAGAGAGAGAGCTTCCACCTCCTCAACGAGGTTTTCCCCGTTTAACGCGCGACAGACGTACTCCTCCGGGTTGCGCACGTTGCCCCATCGCCGCTCGCCCACGCGCGACCACGCCCCCGCTCCGAGCCCCACGTACTCGCCGTTGGCCCAGTAGATCAGATTGTGGCGGCACTCGTTGCCTGGCCGAGCCCAGTTCGATATCTCGTAATGCTCGTAGCCGGCCGCGGCAAGCCGCCGTTCGGCCAACTCGTACATTTCCGCTGCCTGATCGTCGTCCACTTCCGGTAAGCGCCGGCTCGCCACCGCCACCGCGAGCGGCGTATGTTCTTCCAGTGTCAGTGCGTAAAGCGAAAGGTGGTCGGGCTTCAATCCCAGCGCCTGCTCCAGAGTCTCGCGCCAGATATCGACCTTCTGTCCTGGCAAACCAAACATGAGGTCAAGGCTCAGATTTTCGAAACCGATCTGTCGCGCCAGCGCCACGCTTTCGATGGCCGTCTGTCGGTCGTGGATGCGCCCCAGCAGTCTCAACTCGGCATCATTCAGAGACTGCACGCCGAAGCTGATGCGGTTCACTCCGGCTTCCAGCAGCACTCCCAGCTGTCCCGCGTTGACCGTCCCCGGATTCGCCTCCACTGTGACTTCGACGGCTCGCTGGTCCTGGACCGCAAGGCGGTCCAACACGTGAACCAGCGTCCGCGTCGGCACCACCGTCGGGGTGCCTCCCCCAAAGTACACCGTTTCGATCTCGAGCGCGCCGGGAGCAACCGTGGCCTCCAGCTCTGCCTGCAGCGCCTCGCCGTAAGCCCCAAACAGATGCTCCAACCCGGCGTACGAGTTGAAATCGCAATACCCACACTTTGCCAGGCAGAACGGCATATGAACGTATAGCCCTACCCTGTGTCCTGTTGTCATAGCCTGATTATAACACAACCTCGCATTCGCATAGCATAGGCTCTATTTAGGGTGACGCAGGAGGAGGTGTGCTAGTTCGTTCGTGGTGACTATGCGAAGCAACATCCTCGAAACCGACTCTCCAACCACTCTGAAGATCTTCCTTCCTTTCATTGGGCTCGCAACTCTTCCGGTCTCTTTGACAAAGAATCTGTCTTGTGATAAGATTTCCAACGTTGTACATACCCTATCTTGGCCCCCTCTATTCAATACTCGTCAGGTTCGACATCTGCGGAGGAATCAGTCAATGGCGGACAGCAGCAAAGTTCAAGAGCTGCAGGGCATTGCCCGGCAAATGCGGTACGAGATCGTCAAGATGATGGGCTCCAAGAAGCCTCACCATTTTGGCGGCTCCTTGTCCGAGGTGGAGCTCGTCACCGCAGTCTATTTCTACAAGATGCGTTATCATGCCTCCGATCCGGAGTGGCCGGATCGAGACCGTTTCATCATGAGCAAGGGTCACTCCGTCCCGGCGCAGTACGTCGCGCTGGCGATGCTGGGAGTCTTTCCTCATGACTATCTGGATTCGTTCAAGACTTTGGGCGCTTGCCTCCAGGGCCATCCCTGCATGAAGACGCCCGGCATTGAGGCCTGCACCGGCTCGCTCGGCCAGGGCCTGTCGTATGGCAATGGGGTGGCGTTGGGCGCTCGGCTCCAGAAGCGCGACTTCCGCGTCTACGTTATGCTCGGCGACGGCGAGCTCCACGAAGGACAGGTCTGGGAAGCCGCCCTGACAGCAGGTGCCCGCAAGCTCGATAATCTCACTGCCATTATCGACCGCAATCATCTGGCCTCCCAGGGTTCCTCCGACACACCCAAGGCGCTCGAGCCCTTGCGCGCCAAGTGGGAAGCCTTCGGCTGGCACGCCATCGAGATCGATGGGCACGATATGACGCAGGTCTGCGATGCGTTGGACGAAGCCACTGCAACCAAGGGCAAACCCACAGCCATCATCGGAAACACTGTCAAAGGTAAAGGCGTGTCATTCATCGAAGGCAAATTCAGCTTCCACAACGCAGCGTTGACCCCCGAGCAGTACGAGTCGGCGATGAAGGAACTGGAAGCTGCGCTTCAGGGGGAGAAATAAGATGGCTGACGTTCAACTCATTGAGACCAGAGAAGCCTATGGCCGCGCACTTGCGGAATTGGGCAAGGTAAATGACAAGGTCGTGGTCCTGGATGCCGATCTCTGGCGCTCCACCAAAGCCAGCATGTTTGCCGAAGCCTTTCCCGATCGATTCTTCGATGTCGGTATTTCCGAGCAGGACATGATCAGCACGGGGGCAGGCCTGGCGGCAACCGGGTTCAAGCCATTCCTGAACTCATTTGCGATGTTCCTGATCGGCCGTGCCTACGACCAGATTCGGCTGCAGCTCTGCTACGTGCCAATGAACGTGATCCTGGGCGGATCCAGCGCGGGACTCACAGAAGGCCCCGATGGCGCCAGTCACCAGTCGTTCGATGACGTCGCCCTCATGCGCGGATTGCCGAACATGACTGTCCTCGTGCCTGCCGACGCCACGGAGACGCAGAAATGCGTCTGGGCGGCTGCGGAGCTTCACGGCCCCGTGTACATCCGCCTGGGCCGCTTTCCAACGCCGGTCCTGTTCGATTCCGACTATCAATTCCAGATTGGAAAGGCCGTTGTGATGAGACAGGGCCACGACGTAGCGATTCTCGCCAACGGTCACATGACCGCACGTGCTCTGGACGCCGCCGCGCTGCTCGAGAAAGAGGGCATATCCGCCACTGTCGTGAACGCGTCCAGTATCAAGCCGTTTGACAAGGAGACGGTCTGCTCAGTGGCGGAAGCGGTGAAAGTCGTGATTACCGTGGAAGAAGCAAGCATCATCGGCGGTCTGGGCAGCGCCACGGCTGAGGCATTGGCGGAAAAAGGCCTCGGGCGTCCCCTCCTGCGCATGGGCATGCAGGATTGTTTCGGCCAGTCAGGAACGGCTGACCAGCTCCTGGAGTGCTACGGCCTCACGGCGGACAACATCGCGACGACGGCAAAGACCGCTCTTCGCTAACGCCGTCACCCGGACACAGAGTCAAAAAGGGAGACCCCCAAATGGGGGTCTCCCTTTTTGCTGAAGAAGAAGGTTCAGGTTTCACATCGTGATGTGGCTGAGTTGGTCAGCCGTGGCCTTCGGCAAGCTGGGCACGTCGAACGTCTGCGACCACGTGCCGCCACCGCCGGTCGTCCACGAGACGACGATCATCCGCGGCGCTTCGAGCAACACAGCGCCCGACTTGTCGCAGACTCGAAGCACGTACACACCGGGGAGCTTGCCCTGCGTCATCAGGTCGCCCGACACGGGACCCGGAAGCTGACCAGCCGGACGCCAGGCCGGGACCTTCACCCACACCCCGTCCAGGTCCAGCCGCCAGGCGTCGATCCACCAGGTATTGTTCGGGACCCCTGTCAGAATGACGTGCTCTGCCCCGGGCACTTGCGGCCTGGTCACCGGAGTAGCCTCGTCTTCCGGATCAGTCGTGTCATCCGGCCACTGTTTCTGGTCGGGCGCCGGGATCAAGGCCTCAGCCAACCGGGTTTCCCAGTCGTTCGGGCTCGTAGATTTGAACCAGTACGCCAGCGCATCGACGTACGGTTGCATCTTCGGGTCCACTTGCGGCACGGCCGGGGCCGCGCCTTGCGCCAAAGCTGCAACTGAGAATGAAGGAAGTATCATAGTCAAGATCGCCAGTATCGCCACAACCTTCTTGCCCACCATTCAATGCCTCCTCAGGACATTGTTGTAGGGTCGCCAATCGGCCCACCCGGTCGCAATAGTAATACTCTGTGCCACGTGCGTCAATACGGGCTTTGGCGGATTTCACCACTCATAACAATTGGTGTTTTCACCAATGGGGGTCCACTCCCAAGTGACGACGGTGGCTGAGTGAATCAAACCGGGCTCAGAAAACCAACGTGGCGCCCCGCTCCTTCAGCCAGACCTGACGAATCCGATAGTCCGGGCAGCGCGCCGCGACGAGTTGCCAAAATCGCGCCGAATGGTTCATTTGCTCCAGGTGAGTCAGCTCGTGGATGAGGATGTAGTCCATGATCTCGGGCGGAGCCATGATCAGCCGCCAGTTGATGCTCAGATTCCTCCGGCTCGAGCAGCTGCCCCAGCGCGCTCTCTGGTTTCTTATGTAAATTTTGCCGTACGAGACCTCGAACTGTGTCGCCAGGGCGTCTACTCTCTCAGTGATGATGCGGCGTGCTTCGGCGCGGTACCACGCCTCCACGAGCGGTCGCAAGGATCCTCCACCAGTTGGAGATAGCCGAACCTGCAGGACACCGTCACGCCGGCTTGCGGCGCCGTCTTCGCTGCCGTGAGTCGTCACTCGCAGGGTCAGCGATCCACCTCGATAGGGCAGCTGCGCACGATTCTCGAGAGCCGAGGGCGCGCAACGCAGCTTCATCAGCTCGGCCTGTTCCACGTGCCGCAGAATCCAGCGCTCCTTCGTCTTGAGCAAATCCGGCAGTTGAGACAGATCAAACCCACGCGGAGCGATCACTACGAGCCCGGCTTCCGGGGTCACGCCGATGCGCAGACGTTTTGCCTTCGGACTGACGCGGATAGTATACCCTACTCGCCGACCGTCCAGGCTCACCGACCGAGCGGTCGCTGTGTCAGAGCCCATAACGCTCCCTCAGGTAGCGGCGCCAGTCCGGGTCCACTCCCCCAACGCGGTCGACCTCCTGCAAAATGCGCTCTACCGCCAAGTAGCGCACCGGCGGCACGCCCGCCAATACTGAATTCCAAGTGTCTATGACGTTGCCTTCGACGCTCAATGACTTCAGCTCCCGTGGCACCGCGAGCAGGCCCCGGTTGTGCTCGAAGCCCACGACGACCAACTCGACCCAATCGGCAACTTGCTGCTCCCGAAGAGCCGCTGCCAGCAATGTTCGGCGCATCAGCGGACTGAGCGCGCCGCGAAACGGACAACCCCGCACTGCGATCCACTCACCCAGCTCGATTCCCGCTCCGACCAGACGCTCCCAATAGCGACGCATAGTCCGCGGTCCTGTCCTCGTTTCCAGGTAGCAGTCCACAGCGGGCTGGATATGCTGGATGATCAGGTTCTTGCAGCGTTCCCTCTGTCGGTTGGCTTCCGAGTTGAACCCGTCACACTCGCCGAGGGTGCTCTCGGTGTATGTCCACTCGGCCAGGGTCAAACAGCGCCGGCCGTCTCGATCCAGCCATGCGAAAGCCACATCAACATCGCTGCCGGTTCGACCTAGCCCGTCAGGTCGCTCTCCAAGCCAATCCGCCACCGGTTCCGGCCCCCAGTAGTCGAAGTGGACGTCCTGCAGCCGAGTGACCCCCGGCAATAGTGGCTCCAGCACGGATGCTGCCCAGTCCGGATCTCGCCGAAGCTCGAAGAAGAGGTTGAAACAGGCCACGCGCGCATCGCACAAGTCGAGAACCCGCTCACCAAGCGGGATGCCCCTCTTCTCCGCGTAGGCCAGAATCGCGTCGGCGTGTCCCGCATAGAAGACGTCACGCTCGTGGCCGGCCGGCAAAAAGTGCGGGAACTTCTCTCCCGGCCAACCGGGCTCCGCGCCGTCGTCCAGCCCGGGCCAGTGATGCCACTTGAAATGCGCCTGCCGCCGAATCTCCTTTTGCTGAAAGCCGGTGAGGCGCTGAAGCCAACCAGTCTCGCCGCCGCGATCCACCACATGTCGCACAACACCCATCCCGCGCCCTTCCTCCAGGCTCATCCGCGCCATCGAGAGCGAGACGCTACCTCTTAGGCGTCTCAGAGATAGCGCCGAGTTTGTTCACCTGCAATTTCCAGCTGCTTCCCAATTCGAACGCGCGGAAGAGCTCGGGATCGGTCGTATTGTAGGTGTGCTCCCGGTCGTTGGACAAAAAGACAATCCGGTACTTCTGCTTGCGCGTCCCCTCCCGTTCGTTGGAAGCCAGGCGCATTTCCGGCCAGCGTGGCTCCAGGTCGGCGCCCGATGATTTCTCGGTCCGCACCGCATGCCACTCGTCAATCGTGTAGCTGCACCAATCATCGTAGACGCGGTATTCGCAATCCTGCACCATCTTGCCGTAGCCGCTGCCCTGGTTTTTGACGTACGGCGTGCCGCAAACTTTCTCCGCACCCGAAACAGCACTGGATGAGGTGCTCCGCACCCTCTGCGAGCACGATCCCAGTTGCGCCCGAGACGGCACCTGATCCCGCCAGTCTTGATGACTGACAGGGCCCAGCGCCTCGACGTTCACGGTCATCTCCCAGCCCACATCGTGCACTACGCCGACCTGCTCGTGCGTTTGCGAGACGAACATGAAGACGCCGCAGGCGAGCGCGAGACACGCCAACACGATTGCGGCGATCGCCACGACGCTGATGCTACGTCTCCTCGTACCTTGGCCGGCAGGAGCAATCGGCTTCGCTCGCTTGGGGCCGGCCAGCGGACTGCCGCACTTGCTGCACTTCGTCGCGGTCCCGGGATTAGTCGCACCGCACGCGGCGCACGAGATGTCCGGCACGGCGTCCAGGTGGGCGGCGCCCAGCACCTGGCCCGTCTGCCGGGCCACCGCCTCGTCCAAAGGCGCGCCGCACTGAGCGCACACCTGCGAGCCCGCGGGATTTCGGGCACCGCAGTAGGGGCAATGCACGTCCGGTCCCGCCTGGGCACGCTGGATCTCGGCCTGATCCTTAATAGCCTCCTGCTGTGCCGGAAGCTCGAACTCCTGATCTGCCGGCTGCGGCGCACCGCAACCCGTGCAGGTCTTCTGCGGCCCCGGGTTGATCGTACCGCACTGCTTGCAGGTCCATTGCAAGCGAACGTAGCCGACCGTCTCCTCAGCCATTCCCCGTCTCTCCTTTCGGCTTGGCCTTCTTCGAGCCGCTCGCTTTTCGATGCAGCTCGTAAAGCTTGTTCAGCGCCTCGAGTGGGCTCAGTGAGTCAACGTCCAGGTCTTTGAGTTCATCTCGAAGCGGGTCATCCAGCGAAAAGAGAGTCAGTTGCTGGACTGACACCATGGGGGCCGCCTCAGTTTGAGCTCGGCCACTCTCCAGTTCTGCCAGAATCTCCTCAGCCCGATGCAGGACCGGCCTCGGCAGGCCGGCCAGTTGCGCCACGTGGATGCCGTAGCTGCGGTCGGCACCTCCCGGTGCAATCCGCCGAAGGAAAACGACCCGGTCGCCTTCTTCCGAAACGCTGACGTTGTAATTCCGTACTCGCGGCAGGTTGTTTGCCAGCTCAATGAGTTCGTGGTAATGGGTCGCGAACAGGGTCTTGGCGCGCAGACGTGGGTGGTTGTGGATGTACTCGGCGACGGCCCAGGCAATCGAGATGCCGTCGTAGGTGCTCGTCCCGCGACCCAGTTCGTCAAGGACGATCAAGCTGCGCGGGGTCGCGTGATTGAGGATGTTGGCCGTCTCTACCATTTCGACCATGAAGGTCGATTGGCCGGCCGAAATCTCGTCCTGGGCGCCGATGCGAGTGAAGATCCGATCGACGAGCCCAATTCGCGCCTCGTCGGCCGGGACGAAGGAGCCGATCTGGGCCATCAGCACGATGATAGCCGTCTGCCTGAGGAAGGTCGACTTGCCGCTCATGTTCGGCCCGGTGATGATCAGTATCTGCTCGTCACTCGACAGGAACACGTCGTTCGGCACGAATGGCTCACCGTGCAGGCTCATCTCTACGACGGGATGCCGCCCGTTCTTGATCTCGATTACGTCGGCATCATCGAGGCGCGGCCGCACGTAGCGCTGCGCCAGAGCGACCTCGGCCAGGCTCAAGAACACGTCGAGCTCGGCCAGAGCACGAGCCGTGGACACGAGGCGGGGCGCGAAGACCGCCACTTGCTCGCACACCTCGCGGAACACACGCCTCTCAATTTCCGCGATTTGCTCCTCTGCGTTCAGAATGAGCGACTCGTACTCCTTCAGCTCGGGAGTGATGTAACGCTCCGCGTTAACCAATGTCTGTTTGCGAATGTACTCCGGCGGCACAGCTTCGCTGTTTGCATTCGTGATCTCGATGTAATATCCGAAGACCTTGTTGAATCCCACCTTCAGATTGCGAATGCCGGTTCTCTGGCGCTCCTGGCCCTCCAGGTTGGCGACCCAGACTTTCGCATCCCTCGAGGCGAGGATGATGTGGTCCAACTCGGGGGAAAAGCCTGCGCGCACGATGTTTCGTCGAAGCACACTCTGGCGCTTTCGATCCCGATCGGGTGCTTGCTCGGCGATCGCCTGGCCGATGAGTTCCCTGCCCGCCGTACATGGATCCAGCTCGGTTTGCACCCGTCCCAGGGCGCCCTGTGCCTGACCATCCAGTTCGGCTAGTATCTCGGCCACACGCGGTACGACCTCGAGGCTGCGCGCGATGCCGAGCAGGTCACGCGGCGACGCGATGCCTTGAACGACGCGATTCCCCAGTCGTTCTAGATCCGACACTCTCTTGAGCAGGACGGCAATTTCGGCTCGAGCCTGGCCGTTCGCGCTCATAGTCTGGACCGCATCGAGGCGCGCCTCCAGGCGTGTCACATCCAGCAGCGGCTGGTTCAACCAACGACGCAACAGGCGTGCGCCCATGGGGGTTACGCACTTGTCCAGTACGTTAAGCAACGATCCACGGGCGGCAGCGCTGCGCAGCGTTTGCGTCAACTCGAGATTGCGACGCGTGGCCGGATCCAGCGTCATGAACTCACTGATCGCGTAAGTTGAAAGGCCTGTCAGCTGGCGAACGGCCGACTTCTGAGTCTCCAGGAGATACTGAATCAGCGCTCCGGCCGCCTGCACCGCCAGCGGTGCGCCTTCACAACCGAACCCTGACAGCGACGCTGCTTCGAAGTGATCCAGCAACGCCCGCGACGCATTCCCGTGGTCGAAGTGCCAGCCCGGGTATGGCGATAGATGCATCGCCATCTCGGCGTCCAGGTCCCAGCGCCTGATCTCCTCAATGGCTGATTCCGGCGCCACGCACTCAGCCGGCCGAAGTCGCGCCAGCTCCTCCGCCACGGTGCGGCGCAGGTCGCCGTTCGTTTCATCGAACTGAGTGGTCGCAAACTCGCCCGTCGTGATATCGGCGTAAGCCAACCCACAACGGTTTCCGTCCACGACTACCGCCGCGAGATAGTTGTTGGCTCGATCGTCCAACAGCGCCGGCTCGACCACAGTGCCAGGCGTGACCACCCGCACGACCTCGCGGGGCACCAGACCCTTTATCGGCTCGGTGCCCAGCTGCTCGCAGATAGCGACCTTATACCCTTTGTTGATGAGCCGCGCCACGTATCCTTCCACGGCATGATAGGGAACGCCGGCCAGCGGCACTGTTTCGCCCTTGCCTACCGGGCGAGAAGTGAGTACAATATCCAACTCACGGGACACGAGCTCGGCGTCGGCGTCAAACGTTTCGTAGAAGTCGCCCAGACGAAACAACAGGATCGTGTCCGAATATTGTCGTTTGATCTGCAGGTATTGCTGGCGGATGGGTGTCGGCACCAGGTGCGCCTTTCGAAGCCAGGGTCTGAAAACATTCGCTCAAATCGATTATAAAGGGGCCTGTGGCAATAGTCAAGATCGGATCACACTGATTAACGAGATCATGCAACGTTTATCTGCAACAATTGGTCATTGTTGTAATCTCGCTTACAGCATGCTAGACGTTCTCTTTTTATAATAAGCTATTCCATTCTAAGATTCGAATGAGAACGCTACTAGGAAGGAAGTCCGATTTAAACTATGGACAGAAGAGGTTACGAACTACAGGCCAAAACTCTCAAAGCGCTCGCGCATCCTTCGCGCATCGCCATTCTGGAAATGATGCGTACGAACGAAGCTTGCGTTTGCGAGATCGGCCCAAGCCTGGGCCTCGCTCAGGCCAACGTTTCACAGCACCTGGCCATCTTGCGGGACAGCAACCTGGTCACAGCGACGAGGGATTCTACGCGGGTGATGTACAGCGTCACAGATCCGCGGGTTTTCCAGTTGCTGGATCTGGTGGCAGCTATCGCTCACGACCAGCTCGACGAAGCCGTCCACGCCCTGGCCGCCCTGCAAGATAACGCTGCATAAGGGTCAATGAGTGAGCTGAAAGGCACGCAACAGCGGTCGTCCTGAACACTTGGACCAACTTCAGCATCAAACGCCTTATTACGCTTTTTCGCTAGGTGATGAGTCATGATCGAGAGATTGGTTCAATACTCTCGTGGTTCAGTTGGTTTGGCTTTCCGCGGGCTCGTTGTTGGAGCCCTGGCGTTAACCATCGGAATCGGTTGGCATGCGCTCAGCACCCAGGCAGCCTCCGTCGGCCTTTCAGCTCCCTCCGACCAGGCCTACCCGGCCGAGTCGGAGGAGGCGAGTGCATCCGTTAGCTCCACGGCTGTCTTCACCCTGACGGTGCTCCACACAAACGACACGTGGGGTTACGTAGATCCCTGCGGCTGAGGTATTCCCGTCGGCGGTGTGGCTCGTCGGGCCACTCTCATAAAACGTGAGCGCGCGACCCAGGAGCCTTTGCTGGTTCTGGACGCGGGCAACAGTCTCACTGGAGATCGACCGCCCGCGAACAGCACCCAGGGAGCCAGCAGCGTCGAAGCGATGAATTTGATGGGTTACGACGCAATGGCGCTCGGCGCCAGCGACCTCAGCCTGGGCCTGACGACGGTAATCACGCGGATGCACGAAGCGACGTTCCCCTTCCTCTCAGCAAACGCAGTCGTCAGCTCGACTGGTGAGTTGATCGCGCCCGCGTTCGTCGTCCGCGACGTCAGCGGGCGCAGAATCGCCGTCGTCGGTGTGACCGGCACGTGGGACAACACCCCGCTGCCGGGCATTCGCATACTGGATCCGATCAAGGCTGCCACGGAGGCGGTCGCGAAAGCCGCCAGGCAGGCGAACGTGGTGATCCTACTGTCGAATGCAGGTTATCCGACCGATACGACAATCGCCGATTCGGTCCGCGGTATCAGTTTCATCGTCAGCGGCGGACCTTTCATGCCATTCGGCGAAGCTCAATTGAGCCCCAAAACCGAAACGCTCATCGGTCATGCGGACTATCCTGCGACAGGACACTCAGGCCGCGTAGTCGGCAAAGCGGTACTCGACTTTGATTCTGCCGGCAATCGAGTTGGGTACACGTGGCAGGCCGTCTCTCTGGGTCCGGACGTGCCCAATGATCCCGAGATGGCTCGTTGGCGCGCAACCTACCCATAGAACCACACCCGCTCCGCCTGATTGGCTCACTCCTACCGTGATAGAACACCTCGACGAGCAAGGCAGGGTCATCTCCGCGTCAGTTTGTGAAAGCACGCACTAAACCGTAAAATGCTTGACAGAAATATCAACAAATGATATAATTGTCATGATGGATCCTGGCCTCATGCCGAGAAGCAGGGGATCCAAGCAACGTGGCTTGAGGATCATCTCGGCCCTTCAACAGAAGGACGCCGAGATTTGTGTTAGTTACTGATTCAGATTATGCGGCAGCGACTGCGGCTTTTGTAGTCGGTCTGCCATTGCCCTTTTACAGCAAGAAATACCTGATCACACACCGTGTGGTACACAGCTCACAGGCAAGGGAGAGAGCAGCGAGAGAGATGGACAAGATTGACGACCTGACTCGCACCAATGTATCGGACGACGTTGCAGACGAACTGATCAACGAAACCGAAGAGCCGAAACACACCACCCAGGATGCACTGAACGCCTTGCCCGCAACGGAAGAGCTAGATCTCATCGATGAGACCTTTTTGGAGTTCAACGACACCGTCGCAGAGAGTCCAGTAGATGCAGAAATCAAAAGCCTCGAAATCGAGGTAGAGGCCACCGAAAAGGCAAGATCGATCCGCTTTGGTCCGGAGATCGAAAGCGAAGATGACGATGATGAACACGAGGAGATCGCCGACCTCAGCGGTATAGGTGTAGACGATACCATAAGCTTGTATCTGCGCGAGATGGCGCAAGTACCACTCCTCAGTTCCGACGAAGAAGTCTCACTGGCTAAGTCTATGGAGCGTGGGCGTCTCGCGCTGGAGAGACTCAAGGAAAATGGCGGCTCTCCGGCAGAGATGGATAGTCTCGATCATGATATCCAGGCCGGAAAAGCGGCCCGCGACCATCTAATCCAGGCGAACACCCGCCTCGTCGTCAGCGTGGCGAAACGCTATCGTGGCAACGGGGTTCCGTTTCTGGATTTGATCCAGGAAGGAAACCTGGGTTTGATGCGCGCGGTCGACAAGTTCGACTACTCACGCGGACATAAGTTCAGCACGTACGCCACCTGGTGGATTCGGCAAGCGATCACGCGCGCCCTGTCCGATCAGGGACGAACCATTCGTCTGCCGGTACACATGGGCGATCGTATTCGCCGTGTGCACCGTGTTGCTCAGCAACTGGAACAAAAGCGCGGTCAAAAGCCGACGCCCGAGGAAATCGCCGAAGAGATGAATCTGGACCCCCACAAGGTCCGCTGGATGCTGCGTGTTTCGCATCGACCGTATTCCCTGGAGAAGCCGGTTGGTGAAGAAGAGGACAGCGAGCTGGGTCATTTCATTGAGGACGTGGGCATGCCCTCGCCGCCGGAAGTGGCGACCGAGAACCTGCTCAAGGAAAGAATGGAAGAAGTACTCAGCACGTTGACGCCGAGAGAAGCGCGAATTCTCCGGTTGCGGTTCGGACTCCACAACGGACACTCGTACACGCTCGAAGAAGTCGGGCGGAAGTTTGGCCTGACGCGTGAGCGCATCCGGCAGATTCAGATGGAAGCACTGCGGAAGCTACGGCATCCGCGGCGTAGTCGACAGTTGAAGGACTACCTATCCTGAAAGCAACGCCTCTGTCCGAGACGATACTCAAACGGGAGCCGGGTGACAATGATCGCCTGGCTCCCGTTTTTCTGCTTCCGACGTTCCTCACAAGTCCAAGAGTCTTCCTAGGCTCCGTCCGGCTTTTGTGCGCTTGCAGCCGCAACGCAGATGAAGCCCAAAGGCTCGTTGGTGGTGGCCAGAAATTCGTGTCGCTCGTTAGGTGCAATGTACACGACGTCGCCCTCTGAGATCTCGTGGAACTCCTCACCCATCAGCACTTTGCCCTGGCCTCTGAGGATAAACACTTCGTGAACTTCCGGGTGGCTCTCCAGCGCTGAATTGCCGCCGGGCTGTACCTCGAAGTAACGCATGGCGAAGTCTGGGGCCTTCTCACGCCGCCCGATGAGCACGCGCTTCGTCACGCCCTTCACCGTAGGCTTATCATAAGCCACCAACTCGGTATTCTCCCAGTCGTACTTGCCCTGCAGTTTCTTCTTGATCACTCCCATGCTTTGACTCCTTTCCATTCGTTCCTTCAGTGTAACATACCGGCTAACCTGCGGCCATGACGGAGGTCAGGGACGCCTCAATCAGCTCTTCTTTGCGGTCGGCAGAATGTTCTCGCCCTTCCACGCCACGTCGAGTGCGGCGCCATTGATCGCCGCGGAGTCGTCACACGACAGGAAAAGGATCACCTGAGCTACTTCCTCAGGCTGAGTGATCGTCGATGGGTCTTCATTGGGATAGTTCCGAGCGCGGAGCGGAGTCGCAACAGGTCCCGGGCAGACGGCGTTCACGCGGATACCGTAGCCTTTGACCTCCTGGGCAAGTGAGCTGGTAAAACCCACCACTGCATGCTTGGAGGCGGAATAGGCTGAACGCAGGGCGCTGCCCTCCTTGCCCAGTTTCGAGGAGATGTTGACCATGGTGCCACTCCGCTGCGCCACCATGTACGGCACCAATTCACGGCTCAACAGGAATAGGCCGCGGACGTTCACTCCGAAGTTCAGGTCCCAATCGCGCGTCGCCATCTTGTCCACGGAGTTGTGAATAGCTACACCCGCAGAATAGACCATGGCATCGATATGACCCATCTCAGCGATGACGGCGTTCACCATCGGCCCGATCTCATCTTCGTGGAGCATGTCCGCCACAATGGGATACGCCTTGCGGCCCAGAGCCCGAACTTCCTGCGCGACCTGTTCTATTTCGCCCGCGATCTCGGCATTCAAAACGACGTCGGCTCCTTCGCGAGCAAAAAGCAAGGCCGTTGCCCGGCCAATCCCACGCCCGGCGCCGGTGATCAACGCAACTTTCCCCTGCATCTTCATAGATCTTCAACCTCTTCGTCTTTGCGTAATTGTCGTAAAGATGGTTTGTTTCCTCGAAGTGGTCCGATTGTACCACTCCGCGCAGAGTCCGTCAAGCTTCCTTTGGGTACCGCTGGTCAGCCCCCTTGCTGCGTCCTCGCGCGGGGATCGAGCGCATCGCGCAGGCTGTCGCCCAGCAGGTTGATGCACAAAAGACTGACCATCAACACCAGCCCGGGCGCCACCGTCGTCCACGGCGCTTGGTACAGATAACCGCGGCCCTCACTCAACATTGCCCCCCATTCCGCCGTAGGCTGCTGTACCCCCAACCCTAAGAAGCTCAGGGACGAAGCATCCAAGATTGCCCACGCGACGTCCACAGTAACAAACACGATGAGCGAGCCGAGAATGTTGGGGAAGATGTGGCGGCTGATGATTCGCCAATCGCTGGCGCCCACGGATCGCGCCGCGCGCACGAACAACACCCGGCGGAGAACGAGCACGTTGCCGCGCACCAACCGCGTGTAGCTAGGAATCCCCGCTATGCCCACTGCAATGATGGTATGGGTCAGTCCCGGCCCCAACATGGCCACGATCGCCAGTGCCAGCAGAATTCCGGGAAAAGACAACATCATATCGGTGACGCGCATGACGGCCACATCCACCGTGTGCGCGAAGTATCCGGCCAGCAACCCCAGGATCGTGCCCGGAACGCAGGCCACCAGGGCCGCAGCGACGCCGGTCAACAGCGAAATACGCCCCCCGTACAGAACTCGACTCAACACGTCACGACCGAGCAAGTCCGTCCCGAACAAATGACCCAGGCTGGGCGGCGCGAATTGCTGCGCCGGATCGACTGCGATAGGGTTGTAAGGCGTCAGCCAGGGCGCGAAGATGGCCCCCAGCGTTACCACGGCCAGGATTCCCACACAGACGAGAGCGCGTCGATCCTGAGCAAGGCGATACTGGGGCTCAGTCGAAGGGACCGTCCAGCGCGGCGGAAACCGGCGTGTCGGCAGCGGAAACGGCCGCCGAGTGTTACGATGTGTATTCATGAAATCTGACGCCGCAGCCGAGGGTCGATGAGGGCATAAATCAGGTCAATTACGATATTCAGCACCGTGTAGGTGAGCGCCGAGAGAAGGATGGCGCCCTGCACGATTGGGAAATCCTTCCACATGATGGCATCCACCACCAGCCGGCCGATGCCTTGCCTGGCGAACACGGTCTCGGTAATGACTGCCCCACCCATGAGGAACCCAAACTGAAGGCCAATCAGTGTCACAGCTGGAATCAGCGCGTTGCGCAACGCGTGCCGGAGCACCGCCACCCGTTCCGGCAGGCCTTTGGCCCGCGCCGTGACGACGTAATCCGCGGACAGGGTTTCCAGCATATTGGCACGCACCAGGCGTGCGATCGCCCCTGCCGAGGTGAAGCCAAGCACGGTCGCCGGCATGATCAGGTGGCGCAACGAGCCCTGGCCGGTTGCTGGAAGCCAGTGTAGCATCGCGCTGAACACGATGATCAGCAGGATGCCGGACCAGTAGATTGGCACCGATACGCCGACGACCGCCAGGCCCATGCACAGACCGTCGACCCAGGTATTGGGCTGCACGGCAGCGAGGACGCCAAGAGCGATGCCGAGGAGCGTCGCCAACATCATCGCCGAGAGAGCCAGCACCACAGTGCTGGGCAACTGCTCAAGCAGCGTCGTCGTGACGGGTCGTCCGGTGAACAGAGAGCGCCCCAGGTCGCCCCGGGCAACGTTTGAGAGATAGCGCAGGTACTGAACGGGGAGGGGCTGGTCTAGCCCAAACTGCGTGCGGAGAGACTGAATGGCAGCCGCCGAGCCCCCTGATTGGCTCAGCATAGTCTCCACCGGATCACCGGGCAGTAGGCGGGTGAGAATGAACACGATGGTGACGACGCCCCAAATGACAGGTACCGCCACGAGCAATCGGTTGGCGACAAAACGGAGCATCGTTAGAAATCCTCAGGGGCCCAACCAGAAATGCGGCAGGCCCCGAAACGAGCCTGCCAAGTTTCATCATTATACACGATGGACCGCATCTTAAGCAAGAGGTCAGAACAATTGCATTGGACTGATGGGCCCTTTGGCACCCTACGGATTGACACCCGCTCGGACCGCCGCTATACTCCACGTATCCGTCCACCAGGGAGAGTGCATGTCCATCGAAATCCACGCCACGCTGGGTCCGACCAGCTTCGACGACGCCGTGATTTGCGATCTTCTCGTGAGCGGCGCGTCGGTCATTCGACTGAATCTATCGCACTGCCCACGAGAAGGCCTGCCTGCGCTGATCGCACGCGTCCGGCAGCACAGCCAGGCGACGAACTGCCCGGTTCGTATTGGTGCCGACATTCGGGGCCGGAAGCTGCGCGTGGGACCGCTGACCGGCGGGCTGGCAGTATTGGAGGCCGGCCAGTCGTTCGATCTAGTTTGCGTTGCGGAAGGGGAAGAACTGCCCGGGGATGATCAAACGGCCTGGGTGAGCCACCCACTGCTTGCCACCGCTGTGCCGCTGGGTTCCGACGTCCTGCTCGACGACGGCGCGATTCGTCTACACGTTTTGAAAACGCACGGCAATCGCATCGAATGTCGCATTTTGGTGGGGGGCGTACTGCCTGAGCGCAGCGGCATCAATGTCCCTGCCGTCCCGCTGAGTTTGCCCCCTCTCACGACCAAGGACCTGGCAGACTTGGACGTCATCGCGCAGCTGCCCGTGGATTTCCTGTATTTGTCTTATGTAGAGTCAGGCGAAGATATAATCCGCTTGCGCGAGGTCCTCACACAAAGAGACTGCGACCTGCCTGTCGTGGCTAAGATCGAGAGGCAGGTCGCAGTCGCGCATCTGAAGGAGATTGCCCAATCCGCCGATGCCATCTGCCTTGCGCGCGGCGACCTGGGCGTCGAAGTGCCGCTCGCCGACATTCCGTTCGTGCAGCGGTCGGCCGTAGAGCAGACCCACGCCGCCGGCAAGCCATTCATCCTCGCGGGCGAGGTGCTGTACGCCATGGTTGGGCGCCAGATCCCGGCTCGCGCCGAGCTGACTGACGTGGCCGTCGCCGTCGAGCAAGGCGTCGATGGTTTCATTTTGTCGGACGAAACAGCCGTCGGCGTGGCGCCGGCAGTGGCCGTGCGCACCCTGCGCGGACTCATCGACGCGACCAGCCGGCGGCTCCAGCGCGGCTCTTAATGGCAGCCGCACCCCTTGGAGCTTAGAACTCGAGCACAGTCCCCACCGGGCAGGGCTTCACCCGATCGCCAAGCCGCCCGTACAATCCGAGAAAGCCCGCCGTGCCCGTGCAATGGTTGGGGTACACCGCCGGCGCGCCGTACAGCTCGGCCAGCGTGTCGGCCACGCGCTCGATCTCCGGCGCCTCCGCCCCATGCAGATGCATGCCGCCAATCACAGCCTTGACCGGCTTTCGAAAGTCCTCAACGGCCTGGGCAAGGATGTTTAGTACTCCAGCATGGGCGCAGCCGAGGATCACGACCAGCCCGCCATCATCGACCCACACCAGGGACAAGTCGTCGCGATAGGGATCCGGAACGTAGGAGCCATCCTTCTGGCGGACCACGTGGCGTGGACTGCGGCCCTCCGGTTCCGTCCGTTTGCGAATCTCGCCCGTAGTCCACAATCCCGGCAAGATCTGCGTCGCTTGCGTGCGCATGTGCAGGTCAACCAGCTTGCCGATTCGTTTTTGGCTGCCTGCGGGGCCAATCAACTGCGGCTCCTTCTTCTTGCGGGCGGCGTACCGCTTGCGAAAGAAATCCCCATGGGCAAACAGGGGCAGACCGGGCGCCTGCTTCGCAAAAGCAAATAGTCCTCCGGTATGGTCGAAATGCGCGTGGCTCGAGACGATAGCCGCGAATTTCGCGGGCTTCTCACCCAAGAGGTCCAGGTTGTGCATCAGGACCTTTCCGCTCTGGCCCGCGTCAAACAGGACCTTCCCGTCACGGCTTTCGAGCATGAACGCGAGCCCGTGCTCTCCCCACAAAGACGAGGCATGGTCCACCGTGTTGTCGACGACGCACGTGAGCTTCATTGTTTGCATCCTCCTGAATCATTCCTTGGCTGCCACGTTCGCCGCGACCAGGATGGGGTCCCAGACAGGCGCAAACGGCGGCGCGTAACTCAGATCGAGCGCTCGCAGGTCCTGGATCGTCATGCGTTGGTGCAATGCGGTCGCCAGCACATCGATGCGCTTGGCCGCGCCTTTCACACCGATGATCTGTCCCCCCAGCAAGCGCTCGGTTCCCTCCTCGATGACTAGCTTGACGGTAAGCGAAGTTGAACCGGGATAGTAGCTGGCCGTCGCGTGAGCATTCACTCGCGTTGCCGTCACACGGTAACCCAGGCGCCTCGCCTGCTCTTCAGTCAACCCGGTCCGGGCCACTTCGAGATCGAAGACTTTGCTCACCGCCGTGCCGACCACACCGGCGAAGGCCGTATCGACTCCACTGACGTTGGCTCCGGCGGTTCGGCCCTGCTTGTTGGCGGTCGAGCCTAAGGGGATGTACGCCGGTTTGCCGGTTACCAGATGATGCACCTCAGCGCAGTCACCACCTGAATACACGTTTGGCACGTTGGTCCGCATGTGATCGTCCACGGCAATGGCGCCGGTCTCGCCTAATTGAACGCCGATTGTCTGCGCCAGGGACGTGTTGGGTCGAATGCCCAGACTCAGCAGCACCAGATCCGCCGCGAATCGATTGTTCTCCGTCACTACGGCCTGTACCCTGTCTGTCCCCTCGATAGCCTTGACGCCGTCCGACACCGACAACGCAACGCCTCGCTGCTTCAGTTCCTGCTGCACGATGTCGGCCATGTCCGCGTCAAAGGTCGTCACCAACACCCTGGGTGCGATGTCGACGACCGTCGTCTCGATGTTCAGCGCCTTGAAACACTCGACGACTTCCAGGCCGATGTAGCCGCCGCCAACGATGACTGCCTTCTTAGGCTGCTCGGTTCGCAGGAAGTGCCGCAGCAGCAGCCCATCCTCCAGACTCCGCAGCTGAAACACACCGTACAGGTCCGCACCCGAAATGGGAGGCTTCACGGCGTGGCTACCGGTGGCGATCAGCAGCTTATCGTATGGCTGATCGAACTCAGTACGTCCGACCAGATCGCGGACCTTAACACGCTGCGCGGCCGTGTCGATCTCGGTCACCTCGTGCTGCGTCAGCGTCTTGATGCCCACTTTCGCGAATTGCTCCGGCGATCGCGCGATCAGGCTGTTCTCATCCGGAATCCATCCGCAGATGAACCATGGCAGCCCACACGCTGCGTACGAGATGTGCTTGCCGCGCTCGAAAGCCACGATATCCGTCTGGGAGCTCAGCCGGCGAATCTTGGCTGCGGCGCTCATGCCTGCCGCTACTCCTCCAACAATTACGACGCGTTCGTTCTTCAATTTCGTACACCCTCACTGTAACAGTCAGCTCCCATCATGAGAGCCCGCTTGTTCGGCTCGACGATTTTGCGACGGCGTGCTGGAATGTGTTCCTCCAACGCCGCTCGCACGGAGTCGAATGATACGATGGGCCTGACCGCAAGCAGGCCACCCAGCAGAACCACGTTCGCCATTCGAACGTCACCCAACTCGTTGGCGACGGCATTGCCTGGGACCAGCACGGTGACGATGTCATCTCGCTCGGACGTGCAGTCGATCAACGATGCGTTCACTACCAGGACACCGCCCGGCTTGATCAGCGGCTCGTACTTGTCGAACGATGGTCGATTGAGCACGATAGCCGCAGACGGGCATTGGATGATCGGCGAACCGATCGGAGAATCGGAGACAATGACCACACAATGCGCAGTCCCACCCCGCATCTCCGGCCCATACGAAGGAATCCACGTCACAAACCGTCCCTCGGCCATCCCGGCATATGCCATTAGTTGTCCGGCGAACAAGGCGCCCTGCCCACCGAAACCTGAAATGATCACTTCCTCATGCATCCCGGCGTCTCCTTCGTCCGTTCACAGCTCCTTGACACTGTCCAGGACTTTGTAGTCCCCCAGCGGATAATACGGCAGCAGCTTTTCCTCGATCCAGCGCAAGGATTCTTTCGGCGTCATGCCCCAGTTCGTCGGGCAATTCGAGAGGACTTCCACCAGCGAATAGCCTAGGCCCGCCATCTGCACTTTGAACGCCGTCCGAATCGCGCGTTTCAAACGGGCGATGTTCGCGACACCGGCAGCCGACCGGCGCACGATGTAAGCGCTGCCTGACAGCGCAGATAACAACTCACTGACACGCACTGGGTAACCCGCGGATCTCACATCGCGTCCATTTGGCGTCGAAGTCGTCACTTGCCCCGGCAAGGTCGTCGGCGCCATCTGCCCACCAGTCATGCCGTACACCGCGTTGTTGACGAAAATCGTGGTGATATTCTCGCCCCGAGCCGCCGCGTGCACGACCTCACCCGTACCGATCGCTGCCAGGTCGCCGTCGCCCTGGTAGGTGAATACGATCGCATCGGGCCGCACGCGCTTGATGCCGGTCCCCATGGCCGGAGCCCGGCCGTGTGCTGCCTCGGCGAAGTCCACGTCAAAGTAGTTGTAGGCCAGCACCGAACACCCCACCGGCGCCACGCCGATCACTCGATCCCGGATGTCGAGCTCGTCGATCACCTCGGCGACGACGCGGTGAATCACGCCGTGCAGGCAGCCCGGACAATAATGGGTGAAAGTGTCACACAGCGCCGCAGGCCGCTTGAATACGATCCGTTCGCTCATATCGGCCTTTCCTCCGGCCCTCTCGCTGCCAGGTTCTTGATCGCCGCCAGGACTTCTTCCGGCAACGGCACCTGGCCCCCGAATCGGCCCAGAAAATCAGGTTGCGGTCCAGACCGACTATCGCCGATAGCCAGCCGGACGTCCTCAATCAGCTGGCCTGCGCTCATTTCGACCACCAGGACCCGCTTGCCGCTCGCCGCCCGGCGAAGCGCCTCGTATGGAAACGGATACGCCGTGATCGGACGGAAGAGGCCTACACGCAATCCTTCCGCGCGGGCCTGCTGTACGGCCGTCTGCGCCACTCGGCCCGTGGTCCCATAGCCAACGAGCAACGTTTCCGCGTCATCCACCATGAATTCCGCGTATCGGACTTCCTCAGCCTTGACTCGAGCCAGCTTGGCCTGAAGCTGAAAGTTGACTTGCTCCATCTCGTCCGCGCTCAGGTACAGCGACGTGACGATGTTTTTGTCTCGGCCGCGCGCACCGGTCAGCGCCCAAGAGGGATTCGGCCGCTCAACGGCCTGCATCTCCGGCAGTTCGACCGGTTCCATCATCTGTCCGATCATCCCATCCGCCATGATGAGTACCAGTTGGCGGTACTTGTCTGCCAGGTCGAAAGCCAGCATCACGAAATCGATGGTTTCCTGGACTGTGGACGGTGCGAGCACGATTGCGTTGTAATCTCCGTGGCCGCCACCCTTCGTCATTTGAAAGTAGTCCGCCTGGCCCGGCTGGATGTTGCCGAGCCCGGGTCCTCCGCGCATCACATTCACGACGACGCACGGCACCGAGGAGCAAGCAATGTACGAGACGCCCTCCTGCATCAAGCTAAAACCCGGACTCGAGGTCGTGGTCATGACGCGCGCGCCAGCCGAGGCTGCGCCGTACACCATGTTGATGGCTCCTAGCTCGCTCTCGGCCTGCACGAACGTGCGTCCCAATTCCGGCATCCGGCGTGACATGTACTCCAATACTTCGGTCTGTGGGGTAATGGGATAGCCAAAGTAGGCCGTACAGCCGGCCCGGACTGCCGCTTCACCGATGGCTTCATTGCCCTTCATGAGCACTTTCGGCATGGCTGTCTCCTCTTCTCCTTGATTCCGCTCACCGATAGACGGTAATCGCCATATCGGGACACATCGTGGCGCACATCGCGCACCCCGTACACTGGCCGTCTGGGTCGACCAGCTCCGAAGTCCGATATCCCTTGCGATTGAAATGATCCGACATCTTCACCAGTTCCCTGGGGCAAGGGATCGTGCACAACTCACAGCCCTTGCACCTGTCCTGGTCAACCTCGATTCTCGCCATGACGGCCTTCCTCCCCTCCAAAAACCGAAACGAAATGGATGCGAATCAAGCCACCAGGCACACCGCGAGAGCAATCGAGGCCAGCCTGGAATCCGGCGTGTCAGATCGCGAAGGCATGGCCAGCGGGCCGGCCCCGCCGACCACCACAGTCGCCGTCGTGAGACGTGCGAGCTGCGCAGCGGTGCGCATCAGGATGTTTGAGGTTTCCAGATCGGACCCAACCAGAACATCCGCCCAGCCAGCCACGTCGCTCACGATGCCCTTGATCTCCGCCGATTCCGGCGAGACCGCATTGTCCAGCGCCAGCGGCCCGTCCACCAGGCATCCCTTGAGCTGCCCGCGTTGGGCCATCTTCGACAGCTCGGCTGCGTGGAGGCTCCCTGGCGCTTTCGGGTTGACCACCTCTGTGGCCGCCAGCAACGCGACACGTGGCTTTGCCACTCCAAGAACGTGAGCGACGTTAACGGCATTCTGCACGATAGCGGCCTTCTCTTCCAGACTGGGCGAGATCGCCAGTCCGGTGTCGGCGATCAGTATCCACCGCTCGTAGCGCGGGATGTCGAGCACGCTGACCGCCGAAAGCCGGGACCCGCCTGCCCGCAGGCCATTCGTCTTATCCAGCACAGCCCGAAACACGTCGTCCGGGGCGCCCAGACCGTTGAGCAACAAATCGGCGCGGCCGTCGCGGATTTCTCGAACTGACGCGGCAATCGCTGCGGTCACATCCTCAACCTCGACGAACGCGAACGCATCACTCGCGATTCCGGCCCTCTCAGCCAGAGCGTGGACAAGGCTGCGTTGTCCGACTATCGTCACGTTGACCAGGCCCAAACCGGCCGCCTCGGACAACGCGGTCAGGATTTGTTCGTCGTGTGGCCAGATGGCCACGATACGCCTGGGGCCGTGCTCTCGGCCCACATCGATCAACTGCTGCAATCGCACCGATCTCGCCATCTATCCTCTCTCCACCCGCCCTGAGACGAGGACCCTATGCCCCGTCGTGCCAATCCGCATACGGCTATGCCAATTCCCATGGCAACCGGAAGTAGCGCTGCAGGAGCAAAACGTCGTCAGCGATCCACTCCTCCTGCCATAGCATTTCTGCCACAGATCGTGTCAGGGCCATGAAGGCGATCGGCAGCCCGGTCAATCGAGCTGTCTCCGTCACGATTGCATGGCCAGCTTTCACGGTCTGCCGATCTGTCTCAGCCATCAAGTTGGGATTGCTCACGAGGGCCGACACCTGAAGCCGCGAACTGCGCTCGATCTCCGCGATGGACGCACGAATCGCTTCGGGAGTAGCCGATTGCGGCCGAAAAGGGTTCACCACGAAATGCATCAGGTAGCCGCGTCGTCGAAGCGCCCCACTATATTGACCTAACGCGCGCGCCCCTTGTTCGTCGCCGCCCACGTCCAGGATGACCGGCCGCACGTCCTGCTCGATGGCCCCCATGATTTCGGGCACCACCGCAGGTACGTCTATCGCCTGTGACAGCGCGAGGGGTGCGATGACCTCCACCCCTCGTTCGTTCATCGTTCTGACTGTTTCTCTGGATCGGAAATATGGTGTTACCAGGTCGAGATCGATCAATACAGGACCCATACCGTCGCCCCGGCCAGCACCTGTATCACACATTGTAGTCTGGTCGGCCGCCAGCGATACCGCGTAGTTCAGGGCAATCTCGGTTTTGCCGCTGCCGAACCTGCCGGTGAAGATGATGTCAGGATTCGTTGAAACCATTGCTCAAGCTCTTTCTTCTCATCATTGGGTAGAAAGGCCGCTCTTGCTGCGTTCAGGATCATGTCCGTAAGCTCCGACCGCGTCACCCCCAATTCGTTCACGGCGATCTGATACTCGTCCGTCAGCGTCGTACTGCTCACGCTGGGGTTGTCCGTGTTTATCGTGACGCGCAGACCGGCGTGGTGATACTTTCTCAGCGGATGAGCGCTCAACCCAGTGACGGCGGCCGTCTGCAGATTGCTCGTCAGGCACATTTCCAGCGTCACTTCTTCGCGTCGCAAGAGGTCGATGACCGCCGAATCTTCCACGGCCCGAACTCCATGCCCTATCCGGTGCGCACCCAGCAGTGTGACTGCCATCCGCACGTTCGCCGCATCGGTCACTTCTCCGGCGTGTACGGTAATCCCCAATCCCAGGTCCCGCGCCCGCTTGAAGATGGCTGCAAACGGCTCTGCGGAGTAGCTCACCTCATCACCGGCCAGATCGACTCCGACGACTCCGCTGCTTCGATGATCCCGAGCCAGGTCGATGAGGCTCGCTGCCTGCCGAGGCTCGCTGTTGCGCACGACGGTCAACAGCAGCCGAACCTCGATCTCACTCGCCTGCTGTCCGGCCGCTACGCCCTCGATAACCCAACCGGTCACGCGGTCGAGCGAAAATCCCTGCAAGTCAGCCAGGCTCGGGGGACTGAACCGCAGCTCCAGGTACCTTACTCCGTCGGCGGCTGCATCGAGCACAGCCTCCTGCGCGATCCGTTGAATCGCGGCGCCGGTGCTGTAGAACTGCCGCAGCACGTCAAAACGAGCCAGAAACGAGTGAAAGTCCGGCGGATTGTCACCAAACTCAACCAAGGGACGCAACTGCTGCAAGTCGTGGGCCTGCAAGCAGCCGCCATGTTCGGCAGCGATATCGGCCAAAGTCTCGGAGCCGCAAGGAGCCTTCGAGATGGCGGTGCAGGTCGATCTTCGGCATCGCCGCCAACTGCCACCTGCTGAACGGCGCAGGGCTCCCCTCCGCGAAGTCGATATCTGACGCACGCATCTCAGTTGGCGAGCAGCGCGCTCAGGGCTATCGACGTCAGCTTTGCCTGGTGTGTGTCCGCGCGCGACGGGAGCACGAGCGGAGCCTTGGCTCCCACCACGACGCCAGCCATCACCCCTCTGGCAAAATAAGTGATTGACTTAATCAGGATGTTGCCCGCCTCAATGTTGGGAACGATCAGAATGTCGGCCTCGCCCGCCACATCGCTCTCGATTCCCTTAATTCGAGCGGATTCCTTGGAGACCGCGTTGTCCAAAGCCAACGGCCCATCGATCTGCCCGCCCTTGATCTGTCCTCGGTCCGCCATTTTCGACAGGTTCGCCGCTTCCAAGGAAACGGGCAGCTTGGGATTGACCATCTCGTTGGCCGCCAGAATAGCGACCTTCGGTCGCTCTATCCCCAGACGATGCGCTGCGAAGATTGCATTCTGAACAATGTCGACCTTCTGCTCCAAAGTCGGTGCGACGACGACGCCGGCATCGCTGATGACGACGAGTCGCGGGAACCCCGGAATTTCAAAGACTGCCACGTGGGTGAGTAACCGGCCGGTCCTCAAGCCCACTTCCTTATCCAGGGCCGCCAACAGAAAGAGCCGGGTTTCGACGCGTCCCTTCATGGCTATCTGCGCCGTTCCGTCACTCACCAGCTTCATTGCTTGGCGCGCAGCTTGGGTCGCGTCTGGCTCGTTGATCAACTCAGCCCCGCCCAGGTCCACGTTTAGATCGCGGACCAGTCCCTCGATAGCAGCCTGATCACCGATTAGAATGCACTTCGCCAGCCCCATTTGCTGCGCCTCAAGGGCGGCGAGCAGTACTTCGTGCTCGTGGGCAGCTGCCACCGCCACCGTGCGCACTCCCGACCCGCGGGCTGCCTCGATCAGATCGTTGAAGTTTCTGACTATCATCCCATACTCTCCTTAGCCCCGCTCGAGAGCGCCGCATCCGCCCTGGCGCCTGCACCCGTGATCTTGGCAAGCTGTTCTCGCGACACAATCGGTAGGGTGAAGTAGAACGCGCTGCCTCTGCCAAGCTCGCTCTTTGCCCAGATTCGTCCGCCGTGCGCCTCCACGATTTCCTTGACAATCGCCAGGCCCAGCCCGGCGCCGCCAAACCGGCGCGTCATGGAGCCATCGACCTGGAAGAACCGATCAAATATCCGGGCCAACTTGTCCTCCGGAATGCCGATCCCCTCATCCTCGACCACGAGGACCACTTGCCCTACCTCTGCCTCCGCCCGGACGCTGACGTGGCCGCCATTCGGGCTAAACTTAATTGCGTTGCCGAGCAGATTGTCAAACACCTGCAAAATGCGGCCCTGGTCGGCCATCACCAGCGGCAAATCGGGCGGGGCGTCCACCCGAATCTCGATGCCCGCTCGGTCTGCCGCGACCTTTGCCCCCTCCGCTGCCTGCCTCACGACATCGCCAGGGGAAATGGGGCCGAAAGCGAAGTAGCCTGCTTCGGTCTTCTGCAACGTAATGATATCACTCACGAGTCGCACGACAGCCTCGGTCCGCTCTGATACGATTCGCAAGGCATCAGTCTGCTGTGTGCTTAGCTCCCCCATCGCGCCGTCGAGCAGCAGCTCCACGTAGCCCTTCACGAACGTCAGCGGCGTCCGCAGCTCGTGAGAAACGTTCTGCACCAATTCTGTCTTGAGTCGGTTGACCTCTTTGAGTTCCTCGTACGCCCTTTCCAGCCGAGCGGCCCTTTCCTTCAAGCCCTCATATAGCTTGGCATTTTCGATCGCTACGGCCGCCTGCGCCGCCGCAATGGTCAACAAGCGCTCGTCGCCGATGCTGAACGAATCCGGCTTGTTGTCGTCGACGCAGAGCGTCCCCACCACGCGTCCCTTGATGATCAGAGGCACGACCAGCAGAGATCGCACGTTGTCGTCGAACGTGATAAAGTCGGGATGCCGCCTGGCATCGCGAATGTAGACGGATGCTCCTTCGGCAGCTACTTTGCCCGAGATTCCCTCCCCGATCTTCATTTTGGCGTCTCTGACCCAGTTGGGCGACACCCCATACGAGGACTTGATCTCCAAAAGTCCTGTGGCTTCATCCAGCAGGAAGATGCACGCCGCCCGACAGGAAAAGACCTCCTTGAGAACGCGAACCACCGAATAGAGAACTGTGCTCAGCTCCAGGCTTGAGGTCACCTGCTTCGCGAGCGTATATAGGGTGAGAACTTCGGCCAGTCGGCGCTCGGTCTGGGTATGCAGCAACGCATTGTCGATGGCGATGACCGCCGAGGTCGCGATGTTCGCCAGCAGTCTCAAGTCTTCGTCGTTAAACAGGCGTCCATCAAGCGGATTGAGGATCTCGATGACGCCGACCACTCGGTCTCTGCGCTCCATCGGCACGCACAGAATCGAGCGCGTATCGAAGTCAGTTTTCTCGTCAATCTGTCCGAAATGCCGGGCGTCAGCCTTCGCATCTGACACCAGCAGCGGCTGCCCGTTCTGGGCTACCCAGCCGGCAATACCCTGCCCCATCGCGAGTGAGAAGGGCTTCACTGCATCGCTCTTCGCCCCCACCGCGACTCGAAACTTCAGGCGCTCACCGTCGACGAGCAGCAGCGACGCGGCCTCCACATTAAAGACATGGTTGACCTGTTCCATAATCGCCGTCAACGTTTTGTCCAGATCCAGCTCGGACGCGATCATCTCGCTGATCTGGCCCAGTGTTGCTACCTGTTCCGTCGCCCGGAATCGTTCTCTTTGGAGATCGGCCTTGCGCAGAGCTACGGTCAAAGGGCCCGCCACGGCCTCCAGCAGGAACTGATCCTGTGAGTCGAAGGCTTCCGACCGACTGTGACCGACTACCACGCAGCCAATAGGACCGGCCTCGGCGATCAAGGGCACACTCAACCAGGATCCGGGCATAGCCTCGCTCGTCCGCCCTCGCCCGTCGGATGCCTGTTCGCCATCGCGGATCAGCACGGGCCTGCTGCCGGTCAGGACTTGATTGACGAGCGAGCCCCAACCGGTGGGCACCGGGCTGCCGTCACTCTGCTTCTGCGCACCGACCATCAGCAACGCGCAGGACAGGCCTTCCTGATGCGCGTCTCCCAAGATGACAGCGAATGTCTCGAATTCGAGGAACTGCCCGAGGCTCCGGTGCAGCAGAGCCAGGAGCTCCGTCCGATCCAGATCAGACGCGATCGCTGCCCCAATGTCGCGGAGCGCGTCCATCTGCGCGGCGAAGCGCTTCGAGTTCTCGACAGACTGACGGCGCTCGAACAGTATCAGGCGGCGGTAATCACGGACGACCCGCGCCACCACGATGCCAAGAACAAAAAGCCCCACAGGCAACACCAGCCCAGGGGTCTTCGTGCCCATCACGCCATCATTCAGGACCAGAATCAGGCACAAGCCAACCAACAACAACGCGAGCAAGCCTGGAATAAACCACCAAATGCCGCTAATATTCCTTGAGTTCTCTGCACGTCTCATGGGCACCTTACCGTCAGTCGCCGTTTCGATCATTCATCCTTGAGCAGCCACCGCCAGTACCGCCAGGCCACGACAGCGGATATCGTGACACCCACGGCCATTGGAAGTCGGTCCAGCAGCATCCGCGCAGTTGACGTGTTCAGGAACGAGACCTCGAAGTCCGGTGAAATCGCGTTGTTCCAGATGAGGGCTCTGCCTGCCAGCGCCAGGGCAACCAGCACGGCACCGACGTACAAACCACGGTAATACGGCGGCCATTTGGTTACTTCGCCCAAGCGCTTGCTGAGTTCAGCCAGAATCAGCAACAAATATATCACGCTGCCCAGGCTTACTATCCATGCCACAATGGCGAAGCTGATGATCATCTGACGTCCTCCGGTCATTCTAACGAAGAGCGATCGACTGAGAAAGATGAGGATAATGCCGCCCACCAAGAGCAGGGCATCAGAGCAGAACCCGACGACTCGAGATCCGCGGGAGAAGACGTATATCAGACCGCTGAGAACAAACAAGGTGGCTGGAACGAGGAACAGCCGGTAATACGAACGAAACCCAGACTTCTGTTGGTAAAATCGAGCGATGAGGAACATCAAAATCACGATAAACGCCAGTGCCACCCAGGAATACAGGCTAAGTGCCAGGCCGATCTTCTCCATGATGCGCTTCCTTTCGCCGCCGGAGCCTCTTTACTCCTCAACGCTACTTTCGCACGAAAGCCTGCACAAACGAATCCACCATCTGCCGGGGCGTGCCCGCTCATGATCCCCTCACGCCCTTCGAACTTAGCCTTTACCTCAAGGCCCATCGGCCCGATCTCGTACTCGCGAATGCCTTTGTCGTGATCGCTGCCCCGCATCTTCAAGACGATCAACGCTCTCCGGATGGCACTCTCCATTCCACGTATCGGAGCAGCGTTAGGAATCCACCACGTAACCAATCAGGCTGTCGCCACGATACCATTCGCCGAACAGCGCGGGGCTCTCTTTGGTCAACAGGCCGGTCAGCCCTTCGCGCTTAAGGCCGTTGATGAACCTGAACAGGATCGAACGCAGTTCCAGTGGATCGTTCGTCACTCCGTTCGAAATGGCTGATGCTATCAATCAGAATTCGGCGGGCGCCCATCGTGGCTCGTCAGCGTCTCGATCATTCCCCCGACATTTTCCAAATCCGCTTTCGTCACCTCGGGGCTGGTCATGAAGATCTTCAACTTTCCCTCCGCTTCGAGACGCTTGAAGTCCCAGCCAAAGTTCGCTGCGTCGTCGATAGTATTGCTGAGGGAACTCTTCGAAGGTCACGATAATCCCCGGCTCGTTCCGCTCCATGATGCCGGAGTATATGAACTGCATACCCAGGGTCGTCTTGCCCGTTCCCGGCGCACCCTCGATTAAATTGGCCGAACAGGGCATGAATCCGTTGCTCAGCATACAGTCCAGACCCTTGATGCCGGTCCTGACCCTGTCCATTTTTTCCTCCTGGCTACGCAACGCTGACTTCGAGGCTTCTCACCGCATTCCCGCGAATGATGTGGTAGACGGCCTTGACCCGGAAATTTCGATCATCACAGGCGGAATGAACTCACTGATGAGGTGGCGCATTTCCTCATCGGCCGTCAAGGAGTACACGGTCAGCTGATTCAATTTCGCGCGGTCAGAAGCCCGCCCTCGACCATCTCCGCAGCTCAGGCTCGACGACGGCCACTCCACGCCCGGCATAGCGAGCAATGTTGTCCACAGTATCCGCTGTGTTAGGATTCTCGTGGAAGAAGCGAATCATGTCCCACTTGACGAACGAATTCACCTTCGTCTTAAGAAACTCCAACAACTCCGGTGGCATGTCGTTCATCAATTTGGCCGTAAAGTCATCATCTATCACCAATTTCGCCACCTCCTCCCGACCACCGGATACAAACAGTTCCCTGAAACCAAACGGCAGGTACGAATGACCCGGCTTCAATGAATGGATGCCGCTGTGCCAACGTAAGGTGCGACCGATGACTATACTCGGCCTACGAGACTGTCATTTCTTCTTGTTCAGCGACAACTTTCCCATCGCCGCTGCCTGCCCCGCTCCTCCCACGGCACCGGCACCGTGACAATGTTTGTATTTCTTGCCGCTGCCGCAAGGACACGGGTCGTTGCTTCCGACCTTTCCGGCCGGTTTGCGGCTCGCACCGGCCCGTGCAGGTGCCTGGCCATCCGCCTGGTTGGTATGCACTCTCCCGCACCGGACGCGGCTGCTGCACCCTGAGTCCAACTCGCAAGACCGCCGCCACGATGTCGTGCCGGATGGCTTCCAGAAGCCCCTGATACATGTCGTGCGCTTCTCGCTTGTAGGACACAAGCGGATCCTGCTGACCGTACGCGCGCAGTCCAATGCCTTCACGCAATCCGTCCAGATCTGTCAGGTGGCGCACCCACAGGTTGTCCACAGCGCGGAGCATCACCTGCCGGTCACGATAGAGACTCATCGCGCGACCGAGGGCGTCGCGGATCGGAGCCTCATACGCACGGCTCGACGATCGTCAGCGGCTTATCACGCAGCGCGGTCCAGATGTCCTCATCCAGGTAGTTGCGGCTGTCATCAGCAGGATCTCGAAGAGGCCATGTTCGTTATGCGCTAATTCCGCCAGGGTGAGGCCGGTCCGCTGAATCTCACGATACATCTCGGCGCCGAAGCTGTTCTCCATGTCATCGTACGCCGCGGCAGCCACCGCAATCATGTTCTCGATGATCTGTTCCGCCGACGAACCGTCCCCATTCCGTGCGCACCTGATCCTGCGGTGTGGGCACCGGAATGAAGGCCCGCAAACCCGCCCACAGGCCTTCCAAATCCCATTCTTCCGAATGAGGCCCCGCCGTGAAGGTGCCCACGACAGCCTCAATCTCCTGGGCCACCATGTCCAGCGCCACCGCCCGCAGGCTGGTTTCTCCCAGAATCCGCCGCCGCTGGGCATAGATGACCTCGCGCTGTTTGTTCACTACATCATCGTACTCGAGGACGTGCTTGCGAATGTCGAAGTTGTAGCCTTCGACTTTGATCTGAGCGTTTTCGATTGCCTTGCTCACGAGGCCATGCTCGATAGGCATGTCCTCCTCGACGCCCAGTCGATCCATCAGGCCGGCGATGTTGCTGCCACCGAATCGGCGCATCAGGTCGTCTTCCAGAGACATGTAGAAGCGGGACGAACCGGGGTCGCCCTGGCGTCCCGAGCGTCCGCGCAACTGGTTGTCGATGCGCCGCGCCTCGTGCCGTTCGGTGCCGACCACGTGCAGTCCGCCCAGATCCAGCACGTTCTTCCTGTCGGCTTCCGTCTGGGCTCTCGCCTCCGCCAGTGCCGCTTCCCACTCCTCTTTCGGCACTGTGGTCAGGTCGACGCCCTGCGTGCCGCAGCGTCTCGCGGGCCAAGCCATCCGGATTGCCGCCGAGCAGAATGTCCACGCCACGGCCAGCCATGTTAGTAGCGATCGTCACCGCGCCCGGCCGACCGGCCTGCGCGATGACCGTCGCCTCCTTTCTCGTGCAGCTTCGCGTTCAGCACCTGGTGGGGCACGCCCTGCCGTCGCAGCAATTCCGACAGAAGCTCGGACTTCTCGACCGAGACGGTGCCCACCAGAACCGGCCGCCCCTCCTTGTAGAGCTCGCGGATTTCCCTCACGACCGCCCGGTACTTGGCCTCTTCGCTCTTGTACACCAGGTCCGGCAAGTCCTCGCGGATCATCGGCCGGTGGGTCGGCACGACCGTGACGTCGAGCTTGTAGATCTTGTGGAACTCCTCGCCTTCGGTCGCCGCCGTACCGGTCATGCCGGCGAGCTTCTTGTACATGCGGAAGTAGTTCTGGAAGGTGATGGTCGCCAGGGTCAGGCTCTCCCGCTGGACCTCGACGTTTTCCTTCGCCTCGATGGCCTGGTGCAGACCTTCGGAGTATCGGCGGCCGTACATCAAGCCGCCCGGTGAACTCATCGACGATGATCACCTGGCCGTCCTTGACGATGTAGTCACGGTCGCGCTGGTAGATGACCTGCGCCCGCAGCGCGTTGTCCAGGTACGGCGTCAGCTCGAAGTTGTCCGGATGAGTACACGTTTTCGATGCCCAGCCAACCTTCCATCTTGCGCGTGCCCGCTTCGGTCAGCACCACGATGCGCTGCCTTCTCATCGACGGTGTAGTCTTCTTCCCGACGCAGTCGGGGCACCAGGTCGGCGAACCGCCGATAGTTCTGCGACGACTCTTCGCGCCGTGCCGGAGATGATGAGCGGGGTTCGCGCCTCGTCGATGAGGATGTTGTCCACCTCGTCGACGATAGCGTAGTTCAGCTGGCGCTGCACGCACTGCGACAGGTCCCAGACCATGTTGTCGCGCAAGTAGTCGAACCCGAACTCGTTGTTCGTGCCATAGGTGATATCCGCCTGGTACGCCTCGCGGCGCTCCACCGGCCGCAGGAACTGGTACCGCTCGTCCGTACTGACGTAACTCCGGATCGAACAGGAAAGACGAGTCGTGCTGGATCACGCCAACGGTACAGCCCCAACAGGTGGTAGACCGGACCCATCCATTGAGCGTCGCGCTTGGCGAGGTAGTCGTTCACCGTAACAATGTGGACGCCGCGTCCTGCCAGCGCATTGAGATAGACCGGCAGCGTGGCGACCAGGGTCTTGCCTTCGCCGGTCTCTCATTTCGGCGACCTTGCCCTGGTGCAGCACTATTCCGCCGACCAATTGCACGTCGAAGTGGCGCAGTCCCGTTGTACGGCTTCGACGCTCTCCCGAACCGCCGCAAAGGCCTGCGGCAAGATATCGTCGAGGACGTCCGCCTCCAACTTCCGCACGCCGCTCATCGACCCGGTTGATTTCCTCGGTCAACTGGTCCTGGACGCTGCGCTCCTTCTTCCTGGGCGCGGCCGTGCGCCAGTTCTCCAGTTCAGCACGCAGGTCGGCGGTTTCTTCAGCCAGAGTCGCCCGGAAGTCAGCCGTGAGCGCCACGCAGCTCGTCGTTCGAGCGGGCTTCCATCTCCGGCTCCAGCGCATTGATCTCGTCCACGGTCGACTGGTAGCCTTTCACCTCACGCTCGTTGGCGTCGCCCACGATCTTAGTGAACAAATTCTTAAACATAACTCAATCACTTTTCCCCAACAGCGGATTTGACAGGTGGATCACTGATCTACCTGGACAGTACTATAAACCCTCTGAGGTCGGAAAGTCAAGCTTCGACCACGTTACTCATTGAACATCTCACCAACGGAGATTCCCAGGTGGATGCGACGCATCACTTCGCCCAGCAACGGCGCCACCGAGAGGACGGTCATATTCGGCAGCCGTTTCGCGGCGGGTAGAGGCACGGTGTTTGTCATCACCAGCTCCTTGATGTCCAGCCGATCTCAGCCGGTCCACCGCGGGATTGGACAGAACCCCGTGCGTCACGCACGACGTAGATGTCGCGGGCGCCATGCTCGCGCAGAATGTTCACCGCCTGCGACAATGGAGCCCGCTGTGTCGATCTCGTCGTCGAACACGACCGCGTTCTTGCACTTCACGTTGCCGATGACCGTTCACGGCCTCAGCCTGCGTCCCCGCCCGGCGTTTTTCGATGATCGCCAGCGGCGCATGTAGCTCCTGGGCAAAGTTCCGGGCGCGCTTGGTCGCTCCCGTGTCAGCCGCGACTACGACCGTGTCAGGGACGGTCTTCTTCTGCATGTATCGCTCAGCAGGTGGAGGGCTGTGACTTCGTCCACCGGAATATTGAAGAAACCCTGAATCTGGCCCGGCGTGCAGGTCCAGCGTCAGCACGCGATGCGCCCCGGCCACGGTGATCATGTCCGCGATCAGCCGCGCCGTGATCGGCACCCGCGGCTGATCCTTCTTGTCCGTGCGCCCGTAGGCATAGTAAGGAATCACCGCGGTGATGCGGCCGGCTGAGGCGCGCTTGAGCGTGTCGATGATGATCAGCAGCTCCATGATATTCCGATTGACTGGCGAGGTCGTCGGCTGAATCAGGAATACGTCCTGACCGCGCACGCTGTGATGCAGCTTGACGAATATGTTCTCGTTTGGGAAGTCTCTTATGTCAATTCCAGCAAGAGAAATACCCAAGTAATCTGCAATCTCCTGGCTAAGCTGCGGGTGCGCGGTGCCGCTCAGCACGACCAACTCTCCGTACATGGAATCGCCCTCCATCGCCGCAGTCTCCCCCTTCTCATTCGAGGCAAGATCGTTGTAGCGATATGAATGCCTCTGTGAATCTGCCCTCCGCCCCGAGTCGCGACGATCCAAGACCGGGTCGCAGACAGCGCACAAAATCACGCCGACCGCCTGAAACTCGTCCAGCAGCCGGTCGGCCACATCTTGTGGAGCAAGCCTTCGCTCCACAATATCGTCTACCCAGCGGCTCAGTGCTGCTCCATCGATCCGCTGCATCAGCCGCTCGATCATCAACTGCTTGAGCAAGAACTCGAGGTCCATCTGCACTCGCTGCTTTTCCCGCCGGCCCCACGCGCCGCTTCGTGCAAATACTTGCCAGTGCTCCTCGGCAGCCTCCAGGACCTCGCGCGACGCCCCTCCGGTTCACGGCCGAAACCTCGATCACCGGCGTTCGCCAGCTTCTATCTGCCTCCGCAGAAGTGTTGACGCCTACCGGCCGTCTGCAGGAAATGATGGCCTACGTACGCCGGCCTCTCGCCGCCCAATGCCAATGCGCGCGCGCAAGGCATTGACCACGGCATCCGCTCCCGGCAGGTCGGCTTTGTTCACCACGAAGATGTCCGCAATCTCCATGATTCCTGCTTTGAGCGTCTGCACGTCGTCGCCCAATCCGGGCGCCTCTACCACGATCGTCGTATGCGCCATACGGGCCACGTCGACCTCAGCCTGGCCCACTCCCACCGTCTCGACCACCACCACCTGGTACCCGGCCGCATCCAGGACGCGTATGACGTTGCTCGTCGCTGCACGCCAAGCCCGCCCAGATGGCCGCGCGTCGCCATGCTGCGCACGAATACGCCTGAGTCGCCTGCCAGCTCACGCATGCGAATGCGGTCGCCTAGGATGGCCCCGCCCGAAAAAGGACTCGTGGGATCCACGGCCACGATCCCAACCGTGACGCCCTTCTGACGGTATGCCCGAGCCAGCTCACTCACCAGCGTGCTCTTGCCGATGCCCGGCGAACCGGTCACGCCGATCACGTGCGCCCGGCCGGTGTGTGGGTACAGCTGCGTCATGATCTCGCGAGCGCCCGGTCCCGCCCGATTCCACCGCGGTGATCGCCCGCGCCAACGCCCGCCGGCTGCCCGCCAAAACCGCCGTCGACGAGCCGGTGCTCATCCTTCGCCACGAGCCGCTCCCCCACCTCAGGCACGTGCCGCCCGGGCAGCCACAGCCGAGCTGCACCGCCTGGACCACGTCTCCGGTCGACGTTCCAGGGCCGAACACGTCCAGAACGCCCGCGTCCTTCAGTGGCTGCACGTCCTCATGTGGAATAATGCCACCCACAACGATCAGGATGTCGTCGAGCTCGAGCTTCTTCAGCGCCTCGATTACGCGCGGCACGAGGGTCGCGTGAGCGCCCGAAAGGATGCTCAGGCCAACCACGTCGACGTCCTCTTGCAGGGCCGCTTCAGCGATCATGTCCGGCGTCTGGCGCAAGCCGGTGTAGATCACCTCCATGCCGGCGTCGCGGAACGCGCGAGCAATGACCTTCGCACCTCGATCGTGCCCATCCAGGCCAGGTTTGGCCACCAACACTCGTATTCGTCGGCCCGTCATGCCGTCTTTGTCCTCCAAATCGAGAATTGTCTCCCCAGAACCCAATTGTACAATTGTGGCACGCCCTTGTCAACAACTCGATAACGCACCGGCATTCGAATGTACGCAATACTTCTTAGAACGTGCTATTTATCCAGCTCGTACAACTCTATCAAAACGCCGTGCGCGCTCTTTGGGTGCACGAACGCCATTTTCTGCCCATGGGAGCCCGTCTTGGGCTCTGCGTCGATCAGCCTCACGTCCTGTGCTGCCAATTCCTCAAGCGCTGCCACGATGTCGTCAACCTCAAAGCAGATGTGATGTACGCCCTCGCCCCGCTTTTCCAGGAAGCCGGCCACGCCGCTGGTCGGATCCATCGGCTGCACCAACTCGATTTCGGTGTCACCAATGGGCAGAAAGGCAATCCTCACCCCTTGCTCAGGCACGTCCTCGACGCGTGTCAGCGAAAGACCCAGCGCGCTCTGATAGAACTTCACGGCAACATCGAGGTCCTTCACCGCGATGCCGACGTGGTTCAGCTTGCGAGCGTTAACGTCTGACATTCCCAATCCCCTTCTTAAAAGACCGTCGTGGGTTCGTATTCACCGAAGACGTCGCGCAGCGCGCCGCAAATCTCGCCCTAGCGTGCAGTAGGCCTGCACGCACTCCAGAATGACCGGCATCAGGTTAGCCCGGCCTCGGGCTTCCTCCCTGAGTCGGCCGATCATCTGTTCAGCCATCCGTCGGTCTCGGCCGGCCCGCAATCGTCGCAGCCGTTCCACCTGCCGCCGCCCCACTTCTGGATCGACGCGCAAAGTGTCGAGTTGCCGGGTCGCGCCGGAGACGAACTCGTTCACTCCGACGATCACCTGCTGCCCAGATCTCGACGGCCTGTTGATAACGATACGCGCTGTCCTGGATCTCACGCTGAATGAAGCCTGCCTCGATGGCCGCCATGGCTCCCCCCAGGTCATCGATCCGGCCGCAGGTACTCCTCGACCTTGTGCTCGATCTCGTTCGTCAGCGATTCCACGAAGTAACTGCCCGCCAGAGGGTCGATCGTATCAGCCACGCCGCTTTCGTGCGCGATGATCTGCTGCGTGCGCAGCGCGATCTGCACCGATTCTTCCGTCGGCAACGAAACGCCTCATCACGTGAGTTGGTGTGCAAGCTTTGCGTCCCGCCCAGCACCGCGGCCAGCGCCTGCAGCGTAACCCGCACCACGTTGTTGTCCGGTTGCTGTGCCGTCAGCGTGCTGCCGGCGGTCTGCGTGTGGAATCGCAGCATCCACGACCGCGGTTGTGTGGCGTGAAAACGCTCGCGCATGATCCGTGCCCACAGCCGGCGAGCAGCCCGGAACTTGGCGACCTCCTCGAACAGATCGCTGTGCGCATCGAAGAAGAACGACAGTTGGCCGGCGAAATCATCGACGTCGAGACCGCAGCTCGATCGCCGCCTTCACGTAAGCAATAGCGTTGGCCAGGGTGAACGCGACCTCCTGCACTGCCGTGGCGCCCGCCTCACGGATGTGGTACCCGCTGATGGAGATTGTGTTCCATTGGGGAACGTGCTCCGCGCAATAGGCAAATGTATCGGTCACCAGCCTCATGGACGGCTGCGGGGGGAAGATGTAGGTCCCGCGCGCCACGTATTCCTTTAGAATGTCGTTCTGAATTGTCCCACGCAACCTGCTGCGGCGCAACGCCCTGCTTCGCCGCCACGGCCACGTACATCGCCAGGAGCACGGCCGCCGGTGCATTGATCGTCATGGACGTGCTGACCTTGTCCAACGGAATCCCCTGGAACAGAGTCTCCATATCCTCCAGGGAGTCCACGGCAACGCCCACCTTGCCGATTTCTCCCTCCGCCAAGGGGTGGTCGGAGTCATAGCCGATCTGTGTAGGCAGGTCGAATGCCACGGAGAGACCCGTCTGCCCCTGGCTCAAGCAGGTAGCGATAGCGCTCGTTCGACTCCTCGGCCGTCGCATAACCTGCGTACTGGCGCATCGTCCAGAAGCGCCCGCTGTACATCGTTGGCTGCACGCCACGAGTGAATGGGTACTGGCCGGGAAAGCCGATATCCCGCACGTAGTCGATCCCGGCAACTTCATCGGGCGTGTACAGCCGCTCTACTTCGATACCCGAGGCCGTCTCAAACCGATGTCGCCGTTCCGGGAAGCGCTTCAGGCTGCCTTCGACGGACTGCTTCCACTCTTGTTTCTGGGTCCGCAGGTCTCGGCTGCTATGCTCCACGTCGCTCACTCTCTCTCCTCCACCGTTCCTGGCATTCTCGATTTCGGAGCAACCACCCGTGTCCTGGTCATTGATCCGTTCCAATCCACCCCAAATCAATCTCGTGCTGCCCCGGCTGATCCTTCACCATCAGCCGGCTCGCGTCGTTTCCCCGCCACATCCCGAATACGAACCGCACCTTGTCCGATCCCAGCTTCACCGTCTGGCTATCGGCATACACTTCCCCCACCTTCCACCGTGAGGTTCTCAAACTGTGATCCAACGCCACCGATCGATCACTGCCCTCGTTCGTCTGCTGGTGCAGCCACACAGTGTAATCCGAATCCATGGCTGCCGCCGCCTTGAAATACAACGTAAGCTGTCCACGCCCCTCGTCCAGGCGCCGCAGCCCATAGCCCAAGTACTCCACTTTGTCTCCCAGGCTCACGCCGACCCAATGCGGCACCAAATCACGCAAAAGCGCGTCCACCGCCCCCCTGGCCTCGCTCCCTTCCCGCGTCGCTGCCAAGAACACGTTCAAATCCTCTGCTCGCGTGGGTCGCAAGCCGGCCTGCCGCGCCGTTTCGAACGTCCTCAGGACCTCGTCCCTCATGCCCAGGTCAGCGTAGATCTGAGCCACGTCCCGGTACGCTCGCCATGCCGCCGGAAGCTGGCCCCCATCCACCTCAACAAAATCCGCCCAAATCCAACCATCGTGCGGTCCACTTGCATCGTACAGCAGATCCGGCATCACCGTATCCACCCACGCCCGCCAACCCACATTGTGCGGTTTCGGCCGCGCCGCCGGCACGCGCAAGCTCACTACATTCTGCCCGGCGGCCGTCGCGGCCCGCGGAATTGCCAGCCGCGTCTCCGACTGCCGTCCCCGTGGGATTTCCCATGTCCCCAGGTAACGCTTGCCAGCCTGATTCTCTACGTACACCTCAACCCGCGTCTGAGGACACAGCGCCTCTCCCACCCAGCCGGCCACCACCTCCAACCCCGCCGGCTGGGCCAGATCGAATTTCAGCTCCACTGACCGATCAGTGTCCAGAGGTCGCACGTCACCTTTCCTCCCGTCCGGCAAACCCGACTGCGCCAGTACCCAGCGCCCACCCGGCGGTCCCGTGACCTCGACCTCACCTATTGACACGCAAGGCTGTCCCGCGCCACGTGTCAACCACACCTGGTACCGCCCTGGCAGCCAATGCGAGCTCAGAGTCAGCTCTCCCTGACGCACGTAGTACTGCCCGGCCTGCCACAGCCGAGTGGGTTCCACGCCCAGGAGAGTTCGCACGCTCGCCTGCCCCGCCGTGAGTTCCAACCACACCGGGTGGTCGCCCGACATCGGCCCCTTCGCCAGCCAGGCCGTTTCCACTTTCAGGGGTTGCCCCGCCGCCACAATACGGCTGCTCAGTCCATAGCCTTGCAGCGCCAGGTTGTCCCCCATATCCGCCGAGAGTTGCTGTGCCATTGACGGCGCCTGTGGCGAGCCGACCGGCCCGCCTGTCGCGGGAGCGACATCCACGAAGCCGAGCGCCAGGCTGTCTCCCTTGGCATCCCCACCCTCCGGTTTTGCGATGCTGCCGTCAGGGTCACTGACTCTGACCGACGAGGCGTAGCGAAGCGGGGGCACATCGGCTGGAACGGTGACCAGTCGTTCATCGCGCACTACGTCACCGGCCCGCCACATCGACGTCGGATACACGCCGCCGCCAACCGGCCGGCTGTCACTCACGGCGACACTGTCCCCGTATTCCGCGTCCATCGTCGCATTCGACGAGGTAGTTCGCGCTGCATCGTCTTCAAGCATTTCCAGTAATACAACACCTTCAGCTGGCGTCCGTATTCCGGCATGAATTCGGTATGCGCGTTGAAATGATGACGCAACCACAAGCTCCACCGGCGTCACGGCCGGAGGATCGGCACCTGAGTCACTTCGTAACCCACCAGCGCAATTGCGTCACCGAATTGGACGTCCGGTCAGGTTGGGACACAGCTGTGCCAGGGTCCACCAATACTCGTGAACCCTGGCTGCCTCTTAGGTCGAAAATCGCGTACTCGCCAGTCTCCTGCATCGCAAACGACTCAATCAACCTTCTCCGCAGGTTATCAGACACCCCGCCGAACTCGGCCTGAGTACGTAGTGGCTATAGCTGGGTTGGCTCTCAATCTCTTCTCAAAGTCCGGCAGCGTCCGCACGACGTCGAACGGGCGGTCCATGTAGTAGGCAAAACGGATGTCCGGCACGAAAGACGACATGACGCGAGCTTCTTTCGGCGCGGCCTCGTTGACCTGGCGGCCAACCAGAAAAAGATCGGGGTCTACCTTCTCCTCGTGCAATGATGGCACGGTCCCTGCAGACTGCCACCCAAACGCTACCAAGGCAACCAGAGCGAAGGCGACGCTGCTCACCGGGCGCCAGCGAAGCGGAGCCCACTGGGCCAAGGCCCGCACTCCCAAAGCCCCTGCAATGGCAAAAATGGAATCCAGTGGAAAGTCATGGCCAGGTCGTGTATGAACACCAGGTTCTGAAACATCAAGTTGTGCGTGAGGCCGACCAAAAACAGGCTCAGGATCAAAACATCATCACTGGTCAGCTTCCGTCTGATACCAAGTGACCCAAGTGAAGCAATCCAAATGACAGACAAAACGCCCAGGGCAGGCGTCAAATACTGGCGTGTCCAATGATACATAGTATGATAAAACTCACCGACTGTGAAGCTGCCTGCCGATGTAGCGGTCGAGCTTCTTAACTGATAGATCGCAAGGAGTTTGGATAACGAGGCCTTTCCAGCCACCAAATAAGCCCAACTTAAATGTGAGGCAAAGCATGCGAAGGGAAGCAACAGGCCGACCAGAACAAAGGTTCGGTTTTTCTGCTGCCGATAGTGACACAACAAATAATGGAGGATTAACCAGGGCATTACAAGATAGACGATCCAGTTCGTCCATGCGCCGACGACAAAACAGATCCACATCGCAAGAAGGTACCGACGATCGCTCTTCTGAAGCCATGCCCGGTAGAGCACAAAGACCAACAGAGCGAAGAACACGACTACCACTTCCGGCACTGGGCACCGAGCATAATACAGCAATCCAGGATTGTACGCAGCAAAGGCCGCAGCCAACAGAGCCCAGCGGCCCGCCCCGATCTGTCTAGTCAAAATGAACACCAGGACTACGAGTCCTAGCGAGAGCAGCAACGGCACAAGCCGTGCACTCCATTCGTGTATTCCCAGCAGGAAGTAGCTTACGCCGATTAACCAGGACGTCATGGGCGGGTGGTCCACCCGATAAGTAAATCCCTCTTCGGGTCGGGCCCAACCATAGTTCATAGCCAACCCAGTGCGCGTCGGCAGAATCCCGAAGCGCAGATAGTTGGCCGCATTATGCGGCCACTCGCTTAGGATGTAGCCTTGGTGGTTCATTTCCCACCCCGGCTCAGCTAAACGGTAGGACGCAAACCAGCCGCTCGCCCCCACGACTAGAGCCAGTGCCAGCCAAAGCCCCCATCGTCTAATCCAGGTCGACACTCGCCATCCCCTGTTCTTGGTCTATCTGCGCTCCATGCAAAGAGCACTCCTTTCCCCCGGATTGTCAGTCGGCTGATTTCACTTTCACCCGGAACGGTCCAACTAACGCAGATGTTCCACTCTTGGGCCCTACTAAAGCTAGGCGTGCTCCATCTGCCAGGCGATACATGCCGATGTCCAACCAATAGTCTCCCCCCGGCGCGTCGACCGCGACCGGGATCGCATAGTGGTCGATCACGACATCACCAGCGCGCCACTGTCCCGTCAGATAGCTACCCTCCAGCGGACGCCGGTCGACCTGACCGCGCAGTTGCTGTTCAGGATCCAACAAATGAACGAACATGGTGTAGTCATCCCGCCGCTGATCCGTTTCTGCAAGCCAGATCAAGTTCACCTCCAGCGGACGATCCGGGCGTACTGTTTTGTTCTTCACCTGATATCCGAGTAGCCGGATCCCCGACTCAAACTGCACGTCCGCCAAGTGCCCCGCTGATGGCACGCCGAGCGCGGCCAGCAAGGCATCGTCAGTACGCGCGTCCGGCAATCGCCCCGTAGCCAAGCGGAACACGCGGAACTCCAACCCGCCGCTTCCCTCGATTTCGACCTGTTCGGCTGACAACAGGTCACCCCAACGTTTGGCGAAAGCTAATCCAGCCGTATCCATCCAAGGCGGGAACGCGTACAGAACATCAACATCAGTTTTTCCCGGTAGGACCACCGCCTCCTCATTCACAAAGTAGTGCAAGCGCGTTCTCTGGCTGACAAACGGAGCGACTCGTCGACCCCACCCCACCGGTAGGTAAACCTCGCCGCGGGTCAGCAGTCTTCCAACGGCTGCAGCCATACCTACAGTGCGTGAATTCGCGTATATGTGGACGGGCCCGAAGCTCTTTTGCAGGACGTAAGGGGATTCTTGCCCAGCCGCCAGCCCACTGTAGAAGTCTTGCCGTTTCAGGTAGAGCTGGGCGTCACCACGGTACCTGTCCTCACCTCCACTCATCAAGTAGCGGGTATGGAACGATTCTGTGGTCACGATCAGATCTGGATCTATTATGGTCACCTGGTCGTGGTCCATGCCCCAGGACTGCGTCGCTCGCTCAAAGGAAGGGGGAATATAGGCGTAAGTGTCATACAGCACGACACTCTCCGGAGGATAGGCTTGCTCCAGCCAGCGGCCGGCAACAATCTCGGATGTCGCAACATCCTTGGATAAGTCTACGCGTTGACGCCAGGCCGCACTTGCTTTGTCACCGAACAACAACGCCATCAAGACCACGCCGGTAGCACACACAGCGAGCCCAGTCAACCCCTTCATCCTCCAGCCGTTACTCAAGAGCCAGGCTGGCACATACGTCGCAAAAACGCAGACTACCGGCACAATCGGAAGTGCATGGAATGGCGCCGACATAGGTGACGTAGGACAGCAAGAAAGCCACGAAAAGGACCGCCGAGGCGCCAATCACCCAATGCCCACGGTCAATTCGCGCCGAGGGACCTTTCATAGCGAGCCGAACCCCAGATCCAATGGCGAGTACTGCGACCAGAAGAATGCACAGGAGCCCCAGTACGCTGCCAGAGGTCAGGGTCGCCAACCACTCCTGCGGGTCGATTTGGCCGCGCAGGATCGAGCCTCCCGGACCTTGCGTACTGATCTGGTTCGCGCCGTCGAAGAAGCCGCGTATCACGTCCGCAGGACTAGTGATCAACTCCGGCGTAGTCAACGCATAGACGCCGACGAAGACCAGCAGAGCGGTTGCGGTTTTCAGAGCCACGTGCCCGGCCCACCCCATCCAACTCACGACGCTGCGCGGTCGTAGTGCAACACAAAGATACGCGGCGATGCCCAAACCGATCGCAGGCAAGACAAACGCCCCCGCGTATTTCGTGCTGAATCCCAACGCAGCAAAGGCGGCAGCCAACAAGATGTCACGCCATCGACCCGACCGGGCTACGCGGTACGCGAATAACAGCCCCAATGTCACGAAGAACAGCTGCGGCACGTCGGGGTGAATGGTTAGCGACCACTTCAAGAACAACCCAGTTGCCAGGAAGAGAAGACCAGCCAAGAAAGCCACTCGCCGGCCGAACATCCGGAGGGCCAGCAGGTAGGTCGCCGCCACTGAGAGCAGTCCGAACACCAGGGTAACTGATCGGCAGGCGACGGCTATCGTCGTTGCCGTAGGCGGGAAAATCGCCAGGGCGGGATAGCTCGCTCCGAGGCACAAATAGAAATACAACCGCGGCCAATCGGGTAGATACCCCGCGCATGATGCCACAGAGACAGTCCCTTGGCGCATCATGCACCGAGCTATTTCCACGACGTATGGCTCATCACTCGATAGCGAACTCAGTAGCCGCAGACTTTCGGTTCCCCGCGTCAGCAACGGCAGCGTACCAAGCAAGAAGACCGCCAGCAGCACCAGGAGAGGAATCTGATGCGAGGCAGTTGTGCGCAACACAAATCCTGCCCGATCAGTTGTTGGCCGAGACAATCGATCAATCCTCCCGATATTTTGCGAAATCGGAGTCCGCGCAAATTATAGGGCGAACTTAGGGAAACGCCAAAGAGTTCTGTAGTTGGACATCATCGGCTGGCAACGCGCTACGGATCATTGCTGTACAATCACTTCAACGGAGATCGGGCCCTCTTCCAATATGATTAGCGCAGTTCACCCTAATCGCGAGTCCATTTCGCCACTCCCGTCGGGTCCGAAGCGCGGAGTTGCCATCATTTCAGGCCCACCTCCACGGCGTCCCAGTGTCGCTCCCGAGGCGAGCTGAAGCCGGCCGACATCGAAGCAGCTGAACGACTTGGCGCGCTCGCCATCGCGTTTCCATTCCTCGTATGATCGTGCGGAATAGTCCACCTTGAAATCACAACCTGCTACATCGACAGACGGTATAGATGTTCAACGACGGTGGGAGTCCCAGCCAGAAGTCTCGAAACCCCATCAACGTGCAAACAGCCATCAATTGCGCGGCGAACGTCCGTGTGACTCGACGGGTGAATAGTCGATGGGGTCCACATCGTTGGTCTTCGTCGTGTGTGTCCGAACCGGTAATCTCAACTTGATGGTCAAGAGATGCTCACCTCCGCACGTGGACTGGTCAAACTCATGAGCCGATTTCACTTGATGTCCATCAAGCCGAGGCTCAACTCATGCTCGGCCGGCAGGTCGTCACGGAAAAGGCGACTGCCGTCCTCCCAACGCCAGAGGCCCATCGTCACCTTGTAGCGCCCGGGCGGCAGCGCGGCGCCGGCACGAACCTCCACGACCTGGCCGGGTTGCCAGCTCCGAGTCTCGAGGCGCTGATCCAGCGTCGCGTAACCCGCCGCTCTCTCCTGCGAGCCGAGCGCCGCGATCGTCGCCGCATCCACCGGCGTCGCATGCAGCCAAATGGTCCAGTCCTGGTCCATCTTCGCCAAAGCGCGAAGGTACAGCTGCACCTCGACCCTTTCTCCGTTGCGTTTGTAGTCGTAACCCTCCAGCCGTACTTTTCCGCCGAAGCTAACGCCAGCCCGATTCGGAATCAGCTGCTCCATCTCCCGGTCGGCCTCCGCCTTCAAGGCATCGAGACGGCCGGCCACGGCAACGTTCTCCAACTCGATCACGTCCTCGATGGAACCAGGAGAAATGCCCTTTTGGACGGCTTCCTGGTACGTTCGGGCCGCCTCCCTCCACATCTTTCGCTGCGCGTTCAGGCGAATCTCAGCCAGATAAGCAGGCCAGCTTTCCGCCCAGTCCCGCTCGACGTCCAACGCGTCGACCTGGATCGTTCCGGAGCGCGGACCGATGCTCTCGTCCAGCAGGTCCGGCAGCCACTGTTCGATCCAGCCACGCCAGCCCAAACGATGGATCCCGCCAGCCTCTTTCGCCACTCGCAACTCCAGCAGGTTCGAGCCGGCCACCGCCAGCTTCTTGGGAATAGTCCACTCAGAACGTGTCGGCGCCCCCCTGTGCACCTCTCGGGTGCCCAAATACGCTTCCGTGCCTCCGCTCTGGTCCAGACGGTAAGCCTCGATCCGCGTGCGCGTCAGCTCGGCCCGTCCAGTCCAGTTCACTACCAGGCGAGCCGCTGCCGGTTCAGCGAGCTTATACTTGATGCGCAAGGGTTCACCGGGCGCCAACAACCCGTCACCCTCGAAATCTGCCGCGCCGTCCGCATACAAAGGCCACACGCGTGCCTTCTGATCGATCTCAACCTGACCCAACTCGATTGATTGCCAAGATTCGCCACCCACCTTAACCGTCAGAGTGTACTGCCCGCCTGGCAAAGCTGGATGGAGCGGAAGGTCGACCTGGCGCACGTATTCCTGCCCCACGGACCAGTTTGTTCCGCCAACAACGCCGATGGCACGGCACATCTCGTAGTCGTCTTCCTGCAGACAGGCGCTGGAGGCAAGCCCTTGCGCTTCGACACCTCGCGCTGGGCCATCGCCGCTGACGGTGGACCTCCACGCAGTGCGTAACTCGATCGTCTCCCCTGCGTTGTACGCCTCGCGGTCCGTGGCGTAGCCCACGAGTTCTGCGCCGTTCCCAACGGATGCCGTCACCTCGCGCCAGGCCTCGCCCTCACGCAACTGCTCTGCCTCCTCGGGAGCAGGGCCGCGCTCCACTGCGACCTGGCCCAGCAGGATCGGGTCGGCATCACCCTGACCGGCGATTTCGAGTCTGTACACACCGGCCGGATCATCCTCGCTCAGCTCGAAGCGGTACGGCGCAGCAACTATCTCGCCCGGCTGCCAAAGCCCTGTTGAATACGTCGCAAGAACAGGCGCCCACCTGGGCGCCACCCGATAGCGCTTCTGCCCGTCGCTCCCGATGAGTTGTACGTCTGGCTTCGCGTCGCCGTTTGCGCCTGAACCGGCGCGCCAATACAGGGTAACGTCCACTTGACGCCACGTGGGCTCGGGCTCATAGGCGCTGGAGTGCAAGAAACTTTGCAGCCAGTTCGGATTGGGGGGCTCGTTGAGCCGCACCGCCGTCGGAAAGCTGTACCCAAGCAACTCAACGCCCGGTGCGATTTGACGGGCCGCTTCTCGCACGGCATCTGACGGCAACCCGTCGCGCACCAGTCGCTCGCCTGTGCCCTTGAGATCGAAGACCAGGTAATCCTGAAACGAACGGACGGCGTAGGTTCTCGCCAGCATCTGAACCAGCTTATCGTCAACTGCGCGGGGCGCCCGCAACACGCAGAAACGATACTTTCCGCCTGCCGTCAGGCGCTCGAAATCGTCGACGTTGCTTACCTGCTCGATGCGGCGGTCCAAGTAGTAGTCAAAATTGGGCTGCAGGACCTCAAAACCGAGCAGAATCCCATCGTTCAGCGTAGTGCGAGCATTCAGTTCCTGGGCCAGTCGAATCTCAGCTGCGTCGCGCGGTTGGTAGAACGCCTGGAGCTGTTGGATCGCCATTGGTGCGTAGAAGGCCCACACGATCACGACCAGCACCGCGATCAGCGCCCGCCGCCTGCCGAACCATTCCCGGCCGACCTGCCCGATCGTCACAGCCGCAGCGACGGCAAAAAACGGTGTCAGGAACATCAGCCAGTATTCGTGCACCCAGGCACCTTGCCTGAAAACAACGACCTGCGCCAGGCCGAAGAGCAGCAGCAAGACCACGTAGCTGTGTCGCGCCCAATCGCGCTTCCGCAGCACGTCCCGAACGAAGAACACAGCCCAGATCAACGCCAACAGCCTGAGGATCGGCGTGAAAAAGTCCCGCACACGCATGTACTCCAGGACGTACCACGCGCCATAAGTGAATTGGGCACCCTCGCCGGAGCCAGTGCGCAGCACCCAGCCTTGAAGGAACGTCAGTGGCGAACCCAGCAGAAGTGAAGCGTATAAGACCCATGCACCGAACAGCAGCAGGGCATAGACGCCCAATCCCAAACTGAAACGAATCGTCGCCCATCGCCACGGACGGGTGAACAGATAATGCAGGCCGATGAGGCCGATGATGTAGAAGCCGTCATACCCGGCCCACGCGCCCAGTCCCATGGCTGCCAGCATTCCTATCAGCCAGCCCCGACCGGGCGTGTCCAGCCACCGCCGATACATTAACAACGCCAGCAAAGCGAAGAACATCTCCAGCGGCTCGTGGCTGGCGATGTTGCCATAGTAGGCGTCCACTGGGATCAAAACCATGAACGCCACGGCAAGCAGAGCCGTCCACTTGCCCCAGATGCGTTTGACCAGAAAGTAGACCACGATCGCACTACCGGCGGAAAACAGGACCGATATCAGCACCGCAGACCACTCGGCCGTGCCAAAAATTCGAAACGACACTGACAATAGCAGGTAACGCAGCGAAGGATGGCGCAAGTGGTAGTACGGCGCCAATTTGTCAGGGTTAAGTGGCCCGGAAGCCCACACCGGAGCGAAGCGGGTACTGATGTACCCATAGCGGAGGTAGTTGCGAACGATGACACCAGTGAGAGCGCCACTGAAGCCACGATGGCCGCGAAGCCACGGGTCGAGGATACCATAACAACGAACGACAACGTGGGCCACAATCAAAGGAGCCAACCACACGTCGCCTGCGATGCGACCAAGTGCTTGTCTTGTCCGCATAGCCTGACTCATGATGGTACGTCCATCAGTTCGGTTTCATCAACAAGACTTTGACTCCGGCCCGTGCTTTGCGGATGAACTCTCCAGCAGAGCGGACCTGAAACAGCCGCTTCACGACGTAGTCCGGACGTCCGTAGAAGCTCTTGTATGCGCGATCCAGCAGCTCGAATAGCTCATCGCGTGCCATGTCCCTTTCCCAATACTCAGGCTGGAAGTCCGCCGTGGGATGGGCAGCGAATTCGCGCCAGAAGTCGTGTGAAAGAACGCCCTGCTCCAGCCCCATCCGGTACAGCTGAGTGCCGGGGAAAGGGGTGACGATGGTGATGTGAACGAAGTCCGGGGCCAGCTTCTTGGCGAACTCGATGGTCTGCAGCACGTCGGCGCGAGTCTCAGTGGGCGCGCCGATCATGAAATAGGCTAACGTGGAGATGCCGGCCTGTTTACTCCAATGAAAGGCCCGCTCGACCTGCGCCAGCGTAATGCCTTTCTGCAGCACCTTGAGCACCCGGTCTGTACCAGCCTCCACGCCGAAATGAACCCGCTCGCAGTTGGCCTGTCGCATTTTGCGAAGCATCTCTTCGTCGACAGTGTTGACACGTGCGCGTACGTCCCAGCCAATGTCGAGCTTGCGCCGGATGATCTCGTCGCAGATGTCTAGCACGCGCTGCCGCTGGATCGTGAAAGTGTCGTCGTAGACCAGAAACTCGTGGATCCCCAGGCCGACGCACTCTTCCATCTCGTCAACGACGCCCATGGCCGTGCGCGCGCGAAACCGCTTGCCCAAATGCGGCCGATCGCAGAAGATGCACTGGTAAGGGCAACCTCGGCTGGTGAACATCGTCGTGATCGGGCTTCGCCGCGCAATCACAGAGGAGTACTTCCGGAAGGGAGTCAACTCACGCGCTGGGAACGGCAGCGCATCCAGGTCCTCATCAAGCGCACGAGGCTCCGTCCTGACTACGCCGTTATCCGAGCGGAACGCAATACCCCGAACTTGGGCCAGCCCTGGCACGTCACCGATTCGATCGAGCAATTCGGCAAAAGTCACTTCGCCCTCGCCCATCACCACGTAGTCCACTTCGGGCAAATCCAGAGTCTCGTCAGGAAACAGGTGAACGTGCGGCCCGCCCAGCACGACTGGAGTTGACGCGTTGATCGATTTCACCAGGCGCGCGGTCTCGATCACGTCGAGCAAAGTGAAGGTCATCGCCGTAATACCGACGACGTCAGGCCGGCGTCGCACAATTTCGTCGCGCAGCGAAGTATAGCTCAATTCCTCAACTTGCGCATCGAGCACGTCCACGTGGTGGTCGCGATGCCTCATCAAGTAGGCGGCCACGTACAGCAAGCCCAGCGGCGGGTTGTAGCCACGTTCTTCGTCGATGATCGCCGGGTTGTTGCCCAGCAATTCGTGGTCCCGCGGGGGGTTGATCAGCAAGACACGCATCTGAGACACCTAGCTCCGTTTGTCGATGAGATCCGCCAGCAGCCCCAGCATGCCGATAATGCTGCCGGTTACCAGAAGCAGCAGATCCGATTTGGTTACCATTTGATAACTGGTGGTGTCCACCAGTGTCTTCACGAAACCGGGAACCAGAAAAAGAAGGCTTACCGGGACGAACACTTTCAGTGGCGCGTAGTACATAATCGTCCGCAGGATCAAATTGAGAAAGTTCAGTGTATCTCGAACCGGGCGAATTTTCGAGCGGCCGACACGCGGCAAATATCGAATCGGGACGAACTCGACGAGGTAGTCGTGGCTCAGCATCGCCAGGGTGATCGTGGTTGTAAACGAAAAGCCGGAAGGCAGAATCTTGAGGAACTGCATGACGATGCTCTTCTTGAAAATCCTCAGTCCGGAATTCAGGTCGGGGATCTTGACTCCCACCAGGTAGTTGGCTACCTGGTTTAAGACCCACTTTGCCGGACGCCGGGACCGAGGAATCGCCGCCTGCGCTCCGACGCGAGCACCAACCACCATGTCATTGCAGCCCCAGTGTTCCAAAAGCACGAGCAGACTGTCGGCCGGGTAGGTCCCGTCCGCGTCGATGATGGCGATCGTCTCGAACCGAGCGCGCCGGATCCCTGTCTTGAGCGCCGCCCCGTAGCCACGATTGTAGGGATGCTTGAGGAGGATCGCGCCGGACGACTCGACGACGCCGGACGAGTTGTCGGTGGAGCCGTCATCGACCACCAGAATCTCGAAAGCCAGGGCCGTCGACTCCAACACATCTCTGATTTGGCACAGGACGTCGCAGACGGCGTCCTCTTCGTTGTACATGGGAACGATGACGCTCAGGCCATCAGGGCTGCTTCTTCCGTCGAGGGTATGCCCGACCGGCAAGCTCATTCAGACCGCCTGCTCGATCTCTATCAGAGGCTGGCCCTGCTCGACGTTGACGCCGGCGGAGACCATCACCTGCTTGACCACCCCATCCACCGGCGCGGTCAGCTCGTTCTCCATTTTCATGGCTTCGAGGATGGCGCAGTACCTGCCCAGAGCGAACTGATTCGCCTTCCTGCACCAAAACGCGGACCACTCGCCCCGGCATGATCGCTGAGACCACGCCCGCACCAGCCGCGTCACCAGGCTGACCACTTCGAACGGGCCCGGTGCGTTGCTTCCGGCTCATCGGCGGGCCACTCGACCTCAAAGTTGTAGCCAATGCCGTCGACGATCGCCTGGTCGCCCATCAGCTCTACCGTGTGGGGCGTGCCGTCGACCTCGAGGGCACCCTCTTCCGTCGTCTGCAGAGTCATGGCGTAGCCGTTGACCGTGATTTTGTCCGCTTTGATCTCGACGGCGTATGGAACCCCATCCACCGTCAGCATGAACTGTTCTACCACCGTCCCCAGCCTCCATAGGCGCGTGCCCGCTTCCGCCCCGTGCTCTTCCAAGTCGATGTGAGGTGGCTCGTAGCCAGCGCCGCGTTGCGCAGAGACTGCTGGCTCAGAGCGATTTTCGCTGCGATCGCCGCGACCAGCTCTTCTCTCCCTCCCGCCTTCCGCGCGCGCCGCTCGAGGAAAGCTCGCGCGACCTGGGGGAAGATGGCATACAGCAGCACGTCCTCGTCACTGTGCGCCAAATCGCCGATCTCAGCTTTGGCCTTCTCAAACTCCGGCTCGAGCAAGTCCGCCGGCCGGCAGTCGATGGGCTTCTCGTCTCCGATGATCTTCCGGCGAACTTCGGGGTTCACCGGCGCCGGGGGACGTCCATACAGCCCCTTCACGTAAGCCTTGACTTCCTGCGGCACCACCTTGTAGCGCTCACCCAGTAGCACGTTCAGTGTGGCTTGCGTGCCCACGATCTGGCTGGAAGGCGTCACCAGCGGCGGGTAGCCCAGATCGGCGCGCACGCGGGGCATTTCCGCCAACACCTCCTGGTACTTGTGCATGGCATTCTGTTCGCGCAATTGGGCCATCAGATTCGACAGCATGCCGCCTGGAATCTGATAGCGTAACACGTTGACGTCCACACCCACGAGGCCGCTCTCGAAGCTGGAATACTTGCGCCGCACTGTCGCGAAATAGTCAGCGATCTCGGCCAGCTTGTCCAGATCCAGGCCGGTCTGGCGGGGAGTCTCCGAGAAGATGCTCACCATGGTTTCTGTGGGAGGCTGGGAAGTCAACAGCGCGAGCGACGAAATGGCCGTGTCGATGACGTCCACACCTGCCTCAGCCGCCTTCAGGCAGGCTGCTGAAGCCATGCCGCTCGTGTAGTGGGTATGCAGCTGAATCGGCAGCCGAATTGCCTTCTTGAGCTTGCTGACCAAATCATAAGCCGCGTAGGGCGACAGCAAGCCGGCCATGTCTTTGATGCAGATCGAGTCCGCTCCCAGAGATTCCAGTTCGCGGCCCATGTCCACGAAGCCGTCGATCGTGTGCACGGGAGAAATAGTATAAGACAGTGTCGCCTGGATGTGGCCGCCGACTTTTCGAGTGGCCTCCATGGCGCGCGTCATGTTGCGTACGTCGTTCAGCGCGTCGAAGATGCGGAAGATCTGGATGCCGTTGGCCCTGGCCCGCTCCACGAAGCGGTCCAGGATATCATCGGCGTAGTGCTTGTAGCCTACGATATTCTGCCCACGCAGCAGCATCTGAAACGGCGTCCGCGGCATGCATTCTTTCAGACGTCGGATGCGCTCCCACGGATCCTCGTTCAGGTAGCGCATGGCCGAATCGAACGTCGCACCGCCCCACATTTCAAGCGAGTGATAGCCCACCACATCGAGCTTCTCAGCAATCGGCAACATATCATCGATGCGCATTCGCGTCGCGAGCAACGATTGGTGCGCGTCGCGCAGGACGGTATCGGTCACGCCCAGCGGTGTGGACGGCATGGTGTGAAACACTGTGTGATCCAGATCAGCCATTCGCCCCCGCTCCAATAATCATGAGTACGTGGCCACGGTCCACAGGGTCTTCAACGGCGACCTTGATTTCGCGGACCACGCCATCACATGATGCCTTCAGCTCATTCTCCATCTTCATCGATTCCAGCACGGCGACGATCTGTCCGGCCTGCACTAGGTCGCCCACGTTCGCGTGCAGTCCGATCACGACGCCGGGAATGGGCGCCGTCACCGGAACGTCGCCTGTAACGCACTCCGGCTCCTGCGGACGGCGCAGCTTCACACCCACCGCGTCTTTCACTCCTACCGCGAACAGCTCGCCCTGGACTTGAATCTGGTACTGGCCTGCCTCTTCTTCCGCAAAGACTTCGTAAGACGTGTTGTCCGCCAGAATGGAATACAGGTCGAGGCCATCAATACTGCGCATGTCCAATCGGCGCTTTTCGCCATTGACGGACAATTCACCATCGTCGTTGATTTCAATCTCGAAGTGGTCGCCTTCAACGGTCGCCACGTATTTCATCAGTCGCCCATCTCCTCCCAGCGGCCCGCCACTTTCCAGGCGCTGGGTTTCTTCCGTTGATCTCCGGCCGCCGGACGGCGCGTGCGCGCCTGGTGAGCCAGCAGCACAGCTGCGACAGCCGAGATCTCACGAAGTTGATCCCGGTCGCTCTCTACCATGACAAAGTACTGGTCTTCCTGCGCACCGTCGAATTGGCCGCCGATGAAACTGGTACGGTTCAGAATCTGCTGCAAGAATGGGATGTTCGTCTTGACACCGACGATCCGATACTCGTCCAACGCGCGACGCATGCGCAGAATCGCCTCGCCCCGCGTTTCACCCCAGGCGACCACCTTCGAGATCACCGAATCGTAGTAGTGGCTCACTTCCGAGCCTTCCCCAATTCCGGAATCCACTCGAACGCCAGGGCCGCTGGGTTCGGATAACCGGGTGATTCGGCCTGTCGAGGGCTTGAAGCCGTCGTACGGATCCTCCGCATGGATGCGGCACTCGAGAGCGCAGCCTCGCAAGGTCATGGCGTCCTGCTCGTGCCGCAGCCTGCGGCCCGACGCGATCCGAAGCTGCTCTTTCACCAGGTCGAAGCCGGTGATCATTTCGATGACCGGGTGCTCCACGTGCAAACGTGGGCTCATGTGCATGAAATAGTACTGCCCACTCGCGTCCAGCACAAATTCCATAGTCGCCGCACCAACGTAGCCCAGCTGCCGGGCAATGGCAATGGCCGTGGACTGCATTCTGGCACGCAAGTCCGGGCTGACCGCGGGTGACGGCGCTTCCTCGACGAGCTTCTGATGTCGCCGCTGAATGGTTCCTTCGGACTCCCCGAGACAGACCACCTGCCCGAAGGCGTCAGCCAGAAGCTGGACCTCGATTCGGCGTACACCAGGCAGCGCGCGCTCGAGGTACACCGCGCCTTCTCCAAAGGCCGCCTCTGCCTCGCGGCGAGCCGCCGCCAGCAGCTCCGCCAGGTCCTCCTGGGAGCCGACTAATCGTTCACCGCGACCGCCGCTGCCTGCGACCGGCTTGACGACCAGCGGAAAGCCGAGGCGATCGGCGGCCTTGCGCAAGTCCGCCTCGTTGAAGCTCACAGCGCTGGCCGGAAGCACCAGAAATCCGGCATGCTGCAGCTCGTCGCGTACCTGCAGACGCTCACCCAGACGCCGAATAATCTCAGAGTCCGGGCCGATGAAGCTGATCTCGGCCTCCAAACAGGCTTGGGCAAGGCGTGGATTCTCCGCCAGAAACCCATAGCCCGGATGCACCGCATCGGCACGGGAGCGAATGGCCACGTCGATGATGCGACCGAGATTGAGATAGCTCGCGCGAGCGGGACCCTCACCCACCGAATATGCCTCGTCGGCATAACGAACGTGCAGCGCGTTGCGATCCACGTCCGAATAGATGGCCACGCTCTTCACACCCAGCTCGCGGCAGGCGCGCATGATTCTGAGCGCCACATCGCCGCGGTTTGCGACCAAGACCTTCTTGAACATCAGGGGCTCCTTGACTCAGAGCGGAATGTTGCCGTGCTTCTTGGGCGGGTTGGAGTCGCGTTTGTTTTGCAGCATCTGCAGCGCCTGGATCAGGCGTGGCCGCGTCTCCTTGGGCTCGATCACATCGTCCACGTACCCGCGCGACGCTGCCACATACGGATTGGCGAACCGGTCACGATACTCCTGCACGAGGCGAACCCGCTCTTTCTCCTTGTCCTCTGCATCGGCGATCTCCTTGCGGAAGACGATGTTGACGGCGCCGTCCGGCCCCATAACGGCGATCTCCGCCGTCGGCCAGGCAAACACCAGATCACCGCGGATATGCTTGGAATTCATCACGATGTAGGCTCCACCATACGCCTTGCGCGTAATGACCGTCACCTTCGGCACGGTCGCTTCGCAGAAGGCAAAAATCAGCTTCGCTCCATGACGAATGATTCCACCGTGTTCCTGCGCCACCCCAGGCATGAAGCCCGGCACGTCCTCGAATACCACCAACGGCACGTTGAAACTGTCACAGAAACGCACGAACCGTGCCGCCTTGACAGAAGAATCGATGTCCAGCACGCCGGCCAACACCGACGGTTGCTGAGCGACCACGCCAACCGACATCCCACCCAGGCGCGCGAACCCGGTGATTATGCTGCGAGCGAAGTGCTCGTGCACCTCGAACAACTTGCCGTCGTCGACGATACGGCGCAGGACGTCCTTCATGTCGTACGGTTTGTTCGGGCTGTCCGGCACGATGGCGTTCAGCTCTTCGTCCATCCGCTGCGGATCATCGCGCAGTTTCGCCGACGGGCGCGTCTTCCATGTTGTTTTGCGGCAGGTAGCTCGAGCAACTCGCGCACCATGTCCAGACAGGACTGCTCGTCGTCCGCCATGAACTGCGACACCCCGCTGGTCGTGTTGTGGACGGCGGCCCCGCCCAGTTCCTCGAACGTCACCTGCTCCCGCGTCACCGCCTTGACTACTTCCGGCCCGGTGATGAACATGTTGCCGGAACCCTTGACCATGAAGACCCAATCGGTAATAGCCGGGGAGTAGACCGCCCCCCCGGCGCATGGTCCCATGATGACCGAAATTTGCGGGATCACGCCGGAAGCCATGGTATTCCGCAGGAAGATCTCCGCGTAACCCGCCAGAGAATCAACGCCCTCCTGGATACGCGCACCGCCGGAGTCATTGATGCCAATCAAGGGGGCGCCGTTCTTCATCGCCATGTCCATGACCTTGCAGATCTTTTCCGCCTGCGCCTTGCCCAGCGAGCCGCCCAGAATGGTGAAATCCTGCGAGAACACGTATACCAGGCGTCCGTTGATCGTACCGTAGCCGGTCACTACGCCGTCTGTCAGGAACTTCTTATCCTCCAACCCGAAGCCAGTGGCTCTGTGGGTCACGAACATGCCGATCTCGCGGAAGCTGTTGGGATCCAGCAGTTCACTGATTCGCTCACGCGCCGTCATCTTCCCTTTGGCATGCTGGGCCTCAATTCGGTCCTCTCCGCCGCCCGCCGAAGCCTTCTGGCGCATGTCACTGAGTTTGTCGATCAAAGGACTATTGGCCATTGTTTTCTCCTGATTCACGCAAGGGGTCGATGCTCGAACAGAGGCACGAAATGCCAGGATGCTAGAGGCCGCCGCGCAAGACCGGCTTGCTCGTCTCCGGCCTCAGGCCACACATCCGCAACAATCTGTTCCTGAATTCTGCTCAGCTAGTATCGATAGAACCCGCGACCGTTCTTTCGCCCGAAATAACCGCCGGCCACCATCTTCCGCAGCAACACGCACGCGCGGAAGCGAGGATCACCTGTGTCGCGATACAGCGCGTCCATCAACTGCAGGCAGCTGTCCAGTCCCAGCGCATCCGCCAGCTCCAGCGGCCCCAGCGGTTGACTGACGCCCTGCTTCATCACAGTATCTATCGCTTCCACAGAGGCGACCCCCTCCATCAGGGCGTAAATCGCCTCGTTAATCATCGGCATCAATACACGATTCGCCACAAACCCGGGGTAGTCACTGACCTCAACCGGCGTTCTGCCCGTTCGCTCCACTACTGTCTTGGCCAAGCGCACAGCCTCTTCGCCGGTCAATAGCCCGCGCACCACCTCAACCGCTCGCGTCGACGTAACCGGGGCCAGGAAGTGAAGCCCCACGACCCGATCCGGTCGCCGTGTCGTGGACGCCAGGCCGGTCACCGACAAAGATGACGTGGTGGAAGCCAGTATGGTCTCCGCCGCCAGCACCTTGTCGAGCTGCGCAAAGACCGTCTTCTTCGCCTCCAGGTCTTCTGTCACCGACTCGATCACTAGTTGGCTCGCTTTGAGATCGGTGACGTCCAACGAGGTCGAGATACGGGACAGGCACGCATCCGCCTCGGCAGCCGGCACGAGGCCCTTTTCCACCGAGCGACTCAGCGACCGGGTCGCGATGGCCAGGCCTCGGTCCAGTTGCTCACGATAAACATCGGTCATGACGACCATGAAACCGGCCTGAGCCAACACCTGCACGAGGCCGCTGCCGATTTGGCCTGCGCCGACCACACCGATTCGACAAATCTCCATACGGAACGCACCTCTCGGTAGTGGCAACCACGCCCGCAGCAGATCCTCGCTAGTCAAAACACCGTGCGGACTAAAAGTTACTCGTCGGCCTTCATTGGAATCAGTGCTTGCGGGAGTTGATCGAAGCCCTTCTTCAGCTTGTCATATGTATCCGAGAGCATTTCAGGCATGACGCGGGTCTCCGCGAAGATGGGCATGAAGTTGGTATCTCCATCCCATCGCGGAACCAGATGGATGTGTACATGATCGTGGATGCCGGCGCCAGCCGACTTGCCGATGTTCGCGCCGACGTTGAAGCCATCCGGGTGAAGCGTTTCGCGCAGGATGCGCAGGCTTTCCTGGATCAGCTTCATGACCTCAAGGGCTGCCTCGGCTGGCAGGTCCTCCAAGGTTGGCACGTGTCCGTTAGGAATAATCATGAGGTGGCCGGTATTGTATGGATACAGATTCATTACCACACAGGCTGCGCGCCCCCGATATAGGATCAGGTTGTCGCGGTCCGAATCTTCGCTGAGTTTCTGGCAGAATACGCAACAATCGCCATGATCACCCACCAAATATGTCATCCTCCATGGCGTCCACAAACGCCTCATGGGTTACCTCCCATAGATCCCACTCTCGACTCTGGCTTCGTCATTCTACTGCAAATCGGTATTTCAGGCAATTGCCTCGACGGGGTTGGGGCGCACGACCAGGAACAGAGCGAGGCTGTTGGCGGTCCCGGCGTCATTGAAGGAGCGTCGTTCCTTCAATGACGCCGGGACCGCCAACAGCCTCGCTCAGAATTCGCGTCAGCCCCCAGGGTTGACACGATTGGACTGTAAGTTACCAGGGAATTACGGCCACCTTCACCTTCTTGTCGTTGGGCATCGTCAGCGCATCGATCACACCCTCCAGCGGTGTGCGACTGGTGATGAGCGCGCGCGTGTTGATCTGGTGCCGGGCCAGCAGGTCCCGCGCGATGCGCACGTGACGCGGTGTGTGGTGGTACACGCCCATGACTCTGACTTCATCGTAGTGGATGCGGCTGGTGTCGACACTGAACCGCGTGCCCGGCTTGCATCCGCCGAACAGGTTCACCAATCCACCCGGTCGAGCCATGTCGACGGCCTGCTGCCAGGTCTCCGGCAGCCCGATTGCCTCCACGACGACCTCCGGGCCGTAACCGGTGTCCGTTAGATCCTTGACGGCCTTCACCGGATCGCTTTCCTGCCCAACATTCACTGTCACGTCGGCGCCAAGCCCCTTGGCGACCTCCAACCGGTACGGGCTCATATCGCAGACGATAATTCGGGCGCCACGCAGCTTGATGAGTTGCAGGAACATGAGGCCGATGGGGCCCGCGCCGAGGATGGCGACGGTGTCTCCCAGGTGCACCTCGGTTCGATCGGCTCCGTGAACCACGCAGGACAGCGGCTCGAGCAAAGCACCCTCGGCGAAATCCAAATCATCCGGGATAGTGTACAGGTTCTGCTCGACGATGCGCGCCGGAACCGTAAGGTACTGTGCGTAAGCCCCGTTCAAGTAAACCAGATCCTGGCACAGGCTCTGCCGGCCCGTCTTGCAATAGAAACAGTGATTGCAGGGCGCCGTATTGGCTGCCACGACTCGCATGCCGGGCTCGAACTTGTCGACGCCCTCTCCTGTCTCAACCACGACCCCGCCCCATTCGTGCCCAAACAACGACGGGACCGTCCGGATGATCGTAGGGTGCCCACGCTTGTAAGTCTTCACATCCGTACCGCAGGTCAGCGCTGCTTCGACTTTGACCAGGACCTCGCCCGGTCCGACTGGCGGGATGTCGACTTCCTCGAATCGAACGTCCATGGGAGCGTAGAAAACGGCAGCTTTCATCTTGCCTTTCATTGTGCTCGACCTCCTCGGTTTGTCCGACCCCTTCGTGAGCCTCAGATTAGCCTTGATTTCCCTAGGAGTATACCATTACTGCCAAGGTACGGCAAGCATCATTTATCCCGATCACCCAACTCAGCTTCTGTGTTGCCTAATTCACTTGATTAGACTATAATTCGTTACACGATGGCATCATCCCGAAAGACCTCCGCATAAGCCGCGCCGGGAACCTCAGTTGCGTCTCGTGGAACACGGACCAGGCTAATGAGGAAGGGAGGAGACTGCGTTTTGTGTTCAGCCCTGTAAACGCACTGCTCGGCTTGTTTTCCCTGGACATCGGTATCGACCTGGGAACAGCCAACACGCTCGTTAACGTCCGTGGCAAGGGTATCGTCATCAACGAGCCCTCCGTCGTTGCCATTGAAAAACGCACGAAGAAAGTCCTGGCCATTGGCGCCGAGGCCAAGCAAATGGTCGGACGCACTCCGGCCAACATCGTCGCCATCCGTCCACTCCGTGACGGCGTGATCTCCGACTTCGACGTTACGGAGAAGATGCTTCACTATTTCATCAACAAGGTGCACGACCAGACGTTCCTGCTACTGCCGCGTCCACGCGTCGTGGTGGGCATCCCGAGCGGTGTGACCGAAGTCGAGAAACGTGCGGTTCACGATGCAGCCGTCAGCGCGGGCGCACGTGAGGCCTACCTGGTGGAAGAACCGGTTGCGGCCGCCATCGGCGCCGGCTTGCCGGTCACCGAGTCGCTCGGCAGCATGGTCGTCGACATCGGCGGCGGCACTACCGAGGTGGCAGTGATCTCGTTGGGCGGGATCGTGGTGAGCCGCTCCATCCGCGTTGCCGGCGACGAGATGGACGAGGAGATTATGAACTACGTCCGTCAGAAGTACAATCTCCTCGTGGGCGAGCGCATGGCGGAGCGCACCAAGATGACAATTGGCTCAGCCTACCCGCTGGCCGAAGAGCGGACGATGACTATTCGGGGCCGCAACCTGATCACCGGCTTGCCGGAAGCGCTCGAAATCAGCAGCGTGGAAGTCAGAGAGGCTCTGTCCAGCCCCATCAATGTGATCATCGATAGTGTGAAGAGCGCACTCGACGACACGCCGCCCGAGTTGGTCGCCGACCTGATGGAATCAGGAATCGTCCTCGCCGGCGGCGGAGCCCTGCTCCAGAGCCTGGCCGAGCGTCTATCCGAGGAAACGAAGATGCTGGTCTATGCGGCCGATGACCCAATGAGCTGCGTTGCCCGCGGCGCCGGCCGGATTCTGGAAGAGCTCGACACGCTCCGCAAAGTCCTGTCCAGCACAGTCAGGGGTGGCCTGGTCACGAAGTGATTCCTCGTCTCGAGCTGACTGTGGCTCCTCTGCCTGAGGAAAGGAACGGGTGAGACCTCTGCATAATCGTTCGACCACCATGTTTGTGGTGTTCGCTACCTTGACCGTGTTGGCCATGGTTCTGCATCAGACGAACAACTTGCAGCCCGTCGAGAGTGTGCTACTGGCCGCACTTTCGCCCGTTCAACACGGGCTGAGCTACGTCGTGGAACAGGTTGGCAGCGTGGGGCAGACAGTCTACGATCTGGCTGAGTTGCGGCGCCGCAACTCAGAGCTGCAGAACCAGGTCGACAAGCTGATGATCGAAAACGTGCGGTTGAAAGAGACCGAGTCCGAGAACAAGACCCTGCTGGCCCTTCTAAACTTCGTCGAAACGAATCCAGCCTACGAGTACATGGCCTCTCGCGTCATCGGGCGCGACCCGGGCAACCTGCTGGGCTACATCCTGATTGACGCCGGGCGCAAGTCGGGAGTGAAGCCGAACATGGTCGTGGTGACGGAGCGAGGTTTGGTCGGCCAGATCCTCGAAGTGTCCGAGACATCGTCCAAAGTCCTCCTCATTACCGATCCACTGAGCGCGGTTAACGCCGTCGTGCAAAGCTCGCGCACCACCGGACTGGCTCGCGGCGAAGTGGGTGGCCGTCTCCAGCTCGATGAGATACCACAGGAAGCCCAAATCGAGCGAGGCGACATCGTACTGACGTCGGGCCTGGGCAGCACATTCCCGCGCGGCCTGGTGATCGGCCAGGTCACCGAGGTGGACCAGAAGGACGTCGCCATGTTCCAGCAGGCAGTGCTGCATCCGACGGTAGACTTCAACAAGCTCGAAGTCGTCTTAGTGGTGACCAATTTCGAGCGCACTCCGGCTGAAACTGAGGTCCAACCATAAGTCTCTATCTGGTTCTGCCCTTGCTGGCCGTCATGGCCGTGATTCAGTCGACCGTCATGCCGCTGGTGTCGGTCGGCGGAACGAAGCCCGATCTCGTGTTCCTGGCCGTGGTCTCCTGGAGCCTGTTGCGCGGCGCGGAGGAAGGGATCGAGTGGGGCTTCATCGGCGGCATATTCCTGGACCTTCTTTCGGGTGGGCCTTTCGGAGTGTCGGCCCTCGCTCTCATGTCAGTGAGCTTGTTCACCGGTTTGGGAGAGACGAATTTCTTCCGCGGGCATTTTCTTTTGCCGCTCGCGGTGATCCCATTCGATACGATCATTTATTACAGCCTGATTCTGATGCTGCTCGGCTTGCTGGGACAGTCCTTGCCTTGGGGACAAAGCTTCTTGCGGGTGATGCTGCCGGCAGCCCTCGTAAACCTCGCCGTAATGCCACTGGTTCACTGGGGTCTGGCCTGGCTGCATCGAAAGACGGGACGGCAGCGAATTGAATGGTAGTTCTGGCCGCTAGATGAATCCAAAAACCGTTCGGGTACGCGTGCTCGTTTTTCGCCTCTTGATCGTCCTGGTATTCGCCGCACTGAGCCTTCAACTGTGGCGACTCCAGGTCATCGAGGGCAAGGAATACCGCCTGCGTGCCGACGACAACCGATTCCGAACGGAGATGCTCGACGCGCCTCGTGGCGTAATCTACGACCGGCGCGGCACCATCATGGTGCGCAACCGGCCCAGCTTTACTGTCCGGTTGATTCCGGCCAACGCGCCGGAGGATGAGGTGGAGCGCGAGTCGATGTTTGCTTTGCTGGCCTCGCTGCTCGACATACCCGTGACCGCTGATCCGGCGAAGCAATCCCAAGAGCTGGCTCAGCAACCAGTGCTGCCGCTTGCCTTCCCTCCTCCTCCGGTCCGGGTCCAAAAGGGCATCCGGCAATCCTATGAGGAAGGGTTGATCGTACCTTACAATCCGATTACCCTGAAGACGGGCGTTGATACTGAGACAGCGTCGCTGCTCTCAGAGCTCATGGTCCGCATGCCTGGCGTCGACCTGACAGTCGAGCCGGTGCGCCAATACTTGAACGGCCCCTTGACCTCGGAGATTCTGGGCTACGTAGGCCACATCCCTCAGGAAGAGCTGGATCGATACGAGGCTGCCGGGTACGAGCAAAACGACCAGGTGGGCCTCACCGGGGTGGAGCTGAGTTACGAGGATCAACTCCGCGGTCGCCGCGGCCACAAGACGGTGGAAGTGGACGTCTCCGGGCGCGAAGTTCGCACGGTCGGTCCTACGATCGAGCCTATCGCCAGGCAACAATCTCGTGCTGACGATCGACGACGAGCTGCAGCGCGTCATGGAAGCAGCTCTGCGCAAGGGGATCGAAAACGCGAAGTCACGGGCAGGCGTCGCCATCGCCATGAACCCGAAGACCGGAGAGATCCTCGGCATGGTGTCGCTGCCGTCGTTCGACAATAACCTGTTTGCGGCCGGCATCTCGACCGAGGACTACCTCCGCCTGAGCGTCGACAAGAGCCGGCCGTTGGTTAACCACGCCATCGGTGGGCAGTATCCGCCCGGCTCGATATTCAAGGTCATACCGGCTGCTACGGCCCTGCAGGAAGGCGTCGTCGACACCCAGCGTCAGTTCATTTGCCCGGGCACGATGTATCTTCCGAACAGGTATTTCCCAGACGATCCGGACATGGCACAGCCGTTCTACTGCTGGAATCGCGAGGGGCACGGTCCGATCTCCTTGCTGGGAGCGTTGGCATTTTCGTGTGACATCTACTTCTATCAGTTGGCCGGCGGTTATGGCGACTTCGAGGGAATTGGCCTCGAGACCCTGGCCAAGTATGCCGGTGAGTTCGGGCTTGGGGCGCTCACCGGGATCGACTTGCCCGGCGAAAGCAAGGGTCTGATCCCAACAGCCCGCTGGAAACGGTTGACGTATCACGAGTCCTGGGTGACGGGCGACATGTACAACATGGGCATCGGTCAAGGATTCGTGCTGACGACACCGCTGCAGATGCTGGGCGCGACGGCCGCTATCGCGAATGGTGGCACTCTATACCGACCGCAGGTCGTGCGCGAAGTATCCGACTCCATGGGCAGCATCGTCCGGCCATTCGAGCCGGAGATCATCCGGCAGTTGCCCATCTCACCGGAAAACCTCGCGATAGTGCGTCAAGGAATGCGCCTGGCCGTCACTGTGGGCACGGCCACCGAAATCGATCTGCCGCAGGTCGCTGTGGCCGGCAAGACCGGTAGCGCCGAGTTCCCGGGTCCCCGCGACTACAAAGGCGCGCTGCCCACACACGCGTGGTTTACGACTTTCGCTCCATATGAGGATCCACAAATCGCCCTGATCGTTTTCATTGAGGGCGGCGGCGAAGGATCTCTGGTGGCGGTTCCTGTTGCCAAGGAAATCCTGAACTATGTTTTCACCGCGCCGCCGGAAGGTGTCGAATCCGTGCCAACGACGCTGCCGCTGACGCCGTCACCCACCGCCGTCGTAACCGCGACCGTGCCGGCCGCGCGCCACGACCCACTCCGCTGCCGACGCGCGTTCCGGCCGCCGTTCCGTGGTTATTGGCGCTAGAAACTTTCGGCGGGCGGACCCGCCCTTCTCGCGAGCAAGGTTGCAATATCTGCGTCCCGATTCGGTATTGGACGAACGCGGTGTGGCGCGGTATACTAAACGGTGGATTCGGCCCCATTCAGTCCAGAGGACAACGATGAGCCACTCAAATGAGCTGACCATCAAAGGCACTCGTTATGGGCTGATCATCAACTTGCCTGACGATGGCGAGCTGCCCGAAATAATGGACCAGTTGAGGATGCGCCTGGCGTCCAGCGCGTCTTTTTTTCGCGGAGGGCGAGTGGCGCTGCACGTCGGCTGGCGCACGCTGGGAACAAACGACATTGAGAACATCGGCGTCGTTTTGAGCGACCATGGCGTCTCCCTGTGGTCAGTGTTGAGCGAGGCCGAGAGCACGCAGCGCGCTGCCCGCACTCTGGGCCTCGAGGTCGAGATGTCCGAAGCAGAGGCGCAGCGGTCAGCCAGCATCATCCGGCCGGTCGAGGCAGCCGAGCCCACCTTCGCCAACAAGGCCAGCTCCGCCATATTCGTGCAGCGGACTCTGCGCTCGGGCCAGAGGATCCAACACGCCGGCCACGTCGTCGTGATAGGCGATGTTAACCCCGGCGCGGAGATCATCGCCGGCGGGAACGTGATCGTATGGGGACGGCTGCGCGGCACCGTCCACGCCGGCGCCGACGGCGACGACAGCGCAGTGGTGTGTGCATTATATCTCTTCCCCACGCAGCTACGCATAGGCGACCACATCGCGCGCTCACCTGAAAGCCGCCCGCCACAGATCAAGACACCCGAAATGGCGAGTGTGCAGAACGGCGAGATCATCGCTGAATCCTGGGTCAGTGGCTAATGCGGTTCGACCCCAACTCATCGAAGCGCCTGTTCGCGAAGGGAGGACTCGAATGGCAGCAAAGGTAGTGACCATCACGTCCGGCAAGGGCGGTGTGGGGAAGACCACGACGGTGGCTAACCTGGGTGTCAGCCTCGCCCTGCTGGGCAAGCGGGTCGTTTGCATCGACACTGACATCGGCTTGCGCAACCTGGATGTGGTGATGGGCCTGGAAAATCGCATCGTCTACGATCTGGTGGACGTCGTCGAAGGCCATTGCCGGCTCAGGCAAGCCCTCATCAAGGACAAGCGCCTCTCTGAGTTATACCTCCTCCCGGCAGCTCAGACGCGCGACAAGACGGCTGTGAGTCCTGAGGACATGGTCGGCGTGTGCAACCAGATCCGCGACGAGTTCGACTACATTCTCATTGATTCGCCCGCTGGCATCGAGCAAGGTTTTCGCAACGCATTGGCGCCCGGCCGACATGGTCATAATCGTGACCACGCCCGAGGTGTCGGCCGTCCGCGACGCAGACCGCATCATCGGCCTGTGCGAGGCCGCCGAAAAAGGGTCACCCTGGCTCATCATTAACCGCATACGCCCGGAGATGGTCAATCGCGGCGACATGCTCAGCACGGCCGACATCATCGAGATACTTGCCATCAACCTGTTGGGCATCGTACCCGACGACGAGGTCATCATCGTATCGACCAACCGCGGCGTGCCGGCCGCTTTCGAAAACAACTCCGGCGCTGCCCTGGGCTACAGAAACATCGCCCGTCGTCTCGAGGGCGAGGACATTCCCTTCCAGCCGCTGAAGGAGCCGACTAACATTTTCCAAAGACTCGTCAGGTTCGTACGGCAGGCACAATAGGGTATCCGTTCTCTTATCAGTCAGGATAGGCTCGGACACCTGCCGAAGGGGGCCCCACATGAAGTTCCTAGAGATACTGATCGGCACACGGCAACCATCCAGTCGCGATCAAGCCAAAGAGAGGCTCAAGCTCGTGCTGGTGAACGACCGCACCGATTTATCGCCTGCTATGATCGAAAAGCTGAAGGATGAACTCATCGCCGTCGTATCCAAACATCTGGATATCGATCCGGATCGGGTACACATTTCGATCGGCGAAGGCGCCCAACGGGATCGCCTCGTCGCCGAGATTCCAGTCTTGCCGCCCGGCCGTTCACGCCGGTCCCGAACACCCTGATCTCGCGATCAGGCAGGAAATGGAGGCAGTAGACCTTACGTGGGTCGTGAATCCTGGCATAACCTCGATCTCTGGCTGTTGGCTGCCACCCTGCTGCTCGTCGCCTTCGGCATCGCCGCCGCCTACAGCGCCACACTGAACTCGTCGGGTCTGGAAGACCTGACGTTTGCGGCAGATCATCTACGCCGTCGTCGGCTTCGTCGTGATGATCCTCCTGGCTTTCAACGATTATCGCTTCCTGGAAAACCTGCAGAAGCCGCTATACGTCATAGCCATGTCGGTGCTGGCTGTTCTGCTCCTGATCGGCCAGATCCGCTTTGGAGCTCAGCGGTGGCTGGACATCCAGCTGTTCCCGATTCAGCCGTCCGAGATCTCTAAAATCATCGTCATCATCACACTCGCCAAGTATCTGTCCGATCACGCCGATGTGATGCGGCATTTCCGTTATGTCATCTTCTCGCTGATCTTCGTGCTGCCGCCGATTCTGTTGATCTTCTTCCAGCCTGCCCTGGGCACGAGCATCTCCATCTTCGTGGTCTGGGTGGGCATGGTCGTCGGAGTCGGCGCCCAATTCTGGCACCTGGGCATCCTCGGCCTCACTGCAATCAGCGCTATTCCCCTGTTGTGGACCGTGATGCAGGACTACATGCGCCAGCGAATCTTCACTTTCGTCAACCCTTTGAGCGACCCGCTGGGCGCCGGCTACAATGTGATCCAGGCACGCATCGCGATTGGCAGTGGAGGCATGTGGGGCACGGGCTTCGCGCAGGGCACCCAGAGCCAGCTGCATTTTCTGCGTGTCCGCCACACCGACTTCATCTTCTCAGTCATCGGCGAGGAACTCGGTTTTGTGGGCGCCATCATCTTGTTCGTTCTGCTCGCCTTCATCCTGTGGCGCGTCAGTCGGGCCGCCGCCATCGCCCGGGACCAGTACGGTTACCTGATCGCTTACGGCGTCGGCACGATCTTGCTGTTCCAGTGCGCGCTCAACATTGGCATGAACCTGGGTCTTATGCCGATCACGGGCATTCCACTTCCATTTGTCAGCACCGGCGGCAGCTCGCTGATCACGTTCTTGATTGCCCTGGGTCTCGTGCAGAGCATCGTGGTACACCACAAGCGGCTCGATTTTCAATAATCCTGAGAAAGGCTGGGCGTGCAATATGTCTACTTTCATCGTCCATCTACCGGTCAAGATCATCTTCGGTCGCGGTGAGGTGACCAAGGCGGCCGAGCACATTGCTGGGGCGGGCGCGGATGCAAAGGGCCTTGGCCGACGCGCCTTCTTGCTGGCCGATCCATATTGGGCGAGCGTCGGACTCGCCGACCAGCTTGGCGCCGACCTGCAAGCGGCGGGCATCGAGACGAAGGTCTTCTCCGCTGTGGACCCCAATCCGCGCTGGGCAGACGTGGACCGGGTCGGCGGAATGCTGAAAGAATTCGGCGCGGAGTTCGTGATCGGCCTCGGGGGCGGAAGCGCGATTGACATGGCCAAGGCCGCTGCCGTGGCAGCCACTCACGAGGGCAGCATCGAGGGCTACGTCAACTGGAACGCGGCTCCGAAGAAGGTCACCTCGGCAGTGTTGCCCATCGTCGCCATCTCCACGACGGCAGGCACAGGCGCGGAAGTCACGCAGGCTGCTGTCATGTCCGACCCGGACGGCTATCGCAAGACGGCCATCTTCAGCGAGAACCTCTTCCCCAAAATCGCTATCGTCGACCCCGACCTCGCCGCTACGATGCCGCCGGTTTTGACGGCCGCCACCGGCCTCGATGCCCTCAGCCATTCCATTGAAGGCATCATGAACGCGCAGAAACACAACCCTTACGTCGATGCCTTGGCCCTGGACTCCGTCGCAATCATCAACCAATACTTGCCGAGGGCGTATTGCGACGGCACGGACATGGAGGCCCGCAGCAAGATGTCCTGGGCCGCCGTGCTCGGCGGCATCTCCATCGCGATCTCAGGCACGACGGTTCCGCACGGCTTGGGCCAGCCGTTGGGGGTCCGCGCCAACGTCCACCACGGGCTGAGCATCGCCGCCTTCTTGCCGGCCATTCTCGAGCGGAGCTGGCAGGCCAATCCGGTGCTCTTCGCTCGCATCGCCACGGCCATGGGCGTGCCGGAGACCGGACTGAGCGTCGGCGCACAGGCCAGGAGCGCGGCCGGCGCGATCCGCAGCCTCATGTCCAGAGTCGGCCTCGACGCCGAGATCGCCAAGATCACCATCGACCAGGCGACAGCCGACGCCATCGTTGAGGATGCCATGTCTTACTTGGGCAAGCTGAACGAGCGACACATCCACCCGATGAGCAAGGCCGAGCTCATGGACATCGTCAGGGACTCCGTCAGCGTCCGCTGACCTCCAACTCACGCCAGACAACAGCGGCGGGCTACGGGCCTGCCGCTGTTTGTTTTCTCCCGAGCCGCTCCAAAGCCGTCGCCGTGGCCGGGGCGGCGGACACTTTTGAAGCTCGCCGACCGGTTGTGTTGCACTGGTGGAGATTCTGTGGTAGAATTAAGGTAAATTTAGAGTAACTATTGCTTTGTCGCGAGATAGGACGGTACGTATGTGGCTTGGCCAGCTCTGGCAGGGACTTCTCTTCGGCATGGTGCTGCAGCTCTCGGTCGGGCCTGTTTGTGTGGCTGTGCTACAGACAGGAATCGTGCACTCGTTTAGACCCGCCTTCCTGATGACCATCGGCGTCGTGCTGGCCGACTCCGCCTACGTGATTTTGGCGTTGCTCGGTGTTTCCGGCCTGATGCAGGTTCCCGCGCTGCGTGTCGGCATCGGTCTGGCCGGCGCGGCCCTGTTGTTGTATTTTGGTGCGAAGAGCCTGTTTTCGACCGAGACCACGCTGGGAGGGACGGCAAGCGGTGACGGCAATTGGGGTAGCCTGCGTTACGGCTTCTTGCTGACCCTGTCCAACCCGTTGACCATCCTCTTTTGGGCCGGCGTGTTCGGTGGACTGATCGCCGGCTCCACATTTGATTCGCCGCTTGCAGTCTACGTGTTCGCGATTGGTTCCGTGGCGGCGACCTTGATCTTCCTGACGACCGTCTCGGCCGCCGGAAAGCTCATCGGCGGAATCGTCCGGCCAGGCATCCTTCTTTGGCTGAATCGCGCCGTCGGCCTCGTTCTGGTCGGTTTCGCCGTCAAGCTGGCTCTCGGCGTGTTCGCGAACTGAACTGCTCTATGCTCTCTGAGTGTCGCCCTAAGGAGGCAGTGCGATGAAAATACTGGAATACCCTCGCCCGGACGGAGACACTGGCATCGGCTTTCACTGGTTCCCAGACATGTACCATTACGAGCAGCGTCAGCTGGACATCTTTGCGCCCAGGCTCAAGGCGATGGGCGCCAGCTGGCTCACGATCTTGTCCGAGCCGGCCAAACCGGTGCCGGAGCTGTTCATCAAGGGCCTGCTGTCTCAGGGGATCGAGCCGATCATACGAGTTTACACCCCCACAGCCGCTTCGATCGATCAGGTGTCACTGCGCAGCATCTGTCAGTCCTATGCCGCCTGGGGCGCGCATTACGTCCACGTTTACAACGAGCCCAATCTCACGAACGAGTGGCAGTCCTGGGATCCGAACAACCTGCCGGATCGCTTCATGGACCTGCTCATCCCGTGCCTGGACACGATGTGGGCCGTCGACGGCATCGTGCCTGTCCTCACGCCCCTGGCGCCCGGCGGCAACTACCGCGACATCACGTTTTTCCGCAAAATGCTGGATCTGCTGATTTCCCGCGGCAAAAGCTACCTGTTCAGCAAGCTCGCAATCGGCTTGCACAACTACGCGCTCAACCACCCGTTGGACTGGGGTGTGGGCGGCAACACAGCCTGGCCTGCGACGACCGACACCTCGACGCCACCGGGGTCCCAGGACAGCAACGGCTTCCGCCAGTTCGAATGGTACGATGAGATCGTTCGCGAACACGTCGGGTTCTCACTGCCCATGGTCTGTGGCGAGAACGGCGCCCTGCCCGGCAGCAGCCAGGACACGACGTATCCTGCGATCGATGCTGCGCTTCACGCGCAGCGGCACGCCGACATGACCCGCCTACTCATGGAAAACGAAGTGGCCTATTACATGTTCAACAACGCCTTCTGGATTCTCACAGCGGCGGAAGGCAGCATGTTCGCCGGCCAACGCTGGTTCAAAGACTCGGGAGAGCCTATTCTGACCGGGTCCATCAGCGCACTGGAAGGCCTGTCTAAGCATGCGCGGCCCCTCGTGCCCACGTTCGAGCTGCCTGCCGTCGTGCGAGTCCTGATGCCGGATGGCATGGTCCAGCGTATGGCGCTGGAGGAGTACCTGCGCGGCGTCGTACCGGCGGAGATGCCGGCGAGCAGTCACATCGAAGCGCTCAAAGCCCAGGCCATCGCCGCCCGCAGCTACGCCGTCAGCCGGCCCCGACACACGGCAGAGAACGCCGACGTCTGCACGACCACGCACTGCCAGGTGTGGGCCGACAGCTACAACGCGCGTTCGGACCAGGCCGTCACGGACACGGCGGGCGTGGTCGCGGTGTACGACGACAAGATCCTGCGCGCCTTCTACTTCGCGGGTTGTGACGGCCACACTCGCAACAGTGAGGACGTCTGGGTGGAGGCCCTGCCCTACCTGCGGTCCGTCACGTGCCCCAAGCCGCTGGACAAGCTCATCGGGCATGGGGTCGGATTATGCCAGACCGGAACTATGGAGATGGCCAATCAGGGCTCCACGGCCGCGGAGATTCTGCAGCACTACTACACCGGAGCGCAGGTCGTTCAGGCCAACTCGGGAGTGCCGGCTGAGCTGCGGCAGAGCATCGTTGAAGGCACCGTTTTCGACCAGGACGGCAACCCGCGGGCAGGAGTGCGGCTTGTGTTGCGCAAGGGCGATTGGAACTCCATCGTGACCACGAACGATCGGGGAGAGTACCGGTTCACCGGGCTGGCTGAGGGAGTTTACACAGCTGAGATCGCCGACACCGAGTTGCAGCACGACAACATCCAACTCGACGGACAAAACACAGCGCAGGTCGACTTTCTGCTGCCAAGCACATTCGGCTGGCAGGTGAACGTTCGCCGGCAGGCAGGCTTACGACTGCTGATCGGCTCGCTGCCCCAGAGCGGCGTTGCGGTCTCGATCACCGATCCGTGGGGACATGCGGTCACAGTGCTCAGCGGAAGCAAGCCGGAATACGGCGTTGGCGGATTCGAGACGCCCATCTGGGCCGTCGGTCAGTACAGCATCCGCTTCCTGAACCAGGAATTCAAGATCGACATGCACGATGAGACCGTCTTCGTCACTTTCAGCGAAGGAGCCAGCAGCCAGGCAGACAGTCGTCTCGTCACAGGTTGGCAGGCGCTGTCGGCCGCCGAGGCACTTCTGCAGCAGCTTCAGCAGATAGTGGAATTTGCTTCGTGGTTTTCATTGGAGCAGCAGGCAGTGGTAGGGGACGAGAGCAGCTCCACAGCCTGGGAGATGACCGTCAGCCGTCAACCGGGGCTGCGACTCATCATCGGACGACTGCCTACGGCCGGCGTGCCGGTAACCATCACCGACCCGTGGGGCAACAAGATTAACGTGATCAGCGGCAGCAAACCTGAATACGGCCCGGGTGCGTTCGAAACCCCCGTGTGGCGCGACGCCGCTTTCACGATTGCCTTTGCCGGCCAAACGTTCACCGTCACCGTCGGCAACGACACGGTTTTCGTCACGTTTCAGGCCATCGGCCAGGCGCAAGGGCGGGTCGTCTCGGGTTGGCTGACCGCACCGACCGCCACGGAACGGCTCAACCGGCTGCAGGCAACGTCCATATGTCGCGATCTGTTCGAAATTGAAACGAGATAGGAACGAAGACATTCCTACCGACTGGCAATGAACACCGCGGCGATGCAGCATACGGTCAGCGCGATGAACAGCCCGCCGACGACCACGGCAATCGCCGCCCAGGGAACGTCGTCGTGCTCAACCAGTTCCTCTGCGTTGGTCACTCCCCGTGACGCGGAAACCGGGCGCGGATAGCGGGGCTCGTCGATCGCTTCTACCCGGCGGGGCCGCGGTGGGGGCGTCGCGTGGACCGTGGAACGGAAACGCCACTCCGTCCGCCCCATGCGGATCAGGTCGCCGTCGTACAGGACCTGCTCGCCGCCCAGGATTTCGTCGTTGACGAACGTGCCGTTGGTGCTGCCCACGTCCACGACAGTCGCACGCGTCCCTTCAACCCGAACCCGCGCGTGGCGCCGCGACACCCGGGGATCGTTCACCAGAACGTCGTTCTCCGTGTCGCGCCCAAAGTACATCGAACCGTTAAGCGGGATCTGGCTGTTCACATCCGGGCCGACCACCATCGTCAGGTAAGGCTGCGTCGCCACGTCGACCACCGTGCCCGTGGAGCGCGCCTGGCTGACAGCGGCCGGCCGAAGGTCCGCACCGCAATATCCACAGAAGCGCGTCGTAGCGTCCAGCTCCATCCCACATTGCGTACATTGCATAGACTGGCTTCACCTGTTTGTGTCGCTGCTCTTCAAAGCAGCAGCGCGGATTGTCCCCAGTTCGTCAAAACATTCACGATCATTATAGCATCATCTGACGGCAAACCAAACTGCCGACCGCCACGGCCGCAAGGCATCCGGCTGCACGCGCGAGCGTGCAAGACGATGAGGACGAGTGATATCGAGGATCAGTGGCTGGTCTGTTTCGCCTGGCACTCCGGGCAGACGCCATACAGGGCGAAATGGTCCATCCGAGGTTCGAAGCCATACGAGGGACTTGATCTGCTCGCGCACCGGGTCGAGGATATCGTCTGGGATTTCCCTGATCGCTCCGCAGTTCAGGCAGATCAAATGATGGTGGCGGTGGGTGCTCAGGTAAGAGAACACGCGATGGCCTTCGCCCAAATCCGTCTCAACCAGCCGACCGGCCTCTTTGAGCCACTGGAGGCTGCGGTAGACTGTCGCGAGGTTGATTAACGGATAGCTCTCTTTGAGTCGCTCGAGGACCTGATCAGCAGTCAGGTGACCCTGACTGGTCTGCATGATCTCCAGTACGAGCAGGCGCTGAGGAGTCAGCCGATGGCCTTCGCGCCTCAGTTCGTCTACAACGTCCCAGTGATCACTCACCCAGCCCTCCATATGGCTGCATTTGTAACAAGTGCCGCTTTCATTATAACCCGCCCGGCTTTCGTGTCAAAAATGAGATATCTCTCCACGCCCGAACTCACACCTGGCCGTGCCGAGGCCTGGTTGCCAGGCTACGATGAGTTGACACGCGTTTGCATTGATGCTACAATCGCTCACAGCTCGGTTGCACGGCCTCAAGTTCGTTGCGTCTCATCCACCGATTAGCGGAACGTTGGTTCGCCATGCGGGACAGGCAAACGACGCTTCGCACGATTTGATCGCTGGGTGGCTTCCCTACTTAACCAGTGGCCCACGCGGGCAGGAGGAAACATGGAGCAAGGTAAGAAAGTGAGAGTCGGGGTAGCTGGCTACGGCGTTATCGGACAGCGCCTGGCCGATGGTGTTGCACGGCAAGAGGACATGGAGTTGGTCGGCATCGCCGACGTCGCCCCGACGCTGGCGATTCGCGCCCTGAAGGAAATGGGCATGCCATACGATCTCTACTGCGCCGTCCCGGAGAAGGTCGGCGACCTGGAGAAGGCCGGAATTCCAGTCAAGGGCATGTTCGACGACTTGATCGGTAACGTCGACGTGATGCTCGACGCGACCACCGCCGGGATCGGCGCCAAGAACAAGGAGCTGTACCGGGCAGCCGGTATCAAGGCCATCTTCCAGGGCGGCGAGAAGAACGACGTCGCGGACGTCTTCTTCCATGGCTACGCCAACTTCGAAAAGGGCATCGGGGCGCAGTTCCTCAAGCTGACCTCCTGCAATACGACCGGTTTCGTCCGCGCCGTGGATTGCATCGACCGGCTGGTCGGCGTTAAGAAAGTCGCCGTGACCATCATCCGTCGCGTCGCCGATCCCGGAGACACTCACCGCGGCCTGGTCGACGTGTTGCAGGTCGACCCAGTCCCCAGCCACCAGGCGTTGGACTTGATGCACATCATGCCGCACGTGGACGCGACCGGGCTGCTCGTTCACACGCCGGTGACCCACGGGCATATTATCAGCATGGTCGTCACGACCAAGAGCAAGATCAGTGCCAAAGAGGCAATCGATGCCTTCCGGAAGCACCCTCGCATGCGTGTCGTGCGCATCAAGGACGGCTTCAACTCGAATACGTCGTTCTTCCGCTACGCCCGTGACCTGGGCCACAAGCGCGGCGACATGTACGAGATCGGCATCTGGGAAGAGTGCGTTGCTATGTCCGGCGACGACCTGATCTTCGCCATCAACATCCCACAGGAAGCGGTCGTCATTCCCGAGACCATGGATGGCATCCGCGCCGCCACCAAGATGCAGACAGATCGCCTCGAGGCCGTGGGCTTAACCAACAAGTATCTCGACCTGGTCGCCGGCCGATAACCACTAAGGAGCGCACGGAGATGAGCGACGTCGGCATCCTTGACCCTCGACCAGTTTGACTACCAGGACAAGACGGTAATCTGCCGGGTCGATATCAACTCGCCCCTCGATCCCAAGAGCAAGCAAATCGTCGACGACAATCGGATCGTCAGAAGCCTGCCCACCATTCGCGAGCTGAACGAGCGCGGGGCGCGGCTGGTCCTGATGGCCCATCAGGGCGACACTCTCGACTACCAGAATCTGATCGGTCTCGATCAGCATGCGGCTCTCTTGAGCGCGGCCTTGAACAAGCAGGTCAAGTTCGTTGATGACGTCGCCGGGCCGGCGGCGCGCGCCGCCGTACAGGCCCTGCGCGCCGGTGAGATCCTCCTCCTGGACAACTTGCGCTACCTGACCGAGGAAGTCTCTACGTTCGTTGATTACGTCAAGTTGGATCCGGTCGATCAGGCCAAGACGTATCTGGTTCGCAACCTGGCTCCGCTGGCCGATCTGTACGTGGGTGAAGCATTCGCGGCGGCGCACCGGTCGGCGCCGTCCCTCGTCGGCTTCCCGGAAGTGCTGCCGACCGCGGGAGGCCGCTTGTTCATCGAAGAGTTCTCGGCCATGGCGCGCGTCAAGGAGAATCCGGAGCACCCGTGCGTGTTCGTGTTGGGTGGGGCCAAGATCAGCGACGCCTTTGGCATGATGAACGAAGTGCTTGAGCCAGGGCGCCGCCGATTTCGTTCTCACTTCCGGCCTGACCGGTGAGGTCATGCTGCTGGCGGCCGGCAAGCCGCTGGGAAAGGCGACGGAGCAACACATCAAGGACCGCGGTCTCGAGCAGTTCATTACTCCGGCGCGAGATCTGCAGCGGAACTTCCCCGACAAGTTGTTCTATCCGGTGGATTTCGCTATCGAGCGCAATGGCCAGCGCGTGGAGCTCGACGCAGAGAGTCTGCCGGTCGACGAGCTGATCGTCGACGTGGGTCACGCCACTGTCGAAAAGTACGTAGCCATCATCAACCACGCCAAGACGATTTTCGTCAATGGACCGGCCGGCATCTACGAGCGGCCAACATCCGCCTACGGTACCGAGACGTTGTGGAATGCCATCGCCGATGCACCCGGCTATTCAGTCATCGGCGGCGGTGACTCCGTTGCGGCATCCAAACGCTTCGGAGTGAAGAACCGCATGGGCTACGTCTGCACCTCGGGCGGGGGCCTGGTCCGCTTCCTGTCGGGCCAGGAGCTGCCGGTCGTCACTGCACTGCGCAAAGCGGCGATCCACTGGAAGGATGCCCGCACGGCTTAGCGTATGATTCAAAACAGGGAAGGCTCGAACCACCTTCCCTTACTGGTCTGGGTCCAAACGTCCGAAGTCTGATAGACTTCGGACGTTTCATCGCCCTACGAGAAGCACAATCCTCCATCCACCAGGAGTCCGGCATTCGTGATGAACGCCGCTTCCTCCGACGCGAGGAACAGGATGGCCTGGGCACAATCCTCAGGTGTGCCGGACCGCCCGATGGGCTGCGCCGACTCGAACCACTGCTTCCGGGCCACAGGATCCGCAGCTGACGAGATGAAACCGTCCGACATGTTCGTGTCGCGAATATTCCCGGGAAGATGCTGTTCGCGCGAATGCCGTCCGCCGCGTGCTCTAATGCGACAGCCTGCGTCCAGGACGCAGCCGCTGCCTTGGTGGCGCAGTAGATCGGCGCGGCGTTGGTCGGAATGAACGCAGTCCGCGAGGATGTGGTCACGATAGAGCCTCCGCCGATCTGCTTCATGTACGGGATGGCATACTTGCAGCAGAAAAACACGCCTTTGACGTTCACTGCCATCACGTGGTCGAACTCTTCCTCGGTCAGCTCAGTCGTGGGTGTACCGGACTGGATCCCGGCGTTGTTCACCAGGATGTCCAGCCGCCCGAAGTTGGCTACCGCGGTGTCCATGATGCGGCGGCAGTCGGCCTCCCTCGCTACGTCTGCCTCCACGAAAATCGCCTCACCTCCCGCCGAGCGAAATCGTCTCGACGACCCGCTGCGCACCGGAGGCGTTGCGGTTCGCCACCACCACCACTTTCGCGCCTTCGCGCCCAAACAGCCGGGCTGTTGCCGCACCGATCCCGCTCGAAGCGCCCGTGATGACCGCGACCTTACCTGCCAACCTGCTCATTCGCCCCCTCCCTTCAACGATTGTCTTGGTACGACGGCTCATTATAGCTCCGGCCGAACTGAGGTCAAGAAGTGCGGACGATATTAAGGGGTCCGAGCGCTCCCGCCGACCATCGAGCGGCCGTACCCACCAGGACGCGAAGCGGCGCCCCACCATTTCTGATGGAGCGCCGCTGGGAGCGAAATGACCTGGTTCCAACAGCCGACGGCGGGCCGGCTGAAAGTTTCTATCGGCCGTAACCGACGCCCGTACCAGAGTTGTAGCCGTAGTTGTTCTGAGTGCCGGAGTAGGCGTAGACCGAGGGATGGCCCGAGTTATTCCCCCAGGGGCCGAAGTACACCGGGCCTGGGTTCGGCGCCGACACCGGGATCACCAGGCGCTGGCCAACGAAGATGTAGTTCGGGTTGGCAAGCCCGTTCGCACGTGCGATTGACCAGGCATTGACACGATACATCGCCGCAATGCCGTACAGGTTCTCGCCGGGACGGACCATGTGCACGATCTGACCCACGGGCCGAGGCATGGGGCCGGGAATCGGACCGGGCATGGGACCGGCGGCCGGGATTATGAGCACCTGCCCGCGGAAAATCACGCTTGGGTTCATGATCCCATTAGCGCGGGCGATGGCCCATACACTCGTGCCGTAGCACATGGCGATGGAGAACAGTGTGTCCCCCGAACGGACGACGTAGTAGTTCGCCGGGCTCGGCACCGGATAAGCCGGTGCAGCAGACGCAGTGACGTTAAAGGACAGTACAACCAACAGGGCGAGCGACAGAGCGACCATCCACTTCCGCGTGTTCATCGGTGTTTCCCTCCTCTTGTGCAGCCTGATCGACAAGTGCGTCTCCAAAAATGAACCGTTTTCCACCCTCTTGTCTACGATTATACTGCGCGTCCTAGATTGTCGCATCGGCCAGTATGCGAATCATCCCAATTGCACCAAGCCTAATTCGTGCGCGTCGGTGTTAAGCATTTTAGCGTAGAACCGCCCAGCTCAGTGGTCGGCCAGGAAGCGCTCGGCGTCTTTAAGAGCAGGGATGCCTGCTCGCCCTCCGACGCGCGTGCACTTCAACGCCGCGACCGCGCTCGCGAACCTCAGCGCCCGCTGCAGGGGCCAGTCCTGAAGCACCCCGTAGACGAACGCACCGTGGTACACGTCGCCGGCGCCGGTGGTGTCCGCCACGTCGACTTGAAACGCGGGCTGGTAGTAAGATTCGCCGGCGTCTGTCCATCCCCAGCTCCCGGCTACCCCGTCAGTGATGACCACGGTTCGTGGTCCGCGACCCAAGAGGCTTCGTGCACACGCCTCCCGATCGCGTAAGCCCGTCACTCCTACGGCAAATGCGCGTGCCACGACCAGGATGTCAGCCAGGTCCACGAGCTCACCAATGCCGGGCCGGACCAGACCGGCGCCGCCGTCGAACGAGACCGTCATACCCAGTGACTTTGCCAATCGCGCCGCCCGGATTTCCGCATCTTGATAGGACCCACTCACGTGCAGGATCCTGCCCCGAGCAACGATTGCGGCATCGATGCCGCTCGGATCGAGCGAAGGCGTGTTTCCACGGTGATACAGAATGGAGCGCGCGCCGGTGGCCTCTTCGATCAAGATCACAGAAAAGGCCGTTTCAGTCCCCGGACAGACGATGAGGTGGTCTCGATTCACCCCATAGCGGTCGAAATCTCCAACCACGAACTCACCCTGCTGGTCTCCACCGACGGTACCCCAGATAGCGGCGGATGTTCCCAGCCGAGCCAGCGTGACCAGAGCGGTAGGCACGGGACCGCCACCCTGCTGCTCGTAGTGCGTGACCTGGAGCACTTCATCCGGCGCCGGCAAATGAGGCACGACCAGCAATTGGTCGAAATAGGGCCGACCGATGCCCAAAACGTCGAAGTCCGCCATTCCGAAGGATCTCTCCTCACTCACGTTGAATCGTCGGACACTGAACCGCCGCCCATGTTATCATGTGGCCGCAACGAAGTCAAGGGTACTCGACGACCATGAACCGCACTTCAGTTTGGTTGACAGCGCCGCGCCTTCAGACTATAATAGCTTTGCGTCGAATTGCCGCAAACGCGCCCTCATTCGCCATTTGACTCAGCATCGAAGTGGAGGGGGTAGAAGTATGGGACCACTGCCCGTTGAGGTGGCGTTCCTGTTGGGAGCAGCGGGAGCAGCGGCCCCTGAGATCCTCCGGCTGTACGAGCTGCGGACGAAGCCGGAGCAGTTCAAATGGTCCTGGAACTACATGCTCCTCACAATTCCGTTTCTGCTGTTGGGTGGGTTTGTGGCCGTGATCCTGCCGGCAACGACCGTCTGGGGAGCGTTTTACACCGGTCTGTCGCTCCCCGTCACGCTGAGCGCAGCAGCCAAGAAAGTCATGGAGGTCCCGGGCCTGGGTCAATCATCAGGAACCGGCGCGCCGATAAGCGCGAGCAGGACCTCCAGCGAAACGTCGTTACAGACACGAGCCGCTCAAGAACCCCTGGAAGGGGTGCGCGCCTACGTTTATGCGCTACTGTAGAAGCGCCGCGGGACGTGACCGGCAGGGCCAACAGGAGGCGTTCTTGTGACCTACGGAGTCACCTTCGCTTTGGCGGGGTGGCTCTTGTGATGTCTGTAAGCTTCACGTTGAGCCGCACCCCCGGTTGGGCAGCGCCGGGTGAGAAGATTCAAAGGAGTTGAATATGACGCCGAGTGTTCAGACCTTGGCGGCCGTTGCACTGGTGGTCTTCTTCATTCTCATGTCGATCGGCTGGGCCATATTTTTCACCCGGCTCAAACGCCCAGGCGCCGCCACTCAGTCCACCACGGGCGCGCAAGATGAGCCGATGATTACCCTGGAGCAGCGGCTTGCACCGCTCACGTCTCCGGAAGTAAGGCACATGTCCATCATTGAGCAACTCGACTCCATCGAGCGCTTCACTAAACGCCGCATGAGCGAGATCATGGCGGCTATGGTCGATTCCTCGGAGTGGCAAGCGTTGGTCGAACAAATCGACGACCTATCTGAAGAACGCGTTCAGCATCTGCGCATCCTGGCCAACCGGTCGGCTTCCGGATTGCCCGCGGAAGAAGCCCTTCGCCATACACTGAAAGTCTATTCGCTCACCGAGCTCATGCTGGCAATCGACCGTCAGCTGATCGATCAAAGCGAAGTGGTCAGCCACGTCCTGAATGACTGGCTCCATACCCAGCGCGGTGTGTCGCTGGCCGAATTCGAAGCTCATCTACACCTGGACGCAGCGCGGACTCTGCTGCTGGACCTCGATTACGCGAACCCTCCACTGGACGCACACCTCAATCAGCTCAAGCTGGCCGAAGAGCACTGCCGGGCGGCCTGGCTGCCCGACGAGACCGACACAGCCCCGTCGCATCTGTTCTGCTCCGAGATTACTCTGCGCAGGCGCCGTCTTCAGCCAGGGGTACGAGCATAACACACAGAGCCTCGAGAAACCTCGCGGTCAATCTGCCGGGCCACAGCACGCAGCCGGCCCGCCGGACTGACCTGGGACTTCTGCACGCCATAATACTAAACACTAGGGAGACTTCTTCACATGGACGTAGTTGATGACGAAATGTTGACAATGGCCAAGGAAGCAGCCAGGGCAGCCGGTGTGCGCCTCGCCGAATACCGGGGCCACGTGGTCGGCAAACCCAAAGGCTTCCGCGATTTCGTCAGTGAGGCTGATCTGGCCGCCGAATCAATCGTCTTGGGCGCTATCCGCGCCCAGTATCCGAATCACAGCATCCTGTCGGAGGAGGGTGGCGGCAGGGAGCTGGCTTCCGCCGACTACTGCTGGCTGGTCGACCCGCTGGATGGCACGAAGAACTACTTGTGGGGCGTGCCGATCTCAGTCGTCTCGGTGGCTCTCGCGTTCCAAGGCCGCGTCCGTCTCGGTGTGGTCTACGATCCGTGGCGCGATGAGATGTTCTGGGGCCGAGAAGGCCACGGCGCGTACCTCAATGACCAGCCGATACACGTAAATGAACACCAGCATCTGGCCGAATGCATGGTCGCGACGGACTTCGGCTACACGGCGAAGCGGGTAGAGACAACGGCGGCTATGTCCAGGAGCCTTCAGAGCGAAGTGGCCGGCCTGCGTGCCTTCGGGGCAGCAGCCATGGTTCTGTCGTACGTCGCCTGCGGCCGGCTCGATGCATACTTCAACTACGGCCTGAATGCGTGGGACATGGCAGCCGGCGGGTTTCTCGTGTCAGAGGCCGGTGGCCGAACCACAGGTCTGGAAGGAGACCCCGACTACTTGTACACTGGGGGGTGCCTCTCCACCAACGCTCACGTCCACGACGAAATCCTCGAGGACTGGCAGCGCGACGGAGTGATCCCGCTCAGGCTAGATTGAGACCGAGAAGGATCAGGATCTCGACAGTGCTGTAGAGGTTGTTAGTAACGTGGGTGACGGCGGACGGCCAGACCGAACGTGTCCAGGCTCGCAGTAACGTCAGTACCAGGCCCATGACGAGCGTCTGCAGAATCGAATACCAGTCCGTTCCATACGTGCACACGTGGACCGCGCCGAACGCCAGGGAAGTGATCGCGACTCCTGCCGGTACGCTGACGCGGGCGGCCAGTGCAGTGTAGAGCAGCCCCCGGAATAGGATTTCCTCCATCAGCGGTGCTGCGGCAATCACCGCGAAGGCCAGCACGACGACGCCCCAAGCACTCCCCTGATAGAGGGCGCGGATTGTCGGCGGCACGAGAGGCTTTCCCAGCGCGAGAGTCAATCCGTCGAAGATCAAACCGGCTCCCAGCGCGATGACTATGCCCATCCACGCGGGCAGATTGGCGGGCGACCGCCAGCGAATGACCTCTGCGAACGGACGCTTGACGACCTTGACCACCAGAGTGTAAATCATCGGCAGGCTGAGGGCCGCGGCGATCAGTACCACCAGGCCATTGAGCAGGCCATTTTGGCCCAAACCCATCAACTCGCCTGGTTCAGTGAGCGGCTTCCCACTTGCGAAGATGAATGCGACGATCAGTACGACGCCGACCATCATCTGGGTTGCGAAGTAGAGTAACACCGCGCCCAATGCGAGGAGAACCCCGGGCGTGGGGCTGCCTTCGAAAGCACTGGGCTCCGGCGGGTTTGAAGCGCTCACTTGAAACTGCGGTTCCTCGTCCATCGTTCTTCTCTCGTGTGACGCTGCCGGCCATAGGGCATGCGCCGGCGGTTTCAGTTCACTGGCTCCTGGTCGTCAGTTTGCGGAGGCTTTGCCCGCTTGAGGTCGCCTGCCAAACCCACCAACGCCTCGAGGAAGACCGTGGCGTCCTCGTCGATGATGCGCAGGTTGTGGTGCTGCCAGAAGCGACGCTGGTACTCGCTGGAGTGCCACTGATCCGCGTACGCGGTGCGCCGGAACAAATGTCCATAGCGGTCCTGCAAATGGCGCGTGACCTGCAAGTACATCCGCTTGAAGTTGGGATCCGCCAGGCTATACCCCACGAAGAGGAACGTGCGCGTGGCGAAGAAATAGAGCAACATGTCCACCAGGTTGGGCAGCCGCTCGAAGAACTCATCGTAATCACGTTCGGTGGCGATGATCGACTGCGGCCGATCGATGGAGCCGTGCATCTTGACCAGCAGGACGTCGCCGTAGTCAGAAAAAGCGACCTCGTAGTTCTCCACGACGGTCGACACCCGTTTGCCCTGTTCACGCAGCGAATCCTCCAACAAACCATCCCAATTCGTGGTAACGATCATCGAAACAGGCAGACGAGCGATGGCGCGGTGCGTGCGCAAAGGTTTCAGCCCGGGAGGGTCGATCCGATCGCGTAGGAACGTCACCAGCGCCGGACGACCCAGTTGCTCGGCGTAGTGCTCAGCCACCTCCGGGTACCCATTTACGCAGCCGCTATCCCAGTTGCACTGCCGCCGATTCCAGTCGTAGTTCCAGCACCGTCCAGCCTGGCAAAAGTCGGATTCGAGGGCCAGCTCTCGCGTCAGATCGGCGGCGGATGGCAGGCCGCGCTGCCCGTGGGTGCCCAGCGAAATGCCGGCCCCGGCGAACACGACCACTCGCCCCTGTGCCAGTTCACTGATCAGATCGCGGGACCGGTGCGAAGACGCGGGAACAGCACTCATCGGAACCCTGCTCCTTTCATGGTGCAGATCATGAACGTTGGTATTCAAAGTATAACACATCACGGCGAGAGACGGAAAAGCCCTGCGATCCAGTTGGATCCCAGGGCCTCGCGGCGTCTTCAAGAACCAGAAAGACGACCGACTATGCCTTCAGAATCAGCTTGGCATAGATAAAATACGTGATGACGCACAGCACCGCCGCGACCGCCAAAGCAGCCAGGCTGGGCCATAGCGCCACGCCCATCGCGGCCCACTTATCACCGCCCGTCGTCAGCAGACTAAAGACGGACAACAGTGTGAACGGAACGACCCACGAGAATACGGCGACGACGAATAGCCAATACGTGACGACGCGCAGCGACTTGTCCGAATCAGTCCCCTTCTTCGCCTGTGCCACCTTTCCTCTCCTTTCGTTCTCCCCTGTAGCTCTCTGATGGTCTATAACAGATATGTACCGTTGTTATAAGATTATACCATTTCTTGAAATAAGTCAATATTCATCGAACGTCCAGATTGCGTCGCTGCTCGAGCCCAACCAGCGCCTGTTTTTTATTTCAGCGCCGACTTGCGCATTTTGACGGATTGTGGTAATATGAAGGAGTGAACATGTATTCATGTATCTTGCCAGGAGGAGAGCCATGGGAGATAGTTGCTTGGCCTACCCCACCGACGCGGCGGCAGTCGCGACCGCCAAAGTAGATCTCATCGCGCCAGCGCTGGCCGAGCGGCTGGCGGAAACCTTCAAGGTCCTGGGCGACCCTACTCGAGTCCGCATCTTGTCTGCGCTGTTTGGCACAGAACTCTGCGTCTGCGACCTGTCCGGCGCCCTCGATATGACGCAGTCGGCCATCTCGCACCAATTGGGCCTCCTGCGACGGATGCATCTCGTTCGCGCGCGCAAACAAGGTCGCCAGGTTTACTACGCGTTGGATGACGCGCACATAGAACAGCTGTTTCAAGGCGGATTGGAACACGTCGCCCATGGGTAGGACCGAGGTCCAACCATGCAACATTCAGGCATATCATTGAACACTGGAGGTGCAGCCATGCCTGTCGCAAACACCGAACACGTCGAACGGACTTCGCTAGATCACTCAAGAGAACAGTCGGAGTTGCAGGCCAGCCGTCAGGCCGAAACCAAGCGGCTCAAGCCCCTTCCCAAGGCAACCGCATTCATTGCCGGGATAGCGCTGGTAGTCTTGGGGGCACTCGTCGCCGTAGGGCCGGTGGGTGTGATTCTGTTGTCTCCCCCGGACGTCCAGGAGGAGTTCCTGGTGATCTGTGGCCTACACGCTCCACCGCCTTCGGCGAATGGTCAGCCGTCGAGCGGAGGCGGAATCGGACAGGCCGTCGGGATCTTCGGCATGGGCCTGACGACCGTCGCGGCAGTCGTGGGAAGCGGCGTGATTCTGATTACGAAATCGAAACGCGACCGGCGCAGAGTCGAAAGCGAAAACGCGCAGGCAGTACAACGGATCAACGCGATTGACGCCAGGCTGGCGCAAGTTGCAGGCGACGCGGGAGCAAACGGACACTCGTCGGCAGGAGAAGACCTGCGCGAACCGTCTTAGCCCCTGACGACCGGACACACAATTGGGTGGAATGGCTCGAATCGAATCGGAAACGTCTCGCCGCGCTACAACAATCTGGCGAGCGTCAATCGGAGAGTGGGCGATATGTCTACGAAAACTGACGTGAACACCACGCGGGAAACCTTCCCGGTTCAGGGAATGGATTGTGCGGACTGCGCGCGCACTTTGCAGAAGGGAGTCGCAGAGCTGCCGGGCGTCGTCGACTGTCGGGTGAACTTCACACTGGGAACGTTGGAAGTTGAATATCGACCCGGACTGGCCGATGCCGGACTGATTGCCGAGCGAGCCAGGAGTCTGGGCTACGAGTTACAACACCCGCTCCACGACGCGGCTCGGCTTGGCGCGGGCGAGCTGACGTTCGACGTGGAGGGTCTCGACTGCGCTGATTGCGCACTGCACCTGGAGCAGGCCCTGGCTCAGGTACCGGGAGTGGCCGACGCGAATCTGGATTTTATGGCGGCCAGGCTTCGGGTGACGCTGAAAGACGGCTTCGACATTCGAACCCAGCTGGAAGAGCGCGCTCGCAAGATGGGACACCCCCTGCGTCTGGGCGTCGCAGCGCCGCCCGCGGTGAAGCAGAGGCGCTGGATCGAAATCCTCAGCCGGCACCGCCGTGACGTGGCGACCGGGACGTCAGGTCTGGCGCTTGTCGTGGGCACTCTGACTCAGTGGCTGGGCGCGCCGCCGCTCGTCAGCATCGGCCTGTTTACCCTGTCCATCCTGGTCGGCAGCTACTACGTCGCGCGCGCAGCCTGGACAGGCATCCGCACGACGCGTTCACTGGACATGAACGTTCTGATGACTATCGCCGCGTTGGGTGCGATGGCGATCGGCCAGTGGATGGAAGGCGCTATGGTCATGTTTCTCTTCTCAGTGGGCAACACCCTGGAGGGATACACCATCGACCGCGCTCGCAATGCAATCCGTACGCTCGTCGACCTGTCCCCCCGCGAGGCCATCCGCATCCACGGCGATCACGAAGAACGTGTGCCGGTCAGCGAGCTGGTCGTCGGCGATCTGATCCTCATTCGCCCGGGCGATCGGATCAGCATGGACGGAACGATCGAGAGCGGCAGTTCGGCGGTAAACCAGGCGCCGGTCACCGGTGAGTCGCTACCCGTCGACCGGACCATCGGCGATCCCGTATACGCGGGCACGGTAAACGGCAATGCAGCATTGACTGTCCGCGTCAGCCGGCTTGCCGCAGACAACACCATCGCCCGCATCATTCGCATGGTGGAAGAAGCGCAGTCCCAACGCGCCCCGTCTCAGCGTTTCGTGGACGTGTTCGCCCGCTATTACACGCCGACGATCGTGGCCATCGCTTTGAGCGTGGCTGTGGTTCCGCCGCTGCTTCACCTCGGCGGCTGGCTCGACTGGGTCTATCGCGCCCTCGTGCTCCTGGTGATTGGCTGTCCATGCGCGCTCGTCATCTCCACACCGGTTACCATCGTATCCGCCATCGCCAGCGCCGCACGGTCCGGCGTGTTGATCAAGGGCGGCGTCTACCTGGAGAAGCTGGGCAGCATCACCGCAGTCGCATTCGACAAAACGGGCACGCTGACTCGCGGCGAGCCCGAAGTTGTGGATGCCCGCTGCGCGCGACACGCTCTGGAGGCGACCGGGGACGACTGCTTCGTCTGCAGCATGATGCTGTCCAACGCGGCTGCCATCGAGAGCCGCTCTGAGCACCCGCTCGCCCAGGCAGTGGTACGCGAGGCCGAGCGGCGCGGTCTGGATTGGTCGGGCAATACCGTGGAGAACGTGGAAGCGCTTACCGGCAAGGGCGTCCGCGGACGAATCAACGGCCAACCAGTCACTGTCGGCAGCCACAAGTATAGCCACGAGAGTCTCGAGGCGGCGCCCCACGATGCCGTCCTGTGCAACGCGGTGGAAGCCGCTCAATCCACGGGCGGCACCGTCATGGTGGTCGACTGCTCGAGTTGCGGCGTGCAAGGTTACATCGCCGTCTCGGACACGATCCGCGAGAATGCGCCCGCCGCCATCGCCGCCTTGAAGGAAGCCGGCGTCGCTCACACCGTCATGCTGACCGGTGACAATGCCGCCACAGCAGAAGCCATCAGTCGTCAAGTCGGAATCGATCAGTTCCGGGCCGATCTTTTGCCGGAAGACAAGGTCCGTGCGATCGAGGATATTATGGCGCAATACGGCAACGTCGCCATGGTCGGCGACGGCATCAACGACGCTCCAGCCCTGGCGCGGGCAACCCTCGGCATCGCCATGGGTGCGGCCGGCAGCGCCACCGCCCTCGAAACGGCCGACATCGCACTCATGGGTGACAATCTCGACCGGCTGCCGTTCGCCATCGGCTTGGGGCGTCAGACGCTGAGGATCGTGAAACAGAACATCGCATTCGCACTGGTGGTCAAGGCCATCTTCCTGAGCCTGGCCATCGCCGGCAGCGCTACGCTGTGGATGGCCGTCTTCGCCGACGTCGGCGCCTCCATGATCGTCATTCTGAACGGCATGCGCCTCCTCCGCGCCCGCCCCGCCCGCTGAGGATAGACCCGATCCCGCAACGAAGCCGAGCCACGACCTGGACGTGCCTCTCCGTGGCTCGGCTCCTCATAAACACCGCCCTATGTCGCCCTGGCTTCCGCCCCTCTCTGTCTGTTGCCCTTCCCGCGCTTCGGTGTTATACTCGTCCCCGGTACAACTCACTCCAACTACGAGGATTATTGCTCATGCGAATCGGAATGCGCATCGGAACGCCGGATCTGGAAGACGCGTCGCTTCACTATCGCCGTGGAGATCTGGCGCACACCATCGAGGCGTGCGCCCGCTTGGGCTACGACAGCGTCGAGCTCGACCTGAAGGACCCGTCGGAGATCGACCGCAAAGCCTTGCACCACGTCCTGGACGCCAACGGCGTCGACTGGTGTGGCATGGGCACGGGCCGCCTGGCCGCCGAGGACGGCCTGACCTTCACCGATCCCGATCCGGAAATTCGCCGCCGGGCCGTCGAGCAGATCTGCCGGCTGATTGAGCTGGGTGCCGAATTTGGGGCCGTCCCCATGATCGGCCGCGTGCGCTGCGATACACAGCAGTTGGCCGATCCAGCGACTCAGCGCGCCCGCATGATGGACGCACTCCACGCTTGCGCGGAATTTGCCGAAAAGTGCGGCGGCACTGCAATGCTGGAAAACATCACTCGCTACATCAACCCGTCCCTCAATACCGTGGCAGAGACGATGTCAGCTATCGAAGAGATCGGCAGCCCTCACATCAAGATGATGTACGATACGTACCACGCGTGGCTGGAGGAACGCTCGTTCTATGGCAGTCTCGTCGCCTGCGGGCAGACACTGTGCTACGTTCACATCTCGGATAGCAATCGCGAAGCGCCCGGCTACGGACTGATCGACTATTCGGAGGTGATCGGGGTGCTGCAGGCAATGGGCTTCGACGGACCCATCGTCCTTGAAGTTTTGATGACACCCGACGCTGAGACCGTCGCCAACGACTCGATCCGGCTGCTCAGTTCTTTATGCCGGAAACATGGCGTCCAGCGCCCTGCTCGCGCGTGATTCGCTGCCGGGGAGCCGGCCGACGGTCCCGCCAATACGTTACATTCCTGAAAGCTGTCTGCTCATGACTGATCGAGAAAGCATCATCCAGGCCACACGTAAGATCCTCTCGGAGCTGCCGCCCGGAGTCACTCTGGTCGCCGCGGCCAAGACACGCGCGCCGGAAGAGGTCGTTGCGGCAATCGAGGCCGGCGTGACCATCGTCGGCCACAATTACGTCCAAGAGGGTGAGCGCATGGTGGAGGTCGTTGGCCGCCGCGCCCGCTGGCACATGCTGGGCCACCTGCAGAAGAACAAGGTCAAGCAGGCGGTCGGCGTCTTCGACTTGATCGAAAGTGTGGACTCGATCGGCCTAGCGGAAACCATCGATGCCCGCTGCGCGGCAGTCCATCGCGTAATGCCCATCCTGATCGAGATCAACAGTGGCCGGGAGCCAAACAAAACCGGCATCGTGCCGGAAGATGCGCCGGAGATGATTCGCCGCGTCAGCCGCTTGCAGCACGTCCGCATTCAGGGCCTCATGACCATGGGCCCGCTATCTGACGAGCCAGAGGACTTTCGGCCCTATTTTCGCACGACGCGGCAGCTTTTCGAAGGACTCGGGACCGAACGCATGCCGAACGTTGAGATGCGCTACCTCTCGATGGGCATGAGCGGCAGCTACCGTGTGGCCATTGAAGAAGGCGCGAACCTGGTTCGCATCGGCACGGCCATCTTCGGTCCGCGCCAATAGCAGGCGGCGGGCTGACACAGCCGGCCGCCTGTGTACCGGCGGCCTTCGAAACGTCACCAGTCCAACTGACAGCTCACGATCCGTTTCATGCCGGTTTGATCGTCTGCGTCACGCTCCACAGAGGATGAAACGCTTGACTCTGGCCTTCGAGGTGTTGGCGAGCGGCTCCAAAGGCAATGCAATTCTCGTTTCCTCAACACACACTTCCATCCTGATCGATGCCGGCTTGAGCGCCCGCGAGGTTTTGCGCCGCATGTGCGCGACCGTGCGGTCGATTCCGCCTCAGGCTCTCCTGATCAGTCACGAACACAGCGACCACGTCCGCGGGTTGGGCGTGCTCAGCCGCCGCCTCGACCTGCCGGTCTATCTGACCCAGGATACGTTGGCTCGAATGCCGGCATCGGCTGGATATCCGGCCCGAGCGGAGATCATTCACGCGGAGCAATCATTCACGGTGGGCGACCTGGGCGTGACGGCATTCAGTGTGCCTCACGATGCCGCGGACCCCGTGGGCTTCGTCGTCGAGCACGACGGCCTTCGTCTAGGGATCTGCACCGATCTGGGGGCGAGCACAGACACGGTCCTCCGTCATTTGAAGGGATGCCAGGCCCTGATCTTGGAAGCCAACCACGATCTGGATCTCCTTTGGGGCGGGCCTTATCCCGGGTTCCTCAAAAAACGCATCGCCGGCCAAAGAGGCCACCTCTCCAATCGTCAAACGTGTGAGCTTCTGCACGCACTCTGCCACCCCGCCCTCGAAACGGTCGTCATGGCGCACTTGAGCGAAGTCAACAACAGCCCTGACTGCATTCGACGCGAGCTGGCGGGTCTGCGAGCCGAGTCAGGGTGGTCAGGGGTGCGCTTCGAGCTGGCAAGTCAGTTTGCCGGCCTGCCAGCGATCGCCCTGGGATAGCCATCTCCCCAAACGGCCCCCGACGCCATGATACGGATCAATACCTGCACCCACGTCAGGGCGTCGCCGCCCGCCGTTGATGACGAGCACGGCCTCGGCCATGTATTTCGCGCCGTCCGACAACCAGAAGACGATGCTTCAGACCACGTCCACGCTGACCCCGACCCCATAGCAACAAAAGAGGCGCACCCCTGGAGGATACGCCTCTGTCTGCTGTTCTGTTGGAATCTGATTGCCGGCCGTCGACGGCTCAAGGCATCAGCAGCCCGCCGTTGACGTCGACCATGGCGCCGGTCATGTACTTCGCGCCGTCCGACAACAGGAACGCGATCACTGTAGCGACCTCTTCCGGAGTACCGATGCGCTTCAACGGATGGCTATCCGCGAATCGCTGCAGGTCGCCTGACCCTGCCTTGACGTGGAACGGCGTGTCGATCCAGCCCGGCACCACGCAGTTGGCGTTGATGTTGTACTGGCCGTACTCCTTAGCGAGCACCTTTGTCAGAACCATGACGCCGGCCTTGGACGTCGCATACGCCGCAACACCCATGCTGCCGCCGTCACGGCCTGCTCGGGAAGAAATCGTCACGATCCGGCCCCACTTTTGCTCGATCATGTCCGGCAGCACGGCCTGCGATACCCATACTACGCTGTTCAGATTCAGGTCCATCGTGCGCTGCCACAGGTCGCCCGTCTCGTCGACCAGCATCGCCCTGACCGAGGATGTCGCCGGCGCTGTGCACCAGCAGATCGATCTTGCCAAGCGTGCCGTGGACCTCGTCGACCATGCGCTTTACGTCCGGCTTAACAGTCACGTCCGCCTGAACCGTCATTACCTTCGCGCCCGCTGTCTTCAGCTCTGCCGCCAGTGATTGGGCGGCATCCTTGCTCTGATTGTAATGGATCGCCACTGCCGCGCCTTGCTGGGCCAGCAGGCGGCACGTCGATTCACCAATACCAGAACTGCCGCCGGTCACCAACGCCGTCCTTCCCTCGAACTGCATCTTCAAGACTCCTTTCGGCTGTGATGTGAAGACTCAAATGTCGAATACGACTGTCGCGGCATATTCACCTTTGGGTGTCTGCTCGATCTTCAAATCGTGGTAGGTCACGGCCTTGATCTCACGTTTGAGCTGGGCCAGGCGTGTGCCCTGCACGCGTGCGCGAAGACGGGTATCGCTCAGCTCCTCGATGTCGAAGCAGATGAGCACCTCATCGGTTGTGTCGTGCAGGAACAACAGCTCATCGAGCCAATCGAGCAACAGCGACTCGCGATCGTTCGCTGCCAGATCGACGTCGTGCACGGTCGTCGCCACCAGGCCATCCATCTCACTCACGAGGGAAAACATGCCATAGGCCGCGTTCACGAACAATTCGCGGAGGTCCTGTCCGATAAGCCCGCAAGCCGACGTCGGCCGTGTACGACAACTCCTCGAACCGGATCGGTCCGGAGTTTGTGCGCTGCACCGGCTGGCACTTGATCGGAATCAGCATCTGCGGGTAACTCGCCTCGTGGTCCAGAATCCCGATCGCGTTGTCGATGTCGCGCCGGATCTGCACGACCAGGTCATCCAACTTTTCGTACCTCGCCTCCGGTCGGAGCCAGCGCACAAATTCCACCACGAGGTCGCAACCATAGATGTCCTGATCGAAATCCAGGATGTGGACCTCGATCGTTCGATCACCATTGTCGAACGTGGGTCTGCGGCCAATGCTCGCTACGCCCTTGTACCGTTCCTCTCCCAGAACAGCGAACACGGCGTATATGCCGTCCAGAGGAATGGCCCGGTTGATGCGCACGTCCAGATTGGCCGTTGGAATGTCCAGAATCTTCCGACCTCGACCGGCGCCGTGCACGACTTCGCCAGCCAGGCTATAGTAACGGTTCAAGAGGCGGGCCGCCGCCGGCATGTCGCCGTCGCGCACCAGGGCACGGATGCGAGTGCTGCTGACGATCGCCCCGTCGCAGACGAATGGCGGCACGGCTCGCACCGCAAAACCCAGCTCACCTCCCCACTGTTCCAAGTGCGGCACGTCACCGCTACGCCCGCGCCCTAACGCAAAATCGGACCCAACCCAGATCTCTCTGGCCCGAAGGGGTCCGACAACAGTCTTGACGAACTCATGTCCTGGCATGGAAGCCAACTTGTCGTCGAAGGGCAAGATCACCAGCAGGTCGAGGCCCAGTTTTTCCAGGATCGCAGCCTTCTGACCGAGCGTAGTCAGGTATTTGGGTTGATCCGCCGGAGAGAGCACTGCACTCGGATGCGGGATGGAAAGTGAGAAGAGCCGTCAAGCGGTTGGTACTCGCCGCTTCCGACCTCATCTGCCGGATCAGGTGCTGATGGCCGCGATGCACGCCGTCGAACGCTCCGATCGTCAGAATGGTATCGCGGTCCAGCTCGAGGTCGGCCAGGTCATCGTAGATTTGCATCGAGCAGATACCCCACGTCAACAAAAGACTTTCGTCGGCCGCCAATGCTCACCGTCGGACTGGCGGCTCAGAATCGCAACCGGCTCCCCGACCAGCGACATGGCCAGCGCCGAGGTCTCCCGCCGGCCAGGCGGGCGACCCGTTCACTGCCTGGCCGTGCTGAATTCGCGCCTGCTGATCCGCGTCGACGATCATCACCGCCAATTCGGGCAGCGCCCGATCCAGTGGGTACAGCAGCTCGTAGGCACGGCCCGTCTCGAGGGCATCGGCGAGGGTCTTCCATTGAGATCGAGTCCTCCAACCGGAACGGTCCGCTCGCAGTCCGAACCAGCGCCGTCAGGTGCGCACCGCAGCCTAACCGCTCGCCCAAATCGTGAGCGAGTGAGCGAACGTAAGTTCCCTTAGAGCAGATCACGTCCAGTGTTGCTTCGGGTGAGTTCCAGTCCAGCAGAGTCAACTCGTGGATTTCGACGCGGCGAACGGGCAGCTTCACGGTCTTGCCTCGCCGCGCCAACCGGTGTAGCGGCACGCCTTCTTGCTTCACGGCCGAATATGCGGGCACCGCCTGATCGATCACGCCCGTGAAATTCCACAAGGCCCCTGCGCAGGTCGGCGACGGAAACCTCGACTGGCCTCTCTTCGTCAACCACGGCACCGTCGGCATCGTACGTGTCGGTCGACACCCCGAAACGCAACCGTAGCCCGGTAGCGCTTGTGCCCCGCCATAAGATACTCGCTTAGTCGCGTCGCCCAGCCGACGCACAGCACCAGACACGCCAGTTGCCATCGGGTCCAGCGTTCCAGCGTGCCCGACGCGACGCTGCCCCGAAAGTCGCCGAATGCGCTTGACGACATCGTGCGAAGTCATGCCCGTCGGCTTGTTGACGTTCAAGACGCGCGGTCCAACGGGGCCGCTCGTCAGCTCCCTCCTGCCACGGTCACGCGCCAGCCGTCGTAACGGCCACGTCTTGCTCAGCGAGCGACGCCAGCAGCGCTGTCCGCACCATTGCCCGAGCCTCAGCCATCGTGGTGCGCAGCGTGAGACCAGCCGCCTGAGGATGTCCACCGCCTCCCAATCGCACCGCCGTTGCCGACACGTCCAGCCCCGGCTGCGACCGCATGCTGACGTCGATGGTGTGTTCCGGCGTCTCCGTCATGACCACGGCCACCCGCGACTCTTTGGCCGACAGCAGCAGGTTGACCAGGCCATTCTGCCCTTCTCGATTCGAGCCGGCCGCCCGCAAGTCCTCCTGCGATACCTCCGCCCAAACCACGCCTTCTTCGAGCTGCGCTTTGTTGATCACGAGCGCCCACAACCTCAGCCCGGCAAACGTACGCGTTTCGATCGTTCGGTGACACGATGTCGTTCAGGGCCGCCCCAGCGCGCATCGCCTCAATGGCGATCGCCATGGTCGCTCGGTCGTGTTCGGCGTCCGGAACGCCCACGTATCGGTCACGATGCCGGTCAACAGACAGGTCGCCGCCTCCGCGGACAGCGTCACGCCCAGCGCCGGAGCCAGCCGATACACCAATCTCCGCCGTTGCGGCGGCCCGCGGCTCGACCCAGTTCACCTGGCCGAATAGCGTGTTCGTCACGTGATGATCGATGTTCACGATCGGCAGCTCGGCCAGGTCCTTGTTGGCGTAGACCGAACCAAGACGATCCACACTGTTGCAATCCACCGTCACGATCAGATCGTGATGGGCTCCACTGCCGGTCACGATCGGCCGCGAGCGGGGCAGAAACCGCATCTTGCTCGGCTCCACCCCTGCGCAGGCCAGCACGTGCTCCTTGTCCATGGCTTGCAGGAGCCAGCCCATCCCCAGCAACGATCCGATGGCGTCCCCGTCTGGGTCAACGTGGCAGATCACCAGCACGTGGCGCGCCGCTCGAATCATCGCCGCGCATTCTTCGGGGCTGCCATGGTCGGACGGGCCAGGCAGAGTCATTTCTTCGATTCCTCTTCCTCGATCTGGTGAAGCAACTCGTCGATCCGGCTGCCAGTGGCCGAGCGATTTATCGAAATGAAACGTCAGCGTGGGCACCACGCGCAACTGCAAGTCTCGAGGCCAGAACCTTGCGCAGAAAGCCGGACGCATGGTCCAGCCCCCGCTGGGCATCCTTTACGGCCGCATCGTCTCCAATCAAGCTGAAGATAGATGTGGGCCTGCTGCAAGTCCGGCGAAACCTCGACTGCGGTAATCGTGATCGCATTGAGACGCGGGTCCCTCGCCTCGCGCAGCAGCAGCTCGGCGAGCTGTTCCTGAATGAAGTCGGCAACGCGCTGTTGACGATGGCCTGCCATGATACTTAACTCACTCTTTCTGTCTTGTAGAACTCCAGGACGTCACCCTCGGCGCAGGTCGTTGAAGCCTTCGACGTTGATGCCGCACTCGAACCCGCTGGCGACCTCGTTCACGTCCTCCTGGAAGCGCTTCAGGGAGCTGGTTCGGCCATCGAAGAGCTTCTCCCCACCGCGCACGACGCGCACCTTGGCATTGCGCGCGATCTTGCCGTCCAGGACCATGGACCCGGCAATGGTGCCTTTCTTCGGGATGTGGAACAACTGGCGCACCTCGGCCCTCCCGACAACCACGTCCTGGATACACGGGCTCCAACATGCCCTTCAGCGCCTTGTCCACGTCCTCGATCAGCTTGTAGATGATGTTGTAGAAGCGGATGTCGATACCTTCCTGCTCCGCCAGCCGCCGGGCGGCCGCGTCGGCGTCCACGCTGAAGGCGATGATGATGGCCTTCGACGCCACGGCGAGGGATACGTCTGATTCGGTCACGTTGCCGGTGCCGACGTGGATCATCCTGACTTTCAGATCATCGGTGCCCAGCTTCTCCAACGAGCTCTGAATCGGTTCGATGGAGCCATGCACGTTGGCTTTCAGAATCAGGTTCAGCTCCTTCACCTTGCCGGCCTGAATCTGCGCGAAAACGTCGTCCAGGCTGACCGGACGCACGGGCGCCGTAGTCTCGACTTCGCGCGCCTCCTGGCTGCGCCGCGCGGCCATCGCCCGGGCCAGGTTCTCGTTGTCGACCACTTCCAGAATGTCGCCCGGACGCGCCACTTCGGACAGCCCCATGATGCTCACCGGTGTGGCCGGCAGCGCCTCCCGCACGGGCTTGCCCTTGTCGTTGAGCATATTGCGCACGCGGCCAGCGACCCGGCCGACGATGACGGCATCGCCCACGCGCAGCGTACCATTCTGGATCAGAACGCTCGCCAGAGGACCGCGAGACTTATCCATGGTCCCCTCAACGACCGTGCCCATAGCCGGGCAGTTCGGATTGGCCCTCAGGTTGTCCACTTCCGCGACCAGCAGGATGTTCTCGAGCAGGTCGTCGATGCCCTCGCGCCTCTTGGCCGACATCGGCACGCAGATGACGTCGCCGCCCCATTCCTCGACCTGCAGGCCGAGATCCGCCAGCTGCTGCTTCACGAGATCGGGGTTGGCGTTGGGCTTGTCGACCTTGTTCAGAGCGACGATGATGGGCACGTGCGCAGCCCGAGAATGGTCGATGGCCTCTCTCGTCTGCGGCATCACGCCGTCATCGGCGGCCACCACCAGCACCGCCAGGTCAGTGACCTGCGCGCCGCGGGCGCGCATTTGCCGTGAAGGCCTCGTGACCGGGAGTGTCCAGGAAGGTGATCTTCTTGCCATGAATTTCGACCTGGTACGCGCCGATTCGCTGCGTGATACCACCCACCTCGCCACCCGGCCACGTTCGTGTGCCGGATGGCGTCCAGGAGCGACGTCTTTCCATGATCCACGTGGCCCATGACGGTCACCACCGGCGGCCGCGGCCGCAGGTCTTCGGGACGCTCGCTCTCGCAGATGCGCTGCCAGAGGGTACCCGGAGTGGTCGCTTCGGGCTCCGCCTCGATGCACAAGGGCACCTCTTCCTTCGTCTCAAAGCCCAGCTCTCCGGCAACGATCGCGGCAGTGTCGTAGTCGATCTGCTGATTGATATTGGCCAGAATGCCGTTGGCCATGAGCTCCTTGATGATATCGATCGGGCTCACGCCCAACTTGTCAGCCAGATCCCTGACCGTCAGGATACCAGGCAGCTCCAGAACTGCCGGCTTGGCAGGCTTCGGCGCAGGCGCGGCGGGCTTGCTGTCCACCACCTGCTGGCTCTCCGCAACCGGCTTTTGCGCCGGGTTAGCTGAGTTTGCGCCACGCCTCGGCGCCTGCGCAGGCCGGGAACCCCGGCGCCCTCCCCCGCCTCCAGGTGCTGGCGAGCGGGGCTTGCCCGCCGCGGCAGCCGGTGTACGCGCGCTGGATCGCGGTTTGCTGTTCTCACTCGCGGTCGTCGGCGCGCCTGGCCGGCCATTGTCCTTGTGCTTGCTCTGCCCGGCATTTGCCCGGCCAGCTACGCCCCCGGCCGGCTTATTGTTGCGCGTTCCGGCCTCTTGCTTTGCCGGCGCGCCGGAAGTGGCGACGGGAGCCTTCTTCGGGGGGGTATTTTTGCCTGGCGCGGTGTCTGTTCTCCCCTCATTCGCTTTTGTGTTGTTCGTACGATCATTTGCCATACCACATCCCCTTTCTTGCTTGTGCTTGCTCCCTGCGACCCTGACCCACCTTGAGGATCGCCGGCAACGTGACGGCCGCAATCCCCCGGAGCGAGAGTTTCTGGCGGCCCATACGGACACAGAACTCATCACGCTGCGATCTGCACGAACGGACGATGCGGTCAGTCAAATGGAAGATCAGACCCGAGAGTATGTCGCCCGTCCGGCTGCAGGAATACGAGCCGGAGCGACTCTTCAGCGAGAGTGGAAGATGAAAGCGAGGCACAAGCGGGGACTCGGCGGCGACGGGCTACACGTTCATCGCACTGCCCTCGCTTTCATCTCCCAAGCATTCACTTGGGTCGTACATGTTCGGTCTCCCGTGGCTGCAGTTGACCTTGACATTCCGTGCGTACTTCAAATGGATGGGTGCTCCGTCGTGGATACCTGCCACACGTTCCATCTCGCATCGTTTCGCACTAAACTGAAGGTTCGGTCTCCCCCTCGACGCGTTCTTCAGGCAGAGTCTCAATAAAGATTTCCAACTCACGGCGCTGGTCCACTGACAACTTGGTCTTGAGCTCCCTGTCCAGGCTGCCCCGGCTCAGTGCCTTACTCCAACAAGAGGCGCACCGGCACAGATACGCACCGCGCCCCGCCTTCTTGCCCGTCTCGTCGATCTCGATCGACGCTTCCGGCGTCCGCACAATCCGGATCATATCCCGTTTGCTACGCACTTGCCGGCATCCGACACAGGTTCTCAGCGGTACGTGCTTGTGGCCCATCCGTCAACTCCTCCGACATGCGGACACAGCAGGTCGGAGATCACTCATCCTCTCCGTACTCCCAACCACGAATACGGCTCGGTTTGCGCCGCTTCTTGGCCACCAGCTGCCCACGTTCGGGATCGAAGACGAGAGTCCGCTTGCGCGTGCTCTTCTTCTTCTTCTTGTCTCCCAACCCGTCTTCGTCCTCGTCCTCTTCTTCCAGGTCGGAGTCGACGACCGCGTCTTCCTCGTAGGACTCCTCGACCGGAGCGCCCCAGGCTCAACGACCAACTCGCCAGCGTCTCCGATCACGCCTTCAGCGATCAAGCCTTCTTCCATCGGCTGGACCTCATCGGCGACCTGCGCCTCGGCCTCAGACGATTCTATCGCCTCAATCCCCTCAGCGGAGATCTCGAGTTCCGCCTGCGGTTCGGTTTCACTGGCCTCCCCTTCGGCCACGATGCTTGCTTCTTCCTCAGTCAACGGCAACGCATCGAGCGCAGGTTCAACCGCAGCGGTGGACGCTTTGGCCATCAGGATGGCCTCAGCCTTCGCCAGCAAGTCTTCGTTCGAAGTCATCATCGGAGACCCCAGGCCCTCTATCGGCAGGCGAAGCGCTTCTTCGGCCGCTTCCGTGGCACTCTTTATGTCAATGCGCCAGCCTGTGAGCTTGGCCGCGAGCCGGGCGTTTTGGCCCTCTTTTCCAATCGCCAGTGAGAGCTGGCGATCCGGCACGATCACAGACGCCGTCTTGCTGCCGTCCGTCTCCTCACGCAAGTTCACGTTCATCACTTTGGCCGGACTCAAGGCGTTGGCGATGAACGAAGCCACATCCGGGCTCCACTCAACGATGTCGATCTTCTCGCCACCCAGCTCGTTCACGATGTTCTGGATGCGCACGCCGCGCATGCCCACGCACGAGCCGACGGGATCGACGCCTTCCTGAACCGCCGCAACTGCCACTTTCGAGCGCGAACCTGCCTCACGGGCGATCTGTTTGATCTCCACGGTTCCGTTGAAGATCTCCGGCACCTCCGTTTCCAGCAATCGCCGCAACATATTCCGGTGCGTGCGCGATACGATGATCTGAGGCCCGCGACTGGTCTTGCTCACTTCGACCACGTACGCCTTGATTCGCTGGTTCTGGTGCGGCCGCTCACCCGGGATCTGCTCGCTGCGCGGCAGGACCGCTTCCGTCTTGCCCAGATTCAGCGTGATCGCCTGGTGGTCGATGCTCTGCACCGTGCCCGTGATCAGCTCACCCTCACGATCGATATACGTGTTGTACAGCACGTCCCGTTCTGCCTCGCGGATACGCTGCAGAATCACCTGCTTCGCAGTCTGCGCCGCGATGCGACCAAAGTCCCGAGGTGTGGACTCGGTCGAAACGGTTTCACCCATCTCAGCATCCGGGCGAACCTGTTTCGCCTCATCCAGCGAGATCTGGTACCGGGGGTCAGCCACTGTCTCGACGATCTCTCGTTCCGCATACACGTGCACCTGGCCTGTCACCGGGTCGATCTTGGTCTTGATGTTGTCCGCCGGACCAAAGTTGCGTTTGTATGCAGACACGAGCGCGGCCTCTACAGCTTCGAGCACAACTTCCTGGGACAAGTTCCGCTCAGAACAGACTTGGTTGATGGCCTGGATAAACTCGTTCCTCATTCCTACTTCCTAAAGCCTCCTCAATCGGTGCCACCTGTTCCCGCAAGCGCCAGACTCTCCACACCGAGCGTGCGCTCATGGCACCTGTACAGCGTGAAGACCCTTGCAAAAAGAAGAGTGGGGGGCCCCCACTCTCCGCGTCAACAATCCTAATCACTGCATTATACCACGGTGTCATCGAAATATGCAAATAAACACGAGCCGTCAGTGCGTGGGAACCAAGATTGAACAATTCTAACACCTTGTGGTATAATCCCCAAGTCCCCGCCGCAAGTGCCTGACTGTCCGGACGGACTGATGGGGGTCGCGACTCACACTGTCTCGTGCCCGGAAAAGTGAGGCAACTGCAATGAAACGAACTGTCACGAACGTCAGCATCGGTTTGCCGCATGGAGCAGGCCAGTCGTATTCGACTGGGTTTGCCCGGCTGCCTTTCGCCGGTACTGGGCGCTTGTCGCTGACCGGGCGCATTGTGCTCGCGATCATCATTCTGCTGGTCCTGGCCATGGCCACCTGCCTGCTGGCCATCCTGGCTCAGCCGGCCCACTCGTCAGCGGGCGCAACGGAGCAGCCAGCTGACGACGTGTCCGGGTCTGGTCTCGTCGATCCAATGACCGGACCGGAGGGCCGTATCGTTTTCCCTGCGTACAATTCGACGCACCGAAACTGGGACCTTTACATGTACGTCATTCCAGAGCCCTCCGTCAGCGCCCCCGCCGTTTCGGCTGCTCCGCCATCGCTGATTCGCGAGCAGGCCAGCCAACCCGCCTTTTCCACCGACGGGCAGCTGCTGGCTTTTCGCTCCGAGGATCCTTCCTATTTGGGGCTGTCTGTTCTGAACCTGGCCACTCGGGAAGCCACCCAGCTGACGCGGTTCGCCGAGGATGGCTGGCCGGCCTGGTCGGTGGACGTCTCGAATCTGCTGCTTTTCGACTCTCAACGTCGTTCCGACCGGCGCTCGCGCATCTACGGCGCGCTCGTTGACGGATCGGCGGAGTGGGAGTTCGCTCGCGACAACAAGCCCGTCTACGGGTCCACCCCTTGCAGTCTTGCCGGCAACCGGATGCTGTATTCGGGCTGTATGGCGGCAGACTGCGGAGTGATTCAGGCCGAGGGTGACGCCAGCGGAGGGCACGTCATCGGCACAGACCGGCGCGACGTCGCTCCGGCGGCCTCACCAGATGGAGAGTGGGTGGCCTTCACGTCACCGGCCAGCGGCAAGTGGGATTTGCACGTCGTCAGCCTGGCCACCGGCGAGGTCAGCACCCTGGCGCCTTCCATGTGGAACCAGGGCTCGCCCGCCTGGTCGCCAGATGGCCGCTACGTCGGGTTCGTCTCGGATCGGGATGGGACGTGGGCTATCTGGGCCGCCGTCTTCGACCCCATGCAGGCCCAGGTCGCCGAACCTGCCCGCCTGGTCCAGTTGACCGACTTGCCGGCGCAGGGCTGGCCCTGGCTCGAGCAACGTTTTACCTGGGCGCGCTGATCGCTGGGCAAACCACTTCGAGAACCAAGGAGGAATTGCTGCATCGTGACACGTCTGCACACCGCACTGATTATCGCGGGCGCCGTCTTGCTGGGGAGTACCGCATGCGGGGTCGCCCGTTTGGCGGCAGTGCAACCCGCCGCCAAGAAGCAGCCCGCGCTCGCGGAAGCCAATGCTGCGCGGACGCTGGTGCCTACGTTCACTCCATCGCCCGATTGGACGTCCACGTCGACGCCGACGAACAGCCCCACTGCGGCTCCGACGGCAACCGACACTCCAGTGCCGACAGAGACGGACGCGCCCGAGCCGACAGCCACGGTACGACCGACTAGCCCGCCCAAAGCAGCTGCCCCGACATCCACGCCAGTTCCCACGGCGCCGGCCGCAACTGCCACGGCGACCTACGATTTCATCGTGGCCAAGCAAGACGTAATGCCCGTGATCGAAAACGGCGGATGCCAGGGGCGGCATAGCATCTTCGTCACCGTGGTCGACGCGAACAACCAGCCGATCGATGGCCTCGTGGTGTCTGACAAAGACAACACGATATCGTTCGTGAGCGGCGAAAAAGGGCCGGGGCAAGTCACCTTTGATTTGTGGAAGAACGGCTACGACCTGTACGTGAAGGGCGACCAGTCCGGGCAGCCGGTCCACAGCGAGACGACGCGGCACCTCAGCTCGGACAAGCCTGAAATCAGCGACATGATCAAGGGCGGCGTCTGCAAGGACGAGGCGGAGTGCCAGGATAAGATCGCCAAATTCTCTTATTGCTTTGGCCACTACGCCTACGAAGTGACATTCAAACGAACATATTAGTGAAGCAGGTCGAATCTCGACGGCAAACCGTGACCGCAAATCGTAGAGTAAGGAGACAATCATGACTGCAATGCGCACCGTAGCCGATCTGATGGAGATCGCTGCCCGAACTGCCCCGAAGACCAAAGGCCAGGACTTCGTCGTCATCAAAGTAGTGGAAGGCGAAGATCTGCAAAAGCTCGCCGATCTCATGTTCGAGCTGGCCCGTCAGACCGGCAACGCCGACTTTACACGCGACGGCAAGAACACCCAGACGTCCGAAGCCGTCGTCCTCATCGGCGTCAAGGACGCGCCTGCGGCCGGCCTCAATTGCGGCGCCTGCGGCAACGACGAGTGTGTACAGATCAACGCGCGCGAGGGGGAGTTCAACGGCCCGCAGTGCGCTCTTCGCGTCCTTGACATGGGGATTGCTCTCGGCTCCGCGGCCAAGATCGCCAGCCTCATGAACGTCGATAACCGCATCATGTACCGCGTCGGTACCGCCGCGCGCCAGGGGAAGTTCATCGACGCCGACTTCGTCATGGGCATTCCGCTCTCGGCGACAGGCAAGAGCCCCTACTTCGATCGGAAGTAGATCCAAAACCAATCCGCCGAAATCCGGGTGAGTTCGGCGGTCTGCAGAAAGCGGGGAAGTTCAATGAATTGGACCGAGATCAACCAGCTGGCCAAGGAACGGTTCGGCGGAGCGTGTCGGGTGTGCCGGGTCTGCAATGGAGTGGTGTGCGCCGGTGAGATGCCCGGCATGGGCGGCGTCGGCACCGGGTTGAGCTTCAGCGCCAACCTGGAAGCGCTGGCTGCATACAAGGTCGTGTTGAAGACCATCCACGACGTCACCGATCCGGCTGTGAGCCTGGCTCTGTTCGGCCATGAATTGCAGACTCCCATCTTGGGCGCGGCCGTTGCGGGCACGCGGATCAACATGAACTCGGCTGTGACCGAGCTGGAGCTGGCCCAGGCGATGATCGGGGGCTGCGCCAGGTCCGGCTCCGTGGGCATGATCGGCGACGGCCCCGACCCAACGCTGTACGCCACCGGCCTGGATGTCCTGGCCGCCGAACACGGTCGCGGCATCGCCATCATAAAGCCGCGTCCCAAGGACCAGATTATCGCCCGCATCCGGCAGGCCGAAGAGGCCGGTGCCTGGGCTGTCGGCGTGGACATCGATGCCGCCGGCATCATCAATATGACCCGGGCCGGTCAGCCGGTGCGCCCCTATCCGGCCGAGTCCTGGCAAGAGATCATCGGCCAGACCTCTCTGCCGTTCGTTCTCAAGGGTGTGATGACTGCGGACGAAGCCGAAGCAGCGCTCGATGCCGGTGCGGAAGCCATCGTCGTCTCCAACCACGGCGGTCGCGTCCTGGACCATCTGCCCGGCACGGCGGAGGTCCTCCCAGACATCGCTGAGGCGGTGCGTGGGGAGCTCACCATACTGGTGGACGGCGGCGTCCGATCCGGCGTCGACGTCCTCAAGATGCTGGCGCTCGGCGCCGATGCTGTCTTGATCGGCCGGCCGCTGGCGATAGCCGCTATCGGCGGCGGAACGGATGCCGTCGCCGCGCTCATCGCTCGCTTCACCGACGAATTGCGCTCCGCCATGATCCTGACGGGCTGCGACTCACTGGCCTCCATTGACGAAGGAATTCTGTACGCCTGAAGCCGCGGCAGGATGGCTCGGGCTCTGCACCCGGCAACGCGATCGTGTGTGTGCAGGGCCTTTCGCAACGGCTGACCGCCTCGGCCGCGAATACAGGAGACCCTCTCGTGCGCTTCGGCCCACGTAGACGGCCACCCGATCAACAAGGAGGTACCGCTTCAAAGTGACACGTGTGCACACTGTACTGATCATCGCGGCGTTTGCCCTGCTGTCGGGCTCCGCCTGCGGCGTAGTCCGGATGGTCGCCGCCCAGCCGACGCCCAAGAGGCCGGCCCTCCCGCTGCGGACGCTGGTCCCCACGTTCACTCCCTCGCCGGAATGGACAGCCACGCCGACGCCGACGGATACGCCGACGGAGACTCCCACTCCAACCGTCACCGACACGCCACCGCCGACAGACACGCCGGAGCCCACCACGACGCCGAGGCCGACCCATACACCCAAACCAGCCATTCCAACCGATACGCCGACGGCGGAAGCCACTCCCACGCCCCAGTTCGATTTCGTCGTCACCAAGCAAGACGTGATGCCGATCATCGTGAACGGCAGCTGCAACTGGCGCCAGAATATCTTCGTCATTGTGGTAGACGCGAACGACCAGCCGGTCGACGGAGTGATCGTCTCCGACAAATACAACAACTTGACTCACGTGACCGGCGACAAGGGCCCAGGCAAAGTGGTGTTCGACCTCTGGAAGAACTCACTGGAGCTGTTCGTCAAGAGCGACCAGGCCGGCAAGCCATTCCGCAGCCAGACGACGCGCCGCCTCAGCTCAGATCAACCCGAGATCAGCGACATGATTAAGGGCGGAGTGTGCAAAGATGAAGCCGAATGCCAGGCCAAGATCGCCAGCAACTCATTCTGCTACGGGCACTACGCCTACGAAGTGACGTTCAAACGAACCTGGTAGGAGTCAATGAATACGTTCCCAACTCTAAAGCAACCTTCTCCGGCCACGAACGTGAGAGTAGCCGGGTCTTCGGACATTCCGGGCATCGTGCGGCTCATTCAGCAACTGGCCGCCCACGACCACGTGATGCCTCCAAACGGGGAAGTCCTGTCGGACGTCCTCGCCACTCTCCTGTCCCGCCCGTCTAACGTCTACGTCGTGGCCGAGTCAGAAGAAGCGAGCGACGCCGTACTCGTTGCCGCAATGCAGCTGGATTTCCGGCTTACGACTTGGGAGGCTGCCCCGTACGTCTACGTCGAGGACTTCATCGTGGAAGAGCGGTACCGTGGGCAGGGCGTTGGGGCAGCCATGCTGGCGTTTGCCGAGAAGCTGGCCCTGGCCCGTGGCTGCGTCCGGATGGACCTGGATGTCTTGCAGGAAAGCGATCAGGCCCGGCGGTTTTACGCGCGCCACGGTTTCGTGGACCAGAAACGCCTGTATCTGCGTCGAGTTCTACGCTCCGTGGGAGAGTGATCGCAACTCAAACGGCCGAAGTCCGGAAGACTTCGGCCGTTTGAGTTGGCCCGAAGTTGACAACTCGCGCAGTTGGTGTTATTCAGTCTGCCAGTCCCACCGTTCCAAAAGAAGTTCGATCCAGGCGTGCGACCTGCCTGACGTTTCAACTACTCTCGGCTCCCCGGAGGACGAAATGCAGTATGCGAAGTTCTCGTTTCGGCTGGTTCTGGTGTTGCTATTGGCGTCAGTACTCATCCCATCCACCGGCAGCCTGGCGCAGACCCCCGAGTGCACGCCCGACGCCGCCTTCGTCGCCGACGTCAGCATCCCAGACGACACTGAGTTCGCCCCTGGTACGGACTTCGTCAAGACCTGGACGTTGAGAAACAGTGGGACTTGCGACTGGACTGAGCAATACCGCCTGGCCTGGAGCCGCGGCGACAAACTGACAGATGACCTCGTCCATCCGCTCGGCAGACTGGTGAAGCCGGGGGAGACGGTCGACGTCAGCGTCCCGATGACCGCACCAACCGCACCCGGAACCTACTCGAGCAATTGGGAAATGCAGGACAAAACCGGCCGCCCATTCGGTCTCGAGGTGTACGTGCGCATCGTCGTGACCACCGCAGAGGCCTCCTCATCCCCTACTCCGGTCATGGTCATGCCAGGCTTCACCGCGACGCTTACTTCGACGTTCTCGCCGATCCCACCACTCGGTGGACCCATGCCGCAATCTACACCGCGCCCATCATGGCCCATTCGAGCCTCTGGGCGTGTGGTCCATTACGATCTCTTCATCACGGACGGCTACGTGAACTCCAGCAGAGGCGTGTGGCCCCCAGACAACGATCCGGCCGTTCTCCCGGGTTGGACTGCGCCGCTGTACATCTGGGGCGTCACTGACGTCGATCCAGATGCAGCGGCCAATCGCATGACGGTTCCGGCCGGCGCTGGAGCTACTAAGGGAACCGAGGTCGGTAACGGACGCTATCCAGCCCCGTTCCTGGAGGCGGGTCGGGGCGACGACGTGTACGTCACGGTACACAACCGGGGCTTCCGCCAGGAAAAGCAGCTCGCACAGCCGGATCAGGCCCTGCGGCTGATTGGGGTTCACACAGCCGCTCAGTACGCCGGTTTTCCCGAGGCGGCCGGAGGCTACACGGAGACACTCCGCAGCTTCTGGCAAGAGCCCTGGTATCTGGCGTTCGGTGCTGACACGAAAACCCGTGATGCCCGTTGGAACAGCCTGCCGATACCGGAACAGCAGGCCTTGCTCGACGCCAATAGTCCTCTTAAAAAAGTGAATGCCCTCAGCCCCGTTGGCGGCATCCGCAGCATGCTCAATCGGGCGCACTGGCCGATTGGAATCGGGTCTCTGCCCGCCGGCACGTCGATTGAAGACGCGACACAGTTCACTTACTACTTCCGGGCGGGTCAGCCGGGTACCTACCTGTACCGTACGCAGTCCGCAGGCGCGGGGCGGTTGACCCTGGGCGCGCCCGGAGCCCTGATCGTTCGACCATCCGATTTCGGCCCAACGAACACCACAGTCTACGGCGCGAACACCGGCTCAGGGTACGATCTGGAGTACACGTTCCTGTTATCGGAGGTCGACCCAATCTTGAACGCCCTGATCGAGAGCGGCCAGACGCCGAATGGAGCCACGCCGGCACGCACGTCCTCGCTGTGGCTGATCAACGGACGGCCCTTCCCCCAGACACTGAATCCATTTGCCTGGAACGGGTCAGAGCGCGAGCCGCGCTACGATACGGCAATCAAGGTGGAACCGGACCAGACATTTCTCGTCCGATATCTGAACGCCGGCGCCGAAGCTCATACGTTGCGGCAGGCTGGCTGGCTCGCGCGTCTCATCGGAGCAAACGGGGAACCTTTGGCCGACCCGGGCGACGTGACGACGTGGTCGATCGCGCCGGGCGAAACCGTCGATACCCTCACCACCGCGATCGAGCCTCCGGCCCCTGCACCGCTGTCCAGCCGGCGCGCCTGGCCGCAGGTCTGGTTTCTCGGCGAGGAGGACGGCGAGCGTGTCACTACTGCCGGCATCTATCCTGGCGGCATGCTCACGCTCATACAAACCATTAGGCCCGAGGCAACCAAAGCCGTGACCGCGACCCTGGAAGCCCCGACGTGGTGGAATCCGTACCTGCCGACTCCACAGACAGCGCCCATCCCGTAGTCCAATCCCGAAACTACAGGGGCAAAAACAGCAGAAACCGGCTTTCGTTTCAGCGAAGGCCGGTTTCTGCCAGTTGACGTTAGCGAGCGCGATGCCCGCCGATCAATCTTCGCAACCTACCTGGCCACAGTCGTAGACTCGAGCACGCTCGATCTCATCGCTGTGAGTTTCCCACTCGTCAGCAGACGCACTCGCATGACCGTTGTGGCCATCTGCCGAGCGTGCCTTCATCATGCTCCCAGCCAACAGACCGATCCCAAGCCACCGGCCGGCCGTAGCCGCTCGGCTCCGCCGACTCACACTCGAGAGCAACATCAATCCGCTGCCCACGATAGCCAGCGAGCGCGGATTGATCGGCTGCATTCGTCCGGTCAATTTCTCGACACTGACTGACGTCTCACCGCGTATCGGCACGACGTCTCGCCAGTCCTTCTGGCCCGAGGCAACCTGCCTGGTCCCCAGAATCACGTCACCTGCCCGGTTGCGCAAGCTTCGCGCGCTGTGCGTCATTTCGGTCGCAGCGCGCCTCAAGTCACCGATCTGGTCGCGCACCTGAGCCCGGCGCCGAGGTCCGTGCTGCGGGTCGAGGATATACATCAGACCGGCGCCTAAACCAACCGCTGTGATCCAGCTTCGCATACTGCCCATTCTGATCACTCCTATCGCGGCCGGCGCGCGGTCGACTTGCGCGATGCCGTCCGCCGACCTTTTTCGTCTCAGCCACTCAACGGAACCGGACCACAGTGGTCGAGCCATCTGTCGCATTGATGTACAACGCCAGGTGGCCCGTGCCGTTGGATTCGAGGCGCAAGCGGCAAGGCTCAGTGACGATGTGCTCTACGTGATCGTTCGGGTCGCTCCCTGCGATCACAGAGATCATCGGGCTCTCCCGATCACCCGGAAAGCCGGCCGCCGCCCCACCGAACGACAACCCACGGGCGACGACGTATGAGCTCCCACTCCCGTCACCATACACCTGCACACTGATCATCTCTCCTTCGTGGTCGCGGCTAAAATCGTCGAGAAATGCCTCCCACCTTTCTCGCGGGATCTCTTTAGTGCTAAGATTACTCATACTTCATATTCACCTGCCACACTGCACCCACGCCATCAACTGTTATGAGCCGCCATAAACCTCCTGCGACTCCCAAGGTAGAGTTTAATTCTCCGCCTCGCCTTGCGTCCATGTATCCAGATACAGGCAGAAGATACAGTCGTGGATTCATTTTCACCTGAGCTCTGCTCCGGTTGCCGGTCGCCTGACCCAGTCGACGTCGCAACGACGGCTGCCAATGCAAGGAGGGAGGCAACAAAATCTTTGCCTCCCTCCACGAATTCCACCACTCTGCGCGGACGTGCGGCGGATGCTACCGGCCCTGTCCCACTCGCTCCGCAGCGCGCACGATCGCCTGCAGGCTGCGATCCACGTCGGCTTCTGTGGTCAGCCACGACGACACGCTGATGCGCATCGCCACCCGACCGTGCCAGGCTGTGCCGCCACACCAGCAGGTGCCGTCTGCCTGAACCGCAGCCATCACCCGGCGCGTCCTCTGATCGTCGCCGAAGCACACCACGACCTGATTCAGCACCACGTCGTTTAGCACCTCAAATCCGCTTGCGCGCAGGCCCGCGGCGAAGCGTGACGCGAGGCGACAGTCGCGCTCGACCAGATCGGCCACGCCACTTCGTCCCAGAGACCGAAGTGCGGCCCAGACCTCGACACCTCGCGCGCGCCGCGAAGCTTCCGGCACGTAGGCATCGGGATCGCGCGCCTCTCCTGGAGGCAGGTAAGCCGCTGTCAGGGCCATCGCAGCCCGCAACGGCTCAGCACGGCGCACGAACGCCAATCCGCTGTCGTAGGGCACGTTAAGCCACTTGTGCGCGTCTGTAGCCCACGAGTCGGCGCCGTCCACGCCGGCTACCAGATGCGCCCGCTCGGGAGCCGCCGCGGCCCACAGCCCAAACGCACCGTCCACGTGTACCCAGGCATCGCCCGCATGCGCCCTGGCAATCAGCTCAGTCATGGGATCGAACGCCCCGCTGTTCACGTTCCCAGCCTGCACGCACACGATCGTCGGTCCGGACACCGAAGGCAACGCCTCGGGCCTCATCCGACCGTGTTGGTCGACCGGCACCGTCACCACACGCTGCCGGCCCATTCCCAGCATGGCCAGCGCTTTGAACACGGTGCTGTGCGCCTCCGCCCCCACCACGACAGTGATCGGCGGCGCACCGAACAGCCCCTGCGCCTCAACGTCCCAACCGGTCGCCTGCAATACGGCGTGTCGGGCTGCTGCCAGGCCGGTGAAGTTCGCCATCGTCGCCCCTGTGACGAAGGCTCCGGCGCTGCCGGCCGGCAACCCCAAGATGTCCAACAGCCACTCCAGGGCGACGTCCTCAACCACTGCCCCAACCGGCGACATGACGCGGAGGCCGACGTTCTGGTCCCAGGCGCCGGCGAGCCAGTTGGCCGCCAACGCCGCCGGCACCGAGCCCCCGATGACGAACCCGAAGTAGCGATGCCCCGCAGTCGCCACCGTGGCCGGCGATCCCACGTCGTCCAGCAGCGCCAGGGTGGCCGCCGGATCGGACGGTCCGTCCGGCAGCGGCCCGCCGAGCGCCGCCAAAGCATCGATAGCTTCTGCAGTGGGCACAACGCTTCGATCATCAAGAGTCTCGAGATAGCGGACGGCGCGCGCCGTCGCTTCGTTCAACAGATCACGCATTGATTGCCTCCCCGTCGGCTGCGCGCCTTATTCGAACTCTTTCACAGCAGCGATGTTCGGACCCATGGAGCAATCGGTGCCCCGCTCCACCAGAATGTCGATCACGTAAGGCCGATCCGAATCGGCGGCCCGCTTCAGCGCGGCGCTGATGTCATCAGGCTTGTCGACTCTCTCGGCCAGGCAGCCAAAGCCCTCAGCAACCTTGACGTAATCGATGAAGCTCTGGTTCTCTTCCATCTCCACCGCGCACTCGTAGTTGTACGCGTACTTCTGGTTCTGACGAATCAGGCTGAGGTAGCCATTGTTGAGGATGACCACGATCAGTGGGACTTTGTACTTGGCCGCCACGGCCAGCTCTTCCACCAGGAACGTGAAGCCGAAATCGCCCATCACTGCCACCGCGCGCTTCCCCGGCATCGCGATCATCGCGCCGAACGCCGCGGGAATGTCAAAGCCCAGTGTTCCCGCTCCGCCCGACGGCAAGTACTTCCGCGGCTTGTTGATGTCCTGGAACTGCCCGGACCAAATTTGATTCAGCCCGCAACCGGTGGTGAACATCGTCTCATCGTCGAAGAAACGATTGATTTCGCCGTAGACCCGCTGCGGTTTGATCGGTGTGTCATCGTAGTCGGTCCTGCGCTTCAGTGACTCCCGCAGCGCCGGCAGAGCCTTGACTCGTTCCGACGGCGTGTGCTTCACCCCCCGGCCGTGCGCTTCGGTCAGCAGGGCCTGCAGGGCGAGCTTCGCGTCGGAAACGATCCCTAACTCGACCTTGATAATTTTGTTGATCTGTTTTGGCTCGATGTCAATGTGGATGAATCGGCGATTGCCCGCGTAAACCTTGACGTCGCCGGTATGCCGGTCGGTGAAACGGCAACCGATGCCGAGCACGACGTCCGACTCCAGAAACACCTTGTTACCCAGCGGCGACCCAACTTGAATGCCCATGCAGCCCGCGTTCAGCGGATGGTCTGCCGGAATGCCGCCCTTGGCCATGTACGTGGTGATGACCGGAATACTGAGAGACTCCGCAAACGCCACGCATTCCTTCGTCGCGTCCGCCAGCACGACGCCTCCGCCCATGATGATCACGGGCGCCTTCGCCTGAGCCAGCAAGCCCATGGCCGCCTTGATCTGGTCCGGATTCGGCATCAGCTTCGGCAGCGGGAGAGGCTTGTCCTTCGCCGGATCGTATTCAATCTCCGCCATCTGCACGTCCAGCGGCAGATCAATGAGCACCGGCCCTGGCTTGCCGTCGAGGGCCGTCCGAAACGCCTCGCGCAGGATGCTCGGCAGTTCGTCCGCCTCCTTGACACACCACGTGGCTTTGCAGACCGGGCGCGCGATGTCGGCGATGTCAACGCACTGGAAAGCATCCTTCCCCAACAGAGAAGTCACGTTCTGGCCCGTAATGGCAATCAGCGGGATCGAGTCGATGTTGGCAGTATACAAGCCGGTCACGAAGTTCGTGGCGCCCGGCCCGGACGTGCAGATGGCCAGCGCCAGGCGGCCGCTGGCGCGAAAATAGCAGTCGGCGGCGTGAACCGCAGCCTCTTCGTGACGCATGGTGTAATGCTTGATCTGGCTGGACTGCCCCAGGTACTTGTACACCGGGTTGATGCCCGCCCCCGGGATGCCGAACGCATCGGTGATACCCTCACTCTCGAGAATCTTCACGACCGCTTCTGCGACTTGCACTAGACTCCCCTTTCTTGGCGAAACTGCGCCGTTTAGTGATCTCTGTCGATTCCGATGCTTCCGGACGGAAAGTCGTCTGGGCACAGACGGCTCAATTTACAATGCAAGGCTTCGTCTGTCAAACCCCCACGCGATCGCTTCGTTGCGCCTCAACCGTGTGTCAGAGCGCCTAGGAAACCATAGCGATAAGCATACAGGATGAAAGTGATCACGATGGCCGTGGGATAGATGATCTTCCCCGCCAGGTTCAATCTCCTGATCAACGCCTCCCGCTCGTCCCTTTTTTCAACCTTTGCTTCGACGAAGCCGGTGATCGTCACGACGATCCCAAACACGGCCAGTAGATACACGACGTAAAAGAAATACTCCGCGGCAACGATGTAGCCGATATCGGGGAGGTGGTTGGACAGACTCAGGTCGAAGAAGGCGGTTGTCAGCAGCGTGCTCGTTCCGAGTCCGATGCGCGTCCCCAGCTCCTTGGGCGGGATGAAGAACACCAGATACGATACCCCCACGACGATGAACACCGGGAACAGGTTCTTGATCGTAAAGTTCAGGGCGTCTCTTTTGATCCAAATCACGAGATTGAACCGCGAAGCATCCATATCTGCAATAGCATCGGAGGCGAGTAGCTGCGGATTGCCCATGCCCGATCCGGCTTCCGCCACGTCTTGAAAGAGGCCGGCCCAGGTCGGTCTCCAGTATCCGAGTGCGTTAAACGTCTCGGCGCTGCCCCATTCCGCCAACAGCGAATCGCTGGATGTGTTCCGCATGCCGGCTTTGTCGACCACGTAGATCAGCCGATCGCGCGTCTGGTTGGCGTGCCGGAACCTGACCGCCAGCTCCTGGCGATCGAAGGGATAGTCTCTAAACGAGAAGTTGCCTCGGAAATCGGCTTTGATCCGGTACAGGCGATAGCTGACGTCATCAGTCGTGATTTCCTCTATCGGGGAGCCAACCGTGAGTTCCTTATCGGCGTTCACAAAATCGATGTTCGCGTCCTCGAACTTGCCCTGGTAGCGAAACCAAAGATAGAAGTCCATATTGTAGGTCGCGGCCTTGGTGTCCAGATCTGTGATCTGATTGAGCTGTATCCCAGTGTACACCACCCGGGTGCGATACATGTAATGCCCGTCGACGAGAAAAATCCGCCCCGCCTGCAATTCGCTCTGCAGATCGCTGACCCCGCGAAGGTCGTTGATCGGCTTGAGCTGCACCATGGCAGGAATGAACTGCCCGCCGGCAAACGTTCCCATCTGCACTGAATTCGCCAGGCTGCGCTGATCGTCGAAGTAGATGTTGCCGTTCGCCCCCTTGATCGCATTTCTGGCGCCATTGATGGCGGCCAGACGGTCTCTGATCGCTTTTCGCTCCTCAGCCAGTCGGGTTGGATCTCCGCTGACACCCGCCAACTTGATCGCCTGGACTGCGACCAACGCGGCGTCGTAATACGCCGTCACCGTCCAACCCGGATCAGTGCCGTATCGCGCCTGATAATCGCTTCGCACTTGCTGAGCTTTCTCGCCGGCCACGTCGAAGATGACCGGCGCGGTGGCAAAGATACCGTCCGTGAAAAAGCCCGGATGCTTCTGTTCCTCGGGGTAATCGCTGAACTGCGTGGCGAAGATTTCGTCGCCCATGCTATCCGCACCCAGGATCGGATATGGCAGGCCGTTTCGCCTTATGGCAGCGACGATCTTCTCGGATTCGTTGGCGTGCGCGGCGATGAATATCGTCCCGGGATCGTCTGTCTTGGCGCGGATGAGGTTCTTCTCGATTTCGTCGAGGGTCTCACCCACATTCGCGGACGTGGAGTCGAAGCTCCACCGTTGCTTGACGGCCCCCCCCAGCTCCTCGAACTTCGTCTCGAAGGTCTGGGCCAACGAGCTACCGTATTCGTCCTGATCGCACACGATGGTCGCCGTGCCCCGGTCCAAAACCTGCTTCAAGTAGTTTGCGAGGTATGAGGCCTGCGCCCGGTTGGAGAAGATCGTTCGGAAATACCAGTCGTTGTTGGCCGTCACGCTCTCAGTCGTCGCGCTGCCGGTGATCGCGGGTATCCCGTATTGCCTGTACACTTCGCCGGCGCTGGCAGACGTGGAGCTGAAGAGGTGGCCGATGACCGCCAGTGCTTGCCCCTGCTCTACGATCTCCAGCGCCTTTTGCCGGGCCACGTCGGCACTGCTCTGATCGTCGAAGACGAGAAGCCGAACCGGCCGGCCGTTGACGCCATGATTCGCGTTGGCCTGGTCCAGGTAGAGGTTGACGCCCCTGACCATGTCCTGACCGTCAGCCTGATCCGGTCCTGACATCGGACCGACCACAGCGACGTAGAGGGCATCTTTCGATGCAGAGATGGCGCTCCCCGCGTAGAGGCCGGCCACAATTACGATGAGAATTGCAACAAGGGGAACGACAAGAGCCCGACGGCTCCGCCTCACGTTCGTCTTTCTGGTCATAAACCATCCATAACGAAAATGGGCAGTGGAAGACGCACTTTTCACTGCCCTAGCCTGAAGGCCGCCTGATTATGCACAAGCTCTATCGCGAGGTGGCAACTCGTGAATGCCCCGAGCGGAATTCGAATCCGCGTCGCAGCCTTGAAAGGGCTGTGTCCTGGGCCACTAGACGATCGGGGCGAGTTTCACAAGCGGCAGTATTCTACCAAAGAACGCCTGAAAGGTCAAGTTCCATTCGGCTCCTCCCGCGCCTACCGGCGTGGCGGTAAACCACGAGCAGACGGGTCCTGCCCACCGGCCACGCGGAGCAATCCCTGCGTCGCCGTCGATGTCACCGGCCCCAGCACATTGTTGGCCTCGTCCGACTCCTGAACGGCGCCGTACGTCGTGCGGAAATCCACTGAGTCCACGTAGACGTACACCCTGGCACCAACCGGCCATGGCGGCGGGCTGCTCAAGCGCTCGAAGTAGTACGGATCGGCCGGCTGCGTCGTCAGTGTCAGGGCGCTGCCAGCCGGTATCGGCACCGTGACGCCCCAAACCGCGCCGTGCGCAGCGATCGTGTTCCACGGCTGGTTGATGCGCGGCGGCCGCACGCTCGGGTCGAAATATGCGTCGACCCAAAAGCTGTCGACCACGGCGGCGCTTCCCCGGTTACGAATCGTCACCGTCAGGCCTTTGCTGGTCGCGAACAGGGTCTCCACGACCAGATCCGGCGCGATGACGTAGCCTCTCAGTACCGAGGGTAGGTACACGAGGCCGGTGCTCCGATCCGTGGCCCGGTTGTTGACGTCATTTGGGTCGTACACGCCGGCCGGGACCGTGATAGTGGCCGCGTTCACTACCGTCGCTCCGACGTCTGTCAGGTCGGCTGCCACGTGGTAAGTGATTACGGCGCCGGCAGGCAGGCTCAAGCTTTCGAAGATGTTCCCCGAGCCATTCGCCGCGCCACAGAGCCCCCCGCCGCTCCCCTGGCAGGTCCACGCGTCGCTGCTGACCTCCGCCGGCATCGTATCAGAGACGACGACGCCCGTTGCATCGCTGGGGCCGTGGTTCCCCACGACGACGTTGTACTGGATCGCAGAGACCTTTCTGTCTCGGGTGCTGTGTTTCGTAACGTACAGGTCCGCCTGGGGCTCCATCGTGGTCGTGGCCTGAGCCAGGTTATCGCTCGTGTCAGGATCGATGTTGTTGGGCGCGATAACCTCCGCGGAGTTGATCACTGTGCCAGTCGCTGCGCTGCTCGTTGTCCCGCGTATCTCGTAGGCAAGAGATGCACCGCTGGGCAGGTCCGCCAGATCACGGATGTCGCCCGTGCCTGAAGCGCAGGTCGCGCCGCCCTGAGGCGTGCAGGACCATTCTGCGCCGAGGATCTCCGCGGGCAGCGTGTCGGAGACGATCGCCCCCTCGGCGGCGTCGGGGCCCGCGTTAGTGACAGTAATCGCGTAGACCATGTCCAGGCCGGGGGTGACCGTCACCGGAGCAGTCTTGGTGATCGACAGATTCGCCGATAAGATCCGTAACGTCGCGCTGTCCGTGTTGTTGTTCGGGAACGGATCGAACTGGTCGGCGCTCTGGATGCGGGCAGTATTGGTGAACACCGAGCCCGCCGTGCCCGAATTCACCCTCGCCAAAATTTCCAGCGTCGAGGTCCGCCGCCCGGGAAGGTCGCTGGTCAGCGTCCAAACGTCTGCGTTGTAGCCGCCGTTAGCGGTTACCGATCCGATCAGGGTCAAACCCGACGGCAACACATCACTGATCACCACGCCGGTCGCGTCAGTGGCGCTGTCGTTGGTCAGCGTCAGAGTGTACGTAATCGGCGTCCCTGGGCCTGCCGACGAGCTGCTGACCGACTTGTCCAGCACCAGGTCCACGATTGGCACGTAAACAGCAGCCGAATCAGCATTGCTGCTCGGATCGATGTCGATTTCCTGTCCGCTGATCTCCACCGAATTGGTGAACGTGGTGCTGCGGGTTAAGGATGGGTCCACCTGGCCTGTGATCGTGACGATGCCGCCCTGGCCGGGTAACAGGTCGGCGATCTCCCACACGTAGCGCGACCCGCCGGCCGCCGTGATGGCCGCCCCTGCGTGCTCGACGATGGCATTCGTCACAGTGATGGGCAACCGATCGGTGATCCGCACGCCGGCCGCCACGCTGGGCCCGCTGTTGTCGAAAGTCAGCTCGTAGGTGATCGCGTTGCCCGGCGAGAGCATGGCGACTGCCACGGTCTTTGTGATCGCCAGATCGATATGCCGCAGGACTGACGTGCGGACGGACGCCTCGAACTTACCCGGAGCCAGGGTCTCGTCGACCGACGACACTGAGGCTGTGCTCGTGATGATGTCGATTCCAGTCGGGGCTCGCGGGCCTACCGTCAATGTGACGGTGAGCACTCCGCTCTCTCCGACGGTCAGACCAGGAATCGTCCAGGTCGGCGATACAAACGAACCGGAGCCGGGTGTGATCGACTCGACCGTCGTCCCAACCGGCAGGGTCAGCGCCTCCGTCACCAGCAGACCTGTAGCGTTCGAGGGACCACGATTGGTAACGGTGATGACGTAGGTCAGATTGCCCGTGCCGGATCCTGCAATTGCAGGGTCGACGGAGCCGCTCTGGGAAACGGTCAGACTGACCAGCGACGTCAGGCGGTCCGCGTCCGTCGAGCGGTTGTCCCCTGGCTCCGGATCGGTCGCGCCGACTGGAACTGTGACCTGGGCCGTGTTGGTCAGAATACCTCTGACCGAGGGATCCACCGTCGCACGCACGGTGTACGTTAGCACGCCGCCCACGGGCAAACTTGCTCCACCATCATCGATGGAGCCGGAGCCGCTGACGAGGCATGTTCCGCCACCGGACCCCGTGCAGGACCAGGTGGCCCCGGTCAGACCGACTGGAAACTGATCGGCCACCGTCGCATCAGTCACGTCCGATGGCCCCGCGTTACTGACTACGATCGTGTAGGTGAGCGGCAGACCGGCTGTCACCGACGTCTGCCCGTCATCCTTGAAGATGCTCAGCTGTGCATGTGGCGTCAGTGTATCCGTGTCCGTCACGGAGTTGTCGCCTGGCGTCGGGTCCGTCACCCCCAAGGGAGCCGTGACGGCCGCCGTGTTTGCCAGGTGGCCCGTCGCACTCGCTGATACCGTCCCCGTGATGGTGTACGTCACAACCCCGCCGCTCGGCAGGTTCAGTGCACCGTCGATATTGTCTGCGCCGCCAGCCACGCACGACCCGCCGCCCGAGCCGGCGCACGTCCAGGTCACGCCCGTCAGAACCGCAGGCATTGTGTCCGTTACCGTCGCGCCTGGGGCGTCCGATGGCCCGGTGTTGCTGACGACCACCCGATAGGCCACCTGCGTTCCCGGCACACTCGTGCTCTGCCCATTATCCTTGGAAATGCTTAACTCGGCCCGCGGGGTCAGCGTGTCGGTGTCCGTTGCCACATTGTCGCCTGGTGTTGGGTCCGTCACTCCAGCTGCCGCGGCAACCGCCGCGATGTTTACCAGGCTGCCCGTCGCGCTCGCTGAGACTGTCCCGGTGATGGTGTACGTCACCACCCCGCCGCTCGGTAAGTCGACCGTCGCGTCATCGATATCGCCCGATCCAGTCGCTGCGCACGTTCCCCCACCGAAGCCGGTGCACGTCCAAACAGCGGCGCTAAACGCCCCCGGCAGGGTATCCGTGACTGCTGTCCCCGGCGCGTCCGACGGCCCGGTGTTGCTCACCACCACCTGATACCTCACCTGCGTTCCCGGCACCGCGGTGCTTAGCCCGTCGTCCTTGGAGATGCTCAGCGCGGCCTGCGGCGCCAACGCGTCGGTATCCATTGCCGTGTTGTCATCCGTTATTGGATCCGTGACCCCGAACGGCGCGGTGATCACCGACGTGTTCACCAGGCTGCCCGTCGCACTCGAGGCCACCGTCCCGGTGAGGGTGTACGTCACCACGCTGCCCACTGGCAGGTTCGCGGTAGAATCGCTGATATCGCCCACGCCGCTCGCTGCGCACGTCGCACCTCCGAAGCCCCCACAGGTCCACGTTACCCCGACCAGTGCGGATGGGGACTTGTCGACGACTGTGGTCGCCGGCGCGTCTGACGGCCCGGTGTTGCTCACGACGATCTGATACCTCACCTGCGTGCCAGGCACCGCGGTGCTTTGCCCGTCGTCCTTGGAAACGCTCAGCGCGGCCCGCGGCGACAACGTGTCCGTGTCCGTTGCTGTGTTGTTGCCAGGTATGGGGTCTGTGACCGCGCTCGATGCGGCAACCATCGCCGTGTTCGCCAGGCTCCCCGTCGCACTCGACGACACCGTCCCGGTGATAGTGTACGTCACCACACTTCCCACCGGCAGGCTCACCGTCGTATCCTCAATATCGCCCGCGCCGCTCGCCGTGCACGTGCCGGTTCCAGAGCCGGCACAGGTCCAGACCACGCCGGTCAACGTCGCCGGAAGCGTGTCCGTGACCGTCGTGCCTGGCGCGTCCGATGGGCCGGTGTTGCTCACCACGACGCGATACGTCACTCGGGTCCCGGGCACGGTCGTGCTTTGCCCGTCCTCCTTGGAGATGCTCAATTCAGCCCGCGGCGTCAGCAGATCGGCATCCGTCGCGGTATTGTCGCCTGGCGTCGGGTCCGTCACGCCGGTTGGCGCCGCAACTGACGCCGTGTTCACGAGGTTGCCCGTGGCGTTCGCCGACACCGTTCCAGTGATGGTGTAGGTCACAACCGCGCCGCTCGGCAGGTCTACCGCGTCGTCGATATCATCTACGCCGCTCGCCTCACACGTTCTGCCGCCGGAGCCCGCGCACGTCCACACCACGCCGCCCAAAGTCGCCAGCAGCGTATCGGTGACCCTGGTTCCCGGCGCGTCCGATGGCCCGGTGTTGCTCACCACTATCTGATACGTGATGTCCGTACCTGGCACGGCACCGGTCTGCCTGTCGTCCTTGGAAATGCTCAACTCAACCTGTGGCGATAACGTGTCGATGTCTGACGCCACGTTATCGTCCGGCGTTGTGTCCGTCACCCCGCTCGGCGCGGTCACCGTCGCAGTGTTCGCCAGGCTGCCGGTGGCGTTCGCCGGCACGGTCCCGGTAATGGTGTACGTCAGCACCGCGCCGCTGGGCAGGTTCGCGGTCGAGTCGTCGATGTTTCCCGAACCGCTCGCCGCACACGTACCGCCGCCAGCACCCGCACAGGTCCACGTCACGCCAGTCAGCACCGCGGGCATCGTGTCCGACACCGTCGCACCCGGCGCGTTTGAAGGTCCGGTGTTGCTCACCACTACCTGGTAGGTCACCTGCGTCCCTGGCACGGCGCTCGTTTGCCCGTCGTTCTTGGAGATGCTCAACGCCGCCTCTGGTGACAAAGTGTCCGTGTCCGTTGCCGCGTTGTCGCCCAACGTGGGATCGGTCACGCCCGGCCCAGCCGTGACGGTCGCCGTGTTCACCAGGCTGCCGGCCGCACCCGCCGACACTGTCCCCGTAATCGTGTAGGTCACGACGCTGCCCACCCGCAGGTTCGCGCTCGTATCGCCGATATCGCCGACGCCGCCGGCTGCACACGTTCCGCCGCCCGAACCCGCGCAGGTCCACGTCACATCGGTGAAGACCGCGGGTAGTGTGTCTGTCACGGCAGTTCCCGGCGCGTCTGACGGCCCGGTGTTGCTGACTACGACCTGGTACGTCACCCGCGTCCCAGGCACGGCGCTCGCCTGGCCGTCGTCCTTGGAAATGCTCAGCTCGGCCCGCGCGGTTAGCGTGTCTGTGTCCGTCGCGACGTTGTTGCCCGACGTCGGGTCGATGACCCCCACGGGAGCGGTGACCGTCGCCGTGTTCGCCAGGTTCCCGTCGCACTCGTCGAGACCGTCCCGGTGATGGTGTACGTCACGACGCTGCCCACCGGCAGGTTCACCGCGGCATCGTCGACGTCGGTAACGCCGCCTGCCGCACACGTGCCGCCGCCCGCACCGGCACACGTCCAGGTCACGCCGGTCAGCGTTGCAGGCAGCGTGTCAGCCACTGCCGCGCCGAGCGCGTCCGACGGTCCGGTGTTGCTTACGACTACCCGGTACGTCACCTGCATTCCCGGCACGACGGCTGTTTGCCCATTGTCTTTGGAGATGCTCGAAATCGGCCCGCGGCGTCAGCGTATCGGTATCCCTCGCGACATTGTCCCCGGGCGTCGGGTCCGTCACCCCCGCTGGTGACGTCACTGACGCCGTGTTCGTCAGGCTGCCCGTCGCACTGGACGAGACCGTCCCCGTGACCGTGTATGTCACGACGCTGCCCACCGGCAGGTCCACCGTCGCATCGAAGACGTCGTCCACCCCGCTCGGCGCGCACGTCCCGCCGCCCGAGCCGGAGCAGGTCCACGTTATGCCGGTCAACGCCGCGGGCAGCGTGTCCGTGACCGTGGCCCCCGGCGCGTCCGATGGACCGGTATTGCTCGACCACGACCTGGTACGTGAACTTCCATACCCGGCACGGCGCTGACCTGGCCATCGCTCTTGGAGATGCTCAACTCGGCTCGCGGCGTCAGCGTGTCAGTGTCCGTGGCCAGGTTGTCGCCGGGCGTCGGGTCTGTCACGCCGCTCGGCACGCTGATCGCAGCCGTATTCGTCAGGTTCCCGTCGCACTCGACGAGACCGTCCCGGTGATCGTGTACGTCACGACGCTGCCCACGGCAGGTCCACCGTTGCATCGTCGACGTCGTCCACCCCGCTCGGCGCGCACGTCCCGACGTCGGTTCCTGCGCAGGTCCAGACCGCGCCGGTGAACGCCGCTGGCAGCGTATCGGTAACCGTGGCCCCGGGCACGTCCGACGGCCCGCTGTTGCTCACCACAACCCGATACTTTACCTGCGTGCCAGGAACCGCGCTGTCTAGCCCGTCGTCTTTGAGAATGCTCAACTCGGCCTGTGGCGTCAACGTATCAGTGTCCGTGGCCAGGTTGTCCCCGGGCGTCAGATCTGTCACGCCGACCGGTACGCTGATTGCAGCCGTGTTCACCAGGTTCCCCGTCGCGCTCGACGACACCGTCCCGGTGATGGTGTACGTCACTACGCTGCCCGCCGGCAGGCCCACTGTTGCGTCGTGGATGTCATCCGAACCACTGGTCGCACACGTCCCGCCGCCGGAGCCGGCGCACGTCCACACCACGCCACCCAAAGTCGCCGGCAGCGTGTCCGACACGACAATCCCCGGCGCGTCTGACGGCCCGGTATTACTCACCACCACCCGGTACGTCACCTGAGTCCCCGGTACGGCGCTCACCTGGCCGTCAGTCTGGTAGATGCCCAGCGCTGCCTGTGGCGTGAGCGCATCCGCGTCCATCGCCACATTGTTCTGGGAGGTCGGATCGACCACCTCAATGGGGACAGTGACGCCGGCGGTGTTGGTAAGGCGGCCGGTCGCGTACGTAACGACTGTGCCCTTAATCGTGTACGTGAGCACTCCATCCTTCAACAAGGTGACGGTGTCGCTGATGTCTCCGGAACCCGAAGAGGCACACGCTCCCCCGCTCGAAGTTGCGCACGCCCATGTCAGCCAGCTAAGAGCGGCCGGCACAGTATCGGACACGACCGCGCCCACCACGTGGTTGGGGCCGGGATTCGTGATCACGATCGTGTAGGTGATCGGTCGTCCCGGAACCGCTTCCGCCAGGCCGTCCGATTTCGCGATCTGCAAGTCAGCCACAAGATTCAGCGGCGTGAGAGTCGCATCATTCGGCGCGGGCGTGCTCGGGTCGTTGGTCAGCGTAGCGAAGTTGCCGCCGGAAGACGCCCAGGAAACGCGTCCCTGATTCACGAGACGAACAGCTCCAGGTGGCAGTGGATCGACCACGACCACGCTAAAAGTGAGCGTTATCGTCTTGCCGGGCGGCAGAGCATCGATCGTGAACGGCGGGACGTCTGCATGGAGCGGACTTGCCCAGCCGGCGACTCGGCCGGTCGGCTTCGTCCAGTCCGGTTCCGGCTCCGGCGGCATACCAAAAGTAGACAGGGGCCGTGCCGCAGACAGCTCAGGAGAGATCGCCTCGACGAAGTACCTCGTCGGAGCAAGCTGACTCACTGTCGTACAGGTACCGCCCTCAAATGTCCCTCCGGATGCAACCGCGGACGCAGTGGTGCTCCCTGGGTTGTTGCTGTTCAGCAGAGCGGCCACGGCGGTGGCCGTGGCTGAACCTGAGGGCAAGCCCTGCACCACGAAGCGGGATGTGTCGAGCGTGCTCGCGACGAATCCAGCAGTGGCCGCCGTGCTGGTATTGCCGGTGATGTTGGCGCACAGGGCATTCGCGTCCATAGACCGCACCTGGACGCCAATCGGGCCCGCGGTGCTGATCGTGTTGCCCGTCAACGTCAACTGCAGGTTGACGGCCCCGGCTGATGTCCGGCCACGCGTCAACACATCGATTGCTGGAGTGTTGAGTGCGTTCTGGATAGTGAGATTGTTCCCCTGAACGCCGATGACGCCCGTCGACGGACCGTCGACGTCAACGCGGATACCCGGTCCGCTCGCGGATGCGCCTTGCGTGATGGCGTTGTTGAGGATACTGCCCGTCATCCGGCCATAGCCGGACGAGAAGAGGTTGATGGTGTGGTTGAGCTGACCGGAGAACGTATTATTGTTGATATTGAGGGTCGCCATGGCGCCTGTGCCCGAGTCCAATCGGCTGGCGCCGGCATCGATCCCGACGTCGTTACCCGTGAAGGTGCAAGATGAGACATTCAGCGCCAACACGCCGCTGGCCTCGGCGTGGCCCTGCAAGCCGTTGCTCTGGTTGCCGTTGAAGCTGCTGTTCGTCGCAGTGAGGGAGACGCTCGACGTACCACGGGCGAACACCTCGAATCCATCTGAGCCCACATTCGCCGCGGTGTTGTTGAAACGGCTGCTGGACACGGTCAGCGTGGCGGTGCCAGAGGTGTTTTGAATCAGAACGTTCCGATCTTTCGAGCCGGTAACGATCAGGTTAGAGAACGTCACAGAGCCGTGAGCGTCGGTTAGCTTTATCCCATCCTCCACGGCATTCTGGATGGCCACTTCGCTGATCGTGACTCCCGACAGGCTGCTCCCCGAGATGCCGGATCCGGTAGTGCCCGAGCCGCCGGGATTGTTCAACGTGAGTCCGCGGACCACGTTGTTCCCGTGGAGAACGATCGCATTCAGGTTATTGGATGTGCTCGAAAGTGTGGGAGAAACAGTGCGGGTCGGGAGCACGAAGCCCAAAACAGGGGTGATCACGCCCGGGGCGGACAGGTTGACGCCCTGCCCGAGAAATTGCTGGCCGTCGAGCAGGCTGATCGACGCACTATAACCGTAGCTGCCGCCATAGACGTAGATGACGTCTCCGGCCTTGGGGTTGAATCCCGGTTGGCCCTGAACGGCGCTGAAGCTTCCCAAAGACTTGAACGGCGTGGTGAACCGGCCGTCGGCGGTGCCGCTGCCAGAGGCACTGTTGATGTACCACACCATTCCATTTATGTTGAGGCTGACTTTGCCCCGATCGGTGTTGCCATCCTCGTCAAGGACGGTGTACCAAAACGTATCAGTTCCTGAGCGGCCCACGGGAGGCGTGTAATTGAAACTGCCATTTGTGGTGTTGATAACCACAGAGCCGCCGAAGGTGCTGGTCGTGCTGTACACGCCGATTCCCACGATCGAGCCGCCGTCCGGGTCCACGTCGTTTACGAGCAGGCCGGAAGCTGCCGGGATGTTGATGGGCGTGTTCCCGATGACTTGGTAGGCATCGTCGAAAGCCAGCGGGGTGCTTTTCACCGTGCCCGACAGCGTCGTGTTGGTGTCAATTGTATCGGTGAAGACGATGTTCGTTGTGGAGACCGATCCGGTGTTGCGGATAACGACGTCGTACCGCACGGCGCCGCCTGCGTTGGCTTTTCCATTGACGCCATCGACCACGCTGTCGATCTTGTCCGCGGTGATCCCTGGGCCCAACGCATAAGTGGTGCTCGGGGCTAAGCTCAGGAGAAACAGGGCGGCCAGAACAGCCACGAGGGTGAGCAGAAATGGGAACCACGAGAAACTCGGAGTCTGTTTCGCCGCTCTTACGTCCATGTAGCCTCCACGAGCCTTTATGTCAAACTGCCCAGAGCACGATCACTCGTCCCATTCTAGTGCGCTTCTTCTGGTGCGCTGCGAGATTCACTCCCGGAATCGCACGAACCCGCGACGGCGCGGCTACGTGAATATGGCCTGGTAGCGCATGCCTTCGGCGTCCGGACCCAAAGGTACCAGGAAGATCTCCATTGCTCCCATCTCCTCGTGCTCGAGCCGATAGATTTGCTGAGGAGCTCGGAGGTCTTTCGGCCCACGAAACAGAAGCGAAAAAGGCTGCCGCGCGGCGCCGGGAGGAGAGGTCTTGCGCCCGAGCTCTGTGACCTCCACGAGCTCGATTTCCATGGCGTCCGAGGCGTCCACGCCCATATGGAATCTCTGGTGAAGGTACGGGATAAAATCCTCGTGAGTCAGTTTATCCAGTTCCAGCAACGTCTTCGCTCCCTGCCGGTCTGGCTGGCGTCCATTCCATCAAGTAATACAGACCGTGCGTGTCAGTTATGCGAAACCCAAGCCGGGTGTAGAAGTGCTGAGCTGGGTTGAACTGCTCGACGTGAATGCTTACACGTAGCCCCGCGCGTTCACCCTCGGCCAGGATTTGGCTCATCAGAAAAGTACCGATGCCCTTGCCGCGGTAGCTGGGCAGCACCGCGATATCCATGACGCGTATCTCGTCAGGCCAACGGTCCACGTAGAGTCGGCCCACCGGCTCCCCATCGCACAAGATGACCTGGAAATGTGCCGTTACGTAATGCTCGCGATAGTATTGATCCTGCGCGGCGAATTGCATGCGCAAGAACGCATCTTTCTGGGCTGCATCCCAGCTCACGAGCGCCATCTCGTCCTCACGCGAGGCGGCATAAACCCGGCACAGGAACTCCCGATCCGCTCCAGTTGCCGTCCGCAGCGTGATGCGCTTCCCCTCGGGCAGTCCCTTGCCCTCCATCAGGTCCGCGGCGGAAAGACGCCCTGCATCGCGATGCAGAAGTTGAGCGTCAAGTACGGCTGCATGTTGTTGTGCGGCTGACCGCCACCCGCCGGCGCGACCGCATCGCCCGACATGGTCACGAGGTTCCCTGTCGTGTCGGTGTGGTAGGCGTTAGCGCCGTTCGGCTGAGCCAGGGCCCGATTAGAGGCCGGGCCCGCTTGATTGCCAGGTTTGTTGGACGTCATCAGCGTATGGCGGTGCGATGGGATCTCCGACTCGAGAAGTGTCACCGTGTCCGAGCCGCCGGTCTCCCCCAGATCGTGAAGGCTCAACCCCGGTCCCTGGCCCGGATGCATCGGCGTTCTGCCCTGAAAGTCGGGCAGGGCGAAGTTCGACTCGCCGTTGCCTCCGTACGTCGTGCCCAGCAGCAAGAAAAGAGCTGTGTTCTGGCTGAGCGGAAGAAGCTGACCATCGCAAAACGCCCAGCCTTTCGGCGCGAAATTGAACGGAAAGATCCTGATTTCCGCAACAAACGGCTCCATGGTGCCTCCTACTCAAGTCGGCGACGGGAAAATGCCGAACAGGGAAATGATGAAATCGACGCACAGGTAAGACATGAAGTTGTCGTGCGGCTGGCTACCGCCGGTCGCACCGATGGCGTTAGTACTGGCCGCTGTCGTAGGCGTGACCGTCGTCGAGTCGTACAAATCGATTCGCGAGCCTGACTGAGCCAGCACCTGGCCCCCCGGATTTGGTGAGCCCGCATTGTCAGTGGAGGCCATGAAGTGGTGGGCATGCGACGGGATCTGAGCCACGGTCAACTGGACGGTCTCCGCACCACCAGTCTCCGCCAAAACGAACCCGCTGCCAGAATGCAGAGGAATACGCCCTCGTAAGTCGGGCACGGCAAAAGTCTCCTGTCCATCGCCGCCGTAGGTCGTGCCAATCAGATTAAACAGCGTCTCGTACTCGGAGATCGGAAGCAACTCCCCTTCGCAGAACATCCAGCCTGCCGGCGCGAAGTTGCCAGCGAACATCCTGATTTCTCCAACGTATGGTTGCGCCACGTTCGCCTCCTCACGTCGCTGACGGAAATATGCCTTGCAGCGCGATCACGAAATTCAGCGCGAGAAACGGCTGCATGTTGAGGTGCGCCTGTGATCCGCCGATGTTCGTAAGGGTCGCCGCGGGGAGCGCAGTCAGGTTCGTCGGCGCCTGATACACCTCCTTCGGCGTGCGCGCCAGGACGTGCCCGGCCGGAGAGACGTCGTTCGCCGGAGAGGCCGAGGCATACGCCGTGTGAGCGTGGGTGGGCGACTCCGGCACGTTCAGCGTGTGAGATTGCTCTCCGCCACGCTCGCCCAGGATGTGCCCGCTGCCTACGTGAATCGGCGCGCGTCCCCGCAGGTCGGGCAGACCGAAGTTGACCCGTCCGTCGCCGCCGTAGGTCGTGCCCATCAGAGAGAACAACGCTTGATTCTGGTTGATCGGCAGGAGCTGCCCGTCGCACAGCGCCCAGCCCTTCGGCGGAAAACCGAAGCTCACGATCCTGATTTCCGACAAAAAAGGTTCGGCCATGACCTATCCTCCCCTCTGCGCAAATGCGACAAATCGATCGCACAGATAGCTTATTCGAATGTAGTGCACGAATTGAGATATAGACTTACGTATGATATACTGAACACGAATATACATCGAGTATGTCAAAACACAAAATTGCACAGCGACCGGTCTTCGAACGGCTGAATACGAAATTGATTGACACTCCCCCTGGTCTGAACTATAATATCGTCGATGAGCAATGCGCAAGAGAACCCCACAAGGTGGACAATAAGCTGGGGTAAGGCGGTCTGTCTGGTCGGCATCGCCGTGTATGCTTTGGCGTTCACGTACCTGCAGATCCGGCTGTACCGTGGTCTGCACATGGGGATCACTGACCTGGGCTATTTCGACCAGTCCATGTACAACACCTTGCACGGCCAGACGTTGCAGGTCAGTTTCGATATTCCCTCGACTTTTCGGCAGCTCCAATCCTCCAACAGCCCGCACCTCTTCGCCCAACACCCGTTCGTTTTAATGTTGGGGCTGGTTTACCCGCTTTATGCGCTCGTACCGCATACTTACACGCTGTTTTTCGTTCAAGCGTTCGCCGCGGCGATCGGCGCGCTCCCGATCTATCTGCTCGCCCGGGAGCTGACAGGTTACGAGTGGCCGGCCGTGGCGCTCAGCCTGGCGTTCCTGCTGCACCCAACGCTCCAGTTCATTACGGTCAACATGTTTACTTTCGGCTTTCATCCAGAGAACCTCTTCCCACCGCTGTTTCTGTTCGCCTTCTACTTCTTGCACAAGGAAAAGTGGTTCCCTTTCGGGCTCTTCTTCTTGCTGTCGGTTCTCGTCGTGGACAGCTACACGCTGGTCTGCGCTGCCCTCGGGGTGTACGCGCTGGTCACGCAGCCGCGACGCCGCTGGCTCGGACTGGCCATGATCGGCGTCTCACTGGCCTGGCTCGTCCTGGCGCTCAAAGTCATCGTACCTCACTTCAAAATCGGCGGCGGTGCGCCCTGGTTCGTGACCGACATGAAGGGCGGCCAGGTGATCCTGGACAAGATACGCAGCCTGCCTGCGTTGGTCGCATTTCCATTTGCCGAGTACCTGGCCCGCGTCCTGGGACCGTTTCTCTTCCTGCCCGTCGCCGGCCCGGCCATACTGGCCGTCGCGCTGCCCATCGTAGCGGTGAATTTCTCCGCGCTGCTGATCGGTTACGGCGCCCCGGCGTCTTACGTCGGCTGGCAATCGAATCCGGTCATCCCGGTAGCCGCCCTGGCCGGCGTGTGGGGCTTCGCCTGGGTACAGCGCCGTTTGCTGGAGCCCCGACCCAACAACGTCGCTGCGGCGCCAAGTCGCCGGCGCCCTGTCCGGGTCGCGCTGTTGTCGGTGGCAGTCCTGGTTGCCGCAATGGTGTCAGATGTGTGGTACGGCCCGCTTCCGTTCTCGCTGGACGTGTCCGCCGATCAGTACGCCGTCGACCCGGTCCGCGTGGCCGCCATAGACCAGGTGCAGAAGCTGATTCCGGAATCCGCTGTCCTGTCCGCAGACTATTACCTCGGTTCTCAGTTTACGCGCCGGCCGCAGCTCTTCTGGTTCCCTGACCGCTGGGCTCAGGCCGACTTCGTGCTTATCGACCGTTCTTCCGAGTGGTCTTCGGTATACACCCAACAACTCGAATACCTGAAGGCCAGCCCCTATCACGAGACAACTTTCGATAAGTCGGACATCGTGCTGTATCGAAGGAGAGCTGCCGTGGCGACTTCACCCGCACGTCCGCTCGACGCCAACTTCGGCAATCTAGCCAAGCTGACCGGCCTGACGATGGAGCCGGAGCCGGCGTCGCCCGGTGGAACGCTGCGAGTCACCCTCTTCTGGCAGGCGCTCCGCAATATACCCGTCCAGTACACGGTCTTCGTCCATCTGTTGGATGGCCAGGGCGGTGTTGTCAGCCAGAAAGACAGCATGCCGATGAGCAATCAACACCCAACGACTGAGTGGCAGCCCGGCGAGACGGTCGTCGACATGTTCTACGACCTGCCTGTGAGCGACAAGGCGGCGCCGGGTGAGTACTCGCTGGAGATCGGCTTGTACAGAGCTGACGGGCGGCGCCTGGACGTGCTCGATGCACTCGGCAACCCGAAGGACGCACGGGTCGTCGTACCTGGCATCCGGGTGAGTGCGCCATGAGTAGTGACCGCCTGACCCGTAATGCCTGGCTCCTTCTGCTCCTGATCGTGCTGGTGGCAGCCTTTTTTCGATTCTACCAGCTGCACCTGATCCCGCCCGGCTTCCAATTCGACGAAGCCTATAACGCCAAGGACGCAACGCTTGTCATGAGCGGGGATCGGCCCCTCTTTCTGCCCGCCAACGGCGGACGCGAAGTCCTTTACACGTACCTGCAGGCAGCACTGATGTGGGCACTGGGGTCGAGCGTCCTCGCCCTGCGCTTCACGTCCGCGTTGGTCGGCTTGATCACAGTATTCCTCAGCTACTTCATGGTGAAAACCCTACTGGAACCGGCCAATCCGCTGGACCGCCGCCGAGCCGACGCGGTTGCGGCGGCCCTTGCTGCGGCAGCTTTCCTGGCAGTCACCTATTGGCACGTGCACTTCAGCCGCTATGGCATCCGCGCGATCATGCTGCCCTTGCTCGAGGTCTTGCTTTTCTACGCCTTCTGGCGTGGCATCCGCACGCATGGCCTGATATGGTGGGTTCTGGCCGGGGTCCTTCTGGGTCTCGGGCCTTATACGCACCCCGCCGGCCGCTTCTTGCCCTTAATCATCACAGCTTTCGTTTTCTACAAGCTGCTGACGGACGGGCACAATGGTCCGTCGATGCTGCTGCAATGGCTGACGATGGCGGCGGTGTCCGCCGTTATGTTCATTCCCCTGGGCCGCTATTTTCTAGCCAATCCGGAGGCCTTCACCGGCCACGCCAGGCTGGTTTCCATCTTCAACCCCGCGGTCAGCAGCACCCCGCTGGTGGCGCTGGGTCAGAACGCACTCGCCGTGCTCGGCATGTTTTTCGTTCGGGGTGACGGCGCCTGGAACCACAACTTCTCCGGACGTCCGGTGTTCGGACCGGCGGCGGCAGTGTGCCTGGTGTTGGGGGGCATTGTCGCGCTGGATCAACTCGGCCGCCGCAAGCGATTGTCCCACGAAGCCGATCCTTTCGTGTTGCTCTTCATTTGGATCGTGGTGATGCTTGCGCCCTCCCTTCTGAGCAGCGGCGCCCCCGATTTTTCGCGCACCATCGGCGTGCTTCCGGCACTGGTCGTCCTGCCGGCATTGGGGCTGGTCGCTTTGTCGCAGTGGCTGGGCGCACGCTTCCGTGGGCTGGCCGTGATCCTCGTGCTGGGTATCCTGGGCTGGACTGCGTATGGCACTTACGCAGATTACTTCGTCCGCTTCCCGGCTGCACCCGGTGCTTACGACGTATACGACGTCGACAAAATCGAAGCCGCCCGCTATTTGCGCGACTGGGCCGGCAACAGCCGAGTGTTCCTATCACCCTTGTGGGCTGAACACGCCACCGTCAGCTTCTTGACCCGTGATTCACACCTCAATTCCTTCGATACCGGCGAAACGCTGGTCATACCGTCTCAAGATGCGGGCAAAGACGCGCTCTACGTCTTCTCGTGGGAGCAGCAGAGCTACATCGATGCATTCGCCGAACGCATGGCTCCGCTCGTCCGCCGAACCGACGTCAAGAACAGCCACGGCGGACCGCTGATGGTCGTCTTCCGCATTCCCGCTGAGAAGCTGCCGGAATCCACTCGAACGTTGGACGGCCTGTACGAACAGGGCTTCCGCATGTTGCCCGTTCATCCGCTGACCGCCGACTTCGGCCCCAACGTTTCGCTTCTCGGCTGTACACTGCCGGACTCGGTCCCCGCCGGAGAAGCCAGACCGCTGGCTCTATTCTGGCAGGCGAAAAACAAGATCCCGGCCGACTACACCGTGTTCGTTCACGTCCTGGACGCGCGCGGCCGTCGCTGGGGTCAGGACGACCGCCGGCCCAATCAGGGCGGCTACCCGACTCAGACCTGGGAACCTGGCGACCTGGTCATCGACCAGTATTGGCCGGCGGTGGACCCGTGCGCTCCCGCAGGCACGGTGCAGCTAGTCGCGGGACTGTACGAGTGGCAGTCCCAGAAACGCCTCGCGGTCACTGGGTCCGGCCTCGACACCGTGCCGCTCGGCCACCTGGACATTACGCCGCCCGAGAAGCTCACGTTGCGCGACCGCAAGCCGCAACGCACCCTCGACCAGTCTTTCGGCGTTCTACGCCTATTGGGGGCGGACAGTCTCCCTCAGCAGGTTGCCTCCGGGGACGTGATCCCGCTCAATCTGTTCTGGCAGGCACAGGCGGACCCGATTGCCGACGTGACGTGGGGGCTCAGCCTGCGCGCGCTCGACTCGGGGAGCTCCGTGCGCGAGTTGTGGACGGGCGGCGCTCCAACGCCGACGTCCCGGTGGAGCAAGGACGACAGTGTGTGCACACACCACGACCTGGTCGTGCCGGCCGATACTCCTTCCGGCAGCTACGAGGTGACGCTGAACGTATCCGGAAGCGAAACCGTCGTTCCAGTCGGCTCGATCCGGGTGGACAAGCAACCTCGCAGCTTCATTCTGCCCGATCCTCAGTACGAGGTCGAAGCGCGATTGGGTGAGACAGTACACTTCCTCGGTTACGACATCGCTCAGCGGCGCGTCCACGTCGGTAACGCGCTTGATTTGACGACTTACTGGCAGGCTGCCGGCCAGGTCACCGCGGACTACACCGTCTTCACTCATTTGCTGGATGCGAAAGATGAGGTAGCAAGCCAGATCGACAGCGCGCCTGCCGGGGGCCGGCGTCCCACGTCAGGCTGGCTGCCCGGCGAGGTTGTCAGCGACACGGTGCAACTACCCGTGCCCCTCGGCCTGAAAACCGGCCGGTACACGGTCGAGCTGGGACTGTACGCGCCCGCCACCGGGCAACGCCTGCCCGTCTTCGACGAGGACGGCGAGCAGGTCGCCGGCGATCGCGTGCTGCTCGATACAGCAATCCAGGTGGTGCCGTGAGCGAGGCGCGCGGCCAGACCCGAACGGAGCCGCTGTGGGCGCTTCTGGCATACGGCATCCTGGCGTGCCTTGCCACGCATCCCTTGTGGCAGCAGCTCTCTTCGGCCGTCCCCAGCGACATTGGCGACCCCCTGCTGAACACCTGGATCCTGGCCTGGGACGCTCACGCGCTTCTCACCCATCCGCTACACTTGTTCGACGCCAACATCTTCTTCCCGCTGAGCAACGCACTGGCCTACTCCGAGCACCTGCTCGGAACGAGCCTTACCAGCCTGCCGATCCAGCTGCTGACCAACGAGCCGCTGGTTGCGTACAATTTCGCATTTATGTCGACCTACGTGCTCGGCGGGTGGGGAGCGTATCTGCTGGTGCGTCGCTACACTCGATGCTCCTGGGCCGCGTTCCTGGCGGGTCTGGCCTTTGCGTACGCGCCCTACCGGCTTACCGCCTTCAGCCATCTCCAGCTGCTCACGCTGCAGTGGCTGCCTTTCACCCTGATTTGCCTGGATGCAGCGCTGAGACGCGGCGGTGCCCACCGCTGGCTCGCGTTCGGCGTGCTCGTTTGGCTGCAGGCCTCCACAAGCTGGCACCTGGCAGTCTTCGCCGGTTGCACCATCGGTGTCTTTTGGATCGGTGAGTGGATCACGCTGCCGGCTTCCCGACGCCTCCTCGCAGTCCGAGGAACCGCGTTGACCCTCCTTGCCGTCGCGGTTTTGACCTGGCCCCTGATTCCGCCCTACGTGGCAGTCCTATCGCAGCTTCGAGACGCGCGCCCGATCGAGTTGGCCGCCCAATTTGGCGCCCATCCGGGCGACTATCTGGCCGCGCCGCCCGCAAATCCAATCTATGGAGCGCTTACTGCTCCACTCGGCGGTCGGGCCGGTTTCACCGAGGAGAACTATCTGTTCCCCGGCCTGGTTGGACCGGTGCTCGCCCTCGTTGGCCTCATCTGGGCCTGGAAGCGCCGCAATCGAGCACGTTTCATCGGCCTGGCGTGCGCAGCCACCGGGCTGATCGCCTGGGTTCTGGCCTGGGGACCGTACCTTCAGCGCGGCGCTGACCACGTGCCCCTGCCCTATCTCACGCTGGCTCGGCTCTCGCCCATCTTCGCGCTGATCCGGGTCCCGCCCCGGTGGATGACTGCCGCAAGTCTGCCGATCGCGGTGCTCGCCGGATTCGGCGCTGCCGCGATTCTGGGCTCGAGTGCGCTACGCAGCCGGCGTCCGCTCGTTGTGGGCGTGGCCGGTGTCCTGGCCGTGGCCATCCTGGCCGAGGGCTGGGGCGCGCCGCTGCCGCTGGCCCAGGTCGGCGCCACCGAGAACTTGTCTCCCGTATATCGCTGGCTGTCCACGCAGCCGGGCGATTTTGGTGTGCTGGAATGGCCGTTGTACGTGGCCCCGCGGCCGGAGTATCCCGAAACCCGCCGCCTGTACGCCAGCACGATCCACTGGAAACGCCTGGTCAACGGGTACAGCGGCATGACACCCGCCCGCCAGACCGCGCTCGACGCTGCTCTGCGGGGCTTCCCGGACGATTCGGCGCTGGCAACGCTGCGTGACCTGGCGCGTGAGGGCGTCCGCTACCTGGTCGTCCACTCCGGCGAGCAGGGCATGGACCGCGCCCGGTGGGAAGGCATCGACCGGTGGCGGCTGGCCCGCTCCACGACGACACGCCCGATTTTCGAGGCCCGCGGCGACTTCGTCTACGAGTTGAGCCCTTGGGGCGACAGCCTGATTACGTCGCCGGCCGAGATTCCGCCAACCGAGCGGCCTGCGGACATTCACTTCGCGGATGCTCGGTGGCAAGGTGGCATCGCCCTGCTGGCCTACGAAGCGCACCTCGACGGCGATTCGCCTTATGTCGACCTGTACTGGCGCACCGATGCGCCGCTCGCGCATGACGTGACGTCCGCCGTTCACCTGCTCGATGCGACCGGGTCGATCACGGCACAGGGAGATGGCCCGCCGGTGGGCGGCCACTACGGGACCACCCAGTGGGCGCCCGGCGAGATCATCCGTGACCGCCACACACTCGTTCCCGCGTCAGGCGCTGTTACAACGTTCAGCACGGCGAATGGCGCGCAGCTTCGGATTGGGTTATACTATTTCGACACTCAAGAGCGCCTGCCAATCGTGAATCAGTCGGGCCAAAGCAGCGGCGACTTCGTCCTGCTGCCGGCGCCGACGCCTTCCGGCATCAAGTAGGGTTATGACTCCAAAGCGATTGCCCCCAATTGAATGGCTGCTGATCCTTCTGATCGTGCTGGCCGCCCTGGCTCTGCGCCTGTACGGTCTGGATCAGCAGAGCTTCTGGAGTGACGAGGGTCTCGCCGTGCATTACGCCAGTCCAGGGACTGGGGAGCTGCTGGAGCGCATTCGCGTGGGCTTCCACAACCCGTCGTATTTCCTCGGACTCCACTTTTGGATGGCCGCGCTCGGCACGACCGATTGGGCGATCCGCTTCTTCTCACTCGTCGCTTCTCTGTTGGCAGTGCCGCTGCTCTACCGGCTGGGCCGCCTGCTGTACGGCCCACCGGCGGGCCTGTTGGCTGCGTTTCTGCTGGCGGTTAACCCATTCGCGATCTACTACGCCCAGGAAGCGCGAATGTACGCCCAGATCCTGGCGCTCAGCCTGGCCGTCTTCCTGTTTTTCGCTCACGCACTGCGCCGGAACACCGCGCTTGCCTGGACCGGTTTCGTGGCGGTAAGCGTCGCAGCGTTGTACACCCATTACTTCGCCGCCCTCGCCCCTCTGGCCGCTGCTACGTTTTATGTCGTGTCGTGGCTTCACGGACGTTACCGCTCGCTGACCCTGCGGTGGCTCCTGTCTCAGGTCGCGCTGGTCGTGCTGTACGCGCCCTGGCTGGCCAACGCCCTGAAGATGACGTCCGCCGAGAGCTGGCAGGCTCCGGTGCCGCCGCTGGTGCTTCCCTGGAATGCGTTGGCCAGCTTCAGCCTGGGTGAGGTCCTCCCGTCACCGCTCGGCCCCTACTTGGTCGTCAGCTTCGCGCTCCTGTTCCTCGTGGGATGCGCGGCGCTCGTCCGGCGGGCGCGAAATCAAGCCGTCGCGACTCGATCTGTATGCGCCGCTATCTCTGGCCGTGCCCGTAGGCTTGATGATGCTCCTCGCCTGGACCGGCCGCGGTATGCTCAACAAGTACCTGACCGTCGCCTTCCCCGCGTTCTTGCTGATCCTGGCCGTGGGGCTGCTGAGCCTGCGGCGCCTGGCGTGGCCGTTGGTCGTGGTGGGACTCCTGTTCGTCGTGGGCGTGGACGCCGCGTCTCTCCACGCGTACTACACGGACGAGCGCTACTGGAAACCCGACTATCGCACGGCGGCCGAGTATATCTCCGATCACGGCCGCAGCGGCGACGTCATCCTGGCCGATGGACTCAATCCCGACATCATCTTTCAGCGATACTATTCGGGCCCCCTGCCCGTGACTCGCGTCGACACCGGCGATGCCGACGTCGATGCCCGGCTCCTCAGCCAGTTGACGGGCAGTTCCCGGCGCGCCTGGCTGGTGCTCAACTTTCACCAACCCGGGCGAATCGAATACTGGCTGGAGTCCCACGGTTTTCAGGTCGAGAGCCACGAATTCTCGACGCTCAGGCTCTACCTGTACGATTTCCCGCCGGACGCACAGCTGGCGGCAGTCCAGCCCGCCCCTGCGCAGCAAACCACCGGTCCCGTCCGGCTGTCGGGCTATCGGCTCTTCCCGAATCCTGTCACATCCGGCGACGTCGCCCACCTCGCTATGGCATGGCTCGGTGATCGCGCGCCGGGAGTCAGCTATAAGGTTTCGGTCCGCCTGGTCGACGCTGAGGGACGGCTGGTCTGGTCGCGTGATCGCACGCCTCTCGAAGGCATCGTGCCGTCCGCGACCTGGCTGCCGGGCCAACCCATCACCGACAGCCTTGCCATCCCTGTACCCACCGGCACGCTGCCGGGTCAGTATGCGGTGCACGTGGTCCTGTACGACGCCGCCAGCGGCGCGGAAGCGGTGAAAACGACCCTGGCTCCGCTCCAGATCGTGCGCCCTCAGGTTCCGGTTCCGGCCGATCGTTTGCCCGCTTCGCATGCTTCGACGCCGTTCGGGCCGGCCCTCGAATTGCTCGACGCTCAAGTGCCCACCGCACCGACGATGGCAGGCCGCACGGTGGACGTCGTCCTGACCTGGCACGCTGCTGCGGCGCCCGGCGACGACTACGACGCAGTGTTGCAGTTGCGAGACACCGGCGGTAAGATGGTGTCCGAGCAGCACGCGAGCCACGACGCCTATCCGACCGCGTCCTGGGTCGCCGGTGAGGTCGTCCGCTTCCCCTACCGGTTGAAACTGGACCCGGCGCTGCAAAGCGGTCGATATACCCTGGCGGTCGACCTGCTGAATGTGAAATCGGGCCAGCTCGTTCGGCCCGACGCGGTCGGCATCGCCGAACTCGAGGTTCAATCTCGCGCCCGGACGTACAAAGCGCCCGGCCACATCGACCGGCCATTGCAGGCGACGTTCGGATCCGGTGTACGCCTGCTGGGCTACGAGCTGAGCCCATCACCGACTCGCGGTCAGCCGCTGGCAGTCACGTTGTTCTGGCAGGCCGAGGCGCCCATGACGACGAGTTACACGGTATTCGCTCATTTGCTGAACGCCGCCGGCCAGTTGACCGTGGGCAGTGACCATCCACCATTGGACGGCGACGCGCCCACCGTAAGCTGGCTCAAAGGAGAGGTGCTCACCGACCTCTACGACCTGCCGATTCCGGTAGACAGTCCAGCAGGCGAATATCGCATCGAGGTTGGCTTATACGATCCCCAGACCGGCCAGCGGTTGCCCGTCACGCGAGACGGGCAGCCCCAACCAGACGGGCGCCTGTTGCTCGACCAATTCGTGGTTTTGAAATGATTCCGATGTGCTGCTGCGATTTCAATGTGGGAAGTCATTACATGAAGCGGAGGATTCTCTTGAGGAGTGCGAACGCATGACCGGTGCGCGAGCCGTCGAAGCCCGGCCAATGGACGCGGTTGCCGTGCGCCCCCGGAGTGGGCTGCGACCGATGCTGCGTGACGCACTGGTCATCTTGCTCCTGGCAGGATTGTGTCTGTCGTTCTTCTGGTTCATCATCACGCCCCGCGTCGCGGACCGTGGCTCGTTTCCGCGCGGCGACTTCGACGAGCAGTTCTACGCTTTCGGCGCATTTGAGGCGCGCGAATTGTCGATGGGGCGGCTGCCGCTGTGGAACCCCTACACTTTCGCCGGTCACCCGTTTGAGGCAGACATCCAATCGGCCATTTTCTACCCGCTCAGCCTTCTCACGCTGGCGGCCAGTGCGCCGTGGGGTTTCTCACTGTTCGCTCTCGAATGGGAAGCGATCCTGCACTTCTTCCTCGCAAGCGTGTTTACGTACATGTTCGCCCGGAGGTTACTCCGGCACCGGGGCGCTGCGTTGGTCTCCGCGGTTACCTTTGCCTACGGCGGCTACCTGACGGCGTATCCGAGCCAGCAGTTGGCCATTCTGGAGGTGGGCATCTGGCTCCCGCTCATTCTGCTCTTTCTCGACGTCGGCTTCGAACGCATCGGGAACACAGTCCCGCAATCTGAATCGACGGCGGTGCGCTGGCGCCCATTCACGCTGGCCGGGCTGGCGTGGGGTGTGTCGCTGTTGGCAGGCCATCCCCAGACCTCCATGTACGTCTTCTACACTGCAGCCCTCTACGCGGCTTTTGCGGCCTGGCGCTTCCACGTCAAGTGGTCGCGTGCGTTGGGCGCGTTCGTCGCCCTCCAGGCGCTGGGTTTCGCGCTGGCCGCGGTGCAATTCATCCCGGGCATCGAGTACATGCAGCTTTCGACGCGGGCCAAGATTGGCTACGCCGAGGTATCGGGTGGGTTCCCCCGGCAGGACGTGCTCCAGATGCTGTTGCCGGGCTCGGTCAGCACGATGTCGCCGCTGTACGTCGGCATCATGCCGTTGCTCCTTGCTGTCTCTGCACCAATACTCAAGCGAAGCGCCCAGGTCATCTTCTGGAGCGTTCTCGCCGTTGTCTCCCTGCTCGTCTCTTTCGGCGGCAACACATTTGTATACAGCCTCTTCTACCTGGCCGTGCCCGGCTTCGCCATATTCCGCTCGCAGGAACGCGCCGCCTTCATCTTCAGCTTTGCCGTTGCGATTCTGGCAGGTTACGGTACGCTCAGCCTGCTGCGCCCTCTCCACAAGCCGCTCAAGCGCCGCTTGAACGGCTTCGTCGCCGCTGCCGGCTACCTGACCGTCGGTGGCCTGCTGCTCGTCGCGCTGTATTTCTACGGCTGGCTCGACGCGCAGTGGGCCGCGGACAGCCCGTTCAGCACGGCGCTGAGCCGCGCCGTACTGCTGTTCTTGTTCTCCGGGCTCGCGCTGGTGCTGTTCAATCTGAGGCAGCGCCGTCGCGTCCGCACCGGCCTGTGGATCGGATTGGTGGTCGCGCTGATTGCGTTCGACCTCTTCACGATCAATTGGCGCAACAATTTGTCTGAGCTGAAGCCGGAGGCGCATTGGCAGTCCAACCCACTCGTCTCCGCGCCGATGCAGGATACGGGAACCTTCCGCACGTACAATGAGTGGCAGCTTCCGGGGAACTACGGCTGCGTATACAACCTGGAGGAGACGTGGGGCGCGAGTCCGCTGAGGTTGCAGACCTACGACGCGCTGTGGACGTCCGTGCCCATCGAGCGAGTATGGCAGCTCTTAAACGTGAAGTACGTGATGAGCTGGCGAAAGACGCTGGCCGCACCCTCCAAGCGTCTATACGACGTGCCTGCCGACCAGATCGCGGGCCTCCAGAACGCCAAGGACACGACCTATCTTCACCGCCTGGACCAGGTCGGTCCCAGATCCTACGTGACCTACCAGGCGCACACGGCCGACGACGCCGCCGCTCTGCAGTACCTGGCCGACCCAAAGGCGGACCCGTTTCGTGACGCGGTGGTTAGCGAGCCGCTGCCCTTCGACCTGAAGGGAGCGGGGTCTGACGTTCAGCCCGCTCGAATTACGATCGCGGAGCGCACGCCCGGGCGCATCGTTCTGGACGCGTCGCTGCCAGTCGACGGTCTGCTCGTCCTGAGCGAGGTCTATTACCCCGGCTGGCGCGCTACAGTAGACGGCGTCGACGCCAGAATCTTCCGGGTCCAGGAAACACTGCGCGGACTTCCGCTGCGGGCAGGCGACCACCACGTCGAGATGGTGTTCCGGCCGCTCTCGTTCACGGTTGGCGCAGCGCTGTCCATCGTCGCCCTGCTGCTCGCTGTCGTCGTGCTCGCCTGGGGGATCGTGCGGGGTAAGACGTCTACCGCACCACATTGACCGCGGCCACTTCCACAGTATCGCCGGCGGGCTGGCCGTTCGAGTCCGTCATGGGCAGCCGCTGCATCGTCCGGCGATCGTACATCCCGGCGACCAGCCGGTAATGCCCCGGCTCCAGCTCCTTGGACAGACGCAGGCCGTAATTGTCGCAGATCAGGTCGCCGGGCCGCCAGTCCGTCGTCGGCCGAAAACCATCTGCCGGCGTGCGGTCGGTTTGCCACACCAACTGGCCCGACGCGTTCAAGAGTTGAGCGAACGCAGTGAAATCGCCATCCGGTGCCTGTGCCGCCTGCCACCACAGTGAGAACCAGAGTGCATCTCCAGGCCTCGCGGCGCCGAGATCCCCGCTTGCACCGACGTCCTCTCCCATCAGGCGCACGCCGTGACCCAGATCCAGGCTGCGCGCCTGTCGCGGCGATTGTCGAGGCTCCGTCGCATCGTCGGCCTGGTACAGCAGCAGCCGGCAGTAATCGCTGAACGTTTCGTCCTCAATCTTGTACGCGTGCTGCGTCAGCCACTTCTCCGCCGGGCGCGGCAGGCCCAACGCCGGCACTCGATCTATCGCGAGCCAGATGCGCCCCCTTGAACGCAAAAGCCGCTCCAGTAAGGTCTGTTCGTCCGGCGAAGGGTCCTCGCCTTTGCTGAGCAGGCTGTACCATTGGATCGGTGCTCGAGTTTCGTTCATGAAGAAGCCCATGTACATGTGAGAGCTGATCAGGAGCACGTCTCCGCGCACCGCGTTTCGGTCGAGGTAGTCGACGAGCGCGACGTAATCGTTTCCAGCTCCGCGATTGGGGCCGCTGTAGTAAGCGTGCAACGCGTAACCTGTTACGCCCACCGCGCCCGCCAGGCCTATAACGGACAGTGCAATTGCGGCTACCCGGCCAGGAGATCGACGGCGGATCATTAGAAGCACGGCCAGCGCCATGAGGGTGAGCGCGACCACCGCCACGAGCGGACCCCAGTCGATTCGAATGGTGCCATTCACGTCCAGATGAAACCAGGCCGGATGAACGAGGTCGAGGCCGATGATACCCGGCGAAAATACGAACGGTGCGATGGGGGGCGAGACCGCCCAGGGAAAGCCAGTCCATTGGCCAGCAATCGCGCGAATGACGCGCAGGTAATGCCCGAAGTGCACGCTGGCCCCGAGGACCTGGACTGCGACGCTCCACGCGGCCAGCAAGGCCAATCCCGCTTTCCACGGCCACGACCGATGCAGGACCCAGTCGAGCCCCGGCGCGGCCAGGATCATCGCCAGGGGCACGATGCTCACCAGGTAGCGCGGCCCCCACGCGAGGCCGCCTTCCCAATCCATCCACTTCGCGAACGTGACGGTAGGTATCGCAATGAAGATCAGCAGGAACACGCCTTCCCGCCGGTGCCGCCGCAGAAACAGAACCAGCGACAGCGGGGCAAGAATCAAGACAGGCGCGAACAGAAAGAGGCTCTTCTCCGGGCTCACGAACAGCCCGTACAAGCCCTGAAACAACGGCGTCCAGAAACCAACGGTATCGGCGTAGCCGCTGCGGAAAGGATCAAGAAAGCGCATGAAGTTGTACAGCGCGATGACCCCCAGGCCTGCACCTACGCCCAGGCTCAGGATCAGCCCTTCGCGCACGAGAGAGCGCAGCGCGCGCGACCGAGCCAGCGCGATCAGTGCCGGACCAAGCACGTAGGCGTAGTACACCGGCACGAGCGGAGCGTTGGTCAGCCGCGTCACGACCGCCCAGCCCATCGACAGCCCGCCGCCGAGCAGGAACAGGGGCTTCCGTTCCTGGAGAAAGGCCAGGCCGAAGTACGCCGCCAGGGTCAGGAACAGCCCCATCAACGGCTCGCTGTAGAAGTAGCCGGCATACGGCCAGGCGATCGTGGCTACGCCGAACAGCCCGCCGATCAGCAGCGCCACATCCCGGCCGTAGCCCAGCCTCAGTGCATACAGGAACAGCAACGCCGCCGTAACGGCGGTGACGATCATGTTGAAAAGATAGGTCGTCTGCACCAGCCCGACACCAGGCACTCGCAGCGCGATCCAGGTCAGCGGCGCCGCAAACATGGAAGCACCCAAACCCTTTTTTGAGTACAGGTTGCCGTCCACACCGAAATCACCCTGGGCGTCTTGATAGCCCGGCGGTCCATCGGTCCCAGATGAAGGGACTGCTGTCGAAGGCGCCGCGCTTGGCGATGCTCTCGGTTACGCTATAAATGGAAACGCCGTCGCTGGATTCGAACTTCGCGGAATATGTGACAAAATAGAGGCCGAACAGCGCGAGTGCAAGCCACAATGCCAGAAGCTGCCGCGGGACCGGGCTGGGGACCGCAGATTCGCCTGAACTTGAGGTGGAGCCGGGGGTTAACCTCGCTGACATGCGTGGGATTGTACCATAAGGTCATCGTCCGGACAAGCTGAACGCATTTTATGACGCACGCCATTTGTCTCTGCTGTCTCTGGTGGTATGATGTGTGCCGAAACGGGGAAGTAAATCCTTCCCTCGAAGTACGACTTTCGTCACAGGCCGGAGGGCGTCCGGGCATAACGCCCGCACCATGTCCGAACTGAAAGCCCGCACAATGTGCCGGAAGTCCACCACCCGTCGACGGCAGGCAAGCCAACCGGCGGCGCACGACAGAGGTTTCATCATGGCTACTATCACTGACGCGGGCGACGAGAGCGCTCGCAGCCGTTTCACATTGTCGCTCGTTTTGGGTCTGACGCTGCTGGGTTTCGCCGTTCGGCTCTATCGGTTGGGTTTTCCGGAGCTTCGCGGCGATGAGGCTTTCGGTCTGTTGTTTTCGGCCCAAGGCCTGGGCGGAATTCTTCAACAAACGTTAAAGCTTCTCGAGCCGCACCCGCCGTTCGACTACGCCCTGCTGCATTATTGGATGGGAGTGGCCGGCAGTTCCGAGTGGGCGGCTCGGTTCACTTCCCTGTTCTTCGGCGTCCTGGCGGTGCCTCTCATCTTCCGCCTGGGCAGTGTTCTCTTCAGCGAAGAGCTGGGTCTGTGGGCCGCAGCCATCTTGGCGCTGAACCCGTTTCAGCTTCTGCACGCGCAAGAAGCGCGCATGTACGCCATCTCGACCGCGCTGGGCGTGGCGTCGAGTTTGGCTCTGCTGCTGGCGATGCGTGGGAATCGGAGACGCAACTGGGTCATATACGTCATCCTGTCGGTCTTGAGCATCTACACGCACTACTACGCGCTCTTCCTCCTGGCCGCGCAGGGTGTGTACTGGCTGCTCGTTCGCCCGCGTGGACAGTGGCGCGCCTGGCTGACCTCGGTGGCTGCCATCGGGCTTCTGTACCTGCCCTGGCTGGTGGTTGGCTGGCAAGTGCTCACGGCGTACCACGGCAACGGCGACTCCCCGGCCTTCCTCGACATGCTGCGGCGCACGTTGTCCGCTTTCAGCCTGGGCCAGACGATTTCGCCGGACATCGCGAACTGCGTGCTGCCGTTTTTTGCGGCCGTGTTCCTCCTGGGCCTCGGCTGGCTCGTGCGCCAGCGACCTCGGTCTGCAGGGTTTCTCGCGCTGTATCTGAGCGTGCCCGTGTTGAGCGTGTACCTTTCGTCGCTTAGCCGGCCGGTCTTCAACGAGCGCTATCTGACCACCGCCGCGCCGCCGTTTTACCTCCTGGTAGCCGCCGGACTGGTGAGCCTGCCCCGCCTGCTGGGAAACCGCATGCGGGCTTTGACCTACGTCACGGCCGCGGTGGTGCTCGCGGGTGGGCTTTACTCCATGTATGGCTACTTCTTCGATGGGCAGTATACACGCAATCGCGGCTGGCGCGAGCTGGCCACGCACCTATCGCAATCCACGGCCCCTGGCGATGTGATCGTGCAGAACTACCCCGACCCAACGATGTGGTATTACTACCAGGGCAGCACGCCGCACGAGGTAGTTCCGGCAACCCGTCCCGTCAGTGCACAGGCCGCGGCCGACACGCTGACCCGCCTCGGCAACAACTACGACCGCTTGTGGTTCGTGCCGTACAAATCCGCTGACTGGGATGCTAACGGGATGGTCGGCACCTGGCTGGACCGTCATTGGCGGCGCGTGAGCGAGACGTCAGCTCAATCCCTGGCGTTGCGCCAGTACGTCCCGCCGCACGTCTTCCTGGCCCAGGCCAAGAACGTAAACGTGCAATGGGACGACTCACTCGTTCTGTTGGGCTATCAGGTCGAGCCTTCGACCGGCGACAAGACGTTCATAAACGGCAATCAGACGCTGACGGTGACCCTGTACTGGCAAACCATCAAGAGGCTGGACGTCAACTACACCATCTGGGTACACCTGGTAGCCACCGGCAATAGAACGGTGAACCAGGCCGACAACCAGCCGGTCGGAGGCACTTATCCGACCACTGCGTGGACGCCGGGCGAGACTATCGTGGACAAGCACGTCCTCGTCGTGCCGTACGAGGCGGCGCCCGGCAGCTACAGCATTATGGTAGGACTCTATCGCACCACTGCGGGCGACCTTGTCCCGCTTGCTCCCGGCACCGGCGGGACGTTCAAAGACCGCTACGTTCTGCCCCAGTTCGTCACCGTCGCGCCGCCGGCTACACCCACGCCCATTCCGTGAGCAATCCCCGTTCACACCCCAAATGCAGACTGCCGGTCCCGCTGGGGCGCCGGCAGTCTGCATTTGGCGGCGGTTCAGACGTGCGCTATACTGACCCACAATTCGCCCAACTGGAGGACGCAGTGCATGGTGCTGCACACAGCCCATAACCGCCTGCAAGCCGCGCTGGTCGGCAACAATCGGCGGACCGCCGTTCTGGCGGCCGCAGGCATCGCCGCCGTCGCAGGGGTAATCCTCGGCGCGTGGATCGGTCTGCTGAATGCGCCTCTGGCTCTGGCGTCTATCATCGCAGTGGTCGGCGGGTTGGCCATGCTGCGCAGCACGCAGATCACCCTGATCGTGCTGATTGCGATCATATGCCTGTTGCCCTTTGCCGCTCTCCCCTTGAACATCGGCTTCGAACCCAGCTTCCTCGACGGGGCGCTGGGTGTGCTGTTCTTCGTCTGGATCGCTCGGGTCATTTCTGGGGAGCAGCAGGAATTCGTCAGCACTCCGTTGACGCTGCCCGTGCTCGTCTTCCTGGGGCTGGCCGTCGTCGCGTTCATCGCCGGGCTGGCCCATTCGTCACCCACCATGAACACCCTGCGGCGCTTCGGCGAGGTCACCATCGCCATCAGCCTGGTGTTCGCCGTGACCAACTGCGTGCGAACCCGCCGCCAGCTCGAGCAGATCGTCGCAGCGCTCACCGTATGCGGCTTCGGCACTGCGGCAGCCGGCGTGTTCTTCTACATCATACCCCAGGCCTGGATCATCCGCCTTCTGTCCGCTCTGAGCGTGGTCCGCTATCCCTCCGGCTCATCCGTGCTGCGCTTCATCAACGATGACCCCGAGGGCCTGATGCGCGCCATCGGCACGTCCGTCGATCCCAACATTCTCGGCGCGCTGCTTATTCTCATTACCGCCCTGCTGGTGCCCCAGCTGTTCTCCCCCCGGCCCATCCTGCCGCGCGTGCTCGTCGTCCCGATGCTGGGCGTCATGGGCATCTGTATGATCCTGACGTTCTCACGCGGCTCGCTGGCCGGGCTGTTCGCCGCCATGGTGCTTTTGGCCGCAGTGAAATATCGCCGCCTGCTGCCGATCCTGATCGTGGTGGCGCTGCTCATCCTGTACCTGCCGCAAACACAGGGCTACGTCAGCCATTTCGTGGAGGGCGTACAGGGACAGGACCGGGCCACCCAGATGCGCTTCGGCGAATACAAGGATGCGCTGATCCTCATATCGCGTTACCCGTGGATCGGCGTGGGCTTTGCCGACGCGCCGGACATTGACCTGTACATCGGAGTGTCGAACCTCTACCTGCTGATTGCCGAGCAGATGGGGCTGATCGGCCTGTTCTTCTTCCTGGTCATCGTCGTCACGTTTTTCTTAACGACCTGGTTGTCTCGCCGCCACACCCGCGGCGACGGCGGCCTGGAAGCCATCCTGCTTGGCTTCCAGATCGCACTGGCGGGCGCGCTGGTCGGCGGCATCTTCGATCATTACCTCTTCAATTTGAGCTTCCCCCACATGTCTTGCATCTTGTGGCTATACATCGGCCTCGGCCTGGTTGCCGCGCGCTTGCTCCGCGAGCAGCCCACGGCTGAGACGGCCTGGCTCTAGACGTCGCGAAACAGGAGACGCGTCATGCCCATCTCAGACTACCTGCGTCAGTTGCGCCGGCGGATCGGTTCCGATCTCTTGCTCATGCCGTCTGCGACGGTTCTGGTGTTCGACGACCGCGATCGGGTTCTCCTCGTCAGAAACTCGGAAACCGGAATTTGGGTCGCGCCGGGCGGGGCCATGGATCCGTTCGAGTCGCCCGCGGACGCCGCAGTGCGCGAAACTTGGGAAGAGACGGGACTGTGGGTCGCGCCGGTCCGCCTCATGGGCGTGTTTGGAGGCCCCCCCGAGTTTCTGGTGACCTACAGCAACGGAGATCAGGTTTCATACATCATGACTGTCTTCGAAGGCCGGGTGATTGCCGGCGAGCCGCACCCGGACGGAACTGAAACCACCGAAGTGGCGTTCTTCTCTTCAGCCGAGCTGGCTCAGATAGACGTGGCGCCGTGGGTGCATGCCATATTGACGGCTGACTTTCAGAATCATCAACAGGCAAGCTTCGAGCCGCCGACATGGAGGCCCCCGGTGGGAACCTGAGCACTTGCGCTGTCCTCGCTTCGGACTGGAATCTCTGAACGAGTAAGATCACCCCGATTGCGCCTTGACAGGCGGAGCCCCGAAATAGTATAGTCACCGCAAATCGCAAGTCGTCTTGCTGCCCTTAAAGGAGAATGGCTAATGCTCGCTACGTCGTCACGCCCACTCAGTCGACGGCTGCGCTGCGCGCTGTCGTTCCTTTTCTTCGTAACTCTTCTGGCGGCCGCACTCACACCGACGTACGCGGCTGGGCCGGCCACGGCGACGCCGGTTCCGCTGACGCCGGTCCCGCTGCAGCCCGGCCAGAAGCTCAAAGTTCTGGCCACGACCACTATCGTCGGGGACGTCGTGAAGCAGGTCGGCGGCGACGCGGTGGACCTGACGGTCCTCCTGCCGCTGGGCACTGACCCGCATACGTTCAACCCCACCCCCCGCGACATGGCCGCGGTCAGTGATGCGCAGGTGATCTTCGCCAACGGCGCCGGCCTGGAGGTGTTTCTCACGAACATGCTGAAGAACGCAGGCACGTCGACGCCGGTCGTCGCTGTCTCCGACGGGATAACCCTGCGACACCTGGCCACCGATCAACCCGGGCCAACACCGCCGCCCGGTCAGCAGGAAAACAACGGCAACGATCCGCACACGTGGTTTTCGCCCATCAACGTGCAAGTCTGGGTGCAGAACATAGACCAAGCGCTGTCCAGCCTCGATCCGGCGCACGCGGCCGACTACAAGGCGCGCGCCGCCGATTACGACCAAAAGCTGACTCAGCTCGACGCCTGGATCAAGCAGCAGGTCGCACAGATTCCGCCCGCCAACCGCAAGCTGGTCACGGATCACCTGGCATTCGGCTACTACGCCGATCGCTATGGCTTCGAGCAGATCGGGGCTGTCATTCCCAGTTTCAGTACGGCGGCACAGCCGTCCGCGCAGGACATGGCCCAGTTGGAGGACGCCATCCGAAGTCAGGGCGTGAAGGCGGTGATCATCAGCAACACGATCAACGATGCACTCGCGCAACGAGTCGCCAGCGACACTGGAGTCAAGCTCGTCACGTTGTTCGACGGCTCGCTGGGCCCCGCCGGCAGCGGAGCGGAAACGTACCTGGATTTTATGCGCTACGATACGAACGTGATCGTCAACGCCCTGAAGTGAGACGGCTGGTCTTTCGAAGCTCCGGAACTTCTGAAGTCCTGGAGTCTCGGAGTGCTGGCGCGGTTATGATGTCGGGAGTTTTCAGAGAGGAATCGTCCAGTGCTGATGTTCCATGAACCTGTTCCCCACGATCGGGCAGCGCCGATTGTGGCCATCAACTCGGTGCGGCTGCAGTACGACGGCGTTCGAGCCCTGGAGGACATTTCGTTCGAGTTGACCGTCGGGGAGCGGGTGGCGGTGGTAGGACCCAATGGCGCCGGCAAGAGCACGTTGTTCAAAGTCATCGCCGGACTGCTGCGACCCACTCAGGGGACGGTCACCGTCCGCGGCTACGAACCCAGCGGCCACGTCTGCATCGCCTACATTCCGCAGCGCAGCCAGGTCGATTGGACGTTCCCCGTCAACGTGACCGACGTCGTCATGATGGGCCGCATTCGTCGCATTGGCTTCTTTCGTTGGCCCACGCGAATCGATCGCCGAATGGTAGCCGAAGCCTTGTCGCTGGTCGGCCTGTCCGAATCTCGCCGACGGCAGATCGGTGAACTGTCAGGCGGGCAGCAGCAGCGCGTCTTCATCGCTCGTGCGCTGGCCCAGGAAGCAGAGCTCATGCTCATGGATGAGCCGTTCACCGGCCTGGACGTCAAGTCGCAGCAGGACATCATGGGCGTACTGGATGAGCTGAAGCGACGCCAGGTGACTTTGCTCGTCGCTACGCACGATCTCAACCTGGCCGCCGAGTCATTCGATCGCCTGATGCTCTTGAATCGCCGGCTCATCGGCTTCGGCGGCCCTCAGGAGGTACTGACTCCTGATCGGTTGCAGGAAGCATACGGCGGCCAAACGCGACTGATTCCACAGGCCAACAATCTGCTCTCGTTCGACGACGCTTGCTGTGACGGAGGCCACGAACACCATGATTGAGCCCCTCTTGCGCATCCTGCTGGACCCCCTGCATTACCCATTCATGGTACGTGGCCTGCATCGCGGCCATCATCGTCGGCACGGTGTGCTCGGTCCTGGGAACCTACGTGGTCTTGCGGCGGATGGCGTTTTTTGGGGATGCCCTGGCGCACAGCATCCTGCCGGGCGTCGCGGTCGGCTATCTGCTGGGCGGGGGCATGCACGCACCAATCTTCTGGGGCGGCCTGGCAGCCGGCATCATCGCCTCTATTGGCATCGGCGCGATCAGCCGGGGCCAGCAGATCAAGGAGGACACGGCCATCGGAGTGATCTTCGCAGGGATGTTCGCGCTCGGCATCGCCCTGATCTCGACCGTGCGCACCTACACCGCCGACCTCTCACACTTCCTGTTCGGCGACGTCCTGGGCGTGGCGACAGGCGATCTGATTCTGACCGGCGTCTTCGGCGCTATAGTGCTGCTCCTCGTCTTTGCCTTCTACAAGGAGTTCCTGGTCCTCTCCTTCGATCCGATCCTGGCCGCGACCCTCCGCCTGCCGGCGGAGCTCGCTGCGCTACTTGCTGCTGGTCATGCTGGCGCTGACCATCGTGGTCTCTATCCAGACCGTCGGCGTGGCGCTCATGGTGGCGATGCTCGTCACTCCGGCAGCCAGCGCCTACCTGCTGACCCGGCGCCTGCCCATCATGATGCTCATCTCGATCGCCATCGGCGTCATTCTCCGGCGTGTCCGGCCTGTACTTCTCGTTCTACGTCAACGTCGCATCGGGCGCCGCCATCGTGTTGGTCTCGACCGCTCATCTTCGCCCTGATGTTCTTGCTCAGCCCGCGGCGAGGACTCGCCTGGACGTGGCTGCGCGAGCAGAAACAGCAACGGGCGCCTTGCAGTTCCCCGGGCGTCTATGCCTCGTCCATGTCGCCGCCGTCATCGTCATCCAGATCTTCGTGGTCACCGTCTCTCGCGGACCCTACCGCTGGCGTGCTGAACCGGGCTGCAGGCCGTAGGGCCTCTCCCACCTCTGCACTGCTTCGGATGCGGCCCTCAATCTCGTCGCAAATGCCCGGATTCTCTCGCAAGAAAGTCTTCGCGTTTTCACGTCCCTGGCCAAGCCGTGTATCGTTGAAGGTATAAAAGGACCCGCGTTTGTCGACGATGTCGAGCGTCGTACCCAGGTCCAGAATGTCCCCATCCATCGAGATTCCCTCGTTGTACATGATGTCAAACTCAGCCTCGCGAAAGGGCGGGGCCACCTTGTTCTTCTTGACCCTCACTCGAACGCGGTTGCCCACCACCTCACCGCCAACCTTGATAGATTGGATCGCGCGAACGTCGAGCCGGACGGAAGCGTAGAACTTCAGCGCCATCCCGCCCGTCGTGGTCTCCGGATTTCCAAACATCACGCCGATTTTCTGCCCGAAGCTGGTTGGTGAAGATCATTGCCGTCTTCGATTGCTGGATTGCGCCCGACAGCTTGCGCAGCGCCTGGCTCATCAGCCGAGCCTGCAAGCCCATATGGGCGTCGCCCATCTCCCCCTCGATCTCCGCCCGCGGCACAAGCGCGGCGACCGAATCGACCACCACGATGTCGATGGCCCCGCTGCGCACCAACGCCTCCGCGATTTCCAGCGCCTGCTCGCCGGTGTCGGGCTGCGACACGTACAGATTGTCCACGTCTACCCCACAGCGCACGGCATACTTCGGGTCCAGCGCGTGCTCCACGTCGATGAATGCCGCCACGCCGCCCAGCCTTTGGGCCTGGGCGATAATGTGCTGGCACAATGTGGTCTTGCCGGAAGACTCCGGTCCGAACACCTCCGTAACGCGCCCGCGCGGAATCCCACCGACACCGAGAGCCATGTCCAGTGAGATGGAACCGGTCGGGATCGTCTCAATCCGCATGTGACTGGCTTCGCCCATCTTCATGATAGCGCCGTCCCCAAAGCGCTTCCGAATCGTGGATACCGTGGTCTCCAACGCTCTGCTTCGACCGTCTTCTGGCATCGCCCCATCCTCCTTGCCCCAATGGATCAATCATCTCTTGCACTATGATAGCACATACGTTCTAATCTGTCAAGTATCCGTGCGTTGACCAAATGCCGCAGCTGTACTATACTTATGTCTGCATGAACGTCGGTCAACCCCCAACTACGCGCCATCGCATTCTGTCGTTGGGCACACTGCCCGGGAGGTCGCTGTGGCTATCGAGTATCCTGACATTCTCGGTGATCTGGTAGACGCAAAGCAACGGTGGGAAGTGGATGGCGTGCAGTACGTCATCGACTTGCAGCCCAATAGCGTCGCGCCCGGCCAGACGGCGACGCTGTCCATTTATCTGCAAAGCGCGCTGGACACATCCATCGATTTTCAGGTCTCGGTGGACCTTCCCAAAAGGCCGGTTGGATTGAGCGTTGCGGAGGCTCAGACCAGGGTCACGCTTCAGGCGGGCGAAGTGGGCGAGTTGCACATCCCCGTCCTGGCCACACCCGAGATGCCCACGGGCAGCTATGCGATCCGCGTGGACCTGCGAGGCAAACCCTCCAGTCGCGCCGCACGAATACGCCCCCAGAACTCCAGAAGCCGCTTGCCCGCCGTTCCCATCCGGGATTTCGTTGGACTCGAGATCGCGCCGGTTCTGAGTCTCGGCTACACGGCGAAGATGAACGCCCGGCCCAAGGTCAAGTTGAACGTTGTCGGCAGCCCCGAGCCGCTGACCACCGTCGAATTACGTCCCTATTTCGTAGAGGTCTGGCACAACACCGAAGTCGATCTACAGACCAAAGCTACCCGCGAATTCACCGACCGGCGTGTGCACATCGTGAAGCCTCTGACACGGTCAGCCATATTCGCGGCCATGCTCAACGAGAGCCGGCAGCGTTTCCTGGAATGCGGGGTCGAGCTCCAAATGGGTGAGGCCATCTGCATTTCCAAAATCATGACCCATACGGTTGAGCTGTTCCTGGCCAACGAAACACTGGAAGATGCCCTGTACGTGCCTATCTTCAAGCGGCTCCTGGCTGCGGCCGTCCCATTCGACAGCGGAATCTGGCTGCTGATGAAATTCGGCTACGAGCACATCCTCAATCTCTCCATTGCAGTGAGTTTCGGCCTGCTGGAGAATCATCGCCGCAGCCAAATCTGGCCTATCGTGGAGCAGCGCGCTGCACGGAAGTTCATCACGGGACAGCTTGCCGCCAAGCAGATCCTGCCATTGGACCTGGTCTATGCCCCACTGGTTCTGGCCGGCGTCTTGATCAGCAGCCAGGTGACCATCGAGGGCGAGGACGTGAACAGCAGCCTTCAGGCGCTCATCCAGGCGAAGTCGAGCCGTCTGTCCGAACTGGCGGGTGAGGACGACCAGATCATCAGCCTGCTCGATGAGCTCCTTTTGGCGCAGACCGCCTGAGGCTCGGAAACAAACCTAAAGCGGAGCCAAGAAGAACCCTTGACTCCGCCTCATCGTTCACAATTCTGCCAAATCAACCCAAAGAGGTGGCCAGATATCTGCTCAGACAGAGAATAGCCGAGCTAGTCTCTCTCCTGCCGGCGCTTCTTCTGCCTGGCTCTTCTGATGGCTTTGGCTTTGCGAATTCGCCGCTGTTCGCTCTTCGAGACAAACCAGCGACGACGACGAACCACCGTGAGGATGCCGCCCTCCGCGACTTTCTTGCGAAAGCGTTTGAGCAGGGCCTCCTGCGATTCACCTTCTCGCAGCCTGACCGTCATTCACTACCACCTCCCTCCCATTTCCATAAGTCCAACACTCCTTTGCCTGCCACGCATGGACAGACCCAGGTGCGTCTTGCCGCATCGCCACTCTGAAGCTTCACATCTTTGCTCCCGAAGCAGCATTAGCGATTATAACCGAACCGGTTCCCATTGTCAAACAGCGGTTCAATTTACCGTGAAATTACTTTGTGCAATGCCTCAATCACCAAATCGACGTCCCGTTCCGACACGCAGCCCATGTGTCCCACGCGAACAATCTGCCCTTTGAGCCGTCCCTGCCCGCCCGCGACCACGACCCCATGCTCGCGCAGCCGAGTCCGCACCCCGTCCGCGTCCGGCACGCGCACAGCCGTGACCGTATCCGATAGCCAGCGCGGATCGGGGAATAGCTCCAATCCCAGGTCGCTCACGCCTTGCCGCATTCGCTCTGCCACACGGTGATGCCGGGCGAACACCTCCGGCAAGCCCTCATCCAGGATCAGCCGCACGCCTTCTGACAGCCCAAACAGGTCCGAAACCGGCGGCGTAGCGGGGGTCTCGTTTTCCTGAGCCCGCTTGCGCGCGCTCTGCAGATCGAAGTAATAGCTTCGGCACTTCTTGGCCTCGATCTCCGTCCAGGCCCGTGGCCCCACCGCCAGCACGGCCAACCCTGGCGGGGCCATCAACGCCTTCTGAGAGCACGTGACGACGACGTCACAGCCCCACGCGTCGGTGGGCAGGTCGATCGCCGCCAGGGAGCTGACTGCGTCAACCAGTAACAAAGGTCCATCACCGGACCCAGTCGCGTGCACCGCAGCAGCGATGGAGCGCAAGTCGTTCGTCACGCCCGTCGAAGTCTCGTTGTGGGTCACGAGCACAGCCTTGACGCCTGGCACTTCCTGCAGCTTTTGCTGCAATGCCTCGACGTCGACGCCCTGCCCCCAGGGGAAGTCGAGCCGGTGGACCTGGGCGCCATGAGTTTCGGCGATTGTGGCGAAGCGCTCGCCAAAAAAGCCCGTGCTCACGGCCAGCACCGCCTCTCCAGGCGCCACGACGTTCACGATCGCGGCCTCGAGGCCGCCGGTGCCGGATGCCGCCAACAACAGCACGTCACTCTCGGTCTGAAAGATACGTTTTAGGTTGGCCGAGAGGGTCTTCAGCAGTTGCTTGAATTCCGCACCACGATGATTGATCATGGGACGCCCCATCGCCTCTCGCACGCTGGGCGGGAGGGGCGTGGGGCCCGGTATCCTCAGGTTCGCTTCCACGGTCATACCTACGCTTTCCACGTCAGGCCCGGGCGGCCGAGCCGAGTTTCTGCTCAGCCGCCCCGGCGAGTGGTTCTCGGGTCAGTCTAGAACTGGGTCTTCGGCAACTCTTCGAGTGCCCTGGCGACCTCCGCCGCCGGATACTCGTAATCCACCAGGTTGCCCGACAGGTACTGGTCGTACGCGGCCATGTCAAAGTTGCCGTGTCCGCTCAGGTTGAACACGATCACCCGGCTCTCTCCGGCTTCCTTGGCCCTCTTTGCCTCCTCGATGGCGCCGAGGATGGCATGTGCGGATTCCGGCGCCGCCACGATACCCTCTGACCGCGCGAACTGGATCGCGGCGGCGAAGACCTTCGTCTGCGGCACCGCGATCGGCTCGACGATCCCCATCTTATGCAGCTCCGACACCAGCGGCGACATGCCGTGATACCGCAGGCCGCCCGCGTGGATGCCGGCGGGGATGAAGTTATGCCCCAGTGTGTCCATCTTGGCCACCGGCCCCATGCCAGCCGTGTCGCCCCAGTCGAATGCGTACTTGCCTTTGGTCATCGACGGACAGGCCGTCGGCTCGACAGTCACGAAACGAGTTTTCTTTCCGGCAGTCAGGTTTTCGCGAACGAATGGGAAGGCCAGACCGGCGAAGTTCGAACCACCGCCGACGCACCCAATCACGACGTCGGGATAGTCGCCGACCATCTCGAACTGCTTTAGCGTCTCTTCCCCGATGACGGTCTGGTGCATGCAAACGTGGTTCACCACGCTGCCCAGCGAGTACCGGGTGTCCTCGTGAGTCGCGGCGTCCTCCACGGCCTCGCTGATCGCAATGCCCAGCGAGCCCGGCGAGTTCGGGTCCTTCTCGAGGATCTTGCGGCCGGCCATGGTGTCGGTGCTCGGGCTCGGTACACACGTAGCCCCGAAGGTCTCCATCAGGTTGCGCCGATAGGGCTTCTGCTGGTAACTGACCTTGACCATGTACACCTTGCATTCCAGGCCGAAGAACGCGCACGCCATGGACAGGGCGCTGCCCCACTGGCCAGCTCCGGTCTCAGTGGACAGACGGCGGACGCCCTCTTTCTTGTTGTAGTAAGCCTGCGCAACAGCGGTGTTCGGCTTGTGGCTGCCGGCCGGGCTGACGCCCTCATATTTGTAGTAGATCTTTGCCGGCGTGTCCAGCGCCTTTTCCAGCCGGTACGCGCGAAACAGAGGCGACGGCCGCCACAGCTTGAGGATGTCTAGCACCTCGTCCGGGATCTCGATGTACCGTTCCTTGCTGACCTCTTGCATGATAATCGCCATGGGAAAGATCGGGGCCAGGTCGGGCGGCGTCAAGGGCTGGAAGGTGACCGGGTTCAGCATCGGAGGCCGTTCCCCGGGCAGGTCGGCGGCCAGATTGTACCACCGGGTCGGCATGTCACGCTCGGAAAGCAGGATCTTCGTTTCGCCTTTCATTTGTCTCGCTCCCTTCGTTGTTCCGAATCTGTCCGATTCCGCGGCCTCACCGCCGGGCCAGTCGCTCGCCCAACTCGACGCCGTAAATGCCCATTGCCTCGTGGACCATGTCCATCGTCGCGCGTGCCCGCGCCCGCATGCGCGCAGTACCCTCGAAGAGCACCTGCTCAACGAGGTCCGGTTGCGCCGCCAGCTCTGCCCGGCGCTCGCGGATGGGCGCCAGGAAATTGTTCAGAGCCTTCGCCAGCTTCCGCTTGACCTCCACGTCGCCAACTTTGCCCAACCGATATCGTGTCTTGAGGTCATTTACTTCATCCACGTCAGGATTGAATGTGTCGTGGTAGATGAAGACCGGGTTGCCCTCGACCGTTCCCGGGATGTCCGCGCGGATTCGGTTCGGGTCGGTGTACATGCCGCGACACTTTTCGATTCACGGTCTTCTCGTCGTCGGACAGGAAGATCGCATTGTCCAACGACTTGCTCATCTTCGACTGGCCGTCGGTACCCACCAGCGTGGGCACGTCACCGATCATGACGTCCGGCTCGGGGAAGACTTCTCCGTAGAGTCCGGTTGAAACGGCGCGCGATCTCGCGCGAAATCTCCACGTGAGCCTCGTTGTCTTTGCCCACCGGCACCAGGTGTGCGCGCGGCAGTAAGATGTCCGCTGCCTGCAGGACTGGATAGCCTACCAGGCCGAAGGGCAAGACGTCGAGGTGCGCCGCGTTTGCCATGTCCTTGATGCTGGGCAGGCGCTCCAGTCGCGGCAGCGTCACCAGCATCTCCAAGATCAGGTTCATCTCGTAGGTCTCTCGCACCGCCGATTGAACGAAGATCGTGGCCCGCGCCGGATCGATGCCGACCGACAGGTAATCCAGCACCATCTCGTGGATATTTTCCCGCATCTCGGCGATGTACTCTTTCTCCGGTTTGGTCGTCAGCACGTGCAGGTCGGCGATGATGAAATAGCACTCGTACTCGTCCTGCAGCCGCACCCGATTGACCAGGCTGCCCACGTAGTGTCCCAGGTGCATCCGGCCGGTCGGCCGATCCCCGGTCAGAATCACTTTCCTCTCTGTCACCATGGTCGTCCTTTCTATGCGAAAACTCTCAGAAAATAAAAATGCCCGTCCCCCCTTGAGGGACGAGCCTGAAGTGCTCGCGGTGCCACCCTGATTAGTCTGGTTCTCCAAAATTTCCTGCCGCCGTGACGGCGGAGACTACCTCGGAGCCAGCCTCACTCTTCGGATACGGGGTGCGTTCAGACGTTGCACCTGATACCCTAGCCATGATAACGGTGGCGCATCCGGCGAGGCCTACTCTCCTAAGGATTTCAGCCCGCAACTCCCAGGTCCATTCACCCTCCGTGTGAGCATCGGGCTTCCACCATTTCCCGACTCTCTGAGCTCCACCTTGAAGGCTACTCGCCCTGTTCGCAGTCTTTCTGTGTCAGATTGCGCTCAATATACCATGACCTGAGCAAGTTGTCAAATCACGATGTCGATCTTGGCTTTTGGGCGCGGCGCGCGACGCTTTCCGGCGCAGCTAACAGCACACTGGACACACATCATGTTCTGTGGTATATTGTAGGAAATCATGAAGCACAAGGGGAGAGCATGTATCGCGTCCTGACGATCAACCCGGGATCTACATCGACCAAGATCGGGCTGTATGACGAAGAGACCCCTGTCTTCGTCACGAACCTCTGCCACGATGCCTCCGAGCTCAAGCAGTACAAGCGAATTTTCGAGCAATATGGCTTCCGCCGGGATGCCGTCGTCGACGCACTGGAGCAAAATGGCGTCGGCCTGAACACACTCAACGCGGTCGTCGGGCGAGGCGGCATTCTGCCGCCGGTCGAGAGCGGAACCTACGTGGTCAACGACAGCATGTTCGACTTCTTGAAACTGCCCTCCGACCGGGAGCACGCCAGTAACCTGGGCGCGTTCATCGCACGCGAGGTGGCCGACCGTGTCGACATTCCCGCGTTCATCGTCGACCCCGTCTCGGTGGACGAATTCGAGCCCATCGCTCGTATCAGCGGCATGCCCGAGGTAGAGCGGAGGAGTCTTTCGCATGCTCTCAACCTCAAGGCTGCAGCTCGTCGGGCCGCCAGGGACCTCGGCAAGCCCTACCAGGACGTGAACCTCGTCGTGGCGCACATGGGCGGCGGCATCTCCGTCGCGCCGCACAAACACGGCCGCATGGTCGACGTCAACCAGGCTCTGGACGGTACGGGGCCCTTCTCGCCCGAGCGTGCCGGCGGCCTTGGAATCGGAGACGTCATGCGCATGGCTTTCTCTGGCCAGTATACGTACGATACGCTGTTCCGCCACCTGATTGGGCAGGGCGGCCTCGTGGCTCACCTGGGCACCAACGACGCCCGCGTCGTAGAAGCACGCATTGCCGAGGGTGATGAGCACGCGCGTCTCGTCTACAGCGCGATGGCCTATCAGATCGCCAAAGAAATCGGCGCCATGTCCGTGGTATTGAATGGGAATGTGGATGCCATCGTCCTGACCGGCGGTCTGGCTCACTCGAAAATGCTGATGGATGACGTCACCAGCCGCACGCGCTGGATTGCGCCAGTTCTCGTTTATCCCGGTGAGGACGAGCTGCTGGCGATGGCCCAGGGTGCCTTGCGTGTGCTGCATGGGGAGGAACAGGCCCACGATTTCATTCTCTGATTGTGTATGATGCCATCATCGTAACCGACGCCACTCATCGCAGAACGCTCTATGACATCCGTTTGAGGATGAGTCCCCGAAACGAGCCAGCTAGAAAGGTAACGGCCTGATTATGGAAGATCAACCGAAGCGAAAGGTCCTCTGCGTGGAAGACGAGCCGGACATGATCGAGCTGGTCCGGCTAATCCTGGAGCGCGAAGGCTTTGAGGTCGTGGGGGCAGTCGGCGGCCAGAAGGGCCTGGAAGCCATCCGTCGCGAGAAGCCGGACCTCATCCTGCTCGACCTGATGATGCCTGACATGGACGGCTGGGAAGTATATCGCCAGGTGCGTGCCGACCCGAAGCTCAAGCAAACGCCGGTGATCGTGGTGACCGCCAAGGCGCAAAGCATCGACAAAGTATTGGGTCTGCACATCGCTAAAGTCGATGATTACGTCACCAAGCCATTCGGGCCACAGGAGCTTCTGTGGAGTATCGAGAAGGTTTTCAACGCAAGACAGCAGAGGAGCGAACACTAAGCTCCGTCCCCTGGAGATCGGGCCAGACTGCGCTAATGACTCGGCATTGACTCAATGAAGCCATTGGTACAGCAGTACGCCGATGATCACCAGGCCCAGAATGAGCAGCAAGGCCAGGACGCCGACGACCAGGTTAGCAATGAAGGCACGCTTTGTCTTGACTGTCAGTTCGGGCTCCGGCTCCGGACTCTCCGAAATCAGGCTCAATCGTTTCTGCAGCCAGTTTGCCAATATCCGGTTTGGCGTCAGGGGCGGGAGCGATGCGAACCGGTTTCGTCCCGAGGGCATCCGTGCTCTGTACCCGTGAAGGTTCAGGCACGATTGGTGGCGGAGCGGGCTGACCTACAGGTTGATCCTTTTCCAGTTGCGCCGTGGCCCATCGCACGCCGGCCGCGGCTTTCGCATTCTGAGGGTTGATAGCCAGAACGCGTTTCAGGCACGCCAACGTGTCACGGGGTGATGCCGCAGCCGCGGCAAGCCATAGCCAGGCTTCTTCACTCTCTGGGCTCTGCTGAACGACAGCCGTCAAAATCCGGCGAGCGTCCTCTTTCTTGCCGGCCTTCACGGCCGCAATTCCATTTCGCAGCTGATTGTCCGGTTGTGGCATCGTTCGTTCCTTCCCGTGTCGTTGCTGGCTGCTGGCGCACACTGCCGTTTGCGCATGTATTATATCATGAGGCGCTTCAAAAGCGAAATCGAGATTACATTGTGTTTACCAGAACTACGACGCCGGACGCATCGGCAAGGTGGTGTGCATGACCGAGGAATTAACGTCGCCGTCAATTCGGCTGGAAGAAGAGACGTGTCCCCTGGCCTGGTTGAGCGGTCTGGCCGCGATTCCGTGGGACACCGCGACGACTCCCGCATACTTCCGTGCAATCGTTTCTTTCCTTCACGGGATCGGTTTTTCGAGCCTGACCGCCTGGCGTGAAACCGGCGACAACGGTGTGAAGCTATGGGCTGGCTCGCACCTCGATCGGTGCCTGCCCCGCGAGGGGCGGCTGCTCCCCTACCTGAACCAACTGACATCCGACACGGGCAGCGAGCCGATCCGTCTGACCGCGGATCGACCTGTCTTTGCCGCGGCGGTGGAAAGCTGGCTCCAAGACCGGGCCGACCTGCATGTCGTACCGTTGGCTGACGCCGATCGAGCGGCTTTCGTCATCGTCACTCTTCCAGCGATGCAGCAGCAAGCCGGCTTAGCCCTGCTCAGACTGCTGGCGATCCAGTCCAGAACGGCCCTCGCGGCCGGGGCTCGATCGCGCGAGATCCGCGATCTGGCCGAGACCCTCTCGGCGACGCAGGCGCGAGTCATGGAGTTGGCCAAATCGACCCTCAGCGACCAAACGGTCAATGCGGTCGCGCACCAGCTCAACAACTGCCTGACTTCGGTTCTCGGCTATTCTCAGCTTCTGCTCGAAGGCGGCCTTCACTCGCCGCAAGAGAACAGCTACCTCCGGCGCGTCTACAGCGAGGCAGAGCGCATGTCTCACATCGTCGGGAATATGCTAAACTTTGCCCGGCGCAAAAACGGCGGCCCAGAGTTGGTCGACATCAACGAATTGTTGCACGAGAGCATTGCCTTGCAGACCTACGAGCTCGAGAAACACAATGTTGCCGTCTCTCTGGAGCTCGATCGAGACCTTCCTCTTACCGTGGCCGACCCCTACAAAATGCAGATCATCTTCCTGAACGTGCTGATGAATGCCCACCAGTCTATTATGTCCAGTGCCGAAAAGGGCCACATTACAGTCCGAACCACGTGCGTCGGTGCGGCGCCGTCTTCCATCCGCATCGAGTTCGAGGATGACGGACCCGGCGTCCCTGACGTCATGAGGGACGCCATCTTCAGACCATTCTTTACGACCAAGGACTCCCAACGCCACGCTGGTCTGGGACTCGCGGTATGCCGAAGTCTGGCGTCGGAACATCGTGGTCACATTGAGCTGTCCTGCCTCAGCGATCGCGGCGCCACGTTCAGTATCGAGATACCCATCACCGGACAGTAGCCGTCGCGAGTTAAGACGACCCTGGACGATCGCCTGACCGGTGCCGCTCGGAGCACGCTGAGGTGTGACGCGTGACCGCGCATGGCCGATCGGGCGACCTTCCAGGGTCGTCTTAACTCGATCGTACGATGCTCAGGGAAAGGCCCGGCGAGACTGCTTTGCCTGGCTCTCTCTGCCGCCTAGTGCACCGCACACGATAAGCAGGGATCGTATGATTGCACCACCCGCTGAACCTCAACTGGCTGCATGCCGTCGGCAATCGGCGTGCCTTCGAGCGCCTTCTCCAGCGGCCCCGCCGCACCCAGATCGTCCTTGGGGGAGAAATTCCAACAGGTCGGCGTCAGGATCTGGTACGTGGTGACTTTTCCTGCGCTGACCTTCAGCCAATGCCCGAGCGCACCGCGTGGAGCTTCGGTTAGCCCGATGCCCGAGCCTGCGACCGGGACGGGGATACGTTGGAAGGACGCCTTGGATAGATCGATTTGCGACAGCCAGTCCCCCATGGCATGCGCGATCTTACTCGTCTCGCGCGCTCGCGCCTGATGCCGGTCCATCACCGAGATCCCTCGGCGATAGTCCCCATTGATCCACATTCGCGCCAGGGGACCCGTCTCGTACGCGACTCCGCCGTAACGCGGTGATTTGAGCCAGGAATACGCGTCGGATTTGTCTGGGCTAGGCTGCGTGACGCCCTGCATGGGGTTTTCGGCGGAGCCGCTATACCAGGAGTACTGGTTGAATTCGACGATCTGGCTTACGTCCACGCTCTGCACGTTGGTCGAGGCATCCAGGATACGTCCCCGTCGGAGCAGCTTCGATGAGCCACTGGCATTCAGATCGAACACGCCGAACGCAAGCAGATTGCCGTAACCACGGCCAATCTCATAGTAGTCGGAATAGACACCCGCCAACAAATCGACGTCCGGCAGATAGACGTTGTCGATGAAGGCAGTCACTCCGTCCAGATACGTGCGGAATCGGTTGATCATGGATGAGGTGGGCACGGTGACGACGCCCCCGAATTCGTATGCCACTGTGTGCGGCAGCTTACCCCCCAGGATAGCGCCCATCTCATGAGCCTGCCGTCGGGCAGTCAGGGCCTGGACGTAGTGGTCGACAAGACGTTGGTTGTCTGTCGGATTCAATCGCAGGTCGACCTCGAAGGTCGGGGTCCAGGGCGGCATATTGGGTCCCTTGATATAGCTCAGGACGGCCAGGTGGTAGAAGTGCAGGATGTGCGAGTGAAGGAAATCCGCGCCCAGGATCAGGTTGCGAATCAGGCGGGCATTGTCTGGCGCAGTCTGCCCGGCCGCAGCCTCCTGCGCGAGGCACGAGGCCATGGCGTGGCAAATTGGGCACACTCCACAGATCCGCTGCGTAATGTGGGCCGCATCACGGGGGTCTTTGCCGATCAGCAGATTCTCAAAACCTCGAAACATCATGCCGCTGCTTTTCGCGGAAATGACGTGTCCCCCATCATTCTGAACTTCCACCTTAAGGTGGCCCTCAACGCGGGTTGCCGGATCGATCTTGATCGTCGTTGCCATTTACTCGTTATCCTCCGTCCTACTGCCCGCCGCCCCGACGCGCGGCAGAAATGTCCTGCGAAAATTGGGTGAATTAGGGTCTGGAGTCTGCACCGGCCGTGGTGTCGGCGTCACTCCGCCTCCACCGCCACTGGTACTGGCCGAGTGCAGTGGAAACGATGGAAAGCTGGGTTCGGTGCAACCGATACACAGGCCGTTAACGCCGATGCAGTAGCTTTGTTTGTTGTTCCACTTGCGCTTGTCGCAATCGCAGTGGGTGTGTGGCCCCTTACAGCCTTCGCCTCTCAGGCAGGCCCCATCGATGCCGAAGGCCAGCTGGTGATCCTCATCATCCTCCTCGCGAGGGCACCGTTCGTGAATCGCCTCACCGCCGAAGTAGGCCGTCGGCCGGCCGTTGCTGTCCAACGCCGGAGTCGTGCCGGCGACCAGTTGGGCCAGCGAGCCGACAATCCAATCGGGGTGCGCCGGACAGCCCGGGATGTTGATGACCGACTTCCCGAGGAAGGCACCCACACCCTGGGCGCCGGCCGGGGAATAGGCTTTCGGGATGCCACCAAACGAAGCGCACGTACCGACCGCGACGATCTTGCTGGCCTTCGCGGCCAGCGATTGTACGGCGCTTGCCATAGTGACTGCTTGACCGCCTTCGTCCCACACGTAGCAGTAGCGCCCGCCGCTCGCCGTTGGAATCGCCCCTTCCACGACCAGGATGTAGCCCCCCGCCTGCTGAGTCGACCGAGCGGCCTGAACGGCTAGGTCCCCGGCCGCAGCCATGAGGTTGGGATGATACTTCAGGCTGATGGTATTGAGCAGCACCTGATCGATCGTCGGGTTGACCGCGTTCAGGAGTGACATAGAGCATCCGGTGCAGCCCGAGCCGCTCAGCCAAATGACGGCGGGGCTCGTCTCGCTGGCCAGAGCATCCTGAAGGCGCGTCAATTGCAGACTGCTCAGGCCAAGAGCGGCGGCGCTCGCGACGGTATACCTGAGAAAGTCTCGGCGTGAGATTTCCATAGTTCCTCCGTTTTCGATCTGGGTCACGCGGGGCATGCTCCAAAACCCCTATGGACATGATACCGACTGAAAACGGAAAACGTTACGGGTAGGTCGTCGCAATTTCTGCAATTGGTGTAAATTGGCTTCTGCCACTGAGACGCAAAGACGAGCGGCCTGCTCATCCGCCAATCAGAGTGATCGCATAAGGTGCCTATTGGCTCTACGCAATTCTCAGACCGGCGGCCGAACAGCGCCGCTCGTCGATACCCCGATTCGAGGTGATTTACGCGGTTTTGACTGCTTCTGCAATAGCAGCGATGTGCGCCGGAGTGCTGCCGCAGCACCCACCCACGATGCGAGCGCCTTGCGCCACGAAACGCACGGCATACCCGGCCATTTCTTCCGGTGTGGTGTCGTATACCGATCGCCCGTCTATGAGGCGCGGCAGGCCGGCATTCGGTTTCGCAATCAACGGCAGGTCCGGGAAGCACGCCGGCGATCGCCGTCACCGCCTCGACGGTGTCCTCGAGACTCGCGCCGCAGTTTGCGCCCAGCGCGGCGAGACCCAATGATCCGAGCGTCTCGGCGGCCTTCTTAGGGGTGAGCCCCATCATGGTACGCCCATGGCTATCGAAGCTGAATGAGCACAGGATCGGCAACGCGGTCACCTTCTGGATACCCTCGATGGCCGCGCGAGCCTCGTTGACGTCGCTGAGCGTCTCCAACCACAGCGCGTCGGCGCCGGCCTCAGCCAGGAAGCGCGCCTGTTCGGCGTAGGTTTCGACCGCTGCCGCGAAAGTCATCTCACCGTACGGTTCCAGCAGCTCGCCGGTCGGTCCCATGTCGGCAGCCACGAATGCGCCGTATGGCTCAGCCGCCGCGCGCGCGAGTTCCACGGCGCGGCGATTGGTCTCCGGGGCCAGGTCGGCCTGCTTCGCCCGTCCCAGCTTGATCCGGTTGCCGCCGAAAGTGTTCGACACGATGATCCTGGACCCCGCCTCCAGATACGCCTGATGCAGCGCTGTGATCTTGGCCGGCTGCTCCAGATTCCACTGCTCTGGAATGACACCCGCAGGCAGGCCGGCAGCCTGCAGCATGGTGCCGGTGGCTCCGTCCGCGACCAGGACGGGTCCCGATTTCAGCCATTCGACAAGACTCTGGGACATGATTTCGCCTCCTTAAGATCTGTTCTTCCCTATCGGTGTTGCGGGCGCCACCGCGCGACTTCCTCGTTTGCATGATGAGCTTCTGTCGCCTGAACGTATGCTCCGCGTAGGGTAAACGTTCAGCGGCTCCGTCGCTTCCGTGATATAGTAGTAACAGAATGTGGTGTGGCTCATGGATCAGCAAACGCACTCAGGGAGCACTTGCGGCGGGCAAGTAGCTGGTGAAACTGGTTTGTGAGCCTCACCACCCATACAAACTTTCTTCTCCTCCTTTGTGCACTGAGCCGGGGTCAAGCGCCCCGGCTCTTGCCTTTCCTGGAGTCGAGGTATTCTACTGCACTTCGTTCGCCGATCAAACCTGTGGTAGAATCAGCTATCCTGATTCTACTCGGAGGTGACTGATGGATATGAAATTGAAAGCGCAGTTCCTCGAGAGTTGGGCCAAGTACTTCCCGGGAGCAGAGCTGCCCATCACGTTTTACTATACGGACGACGAAAACCGGGCCGAGTTGCCACCCAAATCGTCTGGAGGGTCTGGCGCCTTGCCGCGATGCGTCATTGGGCAGCTGGCCCTCGCCCGCAAAGGCCAGTCGATTGCTCTGAACGCTGAGTCCGTCGGCTGCTTCGGCGGCAAACGCTTTCTGGGCTTCAAACAGGAGGTTCCGCCCAATTTCAGCTACTTTCTTTCTTGCGGCATCACGGGAAAACTGGAGGGCGAGCGCTACAAGCGCACTCCGGAATTGGTGAACGATTTTGTGAAGCACGCTCCACCGATGAAGGCTCCCGGACGCTTCATCGTTTTCAAGCGCTGGGACCGGCTGGAAGAGATCGACACACCGGAGGTGGTTATCTTCTTTGCACCGCCCGATGTACTCTCAGGTCTGTTCGCCCTGGCCAACTACGACAGCGCGGAACTGAATGCGGTCATCGCCCCGATGGGCTCGGGTTGTTCGTCGATCGTGCACAGCCCGTATATGGAGAAGGACTCCAGCCATCCTCGCGCAGTGCTCGGCATGTTCGACGTGTCGGCCCGGCCCTTCGTGCCTGCCAACACTTTGACCTTCGCCGTGCCGATGAAGCGATTCGAGACCCTGATCGGCTACATGGACGAGTCGTTCCTCATCACGAATTCCTGGTCCATCGTCCGCGAACGGTTGAACGCCGGCCCCGCTTAGCAGGCCCATTCTCCGGTCCGCAGGCTCAGGTCCCGCGCACCGCAGACGTCAGCGCGCCAATGACGGCGGCGCCCGCCCCCACCCGCATGGCCGCCGCCACTCCGTTGAACAGCGCCGACGGGGCGGCTTCTCCTCCATGCGCCGCTACAACCGTCGTGAAAACGGCGCCCGCAAGGCCGACGCCGAGGACCATGCCGACGTTGCGCGCCGTGGCCAGCACGCCGGAGGCAATGCCCCGTCGGTTGAGCGGCGCCGAACCGAGGAGAGCGCTGTTGTTCGGCGAGATGAAGATGCCCGTGCCCAGCCCGGTCACGCCCAGGCCCATCGCCACGCGTGCCAGTGACGAGTCAGCTCCCAATCCTGAGAGCAGCCACAATCCAACTCCCAGGATTGCCATGCCCACCGTTCCCGGCAACCTCGACCCGATTTTGTCCGACAATGTGCCACTCAAGGGCGCCGCAATCGCCATGATCACAGGCTGCACGCTCAGGATCAAACCTGCGCGCGCCGGGCTGAAGCCACGTCCTTGGATGAAGTAGAACGGCATCATAAACAGAACGCCGTACACGCATATGTAATTCATCACTGCGCTGATTGTTGCTGCGGAGAAGAGCCGGCGCCGAAACAAGCTGAGGTCGAGCATCGGAGACAGCACCCGACCCTCCAGTACGACGAAGGAGGCGAGCAGCACGACGGCGGCGCCGGCCAGTCCCAGGATTCGCGACGAATTCCACCCCCACGACTGACCCTGATCCAGGGCCAACAGCAGCGCGACCAACCCCGTCAGGAACAGCACCGCGCCCTTTACGTCGAACTGCTCGCGCACTTCCGACGCCGTGTCTCGGTGGATGAAGAGAAGGCTGAGCGCAATAGCGGCCGCGCCGACCGGCACGTTGATGTAGAAAACGGCCCGCCAATTGAACTGGCTGGTGAGCCAGCCGCCCAACGTCGGCCCCACGCTGAGGCCGAGGTAGGTCATGGTCGCCTGCATGCCCAGAGCCTGGCCCCGCTGGCTCGCCGGGAAGCCCTTCGTCAGGATCGCCGGGGAGTTGGCCAACACCATTGCCGAGCCGATCGCCTGCAGACCGCGGAAAGCAATCAACGCTTCGACCGACGGTGACATGCCGGCCAGAGCCGAGCTCAGAACGAAGATACCGAACCCTGCGACGTAGACACGCTTATGGCCCTGCATGTCGCCCAGCCGGCCGAACGTCAACAGCAGCCCACTGACTACGAGCAAGTAGACGGTGACGATCCACTCAACCGTCTCTATCTTGCTGCCGAAGGCCTGGCTCAGCACGGGCAGGATGGTGTTGACCACGCTGCCGTCCAGGGCCGTCATGAAGCTGCCGACGCCGATGGCGATGAGGATCCACCATTTTCCTTCCAGCCCGAGCGCTCGGCGCGAGTTCAGTCCCAGATTCGTGTTCCTGTCTGTAGACATGTAATTGCCCTTTTATGTGAAATGAAAGCAGCTCGTCCGATTCATCGGAACCTGCCCGGCTCGCGGCCAGGCGCCGAGATCACATATAAAGCCGCTCCAGACACTGCACGCGAGGTGGTCGGTCTCACGCCTGGCGGCTCGGATCGCAAGATTATAACGCCGGTTCGGCTTGACCACAAGTCGATTTTAGCGCCAACCGTGCCCTCTGTCGGCTTTCGGCCGATGCGGGTGACTGCTCGAGTGAGTGTATGGAACTGATCGGGGCTGGGGAGGAATAACGGGGAAGACTTCTGCCGCACGGACTGAGCTGATGGTCTGGCTGTGTCGCAGGCCCGGATGCCGGCGCCTGTCTTTGAACCACTTTGCAAGGCTGATCCGCGGAGAGCCACTGTCTCGCGCCTGGTGACAATCTGCACGGCTCGCTTTGGGGGCGTTACTAGTAGGTGATCTCCAACAGGCTTTCCGCCAGAGATCTCAGATCGGACACCGACAGCCGGCTGAGCCTTAGCGCTGCTTCCACGTACAGGGTGTTGACCGGCTTGGCGACGAACGCTTGCAGTTCCGGACTCAGGTGTGACAGGTCCGGGCCGCTCGGCGCGGCCAGCGGTTCGGGAGCACCCACCGCGACCGGGGCCGGGGACTTTCCCTCAAGGAATGACGTGAACTCCCGTAAAGGCAACCCATAGAGGTCGGCCAGCTGCGCGAGGTCGGTGAGGGGCATTTCCCGCTCGCCACACTCATACTGGTTGACGCGACGACTGCTCGCCCGCACGGCAGCAGCTGCATCTTTCAGTGTTTTCCCGGCGCGCTGGCGCGCCTGCCGCAGTTGCACGCCGATCAGCTTCTGTCGCAACAACATGCGCTGCCTCACGATGACAGCGGCTTGCGCGACATCGATCGGCCCGCTGAGCAAAGGCTCGGCCTCCCAAAAGTAATCCACCGGTACCCGATAGAAGTCAGCGAGCGCTTCGATTTGTGGCAGCGTGGGGCTCTTGCGGCCGTTTTCGATGCTGCCGATCGCATTGGTCGAGCATCCCAGTAAACCGCCGGCGTCCGCTACAGTCCGGCCGGCCTCCAGCCTCGCCCTGCGAAGCCGCGCACCAAGAGCCTGGCGCAGATCCGCAACGACTGATTCCTCTGCCATGCTCACCCTCCAGCGCCCCCCGGTAGGGCCATGTAATAGGTAACTGCGAAAATTATAGCATACGCCCAGTTTCCATACAAGATACGCCTCAGTCGATTTGACATTCATCCCTCGATGGTGTATTCTATTACCAGCTGTATATGTTTGTTAACCTCAAAAACACCTCAGCGGACACGAGGCTTGACGTGGCGAACAGAAGACCTCCCCAGGGCAAGGTGGCTGCGTTAGAATCGGACGGTGTGGTGCTTGCGGGCCGGTTCGTCATCGGCCAGGTCGTCGTCCGCCGCCCGCTGGTGACCGCCTACCGTGCCTGGGATACGCAAACCTCCCGTCCGGTTGTCCTCGAAATGTTGGACGAGAGTCTCGTCCACGACCCGGAGTTGATGCCTCGACTCCGGCAAGAGGCCAGGCGGTCCATTGCCCTCATCCAAAACAATATTCTGGCCTTTCAGGGCCTCTACGAAGATGGGGTGCGCGTTGCTGCTGTCCGGGAATACGTCGACGGTGTGACCCTGGCCGATTTCATGACGCAGACCGGCGCGCCGCTGCCCTTGTACGAATTCATCCAGGTTATAGAGCAGGCTTCCGAGGGCTTGCAGCATGCGCATCGGTCCGGCATCTTGCTCCGTGCAGTGAACCCACACAACATCTGGCTCAGGTACGATGGCCGCATCCTGCTCTCCGGTTTCGGCCTGCCCAGCCTGGTCGACCTGGGGACCGAGGCCGAGGTCGACCCGGCGTTCCTGTCGCCGGAACAATCCTCCGGGCAAAAGACGGACCAGCGCACCGATCTGTACTCTCTCGCTGCAGTGTCGTTTTGGATGTGTACCGGACAACCGCTCTTTTCCGGCAACATTCCCGGCACGCCGGGTGACACCGAATGGGAACGAGTATGTTGGGAGCAGGTCCACGTACCTGCTCCTTTTGCTTCCAAGCTCAATCCGGACCTGCCGCGTGACGTCGCCTGGGTCATTTCACGCGGACTGGCCAAACGGCCAGAGGAACGTTTTCGCTCTGTGGCGGAATATGCGGCCGTTATGAAGCGAGCCATGCAGGAGAGCGGACTCGATCCGGAAGCGATGTTGGTCGAGCCGCCACGTTGGAAACGTGACCCGCAGCCGATCGCCCCGCCGCACGTTCGAAAGGCAGCCGTGGAGAAGCCCCAGCGCAGTGAGGCGCTCTATTGGATCGTCGGTTTGCTCTTGTTCGTGATCGCCATCTGGGGAGTGCTGATAACGCTGATGCTGCACGGTGGGTCGCTGGCTGAAGGACCCTCAGAGACCACGGTCTCCGCTACGGATGTGGTTGAGCGTTTCTCCGGAGGTGGGCCCCTGCCCACCTGGACACCGCCGATCATCGCGCAGCCGACCGCGACCCACGCGGCGGCGGTGCTGCTGGCTCCGCCACAACCCACTCAGGCGCCCCACGTCCCCGGCGAATTGCCCTACTCGGCACTGAGGCCACTCACCGACCGCTTCGACTGGGATACCTACGTCCAGAATGTCAATTGGCACGCCTACACTGATCCACATTTTGGATACGCGCTGACGTATCCCGGCAGTTGGACTCTGGAGCAAGGTGACAACGTCCTGCGTCTGTACATGCCCGAACGTGATGCAGCCGTCGTGATTTGCTCGTGCGGGACGCGGGTCGCCAACGCAGACCAATGGGCCGCGCGTTTTCTGGAGCTGCTGCGGCGCGACGTCAGCCCCGACGTGCAGCAACTCGATCGACAGCCCTACAACGACCGCTGGCTCGCTACCCTGGCCCAGGTCCCGCTGGAGGGAGACGACATCCAGATCGCAGTGCTCAGCTCCGAGCAAGCCCATGGCGGCTTCGACGTCGCTTTCATCGCCTGGTCCACCGACTGGCAGGGCATCAAACCCATCTTCGACCAGGATGGCCAGGGATATGCGGTTCCCCTGATCCGCTGCTCACTGGCAGAGGGAGACGAGTATGAGATCGCTGAAATCGAAACTCCGCGTGATCGGGCTGTGGCGAGAACTGGCCTTCCCCATGGGCGTGAACCTGGTTCTGGGCGTCGCACTTCTTCACCTCGGAGGTCAGGTCTCAGCGGACATCCACGTGCCAGGGAGCGCTGACAGCCGCGTCATCAGCGAGTACTCGCGTCTGGCGGTCCCACTGAATGATGAGGGCCCCTCAACAGAAGAAGGCACAGCTGCTGATGGGCCCACCGAGTCCCCGCCGACCAGTACACCGACTGAGGTTCCGCCCACGGCCACACACACGCCTACGACTGCGGCGACCTCGACCGCCACGCCCACGCCCGTTCCGTCCGACACGCCCACGGCGCAAGACACGGCCACCCTTACTCCGACGCCGACCTCCACGTCGACTCCGCAGCCCACCAACACGCCGACCGCGACGTCGACCCCCAAACCGACGAAGACTCCGACCCCTACGAGAACGCCCACGCCGGTTCGTGCCCCGGCCGTCCTGCGGTTCGATGCCGACCGCATGAACGTCGCAGCCGGCGAGCCCGTCGTACTGACCTGGGAGACGCAGGGGCCAGGACGTGTGCAGATCTCACCTGGATTCGAAGGTGGCCTCGGTGAATCCGGCAACGTCACCGTCAATCCGCAGATTACCACCAACTACGTCCTGCACGCCTGCAACAAGACTGAATGCAGCGACCGGGGCATTATGATCATGGTGAGGGAGCCGACACCGACTGCCACGATGGGTCCTCCGCCCACCCCGACCGACACGCCGACACCCACACCGCGGCCGCTGCTCGTGAGGGATCTTCTCGACCGCATGTCGGCAGCCTGGCCCGCCTCGTGCCCGCCATGATCGGCTGCACGCCGGCCAATCGGGTAGAACACCCGTGTCTGACAATCCAGCCAACCGGCCCGAGAACGAGGAACCGCGCCAATAGCGCGGTTCCTCGTTCTCGGGCGGTTGATGAGAAGTTGATTGACAACCAATAGGTTGTGCGTTACAATCCCCGACCGTTGGCAGGGCAGGCGATCAATTTAATTCAACACGTCGGATGCCCAGCGGATGAGCCCCGGTTCGTACACGGTGTTCATAGCCGGGTGGTGCGGGGTGATACGAAGCGTGTATCCTCGCAATCCACTCGCACCAAAAGACAGCATGCCCTCGAACTCGTGCGTGCCATCGGGGAGGGTCTTCAGGAAGGCCATGGGCGTGTAGTCGCCGTTCACGATCTCGCCTTCATCATCCACCGCCCCATGATAGATCTCGACCCATACGTCGTCGGGAGAGAGCGCGCCGAGTTTCACGTGCGCGGTGACGGTTGAGCGGACGCCGATGTGCTCTTCGGCCGGCAAATGGTTCTCGCTGGTCACGAACTGCACCTTTGGCCAGTTTTCGCGGACCTTCTGCTTCCAGGCAGAGAGCTCACGCGCCTGGGCGCCGTTGTCGGCGACCAGCTTCTCGTAGTTCTGCCGGCAAGGGATGTAGAATCGCTCTGCGTACTCGTGAACCATGCGCACGGTGTTGAACGTCGGGCAGACTGTCGACATCGACGCCTTCACCTTGGCAATCCAACGTCGCGGGAGCGCGGTGTGATTGCGGTCGTAGAACATGGGGATGATGTCGTCCTCGAGGAGGTCGTAGACCGCGCTGGACTCGACGCTGTCCTGGTACTCGGGATCGTCGTAGGTCTCGCCGTTGCCGATGGCCCATCCGATTTCCGGGCGGTAGGCTTCGTCCCACCACCCATCGAGACAGCTGCAGTTCAGCACGCCGTTGATCGCCGCCTTCATGCCGCTGGTGCCGCTGGCTTCGCGCGGACGCCGGGGCGTGTTGAGCCACAAGTCGCAACCCTGCACCATGTAGCGCGCCAGCTCGATGTCATAGTTCTCGAGGAAGACGACGTGGTGACGGAACGGCTCTCTGCGTGCGTGGTGGATGATCTGCCGGATCAGCTGCTTGCCGGCATCGTCTCGCGGATGGGCCTTGCCGGCAAAAATGAACTGCACCGGGCGCTCGTCATCCGAGAGGATCTCCGCCAGGCGATTGATATCGCGGAACAGCAAGTTCGCCCGTTTGTACGTCGCGAACCGGCGCGCGAAACCGATCGTCAGCGCCGCGGGGTTGAGAACCTCCTGGGCGACGGCGATCTCGGAGGGTGGCGCACCGCGTCGACGAAGCTGGCTCAGAAGGCGCGCGCGCGTTACCGCTACCAGGCGCTCACGGCGACGCTCGTGCGTTCGCCACAGCTCTTCATCCGGGATGTCGTTGATGTTTTGCCATCGCTTGGGATCGTTCGGCGTCTCGGCCCAGACCGGACCGAGGTACCGCGACAACAGGGTAGTCATGTCGTTCGAGATCCAGCTCAGTAGATGCACGCCGTTGGTGATGGCCGAGATGGGGATGTCCTTCTCGGGCACTGCCGGCCAAACAGAGCGCCACATGCGCCGCGAAACCGTGGCGTGCAGCTTGCTCACGCCGTTGGACTCGAGCCGCCAGTCGCAGCGCCAGCACGGCCATGCAGAACGGCTCGTTGGGATTAGACGGGTTCTCTCGTCCCAGCCCGAGCAATTCGTCACGCGATGATCCTCAGTTGACCGTAGTAGTCGGAGAAGTAGCGATCCATCAGATCGGGTGGAAACCGATCTATGCCGGCCGGCTCGGGCGTGTGCGTCGTGAAAACATTGCTGGCCTGTGTCGCTTCGCGGGCCTCGTCGAACGTCATCCCGTATTCCTGCATGTGCAGGCGGATGCGCTCCAGCGACATGAACGCGGAGTGGCCCTCGTTCATGTGACACACGCTTGGCTTGATGCCCAGCGCGTAGAGCGCCCGCAGTCCGCCGATGCCGAGCAAGATCTCCTGCCGGATGCGCATGTCCAGGTCGCCGCCGTACAGTTCGTCGGACAGTGTCCGGTCTTCCGAAGAGTTGTCCGGGATGTTGGTGTCCAGCATATAGGCGCCTACGCGTCCGGCCTGAATGCGCCAGATTTGGGCCCGCACCGAGCGGCCCGGGTAGTGAACGTCGATAGTCATGGGGGTGCCGTCGGGGTTGCGCTCCTGAAAGAGGGGCAGATTGTAGAAATCGTTGATGGGGTAGTCTTCCTTCTGCCACCCGTCGGGGTTTAAGTACTGCCTGAAGTATCCTTCCTGGTACAGCAGTCCCACCCCTGCCAATGGAAAGCCCAGATCGCTGGCAGCCTTGAGATGATCGCCGGACAGGATACCGAGGCCGCCCGAGTAGATGGGCATACATTCCGTCAGACCATACTCGGCTGAGAAGTACGCCACCACCGGCCGATCGAAGGCGCCATACGTCTTGCGGTACCAGCTCGTTTTGGCCGTCATGTACTGAGTGAATTGCTCGTAAACCCGGTCGAAGTGAGCGAGGAAGCCGTCATTGGACGCCGCCTCCTCCAGCTGCCCTTGGTCGATGACGCCTAACATCTTTACCGGATTGTGATTGGTGGCTTCCCACAAGTCGCGGTCCAGCCGTCGAAAGAGATCGGCAGTCTCGTAGTTCCAGGACCAGCGGATGTTGTACGCGAGTTCGCGGAGCTTTTCAATGCGCGCCGGCAGTGAAGGCACTACCGTGAATTTTTGAATCGGTCGAACCATCGTTCCTCCAGAAGTTGACAATGATTACTTCACCCTATCGATGCTGAGTATACCAGGAACGGACGGCCAATGCAAAGAATGTTGAATACAAGTTCGGCAACCGATTGACTTACTCTTGAATAGGAGAAGACGACCACAATGAGATACCACGTAGCGCCCGAGATTTTTGACATGTACCCCGGTTACGTCCGAGGCGTCGTCGTCGCCGACGAGCTCAGCAACGGCGAGGCGGAAAATCCCGAGATTCTCGCTTTGCTGCGGTCTGCTGAGACCGAGGTTCGATCGCGCACTGATCTGGCCGATATCGCCGCGCATCCTCGCATTGCCTCCTGGCGAGCCGCTTACGGCAAATTCGGCGCCCGGCCGAGCAAGTTCTGGTGCAGCATTGAGGCTCTGGTGCGCCGCGTGCGAAAAGGCGGCGATTTGCCCTACATCAACGACCTGGCGGCCATCGGCAACGTGCTCTCGCTGAAGCACCTCGTCCCTGTTGGAGGACACGACGTCGGGGAAATCCACGAGGATCTACGACTGGCTCTGTCGAAAGGCAATGAAACCTTCACACCCTTCGGCACGGATATCGTGGAGAACCCGGAAGCAGGCGAAGTGGTCTACCTGGAGGGTCAGACGGTGCTGTGTCGTCGCTGGACCTGGCGGCAGGCGGAGGCCACCAAGCTCGTCCCCGCCACACATCACGTTGCGATCAACGTCGATGGCCTGCCACCGGTGGACGCTCGCGAGGTCGCGTCCATCTGTGAGGAGATGGCCGAGATGGTCACTCGCTTTTGTGGTGGCCGCGCCGTTTGCCGCTACCTGACGGAAGAAACGCCAACGATCGACCTGAACGTCGCGTAAGTTGACATCATTTCATGAGAATGTTAGAATGCCAGCCGTCATTCTGCAAAGGACATCGAACGATCTCGCCAATTTCATCGCATGATCCAACCAAAGGAAGGCCCACATGAGTCACGACGTGGTAGACACATTCTGCGCTATGGTGCGCATCGACAGCCAGTCCGGCGAGGAGGACGCGTTCTTCACGTACCTCGCTGACCTGTTTCAGTCCAATCTGCAAGCCACTTGTTCCTTTGACGGCTTCGGCAACCTGATCGCCCGCGTGCCGGCCCGGGGCTGCTCCGGCAAGCCGCCGGTTTTGTTCGCCTGCCATGGCGACACGGTAAGGCCCGGCAAGAATATCGAGCCGGTCGTTGTGGACGGCGTAATCCATTCCGGAGGCGACACGATCCTCGGAGCCGATGACAAGGCCGGTATCGCCGAGTTGTATACGGCCATCAAGTCGGCCGAGCGTCATCCCGAGCTGGAAGTCGTCATCACCCGTCAGGAAGAGCTGGGCTTGATCGGCGCCAAGAATCTGGATGCCTCGCCGCTGAAAGCAAAGATGGGCTTCGTGCTCGATTCCGATACCTTCGATCGCATCATCATCGGTGGGCCGTCGCATATGACGCTCGACATCGAGGTAACGGGCCGCGCCGCTCACGCGGGCATGGAACCGGAAAAGGGCATTTCGGCCATCCAGGCGGCGGCTCGTGCCATTTCACTGCTGCGGCTGGGGCGCATCGACTTCGAAACTACCGCCAACGTCGGGATCATCGAGGGCGGGAGCATCCGCAACGGTGTGCCCGAGAAGTGCACGGTCAAAGCTGAGTGCCGGAGCCTGAATCACGAAAAGTGCGTCGATTACGGAAACGTCATCAAGGACGCCTTCGAGGTTGCGGCGCACGCCATGGGCGCCCACGCGGACGTGACGTTGGACATGAACTACCAGGCCTCTTCCATTCCGGCCGACAGCGCGGTGGTCGAGGTAGCCCGTCAGGCGATTGGTAAGCTTGGTCTGACTCCGGAGGCAGTCATCATCACGGGCGGCACGGACGCCTCGGTGTTCAACTCCAAAGGCATCCAGACCGTCGTGCTGGGCATCGGGGCAGCGGGCGAGCACACGAACGACGAGCACATCGCCGTGGCCGACCTGGAAACCGGCGTCCGAATGGTCCACCACGTCTTCGACCTTTTGTGTCAGTGAATTAACCTACAATCATTGACAAATTGGGTCTGTTCTGGTAGTATGGTCTGACCGGTGGAGAACTAACGTCGATATCAACGACAAGGAGGTCCCGGACGATGGAAGCGATTCAAGATCGCACCACCCTCCCGAAGCGTCGTCTCGGAAAAAGTTGGCAGCCAGCTGGCCCTGGATATTCACACTCACCTCTACAGCGCCGAGTTCGGCGATCTCGTCCTGCGGGGGCTGGAAGACCTCCTGACGTACCACTACCTGCGCGCCGAGCTGAACCGTGTCGTCGACGGGGTGTCACCCCGCGAGCTGACGCACATGCCGAAAGACGAACAAGCCCGCTTGATCTGGCAGGAGCTGTTCCAGAAGCGCTCTCCCATTTCGGAGGCCACGCGGGGCGTGGTGACGTCTCTTCGGCACATGGGCGTGACCGACCTGCGCAACTACGACACGGCTCACGCCGAACTCAGCCGTCTGAGCGTGGCTGAGCACATCGATATGTCCTTCCGCGCCGCCCGAGTATCCACCGTCGTGATGACCAACGATCCTTTCGACCCGGCCGAGGCGCCGGTCTGGCAGAGCGACAAGAAGGTGGACCCGCGCTTCCGCGCCGCGTTGCGCATCGACGAAGTGCTCGTGAACTGGGCGAGCACCTGGCCGCTCCTGAAGAAAATGGGCTACGATGTGGAGCCATATCTGACCGGTCGCACCATACCCGAGGTCACTCGCTTCCTGGAAGACTCGGCGCACCGGATGAACGCAATGTACATGGCCGTGTCGCTGCCTGATTCTTTCCGCATGCCTGACGCCTCGCCCATGGGTGTCCTGATCGCGGAATGCGTGGTTCCGGCGTGTCGCAAAATGGACATTCCTTTCGCCATGATGATCGGCGTACGTCGCCGGGTCTTCCCCGAGCTGGCAGACGCCGGCGATGCTCTGAAACGATCCGATCTGGATTCCGTGACCTACCTGTGCCGCACGTACCCTCGCAACAAGTTTATGTTAACTGTCCTGTCGCGCGAGAACCAGCACGAGGCAGCAACGATTGCGCGCAAGTGTCGAAACCTGCACGTCTTCGGCTGCTGGTGGTTCAACAACAATCCAAGCATCATCGAAGAGATCACTCGTGAGCGCATCGAGATGCTGGGAACCAGTGTGACACCCATTCACTCGGACGCTCGCATTCTGGATCAGATGGCATACAAGTGGACGCACTCACGGCAGCATCGTGGCCGGTGTGCTCACCGAGAAATATGGGTACTTGATCGACGAAGGTTGGTACCCCACTGCGGACGAAATCGAACGTGACACCGCCATGCTGTTCGGCGGAGAGTTTCAGCGATTCTTGAAGGCGAGGGTGTAGAAAGACTTCACTATGATGACTAGCCGTCGTGTCACGAAAGCCGTCATTCCCGTGGCCGGGTTCGGCACCCGGTTGCTGCCGGCTACGAAGAGCCATCCGAAGGAAATGCTCCCAGTCGGCCGCAAGCCGGGTGTGCAGTACATCGTTGAAGAGATGGCCGACTGCCACGTCGACCAGGTGCTGTTCGTCACCGGCGCCAAGAAAAGCTCTATCGAGGATCATTTCGACTACGACGAGGAGTTGGTTCGCCGTTTGCGGGTCGCCGGCAAAGAAGAGTTGTTGTCCCAGGTGCTGTTCGACCATCTGAAGCTGCAGATTCATTACACCCGGCAGCCTATGCAGCTGGGGCTGGGCGATGCCGTGAGCTACGGCGAGAAATTCACTGGGGACGATCCGTTCATCGTCGCTCTGGGCGATTCCATCCTCACGAACGGCAGCGACCAGCAGCTGGCGCTGGGACGCATGATCACCGCATTTGAGTCTACAGATTGCGACGGTGTCATCGCCTTCGAGCGGATCGACCCGTCGCATACCGGCAACTACGGTATCGCTCAGGTGGCCGCCGGCGCGCCGGTCGATCGGCCGTTCTGGCTGGAGGATATCGTGGAAAAGCCGAAACCGGCGTTCGCCCCATCGAATTACGCCGTGGCAGGCCGGTACATCTTCACACCGGAGATTTACTCGGCCCTGAAGCGAATCCAACCGGGCTACGGCCGCGAGCTTCAGCTCACCGACGCCATTCGCCTGTTGATCCAGGAGGACGCCCGGATCCTCGGCCTGCTGATGACCAATGGCGAGCAGCGTTTCGACATCGGCAACTATGAATCTTACTGGAAGGCCTTCCTGTACTTCGCGCTGCGCGATCCGGAGGTCGGCGCGACTCTACGCAACTACGCGCTGCGGCAATGTAGCGCGCTGGAATAGCCCGACACAATTGTGCCCGGAGGCTTTTGGTGGAGATTGTCCGCACCGTCACACACGCCCGAGTGGGTATTCTGGGAAATCCCAGTGACGGCTTCTTCGGCAAAACTATTGCCGCCGCCGTCCACAACTTCGGGGCGGAAGTGGTTCTATACGAGTGGCCCGTCATCGAGATTCTGCCTGCCGCGTCGGATCTGGCCCAGTACACCTCGCTCGAGAGCCTGGTGGAGGACGTCGGCACCGTCGGGTACTACGGCGGCGGACGTCTGATCAAGGCCTCCATCAAACGTTTCTACGAATGGGCTCGAGACCACAGCATCCCCCTCGCTCACCGCAACTTCTCCATCCGCTACGATTCGAACATCCCGCGGCAGGTCGGATTGGGCGGCTCGTCGGCCATTATTGCCTCCACCGTCAAGGCCCTGATGCAGTTCTTCCAGGTCGACATCCCTCAGCCACTGCTGGCCAACCTGGTCTTGTCCGTCGAAACCCACGAGCTAGGAATCTTCGGGGGATTGCAGGATCGTGTGGCGCAGGTATACGATTCGGTCGTATTCATGGATTTCGACCGTGCGGTGATGCAATGCCAGGAGTATGGCAACTACGAGGTCCTGGATGCCGACCTGTTGCCACCCATGTATCTGGCGTACCGTCTCTCGCTAACCCACCGCGATACGCTTCATAATGACGTCCGCGCCCGCTACGACCGTGGCGAACCGGACGTCATTCGAATGATGAGCGCCATCGCTCAAAACGCAGTCGATGGCCGGGCGGCTCTTCTCGCCGGAGATGTGGACGAATTCAATCGGCTGGTCAACCTGAACTTCGACCTGCGGAAGTCGATCTATCCCATCGCTCCATCGAATCAAGAGATGATCGATTTGGCGCGGTCTTTGGGCTTCTCGTCCAAATTCCCAGGCTCGGGTGGGGCCATCATTGGGCTGTGCAAGGACCGGCGGCGGTTCACGGAGCTGGCCCAGGCCTTCAAGACAAATCAACTGCACGCTCGTAGAACTGCATTTCAAGCCCATTCCAGGCCAGTAAGAGCATTCTGTACAGGCAATGCACGTACTATTTCAGTCAGTAAGGAGAATAACACATGGGTGACAACATGATGGCAGCCGTATTCAAAGGGGAGGGGAAGCTGGTCCTCGAAGACCGGCCCATGCCGCAGATCAAGGATCCGCACGACGTGCTGCTGGCAGTGAAGGGCGTGGGCGTCTGTGGCACGGACTTGCACATCCTCGAAGTCCCGCCGCGGCATCCGGCCACGAAGAACGTGATCATGGGCCACGAATTCGCCGGTGAGGTGGCGGCTGTGGGCCCGATGGTCACCAACTGCAAGCCGGGAGACCGCGTCGTCGCAGATCAGAACGCGGGTTGCGGCCACTGCGACGAGTGCCGGCGGGGTTATCCCAACGCCTGCCTGACCGTCTTCAGCGCACCGGTGCCGGGCTTCTGCGACACGCCGGGCATCTTCCACGACGGCGCCCTGGCCAAGTACATCGTCATCCCCGATCACATGGTCTACCAGGTGGGTCCCTCTGTTTCGTGGCCGCACATGGCGGTCACCGAGACAGTGGCGTGCGCGTTCAACGCACTGCGCAAGGCGAATCCGGAAGCCGGCGAGACCGCCCTCGTTCTGGGCGCGGGCCCTGTCGGACTGTTGCTCGTCAGCATGCTCAAGATGAGCGGGTGCCGGGTCATCAACTCCGAAGTCTCCGAATACCGCAGCAACGTCTCCAGGAAAATCGGCGCCGATGTCGTGGTCAACCCGAAGAAGGAGAACCTGGAGGAATTGGTCAAGGACGAGACCAAGGGCCGCGGTGCGGACGTGGTCCTCGAAGCTGTCGGTCCGCTCCTCAACGATTGCATCCAGCTCGCCCGGTTCGGTGGTCGCGTCGTGCTGTTTGGCCACGATGAACTGGCTCGCCCTGCCGTGCCGCAAGCGTTAATCATGCGCAAAGAGCTGCAGATTAACGGTGTCTTCCTCACCAAGTACACTTTTGCGCCCGCCATCCAGCTTCTCGAACAGGCCAAGCTGCCCATGAATGACATCGTCAGCCACGTGATGCCGTTGGAGCAGATTTTCGACGCACATCGCATGATGCGTGCGGGCGAGGCCTTGAAGGTCGTCATCGATCCAACCCTGTGATTAACTAGTGTTGAGATTACGCGCGGGGGATCTGCCCATCCCTCGATTGAACGAGGAGGTGAATGAGTAAACCGTAGCCATCTGATAACGTATCAGTGCGATGCACACGTTCACAATTCCGACGATCTATCGATCTAAACTCATTATAGAAGGAGACACAAGATGAGTCCAAAGTTTTTGCCCAGCAGTGCACCTACGATCTTCTTTGAGGACAGCCCTGTCGGTCGCATGAAGAAGCAGATCTGGGACGCCAGCGACGCCGAGATCGACGCCCTCTTGACCGAGTACGGCATTCCGGCCAAGCCGGAATGGGCCAAGCGCGGTTCCTACATCCAGACGACGCCGCGTCACGAGCTCGATCGACAACCGCCGCAAGAACGACATCGTGCTCATCCCCGTGGGTTGCACCGAAAACCACGGCATGCACCTGCCGAGCGCCGACGACACTCTGTTCGTCACCATGATCGCCGAGGCCGTCCGCCGCTACACGGCCAAGAAGGGCGCCCCGGTCAACATCGCCCTGCCGCCGCTCAACTACGGCGGACACCCGTACCATCACGTCGGCATGCCCGGCACTTGCATCGTCCGCGAGGACATCGTCCGCGGTATGATGATGGACGTGATGCTCGGCCTGTGGAACGACGGTTTCCGCAAGCAGATCATCATCAACAACCACGGCCATCTGTGGATGCTCGAGTCAGCTATCCAGGAGTTCCAGAAGAAGTACCAGCTCCCCGGCTACTTCCGCGTCATGGACTGGCACCGCGCCGTGCGCGAGTTCTTCGCCACCACGGAGCAGGGCGGCCGAGCTCGACACTCCGTTCGTCCACGCCGACGAGTCCGAGACCTCGATGAGCCTTCTGCTCTTCCCGGATATGGTCGACATGGATTACGCGGTCGATACTCAGGGCGTCGGTTTCTTGCCTCCCGACCACATGGACAACTCCGTCGACGGATATTCGGCCGTCCGAGCCGTTGGTCCGAGGCCGAAGGCCAGAGCGCCATCGAGATCAAGGCCACGCCGGAAGGCGTCGTCGGCAAGTCGACGCACGGCACCGCCCAGAAGGCGAAGCGGCCCCTGGCAGCCATCCTGAGCTACGTCACCCTGCTCTGCGATGACATCCTCAAGACCTGGCCGGCCGGCACCGTCCCGCCCACCGAGCTCGTCACGCTGCGCGATCCGAAGGAGATGGAAGCCTACCTGCGCGAGCCGCTGAGCCCGGGCTGGAAGTCAGTCTACCAGCTGCCGCAGATCGGCCAGATTCAGTAGTCAACCGACAACATGAATACGCGGCCCGGAGTCCTTCGCAGGATCGGCTCCGGGCCGATTTCTTCGGTGCTGACTGTTTCCGCACCCAAGACCGGACTCGCACAGGGACCGGCACTCCTGCGGTGACTGATCAGGAACAGAGGGAGGACTGCTTCATGGTCAAACTCGTTGCCATGTTCAGGTTGCCGCCGGGCACCGACCGGGCCGCGTTCGACCGGTATTTCGCCGAAAAGCATGCCGCACAGGACGCGCTCGCGAATGCCGGGCCTCCGCCGCTACACGATCGGCAAGGTCGTCGGTGCGCCAGAGGGCGAGGCGGCCTGGCGCTGGGTCAACGAGCTGTGGTTCGACGACCTGGAGTCCGCGCAGAACGCGCTCAATTCACCCGTCGGGGTCGCAGGCCAGCAACGACCTATGCCCCGCGTCGAGGACTTCTCCGCCGTCTTCGTCGACGACCAGGAAGTACAACTGCCCTGAACGCTCGTGCGTGCTGATAAGGAGAACTGCGATGACTACCAAAATCCGCTGGCTGGGACACGCTTCGATCCAGGTCGAGGCCGATGATCAGGTCATCTTCTTCGACCCCTGGGTCAAAGGCAACCCGGTCTGCCCCATCAGCTGATCCAGACTCACTCGCGCCGCGGCCGTCTGTGTGACCCACGGCCACGACGACCACCTTGGCGATGCCATCGAGATCGTCAAGGCCACAGGCGCGCCGCTGATCTGCACGCCGGAGATCGGCTTCTACGCCGCCCGCCACGGCATCGCCGTACGACGCAGCGGCCTCCACGCCGCTGAATGTTGGCGGAAGCTGGCGCACGGACCAGTTCACGCTCACCATGGTAACGCTGTGCACACGTCCGAGATCCTGGGCTACGAGTACGCCCGCGACAAGACCGTCATGCCTGGCGCGGGCTCCGTTGGCTTCGTGATCGAGTTCAAGGACGGGCCGTCGATCTACTATGGCGGAGACACGGGCGTGTTCAGTGACATGGCGATCATCCGCGACCTGTACAGCCCGGACATCGCCATCCTGCCCGTTGGTGGCAAGTACAACATGGGTATCCGGGAGGCCGGTTACGCCGCATCGCTGGTCCATCCCAAGATCTTTATCCCGATCCACTTCGACACGTTCCCTAACCAGAAGCAGGACCTGGATCGGCTTGAAGAGGAGATTCACGTTCGCGCCCCACACGTCGAGCTGGTCCGCTGGAAACCCGGAGACACGTGGGAATACGCCTAGTTCGCGGTCGCTGAGCGGTGCGGCCAGGGACATGACGATAGCAGCACAGGAGGGACTCGCAGCGAGCCGCTGGAGTCCCTCCTGTGCTGCTATCGTCATGTCCCTGGCCGCCATCGTGTCGCGGGTCTGACCGTTCGACATCCGGCATTCTCAGTCAGTTACGCTCACGCCCTGCGCCCTGGCCCACTCGCACAGCAGCTTCACTTCACGCTTCAGTTCGTTGACATGGGTGGACGCCAGCGCGAGATCGCCCTCCTCTGCCGCCATCTCGATCTTCGAAGCCGCGTCACGCACCCGATCGGCGGCCATCGTCGCCGACGATCCCTTTAGCGTATGCGATGCCGCCCTCAACGCTCGCAGGTCACCGCCCGCCACCGCTTCAGTGATCTGCGCGACCTTCACAGGCGCATCGTCGACCAGCATTCGCAGCAGAGACTGGAACAGGTCTTCGTTCCCACACATTCGCTCCATCGCGACCGCCCGGTCGATGACCTGCCCGCGGTCGTCGGCTCTCATTGGCGCCTCAGAGCCGGCACCGCACATTTGGGCGCGCGCCATTTGGCGACCGATGGCATCCAGCAACTCCTCGCGGCGCAGCGGCTTACAGACGTAGTCGTCCATGCCCGCTTCGAGGCAGCGCTCTCGATCTCCCTTCATAGCGTGTGCGGTCATCGCCACGATCGGAAGGTGCTTCCAGCGCGAAATCGGCGCGAATGGCTGCCACAGCCTCAAAGCCGTCCATTTCCGGCATTTGCACGTCCATGAACACCAGGTCAAACTCAGCCACCGCTAGAATGTTCAGCACGTCCCGCCCGGTTTGAGCAGTCACGACCTGATGCCCGGCCTGCATGAGAAAAGTCTTTGCGAGCCGCTGATTGATGGCATTGTCCTCAGCCAACAGAATGCGCAACGGGCGCTGTTCTTCGATCCTGTTGAACCGCGCGCCGGAAGTCATGGAGTTGGTAGCGCAAACTGTCCTCAACGTGCCGGCGATGGCATCGAAAAGAGCCGCTTGCTTGATCGGCTTGGTCAGGAAAGCCGACCAGGCGAGATCCCGTCGGTCAGTGACCACTCTCAGATCATCCACCGAGGTCAACAAGATCACCGGGAGCGCCCGAAGCTGCGGGTCTTCGCGGATGGCAGCCAGCACGTCAAGCCCGCTGCGTTCGGGCATTACGACGTCCAGCAAGACCAGGTCGAAGGGTTGACTCCGCTCCAGCGCGCGCCTGAGCCCCGCGAGGCCCTGGGCGCCGTCTTCGGTGACCTCAACGTGACAGCCGAACGAGCGCAAGGTGTCCCGTAGAATGCGACGATTGGTGGCATTGTCGTCGACTACGAGGATCCTTCGTCCTCGCAGTGTCTCACGGGACCTGCCCTCACAGTCTGAGATCTCCTGTTCCAGGGGCCGGCCGAACGTGGCGGTGAAGGAGAAGGTGCTCCCTTTCCCCACTTCGCTCTCCACACGGATTTGCCCATCCATCATCTGAACCAACTGCCGGCAGATGCTCAGGCCCAGGCCCGTGCCCCCGTAGCGGCGAGTTGTGCTGTCGTCACCTTGCGAAAACGAATCGAAGATGCTGTCCAACTTGTCCGCCGGGACGCCGACGCCGGTATCGGTGACCGAGCAAAGCAGCTCAACCTGGGAGTCGGTCTGCTTCAACACTCGGACTTCCAGCACGATCTCCCCCGCGTTCGTAAACTTGATGGCGTTGCCTACCAGGTTGACCAGCACCTGGCGGAAGCGAAGCGAATCGCCCCGTATCCGAGCCGGCACATCAGGGTGAACGTAGAGCAGCAACTCCAGGCCCTTCTGGGCAGCCCGGTGCGCCAACACGTCTGATAGCTGGCCGACGATCCGGCGCGGATCGAAATCCGCGTGTTCCAGCTCCAACCGGCCGGCTTCGATCTTCGAGAAGTCCAGAATGTCGTTTAGCAGGTCCAGCAAGGACTCAGCCGAAGTCCGCACGGCGTCCAAGTACTCACGCTGCTCAGGCGACAGTTCGGTCCCCAGCGCCAGCTCGGTCATGCCAATAATGCCGTTCATGGGGGTTCGAATCTCGTGACTCATGTTGGCGAGGAACGTGCTCTTGAATCGGCTCGCCGTTTCGGCCTTTTCTTTGGCGATTTGCAGTTCCATTTCGGCTCGCTCGCGCCGGCGCTGGGTCTCGACGAGTCTGTGATTCTGAGCCACCGCATTCTGATACACCGAGAGAAGCAAGGTCAGCATCTGTCGCCGATCGGAGTTGATTACACGGGGACGGCCGGCCACGGTGACTTCAAGGCCCTCCCGCTCGGCCTCTGAGACATCAGGTCTCTCATGGCACGAGTCGGACAGCAGTGTCTGGATCTCAGAGACGAGGTAGTCCTCGTCGTAGGGTTTGGTCACGTAATAGTCTGCACGGGCTTCCAGCCCGCGAATGATGTCGTCCGGGTCCGACAGGTTGGTGGCCAGCATCACCGGAACATCTTTCAAACTCTCGTCTTGCTTGATCCGACGGCACATCTCGTAACCGTCCATCATCGGCATGACGATGTCGCTAATGATGAACGTCGGACGGCGCTCTCGCGCCGCTCGAATTCCCTCCAACCCGTTTGCGGCTACATTCACCCCGTACCCACACTCTTCCAACAGGAATCTGAGCTTAGCCGCCTGCGTCGGGCTGTCTTCGACAATGAGAATCTCACCATTAATGCGCATCACATTGATACTACTCTCCTTGGAAGAGCCTCTCCTTTCCTATAGCAGCAGTCGGAGCAACGCCACTCGATGGTCCGCCGGCAGCGGGGCGCCCTCTAACGACGCACGAATCAAGCATCACGATGTGGCACATGACAAACGGACGAACCAATGATATCATAAACTGACCATAGGTTCAAGTTAAAATGTCTGGAGTCGCGATTGACACTGGCTGTCCTTGGCATATAATGACGTGCATCCAGGGAGATTTCATTTCGATCAGAGGGAAGAAGAAATGAAGATCAACGTGAAGAGTTTCGCTCATTTACGTCTCGCCATCGGCCAATCACCCACTCAAATGGAGATACCCGATGGCTCAACGGTCTCCGATTTGTTGGCCCTGCTCGACGACCACTATGGCGAGAACGCCCACAATGCCATTTGGATGAAAGACGGCCAGACCCTCAAGATTACCCCCGTCGTTGACGGCCAGGTCATCAAGCTACAAGACGCGATCCAAGAAGGAGCGACGGTCGTCTTTATGTCGAACGTCGCCGGTGGCGATCACTAACACTTCAGGGTTCCGCAGTATATCCTGATCTCACCCCAACATGTGACAGTACACGGATCGGTCTATGGCCCAGACGGCCCACTCCTTCGATTCTAAGCGATCCAGGCGAGGCGTTCTCAACTATCTGTTGTTTCTTCCCAGAGGATACCGCGCGCATCCGGAGCGGACGTGGCCTTTGATCGTGTTTCTACACGGCGCCGACGAGCGGGGGGACGACCTCGAGTTGGTGAAGAAACACGGAATCCCAAAAATCGCCGAACAACAGAGAGATTTCCGCTTCATCGCAGTATCGCCACAATGCCCCGCGAAAGCCGGGTGGCAGCTCTATCTCCGAACACTCAACGATCTGATCGATCACGTGGCTGCAAAATATCGAGTGGATGCGGAGCGCCTGTACCTCACCGGCATCGGCATGGGGGGGTACGGGACGTGGCACCTGGCGGCACGGTATCCTGCCTTGTTTGCAGCGATTGCGCCCATCTGTGGCGGCGGCTATAAGTCATATGGGTTCCCAGAAAAAGCTTGCTCGCTCAAAGACGTACCCATCTGGGCGTTTCACGGCGCGTTGGACCGAATTGTCCCCGTGGAGGAATCCGAAAAAGTGATTGAAGTGGTCCGTCGCTGCGGAGGTCGCGCGCGTTTGACCGTCTATCCTGACGCCGGACACGACGCGTGGACGCGCACCTACCAGGATCCGGAGTTGTACGCCTGGTTTCTCCGCCACCGCCGCGGCGCCCCCAACTCAGACTGCGACGATGAAACCAACCTCTAGACCCCTCCGCCGCAATCGGTCGCCACGCCGACCTTCGGACAGACTACGTGCCTGCGCGGGCGACGGCGGGTGCGCCGCTTCGCCATGACAGCCAGGCTGTCCGCCACCTGCCGCACAACGTCGTCCGGGACGCCTTCAGCCGTCCTCGATTGAATGCGGAGGTCGATGGTATCGTTGGCGTAGTCTACGACCTGAAAAGCTCGATCGCTCGTCAGCGCGATCTCAGTGGAGAACAGGTCCAGCTTGCAGACATTGGCAATCGCTCGCGTCGTGTCGCGCAATGGCTCCAGATGGTGGAGGACCATCTCGTCGTCCGTCACTTTCCCGTAGATGTGGGTATCTGTTTGCCACCAGGAAGGATAAACCTCGCCTGCCGCATAGATCACGCGAAACCAGGCCGCTCGCTCGCCAAGCTGGACCGGCACCACCTGCGCCTGCAGCAGATATTTGTCGTTCGGATACTCCTGCCTGGCTGACAGCACGTGCTCGATCGAAGTGGCGACGCAAATGACACCCACGCCACCGCTGCCATGTGCCGGCTTGATGGTGAACGCCGGGCCCAAAGGGCTCAGATCCAGCGTCGGCAAATCCGGCCTCTCGCTGTAGGACGGCAGAACGATCGTGTGAGGGGTCTGGACCACACGGCTGACCTTAGGATGCATCGCCGCCTTGTCCCACGTGCGATGCGCCCGTTCGTACGGATTGATGCGGAAAGCGCAATGCTCGCGTGCCCAATTCACCACCGGCATGAAGCGGTGGTCGTCATCGCTCGCCCGGTCGTAGAAAGTGCTGAACCCAATTGTGTCGTTCTGCAACGACTCTAACACAGACTTCAGATTGCCTGGTGTAATCTGTAGCAGCGACATTCCATGCTGCCGGCAAGCCTCCGCGAGAATCTGGACGAAATCCGCGTCGTGTTCCCAGTTCCAGGCGAGGCCGAGGTCAAACTGATCCACCCAGCTCCTCTCGCACTACATTTTCTATTGGCAACTATTGTACCACTCCAGGCTGCGACGCATCAAATTCATGGCCCCCGTCTTGCGATCGTTAGAGATGGTGGTATAATCGAACCGAAATCATCCGGCGATCCTACATTGCGATTCATCGGAGGTGCTGTCGTGAGTGAAACCATGCAGGCGGCCTACTTTGTGGAAAAGGGTCGAGTCGAAATCCGCGAAACCAGCAAACCGATTCCGGGGCCTGGTGAAGTGCTCGTGCAAATGAAAGCGATCGGAATCTGCGGATCGGATATGACGATCTTTCGCTACGGCGGCATAGGCAACAATGCGCCAAGAATCCGTTGATCATGGGTCACGAGGGCTCTGGCGTGATCGCGGCCCTGGGCCCCGGCGTGACCAACTGGAAGGTCGGCGACCCGGTCGTGCTCGAGCCCGGCATTCCTTGCCGCAAATGCGAGTTCTGCAAGGACGGCAACTACCATCTGTGCCTCAGTGTCGTATTCGCCGGCGTTCCACCCTCAGACGGCATCATGGCGCAATACGTGACTAAGCCGGCTGATTTCGTGTTTCCCATGCCCACCAATCTCGATTTCGTGCATGCGACCCTGATCGAGCCGCTGTCGGTCGGCTTGATGGCTGCTCACGTGGCCGACGTGCAGGTCGGCGACAGCGTCGCGATCTTCGGCAGCGGGCCCATCGGCCTGACGAACCTGCTGGCGGCTCGTCGCGCGGTGCCACCCGCACGTTCGTGGTCGACGTCGTGCCCAAGCGCCTGGATGTGGCCAAGCAGCTCGGCGCCGACGAGGTCATCGACGCGCGCGGCACGGACGCCGCGCGCGCATCGTGGAGCTCACCGGCGGCAAGGGCGTGGACCGCAGCCTGGAGACTGCCGGCTCCCCGGCCACGACCGTCGATGGCCATCAAGGCCGTGAAGCGCGGCGGCACCGTCGGCCTGGTCGGCATCGTCCACCAGCCGGAAGTCGGTTATCGACCTGGTGCGCATCGTCCGCTCGGGCATCCGCGTGCTGGGTGTTTTCCGCTACGCCAACATGTACCCCGTCGCGGTGTCCCTGGCGCAGGCCGGCAAAGTCAACCTGGGCCCGCTGGTGACGCATACGTTCCCGCTGGCGGACCTTCAGCACGCGCTCGAATTCGTGGACACGCAGAAGGACCAGGTCATCAAGGGCGTCGTGACGCTGTGAATTCCGCCGCGCCCGAGTGCGGGGCCAGCCGCCGGCGTCGCCCCTACGCATGCCATCGTAGGGGCGACGCCGGCGGCTCGCCCCACACCGGGCGCGGCCCTACCTGGATAGACAATGAGAGGAGACTATCTATAATGAAAATGCAGGCGGTGGTGAAGCGCGACCCGAAGCCGGGCCTCGTGTTCCTGGACGTGGACGTCCCGACCATCGGTCCACGCGACCTCCTGGTGCAGGTCAAGGCGGCCGCCATCTGCGGCACGGACCACCACATCTACGCGTGGTCGCCCTGGGCGCAGGCGCGCTGTCACCTGCCCATGATTCTGGGCCATGAGTACGCCGGCGACGTCGTCGCAGTGGGCAACGCGGTCACCTCGTTTCAAGGTCGGCGACCGCGTCGCCTGTGAAACCCACGTCCCGTGCGGCCACTGCTTCCAGTGCGCAGACCGGCAATCAGCATGCGTGCGAGAACATGGTCATCGTCGGCGTACACACCGACGGCGCGTTCGCCGACTACGCCAAGCTGCCCGACGTGTGCGCCTGGAAGCTGGGCGACAGCGATCTCTTACGAGATGGGCGCGGTGCTGGAGCCGATGGGCGTCGGCGTTCACGGCGTTCAGGCTGCCGGCGACCTGAACGGCAGCCACGGTGGCCGTCTTCGGCTGCGGGCCAATCGGCATCTACGGCGCAGCAGCCGCCTTCTCAGGCGGCGCGCGCACGATCTACGGCATCGACCTGAGCCCTGTCCGGCTGCAGCTGGCGGCCGCAGGTCGTGCCCGGCTTGATCCCGGTGAACGCCGGCGAAGACAGCGCGGTCGACGCCATCCTCGACGCGACGCAGCACCGCGGCGTGGACGTCGTGCTGGAATACACCGGCTCAGCCAAAGCCACGCAAGACGCATTCAAGGTCTTGCGCCGAGGCGGCCGCATCGTGTTGGTCGGTCTGACCTCCGACCCCGTGACGTTGGACACGACGACCGACATCGTTTACAAGGAAGCCACAGTCCACGGCGTGACCGGCCGCCTTATGTGGAGCACCTGGTACCAGATGGAGGCTCTGCTGGCTGCAGGTCGATTCGATCCCATGAAGGTCATTACCCATCGCTTCCCGCTTTCGAAGTACGAGGAGGCGCTGGCGGTTGCCCGATCCGGCGGCGGCGGCAAGGTCCTGCTCCTCGCCGAAGAATAGCCGGAAGAATCGAGAAGGACGCTCAAGGCTCTTGGGCGAATCCATCCGTTCCAACGCCACGTACTTGACGTGGTTAACCCTTGCAGGTATAATAGCTAGGGTTCTTTCCAGGCATGACTTCGATCCTTCACTCTACAATAGGGAGGTTTTTCAGGATATGGCTCAAGCATCAAAGATGGGCGCGGATGTCGCCACGCGCGATGCACGTCGCGCCTCCTCTTCGGGCACACGTTTGCACGAAATGCGGCAACGCGGTAAGCCACGGCGACCTGCTCATGGTCCAGGTCGTCTCGATGGACGAGCGTGGACGGGCAGTCAAGACCAAGAAGCCGTTCCACCGAGGGTGCTACCGCGCCGGTTGAAAGGCTGCGATGATCAGGAGGGGTGGTCCGGCGCTACCCCTCCTTTTTTGTGTCACACTACGCGGGCTCAACTTGACAAAATCAGACCCTCCATGGTAACATATAAGTAACTATGTGCGGTCTGCGCGTGTTGGATATGTTTCTAACCGTAGTTCGCTATGTTGGATACGAGCCTGCAGAGTGATTTCCTGGATTCAAGCAAGGGAGGGAAATCCGCGATGAGACGCACCCGTTGGGTGCTCCTGGCAAGCTTGCTACTGGCCGGCATGGTCCTGGCCTGTCTCAGTGCGATCGCAGCAAGAGGAAATGGAGCTTCGGCCGACACTGATCCTCACCCCTTACGCGACTATTACGTCCACGCGCGGCGCCGCAGCCCACACAACCTCCGACACCTACGCATACCGTGACGCCAGAGACCCTTATCTACACGGTCAAAGCCGGAGACACCCTGGGCGGCATTGCGGCCATGTACGACATATCTGTCAGCGATCTGATGCGCCTGAACCAGTTGAGTGACGGAGACCTCTTGTCCATCGGCCAGAAGTTACGAGTTCCGAAAAGGTAGGCTTTGATCTCAAAAGCGGTAAAGAGGGCTGAGGCAGTGGCGTCAGCGAGATCATGCAGAGCTTCAACCTTCTTTTCGAGTTGCTGAAGCAAACGAGACACGGATTGTTCTCAAGTCGCGGCGGGCGCCCGGTTCGCTCCGGTGCTGTGGGCCGCTGGCTGTCGCCTTGGCCATGGTAGCTGGTTTCGCCCTTTTCTTTCTGATGCAAGGCTACGACACCATGGGTGGGGCAATCGTTACGGCTGTGTTCCATTTGGCGTTGGTGTACTGCGCTTTGGCGCTGACGGTGCTCAACCTGATCGAGCTTGTTCACCGCGAGGAGGTCATTTTCGACCGCGAGCAGCGGCCGGTGGCCCGCTCGGAGCACCTGGTGCCGGTGATGTTGAAACTGCCGCGCTGGGCCGTGGCGTTTGGCGAGGTGGAAGCCGTCCGCTTCGCCCCCAGTGGGCGAGGGTCCGGTATGGACCGTGGCCCTCGTCACGCGTGACGGCCAGTTCTATGGCGTCGACCGGGCGACAGACTGGAACAGAATGATGCAATCTGGCCAGCCATCTGGCGGCGTTCCTGGAGGTCAGCCTCCACGAAGAGTGATGCCGTCGGATTCCGCCCGAGCCGGGAACTCTATCGAATACTCGAAAGGCCATTGAGCTCAAATGCCAACCGTTTCGCCGCGATTATCTGATAAGACGTGTCGCGGACCTTTCGTCCACGCCGCGGTTCCTGCCGAAGAGGCGCAGATCGTTGCCGATTCGCTCGTCACCAGCAACCTGATGGGCATGGATTCCCACGGCGTGATCCGCGTGATGCAGTACCTGGACCTGATCGAGAAGGGCGACATCAAGCCGGACGGCCGTCTCGAAATCGTGACCGATGCACCGGCCATGGTCGTCGCCAAAGGCAACTGGGGCTTCGGCATGGTCGTTGCCCGCCAGGCCGACAAACCTCGTCATCGAGCGCGCCACCCAGTTCGGCATCGCGGCCGTCTCCGTGGGCGAGTGCAACCACGTGGGACGCGTCGGGGAGTTCACCGCCATGATCGCGGACGCACAATATGATGGGTCTGGCTGTAGCCAACGGCCATGGCGCCGCCCAGCGCGTGGTGCCGTGGGGCGGCAGCGAGCATCGTCTGTCGACGAACCCCATCTCGTTTGCCGTGCCGACTCCGGTCTCGAGCCACCCCATCGTGGTCGACATGGCCTCCAGCGTCACCGCTGAAGGCAAGGTCCGTCTGGCGCGCAACAAGGGCAAGCGCCTTCCCGAGCCGTGGATCGTCAACGCGAATGGCGAGCTGAGCACGGATCCCGAACGATCTGTATGGGCCGCCACCCGGTTCGCTGTTGCCCCTGGGTGGATACGTGGGCTACAAAGGTTATGCGCTGTCGGTGATGGTCGACATTCTCGGCCGGAGGCCTCTCGGCCGCCGGCTGCAGCCGCGGTCAGCCAGACTCGTCTCGGCAACGGCTTCTACATTCAGGCCGTTGACATCAAGAAGTTCATTCCCGAGGCGGAGTTCGCCGAACGAATGCGACGATTCGCCGCCCACCTGAAATCGTCCAGGCTTGCGCCCGGTTTCTCGCATATCATGCTTCCAGGCGATCCCGAATACGACACGATGGCCGCGCGACTGCGGGATGGCATCGCGATCGATGATGAAACCTGGCGGCAGTTCAGCGAACGCGCTGTCCAGCTCGGGGTGGCTGTGTAGGGGGAGTCATTTTGACCGAGACCAAGAGAGCCGACACCGAGCGCCGGCTCAGAATCAGAAAACGAAATCTCGAACGGTTGGAGCAGGAAGCGCAAGAAGTCGAAGAGAGCGAAGCGCCGCCCGCTGTCTTGAGCCGACTGCAGGCGCAGATCCGCGTCGAAAAAGAGGAAATTCGCCTGCTGGAAACTCAGCTACAGGACTCGGACCAGCGCCGCTCCGGTGCGCTGGTCGGCGCTACAGGGCCTCGGCTGGGTCTGGCACCCAAGCTGATAGTGCGCATAGCGCTGGCCTTGGTGGCCACCGGGATCCTGTTGGTCGTGGTTCAGGCGGCGTTGCGTATCCTGCCGCACGTGCCCGAGACGGCATCGTCGAGCGGAGTCCCTCCGACCCACACGCTGTCGCCTACCTATACGCCAGCCCCGGCGACGGACACACCGGTTCCGCTCGCGACGGAGGAAGTGGCCACGACCGAAGCCATTACTGTCACCGGGCCCCTGAGCACGACCGGCGACTCGCCGGCAGCAGGCGGGGTCGTCGGCCGCCAGCGCGACGACTGAACCCTCAGCGGATGCGGCAGCGACTGACGCCGTGGCGGTTCCGGTCAAAAGCAGTATACCGACCGTGCCGGCTGCAACTGCCCAGCCCTCAACAGCCTCCACAGTGGCCGTAGTGCGCGACGACCCGCTCAACCTTCGGAGCGGACCGGACACGAGCTACCGCGTGCTGCGGCAGTTGGCCAAAGGCGACAGGTTGCAGGTGACGGGTCGGACCACGGCCTCTGACTGGCTCGCTGTGACGACGGCAGACGATGAGTCCGGTTGGGTGGCGACCGAGTTCCTGACCGTCACCGTCTCAGTGGACAGTATCCCGGTCAAAGAAGTGACCGGTTCGGGAGGATAGATGCCCAGAGTCTTGAAGGTGTTCGTCAGCTGTCCACTGGACGAACTGGCAGACGAGCGCATCGCAGTGAAGCAGGCACTTCAGAGTCTCCCGCTTTCCGTTGAGTGGGATTTCTCGTTCACGTCCGCGTCCGCCGGCAAACCCTCATCGGATTACCTCGAGGCAATCTGGGACGCAGACATATATGTGTTGTTGCTCGGCGAGCGCGTGCCCGAGCCGATCGAATACGAGTATCGCACGGCCGTCCAGGCCGAAAAGCCGATTATCGCCCTGATTCAGGAAATGCCCCGCGACAAGAAAGCCACCAGTTTCATTCGCGGGCTCAAGAGCAAGCCCCGGCCTCGCTACTTCCAGACAGTGGAGGGCGTGACCTACATGGTACAGGCCGGCGTGTCGGACGAGCTGATCAAGAACTTTCGGCGTCTTCGCCTCGACGAGGACGAGATGCGCGAGGTCGCCAGACTGCGGGTGGAAAGCATGGCCCACGAGCGCCAGGCTGCCCGCGACTGGAAGAGTTCCGCCATCATGATGGGGGCATTGCTCGTGATCGTAGTGATCGCGGTCACGTTTGGCCGTGGACAGAATAGCCCGCCGGTGATCGACAACATGCTGGCCGACCCACCGCAGATTGCGGTCGATGGGACGACGGACGTCCGGGTCTTTGCTCACGACCCCGAGCAAGGCGCCCTGACCTACGATTGGCAGAGCACTTCCGGTTCCCTGGATCCAGGCGGCTCGAGCGAGAGCCCCAACGCGGTATTCCATGCGCCGAACACACCCGGCCAAGTACAGATCAAAGTGACGGTGCGGGACCAGCTCGGTCTCGAAGCGGATAAAACTATCGATCTGGCGGTTGTCAACAAGTAGAATCCATCACCTGGGTCGAACGCGGAGGGCTTCGCGTGAGGAAGGAGAGAACGATGGAGATAATCAGGAATCTTGGCGGCGTGCAAAAGGGGCTGCTCGGTGGCCTCGTCCTCGGCATTCTGGTTGTCTATCTGTGCCTCTGCGTCTCGGCCACGGGTGTCGTTCCTATGACTCCCAAAGCAGGCAAGCTCGAGGCCGGTGCGTTGGCCGCAGTGAGCACAACCGCTCCGGCGACCGACAGCATCACGACGACTGCCCCAGTCGCGCTGCCGACGGAAGTCGTTCCCACAGCGGCGCCGGCCCCCACTGAGCTGCCGGCGCCCCCCACGACGGCCGTCGAACCGACGCTCGCGCCGACGGAGGCGCCGTCCGTCGCGCTCAGCGCTCCGCGGGCCGAACCAGCTCAGGTCGCCCTGGTTCTGGAGCAAGCCACCGAGCCCGGGGTTCCGTCGATTCTACCCACGGCGACGGTCGAAAAGCCGCCCGCTGCCCGCAAGCCAGCGGTGGCTCTCGCCGCCGCCAAGCCGGTCCAAGTCCCGACAAGCCCGGCAGTTGTCAGTCCGACGCCGGAGTGGACCTGGCGCGGCGTTGAGTACGAACGAGTCCCTGGCAGCAAGAGCGGCAACACCTCCGCGGTCCTCGCTGTTCGTGTCGTTGGAGTGCCCGATCGCAAGGTCTTCGTCCGAGAGGTCACCGGCGGGTGGAACACTACCCTCGTCACCGGGCGCAAACCTCAATACGGCGACTTCTCCGATGATATCGGCGGTATTCAACCGTCCACCTACATCGTGAAGCCCATGGACATCGACGATCAAGTCCAGGTCCAGATCAATCCCGGCGACTACGTCCTGATCGAATTCGCCCTGCGACCGCCCGCTAACTGGACACCGGAACCCACGAGCGTGGCACAGGCCGCACCCGCGGCTGCCACCCCGGCGGCAACGCCCGTTCCGGCAGCGCCAGCCCCGGCGGCGACGGAGGCTCCCTCGACCTCTACTGAGGCGGCAGACTGGGCCTGGCAAGGCATCGAGTATCAGCGCCTTTCCGGGTCGCAGACCCACAACGTGTTCGGCGTCCTGGCTGTCCGCGTCGTGGGCGTTCCCGACCGCAAGGTCTTCATTCGCGAGAATTCTGGCGGCTGGACGACCACGCTCATTACCGGTCAGAAGCCGGAGTATGGCGATTTTTCCGACAGCGTGGGCGGTCTCGAAGCGGGCGATTATACCATCAAGCCGATGGATATCGACAACCAGATCTCAGTTCACCTCAATGCCGGCGACTTCGTCCTGGTCGAGTTCGCGCTCCGGCCCACGCACCCACTGACGAACGATGCGGCGGCGGCGCAGCCAACCGCCACAGTGCAGGTCGCAGCTACCATCGCTCCGCCTCCGCCCGCGGCGACCCCACTTCCGGCGACCGCCGCCCCGGCCGCGGACGCATCGCCCGCAGCCACCGCTGACTGGACCTGGCAGGGTCTCGAGTATCAGCGCATTTCGGGCGCGGCCACGGGCAATTCCGTCGGCGTGTTGGCTGTCCGCGTCGTCGGCGTGCCCAATCGGAAGGTCTTCGTCCGCGAGACGTCCGGCGGCTGGAACGCGACACTGGTAACCGGCGACAAGCCTCAGTACGGCGACTTCTCTGACGAGATCGGCGGCTTGCCCCCCGGCACCTACGACATCAAGCCTATGGACATCGACAACGACGTCCAGGTCACACTGAATACGGGCGACTTCGTGCTGGTGGAGTTCGCATTGCGCCCGGCCAAGGTTCTGACTGACCAGCCAGCGCAAACCGGCGGCGCCAACTGACGCTCAATCGCTCCAAATCCGACGTCTCTCCACGATCGGCTCTTCGCCCAGATAGCGAGCGGCCGATCGTTTTTTGAGCTGCCACGCCCGGTCGACTATAATGGACGTTACCGCTGGGGAGCCTTTGCCGTCAGCCGCTGTTTTCCGCGGCAGGACATCGCTAAGACCAATCCCAGCCGGATCCGAACGGAAAGGAATCATCAGTGAAGATTACGTATCGCCGGCAGGAGTGGGCTGACGTGCGACCGGGCGCGACCTTGCGCGACGCACTGCTCAAGCTGGGGTTCGACCCAGAGACCATGCTGGCCGTTCGCGACGGCCAACTCATCAACGAGGAGACCATTCTCCGTCCGGACGATACGATCAAGCTCATCTCAGTCATCTCAGGGGGCGACACATGCCGGCCATGAAGTGCTCTATGTGCGGCGCGCTGGCGGTCATCAACATGCGCCGGCACAAACTTCGCCTGTGCGCCCCCCACTTCCTCGAATGGTTCCCCAAACAGGTCCTCCTGGCAATCCAGAAATATGAGATGTTCACGCCGCGAGATCGCATCCTCGTCGCCGTTTCCGGCGGTAAGGACAGCCTGGCCTTGTGGGACGTATTGCTGCGCCTGGGCTATCAGGCCGACGGCCTGTATATCCACCTGGGCATCCCGGATGCCGGCTACTCCGAACTGTCGCTGAAACGTGCACAGGCCTTTGCCGACGGCCAAGTTGCCGCCCACCTGCAGGTGATCGACGTCGCCGCAACGTACGGCGCCACGGTCCCGGAAGTCGGCCGACGTCGAGGTCGGGCGCAAAAGCTGTGCTCGGTCTGCGGTCTCGTCAAGCGCCACATCATGAACCTGGCCGCGTACGAAGGTGGTTACGCCGCCATCGCTACCGGCCACAATCTGGACGACGAGGCGGCAACCTTGCTCGGCAATGCGTTGCACTGGGAGACCGACTATCTGGCACGCCAGTACCCGGTCATGCCGCCCACACACCCCAAACTGACGCGCAAAGTCAAGCCGCTGGCCCGCATCTATGAGCGCGAGTCAGCGGCGTATGCATTGGTCCGGGGCATCGATTACATCGAAGACGAATGCCCTTACTCTGTGGACGCCAAATCGATCCTGTACAAGCAGCTGTTCAACCAGCTCGAACAGCACTCCCTTGGCGCGAAGTCCCATTTCTATCTGCAGTTCTTGCGCGCGAAGCGCGGCGGTCAACTCGCCTTCCCAGCAGCAGACCCGACACATCAGTTGCGCGAATGCGATCGCTGCGGTCAGCCCACCAGCGCACCCAGCCTGTGCGCCTTCTGCCGTTTGTGGGGCTAGCCCTTCCGAAGTTGACCCGCGACCTCATCCGCGAACCCGGCCATGGCCTGCGCCCACGGACTCTCTTTCTCCAGAACCGCAGGCCGACCCCGGGCCATCGCCCCCAGCAGCGCCTCGCCCTGATACGGCAGCGACGTGACCATGGGTCGCCGGATGACCTTTTCCATGGTTGCTCGCGCCAGCCCATCGATCGGAATGCTGTGATTGAGAGCCACCCACACCTTGTCGGCCGAGTACCCCTCGGCATAAAGCATTTGCAGGGCGCCGGCCGTCGCCTGCAACGAGGCGACCTCAGGCGCAGCCACCAGCACTGTCAGGTCTGATGCGAGCACTACCTCGAGCGTCGGTCCGCTGACGGTCGACGGCAAATCCGCGATGACCACGCCGAAATGCCGCCGCATCATCATGACCAGTGAAGGGACCGCGGTCTGCGGCAACCGATCCAATCTGAGCGGCGCAGCCGGCGCCGGCAGCACCTGAACTCCTGACGGATGCGCCTCCAGGTTGCCCTCCACGCGGGACCACTCCAGCAGGCCCTGGTCAGCGGCCGCCTGGACCCAGAAATCCTTGGGCTTCAAGCCGAGCAACAGCGCCGCCTGTCCGGATGATAGGTCCAGGTCAAGCAGCGCCACTTTCTCACGATGCTTCAGAGACAACACCACGGCCAGGTTAGTGGCTAGAGAGCTGACACCCACGCCGCCGCGCAGGCTCAGCAGCGAGACGAGCCGGCCGACCGGCGCGGCTTCCACCGGGGGCGCCTCCACCAGCCCATGCACCAGGCGCAGCAGTTCCGCACGCGGAAACGGCTTGGCCAGGTACGCATTCGCCCCGGCCTTCAGACTCTCCTCGCGATCCATGGCCTGCGCCCTGGCGGTTAGTATCAAAATCGGCACGTGCGCCAGGCGAGGATCGTCCCGAAACTGGCGGCATACCTGATAGCCGTCGACATCCGGCATCATGACGTCCAGAATGACGAGATCGGGCGGCGCCTCGAGCGCTTTCCGCAACGCCTCTTTGCCGTCTCCGGCCGTCTCGACTTTGAGGTCTTCCCTTTCCAGCATGAACGACACCAGCCGGCGGGCTTCCGCCTCGTCGTCCACGACGAGAACCGTCTTCACCGTGCTGCTCCTTTGAGCAACGAGACCTCGTTACTCGAGCTTAACGGTCGAGATGAGATCGATGTGCGTCTTGTTGGTCAGTATCTGCTCGCCCTCGAAAGCCACCGATGAGCCAACCATGGCCGCTCGCGCGCGGCTGATGCACACGAAGCTCTCGGCGGGCGTCAGCAGCGTCGGAAACTCAAGTTTGCCCATGGACTCTATGGTGCCGGTCAGCTCGAAATTGCGGACCTGGAGGGTCGCGCGGTATTGTTGCACGCGGAACAGGCTGTAGACGTTGCGCTCGTTGATGGGCTTTTCCGGAATGGCGAGAACGCCAAACAGAATGCTGCTTTTGCGCACGAAAATCGGCCCACCCGTGAAAGAAACAATCTCGCCTGGCTGGGCCAGGCGAGAGACGAAAGCCTTCGACAACTCGAGAACAGACGTCGTGCTGTCATTCAGGAGTTCGGATAGGAGCCGGGAGCGGGTCACGATCACCCCCGAAATTCGCTGATAGGCAGTAATCAGATCAACACTGATGGATCCCCGCGCGGCTAGCTCCATGTTCCCTCGCCCCCTGCAACAAAGCGACGTCAGACCAAGGCCGATTGAAGGGTTGTCATGGGCAAGGACGTGTCAAAGCTACTCACCTGGGGGAAACTGGTCCTTGCTATGCAGCATTTCTAGATCGAAACGGTGACGGCGTATCCGCCCCCACTTCTCCATGGTCTTGTTGGCATCCGGGCTCGACCACAGCAACCGCCGCAACGTGCCGACCACGAACGGGTCGAACTCTTTCTCTCCACAATAATCGCACAACCGCGCCGGCACACCCGGCACCACAATCAGTTCTTCCTCATACCACTCTGTATAAGTCAAGCTTTGCTCTGAAACGTGCCCGACGTGACAGAAGCTGCATATTTCACGTGCGTTGGGGTTCATGTTGTCTCCAATCTTCGATACTCTGAACGTATTGTACAACAACCGCGGCTCAATGCAAGAATGTCACGCTATCACCCAAACGGCCCAGCCGGGAGACGCCCCGTTCACGTCGCTGGCGAATCCAGCAGTTCCCGAAGGATCTTCTGCCCAGAGCTCGTGCCAAGGCGGTTCGCGCCCGCGGAAATCATGGCCTTGGCCGCCTCCAGCGTCCGAATGCCGCCGGCTGCCTTGACGCCCATGCTCGGCCCAACCGTTCGCCGCATGAGCTGCACATCCGCGACCGTCGCACCGCCAGTGCTGAAACCGGTGGACGTCTTCACGAAGTCCGCGCCGGCCGCCTCGGCGACTCGGCATGCATCGACCTTCTCGGCATCGTTCAGCAGACAGGCCTCGATGATGACTTTGCAGAGCGCATCGTGCGCGTGGCACACGTGAACCACCCCGGCAATGTCCGCCTGCACGACGTCCAGGTCGCTCATTTTCAGAGCACCGACGTTAATGACCATGTCGATCTCTCCGGCGCCCAGGGCAATCGACTCCTCGGCCTCGTAGGCTTTCACGCCGGGCAGCGTCGCTCCCAGAGGAAACCCGACCACCGCTGCCACCTTCACTCCAGACCCACGCAACGCCCGCGCACAGCGGGCCACGTGAACCGCATTCACACACACAGACACGAACGAAGACTCCAGGGCCTCCTGGCACAGGACGTCGATCTGCGAATACGAGGCGTCCGGTTTGAGCAAGGTGTGGTCGATCATTGCCGCCAGGGTTTTCGCGGTCAGACTCGTTTCAGCCATGTCTAACCCTCTCAGCTCGTTGCTCGGACCATGATGTCGGCCACGGGAGGCGCCGCCACCGGCGGCGACAGAGAAGTCAACTTGGGGAACGTGTAATGCGGCACCAGTCCCCAGTCGTTTAACGGCCAGTAGATCAGCCAGGCCCGGCCAATGATGAGGTCGCGTGGCAGGAATCCCCAGCTATGGGAATCGCTCGAGTTGTTGCGATTGTCGCCCAGAACGAAGTAGCTGTCAGGCGGCACCGTCTCCGGCCCCCAGTTGTAGAGTGGCTCGGCCGGCGCATAGGGCTCGTTCAGCACCTGGCCATTGATGTCCACGTGACCGGCGCGTACCTGGACTGTCTCCCCCGGCAAGCCGATGATGCGCTTAATGAAATCGCGCTGCGGGTTCAGCGGATAATGGAATACAATCACGTCGCCGCGTTGCGGAGATCCGAACCGATAGGACAGCTTCTCGATGATCAGGTACTCGCCGTCGTGGAAGTTCGTCTCCATGCTGCTGCCCTCGATTCGGAAGTTCTGCACCAGCAGTCGCACGGCAGCGAAGATCAGCACGGTCATGACGATCGTCTCGACGATCTCCAGCACGGCCGATTTGCCGCCGGATCGGACCTCCGGTTGTGCCTGTGCCTCCGTCTCGCCCTCCTCTCCGGGCATGGGAGGCGCCTCTACCACCGGCGTGGAGCGGTGAAATAGCCCGATCACGCTGGTGATGATGAGGTAGGCGATCACAAGTAAGCCTGCGACGCCGGCAATCTTCTCCACGTAAGCACCCGTGGGTCCACTGAGTAACGTTTGTAATCCGGCCACTGGCAACTCCTCCCGATGATTGACTCCTGCACTGGAGGCATTATAATATCACCCTATGGTAAAGTCAAAGCAAGGTTTCAAGAGGTTACCGTGAACCATCGTTTGGAACGTGCGTGGACCACTCGGACGGAGCATTTCCCGATGGTCATTCAATTCGACTACCCGCTCGATACCGCGGTGGTGAGCCTGACCGGCGCGGAGTGCGCCCTTGATTGCGCGCACTGCGGCGGACACTACCTCAAACAAATGCAGCCCATCTGGAAGGTCCAAGCCGGTGACGCCAGAAGCTGCCTCATCTCCGGTGGATGCGATCCCCAGGGGCGCGTCCCGGTCGGCGCGCACCTGAACGAGATTGCCGCCCTGCGCCTTGGCCGGACGATGAACTGGCACGTCGGCTTGATCGATCGCTCCGAGATGGAGACCATAGCGCCTTATGTCGACTTGATATCGTTCGATTTCGTCGGCGACGACGCGACGATCAGCGAAGTTTACGGGCTGGACAAGACGGTAGAGGATTACGTGGCCACCTATCATCTGCTGAGCGAGTATGTGCGGGTGGTTCCGCACCTGACGATCGGCCTGAAGGGCGGCGAGATTGCCGGCGAGCGCCGCGTGCTGGAAATTCTGTCGAGGCTGAACGTCGACACCCTCGTGCTGCTGGTCCTCATCCCCACGCCCGGCACCCGCTATGCCGATCGCCGGCCGCCCAACATCGACGCCGTGACGGAGCTCATGATCGAGGCTCGGCTGGCGCTGCCCGAGTCCAACCTTTACCTGGGATGCATGCGTCCCCATGGCGAGTACCGGGCTGCTGTCGACGTCATGGCCGTGCGTGCGGGCGTCAATAAGATCGTCAGCCCGGCGCGGGAAGCTATTCGTGTGGCAGAGAGCCTTGGGCTCCGCATTGAGCGCGGCCGCGAGTGCTGCGCGGTCCGCCCGATCGCCGTTTGACAAAATCGACGGGTTCGCCTATAATTTCAACGTGTCAGGGGCCGCTAGCTCAACTGGCAGAGCAAATGACTCTTAATCATTAGGTTAGAGGTTCGATTCCTCTGCGGCTCACTCACCACAATATGTAGTAGGTCAGAGACTCCCGGACACCACAGGTAGTGGTGGAAGGGAGTTCTTCGTTGAAAAAGCCCAAATCCGACCAAGTGATTCACCTTAAAAGTCGTGCAACGCTTCGGCGCGAAGTCGACGCTTTCGTGGTTGATCGGCAAGCGCGCGGGCTCAGCGATCACACGATTTTGTTCTACCGGCGCGAATTGAAGTATCTGGGGAGCTTTCTGGACAAGGCCGGCGTGACGGATATCGTGGAAATCACGACCGATCTCCTGCGCCGCTATCTGCTGGACCTGGGCACGCACCGCAATCCGGGCGGGATTCACGCTGCCTATCGCGCTCTGCGGGCTTTCTTCGGCTGGTACGAGGAAGAAGTGGAAGGGCAAGAATGGCGGAACCCGGTTGACCGGCTCAGGCCGCCGAAGGTCCCGGTCGAGCCCCTGGAACCGGTGCCGGTCGGCCAGTTGCAGGCGATGCTGGCAACCTGCAAGAAGGACTTCATGGGCGTGCGCGATCGCGCGATTCTCCTGACGCTCCTCGATACGGGTTGCCGGGGATCGGAGCTTGTCGCCCTGAACGTGGGCGATCTGAACATGGCCACGAACGCCATTTTGGTCAGGAAGGCGAAGGCAAAGAAGCCACGAGTCGTTATTATCGGCGTCAAGTGCCAGCGTGAGATCAGCCGCTACCTGAGAGCGCGGGCAGACGGCGCACCAGACGAGTCTCCACTCTGGCTGACAGTCGATGGGAAGAGGCTCACTTTCTTCGGATTGCGCCAGGTAGTCAGGCGCCGAGCGGAGAGGGCCGGCCTGCCGGAGCCTGGCCTGCACAGCTTCAGACGCGCGTTTGCTCTGATGAGTCTGCGCAACGGCATCGACATCTATTCCCTGCAGAAACTGATGGGGCACGCCGATTTGACCGTGTTGCGGAGGTATCTGGCCCAAACGGAGGATGACCTGCGGGCGGCTCACGAGAAGAGTAGCCCGGTGGACAACATGTTATGAGCGACTGTGGCAATCCCGATTCCTGCATACCCAGTATGCCGGCGAGGATACACCTGAGTCTGCCGATCGTCGAGGCCCTGAAGCTCTCAAAGGGTCTCGGTAAAAAAGACTCGCGCCCTGCATACTGAGTCTGCAGGGAGGATTCTGGATGGCCGAGGAGGACCGGCGGCCCGCCAACCGTGCTGGTCTCTGGCGACCCTTGACGGTATACCCGGTATGCAGAGAGGATTCACGATGGACGTCAGTGATCGCGGGCCCCGAGTCTATCCGCTCTCTGATGATCTTCGTGGGCATATTGAGTATGTGTGAATAACCGCCTTAGAATATACCACCAGTAGCCGCCCGATGGGTACCAGTCGTGATCGTCCGATGGGTACCACCGAATGGAGCAGTATAACCCGACCGTTGACAGTTGTCGGCAACTTCAGGGTCACGTCATTGGCAGAGTGAATTTGCGTGGTGATGGGGTTTGCCTACAATCAAGGGGGCAAAGGGTCGTTCTTGCCAACGAGGGAAAGGAGACGAGACGTGAGTAGTGAGCCGGAGGCCCTCCGTTCATTGCCAATATGTATCGTCATCGGCGTGGGCGGGCCCTTCTAGCAGCAATGCGTGCGACTGGAGGACTAATGGATAAGCCCTTGCACTTTCCAACCGTCACCGGCTCGAATCTGTCCGAGCGCCGTTATACGCTCCCGCAGGACTTCGAGGGTGAGCTCAACCTGACCCTGATCGCATTTCAGCGCGAACAGCAGGCGTTGATTGACACCTGGCTTCCTCTGGCCCAGCGATTGGCCGCGGCCCATGATCGGTTCCGCTACTACGAGTTGCCCACCATCAGCCGCGCCTATAGCCTGATGAGCTTCGTCATTGACGGCGGCATGCGCGCCGGCATCCCCGATCCGGTCGCTCGTGCCACAACCATTACCCTCTATATCGACAAGAAACCCTTTCGGCAGGCGCTCGATCTGCCACACGAAGACACGGTGTATGCTCTGCTACTGGATCAGACTGGCAAGGTTGTGTGGCGTGCGGCGGGAGCTTGCACGGGACAGCTCAGCGCCGACTTGGAGCAGACGGTAGCGCGCTTACTCACGTCACCGGCTGCAGGGCAATAGCCCCGTTGCAATTCGACTTCAAGTGCATAAACAGCCGCGCGTCTGTGGTATACTCCAATATAGCTAATGCTTTCCTGGCACTAACGACGGTAGTTCGGGTTCGGCAGCCGGAAGATAGGCCGCCCTTCCACTGATGGCTGGTCCCCGACTTTCCGTGCCATCTCCTGGCGCTTTGCCGGCTGCGCGACGGCTGGGCCAATCCAGGGGTAGTGTGGCCTTCACGCCCGGCCATTCGCCAGAACGGCGCGCTCAGGGCGTTCTCGGCGTTCCCCAAGTCGAACGTGGTGAACCAGAACATCACGCCTCCGCCGGCCCGCTCGGTAACGGCCTTGGGGTTCGCCAGGCGCTGCTGACTGGTAGTGACCGTCAGCACCCGAATGCGCAGCGGCATGCGTCAATCTCTACTCAATCGACTGCGCAGCAAAGGTCGAAAACAGCCTTGCAGCGAGCCTAACTGATCTCACTCCGTCTCTTCTGTCCGTCACAGTTGAACCTTGCATACTCAGTAGCAAAGAGGATTCCAGATGGCCGAAGAGGACAGGCGAGGCTGCGAGCTGTCCGGTTGTTCACTGGTGATCCTTCGCGGTATACCCGGTATGCAACGAGGATTCAGATCGGCCGTCAGGGATCGTGATGTTCACAATGATCATTCGCGGGCTACCCGCTATGCAGGGAACTTCAGAGCACCTCTGTGACCGATGTGACCGTTGGTGACCCTTTTCCTATTAATCTCTGTATATTCACCTTTCTATTATGTCAACTGTTCATCTAATTGGGGTATAGGGTGATGTCACAAGGGTCACTATGGGGGAAACGCATATATAGAGTTTAATAGCAAAAGCGTCACATTCGGTCACATCCGTCACGCCGGACCATCCCTCAATTCTTATCCTCGCTGGATTTCGCATTACGCAACTTGGTGTTATACTACGTGCGGCAGTTTGACAAAAAAGAAAACCCCCTGGTTGCCGCCAGGGGTCTCCCAGACCAGTGTGCGACCACCAGTCGGGATTGATGTGAATATCCTAACACGTGTGCGCCTGGTCAAACTGGGCGGCGTTTTCTATTGTCTTCACACCGTTTTCTGGCCAAGGAGCGCTTCGATGCCAAAAGATAAGTCCATTGTCGGTGATCTCATCAACTTCCGCGGCCTAGTCTACTGCCCGGTGAACGAGGATGGGGTTGTTTTTCTCTTCGGCCGGGTTGTGGACGATCTGCACATGTACATCGAAGAGATCAAGCCTGGATTCCCCGATTGCGTCGCGCGGCGTTTTACCGGAAAAGGCTGGGAGCGCGTTCTAATTGAGTTCGAGTTCCTGAGTTCCAATTTCAAGCTGCACGGGCATGACGCAGAGCACTGTGACATAGTTGTTTGTTAGGAACACGATTGGAAGGACTGTCCACTAGAAGTGGTCGAGCTGAAATCTCAGATCTCCGACATGAAGAACTGGCCGATCAAGCATCCCAGCACCAGCAGTGAGCCAGGCTTGGAAGGAGAGAAGACGCTGGAGGCCCTGTTTAAGACACAATCCATCTCTTCGCCCGTTCAGGAGTGGTATCGCGAAATCGAACGCGGCCCGCGCGAATGGAACGAAGAAATCTGGACGAACATCGGTAAGAAGCACATCGGCTTTTACTCACCGGAAAGAGCCTTTGTATCGCCCCTTCCGAGGGCGAATGCGCTATTTATTGAATGCTTCAGCCGCGGTGAGCCGCTGGGGGTGCCAAGATCGCTAGCGTGAAGTTCGCGCCACGTTGGGCGAAGTTCGCGGTCAAGCAGGGCGATAAAGTCAAACCGGCCATCGCGATACTCAAGGAATCACACGGACGGGCGAAAGCGGCGATCAAGGCCGGTGAGCAGACCTCGTACTTTAGCGGCCAACTAGGACCTAGCGCTAACAACGAGGTAGGGCTCGGGCTCGAGGGTCACGCCGACCCAGAGCTGCCACATGATGGAAAAGAGGGCAGGGCGTGAAACACTCCCCGGGGAGGGGCGATGTCATGGATGACGAGGAATTATGCTCGCTCAAATACAGTTGGCCCGAAGATCAACAGGAGTGTGACGGCAACATGTGCACTTGGTGGGACGACGGCCGGTGCGCCATCTGGTGGCTGGCAGAAGGCGAGAGCGACTCAAGCGTCTCTTCTGCGACCAAAACCATCCGACAGTAGATCCATCGGGTCGTTTCACGGGTAGATCCGGGCTGTCATTCAAGCCGGGAACAGTTCTTTCAGGTAAGTTCCGGAAAGGGAACAACTGTGACCGAAAGCGCCAAACTTCACAAACAGATTTTCGTAGCATACGCTTACAATGTCTATGATAAGCAAGATTATCGAAAGGTGTTTGCCTCCCTTGAGAAGGCATATGGCATCAAGTTCATCTTCGCGGACGAGAAGATCACAAACATGCATATTCTTGGGAAAATACGGAGCTATATTGGCACCTCCGATTTTTCGCTGTTTGACATCTCGGGGTGGAATCCGAACGTCACACTTGAACTGGGAATCGCCATCGCCCAATCAGACAACTGGTATATCTTGTTGAACCCTGAGAAGACCACAGTCGGCGATGTGCCCAGCGATATTAAAGGTATTGATAGGATACAGTATTCAAGTTTTACGCAATTGGAAGAGAAACTGACCGCTCTACTTGAGCAGAGTTATCCAAAGGAAACGCGGCAGCCACTCGATGATTACATCTCGATTCTTCAGAAAGACGTCGTTCGTCTCCTCCAAGGATCTCCGGGGTTGAAAATGAAAGAAATCGCGGAGATCCTAAAAATACGCATACAGATGGCTCAGGTAACGATAGCGCCCATGGTCGGCAAAGAGCTCCGTGTAGAAGGAAAGACGAGAGGTGCTCGCTATTTCATCTCAGAATGAGTCTAAACCGAGGAGGTAATTCCCCGAGCCTGATTGGCGTGTCCGACTCTTTTGGTTTTGACGCGCGAGCGCTGACGCGGCTTCGCTGAACACAACCGAGGTCCCTGACAGGTGGGAATTCTAGGATTTTTCGACACCCTATTCAAACGCAGTCGTGCCCCTGAAGAGCGTGCGACGGATTGGGCTGCACCGCATGCGGTCGATGAAACCCAAGCCGCCACATCCCTGGGGCCGAACTGGCGCGCTGACATGTACCGACAGGCCAGGTAGTGCGCCCGGCAATCAAGAGCCGCATTTGAGGCCGCATGGGGTTTATATACAACAGGCAAGGTTAAGAAAGGGTTAGAAGCCTTGCATCGCGCGCGGGGGCGCCCGAGGGATATCGTGCGAAGAAATCGCAGTCGCTGAATTTCTTCTGCGTTACGAGCATCCGACATTGGTGGGCGTGAGCGACTGTGTCCGCCACGATTTTGCCATGTCCTTTGCGTTGCTTTGGTTCTTCAAGAGCGTTGGGGTTAGTAATCGGGGAATGTCGGATAATCCTCTGGCCACTATTATTTACACCAATTACGCCTTGGACATTGACGTCGATAGAATGGAAAGAGAGGCCTGGGGACACAGTTTATCTCGGGACATAGAACTACCGATTCGCTACGGTGAGATTCACTCTCACTTTCCCGAGTTGTCTTCCTTTGGGTCATTGTCCACGGCAGCTCGAAAGGTTTTCCTAAGCGTCATTCCGGCTGCAGGGCTTCATTCAGGGTTAATCAGGTTCCACGCTGACTATTACTCGCCCTGCTATGAATCCGAAGACTCTGATTTCGCGGAAGGCCTGACCATGCTGCGATTGCCTCCTTACCAGCAGCACGTCGAAACTTTTGGATCATGGCTCGGAGCGATCAAGGCAGCCGGACTCCTCCAAGAGAATGGAACGCTAGCGACGGTGCGTGGAACACGTTGCATCGCGGATGACGGTCACGCCTGCCATTCACTCAGTAAGAAGACGATCGATGACTGGCAGAGCAGACACGATGTCCCCCACGATAGGGAGCCGTTCTACCCATACCACCGCCAACGTAACCCGGCCAAGAGGCTGCGCGCTGATTGGAGCGTTCGCAATACGTTCATTGAGTTCGCAGGAATGATGGACAGCCCCGACTATTTCGGCGAAGATTGACAACAAGAAGCAAATCGCGTCGGAACTCCGCTTGCGGCTCATTGTCCTTTATCCCGAAGATCTCTTGAGTCCCGAAACCAAATTGACATCACTACTCACTCAACCGGGGTGACTGACCCAAACCAAGTCCTTGCACTGTGCTGAGCCGTTAGGCGCCAAGCCAAGTCGAGGCATCAGGGAGCGCGCTGCTATGACCCAAGCCAGTGGTTTCCAGCGGTTCGACATCCATGAAGCACGACGTCTCGCCGAGCTGTACGACCTGGACCGCTATCTGTTTAACACCGTCTCCCGACGCCTCGGGGAGAACAAAACACTGGACCCGTACGACTTCTTTGCCATTGTCATCTGGAAATCGAACCGGACGAAGACGCGCATTAAGGCTGGCCTGGCCGAGGCACGGAAATCCGTGGGCGATCTAATGCGCGAGGTCAGTAGCGCGGCGACCGCAGAGGCGAAAACAGAATTGCTATTGTCCGTACCGGGAATCGGACTAGCCATGGCCTCGGCCGTCTTGACCGTCTGTTACCCGAGCGAATTCACCGTGCTCGACTTCCGGGCCTGGGACACACTGGGGCACATGCAGGTCGATGGGCTGCCCGAACGCTACCCAAGCGATGCTCGCCAGTACGTGCAGTATTGCCGCGCCTGCGCGCGCTACGCCGAAGGCTTGGGTGTATCCCTGCGCGAACTCGACCGCGCCCTGTGGGCGCGAAGCTGGGAAGCCGATCTGCGCGATATGATCCTATAGGACAGCGGCAGCCAGCAGGCGTCGGCACTCGGATTTCCGGCTCTGTCGGACTCCCCTCGTCGCTCACAGTTTGGGATCACAACGGGTAATGGTATAATACGCTGTCCAAAGAAAAACCCCTCGTTCGTGGCGAGGGGCTCCCAGACCAGTGAGCGACCACTCAGTCAGGGTTGATGTCGATATCCTAACATGAGAACGCCGCCTGGTCAAACCGGGCGGCGTTTCCCATTCTGTTGCCGAGTCTCTTCCTCAGGCTCCTACCGGGATGGCGCGCTTCTGGAGACCACCAGAATCTGAGAAAGCTGAAGGGGTGCCGACATGAAGTCACTGAAGCAGCTCTGCGTACCTCGCCCTAGCGTCTTCGACACTCAGCGCCGGGACACGGTCCTCGACATTAGCGATTTGCTCGGCGACCGGATCGAGCCCGACGAGTTCTTTCGGGAGAACTACATCACCGAGGGGATGAAGACCCTGCTCGAGCAGGGCTTCCGCCGCTTGGAGGGCAAGTCGAGCCAGGGCATCTTCAAGCTGAAGCAGGCCATGGGCGGCGGCAAAACGCACAACCTGCTCGTGCTGGGCCTGCTCGCCAAGCACCCCGAAGTCCGCCGGCAGGTCATGGGTCGGTTCTACACACCTGATCCCAATCTCGCCCCTGTGAAGGTCGTGGCCTTCTCCGGGCGCGAGTCTGATGCCCCCTTTGGGCTGTGGGGAGCGATCGCCGAGCAACTGGGCAAGAAAGAGCATTTCAAGGACCTCTATTCGCCGCTGCAGGCGCCCGGCCAGACGGCCTGGGAGACACTGCTGGCCGGCGAGACCGTGCTGATCATGCTGGATGAGTTGGCGCCCTATTTCGAGAGCGCCCGCTCGAAGGCCATCGGCAACTCGGACCTGGCACAGGTGACCGCCACAGCGCTCTCCAACTTGATGGTGGCGATTGGGCGGGAGGGCTGCAATCGCGTTTGTCTGGTCCTGACGGAACTCGTCGGCTCTTATGAGCACGGCACCGGGCAGATCTCGTCCGTCATTGCGGACCTGGAGAAGGAAACGCATCGGAGCGCGATGGCCTTGGAGCCGGTGCGCATGAATTCGGATGAGCTTTACCACATCCTGCGCGCGCGCATCTTTCAGGAGGTCCCGCCCGAGGCTGAGGTTCGCGAGGTGGCCCACGCCTACGCCGGAGCGATCCGCGATGCGAAGCAGATGGACATCACTAGCGAGTCGCCGGAGCAGTTTTCCGCTCGCATCCAGGTCTCCTACCCGTTCCACCCGGCGATCCGCGATTTGTACGCGCGCTTCCGCGAGAACCCCGGCTTTCAGCAAACCCGCGGCCTCATTAGGATCATGCGCATTGTTGTTTCCAGGCTGTGGAATACCGGCATGGCGGACAAGCGCTTCTTGATCGCCGCCCACGACCTGGATCTGAACGACCGGGAAACTCTGGGCGAGATCGCGCAGATCAACAGCTCGCTCGGCAACGCAATTGCGCACGACATCGCTTCCGGCGGCCAGGCGATCGCCGAGGTCATGGACGCCAACCTGGGCGGCACGGACGCGCGGGACGCGTGCCGCCTACTGTTCATCTCTTCCCTGGCGAACGTGCCCAACGCCATCCTAGGTCTCTCGATTCCCGAGTTGGCAGCGAACCTAGCCGAGCCGGGCCGCGATCTTACCCGGCTCAAGAACGACGTCCTGGCCAAGTTGGCCACGGCGGCCTGGTACCTGCACAGCACCCGCGACGGCAAGCTGTTCTTCAGAAACGTCGAGAACCTGAACGCCAAGCTTGAGTCACTAGTGCAAGCCTACAATTCGGATCAGGCCCTAAAGGAGATCCGCACCCGGCTGGAGGACCTATTCAAGCCGACCAACAGCTTCTGCTACCAGCGCGTCCTGGCCCTCCCGGCCGTGGACGAGATTGAGCTCGACCAGGACCGGGTGACACTGGTGGTTACGGAACCGCAATCAGGCCACGGCCTGCGGCGAGAACTCATGGACTTCTACGGCCAGGCGACCTACAAGAACCGGGTAGGTTTCCTGACGGGGCCGCGCAATACGTACGACCAGCTCATCGATACGGGCAAACGGCTCAAAGCCATCCAGAGCATTCTGGGCGACCTAGCGACCGATAAGGTTGCCGACAACGACCCGCAGATGGTCCAGGCGAAGGACCTTCGCGAACGCATCCTGCTGGGCTTCCATTCTGCAGTGCGAGAGACCTTCACGACGCTTTGGTATCCTTTCGGCTCCAGCCTCGTCAGCTCGGACTTCAGCATGCAGTTCAGCAGCAACAAGTACGACGGCGAGCAGCAGATCCTGCAGCTCCTCAAGGAGAAGGCCAAATTCGAGGAGGACGTCTCCAGCGACATCTTCCGGAAAAAATGCGAGCAGCGCCTGTTCACGACCCAGTCCTTGCCGTGGAGCGAGATCAAGCTGCGGGCCGCGACCAACCCCAAGTGGCAGTGGCATCACCCGCAAGCCCTCGAGGGCCTCAAGGCCGATTGCCTGCGCAAGGACATCTGGCGCGAGCAGGGCGGTTACGTGGACAAGGGCCCGTTCCCGGCGCCCAAGACCGACGTCCTCATCCAGGAACAAATCCGCAACGACGACACGGGTGAGGTCACGCTCCGCGTAACGCCCGTGGACGCAGACACGGTGTACTATGACGTGGGGAGTGCAGCCACGACCGCATCGGCAAAGGTGGATGCCGCCACGCTGAAGACCAGGGAGATGAAGGTGTCCTTCTTGGCGGTCGACTCGAAAGGGGAGCATCAGGCCGGAGAGCCGAGGCTCTGGCAGAACCGCGTCACGCTGAAGCACAGGACGTACCAGAGCGGCGCGGACAAGCGTCTGGAGCTGCGTTGCGCGCCTTCGGGGACGATCTACTATACGACCGACGGATCCGACCCCAAGCTGGCCGGCGCGGTGTACGACGAGCCGTTCGTCGTCCCAAAGTCCGCCACTCTGGTGCTGGCCTGCGCGGAATGCGACGGCGTGCGCTCGGACGTGGAGCGCATTCCCATCGATTGGTCAGAGAGCGGTACGGTCCAGGTTGACCCCAAACGCCCGGCCGTGTGGCGGCCAAGGCAGGGTTTCGGGTTCAACAGCACGCGCGATTCCTACGATTTCCTTTCCAGGCTGACAAAGCACGATGCTCTGGTGTCTGGGGTTTCGATCATCATTTCCGGAGAAGGCGGCGACAAGGGTTGGGTTGAGCTGCAGATGTACGAGGGCAAACGAGCTGGAGCCGGCCCTGTTGGAAGGTTGCCTGGAGTCCTTGCGCAGGCTGCAGACGACGGGCCAGGTGCAGTTGGCCGCCACGACGCTCTCCTTCGGCCTGGGGCAGGGCCTTCTGGACTGGGCCGACGAGACGAGAATCACCCTCAAACCGGGCGAGGTCAAACAGTGACCTCCACGGCCAGGAGCGAACCCAACCGGCAAGACTCCTTCGGCTTCGACCCCGAGGAGAGCGCGCACCATTTCCTGGTGAACGTACCGCAGGACGCGCTGGGCAAAGTGGAAATCAGCGAGCACGTGACGTGGGATGCCGAAATCGGCTCGAGCAAGGTCCATTCCGGCCCCGATGCGGACGGGCAGATTCGGGTGGTTCTGGCCCGCCCCAAGTGGGATGCTATCGCCGACGAGGTGCGGGCGTGCTTCAACCGCCGGCTGAAGCAGATGGGCCGCCGGTCGGGGACATGGCGAACGGGCAAGAACCTGGTGCGCCGCGAGCTGGGCAAGGAACTGGTCCTGCTCGCCTGGGCCATCGAGGACGCGGACCCTGGCCTGATCCCCACCGCCGTGGCCAACTGGAACGGCCTGGAGCCCGAGGAGCGCTGGTGGCTCTATACTCAAACCGCCGCCGCCACCGGCCACGGCATAAACGATCGGCGCGTTGGCTGGCGGAAGGCCGTGCGCTTCGCGCTGACCGAGAACCCGGTCCACGATCGGCTGTCGTCAGAAGCCGGGACACCCGAGTTCTTCCGGCGGGCCGCCGCCGGTCCGCTGTTTCAGATCGACTCCGCAAACCAAGACGAAGACGAGGAGAAATCATGACGTTGCCAGCCGAAGTCTCAGCGCGCACTGCCGGCGCGTCTCTGGCCGATGCCCCCTGCTTCATCGAGCAGCAGTTCCCTGTGGCCAAGCTATCCATGGAAAGCTACAAAGAACGAACTGCGAAACAAGGACAAACGCTGACCGGCCTGGGGAAATGGTGGGGTCGCAAGCCGCTGGTTTTGGTGCGCGCCGCGCTGCTGGGATTGCTCATGCCCACCTCTGACAACCCGGAGAAGGACCGCGAGGTCTTCCTCAAACTCATGACCATGGACCGCGAGGCGTTGTACCGGCGCAAGAGCAAGGCCATCACCGGCCGCCGCGTCGTGGACGAGCTTCTGACCATGCCGCCCAGCTTGCAGCGCCGCTTCCTAGACCCTGGCGCGCCTCCAGACAAGCCCGCCCTGCGCCGGCTATCACGGGAGGCGCGCGAGGAATTGCAGCAGCTAGTCTTCGACCGTATGAACTACGCCGAGAAGCTAGAATTCTGCGACCGCCCGGAGCAGCTCGACGGCCCTTCGCCGCAGGCCTGGGTGGAGATCAACGCTCACTTGGGCACGGACGCCAGCAGTCTTCCTGAGCTGGTGGAGAAGCTCGGCCGCCAACGCTTCGGCCACCGCCCGCGCGTGGGCGATGCCTTTTGTGGCGGCGGGTCTATACCTTTCGAATCCGCCCGCCTGGGTTGCGAGGCCTACGGCTCAGATCTGAACCCTGTGGCTGTCTTGCTCACTTGGGCAGGCCTAAACATTATCGGCTGTGGGCAAGAAACGGTCGAAGACGTGCAAAGAGCTCAGCGGCGGGTATACGACGCAGTGGACCAGCAGGTCATCGAGTGGGGCATCGAGCACAACAGCCTGGGCTGGCGCGCCGATGCTTACTTGTACTGTACCGAGGTAATAGATCCGGAAACCGGCTGGCGGGTGCCGCTTCTGCCGTCTCTCGCAGTAAGCAAGAGGTCAAGGGCAATTGCCCGCTTGGTTCCCGATGATAGGCGGAGTTGCTATGTCATAGAGATTATCGAGGACGCTTCGGAGGACAGTCTGCGGGAAGCTTACAAAGTGGGCACTATTCAGGACTCGCGACTGATTCCCCCATCCGCCGGTGCGTCAACGCCGGTCGAGGTTCTTCGACGAAATCTCCGGATGTGGGACGACATGGACTTAGCGCCTCGGCCTGATGACGTTTTTCAGGAACGCCTGTACTGCATTCGCTGGGTCGAGACTCGACCAGAGGGACGAGGGCGCGAACCAACAATCTATCACTATCGAGCCCCAACGGTTGAGGATGTGCGGCGTGAAAGGCGAGCCCTCGAGTTGTTATCCGAGAGATTCCATGCATGGCAAGCCCTGGGCTATCTGCCACGTCGCCGCATTGAACGTGGAAACAAGACCGACGAGCCAATTCGCACGAGAGGCTGGACCCATTGGCATCAGTTGTTCACCCCACGCCAATTGCTGACGATTGGCTTGTTCCTTGAGCAAGCTGAGAACTACGCTAACAATCCAGCGGCTTACGCCGCTATACTCCTGAGGGGTATTTCGCACTTGCGACTACAATTCCAAGCTCTGTCGTTGGCACTTGCGTGAGATTGGCGATAAGCTAGAGCAGACGTTTAGTAATCAGGCGTTGAATCCCCTTTACAGCTTTGCTGGGCGATCGACAGTCGGGATCAGCAGCTCATTTTTGCTCGGTGTGAAAGGCAGTCAAGTTAGCGGCTCGTCAAGGGTGGAAGCAAGCGATGCTCGCAAAGTTGCCACATCGTGTGATCTATGGATCACCGATCCACCATATGCCGATGCAATCAATTATCACGAACTTTCCGAGTATTTCCTCGCGTGGAGTGAACAGCAGCTGCCTCGCCTGTTTCCGCGCTGGTATGCCGATTCAAAGCGCGCGCTCGCCGTTCAAGGCAATGACGAGGGTTTCCGCGAGTCTATGGTCGAATGCTACAAGCGGCTTAACGAACTCATGCCGAACAACGGACTGCAGATTGTCATGTTCACGCATCAGGATGCGGCGGTGTGGGCGGACTTGACGATGATCCTATGGGCCGCCGGGCTGCGCGTGACGGCAGCCTGGACGATCGCCACTGAAACCGACTCTGCATTGAAGCAAGGCAACTATGTCCAGGGAACGGTCTTCCTGGTGCTGCGGAAACGGATCGAGACGGAGCCGGTCTTCTTGGACGAGATCACCCACCAGATCGAAGCCGAAGTGCGCAGCCAGTTGAACACGATGTTGGCTTTGGAGGACGACAGCGACCCCAACTTCGGGGACGCTGATTACCAGCTCGCCGCCTACGCGGCGGCCCTCCGTGTCCTCACCGCTCAGCCCATCGAGGAGATCGACCCGGCGCGAGAGATCCTGCGGGTGCGGGTGAAGGGGAAGTCGGCCCCGTCGAGCAACTGATCCGCAACGCGGTCAAGATCGCCTGTGATCACCTCGTGCCCAGGGGCTTCAATGCCGAGATCTGGAAGCGGCTGTCGCCCATGGAACGTTTCTATCTGAAGGGGCTTGAGGTGGAAAGCCACGGTGAACACCGCAACGGCGTCTACCAGGAGCTGGCCCGCGGTTTCGGTGCGACGGAGTACACGGACCTGCTGGCCACCACTGAGGCCAACGAGACCCGCCTCAAGAGCGCCAGCGAGCTGGGCCGCAAGATGCTGTCGGGTGACGGGTTCGGTCGCACGCTGCTGCGCCAGTGTCTGTTCGCAGTGCAGCTCGTCGCCAAGAGCGAAGAGACCCAGGGACGGCCTGAACTGGCTCAGGACCGAGGTCGCGGATTACTGGGGAGACCGCGAGCGCATGGTCCACATGCTGGAATACCTGGGCGCGCTGGAGCACGTATCGACGATGGCCACCTGGCTCAAAGACGGCCACGCGGCGGTCCTGGTGGCCGGCGCCGTGCGCAATGACCATGTCTGACCTGTCTGCGATCCAACGCTACTCCTCGCGCCGGCACCGGCTCGATCGCTCTTTCCTGGCCGCCCGCCTCAGGGACGCCAGAGCATACGATCGCATCGCGGGGTACTTCAGCTCCTCGCTGCTTGAGGTCGTGGGCGAGGAACTGGAGAGCGTGTCCGGGCCCATCCGCGTGATCTGCAACTCCAACCTCCATCCCAACGACGTCAAGACGGCGCGAGCTGCCCAGATGGCCGTGCGCCAATCATGGACGAGCTCTCGGCCGGAGGACCTGTTGCACGGAGCGGGCGAGCCATGCGCGCGAGAGCGGTTCCGGCGGCTGTATGCGTTGCTGGTTGGCGGCAAGCTGCAGGTGAGGGTCCTCCCCGACGAGGCCTTCGGCCTGATCCACGGCAAGGCCGGTGTGATCACCCGGACAGACGGATCGCGGGTCTGTTTTATCGGCAGCGCCAATGAGTCCCGGACGGCCTGGGGCAGCAACTATGAACTGGTCTGGCAGGACGAAGCGAGGAGGCGGTGATTGGGTGCAGGAGGAGTTCGACGCCCTGTGGGGATCGACCCAGGCCGTGCCACTAGCTGAGGCCGTTGTACTGGACATCAAGCGTCTGGGGGAACGGCGAGTCGTCGAGATTGACGCCTGGGCCGGAACCCTGGACAGGGACGACGACCCGGCGGCCGCGGTCATCGAGACGCCCGTCTACCGCACAGGGCGTGGGGCTGTGGGAGCACCAAAAAGCCTTCGTGAAAATGGTGTTCGACGCCCACCGGGGCCCCACTGGCAAAGCGCGCTTCGTGCTCGCTGACCAGGTGGGGCTCGGCAAGACGCTTCAGCTGGCAATGTCCGCCCAGTTCATCGCCCTGACTGGGAACAAACCCGTCCTGGTCATCTGCCCCAAGACGCTCCTCTGGCAGTGGCAGGGTGAGATGCACGATCTGCTGGACATGCCGTCGGCCGTTTGGGACGGTCGACGCTGGGTCGACGAGCAGGGCTATACCCATCCGGCTGTTGGCCCGGACGGCGTACGCAAGTGCCCGCGGCGGGCAGGCATCGTTTCGAGCGGCCTGATCAGCGCCGGCTCGGAGGCGGCCCAGCATCTCCTGAAACTGGACTATGACTGCGTCATACTAGACGAGGCGCATCACGCCCGCCGTAGCAACCTGGGCGAAAATCGCGACAGCGAGTCTCCCGATCCCAACAACCTGCTCCGCTACATGTATGAGATGGCACAACGGACCCGCACCCTGTTGCTGGCGACAGCCACCCCCGTGCAGTTGCGGCCGGTGGAAGCGTGGGACCTGCTTGATGTGCTGAGCCGAGGGGACGAATCAGTGCTCGGGAACACCTACAGCCGCTGGCGGCACGCTGCCGACGCACTACGGCTGGTTATGGGGCAGGCGGACCCATCGACGGACGACATCGAGCAATGGGAATGGACCCGGAACCCTTTGCCGCCCAAGACGGAGCATCGCGATTTCGAGATCTTGCGCAGGCGGCTGGGTGTGCCGGATGGGGAGTCCATTGTGCCAGGGAACGCCCTGACCGAGCTTGGGGCCGCCGACCGTCATCGGCTGGTCAGCCTGTTCCCACGCCTGGTCAAAGACCACAACCCCTTCATTCGCCGCATCGTGCGCCGGACACGGCACCAGTTGGAAACGCAGATCGACCCGGAGACGAACGAGCCGCTGCTGAAGCCCATCGGCGTGGAGCTGCTGGGTGAAGGCGACCACGAGGCCATCCCTTGCCGGCGTACCTCCGCCAGGCCTACGAGCTGGCTGAGGTTTTCTGCGAGACGCTGGGGAGCCGGATGAAAGGCTCCGGGTTCCTCAAGACACTGCTCCTTCGCCGCGTGGGCAGCTCAATCTACGCGGGAATGACCACGGCCCGGCGGATGCTCGCCGACTGGGAAAGCGTGAACGGCGAAGAGGAAGATGACACGGACGATGAGTCCACCGGCCGCCAGCCCCCACCGACGGATGGCCGGACGCTGACCGGACAAGAACGGGAGTTGCTGGAACGTTTCGTGGCCGCGCTGGAGGCGAACCAGGACCGAGACCCCAAGGTTGCGGTCGTGATCGAGTGTCTCCGAAATCGAGGTTGGCTTGAACTGGGCTGCATCGTCTTCAGCCAATACCGCGACTCCACCCAATGGCTCGCCGAGCAACTGACAGAAGAGTTCCCCGACGAGCCTATCGCCTTGTATTCGAGCCCGACCTCATCGGGCATTATGCGGGGCGGGCGCTGGACCCCGTCGACACGCGAGGCCCTGAAGCAGATGGTGCGCCACGATGAGATACGCCTCATGCTGGGCACCGACGCCGCCTCGGAAGGCTTGAATCTGCAACGGCTCGCGACGCTGATCAACCTGGACTTGCCGTGGAACCCCACCCGGCTGGAGCAACGCAAGGGTCGTATCCAGCGCATCGGACAGATTCACGATACGGTGCAGATCTACAACTTGCGGTACCAGGGGTCAGTGGAAGACCGGGTACATCAGTTGCTGTCCAACCGTCTGCAGGACATCTTCAGCCTGTTCGGCCAAATCCCCGACGTACTGGAGGATGCCTGGGTCGCCGTTGCGCTCGGCGAGATTGAGAACGCCCAGAAGATCATAGATGCCCTGCCCAAGAAGCACCCGTTCGAGATCCGCTACACCGCTGTGGAGAAAGTGGACTGGGAAACCTGCCGCGAGGTCCTTGATGCGCGGGAGAAGTGGCAGGTGCTGAGCCAGGGGTGGGGGTAGAATGAGGCAGAAGCTGCCTACGAGCGACTCCCACTCGAGAAGATTCCGATTGGGCCGGAGTTACCGTTCAGCGTTGGCCTGGGCCGACCGTTCAACAACCGGACCAGTTCCTCTGTGGAATCAATCGCATAGCGCTGATTCTTCATTCACTCGCTGACGTGAGCGTTGACAGGGAGGATCGATTTCATGGAAAGGACCGGCCAGCCCTCGAACATTGAGAAACTTCGTCATGTTCCCGTTTTTGCCGTTCGCAACCTCTTGCTTAGCGCTCTGGGTGACGACACAGCGCTTGGCAGTATGACTGGTGACGAGCTGATAGAACTCGTAGGGAGAACAGTCGAAATCACCGAAGCGAACATAGACGAGCTTTTCGAAGAGTATCGATACGGTGGTCGTGCCTCTTTCTACCTGTACTTGCTGCGTGCTCATCCGTCCAGCGTAGGAATCGTGTCAGTCGATGACTGGAATAATGAACTCGCAGGCCTCCAAGAACCGACCGACGATGAAGGCCAAGATTTGGACGTACGAGTGATAGACATAGAGCCACTACTAGAGGGGATTTCTGAGATACGGTTCCGGTACACGACAAAGTATAAGTTCATCGATTCGCTTACTGAAGAACCGAGTAGCATCAATGAACTGAGCTTTGGTTTTCTTTGGCTGAACCTAAGTCACGACTATATGGTCATCATGTCTAAGGAAGAGAAGGCAAAGTCAGTCATCGCGAATGCAGTTGATACCCTGTTCACATGTGATCCCGTCGCCGTTAGGTTCACCAAGCAGTTTGTGAATAACAACTTTTCAATTGAGGACATGGTTAGCAGCTCTTGGCACGATCCACGGAATGAGATCAACTACAGGATGTCTGGCGAGAACCTTATGCGGAACGTTGGTGATGACGTCACGCGTCACGAGGACCATTTTGAGCGCATGGCCGGCATGTACAAAGAGGCGATACCTGACGGTAGACAAAGCCGACTGGGCATGCACCTCGACAAGGGCAAGATTTACCTCTCCAGATTGATTGCTGCTACCGACCTAAGGGAATGGATGTACACTCGACTCCATCCGCTCATTCTTAGTTTAGGGAGACTGGGACCTGCTGACGCTGTGCAGATGACAACGCAGCCATTGCCCGAACTTGGGCTATCATCAGATGGTGAGCACGCGTTCAGGCAGATCGCCGGGCTAATCATCGGGTTAAGAGAAACCGCTGGTCAGACGGCGGTGATGACAATTTCGACCGGCAAACTCTACCACAGCATGAGAAGTTATTTTTTCGCGCCAGAACCACGTATCTACTGCGAGGAATGCGAGAACGACGACATGCCTCGCTGTTCTCACTGCGGCAGCGATCGCATGCAAGGCACGACAAGAGGCTTTCGCTGTGAAGATTGCGGCCATGCGGCATTTCTTCCAAACGTCGTGGTAACCTGTTCGCGGAATCATACAGTATGGATCGACCATCCGGAAAACCATCTTGTCCTGCGACCTAAGCACAACCTGCAAACAGAGCTGGCACGGTTTATGCGTGCAGAAACAAACATTGTCTATAACCCCGACGAGGAGTTTTTCTGGATCAGGGATGGCCAACTGCACTACATTACAAACCCGAATCCCGTTGCGCTCCTTCCAGAAGACCTCGATGAGTACCGAAGGCTGCCGGAGAGAAGCGCGATCGATAGTGACCTCTGGAACAGGGCGAGCGGGCTGATGTTAATCACAAAAGAAAAATGTCAGGCAAACAACGGGAGTCCGACCGCGGACAACTGCCGGGATTGTTTCGAGCACAATCGCGGACGTATCTGCTTGCCTAAAGTGTTCCGGGCCATCAACCCAAGTTTCATGCCGATTCCACACTCCGGCCTGGAATTCGGGGATATCAGTATGGATGTTGCGATTCATGGGGCGAGGAAGGTTCTATTGGGTATGCTCAAGAGCGCCTCAGCGGTCAGACGACGGAGCCAAGAGCAGGGCTCTATTACGTCAAGCGAGGCAAATTCATGGGTCTCGCAGATAGTGCGCCAAGCGATTCGTGACCAAAGGGTCGAGGTGTTTGCGTTGGCGACTCCAAGAGCCCTCAACGAAGAGTTCACCTCAAGTGTGAAAATGCTGGCCAAGATGAGCTACAAACCGTTCGTCGTGTTTGGCCATGAAGAGCTCACTCGGATGATGTGCGCACTGCTTCAGGATTCCTCGCACGCAGCCCTCCGTGACTTGCTCTAATGTGGGCGCGACCAGGCTGAACAACCAAGTCGAGGAATTCTCTCACGAATTGGCCAAGCCCTCTGAAGATTCATCCTGTTCGAAGGGGACCGATACAATTGAGGCGGGTAGGCTATGGAGATTTCGAAGAGTTCACGTCACTCCAAAATCACGGGCGACTTCGCCGAAGGCCTCGTTCTCTACTGGCTCTCGAAGTATGGCTTTGAGTGTGCCCGCGTTGATCACACCGGGATCGATTTGATCGCGAAGAATCCACATACCGGTGAACGGATGGGCATTTCCGTAAAGAGCCGATGCCGAACGGCGGGGACGAAAAAGACCGCTGTTACGGTTGTTCGTCATGACCTAAACAAGGTCGATGCAGCCTGCCAAGCGTTTGGCTGTGAACCGTACTTCGCCGTTGTGGTCGACGCGAGAGATCGAATTCAGGTGTTCATTTTGTCAGAGGAGCACCTGCTCGAGTTGTTGCCGTTGTATTGGTTCACCGTGAAATGGAATTTTTCCTCGTGCCGTTAAGATAGTAGTGGGGCGGTCATCGTGGCCGCCGGGACCGGTTGAAGGAGCTTGCGGCTGATGAGCTGCTGCTCCGTATAGTGGTGCGCCGCCTGGCGAGCCAGACGAGCTTGGGCGAGTTTTCGTTGCCGTTCGGCTTGGATGGCCGGTCCTTGTCCCAGCAGCCGATCCTGCGGTGTGATGTAACCAATGCCACTGTGCAGCCGGACGGTATTGTACTCGGTGACGTAGCGGGCCACAATCCGCCGCGCGTCCGCCAGGCAGAGAGGTGCTTCCGGGCGGATGCACTCCCGTTTGACGGTCTTGTGCCAGCTCTCGATCTTGCCGTTGCTCTGCGGGTAGTAGGGTGAGGTGCGGACGTGGGTCATACCGCTCAAGCGGATGAAGGCCTTGAAGTCTCTGGCCACGAACTGGGGGCCGTTGTCGGAGATGATCCGGGGCGTCACGCCCGGACAGGTCTCCCGGCCGCGTTGCAGAATGGTTTCGATCTCGGCTTCAGTCATGGATTCGCGAATCTCCCAGTGCACGATATAGCGGCTGTAGCCATCCAAGATTGAGCACAGATAGTAGAACGTGCCGCAGATGTTGATGTACGAGACGTCGATGTGCCAGTGTTCATGCGGTTGAGTCGCTTGTACAAAGCCCGTGCCTTTGCCTGAAGGAGCGCCCGGCCGGCCCAGTTGGTCCGCTGACTTCAGGACGCGATAGACGCTGCTGGGACTGACGGCGACGACATCGGCGTCCAACATCATGAACGCCAGCCGGCGATAGCCCTCGTCCCGGTGGCCCTGGCGGTAGGCCAAGATAGCTTGTTTCTCCCAGTCCTGCAGCCAGGTCCACCGGGGCAGCGTAGCGTTATGCTCGTTAGGCTGACCGTACCGGTGGCGCCAATCATAGTAGGTGCTGGTGGGGATGCCCAGCCAGGTCAACAATTGACCACGGCCGAATCCAGCTCGCTCGGACCAATACCGGACGCAGTCCACTACGGCATCGCGGGTGTCCGGCACGACCCAGGTCTGGGCTAAGCATCCCCAAGCGCTTTTTTTAGGCGGAGGTGTGCCTCCATCAACTCGGCCAGGACCTCGTCCTACTGGGTCAGCTTCTCTTCGAGGCGGCTTACTTGCCGGGTCAACTGCACGCTGGGGCGATAGGCTGGGCGCTCGAACACAGCAGAGCCACTCTCGAAGAGCTGTTCTGCCAGGCATAGAAGACGGTGGGTTGCAGGCCGTACTCGTCACACAGGTCAGATACCGGCACGTGCTCCAGCAGGTGTCGGCGCAGAATAGCCATCTTCTGCTCGGGTGAAAAGTGTCGCCGCTGGTGGGTAGTCATGCTTTTCTCCTCGTCTGAGTATGTTATTCATTCGAGGAAAAATTCCAAGTCCGTCTGAAGCAAAACAACATGATCGTGATCACCGGCCGGCCGTTGTCGCCAGGGCCGGTCACCGCTCTGAGCGTGACCAGCCGGCTGGTGCGTGCGCTGCGGCGGACGATGAGGGAGTACGTCAGCTCGTCGGCGTTGGCCCTCGCGGCCGCGACGCGGAACATCCATAGCAGGTCTCATAGGTGGCCAGCCTCGTCTTGACCGCTGGCCGTTTATGCATGTTTTTGACATTGCGCATAAATCCGTTAAACTCGATTTCCAATGAGGATGGATGACACTTAGAGTTGCTCAAAACGGGAGGTAGCCTGAATGGCAACGATCTCCGACAAGCAAGAAAGGTTGCTGGCCTATGCGAGAAAACGCGGCGCGAGGTGTCAAGTGGGCAATCATTTTTGGTTCGGGAGGCCGGCCTTGAAGGGACCTCGCCCCACATTTCTCCCCGCATTTCTCCCCGCGTTACTGGTCGGATTGCTGACCGTGGCCTCCCTACTCGGCCAGCTGCCATTGTCCGTCTCCGAAGGGTCGACAGGATGGCAGGTTGAGACAGTTGACTCGGGCGGCTGGGTCGGTTCGAACACCTCGTTGGCTGTCGATCGGAACGGCCACCCTCATATCACCTACTACGCGGTGCCGTCCGGAACCGATTCAAATCGCGGACTGAAGTATGCGTACCGCGACGGGACTGGCTGGCATGTGGAGATGGTGGACACTGACGCGATTCCAAACCTGCCCAACAGCGCGGATGGCTGGCGGCAGAACTGCCTGGTCATGGACTCGCTGGGCATTCCTCATGTCGCCTATTTCGACTCCGAAAATCGGAGATTCAATTACGCGCGCCGAACCGGCCCTGCCCAATGGGTCCGGGAGGTCATCGCCCAGTCCGCGCATTACGACGCCAACGTGTCGATGGCGCTGGACGGGCAAGATCGCTCGCGGGTCAGCATGGGTGATGGCGACGGGCTGCGGTATGCCTACCGCGATGCAGGCGGCTGGCATAGCGCGACGGTGGATCCGGTCCAGGCGCAGGTGTCCACCTCGCTGGCGGTCGACGCGGACGGGCGTCCGCACATCAGCTACTACGCTGGCGGGCTGCTCGGCAATGCTCGCGGTCTGAGGTACGCCAGGCACGACGGGACGCGTTGGTACACTGAGACCGTACAATTCGGCGCCTTCACTGGGACGTACAATTCGCTGGCCCTCGATCGTGCCAATCGCGCTCATATTGCCTACTACGACGACGGGCTCAATTATGCCTGGCTGACCCCCACCGGCTGGGATTACAGTGCCGTCGACGGCAACGTCAACGCTGGGAGATTCGCCTCTCTAAAGCTGGACACCGGTGACCATCCCCATATCGGCTACTGTGTCTGCGTGAACTCGACCTGCATCAGCTCGTGGCTCAGCTACGCGCACCAGGGCAGTGCCGGCTGGGAGACCGAAACTGTGACGCCGTCGCTGTATAACGAGGGCGCCTACTCCTCGCTGGGCGTGGTCGGCGGGCCAGGTGGCGGCGTCCACATCAGCCATTACGATCGTCTGGCCAAGGACCTGAAGTACGCCTTCCTGGCGATCCCCTGGACGCCCACATCGTCGGCCTATTTGCCGTTCGTGACCAAGAACGCGCCCTGAACGTTACCCGTGGTCGTTCTCGTCTTTCGCGACTTTCGTTTCCTTCACGGTCCAAACGCCCCGTTCCAAACTGTCCTTGCCATTGGAGAATCCCATCCCCGTCGCGTTCGCGAGCTTGCAACGAACCTTGCCGCAGTACATAAGTCCCTGCTCACAAAACCTAGTCCAAAGTGAAACCCGCAGGCCATTCCTTGTCCGACCGGCGGGTTTCACTTTGACTTGAGTCTTAGTCTTCGTCAGGCAACATGATCGTTACACAGTGCAGCGATCAGTGCTGCGTCACCGGCGGGCCGTCGCACTGCCCAGGGGTCGGTACTGGGCCTCCAGGGCCGACCACGGTTCTGAGCGTAATGAGGCGGCTATCGTGTTCGTCGCGGCGGCTGATCAGGGAGTACCGCAGCTCGGGGCCCGGCGTCGCCTTCGCTGCAGCAACGCGGAACATCCACAGCGCGTCCCACAGCCGGCCTCGTCTTGCCCGCAGGCCTGCGCGCGCTCGTCGACCTCGACCGCAGCGGCAAATGCAGCCGCGCTCAAATTCCACACACCAGATCGGACAGTTTGGCGGGATCTCCTACAATCGTCAGTATCCGCCATCGGAGGTGCTCTCCTTATGGACTATCAGCTTGCCTGCCTGCACTTCAACAATCACCTGGTCAGATGGGCTGAAGCCCGCTTGCTCCAGCCACCTGCCCTTCAGCCTGATTTCCGGCACCTTTTTGCTGTAGTCGCTGTACACCTTGCCAATCCAGTAGCTCCGATGCACCTTCAGTTTGCGCTTCTTCATCGTCGTCTCCAGCGTCCTCGTGACCGATGTGATCGAATGTGACCCTTTCGCCATTAATCTATATACGACTTCTCTTTATGTCTACTCAAAGATTAATTGGGGTATAGGGTGCTGTCACCTACGGTCACTATAGGGTAAACGCATATATGGAGATTAATAGGGAAAGGGTCACATTCGATCACATCGGTCACATTAGGGGACCCCACCAGAAGACAACGCCCGTGAGGTCCCCATCCATCACCGTCTACAGCACCGCCCTGGTCTCCGTGGCAATCTGCCGGATCGCCTCGACGAGGCCCTCAACGTGGTCCTTCTCTTCCTGGTCCTCGCCGGCCACGCACCGCGCCAGGTACTCCGCGTTAAACCAGGCGTCGATCCGCAGGAGCATGGCCTTGGTGGTCCTCAGCTTCAGCATCTCCCACCAGTCCTCGCCTGGCGGTGTGTCCTTGGCGTACCAGTAGGAGTTTATGCCGCGCCGGTAACCTTCGTAGTAGAACAGATCGGCCTCTTTCGATACGATCTTGTCGGTATTCTCCGGGCCGCCCCTGGCCTTCAGGCTGCGCCGCTTGCGGTTCAGGATATCGCTGACGGCGTCCCGGTATCCACGCTCGAATCTGACCTTCGCCTTGATCTCACCCTCAACCAGTTCCACGATCCTGTCCTTTCTCCGGTAGGGGTTTCCTGCTGAATCGCTTGCCGGGCGTCAGCCGCGATGAGCCGCAAGGACTGGCAGGTGAACCACAAATAGTTGGCCTGGTCCGCGCTCAGCTTGTTCACCGGACTCTCAAAGACAGCCTTCAAAGCGTTCACCGCAATGAGTAGATTGGCCTCAGTCTTGTTGTATTGGTCTGTCTGTGGTATACTCTGGTTGCTCATCATAAGCCTCCGAGTTTGTGATGGGTCCCCTCCAGTGCCTTCGCCGGTGATGGAGGGGTTTCTTTTTGACTCCGCTTGCAGCTTCATGACTCTCCCATTCCTTGCACACTCAGTATGCCGCTTGCGGCCCCCTAGTCCGTTCCGGTCCTCTTCGGCCACCGCCCTAAATCCTCCTCCCGGATCAGCCCCGCCCGCTTGACCGCTTCGAGGCCGATCTCCGTGCAATGGACGCTGAGAATCTGCCGGACAATGGCCAACCCCATGTGCGCCTCCATGGCCTCTTTGGTCTCTTTCAAGATCACCGGATACCTCTCCTGGATCAGCGCCCGCAGATGCCCGACCACCTCGTCCATGTCCGGCTCTTTAGCCGGATGCGCGATCCGCGTGACAGTCTCCGCTGCGGCCACCATCGAGGCCTCGCAGATCAGGTCCAGCAGGGTCTCGCGGTGCGCCTGAGCGCCGTTGTGCCCGTTACTCCCGATTGCCGCCACAGTCACTCTCTCCCTTTCGCCGTCGTCTCGGCCGTTTCCTGAGCCACCATGAGGTCATACATCCGCACCTTGAGATGCTTGATCTCACTGCTCCTGATGCTGAGTTCCGCCTCGGCCTCGCGCACCCGCTGCCAGCCCTGTCCGCTCGCGCAGAGGCTTCTTCAAGCCGCCCCTGTAACCACGTCTGCTCGCGGTCGGCCTGGGTCAGCCGGTTGCGCAGCGCCTGGTTGTCGCGCGTGAGCTCCGCCGTGCGCTGCTCCACCTGGCCGTTGAAATTCCGCAAGAGAAGCTCCATGTCCCGCTGGACCTGCTCGAGCCGGGCCTGAGCCTGGTTGGCCTGCGCCGTCACGTCGCACAAACGGTTCTGGGCTCCCCGTAGAGCCTCCCAGATGTCCGGGGCCAGGTCGTCCCGGATGCTGACCTCGACCCACCTGAGTAGCTCTTCGCGGAAGAGGCTCTGGTAGATAGCTGCCCTCACCCACTTCCGCCAGCACCCGGCCCACCGCCTTTCTCAGCCGGTCGATCTCGTCCTGCTTGGAGACCGGGCCATCCATCACCTTCATCCTCGCCGCCATGTGAATCTTCCTTTCAAACTGGATGCCTGCATACCGGGTATGCAGGTTGCCTAGACTTCCTTCCGCTGGACCCTACAGCCGCCCTTCTTCCACCACTCGTGGTACCCGTACCGCCCCGGCCGCAGCAACTGGTCCCGCACCGCGTCCTTCGCCTCTTCTTCGCCGTGGGCGATCACCGTGCAGATCGAATGGCCGTGGTGGTCCAGGGCCTGCCACAGGTCTGCTCTCTCACGCTCCTCAACCTTGTTCAAGTCCGCCATTCCATTGTTCCCCCTTTCTCTTTACCCAAGTCTCAGTTGCTGTTCGGCAGGTTCTTCATGAAGTGCTCGATCTCCGGCAGAATCCACTCGCGCAGCCGGCGGGCCAGCTCGGCGCGGGCCTTGGCCGTGTGCAGGGTCGCCGCGTTGGCCAGGACGCTCGACGAGTTCGGAAAGAAGCCGCCGTACTCCATGATCTCGCGCGCCTGGTGCTCGGCCACGTTCTCGACGATGTTCCGCAAGTCGACCAGGGTCCGGCGACCGTCCAGGTTCCACAGCGTCTCGGCTTCCTCGAGCAGCGACTGGATCAGTCTGTGCCGGCACTCGCTCTCGATCATCTCGCCGCCCCACTTGATGGCGTCCGTGGGGCTGACCGCCACGCTCTCGGCGAAGGCCTTCAGGTCGGCCTCGAACTTATCCAGCTTGCGAATCTGATCCAGCATCTCGTCGATCCCCGCCTGCTCATCGACGACCATCCGCGGCATCTCCGCCTTGACCGCGGCCAGTTTCTCTTTCGCCGCTTCGATCTGCCGCCGCAGCTCGCCCTTCTCCTTGCGGCTCGCGGTGGCCCGCCGCTTCTCTTCCAGCGCGACGATCTCGGCCTCGATGGCTTCGACCTGGGCCTGCACCTCATTCGCCTTCTGTGGGTCCTCCGAAACGAACAGTTGCCGCGACATTCCTGTTTCTCCTTTCGACATGCTGTATCGTTATTTTGTATTGCTTATGGGTATATTATATTCCTATAACTAATATTTGTCAAATCATAGGTTATGTCACATCACTTTGGGGATTGACAGATAGACTATTCAATATAAACTAAGAGCATAACGGCATGACTTGTGGCTATTTTGCAAGGAGAGTGTTTTGCCGAGGCCTGTCCAGCACACCGCCATCTACGAGGAGCGCACCGTCATCGAGGCGGCCGAGAGTCGCATGGCCGAGATCTTCGACGCCTGCGACACGCCGTTCGTGTCGTACTCGGGCGGCAAGGACTCCACCTGCACCCTGGAGCTGGCCCTGCAAGAGGCACGGCGGAGGGGCCGCACGCTGGACGTGCTGTTCTTCGACGAGGAGATCGTCGACCCGGACACCCTGGCCTACGTGGAGCGCGTGAAAGAGAGGCCGGACGTGTTTCTTCACTGGCTGTGCGTGCCGATTCAGCACACGCTCCGGGGTGAGACGCGGTCCTCCTGGTTCACCTGGGACCCCGACGCAAGAGACGTCTGGTTCCGGCCCCTACCAGAGGGCGCAATCACCACGATTCCCGGCTTCGAGCGCGGCCTGATGTCCGTGGCCAGCATTCTGTACTGGGACCCGAACGCACATGGCGTGACCGGCTGCATCACCGGCATCCGGGCGGGCGAATCGCTGAACCGCCACCGGGCGTTACTTACGGCCGGCCACTTCATCACCCACCGCTTTCACCGGAAGCGGCACCAGATCTACGGCAAACCGATCTACGACTGGACGACGAACGACATCTGGTGGGCCATCCGGGAATTCGGGTGGGACTACTCGCGGGCGTACGACAAGCAGCAGCAGTTCGGGCGCTCGCTCAAGCAGCAGCGGGTGGCTCCCTGGGGCAACGCTTCGGGCAGCAAGGAAACGGAGCAGTTTGCCACGTTCTATCCCGACGAATGGGACCGAGCCATCCGCCGCCTGCCTGAGCTCAAAGCGCAGGCCCGCTATGGCAAGACCAAGCTGTACCGCAAGACCCTGGACAAGCCGGCCGGGCTGACCTGGCAGGAGTGGACCTTCAAGATCATCGAGGACATTGAAAACCCGACGGACCGGGAGCGACTGGTGAGCCTCATCAAGCGCGAGCTGAAGCGGTGGGCCAAGACCCACTCCATCCCGCTGCCGGACGAGTCCATCTCCGTCGACGGCGCGCGCTTGCCGTGGAGCTGGCAGCGGCTGGCGTTCCTGGCCGCCAAGAACGATGCCCTGCAGGGAGGATTCCGAGACGCATGACCCTGAACCCTGACGACCTGGCCGTCCTGGCGGCCGAACTCCAGCCGGACGGCGACCTGCGGCAGCCCATCTCCGACGTGCAACTCAAGCAGCTGGTCATCGAGTGGGTGCCCTACGCGCAGGTGAAGCCCAACCGGTACAACCCCAACAAGATGACCGGGCAAGACAGGGCCCTGCTCCGGCAGAGCCTGCTGGAAGACGGCTGGACGCAGCCCATCGTGACCCTCCTGGACGGGACCATCGTCGACGGCGAGCAGCGCTGGACCACGGCCGGATTGCCCCTCCAGGTCGCCGACGTCGACGGTGTCCTGGCCAAGATGCTGGAACGCAAAGACGACGGGTATCCCGTCAGCACGTCGATCCTGGCGCGTCTCGTGGAGAGCCGGCGGCGTTTGGCCGAGATCGAGGGGCGCGGCGAGGTCGGCACGCTGGCCTCCATCACCGGCGGGCTGGTGCCCGTCACGCGGGTCGACTTCTGGGATGACGCCCACAAGATGATCTCGACCATCCGCCACAACCGGGCCAGGGGCACGCACCACATCGACCGCATGGCCGAGATCGCCCAGGATTTGACCCAGCTCGGCCTGGACCTGGAGGACCTAGAGACCCGCCTCGGGATGGACGATGAGGAGGCGCGGCGTCTTCTGGAGCAGGCGGAGTTGCCCGACCAGCTGGACATCGCCGGGCCGTCGAAAGCGTGGCGCATCAGCCACCTGTCGGACCTGTCGGACGATCAGCTGGCCCAGAAGGAATTGGAGCGCTCGCAGGCGGCCGCCGAGCAGGCCAAGCAGCACCAGGTGGAAACATTGCAGCGGGAGCGCGAGATCGAGGCGGAGACAAACAAACGGATCGCCGACGCAGAAGCGCGGGGACAGACCCTGACCCAACTGGACAAGGCCCGTTTGGAGAAGGAGATCGCGCAGGCCATCCCCGCGCCCGCCAAGCCTAAGCCGCCTGAGCTGCGCCGCTTTTCGTTCTACATCACGCCGGAGGAGTACGAGATCTGCAACCAGGTGCTCGGCCAGCCGCCGGTCAACGGCTTCGTGCAGCTGTGCCGGGACGAGTACGAGCGGCGCTTCGGAGGGCAGGGCTGATGCGGCTGGTCTTGAAGCGCAAGTCGACCGCCCGGCACGAGGATTTCGTGCAGGTCTGGAACCACATCGAGGACTACGTTACCGAGAGTGAAGTCGACGATCTGATCGATCAAGCGGTTGCGGAGGTCCAGCAGGTCACGGCCGGCAAGCGCGTCGGCTACGCCTGGAGCGGCGGCAAGGACTCGCTGGCCCTGCAGGTGGTCATGGAGCGGGCCGGGATCAACCGCGGGCTGATGGGCTGCATGCCGTCCTTCGAGTTCCCGGAGTTCATGGCCTGGCTGGAGACGAACACGCCGAAGTATTTGACCTGGATGCCGCAGTACCGCTACGACCTAAAGTGGCTGGCGGCCAACGCGTTCTACCTCTTCCCGGCCAACTCGACCCTGGGCTACTGGTGGACGCAGAACGGGACGCACTGGTCGCAGCGCGTGTACTACGAGCGCGAGGGGCTGGACCCTTCTGATCCTGGGCCGGCGCTACGCCGACGGCAACTTCATCGCCAAGAACGAGTACGGCATCCACACGAACCGGGCCGGGGTCACGCAGTACAACCCGCTCCGCCGTTGGCCGCACGAGGTGGTCCTGGGCGTCTGCCGTTACTACGACACGCCCTGGCCCCCGATCTATTCCTGGCCGGACGGCTTCACCGACGGCACCGGCTCCTGGCCCAGCCGCCAGCACACCGGTTCGGTGGAGAACGGGTACAAGAAGACGTACCGCATCGACCCAACGGTGGTCGCAAAGGCCGCCGACTATCTGGAGTCCGCGCGCACCTTTCTAAACCGCCTGGAAAAGGGGCTGATCCAACTTTGACTCGACTCTTGGGCTTCATGGGGATTGCCCTCATATGGGAGACCGTGTCCAGGGTGATGCCACACCCCTTCTTGCCCCCTCTGACCGCGGTCACGCTTGCCCTGATCGGCCTGCTCGTGTCCGGGGTCGGCCTCGCTCACATCGCCTCGTCGCTCAGCCACGTGGTGACCGGCTTTGCCGTGGCCTCGCTGCTCGGCATCACCCTGGGGATCGGCATCGCCCTCAGCCCCGTCGTGGACGCGGTGGTCTCGCCGGTCGCGGACGCGGTCCGGCCCGTAGCCGCCCTGACCCTATTCCCGTTGGTGATCCTGGCCTTCGGCCTTGGCCTGTGGTCGAAGGTGTTCGTGATCTTCTGGACCGCCTGGCCAGCCATCCTGCTCAACACCGTGCAGGGCCTGCGCAAGGTGGACCGGTCGGTCCTCGAAGCCGCTCAGGTGGACGGCGCCGGGACCTGGCCCTGCTTCTGGAGCATCGCCTTTCCGCTGGCCTTGCCGACGATCCTGACCGGCCTGCGAATCGGCCTGGGCGGCGGCTGGATCTCGCTCGTGGCGGCGGAGATGCTGGGGGCCAGCTCGGGCCTGGGCTACGCGGTCCTGGCCTACTCGCAGACGTTCCACTTCGCCGAGATGTACGCCGTGATCCTGCTAATTGCGGCCCTGGGATTGGCCATGAACCTCATGCTGGCCTGGCTGCAGGCCGCCACCGACTACTCGCTGGAAGGAGCGTAAAGTGAAAGCTCGCCTTGCCCTCCCCGTCTTGATCCTTTTCGCTCTTATGCTCGCCTCGTGCGGCCCCGGCCATACCGGCCATGCAGAAGTCCGGTACGTCAACTTCAAGGTCTGCGATCCCGTCTACGTAGGCATCGACCAGGGCTTCTTCGCCAAACGGGGCATCACGGTCGAGATCGTGGGCGACGTGCTGGCCGGGCCGACCGCCATCCAGGCCGTGGCCGGGGGCAGCGCCGAAGCCGGGCTGTCCAGCATCCCGGCCCTGATCAACGCCGACGCCGCCGGGCTGCCCGTTCTCGGTGTGACCGACATCCAGAGCGCCATCGGCAACCAGGCATTAGAAGAATTCTTTGTGCAATCTGACGGCGACGTTCGGTCTGTTGCTGACCTGAGGGGCAAGACGGTGGCCGTGAACCTGTGGAAGTCCAGCTTCCACTACACGGTGCTCATGGCTCTGGAGAAGGCCGGCATCCCCGAGGACCAGGTGAAGTTCGTGCTCTTGCCGTTCGACAAGCAGGAAGTGGCCCTGGAGCAGGGCCAGGTGGACCTGATCGGCCTGATGGAGCCCTACGCCTCCCATGCCAAAGCGACCTACGGCCCGAAGTTCAAAGTGCTGTTTACGGCCCTCGACGTCTTCGGCGAGAAGCAGTTCACCTGCCACTTCGTGAACAAGATGTGGGCCAAATACAACCCGGAGCAGGCCAAGGCCTTCGCGGGAGGCGTCGCCGATTCCATCGCCTGGATCGAGGTCCATCAGGACGAGGCACGCAAGATCATCGCCAGATACACGGGCATTGATGAGCAGTACGTGCCGACCTACCACTTCCAGCCCCAGGGGCGGGTAGTCGAGGCTGACGTTTCTTTCTGGCTGGACTACATGCGCCGCAGGGGCGATGTAACCGCCGACTGGCTGAAGCCGGAGGACGTGGCCAGCAACCAGTACAGCGACCGGCAGTAATTCACGGCAGGGGGTTCACTTTTCGGTGGCCAGACTCGCGAAAGAGGTCGTCCGGGAACGGGAGCGGCGGGCCTGGGAGCTCAGGCAGCAGGGCTGGACGCACGCCCGCATCGCGGTGGAGCTGGGCCTGGACCCGTCCACGATCACCAAGATGCTGGCCCGCATCCGCAAGCGCTACCTGGCCGAAATCCAGGACCAGGTCGAGGCCGAGACGATCGAGCAGGTGGCCCAACTGCGCTTTATCGTGGACGAGGCCATGCAAGCCTGGCTGGCCAGCAAAGAAGCCTCGAAGTCGGTGGCCCAGAAAAAGAAACCCGGCCAGGGCGCCGGCGGGGACGAGATCACTACTCGCGTTCAGGACCAGGACGGCGACCCACGCTACCTCGGCACGGCAATGTCCGCCTTGGGCGACATCCGCAAGATTCTGGGCGTGGACGCGCCCGTCCGGTCGGACATCACCAGCGGGGGCAAGGCCCTCCGCGCCGTGGACTACTCGACCTTGAGCGACGATGAACTACGCGCAATCGTGTCCCGACGATCCCGAAAGGGAAATAGCCGCCAGGGAGCTGGCGCGTAGGCATTTACTGGACTTTACGACGTACACATATCCCGGCTACAAGCCCGGGCGAATGCATGCCTTGATCGGCGAGCATCTGGAAGCCGTGCTCCAGGGTGAGATTCAGCGGCTGATGATCTTCGCGCCGCCGCAGCACGGCAAGTCGGAGCTGACCAGTGTGCGGTTTCCGGTCTTCTGGCTGGCCCACCGGCCGAACGATCCGGTGATAATCACGTCCTACGCCTCGTCCCTGGCCAGCAGCAAGAGCGCCCAGGGTCGGGCCATCGTCGAGTCGCCGGCCTTCCGCGCCCTCTTCCCCGGCATCGAGACCGATCGCGAGAGCCGGGCCAAGGACCACTGGCAACTGGCCGGCTACCGGGGCGGGATCATCGCCGCCGGCGTGGGTGGGGCCATCACCGGGCACGGCGCCATGCTGGGCATCATCGACGACCCCATCGAGAACTGGGAACAGGCCCAGAGCCAGACCTATCGCGACCGGGCCTGGGACTGGTACCGGGCCACCTTCCGGACGCGCATCTGGGAGGGCGGGGCTATCATCCTGATCATGACCCGCTGGCACGAGATCGACCTGGCCGGGCGGCTGCTGCAGGACCAGGGGCCGCTTTGGACGGTGTTGAGGCTGCCCGCCCTGGCCGAGACGCCGGAAGCGCGGGACTTCAACAATGCCTTCCTCGGACTGCCGGAGGGCGAACCTGATCCCCTGGATCGGACGCCGGATGAGCCGTTGGCCCCAGAACGCTTCAGCCGGGAAGAGTTGGAGCGCATCCGGCGGGACGTGGGCAGCATCGCCTGGGCGACCGAGTATCAAGGGGTGCCACGGACGCCGGAAGGGTACCTGTTCAAGCGGCACTGGTTCGAGCTGGTCGATGCCGCCCCTGCGAAAGCGACCCGGGTGCGCTACTGGGACAAGGCCGGGACCGAGCAGGGCGGCAGCTACACTGCCGGGGTGCTGATGGCCCGCACGGAGGATGGTCTGTATGTCATCGAGGACGTGGTTCGCGGGCAGTGGTCGGCCCTGCAGCGGGAGCTGGTGATCGAGCAGACAACGCTGCTGGACGCGCACAAGTACGGGACCACCGGAGTGCACATCTGGTTGGAGCAGGAGCCTGGCTCGGGCGGCAAGGAGAGCGCCGAGCAGACGGTCCGCCAGTTGGCCGGGTACGCGGTGCACCGGGAGACCGTGAGCGGCGCCAAGGAGACCCGCTGGGAGCCCTTCCGGGCGCAGTGTGAGGCGGGCAACGTGAAGCTGGTGCGGGGGCCCTGGACCGGCCCCTTCATAGAGGAGCTGACCGCGCAGCCCAACGCGAGGTTCAAGGATCAGACGGACGCGGCGGGCGGAGCGTTCAACAAGCTGGCCACCAACCTGAGACGGCGGTCGGCCAGGAGCTATCAGGGGTAGGAATTGGCGAGCGATCTGGAAAAAGCCTTCAACGCCTTAAGCGGCAAACAGGCGGCATATAGCCTCTTGTGGGACTACTACGACGGCGACCACCCGCTGGTGTACTCGACGTCGCGGCTCCGGGACGTGTTCAAGGGCATCAACGCCCGCTTCACGCAGAACTGGTGCGCAGTGGTGATCGACGCCATGCTGGACCGCATCAACCTGCTGCGCTTCGTGGTCGAGGGCAACAAGGAAGCCACGGACCTGATGAGCCGGCTGTGGACCGACACCGGGCTGGCGCTGGAAGAGTATGACGTACACGTGGCGTCGCTGGTGACCGGGGAATCCTTCGTGATCGTCTGGAAGGACGACGAGAACCCGGTCCAGGCCTACTACAACGATCCCCGCCAGTGCCACGTGTTCTACGACCCGGAGAACCCCCGCAGACCCGTCCTGGCCGCCAAGTGGTGGATCGGCGAAGACGAGCGGCGGTACATCACGCTGTATTACCCTGACCGGCTGGAGTACTACGTCAGTCGGGGGAAGCACGACCAGGTGCAGAACGCATCGGGGTTCGAGCCGTTGGGCGAAGGCCAGGCAGTCAATCCCTTCGGGGCGATCCCGGTCTTTCACTTCCGCCGCGAGCGCCGGGCGGTCAAGAGCGAGCTGACCAACGCCGTCTTTCTGCAGGACGCGGTGAACAAGCTGCTGGCCGACATGATGATCGCCGCCGAGTTCGGGGCCTTCAAGCAGCGGTACGTCATCTCGGCCGCGGAGATCGACACGGTCCTCAAGAACAGCCCGAACGAGATATGGGAGCTGCCGGGCGGGGATGGGACGGCCCAGGGCACTCAGGTGGGCGAGTTCGGCGCGACGGACCTGCGGAACTACCTGGACGCCATCGACAAGCTGGCCACGTCCATCGCCATCATCACGCGGACGCCCAAGCACTACTTCTTCGCCCAGGGCGGGGACCCGAGCGGGGAGGCGCTCATCGCCATGGAGGCGCCGCTGAACAAGAAGACGAGCCTGGCGACGGAGCGGCTGGGCGATAGCTGGAAGCAGGTCGCAGCGTTCGTGCTCAAGCTGGCCAACGTCGAGGTCCCGGTCGGGGCGATCACCCCCGTGTTCGACGCCATCGAAACGGTGCAGCCGCTGACTCAGGCCCAGATTCGCAACACCAACCGGGCCGCCGGCCTGCCGCTCCGAACGATCCTGAAGCGCGAGGGCTGGTCCGACGAGCAGCTGGCGGAGATGGAAGACGACATGAACAAGGAAGCGCAGGCCAAACAGGCTAACCTGGCGACGGCCCTGCGAAACGCGCAGACGGCCTTCGATCAGCCGGATGAAGCGGGAGGGTAATGGACAGAGAAGCGAACGTGCAGGAGCTGATCTACCGGGCGGGCATCAGGCGGGCCGGACCGGCGACACCCTTGCAGCAACTGGTGTACGACGCCGTCGTGGCGCGGGGCTACCGCCAACCGGAAACGCTGACTGCGGAAGCCTTCATCGGCAAGCAGTTGGACAAGGCTGTGGAAGAGCTGGGCGAGGTCTTCCGCCACAAGTTCGACGGTCAACTGCCGCCGGTCGAGGAGCTGGCCGACGTGGTCATTCCGCTGTTCGCTGCCGCGGCCGAGATGGGCGAGGACCTGGAGCGGGCCATCAAGGACAAGGTCCAGAGCGACGTGGCCAGAGGGGTAAGATAGGTGGGAGAGGTAGTGACAATCCACGTCAGCCGGCAGTTCGGGACCAACCAGCTGAGCGCAAGCGGGCCCGGACGCCGGACGAAGCTATCACGAAGGGGCCGGCGGGCAGTATGGGATATTCAAGGGGCGGAGCACCGTCCGCCCCCGTCGATATCCAGCACCATGAGGTTACTTGGCTGGGGTCATTTGGATCCACCTGGCCAAGTCGGGATCGTTGATGTTGCTCTTGTCCATCACCACGAAGCCGGTCGAAATCCGCTTGGGAACGTCGGTATATCCCGAGGCGTACGCGAGGCCCATTTCGACGGCGAAGAAGGCCATCTCCGCCGGCTTCTGGGCAAGAATGCAGTCGACCGCACCGGCTTTGAGTTTCTCGACAAGGGCCGGCGTCGCGTCAAACGAAACGATCTTCACCCTGCCCGTCAGGCCGGCTTTCTGCACGACTTCCGCCGCGGCCAAGCCGCCCACGTCAGTGGTGGCGAAGATAGCCGCCAGGTCCGGTGCGTTCTTCAGCGCGGTCGCGGTCTGCGCCTGCGCGACGGTGCCGTCGCCGTAGCACAGATTGCTGCCCGCGACCGTCATCTCCGGGGACCCTTTCAGGCCCTCGGTGAAGCCCCGGAGCCGCTCATCGAGGCTGCTGACGCCCATCGAGTCATTTTGGATGTACACCTTGCCCCTGCCGCCCAGCGCTTTGCCCAGAACCTCGGCGGCCAGTCTGCCGCCCTGATAGTTGTCAGTACCGATATGCGACACCGGGAATCCAGCCCGGTCATCCGGCTTTCCGTACTCGCCGGTCCCGATGAACGTGTCCACGGTCAGCATCGGAATGCCAGCGTCCGCTGCCCGCTTGAGCATTGCTACCGCGTAGCTCTGGACCGGCGAAACGATCAAGAAATCGATGTCTTTGAGCGCGATCACGTTATCGATGACCTCTGTCTGGATCGTCTGGTCCCACTCCGAGGGCACCTGCGTGATGAGATTCACGCCCAGCACGTCCGCGGCCGCCTGCATATCGTGGATCAGCGTGGTATAGAAGGCATCCTGCGACCAACCGGGAACGAAGGCGATATTGACCTTTTTTGGCGCAGCGGCCTGAGTCAACGGGGTCACCAGGGTCACAATGATCAACACTAACAACGCCAACCGCCACACTCTAAACCGTCGAGACATGACAGACCTCCTCTGGCAATCTGCCCATGACAGGTTGACGGTCGTCGACTCAATCAATGACTTTCCGGGCATCACCTCCTTATCCATGGATGAAATGCAATTTGTTGAGACTTGCAACCGAAACACGATAGACGAGTCACTCAGGCGACACCAACCAACAACTTAGGATTATAAGAGAATTGAAAATGTCTGTCAATCAACAAATCGAAATCTGTTCTGTTTCTACGACGACACGGATCGTGTCACGCAGCTTTCGGCCTACCAACCCGACGGCGTGGCAATCTGGACCAACATCGATTGGAGGCCCTTGGAACTTGCGGAGGATCAGGTAGCCATGGCCGATCCACGGGTGATCGAGGTCATCCGGCAATTCCAGGCCGACCTGCTGCGCCGCGAGCATATCCAGATGGTGCGGATGGCCAGCCGCTACGGTCAGTTGGAACAGAAGCTCGAGGCCAAGATCGACGCCCTGATCACCGAGCTTGACAAACTCAAGGCTAACGGGGAACCAGTGGGTTTAAGCCGAATTTACGAACTGAGGAGGTACCACCTGCTCCTGGCTCAATTGCAGCAGGAGATGGCCTGGTACACCGACTATGCCGCGGACTCCATCACCTCCATGCAGAAGGTTGCCGGCCGGATTGGATTGGACCAGGGGGCAAAGGCCATCAAGGCCATCGTCCAGGCGCACTTCGCCATCCTGCCTCCGGAGGCCATCGAGGCCATGACAGGCCTCACCTCCGCCGGCTCGCCGCTGGAGACCCTGCTTAGAAACGCCTACCCGGTCGCCGCCGTTCACATGACGGACGCGTTGATCGAGGCCGTGGCCCTGGGATACAACCCCAACAAGGCGGCCCGAAACATGCTCGCTGGGGCGCGGTCGGGACTGCACCACTGCCTTCGGATCGCCCGGACGGAGCAGCTGCGGGTCTACCGCGAGGCGGCCAGGAGGCAGTACGAGGCGAGCGGGCTGGTGGTTAGCTACCGGCGCCTGTCGGCCCACCAGTTGCGGACCTGCATCGCCTGCCTGGTCGACGAGGGGAAGGTCTACTCGGTCAACGAGCCGCTACCGGACCACCCGAACGGGCGCTGCACGCTGGTGCCCATCGTGATCGGCCGACCAGCGCTCGAGTACGAGCGCGGCGAGCAGTGGTTCGCCCGCCAGGACGAGAGCACGCAGCAGCGGATCATGGGCCAGGGTGCCTTCGACCTGTGGCGGGGCGGACGGGTCGGCTGGAACGATCTGGCCGTGACCCGCATCGACCTGACCTGGGGCGCCACGGTGGTGCCGCGGCCGCTGAGGTCGCTCAAGACACTGGCGGCCACGCATTAGACAAGATGGAGGAGAGCAGTATGACGGATGCACCCACCAATGGGACGAACGAGGTTCAAAGCGGACCGCAGACCAACACCGAAGAGGGTCAGCCCTTGACCTTCGACTTGTGGCTGGCCGGGCAGCCGCCGGAGGTCAAAAACCTGATCGAAGAGCGCACCAACGGCCTCAAGAGCGCGCTGGACAGCGAGAGGCTGCAGCGCAAGGACTTCGAGAAGAAGCTGCGAGACGCGGCCAAGAAGCTCGAAGAGGGGAGCGAGTCCCGCAAGGCTCTGGAGGACATGGCCGGGAAACTGTCCAATCTCGAGAAGCAGGCGTCCTTCTTCGACGCGGCGCACTCGGCCGGGGCCACGAACCTGCGCCTGGCTTTTCTGGCGGCCCAGGAGAGCGGCCTGCTGGACGGCGATGTCGGGAAAATCGACTTCGAGCGATTCAAGGCCGATTTCCCGGAGCTGTTCAGCTCGCCCAAGACGCCGCCGGGCCACGCCGGAACCGGCACGCAGCACACGCCCGCGGCCCGCAGCATGAACGACTTCATCCGCACCTCCGCCGGGCGGAGATGAAAGGAGCACTTGAGGTATGGCCTACAACAACTTGATCAGTCGCAGCGATGTCCAGGCGTTGATTCCCGAGGACGTCAGCCGGGACATCATCCAGGGCACGACCGAACAGAGCGCGGTCATGCAACACGGGCGTCGCCTGCCGGACATGCCGCGCGCCCAGCGGCGCATCCCGGTCCTCTCCGCCCTGCCCACCGCCTACTTCGTCAACGGCGACACCGGCTTGAAGCAGACCACCGAGGTCAGCTGGGACAACAAGTACCTGGACGCCGAGGAGCTGGCCGTGATCGTCCCCATCCCACAGGCCGTCCTCGATGACCCGGACTACGACATCTGGGGCGAGGTCCGGCGGCTGCTGATGGAGGCATTCGGCAAGGCCTACGACGCCGCCGTGCTGTTCGGGGTCAATGCGCCGGCATCGTGGCCCACCAACATCCTGAGCGCGGCAACGTCGGCCGGCAACCAGGTGACGTTAGGCACCGCCGGCGCCGACCTGTATGACGACATCATGGGCGAGAACGGCGTGATCGCGAAGATCGAGCTGGACGGCTTCATCGCCACCGGCCACGTCGGGCACATGAGCATGCGCGGCAAGCTGCGCGGGCTGCGGGACGAGAACCGGAATCTGATCTTCGGCCGCTCGGTCCAGGATGCCTCCCGCTACGAGCTGGACGGGGAGCCCATCGTCTTCCCGCGCAACGGCGCGATCGACGGCACAAAGGCCCTTCTGATCAGCGGCGACTTCTCCCAGCTCGTCTACGCCTTCCGCCAGGACATTACGTACAAGGTCCTGACCGAGGCCATCATCCAGGACCCATCCGGGAACATCGTGTACAACCTGGCCCAGCAGGACATGGTCGCCCTCCGGGCAGTCATGCGCCTGGCCTGGCAGGTGCCGAATCCCATCAATCGGCTGCAGGAGACCGAGGCCGACCGCTACCCGTTCGCGGTCCTGACTCCCAGCGCCTAGCCGCAGCCTGCATACCGGGTATGCAAGGAGGAAACCCATGAACCATAGGAGTGTGTTTTTCACCGGGGCGGCGCTGGCGAGCCTGGCCGTGCTGCTGTTGGCCATGCCTTTGATCCTCAACCTGTCGAGTACGGCGTTCGCCGCGCCCAACGCGGCCCCGACGCCGCTCGCCGCCGGCCTCACGATCCAGGGGATGGGCAAGGCGCCCGTCAATTTCTTCGTGACGCGGGTCATCACGCAGGATGTGGCGGGCCCGCCCTTCAACCTCTCGCTGTACGAGGTTCTCGATGTCCAGCACCTTATCGACCAGACGGACGTGAACACAACCACGCTCAAGCTCCAGTTCTCGAACGACGGCCACAACTGGGTCGATGGAGTCAATCTGGTGACTGACAACACGGCGGATGCGGACGCGCTGAGCCAGTACAACAACTTCGGCCTGTACACGCGCGTGTACGCGGACGTGAGCAACACCAACCCGGTGACCGTCAGCGCGATCGCGGTAGCCAAGTAGAGGAGACCGATGCCGGCAACCGCGGAGCAGATCGCCCGCCTGAGGCGGATGGTCGATGAGTCGGCCGAGGACACCTACGCCGACGCGACCCTGGCGGCATACATCGAGCGTTACGCCCTGGCGGACCTGGCCGGGCACGAGCCGGAGAATCGTGACTGGACGCCAACCTGGGACCTGCACGCCGCGGCCGCCGACATCTGGCAGGAGAAGGCCGCTGTATTGGGTCAGGATCACGACTTCTCGGCCGATGGCGCGCAGTTCTATCGGTCTCAGGCTTTCCAGCACGCTTTCCGCATGATCCAGTACCACCGCTCGCGGCGAAACCCGCGCTCGCGGAAGGTGCTCGTGGAGCCGCCGGTCAAAGCAGCCGTTGATGCCGTCTGGATCGGTAACCTGCCGGAACCGGATGATCAACTATGAGACCGTTGTCCGCGAGCGAACTGGCACGGATGAGGGCCAAACAGGAGGAGTCCATGCCGGACGAATGCCAGATCTTGACCTACGGCTCGAGCGGCGCCGATGAGTTCGGCCTCCCAGTCAAGGGCTACACGCCAGGGACCGTGGCGAAGTGTGGGTTTAACCCAACCGCGAGCCGCGAGGTCCAGGTGGGAGCCGACGTGGTCATCACCGACGCCTCGCTCCGCCTGCCCATCGACACCGTGCTCGATTCGAAGGATCGCGTGCAGATCACCAGGCGCCACGGACAGGTTCTATCCTCGCCGCGTATCTTCGAGGTCGTGGGAGAGCCGGAGCGCGGACCGAGCGCCCTGGTGGCACGCCTGAAAGGAGCGGCGAACTGATGGCTGATGTTACGGTCAACTGGCACGTGGAGCGGGTCATGCTGGAAGCCGACGACAAGGCCCGCCAGGCGCTCCTGGGCATCGCTTTCGAGATCGAGGGCCAGACCAAGATCAACATCCGCGAGAACGACCAGATCGACACCGGTTTCATGCTGAACAGCGTGTACGTGACGTCGCGCGGAAGCAGCGGCTTCGGTCCCGCGGCGGCCACCGCCTCGACCTGCACGCGGAGCACGAAGGGACGCGGCGCGGTCGACCATCAGAACGATATGGCGCCGGAGGTGGCGTTGCCCGACAAGAACGTGATCGGCATCGTCGTCGGCGCGGCGTACGCCATCTACCAGGAGAACCTCCGGGCGTTTCTGTACCCGGCGGTGCGCCAGGTGGCGAAAGCGTACGGCGTCAGGCCGAAGATCAGGCTGCTGCCGCGATGAGGGACGCGCTGAAGCCGGTGCGTGACATGCTGCTCATCTACCCATCACTGGTGGATCTGGTGGGCCAGCGCATCTACTGCCACCGGGACAACCCGCCGGAGGGCTATGCGGTGGCGGACGGCCCGTGCATCTGCCTCAAGACGCGGGGCGGTGAGGTGGACGAGACTGACGAACTGCTCGTGCCCTCGGTGCAGATCAAGTGCATCGGCCGATCGGAAATGGAAGCCAACACAGTCTACCTGGCGCTGTTCGGGGCCCTGCACCACCGGAAATCGACCCTGGTGCGCTGGGCGGCGTGCGAAGTGCTGGGGCAGACGCTCATCGATCCGGAGACCAAGTGGGTCTTCGTGCTGACCTACTTCACGGCCTGGATCGCCAAAGGATAAGGAGAAGTCAGGGATGCCTGTAGCGGACATCTTGCACGGTCCGGTGACCGTCAACTACGCGCCGGTTGGCGAGGCCCTGCCGGCCGATTCTGTCGCGGCCGGAGAAGAGTGGGGCGGCAATTGGGAAACCTTCGGCATGACGAAAGAATCGCTGAAGTGCGATTATGCGTTCGACGAGCTTGAAATCGAGGTCCAGGAAGCCCTGACCGCGGTCAAGCGGGTCAAGACCAAGGAAAACTTGACCCTGGAAACCGTATTGGCCGAGATCACGGCCGACAACTTGAGCCTTGCCGCCAACGGCACGGTAACCAAGACCTCTGCCGGCGCGTCTCAGGTCGGCAAGGAAGAGGTTGATGTGGGCGGCGATCCCGCGCTCGCTGAGTTTGCGTGGGGGTTCGAGGGTACCTACATCGACGACGACGGGAATGAATTCCCAGTGCGTTTCTTCCTGTACAAGGGTACGGCGAAGCAGAACGGCGCCATCGAGCAGGGGCGCGAAGTGTCGCCGGGCATTGCGCTTCAGGTCAAGGGGTTGGCCGACACGACCAAGACCAAGGGAAGCCAGCTCTTCAAGTGGCAGAAAGTCACGGCAGCGGCCACGACCTAAGCCGCTGAGAAACTGACTACGAGGGAGATTTTATGCGTTCCGTAACTGTAACATTGGCCGACAAAGACTACACCATCGTTGAACTCAAGGCCAGGCTGAACGAGGGCTACCGAAAAAAGGTCAAGGCAAGACTCGAGCCTCTTATCGCGATGATACAGAATGGGCCTAACACCGCCATTTCCATGCAGAACGTCGGACAGCTTTTCGGACAGGTGCAGGAATTCCTGTTCGGGAGCGTCGAGAGTATCCGCGAGCTTGTCGCCGACTACTCCCCCGAGATCAAGGCTGATATCGACCGGATCACCGAAGAAGCTTTTGACTCCGAGATGATCGACGTTTTCCTGGAGGTTATGAAGCTTGCCTTCCCTTTCGGTCATCTGTTCTCGACGTCGGCGAGCCCGACTGGCCTGATTCGGCCGCCGACCTCGCAGAGTTAGCTCTTAGCCAGTGGGGTAAGTGGGACGACGAGTTCGACGACACGACCCTTGCCGTACTGGCCGCCAGTTACACCCGTCGCAAGACATGGGAAGCGCGGATGCAGGCGCTGCAACTTGCCGCGATCAGTCCGGCACGTCCTCACCTTCACTCCCGGCCAGTACCCGTTAGCTCTGACAAGATTTCAGCCGACGCCATGCGCAGGCTCATGAGGGGGAGCTTCAATTCGTGACTGTAACCGTTGGCGATGCCGTATTTTGGCTACGCTCTGACAACAGTCAACTAAACAGTGGGCTTGCTGCCGGCGAGCGCCAGGTACAGGGCTTTGCTTCACGGATCGGTGGATTCATGAGCAACGCCCTGAGCTTCGCCACCGGTCAATTGATCGTGCAGGGCGTCGGCAGTATCGCCAACGGGATCAAGGGGTTAGCGGGCGAGGCTCTGGGCGCGGTGGCGAGCAATGAAATGCTCGAACTCAGCCTCAAGAACCTTGCGGCTCGGGAGATCAAGAATTCCAGCGGCGTCGAGAAGACTCTTGTTACCGGCCAACGGCGGGTTGGTCTGACGGAAACGGAGCAGAAGGAATCCGAGAAATTAGCCGATAGTTTAGAGAGCGAGCAAGACAAGCGCCAACGACTGCTCGAGACCATCGCTCTCGAAGAACGGGCGCTTCAGAAGCTCCAGTCAGCCAAGAAGGTTGACGATCTCGCTGTAGATCGCAAGAAGAATCAAATTCAGAACTACCGCGACGATGTAGCCAAGCTCGACGAGAAGATGGCAGAGCAGAGCGCCCGTTACGATGAGCTTCAGAGTAAGGGCGATAAGCTCGTCGACGTAACCACCAAAGTCGTCGAAGGCCAGATGTCCATGAAGGAGGCGATGGAACAGGCTGGCCCGCGAGCGAAAGAGCTTGCCGACTGGATGCAGGAACTGGCGATCAAGTCGCCTTTCACCAGAGAAGGTGTAGCCAACGCCTTTAAGGGCGTCATGGTGTATGGCTTCGGCACCAAAGAAGCGCAGCGCATGACCAAGGCCATGATGGACTGGTCGGCGGGCGCAGGGCAAGGCGAAGCGGCGATGGGGCGCGTAGCCCTTGCGCTAGGCCAGATCAAGGCCAAGGGCAAGCTCGCCGGTCAAGAAGTGCTGCAACTGGTCAACGCTGGCGTTGACGTGCGCGCCATTCTGGGCAAAGCTTTCAACGTTACCGGCGAAGAGCTTCAAGACATGCAGGAAAAGGGCCTGCTCCCTGCCGACAAGGTGATCGAAGCGATCATTTCGTCGATGGAGCAGGACTTCCCTGATGCTGCGTCGAAGGCAACGAGTACCTGGGACGGCCTGATGTCGAGCATGAGCGACATCAAGGAGTGGTCGCTGAGAAATTTGTTCGGCGGCATCTTCCAGAAGGCGCAGCCCTACGTTGCGGCAGTCGTCGACAAACTGGCCGACCCCACCTTCCAAGACTCGGTGGCAAAGTTCGGCAAGTTCTTGGGCGACCAGATGGTCATCGGAATCGACAAGCTCAGTGATTTTCGCGACTTCTTGAAGATGCAATTGGTTCCGGCCGTCCAGGGGTTGTGGGACATCATCATCAAGGGTCGAGACCCGATGGGCGACTGGACAACGTGGTTCGACTACATCGGCGTTGGCTCTGATGGGGTGCTTGGAACCATTGCCGATATCGTGTCGAAGTTTGGAGCGTTTGCGGCAGAGTGTAGAACGGCGGTCAGCGAGGACGGCTTGAGAGGGTTGGGCACCTTCTTGGCCGATCAATTCAGCAACAACGTTTGGCCCATCGTGTGGGCTGAAATTCAGACGTGGCCCGGCAAGTTTTGGGAATGGTTCGTGCCGGTTGCCTCGGAAGCAGCGGGCAAGCTGGACGAGCTGTCCAAGCAATTCTCTGACTGGGTGGAGGGGCCTGGGCAAGAGGTCTTGTCGGGAATCGGGCGCAACATTGGCGTTTGGATCGGGGCGGGAATCAAGCAGCTGTTCAGCGACCAGGGCGAGTCGGACGGGATAGCGCAGTCTATCTTCGGCCACATCTGGGACGCCGCCATTCGAAATATGTCGAGTTTCCAGTCAATCGGCGCAATAGTCGCGACGGGCCTAATCACCGGTCTTTGGGAAGGCTTGACGGGCAAAAAGGTTGAGGATGATACCGCCAACAAGATCAAGGAATTCCTGAAGACAGTTGCAAAGCTTGCCAATCCAATCGCTCTGGGTACAGAGTTTTTCAAAGAGTGGTGGGGCGGATTCACCAAAAGCCTAAAGAATGTGGGCAATTTCCTGCAAGGCAAAGATGTCAGTTGGGAGGACATTTGGTCAGCGGTACCGCACTTTGCTAACGGCGGGATCGTTCCTGGGCGGTTAGGCGAACCAACCCTGGCCGTTCTGCATGGCGGCGAAGAGGTCAAGCCAGTCAACCAGACGAACCATTACTGGCAACCAACTTTTCAGTACGGCAACGCGCCATCGAACCCGGCGCTAGACGTGCAGCTAACGCGGTTTGCGGCGGGGGTGTAGCGTGGGCTTGTGGTCGGTAGTGGTACCAGAAGAGACGACAAACAAAATCGTCAATCCAACCGTGGAAACAAATACTGTCGGTTGGTCGTCATTCGCGACGGGTGCTTCGATTGCGGTCTCTACAGCGAAGGCCCGGCGCGGTTCGAGAAGCTTGAAAGTTACAGTTGACGATCTGGCAAAAGGCGCTTTCTACACGCTCGGGACTCTGGCGGCAGGACAAGTTCAGACGATAGGCGTCGATGTGTGGGGTGAGCCAGGGAAGAGCTATCAGTTCTATGTTCACAATGGGGGGATCGTCAACGCGACAATAACGAGTTTCATGGGCGAGGGCGCCTGGCGCAGGTACACGGCGACGTTTACGCCAGTTTCAACGACAACGTTCTACATCCGATTCTTGCACATGACGTCGGGCGCAGGGACATTCTACCTGGACGGCTTGCAGTTGGAGGAGAAGGACCACCCCACCACCTTTGTTGATCCTGACGCAACGCCCCCACCTGGGTTCGTGAGCAACGGCTGCTCCTGGAACGGGCCGGCGAATGCCAGCACGTCCACCAGGTCGGCGACCAGTCGAAACGGGGGGCGCATCTTGGATCTGTACGACGACTACTATTTCCGCGTCGAACAACCCATTGGTATTGGGGCCCCTGATGTAGAGAACTACGAAACGCCATACGCCAATCCGGCCGTATCCGGACAAATGAACCAAGGCACGCGGGAATTGGCCCGCTTGATTCAGTTGTCCGGAACGTTAGAGGGAAGCTCATATCAATCGTTGTTGAGCAGACGGGACGCGTTGGCCCGGCTGGTAAAGCCAAACTTGACGAGCGACAACGAGCCGCTGTGGTGGCAGTTCAGCGGCGGAGCATCGCCGGTGGAGATCGCAGCGCGATACGCAGGCGGCCTGAGCGGCGGAGTATTGAGCGGCTTTACGGAAAGAATCAGCTTGCGGCTAGTGGCGGACAAGCCAGAGTGGCAGAGCGTGGAGCATGATTAGGAGACAAGATGCACAGAGTGTTTTTGCCGATCCTATTAGCAGTCTGTATGTCGTGCGGAACAGGAGCACCGATGCGTAACTCAACAGACTTGACCACAAGCCGGCAGGTCCCTGACGCGAACGCTATCATTGCGCGGACCGAAGGAATATGGTCGGCAGTGGGAACTGGCTTGACAGGGTGGCCCTACAACGTGACGCGGGCGCTGCAGTTTGGGTTGGACGGTTGCCTATACGCAGCCGGTCATTTCGGCGGGGTTCCTTTTGGTAATCTGGCGAAATGGGACGGGTTGGAATGGTCTCCGTTGGGCGCAGGAACAGGCGAGTACGCGAACGATGAAGTCTACGCATTGGCTGTGGGCACTGACGGCTGTATATACGCGGGAGGGTTCTTCACAGAAATAGACGGCGTGGCGGCGAACCGAGTAGCAAAGTGGGACCCGGAGATGTCACAATGGTCAGCTCTTGGCGCAGGCGTCGACAACAATGTACGAGCAATGACAGTCGGGCCAGACGGTTGCTTGTACGTGGGTGGAGACTTCGTGAATTCTGGCGGCTTGACGGTGAACCATGTGGCGAAATGGGACCCGGCAACTTCGCAGTGGTCGGCGCTAGGCGCAGGAATGGATAACTGGGTTTTCGCATTGACATTTGGGCCAGATGGATGCCTGTACATGGGCGGCGGGACGGTGGATTCGTTGGTGCAGAAATGGAACCCGGCCACGTCGCAATGGTCAACATTGGGCGCGGACAGCGGCAACGGAACGATCTTCGCGCTGACCTTTGGACCCGATGGCTCACTGTACGTAGCAGGGACCTCTACGAAAGTCGGTTCACTGACAATCAACCGGGTAGCTCGTTGGAACGGATCGCAATGGTCAGCGTTAGGCGTCGGGATGGATGGCGATGTTTATTCGCTACTTTGCACGCCAGATGGGCTGTTATACGCCGGGGGACGTTTTACATCGGCGGGAGGGCAAACGATTTCTGACCGCGTGGCAGTGTGGAACGGATCGTCGTGGGCTCCGCTGGATATCGACCTGCCGGGCTCGCCGTGGGTGTACGCGTTGGCGATGCACGGGAACGATCTCTACATAGGATTCGACACAGAAGGGACAGCAATCACCTCGGGCGTAGCCTACGCAACGACGGTGGTAAACAACTTGAGCACGACCCGCGCATATCCGCGCTTTGTAATTTCGCGCTCAGGTGGGACATCGGCGACCTTGGAGAGCATCAAAAATCTAAGCACGAACCAAAAGCTATTGTTCAATTATGCACTTGCGGACGGCGAGAAAGTGGTGATCGACCTGACGCCGGGACACAAGACAATTACCAGCTCCGTACTCGGCAACGCCATTGGCAAATTACTGCCGGGCTGCGACTTTGCAACTTGGGCGTTAGAGCCAGGCGAACAAAAGATCGCGCTTTATGTCTCGACTACCGGTGATCCGACGATTGCTGCGATCATGCAGTGGAACGATGCGTTCCTGACCGCGGTAGGAGCGGCGCAGTAATGGCAAGCGGAACGTACGAGTGGTGGCTGTGCGCGGACACAGGAGAACCGATCGCGCTGCTCGACGGTTACGAGAGCTTCGCGTATACGCTGGTGCAGCACAACATTGGGACCTGTCAGGTCGTGATACCGGCGAAATCATTAGACCTCGAGGAAATCTGGCAGAAGAACGATGGTTACTTGGAGGCACGAGGGGATCGCAAGCTTGCAGTGTGGCGGCAAGCGCCTGGCGCGGCGAAGAAACTGGAAAATGTGTATCTGCTGCAGGATTTGAAAGTGGGAGCGGACGCGACCGGGATAGACAAGGTGATCCTGATCGGGGCGGATGGAAACCTTTTAATCAAATGGCGGTTCGTCCAGCCTGGACCCTACGAAAACACAACATACGTCACAAAGAATGGGTGCGCCGACGACGTCTGCAAGGCTTTGGTTAGAGAAGCGCTTACTTCGGCATCCTATAAATTGGGGCGGGCCATTGACTCGGCTTACTTTGGGGTACAGATTGATTCGAGCCTGGGGGCTTCTTTCAAGAAAACGTACGCGTACCGAATGCTGTACGACGCGCTAGATGCGGCATGCAAGACAAGCAAGGGTCGAGGAAAAACGATTTTCTGGGGCGTTGTGCCCGACCTCGCGGCGCCTTACCAACGGTATCAATTTCAAACCTACCTTGACCAGATCGGGATAGACCGGCGAGCAGCGATCACGCTGAGTCGGGCAAACAACAACCTGGCGGAGCCGCAATATACCTGGTCGAATATAGATTCGTACAACTACGTCGCTGCGTTGGGGGGCAACTACGGCGCTCTAGACAATCCGTACTACCGATACAGCTACGCCTACAGGGACACGGCGCGCATTGCCGCCAGCGTGTATGGGTTGCGCGAAAAATGCATCGACGATGGCGACGCAGGTTGGGACGACATGGACAAAAACGCCAGCGAGGAGCTGGAAGCCTGTCAGCCCGTGCAGAACTTCACGTGTAAGCTGGTGGACAATGAAACGATGAAGTATGGCTTGCAGTGGAACTTCGGAGATCGAGTGACCGCCGAATACATGGGAATGGCGTTCGAGCCGCGAGTGGTCAAGGTGACTGTCGAGGTCAGAAAAGGCGAAACGATTATGGCGGAGCTGAGCGTGCCCACGGCGAGCAATCCGGAGGCAGAATGAGCAACGATTGGTTGTACCGCGAGGCTGACAAGCTTAACCGAGAAATGCGTAGGGCAAGTCTTGTGGCGCGCGGGCCAAGTCCGACAGGGTGGTATCAGGCCGGCGCGTGGACATACGTAACCGCGACAACGTTCACAGTGGCCGGGAACGCCACAAGCAAATACGGGATTGGCGACCGAATCAGATTCAAGCAAAGCACGGGGACCTGGCAGTACGGAAAGGTTTCTGCGGCTCCATCGTACAACTCCGGTACAGGCACGACGACGATCGCGGTAGCCATGTGCTCCGGATCGACACTGGCGAATGAAGCGATTACCGATCAAGCATACAGCAAGGCGTGGGTTCCGCAAGGGTTCGCGCCCGATGTGGAAGGCTTGACCGGTCAACTGGCCGAGGCGCAAACCGCCAAAGCACACAAAGCCAACCACCAGAACGGCGGCAGCGACGAAATCAGCGTTGCAGGCTTGTCAGGTGTGTTGGCTGAAGCGCAAAACGCGGACCATCTTCAGGGCTACAGCGTGGCGGCAACCGCGCCAGCGGAAGGAAGCTCCCTGAGGTATTCATCAGGGGCCTGGCGACCAGACGCTTCAGGGTCGACAGGTGTGCAATTCTACCCGTTGACGACGCCCGCAACGGCCGCTGCGTGGAACGGAACCGCGAAAACAACCGGTGACAATGGCATGATTGACCTGAGCGCCGTGTTTGGCTTGCCGGCCGGCATCAAGGCTGTGGCCGTAACTCTGACGATCAAAGATGAAACCACTGGAGTGTGGGTGCAAGTCGGGCCGTCGTCGATAAGCGCCAACGCCGTACGTTGCCGCACGCAGGTCGCCAACATCTACAGCGACGGTTCGGGCGTGTGTCCGTGCGATACCAACGGCGACATCTATTGGGGCTGCCAGGGCGAGTTGGACGTCGTCTACCTGAACATTTGGGGCTACTGGTTATAGGAGTTGAGATGAAGATTACCGTTGAAATTCCAGACGAATTGCTGTCGGAAATCGAAGCGGCGGTGCAATCGGACACGGGGTTGAAACTGGAAGATGCCATCAGCGATTGGTTGCGGCAAACGGCCAAACGAGCGGCGATTCATATAGCGGAAAACGCAGCAAGCAGCGAGGCCGCTCAAGCTTTTGATGCGGCGCATAATGGCAAAATCAAGGCAGAAAGAGGGTAGCTCTTGTACGGCCCCCATGTCATTGGAGCCCCTGCGTCCCTGGATCGGTTGTTAGACGAGTCGGGGTGCAGGGTTATCAAGTACCTTGATCCGACAAGCAAAGTGCGGCTGGCCGAAATCACCATTGGCCGCAATCATGAGCTTTCCGAAGAAAAGGACCTCAGCGATCCTCTGGGGCTTGCGCAACGACACGCCGACAAAGCGGCAGAATTGGCCGATGTGACCGGAATACCTTTGTGGGAGGGAATCAACGAATGGGCCGTCACTGACGCCCAGAACACAGACCCGGACGCCGTGAAGCGCTTCGTCGAATACGAGTGCGAGCGGACCCGACTGCTCAACGAGCGGGGCCTGTTCGCGGTCGTCTGCAACTTCGGAGTCGGCCACCCCAGAGAAACAAACGGCCGAATTGACTGGGATCTGTTCGACCCGTTGCTCAAGAACTTCGCATCGGGCAATTTCCTGGGCGCTCACGAGTACATGGAGAAAGACGGCCCGGAAGCGGTGTGGCCGTTCAAATGCGGCCGCATCCTGCGCTGTCCCTTCAACGTGCCGACCCTGATAACGGAATGTGGGATTGACCTGGCGGGTGGACAGAATGACGGCTGGATCGGGCAGGGCGTGCCCTTGGACGCCTATCTCAAGTACCTCACCCGCTATCGCGAGCTTATGGCGGCGGACCCACGCATCAGGGGCTTGCTCATCTTCACCTACGGGGTGATTTCTGATTGGCGCTCGTTCGACATCGAACCGTATTGGCTCCAGTTTGTTGACCTCATGCGCCCGCTCGCACGGGCCGGCTGGATCAGCGTCAAGCGGCAAAGCGGCGCGATCGAGTCCTACCCGCTGGAGGAGTACCTGCGAGGGGTCGTACCCTCAGAGCTAGGCGCCGAGTATTTGCGGCTGCCGGACGATCCCGATCAGCCGGACGGCCCCCTGCATACCGAGTATACCGCTTGGGAAGCTCTCAAGGCTCAGGCAGTGGCCGCGCGATTGTACGCCCTGTGGCGCATGGCTCATCCCCGGGCAGCCGACTTCGACCTGTACGACGACGCGCGGGACCAGGTCTACAACCCGGGCAAGGTTCACCCGCGGAGCGACCAGGCCGTTCAGGAGACGGCCGGCATTCACCTCCAGGTGGTCGGGCAGCCTTACGAGGCCCAGTACATCAGCCGCTGCGGCCGCGAGGACTGTCCCTACTGCGGCACAGCCGGCAGAGGGTACCAGGGGAAAGCGTGGCCCGGGCGGGCCTGCCAGATCGGCATGCAGAAGTTCGGCACCAACGGGGCGACGTTTCGGCAGATTCTGCGGAGTTACTACCCCGACAACGTGACATTTTCAGACGAAAGGGAAGGTGAGGATAAACCGATGGCGAAGACGCTGTATAGAGACCCGGCAACGCTGGCTTTCCAGATGGGACCGGACGGTAAGGTGACCGGCTCGCAAGTGAACGTGGTTAAGGCCGAGGACGCTGCGCCAGGCGCGTTGGCGAAAGGGGCAACGGTGTTTCGGGTGGTCAACGTGCGCTTCTTGAACGAGGAACAGGCTCGCGGCGACACCCGTATCCTGGTCAGCGTCATCGACCGCGAGGGGGCGCCCACCATGGCCAAAGTCATTAACGCCTGGCCGCAGCAGAAAAAACCGAGGTGGGATGGCCAGGCCTATGACTGGGCCTCGCCGGGCCACACGGCGGAGTTCGCGATGGGCGGGGGCAACTACAGCCCGGACCAAGATGGGCCGCTGGGTCCCTATGTGATCTACATCGAGCAGGACCGGAACAAGACTCCGGTCAGAAGCGACTGGTGCATCGGCTTCGGGCTGCCGGGCAATAGGCATGTTGCGTACCAGGTGACCTACCAGGAGTGCGCAGCCTACGTCGATGATGTCTACATGGAGGGGACCCCGTCGAACGACCCGACCACGCCCATCACGGACGCCACCAGTGGGTGCAACCTTGTCCTGGCAGCAATGGCCAGGGCGATCGAATCATTCATCAAGAAGTAAGGAGGAAAGACATGGGCAAGTCGCTTTTCGCCAGCAAGACCTTCTGGTTCAACGCCCTCGCGCTGCTGGTGATCGTCGCGAACGGCTTCGGATACGCCAACTTCCAGGCTGATCCGCAGTTGGACAAGTACGCCAGCGTTGCTATCTTGTTGATCAACCTCGTGCTTCGCCTAGTAACGAGTAAGCCGGTCGCTTTCAGAGCGAAGTAGACAGTTTCAACGAGAGAGGGGAGGAGCGCAACATGCTGGAACCAAGTCCGCCGCCGGGTCAGATCTCCGAACTCAAAGCCGCGGTGACGAGCATCACCCGCGACGTGGCCGAGTTGGCCAAGCAGGTCGCCGTCCTGGCGGCCCTGGTCGAGCGACACGCCGAGATCTGCCCTTTCCGGGAGAAGATCGGCAAGGTGAACGGGATCGAGAAGACCGCGGCCGACGCCAAGCAGATGGCCCAGGACAATCGGGTGAAGATGGCGGAGTACATGGGGGCTGGCGGCCTGGGCGGGATAATTGTGCTCGCCGGGCAGTTACTGCTTCACTTCTTGAAGTAAGTGATCCAGATCGCGCCTTGAGCGTGAAAGGTCACCTTGAACGGTTCGTGAGTGGTACGTATAATGGGCCTGTAGAGACATCACAGTAAGAGCCAGCAACCAGAGAAACTCTCTGCAGGCCAGTTGTTCGCCTTTCAGTTGTCGATTATGGACAGCGGCTCTGCCCAGCTAGGGGGAAGTGGAGGCTGGAATCATGTTGATTCAGTATATTCAAGCCGCCTTGAAACACGCCGACTACAAGAAACTTGAGGACGGGACCTGGTTCGCATCCATTCCGGGCTTCGACGGCGTTTGGACGAACGGGGCCACGGTTGAAGACTGCCGGAGCGAACTTGAGGAAGTCTTGGGCGATTGGCTCATCCTCAAGATCCGAGACAGAGACACTTTACCCACCGTTGATGGGCTGGTGATTGACATTCATGAATCGGCCGCGTGATGGCTCAGCCAGTTACCAGGTGAGAGCTCATTCGCAAGTTTCGTCGACTGGGCTTCAATGGGCCATTCTCTGGGGGCAGACATCAGTTCATGGTACGAGGCCAACTGAAGGTCAGAATTCCGAGGGGGGACTGCGAACACCCCCAGCACTGCATCGACTGCGTCCGAGTCGGCCACGGGGTGACCATGCTGAGCACGACGGACCACGCCTTGCCGTCGTGGCGCAGGATCCTGTCCTCTTCGCCGCACACCTACACATCGTGGCCCGACGTGCCCCGTGGACCGCTGAGGCCCTCAGTGGTCCCGGAGCTCATCGGGGCGCGGTGCCATCCCCCGGCGACGCCCTGCACCGCCGCATAGTGAACGAGGACGCCGACTCGCTACGCCTGCGGGCCGGTTGCCATGGGAGCCCAGGCTTTGCCGTCGTAGTGCAGAATCGTGCCGCTGGCGCCGACGGCGAAGACGTCCGTGCCGGACGCACCCCAGACGCCGTAAAGCCGGTTGGTCGTGCCGCTCGTCATCTCAGACCAGGTCTTGCGATCCGACGAGTGCTGGATCGAGCCCGAACCCCCCACGGCAAAGATGTCGGTCGGCGAGCAGCCCCAGACGCTCTCGAGGAAGTAGAGGTTCAACGCGGGCATCGTCGGCTCCCAACCCCCACCGCTGCCGCCGTAGCGCAAGACCGTGGCCCACACGCCCATGCCGCTGTGGCTCCAGCCGACCGTAACCACGTAGTCGCCCGGGCTGCCCCATACACCGTAAAGATCGTTACAAAGGGTGTTGGTCATGAGCGACCACGCGTGGCCGTCGTAGTGCCCGATCGTGCCGCACGCGCCGACAGCGAACACATCATTGCCCGAGCTGCCCCAAATAGCGTACAATCGGCTGGACGTGCCGCTTGTCATCGCGGACCAGGCCTTGCCGTCGTAGTGTACGATCGTACCCTTCGGTCCGACGGCGAAGACGTCGCTGCCCGAGCTGCCCCACACCCCCAGCAGCCAGTTCTTCGTTGCGCTGGGCATGGCAGACCAGCTCTTGCCGTCGTAGTGCCGGATCTCCCCGCCCTCCCCGACCGCGAAGACATCGCTGCTGGAGGAGCCCCACGCGCCGTACAGCCGGGATGTGGTTCCGCTCTTCATCGCCGACCAGGCTTTGCCGTCGTAGTGCAAGATGTTCCCGCCTTCCCCGACGGCGAAAACGTCCCTGCCGGAGCTGCCCCAGACTCCCAGCAGGCTGGCGCTTTGCGGAATAGGGCTTTGCCCAAGGCCACTGCCCAGCTGGGTCCAGGTCTTACCGTCGTAGTGCGTGAGGTTACCGAACTCGCCGACAATATAGACATCGGTCGGCGAGCTGCACCATACGCGACTGGTGCGGGTCCCGGTGCCGCTGGTGACAAGCGACCAGGCCTTGCCGTCGTAGTGCAGCACTGCCCCGTACTCCTCCTCGACCGCGTAGACATCGCTGGGGGAACTGCCCCAGACCGACTCCAGATATCCGACCTGCGGGCAGTCCATCGTCTCCCACGCGTGGCCGTTGTAGTGCCAGACCGTGGCGGTATCACTCGAGCCGACGACGAAGACATCCTTAGCCGACGTGCCCCACAGGGCTTCTATCCAACCATCGGACTTCACCTCGTCCACCGGCGTCCACGCGTGGCCGTCGTAGTGCAACAGGAAGCCCTTGCCGGTGTCCTCATTCCCGCCGCCGGCGTAGACGTCACTGCCCGAGCTGCCCCAGACGCCCTGGAAGGTATCGGTCGTGCCGCTCGCCATGGGCGACCAGGTCTTGCCGTCGTAGTGCACGATGGACCCCCGGTCCCCCACCGCAAAGACATCATTACCAGAGCTGCCCCAGACGGCCCAAAGCCAGCCAGTGGCGCCGGTGTCCCTGCACGTCCAATTGGCGCCATCGTAGTGGCAGACCGTCCCGCTTTCCCCGACGGCGAAAACGTCCCTGCCGGAGCTGCCCCAAACTCCCTGGAACGTCCATGAGGCGCCGCTGAACATCCGCGACCAGGTCATACCGTCGTAGTGGAGGATCATGCCGCCTCCCCCGACGACGAAGACGTCGGTGCTCGAGGCGCCCCAGGCGCTCAGCAGAAAGTTGCCTGCCGTCGGCGCGACGGCCTTTTCAGGCGCGGCCCGCACCGGGGCGGCCGCCGGCAATGCAAGCATGGCAGCCAACATAAACGCCATTCCCAAGCCCAACAGCAAGTTCCACTTGGGGTCTTTCGCAACCATCTCAGTCCTCCCTCCGCGCGATGCTGCGCAGTTGTGATGCGTTCAAGACGCACGCTGTCCCCACAGATCAATGCCAACTTGCCCGACTAGTCCGACTGCCAGTTAATGACGGTTTCGACGCTCGACAATGGAGATGACCAAATCAAGGGGACTGCCCAACGGGACGGTAGGGGCTCAGCCTCTCAGTGGGTTGGGCCGGGGGACGTTCAGATTGCATGGCTTGATTTCTGTTTGCATTATATCACAAACGCGATTGACTGAGAAGGGGTCAACAACGGGAACATTGTGAACCAGGTCAGTCCAGCGGGAGCCTCACCTTTCCTGCTCCGAGCCCTGCAAGATGTGTCGCCGGATCACGCGACAGACCGCCAACGCTAAAGTCTCCTGCACTTCCGTAATGGGGGCCTCACAGAGGGGCACAAGCGCTGCGATCCACTTCGCTGGCTCCTGGCTCCTCAACGTCCCCGAGATCACCAGCGAAGGCAGGTTGTTCTTCTGGATGTAGAGATCAGCCAAGCGTAGCGCTTCGTACGCGTCGGCCGTGAAGCGCCTCACCCAACCCTGCTCGTTCGGTCGCCATAGCTTGGACGCATAGTCCTGGAAAGGGTTCGTCCGAGTCTGGTGCAAGGTCCAGCCGAGAGCGTGAACGCAAAGCCAGCGGTCAAACGACAGGCTGGGCACCGTGTCATCGAAATACAGGCAGTTGGCATTGGCTGCAGGGTCACTCAGAATATCTGCTGGTTTGTGTCGATCAGCACGTCTTCGCATTCCACCCACTTCCCCATACTCACAGCCACTTGGCACGTTTTCAGCTTCCGGCACCGGTCGCAATCGGTAGTCGGCCTGTATCGCTTGCGGCCTGCGATTGCCTTGGCCACCGTGGTCTTCTCCATGGTCGCCGGCCGCGGTCCCCGGTGAAACAGCCGGGGTCGTTCGATTTCCGGGTGCCGCTTGTACTCGCGGGCCACGTGCGACAGGGTGCAGCCCAACCGCTCGGCCAGCTCCTGCATGGTGATCCCGACGTTGTCGCGCAGGACTTCTACGCTGATCTCCATCCTCGGCTTGCGCATCTGTCCTCCCTACAGGGTGCGCCCCAGGGCGCGAATGGCCTCGTTGTTGCTCAGGCTGTGCAGGCGGGCGTACAGGTCGATGACGTCGAGCCCCTTGTTCCCGGTGCAGCCGGCGTAACAGCCGCACAGCCCCCGCTGCCGGTCGACCCAGAAGGACGGGCTGTGGTCCTCGTGAAATGGGCAGTAGGTGATCCAGTACCGGCCCTCTTCGTCCGTCTTGATGGCGTTTGGCAAAAGATCCAGAGGGCCCTTCTGGCGCTTGATAGCGGAGATCAGGTCGGAGCCGGTAGACCGCAGCGGTCGCTGGTTGTCAGCCAGATCCCAGGGATCGGTCGGTGTCTGTGACCGGTCACGCTCGCCACGAGCCAGGTTTTCGGCCTTGCATACCGGGTATGCAAGGTTGCGCGGCATGATCTCGGCGAGCGTGTCGACCTTGAGGATCGGCGCCCGGTCGATCAGAGGTGTGTAAGAACACCCGGAAGGGTGAACGCTGGGCGGGATCAGTACGTAGCCGCCCGCTCCCTTGACGTCGATCAGGCCGAGGTGCGCGCAGCCGGGGGCCTCCTGAATGTAGGTATAGACATGGACGCCGCGAGATGTGATAACCCGGTAGGTGCGCTCCGCGACGATCCGGGCGATGCCCGGCTGATGGGTCGCCCAGGTGTACCACAGGCTGTACGCGTCGCGCTTGTCGAAGTCGAGGACGGTCAGGCCTTGCCAGCCACAGACCACCGCCCAGTTGATCTTGAGACGAGACCACATTGAGAGGTCGTGGTCGTTGGGCAGGGTCGCCCGGTATTTACTCCAGGCGACCAGGGGCTTCTTGTCCCTGTACCGTATGGGAATCACCGCAACTCCTTGATCGAGTAATTCTTGAGGCTGCACGACATCCTCCGTGCCTGGTGGTCTAAGATCGTCTGGATCGTGGGTACCCTGGGGGGCTCAATTAACGTGTTCTTTGTACCGCTGCTCTCTCGCCTTCTGTCATTGTGTGACGCAAGTGACCGAATGTGACGGATTCCCTATTAACCTCTATAGATGCATTTCTGTTTACCTTTTTTTACTTTGCCGTTAAGTTGGGGTTTAGGGTGAAGTCACCCGTGTCATTAGTAAGAGTGAAGTAATAAGAATGACGAATATAGAGATTAATAGGGAAAGGGTCACATTCGGTCACATCCGTCACATTGGTTGGAGTACGCCTGGCTGCGTGATCGATGTGACCTCAGGTGAGCCTTTCCCGTACAATCTCTATGAATCGATATCGGTTATGTTAAGCATGCGTTGAGTTGGGGAATAGGGTGAAGTCACATAGATCACCTGTTAGGTTGGCATTATGTAGAGTGTAATATATAGAATTTGTTCCGACCCTTCTGTCACGTCACTTCGATCACGCATCCGATCACGGGTTGAGCGCGACGCCCTGGTAGATCGTGCCGGTGCGGGTGTGCTTGCGGACGAACCCCAGCCGGCGCCAGTCCTGGCTGACGGAGCGGACGCTCTGCGGGCTGAAGCCGTTGGCCAGGCACCAGTTCCGGTAGGCCTCATACAGCTCGCCGGCCTGAATGCTCATCGACGGGACCGCGGCGCACATCTCCTGGACGAACTGCTTGGGCGGGTCGTTGGCGATCTTGAACTCGGCCGTCTCGAAGTCGATCTGCTTCGACCGGGTGAAGTCGTTCAGGCGCAGCCGCTTCAGCCCGACCATGGCCCAATTGAAGATGCCCGGCAGTTCGTCCTCGGCGATGAGGCTCTTCAGGTCCAGGATGTCATCCTTGGTGCCGGCAAACTTGCGGTTGAACGGGATGATGGCCAGCCGGCGGCCGAGGCCCTCGATCTGGTTGACGGCCGAGGGATGGTAGTTCATGGCCATCCAAAGCTTGGCCTTGGGGTAGATGGTGAACGGCCGGCCGTACGGCGCACGCGCGATCATGGTGTCCCCCGAGACGATCGCGTTGATCACGTCGACGTCGACGCGCGTGTTACGGGAAACCTCGGTCGAGAACAGGACCCGTACTCCGGCCAGTTGCGCCAGCTGGTACGAGTCGTGCGACAGCAACCGCAGGCTGAAGGGCTGGGCCGAAGGCCCCAAGAGCCGCTCGAGCACGTACAGGAAAGTGGATTTTCCGGTGCCCTCGTCGCCATACAGCCAGAAGGCCTTGTGGTAGCTGATGTCCATGGTCAGCGAGTAGCCGATAGCCTCCTGTACAAAGCGTATCAGCTCGGGGTCCGGCTGGTGCGTCTCGGGGTCCACCAGGACGCTGGTCAGGAAGGCCTCCCACCGTGGGCACGTGGCCGCCGGATCGTAGGGGAAGTCCAGGTGGCGCGTGAAGCGAAACTCCGGCAGCGCCGTCAGGAGCACATCAAGCTCCAGGTCGTAGACGCCGTTGCGCAGGCACATCTTGGTGGTGGAATGCTCGTATTCCAGGGCTTCCGGCCGCACATACAGCCGGCCCGAGATATAGTGCAGCACGGACTTTACCATGCCCAGCGTCGGGCGCTGGCGCCAGGGCTGAGGCTCGAAGCCGCGTAGCACGTCCCACACTTCCCGCTCCACCAGCTCGGAGGGTATCTGCTCCCAGACGAAGCCGTTCCACTTCCACCACTGGTCCAGGGCGTGCATCCGGTTCCCCTGGTATTGCTGGGTGTAGGCATCGCCCATCTCGCCGTGATTGACCCTCATCGTCCACGGCCCCCCGTCAGCAGCAGCTGCTGCACGTTGGCGGCCAATTCCTGCGCCCGGTCCGCCACGACGAACTTCCCACCCCGCGCCGCGGCCAGCCGCTGCAGAAACTGCCGCCCGCCATACAGGTCGCCCTCGGGGCCGACGTACACGACGTCGATCCGGCTGCGGAAAGTCCGTGCCTCCGCCAGGGCGGTGACCTCGTCGTCCGGCTGGCCGTCCGAGATCAGAATGAAGTCGACCGCCCCATCCGCCACCTTGACGAACTGCAGGGCCCGCGTCAGGTCGGTCCCGCCACCGAGCAGGGGCGGCTGTCCGCCCGGCACGAACACCACGCCGTCGCTGAAGGCCACCACGGCGATCTTGCCCGGGTTCAGGGCCTGAATCTTGGCCATCTCCTCGTTGGCCACGTCGTAGCGCGTCCGACAGCCCCGGCTGTCCCGATTGTCCATGCTACCCGAGACGTCCATGATGACGACCACGTCCGCCTGCATGAAAGCCTCGGCGATGCTGGTGTTGGACCGTTGGGCCAGGTCCGAGATCGATCCTTTGACGATTGCGGTTGAACTGGACATGTCGGTTCCCTCTCGTATCTCCTTGAAGTTGAGTCCGATCTGCCCGCAGGTAGGACAGACCGGCTTGAAATCGGCCCGGTCGGGGTACGCCCGCGACCACAACAGCTCCCACCGGTGGCCGCAGCAGCGCCAGGTGAGACACAGGCGGCCCCGGACGTGCCCCGTTTCGACGTACATGGCTACACCCACTGGACGATGAAGTTGTCCGCCCCGCGCGACCAGGAGCTGACCATGATGCGCCCCTGGTCGTCCTTGATGTCCTCCCACTTCAGAATCCTGTCGACGTTGAAGCGGCCCACCACCTCCGACCCGGCGGTCAGGATGTACCCGCAGCGCAGCGGCGACCGGTAGCCGCTGACCGGCGCCACCTGCTGCGGTGCTCTGGCGTCCACCAGCGACGCTTCGAGGGCCAGGCCCGCGTCATACTTGCGCCGCCGCCGGTCGTCGCTCAGCACTTCGTAGGCCTTCTGGATCAGCATGAACTGCTCGGAGGCCCCTGGCTCGCGGCAAGAGTCTGGGTGCCACTGGCGGGCCAGCCGGCGATAGGCCGACTTGACGGCCGCCAGGTCGGCGTCTTTCGGGATGCCAAGGTCCGCATAAAGGGTCGCTTTCGCCCCAGGGATCGCCGGCCCGGCCTGAAACCAATCCCGGAGCACCGTCTCCGGCATCATCAGCAGCCACCGGCCGTCAACCGACCCGAAGGCCGCCGACTCGTTGCCGCCCCGGTCTTTACAGGCCCCCAGGTAGTCCACCCGGAACAGCCGGACCGTGGCCTGCTGGCTGGCACTGACCGGCATCGCGGGCCGCTGCAGGGCCACACCGATGGTGCTCCGGGTGATGTCGGCCAGGGTGTCGAATGCGGCCGGGTCGATAATCCAGACCTTGCGCTCGTTGTCCCACTTGCGCCGGCTGGCCGCGATCTGCTCCTTGAGGCTGTTCACCAGCCTACGGTCATAGGGGCTGCGAAAGACGATGGCCCCATTTTCGAACGTCGCTTCGGCCAGGTCCATGCCCGCTCTCCTTGCCCTCATCCAGTTCAGCGAGGTCCTTCTCGACGAAACGATACACGCCGCCTTGCCGCAGCCGGGTGACGCCCGGCGCGAGCACTTCGGCGTACACACCCCCAACGCTGTCGGTTCGCACCGGCCGCAGCATCAGCCCGTCCGCCTTGTGGTGGCCATACCGCTTCCCCAGGTCTACCATCGGCACATCTCCCAGTAATTGCAGAAGTTCGGGGAACACTTCCAGGTGGTGGGATTCGGCGGGAAGACCTCGGCCTCGATGCCCCTCCACACCTGCTGGATGAAGCTCAGCAGCCACAGCGAGTCGAGCTTTCGGAATTGTGAGTGCAGCTCCTGGACGTACGGTCTCTTGGTCCGCACGAAGACGACGTGCTTGAAGCGGTAGCCGTGCTCGGTCACGCCGAGCTGGTCCAGGGCCGTCAGGTAGAACAAGGGCTGCAGCTCGCCCTGCGCCTTGTCCTTGCCCCACGCCTTGCTCGAGGTCTTGAAGTCGATCGGCACCCCGTCGTCACCGATCATGTCGATATACCCCACCACCGGCACCGGCACACCGGGCGCCTGGAACTGGACGAACTTCTCCAGGCAGTCATCTTTCACCCGCAGTCCGGCAAGATATTTTTGAACGTCGGGGTTGCTCAGGAGGACCACCCCGTCGTTGTACACGGAGTCCGGCGTCCCCTCGCCCCAATCGACATTGGGCTCGGCCTCCAGCGCCTGATGCCACGACTCGGCCCACAGGTCCAGCAGGTTAGGCTTTTCGCCCGCCGTGTTGGCCTTGGTCGACGGCCTCCACCGTCTTGTGCGTCACCGTCCCGAACAGGGCCGCGTGGTTCGTCGGCGTCTCGACCTTGTCCACGTAGCGATACTTCCACGACCGCGGGCACATCAGCCAGGTGGACAGGGAGGAGTACGAGAGCGTCTTCAGCTCGATCATTTCGCCTCTCCATGGCTGTTGCCGCCGTTGTCTTGACCGAGCCTGGTCGCCACGGCCTCGACCTCGGCCTGCGAGGCCGGCACCTTGCCGTCGTTCGCCGCCAGGATCTGCGCCGGCCCGTAGGCGGCCAGCAGAGCGTCCAGGTTGATCTCCGGCGCCGGGGCGGTTTCCGGCATGGCCGTGGCAGCAGGGGGGCTGCCCGCCCGAGTCACTTTGAACTCGCCGTCGATGACATCGCCGTCGGGGGTGATGAGCGCTCCCAGGTCATCGGCGCGGATCATGCCACACAGGATATCCGGGAAGACGATGTCGGAAGTGAAGCCGATGGACCGCCAGCGCAGCATGTTCTTGGGATACTTTTCCCACCCGCTGTCAGGCTTGAGGACCTGCGCCTGCTTGGCGTCGTCCATGCTGAAGCGCGCGCGGTACTCGAAACCGTTGCGGCGCTTCATGTGACACTCACAGATGCCGTCGCCCTCGCTGATCCCAAACTCCTGCAGCTCGCCGCTGCGGAGGATGAGGGCCAGCGCCCCTTTCGGGCTGAGGCTCGGCCGGCCCTGGATGACGTGGATGAACTCGAAGGCGGCCGTCAAGTTCAGGCCCAGCTCGTAACCCTTGAGCATGATGACCGCGGCCGCTTGCGGGCTGGTCACCGGGAACAGCCGGCTCTGGTGGACCACCGGCGCAATGGCCATTATGGTGTTCCAGGCGCCGTTCGTCACGACGGCCCGCGGAGCCAAGACAGTCGACGAATCGTTTCCGTTACTCACCAGGGATAGCGACTCTTTCGTTTCCACTTGCACTCTCCTTCATGAGAACCATCAATTCTTGATCGTCCCTCAGTCCGAGGGCCTTCCGAATCTTCTTGACCGTGACCGTGCCGACGCCCGGGATCGTGGCCGGGATCTCGTCGTTCGATAGCACCACCAGAGACCAGGCCGGCGTCTGGCACTGGTCCAGGATGACGTCCAGCTTCTCCGGGCCGATGCCGGGCAGGTCGGCAATGACCATCTCGCCTTCCGACAGGACCCGGAAGTGGCGGGGCGGGGTGATCTTGAGCGGGCCCCGTGACCGGGCGGCGATGCGCGTGACCGCCTGCTCCACCGCGCCGGCAGGGCAGTGGTAGACGACGCAGCCCAATTCCTGCACCGTCTGCAACGCGCCCTGCAATGAGTAGTAGTCCCAGCCCGTCACCCGGTCGCCCGTGACCACCCGGTCGTTCGCCCCCTTGCCGTACTCGCCCTCGATCACCAGGTAAACCCACGGCGAGACGGTCCGCATGCCCACCACCTGGGTGAAGAGCCGCCCGTCGGCGATGCTGTTCAGCAGGTCGCCCGGCGTCTTTCGCTCGACGACCAGGATCGCCCCGTCGCTGGTGGCCACGCACAGGTCACCGTGGTCCAGGTTCACCGTGCTGACCGGCACCCCGCCGAAGCGCAGGTTCCTGATCGCCGCCGGCTCGCGCGAGTCGATCATGACTGCCTTGATCTGGTTCATGTGGCTTCCTCCTTCCTTCCGAATTTCTCCATCTCACACGCCCCCGCCAAGTCGGTTGGTCCTGCAGGCGTTTGGACGAGCTGCCTTGGTCTGGGTGGGCATAGCCCACCCTTGCGTCTACAGCACGAAGATCACGACCACCCCCTCGTCCATCAGGCAGCCGTCCAGGGCCTCGACGTCCCTGCGTAGGGCCTGCGCTGCCTGCTCGTCGGCGATCCGGGCCTCCTGGACGGCGATGTCGAAGGGCAACAGATCGGCGTAGGGCACGTACGCCTCAACCAGGGCCGCGTCGTAGGCGTGCCGGGCGGCGGCCAGTCGCTCCATGATCCGCTCAACGTTAAGTTCTGTCTGGGCATCCGGCTGAACTCTCGTCCTTTCCACGTTTTGTCTCCTCGTTCCCATCTCGGCTAGGCCTTCATCAGCGCCTGAACTTCAGGGCTGTTGATGCTGAAGTGCTTGGTGATCAACGGGTTGCTGGCCATGAACGTCTGGAATGTTTGCAGGTCCCCGTTGGAGGCCTTCCACAGCGGCTCGAGGAACATCAGGGCCGTCGCCTTCTCGGGGTCCGACCCGTTGCCGTGACCATCCCCACCGCCGTTGCCGGCCGGTGTCGCCGCAGCAACAGGACCGCTTTCGGGTACGGCCTCGCCGGTGTGGTCATGCAGGTTGGCGAAGTAGGCATCGGCCGCCGCCTGGCAAGCCGCCTCATCCGGATACACCTCCAGGAACTTGATGGCGGTCGAGTTCTTCATGGTGCCGTCCTTGGCCTTGAACTTGCGGCCGGTGGGCGCCAGCGTGGCCCGCACGTAGCGGTCCTTCAACTCGCGGGTGGTGAGCCCCAGGGCCTTGAGCGACGGCAGCGTGGTCGACGCCCACTCGTGCGACTCGGCGATCATCTGCCGTTCGATCACGAACGCGCTCAAGCTGCCCGGCAAGGGGGCAATGGACAGGTTGATCGCCGTCCGGCGCTCCTCCGGCTTGTGCTGCAGTCCGTCGAAGGGCACCTTCCCGACACCCGGCTTGAGTGCGCAGGCGTACACGTCGACGAAAACCTGGCCGAAGTAGGTGAAACTGCGAACCGGAACTACGGCGTTGTCGGCGGCGTCGAAGACATCATCCTGAACCTGGGTATTGGCGGTAGACATTGGGTATCCTCCTGGTATTGGTTAGTCTTAGTATCTGGTTTGCTTGGGTTTCTCGTTGGTTGGGTTATTTCTGCGTCTTCTTCTCGATCGTCGTGACCTTGCGGCCGCAGGCCGCGCACTCGGCGCGGCTCGTGATCGTGCCGGCGTCCTCGCTGAGCCTGGACTGATACTGGTCAGTGTGCTTGCGGCAGCGGCGGCACCATTTGCGCACGATAACTGACACTTTTGCCTCCTTCCCTTACTTGACTAGAATATAACCTTATGTTATACTTGTAATAGATATGCGATTGACGGCCAATCAGTGGGCGGCAGGCAGCGGCCTCCTTTCCGACCGGAGACCATTTGTCAACAACGATTCGATCGATCTGGTCGACCGTATCGTCCCAGCCGAGCGCGGTCTTGATAGCCGCGATTTCGCCTGGGGTGGGGTTGATCCGTCCGTTCTCGATGCGGCTGATCACGGTGTGATCCACACCGCTGAGCACGGACACATCCACCTGTCGCAAACCGTGCTGGGCGCGCAGGAACTTGAGTTTGGCGCCGATATCCATTGGCTCCTCCATGTGTTTGGGTTGTATTATATTCCTTTTGGTTGTTTGTATATTACCACAGATATTGTGATCTTGTCAATACCCGGCGTGGGCCATTTTCGTCTTTGGGTGAGGGGATGAACGTGATGGTCGAAGAACAAGAACTGGCCGTGTCGATCGGACAGCGAATCAAGAAGGCCCGGCTGAAGGCCGGGCTGAACCAGTCGGATGTGGCCAAGCACCTGGGCATCACCCAGGCGGGCTGGAGCAAGATCGAGAACGGCGGCACTCTGATCAGCCTGGATCACCTCCTGAAACTGCGCCCGCTGTTCAACGTGCCACTGACCTGGTTCCTGCCGGATGAGGTGCTCACGAACGAGGACAAAAAAAACGCCCTGGGTGACCCCAGGGTGTTGGAGATCTTCATGATCTTCGAGCAGTCATCCGAAGCGGCCCGCAACCACATCCTGGAAGCGGCCCGCCTGGCCGCTAGGTTGCAGGGCCTGGAGATTCTGGGTCGCTAGCCTCATCCGGAGGGAGGTGAGCCTCCAAGCCATGCAGATGCTGGATCACCAGCTCGATGTGCGCGGCAATCACGCCCAACGAGAAGGTGATCGCGTTCAGGCGCTCCTGAACGGTCTTGGGCTCCGGTTTCATGTGCGGCTCCAACATGCGGCTTGTCTCCCCCTCCGGTCAGAATACAGGCCAGGCCAGCGTGGCAGTAATTTCTTCTGGGAATTATACTATGACTGTTGGGAATTGGCAATGGCCTGAATAAGAACATATGTGCTATCATAGCGGAGAATCTAGAGCATGTCAATAGGCCTTCGGTCGAGTTTTTGCCTGTAGGCAAAAGGCAGGCCATGGGCCGCGTCGCCGTTCCAGCCTCCGTCGAAACGTGGACTCGCTTGCCGCTCGATTTCGACGGTACAGCGAGGAACGGTGGCCGTCGCTGCGAACTCGTGCATTTGCTTTCGACGCCGCGAATGGTAATCTGACTAGGGATCGCCGCGGTCGCGATCCCCTGGAAAACGTGATGAACGAAGAGAAGCTGCTGGAACGGATCACCATCAATCCAAAGATTTTCGGCGGAAAGCCAATCATTCGTGGCCATCGTCTGGCCGTTGAGCATGTCCTGGCTATGCTGGCAGCCGGGGACAGCCCGCAGACTATCCTTAGGCTATCCGTGGCTTGAAATGGAGGATATCCAGGTGTGTCTGTGTCTACGCACGACGTCTGGTTGGGCACGAGCGCGTTGAACCAGTCTTCACGGAGGTTGCGTGAAGCTACTTCTGGACTCCTGCGTTTGGGGGCGGCGCACGCTCGGAGCTCGCGGCAGCCGGGCCCGGAACTCAGCGCTCAGACAAGAGCGTTCAGGGTGAGAGTGTCGAACTCGCACGCGCGGCATCGGAATACCGAGTACGCAGAGGTCTAGAACCATTTGGAGAACACTGATGATCACAGCAGCACAGCTTGTGCCGTTGCGGTCAGTCATTGATGATGACCAGGAAACCGAACAGCTCAAAGCAAGCCTCGCTCGCTTCCGCCGTGGTGAATCGCCTCGATGTCTCACAGCGACCGAGTTCGAGGACATTCTTCGCTGGAAACTGCGCAGCCAAATTGGCCGTCAGCGTCAGATCCGAGCCGCGAATACGAACGAAACCATTGGGGCAGTTACTGGGCTCGCTCTCACCATTAACCATCCCGACAAGGATTATGAGCTTGAACTCCGCATCGGCATTCTGTGCGTCTTGCGAGGCGTGAGCGTGCCGGTCGCCTCAGCGGTACTCGCGTTGACTTTCCCAGAAGAGTACGCAGTCATTGATTTCCGCGTCTGGCGACAGGTGTTTGGTAAAGAACGAACCACGTTTTCTGTTGGAGACTACAAGCGATACATGAGCGCACTGCGTCCACTGGCGGCCGAGTTGGGCTGGTCAGTGCAAGCAGTTGACCTGGCCATCTGGGAGTTCGACAGAAAACAATAGACGTAGGGGTCTTGCGATACGGCGTTGAGTGCAGCAAGACAAAGACATTTGGATCGAGCCGGGTAACGATGACAAGAGGGCATATGCTGCGCGTCTACTTCAACTACCCAAACCCGCGGATTAGTGTGCACGCCGACGCAGCCTGTTCCGTTGCTCAGCTAGAACGACGCAATCCCAATCGCGTGGTGAGCATCGTGGCTGCGACGATCTCTGATGAAATACAGCGCTTTGCTCGCCACGAGTACCGATTTCGCGCTGAGGCTGGCTACAATGACATGTGGCTTGAAATTGACTTCCAGAACAGCGAGTTCGAAATGGCGGTGTTCCGCTATGTTCACGCCTTGCTGGCGGGACACTACTCGCCGTTCCGGCAAGCCACTCCTAGCATACACTGCTAGTTGGTGCATATTTCGACGTTTCAGACCAAGTGATTCACCTTAAAAGAACTATCGTGATTTTCATCACAATACACAACCTGTTGTGTTTTCGTGACGATCCGATACTACATATTGTGGTTTTTGAGAGTCGTTTGCTCAACTGGCAGAGCAAATGACTCTTAATCATTAGGTTAGAGGTTCGATTCCTCTGCGGCTCACTTACAGGCGTGGCAGATATACATCAAATATCGTCAGATGAGCCATTCTTATAGAGTGGCTCATTTTTTTCGCCGCAAATCCTTCGCAATTCGGGACTTACGCTCTGCTGCGCCCCGGCGAATGCCTATCCGCAGATGATTGCAGGCGTCCCGGGGGTCACAGCAAGCCTGAAATAGCCGAGGCGTTCGTACATCATCTTCAGAAATACCCCCTTCCTTCAACAGGTCATCCCGGTGCAGCCCGAGCAGTTCCCCCTTACCGCAAACTGTACTTTCGAGCTTTCGCAAACTGACTATTGCATTCGATTGCATTTCATGGTATAATCTTCGTAGTATAGTACCCCAGTACTAAACACCCGCTCAATATAGTAGTTCTTGCGCCAAGGCGTTCCTGCGTCAGTCGCGCCCCCCAGTGCACCGGATGGATTAGTTCCCCTACGGAACAAATCCATTTGCGTGGCTCGGAAACTGGTCCCTGTCGGCGCTTGCACCGCGCATCCCTGCGTCCTATTTCTGCTCACTGCTATCCTGATGAAGTTGGACTTCTTCGGGGTTGGTGATTCTTTGCCTCGAAACGGGCGGCCCAAGGACGCTGGCGACGGAGACAGAGAGGGTATGTTTTGAAGTCCTTTACGTGCTGCGGATATCGTGTTATCCGCCCCAACTCAATCAAGGGCCGCGGTTGGCCTTCGACATTCATTCATTCCGTGTATGGAAGTTCGACCGGCGCCGGAGAGACCCGCACTTAACACGGCTTGCGACTTTGTGTCATTCGCATGAGTAGGGCCGTCTCCAGAGCAGGCGAACGAGCTTTCGCAGCTTTCCACCACTATCCTGAAAGGCGAGATGAGCCATGAACCAGACTTGGATCACTATCAAGGAGGATAGCTAGATGAACCGAACAAGAGTCTTTCTTCATGCATTGGTCGTTTTGAGCCTGGCTCTGACTGCATTGGGCGCGGCCTTCCAACCTCAAATCGTCCCCGTGGCCAGCGCGGCGGCGACGTGTGAGGACTTCAACTCCGGCTACACCGTCGGCCAGGTCGTGGGGAACCACGCCGATTGGGTTGACGGTGGTTCCGGCCCGATTGTCACCTCAGGCAATGGCGTAGCCGGCTCCGTGGGCCTTGCGCCGGCCAGCGACATCTTCACCTGGGTGGCACACCCGTTCAACTGGAACGCCGCGGGTTTTCAAGGCGTTAGTATCGGCATGGATTTCAAGACCGATGCCAGCGGTCACTTCGACGATGATCGCGTGGGCTGGATGATTACCGACAGCAACGTGGAGTCTACCAACATCTTTGGAGTCCAAATGGACCCAGATGCAGGCAGCGGCTACAACATTGAGGGCTACTGGAAGAATAACGCGAGCACCCCTGGCGACGCGAGGCCTTCGATCGTCACCCTGCCGACGCTCACAGGCAACGCCTGGTACAACCTCCAGGCGGAGATCACCCGGCTGACGGCGACGTCGGCCCGGATCGACGTGACGCTGACCGCGTTGAACGCGGATGGCAGTCTGGGATCGGTTGTGGCCAGCGGCTCTGTCGCCGACACCAGCGCGCTGGGCGCCGACGCTCCCAACGCGAAATACTTCACTCCCACCACGATGTGGCCCGCCTACAAGAACTACACCGGGGCCGGCGCGCCGGCGGACAATGCCTGTTTCGAGACCATCGCGGCACAGCATACCTTGACGGCGAACGTCACGGGCAACGGCGACGTAACGCTCGATCCGCCGGGTGGCACCTATGATGAAGGCACGGAAGTCCAGTTGACGGCCGTCCCTGACAGTGGTTGGGTCTTCTCCGGGTGGTCAGGCGACCTGTCGGGCAGCACCAATCCGACCTCCATCACCGTGGATGAGAACAAGTCGGTGACGGCAACGTTCACCGAACAGGAGCTGTCGTCAGAGGCATGCGAAGACTTCAACTCCGGCTACACTGTCGGCCAAGTCGTGGGGAATCATGCCGATTGGGTTGACGGTGGTTCCGGCCCAGTTGTCACCTCAGGCAATGGCGTGGCCGGCTCCGTGGGCCTTGCGCCGGCCAGCGACATCTTCACGTGGGTGGCGCATCCGTTCAATTGGAATGCTGCGGGTTTTCAGGGCGTCCGTATCGGCATGGATTTCAAGACCGATGCCAGCGGTCACTTCGACGACGACCGCGTGGGCTGGATGATTACCGACAGCAACGTGGAGTCTACCAACATCTTTGGAGTCCAAATGGACCCAGATGCAGGCAGCGGCTACAACATTGAGGGCTACTGGAAAAATAACGCGAGCACTCCTGGCGACGCGAGGCCTTCGATCGTCACCCTGCCGACGCTCACCGGCAACGCCTGGTACAACCTCCAGGCGGAGATCACCCAGCTGACGGCGACGTCGGCCCGGATCGACGTGACGCTGACCGCGTTGAACGCGGATGGCAGTCTGGGATCAGTTGTGGCCAGCGGCTCTGTCGCCGACACCAGCGCGCTGGGCGCTGATGCTCCCAACACGAAATACTTCACTCCCACCACGATGTGGCCCGCCTACAAGAACTACACCGGGGCCGGCGCGCCGGCGGACAATGCTTGTTTCGAGACCATCGCGGCACAGCATACCTTGACGGCGAACGTCACGGGCAACGGCGACGTAACGCTCGATCCGTCGGGTGGCACCTATGATGAAGGCACGGAAGTCCAGTTGACGGCCGTCCCTGACAGTGGTTGGGTCTTCTCCGGGTGGTCAGGCGACCTGTCGGGCAGCACCAATCCGACCTCCATCACCATGGACGAGAACAAGTCGGTGACTGCCACGTTCACCGAACAACAGGTGACTTCCGAGGTGTGCGAGGATTTCGACTCCGGCTACACCGTTGGCCAAGTCGTGGGGAACCACGCCGACTGGTATGATGGTGGTTCCGGCCCAATTGTAACATCAGCGAATGGCGTAGTGGGTTCGGTGGGGCTTGCCCCCGCAACGAACATCTTCACCTGGGTGGCGCATCCGTTCAACTGGAACGCTGCTGATTTCGTGGGCATTAACCTGAGCATGGACTACCAGACCGACGCCAGCGGACACTTCGACGATGACCGCATCGGCTGGATGATTACCGACAGTAGCGTGGATTCCACCAACATCTTTGGAGTCCAAATGGACCCGGATGCGGGCAGCGGCTACAACATTGAGGGCTACTGGAAAAATAACGCGAGCACCCCTGGCGACGCGAGGCCTTCGATCGTCACCTTGCCGACGCTCACCGCCAACGCCTGGTACAACCTGCAGACGGAGATCACCCGGCTGACGGCGACGTCGGCCCGGATCGACGTGACGTTGACCGCGTTGAACACAGATGGCAGCCTGGGATCGGTTGTGGCCAGCGGCTCTGTCGCTGACACCAGCGCGCTGGGCGCCGATGCTCCCAACACGAAATACTTCACTCCCACCACCATGTGGCCGGCCTACAAGAACTACACGGCCGTCCAGGGTGCAGTCGACAACGCGTGTGTCGAAATTCTGGCTGGGTCACCTACGCAACACACGCTCACAGTGAACGTGGTCGGTAGCGGTTCGGTGGGAAAGTCTCCGGACCAGGCTCAATACAACTATGGCACTACCGTGCAACTGACGGCAACTCCAGAAACTGGCTGGGTTTTCACCGGCTGGTCGGGTGATCTGACGGGGAGCACCAACCCCGCCTCTATCACCATGAACGCGACCAAGACGGTCACGGCCACCTTCGCACAGGAGCAGTTCACGCTGGGTGTGAATGTGGTGGGCAATGGCACCGTCACGAAATCCCCGAACAAGACGCTCTATGCTCAAGGAGAGGTGGTACAACTGACAGCAGTGCCTGATAGCGGGTGGGCCCTCTCCGGCTGGTCGGGCGACCTGTCGGGCAGCACAAACCCCACCTCCATCACGATGGATGAGAACAAGTCGGTGACTGCCACGTTCACCGACCAACAGGTGTCATCCGAAGCGTGTGAGGACTTCAACTCCGGCTACACCGTTGGCCAGGTCGTGGGGACCCATGCCGACTGGTACGATGGCGGTTCCGGCCCAGTTGTCACTTCAGCGAACGGCGTGGCCGGCTCTGTGGGCCTTGCGCCTGCTACCAACATCTTCACCTGGGTAGCGCATCCGTTCAACTGGAATGACGCGGATTTCGTGGGCGTCAACCTGAGCATGGACTACCAGACCGATGCCAGCGGTCACTTCGACGATGACCGCATGGGCTGGATGATCGATGACACCGACACTGATTCCAGTTTGTTCTTTGGCGTGCAGATGGACCCGGATGCGGGCACCGGCTACAACATTGAGGGCTACTGGGACGGTACGAGCAGCACCGATGAGCGGCGGCCTTCGCTCGTGACCCTGCCAACTCTGACAGCGAATGCCTGGTACAACCTGCAGACGGAGATCACCAAGCTGACGGCGACCTCGGCCCGGATCGAAGTGACCTTGACCGCATTGAACTCCGACGGCAGTCTGGGCGCCGCGGTGGCCACAGGATCTATCGCCGACACCAGCGCGCTCGGCGCTGACGCTCCGAACCTGCAATACTTCACCGCCACGTCAATGTGGCCGGCCTACAAGAACTTCACGGCAGTCGTGGGCGCGGTCGACAACCCGTGCGTCGACATCGTTCGGCAATCCCCGGACCCGAAGTTCGCTTTCGTGGTAGTGAGCGATCTGCATACCAGCAGCAACGAGGCGGCGGTGCAATCCAATCTCGGCCAGATTCGTGATTGGCTCGATAATCCAACCGCAGACATGCCGGCGCCTGAATTCATGGTGATCAGCGGAGACTGGCCAAATGCGACGCAGACCAGTTCGGACATCGATTCCGTATTGGGGACGGATTTTCTCTGGTACGCGGCGCCGGGGAACCACGAGGTCAGCGACGACATCAATAACTTCTATTGGTACCGAGATACGCTGGTTCCGTCGCTGCCGCATGTCGTAAACTACGGGCCTGCCGGCAGTATCAACAGCTCTTACTCGTGGACGTACGAGAACGCCCACTTCGTCGCGCTGAATGGCTATTGGAACGGCACGACCAACTCTGGCGCCGACACAGCTGCTGATGGTGACGTACCTCCCGCACTGCTTACCTGGATCAACAACGATCTGACTGCGAACGACCAAACCCACGAATTCGTGTTCATCCACGAGCCGGCCTATCCGGAAGTGCGGCACACAGGAGATGCGCTTGACGCACATCCGGCCAACCGTGATGCTTTTGTCTCAGCATTGGACACGCAGGGCGTGGAGACACTGTTCGTCGGTCACGACCACTATTACCACCACGACACGTCTGCCGAGTATCCTCTGCTGGGCAGTGTCCAGCAAGTCGGCGACGCGCATCTCATGTCCGGGACCCAATACGGCGGCAGCGCGATCGTCTACGTGTTGATCGACGGCGACGACACCACTTACAAGGTGTACCGCTCAACCGGCGGCGCTTTCAGTCTGTACGATCAGTGGACCGTGCAAAGCGAGCCGCCGACGGATCCACCCGCCGCACCGACGGAGCTCGACGCTGTGGCCATCAGTCACGCTCAAATCAACCTGACGTGGACGGACAATGCCAACAACGAGTCGGCCTTCGAGATTGAACGCTCCACCACTGGCAGCGGCGGCCCATTCACTTTACGGAACACCGTGCTGGCCAACGTTTCCAACTACTCGGATGTGGGGTTGGACGCAGAGGCCGAGTACTGCTACAGAGTGCGTGCGACGAACAGCGTGGATGACTCAGGTTACAGCAATGTCGACTGCGCGACGACTTTGGCTGAGGGAGAGCCATCCGTTGAGGCATGCGAGAGCTTCAACTCCGGTTACACCACCGGCCAGGTCGTGGGGACCCATGCCGATTGGTACGATGGCGGTTCCGGCCCAGTCGTCACTTCAGCGAACGGCGTGGCCGGTTCTGTGGGCCTTGCGCCAGCTGCGAACATCTTCACCTGGGTAGCGCATCCGTTCAACTGGAATGATGCGGATTTCGTGGGTGTCAACCTGAGCATGGACTACCAGACCGATGCCAGCGGTCACTTCGACGATGATCGCGTGGGCTGGATGATCGATGACACCGACACTGATTCCAGTTTGTTCTTTGGCGTGCAGATGGACCCGGATGCGGGCACCGGCTACAACATTGAGGGCTACTGGGACGGTACGAGCAGCACCGATGAGCGGCGACCTTCGCTCGTGACCCTGCCAACCCTGACAGCGAATGCCTGGTACAACTTGCAGACGGAGATCACCAAGCTGACGGCGACTTCGGCCCGGATCGAAGTGACCTTGACTGCATTGAACTCCGACGGCAGTCTGGGCGCCGCGGTGGCCACAGGATCTATCGCCGACACCAGCGCGCTCGGCGCGGACGCTCCGAACCTGCAATACTTCACTGCCACCTCAATGTGGCCGGCCTACAAGAACTACACCGGTGTTCAGGGCGCGGTCGACAACCCGTGCTTTGAGATCGTGAGTGGCACTCAGACTCAGTACACGCTGACGGCGAACAAGGTCGGGTCAGGCAGTGTGACTTTGAACCCGTCGGGGGGGACTTACGCGTCTGGAACGGACGTGCAGCTGACCGCAACCGCTGACGCGGGCTGGATGTTCAGCGGCTGGTCAGGTGACCTATCGGGCAGCATCAACCCTGATTCGGTCACCATGGATAGCAGCAAGACGGTGACGGCGACCTTCACCGAGCAACCCGGCGGGTGTTTGGTGGGCGAATGGCATTTCGACGAAGCGTCCGGCTCCACTGCCGACGATAGCTCAGCTTACGGCAACGACGGCACAGTGTCCGGCGCGACCTGGGTGAGCGTTGGGGTCAACGGAGCGCTTTACTTCGACGGGGTGGACAATTCGGTGCAAGTGCCCGCAAGCGCCAGTCTGAGCCTGAGCACCAGTCGATTCACCTTTGCGGCGTGGATTCGGGCTGATGACCTGAGCAGTGACTGGTCAACCATCGCGCAGCGCACCAGCGCCGACGGCCAGTGGTACGACTGGGAGATTTATGCCCGTGCCGCTGACGCTCCCGACGCCTACCGGCCAGTGCTCCGCATGGACTGGGACGGAGACGGGGCGATAGATGACGACGAGCAAGTCGAAGGCGACATCGTTTTGCAGCCCAATACCTGGTATTTCGTGGCGTGTACCTACGATGGCTCGGACATGAAATTCTACATCGACGGGACCTTGCGTGGCACAACCCATCGGGTCGACGGCGCGATACGGGATGGTGGACGCGACACCTGGATCGGCGGCAACGAAGCGTGGGGTGAGTACTTTGACGGCGTCATCGACGAAGCGCGCATCTACGGTTGCGCCTTGAATCAGGCGGAGATTCAGACTCTGATGTCACCTGCACCACTGTACACGTTGACGAATAACGTGGTAGGGCAAGGCTCGGTTGCTCTCGACCCGTCGGGCGGCACGTACGACCTGGGCACCACGGTGCACCTGACCGCGACCGCTGCCTCCGGCTGGGTGTTCACGGGCTGGTCGGGCGACCTGAGTGGCAGCACGAACCCGACCACGATCACGATGGACGCCAATAAGACCGTGACCGCGACCTTCCAGTTGCCGCAGCAGTACACGCTGACGGACAACGTGGTGGGTCAAGGCTCGATCGCTCTCGACCCATCGGGCGGCACGTACGACCTGGGCACGACGGTGCACCTGACCGCGACGGCTGCCTCCGGCTGGGTGTTCGCCGGCTGGTCGGGCGACCTGAGTGGCAGCACGAACCCAACCACGATCACGATGGACGCCGCCAAGACCGTGACGGCCACTTTCCAGATTCCAAAATACACCCTGACGGACAACGTGGTGGGTCAAGGCTCGATCGCTCTCGACCCATCGGGCGGCACGTACGACCTGGGCACCACGGTGCACCTGACCGCGACGGCTGCCTCTGGCTGGGTGTTCGCCGGCTGGTCGGGCGACCTGAGTGGCAGCACCAACCCCACCACGGTCACGATGGACGCCAACAAGACCGTGACGGCCACTTTCCAGATTCCGCAATACACCCTGACGGACAACGTGGTGGGTCAAGGCTCGATCGCTCTCGACCCATCGGGCGGCACGTACGACCTGGGCACCACGGTGCACCTGACCGCGACGGCTGCCTCCGGCTGGGTGTTTGCCGGCTGGTCGGGCGACCTCAGTGGCAGCACCAACCCAACCACGATCACGATGGACGCCAACAAGACCGTGACGGCCACTTTCCAGATTCCGCAATACACCCTGACGGACAACGTGGTGGGTCAAGGCTCGATCGCTCTCGACCCATCGGGCGGCACGTACGACCTGGGCACCACGGTGCACCTGACCGCGACGGCTGCCTCCGGCTGGGTGTTCGCCGGCTGGTTGGGCGACCTGAGTGGCAGCACCAACCCGACCACGATCACGATGGATGCCAACAAGATCGTGACCGCGACCTTCCAGCTGCCGCAGCAGTACACGCTGACGGACAACGTGCTGGGTCAAGGCTCGATCGCTCTCGGCCCATCGGGCGGCACGTACGATGTGGGCACCACGGTGCACTTGACCGCGACGGCTGCCTCTGGCTGGGTGTTTGCCGGCTGGTCGGGCGACCTGAGTGGCAGCGCCAACCCGACCACGATCACGATGGACGCCAACAAGACCGTGACCGCGACCTTCCAGCTGCCGCAGCAGTACACGCTGACGGACAACGTCGTGGGTCAAGGCTCAATCGCTCTCGACCCTTCGGGCGGCACGTACGACCTGGGCACCACGGTGCACTTGACCGCGACGGCTGCCTCTGGCTGGGTGTTCGGCGGCTGGTCGGGCGACCTCAGTGGCAGCACCAACCCGACCACCGTTACGATGGATGCCAGTAAGACGGTGACGGCGACTTTCAATCTGCTTTTCAGAACCTTCTTGCCGTTCGTCGTCAACTAGGCTGCATCGGTCGCCGGGCTGGCGAGTGTTTCGATACGTTACAAGGACATGGGTGCGCGGCACAGGTCGCGCACCCATGCCTCAAGTTCAAATCGCTGGGTTGTTCTGGTCGAGAAGATGGAAGTCGTCTGCCGTGGCCACTATGGTTATGGCAATCTGCACTCCAACGCGGCGAGAACCGGCTGCCGCCCATATCACTTCGCGCTCGGGAAGAAGACCTTTGTACAGCCAAACACGCCGGCGCCGATAGTGATGGTGTCTGTCCCATTACCGGCGAGCTCGTCACGACCCGCGCACTGGATTGATCGAGGGAACTTCACTCGCAATCACGGCGTGTTGATCTCCCGAATCGCCCGATACACTCTGAGATACCGCGCGTACTTCTTCTCGAGCGACTCGACCCTCTTTGCACGCGGCAGGAACACGGCTCCCGGCGCTGCCTTCTTCACGAGCGCTGGCAGCGACGCGATGTCGCCGCAGGCGTGGGCGCAGAGGAGCGCGGCCCCATACACAGCCCCGGCGCTCTCCGCTGCCCGTTCCACGCGTGCATCGAGCACGTCGGCGAGCGTTTGCATCCAGGCATCGCTCTGCGCACCCCCGCCGATCACGCGAAGGCGGGACAGGTATTTGCTCGGGAAGCGCATTTCTACGGTCAACTGCCGCACAGCGAAGCAAAGCCCTTCGACGACCGCGAACGTCATGGACCGCCGGGTGGTGTCGGTGCCGAGCCCAAGAAACGCGCCGCGCAGGCCCGGGTCCGCATAGAGCGTCTTGTCGCCGGCGAGGTGAGGGTAGAAGAGAAGTTCCTCGTCGACGGGCATGTCCACATCGATGCCGAGTGCACCGTCCGAGAAGCTGTCACAGCCCAATATGTCACGGTTCCACCAGCTGTAATCGCCGCCGCAGGATTGTACGACGCCCTGCACGCAACACGTCGAAATGCGAGCCATCCGGCGAGTACAGTATGTTCTTCCCTTTCGCTTCAAAATCCGGCCGTTCCCTTCGCGCCGTGACGACGCCGGAGGTGCCCAGGGAGAGCACCGGGAAATCCCCGACGAGGCAGCCCGTCGCGATCGACGAGGCTGCGTTGTCGCCCGTTCCGACGATCACGCGTGTATCGAGCGGCAGCCCGAATTTCTCGGCCAGCGCCGGCACCAGCAGACCCGCCGTCTCTGTGCTGCCCTTCACGACGGGATAGACGCTTTCCGCGAGTCCGATCAGTTCCCGCATGGCGGGCGACCAGGTGCGCTCGACGATATCGTACAGCGAGGAGGTCGACGCCTCGCAGTAGTCGGTCCCCACTCTGCCGGTGAGACGGTACACGATGTAGTCCGGGCCTATGAGGAACTTGCGGAGCCTTCGAAAATTGTCCGGCTCGTTATCGCGCAGCCAAAGGAGGTTGGCGGCAGGGCTGCCTGTGGAAACGATGCCCGCGATATAGGCAATTCCAGGATGCTGCCGAATCCGTTCCTTCAGCGCTGGGATCATGCCTCCGGTCCGAGCGTCGTTCCACAGCAACGCCGGGCGTATCGAAGCGCCCGACGCATCGAGCAAAACGACCGTGTGCATCTGTCCGGTCACGCCGATGCCCCTGACGCCGGAACGGTCGGCGCCGGAGAGGAGCGCGCACAGCCCATTCTCCACAGCCCCGTACCACGCTCCCGGGTCGATCTCCGACCAGCCCGGGCGCGGGCGGGCGACTGCATACGCTTCTTCCGCCCGCGCAAGAATACCGCCGACGCTGTCGATCAGCACGAACTTGGCGGATGAGGTCCCGATATCAATACCGATATAGCTTTGCATGAAGCTTCCCCCGGCGCTTTTTTTCAGTATAGAATGTGGCTGAAATAATGTCAATCAAGCTTGGCGCGCGGGCTACGGTGTGTTATATTACTGTCGCCGCGTTTCGCTGTGCCCGGCGAAGAATCGAACGAAACGGGAAAGGGCGGGCCTGATTGTCGCCCGCGATGAACGCCATGGAAATCACGAACGGTTTTGACCTGATGCAATTCGCTGCAGCGCATCACTATGTTTTGCCCGCCTTCAATACGACGAATCTCGAGATGACCTATGCCATCGCCCTCGGGCTCAACGACGCAGGCCTGCCGGGCTATATCCAAATATCCTCTCACAATCTGCGGTTGTCGAGCCCCGCGGCCATCGCCGCGCTGACGCGCGATGCCCTCAGCAACTCGAGAGTTCCCGTCGCGCTCCATCTCGACCACGGCGCTTCCTTCGACGACGTCGTGGCCTGCGTCGAAGCGGGCTTCACTTCGGTGATGATCGACGCCTCAAAGCTCTTTTTCGAGGACAACATTCTGGCGGTGCGCCGCACTGTGGACTACTGCCACGCGCGGCATATCCCGGTAGAGGCGGAGCTCGGAGCCCTACGGGGCAAGGAGGACGATGAGAAGAGCGACGCGGACGCCAGAACCGACCCCGCCGTCGTGGCCCGGTTCGTACGGGAGAGCGGCTGTGACCTCCTGGCCGTGTCGGTCGGCAACGTCCACGGGCTTGATCTCGCACCGCGCATCGACCTGTCGCTGCTCGGGAGGCTTTCCGAGGAATCACCCGTGCCTCTCGTTCTGCATGGCGGTTCAGGGATACCATTCGACGTGATACGGCAGGCGAGCGTGTTCCACCTTCTGAAGATTAACTACGGCTCCGACCTCCGCAGGGAGTTCATACGCGCGTTCGGGGAAGAATACGAGGCCAACCACGGCGCGCACAACGTGATGGCCCTGAGCGTGAAGGCGGTCGAAAACGTGCGCAACAAGGCCCACGAGTGGTCACGCGCATCAACGAGGTGTGATCTCGTCTATTCCGTGGGCAATCCATTTTGTATCACTCGGGGCGCGCCACAGAAGGATCGCATATCAGAAGTCAGAATCAACGGAGGGCAAGATGGCAAACTGCGAGTTGGTGACGAGGACAGCCCAGCCGGTCGTGACGATGCGCACGACCATTCCGGTTGAGAAGTTGAAGGATTTTCTGGGACAGGCGTACGGCGCCCTGATCGCTTACATCGGCGAGATGGGCGCGCAGGCCGCCGATGTCCCGTTCGCGTGCTATCACAACCTGGACATGACGGCGCTGGACGTGGAGGGCGGAATCCCGGTCAGCCGGCAAATCCCCGCCCGGGGGGAGATGCTCGCTGGCGAACTCCCGGCCGGGCGGTACGCTGCCTGCATGCACATCGGATCCGACGATTCGTTGTCCGTCACGTACGAGGCGCTGTCGCGGTGGATGGCCGACCAGGGGCTGCAGCCAACCGGGGTGGTGTACGAGTTCTATTACAGCGAACCGACTACCCCGCCCGAGCACACGGTCACTCGAATTCTCCTGCCGCTAAAACCGTGAGCAGCCGGCTGTCGCGCGACGGCGCAGCACAACGCACTCGTCAACTGCCGCACAGTCGAACTCGATGTTGCACCCCACTTTCAGCATTTTCTGACTGATGTCGAGCCGGACTGCATTGCCGGCGGATGCGGTGTTCAACCTGACGCGTAAGCAGTCCGAGTGAGCATTAGCCTATCCGAATAGTCCGACAGCCGGGGTAACCTTGTCGAGGTCCAATTCAAAGGGCGCCCCAGTGGGCGCCCCGGTGCGTCATAGCAGCGATCGATCAGGAGGGCCGACTCTCATCGTCCGACGTCAGGAAGGCTTGCTCCAGACCGCGGTCAGGTGGTAGGCGTCGGGCGAGCTGAGTCCGTCACCGTTTTGAGCCACCTCGATGAAGTAGCTCCCGGGCTCGTTAACGGGACAGGTGAACTGGACGTCGGCGCCAGCCCGGGGCGCGCCCTGCCAGCTACACACTGTATCCTTGTCCATGTTCCACACCTGGGCAGCCATCGTCAGTGTGGCCGGGTTGTGGCTGACGGTGACGTTCAGGGTCCCGGGGCCGGGAACATCGACCCTGTACCAGCCGTGGTAACCACGGGGCACGATGGACCCGGCCACGTCGGCGCCGAGGCCGATGGGCCGGGCGGTCGCAAAGCTGTTGTTGTACTGGTCAGCATCGACCCCCGGCGTCACCGACACCTGCGCGGTGTAGGGCTGGGTGGACCGGGCACCGTCGCCATTATGCGCAACCTCGAGGTAGTACGTGCCGCCTTTCGGCAAATCAACTGTTGCCTCTCCATCCGCTCCGGCCCGAGGTGCAACCTGCCAGTTCGCCAAGACGTCCTTGCTGCCGGTCCACACCTGGAACGCCGGCTGGAGATCCGCCGGCACGTTGGTGATGAGGATGTGGGCCTGCGAGCGACCAGGGGCCTGGAAGCTGAACCAGTCGTGCTCGCCTTTCGGGAAGATGAACGCCTGTTCGGGCACATCCAGTTTCAGCTGGGCCGCGTCGGCGAAGGAGTTGTTGGATCCGAAGGCATCGTCGGTCGGAGCGAAGGTCGTCTGCAACTGGTAGGCTTGTGTTGAATCGGCCCCGTCGCCGTTCTGCGCCAGCTCAAGGTAATACGTCCCGGCCTTGGGCAAGTCGATCGTGGCATCGGTGTCGGCGCCATTGCGCGGCGCAGTCACCCAGTTCATCAGGACGTCCTTGTCCGCCGTCCACGCCTGCAGCGCGTAATTCATGTTGTCGGCAACCGAGGTCACAACAAGATGCAGCGCGCCGGGCGTGTCCACGGCGACCTTGAACCAATCGTGCTCCCCTTTTGGGAAGAGGAATGCCGACTGCGGCATTCCCGGCGTCAACGGCGCGGCATCGGCGAAGGAGTTGTTTGGCCCGAACACGTCGTCGGTAGGGGTGAAGGTAGTGCTCAGCTGGTAGGGCTGAGCCGGGGCAGCGCCATCCCCGTTGTGCGCTAGCTCGAGGTGATACGTTCCGGCCTTGGGCAGGTCGACCGTAACCTCCGTGTCGGCTCCATTGCGCGGCGCCGTCGCCCAGTTCGCCAGGACGTCCTTGTTCGCCGTCCACACCTGCACGGCGTAGTTCATCTCCTGGGCGACGGAGGTAACGAGTATGTGCAGCGCGCCGGGTGTGTCTGCAACGTACCTGAGCCAATCGTGATCACCCTTTGGATCAATCGTGCCGGCTACCGTCCCAGCGGCGATCAGATTGGCTTGGGAGAAGCGATTGTTGGGCTCGACCTCCTGCGTCACCGGTGTTTCTGACACTAGCCCTGCGCTCTGACCGCCAGTGCCCTGCGTTTGCCCGGGTGTGCCGGACGCCGGCGCCAACGATGTCGTGCTGGCTCCCTCCTGCTGGTCGCCGGTTCCGAGTTCCCGAATGTGGTAATGCTTGTCGGAGTCACCTGCGCGCTCGCCGGAGCCCTCAGCCTCACCGCGCCAAGGGTCGGGCTGTTCGGTGTGACGAGGACTTCGCCCTCGATGACTGTGACGAAGGTCGTCTGAGTGGCTTCATCGTAGCGCACGGTGAATTCAGTGCCCTTGACGGCCACGTTCACGCCGTGGCTCTCGACGGTCAGTAGGTTCTCGATCAGTCGAATCAGGCCGGACGGTCGCCACTTGATCTGCACTTCTCCCTGCTTGAGCCGCATGAGACCGACAGAATAGTCGACGGTGACAATAGTCGCCGGCCGGACATTGATAGTCCCGCCCCCCCTCAGTGTTGAGCGTGAGCGATGCGTCCGAGCCCGTGGCAATCTCCGCACCCGGTGGAAGCTCTTGCCCGGCCGACATCGGCTGCCACTCGCCGGTTCCGACCCGGAACCGGGTGCCCCCGGAAACCGAGCCAACAGTCACCTTCGGAGTCGCCGCCGGAGCCTTCTGGCCTCCGCGCGCCAACGATCACCTTCATCGAAAACGATCCGGCGACCGAATTGGCCTCCTCCGGCTTGGGATCGTAGGTATACGACAGACCCAACAACACCTCCCCGCCTTCTTTCGTCTGGGTAGCGAGCATGCCGTCGCTCCCCACCTCGAAGAACTCGGTTCCGACTTTTGCTTTGGCGCTGAAGGCCCGAAAACCAAGATGGTAGTACCCACCCGCCCCCCACTCGTTCTTCGCATCGTTGGTAGAGTGGACCAGGCCCAGCGCTTCGACCTGGAACGACTGTCCCTTCTCGAGCATTACGCCGGTCTTGTGCCACTGCCCGGCGGTGATCTCAAAGGGACCAGACGTCTGCCCCTGCGCGTTCGACGCCAACGGCAGGCACGCGAAAACCACCACGACGGCCAACACGCACGCCACAGAGTGTCTCACGCTACACCTCCTCTTGATGCGGACCTTGTTGATGGGAGCAGATGGACGACCAGTACTGCTTGCGAGAACTCGCCGATTGCCCGGTTCCACGACAGTCCATTGATCCGAATATTCGATTTGTAGACTACACGAACGCACAGTATAAGCGACTCGAAGCCAGGAGTCAAATCCCGCCGAGTCTGCGTGGCCAGAAGCAAGGGAGGAGCTCGTTACGAGTGCGATCAAGGACGTGCACAACGTCGTGTACGCCTTTCGATACGGTGGCCGCACCCCTGGCGCAGGGTGGGTCGGAACGCCAGAACCGTTTCCTCTCGGTAAGGGTCGTGGTGACTGGCGGGAGGTGGCGCCCCAGAACCCTGTCTCAACATAGCTCCTTCGCCCGTGAGATACTACATTCGGATCAGATCAGGATGCTGGCCAAGCACTCGGGCGTGCCTTCCGGGATCGCCGACAAGCCCTCGTCCGAGGACTTGTTGGCCCACCTTCCGAACCCAGTCCTCTTTGGCCTCTCTCACGAACAGCTCGATGCGGCGCTGGTGGGTTTCGAACGGGGTATGCGCGACCGCGACATTGCGGCGAAAGCTGGGGCGCCGGTGGACGCTTGCGACGCCTTCGGGTCCGCCATCACCATTCAAGGAATCAAAAGGAGCCTGCCCAGACATCTGTAGGGACGGGCACTTGTACTGTGGGCCTTTTGCTCCTGAGCTGATTGCCGGCCTTGGCTAGTCCAGCCAACGTGGTCTGGAGGTTGGCCCTCTTCGGGCCTGGGACCGGCATCTTCCAGTCCCCAAACAACAGCGCCGTTATGGGGAACGCGCCGAGAGCTCACCTGAGGGTGGCGTCCGGCATCCTGGATACCGTTCGATCCGTGGGCATGGTGCTCGGCAGCGCCGCGCTCCACGACCTCGCGCCGTCGGACGTCGTTCGACAGACGATCCTCAACGGCGCGGCGGCGACCCTCTTCCTGTCGAGCGTTCGGTGCGCTATATGATTGGCGCAGCGTTCAGCGCGTTCTCGAGCCTGACGTCCCTAGTCACGTGACGCCGGAGAACTGGGAATCTGCAGCAAAGTGCTCGGCCAGCCGAAGGACAACGCATTCATCCGGCTCTGCCTGGACGAGTACGAGCGTCGCTTCGGAGGGCAGGCCTGATGGGGCTGGTTCTTGAGTGCATGGCTTCGGCCAGGCACGAGGACTTCGTGCAGGTCCGGAACCGCATCGAGGACGATGTGTTCGGGACCTGAATTGAGGACTACGTCGCCCAGGCGATCGAGGAAGTGCACCAACCCGCCGCCGAGAAGCGTCTCGGCTACGCCTGGAGAGGAGGCAGGGACTCTACGGCCCGCCAGGTTGTTGTGGTGCGGGCCAGTATCCACGGAGACGGTCCAGCCAGTCTATGGTCATTAGCTTTGGTTCTCGTGGCTTACTGCGCCAGCGCATCCAGACGCATGTGGCGCAGCCCGGTCCGGCCGTAGCGCACCGCCTGGATCTCGGCGACGATGGACACGGCAATCTCCGCCGCCGACCTCCCGCCAGTGTCCACGCCGATTGGCATGTACAGCGCTGTCAGGCCGACGTCGCCGCCCAAATCCGCCTTTAGTCCTGCAAGAAACCCGAAGCCTTCTTCTTCGACGCGATGACCCCGACGTACTGTGGGGCCCACCCGGACGTCAGGACGCGGCGCATGACAGCATAGTCACCGGAATGAGACGGAGTGGCAATCACGAAGAAGGCTCCCTCCGGCACCGACTCTCCCTGCAGAGCGGCCTCGTAACTCCCAATGTGGACCCGGTCCACGTCTGGCAGAGTAGCCTCGATCCCCACCCGCTCGTCCACCACGGTGATGTGGAAATCGAGCGGCAACAGCTGGCGGATCAGCGCTTGACCGACGTGTCCCGCACCGAACAGGAAAAGTTGCGGCCTCGCTCCGAAGTACTCGTAGAAGAGCGACACTCGGCCCCCGCACAGCATGCCGGTCGCCTCGCCTTCCAGCACTTCGTTCTGCTCGCCGAGCCGGTAACGCACCAGAACCGACGCGCGTTCGCCAAGCAGTTCGAGCGCCCTGCGCGTCGCGATCTCCTCCAGGGCGCCGCCGCCGACTGTACCCGTGGTCTGCCCATCCGAATACACGAGCATTCGCGCGCCGGGCGGAAGCGGCCCCGACCCTTCTTTCTCGACGACGGTGACGAGCACACCGTCGCGCCCAGTGTTCCGGAGTTCCAACACTCGTTCAAGCACGTTGGTCAAGATAAGCCTCCAGGAGAAGCCCCCTCCCAGGTCGAGCCGAGGAGGGGGCAGAACGTTCAGCGTGCTCCTCTCCGGCGGTGATCAGCCGCCGTGCATCACCGGCACAAAGTGCACCTGGCTGTTGTCTTCCAACGGTTGGTTCAAACGAAGTCGGCTCAGCCGCCCGTCAACGACCACGGCCAAACGCGAACTGAGCTCGTCGCCCTCGCACAAGCGCGCCTTCATGCCCGGATGGGCAGCCTCCAAGTTGTCGACGATCTGGCGCACCGTGCTCCCAGCGACCTGCACCTGGGCCTGCCCGCCGGTCAGTTCGCGCATGAGAGGAGGAACCACTACCTTTGCCACCTCTATTCGATGACCCCCATTTCTTGCAGAATCCGGTCCGGCGACATCGGCAGGGTACGCATGCGGACCCCCACCGCCCGATGAATGGCGTTCGCCAGAACGGCAGGCGGCGCCACGATCGGTGTCTCGCCCACGCCCCGGACCCCGTATCTGTGAGCCGGGTTCGGCACGTCCTCGACCAACACCGTATCGATCATCGGCACGTCCAGGGCGGTGGGTATCTTGTAGTCCAGGAAGCTGGGATTGGCCATCCGGCCGTTGGCGTCGTATTTGTAGCCCTCGTAAAGCGCCCAGCCGATGCCCTGGGTCACGCCGCCCTGGATCTGGCCCTCGACCAGCGCCGGATGGATTGCGGTGCCCACGTCCTGCAGCGCGGTGTAGCGCAGCACCTTCACCTGTCCAGTCTCCGGGTCCACCTCCACGTCCGCGATCTGCACGCCGATGGCCGGACCGACGCCCGCGCCGCCCGGGTCGACAGAACTCGACGCGAACAAAGAGCCGCCGGTGCTCGCGAACCTCCTGGCGACCTCCTTGAATGTCAGCCGCTTGCTCGGGTCCGCTGTCGTCGTGAAGACGCCTTCGGATGCCTGCACCGTCTCAGGTGCGACGCCCCATATCTTAGCGGCGCGGGCGCACATCTCTCGGAGCGCCGAGTTGACCGCCTCAATGACGGCAATTCCCGTGGCGAACGTCACCCGGCTTCCACCGGTGCAGTTGGACCAGCCGACCGAATCGGTATCGGCGACGATAGGATGGATATCAGTGACGTCGATTCCGAAGGCCTCGGCCGCCTGCATAGCCAGCGAGGTCCGCGTACCCTGGAGGTCCACCGAGCCGGTGGCAAGGTTGACCGAGCCATCGTCTTGAACCGCGATCGTGGCGCACGACTGAGTGCCGAAGTTCGGCCACCAGCCACAAGCCACACCACGACCCCGGTTGGGCCCTTCCAGCGCAGCCTTGTAATGCGGATGCTCCATGGCCCGGCGGATGGTCTCCGCGTAGGCCACAGGAGGCACGACGACGCCGAAGATCGCCTCTGTGCCTTCCTTGGCCACGTTCTTCAGCCGGAACTCCAAGGGGTCCATGCCCAGCTTCTCGGCCAACTCGTCCATCGTCGTCTCGGCGGCATACATAGTCTGGGTTGCACCAGGGGCGCGGTAAGCAGCGTGGCGCGGTTTGTTTACTATGACCTCATACCCGTCGAGTAGCCCGTTCGGGGTGTCGTACGGGGCGAACGTGCAGGTCAACGCGGTGCCGATAACACCTGGCTCGGGGTAGGCGCCCGCATCAAAATAGATCTCTGCAATCATGGCGGTGATCTTGCCGTCGCCGGTGGCGCCCAGCTTGATCTTCATGTAACTGGCCGGCGACGGTCCGGTATCCTCAAAAGTGTCTTTTCGCGACATGACGAGGCGGACCGGGCGCTTGGCCTTGCGCGCCACGAGCGCTGTGATGGGATCCATAACCGACACAATCTTGCCGCCGAAGGCGCCACCCACTTCCATGGGGACGACCCGGACCTGGGCCACGGGAATACCCAGATACCGGGCAACCTCGTCGCGCACGCCGAAGTGATGCTGCGTATCGGCCCACACAGTGAGCGCACCTTCTGGCCCCCAGGCGGCCACAGACACGTGCGGCTCGATGTATCCCTGGTGCGTGGTGGAGGTGCGGAACTCGCGCTCGACCACGACCTCCGCGGCGGCCAGGCCGGCCTCGGGATCGCCTTTCACGTAGCGGTGATGAGTGCATACGTTGCCCTGTGCCTCGGAAGGCTGGCCCATGGTGTCGACCGCCATCAAGGGGTGGAACACCGGGGCGGCAGGCGACATGGCCTCCAACACGTCGAGGACCGGCTTGCGCACTTCGTAATCGACCTCGATCAGGCCGGCGGCCTCTTCGGCAATGAACCGGTCGACCGCGGCCACGACCGCCACGGGCTGACCGCGATGCATAACCGTGTCGCTGGCGAGATATCGGTCGCGGAAGAGCTTGAGCTGGGCGTTGCTCTCCTTCGTCCACTCTTCTTCCGACCAAACATCCCGGGTGGTGACGACTGCCAGCACACCGGGCAGCGCCTCGGCCTTGCTCGTGTCGATGGATTTTATCCGGGCGTAGGCGTGAGGGCTCCGCAGCACGACGCCCGGGACCATGCCCGGGACTTTGACGTCGGTGCCGAAGATGGCAGCCCCCGTCATTTTGTCCGCAGCATCTGTGCGGACCGGCCGGGTGCCGACGACCCGGTAGGCGGAGTCATTTAGGGTGGTCATCGCGCGAGTACCTCCTCCTGCTTGGGTTCCCTGACGAGCGTCTCTTCGTCCATCCGTGCGACAGCATCCAGGATGGCGCGGACGACCTTATCGTAGCCGGTGCACCGGCAGAGGTTCCCGGCCAACCAGAAACGGATCTGGTCCTCAGTGGGGTGGGGCGTGCGGTCGAGCAGAGCCTTGGTGGCCAGCAGGATGCCCGGAGTGCAGAAGCCGCACTGGAAGGCCTGCTGCTCGACGAACGTCTCCTGCAGCGGGTCCAGGCCATTCCACGCGGCCAGGCCCTCAACGGTCGTGATCTCCCGTCCTTCGGCCTCGGGGCCGAGAACGAGGCACGAGTTCACGACGCGCCCGTCGAGCAGCACCGTACAGGCACCGCAGTTGCCGTCGTTGCATCCCTCTTTCGCGCCGGTCAGGCCCAGGATGTCGCGCAAGCACTCCAGAAGGCTCTGCCGGGTATCGCACACGAATTCCGTCGGCCGGCCGTTGACCGTCGTTCGGACCTTGACCTTCTGAGCTGTCAGATTAGCGTCCATCCACTCTCTCTCCTTTGGCACGGCAAATGGCGTCTTGGAGTGCGCGTTTGGTCAACACAGCGATGAGATGGCGGCGGTGGGAAGCGGTGCCGCGCATCGAGGTCCGCGGTCGCGCTTCCTGCTGCGCGAGTGAGGCCGTCTCAGCGATGACCTCGTCCGAAATCGTCTTGCCGGCGAGGTACGCAACCGCCTTCGGCGCCATCACCGGCGTCGCGGCCACGACGCTCATGGCGACCCGTCCCCATTGAATGGTCTGGCGGTCGGCCGAAAGCTGTACTGCCACGCCGACACCGACTACCGCGATGTCCATCTCAGCCCGTGGTGTGAAGCGCAGGTACCGAGCGCCCAGCCCGTCGGTCGGCGCCGGCACCCAAATTGAGACGAGCAACTCGCCGGGCTTCAGGACAGTGACGCCGGAGCCGACGAAGAAAGACTCAAGCGGCACGTCGCGGGTCCCCGTGGGGCCCACGATATGGCACTGGGCACCGAGCACCATGAGGGGCGGGGCGGAGTTGGCGCACGAGGCGGCGTTGCATAGGTTGCCCCCGACGCTGGCCCGGCTCTGGATTCCTATGCCGCCGATGGAGCTCACGGCATCGACGAGGGCGGGGTAAGCTGCCTCGACGCCAGGGTTTTCGTAGATGTCGCAGCAGGGAACGGCAGCCCCGAGCAGCAGGCCTTCCGCTGGATCTACGCTGAGCCTGGTCATCTCCGGGATGCGCTTTACGTCCACGACGCGCTCGAGGTCAAAGCGCCCGGCTCGCATCTGGACGATGAGATCGGTTCCGCCAGCCAGAGGTCGGGCTTTCTCACCCTTCTCGGCAAGCAGCGCTACCGCCTCATCCACGGTCGCTGGAGCACGGTACTCATAGGGTCCCAACGATACACCTCCTCGGCCACGAATGGCCCTCCTGTAGTGTGTGTGACTCATCCGTTTGTTCGTGGTGATGATCAGAGGCTATGCAATGCGTTACTGCGCTTCACAGACTGCCGTTCGACCGGATGGTCAATCCGATCTACAAAACAATTCTGTCAAACACCTTACCGTCTTACCAGTGCTAGCATAACGGCCACAAAAAAAACCTGCCCAAGTCGAAATTGCTGCCCACACCACTGCCGCCGAAGAGGTCGCTTTCGCTAGATCATCCATGGGCGCCCTTCGTTTCACCAGTGCTAGCATAACGCATCCAAAAAAAGAAGCTGGACCTCAGTCGAGCATACTGCCGAACTCCGCGCGAAAGCGCGCCTCGACGTATTCCGCAACTCCAGCCGTCACGCGCCGGAACCGGGCGAGGAGCTCCTGCGCCTCCGGCGTCAACTCACTGTGACCGCCGTCAGCGCCGCCGCTGTGGGTTGCGAGGAGCTTCATCCCCAGCGTCTCCTCTATGTCCTTGAGCTTGTACCAGGCAGTCCGATAGGGCACGCCCAACCGCTCCGCCGCCTCGCTGAGTGACCCGGTCTCATCCACCGCCTTGAGGAGATCGAGCCGCCACTCCGACAGCGCGAGAACACCACCACGCTCAAGCCAGACCTTGGTGCGACAACACAATTCAGCGCCCAGATCGGCTTCCTGGGACTCCTTACCGGGTTGCGCCTTCGGTCGGCACGACTTTATCACGGTCACTATCTCCTCGGAAACCAGGCCTTGCGGCGATCGGCCTCGTGCCGAACTGTCATCTGCTCCCTCTGGTCGTACGGAGTACCACCAAACTGGACTGTCTCTTTTCGAGTGAATTCGAATCGAAGGAACTTGCATCAGTATACCTGCGAGGACGCAACCTGTCAATTCCGCATTCAGGGCAATTGCATTGAGATTGTTGCGCCCATCCCGGCGATTGGAAATCGCGGCCAACAGCGCAACAATTATAATGCAATCGCCCTGATTCCGCATTCTCTTGGTGTGCCCCTATTCTGGGTGAGACCGCGGCCCCGGCAACCCTCGTTCAAAGGAGTGTTTGCCGGAGCCGTGGTCTCGCCCGATCCGGGATGCACCCAATTCAACACGTCATCCCACGAATCCGACCGTACGGCGCCGGTTCGGCCCTACACCCGGCCCTCCAGCAAGCAGCAGAACGCGGCCAGCGGAGTCGGCAGCGTGAATAGAAGACGATTGCACGAAGAGATTGCCAAGAGAACGTATCGCTCTATCGTCGAAGGCCGTGACGACTCGCCGTTTCTGCGGCCCTGATCCGCGGCAGCGACTTAGGCGGCGTGGCCCTGTTCGGCGTTCAGGACGCTGCGCACCTTACGCGCCAGGGCGATAGCGGTAAAGGGCTTCTGGAGAAAGGTCACGCCTTCGTTGAGGACGCCTTGATGAACGATAGCGTTGTCCGTGTAGCCTGAGGTGAACAGGACCGTGAGCTCAGGACTCAGAGCCTGAATGCGCGCAGCGAGTTCCTTGCCGCTCATCCCAGGCAGCACCACATCCGTGAGCAACAAGTCGATCTTCCCCACGTGGTTCTGGAACAACTGCAGGGCCTCGTCGCCATTGGCCGCCTCCAGCACGACGTAGCCCAATTCGCTGAGACACTGCACCGCAAAACCCCGCACCATCGCCGCATCTTCCACAACCAACACGGTCTCTTCGCCACGAGGCAGCCATTTCACCTCTTCACGCTGCCGTGATGGACTCAGTTCCCCCTGCACGCGAGGCAGATAGATCTTGAATACGGTCCCCTGGCCCGGTTCGCTGTAGACCCAAGTGCTGCCCCGGTGCTGCTTCACAATCCCGAATACAGTCGCCAGACCCAGTCCCGTGCCTTTGCCCTGTTCCTTGGTGGTAAAGAAGGGCTCGAAGATGTGGTTCTTCACCTCTTCCGACATGCCGCTGCCCGTATCGCTGACCGCCAGCATGACGTACTCACCCGGAACTGCCTCCCCGTGTTGTCGCGCGCAGTCGGCGTCGAGCGTCACGTGGGCCGTTTCGATAGTCAGCTTGCCACCGTCGGGCATCGCGTCGTGGGCGTTCACGGCCAGGTTGACCAACACCTGTTCGATTTGGCTCGGATCGGCGCTCACCAACCCAGCGTCCGGCCTCGGCACCGTTACCAGCTCAATGTTCTCGCCGATGAGCCGGCGCAGCATCCTGTCCATCTCCAGAATAAGGTGGTTCAGATCTATGACTCGCTGTTCGATGATTTGTCGCCGCGAAAAAGCCAGAAGCTGCCGCGTCAATTGTGCGGCCCGCTCAGCCGCCCGAATGACCTGGTCGATGTCCTGGTGAGAGGGTGCATCCGGTGGAAGGCTCCTCTTGACGAAGCCGGCATAACCACCGATCGCCGTCAGCAGGTTGTTGAAATCGTGCGCCACGCCTCCGGCCAGCCGGCCGACCGTTTCCATCTTCTGGGCCTGCAGGAACTGCGCCTGCGCCCTTTCCCCCTCTGCTTCCGCCTCTTTCCGCTCGGTAATATCGCGCACCGTGCCAATGACGCCGATGATGTCACCATTCGCGTTGCGCAGGGGAGCGTTCGTATCGGTTACCCAGCCTGTGCGGTCATTGTCCGGCAAACTGTAAGGGAAGTCGACACTGCCGGTCCTGAGGCCGGCCAGGGCCGATTCGATGCCATCCATCACTCCGGTTTCTCTCAAGAAAGGGAAGACTTCCGTGGGATGTCTGCCGAGGATTTCGTTCGCGGGTATGCCCGTCAATCGTTCCATGAACGGGTTCCACACTCGATAGCGCAAGTCGAGGCCGTAAACAATCACTCCTTCTCCAGCGCTGTTGATGACCTGCTCGTTGAACTGACCTGCCTCGTGAAGCGCCTCGTCGACCTTGAACTTGGCCATGGCAATGGCCACATACGTCACCAGTTCTTCCAGCCACGCGATCTTCTCGGCCGTGAAACGCCCCTTCTGTTTGTCGTTGAACTGGAACAGCCCAAACGTTTCTCCCTGGGTACGCAGCGGAATCAGCGCCACCGACTCGTAACCCTCGCCGTTGCACCGGTTGCGCGTCTTTGCCTGGCGGTCCTCATCTGACGTGCGCGACAGAAGGTCTGTCGTGCAGCTCGACCAAAAGCTGCCGTTCGACGTGAAAAACGACTTGGCGGGATCGAAACGTCCGCAGATCACGTTGCCGCACATACACTCGAAAGCGGGGTGCCCCGCTTTGTCACGAATGATCTCCCTGTTCTGGTCGAACGCACACAGATGGGTTTCAGACAGCACGAACTCCTCAGGGAAGCCGCGCGTCTCGTAATACGGGAAATCGTCTCCATCCTGAAGTCGCACACCGACGGCCTCGCAGCCGGTGAGCTCCCGGAAGTAGCAGGTCAGCTCGCGAATCAAGTCCCGAGAGCTGGCAGCCTTGTTGCAGATATCCAACAACGTCATCGTAGCTTCTCTTGCCAGCTCCGCCTGTTTGCGGGCCGTGACGTCGTGAACGAATCCCTGCCAGACCGTGCTGCCATCCGCCTCTCGCTCCGGCCGGGCGTTGGCTTCGATCCAGATCTCGCCCTTGCTGGGGTGGGACACACGCCATTCCTCGTGCAGCGGCAACAATTCGCGCGCGGACCTGGAGATGGCTTCGCGCACTCGGTCGATGTCATCGGCGTGGATCCTCGCGAAGGCGGGGTCAGTCGTCTCACGAATGTCGGCCGGCTGAAGTCCGAAAAGATCGCCCAGGGCGGGGCCCGCGTACGGTACACTGGTGGAGCCGTCCGGCCGCATCCGCAAGGACACAATCATTCCCGGCACTGTCGCAGCGATCCTGGCAAGTTGCTCCTGTAGTTCGAGCCGCTCGCGCATGGTCTCCACGGCCCGCCTACGCTCCGTAATGTCCTGACAGAAACCGATCGAACGGCCGTCGTTCAAGCGCACGGCGCGAACCGATACCCAGATCGCACTCCGGTCCTGTCTCAGGAATTGGTGTTCCGTTTCGACACAACCCTCCCGATGCAGTTCAGAGAAGGCGCGCTGCGCGGTTTCTTGATCCTCAGGCAGGACGATGTCGTGAATGTGCAGACTCTTTAGGGCAGTCTCATCGTAGCCCAGCAGGTGAACGGCTGCCGCGTTGAAGTCCACAAATCGGCCTTCGCGGTCGGCCACGAACACCGCCAATGGAGCATTCTCGACGTATGAACGGAACTTCGCCTCGCTCCTGCGCAGTTCCGCCTCTATCCGTAGCGAACTTCGCACGTACCGGGCTATCAGCTGGTACAGGAGTACGCCGGTCACGATGATAAAGAGGAACCCCTTGATGACGGCAACACGAACGAGGAGTGTCGGCTCCTGAACGAACCAGGCCACCGCGTGATCTGACAGGTAAATCCACAACGCAGCAACCACCGCATAGATGGCAACGATTCTCAGCGCGGCGAGACGAGAGATCCTGTCGTTGGGGTCTTTCATGACGCCTCCAGGCCTAGTTAGGCGATCCTATCCATCTCAATGAAGTCATCTTTCACCAACAAAGGACTTCGCTACGACAACTTGGATGACTGACCCACACAAATGACCGCAACCAGCCCTTCAGCGCCAGGAGAGGAACAAATAGCACTCGATTTTTTTTGTTGACAAAGACTTAGTCTAACTTGATTATAGCATCTACCTTCCCGTTCTTCAAAACAGCGCCCTACGAGGGATACAGTTGACAACGCGCAGTTGTTGAAGTAGGCTTGACTCAGTCTCAAATCGCTGGAGGCAACACATGACCAACGGGCCCCCACCCTACGACGACCTCTCGGCCGTACTGAAGGCTGCCCTGTCCCCATCGAGCCGTCCCGCAGTCGACCGACTGGTGTGCTTTCTGTCGGAGTTCGCGGACACACGAACGGACCTTGCATTCCGCGTCCTGTCCGACTTCCGTCTGGATGGCGCATTCGGTGCCGATCTGCTGCTGCAGATCGATGATTATGACGTTCGCCTGAAACTGTTGGACCCAGGGTTCGACGGAGGTCCGGTCCTGGACCGGCACCGCCTGGAACAGATCATCAGCCTGCTCGAGAATAACCCCAACACGGCGGCCCTCGTATTGGTCTGGGCAACGGATGATCAGCCTGCTGTGCACCTATCCATGGCCCGCGCACGGGCCGCAGCCGCGAACCCGGCAGTGATGGCGACTCTTCTGTCCATGGCGCAGCCGTTACCCGAAGTCCTTCGGGCGATCGTGCAGCGCCAGCTGCCGGAGTGGGGCGCCGAGATGGCGACCTTAACCAACGTGAAGGGCCAGGCGCTCGACACGCACCGGCTCTTCGAACGAGCCGTCGTTCAGGCGATTGAGACCGAGCGGCACCGCACCTATCGCAGCCAGACCCGCAAGCAGGCCGCGCTGCAGTTCCCGGTAGAGGAAGAGACACGCGTTATCCTCGACACGCTGGCAAAGGCGCTGGCGGGCGCACCGGCTTTCGAGCTGATTGCTGAATTGACCAACACTCGCCGGGGCGCATGATGATTACGAGCGTCGAGATGATCAACTGGCGCGCATACGACCAGCGCCTCATCCGGTTTCAGCCGGGCCTGACTTTCCTCCTGGGTCCAAATGGTGCCGGTAAGACGTCGATTCTGGAGGCGATCACCTATGGGCTGACCGGGGAGCCATCGACCGTGGCAGACCGGGGCAGGCTCTTGCGCGATCCGGATCGACCGGCTTCGGCCATCGTTTCGTTCGACGTCGCAGGTCAAGATTATCGGGTCGAACGCTCGCAGTCACTCGGACGCGCTCTGGATGCGAACCTGGTCCGCCTAGATGACGAGCAACGACTGGAGACCACCCATAAACGGGTGACCACACAGATCGAGCACCTGATGGGCGTGTCGGCTGAGTTCCTGCGCCGCATCGTGTACATGGCCGAAGGAGACGTATTCAACTTCCTGAGAGAGCCGCCCGGCCAGGCTGTAGACCATCAGATCCGACAAGTGCTCGGTTTGACTCAGCTCGATGAGTTCATGGCGGCGGTTCTGGGTGCCGAGAAGAGGCTGAAAGTCGAACTCAAGCGCACGCAGGACGTTTTCACACAACTGCAGAAACTGGGCATCCAGTCCGACGCCGACTTCGAGGGGCACCTTCGCCGTCTGAACGCGCACCACACCACGTTCGACGCAGACTTGTTTTCAGTTCAGGCCAAGATCAACGAGCTGCAGCGAGAGAACGAGGGGATAGCCCACCTGAGCCCTGTGCTGGCACGGGTACAGGCTGTGTTCCAGCATGACACCGACAGCTGGTCGCCGGAGCGTGGCAAGCCCATTCCGGCGCTCTCGACACAGATCGATCTGCAGCTACGCGAGATCGGGGCACAGATCGAGGAACTGCGCATTGCGTCAGCCCGCAGCGAGGGAGAGCAACTGGCCCAGAAACGCACCCTCGACATTCTCGCTTCCCACGCCCAAGCCGACGACACTCTGCAGTGCCCTGTATGCCACAAACTAATGAGCGGAGATGAGCGCCAGTCCATTGCACGCGACGTCGAGAGCGCGATCACGCGACTGGCGGAAGAAAGGCTGCGCTGCGAGACACAAATCGCGGAGTCTTGCCGACTGCACGATGCTCTCAGCGAACGGTCTGGTGCATTACAAGAGCTACAGCGCGCGCTCGATCAGGCGGCCCTGAGTTCTGTCACGCCCGAAACGTCCCTGTCGGAACTGCAAGAAATCGTCGAGAGCCAGGAAACGTTCTTTCTCGATTCCGTGTCCAACCTGGAGCACTCCGCTACTGCCGCCAAGAGCGAGCGAGCAGACCTCGAGAGCGAGCGGGCGCGCTATTTGTCCGTGCTACGCGACCTACAAGGGCTTGGTTATGGCTCCATTGAGGAGGCCGGCGATGCCCTGTTCGGTTTGGAGAGCCGGAGCCTGTCTCTGCGAGCGGTGAGCCGGGCCGCCCAGGAAACGCTGACCCAGCAGCGCGACACGAGCATCGGTCCCATCTACGATCAATTGTCGCACGTGTGGCAGGCGTTCATGGGAGAGGATCAGTGGCGCATCGATTTGGACAACGAAAGCCGCCCGCGGTTCGAGGACCGACGCGGCCGCCAGATCGATCTGGACCAGTTTAGTGGGGGGGAAAAGACCGCACTCCTCGTCGCACTGCACGTGCTCATGGCACAGTACTTTTCCAACAGCGATTTCCTGCTGATCGACGAGCCGCTGGAGCACCTGGATCCCGTCAATCGCCGTGCGTTGGTGCGATTTTTGGTGGGCGCCTTCCGCAGAAACAGCTTTAGACAGGCCATCGTGGCCACCGTGGAGGAGTCGTTGGTTCGAAGGTACATGTCGGACGACGGCATCCACGTAATCGAGCTTCAGGGCCGCCGCCGGTGACAGTCTACAGAAAAGACTTCCGAAGTCTTAGAGACTTCGGAAGTCTTGGCGGTTTCGGGAGTCTTTCTACATCGAGCGCCGCTCAGCGCGGCCGTGGCAACACGGACCCGGCGCGCGAGCCGGTGGTTTCGCCGTGAGCGACCGCCAGTTCCCCATTCACAAACACGTACTCGATGCCCAAGGGGTATTGGTGCGCGTCTATGAAGGTAGCCTGGTCGAGCACAGTCTGCGGGTCGAAAACCACAACGTCAGCCCAGACGCCCGGTCGCAGCGTGCCGCGATCGGTCATATTGAAGGCCTGCGCCGGAAGGCCAGTCATCCTGTAGACGGCCCGCGGCCAACTGAGGAGCTTTTCATCACGCCCGTAGTGACCGAGCACACGCGGGAAGCTACCGTAAGAGCGCGGATGCATGGCGCGCTTGCCCATGTACCCGTTCGCCTTGACGCTGTAGCCATCACTGCCCACCATGACCCGGTCGAGCTGCATGACCCGCCGCGTGTTGGACTCGTCCTGGTCGAACATTACGCAATCCGCCACGCAACCAGCTTCCACGAGCAGGTCCAGCAGCGCGTCGAGTGGGTCCATGCCCAGTGAGCGCCCTACATCGGCTACAGTGCGTCCCTGCACCTCTTCACGGGCCGGGCACGCCGTGATTAAGACGCCGTCCCAGTCACGGCTGCCGGCGTAGTCCCAGAAATCACCGGGCGTCTCGTCCACCATCCGGTGGAGCCGCTCGCGCGCTGCCGGGTCGGCCAGTCGTCGGGCGGCGGCCTCCATGCCTCCAACGTAGGTCCACTCGGGCAGGACTGAAATCAAGGACGTGGCGCTGGCTGAGTAGGGATATTGATCGAAGAACACCGGCACGTTCAGATCCTTGGTGCTCTCCACCAACGACACCAGGTCGTCGATCATGCCGAAGTTACGGTAAGCGCACACCTTAACGTGAGAGACCTGCACCGGCAGCCTGGCGCGGAGCCCCACCTCGGTGGCCTCGCGGATCGAGTTGAGCACGGTGGCGGCCTCGCCACGGACGTGGCTGGCGTAGAAGCCGCCCGCCCGGCCCACTTCTTGTGCCAACTCGACCAGCTCATCAGTCTGAGAATAGCATCCCGGCGGGTAGATGAGACCGGTGGACATTCCCCACGCGCCTTCGGCCATCGCCTCGCGGGTCAGTTTCTTCATCTCCGCCAGCTCGTCTGAGGTAGGAGCCCGGTCCTCAATGCCCAGAACCGCGGCGCGGATGGCACCGTGGCCCACCAGTGGCGCAACGTTGACGATCGGTTTCAGCTCCGCCAGGTGCGCGAGGTACTCCCCGAAGGACTTCCAGGTCACTGCCACACCAGCCGGGCCGAAACGGCTGTGCTCTAGTTCCGCGGCCCACTGACCATAGGCGGGCCCCGCAGAGTCGCCGCAGTTGCCGACCACTTCGGTGGTAACACCCTGGCGCACCTTGCTGTCCCCGTCCGGCTCGATCATGAGCGAGAGGTCTGAATGAGAATGCGCGTCGATGAAGCCCGGCGTGACGTATTTCCCGACAGCGTCGATGACCTGTTCCGCCTCAGCACCCAAGGCGGGCGCCACGGCTACCACGTGACCGTCCTTGATCGCGACGTCCGCTTGCACAGGTTCGCCCTGGCTTCCATCGAAGACCGTTCCGTTGCGAATGAGAGTGTCGTACATTGTCGATTCCTCCATTTCAACCAGCCGTGATGAGGCATGATGACAGAGAAGCAGACCCGAAGACGCTATGGTTTCTCAACCTGCATCTTCGGGTCGGGTGCAACTGCACATCATTACTTCAGTCGAGGGTCGAGGGCATCGCGCAACCCGTCACCGAGCAGGTTGAAGCCCAACACCGTCAACATGATCGTCACGCCGGGGAACATGGTCACCCACGGCGCCAGCTTCAGGTAGGTGCGCCCCCCGGCGAGGATGGAGCCCCAGCTGGGAGTAGGCGGGGGAGCGCCGATTCCGAGGAAACTGAGCGTGGCCTCGATCAAGATCGCATCACCCATCATGAGCGTGGCCATCACAATAACCGGCGCCACAACATTGGGCAGAACGTGACGCAGTAGGATGCGGCCATCGCGGGCGCCGATCGCGCGCGCCGCGTTGACGTATTCCCATTCTCGGAGCGACAGAACCTGCCCTCGCACCACCCGCGCATAGCCGCTCCAATACACAAGCCCCACCGCGATCATCACATTCGTTAACCCCGGTCCGAGCACCGCGACCAGGAAGATGGCCATCAGCACGGTTGGGAATGCCCAGCTCACATCGACCATACCCTGGATGACGTGATCCAACACGCCGCCGAAGTAGCCGCCAATCATGCCCAGCGTAACCCCCACAAACGCCGAAATGACGGTAGCGATAATACCAACCTCGAGCGAAACCCGGGCGCCGTACACGATACGACTGAAGATGTCACGGCCGAACTCGTCGCTTCCCAGCAGAAACTCACCGCCCGGCGCCAGGAGTCCCTTGCGCAGGTCCTGGTCATCAATACCTTGCGGCGCGATCACATTAGCAAACACCGCGGTCGCAATCAACAAAATGACCAGGGCAAGGCCGATCATGGCACCGGGGCTCCGCCGCAAGCGGCACCAGACGGCCGAAAGCCCCCCCCGTTGCAGTATGGAAGGTCCTTCCCGGTCCTCGGCACCTAGTGCCGCTGGGTTTACCGACAGGTTACTTTCAAATGCTTCCATAATATCGCCTTGAAATCGGCTAGTGCCGGATACGCGGATCGACCACCACGTAGGCGACGTCCGCAAGAATGTTGCCAAGGATGATCCCGGCGGTCAACACGAACATACAACCCTGCAACACCGGAAAATCGCGCGAATAGATGCTTCGTAGAATCATATCGCCGATGCCGGGGCGAGCGAAAACGTGCTCGATGACCACCGACCCGCCCAAAATGTACCCGAAATCCAGGCCCATGAGTGAGATGATCGGGATGAGTGCATTGCGAAGAGCGTGGCGGGCGACCACCATAAACTGACGCAGGCCTTTGGCTCGCGCGGTACGGATGTAGTCCTGTCCAATCACTTCCAGCATCGTGGAGCGCGTCATGCGCGCGATGCGACCTACGTATGGCAATCCCAACGCCGCCGCAGGAAGACCAGTTGCCTGAACGAACCGCTGCCGGTCGCCGGGAAGAGACGAATGTTGACGGAAAACATGAACATCAACAGCAGTCCAAGCCAGAACGCCGGCATTGAAACGCCGATCAAAGCCACCACCATGGTAAACCAATCGAAAAACGAATTGCGGTTGAGTGCCGCAATGGTGCCCAGCGGAATGGCGATCAAGTAAGCGAGGGCAAAGGCCGTCAAACCGAACTCGGCGGTGATGCCCACTTTCTGCGCGATCATCTCTGACACTTCACGTTTGTTGAGGATCGACTCCCCAAGATCCCCCTGAACGATGTGGCTCATTATAGACGGCAAACTGCACGGGCAACGGCTTGTCCAGACCCAGCTTCACCCGCAACGCTTCCCGCACCTCGGGCGGCGCGATCGGCCCGGCGATAACGTCGACGGGATCGCCGGGCGACAAGTGCAGTGCGATAAAAACCAGGAACGCTGTCACCAGCAGCACCGGAACGGCCAACAACAAACGTTTGACGAGATAAGCGGTCATCTAACGTCCTTGTGGATCATTCCCAGCGGAGCCCAGCAACAAGAATGTGGCTTCCCCGGCCGCCGTAGCAACCGGGAAAGCTACAAACGAGCGAGTCAATCGGAGTTACTGCGCCATGTCGATGTTGGTCCAGACCTCAGTCGCAGACACGCCCCGCAGCGGGATGCGCCACGAAGTTCTTGACGTTGCTCCGAGCCACGTACACGTCCACGCCCTGGCGGATCGGCGCCCAGGGATACAACGTCTGGATCAAGTACTTGTGCAGTTCGACGTACAGCTTGTCGCGCTCCTCGGAAGTCGGCGTCTTGAAGTTCGCCTGGTCCAGCATGTCGTCGAGCTTCTTGTCGTTGACGGCGAGATAGTTGGGGTAGGGCAGGTTCTTGGAGTGGTGGAACCACTCCAGGATGTCGTTGTTGTCCCACTGGTACTGGCGGAGGATGAGCTGCGACTTGCCGCTCTTCAGCTGATCGGCATAGGTCGGGCTGTCCATGAGTTGCACCGTGGTCTTGATGCCGATGTCGGCCAGCATCTTCTGGGTGACCTCGGCCAGTCGGCGGTACTCGTCTTCCTGGTACGTCCAGTAGCTGACCATGAACTTGGTGCCGGCCTCCACACCGTCCACCTTGTCCGCCACCAACACACCGTCGGGGCCGAGCTTCCAGCCGGCTTCGGCGAGCAGGGACTTGGCTTTCTCTGGGTCGTAGGTGGGAGCGCACTGTCAGCCACGCCCTGGTTGCCGCCCAACTCCTGGCACAGGTAGGTTCCGGTAGGAACGCCCATGCCCTGGTAGACCGTGTCGTTGATCAGCTTGCGGTCGATGGCGTAGCCGATGGCCTGCCGGGTGCGCAGGTCCTTGAGCAGCGGCTCGTTCAAGTTCATTCCGATGAACTGGATGGACATGGACGGGTCGGTCACGACCTGGTAGTCGGGGTTGTCCTCGAACTGGGCCAGCTCGCGCGCCGGAGGCGGATCGACGCTCAACTGCACGTTGCCGGATTGCAGCTCGACGAGACGGGTCGCATCCTCAGGAATGATGCGCCACAGAATCTCGTCCACGTTGGCCGGGCCCTTGTGGCCGGTCCACTCGGGCGCCCAGTTGTAGTCCGGGTTCTTGACCAGCAGCAGATGGTCGTTGGGCACCCACTCCTTGAGCATGAAGGGACCGGTACCCACGGCGTACTTCGTGCCGTAGTCCTTGCCATACTTCTCGTGAGCCTCCTGGCTCATGATGCCGCTGAAGCTGTTGGACAGGTTGTACAGCAGGTTGGGGAAGGGAGACGGGAAGATAATCTGAACGGTGTAGTCGTCGACGACCTTGGCCTCTTTCATCGACTCGAACATGTAGGCGTTGAGGCCCTTCTGCATACCTTCCAGCCACCACTTGACGACCGCGGCGTTGAACGGGCTGCCGTCGTGGAACTTGACGCCCTTCTTGAGGTGGAAGGTCCAGGTAAGCCCGTCCTCACTGACTTCCCAGCTGTCGGCCAGTCCGGGCCGATACTGAAGCTTGTCGTCGACGGTCACCAGGCCCTCGTAGATCATGTCCATGCGGCTGCATGGTCGTTGCCGTGGTGAAAGCGTCCAGCGTCTCGGCGTACTGGTTGGCGGCCGCCACCACCAGGACCTTCTTGGCCGGCTCGGCCGCTTTCAACGGCATCTGAGCGGCGCCGATCAGCAGAGACGCCACGGTCAACACGAGCAGAAGCCTCCAAACCCGACTTGATTTGCTGCCCATTCTCGTGCCTCTCCTTTCCAATAACCAGTTTGATCTAAGTCCTGCCCGGGAATGCTCCCGGAGAACCCTCGCTGCCTCAGGCACTCAGGGACCGCGCCCGGAGACCATTATTGCCACGAAGAGAATCCGTCCCCGTCTGCCAACAAGGAAAAACATTCGCTACAAGCACACGGAAGCCATCGAGCATGCCTTGCTTGTGCCCTGGTCATCTATCTTAGATGGAAGAGGCCTGAAAACTGAATAAGGAATCGCTCACATCAAAGTCGCGCTGGTGAAGCGCCCATCACCGCGCTGGAGGAACAACATTGTTCATCGAAATGACTCATCTAGTGCGACGCGACGGTGTGAGCGGCAGTCACGGTTAACTGATGGTCCACCGCATTGAAGCCTGAACAACCATGGCGCGCGTGTGGCCGGAAGGTCTCGACTACCTACGTCTTCGGAGATGCGCTAGGAATTGTTTTAATATACCACGCTCTCGACTGAAGCGCAAATGGCTTGATGGCCCATGGACGGCCCCCTGGACTCTCGAAGCTCTGGAATTTCGGAAATCGGTGAAGCATGGATTCGGATGCGGAGCATCTGTCCGCTGCGGCTTCGTACCCGGCCAGGCGAGGACTCTAGCGCTCGAATTCTCGCTTGGCAGTACGTGCCGTTAGCATCAGGAAGGGCGCGTATTCGGAGTGGCGTCGGCAGTAATCGGCACGACACGGAACAGAAAACCTGCCGGAACGACGCGATAGCCGGCAGGGATATTGTTCGGCGAGTCAGTTAGCTCTACCGGACGTACTGGCAGACAGGCGGCGATGAGTGAATCAGCATCCGAGGGGACGTCGCCAAGCTGCGGCTGGGTCGCCTCCACAGTCCGGCGGTACCAGTCATAGGCCAGCAGCGAATCGTTGACCACCGCGACGTCCTGTCGTACGTTCAACCCGTAGCGCGCGTACCAAACCGCAAAAGTGTGTGCGTCACCGGAAACGATCAACAGGGCATCTGGCTCGGCCGCGTGCATGGCGGCAACACCGTAGTCCAGCGCCTCAGTGTCGCCGTGGAGGTCGAGCCTGCTCCAACGCCGTGGCGCGCCGACCAATCCGAAGCACACGATGACAAGCATCAGGGCGACGGTAGGGACACGCGCAGCGCTGAGGTATGGCTGCAAAATGTGAACCACGTATCCTAAACCGAAGCCGATCCAAAGCACAAAAACGGCAATGGCCGGGATCAGATAGACGTAGGAGTCGATCGTGTTATATCCGATAGCGTAGACGCTGAAACCGACGACGCCGTACACGGTGACGACGGCAAGCCTCCGGTCACGCGTCCAGCAATCGATCAGGCCCAGGACGGCCAGCGGCAAGCCCAGAGCGTTACCACTAATGACGAAGGCTCGCAGTGCGACGACGATACGTGCGGGAAGATCTGCGACGGGCAGCGAAAAAATGAGATGGCGATAGACCCGGCCGCTGACCAGCCAGGCAAATCCCGTCGGGGTCGCCGCGTCACCCCAGTTGATAGGAGGCATCGCCGCGGCTCGCAGGGGGATCAGAACGTACACCGAGAGGCCGAGTGCGAGGCCGACAGCAGCGAGAGCGACGTAGCCCATGAAATCCGAGCGGAGCCGCCGCCCGGTAAGGACCAGTACGGCAGGCAGGAACAATGCGATGGAGAGGTGATTGCCCAGGCCCAGGCCCAATGCCAGGAAGCAGAGGAAGATCGTGGTCGGTCGACGTGACTCCCTGGCCACGATTGTCAAGGCGAAAACCGCGCAGAAGGCCAGCGCGTGGAGGCCGTAGACCTCAGGGATCACGGCCTGCGACCACGGAATCGGCGCGAAAGCAAAGAGAAGTCCGGCCGTCGCGGCCACAGCCATACGGAGCGGCGCTCCATCCTCTCCGGGCAGCACTTGCAAGGTCGTGGCAGCGATCAGCCCGGCCGCCAGAGCGGATGCCGCCGCCGAAAGAAGTCCCAAACGGTAGCCGACATCACCCCAGGGCAGCCGCCGAAAGACTTCTGCCGCTGCCAGGTAGGTCGGGTAGCCGGACGGATGGGGCACGCCCCCGGTCGCCACAGCCGCCGCCAGGTCGCCGCTGTCGGCGCCGTTGTGCGACCAGGTGATGCTGGGCGACAGGGTCCCCAGGTACACACCAAGCGCGAGCAAAACGACCAGACTGGGCACCCACAGGGCGTCGCGGCCTTTCATCGCTATTCCGGTGTGCTCCCACCCGTCTCAGGTAACATGCTCGGGGCAGGCGGCCCCACGGTCTCGGTCATGGTCGTTCCATTCGTCAGTACCAATATGCCGGGGCTTACCATGCTCCCTGATGGCCGTGCCATCAGCGCCCACAGGCTCGTATGATCGATCAGAGTGCCGACATTCTTGTTCACCGCATCAACTGTGGTGGGCACGGGGATCCACTTCCCGCTCGTCTCGTCGAAATAGGCAATGAGCAAGTTGTCGGGGCTGTGGTCCGCGGCCAGAGTAAGTTCTGCGTCAGTATAACAGATGACTTGCGAGTATGGCAAAGAGAATCGTTCGCCGGGCTGGAATGGCTGCCCGTTTGACGAGTGCCACGCCTTGACGGTGTATTGCACCGCAGTCTTACACAACCGGCTGGCGACGTCAGCGTCGCTGCAGGTGTCGGCGGGGGTCGCTTTCTGGTCGACCAGGGTCACCTGAAAGACGACGTCTTCCGCGAGCCTGCCTTTCTCAATCTGCACCAGAATGCAGTGCCCGTCGCTCATGGAGATGTTCAGATTCCCGCCATCCGGGCCGAGCGTTTGATCGCGTACCGTTCCGGCCGCGAAAATGCTGGGCAGTGAAGGCGGCTCGTTGGGCCGCGATGGGCTGTCATGCTTGGAGGGTTTGGGCGTCGGCACCGTGCCCTGATTCAAGGGTGTCTGGGTCGGCATCGCCCACCCCGCCTGTAGCGGCAGCGCCAGCAGGGCGGCGCTGACGACCAGCAGCACCAGAAACACCCAGAAATGCTTCGGTTTCATCATGTGCATTGACCCTTTCTGCCAAAATGGCCTTGCGTCCCACGAGCGAGTTGTCCGACGGGTAAACCTGCAAGTTGGAGCCGAGTGCTCACGGCGTCAGCCGGCCGCGGCTTTGACGATTATCGGGAGGTACGGCCCCCTGATCGAGGTGATCAGTGCCATGCCCGTAGCAATGTTGTCGCTCGCGCCAGACTCCCCACTCAGGCCCTCGGCTTCGACGTACCAGGGATATGCCCCAGGAGTCGGCGGATTGATCGACCATGACTGCACAACGACGTGCCCGAACCCGCAGCCGCACAAGTCACTGATGACCTGACGGCCAATCAGGGCGTGGCCGCCAGCTGGCGTACCCGAGTAGAAAGTGATCTGAATGCCGTCGCCGGAATCAGTTCGGGTGTTGCCGTTGTTGTAGATCTCAGCACGCAGAGTGAACGTCACCGGGTGAGAAGGCGAAAAGTAACTGGAAGGCGTGGTTCGGGTCTCGGTGGCCAGAAGGTTGACTCGTGGCGTGTTGGCCTCCCGGTGTGAGGAAGCCGTGCTCTGGATGTAATTGTACCAGTTGTTTCCGTAGTCCTGGCGCAGATGAGTCACTGAGCTGAAGAGGGAGTCCGCGTAATCCTCGACCCTCGATGGGCTGTCTGCGCTGTCGTCCAGACTGTACCACATAAGGCGCTGAACCAGCCGGTTTCCGTCGATTGGATAGCCCAGGTTGGTGTCGCTCGTGTTCAGCAGGTAGTCGAACGAGCTGTTCATGAAAGCCTTCAGCTCCTTTGACGTCACGCAATAGTCCGGCATATTGATGCCGTACTCGCTGATATACAGCGGCTTGTTCCTCTCCCCTTTGTCGCGCATCCACGTTCGGATATTCACGATGAATTGCTTGAAGTAGGTCATGCTGTCATTTTGGCCGCAATCCATGGTAATTCCCTGGCTATCGCTGAGGCCCGCGGGGATCTCCGCTCCGTAGTCGTTCTTCTTCTCGTTCAGGATGAAACTATGAAGGTTCCAGACGTCCACATCGTCGCCCCAGCGCCGTCCGTACAACACCTGGTACCGGTTCCAGATCCGGTCCAGGTATTTCAGCCTCAGGGGTGTGCCCTGTATGATGCCGCCCGTGCCGATGCGAGCTGTCGGATCCGCGTCCAGAATGATGGCGCGAATGTCATGGTAGGCCTGGGCGTACAGCTCCGGAACGATCTCATCCTGCCCTCCGGTGGACCAATCCCGCCGATCAGGCTCATTCCCGATCAACCAGGTCGCGCCGGGATTGGCCTGCGCTCGCGCGCGCAGAGTGGCCGCGTCGGGCGGATTCTCCATGCTATAAGCATACGGGAGCACGTAACAATCGCGGCACCAGCCGGTCTTTTGCTGGTGTATCCGCACGATCTGGACAAATTCCAGCCCATCGGGCGTCAGCGGCGAGGTCTGCGTCGAGTAGTTGACGTACCATCCCAGATTCAGACCGGTTAGATTGTAAGACGTGGGGGCCCCGAGGATAGCCGCGCCCAACCGACAGTTCGGGAATGGAGTCAATGCCAGCGCCTCGACACCGTCCGGTGCCTGGGCGCCCACCGTCGGCAACAAACCCGTCACCGGCTTCAGTGCCAGCACCAACGAGCATGCCACAACCAGCCACCACGCTGAACGCGGAAACGAACTGCTCACTCGAGTCGGTCGCCTCATCTGTTCGCCCTCACGCTGACCAGACCAGCCGGCACCCCCAGGTCTCAGTTCACGACCGGCAAGAGTGGCTTCTGCCTTTCATCTGAGAAATTGATCTCTATCTCGCTTGACGAGTTCTTCCGAGCAAGTCTGCATTTGTTGCACTTCCGTCAGATCAGAGCCGCGAGCCAGGACCGTCGCGTTGCTGAGATCACCGTCACCACTATACACCGTAATTATATCACTAGTCATGAGTATTTGGCAAGATGATCATATATAGTACCAAAGTACCATATAATTCCCCAAAATCTCCCCAAGAAACCTATTGACAGCTGGCGATTAATAGTGTATAATAGCCATCGTTGGACAGCAATATAGGTCGTTATAGTACTTAGGTATTCACAGATTGCATTTGGGAGCGCTGAGTTGTCACGCAGCAGAGTCCCTGAATGCATCAACTGAATAGTCCCGACTCCCAAGGCTTTGACAGAGGCGAAGAACCCGAAAGCCATTTTCTCTTTGCCGGCAATCGGCTCCCCTCGCTTCTCCGCAGTCAGTGAGTCTGAGAGAGTGTCACCGTCACCCGTCAGATCGACCGGCTTCAGCCGGTAACGAGCACCGCAGTCACGGCGATCTTCACCGGGGACAATAGATGTTTTCCTGCATACAAGTGCATAGCTTGTGAAGATTTCACGTCCGGCAGGGTAAAGAAGGGTGCGCGGATACGGCGGAGCTTTGTCCTTCACCCAAATGCCCCACCACAACCCCTCCTGTACAACCTAACCGTTGGCCTCCCGCTCTGGCCTTCAGACCACAGACATTTGAAGAGCTTTAGTCGTTCTATTTCCTGCGTGTCCTCGAAAGGATGAACCGGACCATGACTGGGACGTCTGAACCAGAGCTGATTTACCGCGTGGCAAGCACCAGCCGACCCTTGAAGATGCTAACCGAAAGGCAGATTCGACAGATCGACGAGGCGCTGGCCGCTTTGGGCCCCTTCGCAGAAGTCCGGCTCATCAAAGAGAAGGGACGGCTCCGCTTCATCAAGAAAGTCGAGAGCGTCGTTGCCAATTCGTAATCAGCCTAACGGATACATGGGATGGACCTCGTGAAGCGGTTGCTCCTCGCAGTCACATCGGGCGCGGCGCTGACCCTCGCCTGCCTGTGGTTCTTTGGACCTCCCCCATGGGAATCGAATCAGGCTATGTGGGTCCACGCCCAACTGGCCAGCCAGGTACTGGATCGCCAGGTTGCCGGGCTATTTGCCGACCCAGTCGCGAGCGCTGGAAATGTGAGCACACCGGCCGGCGCGCAGCCGACCCCGGTCCCGCCGACCGCACAGGCGTTGGCCCTCATGAGGCCAACGGTGGTCGCGCCCAGGGTTGTGACCCCTCGGCCCACGCGCCCGATGGTTGCCACGACTGCAACGCTTGCGTCACTCCCGCCTCCGCCAGGCGGCCTCTACATCGTACAGGCCGGTGACAGCTTGCAGTCCATTGCCGTTCGATACGGTACGACCGTGGATGCTATTCTGACCGTCAACAACCTCACCCGCCATCAGTTCGTCTGGATCGGCCAGCAATTGATGATTCCCGGTTCCCGCCCCATCGGCGGATCGTACTCCCTGCCGGGGTTTGCCGGATCGTCCGCCGCCAGCGCTGCCGGTGGACCGTCGACCGGCGCCCCGGCGGGGGTGCCCGAGATCGACACTGTGCATGTGGTCCGACCCGGCGAGACGCTGGTGACCATCGCCCGGCAGTACGGGATCAGCGTGGATGCAGTCCTCAAGGAGAACGTCATCGCAGACCCCAACCGGCTCGAGATTGGAATGCAGTTGTCGATTCCGCGGGCCGCGCCAGTGGCGGCCACGACTCCCGCCGAGGCCCGGCCGCCGGCCGTGAAGACAGCACGGCCCGCAGCCCCTGCCACGGCCCAAGCACCGATCGGGACTATTGAATCAGCGGCGGCGCTCCCGGGCAAGCTGGTCTTCCAGACGGCAACGGGCCAGGACGTCTACCTGATCCACGCGGACGGCACCGGCCTCATCCGCCTGGCGCAGGGGGCCATGGAGCCGGCGCTCTCCCCTGACGGAACCCGTGTCGCCTTCACCCGCTGGGGAGACAACGAGGGCATTTACACCGTCCGGCCCGACGGCACCGACGAGACGCTGATCTTCAGTATTCACCAGCCGCGTCAGCCGGCCTGGTCCCCCGATGGGAAGCGCATTGCCTTCAGCTTTCAGAAGGACAGCCAGACCACGGAGTCGCACGACAAGGACGGGAAGCTGTACCGCTACACCAAGTATTTCTGGCGGACCGCCGTGGTCAACTCCGATGGCACCGGCTTCACTGAGTTGCCCAGCAATTCCAACCAGAGCTTCTCGCCCACGTGGTCGCCCGACAGCCTGCGCGTGGCCTACTCGGGCAGCGCCGGCCTGGTCGTCACCGGCGTGGATGGCTTCTATCGCGAGCTGACCCACGGCGACTGGCAGCAATCGCCCGCGTGGTCGCCGGATGGCAGACGCCTGGCCTTCATCATGAAACGCGCCGATCACTTCGACATCTACGTGCGCCAGATCGGCACGGACCTGGCCGCCGAGCAGCCGCTGCTCACCAATAACAAGGGGATCGACATCGCCCCATTGACTGCGCAGCCCATGTACGCGGACCGACCGGTCAACAACGTGGCGCCCACCTGGTCGCCGGACGGCCAGCGGCTCGCCTTCCTCACGGACCGCGACGGCCGCTGGAGCGTCTACGTCATGAACCCGGACGGCAGCGATCAACACCCCATGTTCGGCTCAGCGCTGGATAGCCTGGCGATCAAGTACGATTTCGCAAGCGAGAAGAGTCTGGATTGGGGACGATAGAGTGATTCCAAGTCGGTTGGACCACGAAACGCACGAAAGGATACGAAACACACGAAAAACGACCTCATCCGATGAGGCGGTACACGCATTCCGATGCGTTCATAGTAGTGCAGCGGACGAATGGAGGCAAGGAATGCAAACGTATCTTGACCGGGCGAGGTCGTTCTTCGCGGCTTTCGTTCCCTTTCGTACGTTTCGTGGTCCAAACGCTCGCCGTGGTCCACACCCTTCGCTTTTTGTGGTCGTGGCCGCCGCACTCCTGCTGTCGGGCTGCGAGGTTCTGCCGCAGCAGGCTTCACCTTTGCCCACGCTGATGTTCGTGCCACCGCCGACGGCGACCCTGTCGCCCAACGCGGTCTACACCGTGAAGCGCGGGCCCATCCAGGTGGTCATCTCCGCCCGCGGCCGGGTGGCCTCGGCGCAGGAAACGACACTCTCCTTCAGCATGAGCGGCTACCTTAGGACGATCAACGTTCAGCCCGGCGACCTCGTGCGCAAGGGCGATCTGGTCGCCGAGCTGGACTCGCCGACCTCCAGGCCCGAGCCGTTGCAGGACGCCATCGTCGACGCCAACTTCGACCTGCAACTGAAGTCGCTCGAGCTGGACCAGGCAAAGTCCGAGCCGATCGACCAGGAGATCCTGCGCGCCAAATCGGCCCTGAAACAGACTCAGGTCGGCCTCCAGCAGGCGCAGGCCAACTACGATAAGGTCGCCTGGCAGGGCGACGCCTCCGCCGCCGGACCCGAGGCCTTTGCCCTGCAGCGCGCCCAGCTCTCGATGGAATCGGCCCAGGCGGACTACAATGCCGCGGTGGCCCGCAAGGACCCTCAGGGTCTGAGACTGAAGTACCTGGATACCCAGATTGCCTACGACAAGGCGAAGCTGGATCGGGCGCAGCGCCGGCTCGCACAGGCCGAGGCCGACACCCGCCTGACCGCTCCCTTCACCGGCACAGTCGTCTCGGTCGACAAGACCATCGGTGATGCCGTGGCCCCGTACGAATCGATCGGCGTCATCGCCGACCCGTCTCAGGTTCGCCTCGAGGCCAATATCCTGGAAACCGACATGGCCCGCGTTCGCGTGGGGCTGCCGGTCTCGATCACGCTGGACGCCTATCCGGACCAATCGCTGAGCGGCAAGATTCAGGCCATCGCCACCCAGCCCACGGCCTGGCAGGGCAAGAGCGCCTACGCCACGACCATCGAGTTCGACGACCCAGCCAGGGTACCGGCCACGATCCGCATGGGCGCCGACGTAAACATCGTGACCCGTGTGGTCGCAGACGCGCTGCTCATCCCCACCGCGGCCATCAAGAATGACGGCTCACAACGTTACGTAGACCTGATGAACGATGTCGGAGCATCGTCGCGGGTCGACGTCGGCGCCGGCATCACCAGCGGCCCGCTCACCGAAATCCTGTGGGGCCTCGCCGAAGGCGACACCATCAAGCGCAATTGAGAAGCTGCCTCCTGACCTCTCTCCCGGCCGGTCGGCGACCGCCCCTGAGCAGGGAGAGGAGAACGGCAGAGGCTTCTCCCCTTCCTTCTCAGGGGCGGTCGCCGACCGGCCGGGAGAGAGGTCCTGGAGGAAACATGGTCAACTCTACTCCGCTCCGACGGAAGAGGAAACGCAGAGCTTACCGCCTTCCAACCACTTTTCTCCGCGCGGCTGCCATCGCTCTTCTATGCGCTCTGGCTGCAATCGTCCTCGGAATGATCGTCGGCCGAATGATGATGTAAGGCACGTTAGAGGTTCCAACGTGTCAACCTTCTAACGTGTTAGCGAGGTGTCCTTCATGGAACTGCGTCAATACATCACCTTGGCCCGGCGATACTTGTGGCTGATCTTGCTGACGACGCTGCTGGCCGGCGGGACCAGCTACTACGTTAGCGCACACATGACGCCGGTGTACGGCGCGACGGTCACGCTGCAGATCGACCTGGCCAACGACCCGCGTAACGACATCATCCAGTCGCTGAATGCTGGGACTGCGCTCAGCAAAACCTACGTCGAGCTGCTCAAGTCGGCCAAAGTAGTCGGCCAGGCCATGGCGGATCTGGGGCTGCCATCGGAGCCGCAAGACATCGCCCGGATGGTAGGCTCTGTAACCGTCGCGGCAGTGCGCGACACCCAGCTCATCAAGGTAACGGTGGAGAACGCCAACCCGCTGCTGGCCCAGAACATGGCCAACACACTGGCCGACGTCTTCATCGCCCAAACCGCGGCCAAGCAGCAGGCGCGCTACGACAGCGGCAAGCAGGACCTGGACCGCCAGATCGCCGACCTGGAGGCGCGCATCAAGGACACGCAGAAATCCATGGCCTCCCTGGGCGACCCGAAGGACCCCAGGAATGGGAACATGCCGGAGTACACCCGCGCCGAGCTGACGCAGCTCCAGACTGACCTGACCACCTACCAGACGCGCTATACCATCCTACTCACCAGCGCCGAGGAGTTCCGGCTGGCCGTCGGCACGCTACTCCGACAACGTGACGATCTTCGCCGTGGCTGAGCTGCCTGAGAAGCCGATCAAGCCCAAGAAGAGCCAGAACACCATGTTGGGCCTGGCGGTGGGCATGATGCTGGGCGCGGGCGTGGCCTTCACCAAGGAGTACCTGGACGACACCATCAAATCCTCCGAGGATGTGACCGAGGCTCTGGGTTTGACAACGGTGGGCAACATCTTCCGCATCTCGAACGTAAAGAACGTAAAAGACGGTTTGGTGACTGCGTTGGGCCACCGGTCCAACGTAACCGAGGGCTATCGCACGCTGCGCACCAATCTGCAATACGTGGGCCTGGGTGGCGATGGGGCAGCACACAGCCTGGTGGTGACCAGCGCCGGACCCGGCGAGGGCAAGACGACCACCGCGGCCAACCTGGCCATCGTGATGGCCCAGGCCGGCAAGCAGGTCATCCTGGTGGACTCCGACCTGCGTAGACCCACGGTCGGCCGCCTCTTCGACCTGAACGGCGACGCCGGTCTGAGCGCCCTGCTGCTGCGCAACGGTCCCCTGGAAGAGACCGATCTGAGGCCGACGCCGATCGAGAACCTGCGGGTGATCCCTGCCGGAACGCCGCCGCCCAATCCCGCTGAGCTGCTGGCCTCGGCGCGCATGACCGAGCTGCTGCACGAGCTGACCTCACAGGCCGAGGTCGTGATCCTGGACTCACCGCCCGTCCTGGCCGTGACCGACGCCAGCGTCCTGGCCAGCAAGGCCGACGGCGCCGTCCTCATCGTCGACGTCGGCGCCACCCGCCGCGAGGTGGGGCTGCGGGCCCGCGAAGCTCTGGAAAAAGCCGGCGCCAAGGTCCTCGGCGCCGTCCTCAACAAGCAGCACACCGGCGGCAGAGGTGGCTACTACTATTACTACTATTACGGCGATGGACGGAAGAAGAAGTGAAGTGGTTGGCGGAGCAGAAATCGCAAACATAATGTACGAGCAGAACCTCGCCCCAGTGAATGTTAGACTTTCTGAACGATGAGACCCACACCTTGAGAGGAGTCGCGTGAAGGTTCTAAGTGTCTTTGGGACTCGTCCCGAAGCGATCAAGATGGCCCCAGTCGTCCGGGAGCTGCAGCGCCGGTCGGCGGATAGCGACTTGCAGTCAGTCGTGTGCGTGACGGCCCAGCACCGCCAGATGCTCGACCAGGTGTTGCAGCTTTTCCAGATCGAGCCCGTTTACGATCTCGAGGTGATGAAGGACAACCAGACGCCAAGCCAGGTAGCCTCCGCCGTGTTGGCTCGATTGGAGCCGATTCTGCAGAAGGAACAGCCGGACTGGGTGCTGGTCCAGGGCGACACGACGACAGTCGCAGCCGCAGCATTAGCCGCATTTTACGCCCGCGCGAGAGTCGGGCACGTGGAAGCGGGATTGCGTACTTACGACAAGTGGCAGCCTTTCCCGGAAGAAATTAACCGTAAGGTTGCTGGCGCGATCGCCGACCTGCACTTCGCGCCCACCGAGCGCTCTCGGCAGAACCTCCTGCAGGAAGGCATCCCCGATGACCACATCCTGGTCACCGGCAACCCGGTCATCGACGCTCTTCACTGGGTGGCAGCCCGGCCCTTCGACTTGAGCACTCTGAACCTGGATCACGTGCCGTTCGACGACCCGGCCGTCAAGCTGATTCTGGTCACTGCCCATCGCCGGGAGAACTTCGGCCAGCCGTTGGAGAACATCTGCCTGGCCCTGAAGGATATTGCAGTGCGCTATGAAGAACGGGTTCACATCGTCTACGCGGTACACCTGAACCCCAATGTGTGGGAGCCGGTACATCGTCTTCTGGGCAACGTGCCGAACATCGTCCTGACCCCTCCCCTGGACTACCTGCCGCTGGTGCAGCTCATGAAGCGCTCGCATCTCGTTCTGACCGACTCCGGCGGAATCCAGGAGGAAGCGCCAGGACTCGGCAAGCCGGTGCTGGTGCTGCGTGAGGTCACTGAAAGGCCCGAGGCTGTCGAGGCGGGAACGGTTCGCCTGGTAGGAACTGATCGCGACGAGATCGTGAGTCGAACGGTTTCCCTACTTCAAGACTCCGCAGAATACGACTGTATGGCCCGGGCGGTCAACCCTTATGGGGACGGACAGGCCGGCCAGCGTATCGTCAGCGCACTGCTTGGCCAGCTAGTCGCACGGTCTCGCCCTTTCTCGCCAGTTTTGCAGCTATCTCTTTCCGGAGCAAGGTGATAATGAAGACAATTTGCGTTTTAGGGCTTGGATATATAGGCCTACCTACGGCGGCCATGTTTGCCACACACGGTCTCCAGGTCATTGGCGTCGACATCAACGACCATATTGTCGAACTCCTGAACAACGGGGACATTCACATTCAGGAGCCCGGCCTCAAGACGCTGGTGCAGGCGGCGACCAAGAGCGGCAACCTCTGCGTCAACTGCCGGCCAGGGCCAGCCGATGCCTTCATTATTGCTGTCCCCACCCCATTCAAGGCCAGGCCCGAAGGGAGGAGCGTAAATGGTCGGGATGAACATCCGGTGGCCGACCTGCGTTTCGTAATCTCAGCGGCAGAATCCATAGTCCCGCACCTTCGCCCGGGAAATCTGGTCATCTTGGAGTCAACCGTGCCACCGCGCACAACGGAAGACGTCCTGTTGCCCATCCTCGGACGCTCCGGCTTGAAAGTGGCGCGCACGGGCGATGAGCAGTCGCATCCGGAGAGTCTTCTCGTAGCGCACTGCCCGGAGCGGGTTCTACCCGGGCACATCATGGAGGAGCTCATCCACAATGACCGGGTCATCGGCGGGGCGAACCCGGCTTCGGCCGCGCTGGCCAGGGAACTGTACTCCTCGTTCGTCGTTGGCCAGATCTTCCTCACTGACGCGACGACTGCCGAGATGGTCAAGCTCATGGAGAACACGTACCGCGACGTAAACATCGCCCTGGCCAACGAGTTTGCGCTGGTGGCCGAGCAAGTGGGCATCAATGTCTGGGAAGCCATCAGATTGGCTAACCGGCACCCTCGGGTAAGGATCCTTCAACCAGGCCCCGGCGTGGGTGGGCATTGCATCGCCGTGGACCCGTGGTTCATCGCTCAGATTGCGCCATCGGTGACGCCCTTGATCCAGAGCGCGCGCAGGGTGAACGATGCAATGCCCGCTTATTGGGTCGGCAAGGTGCAGGATAGACTGAATGAGACAGGCAAGCCACTGGCGAACAGCCAGGTGCTGGTGCTAGGTGTGACATACAAGAAGGACATAGATGACCTCCGTGAATCCCCCGCTCTGCACATCATCCAGCTGCTAAAGGAAAAGGGGGTGGCAGTCAGCTACCACGACCCATACATTTTGTCCTTGAACTACGATGGCGTTGTGATGGAGTCTGTGTCGGATTTGGGTGACATGTTGCGCAGCGTAGACTGTGTGGTCATCGCGACGGATCATAGGGTCTACGATTGGCGTGCACTTCAGACGCAGGCTAAGCTGTGGGTTGACACGCGAAATGTGTTTGCGGAATGATCTTGTGAGAGATCATATGTGGACAATGCACCGAGACGTGCGACGAAACGCTGGCCTGCGTGAGGCCATTAGGCTCTCGATTCGAATGGGGTTTTTGGGTCATGAAAGTACTGCTGGCAAACAGCACGGCGTACCCTACCGTTGGAGGTGTGGAAAACTCACTTCGGTTCATTGGGCGCGAACTACTTCGTGCCGGGCACGAGGTCAAGGTATTCTGTCTTCAGACGTCGCCAAACGCGCCGCTCCGCACGGAGCATGAAGGGATCGAAATTGTTCGTGTCCCCTACACGCCGACTCGATGGCCTCACAAACGATTAGCCAAACAGGTAATAACCGTGCAGCATGCAATTCCCGCGGTTCTTGAAGAATTCCAGCCTGACGCAATTTGGTCTCGTTCGACAGCTGTTGGCTGGGGAGTAGTTCGATCGGGATACCGAGGTTGTCTCCTCCACATCCTTCCGGTAACAGCGAGACTGGATGCTGACTCGTTGTTCCTGCGAACGAAAGGCATGCCTTGGCAACGAAGGCTCCTGCTACTCGGACTGTGGCCATTCCACTATTTCACCGCTTCATCTATCGAACGTCGTCTTCTCCAATCCTCTCGGCCTGTGGTCTTCTCCGAAAACATGCTTCGTGCCGTGCAGAGATCCTATGGACAGAAAATCCACGACCGGACTGCAATCATCCGACCGGGCGTGGACACAGACATTTTCTCCCGGCGAAACGGAAGGTCATTCTTCTCCGAAATTCAGGAAAAATACGGAATTTCTACTGTGGAACCTAATATCCTCTTCGTCGGTAGATTCTGCGCAATGAAGAACCTGTATGGGTTAGTGGAGGCGTTTGCGCAGATGAAGACGCAGTGCCGCCTGGTTCTCGTTGGCGACGGACCAGACGATGCTCGCCTTAGATCATTTGTCTCGAACATAGGATTAGAGGGCAAAGTCATCTTTACCGGCAGACAGTCTAAGCTGCTACCCGGCTTTTATTCCCTGGCGCGCGTGTTTGTGAACCCAAGCACTATTGAACCCTTTGGGCAGACACTCCTGGAAGCTCTGGCATGTGGCACTCCGGTTGTTGGTTATGGAGGCAGCCATCCGCATATCCTGACAGCAACAGAGGAGATCATCCAAGATGGTAAAACAGGCAGCGTGGCCAAGGACGTAAGCGTCCGAACGCTCTCTGAGAAGATTGAGACTATTCTCTCTTTGGACGACCAAGATTACGCCGCCATGTCATGTCGTGCACGAGAGGATGTGCGAGAGCGATTCTCATGGAGTCGGTTTGTTGCTGAGGCATTAGCGCTCCAGTTCCAGCAAACGGCCATAATGTGAACAAGGACATGAAGTTTTCGACGCAACGCTGGATCATAACCGGGGCCAATGGTTATGTTGGTGGCGAGTTATGCGAGAGAATTCATCGTCTGGGTGATACCGTGTTTGGCGTTACGCGTTCTGGAAGACCTCTCAGACATCTCGATGAGATAGGGATATCCTGCTGCACCTATGAGGACATGCCATCTATCTTGTCAGCTGGAGATATCATTGTGCATTGCGCAGGTAAGGTGGGAAACAGCGGTGCCTGGGACGAATTCTTGAAAGTAAATCGAGACTGGGCCGCGTCACTGTTCGATCAGGCGGCTGAACATGGGGTGACCTGCTTTATCTATGTAAGCAGTGTGGCCGCGTTAGGATACAGGAATCGCCGTGGGGAAGAAACACTTGATGAGTCTTCGCCCCCCTATCACGTTGAAGGCGAACTCTATGGCCGAAGCAAATGGCTTGCAGAGCAAATCCTACAGGGCCGTCCCGGGCGCAATTCGACTCGTTTGGTCATTTTGCGACCGGGTTTGATCTACGGCCATAGGCACTTCGCTATTGCTCAAACATGGCTGAGGCGCGGCGTTGTCGTCGATATGCGCCAGCGCGTTCCTCTAGTGCATATCGCCAGTTTCACAGAAGCGGTCGCCAGAGTCGGTGAGCATCCCGAGGCGCAGGGCGTCTTTTTGGTTGTGGACGAGCAGCCAACATTGCATGAGTTGAATACGCTTAAGATGCGGTATGACATTCTGCGGTACACTCCCTGGCATATCGGCAAGGCGGGCTTCTGGCTGACACGGTTAAGCCAGACCGTGTATCGAGCCCTATGCGGTCGTACAGAGACGCTAGCCGTGAGATATGCGTTGGCCGAATACTATTTCCACACACGTCATCTGCGTTACAGCACACGGAAGTTGCGTGCTCAAGTGGGATGGATGCCAGCGGTTGGTCTGAAAGAAGCCATCGAAGAATACCGGCGAGGTTATTAGCAAGTAAGGGACATTTGATTGAGAAAGATGCGTATTTTACAACAGACAGTCGAAACCGTCTACGATCGCTTTACCCTTAAGGCAAATCGGGGACCGCTAGGTATTGGACTGATCGGTGTTGGCGGGTGGGGTGCGTCGAACGCCGCAAACATTATGCGTTCTCGAAGATTCTGCATCCATGGCGTATACGACATCCAAACGCAATCAGCCCGTCGATTTGCCGACCGATTCAGCACGAGATGCTACGATCAACTTGATGATGTACTTAGCGATTCTCGTTGTCAAGCTGTGGCCGTCACCGTTCCCAACCAGTTTCATGCTGACATAGTGAAAGCCGCAGCCGACGCGGGAAAACATGTTTTCGTTGAGAAGCCGTTGGCCTCTCATGCTTCGGTCTGCAGAGAATTGGGACAATACTGCGATGAGCGAAAGGTCACGCTGCAGGTAGGCCATCAAATGCGCCGTGAGCCAGTCTTCCGAGAGATGAAGCGCATTTTGGAAAGTGGAGTTTTGGGTCGGCCTATCTACGCACAAACCGTCTACACTCTTGATCGTACGTCTCGCCATGATTGGCGGGACGATGCCTGTGCATGCCCCGGTGGCAGCATGGAACAACTGGGGGTTCATTGCATTGACCTGCTGATATATCTATTTGGACTGCCCGAACACGCGCAGGGATGGACAGTGAACCTCAATCGGTGTTCGCAGGAGCCTGACTGGGCCTGTGTTTCGATGTCGTTCAGTAACGGTGTTCATAGCAGTGTATCAACCAGTTTCTCAACGCCGAGGCACCTGCGCTTAGAGGTGTTCTTCGATGATGGGCAACTTGTCACAGATGGTCAGGTTCTCTGCGTCGCCCGTGACGAGTTAGGTGTAGAAAGGATAAAACCTAAAGGATTAACCGGCAGTGTCACACAATTCATTGAGTTGGCCGATTGCATTGAACGTGGGCAGAATCCGGAAACCGGTGCAGTGGAAGCGGCGGCAGCGATGAGTGTTGTCGGCTCAGTCTACCGAGAATATGGAGATATAGGCCCGTGATCGATCAAGAGGCAATTGTCAGTGCGTTGGGAGCACTTGTCGGCTGGCTGGAGTCGTGGCGAGACCAGCGAGGTGCGTATAACGGATTTGTGGTGCATCGCACGGAAGCAAAACGTATGGACCGCGTCCACGATACGGCGTGGACCCAGTCAGCGATGATTCGGGGCTACGGCAATCTTTATCGCAAGAGCCGCGAACTGCGCTGGGGTGACGCTATGACGTTGGCCGCTGACCTTCTCGTCAGTCACTACGATCCCGAGACTGGCAAGATACTCTATACGGGCCATGAAGATGATCGGTTTCACTCGTTGGTCAGTTGCGCGCTGGGTGTTTGCGCACTCTTGTCAGTCGCCGATCTTGTTGACCAAGCCAGGAGCGAAAAATACCTTCGCATCGCCGTCGACCATGTGCGGCGCTACTGGTTCGATGTCCTATGGGTCGAAAGCGAGGGGGCGTTCAAGTTTGCAGAAGTCGATTATTGGAGTCCTCACGAGGACCGGTTTGTCGTGAATTTCAATACGATGGCAGCCGAAACACTTCTGGCTATCTATGATGTCACCGGTGACATCGAATTCCGGGATCGGGCTTTGTGCGTCGGGCAGTGGCTGCTAAAACGATGGGATGACACTCAGGCGTTGAACGAGAAATTGCTGACCGGAAGAACAACGATGGCCAACGACTCCTCATCCGACTGGATGGCACCCGGTGGGTTGTCTTATCAGTTCACCACAAGCCAACGCAAGCCCGACAACTACGTCACCCTGTATACCGGACTATCCTTGCGAGGATTCTGGGCGCTGTATCAGGCGACGGGCGACGAGCGGTTTGCTGAAATCATCCGCGCGCAGAGCCGATTCCTCCTCGCCATGCGCGACCCAGATACGCGCCTGTTTTATCACACGACGAAGCAAGGGGAAATTGAGAGGAAGCCACAATTCGTCGCCGGGATAGGTATGATCTTGGTGGGACTCCATGAAGTCATAACTCTTCTCGGAGCCCAGGCGGTGGCCGAAGATACGATCTCGTCGATCCTCGGCCGGGCGCACGCTAATGGTTCCTTTCCGGGATTTGTGGGCAAGAACGATACAGGCCTTCCGCAACGGAACAATGGCGGCGTGGTCTGGGAAGACGTAGCTGCATCCATGAACTGGAACGCTCAATGGTTCGAGTATCTGACTCGCCTCGTTATGAATCCGAATCAGATCGATATCAAACGCTGCGATAGAACTATTTGGATTTTGAATAGTCGTTTCATATATCGAGATACGCCAAAACGCGTTCAGATTATTTCTTGGTGGCCGCCGCGGAGCTGGGGACTCTATTTCTATACTAAAAAAAGGGCAGTGGCTTGGGCTTCGATCTACCCACCGCGCCTGTATAGTCGCATCCATTCGAGGTGGAGAGGACGTTTGTAAATGGCCGATACGCTTAGCCTTAGCGTAAACGAAATCAAGAACCGCAGCATTATAGGCGCTAAGTGGTTACTCGTGACGAATGGGCTAGGCATGCCGGCGGCTGCTCTGATCGCGCTCATGCTCGGGCGAGCCGGACCTACCGTGCTGGGCACGTACGCTCTGGCGCAGATGCTGATCGGTGTCATCACGACCTTTGTCTTGTATGGTGGAGAGCCTGTATTGTCGGTGTTTATGCCGAAAATCTCTGATGCCGAGGCTCGAGGCCGTTTTGTTTTCTCTTATATGTTGATTCTATTGGCTATGATGGCTGCGTCTCTTAGCCTCTTCTGGTTGTTCCCAAATATCTTCCAATTCGTGTTACAGCAGGAATTCGATATGCGCGGCTATTTATGGTTTGTCTCCCTGGCAATCCTGGTCGTAGCGACTGAAACGCTCGTGAATACGGGCACGGGCCTGATGCTCATCCAGACAACAGCCGTTGCTCGTCAGATGATGCGGTTGATGCTGCTCCCAATCGTTGCGATTATGTTTTTCTTCAAGCGAGACACACTGGTTGACAATAGCCTGCCGTATATCCTTGGCGGCTTTGCTGCTGGGTATATCCTTGCAATGATCATCTGCGTGATCAGCCTAGTCCGCGATCAACGATTCAAGTTGCGACCCGGCTGGTTCCTTCCGCCTGGGTTCTGGGCTTTCTCTTTTACAACCATGATGGCCACTGTTTTTACATTTCTGTATGGCAATATCGACCGCATGGCGGTTCTGGCAATCTCAGATCTGAAAGGGCTCGGCATGTATCAAGCAGTACTTAGTATCAATGCCCTCCTAGAAAGATTTCTTTTGATACTCAGACCATCCATTACCCCGACTTTTGCCAATCTCCTAGGTGCAAACCATCAAGATGTCTTCAACCGAGCCTTTTCTATCCTCGGTCGCTGGACCACTGTGCCGATCACCCTCATGTCATTGGTTACAATGGCTTTCAGTCGGGAGATTCTCGGTCTATTTGGACAAGAGTATGTCGGATATGCTTATCTCTTGACCTTGTTTGGTCTAGTTGGCATTATTCGCTCACTGAACACTTCCACACTAGTCATTACCACGTGTATGGAGAAGAATGTCTTCATGTTCACGCAACAGTTTCTGAATATGCTAGGCCAGGTTGCCTTGACGTTGATATTTATCTCCGGATATGGCGTCATGGCGATTGCAGGCGCGAAGATGCTTAGTGTGTCAATCGCATCTCTTGCTGGCGTTTTCTATGTATTCTTTGTACTTAGTAATTCGCGTAAATTACCGCTCTCTTATAAAGCCGCTGTGTTGACTGGCGCGGTGATGACCATCATGCGTATCTGGTTGGTTCCGACCGGTTGGCTGCCTGCAGCAGTCCTAATGTTGTTGTGTACTGTCTTGTTTGCAATGGTATCGCGTTTTGGTTTCGGTGAAATCCGCGGAATCATCCGGTTCGCTATCCGCCACGATGCTGGCATTGTTACAGAAGCGATCGAACACGAGCACTTGATTATTGAGGTTCAGTGATTATGACAGGAAAAGAGCCAAACGGAGAGAAAGCCTATGACCGAGTCAAGCTGCATTACGAGAAAGTTGCCGAAAGTCGAAATCGACGTTTGCTTGCATCTCATCTGAACGCCGCGCAGGTCAATCACCAAGAGCGTCTTCGCATAATCAATACTTGGCTGCAAAGAACCGGAGCCCATGAAAACGGAATTGATTTCGGAACTGGAACGGGGGTGTGGGCAGAGGTTTTGACAGACTATTGTGCGAACGTCAGGGGAATTGACTACGCGGAGAATAATATCAAAATCTCGCGTGATAATGCCGCCGAACGCGGTTTAAGCGATCGGCTATCCTACACTTTGGGAGATGCTCAATATCTCCAGGGACTAAGGGACGATTCTTTTGACATTGCCACCCACATTTCTGTACTTCAGCACTTGCCTAATCGACCGCTGGCATTGAAACGTGTGAATGATATCCTTCGTCAAAACGGTTACTTAATTTTACTCGTCCATAATCGTCGCTGCATCTATAACCGAAATAGAAAATGTCAAATGTTGGAGATTAATGAATATGAGACTCTTTATGGGATTAAGGAACAACTGAGTACGGCCGGTTTCGTCATCCAAGAGATTCGACTGTGTTGGCTGTTCATCTTCGATTTTCTGATGTTCGGTTTGGCAAACCCAGCACTCAAACCCTTCATGCCTCTTCGTAAAGCCTTATTGGCAATCTGCAGGGTAATTGGTATTGTACTTGGTGAATTTCAGTGCTTGAACCCTTTGTTTCGAGAAATCGTTATTATCGCACGAAAACAATAGCTTTTGACCACCGTGAAGATGCAGCATGGAGTTAACTCCATGCGAGAGATAGATGAGTTAAGCGCATACGATTCATTCGATATCAGGAGCAGAGCCTCATCCAGGGCCAAGTAAGATCACCTGTGGAGAAGGAGCACTTCAGCACTGTCGGCGAAAACTCTGTCATTGGGGTAGATTTTGTGGTAACCAAGTCCATTCCGAGCAATATCTTCGCTGCTGGCAATCCGGCGCTAATCATCAAGTCGCCTACAGCCATGGAGAATCGGTCAAAGGAAGATCTCTAATATGGGTGTTGATCGCGGGAAACCAGAGGCACACTACACTGACCTAAAGTCAAAAGTCATCGACAACGGTCTCTGCTGCGGTTGCGGTGCGTGTGTTGGTGTCTGTCCAGCTGGGGCACTGGTCATTGATATCTTCACATCCCATGAGCCAGTGATTGACGCGTCCAAGTGCACCGGGTGCGGTCTGTGCTGCGATGTCTGTCCTGGAAGGGGGTATCCCGTCGTCCAATGGGCGGAGCGTCATTGCGATGACAAGACCACCATGGTTCACGAACGGGGTCCAGTGCGCCACTATTGGATAGGACACTCGACCAATCCCGCGATTCGCGCTGGGGCGGCCTCAGGCGGTATTGCTACGTCCTTGCTTCTGTATCTCCTTGAATCCCAGCAGGTCGACGATGTTGCCGTAATTGTCATGGATAATGAACGACCGGCCGTCCGATTGACACATGACCCGAAAGTCGTGCTTTCCGCCATGATGAGCAAGTATGGCCCTGTCCCCAGCTTGGCGACTATAATTCCTGAGCTGCGGCGTTGTCCGCGTCGCATCGCGATGACCGTCATACCATGCCAGCTAGGAGCATGGAACCGCGCGACCGAGAAGGTTCCGAGACTCCGCCAGAGCCAAATCCTCAGCATCGGTTTGTTTTGTGGTCAGATCCAGACCTACGAGGCGCTTACCGCCATTGCTGCAACGCTGGGTCTACACTACCCCGGCGAAGGCAGGCTGGTCGCCTGGCGCTATGGCGACTACCCTGGCAGCATCCGCTTCGAAAAGCCAGATGGGACAGCGGTGGAGAAGCCCCTATATCCATCGCTCGATGTGGCTGTCCCCTTTTTCTCTCTGAACCGATGCAGTCTCTGTCCAGACTGTGGCAACTGGGCGGCCGATATGACGTTAGGCGACAATCATCGAGGTAAGACGTCCGAGACCCTTATTGTGTGCCGAACAAAGCGGGGCGAGGAGACATTGGAGTCGGCGAGGAAGAACGGAGCCGTTGACTATGCTCCGCTTCAAGCAGATCGTATCATGGACGATCCAGTGCTGAAGGGACTTAATCGACACAAACTACTCCCCGGAGTTACGCTTAACGCCTGGCTGAAGAAGAACGGTCGGGCTGCGCCCGAATTCGACTACGACGAAACGTCTCTCCTGTCGGGCCGTATTGGGAAGCTTCGTAGGGCCTGGATATGGAGATACCGGTTGACGACTTGGGCGCGTGGTGGTTGGCTGTTGCGCTTTCTTTCCAAGCATCCCTGGTTAATGGAAAAGACCGGACATTCTCTGTACTATTTTCCCGCGACAGTTCCCGGCTACTTGCTGGGCATTAAGGCCCGGCGGTTTCTCGGGCGGGCTTTGAAAGAAACGACGGGCAATAGGACACTTCACATTCGAACGTAGAAGGCGTGTCGGCGAGATGTCTGGGGTGAGGTCGGGTGTAACGAACGACGATTGTCGGTTCTAAGCCACGGAGTTTCCTGAGAATACCAAAACTACCAGCGAAAGGCGAGTATAATGGGACGGCTGAAGCCAGAGCAATTTAGCCTCTTGCGCTGTCCAGCATGCAAACAAGAACTGCATCTCGGCGGAGAGGACCAGCTCATTTGCGTTGGGGTAACGTGCCGGAGGGAGTATCCAATCATCGCCGGCGTTCCTATTCTGATCAATGAAGATACAAGTGTATTTTCGCTCAGGGATTATCTGGAGCAGAAAGAGACTACTTATCGGCACAGCGGGAAGCTGAAATCGTTCATTGGCCGATTGCTTCCTCGTACAGGCACAAATCTAAAGGCACGAAGAAACTTTGAGAAGCTAGAATCTCTCCTGCTGCACGATATAGAAAAGCCGAGCGTCCTGATTGTAGGTAGCGGCGACACAGGAGCGGGTCTGGACGCTATCATCAGAAATAGCCAAATTGATTTCGTGCATTCAGATGTGGCAATGAGACCTCAAACGGAACTCATTTGCGATGCACATGATCTCCCTTTCGACGACGAAAGCTTTGACGGGGTCATAGTCCAAGCGGTACTCGAGCATGTAGTCGATCCTCACCGCTGTGTGGGCGAAATTCACAGGACCCTAAAAGGCCGGGGGATTGTTTACGCAGAAGTGCCGTTTCTGCAGGCAGTGCATGGTGGCCGGTATGACTTCACCCGGTTCACCGATCTGGGGTTGAGGAGACTGTGCCGGAGGTTTGAGGAGATTGAACGAGGGGCGATGTGTGGTTCGGGAATGGCTCTGGCCGGTGTCTACATAGCATTTCTGAAGAGCCTTGCGTGGTCGAGAGAGGTCCGAAATGCGCTGGTCATTCTTGGAACAGTCTCCTCCTTCTGGTTGAAGTATTTCGACTACAATTCAATAGACACGCCTGGCAGCTTAGACGCAGCCAGTGGGCTGTATTTTATGGGCAGGAAATGCAGTACTGCGCTCTCGGATAGAGACTTGACACAGTCATACAGAGGCGCTTCGGGGTTATGACTAAGCATTACTCGAGCCGAAAATCGTGGGATTTGAATTTGTGAAACACAGCAAAACAAGAACACATATAAGATGCGTTGGAAGTCGAGATTTCTGTTGAGGATTCTTGAAACACAGACTCTACAAGGAACAGGAAAACTCGAATGATGCTGTCGCGGAAGGAAAGATCAAGAGTCTTTGACAATCCCGGATTGTGGGCTTTCTTCCTGTATTATCTCTCCAGTCTGGTCAATGATTATGTCGTTCTCCATTATGGCAGGGAGGGTGTCTTTACACCACAACAAGTCGCCATCGTTTTGTGCATTGCGTTTGTGGTTCCAAAGATGAGCGCCGGGACAACCAGAGCAAGCTCCCTGTATCGGATAACGATAACCAACCTCGTGATCTTCTATTGCGTGTGTTGGATTTCATACGCTATTTGCTCTTTGACCAACAGTGCATATGAAGACTACTTCATGACGTTGTTCACTACTGGCGCAAATATACTTTGGCTATTAGTTGTTGGAGGTGTACTGGCGCAGGGATTGAGCACCACTGACAAGCGTAGACTTGTGACTGGAATCTTGTTCCTCGGTTTGATTCCTTTGCTGACTGGGTTATATGAGATTATTCAGGGGCAAAACATTCTCTCTGGAGGATTCGCATATTTGGGGGTAGGTAATTTCTTTTGGGTAAGGGGACTCCATATCGACAAAGTCGACTATGTCAGTGCATTGGCCCCGGCAGTCTTTGCTTGTTTTATGGTGCTGTCAGTGGCAGGTGTTAAGAAGGCGTGGTATCTCGTTCCTTATCTGGGCGTGTCATTTGTCTGCATATTTCAGTCGTTTTCGACAACCGGCATCATAGGGTGTGTAGGTGGCCTGCTTGTCTTAGTCTTTCTCCAAACTGATAGCCTTCGCGGGAAGCTGGTTGTGGTATGTGCACTGGCCATCTGTATGGCAACATTGAGTATAGCGATCAACACAGACCGTGGCGCCTTCTTAGTCAAGCAGTATGAATACAAGTACGAGACGCAGTCGCAGTTGGATAACAATGTGCGGTACCTATTTGGTGAGGTATGCGTCACGGATTTTTTACGCAGCCCAATCTGGGGCGTCGGTTTTGGCAATCACATAGTCTCGATCCAGAGGCAGATGCCATGGATACTAAGTGTGACTACTGCTGGTGGCAATGCTCACAGCATTCTTAGTGTTCCTGCGGACTTGGGCCTCCTCGGCGCAATCCCTTTTGTGCTGTTCTGGATTCCGCTCTATTTCAGAAGCGCACGCTCGTTTCTGCAATCGACGCGCACGCTTGGGCGCGAGGACCGTATGCTAGCTGGATTGTCGATTGCACTAGCAGTGTTTGTTCTGGCTCGGTTAGCGTTCTACTTTCATAGTATGTCAAGAGAGGCTTTTTTTATCTGGCCAGCTATCGCATATGCGACGCATACTGACCCGGCAACCCGCAATTCGGTCAGGGCAATTGAAAAGAAGGACTATTGTGGAGAAGCCCATGAAAGTGCTCATATTCATGACTCAATTCTACCAGCTCAACGGCGCGGAGCGGTTGGCGGTGGAGTTAGCGGAGCAGCTCAACAAGCGCGGGATCCGCACCGATATCTTAAGCATGTACACGGAGGCGCTGCCCGGCGTGGTCGATGCGAAGAATGCCTTGCTGAGGAATGGCATCCCAGCAGTGCATTTTCTCGGTCTGCGTATCCATCCGCCGATTGCGAGCATGGTTGCTGCCATTTGGAGACTGCGGCGTCTGATTTCGGGCGGAGGGGTATGATATCGTCGAAACCTCGATGAGCTTGCCAACGATGCTGGCGTCCTGGGCCACATGGGGTCTGCAAGTCCGGTTGGTTGCGGGAATTCATCGTGTCTTCTCGGAAGAAAGATACACCAGTATGCGTTATGAAGTGTGGCGCGCTTTTGTTAGAAGAAACAAAAGACTACGATTCTATGCCATTTCTGACTACGTCAGGGGACACTGGGTTAGTTACTCTTCCACACCCCCACAGCACACTCGGACAGTGTACAATGCGATTGCACGGGACTGCTTCGATGCCACGTCGGAACGGGTATCAGTACGCGAGGAGTTGGGGCTTCCGCCCGATAGCCGCATAGCGCTTGTCGTCGGACGCATGTTGAAAATCAAGGGAATCGACACAGCATATGAAGCCTTGCGGCCAATCTTAGCTGAGGAGAACCTTTGGTTGGTCTATGTCGGCCCCGAATACGCGCTCGAAGGGGTAGGGATGTACGCTGATGAGAATGGGTTCACAGAAAGGCTCAAACAACGGATTCTCTGCCGTGAATATTCGCGATATGTTAAGTTTCTGGGTGAAAGACGTGATGTTGCTCGTCTAATGGCCTCGTCCGACGTCTTGGTTCATCCGGCAAGGACTGAGGGCTTTGGTTTGGTCCTGGTGGAAGCGATGGCAGCAGGATTGCCCGTAGTCGCCAGCAATGTGGGGGGCATTCCTGAAGTGCTTGGAGGCACCCTCTCCTTGATGGTGCCTCCAGAGCAACCTGATGCTTTACGCGATGCTGTGCTTGAGATGTTGAAAGAGTCACCTGAACAGTTGGAGGAGATCCTGAAACAAGGGCGTATCCGCGCGGAAGGATTCCGAATGCAGAGGCGCGTCGATGCTATGGTGGAGCTTTTTGACGACGTGCTTTGCGATCGATTCTGAGAGAAGGCTGACAGAAGTGGAGATAGCGATACCGACTATTATGCATACTCTTCGAAGTCCTGATCAGTGGCTACCGAGTGGCGCGATGGCTGGCTCAGCATAAAATCCCATTGATTCCCAGTCTGATCGACTATTGCTCGCGTCTTGTGTTTTCGTGTTGGATACCCCATTCGGCCAGAATTGGGAAAGATGTAATCCTGGGCTATGGTGGGTTAGGGGTCGTCATACACTCAAATACCATCATCGGAGACAATGTTGAGATAGGCACCGGTGTGACACTAGGCGGAAACGCTCGTGAGCGAGGCGAACCAGAGATCGAAGATGATGTCTATATCGGGACCGGCGCGAAAATACTCGGGCCTGTCAAGATAGGCCGGGGGGCGGTCATTGGTGCCGCCAGCGTTGTGCTCGAGGACATACCTGCAAATTGCGTTGCCACTGGCATGCCTGCACGCGTTATTCGCGAGGGTATTGATATCGACCAGTATCTATGGCACAGGAAACATCACCCAACTAGAGCGGGATCGCCCAACAGACATGCGTAAGCAAGCTACTATCTTGTCCATGCCGGCAGCTGAGCCACATGGTATGATTGAATCTTGGTATCCGAGACCTGACTGTTACAAGCGACCGCTACGCCGCAAGTTTCCGGAGGAGACGCATGATAAGTCCCATTAGGCTGCTGCTAATTGGACCACTTCCTCCTCCGATCGGCGGAGCCACCGTCTCTTTTCGACAGCTTAAAGAGGCTCTGGACGGCCGCAAGGACGTAGCGCTTACTGTTATTGACACCTCGCTTCGAGGGCGGAGTCGAACATCGCGTGTTGCAGAGACTGCTGGTATCCTTATTTCGAATTCTAGACCGGGTCCCGAGATCAGATGTCGTTAGTCTGCATGCCACAGCAATGGGGAGTCTTATCTGGGGCCTTTCGGTTTGGCTGCTTTGCCTCATCTGGCGCAAAAAGACTGTCTTTCGCAAATTTGGAGGCAGCTTCGACCTCACTTATAGACGATTTCCTTTGCCGGTTCGCTGGCTCCTGCGAAAAACCGTGCTGCAGATGAACCTAATCTTGCTTCAAACGCACCACCTTGTGTCATTCTTTCGAGAGCTGACAGGCAAGCCAACAGTATGGTTCCCAACTAGCCGCCCGCTGTCGGATCTCACTCCGCGACCGTGTGAGCCCTTCGATGGCGGCGCACGGCGGTTTGTGTATGTCGGGCAAGTGAAGACGACCAAAGGAATCAGGGACATCATAGACGCCACTGTGAGTCTTGACGAAGGCATCGTGGTGGACGTCTATGGACCGCTCATTGGCGACATCCGCCCAGAGGCTTTCGTATCTGCCGCACAGTATTGCGGGGTCGTCGAGCCGGATGACGTGCCTCAGTTGTTGCGTCACTACGATGTGCTGTTGCTGCCCACATACCATGAAGGCGAGGGGTACCCCGGCGCTATTCTCGAAGCGTACGCGGCAGGGCTACCTGTCATAGCCACACGGTGGTCGGCCATCCCAGAGATCGTGGACGACACCACGGGAATTCTGATTGCACCCCGAGATGCAGAGGGTTTGAGGCGGGCGATTTGTGAGCTCGCTCACGCGCATGAACTGTACTACCGGTTGCATGAGGGAGCATTACACGCAGCGAAGAAGTTCTCTTCCGAGTATTGGTGTGATCGCTTCGTAGCCCTCGCGCGGGGTCTTCTAGCGGAGGATATCCATGAGCAAGCCTAGGGGTTTCGGTCTGTACGAACATCTTCCCATATGGGCGCAAAATGCGGCCTGTTCCCTGAAGGGTGTTCAAATGCGCCGAGAACGTTACAATGCCGCGTTCTGGCAGCAACTCGAGTTCTTGGATGAATCGCAGTGGTGGTCCTTAGAGGACCAGCGGCAGTTTCAGACCGAGTTATTGCAGAAGATGATTCTGACATGCGTACGAAACCGTCCCTTACTACCATGACCTCTTTCACCAGATGCGACTCGTGCCACAGGACATTCGACAGGTCGAGGATCTAGCTAAGCTCCCGATCCTCAGCAAAAAAACGGTCAGGGAGAGATATGGTGATCTGATCTCGCGCCCATACCCTTCCAGCCGCATCCGTTACAGCCAGACTGGCGGCACTACCGGTACGGCGCTGCGACTAGCCCACGATGTAGACACCTGGCCAAGGTACGTAGCGTTCTGGTGGCGACATCGACGGCGGTTCGGCCTCCACGTCCACGATCCCTATGTTTCTTTTGCGGGACGAAGCGTGGTACCGCTCACCTCTATGAAGCCGCCTTTCTGGCGGAGCAACTGGGCGCTTAATCAGACCTATGTCTCGGTCCATCATATGAGCCGCCAAAATATGTCGCATCTAGTAGAGTATCTGCAAACACGCCGCGCCGCATATTATACCGGTTATCCCTCGGCTTTGTACCTGCTGGCTCTCTATCTAAAGGAACAAGGCGTCCGGTTGGCGCACCGCCCATCGGTCACCGTGACCGCCTCGGAAAGCGTATTGCCTCACCAGCGTCTCGCGATGCGCGAGGCGTTTGACGGCGAGGTCGCCGACTTCTACGGAGCCTCTGAGATGTGTGTGTGTGCCAGTGAGTGCGAAGAGCATCGCTACCATGTGGACATGGAATTCGGAGTACTCGAATTGTTGCCCGTCGAGGGATTACCGGGACCCGCGCGGCGGATCGTTTGCACCAGCCTAATGAATCCTGTGATGCCACTGATCCGCTACGACATCGGTGATATCGCCATACAAGCTTCCGAACCATGCCTCTGCGGACGTGCCGCGCCGGCATTGGAACGCATTGATGGGAGGATCGAATCCTATATTGTCACGCCTGACGGGCGTCAGTTAGGCCGCTTGGACTTCCCATTCAAAGACAGCCACAGCATCTCGGAGGCGCAACTCATCCAGGACGCTGCAGACCACGTTACGATTCGGGTGGTCAAGGCTGAAGGATGTGACAAGGCCGACGAGGTATCGATGAGGGAACACCTCCGCGAGTTCCTTGGCGACAAGATGCGTATCGATGTCGAGTATCGGGATAAGATCACCCGTGAACCGAATGGCAAATTCCGTCAGATTGTCAATGAGGTGTTAGAAGATGTCATGCCGGCCCTAGCAGTAGAGAGGGATCGCGCTGGGCAGAGCGCAGCTGCGAAGTCAGCTCTGTCATGATCCTGCAAGGAAGGCAACTCTCAACCGCAGGGCGGAGCGTCCGGACAACTGGGTACTTCCTTCGCTATTTCGGGCCCGGCTGGGCGATTTCGCGTGCCTGGCAGGAGTTTCGCAGGCGAAGTGGCCTGCTTCGAGGTCAATTGCCCGCCAGCGCGTGGGAAGAGCAAGGTATGGATCGCCTGCTGGCCCAGCCATCACTCGCCCAACCGGACCCTTATCTGCGCTATCGGCGTGAGGGTAGCCCAAAGTTCCTATTCGCCGCGGGACAGCGGGAGCAGTTCGCGTCATGTTTCTCTAGTTGGGATCAGGGTAGCGCGAATCCCGTGCGCATCGCCGAGCGAATCCAGCATGGATGCTTTCCCTTTTTTGGTGATGATGAGGTACAGGCCGGTCTCCCACCGGATTGGCACGCGAACCCTCTCACGGGTCAACAAATGCCAGCGGACCGTCACTGGAGCCAGGTAGAGGATTTCGATTTCGGCGACATTAAGCTGGTCTGGGAGCTGAATCGTTTTGGTTTCGTGTACCCGCTTGTGCGGGCCTTTTGGCGCACAGGCCGTGAGGAATTTGCAGAATTATTTTGGCAGATGGTCGAAAGCTGGCGTGAAAGCAATCCACCACAACGAGGGACCAACTGGAAATGCGGTCAAGAGATCAGTTTCCGAGTAATGGCGTGGTGTTTCGGGCTGTATGGTTTCCTTCATAGCAATGCGACTTCTGCTGAACGGGTGGCCCATCTCAGCCAGATGATCGGGGTATCAGGCAGACGCATTGAAGTCAATTTGGCTTACGCCCTCAGTCAACAGAACAACCATGGAATCAGTGAAGGGATGGGCTTGTGGACCATCGGGCTGCTATTCCCGGAGTTTCGACGCGCATCACAGTGGCGCGCTCTAGGCAGCCAAACTCTGGAGAATCTCGGGCGCGAGCTCATTTATGATGACGGCTCGTTCGTGCAACACTCAGTCAACTATCATCGCCTGGTGCTGCATGACTATCTATGGGCGTTGCGCCTGGGTGATCTCAATGGTCGATCCTTCAGCTCAGAGCTGATTGATCGAGTAGCCAAGGCGGGTGCGTTTCTACACCGAATCCAGGATCCAGACAGTGGCCAAACACCAAATTATGGACAGAACGATGGCGCGTTGATCCTGCCGCTAAACAATTGCGATTACCAGGACTCTCGACCCATCATCCAGGCGATTCAGTTCCTCACAAAATGTACGCGATGTTATCCGCGCGGTCCCTGGGATGAAGATCTGTTATGGCTATTCGGACCAGAATCCACGAAAGCCCCCGTAGTGCCAGAGGTTGGGGAGAGTTGGCGGGCTGATGACGGCGGGTACTATGTGATGCGAGCGCCCGACAGCTTCGTCTTCACGCGCTGCGCTGCTTTTCATCATCGGCCCGGTCAGGCTGACATGCTGCATCTCGACTTGTGGTGGCGAGGTCAGAACATAACCATCGATGCCGGTACCTATAGCTACAATGCGCCCGAACCATGGAATAATCCTTTGGCCCATACGCTGTACCATAATACTGTGACGGTGGATGGGCTGGACCAGATGGAACGCATAGGAAGATTTTTGTGGTTCCCCTGGCTGCACGGTCAGGTTAGATGTTTCTTGCAGTCGCCTACATACCTGGTCTATTGGGAAGGTGAGCATGATGGCTATAAGCGACTCAATCCTCCTGCCCGTCACCGACGCGCCGTTCTGCATCTTGAGGGCGCTTATTGGCTGGTTCTCGATTCGCTGCAAAGCCAGGGGGACCACGACTATCGGCTCCATTGGCTATTCCCCGATATGCCTTACAGTTGGGCCTCACAAACCCGATGTCTCACCCTGCGTACGACCGAGGGGTCCTATAGTGTGCAAGTCGCGTCAGAAGCAGGCGTTGGTACGTCTACATTGGTGCGAGCAGACGAGCGCACACCTGTCGGATGGCGAGCTCCGCGTTATGGCCGCAAAGGGCCCGCACTGTCGTTGGCAGTCAGTAAAAGAGCAGCCTCCATTACCTTTTGGACACTCTTCGGTCCAAACCCTTCAGAAATCACCATCGACGGCGTGATGGCACGGATAACGACGTCTAAATTCACAGGTTCCATTGAATTGGCGTCTAAGCAGCATAGGCCACTCATCGCACGTGCCTCTGTGACCGATCGTTTTGGACGTAGCTCGGAGATCCGACCATGCGACTCTTGCTAATTCATCAGGCCTTTGCTGCACTTCAAGATCCCGGGGGCACGCGCCATTTCGAGTTTGCCCACCACTTGACTGAAGAAGGCCATCAGGTTACGGTGATCGCCAGTGATCTGAGTTACTTGACGGGAAACCATACCGCAGCAGTTCGTAGCGGCGTGTTTGTTGAGCAGAAGATCAAGGGCATCCGAGTCCTGAGAGCCCGTGCGCTTCCGACTTTGCACCGCAGCTTTCCTTGGCGAGTGGCATCATTCCTCTGTTTTATGTTGACGTCAGCCTGGACCGCACTGCGGAGTGGCCGCGCGGATGTGGTGATGGGCACCACTCCACCGATTTTTCAGGCTGTGACGGGCTGGATAGTGGCTACCGTCAGCGGCCGCCCGTTCCTCCTCGAAGTTCGTGATCTCTGGCCTGACTTTGCCATTGGGTTGGGGGTCTTGAAAAACCCGATTCTGATTGACCTGTCGCGTTGGCTGGAACGCTTTCTCTACTCTCGTGCGACGCAACTTGTTGTGAATTCCCCGGCATATCGTGACTACCTGATTGGCAGGGGGGTGTCACCAAACAAGATTAGCCTCATCCCGAACGGCGTCGACTCGGACATGTTCAACCCGGATGACAAAGGACGTGAGATTCGTCGCCAATTGGGGTTGGTCGGGCAATTTGTGGTCACCTATGCGGGGGCTCTGGGGTTGGCTAACGATATCCCAACCATACTTAGAGCAGCGCAGCGCCTTCGAGACAAGCCCGACGTTCATTTTCTATTGGTGGGTGATGGCAAAGAGGCTTCAAATCTCAAGGCTCTGGCGCAACAACTACAACTGCCAAACGTAATATTCACCGGGGCGTTGCCTAAGTCTGAAGTTCCCCGAATTCTGGCCGCGTCCGACATGTGCGTGGCAACGCTGAAAAACATCCCAATGTTCCGCACCACCTATCCCAACAAGGTGTTTGACTATATGGCCGCTGGCCGGCCCACGATTCTGGCGATTGACGGTGCGATCCGACAAGTCATTGATGCAGCGGGAGGAGGCATTTTTGTACCGCCTGGCGATGATGCGGCATTAGCCAGTGCAGTTTGCACCCTAAACCAGGATCGACCGCGGGTTGACGCAATGGGCAAGGCGGCTCGCGCCTACGTCGTTCAGCATTTTGATCGACGCCAACAGGCTGATCAGTTCCTACAATTGCTGCTGACGCTCGTCGCGAGGGCTGATTCCAATTGAGCAAAGACAGGTACCCAGCAGTGGGTAAGCGCATGTTTGATTTGTTTGGTGCTCTTTCATTTGGCATCTTGCTGTCCCCTCTAATGCTATTCATCGCTATACTAGTACGTTTGAAACTGGGCACTCCAGTCCTTTTTCGCCAGGAACGTCCTGGATTGTGTGGGAAGCCATTCACGCTGTTCAAGTTTCGAACCATGACCAATTTGCACGATTCGCGCGGCAACCTGTTGCCGGATGCTGATCGGTTGAAGCGGTTCGGGCAATTCCTTCGCAGCACCAGTCTGGATGAACTGCCGGAGTTGATCAACGTGCTCAAGGGCGACATGAGCCTGATCGGTCCTCGGCCGTTGCTGATACAATACTTGGATTGTTATACTCCAGAGCAGATGCGTCGCCACGAAGTCAAACCTGGCATTAGCGGGTGGGCTCAGGTCAACGGCCGCAATGCGTTGACCTGGGAGCAGAAGTTTGAGTTGGACGTTTGGTACGTCGATCACGTTTCCTGGCGGCTGGACCTAAAGATAATCGCCTTGACTATTTGGAAGATGCTGAAACGGGAGGGCATAAGCCAGCCCGGTGAAGCAACGGCGCGAGAGTTCGTTGGGAGCCATTGATGGAATCCATGACATCTGCGGCAATCAGATCTGAAGTCAACGTTCCAGCGTCGCCGGAAGCTCGTCAAGCACAACCCCAGTCAGCGAGCGTAGTCCCGCGAGGCGCCGTTGCCGTCGAGATGGTCACCTCCCAAAGAGTACTCATCGTCGGGGCCGGCGGACACGCCCAGGTTGTGGCCGATATATTGGGCAGGATGAGCGACGCAGACAATGAAGTCGCACCGATTGGCTATCTGGACGACGACCCAACTTTGCTCGGGCAGGACCGGCTGGGGTTGCCTGTTTTGGGCAGCACCAAACAGCTTTCTTTGGCTGCACACGATGCAATTGTGGTAGCCGTTGGGGATAACGAAACCAGGCGGAACTTGTTCGAACAATTTGTGTCGGCGGGACAGCGCTTGATCATCGCTTGCCATCCAAGCGCCACAATCGCCCCCGATGTGCTCATCTGCCCTGGCACGATGATCTGCGCGCGCGTTGTGGTCAATCCAGGCAGCCGGATCGGCGCCGACGTCATCCTCAACACGGCCTGCTCGGTGGATCACCACAACGTCATCGGCGACCACGTCCACATCGCGCCGGGTGTGCACCTCGGCGGCGATGTCACCGTCGGTGAGGGAACGTTGGTTGGCATCGGCGCAACGGTCATGCCGCAACGCAAAGTCGGCGCGTGGTCCGTCATCGGCGCCGGGTCCGTCGTCAGCAAGGACATTCCGGCCTATTCCGTGGCAGTTGGCGTTCCGGCCAGGGTGATCCGCCGGTTGGACGAGTTCGCTGCTCATCGAGATTCCTGAGTGGGCCGCCGCGGGTGCACCGTCTCCATGGCAGGCTTTCTCCTGGTCGTGGCTCTGGTCTGCCTGGCAACGATCAAGGCAGGGCCTTTCCTGGTCGTGAACGACGCGACTCAGCACGCCGACGCTATCGTGAGCCTCGGCGGCGACGTCAATGGCTTCCCACGGGTCCATCATGCGGTGGAGCTCTACGAGCTGGGCTACGCGCCGGTCGTCGTGCTCAGCGGCGGAACGATGGCGAGCGTGGGGCTCGAAATGCTCGTCGGCCCAGCTCTCCCTGGAGGCCGCCCAACAGCTGGGACTGCCCGCGAACGCGACGATCATCGCGCCTGAGGCGCAGAGTACGTACGATGAGGCCCACAACCTGAGCCGGCTGGCACAGCAGCACAACTGGCGCAGCCTCATCATCGTCACGAACGCATTCCACAGCCGTCGCGCGGCGCGCACCTTTCGGACGCTCATGCCCGGCGTGGCGATTTCGGTCTCGGTCGCGCCCGACCCACGGTATACTCCCGGCCGCTGGTGGATGAACGAATACAGCCTGACGGCAGTGATCGATGAGATCGTCAAGCTGGGTTTCTATTGGGTTCACTACGGCGTTTCCCCCGTCTGACGCCGATCCTATTCCCGAGGTGACCGCTCGTATGAACGCAAATCACATCCCTATGTCGTCGCCGGATCTCACTGACATCGAAGTCGCGGCCGTGAACCGGGTCCTGCATACACCAAGTCTCAGCATCGGCCCGCAGATCGAGGCGTTCGAGCACGCGATTGCCCACACTGTAGGCGTGTCCCACGCGGTCGGGGTCAACTCCGGCACCAGCGGGTTGCACCTGGCGATCATCGCCGCAGGCGTGCAAGACCGCGACCTGGTCATCACCACGCCGTTCTCGTTCATCTCGTCCGCCAACTGCATCCTCTACGAGCGTGCCATCCCCGTGTTCGTAGACGTGGACCGCGCGACGGGCAACATCGATCCCAATCTGATGGCCTCCGCGGTCCGGGCGCTCTCCAACGGTGATGCGAAGCACTACCTGCCGCCCGTACTCCGGGAACGGCGCGCCAGTGTCGGCGGGGTCAAGGCCCTCCTGCCGGTGCATGCGTTCGGCCAGCCGGCGGACATGGACCCCATCCTCGAGTTGGGCCGCCGTTACGAGCTGCCCGTTATCGAGGACTCGTGCGAGGCCATCGGGTCCGAGTACAAGGGGCGGCAGGCCGGGACTCTAGGCCAGGCCGGTGTGTTCGCCTTCTATCCCAACAAGCAGATGACGACCGGCGAGGGCGGCATGCTGGTCACGAGCGACAGTGAATGGGCTGATCTCGCCCGCTCGCTGCGCAACCAGGGCCGCGACGTGTTCGACGCCTGGCTGAACCATACCCGTCTCGGCTACAACTACCGGATGGACGAGATGAGCGCGACGCTGGGCCTCGCGCAGATCGGCCGTATCGAAGAACTGCTCACCAAACGAGAACGGGTTGCTGCCTGGTACAACGAGAGGCTCGAAGCAATCGATTGGGTCGAGACGCCCTTCGTCGCCCCGACCACCACGCGCATGTCGTGGTTCGTATACGTCGTCCGCATACTGCCGCCCGCCCATCGCGACGACGTAATGCAGCGCCTGGCTGACCAGGGCATCCCCAGCCGACCATACTTCACGCCCATCCATCTGCAGCCCTTCTACCGTGAGAAGTTTGGCTATGGACGCGGCGACTTCCCGATCACCGAGTATCTCGGCGACGTCTCACTCGCTCTTCCATTCTCCAGCGTCATGACCGAGGGCCAGGTCGACGCCGTCTGCGCCGCACTGAGAGACAGCGCGATCTGATCGCGCACATCCTTGGCGCGGCCGCACCCCCTCCATCTGTTCTTCCAGGAGAAACACACCCATGAACATCAACACCACATTGCCCGTACCGCGCTGGGTTCGTCACGTACGAAACCGTCATGTCTTCCTTATAGATGCCCTGTTCGTCGCCGCGAGCGTGATCATCGCCTTCGACCTGCGCCTGGAGACCCTGTTCCCAACGGGCGGGATGCGGAATGCGCTCGTCGCCTACCTGCTGGCGGCCCTGGCCGTCCGTCTGAGCGTCCTCGTCGCAATGGGCATCTACAACTGCTACTGGCTCTACGCCGATACCGATGACCTGTTTCACCTGACGATCGCGCTCAGCGTCTCGTCTCTGGGCCTCGGCGTGGTGTTTGTAGGCGTGGTGGCGCCCCTGTGGCTGAACGGATTCCCCCGCTCAGTGCTGATCATCGACTGGCTCGTCAGCCTGATGCTGATCGGCGGCGCCCGTTTCGTCCTGCGCAAGGCCAGTCGGTTGTCTCACCGGCTACTGGGCGCCGAGGAACCCGTGCAGCAGGTGTCTGTCCTGATCGCGGGAGCGGGAGCGGCGGGCACGCTCGTCGCCCGCGAGGTAACCGACAACCCGGCGCTGGGCATCGACATCATCGGCTTCGTGGACGACGACCCGGCCAAGGTCGGCAGCCGGGTGAACGGCATGCAGGTCCTGGGCACCTGCGACGACCTGCCATGGCTGATCCTCAAGCACAAGGCGGACCAGGTCATCATTGCCATGCCGACGGCGTCGGGGGCCGCCATCCGTCAGATTCGCGAGAAGAGCAAACAGGTCGGAGCCACGATCCGGATCATGCCTGCGCTGCACGAAATCATCTCCGGGCGGGTGAGCCTCCAGCAAATCCGCGAGGTCCAGATTGAGGACCTGCTCGCGCCGCAAACCGGTCGAAACCGACGTCAAGGCGGTCCACAGTCAGTTGCGGGGCAAACGCGTCGTGGTGACTGGGGCCGGCGGGTCCATCGGCCGCGAGCTGTGCCGGCAGGTCGCACAGGCGCGCCCTGGCGCTGCTCGTCCTGATCGGCCACGGCGAAAACAGCATCTTCGAGATCGAGCAGGAGTTGAAGCGCCGGTTCCCCACCCTGTCCACTCAGGCCGTGATCGCGGATATCCGCCACGCCACCCACCTGGAAACAGTCTTCGGCCAATGCCGACCCCAGGTCGTCTTCCACGCCGCGGCCCACAAGCATGTGCCGCTCATGGAAGCCAATGTCATGGAGGCAGTCACCAACAATATCCTGGGCACGCGGAACGTCGTCCGCGCCGCCGAACGATGCGGTGTCGAGCGGCTCGTCATGATCTCCACGGACAAAGCTGTGCGGCCGCGGAGCGTCATGGGCGGATCCAAGCGCGTCGCCGAGTGGGTAGTGCAGGCCGCAGCGAAGCGCACCGGCCGGCCGTTCATGGCCGTTCGATTCGGCAACGTCCTGAACAGCCGCGGCAGCGTCATTCCTCTCTTCCGCGAGCAGATCCGGACCGGCGGCCCGGTCACCGTCACCCACGAGGAGATGACCCGCTACTTCATGACCATCCCCGAAGCGGTGCAGCTCGTTCTGCAGGCCGGGGTCATTGGCGAAGGCGGTGAGGTCTTCGTGCTGGACATGGGCGAGCCGGTCAAGATCGTCGACCTGGCCCGCGACATGATCGAGCTGTCCGGGCTGCGCCCTTACGAAGACGTCGACATCGTATTCACCGGCATCCGTCCCGGCGAAAAGCTGCACGAAACCCTGTTCTACGCGGACGAGACGTTATCGCCTACGACGCACGAGAAGATCCTCATGAGCCGGAACGGCTGCGGCGGACCGCTGGTGGACGACCTGGACAGCAAACTGAGCCAGCTCGAGCAGTTTGCCGCCGAGTGCCGTGAGCCCGAGATCCGCGACACGCTGGAGCGCATTATGTCCAGTTGCGGGGGTCCCGAGCCGGAGACGTCAACTGCTACACTCGTCACCACACCAATTGTAGCGCCCCTGCCCCAGCCGGCGCCTGTCGAAACGCACGCATTGGAGCGCCAGCACGTTGGAACGCTGGCAAGTTGACGTTCGAACGTTGACACACCTGAAAGCCGGCATGTTTGTAATTTGGGAGGACTGAAGCATTGACCTTCAAACACGCGGATGGTCCAACCTGCCAACGTGCCAATGGCTTATCCCCGACGGTCCAACGCTCCAACGCTCCAACGTGCGAACGTTCCAACGTTCTTCTTTTTGTCGACCGGTGGTACTGGCTGGCGCTGCTCGCGGCCGCGCCGGTCTTTCTGTTTCCGTCGCCCGACCGCGTGTGGGTCTGGATGCTCATTCCACTGGGCTGGCTGATAGCGTGGTGGGCCGGACGTGGCATGCTGCCCCGCACTCCCCTCAACCCTTCGCTGCTGCTCCTGGCCGTCATGGTCGGAATCAGTTTGTGCGTCACGTGGAGCGTGCCCGTCAGTCTGCCCAAAATCAGCGGCATGATCCTCGGGCTGGGAGCGTATTTCGCCGTCGCGCGAACAGGCAGACTGGAACACACGTCCGCTCACGCGTGGTGGATCGCCTTCACGGTCTTCGCCTGCACCGGACTGGGCGTGGCCCTGATTGGTCTGCTGGGCGCCAACTGGGGCGCGAAGTTCCACGTCTTGGCGCCCATCACCGCCGAAATCATGCGCACGGCGCGGGTCAAAGGCCTGCCCGGGGCCGTGGCTGGGCTCAATCCCAACGAGGTCGCGGGGGCGCTGCTATGGGTTGCGCCAATGATGCTGACGCTCGCACTGTGGCTGCCGGGGCGCTCACGGCCGATCAGGCGGCGGCGCGGTACGGGGCGGTGGATGCTCGCGCTTCTCGTTACCTGGGTCGCGGCCGCCCTCGTCGTCGGGGTTCTCGTCCTGGCCCAATCGCGTGGCGCATACCTCGGCCTAGGCCTGGCGTTGACCGTGATGTGCCTAGTGGCTCTGCCGCTGCGCGGCCGCCTGCTGATCCTGGTCGCTATCGCCCTCGCGGGCACAACGCTGATCGCGACGGTCCTCCAGGTAGGTCCGGATTCATTTCTGGCCCAGCTCAGCAACGCCGGACGCGGGGCGGACCCCTCACAGGCGTCCGTCAGCTGGGAGAGTCGCGTCGAGATCTGGTCCCGAGGATTGGCGGCTCTGGGCGATTTTCCGCTGACCGGCCTGGGGATGAACGCCTTTCGGGCGCAAATTCACGCACGCTACCCGTCGCCACTGATTCGCCCCACAGTTGATATCGCACACGCCCACAACGAGTTCCTCCAGGCGGGACTGGACCTCGGGCTGCCCGGACTCGTCGCGTTCGTTGCGCTGTACATCGGCGCATTCTGGATGCTGCGGGACATCTGGCGCGCCGCACCTAACCCCCTGCCCCCTACCCTGAGAAGGAAGGGGGAACTGGTTTCCCCGTTCCTTCTCAGGGAAGGGGGTAGGGGGTTAGGTGCGGCGATGCGGCCGCTGGCACTCGGCCTGGGCGGCGGACTGCTGGCCCACGCCGTCTACGGCCTCACCGACGCCGTGGCCCTCGGCGCCAAGCCGGGCATCCTCTTCTGGCTGCTGCTCGGCCTGATCGCCAGCCTCCACACGCAGGCGGCGGGCGACCACTCAGGCCCTTCGGTGCGCCATGATTGACGTCGCCTGGGTCGCGGCCAACGCGCTGTGGGTCTTCGGCCTGGCCTGGGTCGTGGCAGCCTTGGGCTGGCGCGATGCGGGCCGGGTACGCTGGGGTCTGGTCCTCACCGGCCTGGGCCTGTGCGCCGCACGCAGTTTCCTGCCGGAGCGCGTCCTGTGGGCGCTGCTGACTCTGGCAATCCCCGTCCAGGCCGCTGTGCAGAGGAGAAGGCGAGATGAAGAAGGAGAATGAGCTTCCGGAGTTAGAGAAACATCGGAAGCCTGACGGGCGTCAGACGTCCTCAGTTGAGTCCCCCGCCGTCAGCGTCGTCATCCCGGCCTACAACGCCGCGGGCACGCTGCCCGATTGCTTGCTCGCCCTGGATTGGCAGACAGCGCCGCTCCCGTTTGAAGTCATCGTCGTCGACGACGGCTCGACGGACGAAACCGCGGCCGTCGCGGAGCAGCTCGACGCCCACGTCATCCGGCAGACGCACCGAGGCCGGTCGGCCGCACGCAATCAGGGCGTCCGGGCCGCGCGCGGTGGGCTCGTGCTCTTCACCGACGCCGACTGCGCTCCCGCGCCGGACTGGCTCGAGACGATGGCCGCGCTCTTCGCGGATCAGACCGTCGCCGGCTGTAAGGGAGTGTACCGAACGCGTCAGCAGGCCCTGTTGCCGCGTTTCGTGCAGGTGGAGTTCGAGGCCAAGTACCGCGCCATGGCGCTCGCATCTCACATCGATTTCGTCGATACCTATTCGGCCGCCTATCGCAAGACCGTGCTCGATGCTGAAGCCGGCGGTCCGTTCGACGAAGGGATTCTCGCCGCCGAGGATGCCGAGCTGTCGTTCCGGCTGGCACAGCGTGGCCGCCGGCTCGTCTTCAATCCGAATGGGATCGTGTACCACCGGCACGCCGAGAGCCTGGGACGCTACTTGCAGCGCAAGTTCCACTTCGGGCAGTGGCGGGTCGAGGTGTACCGGCGCTATCCGCAGAAGCTTAAGGGCGACTCGCACACGCCCGAGGTGCTACGCGCCCAACTGGCATTGGCCGGATTGACCGTCGCGGCCCTGCCCTGTGCCTTCTTCTTGGAAGGAGCGCGGTGGCTGTTGGCTGCGTCCGTGGCCGGCTTCGTGCTGACGACGATTCCCTTCTGCGTGCGCGCCTGGCGGACGGACCGGGCCGCCACGCTGATTGCACCCGCGGTGCTGTGGCTGCGCGCCCTGGCGCTGGGCCTGGGTCTCGTCTACGGCCTGGCCCGCCTCGCGATGGATCGCACGCGGGTGACGGTGCCGGGAGCGAGCGGTGCACGACAGTGATCCCGGAACGCAACCACCCAAGATTCTCTGCCTGAGACTGAGCGGCGGCTCGACTCCACTCCAGCCCTCTCCCGTCCGAGGCATCCGAGGAGAAGCGGGCGGGATGTTCGCCCTCTCACTCGACGAGAGAGACTGGGCGTGAGGGTCAGCCGCCGGCTGGTGCTCGCCCTCGCCATCCTCATCCTGCTCGGGGCTCTGGGCATCGTCGGGCTGCGTGCGTGGCAATGCACGTCGACTACCACGGCCCTGGCCGATCAAGCCGCCCAGCTTCGGGACTTCTTGGGGACGTACGGCGCGTCCGCGCTGACCTCGCCGGACAGCATCGCCTCGGTACGCCGGTGGCTGCAGGTGATGGACGCAGAGGCAGGCCGCCTGCGAGCCGACGCGGCCCCGTTTCTCGCCCTGAGCCCCCACCTGAGTGCGCTGCCTGGCTGGGGTCCCGACCTGAAGGCCGCGCCCCAGCTGCTCGACATGGCTCAGGGGCTGCTGGACGGTGCGGAGCTTCTGGCCGGCGTGGCGCAGACCACGTTCGAGGGAGCAACTCCCGGGAATGAGCGATCGCCGTCGCACTTGCTCCGCATCCTGCAGGCCAGTGCGGACCGGCTGGCCCTCGCCGGCGCAGCCCTGGACCGCGCGGCAGCCGCCCGATCCCAGATCGATGCGGCCCGACTTTCGGCCGGACTCCGCGCTCAACTGGCGGACTACGATCGCCTGGCTCCACTGCTGTCAGCGGGCCTGCGCGCGGCCCGGCTCGCACCTCTGCTGCTCGGCCTGGACCGCCCGCAGGTATACCTCGTGCTGGCGCAGAGCGAGGACGAGCTGCGCCCGACCGGCGGCTTCATCACGGCTGCCGGCTACCTGCGCATCGAGAACGGACGCGTCACCGACCTGAGCCTGACGGACAGCTATCAGTTCGACGATCTGTCGAAAGACTACCCGTACCCGCCCTGGCCGCTGCAGGAGTACATGGCGGCGGACATGTGGCTGCTGCGCGACTCGAACTGGTCGCCGGACTTCCCGACCGCGGCTGAGACGGCGGCGGCGCTCGCTCGGTGGGGAATCGGGCAGGACGTCGATGGGGTCATCGCCATCGACCAGCGCGTGCTGCAATACCTGCTGGCAGCGGTCGGCCCGGTCGATGTGGCGGGCCGCGAGCGGGACGGCAGCCCAGAGCGCGTCTCTGCCGACAATCTCACCGAATGGATGCAGCAGCGGTGGGCCCCCGAGACGAAGGAGACTCAAGACCAGCGGTGGTGGCTGCAGCGGAAAGCGTTCGTCGCCGACCTGGCGGGTGCACTGCGAGACAAGCTGGAAAGCTGGAAGCCGGACGGCCCGGACGGGGCCGCTCTCGGCAAGGCACTGCTCCAGGCGCTCGCTGAAAAGCACCTGCTGGTCTACAGCCGCGACCCGCGGGCAGTCGAATTGCTGGCGGGAAAACAAAGCCAGACCGGCTGGGACGGTCGCATTGCGCGCGGGCCCGGGGACTACCTGATGGTCGTGGAGGCCAACGTCGGCTTCAACAAGGCCTCACCGTTGATCGACCGCCGCCTGACGCAGCGTGTGAGTCTAGATTCGGACGGCGGGGCGCGCGAGGATGTGACCGTGACGTACCAGCACCGCGGAGCCCGTGCGGTGGACTTCTGCGACCACACGCCACGTTACGATCCGATCTACACCGACCAGATGAACCGCTGCTACTGGAACTACGTTCGGCTCGTCGCGCCGGCCTCCGCTGATATCGAGACCGCACCGGGCATCCAGGTGCCCGCCGAAAATCTGGTAACGAATCGGCCGTCTCGGGACACCGTCGACCGGACAAGAGAGGTCGAAGGTCGTGACAGCTGGGGCGAGCTGGCTTTGTTGCAACCTGGACAACATCTCGATATGCATTATGTCTACTTTGTCCCAGCGGCGGCTGCGCCCCTTGCGGATGGGCGTCGCCGGTACCGGCTTACCTTGCAGAAGCAGCCCGGCCTGGCAGATCTGCCGGCCTCGCTGGAGATCGCGTTGCCGCCGGGCGCCCATCTATTGCACGCCATTCCCCAGCCGAAGAGTGTCGAGAGAGGCACGCTGACTTACACGCTCGACCTTGTCCAGGACCAGACCATCGTCATCGACTACGGCTCGTAGGACCGCACAGTGGTCAGCTGATCGCTGATTGCCAAACAGGAGTGGACCAGTGAGAACCTCAGGACGAATCGAGACTTCTACTCGGCGTGGCCCTGACTCTAGCCGCCGTCTGGGTCATCGCCTTCGGTCAAAGCACGTGGGCAAAGTCCGCCCTGGGCCCAATGGACCAGGGGACCGTGCCACCGCGTCCCACGGGGCGATCCCATGACTCAGGGTCTGGAGGGGCAGGAACGCCGGGAGGCTTCGCGATCTTGCCGCCGATCGGTCCCGTCGACCTTACGCTGCAGCCCTCGGCGACCCTCACGTTGCCCCTCACCGCCACGCTGCAGCCGACCGCCACGGTCACCGTGACTGTTACCGTCACCGCAACCGGGACCACCACAGCCTCAGCGTCGACGCCTGATTTCGCTACCAACACGGCCGCTCAGGACGTCACCCCGACCGAATAGGGCGGGCTCCCCGAGCTTCAGACACGTCGTACTCGATACCGCAGGCTTCCGGCATCGCTACGCGTGCAATTGTCGCAGCTGTCAGTCCCACTGTCCCATGGCAGAGTGCAGACACGCGACATTGATTGGAAATACAAAACGCGCGATTCCCGTCGCTTCAGAGGGCGGAAGTCGCGCGTTTTATATGTCCAAATAGCTTCCCGTCAGCTGACCTTGGAGAGGCAGGCTGCTTCGACCTCGCACGCAGTGAATTTCCCAATGAAATCCAGCAAGACTCGAACACGGCCTTCCTTCGACAGCGCGCGGTCGAAGACGGCTTCCAGATCTCGCAGCGGCCCGGCTGTGATGCGCACGCGGTCACCCGGCCTGAAGTGATGAGTCGGCTCGAAATAGCCGGAGCGTTCCAGATGAGCCAGGTGCTTTCTAAGCTCGGATATGAGCAGGTCGGGCAGCCACGCGGGACGGCCTCCGAAGCGGACGATGCTATTCAAGCCGGGTGTCCACTGCAAAGTCCGGAACTCGCTGGACGTCGAGTCAATCTGCGCGAACAGGTAACACGGAAAGAAGGGTGCAGGCTCTTTTCGCCGGAGGTGTGTGCTATACTGGTAGACGATTGGGAAGTACGTTTCGACCCCTTTTCCCTGCAGCACTTCATTGACCTGACGTTCCAATTTCGGTTTCGTGTACAGCGTTAACCAATCGGGCATGATCTAACCTCGTCAACAATGATCTGTAACAGGGCCCCGCCCGCTCATCCGCGCAAACCGGGGCAACAAAAAACCAGCTTCCGGGACCATTGCCTCTGGCGGAGCGGTGGACGACCTGTAGGACGTCGACGCCTCTCGTTTCGGAACCGATTTCCCGAACCGGGGCATCCTGCAATTAGGTTTGTTGTCGATTCTACCAACAAAGATATAGGAACAATGGCATTTCACAACTATCCACATTATACCATAACATTGCAAGTAATGCAAGATAGCTTTGCATGCTAATAGGCACTATTGACGTAGTTAACGTAATCATACGGTACTGCGGTACCATCGATATTCGCGCCCCCTCGTGTAACTCTTAGAAACCAACGGTACTCAAAAGTTGCATTCTCAGCATGCTTGAGGTATAATTAAAGTAACTGCGAGGTAAAACAGTAGTTCGCCGCAACACTGCATCGAGTCGGGCTGTTCCTGCTACACACACCTCAAGCAAAGGAGAGAAACAAGATGAAAAGCGTCATGATCATTGTGGCTATCGTAACGGTGCTGGTCGGGGCTCTCCTGGTCGGCACTGCCAGCGCCCAGCCGAGTTGGATCGGAGCTCATAGCGCGCCGCTCGCGCAGACCATTCCCACTCCAACTCCAGTCCCCACGTTGGCGCCTGGAAACATCTACACCGTGCAACATGGGGACACGCTGAGCAGTATCGCGACCGGATACAAGGTCAGCCTGTTCGAGATCGCCCGGGTCAACTACATTTGCGATCCTGGACTGATCATCACCGGACAGCGATTGCTCATTCCGCTTGGCTTCCCGCAGTACCCCATGCCAATCCGTAATCCGGGACCGGTCTGTGCGCCAGGTTTTCCATGTCCGCCGGCCTATAATTGGGGCTGGAACAGTCGTCCCTTTGACGGTTTCTATCCCGGCTACTACTGGGACTGCCCTGTGCGGTGGGGTGTCGGGAGCTTCCCGACGCGGCGTTGGTAGACCAAGTCTGGCACTGCCACGGATGGCGATCGCCGCCGCCCGGCCAACTATTCAGAGAGCCGCCCGCACATCGAGGTGGCTCTCTTCTTTTGTCGCGCGCCGGCTCAAAGACCTGCTCTTAGTCATTGACTGCAGCTTGCGCATGAGGTAGTATTGGGCTGGGCTTGCAATTGTACTCCGTTACACGCAGCCGGAGATATCCTTGACTAACGCGCAGGCCCTACAGGAGGTCTGATATGCACTACCGGAAATTCGGACGGATGGGGTGGCAGGTAAGCGATGTCGGCTATGGCATGTGGGGCATCGCTGGTTGGACCGGTTCCGATGACGATCAGTCACGCCGTGCGCTGGCGCACGCCGTGGAGCTAGGCTGCAATTTCTTCGACACCGCCTGGGCGTACGGCGAGGGCCACAGCGAGCGACTTCTGGGCGAGCTCGTCCACGCCCATCCGGACAAGCGGCTGTACGTCGCCACAAAGATTCCGCCGAAGAGCTTCAAGTGGCCGGCCGAAGCGCACCACACTCTGGACGAAACGTTCCCCCTGGACCACATCCGCCGCTACACCGAATCGAGCCTGAAGAACCTGGGGCTGGATACGATAGACCTGATCCAGTTCCACGTTTGGAACGATGCCTGGGCGGATGATCCACGCTGGCAGAACGCCGTGGCCGATCTCAAACGCGAGGGCTTGATCAGGGCGTTTGGCATCAGTCTGAACCGATGGGAGCCGGCCAATGGCCTGCGTGCCTTGAGGACCGGCCTGATCGACAGCGTCCAGGTGGTGTACAACATCTTTGATCAGGCGCCAGAGGACGAGCTATTTCCGCTCTGCCGAGAGCTCGATGTGGCGGTGATTGCTCGCGTCCCGTTCGACGAGGGTTCGCTGACCGATAAGCTCACCCTGAACAGCCACTGGCCGCAAAATGACTTTCGCACCCGTTACTTCACTCCGGAGAACCTCAAGGCCAGTGTGGAGCGCGCTGAAGCGTTGCGCCCCTTGATTCCGACGGGCATGACCATGCCGGACATGGCTTTGCGGTTCATCCTGTCTCACCCGGACGTCACGACCGCCATCCCGGGCATGCGGACCGACGAACACGTCGCGAGCAACCTCACCGCCAGCGACGCCGGCCCGCTCGATGCGGACTTGATCCGCCGCTTGCGGGAGCATCGGTGGGAGCGTGAGCCCATTATGATGTAGCCGTCACCGGGTGCAAGCTACAAACTGGTGTTGCCAATACCCTCATCACGGTCTTAGAATATCAACAGTGAACGTGAATTCCGACCACCACGCGGAGCTTCGCCCCGACCCATGAAGCTCCGCGTGGTCGTTCCCTTGAACGTGCAGGAGTTGCCTCGCAGTCCAGCGCCGTCCGGTCACGCAAGCCGGCATCTCTTGCACGTCCGGGCAGTATCCACCTGATACGCATTTGGGTTGCATCATGGATCCTAATTCTATGAAAGTTGCTGTCGAAGCGTGGGCTTGAGAATTGCGCGTTTCGGCTCATGAATGAATGCGCGAGTCCCGCCCCTGAGGCAGGACTCACGCATTCGTGCACGATTTGCAGGTGGACGTTATATCGTCAGGCCGCTTTCCGAATCGAAGACGTGGATCCGGTTCGTCCCGGCCTCGAGCCACAGCCGCTGATTCTCAGCGAAGCGCACGTAGGGCGGCGTGACGGCCCAGGACGATGTTATCGCCGATGCGTACAGCCAGCTGCCCTTCTTCGCCCAGGGGCTCGTAGGTGAAAACCGCGCCAGTCAACTCCAGGCGTCCCATCCGACCGTCAGCTGGTTTCAGCCTCGAAATGAATCGGACGCATACCAAGATGTATTCTATTCGAGATCGCTGCGCTCAGCTCCGGGGTCGATGGCCTCGCAATCTCTCCACAACGACCGGATACCCTGCTGGTACGTAGGGACGCCACCCGCCATCCGTCGTCACGGTGTGCGAACGGCCCTCCGTCGGACGAACGTCGGTAGGGCCGCCGGTAGTGCGCTGAGCAATTCAACCTTCACCAGTAGTCCGGCGCCGAAGTAGACCAACACCCCGATCAGCGCCCCGCCGGCCACCATCCAGAACGCGCCGGCGCCGACGTATCGGCCCAGCGTCAGAACGCCGGCCACGGCCACGCCCATCGGGACAACAGCAGCGATCACCCGTCCGAAGGAGCGGAGTGTTCGCCGGCCATCCACGCCGGCCAGCCGACGTCGCAGGATCCACAACAGCACCAACACTTCACCAGACACGGCCAGCGAATTGGCCAGCGCCAGTCCACCATGGCCCATCGGTCCCATCAGGAGAATGCCCAACCCGATGTTCACCGCTGCTGACCCGGCGGCAACCAGGAGCGGCGTCACCGTGTCCTGCTGCGCGAAGAAAGTGCGCGCCGCAAGCTCCAGGCAGGCCTGGCCGACCAGACCCAGCGAGTAGAACGTCAGCGCGGTGTAGACGGCATCGGCGGCCCCGGCTCCGAACGCTCCGCGCTGGTACAGCAGCTCCAGCGCCGGCCGCCCCAGCAAGATCAAACCCACGGTCGCCGGAACAGTGAGGGCAATCACAGCGCGTAGCGTTCCGCCCAGCGTGGTGCGCAATCCCGCCAGGTCGCCCCCGGCGGCCAGATCAGCCAGCGTCGGGAAGGCCACCAGGCCTATCGCGGTCCCCACGATGGTTTCGGGCACCTGCATAAACTCCCAGCCCCACTGCAGCGCGCTGACACTGCCCGCGCCCAATCGGGAAGCGAGGTTCGTGGTCACCAGGAGCGTCAACTGAAAAACACCCAGGTCGACCACTCGGGGACCCATGAGCACCCATACCCGGCGGATGGCGGGGTCGTTTAGATCCAGAACAGGCCACCACCGGAATCCGTAGCGCACCAGCGCCGGCGCCTTAATCACCAGGTGCAAGACGGCACCGATGACCGCGCCCACCGCGAGGCCGCGCACGCCCCACCGTGGCGCGAGCCAAATCGCCCCGCCCGCGATGGCCAGTGGGTACACCACAGGCGCCAACGCCGGAAGCAAGAAATGCTTGAAGCCATTTAGGGCGCTGCTCTGCACGGCGCTGATCCCAAAGACCAGCGTGGATACCAGGACGATACGCATCACGGCGACGGTTTCGGCCTGCTGTGCGGCGTCGAACCCGGGGGCGATGAGTCGGCGCACGAGCCAAGGCGCCAGAACCAGCATCACGACTGCCAGCCCACTGACCACCAGCACCACGAGGTTGGTGATGGCGCTCGTCAGTCGCCAGGCCCCTTCCCGGTCGCCGCGCGCCAGAAATTCGGCGAACACGGGGATGAACGCGGTCGCCAGCGCGCCGCCGGCCACGACGGTGAATAGGAAGTCGGGCAGCTTGAAGGCCGCGTAGTAGGCGTCCAGCTGTGCGCCGATGCCGAACTGCCGGGCGATCACCATGTTTCTAAGGAGCCCGGCCACTGCCGCCAGTGCAAAGGCCGCGGCCACAACCAGAGTGTTCCAGGCAATACGCCGCTGGCCTTCTTGGGCTTCAGGAGTCACGCTCAATTGTCCGATCTCGAGAGGGGTATGGGATGCATGCTATTCGCAGTGGACAGCCCAGCCACTATGGCTTCAATCCAGCCAACGCGGTCGAGGCCTCAACGTACCTGGGGTTCAGCTCCACAGCCCGTTGAAACGCCTGCCGGGCGCCCTTTACGTCGCCTTGACCAGCGAGCCCGAGCCCCTTCCAGTAGTACGTCTCCTCAATGTTGCCGGCCGTCCGGATCGTGGCGTTGGCCAGGGTCACCAGCTCAGTGTAGTTGCCCGTCTGATAGTAAGCCTGGAACGGCCCTGACTGGTACCATAGCATACGCCAGGGCAGGCCGATGACACGTGCCTTTCCATAAGCATCGGTCGCTTCCTGGTACCTGCCCAGCCCTACCAGATCAGTGCCCACGTCGAACCAGGCAAACGCGTCCTTCGGCCGTGCCGCCACCGCTGCCTGCGCAGCCGCTAGAGCTCTGGTCCACATCTGGGTGTCGTCCATGTCGGAGCCCAGGATGCTTTTGACCAGAGTCGCCTGAGCATCCGTGTAGAGCACCACGTAAGTCTGGTCGAATACCGCCCAGAGCTGGCTCATTTCATCGTAGCCCAGCTTGATGCCGGCATACGGCTCGTTGGCTTTCACCCCGGTGCTGACGTAGGAATCGTATAGGGTCCATTGCCGCGTGACGTCGTCGTACCCGGTCAACAGGCGGTAATGGCCCATGCCGTCATTCGGCTTCGGCTCCAGCCAGGTCTCCACCACCACCGGCAGGCCGTTGCTCAGCAACAGGCGAAGCCGATCGAAATCACCATTCACCCTGACCAGCGCGTGCAATCCCTTTGTTCGGGCAAACGCCGCCAGTTCATCGGGATTCACGTTCTTGTCGTCCGCGTTTCCTTTAAGAACGCCAGCCGCATCTGCCTGCGGCACGTTCACACCGAAGTAGCTCAGATCCATTGACAGCGTAGCCGGGCCACAGTTGTTCCACTTCTGCCACATGTGGATGATGCCCGTCAGGGCAACCTGCGCGGTCGCCGCCTTGTATGCCGCGCGGGGTGCCACAGTCGGCGCAGGGGGACGCGTCGGTGTCATAGTCGGCACGACGGCGGCTGGCAGGGCAGCAGCCGGCGCGGCTTCGACGGCGCCGATTCCCGGTGCCTGTGCAGCAGCCGAGGCAGGCGCTGACCGCTGGACGGCGGCCACAGGAGCGTCATCAGGCCTGCCAACCGGTGGGGATGCGATATGGGTGACGGGCGTCGCGACGACCGCACGGGTAGGCGCCAGCAAGGGCGTTGGAACGAAATCCGGGTGAGGCTGATACGCAGCAATTTCCGCCCGCGCGCGCAGCAACAACTCGTTGGGTCCGCCGTATCGCGCGCTCGCCACGACAAACAGGAGCGCAAGAACCAGAATCAGCGCCAGGCTCGCAGCAAACAAGATCTTGACAATGGTGCTCAAACCGTTCATGAGAATCCGTACCATCCATTTGTTGTCGAATATTGTCAACAGAAACTTTCAATACATTACCACGACACCGGCCTCAGGTCAAATCAGCGCCTGTTTCGTTCCCCCTGGTCAGCTGCTGTTCGATCGCTTACGCGCTGACCGCACCTCGTCGCGATATGGAAGCCTGGCCTCGCGTGTCGTCCTGGATTTGCGCTTGCGCCTGCTTCTGAGTAGTCTATGGTCGCAGGCACACCCTGCATCACATGCCATCATTTATCACTATCACAGGGAGGCCCCAATGCCCAACGCTTTGATGGGTGTCGACCTTGGCACCTCGAGCACGAAGACCGTCATTGTCGACACGGACGGCCGGCTGCTGGCGAGTGCTGCACGCGAATACCGCGTCGACACGCCGCAGCCTGGCTGGGCCGAACAGGCGCCCCGGGTCTGGCACCTCGCCGCCCAGGAAACGATGCGCCGCGCGTTGGCAGACGCGGCCATCTCGCCAGATGACGTCGCGGCCGTCGGCCTGTCCGGCCAAATGCACGGCGCCGTCTTCTTGAACGCTGCGCACGAGCCCATTCGACCGGCAATTACCTGGGCCGATCAGCGCAGCGGCGCCCAGGTTGCCCGCGCCTACCGCGAGATTGGGGCGGAGCGCCTCGGCCAATGGACGGCCAATCCGCTTGCGGTCGGCTTTATGTTGAGTTCTCTGCTGTGGCTGCGAGACGAGGAGCCGGAGACCTATCGGAACACGACGCACGTTTTGTTGCCCAAGGACGAGTTGCGTTACCGCATGACCGGCGAATTCGGCGCTGAACCCAGCGACGCTTCCTCGACCTCTCTCTTCGACACCGTGCGTCGCCGCTGGAGCGCGCCGCTCCTCGATGCCGTTGGGATCGATGCAGACCGGCTGCCTTCCATTCACGAGTCCGCGGAGGTCGCGGGTGTTCTCACGAGAGAGTTCGCGGCCGCCACCGGCTTAAACCCTGGCACCCCCGTGGTCTATGGCGGCAGCGATCAGTCGATGCAGGCCTTGGGCAATGCCATCGTCGAGCCCGGGACGGTTTCGTGCGGAATCGGAACGGGCGGCCAGCTGTTTGCGCCGGTCAGCGACCCGGTCTACGACCCCGGTCTGCGCCTTCACCTGTTCTGCCACGCCATGCCGCAAAGCTGGCACCTCGAAGCCGGAGTTTTATCCGCGGGCCTGTCGCTCAAATGGCTGCGCGACAACGTGCTCGAAGGCCGTAGCTATCAGGACTTGGCCGACATGGCTGCCGCCGTCCCGCCGGGCGCCGAAGGGCTGTTCTTCGCTCCCTACCTGGCGGGTGAGCGCACACCCTACATGGATCCCCAGGCGCGGGGCGGATTTTTCGGCCTGACCCTCCGGCACACTCGCGCGCACCTGGCCAGGGCGGTGATGGAAGGGGTCGTATTCGCCATGCGCCAGGGGCTCGACATCATGCGAGAGCTGGGTGTGCCCATCGAGCGAATCGTGGCGTCCGGCGGTGGAACCCGCCATCACCTGTGGCTCCAATTGCAGGCCGACATGTTCGACAGCCCGATATACTGGACGCAGACTTCAGAGTCTGCGGCTTTCGGTGCTGCACTCCTGGCCGGCGTGGGCGCAGGCCTCTACTCTGACGCGGTTGCCGCCTGCCGCCGCGCGGTCCGCTGGAACGACGTGGTGTGTCAGCCGATCCCCGCCAACGTCGCGCGCTATCGCCAGGCCTACGACACCTTCCGGGGACTCTACCCGGCCCTGCGGTCCCTCGGCTTCGGCAAAGGCGCGGAGTGAGCGAAAGCCGGGCGTGTAATCCGCCCGGCTCATTCATTGCTGGAAACCACTGACCACTGCCAGCCGATCGCTGCTCGCAGTCGCTAGATCATCACCCGTCCGCCGGCCTGGATGATCGACTCGCCCGTGATGAACCCACCCTGCGGCGAGGCCAGGAACTCGACGAGATCGGCAACGTCTTCGGGAGTCTGAACGCGTCCGAGTGGCGTGTTCGTGACCTCCTTCGCTAGAGAGGTCCCTCCCGGCAACTTGGCAAACTCGCTGTCCAGCCCCGTCCACAACGGGGTATCCACCACGCCGGGACAATACGCATTCACAGTGATCTTGTGCGACGCCAGCTCGTTGGCGAACGACTGTGTGATGCCGACCACGCCGAATTTGCTGGCGCAGTACACCGACATGAGCGCGAACCCATGCCGTCCGGACTCGGATGAAGCGTTGATAATCCGCCCCCCCTCGCCCTGCCTGATCATCTGGATCGCAGCCTGCTGGTCGCAGAAGAACACGCCCTTCAGGTTGATGTCGATCATCTTGTCCCAGAAATCCTCGGTCACGTCCGGTATCAACACGGGATGGCTGATGCCGGCGTTTGCCACCATAATGTCCAGCCGACCGAACAACTCGACCGTTTTCTCAACCATGGCCTTCACCTGCTCCGGCCGCGACACGTCGACCACGACTGCGGCGGCTTTCCCGCCGAGGTCCTGGATCTCCTTCACCACACCCGCAGCCGCCTTTTCATTGACGTCGGCTACGACCACACTGGCGCCTCTGCCCGCCAGACGCATGGCGATCGCTCGACCAATCCCACGTCCCGACCCTGTAACGATGGCTACCTTGTCTTTCATGATTGCTCCGTGACCTCCTCAAAGTGAGCAGGTGCTCTGGCCCGGAAATCCGGTCCACGAGGCCCGCATCTACAACGTCCGGATTACTTCAGAGATTTCTTCGGGAACGCAACGCCCGCAGTGTATTCCAACCGACCCAGCGTACACATCTGGTATACGTTGATGCGTACGTCCGGGTTCGTGTTCAGGTGAATGTACGCCTCACGCGCCGAGAAGCCGTAGTCCTCTACCAGCCAATCCAGCAGGTACAGGAACGCTCGCATCACGGCCTGCTCAAGAGGCCGGAACGCGCACAGCTGGATGATCGAATCGGGCGTCTCGATACGCACCCAGGGGATGGCTTTCTGCGGGATCAGCTCGCAGCTTAGCGTCAGCCGCGCGCGCGACTCGTCAGCGGAACCATAGAACTCGCTGTCGCCCTGCGCCGCGTGCACGTCCCCGACGTATACGTAAGCGCCATCGTTCTCGATCGGGAGCATCACCTTATTGCCCTTGCGCATCTCGCGGCAGTCGAGGTTGCCACCGAAAGGGCCCTGGCCCTTGACAGTGTCGGATCCTGATGCGACCGGCCGCTCCGGAGCGACCGCGAGCGTTCCGATAAAGGGCTGCAGGTCCCAGACGACCTTGCCGTTCATGACTCCCTGCCCGTCCGAGGTCGTACCGCTCGGTCCAGGCAGATGCTGGAAGATGGTGGTGTGCGGCCCGCGGCAATCGGAGTACTTGTACGAATCGCCGAGTGGACCTTCACCGGGAAAGATGCACGAGCAACCCTGGTCGGCAACCACAATGTCGTGGATGTTCACTACCAGCACGTCGCCTTTCCGGGCGCCCTCCACGTAGATGGGACCGGCGCATGGATTGCCTTCGCGTCTCAGGTGCCGTTCGCCGAGCACCTCCAGCATCGGCAGCTGATCCTCGCGCCTGACCCGACCGTTCAAAGCGTCCTCGGTGTCTACGGTAAATTCCTCGCCAGGTCGAACTGTGAGCGCCGGCTCCTTCGGAACCATGTCATACGAGTAGTTTCGTTCGCGGGGCAGGTGCTTGATGGGCACGTCTTGGACCATTTCTCTCCCTCCGCAGGGTTCCTTCTATCGCCGCGGCCGTGTCGGCTACGGTGTGATGTTGAGTGGCCCTTCCCGTTGGAGCGAGAAGGGCCACGCATGACAGCTTTATCGTTGGACTGCATCACCACATCGGCACGCTCTACCCCAATCCGATCGATCGGGCATGCCGGGCAGCGTCAACCACCGCGCACCGCGCCGAACGTCAGACCGCGGATGAGGTAACGCAGCACCGCAAAGGCCAGAATCAGCTCGGGCACGATCGTGACGATCGTCGCTGCGGCCAGCTGGCCCCACTTCACTTCCTGGACTGTGAAGAAGCTCAGCAAGCCCAGAGTCAGCGGCGCCGTATTGCGCCCGGCCAGAATGAGGCCAAAGGCGAAGTTGTTCCAGCAGAAGATGAATGACAGGATCACCGCTGCCGCCAGGCCGGGCAAGACCAGCGGCAAGGCCACCTTGGTGAAGATGCCCCACCACCCATAGCCGTCCACCATGGCCGCCTGTTCAACCTCTTCCGGGATATCCTCGAAGTAACCGCGAAGCACCCAGATGAGCAACGGCGCACCTATCAATTGGTAGATGAGGATCATTCCCAGATACGTGTCGTACAGCCCCAGTTGCCGGAAGATGATGAAGACAGGAATGACGACGGCCAACTCGGGCGCAAACCGAAAGCTCAAGAACGTAAAGGCGATGTCCTCGCGGCCCGGGAACTTAAAGCGTGCCAAGGCGTACGCGGCGGGTACACCCACGAGCATTGAGAGCAGCACCGCGCCAACCGAGATGATCAGCGTGTTCTTGAAATAAAGGACGAAATCGGTATTGCCGACCCACTGACTTCCCGCGGCAGTATCACCCAGGAGGATTTCACGGTAGTTGGCCAGGGTCGGGCTGAAGAGGAACTTCGGTGGATACGCCAGGATGTCCGCCTTGTCCTTGAGCGACATCAGAAAGATCCACAGCAACGGGAACAAAGAAAAGACGAAGAACCCCACCATGAACAGCACGACGAACACGAGTCCGAGACGTTTCGTCAGATTCTTATCACCCATGTAACACGACGCTCCTTTTGCTCCATCAAACGGGTTATAAGCCGGTGGCCCGCTGAATCGATCGCGTCCAGGCTTTGGTGAGGTAGAAGGTGACTGCATAACAGATCAGCCACAGCACGATAAGGTAGGCCATGCCTTCACCGAAATACGTCCATCGGATGCCAGTGTAAAACGCCTGAATCTGCAAGGTCATCGTAGCGTTCACCGGTCCGCCTTGAGTTGTGGCGTAGATCAGGTCGAAGATCTTCAGAGAGTCCACACCGCGGAAGACGGTGACGAGAATCACATACGGGGCGATGAGCGGCAGTGTCAAACGCCGGAACACGAACCAGGCTGAAGCGCCATCTACCTGGCTCGCCTCGAAGGGTTCTTTCGGCAACGACTGCAGCCCCGCCAAGAGGATCAGCGCGGCAAAGGGCGTATAGATCCAGACGTCGATCAGCATGATCGACCAGAGTGACCACTGGAGGCTGCCCATCCAGTCAATTCCCGGAACGCCAAGCAGACTAAGCAAATAATTCAGGATGCCATCGCTGGACATCATCACTTTCCACATCAGCGCGCCGACCACAGGCGGCATCATGAGGGGCATGATGAGCACGGCGCGGAAGATACGGACCGAGGCAAATTCCTTGACAAGGACCATGGCCACGCCCAGGCCAAGGGGCAATTCCACCGCCAGGCAGACCACCGCATACATCAACGTGATTCGTAATGCATTCCAGAAATCGGCGCTCTGAAGCAACCCCCAATAGTTGGCAAAGCCAACCCACTGTTTGTCGGTTGCAGAAATCAACGTGTAGTCGGTGAGGCTCCAATACATGCCAGTAAAGAACGGGTACAAGATACCGATCATGAGAACCATGGCCGGCAGGGCGAGCAAGTAGGGTAACCATTTCTCGGCCCTGTTGCCGATCGGCGCCTGTCCCACCAGCAAATCTGTGATTAGTGGTGACGCTTCCATCTCTCGGGTACTCACATCCACCCCCTCCACCTCGCTCGGCGGGGAGAGGCCTGTGAGCCTCTCCCCTTACCGGCCAACTCTGACGGTCCAAAGTCTGCGAGACTTCGGCCGACTACTTCACGTAACCAGCTTTCTTCACGATCGCGTTGATGTCTGCGGCGGCGGAGTCCAGGGCATCCTTAGAGCTCTCTGCTCCCAAGATGACTTCCTGGACAGCGATGGCCCAACGATCACCGATTTCGGCCTGTTCCTTCAAAGGAGACCAGTACAAGCCAACGACCTTGTCCATCAGCATGATGTACGTCTTCTGGTAGTCGCCCCACAACTTCATGTACGCTGCAACTTCCGGCGAGTTCGCCACAGAGACGCGGCACGGGTTGATGTTGCCCGCGACTGCGCTGCGGGTCAGGATGTCCTTGGAAGCTGCCCACTGCAGCCACAGCCAGGCCGCATTCTTGTTCTTGGAGGCGGCGGACATAGCGGTCGACCACACCCACAAGTTGGTCTTGGGCGGCTCGCCGTTCGGGCCACCCGGAGGAGCGGTGTAACCGACTTTGCCGGCGACCGGGGAACCGTCGGCCTCAAACGCCTGGGCCATGTGGTCGGCATCGATGAACATCGCGGCCTTGCCGGCGTTGAAGGCATCCTGCGCCTCGTACCACGTGTAGTTGATGACGTCCTTCGGGGCAGCGTCCTGCATCAGCTTGGCCCACAGGTCGGTCACCTTGATGCCGATCTCGCTGTTGATCTGGCAATTGAAGTTGGCGTCAAAGTCTTTGCCGCCATACGTCCAGAACAAGGCGCCGTAACCGGTGTGGATGGTCGGCCAAGAGCGGTTGCCACGAGCGACGAAGCCAGAGATGGTCTTGCCATCCCACTGCGTGCCGTTCAGTTTCTTGGCGGTCTGGTACAGCTCATCCCAGGTCTTAGGCACTTCAATGTTCTGAGCCGCGAAGAGGTCCTTGCGATAGAACAGCGCGTAGCCTTCCTCGTTTACCGGCAACGCCCACAGCGGACCCTTGCCAACGCCAGAGCCTGGGGTCTTGTCCCAGCGGCTGGCCGCGATCAGCGACGGGAAGAAATCGGCGAAATCCCAGTCGGGGGCGGTGAGTGCCGGGTTGTTGATGTAGTCGTCGAGCGGCTCGATCCAGCCCGCGGGAGCGTACTGCCAGTTGGTGACCGGACCCGTCATGAAGATGTCGTAGGTGCCGGCTTTGGTCGACAGGTCGATCAGCAGCTTCTCGCGGAACTGCTCTTCCGAGAGAACATCATACTTGACCGTGATGCCGGTCAGCTTCTCGAACTCCGGGAAAAGCGGGACTACTGAGTCGGTATAGGCGTGCTTGACGAGGATTAGGCTAATGGTCTTGCCCTTTTCCTGCTGCCAGTCGAACGCCGCTGGCGCCGGAGTCTGGGCCACCGCCACCGTCGGCACCAACATGGCCGCGATCAAAGCGATCGCAAAGATCTTCAACATCAGGGACTGCCTCATGTGTTCCTCCTTAGTCGGAAGCATACAGTTGAGAGAAACCGGTGAGACCCAATCACAATCTGTCTTGTGCTGTCTGCGCACCCCCCCTTTCAGGGCCCTCGCTTGATGGTACGCGTCCGTAGCCGCTTGCCCTAGTGAGTCGGACCCAGTCGGTCAGCCGGCTCATCGAAGATTCGCTGACGCAATGCCTCACCACTCTCCAGATCGAAGATGTGAATCCGCTCCTGATCGAAGTCGAGTCACACCGGCTGCCCTGCCTTCACATGCAAGTGGGGAGCGGCTACGACTCGGGTCATGATCTCTCCCAACTCAAGGGTCAGAATTCCCTCTTCCCTAAGTGGCTCAAACATGTACACCTTGGCAGGGATAGGGTGAGGCACATGCGTCGGATCTGGCTGGCTCACGTACAGCGTGATGTCATTGGGCCGGATGCTCGCCCTGAACCGCTTGGTGTCCAGCGTGTCGATTCCCGCGCGCAGAGCGCCACCGGCGTAAACGTCGAACGCGCGCCACCCTCGCCCTGCAGTACAGTGTCGCCATTGCGACCAACTACCTCGCACTCCAGAAAGTAAATGTAGGGGGAGAGCCGATGAACCCAGCCACAAACTGGTTTGCCGGGAACATGAGGACTTCTTGCGAGCCTCTCCCCCTACCGGCCAACTCTGACGGTCCAAAGTCTGCGAGTCTTCGGCCGACTACTTCACGTAACCAGCTTTCTTCACGATCGCATTGATGTCCGCGGCGGCGGCGTCCAGAGCATCCTTGGAGCTCTTCGATCCCAGGATGACTTCCTGAACGGCGACGGCCCAACGGTCACCGATCTGCGACATCTCCTTCATTGGAGCCCAGTTCAGAGCGACGACCTTGTCCATCAGCATGATGTACGTCTTCTGGTAGTCGCCCCAATCCTTCATGTACGCCGCGACTTCCGGCGAGTTCGCCACGGAGATGCGGCACGGGTTGATGTTGCCCGCGACTGCGCTCCGGGTCAGGATGTCCTTGGAGGCCGCCCACTGCAGCCACAGCCAGGCCGCGTTCTTGTTCTTGGAAGCAGCAGACATGGCGGTCGACCACATCCACAGGCTGGTCCGCGGCGGCTCGCCGTTCGGGCCACTGGGCGGAGGAGCGTACCCGACCTTGCCCGCGACCGGAGAACCCTTGGCTTCGAACGCCTGGGCCATGTGGTCGGCGTCGATGAACATCGCGGATTTGCCGGCGTTGAAGTTATCCTGCGCCTCGTACCACGTGTAGTTGATGACGTCCTTCGGGGCGGCGTCCTGCATCAGCTTGGCCCACAGGTCGGTCACCTGGACGCCGATCTCGTTGTTGATCTGGCAGTTGAAGTTGGCGTCAAAGTCTTTGCCGCCATACGTCCAGAACATCGAGCCGTAACCGGCGTTGATGGTCGGCCAGGAGCGGTTGCCACGAGCCACGAAACCGGAGAGAGTCTTGCCGTCCCACTCGGTGCCATTCAGCGACTTGGCGGTCTGGTACAGCTCATCCCACGTCTTAGGCACTTCAATGTTCTTGGCCGCGAAGAGGTCCTTGCGATAGAACAGCGCGTAGCCTTCCTCGTTTACCGGCAACGCCCACAGCGGCCCCTTGCCAACGCCAGAGCCTGGTGTCTTGTCCCAGCGGCTGGCCGAAATCAGCGACGGGAAGAAATCGGCGAAATCCCAGTCGGGGGCGGTCAGCTTCGGGTTGTTGATGTAGTCGTCCAGCGGCTCGATCCAGCCCGCGGGAGCGTACTTCCAGTTGGTGACCGGGCCCGTCATGAAGATGTCGTAGGTGCCGGCTTGCGTAGACAGGTCGATCAGCAGCTTCTCGAAGAACTGCTCTTCCGAGAGAACGTCATACTTGACCGTGATGCCCGTCAGCTTCTCGAATTCCGGGAAGAGCGGAACCACAGAGTCTGTGTAGGCGTGCTTCGGCATAATCAAACTGATAGTCTTGCCCTTTTCCTGCTGCCAGTCGAACGCCGCTGGCGCCGGAGTCTGGGCCACCGCCACCGTCGGCACCAGCATGGCTGCGATCAAAGCGATCGCAAAGATCTTCAAAACCAGGGACTGTCTCATTTGTTCCTCCTTCATCGGAAGCATACAGTTGAGAGAAACCCGTGGGACACGACAACAAGCCGGTTTTCTGCTGTCTGCACATCCCCCCTTTCGGCAACTCTGATGTTCGCATTCATGTTGGGCTACTCTGGCGATCGGCCGCCGGCAAGACGGCCACTTGGGGGCTTCCCCTACGCCTGGTAACGCGCCCGGTCCACCAGAAACCGCTAACGCAGCGAATTGCCCGTTTCGGGATCGAAAATGTGAATTCGTTCCTGGTCGAAGTCCAGCCACACCGGCTGCCCTGTCTTCACATTCAGGTGCGGAGCGGTCACGATTCGGGCCAGATTCTTTCCCAACTCAACAGTCAGAATGCCCTCTTCCCCAAGCGGCTCAAACACGTATACCTTCGCCTGGATAGGGTGCGGAACCTGCGCCTGGGCTGGCTCGCTCGTGTACAGCGTGATATCATTTGGCCGGATGCTCGCTTTGAACCGCTTGGCGCCCAGCTTGTCGATTCTTGTGCGCAGAGCGCCATCGGCGTAAACTTCAAACGCGCCGCCCTCGCCCTGCAGAACAGTGTCGCCGTTGCGACTAACCACCGAGCACTCCAGAAAGTTGATGGGGGGCGAGCCGATGAATCCAGCCACAAACTCGTTCGCTGGGAACATGAAGACCTCGTAAGGGGTCCCAACTTGCTGCAAGACTCCGAAATTCATGATCGCGATGCGGTCCGCCAGGGCCATGGCCTCGATCTGATCGTGAGTCACGTAGATTACGGTTCTTTCGAGCGTCTTCGTCAGATGTTTGATCTCGCCGCGCGTCCGGTAGCGCTGCTCCGCGTCCAGGTGCGACAACGGTTCGTCCATCAAGAAGACCGCCGGCCGCCTCACGATGGCCCGCCCCAGGGACACGCGCTGGCGCTGCCCGCCGCTCAACTCACCGGGCTTGCGGGGTAGCAAGTCGGTGACGTCGAGGGACCGGGCCGTCTCGCGTACCCGGCTGTCGATCTCTGCCGCCGGCAGGTTCTTGGCCCGCAATGGGAAGGCGATGTTTTCGTAGACGCTGAGCGGCGCATACAACGCGTAAGTCTCGAATGCCATGGCGATGTCACGGTCCTTAGGCTGCAGGTCGTTCACGCGTCGGTCCCCGATCAAGATATCGCCGCGAGTGATCTTCTCCAGTCCGGCGACCATGCGCAAAGTCGTGGTCTTGCCGCAGCCGGACGGTCCTAGCAACGCCATGAACTCCTTGTCCTTGACCTCCAGGTTGAGATCCTTCACGGCCTGGACCGGCTCGCCCTTCTTCTTTTCGGTGCTGGTGTACAACTTCCAAACGTTCTGAATGGTGACTTCGGCCATCTATCTTCTCCTAAGCCCGGCGAGTACACGAATCTTCGCAAAGGACAGTCCGGCGTTTCCACCGCTTACCGTGCTCTCGTGAACTTTAAACACTCAACACGTTACGTGTCGTGGCGCCGTCGAATACGTGCAGGTTTGCCTCATCAAACTGCAGCCACACCCGATCGTCGATCTGCACCGGCACGGTGTAGCCGGTCGCGATCTGCGCTCGGGCGTTGCCCACGCTCACGGTCAGGATCCCCGTACTGCCCAGGGGTTCGAACACGTAGACCGTGCCCGGCACGTCGTAGCCCTCCCGCGCTTCGTTCGAGAACCTGACGTCTACGGGACGAATGCCCAGCACGAGACCGCCGTCACCGGTTCGTGAGGAGCAGACGGACTTCAAGCGGCCAGGCACGGGCATCCGGAAGCTGCCATCATCGCCATCGAACCACAACTCATCGCCCTTTGAGACCAGGTGGCAATTCAGGAAGTTCATGGGGGGCGAACCAACCACATGTGCCACGAACTGGTTGGCCGGACGGTTGAAGATGTCGTCGGGGGTTCCGGATTGCTGCATCATGCCCTTGTTAATAACGATGGCTTTGTTGGCCAACGCCATGGCCTCGGTATAATCGTGAGTTACGTAGATCGTGGACGTATGAAGCGTCTCCTCCATGATCTTTTTCAGCTCGGCGCGCATGGCGTGGCGCAGCTTGGCATCCAGGTGAGAAATGGGCTCGTCCATAAGGTAGACGGCCGGCTTGCGAACCAGGGCGCGACCCACAGACACACGTTGTTTCTGGCCGCTGCTCAACTCACGCGGCTTGCGCTCCAGCAACTCAGGGATGTGGAGAAGATCTGCGGCCCAGCGCACGCGCTGATCGATCTCGTCCCGGGACATGTTTCGGCCGGGCGCTTTGAGGGGAAATACCATGTTTTCATACACAGTCAAATGAGGGTAGAGGGCGTAGGTTTCAAAAATCATGGCCACATCACGTTGTTTCGTCGGAATGGAGTTGACCAGGCGGCCATCGATGTAGACCTCGCCTGCATCCAGCGGCAGAATGCCGGCGATCACCTTGAGTGTGGACGTCTTGCCTGCGCCAGACGGCCCCAGTATAGCCAGGATCTCTCCGTCTTTCACTCCAAAGGAGAGGCCCTTGACCGCAGCAACGTCACCATACTTCTTCCAGACGTTCTTGACCACGATGTCGGCCATTCAGTTGTTCTCCCTCTAGACATTCTACGGAAGTTGTTCCAGCTCATGGAGGCGCGATGACCTCCAATTGTTCACCAATGACTCAGATTAGAACTCCTAACGCAACAAGAACTACTCTCTGACGCTTAGAGCGCAAAAAGACGACCGCCAGAAGTCAGTAGTAGCGCAGGAGGAACGGCTCCCCGTCCAAAGGCCGCATTCCGACAGCACGGGTTCAGCAAGCAGAGTCCGAGTGCAACTCTGACAATCTGACTGTGAACACATCACTTGATGAAAATTGAACGGAAATGTACTGCAATTGTTGAAGATTCGACTGCGTTCGCTTGAATGTTTCAGTACGATTATAACATCAAAGGAAGGTGCTGTCAAGAAATTACGGGGCACGACACCGCTTTCACTGCCGTTACAGCACCTCCCCTCGGACCAATCAACCCGCTCCGTAACCTCCAAACGACTTCCAGGCGTCCCACATGGCTGCCAGGTTTTCGGGCGGAACGTTGGCTTGAACGTCGTGCACGGCAGCAAACACGAAGCCGCCACCAGGAGCGAGAGCCTCGATGTTGCCGCGAACGTGTGTTCGGACCTCCTCCGGCGTAGCGGTGCCCAGCACGCGCTGCGTGTCCACGCCGCCGCCCCAGAAGACAATTTCGCGTCCGAAATCGCGCTTCAATTCGCGGAGATTCATGTCCGCGGCGCTGATCTGCACCGGATTCAAGACCTCCACTCCGATGTCGATGAGGTCGGGAATGAGCGGTCGCACGGCGCCGCAGCAATGCAGAAACAGCTTCGCATTCGGCGCCAGCTCGTGAATTCGGCGGAAGAGCTTTTTGTGCCACGGCTTGATCAATCGGCGATACGTGGTGGGCGAGAACAGCAGCGCCTGCTGGCCGGCCATGTCGTCGAACTCCAGGACCACGTCGACCAGGTCACCGATTTCCGCCAGTGCCCGCTCCCAATACGCCATCTTGAACTCGGCCATCCGCTCCAGCATGTAGGTCACCCATTCCGGATTGGCAGCCAGGTCCATGTAGAACTGCTCGTAGCCGCGCAGCCACGAGTAGGTTTCCATGATGCCGGACGCTGCGCCTGACACGGTGATAGCCTTGCCCTTTGCCGCTGCAGCCTCCGCCGCAGGGCGCATCCCAACGAATCGATTAGGGTCCACCGGATCCGGGAACTTGAACGCGCGCAGGTCTGCGATGCTCTCAGCGTTTTCCAGGGGGTGGAAGTACATGTCGTAGTAGAAGCCGCCCTCTTTCGGCTTGCGCCACCGCACGCCCCACTCGTCGCCGTAGGACTCGTACGCTCCCTCGTCGACGAACTTCAACTCAAAACCTTCGGCAAACGCCGGAATCACCAATCTGACGTCGGTCTCCAGCCGGTCCGCGATGTCCTCGTCCAGCCAGGTGATTTGCTCTGCCGTCAGGATGACGTTGCGGGGCACAGCCGGCATGTTCAGATGTCGCCGCAGGTTCTGATAGGCCGTCACGTGGATCAGCGACACCGACGTGCCACCGAGGTCGAACGGCACGCGGTCCGGCTCCTTGTGATCCAGCGCCAGCCTGACCCTCTCACGAGAGTTCATCTTCCAAGTGCCTCCCTGTGTAGTTCGAAACTAAGTCAAGGCGAAAGCCGCTTAGGCCGCGTCGATAGGTCGCACGGCCTTTGCGGCTTCGCTCCGGGTATCGTTTAGTCCGGCCAGACGATGGCCACCTTGCCGCACTTGCCCTCGTCCATCAGTTTGTACGCATCGGCCATCTTCTCGAATGGGAACGTATGCGTGACGATCATGTCGGGGTGAATCTGCCAACGCACCAGCCGCTCCACCAGGTCTTCCATGTGCGCAACGGTGGTCACCCAGCAGCCAAAGAGCGTAATCTGCTTGTGCATGACGTCGCGGCTCGGCTCGAAGGTGACTGAATTGCCTTCGCCGACGAACGCGAACCGGCCCCACTGGCGAGTGCCCTGGATTCCCAGGAATCGCCCCGCCGGATTGCCGGAAGCATCGACTGTGACTTCCGCCCCCTTGCCTTCAGTCGCCGCCATGATCTCAGCGAGGGCCTTCTCGTGATCCGTGCTCTTGATAGCGACGTCGATCAGGCCCAACTTCTTGGCCAGCTCGATGCGCTCGTCGACCACGTCCACGCCGATGGTCATGGTCGAACCCATCGCCTTGGCCAGCACCAGCGCGGCCAGCCCGACCGGGCCGAGCCCGGTGACGAGCGTGCGGTCCCGGCCCGAGACCTCCATGCGCTGCAGCGCCTCGTAGGTCGTCCCGTAGCCGCAGGCCACGAGGGCGCCGTCCAGGTACGTCAGCTGGTCCGGCAGCGCTACCAGAGTGTTCTCTTCAGCCAGGAGGTATTCCGCATGGCCGCCGTCACGCTGCCAGCCGTACGCAGCCCGCAGCGGACTGGTGCAGCTGAGCATGTAGCCCATTCGGCAATCGTGGCACACGCCGCAGCCGGAGATGTGGTAGACGATGACGCGGTCGCCTTCCTTGAACCGCTTCGTGCCCGGGCCCAGCTTCACGATCTGGCCGCACGGCTCGTGTCCGGCGATCACGCCCCGGTATGCCTCGTCCTTCTCGCCCATGTGCGCCCGATAGATCGCTCGAATGTCGCTGCCGCAAATCGACGAAGCCTTCATCTTCAACAAAACCTGGCCAAAGCCCGGCTCGGGGATCGGGAACTCGCGAAACTCGACCGTGCTGTTGCCAGGCAGAACGACACCCATCATTGTCTTCTTAGCCATTGCATCCTCCACGATGTCATGAGATTTTGATAGATTGGGAAATACACATCTTCCCATTTGCTTGTTGAAAGGCTTCAATTCATCCTCAGTATATTGCACTTTGATGAATTGGTCAACAGGCTTTCGTCTGGTTTTTATCCAGTTTGTGACAGCCGGTTCTCCAGCTTCACACCCCCGTGGGTCACAACCGTGGGCGCAACAATTTTAATGCAATCGCCCCGCAACAGTGGACCGCCGGTGTTATAATACTTAGGTGACGAGTTACGGTTCTGTGCGTCGCGCCCAGTGCGAGAGGTGCTGGACTACCAGGCAGAGGCAGTTGTCCACTGGTGGTTCGTTAGATAAAGGAGGTCGTCCATGCGTGCAGCCGTCTATACAGGGGCCGGTGGGCCGGAAGTTATCTCAATTCAGGACGTGCCCCGACCGGCGCCATGTGCGGATCAGGCCTTGGTACGCGTCGTCGCCAGCGGGCTCAACCGCGCCGACCTGCTGCAGCGCCAGGGGCACTACCCCGCCCCTCCGGGGTCGCCCGCAGACGTCCCAGGTCTGGAGTTTGCAGGAATCGTGGAGGAGATCGGACCGGAAGCGAGGCTCGTAAAACCAGGGCAGCGCGTCATGGGTCTGAGCGGCGGCGGTGGTCAGGCTGAGTTCATAGCGTCGCACGAGCGATTGCTGGTTCCGGTGCCGGAAGGCCTGGACTTGCTCGATGCCGCCGCCGTGCCGGAGGCCTTCATCACCGCCCACGACGCTCTGTTCACCCAGGCCGGCCTGGCTTCGGGCGAGCGCGTGCTCATTCACGCGGGCGCCAGCAGCGTCGGGACGGCCGCGGTGCAGATGGCCCACGCCTCGGGCTGCATCGTCCTCGCCACAACCCGCACACCAGCCAAGGTCGATCGCATCAAGGCGCTCGGCGCGGACGTCGTGATCGATACTTCGAGCGAGGATTTTGTTCAGGCGGTGATGCGCGAGACCGGCGGCGAGGGAGTCCACGCCCTGATTGACTTCGTCGGCGGCGCCTATCTGGCGCAGAACCTCAACGCACTCGCGCTGAAGGGCCGCATGGTCGAGGTCGGGACCTTGTCCGGCTCTGTCGCGGAGATCGACCTGGGCACCGTCTTGCGCAAGCGACTGCATCTCGTGGGCACCGCGCTGCGGTCCCGCCCCCTGGAGGAGAAGATCTCGGCCACGCGCCTGTTCGCCGAGCGCGCTCTCCCGCAGATTGCGCGCGGCCTCATCCGGCCGATCGTCGATTGGGTCTTTCCGCTCGATCGCCTCGCGGACGCGCACCGTTACATGGCATCCAACCAGAGCTTCGGCAAGGTCGTCATCCAAATCGCCGACGAGTGACGCGGCCGCCCTTCACCACGCCGTGTGTCCTCCGTCCACCACGAGGCAGTGGCCCGTAACCATGGATGACGCCGCTGAGGCCAGAAAGATAAACGGGCCGACTATTTCTTCCGGCTGGCCCATACGCCGCAGAGGGATGTTGCTGACGATGTAGTCCCGCGTTTCGGGTTTCTTGATCAACAGGTCCGCAATCAGCGGCGTCTCGAAATGCGTCGGCGCCACCGAATTGACCAGTATTTGGTGCTTGGCCCACTCCACCGCCAGTACACGCGTCATGGCGATGACTCCGCCTTTGGAGGCCGCGTAGTTCAGGTTTCCGGTCGTGATGCCTACGACTCCAGCCACGGACGCCATGTTAATGATCCTGCCGCCCCGACCCCGTTTGATCATCTCCCGGCCCACGCGGACGCAAAACAAAAAGGTACCCTTCAGGTTGACGTCCATAACCCGATCCCACAACGCCGTCGTCATCTCCTCTGCCGGCGCGCGGCCGGAGATCCCCGCCACATTGGCGAGGATATCGATCTGTCCGAACGCCGTCAGGGCCTGCGTCACGGCCGCGTCGACCTCCTCTTCCCGGGTCACGTTGCAGCCGATCGCGACGCCACGTCCACCACCCGCTTCAATTCGCGCCAACGCAGTCCGCGCCGCTTCAACGTCCAGATCGATCAGCACGACCGCCGCGCCGTACTCGGCAAAGCCTTCGGCAATGGCCGTCCCCAGCCCTCCACCTGCGCCGGTGATCATCGCCACCTTGCCGGTCAGATCGAACAGGTCCCGTTTCACGTTTCCTCCTCTTTAGCCGCGTCGCAAGATCGAAAGACGCCATTGATGCCAATCTGAAATCACAAGCCTGGATTGAATGTGATGATTGCGTGAAGAAGGAGGGGGATGTGTCCCCCTCCTTGCGCGTTCGGCTGTGAAAGCCCTATTTCGTGTGGCGGAACTGGTCGACGTTATCCTTCGTGATGACCATCGCGCCGGTGTCGGTGTTGGGCGGGATCTGCGGCGCATTCGCGGCCTTCCAATCCGGCAAAGCCTTCAGAGAATCGTGGTTCATCCAGTACAGATAATGAACGGCCAGCCACTCCTCCAGGAAGTTGCGCTGAGCCAGCGAGGCGTTCACCGTGCCGTCCGCGATGTAGTCGAGCAGGTCTTCATCACGGTCCATGGCCACGATCATGACCTTGCCCTGCTTGTTGGCCTCGGTTACCGCGCGCGCCGCGGAGGCGCCGCTGGTCGCGTCCGTGCCGATGATCAGGTCGAGGTCGGGTGCGCCTGCATCAGGGCCGACGCCACAGTCACGCCAACCGACGGATCAGCCTTGTCGTTGACGATGTCGGCGACCTTGATGTCGGGATACGCTTTCAAGCCGTCGAGGTAACCGTTCTTTCGGTCTTCGTGCACGGTGACGCCCGGCATGGTCATGATTCCGACGGTCGCCCTTCGGCGAGCCGTTCTTCTTCGTCAAGAGATCGACGACGATCTTGCCGCCGATCTTGCCGCCCTCGAAGTTGTTGATGCCCACGTAGCCGTAGCGCGCGGACAGGTTCTGTTCACTTCGGAGTTCGCGCAGATGACCGGAATGCCGGCTTCCATGGCTTTCTTCAGCGGGTCAGAGAGCGCGTCCGGATCGGCAGGGAAGATGACGATGCCAGCCGGCTTCTTGGCGATCAGCTCTTCGACGGTTCGCGCCTGGGCGGCCGCGTCGAATTCCACGGGCCCGGTAAACGTGCCCTTCACTCCCAAAGTCATCACAAGCCGCCATGAACCCGGCCACAGGGTCGGTCCAGAACGGGATGCTGGTGACGTAAGCAACGAAGACGTACTCCTCTTGTTGGATCGGCGGCTTTGACTGCGGCTGGAACGATGGCCGTGACGGCCATGATGACGGCGAGCGCCACACAGGCTACCCTTAACAACCTCATCGTCGAAACCCTCCCTCTTCATTCTGCGATATCTGCCTTCCGTCTTTCACCGAATTCGCCGGCTACGTAGCTGAGGCGCAAACCCTAGAGGCGCGACTCACCCCCTTTGCGAAGGGCAACCACCTCCTTTCCCTCGGCTAGATAGTATCAGGCCCCGCTCAATCTGCGGCGGACAGCATGTCGACCATTACCGCGAGCACGAGCACCGTGCCAAGAATGACCCCTTCCCAATAGATCGACACGCCCAGGATGACCATGGCATTGCTCAGAAGCGCCATGAAGATCAGGCCCAGGACCGAACCGATGATCGTGCCTTCGCCGCCTGCCAGGCTCGACCCGCCGATGATCGCGGCTGAGATGACGCGCATCTCGACGCCCACGAACGACGTGGGAATCGCGCTCGTGAGCCTCGCGGTCGAGATGACCCCGCCCAGGCCAGCCAAGGCGCCGCACAGCACGAAGGCGCTGAGCACGACCCGCGGCACGTTGATGCCGGACAGCTGCGCCGCCTTTTCGTTGCTGCCGATGTAGTAGATCTGCCGGAAGAAGCGGGCCCGCCGCAGCAGCACGTCGAAGATCGACGACCACGACGATCAGCACGATGAAGGGAACCGGCACCGGGTACTCGCTGATAGGCTCGATCACGCCCTGTCCGATCCAAATGAACGGTTTGGGGAAGCTGCTGATCGGGCGCCCCTGCGTGAGCACGAGTGCCGCGCCGCGAGCAACGGACATCATGCCCAGGGTCGTGATCAGCGGGATTCACGCCGATCCGGGTGACGATCGATCCGTTGATCGAGCCGACCACGACGCCCGTCAGCACGCCGACCAGAATGGCCGCCGGTATGCCCAGACCGTTGCCAGCGCCCAGGCGCACAAGACGCCGGACAAAGCCATCGTCGAGCCGACCGACAGATCGAACATGCCACCCACGAGAAGGATCGTCATCCCGATGACCACCAGCCCTTCCATCGCCAGGCCGCGTGAAATCGCCAGGAAATTGGCCCAGCCAGGAAGTGCGGCGACAGAAGGGTCAGGATGGCGATAGTCACCAGGATAATGACGACCATCAGCGCTTCCCGAATGCCAAACAACTTCTGGAACAGGCCCGTCGAACGTGTGGCCGCGGGTCGGCCGGTCAACTCACTGTCCGGCGCACTGTGCCGGGCAACCTGTTTTTCAGCCATGGGTGATCTCTCCCTTAAGACTTGATTTCGCTCGCCGGCAGACCCGAAGCGTAAGCCATAATCTTTTCTTCCGTGACGTCATCGCCGATGACCAGGCCGGTAATCTGCCCTTCGTGCATCACCAATACCCGGTCAGACATGCCCATGATCTCCGGAAGCTCGGATGAAACCATGAGCACGCCGACGCCTTGTCGCGCCAGTTTCCTCAGCAGCATGTGGATCTCGGCCTTTGCTCCCACGTCTACTCCGCGCGTCGGCTCGGCCACGAGCAGGACCTTCGGGTGGGCAGCCAGCCATTTGCCCAGCAGGGCTTTCTGCTGGTTGCCGCCCGATAGATTCATCAGCTTCTGCTCGATGGTTGGGGTTTTGATCTGGAGCTGGGTCACCAACCCTCGCGCCAGCTCTCCCTCTTTGGCCGGATCCATCATAATGGCGCCGCTGCACGCTTTGAGGTTCGTCGAGACGACGTTCTCCCGCACCGTCATGCGCAGGAACAGACCCTGAAGCTTGCGGTCCTCCGGCAAGAAGCCGATGCCGGCCCGGATCGCGTCCTCGGGCGTGCGGATGTCAGTATCGCGCCCCTCCACCCGCACCCGACCGCCGGTCCGCGGCGCTGCACCGAAGATCGTCCGGCACACGCTCGTCCGCCCGGCGCCGGCCAGGCCGGCGAATCCGAGGATTTCCCCCGCGTAGAGGGAAAAGCTTACGTCGCTGAATCCGGGGCCGGCCAGCTCGTCCACCGTCAGTATGGGTGTGCGCTGCTCCCCATCCTTCTCAGGATAGAGGCCGGTCAGGTCGCGCCCGACCATCAGCCGCACGATCTTTTCTTTGGTGGCTTCGGCAATATCCAGCGCACCGGCGACACGACCGTCCTTCAGGACAGTGAGGCGGTCGGCAATGGCCATGATTTCGTCGAGCTTGTGGCTGATGTAGATGATGGCAATGCCTTCTTGCTTCAATTGCCGGAGCGCGGTGAACAGCTTGGCCGTCTCGCGCTCGGTCAGCGCGGACGTCGGCTCATCCAATAAAAGCACTCTCGTCTTACGCGACATCGCACCCACGATTTCGACCATTTGCATGGTGGCGATGTTGAGGTTCTTCACGAGCGTGTCGGGCGGAACTGCCAGGTCCAGGGTTTTGAGGAGGCCCGCCGCATCCGCATACATCTTGTTTTTGTCGATGAGGCCCCACCGGCTAACGGGCTGACGGTTGATGAAGATGTTTTCTGCCACGCTCAGATTGGGTGCCAGCGACAACTCCTGATACACGATGCTGACACCCAGAGTCTGGGCGTCGTGAGGATTTGCAGGCTCGATCTCCCGTCCATCGAGAAGGATCTTGCCGGCGTCGCGCCGGTGAACACCGGCGATGATGAGCATGAGCGTGCTCTTCCCTGCGCCGTTTTCGCCGACCACCGCGTGAATCTCACCGGGACGGAAAGCCATACTGACGTCCTGCAACGCCTGCGTACCCGGGAAAGCCTTGTGGATGTTGCGAACTTCGAGGAGGTACTCTTGAGGCATCATTCGACCTCGCGCGCTTAAGATTCTCTGATCTTCTCCGGCAAATCGGCCAACAACCTCGCCGCTGAGGCCGAAACGTGGCCCTTCATCGCGGTTTCGGCCTGCTCGGGATCGCCGCTCAGAACGGCCTCAATCAACTCTTCGTGGTCGCGGGCAATGTCAGGCAGCGGGCGCGATCGGCTGGCTTCGGTCATGTACTGGAGCATGCGCGTCTGCAGCCCGGAAAAAAGCTGCTTGAGAAGCAGGTGGTCTGCGGCGTCGATCAGGTATTCGTGCAACGCCGCGTCTGCCTGGGCAAAGCCCTCCAGGTCGTCCGCAGTCGCCGCTTCGCGCAAGCGTTCTATGAGCGTGCGCAGCTGGTCCGCCCGATCCGGCGTCAGCCGCTCGACCACGCGGCGAATCGCGAAACTCTCCAATGCGGTGCGGATGCTGTAGATCTCTTCGGTCTCGCGGCGCGACAGGCCCCGCACGAATGCACCCCGGCGCGGCAGCCGGACGATCAGGCCTTCCTTTTCCAGCAGGACGAACGCCTCACGTAGCGGCGAACGGCTCAGACCCAGCTCCTCCGCCAGCTCCGTTTCGACCAGCCGCGTCCCGGCCGGCAGATGACCGGACGCGATCGCCCGTCTGATCTTGTCAGCGGCTTCCTCGCCCAGGGTTCGAACTTGAACGCTTTCGAGCTTCGACTCATTCACGGCCGGCGCCTCAGTTTTGAATACTGTATACTGTATACAGGGACGACTAGAGGATATCATATTTCTTCGTCTCCGTCAAGAGATATGCGCAACTTTTAAGGTTCGCGGACCTGCAGAGGCAGCCGGCACACCGAGTATTCATCGGGCCTGGACAAAGAGAGGACGCGATGAAGACACACCGCTGACGTTCTTTTGCCAAATTGACCCTTTTATGCTATGATGCCGGTACTGCAGAGCGGAACGGTTCAGTGACCGATTGTTCTGCGTGACAGCCTTTCTGCTTTTGGATGGGAACGGTCCCTCGTCCGGCGCTGGCATCTCCCCCTCGCCAGAGTTGACCGTCTTTCCCAAAGCCAAAGGCAATCCCAGAGAAAGGAGGATGAACGGCCGGACATGAATAAGTACGAGTTGGCGCTCGTCGTCTCACCGGAGCTCGACGAGGAAAACATGGCACAGATGGTGAACAAGGTCACCCAGTGGATCACCGAAGCACCTGGACAGGTGATCAAGGTGGATAACTGGGGTAAGCGCAGATTGGCCTACACCATGAACCGGTTCCGTGATGGCATTTACCTCTTCGTGAATGCCGAAATGGAGCCAAAGGGCGTCGCAGAACTGGAACGCAATCTCAACATTGCGGAACAAGTGCTGCGACATCTCGTTATTCGGCTGGAAGAGTAATCCCGCCGAAGAGTCGCAAAGGAACAGGATGCCCCCCAGAGCTGGCGCACGCCTCGGGCAGTCATTCGGGGATGTTTGATCGCGAGAGAAGGGGTAGAAGATGGGCCGGGGGCTTAACAAGGTCATGCTCATTGGTGCTGTGGGCCATGACCCCGACATGAGGTTCACGCCAGGCGGAAAATCGTTCACGTCGTTCAGCGTTGGCGCGCCGCGTATTTGGATTACGACGGAAGGCGAACGCCACGAGGAAACGGAATGGTTTGACGTGGTGGCGTGGGGCGGGCTGGCCGAAGTCTGCAAGCAGCAGCTCGCCTGCGGCAGTCAGGTCTTCGTGACCGGGCGCCTGCAGAGCCGAATGCTGGACGGCGGCCACGGCCAGCGAGAACGTCGCAGTGAAGTCGTGATCAACAATCTGGTCGTGCTGTCGGCCCCGTTTCAAACTCGGACGACCGCCGCAACCGGTAACGGCTTCGAGGCGAGCAGTACGCTGCCGGGGCTGAACTCCATCATGCTCATCGGCAATCTGGGACGCAATCCCGAGTTGCGCTATACGCCTGGCGGCAGACCGGTGACGTCTTTTACCCTGGCTACGAGCCGAACCTGGTCAACTTCCGAAGGGGAGAAACGGGAGGAGACTGAGTGGTTCAACGTCATTTCGTGGGGCAATCTGGCTGAGATCTGTGACCGCTATCTGGAACGGGGCAGCCGGGTGTACATCGAGGGTCGACTTCAGACTCGCGAGTGGGAAGATGCAGGCGGTTTGAGGCACAATCGGACCGAAGTCGTCGCGGATGAAATGATTCGTTTGGACATGCGGCCGGCGGTGAAGAAAGACGGTTATCCGGATGCGGATTCCGCGCCGGATAATCTCTTCCCGGCTCAGCCGACCTAGCATCCGGGGACTCAACAACAGCACTCCGCCCACGCAGGCGCGAGTTGTCTTGGCAGGAACGATACGGAGGAGCACTTTGGTAGAGCAGAACCTTAACGCAGGACCGGAAGGAGAAGGGGCCGCTACCACGACCAGCAGTGGCAGTGGCAGCAGCAGCGGCGGTGGAGGCGGCGAGTATCGCCGCAGCGGCGGCGAGGACGGTCATCGCGAACGGAGCGATTACCGCAGAGATCGCGGTGGGCCCCGTGGGAGAGGCAACCGCTTCGGCCGCAGGATGAAGGTTTGCCCATTCTGCGACGACAAGAACAATATCATCGACTACAAGCGAGTGGACATGCTCCAGCGCTTTCTGACCGATCGCGGCACCATTCGGTCACGCCGGAAAGTGGGCACCTGCGCGAAGCATCAGCGTCGGCTGGCTATTGCCATCAAGCGGGCCCGCCACCTGGCTTTGCTGCCGTACACGTCCGAGCACATCCGCGGTGCGTGAGGTCCACGGGAACCGAACGGCAAGGGGCTCGATGCGCCCCTTGCCGATTTGTGGTTTGTCAAGGCGGTTCCATTGGGAACGCCTGTAGTTCACGCCGGAGCGCAAGCACGCTCCTGGCCTGGTTCTAGAGAAGAGAGGATACATGGCGAAGAGGGATAGTAGGGATACTAACGCAGTCCAAACTCCCACCAAGAAACAATTGGCTATCAGCAAGAAGGACCGGGATCGACAGCGCTGGGTGGTGATCGGCGTCATCGGCGTCGCCGCGCTGGTGGTTCTGGTGCTCATCTTTGGATTCGTCCAGGTCTACGTCTTGCAGCCGAACTCGCCCATAGCCAAAGTGGATGGCGTACCCATCTCAAACGCGTTATATCAGAAGATGTACCGCTTCCAGAGCTATCAATTCAACCAGAACCTGGCCCAACTACAGCGGCAGCAGGCTCAGTACGCAGGCGATGAGAAGCAGAAGTTCATGTACGACTACCTGACGCAGAACATTCAGCAACTGCAGAGTCGCCAGGCGACGATGCCTCAGGACGTACTGAACACTCTAATTGACGATGAACTTATTCGCAAGGAAGCAGCGAAGCGTGGCATCTCGGTCACGCCCGACGAAGTTCAGTCTGAAATCCAGCGTCAGTTCGGTTACGATGCAAACCCACCTACGCCAACGGCAACTCCAACCCTGACTGCGACTCAGGTCATTACGATCACGCCCACGCCGACCACTGCGCCGATGACCAAGAACGAGTTCGACCAGCTGTACTCCGGCTCTCTGTCGGAGTTCCAGAAAGTCGCGAACTTTACCGACGCCGATTTCCGGGAGCTGGTCAGCAACTCGCTCATCCGAGACAAACTGCAGAAAGTACTCGCAGCCGAAGTCCCGACGACGACCGAACAGATCCATGTGAGTCACATCCTGATCGCGACCAAGCAGCCGACCGACACGACCGGATTGAGCGCGGAGCAGGTGACTGCGCTGCGGCAGGCAGCCGACGCGGAAGCTAAGACCAAAGCCGAAGCAGTTCTAAAGCGCGTGACCACCGGCGGCGAGGATTTCGCCACCGTGGCCAAGGAAGTGTCCGACGACACGGGCAGCAAGGATCAGGGCGGAGACCTGGGCTGGCATCCGCGCGGCGACATGGTGCCCGAGTTCGAGGCCGTCGCCTGGAGGTTGAAACCGGGCGAGATCTACACAGACGTGGTGCAGACGCAGTACGGTTACCACATCATCAAGCTCGACGGCTACGACAAGAATCATCCTCTGTCAGCCTACGCGCTGCAGACGCGCCAGTCTCAGGCCCTGGATGAGTGGCTGGCGAAAGCCCGCCAGGCCGCCAAGATCGAGAATTTCTGGAGCGCTGACCGGGTGCCTAAACCTCTCGTTCAGCAGACTTCAGGGGGCGCGCTTCCACCCGGCCAGTGAGCCGACCGGACGAAGCCCTGCGCCCGCTCTACACACTCATCGCCCGCGAGGCCGAACCGTTTTCCACGGCGTCGGCGCCGACCATGAGACTCACGATCTCGTCGACCGTCGTGTCTTTGCTCAAGCGCTCGCCGGCCTTGATGCCCCGCCGCATGACGACCATGCGGTCCGCCACAGCAAACACGTCCTGCATGTTGTGGCTGATCAAAATCACCGGTACGCCCTGATCGCGTAGCACGCGCACCAGATTCAGCACCTTGCGCTGTTCGGCAACGCCCAGGGCCGCGGTCGGCTCGTCCATGATCATCAGCTTCGCATCCCAGTAGATCGCGCGAGCGATGGCAACTGCCTGCCGCTGTCCGCCCGACAGGTTGCGGATGCCGATCTCCAGCGTGGGAATGCGAATGTCGAGCTGGGTCAGCACCTTCTTCGATTCCTGAAGCATATAATGACGATCCAGCACGTGCACCAATCCTCCGAAAGCCGGCACGGTCGGCTCGCGTCCCAGGAAGATATTGGACCCGACGTCCAGGTTCTCGGCCAACGCGAGATCCTGATAGATCGTCTCGACTCCCATAGCGCGCGCGTCCATCGGCGACTCAAGGTGCCGTTCCACGCCCTGGAAGAAAATACGCCCCTCGTCCGGCCGATACACACCAGAGATCATCTTGATCAAGGTCGATTTGCCCGCACCGTTGTCGCCCAGCAGGCCCACGACTTCGCCTGGATAGACCTCCAGGCTGACACGATTCACGGCGGTCAAACCGCCGAAGCGCTTCAGAAGGTTTTCCACTGCCAGAATGGGTTCCATAACCTCTCTCCGGAGCCTTCCCCTTACCGCCGCACGATGCCGGTGCGAGCCTGATCGACCAAAACGGCGATGACGATGATGAGCCCCACAGCTCCATACTGCCAGAAAGGCGGCACGTTCAGCATGACCAGGCCCGTGTACAAAACGGCCATGATGAACGATCCCACTACGGTCCCCAGGACCGTGCCCTCACCGCCGAACAGGCTCGCGCCGCCGATGACCACTGCCGCAACGGTGTTGAGCATGAGCGCATCCCCGGCAATAGGCGAGCCGCTGTTGAACCGGGCCGTCCACACCAGGCCGCCTATCGTCGCCAGCAAGGCGCACACCACGTAGAGCTTGATCGTGTGAAAATCGACATTGATGCCGGCTCGCGCCGACGCATCCTTGCTGCCGCCGACGGCGTAGGTGTGCTGACCGAAGCGCGTGCGTGACAGGACGAAGTGGCAGACGATGGCAGTCAGGACCATGATCAGCAACGGAATCGTCAGCAACCCGGTTGTAAGCCTTAGGTCGGCACCCGGCGGCGGGTAGAAGAAGGACGCGGGCTTGCCCGGTGCGAGATAGATCAGGTAGTTGTTGCCGAGCTGTCCCAACAGGTCCGGCTGTCGACCCACCGTCTGGCCTTCCGAAAGCAGGAACGCAACGCACTTCGCCACGCCGTACATGCCCAGCGTGGCAATGAAAGGCGGCGCCTTAAGCTTGGCAATGACCAGGCCATTGATGACGCCGGGAATCATTCCGATAAGCAGGCCGGACACTATCCCGGCGAGGAGAATGAGGCCAGGTGGTACGCCGGCGATGTTCAGTGCCCGCATCACCACGGCGGCCACAACGGTGACCAGTCCCATGATGTAGCCGACGGACAGGTCAATCCCGCCGGCGATGATCACGAAAGTCTGGCCCAGGGCAACAATCAGGGTCTCGCTGGCGTTGACGAGGATGTTCTGGAAGGTCCGCGTGGTGAAGAAACCTTGCGCGAGAATCGAAAAGAAGGCAATCAGGAGCAATAAGAACAGCCACGCCCACACTCTGCTGGCCACGCGTAACACTGCATTTTCGGCGGTTGCGACTTCGGAGGTGGCCGTCTGAAAATCGGTCTGGGAAGCCATTTCGCCTCTCTTTCACCCTAGACGAGTTCCGGTGGGACGGAAGCTTCTCCGCCCCACCGGCAGAATCGTTGGAATATTACTCGGAAGAACCGGTGTAGAACCACTTGGAGATGTTGGGGTCGTCCATGTTGCTCTTGTCGATCACGGCATAACCGGTCGCGATCCTCTTCGGGATGTCGGTGTATCCCGACAGGTAAGCCATGCCCATCTCCACAGCCATGAAGCCCATTTCGGCCGGCTTCTGGGCGATGACCAGGTCGACCGTCCCGTTCTTCAACATCTCGATGGCAAACGAAGTCGCGTCGAAGGCCACCACCTTCACCTTGCCACTCAGTCCGGCGTTCTTCACGGCGTTGGCCGCCGCCTGTGCGCTAAAGACGTTCGTGCCGAAGATGCCGGCCAGGTCAGGCTCGCGCTGGAGCACTGCGGACGTCTGCGCCTGGCCCTTGGAAGCGTCATCATCGTTGAAATCGACGCCGACGAGCGTCATGCCGGGGAATTCTTTGATGCCCTCGGTGAAGCCCTGCTGACGCTGATCCGTCGTGCTGATGCCCGGCTTCACGTTCTGTACGTACACTTTGCCCTTGCCGCCCAGCGCCTTGCCGAGCGCTTCAGCCGCAATACGCCCGCCCTCTACGTTGTCCGAGCCGATGTACGAAAGAGGGAACCCTGCCGGGTCGTTAGGGTTGCCGTACTCCCCGGTGCCGATGAACGTATCCACGGTCAGGAGCGGGATTCCGGCGTCGACGACGCGCTTGAGTGGCTGAACCATCGCCTGCGTGTCGACGGGAGCGATGAACATGAAGTCAATATCCTTGCGGGCGGTTACCGCGTCAACAATCGGGGTCTGAACTGTCGCGTTCCAGGTCTCCGGGATTTGGGTCACAAGGTTGACGCCCATCAGGTCAGCAGCCTGCTTGGCGCCGCGCTCCATTGTGATGTAGAACGGATCGTTTACTCCGGCAATAAACGCGAAAGTGTACTTCTGGGGTTGGGCGGCCTGGACGACAGGGGTCAAGAGCATCACGGCTACGGTCACCAGGAGCGCCACCTGCCACACTCGATTCCAGCGAGACATGTCGTTACCTCCTTGTAATCCACATGTAATCTGCTACAACCCACGGCCCGACCGGTCAGTATCCCAGCGCATCACCTCCTCGCCTATCTCCAAGCGCTTTGAGGAATCTCCGTGGACGATAGGTCAACCCGCCAGCCTGCTACACCAGGAGAATCCTGACAGGTTTCAACACGCTGTTGATGTGGAACTGCACCATGTCCAGAACTTCGTACCACAATCTTCGTACCACAATATGTTAAGATTCTATCATAGAAGCCGGGCGGCTGTCAATAGAAAACGAAGGCCGATATCATCCAGTTTGCACAAAATTTCGGGAAGGGCCGCGCGGCGTGGAGCGGGTGCTGCAATTGGAGGTGGGCCCTGACGAAATCGATGGTCTGCGCCGCTCGGCACAGATTCTCAAGTCCACCGCGGCCGAGTTACCTGCGTTGCGCCCCGAGGCCCACCTCGCTTAATGTGAATCACCTCTCGCATCTATTGTTGGGCGTTTAGTATGACCAGTACTCCAATTGTGTCCATGTATCACTGCCTTGCGCATCCGTATTATCGCTTGTGCATTATGGCGCAAAATTGCTTTTTGGTATGGTTTGATGTAAAATCACTGCAAAGTAATCGAGCTTACCCGATCGTGACCTACTCGCAGTGGGCACAGCACCCATTACTACACCCTGAGGGAAGACGGCATGGCGAGACAGGCTAGTGGACCGGCGAAGGAAGTGCCAGGCCAACAAGAATTGACGGCCTTCATCGATAACACTGAACAGCGCCTGGAAGCCGTCAGCACGGCCTACAAGATGCAGGAGTGGGCGCTCTTCTCAGACAAAGCCTCCGATCTGAATTCGCTCGACCAGGAGCGAGCCAGGCTGCTTCTCGACCCCGAAGTCTGGATAACCGTGATGCGTTGGGTCGGCGCGCTCAGCCCGGCCAATCCCATCCAGCGCCGCATGGTGCTGCTCGGCCGCGAGCTGATACTGGCCAGCGCTGGCGCCCAGACAAACGTGTACGAGCTCCAAAATGAGCTCCGCGCGGATCTCCTGCGTTCTCGACCTCAGATCGGCGAGGCCTCGACCCCCTGGGGCGAGTTCATCTCGGTCTTGCACACACACCCCAACCGTCAGATCCGCCAGCAGGCCTGGCAATCCTTGCCCGCTCAGGCAGCCCCTCTGCGCGGTCGCTTCCTGGAATTGGTGCGCCGTCGCAATGCATGGGCGCGCAAACAGGGTTACGCCAACTACATCGACCTGGCCCTCGCACCGCAGGGGCTGTCGCGGGACTCGGTCCTGGAGCGATACGTGGACCTGGAAGAGGCCACAGCGCTCCCCTACCGCTCCTTCGTCAATCGAATGCAGCATCAGCTGCGCCTGGATTGCCTGACCCAGTGGGATATGCCGCACCTCACACACGCTCGACTGGCCTCGTCTGAAGGGCAGGCGCTGTTCGAGGGCGGCGAAGACGACGTCATCGCCTTGATCGGAGACCTTGGGCTGTCGTGGGATTCATTGAACCTTCAGCCGCTGGTGACCGATGAATTGCCCTTCATGGCTTTGTGCTGGCCTATCCACGTTCCGGACGACATCCGGCTGGTCCGTTCGAAGCAGCAAGGCTGGGAGGCGTACATCGAAACCGCTCGGGCTTTCGGGCAGGCGTTGTTGGCCGGATTCACCCGCCAGAGCTCTTTCTTGCTTCGTCAGGACGCTCCGGCATTCCGCGAAGGCGCCGGCTCCTTCCTGGCCCGGCTGGCCGCGGAGCCCGTGTGGCTCCGGAAGCGACGGTTGCTGCCCGAGGCCAAGGTGCAGCGCATGGCGCAGATCTCGCTTGAGCTGCTCGTGCTGCGGCTTCGCAGCCTGATGGCGCTCAGCGTATTTGAGTTCAACACCTACGAAGATCCGGACGCGGATTTGGACGCTGCCTGGGGCAGAGTCTACGAAGCCTTTCTGTATTTGCCCAACACGCCCTGGTCCGGTTGGGCCGCGCTGCCCGATCTCATTCTGCGGCCGATTCATCTGCAGGACGAGATCGTCGGCGAGATCATCGCCAGCCAGGCAGTGAGTTACCTCTACCAGCGTTTCGGTTACATCCTGGAGAACCCCGAATTGGCGGACTTCCTGAGACAGACCTTCTACGCCACTGGCGCGGCCGACGACTGGGTGGACAGGGTGCGAGCGGCAACCGGCAAATTCCTGAGCAACAAAGCGCTTTTCGGTGAACTGGTCTCGGAGGAATAGAGCTATTTGATGTTGACCATAAGAGACATTTTATCGGCCCGTCACCGTGTGGGCAGCTGGTTCTACCACACGCCCCTGCAACACGATCACGTCCTGGGAAAGCGCTGTGGCTGTGAGCTGTACCTCAAGCTGGAGAGCCACCAACATACGGGCTCCTTCAAAGTACGGGGTGCGCTCAATCGAATCGCGACCTTGCCCCCGGAGGAACGTAGCAAAGGTGTGGTCACCGCCTCGATGGGCAATCACGGGCTGGGCGTGGCCTACGCCGCTCGCGTTTACGGCGGCATTCCGGCTACCATCTTTCTTCCCCACAATGCACCAAAGGCAAAAATCGATAAGCTCGTCGGCCTGGGCGCCGACATCCGGTTTGCGGGCGACTCGTACGAGAGCGCTCACCACGCAGCGGACGCCTTTCAGCAGGATCATGGCATGCCGTACGTGCCGGCCTACGACGATCCGATGGTGATCGCCGGCCAGGGAACCATCGGTGTCGAGATTATGGAGGACCTGCCCGACGTCGACGTAATCGTGGTGCCCATCGGCGGCGGCGGTTTGAGCGCCGGCATCGCGGTTGCAGCGAAAACCCTGAATCCACGCGTCAAGGTGGTCGGCGTGCAGCCCGACGCCTCGCCCGCCGCCTATCTCTCGTTTCGGGACGGCTACCCATACGAGGAATACGAAGCATCAGCCACGATCGCTGACGGATTGGCGGGTGGGTACGGCCGCGTCCCCTTCGAGATCGCCCGCGATCTGATCGACGACGTCCTGGTCGTAAGCGAATCCGACATTCGCCATTCAGTGCGCGCCTTGTTGGAGTTTTCGCAGGAAGTGGTCGAGGGGTCGGGCGCAGCTGCCATTGCACCGCTCCTCTCCGGTCAGCTTCGCCTGCCCGGGCAGAAAGTCGTCGTCGTGCTCAGTGGTCACAACATCGACGGCTCCGTTTTGCGCTCCGTCCTGTCCGAAAATGACCACGACGTTCTTGCCTGACGCCCGCATTGGACTATAATGTGGCGGCGCGCTGACCACCGAGAATAGTCGCCCCCGTTCACCCATTTGCAGTTCCATACCCGCGCCGGGCCGCCCTTTGAAAAGGTGAGAGGAGCAGAATTGGAGATCGCACGTTTCGCACTTGAACAGTGGATGGACGAATACGAAACGCAGGTCAGCTTCAACCTGGCGGAAACCTGCGTCAAGTCTCTGACCCTGGGTGAGCTCCTCCGACTGACCGACGCGTCATTCGACGACGTGATGGATATGCCGCTCACCTATGGGGACATCCCGGGCACACCAGCTCTGCGCCGCGCGTTGGCCGGTCTCTATGCGCACCACGACCCGGACAACATCTTGATCATGAATGGCGCGATCGGCGCCAATTTCCTGGCTGTTCTATTCACTCGTCTCCCCAGGCGACACGGTGATTTCCGTCTTTCCCGCATACGAACAGCTTTATCGGGTAGCGGAATCGTTCGGAGCCCACGTCAAGCGGCTGCCGCTTCGTCCGGAGTCCGGCTATCAACCCGATTTGGATCGACTGTCCGGCTTGATCGACGCCCGCACGCGCTTGATCGTCATCAACAACCCGCACAACCCTACTGGTGCGGTCATCGAAGAGCCGACCTTGTCGCAGATATGCCGCCTGGCCGAGGACTGCGGAGCTTACGTCCTTTGCGATGAGGCCTACCGCGGCCTTTACATTCAGGAGGACATGCACGTCCCATCGGCGGTCGACCTGAGCACCCGCGCCATCGCAACCGGCAGTTTCGCCAAGCCGTTCTCGCTTGCCGGACTGCGCCTGGGCTGGATCGCCGCGCCGGACGAAGTCATCGCTGACTGCCTGATCCATCGCGACTACACGACGATCAGCTGCGGCCGCCTGGATGAACACCTGGCTCTCCTGGCCCTGAGCCACCTCGACAAGCTCATGGAGCGCAATCTGACCTTGCTGCGTCGTAACTTCCAAATCGTCGACGACTGGGTCGCGGAACACCCCGTGATCGATTACGTCGCTCCGCGCGGCGGAACCACCGCCTTCCTTCACTATGACCTGCCGGTCTCGTCACACGATCTCTGCTTGCAGCTAATCGAGAAACACAGCACTCTCCTGGCGCCGGGCGAATGCTTCGAACGCGAGAATTTCGTCCGCCTCGGTTTCGCCTGCGACACCGAGCTGTTGCGCACCGGCCTGAACAACTTCAGCGCCCTTTTGTCTGAGCTCCAGAAGGAGGGAGCATGACCCGCGTCGAAGTTGTCCTGTTCGACGTCGATGAGACCTTGTATCCGCGGAATGCCGGACTGATGCAGGCCATCGGCCGGCGCATTCAGCTCTACATGGAAGAGCGGATGGGCATGCCGGCGGACCTGGTCAATCGCCTGCGCCCAGAGTATGCGAAGCTCTACGGGACGAGCCTGCGTGGGCTTCAGCTCCACTATCACGTGGATTCCGAGGATTACCTGGCGTTCGTGCACGACCTGCCGCTGGCCGATTACATCAGCCCTAACCCGGCCCTGGTGGAAATGATTCGCAACCTTTCGGCCCGCAAGGTCATCTTCACGAATGCCTCCACAGAGCATGCGCAGAAAGTAGCTCAGATTCTCGGTATCGATCAGTATTTCGAGCGCATTGTCGACGTGCGCACGTTCGACTTTGTCTGCAAGCCGAATGCCGAAATCTACCAGCGGCTCGTCGACCTGCTCGAAGTCGAGCCGAGTCGCTGCCTGCTCGTCGACGACAACGTGCGTAATTTGCGCCCCGGAAAAGAGCTGGGCATGTTCACCGTCATGGTCGGCGACCACGTTCCGGAAGACGGCATCGTCGACTTTCACCTGCCGGACGTTTTGGGCGTCGGAGAGATCGTGAAGCGGCTGAACGCCGGCTGACAGGCCGGAATTGTCAACCTTCAGCGACTTCCAAGGCCTTCGAGAATTTCGGGAGTCTGGCGAAACACAAGTGAGAAACAAGCCAAGCCGGACTGATGCATCGGCTAACGCAAGATGAGAGAGGTTAAGGAGGCGATACAGACAATGGCGTCGACGACTATGAAACTGGATGGGGTATCTACAACAAAGTGGGACACTTTGTTTGCGCGCAGAACCGATGGAATGAAGGGCTCAGCCATTCGCGATCTTCTGAAGGTCACCCAGAATTCGGACGTGATCTCATTCGCCGGCGGATTGCCCGCTCCGGAGACCTTTCCGGTCGCGGAGTTCCAACGAGCCTGCATGCGAGTGCTCGAGATGCAGGGCGCAGAGGCGCTGCAGTACGGTCCAACGGACGGCTACGCACCCCTGAAGGAGTGTCTCGCCGATAAGATGCGGCGCTACGGAGTACCCGCCGAGCCGGAGAACATCCTCCTGACCAACGGCTCCCAGCAAGCCCTCGACCTGATCGGCAAGCTGTTCATCGACCCCGGGGACGTGATTCTGACCGAATCGCCCACTTACCTGGGCGCGCTCCAGGCTTTCAACGCCTACCAGCCGTCGTACGTCACCGTGCCGCTGGATGACGACGGTATGGACGTCGACAAATTGGAGGGCGTCCTGGCAGCGAACAAGGTGAAATTCATCTACGTGCTGCCCAATTTCCACAATCCCGCCGGTACGACTCTGTCGGCAGAGCGGCGCATGAAGCTCGTCGAGGCAGCGGCCAGACACGGTGTGTTCATCGTAGAAGATGACCCGTACGGCGAACTGCGCTTCGAGGGCGATAATCTGGTACCGCTGGTCGTGCTGCACAAGGAGAACGTCCTGTATCTCTCGACGTTCTCCAAGACGCTGTCGCCTGGGATTCGATTGGGATGGATCGTCGCTCCCGAGCAGATTATCTCGCGCTTCATTCAGGCCAAGCAGGGCGCAGACTTGCACACGAGCACGTTCCTTCAGATGGTCGTGTACGAAATCTGTCAACAGGGGTTCTTGCCCGAACACGTGAAGTTTATCCGGCAGATGTACCGCGAGCGCCGTGACGCGATGCTGTCGGCCATGGAGCGGTATTTTCCAGCCGGCGTGACGTGGACCCGGCCGCAGGGGGGCCTATTCTTATGGGTCCGCTTACCGGAGCACGTCGACAGCGGTGATCTCCTGAAGTGCGCTCTGCGAGAGAAAGTGGCCTTCGTGCCCGGAACGGCATTCCACGCCGAGGGTGGCGGCCACAATACCATGCGAGTGAACTTTTCCAATGCCAGCCCCGAATTGATCGAAGAGGGTATCCACCGTCTCGGCAACGTACTGCGGCGCGAGTTTGGCTGCCAGTAGGTTGTGTAGTAGTAGTGCCGGCTCATAGGGCGGCTTTCAGCGGCCGCCCTATGAGCCGGGCCACGTTCTCGCGGACCTTTCGTGCCCGCGGTTTTCGTTCCTTTCGTACGGTCAAGCGCCGCAAACCGTTCGTCTACTCCCGGTGAAACATGCCCTGATACGGATCCCAGCGCCGGCGCTGCACCTCGCACCAGTCTTCGAATGTCGTAACCATGTCCAACATGTCTGCGTCATCCGTCAACCCATAAAACATCACTTTGGCCACCGTCGTGCGGTGAAGCAAGCCCTTGTCACTCATGGTTCCCAGAATCGTCCCGGCCTCCTCCAGGGGAAGATCGAGCCGATCCGCAACATCCTCGACCGCCATCCTGGTCGTCGGGTGCGCGTGAAACAGATGCAACACCGTCGCCCAGGCAGGGGGTAAATCACTGCAAAGCCTCATTAGCTCGTCGACTCTTGGGTCGCCGACCGGAAGGCCTTTCGATACGTCATTGAGGTAACCCACGTCGGTCACCTCCTTTCTGTCCATCGGACCCGCCTCATGCAGTGGAGCATTCGGGTCGCAACCAAAAAACCGGCCCCAGGCGTTCCCGAGTCCGGTAGGTCGACAGCTTCGCGTGCTATCGATCTGCAACTCAGGCGGCAGCGCCTGGAAGACAACACGCAAGTTGTAATATGCAACTATTATATTCACACAAATGGTGCGTTGTCAAGGGCAAAAAGCAAGAGAGGAGCCGTTTGGACCGCCCTGGCCCGCGAATAGGGTAGTCCAAACGGCTGATACGTCGCAATGGGCGTCAAGCGCAAGCGACCAGGCCCTCCAGAGCCCGCCACTGATCCTGCTGGTCCTGGCACCACAGCTGGAAATGCTGCGCGAGGCTGCGCGCCCTGGCGCTTTCCGCCAGTCCAAAAAACTGCAGGTTGCCGACTACGACGTGGCGCAGGAGTTCGAACCTTCTCAGTGCTTCCAGAGCTGTCTCGATCTCCCCGGCACAGCAACCCACCGTTGCAGCGAGATCCATGGACGTCATAACGGTGCTCGGGTTGTTCGCTAAGAAGCGCAGTAACCGTGCGCAATTGAGTTGGCTCAGGCACGTCTGAACCAATTCCTCGAACCGTCTGTCTCCAAATTCAGTTGGACGAACCACCTTCACTTCCGGAAGCGCAATTGAATACATAGCACAAATACCTCCCATTTCACCTCACAGGAAGCGCGGAACGCAGAACTAACGTTGATGCACGGCGATGCTAAAGGCTCGGACCTTGAGGAATGCGGCTGATACCTGGCGTGCTACGAAGACCGTGCGGGGCTACTGCCGCGACGCGTGACCGCTGTGTCTGAACGCAATTTCTTTAGCAGCTACAACGTTAAAGGCCCGGGTCTATGCCGGGCCTCGGACTTCTTTGGCTTGGCGCGACTGGTTCAGTGTGCATAAATCTTACCACAATCGCGCTGTCAATGCAATAGAGATTTGTGAATATTCTGTGAATGTTGAGACTCGGTGCGCGCGTGGGTCGGCGCTTCCCAGGGTTGGCACCGCAGTCATCTCGCGTTCCTGGCTATTCACCGGCGGAGGCGCCACAGCCCGTCGAAGCTTCGTGAGTTATGTCGATCAGACGGAACCATGAATCGCCTCAGCCAGCTCACGCCCCAACGCGGAAGTGCGCCCGTCCGACTCGGCCGCGGTCTTCACCAGTGCGCTGCCGATGATGACGCCATCTGCCAGCCTCGCCACCACGCCGGCCTGCTCGCCCGTCCCAATGCCGAAGCCTACAGCCAGCGGTGCATTCGTTGCGGCGCGAGCGCGCGCGACGAAATCCTCCAGATCAGCGGGCACCCGATCGCGCACCCCGGTCACCCCGGTCAGCGATACGAGGTACAGAAACCCCGTCGACCTCTTACCGAGCAGCTCCAACCGTTCCGGCGCGCTGGTTGTGGACGCCAGGTAGGTGACCGCCAACCCGTCCTCGGTGCAGGCTGCTTCCAACTCGCCGGCTTCCTCTGGCGGAAGGTCGGGAATCAGGAATCCGTCGACGCCGGCCGCCGCGCTGTCACTTACGAAGCGGCGCAGACCGTACGCCAGCACCGGATTAACGTAGCCCATGAACAGAAACGGCGTGTCCACGCCGCGGGCGCGCAGCCGTGCCACCATATCCAGGCAGCCGGCGACCGTCACTCCGTTGTCCAACGCGCGCTGCGTGGCCGCCTGAATCGTGGGGCCGTCGGCAATCGGGTCGGAGAACGGAACGCCCAATTCGAACAGATCGGCTCCTGCCTCGACCAGCGTTTCGATGGTGTGCAGCGAATCATCGACCGTGGGATATCCCAACACAACGTATGGCATGAAAGCCGGCCTGCCCAACCTGAAAACCTGCCGGACTCGTTCGATTCCACTCATCACGTCACCTCCAAGGGACACTTATGAAAACTTCAGGAACTTCCGAAGGTCAGAAGGCTTCGGAAGGTTGTACGCTCATAACCGTATCCAGGTCCTTGTCGCCACGGCCGGATAGGTTCACGATCAGAATCGAGTCGCGAGGCATCGTCGGCGCCCTCTTGACCACTTCGGCGAGTGCGTGGGACGACTCCAGCGCGGGAATGATCCCCTCCAACTTGCACAGCAGGTGAAAGGCGGCCAGTGCTTCATCGTCGGTCGCATATGTGTAGTCGACCCGCTTGAGATCGCGCAGCAACGCATGTTCCGGGCCGACAGACGGATAGTCGAGTCCGGCGCTGACGGAGTGAGTTTCCATGATCTGGCCGTCGGAGGTTTGCAGCACGTACGACCGCGAGCCGTGCAGGACTCCCAACCGCCCACGCTCTGGGTCCGCAAAGCGCGCCGCGTGCCGTCCTCCGGCGATACCCTCGCCGCCCGCCTCCACGCCGACCATCTTGACCCCGGCGTCGTCCAGAAAAGGATGGAACAGGCCGATGGAATTCGAACCGCCGCCCACGCACGCCACCAGCAGGTCCGGCAGCCGCCCCTCGGTTGCCAGAATCTGGGCCCGCGCCTCGCGCCCGATCACGGACTGGAAGTCGCGCACCATCGTCGGATACGGATGCGGGCCCAGCGCGGACCCGAGCAAGTAGTACGTGTCGCGCACGTTCGAGACCCAGTCACGGATCGCTTCGTTCACCGCATCTTTCAGCGTGCGGCTTCCGCTGTCCACCGGCCGCACTTCTGCGCCGAGAAGCTGCATCCGAAAGACGTTCGGCTGCTGACGGGCGATATCGACGCGCCCCATGTACACAATGCACTGCAGACCCAGCAGCGCGCAGGCCGTGGCAGATCCGACTCCGTGTTGACCCGCGCCGGTCTCAGCAACCACGCGCTGCTTGCCCATGCGTTGCGCGAGGAGCGCCTGGCCGAGGGCATTGTTGATCTTGTGCGCGCCAGAGTGCGCCAGGTCCTCTCGTTTCAGGTAGATCTTCGCCCCACCCAGATGCTCCGTCAGCCGAGCGGCAAAGGTCAGCGGCGTCGGCCGGCCCACGTACGTCTTGAAGAGGTGCTCCAGCCTGGCCGTAAAGACGCTGTCCGCCTGAGCTTCGGCGTAAGCCGCCTCCATCTGCGCCAGCGCCGACATGAGGACCTCCGGCACGAATTGCCCCCCATAGGGACCGAATTTACCCTTGGGTGAAGCCTGTAGGACTGTCTTCGTTTCCGTTTCCATTTGCGAGCCCTCGTTTCTTGTAGATTGAGTCATTCGCTCAAGTTCATCCGATTCATCCGATTGGGTATCATTCCTGAATCCCGGACCTGGCTGCTTCGATGAAGGAGCGTAGCGCGTCGTGGTCTTTGCGACCAGGCTGCGATTCGACCCCGCTGGACACGTCGACGCCCCAGGGCCGGACCATGCGCACGGCCTCGGCGACGTTCGTCGGAGACAAACCACCCGCCAGCAGGAGAGGGTACCGCTTACTCACGCGTGCCGCGAGGGTCCAATCCGCCACAGCACCGGTGCCGCCGCGCCGGTCCGGACGATACGAATCCACGAGGAGCGCGGGCATCGTTTCGCCCGCTCCCAGGCCGGCAGGAACCGCATAAACTCGCGCCAGGTCCAGGGCCTCTTCCAACGTGCGAGGTCGCAGCCCCTTGTAAGCACGCCCTCGCAGTAAACCTGAGCCGCCGACGGCCGCGCCCAGGTCGCCGGCGGGCTCCTCTCCGTGCAGTTGTGCCAGATCCAGCCCGCAGAAGGCCAGCACGTGGGCCACGGTTTCCGTCGGCTCATTTACGAACACTCCGACTGTCCTGACCCCAGAGCGGCCGGGTTGAGCTTCTGCCAGGATGCGGCACACCTGCAGCGGGGTGACGTATCGTGGGCTTTCGTGCGCGAAGATGAAGCCCAGGAGATCCGCCCCCGCCGCGATGGCTGCCCGGGCATCCGAGATGTTCGTGATGCCGCAGACCTTAACTCTGACCGTCATGGATCAGCTCCCCCACCCTACGGCCCGGGTCCGGCGCGGTGACCAGCTCCTCTCCCACGAGCATCGCATCGATGCCGGCCGCCGCCAGCCGTTTCACGTCGTCCGTCGAGTGGATACCGCTCTCCGCCACGGTGCAGATCGAGTCGGGCACGAGCGGACGCAGCGACAGGCAAGTGGCCAGGTTGACGCTGAAGTCGTGCAGGTTGCGATTGTTGATGCCGAGCACGTGCGGCGATAGCGGCAACGCGCGCTCCAGCTCGCCCCGGTTGTGAACCTCGACCAGGGCAGTCATTCCCAGTGAGTGAGTCACGGACAACAACCCGGCCAGCTCCTCGTCAGAGAGGATGGCGACAATCAGCAGCAGAGCGTCGGCTCCGGCCGCCAGCGCTTCGTAGACCTGATAAGGATGGACGATGAAATCCTTGCGCAAGACCGGCACTGCGCCGGCCGCCCCTCTGACCGCAGTCAGGTCGGCCAGGCTGCCCCGGAAGAAACGCTCGTCGGTCAAGACACTGATGGCCGCCGCCCCATTCACCGCGTAGGCCGTCGCCAGGCGGATGGGATCGAAGTCCGGGCAGAGCAGGCCCTTGCTGGGCGACGCCTGCTTCACCTCCGCAATGAGCGCCACGCCCGGCGCTGCGCGCAATGCCGCCGCCAGGTCGCGCGGTCGAGGCGCGCCGGCCTCCCTTGCCTCCATCCGCTCCAAAGGCTCATCGCGCATTCGTTCCCGCAGCTCTTCACGTTTGTGGATCACAATTTCGTCAAGGGTCGTCATGATGACTCCTCTCAGGCAGCCGCCATCGACTGCGTGAATTCGACCAGATGATCGAGCACGCGCAATGCAGCGCCGCTCTCGAGGCTCTCTCGCGCCAGGTCGATCCCTTCAGCCAGGGTTTCGGCTCGCCCGCCCACAACCAGGGCGGCGGCGGCATTCAACACCACCACGTCTCGTCTCGCGCCGTTCATCTCGCCGTCCAGGACCGACCTCGTGATGTGCGCGTTCTCATCCGCATCGCCGCCGCGGAGCTCAGCCGGCTCCGCCTGCCGGAAGCCGAACACGACCGGGTCGACGAGCTGCGTCTCGACGCGCCCATCACGCAGCACACTGATCCGGTTGGCGCCGGTCGTCGTCAGCTCGTCCAGGCCGCCTGCTCCGTGCACAACGTAGGCTGCTCTCGAGCCCAGCGCCGCAAGAACCAGGGCCACGCGCTCCGTCAGATCAGGATGGTAGACGCCGATCACCTGCGCCTGCACCCCGGCCGGGTTGGTCAGGGGACCCAGCAGGTTGAAGATGGTACGGGCGCCGAGCTCCCGGCGCGGCCCCGCGGCGTGCTTCATGGCCGGGTGCAACCGCAGGGCGAACAGGAAGCCAAGCCCCACCTGGTCGACACTGTTTGCCACTTGCTCCGGCGTCAGCTCCAGATTGACGCCCAGCGCTTCCAGGACGTCCGCCGACCCACAGCGGCTCGACACGGAGCGGTTGCCATGCTTGGCCACCGGTTGCCCGGCGCCCGCCGCCACGAAAGCAGCGGTCGTGCTGATGTTGAACGTTCCGGCCCCATCCCCGCCTGTGCCGCACGTATCGACGATTGCGTCCCCCCTGGACGGGCGGACCGGGATGGCGCTGTTGCGCATGGCCCGCGCGCACCCCGCAATTTCGGGCACCGTCTCACCCTTCACCCGGAGCGCGGCCAGCAGCGCGCCGATTTGCGCCGGCGTGGCCTCCCCACGCATGATCTGCGACATCACGGACTCCGCCTCGCCCTGGGTCAGGTCGCGGCCTGCCATGACCGTCGCAATGGCGTCGCGAAGAGAAATGCTGGTTTCCCCTTCCTGCGGTTCGAACGCCACCACTGAGCCGAACGCTCGGGCTCCCTCGGCCGCGGTACCGACGTTCAAAAAGTTCTTCAACAACGCGTGGCCGTGCTCGGTTAAGATGCTCTCCGGGTGAAACTGGACACCAAAACAAGGATACTGCCGGTGTCGCAGCGCCATCACCTCTCCCTCGGGTGTTCTGGCGCAGACTTCCAGTGAGTCAGGCGTACCCTCGACCACCAGCGAGTGGTAACGCGTGGCGATAAACGGCGATGGCAGGCCGCGGAACAGGCCACGACCGTCGTGGTGGATGGCTGACACCTTGCCGTGCATCAATCGATCGGCGCGCACGACCCGTCCGCCGAAAGCCTGGCCAATGGCCTGATGTCCCAGACAGACGCCCAGAATCGGGATAGAGGGCGCGAAGCGTGAAATGAGCTCCAACGAAACACCGGCATTGTCCGGAGTCCCTGGTCCGGGCGAGATGACGATGTGAGTCGGCAGGATCGGCCCGGCCGCGATCTCGTCCACACTGACAGCGTCGTTGCGGACGACTCGCACGTCGGCCCCCAGCGATCCCAGGTACTGAGCCAGGTTGTAGGTGAAACTGTCGTAGTTGTCGATCAGGAGAATCATCACACACCTCCATTTGCGGCATGAATGTTCGTTGGTAACAACCGCCGAAACGGCCGTCACCGCGGGTTACTCCGCTGCTTCGGCAGAACGCAGCGCTTCGGCCAGCGCCTGCGCCTTCTTGAGCGTTTCTTCATACTCGCGGGCCGGGTCGCTGTCCGCGACGATGCCGGCCCCCGCCTGAACGTGGACGTTCTGGCCTTGCATCACCATGGTCCGGATGGCAATGCACGAGTCCAGCGCCCCGTCGTAGCCCACGTACGCTACGGCCCCCGCGTAGATGCCCCGCCGGACTCCCTCCAGCTCCTCAATGATCTCCATGGCCCGCACCTTCGGCGCGCCTGAAACGGTGCCTGCCGGGAACGTGGCTCGCAACAGGTCGAAAGCGTTGCGACCGTCCTGCAGCCGACCCCGCACATCTGACACCATGTGCATGACGTGGGAATAGCGCTCGACGACCATCATCTCGACCGGTTTGACGGTCCCGTAGTCACACACGCGTCCCAGATCGTTTCGGCCCAGGTCCACCAGCATCACGTGCTCCGCGCGCTCCTTCTCGTCGGCCAGCATCTCTTCGGCCAGAGCCGCATCTTCGGCCGCGGATTGTCCACGGCGTCGCGTTCCGGCGATCGGTCTTACTTCGGCGACGTCGCCTTCCAGGCGCACGTGCATTTCGGGGCTGGCAGCGATCACGTGCAGAGGCGGCGCGCCCACGCCACCGGGGAAACGGAGGAACACCATATACGGCGAAGGGTTGAGCCGCCGCAACGCCCGATACACTCCAAACGGCTGGGCGGTGGTCTGCCCGCTCATGCGCTGCGAGAGGACGACCTGGAAGACGTCACCGGCGGCGATGTACTCTTTAGCCCGCCGCACGATGCTCTCGAACTCAGGTTGGCTGAAGTTGGACTCCAGCGTGGTGGTCGGCCCGCCCGGAGCGACGGACAGAAGAGGCGGGAGCGGCGCCTGCAGCCGGGCGACGATCTCGTCGATGCGCGCTGTGGCGCGGCGGTGGGCCAGGACCGGATCGCCGTCGAGCTGCGCGTAGGCGATGACCAACAGCCGCTGGCGTGCGTGATCGAACGCCACCAGGCTGTCGGTCAGCATGAAAGCCGCTTCCGGCAGATTCAGGTCCTCGTGCGCCGTTTCAGGCAGTCGTTCGAATCGGCGAACCGCGTCGTAGCTCAAGAAGCCCACTGCCCCGCCGCTGAAGCGCGGGAGATCCGGCACCGGTACCGGTCGGAATGAGGCCATCTCAGCCTGCAACACGGCCAGTGGATCGCGCCCATCCTCGAGGGGCACGACGCCCTCGTGCGCATTGCCGGCAACGTACACCCGATCACCAGCCGCGCTCAGCAGCATCCGCGGCCGCACGCCGATGAACGAATAGCGGGCCACCTGATCACCGCCGGATACCGACTCCAGCAGAAAGCTCGGACCTTCGTCCTGCAGTTTCAGATACACACTGACCGGGGTTTCCAGGTCCGCCGGCAGCTCTCGATAGACCGGCACGACGTTGCCCAGTGCAGACAGCTCCCTCAACTCACTCAAACTCGGCTTGTACATGCGTCACCTCCCACTGACCGGCAGTAAGAATCAAAAAAGCCCTCTCGTCCCCTAATTTCCGAAGTCTTTGAGACTTCGGAAATCTGGGGACGAGAGGGCTTGAGAAACCACTCCCGCGGTGCCACCCCGCTTAAGCTGGTTCACTGAGACCCCGGATTTCAAAAACGGGGAACAAAAAAATGCCTCGTGAATACACGAGACACCCTCAGGTCGCCAGTTTCACTCTGCAGATACGCCGTGCCGGCCCACACAGGCCTCTGTCACGGGATACCCCGCTCCCCATAACGGTGGAGTCTCCGGCGCCGTCTACTGGCCGACCGAGTCGGCGTTCAGGGCGCAACTCCCGGGCCCATTCCCCACCAGCTTCCGTACCGGATTCTCACCTGACGCCGGCTCTCTGAACGTCGCTTGAGGTGGGTACTATTCCCGTTCACAGTTGTTCAGTTATCCTGTTGAAGAGATTATAGCACATCCCTCAGCGCGTGTCAACCTGAAAGTGGTGACCATTCATTCTTGGCCAGCCGCCCGACCCTACTTGCTGCTCAAGTTCACTTTGAACTGCACGAACGTGGTCTTGCCGTCCTCCACCGTAATGTCCTGTTCGTAGGTGTCCTGCCCGATCTTCACGCTCAGTTTGTACGGCCCCGCCGGAGTGTCCGCTGCGAGGAAATTCTCGCCCAGCTCATCATCCGGATTGATGCCCTGGTTGAAATACGTGAACAGGTCGCCGAGCCATCCCTTTTTGCCATCGGTCCGCTTGAGCAGGAGCAGCATGTGTGTTGGAGCGCAACCATCGGACGTGATGACGCGGCCGGCCACGGTCCCGTAGCCCGCAAACGGCTTCAGCCACAGCTCCGGGTTGCGCGTGTTATCGTAGGTCGGAGTCCCCACGCGCACCTCCAGATGCGTGTGGGGGCCGAGAGCGATGCCGGTCATACCGACCCGCCCGACGACCTGGCCGGTGGTCACCTTGTCCCCCTGGCCGACGAGCACCTCAGACAGATGCCCATAGAGCACGTAAACCGGTTGGTCGTGATACCGCCGCGCCAACTCCAACACCACGAGCTTGCCGTAGAAATCGGTCCCGTCTCCCCACACCTGCTCGGAATCCTCTCCGGCGAAGAGCACTGTTCCGTCTGCCACCGCCACGTCCGGGGTCCCAATCGGATTCTCGATGTCGACGCCTCGGTGCACCAGAAGGTCGCCGTTGCCATTCGTCCCGTACGGATAATAGTGCGACGCATCCTGCTTGTATTCTTCGGAGAATGGCCTTTCCAACCAGTAGTGGTCCTGCGGCTGAGCCACGCCCCACTGGTCCAGGCATCGCCCCAGCTTCAAAGAAAACCGCTGGGCCTGGGCCACCTGCGTCGCCGACGCCACGCGGGTCGGCGTTGGGCTCGGAATCACAGTGGGCGTCGGGGTGTACGTGGGTGTCGGCGTCGGAGTGAACGTCGGCGTGGCGGTCGGCGTGGCGGTCGGGGTGAACGTGGGGGTGCCCAATAACGCGCGGACCTCCGGCGCCCGCCAGCCGAAAGAGGCCACGCCCAGGATCAGGGCCATAGCCACCGCTCCGACCACGTAGACCGGCAGGTCCAACCGATCGATCGGGCTACTCATGGTGCTCGCCCGTGTTCCCATCCTCGTCGGCGGCGCGGACACCGCTGCGAAGCTCTTTCTCCAAAGTCGTGAACTGGCTGGGCGCAGGTTGACCGGTACGCTCCCAGGTCTCGATCGCCCGATCGACGAAGCCGAGTGCCTCGTCGCGCTTCCCCTGCCGGTTCAGCAGCAATCCTTTCTGGAACAGCGCCAGGCAGGTCCCCTTGACGCGTCGATGCAGGCGTCCCCAGGAGGCAGCCGCGTCGACCGCCTGAAACGCCTTTGGAAAATCGTTCGCGTCCGCATGCACGAGCGCCAGGTTGCACAGCGTGCGGCAATAACCTTCGTGGTCGCCGGCCGTGGCCCTCAGCTTCAAGCACTCCTGAAAGGCGGAAATTGCCTCCGTCGTCTTGCCCAGATACGCCAGACTGAGCGCCTTCATGTTCAACTCGGAGGCCTCGCGCAGGTCGCTCTGCAGCTCAGCGAGAGCTCGTACTACTTCCGGGCCACGCTCGTCCATCGCTTGCAGGTAGACTTCCACGAACAGGTCCCAGACCCCGGCGGACTGAGCGTCGATCCTGCTCGCTTGAACGAACTGCATCAGCGGCAACAGGTTCTGCGCCAGTTCCTTGGGAGCCGCCGGTCGACTCAGGGGCACATCGCCATAGGGACTGGCCGGAAAGCGGGCCTCACCGGAAACCAGATCGTAAGCAACCCGATTCACGTCGTCGATGTCCGGCCGCAGGACGTTTCGACGATGCAGGTCAGCCACGGCACGGCCAAACGCCCGCCAGACCTGCAGTTTCATTTCAGGTGAATGAATCGAAGCGGTGGTGTCTGCCAAAATTGTACCTTCCCTCGCGAAATCGCTGAATTCTAACATAGCATGACAGGCGGGTCAAAAGTCGAGGCTCCACGACGGTGGCCCTCGTTCGACGACGAAACACGACGAGAATCCGTCGATTATCCTTCGAAAGTCCCAGGCGATTTGTGAGAAGGACCGCCCAAGCCTATAATCAAGCGGATCGACCAGCGGACGAGACGTCACGATCAGCCGGTTCGCCGGAGAGACCGATATGCAGAAAGGATTCGCGACATGGCGGATGTGAACGAAGGCCAGCGAGAACGCCCGGAGATGACGGCGGCGCAGCACCGGGCGCTCGAGTTCGACAAGGCGTTCGATGCCATCGCGAACGGCGTGTTCATCGTCGACGCCGATGGATTGATTGTCCGAGCGAATCGGGTCGCAGTTCAGATTTTCGGGCTGGAGCCCGACTGTAAGCATTGGTGGGACCAGTTGGTCCCACTGAACGTGTCAGATTCCGATGAACGGCCACTGACGCGGGAAGAAATGCCTATTGGTCGAGCGTTGCGAGGTGAAACCGTACGCAACGTGCCCCTCACAGTAACCGCGCTGTCCGGCGAACGTCGATCGGTCCTCGCGACAGCGACCCCTGTGTACCGGGCAGAGCGACTCATCGGTGCCGTGGCAGTCTGGAACGACGTAACCGAGCGTGAGCGAGCGCTAGACGCGGTACGGCAACGGGATGAATTGCTCGACTATGCCCACGTCGTGATCCGGGATATGGACAGCCGCATCGTGTTTTGGAACCAGGGTGTCGAAAGACTGTACGGTTGGACGAAGGATGAGGCGCTGGGGCAGGTCTCCCACAACCTCTTCCAGACTGAGTTCCCAGTGTCTTCGGACGCCATTCTGACTCAGCTCCTGGCCAAGGACAGCTGGGAAGGCGAGCTCGTCCAGACAAAACGGGACGGCTCGCGCATGGTGGTGGCAAGTCACCAGGTGCTGCACCGTGACGCAAGCGGAAGGCCCATCGGCATCCTGGAAGTCAACAACGACGTTACCGCACTCAAACAGGCTCAAGAGGCCATCCAGGCTTCGCGCGACGAGTTGGAGGAGCGTGTCCGGGAGCGCACGGCCGAGCTGTGGAACACGAACGAAGCGCTGCGCGTGGCCAGCGCCTACAATCGCAGCTTGCTCGAAGCCAGCCTGGACCCGCTGGTGACCATCGGCCCTGACGGCAAGATTACCGACGTGAACCGCGCTACCGAGCGTGCAACGGGCTACGAGCGGCAGCAGCTCATCGGCACAGATTTCTCGGACTACTTCACCGAGCCGGAGAGAGCGCGGGCGGCCTATCAGCGAGTCTTCCGTGATGGGTTTGTGCGCGACTACGCGCTCGAGCTGCGGCACCGCAACGGGCACCTGGACCCGGTGCTCTACAACGCCACAATCTATCGGGATGAACACGACCAGGTCGCCGGCGTCTTCGCCGCGGCGCGAGACATTACCGAGCTCAAGCAAGCGGAGTTCGAAAGGGAAACAGCACTGGAAGCCCTCCGTGTGGCCGGCGCCTACAACCGCAGCCTGCTCGAAGCCAGCCTGGACCCGCTGGTGACCATCGGCCCAGACGGCAAGATTACCGACGTGAACCGCGCTACCGAGCGTGCAACCGGCTACGAGCGGCAGCAGCTCATCGGCACGGACTTCTCCGACTACTTCACCGAACCCGAAAAAGCACGAGCGGGCTACAAGCAGGTATATCGCGATGGGCTGGTACGCGACTACTCTCTAGAGCTGAGACATCGTGATGGACACGTGAACTCGGTGCTCTACAACGCGTCCGTCTACTTGGACGAAAACGGCGAGGTCATCGGCGTTTTCGCTGCAGCACGCGACATCACCGAGAGAAAACGGGCTGAAGAAGAGATCCGAAAGCTGAATGAGGAGTTGGAGGAGCGCGTTCACGAACGCACCGCCGAACTGGAGGCGTTCGCGTATTCGGTGTCACACGACCTGCGTGCTCCATTGCGAGCCATCGACGGCTACACGAAGATGCTGGTCGAGGACCTTCCACTTCTCGATGCGGAGAGCCAACGCAAGTTCAACGCGATCCGGCTAAATGCCGTTAAGATGGGCCAGCTCATCGATGGCCTGCTGACTTTTTCCCGCCTCGGACGCGCAGGAATAAACATCCGGACGATCGATATGACGTGCCTGGCTCAGGAGGCCTGGAGCGAGCTTCGTCAGGCCTGGCCCGACGACGCCATCCAGCTCGACCTGGGGACGTTGCCGCCCGCCAACGGCGATTATTCGCTGATACGGCAAGTCTTGGTCAACCTGCTGTCGAATTCGATCAAGTTCTCACGGCCAAAGGGCAATGCTCAGATCAAACTCGACGGGCACGTTGAGAACCGAGAAACGGTATACTGCGTGCAAGACCACGGCGTGGGTTTCGACATGAAATATGCCGACAAATTGTTCGGAGTGTTCCAGCGCCTCCATTCAGAGCAGGAATTCGAGGGGACGGGCATCGGATTGGCCCTGGTCCAGCAAATCATCCACCGTCACGGCGGGCGCGTCTGGGCCGAGGCCAAGGAAGGCGAAGGCGCTGCGTTCTACTTCAGCCTGCCCGGCGTACCCCAGGTCTAGGACTCCGGCAGGGCTTCCGCGGGCACGTAGCACAGACTGAGCGAGTTCGGACCGATGTGCACGCCGAGGGTGGGCGACATCTCAGCGAGGAACAGTTCCGCGCAATTGAGCTGACTGCCGGCCATGTCCCGCAGGCGCTCAGCCGAATCCAAAGCCGCCGTGTGAACGACGGCAACTTTGAGCGCCGCGCCACCCCACTTCATCCGCACTACATCGATCATCTTCTGATAGACCTTCTGCATGTCCCTGGCCCGCACCTGAGCGAGCGGCACGATTACGCCGTCGTCCATGGTAATTACCGGCTTGATGCGCAGCAGAGTCCCGACCATGTGGCTGGCCCGTCCGATGCGCCCGCCCTTGTACAGGTAATCGAGAGTCTCGGCCGTCTGCACGATGCGAGTCACCGGCAGCATTCGTTTCATCATCTGCGCGATCTGCGCGACCGACCAGCCTCTCGCCGCGGCGCGCGCTGCCTCCAAGGCGAACCACCCGTGACCCATGGAGACGTTTCGCGTGTCGACTATCTCGACCGGCAGGTCCGGGAAGCTCGCCTTTAGCATGTCGCGCGCCACACACGCCGCCTGGTAAGCACCGCTGCCGAGGGACGTCATGTGCGCAGTGACGATTCCGGTCACCTTCGGAGCCAGCTCCGTGAACGCTTCCAGGTATTCGCCCGGCCCGGGGTTGGCCGTCGTCGGCAGAACCGGCGTCTTTCTGAGGTAATCAAAAAACTCCGACTGGTGTACGTCGATCAGGTCGCGCAGCATGCGCCCGTCGACAGTAACGAAGTACGGGATGACCTTGATGCCCCATTCTTCAACGAGACTGGGGGGAATGCTCGCGCAGCTATCTGTGATGACCCCCACCGTGGCCATTCGCCGCGACCCTTTCCTGAAGACGCGATACAAGGCTTCCGAAGTTTTGGGAACTTCGGAAGCCTGATCCTATTCCTGGTCCGAATTCCTGGGCTTCGTGTCCGACTTCTTATCTTCGTTCTCACCAAACTGGCGCAGATGCTCGGCAAGCTCCCGCAGCCGACGATCGACGGCATCGTTCACTGAACCCTCCGGGAACCGACCATCCTGGTCACGAACTCCTGCATCGCGCCCTGCCAGGATCCCGATACCTTCGTCGATGGTACTGACCGGGTAAATGTGGAACTTGCCCTCGGCCACAGCCTGGACCACGTCGTGGCGCAGCATCAGGTTTTGCACGTTGGTCTGAGGAATCAGCACGCCCTGCTCGCCGGTCAGCCCTCGCGCTTTGCACACGTCGAAGAACCCCTCAATCTTGCGGGTCACGCCGCCGATAGGCTGCACCTGGCCGTTCTGATTGACCGATCCGGTGACCGCCAGTCCCTGTCGGATGGGCAGCCCTGAGATCGCGCTCAACAAGGCGTACAACTCAGTGGACGAAGCACTGTCTCCGTCGATACCCTCGTAGTTCTGCTCGAAGGCCAGGCTGGCCGATATGCTGAGCGGTTTGTCCTGCGCGTATTTGCCGCCCAGGTATCCGGCGAGAATGAGCACGCCCTTGTCGTGGATGCGTCCGCTCATTTTGGCCTCGCGCTCAATATTGATCACGCCGGACTGGCCCATGTACACCTTCGCCGTAATGCGGGACGGTCGGCCGAACCAGTAGTCGCCCAGCGCGATGATCGCGAGGCCGTTCACCTGGCCAACGACCTCACCGGCCGTGTCCACCATGATCGTGCCTTCGTCGATCATTTCCTGTACGTGTTCCTCGAGCTGGCTGGCTCTATATACGCGCTCGCTGATTGCGCGCTGCACGTCCTCGCCACTGACCAGATCATGGCCCGCCTGCGATGCCCAATACGCCGACTCGTCGACCAGGTCGGCCACCTCGGCAAATCGGGTGGTCAACTTCTTCTGATTCTCGACCAGCCTCGCGCCGTACTCGACGACCTCCGCAACGGCACCCATGTCGAAATGAGGAAGATGGGCCTCATCGCAACGGTCGCGGATGAAGCGCGCGTACTTCATAACGCTGTCCCCATCCCAGGGCATGTCGATCGCGAAATCGGCCCGTACCTTGAACAGCTTGGGGAACTGCTCGTCCATAGAGTACAGTAGATAATAGGTCTGCGCATCGCCGACCAATACGACCTTTACGTTAAGTGGAATCGGCTCGGGATTCAGGCTCGTCGTCGCGATCAGGCTGACCTGGTTCGCCAGCTCCTCGATTCGGACCTCCTGGCTCCGCAGGCAGCGCTTCAACGTATCCCAGGCCAACGGCTGCATCAGGACCGACTTCGCATCCAGAATCAGGTAGCCGCCATTCGCCCGCAACAGCGCGCCGGCTTTGATCATCCCAAAATTGGTGACCAACGCGCCGAATTCGGCCTTGTGCTCGATCCGTCCGACCAGGTTATGTACAGTTGGGTTTACTTCGACGACAACCGGCGCCCCGGTCAAATCGCAGTTGTCCACGACCGGATTGACCCGATAGCGATCGTAGGGCGAATCCATCCGCGACAACATCATCTTGGGCACGTCGTTGCCGTCCTGAGACTCGGGCGTCCGCGACTTGAAGATCTCGATGTTTTGTATCAGGTCTTCTTTGGCCTCGTCGAGGAACGTGTCGACCTCGGCGTGAGGGAACGCGGTCTTGATGTCCTCGAAGAAGTGCCCGACGGTAAACTCCGCGATGTCTCGATCGAGATTGGACATCTTTTCTTTTGCGGTTTTTTCGAGCTCACGAACCTGCATCATCGTCTTTTCGAGGCTCTCTTGCATCTCCGGTCGCTGCTCTTCCAGCTTTTCGCGCACGTCCGGTTCCAGCTTATCGTATTGCTCGGGGCTCACCACCTCGCCGTTGATCACCGGCACGATGACCAAACCCATCGGTGTTTGAACCAGGGAGAAGCCCTTGTTCGAGACGAACTCAGTCAGCGTCTTCAGGGTGGCCGTGCGCTGCTCATCCAACTCGCGGGCGATCTTGTTACGATGAGCCATGTATTCCTCGCCCTCGAACGCCCGCGGTATTTCTTCCCGCAAGCTCCGAAGCATCGCTTCGACCGCATCCCGCAACTTGCTCGCCGCGTGCGCCGGCAGCCGGATCGCGTTCGGTTGGTCCAACTGCTTGAAATTGTTGACGTAGCACCAATCGTCGGGAACCGGCTCATTAGCCGCCTTGCGCTCCAGGTACGCCGTTATCGTCGTAGTCTTGCCGGCGCCGGTGGGGCCCATGGCATAGACGTTGAAACCATAGGAAGGGATGTCGAGTCCGAACTTTAGCGCGCGCGTCGCCCGCTCTTGTCCGATGATCCCTTCCAACTGCGGCAGGTCGGCCGTGGACGTCGCACCACAGCCCTCCAAATCACAGCCGCGGCGCAGTTGATCCGAGTTCAGTTCTCTTGGTTGTGGAACCATTGTCTACTCCTCGTGGAGATGATAGTGTTGCGAAGGGGCGGAGGTATCGGGCTCATCATTGCGGCGTCAGCAATCGATGAGAAACAACGTGCGAGGATTGTAGTGCAAAGCGCGGAAAAGTCAAAGGCTTAAGCTACTCGACGTCGACCAGGACGCTGAACGTACGATCGATCCTGACTGGCTTCATCCCGGGCAGCGATTCGAGGTCGAGCCGCACCGGACTGCGCCCGGCGCCGGCAGCTTGAAAGCGCCACACCACGTCGATTGGACCGCCTAGCTGTAATGGTTTCTGCTCGCGGTATTCCGGTTCGCTCCACTGCAGAACGCGCCGATCCGCTTCGATGAGCTTCCACGCTGCAGGTTCGCCGCTCGTGGAGTTGACGTGGATGATCAGCTCCTGGCCGGTTCTTAAATGTACGTCGCCCCCATTGTCGTGTTCGCTCAACTGGACTGTACGGGATTCTGGCGACGGGAGGCACAACAACAAGACCACCAGCACCACGGTCATCACCACCGCGATCCAAACGTCGCGCATGAGCTTCCTTTCAGCGCCGACCGCCCCTGCGCTCCGAGCGGCAGCGCCTTCCTGTGGGGTCCATCCCAGAGCCGGTCTTTCGCTTCGGCTCGACTCATTTCCGTCAGGAAAACAGCAGAATGACAGAAGAAGCCCCGCTCCTTCGAGCAGGGCTCCCTCTTACTGTGGTCGGGGCTCAGTTCAAACTAAGGAGGTGAGCCCCGACCTTGTTACTACTACTACTATAATCCATGGGCATCACCTCCTAACGTTTAGGATGGCAAAGAATTAATGCCGATATGTGCTTCTCAATCATCGGCAATGAAACTATAGCACATCGCGAGAGCCATGTCAAATTGCCCGCTTCCATTGCGGTTCCGATCATCTGTCGACCATCCCGTCAAATTGACACGCTTCCTGGCCTTGGGTAGAATGGAACTATACCGGCTGGAGGTGCAAAACAACAAGATGAAGGCCAGATGGATGATCATGCTGATCGCGTTCGTGGTCCTGTCCAGCTCCATGGGCTGCGCACTCCTCAAAGTGATGACCGGGCAGACCAGCCCGAAGGCTCAGGCGACCCGGCCTGCCCCGGTGGCCCAGGCAACGTACTTCGGCACTGCAACGCCGACGAAGACGTCCACGCCCGCCCCAACCGCGACGCGGACGAAAACCGCGACGCCGGCGCCGACCGCCCCACCCTCACCGACGATCGCAGCAACGGCTACGACCGGCGCCCAAGAGGAACGCGTCCCCGCCGCGCCGGCCCAGGACGCGCCGCCCACGCCCGCGCCCGCTCCGAAGAAAGCTGAACCGACCGCCACGACACCGCCGCCCACCCCAGAGCCGCAGCCCATGGTTGGCCAGCATGGGACGTCGGCGCTGTTCTCCGTGGTCGACCCCAAGCCAGAATACAGAAACGGCGCCCAATTAAAGGTGCACATCCAGATTAAAAACACCACAGCGGCACCTTTGCTGTTCGGCATCCTGGGCATCAACCTGCCGACGGAAGACACCGTGGACGGCTTCGTCTCCGTCCGCTCCAGCAAGTTCGAGCAAATCGACCCGGGCCAGGAATTGGTCACGGAGGCGAAGGTGAAGCCGGTTCGTTTCGGACAGGTCCGCGGCCCGGCGACGATGACGCTGACGATGTGCTTCTCCAAGCTCGACGAATGCCAGCAACCCGGCGCGGACTGGGAGGTCATCGCTCCGCCCATCACGGTCAATATCGTGCCCTGACAGCGGCAAGACCCGACTCCCACCAGGCCCGGCACTCAGGTGTCGGGCCGAATTTGTTTCTTTGGGCATAGAGCGGTATGATAGTTTATGGTTCGCAACAATCACACGACCGAGTGAGGAGAGGTCCTTGAACAGGCGAGAGTTCTTGACGAGTCTCTGCAGTGTACCACTGGGAGTCGCGACCTTTGGAACGGCCACTGCGCTGGCCGCTGACGCGCCTGCCGCGTTCGCGTGGCCCGCCTTCAAGGCGGGAGAGGCTGGGCGCCTGCTGGCTTCGGGCGACGGCGGCCGGACCTGGCAGGTCAGCGCCAATTTCGGTCCGGAGACGACGGTCGTGGGCGTGACTCACGATGAACGGTATGCCTATCTGCGGCTGGCCTCGCGGGGCCACGAATTTACCCTGATCTCGACCGACGGCAAGGTGTGGCGGACGACACCATAACCCGACGGACAAGTTTCAGGCCGACGGCGAGATGGTTCGACATACCGGCCCGCGGACGGACCTGCCCGCCGGGAACGAGAGATCCGGAAGGTGCCATGAGCATCTTCCACATATTGGGCCCCCAACCGCGGTGCACTCAACGCACGCGATCCCGGCGTGTGCCCTTTGACGACTTGGCTCACTTTCGATCCGAATTATCGACCAGCCGCCAGAACGTCCCCGGCGGCTGGTTCTTTCTATTGTGGTTGTCTGCAGCTGCCGCTCAGGCGATCGTCGACCCTGATGTTGTCGGCGACGCCTGTCACAATTCTGTGGCGGCCCTGTTACAGCTTGCCCTCTTTGTGACGCTGACCCAGCGTCGTCAGCATGTCCACGGTCATCGACGAAAGGTCGTAAGCCGGGCGCCAATCCCACTCCGCGCGGGCAGAGCTGTCGTCGAGGGAACGCGGCCACGAGTCGGCGATGGCCTGACGAAAGTCCGGCTGATACTCAACAGTGAGACCGGGAATGTGTTTCTTGATCTCCGCGGCCAGCTCGGCGGCGCTGAAGCTCATCGCGGCCATGTTAAAGTCCGCGCGGTGCGTCAAACGGCTGCCGTCCGCTTCCATGAGGTCCATCGTGCCCTTCAGGCAGTCAGGCATGTACATCATCGGAAGGACGGTATCTTCGCGCAGGAAGCAGGTGTATTTGCCGTACTTGATGGCGTCGTAGAAGATGGCGACGGCGTAGTCGGTAGTGCCTCCGCCAGGCAGCGTCTCGCTGCTGATGATACCCGGATAGCGCACACCACGTGCGTCTACGCCGAAGCGACGGTGGTAGTAGTCGCACAGGAGCTCGCCGGAGACTTTGGTCACGCCGTACATCGTCTTGGGGAGCATCACCGTCTCCTGCGGCGTGCAATCACGGGGGGTTTCCGGCCCAAATACGGCGATCGAGCTGGGGCAAAAGACTTGCGTCAGTTCCAAATCGCGGGCCAGCTCGAGTACGTTGTACAGGCCGCCCACGTTGACGTTCCAACACAGTTGAGGATTCTTCTCGCCAATGGCGGACAGCAACGCAGCCATGTGAACGATGGTGTCGACATGGTGTTTCTTGATCACCGCCGCTATCTGGTCGGCCTGGCACACGTCGAGCGTCTCGTATGGCCCCGGAATTGAGGAGCGCCTCGCTCGGTTTGGTGTGATGTCCCGCCGCTACTACGTTTTCAGCTCCGTACCGTCCCCGCAACGCCAGCGTCAGCTCCGAGCCGATCTGCCCCACCGCTCCCGTGACCAGGATCCGCTTAATATTGCCCATGCCGCACCTCCCCTGGAGTCATACCTCTGGAATTTGTGTGATACATCACCATTATATCACACGTCCGCGGCGGCGTAAAGGTGGCATTTGACACCTGTCATGGCCCGCCATAGAATGCTCACGGTCAACCACCCCCAAACAAGGAGATCTCGCTGGCATGAGACTGGAAAGCCTCGAAGCGCTATTCGAGCAGCACGAAATCGCCGAATTCAAGTGGATCAGTCCGCGTAGCGACGTCATCGTCAGCCAATGGGTGCGGATGAAGTGCATGTACGGCTGTGACAGTTACGGTCGCGTTGCGTCGTGCCCACCCAACACACCCTCCGTCGCGGAGTGCGCGCAGTTTTTTCACGATTACGAATCGGGCATCCTGATCCATTGGGCGCACAAGGTGGACAAACCGGAAGACCGGGCCAGGTGGAGCGACGGGACAAACCGCGCCATGCTCAAACTGGAACGCGACGTGTTCCTGGCCGGTTATCCCAAGGCCTTCCTGCTGTTCATGGACAGCTGCCACATGTGCCGGGAGTGCCCCGGCAAGCGGGAGAAGTGCGTCAATGCCCTGTCCTCGCGACCGAGCGTCGAGGGCATGGCCGTCGATGTTTTCAGCACGGCGCGCCAGGCCGGCTTCCCGATCGAAGTGCTGAAGGACTACGATCAGGAAATGAATCGATACGCGATCCTGTTGATCGAGTAGAGAAGGTCTGATCGATCGCAAATTGCGCCTAATGGGGTCCATTGCACCAGGTCAGCCACGTCGTCTGGATGCGTTTTGCACGCGCTGCCGCCCGGATAGGCCGCACATCAGCCGCCCGGATGATACTCGCTCAGCTTCAGATCGACGGAGGCCACAGTGCCATGGTGGTCGTACGTAAACCGGGTGATCCCGAGACCCAACACGAACTCAACGGTTTCGGTTTCCGGCAGAGTGGTCAGCTTCAACTCAAAGGCGGTGGCATCTGCAATGGCAGGGATGCCCACGATGCCCGCCAGCTGAGCCGGTTCCTCTTTGTCGACCGTCCAGGCGTACATGCGGTCGGGGCGAGCAATCTGGGCCGTTTCCCCGAAGCTCTTGCCGGGAGTCAACGGCAGGTCCAGCCACAGCTCTGAGTCGTGCACGAAGTCGACGAGGACGTCCTGGCTGTCCTTGAAACGCCTCAATGCGGCCTGTGCCCGCTCGCCGCTCACCAGGTAGTACTTCTGGTCGTTGACGCTGACGATGAGGTAGTCGCGAGGGACCCGCCCCTCTTCGTAAAAGACCAGGTCAGACGGGTGGCCCGTCACCACAGCGGCGCGAATACCGTCGCGCTGGAGCACCTCGGTGATCTCCATCTTCCAGGTCATGACCTGCTCCTGGATTTCATCGGAGTCCACCGGTGTCCATTTCACCGGGCCTTTGTAGACCCAGTACGTTCCTTTTGCCATTGGAAACGGGTCCGGCGGCTGGGGAGTCTGGGCGCTCACAGCCCGAGACGTTAACGCACCCAGAAGCGTCAGTACGGCCAACACAACCACTGTCTTTCGGAACATGAATCTCTCCTCTCCAATCCAATGAAACGACAAACGACGCGAGAGCCGGTTTCTGCCTCGATGTTGCCGCGGCTCGTCACGTCGTCGGTAGTGCCTGCAGAGAAAATGCTTCGGTATTCCAAGAATAGGGCAGATGGAGCCAGGTGTCAATAAGCCAAATGGCCACCCCGGCTCGGGACGGGCAGGCACAATGGCTTAGGAGCGAGCCGTGGCCGCCTGAGCACGTCGCCGGTTCCGAAAGAGGGCACCGCTATTCCTTCACTTGTTCCAGCCAGCCGGTGCGGATACGTGTGGTGGGGTCAACTTCCGGCCGGTAGGGCTTGATATCCAACAGCGGCGTGCCGTCGAGCATATCCAGGTTCTCAACGTGGAGGGTCGTCCCTTCGATGCTTCGCAGCCGGACCACCGACAGACCGATGGGATTCGGTCGCCGGGGCGAGCGCGTCGCAAACAAGCCGCGCAATACGACGTCTCGGAACGGGACTATCCGGAGCTCGAACCCCGCGCTCAGATGGAAGTGAAAGAGCAGAACGATGTGCGAGAATCCGTCGAGATCCTTCAGCCCCGCGGCGTATTGGGGGAAGATCTCCACTGTGCCTGCAACGCCGACCGCGCTCTTTGGCTGTTTAGGCGTGCCCTTCAACTCCGTGAACGGCGAGTGGATGATGCCGATCGGCTCGTACTCGATCTTCATGGGTGCATTCATGGTTCGTGGCTCCTGAGATTCAAACGTGAAATTGGCGTCACTTCCCGGTGGCGGAGAGAGCTCTGGCGGCTAGCCACTTCTTTGAGTTGCTTCCGGTGTGTGATAGAGCGCCGTGTGGTCCACAGACAGACGCAGGAGAGCTGGGTGTCTTCCGCGAAGCTCAGGCCATCGATCAGCCGGCACTGCACCTGGCTGTCAGTCAGGGCCAGGCGGGTCACGCCGTCCAGTCGGGTGCCGCTTTGCTCGAGCGAGTGTCCGGCGAGTCGGAGGCGGCATCGGCCCTTGTGGGGGTAGGCATCGAACGACCTGCTCTCGGATCGCGGTTGCCCGTAGTCTACCACGGCTGGCAGCTCGGCGCCAGTGTCCGAAGCGGGGTTATCGCATCCATTCGATGCGACAACCCCGCTTCGGACACTGGCGGACGCCCTGCAATTGAGCGCGGACTGCCGGTCTCCCGGCAGCCCGCGTCACTGCTAGAACTCGATCATAATCTTGCCGCTGGCCGAGGCGTTTTTGCCCAGCTCGAAGGCGTCGTTGATCTCGGTGATGGGGAAGCGATGGGTGATGACGCGTGTCAGGTCCACGAGCTTGCGCTCCATGAAGGCCAGCGTCTTAGGGAAGAAGAACGGGCTATCGCACGAACCGTACCACGTCGTCCCCTTCCAGATGCTCATGCCGATCTCGACCGGCACCTTGCGCCCGACGCTCTGACCGACGAGGACGACACGCGATTCCTTGGCCACGACATCGATCGTCGCCGCAAGCCCCGCGTCACTGCCGGAGCATTCCACGACCAGGCTGGCCCCGCGGCCACCGGTCAGGTCCATGATGTGCTCGACCAGCCCGGCCTGAGTCGGATCGATCACGACGTCGGCGCCGAGGTCCTTCGCCATCTTGGCGCGAAACGGGATCGGCTCGACCAGGATCACCGGCGCGCCGGACGCTTTGGCTTCCATCATAGCCAGCAGGCCGATGGGTCCGCCGCCGAAGACGACCACGCGATCGTGCGGGGCAACGCTTCCTCCGCCACCCCACAGGCCGTGGTAGGCCACCGAGGCCGGCTCGATCAGCGCTGCCTCATCGAAGCTGACGGAGTCCGGCACCTTGTGCAGCCGCGATTCCTTGGAGGCGCAGTACTCCGCGAATCCACCCGGGGTGGACCAGGTGAAACCGTAATATTCCGGGTTCGGGCACATCGCCGGGCCCATCCCGTCTTTACAGTTGGCGCATAGCCCGCAAGGGATGAACGGCTCACCCACAACCTTGTCGCCCACCTTGAATTTCTTGCAGTCGGAGCCGGCTTCCACGACCACGCCCGACCATTCGTGGCCGGGAATGAAGGGGAAGGTGCCCTCGTTGTTCTTGCCCTCCCACATGTGAACGTCCGTGCCGCAAATGCCACTGGCCTTAATCTGGATCAGCACCTCGTTGGGAGCCGGCCGAGGGTCCGGCAGCACTTCCAACCGCAGATCGTCAACCTTCCGCAACACCGCCGCCTTCATCGTTGGAGTCCCTCCTTTGGAAAACCCTGATTCGCGTGTTTCTCAAATAGAATTTGGGAGTCTCTTGCGTCCGACGACCTCTTTTGCTGCAGCCACGATGTGTGGCACGTCCATGCCGTACTTCTGAATCAGCCAGTCGAAGCTCCCCGCGTCGCCGAACTGGTCGTGAACCCCGATGCGTTTCAACGGCGTCGGCCAGTTCTCGCTCAGGAACTCGGCCACGGCCCCGCCCAACCCACCGGTGACGCCGTGGTCTTCCACGGTCACAATCGCCCCGGTTTCGCGAGCGCAGCGGAGGAGCATCTCTACATCCAACGGTTTCAACGTTCGGGCGTTGACCACTCGCACCGACAGGCCATCCGCGGCCAGTTGCTCGCGGGCCTCCAGGGCGACGGGCACCATGACGCCGCTCGCGACGATCGTGGCGTCAGAGCCAGGCCTCAGTTGCGCCGCCCGGCCGATGACGAAGTCGGGCTCCGCCGGGTCCAGAATCGGCGGCAGGTCCCCGCGGACGCTGCGGATGTACACGGGACCCACGTGCATCGCGGCGCTGCGCACGGCCTCTCGCAGCTCTTTGCAGTCCGCCGGCTCGAGGATCGTCATGTTCGGAAACGAGCGCAGAATGGCGACGTCTTCCAGCGATTGGTGCGTCGGCCCGTTGGTCCCGGTCGTGAAGCCGGAATAGAGTCCGTACAGCTTCACGTTCTTGTTGCTGAACGCCACGGCCATCCACACCTGGTCGGCGCAGCGCCGGCTGAGCAGCACGGCGAACGTGTCGACGAACGGGACAAGCCCCATGTCGGCCAGGCCGGCGGCCATCCCCACTGCGTTCTGCTCGGCGACGCCGACGTTGACCACGCGGTCCGGGTAGCGATCGCGGACCGGCGCAGTGCCGGACGACTTCAGCAGGTCGCACTCGACGACAACGATCGGCCGTCCCTCCGCCAGAAGATTGATCAGGGCCTGGGCGTAGGTGGCACGCGCCGTATCGGTGAACAGCGCCGATCTGTCTTGCTTCATCGCCTCCTGGACCGTATCCCTTGGAGGTGTGCTCTGTGTTGCGTCACTCATGCGGACTCCCCCAATTCCGCCAGGGCGATCTCCATCTGTTCCTGGCTCAAAGCCTGGTTGTGCCACTGGACTTTTCCGGCCGCGAACGAGACGCCGTAACCCTTGACGGTGCGGGCCACGATCACAGTCGGCTGGTTCGCGTGCGAAAGCGCCGCGTCGTAGGCCCCCAGCAACTCGGCGATAGAGTGGCCGTTGACCTCCAGCACGTTCCAGCCGAAGTCGCGCCATTTGTTCGCGAGGGGCTCGACCGGCATCACTTCTTCCGTCGTCCCGTCCGTCTGGAGCCCGTTGCGGTCGACGATCGCCGTCAGGTTGTCCAGGCGGTACTTCGCCGCAGCCATCGCCGCTTCCCACGTCTGCCCACACTGCTGCTCACCATCGCTCAGAATGACGTAGACGTGGCTGGGGTTGTTCGTCAGCCGCGCGCCCAGCGCCATTCCCGCGCCGATAGATAGGCCCTGGCCCAACATGCCCGCGCTGATGTCCACCGCCGGAAGCTTGACGCAGTCGACGTGTTTCGACAGGCGCGTGCCCGGCGCGTCGAGCGTCCACAGCTCGTCCGTGGAGATGTAGCCCCGCAGCGCCAGCACACTGTACAGCGCCGGGCCGGCGTGCCCCTTGGACAACAGCAGCCGGTCGCGCTGCAGCCAGCCGGGATTGGCGGGATCGACGCGCATCTGGCGGAAGTAGAGCGACACCAGCATTTCCACGATGGACATCGAGCCGCCCACGTGGCCCGTGCCGGCGTGCGCGATCATCTTCAGAATCCACTTGCGAGCTTCCCGGCACAAGCTGTCGAGCTCCGCAAGCTGAGTTTCGGTCGGTTCCATAGTCACCTCGCGTTCATAGATGCCGGCGGCGTGCGCCTGACGGGCGTAGGGGCGCAGCCCTGTGTGGCTGTTCGGGGTGTTCGTTGGCGCCCGGCAGCCACGCAGGACGCCCCTGCGCTCGTGTCTGTCCGTTTCCTACACGGTCGGCGGCCAGCCGATGGTGTACAGGTGCTTCCAGCCCGGCTCGTTGGGTTTCTTCAACACGGCTTCGAACTCCGGCCCACCACGCATCGTCATCTCCGGCGCCGGCGGCAACTGGCCCGGCGGGAAGGCGTGCAGGATATCGCCGACGAGCCGCTCCAAATAGTCGCAAACCGCCTCCACTCCAGGTCGCGCTTTCTCGGCGTCGGCGCGCGTCGACGGGCCCAGGTTGCCCTCCGGATACATGACGACCTCGAAATTGCGCGTGAGGCCCTCGTGCATCCAGTAGCGCAGCGGAGCGGCGTCCGGCTCGCCGGGACCATTCAGGTGCCCCTCCCCCTCGATATAGCGCGGGTGCAGGGGCACGTCGATGAGGTTGCCCTCCTGGACCATTTCCGGCGCGACAGCCATCAGGTACGACGCCTCGACCTCGCACGCGTGCACCAGGGGCGTGCTGAACGGGCCGCCGTGCTGCTGATCGAACGCGTGCTTGCCGGCAGCGTGCCACCAGTGCAGCATGACCAGCACCGCCGGCACCTGGTACTGCTTGAGGAACTGGTGAATGGCAGTCGGAATCACCCACTCCTGGCCGTGGCCGTTGACCAGAATCTGCTTGCGGAAGCCGGCATTCCAAAAGCCGGCGATCATGCACCTGATGTAGTCGATGAAGGTATTTTCCGGGATCACGACCGTGCCGGGCATGCCCAAATGGTGGTAGGGATGCGAGCCGTACCACAGCGGCTGCGCGACGGTGCAGCCCGTGACTCGAGCCACCTCTTCGCACATGCGTGTGACGAGGAAAGTGTCCTCGCCCAGCGCTTCGCCCGGACCGTGCGTCTCGGTGGAGCCGATGGGCACCAGCAGCACGTCGTTCGTTTCCAACCGTTCGGCGATCTCAGTCATGTTCATGTTCTGCAGATAGATCCCACTTGCCTTGTCCATCTGGCCCTCAGGGGGCAGATGCCACTTGGATGCCATGCGTCTTGTCCTCCCTTTCCACGAGTCTCAGGATTCTGCGAACCTTAGAAATGCGGCGGCGTGACGACCCATATGACTTCCAACTCGGTCGAGCCGACGTTTCGCCAGTGGTGCATTTTCCCCGAATCGAAGTAGATCGAATCCCCCGCTTCCACGACGTAGTGCTCGTCTCCGATGGTGAGCTCCATGATGCCTTTCAGCACCACCGCACACTCCTCCCCAGGGTGAGATACGGCGGTGTCGCCCATTTCGGTGCCCACCGGCGCTGCCGAGCTGAGCACTTCCAGATCGTGCTGCAGGTCAGGGCACAGCAACGAAAAGACGACGTTGGATCCCGGATAGACCAGCTTCTTGCGCCGGTCGAATTTGACGACCCGGGTCGGTGTTTTCTCGGCGACCGCGGGCCCCTGTTCGGCCTCCGCCGCACCGTTGTTCGCCGAAAACAGCGCCCGCATTCGTATGCCGACCGCCTCGGCGATGCGATTGACTGCGCCGATCGACGGATTGGCCAGATCCCGCTCCACCTGGCTGATGTAACTCGGTGAGAATCCGGCCTTCTCGGCGACTTCGGCAATGGTCAGGCCCGCCGCCACCCGGGCATCACGGAGCTGACCGCCTAAATTCATCGCGTTTCCATCCATTTCCATTCCGTCTGCTCCATGTCCGGCGAGCGCCCATCATCCGCCACGACCGACATTGCATTAATTCTGAGTGAATTTTGTTGCTGTGATAGTGAATTCTTCACTCACAATATATCACGAGAACCAGTCGCTGTCAATAGCCATAGTCACTGGCGTTTCTGCTGGGTCCGGATTGGAATCGAGGCGCTGGCCTCGATTCCAATCCGGACCCAGCAGAAACGCCAGTGACTATGGCTATTGTGATGAAGTTTACAGCTGTAATCATTGATGAGTAGATAATGTGGATGTTGCCGAGCACAATGACCTGTACATCTGGCATGCCAGACAATTCTGTGAGTTGACGGCGGCTGCCTGAGGCAACGAGACTCGTCTCCCGGATTGCGCCGTCAACAGACAATGAAGATGGAGGTGACAGTCATGAAGCTCTCAGATCATTACGCAGAACGACTGACGCATCATTTGAGGGCCAGGTTGGCGTGGGCAGCGTTCCCCCGCTGCGCGTCCGCCGTCGTTGGCGTTCTGGCCCTCGTGCTGACCCTGGCTCCGATGACCGCCCTGGCCGTCTGGGCCATTTCCTGGTTGATCCTTTACCTGGCTGTTCGATGGACTCCGGGCTTGCCCAACGGCGCCAATTGGAAGTGGCTGGGGCCCGGCGTCGAGGCGCTCAATGCGTGGCCGGCCCGGTGGCTGCTGCTGGTCGTCGGCATCGCCGGAGCGTTGCGCCATGGCGCACTGGCAGCTGCGGCCGTGGTGGTTGGCTGGCTGCTGCTCGATGCATGGTACGTCCTCAATCCACCCCATGGCAAATGTGAGTTGGAGACCTGGCCGTCCTCTTGTTCGTAAGCACTGCCCTCGCTCAGGCGTCAGAGTACCGGCCTCATTCTTTTGCACGCCACGAGCCGAAGCGTATAATCCGTGTTGAGGGTTCTGACCTGATGACCACGATGATCTCAGGTCATGTCGATTGAGCCAGCGCTGGCCTGGCGGACGTCCTCATTGCCTCATCGACCCACAGCGAGCCGGCTCGCTGTGGGTCGCGGCCCGCCCACGCTGGAAGAACCAGCTCGCCAACCAGCGGGTTACATCATATGTACCCGTCAAGGGAGACCCGATGGCCAACGAGGGACACGTGATCATCTTGAAGCGAGGAATTCCGGCCTGGAATCGTTGGCGCGAGCAGTACGCCGAGGTCCGACCCGATCTCAGTGGCGTGGACCTGCGCAAGATGAGCCTGCGCAGGGCGAACCTCCGGGCCGTGAACCTGGCGGGGGCCGACTTGCGTGCGTCGGATCTGCGTGGTGCCCTCCTCAACGCGGCGAATCTGTCCGGCGCGCATTTGCGCGGGGCGGACCTCCGAGGCGTCGATCTCACCCGATCCAACGCCAACGAGGCGAATCTCTTCGCGGCTCGCCTCCGAGGCGCGCGCCTGCGAGGCGCCGATCTTCGCAAGTCCGACCTGAGCGACGCCGACCTGCGCGATGTGGACCTGACCGGGGCCAAGTTGCGGCGGTCCAATCTTGCCGGGGCAGACTTGCGCCGGGCCGACCTCAGTGGAGCCGACTGCCGCGAGGCGAACTTAAGCCAGGCGAACCTGGGCAACGCGCGCCTCACCAGCGTCAACCTGCGTGCCGCCAACGTCCGCGCGGCCGACCTCAGCCGTTCGGATCTTCGACGCGCCAACATGCGCGACGCAGACCTGCGCAAGGCGAACGTCCGGGGCGCCGACTTGAGAAAGGCGCGCAACCTGACGCAGATCCAGCTCGCAGCCACGAAGAATTTCGACAAAGGTCTCCTGTCCAAAGCGGACTGGGCGGCTGTTCTCAAAAGATCTGGCCGGAGATAAAGAGTTCCTTCGTGATCTTTGGGCGGCAGCCCCCTCTTCGGACTCTCTTCTCTTGGACATTTCACCTTCCTGCGGTAGAATCGCGCGCGCCAGATCGTCGCACTCAACGACCTGGCCCGACCATCGATGTTCACCAGGAGACCACCGTGCGACAGTCCATCAAAGAATTCGTATCCATCGCTGCGGCTGAATTGCCGATCCACGAGCCGATTTACGAGTTCGGCTCGCTGCAAGTGCCCGGCCAGGAAGGCTTCGCGGACTTGCGCCCCCTGTTCCCTGGACGCGAGTACATCGGCGCGGACATGCGCTCGGGACTCGGTGTGGACGTGCAGCTCGACCTGCACGACGTCGACCTGCCCGCTGAATCAGCCGGTACCGTCTTGTGCCTCGACACCCTGGAGCACGTGGAGTACCCCCACCAGGCATTGAAAGAAATTTACCGCATCTTGCGTCCCGACGGCGTGGCTATTATCAGCAGTGTGATGAATTTCCCGATCCACGATTACCCGCAGGATTACTGGCGCTTCACCCCGGAAGCCTTCCGGTCGATCCTGAAGCCGTTCACCGGCTCGTTCGTCGGCTTTGCCGGGGATGAGGCCTTTCCCCATACTGTCGTCGGCGTCGGATTCAAGAGTCCTGTCGTCCACCTGGCCCAGTTCCTCATCCGATACGGGCTGTGGCGGGCGCGACACTCTGCCGGCGATACGGCCGTTGGCCGGGTGTGAACTTGGATGCCCAAGCTCCCCGCAGTCGAGGCAGGGCTGAGGAAGAATCGGAGATTTGAGCATGGCGAAGATTAAAATCCCAAACAGACCCATTGGCCCTTTCCCCACCGTACTCGCTGGCGCGGACGTCGACGGCAAACCGAATTACGCCACCATCGGCGCATGCGGAGTGGTCAGCCTGGAGCCGGTGCTCTACATCTCGCTGAAGAGCACCCATTACACGACCCGTGGAGTCCAGGAGAACGGGTACTTCAGTGTCAACGTCCCATCGGCGGACCTGATCCAGCAGACCGACTATTGCGGCCTGGTTTCCGGGCACGCCGCCGATAAGTCGGATGTCTTTGCCTCATTTTATGACGAGCTGGGCAACGCCCCGATGATCAGAGAGTGCCCGCTCAACTTCCTGTGCAAGGTCATTCAGAGCTTGCCCATCTTGGGTTTCGAGATGTTCTTCGGCGAGATCGTCGCCGCATACGCCAAAGAGCAATGCCTGACCGACGGCAGCATCGACCCGAAACAGCTGAACCCCATGATTTTGGTCGGCAATCGGTACTGGGACCTGGGGCAGGCGCTCGGTACGGTGTTTCGGGAGGGCACGGCGTTTCGAAAGCCTCCAGCCAAATGAGACTAAAGCACTGTTGGACTATGTCCGGATAGAGATGGACAGGAGGGCGCACATGACGATACGCGCGAGAGGGACGAGGATTGTCCTCCGGGCCGGCATCACTGGAGTGGCGACAGTGCTCGGCTACGTAGCCTGGGTCCGCCCGCTGCAGTTGCGCTGGGGCGCGACCGACGCCGAGGTCGCGCGCGGGATGGCCGACGACGACCTGGTCCAGCAGCCGATGCACGTCACGACCCGGGCCGTCGACGTCGACGTGGCGCCGGCCGACGTCTGGCCCTGGTTGGTGCAGATGGGCTATCAGCGGGCCGGGATGTACAGCTACGACTGGATAGATCGAGTGATGGGCATCCTCGACCGGGAAAGCTCCCGGCGCGTTCTCCCCGAATTCCAACACCTGGCAGTGGGCGACGTCATCCCGATGGGCTCGGGGCCGAGCTGGCCGGTTGTGGCGGTCGAGCCGAACCGGTCGCTCGTCCTGCACATCGAGGACGAGGGCGTGAACGTCTCCTGGTCGTACCTGCTGGAGCCGCTCGATCGTCGAGGCACGCGGTTGATCTTGCGGATTCGCACGTGGCTGGCTGTGACACCGCAAGTGGTGCCGCTGCTGCTCATCATGGATCCCGGCGAGTTTTGGATGGTGCGCAAGCACCTGCTCGGGATCAAGGAGCGTGCGGAGGCATTGGCTGCCGAGCGGGGAATGGCGCATTAGGCGATCGCAGTGCCGACGCTTGGAGTTCACTCCCGTTTCGCCTACAATCAAGGCTCCTCTGGATCGCTCCGTCCAGCGTGCGCAGAGGGATCTCTGAAACACGGGAGAAACGAGCCATGCTCCGATTGACGATGAGGCTTCTCCGGTATGCAGCGCCGATAGTGCTAATGGCCGCCGCTGCCTCGCTGGTGCAGGGGCAGACCCCGCCTCCCGCGCCGGCAGCGAAGCCATTCATCTTGCCGTTCAAGGATCCGCCGGGACCTGGTACGTGGTTGCTGGGACAGCCCTACGGCAACACGACCGGCGCATATCGCCAGCGTAACAGCACCTACGTCCGCAGCGGAGGCATCCACTTCGGCGTCGACTTCAGCACGCCCTGCCGGACGGAGGTCCTCGCGCTGGCCGACGGCGTGGTCTTCGCCGTGGACAACCTGAATTTCGGATCTCCGCCGCACAACCTCATGATCGACTACCCGGCTGCGAAGTACGCTTCGCTCTACGGTCACCTGGTGCAGAAGCCCACCTTAGCTGTGGGGCAAAAAGTGAAGCAGGGCGAAGTGGTAGGCCTGAGCGGAGACTCGCAGGGCACGAGTTGCCGCGGGCGCCCGCATCTCCACCTGGAGATCCGCGATCTGGCGCACGTCCGCAAGTACAACCCGGCCACGCTCATCCAGGCCGATTGGGACAACCTGGCACTCGTCGAATCGTTCTCGACGGGCTTCGAGTATAACCTGGACAATCCTCGCCAGTGGCAGCACCTTGACGATCAACCGGAAGCCATCACAGGCGGTCCAATTCTCAATGACTTCGCAAACCCATGGCCGCCGGATCGGGGGATGCACTAGAATGAACTCGTCCCGGCAAACCCGAATTGCCTGGCGGGGCGCACTGGTCGCGATGGTCGCGCTTGCAGCGACGGCGGTCTACCGGCCGGTTGCAGCCCAGGCTCCCACTCTGACCCAACTCGCCACGGGCGGCTGCTGCACTCGTCCGTTCTGGTCGCAGGACTCGCAACGCGTGTTGTACATCGACAAGCCGCAGCCCGACGCACCCACCGGCATCTACGGCATTGACCTCGACCATCCCCTGGCGCCCCGGCTCGTGACCTCTCGCATCGCCCAGTACACTCACGGGCTGTCCCTGGTGTTGGACCTGCAGCGCGACTCCACGACTCTCGAACGCGTGTCCGACGGGAAGCGCTGGACCGTTCCCGCCGGAGGCGCTGCTGTCAGTGTCTCGCCGAACGAGCAGCGCATCGCCTGGACTCAGGGGCAGGGGAATCCGGGGTCCTCGCCCGAAACGCGGGTGACCCACGTCCACGTGGCCAACTTCGACGGGACAGGTGACAAAACGATCGCCACGATACGTGGCGGTTCGATCAGTGGCTGGGTTTCCGAGGATGTCCTGCTGATCGGCGGCCGCGGCTCACCCGGTACCCGCGAACAGGTGCTGAGCACGCTGTCCGTGCTGACCGGCGAGCTCAAGGAGCTGTCCAGGGCCGAGAACCTTCGGGGCCCAAGCCTCTCGCTGGATGGGAGTTGGTTGGCCTTCCAGGTAGCGCCCGAGCCCGACCCGAACAAGAACGGCCTGTGGGTCATGCGCACAGACGGAACCGGCAAATTCAGCGTGCCTGCGGAGATGTTCGGTCCGTACCAGTGGCGCGACGGGCACCGCCTGCTCATCGTGCCATTCCAGCCCACCGCAGAGAACCACGAGCTGTGGGAGCTAGACGTCACGACCCAGCAAACGCGACGCCTGGTCGATCCTCAGGTCACTCCCTTCAAGATCGGCGATGGCGACTGGGTCGCTTCGCCGGATGGACAAAAGATCGCGTTCGTGTCCGCCCGCGACCAGAATCTCTGGCTGCTGTCTCTGCCCAACTGACGCACGATTCTCGCTCGGCCATTGCACAGCGCGTCCGAGGATGGATTCCAATTGAAAGACCTCGTTCGATGAGTGCCTGATTTCGCTCACGTCCCGAGGTCTTTTCGATTCGTGGATCTGGGTCGTCCACCCGGACTGCCGGTGGACCCTAAGGCTGATGTGACTTACCGGGCCATCGCCGGCTTTAGTAGCCTCCGCCCCCATTGTTGTAAGGCGGCTGATAGGGCTGTTGGGGCGGGCTGTACGCAGGGGGCGCGGGTGGCGTGTACTTGACAGGTACCACGGACCACACGCCGCCATAGCCGTTTCCATAAGCATCGCCGGCCTTCTGATCCTGGGCGTAGTAGTAGAGCGGAATATTGTTGAACGCCACCTGGTACGCGCCATCGGGACGCTGGATGACGCCGAAGACGAAGTCATCCTTGAAGTTGGCCTGCGGCTTGGCGCCGTAGACTGCAAGATACGGCAGCCAGACTTCGGCGCACGTGCCGGTGCAATAGCTTTGCCCCGGCTTGTCTTTGGCATAGCTGTACAAGACCCAGCCATTGCCGTCCGTAAGGATGTAGCCCCACTGCGTGCTCTGATAAAGATGGAGCCAGGGCGTCGGCTGGGGGGCGCTCGCGTACGGCGGCGACGCATTCGCCGTCGAAGCGGACGTGCCCATGCCGACAACCAGGCTCAACACCATCAGGCTCGCCAACAGAAGTCTTTGCCGGTTCATCGTAATGTCTCCTCTCTGGCCAATACACCTGTCTCTATTTTGGGGTCGATCCCGGCAGCCGGGCGCGACCGTTGTCCACACATTGGCCTTAATAGTAATCTCATTCGAGCGCCATCACATGTAGCATTAGTTACACAAATATTAATTCCAATAATATGCTTATGTTCTTTGACACCATGCACCGTCTTCTCCAAGGTGGCACGAAGGGGCGCTGCCCGCGACATGTCGCGGGCAGCGCCCCTTCGTGAATTCCCCCGTTCCGGCCGACTGACCAGGCCGTCCGAGCGACACAATGGCGTCGGACCATATGGGCTCACAACCCACCGGCGGCCCGGTTACGAACAGCCAGAATGTCCGAATTGCTCAGACGCTGCAGCAGTACAGGTCCGGCTTGGGTGCTGCGTGGGCTACCGCCTCGTCAACGGTCCCATTCAGCAGCGTAACTCCCAACCAGATGTAGAAGATTGGCCCAACGATGAAGCCGGTCAAGATGATGGGCCCGGCCAATGCCGGATTGTTGAGATGTTGTATGATGACCCGGGCGGGATAGATGTAGATGGACAGCAGCGCAAACAGATAACCCGCGTAACCGAGCGGCCGCGGGAACATGCCCCCGCGCTCGATCATCCAGGCAATTACGAAAAGACTCAATCCGACCACGCCGAAGGTGAACAGCCCCTGCGGACTTGCCTGGCTGATGATCCGACCTATCGTCGGCTGCTGACCGTTGGTGACGGACGCGGCGAGGTCGTAGCCGCCGTAAGCGACTGAGCCGAAGTGGCCCACGATGCCTGCGATCAGCGCCCACAGCGCGAAGGCCGCGTCCGTCTCGCGGAGCCGAGCGTAGATCGCGACCCAGACCAGGGTCGCCGCCAGACTGCCGATGATCAGGAAGCTCGCGGCGAGACGCAGGGCGCCGATGCCGACGTGCAGAGAGACGGCCAGGATCACCAGGGAGATCGCGTAGCAGAAGACACTGATTCCCGTCACTATCGCGGCAATGCCGGCGACGGTCTCGAAGAGGGTACGTTCTTTCATTGCGGTGAGGAACCTCCTGCGCCAACGTCGGGCGCGGTCGCATCGAACCAAAGGGTTCACATACCTCGTGCGCGCGGGCTCTCAGTCTGTGCACGCAGTTCCGAGCCCGCCAACGCACGTTTCTGTGGGCGGCTTACCCCGCTCAGGGCATTTGAGCGAGTAGATGCACGCGGTATCGGCGACGGAGTTCATCTGGCTCTCCAGTTGTGCCGCGGACTCCGAGCCGAAGCTGATGAGGATTCGATCCAGGTCTTGCGGTACGTACGCGCCGTATTGCGTGTTCGGCTTGCCATTAACGAACATCTTCAACGTTGCGTCGCCGCTGTTGCAGTAGTTCTGGCCCATGCTTGGGTCAAAACACGTCGAGGTGAAGGTCATGCCCAGGGAACTGAAGAAGTCGCCCAGCGTGACCCCCTGCTTGTGGAAATGAATGACGTCTCCGTTGCCGTCGTGCAGGTGAACGTAGGGGTTCAGCGGTGCCGTGTCGGTGGATTGGTACTTGGCGAGACTGAAGTCGATCGGCTTGCCCTCCAGGTACACCTTGAAGTTGACGTGAATGTGGTAGAGCTCCGCCGACGACTGGGCCGCGGGCGCCTTCGCCACCGCAGCCTTGATGAGTGCACTGAATTCCTGATAACTCTGAGGGTTCTGTATCTTCTGGCCATTCAGAAAGAACGTGGGCGTCGCATTCACGGCCAGTTGATCCCCGTACTGGATGTCGGCGTCGATTTTGTCCTTGACGGCGGCGGACGACATGTCAGACTTGAATCGGTCGGTGTTCAGACCCAACTGTTGCGCATACTGGACGAAGATGTCCTGAGGGGTGCTGGACTCAGCCCAGGCCCCCTGGTTCTCGTACAGCATGTCGTGCATCTCCCAAAACTTACCCTGCAGGCCGGCCGCTTCAGCGGCCTGGGCCGCGATGTAGGCATTCTGGTGCTGGCTGAGCGGGTAATTGCGAAACACGAAGTTCAGTTGCCCCTTGAAGTCGTTGACGATCTGCTTGACGACAGGGTAGTACGAGCCGCACGCCGGACACTGGTAATCGCCGAACTCGATGAGCGTCACCGCTGCCGGAGATGACCCGGGGGTCGCCTGGCTCGCGGCCTGAACGACGTTTCCGTTCGCGCTGCCCGACTGTTTCGCAGCAGGTGCCGCAGCCGGCGCCTGCGAGTTGACGGTCGTCAAGAAAACCCCTACCGCGGCCACGATCAGAGCCGCCACGATGAGGACACGCACGGGGAACTTGCCCTGGGGCTTACGGTTATTCGCCTTCTGCTTCATAGTATCTGCAGTCCTTTCCCTTACGGCCTGGCATGCGATGACACGAGTTCAAACCCGTATTACGATACATACGGCCCTGCAGTCCGAACGGTTCTCCAGGCTCTCGATTTGACTTCTCTATCGTTATATCGTATAATTACGATGAAACGTGGAAACGGGGATCTCGCCAATGAAAACCCATCAGCTGCCGCCCGAGTGCAAGCGCCTGGTCCAGATGTTGCGGGCGCTCGGAAACCCGGCCAGGTACCGGATCATCGCCTATCTCGCTCAGTGTCCGCAATGCATTGTCGCCGACATCGTGCAGCAAACGCCACTGGCGCAATCGACGGTATCACAACACCTGAAAGTACTGCGCGAGGCAGGCCTGATCCGAGGTGAAATCGAAGGTCCGGCCATGAACTACTGCCTCGATCGCGAGGCCCTGCATTGGCTCGGCGAGCAGATCTGTCAGTTCGCTGACGGCCTGGACGAGGGCATGTGTCACATTGACCAAAATTCAGATTGCTGTTGAGTCTTTTTTTGGTTGGTATCATCGGTTTTTTACGATCTAGCGGCTGGGGACCGGGCACTGCCGGCTGGTGAGGCGGTTGGAATCGCACCGGCCCGCCGCCTGACTCCACACAAGGGCCGGAACGCACAATTCTACTCATCTTATCAGGGAGGAATCACTATGAACAGCAACGAGAATCCAGACGAAGTCCGTCGCCGGGTGCGCACTGCATACGCAGAAAGCGCTCGCAACGTGCTGGACGAGGGCAGCAGCGGGACGGCCTGCTGCGGCGGCGCCGGTCGCTCATCCTGCTGCGGCGCGTCGGCCGGCGGCCTGCCCGTCGAGCAAAGCCCCGGCGGGCAGATCTACGACGCAAAGACGCTGGCCGGTGTCCCCGCGGACGTTGCCGAAGCCAGCTGGGGCTGCGGCGATCCCGTGAGCCTGGCCGAACTACGTCCGGGCGACGTCGTGGTCGACCTCGGCAGCGGCGGCGGGCTGGACTGCCTGCTTGCAGGCCGCCGCGTGGGCCCGACCGGTCGCGTCATCGGCGTGGACATGACCCCGGAGATGCTGAGCCTGGCCTGGCGCAACGTCGCCAAGGCCGGCGCAACCAACGTAGAATTCCGCTACGGGACTATCGAGCACATGCCGGTCGACTCGAGCACTGCGGACTGGGTCATCTCCAACTGTGTCATCAATCTATCGCCGGACAAGCCGGCCGTCTTTCGCGACATCGCCAGGATTCTCAAGCCGGGGGGACGCGTGTCTGTATCCGACATCGTGCTGCTGGGCGAGATCCCAACCGACCTGCGGGCTGATGTGGATCTGTACGCAGCCTGCGTCAGCGGCGCACTCCGGGAAGACGACTACCTCGCCGCCATGCGGGCCGCGGGCCTGAGCGAAGTGACGGTCGCGTCACGCGTCGTCATCGATCCGCACGACTACACGTCCGACCGCACCAAGGCGGACCGCCTTCAGAACCTCATCGCGAGCGTCCGCGTCACGGCGACCAGGGCCTGATGGCATCCAGCGTTCGGCCGTCGCACCGATCCAGGTGTGGCGACCGTTGAAATACTTCGGAAGTCGTCCGAATGCTCTCGCGCCTACCACCCTACGGCGGCTCCATCCTTGCGCGGCTCCGATCCGGCAGTCAACACGCCGGATCTCCGGGTCGCGGGCGATGATCTGTCCGCCGCCAAACACGGTCCGGGCATAACCGTCCACCACATCCACCTCGTGGCCGCGCCGCCGCAGCTCCGCGATCGTCTCGTGCGGCAGCCCGGCCTCGACCTTCACCTCGCCTCCGTTCTCGACGTCGACGTGGAACCGAAGCGCGTCGAGGGCGGCCTGCGAATCGAGGCCAAAATCGACCATGTTCGAGATGACCTGCAGGTGCCCCTGCGGTTGCTGGAAGCCGCCCATGACCCCAAAACTGAGCCATAGCTGGTCGCCGCGGGTCGCCAGGCCGGGAATGATAGTCTGGTAAGGCCGCTGGCCCCCTCGCAGAAAGTTCGGATGCGCTTCGTCGAGCGAGAATAACGCACCACGATTCTGGAGCGCGATGCCCGTTCCCGGCACGACCAGGCCGCTGCCAAAGCTGTGAAATACGCTGTTGATCAGAGAGCAGGCATTGCCTTCTCCATCCACTGCAGTTACGTAAACTGTGTCCGCAGCGCCGCCCGGTTGGCCGTAGCTCACGTCGCGCAGGGCCGAATCCAGCCGGATTTCCTGGCGTCGGCGAGCCGCGTATTCCCTCGACAGCAGCGGGCCGATGGGCACGTCCACTGCCCGCGGATCGGCCACGTAGTGCAGGGCATCTGCGAAAGCCAGCTTCATGGATTCGATCAGGCAGTGGTACGTGTCTGCGGACTGCCAGCCCATGGCACCCAGGTCGAATCCCGCGGCAAGGTTCAGGGCCATCAGCGCGGCGATGCCCTGACCGTTCGGCGGGCACTCCCAGACCGTCACATCCCGATAGTCGGTATGGATCGGTTCGTCCCAATCCGAATGATGCGCGGCCAGGTCATCGGTGGTGAGCCAGCCGCCCTCCGACTGCACGAATGCGGCGATGCGCCGCGCCAAATCTCCCCGGTAGAAAGCGTCGCGGCCGCCCTCGGCGACTGCCTGCAGGGTCCGCCCCAGCTCGGGCAGACGGACGACCTCTCCATACCGAGGAGCGCGCCCTTCGGGAAGTAGCTCCAGCCCGGACGGGCGAGCGGCGAGCTTGGCCTCGCTGCCCTGCCAGGCGTCGGCGATGATCTCCGACACTGCGTAGCCGTCCAAGGCATACTCGATGGCCGGACCCAGAACGTCACGCAGGCTCATACGTCCATGTGCCTCCAGGGCCGTCTGCCAGCCGTCCACCGTGCCCGGCACGGACACGGAGAGGGCCGCTCCCGAACCATGCGTCGGAATGCGTTGGAAGCCTCGACGCCGCACATCCTCTACGTTGGCCGCGCGGGCTGACCGGCCGCTGCCGTTCAGGGCGACCACACGGCGATCGCTCGCGTCCCAGATCAAAGCGAACAGGTCGCCGCCGACTCCAGTCGACATTGGCTCTACTACACCAAGCGCCGCAGACGCGGCTACAGCAGCATCCACAGCATTACCGCCGGCTCGCATCATTTGCAGGCCGGCCTGAGCGGCCAGCGGCTGGCTGGTTGCGACGGCGCCATTCCGGGCCAACACCGCCGAGCGGCGCGATCGAAAATAAGTCATGATTATCCCCTCTGGACAGAATCGGCATGACGAGCCGGTGCCGGCATTATAGCACGAGAGGCGCGCTCGCCGCTATCGTGCACTTTGACGCAATTCCCTTTCTGAGTTATGATATGGGCAATCGAAACAAATAGAATAGCGTTCTCCAAGCCCCGTAGCCTAAAGCGGGCGCGCCATGGCTACCGGGCCGGACCGTGGGCTCTCCCAGGGGATCATAGTCAGTGTTTGACTGTGATCGTGGGTAAGACGGGAAACTGTCTTGCCTCCTCGTGTTTGGAAAGGAGAAGGACGATCGCACGCGACCGCGTGTGCGTATGCTTGCGTCTGCTCGCCGACTTTCCAAACGGGAAGCCGGCGATTTGTTTTGTGCCGTTTGCGCACCCGGACGAAGACGAAGAAATCGAAGCCGCACCACACTCTCAACCTGGAGGAATCCAATGGATCGCTTGCACCGTCGTTTTGTCCCAGTCTTCTTCGCATGTCTGTTGCTGCTCGGCCTGGCTGTATGTGCCACACTGGGCTCTCAGCCGGCCGCCGCCGCCGGGGACCCCACCCCAACCCCCGCGACCGTCAAGACCGCAATCGGCACCCCGGTCCCGACGACCTCCGCACCATCGGGTGACCTCATCGTTCTCGCCGCCGCCTCGCTGACAGAGTCGTTCACCGCGCTCGGGCAGGAGTTCGAACTCACGCACCCCGGCACCAAGATCACCTTCAACTTCGCCGGCTCTCAGCAACTGGCTCAGCAAATCAACCAGGGAGCGCCTGCTGACGTTTTTGCCAGCGCCAACACGACGCAGATGAAAGTAGCCCTCGAGAGTGGTCGCATCGTGAGCGGCACCCAGCAGACCTTCGCGAACAACCGGCTCGTGGTCGTCTTTCCGGTCGACAACCCCGGACAGATCAAGGAACTGAAAGACCTGACTAAACCCGGCCTGCGTCTCGTCCTGGCCGCTAAGGAAGTTCCCGTGGGACAATACGCCCTCGTTTTCCTGGACAAGGCCGAACTCGATCCGGCGTTCGGCGCAGGGTTCAAGGCCGACGTTCTGAAGAACGTCGTCTCCTACGAGCAGACCGTCAAGGCCGTGCTCAGCAAGGTAGTTCTCGGTGAAGCAGACGCTGGCGTGGTCTACAGCACTGACGCAGCGACCGACAAATCGGGCAAGACGACCCGGTTGGAGATTCCGGACAGTCTCAATACGATCGCAGTCTACCCGATTGCCACGCTGAACGACAGCACGCAGCCAGAACTGGCAAAAGCATTTGTTGATTACACGCTCGCGCCGGAGGGACAAGGTATCCTGGCAAAGTACGGCTTCCTTTCGGGAACTCCATGACCGCGCTGAAGTCTCTGAAGCTCACGTCGCCGCTTTCGTCCGGAGATCCGTTTAACGGACTCTGGCGCTACTTGAGCATGCCTTTGCTCGCTTTCGTCACGGTTCCCATCATCGCGCTCCTGTTGCAAGTCGAGCCGGGGCAGATGCTCGCCGGCCTGCACAACGAAGACGTTGTGCAGGCCATCAAGCTGACGCTGTTCACGACGCCCATCAGCACGGCGCTGTCGGTCCTCCTCGGGACGCCGGTCGCGCAGATGCTGTCGCGGAAGCGGCGGAAGGCCCATTACGTCATCGACACGATCGTCGACCTGCCGACCACCCTTCCGCCGTCGGTCGCGGGCCTCGCGCTGTTGTTGGCGTTCGGCCGACGCGGAATGTTGGGCAGTCCGCTCTTCACCGTTTTCGGCATCCGTGTGGCCTTCACCGCGGTGGCCGTAATTCTGGCGCAGTGTTTCGTCTCGGCGCCGTTCTACATCAAGAGCGCGTCGATCGGGTTCGCTTCGGTAAACAGACAGTTGAAGGAGGCCGCTTGCCTGGACGGCGCGGGACCGTGGCAGCTCTTCAGGTACGTGGTCGTGCCCATCGCCTGGCCGGGGATCATCGGCGGGACCGTGATGTGTTGGTGCCGCGCGATGGGCGAATTCGGCGCCACGATCATCTTCGCAGGAAATTATCCGGGGCGAACGCAGACGATGCCGCTCGCGATTTATCTGGGTTTCGAGCTGAACCTGGACGTGGCCCTGACCCTGTCTGCCATTCTCATCGCTTTCTCTTTTGCGGCCCTGATAGTGGTGAAGCTTCTTCTCTCGTGGAACGCGGCCAGACCTTGAGTACGGCGATGCAGCACGCTCGCGGAGTGCTGGGACCGCTGGCCTGATCTCTCAGAGTGGCAAGCGTATGGCGACTGTCAGCAACGGCGCACGGCAATCATGGCGGTCAATTGAATCAGATTGACCCTCCGCCCACCCTCGATCGGGTCCCAGGCTTGTCGCCGGCTTCGAACCGCAGCCTCCCGGCGAAAGAAAGATCAGGGCGACAAAACGATAGCCATGGCGACGAGCACTCAAACGGCCGCTCGGCCCGCGGGAGTCAGCGTCTTTCTCAACCTTGCCTCGGACTGATAGGTGCTCCTCCAACCCAACATCACAGTTCTCTGAAGGCCTCGGCTGGCTTGAGCGCCGCGGCGCGACGGGCGACCCACCAGCTCGCCAGCGCTCCGCCCAGGCAGGTCAGTCCGAGGGCCAGAACGACCGGTTCAAAGGCCATGTGAGCCGGCAGGGTCAGCGTGGAGGGCACGGCCGACGTGGCGCTCAGTCCGAGCGGGGTATTGTTCAGGTTCAACCCGCTCAAGTCGACGGGGATGAGCCCCAGTCCGAGCGTTACCGTCCACCCGACCACGACTCCAATCGCCGCGCCGACGAGAGCCAGCGCCAGCCCCTCGACCATGAAGTAGCGCGCCACGTTGTGGGACGTCCAGCCCACTGCCTTCATCACGCCGATCTCCACGCTTCGCTCCGTGACGCTGGCCGACAACGCAAGCCCGGTCAGCAGCAGCCCGCCCAGCAGCGCAACGAGCGCGGCCGCCCCGGCAAAGCGCTCCGACACGCGCGAGATGCCGCCCATGACCTGAACGATGCTCTGTTCGGTGGTCGCACTGAGCTGACCCAGCGCGGCCTGACTATCCTGCACGACCCGGTCCACCGACGAGGCGGCTTTGACCCGCACGTAGATCTGGTCGACCGTGTTGCCGTCGACGTGCGCCAGCCCCTGCGCGTCCGCCAGCGGGATGTAGAAGTTTGCCGCCGCTGCCTGGTTGCTGCCCTGCGCTTCGGCGACGCCGATCACCGGGAAAGACTGCCCGCCGATGGTCACCGTGTCGCCCGGCTTCAGCCGATAGAACGCCGCGTAGTGCCGATCCACCACGGCCACGCGCCGATCGCCCGGCTCCAGGAACCGACCGGCCAACACAAATTGTCGCACTTGGGACGGCCCGACGGCTGGCTGGGCCGCGTCGACGCCGAGCACGGTCTGGTAGGTGGCCGAGGCGAAGTCCCACAGCAGCAGGCCGGCGGCGACGGCGCTCACGCCCTGGATTCCCTCAACTTTGCGCGCGTCGTCGTCGGTCAGCGTAGACACGCCGAAGGGCAGGCGAATGCCCCGCACGACCTGCGCGGCCGCCGCCGTGTCGGCCCCGGCCGCCGGCCGCGACAGCAGGATGTCCGCGCCGATGCCAGCCAGCGGCAGGCGCGCGGCGTCACGAAAACCATTGCCCATGGCGGTCAAGGCGATAAACAATGCTACGCCGACAGCGACACCCACGACCGTGCCCAGGCTGCGTCCCAACCGATGCCATAGCTCTGACCACAGATAGATGCCCATGCTACTGCCCCATCGCCTGTTTGAGGACCGCCTCCAGGTCGGCTATCGACCAGTTGCCGTCGGGAATCATGCCGGGCCCCTGTCCCTTGGGGAAGCTTTCGAAGGTTACCTTTTGCCCGTTCACAGTGGCCGTGTCGGAGCCGTTTACGAAGATGGCCAGGGGCACGTGGCCAGTCAGTCCTTTCTTCTGCTGGAAGCTCGCTCCCTCTGCGGTATCGGGATCGTAGCGTGAAACGCTCACCCGGTTGCCGTAGGGCTTGAGCAGCGTATCCACCTGGTCCAGCACCGGCCGCAGCGGCGGGTGGTTGAACGCCAGGATTTCGACGGCGACCGTCCCCGGCGCCGCTGCCACGCCCGCCCCGCTCCCGGCGGCGGACGGCGTGAGGATTCCCGGCAACCCGCAGGCGCTGAGTCCGACCGTCAGCCCCACCAGTACGACTGCCGCGGCGACGAGACTCAGGGTTCTCTTCATTACTAGAACGCGAACGATTTCAATGCCCATTTGTCAGCCTCCCATCAGACATATGCAGCACGCGGTCGGCACCGGCGGCCACTTTCTCGTCATGGGTGACGATGAGCAGCGCCACACCGGTCTCGGTGCGCAGGCGGTCGAACAAGCTCAGGATGTCGCTGCCCGTGGCGCTGTCCAGGTTACCGGTCGGTTCGTCGCCCAGGATTAGCGCCGGCTTGTTGATCAGAGAGCGAGCGATGGCGACCCGCTGCTGCTCACCGCCCGACAGCCGCGACGGCCGGTGATCGGCGCGGTCCGCCAGGCCGACCACGCTCAGAGCGGCCGACGCACGCTCGTGCCGCTCCGCCGCACTCATTTTCAGCGGGTAGAGCGGGAAAGCGACGTTCTCCAGCGCCGAGAGCGTTGGAATCAGGTGAAATGCCTGGAAGACGAGGCCCACGTTGGCCCGCCGCCACAGGGCCAGCGCCTCCTCGTCCGGCCGGCCCAGGTCCTCACCCCAGAACAGGATCTGCCCCGCCGTCGGGCGGTCCAGTCCGGCCAGCAACTGCAGCAGAGTGGTCTTGCCGGAGCCCGACCGGCCCATGATGGCCACGAATTGTCCGGGCGAGATGCTCAGGCTGGCCTCGCGCACCGCTTCCAGCGCGCCGAAAGACTTGCGCAATTCAATTGCCTCCAACAGCTCACTCACTGCGGAACACCTCCGCCGGCTTGATGCCGGCAATCTGGGTGGGCATCCAGACGCCCACCAATGTCGCCCCGGCCACCGACAATCCCAGCGCCCAGGCGACCAGGGCCAGGGTCAGCCCGGCCGGCAGGGACACCACGACGGCCACGACCTTTGCCCCACCGGGCAGAAAGTGCGGCGTGGGGCTCAGCTCCCAGGGCACTGGCACGGACACGGTCGCGCGGCTCATCGCCCATGTGGCCAGCGCGGCCAGCACGAGGCCGAGCAGCCCGCCGACGACGGCCTGAACCAGCGCCTCGCTCCAAAGCTGTCTCACGATCTCCCGTTGCCTCCAGCCCACCGCGCGCATCAAGGCCACGTCCCGCCGGCGCTCCCACAGGCCCGCGGCCATGACGCGCATCAGCAGCAGCGCGGCGAACACGAAAGCCACCACGCCGACTATGAAACCGAACCGGTCGATCAGCGCGAAGAGGACGCCCAGCTCCGCCGCGAAAGAGCGCGCCGTCGAGACGATGGCCTTGTCGCCCAGGATTTGCTTCACCTGCGCCCCGATCTCTTCCGCGCGCGTCTGGTCGGCCTTGATGAACAGCATGTTGGCATCGTCCGGTTTGATGTCGTACACGGACTGTACCTGGGGCGCAGCGAAGGCCAGGGCCTGGGCGTCGGCCAGAGGGAGGTAGACGTTGGCGTTCGCCAACTCCCCGGCGCGCGTGCTGTCGACCAGGCCGACGATCGAGAAAGGCTGACCGTCCAGGTTCACCACGCTGCCCGGCTTCAGCCCGGCCTGCTGGGCGTAGGTAACGTCCGCCACAGCCACGTTATGCTCTCCGGGCCGGAGGAATCGCCCCGTTGTGAGCGTCGCTTTCAGCCTGCCGGGGCCGAAATTGTCGCTCGGGTCCAGGCCCAGGCCGGCCACAAAGCCTGCCGGCTCGAACGCCCAGAAGAACACGGTCTCCGCCACGTCCTGCACGCCCGGCAGCCGGCTGATTTGCTCGATCTCATTCCGATGGATGGGCGCGCCCGAGTGGGGGAAGAGCACGCCCTCGAACTTCTCGGGGACCGTTCCCTGGCGCTGAGCCGTGAGATCGGCACCCATCTCGACCAAAGGAGCGCGCGCGGCCGACCGGTATGCCTCAGCGTACGCCTGCAGGCTGACGAAGACGGCCACGCCCAGAGCGACGCTGATCACCGCCGCGAGCGTCCGGCCTCGCCGGCGCGCCAGCTCCGCTAGCAAATAAGACACGTTCATCGCTCTCCTTTCAATCACAAACAGGCCATGCTGCACTCGTCAACTATTCCGAGTGTAGCACGGCCTCCTTGCGATTCGCTCAAGAAGAGCTAAAGATCTTCTAAAGGTTTGACGGGGAGTTGTACAGTGAACGTGCTGCCGTGGCCGGGCACACCGTCGCTGTCGGCGTAAACCAGGCCTCCATGGGCCTCGACGATGGCGCGCACGATCGCCAATCCCAATCCGGAACCGCCGTCGGCCCGGCTGCGAGCACGGTCGACGCTGTAGAAACGCTCGAAGAGATGAGGCAAGTGCTCGGGAGCGATGCCTTCGCCGTTGTCCTGCATGGTCAAGTAAATTGGGGCCTGTTGGCGGTCCGCTCCCGCCGTCTGTCCCGCCCGTACACGGACCCTGCCTCCGGAGGGGGTGTGGCGGATCGCGTTTTCCAACAGGTTGAAGAGCGCCTGGCCCATCCGGGCGGAGTCCACATCCAGGAGTGGGAGTCCGAGGGGCACTTCATCGACCAGGGTGACCCCTTTGGCCGCCGCCAACCGCGCCACTCGAGCCATAGAGGTCCGAGCCAGCTCGGCGACCGGCACCGGATGCCGCTTCAGCGGCAAAGTGCCGGCATCGGCTGCCGCCACTTGCCGCAGATCCTCCACCAGATACAGCAACTGGGCAACCTCCGTATCCATGGCCTCGAAGGCGACCTCGGCCGAACGGCGGTCGGCAATCTGGCCGGAGCGCAGGCCCTCCAGGTAGCCCCGAATCACCGTGAGCGGAGTGCGCAGATCGTGGGAGACGTTGGCGACCAGCTCACGGCGCAGCTTCTCCACACTGCCCATGCCCTCAGCCATGTGGTTGAAAGCCGCCGCCAGCGCTGAAACCTCGTCGCTCGCACGCGACGGGACGCGGACCGCATAGTCGCCTTGCGCAATGCGCTCCGCCGCCTGTCCCATTTCAGCGAGCGGCCGGCTGATGGAGCGGGCCAGCAATAGCCCCAGCGCTGACGCCAGCAGAGCGGCCGCCACTCCGGCGCCAATCAGGGCCCGGGTGACGCTGGTCAGAAAAGATTGATCTGCCCGCTGCTGCTCGAGGCTGCGCCCCACGTAGGCCGTGCCGATGATCGCACCCCCGCTGCCCTCGACCGGCATCGGCAGGCCCAGCGCGTGCCCGCCCGCGTCTTGCAGGCCGACCAGAGTCCGCTCGCTCGCCGCCACAACGCGCCCCTGAGCGTCCGCCAGCGCCACTTGTGCGCCGATGAGCAGGCTGGCGTGGTCGATGTCCTCCTGCACGCCGTCCCACGCGCCGTGCGCCGTGTAGTAACCGGCCAGCATGACCGGCAACATCTCGCTGTGCGTGGTGGATTGATCGCTCAGGTAGCGGGAAAAGGTTTGCGCCGTGGCAAACTGAACGATCAGCGCGAGCAGGATCACCGTAACGGCGATTACGGCAAGGTAGCTGCCAAGCAAGCGGCGGGCCATTACGTGTCTTCCTGGTAGACGTAGCCCACGCCGTGCACGGTGCGTATCAACTGCGCCCCATCCGGGCCCAGCTTGCGGCGAAGGTTGCTCACGTGCGCCGTGACGGTATCCTCGCCGGCCTCATCGTCGTACCCCCACACTTTCTGCAGCAGGTGCGTGCGAGTGAAAGCCCAGCCGGGGTTGGCCGTCAGCACTCGAAGCAGCTCAAATTCCATGTGGGTCAGCGTCAGCGGCTGGCCGTCCAGGGTCGCCTGGCAAGAGGCAACGTCCAGCCACAAACGCGGCCCGCCCTGCACGGGGGCACGCGATGCCTCGCTGTAGTGGTAGGCCCGGCGCAGCAGCGCTTTGACGCGCGCCACCAGCTCCATCGGGCTGAAAGGCTTGGTAAGATAATCGTCAGCGCCAATGCCCAGGCCGATTGCCTTGTCGGTCTCGTCGGACCGGGCGGTGAGCATCAGGATGGGCACGGTGGAATGCTGGCGGATGCGCCGGCACAACTCCAGGCCGTCGAAACCAGGAAGCATGACGTCCAGGATAACCAGGTGGGACTGCTCAGCGCGAAATACGCTTTCCCCGGCTGGGCCGTCGCCGGCAGAGAGGACGGCGAAGCCTTCCTTCTCCAGGTAGAAGCGCACCATGCGTACCGTTTGCGGTTCGTCTTCCACGAACAGAATGCGAAAGGAAGTCACAGCTCCGCTCCGTCAGTTTCGATCCGCGCCCCGCCGCGGTATTCGGGCCGACCCGCCGTTGGTCCCTGCGACCTGAGCAACCTCAGCAGTCATTGTAGTACACTGGACATAATCGAACAAACGGAGCGATCCGGGCATTGACGGCCGGCAGGTACGACCTGTCACGCCAGCCTGACGCGGTACGTGTAGGCCCCTGAATCCCAACGGCGCGCGATCTCGCCGGACTTCTCCAGGTCCCGAAGCGCTCGAGATATATCGCTGACCGGTATGTCCAGACAATCGCGGATCTGATCCTGGTTTAACGCGCCCCCGGCCTGCGTCAAGAGCGCTCGGATCTGGCCATCGAGATCTTCGTAGACCTCCGCCTTGCCGGTTGCCTGGGCGGCGTCGTTCCTGGCCCGCAGGATCAGGATCGCGACGACGACGATGGCCAGCAAGAACGCGGCGAGAACGAACGACCACACATGCGCCTGGAGCTGAGAAAACAGCGTGCCCCACGAACTCTCATAGTGTAAGTGCCTCACTTTGCGCCTCCCTTTCAGTGGTGCTAGCTTGCTGCCGGACAGCCGCCGCGTTGCACACGGGTTGGAACCAAAAGGCCCCGGCTATATTCAGGCTCAAGGAAGCGGCTTTCCGCGCTTTCGATAGCCACATCCGCCCGGTCGTGGTTTTCACCAACTCCTCGAAATAGAGTAGGAACATTCTCACCGCGGCCTCCGGATTCTGTAACCGGCCCAGAGTCACCAGGGCCAGCACTAAGGCAGTAGCCCATTCGCGCTCCACAAATTCGACGGTTGTAGCTTTCTCATCGCTTCCCTCCAGTTTTCACAGAGCACAGTCGCGTGCTGGGCGTAAGCTGGAGGGCGGGGCGGAATGCCCCGCCCTCCAGCCCTGCAGGAGAGAGACGTCTATCCACCCTATTGTGCTTACGAAGCGGTGCCGCTGGGAGCCGAGGACGGAGTTGAGTTGTTCCAGGGCCCCCAGTTGCCCCCCGGACCGCCGCGCATCCCACCGAACGGGCCTGCACCCATCCCGCCGAACCGTCCACCGCCCATCATGCCGCCGAACCGCCCGCCGCCCATCATGCCGCCGAGCCAACCACCACGAGGACCGTTGTTTGCGCCCGGGCCGAACGGATTGGTCAACTGGGAGGACGCCATCGTCTTCACCCTTTCGAGCATCCAATCCGCCTGCGCCTGCGTCAGCCGGCCATCCTTCACCGCCTGGTCGAGGATGTCCTTCTGGCCATTCACGATGGCGTCAGTCAACTGCTGCTCGGTCACGCCCTTCTCTTTGGCGATGTCGGCCAACGTCTTGCCGGCCAACCGCGCGTCAAGTATCTGTCCGGGCGTCATCCCCAGCAGATCCGTGATCGTTTCCGAGATCGTCGAACCGCCACGCCAGATGCCGCCCCAGGCTTGACCCCAGGGCGTGCTCGGCGCGGGCGTGGCCGTCGGACTCTGCGCGAAGACCGTCCCCACCACGAACAGCCCCAGCAGAACAACCACCACTGCCACACTCACACCCATCACAATTCTACTCATTGCAGGCACCTCCATGTATTTGTGGGGTATCCCCTCACTTCACCCCATGTTATACCTGGGATGTAAGGTCCGAATGATGATCTGATGTGGATATTGTGAAGATCGACTCAGGCGAAGAAGTAGTGTACAAGGCCGATGGCGGCGCCCCCGAGGACCAACTGCCATGTCTCCACGCGATAGCGGACCAGAAGGAGCAGTGCCAGCAGCGCGACCAGGACTGTCCAGGCGTCGACCAGCGCTGAGTGGGCCAGCGTCATCGCGATGGAGAGGATGGCCGCCACCACGGCCGCGTTGACGCCTTTCAGGAAGGCCTGTACGATGGGCATGCGACGCAGGCGCGGGATCCAGGGCCCGACTACGGACATGATCACAAAGGACGGCAGGAAGATCGCGATCGTGGAGACGACCGCGCCCGGCAGCCCTGCGACCACGTAACCGATGAAAGTGGCGGAGGACAGCACCGGTCCCGGTGTCATCTGCCCGATGGCGATGGCATCCACGAGCTGTTTCGCGCTCAGCCAGCCGAACCCGGTCACCACGTCGCGCTGAATGAACGCGAACAACACCATTCCACTGCCGAAAAGCAGCGCCCCGACCTTCAGAAAGAACAACCCGAGCTGAACCAACTGTGAGTTCCATAGGCTCACGCTCGCCAGACTCGAGAGAACGCCCCCGTTCATCGCCAGCATCATCAGTCCCACACCGCCGGGACCCGGACGTGTCGGCAGTGAGGTTCCTTTTACTCTGCCACCTAACTCCAACAGGATGCCCGCCGCCCCAGCGCCCAGCAGAATGAACGCCGCGTCGACCGGCAGCAGGAAAGTGGCCGCGAGAGAAGCCAGGGCCAGCCCACCTAAAGGGATTGTTTTGATCGCCGTCCGGCCCAGTCGATACACCGCAGCCAGGATGATGGCAATGATGACCGGATTGATCCCATAAAAGAGGGCCCGACCCTGGGGCAGTGAACCGTACTGCACGTACACCCAGCTCAAGCCCAAAGTAATTAGAGTCGCCGGCAGGATGAAGCTCGCTCCGCCAACCAGCAGGCCCGGCCAGCCCGCATGAACGTAGCCGATGTGGCTGGCCATCTCGACGGCATTAGGGCCCGGGACGCAGGTTGGTCGTAGCCAGAAGGTCCAGGAAATACTCCCTGCTCAGCCAGCCCCTCTTCTTAACCGCCTCGGTTTCCATCAGGGCGATGTGGGCCGCCGGGCCGCCGAAGCTGATCACGCCGAGCTTGGCGAACAAGAGTGCCACCTCAACGAGCGGCGCAGTTACATTGTGTCCTCGTGGGTCGTTTCCCATGCTTCTCGCGTCTCCCCGATCAGCCAGTACAAGAGTCCGATTGCGGCAATGTACTCGAACCACCAGAAGCCAAAGACGACGTCCAACACCACACCGGCCAGGACTGTCACCGCCATGTACGCGCAGGTTACGCTCTCTGCGATATCAGCTCGTAGTGCGGGGCTCTGCAACTCCACATTGACACGACGCTTGCTCCACGCAAGAACGGGCATCGCCACGGCAGCAGCGGCCGACACCAGGATACCGGCCGTCGACTTCTCCGGCTCTACGTGAAAGAGAAGGCCCAAAACAACGGTACTGACCAGGTAAAGACAGAGGAGCGAGAGAAGGACGGCCGACATCTGTTCGGCCTGCCGTTCGATCTTCTCGACGCGTTCCAGCCCGCCGCCCCCGGCCTCGACCGACAGGCGCCACAGCAGAACGCCGCCGCTCAGCAGCTCAATCACGCTGTCGAAGCCGAACGCCGTGAGAAGTACGCTCCGGGCGGCCACGCCGGCGCCTACGGCGACTGCAGCTTCGATCAGCATCCAGACGACCGTGGCGATCTCGATGCGGACTCCAGTTTTCAGCGCGGCGGCGTGACGCGAGTATCGATCACTCGTCGACATTTGGGATCCTATCTGGGGTTCGGATGCGCGATGCACCCGCGAGATGCATCGCGCATCTCCACCTTACCGCGCGGCCTTCAGCTCCGCGATGTGCTCTTCCACAGCCTTGGCTTCAGCCTGCAGTGCATGCAAGTACTCTTCCAGCTGGGAGATGCGCTCCTCCCTGCTCAGAAACCGCCGGCCAAAGTGCCCGAAGCCGCCGTGGTGTCCGGATTCTCCGCTGCACTGACAGCCAGAGCCCCAACCGTGGCCATGACCCTGACTACCATGATGATGTCCACAACCGCAATCCATAACTCTCACCTCCTTTCTTCAAAGACTCGCTCGTACTCCGCCACGAAACGGTCGAGCCGTTTCCGATTGTGGCGTACGTCGATCGCCCACGCGTGCAGATGTTCCACGCCCTCCGGCGTCAGCTCGTACAAGCGACGAGCCGGGCCCGATCCTTCGGTGTCCCACGAGGAGGAGACCAGCCCATCTTCCTCCAATTGCCTTAGAGTGCGATAGAGCAGGCCGGGATCGACATCTGGTGCGTCCTCGTCGGCGCCCAACCTCTCCATCAGTTCGTAGCCATGACTCGGCTTCTGTTTCAAGAGCAGAAGCAGCCAGGGTTGAACGAAGCCACGCATCCGCGCCCCGCAACGGCAGGTGCGGTCTCCGTGATCGTGACCCTGATCGTGGCTTTCGTTGCACATCGTTCGCCTCCCTCTTCCGCCCCCCACGCAGTTTTCTGAGCTGTTTGAACAGAGGAGCACCGCGTCGAAAGGGCCGAGCCGCCCATCCGTCAGTTAAGTTTAAATCGCATCTATATGACTAAGTCATATATTAGCACGTCTTCGCCAGCATGTCAAGGGATTTGTTCTTTGGGTTCTATCCGTTTCATTGTGCGGTTGTGTTAATCAGAAGGATTTCACCCGAACCTTTGAGGCTTGAGGCCGATCCCCGGCGAGGATGCCGGGGATCGGCCTCGATGCGCTACATCACGGCATTGAATAGATAGCCGGTAACCACGATGGCCACGGCAATCACGCCGATAAACGCGGCAATCAGCTGTGGCTTGAGCACGCGGCGCAGGATGATCATCTCCGGGAGGCTCAGACCCACGACCGACATCATGAAGGCCAGGACGGTGCCCAGGCTGGCGCCCTTCTCGATCAGCGCGCTGACGATGGGCAGCACTCCGGCGGCGTTCGAATAGAGCGGAACGCCGAGAACGACCGCGGCCGGTACCGACCACCACGCCTGTTTGCCCATGATACTTGCGAGCGCGCTTTGCGGTACGTAGCCGTGGATACCTGCCCCGACCGCGATACCGGCGACCACGAACAGCCACACCTTGCCGACGATGTCCTTCACGCTGTCCCAGGCCCGCTCGACGCGGTCCGCCCAGGTCAGGTGCTCCTGAAAGCCGCCCGCCTGTACCTGGATCTGCCAAACGAAGTCCTCGACGTAGCGCTCCAGGTGCAGCCGGCCGATGATGAACCCCGCGACGATCGCGATGAGGAGCCCGGAGCCGATATAGAGCGCCGCCACCCGCCAGCCGAACAGGCCGTACAGCAGCACCACCGCCACCTCGTTGATCGTCGGCGCGGCGATCAGAAACGAGAAGGTCACGCCAAGCGGAATACCCGACTCAACGAACCCAATGAACAGCGGCACAGCCGAACACGAGCAGAACGGCGTCACAATACCCAGCGCTGCCGCGAGCACGTTGCCCACACCCTGACGCTTGCCGCCCAAGAGGGCGCGAGTTCGCTCCGGACTGAAGAAGGTCCGAATGATGCCGATCAGAAAGATCATGCCGGAGAGCAGCAGCAAGATCTTGGGCACGTCATACAGGAAGAACGCGACGGACTCGCCCAGATGCGACCCGCGCGCCAACCCAAATACGTCGTACGTTGCCCACTGCGTGAGCGGGTAAAGTACGGAATAGGCCACGTACCATAGAAACGCCGCTGCCGCCAACTGGATCCACAGGCGCAACGACGAACGACTCAAGCCACGAAAGGACAGAACTGCCTGGTTCTTCATATAAGAATCTCCAATCTCTTCACAAGAGGGACACCTGTCAGTATTGGCGCGCTACCGCTGTGCTTCCACCACAGTGTTCAAAGGCACACCCTGGCACTTGGGACAGCTGCACGCAGAAGGCCGCAGCTCTCCCTCGGCCGGACGTTCGAGGGACAACATTTCGCCCGCCGCATCCAGGACACCGAAAACCTCGGGCCGGCTCACGCCGTAGTATACGTTCCAGCCCTCACGCCGCGTCGTCACCAGTTCAGCCTGGCGCAGCACGGCCAGGTGCTGCGAAATGTACGACTGGGACAGGCCCAGCGTGGCCTCCAGGTGGCACACGCACTGCTCGCCCGAGCGCAAGGCCTCCAGAATGGCCAGGCGCGAGGGGTGCATCAATATTTTAAACAACTCGGCCAAACGATCGAGTGACTGCATGGTTGCTCCTTCCAATCACATTCAACGGCTTGAATATGATTATAATACCCCCACCAGGTATTGTCAAATCGATGAATGGGGTTGGGTCTGCCCAGGGTTTTGGGCGAGCCCAATGGGGTTCGCCAGGGCCCGCGCTCACCCCTTGCGATTGCAGTCACCGATGTCCCGCATTCGTAGCCTCGCTTACATACGTCTCGATGTTTCAGTCTTAAACTATTCCAAAATGATCATACACTACAAGTCTCAAAAGCGGATAGTTTCATTCAGAGGCGCCGGCAAGATCCGGTGCAAGGGATTAGAATTATGACAACTCCGGCATTCGAACTACAGGCGCGCAGCTTCAAGGCGCTGGCGCACGCCAGTCGCCTCGCCATCGTCGAGTTGATGCGCAACGGCCCGATCTGCAGTTGTGAGATCGAGCCCAAACTGGGTCTCAGCCAGTCCAACATCGCCAAGCACCTGGCCATCCTCCGCGACAGCGGCCTGGTTTCCTCCTATCGCGACGGCAGCCGGGTGATGTGCGAGGTGAGCGATCCGCGTGTCTTTGCTGCAATGGACGACATCCGCGCGGCCACGCAGGCACACCTGGCAGCCGCCACGCAGTCCTTCGCGGAACTCGAGCCCGATATGGCGGACGCGCTGCAGGACTCCAAGTGACGATCGGAGACCGACATTGACCACGATATCGGAACAAAATAAGCCGCGAGCGATCATCATCCCATGCAGCGGCATCGGCAAGGCGTTCGGATCCGTCGGTCGCGAGGCGGCCTACATCGTCGTCGACGAGCTAAGACCCGGCGCAACCGGTCTCGTCTGCCTGTCGCTGCTGACGATGGGCGACGAGGAGGCCCGCGCTCTGGTCAAAGATCTACCCACCATTACCATCGACGGATGCCCGAAATGCTGCGCACGCGCTGAACGTGGAAGCATCAGGGGCACATCCCACGGCGGACTTCCGCGTGGTGGACGTGTACCGCGCAAACCGCACGCTCAAGGTTAACTCCGTGCTGCAGCTCGGCGACAACGGACGGCAGTTGGCGCGCATTCTGGCCGACGAAATCGCCGCCAAGGTAGACGCCATTCTGGAGGACTCCGACCATGCCTGATTTGCCACGGAAGAAAGTCGGGCTCATTGCCTGTAGCGGCGAGGAGATTGCGGCCGGCACCCTCAGCCGGGCCGCGGTTCGCCTCGTCCTGGAGGAGCTCCGGCCGGAGGACACCACAACCATGTGCCTGCCGCTGTTCCTGGCCGGTGAAAACGAAGAGCGCGCGTTCGCTCGGGTGTATCCGACCATCGCCGTGGACGGGTGTGACAAGCTCTGCGCACAGCGCGCCACCGACGCCCGCAGCGCTCCGGTCGCCGGTTCGATTCGTGTCGATCAGGCGTTGGCCGGAGATGGGCATCGAAATAGATCCGAGCTGGCGACGCGAGTCTGGACGACGAGGGCTGGGCTGCAGCCTACAAGCTGGCGGACGTCATCGCCGCGCGAGTCGACGCCATTCTGGGACCAGCCTCGAGTCTGGGCCGGCGGTCGGGCACACTGCGAGCGCAAAGACGCGGGTTCAGGCAACGTGCTCCGTGTGGCTCGGGATTGCCCGTCACGGTCGTCGAGATCGGCCGGCAAGGCAGTGGAGCTGGTAGCGGTGCCTGCCCTGTTCGAGCAATTCTACGACGGATGGCGCACGGAGCGGAGCAGGCATCGGTGACGAGCTGCTGCGACTGACGGAGATCTACAACCAGCGTCCCGCCCGAGGCGCGGACAGAGTATCGCATGGCACTCGTGGGCGCATACGACGAGTTTCATCGAACAGACGAGGAGGCTGACATGGCCGAGCAGATTAGAGTCCTGTTCCTGTGCACCGGCAACTCGGCCCGCAGCCAGATGGCCGAGGCTTTTCTTGAGAAGTACGGCGGGCAATCGGTTCGAGGTTCACAGCGCCGGCCTGCGACCCACGGTGCATCCACCCACTGACCAAGCAAGTCCTGATCGAGGCCGGCCTGGACATCAGCGAGCAGTACGCCAAGCCCGTCACCAAGTACCTCGGCAAGCTGCATTTCGGGTATCTGATCACGGTTTGCGCCGACGCCGAACGCGAGTGCCCCACCTTCCCGGACGTCAGCGTTCGGCTGCACTGGCCTATCGAAGATCCCGCCAGGTTTGAGGGAACCGATGAGCAGAAGCTCGCTAAGTTCCGCGAAGTGCGAGACATCGTCGAAGGACGAATCAAGGCGTGGGTCGCGGACACTGCCGATTCCGAGCCGCAAACGACGCGCCCCGAGTTCAAGCTATAACACTTGAGGAGGAGAGAATGATCGTTAAGATTCTGGGTAAAGGATGCGCAAACTGCCACAAGGTGGAGGAAATTGCCCGCGCGGCGGCCGCCGAAATCGGTGTGGACGCTGCGTTCGAGAACGTCACGGCCATTGAGGAGATCATGAAGTACCCGATCATGGCCACGCCGGGCCTCGTCGTAAACGAGAAGCTGGTATGCGCTGGCCGGGTCCCGAATCAGGCCGAGGTCGTCAGTTGGCTCACGTCGGCATCGACAGCTGAGACGCAGTAAACGTATCGTATTTGAGGAGGGCATCGAACATGAGTACCGCGAGCGCACGGGCCAAACCGATGGCACGAGCCAACGTCGTGAGCAGGCTGTCGACCCTGGACCGTTTTCTGCCGCTGTGGATCTTCCTGGCGATGGGTATCGGCGTCGGGTTGGGATACGTCTATCCCGACATCGCCGAATTCTCAGATTCCATGCGCATCGATACGGTCTCGTTCCCCATCGCGGTCGGCCTGCTGTGGATGATGTACCCCGTTTTGGCCAAGGTCAAGTACGAGGAGCTGGGCAAGGTGGCGACCGCGTGGAAGCAATTCAGCGTGTCGCTCGTCCTTAACTGGCTCGTCGGTCCGATGATCATGTTCCTGGTCGCCTGGCTCTTCCTCCCCGATAAGGCTGATTACCGTACCGGACTGATCATCGTCGGCCTCGCCCGCTGCATTGCGATGGTGCTCATCTGGAACATGCTTGCCGGCGGTGACAGCGAGTACTGCGCCGTCCTGGTGGCCCTGAATTCGGTGTTCCAGATCGTTATGTATAGTCCACTGGCCTACATCTATCTGACTGTAGTCCCGCGCTGGTTCGGCATGGAGACTGCAAGCGTCGACGTGGGCATGTGGCAGATCGCAAAGAGCGTGCTCATCTTCCTGGGCATTCCCCTGGCCGCCGGCATCATCACGCGGTTCACCCTGATCCATCGCACGCGGCAAGGAATGGTACGAGACCGTGCTCATGCCGAAACTCGGCCCCTCGGCTCTCGTTGGACTGCTGTTCACCATCGTAGTGATGTTCAGCATGCAGGGCGAAAAGATCCTGACCATCCCGCTGGACGTGGTGCGCATCGCCATTCCACTGCTGGCCTATTTCGCCATCATGTTCTTCTCGTCGTTTGGCCTGTCGAAGCTGTTTGGGTTCAAATATCCCGAGGCTGCCACTCAGTCCTTCACGGCCGCCAGCAACAACTTCGAGCTGGCCATCGCCGTCGCAGTGGGCGTGTTCGGCATTACTTCCGGCCAGGCCCTGGCGGCCGTCGTGGGTCCGTTGATCGAGGTGCCGGTGCTCATTGGCCTGGTGTACGTCGCCCTGTGGATGAAGAGGGCGTTCTTCCCGATGGAAGCGGTGCCCGCGTATGCCTCGGCTGCGCGGCCGAAGAGCGGCAACAAGAAATCCAGAAGGCGATGACGGACGTTACCGGGAGACGTGATGCATCACGACATAACCCTGAAGATCGATGACAGCGGGGCCATTCGTCTGGATGACGGGCTCGGCCGGCGCCTGGGCCTTTTGCCGGGCGCCGAGTGGACGATGGACGAGACACCGGACGGCCTGCTGCTGCGCAAGCGCACGGACAACCTGCTGAAGGTGTACGTCGAGCCGACCAATGCCTGCAACCTCAACTGCCGGACGTGCGTGCGCAATGTGTGGTCCGAGCCGCTGGGCGTCATGTCCGAGGCGACCTTCGCCCGTTTGCTGGACCAACTGAAGGTCATTGCTTCGGTGCAGGCGGTGCATTTCGGTGGGTTCGGCGAACCCATGTCCCACCCGCACATCTTCGACATGTTGCGCCGGGTCAAGGACCTCGGTCTGCGCACCGAGATGATCACCAACGGTACGCTGTTGGATGAGGCGCGCTGCGCTCAGCTGGTGGCAGCCGAATTGGACCTGCTCGTGGTGTCTATCGACGGCGCCCGCGAGCCGACTTATGACGGCATTCGCTTAGGTTCCGAGCTGAGCGTCGTCCTGCAGAATTTGAAGAACGTGGCCGATGCTCGACACACCGCACACAGCCGCAAGCCGGACGTGGGCCTGTCCTTCGTCGCGATGAAGGACAACTTCGATGAGCTGCTTGAGCTGAAGAAGATGGCCGCCCAGCTGCGGGTGTCCTTCATTATGGTCACCAACGTTCTGCCCCACACCGAGGAGCTGCGAGAGCAGATGCTGTACGGCACTCTGACAGCCACGTCGCACGCGCGCCAGCCCCGACCGAGCCGGCAGGACGCCCTGGTCGTCTTCCCTCGCATCGACTTCACCGAGCGAACCATGGACGTCATCCGTCGCCTGATACGCGGCCAAGGCAACGTCCAGCTCGCTGGCATGGACTGGAATGCTGCCATTCGGTATTGCCGGTTCGTCCAGGAAGGCAACGCCTTCGTGCGCTGGGATGGCGAAATCGCCCCATGCATGGCCTTGCTGCACTCGTACCCAACGTACTCGCTGCGCGGCGAGAAGACAATCGTCGCGCACAGCTTCGGCTCGGTGAACGCGGGGCTCCTGGTCGACGTGTGGAACAGCGCGCCGTACTCGGAGTTCCGTGAGCGCGTGCGCAAGTTTGATTTCGCACCGTGCGTCGACTGCGGCGGCTGTGAGAAAGCCGAGTCGAATCAGGAAGATTGTTTCGGCAATCCTGCCCCGGTTTGCGGCGACTGCTTGTGGGCCCAGGGCATCATCCAGTGCCCATGACCGGACCGGGAGACAAAATGCAGCGAAGTGCCATCAGGGTTGACCGCAGTGGGGTCGTTCACCTGGAGGACGGGCTCGGCCGCCGCCATGGATTGTTGCCCGGAACCGAATGGGACGTGACCGAAACGGCGAGCGGTTTGCTGCTGCAGCCTCGTCCCGATGACCTGCTCAAGCTGTACATCGAGGCCACCAACGTCTGCAACCTCAATTGCCGCACGTGCGTGCGCAACGTGTGGGATGAGTCGATGGGGATGATGTCCGATGAGACCTTCGACGGTGTGTTGGAGGGTCTTCGGGCGCTTCCGTCGGTGCAGACCGTGCATTTCGGCGGTTTCGGGGAACCCATGGCGCATCCACGCATTTTCGAGATGCTGCAACGGGTGAAGGACCTCGGCCTGCGCACGGAGATGATCACCAATGGGACACTGCTGGATGAAGCCCGTTGCGATCAGCTCCTGGCCGTCGACCTGGACTTCCTGGTGATCTCCATGGACGGCGCCCAGCCGCCGACCTACGAGGACATTCGGCAGGGGTCTGACTTGAGCGTCGTGCTCCGCAACCTGAAGCACCTGGCCAGGGTCCGATTTCGGGCCGACTGCCGCAAACCCGACCTGGGCCTGTCGTTCGTGGCCATGGACAACAATCTGGAGGAGTTGCTGGAGCTGAAGAGCCTGGCCGGACGGTTGGGTGTGTCACGGATCATCGTCAGCAACGTGTTGCCGCACACCGAGGACATGGCCGCGCAGCGCCTGTATGGCACGTTCACAGCCACTTCGATGCCTCGGCGTCCCCAGCCTAACCCGGACGACGCACTGGTGGAACTCCCACGATTCGACCTGACGCCGCGCAACACCGAAGTGATTCGCCGCCTGGTCCGCAACCAGGGCAACGTGCTGCTCGCTGGAATGAACCTTAACGAGGCGCCGCGCTACTGCCGATTCGTGCAGGAACGGAACGCTCTCGTTCGCTGGGATGGTGAGGTCGCGCCGTGCATGCCTCTGCTGCATTCGTATCCATTCTTTACGCTTCACGGTGAGAAGCGCATCGTGTCGCACAGCTTCGGCTCAGTCGACGCCCAGAGCCTCGGTGATATCTGGGACAGGCAGGTGTACCGCGAATTCCGGCGTCGCGTGCGGACGTTCGACTTCTCACCTTGCATCGACTGCGGCAGCTGCGAAATGGCGGACTCCAATCAGGAGGACTGTTTCGGCAACCCCGCGCCGGTCTGCGGCGATTGCCTCTGGGCACAAGGCATCATCCAATGCCCGTAATGCGACACACGTTCTAGAAAAAGAGGATTCCAATGACTGACTCAACCAAACCGCGATTCGTCCAGTGTATCTGCACCGGGAACTGCCCCGGCTTCGACAAGCTCAAGCTGTGGGATCTGATCAACTACGTCCGCAACGAGCTTGACGTGGAGTACGCCATCGTGCATCCACAGCTTTGCGTCGATGACGGTGACGCCTTTTGGCGCGACTACGCCAGGCCGGGCGTGAAGTACGTGGTCGGTGGCTGCGACGCCCGCATGCAGCGCAAGATGTACAAGGACGCGCTGGATGAGGTCGGTGTGAGCTTCGCCGATGCCATCGTGCCCCTCGACTTGCGCAACTTGACCACCGCCGAGGCCATTGCCAAAGTAACCGAGGCCGTCGAGGCCCTGACGGCCGCAGCCGGCCCATCCGACGAGTAAGGTGCCGAGACATGGCTGACGACTCGAAGTACCAGGTCCATTTGGGCATTCCGCGCCGCCTGATTCCCTGGTTCCCCACGATCGACGCGGAGCTCTGTGTGAGCTGTGGCGAGTGCGCCGAATTCTGCCGTGACGACGTATACGGCACGCTGCCCGACGGCAGCTACGGAGTCGCTAACCCATATCACTGCGAGGTGTACTGCGCCTCGTGTGCCCACGCTTGCGAGGTGGACGCCATCTCTTTCCCCGATCGGAAGGAGATCAAGGCCATCATCAAGGAGCTGCGCAAGACTTATCCCCCGGCCTGAGGCGGCCGGCCAGATCGAGGACGAGACATGCCAGAGTACTACGAGACGACGGTAGACAAGTTTTCCTTCAAGGTGCGACTGGATTGCGTGTACAGCCCCTACGATACGTGGGTCAAGGTGGACGCCGGCGTCGCGACGGTCGGCGTCACGGACCTGCTTCAGCGCAAGCTCGGCGACATCGCTTTCGTCGAATGCCCGGAAGTGGGAACCACGATCGAACAGGATGACCAGATGGGCACCCTGGAGAGCGCGAAAGCCACGGTGGATCTGACCTGTCCGGTTACCGGTGAGGTCGTCGAAGTCAACCCCGCACTCGAGCTCGAGCCTGAGCGGGTCAACGAGTCTCCTTACGAGGACGGCTGGCTGCTGAAGATCCGCCTGTCTGATTGGGATGAGGACCGCGCGGCCCTGCTCACGCCCGAAGCCTACTTCGAGCTGCTGAAGAAGAAAGCACAGGACGCGCTGCAGAAGATCAAAGGACTATAAGGACCAAATTGAAGGAGGAGACTACATGGCGGACGAGTCAACGGCGGGCAACCCGCAAGCGGCGGAGATGGGCCTCTCGGGGCGCATCTCTTCGACGAAGCTGAAAGAGTATCTCAAGGAACATGGCAACGTCCTCACGCTCAACAGCGGTTGGGCAGCCAATGGCTGATGAAACGCCTTCCGCTTCCCGTCAGGTCTGGCGGGCAAACCAGAAGACGTGAGTGATTACTACATCATCGATTGCGACGACATCCAGGTTTTCGTCTCCCGTGCGGCCTGGGCGCTGCCGCGCCGAAAGCCCGACGTCCTTCAGTTCACCTTGCCGGACGTCGGCTGGTTCGATGTCGAGTTGGACCCCGCACAGTAACGAGGTCCGGACTCACCCTTCGCAGTCAGGGTGAGTCCGGACTAGAGAGCCCGAGGCAGCCACATCAGCCCCGCCGCGTCACCCAAATCTGCTCGGCGCCGGGCACGAACGGCCCGCCCCCAAAGTCCCCAAACAGCTCCTCCGCGCGGAAGCCGCACAACTCCAACAGATACTGCATCTCGTGCCGGAACGTCACGCGAAACGTGAGCGGGCTGTAGCTTCGGCTGACCACGTGGCCGCCCTCGTCCAGTTCGTCCAGGATGAACACCTGCTCCACGATCTGGCTCAGCGGGTGGTACTGGCGCGTATAGGACACCATCACGCGGTGCCCCGTGCGCTCGTCCACGAACTCGGAGTCCTTGCGGACAATTCCGGCCTGCGCCCCGACCTCCGCCAGCATGTCCGGCCGCGGATCGAAGACGTTGAACACCCAGCGCCCGCCGGCGGTCAGATGATTGCGAACGTTGAGCAGCGCCTCGCGCTGATCCTCGGCGGTGAGCAGGTGCATGAACGCCCGAAACGGCGCAGTGATCAGCTTGAAGCGTCCGCGCAGGTTGAAATCACGCATGTCGCCCTGCACCAGCGTCACGCGCGCCTCCGGAATGGCGGGAGACCAGTCCGCCAGTTTTCGCCGGGCCACTTCGAGCATATACGGCGACAGATCCAATCCCGTCACCGTCAGTCCGGCCTCCGCCATGGGCAACAGCGTTCGCCCCGTGCCACAGCCCAGCTCCAGCACGGGCGACCCTGCTCGGAGTCCCTGCTCGACGTAGAACAACTCGTCGCCTGGCAGCCCGGTCTCGTAGAAGTCGTAGTACCCCGCCTCCACCGCCCCGTATTGCTCGACCATCAAGTCACCTTCCCAGATTGTCCTTGAATCGGGCGAACGCCGCCAGAGGTGGCGCCGAGGATCCGGATGATCGTCCCCGGCTGCTGCCGCACCCAGTCAGCGCCACCTGCGACGGCGTTCGCCCGATGTCTTTGGCGAGCCTGGCCGCTTCACCCGCGATCGCCAGGCGGCGCTCGTCGAGATCGCCCCACTGTGTGCCTCGTCCGGAGTAGCCGGATCGGCATTGAACTTACCGGACAGCCCCCCCGGCGAGCGGGCGCCAAGCCGCCACGCTCAGACCCAGCGCATCCACGACGGCTCCGGCGGGCGTAATCATATCCCACGCGTGGACCCATAGCAAATCGACGTATTCCATACCCAAGCGCTTCAAACTGCCGTCAGGCGTCTGAACCACGTTCTTGCGCGTGATTCCCTCCCGCATTCGGATCCTCGGGCCACATAGACAGCATCCACTTCGTCGCGATGACGAAGCGGTCTCGCTCCATACCTACGATCTCGCCCACGTAGTTCTAAGAGGTTCCGTTCGTGTAACGGTTCGTAGTGACAATGAAAATTGCCGCCGGCTTCGACGTACGCGTCGTACATCCGCCGGCTCTCCCCTTGGACGCGCCCCAGCCCCAGTCTTCTCCAAAAGTCATCGTGCCCAACTCCAACTGGGACACACGGAGTCCGCTCTTGTCCAGAAGTCTATATCTCATGTTTCACTTCTCGCTCGCGGTTCATCTCAGCCGAACCGCCGGAGTCTCTCGACCCTGATGATACCATCAGCGACAAGCGGCAGAGCACACTGGGGGGAGAAGAGAGACTTCCGAAGTTTCCAAAAACTTCGGAAGTCTGGAAAGGTCAGTCAGTTCGCGGTTCAAGAAGATGGGGATTTGTATGCCCGGCCAGCCTAGATGCGAATGCCGACCATAGAAGCCAGCAGATCGCGAAACAAGTCATGCTCGTGACTATCCGGATCTTTGATCGCGTCCAAGTTAAAGAAGTGACTCTTCGTAGGAGACTCCCGACGAGCGCGGGGCAGATCAACCTGTGCTCTGAGGATCGTCCAAAACTCGAAGAAACCCTGACTTCTGGCCTTCTGGTGGCTCTTTTCAGCTTCGCCAATCCGGTTGTGGATATTTGACCGGTCGCCCCCACCTTTGATTGCGATGGAGACTCGCGGTTTGGGGCCGGACGGCAGCAACTCGACGATTCGTATGTCAGGATCGGCAGCGAACTCGATCATGACGATGCGACCCGAGTCGTTCTTCAACTCGATCGAGCAGGTGCCAACTTCTATTGCAGAGGGAGCGACCATGTGCTTGATTAGCTCGAAGACCTCCTGTGTCGCATCTTGACCCAACTGCGTATTGCGGCTGCCGCGCAGCTGCGGTCCAAGAGTCAGTATTTGCAGGTCACGGACCATCGACAGGGAGAGGTCCTCAATCCCATCGACCAATATCTCCGCGCTGGCTGTGAGGCTGCGACAGAGGTTATCGATTTGTGGCGTGATGTTGCCCGGGATTTCGCAAGCGAACTCCAGCCTTCTGAACTTGCCGAAGGGACCTTTGTTATAGAATTCCTTTTGAGAAAAGCCCAGAAGCAATCGGTAGTACCCGAGCAACATGGGATTCGCCGTCAACAGGCACGGCACCGCAAAGAACACCTCGCCCCGCAGCCCGAACGATGCAACGCGACGAGTAGAATCCAGGTTCACGAATTCAGCTAACTGACGGTCCACGAGCGCATTGTCGGAGCGCTCGATTGTCACCTTGAGGGCAGCCTGAAGGTATTGGGCCTCAAGCTCTTTGAATCTGGCATAAAAAGAAATCTGCAAATCAGGTCGAAGCACTGGGAGGGTCGCCCCGTCATGCAGCATCCGGCTATGCCTCCCGTCCGAGCCGCAGCCGCGCCAGTTTTACGTATTCCTCGTTGATCTCGACCCCGACGAATTCCCGACCGTGCTTCTGGCAAACCTGGCCCACGGTTCCTGCGCCGAAGAAAGGATCCAACACGAAGTCTCCAGATTGAGTGCCAGCAATCAGACAAGGTTCGACCAATTCCGGCGGGAAAGTCGCGAAATGAGCGCCTGGGAAGGGCTTGGTGGGGATACTCCAGACCGAACGCCGATTCCTCAAGGAATTCGGCCCAGTGCCTGGCTCTCGAATAGCTTCATAATCGTAGTAGTAATCCTCTGACTTTGAGAACAGGAACAGGTACTCGTGTGCGCGGGTGGGTCTGTCTTTTACGGATTCTGGCTGACAATTCGGTTTGTGCCAGATGATGTCAGATCGCAGGTACCAGCCGTCGTCCTGCAAAGCAAAGGCGACCCGCCATGGAACACCGACCAAGTCTTTAGGCTTGAGGCCTTTGGGTGTCGGCGGACGATAGTGCATGCCACGCGCGGGGTTCTTCTTATCGGGGTCCCGCCACGTCCTGTTGCCGCTGGTGTAAGAGTCACCCAGGTTTAACCAGAGAGTGCCATCGTCAGTTAGAACCCGACGCACTTCTCTGAAGATATCCACCAGGTTCTGGACGTATCCGCCGAGCGTGGTCTCCGCTCCAATCTGGCCGCCAATACCATAGTCGCGAAGTCCCCAATAAGGTGGACTGGTAATGCAGCACCGAAATCGGTCCGCGGCCAACGTCGGCAACACCTCGAGCGCATCGCCCAAAATGATCTCGCTCTCATCTTGAACAGGCATTAGAGGCTTTTGAACGTAAGACTTATCCACAACAAGCAAGTTGGGCCTGCTCATCCTCGGCTCCCAGAGTCGGCCCGCAGATTGGCCAGGGTTCGTTCTTTGCGATTATCACTTCCGACTTACGCTAATATTATACCATGACCACGCACTTGAGTGCCAACTACCCCGCGCAACGGACTCCTATGTTCTCCAATCTCCCCATTTGTGGTATAATCTCCCTCATCCCACGACGGAGGTGCGAGTACAAAGATGACCGAGCACCGCTTTCAGCCGCAGATGCTGTATTACACGTTTGGGCCGCACCCGCCGGCGCTCACCATCAAGCCGGGCGACAGGGTGACCGCGCCGACGGTGGACGCGCGCAACTTCGGCCCGTCCGGCGACACGGTATCGCCCTCGATAATGCAATCCCGCCCCGACCTGGCGCTCCGCGACCGGAACCCTCAGATTGGGCCGATCTTCGTGGAGGGCGCGGAGCTGGGCGATACGCTGGTCGTCCGCGTCGAGCAAATCGCGCTGAACCGCGACTGGGGCTTCTCCAGCGTCGCGCCGGGTTTCGGCGGACTGACCATCGAGGACAAGATCACCGGACCGACCGGGTTGAACCCACCTCTCGCCGACGAGTTCTACCGATGGGCGCTGGACATCGAGCGCGGGACGGCGCGCCTGGACCTCAAGAGCAGCCGCATGACGTCGATCGAGATCCCCGTTCGGCCGTTCCTGGGCTGCCTGGCTGTGTCCCCCCGCTGGGGCCAGACCATCTGGTCGATGCAGCCGGGCGAGCACGGCGGCAACATGGATACCCCCGAGACGCGCGTCGGCACGACAGCATACCTGCCGGTGTGGGTGCGGGGGGCGTACCTGTTCTTCGGCGACGTGCACGCCGCCCAGGGCGACGGTGAGATCTGCGGCACTGCCATCGAGACGACCGCCGACGTCACGCTGGCGGTGGACGTGATCAAGGGAAAGCAGATCGTGTGGCCGCGCCTCGAAAACGACGAGTTCATCATGACTGTGGGCAGCGCCCGTCCGTTGATCGACGCCTACCGCATCGCGCACGTGGAGCTCATCAACTGGTTGGTCGCGGACTACGGCTTCGACAAGGTCGAGGCCTACCAGGTCTTGACCCAGGTCGGCACGGCCCGCGTCGGCAACATCGTCGATCCGAATTACACCGTAGTCGCGCGGTACCCGAAGAAATACCTGCCGTAGAAGAGCGATCAGCAGTCAGCTTTCAGCTTACGACATCGCTGGCTGCACACATTACGCATTGCGGATTACGTACATCTGAGAGTGACGGACGGACCTGTTATGGAAGAAATGCTGAAGGAATACTACGACGAGATGCTGCGCTGCACGCGGTGTGGGTTCTGCCAGGCGGCGTGCCCCACGTTCGAGGTGCTGCGCCGCGAGTCGGCGACCGCGCGCGGCAAGGTGCAGTTGCTGACGGCCGTCAGCCAGGGGACGCTGCCGCCCTCCGAAGCCATCAGCCGATTTCTGTACACGTGCCTGGATTGCCGCTCGTGCCTGACTCACTGCCCGGCCGGAGTGCGCACGCACGAGATATTCCAGATCGCGCGGCGGGCCTTCGCGCACAGCGAGTTTTTCCCCGGCGCGCTGGCCGAGATGGATCGGCGCGTGGACGCGGAGCATAACATTTCGGGCGAGACCAACGCCAGCCGGCTGCTGTGGCAGGACAACCTGGAGCAAAAGCCACCGGAAATGACCGGCAAGGCCGGCGCCGAGGTGCTGTTCTACGTCGGATGTGTGGCGAGCCTGTACCCGATGGCCTATGCCATCCCGCAGAGCATGGTAGAGATTCTTGCGGCGGCGAAGATCGACTTCACGACGATGGGTGGGGCGGAATGGTGCTGCGGCTATCCCCTGCACGCGGCTGGATTGGACATCGACGACCTGATCCAGCACAACCTGGCAGAGGTCGAGCGACTGGGCGCGAAGACCCTGGTAGCGACGTGTCCATCGTGCTACTACACGTGGACGAACTACTACCCTGCTGGTGCCGTGCAGGTCACGCACGCGACGCAGTTCCTTGCGGACCTGGTCGAGAGCGGCCGGCTGAAGCTGGGCGAGGTCCGGGCGAAGGTCACGTACCACGATCCATGCGACCTGGGCCGCAAGAGCAAGGAATTCGATGCGCCGCGGCGAATCCTGCAGGCGATCCCGGGCGTCGAGCTGGTCGAGATGCCCAACAATCGCATGAATGCGGTCTGCTGCGGAGGCGGCGGCAACCAGGAATCGCTACATCCCGACCTGTCGGCGGCGGTCGCGGACGGACGGCTGGCCGAGGCGGTGGGCACCGGGGCAACCATTCTGGTCAGTGCCTGCCAGCAGTGCGAGCGCACGCTGACCATGGCGGCCCGCCGCGCCAGGGCACGCATCAAGGTTATGGACGTGACGGAGATTCTGCGGCGGTCCGTGGCAGCCGCGGGCGACTAGCGCCCGTCACGGCCTCACGGTCAGGCCCATCTGCCTGAAGTGGCGGTCGAAGGCGAAAGCGTCGGTCGAACCGCGGGCATGAGCCAGGGCGAGGCAAGCGCAATCTGTATAGCTCCAGGCCTTGTCGATGTAGCGGCTGAAGAGACGCCAGGTCTCCAATTCGAGATCGGCGGTGAAAACGACCCACTCCACCAGGGCACTGGCGCGCAGGCGGAGACCCATTTGCAGGGCGGCGGGCGTGCCGAGCCGAACCTTCATGAGGGTCATGGTTTCGTCGAAGACGTGGTTGCAGATCAGCAGGCGAGATGACTTCGCATGCTCGGCCAAGAACGCCCTGGCCGCTTCGTGATGTGGATCGGACCGATCGGCCATGGCATAGAGCGCACTGGTGTCAGTAAGGAGGCTCGTCATCTTCCGCCACCCAACGAAGACCTGAGCCCTGAGCCTGCGTGCCGTAGAGGAAGGTGTCGAGATTCTCGCTCGTGACGCCGTCGTCCGGCCCGGTCCCCAGCCCGATTGCGCCCCACAGCGGATCGTCGTTGCTTTCCGGCGCCTGTCGGCGGGCGATCGCGTCTGTCAATAGGGCGCGCAGCAAGGCGGACATGCTGACGGATTCCCGTTTGGCTTCGTCGGCCAACCAGCGATGCTGCCAATCTTCGAGGATGACCTGTGCGCGCATCATGAGTGTGCTCCTTTCTACAGTGTATTCATACACACCTATTATACACACTATTCTCGCCGGCGTCAAGTCCCAATCAACCCATGACTGCGCTGGGTTTTGCCGGCACCCCTCAGCCCATGCCAGGAGCGCGACGATGCAAATGGTGGACAGCACGGGACCCAACGAAGACCAAAGGCAGGCTCAGGACGCATTCTATCGCCGGTTGAAGCCGGAGGGCAAGCGGCTGATCCTGTCGGTCGACGGCGGCGGGACCAAGGGGTATATTACACTGCACTGCCTGGCCAAGCTGGAGGATCTGACCGGCCAACCGTGCCACGAGATCTTCGACTTCTACGCAGGAACGAGCACCGGCTCGCTGATCGCGGCGGGTCTGACCGTCGGTATGAGCGCCCACGCACTGCTGCAGCTGTACGAGACGCGCATGGCGGAGGTCTTCGACGAAGCGGTTCGGCTGCCGGTGCTGACAGAGGTCGCGATCTCGGTCGTCGCCGGCATCCTCCGTTTGTCGGGGACGATGCCCGCCACGCAGGTCGATCAACTCCGGAAGTACGCCCGGCTTCTGGCCCGCAACCACTGGCGCTACATGTACTCCAACGACCGGCTGTACGCGCTCACGGCGGAGATCCTGCGTGACCCCAACGGCAACCTGTACACGCTCAACGACTTCTATCGGCAATCGGTGCAGCAGAGCGGCGGGCAGCACACGAAACGCGTTCTGATCACCATCGTGGACGTGCAGCGCGGCGAGACCGTGTTCGTGGTCAATGGCGGGCCCGGGGCGGCGGCCGTGGGCTCCATGACGTTGGTTGACGCGGCAGTGGCGAGCGCGGCTGCGCCCGTGTTCTTGCAGCCGTACAAGGTCTGGGTGGACGGCGGCGTCGGCAGCCATTGCAACCCGTGCTACGAAGCGATGGTCGAAGCAACCGAGTACTTCACCGGGCTGCACGCCCCCCAGTACACGCCCAAGGACGACGATCTGGCCTACCGGCACGACAACGTGATCCACCTCTCATTTGGGACGACAGTGCGGTCGAGCAACAAGCTCAATGAACCGGCGATCCAGGCGAGGCTGTTCATCGATTGGCTGCTATACGCCATGTTTCAGACGCTGGAGCATGCCAACAACGATCAGGTACGGTTGACCGAGGAACGCTTCAGTCGCGGGAACAACTGGTATACGAGAGCGTGGAACCACAAGAAGGTCGACTTCCGGCGCTATCAGGTAGTGTTGGACCCGGTCTTGCTCGCGCGGCCGGTGGATGTGGGCGGACTGGGTTTGACGTTGACCCCTGCCGAAAAAGAACGGCTCCCCACACTGGAGATGAACTCGATCAGTCCGGAGGATCTGGCATTGATGGCACGGATCGGGCAGGCGTGGGCGGACGCGATCGGCGAAAACTTCGCTCGTCCACACTATCCCTACGTGAGCCGCGAAGAGGCGTACGCTCCGCCCGCTTCGCCGGTCATCGAGGAGCGCCCCCCGTTGAAGGAACACGTTCAAGCGCTCGTTGGTGGAGAATTATTGCTGCGGAGGAAGAACTCGAGTCACTGAAGGCTGACGCCGAAAGTGGGTTTTCACCCTCACACCGTTCCGCCCCTACGTGCCGTGGGCGCCGTCGCGGGGTCAGCGTGCCAACCCCGCGACGGCGCCAGCGTTATAACGGCAGGCTCACCGCACGGGTTGTCCGAATGCTCGGCAGCGCGTTCATCTGCCGCAGCAGCTCCGGGGTGACCGGATCGTCCAGTCCCAGCACCATGAGGCCGGTGCCGCCGCGGGCCTGTCGACCAAGCTGTACGAACGAGATGTTGAACCCCGCCTCGCCGATGAGCGTTCCGACCCGACCCAAGATGCCCGGGCCCTCCACGTGTTCGCTCAACAGCAGGTGGCCGCGCGCCACGAAGTCGAGCCAGTAGTCATCCACACGCACGATGTGGGGCTCGCCGCGCATCGCCGTGCCCGATACCAGCCGCTGTCCCTCGCTGGTGCTCACGGTCAAGGTGATGAGATTGGTGAAGTTCTGCGGCGCGGCGGTCTTCAGCTCGCTGATTCTCCAGCCGCGTTCGCGGGCAATGGCCATGGCGTTGATCCGGTTGACCGGCTCTTCACTGATCGGCTCGAGCAGTCCCTTGAGAACAGACGCGGTCAGCAGCGTCGTGTTGGTCTCGGCCACGTCCCCACAGAAAGCGATCTCCAGCGCGTTCAGGTTGCCGGCGGCTACGCGCGCGTAAAACTCGCCCAGCCGTTCCGCCAGCTCCAGATACGGGTGTATCTCGGCCAACTCGTCCGCGGACAGGGAAGGTACGTTGACCGGATAGCGCGGCAATTCGCCACGCAGGACAGCCACGACCTGCTCGGCCGTTTCCAGGGCCACGTTGCGCTGCGCTTCCGCCGTGCTCGCTCCCAGATGCGGTGTGACGACGACTTGTGGGTGCTCCAGCAAAGGACTGGGTTGCGGCGGCTCGCAGACGAACACGTCGAGGGCGGCGCCGGCCACGCGGCCCTCGTCCAGGGCCCGCAGCAGCGCCGCTTCGTCGATCAGCCCGCCGCGCGCGCAGTTGATCAGCCGGACGGTCGGCTTGACCAACGACAGCTCGTGGTCGCCCAGGATTCCTCGCGTGACTTCAGTCATGGGCGTGTGTAGAGAAATGAAGTCGGACTCCGCAAGCAGCTGCTCGAACGGCTCGAGCCGGACCCCCAACCGCGTCGCGTATTCCTCGGTTACGAACGGGTCGTAGGCGACGACCGACATCTCCAGCGCCACCGCTCGTCGTGCGACCGCGCTGCCGGCCCGGCCCAGCCCGATCAGCCCGAGCGTTTTGCCGCGCACCTCAATGCCCCCGAGGTGCTTCTTGTCCCAGCGCCCGGCCTTCAGCGAGCAGTCAGCCGCCGGGATGTGGCGGGCCAGGGCGAGCATCAGCGCGATGGTGTGCTCGGCCACGGCCACCGAATTGCCGGTTGGGGCATTGACGACGACGATTCCGTGCCGGGTAGCCGCGTCCACGTCGATGTTGTCCACTCCGGTGCCCGCCCGCCCGACGACCTGCAGCCGGACTCCGGACGCGACGACGGCGGCCGTGACTTCAGTGGCACTGCGCACCACCAACGCGTCATACTCACCGATTATTCCGGCAGAGCCCCGCCTCGTCCAGGCCGGTCCGAACGTCGACCTCCGCATTCTGCCGCAACAGCTCCTGGCCTTCCGGCGAAAGCGGCTCCGTCACCAGAATCTTCATACAGCCCCGCTCCCCGTTGCCGAATTCTTACCCCTTCACGACGCCGATGGTCAGCAGCAGGTTGGCGTAGACCGCCTGCTCGGCCGTGGCGATGGTCAAAGCAACATCGTCCGACCCGGCCTCATCGTAGAACGCGAAGCGCTCGATGGGCTCGATTTCGACGTTCGCTCCGGCGGCCTTTAGAATGCTCCGGAACTCGTCCCAAATGGGCGGCTCGCCTTTGTACGCGTATGGCCCCGTCGTCATCGGCTGCATCACGGCAGCCCCTTCGATCGCCACCGCCGAAACGATGGCTTCCAGCGCCTGGGTGCCGCTCACCAGGCCGGGCATCAGGTTCAGGCTCACCAGCGTGGCGTTCACGCCCAGCTTGGTCGCGAACGGATAGTTGCCGTCGGCGATCAGAATCTTCGAGCCGTGCCCGGCTCGACCCAACGCGCCCAAGATGTCCGGATGGAGCAGCTTCGACTTCAGCATCGCAGTGTCCCCCTTCTCAGTTGTGTGGTTACGCCTTGCTCCGATACATCGACCGCCAATCGTGCAAATCAACCCGCTGCCGGCGCCGGTAGTCCTCGATCGTCCGGCGCAGCAACGTTACCGCCAGTGTTGCACAGTGCTGTTCTTCGGGCGGCAGAAGCCCACCCAAAGCACGCGTGACGTCGTCTTCGGTCACCTGCATCGCCTCGTCCGTCGTCGCGCCCCTGGCCAGGTCCGAGACGGCGCTGCATGCCGCCGCCAGCATTCCACACCCCTGTATCATGTACTTTATGTCCACCAGGCGGTTGCGCTCGACCTGAATGAACATGGTGATCGTGTCACCACAGGAACCGCTGACCACTCGGGCCACACCATCCGGAGCCTCAATGTAACCCACGTTGTGCGGGTCGCGGAAATGTACCATCACGTTCTCGTCAGCCAAACAACCTTCCCCTTCGTTCCAGATCTTCTACCTGTGCTCGTGATGTGCCGCATCGCCAAACGCCGGCTGGCACTTTACGTCCGGCATGCGGGCCACGAGCTGATCCACGATGGGCTCAAACAGGACCGTGGGCTGCTCCTCGATGCGGCCGTTGTCGCATCGCACCGCCAGCTCTGGGTCGAGCGGGAGCCGGCCCAATAGCGGCACGCCGAGTGTGGTCGCCGTGCGGTCCGCCTGGCTGGGTCCAAAAACGTCCGTGCGCGTCCCGCAGTGGGGGCACTCGAGGTAGCTCATGTTCTCGATCAGCCCAAGAATGGGCACGCTGAGCTTCTCCGCCATCTGCGCGGACTTGCGGACAACCATGCCGGCCAAGCCCTGCGGGGAGGTCACCAACACGATGCCGCTCAACGGGATGGATTGGACGACGGTCAGCGACGCGTCCGAGGTTCCGGGCGGCAGGTCCAGCACCAGGAAATCGAGATCGCCCCAGAACACGTCGTTCCAGAATTGCTTGATTGCGCCGGAGATCAGCGGGCCGCGCCAAATCACCGCGTCGTCGTCGTGGGGCAGCAGCAGGTTGATGGAAATCACGCGAATGCCCGATCGGGTCTGCGCCGGGCACGATACCCAGCGGACTGCCCGAGGGCGCCGTGACGATGTCGAACATGCGCGGGATGCTGGGCCCCGTAATGTCGCCGTCGAGCACGCCGACCCGCAGACCGCGCTGCCGCAGCGTCACAGCCAGCATCGAGGCGACGGAGGACTTGCCCACGCCTCCCTTGCCGCTCATCACGGCGATCACTTTGTCGATGTGATTGAGGTGCGCCGACAGCGGCTGCTCGTCCGCCTGCTGTGCCTGCAGGGTCGCCGCGAGTTTCGAGCGGTCTTCTGCATTCATCTCCGCCAGCGAGATCTGCACATCCTTCACCCCTGACAGCTTCCTAACCGCCTGCCGGGCGTCGTCTACAATTTTGTCCTTCAGTGGGCACGCCAAAGTGGTCAGCGCCAGGGTGAATGACACCCGGCTGCCGTCCACCACCACGTCACGCACCATTCCCAGGTCCACCACACTCCGGTGCAGTTCGGGGTCCATCACACCGCCCAGTGCCCCGCGCACCTCCGCTTCGCTTGCCATTTATGACTCCAATCCTGCCTGCGGTCCCATGCTTCTGACGACAGGCTTTGATTTTGAACGCCGCAAGTTTCGTGCTGCTCTGTGTCTTGCCGAGGGACTATTATACTCGAAAACGAGTCTCAAAACAACCGGCCAGGCGCCAGTACGTGCTCCTGAGAGGTTGCACCCCTCTCCGGACGATGATATAATACGGTCGCCGCCCGGAGCGCCACTTACAGCTACCCAAATTGGCAGCCAGGCACGGTCTAGGACCGTGCGCCGCAAGACATGGGTTAGCGTTGTTGATGTATCTCGTACAACGAGAAGATTGCGTTTAAGCTCGCACAAAGGCGAACTCAACTTCGGTCCACAGCCTTGGATGAATGGCCTGCCACGAGATGACGGTAGTTTGCCGAATCAGTTGCGAGGGCATCGCACAGTCCCTTAACATTCGATTCAACCATAACCACTTCTTCAGCTACAGGCTGTCCCCCACTCTGAGCCCCGATGATCCTTCACTTCTGTATTCAAGGATCGTGTCCCACTCCACGCGTTTTTCGGAAGCGCGGGCGATTGGAGGAACGGAATGTCTGACGACGCAGCAGAGCCCTCTGCTCAATCACTCGCACGAAAGGCGGCGCGTATTGTGACGGTCATAATATCTGTCTTCTCGGTTTGCATACTCGCTCTTGTGGGAGTGCTGCTGCTATTGAGCCCCGGAACGCCGATCCCCTTTGCAAACGAAGCCGGAAGACCGCTGCCAGGCAGCATTTCGGAGAAAATCCATGTCAGCATCAATGGCGTGGAACAAGGGATGTTCATCAAGAGCAAAGATGAAACGAAGCCAGTGCTGCTCATCCTTCATGGAGGGCCTGGCATGCCCGAGTACTTCCTCACGGAGCATTACCCTGCGGGTCTCGAAGAATATTTTACCGTATGTTGGTGGGAACAGCGTGGTTCAGGTCTTTCCTACAGGGCCGACATTCCACCAGAGACTATGACGGTGGAGCAATTAGTATCTGACACGCTGGCAGTGTCGAACTACTTGCGTGACCGTTTCGGCAAAGAAAAGATCTACCTCATGGCACATTCGTGGGGAAGCTTTATTGGCTCACAGGCGGCCGCACGGGCACCGGAGCTATATTACGCCTACATTGGAGTCGCACAGATTTCGTATCAGCTCAAGTCCGAATGGTTGGCCTACGAGTATATGCTGAAGCGGTTCAAAGACAATGGTAACATCAAAATGGCCCGAAAGCTCGAAGAAGCACCAGTGACTATGACGGGCCAACTGCCAGATCGGTACCTTTCGGTCCGTGACGAAGCCATGCACAGTCTCGGCATTGGAACGACACACGACATGAAATCGGTGGTCACCGGGATCTTCTTGCCGGTGATGCTTAACCGAGAGTACACCCTGAGTGAAAAGATCGCCATATGGCGGGGCAAGGCCTTCTCCCGCGGCCTGCTGTGGGATGCGATGTTAGGCACGGATCTAACCCAACAGGTGCCCGAACTCCACGTTCCCGTCTACTTCTGGCACGGCATACACGATTACACTGTCTCTTACACGGAGGCAAAAGCGTATTTTGAGAAACTGAAGGCGCCTCTTAAAGGCTTTTATACATTTACGCAGTCTGCTCACAGCCCGCTATTTGAGGAGCCTGAAAGGATGCACAACCTGCTACAGGATGACGTACTGAAAGGCACGATTCGTCATGCTGACGCAAGCTAAGACACACATCCTGCATCCCAGGGGTGTGTGAATTAGTCGGTCTACTACAGGTCGGAGCCCCTTGCGCTATGCTGAACATGACTCTGAAGGGAGAGCCGATGTCCTTCAGCTTCTGGGGTCAATCGAACTACCCGCCAATCGACCCCCGCATGCAGCCGGGCGGTTATCTGCTCATCTTGCTCTACGTCGCCTTGTTCGGTTGGCTCCTCTACCACGTAATATGGCACCGCGACGAGCTTCGCCGGCTCCGGACTGATCAATTCGTCACCTGGGGCGTCTGTGCGACCTTCTCCATCATTCTGAGCAACATCCTGGCCCTGCTGTTCGGTCCGTCAGCGTTGGGCAACTGGGGAGCCCTCGCCGTGTTCGCCGGGCTGCCGATCGTGCTTGCCGGCAGTGTTGGGATCGTGGCCGCCGCCACAGTAGGCTTCGCGGCCGGCCTGGTTCGCGCCGTGTGGGTCACGCATCAGGTGTTCAGTCCGTTCGAGATGGCCGTCTGGGGCATCGTGACTGCCGGCCTGATCCGGCAGAATTACACGGGCCGCTTGCCCCGCCTGGTCCGTCTTCCCCTGCTGGCCGGCCCTCTGGGCGCCCTCGCGATGTGGGCCACCGCCTGGCTGTCGTGCATCGTCTATCGCGAGGGCAACGTCCTCGAGACGGTGCTCCTCTGTTCGACTCCGTTGCTGACCGCCTTGCCCCTGATCCTCGTGGATGCACTCGCCGTTGGGCTCACAGTCCAGATCTTGTTCCTGGCCCTGCCGGTCTCTGGTGCCCGCGCCGCCCGGCGCACGCATTCCGTTCTACGCGCGTAGCCTGAAGGGCGAGCTGTTGGCCGCTTTCATCCCGGTCATTGTGATCATCATCCTGGTGCTTTTCTCTACGGTGAACATCACGGCGGTCAGCGTCGCTCGCAGCCAGAGCATCCTGCAGGCAGCTCGCGACACGGACAACGCCGCCCAGCACATTCCCTTCATGGTGCAGACCGGCCACGGCCTGCTCGGCCTGCTGGCCGAGGACGGCGCAATTTGGAGCGAAGCCGCCGGTTTTCGTCAGCAAAGGCTGCAGCAGTTTGTTCGAACCGCCGGATTCTTCAAGGAAGTTGTCCTGGTCGACCGCTCGCTCAATCTGATCGACGCGTATCCTCCTCACGGGTCCGGCGATGCGTTCGAGCTCGAAGATGCAGAAACGACTCTCGCCGCACGCGTGCTGGATAGCGGCGCTGCACAAACCAGCCCGGCCTACCATCTCCTCGACGGCCACGTCGCCGTTTCCTTCCTGGCGCCGGCGGCCCGTGGCAACGATCCGATAGCGGGAGTGGTCATCGGTCGCGCCGACACGACGCAAGCGCCGCTGATCCGTGACATCCAGAGAGCCCTGCAGCAGACGATGGGCACGGGAGTCGGCTTCGTCGTCGACGATCGAGGGAAGGTCATCGTGCATCCCGATCCCGCAATGCTGCTGACCACCTGGACGCCGAACGCTCAGTCGGCTCAATCGTCCTCCTCGGCAGCCGGCGGCGGATCTTACCTGGAGACAGCCGCAGATGGGAACCAATGGCTGGTTTACTACCGCCCGGTGGACGGACAGCCGTGGACGACCGTGATCCGAATCCCATACGAGACCATCCTCAATCTGGCCGCCCGCATCTCGACGCCGTTCACAATCCTGTTGTTGCTCGTCGGCCTGGCCAGCGCAGCCTTGATCCCCCTGCTCAGTGTGCGCCTGACTCGTCCGCTGGAAGCCCTGTCAGCCACCGCGACGTCGATCGCCCAGGGTCGGGTGGACGTGCCCGTGACCGTCAGCGGTGAAAGCGAGGTGGGCCAGCTTGGCGCAGCCTTCGAGTCGATGCGGCTCCGCCTGCAGAAACGCCTGCAGGAGCTGGCCCTCCTGCTCAACATCAGCCTCGCGGTTTCGGCCAGCTCGAATCTGGAGCGCAACCTGGAGCCGATTCTGGCCGGAGCGCTGCAGGCGACGCCGGCCATCGGGACCCGGATCATCTTGATGTCTCCGGCCGACTATCAGCCCGAAGGCGAGATCTCTCTGCTGCGAGGCGGGCGCCCGGCCCGGCGTAAGGTCCGCGGCCTGTCCGGCCCATTGCTGCGGCTGGTCCGGGGCCGAAGGACGGTGACGGTCCACGATACGTCGATCTATCCCGGCCTCTTCTCCCCCGCGGCCGGTTCCGCGTTCGGCGTACCCCTGCTGGTCAAAACCGGCTCGTCGGGATTCTCCTCGCCGAGTACCGGTCGGCTGATGATTTTGAAAAGTCTGAGCTGGACCTCCTGACCACGCTGTCCGGGCAGGCAGCGGTGGCCATCGAAAGCTCGCGCTTGTTCGAGACCGTCGAGAACGAGCGACAGCGCCTGTCGGCGATCCTGACCAGCGCCAGCGATGCGATCATCGGCACCGACAGCGCCGGTGTGGTCCTGTTGATCAATCCCGCGGCGCGGCAGGCCTTTGGCCTGGGCGAGGACGTCCTGGGCCAGTCCATTGCCGGGTCTGGGTTTGCCGCCGGAGCTGGTCGAGATCATGGTCTCTTCTCCTGAGCCGCTGGAGCCGGCCGAGATTACGGAGATTGTGCTGCCCAACAAGCAAACACTGGCGGCCATAGTGTCGCCGATCGTCAGCGGTGACGTCCTGGGCCGCGTCGCGGTGATGCGCGACATCACCCATCTCAAAGAGCTCGACCAGATGAAGTCGGATTTCGTGCAGTCGGCGTCCCACGAGCTGCGCAACCCGCTGCAAGTGATGAGCGGCTATGCGGGGCTCCTTCTCGAAGAAGGAGAGCTCGACGGGCGGCAGCGCGAGTGGGTCGACCAAATCAGATCCGGCGTCCACCAGATGACGGAGCTGATCGACAACCTGTTGGATATCCCCAAAATCGAATCCGGCGTCGACGTGAATATGGTGGACACGCCCGTCCGCAAGCTCATCGAGGACGTGGTTGCCGCCCACCAGGCACATGCGCGGGAAAAGGACCTCGACCTGAGCGCGGATCTCGCACCGGACCTGCCTTCGGTCCAGGCGGACGCCACCCTGGTTCGGCAAGCGGTCTCCAACCTCGTCGAGAACGCGATCAAGTACACGCCGTCCGGCTTCATTCGCGTCCGGGCGGCGGCGCACGCCGAACGCGGCGAGCTGGTCATCAGCGTGCGCGACTCCGGCCTTGGCATCGCCGAGGAGGCCCAGGGCCGTCTGTTCCAGAAATTCTATCGTGTGAAAAGTCGGGACACTGTCAACATTTTCGGAACCGGCCTGGGTCTCGCCATCGTCAAATCCATAGCGGACCTCCACCACGGCCGCGTGTGGGTCGAGAGCGAGCCGCACGAGGGCAGCACGTTCCACCTGGCGCTGCCGCTGTCCACAAACGGGCCCTGAGGGTTGATTGCATGACACGAATCCAAGGAGTTGTCAACGGTTGAGCTTGCAAATAGGCATCGTCGGCCTGCCCAACGCCGGGAAATCCACACTGTTCAACGCACTGACCGGTTCCAACGCGGCTGTCGCCAGCTATCCGTTCACCACGATTGATCCCAATCAGGGCGTGGTCGTCGTTCGCGACCCGCGCCTGGATCGCGTCTTCGCGCTCGCCGGAAGCGCCAGGGCGGTGCCCGCGACCGTCGAATTCGTCGACATCGCCGGCCTGGTCAAGGGCGCCAGCCGCGGCGAGGGGCTCGGCAACCAGTTCCTGGGCCACATTCGAAACGTCGACGCCATCGTGTTGGTGCTGCGCTGCTTCCAGGATCCCGACGTTCCCCACACTTCAGCGGAGATCGACCCGACGAACGATCTCGCTACCCTGCAGACCGAACTGACCCTGGCCGACCTCGAGACGCTGGGACGGCGCCTGGAGAAGGTCCAGACGGCTGCCAAGGCCCGCCCCCGCGACTTCGCCGACGAGATCGCCTTCCTCACGCGCCTGCGCGACCACCTGGACCGAGACGGCAACCTCTGCGCGCTGTCGCTGGAAGAGAAGGAGCAGGCCTGGCTGGCCGAAAGCAACTTGCTGACCGCCAAGCCCAGCCTGTTGGTGGCGAACGTCGGCGAAGAGGACCTGCCACAGGGCAATGTGCTGTCCCGGTCGGTGCGTGAGGAGGCCGCCGCTGAAGGTTCCGCCTGCGTCGTCCTATGCGCGCAACTGGAGGCCGAGCTGGCGACCTGGCCTCCGGACGAGGCCCAGGCGTATCGCTCCGAGCTGGGCCTGACCGAGCCCGGCAGCGACGCGCTCATCCACGCCGGGTACCGTCTGCTCGACCTCATCACATTCTTCACGGCCACCGGGACCAAAGAGGTCCGCGCCTGGCCGTTGCCTGCGCGGACGTCCGCGGTCGAAGCCGCCGGCCGCATTCACACCGACATCCAGCGCGGCTTCATCCGCGCCGAGGTCGTGTCGTTCACCGACCTCGATCGCCTCGGCTCTTTGACCGCGGCGCGAGAGAAGGGCGTGCTGCGCCTGGAAGGCCGCGAATACGTCGTGCAGGACGGCGACGTGATCCATTTCAGGTTCAACGTGTGAGCGCGTGATGCGTGACACGTGACCGCCACCCGTCCACGCGGTGTTTTGCGCATTACGGATTACACATTACGGATTACGCACCAAAATTCCAATTATCGGAGGACAGATTTAAATGGCCACGAAACTCCAGTCGTCTGCCGTGCAATCCGATGCGCGGCTCAGTGTCGAGAACGTCCGCGAGCACATCGTCGGCATCGACGTCGAAGTGCCGCTGCTGGATGGCTCCCATCGCACTTACGTCAATTTCGATAACGCCGCCAGCACGCCCTCCTTGCGCCCGGTCGCGGACAAGGTGAACGAATTCCTTGGGTGGTACTCCAGCGTCCACCGTGGCTCGGGCTTCAAGAGCCAGGTCTCCACCCGCGCGTACGACGAAGCGCACGAGATCGTCTGCCGTTTCGTGGGCGCCGACCCGGCCACCAACACCGTGATCTTCGGCAAGAACAGCACCGAGGCGCTCAACAAGCTGGCCCGCCGCCTGCCGCTGCAGCGCGACGACGTGGTGCTCACCACCATGCTGGAGCACCATTCCAACGAGTTGCCCTGGCGCGCCCGCGCCCACGTGGAACACGTGCAGGTCACGGCTACCGGGGCGCTGGACCTGGACCACCTGCAGTCGTTGCTCAAGCAATACGCCGGGCGGGTGAAGCTCGTCGCGGTCACCGGCGCGTCCAACGTCACCGGCTATATCAACCCCGTGCACTCGATCGCCGAGTGGGCTCACGCCGCCGGCGCGCAGATCCTCGCCGACGTGGCGCAGCTCGCCCCACATCGAGCCGTCGACATGCGGCCCGACGACGATCCCGCGCACCTGGACTACGTGGCCCTGTCCGCGCACAAAATGTACGCGCCGTTCGGCACCGGCGCGCTCATCGGCCGGGCGGAAACGTTCCTGCAGGGCGACCCCGACGTGGTCGGCGGCGGCACGGTCGACATCGTGACCGTGGACGACGTGAAGTGGGCCGGCCTGCCCGACCGTGAAGAGGCCGGCAGCCCTAACGTGGTCGGCGCGGTTGCGCTGGCGAAGACGATCCTCTGCCTGGAGGAGATCGGGATGCCCGCCCTCGCCGAGCACGAGGCGAAGCTGACGGCCCGCCTGCTGTCCCGGCTCGCCGGCATCGAGGGCGTGCGGGTCTACGGCATCACCGATCCGGCCCGCGCCGCGGAGAAGGTCGGCGTGGTGCCGCTCAACCTGAAAGGGATGGACCATTACCTGCTCGCCGCCATTATGAGCGAAGAGGGCGGCATCGGGGTCCGCAACGGCTGCTTCTGTGCGCACCCCTACATGCTGCAGATTCTCGGCGTGGGCCGCGAGGAGGCGCAAGCGTACCAGCAGGAAATTCGGGACGGCACGCGGGTACATCTGCCGGGCCTGGTCCGGGTCAGCTTCGGCTGTTACAACACCACGGCCGAGATCGATTGGTTCACGGACATGCTCGACCGCATCGCTCACGGCAGGTACCAGGGCAAGTACATCCAGGACCCGATCAGCGGCGCCTGCCGCGCCAAAGGCTTCGCGCCCGACATCGAGCAGTATTTCACGCTGTAGGCTGCGAGGGTTGCGGGTTCGAGTCGCGCGGGCGCGATTACACAGAGCCCGGTAGCAGCGACCCCTGGCTGGTTTGATGAGCCTCCAGCGTTGCGCTGTTTTGTCCTGTAGTCCAAGGACAAAGGGTCAGGTGCCTATTTGACTGGCCGCTTGGCCCGATCCTGGCGGCAAAGTTGCCAAGTAGGCTCACGCGGGCGCATCACCTAGCAGACAAGCCGGAGCGGAAGAGGGATTCAGAGGAGCCCTTCAACACGTCAAAGCCAGCCCGGGCGAACGACGATTGTTGCACGGGTGAACCGATTGTAGTATTCTTATGCCAGAATCTACGCCGACAGATCGCCCTACTATGCTTGGTGCGTTTTGCGCGGCATAGTCAGTATAGCCTACCATCTGGAGAATGGACAAGATGACGAACCCGATCACGAAGGTCTCCCCCCCTTCCCCTTCGAGGAATTCTCAGTGGTTCAACATAATTACTGCGATGTTTGTGACCTGCCTAATCACAGCGAACATCACGGCCGTGAAGCTCGTCAGTGTTTTTGGCTTAGTTTTGCCGGCCGCAATTGTGGTGTTCCCCATCAGTTATATCTTCGGTGATGTGCTCACCGAAGTCTATGGTTATAGTCGAGCTAGACGAGTGATCTGGCTGGGATTTCGCATGCAACCTTGTCGCTGTGACCGCGATCTGGTTGGGCCAATCCTTGCCAGCCGCTTCGTTTTGGGATGGACAATCAGCGTACGAACGCATCCTGGGCTATACGCCACGCCTACTAGGAGCCTCATTCTTGGCCTACCTTGTAGGTGAGTTTGCCAATTCGTTCGTACTCGCCAAAATGAAGATCGCTACAAAGGGTCGCTGGTTGTGGACTCGCACCATCGGATCAACATTGGTCGGCCAGGCACTCGACTCGACTCTTTTCATTACAATCGCATTTGTTGGGATGATCCCGGTATCTGGGTTGGCGTCAGCAATCTTGACCCAGTGGTTAGTGAAGTCTCTATATGAGGCAGCGGTCACGCCACTTACGTACTGGCTGGTTAGCTTTCTCAAGGCGCAAGAAGGTACGGACCAGTACGACTACAATACTCGGTTTAACCCTCTGATGCTAACGGAGTGACACTGGTGGTTTCTGCCCGTCGCCTTTTAATCATAAGCTGTTCGCGACGAAAACGTTGCGATCCTGACGCACTCCCAGCAATAGAACGGTATGACGGCCCTGCTTTTCACGTGCTTCGCCGCTTCCTCCGGAAACGCCCTGAGGCTGGGCAGCAACTTGATGTTTTCATTTTTTCCGCGATGTACGGCTTGATCTCAGCCCAGCATCCTGTCGCTTTCTACGATCAAATCATGACCCCGGAACGCGCGAAAGAACTACACTGTCGGGTCATGGCGAGTTTCGCCGAGATCATCCGAGTTGGTTATTCCGAATTTTGCCTGGCACTGGGCAGCCGGTATCTTACTGGATTTGAAGGTTGGCTGGATTTCCTCCCGGACAGGATTCCCGTGACTAGGATCGATGGGCCACAGGGCGTTAGGCTAGCCCAATTGAAAGCGTGGCTCTGGGACGACAAACCCGAGAGCATTGAACCGAAGCGACAAAGTATTGGACATCGGGGGATAGTTGCCTTACGGCGAGTAACGCTAGAATTGACTCCATCCCAAGTACTCGAACGAGCGCAAGAGGCTCTGGCTGTAAATGCTGTGGGGGCTGATCGTTTCAGATATTGGGTCGTGCCCGTAGACGACCGCCATGTGAGCCCGAAATGGCTTGTCAGTAAACTCACTGGACTCCCTGTCAGCACATTCACCTCAAAAGAAGCGCGGCGAGTTCTCAATCAGCTCGGTGTCCAAACACAGCGCGTTCTGGGAGGCCAAGGCCATGAAGTTTGAAGTCGTCGACACCTCAAGTGAGAAAGAGATCGTGACGTATGTTGTCAAAGGCATTTCGATGCTGGGGTTTCACCAATGGAAGGATATCGAGCAGATTGATGTGCGCTTGGATCAGCTCGCGAGTGAAATAGGGAAGCTTGATTCAGATGATTCTGAGACCGAACAGCCTAGCCCGATTGCCGTTCATATTGATTTCTATCTACCCGATCCCTTGAGAGACAGGATGGCAAGACGGCTCGCCGGTCTGAAAAATGCTAATGATATCCCCTCAAATCAAGATGCTCCCGACCTGGAACTAGTCCTACCATTGCGAGTCAGTGCTCTATTGGCAGCCGTCGTCGATGAGATCTCACATAACCATGTACCAAATGCCGCCTTTAGAGTGAGGATATCCGATGACGAGTAGGGCAATCTTGCTTGACGAATTCGCGGCCGAGTATAGGTTCTCAGGGGCATGGGAGATTTCGTATTCTGATCAGACTCATTTAGGAGAAAACGAGGCCGTGGAGCTGGGTCAGATCACAATTGACTACGATCAGTCAACGGCAGAAAAGTATCCGATCTTGCCGTTCACCTTTTATCCAATCAACGGGGAACAGATCACGACTCGCTTTTCCCAGTTGAAGAAAGACTCCGAACCAGCGACACGCGCCAAACACTATATAATTGACGAGCTCAGAGATAGTCTCATGCGCAGTGGTTTGCTCAGACCAGTCTTACGCCTAATGCAGGAGCAAGCCAATTGTACCGACTATCGGACCATCCTCAATGAACTCTCAAAACATCGCTATTTGATTCTGGTCGTCGATACCGGGGCATTGCGCAGGGGAGCTGTTTCTTTTCTGTGTAAGGCTTTGCCAACAGTCGCAGTTTGGACGGTCGTTCCAGTTTTCGTGATGATAGAAATCCAAGAGGCGGTGGCGAGACTCAAGAACATCTGGAAGGACGTTAGAGACCATCCACCAACGGAGACAAACCTTAATAAGTGCGAGGTTCTGGGAAAACGTCCTCAGGTGTCCTGCATCAGTCGGGAACTGACGTACATCAAGGCCTCGCAGCCTTTGGAGGTACTCACCGCATTACCGGAGTCACTTGGAAAAACGGATGGCGAGTCGAAGATTGATCGGTTAATCATAGAGAGCGTGAAGAACCTCAAACGTGAGCGCAGTCTCAACAAAGGAGTGTATCTGCTCACCGCTGACAAGGATGTGGCTTCGCTCGCAACACTGGAGAATGTTAACAGCTTGTATATTGAGGCTCCACGTCTGCCAGACAAATTAGACTCGATTCGGTACGATTCCGTGAATGGATCCTTTGTGCTGGCCTCTTTGCATTGTCTACTATGGGACCTAACACAGGTGTTCAGCACGATATTTGTACGGAATAAAACCCTAAATCGGTCTTACCGATTGTGCTACTACTGTGCGGCACGTGGAGGTTTCTTCGCGCACGATGTCCTCGAAATACAGGAGCAATGACTCTTGGATCCACTCTCTCTTGATAAGCTCCTGTCCATCCTGGACGCAATTGAGGAGTCTCAGACCGGAAATGAGTTGGCGCTTTGCTCCTTCAGACGCATCATCAGCGAACAGACGGACGCCAGAGATCTGGCACGACGCGCGGGTGATGTTCTACGCCTTCTCTTGTCATCGGGATGGATCGCACCTGGAGGTATCGATCACGGGGAATTACATTTGACACATCAGTACAGGGAGTTTATCTTCGCCTGGGACAGCGGTAATTTGTTCAAGATAAACAGAGCACTGACCTACCCTCCCTATCGTCGTTTCCTGCTTTGTCTTAGTGAAGAAAGTGCGATTCGCATTCCCGCCCGCAGTGATAAGGCGGCAAAAAAGGCACTCGGTACTGAATTGAAAAAGAAATACGACATTACTTTCGTTGCGTTTGACACCTTTCGTATGTGGGCAGTGGCCGTTGGGCAGGCGTATTTTTCGCCCTTTGAGGAGACTGTCTATTGGGGGGGGTGTTGGGATGATACACAGTTATCTCTAATGGAGTTTAAAGACGCTTGTTGGAGAGGTTATACTGAAGTTGACAAAGCTTCTGGGTATGCCAACATTGGTCGTCTGGCGGACATCGTATGCCGGCGGCTCAAGATCTCCTTTCAAGCGTTTGAAATCAACTTGAATGCTCTAATCAAAGAAGAACCTGATCTCCTAGTTGTTGGTCCAGCGACTATCCGCCAGCCATCGCGTCTCTTTAGAATAACAACAGTACGTCCACGCTCCGCCGTAGAAAAGGAAAGACGCGCTGCGCAGTTCTTGAATGATTCGAAAAATGGGACCATCAGACCAGCGAGGCCAGGGTGGTTAGAGTACCGCTACTTGGAAGACGGAGTACGAATTGGTGAACGTATCGTGAAACTTCTCCGATGGGAGGAACCTCAACATGACGCTTGCCAGTGATCTGAGTTTGTTTGAACCAGCCGCTGCAAAAGCCAATCCCTTCGAACATCATCACCTCCTTGAGAACCCCTTTCCTGGATATGGCGACACTCGCTTTGATGTTTGCACAGATCAGGATCAGCTGAAAAAGGCATTTGTGAACGCCCTGCGCAACCTCGGAGGCGAGACCAAAACGCTTCGCATCGATGGCAAATCCGGAGCCGGCAAGACGAACGTTTTGAGGTATTTCGAACAACTAACTGACAAAGCGCGACTTTCGGGCCGAAATACAGCAGCCAGTCTATCCAATTTATATCTCGGCGCCCGGCGATGATTACTTCGCCATCCATGAACAGATTGTTGAGCAACTTCTCGATCTCTTCTTGAGCGATCTGGTCACCAAATTACGAACAGATGCGACCTTGGTCGATGCACTGTCCCAGGAAATCCAATCGGCCGGCGAAGTGTTGTCCGCACTAAGACCAATCGTTCATCAGCCTGGCATGCTATTCGATCCCTACGAACAGCGTCGCAGAGATGCGTTTGAGAGTTGGCTTCGAGGGCGTAAGGTCTCCGCGGAAGACAGAAAGCATCTCGGTGGATCTCTTTCGGATGTCAGCAATGCCTCACTGGCGATAAGGTTCTTGGATGGATTCATTAGGGTACTAAGGAGAGTCGGATTATGTGAGGGAATAGTGCTGCTATTCGATGAGTTTGAAGAAATCTTCGAAGGCCTTACTCGCGCTCGCCAGGCAAGATATGCTCAGGACCTCAGGCATGCGCTAGATACACTGCACGAGTCGGTCCTCTTTGTGATCGCCACGATTCCCGAGCCGAGGGACCTGCAGCAATACCCAGCAATCCTGCGTCGCCTGGGTGAATCCTTTCGCTTGGAGCCAATAGACACCCTTCAAATGGCAATGACTTACGTGGAAGATTACGTGCGAGCCGGCCACGAACGCTACTTCATCGCCAAGGGACAGCAGCCCGATGATTCCGTCGTCCAGTCGATAGATCCGTTATCCCCCGAGATTGTGTCCGAAGAGTATCAGAATCTAGACACGGAAGTGAAGCGGCAGAGCCTAAATGTTTTACCGGGTTACTTCCTACCAAGAATGCGAAAGCGCTTTCAGGAAACCATTGAGCAGGCCAATGAAGCGTGATCGAGTCAAGAATATTGGTGCCAAGACCATAGAAGTACCAAACATATTTGCCAGCTATCGGATCGGTGACTATCCGCGAGCAGGCCTACGTTGCCACCCGTGGGCCATAACCGATACTCAAGCATTGCTGCTCAATGCTTACGACCTATTGGGTAACAGACGAACCAGAGTAATTGCGAACAGCATCATCAGGAACGAAGGCAAGCTTCACGAGTACGTCGAATTCAGAGGCCCGTTGATCCTCGACTCGGGAGCTTTTAACTTCATGCAGCACAAAGAAATCGGTATTACAGCTGTCGATGTTCTCAAGATCGGGCTTGACCTGGCAGTCGACGTATCCGTCGTCTTAGATCATCCTTTTCCCGCAAATGCAACGTTGGAAGAAATCGACGCTCGTTGGGAGAACACTCGAGCCAACACGCAAGCGATGGTCGAGGCTCTGGCACAGCGAAGCGATAATATTCCAGACTTCTTTCAGCTCATGCCCGTGCTCCACGGCCACACTCCCGCCGCTTTAGAACGGTCGTTGACTGACATCACGAATATCCTGGGCCGAGAACCGAATCTTGTGGGCATTGGCAGTCTAGCTCCGCTAGCATTGAATGGCAGCAAACGAACAGTTATTGATGTGATTGCCGCAGTTCGACAATTGTTGCCCCAAGCTCACATTCACTGCTTCTCTTTAGGGTCAGCACTACTCATGCTGTTTGCTTTTTACTGCGGGGCCGATACGGTGGATTCGCAAACGTGGATCATGAGTGCAGCTTTCAAGCAGGTCCAGTTGCCCGGGTTCCACCTGACTAGGCTGTCCGCGATGGAGTCTGCCCGTGACCCTCTCAAATATGAACGAACTCGTCGGAATTTCGCCGAGCATTTGCTGTGCCTTGCCGGGGAAGAAGGTTTCGCCGTCCGAGATTGGGACACTGGGGACACCTGGCCCATGGTCTCTGCTAACGACGCATTTGCATACTTGGATTACTTGGAGGATCGTGGCGGAGTCAATTACGTCCACCGCCGCGCATGTCACAATCTGTACGCATTCAATTTTGAGGCAAAGCGCGTGCGTCAGGAAGTAACACGAGGTAGGCTCGAAGCTTTTATCCAAAGGCGGATGAAGAGCACCGTATACAAGAGAGTGTTCGAATATGCGATGGAGAAACTGGCTGATACGGGGGGATCAGGTGTCAGTCATCCCGATAGTCCCTAGCAATCGACAGGTTTCAATAGGCACGGTGAGGAAGGTTGTCAGGCCGGACAAACGGATCATTGCCATCGAATCCAAAGTGGGCATGGAATTCAAAACGGTGTCGTGTCATCCGTTTGACGACAAGTTGTCCGTGCTAGTGCTGCGGACTGAGGCCAAGGACATTAGCGGACAGTATGAAGCGGCGGCTTGGTTAGGGTGTGCCATGACTAGGGCTCTGCATGGTCCTACTGCTATTAGAAGCTACAGTCCTGATGCCAACATGGACATGGTGGCAGTGAGTATGGCTTCTGTGCGAATTGGCTGCCGAGATGGGGGTGACTGTGGCCCGTTACAGCGCTAACAAACCGAATCGAACGCTCACGATTCACAAAGATACCTGCAGACTCGTACCCACAGCGAGCCTCCAGTCATGTGGATGTGGGCCAACGGGTCAGTTGGGGAATCAGCAATGGTGGTGCGAACAACACGTTAGTGCGCAGAGCATTGGCGAGTTCATGAACCAACGCTTCTGGGCCATCCTGATGTGCAACGAGTGTTACGGCAAGTAAGCGCTGCGGCTGAAGACTTCTGGAGCGACATCACGGGTCGCGGTCCTCTCAGGGCCGCTTCAACCTCCACCACAACCGACCTGTCGTCCTCGATCTTGTAGAAAATGCGCCAACTCCCCACCCGGATGCTATGCGGTCATAGCCGATTGAACGCTCGGGCGAGGTCAACTCGGATCTCGTAACCCATGAGAAATAGAGTGGTCACTTGTCGACCAACTCTTGAGCCACCGTCACCGCGTTCTCGTCGCTCGCATCGCCCTGCAGCGGCAGGCGCCGCATCGTCCGCAGGTCGTACAGCCCGACTCGGAGCGTGGCGCCGGCGCTCAGCGCAGGGAGGGTGTGGAACGATCGCGCCGCGTCACCCGGCTGCCACGCGGACGTTGGCGCGCCCCCGCGGTTCTTGAGCTGGACGTCGTCCTGCGCCAGGGTTCGGCCCTGCGCATCGACGGCGTGGACGAACACCGTGTAGTCGCATCCCACGGACCCCGCGGTCTGCCAATACAGGTTCACGTACGTGTGATCGTCCGGGCCCGGACCGGGCGTGACCTCGAAGCCGACCAGGCCCAGCTGCTCGCCGCCAGGGGCGCCGAAGCGCGCGGGCTGCGCCAGGGCCAGGAACAAGCGCATCTCACTCACACACCGATGCCCTGGCACCGATCGTCCCAATCATGGCGCCGCAGGTCGAACGGCGACCGGCAGCCTCAGGGACCCGCAGCACCGGCGTCCTGGTCGCGGACGGAGTACTCGGTGGGCTCCTCGTGCGTGTTGCAGAGGATCGGGTTCTGGGCGGGCTGCACCGGCAACGGCTTCTGGCCCGCAAACGCGTGGCCTGATGGAATCACGTTTGTTCAGCCTCCGTCGTGGCGAAATCCAGTTCAAGTCGCTGTAAGTCAATGATGGCGCCCGTCCGCATCAAGAAGTCCATGCCCAGAATTCCGTTGATATCAAATCCATACTCCAGGCTGCCGACTTCAATCTCGAATTGCTCGCACCTGTGCCCTTGAATCTCCAGCCCAGTGACCCGGCGCGAGAAGACCACCTCGGTTCCACCAACGCCGCGAATGATATGCAGGACGTCCTGCGGTTCAGGGACAATGCCGACCTGCGCCACCACATCGGCGGCCAGTACCGTGCTGGCCGAGCCGGTGTCGACCAGAATGTCGGGCAGTTCCATCTGCGCGCCGCCATAGGTCATTCGCATTGCGATGAAGGGGAGGTCATCTCTCAGTTTGAGTTGCACGGCTCCTCCGGACTCCCGTCCACCATCGCTCTCTGATTTCGAGCGCTTCGCGCGCCGTGTGAACGAAATAGAACTCACGAGAAGGATGCTCCAGATGGAGGCGACGATAGCTCTCCATCGCGGAGGCGCCGTCCGGGCACGTCTCTACCACGGCGATGCGGTCCAGGAGTCGCCGGTCGCCTTCCGTATGCGCTTCCAGCGCCTCGACGATCAGCCATTGGTTGGGGTACTTTTCTCGTACGTCTGACCAGCGCATGGGTTTCACCTCATTTCTTGGGCAGCCACGGGGGGCTGCCCCTGCGAAACGTGACGTCGTGAACTGTCTCGACCAGATACAAGAGCTATTCAGGATCGGTTTTCGCGACAGACTGTGCCATCCCAACCATTGTCCGGCCATGAGAGACATACGGACAAATGGGTCATCGAACCCTCCGACATACGGAATGAGCATTGATGTCGAAGGGATCTCCGGACGGGGCAAGAACCCTCGGCGGCGAGAAAAGAATGCGCCGCCCGAATTGACCTGGCGGCGCTCACGTGGCGAACATTCGCATCAATCCCGACTGAGTGCTCACTCACCTGGTCCGGGCAAGCCCCTCGCGCTAATAGAGGGGCTTCTCTTGATAAGAAATTTGCCGAATTGTATCACGCATTTCCATAATACGAAAGCACATGAAAACATCGGCGAAGCAGGGACTCCCTCTACCCGTGGCAGGCGAGCCAACGGCTGTCCAGGGCCAAGTCTGTTTTGTGTTTGTGCCGACGCCGCCCACCCCAGCCCTCGCGCGAATCCGTGAGAGCGTAGGGGCGTGCCGGGCGACCACGGGGGGATTGCCCCTACGGGTTCGCGCTCGGCACCGTCACGGCGTTCTCGCCGCTCGCATCGCCCTGCAGCGGCAGGCGCTGCATCGTCTGCAGGTCGTACAACCCGACTCGGAGCGTGGCGCCGGCGCTCAGCGCGGGGAGGGCGTGGAACGACCGCGCCGCGTCGCCGGGGTGCCACGCGGACGTGGGCGCGCCCGCTCGATTCTTGAGCTGGACGTCGTCCTGCGCCAGGGTTCGGCCCTGCGCGTCGACGGTGTGGACGAACACCGTGTAGTCGCATCCCACGGACCCCGCGGTCTGCCAATACAGGTTCACGTACGTGTGATCGTCCGGGCCCGGACCGGGCGTAACCTCGTAGCCGACCAGGTCCAACTGCGCGCCGCCCGCGGCGCCGAAACGTGCGGGCTGGGCGAGGGCCGGGAATAAGCGCATCTCGCTCACCGCCACGCCCAGGCAGCGGCGATCCCAGTCGCCGCGCCACGGGTCGAACGGAGAGGGGCAGCCTTCGGGCGTAGCCAGGCGCAGGCTCGCGGCCCCGCCGTCCAGCGCGAAGGGCGGGGTGATGATCTCGGCCGGCCCGTCCAACGCGGCGGCGCCGATCCCGAGCGCCCGGCCGTTCAGGGTGACCTGCAGGTGCTGGCCCCGTTCAAACGGCCGCACGGCCAGCTTCAGACGATAGAGGCCCGCCGGCGCGTCGTCGATCCGTACCTCTGCCGTCCCTTGCGTCCAGCGCCATAGATCGTGCTCCGCGCCTTCGAGTGCGTTCCAGCCGCTCTCAGGAACGAGCTTCGCGCCGGCACCGGGCGCGGGCCGCACTTCGTAGATGGTCAGCCGCTTGTCCCGGGCGACCGGATCGCCGAAATAAGCCTGCAGCCGGCCGGTGTACAGGTCGCGGTCGGTCGGGGTCCAGGGCCCCCGCCGATCGAACACGACGTAGCGGATGCCCTGCTCGGCCAGCAGGTCCGTCGGGGCCAGGTCCGCCGAGCCGGCGAAGATCCGGCCGCCATCCCGCCCGTACGGCAGCGAATCCGCGTCCAGAATGTCGTAATACGCCTGCTCTGTCGTCACCGGATACAGTACCAGATCGTGAAGCTGCAGCGCCCATTCGAACCCGCCCGGCGGCCAGCGGTGGATGTGGCCTTCCACTATGGGATGCTGGTGCAGGGTCTGGAGGTACATCGCGTATTCGTGCGAGGCGATGCTCAGGATGCCGTAGTCTTGCCCATCGCCGGAAAGGCTCTCCAGGAAAGGCGAGGGCTGCACGCCGGCCGTAGGATACGGCACGAACGTGAGGTATTCGAACAGTAAGAGGGCCGACAGGACGCCGGCAAACATCAGCCGCTTCCCTGGCTTGCGGCCGGGTGACCGGCCACCCAGCCAAACCGCCGCCCCCAGCGCCGCCGCCATGGCCAGCGCCAGCTTGATCATCATGTCCAGGCGGCCGGGGATGCGCAGCCATTCGTAGAACGGCAGCCGGTTGAGGAAGGCGTACGGCAGAGGGACGCTGCTCACCTGCTGTCCAGCCACTTTCAGCCGCGGGCCGAGCGCGAGGATAGCTCCCACTGCCACGACCAATATCCACAATCCGGCGTTCCGGCGTCGTTTCATCAGGGCCACCGCGGCCAGCACCACCGCCGTCACGCCGAAGTACTGCCCGGTCTCGATGTACAGGCTCCTCGTCCACACGGCCTGCATCAACGCTTTCAGAGGGCCGATCTGGCCCAGCAACGGATGCGTCATCGCCGGCAGGACGAACGACAGCAGATCGGCTGAGCTGGCGTCCAGGCCGCCTTCCATCAGTTGGCCGAGTCGGCCGCCCAGGCTGCTCAGCACGAAGGGGCCGACGAACGGGAGCACGATGAGGACCACACCGCCGGCCGCCAAAGCGGTCCACTTCAAGAATTGCGCAGACAACAGACGCCGCCGGTCCGTCACGGCTTCGTAGATGAGAAACAGCGTCGTGAACGGCAGGTAGAACAGGCCGATGTGGCGGAAATCGATCAGCAGGCCCAGGCACGTGACGACGGCGAACTGGACAGCCCGTCGCCGGTCAGGCTTTCGAACGAGCCGCAAGAGGAACAGGGCGTACAGGGGAAATATGAAGACCAACATGTCGCTGAAGTGTCCCAGCCCGTGGAGCATCCTGCCCGGATAGAAGGCGAAGATGAGGGCGCCGATGAAGGCTGCCGGACGTGACCGGCTCAGCCAGAGCGCAAGCAGGTAGGCGGTGTAGCCGCACAGCACGAAGCTCAGCAGCCAATACAGCCCATAGGCTACGACGGGACCAAACAGAGACACGAGAGGAACGGCGAGCAGCCAGCCGAGGGGCGTGACCGACACCAGGGGCTGGTTCGTCTGCATGGGGTAGTAGAAAGGCAGGTTCGCGGGATCCGTCTGGTGCTGGACGAGGCTCGTATCGAACCACCACAGGAGCCACGCGTATTCGAAGTCGTCGAAATCCTTCAGGCCAGGCAACGAAGAGCCCTTTGCCGTCTCCCACGCCACTGGATAGGTCAGGGCCACGACCAGCAGGGCCAACAGCACCCACACCCACACCTGAGTTCGAATAACGCGCATCGTCACCTTCGGCGGCTCGAATGGGCCACGCGACCCCCATCGCCCCCGTCCGGCGTGATTATATCATGGCCCCCAGGCAGCGTCAACGATGAGGGTTGCACAGGGTGCGTCCCGGATTTGGGCGAGATGGTGCCGCCGGCGCCCAGGGCGCCGACGCCGAACTCTTGCCTGGCGCGTTCAGCTGTGATATAATCCGCTGCGTTGCGCCACGTCAGGTAGACGCCTGCACAACAACACACGCCTCCATTGGGAGATATATTCGGTGAAGATTGTTCTGGACGCCATGGGCGGCGACCGAGGCCTGGGCACGATCGTGGACGGAGCGCTTCTGGCTGCCCGAGAATTGGGCGTCGAGATCGTTCTCGTTGGGCGCCGGCCTCAAATCGAGGCTGAACTCAAGAGCCGCGACACCGCCGGGGCAGCGATCACGGTGGCCCACGCCGACGAAGTGATCGAGATGGACGACGAGCCGGGGACTTCGGTCCACGCCAAGCGCGACTCGTCCATGGTCGTGGGCATGCAGCTCATCAAGCGAGGCGAGGCGTCCGCCTTCGTCTCCGCGGGCAATTCCGGCGGCGTGCTGGCCGCCGCGCAGCTCTACCTGGGCCGCATTTCCGGCGTGCGGCGCGCGGCCCTGGGCACCGTGTATCCGACGCTCCGTGGCCGCTGCTTCGTCCTCGACGTTGGCGCCACCACCGACTGCAAGCCGGAGTACCTGCAACAATTTGGGATCATGGGCAGCGCCTATGCCCAGGGCGTCCTCCACGTCGACCAACCACGCGTCGGCATCATGAGCACGGGCGAGGAAGAAGGCAAGGGCAGCGCCCTCGTCAAGGAAGCCACTGTCCTGCTGAAGGCCACCGCGCTCAATTTCGTCGGCAACGTCGAAGGCAAGGACGTTCCCGACCAGCCGGCCGACGTCATCGTGATGGACGGATTCACGGGCAACGTGTTCATCAAGACGTCCGAGGGTGTCGCAGCCCTCCTGCTCAAAACGCTGGAGCGCGAGATCAAGCAGCGGCCGCATGCGATGCTCGGCGCGCTGCTGGCCCGCGGCGCACTGCGAGCCACCAGGGCCAGCCTGGACTACTCCGACTACGGCGGTGCGGCGCTGCTTGGCGTGAACGGGATCGCCATCGTGGCTCACGGCCGCTCGAATGCCAAAGCCATCAAGAGCGCGGTGCGCGTCGCCAAGAACGCGCTCGACTCAGATATTATTCGAACGATCGAGGAGGGAGTCGTCTAAAGCTATGCCACGCCAGCGTTCAGACGAAGAGAGAGTGGTTGTCACCGGCTTGGGCGCTATCACCCCACTAGGACTAAACGTAGCCGAGACCTGGGAAGGCATGGTCGACGGCCGGTCAGGAACAGGGCCGATCACGCTGTTCGATTCAACCGCGTATCCGGTTCACATCGCGGCGGAGGTCAAGGGCTTCGATCCTTTCGCCCGCATTCCGACCAAAGAGGGCAGGCGCATGGCGCGCTGCGCTCAGCTGGCGGTTTCGGCCAGCTACGAGGCGATCGATGACGCCGGCCTGAGCCTTCCCCTGGCGGACGGAGACCGCGCCGGAATCATGTTTGGGACGGCCATCGGCGGATTCGACGAAGCCGCGAAGGGTGTGCAGGTGATCAACGAGCAGGGCTACAAGAAACTCAGCCCGTTCGTTCTCGCCGCCTCGCTGCCCAACATTCCGGCGCACTACGTCAGCTACTACTTCGGCGCCACCGGCTACATTTCGACGATCACCACGGCCTGCGCATCGGGAGCGCAAGCCATTGGTGAGGCGGCCGAGGTCATCCGGCGCGGAACCGCCGACGTGATCATCAGCGGCGGCGTCGAAGCCATGATCTGCCCCGCGTTGCTGTCGGCGTTCTTCGCCATGCGGGCGCTGTCGCAGCACAACGAAGACCCCGGCACGGCCTGCCGGCCTTTCGACTCCACGCGGGACGGGCTGGTGCTGGGCGAGGGCTGCGCCATATTCGTCCTGGAGCGAATGACTCACGCACGGGCTCGTGGCGCCAGAATCCACGCCGAGGTTCTGGGCCAGGCCTCCTCCTCTGACGCGTTTCACGTCGCACAGCCGGACCCGCGGGGCAAGGGTGCGGCGAAGGCGATGAGCTGGGCGCTGCGCGACGCCGGTCTCCGGCCGGACGAGATCGACTACATCAACGCACACGCCACGGGCACGCCACTGGGCGATACGGCGGAAACCGTCGCCATCAAGAAGGTCTTCGGCGAGCACGCGCCCAAGATTCCTATCAGCTCCACCAAGTCGATGATCGGGCATGGCTTCGGCGCGGGCGGGGCGATGGAAGCGCTGGCTTGCCTGATGAGCATCCAGAACGGCGTGATCCACCCGACGATCAACCTGCACTCGCCCGATCCATCGTGCGATCTGGATTACGTCCCGAACGTCGCCCGCCGGCACACGGTCCGTTACACCATGAACAACTCGTTCGGCTTCGGAGGCCAGAACGCTTGCCTGGTTTTCGGCGCCCCCCCAGCATGACGCTAGAAAAGAGATCAACCTGATGAAGGTCAAGACCGATTTCGAAATTCATTGCCGGCAAGGCCCGCCTGGGTAAGTACACCAGTTTGGCGGGGCTGGTCATCCTCACCGGCGGCATGGTGATCAGCTTCTCCAAGCCGGAGCTGTTCGAGGTGTCGTTGCTGTGCCTCATCCTGGGCTTCGGCGTGGCCAGCATAGGCTCGTACAACGTCAGCCGGTGGGTCAAACCGCCGCGGGGCGATGAAGTGCTGGAAAAGGCGTTGAAGGGCCTCAGCAACAAATATCAGCTCTTCAACTACGTATTGCCCAGCCCGCACGTGCTGCTGACCCCGTTCGGCGTCTACGTGCTCCATACCAAGAAGCAGGACGGTCCGGTCACCTACAAGGGCCAGAACAAGTGGCTGCAGAAGAAGGATATGAAGCGCCGCTTTCGACTGTTCTTCGGCGGAGAGCAGCCGCTGGGCAACCCGGCGGCTGAGATGGCATCCGAAGTGTCCGTCATCCAGAAATACCTGAGCCGGAACCTGGCCGATGCAGAAGTGCCGGTGAACGGCGCCATCGTGTTTCTCCATCCCGACGTCAAGCTGTCCGTGGAGTCCACCGACCTGCCGGTGATGATACCCAAAGACCTGAAGAAGTTCCTCGCGGACGAACAAAAGAAGCAGCCGAATTGGACGTTCGACCGCTTCGGCCAGGTGGCGCAGCTCCTGGAGAACCCGATCAAATAAGTCCATAATTGGAACATAAATTGACCAAACTCGAATTAACGCTTGACGGCCTCGCCCAACAGTGCTATAATTGACTTACCAGATAGTCCTGCAATACTAGACGGGTATGACGGTTCCTCGGGTATGCTGTCGATAGCCGACCAGGATGCTCATGCCTGGCGGTTTTTTTTATTTCATCCGCCGCTCGGAGTGACGACGAGGAGGTAGTCAGAATGGCAGACGACAGATTCAGTGGTACTGTCAAGTGGTTCAACAACACCAAGGGCTATGGATTTATTGCTTTGGACTCGGGCAGGGAGGTGTTCGTTCATTATTTCGGCCATCCAAGGAAATGGGTACAAGACGCTCGACGAGGGTGAGCGAGTCGAGCTTGCTGTCGAGGAAGATGCCAAAGGACCACGAGCAGCCGAGGTCCAACGGGTGAATCCATCCACCCCGACTCCAGGGGCAGCCCTCGCGCAGAGCTGAATCTGCCGCAGTTCATTCAGCTTAATCGAGATAATTTCGCCAAATTGGGTTTCATCGTTCCGTCGATCGTTCGTTTCGCAGCCCTCCAGGTCGAATCAACCCGAACTTCGAACCAGACGCGGGTGAAACCAGAGCCAGGGGCCGGCAGCTCGGCGCTCGTTGATATGGTCTTGCCTTGCGAGGGTCTGGCCCTCTCGGTTGAGGATGTGTTCTCACGTTTGTAGGTTCCGGTTCAAGCCGCCGGAACCTTTTCATTATGCAGGAGGTGTCCGATGCTGACCAATGAGCAGTTTTACGATCGACTGGCCCGCGTCTACGACACGATGAACGACTGGCCCGCTCGTCTTGCCTTCGAGGGCCCCTTTATCCGACGGCTGCTGGACGACCACCACGCCGTCACCGTCCTGGATGCGGCCTGCGGCACCGGTCAGCACACTCTGGCGCTAATGGAGTGGGGTTACCAGACCACCGGCGCCGATGCCAGCCCGGAAATGATCCGCCGGGCCGAGTCCAATGCTGCGGCGCGCGGCCTTCCGGCCGTCTTCCATCTGGCGCGGTTCGCCGACCTTCCAGACCTTCTGCCCGCGCCATTCGACGCTGTCTTGTGCCTGGGGAACTCACTCCCTCACATCACCACCGACGAGGAGCTCGAAAGCAGCCTGCGAGGTATGCTCAGCGTTTTGCGACCTGGCGGCCTGTTGCTCCTGCACAACCTCAATTACGACCGCCGTTGGGTGGAACGTCCGCGGTTCATGAAGCTGGATTCGGGCGTCGTGGACGGCCACGAAGTGCTCATCTGGCGGCTCGCCGACTACACCGACTCAGGCATAGTCTTCCACACCGCGCTCTTCGAGCGAGACACGGCCGGTCGATGGGAGGTTCACGTGGACAGCACGCCTCAGCAGCCGCTCTTCAGCGCCCCCCTGCAGGACCTGCTGCGCTCCCTGGGCTGTATCGAGGTTCGCGCCTTCGGCAGCCTGCGAGGAGAACCGTTCGTCGCGAATGAATCCAACGATCTGGTCCTCGCCTGCACCAGCCAGCGATAGTCCCCTGACCACAAGATGGCTCGATTTCGCATCGGCCCAGCTCCCCGGAACGCCCCGACAGCCAAAACGCACTCGGAATATCCGAATAGCCCCGCCCCATTGTAATGCTGCCCACTGGAAACCGCCGTGGAAGCGCGTATTATCAGCGGTGGGCGCAAAGGTGCAAGCATGACAAGGACGTGAGGAACAGAGAACAAAAACAGCGCTCCCCCGTTTGCATTCCATACATTGAGGGAGCTCAATTTGGAGGTTTGCAAAAAACCATGAACGGGAAAAAGTTTCTGCCTTTGATGGGGGTGTTCAGCCTGGTGGTGTCCTTGAGCGTGCTCCTGACACCAGCCCTGGTGTCGGCCGCTCCCGACAATTTTAAGCACTCTGAGTCTGGTGGAGACAGTAAAGTTGTCGTGACTGGGCTCCAGCCCGGCGAGTCGGTTTTCACTTACGTTGGCGAGTTTCCTATTCTGAGCTCGGCGTCCAATGCCGCTCCTCCGGGCAACTTCGCAGCACGCATCGACTCTCCTACGGGTGGGCAGATTGAGACCATGGTTCCGGTGGGTAAGACCACCAGCGTTTACGTCTACAACTCGTCCACCAATGCGTATCATCTGATCGGGGTCGTCTCGCCGACGACTACGTGGCCGGACACGATTCTGAACGCACAGCAGTCGATTCAGCTGGCTTTCACCCCGTCCGGTTCGCTGGTAGCCAATGCCCCGGCCATTCCGAACCAGGGGTTGGCGAGCCCGTTGAGCCCGGCGCAGCCGCAGTCATCGGCTCCGCAAAGCAGCACGCCTAGCCAGGCGATGCCTAGCCAGGCTACGGCCAGCTCGACCGGAAACTACGCGAACTTCACCCAGACCTACACAGTCGTCTCCGGAGACACTCTTAGCGCCCTGGCGCAAAAGTTCGGGACGACTTCGAGCGATCTGGCCGCAGCCAACGGAATCTCCAATCCGAACATGATTCGGGTCGGCCAGCAGTTGAAGGTACCGGCCAGCTCGTCAGCGCAGCCACAGGCTAGCCCTGCGCAGTAGACCTGTTTCAGCCTCAAACGGCCAGCCGTGGCTTCTTTTCGGTTTTTCTGATCCGAATCGGGTCGAAGGATGGGATGCGGGTCTCGTTCAACACAGGACGCAGGCTCCCCGGTGATTGCTGAGTGAATGGCAGGGGGAGTTCTCGTCCGGGAGGTTTGAGAACCATGAACGGAAAGAGAATTCTGTCGTTAACGATGGCATTCAGCCTTCTGGTGTCGTTGACTTTGTTGCTGGCGCCCGCGCAAGCTGTCTGGGCGCACGCTCCAAACAACGCAAAGGAGGGTGGAGATAACAAGATCATCGTCACCGGCTTGCAACCTGGTGAGTCTGTGTATACCTACGTGGGCGGGCTGCCGCTTCTCAGCGGGGCATCTACGGGTGCTCCTCCGGGTAGCTTCAACGCTAAAGTCGACTCTCCCGGGGGCGGCCAGATCGAGATCTTCGCCCCTGTGGGCAAGATGACGGGTGTTGTCGTGTACAACCCGGCCACCAATACGTCTCGATCTGATCGGTGTCGCTTCGCCAACCTCGTCAGAGCCTGACACCGTGATGAACGCTCAGCAGTCGCTGCAGCTGGCGGGTGGTCCGCTGATGAACGGCGGACTCGCCAGCCCTCCACAGCCCTGACGTGGAGACTGTCCTTGTGCGGTCCGTGAAGTTCGGATCGAGCCAGGATACTTGAGGCCAATCGAGCAGGGGTTTTAGACTCTAAAGCGCCGGCGGTTGGTCGTGTAGCCAGTCAAAAGAGAATCACAGAAGGCCACCGAAGCTGAGTCGTACTTCGGTGGCCTCTTTTGTTGCTTCGTCCTCGAGGTCAGGCATCTTTTGCCTTCCTGGGGTACAATAGGTCCAAACTCGCGCCGAGGAGCACACCCGTCACCATGCCTTCAGGATATCCCGTCCCCGCCCGGCCTGCTGTCATCGAGCTCAGGGTGGTCAACAGCGACTTCATCGCCGCCGTCGGCCAGAGCCGACACTGTCGCTGAAGCCAGAGCTTTCGTCCAAACCATCCGCGAGCAGCACCCAAAGGCCAACCATCACGTCTACGCGTTCGTCGTTGGCTACGGCGCCTCGACCATCGAAGGATCCAGCGACGACGGAGAGCCGGGCGGAACCGCCGGGCGACCGGTGCTGGCGGTTCTGCGCGGCAGCGGTCTTGGAGATACGGTTCTGGTCGTCACGCGTTACTTCGGAGGAACCAAGCTGGGAACCGGGGGGTTGGTTCGCGCCTATGGTGATGCGGCTCGACTGGTGCTCGAGTCGCTGCCGCGAGAGCTGAAGATCGAGAAGCGCGAGATTGCGGTCGCCGTATCGTACAGTCTGTACGAGCCCGTCAAGAGGCTGGTCGCGGCCCACGAGGGGCAGATACTGGGCGAGGAATTCGGCGCCGACGTGACGTTGCGCCTGGAGTTCGCCGCCGACGCGGTCGAACCATTCGTGTCAGCTCTGACGGACAGCACCGCCGGACGCGCCCGCGTACTGCCTTAATCAGGCATCTGGCGAGGGGTGGCGGCGCCGGCCGTGCCGGACACCGGACACGCGTTCGACACGGTGATCACCATGACCGCCGCCCGCGTCTCAGCGACACGCTCGAAGGCCTCCCGCAGCGCGCCGAATACGTCCTCCGCGTCCCCCCAGACGACAGTGCTCATGTCACCCGTCTGGCGATCGAGGCCATGGGCGTCCAGAACTGCCAGAAAGGCCGCGACGGCCGCGTCCACGTCCGCCCCACCCAATGGATAGAGGCTCACTTGAGCCGAAATACCGGTCATTCCGCCTCCGATCTTACCCTCACCGCCCGGGCGCCAAGGAAGGCACCCAACGCCGGCCACACCCACGGCCCCAGGGCGTAACCGATCTCCACCTGAAGCGGGTCCGACGTTTCGGCCGTGCCGCTCAACAGTCGCCGGACTTCAGCTGCAGAATAGAAGCGGGCCGAGTCGTAGGGCGTGGATCCAAACCAGCCCTCAACCCGCCGTTGCAGCGCCACTGGGCTCCAGCGATTGAGCACGCCCAGCAGGACGCCGCGCCGGGCCACCCGCAGCGCTTCGTGCACGACCACGCGCGGGTCGGGCACGAACTCCAGCATCGTGATGATGGCCACGACGTCCCAGGAGCGGTCGGCGAAGGGCAGCGCCGTTCCATCCGACAGCAAGAAGCCGGCATCGGGGCGCGCAGCGCGGCGCCGGCCTTCATCCAACATGGGCTGGGAGACGTCGACCCCGCCGGTGCGCCACCCCAGTTCCTCGAACCAGCGCAGAAAGTGGCCGGTGCCGCACCCCACTTCCAGCGAACTGCCCGGCTGACCGAAACCCGCCAGCAGGCGTCCCAACAGGGCCTTCTCTAGAATGTCGGCGCGGCGACCCTCAGTCGTCTCGAACCAGGCCTCGTATGCACGAGCCTCGCTTTCTCCGAACACGAGCTCGGTCGTGGTCATCGGAGCGCCTCCATCAGCGCGTGGCGCAGCGCGACGAACGCCGGCTGGGTGATCATCTCGCGATCTCGCGGCCGCGGCAGGTCGACGTCGACCGTCCGGCTGATCCGGCCGGGTCGTGCAGTCATCACGTAAACGCGGTCTGAAAGGAAGACCGCCTCCTCCACGTCGTGCGTGATGAACAAGATCGTGTGCCGAAACCGGCTCCAGACCTGCAGCAGCCACGCCTGCATCTCCGCGCGCGTGATTGCGTCCAGTGCGCCGAATGGTTCGTCGAGCAGCATGATCTCCTTCTCGCAGAAGAAGGTGCGCAACAGAGCGGCTCGCTGCTTCATGCCCCCTGACAGAGCGGAAGGATAGCTGTGACCGAAACCCTCCAGGCCGAACAGCGGCAGCAGCTCTTCCGCCCGGCGGCGCGCCTCAGCTCGAGACGCGCCTCTCAGCTCGGCCGGCAAGATGACGTTGTCGAGGACGGTGCGCCAGGGCAGCAGCAGGTCGCGCTGCGGCATGTACGCCATGCGCCCCAGGCGCTGTCTCGCCCGCTCGCCGTCGATCCAGACCTCGCCGTGGTCGGGCTCCAGCAGTCCGACCACGACGTTGAATAGCGTGCTTTTGCCCGATCCGCTCGGCCCGATGACGGACACGAACTCGCCTTCGTCAGCCCGCAGGCTCACCGAGTTCAGCGCGACCATGATCTCGCCATCGACTCGGAAGGCCTTGCTGATGTCCTTCAGCTCGATCATTTGGGGAGGAAGTCGTTCGTGAACGCCTTCTGAGGATCGAAAGGTCCGGCCAACAGGTTCCGATCGGCCATCCACTTCCCGAACGTTTCCCAGACCGAAAGCTGCTGCACACCCCAGGCCGGCGCGTCGGCCTGATACCGCGGGCTCAGCCACTTCTGGCTGGCGTGGATCAGGTTAGGATCGGTTTCAGGCGTATAGGTCGCCAGGATGCTCGCCGCCTCGTCCGGATTCTGGATCGCGTAATCGAAGCCCCGTGGCCGTTGCCGCCAGGAAGCGTCGCACGAGGTCCGGCTTCTGCTGAATCGTCGTCTCGCCCGAGATGATGATGGGTGTGTAGTAATCCGGAATGCAGCTGCCGTACAGCGGCACGACGTCCAGGGGCTTGCCCATCAATTCCGCCTGGATGCCTTCCCAACCCTGGTAGATCCAGATAAAGTCCACTTTGCCGCCGAGCAGCGCGGGCAGGGCATCGTAGCCCACGTCTACGAACTCCACTTTGTTCACGTCCGCATTGTCACACGCCATGAGGCCCTGGATGATCGGCCGCTCGAGCAGGCCGCCGGTCGAGCCGTATTTCTTGCCCTCGAAGTCCTTGGGCTGCGTGATGCCCTTGCCCTTCAGGGACGCGAATGCGGAGCTCTGATGCTGGATGATGGCGGCGATGGATTCCACCGGAATACCCTGCGCCCGCGCCAGGGTCGTCTCCTCCTGGAAGCTGATCCCAAACTCCGTGTGGCCGTACGCCACTTGCTTCAGGGCGGCTGCGGGATCGGACGGCACCTGGATGTCCACTTCCAGTCCCTGCTCCCTGTACCAGCCCTTGTTCAGCGCCACGTAGAAACCCGTGTGGTTCGTGTTCGGCACCCAGTCCAGCGTCAGCGTCACCTTCTGCAGCGCGCCGGGGGTCGCGGCGGGGGCTGTTGCGGACGGGTCGGCAGCCGCAGCCGGCGAAGTCGCTCCGGGAAGACCCAGAGTCATCGCGACGATCAACGCCAGAAACAAAAGCACTCCATACCGCTTCATTCGAGCCTGCATGTTGACACCTCCATAGAAACATGGTGTTTGTCTGTGATGCGAAATCCCTGACGCGTGATGCGTAATGCGTGAATGCGCCGCCCACTGTGATGACGTATCACGCACCACGATTGAGCTCCTCCCACTGCTCCGCGCGCGCTGCGGAGTAGTACCAGCGCAGCGTCGCCCGCTCCAACAACGTCACGATCAGGAACAGAACGATGCTCAGAAGCGAGGTGACGGCGATGCCCGCAAACACCCAATCCGTCCGGAACGAGTTGGATGCGCGCAGCATGAAGACACCCAGGCCACGGCTGGCGCCGACCCACTCGCCGATGATCGCGCCGACGACGCTGTAAGTGACGGCGATCTTGAGTCCTGAAAAGAAAGAAGGCACAGCGCCCGGCGCGCGGACCTTCATGAAGATCTGGGTGCGAGTCGCTCCCATCGTTCGCATCAAAGCGATCAAATCCGGATCGGCCGACCTGAGACCATCGGCGGTGCCGATGACGATCGGGAAGAAGCACACCAGGCCCACGACCAGCACCTTCGGCAGGATGCCGTACCCCAGCCAGATCACCAGCAACGGGGCCAGGGCGATGATCGGTATCGTCTGCGAGACGACGAGCAGCGGGTAGATGGCCCGGCGCAGCGGCGCAGAAACGTCGACGATCACCGCGAAAGCCAGGGCCACCACCAGCGCCAGCGCCAGGCCCACCCACGTCTCCAGCAGGGTCTGCAGGATGTGGGGCGCCATGACTCCGCGCGCGGCGAACCCGGCCTGCACGATCTCCGACGGCGTCGGCAGCAGCCACATCGGCACCCGCAGCGCCAGGCCTGCTCCCTCCCAGGCAGCCAGCAGCGCCAGGATCAGGGCTGCGGGAGGCAGGTAATCTCGAGTCCAGCGGCGTCCGATCTGCTCGGCGTCCGGAGCGAGCTTCTTCCGGATCGGGTCATCGGTCACGAACGGTACTTCTCCACCTTGTCAGCGATCGTCGATCCGACCACCGAATCGCCGATCTTGATGACCGTCACCACTCGTTCGGCGCCGGCCTCGAAGGCAGCCAGGTGCGCCGCCTTGGCCACATCCAACAGCTGGTCCAGCGGACCCTCCATCGTCGTCTCCATCGGGCCGACCTCATACTTGACGCCCGAGTGAGCGATCGCCTCGATGGCCCGGTCCACGATCCGATAAGCATCCGGGTCCAGCGGTATGACCTCAACAGCCATCGTTACGGCACGATTCTCGTCCATTTTGATTGATCCTCCTACAGGACTTCCGAAGTTGTAGAAACTCAACCCATTGGCGCCGCTGCAGTGTGGGTGGTCTGGGATTCCTGACACGACACGTGAAACACGGCCAGCAGCCCGTGCGAGATCGACACCGCAGCCGTCTCGGCCAGCATGACGTTGCTGACGCCGCGCGCTGCCCCGAACGGCAGCGTCTCATCTTTCAACGGATACTCCAGGCCCGCGGTTACGACCCCGTCCACCGCCGCCGTCAGCGGCAGCAGCGAGACAATATCTCCCGGGCGGCCATGAATCTCGCACCGATCGCGGCACAGCTCCAGCGATGTGTCCCCGTCGAGGATGCGGACACGGGCGCCGGCCAGCTCCGGGGCGGCGAGCAGGAAGAGGTTCGCCAGGGCGTGGTCCAGCCGGCTGCCCAGCGCCCCCAGGAACACGACCTCTGTCGCGCCCTGGTCCACGGCGTAGCGCAAGGCCAGCTCAGAATCGGTTTCGTCCTTGCGCGCCGGGAAGCGGATCAGCTCGGCCCCCATCGACTCCGCCTCGCGAACCTGTTCTCTGGCCGCGGAGTCGAAGTCGCCGAGAACGACGTCCGGCCGCAGGCCCAGCTTCAGCGCGTTGCGCAAGCCCCCGTCCGCGCAGATCACCAGGTCGCCCGGCTGCCGCAAGGCATCGAACCAGCCCGTAGTGTCGGCATTCAGGGTCCCATTAGCAACGACTATCGCCTTCATCTTGCGCCCTTTCACAATAAAAAAACCGCCAATCCTGCGCAAGGATAGCGGTCTACGAATGCCCTGTCTCTTCCTAAGCTGTTTCGCTTCCCTACGCTAGCATTATCCAGGTCAGGTTTAGGGGTCGATCGCTGTGCCGTCGTTTCCGGCTCGGCCATCCTCTCAGCCTGGCTATCACCAAGCTCCCCCAGCTAGAATAGTATTCAATTCGATTGTGCGTTACTTTACCACAATTGGTGAGGCGTGTCAAGCATTTTCGGCCTCTCGCGCATGCCGGATTTTGGGCGAGGCGCCACCTGAACCCTTTCGTATGCCCCTTCCGGCTCCCCTTTTGGTACCAGAACGATTTACTGATATTATTAAACTTTCTTTCTGCGACCCTATCCGGCCGTGAATCGTCGTTGCCCATTCGGACGCCGGCCCGACGCTAAAGTCGATCAGGAAGCACGCGCATTCTCATGCAAACTGGAAAGTGGTCCGCAATGAAGACCTCGTCTTCGCAGCCCGGCTTCCCCCTCATACTGATTCTGACGTTCGCGGTCCTGGCCGGAGCCATCTTGGCGGGTGGCTACTCGTTCTACGTCGATCAGGAACGCCTCGCCCGACAGAGCACTGAGGACGCACTTCAGGTCGTGGCCCGGTTCAAGACGAACCAGGTCATCCAGTGGCGTGCGGAACGCCTGGGCGACGCCACCGTTATCATGGAAAACACCATCGCCGCCGACGAGTTCGCTCAATGGCTGACGACGCCGACGCCCGAGCTGACCGAGACTCTGCTCCGCTGGCTTCGAAGCATCCAGGAGGCTTATTCGTACCGCGACGTCTTGCTGCTGGATGCTCAAGGCAACCAGAGGCTCAGCGCGTTGGCGACTCAAGAGCCCGTCCCGGCGACCACGCAGGCGACCGTGGCAGCCGCCTTGCGGGACCGTCGTGCGCTGATGACGGATCTCTACCAGCCGGCGAACGGCGGCTCTCCTCGTCTGGATGTCGTCGCGCCGCTCTTCCTCTCTCAAACCGGGCAGCAACAGCCGGCCGGCGCCATGGTGCTGGACGTCGACGCCCGGCAGTTTCTCTATCCCTTGATCCAATCGTGGCCTCTGCCCAGAGGCAGCGCCGAGACCCTGCTGGTCGAGCGCCAGGGCGACCAGGTGCTCTTCCTGAACGACCTGCGCTACGAACAGAACACCGCACTGCGGCTGATGATCCCGCTGAGTCAGCTGGACCTCCCCGCCGTCCAGGCCGTACAGAACGTGACGGGCATCGTCGTCGGCAGAGACTATCGCGGCGTCGAGGTTGTGGCTGCGCTGCAACCCGTTTCCGGGACTTCGTGGTACATGGTGGCGAAGCAGGATGCCGCCGAGGTTTTCGCTGCGGGACGTTCCCGAGGCGCCCTGATTCTCGGCCTCATGTCCGGATTGCTCGTCATTACCCTCGGCGGGGTGTCTCTGGTCTGGCAGAGACAGCGAAGCCGGCACTATCGGACACTATACGAGACAGAGGTAAAACGTCGGAAGGCAGAAGCGCAGCTCGAAGAGCAGTACATCCTGCTCAACGGCGTCATGCAGGGCACGTCCGACGCCATCGCAGTGAAAGATCTGGACGGACGTTACCTTCTGGTCAATCCGGCGCGAGAGAAGCTCATCGGCCGGCCTGCGGCAGAGATATTGGGCCGTGACAGTGCGGCAGTTCTCCCTGCTGACTTCGCCCGTGAGCTGATGAAGGCCGACAGGCAGGCGGTGGAATCTGGAGAAACAGTCGTCACGGAACAATCGGTGATCGTCGACGGGGAGATGCGTCACTACGTCATTACGACGAACCCCTTGCGCTATGGCAGCCAGATAACCGGCGAGATCAGCGTCGCTCACGACATTACGGGCCGCAAGCAAATGGAAGAGCGGTTGCGGGAAAGCACGAAACAGAACGCCTTCCTCGCGGAGCTGATCGAGGCTTCGTCGCAACCTTTCGCCGTCGGTTACCCTGATGGCCAAATGGGTCTTTGCAACTCGGCTTATCTGGCCCTCGTCGGCTATGCCCGAGAAGAACTGGAAGCCATCGACTGGGCGCACGACCTCACTCCGCCTGAATGGTTGCCCATCGAGCGAGCAAAACTTGCGGAGTTGGAGCAGTCCGGCCGGACCGTCCGCTACGAGAAGGAATACATCCGTAAGGACGGCACTCGCGTGCCCGTCGAGCTCTTCGCCCACGTCGGCAGAGACGACGAAGGGCAGGTGAAGTACTACTACACGTTTCTGACCGACATCAGTGACCGCCAGAGAGCGGAGGCAGCGCGCGAGGAGCTGCTGCGTGAGCTGCGGCAGCAGACCACCGACTTGGAGGATTTGCTATACGTCAGCTCTCACGATTTGCGGTCCCCGTTGGTCAATATCCAGGGTTTCAGCCAACGCCTGGAGAAGGCGGCGGCCGAGCTGCGCAGCTTGTTCGAGACTGAACCGGATGACGAAAACCTGCGCCATGAGGGATTATCCATCGTGCGGGATCAGATGCCAACCGCCCTCCACTACATCGTAGCCAGCGTCCAGAAGATGGACGCCCTGATCAACGGGCTGCTGCAGACCTCGCGCCTCGGCCGGCTCCCCATTCATCTCACGCGACTGAACATGAATGCCTTGATCGACATCGTCGCGGACGCCCATGCGTATCAGATCGACCAGACCCATGCTCAGATCGAGATCGACGATCTGCCCTCGTGCTGGGGAGACGCCGTTCAGATCAATCAGGTCTTTGCCAATCTGGTCGACAACGCGCTGAAGTATCGTGACGGGGATCGGCCGCTGACGATTCACGTCAGTGGCTGGGAAGAAGACGATCGGGTAGTGTACTGCGTCGAAGATACGGGGCAGGGCATCAAGCCGGAGCACCACGACAGGATCTGGCGGCTGTTTTACCGGCTGGAGCCGAGAGGGTCGGTTACCGGTGATGGATTGGGACTGGCCACGGTCAGGCTCATCGTGCAGCGGCATCGCGGCCAGGCCTGGCTGGAATCGAAACTCGGACGAGGCAGCCGGTTCTTCGTTGCTCTGCCGATACACAAACCGGCGAACATCTCGCCAGAAACGGAGGGTTAACGTGAGCAGCGAAATCAGACCGGAGCAAGTTGTTCTGTTGCTCGCCGAAGATGACGACGGCCACGCCGAGCTGGTTACCTATGCCCTGCGCGACGCCGGCGTCCACAATCCCATCGTGCGTTTTCGCGACGGCGACGAGACGCTCGCGTTCTTCTTCAGCGAGCCGGGCGAACGGCCGACGTACGAGAAGGGCACGGCGTACGTGCTGCTGCTCGACATCCGCATGCCGAAAGTTCGACGGTGTGGAGGTCCTGGAACGGCTCAAGAGCACCCCCCGCTTCAAATCGCTGCCGATCATCATGCTGACGACGACCGACGATCCGCGCGAGGTCCAACGCTGCCACGAATTGGGCTGCAACAACTACATCACCAAGCCGGTGAACTTCTCAGCTTTCGTTGAAACCCTACGCCGGTTGGGTCTGTTCATTCTGGTCATACGCGTGCCGACGGTCGCGAATGGCAACAATGACGATTAGGACGGAGCAAGACAGATGATTGGGACGAAGACGGTCGATAATGTGGAGTCTGCTCTGATACTGGTGATCGAAGACGACGACGGCCTGAATCTTTTGGTCGGCGACGTGCTGCGCGAGCAGGGTTGGGAAGTCGACTCGGCGGCGGACGGTCGAGAGGCGCTGGCCTGCCTTAAGCGCCGGCAGCCCGCGCTCATCTTGTTGGACTACTCTCTGCCAGATATGAAGGGAGTGCATTTCTTGGACGAGGCCGCGCCCGTGCCTCCGTTCATCGTCTTCACCGGCGCGGGCGACGAGCGAATCGCCGTCGACATGATGAAGCGCGGGGCGAAAGACTACCTGGTCAAGGACGCCACATTTCTGGATATCCTGCCGCTGACGATCCGCAAGAGTCCTGGATCAGATCGAGATGGAACGGCGACTGACCGAGGCGCAACAGGCGTTGCGCGAGAGCGAGGAGCGCTATCGCCGATTGTTCGAAGACGCCGTGTTGGGCATCTTTCAGTCTACGCGGGACGGCAAGCTCATTACCATCAACCCTGCGTATGCGCGGATGTTCGGCTACGACTCGCCCGAGGAGGCGATGAGCCGGATCACGGACGTGGCGCAAGACGTCTACGTCGACCCGGCGCGCCGGCCCGAGGCGGTGCGGAGGATTCTGAACAGCCGCACGCCGATCCAGGTGGAAACCCACTATCGGCGCAAAGACGGCACGACGTTCATCGGCAACCTGCACGCCTGGGCTGTGTGGAGTGAAATGGGCACCTTCCGCTACCTGGAAGGCTTCGTCGAGGACATTACCGAGCGCAAGCGACTGGAAGAGGAGCGCCTAGAAATGGAGCGCCGCCTCCTCCGCGCGCAGAAACTGGAGAGCCTCGGCGTCCTGGCGGGTGGCATCGCCCACGATTTCAATAATCTACTCACCGCGATCCTGGGCAACCTGGACCTCGGGCATTCGGGATCTGTCGCCGTCCTCATGCGGCGCGCCCCAGCTTCGAGTATGCCGTTCAGGCCACTCGCAAAGCGGCCGATCTGACGCGTCAGATGCTGGCCTATTCCGGCAAAGGGCGATTCGTCGTCCAGAACTTGAACCTGAGCGTCCTGGTGGAGGAGAATGCGGACCTCCTCAGAACCTCCATTCCTCGGACCGTGACCCTTAGTCTCAAGCTGCAGCGCGATTTGCCGCCTGTCGCCGCCGATGCGGCTCAAATGCAGCAGATCGTCATGAACCTGATCACCAACGCCTCGGAGGCCATCCAGAGCGGCGCCGGCGTGGTGAGCCTTTCGACCAGCACGCGTGACTGCGACGCTGAGTTTCTAAGCCACAGCCGGCTGGAGGAAAAGCCTGCTCCGGGACGCTTCGTCTGCCTCGAGGTAGCGGATAACGGGGTCGGCATGGACGAAGAGACGCAGCAGCGGCTGTTCGACCCATTCTACACGACCAAAGAGATGGGTCGCGGACTGGGGATGTCGGCCGTTCTGGGCATCGTGCGCGGGCACCAGGGAGCCATCTTCGTTGATAGCGAGAAAAACAGGGGGACGACGATACGGGTCATGTTGCCCGCGGAGGACGCGGTCCCGGGCCACACGGCCTCGCCGTCGGGGACGCTCGAGCGCTATGCGGAGCGTTCGGCGTCGGGCGCGTCGCGCGGAACCGCGCTGGTCGTCGACGACGAGCCCAGCGTCTGCGAGCTGTGCCGCCGTCTGGTCGAGCGGCTGGGTTTCGAAGCACTCACCGCCAGAGATGGACTCGAAGCCGTGGAGCTCTTCCGGCAGCACGTCGATGACGTCGCTCTCGTGCTGCTGGACCTTTCGATGCCGCGCATGGACGGGCTCGCTGCCTTCAAGGAGATGCGGCGGATGAAATCCACTGCCCGGGTCATACTGTCCAGCGGTTTCGACGAGCGGGACGCCACCCAACGCTTCGAAGGCGAGGGATTAGCCGGCTTCGTCCAGAAGCCCTACCTGCTCGAAGACGTCGAGGCCGCGATCGAGCGGGCGATGGAAGGCCGCTAGCACCTCAGCCTCCCGAGATTTCCGGCGTCGCAGCGGCTTTGGCCCCGACCGCGGTCAGGGCGATTGCGGAGAAGCGGACTGACCGGGTCATTCGCATCAAAAGCCGCGGCGTGCTCAGAGCCGGCCCGCCCGGCGACTTTATCGCCGGGCGGGCCGGCTCTGAGCACGCCGCGGCTTTTGATGCGATAGCTCTGCGACTGCGGTAAAGCAGACTTGACAGGACGGACCCGTTATGCTAGTCTGCCTGCGTCCCACCCACATTTCTCACCGCACGGAAGGAGACGCGCAGCATGGAGCGAGGAGTTGTTCTGTCCAACGATGCACCCAAGCCCATTGGCCCATACTCGCAAGGCATTCGCTGGGGCAACCTGATCTTCACCGCCGGCCAGACCGGAGCCGACCCAAAGACCTCAGACCTGGCGGAGGGCATCCAGGCTCAGACCCGGCAGACACTGACGAATCTGTCCACCGTCCTGAAAGCCGCCGGCACGGACCTGGCCCACGTTCTCAAGACCACCGTCTTTCTCGCCGACATGGCCGACTTCCAGGCCATGAACGCTGTGTACGGTGAATTCTTCCCGTCCAAGGCTCCCGCGCGCACCACGGTCGCCGTCAAGGCCCTGCCAAAGGGGGCACTGGTCGAGATCGAAGTCGTCGCCGGCATCGAATAGGCCACACCCCATGAGACTTCCGAAGTCTCCAAGACTTCGGAAGTCTTATTCGACCTGGTTCCTATTCCCACCGAAGAACCATTTCGCCGATACTCCCGGTCGATCCGCGGCGCCGAGCGCGGCCATCAATCGGATGCGCGCCTTGGGACCGTTCAGTCCGTCCGCGAAAACCACGCCCGCGTCGGCCAGGTCGCGATACGCGCCCGGGAAGCCGTACGTGTCGCCCATCCGCCCGAACGGGCAGCGCGACGTGACCACCACGGCGAGCCCATCAGCTACCGCCTGCCGGAGGGTGGGCATCCAACCCGGCGGCACGCGCCCGCCGCCGAACACCTCCAGCACCACCCCGCGCGCGCCCTTATCCATCGCGTAGCGCAGGAGATCGTCGTCCATGCCCACGACCAGCTTGATGAGTGAGACCCTCTGCTCGAGACGCTCGCACGGCACCAGGTCACGCGCGACACGCTGAACGATGACGACCTCGTCGACGCCCACCCGCCCCAGTGCGCCCCATTCCGGCGACTGGAACGTCTCCACGCTCTGGCTGTGCGTCTTCGTCACGTGCCGGGCCGCGTGGATCTGGTCGTTGAGTACCACCAGAGTCCCCAGGCCGCGGCATTGGACGTCGGCGGCCGCGCGAATGGACGCCAGCACGTTGGCGCCGCCGTCCCACCCCACCATCGATGCCGTTCGCATCGCGCCGGTCACCGCGACGGGCGTCTCAGTCGGCACGGTTATGTCAAGCAGGTACGCGACCTCTTCGAGAACGTCCGTGCCCATGACCAGCACCACGCCGGTGACTTCGGGATCGGCGGCGTTATCCAGAACCCGGTTGCGGATTGCCCAGATGTCGTCCACGCTGAAGTGCCCGCTCGGCAGCTTCGAGTGCTCGATCAGCTCCACGTCGCCCAGCGTGTCCGGCAGGCCGGACAGCAGGCCCTTGCCGTCCAATGCAGGGACGGCGCCTCCTCTGGCCGGATCCTGAACCATCGAGATCGTCCCGCCCGTGGTGATGACGGTGATACGTCCCATTGCTCTGTTCCTCCTCCTGTTGCTTCCTCAATCGAACGACAGCCGACACCCGCGCCAGGGTGGGGCGCGATCCCGGCACCTCGCTCGATTTTGGGGGCGGCCAATTGCATGTTAGAATTCGGCGCCATCACAGACCGGACGTTCTTCGGCAGCCGGTCTGGCGCTCTGAAGCTCAGGGCTAAGGGGCATCATTCACGTCTCCGGCTGGGAGTCAGCGCCCCATCTGGCATCCTACCTGGAAGGAAACCATGCCTGACCAAAGGACACGTTTCGCACTACTCGGCGCCGGTCTGGGTATCGCATTTCTCAGCTTGAGCGTTTTGGTGAACAGGGCGACCTTCGCGGGCATCGACCACGCCATCCTCTTCGCACTCCGAGGAGCGGTCGCCCGCAGGTACCACGCCATTCTGTCCACCTCGTCGTTCATCGGATCGCCGGAATTCACCCTGCTCATCGTCTGTGTGGTTTTTGCTTATGTCTACATCAAGAGACGACGTGCGCCCATCGGTCTCTCGCTGTTCTTCGCTCTGTTTGCCGTCGAATTCTGGGGCAAATCGGTCCTGTTCCATCCCGACCCACCGGCCTTCATTTACAGACCGAACTTCGGTCCGGGCTCGTTTCCGGGCCGGCTTCCGAGCCGCATACCGAGCCCCATTTCGACCCCGCACTTCCCGAGTTCGATCGCCAGAAGCGCGATGGTCTGCGCTGCGATTCTTATCGCGGTGGCCCTGGTTTACTTCTTCGCCCGGCGACGCCGGTTGTGGATCGGTCTGTCAGTTCTGTTCGTCTTGATCGCCGTCGGCGTCCTGGCGGTCCCGTCCCTGTTTTCCCTCGGTCCGTTCTGGTACGCCGTCCGGCACAGCCCGGCCCTCGATCCTCTCCGTTTGCTCGTAGCCCAAATGGAGTCCTCATTTCCGTCGGGGCACATGGCCCGGACGACTTTCGTCTGCGTCATTTTGCTGGCCCGATTGGACGCACAGCCCATCGGGCGAACCCCAAAGGTGTTGGGTGCGCTGCTCGCGGGTCTGTTCGTGTTGGGCATGTCGGTAAGCTTGATGAGTTTGGGTTATCACTGGTTCTCGGACGTGCTGGGCGGCCTAGCTCTGGGCGCCAGTTTCGCCTCCCTTGCCCTGTGGGTGGACGGTCTGGAGGACAAAACGAGTACCCCCGAGGCGATTCGAACGCCTGCTCCCGGCTCCGGAGGCCGGTGCTCTATCCACTGAGCTACGGGGGCGCTGTGGGTAGTGGTTCGAGAGGGGTGTACCCCCTGCAGCTTGTGGCTTCTTTCCCTCGACTGATGTTGACGACATCTTTGCAGCATCACGAGAAGAACCGTGAACCACAGAGACCCCGGAACAGGCAACGTCATTCAGCGACAGGACGGACGATGGCAGGCCAGCCTCCAAGCAAACAATGTCCGGAAGACAGTATATGGCAAGACGGTAGCTGAAGTCAAGCGCAAACTGGGCGAACTGCGCAGACAAACCACGCTGGCCGGGGCGCTGCCCGATGCCGGCAAACGCACCGTCGATGACCTGTTAGACCACTGGATAGAGACGAGCTCCCCCGACTGGAAACCTCGCACGCGGGAAGACCGCATCTCAATCTGCAACCTGCACATCCGACCGGCCCTGGGCAACGTTCGCCTGAACAAACTCGACCCGGGCAGGTTGCCCAGGTCGACGGACTCGGCCAGCTCGACGTCGGCTGAGAAGGTCGACAAGAGCGTCCACAGGCGATGCCGCCTCGAACTCCGCGCGAGCTTCGGCGCTGATCTCGGCAGCAGTCCTATCGCCCGTATCGCCACTCTCTTCGTTGCCGGCGTCGGCGACCAGCGTCTTCCGCCACGTGGCCTCGAAACTGTGATGGCCGAGCGTGTTGCCGGGCGGCTCATCGGCGTGGCGGGTATGGATTTGCCACGTGATTTCGACGAAATCGTCCGTCAAGTGGGAGCGGTGCGGATGGCGGCGAGTTGGGCGTCGGCGGGATTTGCCCGATTGGTCTCTATGAACGCAATCACGAACTGGCTAAGCCCTGTAGCATCGGCCAAGGCCTGTTGGCTCATGCATCGCAACGATCGAACGGTTCGATTCAATCGCCTAAAGCGATTGGCGTGATCACTATATGTTACTTGCGCAGACAAAAAAGGAGAGAATTACACAAATCGCATATTGCTATCAACAATTATACTATAAGCGATCAGTTTGTCAATAGGGTATAGTGACTTAAATGGTAACTTCCTGTATAATCGTAATATAGAGGGTTGGCGCGGTGAACGTGAAAGAGGAGATGGGGCACAAACTGAAACGCATCAGGGAAGCCGCCTCCCTCAGCCAACAAGACGTGGCTGAGAGGCTGGGGCTGAGTAAGGTCGCCTATGGAGATTTCGAGCGCGGGAGGACCGCTATTAACCCTGAATATATGATTAAGTTGTCCCAGGTCCTTGGTGTTCCCGTTACATCCTTTTTCCCAGATGAGGCATTAACCAGTGACGACATTGAACGGGCCACCGACCCCAATCTCAGAGCTGTAGCTGCAGCATGGCCTCACCTACCGCAGTGGGCGAAGGACATCATTATCGCAACGGCAGAACGCACTAAAGTCAGTCCTGAGCCGATCTCATCAGGCTCTTCAAAATTATCCTGAGTTCTTCGAGTAGACTCTCCGTAAATTCAATCGCCCACCGGCACGCCTGCTCGCCGGTGTAGACCGACGCGGATGGCGGCATAGCCGTGAGTTCGATATGTTGCCGTTTCGTTCGCTCAGACACTATGTAAGCCTCCGCTCGGAGTTACAGCTCGGACGTATACGGGCTTGCGTTGCAGAACAACAGTTCTAATTCCAGCACCGACTTCTAAATCTGTCAATGGATTTGAGACGAATTCGTTAGTCGCGGGCAGGAATTCGCACAGTCGCACTCACCAAGGTCACACTGGAGAATGCCATGACCAGCAAAACCGCTGCCGTTCTCGTCGCGCTCGTATTATTGGTTAACCCCGTATATGCGGCCACTCCAGAGCCAACCGCAGCACAACCATCGGCAACAACAGCAGTGCCAACCATTGCGCTGAGTCCGACGGTGACCCGTACTGTGCCCAGCTACTGGGTCGAGTATCAGGACAACGGCGGCAGATTCTCGTTGCGCTATCCACCTCGGTGGGCGATAGATGATCAGGGACCTGACTATGTGAGTTTCCAAACAGGTGCGTACAGCAACAACGCCCTGATCAAGGTTGTCCCCGCACTTCCGTTCAGCATCGACACGGTTGCCAACGCATTTATGGAAAAGCGGAAACAAGAGGGCGACGTGCCCGAGCTGTTGCGTACGGGTAAATGGAAGCTTCCGGGGAGCTTCTACGCGATGGTGAGGATATCGTATCCTGGCTTCGATATCGAGGACCTGATGGTTGTGAGTCCAGTGGACTCGACAAGCACTATCCTCGCCGCGATCACCAATGTCGCCCCCTCGTCGATAGGCCACGCGACCGCTGTCTCTGAAGAAGACGAGGAGCAGTTTGCTCATGTGTTACTCTCGGTCAAGGTCAACGAAGCTGCCGCGCCGACATCAATCACACCGACACCTACCCAGTCCGGGCAGATTCGTCTCGACGGCCAAGGCCAACAAGCCTCTTCGTTCTTCAATCTCAGGTCAGGCTTGGCCATATTCCGCATGACTCACGCCGGAGAGCACAACTTCGCGATCTGGTTGCTTGATGATCATGGGAAAAAGATCGACCTGCTGGTCAACGAGTTAGGTTCGTTCGCTGGCTCGAAGGCCATCGGCATTGAGAAGGCAGGTCGTTATCTGCTGAACGTCCAAGCCGATGGCAAATGGACGGTCTCTATCGAGCAAGAGAACTAACAGAGTCGCTCAGTCACATCTGCGTCTACATCTACATCGTTGCAGGGAGGTGAAGACATGAAGCGGATCGTCATCGTCATTTCTATCGTTCTGCTACTGACCGTGCCCTCGCACGCCGATGAGCCTACATCCACATCGGAACTGGGAACTTTCCTGATTCCAGACAAGGCCAATACTGTCTGGCTGTGGGATACCCCAGGAGTGAATCACGAAACGGGGGATGTTTTACCCGATGGCCGCTACCGCGTTTTGCAAGAACAGGATGCTTGGTCACAGATTGAGTTTGCTGGGCGCACACCGTGGGTGTTCACTGGTAAGGACTCTGGTTTGCGCGAGGAAACGGTCGGCGGGACGCCTGTTCCTTCGTCAACATTAGGCCCCACCGCTACGCCGACACCCAACGCCAATATGATTCAGATGGGTCAAACATTCGACGTCGCCGGTTTTACATTTGTGGTAAAAGATGTCTATCGCAACAAAGCCGTCTATGAGTGGGGAGATCAGGCAATCATTGCCAAGGGCCATTTCGCGATTGCTCGCTTCGAGGTCACTAGCCATGTTCCTTACACTGTTGATTTTACTGACCTTGTTAGAGTCATATTCACCGATGCGCCAGGTAACGTCTATGATGCAAGCTATCAACCGCTGACTGTTGCTCGCGATGCTCAACTGGCAGCGCCGCGGCTATTCGGAAATGGCACGACCGTTTGGGAGGAAATGCAACCAACCTATGTCAATTTCCCGATGATCCATACCGAGGATGTGCCCGATAGCGTTGGGGAGTTGTACTTGGAATTCATTAACAGAGCCACGACTAGTGGTCACTGGGTCTATCTTCAGCCCCTCAAGTCAGAATCGCCACCGCATTACGAAGGCCGATTCATTGATGCTCCGGAGCGTAAGTAATGGGTGATCTCGGTCGTGGCATTGACGACGCCGGCAAAGCGGTCTACCAGACGACGAACCGAGGTTGTGTCGTGCTGATCTACTTGCTCATCGGCCTGGGCGTGCTGGCTATAATTGCTTATTTTGTCTTGCGGGCGTCCGGGTACTGATGCGCGACTGACCGCACTATGCCGCAATGGCCCTTGCCTTCGTCTTGCTTCTGGCCGTGTTGGCGACCATGTGCCGAGGCAACGAACGCCACCCCAGACGACCGTCCATGATGGGCGCGGATGCTCGACCTCGACGAAACTGACACTGCTGCGGGGCATGCAGGAAGCCGGAACGTGGCTGTTGGGCATCGTCGCGGTGGGCGGGTGGTGTGGTTTTTCCTTGAGGCAGTTGGGTGGCGCTAAGGGTCGGCCGCGATCGTCGACCAAGCCGGGGCGACTGCCATCAGAATTACCTGGGCCTGCAAGCATCAGGGCATACGTACCAACGTGGCGGCCCGCGAGGACGGTCCAAGCAATAGACGGAGTACGTCATGGGGAAAACGCCATGGCCGCCGGTCATCCGCTGTACAAGCTGGCCAGCCGGTCCATGAGCGCAACATAGGGCTGGCTTCAGTTGAAGAAGAGTCACAATCGCGGTGAGGAAGGTTGTTATATGTGTCATGCCAGGGCGACGACACGTGAGCATGTCCCGCCGCAATGTTTCTTCCCTACCAGTCAGAGGAAGCAGTTGGTCACGGTACCGTCATGTGACCTTCACAACTCAAGTAAATCGAAAGATGACGAGTATTTGCCACTTGTCATCACGTCGCATGTCTCCAACAATTCGGCCGGTCAGGAACGTTTCTTGGGACCCGTTCTCAGGGCAATCAAAGAACGACCGCATTTGGTGCAACTGTTCGCTGAGCCACGGCCCGCGATCGCCCGGGGCGAGTCGACGATGGCCTTCAGTGTGGACGTTAAGCGCTTCGACAAATGCATCGACCACTTGGCGCGGGGGATCTACTTTCATGACTACCAGGAGAAGTGGACCGGGTCGACGAAGCAATTGCGTCCCTCCCTAGTGGCACTGGACAGAGAGACCAATGAGAAAGCGGTGGCAGTTAACAGTTGGAATCAGGAATCAGACTAGCTTACTATTGGGTATCTGAAGAACGAGCCCGTTCTAGGTAGTCATCAGAACATCTTCTGCTATCAGGCCCGTCGTGACGCCAGGTCCTTTGTAATACGCATGGTCTTCTATGTAGGCTTCGTGGTCAGCACGATTGGCGTAGTTGTCGATCTTGACCCACTGTTGCAGCAGCTGCCGTGATTTGACCGGTGTGCCTGAGCGGCCAAGATTAACGCCAAGAAGAAGTTCTCTGGCATGCTCAAGGAGGCTCGTGACCGCGGTCGCGGGCCTTGTAAGCAAAGCAACCCGTGACGGTACGCTGCGCAGCCGGAGGGGAAAATGCAATTCGTTCCTGACACAGCTGTGGCCAAATGGAATGCCGATCAGCATGCGAAAGTGCCGGCCGCCGTCGACCTCATCTGTCCACTTTGCGGCCGACGCGTGTGTTTTGCCCCCACTTGGAGTTTCGGCTCCCACCCTCAGGTTCTCAGCACGTCCGCAAGGTGTCCCGGATGCTCCGGCCGCGTAACCTTCGTGATCGTCGAAGCGCGTGCGGCAGCTCCCGGACAAGATGCTACGTCCGGGAAGCTGTACGTACATCCGGACTCAAGGTTCCACCAGCCGATGGAGGGGATCGACAGCATCGAAGCGCTCTCGGGGGGTCTGAAAGATGTGTACATGTCTATCCTCAACGTCCTCAACGTCGGCGAACCGATGTCCACAGCAGGGATGTGTCGCGTACTACTGGAAGGCATCACGAAGACCTTGCTACCAGAAGAGAAACGGCGCCTAAACCTTTCCCTGCAGATAAAGTCAATGTCCGAGCTCGATCTGGGCGAACCCATTCGTTTGCTGGCAGACGCTGTTCGGGAGAGCGGCAACCTGGGGTCGCATTTCGACATAGAGAAGAAACCAGATCTGGAAACGGCCCAGATGATGGTCGAACTAGTCGAGTATCTGATCGCGTACCTCTTCGTTCTTCCGAAGCGCATCGAACTGTTTCACCAGAAGGTCGCACAATTGGGGCAGCATCGCGACGCCGAGACCGAAGTTTCAGCCGATCCAGAAGTGTGATTGCGGCGCGTGGTCGGAGTCGTCCGAGCGTTGACAGTGGGAGTGGCGGTAGCCGCGCCCGACAACTTCACGTGTTCGAAATGGCTGAGGGCCTGAAGTGTCAGATTACCTGCGGTACTGCGGCGATGATCTGCCCATCTTTGCGCGACTACACTGCCGCGAATCTGGTGACCTGTTCTACCTGAATCCGCCGTCCAACTCCAACCACTCCTACAACGTGCTCCTTGAGGTGTCGGTCGGTCGCGAATTAGATGCCCAGATGGTCGCCGTCGACGACACCCAGCATTGGAGTCCTACGGGCGCCCGGGCTCTGCAGGAGCTCACTGACTACCCGCCTGCCCATGCCGTCGAAATAGTGAAGGCCATGACGGACGTGCTCGGACACAACGACTCTCCGCCTATCTGGTCACTCAGACCGCGCGTCCGGTTGAGTTGCGTCGAGTGCTAAAATCGACTGACAGCCCATTCTTGCATTGCGACCCGACCGCGAGCAACCGAAAGCGCCCAAACAATCGCCAGAATATGTCATCTCAAAACAGGTGTTGCGGTGATTAGGATTATTTCGGGCGGTCTTTGGGCATCACGATTTGCGCCAAGAAGAATCCCAAGATTGAGGAGTGATTGAATGGAACATCATAACACCGAGATAGATCCCGCTCTCATCAGCTTCGCTATCATAAAAGTAAATTGGGATCACCGTCATAACTACATTGAAAACTTCGTTCCCATGGTAGCTGTGTGTCTTCGATCTGTCCCGGAGTCTGATATTCCGTTGCCTATTTCGCTGCCGGACCTCCAAACGGCTGTGACTGGAAGATTCGGCTTGAGCATTCCTTTGGCCGCGTTGAAACACATACTGGGCTACGCGGCGCAACAAGGCTACGTCGAACACAAGAACAAAGCGTATTACCGCAATGTGGCAAAACTCGCCACTGCTGACGTCACTGAGACCAGCGCCGACGTGGAGCGGCAGATTCGGGCACTGATAGGACGACTCGTTGACTTTACCAACGAACGATCCATAGAGATGCAAAAGACGTGCTACCGCATACAATACGGGCATTTGCACTAGGCGCATCCGCGCTCGCGTCAATTGGAAACATGATTATCGGAACAACCTTAGTGTCTCTGGCGAACCAGCTGGGATCAGCGGTGTCGAGCTATCTGAAAAACAACCTGGTGCGGCTGTTCTTGTTGGGAAGCTGACACCCGAGAAGGGCACCGGATCAGGCACCAATATGCGTGGGTCTATTCGGCACGGAGCCAATAGCCTAGAGCTCCTTGAACCGGGATAGGTGACCGCATCTAACATACGCCAACAAACGGCGGAAATGACGGCTAAGGGCCGTCATCAGCGCAACTGGACTTGGAAAGCATAAACCCCGCCATAAGACTAACCATGACGATAGACCCATCCAATGCCCGTGAAACTCGCCAACATCGCCCGCGAAGTCGGTGCCGGAGTCCTCGAAGGGAACGTCACCTTCCCATCCGACAACCGGCTCAGGAACGTGGGCGCTGTTGACTTCGAAACGGAAGTTATCCACCGGCTGCGCTGCCGGAGGGTGATGATCATCGTCGCCGACCAGGGCGAGGCCGAACACGAAGACGCCGCGCGGTATACCTGCGTCATCATCGGCTTCACCATGAATGAGCTGAGTGAGTCCCCATGGCGCAAGATGCAGAATCAGAGAGACACGGCGCCGATAGCGCAAGGGAAGAAGTAAGACGCACTGGAGAACAGAAAATGGCGAACGAGAAGAAACTCGCGATGCTGGGGCAACGAGTCGATGTCTGGAACCTGTGGTTGGCAGTTAACCCGGATGAGCAGACCGACCTTCGCGGCGCAAACCTGCATAGGGCGACCCTTCGGGAGGCATTGCTTACCGGGACAGACCTTAGGTGGGCGAACCTCTGCGGCGCGGTCCTCTGCTCGGCGTCGCTCGGCGGCGCGAACCTTAGCGGCGCGAACTTCAGCGGAGCGAACCTCAGCGAGGCGCACTTTGAGTCGCACGGCGGGAAATAGCGCGCATTGACCTCCCACCCCGCCGCAAAGCAGGTGTGGAGGCCTGCGGACCGTATCGGTTCTGACGCACTTTCGCCGTCTGGTGCCTGCGTAACGGCATGGATCTCCGTTCTTGCAGATGCAAATGGGGCATTCCAGTCCTGTCGTGCTCCAGCGCTACCTGTCACTGGACGCAACGGATCTGGAGCGGCACACGCAGCGCACAGCCCTGTCGACAGGCTCCTGGTGGGAAACAGCAGCGTCCGCATCTGAATATGGCAACGCTTCGATGCCTCGCCTTCGGTGCCGCCCACGTGGTAAACACCCACACCTGACTACAGGCGGTAAACACCGGGCGCTGATTGACATATCTTCGTCATGACGAGCAGAGCTCGAATTATGTGGTGAGCTGCCAGATCTAGTTCCTGTTTCCCTGATGAATTGCCCACTCGAGATACCTCGCGGCCGATGCAAGGTCCGGGAACAAGTTAGCTCGGTTCACGCCGATACGGTCAAGTTGTTTCAACAAGGTCTTGCGGAACTCCAAGGGTATCAGAACCTTGAGAGTTTTCGTGGGTTTCTTCTGATTGGTCCCTGCAATCGGGACCTCGCTCTTGTCCATAAGTTTGGTGTGGAGAGTCCATTCCTCTTTCTTGCCGCGGGGTTCAATCATAAAGACGCTGCCCTGCGCCCGGACTCTCTCGTCAATATGCTCTGGGACATAGGCAGTATCCAAGAAGGTGGCGATGGGAGGGTCGGGACCCTTATCCGCAAACTCAAAGGGGCCGATCAACTCAGACCCTGCCTTCTCGTCCTCCCTAACCTCCCAGACCATCTTCCGGTTTGGCACCTCAATGCACCAGACGGCGCTGGGCGGCTCGTGCGGATTCTTCCCTTCCACCGCGAAGAACAACGCTACGAGCATGTTCGTGGTAAAGTTCGAGAAGACGGGTTGGCAGACCATAGTGCTGAGCAATAGCCAACTGTCTCCATTCCTGCATCGCTCGAGTGTTCTTGCTGCTCTGATCTGCCTCATGGATGGCAGGGACCAAATCCGGCCGGTAGGCGTACAAGTACCGCGAGAACTCGTCAATGAGCCTGCGCTCAAGGTCGCGAGCACATTGGTGACCAAGCGAATCACCGGTGTCCGGGTCCCTAAACAACTTGGCGAGGAGGCGCCAGTTGCATTCTCCGTGTCCCCTGTAAAGCGCATGGTCACCAATGTTATACTCCTGCCTCCAGCGTTCGACTGTCCCAATGAATTCCGCGAGCGCATCACACTCCAGTTCGTGTTCCTCCGCCATGATTTTCCCCCTGCCCTGAGATGCTCGGGGCGTGCCCATGCGAGATCCGTCGCACTTGGTTGGTGCAACGTCTCAAATTGCCAACCTTTGTGTAGTCAAGTCCTAACAGGCCAATGCAATCGTGAATCGGGCTTCGTCGTGAAGAAGTTGAGTTCGCAACCTGATGTGCGGACGGCGTAGGCGCCGGGCGTGAGTTCCAAGCAGGCTGTCGCGGCTTCCTAGTCCACGTGGGACCTTGTTGTGGCCGCTCTGGCCACCACCTCTCCGGCTTGCACTTGCGCCCCACGGTGGTACAATCAGAACTCTCCCCACCGCAACGCCCCCGCATTACACGTCGGCTCTTAGAGCAGACGCTTTGGCCCTTTTCAGTCGTGTCGCTCCCATGCAGACACACAACCCGCAGCGCACTGATGATGGACAGCTGCGGGGGTGAGTACTCGCTTTTCAAGCCAGCCGGCCAGTTCGCTGCCGCCGCCAGCCGGCGCACCAAACACGGCGGCGAATTCCGCAGCTCGTGGGGCGACGATTCATGTCAGACGGTGTTCGAGACATTGCCTGGGGATTCGAACGGGAAAAGGCCGGAAACAACAAGAAACCGGCCGCCACTCGGCCGGGTCCGTGTTTTGACAACATCATTACAACATCAGTTTTTGGGGATTGAAGCCGCAATTCACGACGTAGCGCATCGTGGTACACCACAAACACCACCGCAAGACCACAAAACGAGTACCCCCGAGGCGATTCGAACGCCTGCTCCCGGCTCCGGAGGCCGGTGCTCTATCCACTGAGCTACGGGGGCGAACGACGGTTATTGTAGCATGACTGAACCCTTTTGGCAAGTTGGCCGCGGCGTGCTAGAATATCGCGCAATTGGTTGATTGTCCCAGAAGCACGACGTGGAGACCTTGATGTCCGAAGCCAAACCGAAGCTCAGGCCCGTGCAGACCCATTTCATCGAACACGGCGGCCGGCCAGCCATCCTGTTGCGGGACCCCTTGCATTTGTCCGACAAGACCCTCGCGATTCCCCAGGAACTGGCCGCTCTGCTGGCCCTGTGCGACGGAACACGAGACCTGCCGGCGCTCCGCGCCGCGATGATCGTTCAATCCGGCTTCAACCTCGCGCCCAAGACCCTGCAAAAATTCATCGATCAGCTCGACGAGGCGCTGCTGCTCGACAACGCTCGGTTCGTCGAAGCGCAGCGCGACGCCGTCACCCGGTACCGGTCCGCGCCGCACCGGGAGCCGGCGTCGGCCGGCGTCAGCTATCCGTCGGACCCGAACGAGCTGGAAGTGCTGCTGACCAAGTACATGCAGACCATCGACGAGCCCCTGCCGGCCCCCGAGACCCAGAACGTCCGTGCGCTGGTGTCGCCGCACATCGACTACGCGCGCGGCGGACCGATCTACGCCCAGGTCTGGCAATCGGCCACCGAAGCGGTTTGCGCGGCGGACCGCGTCGTCATTTTCGGCACGGACCACATGGGCGGCCAGGGGCGCTTCACCCTGACCCGCCAGGACTACAGCACACCGTGGGGCGACTTCGCAACCGATCAGCAGGCCGTGGACGCGATCGCCGACGCAATCGGTGACGAGGCGGCCTTCGGAGAAGAGCTGCACCACATCGGCGAGCATTCGATCGAGCTGGCCCTCGTCTGGCTGCACTACATCCGCCGCGGCGTCCCCTGCCGGCTGGTGCCCATCCTGTGCGGCAGCTTCGAGCCCTTCGTGACCGACGCGGCCGATCCGGCGCAGAACGAGACCTTCATCGGCGCGCTGCGTGCCCTGCGCCAGGTCATGACCTCGGGGCGCACGGTGGTCGTCGCCGCCGCGGACCTGGCCCACGTGGGGCAGGCGTTCGGCGACATGCTGCCCGTCGATTTCGTGGCCCGGATGCGCTTGCGTGCGTCGGACGAGCGCCTGATCGCCCAGATCTGCCGCGGCAGTGCCACCGGGTTCCTCAACGAGATCAAGAACGTCGGCGACAAGTTCCACGTCTGCGGCACGCCGCCTATCTATCTCCTGTTGCGGCTGCTGAGCAAGAGCGTCGGCCAGCCGGCCGGTTACCTGCACTGCCCCGCCGACGAGCGCGAGGAGTCCTGGGTGTCCATCTGCGGCGTGACCCTCCAGTAGGGCGGACCGGATTTCCGGACAACGAGTTGCTTCCGAGGCCTTGAGAAATTCGGAAGCTCGATGGACAACAATCGCAATTCGTGGTAAAATGCACCAGAACAATAGTTCTGTTCCCATTACACGTCTGTCTTTGAGGAGCGCACAAACCTGAGATGAGAGAGATTACGGTCGCCACAGTCCAGATGTTCCCGAAGCTGAACGAGGTCGAGGCCAACCTGGTCCAGATGTCCGAATTCATCAAGAGGATCTGCCAGGAGCAACCGGTCGACCTGATCGTCTTTCCCGAGTTGGTGACGACCGGCTACGAGTGCGGCGTCCGCTTCACCGATCTGGCCGAGCGCCTGCCGGGCCACAGCATCAACGTCATCGCCGAAAAGGCGCGCGAGTTCAACACGCACGTCGTCTTCGGGCTGGTCGCCAAGGAACGCGTGGAAAGCATCATCTACAACACGGCCGTCCTCGTGGGACCCGCCGGCGAGATGCTGGGCGATTACCGCAAGGTCCACCCGAAAGGTGAGGAGCGCCTGGCGTTCCGTCCCGGCTATCGCTATGCGGTGATCGAGACCGATTTCGGCCTGGTCGGCCTGATGCTGGGCTGGGACCTGGCGTTCCCGGAAGTCGCCCGCAGCCTGGCCCTGGACGGCGCCGAGGTGCTCGCCGTCGCCGCCAACTGGGAACAGCCCCACACCGAGGAGTGGCGCATCTACGCGCAGGCGCGCGCCTACGAGAACTCCATCTTCGTCGCGGCGGCCAACCGCATCGGCGCGGAGTACACCTACACGTTCGGCGGACACAGCATGGTCGTGGGGCCGCGGGGCACGCTCCACGCCACGATCGACGAGGAAATCGAAGGGTACTGCGTCGCGCGCATCGACCTGGACGACGTGCGCCGGAATCGCGAAGAGCTGCAGCAGTTCCAGTGTCGCCAGCCCGCGACGTACCGCTCCATCGTGCGAAAGTATTGAGGTTAGCCCCCGCCTGCGACCCTCACCCCGGGGGCGACCACACCGGATCGCCTCTACGAACGTGCATGTAGGGGCGATCCGGCGTGGTCGCCCCCGGGGTGAGGGTCGCAGGCGGGGGGAACACGGGGTCAGGGAGACGATGCGATGAGCCGCCGGCGAGTGCGCCAGTTGGCGCTTCCCTTCGACACGTACGTGGCCTTCCTCGTCGTCCTTGGCCTGGCCGTCGCCACCTTTCAGCTGGACCTGGAGACGCGTGAGGTCATCCTGTGGTGCGTCCTGGTGGCCGCCGGGTTCGTCTACCTCAACCGCACGGGCGCCCGCTCCTTCCGCCCATCCGGCAGCCTGCGGATCAGTCCGCTGGCCGCGCTGTCCAGGGGGGCCGCCATCGGGCTGCTCCTCACCCTGCCGATCCTGCTGATCGCCGAACCGTTCCTGGCCACCGAGGGCAGCCAGTTCCTCCCCGTCACCACGCGGGCCTCGCTGTTCATGGGCTTCGTGCTGGTGGCTCCGATCGTCGAGGAGTTCTTCTTCCGCGGCCAGCTCCAGCTGCAGCACGGTCTGGCAGCCGGCATCCTCACCTACGGGCTGTACCACATCCTGTTCTTCCTGCCGATCCTGTACGATTCCGCGACGCTTGGCCTGGCGCTGGCGGTCATCGGCGCGGTTCTCGGATTCCTCTACGGCTACGTCTTCCAGCGCTACGGCCTGGCCGCCAGCACCGCCTGTCACATGGTCGTCAACTTCATGCTTCTCATCCTGCCCTCGTTCATTCAGGAGGTCACGCGCTGGCTTTGAGGTCACTTCGCAAGTCCGAGGACTTCCGAAGTCCCGGAGCCTTCCCAATTCTGGAGGTGAGCGCACATGCTCTTCGAACGCATCGAATCCACGGGACTGGCCCACTACTCGTACCTGGTCGGTGACGGCGGCGACGCCCTGGTCATCGACCCGCGCCGCGACTGCGACGTCTACGTCGAGCACGCCGCGCGCCAGGGATACCGCATCGCCTTCATCCTGGAGACCCACCGCAACGAGGACTACGCGATTGGCTCGGTTGAGCTGGCCGCCCGCACCGGCGCCGAGATCTGGAACGCCGACGCGCAGTGGCCCTACCGCTACGGCCAGCCGGTCACGGACGGCCAGACGTGGCACGCCGGCCGGCTCGACCTGCAGGCCCTGCACACACCGGGCCACACCCCCGGCTCGATGAGCTACGTGCTGCACGACCCAGTCGGCGCGCCGTGGATGGTCTTCAGCGGCGACACGCTGTTCGCCAACGACGTCGGGCGCGTCGACTTGCTGGGCAAGGACCACCTCGACGAGATGGCGGGGCACCTGTACGACACCCTGTTTCAGAAGCTGCTGCCTCTGGGCGACGGCGTCATCGTCTGCCCGGCGCACGGCGCCGGCTCGGTGTGCGGCTCGTCCATCGCCGACCGGCCGTGGACGACGCTCGGCCTGGAGCGACGGATCAACCCCAAGCTGCAGGTCGCCTTCCGAGGCGATTTCGTCGCGAAAGCAGCCCGCATACTCGAAGTGCCTCCATACTTCACCCGGATGGAAAAGTGGAACCTGGACGGCGCGCCGCTGTTGTGCACCCTGCCCGTGCCGACCGCTCTGCCGGCGCGCGACGTCGCGGCCCGGCTGCCCGAGGCGGTCGTGCTCGACACGCGCAACGTGCTGGCATTCGCGGAAGCCCACATTCCTGGCGCCCTGTCGATCTGGCTGGAAGGCCTGGCGGGCTTCGCCGGCTGGTTCCTGCCTTACGACACGCCCCTCCTGCTCGTCACCGACGACGCCGGCGAGTCCGTCGACGCGACGGTGCGCACCCTGATCCGCCTGGGCTACGACCAGATCGCCGGCGTCCTGTCCGGCGGCATGCTGGCCTGGCACGAGGCCGGGCTGGAGAGCCAATCGCACCGCACCATCACCGTCCAGGCGCTGTGCCGGCGCATCGAAGCGCACGAGCCCATGACCCTGCTCGACGTCCGCAGCAACGAAGAGCTCGAGAACGACGGCGAGATCCCCGGCGCGCTGCACGGCCACATCACCCTGCTTCCCGACCGCATCGACAACATCGGGCGCGACCACCCGCTGTACATCTTCTGCGGCAGCGGCCTGCGCGCCACCATCGCCGCCAGCCTGTTCCAGCGGCAGGGCTGGGAGGACGTCACCGTCGTGCTGGGCGGATTCAGCGCCTGGTCCGCCGCCGGCTGCCCCATGGAGCTGCAGAGCGTGCAGCAGCGCTGACGGCCGGTCGCTCCGGCAGCCATTTGACGAAAATCAGGACCTATGATATAGTATCGCCCGTAACAAACGGAGGCGTGGTGTAGCGGCCTAACACGTCGGCCTGTCAAGCCGAAGATCGCGGGTTCGAATCCCGTCGCTTCCGCCTGTACCCCCTGGTTATCCACAGGTCCGCACAGATGTGCAGACCAAAGGCTTGGGCCAGAAGACAAAAGTGAGACATACTCGCGACCTTGTGGGCTTCCGCAAGGTTTTTTGTTATCCGCCGTAATCACACCAGGTTGTGTACCGCTTTCGGTTGAAACTGGGTGACGCGCTTCACAGATTGCCGTGCAGGTCCAGCGCAGTCTTGGCGAGTCATTGCGGAGGCAGTCTTCGCCTCCGTTTGAGCCGAGAACACAGCTATGCGACGAGTTGTCGATCTCCGGAATCCTCCGCGGACGCGTGCCAAAAAGGGCCAAAGGAATCTCAACCGAAATAATGGATACGCGCTATTGACAAGGGCGGAAGGTTGTGTTATCATATTGGTGGCTACCGAGAATGCGTACGATGGATGGTCCTCGTTCGTCTTCCTCTGAAGTTGGCCGCCCCACGGGAACTTGCGACTCCAAACGGACTTCGTCGTCCACCCCGAAACATTGCCAAGAGACACCGGCATAGGAGGCCCACGTGAAAACCTCGTCCTGGTTCAAATTGCTGTCCGTTCTCACCGCCTGCATCCTGCTGATGACGCTCGCCGTCGTGCTGTCACCGAGTCAACCCACAAGCGCGGCCACTGGGGCTGAAGAGACGGCCACCATGGTGGCGAAAAGGGAGGCGCCCAAGCCCGAAGGCACCGACAAAGTGCTCATCGTCGGCGCGGCTGCGCCCGACGTTATCTCCGCGTTCCTGGGCGCGGCGGAGCCCAATGGCAACTTACCGTCGGGCATCTTCGAAGGTGCCGTGACCGCCCCTCCTGGTGGCAGTCCGGTCGAGATGTTCGTCCCGGTTGGCATGCAAAGCTCGATATACCTATTCGGACCAACCGGTTACCACTTCCTCCAGACAGTCAACCCGACCGGCTCCGAGCCGAACATCACAATCGATGCGTCGAAGGCTCTGGCCGCGTCGTCGGTTCTCACCTTTACGGTTCCGTCGCTCACCTCTAACAAGTAGCCACGATTTCCCTGCGGGCGCAACCGGTTGGCGTCCAAGTTTCCCACTGGAGCGCGAAGGGCGAGAATGCCTTTCGCGCTCCAGTTTTTTGCGCTCTCCTACGGGCGACCATATCGCCTTCGCCGCCGGCGCCACTTCGGCACCGGGTTCTGCTTCTGAATTGGACGTCAACAACGTTCGGCTGAAAGTTCGTGACCAAGACTATCGGCTCCAGGTACCAAGAAGGAATTCATCACCGCTGTTCGAGGTAGTTCGAGGGAGAACAGCGGGCGACTGCTGTTCGCAGTCGCCCGCAATGTCATGCCTGCTCTGCCTCTGAGCTGGCGATCCACAGCCTGAAGTCCGCGCGTACGTCGCAACCCACGATCTTCTTCTCCCTGACATCCACGTAGATCGCCTCTAACAGGCAACGCAGGATGTCCCGCCGGCGTTCTGGCCCGGCCATGGGCCACAGCTCGCCCAATTGCTCAATCGTCTTGGCGGACTTGGGCAATTCGTCTTCCTGTGGCACGACCAGCCGGCTCAGTTTTTGTTTGAGCTCCTCCTGCATCGACTGATATTCCTCTTCGGTCAACTCCAGGTTGATCCAGGACTTAGTCAGCCTCTTGACGCTTTCTCGTAGGCGTTCCCGTTCCTTAGCCACCTTCTCTGGGTCGTGCCCATTCTCTTTGAGCCACTGTTGTATCCTTGCCCGCCAGTTGTCCGGTAGCCGAAGAGCCATGATCTTCTGGTCCACTTGCTCCGCGAGGATCTCCTCGCGGATGCGCGAAGAGGGCTGCCTGCACGCAATGCCGCGCTGCCTAGATGTATCCCGGTAACAGTAGTAGGACGCATGCGGACCTCGTGCGTCCGCTCGCAGCGTCTCTTTGCACTCCGCACAGCGGACCAAGCCATTGAGCAGATAGACTCGATAATGCGGGCTGTACGTGCGCTTGCCGGAGTAGCGCTTCCGCCTGACGTTCTGGGCCTGGTCCCACTACTCCTGGCTGATGATCGGCTCATGCTTGCCCGCATGAACCACCTTGCCGTGCCGCACCTGGCCGACATAGAACGAGTTCTTCAGGACCATTGTGATCGTGTCCTTGGTCCAGGGCCGGGAGCCGAAGCGCGTCGTCTGCCGGGTGCGATGCCCGGCCTGATTCAAGAGGCCGGCGACATCCTCATCAGAGTAGCGCCCTTGGGCGTAGGCCTCGAAAACCAGCCTGATCCCCTCGGCCTCGAAGGGCTCGGGCACGATCTCTCCTTCCTCGTTACGCAAGTAGCCGTAGGGCAGGATGCTGGCGTTGGAGTAACCCTCCCGCGCCCGCTGCTTCTTGCCCTTGCTGGTCTCCGCCAAAAGGTTGTCGATGTAGATCTCGGCCAGCGTGCCCAGCACCACCATGATCAACTTGCCCCACGGCGTCGTGAAGTCCAGGTTCTCCGAGATGCTCACGAAGGCCACCTCGTCGGCGCGAAGCTTGTCCAGCGCCTCCAGGAGCCCGCGCAGGTTGCGAAAGAAACGGTCCAGCTTGTGGACCACGATCACATCAAAGCAATGTGCGTGGGCATCGTGCATCAGGGCCAGGAGCTGGGGGCGACGGTCCTCTTTGCCGGAAATGCCGGCATCGACGTACTCGCCCACCACCTCCCAACCCATCCGCTGACAGTGCCCGCGCAACAACACCAGTTGGGCCTCAATCGAGTGCCCCTCTTCAGCCTGCGCAGGCAGGCTTTGCCGCCCTTAGCCGCAAACCGATAGTGCTGCGCACGATTTCCAATCGCTGGGACGAGCGCAACAGTTTTGATGCAATCGCCCTGGCGACAACCATTGCATCCATGTGGAAGTGCGCGTATAATGACTACGGGCAGTGGCCAGACGCCCAGATGCGCTACAATGACAACCACTTTGCAGCCCATGCTGAGACCATGGGTACGAGACACGCATACCGGTCAGCATGAAAATCCGCGACGTCATCAAAGTGATTGAACGAGATGGTTGGTTTGTGGTTGCTACCTGGGGTAGCCACCGGCAGTACAAACACTCCGTGAAGCCCGGACGTGTGACGATTGCCGGCCACCCTTCAGATGACTTGGCGCCTGGAACGCTAAACAGCATCCTAAAGCAGGCGCAAATTGCGAAGCCAAAGGAGTGAGGGATATGTATCGATTCCTGATCGTGGTCGAGAAAGCGAATGGCAATTACTCCGCTTACTCTCCTGATTTGCCGGGCTGTATAGCGACCGGGAAGACCGCCCAGGAAGCAGCAAGGAACATGCGCGAAGCGATGGAAATGCACATCCAAGGGCTGCTGGAAGATCATCTTCCGGTGCCTTCCCCCCAGGCTTGCGCGGAGTACGTTTCTGTCCTGTAGCTGATGTGGCCTGAACCCAAAATCCTGTGAGGAACCAGGAGCCACTCCATACCTTTAAGAATCTCATCTCGCGTCGCTTCCAGCAGAAAGCGTAGACTCGTCCCGAGACCTTGTGAGACGTTGCGAGGTCTTTCGTGCTCCAGACACCCGGCATCTTCCGGAGCGGCAATCTCGATCATCGTGTATAACGGCATTGCAGACCGACATACAAAGCCACTCGTGATCGCCCGGGCGACCGTGGCTGTGTTTCTATTGCAGCCAATCAGGCAGGGAGAGAGACAAATAGGGAGCGCTTACACATGTGTTGATGGTCCAACGTGACGACACCTGGGCGGTATATAGAATGCTCGGCGGCGAATAGACGGCATCCCGCGTGGAGGATAACACAGAACCGGACGCCGATATTCTGTTTGCAGAATTATCCGATCTGTTGTGCAGTTTGGGCTTTACAGAGCGAGTTCGAGGCGACCACGATATCTTCGTTCGAGACAATGTCGTCGAGATCATCAACTTGCAGCCGAGGGGCGGCAACGCCAAGCCATGTCTATTGAAACAAGTGCTTAATCTGATTGTGAAATATGAGTTGGGGGAACCACGTGATCAAGTACGAGATCATCGTCTATAGGAGTGACGAAGATCAGGCGTTCATTGCCGAAGTGCCGGAACTGCCCGGCTGCATGGCGGACGGTCCAACCTATGTAGAAGCGCTGTCGAACGTCGAAGTCGCGGTTCGAGAATGGATCGAGACCGCCCCCGCTTTGGGACGCCCAATTCCCGAACCGAAGGGACGCTTGGTGTTCGCATGAATTCCGGTCGCCCGGTCTTCCTCCTGTAATCATTTCCGCGCGGCAGTACGCACACGAGAATCGCATGTTCAGCCACGTTCCACGAGCACACACCGTGAAACTGAAGATAGTCGTTCAGGAAGCAGAAGAGGGCGGATACCGGGCGGAAGTCCCGGCCATTCCCGGCTGCGCGACCCAGGGCGAGGATTTCGAGGTACTGCTGCTGAACCTGCAGGAGGCTGTCGAAGGCTGCCTTGCGGTTGACGTGGACAAGCCGAAGGAGTGAGTAATATGGAATGGCGTGACTACATTACTTCGGACCCGGCAATTCTAGTTGGCAAGCCCGTAGTCAAGGGGACGCGTCTGGCGGTGGAGTTCATCCTCGGCCTCTTCGCTGAGGGCTGGACGGAGCAGCAGGTGTTGGAGAGCAACCCCAGCCTGACGTCCGTGGCCTTGCGCGCGGTGTTCGCCTACGTGGCGGAGTGCATGCGCGATGAGGGCCTGTGCGTCCTCGATGAGAAGGCGTGAGCATGCGCTTTCTTGTTAATGAGAACTTCCCGCTGGCAAGCGTCAAACTACTGCGCTCGGTTGGGTTTGACGTAGCGGCTATCGCGCAAGAAAGTCCCGGAGTCACCGACGCAAAGATGATCAGCCGAGCTGCCACCGAGCAGCGACTGATTCTTACGTTTGATCGAGACTATGGCGAGTTGATTTACAGACTGCGCGCGCCGACACCGAAAGGAATCGTCGATCTGCGCTTCAGACCATTGAGTCCTGAAGTGTTTTGCGCAAGTGCACTGCCATCAAAACTCTGCATTTCTCCCAGAGCTCGCGCAAGATGATTGCCTCGTGCTGCCTCTGGTACAGCTCCCCACCATGTCTGATAAGACCTTCACCGAGAACGAACCGCTGACCGAGCCAGCCTCTTCCGGCTTCGGGTCGTAGGCATACGACAGGCCAAGCTGCAGCTCTTCGCCCTCCTTCGCCACGGCGGAAAGGGTGCCGTCGACCTTCACATCACAGAAGTCTTTCCCGACCTTGGCCTTGACACTGGAGGCTCGAAAACCCGAGGTGAGGATATCTTCCAGTCCCCCACTCGTGGGTCTCATCGCTGCTGGAACCTACCAGGCCAGTCGCAACCAGTTGGAACGCCTGCCCCTTCTCGAGCGTTGCGCCGGTCTTCTGCCACTGTCCGGCGGTGATCTCGACAGGACCGTATGTCTGCCCTTGTGTGTACGACGCCGAAGCAGTCACGCAAGGGCGATGACGACGATGGCCATCACGCACATACCAAAGTGTCTCACGGCGCACCTCCCTGAGTAACTGACGATGGAGCGTTCCCGTAACAGAATTTTGTCCCTCAGTGGCAACAGTCGGTTCTTCATATTCTTCCGCTGGGCGGTGATCAGTTGGACACCGTGTTCGAAGAGTTGTTCAAACAAAGCCGGAAATGTACCCTTTGTCGCCGACCAGCTTGCCCCGTGGTTTCCTACACATGTGGGGCACAGGCTGACGATCGTCCACGTTGTCTGGGGTGAGATAGAAAGCCAGGAGTTCCCCTCGTTCGCTGACGATCAGGTGCAGCTTGAACCCATAGAACCAGCCCATCGACGTCTTGCCGCGCTGGGCCAGATCAGCGAATACCTCGTGCCGTGTAATGCGCCGGGTATGGCACACCGGCAAAGAGGTAGAATCAACAAAAGCAATGCCTGTGGCGGTTGCCAAACGTGAGAACGGGTAGACAGACAGAGGGGACAGAGCCATGGCGTCAATTCCACAAAGCGGCCGTAGCTCACGAGCTGAGGGAACCCGGAGCACAAATGGACCAGCACCTACTGGGTGCAAAAGGCTTTGAAACGACGATACTGCGACTCCTGAAAAAGAAGAAGCGTGGTTATTATCTCACTAATGGCCAGGCGAGGCTTGGAGCCTCGTTTGGCACCAGGGCCTGCCGGCCATTTCTGTTGCTGGCTCTTTTCAAACATCTGGCAGGAGGAGTCGACATCATAGCACAATTCGAGTATACTCATAGTGCGCAACTTGTCTCCAATAGTTCATGGTTGGGCAACCTAGGCAGATCCTGGACCAAATCTCAACTGGAATCTTGAGGAGGACCTTGCGATGAGCCGGCGCATTGGGTGGTTGGTTGTGTCGATTATGTTGGTGTGGGTATCCCTGCTCGGGGCTCACCCGGCTTCCGCCGCGACTCCCGCGCCGGCACACCCGGTTGCGGACCGGACCCCGCAGGAGGCCCCGGTGCCGTGGCCCCTGCCGATCAGGGGAATGCAGTCGGCAGTGACCGCCGATCTCACTGCTCAGGGCTTCGAGTCAACGGGCGGCTACTTCGACGAGCTGGATGATAGTGACTGTCCCACTATCGTTCCGGTAATGGGGACGTGCTATGCGATGAACCCGGCGGCACCCTACGTCATGCCCGCCGTGAAAACGTGGGACGATGAGTTCGTTGACCCCGCTACAGAACTGGCATTTGGGACCGTCCGCGCCGGCCATTCCTTCATATTTCGTCTGGATCCACGCGAAGCCATCATAATATTCGCAGAACTGCCTCCACCGGCCAGGTACTTTGGCTTTCAGACCTATCTGTTTACGCGGCAGGGCAGCATAGATACCTCCAATGCGAGGTACGGTTTTGTGTCTCAGTACTTCCGGCCGGTGTTGGATCTATTCTTCAGACTCTCGCCCAATCCAGATCGGGTCCTACAGTTTGCCAGTTTAAGCAACTCCATCAACAACGTCGTGGTTCAGGAACAGTCGGGAGGCAGCTTCAGTCAGCACCGTGTGTTCATCATCACTCCCGACCAGTTTATGGACCGGGCCGTTAGGGCCTCTCTGGAGAGTATGGGCGTCCCTCCCGAGAACATCTTCACGGAACCGATCCCGTCCTCAATGAGGCTCGGTCTCGACGAAGACGCGGATGACTTCATTCAGCTCATCCGCTATGCCATGCCAGAAGACGCAGACCTGGCCCAGAAATGGCGACAGGATCTGCCCATGATCGTGCTCCGCGTGAGGGACACAGACGGGTCACGGGCGCCGGAACCATATCCGGCCGATTTCGTGCCGGAAACGCGGTCAGCAAATTCCGAGCTTGGCCTAATGGAAGACCTGGATAAGCTGAACAACGCCGTGAGGGCACGTTGGGGCTTGCGCCCATTGAGCCGTGCTGACTCCACCTGGCGAGATCACTTCGTAGAATTACAGCGACCAGACACGCTCGATCTCGTTGGCCCCCACTGTACCGAAAATACGATGCACTGTGTGGGCGACACCCAGGACACGAATTACAGCTACAGCGTGTACCTGCCGCTGGACCATGGTGAGCTCAATGCTGTCGTCGGAACGCTCGGCACAGAAACAGGAAATGCCACATACGTTGGCTTTGGCCTCACCCGGAAGGAGGACCTGGTGGGCTTTGCCAATGTCAATGACGGGCAGCTCAAGGGCACTGCAGAAGACTATAAGGATTCCATCGAATCAGACCCGGACAAGTTTTTCGTATGGTACGTGGGCCGCGACTGTGGCAGAGTGACTGGGACGAACTGCAGCGAGGTCTCCGAATCGCACATACCCAGGGGCGGAACACTCAGGATATCTATACGTAACTATGTCGTACCGAATACGCGGCGAGGACCGAATACCGAGCCCAGCACGCCAGGCGGCCCGAGTCCAATCCTGGCGCCGTGGTCAAACGTGATCCCTGGCAGCCCGTTATACCTGCCTTTGGTCATCAGGGAATGGCCCGCGAGACTCATGCGGGACCCACGTGAGCTGCCGTGAACGAGTTGCCTCCCGTCGAGCAGAACCGTCCGATCCGCTCAATTCGAGTCTCAATCACACTGCTGCCAACTGGTTTCCGGTTTGCGTCTTGTCAAGTGGTGTATTTGTGCGTGTGCCAACCCTAAGGCCGCCGACGTCTCCGCGTCAGTGTACCGGTGCCAAGCGCAGTGGCAATGGTTCCGTGGGCAGCAAGGTCTCCGGGGCGAACAGCTTCTGCATGGAGCCGAGGCTGAAGTACCGCCGCTCGACCTGCCACTCGTCATTGATCTCCAGAAACACCGCCCCGGTCAGCCGCTCGACGGCGGGCGCGTTCGGGAAGATACCCACCACGTTGATCCGACGTTTGATCTCTTTGTTGAGCCTTTCCAGTGGATTCGTAGAGTAGATGCGGGTCAAATGCTCGACGGGGAAGGGAGTGAGGGCCACGGTTTGCGGCGCCAGGAAGCGACAACCAAGCGTGCGAGGAGGTGGATCACATGAAGCGAGCGATCTTGTCAGCGTGGAAGTTGTCAGGCCTGTTACTCACCGTATCGTTGGTTACGACCTCTGGAGCCGCACCCCTTGCGAAACCGGCCCCCGCACGGAGCATCACCGCGCGACAACTCGTCGCGTCGGACGCGCTGATGGGACCCGGACCGTCGAGTTTCAACTGGAGCCCAACGGGCTCGACACTGGCGTACGTCGAACCGCGAGACGGTCGCGCGGTCCTCTGGGCGTACGATGCGCGGAGCGATGCCACCCGTCTTTTGTTGGACGTCGGAGACAACCCTCACCAGATCGATCTCACTTCGGCGCAATGGTCCCCGCAGGGCGATCTCCTCTTGCTGACCGGGAAGACTGCCCTGTGGCTGCTGGACGCCCGGACGGGCGAACTGAAATCGTTCGCTTCGGGCGGCGCCAAGACCAGCCCCACCTTCTCGCCTGGCGGTGGCCGTATTGCCTTCGTCCAGGGCAACGATCTTTACACCGTCGGCGTCAAGGACGGCCAACCTGACCGCCTCACCCGCGACGGAAGCGAGACAATCTTCAACGGGACGCTGGACTGGGTCTACGAAGAGGAGCTGGCCACGCGGGCGGCTCAGCCAGCCTACGCCTGGTCGCCTGACGGCAAGTGGTTGATTTACCTGCGTCTGGACGAGACTGCCGTCCAGAACCACGCCGTCACGGACTACAGCCAGGTGCCACCTTCCCTCAGCTATACCCGCTACCCCGCGGCCGGCAGCCCCAATCCTGAAGCCTCCCTATCCGTGATCGCCCTCGAAACCGGGCGGGCCTCGCCGGTTCCTCTGCCCGACGATGCCGAGTATGTTCTGCCCTTCTTCACTTGGTTCCCGGACTCAGGCGAGGCCGTCTACGTAACCGTGAACCGAGAGCACTCCATCCTCGAGCTGAGAGCCTTCAACCCGACCACCGGCGCCGGGCGCATCCTTATCCAGGAAACGGACTCTGCCTGGGTGAACGAAAACTCTTATGCCGCTCCTGTCTTCTTTGGCGACGGCAACCGGTTCCTATGGCTGTCGGAGCGCGACGGGTTCATGCACCTGTACCTCTACTCACGACAGGGGGAGCTGTTGCGTCAGCTGACGCATGGAGAGTGGATGATTGATACCCCGGCCTGGAACCAGCTGATTCCCGGGCGTCCGGTATACGTGGACCCGGAGGGTGCGTGGGCGTACTTCTCGGCAACCAAGAACAGCCCGTTAGAGCGGAAGATCTACCGTGTCAATATTGACAGCGGCGCCTTGGAGCAGGTATCGCAACAATCCGGGTTCCACTTTGGCGCCCTATCGGGCGATGGGCAGTACCTCGTCGATCAGTTCTCGGACGTGTCGACCCCACCGGTCACGAAAATCCTTCGAGCCGAGGGCACGCTGGTGCGGCTGCTCGGCCGGCGCGCCGGGCCGGCGCTCGCCCTGCCGCAGGTGACGCGCGAGTTTCTGCCGGTCCGCGCCCACGATGGGACCGAACTGTACGCGCAGATCGTCAAGCCGGAAGGTTTTGACCCGCAGCGTAAGTTCCCGGTGATCGTTCACTGGTACGCGGGCCCCACGCTGCAGATGGTGTCCAATCGCTACGGCGCGACGAACCTGTTCAACCACATCGAGCGCGATGTCCTGTATACCCAGGCCGGGTTCATTGTTTGGCGGCTCGATAACCGTGGGAGCTTCGGTCGAGGGCACGCCTTCGAGACACCGATTGCCGGGGAGCTTGGCAAAGTGGCTCTGGACGATCAAATGGCCGGGATCGAGTACCTGCGAACGCTGCCCTACATCGATGCCAGCCGGATCGGATGCGATGGAAAATCGTTCGGCGGCTACATGACCCTCTACGCGCTTATCCATGCCCCGGAGGTCTTCCGGGCGGGCGTGGCCGGCTCGGCGCCGACCGACTGGCGCTACTACGATACCATCTACACCGAACGCTACATGCGGACTCCTGCCAGAAATCGGGCGGGCTATGCGGCGACGGATCTGATCGCCGCAGCCGGGCAGGTCAGAATCAAGCCGCTGATCATCCACGGGCTAAATGACACGAACGTCCACTTGCAGAACTCGGTCAACTTCATCCAGGCTCTGGTGCAATCCGATAAGCCGTTCGAGTTCCTGCCACTGCCGAACCTGGGCCACCGGTACTCGGGAGACTCACTGGCCGCCGCCCTGTCGGCCAGCGTGGACTATTTTTCTCGGATGCTTGGCGGTCAATAGGCCAGGGCAGAGCCGAACCGGTTGAGGTCGCGGTGTGCTGCTAGTAGCCTTCTCGGCGCCGGCACAAGGATCAGGCCGCAACACAGTGAGCGCCGAACAGACGAGCAGACCCGCCGCGCCCACTCGCGTGGCGACGATAGCTGCGACGCCTTCCGCTGCGTCCGCCAAGATCCCTCTCAATCGAATCTGTTCGGCCAAGAACAATCGAAAGGAGAGGATGCGTCCATGAAGCTTCTGGAAGCATATCGCGAAAGGTCCTGGGTGCAATGCACGAGCTGGATCGGGTGCGATTTTCTGGAGCACGAAAGCGTGAAAGGGCCGAAAGGCGCGAAAACCGACTAGGGTCGAGCCTCCGATTTGCACAACCAGGGTCGGTGTTCTGCCTCAACTCTACCTGCATCGCCCAGTATTCCTCTCCGGTCATCTCCTGGTTGATCCAGGCCTTGGTCAGCCTCCTCTGGCCTTGCTGCAGCCAGTTTCTCATCGTGAGTCGCCTTCTGAGGATCATACTCATTTCTGTCGAAGCGACTTTCCATACTGAAGATGTCCGATTTTATGTTCCGTATTATATGGCCGCCGGCGTTCCCGTGCTATTATTCCTTTATAGACTACCTCGAATTTAATTCAGCGAAAATACTCGCATCGACCGTTACGCCCAAAAAGAAGCTGGCTTCGAGTGACCCGAATGGGTCAGGGAGAGAAAAATGGTCACCACGCGAAATGTTCTGGCTTTGTTTGGACTTCTGGCTATCGTGATCTCGATCGTGCCGGCGGCTTCCGCCCACCACATCGAGGCCTGGACCGGCAGCTGGAGCGATACGGGTATCTACATCCCGCGGACGGCCAGCCCATTCGTCTGGAACGACGCGGGCGTCCGAAGCGGGAGCCTGAGCGACGTCGAAGAGGCGGCCCGCATCCGCGATGTCGCAGCAGATCGCTGGCAGAGCCTCGGCGCGGCGCTGATCCGGGACTTCCAGGAGGGCGCCCGCATCCGCAACGTAGCAGCAGACCGCTGGCAGGGTCTCAGCAAGGCGTGGCGCTGATTCGCCACGGGCCTGACGGCGCAAGCCGTCGTGAGAGTAGGTCGATCTAAGGCAGCCACCCGATTCAGGGTGGCCCTTTTTGGTATGCGCCCGCAAATGTACCGGGAATGCTCACCCAGACGGTACCACACATGTTCGGCCATAATGCACCACCCGGCCGCAGTGTGACGCCGTCGACGCTGACACTCGGCTGCGATCAGGGTGTAGGCATGGACACCTCCAGGAGTGGCCCAGACCGGCACGAGCCCGGAGGCTGAACCAGTGATATCCCCAACTTGGACCAGATGGGCGACCTGATCGCTCGACGACCGGCAGAGGTATCGAGAGCAGGGCCAGAACACCACAGGCAAGGATCGGCCGGCGATACGATCGACTGCCGTCCCCCCCAATGAACGTCTCTCGAAGCGACACCTGCAGCGGGAATGGCGCATTTGTGGCGGTTAGAGTCTGCTGCTATACTCCGACGCGATCGAGCACCCCACCACCTCACGGCGAAGGAGAACACGAGCCCATGCCTGACAGATCGTCGTCCAAAAAGCGACGCTGGCCGATCACACGAGTCCTGAGGTACGTCAGTCAGGGGGGCTTTGCGCTCTACATTCTCTCCTTGAGCCTGCAGCACAACCTGGCCAACGAAGCCACGACGACGATCCCCTCCATCGATGCATTGTGTCCCTTCGGTGGAATAGAGACGATGTGGCGTTACGTATCGCAAGGCTTGTACGTTCCCAAAACCCATCTGTCCAATTTCGTGCTGTTGATCGGCTTGGTCGTCGGCGCTGCCCTGGCCGGCGGGTCGTTCTGCGGCTGGGTCTGTCCGTTGGGTGCGCTGCAGGACCTCACGGAGGGTATCAGCCGTCGCCTCAAGTTGTCCCGCATCACCCTCCCCGTCACCGTCGACCGCTGGCTGCAGTATGGACGCTTTCTGGTTCTGCTGGGCATCATCTATGGAACCATTGCCACTGTCCGACTGTGGTTCGCCGATTTCGATCCCTACCGGACCTTCTTCGGGCTGGGCTGGCTATTCGAGTTCGATCCGATCACTCAATGGACCGCTTACACGGTCACAGTCGTGGTTGTTGTGGCTTCCCTGTTCATTCGCCGGTTCTGGTGTCGCTATCTATGCCCGCTGGGAGGGCTGATCAGCGTGGTCCAGAGGCTGAGTCTGCTCAAGATCCAGCGCGATCCCGCTGTGTGCATCGACTGTGGGAAGTGCGCCCGGGTCTGCCCCGCGAGGCTGCCGGTGGACAAGACCATCAGGACGGGAGCGAACTGCATTGGCTGCCTCGACTGCGTCGAATCTTGCCCCAAGCCCGGGGCTTTGCAGATCGGCGCTCTGCTGCCACGCGGACGGGTCCTGCACAGGTACGTGGTTCCCGTGGTCGTCATCGCGGTCCTGTTGGGTACGAGCAACCTGGCCCAGGTCATGGGTTACTGGTCTACCACGGGCAAAGACCAGATCATGGTGGACGAGTCCGGCAAGGCTGATCCGACCGGTATCAAGGGCTGGATGACCCTGGCCCAGGTATCCGAAACATACGGCGTTCCACTGGCGCCGCTGTACGAACGACTTGCGATCCCGGCCGAGCAGGATCCCCAGACCGCGCTGAAGGATCTCGAAGCGGTCGTCCCCGGTTTTGAGGTCGAATTGGTACGAGAGACCGTCGCCAAGTATCTCCAGGAATCGGGGAAGCCGGCCCCGGAATCGCCGTGACGGCCTGAATCCGCCACAGCCGAATAGACGAAAGCCCCGCCCTGTTCCTGATTGCGGAATTCGCGCGACTGCAGCGGCCCCTCGCATCAGCCACAGGATGTATCAGTTGGCACGAGCGACATTAGCGCTCGTGCGAAAGTCCCCCGGATCTCCATTTCCTCCGTGCGGAAGACTACGTCCCGTCTATGACCGCGATCATGGCTCGAGGCTGCCTCCCATGCTAGGATGAGGTTTGGGGCTCGGAGCCCGGCTATTAATGGTCTCGTAGTCTTCTGGCACAATCGTACCGGCACCAGGTGCATCCGTTTCACGCTACCGCAGATGCCACGGTGCACCGCCTCGGGCCTCCATGAAATCAGAAAGCGAGGTAAACTACTATGGCAGTTAAGGCAATCCCTGAGGGCAGTCACAGTGTGACTCCAAGCATTGCCGTCAGGAACGCGGACAAGTTCATCGACTTTGTGAAGCACGTCTTCGGCGCTACAGAGGACGGCCGCCGCTTCATGACCCCGGACGGCAAGATCATGCACGCGGTGGTCAAGATCGGCGACTCGCGCATCATGCTGTCCGATGTGATGGGCGACTGGGAGCCGACGCGCGCAGGGCTCTTCGTCTACATTGAGGACGTCGACGAGGCCTATTCTCGCGCGCTGAAGCTGGGTGCGAAGCCCATGCAGGAGCTGGCCGACCAGTTCTGGGGCGATCGCGCCGGGTCGGTGACCGATCCATTCGGCAACGTGTGGTGGATTGCGAAGCACATCGAGGACGTCTCGCCTGAGGAGGCGGAGCGGCGCGGCCGCGAGATGATGCGCCAGGCGCAGCCTTAGGGTCGACGCCGGCAGCGGGAGTGGCATCGCCCGGGCTATCGACATGGCCCGGGCGATGCTTATTCGCACTTGGGCAGTCCCGGGGCTGCAAGCCCCAGGCTAACAACACAAATCATGCTCCAGCATGCTCAAATAAGCCTATTTTGGTCGGCCTGGCTTGACCTGCCGGCGCGCACACTCTCCCAGCCGAGAGCATTTGACTTTGTTTGGATGACTCGTTATACTTCAGTTCGTCGTTCACAAATGAATATCTCCGAGTTCCGTCACCTAACGACTATGGCAGTCTATGGGACAGGGACCATTGGGTACCACTGGAAACGGTTGTGCCTCCCGTGTTTGAAAAGGAGATCCATCAGCGTTTGCCCCAAGCGACGCCTCCTTCGAGGCGCCTTTTATTGGAGCTTGGGCATCTGGCCTGTACGTTCACATGGGCCGGGCGTGGTTTGTGCTACGAGTGGGCGTCTCCTCTATGTGGATTAGGAGACGCTTTTTTGCACGGAAGCTGCACTCGCTGCGCTCGCACGTCCCGCGTGAACTGTGCGGCGTGGCTGTGACATGCGATGGCGTCTCCCCATGAGACGCCATTTTTCATTGGGGCGGCTTTCCAATGCCGTGTGTCCATCGCTCTCGGACGGCGGCCCCCTGTGTTTGGCACGGCTCATTATGGTCGCAGTCACATCCATTGTGATTTGAGCTGCGTACGGTTCCGGATTAGGAGGGATGCCAATGCGCCGAGGCATGCTTTAGTTGGAAGAACGGATGCGGTTGACAACAACCGCAGCCGGTGTGTTCTAGAGATGCGCACTGCAATGGTCCCCTCTGACGGCATGGCTTCAGGCGCTCTCGGAAGCTGGGTTCTCACAGAATACTGGGTTGTTGCGAGGGATCGCTGTTGCCTCGCGGCTGAGGCAGCGTTGAATTCAATCAAAGGAGATACGCCATGAAAGAGTATCAGTTGTTCATCGACGGGCAATTCGTACCGAACGGCGGCGACAGGAAGTTCATCGAGGTCGTCAACCCCGCCACTGAAGAAGTGTGCTCCCGAGTTCCCTGCGCCACAACAGAAGAGGTCGAAAGCGCGATTCTGGCGGCCGAGGCCGCGCAGAAGACGTGGGCGAAGGTTTCCGCTCCTGCCCGCGGCAAATACCTGATCGAGATCGCGGACATGATCCAGGACAACTTCGAGATGCTGGCCCGCTGCGTTTCGGAGGAGCAGGGCAAAGCCCTGGCAACGAGCCGCTTCGAAGTCGGTTTCGCCGTTGAGTACCTGCACTACATGGCCGATTTCGCGTATCACTACAAAGGCGAGATCCTCCAGAGCGACAACCCGACGGAAAACATCTTCGTGTTCAAGGAACCCTATGGCGTGGTCGCGGGCATCCTTCCCTGGAACTACCCGTTCTTCCTCATCTTCAGGAAGTTGGCCCCGGCGCTGGTGACCGGCAACACCATCGTCATCAAGCCCAGTTCCGAGACCCCGAACAACGCGTTCGAGTTTGCCAAGCTGGTCGCCAAAAGCAGCCTGCCCAAGGGCGTCTTCAACGTCGTGATGGGCTCCGGCTCCGTCGTCGGCAACGCGCTCTGCTCCAGTCCGAAGATCGGTCTCATCAGCATGACCGGCAGCGTCCCCGCCGGCAGTGTCATCATGGCGGCCGCGGCCCCCAACCTGACGAAGGTCTCCCTCGAGCTGGGCGGCAAGGCCCCGGTCATCATCATGCCGGATGCGGACCTCGACCTTGCGGCGAAGTGCGTGCGGGATTCCCGCGTGATCAACACCGGGCAGATCTGCAACTGCGCGGAGCGCGTCTACGTTCACGAGTCCGTGGCCGAGGCGTTCACCGCCAAGGTCATCGAGCAGATGAAGACGGCCACCTTCGGCAACGCGCTGGAAGACGAGACCGTCGTCATGGGCCCGCTGGTGAGCGCGGCACAGCGCGCATCCGTCGAGGCCGCGGTGGCGGGAGCCGTGGCCGCCGGCGCCAAGATAGCTCTCGGCGGCGAAAGGCCCGACGTGAAAAAGGGCTACTACTATCCGCCCACCGTCCTCACGAACTGCTGCCACGACATGGCAATCATGCACGATGAGATCTTCGGGCCGGTGCTCCCCATAACCACTTTCAAGACTCTGGATGAGGCCATTGAGTACGCGAACGACTGTGAGTTCGGCCTGGCATCCTCGATATTCACCAACAACATGAACGTGGCTCTGCGGGCGGCCCACGAGATCAAGTTCGGCGAGACCTACATCAATCGGGGCCACGGCGAAGCCAAGCAAGGGTTCCACGCCGGCTGGCGTAAATCCGGCATCGGCGGCGCCGACGGCGACCACGGCGTCGACGAATACCTGCAGACGCACGTCATGTACGTCCAGTACGACGACAAGGTCCAGTAAGACAGCGATGCAGCACGGAGTGGCCTGCTCAAATGCCAGTGGCATTTGAGCAGGCACTCTCCATTTGTCAGCGCTGTGCCGTGTAACGGAAAGCTCGATCCATCCCGACCGAGGCTCGTCCACCGTTTCCAGGACCGGGCCGCGGGCTACCTGAGCCAAATGAAGGAATTGGGCCAGAGTGGCCGAGCCCGCGATATCGTCGCGCTCCTGTCGACCTACCGGAACCAATCGGCAATGCACGAGGACTGTTCAGAGTGGCCTGCCCGGTCGCGACGTTGGACCCTGGTGGTATAATCATTGCTGGATGAGGCGCGGCCGCACCGGCGCCTGGAAGATGCGAGCCCAATCGTCCGCGGCAGGAACGATCGTGGCAGAGAGGAGACATCGCAGCAATGATTACGAAAAACATTCGAAAACAGGCGATCGACAATACGTTCTTCCGGAGAGTGCTCGATACCGGCGAATACACTCAGGTGGTGATCATGAGCATCCCGCCTGGAGGTGAGATCGGCGAGGAGGTCCATCCGGATACCGACCAGGTTCTCTACCTGGTACAGGGACGTGGCGCGGTGATCCTGGACGGCAAGTCGAGTCCGTACGAGGCCGGCGATCTGGTGCTGGTCGCAGCCGGCACGAAACACAATTTCGTGAACAACGGCCAGGAAGACCTCAAGATCATTACGGCCTATTCGCCGCCACATCATCCCGTCGGGACCGTTCACAAGACGAAGAAAGAGGCCGACGCGGCTGAGTATTGACGGTCTGGTCACCCTATTCGGGCGATTCTGAACCCGAAACGGAGCATCCAGCGACGTCACGAGCGGCCGCGAAGCGATTCCTACTTCGCGGCCGAGTCTCGCAGCGGGCAAACAAGTAGTGAAATCTGGAGAACGATTGTGTCGGGGATTCTCGACGAAAGGAGCTTGCAGACATGGAAGTTGTCGACTACATTCAGAGACAGATTGCCAGCGCGCGCCGGCTGTGCGACGCCGCGATGGACAGCACCACCGAGGAGCAATTCAACTGGACCCCGCCCGGCACGGCCAATCCAATCCGGGCCAGTTTCATGCACTACGTCGGCGGCGAGGACCTGTTCGTTCAGACCTATTTCCAGGGTAAGCCCCGCATCTACGAGACGGGAAATTGGGGAGAGAAGATCGGCTTGGCGCAGCTCCCCGGCCGCAGCGGCAACTGGGACGAGGCCATACACCAGGCGGTGCCGCTCGGGCCGGCGCTGGATTACCAGAGCGCCGTGCGCGCGGCCACCGAAGAGTACCTGAGCCGGCTCACTCCGCAGGAACTCGACCGCACCGTGGATTTCGCCGGCCGGCCGCGGTCGGTGGCGGACGTGCTCGCCACGCTGGCCGTGCACGTCACGTTCCACGCCGGTGAGATCTCAGCCCTGAAAGGTGTGCAGGGCGTTAAAGGGCTGCCGTTCTGACCCGGCAACCAAGAATGAATTGACACCGCATCAATTCTCATGATATAATATTGGCAGATATCGGTGTGCGCCTGACGAGTTTCTTCGCTCGGGGCGCCAAGCAGTCCGGCCAGGCAGAATTGAGGGCCTGGAGGTACGATCAGGTTTCGATACGATGCATCTTCAACGCCCGCCCACCGTTAAGGTGCCCCGCGGGCGTTCGTCTATTCGTGACGATGAGCGCGTTAGCTCGCCTGAGGGACCGCAATCAGGCCGGCAGCCGTTCTCGATAACCCCAAATCGCCCCAGAATCAAAAGGAGGAACCCCGCCATGAAAAACGTGCTGATCGTTGTAACCGTGTTCGCATTGCTGTCCGTGCTGTTCGTCAACCTCTCCTCAGCACAGACACCGGCCCCTACCGCGATGATGCCGGAGGCCACGGCGATGATGCCTGAAAGTACCGCCATGCCTGAAGCGACCGCGATGATGCCTGAAGCCACTGCCATGCCGGCTGCCACCGCCATGATGCCCGAGTCCACCGCCATGCCTGCAGCGACGGCGATGATGCCCGAAGCCACCGCGATGCCGGCTGCGACTGCCATGATGACGGAAACCACCCCGATGGCCGCCGCACCAGAGTGCATGTCCGACTACGTGGTCAAGAGCGGCGACCGGCTGCTGAGCATCGCTTCCACCGAGTACGGCATCACCGGGGACTTATCGCACCCTCAAAGAAGCGGTGACTGCCATCGTCGACGCCACGAATGCCCACGCAGCCACCGACTCAACTTACGCCACGATCACCAATACGTCTCTGATCCGGGTCGGTTGGAAGCTGTGCATACCGGCGTTCTCGGCGCCGACCGCGATGCCGGCTCCGGCAATGACCGCGCCGGCCATGGAAGCGACCGCCACGCCGGTTGCGGCGATGACTGCGCCGGCCATGGAAGCAACCGCCACGCCGGTTGCAGCGATGACTGCGCCGGCCATGGAAGCGACCGCCACGCCGGTTGCAGCGATGACCGCGCCGGCCATGGAGCCCACCGCTACGCCCTGAGTTGTGGCCCACGGGGTGAAGCTGCCCGAATTCGCTGACGAATGGCGCAGTTACTCGACGCGAGAAATACCCTGATTTCGCCACTTTCTTCTCCTGCGCCAGGCGGCACGCATGGGCCAGTGGATGGCTCGCGCGTGTCCGTCCGGCGCAGTCTGAGTTGCAGCAGCGGGCGATCATCCGACGCTGAAGGGAAAAACCCATTGCCCACTGAATCGGTTCGCACCGCGAGGGAAAAACGAACCATGGAGGCGATGCTTCACCTCTACTGCCGGGACCTGCACGGAACCCGGGGCGAGCTGTGTGCGGATTGCCGCGAGCTTCTGGAGTACGCAGGCGCTCGACTGGACCGCTGTCGATACCGGGAGAACAAACCCACCTGCGCTCAGTGCCCGACGCACTGCTACAAGCCGGGCATGCGCACCAGAGTCACAGCCGTCATGCGCTACTCCGGCCCGCGCATGCTGCGCCGCAATCCCCTGCTTGCGATGCGCCACCTTCTGGATGGCCTCAAGCGCCGCCGGTAATCCTCCTTCGCCGGCAGACCGATTGTGCCATCCCTCTCACTTTGATGTATAATATTCGATGAACAATGGCTGCTCAGTTCCTGTGGGAATAGTCCGAAAGTTGCCTGAATGACAAACTGGAAGACGAACCTCATCGCGGCGTTGGTCGCCCAATTTCTGTGTATCGTCGGCTTCACCGCTGCGTATTCCTATATCCCCTTCTACATCAGGGACCTGGGGGTCACCGACGTGAACCAGGTCACCTTCTACGCCGGGCTGCAGCTGACCGCCGGTGGAGTCATGGCGGCCGTGGCCTCGCCTCTGTGGGGCGCGCTCGCCGACCGCTACGGCCGGCGGGCGATGGTCCAGCGCGCCGCGTTTGGCGGGGCCGTCATCGTGACGGCCATGGCCTTCGTGGTCAGCGCGCCGCAGCTGGTCCTGCTGCGCGGCGTTGAGGGCGCCCTCACCGGCACCGTGCCGGCCTTCGTGGCCCTGGTCGCGTCGTTCGCCCCCCAGGCCGAGATCGGCTTCGCGCTTGGCCTGATGCAGATGGCCGTCTACCTTGGCTATACGGTCGGCCCGTTGATCGGCGGACTCATCGCCGATCACCTCGGCTATCGCTGGACGTTCGGGGCGACCGGCCTTCTCCTGCTCTTCGGCGGTTTGCTGGTCCATTTCGTCATTCGTGAGACGTTCCAGCCCGGAGCGACCGCGCGGGCCGGCCAGAGCACTCTGCGCGATGCCTCGCGGGTGCTCGTGCGCTCGCTCCCGATGCTGGGCGCGGTCGTGGCCCTGGGCGGCATCTACATGGGCACCGCCACGCCGCAGCCGATCACCGCGCTGTTCGTGGAGAGCCTGCAAACGTCGGGCTCCTCGCTCAATACAACCACCGGCATCGTGTTCGGGGTGAACGCCGTCGCCAGCTCCCTCGCCGCCGTCTTCATCGGCCGGATGTCGGACCGGATCGGCTACCGGCGCGTCCTGCTCATCGCCAGCCTGGGCACCGCGCTGTCCTACGTGGGCCAGGCCGTCAGCCCGACCGTCGGCTTGCTCATCGCCGCCAGCTTCGCCACCGGCCTCTGCACGGGCGGCCTGCTGCCCGTCGCCAACGCTATTCTCGCTCGTAATGCCCCGGAATCGGAACAGGGCACGATCTATGGGATCAGCAACTCCTTCAACGCCGCCGGCCGTGCGCTCGGCCCCATGCTGGGCGCTACGGTGGCCGCCTCGTGGGGATTGCGGCTGCATTCGGCGCCGCCGCGGGCATCTACGTCCTGGTCGGCATCTGGGTCGCCATGGTGATCGGCCCGAAGGCAGGCGGCCTGGCGACACAGGCCACTGAGGGCGCCCACCTCAACCCCGCCGTTGGAGTGATTCATCGGTCACCGGATCGGTGTCTCTCATGTTTTTGGGCCAGACGGGGAACCCCGAAGACCGAGATATCGGCGTGATCAAGAGAATTGACAAATGAACTGAGTCGTCGTATACTATCTCCCGTTGCGACGCGCGTGTCGTCTTGCGCCACTGAGGGCTGCTCATATCGTTTTCTGAGCAGCCTTTTTCTGTGCGCCGTGCGTGCAGCGCCGCTGGTGTCGAGGCACCGGCAGTGAAACTTCATTTGCAGGAGAAGAAGACACTATGACCGTCAGAGTGCTCACGCACCGTTGCCCTCAGAATCACGTCTGTCCGGCCATTCGAGTGTGCCCAGTCGGCGCCATCCAGCAGGCCGACGTTCAGGCCCCAGTCATCAACCATGAGAAGTGCATCGACTGCGGCAAATGCGTCCGTTTCTGCCCAACCGGCGCCATTCGCCAATAACACCGCCATCATCTTATCCGGCCCCAGGTCAGCGCTGATCCGGCCGGGGACTTCGGCAGCAGGAAGCGCCACGGGCAGCGTCGCTCGAGCGCTTCCGCCGCCATCATCCTCTTCCATTTCCCTCGTCGAAATCTTCAGAACGGGCCCCGACCGCTGCACGGATTCGGTTGACGAGAAGCCCGATCTGTGCTATTACCATGGGGCACAAATTCCATGGAACGGCGGGTTCCCGTGATCGATCCTTTCACTCTGAAGCTCATGCTCGGTTTCGTCGTGGGCGGCGCGTGGATCACTCTGAGCACGATCGCAGCCGAAAAATTCGGCAGTAAAATCGGCGGGCTGATCGGAGGCCTGCCTTCCACCATCGTGGTTTCGTTCTTCTTCATCGCCTGGACCCAGGGGCCGGCACAGGTACACGACTCGACGACGTTCATGCCGTTCGCGTTCGTGATCAACGTCGTGTATCTGCTCACCTACGCCGTCCTTTCGCGCCGCGGCCTGACCGCCGGAATTGCAGGCGCGCTGTCGGCGTGGTTCGTGCTGACTGCGCTGCTGATCGAGTCCAGACTCGATAGCCTGCCCCTGGCCATCGTCACGTGGCTTCTGGCCTCGGCAATCGGCTACTACGTCGTGCAGTACCGGCTCAACATTCGCTCGCAGAGCCGCGTTCCCATCCGCTACACACCATTGCAGATCGCGTGGCGCGCCGTGTTCAGCGGCGCCGTCATCAGCTTCGCCATCATCATGAGCAAGGTGGGCGGCCCTGCCTGGGGCGGCATCTTCTCCGCCTTCCCTGCCGTCTACACCTCCACGCTCATCATCACTTCACACTCGGTCAGCATCGATTTCTCGCGATCGCTGATTCCTCCTCTGCTTATCAGCGGCGTGATCAACCCGGTCGTCTTCGGGCTGGTGTTGCGTTTCATAATCTTCGATTTCAACCTGGTCACGGCAACGGTCCTGGCCTACAGTGCGTCGATGGTCAGCGCCTACCTGACGTACCAGTTCATCAAGAGACGAGTGGTCTGATCTCCGCCGGGGGGCCGCGTCATTTTGGCGCCGTTTCGCGGGGCCATGTATAATGCACTGAACCTGTCGTCTGTCTGGATCCAGGTTTACCGCGCTTAGGGAGGACACTTTGGAAGCATGGGTAACCACCGCATTCGGCTTTGACGGCTACCACGTTATCAGCAACTCTGGGATCGTGCGCGGCATCACCGTCCGCTCGCGCAGCATCGTCGGCAACTTCGTCGGCGGCCTGCAGACGCTGGTTGGCGGGAACATCCAGGTCTACACGGAGCTGTGCGAGCACGCTCGCGCCGAAGCCTTCGAGTTGATGGTCCAGCACGCACGACAGATGGGCGCCAACGCGATCATCGGCATGCGCTACGATGCGAATGACGTCATGGACGGCGTCACCGAAGTGCTGGCCTACGGCACCGCCGTCGTCATCGAAAAGGACTAATGCTCTACCCTTGGAAGGCGCCGCTGGCCAAACTGAAAGGCACACTGTGGTCGAAGACACCTTGAACCGCTGCCCTTGGAGCACTCAAACTGCGCTGATGCAGGCGTATCACGATGAAGAGTGGGGATTGCCCCTGCACGACGATCGGCAGCTCTTCGAGTTGCTGGTCCTCGAGGCAGCGCAGGCCGGCCTGTCGTGGTCGACCATCCTCAACAAACGAGCCGCCTATCGCGCCGCGTTCCACGAGTTCGAGCCCAGGCCCGGGTCGCTCGCTACGACGACGAGGACGTCGATCGCCTGCTGGCGAACGCGGGCATCGTTCGCAATCGCCGCAAGATCGTCGCGGCGATCGAGAACGCTCGCGCGTTCCTTCAGGTTCAGGAGGAATTCGGCTCCTTCGACTCATACCTGTGGGCCTTCGTCGGAGGCGAACCCCTTCGTCACCGGTTCGCTGCCCTGTCAGAGCTGCCGGCCAAATCGGCGGAATCCGAAACGCTGAGCAAGGACCTCATCAAGCGCGGCTTCCGCTTCGTCGGCCCCACCATCTGCTATGCTTTCATGCAATCCGCCGGTTTGATCAACGACCACCTCGTCAGTTGCTTCCGTTACGCCCAGGTATGAGGCTCCCGACAGCAAAACGCCTTTGCCGATTTCGCGGAGCGTGGCGTTTGGCGGGTTTATTCGCATCTGTGACGATTCGAGATCAACTATCACACTTGACAAGTTAACCGCTCATGGTACAATGGAATTGCAGAGTATTGGAAAGATCGTGCTACAGGTTTTGGAGAACGGACATCGGAATCCTGCTCGGGGCGGCCTCGGATTGTGCGTCCCTTGCAGCGAGCTTGGCGGTGCGGAGTTGTCTGTTCAGCGCGTGACGGCGCAAGGCGAGTGTGCAGAATCGAGAAAGAAAACGCGAATCGATGCCTGAAGGCCGAAACGGAGACCGGCGCTCGTCGATAATGAGTTCTCAGAAAGACGAAGAGGAGGTCACGACCCATGGCTCTCCTCGAGATTCGATTCACCCACATCCCTGGGCAAGGCCCGCTCGGCATGATGCCACCGAGGGTTTGGGCATACTGTCTGAAGGTATCTCGGAGACCCCCCACGACGTCGCATCCCCTAAAGCCAGACGTCCCGCCGCCCGCAGGTTGGCTTCGTGTCTCCGCGATCCCCGATTCAGACCCTTCTGGTACGTTGGCATCGGAGTACTGATTGGAGTGAGCCTGTCTGTGGGACGAGCTGGCCAGGCCCGCGGCCAGAGCCAGAGTGGCCCGGAAGCGCTCATCGTCAATCAGACGCTCACCCGGATCGGTTCGTCTGCTCGCCCAATGGCGACGGACATCTTTGCGCACAAGGTGACCGAGACTGCGATGCCCAATCGGACCGACGGCGCGCGAGCATCGCACGCCAATGACGCTCCACTACGGGCCGGCACCGCTGCCGCGCCTCATACGCCGGCCGCGGGCTGAGCTCGCTCCTGCCGGCAAGGCGCCCGAAACGACCGCGTCGACGTTGCCGCAAGCGCAGTCTGCCTCGCTCACATCGACCCCAGCGAAGCTGGCCGCCGCTTCGAATGCTCTGGGCGCGACGCAGGCTGCATCCTCGGCACGAGCTCTGGCCGAGGCGGCCACCGTTGCTGTAGCAGCCCCAGCCCCGACCTCCACGCCGGCCCCGCCAACAGCAACGGCGACCGCGTCCGCCACGGCGACCGAGACCCCGCGCCCCACGGCGACGGCCACGGCAAGCGAGACGCCACGGCCCACGGCGACTCCGCCGCCAACGCTCACCGACACACCGGTGCCAACCCCGACCGCCACGGCATCCGAGACGCCGCGGCCCACGGCGACTCCGCCGCCAACCTATACTGACACGCCGGTGCCGACCCCAACGGCGACGGCCACGGCGTCTGAGACGCCGCGGCCCACGGCAACGACATCACCAACGCTCACCAACACGCCGCCGTCCACCCCAACGGCCGCGGCAACCCGCAATTCCAGCCCGGCAGCCTCCGTCACGTCTTACCCGTCGGCTGCTCCGACACATCCTGCGACGACCAGTTCCCTCCCCTCCCAACCGGCAACCGCTGACCCAGCTCAAGTCCAGCCTCCCCAAGACCCGGCACCGATGCTTCTCGCCCCAGGCGACGGCTCCGCCACGGCCGATGGACGAGTATCGTTCAAGTGGACGTGGTTCCGCGCGCTTCAACCCGACGAATGCTTCGAGGTCGTCATGAGCGGCGACCCCCAGGGGCCCTTCATGGGGGCGGTCGCGTGCATGAGGACGCCGGAAACAACCTTCAACTTGCTCGATATTCAGCACATTCCGCGGAATGAAAACGGCGAGTACTTCTGGACGGTGCGGGTGAATCGGCAGTTGGCTGGTGGGGACTGGCTGACCACCAGCACATCGGACACACCGCGCCGGATCCGAGTTTCGAACGCCAGCGGCGGAGGCTCGAGCAGCGGCAGTGGCGGAAAGCCGGATGCGAGGCCATAAGAGCCAGGCCGTGAGCTCCGCAACGACCAATTCCACGATGGAGTAAAGATCCCATGAACGCCAGAAAAGTGCTTTGGGCGCTGTTCCTCGTCCTTTTGCTGTGCCTGATCGTGGGCTGGACGAGCCGAGACGTGCTGGCCGCCGGCGGCCTCCCAACGGAACCTGGCACCGTACCGAGCTATCCCGAGGTCCTCGGGGCGCCGTTGTTGCAGGCGGAATCGGTGATCTCCAAGACCGCACCGAGCGAGCTGACCGCCGGTGATCCATTGCCGTACGAAATTATCGTCTCCAACGACGACGGCGTCGTCAACGAAGTCGTGACGGACACGGTGCCCGCGAATACCCGGTACGTCGCCGATTCGATGCACTACAGCCCACCGGAGGCGGTCGTCGCGTTCGATCCGCCTTCTCCACCTGACGCCGGCTCCCTCATGAGTTGGACGATCGCGTCACCCGCGTCACCGGTAACGCTGACCTTCAACGTGGCGCCGATCTTGCCCATCACCAACGGCACGGTAGTCGCCAACCAGGCATGGCTGAGCGGCGCCAACGATAGCGCCACGACGACGATCCTCAGCGTTCCAGACCTGCACGTGTCCAAGATCGTCACGCCGACCACGGTCCTGGTCGGCGGCCCGGTCACCTACACCATCAGTCTGGTGAACAGTGGCACAGGCATCGCCGAGGGGGTCATCGTGACCGATCGCCTCCCGGCAGACGCCGCGTTCATCGGCACGGTGCAGGGCGAGTCTCCCTCGACGACGAACCCAGAGCTCAGGTGGAATGATCTCACTGTCGTCAGCAATCACGTGCTGCAATTTGTCGTCAGCGCCCCCAGTGCGCCCGGCACGTACTCCAACCAGGCCGCCGCCATCCTCGGCGGAGACCGGGTAGAAACCGGACTCGTCGCTCCGGTAGACGTGACCCTTTCGGACAGCACGACCAGTCTGACCTCACATCCGAACCCGTCGACGTACGGTGGCAGCGTGACCCTGACCGCAACGGTGAGCAGCGGCGTGGACACGCCGACCGGCGTCGTGACCTTCACCCTGGACAGCACCACGGTGACCGCCCCCCTCAACGGCAGCGGCGTGGCCACCTATTCAACCTCCAGCCTATCCGTGGGCAATCATTCCGTCCAGGCGGCCTACGGCGGCGACGTCACGCACTCCGGCAGCGCCAGCACTATCGTCACGCAGGTGGTCAATCGGGCCGGCAGCGACATCGTTCTCAATTCCGGCCCGAATCCCTCGACGTACGGCGCCAATGTGACCCTGACCGCGACGGTAACCGGTGGGGTAGGAACGCCGACCGGCGTCGTGACCTTCACCCTGGACAGCGCGACGGTGACCGCCTCGCTCAGCGATGGAGTAGCCACCTACGTGACCTCCACCCTGTCCGTCGGCAACCATTCCCTCCGGGCGACCTACGGCGGCGACACCACCCACTCCGGCAGCACCAGCACCGTCACTACACAAGTGGTGAATCCGGGTGGCAGCGGAACGGCCCTCGATTCCACTCCGAACCCGTCGACGTACGCGGGGCTCGTGACCCTCACCGCGACGGTGACCGGTGGGGTGGGAACGCCGACCGGCGTGGTGACTTTCACCCTGGACAGCGCCACGGTAACCGCCACCCTCAACGGCAGCGGCGTGGCCACCTACGTGACCTCCACCCTGTCCGTCGGCAACCATTCCCTCCGGGCGACCTACGGCGGCGATCCCACGCACGCCGGCAGCACCAGCACCGTCATCACACAGAAGGTAAACCCACTCAGCAGCACCACCATCCTGAATAGCGGTCCGAACCCGTCGACGTACGGCAGCACCGTGGCCTTGACCGCGACGGTGAGCAGCGCGGTGGGGACGCCGAGCAGTGTGGTAACCTTCACCCTGGACAGCGCCGTGGTACATGCCACGCTCAACGACAGCGGCGTGGCCACCTACGTAACCACCACCCTGTCGGTGGGCAGCCATTCCCTCCGAGCGACTTACGGCGGCGATACCACGCACGCCGGCAGCACCAGCACCGCCGTCACACAGAAGGTGAACCTGCTCAGCAGCACCACCATCCTGAATAGCGGTCCGAACCCGTCGACGTACGGCGGCAACGTGACCCTGACCGCGACGGTGAGCAGCGGAGTGGTGACGCCGAGCGGCGTGGTGACCTTCACCCTGGACAGCGCCACGGTGACCGCCGCCCTCAACGGCAGTGGCGTGGCCACCTATGCGACCTCCAGCCTGTCCGTAGGCAACCACTCCCTCCGGGCAACCTACGGCGGCGATGACACGCACGCCGGCAGCACCAGCACGATCGTCACGCAAGCGGTGAACCCGGTTGGCAGCGCCACCGCTCTGATTACCGGTCCGAACCCGTCGACCTTCGGCGACAGCGTGACGCTGACCGCGACGGTGACCAGCGGACTGGGTACGCCGAGCGGCGTGGTGACCTTCACCCTGGACAGTGCCACTGTGACCGCCACCCTCAACGGCAGCGGCGTGGCCACCTACGTAACCTCCACCCTGTCCGTCGGCAACCACTCCCTCCGGGCGACCTATGGCGGCGACATCACGCACTCCAGCAGCACCAGCACTGTCGCCACGCAGGTGGTGAACCAGGGCGACAGTGTCACCGCCCTCGATTCCAATCCGAACCCGTCGACGTACGGCAGTACCGTGACCCTGACCGCTACGGTGAGCGGCGGGGTGGGGACACCGACCGGCGTGGTAACCTTCACCCTGGACAGCGCCGTGGTGCATGCCACGCTCAACGATAGCGGCGTGGCTACCTACGTGACCTCCACCCTGTCCGTGGGCAATCATTCCCTGCAGGCAGCATACGGCGGCGACGCCACCCACTCCGGCAGCGCAAGCACCGTCGTCACGCAGGTGGTGAACCGGGGCGGCAGCGGAACCGCCCTCAATTCGAATCCGAACCCGTCGACGTACGGCGGAAACGTGACCTTGACCGCGACAGTAACCGGGGGCGTGGGCACGCCGACCGGCGTGGTGACGTTTACCCTGGACAGCGCCGTGGTGCATGCCGCCCTCAACGGCAGCGGCGTGGCCACCTACGTGACCTCTACCTTGTCCGTCGGCAACCATTCGCTTCAAGCGGCCTACGGCGGCGATACCACGCACTCCGGCAGCGCCAGCACCGTCGTCACGCAGGTCGTGAATCGGAGCACCACCGCCACTGCGCTGACGTCCGCGCCCAACCCGTCGATTCTCACTCATAACGTGACGCTGAACGCGACGGTAACCGGTGGCGTGGGCACGCCGACTGGCGTCGTGACCTTCACTCTGGACAGTGCCAGGGTCACCACCGCCCTGAACGGCAGCGGCGTGGCCTCTTACGTGACCTCCACCCTGACGATCGGCGACCATTCCCTGCAGGCGGCCTACGGCGGCGACGGCACGCACTCCGGCAGCACGAGCCCGGCGCGGACGCAGAAAGTTCTGACCAATATTCGACAGACGTATCTGCCAATGTGCACCAGGAACTGCGAGCAGATGGATTATCACAACTACACGTGTACCCCGGATCCCTACGATGTCCCGTGTGGCAACAACAGTCCGGACAGCGCATCGCCACTGTCCGGCAGCACCACTCTCTCAGCAAACTTCTGCGGGCCGGACCAGAAGGACGAATTCCGTATTACGGTGACCGACACCGGGACGCCCATCAGGCTGAACCTGACCCAGGTTCCTTCAGGTTGCGATTACGATCTGTATCTGGGCGACATGGCCGACCTCCGCGACTGGCTCGCCACATCGAAGCGCGGCACTGGGCAGGACGAGAACATTCAGCTCTCACCGCCACACACGGGGGAGTATCTGATCCTCGTCAACGCCTATTCCAAGTCCAGTCTCGCCGGTACGGACAGCTATCGGTTGCAGGTCAGCTTCAAATAGTCAGGCCGAGTCCGTGAGGAGTGCTTTTCCGCAGAGGATGGGCTGAGGTGGACGCTCATTCTGTCCCGCCAGGCACGCGCATCGAGAAGCGATTGGCGCACCCACTGGGTTGCCGAGAGCTTCCTGATGCGCCAGCCCGGCGAAAAACGGTAGACGCCATCGATTTTGTGTGCTATAATGTCCGCATTGCTCCACATAAATTAGCCACCATCTATAGACCCATGTTTCCTACGGACGGTCACAGTCATGAAATCTCGGCCTGTGCTATCGATCGCGTTCGGGATTATTCTCGGCTGCGTCATCGTATCAGCCATGGACGGCGTGCCCCGCCTGTTGGGCTCGCGCAGAGCCCTGAGTTTGGCGCCGGGAATGCGTCAGGCGGTCCAGCCGAGTGACGCATCCGTCCTGCCGACCGGGATCTCGGGCCCGCTCCTGACAGCTGACGCGTCGACCCCGCTGCCGAGCGATGCCCCAACCCCGTCGCCGACGGATACAGCTGAGCCCAGCCGAACCCCAACCCCGCCGCCGACGAATACGCCGAGTCCGAGCCGGACCCCAACCCCGTCGCCGACGGATACGCCGAGCCCCCGCGACACCCCAACTGCCACGTCAACGGCATCCGACACACCGAGTTCCACCGATACCTCCACGGCTACACCCACAGCGACCGACACTCCAAGCCCGACCGATACTTCGACGGCGACACCCACACCGACCGACACACCCAGCCCGACCGATACTTCGACGGCGACACCCACACCGACCGACACACTGATGCCAACCACTACTTCTACGACGACACCCACACCGACCGACACACTGATGCCCACCCCTACCTCTACGACGACACCGACAGAGACTGACGCACCCAGCCCGACCAGTACCGCGACTTCCACTCCAACGCCCACCGCAACGCCAACGGCAACGAGCAACCCGACCGGCACATCAACAGCTACCTCCACGACCACGGCAACTCCTGCCCCAACGACGACGGCCACCTTCACTCCTGCTGCGACGCCGATTGCTGTCGCCTCCGCCTTTCGGACCACCGGCAAGCCAGTGGCCGGGGCCGCCGTCTCAGCGTGGCCGCCGACGCCCCGAGCGAGTCCGAAAGGCGCAGCCAGAATGGGGACCCAACCGACGCATGCAAGCGCCACCGTTGCGCCGAGCCATGTGTCCCCATCCGGCGGCACACGGTTGTTCACTGCACCCCAGTTGCTGAACCCCGGCGACGGGCAGACGACAGGCGATGGACGCATCATTTTCAAATGGACCTGGTACCGGGCGCTCGATCCGGACGAATGCTTCGAAGTTGTGATGAGCAACAATCTTCAGGGTCCCTTAATGGGCGCGCAAGCCTGCACCTCCGCAAAAGAGGCGAACCTCAATGTCCTCGAAATAAGGTCCATCCCTCCGGCGCCCAATGGCGAGTATTTCTGGACGGTTCGCGTGAACCGCGAGTCGCCGGACGGCACGTGGTCGACCATCAGCACGTTTGAGACGCCGCGCCGGATCAGGGTGTCCAACTCCGGAGGTTCGTAGCTCGGCCGGTTCCCCGACCGCAGTGTTGAGTGTGATGACCAACGGATCTTCGCCCCAGACTTGCCTCTCGTCCGAATTGAGGTAAGATGACCCTGCCACGTCACGTGAAAGAGATCTCAGAGGCGGTCGCGCTCGGCGATCACCTCTCCAACGAGGGAGGAAAAGTTCGATGGTGATTGGATCCGGCCATACCGACCGGCCGCTGACCGACGTCGAGGTCGGGCGGCTGGTTGACGAGGGCCTCAAGACGGTCGATTGGTCCGGCAAGCGGGTCCTGGCGATCATGCCCGATTTGACCCGTATTGCGCCGCTGCCGCAGTTGTTCCCACTGCTGGAGGAGGTCCTCCGACCCCGCGTCGCTCAGCTCGACTACCTGATAGCGCTCGGTACTCACCGGCCCATGACGGACGACGAAATCACCCACATGTTGGGGCTCTCCGCCGAGGAGCGAGCCACGAAATATGCCCACGTCAACATTTACAACCACCTTTGGGAGAAACCCGACACCTTCCGGCAGATCGGCGTCATTCCCCATGAGGAGACCGCGGTCTTGACCGAGGGGCGTCTGTCCGAGGACGTGCCCGTCGCCGTCAACAGGATGATCTTCGATTACGACCAGCTGCTCCTAATGTGCGTGTCACTGCCCCACGAGTCAGCCGGCTTTGGCGGCGGCTTTAAGTATTTCTTCCCGGGCATTTCCGGCTGGGATATGATCAACTTCTTCCACTGGCTGGGCGCGGGCGTCGGCACCCTTGCCTCCATCGGCCACCTCGACACGCCCGTTCGCCGTATCATCAATCGCGCCGGGCAGTTCATCGACGTGCCGATCCTGTCGTTGAACTCGGTGATGAAGGACCGCGATTGGATGGGCCTGTACATCGGCTCGGTCATCGAGGCCCACGTTGCAGCGTGCGGCCTGTCCTCGCAGATCCACATCACCTGGGTCGATCGGCCGTACACGCGCGTTCTGTCCGTCCTGTCCGACCTCTTCGACGAGTTCTGGACCGGCGCAAAGGGCCTGTATAAGCTGCAGCCCGTCGTCGCCGATGGCGGAGAGATCGTCCTGTTTGCGCCGAAGGTCAAGGAGATCTCGTCGACCCACGGAGCGACGATCGAGCAGGTCGGCTATCACGTCTTCGAGTATCTCAACGCTCATCTCGACAGGTACGCCGGCCTGAACCGTGTGGCCGTCGGCCACGGCGTCCACGTCGTAGGCGAGGGGACGTACCGCAACGGCGTTGAACGCATGCGGATCAAGACCACGCTGGCGACGGGCATTCCCGAGGACGTCTGCCGCCGCGTCGGCCTGAACTACCTGGACCCGGCCAGCATCGACATCGCCGAATGGGAGAATCGCGAGAACGAAGGGATCCTGGTCGTCCACGATTCCGGCGAGCAGCTGTATCGCGTCCGAGAATGACTTCCGAAGTCCCGCGAAACTTCAGAAGTCTCCTCTGGCTCGCTCGAACCCGAATGAGTGTTTGCGACTCGTTAACCGCAAGACTTCCGAAGGTTTTAGAATCTTCGGAAGTCTGTCGCGGCTTGTGCAATCCGTTGACACCCCTCCCCCCTGATGATATAATCCATTGGCAGACGACGAGCGATCGAAACCCCGGTAGGACATGACCGATGATCGTTGGCTTGTGCACTATCGAGTTGTCTCTGCCCGGCAACGACTCACTGAAGGGCAAGCGCAGCATCCTGAAGTCGATTCTGGCGCGGCTGCGGCGTGAGTTCAACGTATCGGTGGCAGAGGTCGGCGACAACGATCGGTGGCGATCCGCGGTGCTCGGCGTGGTGTGCGTCTCCAACAGCACGGAGTACGCCCACGGACTGTTGACCAAAGTGGTCGGCTGGCTCGAAAACAGCCGCTATGATATCGACGTACTGGGCTACGAGATCACGATGCTGTAGAAAGGGTATTGCCGTATGGGCCTGCCATTGTGGCGAGACCTCGCCTCAATCCTGCTGATCCTCGAACTGATGGTGCTCGTGCTTCCATTCCTGGTAGTGTTTTACTTCGCCCTCAGGGGTATGCTGGCGTTGAATCGTTCCGTCCGGGGATTCATGCCCCGAGTCAGGGGTGCTTTTCTCGGTCTCCAACACGCAACCGACAAGGCAGCCGGCGTCGCCACTGCTCCGGTGTTCGCGATCTACTCATACGTGGCATTCGGCAAAGGCATCGTTCAGGGCACGCTATCCGTGGTGAAGGGGAGATCAGGATGAAAGACGAGGGCCTGCGGGGTAAGCTTCTGGTCGGCGCGTTGATAGGCGCCGGCTTCGGGTTGGCCGTCACCTGGGTCATGGCCAGCCGGGCGGAATCCCAAACCGAAACCGGTTCTCAGACGCCCAAGAAACCCGTGTCGGTGAATGAGATCCTGGGACTGGGTTTCGCTTTGCTGAAAGTTGCCCGGCAGGCATCAGACCTCGCCCGAAAAGTTTGATTGATGTCGGCGTGCTGCCGACCGCGGTCGCAGTGGTCTGAGACCCTGAGACCATTCGATCACCATTTCGAAGCCAGAGGTAGGCATGAGGAGGTTCACCTCTCCCCAATGGAAGGGCATCATTGTGGGCTTGTTCCTGCTCAACTTCCTGGTATTGGGGACGCTGGCCTGGCTGGTTTTTCATGAGATGCCACCCGAAGAGGCCGTCTGGTCGTCGACGGTGGTTCCGACTGCAACGAATGCACCTGACCAGACACGCCTCGGATCAACGTCCGGACCAGAAAACCAGCTGCAGCCGCCCGCGGTTGCAGCCGCAGCGTCACCGACCCGCGCCAGCTCCGCGCTGACGCCCACTGCGACCTCAACAAATCGCCCGCCCACTGCGACCCCAACACCAACGCGCACCAGCAGCCCGACGGCCACTTCGACGTGGACCGCAACCGCGACGGCGACCGCCACCCCGTCATCTACCGCGAGCGCGACGGCGACGGCCACGTCGTCGTCCACGGCAACCGCGACGCCGACGCTGACATCGACGCCGACTTCGACGCCCACACCGTCACCCACGTCGACGTTGACGTCGACACCGACTCACACCGCCACGCCGACCGCGCCACGCACCGCAACGACCACACCTACACGGGCGCCGACGCTCTCGTCGACCGCGACATCAGCGACCGCGACGGAAACGCTGACGCCCACGCGATCTTCCACTCCGGAGCCCGCGGGGACGCTCGCATCCCCCACGTCGACGCCGTCACCGACGCTCACATCGACGATTCTAAAGCCCAGCCCCACGCCGCAGCGCGTGCTGCTTCAGACGCCCACGGCCTACGACACCACCATCGAGCTGCACTGGGAGCCGCTGGCAAGCCCCGCTGAGCCGAAGTACGAGGTCCTCGGCGACATGGGCACGGGCTTCGGCGTATTCGTCCGAAAGGCGGAGGTCCTGGGCACGACCTACACGGACACCAAGCTCTGGCCGGACTCGGCCTATCGCTACGTCGTGCGCGCCGCCAACCGAGGGGAGACCACCAGTCGCGAGGCACGGGCGGATACGCCCGAGCGCAAACTCGTTGCGGCATCAGCGACCCCGCCGCTCGTGGCGTCCAACGCGACGCTTGTCGTCGCACACTTGGCCGAGACGCCCACTCTGACGCCCACGCCGGTGCCGGCCGATACCATCTTGCTCGGGCTGATGAGCAGCAACGACTTCACCGATCCGCTCGGGGAGATCGTCATCGTCGGTGAGGTGCGAAACGACGCATCGGTGAACGCCGCGGCCGCGGAAGTGCTGGCCACGTTCTACAACCAGAAGGGGGAAGTGATCCGGCAACAGCGCACGCGGCCGCTGCTCAATATCCTGAAGCCCGCACAGCGCTCACCCTTCATCATCTCGCTCGCCCGGCCGGACGACCTCTGGGAATGGAGCCTCCGCGCGATCGCGCGTCCGACGCAGGAGAAGCCACAGGAGGGGCTCACGATCGTCAAGAGCCGGGGCTTCGCGGACAAGGCAGGCTTTTACCACGTGACCGGCACCGTGCTCAACGGCGGCAACCTGACGAGCCGGCTGGCGCAGGTCGTCGTCACTTTGTACGACAAATGGGGCAAGATCGTCAACACCGGTTTCGCCTACACCACACCCTCGACCATTGCGGAAGGCTTCGAAGCTACCTTCGATTGCTCCTTCAGCTATTTCCCCGCTGCCAGCAGTTACTCCGCTGCGGTCGTTTGGAAGTAAGCCCCGACCCCGGACTTCCGAAATCTGCGCAGATTTCGGAAGTCAGAGCGCTTTTGCGCGACTTGGGTCGCAGTCTGTGTACTATCGCACGAAGTCAGTTTTGACAATGGACTGAATGGGCGATATAATGCTGCTTGTGCAAAAATGCGCGATAAGCGTGACATCTTAAGGAGGCCACAGCGTGTACGAAATTCTGGTCAGGGAGGACTTAGCTCCGGTAACCAAGCTATTCGAAGTATCCGCGCCGGAGGTCGCTCGGAAGGCGAAGGCCGGGCAGTTCGTCATCGTGCGCGTCGATGAGGACGGTGAACGGGTTCCGCTCACGATCGCTGATTTCGATCGGACGAAGGGTACGCTCACCCTCATCTTTCAGGAAGTCGGCAAGACGACGCGTCAACTGGGAAAGATGCAGCCCGGCGACACGCTCGCCAGCGTGACCGGACCGCTTGGCCTTCCGTCTGAGATCGAGAACTACGGGACCGTCATGGTCGTCGGCGGCGGCGTCGGCGTGGCGCCCGTCTTTCCTATCGCCCGCGCGCTGAAGGAAGCGGGCAACCACGTCATTGCGATCATGGGCGCCCGCGATAAGTCGCTCCTCTTTTGGGAGGAGAAGATGCGCAGCGTCAGCGACGAGCTGATCGTCTGCACGGACGATGGCTCGTACGGCCGGAAGGCGCTGGTCACCGTGCCGGTCAAGGAGATCCTGGAGACGCGCAAGGACGTTGAGATGATCTGGGCCATCGGTCCCGCGATCATGATGAAATTCGTGACGCTGACGACGAAGCCGTTCGGCGTTAAGACACTGGTCAGCCTGAACTCGATCATGGTAGACGGCACCGGGATGTGCGGCGCCTGCCGGGTGGAAGTCGGCGGCACCACCAGGTTCGTCTGCGTCGATGGTCCCGAGTTCGATGGGCACGACGTCGATTGGAACTTGTTGATGGAGCGGCAGCGGCAGTACGTGCCGGAAGAGAAGACCGCCCTGGAACGCTACAAGTGCAACTGCGGTGAGGAGAACGCCGCCTGAGGGAAGAGACTTCCGGAGTTCTCCAACCCTTCGGAAGCCTGGAACCCGGCGGGCCGCGTAGAGACTCTGCCGCTGTGCCGTCTCGATCGGTAAGATGACGTGAGTATCATCTATAAGGAGATATCTTCTGATGGCTGAAGTAACGGGAAAGAAGACCAAAGCACCGCGGCAGGAGATGCCCACGCAGGACGCCGAGGCGCGCACTCATAATTTCGACGAAGTCGCCCTGGGTTATACCATGGAGATGGCCCTGTCCGAAGCCCGGCGCTGCCTTCAGTGCAAGAAGCCGCAATGCATCGAAGGCTGTCCCGTGGAAGTCGCCATCCCGCAGTTCATCGGCGCGCTGGCCCAGGAAGATCTGAACGGCGCGGTGCGCGCCTTGAAGTCCAAGAACAACCTGCCGGCCATCTGTGGCCGCGTCTGTCCGCAGGAGACCCAGTGCGAAGTGAAGTGCGTGCTGGGCAAGAAGGGCGAGCCCGTAGCCATCGGCCGCCTGGAGCGCTTCGTCGCCGATTGGGAGCTCAACGAGGGCGTTACCCCGCCCACACCCGCGGCTCCGAACGGCAAGCGAGTCGCGATCATCGGCTCCGGTCCCGCGGGCCTGACCTGCGCGGCCGACCTCGCGCGTCTGGGCTACTCCGTGACGATCTTCGAGGCGCTGCATCAGCCGGGCGGCGTGCTGATGTACGGCATCCCGCAGTTCCGTCTTCCGAAAGAAGTCGTCCGCAGCGAAGTGGACTACGTTCAGAGCTTGGGCGTGGACATCCGGTTGAACAGCGTCGTCGGCAAGCTGTACACCCTGGATGAGCTGTTCGACGAAGAGCACTTCGACGCGGCCTTTCTCGGCACCGGCGCCGGCCTGCCTATGTTCATGCACATCCCGGGCGAGAACTTCAACGGCGTCTATTCCGCCAACGAGTTCTTGACCCGGACCAACCTGATGAAGGCCTACAAGTTCCCAGAATCCGACACGCCGATCAAGGTCGGCCGCCGCGTCGCGGTGATCGGCGCCGGCAACGTCGCGATGGACAGCGCCCGCTGCGCCAGGCGTCTGGGCGCCGAGGAAGTCTACATCGTCTATCGCCGGTCCGCAGCGGAAGTCCCCGCTCGTGCGGAGGAAGTCCACCACGCCCAGGAGGAAGGCATCATCTTCAAGTTCCTGACCGCCCCCATCGAGATCCACGGCGACGACAAGGGCTGGGTCAAGGGCATGAGATGCATCAAGATGGAGCTCGGCGAGCCGGATGCCAGTGGGCGCCGCCGCCCGGTCCCCATCAAGGACTCCGAATACGACATGGAGATGGACACGGTCATCATGGCCCTGGGCACGAACCCGAATCCACTCGTGTTCACCGACGCCAGGGACCTGGCACGCTCCAAACACGGAACCGTGATTGCTGACGAAGATTCCGGCCAGACCCAGAAGGATCGCGTATGGGCCGGCGGCGACATCGTCACCGGCGCCGCCACCGTCATCAGCGCCATGGGCGCCGGCAAACGGGCCGCAGCCGCCATCGACAAGTTCCTCACCGACGGCGTCCTCGGCGGCCGGATGTACGAGCTGCCCTGAGTCATCCATCGTCGGTCGAAGCCGGGAAACAAGAGCCTTCCGAAGTCGTGCGGACTTCGGAAGGCCCTTTTGGTTTTGGCTGGGATGCGGTCAGTTGCTGCAGCTCGGGGGGTGGGCGGTCTTCAGCGACAACTCCTTCGAGTACGTTCCGAGGTCGTCACCCACTGTGATACTCGGCGGAATGATCTCGTAGCCACCGTCGGTATTTGTGAAGACGTCATACGTCAATCCATCGCGCGTCAACGACGCGGAAAAAGTGTAGGTGCCCGGCTCCACGTTCCCAAACGTGAACTTCCCTCCGTCAGACGCATAGGTTTCCGCGACCGCAACGCCGCCCTTGTAAAGGACGATGTGCGCACCGACGCCAGGTGAAGGAATCGGATCGACGTTGTGGCACTCGCCGCCAAAGTTGACCACTCGGGCGCCGAGAGCATCGTAGATCTGCTGCATCGCCGTGGGGTTGCTCGCAGCGAAAAAGTGCGGCTTGCCCGGGTCAGTGTCCGGCGAGGCCATCGCCTGCAAAATCGAGCTGCTGAAGTCGTCGCCGATGGCGACCGTGAAAACCGTCACCCCGGCCGCCTTCGCCTGCAGCGCCGCGTTGATCGCCTGGGTCTCGGCGACGCCGTTGCAGCCTCCCATGCCGGACGTGGTGTTGCCGTTGTAGCCTGTCCAGCGGTCGTCCGACGTCACGTTGGTCATGCCGTCCGAGGCCAGGATGACGATCTTGGCGTGCCCCGTCACGTGGTTTGGACCGTTGACCAGCTCGAAACCCTTCGTCATCGCGTCGGCAATCGGTGTGCCGCCGTTGGCCGCCAGCGAGCGCACCGTTGCAGTGACCACACGCATGTCCGACGTCAGGTCTTGCAACACCTCGCCGCGGAAGCGATAGTCCGAGTTCCCGCCGCACGCCATCCTGTAGTTCCGGCTAAAGGCCTCGTAACCCGAGGTCCCGTGCGTCGAGTTCACTTTCGGGAAGTGCACCAGACCGACCTGATCGCCGATGGTGGGCCGCAGCTTCGCCACGAAGTCCTGCAGAACCCGGCGAGCCGTGCTGATCTTGCTCTGCCCAGAGCCCCAGTTCTGATCCATGCTGCCGGACGTGTCCATCACCAGCGCTATGTCTACCGGGTATGAAGTCTCGCCGCCACCCGATTGGTCAATCTTCAGGTACGTGTACGATACCCGACCTTCGAGGGTTCGGGTAATGACCATGTCCGGCCGCGTGTGATCGGTCGAGGTGCCGTAGTCGAGGCAGCCGCCCTCCGACAGCGGCACGTTTCCGGTCGTGAAGTGGCCCTCGACGTAGGGGTTGTGGCCGCTGAGATCGTAAGCCGTGATCTTGAACCAGGCGAAACCCACGACGTGATAAGTGGCGTTTTGCCCGCTGCCGTCCACGCGGTCGTAAACCGGCAGCAGCACGGTTCCGGGTCGAGTCGGATCGCTCTCCGCGATGCGAACGTTCAGCTCGGCGCGCACGCTGCTGCTGTTCTGAACGCCCGGTCCGGCGAACACCTCGCCCCCAACGGACCAACGGCCGCTGTTGAGCGTGTCGTGCATGTTGGCCACGAGGGTCGTGTCGCTCGTGTGGCCCGGATTCTGATCCCAGGAGACCCAGTGGAAATTGCCGGGCGCGCTGCGGTCGCCCCAGACGCGGTAAGTCGCATCGAAGGTGGGGTAACCTTGATCGCGGTCATTGTTGAACAGGCCCGAATCGACCGCGATCGGAAACAGGCCTGTGGCGTCTCCCGCAATGCAGACACCCCGGCCGATGTAGCCGGGGGCGCTGGCGCTGGCCGTCATGTGGTAGCGTCCGACGATCCCCGCCAGGTAGGTGTTGAAGGTCCGGGCCACGGATACTATCACGCCGGTGGCCGCGGAAGGCGGGTGATTGCCGTCGTCGGCGACGATACCCAGGGAGATCTCCAGACGCTGATCGGGGTCGAATCGGAAGTAGCTGGCAACGACCGTGGTCGGATCGATGCCATTCTGCTGAGCGTAGTCTCTCGCCGTTGCAAGCACCCGGTGGTTGGTCGTCGCGTCACCACGGGCCAGCTCGCCTGTCGCGGCCAGGGCAGCCGCATCCGCGGCATTCTGCGCCACGCGGCGCTGAGCGTAGGCATTTCCCACGTCCACCACCAGGGCCATCAAGGCGATCAGCACCACCAGGACCATGACGACCATGATGACGGACTGACCTTCTTCACGTTGTATAGACGCAGGAATCCGTGCGTTCATCGAAAGCACCTCCGGACTACTTCGAGCGGTCGTTGTGTCCTTGGCGGCGAATGGAGGCTATTCTGTCACGCCTGAGCAGCTATGCCACAAGGGGATGATATCGACGCGGTGGTACCATAGTACTTTGCCCAGTACCGTAGTACTATATACACTATACCATAGTTTTCACATTCTTGCAATAGCCATTTTCGGTGAGGGTGTGTCCGAAATCACGGGCGAAGCCGCGGCACTCAGGCGATCCGTCGGCGTGGCCTCAACGCGCAAAAAGCCCCCGCCATCTCGCGATGGAACGGGGGCCATTGAAACACGACAGAATTCGGGCGTCAGTCCGCCGTGAGCGCCTCCAGTTTCTGTTCGGCCACGGTCAGCCGGCTGAGCACGCATTCGCGTCCCAGCACGGCGAGGCTCCCGAACAGCGGCGGAGAGACGGTCTTCCCCGTGGTTGCCACACGCACGATACCGAACAGAACCCCAGGTTTCAGCCCCAGCTCCTCGGCCAGTGCGTACATCGGCGGCTCGAGAGTCGCTTCGTCGAACACCTGGCAGGCCTCCAGCAGATGACGCACCCGCCGCAGGGCGGCCAGCGACTCGGCCGCCGTCAGCTTCTTGCCGACCAGCCGGTCCGCCGGATAATCGAGTTGATCCGCGAAGAAGAAATCGGTCACCTCGACGGCGTCCGAGAGCTTCTTGATGCGCTCGCGAATGAGCGGAGTCATCTGAAGCACGGCCTCGGGTCGGGCCTGCGGCACGCCGTGCCCGTGCAGATACTCGACCAATCGCGCCGCCAAATCGTCGATGCCCAGCAGGCGAATGTGCTCGGCGTTAATCGACTCCAGTTTCTGATAGGAGAATGCTGCTGGAGACTTGGTGATCCCTTCGAGGCCAAATTTCTCGATCAGGTCGTCGCGGGTGAAGAACTCGGTCTTGTCGTCGTAGGCCCACCCCACCCTCGCCAGGTAATTCAGCATTCCTTCCGGCACGTAGCCCTCGTTGCGAAACTCGTGCACGGCGGTCGCGCCGAACCGCTTGCTCATCTTGCCCTTGCCGTCCGGCGAAAGAATGATGGGCAGGTGGGCGTAGACCGGGACCTCCCAACCGAAAGCCTGGTACAGCAGGACGTGTCTCGGCGCCGAGGGCAGCCATTCGTCCGCCCGCATGATGTGCGTGATCTCCATCAGGTGATCGTCGACGACGTTGCCCAGGTGATAGGTGGGGAAACCGTCCGATTTCAATAGGACCAAATCATCGAGCGTGCTGTTCTCCACGACACTGTCACCGCGGATCACGTCGTGGAAGTGAGTCTGGCCTTCGAGCGGCACGGCCAGGCGCACGACCGGCACGATGCCCTGCGCCTCGTAGTCGGCTCGCTGCTTCGCGGTCAGGTACCGGCAGTGCCGGTCGTACCCGAGCGGCTGCTTCAGCCGAACCTGCTCTTCGCGCATCGCCTGCAGCCGCTCAGGGCTGCAATAGCACTTGTACGCGTGCCCCTCAGCCACCAATCGCTCGGCGAAAGGCACGTACAGGTCGAGGCGCTCGGACTGGAAGTAAGGCCCGTGCGCACCACCGACCTCTGGTCCTTCGTCCCAATCCATCTGCAGCCAGCGCAAGCTCGTGAAAATGTCGTCCAACGCCTGCGGCTGATAGCGGCTGCGATCCGTGTCCTCGATGCGCAGGATGAACGTTCCGTTGTAATGGCGGGCGAATAGCCAGTTGAAAAGGGCCGTGCGCGCTCCGCCGATGTGCAGAAACCCCGTCGGGCTGGGCGCAAATCGCACCCTCACCGATGAATTCACCATAATTGCTGTGTCCTCCCTTGATAATCGAGTTCGGATCATACTTCACGCCCCACATTGTGTCAAGGACGACCGCATTGATTGACATTGCATCCTGATAATGGTATCATTGACAGGGTTTCGCAGGCGCCAGTCGTCTGGAGGGTACCTCCCCGCAGACTGAAGCCTCACATCGAAAAACCGGGAGAAAAAAACGCATGAAGGCAATCAGGGTATTGCAGCCCAACGTTCTGGAGCTTCAGGAAGTCGCTTCGCCGATCCGCCAGGCGGGTGAGGTGCGGATTCAGATCGAGCGCGCCGGTATCTGCGGGTCCGACATGGCCATCATTCAGGGCCTCAACCCTTTCGCCAAGTATCCGGTCACTCCCGGTCACGAGTTCGCAGGGCGCGTTGCTGAAGCGGACGCCGATTCGAAGTTCAAAAAGGGCGACCTCGTTACTGCGCTTCCTATCCTGACCTGCGGCCACTGCGCGGGCTGCGAAGCTCACGACGAGAATCACTGCACCTCCTTGAAGGTGTTGGGCGTCCACGTGGAAGGCGCCTACGCAGAAGAGATCGTTGTGCCGGAGAACCTGGTCAAGAAGCTGCCGTCCGGGATGAGCACGGATATGGCGGCACTGGCCGAGCCCACCGCCGTGGCGTATCACGTCAACCGCCGTGGCCGGGTGAAACCCGGAGACAACGTCGCCGTCATTGGCGCGGGCGTCATCGGCAACCTCATTTTCGAGGTCGCCAGGGCCAAGGGCGCCGACCGCGTTCTGGCCATCGACCGCGTGGAGCAGCGGTTGCCGCTCGCGCTGGACACCGGGGCGGATTGGGCCATTAACAGCGCCGACGTCGATCCGGTCGCGTTTACCCGCGAGCACGTTGATGAGGGCTTCGACGTCGTGTTCGATCTCGTCGGCATCGAGCCGGTCGTCGAACAGGCGATTCAGATGACTCGACCGGGCGGAACGGTCGTTCTCGTCGCCATTCCCCATCACAAGATGCTGTCGTTCAACTATCAGGAAGTCTTCCGCAAAGAACTCGAAATGGTCGGCACTCGACTCTACAACGATGCCGATTTCGAAGAAGCCATCGCGCTCCTGGCCGCCGGCAAGATCGCGGCAGACAAGATCGTGACGCATCGGTTGCCGCTTGGCGACGGACTCGAAGCCATTAAGCTGGTGCGCGAGCAGCCGGACGTTGCCTTTAAGGTAATGCTTCAGGCGTAGTCTAGGGACCGAGAGCTGCCGGAAACGTATCCTCGACGCGCGTCGCCATCTTTCACAGACGGCGGTGTCGATGGGCACGTTCGGGGAGCCCTCTGGTCTACGTTTATGGAGAAATGATTCGTGGCAAAATTCCACTACGGCGGACAGGCCGTTATCGAGGGCGTGATGATGCGCGGCGAGCACAACATGGCGGTCGCCGTGCGCGATCCCCAGGGCCACATCGTCGTCCACGCTGAACCGCTGAGTTCCTGGATCCACACCAGATCGTGGGGGAAGTGGCCTTTCTTTCGCGGCCTGGTCATGCTGTGGGACACGCTGGCGTTGGGCATCAGGACCCTCACGTTTTCCGCGGACGTCGTGCTCGGCGAAGACGACGTGCAGTTTTCCGGGCCGATCGCCTGGGGAACGGTGGCGTTCTCGTTGATCATCGGCATGGGCGTGTTCTTCCTGGTGCCCTCGGCGGTGGCGAAGCTGATGGACCCGTGGTTCAAGTCCGCGCTGGCGAACAGTCTCCTGGAGGGTCTGGTCCGCATCGGGCTCTTCATTGGTTACATCGCCGGAATCGGCATGATACCGGACATCCGGCGGGTCTTCGCGTACCACGGCGCCGAGCACAAGACGATCAACGCGCTGGAAGACAACCAGCCGCTCAATCCGGAGTCCGTGCAGCGATACCAGACCGCTCACGCCCGGTGCGGCACGAGCTTCTTGCTGATCGTCCTGGTCGTGTCCATCATCGTCTTCGCGCCATTCCACTTCAACCAGTGGAGTCTGCGGCTGTTGTCCCGGGTGATCCTGATCCCGGTCGTTGCCGGTCTGTCCTACGAGTTCTTGAAGTTCAGCGCCGTTCACCGCGACAACCTCATCGTGCGCTGGCTGATGGCCCCCGGGCTGCTGCTGCAGAGCCTGACGACTCGGGAGCCCGACGACGGCATGGTGGAGGTTGCCATCGCCGCCCTGGAACAAACCATGCGCGACGACGGGCAGTTGGATGTAGTCTCCGAACCCGCGATAGCTCCCGCCGGAGCTGAAGCAGGCGCCTGATCGGCGCGCAGTAGTGGGCGTTCCCCATTCCTTGCACGCACACTCTCAGGAGGAACGTAAACATGGCCGACGACGATACGTTTAAGAATATGCCGCGAGTCCAGTACGAGCGGCTTCTGGCATTCGGCATCCAGGTCTTCGAGCGTCTCGACGTGCCGACCGAAGACGCCGTTACGACGAGTGAGGTGCTCCTGGCCGCCGACCTGCGCGGCGTGGACTCGCACGGCTTCGCCCGTCTGCCGCGTTATGTCAATGGACTGCGGGATGGCGTGATGGTACCCCGCGCGACGCCGCGCCTGGTCACCGAAACGGCCGCCACGGCTTCCATCGACGCGGAGAACGCACTCGGCCAGCCGGTCGCCAAGCGCGCGATGGAAGTGGCCATCGAAAAGGCCGTCGAGGCGGGCGTCGGTTTCGTCACCGTGCGGAACAGCAACCATTACGGCATCGCCGGCTACTACGCGATGATGGCGCTGAAGCACCACATGATTGGCGTGTCCATGACCAACTCGGCGCCATTGGTCGTGCCCACATTCGGCCGCACGGCGATCTTCGGCACGAACCCCATCGCGATGGCCGTCCCATCCGGCCAGGAACGGCCGTACGTGCTCGACATGGCTACGTCCGTCGTTCCCCGTGGCAAGCTGGAGGTCTACAGCCGGCTGGGCAAGGCCATGCCACTGGGCTGGGTCACGGACGCAAACGGCGAGCCGACGACCGACGCCGCCGGCGCCCTGCAGAATTTGAACTCGCACACCGGCTTCGGTGGATTGCTGCCGTTGGGCGGCGCCGGCGAGCTGCATTCCGGCTACAAAGGCTACGGCCTGGCGATGCTGGTCGATATCCTGTGCGGCGCGCTGGCCGGCAGCGCGTTTTCGGCAGCCACCTACCCGACCGGGCCGCAGGGCGAGGCGCTGCCCTCCCGCGTCGGCCACTTCTTCGCGGCGTTCCGCATCGACGCCTTCCGTCCTCTGATCGACTTCGAAGCGGACATGGAGGGCCTGATCCGTTTGATCAAGGATTCGCCCAAGGCCGAAGGCCAGCAGCGCATCTACGTCCACGGCGAGAAGGAATTCGAGCACGAAGCCGAGCGGCGCCGCGACGGCATCCCGCTCCATCCCAAAGTGGTCGCCGCCATGAAGCAGATAGCCGAAAGCCTGGGTCTGCCCGAGTTGCAGACGTTCTGAGTTTGAGAGCCAGACCTCCGATGTGTTAGATACTTCGGAAGTCTTTGAACGGGAGGCAGACATGTATTCCGTACCCTATTCTCGAGGCGCACTCGAGTTCGACGTTCCGAACGGTGCACGCGTGACGGAGATCCATTCCAACAACTTGCCGCCCCTGGCAGATCCCGCTCAGGCGATTCGGGATGCGTTGGCTAAGCCCGTGGGAGCCGCACCCCTGTCGGATCTGGCCAAAGCGGGCGACAGGGTGACGATCGTCTTCACCGACAGCACTCGTTCGTGCCCCGATTACCTCCTGGTTCCGGCGATTCTGCGTGACCTGGAAGCGGCCGGCCTGCGCGACACCGACATCACGTTGCTGTGCGCCATCGGTCTGCACCGGCCCAGCACACCCGAAGAGCGCGTGGCCAAGCTGGGCCAGGCCGTGGTCGACCGGTATCGCGTGGTGGATTCGGGGCCGCGCGACGCGGAGCGCGTGGTCGACCTGGGCGTCTCGCCGCACGGCGTGCCCATGACGGTGTGCCGCACGGCATACGAGGCGGACCTCCTGATCGCCACCGGCGTCGTCGAGCCTCACCAGTACGGAGGCTATTCCGGAGGCCGCAAGACCGTGGCCATCGGCTCGGCCGGTGAGCGGACCATCGAGTACACGCACGGGCCGAAGATGCTCGACCACCCCGGCACGCGCCTTGGCCGGCTGGAGGGCAACCTGTTCCACGAAGCGATCACCGAATCGGCCATGCGCGCCGGCCTGCGGTTCATTCTTAACGTGGTGCTCGACGACGACAAGCGCATCGTGGCCGTCCGGGCGGGCGAGCCCACCGCGGCTTTCCGCGAGCTGGTTGGGATCGCCCGCGGGATGTTCGAAGTGCCGATTTCGCACCAGTACGACGTCGCCATCGGCGGCGTGGGCTTCCCCAAAGACAGCAATCTATACCAGGCGTCGCGTGGCGCCAGCTACCTGTTTTTCGCGCCGACGCCGGTGGTTCGGACGGGCGGGTACCTGGTGATCCCCGCGCGGGCGGAAGAAGGCGCGGGGGAAGGTGTCGGCGAGCAGCGCTTCTACGAGGCGATGCGTGAGGCGCCCAGCATGCAGGCCATTCTGGACGACGCCCGCGCTCACGGGTACAAACCAGGGGCCGCAACGCGCCTTCGTGATGGCGAAAGTGCTGGAAGGGGCCAAAGTGATCATCGTAGGAGCCGAATGTCCCGACATCGTCACGGACCTGCACATGATCCCTGCAGTCGACATGTCCGAAGCCTTCGCCATCATCCAGAAGGACCTGGGGCAGACCCTGGACGTCCTGCTCGTTCCGCATTCGTTGTTGACGCTGCCGGTCGTGCAGCAGTAGTACGTCGGGGCATGGCTCGTGAAAAAGGGCCGCCACCACACCCGCTCACGCGGCGTGTCGGGGCCAGCCTCGGTGCCGTGAGAGACGGCAAGTGATGAGAATTGTGACTGCGAACGGCCCTTCCCGACAGAGGCCATCGCAGCAGAGGTCGATCGTGAACAGTGGTAACGACCGGTTCGCCGGTCTGAAGGTGCCCACCGAGGACGAGTATCTGTATTGCATCCGCTGTGGGTTGTGTTTGTCGGCCTGCCCGATCTACCGCGAGCATCTGACCGAGACACAGTCGCCGCGCGGCCGCGTGGCGTTGATCCGCAAGATGGTGGAAGGACAGCTGGATCCAACTGCCAATCTGGAAGACCAGATGTACCAATGCATGGCTTGCCTGGCCTGCAATACTGCTTGCCCGGTCGGCATCAAGCCGGCCGATCTCGTGCTCCAGTCCCGGGGGCTGATCGAGGAATTCAAGCCGAGTTGGTGGAAGCGCCCGATTTTCCGGGGGCTGTTCGGTCGTATCCAGGTGATGGAGTGGGCGACGCTGCCGGTCCGGCTCTACCAACAGCTGGGTCTGCAGCGGGTCTTTCATGGACTGGGCCTTTACCGGGTCCTACCCGAGCAACTCCGCGACATGGAGCAGATGCTGCCGGCCATGCCGTCGCGTCCGCTGCGCCACTCGCTGCCGCTCGTAACGCCGGCTGAGGGCGAGACACGGCACCGCGTGGGTTTCTTCCTGGGCTGCATCCAGAGCCTGATGTTCGCCGACGGTAGCTCGGCCACGGTCGAGGTGCTGGCGCACAACGGCTGCGAAGTCCGCGTGCCGCCCGAGGTCACGTGTTGCGGCATGCCGCCCATGGGTTACGGTGACATGGAGACCGTCAGGCAGATGGCCCGCAAGAACGTCGACGTCTTCGAGGAGCTCGACGTAGAGGTCATCATCACCGACTGCGCCACGTGCGGCGCCACGTTGAAGGATTATGGCCACATTCTGGCCGACGACCCTGCCTACGCCGAGCGGGCCGGGGTCTTCGCCAAAAAGGTACGTGACATCAGCGAATACCTCATTGAAATCGGCATCGAAGCGCCTCAGGCCCCGCTCAACGTACGCGTGACGTATCACGATCCCTGCCACCTCGTGCGCGGTCAGAACGTCAAGGATCAGCCGCGTGAGTTGATGAAGATGATTCCTGGTTTGAAGTTCGTGGAGATGAAAGAGGCCGACTGGTGCTGCGGCTCTGCCGGCACGCAGATCATCACACACTATCACAACTCCATGGCCCTGCTGGAGCGGAAGATCGACAACGTGGCCAACACCGAGGCCGACGTCGTCGCCTCCGGCTGCCCCGGCTGCCAGCTCCAGCTGGGCCTCGGCGTAAAACGTCGTGGACTGGACGTACAGGTCAAGCACCCTGTACAGTTGCTCGCCGAGGCCTATCGTAACGCCCGCGCCGGCCGCTCGGACAGTGAGAAAAAGTCGCCCGCGGGGACCGCGGCGCAACCGGAAGAAGAGGTCGTTGTCATACGGGATGCGTGTCCGTGATCCGCATTCCGTAATGCATGATGCGTAATCCGTGTTTGCGTGATGCGGAAGCGTGCGCAGACAGTCGGTCCGGCCTTACGAGCGCACTGCGGATCACGCATCTCGTATCACAGAATACGCATCTCGTATCACGGATCACGAATCACGTCCCGCACCACCCAAGGGGTTGCCATGGACCGTCTGACGTCACGCGAGCGCGTGTTGCGCGCCATCCATCACCAAGAGCCAGATCGGGTCCCCATTGATCTGGGCGGAATGGATTCGACCGGAATCACGGCGCGCGCTTATCAGCGCCTGAAAGAGCATTTGGGCATCACGGACGGCATCCCCAGGGTCATCGACCCCTACCAGCAGGTCGTGATCGTGGAAGAGGCCGTGCGACAGCGGGTGAGAGCCGACGTCCTGCCGATGCCGCTGGGTCCGCGCGAATGGCGCGTCGGCCCCCTGGCGGGATCCCCGTCCGGCGGCAACCTCCCACCCGTGCAGTATCCGGCGCTGTGGCGCACCGAGGTTCAACCGGACGGGAGCGAGATCGCGCTCGATCCGGACGGCCACGCCATCGCGAAGCGCGCCGCTGCCGGCTGGCACTTCGATCCCATCGATCCACCGCTGGCCGGTGCCGAAACCGCGGCCGACGTCGAACGCGCGCGTGACGTCTTCGAGAGCTTCGATTGGCCGTTCTTTGCCGACCAGAGCTGGACGGAGCTCGAGGCCGAGGCGCGGCGACTGCACGAGGAAACGACGTGCGCGGTGATGGGCAACTTCTGTGCTCACGTCTTCGCAGCCGGTCAGCTTCTGCGCGGCTTCGAAACCTTCATGATCGACCTGGTCGCCAACCCGACGCTGGCCGAAGCCATCATGGACGCCCTGGTCGACGTGTACATGAGGCGGTTCGAGCGCTACGCGGCAGTTGTCGGGCCGTACGTGCAGGTCATCAACGTGAACGACGATCTGGGCACCCAAGACGCACCTCAGATCTCACCTGGTTTGTATCGCAAACGCATCAAACCGTACCACCAGAGGCTGTATCGCTTCATGAAGTCGAAGTGCCCGGCTGCCATCTTCCTGCACTCGGACGGCGCGGTTGCCCCACTGATTCCGGACCTGATCGATGCCGGGGTGGATATCCTCAATCCCATCCAGGTGACGGCGCGCGGGATGGATCCAGTAGACCTGAAGCGCGAATTCGGCCGCGACCTCGTCTTCTGGGGCGGCGGCTGCGACACGCAGCACGTGTTGCCGTTCGGCACGCCGGACGAAGTGCGCACGGAGGTGCGTCAGCGCCTGGCAGCGCTGATGCCCGGCGGGGGCTTCGTCTTCAACACCATTCACAACATTCAGCCGGAAGTGCCGCCGGAGAACGTGATGGCGATGTACGAGACAGTCTGGGAATTTCGGCCGCTACTGAGGAGCGGACTTCCGGAGTTTCTGCACGTTCGGAAGTCGGCGTATTATCGGTCGTCATTCAAAAAGGCTTCCGGCGTCGAAAACTGGGGAAGTCGCAGGAGAATCCAATGTCCCTTGAGGTAAGAGTCCTCGACCAACTGACGGCAATCGTCGGCGCAAAACACGTACTCACTTCCCCCGAGGATCCTGGTCTGCTACTCCTACGACGGGACATTCATCGAGGGCAAGCCCGACGTCGTCGTCAACCCCGCCACGACGGAAGAGGTGGCCGCGGTCCTGAGAGTCGCGGACCGGCAGACCATCCCGGTGATCGCGCGCGGCATGGGCAGCGGCCTGGCCGCCGCCTCTGTCCCGTCTCAAGGCGGCATCGTCCTGGGCCTGACGCGCATGAATCGCGTGCTTGAAATCGATGCCGAGAACATGATGACGTGGGTTGAAGCCGGCGTAGTCACGGCCGACCTGCAGGCCGAGGTCGAAAGCCAGGATCTGTTCTATCCACCCGACCCCTCCTCGATCAAGCACTCGACGATCGGCGGGAACGTCGCCTGCAACGCCGGCGGTCCCCGTTGTTTGAAATACGGAGTGACCTCGGACTACTTGCTGGGCCTGACGGTGGTTCTGGCCGACGGCCGCATCATCCACACCGGCGGCAAGGCGATCAAGAACGTGACGTCGTACAACCTCACGCAGCTCTTCGCCGGCTCCGAAGGCACGCTGGGCGTCATCACGGAGGCACTGCTGAAGTTGATCCCCAAGCCCAAACACGTGCGGACCGCCTTCGTCGTTTACGAAAACCTGCAGGCCGCGGGCGAGACCGTCAATCGCATCCTTCTCGCGGACATCGTCCCGGCCACGATCGAATTGATGGACGATACCACCATCGGCACCATCGAGGAAGCCATGCACCTGGGTTTGCCGACGCAAGCCGAGGCTATTCTGATCATTGAAGTCGACGGTTCGGAGGAACAGAAGGTGCTGAAGGACATTCGGGCCGTCGCCGAGATCGCCCGCGAGGCCGGCGCCTCCGAAGTCAAGGTGGCGTCGAACGAGGCCGAGCGCACGCAGCTGTGGAAAGGACGGCGCTCGATATCACCGTCCCTGGCGCGCCGACGGCCAAACAAGCTCGGAGAGGACATCTCGGTCCCGCGTTCCAAGATTCCGGAAGCCATCCAGCGCATCAAGGCGATCTCGAAGGAGTACGATCTGCCTATCGCCGTCTTCGGCCACGCCGGCGACGGCAACCTGCATCCGAACATCCTGTTCGACCGCCGTGACCCGGACGAGTGGGCCCGCGTACAGAAGGTGAGCCATGACATCTTTACCATGGCGATCGAATTAGGCGGCACGCTGACGGGCGAGCACGGCATCGGCACGCTGAAGCTGCCCTACCTGGACATGGCCGTCAGCCCAGACGTCCTGTCCGTGCTGAAAGACATCAAGCAAGCGCTCGATCCCAAGGGGATTTTGAACCCAGGAAAGAAGTTCGTGTAAGACTGATCGCCCTCCCGACCGGTCGACCGGCCACCAGGGAGAGGTGGATACATTACGTGGCCCGTTGGGCCAGAGAGTGACGCCATGATAGACACAAAGATCGCCGTAGACGCCGATCTGATCCTCGATGCACGGTCCGTGATCCGCAACCCCGACGATGCTTTCTTCATCGAGTATCTCCAACGCTACTATCTTCAGACTCACGACGGCCAATACCTGTTCGGCACCATGCAGGCCGGACGGCGCCCTGACCTCGCGAACTACATGGTCCCGCAAGGCTATCGTCTGGGCAAGCAGCAGCTTCCGTTCGATCACAGAATAGGCCGCAAGTTCTACGAGGTGGTGAAGCACTACCTTGCGACCGTGCCCACTCTGCTTCAAGAGGGCATCCAGGGCGAGGGCGGGTACGAAAGCGGACTCAACATCGTGTACAGCCTCAAGAACCCACACACCGCCTACATCGCCTGGATGGGCCGCCAGATGATCTTCCCCTATCGCGAAGGGGTGGAGGTTCATTGCTGGAACTACATCGTTTCGGAGACGCTCCCCGCGGAATACGTAGAAGAGATCCGCAGGTTTTGGCCGGAGTACGATCCGCAGGAGCCGATCACGCTATACGACCTGACGGAGATGGACCGGGACGTCCGGCGGGTGTTGAGTGTCGGGATGGATTACTTCGGCGGCACGTTCAAGAAGCCGAACCTGACGCTGGTCTGGAATCGAGCCGAGTCGGAAGGGTTAGTGAGCTATCACGCGGGCTGCACGTCGGACCGCATCCTGAAGGGTCTGTCCGGCACAGGCAAGACCACCCTGACGGTCGGGCCCGAGCTGGAGCAGGACGACGCCGTCGTGGGTAAGCCGGTCTACGCCGACGGGAAGATCGACAAGGTACAGCTGATCGGCCTCGAGGCGGCAAGCTTCGCCAAGTCGGAAGGCCTGACGGCCGATAGCCCGGAGTGGCCGGGCCTCATGAAGTCGGCCCAATTGGGTCCCGACGGCAAGCGCCCGATCGTGTTGGTGATGAACGTCGATGCTGAGGGCGTCGAGATGCGCGTGGAGAACATCGCCGGCTTCGACGTGAAGGTCCCGCGCCGGATCGAGACCCAGGCCGTCGGTTCTCTGGTCTGCACCCGCTACCACAGCGGCACCACCAACGGCCGCTTCATCTTCCGGTTCAGTGAGTTGAATCCGCGCTGGGGCTCCAACGCGGCCAAGTGGCTCCGGAGCGAGTCCTTGAGCTTCAAGCGTTTCGACGTCGTGGAGCCAATCTTCCGCGTGATCGATCCGCTCATGGCTGTCGCCCTTGACTCCGCCTGCGAAAGCATCATCACCTCCGCCGTCTCCGGGCAGAAGCCGGGCACGCGCGTCCGGACTTATGCAGCCACCGACTTCATGGTGCGGGAGCAGGCCCAACAGGCGATGCTCAAGCTCAAGATGTACCGCGACCTGGGGCTCGCTGAAAGCGGCAGCCTGGTGTTCTTCATCAGCAACTCGGGCTATGTGGGCGAGTACGACGTCGACGGCAACCTAATCCCGCGTCTGGACAGGGATGGGCGCCCGATCGCCAGGATCGACGCTGCGACGAACCAGGTCGAACGCAACGCCGCCGGCGAGGTGCGCTACCTCGGACAAGGCGAAAAGATCACCGTCCGTGACTCCAAGACGCTCGTCGATCTGGTGGAACACCGGAGGATCGCGCGGTGGCTGGAGCACCCCATCTACGGCTCCGGGTACCTCATCCCCGATCCGGTGGAGCTGGAGCAAGTCCATGGACTCAAGGATTTCCGGCGGCGCTTCAACCCGCTGCGGTTCTACACGCCGGAGCAGATTCTCGCCTTCGCGCAGCGCGACATAGAGGAACGCACCGCCTACCTGGAATGGCTTTTCGGCGGTCAGGAAGGCGAGGCTGAGCTGCATCCCGTGATCAAAGTGTGGCGTCGAGTACGCATGCCGTCCGCCGCGGCGATCCGGAGCTTCTACCTGGAGCACTACGGTCAACCTTAAACAAAGTGCACGACATGACGTTTCAATGATCTCACAAGATCGTCTCGCAGCGTGACTATCGTCGCTAATACTAAAGTACTATTGACTCTCAATCCTGGTTTTGCCTATAATAGGAGAGCATGGGCCGGATAAGCCCACAACCAGTCGCTAAGTAGTTGGGGGGGACTAAGAGAGGGCCAGCGCTTCCCAGGCGCCGGCCCTCTCCGTATTTTGAGCGCATCCGACCTGTTGCCAAGAAGATGCCTCCTCGATTCCCCAGAGAATCAGAAACTCAGCCGGGGTCAGAATCTGAGTCCCTTCGTGCTCCCCTATAAGTCAAGAAGGTGCGGATCCCCGCTGGCGATCACCACAGCCTCTCCGGCCACTGAGCACTCCCGATATCGATTGTCTGTCGCATCGCATTTGATGACTTCCAGTTCTTGAACCGGGACGATGGCGATGCACTGCTCGTGAACCTGGCGCAGAAGGACCACCATATCAGTTTCGGGAAGGTTGTATCGCTCACGAAGTCTGGAATAGCGAAATACACAGTCAATCTCAATACGTCCAGTTCAATCTCAAGCCACTGGCTCGCTTGAGCGCATCCCAGATCTTTGGCGAGATTGTGCCGACGTTGTCGCCAGAATCCACTCGCATGCGCCATCCAAGTTTGCCGCACGAGAATTCGAGCCAAGAGTCGGCAAGGAAAGCCCGATTACTGCGCTTCTGTCTGGATGAACGTCACAATCCCTGCTGTAAGCGCTCCGTTTGAACGTGGCGCGGCTTGGACCTAAAATGGTGACTTACCAAGTCTGTCAACGCGCGAACGATCCGCGCTGCAAGGCCATGTTTGAAGACAACCTGAACTTCATGGAGGTGCGCATGCGTACCAATCGAGGCAGATTCGATGTGTCAAGCATTTTGGTGCTGGTCGCCCTGCTGTGGACGCTGACCGGCGCGGCGGCGCTGTCTCAGACCCCAACGGCGGGCGCGCAAAGCCAGACTCGGACCCGTGCTTCTGACGGGGCGGAGATGGTCTACGTTCCGGAGGGGGATTTCTTGATGGGCAGCGCCGACAGCGACGCTCAGGCCAACGTGGACGAGAAGCCGCAGCACACAGTGTTCCTGAACGCCTACTGGATCGACAAACACGAGGTCACCAACGCCCAGTACGAGAAATGCGTGGCAGCCGGCGCTTGCCGTGAGGTTGTGGTTGCCGGAGCCACCGGGTTCGATGGCCCCAGGCAGCCGGTGGTCGGCGTCTCCTGGGACGATGCAGTGGCGTACGGCAAATGGGTGGGCGGACGTCTGCCCACCGAGGCGGAATGGGAAAAGGCCGCCCGCGGCACGGACGGCCGTATCTACCCCTGGGGCAACGACTGGGATCCGACCAGACTCGACTCAAAAGAGGACGGCCCCGGAAGTACGACGGACGTCGGCAGCTACCCGGCAGGGGCCAGCCCGTATGGCGCGCTGGACATGGCGGGCAATGTGTGGGACTGGGTCTCGGATTGGTTCGGGCGGCCTGACGCGTCCGAGCCGCAAAGGAATCCGACAGGCCCCGCCGCCGGCACCGACAAGGTGATGCGCGGGGGATCCTGGGCCGACTCCCAGTTCAACTGTCGCACTGCCGCTCGCTTCGCCGACGATCCAATCTCTCACAGCATTCGCACCGGGTTTCGCCTGGTGATGTCGACCGGCTCCTGAACCGGGCACGCCGCTCCAAAGGGCTGCTAACACTCCTCCGGCGACCGTCGCGCGAGGTCGGCCAACGCGTGCATGTCCTCCTTTACGTGCGTGTACACGCTGCGGTAGACTTCGTAATAGCGGTCGTACAGCGGCTTCAAACGCGGGTTGGGCTCCACGCGCCGAACGATCTTCACCCATTGGTTCCGCAGCGGCTCGTAGTCCTTGAAGAGGCCGACGGCCTTCCCGGCCAAATAAGCTCCCCCGTAAGGCGAGCCGTACGGTGATTCGGCGAGCTCCTGCGAGTATCCGGTCACGTCGCTGATGATCTGCGTCCACAACCGGCTGCGCGTCCCTCCGCCGGTCGATACGATGCGCTTAATCTGGGCGCCGCCTCGAAGCATCTCGTCGATGTTGTGGCGCAGGCTGAACGCCGTCGCCTCGAGGATCGCGCGATAGACGTGTGCGCGGGAATGGGCCAGTGTCAACCCCACGAGCAGTCCACGCGCCTGCGTGTCCCAGAGCGGCGTGCGCTCGCCGGCAAAATAGGGCAGCATCAGCAGACCCTCGGCGCCCGGCGGCACGGCCGCCGCGGCCTCGCTCAACTGCTGATAGGCGTTGGGGCCGCCGTTCAACTGCCTGTCCAGCTCCACCTGGCTAAAGTTGTCACGGAACCAACGTGTGATGGACGCGGACGTCGCCGTCGCAGCCGCCATCACGTAGGCGCCGCGATCGACGTTGGGCCCAAAGAACAGGCTGGGGTTTGGGCGCGCGTTCTGGACCGCCAGCACCAGGCACATCGTGCTGCCGTACGTCAATGCGCCGTCGCCCGGCTCCATAGTACCCACGCTCACTGCTTCAGCGTTTCCATCCATGCAGCCGCCGATGACCGGCGTCCCCGCCGCAAGCCCGGTCTCGGCAGCGGCGGCGTCCGTCACCACACCGGCGACGTCTGCCGTGGAAACGAGTCGCGGCAGCAGGTCAGGATCGATTCCCATCGCCCGGCAGATCTGATCGTCCGCCTGCAGGGTTTTGACGTCGATGATCGGGCTGAGGCTCATGCCTGTGCCGTAGTCGATCACTTCCTCGCCGGTCAGCTTGAAGACGAGATATCCGCTGGCGGTGTGCATCTTGTGGGTGCGCGCGTAGATCTCCGGCTCGTGGCGCTTCAGCCACAATATCTTGGGCGTCATCGACTGGGCAGATAGCTCCGTGCCCGTACGCTCGAAGATGAACTGCGCGCCGAACTGCTGCTTGATCGAATCGATCTCGGCAAACGCTCGCGTGTCGATGCCATACAGGATGCCGGGCCGGAGCGGACGGCCGGCGTCGTCGACCGGCAGCACGTCCGGTCCCAGCGCGCTCACGCCGACGCCGGCGATCGCCTTTGGATCCACACCAGAATCGGCGAGCATCTCGCGGATGATCTGCACCACACCCGCCCACCAGATCCGATCGGCGTCGTGCTCGTACCAGCCCGGGCTGAGGGCTGGAAGTCGAATGCTCGGTGGTCCGATCCGCGAGCACACGCCCTTCCAGGTCAGTGATCACGCCTTTGGAGCCGTTCGTCCCGACGTCAATTCCCAACAGGTATTTGTCTGCCATCTTCTACGCCTCACCGCTTCAATGAGATGTGGCCCAACATTGAGGCCCAAGGGGCGCCACGTGCCATCCCCGGATGATATGCTGTTCGTCCTGAGCGCGGTTTCACCCTCCGAAGCGTTGGCACGCCAAGCCCGGCGACCTCTGCACTTGGGACGGTATGCGTTCGCTCGCGGACGACATTGTACCACACATGTCGGTCGGGTCAACGCGAGTAGCGCCCACGGCGATTGCATTAGA
>CAWJLE010000002.1:0-308789 GCA_963843645.1 uncultured Chloroflexia bacterium | reverse complement strand
TCGATCGTCACGTTGCAGGGCGCCGATCGGCATCGGGTCAGCTCATCACCCAACAGCGTTCCGTCGTCCGTACGCTGGCGCGCCCTGACGAGCAACGCGCTGATCGCGGCAGTGGATCGGCGCGTCGCCTTGCTTGAGGGGCTGGACCGCCTTCGTTGGAGTTCACGGCATCCGCGAAACGACGATCCCCGCCAACGATTTCGAAACCTTCGCCCAAGGGCTGTACGTTGCGATCCCAGGCATCCGCGATTTCATCATCGCCCCCGGCGGTGTCGTGCGGTACGTCTACCCGCTCGTCGGGAACGAGCGGCTCCAGGGCACGGACGCTTTCGCCGAGCAGGGCCCCGAACGCAAGCCGACGCGCGGAAAGCGATCCTGTCGCAGCGTGTCACGCTCAGCCGGCCGTTCGTGCAGTCCGGGGGACGTCTGGGACTGGTTGCCCGGCAGGGCATTTACGAAGCCGGCACGTTCTGGGGTCTCACGACCATGGCGCTGGACCTGCCGCCGATCTTTCAGGAGGCCGGGCTGCAGGACAGCCCCTCCACGCTGAAGCTGGCGCTGCGCGACGACAGCGGCAAGGTCTTCTTTGGGACGAGACCGTGTTCGAGCAGGACCCCGTCCTCCAGGCGATTACGCTGGAGGGCAGCCACTGGACGCTCGGCGCCGTGCCGTCGTGGGCTGGTCGGCTGCCATCGAGCAGCCGATCAAGTTCTTCTGGCTGTCCATGGCCCTCATCACCATCCTGGTTACGATCATCACGTACCTCGGCGTCGGCCAGGAGGTGCGGCTGATTGAAGCGGTCTACACACGCACGCGAGAGCTGTCCGAAGCGAACGCCGCGCTGCAGGACAGTGAAGCACGGCTGAACCTCGTCTTCGACGCGGTGCCCGCGCTCATCAGCTTCCTGGACTCCGATCTCCGTTTCGTCTACGCCAACCAGGAGTACGAGCGCTGGTTCGGCGTCCCCGGCCGGCGGCTCATCGGCCGGACGCTGGCCGAGCTCCTGGGTGAGGCCGCTTACCATGAAGTGGAGCCCAAGCTCCAGGCGGCGTTGTCCGGGCAGCCCGTCTCGTTCGAGCGCGAGCAGGAGTTTCCACTCGGCGGCCGGCGCGCGGTCCGGGTGCTCTACACGCCGCACGTCGTCGCGGACGAAGTGCGCGGCGTGTTCGTGCTGGTGGAGGACCTCACCGAACACAAGCGCGCCGAGGCCGAGGTGCTCCGGACCGCGAAGCTGGAATCGATTGGGGTTCTGGCCGGCGGAATTGCCCACGACTTCAACAACCTGCTCACGGCCATGCTCGGCAACCTGTCGCTGGCCGGCAGCCGGCTCCGGTCCTCCGATGCCGCGGGGGCGGCGGAAGTGCTGGGCGAGGCGGAGACCGCCACGCGCCGCGCCCGCGGTCTGACCCAGCAGCTGCTGACGTTCTCCAAGGGCGGGCTGCCCGTGAAGCGCGTCCTGTCGCTGGGCGATCTGCTGCACGAAACGACCCGATTCACCTTGCGCGGCACGTCGACGCGCGGCGAGGTGTGCGTCGAGCCGGACCTCGCGCCGGTAGAAGCCGATGAGGATCAGCTCAGCCAGGTGATCCAGAACCTGCTGATCAACGCCCAACAGGCGATGGCCGGCGGCGGCGAGATCGTCGTCTCGGCTGAGAACGCCGCCCTGGCGGCGGGCAATCCGATGACTCTGCCGCCCGGCGCCTACGTCAAGATCACCGTCACGGACGACGGTGTCGGCATCCCGCCGGAGAACCTGCCGAAGATCTTCGACCCTTACTTCACCACCAAGGATCAGGGCAGCGGCCTGGGACTGGCCGCCGCGTACTCGATCGTTCGCAACCACGGCGGCGCCATCAGCGCCGCGAGCGACGGCGTGCCGGGCCGCGGGACGACGTTCACGATCTACCTGCCGGCGCAGACCCCTCTCCCGACCGAAGGAGGGCGACCACACAAGGTCGCCCCTGCGCCTGCCTCTGTTGGGGCGACCCTGTGTGGTCGCCCTCCTTCGGTCGGACCGGCGCGCGTCCTCATCATGGACGACGAAGAAATGGTTCGGCTGGTGGGCGCTCGCATGCTGCAGATGGAGGGCCACCAGGTAGAGACGGCGGCGAACGGCGAGGCGGCGGTCGAGATGTTCCGCCTGGCACACGGCAACGGGCGCCCCTTCGACGTCGTCATCGTCGACCTGACGGTGCAGGGCGGCATGGGCGGCCTCGACACGCTCGAGGCGCTCCGGCTGATCGACCCGGCCGTCAGGGTCATCGTCTCCAGCGGCTATTCCACCGATCCCGTCATGGCCGATTTCGAGCGCTACGGCTTCGTCGGCGTCGTCCCCAAGCCCTACAGGATCGAGCAGATCTGCGGCGCCGTCCGCCACGTGCGCGAGCAGGAAGACGCAGGGGCGAGCCCCGCGGCTCTCGATGCAGATTGACGCGCTTCCATTCTGATGATAGACTGCCCGTACAATCCACCGTTCATGCCGGAGAAACGAGGCGACGCCATGGGTTACATCAAGGTGACTTTCCGCATCAAACGGGAGGGCAAACATTATGTCTCCGAATGCGTGGAATTGGGCACTGCCAGTTTCGGCGACAGCCGGGATGAGGCCGTCGCGAACATCATCGAGGCGACGGAATTGTACCTCAATACCCTGGAAGAGCTGGGCGAATGCGCTGAACTTCTGAGACAGAAAGGCATCGCCGTGCGTGAAGACCGATTTCCCGACGTCCGAGGCATGTTCCAGCCCAACGCCCGCGCTACGAATATCGTCACTCAATTGCCGGTCGGTGTCTGCGCGTGACGCCACGGGAGCTCTTCTCCAGTGACGAAATCATCGCCGCGCTCGAGCGCGGCGGCTTTTATGCTCCGCGACCCCCCTCCTTCTGAATGCTCCATCTCCCGGTTGGAAGTATGTCCCCGCAAGCCAGCGCGCGTCCCGGCGATCCCGGATGATCGTCCGGGCACCCGGCGAGACTTCCGAAGTTTCGATAACTTCGGAAGTCTGAGCCTACAGGGCCATTCTCCCCCTTGACTCTGACGTTACGTCATGTGCTATACTCCTCTTCAGAGGTGATCGATGAGACCCAAGGACACGTACCTGGTAAAGGCGTTCGCCCGGCTCGCGGGCGTGACCGTGCGCACGCTTCACTTCTACGATCAGAAGGGGCTGCTCACGCCGTCGCTGCGCACCGAATCGGGGCAGCGCCTGTACCGCCGCACCGACCTGCTCCGCCTGCAGCAGATCCTGATGCTGAAACACGTCGGCTTCTCACTGGAGGAGGTCCGGCAGCTGCTGGACAACCCGCGGTACGACGTCCGCCGCTCGCTGAGAATCCAGCAACAGGCCGTGGCGCGGCGCGTCCGGGAGCTGCAGCAGGCGTCGCGCGCGATTGACGAAGCGCTGGCGACGCTCGAGCGCGGCGGCGCCGAAGACCTCGATTGGGCCCAGATCACCGACATCATGAGAGGAGCAATCGCCATGGACAATCAAGAGTGGGTCAAACAATACTACACGCCGGAGCAGTGGGCCGACCTGGAGGCGCGGGCGAGGACCATGTCGCCGGAGGACGTGCAGAGCGGCCAGCAGGCCTGGGCGGACCTCATCGCCGACTTCAAAGCGAAGCGGGGCCTGCCGCCGGAACACCCGGAGGTGCAGGCGCTAATCGCCCGCCAGGAAGCCCTGATCGAGCAGTTCACCCAGGGCGACCCCGGCATCCGCGCCGCGCTGCAGAAGATGTACGCCGGCCGGGACCAGATGCCGGCGCAATACCAACCGTACGACGACGACCTGGCCGCGTTCATCGAGCGGGCCGGCCGGATATACCGCGAGCGCCGGGGCGACTGATCGCGGGGCCGGAGGTCGGCGGAGCCAGGCGAGGGAGGATACAGATGACGACACAGAAGGGCCGGATGATCGGCGAAGGGCGGACGGCGGAGATCTTCCTGTGGGGAGACGCCACGGTGCTGAAGCTGTACCGCAGCGGCTATCCGGCCCAGTGGGTGGATCACGAAGCGAAGATCGCGCGGTGGGTGTTCGAGGCGGGGCTCGGCGCGCCCGCCGTCGGCGACGTGCTGGAGGTCGACGGGCGGCGCGGCATCGTGTACGAGCGCCTGGACGGCCCGTCCATGCTCGATGTGCTGGTCCGCCGGCCCGAGCGCCTGCCGGAGCTGGCGGCGCAGTTCGCCCGGCTGCACGCAATGGTCCACGACGGCATGGGGACCGGGCTGCCCTCGCTGCGAGCGGCGATGAAGGACGCCATCGGGCAGACGACGCGCCTCACGGACGAGGTCAAGGCGCGGGCGTGCCGGGCCGTGGATGCGCTGCCGGACGGCGCGGCGGTGTGCCACGGCGACTTCCACCCCGGCAACATCCTCATGACGGCGCGGGGCCCGGTCGTCATCGACTGGATGAGCGCGACGCGCGGCCCGGCTACAGCCGACGTCGCGCGCACCGTCCTCTTGTTCCGCCACTCCGCGCTGCCGCCCGGGCTGCCGCCGGACGCCGGCCAGAGACTGCAGGCGCTGCGCCGGCAGTTCCTCGACGCGTACCTGCAGGCTTACGCGCTGCTGCACCCCATCTCCGCCGTCGAAGTCGAGAGCTGGATGGCGCCGCTCGCCGCGGCCCGCCTGCGCGAGCGTCCCCCACAAGAAGAGGAGGACCTGCTGGCGGCACTGGTCGAAGAAACCCTAATGCGCTCTTAACACGTTGTTAACACGGCCTTCGCCACTTCTCCACATTTTCGTGCTACCATGAGAACGTACGAGATGCTCGCAAACGACGACACCTACACCGATGGCGAAGGCGTTGCGAAATCCAGTCGGCAGACGCAGCCAGGTCGGCAAGACCCACCCGGACTTCGCAGAATTCGTCAGTTGCAGGGACGGGGATCGCCACTCCCCCGTCCCTGTTCCCACTTTCGCGGGAGGTTCCGTCCATGGTGCTCTACCTGATTCGAGTCGAGGCGACGTACGGCGTGGAGGTGAGTCGAGGCGATCAGGTGGTTGCGGGCCAGAAGCTGGGCACCGCCTCCGATCATCACACGCCGGTGCTGTCCCCCACCAACGGCACCGTCCGGGCGGTCGTCTTCGATGCCGACACGCACACGTTCGTGATTCACGTGCTGAACAAGGACGAGGAGGTCGGCTTCTCGGCGGGCCGCAGCAACGGCGAGACCTTCTGCGCGCGCGTGGGCGGCTTCGGCCTGTAGACCCGGGCAATCGCGTTCCCCATTTGCATGCCTTTCCGCGCCTGTGCTATACTCATGGCGTTCTTATGTCATGCCATGAACGGGCCGTCTGCGAGCCGGCGGCGAGAAAGGATACGACGATGTCCCGCGAGAAGAAACCCTATCGTCGCGACAACCTGATCTGCGTGGCGACGGTGTACGGGCAGTTGCAGGGGCAGGTGCTGAAGAGCAAGCTGGAAACAGCCGAGATACCGGTCATGCTCCAATACGAGAGCTACGGGCTGGTGCTCGGGCTGACCGTGGACGGCATGGGCCAGGTACGGGTCATGGTGCCGGAGGAGCTGGCCGACGAGGCCTGCGCCGTGCTGGCGATGGGCCCGGATGGCGACGAATTCGGGGCCGAGGGATCCGAGGTCGAGGGAACCGGGGCCGAGGGTCCGGACTATTGCAGCCCGGCCGACGCGCCAGAACAGGGCGCACCCGGCGAGGGCGAGCCCGGCGCCGAGCCGTGACGTTCCTCGACAATCCCCCGCTCCTCGGGTAACACGAGCAACACGAAGAAGGAACAAAGGCCTCACCACAAAGGACACCAAGGGCACCAAGAAAAACAAACGACAGGGGCTTCCGAAGTGTCTGCAACTTCGGAAGCCCCTGTCGTTTGTTTTTGCTTTTTTTCTTTGTCTTTCCTGGTGTCCCTGGCGGTGAACGTTTTTCGGTCCTCTGAGCTTCACGATTTTTCACAAGATTTGCCAAAAACCCTTGACTCCGCGACGATTCCGGCGTATACTAATGATACCATACGGCATGCTTCTTATTCTTCCTGATTCGAACTCGTCTGCGCGCGCATTCGCTTCGCACGAGGTGAGCGCGTGCGGGGAGCCAGCGGATAATCGGGTCCGCCGCTTCCTCACGAGTCCCCATCGTGCTTTTTTGCGTTCCGGATCGGTACCCGCGTAACACAGCGAATCGAGGTTTGCCATGACTGGTAGTAATGAGGCTTCCAACGTTGTTCTGGCGGCGACGGACGGCTCGTCGACCGCCCAGGTGGCGGTCGAGGCGGCCATTCAGATCGCCCGCGGCCGGCACATGGAGATTCGAGGCTTGTCTGTCGTGAGCGGCGCGCTGATGATGAACCCGTATGCCAACTACCAGCGCGAATTTACGGAGGGCAGAGAGCCCAGCTCGCACGACAGGCTGCTCGAGTCACTGAAGCACCGCGGCGCCGCGGCCCTGAAGTGGATGGAGGCCCGCTGCCAGGTGGAGAGCATCCCCGTGTCCACGGAGCTGATGTTCGGCGGGGTGCCGGAGACCGTCCTGCGCCAGGCGAACGGAGCCGAGATGCTGGCCCTGGGTCGACGCGGCCACGGCCACCACGATGACGCCCACCACCTGGGCAGCCAGTTCCAGGCAATCGCGCGGCGCGCCCACCGGCCCACCGTCGTGGGCGGCGACGTGGTGCGCCAGCTGAGCTGCCTGCTGGTGGCGTACGACGGCAAAGAGGGCGCCCGGCGCGCGCTGGACTGGGCGGCCGGCTTCTGTCGCGAGCCGCCGTGCAGGCTGATCGTGCTGGTGGTGCAGGAGACGGAGACCGATCGGGCCGCGGAATGGCTGGCCGACGCGAGGAGCCGGATCGCGGCAGACGGGTTGGACGGTTGCGAGTTCGTGCAGCGGGCGGGCCGGGCCGCCTCCCAGATCGCCGCGGTGGCCGACGACAGCCAGGTGGACCTGATCGCGATGGGACGCTACAGCCACTCGGCGCTTCGCGGGATGCTGGGCGGCAGCACGGTGGATCGTGTGCTGCGGCGCACGCCTCTTACCACGTTGGTCTTTTGATTGTGAGGGTGTCGCAGGCTGATTTCATGGTTGGGTGCCGGGAGGGCAATGTTGGAAAGTTGGGTACAAAGGTCACTGGAGTTCGACTGGCGTCGACGGTTGGCGCAATGGATGGGCGAAGCTGAGGTTTCGGAATCCGGCGTAATCTTGTTCACCGCGCTCGTAATAGGCATCGGGTCCGGCCTGGGCGCAGTGCTGTTCAGGTGGCTGATCAACGGGGCGCAATCGCTGGCTTATGGCCAGGTGGCGGGGCTGTTCAAGGGAATGGGCGCCCTGCCCGTGCTGATCATCCCGGCCCTGGGCGGGGCCATCTACGGGCCGCTCATCTACCGGTTCGCGCGTGAGGCGAAAGGGCACGGCGTTCCCGAGGTCATGGAGGCCGTGGCCCTGCGCGGAGGCCGCATCCGGCCCCGCGTGGCCATCATCAAATCGCTGGCATCGGCCATCTGCATCGGCACCGGCGGCTCGGTGGGCCGAGAGGGCCCCATCGCGCAGATCGGCTCGGCCCTCGGTTCCACGCTGGGCCAGTGGCTGCACCTGTCGGACGACCGCGTGCGCAACCTGGTGGCCTGCGGCGCGGCCGGCGGCATCGCTGCGACCTTCAACGCGCCCATTGCCGGTTCCATCTTCGCACTCGAAGTCATCCTGGGCCAATTTCAAACCATCAACTTCGGCGCGGTCGTGATCTCCGCGACCACCGCCTCCGTGATCACCCACGTGTTCATGGGCGACGTCCGCGCGTTCCCGGTGCCCGGTTACCTGATGGTCAGCCCGTGGGAGCTCTTCTTCTACACGGGCCTCGGCATCGTGGCCGCGCTGGTGGCGGTCGCCTTCACGCGGCTGCTCTACCTGTCCGAGGACCTGTGGAACGACCTCCGGATCGCCGAGTACGTCAAGCCCCTGCTGGGCGGCCTCGCTCTGGGAATCGTCGGCCTGCTGACGTACAAGATCGGCGGCTACCCGCGCGTCTTCGGCGTCGGCTACGACACGATCACCGATGCGCTGTTCGGCAACCTGGCCGTGCAGGTGACGTTGAGCCTGCTGTTCTTCAAGGTGCTGGCCACGATCATCACGCTCGGCGCCGGCGGATCGGGCGGCATCTTCGCTCCGTCGCTCTTCATGGGGGCCATGCTGGGCGAGGCGTTCGGACAGGGCGTTCACGCCCTGTTCCCGCTGGTCACCGCTCCGGCGGGCGCCTACGCCCTGGTCGGCATGGCGGCCGTCTTCAGCGGTGCGGCGCACGCCCCGATCACCGCCATCATCATCCTCTTCGAGATGACCGGCGACTACCACATCATCCTCCCGCTCATGCTGGCGACCGTCGTCAGCACTTTATTGTCTCGAATCATCAGCCGGGAATCGATCTACACGCTCAAACTGACCCGGCGTGGCGTCCACTTGCAGCAGGGCCAGGACATCGACGTGATGCAGGGGATCAGCGTCAGTGAAGCGATGACCGCCGAGCTGGAGACGGTGCGCCTCGACATGCCGCTGGCGGAGCTGCAGGAGAAGTTCGTGCAGACCGCCCATCACGGCTTCCCGGTGGTCGACGCGGCGGGCCGGCTGGGCGGCATCGTCAGCCTCCAGGATCTGAAGGTGGCCCAGGCGGACGGGCCGCTCGCGGGCAAGACGGTCGCCGACATCGCGACGGTCGACGGCCTGCTGGTGGCGCATCCCGAAGAGCCGGTGTGGCGGGCGTTGCGCCGCATGGGCAGCCGGGACATCGGCCGGCTGCCGGTGGTGGACCGCGACGATCCGCGCAAACTGGTGGGCATGGTGCGCCGCTCCGACATCATCCACGCGTACGATCAGGCCATCAAGGCGCGCGCTCATCATCAGCACCGGGCCGAGATGCTGCGCCTGGCCCAGCTGGACGGCGTGGACTACGTGCAGATCGACATTGCTCCGGAGTCACCCGCCGTCGGCGCGAAGGTCAGCGCGCTGAGCCTGCCGCAGGACTGCCTGATCGTCTCGGTTCGCCGCGGACGCGCACTGCACCTTGCGCACGGCTCCACCGTGCTGCAGGAGGGCGATCGCGTCGTCGTGCTGGCGGATCGCGCGTGCGCCGGCGCCACGCGTCAGCTCCTGACCGGGCAACCGGGCGAGGAGGTGTGCCGGCCCAAGGTGGACGTCCCCGTGACGTCCACGCCCGCCACCGAGAAAGGCGCGTAGGCCGGGCACTGGGGCAGACCTCCGACTTATGTCACCCTACAGGAGCGCCGGACCAGGTCGTGCATGACCGCGGGGCAGCCCTCGACTGATGTCACCCTACAGGAGCGCCCGACCAGGTCGTGCGTGACCGCGGGGGCAGACCTCCGACCTATATCCCCTGGGAGCGCCGGACCAGGTCGTGTGCGACCGCGGGGGGCAGACCTCCGACTTATGTCACCCTGAGCGAGGGCAGCCGCATCGCCCGACGCGAGGGGTCTCGCGCGCGAAATGCCAGTCCGCTCGATCGGCGACACGGACTGGCATTTCGCGCGCGAGACCCCTCGCGTCGGGCGAGTACGGCTGCCCTCCCTCAGAGGTTGTGAAAAAATCCAACCTCGAATAAAATGACGGCATTATTTCCTGCCGAGGTGAGCCATGACCGACACCCTGTTTCCGCTGCCGAGTGAAAGCCCAAAGCCGACTGTGCCGGGCAAAGGCAAGCCCCGGCTGGACAAGCCAACCGGCACCAAGTCGAGATGCGCGTGGCTAGCTTGGACGAGTTGGTGCCGGATGATCATCGCGTCCGGCTGGTGTGGGCGCTGGTGCAAGACTATGATCTGAGCGCCTTCTACGACGCGATCAATGCGGTGGAAGGCGAGGCCGGCCGGCCCGCCATTGATCCGCGGTTGTTGCTGGCCGTGTGGCTGTATGCGACGCTGGAGGGGGTAGGCAGCGCCCGCGCGGTGGACCGCCTGTGTCGGGAACATGTGGCCTACCAGTGGTTGCTGGGCGGCGTGAGTGTGAATTACCATACGCTGGCTGATTTTCGGGTGCAGCAGGAAGCTAAGCTGGATACGCTGCTGACCCGTAGCGTGGCCGTGCTGTTGCAGGAGGGTCTGGTCGATCTGGAGCAAACGGCGCAGGATGGAGTGCGCATCCGGGCCAGTGCGGGGGCCAGTTCCTTCCGCCGGGCGGAGACTCTCAGCCAGTGTCTGCAGCAGGCGGACGCCCGCGTGCAGCAACTGAAGGCCGCCCGTGACGCCGCTGGCGAGGCGCCTGTGACGAAACGCCAGCAGGCAGCGCGCGAGCGCCAGGCGCACGACCGAATGGCCCGGGTCGAACAGGCCTTGCAGGAAGTGGAAAAGCTCGAGGCGAAAAAGGCTAAACGGCGCGAGCTCAAACGCAAGAAGCGCCCGGTCCGGGCCTCGACCACTGATCCGGACGCCCGGGTGACCAAGATGCCTGATGGCGGGTTCCGCCCGGCCTACAGCGGCCAACTGAACGTGGACATGCAGAGCCGGATCATTGTGGGCGTGGAGGTGAGCACGGAAGCGGACGCTCAGTTGTTGGAACCCATGTTGAAGCAGACCCAGGACCGGTATGAGCGGCTGATGACGGAGCACTACGTCGACGGCGGGTTTCGTTCCAATGACGGCATCACCGCAGCCGGCCAACAGGGGGTGGCGGTCTATAGCCCGATTCGGCGGGGCCCCGATGGTCAGCTGCACCCGGTGGAGGTGCGGCCGACGGACAGCCCGCAAGTGGCCGAATGGAAGCAACGGATGAGCACCGCCGAGGCCAAGGAGAAATACAAAGGGCGGGCCGCCACGGTGGGAATGGGCCAATGCCTTGCTGCGCAACCGTGGCTTGCAACGGCTCTTGGTCCGCGGCCTGCGCAAGGCGCGCGCTGTCCTGTTGTGGTATGCGTTGGCTCACAACCTCGTCCAGACAGTCAATCTGCGGCGGCAAAAGGAGTTGACCCCGGCCTGAGGGTTGAGCAGCTGGCCCGAGGGTCAGCCGCGGGCACGCGACGCCCGCCCAAGTCGATTCCATCGCTGGCTGAGGTTGGCGCGTGACAACCGCTGGCGGTTACAGTGGTCGCCTTCATATGCGTCGCAGACACCATTCTAGTCAATAGGTTCACAGCCTCTCAGGGTGACAGTCCGCGGCGCCGCGGACCGGTATGGCGGCCGTCGTCGAAGGGCTACCGCCGCGCGGGCAGGAGACCGCCGTCGTGGCGGCTGCGCAGCCGCCGGAGCACCCAGCGCCGACGCCGCACTCACCCGGACTGGCCCGGCGGTGTTGTTCCCCTCGTCGCTCTCCAGCACCGCACCCCACGTGGTGCTGTAGTCCACTGAGTCCACGTATACGTACGCCTTGGCCCCCGAAGGATACGGCGGCGCGCTGCTGGTCGCCGGCCCCCAGTAATACGGGTCGCTGCCGCTCGACACCAGCGTCAGCCGCTCGCCCGCCGCCAGCGACTTCGTCACGCCCCAGGCGATCCCATGCTTCGCGATCGTCGGCCACGGCTGGTTCAGGCGCGGCGGCCGCGTGCTCGGATCGAACGATACGTCCACCCAGAAGGTACGGCCCGTCGGCCCGGTGCCCGCGTTCTCGATCGTCACCGTCACCGCGCTCGTCGTCGCCGCCACTTTGCGCACCACCAGGTCCGGCGCGCTCGATACGCCCCGCACCAGCAGCGGCAGGTACAGCTTCACCCCGCTGTTCGCCGTCCGCGTGAAGATGCCGCTCGCCCCTTCCACCGTGTCGACGCGAACCACGTTGGCCACCGCTCCCGTCGCCGTCGGCGACACCGTGCCCACCACCTGCGCGCTCCACGTGCCGCCTTTGGTGATCTCCGCCGTCCACGTCAGCGGGTCCGCCGTCTCGATCTCCACCGGCAGCACGTCCCTGATCGCCGCGTGCAGGTCGATGTTCCCCGTGTTGGTCACCCGCAGCGTGTACGTGACCACCTCGCCGCGCTTGAGCTGCGCCGGCTCGACGTCCTTGCTGACCTGGAGCGTCGGCGTCACGAGCAGGGTGACGGACACCGTGTCGCGGTCGTGCGTCGGCGTGATCATGCCGGTCGCCGTGACCGTGGCCGTGTTGGTGAAGACGCCGCCGTGCGGTGGATTCGGGATGACGGCCGCGGTCACGGTGATCAGACCCCCGGCGCCGGGCGCCAGGTCCGCCACCTGCCACGTGTAGCTGATCGGCCCCGTCGGCGTCACGACCGCTCCGCTCGACGTGTAGTCCGCGTTCCGCAGCCCCGTCGGCACGACGTCCCTGATCGTGACGCCGTAGGCCGTCCGCTGCCCCCCATTGCTGAACGACAGGGTGCACGTGATCGCGTCGCCCGGCTCGACCACCATCGGCGTGACCGTCTGGTGGATCGTGACGTCCGGCATATGGGTGAACGGCGACTCGTACGCTCCCGCGTCGTAGCTGCTCCCCCGCGGCCGGCCGTTGCCGTCCAGGTCCACATACACGCCCGCGTCCGCGCCCACGTCGATGGCCGCGCTGTTCGCCGTCAGGTGGTAGTCGCCGCCCGCCGCGTCGACGAACGCCGGATCCGCCTTCAGGCTGTGCCCGCCGTGCGCCACCGCCCCGACCGGCTCGTCCGTGGCGTAGAACACGTTGTGGTCCTCGCTCGCGTTCACGCCGCTGGCGGCGCTGATCGGCACGGTGTAGCTCGCCACGATCGTATCCTCGACCCGCAGCGTCCCCGCGTCGCACTGGATCGCCGACCCACCGGCCGCGGGGCCCACCACCGTGCTGAACAGCACGTCCGTCGCCGTAGCGTCCATGTAGGTGCACACGGCCGCCCCACAGCCCGCCGCCGTGTTGCCCGTAAAGAGCCCGTTGACCACCCGGGTGGCGCCGCCGCTGACAGACACGCCGCCGCCGATCTGCCCGGCCGCATTGCCGACGAATTCGCTCTCACTCACCGCCAGCCCGCCGTAGACGTACAGGCCACCGCCCTCCAGACCCGCCTGGTTGCCCGCGAAGCGTGCGCCCGACACCGTCGCCCCACTTGCCGCAAGCGCCCCGCCGCCGGTGTCTTGCGCCGTATTGCTGGTCACCACCGTATCGGTCAGCGTCAGGGCACCGAACACGTACATTCCACCCCCAAACGTGCTCGTATTGCGGATCACTCCCAGATTGAGCAGCGCGGCATCGCCTTCCGCGTAGACGCCGCCCCCGTACGTCGCACTCGTGTTGCTGATCACTTCCAGATTCAGCAGCGTCAGCCCGCCCGCCGCGTAGATCCCGCCGCCGCAGCCGGCGCCGGGGCACTCGTACCCACTGCCGTCCGCGCGACCGTTGGTCGCCGTGAAGTCGGCCAGGATGACCGGCGCGGTGCCCGTGATGAACGCCACCCGCCCCAGTCCCGCCGCGTCCAGCGTCGTCGGGTTCGCCGCCGGGTCCGGCTGGGCAAAGTAGTCCGTCGTCGTGTAACCGCCCTGCACCGTCAGCGTCTGGCTGATGTACACCGACTGGTCAGTTCCCGCCCGCGACTCCGCGCCCCGGCACGTCCCCGCCACCTTCACCAGGTCGCCCGCGCTCGCCGCGTCCACGGCCGTCTGCAGCGCCAGGGCATCCGCGCTGCCGAAGGTTCGCCCCGTGCGCGCTACCTGCGCGTAGCACGGCCCGGCGGACGCCACGGTCAAGCCCACTGAATCGCGGTCGTGCGTCGGCGCGATCATCCCCAGCGCCGAGACCTCTGCTGTGTTGGTGAAGCTGTCACCCAAGGCCAGGTCTGTCCGTACCACGCCGGTCACGGTGATCAGTCCACTCGCTCCCGGCCCCAGGTTCGCCACCTGCCACGTGTAGCTGACCGCCCCCGTCGGCGTGATGATGGCCCCGCTCGATTCGTACGCGATGTGGGTCAACTCCGCCGGCACGACGTCGGTGATCAGGATGGCGCGCGCGAACAGGTTGCCCTCGTTGGCGTAGGCCAACGTGTAGGTGACGGCCTGGCCGGCCTCCACCGTCGGTCCCGCGGGCGTGACCGTCTTGTGGAGCGTGACGTCGGCCGCGTGGGTGTAGGTCGAACTCGTACGCCCCGGCGTCGTAGCTGCTCCCGCGCGGACGGCCGTTGCCGTCCAGATCAGTGTATACCCCCACGTCTGTGCCCAGGTCCACCGCTGCGCTGGCGTTCGTCAGGTGGTAGTCGCCGCCCGCCGCGTCGACGAAGGCCGGATCGCCCGTCACGCTGTGCCCACCGTGCCCCACCGCCCCGACCGCTTCGCCCGTGGCGTGGAACAGGTTGTAGTCCTCGCTCACGTTCGCCCCGACGCCCGAGCTGATCGGCACCGTGTAGCTGGCCAGGATCGTGTCCGTGATCCGCGCCGTCCCCGTCACGACTTCGATCGCCGTCCCACTCGCCCCGCCGGCGCCCGACAGCGTGCTGAACAGAAGCTCAGTAGCGCCGCTGCTGTACAACTCCGCCCCTGCCCCGGACGTTGCCATGTTCCCGACAAACAGCCCGTTCACGACTCGGCTCGGCCCGAGCGCCGCCGCTCCGCCGCCGCCCAGGACCGCCGTGTTCTGCGTGAATACGGTGTCCGTCACCCCCAGCGTGCCCATCGCCACCAGGCCGCCGCCGGCGTAGTACGCGTAGTTCCGCGCGAAGTCGCCGCCCGTGACCTCCACCACGTTCTGCCCAAACAACCCGCCGCCCGATCCGTTCGTCGCCCGGTTGTCTACGAAATGCCCGCCACTCACTCTCACTGTCTCGGCGCGCGCCCCGCCGCCGTCTAGCTGCGCCGTGTTGCTCACCACCACGGTGCCGCTCAGCTCCACCGTGCCGCCCACTCCGATGCCGCCGCCGCGCGACAGCACCGTGCGGTTCCGCTCCAGCCGCCCCGCGCTCACCGTCGCCTCTGTTGTGGCATACACCCCGCCGCCGTCGCCGCTCGCCGTGTTGCTTACGAACTCGGTATCCGTGATGGTCACCGTGTCGGCGGCCAGTCCGCCGCCATACCCGTCCGTCGACTGGTTGCCTGCGAAACGCCCGCCGCTCACCACCGCCGCGCCCGTCGCGTACGCCCCGCCGCCGGAGTTGCTGGCGGTGTTGCTGATCACGTCGAGGTTCATCAGAGTGAGCCGGTCGTTGGCATAGATGCCGCCGCCGCAGCCCGCCCCCGGACATGCGAACCCTATGCCGCCGACGTTGCCATTCGTCGCCGTCAGGTCTGCCAGGATGACCGGCGCGGTGCCGGCGATGAACACCACCCGCCCCAGTCCCGCCGCATCCAGCGTCGTCACCTGGCCCGCCGGATCGGGCGTGGTCCAGTCCGTCGTCGTGTAACCGCCCTGCACCGTCAGCGTCTGGCTGATGTACACCGCCTGGTCAGTTCCCGCCCGCGACTCCGCGCCCCGGCACGTCCCCGCCACCTTCACCAGGTCGCCCGCGCTCGCCGCGTCCACGGCCTGCTGCACCGCAGACGCATCGTCGCTGCCGAAGGTCGCCCCCGTGCCCGCCACCTGCGCATGGCACGGGTACACTGTCACCGCTACCGCGGCCTCGGCGCGATCGTGCGTCGGCGTGATCACGTCGCTCGACGCCACCACTGCCGTATTGGTGAAGAGCGTCCCCTGTTCCACCTGCGCGCCCACGTTGCCCGTCACGGTGATCGAACCGCCAGCTCCCGGCGCCAGGTTTGCCACCTGCCACGTGTACGTCACGTCACCCGTCGGCGTGATGATAGCGCCGCCGGCCGTATAGCTCACTCCGGCCAGCTCCGCCGGCACGACGTCCGTGATCCAGACGTCCCGCGCATACAACGCCCCGACGTTCGTGTAAGCCAGCGTATACGCGATCGTGTCCCCGGCCTCCGCCACGGTCGGCGTGGCCGTCTTCTGGATCACCACGTCGGCCACGTGCGTGAACGGCGACTCGTACGCGCCCACGTCGTAACCCGCGCCCTGCGGCCGCACGTTCCCGTCCAGGTCCGTGTACACCCCGGCGTCCACGCCCAGGTCCACGGCCGCGCTGGCGTCCGTCAGGTGGTAGTCGTCGTTGACCGCGTCCGCAAAGGCCGGCTCGCCCACTACACTGTGCCCGCCGGACGACACCGACCCCAGGAACGGCCCGGTGTCGTGGAACAGGTTGTAGTCCTCGCGCACCCCCGCGCCGCCGGTCGTGCTGATCGGCGACGTGTAGCCGGACACGATCGTGTTGGTGACGCCCATCGCGCCGCCCTCGACCACGATTGCCGGCCCGCCTGTGCTCGCCTGCCCGGCGATCGTCGTGAACAGGACGTCCGCCGCGCCGTTGCCGTACAGCCCTGCACCCACAGGCGCCTCGTTCCGGACGAGCAGCCCGTTCACGAGCCGGCTGCTGCCGCCCGCATACGCGCCGCCGCCGCTGGCGCCGGCCGTGTTGCCCACGAACACGGTGCCGTCGACGTCCAAGGCATCGGCCGAGTAAACCGCCCCACCATACTCCCCGGCCCGGTTTCCCACGAACCGCCCGCCGCTTACCGCCGCGGCGCCGCCCGCGTTCGCCCCGCCACCGTCGCCCTCCGTGGTGTTGCTCACGAAGACGGTGTCCGTCACCGCCAGCGCGCCCCCTGACATCAGGCCGCCGCCCATGAACGGCGCCAGGTTGGCTTCGAAGCGCGCGCCGCTCACCACGGCCGCGCCGACTGCGGCCGCACCACCGCCTGCCATTTGCGCGGTGTTGCTGACGAATTCCGTGCCGCTCACGGCCAGATCCGAAATAGGTCAGCAGGCCGCCGCCGGTCTGTGACGTCCAGTTTCTCTCGAAACGCCCGCCCGTCAGCGTCGTCGCGCCCATCACGAACGCCCCACCGCCGTAGTAGTCCGCGGTGTTGCTTACGAATGTGGTGCCGCTGATCGCGAGGGTCCCGTTCGTCGCCAGGCCGCCCCCGGCCATCTGGGCATGGTTGGCCTCGAAGCGCCCGCCGCTCGACGTCGCAGCACCCTCCGCGAATGCCCCGGCGCCCATATATTGCGCACCGTTGTCGATCAGGGCAACGTCGATCAGGGCGAGATCGCCGCCGGAATATGCCCCGCCGCCGCAGCCGGCGTCCGGGCAGATCGAACCGCTGCCGGTCACCACGCCGTGGGTGGCGGTGAAGTCAGCCAGGATCACGGGCACGTCGCCGGCCACGTAGATGACGCGCCCCAGTCCGGCCGCGTCCAGGGTCGTGGGGTTGGCCGCCGGGTCCGGCGTGGCGAAGTCGTTTGTCACGGTGTAGCCACCCTGCAGGGTCAGTGTGTCGCTGATGTAGACCGTCTGGGCAGTCCCCGCGCGGAACTGCACGCCTCGGCACGTCCCGGCCACCTTGACCAGGTCCGCCGGGCCGGCCGCGTCCACCGCCTGCTGCACTGCGGTAGCGTCGTCGCTGCCGAAGGTCTCCCCTGTGCCGGCGACTTGCGCGTTGCACAGATACGAAACTACGGTCACGCTGATGTCGACGCGATCCCGCGTCGGGGTGAGCATGCCGCTCGCGGCGACCACCGCCGTGTTGGTGATGATCGTGCCGGTCTCCACATCCCCGCTCAGCACGCCCGTCACGGTGATCAGCCCGCCTGCCCCAGGCGCCAGGTCCGCCACCCGCCACACGTAGTTCACCGCCCCGGTCGGCGTAACGGCCGCGCCGCTCGACGCATAGGCGACGGCTGTCAGCTCCGCCGGCACCACGTCCGTGATGACGACGTCCCGAGCGTGGAGTGCCCCGTCGTTGGTGTAGGTCAGCGTGTAGGTGATGTCATGGCCCACCATGACTTTAGTCGGCGTCACCGACTGGTCGATCGTGACGTCGGCGACGTGCGTGTACGACGATTCGTACGCACCCACATCGTAACCGGCGCCCTGCGGCCGCGCCACGCCGTCCAGGTCCGCATACACGCCCGCGTCCACGCCCAGGTCCACCGCCGCACTGGCGTCCGTCAGATGGTAGTCATCCGCACGCGCGTCCACGAAAGCCGCATTGCCCGTGACGCTGTGGCCGCCCGACGTCACCGGCCCGACCGCCGGGCCCGTGGCGCTGAACAAGTTGTAGTCCTCGGCCGCGGCCGCGCCTGCAGCCGCCCTGATAGGCACCGTGTAACTGGCGACGATCGTGTCCGTGATCCGCACCGCACCTGCGGCCGCGACGACCGCCGCCCCACCGCCGACGGTCGGGCTCACGATGGTAGTGAACAGCACGTCCGCCGTGCCACCGCTCGGGGCGCAGTACAGCGCCGCACCCTCGGAGGCAGCGTTTCTCGCCAGCAGTGCGTTCACGATCCGGCTGCTGCTGCCATCCAGGTACGCGCCGCCGCCGTTCGTCGCGGCCGTGTTGCTCACGAACACCGTGTCGCTCACCCCCAGGGGGCCCAGCGCGTACAGGCCACCGCCGGAGCTCGACGCCCGGTTGCTCTCAAAGCGACCTCCGCTCAGCGTCGCCTGATAGCTGCTCGCTGCAACCGCGCCTCCACCGTAGCCGGACGCCGTGTTGCCCACGAACACCGTATCCACCAGCGCCAGCCCGCCCGCAAAGACGCCGCCGCCGCCGTTGTCGCCGCCCATCTTCGACTTGTTGCGCTCGAAGTACGCCCCAGTGGCCGTCAGCACGTCGGATGCGTACACGCCGCCGCCGCTGGACGAGGCCGAGTTGCTCACGAACGCCGTGGCGCTGATCGTCAACCCGCCGTTGAAGTGCGAGAACAGCCCGCCGCCGCCGAAGCTGATCGCCTGGTTCCCCTCGAACCGGCCGCCGATCAGCGTCGCCGCCCCATTCGCGTACAACCCGCCGCCGGCCCCCGCGGCAGCGTTGCCGAGGAATCGTCCGTCGGCGACGGTCAGCGCGCCGCTCGCGTACAGTCCGGCGCCGCTGGAGACAGTTGATTTGTTGTTGAGGAATTCCGTGCCGGTGACGGACACCGCATTGTTGCCGTACAGTCCGCCACCGTTCGTCTTGGACGTGCTGTTGAGGAACCGTCCGCCGCTGATGGACACCACGCTGTTTCCGTACAGCCCGCCGCCGCTGCCGTTGCCGGCGGTGTTGCTCAGGAACTGCGTCCCGGTGATGGACGCCACGCCGCCCAGGTACGCGCCGCCGCCGTTGCTGGAGGTCGCCACGTTGCTGACGAACTGCGTGCCGGTGACGAGCGTCGCGCCGTATGCGTACAGCCCGCCGCCGCCGGTAGCCGTGTTGCCCACGAACCGCCCGCCGCTGCTGGACACCGCGCCATTCCCGTACAGCCCGCCGCCGCTGCTGCTCGACGCGTTGCCCACGAACTGCGCGCCGCTCAGCGTGAGCGTGGTATAGGCGTACAGCCCGCCGCCGGTGTTGATGGACGTGTTGCTCACGAACTCCGTGTCCGTGATAGCCAACGTGCCCCACCCGTACAGTCCGCCGCCCTGGCTGCCCTGGTTTTCCGCGAAACGGCTACCCGTCAAATTCGCCATGGCGCCCGCGTACAGGCCGCCGCCGTACTGGCTGGCCGTGTTGCTCTGGAACTCGCCGCCGCTCAGCACCAGCGCTCCGGCCGAGTACAGGCCGCCGCCCCGGGTAGCCGAAGTGTTGCTCATGAACTCGGTGTTCGTCACCGCCACTGTCGACACGCCGTACAGACCGCCGCCATAGTCGCTGGCGGTGTTGCTCACGAACACCGTGCCGCTGATCGCCGTCCGGCCGGCCGCGGCCAGGCCGCCGCCGTACTGGCTGGCCGTGTTGCTCTGGAACTCGCCGCCGCTCAGCACCAGCGCTCCGCCCGAGTACAGGCCGCCGCCCCGGGTGGCCGAAGTGTTGCTCATGAACTCGGTGTTCGTCACCGCCACCGTCGACACGCCGTACAGGCCGCCGCCATAGTCGCTCGCGGTGTTGCTCACGAACACCGTTCCGCTGATCGCCGTCCGGTCGGCCGCGTGCAGGCCGCCGCCGCGGTGCGCCCCGCTGTTCGCCGCGAAACGCCCGCCGCTCACGGTGGCTACACTGTCCGCGTAGGCTCCGCCGCCGTTGTAAGCGGCGTTGCTGCCGACCACATCCACGCCGACCAGGTTCAGCGCCGCGCCCGCGTAGATGCCGCCGCCGCAGCCCGCACCTGGACAGTTCGTCCCTTTGCCGCTCACGTAGCCGTTGGCCACGATCAGGTTCGTCATCGTCAGGGGGGAAGTCCCCGCGTAAATGACGCGCCCCTGCCCCAGCGCGTCCAGCCTCGTCGGATGGTTCTCGGGATCCGCCGTGCTCCAGTTCGTCGTGGTGTAGCCGCCCGCGAGAGTCAGTGCCTGATTGATGTACACGGTTTGGGTGATGCCGGCCGCCACCGGGTGCACACCCTGGCACGTCCCCGCCACCTTGATCGTGTCACCCCAGCTCGCCGCATCCACGGCTTGCTGCACCGCCGCCGCGTCGTCGCTGCCGTAGGTCACCGCCGTACCGGCCACCTGCGCATGGCAGGGGTACACTGTCACCGCCACCCCTACCTCGGCGCGATCGTGCGTCGGCGTGAGGACGCCGCTCGCCGCCACCTGCGCCGTGTTGGTAAAGATCGTGCCCTGTCCTACCTGAGAGCCCACCACGCCGGTCACGGTGATCAGTCCGCCCACCCCCGGCGTCAGGTTCGCCACGCGCCAGGTATACGTCACGTCACCCGTCGGCGTCACCACGGCGCCGCTGGAAGCGTAGCTTACCCCGGCCAGCTCCGCCGGCACGACGTCCGTGATCCAGACGTCCCGCGCCGCCAGCGTCCCGACGTTCGTGTAAGCCAGCGTATACGTGATCGTGTCGCCGGCCTCGACCACGGACGGCGTGGCCGTCTTCTGGATCACCACGTCGGCCACGTGCGTGAACGGCGACTCGTACGCGCCCACGTCGTAACCCGCGCCCTGCGGCCGCACGTTCCCGTCCAGGTCCGTGTACACCCCGGCGTCCACGCCCAGGTCCACGGCCGCGCTGGCGTCCGTCAGGTGGTAGTCGCCTGCCGTTGCGTCGGCGAAGGCCGTGTCGCCCACGATGCTGTGCCCACCGGAGGTTACCGCTCCCAGGAACGACCCGGTGTCGTGGAACAGGTTGTAGTCCTCGCGCACCCCCGCGCCGCCGATCGTGCTGATCGGCGACAAGTAGCCGGACACGATCGTATCGGTGACACCCACCGTGCCGCCCTCGATCACGATTGCCGGCCCGCTCGTCGACCCGACGATCGTGCTGAACAGCACCCGGCCGGTCCCCGGACCGCCGGCTGACGGCCGCAGGTCCAGCGCGCCGCCCGCCGACTCGTTGTCGATGAACAGCGCGTCCACGATGCTGGTCCCGCGGGCGTCCAGGTCATACTGGAACGCGCCGAGCGCGCCGCCCCGGCTCGCGGCCGAGTTGCGGCTGAAGACGGTGCCACGCAGGTCGAGCGTTCCCTGCGTCCCCAGGCCGCCCGCGCCCGACATCAGGCCCGTGCCCAGGCTCCGGTTGTCCTCGAAGCGCCCGCCGCGCACGGTGGTCGTGTACGCGCACGTCGCCCCACCGCCCGCGTTCTGCGCCGTGTTGCTGATGAAATCGGTGTCGGTCAGGTAGACCGTCGGTGCGGCCACCAGCCCGCCGCCGTTGCCGTCCAGGCCCACACTCTGATTGCGCTCGAACGAAGCCCCGGTGATGGCCGCACCGCCGTTGGCGTTGGCCCCGCCGGCCGATGCCGCTCCATTCTCCACAAATTGGGTGCCCGTCACGATCAGCGAGCTGACGGACAGGCCGCCGCCCACCGAGCTGGCCGCGTCCAGACCCCAGTTCTTCTCGAAGCGCCCGCCTGACACCTGCACCACACTGGACTGGGCGTTCAGCCCTCCGCCTTCGAGCTGGGCCGTGTTGCTGATGAAGTCCGTGTCGGTCAGGACGACCGCGCCGCCCACGGCGTGCAGCCCGCCGCCGCTCCGGGCCAGGTTGGCCGCGAAACGCACGTTGGTGGCTGCCGTCTGGCCGCCCGTTCCGTTGTTGACCATGGCCCCGCCACCGCCGCCGTTGAGGCCCGCCGTGTTGCTGATGAACAGCGTGCCGGTCAGCACCGCTGGGCCGCTGTATAGCCCGCCGCCGCCGTTCCGCTGGGTCTGGTTGCTCTGGAAGCGCCCGCCGGTGACGTCGAGCGCGCCCTCCGTGTACAGCCCGCCGCCGCGCTGACGGGCGGTGTTGCCGATCACGTCCAGGTTGAGCAGGGTGAGCGCGCCGTCGCTGTACACTCCGGCGCCGCAGCCCGCGCCCGGACACGTCGTCCCGCTGCCGCCGATCACACCGTTGGTTGCCGTCAGGTCGGCCAGGATCACCGGCACGCCGCCGGCCACGTAGACCACCCGCCCCAACCCTGCGGCGTCCAGCGTCGTCGGGTTGGCCACCGGGTCCGGCGTGGTCCAGTTCGTCAAGGTGTAGCCGCCCTGCACGGTCAGTGTCTGGCTGAGGTACACCGTCTGAGTGGTTCCACCCCGGCTCTGCACGCCCCGGCACGTCCCGGCCACCTTGACCAGATCCGCTGGGCCGGCGGCATCCACCGCCCGCTGCACTGCCGTGGCGTCGTCGCTGCCAAAAATCACTCCTGCGCCGGCGACTTGCGCGTTGCACGGATACGAGATGACCGTCACGCTGATATCGACGCGATCCCGCGTCGGGGTGAGCATACCGCTTGCGGCGACCACTGCCGTGTTGGTGACGATCGTGCCCGTCTGCACACCCCCGCTGATCAAACCGGTCACGGTGATGAGCCCGCCTGCCCCAGGAGCCAGGTTCGCCACCCGCCACGTATAGTGCACCGCCCCCGTCGGCGTCACGGCAGGGCTCGCTGCGTAGCTCACGGCCGTCACTTCCGCCGGCACCACGTCCGTGATGACGACGTCTCGGGCGTACAGCGACCCCTCGTTCGTGTAGGTCAGTGTGTAGGTGATCGCCTGGCCCGCCATGACTCTGGCCGGCGTCGCCGACTGGTCGATCGTCACGTCGGACACGTGTGTGTATGACGATTCGTACGCGCCCGAGTCGTACCCGCCACCCTGCGGCCGAACGATGCCGTCCAGGTCGGTGTACACGCCCGCGTCGGTGCCGAGGTCGACGGCCGCGCTGGCGTCCGTGAGGTGGTAGTCGTCCAACGCCGCGTCGACGAAGCCCGCCGGCCCCGTGACGCTGTGCCCGCCCGACGTCACCGGCCCCACGACATCGCCCGTGCCGCTGAACAGGTTGTAGTCCTCCGTGGCCTGCCCCGGACTGACTGCCCGGATTGGCACCGTGTAGCTGGCCACGATCGTGTCCGTGATCCGTACGGTACCCGCCGCGGCCTGGATCGCTGACCCGCCGCCCACGGTGGGGCTCACGATGGTCGTGAACAGCACGTCCGCCACCCCGCCGGTGGGCACGCAGTACAGCGCCGCGCCGGTCGGCGCCGAGTTCCGCGCCAGCAGCGCGTTCTCGATCCGGCTGTTGCTGCCACCCAGGTACGCGCCGCCGCCGTTTGTCGTCGCCGTGTTGCTGACGAACACCGTATCCGCGGCGGCCAACGGGCCCAAGGCGTACAGGCCGCCGCCGGAGCTCGACGCCCGGTTGCTCTCGAACCGGCCGCCGCTCAGCGTCGCCTGATAGCCGCTCGCTGTGGCCGCGCCTCCGCCATAGCCGGACGAAGTGTTGCTCACAAACGCCGTGTTCGTGAGGCTCAGCCCCTTCGCGTACGCGCCGCCGCCGCCGTTGTCGCCGCCCATCTTCGCCTTATTGCGCTCGAAGTATGCCCCGGTGGCACTCAGCACGCCGGAGGCGTACACGCCTCCACCTTTGGACGTGGCCGAGTTGCTCACGAACACCGTGCCGCTGAGGGTCACCCCGCTGCTGAAGCTCGAATACAGGCCGCCACCGGAGAAGCTGGTCACCTGGTTCCCCTCGAACCATCCGCCGTTCAGCGTCGCCGCCGCATTCGCGTACAACCCGCCGCCGGCCCCCGCGGCCGTGTTGTTGAGGAATCGCCCGTCGACGACGGACAGCGTGCCCGTCGCGTACAGCCCGGCGCCGCTGGAGGCGGTCGATCGGTTCTGTCGGAATTCCGTGCCGGTGATGGACACCGCCTTGTTGCCGTACAGCCCGCCGCCGCTGCCGTTGACGGCCGTGTTGCCGCTGAACTGCCCGCCACTGACGGACACCGCGCCGTTGCCGAACAGCCCGCCGCCGCTGCCGTTGACGGCGGTGTTGCTCAGGAACTGCGTCCCGGTGATGGACGCCACGCCGCCCAAGTACGCACCGCCGCCGCTGCTGGAGGTCGCCGCGTTGCTGACGAACTGCGTGCCGGTGACGAGCGTCGTGCCGAATGCGTACAGGCCGCCGCCGCCGCCGGTAGCCGTGTTGCCCACGAACCACCCGCCGCTGCTGGACACCGCGCCATTCCCGTACAGCCCGCCGCCGAAGGTTGCCACATTCCCCGTGATCTGCGTATCGGTCAAAACGATCGTTTGGAAACCATAGAGGCCGCCGCCGTTGTTCCTGGCGGTATTGCCGACGAAGACGGCGCCGTCGACGTCCAGTAAACTCTCGCCGGTCAGTCCCGCACCATTCCCCGACAGGTTGTTCTCGAAGCGCCCGCCCTTGACCGTAGTCGGTTGGGTTGCATAGGCTCCGCCACCGCTCGTTTGAACGGTGTTGCTGACGAACACAGCGTCGGTCAGGGCCAGGGTGTTCAGCACGTAGAGTCCGCCGCCATAGCCGCTCGTGTTGCCGGCGAAATAGGTGTCGCTGACGTTCAGCGCGCCCTTGGAGCTCATTCCTCCGCCGTGGTTCGCGTGGTTGCGTTCGAAGTGCGCACCGCTCAGTGTAGCCGCCTGGACCGTGTACGCCCCGCCGCCATAGCCCGTGGCAGTGTTGCTCACGAACTCGGTGCCGGTGATCGCCAACGTGGTGTTCACGAATAAGCCCCCACCGTTCTGGGTGCTTACGTTGTTCTCGAAGCGACCGCCGCTCACCGTGGCCGCCCCGCCCACGTATGCTCCAGCGCCCGCGTAAGCGGTGTTGCTCACGAACTCGGTGTCCGTGATAGTCAGCGTGCCCCACCCGTACAGTCCGCCGCCCTGGCTGCCCTGGTTTTCCGCGAAACGGCTACCCGTCAAATTTGCCATGGCGCCCGCGTACAGGCCGCCGCCGTCTTGGCTGGCCGTGTTGCTCATGAACTCGGTGTTCGTCACCGCCACCGTCGACACGCCGTACAGACCGCCGCCATAGTCGCTCGCGGTGTTGCTCACGAACACCGTGCCGCTGATCGCCGTCCGGTCGGCCGCGTGCAGGCCGCCGCCGCGGTGCGCCCCGCTGTTCGCCGCAAAACGCCCGCCGCTCACGGTGGCTATACTCTCCGCGTAGGCTCCGCCGCCGTTGTAAGCGGCGTTGCTGCCGACCACATCCACGCCGACCAGGTTCAGCGCCGCGCCCGCGTAGATGCCGCCGCCGCAGCCCGCACCTGGACAGTTCGTCCCTTTGCCGCTCGCGTAGCCGTTGGCCACGATCAGGTTCGTCATCGTCAGGGCGGAAGTCCCCGCGTAAATAACGCGCCCCTGCCCCAGCGCGTCCAGCCTCGTCGGATGGTTCTCGGGATCCGCCGTGCTCCAGTTCGTCGTGGTGTAGCCGCCCGCGAGAGTCAGTGCCTGATTGATGTACACGGTTTGGGTGATGCCGGCCGCCGCCGGGTGCACACCCTGGCACGTCCCCGCCACCTTGATCGTGTCACCCCAGCTCGCCGCATCCACGGCCTGCTGCACCGCAGACGCATCGTCGCTGCCGTACGTCACCGCCGTACCGGCGACCTGGGCAAAGCACGTGTTCTGGATTGCCGTCGCCGCCGCCGCGGCGCGGTCGTGCGTCGGGCTGATCGTCGTGCTGCTGGTGACCACGGCCGTGTTGGTGAAGACTGTGTGGACTGCCACGTCCGGCTTCACGACGCCGGTCAGTGTAATGACTCCGCCCGTTCCGGGCGCCAGGTCCGCCACCTGCCACGTGTAGCTGACTTCCCCCGTGGGCGTGATGGCAGGACCGCTCGAAGTATAAGCCGTACCCGTCAGCTCCACCGGCGCTACGTCCGTGATAAAGACGTTCCGCGCCGGCAGCGCGCCAACGTTGCTGTAGGTCAGCGTATAGGTGATTGCCCCGCCGATCTGGGGCGTGGCCGGCGTCGCCGCCTTGTATAGCGTCACGTCAGCCTGCCGGGCGTAAGAAGACTCGTACGCGCCGACGTCGTAGCCGCCACCCCGCGGGCGGACTTGGCCGTCCAGGTCCGAATACACCCCTACATCGATGCCTCGATCCACCGCCGCGCTGGCGTCCGTCAGGTGATAGTCATCCGCCGCCGCGTCTACAAAGGCCGCCGCGCCCGTGAAGCTGTGCCCGCCCGAGGTGATCTCCGCCGGCACAGCACCCGTGGCGTCGAACAGGTTGTAGTCCTCGCTGACTTGCACCCCGCCGGCCGCGCTGATCGGCGCCGTGTAGCTGGCCACGATCGTGTCCGTGATCCGCACCGGTCCGGTCATGGCATAGATCGCCGTCTGCGCCGCAGGCGGCGAGCCGGCTGCGGCCGCGATCGTGCTGAACAGCACGTCGGCGGCCCCGCCGCTCGGAGCGCAGTACAATGCCGCACCCGACGGCGCCACGTTCCGCGCCAGCAGTGCGTTCACCACCCGGCCGCTGCCGCCGTCCAAATACGCGGCGCCGCCCATCAGCCTCGCCGTGTTGCTCAAGAATATGGTGTTCGTGAGACTCAGTCCATGCGCATAGGCGCCACCGCCACGCCAATTGTTCGCCGCGTTCCGTTCGAAGTACGCTCCCGTCACCGTCAGCGGCCCAGACGCATACACGCCCCCACCATCGGCGGCCGCCGTGTTCCCCACGAGCATCGCATCGCTGAGGACAATTCCCCCGCTGTACCCCGAGTAAAGGCCCCCACCCTCGAGCATGCTCGCCCGGTTGCCCTCGAAGCGGCCCCCGCTCACCACCGCCGCCCCACTCGCATACATCCCGCCGCCCTCGCGTTGGGCCGTGTTGTCCAGGAACTGCCCATCGACGATGGTCACCCCGGCACTGCTGTTCAGCCCACCGCCGTTGCTATTGGTGGATTTGTTGTTGCGGAACGTCGTGCCGCTGACGGTCAGTGCGCCGCGCGCCACCAACCCGCCGCCGTTGCTTTTGGCCGTGTTACTCAGGAACTGCGTGCCGGTGATCGACGTCGTGCTGGATCCCACATCTACTCCACCGCCACTGCCGGTGGTAGCCGTGTTGCTGATGAACTGCGCGGCGGCGACAGACAGCGCGCCGCTCGCGTGCAGCCCACCGCCGCTGCCGGAAGCTGTATTGCTCAGGAACACCGTGCCGGTGATAGCCACCTCTGAGCCGCCGTATAGTCCAGCGCCACCGACAGCCCGGTTATCCACGAACTGCCCGCCGCTGGCGACCACCGTGGTGTAGCCGTATACTCCACCGCCGTTGTTGGCGGTGGACGTGTTGCTCACAAACTGTGCTTCGCTCAGCGTGAGCACGCCGAAGCTATACAGCCCACCGCCATGGCTGTTGGTCGTGTTGCTCACGAACACGGTGGCCGTGGCGGTCAGCGCCGCGCTCGAATACACCCCGCCGCCGCGAGCGCCCTGATTTGCGGCGAAGCGCCCGCCGGTCAGCGTCGCTCCCGTCCCGTCGTACAGACCACCGCCGTTGCTGGCGGATGTGTTGCTGAGGAACTGCGTGCCGGTGATGGCCATCGCCCCCCAGCCGTACAGGCCGCCGCCTCCCGTGACGGACGTGTTGCTTATGAACTGGCCCCCGCTGATGGAGGACATGCCGTTCGCACTCGCCCCACCGCCCGCGCCGCCGGTGACGTTGCGGACAAACTGCGTTCCGGTGATGGACACCGCAGCCTCGCCGTTCAGCCCGCCGCCGTTGTATGCCGCCGTGTTGCTGATGAACTGCGCGCCGGCAACGGACAGTGTGGAGAAGGCCTCCACGCCACCGCCAGCGCCGGTGGTCGCCGTATTGCTCAAAAATTGTGTGCCGCTGACGGACGCCGGGTTGTAGGCAAACAGCCCGCCGCCGGTGGCGCCCGTGTTCCCGCTGAACTGCCCGCCGCTGATGGACAGTAACTTGAAGCTGTACAGCCCGCCGCCGGCGGAGTTGGCTGTGTTGCTCACGAACAGCGTATCCGTCAGGGTCACCGTGTCGCCGCACGAGTACAGCCCGCCCCCGTTTTGGCCCTGGTTCCCCGTGAAGCGCCCCCCGGTCACGACCGTCCTTCCGGACGCCGCCAGGCCGCCGCCCCAGCCGGAGGGCGCCGTGTTGCCGCGGAACTCCGTCCCCGTGACGGATAGTCTTCCACGGCTATACAGACCCCCGCCGCTGCCGAACGGCACCGTGTTGCTGACGAATAACGTGCCGCTGACGGACACCCCCATATTGCCGACCAGGCCGCCGCCATCACCCGATCCGCGGTTCTCCGCAAAGCGCCCGCCGCTGACCGTGGTCCGCCCGTACGCGTAGACCCCGCCGCCGTCGAAACCGCTGCTGCCGATCACGTCCACACCCGTCAGGGCCAGGTCACCACTGGCGTAGATGCCGCCGCCGCAGCCCGCGCTCGGGCAGAGCGTTCCGGTGCCGGTCATGTGCCCGTTGGCCACAATCAGGTTCGTCAGGGTCGCGGGCACGGCCGAGTCCACGTACACCACGCGCCCGAGGCCCTGTGCATCCAGGGTCGTCGGGTGACTCACCGGGTCCGGCGCGGTCCAGTCCGTGGTCGCATAACCGCCCGCAAGCGTCAGCGCCTGGGTGATGTATACGGTCTGGGTCAGGCCCGCCGTGGTCTGCACGCCACGGCAGGTCCCGGCCACCTTGACCGTGTCGCCCTCGACCGCCGCGTCCACCGCTTGCTGCACGGCGGACGCGTCGTTGCTGCCGTAGGTTGTGCCGCCGTTGCCCACCTTCGCGTAGCACAAGTTCGTCGGAGGCACACCCGCCTGGACCGGGGCAACGAAGAAACAGAGGGCCAGTCCACACAAGAAAACGGCAGCCAGGGTGAATTCGAAATGGTAGACGGAGCGACGATGAGCAGCCATGTAACCTCCTGGGCGCGACGAGTTGCGCAACTGAGACAGAGCTCAGGCGATTGCCGAAGCCAAGTTTCCGCGCTCCTCATCGATTGAGGGATAATGCTATTTCGCGTCGAACAGCGATAGGCGATGCATCAGATTGGGAAACGACCATATTATACGATGACTCTCGTCAATGTCCAAATTCGATGATATTGTGCGAAATTTTATGATTTGTTTCATATATATTAGCTCATATTCTGTGTAGTCTTCGTGCTCTTTGCCGTGATGCTTTTCATCACCTGTTTTTGGTGGCGGTCTTTTCTCATCTGCCTGTTGCATAAAACAGACTTCCGACATCGGTACGATGTCGGAAGTCCCGGATTGCGGAAGTCTCCTCTTGTGTCATTCTTGTTTTTCCCTTTGCGTTTCTTGGTGTCCTTGGTGGTGAGTTTGGCAGTCTTTTAGGGGGAGGCCGTCTCTCAGGTGCACCTCGTGCTTAAAGACAGACTTCCGAAGTTTTGGAAACTTGCCGTAACAACATCGGCACGATGTCGGAAGTCTCGGATTGCGGAAGTCTTCTCTTCCCTGCCGTGCGGCTACCGCCGCGCGGGCAGGAGACCGCCGTCGTGCGGCTGCGCGGCGGATCGCGGGGCCGCGCTCGAGCCCGCGGCGACCGTGACCCTGACCGGGCCGGCGGTGTTGTTGTTCTCGTTGCTCTCCAGCACGGCGCCCCACGTGGTGCTGTAGTCCAGGGAGTCGACGTAGACGTAGGTCTTCGCCCCCGCAGGATACGGCGGCGCGCTGCTGCTCGGCGGCCCGTAGTAATACGGATCGCTGCCATCCGACACCAGCGTCAGGCTCTCACCTGCCGCCAGCGACTTCGCCACGCCCCAGGCGATACCATGGCTGGCGATCGTCGACCACGGCTGGTTGATGTGCGGCGGCCGCGTGTTCGGGTCGAACGACACGTCCACCCAGAAGTCGCTGCCCGTCGGCCCGGTGCCCGCGTTCTCGATCGTCACCGTCACCGCGCTCGTCGTCGCCGCCACTTTGCGCACCACCAGGTCCGGCGCGCTCGACACGCCCCGCACCAGCACCGGCAGGTACAGCTTCACCCCGCTGCTCGCCGTCCGCGTGAAGATGCCGCCGGCCCCTTCGGTGCTGGTCACCCGCACCACGTTGGCCACGCTTCCCGTCGCCGTCGGCGACACCGTGCCCACCACCTGCGCGGTCCATACGCCGCCGTGCGCCGTGATCACCGGCGTCCAGTTCAGCAGATCCGTCGTTTCGATCTCCGCCGGCAGCACGTCCGTGATGGCTGTGTGCAGATCGATGTTGCCCGTATTGGTCACCCGCAGGGTGTAGGTTATGGCGCCGCCCGGCGTGAGCTGCTGCGGATCTACGTCCTTGCTGATCTGCAGCGCCGGGGTGACGACCAGGGTAATGGACACCGTGTCGCGGTCGTGCGTCGGCGTGATCATCCCCGTCGCGGTGACGCTGGCCGTGTTCTTGAAGGTGCCGCCGAACGGCGGATCCGAGATGATGGCCGCAGTGAGGGTGATGACGCCACCCGCGCCGGGCGCCAGGTCTTCTACCTGCCACGTGTAGCTGATCGGACCCGTCGGCGTGATCGTGGCGCCGCTGGAGGTGTAGTTCACGTTCGTCAGCCCGAACGTCGGCACGACGTCGGTGATCCAGACGTTGCGCGCCCACGCGTTGGTGCTCTCGTTCAGGAACGTCAGCGTCGAGGTGATCGCCTCGCCCGGATCGACCACGGTGGGTGTGACGGTCTGGTAGATCGTCACGTCCGGCATGTGGGTGAACGGCGATTCGTACGCCCCTAGATCGTAGCCCACGCCCCGCGGCCGGATAGTACCATCCAGGTCCGTGTACACCCCTTCATTCGTGCCCACGTCGATCGCTTCGCTGGCATCGGTGAGGTGATAATCGCCCGACGCGGCGTCGACGAACGCCGGATCCGCCTTCAGGCTGTGCCCGCCGTGCGTCACGTTCCCCATTGGATCGCTCGTATCGTAGAACAGGTTGTAGTCTTCGCTGGCGCTGGCGCTCTCCGCGGTACTGATGGGCGCGGGATAGCCTGCCACGATCGTGTCGACCACCCGCACCGCGCCCGCGCCCACCCGGATCGCCGCCTGGGTCGGCCGCATCCCCCCCGGCGCCCGAGAACCCGCTCCAGGGCTGCCGGTGCTGGGGCTGACGACCGTCGTGAACAGTAGGTCGGCCTCGCTGCTGTCGGTGGCGGCGTAGTACAGCGCCTGGCCCTCGAACGCCGTGTTGCCTGTGAAGAGCCCGTTGGCGATCCGGCCCCCATGCGGCAGATAAGCTCCGCCGCCGATGCTTTGGGCCATGTTGCGCAGGAAGAGCGTGCCGGTGACGGCCAAGCTGTATCCCGTGTACAGCCCACCGCCGGAGTCGGCCGAGTTCCGCTCGAAACGTGCGTCGGTCATCCGGGTGGTGTCGTACAGGTACGCGCCGCCGCCGGTAGTTGCGGCAGTGTTGCTGACGAACACCGTGCCGCTGCCGATCAGCCCGCCGGCAGTCCAGAGGCCGCCCCCGGCGGCGTTCGCCAGGTTCCCCTCGAAGCGCCCGCCGCTGGCCGTGACGGCGCGGCCCGCTCGAAGCCCCCCGCCTTCGGACTCGGCAGTGTTGCTGACGAACACCGTGTCGGTGAGGGACACCGTATCGGCGGCCGATAGCCCGCCGCCGTCGCCGCCCGCCTCGTTGCGTTCGAAACGCGCGCCGGTCAGCGCCGCCGCGCCGGACGCGACCGCTCCGCCGCCGCTGTAGCTGGCGGTGTTGCTGATGAACAACGTGCCGCTGATCGCCAGTGTACTGTCCGTCCGCAGACCGCCCCCGGAGCCGCCTTTGGTCACGTTGCCTTCTATCTGTCCACCGCTCGCCTGCACCGGCCCGACCGCATACACGCCGCCGCCGTTGTACGTGGCGGTGTTGCTGATGACGTTGAGGTTCATCAGGGTGAGCGCGCCGTCGCTGGACACGCCGCCGCCACAGCCCGCTTGCGGACAGGTCGTCCCGGCACCGCTGACTGAGCCGTTGGTGGCGGTGAAGTCGGCCAGGATGACGGGCACGTCGCCCGCGACGTACATCACCCGCCCCAGTCCCGCGGCGTCCAACATCGTCGGGTTGGCCACGGGATCGGGCGCGGTGAAGTTGTTCGTGACGGTGTAGCCGCCCTGCAGGGTCAGCATGGTGCTGATGTAGACCGTCTGGCTGGTCCCGGCGCGCGGCTGCACGCCGCGGCACGTCCCGGCAATCTCGATCAGATCACCGGCTTGGGCCGCGTCCACCGCGTCCTGGACCGCCAAAGCGTCCGCGCTGCTGAAGGTCTGCCCCGTGCGCGCGATCTGCGCGTAGCAGGGCCCGCCCGCCCCGACGGTGACGGCCACGGCGTCGCGGTCGTGCGTCGGCGTGATCATGCGGGTCGCGGTGACCGTCGCCGTGTTGGTGAAGACGCCGCCTGGCGTCGCGTCGGTGCGCACCACGCCGGTCAGGGTGATGACGCCGCCCGCGCCGGCCGCCAGGTCCGCCGCCTGCCAGGTGTAACTGACGTCACCCGTCGGCGTGACGACCAGGCCGCTGGCCGCATAGCTCACGTCCCGCAGCTCCGCCGGCACGACGTCGGTGATCAGGACGCCACCGGCGGCCCACGCTGCCTCGTTGGTGAACGTCAGGGTGTAGGTCACCGTCTGGCCGGGACCGGCCACGGCCGGCGTGACCGACTTGGCGACCGTCACGTTGGGCGCGTGGTTGAACGGCGATTCGTACGCGCCCAGGTCGAAGCCGGCGCCCCGCGGCCGGACAGTACCGTCGAAGTCGGTGTACGCGCCCTCATCCACGCCGATGTCGACCGCCGCGCTGGCGTCGGTGAGGTGGTAGTCGCCTGCCGGATCGACGAAAGCCGCCTGTCCAAATACGCTGTGGCCGCCGGACGCAACCGGTGCAGGCACGGCGCTCGTCGCCTGGAACAGGTTATAATCTTCCACGACGGTCGCACCGGCCGCCGCGCTGATGGGCACGGTATGACTGGCCACGATGCTGTCGACGATGTTGACCGTCCCGGACTCTGCGTAGATCGCCGCTCCGGCGCCCACCGTCGGGCTCACGATCGTGCTGAACTGGACGTCTTCAGCCCCGTCGGTGTTGCGGCAGTAGATCGCCGCACCCCGGCCGGCCGAGTTACGATCGAACAATGTGTCGACGACCCGGCCGGTGTTCAGGAAGACGCCGCCGCCTCTGTCGGTCGCCGTGTTGCCGGTGAACCGCACGCCGGCCAGGCTCTCGCCCCACAAGTGGGAATCGTACAGCCCGCCTCCGTCTTTGGCAGCGTTGCCCACGAACACTGTGGCGGTCGAGGTCAGCGGCCCGAACGCGTAGAGGCCGCCGCCGGAACCCGCCGCCCGGTTGCTTTCGAAGCGGCCTCCGCTCACCGAGACCGGGACGCCATTTGCCGAATATGCGCCGCCGCCGTTGGCCGGGCACGTATTGCTCACGAATACGGTGTCCGTGAGGACCATCCCATTCCCGTCGGCGCCGCCGCCCGATCCGGATGCTGACGTCACGGTGTTCCTCTCGAAGCGCCCGCGGTTCGACGTCAGCACCGTCGAGGCGTGCGCGCCGCCTCCAAGATAGAAGGCTGTGTTGTTCACGAAGACAGTGTCGGTCAGGACCACGGTGTCCGCACCGTACAGGCCGCCGCCATAGGAACCTGACGTGTTACCTTGAAAGCATCCACCGCTCGCCCGTATCTGTCCTGATGTGTACAGTCCGCCTCCATTAGAGAAAGCCGTGTTGGTAAGAAACGACGTGTCGCTGACAGACACCGTGCCGAGGTTGTACAGACCGCCGCCATAGGAGCTCACCGTCTTGTTCCGCGCGAACTCCGCGTTCGACGCCGTTACGTTGCCCACCGCGTAGATGCCGCCTCCCTTGTAGCGGGCGGTATTGCTGATCACGTCGAGGTTCATCAGCGTGAGGCCGCCGTCACTGTATACGCTGCCGCCGCACCCCGCGTCCGGACAGGTCGATCCGGCGCCGCTGACCGAGCCGTTCGTCGCCATGAAGTCGGCCAGGATCACGGGCACCTCGCCGGAAACGAAGACCACGCGCCCCAATCCCGCGGCGTCCAGCGTCGTCGGGTTGGCCACCGGGTCCGGTGTGGCAAAGTCGTTCGTCGTGGTGTAGCCACCTTGCAGGGTCAGTGTGGTGCTGATGTAGACCGTCTGGTTGGTTCCGGCGCGGGCCTGCACACCCCGGCAGGTCCCGGCGATTTTGACGAGGTCGCCCGGCCCGGCCGCGTCCACCGCCTGCTGGACCGCGGCGGCATCGGCGCTGCCGAAGGTCAATGTCCCGACCCGGGCGGAGCATGGGAACGGCCGCGCGGCCTGGGCGAGTGGAGGGGCCAGCAGGCAGAGAGCCAGAGCCCAAAACAGGACCGCAAGCAGAAGGAACCTACCCCGATAGGTGAAGCGACCGCACTGGACGACCATGCAGACCTCCTGGACTGGGCCGAAGTGAAGTCCGCGTCGTTGGCCGCCCTGGGCCTGCAGGTTTCACTTGGGCGTGATTGTGGAAGAGCTATGAACGCCGGAAAACGGGTGTAACTCGAAACCCAGCCGCCCGCCGGGCAGCCGGTGTGATGACACCAAATGCGAGAGCGACCCATCCAGTGTTCCGGGTCAGGTAATATCCATCTGGAGATTTTGTGGATTACACTAGGATATTATACGATATAATTTGGCCAATGTCAAGTCTTTTAGGTCAGATATATTGAAATGACGAAATATAACACAATAGACATTAACTAGACGCCAGATCAGACAAAATACGAACAGACGGTGGGCGCCCCGTTTTTCTTGTATTTCTTCGTGCCCCTTGGTGTCCTTGGTGGTGAGTTTGGCAGTCTTTTAGGGGGACGCCGTCTCTCAGGTGCACCTCGTGCTTAAAGACAGACTTCCGAAGTTTTGGAAACTCCCGGCACAGAACGCCGGGCTGTGTCGGGAGTCTCTCGGATTGTGGAAGTCTCTTCGTCCGGCGCGGCTCTACCGCCGCGCGGGCAGGAGTCCGCCGTCGTGCGCCTGCGGGGCCGCGCTCGAGCCCGCGGCGACCGTGACCCTGACCGGCCCGGCGGTGTTGTTCCCCTCGTCGCTCTCCAGCACCGCGCCCCACGTGGTGCTGTAGTCCACCGAGTCCACGTATACGTACGCCTTCGCCTTCGCCGGATACGGCGGCGCGCTGCTGGTCGCCGGCCCCCAGTAGTACGGGTCGCTGCCGCTCGACACCAGCGTCAGCCGCTCGCCCGCCGCCAGCGACTTCGTCACGCCCCAGGCGATCCCATGCGCCGCGATCGTCGGCCATGGCTGGTTCAGGCGCGGCGGCCGCGTGCTCGGATCGAACGACACGTCCACCCAGAACGTGCGGCCCGTCGGTCCGGTGCCCACGTTCTCGATCGTCACCGTCACCAGGCCGGTCGTGGCCACCAGATCGCGCACCACCAGGTCCGGCGCGCTCGACACGCCGCGCACCAGCACCGGCAGGAACAACCTCACCCCGCTGTTCGCCGTCCGCGTGAAGATGCCGCTGGCCCCTTCGGTGCTGGTCACCCGCACCACGTTGGCCACCTCTCCCGTCGCCGTCGGCGATACCGTGCCCACCACCTGGCCGGTCCACACTCCGCCGTGAGCGCTGATCACCGGCGTCCAGCTCAGCGGATCCGTCGTTTCGATCTCCGCCGGCAGCACGTCCGTGATGGCTGTGTGCAGATTGATGTTGCCCGTGTTGGTCACCCGCAGCGTGTACGTGACCACCTGTCCGCGCTGCAGCCGCGCCGGCTCGACGTCCTTGCTGATCTGCAGCGCCGGGGTGACGACCAGCGTGACCGACACCGTAGCACGGTCGTGCGTCGGCGTGATCATCCCCGTCGCCGTGACGGTGGCCGTGTTTCTGACCGTGCCGCCGAACGGCGGATCCGAGATGATCGCCGCGGTGAGGGTGATGACGCCACCCGCGCCGGGCGCCAGGTCTTCTACCTGCCACGTGTAGCTGATCGGGCCCGTCGGCGTGATCGTGGCGCCGCTGGACGTGTAGTTCACGTTCGTCAGCCCAAATGACGGCACGACGTCGGTGATCCAGACGTTGCGCGCCCAGGCGTCGGTGCTCTCGTTCAAGAACGTCAGCGTGGCCGTGATCGCGTCGCCCGGATCGACGACCGCGGGCGTGACGGTTTGGTAGATCGTCACGTCCGGCGCGTGCGTGAACGGCGACTCGTACGCACCGATGTCGTAGCCCACGCCGCGCGGCCGGACCGTGCCGTCCAGGTCGGTGTCCACGCCGCGATCGATACCCATGTCGACCGCCAGGCTGGCGTCGGTCAGGTGGTAGTCGTCGTTGGCGGCGTCGGCGAAGGCCGGGTCGCCCACGATCGTGTGGCCGCCGCGGACCACGGGTCCGCTCGGATCGCCGGTATGGTAGAACAGGTTGTAATCTTCGCTGGCGCTCGCGCTCACCGCCGTATTGATGGGCGCGGCATAGCCCGTCACGATGGTGTCGACCACCCGCACCGTGCCTCCGCCCACCTGGATCGCCGCCCGGGTCGGCTGCGGCCCCACCGGCGTCCGCGACCCTGCCCCCGCGCCCGTCGTGGAGCTGATGATCGTGGTAAACAGCACGTCGGCCCCCCCGCCGCCGGTGGCCTCGTAGTTGATCGCCGCGCCCGCGGGCGCCGCGTTCCCCACGAACAGGCCGTTCACGATCCGCCCGTCCTGTCGCTGTCCCACGCCGCCGCCACTGGTGCTGGCACTGTTGCGCACGAACACGGTGTCGGTCACGGCCAGCGTGCCGTTCGCGAACAGGCCGCCGCCGGAGGTTGAGGCTCGATTTGCCTCGAAGCGTCCGCCGGTCAGAGTCGCCGCGCCGCTCGCATACAGCCCCGCGCCGCTGGAGGTCGCCGTGTTGCTCACGAACGCGGTGCCGCTGACCACCAGCGTGCCGTTGGCCCACAGGCCGCCGCCGTTGATGTTCGCCCGGTTCTCCTCGAAGCGCCCGCCGTTGGCTGTGACGGCACCGCCTGCGCGCAGCCCCCGCCTTCATTCTGGGCGGTGTTGCTGATGAACACAGTATTCGTGATGGCCACCGTATCGACGGCCAACAGCCCGCCGCCGGCGGCGCCGGCCTGGTTGCGCTCGAAGCGCGCGCCGGTCAGCGCCGCCGCGCCGGACGCGAGCGCTCCCCCGCCGCCGGATTGCGCGACGTTACCGGCGAAGACCGTGCCGCTGATCGCCAGCGAGCTGTCCGCCCGCAGGCCGCCGCCGGAACCGCCTTGGGCTGAGTTGCCGGTGAACCGGCCGCCGCTGGCCTGGACCGCGCCGACGGCGTACGCCCCGGCGCCGCCATAGTCGGCCACGTTGTTCGTGACCAGGGTATCGACGAGGGTCAGAGTGCTGTAGGCGTACACGCCGCCGCCGCCGCCGGCGGTGTTGCTGATGACGTCGAGGTTCATCAGGGTGAGCGCGCCGTCGCTGGACACGCCGCCGCCGCAGCCCGCGGCCGGGCAGGTCGATCCAGCGCCGCTGACTGAGCCGTTGGTCGCCGTGAAGTCGGCCAGGATGACGGGCGCGGTGCCCGTGATGAACACCACTCGCCCCAGCCCCGCCGCGTCCAGGGTCGTCGGGTTGGCCAGCGGATCGGGCTCGGCGAAGCCGTTCGTCAGGGTGTACCCCCCCTGCAGGGTCAGCGTGGTGCTGATGTAGACGGTCTGGTTGGCCCCCCCGCGTGGCTCGACGCCACGGCAGGTCCCCGCGATCTCGATCAGGTCGCCGGATTCGGCCACGTCCACAGCATCTTGCACCGCCGACGCGTCCGCGCTGCTGAAGGTCTGGCCGCTGCGCGCAATCCGCGCGTAGCACGGCCCGCCCGGCCCGACGGTGACGGACGCCGAGTCGAAGTCGTGCGTCGGCGTGAGCATTCCGGATGCGGCGACGGTCACGGTGTTGGTGACGACTCCGCCGAGCGGCGCGTCCGCACGCAACACCCCGGTCAGGGTGATGGTCCCGCCCGAGCCAGGCGCCAGGGCCGCCGCCTGCCACGTGTAGCTCACGGAGCCGGTCGGCGTCACGACGGCGCCGTTGGATACGTAACTGGCGCCACGCAGCTGCGCCGGTACGACGTCGGTGATGACGACGTCCATGGCATGCCGCTGTCCGGCGTTGTTGAAAGCGATCGTGTAGGTGACCGCCTCGCCCGGATCGGCGATGGCCGGCGCGGCCGTCTTGTGGACCGTCACGTCGGGCACGTGGGCGAACGGCGACTCGTATGCGCCGGCGTCGTAGCCGGTCCCGCGCGGCCGGATCGTGCCGTCCAGATCGTCGTACACGCCCGCATCGGCGCCTACATCGATCGCCACGCTCGGGAACGTCAGGTGGTAGTCGCGCGAGGGCGCATCGACGAAGGCCGGATCGCCCGTCACGCTGTGCCCGCCGTGCACCACCGAGCCGGCAGCAGCGCCGGTGTTGAAGAACACGTTGTAGTCCTCGTTCACGCTCGAGCCAATCGCTGCACTGATGGGCACGCTGTAACCGGACACGATGGTGTCGACGACGTCCGCCGTCCCCGATTCCGCGTAGATCGCCGGTCCGCCACTCATGGCGGGGCTCTCGACCGTACTGAACAGGACGTCGGTCTCAGTCCCGGCAGAGGGCGCGCAGTACAGCGCCGCGCCCAGGCCGCTCCCGTTGTGCGCGAACAGCCCGTTCACGACCCGCCCGGCCCGCACGTACGCCCCGCCGCCCTGGATGCTCGCCGTGTTGCTCACGAAGACCGTATCGGTCATGGCCAACGTGCCCAGCGCGGCCAGACCGCCGCCGGATGCCCCCGCGCCGTTGGTCGTCGCGGTGTTGCTCACGAACACCGTGTCGCTGAGATCCAGCGCGCTGTTCGCATACAGGCCGCCGCCGTTCGTCGCCTCATTCTGCTCGAAGCTCCCATTGGTCACCGTCGCCGCGCCGTTCGTATACAGGCCACCGCCGCTCGGCGCGCTGTTTCCCGTGAAGTTGCCACCGGTCAGCGTCGCCGCGCGATACGCGTAGACGCCGCCGCCGGTGAACATAGCCGTGTTGCTCAGGAACTCCGTACCGCTGACGCGCAGCGGGCCTGAGCTGAACAAACCGCCGCCGTTGCCGCCCTGATTCCCTTCGAACCGCCCACCCACGACCGTGCACAGGCTGGGCCCGCTGCTGGCATAGACGGCCCCCCCGCTGTTGCCGGTGCTGTTGCCCACGAACACAGTGTCCGAGACGACAAGCGTGCTGTTGCCGTATACGCCGCCGCCGTGGTTTCTCGACGAGTTGCCCACGAAGAGCCCGCTCGTCAGCGTGGCAGCGTCGTCCGACCATATCGCCCCGCCGAAGTTGCCCGTGTTGCTCACAAACACGGTGTCGGTCAGCACCAACGTGCCGTGGGAGGTCAGCCCGCCTCCGCCGACGGCCGCGTTGTTCCCCTCGAAGCGACCGCCCGTCACCGTGGCCGTGCTGTCCGCATAGGCGCCGCCGCCCCCGGCGGCTGAGTTGCCGGAGAGCGTGGCGCCGGTGAGAACGACCGGCCCGCTGCCGTACAGGCCACCGCCGGTATAGACGGCGCTGTTGCCGGTCACCTCGAGGTTGAGCCCGGTAAGCGCGCCGCTGGAGTAGATGCCGCCGCCGCAGCCCGCGCCGGGGCAGGTCGACCCACTGCCGGTGATCGCGCCGTTGGTCGCGCTGAAGTCGGCCAGGATCACGGGCACGCCTCCGGCGACGAAGACCACGCGGCCCAGTTTTGCCGCGTCCAGCGTCGTCGGATTGGCCGCCGGATCCGGCTCGGCGAAGTCGTTCGTGAGGGTATATCCCCCCTGCAGGGTCAGCGTGGTGCTGATGTAGACCGTCTGGCTGGTCCCCGCGCGCGGCTCGACGCCGCGGCAGGTCCCGGCCAGCCTGATCAGGTCGCCGGACTCGGCCGCGTCCACGGCATCCTGGACCGCCAGCGCATTCGGGCTGCTGAAGGTCTGGCCGGTGCGCGTGATCCGCGCGTAGCACGGCCCGCCAGCGCCGATAGAGACGATTGCCGCGTCACGATCGTGCGTCGGCGTGATCATGCCGGTCGCGGTGACGGCGGCGGTATTGGTGAAGACCGTGCCGGACGCCAGATTGGTGCGCACCACCCCGGTCAGGGTGATGAGGCCGCCTGCTCTCGGCGCCAGATCCGCCGCCTGCCAAACGTACGTGGCGGCGCCGGTCGGCGTCACGACGAGGCCGCTGGACGTGTAAGTCACGTCCTGCAACTCGGCCGGCACGACGTCGGTGATCCACACGCCGGTTGCACGCACCAGCCCGGCGTTCGAGATGGCCAGCGTGTACGTGATCGTTTGCCCCGGACCGGCGACCGCCGGCGTGGCCGATTTGGCGACCGTCACGTCGGGCGCGTGCGCGTAGGGCGACTCGTACGCACCCACGTCGAAGCCCAGGCCCCGCGGCCGGACGGTACCATCCAGGTCGTCGTACACGCCCTCGTCCGTGCCGATGTCGACCGCCATGCTGGCGTCGGTGAGGTGGTAGTCGTCGTGCGCCGGGTCCAGGAAAGCAGGCTCGCCCAGCGCGCTGTGCCCACCGGACGTGACGAACCCGAGGAACGCCCCGGTATCGTGGAACAGGTTGTAGTCCTCGCGCACGTCCGCGCCCACGGTCGCGCTGATCGGCGACGTGTGGCCGGACACGATCGTGTCGGTGATGCCCACCGTGCCGCCCTCGATTACGACTGCCGGCCCGCCGGTGCTCGCCGGCCCGGCAATAGTGGCAAACAGCACCCGCCCCGTCCCCGGACCGCCGGCTGACGGCCGCAGGTCCAGCGCGCCGCCCGCCGACTCGTTGTCGATGAACAGCGCGTCCACGATGCTCGTCCCACGGGCATCGAGGTCATACTGGAACGCGCCGAGCGCGCCGCCCCGGCTGGCGGCCGAGTTGCGGCTGAAGACGGTGCCACGCAGGTCCAGCGCGCCCTGGGTCCCCAGGCCGCCCGCCCCAGACATCAGGCCCGTGCCCAGGCTCCGGTTATCCTCGAAGCGCCCGCCGCGCACGGTCGTCGTGTACGCGCACGTCGCCCCACCGCCCGCGTTCTGCGCCGTGTTGCTGATGAAGTCGGTGTCCGTCAGGTAGACCGTCGGTGCGGCCACCAGCCCGCCGCCGTTGCCGTCCAGGCCCACGCTCTGATTGCGCTCGAACCGCGCGCCGGTGATGGCCGCACCGCCGTTGGCGTTGGCCCCGCCGGCCGACGCGGCCCCGTTCTCCACAAATTGGGTCCCCGTCGCGATCAGCGAGCTGACGGACAGGCCGCCGCCCACCGAGCTGGCCGTGTCCACGGCCCAGTTCTTCTCGAAGCGCCCGCCCGATACCTGCACCACGCTGGACTGGGCGTTCAACCCGCCGCCCTCGAGCTGGGCCGTGTTGCTGATGAAATCCGTATCGGTCAGGACGACCGCGCCACCCACGACGTGCAGCCCACCACCGCTCCGGGCCAGGTTGGCCGCGAAACGCACGTTGGTGGCTGCCGTCTGGCCGCCCGTTCCGTTGTTGACCATGGCCCCGCCACCGCCGCCGTTGAGGCCCGCCGTGTTGCTGATGAACAGCGTGCCGGTCAGCACCGCGGGGCCGCTGTACAGCCCGCCGCCGCCGTTCCGCTGGGTCTGGTTGCTCTGGAAGCGCCCGCCGGTGACGTCGAGCGCGCTCTCCGTGTACAGCCCGCCGCCGCGCTGGCGGGCGGAGTTGCCGATCACGTCGAGGTTGAACAGGGCGAGCGCACCGTCACTGAAGATGCCGGCGCCGCAGCCCGCGCCCGGACACGTCGTCCCGCTGCCGCCGATCACACCGTTGGTCGCCGTCAGGTCCGCCAGGATCACCGGCACGCCGCCGGCCACGTAGACCACCCGCCCCAACCCTGCGGCGTCCAGCGTCGTCGGGTTGGCCACCGGGTCCGGTGTGGCGAAGTCGTTCGTGATGGTATAGCCGCCCTGCACCGTCAGCGTCTGGCTGATGTACACGGTCTGGCTGGTCCCCGCGCGCGGCTGCACGCCGCGGCAGGTCCCCGCAATCTCGATCAGATCGCCGGCTTCGGCCCGGTCTACGGCCCGCTGAACCGCCGCGGCATCGGTGCTGCCGAAGGTCGCCCTGGTCCGCGCCACGCGCGCGTAGCACGGGCTCGACGGAACGGACACGGCGGCTGCATCGCGGTCGTGCGTCGGCGTGATCATCCCCGTCGCCGTGACCGAAGTCGTATTGGTGAAAACGCCCGAGAGCGCATCGACCACGCCGGTCAGGGTGATGACGCCGCCGGCGCCGGGCGCCAGGTCCGCCGCCCGCCAGGTGTAGCTGGCGGCGCCCGTCGGCGTCACGACGATGCCGCCGGAGGCATAAGTCACGTCCCGCAGCTCGGCCGGCACGACGTCGGTGATCCACACGCCGGCGGCGCGCACCAGTCCGGCGTTCGAGATCGTCAGCGTGTAGGTTACGATCTCCCCCGGATCGACGACGGCCGGTGTGACCGACTTGGCGACCGTCACGTTGGGTGCGTGTGCATAGGGCGACTCGTAAGCGCCCACGTCGAAGCCCAGGCCGCGCGGCCGTGCGACAGCATCCAGGTCGTCATACACGCCCTGATCCACCCCCATATCGACCGCCATGCTGGCGTCTGTCAGGTGGTAATCGTCAGTCACCGCGTCGACGAAGCCCGCCGGCCCCGTGACGCTGTGCCCGCCCGACGTCACCGGCCCCACGACATCGCCCGTGCCGCTGAACAGGTTGTAGTCCTCCGTGGCCTGCCCCGGACTGACTGCCCGGATTGGCACCGTGTAGCTGGCCGCGATCGTGTCCGTGATCCGTACGGTACCCGCCGCGGCCTGGATCGCTGACCCGCCGCCCACGGTGGGGCTCACGATGGTGGTGAACAGCACGTCCGCCACCCCGCCGGTGGGCACGCAGTACAGCGCCGCGCCGGCCGGCGCCGAGTTCCGCGCCAGCAGCGCGTTCTCGATCCGGCTGCCGGCGCCGCCCAGATATGCGCCGCCGCCGTAGGTTTGCGCGGTGTTGCTGACGAACACCGTATCCGCGACGGCCAACGGGCCCAAGGCGTACAGGCCGCCGCCGGAGCTCGACGCCCGGTTGCTCTCGAACCGGCCGCCGCTCAGCGTCGCCTGATAGCCGCTCGCTGTGGCCGCGCCTCCGCCATAGCCGGACGAAGTGTTGCCCACGAACACCGTGTTCGTGAGGCTCAGCCCGCTCGCGTACGCGCCGCCGCCGCCGTTGTCGCCGCCCATCTTCGCCTTGTTGCGCTCGAAGTACGCCCCGGTGGCCTTCAGCACGCCGGACGCGTACACGCCTCCACCTTTGGACGTGGCCGAGTTGCTCACGAACACCGTGCCGCTGAGGGTCACCCCGCTGCTGAAGCTCGAATACAGGCCGCCACCGGAGAAGCTGGTCACCTGGTTCCCCTCGAACCGTCCGCCGTTCAGCGTCGCCGCCGCATTCGCGTACAACCCGCCGCCGGCCCCCGCGGCCGTGTTGTCAAGGAATCGCCCGTCGACGACGGACAGCGTGCCGGTCGCGAACAGCCCGGCGCCGCTGGAGGCGGTCGATCGGTTCTGCTGGAATTCCGTGCCGGTGATGGACACCGCCTTGTTGCCGAACAGCCCGCCGCCGTTTGTCATGGACGTGCTGTTGAGGAACCGTCCGCCGCTGATGGACACCACGTTGTTTCCGTACAGCCCGCCGCCGCTGCCGTTGACGGCGGTGTTGCTCAGGAACTGCGTCCCGGTGATGGACGCCACGCCGTTCAAGTACGCACCGCCGCCGTTGCTGGAGGTCGCCGCGTTGCTGACGAACTGCGTGCCGGTGACGAGCGTCGTGCCGAATGCGTACAGCCCGCCGCCGTCGCCGCTAGCCGTGTTGCCCACGAACCACCCGCCGCTGCTGGACACCGCGCCATTCCCGTACAGCCCGCCGCCGAAGGTTGCCACATTCCCCGTGATCTGCGTACCGGTCAAAACGATCGTTTGGAAACCATAGAGGCCGCCGCCGTTGTTCCTGGCGGTATTGCCGACGAAGACGGCGCCGTCGACGTCCAGTAAACTCTCGCCGGTCAGTCCCGCACCATTCCCCGACAGGTTGTTCTCGAAGCGCCCGCCCTTGACCGTAGTCGGTTGGGTTGCATAGGCTCCGCCTCCGCTCGTTTGAACGGTGTTGCTGACGAACACGGCGTCGGTCAGGGCCAGGGTGTTCAGCACGAAAAGTCCGCCGCCATAGCCGCTCGTGTTGCCGGCGAAATAGGTGTCGCTGACGTTCAGCGCGCCCTTGGAGCTCATTCCTCCGCCGTAGTTCGCGTGGTTGCGTTCGAAGTGCGCACCGCTCAGTGTAGCCGCCTGGACCGTGTACGCCCCGCCGCCATAGCCCGTGGCAGTGTTGCTCACGAACTGGGTACCGGTGATATTCAGCGTGCTGTTGGCGTACAGGCCGCCGCCGCTGCCGTTGACGGCTGTGTTGCTCAGGAACTGCGTGCCGGAGACGGTCAGCGCTTGGCTGACTCTTGCCCCACCGCCGGAGTTGGCCTGGTTGCTCTCGAAACGCCCGCCGGTCACCGTTGCCGTGCCCTCCACGTACGCCCCACCGCCGTCGAAACGCGCGGTGTTACTCACAAACACAGTGTCGGTGACGGCCAGGGCCTCGGAAACCATCATTCCCCCGCCGCTGATGTTACTGGCTGAGTTGCGCTCGAAACGCCCGCCGTTCACCGTGGTTTTGCCGAACGCATACAACCCGCCGCCGCCGCCGGTGTCAGACAATGTCCTGTTGCCCACGAACGTCGTGCCGGTGATATTCAGCGTGCTACTGGCGTACAGGCCGCCGCCAAAAATCGCGATGGAAACATTGTTCTCGAAGCGGCCGCCCGTCAGTGTGGCCGGCCCAGCTGCAAACGCTCCGCCGCCGACGCTCGATGCGGTGTTGCTCAGGAACGTGGTATCGGTGATGTTCAGCGTGCTGTTGGCGTACAGGCCGCCGCCGTAGTTGTTCGACGAGTTCTGCACGATCTGCGTGCTCGACGCGATCACGTTGCCCGTCGCATACAGGCCGCCGCCGCGGCTTCTGGCGGTATTGCTGACCACGTTGAGACTCATCAGGGTGAGCGGGCCATCACTGTACACGCCGGCACCGCAGCCCGCGGCCGGGCAGGTCGTCCCGGTGCCGCTGATGTAGCCGTTGGTCGCGGTGAAGTCGGACAGAATGACCGGTACGCTTCCTGCGACGAATGCCACGCGGCCCAGTCCCGCGGCGTCCAGGGTCGTAGGGTTGGCCTCCGGGTCCGACCCGGCGAAATCGTTCGTCACGGTGTAGCCGCCCTGCAGGGTCAGGGTGGTGCTGATGTAGACCGTCTGGCGGTCCCCGCGCGCGGCTGCACGCCGCGGCAGGTCCCGGCAATCTCGATCAAATCGCCGGCTTCGGCCGCGTCTACCGCCTGCTGCACCGCGGCGGCATCAGCGCTGCCGAAGGTCGCCCCGGTCCGCGCCACGCGCGCGTAGCACGGGCTCACCGAGACGGACACGGTAGCCGCGTCGCGGTCTTGCGTCGGGGTGATCATCCCCGTCGCTGTGACCGAGGCCGTGTTGGTGAAGACGCCCGGCAGGGCATCGACCACGCCGGTCAGGGTGATGACGCCGCCCACCCCGGGCGCCAGGTCCGCCACCTGCCAGGTGTAACTGACCTCGCCCGTCGGCGTGATGGCCGCCCCGCTGGACGTGTAGCTCACGTCGGTCAGCTCGGCCGGTACGGCGTCGGTGATCCACACGTCGGTAGCGCGTACCAATCCGGCATTAGAGAAGGTCAGCGTGTAGGTGATGGTTTGCTCTGATTGGGCGACGACCGGCGCGACCGACTTGGCGACCGTTACATCGGGCGCGTGCGCGTAGGGCGACTCGTACGCGCCCACGTCGAAGCCCAGGCCGCGCGGCCGTGCGACAGCATCCAGGTCGTCGTACACGCCCTCGTCCATGCCGATGTCGACCGCCATGCTGGCGTCGGTGAGGTGGTAGTCGTCGTTGGCCGGGTCCAGGAAAGCTGCCTGGCCCGTCAGGCTGTGCCCACCGGATACGACCGAACCCAGGAACGGCCCGGTGGCGTGGAACAGGTTGTAGTCCTCAAAGATAGCGGCGCCGCCTGCAGCCCTGAGGGGCACCGTGTTGCTCGCCACGATGGTATCGAAGATGAACATCACGCCCGTCTGGGCGTAGATGGCCGGCGCGGCGTCCACCGTCGGGCTCACGATCGTGCTGAACAGGAGGTCGGATGCGGACGCGTTGGAGTACAGCGCCGCGCCGGTGGACGCTGAGTTGCGGGCGAACAGACCGTTGACGACGCGTCCGTTCTGGCCCTGATACACCGCACCGCCGTTCCACGCCTGGTTGCCCAGGAACACGGCATCGGTGACGTCGGACGTATCGTTCGTATACACGCCGCCGCCTTCAATGGAGGAGTTGCTCACGAATCCGGTCGCGGTCATAGTCAGCGGGCTGTCGGCGTACAGGCCGCCACCGTATAAAGCCGCCCGGTTGCCTTCGAAACGCCCGCCGCTCACCGTGGTGCGCCCGTACGCATACGTCCCGCCACCGTTGCCAGAGAGACTCGTGTTGCTCACGAACGTCGTGCCGGCGATATCCAGCGTGCTTTTGGCGTACAGGCCGCCGCCATGGCCCATTAAGGCTAAGTTGTCCTCGAAGCGGCCGCCAGTCAGCGTAGCGGGCTCACTCGCATACGCCCCGCCGCCGGCGCCTGACCCGGTGTTCTTCAGGAACGTGGTGCCGCTGATATTCAGCGTGCCGACGGCGTACAGGCCGCCGCCGTTGTAGCCGCTGTTTCTCAGTAACGCAGCATTGGTGATATTCAGCGTGCTGTCCGCGTACAGGCCGCCGCCGTCGAACATGCTGCTGTTGTCCACGAACTCAGTGCCGGAGACGGTCATGGTATCATGAACTCTTGCCCCACCGCCGGAGTTGGCCTGGTTGCTCTCAAAGCGCCCGCCGGTCACCGTCGCAGACCGCGTCCCATACAGGCCACCGCCGTCGTACGTGGCGGTGTTGCTGATCACGTCGAGGTTCATCAGGGTGAGCGGCCCGCCGTTGCTGTACACGCCGCCGCCGCAGCCCGCGTCCGGGCACGTCGACCCGCTGCCGTCAACCACGCCGTTGGTCACGATGAAATTGCTCAGCGTGACGGGCACGGTGCCGGTGACGAGGACCACGCGGCCCCAACCGGCCGCATCCAGTATTGTAGGATTGTTCGTAGGGTCAGAGATGATCCAGTTGCTCGTGGTGTAGCCGCCCTGCAAGGTCAGGGTGGTGGTGATGTAGACTGTCTGGAGGCCCCAGTCACGCCAACCCACGCCCCGGCAGATCCCCGCCACCTTGACGAGGTCGCCCGGGCTGGCCGCGTCCACGGCAGTCTGAACTGCGGTGGCATCGGGGCTGGTGAAGGTCGAGCTGCCGACCTGGGCAGCGCAAGGCGATGGTGGCGCGGCCTGGGCGGGTGAAGCCAGCAGGCAGAGGGCCAGGGCCCAGAACAGAATGGCCAGAAGGATGTAACCTGAGCGAGACAAGGGACGGCGACACTGGATAACCATGCAGGACCTCCGAGGTATGGGCCAAGGCGAAATCTGCACGCTCTACCACACGTCTACAGGTTTCACTTTGGCCGTGCTTTGGTACTACTGCGTGCGCCGGGGCTAAAGCGGCCGAATCCACTGCCCCGCTGTCCATCGCTGGTGCAACTCTTCACCGAACAATACAGCAATCTATGTGACGTTCCAGCCTGTCCAAGTTCCTATAAGCAATATGGAGCCTTCATGTATGAAACATTAGTATTATACGATACAATTCGAATCACGTCAAGCGGGATGTGCTAAACAGATTACTATAGGGAACTACAATATAAGAGACACTGTCTGTGCGGAAGCGATGGGTGTAACGCGAATTTCCGGCATCGTGCCGCAATCGGGAATCTACTGCATTGTGTCTGTCGTATTTCCTCGCTTTCCGGCTGTTCGGTGTGGTGAAGCGGCCTCTTTTCGCTTTCCATGTTCTCCTGTCGCCTCCGCACGCCCATGGTCAGAACGGTACGATCGTCGCTGCGTATCCCTGATTTTGGGCGGGCCGGTGGTCGGACTTATGTCACCCTGAGGGAGCGCCGTTTGCGACCGAGGGGTCTCGCGCGCGAGAGAGGAGTGCGTTGCGGCGCGCGAGACCCCTCGGTCGCAAACGGCGCTCCCTCAGGGTGACATAAGTCCGACCACCGGCCCGCCCAAAATCAGAATGACGTAAGTATCGGCCACGATCTCGCCCAGAACCCGGGCTGCACCCCCGATCGTCGCCGTGCCTTGACACCCGCTGGGGGCTGTGATACACTCCGGCTCGGATTCGCATCGTCTAAATCCACCTACAGTCACAGCCTCCAGGAAAGCAGCGGTCAATGAATGCCGTGGACCATGGTGAGCGGCGCGTCTGGACCCGCCGCCCCAAGCCGAGTTGGAGCCGCGTTCTCATCTATAGCCTCAGCCACGTCGTTTCGTCGCTGGGGCTCGTCGTTGCTTGCCCGCAGATTGTCCCTCTTCTCGATCGCGTCCTTCATCCCGGCGTCACGCCAAGCACATCCAACTTAGGGGAGGAAACCGGTGAAGAAGCTCATCAACAAGCCTGAGGATTTCGTCAATGAGATGCTGGAGGGGCTGCTCAAGGCCCACCCGAACGACCTCGCGTTCAGCGAGGAGCTGCACGCCATCGTCCGCGCCGACGCGCCGGTGCAGGGCAAAGTGGCGCTGGCGACCGGCGGCGGCTCCGGCCATCTACCGGTGTTTCTCGGCTACGTGGGCCGCGGGCATGCTGGACGGCTGCGCGGTCGGCGACGTATTCGCCTCCCCCAGCGCCGACACCATGCTGACCGTGACGAAGGCGCATCAACGGCGGCAAGGGCGTCGTCTACATCTTCGGCAACTACGGCGGCGACAAGCTGAACTTCGACATGGCCGCCGAGATGGCCGACCTGGAGGACATCCCCGTCCGCACCGTCATCGTGAAGGACGACGTGGCCTCCGCCCCGGCGGCCGAGGCCGACCGGCGGCGCGGCGTGGCCGGCATGATCTTCGCCTTCAAGTGCGCCGGCGCGAAGGCCGAGCAGGGCGGCTCGCTGGACGAAGTCGCGGCCGTCGCGGAGAAGGTCGCTGGCCAACACGCGGACGATGGGCGTGGCCCTGTCGCCGTGCACCGTGCCGATGGCCGGGCAAGCCGACGTTCACCATCGGCGACGACGAGATGGAGATCGGCATGGGCATCCACGGCGAGCCGGGCGTGAAGCGCGAGAAGCTGCAGCCGGCCGACCAGGTCGCGGAGCGGATGGCGACGACGCATCCTGGCGGACCATGCCGCTGAAGGCCGGCGACCGCGTGGCCGTGATGGTCAACGGCCTGGGCGCGACCCCGCCCGAGGAGCTGTACATCCTGTACCGGAAGGCGCACGAGATCCTGACGGCCCAGGGCGCCACGATCCACCGCGCCTACATCGGCGAGTACGCGACCTCAATGGAGATGGCAGGCGCGTCGTTCACGTTCTTCAAACTGGACGACGAGCTGGCGGGCCTGCTGGATGCCCCGGCACAGACGCCGTTCTTCACGCAGCTCTGACCCGGGCGGCCCTGACCTCTCTCCCGGCCTCTCCCCTGCGAAGGGAGAGGAGAATGCCAACGACTTGCTCCTCTCCCTTCGCAGGGGAGAGGCTGGGAGAGAGGTCAGGCCGTCCCTACGCGGAGGCCTTCCGAAGTTTTGAAAACTTGCCGTAACAACATCGGCACGATGTCGGAAGTCTGAAGTCCTCCGACACCTGGAATCATATAGGAGAGAGACCGCATGGCAGATGCAACCATCACCGGCAGTGACGTCGTCGCGGCGCTGAAGCGCGTGGCGGCGGCGCTGGACGCCCGGCACGAGCACCTGACCGACCTCGACCAGGCCATGGGCGACGGCGACCTGGGCATCACCGTGACCAAGATCGCCCGCGCGCTGACCGATTACACCGCGGGTCCGCCGCCCGTCGAAGACCTGGGCAAATACATCGCAGCATTGGGCATGGCCATCAACAAGGTCGCGCCGTCCACGCTGGGCACGATTCTGGCGACCGGCCTGATGCGCGCCGGCAAGGAAGCGCGGGGCCTGCCGCAGCTGGACGCGAGCCGGCTGGCCGTGATGCTGACGGCCGCCAACGCGGGCATCCAGGAAAAGGGCGGGGCGCGTCCCGGGGATAAGACCGTGGTCGACGCGCTGGACCCGGCCGCCACGGCATTCGCCGCCGCACTGGCCGCGAACGAGAGCCTGGCGGCGGCCGGCGCGAAGATGCTCGCCGCCGCCGAAGCCGGGCGGGATTCGGTCACCGCGCAGCGCAGCAAGATCGGCCGCGCCAGCTGGGTCGGCGAGCGGACCGAGGGCAAGGTCGATCCCGGCTGCGCCGCCCTCGTCATCATCTTCGAGGCGATTCTGGGGAAGTAAAGCTCCTGTCGCATCGAGACGCAATGAGCCTTCGCCGGCGGTTGATTTTCGCTCAATCGCCGGCGAAGGCTCAGTTCATTCGAAAATGCGGCTGTCTTCACAATTTGCCATACCGTCCAAACTCATGTATGATGACGGCGAGTGCTCCCTGGGCACTGGACAGCAAGGAGGGATCTTCATGAAACGCATCATCTTTGTGGCCCTGCTGTTGGCGCTGGGCCTGCCGTTGCTGCCTGCCACCGGATACGCAGAGGGGGGCGATGGTCCGGCCACAGCAGCGATGTTGGGCACCAACGGCGACCAGGGGCTGGTCCAGCCTCAAGCCAGCCGGTGGTTCCGGTACGACACGACCGGCGGCGATATGGAGCAAGTCGAGTTCACGCTGCATTTTTGGCCCAGCGATGCAGCCCGGTATTCCCAGGTCCGGCTGGAGCTGTACACCGCCCAGTCCGCCGCCGCGGCCTCCGCTGACGGCGGCATGCGCCCGCTAGGCGAAGGGTTTGCGCTCGCCCGCCAAGAAGAGTCGCTGCCCGTCGGCCGGCGCGTGTGGATGGGCTGGTTGGTCCCCGGCACGTACTACGTCCGCGTATCCAACGAATCTCCCAATCAGACGTTCAACTACATGGTCAATCTCGGTCTGAACGACGCGGCCGATGCGGCCCCCGCCGCGAGCCCGGCAGGTGCGCGTCCGGCAGCGCCGAGCGCGGCGCCGCAGATCTCGCGGCCGTCGCTCCTCCAATCCGGCGTGCTGGGTCTGCGCGGCCTGCGCCCCGCCGGCCCCGTCAACCGGACGGCCAATTCCATCGACGCGATCCTGGAAAACGAGCGCAATCTCTACCCGGCCGACGCCCCCATGATGTACGAGATCCAGCAGGGCCGCGTGCGCTACGGCCAGATGCGCTGGTTTAAGATCGAGATCGGCGCCAAGCAGGAGCGCCTCGACCTGGCCATGCACTTCTGGCCGTCGAACGGCAACATCTACCACCACGTCTTCTTCGGCGTCTTCACCGATTATCGGCTGCAGGTGTGGAAGGACGGTGGGGCGTTCCAGGCCATCGGCGTGGGGGGCGATACCGGGGTGAACGACGATCGCGCGCTGACGATGAACAAGAAGATCTGGCGCGGCGATCTGCCCCACGGCGTCCACTACATCGGCGTGTGGGTGGATGCGGACCTGAAGAACAAGGACCTGGGTCTGCCCAACGTCGACTTCGTCGACTTCCTGCTCGTCCCGACGTTCGTCAACCAGCCCAACCTGCCGATGCCCGTCACCAACATCCCGGACTGGTTGGCCCGCCCGATGGTCGCCAGCACCGGCGTGCGGAGCGCCGTCCTGGCCAGCCCGCGCATCGTGAATCCCATCGCGCCCCAGGCCTCGAGCGGCGGCCTGTCCCCGTCGGACGTGCCGCTGCCGGTGGACGCGCAGGGGCGGACCGTGCTGCAGAGCGCCGACCGCGGCTCGTTGGTGACCAACAGCAACCGCTGGTATCGCTACGACGTGGGAAACCCCAACGGCGAGAACCTGACCGTCACCATTCAATGGAACTACAGCGACGGCAACACGTATCACCAGGCCGGCTTCGGGGTCTACGACCAGTACCAGTTCGACACCTATCTGCGTGACGACAAGTCGCTGGGGATCGGCCTCGGCGGACCGACCGGCATCGACACGGATTTCGGGCCGCCCATGAGCCGCAAGGTGTGGCACGGCACGCTGCCGAAGGGCACCTATTTCATCCGCGTGTACAACGACTCGCCGACCCGCATGGACTACGCGCTGCAGATCTCGAAATAAGGCGCGGGCGCGGAACGCATCCATCAGCCACGAAGGGCGCGACAGGGAAACCTGAGCGCCCTTTTTCTTTGTGTTGGGGTGAGTGGGATGAACCCCACTCACCCCGGCCGACTCGACGATAAGCCCGGTTTCGTGTATCATTAGGGCCGCCAACGATCAGCAACCCACCTCGAGAGCCGACGACCGCGGATGCGGAAGGCCGCCCGCTGATCGATGATCGCTCACAGGAATAGGAGATTTCATGGAAATCATCTTCGTCGGGTTCACCTTCATCGTGACGCTCTTCCTCGTCCTCGCCGTCGCCTGGCTGCTGGGCTTCCAGGTGCCGCCGGCCCGGCTCAAACCCCATTCGGCGTCCACCGAGGTCAAAGGGACGGTATCCGTGCCCGCGGACCTGCCCCCCGTCGTGCAGCGCTTCTTCGACGCTATCGCGCCGGCCGACGGGTCGGGCCTGCCACGGCTGGACACGGCCGTGGTGTGGGGCCGGGCGCGGCAGCGGCTCGTCGTCCTGCGCCGGCGGGTGTGGGTGCCGGTCACCTGGAAGCAGCAGTTCGAGGGCGGCGAAGCGTTCCACTGGGCGGCGACGGTGCGCTGGTACCGGCTGCCGTTCGGGCACGGCTACGATTTCTTCCGCGACGGGCACGGCGAGTTTGGCTTCGGCCCGGAGGTCGCGCGCAGCCGCCAGCTGGACCAGGCCGAGAACGTGCGTCTGTGGGTCGAATCCGTGTGGATGCCCACGGTCTGGCTGAACGATTGGCGCGTGCAGTGGGAGCCGGCGGACAGCGCCGATTGCGCCAGGCTGGTCGTGCCGGGCGCGTCGGGCGCCGATCCCGAGAGCATCGAAGTGTGGTTCGATCCGGAGACCGGGCTCGTCGACCGGATCGAAGCGCAGCGGTTCCGCGGCGTCAGGGACGAGACGCCTTCGCTCTGGACCGTGACGTGCCTGGATTGGACCACCTTCCACGGTGTAAAGGTCCCCGCCCGGCTGCAGCTCGCCTGGAACGGCGAGGTCTACGCCGTGCTGCGCGTCGACGGCGTGGAATACAACGTGACCGTGATGGTGCGGTAGCGCCTCCAGCTCACCCGTCAAGACAGCAACCGCAGGCGAAAACAAGACAGCAACCGCAGATGGACACAGATCAACACAGATAATAAGGACAGATAAAGAAGTATTATCTCGTTTTTATCTGTGTTGATCTGTGTCCATCTGCGGTTGCTGTCTTGCTCTCGCCTGCGGTTGCTGTCCTGCGCTCGTCTGCGTCAATCCGTGTCCCCAACCCATATATGCGACGCCCCTATAGTAGTCACCTCACTCATACATCCGTGAGATGCGGATTGATATATGAATTTTAAGGTTACTCCCATTGACACTGATATATCAGTCGTGGTATAATAAGGTCGACAGGATCGCAAGCAGCCGAACACCCCACCTTGGTTTTGCCGCACGTCGCAGCCCCTGTTCATCCCGGGGAACGGGTCACTGCACCCGCGGCGCATCAAGCTCAATCCGGCGGCGATTCTGATCCCTCCCCTTCTCTATATCGTTGTCAGCGGCTGTCGAATCGGTTTTCAGGCGCACCCTGTACAAGGAGGAGAACGAAGTCAACCGACGATGGCGGGAGGCCAGGCCGGCGTAAGGTAGCCCGGACCTAACCCCTACCCCTTACCGGAAGCGTATTGGTTTCGTGTCGCAGGGGTTAGGTCTGGCTGGCCTTCACGCGGCGAAGTCCCTGACTTCCCAGTTGTGGACGAGGCCTGTCCGTCGCCCTCCGCGGCAGGCCTCCGTCTACGACGGGGACCTGCGTGCGTCCGATGGGTTAAGAGAGATCTGCATGGTCGACGTCCTGCAAGTGGACCTGATCAGCCCGCCCGCCCGGCACCGCATGAGCGACCGTGTTGCGGACGATTTGTTTCGCCTGATCGTGACTCTCCAACTGAAACCCGGCAGCATCCTCAACGAAACCGTACTGATGCAGCATCTTCAGTGCGGGCGTACCCCGTTGCGCGAAGCACTGATCGCCCTCGAGCGACAATACCTCATCAAGATCGTGCCCCGGCAAGCGACCATGGTCACCGAGATCACCCTGGCCGCCGCGTCCGAGATCTACGAGGCGCTGCGCTGCGTGGAGGGGCCGCTGGCCCGCCTGGCCGCAGAGCGCCTCACCGTCGGCACCCTGCACGAGCTGGAGAAGAACTGCAACGCGCTGGAGGCTTCCCTGTCCCCCGCGCACGCGTCCCCCGAGCAGCTGTACCGGCTGGCCGACCTCGATTTCAGCTTTCACGCCGTCATCGCCCGCGCCGCCGGCAACCAGTTTCTCATCGCGACGCTGGACGGCCTGCGCGGTGCGGCCATGCGCCTGATGTGCCAGACGTATCGCCAGCCCGACGTCCAGTCGATCGTCGCGGCGGAACACCGCGCTGTCCTGGAAGCGCTCAATGCGGGCGACGCGGACGCCGCCGCCCTCCACATGGAGGCGCACGCCGACGCCAGCAAGCGCCGCATGTTCGAGCAGGCCTCCGGCGGCCGGCCGTAAGACCACGACTGGGCGAGTGACTTCTCTCCGGGCGGTCTCCGATGCCCGCCGGTCTAGACGCCGGGCCGGTCTCCGATGCCCGCCGGTCTAGACGCCGGGCCGGTCTCCGATGCCCGCCGGTCTAGGCGCCGGGCGGTCTCCGATGCCCGCCGGTCTAGGCGCCGGGCCGGTCTCCGATGCCCGCCGGTCCAGGGCGACCAAGGTCGCGTCTGGATTACGAAGCCCGCCTCCGCGGGCTAACGGCAACGACAGGGAAATTGCATTTTCGTTGTCGTTAGCCCGCGGAGGCGGGCTTCGTAATCCAGACGCGACCTTGGTCGCCCTGGACCGGCGGGCATCGGAGACCGGCCCGGCGCCTGGACCGGCGGGCATCGGAGACCGCCCGGAGAGAAGTCACTCGCCCAGGGCAAATCCCCGATTATGGGCGAGATCGCGGCTGCGACTTATGTCACCCTGAGGGAGCGCCGTTTGCGACCGAAGGGTCTAGCGCGCGAGAAGGAATGTCCCCAGTCGTGCGATTGACAATGTCCTTTCTCGCGCGCGAGACCCTTCGGTCGCAAACGGCGCTCCCTCAGGGTGACATAAGTCGCGGCCACGATCTCACCCAAAATCGGGGATACACCCGGTTCAATCGAAGACTTCAGTAGTCCCGCCGTTTGTGGTAGAATAGCCACGCATTCATCTCGGTCCCGGGAGGAAACTACCATGCCAGCAAGCAATGAGAACGGCCGGCGCTACCTGCCAACGGGCGCCACCTGTTTCGTGTGCGGGGCGGACAACCAGGGCGGACTGCACGTCCGCTTCTATACTTTGGGCGACGGCCGGGTCCACGTCGACTTCACGCCGGCCGAACATTTCACGGGTTACACCGGCGTCGTGCACGGCGGGATCGTCGGCACGGTGTTGGATGAAATTCTGGGCTGGGCGGTCTCGCTGCAGTGCGACCGCTTCACGGTGACCGCGGAGCTGACCGTGCGTTACGTCAAGCCGTTGGCGAGCGAGCGGCCGTACCACATCGTGTCGTGGGTGGCGGAGGATCGGGGGCGCTACTGGGTCGCCGAGGGCGAGGTGCGCGACGCCGAAGGCACGATCTACGCGCGCGGCCGCGGCAAGTTCTTCCCGCTCAGCATCGAGGAGACGCGCGACGTCGCTGATATGCTCACCTACGAGCCGGGCGACCTGCCGATATTCAAGAATTTGGGCGAATGATGTGGATTAACCGGTCGTTGCCGGAGACCTGATTTCAGCGCCCACGGCGATTGGAAATTCTCGGCTGAGTTGTGTTCATCGCCCATATTGTGGCAATGAGACGAGGCGCACTACAGGCAGTGTGCCTCGTCTCATTGCTGTGCACCGCCGGAATCAGGCATTCAATCCATCCAGCAACGCCAGGACCTCGGCGTTCTCCGGGATGTCGGACATCGAGTGGCCGTAGTGCACGAAGCGCGCTACGCCGGCCTTGTCCACGATCACCTGGGCCGGCATGCGGCCCAGTCTGAACAGGTTGACTTCCTGCCCATACAGCTTGAGCACCGAGACCTTTGGGTCCGGCAGGCCGATGAAGGGCAGGTCGAGCTCACGCCAGTACGCCTCAAAGGCGCGGGCGTCTTCCGGACCGACCGCGATCACCTCGGCTTGCCTGCGGACGAACTCCTCGTAGTCCTGGCACAACTGTGCCATGTGCTGTCGGCAGAACGGTCAGGCAAAGCCGCGGTTGAACACGAGCAGAACGTGCGACTTGCCGCGGAAATCCGACAGTCGAACCGTGCGGCCCGTGAAATCGGCCAAGGTAAAATCGGGGGCGGGAACGTTCAGGTCAACTTTGGGCACGGGGTTCCTCCTAACGCTGCGTCTCCCGATCCGGGTCGCGTCCGAGCGCCGATGCGGCCGGCAGGGTCAGCACCACCAGTGTCATGGGTGATCCAGGTGGGCGGCGTGCTCGACCGCGACCCCGCCCAGCCCCCACAGGACCACCAGCGTGTACGCGATGTCGCGCCGGGTGAAATTCATCGCCGCCGCGGCCGTCAGTACGATCACATCCAGGTTCAGGTCAATGTAACCTGATTCGAATGGTCTGTCAACTCGGTGGGGGGGCGCAGGGCAGGGCAGGCTTCGGAATAGCGCGCGTGATGTGGTACAATGTGGGACCGCAGAGACTGGCCACGGGCTTGCCCACCATCCTGCCTCTGCTGGGCGTTGAATATCAGCTAAGACTTCCGATGTGTCCAAATTTCCAATATTTCCAAACTTCCGAAGTTCCCAAAACTTCGGAAGTTTAAAGGAGATGACCATGGCGAGAGTCACGATCGTGGGAGCGGGATTCATGGGGACGGCGGTGGCCTATCCCCTGGCGGACAACGGGCACGAGGTTCGGCTGGTCGGCACCCACCTGGACGCGGACATCATCCGCAGCTGCCGCGAGACGCGCATCCACCCGAAGCTGAAGCGGGAGCTGCCCGCGGGCGTGCAGGCCTACTTCGTGGAGGACCTGGCGGAGGCCCTGGACGGCGCGGACATCATCGTCAGCGGCGTGAACTCGCTGGGCGTCCACTGGATCGGCCCGGCCATCGGCCCGTACGTGCGCCCCGGCCAGCTCATCATCGCCATCACCAAGGGCCTGGAGGCCACGGACGACGGCGACCTGGTGATCCTGCCCGACGTGGTGCGCGGCGAGCTGCCGGCGGCGGTCCGCGACCGGGTTCAGCTGGCGGCGGTCGGCGGCCCGTGCATCGCCGGGGAGCTGGCGGCCAGGCGCACGATCTGCGTCGTGTTCGGCTGCCGCGACGGGGACGCCGTGGAGCGGCTGGCCTCGACCTTCCGCACCTCCTACTATCACATCTGGACGACGACCGATCTCCTGGGCCTGGAGTCCTGCGCGGCCCTGAAGAACGCCTACGTGCTGGGCGTGGGCCTGGCCGGCGGCGCGCTGCAGAAGCTGGGCGGCGCCAACGAGTACGGCGGCAGCACGTGGAACATGGCGTCCGGCCTGTTCGCCCAGGGCACGACCGAGATCGCGCGCTGGATGGAGATCGTGGGCGGCACGCTGAAGTTCGCGTACGGCCTGCCCGGCGCCGGCGACCAGTACGTCACCGCCCAGGGCGGGCGCACGGTCCGCCTGGGGAACCTGCTCGGCGCGGGCCACACCTACGCCGAGGCCCGGCAGATCATGGCCGGCGAGACCCTGGAATCGGCGGAGATCATCCGCAACATGGGCAAGGCCCTGCCCCGGCTCACGGAGCGCGGCGTGGTCCGGCCCGACGAGTTCCCCCTCATGCGCACCCTGATCGACATCGTCGTCCACGGCCGCACGCCGGAGGTCCCGTTCGGCCGCTTCTTCGGCGGCGAAGGCCGATTGTAGGCTGGAGCGGCAGACCTCTCTCCCGGCCTCTCCCCTGAGAAGGGAGAGGAGAAGGTCGTTGTCGTTCTCCTCTCCCTTCTCAGGGGAGAGGCCGGGAGAGAGGTCATCCTTCTACGCCTTCACGGCGCCGTGCGTGAGGCCGGCGATGAGGTACTTCTGCAAGAACAGGAACATGATCAGCAGCGGGATGCTGGCGAAGACCGACAGGCCCATCATCACGCTCCACTGGTACACGTGCTCCCCCATCAACATGGCGATGCCCACCGGCACCAGGCGCATGTTCACGCTCTGCGTCAGGGTGACCGAAAACAGGAACTCGTTCCACGACAGCAAAAACGAATAGATGCCCGTGGCGATCACGCCGGGGACCATCAGCGGCATGAGCACGCGCCACAGCGCGCCGACGCGGCTGCAGCCGTCGATCATCGCCGCCTCTTCCAGGTCCTGCGGGATGGTGTTGAAGTAGCTGGTGAGCATCAGCGTGGCAAACGGCAGCACGAACGCGGTGTGGGTCACGATCAGGCCGGGATAGGTGTCGTACAGGTTCAGCGTGCTCATCAGGATGAAGTAGGGCACGATGAGCGACACCGGCGGCAGCATCTGCGTGCCGATGATGAAGAGCTGCAAGAGCCGGCCCCCCCGCAGGCGATAGCGCGAGAAGCCGTAGCCCGCCAGCGTGGCCAGCAACAGTGAGACCAGCGTGACCGACGTGCCGACGAAGTAGCTGTTGAAGAACATGCTCAGGTACTGCGGCGTCGAGAAGATCGTCTTGAACGCCTCCAGGGTAAACGTGGGCGGCAGCAGCGCCGGCGGGATGCGGAAGATCTCGACGTTGGGGCGGACGGAGATGGACGCCATCCACAGGATGGGCGTCAGGGCGAAGGTGGCCGACAGCAGCAGCAGGAAATAGATCACCGTCCGTTGTCGCAGGTTCGTTTTGGTGAACATGGGCCTATGCCTTCTGGAACCGGAAGTAGAAGAGGGCCATCACCGAGGTGCAGATGAGCAGGACGACCGACAGCGCCGCGGACCGGCTGAACTGGAAGCCTTCGAAGGCCAGCTGGTAGTTGAACGTGGCCAGCACGTGCGTGGCGTTCAGCGGGCCGCCGCCGGTGGTCAGGTACACCAGGTCGAAGAGCCGGAAGCTCCAGATCCCGTCCAGCAGGCAAACGCTGAGGATGACCGGCCGGATGATCGGAATCGCCACGAAGAAGAATTTAGCCCATTCCCCGGCGCCGTCCACGGTCGCCGCCTCGTACAGCTCCGCGGGGACGCTCTGCAGCGCCGCCAGGAGCATCAGGAAGACGAACGGGTAACCCGCCCAGAAGTTGATCAGGATGATCGCCGGCAGAGCGATGTTCGGGTCCCCGAGCCAGTTGAGCGGGGCGGCCAGCTGCATCAGTCCCACGGCCGACAGCAGGCCGTTCAGCAGGCCGAAGGGGTTCAGAATCAAGCGCCAGATCACGGACACGACGACCAGGGTGAACGTCCAGGGCAGCAACAAAACGCCGCGGAAGATGCCCCGCGCGCGTTCGTTGATTTTCGCGGAGAGCAGCACGGCCAGGGCCAGCCCGAAGATCAGGTGCAGGGCGACCGACCCGATGGTGAAGAGGACCGTGTTGGAGAAGATGCGCGGAAACACGTCTTGCTGGAACAACCACCGGTAGTTGTCCAGCCCGACGAAGCGGGGATGCGGGGACACGAAGTAGTTGTCCCACACGCTCATGTAGAAGACCTGAATGATCGGATACAGGATCAAGAACATCAGCACGAGCACGGTCGGCGCGACGAACAGGAAAGGCATCAATTTGCCGACTCGCCTGGAGAACCGCTGCCGCCGCAGCATCGTTGCCCTCGTTGCCGTTGCTTCAGTCATCACGGGTATCCTTGTGTTGTGGTCGGAACCCCTCCACGCAGGGGGACCCCTCTCCCACCCTCTCCCCCACAGGGAGAGAGGAGCCATGCTGTTGATGTTCTCCTCTCTCCCTGTGGGGGAGAGGGTGGGAGAGGGGTCCGCCGAGGCGGGAGAGAGGTCCCCCTGCGTGGAGGGAGGTCATCCAGGAGGCCAGCGCCCATCGGGCGGGCGCTGGCCCTGTCGACGCACGGGATCAGGACGCCTTCATGCCGGCGGCCTCGAAGATCTTCACCCACTCGTCGTTGGTGTACTTCAGCGCCTCCTCGGCGCTCTTGTTGCCGCTGAGCGCCTCGACGACCTGCTCGGTGAAGATGCGCGCGCACTCCGTCTGGTTGGGCATGGCCGCCGCCTCCATGAAGACGCGGCCCTTCTTCAGGATGTCCAGCGGGACTTGGAGCCGCGGCTCGGCCTTGACCATCTCGCTCACGTCGTCCATGTTGTTGCCGGGCAGGTGCTTCGCCGCGAGCGTCATCAGCGTGTTCCCGTCGGGTCCGGCCAGGTAGCGCACGAACTCCCAGGCCGCCGACTTGTCCGCGGAGGTGGCCGACATGGACGTGTTCCAGCCGGTCAGCACGGTGCCGAACGTGGCGTCGGACGGCAGCGGCGCCAGGTTGAACTTGAGGGCGGCGTTGCGCTGCTCGAGCACCGTCACGTGCGCGACGTTACTGTCCATCAGCGCCGTCTGCTCCGCGCCGAAGGCCTCCAGTTTGTCCTTCTCGATGTTGGTCGTGACGCCCGGCGCGTAGACCTTCAGGTCGTTGACCAGGTGCAGGTAGAACGTCAGCGCCTTGAGCGCGGCCGGCGAGGTGAGGTTCGGCATGCCGTTCTTCAGGACCGTGTCGTTCTCCTGGTAGATCAGCGGGAACAGCTCGATTTCCGGGCCGTTGTACGGCGACTTCGCCGCCATGCCGGAGGCGAAGGCATAGGTGTTCTTGGCCGGATCGGTCAGCTTGGGCGCCATGGCTTCGACGTCGGCCCAGGTCGCGGGCGGCGCGGTCAGGCCGGCATCGGCCAGCTTCGTCTCGTTGTAGTAGAGCAAGAACGGAATGGAAGTGAGGGGAACCAGGTAGATCTTGCCCTTCCAGGGCTGCATCGGGCCCTTGACCAGGGCGTCGACCCAGTCCTTGGTCTCTTTGGCCAGGTAGCCGTCCAGGGGCTCCAGAATCCCCATGTCGGCGAACTCCACCTGCCACGGGCCGTTCATGTTCAGGATGTCCGGGGTCTTCTTGGCCAGGTGCTGGGCCACGACCGTGTCGTGAATCTGCGCGAACGGCATGGAGATCCGCTCGATCGTGATGTTCTTGCCCGCATCGGTGGCCGCGAAGCCCTTCAGCACGGTTTGCATCTTCTCTTCGGAGATTTCGGGTGTGATCCACTCGATCCAACGCAGAGTGACCGTCTGAGCGACGTGCGGGATCTCATACTTGCTGCGGGTCATCTCGGCGGCTTGGGCCAGGGACGGCAGCGACGAGGCGGCGAGGGCCGCGGCAATCGCGCCGGCTGAGCCTTTTAGGAACGTACGACGGCTGACACGAGTTTCCTTCAGGTCGGACATGGGAAGCTCCTTTCATCAGTGAACGAGCTAAAAGCGGCCGGCCAACTGACAGCTATCGATTGTCCGCCAAATATGGATTCGAAAATGGACACGATTGGGGTATGGGCATCACCTCCTCATATCAATTCCCGTGCAGCCGGCTGTCGTCGAGGAAGACGAGAACGCCGGCAGTGAAGCTGTCGCCCAGGCCCACGGTGCCCGCGGGATGGGACACGCTCAAAGTCGGCGCGAACACGAGCGTCGCGCCTTCGTATCGACCGATACCCTCGTGCAGGCCCACTCGGCCCGCCAGCTGCTCCTCCGCCTCGAGCCCCGCCTCGCCGGGCGCCGCGGCCGCGAGCGTCTGGTGCAGGTCCGGCCCCGTAGGGAACCGCCCCAGCCGCGCCCGCGTGCCGGCCACCAGCGACGCGAACAGCAGGGCATTCCGCTCGGCCGCCGCGTCGCCGTCGGTCAGCGTCAGGCAGTAATCCTGCGTGTGCATGCTGACACGCCGAATGCCGGCGGGGGACGGCCGTCCATCGGGCGGGCGACCACACAGGGTCGCCCCTACGCCCGGTGGTTGCCCGGTCTCCCTCCCGTACAGGCCCAGCCGCTCGCGCATGCGGTGCAGCGTGGCGAGGCGCTCGTCCAGCGTTGCGGGTTCGGGCCAGCCCCAGGCCTCGGCCGCCAGGGCCAGCTCCTGGTCGTTCAGGCCGACGGAATCGGCGTGCGGCGCCATCTCGTCCAGGATCGGGCGCATCACGGCAGCCTCGGTGACCGACGCCATCTCCAGGTGAAACAGCAGCTCCGGGCGCTGCTGACGCAGATCGTGCAGATAGGCGACGGTTTCGGCGATGCGCGCGCGGGCCACGTCCGTATCCTTCAGGTCGGTGTAGCCGGAGATCAAAACACGATCGACCCGCGAATCAGGGTCGGCGACGGCTTTCATGAACAGGGGATCGATGGGCAGCACGGCGTTGATCGGATCGTAGCCCGTGATGATGCGGTTGGCCCGGGCCGCGGTGACGGCACGTTCGCCCACGCGCAGCTCGTCGCCCGTCTGGTATTCGAACACGAAGTGATACGTGGGCCGATCGGCCGCGCGGACCGCCTGCGCCAGGGGCCGGAGCCCCTCCGCGGTGGCGACGACGATGTGGTCGCCGCTGGCGCCGTCCGCATACACGCCGGCGTCGATCGCGGACAGCCGGGTGACGTGCAGCAAGGACGGATAACCCAGGTGGGCGAGCGTGTTGGCCGCCTGCGCGCCGGTGCCGCCCAGCTGCAAGGGACCGTGGAAACGGTCCTCCATCCACTGCGCCATCCCGGCCGAATCGATCGCCATCACGTCGCCGGTGCCGGCGGACATGTGGTGCCACAGACTGTCCAGCAGATCCGCGGGGTTTCGAATGCGGTCCGGCAGCCGACCCAGCGGCCCTTCGGCGGACGCAATCGCCTGCAGCACGCGCCGCGTGTCGCCGTCGAGCTTCAGGAGGACGTCGACGTTGTTGGTGAATCCGCAGGCGATCCGGGATTCCCGCTTCCCCTGCGCCTCGGCGGCGCTCAGGGCTGCGGCGTAATGCGCCTTCCAATCGACCAATCGATGCATCGTCGGCTTTTTCATTCAACTGTAACGTAGGCCAAGACGGACGCGGCTCCAAGGGGCACCGTTGCTCACAGTATACCACAAACCGGCAGGGGGTACAAGGGTATTCGCGTATTCGAGTGTAACCAGGACTTCCGAAGTTTCGAAAACTTCGGAAGTCTCACCCCGCGGGCATCGTTTGGTCCAAGGCGACGGTGCCACAGATGGCGCGGACCGCCCGGCGTGTTCCAGGGCGACCGAGGTCGCGGCTGGACTACGAAGCCCGCCTCCGCGGGCTAACGGCAATGGCAGGAAACGTTGCATTTCCGTTGCCGTTAGCCCGCGGAGGCGGGCTTCGTAGTCCAGCCGCGACCTCGGTCGCCCTGGAACACGCCGGCGGGCCCATCACCCCTGGCACGCCAGGCGCGCCAGCTCGTGCATGGCGGCGACGTTGTCGGGGTAGAGCCGGCGGTAGATGTCGAAGTAGGGCTGATAGCGCTCGTGGGCCTCCAGGTTCGGCTCGACCACCTGGCGGTACTTCACCCACTTCGTGGCGTGGTGGATGCCGGAGAAGAGCCCGATGCCGATGCCCGCCATGAGCGCGTCGCCGTAGCAGGCGCCGTAGTGCTGATCCGGGATGTGCTGCTCGATGCCGGCGACGTCGCTGACGATCTGCATCCACAGCGGATTGCGCGTGCCCCCACCCATGACCACGACCCGCGCCGCCGGCCCGCCCTGGGCGCGCATCACCTCGATGTTGTGGCGGATGCCGTACGCCACGCTTTCCAGCACCGCGCGGAACAGGTCGCCGCGCGTATGCGCCAGCGTGAGGCCCACCCACAGGCCGCGCGCCTCCGAGTCGTTCAGCGGCGTGCGCTCGCCCGCGAAGTAGGGCAGCAGCACCAGGCCTTTGCTCCCGAGCGGCGACTGCGCGGCTTCCTCGGCCAGGATCCCATACGCGTTGGGGCCGCCGGCCCGCTCCGCGGCGACCTCCGCCGGAGCGAAGAGGTCGCGGAACCAGCGGGTGAGGCTGCCGGTGGTGCCCATGCCGGCGATCAGCGAGAAGGTGTCGCGCTCGAGGTAGAGCCCTGGCCACAGGTTCTCCGTGCTCACCATGTGGGCGGTGCGCTGGATCAGCACCAGGCTGCTGCCGTACATGATCATCATGTCGCCGATCTCGCACAGGCCGGCGCTCAGCGCCTCGGAGCCCGCATCCGAGGTCCCGGCGATGACCGGCGTGCCGGCCACCAGGCCGGTCTCGGCCGCGGCCTGTGGCGTGACGGTCCCGGCGACGTCCATGGGCCAGATCAGGCGCGGCAGCCGGTCCAGCGGCGTGATCGCCCGCGCCATATCGGCGGACCAGCATGCGTTGCGGATGTCGTACAGCGGCGGGTAGGCGGCCGCCGTGTAGTGGTCCAGGATGCGCTCGCCCGTCAGCTTGAACACCAGGTACCCGCTGGTCGTCAGTATCGTCGCAGTGCGCGCCCACACGTCCGGCTCGTGGCGGCGGACCCAGAGGACCTTGGGGCCGGCCGACTGTGCCGACAGGTGCAGGCAGCTGTTGGCGAAGATAGCCTCGCGTCCCAGCTCGGACTCCAATTCGGCGATCTCCGCCGCGGACCGCGTGTCCACGCCGTAGAGGATGCCCGGACGGAGCGGCCGTCCGTCGTCGTCGATGGGCAGCACGCACGGGGCCAGCGCGCTCAGCCCGACGCCCAGGATCTGCCTGGGATCGATCCCGGACTGGCCCAGCAACTCGCGGCACAGCGTGGCGAAATCATGCCACCAGACCTCGTCGGCGTCCTGCTCCACCAGGCCGGGGCCCGGCAGCGACAGCCCGTGCCCCACGGCCGCGCTGACCACCACCTGCCCCTCCGGGGTGGTAATGACGCCTTTCGATTCGTACGTGCCCACGTCTATGCCCAGCAGGTATCCCCTCGTCATTCGCTCATCCTCGAGGTTTGATGAGACTTCCGAAGTTTTGAAAACTTCGGAAGTCTGCCTGTGTTCTGAGACGGGTACACTATACATGGCACGGCGGAGTCTGTCAACCAGGCGGTCGTCTGCCGGACGGGGCGAGCCGGCCCCCCGGACTTCTGTCATTCTTCGTCGCTGAACGGCGCTCCTACTAAGAAACAAGAGGTATGTCGATCGGTACCACGCGCATACCCACGGCGCTGGCCTTGCGTTCCAAGTTGCGAATGGTGCGGGCCCGGTGTTTGCGGTCGTAGTCGTCTGGGCCCGGATCCTTGTAGGGCACGTGATCCTTGAGCAGTTTGTAAAAGATGCGGGCCAATTTGTGGGCCGTGGCAGTGATGGCTTCGGCGGCACCAAAGCGGGCGCGCCAGCGGCGGTAACAGGCCCCGATCGACGACTGGCTGCGGCTCACACTCTGCGCGGCCAGGCGGAAGGCCTGATTGGCCCGGTTGTCGGTCTTCTTGGTGCCCGTATGGAGGACCTGGCCGGCCGATTTCTCCGGACACGGCGCCAGGCCGAGCCAGGACGTGAAGTGTTTGGCCGTCTCCCATTTGGTCAGGTCGACCCCCACTTCGGAGATGATCGTGTGGACGGTTAAGGCCCCCAGGCCATCAATGGCCGTCAGGTCCACGCCGGTCAGCTGATACAGGTGGCCCGACAGATCAAAGTGAGCTTGGTTTTTGCGCCGTTTGGTCGTTCGGGCCGCTGGGGGCGGGCAGTTGGCGCCCGGCGTGGCCGGTGGCAGTTGGGCGTACACGGCCTCCAGTTGCGCATCACACTCCTGGAGTTGGCCCTGGAAGAAATCGTATTGCGCCACAGCTTGCTGCAGGACGAACACCTGCTCGGACTGGTAGGTGCCGGCCAGCGCCAGGGCGAACTCCGCCTCGCTCTTGGCACACTTCGGGTCACGCAACTGCGCCAAGCGGCCGGGCTCGTGCTCGCCCGCCAGGATGGCCCGGATGATGCGCTGCCCGGTCAGGCCCGTGATGTCCGACACGACCTCGCTCAGTTTGACGTTCATCACTTGCAACGCTTTCTGCATGTGCTGAATATGGCTCGCCTGCGACTTGATAAGGCTCTCGCGCTGGCGCGCCAGGGTCCGCAACGCACAGATCTCGGCCGGTGGCTGAAACGAGGCCCGCAACAAGCCGTGACTGTGCAGTTGCTGCAACCACTCGCAATCCGATACATCCGACTTGCGCCCTGGCACGTTCTTGAGGTGGCGGGCATTGACCAGATAGACTTCGAAGCCACGCGCTTCCAAGATGTTGTACACCGCGATCCAATACACGCCCGTCGATTCCATCGCCACGGTTTTGATCCCACATTGGGCCAGCCAATCGGCTAACTCATGCAGGCTGGCCGTATACGTGCGAAACACCCGAATCGGCTGGTCGGTCCGGTCCCCCGGCACACAGGCGTAGATCTCGCTGGCGCCGATATCTAGCCCGGCGGCATCGAGATTCAACTGTTCCAACACGGGGGCGGGCGCCACGCGGGGGCGACGACTGGTCTTCTGACTCATGGACTCACCTCTACTCTAGGTTAAATATCTCGCTGCACAGAGTCCAGACCCGACTATCTCGTACGAACTCGGAATGCTACTAACCGGGGTCTACGCCACCAATCAATGAGTCACTAATAGTCGGAACCAAGCTCAGAGACGGGCTCGTGCGCACCAATGAGGCGCCGGTCTTAACTGTCTGAACTCGCCCCCCATTATACACATACACCTCACCGCCCGCGAGTCTGTTTCTTGCCCAATCAGTGGTCCGCCGCGGACCATATTGCAGCTCAGAATGACAGAAGTCCGGGGGGCCGGCTCTGAACAAGCAGGCGCCCCTACTGCCCGTACTTGTCGATCAGGTCGTTCAGGCGGGTGCGATAGTACTTGAAGCCGTCCCAGGTGACGTCCGGGGGGATGAAGTGGTCGCCGTAGGGGATGTATCCGCCCGTCTTGAGGACCTCTTCCACGGGGCCCAGGAACTCGTCGACGCGGTCGCGCCGGCTGATGTCCGACTTGGGGATGCCGCCCATCATCTGGAGCTGCGGATAGGTCCGGCGCACCTTGACGATGTCCATGCCGCAAGCCGTCTCGAACGGGTACATGCCCGTCGCGCCGCCCTCGATGAACAGCGGGATCAGGTCCCAGCAGTCGCCGTCTGTGTCGACGAAGATGTTCTTCACGCCCTTGCCCTTCAGGAAGCCGGTGAAGCGCTTGTAGTACGGCAGCATGAACTCGCGCACGACGTCCTTCGAGATCATCGAGCCGCGGCCGTAGGAGATGTCCTCCCAGATGTGCACGCAGTCGACGTCCGTGTCCCGCAGCACCTCCTCGTACAGGGCGATCCACAGCTCAGTGAACGTGTTGACGATGTCGTGGATCAGCGCCGGATCGTCGTGATAGGAGTAGAACAGGTTCTCGTAGCCCATCAGGTTGGCCAGAATGCCGAAGAAACCGTGTGGGTAGCCCATCAGCGCCAGGGGATAATCGCGGTTGCGGTATTCGTTGCGTCAGCTCGTCCCAGTTGGGCGGGAAGCGGCCGTGAGTTGTCCATGCCTGAGCGCTCTTCTTTCAGCTTCTGCCACGTGGCCCGGTCGCGGATGGGGTAGCCTTCGCCGGACGGCATGGTCGCCGTGGCCTTCAGGAAGCGCCGCTTGACGCCGTCCAGGTCGACGTAGACCATCTGCTTCTCGTCTTCCTCCAGAACCTTCGACCTTGAACTGGGGTAGAAAATCTGGTTCACGTCCACCAGCCGGAGCGGCGTGTCCATCCCGAAGTAGGCGCGCACGTCGTGGTCGATCGGGAAGCTCTGCGTCGGCCAGTACAGGCCGCCGCCCATCACGGCGATGCCTTTCGGCAGCCTGCCGCCCTTGACCGACTTCCACGCGACGTGGTACAGCCCGGACGTGGGGTTGTGCCCGACGGGGATCTCCGGATAATGCTGCTTGGGCAGGCCGGCCTCGTACCAGTTGTCCAGCACTTCGCCCCAGTAGCCGAATTCCCACTTGATGGAATGCACGCCCGTGTTGAACTGCATGACTTCGAGGAACCGCTCTCGCAAATTCATCGCTTCTTCTCTCCCCGACGTAAGGAGACTTCCAGCCCGCTGGCCGAACGGCCAGTGGGCTCGGAGAGTCCCCCGAGGCCTGATCGTCGAAGTTATCGGTACTTGCCGACGAACTCTTTTACCTTGGCCACGTTCGTCTTGTCGACGAGGCCCAGACCGCCGGTGTTCATGTCGGACGGATAGAGGCCATACTTCAGGTACAGGGCGAGCTGCGCCACGGAGTAGAACCCCTGGGAATACGGCTGCTGGTCGACGGTGGCGGTGATCGTCCCGTTCTCGATGCCGTCGATGATATCCTGACGTCAGGTCGAAGCCGCCGAGGGGGATCTTCATCTTCGCCTCTTCGATGGCTTTCGGGGCGACCGTCAGCGGCGAGGAACCGAGGCCGATGATGGCCTTGGTCTCGGGGTGACCGAGCAAATACTGGACTTCCTTGGTCTGGACGTCCGGCAGGTTCGCTCCGGTGCCGATCATCTCCGACTTGGCGCCGACTTCGTCCAGGGCTTTCTTGACGCCGGCGTACCGCAGCGTGGCATACACGGCTTCCGGCCATTCCACTGGCGTGAAGACCAGGTCACCCTTGCCGATGTTGTGGTCCTTGATCATGCGCTGCGCGATCAGATAGCCGGTCGCGACGAAATCCTGGCCCATGAAGGCCATGCGCGCGTTGCCGGCCGCGCCCTTCGAGTCGTCTACGTTGAAGGAGACCACCGGAATCCCGGCCTTCATGGCGTTGGCGACGCTCTCGTCGAACGCATCGTCGTCCTGAATCGAGACCGCGATGCCGTTGACCTTGTTCGCGACCGCGGTCTCGATCAGATTGTTCTGCTTGACCGGATCACTGTCGCCGTACTGAATATCGAGGTCCACGCCAAACATGTCTGCGGCCTCTTTGGCGCCATTCACGACAGGGATGAAGAACTCGACGGTGGCGGCGGTGTAGATGATGAGGGTGATCTTCGGCTTGGGTTCGGCCGCCTGGGCGGTGGGCGCTTGAATCATGGCCACCACACCGAGCAGCAGGGCCGCCACGACTAACAGGTTGATGATCTTACTCGACCGCATCTTTCACTTTCTCCTTTTTCGTTATGGGAGATACGCCGAATGCCTGAGTATCGACCACGTCTCAACCCAATAATAGTCTTCGCTGACACCTCCTTTCGACGCTGATGGAGCCGTCATGCCGGACCCACGAACCTCTCGCCCCCCTTGCAGGGGTTCCTCGGACGAATGGTGCGGCTGCCTGACGCCGGCAGCCGCGGGGCGCCCGGTCTATTCCACCAGGCAGCCTTCGATGACGGTCCGCGTCATCTGGTCGATGTTGGTGTCGGCCTTGGGCAGGTCGCACACTTTCCGACCACGGCTCATCACCACGAAGCGGTCGCACACCTGGAAGGCGTGGTAGATGTTGTGAGTGACCAGCACGCTGGACACGCCGGTCTCTTTCAGGTGGCGGATATAGCTGAGCAGCGCTTCCGTGGCTCGGACGGCCAGGGCGCTGGTGGGCTCGTCCAACAGCAGGATGCTGCGCTTGAAATACACGGCTCGCGCAATCGCGACGGCCTGCTTCTGCCCGCCCGACAGCTCGCCGACCAGCTTCTCCGGGGACTCGATGCCCTTCGATTTGGACCGCGCTCTCCAACACTTCTGTCGAGATGTCGCGCATCTGCCGGTGGTGCATGAAACCGAGCCCGCCGGTGATCTCCCGGCCCATGAAGATGTTGCGGGTGACCGACATGGTATCCACCAGGGCCGTGTCCTGGTAGATCGTCTCGATGCCCAGCTGCTCCGAATCGCGCCGCGACTTGATCTCGATCGGCTTGTCGTAGGCGAGAATCTGGCCACTGTCGGGCTGGACCACCCCGGACATGAGCTTGATCAGGGTCGACTTGCCGGCGCCGTTGTCGCCCAGCAGCCCCACGATCTCGTTGGCATCGATGTGAAACTCGAGATCGCACAGGGCCTGCACCGCGCCGTAGCGCTTGTTGATGCCACGCAGCGCCAGAATGGGAATGCCGGTCGGTGGCACGATGGCAGGACAGCTCATCTCGGTCATACCTTCCTCACTTTCCGTGCTGGCCAACGACTTCATTGAAGATCACAGCCACCACGATCAGCACGCCGACGAAGATGTCCAGGTAGAAGCCGGGCGCGCGTACCAACAGCAGGACGTCCTGGATGGTGTACATGAACGCCGCGCCCAGGAAGATGCCCAGGATGGTGCCCGCGCCCGCCGGTCAGCGCCAGCCCGCCGATCACGCAGGCGGCGATGGCCTGCAGCTCCAGACCCAGGCCGCTGCCGGGCAGGATGCTGCCGACCCGCGCGGTGGCCAGGATGCCGGCCATCGCCGAGCAGAAGCCGGCCAAACCGAATGCGATCATCTTGGTCCGGTCGGGGTTGATGCCGATCGCGGTGGCGGCCGCCTTATTGCCGCCCACGGCGTAGAAATGATTGCCCAGCTTGTGATGATGCAGCAGCGCCCAGAAGAGCAGGCTCAGGGCGACGAACCAGAGGAAGGCCGCCTCCAGTGGTCCGACGGCTGCCCGCCATCAGGTCCGTGAAGGCTTGCTCAGGGCCGGAAACGGAACGACGTGGCTCCGTGGTACAGCAGGGTCATGCCCTTCCAGAACAACATGGCGCCCAGAGTGGCAATGAAGGACGGGATGTTGAACCGCAGGGTGATGAAGCCGTTGAGCAGCCCGATGAGCACCCCGATGATCAGCGCGACCGGCGCCGCGATGAAGGCCGATTTGCCGTCTTGCACCATGGTGGCCATAACGATCGCCGTGAAGGTGTAATTGGCGCCGACCGACAGATCGAACTCGCCGGAGATCATCAGCACCCCGACGCCCAGGGCGATGATGCCCAGCACCGGGATGGATTTCAACTGCACCGAGATGTTGGCCGGGCTAAGGTAGTGGAAAGTGTCGGGGAAAGCCAGTCCGGCCACGACGCAGCCGATCTGCACCACGACGAACACGAACAGGATATCCAGGGCTGAGTCGCGATGGCGATTCATGAATCCGGAGAAGGCGGAGGTAGTCATGTCTGGCTTCGCGTCCTTTCGATCGGATGACAATACCAGTAACACTGACGTACGTCTCACAGAAAACGCGCCGCCGGAGTGGGGCTTAGCGGCCAGGCAACGGTGCCGGCTATGTCCCCTCAAGCCTCCTCACGTGATTCGGAGCCTGGAGGGGGTTGACCAGTTGGGGGAGCAATTTGATGGCAATAATATAGCATGGTACTGCAGCATTTGTCAATAACCTCCGGGGAGACGTGCAGGGGCAATCGCGTTAGAATTGTGGGCGCTCGCGTTTCATTCGCGGATGGCCCACCACGGATGATATCTGCAAATTTGCGCAAAAGCCCTTGACGGCCATCGATCACTGGATTATAATAATCGTGATCTCGATTTCTCAGCCGCCAACTTACACCGCCGTCCCGGCAGGTGGTCCCGCGAATGGGGCGCCACCGGCCGGCCCGGCTCTCATTCACAGAGCTGAAGGGAGGTGATCGCAACACCCCACTGACGGGCTGTTCCACGCCGTGGTTAGCCACCCATACCCGTCCTGCGGCCGATCCCACGGCCGGCAGGCAACCGGACCAGACAGAGCAAGGGTTCTTCTACGAAGGAGGAAGAAATGAACCGCAACACGTTCGGCTGGTTGATGACGGCTCTCCTCGTTACGTCCATGCTCATACCCACCATTGCTTCCGCTCAGCAGCCGGCGCCGGCCAAAGACTGGTGCTCCAACGTCAACATCGTGTTCTTCCCCGGCGGCCCGGCCGGCGGCGTTTTCGCCAACAACGTCTATAACGGGGCGAAGCAAGCCGAGGCCGATCTCGGCCCCAAGGTCCAGTACGTTTTCTCCGATTGGGATCCTCAGAAGATGATTGCGCAGTTCAAAGAGGCCGCGGCCACCAAGCCGGACGGGATCGCCGTCATGGGCCATCCCGGTGAGGATGCCTTCGAGCCGCTCATCAACGATGCGGAGAAGGCCGGCATCATCGTCACCAGCCAGAATACGTCTCTTCCGCGCATCGAGAAGAACTACGCGGCCAACGGCTTCGGCTACGTCGGCCAGGACCTGTACGGCGCGGGCTACGCGCTCGGCAGCGAGGCGGTCAAGCGCTTCGACCTCAAGTCGGGCGATCGCGCCATGGTCTGGGGTCTGAAGTCGCAGCCCACCCGCGGCGAGCGGACCCAGGGCGTCATCGACGCGCTGGAAAAGGCCGGCATGACCGTCGATTACATCGAGATCGATTCCGCCACCAACGCCGACCCGGCGGCCGGCACCCCGACCTTCGCCGGCTACGTGTCCTCGCACCCCGACGTCAAGCTGGTCGTGACGGACCACGGCGGGCTCACCGCCACACTGCAGACCTACCTGACGGCCGCCGGCAAGAAGCCGGGCGAGATCCACACCGCGGGCTTCGATATGTCGCCGGCCACCCTGACCGCCATCCGCGGCGGCTGGACCGAGCTGGTCATCGATCAGCAGCCGTGGCTGCAGGGCTACCTGCCCATCCTGCAGATCTGCCTGACCAAGACGTACGGCTTCTCCGGCCTCCACATCGACACCGGCGGCGGCTTCGCCGACAAGAACAACATCGAGTTCCTGGCTCCGCTGGTGGAGAAGGAAATCCGCTAAACGCCGAACTTCCGGAGTTTCTGTCAAACTTCCGAGGTTCTGTCAAACTTCCGAGGTTTTAAAAACTTCGGAAGTTTAAGAGGGGCAGGCGGCCCCTATGTGCCGCCTGCCCCATTCGCAGCCCTGAACGACGTGTGTGACAGGATAGACAGGATGCACAGGATAAAAGAGACAAGATGAAAGAGCCAACCGGCCGAAGACGCCGTTGACAACACTCGTCGCAGGGTTCTCTGGGACGTACCCGTGCTCTCATGCTTTTTTCTCATCTTTGTCTTTATCCTGTCCATCCTGTGCATCCTGTTATGATGCCGCTGGACGGCGAAAAAGCCAGGCATCTGAATCGGTAAGGAGAGGGTGATGGCAGATCAGGATTACATCATCGAGCTGCGAAACGTCTGCAAGTCGTTCGGCGAGGTCGACGCGCTGCGGAACGTCAGCTTAAACGTTGGTCGAAACGAGGTCCTCGGCCTGTTGGGCGATAACGGCGCCGGCAAATCGACTCTCATTAAAATGATTACCGGGTACCACCAGCCTACGACGGGCGAGATCTATTTTAACGGCCGGAGGCTGGTGGACAACTCGGTGGCCCAGGCCCGCAACCTCGGCATCGAGACGGTCTACCAGGAGCGCGCCCTCGCTAACCAGCAGACCCTGTGGCGCAACATCTTCATGGGCCGTGAGATGACGACGCCGCTCGGCCTTCTGGACGTGCACGCCATGCGCACCGAGACCCACAAGTTGATGGTCGGCTCCATGGGCTTCACCTCGTCCGCCGTCACGCCCGATTCGGTCGTCGGCTCCTTCTCCGGCGGCGAAAAGCAGGGCGTGGCCATCGTGCGGGCCCTGTACTTCAAGGCCGAGTTAATCATCCTGGACGAGCCCACCATGGGCCTGTCGCTGTCCGAGACCAAGAAGCTGCTGGAGTTCGTGCGCGACATCCGCAACGCCGGCAAGGCGTGCATCTTCATCGACCACAACGTGTTCCACGTCTACTCAGTGGCGGACCGGGTGGTCGTGCTGGATCGCGGATCCGTCGCCGGAGAATTCCTCACCAAGAACATTACCCTGGACCAGCTAATGGAGAAGATGTACCGGGTGGCTCAGACAGGCAGCCTGGACTGACGCGCGACGGCGTGGCGATTTTACCTAACCATCCTGAGGAAGGTGTTTATATGGCTTCTGAAGCGGAAAAGCAAGAGAATCACGTTTCAGCCCCCGCGCGGGTCGGGCGCAGCCCTCTGGAGCGGATCGTTCGCCGGAACGGGCTCCAGATCGGAATCGTGGCGGTCGGCCTGGTCATCTGGCTGATCTTCCTGGTGGGGGCCCCTCGCACCTTTCTGTCGTTCAACATCTACGGCGCCATGATGTCCTCGACACCGTTCTTTACGATCATGGCCCTGCCGCTGACCATGCTCATCATCGCCGGTGAGATGGACCTGTCTTTCCCGTCGGTGATGGCCTGGGGTATGACCGCCTTTTCACTGACCCTTGGGGCGACGGGCAGCCTAGAGCTGGCCGTTGCGGCCTGCTTGCTGGCCGGGCTGGTAGCCGGTCTGCTGAACGGCTGGATCGTCACCCGGCTGGGCATCCCGTCCCTGGTGGCGACCATCGGCACCCAGTTCTTCTGGCGCGGCGTCGTGCTGGTCGTCACGGGCGGCAACGGGCGGTCGCTCAACCCAACGGTGGGCACGATCTTTCACGACGGGCTGGTGGGCCGGCTGTTCGGCACTATTCCCGGCCAGATGCTGTGGGCGATCGCGATTGCCATCTTGATCTGGGTGATCTTGAACCGCACCCGCCTGGGCGCGCACACCTACCTGGTGGGCGATAACGTGGAGAGCGCTCGGCTGATGGGCGTCAACGTCTCGCGCGCCAAGCTGTGGATCTTCGCCATCATGGGCGTCGCGGCCGCGTTTTCCGGCCTGGTCGCCAGTATGGAAGTGCTGTACTTCTGGCCGACCCTGGGCGACGGCTACCTGTTGACCACGCTATCGTCCGTGTTCCTGGGCGGCACGTCGGTCTTCGGCGGCACGGGCACCGTGTTCGGCACCTTCATCGCCTCGTTCATCATCGGCTCGATCAACGCCGGGATCGTCGCCATGGGCCTGGCCGGCTTCTGGACCCAGCTCATCTACGGCCTGATCATCGTCCTGTCCGTCTCGATGCACAGCGTACTGCGCCGCCGCCTGGCGCTGTAAGGGCTGGTTTCGTAACCGCCGATGAACGCAGATAGACACAGATTAAGAACAAGATGAAAACAAAACATTCATCTAATCCATCTGCGTTTATCCGCGTTCATCGGCGGTTAGACATTCCGGCTCGCATAAAAGGAGGGTGCCTCTCATGCGACACCGTGACCGCGTACTCATGGCGCTGCACCACGAGGAGCCGGACCGCTGCCCATGGCAGGCCAGCTTCACGCCGGAGTTCAACGCCCGCCTGGCGGCCGACGAGGGGCTCACCGAGCGCGCCCGCCACAATCCGCACGGCGGCGGCAACACCTACGTCCTGGAGCGTCTGCTCGATCAGGACCTGCTGCTGACCTCGGTGGGCTGGGCGAACTCGTACTACGCGATGGAGGCCCTCAGCCAGGACAGCGAGACCTACACCGACGAGTGGGGCGTCGGGTGGCGCAACGCACCCTACCAGACGCGCTTCGGGGTCGGCCACTACACGGAGATCGTCGGCCACCCCCTGGCCGACGAGCGCGCCCTCGACGCCTACCGGCCGCCCGATCCGCACCGGCCCGAGCTGTACGCTGACGCCGAGCGCGTCATCCACGCGTACGCCGACGAGTATTGGATCGTCGGCGTCACGGTGACGACGATTTTCGAGACGGCCTGGGCGCTGCGTGGGTACGCCCAGATGCTGATGGACTTCGCCCTCAACCCGGACCTCGTCGACCGCATCTTCGAGATTCCCTTCCGCTACCACCTGGCGGCCGCCCGGCGACTGGTGGAGCTCGGCGTCGACATGATCTGGATCGGCGACGACGTCGGCGCCCAGCACCACATGCTCGTCGCGCCGGCCACGTGGCGGCGTTTCTTCAAGCCGCGCATGGCCGAGTTCATCGCCACGCTGAAGGCCGTCAATCCGCGGGTGAAGGTCGCCTACCACTCCGACGGCGCGATCGAACCCATCATTCCGGACCTCATCGACATCGGCCTCGACGTCCTGAACCCTATCCAGCCCGCGTGCATGGACCCGGAGCGCCTGAAAAGTGCCTACGGCGACCGGCTCTGCTTCTGGGGCTCCGTCGACGAGCAGCACACCCTGCCCTTCGGCTCCCCCGCCGACGTGCGGAGCGAAGTCCTCGCCCGCCTGCGCACCCTCGGCCGGCGCGGCGGCCTCATCCTCGGCCCCACGCACCACGTCCAGCTCGACACTCCGTTGGAGAACTTCTGGGCCCTCGCCGACACCGTGACCGGGACGGCGTACGAGTCGCTGTAGTCGCATCAGCGTGGTATAATGAGGTCGTGCACAACTAAAGACAAACCCTGTTCGAGGCAAATGGTTCTTGATCAAGAGGCTTCTGCCTGCGTGCGCAGTTTGGTTTGGCCAATCCACACGAAAAGATGAAATATGAATAGGTCAGATCTCCCTGAATTGCACTACATAACCAACATCGCTAACGTCCCTTCGATCCTGATCCACGGCATCCTTTCATACCAGAGAGCTAAGCCGATGGGACCAATTTCAGTTGCAATGCCTGAGGTTCAGGAAATACGAACGAGAAAAACAGTACCTGGTGGCCGACCTCTCCACACATACGTGAATCTGTACCTCTGCGCCAGGAACCCGATGATTTACAAACGCAGGGATTCTCATATGGAATTGTGCGTGTTGCGGGTCAGCCAGGCGATCCTCGATTTGTCTGGGGTAGTGATCACAGATGGGAACGCTGCCAGCAATTATACGCGCTTCCTCCCATCTCCTTACGGACTCAGCGAAGTTGACGAGACACTGGTTTTCGCCACATACTGGACGGACGCCAATCAGATTGAGCAGTGGCGGAAGAAGCGGATTAAATGTGCTGAGGTGTTGGTCCCTAATCGGGTACCGCCCCATCACATCCTGGGCGCCTACGTGTCTTGTGAAGAGGCTCGATTGAGTCTGAACGAACTGGCACCGACCCTGGACGTAGCAGTGAATGCGGTTCTATTCTTCCGCTAGACACAGGAGGGTACGCCATGATAAAGGTTTTGATTGGCGACATGTTCGAATCCAATGCCCAAACCTGGGTGAATACGGTGAACTGCGTCGGTGTAATGGGCAAGGGCATCGCGTTAGGGTTCAAAACCCGCTTTCCAGAGATGTTCGCAGATTACGTTCGCCGTTGCCAGCGGCGCGAAGTCCGACTCGGCCGCCCCTATCTATACAAGCGTCTCGTCTTTCCCTGGGTATTGAATTTCCCAACGAAGGACCATTGGCGGTCAGTTGCTCGATTGGACAGCATCGTGCAAGGCGTCGACTACCTCCTCGAAAACTACCAGGCCTGGGGCATCAGTTCGTTGGCGGTTCCGCCACTCGGCTGTGGCGAGGGTCAGCTTGAGTGGCGCATCGTGGGACCGACGCTGTATCGCCGCTTCAGTCGCCTGGAGATTCCGATAGAGCTGTATGCCCCTTACGGTACCCCACACGAGGAGTTGCAGCCGGCTTTCCTGGCTCGGGAGACGCCTGATGCCAATGGGGTCAGCATGCCGGAGCCGCGCTGGGTGCATGCGGGGCTGGTGGCTCTCGTCGACATTCTTCGGCGCATCGAAGAGCAACCGTACCACTGGCCGGTAGGTCGAACCACCTTCCAGAAGATCGCCTATGTGGCGACACAAGAGGGAATTCCTACCGGGCTCGAGTATAAGCGGAGCAGCTATGGCCCGTTCGCTCCTGCGCTCAAGGGAGTTGTCACAAGATTAGTAAACAACGGGCTAATCGTCGAATCTCGTCTCGGTCAAATGTTCGCCGTCAACGTCGGACCGACCTTTTCCGATGCTCGCCAGTCCTACGCCGAGCATCTGCAACAATGGGAATCTATTCTGAACAGAGTGGCTGACTTGTTCCTGCGGATGGACACGCAGCAGGCCGAGGTGACCGCCACCGTGCTGTTCACGGCCCGCGCGCTACGGGCGGCCAGAGACACACAGCCGACCGAGTGTGAGGTACTTGCGGAAGTTATGCAATGGAAGCAACGGCGAACACCGCCTCTGGACGAAAAGACGGTCGCGACAGCAATTCGAGATCTTGGAGCCTTGGGTTGGCTTCACGCCCGCGCTTGCGACGACTTGCCGGTTTCCTCAGAGGAAGATTGGCTCTACGCCTGAGCACTTGGCCGAGCGCCCTTCGGCTCCCCCGCCGACGTGCGGGGCGAAGTCCTCGCCCGCCTGCGCACCCTCGGCCGGCGCGGCGGCCTCATCCTCGGCCCCACGCACCACGTCCAGCTCGATACTCCGTTGGAGAACTTCTGGGCCCTCGCCGACACCGTGACCGGGACGGCGTACGCCGAGGCGTGAGCGTCACCCCTCAGCTAAACTTCCGAAGTTTTGGAAACTTCGGAAGTTTTTTTCCCAGCTGACCAAACTCGTCCAAAATTCACCGATTTTCCTATTGACTGACGGTCAGTCATGTGCTATAATTTGAATCACTGACTGACCGTCAGTCAAAGGAGATAGCACATGAAGAGAATCACCAAGGATCCCGAGACGCGGCGAGCGGAGATACTGGCGGCCGCCGGAGAGCTGTTCGCGGAGCAGGGATACGGCAACACCAGCGTGGACGCGATCGTCCAGCACGTGGGCGTGGCGAAGGGGACGTTCTACTACTACTTCAAATCCAAGGAAGACGTCCTGGTCGCGCTGGCCCAGGCGATGGTCGACCGGCTGCGCGAAGACTACGAGGCCATCGCCGACGACCCCGCCATCGGCGCCGTCGACAAGCTGCGGCAGATCCTGCGGGGAGAAAACCGGCCCTCGGAACACGGCGACTGGTTGATGGAAAGCCTCCATCGACCGGAGAACCGGGAGCTTCACGAGCGCATCAGCGTGGTGACCATCGTCGAGCTGGCCCCTGTTCTGGCGCGAGTGATCGAACAGGGCAAGCAGGAAGCCGTGTTCGACGTGGAAGACCCGCTCGAAACCGTGCAGTTCCTGCTGGCGGGATCCCAGTTCCTGCTGGAATCGGGCCTCTTCGATTGGAATCAGGACGAGCAGATGAAGCGCGCTCGAGCCATGCAGGCCGTCATCGAACGGGCGCTCCGTGCCGCCCCGGGAACCTTCTCGTTCATGTAAGCGCGCAGTGCGTGCATCACTTTCACCCTACAGGAGATCATCATGAGTCGCCATGCGTACAAACCCACGAAATTCTTCGCTTCGACCTTGTTGTTGACCTGGGCGTCCTGGTTCGCCGCCGCCTATTTCAGCCATCGCGCCGGCATGGAGTCCATCGAGTTCCTATTGCTGATCCCCGGCTTGATCGCGCCGATGGTCATCGGCCTGTTCATGGTTTTCGGGTCCGGCAGCCGCGACCTGAAGTCCGACTTCTGGAGCAGGCTCACCCAGATCCGGCGGATCGACCTGCGATACGTACCGGTCATCGTACTGCTGATGCCGGCGTCGGTCCTGGCGGCGATCGCCGTCTCCCTGCTGTTCGGCGCATCCCCGGCGCAGTTCTCGCTGTCCGATCAGTTCGACATCGTGGGCGGGCAGGTCCTCGCCAGCCTGCTGATCTCGATTCTGGCCCCAACCTTCGAGGAAATCGGGTGGCGGGGTTACGGCGTCGACAGCCTGCGCCAGAGATTCACGCTGCTGAAGACGAGCGTCCTGTTCGCCGTTCTGTGGGGGGCATGGCACGTGCCGCTGTTCTTCATCAACAACTACTACCACAACGAGCTGTGGAAGATGGGCGGCCCCTACGTCGTCAACTTCTTCCTCAGCATCCTACCCATGGCGTTCATCCTGAACTGGGTCTATTACCGGAACCACCGCAGCATCCCGGCCGCCATATTGCTGCACTTCATGACCGTGATCTCGGCGGAAGCGTTCGCCACGGTGGAATCGACGAAATTCATCCAGACCGCGCTGCTGCTGATCGTGGCCGCCGGCATCGTGATCTACGACCGGGCGTTCTTCGAGGCGCAGCCGGAAGTCGAATCGGCCCCCGCGCGGTCCGTCGCGACCGAAGGAGCAATGCAGAGTTGAACACTCCAGATCGAACCTTCAAGAGATTTCTCGTCGTCTGGCTGGGACAGCTGATCTCAGCCATCGGCAGCGGGCTCACCGCGTTCGCCCTGGGGGTCTTCGTCTTTCAGAAGACCCAGTCGGCCACGAGCTACTCCCTGGTGATTCTGTTCGCGTTTCTGCCGACGTTCGTCCTGCTGCCGTTTGCCGGAGTGCTGGCCGACCGCTTCGATCGCCGGAAGATGATGATCGTAGGGGACGCGGGCGCCATCAGCGGACTGCTGTTCATCCTGCTGGCCATGGGGTCGGGGCGCCTGGAAGTGTGGCACATCTACGTCGGCGTGGCCATGAGCGCGGTGTTCGCAGCAATTCAGAGCCCCGCCTACAAGGCCGCCGTCACCGATCTGGTTTCCGAAGAGCTGTACTCCCAGGCCAGCGGCCTGATTCAGCTGGCGGGATCGGCGCAGTATCTCCATCTCCCCGATCGTCGCCGGGTTGCTGATGAGCGTGTACGACGTGAAGTGGGTCCTGGCGATCGACATCGCCACCTTCCTGATCGCGGTAGCCGCGGTTTTGCTGATCGGGACGCCGTATGCCGCTCCCCAGAAGCACGAGACACAGACGTTCTTCCACGATATGCGCGATTCCTTCCGCTACCTCACGGCGCAGCAAGGAGTGTTGTGGCTGGTGGTGTTGACCTCCGTGCTCTGCTTCTACATCGGATTGCTGCAATCGCTGTACGGTCCCATGATGCTGACCCTCGCCAACTCACAGACGTTAGGCGTGGCCCTGTCCGCATCGGCATCAGGGATGATGGTCAGCAGCCTGTTCATCGGCGTGCTCGGCATGAAGGGCAACAAGGTATTCATGCTCTCGCTGTTCCTCGCGCTGGCCGGCCTGTGCTATGCCTGCATGGGCCTGTTCACGTCAGTCAAGTGGATCATCGTCTTCGGCTTCCTGTTCTTTGCCACGCTGCCGTTCGCGAACACGAGCCTGGAGGTGCTCATCCGCCGGAACGTCGACAACGAACGCCAGGGCCGGGCCTGGTCGCTGGTGTCCGCCATTTCGCAGATCGGCTACATACTGGCGTTTGCCTCGGCCGGGTTCCTGGCGGACCGCCTGTTCAACCCGGCGCTCCTGCCGAACGGTGTGCTGGGCCAGAGCGTCGGGCGCATGATCGGCACCGGCCCGGGCAGGGGCATCGGCCTGATGTTCATCCTGTCGGGCCTGTTCGTGTCCATCCTGGCGGTCATCATCGGGCGCGTCGGCAAGATCCGCGCCCTGGAATCGGAGCCGGACCGGAGTCAGGGCGCCGCCCCTGTCCCCGGACTTTCGTCCACGTAGCGGCCCGCTCGGGAAGCCGAATGGGCTTCGGGCAGGGCAAGGTCCGTAGACGTTTCGCGATTGTGTGGTATAATTCGCCCATTCATATGTCATGTGCGAATGAGCCCCCTCTGACGATGGGGGCTTCCCACGCCGAGAGTCCGTGACGGACTCGGGGAACCAGGTGAGCGATGAGCAGCTACAACAGGCCCTCCATCCCGCGCATCGAAGCGTTGGCGGTCAGGAACTATCGGGCTCTCCGGGACCTTCAACTGAAGGGACTGACCCCATTGACCGTTCTGCTCGGTCCCAACGGGAGCGGCAAGTCGACGCTCTTCGACGTGTTCGCATTCCTCGCGGAGTGCTTTTCCGTCGGCCTGCGCAAGGCCTGGGACCGCCGCGGACGGTTCAAAGAGCTACGCACCCGCGGATCGGACGGTCCCATCGTCATCGAGCTGAAATACCGCGAGACGCGCGAATCACCGCTCATCACCTACCATCTGGCCATCGATGAGGGTTCGAGGGGCCCCTTCGTCACCGAAGAATGGCTGCAGTGGCGACGCGGGCAGTGGGGCCGGCCCTTCAGGTTCGTCGACTTCCAGATGGGCAGCGGCATGGTAGTGAGTGGCGAGGTGCCGGACGCCACAGATCAGCGCATGTCGGAGACCCTGGACTCGTCCGAGATGCTTGCCGTGAACACACTGGGCCAACTGGCCAGGAACCCACGCGTCAGCGCTCTTCGCCGCTTCATCACGGGGTGGTATCTCTCCTACCTCACCGCCGACAACGCGCGGGCGGTGCCCGAGGCCGGACCTCAGGAACGCCTATCGGCCACCGGGGACAACCTGCCGAACGTCATCCAGTATCTCAAAGAGCAACACGAGGATCGGTTGACCCAGATTCTCCAGGCACTGTCAGAGCGTGTACCGCGGCTGGAGAAGGTAGACGCGGAGCTTATGGCCGATGGCCGGCTGTTGCTGCAGATCAAGGACGCGCCGTTTGAGCGCCCCATTCTGGCCAGATTCGCGTCCGATGGTACGCTGAAGATGCTCTCGTACCTCACGGTGCTGTACGATCCGGACCCGCCCCAACTGATCGGCATAGAGGAACCGGAAAACCACCTTCATCCTCGTTTGCTGCCGGAGTTGGCCGAGGAATGCCGCGAAGCGTCGGGCCGCAGTCAGTTGATGGTGACCACGCACTCGCCCTTCTTCGTGAACGGACTCAAGCCCGAGGAGCTGTGGGTGCTCTACCGGGATGAACGAGGCTACACGCAGGCCCGCCGGGCCGCCGATATGAGAGGCATCAGGGAATTCATGGCCCAGGGCAATCTGCTGGGGAACCTCTGGATGAGCGGGTTCTTCGACGCCGGCGACCCGCTGACCGCTTCCGGTGGTCTGAAGATTCCACAACACTGAGCCCAAGGAAGACGGCCCCGATGCACATCGAATTCTTGGTGGAAGAGTCCTCGTCTGAAGCAGCGCTGCAGATACTGGTGCCCAAGGTCGTGGGAGCGGCCGTCACGTTCGCCATCCACCCCCATCAGGGCAAGGACGACCTCCTCTCGAAGCTGCCGGGGCTCCTCAGAGCATATCACAACTGGCTGCCTGACGATTGGCGGATCGTGGTCCTGCTCGACGCGGACGAGGGCGATTGCCGTGATTTGAAGGCATCGTTGGAAGAAATGGCGCACCGCGCGCGGTTGGCGACCCGGTCGACCTCTCTGTTCAGCTCGCACGTTCAGGTCTTGAACCGGCTGGCGGTCAAGGAGCTGGAGGCCTGGTTCTTTGGAGATGTGGAAGCCCTGCACGCTGCCTACCCCGGAGTTCCGGTCAACCTGGCAAGGCGGGCAAAATACCGCAACTCCGATCAGATCGCCGGCAAGACGAGTGACGCCCTGGAGCGGGAACTCCAACGGGCCGGGTATCATCGCAGCGGCCTCGCCAAGATTTCCGCTGCCCGGCGGATCGCCCCGCACATGAACCCGGATCGGAACCAGTCGAAGAGCTTCCAGGTGTTTGTGCGCGGCCTGCGAGAGCTGTGTGAATGAACCCCGCCAGCCCGCCACCTCATGACCTGCATCATACACTCCCCGGAGCTCTTCACGTACACTCTATTTATGTGCGAATATAACAACACTCAGCGCAGGCGTCGGGATTTAGCGTTCTTCCGGTATAGTCGGCCATAGTCACCGCGGGTGCTTCATTATTCTGAGGACCATCAGCGACCGAAAGAGCAGGGGCAGCCGCATTTGGAGGATCTCGAACCATGAAAACGTTTTGGGTAACCGGTTCGTTGCTGCTGATCGCCGTTATGCTGGGCGCTGTCGTCGTCCCGGCCGCTACTGTTTCCGCCAAAAACGGGCCCGTCGTCTGCGCGATCCAGACCTACAACGGGCACTTCCTCACCGCAGTCGGCGGCGGAGGGCGGATCAAAGACGTCATCCACACGAACGCGACACAAGCCAGAAGCTGGGAGAAGTTCACGCTGGAGGACCTGGATCTGGGGACGCCGGTCATCACGTACGGCATCAAGACCGCCAACGGGCACTACCTCACCGCGGTGGACGGCGGCGGGCGCATCTCCGACGTCATTCACTCCGATGCGACTCAGCCGAACGCCTGGGAGCAGTTCGTATTCGAATCCCTGGGGTATGGGTGGTACGACATCAAGACGGTGAACGGGCACTACCTGACCGCGACCGGAGGCGGCGGCCACGGCACGGAAGTCCCGGAGACCATGCACTCGGATGCGACGCACGTCAACACCTGGGAGAAGTTCCAGCTCGTCTGTGAGTCAGCCCGCTTCGCGCCGGGCGGCGGCGGAGCCATGCCCAACATCAACCGGGGCGGCGGCAAGCTGCAGAGCCAGTAACGCGGCTGGTGCTCTCGAAAATGGAAGAAATGCAGTCCCCTCCCTTCTCCGGGTGTGCGAGAAGGGAGGTTTCTTGCGTGCGCCACCCGGACCGGCGCGGCGGTTCGGCTATTCGTCCACGTAGGGCAGGTCGATCATGCACTTCCCTGGGAACGGCCCGTAGAATCGCACGCCCCCGCCGGTCGGGTCCACGTGCGGCTGCGCGGCGCGTCCCGCCACGGACGTCGTCACGCTCGTCGTCAGCCCATAGATACGCCCGGCGACGAGGCGGCAATTCTTGAACGTCACCTTGAGGTGCTCCACTTCGTACGGCGGCCCAGCCGGGAACTGGGTCAGGTTGGGCATCATCGGGTCGTGGAAATAGACCTGGTTCAGCACACCCTGCGAGGTGAAGCGCCCACCCTTCGGCGGCAAGATGCTCGTGATCTCCGGCGTGCCGATGGGCTGCGCGGCCGCGTCGGCCAGGACGAAGCCCAGGGTGATGATGTATTGGTTCGTACCGCCGACGAACAGCGCGTTGTGCTCGACGCCCCCGGTGATGTAGACCTGGTCGCTGGAGCGCTGCCCCGTTTTGCCGGGCTTTACCCGGAACCACTTTGCGATCTCGACGTGCGCCATGGCCAGCCCCTCGGAGCCGAACGTTACCGCCACGTCTTCGAAGACCTCGCCCACTTTGCCCCAGTTTGCCTTCGCCGCCCCGGCCCCCGTCTCGTCGGCGTACTTGATGCCGTAGTCGAAAGGGCCCTTGAGGGTCGTCATGCCTGTACCGAGACGGTAGCCGGCGATTGCGCGCAGCGAGTAGCGCGAGAAGTGGCTGATCTCGCCGGAGACGGTCCCCGCGTCCGCGTCGACGTCGCTGTCCAGGTACTGCCAGCCGCCGGTCGCCAGAATATCTCCGCCCGGCGGCGCGGCAGCGGCCGTCCCCTTCCCCTCCGGGTTCACCTCGGTGATCGCCACGTCGTCAGGCTCGTAGCCGGCCGGAAGGTCAGCGGGCGCGTAGCGGATCGTGAGCCCGGCGGGTTGTCGGAACTGTAGCCCGTCCGGCTGCAGAACGAAGGTGGGGCCGACGAAGAGGTCCTCGCCGGGCGCGGTCTCCGCAACGAAGACAGTCGTGTCTGCGGCCAGCGCGCCCGCCGGGATGGTCAGCACGAGGCGGCCGGAGGGCGACACGACCACGCCGCCCCGCGCGGCGGACACCTGCTGGGCCGTGCTGCCCGCGGGAGGCGCCGCCCCCACCCACGCCACGGATAGAGCCAAGAAGCACCCGAATGCCAACGCCGCGAAGCGAAAACGGATCCTCATCGGTCACCTCCGTGTCTTCGCTGATGCATCCTGCTTCATTCGACGAGCTACGTTATGTAACGGAATTTTCGTGACGCCGCCGACGCTCAATCGTCGTCGGCGTCGACCACCCCGCGCTCACCTCCCACAAGATGCAGCCGGTGCAGGGAAAGCCCCCGGCCTGTGGCGTCTCGATCCCAGTCAAACGCCCTCTGCCGGCTCCTCTCCGGGCTCTTCCTCTGCCTCCACCACCTCCACCATCTCCCCCTTCTGCTCCGCGCGGAGCTTCTGGGTGAAGGCGGCGGCGAGGGCGCTGAAGGCGTCGCCGCCCCCGGCGACCAGCACCTCGGGCACGATCTTGACGTTGTGCTCGGCCAGCGCGTTGATGGCGTTGACCCAGGCGGTCGGACCCTGGCCGAGCGCCTCGACCTGCAGCCGGTAGGCTTCGGCCCGCGCGACGCCGGTGGCTCTCACTTCGACGGCCTTGGCCGCACCCGTCTCGGAGATGTACGTCGCCTCGCCCTTCGCTTCGGCGGTGCGGGCCTGGGCGTCGTTCTGCTTGATCTGGATATTGACCACTGAGGCCGCCAGCTCGCCCTGCTTGTCGGCCTGGCCCTTGGCCTGCTCCTTCTGGATGCGTCCCTCCTCGGCCTGGCGCTGCATGTTGAAGGTCTCGATGTCCTGATGAGCGATTTCGCGCTGAGTCAGGACGGTGACCAGCGCCTCGGGCAGGTTCACGTCCTGGATGTAAACGCCCCTCACTTCGACGTAGTATTGGGCCAATTGCTGGACGATGTGCTCGGTGGCCTCCACCTGGACCGACTGCCGGTTCTCGATGAACTGCACTGCGGGCATGGACTGGACTCTGTTGCGGAAGTGGTTGCCGACCGCCGATTGGAGCACCTCGTCGACCAGGTTCCTCATGGTGCCCACCATCGAGATGACCCGGCTGGCCATGGTATCGGCGATGTGGATGAGGACCTGCAGATCGAGTTTGTAGACGAAACCCTCGCGGCTCTTGGCGATGATCGACTCCAGCTCCCGGTCGAGATCGTGGGCCTTGGAGCTGTAGCTGGCCCAGCTGAGCGTCAGGATGGCGGTCGGGACCATTTCGGCCGCGTAGATGCGAGGATTCAGCGGATACTTGCCGGTGCGCAGCGGCTCCTGCCAGATGCCACGGTGCCCGGGCCGCACCAGGGAGCCGAACTTGAACTCCGCGCCCGAGGTGTCTTTGGTCTCCAGGCCTACGTAGGACTTGATGACTGCCACCTCGCCCTGCTGGACGACCAGCATCGGCACGAGTTGGACGTTGACCAGGAAGGGGTTGAGCGTGTAGGCGCCGTACAGTATCGGGTCGTGCTGCAGGCCCATCTTGCCGCCCGCATCCAGGAACGCCTGAAAGTTCTGGTAAGACCCGTGCAGGTCGTTCTTGCTGCCGAACAGGCGCTCGATGATCTGAGTGTCGGGAAGCCCTGAGTCCTCCTCCAGCTCCGTGAGGTCGGTGTAGCCGCCGAGCCGGCAGGCGATGTCCCCCTCATCGAGGGGCGGCCCTTCCAGCGTGGTGACGATGCCCACCATGTCCTGAATCAGCCCGGAGTCGGTCAGAGTTGGTTCGATCCGGACCACGTTCAGCTGTGCGGGGTCGAGGCCAAAATCCGAGCACGACAGGGTCCGCCGGCGGTACGCAGCTTCCAACTCCGGTTGCATCGGGTGGCCGTAGACCTGATTTTGGGTGATGACCAGGAAGCCGATGGGGTGCATGGGGACGGTGGCGCCGGGCGGCAGCACCGGGCGTTGGACGCCTTTTTGCCCCCCGTTCTCGATGAACGTGCGCAGGTTCCGGAAATCGCCAAACACATCCTTATAAACGGCCGACTTGGCGCCGACCGGAAGCGTCTCTCCGACCTGGCTGATCACGACGCCCACCTGCCCGACCGGCACCTGCACCCAGGGGTATTTGGTGCAGATGTAGCTCGGCCAGAACACGAAGCGCCAGCCGGGCATGAGCAGAGCTTCCTGGTACCCGGCCTCGCCCCTGAAGGCGATCACGTTGCCTTCCTTCAACTTCTTGAACGAAAATCGCTTGGTGAGCAGGCCCACCTGGGTGGGTCCGATAGTTTGGATGGAGGGCAAGATCAGCACCAGCAGGAGTAGTACCAGCACCAACCACAGCGAGCCGGAGGCCAGCTGACCGATATCCAACGATGAACCCAGATCCGTTGTCATGTTCGCTTGCATCCTTCCTCGTCAGTGAGGCGCATGCCTTACACCACGCCTCAGGCTCGCGTCGCTACTGGGACGTGGGAGCGGCCGCCGGGATAGTGTGCGTGCCCGAATCGGGGCCGGTGAAGACCCACGGCGTGCGGCTGCCGAATTCGATCTGCGTCCACGCGCCGTCTTGCTCGGTCCCGAGAATGTGGTAGCGCCCGGCGGGCAGCACGTCGCCCTCAGCGTGGTCCGCGTTCGGCGCGCCCCACAGCCAGACGGCGTTCGGCTGGTCGGGGGTCAGGACCGGGCCGTCGATGGAGACCGCCGGGGCATCGGGGTCGCCTTCGTCGACGACGATCCGCACGAAGATCATCTCGCCGATGTGGGGATGCACGCCCAGGCCCGCGTCGTCGATCAGCGCCCACATGCTTTCCGTCGTCCCGACGTCCAGCGGCGTCTGCATCTTGACCGTCAGGTCCACGGTGCTGCCGGCGGGGACCTCACGCTCGATCGGGAAGCTGTCCGCCACGGTGAGCCGCTGCCCGCCCACGTAGGTCATCGCGTAGCGCGGAGACCAGTCGCAGGTGCCCTTGTTCTTCAGCCGCCAGACCTTGTCGAAAGCCTGGCCCGCCGGGAGGTGCGTCCCATCCGGGATCGTCACGTCGGCGATGAAGGACATGCCCGGAGTGCAGGCGTGCGCGCTCGATGGGCCGATGAACGAGGCCAACAGGATGAGGACCAGGAGGACGGCACCGACTTTGCTGGACATGGCAGGCTCCTTCGTCGCATATTGAGATGAGGCGGTCAGGCGATGACGCCACGGTGAGAACAGTGAAACCCGCCTGGCCGGGGGACTTGGGCTGGGGGTTTCAGCTCAGACTCGACGCACTTGAATGTGGACGCATGGCCCTCACGGCTGCTGACGCCGTCGGGCCGAATTGATTTCGCTACAATCGTTGGCTTGTACGTAAAGTATACTCCGAAATCCCTCCAGATTCAAGAGGGAATTTCTGTTGGGCAGGGCAATCGCATCTTAGCCGGCCCGCCCGGCGATAAAGTCGCCGGGCTACATGACAGCGTCCGATGAATCGGACTTCTGGCTGCTCTGAAGTCCGATTCATCGGACGCTGTCGTATAGCCCGGCGACTTTATCGCCGGGCGGGCCCGGCTAAGATGCGATTGCCCTGTTCTTGAGAGAGGTCTGCCGTCCTTACTGGGGCGGGGGCGCAACGGCGCCCGAATTGGCCGGCGTGGCTTTCGGTGCGGGCTTCGGCGCGGACGGCGTGCCGCTCGGCGATACGACGATGCTGTTCAGGATCACGTCGAAGTCCGCCTGGTGGAGCTGCCACGAGCCGGGCGGCACCGACGCCAGCGCGCCGAAGCCGTCGGAGCCGACCGAGAACTGGTACACGTACCCGCCCGCCGCGGGGAGCAGCGTCCCTACCGCGGCGAAGGTCGCCACACGCGCCGGGGCGCCTGAGATCGTGCGCGATGGAGCGGGCTGGGTCTGGAAGGCCATCTGCGCGCCGGCCTTGCTCAGGATGTCCGCGAAGATGTCGTCCATGGACAGCGTGGGGTCGAGGTATGCCTTGTCGTGGGCCAGCACAAACACGAGTGCACTCGTGCCGGTCAGACGGCTGAACTGCAGCGTCTCGCCGACCATCCGCGCCGTCCAACCCGAAGGGTAATCCATCGCCACGTGCCATTCCGGCTTGTCGAAGTGACGGTGCCCGGCGAGCGCCGCTGCCGGCCCGGCGCCGGGCCACAACACGGCTGCCATGAGCGCCACGATCAATATTCCCATTGCGTTCCTGTATTTCATCGCGCCACCTCCTCCGGCCCGCGGCAGTGAACTGAGTCGTCCGATACCTGCCCCCAGATTAGCACGGCGGCGCGCCACGCGACAGGATTTGCGTCATAATGAAGACGCTCGACCGGCCGGCTTAGGCCAATTTGCCTGTATGAAAATTGCGGGTAAAATAATGCGTCACACGAAATGTACAGGAGAAGACGGCCGTCGGAGTCTGCGTGTATTCGACACTCGTATCACGATGGGAGGATTGTGCCATGAGTAGTCCGGATGGCGAGCGACGAGTTCGTCACGTAGAAGCATCGCCTCGATCATATGAATCCTTTGCCCGGCAGCCGTTTTACGAGAAGATCGACAGCGAGCTTCTCGAAAGAGCACCGGAAGTGGGAAGCGTCGTGGACTTCGCGACGGGCACAGGCGCGGCGATCGAGCATCTGATTGCGCTCGGCAAACTCAAGCGCGGCGCGATGGTCCATGGGGTCGATGTAGATGAAGAAAGCCTGGCCACAGCGAGGTTGAAGTTCGCGGATTTCCTCGACGAATCGCCCACGGAGATCACGGTGCGCTTCATGCTGGGCAGCGTGGAGGAGGTCCCTCTTCCCAGCGGCTCGCAAGAGCTGGTCACCTTTTTGAACTCCGCGCACCTGACCAATCTCGAACGGTCGCTGGGCGAGGCCAACCGCCTGCTGCAGAAGGACGGCACGCTGTTGCTCAACAGCGCGTACGAGGCGCTGCACGCGTACCCGCCGGGCTCCGAACGGCATTGGGGCGTCATGGTCGCCTCGGCGAGAAAGCTGGCCAAGGAACGTGGGCACCACAACGACATCCCCAATCCGGTGAATCTGCTGAATTACTCTGCGGACGACTACTGCCGGATCGCCACTCAGGCCGGATTCGGTGACATCAAGCTGGAGCACCACACGGTCGATATGGACATCGACGCGATCCGCGCGATTTTCGGCTACGACGGCTTCGCGAAGGGCGCCCTGCCCGGAGTCGACATCGACCTGGCCATTGGGTGTTTGCAGGACGCCGCGGACGGCTACTTCAAGCGGTTGCAGGCCAAGGGGCTGACGGCGATTCCCCGGACGTGGATGTATCTGGAGGCCCGCAAGACGGCGTAGGGCAGACCGGGTACTAACCCTTCGGCGCCGCAGCCGAAACGTCGAGCTTCGCGACCAGGCGGCCGGCCCACGCGCCGATCTCCGCCCAATCCCGTGAGTCGGACACCGGCATCTTCTTGAGGGGGTTGCCCGGAAGGGTGTAAGGAAAACGCAGCGCCGTCGGGTCGAACTTGCCGCCCAAGACGTCCACGGCTATCGGCTTGAGCCAGGGAAACTGCACCAGCGCCTTGTCGAGCTGTTCGCGGGAACCCTGCCACTCGTCTTCGTCCCTCGGGTTCTTCACGGGACCCATGGCGAACACCGCCACCGGCCGCGCCGCCAGAGCCTCACGGTACCGCGACAGGAAGCGGCGCGCGTCCTTGTGCCAGCGAAACATGATGAGGGGCGCGCCCAGCACGACGGCGTCGTAACCCTCGACGCTGCGCACGCTGTGCACGGGCTGTAGATCGACCGCGAGCCCCTGTTCGCGCATTGTCGCGGCCACCGCCTCCGCCACTTCCTGCGTTGAGCCGAATTTCGTCGCATAAGCTACCAGAACTGAAGCCGACATGTGGGTTGCCTCCTTTCGGCGCAAATCGCCAAAGAACCATCCTCGCTCGACACGCTCGCAATCAACCAATCGCTGATGGGACCAGTATAGCTGATTTTCGTTGGGTGTCCAAGGGCGGGAGACCTCTCGAAAACTGTCACCCTGAGGAGGACGGCCGTATCGTCCGACGAAGGGTCTCGCGCGCGACAAGGACGCCCCAGTCGTGCGATTGACAATGTCCTCCCTCGCGCGCGAGACCCCTCGTCGGACGATACGGCCGTCCTCCTCGGGTGACAGTTTTCGAGAGGTCTGCCGCCCCGCCTACGGCTTGTTTTCAAGCGTAGGGAGGGGATTCGTGATGGGGACCTTCCTGATCGGATTCGGAATGGTGGCGGTGGCGGTATTGTTGGCCTTGTCGGACTCGCTGATGGTGTTGCCGGGGTCGAGAGTCACCACGAGCTGGGTGCCGTAGAAATCCTGCGGGGTGGCGCCCAGCTCCTGCGGATGGACCCAGTCGGTCACCTCGCCGGCGTGGAGGCCGTTCGGGATGATCGTGTCCTGCACGTCGGGCAGCAAGTTGTTCGCGAAGTGGTACCGGACCGCAATCGGTGACGTCACGTCCTTGCCGCCGGTGTTGAGGATGGCAAAGTAAACGCCCAGAGCTTGCCTTGAGCGTTGGTCATGGACGGGTCGAGCTCGATCTTGTTGATCTGAACGACGAGATCGGGCGACTTGGAGCCGGCCTTCAGCTTGAGGCTGCCGGAGCCCTGCTTGTCATTCGGGTTCGAATCGTTGACGCCGGGGTTGGGGATCACCTTCGCCTTGAACGTGACGGGATTGTTGAAGGGCGTCGCGGTGAACGAGTCCTCCCGCGAATGGCCGCCCTTCAGCGGCTTGCCGGTGTTGAAACCCAGGACCCAGACCGTCTCAGGGATCTCCGGCTGCCAGGCTTTCACGGTCAGGCCGGCCGCGTCGCCTTTGCCCCGGTTCTTGACGCGGATCGTCACCTTCAGCTCCGGCGGCGTCACCTTCGTCTGCTCGATGTGCACGCGGTCGATGACCAGGTCCGGCCGGGCGGCGGGTTCGAACTGCGCGCTGGATTTGTTGTTGCTCTCGTGCAGTTCGTCGATCTTCTTCTTCGAGTCGGCGATGATGGTCACTTTGACCTTGTTTTCGGGGTAGCTGGTCTTCAGCTCGACGGCCTGCGACGTGCCGACGGGGAGCGGGCCGACCGGGTAGTTCTGGATCGCCCGTCCGGCCACGTCGATCTCCGCGTACGAGGCCGGAGCATCGGCGGTGCCCTGGTTTTTGACACTGAACTGGATGTCGAGCGCCGTGCCGCCGCCCGCGTCCATGAGCTTCAGGTCGGTGACGACGAGGTCCGGCAGGGGCTGCGACGCGGCGACGAAGCTCGGGCGAGCGGGCGCGAGGGCCATCAGGACGGCGGCCAACAGCGCGGCGATACGGAGCGGACGGGTTGGGGGACGGATCGCGTTCATGACGGACCTCCGGCGCAAAGAGAAGAGGCCTGCCCCTCGGCACGGCCAAACCGAATCCAAGGCGCTCAACTCTCTCCACTATACCGTCGGCGTCCGTCCGCTGCTATGATGCCGCGCATACGGGTCAGGCGCCCGGGCAGGCCGCCGTGGGGACCTGTGGGGTGGCGCGGCGGGGACCTGAGGGGTACCGCAGCCGCAGCGGGGACCTGAGGGGCGCCGTCGGGACCTGAGGATAAATCCTCAGGCTACGGAGCGAAAGCCTGCTGAAGCAGGCTGGCAGAATGACGCGGAGGTACCCGCCCCGCGGACGTCGGGGTTCACGCCCGGCCGCGGTGCAGTCCGAAGACGCCCGGCCACGGTGCGATCCGAAGGCGCCCGGCCACGGTGCAGTCCGAAGACGCCCGCCCGGCGACTTTTCGCCGGTCGGGCCGCCAAGCCGGTTAGCGTCTCACGGCCGCTCGTTCAGCTCATTGCAGCTTGCCTCGAGACGCACGCGACTCACTTCCGCGCCAATGTCTTAAATCGCCTAGGCAGGCTCGTCCATCGTGTTGCAGCCTGCTGAAGCAGGTTGCAGAATGACGCGGAGGTACCCGCCCCGCGGATGGGAGGGTTCACGCCGACCACGGTGCGGTCCGAAGACGCCCGGCCGCGGTGCAGTCCGAAGACGCCCGGCCGCGGTGCGGTCCGAAGGCGCCCGGCCACGGTGCAGTCCGAAGACGCTCGCCCGGCGACACGTTCCGTCGCCGGGCGGGCCGCCAAGCCGGTTAGCGTCTCACGGCCGCTCGTTCGGCTCATTGCAGCTTGCCTCGAGACGCACACGATGCACTTCCGCGCTAATCTCTTAAATCGCCCAAGCTGGCTCGTCCGCCGTGTCGCAACCTGCTGAAGCGGGCTGGCAGAATGACGCGGAGGTACCCGCCCCGCGGATGTCGGGGTTCACGCCGGCCACGGTGCAGTCCGAAGGCGCCCGGCCACGGTGCGATCCGAAGACGCCCGGCCACCGTGCGATCCGAAGACGCCCGCCCGGCGATAAAGTCGCCGGGCTACATGACAGCGTCCGATGAATCGGAATTCAGAGCAGCCGAAAGTCCGATTCATCGGACGCTGTTGTGTAGCCCGGCGACTTCATCGCCGGGCGGGCCGCCAAGCCGGTTAGCGTCTCACGGCCGCTCGTTCGGCTCATTGCAGCTTGCCTTGAGACGCACGCGACGCACTTCCGCGCTAATCTCTTAAATCGCCCAAGCTGGCTCGTCCGCCGTGTCGCAGCCTGCTGAAGCAGGCTGGCAGAATGACACGGAAGCACCCGCCCCGCGGATGTCGGGGTTCACGCCCGGCCACGGTGCGGTCCGAAGCCGGCCAGCGTCTCACTTCCGCGCTAATCTCTAAAATCGCCCAGGCTGGCTCGTCCGCCGTGTTGCAGCCTGCTTCAGCAGGCTTTGGCACGTGAGCCTGAGGATAAAATCCTCAGGCCGCCAGGCCAACATTGACGCATGGCTCGCTCACTTCCTGGCCGCCAGCCTCTTCCCCAGCGCGGACGCGCGATCCAGCGCGGACTGGTTCTTCGCCACCTCGCCCCGCGGCCCGGCCGTGACGAGCACCTGATCGACGAAGTCGATCTTCAGGTAGTCGAACGTGTCCTGCAGCATCCCCACGGTGTGGCGGGCCGTCGCAGGATCCGATTCCTCGAACGCCGCCACCAGGGCCGCCCGCTTCCCGCTGACGCGCCCTTCCTCGTCGCCGCTGAACGCATACCATCGGTCCACGAACGCCTTGAGCTGCGCGCTCGGCCCCCACCAATAGATCGGCGTCCCGAGCACCCAGACGTCGCTCGCGAACAACTTCTCGTACAGGGCGATCATATCGTCCCGGACCACGCAGCGGAAGCTCTTGCGGCACGCGTCACACGCATCGCATGGCCCGATGTCGAGGTCGGGCAGAAACACTTTTTCGACCTCCGCCCCGTTTTCCGTCGCCCCCCGGATCACCGCGTCCATCAGGACGTCCGTATTGCCGCGCTTCCGCGGACTGCCCACCACCGCCAGCATCTTCATCGTTGCACCTCCCTGTATGATCGTGGTGTCCACTATAGCACAGGGCCCCGTGCGCCGCAAAGCGGGATGAAGGGGGTAATGCGTAATACGTGTACCTGGATCACGCATTACGCATCCCGCCCTTCGTGTCAGAAGACGCCGGGGAGCAGGCGCCAGCGGAACTTGGCGCAATAATCGGCGTAGCCGGGCAGGTTGGCGGCGAGGAACGTCTCTTCGTCGAAGATCCGCCAGAGGAGAACTGGCAGGATGGCGAGGACGATCAGAAGCCCCCAGTAGGAGCCGAGCGCGAGCGGCACACCCGCGAACATGACCATGACCCCAGAGTACATGGGGTGCCTGACGAGCGCGTACAGGCCCGTGGTGATCACCTTCTGGCCCTCGACCGTCTGGATCGTGGAGGATCCGTACCTGTTCTCCCTGAGTACCCAGAAGTCGACCAGGAGCCCGAGCGCCACGAGGACGTCTCCGGCCAGTGAGACGCCCGCCGGGACCCGCGACCAGCTGAAGCGGTGATCGAGCGAGGAAAATACCAGGACGGCGAGACATGCCGCGACCAACAGGGTGACGATGATCTTCTGTGCCGGCGTCGATTCCGCCCCCGGCCCGACCTTCTTGCGCCGCTCCAGGAGCTCGGGGTCGTAGAGAACCAGGTAGACGCCGATGGCGTTCGTCGATACGACGAAAACGGCCACGAAGACCCACCCCTGCCAGTAGCTCAGCGTCCACGCGGGGAGCATTATCAGCGCCGCCAGCGCAATCGCGCCCAGCAGCGACGTTCTTATCGTCGGAATGATGACGTTCTTCATGTGATTCCTCTGCTCAGAACACGCCGGGGATCAGCCGCCAGCGGACCCTGGCACAGTAGTCGGTGTACCCCGGCAGGCTTCGGGCGAGCAGCTTCTCTTCGTCCAGGAGCCGCCATATCAGGGCGGGCACCACGAACGCGAGTGGCAGAAGCCCCCAGAACGATCCGAGCGCGAGCGGCGCGCCGATGAAGTAGAACAGGCCTCCGGCGTACATGGGATGGCGCACCCAGGCGTACGGCCCCGTCGAGATCACTTTCTGGCCTTCGGCGATCTCGACCGTGGCAGAAGTGAAGGTGTTCTCCCTGAAACCAGGAATACCACGTAAAACCACAGCGCGATCATCGCATCGCCAAGGATGACGAGCCAGAGCGGCACGCTCGACCACCCGTAGCGAACGTCGAACGCCGGCACGACCAGCGAGGCGACGAATCCGAGGGACAGGAAGAGCATGATGACCTGCTGCGTCCTCTCCTTCTCGGCCGTCGGGCCGCCCCTCATTCGGCGATCGGCCAGCGCCCGATCGTTCCTCATCAGGTAGAGGACGATGAGGGCGGAGGCCGCGAAGTACACGGCGAGATACACCCACGCCTGCCAGTATCGAATCGTTCCCGCTGGGACGAAGAGCAACAGGGCCATGATCGCGGCCATGCCCAGAACCGAGAGCCACACCCTGACGTTCGAGTCGGAGTGTTCTTCCTTCATCATAATAGTTGTTTCGTTCCTTTCTTCCGCCTCGTCGACTCTGCGGCGCCGGCCCCATCTTCGGGCTGTAACGCCACGAACCACTCCCGAAAGGCATCCGGGCCGAAGACCCTGAGAGAGCCGGCCGGCGCGCCCAAAACCCGCTCGACCGTGTCGACGTAGGCCTCCTGGATGGTCTGCAGCTCTTCAACCCCGGCCTGGTCCAATTGCGGATTGAGCAGCAGCGCCAGGATGGTGTCCAGCTGGCTCAAGGCGACGCCGGCGATGATCTCGGCCACCTGCGCGGGGAAACGCGTCGTGAAGACCCCTTCCTCGATGCCCTGGCGGATGATCGGCGCCAGAAGGGCCGCGGTCCGCTCGATCGACCCCGTGGTCAATTTCTGGCGGATGCGCGCGTTTTCGTCCGTGTACCACGTGCGCAGGAGGCCCACGATCAGCGTCTTCTGGTCGGATTTCAGCCGCGCCGAGCCGTCGAGATAGCGGCGGAACTTCTCGATGGCGGGCAGGTCCGGCTGCGCCACGAAGGACAGAAGGGTCTGCCCCGCGTCGTCCGCCATGCGGTCGACGAGCGCCTCGAGCAGGGCCTGCTTCGAGTCGAAGTAGTGATAGAAGGCGCCCCGCGAGATCTCCAGGCCGTCCAGGATGTCCTGAACGGTCATCTGCTCGTACCCCTTCGCGTAGACCAGGCTCCGCGCCACGTCGAGGATCTGGTTGCGCTTGGCGCTGTATTCCTCTTGCTTCACGATGCGGGCCACGGCCGCCTCCCTCCGTGATATTAATAGACCGTCAGACGGTTTATTAATGGGAGTATACGACGAACGTGAAGACGTGTCAAGTGGTTGCCGAGCTGACTCCTACCCACTTTGCTCACTCAGCCGCCGCAGACCTCTCTCCCGGCCTCTCCCCTGCAAAGGGAGAGGAGCAAATCGGTTGACGTTCTCCTCTCCCTTTGCAGGGGAGAGGCCGGGAGAGAGGTCTGCGGCGGCTGAGTGAGCAAAGTGGGTAGGAGTCAGGTTGCCGAGCGTCGGGTGAATCCGACTATGGGCGAGACCGTAGCCCCCCGGCGTTCGGCCCGGAGGGTGCGGCTCTCGGTGCCGCACCCTCGAGGCGCGCGCGGGTGACGCGCGTCATAGCCGCGCATCGGCGAACGCCAATATAATGAAGCGGTATATACGTGAATTCACAGGAACGACGTGCACGATGACAGCCGCCATCCCTCGCCACCCTCCCCTACGTCGTGACCGCCACCCTGCGATTGGGAAGTACCCGTCCTTCGTCGATCGGTCCCCCTGGCGCCGCTCAGCCCGGCCCACCCCGAGTGGAAGCGCTCGTCTCTTCCAAGGAGGATTGGTTATGTCTACCCAGAAACGACTCATACTCCTCGGCACCCTGTTGCTGGCCCTCCTGGTTCTGGGCAGCGCCGCGTCGTGGTTCGGGCTGCAGCCGGCGCCCACCGCCGGCGCCGCTCCCAAGCAGTCCCCCGCCCCGACGGCGACGTTCAAGTCGCCGCCGTGCGACGACCAGGAGTGCTCGAACCTCTTGACGCCGCAGGCAGCGAGCGGTGCGACGCCGACGCGCCGGGCGGGCCGGCTCCCAGGCCTCCCCGGCAAGGCCTTGCCCACGCCGACACCGACGCGGTCGCGCGTCCTCGGCACGGACAAGATCGCCGTGACGCCGGGTCCGCTGGCCCCACCGTGTGAGAACGGCGCACAGCTCGTGTCAATCGATCCGAAGCAGCACGGTCGTCACCGCCCGGTTCCCGTCGCACGTCACGGTGAATATGAAGAATACCGGCAGCTGCGCCTGGGGGCCGGACTGGGCGTTCAAGTGGGTGGAGAAGGACCAGATCGGCGCAAACCCGCTGGCCGTCAGCCCGAGCACCAGCGTGCCGTCCGGCTCGACCTACGGCTTCGTCCTGACCTTCGTCGCCCCGACCGCCGGCACCCACGTCACGCACTGGATGCTGCGGGCGCCGAACGCGTGGGCCGGCCCGCTGGTGGAGATCGTGGTGTTCGCCCGCAAGTCCCTGCCGGCCAACGCCGGGAACTGAGGGGGGACGTGCGGCCGGGGTCGCCCGACTTCTGCACCGCACGCGTTTGAGTCCCATAACGACAAAACGGCCGTCGCGCGGGCCGTTTTGTCTTGGAGGAGGGAGACAGAAGAAGGCGTGGAGAGAATATAGAAGAAGACTTAGAATGGAAGGTGTGCAGTGACGCTGCTATAGACGCCACCGATGTTTGCTCCTAGCAGCACCAGAACGGCAATTGCAAGGATGGAAACCAGCACCAGGATCAATCCGTACTCGACGAGGCCCTGGCCGTGTTCCTGGACGATTGACACCGAGTTCCTCCTTTCACTGGCTGCGCGCGACGTATGGAGAAGAGGTTCGACGGACCGGGTTCTAACCCGATTCGTGTGCGGCCACAAGTGAGTTGACGCATCCGAACTCGCCCCGCAAATTGGTAACGCGAGCCGGCCGCCAGTCGTCGAAGTTCGCGCCGGCGAGGTTCGCCCCCCTGAGGTTCGTGCCGCTGAGGGTCGCCCACCGGAGGTCCGCCCAGCGCAGATCCGCGTCCTCGAGGTCCGCCCCCTCGAGGTTGGCATCGCTGAGGTTCGCCCAGCGCAGGTCCACCCAGCGCAGGTCCGCGCCACGCAGGTCCGCGCGCTCGAGGTGAGCGCTGGCGAGGTTCATCGCGAACAAGTCCGCCCGGCGGAGGTGCGGCCGGGTCTCAGGATGCTCGCGGCGCCATTGATTCCAGGCCGCAACACCGCGTTCCAGAACGCGAAGCTGCTCCGCGCTCGCGCCGGCTTCACCGAAAGCGGCGGCGCCGAGTGCTCGTGGGCCGGTGGCTGTTCGCGCGTTCCCGCCGGCAATCGGTCCTGCGCCCTCCACGTTTGCGCCCTCGATGGCCGCCCACTTGAGGTTCGCCTCGCGCAGGTTGGCCCATCTGAGGTCCGCTCGTCTGAGGTCCGCCTCGCCGAGGTTCGCCCCGGCGAAGTTCGCCTTCCGGAGGTCCGATCCGCACAGCTCGGCCCGGCAGAGGTTCGCCCCTTGCAGGTCCGCCATGAAGAGGTTGGCCCCGGTGATGCTCGCCGCGAAGAGGTCCGCCTCCCGCAATTCCGCTTCTCGAAGATCCGCCTCGCGGAGGTCCGCTCCGCAGAGGTCCGCGTGCTGGAGCTGCGCCTGCCTGAGGTTCGCCCCACCAAGCTCCGGCATGATCTCAGGATACCGCTTCCGCCACTCGTTCCAGGATGTCGTGCTCCGCTTGAGGATGTCGAGATGCTCAGCTTCCGCCATGTCTCACCTCCCTTGTGGACCAACTCCGGCTGAAGTTCCAGCGTTTCACGATCAACGGCGCGCGGGGCTGTGGTGATTACCCTCCGGCGCATTCCGGCAGTGTCGACGACTTGAGGAACACGTCGACGGAGTATACGCCTGCTTGCTCACCGACGACGACTGTGGGCGGATCGATCTCCATCCCGCCGATACGATTGATGAACACGTTGTAGGTCAATCCATCGCGGCTCGTCGAAGCGACGATCGTGTAGGTGCCTGGCGCCACGTTGCTGAATACGAAGTTCCCACCGGAGTCGGCAGTCGTTTCCGCGACCTTGACCCCATTCTTCCAAATGGCGACGTAGGCGCTCGCCGCACCTTGTTCGACGGGGGTCACCTTGCACTCTCCGGACAGGTGGGTCACGCGAGTGCCCAGCGACTGGTAGATCTGCTCCATCGCCGTGGGATCCGAGGCGACGAAGAAGTGGGGCTTGGACGGATCGCTGCTGGGCGACGCCATGCTCTGCAGGATGGTGTCGCTGAAGTCGTTGCCGATGGCCACGGTGAAGACCGTGACGCCGGCCGTCTTGGCCGCCTGTGCGACGTCCATGGCCTGCGCTTCAGCCGTGCCGTTGCAGCCGCCCATCCCGGACGTCGTGTTGCCGCTGTATCCGGTCCAACGGCCGTCCTGGGTGACGTTCGTCATACCATCCGAGGCCAGGATCACCACCTTCGCGTGCCCGTCCACGTGGCCGGGCCCGTTCAGGATCTCGAAGGCCGCGTCCATCGCATCCGCAATCGGGGTGCCGCCGTTGGCGCCCAACGACGTCACCGTGTCTGTGATACTCTGCATGCGCGACGTGAGGTCGACCAGGGTTTCCGCTCGGAAGCGGTAATTGCTGCGGTCATTGCTGCAGCTCAGCTTGTAGCTGCTGCTGAAGGTTTCGTAGCCGGCCGCATCGTTCAGATTGTTCACCTTGGGGAAGTGGACCAGGGCGACCTGGTCGCCGAGTTCTGAGCGCAGCCGCCCGGCGAAATCCTTGAGCACGCGGCGCGCCGTGGCGATCTTCGTCTGGTTCGAGCCCCAGGTCTGGTTCATGCTGCCGGACGTGTCCATGACCAGCACCACGTCCGCCGGATTCACGGTCTGTGCGGCGTCACCGCCTTCGGTCTTCAACCACTGGTAGGCGAGCCGGCCTTCGATGTTTCGGGTGATTTTCATCGGGGGACGCAGTTTGACGGTCCGGGTGCCGTAGAAGCCGCAGCCACCCTCCGAAATGGACGGGTCGGTTTCCACGAAGTAGCCTTTCACATACTTGCTCGAGCTCTTGAATTTGTAGCCGGTGATGTAGAATTTCGCGAAACCGGCCACGTGATAGGTGGCGTTAGCCCCGGTTCCGGAAACGTAATCGTACACGGCCACCGACACCGGGTTCGGCAGCTGACCGTTGATGCGCTGCTGCAGCAGATTCGCCGTGTTGCTGCTGGTCATCTTGCCCGGTCCGGCCGGAATGGAGTCGCCGACGTTCCAAACGCCGCTCTGCGCCGATCCATCCAGGTTGTACAGCAGCGTTTGCTCGCTGGTGTGGCCGGAGTCCTGGTTCCAGGACAGCCACTGGAAGTTTCCGGGCGACGTTTTCTCGCCCCATATCACGTAGATGTTGTCCCGCCCAAACTTGGGGACCCACTGATCGGCGAGGGGCGTGAACGTGTCTCTGCTGACCGCGATGGGGAACAGCGGGTCCTCGGGGCCGCCGGCACTGCACGCGCCCTCACCCACGTACCCGCTCGAACTGGCGCTCGCCGCCATGCTGCGGCGCCCGATCACTCCGGCCAGGTACGTGGGGAAGGTGCGGCTGACGGTCGCCATGACCCCGTCAGCATCCGAGCGCGGCACGCTGTTGTTGTTCGGCACCGCACCGAGATCGGATTGCCGCTGGTTAGTGGGGTTGTAGCTGAAGTAATGGACCTCGACCACGTTCGGGTCGATCCCGTTCTGCTGCGCGTACGATTTCGCCGCGGCCAGCACTTTGGCGTTGGTCGTTGCGCTGCCCCGCGCCAGCTCGCCGGTCGCCGCGAGGGCGGCCGAATCGGCCGCGTTCTGGGCCACGCGCCGCTGGGCGTAGGCGTTGCCGACATCCACCACCAGGGCCATCAGGGCGATCAGCACCACCAGGATCATGCTGACGATGATAATGGACTGACCACTCTCCGACTTGATCGAAACCGCTCTCTGTGACTTCATAGAGGCACCTCCGGATTGCTGTGAGCGGTTGGTGGTTCTTGCGGCACTGGCGGTTGCTTCTGGTCGGACCTTCGATGCCGTCCGACCCTGTGGGAGCCTGCGCTCTGTCGCCGGGTCCGAGATGACAGCTCGCAGCTGATTTCAGTTTCCTACGACCATTATACGGTGAAAGTGACGGGCGTGCGGTTGGCAAAGGTGTGACGGCGGTTAGGTTTGGTTAGGCCGCCGCGGCCGGCGCACACCCTCCGGGCCGCCCATTCAGTCGACGCCATCGAAGTCGAGACAGGGTTCGTGGTCCGCATCCTCCGGTTTCACCTCGAGCTTGCGCAGACGATTCACCGCATGCGGTATCAGGAATCTCGCCCACTCGACGGCGATCTCGCGACAAGCGATGACGATCACCGCCAGGTAAGGTCCGGCCTGCGCCACGAACAGCAGCTCGTCGCGGCCGTCGATGATCACGATGCGATCAGGCTCGCTCTCCCCCTCCGTTGGGGAAAGCTCGGTCTGAAGCATCTTCTCGCCCACGATGAGCGCCGCCAGGGTGAATGGGTTCCTCGCTCCGCGCCGTCCCCACTCGGCGATGACCTGCCCCCCGGCGCCGACCAACAACACATAGCGCGCGGGCAGCTGGGCGCTCAGATCGCTCAGGATGACCGAAATCTGCTGGAACTCGTGATCTTCCAGATTGAGGCGGACGTAAGAGTCTTTCATTGCCGGCACGCGCTCCGTTTCTGGCGATGCTCTGCCGCGACCGTTGCCTGACGCATTGCACCTTGGGCTGCACGGTTGGCGCCAGGAGGGGCTGACCGTGTTCGTCGCGTTCTTTTCTGTATATCAGCATACCATATGAAACGGTCGGGTGCGGTTAGCGAGGGTTGGCGATTCCGGAAGCGAGAGTTGGGAGGGTTGGGAGAGAGATCGCTTCTCGCCGTCGCGCCGTCGCACCGCCGCCCCTCGTCGCGCACCGCCGCCCTCGATTACTGTCACCCTGAGGGAGCGTCGTATGCGACCGAAGGGTCTCGCGCGCGAGAGACGAGCCCTTTTGGTCGACCTAGACGGGCTCGTCTTTCGCGCGCGAGACCCTTCGGTCGCATACGGCGCTTCCTCAGGGTGACAGTATTCGGGGGCGGCGGCGCGACAGCGAGGGGCGGCGGTGCGACGGCGAGGGGCGGCGGCGCGACGGCGAAGGGCGGCGGTGCGCGGCGCGCGCAGGGCGGAACGATCGGGCACCGGCGGTTAGATCACTCGCTGCACCAGAAGTACCCCTTGTTGCGCACGTTCCGGATGCGCTTGGGTTTGGAGGGGTCCTGCTCCACCTTCTGCCGCAGCTGGTAGATGTGCCACTTCACCAGCTCGCGCGCCTCGATCTCACCGGCGGCGTAGCCCATGGCATTCTTGACCAGCTCCGGCGCGGACAAGACCGCGGGCGCGCTGAGGACCAGGCACAGCAGCATGTCGAATTCGGTCGTCGTCAGATTGAGGGTCCGGCCGTCCAGGGTCGCGGTGCGACTGGACCGGTCGATGGTGAGTCCGCCCGAACAAATGAGGGGCTCACGGTCCGGCAGCGGGGTCGAAGCGACGATGGGCGCCGGCATCCCATCGAGCGCCTCCCGCAGCTTGTCGAGCTGACTCAATACCTCGCTGCGGCGGCGCACCTGCGCATGATGCTGCAGGCCGGCGCGGGTGCGCTGCAGGATGGTGTCTATCGACGAGGGCTTGAACAGATAGTCGAACGCGCCGAGGCGCAACGCCTCCACGGCGCTGTCCAGCGAGGCATGGGCCGTCTGGATGACGACCACGACGTCGGGGTCGTGCTCCTTCACGAACTTGAGCACCTCGAGGCCGCTCACCGGATACATGGCGAGATCGAGCAGGATCAGGTCGTAGTGGACGGCCTTGATCATCTCCATGGCTTCGAGGCCATTGCTGGCAACGTCCGGCTTGTGCTTGTCCATGGCGAGGACGCGGACGAGCATCGATCTGAGGCCGGGATCGTCGTCCACTATCAGAATTCTGGGCTCCGCCATGACGTCCCCCAGGGCAAGGTAGATGCTGCGAACCGGAAAGGAGGATGGTGTGTCACTCTATATCAACAATTTGTTTACCTATTGTAGCACGGCCATGGCTATCTTCCAAGCGGAGCCTGTACAGGGGGTCCATGCGGGGGTGCCGGTCGGCGGTACGGGGCGACCAAGGTCGCGTCTGGACTACGAAGCCCGCCTCCGCGGGCTGCGGCGACAGAAGGACCGTTCTTCCTGTTGCCGTAGCCCGCGGAGGCGGGCTTCGTAATCCAGACGCGACCTTGGTCGCCCCAGTACCGACCGCTGTCTCGCCCAAAATCCCTGCACACACCCGATCACGGCGCGCCGGACAATTCCATCAAAATTGACGGGAGTGCCCTCCGGCTTCCGATCACCGGGGGGCACTCCCATTAATTCAGTGCGATACCCTGTCGCGGCAGATGAAACCGGCCACGGGTTCCTTATGCGTGCGCCGTCATGCGCTTGAGAATAGCCACCATCGCCGGCGACACGTCGGTGTGATGCATGACTATCTTCCAGGCGCCTGCCTCACGGCGATAGATGTTGGTGACGCGATGCTCGAACGAGATCTCCTCGCCGCCGAGCTTGGCATGCCCCTGCTCGGTGCCGAGCTCGTAGCCCACATCCCCGAACACCTGGATCATTTGGTCTTTCAATTCGACGTGACCAGACGCAGAACCCCTTGGAGACCTGATCCCACGTTCCCCAGACCTGGTCCCAGCCCACTTCCCGACCACCGACCGGATGCATGGTCATTACGTCGGGACCGTGGGACCAGATCTCGGCCATCGGAGCCGAATCCCCCTTCACCAAATGGTTCAGCGCGGCGTAGAATTTTTCTGATGCCTTACGAACTTCGTCTTGTGCTGACATAAATAGCTCTCCTTAATCGATTGAATGAGGCGGGGCGCGGTAGGTCGCGCTGCCGCTCGTGGGCCCGTGAGTCCGAGGACAGATGAGGCACCGTGCTCCCGCCACGCATCACGCCCCTGCCCCGCCTAACGACCTGGCGGTCTGTAACTCGGTGACTTCTTCGCAGCGGCGTCGATCTCCTCCGGCGAGATGAGCACCGTCGTCTTGCAGGACGCGGCGCCGGATGCGTTGACGGTCAGAACCAGCGCCGCCGCCGATGCGTTGTCGGGCAGATCGGCGATGATGTATACGTCAGTGTCGCCAAAAGCAAAGTAGAAGGCTTCCATCCTGCCTCCCGCTGACTTAAACATCTTCTCGATCGCGTCGCGTCGACCCGAGCCGCCCTCTTTCAGCAGTCCCTTGATTCCTTCGCCGACGTAGTTGGCCTGAACGAGATATTTCGGCATCGTTGTCTCCTTCATGTAAGTGAACGTGCGTCGAAAGCCTGATGTCAATAATCGTGCATACAATTCATATACGGCCCAACTGTCAGTGATGGATTCGCAATATGCGAAAACTCAGAATGACGGGCGGGGTAATCCACGTGATGGGGGCGCCCACGAATCAGGCCACCCTGTCCGGTCGGGCAGGGTGGCCTCGAGTCACAACGATTCAGAGGCGGGCCTGGGGGGCAGCGGCTGCCCCGGGACCCAAACAGCCGGGACCGCCAGGGCGTGGTGACGTCCCGCGCGCTGGGCGCCAACGCCGCCGGTATCCATGCCGCCGACGAACACCGGACCTCGTGCGGGGGAAGTGCGTGAGCGCCTGTCTACGCGGGATCGCGCAGCAGGCCGTCTACGCACGTGACGGACGACCCGCCGACCTCGATCGAACGGTCGGCCGGGTCCACGCAGACCGACAGCACCCCGCAGCGACCGACCTCGTAGCCTTGCTGCGCGGTATAGGTGAGCCCCGTCGCCGCCAGCAGATCGAAGTGGTTCAGGAACGCGGCCACACCCGCGTTGCCGGAGCCGCAGACCGGGTCCTCGGGCACGTTGACCACGGGGGCAAAAGCGCGCGTGTAGACCTGGTAGGTCGCCCGGCCGGTGAGCCCGAAGGCGATGACGCCTTCGGCGTGGAGGTCGCGGCTCAGGCGGGTGACGGCCGCCATGTCCGGCCGCAGCGCGTGGACGGCATCCTCGTCCGGCAGCCGGGCCACCAGCCACACCGGGCCGACGTCGATCGCCAGCGGCGCCCCCGCAACCGTCGAGCCGATCGCCGCGCTGAGCTGCTCGACGGCCGCGGCCGGAAGCGGGGCAATGCGCGGCTCAGGCGCGCGCACGAAAATGCGGCGCGCCGGGCCGCCGGTCTCGATCCGGAGCGGGAGGAGGCCCGCGCCGCACTCCTGCACCATGCGCCCCGCGGTCGGCGTGACCCACCCGCTCTCCAGCACCGCGTGGGCGCTGCCGATCGTCGGGTGGCCGGCGAAGGGCAACTCGTTCACCCGCCCGAATATCCGCAGTCGGAAATCCGCGCCCGGCTGTGTCGGCGGGAGCACGAAGGTCGTCTCCGAGAGGTTCGTCCAGGCCGCGATCTGCTGCATATCCTCCGTGCTGAGTCCGTCTGCATCGAGGATGACGGCCACCGGATTGCCGCGATACGGCTGCGTCGTGAAGACATCGACTTGCTTGAATCGGCGTGCCAGCATATTCGCCTCCGCTATTCGCCAGGATGTCGGGACTCTAGCATATCTGCGGCGCGAAGGCAAGCCCGCGGGGGGCCATCCGCGAATAACGGCCACGAATACACGAATAACGACCTCTCCAGTGAGCGCTATTCGTGTATTCGCGGCCATTATTCGTGGACGACCCACCCGCGCGTCGGGAACCGCACTCAGCTCATCACCCTTAAGGCCGTGTGCGGCCCTGGAGACGCCGGCGAGCCGGTGATCACGATCATGTTGCCGGACGAGGATTAGAGCAGAAACGAAGGCACTCGGGCAGGAGGCCCGCAGGTCTTTGCCGAGCTTGGAATTGCTCACCGGATCGAAGGGTTCAGGAACTACCGCGATTCCCTATGAGAAGGTCGAGGTAACGGTGCTCATAACGATCATAGTAGAACAATACCCTCGAGAAACGCGTGTTGAATCTGTAAGCCGGAAGTTCGGGGCTGATTAAGGCAGTGGAGGAGATGTGCTTGCCGTCTGCGTAGATCACCAACCAGCACGACTGGCAGTGTTTCAGATACTCATTGAGCTTCGCTTGGTCTTTATATGCAATAAGTCTCTCCAGTTCCTGAGGTGCCACGGTCACCCGACCAGAATCGACCGCGGACCACTCAGTGCGTTCCAAACCCGGCCAGATCCACATATCAATGCAGTGAAGATAACCTCGAAGAGATTGCGGCATTTCGACGTGTGGGATCCTTATCCGGTTTACTTCCGGGCCAAGCCCGGACAAAGAGCGACACATCAGATCGGCGGCTTGGGACGCCAACTCCGCGGGTCTTGTTCGATACCATGTCGGGTTGGTTTTTTTCCTACTCTGAATCAGGTCATACGAGAACCAAAAGAAGGTGGCCAAAACGGGAGGGTGGCACATTCGTTCAAACTTGGCTTGAGTCTCGGCTTGAACCTGTTTTCGAAACTGATCGTACTGACGTGGATTATCGTCGTCAGATGCGCCCGGGTTTTGTTTTCGTATGTAGCACTCGAGTTCGATGCCAAGAGTCCCAGCGCTAGTCTCCGCCAAGAAATCAGGACACTCACTCTGCTCTGCAGTGGGGAAGTGCGGAACGATGGCCTTCAGTTCATTGAAGACAACCAACTCCTCTTCCTTTTGCTCCCTTCTGGTCATGGCACTGTTCTCCTCCACGAGCGCACGCACAGTCATCGCTCTCCACACTTCCAGAATAGCAACGCTGCGCCTGCTTGAACGTCATCTCCGTGCCGTACGGATACTTCGGCTGCTCACCCTGCAGTTTGGGGGTCAGCAACTTGTCGTTCTGTTGGCCAATGGCCGGTCGCAGGCAACAAGCGGGAAGCTGCGCCGCTGCCGTAATGATTTCTTTGTCAGGACATCAATCGTTTGGCATATCTTCATCCGCACTGAGACTGGGAGATGCGGACGCAGACGGGGAGGCGCTGGGACCGGCAGATGGAGAGGCCGACGGACTGAGAAACGTACACTCCGACGGGGAGGCGCTAGAACTGGGGGATCCAGACGCCGATGGACTGCCGGACGGACACTCTGATGTGCCGGGTTTGGCCTTGCGGTTGCGTAGACGTATCTTGTAGCCTTCCCAGGCCTCTCGTGTAGGAACAATCCAAGCCTCCAGCTTCTTGGCTTCTCGCAGTATGTCCTCCCATGCTTTCGAATAGGGAAACCTACAGCCCAACACTATAGCCTTCACTTGTAGCCTATTGTCAAAATGGCGGAAGCGGTAAAGGGCCTGCTTCCCACACTTGTCAACTGGTTCATCCTTCCAGTCTTTCCGTTCGACTAGTACTCTGGCTTCTCTCTCGTGCATCCACTCTCCGTACTTGACCTTGGCCAAATCTAGGAATTGCTTCTCGACCTCTCTTGGGTTATCCGTCAGCTCAACTCGTTGCCTTGTCGGGTTGAGGGTGTAGCAAACTTCTATCACGTCATCCGATGGAATATCAAAGCCTATTGCAATGCCTCTGTGCTTGTCGGCATAGTACGACCACAGAAGCGTTTCGCGCCAGTCATGGCAAAAACACAAGAGACCGTAATTGTCACAAATTCTGCTGCGCTCCTCGCGATACTCCGGCCTTATGTCGTCATCGCATCGCATATAGGGGTTCATTTCAAACGGGTCATTAAGAGTGTCTATTGTACTAACCTTGATCCTCTGCTTTGCAAGATCATCTATCGCGAATTGAGATGGAAGAAAATGATAGTAGAGAGCATCCATCAGCTTTTCCTTTGGCATGTACTCTCCAAAGGTGTCGCGATTGTGCTCATAAAATCGATCATACGAGTTGGGCGGGGCATCGCAGTCTGTCATGGCTTATCTCCCTTTCGGGCTGGCGTGGCGGGCATCGTCCGGCGACACTGAGACTGGCCCTCGTTCAGGAACACTGTCCGCTCGAAACGGCAACAATTGCCCCGGCCTCAGCTCTAGGCGCGGCTGCGCTGCACCGCGAGGACACGTCTTTTCTGCTTGCTTCGCCCCAGTTGCGGCACCACGGATTCACACACATCTGCGACATCTGAGCGATCCACAAGTCGAGCCCATGTCATGAGTCGGCCACATCAGGTTAATGTGATCACGTCGTCGAAACAGCCATGGCGAAGGCGGGATCCGAGAACCCATGAGGGCGCACTAGAGCCACACCGAGGTCGACGGCTCGGCCTCGAATAGTTCGGAAAGTGAAAGCTGCCCGTTTGTGGAAGGTCGGCGATCACAATAGAGAGACCAAGACAACTTGGAGTTGTCTAGGCTTGACGTGACTCTGAACCACTCGAGGACCTGGGCCTTGTCGAATCCACGGAACTCGAGTCCGTAGCGGAATTTGCTGGTTAACGAGATCCGCTGCCCAGGCAGGAGAGGATGCGGAGACCAATAAGTCATTTTCAAAGACGTCCTTGTCGAGTCTGGGAACGAGAGAAACTCAGTCTCACAGCGGTCAAGAGCATGGTCTCTAAGACTCAGATCGGCTGTACGGACATTCTTTGGTTCCCTACTGGGTTGATAGTGCGGGGCTTCAATCTGCAGACTGAAGCGTTCTATGGTCTCAAGCCCATCATTCGCTATATGCACCTCAAGTATATACGCTTTGGGCGGGCGTGAATCGAGTCGCGAGAACTGCAGAGTGACGACGACGTCGGCTGATCTTGCCTTCGGATTGGTAATTGCCCAGCGCAGCTTTCTAGCCAGCTCGCTCTTCAATGTGTCGATGCTCCCGCCATAGACCGTGTGCTGTTGGTGCTGAAGATCAAAGGGAATGTCGTTGGCGTCTCTTGTCACCAGCAGCACGATCTTGCCCAGAGCGTGGGCATAGCCGACCTCGTAGAACACGTTGGGATTTCGCCCTGTCATATCTGCAACCACTACATCAGCCTTGTTGATCTCGCTGAAGATCCTGTCGAGAATACCTTCAGTGAAGATCTGCTCGTCTACCCGCTCTGCATAGGCTCCAACTTGCTCCGCTGCGCCCTTAATTCCGAACTTGTAAATGTCGTCAAATGACCGATCAAAGGGCATCAAGACGAACACAAAAGGTTTGGGCGTCGTGGACTGCAGGATATCATCGTTCTGCTTGTCGCTCATCTGTCGCCTCCGCTGAGGTTTCCAGTGGCGAGGTTCTTCGCAGGATGCTCAGTTCGGGCCATGATGGGCGCCTTGTTCTCTTTCCTGTTTCGCCTTCTCTGCTACCTTCTGGAATACTTTAGCCACTCCGGCAATTGGATTGATGAAGGTGGTCACCGCGACTTCCCCGGCGGCTGGGGCAGTTTCGAGAAGGAAATTGAGCCACCTCCGCACGGTTCCTTCATGAGCGTGTGTGCCTTTGCGTGCCTCTTCTTCAAGCATCTCCACCGCATGTTTGGCGTCACGCTTGTCTGGTCCTTCTGCCAACGACTCAACCTGTTGTAATAGGCTGGCAAAGGCTCTTGATATCTCGTCATCACGGAATTGGATTTGGGGCGACGAGGCGAAGGTCCCCTGTTGTATTTGCGAGTCTTTCACGGTCTCGATATGCAGGATGTTGACACCGGGCGGAAAATGGGACGTCGGCCTATCTGGATGCTCCATCGTCTCCTCGACCTCGAGAACTCCCGCGTGCGTAATGCTCACCAGTTCTTGGGTGTGCTGCCTCACTAAGCCTTCACCCTTTAGGTACTGGATGACGTCACGTGTGGCTTCTTTGTTCAAACCCAGTTCTTCCGCGAACCCGTCGAAGTTTACGGGAACAAGATCTTTTCCGTCCGTCTTATCGTAGAGCTTCTTGAGGAAATCATAGCGCTGCTGTTTCTTCTGTGTCAGGCGTTCGTTGTCCATTCTGGCTTGCATCCCCCTCCCGTAGAGAAAGTCAGACTCGGCATGTTGTTTGCACGATGGCGATTCCCGGGCCAATTCGTCGGACCTTCTTTGCTTCACCGACTTCTGTTGGTATTCGATGAAGCTTTATCCCCATGCGCGGGGCTTCTGGAGACACGATCGTGACCACACAGTGCTCGTTCCCGGAGACGCCGCCAGTCTCCAGAAGTGGTAGTACCTCGTCCCTCTTTGCCGAACACGTCGATTCCGGATTTCGCATTCAACCGTTGGCTTATGAATCCAGTTAGTATACTCCGAAATCGTTGCGCCTCCAAGAGAGAATTCCCCCCCCTCACCACGGCTCCAGTCCCCACAGATACACCACCTGCTCGTACTGGCAGCGCTTACCCCGCTTGTCATAAAACGTTTCGACGCCGGCGACCCGCCGGCTCATCGGGTTGAAGCAGGCCTTCGCGTCGGTGATCTCGATGCGGTCCCACAGCTCCAAGCCCGGATGCACGGGCACGAGGATGCAGCCGCTCTGCATGCCTTGCACCGCCTGCGAGGCCGCGAACGCGGCCCGCGCTTCGGCGGCCTCGGCCGTGGTGATGTTGTCGTCGAGGATGGTCATCGGCTGGTAGAGCCCGAGGCGCTCGACTTCGTCGAAGGCGATGTACTCCGCCGCGACGTCTTTGCCCTCGACCCGCGCGCCGGTGATCGGGGCGCCCACCAGGGGCGAGCCGGCCGACGCGATCGCGGCCGCGGCGTCCTCGACGACCTGGTACCACCACATCCACCGCAGCCAGCTGGCCCGGTCTTGCTCCCAGTAGATACTGGCGTACAGGCGGGGCTCGCCGGTGTCGCCATACGCGGCGTCGGCCTGGTCCGCGGCTGTGGTGGTGAAGACGTGGACCCGCACGGTGGGGCTGGTGGCCTCTTCGTCGTCTTCGGTGTAGAACTTCATGCGGCAGCCGACGGTGTTGAGGATGTCTTTGATCATGGCCCAGTAGGGCTTGCCCTGCAGGGTCTGCCGCACGACGCCGGTCTCGGCCACGCCGAGGGCCGCCGTGCCGTCGTCGCTGTAGGTGAACCCCATGCCGGTCAGGAAGGCGTCCTGCAGGACGCTGCGCGGCCGGGCACTGTCCCACCCGAAGTAGTACTTGGCCAGGCGGTGGGTGGTGATGGCCCACCCGTCGTACAGGCTGAGGACGATGAACGAGCCGCCCAGGCTGGGCGCGCCCTGCACGCTCAGCCGCGGTAATCCGCCGGCCGTGCTGACGGCGGGGTTGTTGACCTGAATGATCCGCGAGATCCACATGGGCGGCAGGATCTTGGTTTCGCTGACCCACTGGCTGGTGGCGGGGTCACGCCAGCGGTAGCCGACCTTCATGACGACCTGGGCGCCGCGTTTGACGGCCTGGTACTTGCCGCTCTGGCCGAGGTTCTGATAGCGGTTGTCATGGTTGTCGAGGATGAGGTAACCCCAGCCGGCTTTGGTGACGTCCTCGAGGAACAGGGTGTTGTCGTAGTAGGCGTGCTGCAGGCCGACGACGTCGGCGGTGAGGTCGACGCGGTACGTGGCGCCGCCGTCGTACAACGGCGCCCGCCACATGTGGTCGCCGCACAGGCACCACAGGTAGTTCCACACGCGGCCCACGCCGACGGTCACGGCGCAGCGCGCGTCGAACGGCATCCAGTCGCCGAAGAGGACGGCCCCATCGGCCAGGGTCTGCACGGCGACGCTGCCGGTCCGCCAGCGTTTGTCGCTCGCCAGGCTGCCGTCGTAGCGCTGCAGAAAGCAGCGGCAGCGGTCCAGGCTGGTTTCGGGCATGAGGCTCGGGTACCGCCAGTTCACCGTGGCCCCTTTGCTGGCCTGCAGGGGACAGCCGAGCCAGGTCGCGCCGGCGGTGTTGGCGGCGACGTCGATCGACACGGCGTAGACGTTGACGTTGTCGCCCTGGGCCAGGTCGTGGTACTTGCCGGCCACCACCAGGTGCAGGCCGGCGTGGGTGGCCGTGGTGCCGTAGTTCAGGGCGGCCACGCCGTAGCAGCTTTGGCCGGCCGGGATGCCGGTGTCGATGGCGGCGCTCCAGGTGCTGCCGTCGGCGGTCAGCTTGACCTTGACGGTCTTGTCGGCCCCGCTGCCGTTGGCGGTGGCGCCGTCGACGTACACCAGGGCCAGGCGGATGCCGTAGCCCCCCGCGGAGTCGACCCGCACCGCGGCCAGGCCGAGGCAGGTGTGCCCGGCCGCCAGGGTGTCGACCGTGGTCCCGACGCCGCTGGGGGCGTCGGTGTAGGCGTCGGCATACTTGATACTCCGCCCGTCGGCGTCCACCCAGAACACCAACGCATCCGGCACGTACGGCCCCGCCGCCATGGCGATCGGCGTGCCGGCCTTGACGTTCGAGCCGGCCGTGCGCCACCAGGCGTCGTTCGGCGCCGTCCCCTCGCTCAGCTTCTGCCGCAGGAGCTGCCCCGCGCTGTTCACGAAGGCCACCACGAACAGCGTGCTGCCCACCACGGTCATGTGCTGAAACGCGGTGTGCCCGTAGCCCCGCGGCCCGCTGTAGAAGTCTTCCCACCGCGCCCGTGGTGTCCCCACCGCCCGATCGTCGACGATCACCTGCAGCTCCGCCTGCAGCGACTTCCCCGCCATCGCCGCCAGCAGCTCGTCCGAACACGCCTTCAATGCCCCACCCCCAATCGTCTCTGAAAGACAGTTAACCGCAGATGAACGCAGATGAACACAGATAACGACAGATCAAAAGCAATTGTTTTTTTGTCGTTTCTGTTTCTTGTCTTTATCTGCTTTTATCTGCGTTCATCTGCGGTCGATTCCCTTACGGCGGCTGGCGGCCGGTGCCCAGCATGCTCAGCAGGAAGCCGGCGGGGTTGCGGAGGTTGTCCTGCTCCAGGGTGTAGCGCAGCCAGCCGGCCACGCGCCGGCGGTCGTTCGTCATCACCGCGTCCAGGGCCGTCCGCCGTTGCACGCCCAGCGCCACCAGCTCGTCCAGGAGAGTGTGTCCGGAAATTTCGTCGTCGACGGTTTTGGACGCACTGTCCGTGCGGCCAGCGCGGGCCACAACCACATCCACAACAACAGTTTCTGGACCCACAATTGGTGTTTGTTCTGTTTGTTTGTCTTGTTCTGCTTCTGGGCCAGAAGCAGGGTGCTTCTGATTAGAAGCAGGGTGCTTCTCGTCAGTAACAGGGTGCTTCTGATCAGAAGCGCCCTCCGCCGTGCTGTGATCTCCTCGAGGGCGCCCGCCGCCGCTCCACGGCGCGCCGACCCGGCCCTGGGTGGAATTCAGCCCGCCCTCGATGCGCTTGCGGGCCGGGCTCCCCGCCGTGGGTGGAACCCAGGCCGCCGCGGCCGCCAGAATCGCCGCCTGGCGCGCGTCGTCGATCGCGCCGGCATCGAGCAGGTAATAGGCGTTGGGGCTCCGCACGTCGCCCGGGCGGACTTCGATCAGCCCCAAGACCTGCAGGACCTGGTTCGCTTCCGCCAGCGTCGCCGGCCCGATGTGCAGGTGGGCGCAGATGGTCCGATACGAGGGCCAGGCGTAGCCCTGATCGTAGTTCACCAGCCGGCTGTACAGGGCGTACACGGCGAACACGGTCGAGCCCATCAGCGGCAGGTACTCGTCCACGATGACGTTCTCCAGGATGCTGAACCCCCGCCGCCGATCCACGACCCGAACTTCGCGCTCCAGCTGCCCGAGTTCCGCGGCGGGGGCCGGCGCCGGCGTCGGCGCGGCTACCTGGTAGCTGACGTTGACCGTGCCGCCCAGGATGCCGCACAGGGTGCGGGTGATGACCGCCCCCAGGCGCTTGTCCAGCCACTCCACGGCCTGGGCGTTGCCGGCCACCACCGCCAGCTCGCCGCCCACGTGGACGTCCGCGTCCGGCGCCGCCGCCGTCGTCCGGCTGACGTACAGCTCGTACGTGGCGCCCGTCATTTGCCCGGCCAGCTCCGCCTTCGCCGCGGCCCACACTTCGCCCGCCGTCCGCGGTCGCGCCCCTTCGGCTGCCTCGCCCATGTCATTGCTCCTCTCAGTCCAACGTCCTGCACCGACAGACGTACAGGCGGTGTCCAACGTTCAAACGTTCAAACGTTCAAACGTTCCAATGCCCGTTTCACACCTCGTACTCGCCGCTGACGTGCAGCACGTCGCCGTTGGCCCAGGTCATTGGCACTGTGGCCTGCAGGAGGTTGCCGCCCACGCCGAATGAGTTGTTGAACATGACGTAGATCGTGGCCGCGCTGGCCGGATAGCCCCACAGGCCGGGCGAGTAGTAGCCCGTGCCGGCGTCGATGATCTGCGCCCGGAAGTTGTACGCCCAGTCGTACGACCAGGCCGACGCGGCCATGGACCACGGCAGCTGAAAGATCCATTGCCCGGTGCCCGCGGTCGTCGACGGTCCGTACACGAGTACGAACTCGAACGACAACAGTCGGCCGTTGAGGGTGAAGCGGCCGCGCAGCAGGCCGGGACTGGCCGGCTGCGGGTTGCTCCCGCTGGTCCAGGTGGGCGTGTAGTAGAACCAGTGCGGAAAGCCCTGGGGCGTGGCCAGCTTCGAGTACGCCTGGTCGGTGATCGCCGCGTTGGCCACGGTGTAATCCGAGCCGGCGTACAGGGTGAGGGTGGTGTTGGGGGCGCTGTACGTGGCGCTCACGACGTAGAAGTACTTGTACGCGCCGCCTTGCTTGAGCCGCACTTTGTCGCCCACGGCGTACTTGCCCGTGACGTCGCCGGCTACGGTCACCGTCGTGGCGCTGGCGTACGTCCAGGTCTCGCCGGCAGCGGTCCAGTCTTGGGGCGTCTGCGCCTCGGCCAGCTGGCCGGCCAGCCCCGCCACGCTGATTTCGTCGGCCCCGCCGCTCTCGTGCGTGGTGTGGTGCGCGTCTGCCACGACGTCGTACGTGGCCACCACCAGCCCGTCCCGCGCGTTACTCTCGTCGAAGAACACCACCGCGCACCGCCGCCCGTCGACCAGATTCACCGCCCCCAGGTGCGCCCCGGCCGGCACTTGCACGAAGCTCGGATGGCTCCCCACCAGCTCCACGCTCACCAGCCCCGTCCCCGCCTCGTACCCCCGCACGATCCCCTTGTGTATGCCCATGACTACCTCGTTCACACGTTCCAACGTTCCAACGTTCTAACCTGTCAACGCCTTTCGCACCTCGTCGACGCCGGCCGCCGCTCGCGCCGCCCGGTCTCCGACCGCCGGCCCGGCCGCCACCACCACGTTCAGCCGATACATGGCCAGACTCAGCGCGTGGCTCGCCGTCTCGATCCACCCCCAGTACCGTTCCGGGACGTCCCCCAACGCCGGCATGTCCTCGTCGCCCGAGGCCTCGTCGTCCTCGTCGCCCGGGCCCGGGTCCGGCGTGGGCTCAGGGTCGCCTACCGCCGTCCGCGTGAACTCCACCAGAAACGAGTGGTGATACAGCGTGTTGCCCAGGTTCCCCCCAGGGGTGGCCGGCGGCTCGTCCGGATGCTCGGTGTGGATCCCACGCACGACGTCGCTCACTTCGTCCGAGTTCACGTTCACCCCGCAGCTCACGACCTGGTGCTTCCACAGCGGCGCGTTGCCGCCCGCCTCATTCTCCGGCTTGTCCTGCAGGATCGTTTCGATCGTGTACTCGTACGTGGTCTCCGTCGGCCAGGCGATCCACGCCGTGCGCGTCCGCGCCCGCGCCAGGTTCTCGTCCAGCAGCGTGACGTACAGATTGTGATTCCCGTTGTTCTCGCCCGCCGTCAGGTGGTGCACCCGCGTGGCCACCCACCGCCACTTCGCGCCGGCCGCCGCCGTCGCGACCTCCACGGTCACCCCGTACTCCGCCGCGTCACTCTCCATCGCCCACCTCCCGAGGAGCGATCAGCTCTCAGCGGTCAGCATTCAGCTCTCAGCTGTCAGCAGAAGCCTCACCGGCCGTGAGGGTCGTTGTCGTTGCTGATCGCTGACCGCTGATCGCTGATCGCTGACCGCTTCACGCCCACTTGCTGCCTTCGTGCTTATCGTCGAAGGCCTCCAGGTCCGGCCACTGGATGGCCACGCGGGCGTCGTGGTACCGCTCGATCCGCCGCGCGATCGCCGCCAGGCCGGCTTTGAAGGCCCGCAGCCGCTCGTCCCCCCACCGGGTCCACTTGGCTGCGGACTCGGCGCCGGCCTGCCGCGCTCGCTGCGCCGCCGCGTAGCCGGCCGCGCCGGCCAGCAGAATTTCTTCGTCCTCGGCGCCGTAGGTGCTCGCCGTGGCCCCGTCGAGGTCCTCGATGGTGTGCACCTTCGTGTAGAAGATGCGCAGGGGCTTGTCCCCCAACCGCGGCGCCGGATCGCTCTTCACAAACAGGATCGTCTTGTCGTCCCACAGCTCGAACTCCACCCACTGCGGCGGATATTCGGGCGCCGCGGCGTCGTACGGCCACCACACCCGCTGCACGTCCACCAGCGGCCCGTTCAGCGTGGTCAGCGCGTACTCGCGGCTGTCGGCTGCCGCCAGCGTCGAGATGTATTCCTGCGGCCGCACGGCGCTGTACTCCTGCAGGGCTTTGCGCAGGGCGCGGTCCAGCTCCCAGCTGGACCACACCACGTTCTCGACGTCGCTGAGGTCCAGCTCCAGCAGGTCGCGCAGGTACCCCAGCGTTCGCGGGTCGCCGGCCGGCGCGACGACGGTCGTCCGTCCGGGTCCCTTGGCGCTCTTCCGGGCCTGCAGGCGGGCCAGCTCAGCTTCGAACTCCGCCAGGCGGGCTTCCCCCCACTTCTGCCACAGCTCCGGGGTGTCGGCGCTGGGGTTGACGGCCTCGACGACGGTCCGCGCCCGCTGGATCGCGGCGTAGGCGCACGCCCCCACGATCAGGGTCTCTTCGTCTTCGGCCGGTACGGTCGTCCCCGCCGCCCCGTCCAACCCCAACAGCGTGTGTGTCTTCGTGTATGTCACCCGCAGCGGCGCGTCCGTCACTTTCGGGCACGTCGCCGTCCGCAGCGCAATCGAAATCCGGTCGTCCAGCACGTCGAAATCCACGTACGGCGGCGGATACGTCATCCCCGCCCCCTGCACCCACGGCCACTCCACCCGCAGCACGTCCACCAACCCCGTCAGCGACGACAGCGAGTACTCGCGGGTCGCCGCGGAGGCAACGGTCCCCATCACTACTTGCGGCCGCACTTCGCTGTACCGCATCAACGCTTTCCGGATCGCCCGCTCCAGCTGCCCGGTCGTCCACAGCTCCTGCGCCACGTCGTCCAGGTCCGCCGCCACCGCCGCTTCCAGTGCCGCCAATGTCATCGCCATAGTTAGCCCTCAGCTTTCAGCTATCAGCAGTCAGCGGTACCGTTCCGGTGTCGCTGCACATTGCCGACATCCATTGGTCAGAACGGCGGCTCTTCATCCAGTCCAAACGCCGCGTCCCGTTCTGCCTCACTCTGCGCCAGCGTCGCATCGACCGCCGCCCGGGCTGTGTTCAACGCGGCGATCACGTCTTCGCCCGGCTCTACTTCCACCGTGACGTGGGCCTCCTCGTTGCAGAAGTGCCCGAACGACACCTTCTTCCCATACCGCACGATCGTCACCTTCACCGCTCAATCTCCGTTCCGCCTCGCACGCTGTCCGGCGGCCTGTGCCGGGCGGACAGCCTGGCGGAGCCGCCTGCCCAGTCCATACGCCAGCAGCGCCGTGACCACCGCGTACCCCACCACCCACACCAGCTCTCTCACCGCACCCTCCCCGACGAGCTCTCAGCACTCAGCTGTCAGCATTCAGCTCTCAGCGGTCAGCGATCAGCGATCAGCAATGACAACGACCCTCACGGCCGGTGAGGCTTCTGCTGACAGCTGAGAGCTGAATGCTGACAGCTGACCGCTGTCTCACACGTACGCGATCGACACGTCCGGCGTCGTCCCGGTCACCGCCGCGTACAGCCCGCCGCCGCACGCGATCGCCAGCGCCGGGCACCAGCTCGCCGTCGTCCCCGCCGCCGCCTTCAGCACGCACACCTTGTCCCCCGAGCCCGCCGTGTTGTTGTACACGGTCACGCTCGCCGCGTCCGCCCCCGCCGTCAGCACCACCGCGTACAGCAGCCCCGGCTTGTCCTTCACCTGCACGCTCTCTTGTGTCGCCTTCACCGCGATCGTCATGCCGTTACCCGCTCCTTTCCTTCGAACGCTCGTTCGTACTCCACGCTGCCGGTCTCGCACCGCAGCGGCCGGCCGGTGGGCTCCAGGCGCCGGCATTCCGCCTGGTAGGGGCAGCGCGGACAGTCTCGCTGCGCCCACTCTTCGCCCGCCGCCCACCGCTCGTACACCGACCCTTGCCCTTTCGGCCGCGGTCGCCGCACGGGCTCGTACGCCACACCGAAGGCCTCCATCAGCGGGTGGACGACCTGGTAGCTGGCCCCCAGCTCCGCCGCGATCTCCACCGCCGGCGTGGTCGCCCGCTCTGTCAGCCAGGCCCGCGCTTCCGCCGCGGTCCCGCCCGGCGCGATGATGCCCATGATCCGCGCCTGTGTGGGTGTGCCGCGATACGTCCGCGTCAGGCCCAGCTCCGCCAGCCACCGGCTCACCACGTTCGGCGAGGTCCCCGCGGCCGTGGCGATCTCTTGCAACGTCTGGTCCAGCCGCGCCGCCAGCCACTCTCTCGCCGGCGGGGGCAGCTTGCGCGGGCTGGGCGCGGATCGGGCGCCGAAGATGCCGTACCGCCGGCACCACACGCCGATCTGCGCCGCGCTGACGGCCTGCCCGCTCCGCTGCCCCCACTCGTCCGCCAGCTCCGCCCGCGACCGCCCCGCCCGTATCTGCTCCCGCAGCCACTCCCGCGGCGGCGGCCGCAGCCCTTTACCCACCGCGCTTCTTCCGCGAGGCCGTCGCCCGAGTACGCGGGACTTCCCGCCCACCCGACCCGCGCCCGACCGCCGCCGGCGTCGCCGTAAACTCCGGGTTCAGCCGGACGATGTCGGCCACCCACTTGCGCCCGTCCTTCGCCACCAGCCGCACCTGGTCCGCCGTGATCCGGTACGCCGCCAGCTCGCTCGCCGCGATCCCCGCCGCCTCGCACGCGTCGTGTACCAACTGCATTTCCTCAGTCATGGGACTCCTCCTTGTCGAGATCTCGGACGCGCTTCACTGTCGTGCTCGCAATCAGCCGCCGGTCCGTGTACTTGAAATGGCAGCTCGTCTCCCATACGCCGCTGTCCCACCGCACGTCGAACACCGGACCATCCGGCCGTTCGCAGCGCAGTGTGTCCGGGAACTTCTGCAGGTGCACGCACGTCGCGCAGCCCACACACACTACGGCCGTGACGACGTTCCGGGCCGGTTGCAGCCGGCTCGTCCGCTCACCCATGACGTCGTCCGCCCTTCTCCTCTCCCTTCTCAGGGCGGTCGGAGACCGGGTAGGGAGAGAGGTTCGGCAGCCGCCCCACCTGGTAGCGCCGCCCGTCCGCCAATGTCACCCGCACGTAGTCCGGGGTCACCATGTACCCTCGCACGTCCCCCACTCGCAGCCCGTACGCCCGACACACGTCGTTGACTTCTTTCGGTACGCCCACTTTGTCTTGTCTCCCTTCACCCCGGCCGTTGCAGGCCGGGGTCTACCTTCGCCCCTGGGGAGCGCATCCCCAACGCCCCCCAGGGACCTTGTTCGGCCGGCGCAAACTGATAGCCCTGCGGGTCCCGTACCTGTCCAACCACGGGTCCCGTGGACGTCCTCCAGGGGATCCGGAGGTCAGCTCATCCCGCCCACGTGGACGGCTTCGTCCCGCTCGCTGCGCGCGCCACCATCCCGCTCAGCGTCCGCGCCGTGGCCGGCAACAGCGCCGCGTGCCCCGCCTGGCTGCCGAAGAACGCCGCGAACCCCGCCGCCAGCGCCCGCCACACCAGGTTGACCGTCTCCACCCCGGTGGGGTAGGGGCGGCCCTGGGTGGCCGCCTGCAGCACGAGCAGCCCGCCCGTCGCGGCCACCGGCACCACGAAGCTCAGCCCCATCGTGATCAGCCGCTTCTGCCGCGGCGGGTACGTCTCGAACTTCGGCGCCAGCTCCAGCACGAACGCCAGGATGAACCCCACCACCGCGTTCACCCCTTCCCCGCTCGCGTACGTCAAAAACTGCTCCAGTGTCACTCCGCACCTCCAAGAAAGCTCTCAGCTGTCAGCTCTCAGCAAAACCCTCCCCGGTCGCGCGGGTCCCTGTCGTTGCCGACCGCTGACCGCTGATTGCTGACCGCTGATTGCTGACCGCTGATTGCTGATCGCTCAATTGTCGCTCTTGCCCACCTGCAGCCAGTTGCTCCCGTCGAACACCAGCTCCAGCACGTCGTGTTGCCCCAGGGCGGCGTTGCCGCTCAGCACCGTCGCCCCGGTGTCCGTGATGGTGATGGTCTGCGCGCCCACGTTCGTCACGAACAGCACCTGCCCGCGCGGCACCCCCGCCGTCTGGATCGCGCTTGTGCTCGTCGCCGCCGTCGCGCTGATCGGCTGGTTGCTCCCGATGGCGCGGATGGTGGCGTCCTGGGTGATCACCTGCACCGGCGCCGGCGACACCGCCAACCCCGTGAACGTGGTCACGCCGATGACGCCGGCCTGGCTGGCCGAGGCCTCCACGTGGGCCGGCCCGCCCGCCTGGCCGCTCCCCAACCCACCCACCAACAACCCCAACGCGATCGCCGCCACGCACACGGCCACCGCCACCCACACGTCCTGTTGCCTCATCTCCCGCTCCATCTCGTCCTCCTCGAGGTAAGTTGTGGGGAGCGCTCAGCGCTCAGCCCTCTCTGCTGTCAGCTGGCCAGGCGGACAGTGCGACCGGCTTGCCCCCGCGTGGTCCCTCTCCCTGCGCCGCAATGATGTGCCGCTGCGGGCACACACCCGGCGCTCGCTAAAGGGTTCTCCTCGTCAACTACGACATCGTCCCGGCGTCGTTACTGAACGTTCCAACTTCCAACGTTCAAACGCCCTTACGCCACGTTGTTCTTGTACAGCGCCCGGAAGTCGCCCACGCCCACGGCCACCACGAACCGCGCCTTGATCCGCATCTCGTCGTTCGTGAACATGCTCCCCGTCAGCGCGTCGTCCGCCACGAACAGCTCCGGCGCCCGCCCGAAGCGGTACCCGATGCACACGCCCTGGGCTTGCACCGGGTCGGCTGCCGCGGCCCAGTCCTGGGCGTCGGTCCACTCCGGCACGGTGATCACCCGGTCGCCCGGCAGCTGCCGCACGTTCACGTCGTTGTTCGCCGTCCCCGGCAGCAGCGGGCTGGTGAACAGCGTCAGCGCCGTCTTTTCCAGCTCGATCGGCACCAGGATGTAGGCCGGCCGGATGCCCAGCGGCTTTTCGCTGGTCGCTTCCGGCTGCTTGAACATGCTCTGCACCACGCCGTCCCACGAGCTGGCGTCCAGGGCGGACGTCCCCAGGTTCTTGTGGTCGGTGTGGAACAGGGCTTTGGTGTCGCTCAGCGTCGGCCCGACGCCGGCGTTGGCGGTGAACAGCGCCGCCACCAGGCCGCTGATGGTCCGGTAGGCGCTGACGCCCAGCTTGCGCGGGATCTGCCGCACGGCGCTGACGCGGTCCCGGTCGATCATTTCCAGGGTGATCCCGACGTACCCGCCTTTCTTGAGGAAGGTGGCGGTCTCCTCGTTGTCGGACCACTCGAACTCGGTGTAGGGGTCGCCTTCCGCCACGGTCGGGAGGTCGATGAAGCCGCCGGTCGTCAGCCAGGTGACCTGGTCCATGGTGGCGAAGTCCTCTTCGTGCACGATCGGCGCCCACCACTTGGGGTTCTGGTTGAAGTACTCGAGCATGACGACGTTCATGGCGTTTTTGACCACACTGGTGACCGTGGTCGTGGTGACGTTGGCCAGCTGCACGCGCTCGCCGTGGAACACGCCCTGCAGGTCGTAGTCCCCGGTCAGCAGCAGGTACAGCTCGCGCAGTCCGGACAGCCGCGGGGTGTCGCGCAGGTTGTCGGGCACCGGCGCGCCGAACAGCATGTTGGCCGCGGCCTGGATGCGGTCCACGCTGTTTTGCATGCCGTGGATCACGGGGCCGTGGAGGCCCATGCCGCGGATGACCTGCCCCTCGAGGAGCTTGGCGTACACCTGGTCTTTCTTGGCCAGGGCCGCCGTCAGCTCGTCCGCGGTGAAGATGCGCTGGGCGAACTGTTCGCGGATTTCGCCTTTCATGACGTCCGGCAGGTTGCTGGCTTGCAGCGCAGTCGTAAGGAGGTTCGCACATGCGACGCGGATTTGCTCTTGCGCCAGCTTCTCGGCCTGCACTCGCGCGGCCTCGATCTCGGCCAAGACGGCCCGTGCGGCCCGCCCGGCCCCGCCGTCGCCGCCCGCGGTGGCCACCCGGCCGGCGTCTGCGCCGGCCCCAACGCCGCGGGCGCCGGCCGCGGCCCCAGTCGTACCCGTAGCTCCACCCATTCCATCACCGCCACTCCCCCGACCATCAGCTCCACCGCCGTCCACAGTAGATTCGACACCGTCTTCCACCTTTTCCCCTCTTTCTCCCCCGTAGGGGTAACTTTGACTTCCGACAACGCACCGGCGCCGTTGCGGTGAGTTTTGGGAACTTCGGAAGTTCTCTTGCTGAGAACTCCGCGTTCAGGATGCGCTCGAAGCGCCCGCCGCGCGCCGGCGAAAACACCACGTCCACGCTGTATACCTTCCGGATCGCCGTGACCGTCTTCCCGTCCCCCGCTGTCCCGGTGCCGTTACCGGGGGCCAGCTCCACCAGGACGTCCGCGCTCAGCCCGACGTTCGGCGTCGCCAGGCCCGCCGCCCGGTCCTCGATCACCGCCCGCGCCAGCTCCGCCACCAGCGGCCCTTTCGGCCCGCTCGCCGTCAACGTCCCGAGGAGCGCACCGCGCCCCGGCCAGTCCGCGCTCGCCATTTGGTTGAAGGCCGGCCCCACCGCTTCCCTGGCCCGCTGAACAGTCTCCACAGCGATGTATCCGGGGTGCCAGCGCACGTTCGAGAGCACGCCCACCAGGTCCTCGATCCGCCGCTCGCCCGCCCGCGTCCGGTCCAGCGCGTCCGTGTGGTTGCAGAACACGCTCGCTCCCTCGAATCGCCCGATAGCCGACCGCAGGGACTCAGCCGTGAACACCCACCCGTTCGCCGCCCCCGGCGTCATCACTACCACCTCGAACGCCGCTCGCCGCGCCGGCCAGGCCCCGTCGACCTCTACCGCGCTTAATCCCGTCCGTATCACCCGCTCGCCCACGTCTCCCCTCCCATAGAACATACGTTCTGTTCTTTCTCAAGCCCCCACCCTACGGTCCTGAACCTTAAGAAAGCGGCCTGTCACGTCGGGGTGGGCCGACGTGACAGGTTACATCGGCGATTACCGTAGATAGGCCAAAATTCCTATGCCATTTGGCGCAAAATAGTGCTTAAGTCCTATTGCGAGATACGCAACCTGCCGTTATAATATGAGTAGATGGGTAGGACACCTGAGTCCCGAAGAGCGGCGGGATGACTGGTTTTCCTGCACAGCGGCGAGGTGACCGGTGCACTCCGAGGCATCGGTCATCTCGCGTTCGGGCCCCGACACTCCCCCTCTGTCGCGCCCCGCTGTTTTCGCCCTCAAACCGCTCGACCCCTCTTTTACCTCTGGTTGGTTCACCGGCACCACGCGGACGATCATCGCTTCTGCTCTTCTCCATTTGTGTTGCGACGCAGACTCAGGCAAGCCCGTCATCCCGACGACCGTCATTCTTTCGTTGCTGAACGCCGCTGCTCAGAATGACGGTCGTCGGGATGACGGGCTTGCCTGAGTCTGCGTCGCAACACTCGGGTCCCAATAGGTTGACAAATAGTCCAAGTTATGGTAAAATGTAAACCAAAGATTGTCGACAGCCCTACGCTGGGAACCGCGCGAAGGAGGGAAGACATGGGTATAGGCGGTCGTCTGAAGGCTGCGCGAAGGGCGGCGGGCTTGAGTCTGCGTGCGTTGGCGGACGAGGTCGGCGTGAGCGCGCAGGCGATATCGAAATACGAGCGTGACATGGACGTGCCCGGCTCGGCGGTCCTGCTGAAGCTGGCGCGCGCCCTGGACGTCAAAGTGGAGTACTTCTTCCGAACCAGGCAGGTGACGCTCCAATCGCCTGCATACCGCTGCCGGGTGCTCGCCAGGAAACAGGAGCAGGTCGCGCAGGGTCAGATTCAGGACTGGCTGGAGCGGTACGTTGAAATCGAGTCGCTTCTACCTGCCGAGGACAAGTTGCATTTCACTCTCGGCGATGAAATCGTCCGAGAAGCGAAGAACATCGAGGACGCGGAGAGGGCAGCGCAATCCTTGCGCGATCACTGGGGGTTGGGCGTCGCACCCATCGAGAGCATGGTTGAGCTGCTGGAGGATCGCGGCATCAAGGTGGGCATGATCGAGGCGGACGAACGCTTCGACGGCTGCACGTTCGAGCTAGACGGCGACCCGGTGATCGCCATCCGAAGAGGCGTACCCGGCGATCGCCAGCGGTTCAGCCTGGCGCACGAGTTGGGCCACATCGTATTGCGGCCGGTCGGCGACGTGAGTGGCGAGAAAGCCGCATCTCGCTTCGCCGGCGCTTTTCTCGTACCTGCCTCCGTGGCCCGACGGGAGCTGGGAGCCAAGCGTCGCTCCGTGAGCATGCAGGAGCTGTTCCTGCTGAAGCACAAGTACGGTCTGAGCATGCAGGCCTGGATCTACCGGGCCAAAGACCTGCACATCATCTCCGAGATTGAGGCGGCTTACATGTACCGCGCGTTTCGCCGGCTTGGAAACCACAACATGGAGCCGGGGGAGCCGATACCGCAGGAAAGACCGACTCGGATGGAGCAGTTGGTCTTCCGCGCACTGGCTGAGGACATCATCTCGCAAAGCCGTGCGGCGGAGTTGCTCGACCGGCCCCTGTCCGAATTCTGGTCGCGGGAGATTGCCGCGACATGATCAAAGCTCCGCCGTCGTACGTCGTCGATACCAACATCCTGGTCGATCTGCACCACGGCGGGGCGCTCTCCAAGCTGGCGGAGCTCCCATTTACCCTGGCAGCGCCCGACGTTCTGATCGACGAATGCATCGAACCCCACGGCCAGGCACTCGTGGAGGAGGGCCTCATCGTTCCGGTCAGCTTGCCACCTCATTGCTGACGATGATTCAGCGGGGATCTCGCTTGCCGCGCGGGGAGTGTGAAAACCGCCTGAGAACCTGGGGATCGGTTCCCGGAGACTGGCTTTTCCCACGCTGAACCACCGTCCTTCTTCACAATGCTGAATGCCGGACAGGTTGGTACCGGCCGCGGTGGTACTCCACACAGTATGATCCAGCGCATGGCAGCCGAGTCGCGCGCGTGTTACGATGGCTGCAAATGCGGAACATCCTGATTCACAGCCGAATCGTGTCCGGCATGCAGGCTCCGAAGCGATGCAGCAACAAGCGTCCCCCTGTAGGGGACTACCCGGCACCATGGAGACCCCAACATGCAATTCGATTCGACCCAACTGATCAATACCTTCGGCTACCTCGGCCTGGTCGCCATCGTCTTCGCCGAGTCCGGCCTCTTCTTCGGATTGTTTCTCCCGCTGCCCGGAGACACGCTGCTGCTCAGCGCCGGCCTGCTGGCCGCGCGCGGCAAGCTGGACCTCTGGGTCCTGCTGATGATCCTGCCGCTGGCGGCGGTCGCGGGCGATACGGTCGGTTACTGGTTTGGCAGGAAGACGGGCCACTGGCTGTTCCGGCGTGAGTGCTCGCGCTTCTTCCGAAGGAAGCACCTGGAGGCGGCCCGCGCGTTCTACGCCCGCCACGGAGGCAAAACGATCTTCGTGGCGCGCTTCGTGCCAGTCATCCGCACCTTCGCGCCGATCGTGGCGGGGGCCGCGGACATGCACTACGGCCACTTCGTGTTCTTCAACGTGGCCGGTGGGGTCGTTTGGGCGATGGGCATGACGGCCGCCGGCTACTTCCTCGGCCAATCCGTGCCTAACCTCGACCAATACATCCTGATCGGCGTGCTGGCGGTGTTCGTGATTTCTGCGCTGGCGGCTGCGGTGCACCTGGGCCGGACACTCGGCCCTCAGCTGCGCGACCTCTTGTCCGGCAAGCTGCCGCTGAGCCAGTGCTCCCCGGATCCCGACGCTGCTTCGGACTGAGATTATGACGAAACGCATGGCGCACGCGGCCCAGGCCTGGTAGAGTCAAGCCCGGCCTGAGGTATTTCACATTGGAGTCGTCAACGAAGAAGATGCAGGAGGTAGTAAGATGCCAAACCCGAATGTGATTGTGTGGTTCGACGTTCCGACGTTGGATTTCGATCGCGCGGTGAAGTTCTATTCCGACATCCTGGGCGCCCCGGTCCGCGTGGACACGTTCGCGGGCCAGAAGATGGGATTTTTCCCGATGGACGGCCAGGAAGGCGCGGGTGGGGACATCGTGCCGCCGGACCCGAACTACAAGCCGTCAGTCCACGGCACACGGGTCTATTTGAATTGCGGGGACAAGCTCGATGAGGTTGCGGCGCGGGTGGAGAAAGCCGGGGGGAAGATCGTCCAGCCGAAATTCCCCATCGGCGACGGCGAAATGGGCTACATCGTCATGATCGCCGACACGGAAGGGAACCAGGTGGGTCTGCACGGCATGAGGTAGCCCTCCGGCAGTCCCACTTTTCTTGACATCGCCGCCCGGCCGGTGCTAGAATCCGGCCAGGATTGAGGCGCGACGGCCCGGTCGCCCAATCGGGTCGCCGCTCAAGCATCCTCGGAGGTGCGTCTCATGAACCGCGTTTTGCGCCTCGGTGAGGCCTTTCGCGTTCCGGACGGCACGCTCGTCCGGACGGTGCCGGCGGACCCCACCGTGGACCTCAGCATCGCCGGCGGCGAAATCGAGCCCCACACGGCCTCGAAGATCCACCTGCATCCACTGGTCACGCAGATCATCTGGGTACGCTCCGGTGCGCTGACCGTCCGCATGAAGGACCCCGCGGCTGCCGCGCCATACACCCTGGAACTGGGCGCGGACGAGTCCGTCGTTACACCGCCGGGGAGCTTCTTTCAGCTGGTAAACGAAACGGGCGAGCTGTGCCGCGTGCTCTACGTCGTCCAGCCCGCCTTTCTGTTCGTCACCGACCCGTCCGGCCGCGTGGTCTACAACGACGCCGTGGTGTTCGACGAGGATTGGGCCGCGCTCGCTGCCGCGGGCTGGCCGCAGCCTGATGCCGCCGCGCTGTGCGCCGAGCGGGAGAAGCATGCACTGAGGATAAATCCTCAGGCTATCCAGCAGAAGTCTGCTGAACCAGGCTCGTAGGCAGTGTTCCAGCGCGCTTCAGCGTGCTTGAGCTCGTCAGCCTGAGGATTGATCCTCAGGTTCACTGGAGGTGTCCCCATGCCGATCCTACCTGACGTCCTCGCTCCCGGATTGAAGGTCGTATTCTGTGGTCTGACGGCGGGCAGCGCCGCGGCGGAAGCCGGCGCATACTACGCCGGTCCCGGCAACTGGTTCTGGCCTCTCTTGTTCGAGCTGGGCCTGACGCCGCGGGCGCTCTGCGCGGCGGAGTATCGGGACGTGCTCGAGTTTGGCCTGGGCCTGACGAACCTGGCCGCCGAGCACGCCGGCGACGAGGCCGACCTGCCGGGCATCACCACCGCCGATCGCCAGGCCTTCGACGACAAGGTGCGGGAGTACACCCCACGGGTCGTCGCCTTCACGAGCCGTCGGGCCGCGGAGGAATACTACGGGTATCCGACCAACCTGGGCCACGAGCACTGCGCGCGCATCCACGGGGCGCAGCCCTTCGTCCTGCCGTCCACCTCGGCCGGCGCGCGTCGCTTCTACGAGCCCTCCTACTGGCAGGCCCTCGCCGACTTCGTCCGCACCATGCACGAGTAGGAAACCGGGCCGTCCACGAATAGAACCACGAATACGCGAATGCGGTCCCGAACGGGTTGTGATTCGTGTATTCGCGGTTCTATTCGTGTTAGCATGTTGTGGGCGAGAAGCAGCGTAGCCTCGCCTTTGCGGTCAGGTGCGTTTTGGAGCATAGTACCCGTGTCCGGTGAGGAGCGGGGCGTCTGCTCCAGGTGCGTGGACGCCAAGGCCCGTCGCGCCGTCCCTGGGAGGCAACCCGTATTCGTGTTTGACGGACCGCTCGAAAGCTCACCTGGGAAGATCGTGCTACGATCTAGCCCGTATCTGTGGGTGTGTTCACGTCCTCGAAACGACGCACCTGGCCGCGCTGCCTCGGACAGTCAGCTCTACGTCTGCACAGGAGAGAGCCTCATGTCTAGCGACCGTTCGTCTGTCACCCGGTTTGTCGGCCTGGATGTGCACAAGAGCTACTTGGTCGCCGTGATCGTGGATCCCCAGGGCCAGCAATTGGTGGGGCCACGCCGCATCGAGTATTGTAATCTCGATGACTGGGCCCGGCAAAAACTTACCCCAGCCGATGCCGTGGTCTTGGAGATGACGTGCAATGGGTACAGCCTGTACGATGACCTGACGCCGCACGTCCACTCTGTGACGATCGTTCATCCGCCGCACGTCCAGGCCATCACTCAAGCGCGGGTTAAGACCGATGCCAAAGCCGCCTACACCTTGGCCCGCTTGCATGCCGCGGGGCTGCTGACCGGGGTGTGGGTGCCGCCAGAAGAGGTCCGCCAACTGCGTGCCCTGCTGCGCAAACGCGCCCGGATGGTCTGCTTGAGCACCCAGGCCAAAAATCGCCTGCATGCCGTCCTGCACCGCTACCGGGTGGCCCCGCCCGCGGGCAACCTGTTCACCGCCGAGCGTCGCGGCTGGTGGTTGGCTCAGGGACCGTCGCTGGTCGAGCAAGCAGCTATCCAGAACGATCTAGAAACCCTTATTTTCGCCACCGATCAGATCGCGAAGCTGGAAGAGACCCTGACGACTCTGGCCAGTAGCGATGAGCGCGTGCCCCTTTTGGTCCAGCTGACCGGCATCCGGGTGCTGACGGCGATGACCCTGCTGGCCGCTATCGGGACCATTGAGCGCTTTCCCCAGCCCAAGCAACTCGTCGGCTACGCCGGCTTAGGGGCCGCGGTGCATGACAGCGGCGAAACCCACACCAGCGGGCATATTACCAAAACGGGCCGCCGCGATCTGCGGACCGCCATGGTGGAAGCCGCTCAGGTAGCCACGGAACACGACCCGCACTGGAAAGCCGTCTACGCCCGCCTAGTGCCCCGCCTCGGGCACAACAGGACTATCGTGGCCATTGCCCGGCGTCTACTGGTGACCGTGTGGCACGTCCTTCGCGACCAGACCGCCAGTCGCTTCGCTACCGCCGCGTTAGTGGCCCGCAAGCTGTTGCATCACGCCTACACGCTACGTCGCGCTCGCCGACCGGGCCAACAACCGGCGGCAGCCTATGTCCGTGCTCAACTGGATCGGCTCGGCCTCGGTGCCGACCTGACCTCCATACCGCTAGGCACCGGTCGAAACCTGAAGTTGCCACCTTCCCGTCTGGAATAGCCTGGCACCTACCTGGCGCGCCGATTGGAAGAGGGACAACGACCCTGAAAAGAGAACAACATCCTAAGTCGATCCCGCGACTGATGACAGTCGCCGGTTGATTGGTTGTGCCCATCGACCAGTTGCTACCCAACCAATGGTCGATGTGCGCGGGGAATCCAAGCGCAATTTGACATGCACACACATCTGTGGACGGCCCGATTCCCGCCCGGGGATGCCCTGCCCCCGCCGTTACAACCCCAGTATCGTGCCGCCGCGGACGTACAGCCAATACACGGCTGCGCCGTGAATCACCGTGGCCACGAACAGCACCACCCAGAAGCTGGTCTTGCGGACCTTGTGCCAGAAGATGAGCATCCCCAGCCAGCCGCCCGCGAACCCGCCGGCCAGCGCCAGCAGGTGCAGCAAAATCTCCGGGACGCGCCACCAGCCCAGGCGGGCCAGCAGCTTGTCCAGGCCGTAGGTCACGAACGTGGCCATGCCCCACGCCACCAACCACACGGCGTACCCGTTCTGGTCCAGCTGAATGATCGCCTGGCTGAAGACGAAGGCGACGATCAGCAGCGGCACGATCGCAAACAGCAGCGTGGTCTCGGTCTTGGTGGGCGCCAGAGACCGGTGATTGTTCGCCGGGTGTTCTCGCTCGGCGCGGCGGGACGAACGCGTCATCAACTTGCTCCTCCAATAGACGCAATGCGTGATGCGTGATACGTAGTGCCAGGCTTTCCGCGCGGGGCTCGTCGCGTTCGCGTGCCACGCATCACGCCCCATTTGCGGAACCACACGACCTGGTGTATAATCTTCCCCGTAACTGATCGGGGCGTAGCGCAGACCGGCTAGCGCGCACGGTTCGGGACCGTGAGGTCGGAGGTTCAAGTCCTCTCGCCCCGACTCAGCAACATCCCAGAAATGGACCGACACTCAGGCGTCGGTCTCTTTTTTTACCTCTTGCCACAGGGCTTCCTGGGCGTCCAGCGACAGGTCCTTCAGCGTGGTTCCGCGCTGGCGGGCCAGCCGCTCCATGGCCGCGAACCGACGGCCGAACCGGGCGTTCGTCTCGCGCAGTGCGCTCTCGGCGTCGATCTCCAGCCAGCGCGCGTAGTTGACGACGGCGAAGAGCAGGTCGCCGATCTCGCTCGCCTGCGCGGCCTTGTCCGGCGCGCTGCGGATCTCGGCCGCCTCCTCGGCGATCTTGTCGACCACACCCTGGATGTTGGGCCAGTCGAAACCCACGCGGACCACGCGGCGCTGATACGAGTCGGCGACGGACAGGGCCGGCAGCGCGGTGGGCACGTTGGCCAGAATGTTCTCGTTGTCGCTCTGGCCGCGCTCGGCGCGCTTGATCTCTTCCCAGTTCCGCAGCACCTCTTCGGAACCGTCGACGACCGCGCTGCCGAACACGTGCGGATGGCGCCGCTTGATCTTGCGGTCGATGGCCGCGACGACGTCGGCGAAGCGGAACTCGCTTTCCTCCGTGGCGATCTGCGAGTGGATCACGATCTGCATCAGCAGGTCGCCCATCTCCTCGCACAGCTCGTCGACGTTTTCGGTGTCCAGGGCATGCAGCACTTCGTACGTCTCTTCCAGCAGGCTGGCCCGCAGCGTGAGGTGCGTCTGCTCGCGGTCCCACGGGCAGCCGTTCGGCGCCCGCAGGCGCGCGACGGTCTCCTGGAAGGTCTCCACCGCGCCGGCCTCGGCCAGGGGCGGGACGTATAGCGAGGTCAGGTGGTCGATGTCCGAGCGCAGGTCCAGCTCGTGCAGGGGAAGCGTCGCCTGCCTCGCCGCGGACGTGCCGGCGGCCGACACCAGGGTGACGGGATGGTCGTCGGGGTACTGGTTCATCAGCGTGAGCTTGACGTCCGCCGCGACCGCGCGGCTGTAAACCTGGCTGATCAACGCCGGGCGGTCCGGATTCAGCGGCGGATGGTGCAGCGCCGCCAGCTCGGTCGCGTCCGCAATCTGCACGCCCTGCAGCGCGTCCAGGCCCAGCAGGGTGAGGGTCGGCTCGATGAAGCTCAGCCCGTCGACGATGCGGACGGGGACGCCGTCCGCGGCCGCGAGCGCGCGGATGCGCTGCATCGACGATTCGCCCACCATCGGATGGCCCGGCACGGCGTATACCACGCCGTCCGGCCGCCGGCCCAGGGCCAGCACCTCGCGGGCGATCGTCTCGTACACGGCGCCGAACTCGGTCTCGCGCTCGTAGACGTGATCGAAGCTGTGGACGACCAGGTGCGCGGGCAGCTGCTCCACCAGCGGGTGGCGCCGCGTGCGCACGTAGATCTCGCGGCTATCCTGCAGCACCTGCCAGGCTTCCTGCGTCAGGTGCTTTATGTCACCGGGCCCCAGGCCCAGTATGATGATCGGCATCTGCATCCTCGTCGTGTCGGATTTGAGCTGCCCGGCGCCGCCGGGATCGCGTGCCTATTATACCGCCGATGGCGGCATCGAACAAGGAGTTGGGGCACTGACTCCTACCCACTTTGCTCACTCAGCCGCCGCAGACCTCTCTCCCGGCCTCTCCCCTGCAAAGGGAGAGGAGAACGTCAACCGATTTGCTCCTCTCCCTTTGCAGGGGAGAGGCCGGGAGAGAGGTCTGCGGCGGCTGAGTGAGCAAAGTCGGTAGGAGTCAGGTTGGGGCAGGGCGATTGCATCGAAACTGTCGCGCTCGTCCCCGCTCCGACTTATGTCCCCCCTGCGAAATATGTCACCCCGTCCGACTCATGTCGCCCCGTCCGACTTATGTCACCCTGAGGGAGCGTCGTTTGCGACCGAGGGGTCTCGCGCGCGAAATGCGAGTCGTCAGGCGTGACCAAGATGGACTCGCATTTCGCGCGCGAGACCCCTCGGTCGCAAACGACGCTCCCTCAGGGTGACATAAGTCGGACGGGGCGACATGAGTCGGAGGGGCGACATGAGTCGGAGGGGCGACTGGAGTCGGACGGGGTGACATGAGTCCGGCCGCAGTCCCATACATTACCCGCGATACGCTCCCCGCCCTGTGTCAGCCACGTGACTCAACGCAATTGCCCTGAGCCACGTGCAAACTTGAGATTATGCTGGTATAATAAATTTAAGACTACGCAAACTTGCTTGCCGGAACCCGACGGGCTCGTCAGACTCTCGGCAAGATTTTCTTCGTTGCTGCAGCAACATGGACCGCATGCCGGCTCGCCTGGCCGAGCTGTTCGAATCGCTGGTGGCGAAAATTCTGCAAGACCAAAAGGAGGAAGGGATGAAACGGCTGGTTTATCTGTCGATAGTGGTTGGAGTGCTGATCGGGTTACTGTCCGCGGCGACGGCCGCCCAGGCAGCCGACCCAATTCCGCCCTCGATCACGACGCCCAACAAGGTCGAGTCCCCAATCGGCACGCTCGAATTCACGGACGGTATGCCGAGTCAGGACACGCTCGCCAGGGTCTACGACAACCTCGACTTTACGCACGCCTTCGAGGCGTTCGTGAACACCATTCAGGGCGTCAGCGTGCACGCCATGCACCAGGGCTACCTTGCCGCCGGCGTGAATGACAACACGGCCCTCATCTCCGCCGACATGATGGACGCGAAGGCGATGTTCCTGACGGCCAACGCGGACACGGTATATACCTCGGGGTTCCTGGACCTGACCAAGGGTCCCATGGTGTTGGAGACGCCACCCAGGTTTCTCGGCGGCATCAACGACTATTGGTTCCGCTGGGTGACCGATGTGGGCGGGCCCGGTCCCGATCGCGGCCTGGGCGGAAAGTACCTGATCGTGCCGCCCGGCTACGACGGTCCGCTGCCGGAGGGCGGGTTCTTCATCTCGCACGCCAAGACGACGTACGTGATCTGGTTCGGCCGCATGTTCCTGGAGAACAACAGCCCGAAGCCGGCAGTCGAGCAAATCCGTGAGTTCATCAAGATCTACCCCTACGAGGCCGGCGGGGTCGGCACGTCCTACGCCGCGTTCCTGCGTGGCGAGGTTCACCTTGGTGCGATTACGCCGCCGCCCGAGACGGTCTTCCACGACATCAGCGGCAAGGTGATGAACACCATTCCCCCCAACGACTTCAGCTATTACGAGAAGCTCAACGAGGTCGTGCAGCAGCAGCCGGCCGGCTCGCTGGACCCCGAGTTGATGGGTCCGATTGCGGCGATCGGCATCGTCAAGGGCCAGCCCTTTGCGCCCGACGCCCGGATGAAGAAAATCCTCACCGAGGCGGTCGCCGTCGGCAATGCCACCGCGCGCAGCCTGTTCGTGAGTCCCCGCGATCCGAGCTGGTACTATTATCCCGGCTCGGCCTGGATGCCGCTGACCCTGTTCGTCAGCGGCTACGATTTCGAGACGCCGCCTCCGGTGATTGAGGGACCTGTTCAGGACGGCCTCCGCACGCCCGAAGGCGTCAAGACCTTCCCGCCCACCGGGTACAGCATGCTGGATGCTCGAACCAGTTTCTATTACGGCGTCATCATGGTCAGCCCGGCCGAGGCCATGCGGCTCAGCGGCATCGGCTCGCAGTACCTCATGACCACCGTGGATGCGGACAAGGATTACTTCGACGGCGCCAAGACTTACAAAGTCACGCTGCCGGCGGACGTCCCCGCCAAGAACTTCTGGTCCTTGACGCTTTACGACAACCAGACGCGTTCCATGCTCGACACGCCGCAGCGCTATCCCCGCGCCGGCAGCCAGAGCTATCCGTCGCCCGCCGCCGAGCCCAACGCCGACGGCTCCACGACGGTGTATTTCGCGCCCGAGCAGCCCGAAGGGGTAGCGCGCGGCAACTGGATCCAGACCATCCCCGGTAGAGGCTGGTTCGTCTTGCTGCGCTTCTACGGTCCGCTCGAGCCGTTCTTCGACAAGACGTGGCAACCAGGAGAGATTGAGCTCGTCCCGTGAGCTGACATCGGCCCGCAACGGCATCGGCGGCGCGCGAAACGCGTCCGCCGATGGCCGGCGCCGGCGGGATGGGTCCGTTTGCAGGCCTGCTCCGGGCGAGAGGCTGCGTCCCGGAAGACGTGCGCGACCTTCGCCGTTGGCGTGGCATGGCTCCAGTTCAGGCGAGATCCTTCGGTCGCAAACGACCCAGTCCGGACGACCACTGGGCTGGGCGCTCCCTCAGGATGACTGGCCGCGAGGGGGCGGGCGACCACATCGGGTCGCCCCTACGAACGCGCGCGTGGGGGCGGTCCGACGTGGTCGCCCGCCGCATGGTGCCGCCGGATCCCGGCCCGCGCGCGTGGGGGCGATCCGACGTGGTCGCCCGCCGCATGGTGCCGCCGCACCCCCGGCCCGCGTTCGTAGGGGCGACCCGACGTGGTCGGCTGCCTCATGGTGCCGTCGCACCCCCGCCCACGCGCGCGTGGTGGCGACCCGATGTGGTCGCCCGCCCCCTCGGCGTTCGCGCCGCCTCGCCTCGGATAGAAGTACGGTCTGTTTACCAAACTGGCGCAACAACATGAGTTGTGCTATAATGCGCCGGATGAAAGGAGTTGGACAACGTTGAATATCTCTGCCGAAAAGACTGAGGACTGTCAGCTGAAGTTGACCATCGAAGTGGACCAGGAGCGCGTTGACGCGCAGCTCAAGGCTGCCGCGCGCCGCCTGTCCAACAAAGCACGCATCCCGGGGTTCCGCAAGGGCCATGCCCCGTATCACATCGTTGTTAGCATGTTGGGAAAAGATACAGTGTACGAAGAGGCTCTGGAAAAGCTGGGCCAGGAAGTCTACATCGAGGCCATGGAAGAGCAGGACTTCAAGCCGTACGCGCAGGCCCAGCTCGACGAGGTCACCTACGAGCCGATGGTGCTGAAATACACCGTGCCGCTCGAGCCGGAGGTCGATCTCAACGACTACCGCACCATTCGCGTGGAGCCGGAGACGGTCGAGGTCACGGAGGAGAACGTCGACAAGGCCATCGAGCAGGCCCGCGACGAGAAGGCCGAGTGGCAATCCGTGGACCGCGCGCTGGCCGCCGGCGATATGGCCTTCCTCAAACTCACGCTGACTGTCGACGGTGAGACGCTGTTCGACGACGTCCACAATCTGGTCATCACTCCCGGCAGCAACGCGGTCGGACCCGGCTTTGCCGAGGCTGTCGTGGGCATGGAGAAAGACCAGACCCGCGGCGTCGACGTGACGTACCCCGAAGATTGGGGCGACGAGCACCTGTCCGGGAAGACGGCCCACATCGAGGCCACGCTGAACGACGTGCAGGAAAAGGTCCTGCCCGAGTTGAACGACGAGTTCGCGGCCCTGCTCGGAGACTACGAGTCGCTGGCCGATTTCCGCGAGCGCCTGCGCGGGGATTTGCAGGGGCAGGAAGAGCACGCGGCGACGCACCGGTTCGAGGATGCCGCCCTCAACAAACTGATCGAGATGGCCCAGATCCGCTACCCGGCAGTCATGCTGGAGCAGGAGCTGGACCGCATGTTGGACGAGCTGGACGGCCGAATCCGCCACGAGCAGAACCTGGGCCTGGACGATTACCTGAAGATGATGCGCCAGACCCGGGAAGAGCTGCGCCAGAATCTGCGCCCGGCCGCCGAGCGGCGGCTGAAGCAGTCGCTGGTCCTGTCCGAGCTGGCCCGCCTGGAGAAGCTCTCGATCAGTACGGAAGAGATGCAGGAGCAGCAGCGCGTGCTGATGTCGGCCCTCGGCGACAACCCGGCGGCCATCCAGGCCTTGCTGTCGAGCCCGCAAGGGCGTGCAGTCATGCTGCGAGATATAATTACCAGCAAGTCCGTGGCGCGTCTGGTCGCTATCGCCAAGGGCGAGGCGCCTGAGGTGCCCGCGGACGAACCCGAAGAACCGGCGACGGCCGAAGGGCCCGCTGAGAATACGGAGCCGCCTGTCGCCGACGTGGGTAGTACGCAGGCCGCCAAAGAGCCGGACGCTGCGACCTCGTAGCGAAGCAGGTATCTCCTCGGACGGCCCTACACTGACCCTTAAGCGCCACCCTGGCCCCGACCTTGAGCGACTGCCCCGGCCAGAAGTGAAGGCAAGACCGCCCGGATCACGAGAGGAGGAAGTCTCATGGAAGCCTTAATCCCCATGGTCATCGAAACCACAGGACGCGGTGAACGGGCATACGACATCTACTCGCTGCTCCTGAAAGAACGTATCATTTTCCTGGGTACACCAATCAACGATCAGGTCGCGAACCTGATCGTCGCCCAGTTGCTGTTCCTGGACCGGGAAGACCCGGAACGGGAGATCGCGCTGTACATCAACTCGCCCGGTGGGGAGATCTACCCCGGCCTGGCCATCTACGACACCATCCAGCTCGTGCGGGCGCCGGTATCCACCATCGCGGTGGGCTGGACGGCCAGCATGGGTACGATTCTGTTGGCCGCCGGCCGTAAAGGCCGCCGCTACGCCCTGCCGAATGCGACCATCCACATGCACCCGGCCGGGGGCGGCGCGCGCGGCTACGCGCAGGACGTCGAGATCCAGGCGCGGGAGCTGTTGCGGATGCAGTCCCTACTGAAGGGCATCCTGTCGCAGCACACGGGCCAGACTCTGGAGCGCATCTCGGTAGACTTCGACCGCGACCATTACATGGATGCGGCGGGTGCAGTCCAATACGGAATTGTCGACGAAGTTTTGGGCGGCAACGGCGCCCAAGAAGCCGGCGAAACCGAGCGAGCCGGAGGAGAAGAAAACCCAGGAGGGTGGGTAATGGCTAATCGGACCACACGACGGGGCACTGGTGGGGGGCAGCGTTGCTCGTTCTGCAGCCGGACGCAGGAGCAGGTCAACCGACTGATCGCCGGACCGGATGGCGTGTTCATCTGCGATGAGTGCGTTGACCTGTGCAAGGAGATCCTCAAGGAAGAGGAAGTTCCGAGCACGTCGAAGGGCCTGTTCACCGGAAACATCCTATCGCCGCAAGAGCTGTACGACCGGCTGAACCAGTACGTCATCGGCCAGGAGCGGGCGAAGAAAGTCCTCTCCGTGGCCGTCTACAACCACTACAAACGGATCAGTTCCGGCACCCACAAGGACGACGTGGAGCTGCAGAAAAGCAACATCCTGCTGATCGGCCCGACGGGCTGCGGCAAGACGCTGCTGGCCCAGACGCTGGCCCGCATCCTGAACGTGCCGTTCTGCATCGCCGACGCCACCGCCCTCACCGAGGCCGGCTACGTGGGCGAAGACGTGGAGAACATCCTGCTGCGCCTGATCCAGGCCGCGGACTACGACGTCTCGCGGGCCGAGAAGGGCATCGTCTACATCGACGAGATCGACAAGACGGCCCGCAAGACCGGCGACAACCCGTCGATCACGCGGGACGTGTCCGGCGAAGGCGTGCAGCAGGCCCTGCTCAAGATCCTCGAGGGCACCGTGGCCAACGTCCCGCCGCAGGGCGGACGAAAGCATCCCCACCAGGACTTCATCCAGATCGACACGTCGCACGTGCTGTTCATCTGCGGCGGCGCGTTCGACAACCTGGACCGCATCATCGCCGAGCGGGTAGGCGCGAAGGGCCGGGTCGGCTTCCAGTTGCACGGCGTCGATGCCCAGTCCGATGGCGATATGAACTCGGCGCAGCTGCTGCACCTGGTCAACCCGGACGATCTGCTGCGCTACGGGATGATCCCGGAGTTCATCGGGCGCATGCCGGTGACGGTCAGCGTCGATCCGCTGGACGAGAAGATGCTGGTGCGCATCCTGACGGAGCCGCGCAACGCGCTGGTGAAGCAGTACCAGCGGCTGCTGCAGATGGACAACGTGGAGCTGGTCTTCACCGAGGACGCCCTGCAGGCGGCGGCGCAGGAAGCGATGCGCCACAAGACCGGCGCCCGCGGCCTGCGGACGATCATCGAGGAAGTGCTGCTCGATGTGATGTACGAGATCCCGTCGCGGAGCGACGTCCGCAAGTGCGTCATCAGCGCCGATACCATTCTGAGCAAATCCGGGCCGCTGCTGCTGACGCGGCCCGACAAGCCGTCCGAGATTCCCCCGGACGACCTGGAAGAGACCGCCTGAGTCGGCTGACCGAGACTTCCGAAGTTTTCAGAACTTCGGAAGTCTGGTGTTTGGCGGCTGTTCGTCCGCGATACCGGCCCGCCCTCTGCGAGCCGCAGGGCAAGGGCGTCGAAGGGTGCGGAAGACGATCTTGGCGTGGGCGTCGTCTGCGACCGCGGGAAGGAGTTTGACCCATGAATCGACTGACACGTATTACCCGTGACCCCGAAGTCATGGGCGGCAAGCCCTGCATCCGTGGTCTCCGGATTACGGTAGGGACGGTGGTCGGGCTGATTGCCTCGGGTTACTCCAATGGCGAGATTTTGAAGATGTACCCATACCTGGAGCCGGACGACATTCGTGAAGCCCTGGCCTACGCGGCCTGGCGTGCGGAGGAGATCGACGTTCCACTCGCTCAGCCATGAAGATCTTGATCGACATGAACCTGTCGCCAGATTGGGCACCTGCGCTGACCGGGCATGGCTTCGACGCCGTGCACTGGTCAGCCGTGGGCGACCCACGGGCGACAGACCGCGCGATCATGACCTGGGCGTTCGAACATGGTTACATCATCTTCACCCATGACCTCGACTTCGGGACGCTGCTCGCCGTCGGCCAGGCCGGCGGTCCCAGCGTCATCCAGGTTCGCACTCAGGACGTCACGATCGGACACTTGGAAGCGCTGATCGTCGATGCGCTCGTCCGGTATGCCGATCTGCTGGAGCGTGGCGCCCTGATTACCCTGGATGAGAGCAAATCCAGGGTCCGTATCCTGCCCCTGGCTCGCTGAGTGCTGATGCGCAATCAGCGGGGCAACCCCATCTCTTGCCTCGATCGGAGGTGCGGCGGGAGGGAAATCTTGACTCGGTGAGTCGTGACTGACTTAAGCCCAAGGCAAAATCCACGAGTACGAGAAGACTTCCGAAGTTTTTAAAACGTCGGAAGTCTTTTTCTCAGCGACCGGTCGCGGTGGAAGAGGCGGGAGAGGAATTTGCCTAGCACGTCGGGTTCAGGACGGTGACCCGCGTCTGCTGCGTGTGGGTCGTGCCGTCACGGTACTGCACGTTCAGGGTGTAGGTCCTGGACCGGCACGGGTAATCCGTGAGCTGGGCGTAGTTGTTGACGACCGGAACGTTCTCCAGCCAGGCCGCCTGGACGTTGCGCACCTGCGCCTGGATGGTCACGGGCTGTCCGGCGTAAACGACCGGCGAAGTGGGCCACACCGCGGAGAACGGCACGCCAATGTACGAATATGACGGGGCGGCGAAGCCGGGAACAGGCCGGGCGTAGCCGGGGGTGTAATAGGGCACGCCGGCGACCGGCGGCGCATATCCGCCGCACGTGCCACGGACGTTCACCTGCGTCTGCTGCTGGCGGTACGATCCGTCGCGATACTGCACGTTCAGCGTGTAGACCCGGGTCGCGCAGGGGTAATCCACCAGCTGCGCGTAGTTGTTGACGACCGGGACGTTCTCCAGCCAGGCCGCCTGGACGTTCTGGACCTCCGCCTTGACGACCACCGGCTGCCCCGCGTTCACGACAGACGGCTCGGCCCACACGGTGGCGGTCCCTCCGTCGTACGCAGAGGCCGGCACAGCCGCCGCGAGCGCCAGCAGCAGGATCGCCAGCACCGATACGATGGACCCGATGGCCCGGCGGCGTGGAACGCTCAGCCTGCCCCGCACGCGGCCAGGTCCTCTCGTCGAGAATGGTCGTGGTTTCATTTCACTCACCTCCTGGGACGGTTGCCGGGAGGATCCGATCCTCCCGCGCTCCGCCCATGGTACCACGACACTCATGCTAGATTCGGGCTCCCCCGGGCGCTATGATCTGGGTCATATCGAGGTGGGACGAAACCCGCGGGGTCAGGTCACTGGGAGGCGCCCTTGACCACCATCGGCAGGTTCTCGCGCTGCAGCTGTTGCACGTAGTTGAACCGAACCGGGATCGTGACCTTCGCCTTGCCCAGATTCACGATCAGCTGCGTCGTGTACAGCCCGTAGCCGAGGCCGCTCTTCGACGCCTGCAGCCGTATGGTGGCCGGCGTCGTGCCGGACGTGGTCCCCGAGCTGGGCGACAGGGTCAGCCACGACACTCCCGGGGAGAGGGCGGCGCTCCAGCTTAGCGCGCCGCACGAGGTGGTGGTCCCGACGTTCACCAAGACCGCGCGGGCATCCGACGAGACATCGGCGAGCATGACGGCCGGACCGGACGCCACGCTCAAGTACGAGTCGATCGCCTTCTCCGCGTTGATCAGGCCCGCGCCGACGTCCTTGCTGGTGTTGAGGGCGGTGGCCGTGTCCTCGATCACCTGGCGGACGTGCGCGCTGGAGTCCTGGGGGCACACCGCCCGAGCGAGGGCCGCGAGCCCGGTGACGTGCGGCGAGGCCATCGACGTGCCGCTCATATAGTCGTAGACGCCGTGAGGCAGCGTGCTGTAGATGCTGCTGCCCGGCGCGGCGACGCTCACGTAGCTGCCGTAGTTCGAGTAGTACGCCACGCCACCGCTGCTGTCGGTCGCCGCCACGGCCATCACGCTGGAATAGGCGGCCGGGTAGAAGGGCTGAGAGTTGCCGTCGTTGCCGGCCGCCGCGACGATCAGGCAGCCCACATTGTAGGCGTAGTTCACGGCGTCTTTCAGCAGCGCGCTGTCTTCGGTCCCGCCCAGGCTCATGTTGATGACCTTTGCGCCGTGATCCGCGGCGTATTCGACGCCGTCCGCCACGTCCGAATAGTAGCCCTGGCCGTTGACGTCGAGCACCTTCACCGGCAGCAGGCTCGCCGTCCACGCCACCCCCGCCACGCCCGCGCTGTTGTTGGTGCTGGCCGCGACGATGCCCGACACGTGCGTGCCGTGCCCCTCGTAGGCATCGTCCGAATTCGCTCCGGCGCTGAGTGCGCGGTCCGAGACGAATTCGTACCCGGCCAGCACTCGCCCGCTCAAGTCAGGGTGCGTGCCGTCGATGCCGGTGTCGACGATCGCCACCGTCACGCCGCTGCTGCCGTGCGAGACGTCCCAGGCCTGCGGCGCGTTGATCCCCGTCATACCCCACTGCCGGCTGAAGTACGTATCGTTCGGGGTCTCCAGCGCACGGGCGACGTAGTCCGGCTCGGCGTACTCCACGTCGGACATGGCCTGCAGCTGCGCGGCCGTCGCCAGCTCGTCACCGGCATCGACCTGCAGCCGGACGGCGCGGAGGTGCCGCATGGGCCGGGCGTGGGCCAGCTGCTTCGGCGTGAGCCGCCGCGACAGGGTGGCGGGTCCGACGTCGCCCCCCTTGAACTTGACGATGACCCGGCCCGGCGCGAAGTCCGGGCGACGGCCCTGCCCGCGTGCGGTCTGGGCGGCGAACAACGGCGACACCAGGACGAGAGCGGCCAGCAAGACGATACGAAGGACGAGCTGCTTCGAACGTGAACCTTCACGACGCATCTGAATTGTACGATCTCCTTGTGTGAGAACGAGGCTTCGTCCCCAGTCCAGGAAATCGCGGCGCGAATCGGCAGGGAAAATGTGAGGGAATGTGGAGCAATCGTGGAGCCACCCGCGTTCGAACTGGAGGACAGTCTCGGTTTGGCCGCGGGCACAACGGGAAGCGCTAATGAGCGCTGGAGCGAGGCGAGTACAAGACCCCGGCAGCGATGATTATAGCCGGAGCGGGCGATTATGGCAATTTGGGGATTTTGCAGGGCGATCGCATTAAAATTGCCCTGGGAGGTCAGGGCTATCGCGTCAAGACGGTTGCGCTCGTCCTCCCCTCCGACTTATGTCACCCTGAGGGAGCGCCGTTTGCGACCGAGGGGTCTCGCGCACGAAATGCGACTGCCTTGGGTCGGTCAAGACGCAGTCGCATTTCGCGCGCGAGACCCTTCGGTCGCAAACGACCCAGTCCGGACGACCACTGGGCCGGGCGCTCCCTCAAGGGTGACACAAGTCGGTGGGGAGGAGTCGCCCGCGCCGGGAGGTGGCATGCACCCGACGCCCAGCGGCCGGGCGGTTCCGCTGGCGCAGAATCCCCTCATTCCTCGCCCATGAACGGGTAGGGGTACGCGCGCGGCGGGTTGAAGTTCTCCTTGATGACGCGGGAGTTGACCCAGCGGACCAGGTTGAGCTTGGAGCCGGCCTTGTCGTCGGTGCCGGAGGCGCGGCTGCCGCCGAAAGGCTGCCGGCCGACGACCGCGCCGGTGGGCTTGTCGTTCACGTAGAAGTTGCCCGCCGCCCAGCGCAGGACCGCGGCGGCCTCGCCAATCGGCGCCCGGTCGCGCGCGAAGACCGAGCCGGTGAGCCCGTAGGGGGAAGTCGTGTCCACCAGGCGCAGCGTCTCGTCCCAGCGCGCATCCTCGTAGACGTGGACCGTCACAACCGGCCCGAAGATTTCCTCGCGCATCAGGCGCGACCGCGGATCCTCGCTCTCCACCAGGGTCGGCTCGATGAAGTACCCCACCTCGCTGTTGGCTCCGCCGCCGGCGACGATGCTCAGCTTCGCGCGGGCCTCGTCGATGTAGCCGGTGATGTTGTCGAAAGCCTTGCGGTCGATCACCGCGCCCATGAAATTGCGGAAATCGCGCACGTCGCCCACCCTGATCTCGCCGATCATCGCCGTGCAGCGGTCGCGGATCTCCGGCCACAGCGAGCGCGGCACGTAGACGCGGCTCGCGGCGGAGCACTTCTGCCCCTGGTACTCGTAGCCGCCGCGGACGATGGCCGTCGCCAGCGCCGCGGGGTCCGCGGAGGCGTGGGCCAGGATGAAGTCCTTGCCGCCGGTCTCGCCCACCAGCCGGGGATACGACCGGTAGGCGCCGACGTTCTCCCCCACCGTGTGCCACATGCCCCGGAAGACGGCCGTACTGCCCGTGAAGTGCACGCCGGCCAGGTCGGGGTGGGGCAGCAGCGCCGCGGCGATGTCCGCGCTGTCGCCGGGGATGAAGTTGATGACGCCGGGGGGCAGCCCGGCCGCCTCGAGCAGCCGGAAGGTGTAGTAGGCGCTGGGAATCGCCGCCGAGGCCGGCTTCCACACCACGGTGTTGCCCATCAGCGCCGGCGCAACCGGCAGGTTGGCGCCGATCGAGGCGAAGTTGAACGGCGTCACGGCGAACACGAAGCCTTCCAGCGCCCGATAGTCGGTATGGTTCCACACCGTGGAGTCCGACAGCGGCTGCTCTTCGTAGAGCTGCTGGGCGTAGTACGGGCTGAAACGCCAGAAATCGACGGTCTCGGCGGCGGAGTCGATCTCGGCCTCCCGGATCGTCTTCGACTGCCCCAGCATGGTGGCCGCGTTGACGGTGCTGCGCCAGGTGGTGGCGAGCAGCTCGGCCGCCTTGAGGAAGACCGCGGCCCGCTCCTCCCAGGACGCGTTGGCCCAATCGCGATGAGCGATGCGCGCGGCCTCGACCGCCGCCAGGGCCTCCTCACGGGACGCTTTGTGCCAATCGGCCAATACGTGATGATGGTCGTGGGGCATGACCGCCTGGGCCAACCGGCCGGTCCGCACCTCGCGGCCGCCGATGATCAGTGGAATCTCGATCCGCTCGGATGCCATCGCCTGCAGCCGGGCCTTGATCTCGGCCCGCTCGGGTGAGCCGGGAGCGTAGTCGTACACCGGCTCGTTTGTGGGGGGCGGCACCTGCCGCACGCCGTCGAACGCCTTGAGATAGATGGCCATGGTAAACCTCCTGGGGGCGCGTGCTTTCCTCCGTTCCGACCTTCTCCCCGGATTATACCACAGCCTCAGGCCGGGTAAAGGCAAAGGGGCGACTTCGAGCCGGGCAATTGCATTAAAATTGTTGCGCTCGTCCTGGCGATTGGCAATCGCCAGGACGAGCGCAACAACTCTGATGCAATTGCCCGGGGACTTCGAGCGGGCGCTCTCTGACGCATTGGCCTGCCCGGTTTGTCGCCGACATGCTCTTCCCCCGGAGCCGGAGGTGACACCGGAAGCCTCTTCACGGCGGTTAGCTCGCGACTCCCTCCGGCTTCGGGACGGCGCCGAGCTGTTGCATCATGGCCATGGCATCGAACTGGCCCCAATGCTCCACACACTTGCCGTCGGCCATGCGCAGGATGTCGGTCACCCCAACGGAGACTCGCCTGCCGGTGGGTGGGACGCCCATGAACTCGCCCTTCTGAGTGCCGGTGCAGGTCCAGCGAATCATGACCTTGTCGCCTTCGGCGATGATGTCGTTGACGGTGGCTTTGAAGTCCGGGAAGGCGCTGTGCAGCATCTTGACCATCTGTTTGGGGACCTCACGATTCCGGGGTGTTCCGGGTGGGAGCGGGAGGTCTTCCTGTTCGACGAAGTCCGGCGCCATAAGCTCATCGGCCAAACTCACGTTTCCCTGACCGAAGACTTCCTCCACGATTCGACGGGCCAGCGCTTTGTTCTGTTCGATTGACATCAGCTATTCTCCTCTGCTCGTATGAGATTCGATCCACACGACGGAGCACGACCTTCCCTCCATCGCTCTTACGAATATGGCTGTATCGTAATCTATTCACTCCGTCTTCGCCATGACGGATATCAGCACTTCGTGCGGAGCCGTCTCGAATTGGTTGCATCACCCCGATTCCCCGGGACGTGGGGCCCGCCTGGAATGTGAGATGCTGCCCGGCCGAAGGTGCCGCCCGGCCTCCCCTGTCGCCAGCCTTGACCCACGTCATAGACAGGACCACGGGCCACCGTGTACACTGGTTGCATACGGGCCAGGCGAGGCGCCTGTCCGGCCAATCGCGACCGGCCTGCCGGCGAGAAAGGACGACTTCGATGAGATACGCTCGATTATTCTTGTGGGTGACTCTGGCGCTGGCGTGGGCGCTGCCCGCCCAGGCCGCGCCGCCGGCCGACTATCAACCTTTCGCCCGCACCAACTGGGGGCTGACCCTGGAGCATCCGCCCGATTGGAGCCTGGTCGTGGAGGAACCTGACGTGGCCGCCCTCGGATGGCAGAGCGGCGGGGACCAGGCAGCGGTGATCGTGGCCCGCGATCCGGCCTGGCGCTACCGCACCTACAGCCTGCAGACAATGCTGGCGGACATCGTGAACAAGACGCAGGGCTCGATTGGCGACACCCGATTGGAAACAGCCCGCGGGCAGGTCGTGGCGGGCGCGCTGGCCCGCGCCGGGATCATTCGATTCACGGACCCGGACACCAAGCACGAGGTGGAAGCCCACATCTTCGCGCTCACGCGGAACGGCGTGGGCTACGCCATCGTCGAGGCGGCATACACGGACACCTGGCCGGATCACGCCGCGGACTTCGCCGCGATCCTGGGCAGCGTCCAGATCGCCGCGCTGGCCACCCCGACGCCGGCGCCGTAGGGGACGCCCCCCATCGGCGCTCCGGCGGGAACGATCAGGCAGGGCCGCCCCCACACGCTGACGGCCCGCAGGCGGAAGTGCTCGGCTCGCCCACACGAGCCGCTGGTCGTGGGGACGACTCTGCCTGATCGTTCTCGCCGATATATTGTTCAGATTTCTTGTCAATTTCTCTTGACAAGTACGGGTTCGATGTGTTATAATCTGAGCGCAAGTTCGGAAAAGGAAGCCCTCAACGATGGCCGTGGAGGGCAAGCCGTTTCGAGTGGTAGAGCAGGAGGCAGACACATCATGAGAAACGTTCGAAAAGTCGTTTTCGTGGCGGCCTTCGCCGTACTGCTGCTTGGTGCGGCCACGGTTTTGGTACCTGCCCAAACGGCCTCAGCCTGGTATCCACCGTACTATGGCGGCTATTGGGGTTACCATTATCCGGCAACCAGTTGGTGGGGGTATCCGTACTACTATCCCTACTACAGTGGATATTCTTACCCGTATTACTACTACAATCCCTACAACTATTCCTATTACGGGTATAATTATCCCTATTACCCTTATAACACCTATCGCCGGCGGTGGTAGGCGTTTTGGGGGTAAACACGCAGACACAGACCACAGTCCAGACTGCTCTGTTTGGGTGAGGTGAGGGCAGTTTGACCCCCCTTCGACCCCTTTCTCTCCTCAAGCCTTGCGCTCGGCCAGGTCACCCCCGACCCCCGGGCAACTTAAAAGGACTGAAAGAGACCTGGTGATTACCGCACCGGGTCTCTTTCTTATGTGGGGCGCCCGACTTCCGAAGTTTCGCGAACTTCGGAAGTCTGAGACGTCGAGCCGGGACTTCCGAAGTTTCAGGAACTTAGGAAGTCTGAGACGTCGGGCCGATGGCTCACGGCTCCTCCTTGTGCTATAATGCGGGCCACCAACACATGACGAGGAGGCAGCCATGCCGGAGTATTCGATTTACGCGCTGAAATACGCGGGGCCGTTCGTGCGCGCGACGCCGCTGATGGTCTGGTTCAAGAACCTGGACCAGACGACGTCGGTCAACTACTACATCTTCGCCGCGCGGAATGCAGAGGGCGAGACGGTGCTGATCGATGCAGGCATTCGGCCAGAGGAGGCCGCCCGGCGGGGCGCGGAGGGTTACGTGAACCCGCTGACCGTCCTCGCGCGCCTGGGCGTCGGCGCCGACGACATTCGCCACATCATCCTGACCCACATGCACTGGGACCACGCCAGCGGCATCAGCCTGTTCCCGCGGGCGAAGTTCTACGTTCAGCGTGAGGAGTTCCGCTTCTGGGTCGACGACCCATTGGCGAGCCGCCCGGCCTTCGCCAACATCGGCGACGCCGTTTCAGCCCGAGAGCTGGCCGCCATGGAAGGCACGGATCGCCTGGTCCTGCTCGACGGGGACGGGCCGGTCCTGCCGGGGATAGAGGTATGGTTGGCGCCCGGCCATACGCCGGCCCTCCAGACGGTGGCGGTGCAGACGGCGAAGGGCCAGGTCGTCCTCGCCTCGGACGCCGCCCACGTGTACCGCAACTTCCGCGAAGACTGGCCGAGCGCGCTGATCACCGACATGCGCGCGTGGCTGCAGACCTACGACATGCTGCGGGCCAGGATCACCTCGCCGGACCTGCTGTTCCCCGGCCACGACATGGAGCTGTCGACGGGCTTCCCGACCGTCGCCGAGGACATCACGCAGCTGGCGTAACGTCAAACACTTCACCACGGAGACACGGAGAGCACGGAGAAAGACAAAGACTAAAGACAACGGCATTCACCACGGAGACACGGAGAGCACAGAGAAAGACAGAAACTAAAGACAACGGCATTCACCACGAAGGACACCAAGGGACACAAAGAAAGACAATAGAGACAAAAGACAAAAAAGACAAATAGCTTTTTATTGTCTGTGGTTGTTTTTCTTGCTGTTGTCTCTCTTTGTGTCCCTTGGTGTCCTTCGTGGTGAATGCCGTTGTCTTTGTCCTTCTCCGTGTTCTCCGTGTCTCCGTGGTGAATCGCCGTTACTGCTCGGCGGAGAGCAACACAGCGATGCCGTCGTGGTCGCCGGTGGTGGTTTTGGGATCGCCGATGAGCGCATTGTCCAGGTTGACGAAGCCGGTGATCTTGTAACCGGTGGACTCGTCCATGTGCTGCGTGAAGTCGTCGCGCGCCCGATCGAAGGACGAGTACCGGTGCTTGACCCTGGTGATGGGATCGACGTTCTCGCGGCTGAACGCGGCGGTGAAGTAGTACTTGCCGTCCACCAGCGCGGGACCAAAGACGCGCCCGTGGTTGTTGTCCAGTTCGAACGGGCCGTCGGAGAAGGCGTGTTCTTTCTGCTCGGGCAGCTGCGCATAGAACGCGCCCGCGATGTACCCGTGATAGCCGGTGGAGTGCCCGGTCCGCGCCGGGTAGCCGGCCTTCTCGCAGGCGGCCACGAACCGCTGCTTGGCCTCGGCCACCGACTTCGCCAGGCCGTCCACGACGAGCACGTTGATGGGCTCGCGAAGCGCCTTGCCGCGGTAGATCTCGCCCAGCCAATGGGCCGGGACCCCCGTCGGATCGATCATCCACTTGCCCACCGCGGGGTAGCCTTGGGGCGTGGCCACGTCCGGCGGAGGGGGCGCGGGCGTGAAAGTTCCACCACTCGCCAGCGCCAGCGACGAAATCGCGCACAGGATGCCCACACACAACGCAACCGAGAAGCCGGCAAACGCGTTCACAGTCACCCCTCCCTTGCAAATGCACGAAGACTTACGCGGATCGCCACCAGTCCCGCTCATTGATACCACAAAGCAACGAACGTGTCAAAACCTGGGCACACTCAGTCGGGCGGCAGGGGCGACGGGTCCTGCAGATTGGGGATGCCGTCGCAGTCGAAGTCGCGGGCCATGAGCGTCCAGCCGCCGGGGCAGAACAGCGGCGCCTCCTGGTCGAAGTCCGGACGCTCCCGGGCAAAATCGCTGCAGCAGGCCTGCTCGACCTTGTGCCCGTGCTCGGCCACGCCTCGAAATCCCGGCACGGCGGAGTGGACGTCCCATGTCGCCGGCGGCTCCCCGCAGCAGCTGATGGTGTACTGGCAGACCGTGTCGACGTGCGCGCCGGGCGCGAAGGGGTTCTCCGGGTACCGTTCGTTGCTGCAATACCAGTCGGTCACCCGGCAGGAACAGAAGAGGGTGCCCACGGCCTGGCCGATCGAGCCCACGATGTCGTCGGCCAGCTCCTCAGCCCAGGATTTGCCGGTGACCGTGACGGACTGAGTGGAGTCGTGGGCGTTCTCGGACTCCAACGGCGATCCGGCCTGCACGTGGGCGCTGATGTGCGGGAATCGGAAGAGGCCGCCGGCGGCGCCGGACATCGTCACGCTGGCCATGCAGGATTGCGTTTCCAGCATGAGTTGCTCAATGGACAGGACGTTGTCGCGGTTGCAAGCGTCGATCTCGGCCTGCACCGCCTTGACGCGCGCCGGGTCGCCCGATTTCTCCGCTGCCGCCATCTCGTCCTGGAGCTGCTGTTTGCGCTGAATACCGGCCGCGAGGAACTGCAGCATCTTCGAGTCGGTGGGGATGACGTCCAGACACGAGTAGGTCTTGGACAGGGCGTCCGCCAGCTGCTGCTCCGCGCCGAGCGCGTGTAACATGTCGATGCCCTTCCAGTTTCCCGCCAGCTTGTCGCCCGACACGTCATTGAGGGAGGAAATCCACCCCTGCGGATGTCCGCTGCGGACGCAGATCGGCAGCCGGCCGCACGGGCAGCCCTCGCCGCAGGCGGCCGCCTGGGGCAGCGCCGGGCTTCCGACGCCTTCGAAGCTCCGGAAGTCCACGAGATTCAGGAAGTCCGCAAGATCCCGGGACGCGCCGGGCTCGGAGACATCGGCGGCATCCGGCCGCGTCGCCTCCGCCTGCAAGGGCCCCGAGACGAGCGGCAGGGTCCGCGTCCAGCCGGACAGTCCGTCGCAGCCGATCTCGAGCAAATCGTGCGAGGCATAGAACCCGCCGGGGGCGTCCGTGGCAGCGCTGTCCACCGAGTACAGCCCGGCGGGGACGTCGCTGAAGCCGAAGGCCCCGTCCGGGGCACCCGTCACGGTCCGGCGGAACGCCCGCGGTCCGATCCGGTCGATGGTCACGGTTGGGCTGACGGCCGGCGCGGCGCCCAGGCTCAGCCGGCCGGAGAACGCGACGCGGCTCAAGCAGGACGTCAGCGTGGCGTCGGCGCGGGCAATCACGGTGTCGCTGTACGGCACGGTGAGCGCGGCGTGGAAGTCGAGACGGCCCTTGCCGGCCAGCTCGGGCGGCAGCGTCCAGTCGAACAGGGGCGTCGACCCCGCACCGAGCGTGGTGTTGCGGACGAGCGGCGCCTTCGCCGTGGAGTCCGCCAGCGCGACGGGGTCCTTCCCGCCGGGCACCCACCAGTACGCACCCCCGGCCTGAGTGACGCTGACGAACAGGTCCGCCCGCACGTTCTGGGTCGCGGCGGCGCGCACCGCCAGGGCAAAGGGCTCGCCCGGCGCGGCGAACGGTGGGACGTCGAGCGCCAGCGCGGGCCGGGAGCCCCCGGCCGCGACCAGCAGCGGTGCAAAGTCGCCGCCGATCAGGGTTGCGCCGTCGGCGGCGAAGCGCTCGAGAATTGCCAGGTGGTCGCCGGCCGGCAGATCCGCGGGCAGCCGGACCTCGCCGCTGCCCAGGAGGTCCGCCACAACCGCGGGCGCGGGGGCATTCGCGGACCAGCCGGCCGCGTAATAACGCGTCTGCGCGTCGGGTCCGAACAGCGACAGGCGCACCCGTTGGCGGGTCGAGCTGATCCCCGGGGTCACGCGGACCGCGTCGGCGTGCCCCGGAACCGGCTCGATGCGGAGCCGCAGGCCGGCCAGCACCGCCGTCGGGTCCACCGGCACCGCCGTCACGCGGTCCGCGCGGACCTCGACACCGCCGGCCGGTCCCACCGAAATCTCGGCCGGGTCCGGGCGCCCGGTCAGCAGGACCACACGGTAGCGGCCGGGCGGCAGCGGCGTGCTGTCGATGCCCTCGTCGACGTCCTGGATCGCCCGGCCGCTCGCCGCGTCGTACACGCGCCAGGCCACGGGACCCAGTCGTCCTGGCTCCGCGGTGGCAGGCTCCAGCCGGATGCCGCTCTGCACCTGCACTACCTGCTCCCCGCCGCCGACTTCGACCTCGCCCCAGGGGACTTCACGCAGCGCACCACGCACCGTCACGCCCAGGCGATAGCGGCCGGGCGCGACCGCGACGGCCAGGTTGGGCTGATCCAGCGTTGCCGTGAGCTGGTCCCCGGCGTAGACGCGGACCGTCTGTGGCAAGGGAAAATCGTCGCTCGCCCGCAGGACCAGCGTGGACGACACCGTGGTCCCCACCGCGAGCCGTGCCGCGGCGGGCATCAGGCCGAACAGGTCCGTCCCGTTGTCCGAGAACCGGTTGCCACCACCCGTGCCCTGTGCGTCGCGGTCGACGTACAGGCCCCACTTGCCATTGCCCGCGATGCTGCTGTCCCAGATCGAGAGCTGCGAGCCCGTCAGCGCGCTCGCGCCGGCCTCGTCCTGCCCGCTTAGCGTGCTGCGCCGGACGACGGCCCGCGACCGGCGCTCGACCGTCACGCCGCGGCTGCCGTTCCGGTCGACGGTGCTGTCCGCCAGGCCGAGGAAAGAGCTGTCGAACACCGCGATGCCGAGCTGCCCGCTGCCGCTCACGGTCGAGCTGATGACGGATGCGCGCGAGCCTTTGCTCAGCTCGATGCCGCGCGACAGGCCCGACGCTTCCCGCGTGCCGGTGACGGCGGCGCCGTCCAGGGTCAAGACGGCGCCGTCGAAGACGTTCACGCCGTGCCGCCCGTCTCGGGCGAAGCTCGTGCTGTCGACTTCACCGGTCGAGCCGCTTTCGAGCGACAGGCCGTCCAGCCCGTTGTCGTCCACACGCGACCCGCTCAGCCGCAGCGACGAGTTTTCGGAGACCCAGAGGCCGGCGCCACGGTTGCCGGTGATCGCCCCGCCTGCGGCGGACAGCCGCGAGCGCCCCCTGACGACCACGCCCTCGCCCTGGCCGGACTTCGGCCCCGGGTGCGCCCCCGCGAACGTGTCGCCGTCCGACACGACCGACGAGCCCTGCTTGACGAGCAGGCCCTGGTCCCCATTCCCCATGAAGCTGTTGCCGCTGAGATAGGCGTCCACGCCGAGCAGCTCCGCGCCGCCGCCCTCGTTGTCCGCGATCGTGTTCCGCGTCAGGGTCACCGCCGCCGAAGTGCTGACCTGCAGGCCGATCCCATAGTTGCCGCCCACCGCCTTCGCGCCGGTGATGCGATTGTCCTCCATGGCCACGACTGACCCGCCCGCGATTCCAACGCCAACGATGGGGCTGCCATCGATCGTGTTGCCGCGAATCACGGCTTCCGTCTGGCCGGCCACGCCGATAGCCGAGCCGCCCGGTCCGCTGGTCAGGTGGTTGCCTTCGACGACCACCGCGCCCGACCGCGCGATGCCCAGGCCGTACCGCGCATAGCCCGTCAGCGTGTCGTTCGCCAGGCGGACGTCGCGGCTGTCGATCACGCGGATGCCGGTTCGGCCGCCGCGCACGGTGAGACCTTCGATGGACGCGCCGGCCACGCCGCGCATATCGATCGCGTGGGCGTCCTCCGGGCGCGCGACGACGACGACCGTCGCGCCGGGCACGGCTCGCAGGTGCACGTTCTTCGTGATCTGCAGCGTCTCGTCGTACGTCCCGCCGGTGATCTCGATGGTGTCGCCCGGCCGGGCCTCGTCGATGGCCTGCTGGATCGTGTACAGGTCCTGCGGCACCGCGATCACGCCCGGCGTCGCGCGGGCGATCAGGGTGGGAGCGTCGAACAGGAACAGGAAGGCTGTCGTGCCGATCAGAAGCATGCGGATGGCCGCGTTCAGTGCGCGCCGATTCATGGGGGCCTCCTGGAGGGGCGATCGAACGTCGTGGCCGGTCGGAGGTGGAGCGCGGCCGTCGGGGTCCGCGCATATTCGATTGTAGTACCCGTCGGAGATTCGACCAAATCGGGCAGGTCAGTGCACTATAATTGTGGCGCTCGTCCCGGCGATTGGAGGATGCTGTTGGTAAACTCGACGGGCCGGCGGTGTGTCGCGCACCGCAGGGGGCGCCACTCATATTCGAATTATGTCACCCTGAGGGAGCGCCGTATGCGACCGAAGGGTCTCGCGCGCGAAATGCGAGTCCGTTTGGTCATCCCCGGCGACTCGCATTTCGCGCGCGAGATTCTTGCCGTAACAACATCGGCACGATGTCGTCGCTGAACGGCGCTCCTCAGAATGACAGTTTTCGCGGCCGCGATCTCGCCCAAATCCCTGAATGACACACCGCAGTCGGCAGCTTTCCCAATTTCTTGGGTCCATAGTATAATTGTGGGAATACCCTTGTGCCAGATGAGGTTCAGAATCTATGGAATTAGCGCCAAATCACCCTAATAGCGCGGCTGCCAACCGCGAGAAGCAGCTCGTCGGACTCAGCTCGGTCGTGGCGGCGATCGTCCTGACCGCGTTCAAACTGATCGTCGGCCTGATGACCGGCAGCCTGGGCATCCTGTCTGAGGCGGCGCACTCCGGGCTCGACCTGGTGGCGGCGCTGATGACGCTGTTTGCGGTGCAGGTCTCCGGCCGCCCGGCCGACCGCGAGCACACCTACGGCCACGGCAAGGTGGAGAACCTGTCCGCGCTGTTCGAGACCCTGCTGCTGCTCCTGACCTGCGTGTGGATCGTGTACGAGGCGGTCAAGCGCCTGTTCTTCGAGCCGGTCGAGGTGGACGCCAGCATCTGGGCGTTCGTCGTGATGGGCCTGTCCATCGTCATCGACGTCACGCGCTCGTCGGCGCTGGCGCGCGTGGCGAAGAAGTACGACAGCCAGGCGCTGGAGGCCGACGCGCTGCACTTCTCCACCGACGTCTGGTCGTCGTCCGTGGTGATTCTGGGCCTGATCCTGGTGCGGCTGTCGTCCGTGCTCAAGCTGCCGTGGCTGGCCGAGGCGGACGCGGTGACGGCCATGGGCGTGGCCGGCATCGTCGTGTACGTCAGCGTGCAGCTCGGCCGGCGGACCATCGCCGAGCTGCTTGACGCAGTCCCGCCCGGCACGCAGGAGCAGGTGGCGAAGGCCGTGGCCGCCGTGCCCGGCGTGGTCAAGGTGGAGCAGGTGCGCGTCCGCAAGAGCGGGCCGGAGGGCTTCGCCGACATCAACGCCACGGTCAACCGGGCGCTTGCCTTCGAGAACGCGCACGACATCGCCAACCAGATCGAGCGAGCGGTGCGCCGGGTGATGCCCGGCGCCGAAGTGGTGGTCCACCTGGACCCGGTGGCCGCCGACCACGAGGAAGCGGTCACCACGGTACGGCTGGCCGCCGCGCGCCACGGATTGGGCGCGCACGGCATCCGCATCTACGATTTCGCCGGCCGGCCGCGGCCTGGAGCTGCACCTGGAGGTGCCCGACACCCTGCGGCTGGACGAGGCGCACGCGCAGGCGGACGAATTCGAGCAGGAGCTGCGCGGCGCGCTGCCGCAAGTCGCGCACATCGTGACGCACATCGAGCCCGCCGGCGACGCCTCGGCCCTGCGCCACGCCACCGTGCAGGACGAAGTCCGCGTCATGCAGGTCATCCGGGAATTGCCCGATGAGATCGGCGTGGCGTGCGACCCGCACGAAGTGACGGTGCACCGCGTGGGCGGCGAGATGTCCGTCTCGTTCCACTGCGACCTGGATCCGCAGGCCACCATCGGCGACGCGCACCGCCTCACCGACCAGCTGGAGCAGGCCCTGCGCGACCGGGTGCCCAACCTGAACCGCGTCGTCATCCACGTGGAGCCGGCGCCCGGCAGCTAGATTGGCGGCAGACCTCTCTCCCGGCCTCTCCCTTCTCAGGGGAGAGGCCGGGAGAGAGGTCTGCCGAGGGCGGAGGTGGGCGAACTTGAACCCAACCGACGAGATCGTGCGCATCATCCTGGAACACTATCCGGCCGCGCAGGCGATCTACCTCTTCGGGACGTACGGCACGGCGGACGAGTGGCCCGACAGCGACGTGGACGTTGCGGTGCTGCTGCCTCACGAGCAGGCCCGGCGCCGGCGCCAACTTATGCTGACGCCCTGCCACCTCGCGCTGGAGCAGGCCCTGGGCCGGCAAGTGGATCTGCTGAACGCCCGCGAGGTCCCCACCGTGTTCCAGAACGAGATCGTCCAGTCCGGGCGCGTGCTCTACCGTGATGAGAGCGAGGCGCTCGAAATATTCGAGATGCTCACGCTGTCTTTCTACCAGAAGCTGAACGAAGAGCGAAGAGAGATTCTCGAAGCGTTCCAGGCGACGGGGAGGGCATACGACGTATGAACGATCTCGTCATCAACAAGATTCAGAGCATTCAGCGTTGCGTGCGACGGGCGCGGGATGAGTACGAAGCCGATCCCGCCGGTTTCTCCGCGAATTTCACGCGCCAGGATGCGGCGATCCTCAACGTTCTGCGGGCGTGCGAGACGTCCATCGATCTGGCCAACCACGTCATCCGCACCTACAAGCTGGGCGTGCCGGTCTCCAGCGCGAACAGCTTCGAACTGCTCCGGGCCGCGCGGGTGATCGACGCCCCGCTGGCCGAGCGCATGGTCAAGATGGTGGGCTTTCGCAACACTGTCGTCCATCAGTACACCCAGGTCGACGTCGAGATCGTCACGGCCGTGATCGTCTCCGGGCTGGACGAGCTGCTCGCGTTTGCCGACAGGATCCGCGAGTACACCGACGTGCCAGGGCCGCCCCTTTAAAATTGTTGCGCTCGTCCTGGCGATTGGAAATCGCGGCTAAGTGCGGCAAAGCCTGCCTCCGCAGATGTTCTAAATCTTGTCAAGTGGCTGCACTTGAGAATTTGAATAACCGGAGGCGGACGCAGGCCGCACAGCAGGGTCTCAGTGGTTTGACTCCACTGAAAAGGGCATTAAACTATGAGCTGGTGACGCAGGAGAGGCAACTCGGCGCGAGGTGGAGCTCTGGCCGGTGTGGTAGCCTGTCCTGCGTTCATTTGTTTTGCCGGCGCAGATAGCGTTGTTCGGTGTGCTGGTCTGCGCGTGCTCGCCGAGCCCGGTAGTTATTTTTGCGCCGGACCTCGGCCGGGACGTGGTACTGTTGCAGGCAGATGGTACGCGCCTGGTGGATGGTCAGCGGGCGGCCATCCACGTCGCGCAATTCGTATGGTCGGTTCCCGCGCAACAGGGCATAGATGCGGTTCAGCAAGTGGGTGGCACAACTGCACACCGCTTGGTGGTGATGTTTGCCATGGAACATCATCTGTTCAAAGTAGATGGCCGCCAGTTGCGGGTCCCACTGCCGGGCGACGCCGGCGTTAAGATAGGCGGTGGCTTTGAGCAGATCCGGTCCGGCCTGGGTAATGTGCAAGCCTTGCGCTTGCCCATGGCCACTTTGGGCGCTGTAAGGGATCAAGCCACTCCAGCCACGAAACTGGTCCAGGGCCGGGAAACGCGCGATGTTGCCGATGAAGGCGACGTACACGGCGGCGCTGTCTTGGCCCACGCCGCGGAGCGTCTCCAGGTAACGCTGGGGGTGGAGGCGACGGTACAAGGGGCGGACCGTGTGGCAGCGCAGCTCCTGCGCGGCCTGCTGCAGCGCAAGCCACCGCGCTTGCTCGCGCTGCAAATACGCCTGCAGTTGGTCGTAGTCCAGGTTGCTCTCCGGACCATACAGGCAGCACACCTGGCCGGCGCGCTGCACGATGTCTTCAATCCAGGTGGTGTCCGGATCGACGGTTTGGGTGAAGCGCTGCCAGTCACGTCGGATCTCGGCCGCGCCGGCCGCCTGGACGTGGTAGGGATTATACCACTGGGTCCGTATCCAGCAGGCTTCGCGCCCGTACGGGGGGACGAGCTCGGCCAGGCCCAGCCAGACGTACTGATCGATGGCTCGCAAGCGGTTCTTGATGGCCGAGGCTTGCTGTTTGAGCCGGGCGACTTCCCGGCACGCGCGCTGGAGGGCCATCTGTGGTCCAGTGGGCAGCGTCAGTCGATGCAACCGATCAGGGTAGACCACGGGCAAGCGAGCCAGCACCCGGGCGTCAATCCGATCGCTCTTGGCCCGACGCTGGTAGACGCGGCGCAACTCGCTGACCTGTTGACCATTGACGCGGTAAAGCTCCACCCCGTGCCGTGCTAGAAAGACGCCTACCGGGTACCAGGCCATGCCGGTGGCTTCCATGACGGCGAGCAACTGGACGGGCTCCGTGGCCCCCTGCCGGGCGGCGGCCAACAGGCGGGTCAGATCGGCTGGGTCAGTATGAACGGTCAGTAACGGACTGACGAACTCATTTCGGTCACGATCAAGCACGATCGCCTTGTGGGCGGCCGTGACGGCCAAATCAATGCCGATAATGCGCGTGTCCATGGTGGTGTCTCCTTTCGTGGAATGTGGGACGATCGGAGCGACTGCGCCCAAGAACCTACCAGACCATACTAAACCCAGCCTTGCGAATGATTCGGGGCCGACGCTGGCTGCGCCGCCCCAATGTTCCTAATCGGGTCACCTGGGCAGGAGAACGACACTCTGCGAACAGAGGCAGCTTGCGCTCCTCATGCTAACCAGCAAGTCGCTTCGGCCTCCCAGGGGGTAGTATGCATCAACGGCCCGCTTATGGCTATTCTGTTCTTAAGGTGCCACTACTGCTACTACCAATATACAAGGCTAACGACACGAACAACCCCGGTCCGTTCGTCGCCGAGAATCGCATCTTTGCGGGCGATTTGTCCTTTGTCGTTAGCCTGCGGAGGCAGGCTTTGCCGCACTTAGCCGCGATTTCCAATCGCCAGGACGAGCGCAACAATTTTAAGCGATGGCCCTGGCACGTCGGCCTGGCATAACCCAGAAACCTGCACAAAAATACATCCAACTTCCTCGCCCCGCCGTATCTCCTTTCGAAAGCCGTTGAACGTGAAGATTTCGACACACTGAATCCCAAATATCGAGCGGACGACACAAAGCGCGCCGGGTCGGGGATTTGCTCAAGCCGGACGTCGCTCTACAGATCGCAGATGGAGGACATCCACGATGACAAGATTGAGACTTGCACTGGCAGGCATTACTCTGTTGACCCTCGTCGCCACGCTGGTCGCCGTTGCGCCCGTCAGTGCGGCTGAACCCACGGTCAACGCCGCGCCGGATCCGAAGCTGGGCAACATTCTCGTCGACAGCAACGGCATGACCCTGTACCTGTACACGAAGGACGAGCTGGGCAAGAGCAACTGCTACGGCGGCTGCGCCAAGGCGTGGCCCCCGCTGACCGTCCCGTCAGGCACGATGCCGACGGCCGCACTCGGCGTTACCGGCACGCTGACCACGACCGAGCGAACCGACGGCACGTACCAGGTCGTATACAACGGTTGGCCGCTCTACCTGTGGGCGAAGGACACGAAGCCGGGCGATACGACGGGGCAGAACGTCGGCGGCGTGTGGTTCGTGCTCAATCCCGGCGAGCCCACCATCAAGACGGCGCAGGACCCGAAGCTCGGCAACATCCTGGTCGACAGCAAAGGCATGACGCTCTATCTCTACAAGCAGGACGAACCCGGCAAGAGCAACTGCTCAGGCGCGTGCGCCACTGCGTGGCCTCCGCTGACGGTGCCGGCGCAGACGCTGCCGAGCGCCGCAGCCGGCATCACCGGCACGCTGAGCACAGTCGCGCGGGCCGACGGGACGTTCCAGGCCGCGTACAACGGCTCGCCGCTCTACTACTGGCAGGGCGACAAGCAGCCCGGCGACGCCACCGGCCAGGGCGTCAAGGACGTCTGGTTCGTCATCCCGGTACAGTAACTCCGGCTCGAACAGGTCCCCAATCCAAAGACTTCCGAAGCCCTAAGGCCCTTCGGAAGTCTTGTTGCGCCAGGGTATAAGATCACCACGGAGACACGGAGGGCACGGAGACAGACAAAAACAAAAAGACAACGGCATTATCCACGAAGGACACGAAGGGACACAAAGAAGGGCAAAACAAAAACAAGAACAAACAGTCGTTTGTTCTTTGTGTTCGTATTTGTCCTTAGTTGTCTGTAGTTGTCTGTATTTGTCTTTCTTTGTGTTTCTTCGTGTCCTTCGTGGATAATGCCGTTGTCTTTAGTTTTTGTCTTTCTCCGTGCCCTCCGTGTCTCCGTGGTGATTCTCCTGCCTCTTTACGAGACAGTAAACACCGGGCCGTCGCGGCAGACGAGGCGGTCGCCGCGGGCGCAGGACCCGCAGACGCCCATGCCGCACAGCATATTCGCCTCGTAGCTGAGCTGGCACGGCAGGGCGCGCGCCACGGCCAGCGCCTCCAGCGCCTTCAGCATGGGATCGGGTCCGCAGGCGTAGAGCGCGCCGATTTCGCGGTCGGCCAGCACGTCCGCGACGACGTCGGTGACCAGGCCGGCGCGGCCGCGGGAGCCGTCGTCGGTCGCCAAGTGCAGGCGGCAGCCCAGGTCCGCGAAGTGTTTCTCCAGGATCAGAGCGCTCGCGGTGCGCGCCCCCAGCGCCACGTGGACGGCCTGGCCGGCGGACCGCAGCCGGCTAGCCAGAAACCACAGGGGCGCGGCGCCGTATCCCCCGCCGACCAGCAGCGCCGGACCGTCGCGCACGGTGAAGCCCGTGCCGATGGGTCCGCGCAGCCACAGCTGATGGCCCGGATCGAGCTGATGCAGGGCCGCGGTGAACGGGCCCACCCGCGCCACGGTCAGCGTGATCGGGTCCGCCCCGGCCAGGCTGAAAGGCTTCTCGTCGACCTGCGGCAGCCACACCATCACGAACTGGCCGGGCTCGGCGTCCAGACGCTCGTCCAGAATCCAGGTTTTCGTATTCTCGTTCTCGGTCTCGACCGCCATGATGCGGTACGGCCGGGGCAGGTTCCCCTTACTTTCCATGAGCAATGCCTCGCATGCCGGCCACGCTCTGGTACCCGTGCGCCAGCATGAATGCCGCCATCTCGTCGCGGACCTGGCAGAAGACCTCGGGCCCGCGCCGGTAGAGGGCCGAGCCGAGGCCGACGGCCGTCGCGCCGGCCATGATCATCTCCACCGCGTCGCGGCCGCTCGCCACGCCGCCCGGTGCCGATGATGGGCAGCTCCGGCAGCGCGCGCGACACGTCGTAGACGCAGCGGACGGCGATGGGCCGGATGGCCGGGCCCGACACGCCGCCTTCGCGGTTGCTGAGGATCGGGCTGCCGCTGTCCACGTCGATCACCATGCCCGGGCCGACGGTGTTGATCAGCGTCAGGCCGTCCGCGCCGGCCGCCGCGACCGCCCGCGCGATCTCCACGATGCTCGTCACGTTCGGCGACAGCTTCACGAAGACAGGGATGGACGTGGCCGCCTTGACCGCGGAGGTCGCTGCAGCGGCCGCCCTGGGGTCGAGCGCGAACGACGGACCGAACTCCGCCGAGACGTTCGGGCACGAGACGTTCACCTCGATCAGGTCCGGCCGTGCCTCGCTCACGCGCGCCGCCATCTCGCCGAACTCGTTCACGCGATGGGCGAAGATGCTGGCGATGAAGACCGCGCCCTGGGCGTGAAGCCGCTCCGCCGTCTCCCGCAGGACCGGCACCGCCTCGTCGACGCCGGGATTGGCCAGCCCGACCGCGTTGATGAGGCCGGGGCCCCAATCCAGGACGGTGGGATTGCGGTGGCCTTTGCGGTACTCCGGGCCGATCGACTTCGCCGTGATCGCGCCCGCGCCGCAGCGCGCCACACGCTCCATCAGCGCCGCGCCCGTGCCCCAAATGCCCGACGCCAGGACGAGCGGGTTCCGCAGGCGCACCCCGCATAGGTCGACGCTCGGGTCAACGCTCAGGTCGACGGGCGCGCTCACGCCGCACCTCCGGCGGGGACGGTCTTGGCGATTGACAACCCGTGAGTCCGATTGCGGCGGCAGACCCCTCTCCCGCCTCTCCCCTGAGAAGGGAGAGGAGAACGGCAACGACCCTGCGATCTCCCGTCCTCGGCCAACGGATCATCATTGACCGTTCTCCTCTCCCTTCTCAGGGGAGAGGCGGGAGAGGGGTCTGCCGCCCCGAACCGGGTGTGTTCCACCATCACGCCGCGCCCCCCTTGAGCCAGGCCAGCACCGTGGCGCGCTGCTCCGACGGCAGGCGACCGTGGGCGACCAGCACGTCCAGCAGATCGGACAGCGTGCAGACGGCGTGCAGCCGATAGCCGGCCCGCGCCAGGTCCGCCGCGCCGGTGCCCTGCCGGTCGATCAGCACCACGACGTCCTGCACGGTCAGGCCGGCGCGCTGCAGCGGCTCGATGGCCTCCAGCTTGCTCGCCCCGGTGGTGATGAGATCGTCAAGGACGACGGCGCGCTCGCCCACCTTGAACACGCCCTCGATGGTCCGGCCGGTGCCGTAGGCCTTGACCTCCTTGCGCGGATAGATCAGCGGGCGGTGGGTCAGCAGCGAGACCGCCGTGCCGATGGGCAGGGCCGCGTACGGGATGGCGGCCAGCCGGTCGAACGCCAGCGCCGCCAGGAGCCGGTCGTACGCCCGCGCGGCCTGCGCCAGGACGTCCGGGTGCGAGACCAGCAGGCGCAGGTCGATGTAGATGGGCGAGACCTGGCCGGACTTGAGCTTGAACTCCCCGAATCGCAACGGCGCCGATGTCGAACAGGCTCAGGATGAGCGCGTCCCGGTCGGTGTTGGCCGTGGCAGCGGCGGGCGCCTTTCGCGCGCCACGCCCGGCCAGCTCGGCGCGGGTTCGATTCATGCGGTCGCGCAGATCGAGGGCCGCCGCGCGCGGATCGGGCGCGTTGGCCACGCCGCGCGACACGTTCACGATCACGCCCAGGCCGTCCGGCCACAGGGCCGCCGCCAGAGACTCCGCCAGGTCGCCGCCCTGTGCGCCCACGCCGGGGACCAGCAGCCACAGATCGGGCGCCGCGCGCCGCACGGCCCGCAGCGCGTCCGGGAACGTCGCTCCCACGACCAGGCCGAGGTTGCGATTGGCGTTCCAGACCTGCGCCTGGCGCGCCACGCGCAGGTACAGCGGCTCGCCGCCGCAATCCAGCGTCTGCAGCTCCGTGCTCCCGGGGTTGGACGTGTGGCACAGGACGAACGCGCCGCGCTCCGGCCGCTCCGTGAACGGCGACAGCGAGTCGCCGCCGAGGTACGGGCTCAGCGTCACCGCGTCCGCGCCGAACACGTCGAAGGCCGCACGCGCGTAGGCCGCCGCCGTGGAGCCGATGTCGCCGCGCTTCACGTCCAGGATGACCGGCGCGTGGGGGCGGATGTACTCGATGGTGCGGCGCAGCGCGTCCAGGCCTGCCGGTCCCTCCGCCTCGTAGAACGCGGAGTTCAGCTTGTAGGTGCAGACCAGGTCGCGGGTCGCGTCCACGATGCGCTGGTTGAACGCGAACACCGCATCCGGACCCGCCTTGATCTCGGCGGGGAAGGACGCCGGCGTCGGGTCCAGCCCCACGCACAGCAGGCTATCGTTGCGGCGCGCCGCCTCGGTCAGACGGTCGAAGAAGGCCATAAGAGTTTCTCCTGTTCTCAGTCCCGGCACCAAGCCCTCGACATCCGGAATCGCCGGGAAGGACAAAATCGCGACAGAACTGACAGGATATTCCTGTCTGTCCTGTTGAATCTGCCCTTCCGGCCGGCCTGTCAGGCCTTCCCGAGCACGGCGGCGAGCAGCGCCATTCGGATGTACATGCCGTTCTCCATCTGCTGGAAGTAGGCCGCGCGCGGATCGTCGTCCACCTGGTAGCTGATCTCGCCGACGCGGGGCAGCGGGTGCATGACGACCATCTTCTCCTTGCGCGCCTTCGCCATCAGCTCCGGGTCGATCACGTAGAAGTCCTTCACCGCCTCGTACTCCGCCTGGTCGGCGAAGCGCTCGCGCTGGACGCGGGTCACGTATAGCACGTCGCAATCGCCGACGACCTCGTGCACGTCCGTCGGTCTCCTGGTAAGGCAAGCCCGACCTCGCGCACCTCGGCCAGCAGCTCGTCCGGCAGGCGCAGGATTGTCGGGCGACACGAAGGCAAACTGGGCGTCGTACATGCTGAGCAGGCGGGTCAGCGAGTGCACCGTGCGGCCGTACTTCAGGTCGCCGACCATGGCCACCTTGAGGCCGTCCAGCCGGCCGAGCTCGCGCTCGATCGTGTACAGGTCGAGCAAGGCCTGCGTCGGGTGCTCGCCCACCCCGTCGCCGGCGTTGATGACCGGCTTGCGCGCGTAGCGCGCCGCCACGTCGCCGCGCCCGCCTCCGGATGGCGCAGGACGATGACGTCGCAGTAGCACTCCAGCGTCCGCACCGTGTCGGGCAGCGACTCGCCCTTGGTCACCGAGGAGTAGACGCACCTCGTTGATGGCGATCACGCGCGCCGCCCAGGCGCAGCATCGCGGCCTGGAACGACGAGCTGGTACGCGTGCTCGGCTCGTAGAACACGTTGGCCAGGATCTTCCCCTCCAGCAGGTTCGCCTTGCCGAAGCGCTCCACCATGCTCCGCATCTCGTCGCCGACGCCGAAGACGTAGCTCAGCAGCGGCTGATCGAACTGCTTGACCGACAGGATGTCCTGCCCGTACAGCCCGTTGTCCACCTTGTCGGCCGGCACCGCCCGCTCGATACCTTTCGGCTTCCCATTCGTGTACGCCTGCTTGGCCATTGCACCCTCCCCTTACTTGATGCTGATCCGTAATGCGTATGGCGTGATGCGTAATGCGTAATTCGTGATCCGTGCCGCGCGATGCGTGATGCGTAATTACAGTGCATTACGTATTACGCATTACGCCTTAATCTCCTCGTTCCACAGCACGCGGCCGGCGCCGGGTTGGGCGAGAACCCGACCCACGCCGGGTGCGTCCGCCTCGTAGACCGTTTGGCCGCGGACCACGACGCGCGTGACGGCGCCGCGCACCATCCGCCCGGCGAACGGGTCCAGCCGCAGCGCGTCTGCAGCGCGCCCTCACCGAGACGATACGCCGCGTCCAGGTCCGCCTCGACGAAGGTGTCCGGCTCCGCCGGCAGTCCGAAGATGCGCCGCGGGGTCACCGCCAGCAGCTCGATCAGGCGCTCCAGGGTCAGCCGGCCCTCGCTCACCGCCGTCAGCAGCAGCGGCAGGGTCGTCTCCAGGCCGGGAACCCCCGGCGGCGGCTTGGGTCCGCGCTTCTCCTCCAGGGTGTGCGGCGCGTGGTCCGACGCGATGATGTCGACGGCGTCCAGGTTGTCCCACAGCGCCTGACGGTCGGCTGCGGTCGCCAGGGTCGGCCGCATATCGCCCAGCGGACCGAGCGCCCGCGCGTCGTCCTCGTCGAGGAAGAGGTGATGCGGCGTCACCTCGCAGGTGACCGGCAGGCCCAGCACCTTGGCCCCGCGAATCAACTCGATCTCGTCGCGCCGGCTGACGTGGCAGACGTGCACGGGCCGGCCCGTGTTTTCGACGTACGAGATGACCGTCTTCACCGTCGTCGAGCCCCCGACGTGCACCGCCACCGGTCGCGGCCCGGGCCAGTGCCGGATGGCGTTCCAAATGGCCGCCGGCTGCGCCAGCAGCAGCGGCCCGAAGGTCAGCCCCAGGTACATCTTGAGTCCGGCTGCCCGCGGAGCCAAAGCGGCGAATTCCGCCGCGTTCTGCTCCGTCGCGCCGAGGAAGAAGCCCACGTCGCAACGGATCGCCGGCCGCGCCAGCGCCACCCGCGCGTCCAGGCTCGCCGCGTCCACGGTGGGCGGCGTGGTGTTCGGCATGTCGAGCACAGTCGTGAAGCCGCCCGCCAGCGCCGCGGCCGTGCCGGTCGCAAAGTCTTCCTTCTGGGTGCCGCCGGGCGTCCGCAGGTGGACGTGCGCGTCCACCAGGCCGGGCAGCCGCACGATGTTCGTCATGGCTCCTCCGGGCAGCCTCCGGACCTCTCTCCCAGCCTCTCCCCTGAGAAGGGAGAGGAGCAAGCCGTTGCCGTTCTCCTCTCCCTTCTCAGGGGAGAGGCTGGGAGAGAGGTCTCCGAGGCACTAAAAAGCCTCCACATATCCTGCGGAGGCTCAATGCCGATAGAATGCAGAAAGGAACGGATCACCCCGGAAACAACGCCGGGAAACGCCCCGGGTAATGCGCCACGCCTTGATGACGCCGGACCTATAAGCGACGTCCGAACGAATGCCTGGCCTCAACCGGCCTCTCCTCCAACGGGACCTGTTCAGACTCCCGAGACCCGTGGCTCGACGGGAGTCTCATCCTCGCCGAACGGAGAGTATAGCACAGACGCGCGGTCAGATCAAATTCAGCGACGGGACGAGTGCATCAAAATTCAGGGAGAGGAGCCTCTTCAAGCGCAGGGCGGGCATCGAGATCTGGAACGCTGTGGAGATGGCGAAGGAGTGACAGCCTGAGGGTGCGGGGCCGGCGAAACGCCCGGCAAGAGAAATCGCCGGCCCCAGCCCCGATCATTTCCGGCCGGGCGGTTCGAACGGAAGCTCAGGGGGCGGCGGTGTTCCGTGCACGTCCGGATTCGCGAAGGCGCACAGAAGACCAACGATGAGCACGACAACGCTGTATTTCATGGCTGCTCCTCCCGGAGAGGTAGCGCCTGACTGTCAGGACGTGCTCCACGTGACAGCGCGATGGCCAGGCCGATGTACCACGGCACGTTGAAGAACAACAGCACGGCGGCCCCGTTAAAGAGTGGGCTGCGGACGACGAGTGTATAGATCAGGGCGAACGCCTGCATGATGGCCAGAATGTTCATCCAGCCGGGCAACCGGGCTTTATGGCCCACACAACCGATGAGAAAAATCATTGGCGTAAGAGTCATGATCGGAGGCCAGCCTACCCACCGATCGACTGCTAAAAAATCGTAGTAGCGGCTCATCACGGAGAATGGGTCACCTTTGTAGAGTGCTGACAAACGAAGCATCCCTACGGTCTCAAACACACCCAGGACGACGTAAGATACCGCAGCAGCAGCGCCAAGGCCAATGATCAACCATGTCAGGTTAGGGGCCGTAGGCCTCAGCCGGCTCCATAGCCCCGGCAAAGCCAGGGCGAGGGCAATACCAAACAACGCGATGAGAAGGAGCCAGGCGAGCACATAGGGAGACCTGGCAATGCTCAGGAGATTAATGTCGTGCCACCCGACTATCCCAAACGATGGCAGCACAGCCGCAATCAAGACTGTGCGAATGAGGACGATGGCGGCCAGAGCGAAGGCGGCAATGCTCCCGACTCTTTCGACATTCATCGTGGACCCCCTCACTGAGACAAGCACGTGTGATTGTAGCATTCAAGGCGGCGAGGAGGCAAACGGCACTGGTCACGGTTACTGCCAATTCCACCGATCATGAATATCGGCGAGTACTATCCGGCAAATTGGCTGTGGCTTAAGAGATAGTTGTGCTACAATGGAATCAGAAGGAACTCAACACAGAAAGGTCGGATTCCTCTTATCGTGAGCAGAGTGAGGAGCCGGCGCCAAGCTGGATTTGGCGCCTGGCTCCTTTTCTTTTTCGGTCAATCCGGGGGGAGCGACGACGAAGGGAGGTGCGAGATCCCAATTCCCACGAGCAGACGACGAATGTGTGACTGAGATCGCATCATCCAATTTCCAGAGGAGGTTTGAATGGGTACGAAGTATACGGGCAAGGATCCTGGTCGTGCAGTTCATTCATACAGGGGGCACGCTCGACCTGAGCGCCGACTACCGGACGCTGGACGTGAGCAACAACGCCGAGGAGATCGACGCCACCGCGGGCGGCGACGTCTACAAGAACACGCTGGCCGGCCCCATCGACGGCAAGGCGACGCTGGAAACGCTGGCGACCACGGACGGCACCGTGGCCTGGGACGCGCTGACGCCGGGGGCCGCCGGCACGCTACAGTGGAGCCCGGAAGGCACGGCCACCGGCATGCAGAAAAAGGCGGCGCCGGCCCTCGTCTTGAATCGGGGCGAAAAGGTAGGTTACAACACCGCTGTGACCCTGACCGCCGAGTTCCGGATCACCAATGCCATCACGGTGGAGAGCTGGTAAGGTTTCCCGCTGCAACAGGAGAGACTCCCAGCGCAGACCGCTGGGCTGTGTCCGAAGTCTGGGAGACTTCGGAAGTCAAGTAGCAAGAGGAGGTTTGAATGCCCGAATACGAAGTGAACGGCAAGACGATCCGGCTGCGGGACGCCTACCCGGCGAAAGAGTTCTACGATCTCTTCGCCCAATGGGGAGCGCTGTGGCGGGACGAAGGCACGTTTGAAGAGCAGGTCAAGACCATGCAGCGCTTCATCGTCGGCTGGGACCTGCCCGGCGATCCGCAGGACGTGAAGAGCTGGGAAGACCTGGACGCGATCGTCGAACTGGGGCCGATCAAGCAGACCATCCACCGGCTGGTGAGCGAGAGGATCCAGGCCGCAAAAAATGCGGTGAGCAGGCCTGGAGAGCGCTGAAGTTTCCAGGCCAGGAGCCTCTGCCCGCGCTCGTCACCTGCGTGCAGCTCATGGAGCGGCTGGGTGGATCGCTGGAATACTGGGAGGAGATGGACCTGTTCAAGCGCAGGGCGGTCATCGAGGTCTTGAACGCCGTGGAGTTGGCTAAGGAATGACAGCCTGAGGGTGCGGGGCCGGCGAAAGCCCGGCAAGAGGAATCGCTGGCCCCAACCCTGATCATTTCCGGCTCGGCAGCTCGTACGGAGGTTCCGGAGGCAGCGGTTTCATGTGCCCGTCCGGATTCTCGCCCAGGAGATGCAAAGTCCGCACTACCTGCGCCAGGGTTTGCCGGTCCTTGGCGGTTATGGAGCTGATGTATTTCTCAATGCCCCCTATCAAATACTCTCGTTGCGGCTCGGCAGGAGTGTCTGTACTCAAGCCGATGGGGGTGATGATGTAGTAGCCATAAGTCATATACGGCCGGCTGTGGAATTCGACCTCTTCGTAGGTGCCACGGCCGTCCACCCATCGGCCCTGGCCGAGAACATCCATGTCCCCGGAGTTCGCGCGGAGGAACACCATCATTTGAAGGAAGAAGTGAGGTGGAACATCGAGGCCATGCTGCAGGTCAACGAAAGCGCTCCCATCGTGGCCCACGACGAAGGAAAAGCCGCCCAAATGATTGCTATGCACTTCCCACTGCGGTGGATGCCACAACGTGAAGCGGTGGTTTTCATCTTCGTACTCCATCCAGCCGGGCTCGGGCGGACCGACCCGGATCTGGACGTGCATCTCAGGGCCGAGTGGTTGCCCTGCATCATCCCGGAGCCGCCAGGTGGAGGTGTACTCGCCCGTGGCCTGGGGGGCGACCAGGTCGGTGAGCATGAGATATGCATCCTGGCCGGCGGGGACCTCTTCTGGGAGGGGCTGCCCCGTCTCGTCGAGGCCGAATCGCTCGCCCTCGACAGGCTCGACCGCATATTCGCGGGACCAGGAGCAGGTGCCGGAATTCCGGACTTGCCATACCTTGGTGAAGTGCCCGCCCGGTCGCAGGACGGCGCCCTCGAAGGCAGTGACGTCGCCGACGAACGCCACGTCCGGCGTGCACTCCGGCGCCGCCCCCGCAACCAGGGAGAAGGCACACAGCAGGCCGACGATGAGCACGACGCCCACGTACTTCATGGTTGCTCTCCTTACGGGGTCAAACTGTGGTTTTGGTATCAGGCATTTGGATGATACGTAAAGCGCTGAAAAATGCAAGCCGAGGCTGCAATACGGTGAGGCATGTTGGTGAATGGGGAGTCGTGCGTTGCAAAAAGGAAGTAGAGCTGGCTGGTTGTAGAGCATGCGGGGCGTACGCCATCAGAAAGTGAGACCGACGAGATAAGGCAGATATGTCTTCTCTGGGCGCCGATCTGGCGCATGCCTACGGCACCGCGACGGCGTCGTCATCCGTAAAAGATGGTGGCGGCGCGGCGAGTGTCATTCTGGGCGAAAACAGCACCGGCGAAATCGACACAAACCTCTACTGGCTTTCCAGCAAGGCCGTGCCGCAGTGGATCGGCGTTGATCTGGGCGAGTCACGGACGGTGACGTGCGTGAAGATCCAACGCTGGCAGACTGACACGCCGCGCAGCTTCGTCATACAGGCCACGGACGATCCGAGCTGGGTCTCCGGCGTGGTCGACGTCTATACGGTGACGAACGCAACACGCGTCTCGAAATATGGCGACGGCCATTGGCATGCGCTTTGGGACACGTACACGTTCCCGCCCCAAACCAAGCAGTACTGGCGGCTGTACGTCACTTCAGTATATGACAACCAACAAGCTCCGTGGAGCGTCCAGGGCCAGGTCATGTTGGTGCGGTTCAGGTTGTACAACGCCAAGGCCAATGCGTACGTGAAGTACGGCAACCCGGCCCACCGCCAGTTGGACGGCCCAGACGGCCTCAAGCCAATGTTCGATCTCGCGGATTCACTCAACTCGCGGTGGTCATACTCGGAATTCTACGACCCATTCTATTCCACGACTCGCCCCCAGCAGTGGCAGCCGAGACTGCGAGGGACGGGACAGGAACAGCGGGTGTACAGTTATAGGAAAGACGCTGCTGCTGTTACAAAGAATCAAAGTTATGAGCCTGTCGCGCCAGATTGCTGGGGCGTGATCAACGAAAACGGTCAGACATTCACGCCGAGCGTGTCAGGAGAACTGGATAGTGTCTGGTTGTATCTAGAAGATGTCAGCCCAATTCGTCCCTATTCTATGGTTTGCGATATATATGCTGTTGGTCCCGGCACGGTTTTGACCAAATTGGGCGAAATTGGGAACGTAGATTTTCCGGGACTGCAACGTTTGTTTCTGGGTGGTCATCCTAGCGGCTGGTACGTCTTTGGGCGCACCTCCCTCCAATCTTCCATTTCATTAGTCAGTGGAGATTTGTATGCGATTGTCCTGCGCATAACTGATCTAGGAACAGATCCGGCACCAACTCTGTGGTGGGGGGCAATGTCGCCTGGATATGAGAATGGCTCGCGGATCCACTATGCTAGCGGTCATTGGTCACCAGACGCCTCATATGATTATGCTTTCCAAGTCTATCTCACTGGTGGCCGACCCAACATCCTCGGCGCGGCGACGAAGACGATCGACACGCAGCAATTCTTGAACGGCTGGGCTTTTACACACCCCTGCGGCATCTCACAAGTGGTCTATTCTGGGGCGACGAAGCAATACCAGGGCTACCGCCGCCTGGACCTGATCGCGGACGGCAGGACGATCAACAGCGTGACGAACGACACGCGCTCGGCCTGGGAGGAGTTTTGGGCCATTTACCTATCCACTAAGTCCCGCGGCAACCAACGTTTGGTTCATACACAGCTATCTCAAATCCGCGATGGTCAGCGGAGCGTTGCTGGACAACTACGGCGAGGTGACCCACGCCGAGCTGACCATTTCGCTGCCGCCCACGGTCGAATTCCAAGAGGAGCAGGAAACCAGCTCGGTCAAGTTCCAGCTGGAGAATCTGACGACCGGGCAATCCTTCCTCGTCGACGGGCTTCTGCCGCTCGACACGGCCATTGAAATCGACTGCGAGGCGCACCTGGTGAGCGAGGCTCTGTCCGGCCATGAGCACGCCGGCTGGATATCGGCCGATGCGGTGCGCGACTTCTGGTTGGAGCTGGCGCCCGGAGCGAATACGCTCCAGTTGACCGATGAGGCGGTCACCGGACTGAGCATCGAAACAGTGTATCGGGCGAGGTGGATCTGATGAGCGCGACGATCGAAATTCTCAGCCCTGACGGAGTGAAGCTGGCCGAATTCGGCGCGGGCGAGTTCCGCCTTGGGACCCGTTCGTGGTGCCTGACCGAGGCGGGCGACGCCGACTTCGACGTGCCGCGCAACAATCCGAAGGTGCGCTCGGACTATCTGACTCTCCCCAATCTGGTGCGCATCAAGAGCTCGACGGGAGTGCCGGGCTGGTACGGCCCTATCGCGAAGGTGAACTGGTCCGATCCAGAATGGATGCGCGTAACCTGTGAGAGCGCGGAGACGCTGCTCGGCACCTGCAACATCATCACGACCCACGACACGCATCTAACGACGGGGGCGTACCTGAAACAGTGCCTGCAGGAGGCTTTCGATTTCGGGCTGTACGGCGTGTCGATCGGCGCCATCGACCTGGGCGGCCCGACGTGCCACTTTCCGTCTGTTGCCGCCAACCTCTGGGACGAAATTCTGCCCGATCTACGCTCTCGGTCGTGGTCCCAGGGCTTCGCACGCAACAGCAACGGCGCGTATCAGTTCTGGACCGAGGCGGACGGACAAATGTACTGGCAGCCGCGGCGCGGAGTCGACCGCAGGAGGTCGCTGTGCCTTCACGTCGGGGCGGGTGGCGTGGGCTATGCCACGCCAAACTTCGAGATCGACTACCGCCGCGTCGTCACCGTCGGCATCGGCCTGGGCAACGCGTCCGCCGCAGACGAGAAAGAGCGGCGCGACTACGAGGACAAGGACCTGTCAGCCAAATACCGGCGGCGCAGTCGCATCATCGACGCTGACGGCAACACATCTGACATTGTGCTGGATGCGGCCAAGCGTGGGATCCATCATCCTGAGCGGGCGCTGGACGTCACGATCGACAATTGGGCCGATACGTGGCTGAAGTTCTGGGTCGGCGACCTCATCCGCGTGTCCGATCCGCGCTCGGGGTACCCGGACGAAGGCGGCATGCTCTACGACTGCCGCGTGACCGGCATCGAGATTCAGGAGGAGGCGGAACGCATGCGAGTGATCGGAAAGGAGTGGCCAAAGATATGAGTCCACGACAATTGGACGATGGGCACCTCAGCCGGCTGGATGTCGAGAGCGGCGGGGCAGCCTCGGCGACATTGCCGGCCGTGCTCAAACGGCTCAATTCGCGTCTCAACCTGCTGCGCAGCATTGAGGCTACGTCCGTAGAACGTTACCAGGCAACCGGAGCGGAACCGCTTGATGTCACGGGGCTGTCTGGAGTGTTGGCTGACCCGCAAATCCCGCTCGACTCGACCTGGCATCTTACTCCGATGGATTTCGGACCGGTGATCGGATCGCCCAGTGTCGGCCACATCGCCAACGGCTTCTACGGCCCCGCGACCTGGCGTCTGGACGATGCGACCTTCGAAAGTCTTGGCGTCGCCAGGGTATACGACGGACCGCCTGCAACCACCGTCGAGCTCGACGTGTGGTTCGCCATGGAGGGCGCAACCAGTGGTTGGGTCGTGCTCCTGTGCCCGCCGAAAGCATTGTCCCCCAGCGAGAGCCTGCTAACAGAAGGTAGCGCCCTGGCGACCATCGCCACCGTCCCCGCCACTGCCAAGACCCTCGCTAAGGTGACTATGACCGGCAGTCTCGCCGTCAATCCCGGCCAGCTCGTCTGGCAGTCAATCATGCGCCGGGGTGGAAATGAAAACGACACCGCAGCCGGTGACATGCACCTGATGGCGGTAACAGTACGGTTCAAGTGAGAATGGGCTTTTCATTTACCACAAGCGGCCGAACCGGCTCCTGGGGTAGTCTGGGTGGCCCCTCAGCCTTCTGAAGATTGAAAACTCGCCGCAACAACACCGGAAGCCTTCGTATGCCACGGCGACCCGTCAGCGCTTTGCAGGTGTGGCGAGCCCCTCCCGGTCTTCTCAGATGCTCGCTGCCCCCGCACTGCTATCGCCCGGCGCTGGGCGATACAGCGCGACGGCCAGGCCGATGTACCACGGCAGATAGACAATGAGGTCCAGGTCCGCTCTGGTGAAAACATGTGGCGTGGCACGGACAATAATCATCAGATAGACCAGGGCGGCCGCCTGCAGCAGCGCGAGGACGTTGACCCACCCGGGGAAGCTGCGCGTTCTCCACCCAACCCAGCCTGTCAGGAGAACCGCGCCTCCCTGGGTAATCGTGGGAGGGTCGTACAGAGTCGGGAGAAGGCCCAGGAAAGCGAAATAGCTGTCCAAAACGGAATAGGGGTCCTCATTAAACAGCACTGCCAGGCGAAGCATCTTGGCGATCATGATGAGGCCGCCGGCGAAGAAACTCGCCGCCGCTCCGGTGCCGAGGGCGACGATCAACCAGGTCAGAACCGGGGCGTTGGGACGCAACCGCCTCCACAGCCCCGGCAAGACCATGGCCAGGGCGACGCCCTGGAGCGCCCTGAGCGCGGGCCAGGCGAGGGCTGAGGGGGAATCGGCCAGATGTAGCAGGTTGACGTCGACTAGGCCCGGCAGGCCGATCGCCGGCAGGACGGCCTCGGCAACGATCGTTTGGCCGACCAGGATTGCGGCGACGACGCCGGCGCCGATCCCCGCGACTATTTCGCCTTTCATCGGGCTCTCCTCAACCAGGTGCTCAGCTCCCGCCTCAGTGCGACCGACCTCAGTCCAAGAGCTGCGGCATGCGATCGTACCATGCTTGAGGCATGGCTAAGTACGCGATCGGCGGAATTAGCAGTATCGTCGCGATCAGCGGCGGCCAGCTCAAACCCTGGCCGGCACCGAAGAAGTGAGCTGCTGCGTCTGCCGTGAATGCGAGTCCAGCGGCGTGCCAGAACCCTTCGGCCAGCTTTCGCCAGGGGGATCGATTTCCGCGACTGTCTCTGTGAACGATCCGAACCAGGGCGATTGATCCTGCGGCAAACGGAACGTTGAGCCACCACTCGGGAAGAGCTCCGGAGAGCGTGCCTATCGCAACGAGACCTGCGAGCGCCGAGCCGTACATCCATATACCACACACCGCCAATATGGTCTCGAACGTTTTCCAAGGAACCCTCACGCAGTCCTCGCTTTCCGGACGGCCGGAGGCAGCCGCAAGACGCTCGAGCCCGGCACAGCTCAGACTTCCGAAGTCTTGGAGACTTCGGAAGTCCGAGTCACGCCGGACCAGGCTCTCAGGCCCGACGCGACGTTGGCCGTCCCGGCCCGTCCACTGTCCATGACAGCACCCCAAGAGAAATGAAGATCTACTCGGTCGGCGCCGGCCCTGAACCGCGGACCTGTCGCAAGCGCCAATCCGAATGCACGCTCGCAATCGGCGGAGCGGAAATCGCGATCGCGGCCAGAAGGCGACGGACGTTGAGCCCGACGCCGAAGGCATTGGTCAGATAGTATGCGACTAATGTGAGTGCGTACGCTGTCAGAAATGCCTGAATCAGTTGCCGGTAGGGCGAAACTGCTCTCGTGTCTCGCTCACTGATCCAGACCAGGATGGCAGCCCCCAGGGGAAAGGCGACGTCGAGGATGAGTGGCAGCGGTTCGAGATCGCCCGGCCGAGCCTCCAACCCGACAGTGACGAAAAGATAGAGCGTGGACGCATACGCCCACACAGCAATGAACGGCGACACGACTTGCCACGCTCTGTTTAGCTTCTGCCTGATGTTCACCGTCTTGGCACCTTGGTGGGCGGCAATCGCGGACGCGTCAGCCCGCGCTTCGAGAGAAAAGGACAGCGCTGCGGTGTGACGCGGCCGTGGCCGCGTCACACCGCAGCGTCCGAGTTATTCGTCAGGGGGTCTGCGCCGGCTGGCCGGCAGGAGCGGTTTCGGTCTCCGGCTAAGAGCCGATCGGCACGACGCTGATGTCTACCGGTCCGCCGTTGGCAGTTGTGGGCGTACTGGTTGCCGCGGGCGTGTTCGTTGCCGCGGGCGTGTTCGTCGCCGCGGGCGTGTTCGTTGCCGCAACCGTGCCCGACAGCGGTTCGGTCTGGGTCATCGCGGTGGTGTTGGTCAGCGGTAGGGTCTGGGTGATGGCGCTGCCCGCCGCCGGAACAGTCGTCGGCGCGGGCGGCGGCACCGTCTCCTTCAGCCACTCGTTATCAACCACCTGGCCGGGATCGCCCAGCTTGCCGATGGAGATGCCGTTCACGAGCGCCTCTACTCCGCCGGCGTTGCCGCAGCGGACCTGGACCCGGTCGTCACCGTGCCAAGAGCGACGCTGCCCGGCCTCCAGGATGCCCTCCATCACCTTCTGCCCGTCCGCGGTGACCTGCAGCCAGGCGCGCTCGCTCACGATCAATTCGATGTCCACGCCGGTGTAGATCATGGGCGTGGGAGTGGGGGTGATCGTGGGAGTCGGGGTCACCGTCGGCGTGGGCGTGATCGTCGGCGAAGGCTTCGGCGTGGGCGTGGCCTGTGGGGCGGCCTGAGCCTTGCCCGGTTGCAGCACGGCGGTCATGGCCCAGGCGGCGGTCGCTTTGGCCGGGGGCAGCCCCCCGATTCCACCGGCGAACCTGATCGCCCCGCCCAGCGTGCCGAGCAGAAGCACGAACGCAATGAGGCCGATCGCGGCGAACCGCAAAGGGTTCAGCCGGCGGATCGGCTTTTGGGGCTCCGAAGAAAGGGGCCGGATCGGCGCCGACGCGACCGGCGCCGGATCGACCAGGCGGACTTGGGCTCCGGAGGGGGCGGCAGAATCGCCATGACCGGCGGCTTCAGCTCCGGGCGGTTGGGGGGTGCAGGCGGCGGCAGAACCGGCACCGGCTCCACGCCGTCATCGTAAATCCGCATGACCTCTGCGGGGTCCAGTCCGAGGTAACGTGCGTAGTTCTTCAGGAAGCCCCGCATATAAATCGGATCCAGCACATGATTGCGCTGGTCGTTTTCCAGGGCGACCAGAAACTTCTGGCGGATTTTCAGCTCGCGCTCGGCATCCTCCAGGCTAATTCGCTTCTGTTCGCGCGCTTCCTGGAGTAAGTGTCCAACGTCAGGCATCATTCCTCCAGCTTCTTCCCCTCAGGGTAATTAAGATCATATTACGGCCATAGGCAAAAGTCAAATCAGCGATCAGCGATCAGCTGTCAGCGATTACCTGTCAGCGATGAGCAATCAGCGAGCGGCCGCCGCGTTCCTCTGCGCGGACCGGCGCCCCCGAATACCGTCACCCTGAGGGAGCGTCGTTTGCGACCGAAGGTTCTCGCGCGAGAGAGAGGATGTCCCCAGTCGTGCGTTTGATGAGATCCTCTCTCGCGCGCGAGACCCTTCGGTCGCAAACGACGCTCCCTCAGAGGTTGTGAAAAAATCCAACCTCGAATAAAATGACGGCATTATTTCCTGCCGAGGTGAGCCATGACCGACACCCTGTTTCCGCTGCCGAGTGAAAGCCCAAAGCCGACTGTGCCGGGCAAAGGCAAGCCCCGGCTGGAACAAGCCAACCGGCACCAAGTCGAGATGCGCGTGGCTAGCTTGGACGAGTTGGTGCCGGATGATCATCGCGTCCGGCTGGTGTGGGCGCTGGTGCAAGACTATGATCTGAGCGCCTTCTACGACGCGATCAATGCGGTGGAAGGCGAGGCCGGCCGGCCCGCCATTGATCCGCGGTTGTTGCTGGCCGTGTGGCTGTATGCGACGCTGGAGGGGGTAGGCAGCGCCCGCGCGGTGGACCGCCTGTGTCGGGAACATGTGGCCTACCAGTGGTTGCTGGGCGGCGTGAGTGTGAATTACCATACGCTGGCTGATTTTCGGGTGCAGCAGGAAGCTAAGCTGGATACGCTGCTGACCCGTAGCGTGGCCGTGCTGTTGCAGGAGGGTCTGGTCGATCTGGAGCAAACGGCGCAGGATGGAGTGCGCATCCGGGCCAGTGCGGGGGCCAGTTCCTTCCGCCGGGCGGAGACTCTCAGCCAGTGTCTGCAGCAGGCGGACGCCCGCGTGCAGCAACTGAAGGCCGCCCGTGACGCCGCTGGCGAGGCGCCTGTGACGAAACGCCAGCAGGCAGCGCGCGAGCGCCAGGCGCACGACCGAATGGCCCGGGTCAAACAGGCCTTGCAGGAAGTGGAAAAGCTCGAGGCGAAAAAGGCTAAACGGCGCGAGCTCAAACGCAAGAAGCGCCCGGTCCGGGCCTCGACCACTGATCCGGACGCCCGGGTGACCAAGATGCCTGATGGCGGGTTCCGCCCGGCCTACAGCGGCCAACTGAACGTGGACATGCAGAGCCGGATCATTGTGGGCGTGGAGGTGAGCACGGAAGCGGACGCTCAGTTGTTGGAACCCATGTTGAAGCAGACCCAGGACCGGTATGAGCGGCTGATGACGGAGCACTACGTCGACGGCGGGTTTCGTTCCAATGACGGCATCACCGCAGCCGGCCAACAGGGGGTGGCGGTCTATAGCCCGATTCGGCGGGGCCCCGATGGTCAGCTGCACCCGGTGGAGGTGCGGCCGACGGACAGCCCGCAAGTGGCCGAATGGAAGCAACGGATGAGCACCGCCGAGGCCAAGGAGAAATACAAAGGGCGGGCCGCCACGGTGGAATGGGCCAATGCCTTGCTGCGCAACCGTGGCTTGCAACGGCTCTTGGTCCGCGGCCTGCGCAAGGCGCGCGCTGTCCTGTTGTGGTATGCGTTGGCTCACAACCTCGTCCAGACAGTCAATCTGCGGCGGCAAAAGGAGTTGACCCCGGCCTGAGGGTTGAGCAGCTGGCCCGAGGGTCAGCCGCGGGCACGCGACGCCCGCCCAAGTCATTCCATCGCTGGCTGAGGTTGGCGCGTGACAACCGCTGGCGGTTACAGTGGTCGCCTTCATATGCGTCGCAGACACCATTCTAGTCAATAGGTTCACAGCCTCTCAGGGTGACGGTATTCGGGGGCGCCGGTCCGCGCAGAGGAACGCGGCGGCCGCTCGCTGATTGCTCATCGCTGACAGGTAATCGCTGACAGCTGATCGCTGATCGCTGACCGCTTTTACCCCAAATTGACTAAATGCGCGCTTCGGAGTATTATAAGTTGTATCGAATGCGCTTCATCGCCCTTCACCTCATGGAGCGACTATCCCATCATGAGACGAGACGCTCTGGAAATCGCCCGCAAAGTCATCCTCGGTTGCATGGTACTGGTCGCCATGAGCATCATCTACGTCGCGATTCGCGGCGAGGCCCTGTCGGTCAACGCGGAGACGCCGGTCCAGGTCACCCTGGTGAACCACCTGCCGCCGCCGCCCGTGCCGGGCGATCCGCCGACACGATCCACGCCGACGCCGCGGCCGCCGGCGGTTCGGCCCACCGGTCCCCACACGATTCACATCGGCCTGATCTCCGGACACTATCAGAACGATTCGGGCGCCATCTGCCCTGACGGGCTGCGCGAAGTCGACGTCAACCTGGGCGTCGCGGAGCGCGTGGTGGCCCGCCTGCGCCGCAAGGGCTACGAGGTGGATTTGCTCGGGGAGTTCGATCCGCGGCTCACGGGCTACCAGGGAGACCTCGTGCTCTCCCTGCACAGTGATTCCTGCGACGTGTACGGGATGAGCGGCTTCAAGATCGCCCGCAGCGAGGACAGCGCGATTCCGACCATCGAGGACGAGCTGGTATCGTGCCTGAAGGACTCCTACGCCGCGTCCACTCAGCTCTCATTCCAGGAGAACACCATCACCGCGGACATGCGGGACTACCATGCGTTCCGCGAGGTGAGCGGCGATACTCCGGCGGCCATCATCGAGCTGGGCTTCATGAGCTCGGACCGCGACACGCTCCTCTATCGCCAGGACCGGGTGGCCAAGGGCATCGTCGACGGCCTGCAGTGTTTCCTCGAATCGCAGGCCGGCCCCAAGCCGTAATCTGGGGCAGACGTCTCTCCTCCCGTCGGGGCCGCCCCAGAGCCAACGCATTGAGATTGTTGCGCCCGTCCCGGCGATTGAAATCGCCGGGACGGGCGCAACAATTTGACGCGTCGCCCCTAGTTCAGCCCCATCACGTACCCGAGAATCAGCTCGTGCACGACCTGCTCGACCGGCGCCTTGTCGTCCGTGAAGACGACCGTTGGGGCGCCGACCTCCTGAATCGTCGGCAGGGCGCTGTTCGCCACTTCCTGCAGCCGAGGATCGTCCATCAGCTTCAGATTCGCACCGAAGTTCTCGGGCCGCGTGTCCGCTACCGTCGCCACCACCAGGCTGTTGCCCAGCGTGCTGCCGTAATCCGGCGTGTCGATGACGTACACGTGGGGGAACACCGCGCGCGCCGTGCTCGACAGCACGTCGATCAGCTGTCGCCCGTTCATCGTGCGCCCGACGTTGATCGCCAGCACGCCGGTGCCGGTCAGGTGGCGGTGGACCTCGGTGAAGAACTCCTTCGTGGTCAGGTGGAACGGAATGTACGGCGGCCGGTACGCGTCCACGGCGATGACGTCGTAGGTGCGCGGGCTGTTGGTCAGGAAGTAGCGCCCGTCCTGGGCGACGGCGTTCAGGTTGGGCTCGGTCATGTCGAAGTAGCGCCGGCCCACGTCCAGGATCTTGGGGTCCAGCTCGACGCCGTCGATGGGGATGGGCCCGTAGACCGCCGTGTACTGCTTGGCGATGGTCCCCGCCGCCGCGCCGATGAGGCACATGCTGCGCACTTCGTTTGCCCGGAACGGAGGCGCGTTGAAATATGGGGCGACGAGGAAGTAGTCCCAAATGCCACCGGTGAGCACCTGGCCCGGCGTATACATCGAGTGGATGCCTTCGCCTTCATTCAAATGCAGGTACAGCGTGTCGGCCTCGCGGATGACCTGGATGTAGTTGTAGGCCGACTCGGTCTCGTAGATCATGCCCTCGGAGGCCTTGATGACGCCGGCGGGCGCCAGGGCGGCCAGCAGCACGATGGCCACCAGCATCGCGCCGTAGACCCACACCCGGCGATGGGCCGTCCGCAGCAGCCCCACGACGGACAGGATCAGCAGGGCGAGGGAGAACACCAGGAAGGTGCGCTTGGTGCCGATGTTCGGGAATGAACAGGAGCACCGGCGTGAAGGTGCCCAGGATGCTGCCCAGCGTCGACAGGGCGTAGACGTTGCCGGCGGTCGCGCCCGCCGAGTCCACCCCGCGCACTGCCAGGCGAATGGCGAAGGGCGAGACGCAGCCCAGCAAGATCACCGGCGCGGCGAACAGGATGCATGACGCCCACCAGCGAGCCCGCCAGCAGCCCGACGTCGTACTGGGCGAAGCCGGTGACGGCGTAACGCAGCACGGGCCCGCTCACGAACGGGATGACTCCGATGGCGAAGCCCGCCCAGGCGGTCAGCTGGTACAGCGCGCCCGCGTGCGGCGAGCGGTCGGCCAGGCGTCCGCCCAGGGTGTAGCCCGCGGTGAGGTAGATGAGAATCAGGCCGATCAGCACGGTCCAGATGATCAAGGAGTTGCCGAAATAGGGGTCCAGCAGTCGCGAGGCGCACATTTCCACGGCCATACTCGTCATGCCGCTGACGAACACGAGCAGCAGCAGGAACATCGGTTTCGACTTCACTCGGGTTACCCTCCCGCCGGTAAGTTGCCCGTATTATACTTCGCAACGGGGCGAAGGACCTAACCCCTCCGCGGCCATTCACCACGGAGACACGGAGGACACGGAGAACGGCAACGACAACGGCAAACGGCATTAACCACGAAGGACACCAAGGGACACAAAGAAAGACAAGAGCAAGAAAGACAACAGCAAAAAAACATAACAGCAAGAAACATAATAGCAAAAAACATAACAGATAACAACAAGAGACTGTTCTTTTTCTTCTTTTTGTCCTTTTTGTTCTTTCTCTTTTTGTTCTTTCCCTTTTCTTTTGCTTATATCTTTTGCTTTTTGTCTTTCTCGCTCTTGTCTTTCTTTGTGTCCCTTGGTGTCCTTCGTGGTTAATGCCGTTCGCCGTTGTCGTTGCCGTTCTCCGTGCCCTCCGTGTCTCCGTGGTGAATGGCGTGAGGGCAGCGCCGCCCCTCCGAAATCTTTCTTGCCGTGAGGCGGGATTTCATGTATAATGTCCGCCTGAGGTGCTGGGGGACCATAAGCGGCCGGTCCCGCGCGCTTCAACTTCTCGGTGCGAGCAGGGAGGCAGTGATCTTGAAGGCTCTCATCACAGGTATCGCCGGTTTCGCGGGCAGCCACCTGGCGGAGTTCCTCCTCGCTCATTCGGAACTGGAGATGTCTGGCCTTGTTCACGACCGGTCGCAAACGTGGAGCATCTACACGGCCAGGTGGTCCTTGCACCACGGCGATCTGCTGGATCCTCATCCGTTCTCGCAGTATCTGACGGCCGTTCAGCCGGATTTCATTTTTCACCTGGCGGGCCAGTCCTTCGTCCCCTCTGTCCTGGAGCAACCCCTGGCAGACGTTCGAAAGCAACGTCCGTGGCCAACTGAATCTTTTGGAAGCCGTCGTCAGGTCGTCCCCCGGGCGAGAGTGCTCATCGTCGGCTCCAACGAGGAGTACGGCGGGTCCCCCCGGAGCACCTCCCCGTCAATGAAGAATGCCCCCCTGCGGCCCGACAGTCCCTATGGCGTGAGCAAAGCCGCCCAGGACCTGATGGCGCTGCAGTATTATTTCAGCCGGGGCCTGGCGACGTTACGCGTCAGGCCGTTTAATCACATCGGACCGCGGCAGAGCGAGCGCTTCGTGGCTTCGGCCCTGGCGCGCCAGATCGCCGAAATGGAGGCGGGCGTTGCGTCGCCGCGACGCTCCAAGTCGGCAACCTGCAGGCACAGCGCGATTTCACCGACGTGCGAGACACGGTCCGGGCGTACCACATGGTCGCCCAACGGGGCGATCGCCGGCGAGGTCTACAACATCGGCTCCGGCGTGCCGCACAGCATTCAGGCGCTGCTGGACATCTTGCTGGACCTGGCCCAGGCCGAGCTCAAGGCCCGCTGAGTGGAGGTCGACCAGAGTCCGGCTGCGGCCCTCGGACGTACCATTGAGCTACTGCGATTATTCCCGGTTGTACGCCTGCACCGGCTGGCAGCCGTGATCCCCTTCGTCCAGGGATTGCAGGATACGCTGGACTATTGGCGCAAGCGAGTCAGGGAGGGTGTGGAGAGACCAGTCATGAAGACAGCACTGATCACCGGGGTGACCGGCCAGGACGGCTCTTATCTGGCCGAGTTTCTGTTGGACAAGGGCTACAGGGTGTTGGGCATGGTGCGCCGGACCAGCACGGTCAACTTCGACCGCATCCAGCACTTCCAGGACCGAATCGAGCTGGTCCAGGGCGATCTGCTCGACCAGATGTCCCTGATCGACATTCTGAATGAGGTCCAGCCCGACGAGGTCTACAATCTGGCGGCGCAATCCTTCGTGCCCACCTCCTTCAAGCAGCCGGTGCTGACCGGCGAGTTTACCGCGCTTGGGCGTCACGCGCCTGCTCGATGCCGTCCGCGTGGTCAACCCCAAGATTCGCTTCTACCAGGCATCCAGCAGCGAGATGTTCGGCAAGGTGCAGCAAGTGCCGCAGACCGAGAGCACGCCGTTCTACCCGCGCAGTCCGTACGGCGTGGCCAAGCTCTATGGCCACTGGATCACGGTCAACTACCGCGAGAGCTACAACCTGTACGCCTGCTCCGGCATCCTGTTCAACCACGAATCGCCGCGGCGCGGCCTGGAGTTCGTCACGCACAAGGTGACGTACGGCGCGGCCCGGATCAAGCTCGGCCTGGAGAAGACGCTGCACCTGGGCAACCTGGAGGCGCGCCGCGATTGGGGTTACGCCGGCGACTACGTCCGCGCCATGTGGATGATGCTCCAGCAGCCGGAGCCGGACGATTACCTGGTCGCCACCGGCGAGACGCACTCGGTCGCCGAGTTGTGCGAGCTGGCGTTCGGCTGCCTCGACATGGATTATCGCGACCACGTCGATGGTCGATGCCAAGTTCTTCCGCCCGGCGGAAGTCGATCTCCTGGTCGGCAATCCGGCCAAGGCGCAGCGCGAAGCTGGGCTGGACGCCGACGGTGTCTTTCGAGGAACTGATCCAGATGATGGTCGACGCCGACATGGCGGCGCTGCAGGACGAGCAGGTCAACGGCAGAAGCTCGAGCCGGTCTGCTCGGCGCTTGCTCGCGGCTCGGCGCCCCGACGCGAACAGGAACATGCTGACAAAGGATTAAGTTCGGGACGGACGGCTGGCGGGGCGTCATCGCCGACGATTTCACCATGGAGCAGCGTCCGCATCTGCGCGCAGGGCGTGGCCTCGTTCCTGGTCGCCGAGGGCGACGCCGGACGCGGCGTCGTCGTGGGCTATGACACTCGTTTTGCGTCCGAAGATTTCGCCGCGGCTGTGGCCGAGGTGCTGGCGGCGAACGGCATCCCGGTCTTTCTCTGCCGGCCAGCGACGCCGACGCCGGTCGTGTCGTTCTCGATCACGCAGCGCCAGGCGGCGGGGGCGGTGATCATCACCGCCAGCCACAACCCCGGCCGCTACAACGGCTTCAAGTATCGGCCGCAAGTACGGCGGCGCGGCGTCGGAGGCGGTCTCTGGCGACGTGTCCAGTCCGCGGTCGACGCGGTCGTGGCCGGACGACGTGCCGGTCGCGTCCACGGACGTGCCGGCCGGCCTGATCGAGACGTTCGATCCTCGCCCGGCCTACCTGAGCCGCCTGGCCGCAGCTGGTCGATCTGACGCGCATCCTGACTTCTTCGCTTGCGCGTCTTCGTGGACCCGATGTACGGCGCGGCGATGGGCTATCTGCCCGCCGTCCTGCGCAGACGGCAAAGTCTGGGTGAAGGAGATCAACAGCGAGCGCAATCCGGTTTTCCCGGGCATGCGTGCGCCGGAACCCGTCGCCGGAGAATCTGCAGCCGCCTGCGCCAGCGCCTCAAGGTCGAAGCGCGCACGTCGGCCTGGCCACCGACGGCGACGCGCGACCGGTTGGCGCTGGTCGACGAAACCGGCCGATCCGTAGATAATTTCGAAGTCTATCCGTCTGCTGCTGCATCATCTGCTGGCCTACCTGAATCAGCGTGGTCCGGTGATCAAGACGGTCGCCACCTCGTCGCTGGTCGATCGGGTGGCAGAGCGTTTCGGCGTGCCGGTGCAGATGACCGGCGTCGGCTTCAAGCACATCGCGCCGGCCATGGTCGAGAGTCGGGCCATCATCGGCGGCGAAGAGTCGGGCGGATATGCCTTTGGCGACCACCTGCCGGAGAGCGACGGCGTTCTCGCCGGCCTGCGCGTCCTGGACCTGCTGGTCAGGTCCGGCAAGCCGTTGTCGCGTCTGCTGGCGGACTTGCGCGCCGAGTTCGGCCCACATTTCTATCGCCGTGCCGATTTGCCTTCGCGGCGGACTGCATTGGACCGCGCACAGCCGGGCGATTCGGGAAGTCCGCCCCGAGCGGCTGGACGGTGTCGCGGTGGCCGGCGTGCGGACGGACGACGGCCTGCGCCTGGACCTGGACGACGGCAGCTGGCTGCTGCTGCGCCTGTCCGGGACCGAGCCGATAGCGCGCGTGGCGGCGGAGGCGTCTTCAGAGGAGCGGGTGTCGCGCCTGATCGACGCAGGCGTCTCGGTTGATTGGGCTGGAGCGTTGATCGACAGCCACGCCCACCTGGACGACGCGGACGTTCGACGCCGACCGCGAGCAGGTTCTGGCTCGCGCGCAGCAGAGCTGGCATCGAGATCATCGTCAACGTGGGCGCGGACCTGGCATCGAGCCGCCGGTCCGTTGGCCTTGGCCGAGGCTGCACTCGTTCATCTACGCGGCCGTCGGTGTCCACCCGCACGACGCGCAAGCCCTGGACGAGCGCGCGCTGCGACGCTGCGCGGCTGGTCGCGAGGAGGCGCGGGTCGTCGCCATCGGCGAGATTGGACTGGACTACTATCGCGACCTGTCGCCACGGAAGCGCAACGGGCTGCTTTCGAGCGGCAGCTCGACCTGGCGGCGGAGCTGGGCCTGCCGGTCGATCGTGCACGACCGGGACGCCCACGACGACGTCGTGGCGACGATCTGAGGCCGCGTGCGCGGCGCCGGCCGCCTGCGCGGAGTGATGCACTGCTTCTCGGGCGACGCGGACCTGGCCGCCCGGGTGGTCGATTGGGGTTGGTACGTCGGCGTCGATGGGCCGGTGACGTTTCAGAACGCGCGCCATTTGCCGGACGTGGTCCGGCAGACGTCCCGCTGTCGCGATCTGCTGCTCGAGACCGATTGCCCGTACCTGGCACCGCACCCGTATCGCGGCCGTCGCAACGAGCCGGCCTACCTGGTGTGGGTCGCCGAGGCTGTTGCGAAACTGAAGGACGTCAGCCTGGCCGAACTTGGAGCGCATCACGTCGCAGAATGCCCGCGACTTGTTCGGACTCGACACATCTAACGCCGTCGGAAGGAAATGAATTGATCGCGATCCCTGCCTTTGCAACCGTGAGTGAAGACCTGGAACGGGTCGACCTGAAGATGCGCCTGGGCGTTGAGCTCCAACAATGAGTATCTGTCCGAGGTCTTGACGTTACCTGCTGCAAAGCGGCGGCAAACGGCTCCGTCCGGCCCTGGCCCTGCTCTCCGCCCAGTTCCAGCCGTCAGATGTGGCAAAAGCCGTCGCCCTGGCCGCGGCCGTGGAGCTCCTCCACACGGCCACGCTCGTGCACGACGATCTGATCGACAACTCCCTGCTGCGCCGGGGCAAGGCCACGCTCAATGCGCGGTGGAGCAGCGGCGCGACCGTTCTGGCCGGCGACTACATGTTTGCCTGGGCCGCCTCGCTGGCGGCCGAGACCGAAAACGTCCGCGTGATCTCGATCTTCGCCCAGACGCTGGTTACGATCTGCCGGGGCGAGCTGGATCAGCTCTTCAGCCCGGCCTGGCAGCAGCAGACGCACGGACGATTACTACGCTCGCATCTACCACAAGACGGCGTCGCTGTTTGCCTCCGCCACCGAAGCCGGGGGCGGTCCTCTGCGGCCTGCCCGAGCCCCAGATGCAGAGCCTGCGCGCCTACGGCAAGAATCTGGGCATGGCGTTCCAGATCGTCGACGATCTGCTGGACTTCGTCGGCGATCGAAGCGAGCTGGGCAAGCCGGTAGGCAGCGACCTCCGCCAGGGCATCGTGACCCTGCCGACGATGTTCTTCCTGCGCCGCTATCCGGACGATCCCGGCGCTGGCCCGCGTGTTGATGCGGCAAGAGACCGAAGAGACGGCCGTCGTCCAGGTCGTCAACCGCATCGCCGAGTCCGATGCCACTTCGCTGGCCTTCGAAGAGGCCAGGACGTTCATCCGCGACGCCAGAGCAGCCCTACGCAGCCCTGCCGGACCATCCTTCCCGACGCGCCATGCTGGAGTTGGCCGACTACGTCGTCGAGCGCCGCATGTAAGCCCTGGCGCGATTGTTCCATTTTTACCTGCCGGGTCAGGCCGCAGCCCTGCGTTCCTCTCCTCTATCCGCCGTGCGAGTCACGGCGCGGATCCGGACGCGAGACGTGGCAGTGACCCGGTGTTGCTATATCCGGGCGAGGAGCGATGTTCGATCTAACCGTGGTGATCGTCAACTGGAACGTGCGGGACCTGCTGCGCGCCTGCCTGCGGTCGGTGTACCGGAGTTGGGGCGAGGACGCGGCCGGCCTGGAAGTGCTCGTCGTCGACAACGCCTCCACCGACGGCAGCGCCGCGATGGTGCGCGCCGAGTTTCCGGGCGCGGTCGGGATCGAGAACGCGGCGAACGTGGGCTTCACCGTCGGGAACAACCAGGCCATCGCCCGCGCGCAGGGCCGCCACGTGCTCCTGCTCAACCCCGACACCGAGGTCCTGGGCGACGCGCTGCACGCCATGGTGGCCTGCCTGGACGCGCACCCGGACGCGGGCGCGCTCGGCCCGCAGCTCCTGAACCCCGACCGGACCGTGCAGTCGTCGCGGCGGCGCTTCCCGACCTTCCGCACCGCGCTGCTGGAGAGCACCATCCTGCAGCAGTGGTGGCCGGACAACGAAGTCCTGCGGCGTTACTACGTCCAGGATCGCAGCGATGCCGAATTCCAGGACGTCGACTGGATCGTGGGCGCCTGCGTGCTCGCCCGTCGCGAGGCCCTGGCGCAGGTCGGCGGCCTGGACGAAGGGTTCTTCATGTATTCGGAAGAGATGGACTGGTGCTATCGGCTCAAGCGAGCCGGATGGCGGGTCGTCTATCTCCCGGAAGCGCAGGTCGTTCACTACGGCGCGCAGAGCAGCCGCCAGGTCGTGGCAGCCCAGCACATCCACTTTCAACGCAGCAAGATCCGTTTCTTTCGGAAGCACTGGGGCGCGGGCTACGCCGCGCTGTTGCGCGTCTGCCTGCTGCTGAACTATGGGTATCAGCTCGTGGCCGAGGGTCTGAAGTGGCTCGTGGGGCACAAACGCCCCCTGCGGGCCGAGCGCCTCCGCGCCTACAGCCAGGTCCTGCGCTCCGGGCTATAGGGGGGCGTGATCGCTCCGCGGCGCCGCGGGTCCAGGGCGACCAAGGTCACGTCTGGACTACGACCTGGCCCGACAGACGTCCAGGCGGGAGCCCGCCTCCGCGGGCTAACGACAGACGACGTCGCACGGGACTGCGGAACGCCCCGCGCGGGGCGAGACTTCCGACACAGCCCGGCGGTCTGTGCCGGGAGTTTTGGAAACTTCGGAAGTCTGAATGCGTCGCTGTTCGCCCTCGGCAGCGACCGGAGCGCGTCCGCCATCGGGCCTCTGGGCGCCGCAGTCCAGGGCGACCAAGGTCGCGGCTGGACTACGAAGCCCGCCTCCGCGGGCTAACGACACACGACGTCGCACGGGACTGCGGGAACGACCATGCCTGGATTGCACGAAACCGACACCAGGATCGGCGAAGGGCCATGGCCTTTAGCCCGCGGAGGCGGGCTTCGTAATCCAGACGCGACCTTGGTCGCCCTGGACTGCGGCGCCCAATGGCAGCTGCGACCTTGGTCGCCCTGGACTGCGGCGCCCAATGGCAGCCGCGACCTCGGGCGACCCGGACTGCCGGAACGTCCCGCCGCGAGGCGAGACTTCCGAAGTTTCCAAAACTTCGGAAGTCTGACCGGATCGCACTTCGCCCTCGGCAGCGACCGGAGCGCATCCGCCATCGGCCCTCTGGACGCCGCGGGTCCTGGTCGACCAAGGTCGCGTCTGGCGTCGGGCGCCGCAGTCCAGGGCGACCAAGGTCGCGGCTGGACTACGAAGCCCGCCTCCGCGGGCTAACGACACACGACGTCGCACGGGACTGCGGGAACGACCATGCCTGGATTGCACGAAACCGACACCAGGATCGGCGAAGGGCCACTTTAGCCCGCGGAGGCGGGCTTCGTAATCCAGACGCGACCTCGGTCGCCCTGGACTGCGGCGCCCAATGGCAGCCGCGACCTCGGGCGACCAGGATCGCCGGAACGCTCCGCGCGGGGCGAGACTTCCGACACAGCCCGGCGGTCTGTGCCGGGAGTTTTGGAAACTTCGGAAGTCTGAATCCGTCGCGTTTCGCTTTGGACAGCGGACCAGATCACGGCATTGGGCGAACGGAGCTCTTGAAGGCGTTGGATTCTCTGTACGAACCTGGTTTCTTCCAGCCGGATGATTTCGCCGAGCTGGCCCAGCGGCTCGTTTCACCACGAGCCGCGCCCGAAAGGACAGGAGGCACCTGAGATGGACGACCCCAGCAGTGCCCGGCCGTTGCGCCGCCTACAGATCGATTTGATCGAGCTGGAGGTCGCCTTCGACAACAGCTCACCGGACATGAGCTACTACCTCGACCTGGAGACGGGCAGCGTGGTCCTCGTCACCAGCGAGGCCATTCACGCACTCCAGGATGAGGACGAGGAGGACGTCGAGAGCGGGAAAGCTTCAGACTGGTTCCAGAATGCGATCGACGATGCCCGGCGGGTCGCGGCTGACGACGTGCGCTACGTGGTGATCCCCTCGCCGAACGCCGCCGAAGAGTACGACAGCATGCGGGACTTCATCGCGACGGTGGCCAACGAGTCCCTGCGCGAGCGCCTGTGGGGTGCGATCCAGGGCGGCGCGTTCCGCCGCTTCCGCGACGTCTTGCTGGACTACCCGGACGAGCGCCAGCGCTGGTTTGAGTTCGAGCAGGAGTGCGACATGCAGCACATCTTGGACTGGCTCGCCGACGAAGGCATCGAGCCCGTCCTGCGCGACGACGTCGACGAGACCGACGACGCCGACGAGGTCGAAGACGTCGATGTGACGGTCCCCGCGGCAGACCACGATTTCGGCTCAGGGTGCTGATGGCGGCGCATGAGAATCTGCCTGATCACGGGTGAGTATCCCCCCATGCAGGGAGGGGTGGGCGACTACACGCACGAGTTGGGCGCGGCGTTCCTTGCCCTGGGCGCGGAGGTGCACGTCCTGACCTCGTCCGCCCCCGCGAGTGGCTCAGACTCCGCCCGTTCTTCGGCGTTCGAGCCCGCCGTCCACCGGCTCACGTCGGGCTGGGACTGGGGCGTGCTGCCCCGCGTGGCCGGCTGGGTCCGCGGCCATCGCCCGGACGTCGTGCACATCCAGTACCAGACGGCGGCGTACGGCATGCATCCGGCGGTCAATTTCCTGCCGGCGTGGCTGCACCGCCGCGCCGGTCCCACGCCGCGGGTCGCCGTCACGTACCACGACGTCAAGGTTCCCTACCTGTTCCCCAAAGCCAACGCCGTCCGCACGTGGATCACGTACTTCATCGGCCGCTGCGCCGACGCCGCGGTGGCGACCAATACCGAAGACCACGCAGCGCTCGTCGGGGCGCTCCGGCGGCGTCCCTACCTCATCCCCATCGGCAGCAACATCGCGCCGGCCCTGCCCCCCGATTTCGACCGTGACCGGCAGCGCGCCCGCTGGGGCTTCGGGCCGGAGGACGTCGTTCTCTGCTACTTCGGCTTCCTGAACGAGAGCAAGGGCGGCGACACGCTCGTCCGGGTGCTGGACAGCCTCGTCAAAAGCGGATATAATTGCCGTTTGCTTATGATTGGCGGCAAAGTGGGATCCAGCGATCCAACCAATATTGCGTATGCGCAGCACATCGACGCGCTCATCGGGGAGCTCGGCCTGGCGGAGCGCGTGGTCTGGACGGGCTTCTCGGCCGCGGCGGAGGTCTCCGCTAACCTGATGGCGGCGGACGTCTGCCTGCTGCCCTACCGGGACGGCGCGTCCTTCCGGCGCGGGAGCTTCATGGCGGCGCTGGCCCACGGCCGGCCCATCGTCAGCACCGAGCCCCGCGCGGCCATTTCCGAGCTGCGCTCCGGCGAGAACATCCTACTCGCGCCACCGGACGACGTGGCCGCGCTGGCGGACCGGGTCGCCGCGCTCGTTAACAATCCCGATCAGCGGGCCGCCCTGGGCGCCGCGGCGTCGCGGCTGTCCGGCTCGTTCGGCTGGGACCACATCGCGCGCCAGACCCTGGAGGTCTATCGTGACGTCGGCGTTCGCTGATCGCGGGCGACCACCCAGGGTCGCCCCTACGGGCGCGGGTGATGCGCGGATCGGAGGCGAGGGCGGGCGGCCACCCAGGGTCGCCCCTACGGGCGCGGGTGACGCGCGGACCGGGCGCGAGGGCGGGCGACCACCCAGGGTCGCCCCTACGGGCGCGGGTGACGCGCGGACCGGGCGGCGGGCGATCGTGATCATCGTGGCGGCATTCGTCGTCCTGGGCGTCGTCTACAGCGTGGCCTCGCCGATCTTCGAGGCATCCGACGAGCTGTGCCATTTCCCGGTGGTCGCCTACATCGCCGAGGGCCACGGCCTGCCCGTGCAGGACCCGGCCGCGCCCCAGATGTGGCGGCAGGAGGGCAGCCAGCCGCCCCTGTACTACGCCCTGAGCGCCTTGCTGGTGCGCTGGATCGACCTGTCGGACCTGCCGGTCGTCCACCGGCTGAACCCGCACGCCGACATCGGCCGCATCGCCGTCGACGGCAACGCCAACATGGTCGTCCACACCGCGGCCGAGGCGTTCCCGTATCGCGGCACGCCCCTGGCGGTGCACCTGCTCCGTGGGTGGTCGGTGCTGCTGGGGGCGATCACCGTGGCCCTGACGTACGCGACGGCCCGCACCGTCTTCCCGGCGCGCCGCGACGTCGCATTGCTGGCTCCGGCGTTCGCCGCGTTCAACCCGATGTTCATCTTCATCAGCGGCTCGGTGAACAACGACAACCTCGTTGTTATGTTGAGTGCACTCGCCCTGTACTGGATCGTCCGGCTGGAGCAGGGCCCGCTGACGTTCGTTCGCGTGGCCGCGCTGGGCACGGTGATCGGGCTGGCCGCGCTCACCAAGGTCAGCGCCTTCGGGCTGCTGCCGCTGGCCGGACTGGCCCTGGCTGTCCTCGCCTGGCGGCGCCGCGACCTGCGGGTGCTCGTCTGGCCCGGCCTGGTGCTCGCGGCGGCGGTCGCGCTGATCGCCGGCTGGTGGCTCGTGCGCAACTGGCAGCTCTACGGTGACCCGCTGGGCCTGAACGCGATGGTCGCCATCGCCGGGCCCCGCAATCCACGCCCGAACCTGTGGCAGCTCTCCGGGGAGTGGCAGGGCTTCGTGTGGTCCTTCTGGGGCCTGTTCGGTGGCCTGAACGTGCCGCTGGAGTCCTGGGCTTACACGCTGCTGAACGCGCTCGCCGGCATCGCCGGGGTCGGACTGATCCTGTTCGCGGCGCGGTCGGCACTGCGGCGGATTTGGCCGGCGAGCGGACTCGCGATCTTCCTGCTGGCGGCTTGGCCCATCGTGGTCTTCGTGGCGCTGATTCGGTGGACGCTGATGACGCAGGCGTCGCAGGGCCGCCTGATGTTCTCGGCCCTGCCGGCGCTGTGCATCTTCTTCGCCGTCGGCCTCCTGCAATGGGTCCCGGTCCGCGCGCGCCCGGTGGCGGCGGTCGTCCTGGCGTCCGTGCTGTTCGTCGTCGCCGCGGCGGCCCCGTTCCGCACGATCGCTCCGGCCTACGCGCGGGCGGCGCCGATGCCGGTGTACGACGTGCCCAACCGTCTGGACGCGGTATTCGGCGACCGGATTCAACTGCTGGGTTACCAGGTCGACCGGACGTCGGCGGTGCCCGGCGACCGCATCGCGGTGACCCTGTACTGGCAGGCGGTCCGACCCATCGCTCAGGATTACAGCGTATTCGTCCACCTGCTCGGCGGGCCCGACATCCTGCTGGCTCAGCGCGATACGTACCCGGGCCGCGGGATGATGCCCACGTCGACGTGGATTCCCGGCCAGGCGTTCAGCGACACGGTGGTGCTGACCGTGCCGGCCAACGCCTACGCGCCGGACGAGGCGCAGATCGAGCTGGGCGTGTACGACTTCGACACCGGACAGCGCCTGCCCGTGACCACGGCCGACGGCCGGGCCCTGGGCGACAACGTGCGCTTCCATAGAATAGACCTGCGTCCGGCGAGCCAGGCGCAGTGGCCCAATCCGGTGCGCTACGATTTCGAGGGCAAGCTGGCGTTGGTGGGCTACGCCCTCGAGCCGCGCTCCGGTCTGCCGGGCGACACGCTGCACGTGAAGCTTTACTGGCAGGCGCTGTCGAAGATGGACCACGACTACACCGTCTTCGTCCACCTGCTGGGCGAGAAGGGCCGCCTGTGGGGACAGAAGGACCGCCCGCCCCAGGATGGCGCCGCGCCGACGTCGGGCTGGGAGCCCGGCGCGATCATCGAGGACGAGTACGACGTGCAGATCAATCCCGACGCACCGCCGGGCCTGTTCGACGTCGAGGTGGGCGTGTATCTGCCGCCCGACCCGGACCGAGAGAACGGGGCGAACGGCCAGCGGCTGGGCGTCCTGGCGGAAGGCGGGCGGCTCGACGCGGACCACGTGCTGCTGACGCGAGCGCGGGTGTTCGGGCGATGAACGTGCGCCTGCGGTGGCTGCTCCTCGCGTTCGCCGTGCTGGCCGTGACGTACGGCGTCGTGACGCCGATCTTCGAGGCGCCGGACGAGGTGCAGCACTTCTTCTACGCCCGGCACGTCGCGCAGACGGGAACGCTGCCCGTGCAGGACCCGGCGCAACCGGGGCTGTACCGGCAAGAGGGCAGCCAGCCGCCGCTGTACTACCTGCTCGGCGCGGCGCTGACCGGCTGGATCGACACGAGGGACGCCCCCGCCGCGATACGCGAGAATCCGCACGTGAACCTGGGCGTGCCGCAGGCCTTCGGCAACAAGAACGCCGTCGTCCACGATCCCGCCACCGAGGGCTTCCCATATCACGGCGTGGCGCTGGCGGTGCACCTGCTCCGCGGACTGTCCGCCCTGTTCGGCGTGTGGGCGGTGTGGGCGACCTGGGCGCTGGCCCGCGAGGCGTTTCCCGACCGGCCCGGAGTGGCCGTGCTGGCCGCCGCGGCGAACGCCTTCCTGCCGCAGTTCCTGTTCCTGTCCGGCGCCGTCAACAACGACGTCGCGGTCGCGGCCACCTCGGCCTGGGCGATGGTCGTGGCGCTGCGTGGACTGCGCCTCGGCTTCGACGCGAAGCGCTCGCTGGCGCTGGGCGCGCTGCTGGGCCTGGCCGCGCTGAGCAAGCTGAGCGGGCTGGCCGTGTTGCCGGTCGCCGCCGTGGCCCTGTGGGCGTGGGGCAGGCGCGAGCGGCGGATGGGACAGGCGCTTCGTTACGGCGCGCTCGTCTTCGGCGCGGCGGCGCTCGTCGGCGGCTGGTGGTATGCGCGCAACTGGGCGCTCTACGGCGACCCGTTCGGCCTCCGGACCATGCTCGACGTGGCCGGCCGCCGCGACGTTTTCGGCTGGGCCGATTTCCGCTTCGAGCTGGAGGGCCTGCGCCTGTCGCTGTGGGGCGTCTTCGGCTGGTTCAACGTGCTCATGGCGCAGTGGGCGTATCGCCTGTTCGACGCGCTCGCGGCGCTGGGTGTGTTGGGGTGGGTGGTGGTGCTCGTTCGCCGGGCGCTGGTTTCAGGCCGGACCGGAGGGCAGCCACACAGGGCTGCCCCTACGTCCGTCCGCGTAGGGGCGACCCGATGTGGTCGCCCCCGGACGCAGACCACCCGCGCCCCGGCCATCCTCGCCCTCTGGGTCGCGGTGGTCCTGGTCGCGCTGGTGCGGTGGACGTGGTCCACGACCGGCTCGCAGGGGCGGCTGCTGTTCGCCGCGCTGCCCGGGCTGTGCGTGCTATGGGCGGCGGGGTTCGCCGCTCTGTGGCCGGGACGAGTCGCCGGCCTGCGGCAGTGGGCCGTGTGGGGCGTGACGGCGGTGTTGGCCGTAGTTGCAGCCAGCGCGCCCTTCCTGTATATTGAGCCTGCATACGCGCGCCCACCCACATTGACCGAACAGTCGCTGCCCGCCGGCCTGCAGCGCGTGGAGGCGACCTTCGGGGGGCGGATGCGGCTGCTGGGCTACGTCATGCCGGAGCGCCAGGCCCGCCGGGGGACCCCCTTGCGGGTGACGCTGTACTGGCAGGCGCTGGCGGCGATGGACCGCGATTACACCGTGTTCGTGCACCTGTTCGGCCGCGACGGCCAGGCAGTCGGCCAGACGGACACCTACCCGGCCGGCGGCGCTTTTCCGACCGCCCAGTGGCGCGCCGGAGAGGTCGTCAGCGATGCGTACGAGGTGCTGATTGCGCCGGAATCGCGGGCGCCCAGCATGGGCCGGATCGACGTCGGCGTGTACGACCTCGAGACGCGTGGGCGCCTGGACGCCGTGGACCGCGAGGGCCGGCCGTTGTCGCAGGTGATGCTGGCCCCGTTCCGGATCGCGACCTGGGCGGCGCCGCAGTACAAGATCGACCACCCGGTGCGCTACGGCGTGGGGCCGGATGTCGCCCTGGTGGGCTATCGGCTGCAGCCGGAGACCGCGCCGCTCACCGAGACGTTGAAAGTGGCGCTGTACTGGCAGGCCCAGCGGGCGGTTCCGGAGGACTACACGGTATTCGTCCACCTGGTGGACGCGACCGGCGCCATCGTGGCGCAGCACGACGGGCCGCCCGTCGGGGGCGATTACCCGACGAGCTTCTGGGCCGGCGGCGAGACGGTCAAGGACGAGCACGAGCTGGCCTTGCCGGCGCATCTGCCTGCCGTCGACCTGCACCTGGAGCTCGGGCTCTACCGTCCCGCGGACGGCGCGCGCCTGCCGGTGACGGATGAGAGCGGGCAGGCGGTGGGGGACACCGTAAAACTTCCGAAGTCTTAAGAACTTCGGAAGTTTGAAGAGGACGTCAGACTCCCTGGCAAGGACTCGTGATGTTCTAAACTTCCGAAGTTCTTAAAACTCCCAGCACAGACCGCTGGGCTGTGTCGGAAGTTAGAAGAGAGGAAGAAGGATCGCTCACATGACCAAAAAACGTCTCACCGATCTCCTCAAGATTCTCGTCAGCGTGGGGCTGGTGGCCCTGCTGCTGAAAGAGATCGGCTTCCAGCAGATCCTCACGGTCTTCGCGCAGGCCAACGCCTGGTTCCTCCTGGCGGCCCTGGCGCTGTACCTGCTCGGCATCGTCATCAAGACGTTCCGCTGGCAGGTACTGCTCGACGCCCTTGGCATCCCGGTGGCCTTCTGGGAGCTGGTGGCGCTCAACTTCATCGGCTTCCTCTTCAATAACATCCTGCCGTCCGGCATCGGCGGCGACGTCGTGAAGATGTACGAGCTGTCGAAGGACAGCCGGCGCGGGGCCGAGTCCGTGAACGCGGTATTCGTGGACCGCGTGGTGGGCCTGATCGTCGCGCAGGCGCTGGCCATCATCGCGGCGGCCATCGGCTTCCGGATGATCAGCACCAGCGTGCTGCTGATCACCGTGGCGCTGTTCGTCGCGAGCCTGTTCTTCGTGTGGGTGCTGGTGCAGCGGCAGCTGTGGGAGCGCATCCTCGACCGCCTGACCTTCCTGCGCAGCTGGAAGCAGGGCGCCTGGGACGCGCGCATCCGCCGCCTGTTCGGGGCGTTTCAGGGTTACGATCGCACGGCGATCCTGAAATCGGTGGCCGTGTCGGTGATCTTCAACGTCATGCTGGTGATGTGCAATTACTACGTGGCGCTCGCCTTGCATCAGGACCTCTCGATGGCGTACTTCTGGGTGTACGTGCCCATCACCTCGATCATCACCATGATCCCCCTGTCCCTGAACGGCCTGGGGCTGCGCGAGATGGGCTACGTGGCGCTGTTCGCCCAGGCGGGCGTCCCGCGCGAGGTGGCGTTCTCCATGTCGCTGACCATCTACTCGTTCACCGTGATCTCCGGCCTGATCGGCGGCGTGATCTACATCGTCCGCGGCGCGCAGGGCGCGCTGCTTAAGGAGGCTTCCCGGTAATGGCCGAACTGGACCTGTCGATCGTCATCCCTCTCTACAATGAAGAAGACTGCATCCCCAGCCTGTACGAGCAGCTCACCGCCGCGCTGGAGCCGATGGGCCGCTCCTACGAGATCCTCATCATCGACGACGGCAGCCGGGATCGCAGCTTCGAGCTGCTGAAGGAGCTGCACGAGCGCGATCCGCGCGTGCGGGTCATCCACTTTCGACGCAACTTCGGGCAGACGGCGGCTTTCTCCGCCGGCTTCGACCACGCCCGCGGCGACATCGTCATCACCATGGACGCCGACCTGCAGAACGACCCGGCCGACATTCCGCGCCTGGTGGCGAAGATGGACGAGGGCTACGACATCGTCAGCGGCTGGCGCGTCGACCGCAAAGACCCGTTCATCAGCCGCCGCCTGCCCTCCATGATCGCCAACCGGCTGATCTCCGGGGCGACGATGGTCCACCTGCACGACTACGGCTGCTCGCTGAAGGCCTACCGCAACGAGGTTGTCAAGAACGTGAAGCTCTACGGTGAGCTCCATCGCTTCATTCCGGCGCTCGCCAGCGGCATGGGCGTCCGCATGGCCGAGATGCCGGTCAATCACCGCGCGCGCGAGTTCGGGAAGTCCAAGTACGGCATCTCGCGCACGATTCGCGTCTTCCTGGACATGCTGACGGTCCGCTTCCTGCTGAGCTACTCGACGCGCCCGATTCACGTCTTCGGCACGTTCGGCCTGGCGACGGCCGGCCTGGGCATCCTGTTCGCGATCTATCTGAGCATCGTCAAGATCTTCCTGGGGCAGAACATCGGCAGCCGGCCGCTGCTCATGCTCTCGATCCTGCTCATCGTCATCGGCGTGCAGATGATCACCATGGGCCTGCTGGGCGAAATGCAGGTCCGCAGCTACCACGAGGCGCAGGGCAAGAAGATCTACGTCATTCGGGAGATCCTGGAGTAATCTCTGTAACGTGGCCCTCTCCACGAACGCGCGCGGCAGGAACGGAACACGTTCCGGTCGCCTTGCAGAGGCTGTAAGTGCGAGGAAAAGAAGAAGCGCTTGGCCGGGCAGGGTCTCCGGCATCCAATCTCCCCAAAAGCGGAGTGATGGGACCTGGCTTTCCACCTCAAGCGCTTTCATTTTTATGATAGCATGGAAAAGCTGGAAAGACAACCGTGTTTGTAGACTTAAGCAGGGCAATCACATCCAGTTTTTGCGCTCGCCCCTCGGCGATTTCAAGCGCCTGGGCATGCCCATCCATTAGATGCGATCGTGCCGAGTCACCAGGGAGTGGCGATCAAGGCGCCCCGAGCGTGCCGGCGGACCGCGCCGCCGACGTGGATCACCAGACCGCGGCCCCCGGCGCAGCAGCCTGGCTGGTCCTGCTTCTGGCAATGGCGTTGCGGCTGTATCGCCTGCCCGCGCAAAGCATGTGGTGGGACGAGGGCCACAGCCTGTTCGTCGCCGGGCACAGCCTGGCCGCCATTCCGACGGTGCCGGCAATGGACGTCCACCCGCCGCTCTATTTCTGGCTGCTGCACCTGTGGCTGGGCGTGGCGGGCCAATCGGAGTTCGCGCTCCGGTTCCTGTCGCTGACCTTCGGCCTGCTCACCGTCGCGGTGATGTACCGCCTGGGCCGCCGGTGGCTGGGGTCCACGGGCGGGCTGCTGGCCGGCTTGCTCGCGGCGACCTCGCCGCTGTACCTGGCCTATTCCCAGGAAGTGCGCATGTACTCGCTGGTCACGCTGTTCTGCGCGCTGTCGCTGTATTTCTTCGCCGAGGCGATGGAACCCGGTCGTACTGCGCGTCCTGGAGCTGAAAGCTCCAGGCTACGGAGCTCAAGCCTGCTGAAGCAGGCTCAACCGGAGGAGCCTGCTTCAGCAGGCTTGAGCTCCGTAGCCTGGGAGTTTACTCCCAGGCCTTCTCCCGGGCACTCTCCCGCAGTCGCGCCGCTGGCCCTCTACACGCTCTTCACCGCGCTGGGACTGTACACCCACTACTTCGTGGGCTTCCTGCTCATCGCCGAGAACGTCTTCTGGCTGGGGGCGACGGTGATCTCCGGGCGTTGGCGCAGGCCCAGCGAGTGGGCGCGCTGGATCGCGGCGCAGGTCGGGATCGTGGTATTGCTCGCGCCGCAGATCGTGACCGCCGCGCGCCAGGTGAGCGCCTACGAGAATTCGAACCTCACGCCGCCGGCGCCGGCCCAGTTCGTGGTCGAGACGTGGCGCGCGTTCACGCTGGGCATCGCCGCGGACGGTACGTGGGCGCGCGCCGGCATGTGGATCTTCGTCGCGGTGCTGGCGCTGGGCCTGCTGGCGCGCGTTCTGTCCCGCTCCGCACGGGATCTGCCGGCGAGCCGGGGGCTGCTGCTGGCCGCGGGCTTCGTGCTGCCCCTCGCAGCGTACTACGCCGTGCTGCTGAGGCGCGCCTCGTTCTCGCCGCGCTACATGATCGTGGCGACGCCCGCCCTGTACGTGGCCCTCGCGTACGCCGCGTTCCGCCTGGGACGCCGCTGGGCGCCGCTGGGCGCGGTCGCCGCGCTGGCGCTGGTGGGCGTGTTCGGCGTGTGCGACTACGCGTATTACTTCGATCCGGCCTTCGCCAAGGACGACACCCGCGGCCTGAGCCGCTTCCTGGAGCAGACCGCCGGCCCGCGCGACGTGGTGTTCATCGACGTGCCGTACCCGCTCGACTACTATTACCACGGCGTTGCGCCGGCCTCCTACCTGTTCGTGGACGTCCACACGATCGCGGACGTGCTGACGAAGGCGTGCCTCGGCCGCGAGCGCCTGTTCTTCGCACGCTGGCGGCAGTCCGACACGGACCCGCGGGGCGCGGTGACGTTCCTGCTCGACAAGTACGGGGCGCGGCGCGGCGAGAAGCGCTTCCGCGGCTACGACGTGGTGTGGTACGACCTGCCGTCGCCCGCGGCCTTCGACCTGCCGGCGACGCTGAACCCGACCGAGGTCGACTTCGACGGCGCGGTGACGCTGACGGGATTGGCATTCGGCGGACGCGGCCAGGGTGACACGCCGCCGCCCGCCGAGGCGAAGGCGGCGTCGGTTCCCGCGGGACGCCCGGCCTGGGTGACACTGGGGTGGACGATTCCGCGGTCCGCCGGCGCCGACTACAAGGCCGCGCTGTACCTGCGCGACGCGCGTGGCCACCTGATCGCCCAGACCGACCGCGACCTGCTCAACGACCGCCATCTGCACACCGCGGCCTGGAAGCCGGGCGAGACGGCGCTCAACGTGTACACGCTGCCCGTCCCACCGGGGACGCCGCCCGGCGATTATGCGATCCAGGCCACGGTTTACCGCGCGGATGGCGGCGGAACCCTGGACGTGCTGGACGAGGCCGGCGCGCCGCAGGGCGTGGCCGCGACGCTGGGCACGATCCGCGTGGTGCGCCCGCTCACGCCGCCCGACCCGGCGGCTATGCCGATCGCGAACCGGCTGGACCGGCCCCTGGGCGACGATCTGCTGCTGCTCGGCGACGACGGGTCCGCGTGGACGGCGGAAACCGGCGGCGTGCTGTCGCTGTCGTTGTTCTGGCAGGCGCGGCGCGACGTGCGGGCCGACGCTCGGGTGCGCCTGGCGCTGTTCGACGCGGACGGCACGCTCGCGGCCGAGTCGACGGGCTCCCCGGCGGGTGGCTCGTACCCCACGGCCGGCTGGCTGCAGGACGAGATCGTGCAGGACCGCGTCGACTTCCCCGTGCCGGCGGCGCTGCCTGCCGGGCAGTACGAATTGCGCGTCGGCGTCGCGCCCGCGGGGACGACCGCGCCGGTCGCCGAAACGGCGCTGGGCCAGGTCGAGGTCAAAGGGCGCGCGCATCGCTTCGACACGCCACCCATCGCGCATCCAGGGCAGGCCCGTTTCGGCGCCGGCATCGAGTGGCTGGGCTACGACCTGGCTCCCACGGACCGCACCGTCCACGTGACGCTGTACTGGCGGGCCGGCGCGCCGATGTCGACGAGCTACAAGGTCTTCACGCACCTGCTCGGCGCCGACGGCAAGATCGTGGGCCAGAAGGACGATTTCCCCGGTGCCGGCGCGTGGCCGACGACCGGCTGGGTCGAGGGCGAGGTGCTCGCCGACACGTACGAGATCGCAGTGGACCCTGGCGCGCCCGCCGGCGACTGCACGCTGGAGTTCGGCTGGTACGATCCCGCCACCGGCGCGCGCCTGCCGGTCGTGGACGCCGCCGGCCAAGCCGTGGCGGATCACGTCGTAGTGCCGGCGAATTAGACTTCCGACACAGCCCAGCGGCCAGCGCGGGCAGACCGCCGGGCTGTGTCGGAAGTCTGATTGGGAGACTTCGGAAGAGCTCGCGTTGAATTGATGCGCTCGTCCCGGCGATAACGCGCCGCTCATTGGGAAGGGACCGGCGCTCCCGGCGCGACTGTCACCCTGAGAGGCTGTGAATTAATCGCCGCGCGGCCGAATAGAACACCGCAACGTATCATAATAGCGCACATGTTTGCGTAAAAGAGCCATCGTTCGGCGCGTTTCTGGATAGATTCACAACCTCTGAGCGAGGGCAGCCGTATCGCCCGACGCGAAGGGTCTCGCCTGACAATCGCAGTTCTCCGCCGCGCCACGGATTGTCTCCTGGCAGGCGAGACCCTTCGCTCGGGCGATACGACTGCCCTTGCTCAGGGTGACACTCGCGCGGTGCACCACAAGTCCGTCTCGAGAACCATCAGGAGCATTCATGCATTCGCACGAATCGCACGATCATCGCGGCAACGGCAGCGGCCGGCCCCGGCCCGCGCCGGAGTCGTCGAGCACCACGTGGGAGCGCCGCCAGGACTGGAGCCTGGCCCTGGCGCTGTTCGTGCTGGCGCTCGTGCCGCGCGTGCTGAACCTGGCGGCCTTCCTGACCATCGACGAGCCGGCCTGGGTCTCGCGCTCGGCGCGCTTCGCCCAGGCGCTGCTGCGCGGCGACCTCGCCGCCACGTTCCAGACCAACCACCCCGGCGTCGTCACGATGTGGACCGGCTCGCTCGGCCTGTGGCTGTACCACTGGCGGCATCCGGCGGCCGGTCTTTCGGACTTCCTGGCGTGGGCGGCGAACTCCAACAACACGCCGCCCGCCGACCTGCTGCCGTTCGTCCGCTTCCCGACCGGGGTCCTGGCGGCTCTGTCGGTCGCGGCAGTCTACCTGTTGGCCCGCCGGACCTTCGGCCGGCCCATCGCCCTGCTCGGCGCGGTCTTCGTGGCGCTGGACCCGTTCTTCATCGCCCACTCGCGCGTGCTGCACCACGACGCGCTCGGCACCCTGTTCGTGGCCGTGTCGCTGACCTCCCTGGTCGCCTACCTGACGACGGACCGCCGGGAGCGCTTCGCGGCGCTGTCCGGCGCGGCGGCCGGGCTGGCGGCGCTCAGCAAGACGTCTTCGCTGTTCCTGGGGCCCTTCGCCTGCGCCGCCTTCGGGCTCGCCGTCGTAGCGGCATGGGTGATGCCCGCACCGGGGCCCGAGCACCGGCGCAGGGCGCTCGTCGGCGCCGTCCGCGGCGGCCTGGTCTGGATCGCGGCCATGGGCGCGGCGTTCTTCGCCGCCTGGCCGGCCATGTGGGTGGACCCGCTGGGCGTCCCGCGCCGGCTGCTCGCCGGGACGGCCAGCCTGGTGGAAGCCGGCCACAACCAGTTCTTCTACGGGCAGGTCGTCACCGACCCCGGCCCGTGGTTCTATCCCGCCATCGCGGCGTTCCGCACCACGCCCTTCACGGCGATCGGCCTGGCGTTCGCGGTGATCTTCTCCGCCGTTGGGTTCGCCGGAATTATCCGGTCAGGCCTCTTCGCGCGGGGCGTCTCTTCCTTTGCGCACTGTCACCCTGAGGGAGCGTCGTTTGCGACCGAGGGGTCTCGCGCGCGAGAAACGATGTCCCCAGTCGTGCGATTGGCGACATCCTTTTTCGCGCGCGAGACCCCTCGGTCGCAAACGACGCTCCCTCAGGGTGACAGTGCGCAAAGGAAGAGACGCCCCGCGCGAAGAGATATGCCCGGCCGCGAACGATCGCAGTTCGGCGCGCTGGCGCTCTACGTGTTCTTTGTGGCTTGCTTCGCCGCCTTCATCACGCTGTCACCCAAGAAGCAGGATCGGTACCTGCTGCCCGCCTTCCCGATCCTGGACCTCGCGGCGGGGGTGGGCTGGTTCGGGCTGCTCCGCCTGGCGCTCCTGGCACTACGGAAATACGTCCGGGCGCCGGCCCGGGTCGCCGCGAACGGGACGTTGCTGGTCGCGGGGCTCGCCGGCTCGCTGTGGATCGCTGCGGGCCAGCACCCCTACTACCTCAGCTACTACAACGCGCTGGCCGGCGGCACGGCGCGCGCTCAGCAGGACCTGCTCATCGGCTGGGGCGAGGGCATGGACATGGTGGGCCGCTACCTGAACCAGAAGGACACGCCGGAGTCTCTGACCGTCGCGGCGGTACCGAACCGTACGCTCATACCGTACTTCCGCGGGACCGTCACCAGCTACCTGACCACGACCGCGCCGGCGCTGGCGGCGGATTACATCGTGGAGTACGTGGACAGCGTGCAGCGCCAGGGGCCGGACGTGGCGCTGTGGCAGTTCCTGCAGGACCAGAAGCCGGAGGCGGTCTTCCGCCTGCACGGCCTGGACTACGCCTGGCTGTATCCCGGCCCGCGCGCGCTGACGTCGACGACGCCCGCGTTCGACGTCCCGGTGGACGGCGACTTCGGCGGCCGGCTGCGCCTCCTCGGCTACAGCGCGGATGCAACATCGCGGCCGGGCTCGCTCCGGCTGAGCCTCTTCTGGCAAGCGCGGACCCCCATGGCTGAGGATTACGCGGTCTCCGTGCGCCTGCTGGACGCATTCGGGCACCGCTGGGCCCAGCAGGACGGCGGCCTCGTGGGCGGCCAGCTCCCGACGCGCGACTTCCCGATGGACCGGATCGCGCGGGACGAGCGCACGCTGCCGCTGCCGCCGGGCGCGCCCGCGGGCGACTATCGGCTGCAGGTGCTGGTCTATTCCACGGCGACGAAGCAGGACCTGGCGCCGGCGCTCGGGCGCATCGTGGGACCCGTGTCCGTGACGAAGCAGCCGGCCGTCGCGGGCGAGCTGGCGCCCCGGACGCGCCTCGACCTCGCCGCCGGGGACGGACTGCGCCTCCTGGGGATCGACCTGCCGCCCGGCGCGGTTCGGCCCGGCGCGGACCTGTCGCCCGTCCTGTTTTGGGCGGCGACCCGTCCGGTCAGCTGGACGGTCGGCCTGAGCCTGTCCGGCGCCGACGGGCGCGCCATAGGCGAGGCCGCGCGATTGTGGAGCCTGGCCGGCGGCGACGCGCTCAAGGATTGGGCCGCCCTGTCCGTGCCGCGGGACGCGGCGTCTGGGACCTACACGCTGACGGCGACCGTGGGGTCCACGCGCCTGCCGCTGGGCGACGTGCGGATCGAGGGGCGCGCCCGCGAGTTCGTCGTTCCGCGGGCCATTCCACATCCGGGCCACGCCTCGTTCGACGGCAAGATCGCCTGGCTGGGGTACGACCTGGCCCTGCCCGTCGGCGGGCCGCTGCGCCTGACCCTCTACTGGCAGGCGACCGCCCCGATGACGGACAGCTACAAGACGTTCGTACACGTGCTGGGCGCGGACGGCCGGATCGTCGGCCAGCGCGACGTGATCCCCGGCGGCGGCCTCGCGCCGACCCAGGATTGGCTCCCCGGCGAGGTGGTCAGCGACACGCTGGAGATCCCGCTGGCCGCGGACGCGCCGCCGGCCGATCGGGTCGCCTTCGGCTGGTACGACGAGGCCACCGGGCGGCGCCTGCCCGTGCTCGACGCGGCCGGGCCCGCCAACGCCGACCACCTTGACCTGAAGGTGAGCCCATGAGCCCTCGCCGGTTCTGGCGGTCCCGAGGTTTCTGGAGCGTCGTCGCATTCGGCGGCGTGATGGCGATCGCCGCGTTCTTGCGCCTGTACCGCCTGCCCGAGTTCCCGCCGTTCTTCAACTTCGACGAGGCCGCGCACGCCACGGACGCGCAGCTCATCCTGAGCGGCCATCACTTCATCTTCTCGCCGAAGATCCAGGGCGTCGAGGCGCTGTTCATGTACGTCACCGCCGGCGCGTTCGCCCTGTTCGGCCAGACGCCCCTGGCGCAGCGCCTCGTCAGCGCCGTCGTGGGCATCGCCACCGTCGCCGCGACGTACCTGTGGGTGCGGGAAATGTTTCGGCAGGACCGGCCTGTGGACGACCCGGCCGAGGCCGAGCGTAGGGGCGACCCTATGTGGTCGCCCGCCCCTCCGCCTGATCACGCCGGCGCCGCGCGTAGGGGCGACCCCACGTGGTCGCCCGCCCTCTCGCCCGACCCGCCCGGGGCGACCACCCAGGGTCGCCCCTACGTCGATGCGGAAACACGTCACGCCACCTGGCTCGCCCTCATCGCCGCGCTCGGCCTGGCGACCTCGTTCTGGCACGTGAATTACAGCCGCATCGGCCTCGAGGTGACGATGGTGCCGCTGTGCGCGGCGTTCATGGCCTACTTCCTGTGGCGCGGACTGCGGACGGGGCGCGCGTGGAACTTCGTGGTCAGCGGCATCTGGCTCGGGCTGGGACCGTACACGCACCTGCCGGCGCGCTTCCTGCCGTTCCCGCTGGTCTTCTTCTTCGCCATTCTCTGGGCGCTCTCACGCCGCGCGCCGGAAGCACGTGGGTTGAGCCGCTGGGCGCGCGCCTGGCGCTGCTTCCGCCCTCTGATCGTCGTGGGCGTGGCGGCGCTGATCGTCTTCGCGCCGCTGGGCATCCACTTCGTGCTGCACCCGGCCGATTTCACCGGGCGCGCCTCGGTGACGTCGATCTTCAACCCCATGCTGAACGAGGGCGACTTCTGGGGGACGCTGTGGCGCAGCGCCGTGGGCACGTTCGGCGGCTTCGGCTTCACGAGCGACCAAAACTGGCTCGCCAACCTGCCCGGCAAGTCGATCTTCGACCCGGCCATGGCCGCACTGTTCTGGCTGGGCATCGCGACGGCGCTGGCCCGCATCCGCCGTCCGGCGTACTTGTTCAGCTTCCTGTGGTGGTTCCTGCTCCTGGTGCCGCCCATCATCACGCCGGAGCGCACCCCGCACTTCGCGCGCATGATGAGCGACGCGCCGGTCGCGTACCTGTTCGTGGCCGTCGGCCTGTGGACGCTGGGCGAGATTCTGGCGCCGCTGCTGGAGCCGGGCCGGACGCTGTGGTTCACCTTCGCCGATTCGGAGCTGCGCTTCGTCATCGGCTACCCCGAATTCCTGCCGCCCTGGCAGAAGGCGCTGTCGCGCGTGGCGCACGCCGTGCCCATCGCGGCCGTCGCGGCGCTGTTCGCGTGGACCGCCGTCTCCACCTACCACGACTACTTCGACGTTTGGGCGCACAGCAGCGAGCATTACATGGCCTTCGACGGCTACGCGGTGGCGCTGACGAACACCATGATGGCCGACGCCGACCCGCAGGCCGTGTACGTCCTGCCGCGCGACGTCCGCGCCGGTGAGTTCTACCAACACTACACGATCGACTTTCTGGACCGCGGCGGCGCGCCCTATTTCTACATCCCGATGTCCGAGCCGCGGGTGCCGGCGCTGCTGACCGCCGCCTGCCGCGGGAAGACGGTCGTCCGGCTCGTCAAATGGAAGATGGACAAGCATCGAGAGGCCGATCCGAAGGATTACGTCGAGTGGCTGCTCGAGCGCTACGGCCGCCGCACGGGGTCGCAGTCTTTCCCGGCCTACGATATCGTGACCTACCGCCTGCCGTCGACCGAAGGCGTCGACTTCACGCAGCCCGTCGCGTTCGCCCCGGTCGACGCCGACTTCGCGGGGCGCCTCCGGCTGACCCAGGCGGCGTGCGGGAGCGCGGGCCAGTCCGCGCCGGAGGCGGGCCGCGACGTCCCATCGGGCGGCGAGATCTGGGCGGCGCTGAGCTGGATGAAGACGGCCGACTACGCCGACGATTACCGCGTCTCGCTGATCCTGGAGGACGCCGGCGGCCACGAGATCGACCACTTCGACCGCGACCTGCTCCACAACTGGCACATGCGCACCGGCGCGTGGCCGCTGAACGAGGCCGTGGCCGACTACCTGTTGCTGCCGGTTCCCGCCGGGACCCCACCCGGCGACTACGTCGTTCGCGCCGCGGTCTACGCCGCGCAGACGATGGAGCGCCTGCCGCTGGCCGGCAGCGCCGTGACCACCGCGGTCGTCGGCCGCGTGCGGGTCACTCCGCCACTCGAACCCGTCGGCGCGTCGAAGGTCGACGCGCCGCAGCACCCGATGTCCTCGGCGCTGGGCGACGGCCTGGAGCTCACGGGCTTCGACCTGGACCTGTCGCGGGACTACGCGCCCGGCGAGCGGGCCACGCTCGCCCTGCTCTGGCGGGTCGCGGCGCCGCCTCAGGGCGACGATCGCGTCGCGGTCGAGCTGCGCCGGGACGGGCGGGCGATCGAGGTCTATCCGGCCGCGCGGCCTCTGGGCGACGGCTATCCCACCACGCGCTGGGCCCGCGGCGACGCCTGGCGCGGCCTGTACGATCTCAGGCTCCCGCCCGACCTGTCCGCGGGCACGTACGAGCTCTGGGTGACCCTGGCCGGCGGCGCGGGCGGGAGGATCGGCGAGGCGCGCCTGGCGGAAGCCCTGTCCGTCGCCGGTCGCGCCCACCGCTTCGACGTCCCGCCCATGAGCCACCCCCAACCCGTGGACCTGGGCGGCGGAAAAGTGCGCTTCCTGGGTTACGACCTCGACGCGGCGCAGGCTGCCCCCGGCGGGACCCTGGCCCTGACGCTGCACTGGCAGGCGCTGCGGGCGATGGACGTCGCTTACACGGTCTTCGCGCACGTGCTGGACGCCGACAGCCGCGTCCGCGCCCAACTGGACGTGCCCGCAGGCGGGACTGAGGCCCCGACGACCGGCTGGCTGCCCGGCGAGGTCGTCTCGGACCGCCTGGAACTGCCGCTGGACGCGGAGCTTGCGCCGGGCCGGTACGCGCTCGAGGTGGGACTGTACGATTCCGCCGACGGCCTCCGCCTGGCCGCGGCGGACGGCACGGATCGCATTATTCTGGGGGAGGTAACGATTGGACGCAGTCCGGATCGATGACCGGCCGGCCGGCTGGGCGGGGTATCGGTGGGCGCTGTGGATCGTCGCGGCGATTCTGGCCAACGTGCTGATCCTGTACGGCGAGGGAGCGCTTCGCACGGCGGCGATCGTGGCGCTGCTGTGGGTCTTGCCCGGCCTGGTCCTGATGGAGTGGGTCCCCGCGGAGGAGACGGACGGGTGGGAGCGCCTGGGGCTGGGCGTCGCCCTCAGCCTGGCACTGACGACCGTGACCGGCCTGGCCGTCGCGTACCTGCCCGGCCCGCTGACCCGGGCGCAGGTCCTCGTCGCCACCGACGCGCTGATCGGCGTGCTGTGGATTGCGAGACTGCCGACGATGGCAAAACTTCCGAAGTTTTCAAAACTCCCAGCGCAGACCACTGGGCTGTGTCGGAAGTTTGAAGAGGACGACTCGTCCAATATTAGGCTTGTGACCCTTCCAGAAGCTCAGACTTTTGAGGGCGAGGACGTGCGTCATCTTAAGCTTCCGGAGTTTTCAAAACTTCGGAAGTTTCACCGCAAATCCCTCGCGCTCCTGGCCATCCTCATCCTGGCGGCGTTCTTCCGGTTCGCGGACCTGGGCTACTCCGAGTTCCAGGGCGACGAGGCGCTCGTGACGTGGAGCGCCGCGCGGGCCATCGGCGGCGAGGACGACATCCTGTTCCTCCACGGCAAGAGCCCCAGCGAGGTGCTGGCCCCCGCCCAGGTCTGGGTCCTCGACCGGCGGATCGACGAGACCAAGGCCCGCCTGCCGTTCGCCTGGGCCAGCCTGGCGGCGGTGCTGGGCGCGTACCTGCTGGGCCGGCGGTGGCTGGGGACGCGCGCCGGCCTCATCGCGGCCCTGCTGTTCGCGATCAACGGCTACTTCATCGGCTTCGCGCGCGTCGTGCAGTACCAGAGCTGGGTCGTCGCCCTCAGCCTCTTTGCGATCTACGCGGCGTATCGCGCCTGGGCCGACCGGCTGCCGGCGTACCAGCTCCTGAGCGCGCTGCTGCTCGGCGGGGCGCTGCTGGCCCACTACGACGGCCTGGTCGCCGCCCCGGTGGTGCTGGCATTTTGGCTCCTGAGCTGGCGGCAGCGGCCGCGGGGCTGGGTCATCCCGGCGGCGTCCCTGGCGCTGGTCGTCGCCCTGGCCGCCGCGTACTACGCGCCCTTCGTGCTCAGCCCCCAGTTCGGCGAGACGGCCAGCTACCTGGGCGGATCGCGCGTAGGCTCGGCCTTCCTCAACAACAACGTGGCGCAGTGGCTGTTGTCCGCCACGGTCTACAATTCGAGCTGTTACGTCGCCCTGTGCCTGCTGTGCGTGCTGGGACTGCTGGCCTGGGCGCTGCGACGCTGGCCCGGCGGGTGGGTCGTGACCGCCGCGCTGACCGTGGGCATGGCCGCAACGGTGGCTTCGCCCGCGGCGTGGCAGGTGGGCCCGGTCAACCTGGCGTTCGCCCCGTTCGCACTGGCCATCCTGGCGGCGGCGCTGTCTCCGCGCAGCACGTCCGGCGAGCGCACGGCGTGGGCGTGGTTCGGCGTGTCGCTCGTGTCGTATGTGTTCGTCCTGGCCCGGCCGTTGTCGCACGTGTACGCGATCGCGCCCGCGTGGCTGCTGCTGGCGGCGTTCGCCCTCGACCGGCTCGTGGGCGTGTGGTGGCCGGCGGGGGACCTATCGCGGATCGGGACGTTGTCGCCGTCACCTCAGGGGGCGACCACCCAGGGTCGCCCCTACACCGTCGCTGGCGACCACCCAGGGTCGCCCCCGGCCCGATCGGACATCGGTTCGATCGCGACGGGCGCCGTCGGCATCCTGATCCTGGCCGTGCTGGCGTTCTATCCGTACGCGGCCTTCGTCCGCCACCGGCCGGAATTCCGCCAGGCCTACATCGATCATCCGGTGCCCGGCTACTGGCGGCCGTACGGGCAGGTGCCGGAGGTCGGCCTGTTCGGCTTCCCACACCGCTCGGGCTGGAAGGTCATCGGCTACCTGTACGACGAGGGCGTGCTCAAGGGGGACTACCTGAGCAACGAAGAGGAGTGGGTGAGCCTGTGGTACACGCACTTCGCGCCGACGTCGTGCACGCCGGACGCGCGCTACTACTTCATCGCGCGCAACCCTTGGGACGCGTCGCCGGTGCCCCGCGACCTGCTTGACGCGCGGTACGCACAGGTCGGCGCCGCGCTGGCCGACCGCCAGCCGCGCCTCGAAATCTGGGGCCGCCGGCCGATCTATCCGCTGGTCGGCCCCGACGTCTCGGCCGTGTTCGACGTGGACGCCGTGGAGGCCGCTTTCGACGCCGCGGCGACGCCCGATCGCTTCGTGCAGAAATCGACGCCGGACCACCGGCTGGACGTGACGCTGCGCGGCGAAGGCACGGCCGTGACGCTGCTGGGTTACGACGTGGAGTCGCCGCGGGTCCTCGCCGGCCAGCCGGACGCGGTGACGCTGTACTGGCGCGCCGGCCAGCCGATTGCAGCGGACCTGCACGTAGTGGTCCGCCTGGACGGCGACGCGGTCGCGCCGCAGGTGGATACCGTCCCGGTCTGCGGCCGCCTGCCGACGACGCTCTGGCGTCCTGGCCAGGTGGTCATCGACCGCCACCGTCTCGACGTCCGGCAGGACGCCCCGGCCGGGCGGTACGCGGTCACCGCCGGCCTGTACGCGCCGCAGAGCGGCCGGCGCCTCGAGCCGGCGGAGGTGGGGGTCGGCGAGGTGGAGGTAATGAGGTCACGCTAAGACGCGGGCGGCCTTCTTTCCTTCAGAGGGCGCGCCCTCAGTCGCCCCGGACTTATGTCACCCTGAGAGGCTGTGAACCTATTGCTGCACGCTGAGAAAATGGCATTGTAACGCATCGTCGATACGCTCGCAGCGCCCTCGCCCCGGACTTATGTCACCCTGAGGGAGCGCCGTTGGCGACCGAAGGGTCTCGCGTGCGAAATGCGAGTGTCTCGGGGCGCGCGAGACCCTTCGGTCGCCAACGGCGCTCCCTCAGGGTGACAGTCGTTTATTTCACGGTCACGGTCGCGAGGATGACGCTGTCACCGGGGGCCCCGGCAAGGGGCAGGCGACGGCCGGTGGCGGCGTCGTACCAGCCGACTTCGACGCGGTATGCGCCGGGCAGCACGTCGGCGGGCAGGTCGATGCGCAGCCGGTCCGACACGACCTCGCCGGGCAGCCAGCCGGTCGTGGGCTGGGCTTCGCCCGCGCCGGCGCCGGGAACCGCGTCCTTCTGGGCCTGGACCTGGCCTTTGGCATCGAGCAGGTGCACGAACGTGGTGTAGCTGACGTCCATCGCCTGCAGCGCCTTCCAATGGAGCGTCACGTCCAGCGGAGAACCGGCAGCGGCCGCGCCGGACGCGAGGTCGTAGCCCAGCAGCTGCACGCGATCGCCAAAGTCGGCCGCCAGCGGATGCTGCAGCGCCGGCGCGTCGAAATGCCTGGCCCGTCCCTGGACGTGCAGCGCGCCCAGGTCGGCCGCCTGGCCCTCGGGCTGGCCCTCGGCGTCCGTCAGGCGGGCGGTCACCACGTAATCGCCGGCCGCGACGTCCGCCGGAATCGTGAGGTCGTAGGTGCCCTTCCACAGCTCGCCGGCCGCCCACGCGGTGGTCGGGAACTCCGGGCCGAGCGGCGCGACGGGTTTGGTCAGCACATACGTGCCGCCGGGGCCTCGCAGCTCCAGGCGCAGCAACAGGGGATGCGGCGTCGGCCCGTTCGGCCGCCAGAACAGGGACATCGCCAGCTGGCCGCCGGGCGGATACGCGGTCGAGGAGTCCAGATCGTGGCCGGCCAGGTTCACCACCGGCGTCAGCAGGCGCTCGGCGAGGTTCGGCACCTCGACGTCGGCGTCGACCGCAGGCGCGCCGGGGGCCACGACCTGAAGCGTTCCAAGGTCGGCCAGCCGCTGGCCGGGCCGGCCGTCGATCGACGCCAGCTGCAGCGACTCGCCGGTGTACAGGCCCACGACGAGCGAGTACGTCCCCGGCGGGGTGGCGGGCGGCACGGCGAGCGAGTAGTAATCCGAGACGGGCGTGTCCGCGGCGGTCCACTTGCTGGTGCGCCGCCGTTTGTAGTGGTACAGGACGTGATCGATCTGCGCCACCAGGTGGCCGGCGGAGTCGGTCAGGCGCAGGGAGGCGCGGTAGTTCTCTGTTGGCGGGCTCAGGATGCCCCAGCGCAGGATCGCCCGCAGCGGCTCCCCCGACGTGGCCGAGGGGCTATGCCACGCATCCTGCAGCTGCAGGCGGCCGTCGAACGCCGCGTTCGACGGGGCATACTCGGACGGCAGCGCGAAGACGGTCTGCGTCGACGGCAGCCGGAAGGTGTCGATGTCGTAGTCCGGCGTCGACTCGGTGTCGACCCACCGGCTCTGGCGGTTCAGCATGAAGCCGAGCATATCCTTCGGGTCGGCCTCCACGTCCAGGACCTTGCGCTTGCCGTACTTCAGGCGGATCAGGCGGGCCTCGTCCTTGCCGCTGACCGCGGCGGTCAGCGCGGCGGGCACGTCGGGCTCGAAGATGTTGATGACGGAGTGGTCCGCGCCGCCGAGCGCGAAGAAGTCCAGCGTGTAGTGGCTGCACTCCACGCCGGTCAGCGCGTCACAGGGCAGGAGGTACACGACGTCCGGCCGGTGGTCGGCGGCGACGATGCGGCCCACCTCCGCCGCCGGGCCGTCGAACGCCCGGTACGTGGCCTCGGCCGGCGCCCAGTTCACGAAGTAGTCGACGTAGGTCGATACGCCGGTCCAGGCGAGAATCGCGGCGCACGCCACCGCCAGCACAGCCCGCGGCAGCCACGAGAACCTGACTCTGCCCGCCAGCTGCCACAGCTCGTCGACCGTGACGGCGACGAACAGGTACGTGACCGGCGCGAGGCTCAGCAGGCGCGCGTAGTTCGGCACCCGGTCCGGCGAGATCGCGACCGGGACCAGCATGACGACCCACCACAGGACGCAGAAGGCGTAGGGGCCGACGTCCGCCCGGTCGGGAGCGGGGCCGCCCTGGGCGGGGTCAACCCTCGCCGCACGCAGGCTGCGCCCGATGCGGTAGAGGCTGAGCAGCAGGCCGGCCCAGAACAGCGCCGCCATCGCCGGGTCGAGGATGGGCTTGCCGGGCAGGTTCGCCTGGGAGTGGAGGTCGCCGGTAAAGCCAAACGCGCCCGCGTTGCCGGAGATGCCCTTCCATAGGAGACCCAGGGGATCGCCCAGGTTGACCGTGGGGTTCAGGAACGAAGTGCTCTGCGCGCGGTCGAAGAAGTCGCCCGGGTGGCCGGCGAAGTACACGCCCAGCGGGGAGAAGACGATCAGCGCCGCCAGGCCGACGATGACCAGCGGCTGCCAGGTACGCCAGAACCTGGCTTCCGGCGAGCGGAGCGAGCGCCACCAGCGGCCGAGGAAGAACGCGAACAGGGCAATCGGCAGGAAGCGCGGCGTGTGGTAGACGTACGTCGCGAGCCCAAGCCAGACGCCGCTCCAGACGAAAGCCCACTTGCGGCCGGTCTGCAGGCCGCGCCACAGGAAGTAGAAGCTGACCAGCTCGAACGTGGCGACCGGAGCGTCTTCCAGGTTCAGCCGGCTGTAATTGACGTGCCATTGGGCGATCGCCAGTCCCCAGGCCGCGAGCGCTCCGATCCAGCGGGCGCGCTGCCGGCCCAGCCCGGCGAACATGCTGCCGGCCAGAGCGTACGTCAGCGGGATGGCGAGCACGCACGAGAAGACGACCGCGAGCCGGGCCGCGAACGTGCTCGTCCCGAGCAGTCCGAGGAAGGGCGCGACCTGGTACATAAAGAAAGTTGGCGTTCCCCCGATTTTAGAGGAAAATAGAGCGTGATGGCCGGCCAGAATCTGCAGCGAGTCCATCGCGTGTGCGGCCTCGTCGTAATCCAGGCCGGGCGGAATCGCCGGCAGGCGCCAGGTCCGCAGCAGGAAGGCGACCAGGGTCGCCAGCACGACCACCCAGCGGATGGGCCAGTCGCGGGACTTTTCGGTTAGCGTCTGGTTCGCGCCGTCAGCCATTAAGGTGACATTTTACCCTGAGCCGGGCAATTGTCAATCGTGGGCGGCAGACCCCTGCGCCGCTCCCGCCCCCGCCGACTGTCACCCTGAGGGAGCGTCGTTTGCGACCGAAGGGTCTCGCGCGCGAGAAGCGAGTGCATTACGGCACGCGAGACCCTTCGGTCGCAAACGACGCTCCCTCAGGGTGGCAGTCAGCGGGGGCGGCCCGGAGTCAGATTTCGGAAGTCTTGGAGACTTCCGAAGTCTCGACGAGAGAGAGGATATGACGCGTTCCCGTTTGGTCCAATGGACTGCGTTCCCGGCGTTGGCCGGCCTGGCCGCCCTCGGCGTGTGGCTGGGCGGCGACTTCACCGTGCGCTACGCCTGCGCATTCGTGCTGGTATTGGTCCTGCCCGGATTCGGCGTGACGCGGTGGGTGCTGGGAAAAACTTCCTTTCAGACTTCCGAAGTTTTGGAAACTTCGGAAGTCTCGACGCGAGACTTCGGGAGTTTCCCTTTTGGAGCGCGTCGTGGTGAGCCTGGGCGCGAGCTACGCCGTGGCGGTGGCGGCGACGCTGGCAGCGCATTACGTGGCCGGCCCGTTCACGCTGGGCATCGCATTACCGATCTACGTGGTCGCGGCGGTAGTCCCGTGGTGGTTGGCCTCGATGCGATCCGGGGCAGGGCGGGCGGCCACACCGGGCCGCCCCTACGCGAATGCGGACCACGGGGCGACGCCACGGGGGTGGGCGTTCGGCCTGCTGGCGGTCCTGCTGCTGGCCGGCGGACTGTTCTTCTTCGGCCTCGGGCAGTCCGAATTCCAGGGCGACGAAACGATGAACCTGTTCGACGCCGGCAGCGCGCTCCGGGGCGACGACACGGCCCTGTTCTTCCACCGCAAGGGTCCGGCCGAGATCGCCCTGCCGATGGCCTTGTGGGGACTGTCGGACGGGGTCACGGAGACCTCGGCGCGCCTGCCTTTCGCGTGGGCGGGACTCCTGTCCGTGGCCGGGCTGTACTTGCTGGGCCGGCGCCTGGGCGGCCACCGGGCGGGCCTGATTGCGGCGGCGCTGCTCGCCCTCAACGGCTTCGTCATCGGCTTCAGCCGCATCGTCCAGTATCAGAGCGTGGTGCTGATGGCGGGCGTGCTCGCGGTGTGGTGCTTCGTCGTATTCTGGGCGGAAGACCGGCCGCGCCTCCAGGTCCTGGGCGCGCTGTTCCTGGCGCTGGGCCTGCTGGCGCACTACGACGGCATCTTCGCCGTGCCGCCGGTGCTCTACCTCTACGCCGCCTACCTGAGGCGCACGAGGTCGCCGCTGCGGCGCGCCGGGCCGGCATTCGCGGCGGGGCTGGCCGTCGGATTGGGATCGCTGGCCCTGTTCTACTGGCCGTTCTGGCGGTCGGGCGCCCTGGCGCAGACGTCGGAGTACCTGGCGTTTCGCTCGGGCGGGCGGCCGCTGTACGACAACCTGGCGCTCGGCTGGTGGACCGGCACGACCTACAATTCCACGTACTACGTGATCTTCCTGGCGGTCGCGGCCCTGGCCCTGTGGGTGACGCGGGCCCGCTCGACCGGCGCCCGGATCGCGGCCGGCGTGAGCCTGGCCGGGATGGCCGCAGTGGCCGCGTTTCCGGGCGCGTGGACCTGGGGCGGCTTCAACCTGGCCTTCGCGCCCTTCCTGCTGGCCGCGGTCGTGGCCTTCGTGACGCTTCGGCGGGAGGCGAGCCTCAACCTCGCGCTGGTCTGGCTCGCCGTGCCGTTCCTGGTCTACGACTTCTTCGGGATCAAGAAGCCGGGCACCCATTTCTGGACGCTGTTCGTCGGGCTGATCCTGCTGGCGTCCTTCGGCCTCGTCCGGCTGTGGCGGCGCGCGCCACGCCGCTGGGCCGTCCCTTCGGCGGTCGCGGCGGTGGCCCTGCTGGGACCGCTGTTCGGATACTACGTGGGCATCGTGTTCCTGCGCGCGGAGCCGGACTACCGGGCGGGTTTCCCTGCAACCAAACCCGCGCTGTACTGGACGACGCACGCCGAGCTGCCGCCGCAGGATTACTTCGGATTTCCCCACAAGGCAGGCTGGGCGGCCATCGGCGCGCTGTATGCGCAGGGCGTTCTGCAGGGCGAGTACGACAGCAACGAGGGCGGCGAGATCACGACCTGGTACGTGCCCGATGGTCCCCGCTACGCCTGCAAACCCATGCCGAAGTATTACTTCCGCGCCGAAAGGGTGATGGACGAGACGGCCTCTTCGACGACGGCGGCCGCGCTGAAGGATTTCGACGAGGTCGCGCTGCTGACGATCGACGGCCGCCCGGGCATCCGCATCTACCAGCGCCGAGGGACCGGCCCCGCGCCGCAGTTCACGACGCAGTCTGAGTCCGCACCGATCATCGCCGCGGAGGACTGGACGCGGCACGTCGCCGCCCGCGAGCCGTGGAACCACCTGACCCAGATGGAGCACTTCGTCCAGACGCCGCTCAGCGCGACCTTCGGCGGGCAGGCTGAGCTGCTGGGCTACGACCTGGACGCGACGCAGGCTCGTGCCGGCGGCCGCCTGGTTTTGACGCTGTACTGGCGCCGCGTGGGCCCGCCGATCCCCGAAAGCTACAAGGTGTTCGTCCACCTGGAGTCGGATCGCCTGTGGGCCGGCGCGGACGACGTCCCGGGCTGCGGCATCTGGCCGACGACGACCTGGCGCACCGCCGAGGTCATCGCGGACCGCCACGTCCTCGACCTGCCCGCGGACCTGCCGCCCGGCGACGTCCCGCTGTCCATCGGCCTGTACCGTCCGGACACGGGGGAGCGGCTCGAAGTCCACGACGTCGCCGGCCAGCCCCAGGGCAACGCCCTCGTCCTCACCGCGGTCCGCGTGCAGTGAGGACGATTCACCACGGAGACACAGAGAACACAGAGAACGACAACGGCATTAACCACCAAGGACACGAAGGGACACAAAGAACGACAAAAACAAGAAAAAAGAAAAACAGTCTCCTGCTGTTTGTTGTTGTCTGTTCTGTCCGTTGTCGTTCTTTGTGTCCCTTCGTGTCCTTGGTGGTTAATGTCTTAGTCGTTTGTCGTTGTCGTTGTCTTTCTCTGTGATCTCCGTGTCTCCGTGGTGAATCGCCCCTGCCAGCTTCTCTCACCGGAATTTGGGCGAAAGCCGCCCGTCAGATACAATACGAAGCTCAGCATCATCTCGTTCAACTCGTGAGGAAGTGAGACTTTTGGTCAGGACCCTACTCCGGGTGTGGGGGCCGGGCGTCGTGCTCGGCCTGATGATCGCCGCCTACGCGCTGACGTTCGGCGCAATGTCCGTGCGCCAGCACGATGCCCTGCGCACGCACGTATTCGACCTGGGCAACGTCGACCAGGCGGTCTGGAACACGATCCACGGGCGGCCGATGCACTTCACCACGCAGCCGGACGTGGGCGATAACCGGATGGGCATGCACGTCGAGCCGATCCTCTTCGGGTTGTCGCTGGCGTACCTGGCCGACGCCGACCCGCGCGTGCTCCTCGTGCTGCAGACGCTCATCCTGGCGTTGGGCGCGATCCCGCTGTACGCGCTGGCTCGCCGCCGGCTGGGCGGGCGCTGGGCGCCGCTGGCGTTTCCGTTCGCCTACCTGATGCTGCCGGCGCTGCAGGCAGCCAACCTGTTCGAGTTCCACGCGGTCACGCTCGCGCCGCCGCTCTTGCTGGCGGCGTTCTACTTCCTGGATCGGGCCGCGCCGCCCGCGGGGAGCGCCACGCCCACCCCCGGCGCGCGGCGCGACTGGCTGTGGTACGCCGCGTTCCTGTTCCTGGCACTGACCTGCAAGGAAGACATCTCGCTGCTGGCCGTGTTGCTCGGGCTGTACGTCGTCGTGTTTCGCGGCCGCCTCCTGGCCGGCGCGCTGACCTCCGGCGTGGGCCTGGTGTGGTTCGTGGCCGCCGTCTACGTCGTCGTCCCCCACTTCCGCCCGACCGGGTCGCCGTTCCTGGACTACTATCAGGGCCTGGGGCAGAACCCGATCGCCATCGCCTGGACGCTGCTGACGCAGCCGGACGCGCTGCGGACGTACATCCTTACCCCCGAAAACGGCCTCGCAGTGCGGTCCTTCCTGCTGCCGCTGGCCGGGCTGCCGCTGCTCGGACTGCCGTTCGTGCTGCTGGCCGCGCCGTCGCTGGGGATCAGCTTCGTGAGCAGCAATCCGCTGCTGCACCGCATGGAGCGCTACCACTACGCCGCCCCCATGATCGCCGTGGCGTTCGTCGCCGCGGTCTACGGCGCGGGCGCGCTCAGCCGCTGGCTCGGCGGCGCAGGCGAAGCGCGTCGCCGGCGGGTTGCGGCCGCGCTGGCGCTGATCCTGGTGGGCACGAGCGCGGGCTACGGCTACCAGCGCGGCTTCAGTCCGCTGAGCCGCCAGTTCGACTGGCCGCAGGTCACCGCGCACGAGCGGCTGCTCGACGAGGCGGCGCGCCTGGTTCCGCCGGACGCCGCGGGGTCCTTCCAGGCGAATCTGTTCCCGCACTTCAGCCAGCGCGAAACCGCCCATTTCTGGCCCGACCCGCGCCCCGTGGATTACGTCGTCCTGGACGTGTCGGACCCGACGTTCTGGAACACGACCGACGCCCACCAGGCCCTGCGGCAGCAGCTCGAGACCGACTCCGAGTTCGGGCCGATCTATGCGAACGACGGGTACCTGGTGCTGAAGAAGGGCGCGCCGCACCAGCCGCTGCCCGCCCAGTTCTACACCTTCGCCAAAGTCGACCGGCCGGCCATTCGATACCCCATGACGGTCGACTTCGGCGACGCCGTGCGCTTTCTGGGCTTCACGCCGGTCTACTATCGCGAGGAAGAGGTCCAGTTCGAGCTGTACTTCCAGCCACTGCGCCCCATCGACCACGACCTGACGTTCACGCTCTACCTGGTGGACTCGACGGGCAAGGTGGTGGGCGGCACGGACCGCGTCCAGCCGGTCCTGGTGTGGTACCCCACGAGCCGCTGGCAGATGGGCGAGACGATCCGCGTGCTGGCCAACAGCCTCAACTGGTGGACGGGGGATCGCACCGAATATGCGATCGCGCTCGGCGTGGCCGACGGCAGCGACATCTGGAACGTCGGCCAGCGGCTCCGCCCGGCGGTTCGCGACTCGAAGTGGGTCACCCCGCTCCTGTCCGACGGCTCGCTGGTCCAAATGATGCGCTTTCGCCGCGAGTGGGAGCTGCACTACCCGGTGGAGACGCCACGGCAATTCGCCGCGCCCGCGATCCGGCACCCGCTGGACGTCCGCCTGGGAGAGCAGGCGGAGCTGGCCGGCTACGATCTGCCCCGAGCGCACCTCAAGCGCGGCGAGACCCTCGACCTGTCGCTGGTCTGGAAATCGCTGGCTGCCGGGCCATGGGACGTGTCGTACACCGTGTTTCTGCACGTGACCGGTCCCGACGGCGCCGTCGTCGCCCAGCAGGACGCGCTGCCGGGCGAGGGCCGGCTGCCTACGACGACCTGGATGCCGGGAGAATACGTCACCGACCTTCATCAGGTTTCGCTGCCCGCGGATGCGCCCACCGGGCGCTATCGGGTGGCGGTCGGCCTGTACCGCCCCGACACCGGCGCACGTCTGCCCGTGCAGGGCGATGGAGCCCAAGGAGATCAGATTGTCCTCGACCAGGAGCTCGACGTCACCGACTGAACCGGCGCCGAAGGCCGCCACACCCCTGCTGGACGGGCGAGACGCCTGGATCGCGGCGGCGCTGGTCGTCGGCGCGTTCGCGCTCTACGTGTGGACCATGCCGCCGTCGGTGCTGGACGGCGACTCCGGACGCTGGCAGTACGTCGCGCAGATTCTGGGCATTCCGTATCCCACCACGTACCCGGTGCTGGTGCTGCTGATCAAGCTGTGGACGCTGCTGGTCCCGATCGGGACGATGGCCTTCCGGGTGAGCCTCTTCTCGGTGACGGTGGGGGCGGTGGCCGTGGGATTGATCTACGCCGTCGCGGCCGTGACCGTGCGCAATCGCCTCGCGGCGGCGGCGGGGGCGGCCCTCTTCGCCACACTGCCCACGACCTGGTGGTGGTCGATCAGCGTCAAGGCCTACGCCCTGAACCTGGCGTTCGTCGCGGCCTGCTTCCTGCTGTTGCTGTTCTGGTCGGCGAGCCGCCGCGAGAGCACCCTGCGCGCGTTCGCCCTCGTGTACGGCTTCAGCCTGACCAACCACGTCACCATGGCGCTGTTCGCCCCCGCGTTTGCCGTGTTCATCTTCTGGACCGACCCGGCGCTGCTGCGCAAGCCGCGCCGCCTGGCCTGGCTGGTCCTGCTCGCGCTCGTTCCCCTCGCGCTGTACCTGTACATCCCCCTGCGCGGCGCCCAGCTGTGGAACGCCCTCGGCGCGGAGCCGGGCCTGCCCTGGCCGGTCAGCGTGTCCCGCGGCCTGATCTCCAGCGAGTTCACGCCTTCCCTGGAAGGTTTCTGGCGCGTGGTGTTTGCGCCCCACGAGACGCAGTCGCTGACCGGCGGCTGGCTGCAGGTGCCGTCGCAGCTCGTCACCGTCTACGGACCGCTGGCGAGCCACGAGTTCGGCCTGCCGGTGCTGGCGCTCGCCCTGATCGGCGCGGTCGCCCTATGGCGGCGCAGCGCGCGCACGGCGGCTCTCTTCACCCTCGGCTTCCTCGCCTTCCCTCCCCTGGTCGTCAAGTACGGGCACGGCATGCAGGCCGCCTTCCTGCTCCCGGCGAACCTGGTCGTCGCGGTGGCCCTGGCGGCGGCGCTGGCGGCGCTGCTGAACGGCGGATCACGGTGGATTCGGCGCTTTCGCCCGCCCTGGCAGGTGACGAGCGGCATCGCGGCCGGCGGGCTCGATCTTCGCCCTGATCCTGACGGGCGCGGGCGGCCGCTACGCGCGGATGGACCGCAGCGGCGACACCGCGGTGCGCGATTACTGGCAGCGCATCCTCACCCATCCGTTGGAGCCCGGCGCGGGCATCCTGGCGCATTCCGGCGTGCTCACGTCGCTGTGGTACGCGCAGCAGGTGGAAGGCCAGCGTCCCGACCTCTTCGGCGTGTTCCCGCCGTCCGAAGACGTCGTGAGCGGCTGGCTGGGCGCCGGCCATCCGCTGTACCTGGCCGGCCCGCTGGAGGGCTGGTGGCCCAAGTCCTGGGAGCACTATCGCCTGACGCCGTGGGGCATCCTGGTCCGCATCGCGCCGTACGACTCGCGGGACGAGGCGGAGATGCTGCCGCCGGCCCAACCGCGGGACGTGCCGCTGAGCGCCGACCTGCGGTGGCTCGGCTTCGACGCCGACGAGGCGATGATGTCGGGCGGCGCCCTGTCGCTGCGCCTGCAGTGGCGGGCGGACCGTCCCGTGTCGACGGATTACCTGGTCTCCATTCGCCTGCTGGACCCGGCGGGCCGCACGGTGACCATGAAGGAAGACCGCCTGGTCAGCGCCTGGTACCCCCAGTCCGCGGTCCCGGCGGGCCGCTTCATCCTCGACGTGTTCGAGCTGCCCCTGCCGCTGGGCACGCTGCCCGGGCGATACGGCCTGCAGTGCGTCGTTCACGATCCGGGCACCGGCGAGACCCTGCCGCCGATCGCGCTCGGCGACGTCGAGGTGACGCGCGCGGTCCCCGACCCGTCCGGCCCGCTTACCGGCGATACCGGCTTGCCCCACGCCTCGGACGCCGAGTTCGGCGAGCGCCTCCGCCTGGCCGGGTACTCCGTGGGCCCGTCCGAGCTGAAGCCGGGGGACACGCTGGCGCTGGAAGCGCTGTGGTACACCCGGCGCCGGCTGGAGGGCGATTACGCCGTGTCGCTGCAGCTCGTCGACGGCGGCGGCACGACTCGCTGGGAGACGACCGTCCCGCCCGGTTTGGAGACCTCGCGGTGGCAGCCCGGCGAGTGGATTCGGGACCGGCAGTTCGTCACCGTGCCCGCGGACCTCAAGGGCGGCGACTACACGCTGCGCCTGGGCTGGGTGAGCGCCGCCGGCCGGCGCCTGCCGCTCACCAGCGGCCTGTGGCCCACCGGTGACACCGTGGACCTTGGGCAGGTGCGCGTGGTGGAGCGCCCGCACGATTACGCGCAGCCCTCGCCCGCGTTCCCGGCCGACGCCGAATTCCAGGGCGGCGCCCGCCTGGTGGGCTACGACCTGGATCCCGACCCGATCGTGCCCGGCCGGCCGCTCCACCTGACGCTCTTCTGGCAGGCCGCCGGCCCGCTGGATCGCGGTTACACCGTCTTCGTGCACCTGCTGGATGCCACGGGCGCCATCCGCGCCCAGCGCGACGCGCCGCCGGGTCAGGGCGCCCTGCCCACCACCGGCTGGGTCGCCGGCGAGTTCCTCCGCGATGCCTACGAGCTGCCGATCGATTCGGCGCTGCCTCCCGGCGACTACACCCTAGCCGTCGGCCTCTACGACCCCGCCACCGGCCAGCGCCTGCCCCTCGCCGGTCCGCCCCCCGCGGACGAGGTCGAGCTGCGCGTGCAGATCGGCGCGCCGGCGGACCGCTGAGCGAGCGCAACTCCTCCTCGACGACTGTCACCCTGAGGAGGACGGCTGTATCGTCCTCCTCAGGGTGACAGTCGTCGAGTGAAACGGCGTCTCCGGACAGGATGACATCGTCCGCCAGGAAATAGTCAAGTGGAGGGCAGTGCCGTGGCGGAATACTACGTCTACATCATGACCAACCGTTCGCGCACGCTGTATACCGGCGTCACGAACGACCTCCAACGTCGAGTCTTCGAGCACAAGCACAAGCTCCTGCCCGGCTTCACGAGCCGCTACGATATCGATCGGCTGGTATACTTCGAAGCCACGTCAGATGTTCGCATCGCGATACAGAGGGAGCAACAGATAAAGGGATGGGTCCGAGCGAAAAAGATCAGCCTGATTGAGTCCACGAACCCCAACTGGGAGGATTTGAGCCAGGGTTGCGAATGATGTTTGCCTGGCCACCAGAGCCGCCGTGTCCTCTCCCGGTCCCTCCATTACCGCCCTGCGCAGCCTGTCACCCTGAGGGAGCGTCGTGTGCGACCGAAGGGTCTCGCGCGCGAGAAGGGATGCCCCCAGTAGTGCGATTGACGATGTCCTTTCTCGCGCGCGAGACCCTTCGGTCGCACACGACGCTCCCTCAGGGTGACAGGCTGCGCAGGGCGAGGGCACTCGCGGCGGGTTGCATTTTATGTCACGGGTTTGGACATTCGCTCCGATTTGGCTATACTTAGCGGACGTAGATTAACGGCACCCAGGAGCGCTTCGTGGCAGCACGCACCGTCAAAGTTGATCTCCACATGCACAGCTACTATCTCCAAGGACAGCCTCAACTCCTTCGACGACATCATCCAGACCTGCCGGCGCAAAGGCATGGACCTGATCTGCCTCACGGACCACAATACGGCGGAGGGGGCGCTGCGCTTGCGCGAGATCTCGCCGGTGCCGGTGATCGTCGGTGAGGAGATCGCCACGGCGAACGGCGAGCTGCTGGCGTTCTTCCTGGAGCAGACGATCCCGGCGGGGCTCTCCCCGCAGGAGACCATCGCGCGGATTCGCGAGCAGGGCGGCGTCGTGGGCATCTCCCACCCGGCGGACACGGTCCGGCATGAGGCCATGCGCCATGCCGGCGTGATGGAGATCATCGACCAGGTCGACGCGCTGGAGATCTTCAACTCGCGCTGCCTGCTGCAGCGGTTCAACCTCAGGGCGCAGGAGCTGGCGCGCGAGCGGGGCCTGCCTGGCACCGCCGGCAGCGATGCGCACAGCCTGGGCGAGATCGCGCACGCGTACGTGGAGATGCCCGCCTTCTCGACCCGGGACGAGTTCCTGCAGAACCTGCCGCGGGCGATCATCCACGGCCGCCTGAGCATGCCCTGGGTACACATCACCACGACGTTCACGAAGCGGGTCAAGCGCCTGCGTTCAGCGTCGGCGAAAAGAGCGTTAGGAGTCAGTTTGGAATGAGGATTGGGATTGTGGGCGGCGGAGTCTCCGGAATGACTGCCGCGTACGAGTTTGCGAAGAAGGGCCACGAGTGCACGATCTACGAGCGCGACCCCGAAATCGGCGGGTTGGCCGGCTCGTTTACTATCGACGGCGTCTACCTGGAGAAGTTCTACCATCACCTGTTCACGAGCGACACCGAGATCGCGGGGCTGATCGAGGAGCTGGGACTGGGCGCGGACCTGGAGTGGAAGCCCACGGTGACCAGCTACTACGCCAACCGCATCTACCGCCTGGCGACGCCCCTGGACGTCCTCCGCTTCAAGCCGCTCAGCTTGATCGACCGGTTCCGGCTGGGACTGCTGGCGATCGTGCCGCGTTTCGTCAACGACTGGAAACCCCTGGAGGACATCACCGTCAAGGAGTGGCTGATCCGCTGGGGTGGGTCGAACGTGTACGAGAACGTGTGGGCGCCGCTGATGCGCGGCAAGTTCGGCGTCTACGAGGATCAGGTCGCCGCAGTGTGGATCTGGAACAAGCTCAAGCTCCGCGGCGGATCCCGCGGCAAGAGCCAGGCCGAGAACCTCGGCTACCTCCGAGGAGGATTCGGCCGGGCCATCCATGCCTTCGAGAGCCGCCTGAAGGAGATGGGCGTCCGCATTCTCACGTCCACGCCGGTGGAGGAAGTCGTCCTCGAAGGCGGCCGCGTCTCAGGCGTGCGCGTCGGCGGCCAACTCGAGGCGTACGACCGCGTGCTCGTGACCACCGCGCCGGCGATCTTCGCCCGCCTGGCGCCGGGGCTGCCGCAGGACTACCGCGACCGCCTCGATCAGGTCCTGTACCTGGCCAACACGTGCCTGGTGATGCAGCTCGACCGCAGCCTGAGCAACACTTACTGGCTCAACATCAACGATCCGAGCATTCCCTTCGTGGCCGTGGTGGAGCACACCAACATGCAGCGGACGGACGAGTACGGCGGCCGCCACATCGCCTACCTCTCCCGCTACATGCCCTGGGAGGACCGCTACGTCCACCAGACCCCCGATGAGCTGCTGGAGGCCTACCTGCCGCACCTGCGCAAGCTCTTCCCGGACTTTGCGCGCGACTGGGTGCAGCGGTGCTGGAGCTGGACCGAGCAATACGCCCAGCCGGTCATCACGAAACGCTACTCCGAGCTGAAGCCGCCCTTCCGCACCCCCGTCAAGGACCTGTGGCTCTGCTCCATGGCCCAGGTCTACCCTGAAGACCGCGGCATGAACTACGCCGTCCTCTACTCGCGCCGCGCCGTGACGGAGATGCTGGCGGAGATGTAGCCGTATGCGGCGCCTTCAATGCACTTGCGATGTCCTAAACTTCCGAAGTTTTGAAAACTTCGGAAGTTTGACGAGGATATCAGGTTCCAGGCGAGGACCTCATCACACGCCATGAATGCGCACGCGTCTTCTCTCTAGCAGACCACCTCCCTATTATTGACATATCCCCCCTTCCTCAGTATAGTAGCAGGTGCAGCAGGCGCACAAAGGGGAGAAGCACCCTTCAGGAGGTGTATTTGATGGACAGAGCACATTGGTTGTTGTCCATCGTCGTTCTGGCCACGCTCGTCGTTCCCGTTGGCCTGGCCGGCGCGGCTTCGCCGGCGATTCCACCGTCGCAGTCCACTCAGTTGCAGGGCACGCTCGTTTTCCCGGTTTTCGATACCGATCGCAACGCGACAGCAGTACGATATCGTCTCCGTCGACCTGGCCACCGGTCGAGCGCAAGACGCTGCTCGCCGACGCCAGCCAGCCCTCCATCAGCCACGACGGCAAGGCCATCGCCTACAAGCTGTGGGCCGCGGACCAGAAAGTCTACGGCCTGCATTCCGCCATACTCGACCGACATCCCCGGCACGGACTGGCGCTTCAGCTACTCGCTAGGCGATCAGCGCCCACAGTGGGCGCCCGAACGACTCGTTCTTCTACTTCCATTCTCGCCAGCGAGTCCGATCGCCTGGATCGAATCATGATGACCCAGGGCGCGGTGGCGACCGCCATCCTGCGCCCGGATATGGACAATAAAGATCTGCTGGGCAAGTCGCCCGGCTGTGATCGCGGTGAACGATGGGTACTCGGTCCTGTACCAGGCGTGCGAGTACTCGAAGTGCGGTGTCTGGCAGCGACTCATCGAACGGCTCCGGCCCGGTGCAGATCACCGAAGAGCCGAGCGACCAGGCCCTCAGCCCCTCGCCGGACGGCAAGTCGGTGGCCTTCATGTCCTACGAGCGCGACGGCGCCAAGGACTGGGAGGTCTACGTGATGGCCGCCGACGGCTCGAAGCTGAAGCGCCTGACGAACCGGCCCGGCATCGACGGCCTGCCCACGTGGTCTTCCGACGGCAACTGGATCGCCTTTGTCCGCGAGACCACACCCGGCAGCAACAACTGCGACATCATGGCGATTCGGCCCGACGGCACCGGCGAGCAGAAGCTGGTCAACCTGGGCGCGCTGGACGGCAAGGTCGCCGGCACGACGCCCGGATCAGTGCCAGGGCTGGCTGGAAGAGCAGATCAGCTGGCGCGGCGGCGGCAGCGCGGAGCGCCGTGGCGCCGTCCGAGACCGAGGCCGCCGGCCCGAAGATCGCCACGCCGGTCGCGACCCTCGCGCCCACGGCGCCGGTGACGGCTACCGAGCCGGTCAGCGCCACCGAGGCGCCGGCCGAGCCCACGGCGACGACGGAGGCCGCAGCTCCGACTCCTCCGGCCGCGGCGCCCGGTGCGGCCGCGGGCGCGTTCCCCGGCTTCATCGTCTACCCCGTGTTCGCCGCGGGCCACGGCACGCCGGAGATCCAGGCTATTCGATCTGGCGACGTCTGAAGTCGAAGGTGGTCGTGGCCAACGCCAGCCAGCCTGCGCTGAGCGGCGACGGCAGTTGGATGGCCTACAAGGAGTGGGGCGCGGACGGCAAGCGCCAGGGACTGCACGCCGCGGCATTGGCGGATATTCAGGGCACTGACTGGGGCTTCGCGCCTGTCGCCTGAGGCGCAGCGGCCGGTGTGGGCGCCCGGCGATCTGTTCTTTGCCTTCCACTCGCGCCAGGAGTCCGATCACCTGGATCGCATCATGGTCACCAAGGGCGCGCAGGCCGACCACCATCCAGCGGCCCGATATGGACAACAAGGACATCATGGGCAAGACGCCCGCCGTGTTTAGCGGCTCCGACGGCGACTCGATGCTCTATCAGGGCTGCGAAGAGAGCAAGTGCGGCATCTGGCGGCGCGCGCTGAGCGGCGGCGATCCCCAAGCAGATCACCGACGATGCGATCCGACCAGGCCCTGGCCGAATCGCCGGACGGCAAGTGGATGGCGTTCATGTCGTTCGAGCGCGACGGCGCGAAGGACTGGGAAGTCTACCTGATGGCCACTGATGGCTCGAACGTCAAGCGGCTGACCAACCGTCCGGGCATCGACGGCCTGCCCTTCTGGTCGCCCGACAGCAAGTGGATCGGCTTCGTCCGCGAGACGCAGCCCGGCAGCAACGCCTGGGACGTGATGGCGGTGAAGCCGGACGGGTCCGGCGAGCAGAAACTCTTCACCCTGGGCAGCCTCGAGGGCAAGCCCAAAGGCGCCACCCCCGAGCAGGCGGCCGGCTGGGTCGAGGAGCAGCTCGCCTGGGGCGCGCAGATGCCGTAAGGGCAGCGCGCGGCAGCGGCCACGCACGGATTAAAAAACTTCCGAAGTTTTGGAAACTTCGGAAGTTTTCTTTTTCTGGAAGCGCCCGCGCCGGCGCTATTCCAATACGGCGATGGCGACCGGGCGGCGGATGCGGAGGGCGAGCGTCTCGATGACGCGGAAGCGTGGTCCATGCCCACGGGACCCACGTACGCGGCGGTCAGGTCCTGGCCGACGACCAGCTCCAGGTTCTCGCGGCCGTTGGAGACGACGACGGCCTGGTTCTCCGGCAGGGCGGGCGTCTGGAACACGCCGGCCGTCGCGATTTGCTCCACCAGCTTCAGCGCCAGCTGCATGCCGTCGACGGGCTTCAGCAGCTTGGCGTAGGTGACGGGGTTCACCGCCAGCGGCGAACGGCCCCTGCAGGCCCTGGCTCATCAGCTGCCCGACCGCGCTCGGCGACGGCAGCCGATGGCGGCCATCGGGTCGTCCCAATTACCGAACGCTGACCGCCAGGTGCCCCTTGACCGTCAACAGGCCTTCGGCCGCCTGGCGCGTGCCGTTGAAGATCAACGCATCTTCCTGCTGGGCGACCATGACGGTCGGCGACGGCGATCGGGCCCATGTCGAGCGGGTAGCCCGTCTGCTCGGGCGGCGGCCAGGTCCTGCCACAGCAAGAGTGAAGTCCTTCTCCAGCGTCGTCAGCGGCACGACGCGCCGACGTGCTCAGATCGACCGCAATGGGCGCCTTTTCGGAACGGCCAGCCGGTCGAGGGTGACGTACTGCGTGCCGAGGCCCATCGGCCCGGCCAGGGGAATGAAGCGGCGGCCCACCAACATCTTGCGGGCCACTTCGACAATCGTCCCATCCATACTCTCCCACTCGTCTTCCGACATGGGGGCCTGATTCCGCATCAAAATGTCGTCCATGAAGTTTCCTCCTTAGAGATGGCTGTCAAAGTTGCTGGCCGCGTTCTCGTGGTGGTGTCGCCAGGATGTCCCTTCAGCGGCCGGCGTCCGTGCGCCGCCGGGTTGAGTTACTGCCCGATCAGGCTGCCGACCGTCGGCTTGGCGGCAAGGCGGGTTTCGGTGCTCCGCTTCGGCGGGGCCGGTGCGGCCGGTGCGGCCGGACCGCGGCTCGACGCCGCTCCGGTTAGATCTTCCGAGAATCTCCGAAAACAACTCGTCGTGGTAGATCTCGTGGTCGCGGATGCGGGCCAGCAGGGTCTTGGGCCCTCGTCCTGGACCTGGCCGATCTGCGCGTTGTAGTCCATGGTCACCGCGCGCTCGGCGGCGATGTCCGCTCTGAGCATCTGCGCCGTGTCCCGTGACAGGTCGACCGGCGCTGTGCTCGGTATCGGGCTCGGCCGCCCTGGCCGCCCACGCTTCTCGGCCAGCCAACCCATGTGCTGCATCTCGTTGATCGCCTGGAACTCCAGCTCGCGGCTGATGCCGCAGTTCGGGCGTCATGAACGAGTGGAACAGGTACTGCAGTACGACGGTGTACTCGTGGCGCACGCCCTACGTTCAGGATGTCCGCCATGCTGGGGTCGCCCGGAGGAGGCCGCCTCGGCGGCCAGCTCGGTCGCGCGTCGGCACTTCGTCGATGAATTTGGTGAAGTCCCCCTTGTGCGAGCGCTCGTCGGCCACGATCCGCTCGAGCAAGCCGGACGATCTCCGGATCGTCGATGACGGCGATGTGCTTCTCGTACAGGTCGATGGCTTCCTGCTCCAGGATCGTGTTGCGGAACATCCGCTCCGACGGCTCGTGGCCGGCCAAATCGAGCTTGGCCCGCGTCGATCGTGGGTGCCCCGCCGAGCGAGGCCACCAACTCCGACAGCCACTTCAGGTGGTACATCTCCTCGCGGGCGATGGCCTCGATCTCGAACGCGACGCCGATTTCGCCCATGCGCATAGGCGTGGCGCAGGTACTGAATGATGGCCCCGTGTTCACCCTTGATGTCTTCGTTCAGCATGGCGATGATTTCTTCAGTTAGTCGGCTTGGCCATTTTCATCCCCTCTCTCAGGTGCGTCAGGCGCCGCGCCGTCAGCGCGACTGCTTACCGGACGGCGCAGGGGGCGCGACGCTTGTCGCTGCGTGCGGTCCGGTCGCGCTCATGCGAGCGGTCACGGCTTGTTTCTCCATGACCGCGATGATCGTCCGGCAGAACGCGGGCAAATCGGCCGGCGTCCGCGAGGTGATGAGAGCGCCGTCGACCACGACTTCCTGATCCAGCCAGGTCGCGCCGGCGTTCACCATGTCGTCCTTGATGGCGGACACGGACGTTGCCTTGCGGCCCTTCAGAACGCCGGCCGAAGCCAGCACCCAGCCGGCGTGGCAAATGGCGGCAACCACCTTGCCGCGCTTCAGGACGTCCCGCACCAGGTTCAGCACGGCCGGGTAGCGGCGCAGCCGGTCGGGGCGAATCCGCCGGGAACGATGATGCCATCGACTTCGTCCGGCGAGATCTCCTCGGCCGAGCCGCGTGGACCTTGACCGGATAGCCGTGCTTGCTGTTGTAGGTCGTGGCGGAACCGGTGCCCACCAACCGCACCTCGGCGCCCGGCTTCGATCATGCGGTAGTACGGGTACCACAGCTCCGGATCTTCGTACATATCCTCCGCGAAGACGATCACTCGCTTACCTTCAAGACTCATATCTGTTCTCCTTCCAAGGCAAATGATCTTCTTTCTCCATCCTGAGCGACGGAGAGACGTAATCAGACGTGAAACTGGGGGTGCGGGCCTAGAGCCTCGGCGAGCAACTGCTCCGCGGGCTCGCTCAAGAGGCTGCTGCCGCCCGGATCAGCCGGCTGACGCGCGACACCGACCTGGGCACGCCGTAGAGGATGGCGCCCACGAGCCAGCTTGCTTCGTGCACGACCAGCTTCTTGTAGATGCCGCGTGCCGGGATCCGCCAGACGATACTCCTGGTACGTCGTGTCCGGCGCGGTGAACTGCCCGATCGTCGTCAGATCGACGCCGACCACCTTGAGGGTATTGGACGGCACGGTGCCGTGATATGGCTCGCTGTGCGGAGCCACCATGTTGAGCCCCGCCGCTCGCGCCTGCTCGATGGCGGGAGGAATGATGCCGTAGGTGCGGCCCTGGAACTCCGACGGTGTCGCCGGCGGCGTAGACGTCCGGCGCGCTGGTTTCCAGATACTCGTCCACGACCTGACGCCGCGGTTCGCTTCCAGACCGGCGGCGGTCGCCAGCCCGACATTGGGACGAACCCCGGCCGAGATCAGGATCAGGTCGGCCGGAATCGCGACGTCCGTCTTTCAGGACGACCCCCTCGGCGCGCTTCTCGCCCTCGATCGCCGGTCGTGACGACGCCGGTGATCGTCTTGATGCCCATATTCTCGAACCTGCTCGGTCAAGACCACGGCGCCCTTCAGGGTCCAGTTGCCTGGGCAGCAGCCAGGGGAAGAACTCCAGCACGGTCACGTCCAGGCCAAGGTCCTTCAGCCCGTGAGCCGATTCCAGCCCCAGCACGCCCCCGCCGATCACCACCGCCGAGCGGCACGTTCTCGGCGTACCGGCGAATGGCGAGCGCATCATCGACATTGCGCAACGTGAAGACGCCGGGCACGCGGGCATTCTCGATCGGCGGCACGAACGGCGTGCTGCCGTTGGCCAGCATCAGCCGGTCGTACGCGGCCGTACGCGCCGTCCGACAGGGTTATGGTCTTGTCGGCGGGATGCACAGCCTCGCACCGATACGCCCAGGTGAAGCTTGATCCCACGCTGGTCATACCAGTTCTGGGGATAGAAATAGATGTCCTCGAGCGAGAGCTCGCCCGACAGGAATTCCCACAACTTGGGGCGTGGGTAGTAGAGGTAAGGTTCCTCGGAATAAATCTCGACTTGAACGTCCGGATTGGCCTTGACCGCCGTAGCGGCGGTGGTGACGCCGGCGACTCCGTTGCCGACGATGAGGAGGCGCATAATCGATCCTTCCGAGCTGTGAATACCCTTGCTCGCGGCTGCGTTCAGGCTGCAGACCGCCTGGGCTGTGCACAAGGTGGATAAGAGAGGAAAGCCGATAGAGGAAGGAGTAGCTCAGTCGGGCCGGACGATCTGCGCTGGCAGTGCGAGACGTCTCTCCCATCCTCTACCGAACGTGAAGACCGGTAAATATCGGAAGATCAGGCCATCTTCTCGAACATGTCTTTGCCGACGCCGCACTGAGGGCACACCCAATCTTCCGGCAAATCCTCGAAGCTGGTGCCGGGCGCGATGCCGCCATCAGGGTCCCCAACGCGGGATCGTAGATGTACCCACAGGCCAGGCACTCCCATTTTTCCATGTCGTCCTCCTCCATAGTAAGGTAGTGAATTACAACTCAAACGAACAAGACTATTATAACATAGCTTCCGGTGAATCTCAAGAACCCTGTCGAGATCGATTCTCAAGAACGGATCGCCTCCTCCAGGATATCCATGGCCTCTTCGACCAGGCGCGACGTCGGCCTGGAAACCCATGTGGCCGATGCGGAACACCTTGCCGGCGAGCTTGCTCCAGCGAGCCGCCCACGACCATCCCCTTGCGCGCGCAGGCGCCGGTCCAGCTCCGGCCAGCCCAGGCGCTCGCCGGGACCTTCAGCGCCGTGACCGTGGGCGAGCAGAACAGCCTCTTCGCGCGGATATAGCTCCAGCCCCATGCTCAACGCCCGTTCTCGGCAGCGGCGCGCCACGTCCGCGTGGCGGCGGATGGTCGCCGGCAGTCCGTCCTGGCTGAATGCGGGCGCAGGCCGACGTTCAGCGCGGCCATGGCCTGCCACGAGGGCGTGTAGGGCAGCCACCGGTCGGCCAGCGCCGTCCGCCAGGGCGCAAGCGCGTCGTAGCCCTGGTAGCCGACCTCGGCCACGGCCTGCCAGGCGCGCTCGCTGACGGCGACGATGCCCAGGTCGGGCAGGGCCGACAGGCACTTCTGCGTGCCCACCAGGCACAGGTCGATGCGCCAGTCGTCCACGTCCAACGGGGCGCCGCCGGCGCTGGAGACCGCATCGACGTAGAACAACGGCACGTCGTGGGCCTTGACCAGGCTGCCGATGGCCGCCACCGGGTTCAGCGTCCCCGACGGAGTCTCGCAGTGCACCGCGGTGACCATCTTGGGCCGGAAGGTGTTCGATGGCCTCTTCGACGCGGCCCGGGTCGCAGACCTCATCGTATTCGAAGCTCGACCACCTGCACGTTGGGTGTGATCGGGCGCGCCATTTCGGCCATGCCGTAGCCGAAGACGCCCGTTGCGATGGACAGGACGCGGTCGCCGGGCTTCAGGCAGCTCTTCAGCGCGCCCCACAGGCCGACCATCGCCTCGCCCGGTCATGATGGCGATCGGAGTGCTGCGTGCCCAGAATCGCCTGCAGACTGCTCTGCGTCTCCGCGTAGAGCTGATAGTATTCCTCCTCCAGGTCGCCCGAGCCGTAGTTCATCGTCGTAGGCCGCCAGCACTTCCGGACGCCACCGACGTTGGCCCCGGCACCATCGGAATCCGATACGATTTCATTCCCGCTGACCCTCCCCCGTTACGATTTATCCTCTCAGGCCGCATTCCAATTGCCGGATGAGTCCGGGCAGCTCTTCCTTCACCGTGCGCCAGACGATGTCCAGGTTGATGTCGAAGTAGGCGTGAATCAGCCTGTTGCGCATGCCTATGATGTCGTTCCACGGAACGGTCGGACCTCGGCTCTGCCTTCCGGCGAGATTCTGCTGGCCGCTTCTCCGACGATTTCCAGGCTCTTGACGACAGAAAGTACGAGGACGCGGTTTGTGTTCAGGTCAGTTCGTGTCTTGCCCGCGAGAAACGAGATCGACTCACGGGCTGCATCGATCATATGCTGAAGTCTGATGCAATCATTCTCTTGCATAGCAGACCTGTGCTGACGCCGTGACCTTGTCTCGGAAGTAACGACTCGAAATCTTGGGGCGTTCTCAGGTCGACCTTGCGTCCACCCAGCAGGGGCGAGAGCTCACGCTCCATATTGGCGAGCCTCAAGAGGCCGGGCTCCTGTCCCGAATCAAACTCAACCAATACGTCGACGTCGCTTTGCGGGCTGAAGTCATCTCGAAGCACGGACCCAAACAGGGCCAGCCTCTTGATATGATGCTTGTGGCAGAAACGAGCAACTGCTGCCGTGTCGATCGTGATCTGTGCCATGAGAACACTCCTGACTCCGCTGCTGATACTTCCGCATGATTATACCAGATTGCGCAGAACATTCAACGCGGGCGAGACTGCGAGAGCTTGGAGAGACGCCACGCCAGAACGCCTGGGAGTCAACTCCCAGGCTGGCAAGCTCAAGCCAGCTAAAGCAGGCTGGGTTTGAGCGAGCTTCAGCCTGCTTTTGTGTTGTTAGCCTGGTGCTTGCAGCCCCAGGGCCAGGGCGCCGGCACAGGTTGCTGCACGCTCTCCGAGACTTCCGAAGCTTTGAAAACTTCGGAAGTCCTTTCCGCCGGCGGAGTCTCAGCTTTCCAGGCGGTCGATATTCAGGAGCGCGGGGAACAGCCTCATCCAGAGCAGGGCGACCACGACGGTGCCGATTCCCCCGATGAGCACGGCCGGCACGGTCCCGAACCAGGTGGCGGTGACGCCGGATTCAAACTCGCCCAGCTGATTCGAGGTGCCGATGAACAGCTGGTTTACCGAGCTCACCCTGCCCCGCAGAGCGTCCGGAGTCTCGATCTGCACGAAGGTGGACCGGATGACGACGCTGATGGCGTCGGAAGCGCCCAGGACGAAGAGGGCCAGGAGGGATATCGCAAAGGAGGTGGATACCGCGAAGATGATGGTCGCTATTCCGAAGAATATCACCGCGGTGAACATGGTGCGTCCGATTCTGCCCCTCAGAGGTTTCCTGGCCAGGAGGACGGTGGTGAGGAGAGCACCGGCAGCGGGGGCCGAGCGCAGAACTCCCAGGCCAAACGGACCGATATTCAGGATCGTGCTGGCGTAGACGGGGAGCAGGGCTGTGGCGCCGCCAAACAACACCGCGAACAGGTCGAGCGATATGGCGCCGAGGATGGCGGGTTTGCTCCGGATGTACGACACTCCCGCGAATACGGTCTTGAGGCTCCTGTACTCCGCCTTCACTTCTCCGTTCGCGACCGAAACGAAGAGTATCACCGCGCTGGACAAGAACAAGGACGCTCCGGTGATGGCGTACACGGCGGTCGGCCCAAAGGCATACAGGATTCCGCCCAATCCCGGTCCGACGATCACTGCAAATTGCCAGACTGACGCCATCAGAGCGGCCGCCCTCGGGAAAGCGTCTCGGCTCACGACATTGGGCAGCAAAGCCTGCATGGAGGGACCTTGAAACGAGTTCGCGATGCCGATGATGAAGATGAATACCAGAATGCTCTCTTTGCTGATCCAGCCGGAGTAGTTCCCCAAGACGAGGAGAAGAACACCCAGGCCGGCGACTACCTGGCTCACGGAGATGATCATCTTGCGGTTGTATCGGTCGGCCACGTGCCCGCTGACGAGAGTCAGGACGATCATCGGCAGGAACTGCACCAACCCGACGAGGCCCAGGTAGAAAGCCGAGCCGGTCAAGGCGTACATTTGCCAACCCACCGCGACTGCCAGCATTTGGTAGGCGAGAGCGGAGAATCCGCGGGCCGTCATCAGCAAAACCAGGGAGCGATTCCGCAAGGATCCGGTTGAGTTCATCCTGTCAGTTCTAGTCCGTCTTACGAGATTGATGGGGGGTCTCATCTTTGGAACACGACAAGACTTCCGACACCGTGCCGGTGTTAGTGCGGCAAGTTTCGACAACTTGCCGTACCAACGCCGGCACGGTGTCGGAAGTCTGTCGTAGCGGACGTCTCAGGTCGCCGGGCGGGCGGTTTCAGACCTTCACCACGTACGTGCCGGCAATCTTGTCGTGCCAACCCTGCTTGTTCGGGTCCCAGATGATCCACAGGAAACCCAGGTAGATGACGATGCCGCTGATCAAGTAGCCGATCACGCGGAGGAAGGCCTGGCCGGCGGTCAGCTTGCCACCGTCTGTCGAAACGACCTTCAGGCCCATGATCTTCTTGCCGGGCGTCTGCCCGCTGGTGGACCAGAAATAGATCAGGTAGCCGAAGGTCCAGACGAAAATCAGGATGAACCCGATCACTGCCAAAGCCGCCGCTCCCCCGCCGGCGCCGGGTCGCGTCGCCGGTGTGATCGTGATCGCCCGAATGATCGAGTCTCCGATCGCGAGGATGACGGCGTCGATGATGTAAGCGACGAGTCGAACGAGGAAACCTGCTCTTTCCATCTTCCTTACCTCCATGAGAATCTGTGGAGCGGCCGATAGATGCAGCCAGGGGTGGTGCCGCAGCCCCTCCAACTTTCTCGTAACAGCAGGCCCCACCTCCTCCCACTCGTCGCAGAATCTCAGGAGCGGATAGCTGAAGCGGTTTATGATACGATAATAATTATATCATTATTTTGTGTACAGGTCAATGCACCGGGGCCATTGAGGTGCGTCCCAGAATCAGGGCGAGATCGCGGCTGGACTTATGTCACCCTGAGGGAGCGCCGTCTGCGACCGAGGGGTCTCGCGCGCGAGAGAGGAGTGCGTTTTGTCGAACGAGACGGACTCGCACTTCGCGCGCGAGACCCCTCGGTCGCAGACGGCGCTCCCTCAGGGTGACATAAGTCCAGCCGCGATCTCGCCCTGATTCTGGGACGCACCCCCTCTTCCCATCAATACGACTGCAGCTCGGACTCGTGTTTCGTGCGCACGACGACGGTGCCGGCGATCTTGTCGTGCCAGCCTTGCTTGTCCTTGTCCCAGATGATCCACAGGAAGCCCAGGTAGAATGGGATCGCGGCGATGATCTCGGCAAACCACCGCAACAGGGCGCGCCAGAAGGAGATGATCTCCCCGTCAGTCGAGATGACCCGAATGCCCAGGAGCATCTTGCCCGGCGTCTGGCCGCCTGCGCTCCAAAAGCAGACGTTGTACCCGATGAACCAGACCAGTTCCAGCAGGATGAAAACGCCCAGGATCAACAGAAGACGATCCGGCGCCACGTTGAGGGTGGGCTGCAGCTGCAACCGCTGACCCGCGCCGCCCCTGGGCGCCAGCATGTTGACGCCGAGGGCGCCGCGGAAGAGGAAGTATTGGATGAGATAGATGGGAACGACCTGAATGACCGAGTCGACGATGTTGGCGATGAGGCGCGGCAGAAAGCCGACGGGTTCGACTACCATAGTTCCCCTCCATCGCGTGGAGACTTCCGAAGTTTTGGAAACTTGCCGTAACGACGTCGGCACGATGTCGGAAGTCTAAGTCTTGGCCTACTCCGCCGCCGGGCAGGTCTCCTCTGAGGGCTGCTCCTCCGGCTCGGCCTCGGCCGGGATGACCAGCAGGCCGTATTCCAGGCTGTCGGTCAGGGCCTGCCAGCTGGCCTCGATGATGTTCGTGGCGCTGCCCACGGTGCTCCAGCTCCGGTCGCCGCACTTCGATTGCAGCAACACGCGCGTGTGGGCCGCCGTGGCCGAATCCGGATCCAGGATACGCACCTTGTAGTCGACCAGCTGGATGCGCTCGATCTGCGGGTAGAACGGCATGAGCGCCTTGCGGAGCGCGGCATCCAGCGCGTTCACTGGACCGTTGCCGTCGGCCGCGGTGTGCATGATCTCCTCGCCGACACGCACCTTGACGGTGGCTTCGGACAAGACCGAGGCCGTCCCGTTGTTGCGGCTCTCCACGAGGGCATAGAAGTCCAGCCGCTCGAAGGGAGGCGTATAGCCGGCGTCCAGCCGCCGCAGCAGAAGCTCCACGGACGCCTCTGCGCCTTCGAACTGGAAGCCCTTGCTCTCCAGGCGCTTGATGTCGTGCACCACACCGTTGACCTGGTCGGGGGTCAGGCTGACCTTGAGGCCGAACTCCTCGATCTTGGAGATGACGTTGCTCTTGCCGGCCAGCTCAGAGACGAGGATGCGCCGCCGGTTGCCCACGAGCTCCGGCTCGATGTGCTGGTAGCTGTGCGGCCACTTCATCAGCGCGTTCACGTGTGTGCCGCCCTTGTGGGTGAAGGCGCTGTGGCCCACGAATGGGGCGTGGGTTTCGGGAATCATGTTGGCCACTTCGCTGACGTAGTGCGAGACCTCGGTGATCGTCGCCAGCTTTTCCGCGGGCAGGCAGTCGCGCCGCATCTTGAGCTGCAGGTTCGGGATGACCGCGCACAGATCGGCGTTGCCGCAGCGCTCGCCGTAGCCGTTGATCGTGCCCTGCACGTGGATCGCGCCGGCCTCCACCGCGACCAGCGTGTTGGCGACGGCCAGCCCGCAGTCGTTGTGCGCGTGGATGCCCAGCGGCGCCGGCACGGAATCGCTGACGGTCTGGGTCATGGACTTGATCTCGCTCGGCATGCGGCCGCCATTCGTGTCGCACAGGACCAGCATCGTGGCGCCGCCGGCCAGCGCGGCGTGCAGGGTCGCGATAGCGTAGCCCGCATCGTTGGCGTAGCCGTCGTAGAAGTGCTCGGCGTCGTAGATCACTTCACGGCCTTGCTCCCGCATGAAGGCGCAGCTGTCGGTGATCATGCGCAGGTTCTCTTCCGGCGTGGTGTGCAGCACGTGCTCCACCTGCAACAGCGAGCTCTTGCCGAAGATGGCGACGGCCTTGGTCTCCGCCTCCAGCAGGGCGCGGAGGTTGGCGTCGTCGGCCGCGGCAACGTTGGCCCGCCGCGTGCTGCCGAACGCGGTGATGACCGCGTGTTCCAGCTTCATGTGGCACGCGTGATGGAAGAATTCGATGTCTTTCGGATTGGAGCCCGGCCAGCCTCCTTCGATGTAATCGATCCCGAGCCGATCCAACCGCTGGGCGATCATGAGCTTGTCCCGCGCCGAGAGCGAAATGCCCTCTCGCTGGGTGCCGTCTCGAAGCGTCGTGTCGTACAACGTGATGCGCATGGCCTTCTCCTGTCCTGGCGCAAAAATCAAAGCGAGCCGGCCTGGCAAGCTGCTCGCGCGCTCGCTTCGGATCGACTCACACATCCACGTGTTGATGGCACAGCCGTCAATGGTGCAACTATTATACCGTGGTGGCGGCGAATTGCAAAAAGATCGCGCCCAAGGCGTCCAGGCGCACCGCCCCGCGCCCTCCGCGCACCGCCCCACGCCCTCCGCGCACCGCCCCGCGCCCTCCGCGCACCGCCCCACGCCCTCCGCGCACCGCCCCACGCCCTCCGCACACCGCCACGCCCTCCGCGCACCGCCCCACGCCCTCCGCGCACCGCCCCACGCCCTCCGCGCACCGCCCCACGCCCTCCGCACACCGCCACGCCCTCCGCGCACCGCCCCACGCCCTCCGCGCACCGCCCCACGCCCTCCGCACACCGCCCCACGCCCCACGCCCTCCGCGCACCGCCCCACGCCCTCCGCGCACCGCCCCACGCCCTCCGCGCACCGCCCCACGCCCTCCGCGCACCGCCCCACGCCCCGAATACTGTCACCCTGAGGGAGCGCCGTTTGCGACCGAGGGGTCTCGCGCGCGAGAAAGGGCATCCCCAGTCGTGCGATTGACGATATCCTTTCTCGCGCGCGAGACCCCTCGGTCGCAAACGGCGCTCCCTCAGGGTGACAGTATTCGGGGGCGTGGGGCGGTGCGCGGAGGGCGTCACGGACCGGCCGAGGGCGGTCCTGGCCCCCAAAACCGGAACTGATTGACTTTTGCGCGAGTCGTTGCTACAATGCGCAATAGCGTATTCGAACGACAGCCCCCGCCTTTCTGGGCTTAGATATGGCACAAGGAGGATGAGCCATGATCGACAGCACCCCCGTAGGATCCGAATCCGAAGAGCTTCCCCCACCGGCTCTGAACCAACGCCGGACGAGTCGCCGGCTGCCGCGTCGCCGGAGCCGCCGCCATCGTCGGAGCCCGTGCCGCCGTCGTCGGAGCCGGCACCGCCGCCGTCATCCGAGCCCGTACCGCCGACATCGGCGCCTCCTCCACCGCCGTCGCCCGAGCCGGTGCCGCCTGCGTCGGAGCCACCTCCGCCGCCGCGGGAGCAGCCCAACCTGACCGGAGGCGGAACGCCGCCGCCGTACGGCTCTTCGATGCCGAAGATCACGGGGCTGTCCGATAACGACCGGATCATGGCCGCCCTGGCCTATTTCCTGTGGTTCATCGGCCCGGCCATCATCCTGCTCAGCAAGGACATGAAGGACCAGGCTTACATGCGTTACCACGCCATCCAGGGTCTCGGCCTGGCAGTGGTGGCGCTCGCCTATTCGGTGGTGGCCATCGTCGTGGCGGTGGTGATGAGCATCGTCGGCCTGTGCTGCTGCTTCTGGGTGCTGGTCGTGCCCGGCCCGGCCGCGACGATCTACTACGCTTATCGGGCCTACCAGGGCGAGTATTTTACGATCCCCATCCTGACCAACATCATGGTCAACGAGGGCTGGCTCACGAAATAATCCGGCGCGCCGGATCCGCATCGAGCAAGGGCGGCCTGTGGGGTCGCCCTTGCTCGATCATCTCGACTTCTGAAACAACGTATTTGTGATCCCATGAAAGTATCCTTCGCTCACCTCGGCAACATCTACGTCTTGCTCGAACCCTATCTGACGTCCCTCGGCCTGGAACCGGTCGTTCCACCGCCGATCTCCAAGCGGACGCTGGATATCGGCGTCCGCTCGTGCCCCGAGATGATCTGCACGCCATGCAAGATCATCTTCGGCAATTACGTCGAGGCCCTCGAGCAGGGCGCCGAGCGGCTGATCATGCTGGGCGGCCTGAACGCCTGCCGGCTGGGCTACGCCGTGCAGAACCAGCAGGACAAGCTGCGCGAGATGGGCTTCTCGTTCGAGGCCGTCACGTTCAGCCTGTTCGACGCCCAGGCCGACCTGGTACGGGTCACCCAGTTTCTGACCGGCAAGCCGCTCTGGAGCTCGCTGGGCGCGGTGCGCTTCCTCATCGCGCTGATGAAGCTCGTCGACGACCTGGACAAGGAGGCCTTGCGGGTCCGCGCCCGGGAGCTGCACCGCGGCGACACGGACCGCGTGCTCTCCGGCGCGTGGCAGGCGATCCGTCGCGTGCGCCGTCTGGACGAGGTGGACGCCCTGGGCCACGACCTCCGCGCGCGGCTGGCGGCGGTCCCGCAGGATCCGTCCCAGGACGTCCTGCGCATCGCCTTCGTCGGCGACCCCTACACGATCCTCACGCCGTTCTTCAGCATGGACCTGGAGAAGAAGCTGGCGGCCCTGCGGGTGGAGGCCAGCCGCTGGTTCTGGCTGGGCGACTCGGTCAACCTCTTCCCCATCAAGGACTGGCTGGGGCTCGGCCATTGGGCGCAGGTGCAGCGCGCGGCCGCGCCCTACGTCCGCGGCGACCTGGGCGGCTTCGCCTACTCCACCGTGGGCGAGACGATCCTGCTCTCGCGCGAGGGTTACGACGGCCTGATCCACGTGGCTCCCTTCAACTGCACGCCGGAGGTGGTCGCTGAAGGCATCCTGCTGGACTACGACCCGCACTCGCCGGTGCCCATCCTCCACCTGAGCTTCGACGAGCAGACCAGCGACGCCGGCCTGTCGACGCGCCTGGAGGCGTACACGGACCTGCTGCGCCGGCGGCGCGACCGCAATCGCTGCAGTGCCCCACGCCGCGGCGAGCCGGCCAGGAGCTGACGGATGCCGCGTGTTGGGATTCCCCGAGCGCTGTTCTATTACCACTACTATCCGCTGTGGCGCGCCTTCCTGGAGACGCTGGGCGTGGAGGTGGTCGTGTCCCCGCCCACGAGTGAGAGCGTCCTCGCCGGCGGCGTCGGTCGCGTGACCGGCGAGGCCTGCCTGCCCAGCAAGATCTACTGCGGCCACGTGCTGGCCCTGGCCGGCCAGGTGGACTACATCCTGACGCCGCTGATCCGCCGGCTGACTCCGGCCGAATCGAATTGCTCGCGCTTCCTGGGGCTGCCCGGCCTGATTCGCGCGTCCGTTCCGAATGCCCCGCCCATGCTCGCGCCGGAGATCGACCTGAAGAAGGGGACCCTCGGCCTGGCATCGGCCGCGCTGGAGGTGGGCCGGCGGTTCACGCTCGACCCCCGCCGCCTGAAGCGCGCCGTGGACGAGGCTCAGGCGGCGCAGGCGCAGTACCGCGAGCTGTTGCGCCGGGGCCTGACCGCGCCGGAGGCCATTCAGCGCCTGGGTTCCGACGCAGGGCCGCTCCCTGCGTGGTCGCCCTCGCGCCCCGCGGACCCTGCCGCGAGAATGCGCGTGGCGCTGCTGGGCCATCCCTACAACCTGTACGACGGATTCGCGAACCACAACCTGCTGCGCCGGCTGCACGGATTGGGGCTCGACACGATCACGTCGGATTGCGTGCTCGCCGGCTTGCCGGACGACGGCCGGCCGCCCGACGGCGCCCGCCATTACTGGACCTACGAAGCGGAGCTGGTGGCGGCTGCCGAGGCATGCGTGGACCAGGTGTCCGGCGTCATCGCCGTCGCGGCATTCGCCTGTGGTCCCGACGCGGTCCTGCTGGAGACCCTGGAGAAGCTGTGCCGCCGGCACGAGCGCCCGTTCCTGAAGCTCATCCTCGACGAGCACACCGGCGAAGCCGGCCTGGTCACCCGCGTCGAGGCATTCGTGGACATGCTGGAGAGACGGCAGAGAATAGCGGTCAGCAGTCAGCGATCGGCGAACGGCGGTTCCTTCGCAGAAGGCGGGTAGGAGCCGGGAAGGGCGTTGAGTGAACAGACGATTGTTCTCATCTACGATCGACGGAACTCGGTTCATTGGGCGCGCGCCGAGGGCCTGAGAGTAATGCAATTGGAGAAATCAACGCGGAAGCAGGTCGTGAGCGTCCCTGAGGCAACCTGCAACGAACCGTACGTGCGGATGTGAAACGCCGGCCGGTGAATCTCATTGGCACGTGCGGTTCGTTGGGCGCGCGCCGAGGGCCTGAGAACAATGCAACTGGAGAAATCAACGCGGAAGCAGGTCGTGAGCGTCCCTGAGGCAACCTGCAATGAACCGTACGTGCGGATGTGAAACGCTGGCCGGCTCGGGGGACCGCCCGGCGATGAAGTCGCCGGGCTGTAGGGCAGCGTCCGATGAATCGGACTTTTGACTGCTCTGAAGTCCGATTCATCGGACGCTGTCATGTAGCCCGACGACTTCATCGCCGGGCGGTCCGCCAAGCCGGCCAGCGAATCTCATTGGCACGTGCGGTTCGTTGCAACATGGCGGCGATGCGCACGGAGAAGTTTCGCAACGCGCTCCAGACTTCCGAAGTTTTTGAAACTTCGGAAGTCTCGGGATCGCTGCCTTTAAGGAGTTCGTTCGGATGACCAACATCTACCTCGGAATCGACGTCGGCTCGGTGACGACGAAGCTGGCCGTGCTCGACGAGCAGGCCAACCTGGTGGCGCACCTGTACACGCGCACGCTCGGCAAGCCTGTGGCAACGGTGCAAGAGAGCATGCGCGCCGTCGCCGAGCGGACGCCGCCCGGGGCCGTTGTGGCCGGGGTCGGCGTGACCGGCAGCGCGCGGCAGCTGATCGGCGCGCTGGTGGGCGCAGACCTGGTCAAGAACGAGATCACCGCACACGCCGTCGGCGCGGCGCACTACGAGCCGGACGTCCGCACGATCATCGAAATCGGCGGGCAGGATTCGAAGGTGATCCTGCTGCGCGACGGCATCGTGGTCGACTTCGCCATGAACACGGTGTGCGCCGCCGGCACCGGCTCGTTCCTCGACCAGCAGGCGTACCGCCTGAACCTCGCGATCGACCAGTTCGGGCCGCTGGCGCTGAACTCGACGGCGCCGGTGCGCATCGCCGGGCGCTGCACCGTCTTCGCCGAAAGCGACATGGTGCACAAGCAGCAAATGGGGCATCGCGTGGAGGACATCCTCTACGGGCTGTGCCAGGCGCTGGCGCGCAACTTCCTGAACAACCTGTGCCTGGGCAAAGACCTCCAGGGCCCGATCGTCTTTCAGGGCGGCGTGGCGGCGAATGCGGGCATGGTCCGGGCCTTCGAGGAGATCCTCGAGTCGAGGATCTCGGTGCCGCCGTACCACGACATCATGGGGGCCATCGGCGTGGCGCTGTTGACCCAGGAACGTGCGGACTCGGCCCCCAGCGCCTTCAAGGGCTGGTCCGTCAGCGAATCCAATTGCCAGACTTCGTCCTTCGAATGCAAGGGCTGCTCGAACCGGTGCGAGATCGTCTGCATCACGCAGGACGCGCAGGTCATCGGGCGGTGGGGCAGCCGCTGCGGCAAGTGGGACGTTTGAGCGTGACCCGAAGGAGGGCCGTGCGATGAATGAGCGCTCGCGCCGCATCGTCATCATCGTCGTCGTCGTTGCAGTCGTCCTCGCGTGCCTGTGCGTGTGCTGCGGCGCGGCGGGCTTCGGCCTGGAGATGTACAGCAGCTACCTGCTGACGGCGACCGTGCAGGTCGAGACTCCGCCGCTGGACGGAACGCGTCCGCCGCTCGCGCCGCCCGGAGGAAACTCGCCGGTCGCCACGGTCACGCCGGCGGGGTGAGACGACCCCTCGCCCGCCTCTCCCCCACAGGGAGAGAGGAGAACGGCAACGACCCCGCGCCCTCTCTTGCAAGGGCAAGAAAGCATCATCGGCCCCCTGCTCCTCTCTCCCTGAGGGGAGAAGCGGGCGAGGGGTCAATCCGCGCCGCGACTGCCCCCGAAAGATGATCTGGCTCATTAGAATTCCGCCGAAATGTGATGTATAATACTGTTGTCGCGCTCTTCCGGGCAGCGACTGGAAGGGAGTGTCGCATATGAGCGGCAACAGTTTAGGCGTGCCGGAGCTATCTGCGAATCTGGCGCGTCAACAAAAAGAGTACGGTGACCGGTTGCGCATGGTCCAATTCCGGCGCGGTCAGACCGTCTACACTCCGACGACGATCAATCGATCTGTATACCTTCTCGTTTCCGGCGAAGTTCGTCTTTATCGGCAAGATGGCGACGGCCGCCGCTTCACCGTGGCTGTTCTTCGACCTGGCGCGGTCTTCGGCCAGGCCAGTCTGTTGGGCAGCCTGGAGTTCGATACGTTCGCCGAGGCGGGCGAGCCGTCCACGGTGTGGATCGTGGCCGACGCCAGCGCCCGCGAGATCTTCTCGACCAACGCCGATCTGAGCCTGTCCCTGCTCGAAGGTTTGGGGCAGCGCCTGGTCGACGTGGAAGCTCGGCTGGAGCTGATGGCCTACAAGAAGGTGCCGGCCCGGCTGGCCGCCCTCTTGCTGCAAGAGATGGACTCCGGCGGCATCGTCATCGGGTTGACGCACCAGGATCTCGCCGAGATGCTGGGCACCTATCGAGAAACGGTCAGCCAGGCCATTCGCGAGTTTCGCAGCCGGGGCCTGGTGCGGCCTGGTCGGAAACGCATCATGGTCTTAGACCGCGCGGAGCTGCGCCGGATCGCCGATCAGGGGGAGTAGCCCTGCGCTTTGCAGCGGCATCAATTCAGAGTTATATGAGCACGCCTCGGCTCCAACCAGCCGAGGCGTTGCCTGCCCGGCTCCAAACCTGCCAAACAGGTCGCTCCCGTTGCCTTACTACAGGCCCGTCAGCAGTTTTCAATCACATGTTTCAATGAAGGAGGAACGTCCTGATGTACAGCAGAATTATCCTAACCCTCGATGGCTCCAAACACGCCGAATGCGCCCTGCCGCACGCTGAGTCTCTGGCCAAAGGCCTGGGCGTCAAGCTGGTCCTGCTGCAAGTCATCCCCTACCCGGAGGTTCGCGACGCCGGGGTGGAGGCCGATTGGGCGGCGCAGGGCCGCAAGTACATGGAAGGCGTCGCCGCCGGCCTGAAGAAGAACGGCGTCAAGGAAGTCGAGGTCGACGTGCTGTGGGGCGAAGTGCAGAAGGAGATCATCGAATTCGCCCAGACCGACGAGAATTCGCTCCTCGTCATCTCCACGCACGGTCGCACCGGGCTGGCCCGGCTCGCGTTCGGCTCCGTCACCGAGGCCGTCCTGCGCCTCGCGACGCTCATCCCCGTGGTGGTCTGCCACTGCTTCGCCACGCCCGCCGGCAAGTAGCTCGGGAGGCCTGGGGCTCCAAGCCCCAGGCTAACCACACAAAGCATGCTCAAGCATGCTCAAAAGATGCCTGCTTGAGCTGGCTTGAACTTGCTAGCGAGGGATGCGCTCTGGATTTTGGGCGAGCCCGTGGCCCGCGACGCTCCTCAGAATGACGCACGTCGTGGCCACGGGCTCGCTCAAAACCTCGCTGGCCGTGGAGTCAACTCCCAGACACCCTGGTGCGGGCGCTTCTTCATACTCTCGGAATTCGGATGTCTTATTATCCAGCGGATTTGTGCTCGAGGCTGGGCTTGCGGACGCCGTCCGTATCCTCCTCGGCGGCGACGCTGAGGGGGGTCTTCAGGAAGCGGGGGCTGTGGTCGGGCTCGAAGGTCTTCAGCCACAGGGTGAACGTGCTGCCGACGCCCTGCTCGCTCGCCACGGTGATGTGCCCGCCGTGCGCTTCGGCGATCCACTCCGCGATGGCGAGGCCCAGCCCGGTCCCGGCACTGCCGCCCGTTCGCGCGCGGTCCACGCGATAGAAGCGCTCGAAGATGTGGGGGAGCTCGTCCTCCGGGATGCCGATCCCGGTGTCCTTGACGACGATCCGCGTCCACTCCGGCTCGCGGAACAGCGACAGCGTGATCTCGCCGCCGGCCGGCGTGTACTTCACGGCGTTGTCGGTGAGGTTCAGCAGCAGCTGGCGCAGCCGATCCTCGTCCCCCCAGACCTCCGCCTGATCTTCCGCCCCCAACCGGACCTCCTGGCCCTTCGACACCAGGCGCGTCTGCCGGTACACGTCCAGGAGCAGCGTGTCCAGCTCCACGGGCTTGAGGTTGAGCTGGATGCCGGCGTCGGCCTGGGCGAGGAGCAGCAGGTCCGAGGCCAGCCGCGTCATGCGCGACGTCTCGCTCTCGATGATCGCCAGGCTTTCGTTCACGGCCTCGGGGTCGTCGGGGACGGCCCGCTTCAGCAAGTCCACGTTGCCGCGGATGGTCGTCAGCGGGGTGCGCAGCTCGTGCGACACGTCGGCCACGAAGCGCTCCTGCGTCTTGAACAGCGTCTCCAGACGGCCCAGCATCTCGTTGAACGTGGACGCCAGCAGGCCGACCTCGTCCTGGCCGGTGACCTCCAGGCGCCGCTTGAGGTCGCGGGTACGCGAGATGTTGAGGGCGCTGCGCCGGATGCGCTCGATGGGCTCCAGGGCGCTGCCGGCCAGCCCGAAGCCGGTGATGGACGCCACGATGATGATGACCGCCGAGGTCAGCACGAGCAGGTACGCGGTGAGGCGGAGCGTGGTGCCGACCTCGCGCAGCGACTGCGCCACCTGGACGACGCCGACGATCTGCCCGCCGATCATGAGGGGCTCGCTGAGCAGCAGCAGCCGCGACGAGCCGACCGTGACCTCGCCCTTGACTTCGCTGCCGTGCAATACCTGCGACACGACGTCCGCCGAAATGGGCAGCTTCTGCGTGCCCAGGTTGTTCGATTCGCGGGCGATGGTCGAGTCGCGCCGGACGATCTGCACGTAGACGTCGGCGGACGAGAACGGGTCGATGGGGGGCAGGGTCACCAGGCCGGACACGAGGAGCGACAGGGGGTCGTTCTCCTGCTGGATCGAGCGGATGACCAGCTGGGCGCGGTCGCGCACGGTGCGCTCCGCCTCGGCGTCCAGGCCGTAGGCCAGCACCGAGTACACCAGCAGGTCAAACCCAACGAGCAGACCGGCCAGCAGCCCCACGTACCAAATCGTCAGCCGCAGCCGAATCGACACTTCATTCCTCTCTCAGGGCGTACCCCACGCCGCGCACCGTCTGAATGAGCCGGGGCTCGCCCTCAGCCTCCAGCTTGGCCCGCAGGTAGCGGACGTACACTTCGATGATGTTCGACTCCCCACCGAAGTCGTAGCCCCAGATGCGCTCGTAGATCTGGTCGCGCGTCAGCACCTGCTGCGGATTGCGCATGAAGAACTCCAGGAAGTCGTACTCCTTGGCCGTGAGCTGAACCTCGCGCTCGCCACGCCACACCTGGCGCGTGCCGGAGTTCATCTTCAGATCGTCGAAGCTCAGCACCTGGCGCTCGGCGTCGACCTCCGGGCGCTTCTGGCGGCGCAGCAGCGCCCTCACCCGCGCCAGCAGCTCGTCCAGCGAGAACGGCTTCACCATGTAGTCGTCGGCCCCGTTATCCAGGCCGGCCACCCGGTCCGGCACGGCGTCGCGGGCGGTCAGCATCAGCACCGGCAGCGTGGTGAATGTCCGAATGCGGCGGCACACCTCCAGCCCATCGATGCGCGGCAACATTATGTCGAGAATCAGCAGGTCGGGCGGACGGTCGCGGACCTTGAAGATCGCCTCTTCACCGTCGTACGCCGTTTCCACGTCGTAACCTTCGAGCGTCAGGCCCCGCCGCAAGAAGCTGGCGATGCGGGCTTCGTCTTCTACGACCAGAATTCTTTCTGCCATGCTTTCCTGCCGTCTTCTGCGGGGTCTGTCCCGCCTGCCCCGCCCGCTTCTTCCTCCAGGGCCACGTTACGCCGGTGCAGCGCCGCGCCCTGCTGCAGGATCGTCAGCGTGATGGCCGGAATGTCGAGCCCGGCCGCCTGCTCCAGCGTGAACCAGCGCGCCTCGAGGGCGTCGCTATCCGCGCGCGGCACGCCGTCGACGTATTCCGCCAGCAGCTCGACCAGCACGTAGTGAAAGCGCGGCCGGCCGTTTTCGCCCGGATGGATCGCATCCAGGACCTCAATCACGTCACCGGGCTCGCTCTTCACGCCGCTCTCTTCTTCGACCTCGCGCGCGGCCGCCTGCCGGACGGTCTCACCCAGCTCGACGGCGCCGCCGGGCAGGCTCCAGCGCCCGCGGCTCGGCTCGTGGCCGCGGCGGACCAGCAGCACGCGCTCGTCGCGATCCACCACCACCACGCCGACCGCCGCAATGGGCGCGTCCGGATACTCTCGCCTCATCTATTCCCTCCGCCGACGTCATCCCGGCGACGACACACGAAAAAAGCGCCAGCCCGGCACACTGCAATAGGCAGACGCTTCCAACCGATTGCTCCGCGGCGTGCCGTCTCGCAGCACGATGCTCGGAGAGTGGGCGAAACAGGACTCGAACCCGTGACCTCCTCGGTGTAAGCGAGGCGCTCTAACCAACTGAGCTATTCGCCCGGCCACGTAATACGATTCGAATCATAGCACATCGCATCCCAAATGTCAATCGAATTCGCGAGGCGGGCGCCACCCCCACGCTCGTAGGGGCGACCCTGTGTGGTCGCCCTGGGCCAGGGCGACCACACAGGGTCGCCCCTACGAGCGTGGGGGTGGCGCCCGCCTCGCGACCTCTTTGTCTTATCCCGTCGGGCTGTCGGCGACGCTGGTGATGGCCCAATGGCCGTCGGCCTTCTGCAGGGTGACGTACAGCGCGTCGTCGGCGGTCGCGCCGACCTGGCTGCCACGCACCCAGACGAAGGCGGCGGCGCCGTCCGAATCGTCCAGGTTAACGTCGAAGCCGCCCGACAGGTCCCGCCCGCGGAGGATCGGATCGTCCGCCGGCCAGCGGATCGTGGACGCGCGGGCCGCGTCGAGCTGATTCTGCAGCGCGGGGCTCAGCGCCGCGTCCTGGTAGGCGCGGTCGGTCAGCGGATTGCCGATGCGGCGGGCGTACTCGGTGTACCAGTTGAAGAACACGCGGACGGTCTGCTGCGGCGTGCCCTCGTCCCGCGTGTCGATGACCGGCCGGGTCAGCTCCACCAGCTTCCACTGGCCGTTGGTGGGCTGCAGGCGTACCAGGAGGTCCTGGAACGAATTGGGCCAGCTTTCGCGCACGCGCACCTGCGCGCTGTCGGCCGCCAGCGATTCCAGGTGAACGCTGACGATCCGCGGGAGGGTGGAGGCGAACAGGATGGGATCGTAACGCGGACCATCGCCGAACGAGGCGAGGACGGCGTCCAGATCCCGCACCAGGCCGGCGCTCAGGTACGGCGACGCGCGATAGGCGCCGGCCGCCAGCGGGCTGCGGGTGCCGGTTTCTATCGCCGTGACGTACCAATCGTAGAACTTCTGCGTCACGTCTTCGGCCGGCGTCATCTCGGTCACGTTCTTGACGTCGGGCGCGGGCTGCGCTCCGATCGGCGGCTGCGCCTCGGAGATCGTGAGCATCCCCGGCTGTGCCGACCACCCAATCAACAGCGCCAGCGTCGTGATGAAAATCAGACCGATCATAAGTTTGCCCATCTGCCACACCTCCAACGAAACCACGCGAGACCGCTTGAACGTCTCAGTTACCTACATTATACAAGCGAAGGGGCGGGCTCACATCGGCGGGTATGCCCACTTTTGCGCGCATGCGTATAGGCAGATGCGCACGGGGTGGAGTAAGTCAAATGGCGTAGATGGGGGTGGCGGGGGGCGGGCTGGCGGGCGACCACATAGGGTCGCCCCTACGGAGCCGGCTGCGTAGGATTGTGGACAGGGCGATCGCGTTGATGTTGCGCTCTTCGAGGCGATTGCCCCGCATTCGATCTCGTTGGTATTCTACGAACATCGTGATATAATATTGCTGCTGACATGAACAAGACTTCCCGTCTCACTACGAGGGCCTCCCGGGCCAATTGCGCGAACCCTGTCGTCTGTATATTCTGCCTGAGAGCGCGCCGCCTGTTCCACAGGCCAGAACGTCCTTGTTGTCCGTCTTCCGCTTGGAAATCCGCCTAATACAATCTGGTGTTCAAGGATGACACATTGTGCCCAACATCAGCGATTACCTCACCAAACTGAAGCCGAACGTTATCGTACGCGGTCCCGTGTTCGCGGAACCGGTGCAGATTCTGCTCGTCACACCGATGGGCGACTCCGTCAAGCTCATCGGCAAGGGGCTGCAGACCGGGCAAGTGCACGACCCTATCTTGTCCGCCGAACAACTCGCGACGCTGGTAGCCACGCCTGAGCGAGAACCGTTTGACGGCGACGCAAGCCGCTTTCGACTCGGCATCGAGGCGATGCGCCTGGGCCTGGCGTACGAGTACGACCCCTATTTCAGCCTGTCCATTGCCCGCGTCGACCCGCTGCCCCACCAACTGGAGGCAGTCTACGACTACTTCCTCAGGTTGCCCCGCATTCGTTTCCTGCTGGCGGACGATCCCGGCGCAGGCAAGACGATCATGGCCGGCCTGCTCATCAAAGAGCTTAAGATCAGAGGCCTGATCCAACGTGTTCTCATCGTCACTCCGGCCAACCTCACGTTCCAGTGGCAGCGCGAGCTACAGGACAAGTTCCGCGAGAAGTTCGAAGTAGTGCGCGGCGAGGTCCTGCGCATGAACTACGGCGTCAACCCGTGGCAGGAAAAGAACCAGGTGATCACGTCCGTCTCCTGGGTTTCGACCATCGAGGATGCCAGGGAAAGCCTGCTGCGCAGCCACTGGGACCTGGTCATAGTGGATGAAGCGCACAAGATGAGCGCTTCCAACGCGGATCACAAGACGCTGGCGTACCAACTGGGCGAATCTCTGTCCGAAATGACCGACCATTACTTGCTGATGACGGCCACGCCCCACAAGGGCGACCCCAAGAACTTCTGCCTGTTCCTGGAGCTGCTTGACAAAGACGTCTACGGCGACGTCAGGAGCCTGCGGGAGGCGATACGCCGCCACGAGGCGCCGTTCTACCTGCGTCGTGTCAAAGAAGCCCTGGTCACGTTCCCGGATCCGAACACCGGGGTGGTGAAAAGCCTGTTCACCCAGCGCAAAGTCCAGACGACGGAGTTCAAGATCGACGACGACGAATGGGACTTCTACGACTCGCTCACCCACTTCGTCGAGGACCAGTCCATCAAGGCCGCGGGCGACAACACGGCACGGGGCCGGGCGCTCGGCTTCACGATGGCCATGCTCCAGCGCCGATTTGCGTCCAGCGTCCACGCCGTGCGCCGCAGTCTGGAGCGCATGCGGGAGCGCCGTGAGAAGATCCTGGCCGATCCCGAGGCGTACCGCCAGGCGCAGATTCAGAAAGGCGTCCCGGAGAACTTCGACGAGCTGCCGGACGACGAGCAACAAGCGGTCATCGAGGAGTTGGAGCAGACTGTGGCCTCCGTCGACCCGGACGCGCTCCGCCAAGAAATCGCGGAGCTAACGGCGCTGATCCAACAAGCGCGAACGCTCGAGGAGCGAGAGGTCGAGTCGAAGCTCGTCAAACTGAAGGAGGTGCTCACGCGGGAGGGCATCTTCAGCGATCCCAAGATGAAGTTGCTGCTCTTCACCGAGCACAAGGAGACGCTGGACTACCTGGCCGGTGACGGGCGGGGCGGGCGTCCCCTGGGCAAGCTGCGCGAGTGGGGCCTGAATGTGACCGAGATCTACGGCGGCATGAAGATCGGCGACCGCGACACGCCGGGCACCCGTCTCCAGGCCGAGAGAGCCTTCAAGGACGAATGCCAGGTCCTGGTGGCAACGGAGGCTGCCGGCGAGGGCATCAACCTGCAGTTCTGCTGGTTCATGATCAACTACGACATCCCGTGGAACCCGGTGCGGCTGGAGCAGCGGATGGGCCGCATCCACCGGTACGGTCAGGAAAAAGACTGCCTGATCTTCAACTTCGTGAGCACCAACACACGTGAGGGCCGAGTCCTGCAGAAGCTGTTCGAGCGCATCCAGGCCATCGAGTCTGATCTGGACCCGCAGCGCACCGGAAAGGTTTTCAACGTCCTGGGCGACGTGTTCCCGGCCAACCAGTTGGAGCGCATGGTCAGGGAGATGTACACCCGGAACCTGACCGAGGACGTCATCAAGGATCGCATCGTCGAGCAGGTGGACACGGAGCGATTCCGGCGCGTCACACACTCCGCCCTGGAGGGCCTGGCCAAGCGGGAGCTGAATCTGTCGGTGATCGTCGGCAAGTCGGCGGAGGCGAAAGAACGTCGGCTCGTCCCCGAGGTCGTGGAGGATTTCTTCGTGCAGGCCGGTCCGCTGACCGGCGTCCACCCCAGGGAAACCCGCAAGGGGAGCCACGTCTATCGTGTGGGGCGCATCCCGCGCACGTTGTGGCCGATCGGCGAGCGGCAGGAGTTGAGGTTCGGCCGGCTTGGGCGCGAGTACAAGCAGATCGCGTTCGACAAGGAGTCCTTGAGGACGGATCCCACATTGGAGTGGGTGACGCCCGGGCATCCGCTGTTCGAGTGTGTGCGTGAGGACGCCTGGGAGCGCGTACAGAGCGACCTGCGGCAGGGTGCCGTGTTCTACGATTTGAACCGCGACCAGCCGGCCCGCCTGGACGTGTTCTGCGCGGCCATCCGCGACGGCCGCGGTTACACGCTGCAGCGCTGCCTCTACGTGGTCGAGACCAGTCCGGACGGCGCGCTGTCCATCCACCAGCCGACCCTGTTCCTGGAGATTTTGCCCGCACCGGCCGTGACTCCGACTCCGGAAGGCGACGGGCTGCCGGGCAGGGATGATTTGGAGCGCGCGCTGATCGAGCGGGCGCTGCGGCCGGAGCTGGTAAGGATCACGGCTCAGCGAGAGAAGGAAACCGAGACGATCCGGCAGCACGTGGAGATCAGCCTGAACGAGCTGATGCAGCGCCAGAACCTGCGCCTCATCGACTTGCTCCAACAGCAACAAGCGGGAGACATCACGCCCCTCACCTCGGCCAACATCAAGACCACCGAGGATCGGCTGGAAGAGCTTAACGGCCGGCTCGAGCGGCGATTGCAAGAATTGCAACAAGAGCGCCATTGCACCATCGCCGACATCCAGCACCTGGGCCGCGCCTGGGTCTTGCCGCACCCAGAGCGCACCTCACCGGGCATCGCACCGATGGTGCGCGACGATGAGATCGAGAAACTGGCCGTCCAGGCCGTGACCGCGTACGAGGCAGAGCGCGGGCGGGTCGTCCAGAGCGTGGAGAAAGACAACCGCGGCTTCGATTTGATCTCCCGCCGTCCGCATCCGGAGGACCCGCAGACGGCTGTCGAGGTCCGGTTTATCGAGGTCAAGGGCCGGGCCGGCGTCGGCGAGGTGGCTCTGAGCACCAACGAGTACAAGACCGCCGAGCGCCTGAAGAAGGACTACTGGCTGTACGTGGTCTTCAACTGCGCCGGCACGCCGGAGGTCCACGCCATCCAGGACCCGGCACGCCTCGGTTGGGAGCCTTTGGTCAAGATTGAGCACTATCACGTGGGGGCGGAGAAGATACTGTCGGGACATGACGTGAACCACTAGATGGAGGGCAAGATGCTCAAGCGAATCATGATTAAGGGCTACAAGTCCCTACGGCACGTGGACGTGACGCTCGGCTCACTTGCGGTGCTGTTCGGACCAAACGCCGCCGGCAAGAGCAACTTCCTGGATGCATTGCAGTTGCTATCTGGGATAGCGACCAGTCGTACGTTAAAAGAAGCCTTTGCGCCACCCTATCGTGGAACTCCCCTGGAATCCTTCAGTTTTGGACCACAAGGAATTAAAGGGTTGCTCGGCCAAGATGCCGTGTCATTCACTATTGAAGCGGACGTGGAGTTATCTCCATTGGTCATCGAGGCCGTAAATCGTCGCATTCAGGAGATGAAACGAACCAAATCGACTGAAGAAGAAGCCGACTCCACGGTCAAGAGCCCTTCACCAGTGCGTGAGAAATTCCTGCGCTACCGGATCGAGGTCGAGATACTGCCGAAATCGGGTATTCTACGCGTTGCTGACGAGTACCTGGCGGCCCTGACAACAAAAGCTGAAATCAGCGGCAGCCGGAATGCATTTCTGGAACTCATGAGTGGCCGGCTCCATTTGCGCATGGAAAAGCAATCCCACCCAACATACTATGATCGCTATTTGGATCACAGCATTCTCTCGCTGCCTTTGTACCCGCCGCACTATCCGCATTTGGTCGCCATGCGCGAAGAACTATCCAGATGGTTCTTCTTCTACTTTGAACCTCGTGAGCGGATGCGGGCACCGAACGCGGTCAAAGAGGTACGCCACGTTGGTTTCATGGGAGAGGAGCTGGCTGCTTTCCTGAATACCTTGCGCGCACTCGATGAGCCACAGTTCAGAGCGGTGGAGAAGGCTTTGCATACGATGATCCCTTCCGTCACGGGTATAGATGTCGGGGTGAATGATTTGGGCGAGGTTGAACTAAAGCTGCTGGAGGACGGAGTGCCGATCCCGGCACGTGTCATATCGGAAGGAACGCTTCGCATTCTGGGCATTCTGGCCCTGACGGGAGCCAAAGAGACTCCCGCCCTATTGGGGTTTGAAGAACCTGAGAACGGTGTTCATCCCCACCGCATTCGGCTGGTCGCGGAACTCCTGAAAAGCAAGGTGCGATTCCCTGGAACCCAACTCATAGTTACCACCCATTCTCCTATCTTGCCCGATCTGATCCGGGATGAATCTCTTTATGTGTGCCGCAAGCTAAAGGGGCACACTGAAATCGAGCCTTTCTCTACATGGGGACCGTTGGGCCGCAGGTTGGATGTCGACAAAGCCCTGGACGGCGAGGAACACGGCCTCGCCACTTCCGAACGCATTTTGCGAGGAGACTTCGATGCCTAAGATTAACCTCTTTGTAGAGGATTTTGGGCATGATGCTTTTCTGAGAGCGCTGCTACAGAGGCTTGCTACGCGGCACCAGATTGCTGTCGACATTGCGACTCGCAGCGTGAGACATGGGCACGGGCGTGTGATCAGCGAGCTTGAGGAATACATACGTGATTTGAAACGCGGTCGAGAGAATCTGCCAGACGCCCTTGTCGTGGCCATAGACGCAAACTGTGCGAGTTTCTCCGCGCGAAGGCAGGAAGTCGATGAAACGGCTGCAGATTTCACGCACTTACTGATCTATGCCATACCTGATCCTCACATTGAGCGCTGGCTCCTTGTTGACTCGGCGGCATTCAAAGTGGTTTTGGGCAGAGGGTGTTCGGCCCCTGGTCATAAGTGTGACAAGGATCGCTACAAAGACCTCTTGGCCCGAGAGGTAAAGGCCGCCGGGGTCGACCCTATCCTCGGAGGGATAGAGCACACTGCGGATATTGTCAATGCTATGGATCTGCAGCGGATGGAGCAAACAGAGCATTCGCTGGGCGAGTTGTTGAGAGGTCTACGCCATAGGTTCAAACAATGGGGAGGGACATGACCTACGCTCAACGTCTCATCGAGGTCGACCTACCCATTAAGCGGATTTCCGCACACGCACGGCGGGAGAAAAGCATCCGACACGGGCACATCTCTACCCTGCACATCTGGTGGGCGCGGCGGCCGCTGGCCGCGTGCCGGGCTGTCCTCTGCGCCACGCTATGGCCCGACACAGCCGACCCGCTCTGCCCAGAACCGTTCCGGCACACCGCCGCCGATCTCATCCAATCTTTCGCGCGCAAGGTGATGACCAGTGCGCGCCTCGTGGAAAGCTGCTCATCGGAGTCCCTCGGCCGGTGGAACACGCTTGCACGGCCTGACGTCACCCTCGATCCAGCCAACCCGGCTCACCTCAACAACTTGCGCTACGCCCTGTTGGACTTCATCGCTGACTTCGCCAACTGGGACAACTCGACGGTCAAAGAGTATCTCGACACAGCCCGCGCCCTTACTCAAGCTGCGCACGAGGCGCTGGGCGGCGCGCCCGGCACGCGACCGCTGGTTGTGGACCCCTTCGCGGGCGGTGGATCGATCCCGCTGGAGGCGCTGCGCGTCGGCGCGGACGCCTTCGCCAGCGACCTGAATCCGGTAGCGGTGCTGTTGAACAAGGTAGTGCTGGAGTACATACCCAAGCACGGGCAGCGCCTGGCCGACGAGGTGCGCAAATGGGGCGAATGGGTAAAGCAGGAGGCGGAGAAGGAGCTGGCCGAGTTCTACCCAAAGGAACCTGATGGGGCCACCCCTATCGCCTATCTGTGGGCGCGCACAATCACTTGCGAAGGGCCTGGGTGTGGCGCAGAAGTGCCACTAATACGCTCACTGTGGCTAGCGAAGAAAAGCCGCCAGTCGGTCGCTCTGCGGCTGGTGCCCGACGTTGCCAAGAAGAGAGTGGGTTTCGAGATTGTCCACGATGCCAGGATAAAGGATGTCGGCGAGGGCACGGTACGCCGTGGCGCCGCCATTTGCCCCATTTGTGGATATGCGACTTGCGTCGAATCAGTTCGACGTCAGTTGAAGTTGCGAAGTGGGGGAGCTCAAGATGCCAGACTAATGTGCGTGGTGAAGGCCCATCCAGTTGGTCTGGGCCGTCTCTATTGCCCACCAAGTAAGGGCGATTTCGATTCTGTGCAATCGGCGGCGGCGGAGATTGAGCGCCAGGTGCATTCCTATTCTGGGCCGCTGAGTTTGTTGCCTGATGAGGACATTCCCCTAACCGAACTGCGTCGAATTAGTGCACCGATTTACGGTTTGAACAAATGGGCTGACCTCTTCACTCCGCGCCAGTCGCTTGCGCTGGGAGTACTAGCGCAGCTCGTCCACAGCGCAGGGCGTCAAATCGAAAAGAGCGACGCCAAAGGACTAGCTGATGCGGTTCAAGCCGTATTGGCGCTCGTGCTCGATCGACAAGCTGATAAGCTGTCGTCGTTATCCCGATGGGACTGTTCGCGCGAAAATCCGCAGGGCACTTTCGGTAGGCAAGCGCTTCCAATGGTATGGGACTTCGACGAGGTAAACCCTATTTCCGGATCGGGTGGTGATTGGGACACGGCCTTGTCTTGGGTCGTGCAAGTGATCGGACGTGAATCGACTGCGATCCCGGCTTTCTCTGTCGGTGAAGCACACACCCTTTGTTCTTCTGCCACTGTACATCCACTACCTGACGACGCCGCACAAGTCTTCATCACCGACCCTCCCTACTATGATTCGGTGCCATACGCGCACTTGTCTGATTTCTTCTATGTTTGGCTGCATCGGACCTTAGGTGCTGTATATCCGGATTTGTTTTCCGCACCACTTGCGCCCAAGAGTGAAGAAATCGTCGTCGATCGTCCGCACAGCCTCAGCCTTTCGAATCATGATGTTGAGTATTATGAACGTGAGCTGACGCAGGCTTTTTCAGAGGCCCGACGGATATTGGCTCCTAGCGGAATTGGGTCAATCGTATTCGCAAGTCTCAGTACTACCAGTTGGGAGGCGATTATTCAGGCCGTAATCCAGGCTGGTTGGACAATTACCGGCTCATGGCCCATCGACACTGAAATGACATCGAGATTGGCCAGTATGGGTCAATCCCGTCTCATGTCGTCCGTACATTTGGTCTGCAGGCCACGTGAACACCAAGACGACTCGACGATGAGAGACTCGATCGGCGACTGGCGGGACGTCCTGGCGGAACTTCCCGGGCGTATTCACGACTGGCTGCCGCGGCTGGCGGACGAGGGTGTGGTCGGCGCGGACGCGATCTTTGCCTGCCTGGGACCAGCGCTCGAAATCTTCTCGCGCTACTCGCGCGTGGAGAAGCCAAGCGGCGAACCGGTGCCTCTCAAGGAGTTCATGGAACGGGTGTGGGCCGCAGTGGCGAGAGAAGCTTTGAATACGATCTTTGAAGGCGCCGACACGAGCGGTTTCGAAGAGGACGCTCGCCTCACTGCCATCTGGTTTTGGGTCCTGCGAGCCAATGCGAATGGGCACGAATCGAGCATCAATCCATCCGCGGAGGACGACGAAGAGGACGAGGAGACTGCGGCCGGCGAAAAGCCGGCGAATCACCGGAACGGTGCGGGCTACAGCATGGAGTACGACGCCGCACGCAAACTGGCGCAAGGCCTGGGGGCCGACCTAGGTAAGCTGAGCCAACCCGGAGGGATCATCACAATCAAGGGCCACACGGCGACACTGAACAGCGTCGCCAAGCGCCAGAATCACTTGTTGGGTCAGCAGTTGTCGCTCTTCGACAATGCAGGGCCGACTTATTCGAAATCGGCGCACGCCGAAGAGAAGACCCATTACGCAAAGCTTCAACCAGTGATCAGCCGCCAGATGCACCTATTTGCGGAGCGTGCCGACGTTCAGACCGACCCCGATCAGCCATTTCTCCCGCTCTTCAAGCCGACGGGGGATGATCGCCCGCTCATGGCCCGCCTGCAGAGCACTGGCATCACCACCCTGGACCGATTGCACCAGGCCATGTTGCTGTTTGGGCGTTCGCAGGCGTCTCTATTGGGCCCATTCTTGATAGAGACCCACGCAGGGGAGGAAGAGGGATTCTGGCGACTGGCGCAGGCACTGTCCGCACTTTACCCGCCGCAGAGCGAAGAGAAGCGTTGGGTGGATGGCGTTCTGGCGCGCAAGAAGAGCCTGGGGTTCTGAGAGCAGTTCAAACGACATTTGAACAGGGTAGACAGGATGGGCAGGATAGAATACAAAACAAAAAAGGAACCAACAGAGATATCGACGTGCCAACGCAAGGAGCGCCAGCTCCTGCATTTTGTAGTCGCTGTTTTGTCTCTTCTATCCTGTCCATCCTGTGCATCCTGTTAGATGTTCTGGGTGTCCCTGCTAGATGCTCATCGTGTCTCTGCTAATCAGACTGTGGAGGTGGTGAAAGATGGCGCTGAAGCCCTGGTACAAGGTGGTTACGCCGCGTGAGGATTTGCGGGAGGGGCGTCCGCTGGACGCCGCGGAGTTCGCGGTGCACCTCGACCAGGTGCGCGACAGGCGCGCCACGCTCGACTACCAGGAGCCCGAGCGGTTCTTCGAGCGCACGTACCTGACACGCAGCTTACTCGGAGCTGTCGACCGAGCGTCGTCCGCCGGCTCGTCGGGCAGCGGACCGAGACGTCGGCCGTCTTCAACATGACCACGCAGTTCGGTGGCGGCAAGACGCATGCCCTGGCCCTCCTGTACCATCTGGCCACGGGCGGCGCGGAAGCGGCGCGGTGGACCGGCGTGGGGCAGATCCTCGCCGGTTCCGGTGCGGCCGAGGTCCCGCGCGCCGCCGTGGCGGTCTTCGTGGGCATGGAGTTCGACTCGCTCACGGGGCGCGGCGGGAACGACGGCACGCCGCTGCGCAAGACGCCCTGGGGCGAGATCGCGTTTCAACTCGGCGGGGCGCAGGCTTTTGCGGTCGTCGCGGAGCACGAGCGGCAGTTCATCGAGCCGAAGGGTGACGTCATCCGGCCGTTTCTGCCCAGAGACCGCCCCTGCCTGATCCTCATGGACGAGATCATCAACTACGTCAGCACGTATCGCCGCCGCGGGCTACGGCAATTGCTTCTACAATTTCCTCCAGAATCGCTCTCGGAGACCGCCCGCGGTATGGACAACGTCGTGCTGGTCGGCTTCCATCCCGGCCTCCGAGCTGGAATACACGGCGCCGACGAAGCCGACGAGCAGCGCTTCAAGAAGATGCTGGATCGGGTGGGCAAAGCGATCATCATGTCTGCCGAGTCTGAGACGTCGGAGATCATCCGGCGGCGGCTTTTCGAATGGGACCCGGCCGCGGTCGGGCACAATGGGCCGGTCTCCTGACCGCGACGCCAAGGAGACCTGCCGCGCGTACGCGAACTGGGTAGTGGACCACCGGCACCAGTTGCCGAGCTGGTTTCCGATCGACCAGGCCGCCGAGGCCTTCGAGGCCACGTATCCTTTCCATCCCACGGCCCTGTCCGTCTTCGAGCGCAAGTGGCAGGCTCTGCCGCGCTTCCAGCGCACCCGCGGCGTCCTGCGCCTGCTGGCGTTGTGGGTGTCGCGCGCCTACCAGGATGGTTACAGGGGCGCCCACACCGATCCGCTGATCGGCCTGGGCACGGCGCCACTGGAGGAGCCGCTGTTCCGCTCAGCGGTATTCGAGCAAATGGGAGAGCCGCGGCTGGAAGCCGCCGTAACGACAGACGTCTGCGGCAAGAAAGAGGCGCAAGCCCTCCGCCTCGACCAGGAGGCGGTGTCCACGATCAAGAAAGCGCGTTTGCATCGCAAGGTCGCGACGTGCGATCTTCTTCGAATCCAACGGTGGGCGAGTGGCCAACACGGACGCGACGCTGCCAGAAGTTCGGCTGGACGTCGCGGAGCCGGACCTGGACATCGGCAACGTCGAGACCGTGCTCGAGACGCTGCGCACGACGTGCTACTACATGAACGCCGAAGGCAATCGCTATCGCTTCAGCATGAAGCCAAACCTGAACAAACTGGTCGCCGATCAGCGCGCGAGCGTCAAGTCCGAGAAAATCACCGAGCGTGTGCGTGCCACGATCCAGAAGGTGTTCGCGCGGAAGCTGGGTGAGCCGGAGGTAGTCTTCTTCCCCGAAGCCAGCAGCCACGTCCCTGACCGTCCGTCGCTCCTCCTGGTCGTCATGGCCCCCGAGCGATCCGGCCAGGACTCTGGCACACGTGGGCTGATCGACACGATGACGCGCGAACACGGATCGGCCGGACGGACGTTCAAGAGCGGCCTGATCTGGGCGGTTCCCGAAGACGACACTGGAATGAACGAGGAAGCCCGGCGGGCGCTGGCCTGGGAAGCGCTGCAGGACGAGCGGGAGGACCTGCATTTAGATCAGGCTCAGATGCGCCAACTGGAGCAAAACCTGGGCGTCGCGCGACGTGACCTGGTGGAGAGCGTGTGGCGCGCATACAAAAACATCTGGCTGCTCGGCAAGGACAACGGCATCAGGCACATCGACCTTGGCCTGGTTCATTCCGGCGCAGCCCCATCTCCCGTCGCGCTCATCGTCCAGCGTCTGCGTGCCGATGGCGAGGTGGTGCCGAACCCCAGCGCGCCTTTCCTGGTGCGCAACTGGCCGCCGGCCTTCAAGGAATGGAGCACGCGGGCCGTGCGCGACGTCTTCTTTGCTTCGCCGCAGTTCCCACGCATCCTGGACGGCGACACAATCCGCGATACCATCGCCCGCGGCGTGTCCGACGGTTTCCTGGCATACGTCGCCCGTGCGGCGGACGGAAGCTACGACCCGTTCATCTTCGGTCGACCGATGAGCGCGATGGAAGTCGAGATCTCGGACGACGTGTTCGTCATCACGCGCCAGGAAGCGGAGAGCTACAAGAAAGCTCAGGAAGAGCGAGAGAAGACACAGACCCATACGGCGACAGCGAAGGCGCCTGCCGACGGCGGCGGGGAGCCCGTGAGCGGCGGGAGCAACGTCGGAGGAGGCTCGGCCGGCGGCACTCAGCCGCCTGAAGATGCGCCGCCCCCGCCTCCCCCACTACCAACAGCCAGGCGCCTGCGCTGGAGCGGCGTGATCGCGCCGCAGAAGTGGATGGTCTTCTATACAAAGGTGCTCACCCGCTTCGTTCTCGGCAAGGGCTTGAATGTGACCATTGCCCTCGAGGTCAACGATGACAGCGGCATCTCCGAGCAGAAGATCGAGGAGACGAAGATTGCGCTGCAGGAGCTCGGCCTGAGCGACCAGATGGAGGTTGAGTAGGCAGATAGCGCGCTACATAGCCCTGTTCGCCGTGATTCTGCTCCGGATGATCGGACGCCCGGCGAACGGTGGGTTCTGGAAGATCGCTCCACATAGAAGTGATCCCGTTCCAAGTTGCAACCAGAGCGCGCCCCACAGAACGACTTCCATAGCCTACGGATGTAAGCCCAGCGTATTTTGGCAATTGACGGGCAGAGCGTCTCGTATTCTCGTCAAAGAGGTGCTCTGGCGCATAAGCCCTTTTCATCTATATCGACATGTCATGGAGGACAGACTTGAGTCCCAAGACTCGCAAACCTCGAAAGCGGCGGACAGGAGACATCTCCAAAGCCCTGATCCTTGTCCAAGCGGCGTCTCCCGATCTGGTTCCCGAACTGGGTCATTGTCCAGAAAGCCAGTTCTTCTGTGTGACCATAGATGGAGTGGTTCTCTCCACGCCAAAGGGACGGCCCATCGTACACGAAAACCAAAGGGCGATGCGAGAACTCGCGGCGGAGTTGGAGTACGTCGACAAGTTGGAGGTTGAGAAAATCTCTCTATACAACCTATGCTGCACGCAGATCGAACTTCATGCAGGAGGAGTCTGAGGTCATTACTCCGGAGGACCTCGACAGAGCTCTGTTGAACGATCCCGCGCTTGCAACCTGCGCGGGCCCGGAAGCAATCGACCAGATGAGGTATTTGCGTATCATTGAGGATTACCTCGAGCAATTCGATATCAGGTACCCCCACCTGCCTCAATTTGCACTAGAGGATCACTCCTGGCTGCAAAGCCTGGGGCCTGGCGCTGACGAGAACTTCAACCGACTGGTTAGCCACTTCCATGACTTGACAATGAACTTCGATGTTTGCCAGAGAACCGTTTTCGTTACGGCGCTGACCGTGTATGATTCCGCTGTTCTGGCTGCCCTACTTGCCACGGAACGAATCACCAGCCAGGAATTCGCAGTCATCTACCTCACGAGCCAGTGTTTGAACTCCAAGATCTTCGGGACCGCCGACGACTCGTTCGACAGCGTACGAGGACAGGAACGCCAGCTTCTCGTGGAAGCCGCCGGCAATGTTGATCTGATGATCAGGTATCTGAAGCAGTTCGGGCCGGAGGTCGAACGGCTCATTCGCGACGGCGAAAGCACGGAGATGGAGTTCAAATCCACAATGCGGTGGAATCTCCGCTCGGATCGCGAGGATCCTGCCATCGAGCATGCCGTTCTGAAATCAGTCGCTGCTTTCCTCAACACCAATGGAGGAACGCTTCTGGTCGGCGTAGCGGACGACCGCGCCATAGTCGGCATCGAGGCGGACCATTTTTCTAACCCGGACAAGTGTCTGCTGCATTTTGGCAACCTTGTGAACAGCAGAATTGGGCGTGAGTTTGCCGATCTGCTTTCTTACCAGCTATTGCCGATACGCGACAAGATGATCCTGCGGGTCGACTGCCGCAGAAGCCCCAAACCAGCTTTCGTCAAGACGAGTAAAGAGGAGCAGTTCTTCGTCCGGACAGGCCCCTCCACTATCCAATTGTCCACCAGTGAAGTCCTGGACTATTTCGCGGCGTCATTTTGACTCTGGTAGCGCATAGTCAGCGACCTGTTCGCCAGTCACTTGCGGGATGCGGCCAGCGCGGCAGAGTCCTGCGAAGAGTATAAGAACGACCCGACGGGCGCCAGCCCGTGACCGGAAGACAAGAAGGAGTTGGGAGCCAAGCGCGGCGCAAGTGACTGATCCCCGGCCGCATGGCTCCAGACAATTAACCGGCGACGACCTGTTCCGAATCCGTGTGGGAGATTGGCGCATTTCGTGCGGGGTCGAGGATGACCGACTGATCGTGGTCGTTGTGGAGATCGCCCCGCGGGGATGCGAGTGCAGCAGGCTCGGTCAACCGACGGGGCGATTGCATTAAGCCGTGAGGGGCGCCACCCCACGGCTTGATGCGACGCCCCCTCAATTTGCCCGGCGCCGATTTCGGATATAGAATGAGCCTCTATCGCCCCTCACCCACTCCCCCGGAGGCTTCCTGATGGACCATCCGCAATCCACTATGGACGAGCTGACACCCACCCGCGTGCGGCCCGCGGATACGGTGATGGTGTTCGCCGTGGTGTTCTTCGGCGGATTCGTCAGCCTGGCCACGGAGGTCATCGGACCACGGCTGCTGGCGTCCCTGTTCGGCTCCACGACGCTCATCTGGGCGGTGATCATCTCCGTGACCCTGGTCGGCCTCGCCGTCGGCTACTTCGCGGCGGGGCGCGTGTCGCGGGCCCACGCCCGGCACGTGCTGCCCGCCGTGCTCATCCTGAACGCATTGTGGCTGATCGCGATCAGCTGGATCATCTGGACCCTGCGGAATGCGGTTTCGGGCGCGGACGTGCGGCAGATCATCGCGGTCGCGCTGGCCGCGTTCTTCGTGCCGTCCACGCTGTCCGGGACCATCTCCATTCTCGCGATCACGCTGCTGTCGCTGACACGGACGTCCGAGCAGATGTCGGGGCTCGTGGGGGCGATCTACGCGGTCAGCACGATCGGCAGCGTCCTCGGGGCGCTGAGCGCGGCCTTCTGCTTCATCCCCTGGGTGGGGCTGTCCGCCTCGCTGCGCTTCTTCGCGCTTGGGCTGGTCCTGTTCGCGGCCTACTTCCTGTCACGCCGGGCCGTCTTCCTCGCCGGGGCCGTGCTGCTGATTGCCCTCTTCGCGCCACAGCCCTCGTATCGATGGAACACGAACCTCCGCCTGGTGGCCCAGACCGAGGGGTACTACGAGACGATCCGCATCTACACCGACGATCGGTCCTTCATGCGCTTCCACCTGGGCACGCAGTACGAATCTGAAATCGACCTGCAGACGGGCGAGCCCAGCTTCCGTTACGCGAAGAAGATGGTCGAGCTGGCAGGGGACGTCGCCGGCCGGCGCGTGTGGTCATCGGCGGGGCGGGCCACGCCATCGCACGCGCCATGGAGCACCGGGGCGCGGACGTGACGGAAGTGGAGATCGACCCCATCGTGGTGGCCCTGTCGGACGAGTACTTCGGCCCACTGCAGGGCAAGGTGATCGTGCAGGATGGACGCAATTTCGTCGACCGGAGCGCGCCCTCCCAGTACGACTGCGTGTTCGTGGACGCCTTCAGCGGTTCCGAGGCGGTGCCGCCACAGCTGACGACCCTGGAGTTCTTCGAGTCGATTCGCAATGCGCTGAAGCCGGACGGCCGCATGCTGTACAACTTCATCGGGCGGCCCTCCGGGAAGGCGTCCGACTCGTTCCACGCGGTGGCGCGGACGGTCGGCGCGGCGTTCGCGGATGCGCGCATGACCGCGGCCGGCGGAGGATACGCGCAGAACATCATCTTCGTGGCGTCGGAGTCGCCCATGGCCGCCGCGGACCTTTCACCGGTCCCCGGCGGTGGGTACCTGCTGACCGACGACCTCAATCCGATCGAGGTGCTGATGCAGAAATCGCTCGGCGGCTGAGAACGGGAACAGGCGGAGACTGACGCGTCAGTCGGTCTTGAATAAGCAGGATGGACAGGACAAAGGCAATCTGGACGGTCGGAGCAATCGCGTTCAATTGATGCGTTGGTCCGGGCGATTGAAATCGCGGCTATGGGCGGCAAAGCCTGCCTACGCAGGCTAAAGGCCACGGCAACCGTTCGTGTCGTGGTTATTGTTTTGCCGAGGATCACCTTTCAAACCGTTTGCCGTTCGCTTTTAGCCTGCGTAGGCAGGCAGGCTTTGCCGCCCATAGCCGCGATTTCAATCGCCCGGACGAACGCATCAATTGAACGCGATTGCTCCAACCGATCCGGTTGTCTTCATCCTGGCCATCCTGCCTGTCCCTGTCAATTCAGGTCGCGCCCTGGATCAGACTTCCGAAGTTTTGGAAACTTGCCGCAACGACGGCGGCACGACGTCGGAAGTCTCTGTTTGAGCTCAGGAGCCGAGGCTCTGCAGGAGGTCTCGGGCGACCTGGTAGTTCTTGTTGTAGAAGACGGCCAGCTTCAGCGTGTCCCTGGCGGCGGTGACGTTGCCCTCGTGGATGTAGACCTGCGCCTCGATGTAGTACAGCTCCGGATACGCGCGGTTGCCGTGCGTCAGGATTTGATTCGACATCGCGAGGACTTTGGCGTCGTCACCCAGTTTCTGATAGATCTGAATGGGCTCCAGCTGATACCACAGGGTCCTCGGCGGCAGCTGGCTCGCGATGCTCTCGTAGGCCGCCTTCGCCTGCGCGTACTGCCCCAGATGGTAGTAGGCTTTGGCTTCGTTGAAGAGCGGATAGGGGCTGTGCGCGGCGTTGTCGGCCTGTTCCTGCTGGGACCGGGCCAGCAGTCCCTGCCAGGCGGCGGCTTCCGTCGAGTTGTTTCCGAGGATGCTCTCCACGACCGCGGCTTTGTCCTTGGGCACGATCACCAGGTACTCGTAGCCGAAGGGCTGCCACATGGTCTGAAACTCGGAGTAGGAGTCGGTCAGGTTGGGCCCGAGATAGGGATCGGTCTGAACGAGACGCTGTTGTGCGTCGTCGTAGGCGGTGACGATCCGGAAGTGGCCGATGTCGCTGGTGGGCGTCATCAGGCTCTGGACGACGACCGGGACGTTGTGGCTGACGAAGGCCCGCAGCGTGTCCAGGTTCCCATCCACCCGGTGGAAGGCCGCAAACCCGGCGCTCTCGGCATAGGCCAGCATCTCATCCATTGAGACCGACTTGTCGTCGTTGTTGCCGGTGGGGTTCTGATACGGGCGGAGGAAGTCACCGATCGTCTGCTGTGAGCGGTCGACGCCGTAGTAGGCGAAGACCATCGACAGCGTCGCCGGTCCGCAGTTGTTCATGGTTTGCAGGTACAGCTTCGGCAGGCTCAGGCCAAAGCTGGACGGGGTCGTCGACGACCGCTGCACGACGTCGTTCGTGCTGGCGAGCGCCGAAAGCGCCGGCGCCAAAAGCATCGCAAGGAGCATCAGGACGGCGAGCGCGAGCGAACGCGCCCGGCGCTTCGCCGGATCGCTGCCTTTCGGATTGAGTTTGGGATGATCCAATTGAGTATTCACGGTTGTACCTCCAGTCGCGAGGCCCGCGCGGGTGTTGCGCCCGGGGCCTGCGCGCTGCGCGTCTCTACGGTTTTACCGTGAGCTATCTTACGCCGCGGCGCGGGTTCGAGGTATGACCTGGATCAGCTCGCCCCGGCAGACCTCGCGCCGCGGCCGGCGGGGCAACTGCAATGTGATGGCAGCGCTCGCCCCGGCGATTGAAATCGCGGCAATGGGCGGCAAAGCCTGCCTCCGCAGGCTAACGACAATGGGCAAACCGCATGGAAGTGCGACATTGTTGGACGAAATCGATCATACAGCCGTTATTGTCGTTGTCGTCAGCCTGCGTGCCGCGATTTCAATCGCCGGGGCGAGCGTGTGTATCCCAGATTTTGGGCAAGACCGTGGCCCCCGACGACTGTCATTCTGAGGAGCGTCGTTCAGCGACGAAGAATCTCGCGCGCGAGATAGGTCCTCGTCAATGGCGCGCGAGATTCTTCGTCGCTGAACGACGCTCCTACTAAGAAACAAGAGGTACGTCGATCGGTACCACGCGCATACCCACGGCGCTGGCCTTGCGTTCTAAGTTGCGAATGGTGCGGGCCCGGTGTTTGCGGTCGTAGTCGTCTGGGCCCGGATCCTTGTAGGGCACGTGATCCTTGAGCAGTTTGTAAAAGATGCGGGCCAATTTGTGGGCCGTGGCAGTGATGGCTTCGGCGGCACCAACGCGGGCGCGCCAGCGGCGGTAACAGGCCCCGATTGACGACTGGCTGCGGCTCACACTCTGCGCGGCCAGGCGGAAGGCCTGATTGGCCCGGTTGTCGGTCTTCTTGGTGCCCGTATGGAGGACCTGGCCGGCCGATTTCTCCGGACACGGCGCCAGGCCGAGCCAGGACGTGAAGTGTTTGGCCGTCTCCCATTTGGTCAGGTCGACCCCCACTTCGGAGATGATCGTGTGGACGGTTAAGGCCCCCAGGCCATCAATGGCCGTCAGGTCCACGCCGGTCAGCTGATACAGGTGGCCCGACAGATCAAAGTGAGCTTGGTTTTTGCGCCGTTTGGTCGTTCGGGCCGCTGGGGGCGGGCAGTTGGCGCCCGGCGTGGCCGGTGGCAGTTGGGCGTACACGGCCTCCAGTTGCGCATCACACTCCTGCAGTTGGCCCTGGAAGAAATCGTATTGCGCCACAGCTTGCTGCAGGACGAACACCTGCTCGGACTGGTAGGTGCCGGCCAGCGCCAGGGCGAACTCCGCCTCGCTCTTGGCACACTTCGGGTCACGCAACTGCGCCAAGCGGCCGGGCTCGTGCTCGCCCGCCAGGATGGCCCGGATGATGCGCTGCCCGGTCAGGCCCGTGATGTCCGACACGACCTCGCTCAGTTTGACGTTCATCACTTGCAACGCTTTCTGCATGTGCTGAATATGGCTCGCCTGCGACTTGATAAGGCTATCGCGCTGGCGCGCCAGGGTCCGCAACGCACAGATCTCGGCCGGTGGCTGAAACGAGGCCCGCAACAAGCCGTGACTGTGCAGTTGCTGCAACCACTCGCAATCCGATACATCCGACTTGCGCCCCGGCACGTTCTTGAGGTGGCGGGCATTGACCAGATAGACTTCGAAGCCACGCGCTTCCAGGATGTTGTACACCGCGATCCAATACACGCCCGTCGATTCCATCGCCACGGTTTTGATCCCACATTGGGCCAGCCAATCGGCTAACTCATGCAGGCTGGCCGTATACGTGCGAAACACCCGAATCGGCTGGTCGGTCCGGTCCCCTGGCACACAGGCGTAGATCTCGCTGGCGCCGATATCTAGCCCGGCGGCATCGAGATTCAACTGTTCCAACACGGGGGCGGGCGCCACGCGGGGGCGACGACTGGTCTTCTGACTCATGGACTCACCTCTACTCTGGGTTAAATATCTCGCTGCACAGAGTCCAGACCCGACTATCTCGTACGAACTCGGAATGCTACTAACCGGGGTCTATGCCACCAATCAATGAGTCACTAATAGTCGGAACCAAGCTCAGAGACGGGCTCGTGCGCACCAATGAGGCGCCGGTCTTAACTGTCTGAACTCGCCCCCCATTATACACCTCACCGCCCGCGCGTCTGTTTCTTGCCCAATCAGTGGTCCGCCGCGGACCATATTGCAGCTCAGAATGACAGTCGTCGGGGGCCACGGTCTTGCCCAAAATCTGGGGTACACCCGGGCGAGCGCCGCGTTTGCAAGAAATCGAAGATGATGTTATACTCGTCGTGATGTGGCCGGTCGGAGCAGCAGCTTCGAAAGCGAGCTCGGGCCGGATCCCCCCACATGCCGGATGACGTGTGCCGGCTTATATCCAATGAAAAAAGCCCTCCCCGCGAGGGCTTTTTATGTTGTCAGCGAGGTTGCGCAGGGGAGGGCAACATGTCAGACACGGTCGCATCCGTGGTCCTGATTTTCGATATCTTCTTCCTCATCCTCTCAGTGAAGCTGCTGATCAGGCTCATCGTCATGCTGGGGCAGATTCCACCGGCTCGCAGCCGGACCTCACGCGCTCCCTGTGCGGTCGATGCCCCGGACGCGATCTTCGCCGAACGTCGCCGGCGCGACGCGCCGGCTCTCCATCGCATGAGATAGCCCCCACGGGCGACACCCCTACGACGGCCGGATCCCATGCGCGACCAACTTGGCGCGCAGACGACAGCGCCTGCCCTGCACCACCGCGGGCGTGACGCCCAGGAGATCGGCCAGGGCGCGGCCGGAGTAGCCCTGGGCGAAGAGCAGGGCGAGCGCCCGCTCGTCGTCGCTGCCCAGGGCGCGGAGCAGCTCGTCCGCGCAGGCCATCTCGAACGGCGACGGGCCGCGCGCTGGCCGCAGGTCGGCTTCTTCGTCGGGGAGGGCCTCCTCCAGCGCGGACGCCTGGCGCGCGCGCAGGTGGCGGCGCAGCGCCCGCTCGAACGCCCCCGCCACCAGCCGGTACAGGGGCACGCGCGGATCGCTGGCCATCACGAACCGGTGGAAGACCAGGAAGCTGTCCTGCAGCAGGTCGTCCGCGTCGTACCACCCACCGTCGGCGGACAGCGAGCGCAGGACCCGCCGCACGCGCGACTTAATCAGCGGCAGGAACGAACCGTACAGCTCGGCCAGCGCCTGCCGGTCCCCACCCTGCGCGCGGACCTGAAGCGCCCTCTGCCGCTCGATCTCCGCTACGTTCTCATCGAACATGACGAACCTCCCGAGGCGTTGGCACGTTAGAACGTTGGCACGTTCAAACGTTGATGCATCAACGAGCTAACCTGCTAACGTTCTAACGTGCCAACCTGTCAACGTTCCAACGCCCGCCTCATCCCTCGCCCGCGAAGCGATACACCATGCGCAGGGCTGCGGCGTCGTCGATCCAGCCGCGGTCGCGGAGGTCGCCGAGCGCCGCGGCGGACTCGCGCATGGCCCGCGCCAGCTGCAGGTTGTCCTCGCGGGTCAGGTCGGGCAGGACGTGGGTCAGGCGCAGGGCGCCGTCGGCAGGCAGGGCCAGCTTGCCCAGGGCCGCCGCCCGCCGCGCCGAAACCGTCGTCAGCTCCTCCAGCAAGCCGACGAAGTGCAGCTGCCGGCGACGGAAGTGGCGGAAGGTGGGATTGCCCATCTCGGCGGCCGTGGCCCGCGTGGCGGTGTCGCCCTCGCTCAGGAAGTGCAGCGGCAACCCGGCCCCCGCCGCGATCAGCAGGCGGAGCGCGTGCCCGTCGCTGGCCGCGTCGCCCGCGTCGACCGCCGCCGAGAGCGCCTGCCACTCCTCGTTCTCGTCGCTGACGATCAGCGAGCCGGAGGACGGAGGGTGGCGGTACTGCTGGCGCTTGCGCTCCAGGTCACCGGGATCCGCGTTGCGCAGCTTGACCTGCCAGACGAAGCTGTTGCGCTGCCGGTTCACGCGGACGCGGTCCTCCAGCCACTCGCGGTAGCGCCGCAGCCAGGGCAGGATCGGGGTCAGGTCGCCTTCGCCGCGCAGCGCGCCCACCGGCCGGTTGATGGCGAAGTGCAGCACGCACGGCTCCGCCGGCCCGGCGGTGTGCGGCGTGGGCCACCAGCGGCCGGTGAGGTCGGTGCGCGCATCGCCGTCCAGGGCCGAGGTCAGCTCGTGGCAGCGCAGCTCCCGGTCCAGGTCGTCCGGGTCCGTTTCGATGCGGTCGATGCGGGCCGCCGGCAGGGAGCGGACGTAGGTCAGGCCGTCGCCGGGGTTGGTGGCGAGGACGAGGAACAGCTCGCCCGAGCGGGTCAGTTCGTCGCACCAGGCGTACAGGCGCAGGGCCAGGCGGTTGAGGGGATGGTCCCACAGGCGGCGGATGAACCCGGCCACCTCGGGCACGTCCGAGCCGAGGGTGATGCCGTCGCCGACGACGTAGTCCGTGGTCAGGGCGACGATGCGGCGGGCCAGCGGATTGTCCCGCCAAGCGGCGAGGGCGTCCGCGGCGCCGGCCTGCGCCTCAGCCCAGGAACGGTCCTGCGGCCCCGTCGCCCCGCCGATGCGCGTCCACCACCGGTCCTCGCTGGCCTGCACCGCGTTCTGCACGCGCTGCGCCAGCACGTCTGCGAAGAATCGATCGACGATACGCTCACGAAAAGTCATGGGTTGCCTCCTTTAGTGAAAAGTGATGCGTGACACGTGAGCCGTGATCCGAGACAATCGCCCGGCAGCGTCGATGTCGCCCCCCGCATCACGCATTACGCCTCACGCAAAAAAGAGCCTCAAAATCCGCAATTACTTGCTATTGACTTTTTCTCCATCTTAGTGTAAAATAAAAGTAATCTGTAACCTGGGTTTTACCACCTTGGTGTAGGGGCGACGTCATGCTAACCCGATCACGTGCGACGGTCCCGTTGATGCTGCTGATTCTGTTGGCGTTGGTTTGTCTGCTGCTGGCGCGAGTGGACGCCGCTGCATTGGACGAACCGGCAGCGACTGTGCCGGCCGAGAGTGCTGTCCATTCCGCCTTCTATCGTGCGCCGATTGCCCACCTCCTTAACCCGCCCGCCGGCGACTTCTCGGCTCCCGCGCTGCCGTCGTCGCCGGCCGGGTGGGCGGGGCCCGGCTCCCTGCGGAGCCCAGTCGAATGAGCCAGTTCGGAGCCGGTCCAGTTGCTCCATACTGCCAGTCAAAGGCTTTACCCTCCCCATGTCGTGCCGGGTGAGGCAGACAATCGGGCTGGCGGGCTCGGTCTGAAGGACACGGTGGTGGGAGTCGCTGGTCGGCTCCGAACCGGCTCGTTCGTGATACGTGATTCTCCTCGTTCTCCTCTCGCGTTGCGCCCGTCCGGGCATGAGAGACAGGACGTCGTTCGCAGCGATCGTCTCGTCGATCATGGCCGCGGATGTTTCCCGAGGCGCGATGACTGAGAGGGCCGGATCTCTCGCTTTTCCTCCCTGGTAGGGGAGGTCGAGGCGAGGTGGGTGGCGCCGGTCATCCGGGAATGCCGACGCCACCCTTCCGGCGGAATCCGCGATCCACAGCGGAGGCGGGGCCCCGCGGTATTTAGGGGGCTTCGGTGCGGGCAGGTCCTCCTCCCACCTGCGCGGCCGGGGTCACCACGCCGTCCACGTGCTCTCATCTCCAGCCCCGCCTCCGCCTTCCCAGAAGCAGCGATCATCGACCATTTCCCAAAGGTGACACTCGGGCCGGGCGGGCGTCCGTCGTGCGCCGTCAGCCCGCGGAGGCGGGCTTCGTAAAGGCAGACGCGACCTTGGTCGCCCGGCCTCTGCGGCACCGTTTGGCAATCGTCGCCCCGACCCGACCGGCCCGACCGGCGCGGCACGGCAATCGTCGCCCGACCCGACCGGCCCGACCGGCGCGGCACGGCAATCGTCACCCGACCCGACCGGCGCGGCACGGCAATCGTCGCCTGATCCGATCGAGGCCGGAGAGGCCGCCTGATCCGATCGAGGCCGCCGACGCCCCACGGTGTCGCGGAGGCCGGGCGACCAAGGTCGCAACTGCCTTTTCGAAGCCCGCCTCCGCGGGCTAACGGCGCATGGCCGACCGGCCTCTGCGGTGCCGCGCGGCAATCGTCGCCCGACCCGACCGGCACCGTTTGGCGCCGGTCGCCCGGCCCGGCACCGTGTGGCACCGGCTGACCGCTGATCGCTTCCCTAGAATCCCCCACGATCGATCTCCGCGAGCACGTCCGGCGCTTCGATGAGCGCGGACGGATGGTAGGGTCCGAGGTCGAGCGCGCCGTCCAGGTCCAGGGCCGCGATCAGCGCGGCGCTGACCAGCAGGTCGTCGTGCACGGCCGGGTCGGGGACGGACCAGCGCAACCGCCGGCCCGGTCCATTCGCGATCTCGCCCTGCGCCGCCTCCACCTGCCGCCAGAACAGGTCCTGCTCCGGGCTGCCGTCCGGCGCGTGATCCTTGAAGCGGCCGGTGTCGCACAGCGCCACGAAAGCCCATCCCAGGTCCGATTTGCTCTGCGCGGTGAACACGAACGGCACGACGACCGTTTCGCCCAGCGCGCGGCGCAGGAACGAGGCCAGTCCGGCGCCCAGGCCGGTGGCGTCGATCACCAGGCGGCGCGCCCGCCACACCGCACGGGTCAGGTCCACGATCTCGGCGTACAGCGCAGTCTGCGGCACCCCGGTCCACACGCGGCGATCCACGACCCGGTAGACGGGCAAAGCCCGCAATGCCCGCCCGGGCAGGGCGTCCCGATCGCACGCGGCGTCGATCTCGTACACGGTCAGGGCCGTGGCGTCGCGCAGCGGGTCGGCCGCGGTGGCGCCGGGGCGCGGATCTGTCGCCTCCCCCGCGACGTCGATGGTGATGACGTAACGGGCGCCGGTGCGCGGGCCGCGGCGGCGAGGGTGGTCGCCGCGCATGTGCTGGCGGCGTTCGGGCGGGAACAGCCCCACCTGGCCGTCGACCTCCACCAGCGCGTACTGCGTGCGGATCAGCGGGTGATCGGGGCCCAGGCGGGCCACCTCGCGCTCGACGTAGCGGCGATAGGCCGGCAGCTCGGCGGCGACCTCGGGCCAGGGCGTGTAGAACACGCGGCGGATGCCATCCGCGGCCTCCAGCGTCCGGAGCGCGCGCACCCGCCGGGCCAGCAGCGTCGTCGAGGTCCACACCGTGCCCCAGAAGACCGTCGTCACGTTGGTCGCCGCGCCCATGGGAGCGAAGTCGCGGTCCCATTTGGCCGGGTCCACGTCCTGCGCCTCGTCGCACTCCAGCAGGAGGTCCGCCGTGGCGCCGACGACGTTGGCGCCCGGCTGCGCGGACAGGAAGCTGCACCGCGCCTGCCCGAGCCGCAGTGCGCGACCCTGGCGCCGCGCGGACCGCGCGGTCCACGCGTTGGCGAGGACGGCCTCGAGCCGCAGCTGGGAGATGGCGAGCTGGGGCGCGTACGTCGGCGCGGCCTTGACGATGGTTCCACCCCGGCGCATGAAGCGGCACAGCAGGTACGCCTCGACCTGCGCCGACGTCTCGTTCTTGCCGGCCTGGCGGCTCATGACCACGGCGAAGGTCAGGCCGCGGCGATGGAGCACGCTGTCGACGATAGCCCGCGCCGGGGCCAGCTGATAGCGGCGCAGCGGCCGACCGGCGACCAGGCGTGAAAACGCGCCGACGTCCGCCAGCGCCCGATGGGCGGCCCGGCTCAAGAGAGCCCCACTCATCGGATGGACGCCGCCCGCACGGCCAGGTCGACCAGCACGCCGATGAAGGTCAGCGCCAGGGCGACGAAGATGCCCGCCAGCAGCCGCTTCAGCTCGGCCAGCTCCCGGCGCACGTCCTCCAGGCCGGACTTCAGGTCGTTGGCCAGGTCGCGCGTCAGCAGCCCGTAGACGCAGCCGGGCCGCTCGTCCACCGCCACGTCCCGCGCCCGCGTGCGATTGAAGCGGACGATCGCCGCCCGCAGTCTCTCTTTTCCCTCCGCCATCTTCGTGCCTCCTGGCCGGGCCTCTCTCCGTAGAGCGTGACCCACTAAACGAACGACATCTCACCACTAAGGGCACAAAGAAACACCAAGAAAAGACCTTGGCCTCTTCCCGCCTTCCTTGGCCTTTCTTCGTGTCTCTGTGTGCCCTTGGTGGTGAGAGACGGCTTCTTCGTCGTGCGAGTCCGTCGATCGGCTCGATCCGCGCGAAAACATGCTCTCACTCCTTCAGATTGTCGATCTCGTCCAGGGCCTGAGCCAGGGCGCCGGCCAGGCCGTCCACGGCGTCGCCGGAGATCGCGCGGCGGGTCCGCAGCAGCTGGGCCAGCCGCGCGATGCCCTGGTACAGGACGCCGGCCAGCTTGCGGACGGTCTCCTGATCGCAATCCTCCCGGCCCAGGGCCAGGAACAGCCGCCGGCTCATCACGCGCAGCAGCCAGATCTCCGGGTCCACGTTGCCTGCGTCGCCGTGCTGCTCGAACAGGCGACGCTCCTCCGGGGTCAGCGCGCCCGCGTACATGCCCAGCAGGGACACCGCTGCACCACTTTCGTCACCGGCCGGAGCGGCGTCCGCCTCGGCCCGGTGGCTGGCGCAGAAGGGACTGCCCGCCATGGCCCAGGCACGGCAGCCGGTCCGCGCGCAACGACGCTTGTTCGGATTGCGAGGCATTGCATCACCTCCAAAGGGAGCGATCAGCTTTCAGCTTTCAGCTTTCAGCTTTCAGCGGTCAGCGGTCAGCGATCAGCCGCCTACGTAGCCTCCGGCGTGGCGATCAATAATCGCCTGCTGGTTCTTCCCGAGCGCCACCGGCATCGTCATCAGTTGTCCACTGATCGCTGACTGCTGATCGCCGATCGCTGATGGCTGAGCGCTCGAAGCCCCACTCCTTCAGCGAGACGTGCGGGAAGGCGCGCAGCGCGCCTGCGATGACCCGCGCACCCGGCGAGCGCTTGCCCAGGTAGAGGCGTGACAGGTACGAGGGATCGATGCCCAGCTTCATGGCGAACGCCTGCATCGGGACGTTGCCCTGCAGGTCACGCAGCTTGCGCAAGAATCGACGCTTGTCCAAGGCCCATCTCCCCTGAGAATCGGATGATGTCATAGAACGTTTGTTCTAATGATATCACGCGTGACCGATTGTGTCAATAGGCCGGGGGACTACTTCGTGCCTGCAGGCACGAAGCCGGAGGTGCTCTGCGGGGAAATGGAGGCGAGAGCAGGGCAAGGGAGCGCGGTTGGCGGCGTACGCCTCTCACGGGGATGATAGCACTCGGCGCGGTCAAACTTCCGAAGTTTCCAAAACTTCGGAAGTTTCTACGCATAGAAACAGCCGGGCCTGAAAACAGACCCGGCTGTGGTGGTCGTCCGGCGGGCTCACTCCCGCCAGGTGATCTGGGCCTCGTCCCTGGGCGGCAGCCGGTGATACCGGTACGTGGGATACCCCAGCAATATGGCGCCGAAGCCCGCATACCCTTCCGGCAGCGCGAGCGCCGCCTGCAGCGGAGGCCACTGGTCAATGGCGGTCATGAAGTAGCCTGCCCAGCACGCGCCCAGGCCCAGCGGGGGCGCCGCCAGATCGAGGTACGACAGCGCTATCGAGCAATCGACCAGGCTCATGCCGAGCTGCTTCGGCGCGTAGGCGACGATCAGCACGGGCGCGTTGCGGGAGACGCGCGCCGCGCCCGACGCCAGGATCACCTTTGCGAGCGAGGCGAGTCGGCTCGGGACCGGCGAGACGGCCCCTTCGGTGGAAATGTGGCGCGCCATGTCGACGACCATGGAGGCCAGGCGCTCCACTTCGTCCCGCGAATTGATGACCAGCCACCGCACTTCCTGCCGGTTGCTCCCGGTGGGCGCGTAGCGGGCGATGTCGATGAGCCGGGCCAGCTTCTCGCGCTCGACCGCCTCGTCCCGGTACGTGCGAATCGACCGCCGAGATCGGATCGCGTACTCCGCCTGAGCGGCGGTCAGCGCCAGGTCGTTCTGCACCGGCGGACAGTCTTCGGGCCGGATGCTCGCGAGGGCCAGGGCGCCGTGCGGACAGACGGCCACACAATGGCCGCACCGGATGCACGCGGCCTCCGCGCCCGATACGGGCGTCGGCGTTGGAGCGCCCTCCTGCAGCTCGATGATGCGCGCCGGGCACTCGGCCACGCAGGCGCCGTCCCGCGTGCACCTGGTCGCGTCCACGACGAAGAGACTCATAGGACAAACCTCCTTGTTCCGTTGGTTTCCGCCGCCCACATTATACCGAATTGCGTCGCCGGATGCCAGGTGCGGCGGTTCTGACTCCTACCCACTTTGTTCTCTCAGCCGCCGCAGACCTCTCTCCCGGCCTCTCCCCTGCAAAGGGAGAGGAGAACGTCAACCGATTTGCTCCTCTCCCTTTGCAGGGGAGAGGCCGGGAGAGAGGTCTGCGGCGGCTGAGAGAACAAAGTGGGTAGGAGTCAGGCGGCGGTTGGGTTGACCGACGCCGCACGCCCGCCTCCGGCGCACCAAAAAGCGACAGGCGCCGCGGCGCCTGTCGCTCAAATCGTGTCTTCAGATTGGGATCGTGGCTCTTAACCGTTGCCGGAGCAGGTGAGCGTCTCCGTGCCGTTGACGGTCACGTCCGGTTCCTCGAGCTGGCCGAGATCGAGGGTGCCCGTCGCCGTCATCACGAACGGACCCACCAGGCCCTGGATCGGCGGGTTCCACGGCACGTCGAACGCGAACGGACCGGGTCCGACCGCCTGCGAGCCCGCGACGCCGTCGCTGAGCGAGTAGTCCACGCTGGTGGAGATCACCGCCTCGCCGCTGAAGCTCGCACCGTCACAGGTGAGCACCAGGCTCAGCGTGCCCGGGGTCGGGTCGCCGCACGGCGTGATGGTGATGTTGTTCGCCGACAGGGTCACCGCGCCGTCGACTGCCAGCGCGCGACCGGGCGCGATGCTCGCACCGGCGCCGAGCGAGATGTTCGTCGCCGCGAGGATGTTCCCCGCGAACGCGCTGCTGGGGCCGATGATCGCGTTGTCGACGTTCCAGAACACGCCGCAGCCGGTGGTGCCGCTCAGGACCACGGACGAGCCGGTCGTCGTGGTGAGCGTGCTCGGGATCTTGAAGACCCACAACGGGTTGAGGTCGCCCTGTGAATCGAGCGTGAGCGTCCCGCTGAGCTCCGCCGTCGAGCCGAAGCAGTAGACGCCCGGCGCCAGCGTGAGGCCGCCCAGCTGCTGCGGCACGTCGGTGTAGTTGGTCGTGCACGTCTCGCCGGCCAGCGCGCTGCGGGCCGCAATGACGTCGGCGTGCGCCTGGGCTGCCACGGCGTCGTTCAGGTAGATCGCGCCCGTGACCATGTCCGCGGTGAGGCCGGGGGTCGTGCTGCCGGGCGAGACGCCAACGTCGCCCACGATCGTGGTCGCGCCGGTATTCTGGACCATCGTGCCGGCCAGGACGCCGAAGCTCGCTGCGGCGCCCAATGACGGACCCTGGGCCGCGATCACGCCACCCGCCGGGCTCGGCTGGCTGCCCAGCGCGGGCTCACCATTCGTCCCCTCGCCTAGCGATGGGGCAGGGCTCGTCGCGATCCCTTCCGCGGGGCCGGTGCCGTCACCTTGCTGAGGCACGGGGATGGTCGCCGTGCCCTCCACGGGAGCGGGAGCCGGGTTCCGGGCCGAGTAGACGTAGGACGAGACTCCGACCACCAGGCAGAGCATCGCCACCAGGATGAGCAAGACCGTCAGGTATCTGAGCTTCCGAATTGCCTTGAGCTTCTTCGACATCGTGAGCTTTCTCATCGTTGTGTCTCCTTTCTTCTCGACGTGCATCCCTGACTTCGTAAGAGTGCTTGGGGTTGCGTGCAGGCCATCTCAACGAGCAATATTCCGGTCATTCAAAGTAACAGTGGTTCTATTATAGTACGTATTTCCGATTACACAAAATTTACCTTTTGCCTCAAATTCGCTCCCGAATGGATAAAGACTTCCGAAGTTGCGAGAACTTCGGAAGTCTGGAGAGGAATGATTCGCCCCCGTGCCGGGGCGGCGGGCGCCGGTCCGCCATGGGAAGACACCGTTGGATCGAATCCGAATGGCCCGCCGGATCGCATGGGGTGCAATCCGCGGGCCATTGTGGGACCGGGCACACGGTGTTACAATCTCGTTTCTGGGCGTTGCCCACGAACGGCCGCTCAGTTGCATCGAATAGCTGAGGGAGCAGATTGTGGCAAAAGTCAATGAGAATAGGCCGCCGACCGCAGCGATCTCGCAGCCGTGTTCCGAGCTTCATGAAGGGGCAACCGGCTTTCAGAGAGAAACGCTGGTGAGAATGGCGCCTCTGAAGAGGTACACAGTCAAAATCGTCATTGTCGCGAAGAGGAAGGCACAGCCGCGGCCGGTTGGACCAGATTCAACCTATTTCGACTCTTGAGCAGGGTGAATCCTGTCTTGTTGTGCCAGCCGTCTCATGCCGTCTCGAAAAGTACAGAAGCTGGGCGAGGAATTCACGTCCACATCCAACAACGGCGCGATATTCTTCGCCCACACCCGCTTCTGTTCCAGGGCCAGAACAGACTGTCTTCCCCTGGCTTTCAGGGCCTTGCTGCCCCCGGGATGAACGGCATCTGCGATTAGTTCCCAGGTTCCGCAGATTGAGTCCTGCTGATAGACTGCCAGGACAGAGGCTTTCGCATTTGGGTACGCCTGAAGTAGAGCAGCTTGATCTCCCAACAGCCAGGCTTCGATCTCTTCGATCGCGATTCGAAAGAGCACCTGCGGTGGAGGGCTGCAGGCGCTCAGGACGTCGACCAGGTCTCTCTTCAGAGAAATGCAGTCCAGATCGTCCAAATCCACCACGACCACCACAACCTGGCCGGCGGTCAGGCTTCTGCCATAAGCCCGCAGAGATGCGGGCAAGTTGTGCAGCAAAGACCGATTCTTGGGATCAGGTGCGGCCGCGGGATTCTGGGGCAATTCGCCTTTCCCCTGATGCTTGTGAATGCGCCACGTGTGCGGAAAACCATACTCGCCGAGGATCTTCTTCAAGATGGGCTCCAGCGCGGTGCGATCAGCCTGGCCCTCGACCAGGAGTTCGAAATGCATGGTCGCCTACCTCGGGTCCAGGTAATCGCTATACCACAGGCTGCCCAGAGGTCGTCCCTCCCCAACCATTGCCTCGACGATAGGATCGTCACTCGCTCGGCGTATGGTCGCAAATCCGTCTGGTCCCTTTTCCAAGATCCATGTCTCCTCCGGCTCGAGCGCATCGACGAAATAGGGTTGGTGCGTGGTCACGAAGATCTGGGGTGCATCCTTCTTGCCCGTGGCGTGAGAGCGAAACTCAGAAGCGAGAGCCTCCAGTAATTTGTGGTATAGTCCATTCTCTGGCTCTTCGATGCAAATGAAAGGGGCCGGTTCCGGGTCCTCCAGAAGCAGCAGGTAAGCGAACAGCTTCAAGGTGCCGTCGGACATCTGCTGAGCGTAGAATGGGTCGTCGAAGCCCTTGTCGTTGAACTCCAACAGAAGCCTGCCATCCGGTGATTTACTCGTTCTGATCCTGTCCACACCGGGTATCTTGTCGGTGATGTTATCGAGAATGCTCTGGAACCTGTCGGGGGATTCCCGTTCCATGAACTGGACCACATTCCCAAGATTGTCGCCGTGAACGCTCAAATGCTTCTGAGGCCCAGCCAGAGGAAGACTGCGAGCGGCATCTGGAGTGAAGTAGGACAGGTACCAACTCTGAACGAAGTTGCGGAACGTCGCAATTCGGGGATGCTCACGGAACACACCCAGCGTCGCGATACCCAGCTGACGAGGATCGGTCAAGTCGACCGTGACTTTGGCTGCGGCTTCCTCTCCGTAGCTTTCACCCTTCCACACCTCGCCGTGGCCCGCCGAAAGATTGAGAAAAGAAAAGGGCCACCCACGCGTTGCTCCCTTCCGGCGTTGTCTCAGTCTTTCCGTCTCCACGAATGGGCGGTGACTTTCATCCAGAGCAAAGCTCACCTCGTAAGTCAGCGGCCTGACGTTGGGAGCCTCTCTGAAGTAGAGCTCGAATTGTATGGGGCCGTCCGCGCCTTTGGAGATCAGCTTGTCAAACCCGCCTCGGCCCCTCATGTCGCAGGCTTCTTCGACGCCGCTGGACAGACTGTCGCACAAAAATCCGAATGCGTCGAACAGCGTGCTTTTGCCCACGCCGTTCTTGCCGATCACTGCCACCAGGGGAGTCAGCGGGGATGCCCCCTGGAGGTTCCACAGCTTGCCCAGGGTCACGTCTCTCAGGACTCGATAGTTCTGGATCCGAATGCCTTCCAGTTTGGCCATTGTCCCGGTCACCTCCATCCAGCTATCCTTTTGCGCAGCTGATTGTGACGGAGTGTAGCATGAGTGTGATCGACGGTCAACCATGCATCCAGGGCAATTGCATCAGAATGATTGCGCTCGTCCTGGCGATTGGAAACCGTGCGCAGTATTCATTCAGGCGATTGCATTGAAATGGTTGCGCCCGTCCTGGCGATTTCCAATCGCCAGGACGGGCGCAACCATTTCAATGCAACTGTCCTGACCATGCATTCCTGGACCCTGCGGGTCTGTCCCAGATTTAGGGTGCGACAGACTCCGTCCTGCAGCTATTCGGCCGAGTGCGTCCCCTACCCCGCGACCAAATCGCGCACGGCCACGACTTCGCCGCCCCGCAGGTAGACGCGAGGCAGGCGCGCGGGCAGCGCGGAGGTGAGCTCGGCGGCGACGGTGCCGGCCAGGTCGGCGACCTCGTCGGCGGAGAGGGCGTCCCCGCCCTGCGCGCCGATGAGCACGACTTCGTCGTCGACGGCGACGTCCGGGATGTGCGTCACGTCGACGGTGCACTGGTCCATGGATATGCGGCCCACGACCTGCGCCCGCCGGCCGTGGATCAGGACGACGCCGCGGTTGGACAGGCTGCGGCGGTAGCCGTCGGCGTAGCCCACCGGCACCAGCGCGATCTTCACGGGCGCGGCGGCGGTGAAGGTACGGCCGTACCCGATGGACGCGCCGGGCGGCAGCGTGGCGACGCGCCCGACGTGGCTCTTCAGCGAAAGCACCGGCTTCAGCGGTATGGTCTTCAGGGTCTCTTCGGACGGGTACATCCCGGTGATGCCCGAGCCGACGCGGACCAGGTCCAGGTGCATGGCGGGATCGTTCAGCGTCGCGGCGGTATTGGCGACGTGGCAGATGGGGATCTCGAACCCGGCACGGCGGAGGTCCTCCCGGACGGCGAGGAAGGTCTCGAACTGCCGGCGCGTGAAGGCCACGGCGTCCGGCGAGTTTTCGTCGGCGACGGCGAAGTGCGAGTACAGGCCCTCGAGCGCGACGTGCGGCGTGCGCGCGACCAGGCCGACGAAATCCGCCGCCTCGCCGGGCATGACGCCCTGCCGGCTCAGCCCGGTGTCGAGCTTGACGTGGACGGGCACCCGGGTTCCCCGGCGCGCCGCCGCGGTCGACAGGGCCTCGATCTGCGCCGCGTTGCTGACCGTCGGCCGCAGGTCCCAGGCGACGATGCGCTCGGCCTCGTCGGCCATGGTGTGGCCCAGCACCAGCGTCGGGGCGGTGATGCCGGCCTGCCGCAGCTCGACGCCCTCGTTGGACCGGTTGACGATCGCCCAGTCGGCCCCGTTTTGCAGGCACGCCCGCGCCATCTCCACGGCGCCGTGGCCGTAAGCGTTGGCCTTGACCACCGCGCCCAGCAGCACCCGGTCGCCCACGTACCGTTTGAACCCCTGAATATCGAAAGCGACCGCGTCCAGGTCGATCTCGGCCCAGCTCAAGTACCGTTGATTCATCGTCGAATATCCTCCTCGCGCGCAATCTCGCACGAAAGTATAGCACGGCCCGGCACGTCCGGGCAACCCGGCTGTGTGTCCACCACAGAGCCAACGCATTGAAATTGTGGCGCTCGCTGGGACGAGCGCCACAATTTCAATGCGTTGGCCCTGGTGTCCACCATCTTGAGCCATTTCACCACGGTACGGCTGAGCGAGTCCGGGTCTACGACTTATGTCATTCTTAGGAGCGCCGTTCAGCGACGAAGAATCTCGCGCGCGAGAAAGGATGTCCCCAGCGGTGCGATTGACGATGTCCTTTCTCGCGCGCGAGATTCTTCGTCGCTGAACGGCGCTCCTACTAAGAAACAAGAGGTACGTCGATCGGTACCACGCGCATACCCACGGCGCTGGCCTTGCGTTCTAAGTTGCGAATGGTGCGGGCCCGGTGTTTGCGGTCGTAGTCGTCTGGGCCCGGATCCTTGTAGGGCACGTGATCCTTGAGCAGTTTGTAGAAGATGCGGGCCAATTTGTGCGCCGTGGCAGTGATGGCTTCGGCGGCACCAACGCGGGCGCGCCAGCGGCGGTAACAGGCCCCGATCGACGACTGGCTGCGGCTCACACTCTGCGCGGCCAGGCGGAAGGCCTGATTGGCCCGGTTGTCGGTCTTCTTGGTGCCCGTATGGAGGACCTGGCCGGCCGATTTCTCCGGACACGGCGCCAGGCCGAGCCAGGACGTGAAGTGTTTGGCCGTCTCCCATTTGGTCAGGTCGACCCCCACTTCGGAGATGATCGTGTGGACGGTTAAGGCCCCCAGGCCATCAATGGCCGTCAGGTCCACGCCGGTCAGCTGATACAGGTGGCCCGACAGATCAAAGTGAGCTTGGTTTTTGCGCCGTTTGGTCGTTCGGGCCGCTGGGGGCGGGCAGTTGGCGCCCGGCGTGGCCGGTGGCAGTTGGGCGTACACGGCCTCCAGTTGCGCATCACACTCCTGCAGTTGGCCCTGGAAGAAATCGTATTGCGCCACAGCTTGCTGCAGGACGAACACCTGCTCGGACTGGTAGGTGCCGGCCAGCGCCAGGGCGAACTCCGCCTCGCTCTTGGCACACTTCGGGTCACGCAACTGCGCCAAGCGGCCGGGCTCGTGCTCGCCCGCCAGGATGGCCCGGATGATGCGCTGCCCGGTCAGGCCCGTGATGTCCGACACGACCTCGCTCAGTTTGACGTTCATCACTTGCAACGCTTTCTGCATGTGCTGAATATGGCTCGCCTGCGACTTGATAAGGCTATCGCGCTGGCGCGCCAGGGTCCGCAACGCACAGATCTCGGCCGGTGGCTGAAACGAGGCCCGCAACAAGCCGTGACTGTGCAGTTGCTGCAACCACTCGCAATCCGATACATCCGACTTGCGCCCCGGCACGTTCTTGAGGTGGCGGGCATTGACCAGATAGACTTCGAAGCCACGCGCTTCCAGGATGTTGTACACCGCGATCCAATACACGCCCGTCGATTCCATCGCCACGGTTTTGATCCCACATTGGGCCAGCCAATCGGCTAACTCATGCAGGCTGGCCGTATACGTGCGAAACACCCGAATCGGCTGGTCGGTCCGGTCCCCTGGCACACAGGCGTAGATCTTGCTGGCGCCGATATCCAGCCCGGCGGCATCGAGATTCAACTGTTCCAACACGGGGGCGGGCGCCACGCGGGGGCGACGACTGGTCTTCTGACTCATGGACTCACCTCTACTCTAGGTTAAATATCTCGCTGCACAGAGTCCAGACCCGACTATCTCGTACGAACTCGGAATGCTACTAACCGGGGTCTACGCCACCAATCAATGAGTCACTAATAGTCGGAACCAAGCTCAGAGTCGGGCTCGTGCGCACCAATGAGGCGCCGGTCTTAACTGTCTGAACTCGCCCCCCATTATACACCTCACCGCCCGCGCGTCTGTTTCTTGCCCAATCAGTGGTCCGCCGCGGACCATATTGCAGCTCAGAATGACATAAGTCGTAGACCCGGACTCGCCCAAAACCGCGACGGGGCCTACGATTTGCACCTTGCGTTTACCTATAGTATACTTCCGAGCACGGCAAGACAGTACCTATTTCCTATTGCATCGCATAGCTGCATGCTCTATTATAGAGATAGTCCATTGGTAACGGGCGCGTATGCTGAGTTTCGCATCGCGCGGATCGAGGAGGTCGCGATGGCTGGAAGGTCGAGGCCGCGCGTGTTGTGCCACGAACCGATACCGGGCGTTCAGCCGCAGTACGAGGATCCAATCGACGTGGGAGCGGGTTTTCCGGTCCGGGCGGTCATGCTGCTGCTGGCGCTGTGCGTCGTGCTGACCGGCACGACGGTGGGGCGTTGGTATGGCTGGGGCTGGGGGCTGGCGGCGGCGTTTCTGGCCGTGTCGGCCATCTCGGTCGTGTTGGCGCTGTTCGCGTGCCTGGCGTCCGGTATGAGCCAGGCCGACTGAGTCGGCCGCTCTTGCGGCGGCCCCTGATTGAGCCTAACGTTCAAAGCCCTCAAACGAGGGCTTTTTCATTGTGCGCCGCGCCTCAGGGTCTGCGGCACGATGCTTGGAACAGGGCAACCGGCCTACACTCCGGCCTTGCTGGTATTGGCCGGGGGCGCGATGTCCGCGTCCAGGTCCTGGCCGCTGGGCAAAAGCGTGAGCGATGGCTGGATGCCCTGCTTTCTGAGCACCTTTCGCGCGCACTGATTCTGCCTGGCGCCGGCGCAATACATCTCGATCCAGTAGTTCTTGCTGCCCTGCAAGCGGAACCGCGCGAAGATGGGGCAATTCTCCAGGTACTCACACTCCGTCATACAGACCTCCGATCGTCAAATGACGGACAAACGTCCGAGCTGCGGGCTTGCCCACGGGCAAGAGGATGGGCTGAGGGAACGGCTGCCGTCGCCCACCCAAGAAGATTGTCGCTGTCACGAGGAATATTATAATGCACGTATCGTTTGCGCACAAATGAACAGACCAGGGCGCCCACCTGACACGGAGCGGACGACAAGGTGACATCTTGCCCCATTCTATTGAAAAATAGACAATTGATGGGTATAATCAGGAATAATCAGCGACAAAAAAGTCGACCGGCGGGTGCCGGCCGCGCAAGCTGATGTTGAGAGATCATACGGAGGTTTCCCATGTTTTACTTTGACCCGATGTACTTCGTCTTTGCGCTGCCGGCGCTGCTCCTGGCGTTCTACGCGCAGTGGAAGGTGCAGTGGGCCTATCGCAAGTACGGGCAGGAGCCCAACGCGCGCGGAATGACCGGCGTGCAGACGGCCCGTACGCTGCTGGATCAGGCCGGCCTGGGCAGCGTCAACATCGAGGGCGTGCCCGGCAACCTGACCGATCATTACGATCCGCGTTCCAAGACGCTGCGCCTATCGGCCGGCGTGGCGAACGGCCGCTCGGTCGCGTCGATGGGCATCGTGGCGCACGAGGTGGGCCACGCGGTCCAGGACTACCAGGGCTACATGCCGATGCGGCTGCGCTCGGGGTTGGTGCCCATCACCAATATCGGCTCGTGGGCCGGGCCGATATTGTTCATCGTCGGCATGCTGCTGAACAGCATCGCCGTGGCGCAGATCGGCCTGATCGCCTTCGCCGCCGCCGTGGTCTTCACCGCCGTCACGCTGCCCGTGGAGCTGAACGCGAGCCACCGCGCGCTGCAGATGCTGCAGAGCGCCACCCTGGTGGACGGCCGCGAGATGGCCGGGGCCAAGAGCGTGCTCAACGCCGCCGCGCTGACCTATTGGGCGGCGCTGGCGCAGGCGCTCTCCACGCTGCTGTACTACGGCTTCTTGCTCTCCGGCATGCGCCGCCGGGATTAAGTCGTGAACGAGACTTCCGAAGTTTTAGAAACTTCGGAAGTCTTTCTTATCACAAAGGACACAAGGAAAACACAAAGAAGTCAAGACCTCTTTCGCCGTTCTTTGTGTTTCTTTGTGTCCTTTGTGATGACTGTTCTTTCCGCGCTCAGTACTGCAGCACGGAGAACACGTCGTAGCTCTGCAGCTTCTCCTTGCCGTGGAGGAACAGCAACTCGACCAGGAACGCCAGGCCGACCACCTCGCCGCCCAGCTCCTCGACCAGGTGGATGGTGGCATTGGCGGAGCCGCCGGTCGCCAGCAGGTCATCCACGATCAGGATATTCTGGCCCGGGCGGATGGCGTCCTTGTGCATCTCCAGGACGTTGGTTCCATATTCGAGAGAATACTCCTGCCGGAATGGTTTCCGCGGGCAGCTTGCACGGCTTGCGGACGGGGATGAAGCCGGCCCCCAGCTTGTAGGCGATCGGCGCGCCGAACACGAAGCCTCTCGATTCGATGGCAACCACCGCGTCGATCGGCCGGCCCTGGAACCGCTCGGCCATCCGGTCGACGGCCTCCCGGAAGGCGTCCGCGTCACGAATCAGGGTGGTAATGTCTTTGAACAGCACGCCCTTCACCGGAAAGTCCGGCACGTCCCAAATCATGGTTGCAAGGTCCATCTCGGTCCTGTCCTCCTGTGCCACGCATCCCATCGCGTCAGCTTGTGGGTCTGGAACAAGCGTGTGCGATTGTAGCAGACGTCCCCCAAAAAGGCAAGCGCACGCAGGCAATTCCTGACCCCGCCCGCCGCGCGTAGGGGCGACCCCGGTGTGGTCGCCCAGGCCGTGGGCGACCACACCGGGTCGCCCCTACAGACCACTGAAGACGCGGGTTCCCTATGGCTCCAGCACGGCCTTGACGACGCGGCCCGGCGGCGGCCTCCTCGAACGCCTGCCGCCACTCGGCCAGCGGATACACCCGGCTCACCATCGGCTCGACCTGGAGCCGCCCGGTGCCCATGAGGTCCAGGACGCGCTCCCAATCGGCGTAGTTGTGGCTCCAGGTGCCCTGCAGCGTCACGCCTTGGCGGTCAGCCGGTTCAGCCCGAAGGGCAGCGGCTGATCGCTCAGGCCGATGCGCGTGATGGTCCCCAGCGGCCGGACGACGTCCAGCGCCAGGTCCAGGGCGGCCGGCGCGCCGGTCGCCTCGACGACGTACTGCACGCCCAGGCCGTCGCCGATGGCCGCGGACGATCTCCCGCGCGTCTTCCGCATCCAGGTCGATCGCGCGGTCCGCGCCCAGCTCCAGGGCCAGCTCCAGCCGCTCGTGGTCGCGCGCAATGCCGGCGATGAGCAGCGGCTGCGCGCCCGCCAGGTGGGCGAACTGCATCGCGAACAGGCCGATGGGCCCCGGGCCGATGATCAGCGTCGCATCGCCGGGGCGCACGCTGTGGTTGAGCTGCACGCCGTGATGCGCGCCCGCCGCGGGCTCGGTCAGCGCCGCCCGTGTGAAGGGCAGGTGGTCCGGGATGCGGTGCAGCAGCCGGGCCGGCACGCTGACGTAGTCCGCGAACGCGCCGTCGACGCCGTAGCCGAAGCCCTTGCGCTCGGGGCAAACGTTGTAGTTGCCCGACCGGCAGTAGACGCAGTGCCCGCAGACACGCGCCGCCGTCTCGGAGACGACGCGCTCGCCCACGGCTGTAGGCCGTCACGCCGTGGCCCAGCGCTGTCCACCGTGCCGCCGAACTCGTGGCCCATGACCACCGGGATCTGCATCGGGTGGTCGAACGTGCCGCGGTACATGGACAGGTCGCTGCCGCAGATCGCCGCCGCGCCGACCTTCAGCAGCACTTCGCCGGGGCCGGGCTCCGGCACCGGCATCTCCCGCAGCTCCATCGCCTTCGCGTCCAGGCTGGTCTTCACCAGCGCTTGCATGGTTCGCATGGTCATCGCGCTACGCCCACTTGATCGTCTTGAGGGCCTGGCTGGCGAAGGCGACGCAGGTGTAGACCTGCTCCAGGGTCAGGTTCGGGTAGTACTTCGCGGTCACGACCTCCTGGGGGAAGACGCCGTCGGCCAGCAGGTCGAGCACCTGCACGACGGTGATGTCGGTGCTGATGACGTAGGGCTGTCCCTCGTGAACGGACGGGTTGCGGGTGATCGTTTCGGTCAATCGGTCGACTGCCATGATTCACCTCCTGTGTGTTGGGTGGGCCGCGGCCGGACGACCACGCGGGGTCGCCCCTACGGGCGCGGCGTACCTTGTGGATCCGGTCCCCAGTCGACGGAAATTGGGTCGCCCATGACCGGCATGGGATGACGCACGTTGACGTCCAGCCAGGCGACGGCGGTCGCCGGCAATTCGCGCAGCCAGTAGATGACGTTCGGGCGGCGGCCGCTGGCGGCGAGGCCCACGACGTCGAGGCCGAGTCGGCCGCACGTGAACAGCGCGCGGTCCAGGTGGTAGTTCTGCGTCACCAGCACGGCCCGCTCCACGCCGAAGATGTGGCGGGCGCGATAGCAGCTGTCGTACGTGCGCCGCCCCGCGTAATCGAGGACCATGTCCGCGTCCGGCATGCCCATCGCGCGCAGGTAGGCGGCCATGCTCGCCCGGCTCGTTATAGTTCACGAAGCGATTGTCGCCGGTCAGCAGCAGCTTATTGACCCGACCGGCGCGGTACAGCCGAAAGCGCAGCGTTCACGCGGTCGGCCAGGATCGGGCTCAGCCGGCCCGACGGCGTGACGCCGGCCCCGAAGACGATGGCCACCGGCCGCGGCGGCACCTGCTCCGCGTCCTCGTAGATGCGGGCGCCGTAGGTGACGTCCACCCAATAGCGCAGGCCGGCCACCGCCGCCAGCCCGAGCACGCCCAGCCCAACGAGGATCAGGCCGCCGCGCCGGAGGTCACTCCGGGTCATGGGCGGACCCCTCTCCCAGCCTCTCCCCTAAGAGGAGAGAGGAGAACGACCCTCGCCTGTGGCTCCTCTCTCCTCTTAGGGGAGAGGCTGGGAGAGGGGTCCGCCCCATCAATACCCCGGAAACCAATGCAGCGCGCGATCCAGGCTCTCGGCGTCGGGCGCGAGGATCACCAGGGCGTCGGTGTCGTGCTGGCTGGCGTAGACTTCTCGGTCGGGCCACTGGCAGCGCACGCGGCCGGGCTCATCGAGCTGCAGGGCGAGCTGTCCGTTCTTCGACGCGAGCCGGGCGTACGCCGCGAAGAACCGCTGGGCGGCCGCGGCCGTGTCCCACACCGAGCGCATGACCAGCAGCCGCCGGCCCTGGCCGTCCATCAGCAGCGAATACGTGTCGCCGCCCCAGCCGGTCACCGCCGCCTGGGGATCGATCCCGGAATTCGTGCCGGCCAGGCCCTGCTGCAGGTGCAGGCCGAGCAGAAACTCGCCCAGCGTGCCCCGGTCGATCTCCGTCCACGAGCCGGCCATCAGGTCGTCCATGGCCGGCAGCGCCACCGGCTGCGGCACGTCCGGCTGCGTCAGGTACTTCTCGATGTGCATGATCTGCTCGGTCGACAGCGGCGGCACGGCGAATGCCGCGTTGATCGCGTCGAAGCCCTTGATCTTGTAGAGCGACTGGGCGAAACGCAGGCCCGCCTCGTACGGAAACAGCGTCATCCGGGCCAGCGGCGGCGGGATGTCGTCGATCTGCGTGGGCTTGATGCTCGCGGCCTGGTAGACGATCTCGTCGACGTCGGTCTGGGACAGGTTGCCGAACGCGTACAGGGCCATGGCCAGCGTCGCGTCACCCTCGATGAGGGCCAGGCTCGCCAGGTGCGCGTCGCGGGTCGTTGGCCCGCTCGTCCAGCGACTTCAGGTTGTAGTACTGATCCTGCATGGCGTGCGTGAACTCGTGGGCGAAGGCCATCTCTTCGGAGGCGGACATGTTCCAGCGATCGCTGACGATGTAGAGCTGTTTCTCCTCGGAGCTGTAGAAGCCGCTCATGCTGCGCCCATTCAGGTCCCGCAAGATGCGGTTCAGGTCGTCGCCCGGCCGCAGGAATCCCAGCTCGGAGTACAGCTGCTGGTCGACCAGGACCTTTCGGTCCGGGTTCTCCTGGGAATACAGCGCGGCGAGGTGACCGCGCAGGTCTTCGTTGGTCAGGAACTGCAGGGCCACCGGCTGGCGGGGCGTCAATCCCGCTTATGTCGACCATCTTGCTCTGGACGCGCTGCAGCACCGGCGCGTTGACCGCCGCGCGCGGCACGACCAGCGTGGCCGTCGGCGTTGGGGCGGACGCAGCCGGCGCCACCGTGATCGGCGCGGCTGGGGCGGCCGGAGTGGCTGCGACCGGAAGCGGCGCTGCCGGGCCGACCGGAGCCAGGGCCGGCGGCGGAGGGGCAGCGGCGGCCAGCAGGCCGCGGTCCCGGGCCACGCTGTAGACGATCCAGCCGCTCAGCGCCACGAACAGGCAGAGCGCAGTGACGGTCAGGACGGCGAGCACGATCTGGGCTCCGCCCACACCGCGTTTCAATGGAGCGTCTCCGCCTGAACGGCCAGCAGTTGGGCGATGCCGCTCTCCGCCAGCGTCAGCAGGTGGTCCAGCGCATTGCGCCGGAAGGGCCGGCCCTCGGCGGTGCCCTGGACCTCGACGTATTCGCCGCGCCCGTTCATAACGACGTTGAAATCGACCTCAGCGCGCGAGTCTTCCTCGTAGCATCAGGTCGAGGCGGCCTTCGCCGTCCACCACCGCCCACGCTGACCGCGGCCACCGGCGAGCAGGAGCGCCGCGGCGCGACCAGGCCCTGCCTGGAGCAGCGGGCGGAGGGCCAGCGCCAGCGCGACGTAGCTGCCGGTCACCGCGGCGGTGCGCGTGCCGCCGTCGGCCTGGATCACGTCGCAGTCGACGACGAACGTGCGCTCGCCGAGCTGGTTGCAGGTCCACCGACGCCCGCAGCGCGCGGCCGATCAGCCGGCGAATCTCCTGGCTGCGCGCGCCGAACCCGCCACGCTCCCGCGCGGTGCGCGTCAGCGTGGCCCGCGGCAGCATCGCGTACTCCGCCGTCACCCAGCCCCGGCCCTTGCCGCGCAGCCAGGGCGGCACCTCATCCTGCACGGTCACGTTGCACAGCACGCGGGTCTCGCCCATCTGAATCAGGACGGAACCCTCCGGATAGCGAACGTAACCCGTCGTCAGCGTTACTTGCCGTAGCTCGTCGAAGGCTCGTCCATCGGGCCGCATCGGTCGTCTCCCAGGGGATGGCGCGGCAGCCCGGCCCCGCTCAGGGCGCGCGTCAGGTTATCGGCGGTAATGTTGCCGCCGCTCAAAATCAGGGCCACTTTGCGGCCGCGGAAGCTCTGGCTGGTGCGCAGCAGCGCCGCCAGCGCCGCAGCGCCGGCTCCTTCGGCCACGTTGTGGGTGGCCTCGAACATCAGGCGGATGCTCCGCCACAGCTCTTCGTCGCTGACCAGCACGAACTCGTCGACCACGTCGTGCAGGATGTCGGTGGCGAAGGGGACCGGCACGCGCGTGGCCAGGCCGTCGGCCAGGGTGTTGGCGCACTCCGTCGTGACCGGCGCTCCGCTCTGCCAGGACAGGTACATGCTGGGCGCGCCTTCGGCCTGCACGGCCACGACGCGCGGCGTGTTGGGCTGCGCGCGGACGACGATGCCGGCGCCCGCGGCCAGCGCGCCGTTGCCGACCGGCGCGTAGATCGCGGCCACGTCCGGCTGGTCCTGCACGATCTCCAGCGCAACGGTCCCTGCGCCGGCCATCACGGCCGAAATCACCGCCGTCGTCGAGGAAGAAGAGGTCCTCTTCCTCCGCCCAGCGCATGGCTTCCTCCTTGCTGATGTCGAAGTCGCGTCCCACGACGCGAATCTCGGCCCCCAGCGCCCGCATGGCGGCCACTTTGTCGGGATTGGGGTTGTCCGGCACGTAGACGATAACCGGCGCGCCCAACAGCCGGCCGGCGTAGGCCACGCCCTGCCCATGGTTCCCGGACGAGGCGGCCACGACCCCGCGCGCCCGCACCTCCGGCGAGAGGGCCATCATGCTGTTCAACGCGCCGCGGATCTTGAACGATCCCACGGCCGTGTGGTTCTCAAACTTTACGTATACCTGAACGCCGGTCCATTGGCTCAGCATCGGCGACCAGTGAAGCGGGGTGCGCGGCACGTAAGGGTCCAGGCGCGCGCGGGCGGCTACGATGTCTGCGATTGTGGGCCGCGTCATGGTCATATGGCAACTCCTCAAAAGGCTTTATCCCCGGTCCCTCTCCGCATCGAGAGGACCCGGGGTAAATTGGATTCGGGGTGCTGGGCTTCAGCCCGACCTGAGGATCAATCCTCAGGCTCACAAGCTCAAGCATGCTACCACATTGCCCTCGAGCCTGCTTCAGCAGGCTTCCGCCCGCTAGCCTGAGGATTGATCCTCAGGCCTCGCTTACCCCTGCTTCGCGCCGCAGTGCGGGCAGAACTTCGAGCCCGCCGGCATCTCCTTGCCGCACTCGCTGCAGAAGGCCTTCTCCGGGACGTCCAGCTTGGCGCCGCAGTTGCTGCAGAACTTGCCCGCCGCCACTTCCTGGTGGCACGCGGCGCAGGTGACCAGCGCGGGCGCGGCCGGCGCTCCACCAGGCGCTCCACCACCGCCGGGCGCTCCGCCAGCCGGTGCGGCCCCTGGGGACGTCGATCCCGGCTGCTGCGACTGCTGCATCGCCTGGCCCATCATCTGGGCCATGGCACCGCCCAGGCCGACTCCCGCGCCGAGTCCCAGCCCGGCCCCGGTCAGGTTGCCCGCCTGCCCACCGCCGCCGCCCGACATCGCTGCGTCGCCCATGGCCCGCGCGGCCTTGAACTGCATGTAGGTCCGCATGTCGCCGATGGCGCCCATGCTGGCCCGCTCGTCGATGGCCTTGGCCGTTTCCTCGGTCGGGCTGATCGAGTTGATGTACAGCGTCTTGAGGGCCACGCCCAGGGCATTGAAGTCGTCCTGCAGCTTGGCCCGCGCCCCGGCCGACAGCTCGTCGAACATGGCCGGCAGGTCCAGAATCGACCGCTTGGCCTCGCCGAGCAGGTCGATCAGCCGCGAGATGATCATGCCGCGGAGGAAGCCCTGGATCTGGTTCGTATCGTACATGCCCTGCGTGCCGACGATCTTGTTGACGAACATCTGCGGGTCGGACACCTGCATGGAGTACGTGCCGAACGCACGCAGCCTCACCATGCCCAGATCGGGATCGCGCAGGGTGATCGGCTCGGGTGTGCCCCACTTCTGGTCGATGAACTCGCGCAGGTTCACGAAGTCGACTTCGGCCTTGAACGGCGTCTGACCGCTGAACGCGATGGCGCCGAGAAGCGACGTCAGGATGGGCACGTTGGCCGTGGACAAGGTGTGCCGTCCGGGTCCGAGCACGTCCAGCGCCTTGCCGTCGCGGAAGAATACCGCGGCCTGGCTCTCGCGCACGATGCACTGCGAACCCAGGCGAAAGTCTCCGGACCCCTCTTCAGGGATGCGGTGGACGATCTCCTTGCCGCTCTCGTCGAAGTACTCGATGATATCGAAAATTCGGGGCATGGTAATCGCTCCTTTCCTCTCTTAGACTTCCGAAGTTTCCAAAACTTCGGAAGTCTGAAGGCTTCGGAAGTCCCTACTGCGCTACTGCTGCGGCAGCGTTCAAAAATGACCTGCTTGCCTTTGCCCAGACTTCCGAAGTCCCTAAAACTCCCAGCACAGACCGCTGGGCTGTGTCGGAAATCTCTCTGCTTACTGCTGCGGCGCGGGCGGTTCGGGCGCCGTGGGCGCCGAAGCTCCCTGCAGGATGACCTCTTCGCGATGGCTGAAGGTGTAGGTCGCGTCCTGCGCGGCGGAGACGCACGCCGCAATCGCCTGGGGCACGCCTTCTTTGCTCGTCAGGGCGGCCCCCAGCGCCTGGACGCTCGCCGCCACCTTGCCGACCTCGTCGAGCAGGGCGTTGTCGAACGCGTACAGCGCATCGAGCTGCGGCTCCTGGACCTTGACCGCGTCGAAGAACCCGGCATACCCGTAAGTAGCGGTGCGGATGCGGTCGGTCAGGGTCTGCACCTTGCGGATCGCCTGGTCGACGTCGTCCAGCAGGTCGAGCTGCCCGCTCGAGATCAGCTGCAGCTGCAGGTCGGACAGGTGGCGGCGCTGCTCGTCGAATTGGCCGGCGACGTGCTGGCGCAGCAGCCGGTCGGCCTCACGGCGCAGGTTCTTCTCCGCGTAGCCCCCGTAGCCCGGCACCTGGCTGATGAGTTTTTCGAGACCGCCTCCGCGGCCCGCCTGAATCGCGCCTTTGATGTCTACCATTTTGCTCCTCCCTGACTGTGCGTCTCGATGGGACCGATGGCGAACCTCTCCCCCACCTCTCCCCTGAGCAGGGAGAGGATGAAGTCGCTGCCGCTTCCTTCTCCCTTTTCAGGGCGGTCGGAGACCGGCCGGGAGAGGGGTCTGCCCGTCACTGCGACAGGAAGATCTCCGTCCCGCAATACGGGCACTGGACCGTTCCCTTGCCGACCAGCTCCAACTGCCCGCCGCAGTTGGGACATTTATCCTTTGGGATCTGGCTGGCCGCCTGCGAGAACAGGAAACCCTGCTCCCAATTCACGTAACCCGTGAACAGGCCCTTGCTGACCAGATCGTACACGTACCCCTTCACCTCGTCGCGCGTGCCCGGCAATCCCAGGGCCACATCCGCCACGCTGATCTTACCGTGGGCGGAGATCATGCCGAGCAGCTTGCGCTCGCGCGAGACCTCGGCCATCTCGGCCGCTTCCTTGCCGCCTCGGACGAAGATGACCACGCCGACGGCGATCAGCGGCAGGACGACGATCAACATCAACACCAGGCCCAGGGCCATTCCCGCGGAGCCCAGCTGCCCGTTGGCACGGCCCACCAGAAGGAAGGCGGCCACCCCAACGAAGAGCACGATACCGATGACGGCCAGAACGATGCCCAGAACCTTACCGCCCATGCCACCTCCTCTTAGCGATCAGCAGTCAGCAATCAGCGTTCAGCAACGGCAACGGCCTTCACCGGCAGCGAGTGTTTGGCTGACAGCTGATGGCTGATCGCTGTCAGCTGCCTCTCATCCAAACCCTCCGCCGCCACCGCCTCCGCCGCCGCCACCACCGCCTCCGCCGCCGCTGAAGCCGCCGCCACCGCCGGAGCTGCTCGGCGCGCTGCCCAGCGTGGAAGCCGTCGTGTTCAGCATGGTGAAGAGGCCGGCGCTCATGGCGTTCAGGCCGGAGAAGGCCCCGCCAGCAGCGCGGTCGAGCGAGCCGATCCCGCCGGGGCCTTCACCCCGAACGGAGCCGGCCGGAATCGCGCCGCCGCCCAGGCCCTGGCCACTGACGCGGCCGGGACCATAGTAGCCGCCGGGGTACCCGTACGGAATGAACCAGGGTGGAGCCGGCGTATCGACCGCCTCGAACTTCTTGACCCAGCCCTTCTCGATGCCAAAGACGATAGCGTAAGGCAGGTACTTGTCGAAGATCTCGGTGACCTGCTTCAGGTCGGTGTACTTCTCGATGTTCTGCAGGTAGCGGCGGAACGCACGCCACCGCGCGTTGGCTTCGGAGCCGGCCGGCGTGCGGCGCGGCATGAACCGGCCGACGATGATCAGCGCGAGACCAACGATGGCCAGGCTGATGAGCGGGAACGTGAAGGCCGCCAGGCCCGCGTTCGACAGCGCCGCGCCCAGGAAGATCGCTCCGCCAACCCCGACGACCAGGATCACGCCACCGATGCCGCTGTAGATGTTCCGCGTGGTCTGCGGGCTCATCTTGAAGAACCCTTCGGCCACCACGCCCTCGTACATCGCCTTCTTCAGTCCAGGGATCGCGGTGTAGAAGTTGTTCTTCAGGCTGGACAGCTTCCGCTGGGACCGGCCTTCGAACAGGCTCTCGACCAACAGTTGCTCGTGCGGCTTCAGGTCGGCCGATTTGCCCTTCAGCTCGAAGACGAAGTCTCGATGGGTGCCGATGCCGGCGAAGCCCGGCGTGTCCTCTTCGGCCATGGTGATCACGCCGCGGTGAGCCAGGTCCACGACGCTGCCCACGATGTCCTTCATGTCGGCGCTCTCGTCGATCAGCGTGCCGACGAGCCCAGCCGACAGATCGGACGGTGGTTCCGTCAGGTACTCGGCGACCAGTCCCACGGACTTGTCGCGCCCGCGCGAGAACCACAGCAGGATGACCAGCGCCAGCCCGCCGAACAGCACCAGCAGGCCTACGACGATCGCAATCACCTGGAAGGTCGGCTGCAAATCCGCCATCCGCTGCCAGCCGGCCGGCGAACCCGGCACGATGCCGTGCGGGAACTGCACGCGCACTTCCAGCTCCTGGTTCGGCGGAATCGGGTGTGTGGCGGTGAAGATGACCTGCGTCGGACTGGCTTTCTGGTAGGTCGCCGCCGCGCCGTAGGACGCGATCGTCTCGGCGGTGGCGCCCGGCGGCAGGTTCACGACGACCCGCGCCGCGTTGACGGGACCGGCCCGGTCGGCGAAGATCGCCTTCCACCACACCTGGTCGCCCCCGGGGTAGTAGCGCAGCCCGCCCTGCACCGTGTAGGCGATGGTGAAGGTCCGCGTGGCGTCCGAAGTCGACGGGAAGTAGAAGCGGATGCGCTCGTTGCCGTTGGACTCGCCGGCGGACCAGGTGCCCGCCTGGCCGCTGCCGCTCTGCACGAACGCACGCCCGCTCTGGGCGACCGAGATGTCCGTGATGCCGGTCACGCGGTCCAGGGGCACGTCGCGGTAAGCGTACGTGAACGGGCCGCCCACGAACGTGGCCTGCCACGTCTCGACGATGCGCATGTCGGAGTTCGGCTGGACGGTGATGTCCACGTCCATGCGGTTCCAGAAGAAGCTCTTACTTTGCGCGCTCGCCGGTCCCATGGCCCCGAACAACACCACCAGCAGGACCAATAGCAGAACGGCTCCGCTCATACGGCGCATCTTCATGTGGGCCCTCCTCCCCTCGACAAGTGACAGTTACATCTCATTATAAACGATTATTCAGCAAAATACCAGAAGTAATCGAAGTGTAATATCACTTTGGACTTCCGAAGTCGCCTTAAAACTTCCGAAGTCTTAGAGACTTCGGAAGTTTGACATGATCATCATACCGCACTTGCCGCCCGCCTGCATGAACACAACCTGCCAACGACCTGACGCGAGGCTGACGGCGAAACGCAGCGGGGGCCGCAGACGAGCGGGGCCGTTGTGAGGCGCCGTTCAGGTGGACTTGTGTCATGGTGCCGCAGAGGGCGATGTTCAGGTGGACTTATGTCATTCTGAGGAGCGTCGTCCAGCGACGAGGAATCTCGCGCGCGATTAACGATTTCCTTTCTCGCGCGCGAGATTCCTCGTCGCTGGACGACGCTCCTACTAAGAAACAAGAGGTACGTCGATCGGTACCACGCGCATACCCACGGCGCTGGCCTTGCGTTCTAAGTTGCGAATGGTGCGGGCCCGGTGTTTGCGGTCGTAGTCGTCTGGGCCCGGATCCTTGTAGGGCACGTGATCCTTGAGCAGTTTGTAAAAGATGCGGGCCAATTTGTGGGCCGTGGCAGTGATGGCTTCGGCGGCACCAACGCGGGCGCGCCAGCGGCGGTAACAGGCCCCGATCGACGACTGGCTGCGGCTCACACTCTGCGCGGCCAGGCGGAAGGCCTGATTGGCCCGGTTGTCGGTCTTCTTGGTGCCCGTATGGAGGACCTGGCCGGCCGATTTCTCCGGACACGGCGCCAGGCCGAGCCAGGACGTGAAGTGTTTGGCCGTCTCCCATTTGGTCAGGTCGACCCCCACTTCGGAGATGATCGTGTGGACGGTTAAGGCCCCCAGGCCATCAATGGCCGTCAGGTCCACGCCGGTCAGCTGATACAGGTGGCCCGACAGATCAAAGTGAGCTTGGTTTTTGCGCCGTTTGGTCGTTCGGGCCGCTGGGGGCGGGCAGTTGGCGCCCGGCGTGGCCGGTGGCAGTTGGGCGTACACGGCCTCCAGTTGCGCATCACACTCCTGCAGTTGGCCCTGGAAGAAATCGTATTGCGCCACAGCTTGCTGCAGGACGAACACCTGCTCGGACTGGTAGGTGCCGGCCAGCGCCAGGGCGAACTCCGCCTCGCTCTTGGCACACTTCGGGTCACGCAACTGCGCCAAGCGGCCGGGCTCGTGCTCGCCCGCCAGGATGGCCCGGATGATGCGCTGCCCGGTCAGGCCCGTGATGTCCGACACGACCTCGCTCAGTTTGACGTTCATCACTTGCAACGCTTTCTGCATGTGCTGAATATGGCTCGCCTGCGACTTGATAAGGCTATCGCGCTGGCGCGCCAGGGTCCGCAACGCACAGATCTCGGCCGGTGGCTGAAACGAGGCCCGCAACAAGCCGTGACTGTGCAGTTGCTGCAACCACTCGCAATCCGATACATCCGACTTGCGCCCCGGCACGTTCTTGAGGTGGCGGGCATTGACCAGATAGACTTCGAAGCCACGCGCTTCCAGGATGTTGTACACCGCGATCCAATACACGCCCGTCGATTCCATCGCCACGGTTTTGATCCCACATTGGGCCAGCCAATCGGCTAACTCATGCAGGCTGGCCGTATACGTGCGAAACACCCGAATCGGCTGGTCGGTCCGGTCCCCCGGCACACAGGCGTAGATCTCGCTGGCGCCGATATCTAGCCCGGCGGCATCGAGATTCAACTGTTCCAACACGGGGGCGGGCGCCACGCGGGGGCGACGACTGGTCTTCTGACTCATGGACTCACCTCTACTCTGGGTTAAATATCTCGCTGCACAGAGTCCAGACCCGACTATCTCGTACGAACTCGGAATGCTACTAACCGGGGTCTACGCCACCAATCAATGAGTCACTAATAGTCGGAACCAAGCTCAGAGTCGGGCTCGTGCGCACCAATGAGGCGCCGGTCTTAACTGTCTGAACTCGCCCCCCATTATACACATACACCTCACCGCCGGCGAGTCTGTTTCTTGCCCAATCAGTGGTCCGCCGCGGACCATATTGCAGCTCAGAATGACATAAGTCCACCTGAACATCGCCCTCTGCGGCACCATGACACAAGTCCACCTGAACGGCCCCTCACAACGCTCCTGCTTCGCCTGCGGCCGCGACCGTCCTTTGCTTTGCTGTTACTCCGCGACGTCGCTCGTCTGGAACGCCGTGGGCACCGCCTGGGCGATGAGATCCTCCGTGACCTGGCGGAGACGGGCCCGCGCCTGCACGTCGTACGCCTGGTCCCGCGCCCGGGTGTCCCGCGTCTGGTCGAAGAAGCGACCCGTGACGTCGTCCAGTTCCGGGGCCACGATGAGCCTCAGGGTGGGGGCGGCGCCGTCCTGGACCGTGCTCATGATGGGGAGGCCGGCCTCGCGCACCATCTTCGTGTCCATATACGTCGCCGGATGCAGCGCGTTCACGGTGACGCCGGAGCCCGCCAGCTCCTCGGCCAGGTCGAACGTCAGCATGATGAGCGCGAGCTTGCTCTGCCGGTAGGCGAGCGTGCCGTCGTAGCCGCGCTCCAGCATCAGGTTGGAAAAGTCGACCGGGGCCTGCCCGATGGAGGACACGTTCACGATGCGGGCCGGGGCGGATGCCTTCACCAACGGCAGCAGGGCGCGCGTCAGCAGAAAAGGCGCCAGGTAGTTCACCGCCAGGCGCAGCTCGTAGCCGTCCCGGCTGATCTCGCGCTGGGTCGAACTGACGCCGAAGCCGATGCCGGCGTTGTTGACCAGCACGTCGAGCCGGTCGTGGTCCCGGGCCACGCGATCGGCCAGGTCCTTCACCTCGGCGAGGGACGCGAAGTCCGCCACGTAGGTCTGGACCTTGTAGTCGTGGGTCATGTGCCGGACTTCGCCGGCCACCTGCTCCAGCCGGTCGGCGTCGGAGCCGTGGAGCAGCAGCGTGGCGCCCCTGTCGGCCAGCTCGATGGCCAGCTGGCGGCCGAGGCCGCGGCTCGCGCCGGTGATCAAAATCGTCTGTTCGTTCAAGGGTCGCATGGTTCTTCTCCTGCACTTGCGGATTCGGCGCGCCGGGCGCCTCCCCGGTCCGCGCTGGACGTATTCTAACACCGCCGGGTAGCCCGCGTCCAGGGGGAAAAAGGCGAGGCGATTGCATTACGATTGTTGCGCTCGTCCCGGCGATTGGAAATCGCGGCTATGGGCGGCAAAGCCTGCCTTCGCAGGCTAAGAACGGCGGGCATACGGCTTGAAAACGCGGTCCTTGGTAGCAAAACGACCATGCCAACCATTTTTGTCGTGGTCGTTAGCCTGCGAAGGCAGGCTTTGCCGCCCATAGCCGCGATTTCCAATCGCCAGGGCGGGCGCAGCAATTTAAATGCAATACGTAAGAGAGGGTACGTAAGAGAGGGTACGGGCATCAATCTGCCAGGGAATGGGCATCCATGACCTCGAAGCGAGCTTCGAGGTCCGCCTGCAAGTCCAATAGCGCCGGCTCTGAGGCAACCCGAGGCGCGGAACCCTGAAACACCTTGTTGATGTCATAGGGTTCCTTGAACTTGAGGCAGTGGTAGATGTGTCTCGCCAACGCTGCACACGCGAACGGCATCGCTTTGTACCAGGGCCGCCCGTCGGCCTTCTTGCGCTCATACAGCGCCTTGTACGGGTTGCCGCGCGGATCGAACCAGACCAACGGCGCGGCAATCTGGAATAGCGCGCGTTTCAGGTCCCGGTTGCCCCGCTTGGACATCCGGGTGTGATCAATGGTTTGCGACTTCTCCAGGCCGGCAAAGTAGCCGGTGTAAGCCACGTACTGGCGATAGTTCGAGAAGCGCACGACGTCCCGCGTCACGGCCAGGATCACCCCCAGAGCGGCGATGCCCCCATAGGGCAGGGACGCCAACAGCCGGTAATCGTCACGGTGAACGACCAACTCCGCCAGCCGTTTGTCCAGGCTGGCCTGCGCGACGAAGCAGTGCTGCAACAGATCGGTCAGCCACGCCAGGCGCCAGGCCCGCCCCGGATCCGGTAAGAGTCCCGAACTGTCGGCGGCCAGAGCCTGCAACTCGTCCACGCGCAGTGCATGCTCATACGCCCCCGCCCGTCGCAAGACCGCGGCCACCTCGGCCGCTGGTGTGCCCGCCAACTCGCCGGGGCTAGGATATGCCCGCACCAGGCTGACCGGCGCGACAGTGGTCACGCTGCTGGTAAAGAACACCTTCAGCTCGGGAAAGATCATGGCCACCAACTGACCGAACTGGTTACGCAAACGACAGACCATGACGTTCAGTTTCCAGTTCGTGCGGCACAGCGCCACCAGCTCCATCTCGTCTGCCGCGGGCAAACCCAGCGGCTGCAGGCTGAACTCCTCGCCCACCATTTCGTGCAGGTAGCCCATGCGGGCCATCACCCGGGCATCCATGTCATCCGTTTTGGGCAAGGCCCCAAAGATCTTTTCCCGCATATGGCGCGTCGCACCGTTATCCACCAGCAGCAGACGATACCCCCCATCCAACAGATATTGGCTCACGCTCGCCCCGTAGTACCCCCCAGTCGGCTCACACAGACCCAGAAAGGCCCTCGGATCGGGGCTACACCGGTCCAGATACTGCTGCAACTGGCGCAGACCCGCGCGCGTGCTCGCAAAGTGCAGACAGCGCGCCCGCTGCCACCGCTCATCGCCCCGCACAAACGTCTGCAAGCTGATCGCCACCACCACATGCTCGCGGTAGCCCACATCAAGGCCCACATAGTAGCGCACCGGCCACGCCGGACTCAACTCCGCCAACAGGGTCATGGTCATCTTCTCTCCTCAGCTATTCTGGGCTGGGGCCGTGGCCAGACAGCCTAGAATACATACAGTGGTCGTTCAGTCACGCACACAATGGTTTATCGTAAGGCTTGTCTGGCCCGTGCCCCAGTTCACCTGTCCAGCGCTTACCACCCGTTTTGCCGTGAGAAGAGCCGAAGGCTTGGAATGACGGCAACCCGCCAACCCCCACAGCGTACGTACAAGGGTCACAGTATGCCCTAATGGTCTTTAGTAGTGGTCTGGAGTCTTAACTCCCGGGTTGGCGACGCCCAACATTCGCCCTGTGGGTCACTATGTGCCCAAATTGCATTACATGGGTCGTCGCCGTCACCTTCCTAACCATGCCCTGGCGGCTTACCAACGCTATTCGCCTGTTAATGTGCAACGTCTATCGAGACACCTCTACAGCCGAACTGTACCCCATCCCCTTCATTTGCGCCAACTCCGACGTCTAGCGTCTACCCTCCCTCTAGACCATTCGCCCTGCGTCCAGGGGGAAAAAGGCGGAGGCTATGGCATCAAAATTGTCGCACCCGCCCCGGCGATTGAAATCGCCGGGACGGGTGCGACAATTTTGATGCCATAGCCTCCGCGACTGCGGAATCTCATTGACTTCCTGTGCTAGAACGAGTACTTTGGTGGTGAGTTTCGGCGGCTGCCGAGACTCGGTCGTCAGGATTTTGAAAAACACTGGAGGTAACAACGATCATGAAAGACTACTTGCTCATCAGCGTTGCAGTGATAGCAGCCCTGGTGGCGTTGGTTCGCTTCACCGGACCCGTGGCGTGGGCGCAGACGGGGACTCTCCCCAACGCAAACGTCACACTCACCGAGTATGCGGCCGGCACCCTGGCCGTGCCCTTCAAAAACGTTAACGAAGCCTTCCAGAAGGCGAATCCGAACCTCACGGTGCAGGCCCAGTTCGGCGGCAGCGTGAAGATGGCCAAGCAGATCACGCAGCTCCACCAGCCAGCGGACGTGCTCGGCGTGGCCGATTACAACGTCATCCCGCAGCAGCTCTACAGCCACGGGGGCAGCAAGGCCGACGCCAACTGGTACGTCGGCTTCGTCGCCAACGCAATCACTTTCGTATACACCGACAAGAGCAAGGGAGCCGCCAACATCAACGCCGACAACTGGTACAAGATCCTGGCCCAGCCGGGCGTCCAGATCGGTCGCTCCAATCCCGATACCGACCCGTCCGGCTACCAGACGCTGCAGATGCTCTCACTGGCCGAGGCCTACTACAAGCAGCCCGGACTGGCGGCGGCCATCCTGAAGAACTCGCCGCAGACGAACATCCGCGACACCGAGACGGAGCTGATCGGCGCGCTGGAAGCCGGGCAGATCGACTACCTGGCGATCTACCGCTCCGACGCCATCCAGCACAACTTCAAGTACCTGCAGCTGCCGCCGCAGATCGATCTGAGCGACGCGTCTATGGCAGCAGATTACGCGAAGGTGACGGTGCACACCGCGAACGGCGACCTCCCGGCAAAGCCGATCATCTACGCGGTGACCATCCCGCTCGATGCGCCGCACCCGGATCAGGCGCTGCAGTGGGTGAAGTTCCTGCTCGGACCGCAGGGCCAGGCGATCATGAAGCAGGCCGGTTTCGTCGTCATTAATCCGCCGATCGTCGCGGGCCAGGACCACGCGCCGGCGGGGCTCCAGTCGCTGGTCAAGCCGTGGCCGGGCGCATAGCCACGGTGGAACAGGCGGGCCGCGGCCCGGGCGCGGCTTCGCGCTCGGCGTCGCGGCTCGCCTTCGCGCTGCTGTGGTTCCCCAGCGGTCTGCTCCTGGCCTTCATCCTCTTGCCGCTGGTACGCATGAGCGCGGCCCAGACCTGGCAGACCATGAGCGCGGTCGCGGCCATGGCCGACGTGCGGGCCGCCATCTGGCGGAGCGTGTGGTCGGCCGGGCTGACGGCGCTGGTGGCGGCCGCCCTGGGCACGCCGCTGGCCTTCTTCCTGGCCCACGGCAGCACCCGGTTCAGCCGCGTGGTCGGCGCGCTGGTCGACCTGCCGCTGGCGGTGCCGCACACCGTCGCCGGGATCGCCCTGCTCTTCATCTTCAGCCGGAGGGGATTGGTCGGCGCGCTGACCGATCCTCTCGGACTGCAGTTTTGGGGCACGGAGGCCGGCATCGTCGTGGCCATGCTGTTCGTCAGCGTGCCGTTCATGGTCAACTCCGCGCGGCTGGGGTTCGAATCAATCGATCCGCGCCTGGAGAAGGTGGCGCGCACGCTGGGGGCGCCGCCCATCGAGGTGTTCACCCGGGTCGATCTTCCGCTGGCCTGGCGCGGCATCCTGACCGGCGTGGTCCTGACGTACGCGCGGTCGATCAGCGAGATCGGCTCGGTGATGGTGCTGGCCTACTACCCCATGACCGCGCCGGTCAAGATCTACGACCTCTACCTGCAGACCGGCCTGGTCGAGTCCTCGGCGATGTCGGTGCTGCTGCTGATCGTGACCCTGTCCACGTTCCTGGTGATGCGGTCCCTGATCGACGTCACGTGGAGGTCCGGCCGAACGTGAGCTACTTCGCCATGCACGACCTATCCGTGACGTTCGCTCAGTTTCGGCTGCGGGGCATCTCCCTGTCCGCCGAGCAGGGCCAGACGCTGGTGCTGCTGGGGCCCAGCGGCGCCGGCAAGTCGGTGCTGCTGGAGACTGTGGCCGGATTCCACGCTCCGGATGCCGGGCGCATCGAGCTGGGCGGCCGGGACGTCACGCGGCTGCCGCCGGAGGAACGGGGCCTGGGCTTCATGTTTCAGGATTACGCGCTGTTTCCGCACCTGACGGTGGAGGAGAACGTCGCTTTCGGGCTGCGGCGGCGCGGTCCCGGCGCGGACCGGCGGGTGCGCGAGGTCCTGGACCTGGTCGACGCGCGCCACCTGATGGGGCGCCGTCCGGAAACCCTCAGCGGCGGAGAGAAGCAGCGCGTGGCCCTGGCGCGCGCCCTGGCCATCGAGCCGCGGCTGTTCCTGTTCGACGAGCCGCTCTCGGCCCTCGATGCCGCCATGCGCGAGCAGCTCCGGGAGGACCTCCGCCGGTTGCTGCGCTCGCTGAAAGCCAGCAGCCTGTACGTCACCCACGACCGGCTCGAGGCGCAGGTGCTGGCCGACGTCGTGGCGGTCATTCGCGACGGCGTCATCCAGCAGGCCGGCGACGTCCAGGAGGTGTTCGACCATCCGGCCAACGCGTGGGTGGCCCGATTCCTGGGCATGCAGGTGCTGCGCCCCGACCGCGTCCAGCCGAACGGCGCGGGCCGGGCACGGGTCCACGTCGGCGGCGGCGCGTGGGACGCGGCGGTCAACGGCGCGATCACAGCGGGCAGCCTCGAACCCGCGCGGCTGGCCTTTCGGCCCGAGGACGTCCGCCTGGAAGGGCCGGACGGCCGAACTCCGCCCATCGACGGCGCCGTCCCCGCCACCGTGGAAGCTGTCGTGCCGCTCGGCTCGCTGTTTCGGGTGGACCTGGCGGGCGGCCCCACGTTCAGCGCCATGCTGTCGCGCCGCGAGTATCAGCGGCTCCGCCCGGCCGCCGGCGACCGGGTGCTGGCTCACATCGAGCCCGCCGACCTGATCCTCGTGCCCGAGGGGACGTGAGGGACCTGAGGAATGATCCTCAGGTCGCCGCGGCGCTGCGACCAGGACCGCATCAGCTCGGACCGGCCGACTCCTCTCGGCCAAGGTCGGATTCTAACAGGATACACAGGATGGACAGGATAAAGACAACTACGCTTGGACTCGTCTGAAGGACTGACCCGTGGTTGTCTTTATCCTGTCCATCCTGTGTATCCTGTTTGATAAGAACGTCATCAAGGGCAGGTCCATCACAGGCGGCGCGGGTGCAGCCGTGCGCGGGCCTCCCGATCGGGCTGCGTCCCGCGCACCGCCGCTACTTCGCGCCGACGGTCCACGTGAGGGCGGCGCCGTCCCCTTGCAGGCGGACCTCCCACAGATACGACTTCCAGGTGTAGCCGACGAGCTTCCACTCGACGCGATGGTTGGGGTAGAGCTTCGCGAACGACGCGTATTTGGGGCTCGCACTGAGCTTGCCCAGATTTCGGTGCTGTCCGGCCATCCTTGCTTGAGCGGGTTCTCCACGCCCGGCACGCGCAGCTCCAGCGCGCCGAACTGCGCCGTCCGCCCATTGACGACGAAGTTGTCGGCGGTCACGTCAGAGGTAAGGAAATACAGGGTCCATTTGCCGGGACGGCCTGTCGCGTAGCCGGTCTCGTTCGAGTAACCCGTGCCGGTCAGCTGCGAGAGCAGGAAGCCGTCCTTCCATTCCGCCACCCGCTTCACGAGCTCGACGGCCTCCGCGGCAGACGCGCCGCCGGGGCCTGCGGGCGTCGGAACCTTCAGCGAATGGTCCGGCTTCCCCGTGGCCGCGTCGAGGTCGGCTTCCCAATCGACGCGGTCCCCGAACTTCGGCTGCCCTTCCAGAACCACGCGCCAGACCGACGCGGTCCGGTCGCGCTGCCGCTCGAGGCTCAGGGCGTTGAGGCGGACTGCTCCGACCTTCGACGCGAAGTCGCCGGCGCCTCGCCACGGCCGCCTGCAGCGCCTGCTCTCCGTCCAGCCATTGCCACTGGTTGGCGCCCAGGCCTTCCACCCATTGGTCGCTGCTGCGCGTTCGCGTCTGCTCGTTGCGCGCCTGCCCGTTCCACACCGACACCACGAGTTGGGTCTCGCTGGGCGAGGTTGAATCGTCCGCGAAATACACGTCCCAGGACTCACACCGGCCCGGATCGACCGCGTCCGGCGCACGGCAGTGGCCCCCAGAGACTTTGTAGACGGCCGCCGTCGATTTCCATTGGCGAGCGGCAGGTAGCGTGATCTCGAACGCGGCCGGCGGCGACATCACGGTTACGGTCTCGATCGCACCGGCGGTCACGGCGGAGACGGGCGGGGTGGTAGCCTCCATCGTCGGCGTCTCGGGGGCGACCGGCAGGGCGGCGGCTGTAGCCGTGTCCGTGGGCTCGACCACCTCAGTCGCGGTGGCCGTGGCTGCTGGGGCCGGTGGCGGCGCCGGTCGGGTTGCGGTTGGGGGCCGTACGACGGGGGTCGCGCGCCGGTGCGCCGGTTTGGGGGCCGTCGGAGTCGCCGTCGGTGCCGCCGCGCCGGCAAGCCTCAGGCTGTCCACGATCGCGTCCAGCGCCGGCTGCAGGCTCTCCCGACGAGTCGGCGGACGCCGCGATAACCAGCATGTAGCCCGCGCCGCCCCTGATCACCTGGTAGAGGTCGCCCTCCATCTCAAGCCCGCTGGCCGCGTCGATCGCGGCCAGAGATGCGGCGCGCGCATCGACGCCGGCAATGGATCGCGGTTCGGTCTCCTGGAGAGTCACGTCATCCGCTGCGGCCCCGACCTTGCCGAGCGCGTCAGCCAGCAGCCCGTGAGGTCCCCTTGCGGGTCGGTGTAGGCCGAGTCGCGGGCGAGCACGAACACACCCACTCCGCCAGAGTCGTCGCTGTACAGGATCGACACGCTGTCGGCCTGGTCGCTGACCAGCCAGCCGGCCGGATATCTCAGCGCCAGCCCCCACGCCGGCTTGCGAAGCGTCCGCGTGCCGGCCTGCGTGAGCGGGAGCGCGCCAACGGATGCCGCCGTGCCCAGGAACAGTGCCGCAATCACGAGAAGGGTCAGCGTCCGCAGAGTCCGTTTCGGTGCTGTCACCGTGACCTCCTTGGGGGTCGCCCACCACCCATCGAAATGCGTCGGCGTGGAGGACGCGCCGATTCCACCTGAGGGACAACAAATTCGCGCGCGAAAAAATGGGCAGCAGAGACGTACGGGTTAGCGCAAGATCCACGATGACCGACTCCTTCTGTCGAGTTGCGGGGGGTCGAGGAACGCATCCCAAATTTCGGGAGCAGCCGCCACCCGCATGAATCGTCGCGAGACGCCCTCCACGGTATCATGAGATGTCTGCAAATTTTGCATTTGCGAAATCGATGATATAATCCTGAAGAGCTTTCTGTCAAGTGAAGACCGTGGCCGACGGCAAGGCTCCGCTCAAAGGGGGTGGATCGTGAACAGCGAGGGCGCTTACCTCATCCTCACCATCGCTCTGGTGGCGGCGTATTTCGTCCAGCCGCCGGGTGTCGGCCTCGCGTGCACGCCCGGCATGTCGTTCGTCGCCGACGTCACCGTCCCCGACGATACGCACTTCAGCCCGGGACAGACCTTCGACAAGACCTGGCGCCTGCAGAACGCCGGGGATTGTGAATGGTCCGGGTAATTTCGCTGTCCCATGTCGGCGACGAGAAGCTGGGCCTCGGTCGTCAGCGTGCCAGTCGATGCCGCGCGGCTGGCCTCTCGGCCCGAGGACGTCCGCCTGGAAGGGCCGGACGGCCGAACTCCGCCGATTCACGGCTCGCTGTTCCCGCCACCGTGGAGGCTGTCGTGCCGCTCGGCTCGCTGTTTCGGGTGGACCTGGCGGGCGGCCGCACGTTCAGCGCCGTGCTCTCACGCCGCGAGTATCAGCGACTCCGTCCGGCCGCCGGCGACCGGGTGCTGGCCGACATCGAGCCCGCCGACCTGATCCTCGTGCCGGAAGGGACGTCAGGGACCTGAGGGTTGATCCCCTCACTTACAGGCGGAAACCCGCTGAAGCAGTTTTCCAAAATAAGGCGGGAGTATGCAGTCGTGCTGGCCCGAGTTCATCCCGACCAGGGTGCAGCCCGAAGGCGCCCGCCCGGCGACGGAACGTGTCGTCGGGCTACACGACGGCGTCCGATGAATCGGACTTCTGGCTGCTCCGAGTTCCCATTCATCGGACGCCAGGACATAGCCCGGCGAACTTCATCGCCGGGCGTGCCGCCAAACCGACCAGTGTACAGCAGTCGCTCGTACGCCACATTGCGCCTTGCCTGACAGGGAACCCGCATAGCGGACTTCTGCGTTATTTCTGTTCAACTCGCATAAGCAGGCTCGTCGGCGACGCTTTAGGTTTTGGCCGGCTTCAGCAGGCTTGAGCTCGCCAGCCTGGGGGTTGATCCTCAGGGCGCCGCGGTGCATCGGCCGGCACCGCATCAGCTCCGGACGGGCCGACTCCTCTCGGCCAAGGTCGGATTCTAACAGGATACACAGGATGGACAGGATAAAAAGAGATGACGCTTGGGACTCGTCTGAAGGACTGCCCCGTGGTTGTCTATATCCTGTCCATCTT
>CAWJLE010000001.1:0-1474272 GCA_963843645.1 uncultured Chloroflexia bacterium | reverse complement strand
GTTTGGTTTAGCAAGACAGATAGGAGTTGGTCGAGTTTTCCATCGTCACAATACACTACTAGTAAGAGATGGTGACCTGAAAAACACTATATATTGTGGCTAGCACCTCAAGAGGAACTCGAACCCCCGGCCCACTGCTTAGAATGCAGTCAGCCCGCGGTACCGATGGTGCTTGCCGGGGATGAGGCCTCTAAACGATCATGCACGGCCATTCCAAGATTTTACGATCCTGCCCTTATGTGTTACGTTACGCCCGACCTGACGCTCCCGGGACTCGACAATGGGGATCCACGAACTGTAGATTGAGGACCAAAGTGCTGCGGATTTTGTCCACGAGTACCGGTTCTTAGCCTTAAGAGAATCTTCAGCACTCTTTCGAACACAAAAAACGACTCTTCCAATCGGGAAGAGCCGCTACCACAACATATATTTATTCCTTGCAGGTTCGCCCCTACATATTGTGCCTCAATAGGGCGGGAGGGACTCGAACCCTCATGACCTTGCGGTTAATAAGCGTCGAATCCGAAGGCGTTGGCTGCGACTTAGCCAACTTCTGGTCGACGATGTTTGGTCACACGAAGAGGTTCCGATCCGCTGCTCGCAACCCCTGAATCTGTGTCCTCCTCTGCATGACCGCCCCGCCTTGCACAGCAACTTTGGACCGAGATAAGCTTGCCACTATAGGAGTCTATCCACGGGCCCCCCCTGCGAATGCGCCCGCTGCAAATCCGCCTCAGTCTGAGCCAGGTAGCGACGGATGACGTTCAGATCTGAATGACCGAGTAGTCGTTGCAGGCTGATGAGGTCCACGCCATTGCGCAGACAAGCGAGAGCGAAGGCTCGGCGAAAACTGTGAAGGCCGGGCTCAATAAGACCGACCTGCTCGGCGCGACGGCGCAGGATTTGCCGCAGGCCGCTATAGGTCAGCCGGCCACCCTCTTGCGTGATCCACAGCGGATCTTCGAGCCGAGGGGCATCGCGATGTTTCAGATAACGCAGGATTTCTCGCCGAGCTTTCGCGCCCACGAATACGGTGCGGGACTTTCCGCCTTTCCCCGCTCGTATCGCCACGGTCCCCGTCGATATATTGAGGTCACCGACGTTCAGCGCTGCGAATTCCGCTGCCCGACAACCCGTGTCGAGCAGGGCCAGAAGAATGGCCCGGTCCCGATCGCCAGTGAAGGTCTTGCGCTCACAGGTGTCGACCATGGCCTTCAGCTCCGGCACGCCGAGCGGTTTCATCGGTTCCACGGGTACCTTGGGCGGCTTCACCTTGGCGATTGGGTTCTTCCAGGATTCCGGCTCCATCTCCGCTTCGTACCACCGGAAGAAGACCTTCGTTGCACGGTACGCCGCATGCACTCCGCCTGGGTTGCGGTGTCCCTTGAGCGCTAAGATGTACTCCCGCAGAAGGTCAGCCGTGACTTCCAGCACGTCATCGACTCCCTGCCCCTCCAGGTACATCTGCAGGTAGCGCAGCTCGTCGCGGTAGAAGCCGATGGTCCGCGGGCTCAGGCCGCGAGCCTCCCGGTCAATCAAAAAAGCGTTCACTCTTTCGACGAACTCATTTTGTGGAATTAGATGAATCAGTGGGTCGTTTTTTGCCCCGGGCATGCGAAAACCACCTTTCTGCCACTGCAGCTAGTGCATCCAGGTGGTTCTCTACTACATCTTGTGGTTGGTGCGCCCAGCGCGATTCGAACGCGCAACCGTCTGATTCGAAGTCGGGTCCTGCCGTCTGAAACTCCGATGCCCATGGGCAGCCCCGACGCCATGTGCTGAACAAGAGATTAGGTCTTCTCCAACCACTTGTCAGCGGGGCTGTGCGCTGCATGTGCTCGCGCCACATCCTCGCCAGCCAGGGCCAGATATCGCTGGAGCACGGTCAGAGTCGAATGCCCCATCAGCATTCGCAGGGAGTGGAGGTCCATACCATCGCGAAGGCACCAGAGGGCGAAAGTCCTTCGGAACCGGTGAGGCGCACAAGGCCGCACGTGTGCCCTACGTCCGAGCCGGACAATCATCGTCTGCATGCCATGCATGCTCAGTCGTCCGCTCTCCCGACCCCGGATGTCGTAGCCGATCCACAACGGGTCGTTTGGTCTTGGTTGCGCTCGATAGCTCAGCATCCTGAGGATCGCGGAGCGGGCTTTGCTGCCGACGCGAATCAGCCGCTGCTTTTGCCCTTTCCCCATCACCGTCGCCATGCCGGAGCGCATGTCAAGCGAGTCGACATTCAAGCTGGCGAACTCCTCGGCTCGCAACCCGGTGTCCAGCAGGGTCAACACAATCGCGTAGTTTCTTGCTCCCATGGTAGTTCGACGCTCGCAGCAGTCGAGAAGACGCTGCACCTCCTCGGGCGTAAACGGCGGCGGCACACGCTTCTCTAGCTTGGGCATGCTCACGCGCCGCATGGGAGAGACTTCGAGGTCCCCTTCGTTGACGAGCCAGTTCAACCAAGTCTTGATGCACCGGGCGTGCAGATGTTGGGTGGTGTCTTTCAGGCCGCGATTCTGAAGCCCAACGAGATAAGCGCGGATCAAGTGGGCCGTGATCGCCTCCGGACGTGAGACGCCTTGAGTGGCGAGAAAGACCGAGAAACTGCCGAGGGCGTAGCGGTAGGCTTCGAGGGTCTTGCGGGTACAGTTCATGGCCTGCCGGTCGAGCAGGAAGGAATCCAGGGCCAGTCGCAGCGGGGAAGGTGCAAGGTTCTTAAGAATAGTAAGGTTGTCCGTGTTCACAAGCAAAACCTCCTGAGCTTCTGAACCACTACATCTTGTGGTCAGCGCCCAAGAGGCCTACTACATGTTGTATGGAGCGGGAGACGGGATTCGAACCCGCGACAGCCTGCTTGGAAGGCAGGAGCTCTACCGCTGAGCTACTCCCGCACGGTGGTCGCCGATGAGCAACCTGGTCGGGGCGAGAGGATTTGAACCTCCGCCCTCGCGGTCCCAAACCGCGCGCTCTAGACCTGACTGAGCTACGCCCCGCTTCACTTAACTCACCTGTTCCACAGTTCAAAAGTATAACCGATTTGGGTACAAACGTCAAACGTTCTGGCCCGCTGGCGCCGCTTGCTAAAAACAGCCGATGTGCCTATACTGGCGCTCACCCAATTGTGGAGGGATTCTGAAGTGAGAGCTTTGATCATTCACGGCGGCGCGTGGAAAATCCCGGATGACGAGGCGCCCGCGCACCTGACCGGTTGCCGGCGCGCGGTCCTGGTCGGCTGGGACGTGCTGGCCCACGGCGGCCGGGCAGTCGACGCCGTCGAGCAGGCTATCGTGACGATGGAGGACGACGGGACGTTCGACGCCGGGCGCGGGTCGTTCCTGAACGCCGACGGCATCGTCGAGCTGGACGCCGCCATGATGAACGGCCGCGACCTGGCTGCGGGCTCCGTGGCCGGCGTCCGCAACGTCCGCCATCCGGTCCGGTTGGCCCGCGCTGTCATGGACAGCCCCCACGTCATGATCATCGGCGAAGGCGCCAGCCGGTTCGCCGCCACGGCCGGACTGCCGCTGTGCGACCCGGCCGAGTTGCAGTGCGAGCGCGAGATCCGGCGGTGGCAGGCCTTCCGGGACGGCCAATCGACGGAGCCGGGCGCGGTGTTCGGCGGCTGCACGGTTGGCGCAGTCGCGTTGGACGACTACGGCGATATCGTGGCGGCCACGAGCACCGGCGGCAGTCCCAACAAGCCGCCCGGGCGGGTCGGCGATTCGCCGCTCATCGGCTGCGGAACCTACGCCAGCGAGCGCGGCGGCGTGTCCACAACCGGCTGGGGTGAGGCGATGATCCGCGTCACCATGGCCCGCAGTGCGGTCGACCTTCTCGCAGAACGGGACGCTCAGACCGCGGCGGAGGAGGCCATTCGAATGCTGGAGACCCGGGTCGGTGGGCTGGGCGGGCTGATCGCGCTGGACCGGCAGGGCCGCGTGGGCTGCGCCTTCAATACACCTCGTATGGCCCGAGCGTACTTCAGTGAGGGCATGAGCGAGCCTGTCGTTGCGATCGAAAGATGATTCTGCCGTTCTGACGTATTTCTAACGTGGTTCTATCGTTTTTCAGACGCACCGAGACTATAATCGCACATCAAGAGCGCGGGGAGCAAGTCGTTCATATGGTCCTGCGCGAGGAGTGTCGAGATGAGTACGCGATGTGCTACTTGCGGAATACGGTTCGATTGGCAGCCGACGATCGTAGACGGCACCACCTACTGTTGCCTGGGATGCAGCCGTGGGGGACCGTGCAACTGCGATTATTCCCGGTTGCCGCGCGACATCGATAAGGCGGCGTTGGTGCCGCAGTCCAAGGCCGATAACAAGCCGCTGCAGCTCGTCAGAAATCATTGAACCCGGCCCGGCGCACGTTTCCCCTCGGACGGTTCGTGAGCCGCGCTTCGGTCTTTCGTCGTCCCTTTCCCGACAAGAAGTGTCCGTTCTTAAAAACCTTGCCACCCCGTCGGATTTTAAGGTTGGCCTATTGCCAAGCCCGACCAGATTTGGTAGAATAGGGTTGTCGTCAAGAACTTCCCAAGCTCTCGAGTTGATCCACGGTCGAACACACCAGGTCGATCCCAAGTGGCCTGGCAGTTGGTTCGTTGGCCGCTCGTTCTTTTCTTCGACCGGGCGTAGGTGTGAGTCATCGCCCCGCCAGAGAGTCTGCGCGTTGGCTTCTCCATAAGTCGTCACTAAGTCTTTTGTCGAGAATGATAGAGTCCGCCGTCAAGCGCCCCGTCTTTTTGAGTGGGTTCGGCTCGTCTCATCTCGTTGACCGGTTATCAGCGCGCCTTCGAGCATTTTGCGATGCTCGGCCCGCGGTGGCGCGTCGGAAACAGCGTTTTTGAAGTTCTCTAAATGGCGGCCCGAAACTTCATCGCGACCTTCTTTCTTTCGTCATGGTTACAAGGGGAAGCTAATGCCGGTATCACCGAATGCCACGGAGAGACAGGACAATCCTATGGGACCATTCGCCAAAGCCGAGCAGGTCTGGCAGGCGGCCCTGGGCGAGCTACAGCTTCAAATGACCAAAGCCACTTTCGACACGTGGGTGAAGAACACCAGTCTGGTTTCGTTCGAGGACGGCACTTATCTGGTTGCAGTGCACAATGGCTTTGCCAAGGATTGGCTGGAGAATCGGCTGCTGACCATCATCAAGCGGACGCTGGTCGGTATCGTGGGGCAGGCCGTCGAAGTGAAGTTCATGGTTCAGCCCAAGGGACCCAAGGAAAAGGAGACCGCGAGCGCCGACGGCGCCTCTGTTGGCTTCGACCAGTTCACCCCGCCCGAAATCCCAGCACAATGGGTTGAGCGAAAGTCACCTGAATCCGAAGTATCGCTTCGAGAATTTCATCGTGGGCAGCTCCAATCGGCTGGCTCACGCCGCTGCCCTCGCCGTGGCGGACAATCCGGCCGGGGCGTATAATCCACTCTTCGTGCACGGCGGGGTGGGCCTGGGGAAGACTCACCTGCTGCACGCCGTGGGTCAGAACCTGCAGGCGACCGGGGCCCGGGTGCTGTACGTCTCGTCCGAGGAGTTCACGAACGACCTCATCAACTCGATCCGCAATTACACGACCGACGCTTTCCGTGAGAAATACCGCACGCGCGACGTCCTCCTGATCGACGACGTGCAATTCATCGCCGGCAAGGAGAGCACACAGGAGGAGTTTTTCCACACGTTCAATACGCTGCATTCGGCGAACAGGCAGATCGTCCTGTCCAGCGACCGCCCGCCGAAGGCCATCCTGACACTCGAAGAACGGCTCCGTTCCCGCTTCGAATGGGGCCTGACGGTGGACATTCAGGCGCCGGACCTGGAGACACGGACCGCGATCCTGCGCAACAAGGCCGAGGCGCAATCCGTGCCGGTACCGGACGGGGTGCTGGACCTGATCGCGCATCGCGTGCAGAGCAATATCCGCGAGCTGGAGGGCGCTCTCAACCGGGTCCTGGCGTATGCCAAGCTGACCCAAACGGCCATCACTTCTGAGCTGGCGGTCAATGCCTTGCAGGACATCGCCGCGCCGAAATGCACCAAGTCCCTCCCCGAGATCATCGCAGCCGTGGCCGACTTCTACGGGGTCGCCGTCGGCGACCTGATCGGGCCGCGCCGCAGCAAGGGCCTGGTGAAGCCGCGCCAGATAGCGATGTACCTCATGCGCGAAGAGACCTCGGCCTCGCTGCCTCAGATTGGGGCCGCGTTGGGCAATCGCGACCATACTACCGTGCTCCACGGTCACAACAAGGTCGCGGCCTCGGCGGAGGAAGACGATCAATTGCGCCGTGAAATGGCCACACTGAAGGAGTTGTTGCTGGGCGGCCCGGTCCGCGCCGAGCAGCGCCAGGCGGTCGGCAAGTAGGCCAGCCCAGGGCAGATTCTCTCTCGACCTCGCCCCGCCAAAGCGATCGGTATCGCTGCGAGGAGAATGGTGCAATCGGGAAGGAAGTCGCGCGATTGACCTGGAGCAAATACACCCTGGCCCTGGTTGGCATATGGCTCGTGCTGTTGGCCGTTCTGTTCCGGCCCGAAATCCACGGTTCTGACACCATCGGTTATTACTCGTGGCTGCGATCGGCGGTCATCGAGCACTCCCTGAACGTGAGCGACGCGTTTAAGCAACTCGGCTTCCCGGAGGAACGGCCGCTATCCCCCACCGGTTACATGATCGACGAATGGCCGGTTGGCTCAGCCGTTCTGTGGCTCCCCTTCTTTCTCGTGGGACATGCATTCGCCAATCTGTCGACCGCCGCTGGCCACCCAATCGCGACGGACGGCTACAGCTGGCCCTATCAGGCTTCGACCGCTCTCGGGTCCGCCGTATACGCCCTGATCGGTGTGTATTGGCTGTACCGGCTGTGCCAGCGCTTCGCACCACAATTCGAGTCGATGCTGGCCCCGGTGACGGCCTGGCTGGCGTCGCCGTTGGTGCTCTACATGTCGGCGCAGCCCTTCGTCGCGCACGCCAACGACTTCTTCATGAACGTGCTGTTCTTTCGGCTCTGGGCGCGGGAAGAGGAGCCGACGTGGCAGTCCCGCTTCGGGCTGGGGCTGGCGGGAGGTCTCGCTGCCGCCGTACGCCCCCAAAACGCGCCGCTGTTGCTATGGCCGGGAGTGGCGGATGCGAGCGGTGTCGCATTGCGTCATGGGGAACGAGGGGCGTTTCTGGCGAGGGGGCTGGCACTGGTCGCCGGAGCAGTGATCGGGTTCATGCCGCAGCTGATCGTTTGGCGCGTCGTTTTCGGCCAGTGGTTGGTCTCGAATCCCTACACGGTGGCGCGGCAGTCCTTCACGTGGTCGTCGCCCCATTTCCTGGACGTGCTGTTCTCCACGAACCGGGGTTTGTTCCCGTGGACGCCGATGGCCGTCCTGGCCGTGTTGGGGCTCTTCATCTACCTCCCGCGCTATCGTGCGCGCTGGGCGGCCTTCCTGGCCCTCAACTTTTTGATTCAGGTCTACATCATTGGATCGTGGAGCTCGTGGTCGGGGGCGATCAGCTTCGGGCAGCGATTCCTGGTCAACTGCGTGCCGGCCTTTGCGCTGGGATTGGCCGCGCTGTACGTTGCCTGGCGGCCGCGATTAACCCGATGGTCGCTGACCCTGATCTCCGGGGCGTTCGTCGGTTGGAATTTGGTCTTGCTCGCGCGATACGGGCTCGAGAACGTCCCGCGGGGCGGACCGGTTCCATTGGCCCAGTTGTGGCTCGGTCAGTTCACATTCCTGTTCGGCCTGGTGCGTGGGGTGATCGCCCGATTCCACGGACTGTGAGCAGACCGAGCGATCAGATTTCCACGGACTCGCCGCGCTGGGGAGCGGCCACCTGCGCCACGCCCAGTCCGGTCAGGTCCTTCGCCAGCGCCGCAGCCGACTCTTCTTCGCCGTGCACCACGAAGGCCCGGCGCAAGGTGGTTCCCTGAATGGACCGCACGTAGGCCAGCAACTCATCGCGATCGGCGTGGGCGCTGTACCCGGTGATGATTTCGACTGCAGCCCGCAGCGTATACTGCTCACCGAAAATGGACACCGTGGGCCGTTTCTCCTGAATCCGCCGGCCCAGCGTGTTCTCCGCCATGTAGCCCACGATCAGTATCGTGTTTCGGGCATCTTCGATCGAGTTCTTCAGGTGATGCAGGATGCGCCCGGTTTCAGCCATGCCCGAGGCGCTGATGATGACCGCCGGCTCACGCAGGAAGTTCAGGGCCTTCGAATCCTCTACTTGACGGATGTAGTATAATCTACTGAAACCAAAAGGGTCGTTGTGCTGGTTCATGAACTGGGTGATCTCCGCGTCGTAGCACTCCGGGTGCAGCCTGAAGACGTCGGTGATATTGACTGCCAGAGGGCTGTCCACGTAGATCGGCAGCGACGGGATGTCCTGCTTGAGCATGAGCTGGTGGAGGTTGTAGATCAGGTCCTGCGTCTTGCCCACGGCGAATGCGGGAATGATGACCTTGCCGCCTCGGTGGTAGGTCTCGTTGATCACTCGTTCGAGCGTCGCGGTGGCTTCTTCGGGGGCCTCGTGAAGACGATTGCCGTACGTGCTCTCGATGATCAGCACCTCGGTGCCGGAAACCGGCTCCGGATCGCGCAGAATCGGCATGTCGGGCCGGCCCAGGTCGCCGGTGAAGGTCAGACGAACCTTCCGGCCATTCTCTTCGAGGTCGAGAACGACGACGGCGGAGCCGAGGATGTGGCCGGCGTCGTAGAAGGTGCAGGTCACCCCGGGCGCCACCGCGAAATCGGCGATGATAGCCGTAAGCGGCGAAGCTGTCCAGGCTGCGCGCGGCGTCCTGTTGCGTGTAGAGCGGGGTGATGGGCGGTTGGCCGTGTCGGGCCCGTTTCTTGTTCACGTATGCGGCGTCGCTCTCCTGAATGTGGCCGGAATCGAGGAGCATGGCCGCGCATAGGTCACGCGTAGCGGACGTGCAGAAGATCGGCTGATCGAAGCCGTCACGCACGAGGGCGGGGATGTTGCCGGAATGGTCGATGTGGGCGTGGGACAGAACCATGGCGGTTACGTCCTTCGGCTTGAAGGGAAAGGTGCGGTTGCGCTCGAACGCTTCTTGCCGCGACCCTTCGTAGAGACCGCATTCCAGTAGCACCTGGTGGCCATTGACCGTCAACAAGTACATCGAACCGGTGACGGTGCGCGCAGCTCCCAGAAAAGTGAGTTTCATCGTTTCGCTCCTTACGTTGGACGGCGTGGCTCGACTGAATTGGATCCTGAGATCGAATGCGCGGTGGACTCAGAGCAAAGTGGGCTGTTGCGGGTCTTCCACGTCCTTGCCCGGGAACGGCAGGCCCAGGTGATCGTAAGCCCGGCGCGTCGCTACTCGGCCGCGCGGGGTTCGGTCCAGGAAACCCAGCTGCAGTAGATAGGGCTCGTAGACGTCCATGATGGTGTCCGATTCTTCGGAGATCGCCGCGGCGATCGTGTCCAACCCTACCGGCCCGCCGCTGAATTTCTGGATGATGGTCTCCAGCACGCGGCGGTCGATGCTGTCGAGGCCGAGGTGATCGACTTCCAGCAGGGCGAGGGCCTCTTGTGCCACCTGGCGGGTGATGCGGCCATCAGCACGCACCTCAGCGTAATCACGAACTCGGTGGAGCAAGCGATTGGCAACGCGAGGTGTACCGCGGGCTCGCCCCCCGATCTCGGTGGCACCGTCGTTGTCGATGTGAATGCCCAGGAGCGCCGCGGACCGCTTGACCACGGCCGTCATTGCCTCCAGGCCGTAAAACTCGAGGCGATACACGACGCCGAAGCGGGAGCGCAGGGGCGACGTCATCAGCGCGAGCCGGGTCGTTGCACCGATGAGGGTAAAGGGAGGCAGCGAAAGGCGGATGTTGCGCGCGCTCGGTCCCTTGCCGATCATCAAATCCAGTACGTGATCTTCCATGGCCGGGTACATGATCTCTTCGACAGTTCGGCCGAGCCGATGAATCTCGTCGATGAAGAGGATGTCTCCCGCCTGCAAGTTCGTGAGAATGGCCGCCAGATCGCCGGATTTCTCGATGACCGGGCCGGCTGTGATCTTGATGTTGACACCCATCTCGTTCGCCATGATATTGGCCAGGGTCGTTTTGCCCAAACCGGGCGGCCCATAGAACAGCACGTGATCCAGCGCCTGCCCTCGCGCTCGGGCAGCGTCGAGGAAGATTTGCAGATTCTCTTTGATCCTCTCCTGCCCGATGAATTCGCTCAAGCGCCGCGGACGCAACGTCATTTCGACGTCGAGCTCTGCGTCCTGACGCTGTGGCGAGATCATGCGATCAGTCACGGTGTTTGGCAACCCTCTTTCGCTGGAATTTCCCGGCGTAACAGCCAAGTCCAGCTGACATTATAGCCGATCTGTCCGAAATATCAAGGCGAAACGGGTCTGAGGAAACCTGTTGGGTAAGAAATCGAGAGCAAGAGGAAGAAAAGTAAATGAACCGAAGAGATTTTCCGGTGTGGATGGTCAGAAATCTCAGAGAAAGCGGATGTAGATCGTTGACACCACGAGTGAAAGATGGTATACAATTGTGAACACCTTCGCTTTCTTCCTTTCTCTGACCGACATCGTTATCCCAAGGAGCATACCAGATGAGGAGCGACACGAAGCCCGCGACGATCAAGAGATTAGAGGAAGAGCGGCAGCAGACGGAGGAGCGGCTCGAGCGACTGCGCGAGGCTCTGAAGGAGGAGGTTGAGCCCGCGACGGATGAAGGGTACCCTGACATCTACGAGCGGGAAAAGAATCTAGCGCTGCTCCAGCGTCTGGAACAGAAATTGGAGTCGGTAAATCGGGCTCTCCGCCTGGAGCAGATGGGGAACTACGGTATCTGCGAGCGCTGTGGGCAGCCCATCGATCCGGAGAGTCTGGAGGCGCTGCCGGACACCACTCTCTGCCTGAAGTGCAAGCAAGAAATCGAGCGCCTGGCCCGCCGCGGGCTGCTGCGAGCCGAATAGACAATTTGACACACAACACGCAAGGTCTATAATCGTCATAGGCGAAGATGATTATGAGAGTCGAAGGGCGCCTCTGGCGCCTTTCCTCTTGTTTCGGGCCTCCGCTCCCTATGTTTGGCGCGTGAGAAGGATCATACTATGCGCGGCTTGGACCTTTCGGCTGCTAACGGAGCTCCTCCGGCCGAGTCTGCCACCCCCTGGTGGCTGCGCGTTCAGTCGCTCTTGTTCGCCGGCGCCTTCGTGGTGCTGACCAGCCTCATTTTGGTCATGCAATTCTTCCCACTGATCAAGTACTCCTGGAGGTGGGCGATGTGAGTTCACGCGACATCCGCGCCCCCAGCCGCAAGAGCTTCACCAGCCAGGTGCTGACCGAGTCGCGAGCGGACCGGGCCGAATCCATGGTGGCGGATGTGTACGATCCGCCCAGCGCCAAGATCGCCCGCGACCAGATCGCCCTTGCGCGGCGGCTGTTCGATTACTTCGATTCGATCCGGCACGACCCGTACAGCAGCCGGGACGAAAAGATCGCGCTCATTCAGGCCGTGCCGGACCTCAATCTGTCGAGCGCTGTGGCCGGCCACCTCCTCGACCTCAACGCCAAGAGCTGGCAGGTCGTGGTCGATCAGACGATCTACGTGCTCGACCAGACGATGCGCAAAGAGATCCGCGACAACCAGCTGATCGAGGTCAAACGTGCGCTGCCGGCATCGGTCAGCCTGGACCTGAGCGACGTCCAGGCGGAGACCGTCATCGCCCTGGCCCGCGACCTGGTACGCCCTAACAGCCTGTACAACAACGAGAAGACGGCGGCCGCCCGACGCCTGGCCCGCGACAACGTCAGCCCGGTCACCCAAACCGTCGAGAAGGGCGAGATCATCCTCCGGACCGGCGATCTGGTGACCCCGGAAGTGGTCGAAACGCTCGACGCGTTCGGCATGAGGCAAGCCGAGATCCACTGGGCCAACATCGGCGGCACGGTGCTGTTCGTGGTCATCATATGCCTTCTTCTGGCCGCGTACCTGCGAAGTTTTGCCCCTCGTCTGTGGAAGAATCCGCGGAACTACCCGTTGCTCTTCACCTTGCTGTTGATGTTCGTTTTCGGCGCCAAGCTGATGATGTCCCGCCACACCATCTTCCCTTATCTGTACCCGATGGCATCACTGTCCATCCTGGTGTCCTTGTTCTTCGGGGGTGAGGCAGCCATCGGGGTGACGATCTTGTGTAGCGCTGATCTCAGGCTTCATGGCCAACGGCTCATTGGAGCTTATGGCCTACGTGCTGGTGGGCGGTCTGGCTGCGTCGTTACGCCTGGCGCGAATGGAACGGGTCAGTATCCTGCTCTGGTCCGGCGTCTACACCTCCCTGGCCAACGTGGGCATCATCCTGGCATTCCGACTGTCTGCCCAGAACTACGACACGATTGGGCTGGCCACGCTTCTGGCCGTGGGCGTCATCAACGGACCTTTGTCCGCCAGCCTGGCGCTGGTCGACCTGTTCATCTTCGGCAATTTGTTCGGGGTAACCACGTCGCTGCAGTTATTGGACCTCGCCAGACCCACCCATCCTTTGCTGCGCCAACTGCTGCTCAAGGCGCCGGGTACTTACCATCATTCCATTCTGGTGAGCAATCTGGCGGAGCAGGCAGCGGAGCGAATCGGCGCCGACGATATGCTGGCGCGAGTCGGCGCCTATTACCACGACATCGGCAAGACGGTGCGGCCTTACTTCTTCGTCGACAATCAAGCCGACGGCGTCAACGTGCACGACCGGCTCGATCCCCAGACCAGCGCACAGATCATCATCAGCCACGTGAAGGACGGCCTGGAGCTGGCACGCAAGTACCGTCTGCCCGGCGTCATCCAGGATTTCATCGTTCAACACCATGGCACGACGACCACGAACTACTTCTACCGCCAGGCAGTTCAGGCGCATAACGGGCCCGAAATGGTCGACCGGCGGCGATTCATGTACCCCGGGCCGCGACCACGCCGCAAGGAGATCGGCATCGTGATGCTGGCCGACAGCTGTGAGGCGGCGGTCCGCGCCGAGCGACCTGCCTCGCCGGAAGCCATCGACGAGTTGGTCCACAAGATCATCACCGAGCGCCTGGTGGATGGCGAGCTGAGCAACAGCGATCTGACGATGCGTGAGTTGTCTTTGATTCGCGCTTCATTCGTCAGCATCTTGCAGGGTGTGTTCCACCCGCGCGTCAAGTACCCGGAGGCGCTGCAGCAGCCCGCTGCCAACCGGGGTCTGCTGCCGGAGCCTGCGACGCAGGAGACGGTCGAGCCGGCCACGGCCTCAGCGGCGCCGGAGGTTCAGCCGTCCCCACCCGACGAGGAGTCGGAAGAGCCGGATATCTCCGGCAAAGAAAAAGTCATCCGCTTCCGTCGCGGATAAACCACACCGCCCATCCAAAAGGAGATTTCAAGCGTGGTGAATGCCGTCATCGGAGTCCAAATCGACGACGAGTTTGCGGTTGCCGTCGACCAGGTCGCAGTCGAGGCGCTGGTCCGGCGTGTGCTCGAGTCCGAACCCCTGCCGACCCCTGACGTGGAGCTGGCAGTGGTCGTGGGCGGCGACGCGCAGATCCAGGAGCTGAATCGCCAGTTTCGTGGAGTCGACGCTCCGACAGACGTGCTGTCATTCGCGGCGCTCGACGACACGACCCACCCGGCTTCCAGCCCAGAGGAGCCCTTCTACCTGGGCGACGTGATCATCTCGTATCCCCGGGTGTTGGCGCAGGCCGCTGAGGAAGGACATTCCGCCCAGGAAGAGCTGGACCTGCTCACGGTTCACGGCGTCTTGCACCTGCTCGGTCACGACCACGACAATGCAGAGCGCAAAGCGACGATGTGGGCGCGGCAGGACGCCATCCTGGGCAAGCATCTCGTCGATTGAGTGGACGTTGTGTTGGCACAGAGGGTATAGACAGAGGATATGAAGAGAAAGAGCCGGGGGCGCCCACCTCCGGCTCTTCTCGTAAAGGAGGAGAAGAAGGATACTCTAGCGGGTAGCGCGGTCGGCGGCCCTGTCAGCCCCAAATGTTGAGGGCCGGTCGACTGCACCCTGCCCGTCTATCACACTAACATCATATCATGACATAACGCGCCCCGCTCAACGTCCACCCTACGATTGGTCTACGCTGAACGCTCGGTATGACGTCGAGAATACATGGGAGAAACAGACTCCCCCTTCCTCAGGGGCGAGGAAGGGGGAGAGAGGGGATGCGGTCCCCCGCGAGCCGAAGCTCACCCTACCGCGAGCCGAAGCTTAAACGGTAGGTGTTGAGGGTAAGGGGACCTTCAAAACAATCGATTCACGCGCAGAGACGTCCCTGTTCGATCGCAACACGCAGCACCACACTGTCCGACACTTCGCTCAGAATCCCTGATTCGAAACCTCATTCGATGTCCCGATGTCTTTCGGGGCGGCGGGCGGCTGAGGGGGCCACCCACGAGATTCCGAACCAGCAACACTGGAGCGGTGTGCCTCATGCGATTGGGGAGGGTCAGTATATCTCAGCGGCCAACCTCATTGTAAGCCGCACTCAACGTCCGACGGTCTATCTATCGTCGCCGTAAGAACGCGGGGATGTCCAGGTCGTCCCCGTCGAACGTGCGAGTCGGAAAGGGTTTCACCTTGTCGGATGTAGCTACAGCCGCTCCTTGCTGCGACTGCCGACCGCCTGCCTGGATCACCGGACGACGCTGCTGCGCCACTGCCTCGAAGCCGGTGGCGATGACCGTGATCTGCATCTCGTCTTCCATCTCCGGGTCGATGACCGCGCCGAAGATAATGTTGACGTCCGGATGCGCCGCCTTGCGGACCATTTCGGCCGCCTCGTTGACTTCGTACAGACTCATGCTGCTGCCGCCACGGACGTTGAACAGGATGCCGCGAGCACCGTCGATGGTGATGTCGAGCAGCGAGCTGGCAATGGCCTGCTGCGCGGCCTCAACGGCACGATTGTCGCCCTTGGCCCGACCCACGGCCATCAGAGCGGCGCCGCCCTCCGACATGATCGCCTTCACGTCGGCAAAGTCGAGGTTGATCAGGCCGGGAACCGTGATCAGCTCGGAGATGCCCTGGATGCCTTGCCGCAGCACGTCGTCGGCCATCCGGAACGCCGTCTGAATGGAAGCCTTCTTGTCGACGATGTCGAGCAAACGGTCGTTGGGGATGACGATCAGAGTGTCGACCTTCTCCTTGAGCCGTTCCATGCCCTCTTCGGCACACACTCGGCGGCGGCTGCCTTCGAACGTGAACGGCTTGGTGACGACGCCGATGGTGAGCGCGCCCACCTCTTTGGACACTTCCGCAATCACCGGTGCGGCGCCGGTGCCGGTCCCACCGCCGATGCCGGCGGTGATGAAGACCATGTCGGCGCCCTGCAGAACAGCCGCGATCTCCTCGCGGGATTCCTCGGCTGCTTTCTCGCCAATTTCAGGATTGCCGCCGGCGCCCAGGCCACGGGTCAGCTTGTCGCCGATGCGAATGCGCTGGGGCGCTGCGGACATGAGCAACGCCTGTGAGTCGGTGTTGACGGCGATGAACTCAACCCCATGGATGCCCTCTTCAACCATGCGGTTGACTGCGTTGGAGCCGCCGCCACCCACTCCTACCACTTTAATCTCAGCGAAGCTTTCGATGTCGGATTCGTATGGTCTCTGCATGTGGTAAGCCCTCCTTGTAGAATAAGAAAGACAGTCCCGCCCTATAGTGTCTTTCGTTACGACTCAGCCCGGTAACAGCGTTCGGAACAGACCAGCCAGCCGATCCTTGAAGCCCGCCACGGGGGACGACGGCTGAATGCGGGTCGGCTGCTCCTGCAGCCCCCAAATTAAGAGCCCCACGCCTGTGGCGTAGGCGGGGCTGCCCAAGACGTCCACCAGCCCTTCCAGATCGTGCGGGGCGCCGATGCGAACCGGCATCCCCAATACCTCCCGTCCCAGATCACGAATGCCCGGCAGGCTCGCCGTGCCGCCGGTCAGAACGACGCCCGCCGGCAACAGGCCATCGTAGCCGGAGCGCTTCACCTCGCGCAGAATGAGATTGAAGATCTCTTCCACCCGCGCCTCGATGATCTCAGCCAGAAACTGCCGCGAAATCGACTGGTGGCCCGAGTCGCCGAACGCGGCGATGTCCAGCGGCTCGGCGTCGGTCACCATGTCAGGGCTGGCGCACCCATAACGGATCTTAATCTCCTCCGCAGTGGTGAACGGCGTCCGCAGGCCCACCGCGATGTCGTTGGTGATGTGATTGCCGCCGCTCGACAGGATCACTGTGTGCCAGATACTACCCTCGATGAAAATCGCCACGTCCGTGGTGCCGCCGCCGATATCGGCCATGATGACGCCCATCTCGCGCTCGGGCTCGGTGAGCACCGCCAGACCCGACGCCAGCGGTTGCAGGACCAGGTTGTCCAGCTCGATGCCGACGCTTTCCACGCACTTGACCAGGTTGTTGATCGACGGAGAGGCGCCGGTGACGATGTGTGCTTCTACTTCCAACCGAAAGGCCTGCATGCCGATCGGATCCTTAACGCCGTCCTGTCCGTCGATGCTGAAGCCACGAGCGATGCTGTGGATGATTTCACGGTTGTGCGGAATGGCAATAGCGCGGGCCGCTTCCAGCGACCGCTCGACGTCCTCATCCATTATGCCCCGACTGCCGCGCGTCACCGCGACGACGCCCCGGCTGTTGATCGACGAGATGTGGCCTCCACCGATGCCTGCCACGGCGCTCTCAATCTTGTGGCCCGAGACGCGCTCGGCCCGTTCCATGGAGGCGGCGATGGCCTGCGTGGCCTCGGCCACGTTCACGACCATTCCTCGACGAATGCCACGTGACGGAACGATGCCCACCCCGACGACGCGGAGGCTGTCATTTTCATCCAGCTCGCCCACCAGGGTGCAGATCTTGGTCGTGCCTATGTCGATACAGGCTATCGTTCTGTCCACAGGAGGTCCTCCATGCTACCTCTTTTTGGCACAGTATGGCGACCTGCCCGCGCCAGCCGGGCGGGCAGTGTGCCGGACGTGAGACTCATCGGTAGTACGGGCGCCCCGAAAACCGCAGATCGATGAATTTGGGAACCACCTTCTTCTCCGCCAGGCCTTGACTCAATGCGGTCAACGTCGACATCTTCTCTGTCAAATTGTCCGCCTTGCCCAAATAAACTGCATATCCGTCGTCGTGTTGAAAGCTGAGCCCATGAACCTGCGACCACTGAAAAGTCTTCTTGTTCGGCAGCCACTTGCGCAGCTCCGCCGGCGGCGTCCAGGATATCGCGGCTGACCTGCTGGCCCGGCTGAATCGACTGGGCATCCGTGTCGATGAGCGTAATCGTGTCCGGCGCGTCGCCTATGGGCTCCATCACCACCCCATCGGCGTCCAGCCAATACGTGGCACCGCCCACCTGCCAGATGTAGACCGGCTCGCGCTCAGTGATCTGAATATCGACGCTCGCGGGCAACTCGCAGCGCACTATCGGCCGATTTTATATTGGGCACGCTTTCCAGGCGCGCTTCGATGTCCGAATGGTTGAGGAAGAAGACGTTTTCGCCCTCAATGCCCGCCCGTTGGTAAATCTCCTCCGCCGATACCCGGCCATTGCCGCTCACCGTCGCCTCGAACACGAAGAAGGTGTCGGAATCGAAGAACTGAAACAACACCCACAGCAAGAGTCCTGCCAGCAGAAGACCAGGGATGCGCGCTGCCTTGTCTTGCCAGATAGCTCCGATCGGCGCCAGGCGCAGCGGAACAGCGACGGCGGCGGCCTCGTTGGTCGTGGTCCCCAGCCGACTCTGTGATCTGCGTCGTTTCGGCGCGCGGTTCGTGAGCAAATGCATGATTTCCCTCGGAACGACAGCCCTCAACGTCGCGGTCATGGCGCTCAAACCTCAAACCTGAGTGCGGACCCGCTGGACCGGCGCATCGGCCTGACAATCCCGCTTCGCCAGCTCCACTTCTTTCGTAATCCTTTGAACGTGGGTCTGGAGCTTCTCGCGCTCGCATCGGCTTTCGGCCAGGGCCTGCTGCAATCGGGTCCATTGGCAGGCGTTCTCGTTCTGCTGCCAAAAGTCGCGCTCCTCGGCTATCCAACGCTCACGTCCCAACCGCCTTCGCCGCTGCAGATTCAGAATCAGCGGCAACCGGGCGGGGCCGCTGTGGGCAAACAGCAGCAACCTGGCGCATGGGAATTCCACGCAGTCGGCGCAATCCGTCAGTCCGCGGCTCGCCGCACACCGGTAGATCTCACAGGCTTCCCGGCCATGGCGCGGCGGGCAGCACTCGGCTGAGCCGCATGCCTGCGATTCACTGCTCTCACCATCGCAGCGGCTATTACAATACAGACCGCATGGAGCTGCAACACCTGGTTCCGGCTTTGAGTTCATTGTGGCCAGCCATCCTTTCAGGTTGTACGGCTTGATCGCGAGGTCCAACGTACACGATTTCCAGGTCCAGTTCCTGCTGGAATTGCTCTTTGACTTCGCTGCGGATGAGCGAAATGAGCTGCACCACATCGCTTGCCTTCGCCTCTCCGCAATTGACGATGAAGTTCGCGTGCTTCAGCGACACCTGGGCGTCCCCGATGCGCGCTCCCTTCAACCCTGCAGCCTGAATGAGCCGGCCGGCCCGGTCCAGCGGCGGATTCTTGAACACCGATCCGGCACTGGGGTAGCGCAGCGGCTGCGTGCGTTTTCGGGCCTGGACGACCTCCTCAGCGAATCGGGTAATCTCTTCGGGCTGCCCCTTCTTCAGGGTCAGCTCGGCGCCCAGGACCACTCGCCGCCTGCGCTGTCCAGACTCTTCTTTGAAACAACTCGAGCGATATCCGAACCGCAATTCTTCAGCCGGCGCCTCGCGGCGCTGGCCGTCAGGCTCCAACACCGACACCTTGGTGACGCTATCGGACATATCCCGGCCGAAGGCGCCCGCATTGCCCACTACCGCACCCCCAACGGTCCCCGGAATCGCCACGGCCCACTCCAGACCCGACCAGCCGGAGGCGCTGAGCCGGCGGGCCATTACTCCGAGCGGTACACCCGACTCGGCGAAGACGGTCACCTGGTCACTGTCCGCACCTCGACCCGGCGGCGTTCCGGATGGGTTTAGCGTGTAGGCGCTGCACTGGTTCAGAATCACCAGGCCCGGCGTTCCTTCATCCGCTACCAGCAGATTCGTGCCCTGCCCGATGACGCAATACTCGATCCGGCGACGACGCGCCCACTGCACGGCCTCGCACAGATCGTCCAGTGTATCGACGGGCAGCAGAGCCTCGGCGGGACCGCCGATTCTGAAGGACGTGTGTCGAGCCATCGGCTCGTCGAACCGTACCGCACTGCCCCACTGTTCCAGGAGTGTGCTTTTCCAGTTTTCGTCCCTGGCGATAGCCGTCGTCATAGTCGTCCTCCCGGATTGGCCTGCAGCTGCGCCAACACTTCTTCTCCGATCCGGTACCCATCGCCGGCCCCCAGCGTGATCACGACGTCACCCGCGTGCAACTCGCTCATCAGGAGACGTGCCGCGGCTTCGAGGCTGCCGGCGTACTCCACCTTGGGATCGTTCATCAGCCGTACCAGGTCAGTGGCGTGCACTCCCAGCGTGTCGCATTCTCGGGCGGCAAAAATGTCGGTGACGATCACCCGATCCGCGGATTCGAAGCTATCCGCGAAACTGTGGAGCAGGGCTTTGAATCGGCTGTAAGTGTGCGGCTGGAACACGGCCCACAGGCGACGGCGCGGAAAGCGGACGCGGGCTGCGGTCAGGGTCGCGCGCACTTCGGTCGGGTGGTGTGCATAATCGTCCACCACCGTGACGCCGGCCGCCTCGCCCTTGACTTCGAAGCGCCGGCTGGTGCCCACGAAGCGCAGCAGCGCGTCACGCAAGGCGTCCTGGCTGACACCCACGTGGTGAGACGCGGCGATCGCGGCCAGGGCATTCAGGACGTTGTGCGGCCCAGGCACTTGCAGGTCGAACTCCCCGTAAAGCGTATCTTCGTGCCAGACGGAGAAGTGATACCCGCCGCGCTCGTTGGCCTTCAGGTCGCGGGCCTGCCAATCCAGACCCTCTGACAAGCCGAACGTTTCGACTCTTACTGGTGCTGTGATTTCGCTTATCACGGTTCTGACCCTCCAGTCTTCTCCGCTGGCCACAACACAGCCACCCGGTTGCACCCGCTCCAGAAATCCTCTGAACGCCGCCGTTAGCTCCTCAACGCTGCCAAAATAGTCCGGATGATCCATCTCAATATTGGTCAATATCGCCAACCGGGGGGCCAAGCCCCAAAACATCCGCCCGTATTCGTCCGCTTCGATGACGAACTCAGCACCGTGACCTGCTCGGGCGTTCGTGCCCAGATTCTGCGAGACTCCGCCGATGATGAAGCCCGGCAACCGCCCGGCCTCGGTCAGGATGAAAGCCAGCATGGCGGTGGTGGTCGTCTTGCCGTGCGTCCCGGCGACCGCCACGGTGTACCGATTCGCCAGGATCTCGCCGATGAACTCCGCCCGGTTGAGCACTGGAAGACCCGCAGCTCGCGCCGCCGCAATTTCCGGATTGTCCGGGGGAATGGCCGACGACATCACCACGACGTCCGCGCCCCGGACGTTCTCGGCGGCGTGGCCGACGTAGACCGCGACCCCCAGGCCACGGAGCCTGTCCAGCGCGGCGGATTCCTGCCGGTCGGAGCCTGAGACCTGAAAGCCCAGCTCGGCCAGCACTACCGCAATGGCCGACATCCCGGTGCCTCCGATGCCCACCAAGAAAATGTGCTGCTGGTAAAGTGCGACTGGCAAGACCCTAACCCCTCTTGAGCGGCGACTGAATCTTGAACCGATCGCTCAGCACGATCATCAGGACCACGAACACGCCCGCAGCTATGAACAACAACGTCATGCCGCTCGTCAACGCCGGCTGCGCGGGCACGTTGTTGACCTCGAACGCCAGGGTTTGCGGCATGGACGGCTGGCTGGTCGCGGTGGTCACAGCCGTAGCGGCGGTCTTCAGGAAATTGCCCATCAAGTAGTCTTTTGCCAGCGAGATGATCATGCTGCCGTTCAAGAATCCGAGCACACCACCCAAGATTCTGCTCAACGGCGAGATCGCCTCCTGGCCGATGGCTCGTCCGCCCACCAGGTACGATCCAACGAGAAGCGCCACCAGGACCAGCAGGAAGAACATGTACGAGTTGTCGTCCGTGATGACCGGCGAGGCGTCGCCGTAGGCCGTGGCCAGGCCCTGCGCGCTGGCGACGACCGATGGGTTTGCGACGACGACGGCCGGCAGCTTGACGAGCGTGTTCGCCCAGTCCATGACCGATCGGGCAATGTCCGGGTTGACTATCAGGTAGTTCAGTCCCAGCAGAACGATGGACGTGAACACCTCACGCGCGAAGCCGCGAAAGAATCCCACCGCCACGAACAAGAAGATCATGATGGTGCTCAATTGGCTGTAGTCGATCGAAATCGTCGTCATCTCTTCTCGACCCTCATCCCACGCCGGCGGCGACGGCAACAAGCTCTGCAGCAATCCGCTGAGCAGCATCCGGGCGGCTCAATCCCCGCGCACACCGGGCCATCTCCCGCAATCGAGTTTGGTCCCCCAACAAACCGAGCAAGGTCGGCGCCAGCTGCTGATCCAGGTCACCGTCGGCGATCTTGAGCGCCGCCCCGTGCCGGGCCAGGTAATCTGCGTTAGCGTCCTGATGCTGACCCGAGTAGGGGTACGGAACCAGGATGCCCGGCAGGCCGAGCCCTGGCAACTCACCCAAAGTCGAGGCGCCGGCGCGAGCCACAACCACGTCCGCCGCAGCCAGCGCAGCCGCCATTTCGTCGTGCAGGTACGCGTAAGGCCGATATCGCTCCTGCAAGTCGGCCGGCAGCTCATCGCGGCAGGCCAGCGCAGCGGGCGCGTCCTCGTGGCCGCAAATGTGGATCATCTGGCACGCCGGAAGCAGCTCGGCGAGTGACGAGGCGACGGCCGTATTGATGTGGTGCGCGCCTCTGCTTCCGCCGAATATGGTCGCCACCGGCAGGTCGTCTCGCAAATCCAGGGTCCGCCGGGCTTGCGCTTTGTCGGCATCCAGGAACGCCTGGCGTATCGGATACCCTGTCACTACAGCCTTCCCCTGGTCGAAATACGCCACCGTCTCGTCGAAGGAAACAGCGACCCGCGTGGCCCAGCGCGCCAGCCGGCGGATCGCCAGGCCGGGCACGATATCCGGCAGATAGATCAACAAGGGCACGCGGCGCAGACGTCCGGCCAGCGCGACCGGCACAGAAACGTAGCCACCGGTCACCAGAATCGCGTCGGGCCGAAAACGTCCGACAACCCCAAAGGCTTGTGCCAGACCGGCGAGGAGTTTGAGCGCGTTCCAGGCCGCCTTCCACGGCATCTGGCTCCGCACCCCACCGGCGACGATCGCCTGAAATGGAATGTGCGCTCTGCCGGCCAGGTCCTGCTCGGGACCACCCGCGCAGCCCACGTACAGGAGGTCAGACGTTAGATTCATTTTCGGACTTTCGGCGGCGAGCAATGCCTGCACGACGGCCAGAAGTGGATAGACGTGGCCGCCGGTTCCGCCCCCCGACATCAAGATTCGCATGTACCCTTACGTCCTCTCCTCGTTCCCCTTTGGAAATACTTAACAGGAGACCAACGGCCGCCAAACAAGAGACCAGCGAGGAGCCTCCATAGCTGATGAACGGCAGTGTGATGCCGGTGAAAGGCAGCGTCGCAGTAACGACCGCCACGTTGATCAGCGCCTGGAAGACCAGCCAGCACGTGATGCCCGATGCCAGGATCATGCCGAACGTATCCGGGGCCTGCATCGCGATCTTGAAGCCCCGATAAGCCAACGCAGCAAATAGAATGATGATGATGAGGCAGCCGACAAGTCCCAGCTCTTCCCCGATGATCGCAAAGATACTGTCCGAATGGGGCAGGGGCAGGATCTTGAACTTGCGTTGGCTGTCGCCGAGCCCGCGGCCAAAGACTCCGCCCACTCCCAACGCAATCAGCGCCTGCTGGATCTGATATCCACCGTTGCGAACCGGGTCGGTTATAGAGACCCAGAAGCTGATCAAACGTTCGTAAGCGTGCGGCGTGCGGGTGACCACGAGGGCCAGGGTGCCGCCGCTGACGATCACCCCGATGACCAACTGCAGGAGGTCGGCGCCGGCGAGGAAGAACATGGTGATGGCCGTCACCACCACCAGCGTCGCCGTGCCCAGGTCGGGTTGCGCCACGATCAATCCGGCGACCAGACCGATGAGGATCGCGAAAGGGATCAGCCCATAGGTGATGTTGCGGATCTTCATCCCCTTGGAGGAGAGCCAGTCCGCGACGTAGACGATGACGGCCAGCTTCGCCACTTCGCCGGGCTGGAAGCTGCCGTTTGACAGGCCCAGCCGCGCGCCGTAGCGCAATTCGCCGACGACCAGCACCACGACCAACAACAGCAGGCTGCCCGCCATGATAGAAATCGAGAGCTTCCGCCAGGCGCCATAGGGCGTGCGGGCAATGATCAGGCAAGCCACGATGCCGATGCCGGCCGCCTCAAGCTGGCGAACGAACATTGCCGTGGGATCCTGTGGCTCGAGGGCAAAGGTCGTGCTGTAGACCATCATCATGCCCAATACCAGTAGGGCAGCGACGATGACGACGAGCAGGTAATCGTAGTTTGCTTTGTCGAGTGCTTTGCCTGCCATCTTGACCTCAGCTCCGATGTAGCGTCCCTATAAAGCCCGAACCAGCGTCTTGAAGAACTCTCCTCGTTCCGTGAAATCCTTGAACGCGTCGTAGCTCGTCCCACCCGGCGAGAGGAGCACCACGTCACCAGGCTGCGCCAGGTGATGAGCGATGGCGACCGCCTCTTCCAACGTACCGCCCCGGCGCACGACCGGCGTTCCGCCGGATGGCACCAGGTTCCTGTCTCGGGCGTCGATCGAGCGCGCGGTCGATCAAGTTCGCCGCCTGGCCGAACAAAACGACCGCTCGCGTCTTCTGCAGCATCAGGTTGGCCAGATCGTCCCACGGCAAGTGCTTGTCCTGGCCCCCTGCGAGCAGGACGATGGGCTGGGCGAACGAGCGCAAGGCCGCCGCGGCCCGCTCGGGTGACGTGGCGATGGAGTCGTTGTAGTACGCCACGCCGTCGATCTCCCGGACCGGCTCGAGCCGATGCTCGACGCCCCGGAACGACGAGAATGACGTCCCACATTGCGTCGACGTCCGCGCCAGCCACGCCCGCAATCGTAACAGCGGCAAGCACGTTCGCCAGGTTGTGCCGGCCCAGGAGCTGAACGTCGCCTGCGTGGCAGATGATCCGCTCGCGCCCGCCCAGGCGCAGGACGATCTGCTGATGGCGGAGGAAAGCCCCCTCCGCCACCTCTGTCTCCAGGCTGAATAGCGCCACCTGGCCCCTGGCGAAAGAAGCCAGGCTGCGCGTGATCTCGTTGTCGTGCCCGAACACCGCCACGTCACCGGGTTCCTGGAAGCGCAGGATCTGCTTCTTCGCTTCGATGTAGTCTTCCATCGAAGGATGCCGGTCGAGATGGTTCGGCGTGACGTTCAGGATCGCCGCGACTGCGCGGGCTGCTCGGCCATGATCTTGAGCTGGAAGCTCGACAGCTCCATCACGACCTTGTCGTCCGGCACGATGTCGTCCAGATACGGCGTCAGCGGCTGGCCGATATTGCCGCCGGTCCAGGTCCGGAACCCGGAAGTCGATCGAATCTCGCTCGCCAGGCGCACCGTGGTCGTTTTTCCGCTCGACCCGGTTACGCCGATCACCGGGGCCGGGCAGTGCTCCATGAAGAAGCGGCTCTCGCCGCTGATCGGGACGCCGCGGCGCTGGGCTTCCACTACGATAGGGCTGTCCAGCGGAACGCCGGGGCTGATGAAGAGCTGATCGCAGTCCAGAATCTCCGGCGGGTGCGCGCCCACCGCAAAGGCGGCAACCGGCGCGTCAGCCAGGGCCTTCAGCGGCTCCGCGAGCTGTTCGCGTGGCTTGAGGTCGCTTACCGTCACCTTAGCTCCGTTCGCGCGCCAGGCAATCGGCCAGCGCCACGCCTTCTCGCGCCGAACCCGATGATTGTCACCTTTTTCCCGACCAGCGACGTGTCCTTCACGCTGCATTACCTCAGCTCGTTACAACAAGGCCAGGGCAATGCCCAACATGGCCGACAGAATCCCGATGAGCCAGAACCGTTGCGTCACGTGCGTCTCGGACCAACCGATGAGCTCGAAATGGTGATGCAGATGGGCTCATCTTGAACAGACGCTTGCCCCCGGTCAGCCTGAAGAAGACGATCTGCGACAGAGACGGAGCCGGCCTCCGCCACGAACACGAGTCCCACCAGCGGCAGGAGCAGCCACTGCCCGGTCATCAGCGCCACCACGCCAGAGTCGCTCCCAACGCCAGCGACACCGCATCCCCCATGAACAGATCGGCCGGATAAGCGTTGTACCAAAGAAACGCCATGATTGCGCCGACGACGGTGAAGCAGAAGGCGTCGAGGTAGATCTGCCCCTGCAAGTACGCGATCACGCCCGTAGGCCGCGAAGGCGACGGTGGCGATACTCCCGGCCAGGCCGTCCAACCCATCGGTTAGGTTCACCGCGTTCGACGTCGGCGACGATGACGAACGCCGCCACCGGCACGTACAGAATTCCCATGTCGATCTTCTGCGTGATGCTCGGCACGGCCACGCTGTGCAGATCCAGGCCGAAAGTACAGGGCGAGCGCGGTCAAGAGTGCCGAAAGCACCTGCCACAGCAGCTTGTAGCGTGCCAGCAAGCCGTTTCCTTGACGCTCCTTGCGCAGACCGCTGAGATCGTCCACCGCACCGAGCACTCCGAATGCCACCAGCGCCGCCATAGGCACCAGGATGGAGCGGCCGATGAATGTCCGGCCCACGAGGTTCGCCACGTTCAATATCGCGGTGATCAGGAAAACAGGAATCAAGATCATTAGCCCACCCATCGTGGGCGTCCCTGTCTTCATCTGATGCGAGCTCGGTCCTTCGATCCGTATCTGTTTGCCGATCTCCTGTTGCTTCAGCAGCCGGATCAGAGGCGAGCCCCAGACCACCGCCAGCAGAAAGGAGATTGCGCCCAATGCCAACGAATAGGCCATCGTCAGATCTCACACAGAGAAGTCTGTGTGTCGGACAATTGATCCACGATTTGCCTCATCTTCAGTCGTCCAGCGCCAGTGACCAGCACGATGTCGCCGGGCTCGAGAATCTCACCGAGAACCGCAATCGCCTGTTCGTTGTCCGCCGTCACGCGGACGCAGTCTTTTGCCATGCCACAGTCCAATGCCTCTCGGGCAATGACTTCACCCATTCGTCCGACTGTGACCAGAACGGAGACCACGTCGACCGCCCGTCGACCTACCTTGCGGTGGCCTTCGATCTGCCGTGGGCGCGAACTCAATCAGGTCGCCCAGCACAGCGACCTTACGGCCGGGGAATTCTTCCAGCAAGTTCAATATCGACAGCGTCGACGACGGTGTCGCATCGTAGCTATCCTCCACCAGGGAGGAATCGTGAAGGCCGGGCGTCACGATCAGCTGCAGTTGGGCCGACATCGTCCGCAATCCGGCGACGATCTCCTCCCACGACTGCCTCGACTTCAGCCCCACCGCAGTGGCCGCCAGCGCCGTGTGGACGCTGTTGCGGCCCAGCAGAGGTATCCGGACGTGGACTGTATCGTGATTGAAATGGATGCGCAGCCGCAATCCCTCGCGTCCCTGGCTCTCGATCTGACTGGCCCACAGATTGCACGTCGGCTGGAGTCCGTAGCAGAATGCCCGTCCATCCAGTCGGGCGATCATGGCGTTGACCCCGGGGTCATCGGCGTTAACGATCGCCAGCCGCCCTTCGGGCAACGATTGTATCAATCCTTCGACCGCGGCCATGGTCGCACGGCCGGGCTCGTCCGCGTGAGTGTTGGCGAGCACCACCACGTCCGGCCGCACTGTATCCGTCACGAACTGCGCGTTGTCTGAGCGTCCGCCACGTCCAGGCGCAACAACAACCGCTCTGTTTCCGGTCGCAGGCACAACAGGCCCTGAGCCGTCGACTGTGCGTCGCACAACAGCCGGTCGGGCCCATGCGTCTGGAAGCGCTGGCTGAGCACCGATTGCATGACTCGCTGGCACGTCCGCAAGCCTTCGGCGCCGACGATAGTCACCACCTTTGCCTTGCTCTCCGATCGCAGCAGCGCGGCGATCTTCACCAATGCTGCCCTCACGTCGGGCACGATCAGCCCGATCGGCGGTTCGATTTTGGCCTCGCCCGCGTCGGGCGAGGTCTGGCGCAGGTCCAGCCAGGTCACTGGGTACGTCGAAGGCAATTCAGTTTCCGCGACCAAGTGCCACCGTGCCGCACGCCAGCACCTGGTCCGTACGCTCCGCAGAAATCGGCTGGTCCGGCAGGCTGACGTACAGATAGGCCGATTCTTCCTGCGGCGGCTCGACCATGACTTCCCGCACGACGACGTCTGGCAAGTCCGCTGGACCATTATCTGCTGTTCCGATGCATTTCAAAATACCCGGCAGCGTGGTCATTCCAATCGCCTCTTCCATCTAGTGCGACGCCAGCGTGACATTGTCAGGCGGTATGTCCAGATAATTGAACAGCTGCTCTGCGACCCGCCGGAAAACAGGCGCAGCCACTTTGGAACCCCAGGGCGAGGCCTTAGGTTTGTCGATCTTAACCAGCACGATGAATCTGGGATCGTGCGCCGGTGCATAGCCGATGAACGATGCGATCGTGTCGTCCGACATGTAGCCGCCGGGTGTAGGAATCTCGGCAGTGCCGGTCTTCCCGGCGATCAGATATCCCGGCACGAGAGCCAGCTGCGTCTCGCGGCGAAGGGCTTCCACGAGCATCGATGTCAGGGTTTCGGCCGTATCGGTACTGATCGCCCGGCGCACCACCGTTGGCTTTATCTCGGTCACCTCGTCCCCATCGATGATCTTGCCCACCACGTACGGTTGCATGACGAGACCGCGATTCGCGATCGCGGCGATGGACCGTACCATCTGCAGCGGAGTCACGGCGATGGCCTGGCCGAAGGCATTCGCTCCCAGGTCAGATTCGTGCCAGTCGCTGTTGCCCGGCAGCTTCAAAGTGCCGGGGCCCTCTTCGGCCAGGTCGACGTCGGTCAGCCGCCCAAAGCCAAACCGGCGAACGTAATTGTAAAATCGATCCTTGCCCAGATTCACCGCCACGGTAGCCGCGCCGATGTTGAGCGACTGGGCGAGGACGTCGGTCATGTCCACCTTGCCGTGCGCCGCGCGGTCCCAGTCGTAGATTTCGCGGCCGCCGACTTCCATCTTGCCAGTGTCGATGATCGTGGTCGTGGGCTTGACGACTCCCGCGTCCAGGCCGGCCGCCATGGTCACCATCTTGAAGACCGACCCCGGCTCGTACTGCAGGCTCACGGCCGGATTCATCATGTTTTCGGCCGGAGTGCTGGCGAAGTGGGTGGGGTCGAAGCTCGGGTACGAGGCCATGGCCATGATAGCCCCGGTGCGCGGGTCCATGACGATGAGCGAGCCACTGGGGGCCTGGTACGTGCGCAGCGCGGCAATCAGCTCTTTTTCGGCAATGTACTGGATGGCGCGGTCGATCGTCAGGACCAACTCCTCGCCCGGTTTGGTCTCGACCGGGTTGCAGAGCGCCAGGATCGGATCGTCCCTCACGTCCGCCGGGATGGATGGCGTCTCTCCGACCAGCTTGTCGTCGTAGTATTGCTCCAGCCCATAATAGCCCTGATGCACCGCGTTCACAAAACCCAGCACGTGCGCTGCGAGCGGACCGTTCGGGTACACCCGCTTGGGCGTGATGTCCAGGTGAAAGCCGATCGGCTGCGGATCCAGGGCGTCGTAGACTTCGCGCCTCTCTTGCGGAATGTGAGTCGCGATCAGCTGGTATTCTTTGCCGTTGGCAATCGTTGCCTCAATGTCCGCTGCCGACATGCCGACGACGGGTGCGATCTGCGCGCAGTCCTCCTCGAGCCGATGGCCGGCGGTCGTTTCCCTCCGGCTCGCGTACAGTGAATACTCGAAGATGTCGACCGCCAGCAGGTTCTGTTTTGAGTCCATGATTCGCCCTCGGAGGCGAATTTCTTCCAGGCCCGTGCCGACGTTCTGCGCTTCCGCCAGAGCCACCATCTGGCCGTGCTCGGCCACCTGCCAACGAAATAGCTGGAAAACCATGACGACAGCGAAGCCGACGAGCACCGCCGCCACAACCCAAAAACGCCGGGTCGACCTGCCGGGGCGTTCTTCTGTCTCAGTTGGATTAGCCAGCGGCTCCGGCCGCGCGCCCTTGGCAATCATGACGTACCCACCCACGCGTGGAATTCGGCCTGGACGTCATCCCAAAACTTCAAGAGCCCGGCTAGCGCCCCAGAATCCGCCGCACCGGTGCCTGCATCGCCGGGCAACAACGACGCGCTCAACGCCGCCATCGGTGGGGCCTTCATCGTGTCAGGGATGACGAGATACGTCATCCGGGTCATCGGTCCCAGTCCTAACTGGCGCGCCCTGGCCTCAATGCGCGGCAAAGTCTCCAGCTCGGCAATCTTGTACCGAAGCAGGGCATTTTCTCGCTCGAGTCTTTCGATTTCGCGCACGGTTTCATTCATGTGAAAGCCGGTGGCTGCCATCTGGCTTGCCTGCGCCAGGTAGAGCCAGCCCACCAGGCTGAAGAGCAGGATGCACAGCAATAGCCCGGCTGCCGTTCTGGCATCGAGGGCCCACGACGGTTGCTTGTTTTCACTTCCCCAGAAGCGGGTGACCAGAAAAGTTCAGTGGCTTGCTGCTCATGGACGGGGTCTCCACAGGGTCAGGCAAACATGGTCAGGCCTGACGGATCGGCTGGAACGGAGCACTTCAGAGGCGTGACACGACCCGCAGCTTCGCGCTGCGGCTACGCCGGTTCCGGCTCAGTTCTTCGGCCGAAGCCTCGATAGGCCTTCGGTTCAACACGTGAAGACTTGCCCTGTGGTTGCAGGAGCAAGCCAGCACTCGGGGAGGACATACACATTCCTGACTCTCCGTACGGAAAAACTGCTTCACGATGCGGTCTTCCAACGAATGGAAAGTAATGACCGCCAACCTTCCGCCCGGAACCAGCAACTCAACCGCTATCGGCAGAACCGCTTCGAGGACCTCCAGCTCCTGGTTGACTTCTATCCGTAGAGCCTGGAACGTTCGGGTCGCAGGATGGATTCTCTCTCGCCCGTGCTTGACTTGCGTGATGATCTGGGCCAGCTCACCGGTGGTGCGGATGGGACGATGGGCCACGATGGCCCGCGCGATCCGCCGCGACTGCCTCTCTTCCCCATACTGCCAGATGATGTCCGCCAGGTCTGCCTCAGGTAACGAATTGACCAGGTCGGCGGCTGACGGCCCCTCGCCGGAAAGGCGCATGTCTAATGGGCCGTCATGTTGGAAAGAGAAACCGCGCTCAGCACTGTCGAGCTGTAGGGAGGACACTCCCAGATCAAAGAGAATTCCATCGACACGATCGAAGCCGTTCTGCGTGGCGACTGTCTTCAGCTCGGAGAAATTGGCGTTAACAAACGTGACTCGGGAGGCAAAGTCCGCCAGATTCCGCCGGGCCGCAGCCAGTGCGCCGGGATCCGCATCGACACAAAGCACGCGTCCGTCTGGGGCAGAGGCATTTAGAATCGCCTTGCTGTGACCGCCTGCCCCAGTTGTTGCGTCAACATACAAACCGCTGGGCTTGACCTGCAAGCCCTCCAGGACCTCCTGCAGGAGAACGGGGATGTGCTCTCCCGCGGGGGAATCAACGGATGGCTGAAAATCTGAACTCAATCTCTTCCGCAATTGCCTCGGCGTTTTGCTCCACCTCTTCGCGCACCTTCCGCCATTCGTCTGCCGCCCAGACCTCGAGATGGTCGTAAGCGCCGATTACAATCACGTCTGCGTTCAGCCCGGCGAACGCACGCAGAAAACTCGGTACCAATATACGCCCCTGTCGGTCCGGAACCAGGTCGGTGGCTCCGGAGCACAGAAACCGAATAAACGAACGGGTGTCTTTCTTGTTTGGCGGCAGGTTCTCCAACCCTGACGCCAGCGTCTTCCACCCGTCAGTCGTGTAAATATACAAACAACGCTCGAATCCGCGGGTGACAACCACCCCCGGTCGGCATTCCTCACGATACTTGGCCGGAACGAACAACCGTCCCTTGTCATCCAGTGTGTGCTCGTACTCACCAAGGAACATGAGTGTCCGAAATTCTCCTTAGTTATTCCCAAAACGGTGAGCGGAAACACCACTTTAATCCACATTTCCCCACTAGTCCTATTATACACTTACTCTAACAAATTGTCTAGGGGGTACATGACCGGAGTTTGGTTTTTTAAGGTAGCCGGGGTCCGGATTCTCGAAGCGGGCACGGCGGCGCTCCCAGGTAACTGCAATGGTAATTACAAAGTTTACATCATTTTTTCGTTTCCACCAAATTAGTGTATAATGGCGGCAGTCAAACTGTTTTTCGCGACGAGTCACTTGATAGATTGGGCTATCGGTATATATGCATTCTCAGAATATACGCAACTTCTGTATCATCGCGCACATCGACCACGGCAAGTCGACGCTGGCCGATCGTCTGCTGGAGATCACCGGCACCGTCAGTCGACGCGACATGACCGACCAGGTTTTGGACAGCATGGACCTGGAGCGGGAAAAGGGCGTGACCATCAAGTCCTCCGCCGTGCGCATGATGTACAAAGCCAAAGATGAGCAGGAGTACGAGCTGAACTTGATCGATACGCCGGGCCACGTCGACTTCACGTACGAGGTGTCCCGCTCTTTGGCCGCCTGCGAGGGCGCGCTGTTGGTCGTGGACGCGACTCAAGGTGTCGAAGCGCAGACGTTGGCGAACCTCTACCTCGCTCTCGATTACGACCTGACGATCGTCCCCGTCGTCAACAAGATCGACCTCGCTTCGGCGAACCCAGCGGCCGTCGCGCAGGAGATCGAAGACCTGACTGGGATCATGGCCGCTGACGCGCTGTTCGTATCCGCCAAGGAAGGACGAGGGGTCCCCGAGGTCCTGGACGCAGTGGTTCAGCGCATCCCTCCGCCAAGCGGGCTGGAGGAAAAACCCCTCCGCGCGCTGGTGTTCGACTCGCACTACGATTCCTACAAGGGCGTGATCGCCTACGTGCGCGTCGTAGACGGAGAAGTGAGCAAGGGCGACCTTCTCTACTTGATGGCCAAGCAGCACACGCTGGAGCCGGTCGAGATCGGCGTGTTCGTTCCGGGCATGCAGCCGGTGGAGAAGCTGGTGGCGGGCGAGGTGGGCTACATCGCTACCGGTCTCAAGACGGTGTCCGACCTCCACGTCGGCGACACGATCACGTTGGATGCGACGCGCGAGGTCAGCGCGCTGCCCGGCTACCGTCCCGTCAAGCCGATGGTATTCGCCGGGTTCTACCCGTCCGAGAGCGAAGACTACAAGCCACTACGCGAAGCCCTGGAGAAACTGCAGCTAAACGACGCCTCATTGAGCTTCGTACCGGAGACGTCGCAGGCCCTGGGATTCGGCTTCCGCTGCGGGTTCCTGGGCTTGTTCCACATGGACATCATCCAGGAACGACTGGAGCGCGAATACGACCTGAACCTCATCGCCACGGCGCCCAGCGTGGAATACCAGGTGGCCATGCGCGGGGGCGAAACCATCGTGATCAACAGCCCGGTCGATCTTCCTCCGGAAGAGACTATCGAGGAGATCCGCGAGCCGTGGATGAAGATCCAGGTCTTCACCCCCACGGATTTCATCGGACCGCTGATGGACATGGTGACCAAGCGCCGTGGCGTGTTTGAGAAGATGGAGTACCTGGACGAGAAGCGCGTCATGCTTAATTTCGAAATCCCCCTGGTCGAGATACTGGTGGATTTCTACGATCAACTGAAGTCGAAGTCTCGCGGCTACGCCTCGTTGGATTATTCCTTCCACGAGTACCGCGCCAGTGATCTGGTGAAGCTCGAGGTCTGGGTGGGCGGGACGCCGGTCGATGCGCTGTCGGTCATCGTGCACCGCGACCAGGCATATCATCGCGGGCAGGCGCTGGTCAGCCGCATGAAAGGAGTCATCCCACGCCAGTTGTTCGACGTGGCCATCCAGGCCGCCGTGGGCAAGCGCGTCATCTCGCGCGCCAACGTGAAAGCCATGCGCAAGAACGTGCTGGCCAAGTGTTACGGCGGCGACATCACACGCAAGAAGAAGCTGTTGGAGAAGCAGAAGGAAGGGAAACGCCGAATGAAGCGGATCGGCAACGTCGACATTCCGCAAGAGGCCTTCATGTCCGTCCTGAGCCTCGAGGAGGAATGACCCGCCCTTATTAGCTAGTGGCACAGTCTGGTAATTTGTGTCGTTGGGACGCAACGTGAGGTTAGCCTGCTTTCATACACTCCCATTGCTGCACCATATAAAAGGAGGTACGGCCATGCTGAAACGGTCCCTAGCAACCAGTGCCGTGCTGGTCGTGGTCGCTGTGGCGCTGACGGCCTGCAATTTCGGCTCATCGGGCCTATCGGTTCTGAATCACATCGTGTCTCGTCCCGCCGGTTCGCCCGGCTCGGCGCTGGCCGACACGAGCGTCGGACAGCCGGCTCCCGAGACGATCGCCCAGACCGCAGATCTGACTGCCCCGCTGACGATCGCCCTGACCACCACCCAAACCGCGGAAGCCACGGCGACGCCCCTCGATATCAGCTCCGCCCCGATTCTGACGCCGACGATGCAGGCTGGGGCAGTCGAGTCAACCGCCGCAGACGAGCCGATCGCGACGCCCGCGGTGCTTCCGAGCGTGACCATTGTGTTCCCGACGCCGGAAGAAACGGAGACTCCGGAGCTGAACGCGATCACCCCTGAGATGTCCCCAATGGAAGCGCCGGCCCCGACGTCGACGCCTCGACCCACGCCCACCGCGCTGCCCTCGTCAGGCCCGGCGCCGACTGAGCCTCTCTTGGGAGGTGTGCTCACTCCGACCCAGCCAACGCGCGCCGCGGGCGCGCCGGAACTCGTCTGGCTCAACGACAGCCAGGGGTTCCGCCAGAGCAAGGTTATGGGCTGGGGTGTTGGGCAATCGTTCCCGATCACAATGGCGGGCAAGAGCAACGTCACGGCCCTCATTACGTCCTTCGATGTATCCGTGAGCGGAGCCCAAGGGGACCGCGGAGCCTGGCTGGCCTATACGCTGACCGGCAGCCCGTACATTTTCGAAGCGGAGATCGGCGGTCAGCAGCGCAAGATCGCGCCACCACGGCCGGGCTGGCGTTTCCGCCTGCCGAAGTGGTCGCCGACCGGCGACCGGCTGGCTTTCGTTGCCGAATCTATGCCCCTGCCGGGCGCGCCACCCATGAATCTGGGGTTGTGGACGAGCGCGCCGGACGGATCGGATATGCGCCAGGTCGTACGCGGCGATGGGGGACCGAATCAGGGCGTTACGTTCGCAGACTGGCAGCCCGGTGGCCAGGAGCTGGTCTACGCGTTCAGCGGTCCCGGCGGCCTGGCCCTGTCCCAGTGGCTGAGTGTGCCGATCACCGGCGGCGCGCCCCGCTTGCTGCCACTGTCCGGAACGTTGTATGACGTCTCCCCCGACGGTTCCTGGCTTCTGGGCGATGGCTACACCGAGATTCCGCCTGTCACGCCTGTCCCAGCGCAAGCGGGGCCGCAGAACCGTCGCGATCACAGCTATAGCGTGCTGATGCGCATCCCGACCGACGGCAAGACGGCGCCGACGCTGCTGACGCCGGCCTGCTGGTCCGACACCGAGGGGCAAATCTCGCCGGACGGCAACCGAGTGATCGCTCTGTCCTGGCCGTCAGTGTCCCCCGCCTGCCCGCGGGTCTCCGGCCAGCCAAAGTACGAGTTGTGGGTCATGAACAGTGACGGCTCCGGGCGCGTGGCGCTCGACGCGAAAAACATCATCGGCCGCGAGTTCCCGCAGTGGTCTGTGGACGGCCAGGCCGTCTACTACCAGGTGTGGGGCGCGAAAGGGCCGGAGATCTGGCAAGCCGACGCGAGTGGAACCCTTCCGCCCGCGGCTTTGCCCGGCACCCTCGGGGCGGATCGCTTCCGGGTAGTGCAGTGACCCGCCCGCCCGCTCAACTATCCAGTTTCTTCGAGGAGGAGACCACCGCTTGAGGATTCTAGTCACAGGAGGATGTGGGTATATCGGCAGCGTCGTGGCGAGCGAGCTGCTGGCGGCCGGTCACGAAGTCGTCATTTTCGACAGCCTGATCACCGGGCACCGCACGTCAGCGCCGGAGGCGGCCGTCTTCGTTCAGGCCAGCCTGGACGACCTGGGCGCGCTGAACGCCGTGTTCGATCACCACCCATTCGATGCGGTCATGCATTTCGCCTCGTTCATACAAGCCGGCGAATCGATGGAGAAGCCGGCGATGTATTTCCGGAACAACGTCAGCAACAGCCTCAATCTGATCGAGGCGGCCATCACGCACGGCGTACGGCGCTTCGTGCTGTCGTCGACCGCCGCCGTGTATAGTGATCGCACCGCAAGCGGGGAGCTGAACCTCGACGTCATCCGTGAGGACAACCCGCTTGGTCCCGCCAATACCTACGGCGAGACCAAACTGATGGTCGAGCGCATGCTGCGCTGGTTTGGAGAAATCCACGGCCTGCGATATGCTGCTCTGCGCTATTTCAACGCGGCGGGGGCCTTCGGTTCGCGCGGCGAGGACCATCACCCGGAAACACACCTGATCCCGCTGGTCTTGCAAGTCCCACTGGGGCGCCGCAAAGAAGTCAGCATTTTCGGTACCGATTATCCGACTCCGGACGGGACTTGCGTCAGGGACTACATCCACATCTACGATCTGGCGTCAGCCCATCTGCTGGCGCTGGAGGCGCTGGGTGAGCGGCCGAGCCTGACCTACAACCTGGGCAACGGCAAGGGCTACTCCGTTCGCGAGGTGATCGACGCGGCCCGACACGTCACAGGGCATTCGATCCCGGCTGTGGAGGTTCCTCGTCGTCCAGGGGATGCGCCCGTGCTCGTCGCCAGTTCCGAGCGAATCGTGAGGGAGCTGGGGTGGCAGCCGAAATATCCCCAGTTGGAAGCCATCATTCGCTCGGCCTGGGAATGGCACCAGGCCTACCCGACAGGATACTCGAGCTAAGACGGGAACGAGCGGCATTCAGCGGTCAGCAAACAGCATTCAGCAATCAGTTCCAGTGCTTGACCAACGCCTGTGGGCAGAGTCGTAGCTGAAGACTGATGGCTGACCGCTGCAATGCTGACCGCTCTTTTGGGAGAAGTGGTGTGCGTGTTGGCGTGAATGGAATGTTCTGGGGCCAGCAGACTACGGGCAGTGGGCAGTACACCGTGGAATTGCTCCGCGCCCTGCTCGCCCAGGGTTCCGGCGCGCAATTTCTGCTGGCGCGGCCGGCCCGTCGGCCAAGCGGCCGGGACGAGGTCCTGCCCGTGGAGTGGAAGACACACCTCACGGCGTTCGACCTGCCCACGCCATTGGACCGCCTGGGCGAGAACTGGGCCAAACTGGCGTTCGAGCAGATTACCTTTCCGCGTTTCTGCGCTCGCGAAAGAGTAGACGTCGCCCACGTGCCCTACTGGGCGCCACCGCTGGCCTGCCAGGAGCCTCTCGTCGTCACCATTCACGACCTGATTCCGCTGCTTCTGCCGGACTACCGCGGAAGCGTTCTGGTGCGACTCTACGCACGTCTGGTCTCCGGCGCGGCGCGGCGCGCCCGCCGGGTCGTGACCGATTCTGAAGCCTCACGTCGCGACATCATCCGGTTGCTGGGAATTGCGCCACAGCGCGTGCAGGTCGTGTACCTGGCCGCCGGGGATGCCTTCCGACCGGTGGCCGACCCGGACAGGCTGTCCGTCGCGCGGCAGAAGTACGGATTACCCGAACGCTACGTGCTGTACCTGGGCGGCTTCGACGTTCGAAAGAACGTGCCCCTTCTGTTGGAAGCTTACGCCCGGCTGGCGGCGGATTGGCCGGAGGTCCCCCGACTGGTCCTGGCGGGCCGGCTGCCCGAGCGCGACACCGCCTTCTTTCCTCATCCAGGCCCCCGCATCGAGCACCTGGGTTTGGGCGACCGCGTGGTGTGCATCGGCTGGATCCCCGAGGCGGACAAACCGTCGCTCTATTCCGCTGCCGAGTTGTTCGTCTTCCCATCTCAATACGAAGGCTTCGGCCTGCCCGTCCTGGAGGCCTTGAGCTGCGGCACCCCAGCCGTGTCGACCGACGGCGGCTCCCTGCCGGAGATCCTGGGGCCGGGCGGATTGCTGGCCCCCGTGGGCGACGTCGACGCGCTGGTCGAGGCCATGCGCAGCATACTGCACAGCGCGAATCTGCGCGAGACCTTGCGTCGAGAGGGACTGCAGCATGCGGCGGGCTTTAGTTGGGCAGAGACTGCCGGCCAGATGGCCGCGGTCTACGCCACCGCGACATCTGGCGGATCATCGGCGGAAGGAAGAGCAAGTTGCGCGTCCTGATGATCTCGAAGGCTTGCGTGGTCGGCAGCTACCAGCGCAAGCTCGAAGAGCTGGCGGCGTTTCCCGACATCGATCTGGCCGTGCTCGTGCCGACAGAGTGGCGGGATGAACGGGGGGTGTTGCCGCTGGAGCGCGCGTACACACACGGTTACGAGCTGATCGCGCGCCCGCTGGCCCTCAACGGCCACTTTCACCTGCACTTCTTCCCCGGCCTGGGCAGATTGATGCGCCGGCTGAGACCGGACGTGGTCCACATCGACGAAGAGCCTTACAACGTGGCCACGGGACAGGCGGTCCGCGCCGCCCGCATCATCGGAGCCCGGACGGTGTTCTTCACCTGGCAGAACCTGCAGCGCCGATACCCGCCGCCTTTCGCCTGGATCGAACGCTACGTGCTGTCATCAGCCGACTACGCCCTCGCCGGCAACCGGGACGCGGTGAAGGTCTGGCGCGACAAAGGTTACCACGGTCCGATCAAGGTCGTCCGCCAGTTCGGCGTCGATCCGGAGTTGTTCGCTTTTCGCAGCCCGCCGCCCCTGAACGGACGGCCATTGAACGTCGGCTACGTCGGCCGGCTGGTGCCGGAGAAGGGCGTCGATCTCCTGCTGCGGGCCGTGGCCGGGCTGGCCGACGGCGCCACCGTCCAGATCCTGGGCAGCGGACCCATGGAAGAAAACCTGCGCTGCCTGGCGGCCGAGTTAGGCGTCGCATCACGGACGACATTCCTCACGCCCATCCCTTCCGTCGAAATGCCCCGGTTCATGCCCCAGCTAGACGTCCTGGTCCTGCCATCGCGGGCACGTCCCAACTGGACCGAGCAGTTCGGTCGGGTGCTCATCGAGGCCATGGCCTGCGGCGTGCCTGTCGTTGGCTCGGACTGCGGCGAGATTCCCGACGTGATCGGTGATGCCGGCCTCGTCTTCCGGCAGGACGACGTGGACGGCCTGCGCCAGGCTCTCGCGCAGCTGCGTGACGACAACTTGCGCCTACGGATGGCCCGGGCGGGTCGCGCCCGTGTGGAGGCCCACTTCACCCAGGCGCGCGTCGCCGCCGAAACCCGAGAGGTGTACCTGGAGATGATGGGAGCCAAACCCCATCCGCAATGAGATCCTCATCCCGGCAACGCAACCTTCCTGTCAGCGGCCACCGAGCGCCCGGGCCACGGAAGTACGTGGTCACGTCGTGGCTCCGCCGCGCTTCCACGCGGTCAGCGGTCGGTCAGGCCCAACGGGTCGAGCCCATGCTGCGTCGTCATGCCGTTTACCGGCGGCTCTGCTAAGCAAGGTCGCCATCGCCGTTGTGGTCGATACTTAAGGTTCCGGCCCGGCACAGGCCGCCGGACTGTGACACCCACTTGCGTCAGGCGTTTGGCCGCGTCCTAAACCAATGCCAACATGAGACACGCAGCCACGCCAACGACAATTCTAACAGGAAAGGAGTCGCGCGTCAGGAAGCGGCCCAACACCGGGTCGTAGTGCCGAGCGCGGAGGTAGGTCAGGCCTGCCTGGCGGCGCTCCACGGCTCGCCCGCATAGCCGTACAGGGGCGTGGGGCCGTTCTCCTGATACGGCTCACCACCATGGCGGCGCAGGCACTGTCGCCGTCATAGACACGTCACTTGTTAAGGTACCAGCCTGCATAGACAACGGACTGCGATACGACCCACATCGGGCGGTGTCATACGTGAAAGTCTGTCCGTCCATCGCTCGCAGGTTGCGGCTTCTGCTTTAGCACCCCACCGACTGATTGTCGCGCGCGACAACTATGTCTACCGCTCGATTGGGTCGCTCACGCCGACAGACAGGAAGCGTCCTCGATTTCACGTCATCTCGCTTGCGACACTGGCTCCCCACTAGACCAGGAACAACTGTAATTCATGATCGACCGTACGTCGGGTGTCGTCGGCAGGGCGCGCCTTTTCGATGTGATCCGCCACGTCGCGAGGATCCCAGCCAGCTAGTCTTTCTAAGTGTCGGTACTGATCTGGCAAATCACGGCCAAGGAAGATGAAGGTTCGGCGCTCATCCCAAAGATACCAGTTACGGGGTCCTTCCTTGTCGTAAACCTGAGGTGTAACAAACTCTGGATAAGAGAAGCCTTCGACTGGCGCATGGCCGATCCGAGCCCAGAGACCACTTCGGACTGCCGCGCGCAGTCCAGTGAGTATGGGCGCAAACAGCGGCTTCGCGCCCTTGATCTGGTCCAACGACGCCCGCTGTTTGGTGATCAAGTCGAACACTTGTATCATGCCCCCAACCTTGTCATCGAAGAACACGTACTGAGCGTACGCATGACGTCCATCTGATAGAGGGATCTCAAGAATATCCCCAACTCTCAGTCGAATTCGCTGGCCCTTCATTTGCCATTCCCTCACTTCACGCCGATTAAATGAAGCAGCTCATTCCCTCTTTGAATTGCAGTTGGATACATAGGATTGTTCCGCGCAACGCCCATAACCTTGTTAAGCAACTGCCCGCCATACTTGGATAGTCCATAATGCTCCAAGAGGGCTTGCTCGGCACTACGGACATCAAATTTGCTCAGGGCTTCAAGGCCCGGAAACAATTCAATCCGCCACCCCCCCAGACGCATGTGCTCCAAGAGCCGACGCGCAAAGTTGTTGGTTCGACCGATGTATACTACCGTGTCATTCTGAACCAATTGATAGATCGAATACGTTCCGGTTTTGATTCGGGTACACACTTGAGGCATTTGCGAGACATCAGCCGCAATGCCCTCTGCAAGCCCTCGGAGCTCGTTTGTCGAATCGCCGTCCGCTGCAAGCGCCGCATAGGTGGCTGAGGCTGCACTAATAGCAGCGCTTGTTCCAGCAGTGGCGGGATCTGTCCCCAGCACCACTATGCCCTTGGGGGCCTTGCGTGGGTCAATCGGTGCCATGTACCCGCTCAGGTCCGTCAGGTTGACCGGGTTGTTGCCGGCGTACACGTACGGGTGCAGCGTCTGCGGCATCTGCGAGAAGCCGGGGAACGAGTCTCGCGTCAGGAACCGGCCCAGCGCGGGGTCGTAGTGGCGAGCGCGGAGGTAGGTCAGGCCGGCGTCCGCGTTCCACGGCTCGCCGGCGTAGCCGTACAGCGGGGTCGGGCCGTTCTCCTGGTACGGCTCCCCGAACGGGCTGTAGGTGTACTGCCCCATCACCTGCCGGTGCCCATTCACCAGGAAGCGCACGCTGCCCAGGGCATCCAGACCGTAGTAGGTCCGCTCGCCAGACGCCGATTCCTCGCCCAGCGGCCCCAGCCCGTGGAAATACGTGGTCACGTCGTCGCCCTGGCGCGCTTCCATGATGTCGGTCAGGCCCAATGGGTCGAGCGTGTATTGCGTGGTCACGCCGTCTACAGTCTGCTCGAGCAGATCGCCGTTGTAGACGTAATCGATTGTTAAGGTCCCGGAGACCACCCGCGTCAGGCGGTTGGCCGCGTCGTAGGTGAACGTCCGCGCGCCGTCGCTCACCAAGTTGCCGTTGTCGTCCCAAGTATACGCCTGGCCGCTGACCTGCGTCAATCGATCCGCGTCGTCGTAGCTGTAGCTCCGGTTCCCACCCGGGCCATGGCTCGTCGTCCGGTTGCCGGCCGGGTCGTAACCGTACTGGAAGGTGTAGGTGACGTCATTGGTCGAGGTTGCCTGCGCCAGTTGATACAGGTTTGTGTAAGTGTAAGCGATGGTCCGGGTGAACGGGGTAAAGGTCCTATGGACCAGCGACGCGCGAGCCGCGAAGTCTTCCACATCGCCACCGGACCCATCGTCCGACGGAGTGATGCCGTCGTCGTATCCCTTCACGACGAAGGGCAAATAGGCCCAGAACAACGGCACGAGGCGCGGATTCTGCACCCCACCACTGGCTGCTTCGCTCAGCCGATTGCCGACATCGTCGATCGTGTACTCGAACCGGAACGATCCCGGACCGCTGTAAGTCAGGGCGTGCGGCTCGCCCGCCTCGTAGTAGCCGTAGGTGAAGGAAATGGCGCCCGTGGCGCCGGGCCCAATCGTGCCCGCTGCCAGCCGGCTCGAATCATCGTACGCGTAGTGAGCGATGACCTGGCCGTCGTCGCTCATCTCCTGCAGCCGCCCGGCGTCATCGTAGGCGTAGCCGACCTCGTGCCCACCGGGATAGCCCAGTCCTGTCACGTGGCCGGCATCGTCGTAGTCGTAGGTGACCGTTTGGCCACCGGCCGTCACACTCGTCAGCCGATTCAGCCCGTCGTAGCCATAAGTGGTCGTGCCGGTCCCATCGGTCATGGAGGTACGATTGCCGGTCCGGTCGTAGCCGTAGGCCGCGTAGCTGCTGCCGTCGTAGCGCAGGTTCGTCAGCCGATCCATGGCATCGTAGCTCAGCGCAGCTACGACCCCATTCGGGTCCGTGATCTGCGCGATGCGGCCCAGCGCGTCCGGCGCATACGTCCACACGTGATCGAGCGGGTCTTGATCCCATTGGCGTCGGTCAGCTCCAACAGGTCGCCGAAGGCATCGTAGCTCAGGTGCGTGGTCCGATTCGCGGCATCGCGGACGTCCGTCATCCGCTGCAGAGCGTCGTAGGTGTAGACCGTCGCACGCTCCGCCGGGTCGCGAACCGTGACCGTGCGATTGACATCGTCGTAGTCGAGGTGCGCCGTCCCCCAGCCGGGATACGAGACGCTCGTGGGCCGGTTGAAGACGTCGTATTGGGCGGTCGTCTGTTGGCCGTTGGGATCGACCATCGACGTGACGTTGCCGTCCGCATCGTAACCGAATTGCCACTCCGCACTCTCCGCCCCATCGCCGTGCACGGTAACAGTCGTCGGCCGGTTGAGACTGTCGTACGTGATATTCGTCACGTGGCCTTGTGGATCGGTGGCAGCGATCAGGTTGCCGACCGCGTCGTACGTGGAATCGGTCCGCACGTCCTGGTCCGCCCCAGGGCCGCGCTCCCCGTCCTGGTAGTTCTCGACGGTCCGTACCAGATTCCCTGCCGGATCGTAGTCGTACCGATTCTGCGTACTCGCGCCGCCGACGGCCGGCCGGATCAGAGTCACGTGTTGGCCGGAGCTGTCGTACGTATAGCTGAGGGTAGTCGCCTGCCCCGCCGCGTCGGTGATGACCGTGGTGTTCCCGAATGCGTCGTAGGCCAACCGCACGGTATGCCCGTTGGCGTCGGTGACGGCCGTCGTCTGGCCGTACCCGTCGTGCTCGAGATAGCTGTCGTGATCCAGGGCGTCGCTGATGGTGCTCAGGTTCGTATCGGTCAGCGCAAACTGGACGCCGCCAGGTGCGGTGTGCGTCCGCACGGCCACGTCATAGCTGAGGTCCACTTGCCAGTCGCCCGGGCCTGTGGCGTGGAGCAGGTTGTGGCTCGGCGTGGCGTCGTACTCGAAGTGGGCCTGGTTGCCCAGCACGTCGGTGATGTCGGTCAGGCGGCTGCCGTGCGACGCGGCGTCCATGGTCAGGGTGGCCGACTCGTTGCGGATGTTGTACACCTGGGTGGGGTTCAGGTTGTCGTCGTACTGCTCCAAACGAAGATACCGCCGGCAGTTCGAGCCATCGGCGGCGCACTGCCACTGCGCAACGAGTTTGCCGTCACTGTAATCGTCCTTGCGCACCCAGCGAGGCGTGGTCACGGTCGCCGTACCGCTCGCTCCCGCCGGATACTGGAACGTGGTCAGGTGGCCCTCCGCATCTTGCTGCTGGCTGACCCGACCCAATTCGTCGTACCAGTTGTGCACCATCGGGTAGCCATTCGCGTCGGTGATGACCGCGGTGCGGTTGAGCGCATCGTATTGGAACTGCATCGTGCCACCCCGCACATCGGTCACTGTCTGCAGACGGCCATTAGCATCGTAAGCGTAGCTGACGCTCGCCCCGGTCGACGCCTCGACCTGCGAAATGAGATTTTGCCCGTTGTATGAGATCGTGAGCGTCGGCCCGCTCGAGGCAGATACGGTCGAGAGCCGATAGGCATCGTCTGCGTCATAACCGAGGGTCAGCACGTTTCCGTGTGAGTCGCCGATCTCCTCCAAGTGCGCTTCGTAACGGTTAGGCACCAACGTATAGTGGGACCACTGACCGTCACATTTCAGCCACTGAAAGGCACTGGGCGTTTGGGTCACTACCGGCGTGTAGCCGATCAACTCCGCCCGAATCCCAGCCGTCGTCGTGTAGTGCTGCGTCTGACTGACAGCGTCATATGCAGCAGGGTAGTACACGTAGTGGTTGCCGACGTCGTCGACGACCGTCACAAAAAACGGCGTGCCAGCTCCATCGGCAGCAATCTTGACCTTAGACAGGTAGTTGCCAGTCCACTTCGGACCCAACGTCCACGCATCCTCTTCCTGGGTGTTGTAAGCGCGCTGCCAGGTAAGCGTCAGGCCCCGCGCCGGGACGGACAGGTCCGCGAGGTCGTAGTGATAATTGCCTGTGTACGTGTTGACCGGATCGCCCGCAACCGCCTGCGGGTTGGCGGCAGCGCACGCATCGGGCGTGCCTCGGGTACCGACAACATCAAAAGACTCAGGCACCGGGGGCGGCAAGGGATCGCAGGTTACTCTCACCGCGTAGATCGTCATCGTCTTGCCCGCCTCGACGTTGTTGCTGACTGTCCAGGTTGAAAGGCCAATGTGTTTTAGATCTATATCGCCACTCCCACCATCCCAAATGGTCACCCACTGCTGCAAGCTGCCGGTGTTCGGCCACCAACCATTTCCTGGATTGTACCCTCGGATTTCGGACCACGCTACAATCCCAATCGCCGGGCCCCCCGCTAAACGGATGAGCGTAGGCGGTCACAGCGCGGTCGCTATTCGAGGCGAAAGCCGTCGGTTGGCGTCCTTCATAATCAGATGAGATCAGGATCTCGACCTTATGAGTCCGAACAGTCCTTGGAGTACTGAAAATCGCCCGGAATCCAGTATCACCGTCGTACCAGTCCCAGTGATTGCCGTCGAAACACTCCGTGCCAACCTGTTCCGTGATAACTGTAATTGCTCCTCCCTGCCCGTAAACGGCGCCGGTGGCCACGTATCGAAACTCCAGTTGGCGGTTGTAGGCCGTCTGGCCGGGTTGCGGACAGATGCCGCCATTGGACGCTCCATCAAATAAGTAGTGTGGGTTGTTGCCGCCGCCGGAAGACAAGTAAACCGTGTCGTAAGCAGGGTCGGCCAACGAGTGAAATACCGGCTGACGGTTGGGTGCCTGAGTCTTTTGACCGATGCCCTTTGATGCAGATGGACCGTGCGGTTGGGCTTGGATCACACTGCGCTGTTCGATTTCCGCTTGCGAGGCTTCCGCCGGCAGAACCACGCCCGTGGCGGAGAACGTCAACAGAAGGATCATCAATGCCTGAAAAGCCGATCTGAGGGTCAGCCGACACCGTTTCATCACGAAGGGCCTCCTTGTCGTCAATCATGTCGTGACACGTACGGATCACAGGTCGAACGGCTAAGAATCCACTTATCTGCAGCGGCACATGCCGCCTGTGCCGCTTTGAGCCTCAATTGAGGAATTTTCTTGCGCAACATCCAAGAGCGGGTTGCGGCCTATAGCCAACTGAAAGGTGCGGGGCAGCAAGCAACGTCCCGAAATCAGCCGGACATCCACACGAACCGCGTGTTCGAACGCGCCTGTGTTGGACTGGCTGAATCGAAATCAGTATTCGAATCGCGAAGAAAAACGGGCATGATCAATGCATCACAATTTGCGATGCTACGCAAGAGGTGTTTTGTGAATAACCTGTGAATTCGGAGAAATGTTGCGACAAGAAGGGGCTCACATCGATCCGATGCGATTGCAGAGCAGGATATATGCATAGAGACGAAGCGTTTCGCTCAGAAGAACTTGGAATTCACTCTTTCGCCGCGCCGGCGCCGGCCAGGGCCCCGCTGGTGAAGGCCCATTGCAGATTGTAGCCGCCGCATGGCCCGATGACGTCCAGGACCTCGCCCGCCAGGTACAGCCCCGGCACTACGCGTGAGGCCATGGATCGCGGCTCGACCTCATTCACCGGAACGCCGCCGGTCGACACCTGGGCATACTGGAAAGACCGCGTGCCGCGCACCTGAAGGGTGAGACCTGTAACCAGAGCCAGGACGCGGTCGAGGTCTTCCTCGGACAGGTCTGACAGGCGGGTCTGGGGCAACAGCCCGGCCATCTGGATCAGCACAGGCGGAATCTTGGCGGGCATGACCGCGCTGAGCACGACCTGCAGCGGAACACGCTCCGATCGCTTGCGGCGGATGAGGCCCAGCAGCTCCTCACGATAGTACGGCACGAGGTCGATGGATACTGAGAGCGATGCATCGGGCCGCGTGCTCACCAGATAGCTCAGATTCATGGGCGCGGGACCGCTCAAGCCAAAATCGGTGAACATCATGTTACCGACGGTGTCACCCAACGCGCGATCCTCCTCGTACAGAGTGAGCCCGACGTCCAGCCGCACCCCGTGCAACTTCTGCAGGTGCCGGACGTTGGCCACGATGAGGAGACCCACACTGGATAGATGGGGGTGACGTGATGTCCCAGCCGCTCCAGTATCGGGTAGAGCTCGCCCTTCGAGCCGAGGGCCGGATACGCCTTTCCGCCGGCGGCCACGATCACCCGGTCCACTGTTTGGGTCTGTGACGGCGCGCCGGAGTGGAGGGTGAAACGCTCCCCCACCGGGCGAATGTCGGCAATGCGATGTTTCAGGAACACCTTGACGCCGGCCAGGTCCAGGGCCACCGTCAGGGCCTCGACCACGGTTACCGCCGGAATCCGACAGGGGATAACACCAACCGTCCGGTGTGGCGTGGGTCAGAATCTTCAGCTCGGCCAGGCGGGCCATCGTCGCCCCGTGACCGAATCGCGCCAGCGCTGTTTCGAGGAACCCCCGGTCGTCGCACACGTAAGCGTCCGCCGTGGCGTACACGTTGCTGATGTTGCAGCGGCCATTGCCCGTCGCGAGAAGCTTGCGGCCAACCGCGTCGTTTTGGTCGAACAAGAGCACCAGGGCTCCCCGTTGCGCCGCCTCCAGCGCGGCCATGATGCCGGCCGGACCGGCCCCGACGATCCCAATTCTTCGCTGTTTCATTCCCATCATCCTCGATACTGCGCCGAACAACGACCCTCGGCGTCGTCGAACACGCCCGTACGGATGTTAGGTGATCTTGCCTGAACACGCAAGCCTCAAAGATGGGAGCGCAGTTTGAACCACACAGATATGACCCAGGCACTTGATCTTGGGTTCCGTTTGTGCTAGTCTACGGCCTGAAGTGAAGGGAACGAAGCGGCCATTTTCCCGGCCGCTGGTTTCGGCGACGTCCTCCGTCGTCGATGGTGTGATATCTCCTCGTTTCATGGCGATCTTCCGATCTCCGGACCTTTCGGCACGTGACAGCAAGAATACGACAGGCCGAGAGGCGAGGTCACTGTCACAGAAAGGATCCCGAAAGATGAATGTTCAACCTGCATCAAGCCAATCTTCATTCGATGAGCTGGATCAAATGAGCGTGAACACGATACGGTTTCTGTCGGTCGACGCCGTTCAGGCGGCGAACAGCGGCCATCCCGGCCTGCCGCTGGACGCGGCGCCGATGGCTTACGTGCTCTGGACGCGCTTCCTCAAGCACAATCCGGCTAATCCGGCGTGGTTCGATCGAGACCGCTTCGTCCTGTCCGCCGGCCACGGCTCCATGTTGCTGTACAGCCTGCTCTTCCTGACCGGCTACGACTTGCCGCTGGATGAGATCAAGCGTTTTCGCCAGTGGGGCAGCCGCCCCCGGCCATCCAGAGCGGGGGCGCACTCCCGGTGTCGAGGTCACCACCGGTCCTCTGGGCCAGGGATTGGGCAACGGCGTGGGCATGGCAATCGCCGAGGCCCACCTGGCCGCCCGCTTCAATCGCCCCGGATTCGCCCTCCTCGATCACTACACCTACGCCATTGCCAGCGACGGCGATCTCATGGAAGGCATCTCGTCCGAAGCCGCATCGCTGGCCGGACACCTGCAGCTGGGCAAGCTGATCTACCTTTACGACAACAATCACGTTTCTCTGGCCTCCTCCACAAACCTCACCTTCACCGAGGACCGGCGGGCGCGTTTCGACGCCTACGGCTGGCACACGGTGACGGTGGAGGACGGGCAACGACCTGGCGGCCATCGACCGGGCGCTCCGGGAGGCCCGTGCGGAAACCGCACGCCCGTCGCTGATCCTGGTCCACACCCACATCGGCTATGGCTCTCCGCACAAGCAGGACACTTTCGAGGCGCACGGGTCTCCGCTTGGAGTTGAAGAAGTGAAGCTGACGAAAGAAAACCTGGGCTGGCCGACGGAGCCGCCGTTCTACGTGCCGGATTCCGCACTGCATCGCTTTCGCGAGGCTGTGGACCGCGGACGGCGGGCCGAGGACGAGTGGAATCAGAAACTGACCGAATACGCAGCGGCCTACCCTGAGCTGGCCAGCGAGCTGAACGCCCTGATGCACGGCGAGCTCCCCGCCGGCTGGGACACCGACCTCCCGACGTTCGCGACCGATCCCAAGGGCATGGCCACGCGCGTGGCCTCCGGGAAAGCCATGAATGCGGTGGCGCCGAAGATCCCTGGTCTGATCGGCGGCTCGGCGGACCTGAATCCGTCCACGCACACGGCGCTGGCCGGTTTGGGTGATTTCGAGAATCCCGACGGGGCCACGCAGGACACGCAGGGCTCGGTTGGCGGTGGATGGGGCCCGGCCGGGCGCAACCTGCATTTCGGCGTCCGCGAGCATGGGATGGGCGCCATCCTCAACGGGCTGGCCGCGCACGGCGGGCTGATTCCGTTTGGTGCGACCTTCCTGATTTTCTCGGACTACATGCGCCCGCCGATGCGTCTGGCTTCTCTCATGGACCTGCACGTCATTTACGTCTTTACCCACGACAGCCTGGCGTTGGGCGAGGACGGACCCACCCATCAGCCGGTTGAGCAGCTTCTGGGTCTGCGCGCCGTTCCTGGGATGGTCCTGCTCCGCCCGGCGGACGCGAACGAGACCGCCGACGGCGTGGCGCGTCGCACTGGAGGTGAAAGACCACCCGGTGGCGCTCGTGCTGACGCGGCAGTCGGTCCCGATCCTGGACGCCGAGCTGTACCCAGGCATCCGGGAAGGCGTCGCCCGCGGCGGATACATTTTGGCCGACGCACCCAGCGGGGCTCGTCCGGATATCACGCTGGTTGCCACAGGCTCGGAAGTGCACCTGGCGCTGACCGCCCGTGATCGGCTGGCCGCGGACCAAGTCCACGCTCGAGTCGTGAGCCTGCCGAGCTGGCACCTGTTCCGCTCGCAGCCGCCCGAGTACCGCGAGAAGGTAGTACCGACCGACGTTCCGATTCTGGCTATCGAGGCGGGCACGCCACTCGGCTGGCAGCCGTACGTGGGACCCAGCATAGAGGTCATCGGCGTGGACCGTTTCGGAGCTTCGGCGCCGGGAGACGTCTTGTTGAAGGAATACGGCATCACCGTGGAGAACCTGCACGATCGCGCGCTGGCCCTGGTCAGGGGAAAAGAGAGGCTGGAGCAACAGCGGATTTACTCGATCTGAGGCGGGACATGACACAGCAACGGAGGTAAAATCAATGGACAGCTCACCCCCGATCACGACCCTGTTTCTGGACCTCGGCGGCGTTCTGTTGACCAACGGCTGGGACCGCCATGCCCGACGCCGGGCGGCGGAGGCGTTCAGCCTGGACTACGACGAGTTCAACGAACGGCACACGCTCACTTTCGACAGCTACGAGCAGGCCGAGCTGACCCTGGACCAATATCTTGACCGCGTGATCTTCTACGAGCCCCGGGCGTTCTCACGAGACGACTTCAAAGGCTTCATGTATGCGCAATCGGGACCCTATCCCGACATGATCGACCTCGTGTGCCGGCTGAAGGAGCGTCACGGCCTGAAGCTCGCCGCGGTCACCAACGAGGGTCACGAACTGACGCTGTATCGCATTCAAACGTTCGGCTTGCGCGACTTCATCGATTTCTTCATCGCTTCGTGCTTCATCCACGTCCGGAAACCGGGCACTCGTATGTACCAGATGGCTCTCGATATTGCCCAGGTGGCCCCGGCGCAGGCGCTGTACATTGAGGACCGTGCGCTGTTCGTCGAAGTCGCCCGCGGCCTGGGCATTCGCAGCTTGCACCACACCGGCTACGAGTCCACTCGAAGAGCGCTATCGGAGCTGGGGCTGGCGCTGTAGCTGCATTTTAGATCGTACCACTGATAGTCGGCGTGAATGTTGTGATGTGATCATCCAAGGAGGAACAACATCAAGATGGAGAACGACTCCAGATACAAACCAATCGTCGGGTTTGCCGGTATGGGCGGCATGGGCTCGCGGATGGCCGGGCGCATGCTGGACCGCGGGTATGCCGTCCACGTGTACAACCGCGATTCGCGGAAGACGCAATCCCTGGCTGAGCGCGGCGCCAGCGTCGACGAGACACCACGCGAGATGGTAGCTGCCTGCCAGGTGCTCATGTTTTCGCTGGCGGACGACGCCGCCCTCAAAGCGGTGCTGTTCGGCCCTGATGGAGCGCTGGAAGCAGCCCCGGCGGGCCGGATCTTCGTCGATCTCAGCACCGTCCACCCCAACACGTCCCGCGCCATGTTCGATCTGGCCAAAGCAAAGGGCGTGGCCTTTCTCGATTCGCCGGTTTCGGGCAGCCTGGTGGCGGCCGAAAAGGGCACATTGCTGGTCATGGTAGGCGGAGAGAAGCGGGCCTTCGACGAAGTGCAGCCTCTACTCAGCATTTTTGGCCAGTCAGTCATCTATATGGGCGAAAGCGGCACCGGGACCATGATGAAGCTGGTGATCAACGCGCTTCTGGGAGTGAGCATGCAGGCATTCGCCGAGGCAGTTGCATTGGGCGAAAAGGCCGGGTTGCCGCGCGAACAACTGCTGGACGTTCTGGGTCAGACCGGCGCCGTCTCACCTGGGCAAAAGGGGAAACTCGAACACGTCCTGCGTGACGAATATCCACCGGCCTTTCCTCTGCGCCTGATGTGCAAGGACCTCAACCTGGTCTTGACCCGGGCCGCTGAAGTTGGAGCACCGATGCCAGCTGCCGCGGCGGCCCAGCAGCTTTGCGCCGACGGCGGTGAGCGCCGGCGCCGGCGAGGAAGACTTCGCCGCCATCGTCCGCTTCATGGAACAGCTGTCCGGAATCAGGGAGAAAATCAAAGCCTAGCGGCCCGAGTCCAATCTGATATGAAACGGCCAGCCCGTCTGCCGGGCAGGACTCAGGGTTCGCAGCCCAAAGGATGCAAGGCATGAGACGAATTGTGTTTTCGACCCAGATGACACTCGACGGGTTCATCGACCACACGGTAATGATCGCGGATGAAGAGCTACACGAGTATGCAGCGTACCAGCTAGACAATGCTGATGCCGTGCTGTTTGGCCGGATCACTTACCTGCTCTTCGCGGACTACTGGCCGACCGCAGTGGACGATCTGTCACTGCCACCTGCAGTACGGGAGTTCGCGCGCAAGCTGGATCCCATGCCCAAGATCGTCTTCTCAAAGACTCTCGAGAACGCTGCCTGGAACACGACCATCGTGAGAGAGGTCGTGCCCGAGAAAATCGCGGAGCTAAAACGACAACCGGGGCGCGACCTGTTGATAGCAGGCAGCCCCAGTCTCGCGCGAAGGCTCATGTCCCTGAGGCTGATCGACGAGTATCAGTTTCTAATGCAGCCTCTCGTTGTGGGTCACGGCAAACCGTTCTTCATGAATACCGGCGAAAAGGCCAGCCTGAACCTCAAGGGCACCAGAACGTTCAAAAGCGGGGTGGTTCTGCTCGACTACGAACCGGCGTAGAGGTCAGAGACTCGTCCGCCTAACGACCGCTTTGCTCGCGGCGCGCGCGTGTGTACGCGTCCAGCGTCACGGCAATCAGCAGCACCGCACCGGTCACCATGAACCGGATGGACGAGGCGAACGCCAACAGGTCCATGCCGTTGGCGATGGCGCCGATGACCAGCGCGCCCAGCAGGGCCGACCAGGTGCTGCCGCGCCCACCGAACAGGCTCGTTCCACCGATTACCGCGGCGGCAATGGAGTTCAGCAGTACGTCGCCGCTGCCGGAGGACTGGTTCACCGCGTACAATCGTGAGGCAGCCAGTATGCCGCCACAGGCGGCGAGCGTAGAGCCGAGGACAAAGACAGCGATCCGAATGCGCTCCACGTTGATGCCGGCTCGACGAGCGGCTTCAGCGTTGCCACCAACGGCAAAAACCGCACGTCCGAAACGAGTCCTGCGCACGATCAAGTCGAAAATGACGATGAAACCGATGAAGATGATCGCCGCCGAAGGAACGCCCATGATCGGCACGTCCGGACGCGGATTGCGGTTGACGTTCATCACGCCGATGGCGATGACGACCAGAGCGCCGATGAGTCCAAACCGCGTGAGCAGGGCGCCCACCGACTCAGTCTCGAGACCTGCCTGCGCTCGTCGTTGTCGCATGCGAAACAAGCTCCACGCGAAAAAGGCCAGGAAAGCGCCGCCGAGCACCCAGCCGACGCCGACCGGCAGACGCGTATTGGCCAGACCCACGATCAGCTGATCGTTCAAATTGATGGTGCCCGTGCTGCCCAGAACGGCCAGCAGTGCACCTTGCCAGCCCAGGAAACCGGCCAGCGTCACGACGAAAGAGGGCACGTGCAGCCGGGCGACCCACCATCCTTGCAGCAGACCGATGGCGGCGCCGACCAGAATCGCGGCTAACACCGCGACGATACCGGGCAGGCCCCATTTGACGGACAGCACTGCCATGATTCCGGCCGACAGGCCGCTGACTGCGCCGACCGACAGGTCGATCTCCCCGATGAGAAGCACGAGCACGATGCCCACCGCGATCGTGCCCACCGCGGCAATCTGCACCATAAGGTTCGTCAGGTTCAGCGGCGTCAGGAAATTGGGGTTGGCAATCTGAAAGATGATTGCTATCAGAATAAGTGCCAGTACAACCGGGAGTGATCCGATGTCGGCCTGGCTGATGCGATCGCGCAAGTGGGTAAACCAGGTGGCAGAGCTGGTAACATGCTCCTGAGTTTGGTTTCCGTGATGTTCCCTGTTCATGGCCGATCCCTTCATTGCATAACGTGGCCGCAAAACTCTAATCACGACGTGACGACATCGTCAGAGAATTATGCAGTCTTCCTCCCTGTCTAGTTCTTGCTTGCTCCAGCGTCGTCTTCGTCGACGTCCCCGAACTCCGCACCGGTAATCGCCGCCACCACGCGGTCCTGGCGCGTCACGTGCGTGTTGAACGTTGCCACGCGGCGCCCCAGCCGCAGCACGATGATTCGATCTGATACGTCGAAAATATCCGCCAGGTTGTGGCTGATGACCACTACCCCAAGGCCCTGCTCTCGCAAGCGGCGAATCAATTCCTTTACCTGCGCCGTCTGTTCCACACCCAGGGCAGCCGTCGGCTCGTCCAACAGTACCACGCGCGAGTTCCACATGACCGCGCGGGCAACCGCTACGGATTGGCGCTGGCCGCCGGACAGGGTAGCAATCTGCCGCCGCACGGAGGGTATGCGGACGTGAAGCTCTTCAATCGTATGCAACGCCCGCTCTTCCATGTTAACCTCGTCCAGGGTATTGAGCGCACCCAGGCTCGTTATCTCGAATTGCTCTCGGCCCAGGAACAGGTTTGCCACGACGTCGAGGTTGTCACACAGAGCCAGGTCCTGGTACACCGTCTGAATGCCCAGGCTGGCGGCCGCCTTGGGGGTCTCGACGGTCACCTCTTTCCCCTCAAACACGTAGCGCCCGGAGTCAGGCCGGTACGTTCCGGCGATGATCTTGACCAACGTAGATTTTCCGGCGCCGTTGTCCCCCACCAGACCGACGACCTCCGCTGGATACACTTCGAAGTCGACGCCTGACAGTGCCTCCACGGCTCCAAATCGCTTGTGGATCCCGTGCAGCTCCAATATCGGAGCTTGTTCGTTTTGCGCCATTGGTATCACTCCGTTGAGTGCGGTCAGCTATCAGCGATCAGCCGTCAGCCAACGGGCTGGGATTGAGACGGTGGTGGACCTGGGTCGTCGCCAAGGCCGACGTGCTGACCGCTGAATGCTGTCCCGCTAAGTGTGGTTACTGGAGTCCGGCTGCCTTACACGCGTCGGCATACTGCGCCGTGCAGATGTCCTTGACCGTCCAGAAACCGTCCTTCACAATTGTATCTTTGATATTGGCTTTCGTAACCGCGATCGGGGTCAACAGAACCGAGGGTACGTCGATCTTGCCGTTGTTCACGGTCTTGCCCGCAGTCACCTGAGGTGGCACCGCAGTCTTGGTCAGCAGATACATGGCCAGGTCGGCCGCCGTGGAAGCTTCCGGCTTGATGGCTTTGTAGACCGTCATGTACTGCTCACCCGTGAGGATGCGCTGAATGGCGCCCAACTCCGCATCCTGCCCGGTCACCGGAGGCAGCGGGTTGAGGCCCGCCGACTTCATGGCCGCGATCGCGCCGCTGGCCGTGCCGTCGTTAGCGCAATAGACGCCGTCGACCTTGTTGCCTAACGCCGTCAACGCCTGTTGCATCTCGTTCTGGGCCTGGTCCGGACTCCAGTCCGGAGTGTCGTACTCCTTGGCGATGGTCAGCTTGCCGGCCTTCACCAGCGGATCGAACACACTATGCGCACCTGCCTTGAACTGGCCGGCGTTGTTGTCGGTCGGCGAGCCATTGATCATGACGATCTGTGGGTTAGATAGTTTCATTTGGTTGAGCTTGTCCACGAGGCTCTGCGCTTGCAGCACGCCCACCTGGAAGTTGTCGAAGGAGATGTAGTAGTTCACGCCGTCGGAGTTCAGAATGAGGCGGTCATAGGCTATGACCGGGACACCCTGAGCCTTGGCCTTGTCGGCGGCCGCGGCTGCTGACTTGGAGTCGACCGGATCGAGGACCAACACCTGCGCGCCGTTGGACAGCGCTGCTTCCACTTGGGAAAGCTGAGTGTTGGCGTCCTGGTTCGCATTGCTGTAGATGATATCGCAGGCCGGGCACAGCTTCTTAATCTCCGCTTCGAAGTCCGGCCGGTCCGCTGTTTCGTAGCGCGTGGTCTTGGTCTCGGGCAACAACAGCGCTATCTTGCCGCCGGTGGCTGTGGGCGGGGCCGGCATGGCTGCCGCCGCAGTCGTGGTCTCAGGCGTGGTCGCCGCCGGTGTCATGGCCGCACCCGTTGCTTCGGCCTGCGGCATGGCGGCGGCCGGCTTCATCGCAGTGGGGCCAAGCATCACGACTGACCAGAGGTTGAGTAGCTTCTCCCCCTTGGTGTCACCGGGAGCCGTATCCTTGATGAAGTAGTACAGCGGCATGCCGTCGTAGGTCACCTGAATCTTGCCATCCGGGCGGGTGAACGTAGCAACCTTGCCGGTCACACCCTGGCCCACGGTTGGCATAACTCCCTGAGCCACTGTGAATGCGGGCCAGTTGTTGGCACACGTACCAGAGCAGTTGCTTACGTCCATCTTGTCATTTTTGAATGTGTAGAGGGTCATTCCGTTGCCGTCAGTAAGGATGGGTCCGAGTTTGGGGTCGTTCACCATCTGAACTGCGGGGTTGGCCGCTGCGGCCGGGAGTGAGGTCATTGGCAATGGTAAGAACACAGAGAGCAGGCTCAACATCATCAAAGTAGCCACAAGCGTTCGCATCTTCATAGGGGTTCCTCCTTGGAATGCCTAGTGCAGACCACCGTCGATGGGAATAACGACCCAGTCCCATAATTATACGCAGGGGGGGGGAAAATAGTTTCATCTTTCGCCCGTCTTCTCGTTCCAGATCCGGGAACAGGTTCCGCGGGCTTAGAACGAGAAGACGCGGTCAGGAGCCTGATTCGGGCCGAGTTCGACTTGCCCGCGCCTGCGGACTGCACTGGTACTCAATCCAGCGGAGCAAGCCATTTGCCGTGAAGGCCAGCAACGAGACGGAGATGGCCCCTGCCAGAATCTCGTCTGGCCGAGCCTGGGCGATGCCTTCGAACAGGAGCGTGCCGAGACCGCCTGCGCCAAACATCGCACCGATGGTGGCAATCGCGATGACGGCCAGAGCAGCGATGCGGGCGCCGGCCAGGATCACCGGCAGCGCCAGAGGCAACTCGACGCGCCACCATTTCTGCCAGCCGTTCATGCCCATGGCATGCGCCGCTTCGAGCACAGTCGGATCGATGGCCTTCAATCCCGCAATCACGTTTTGGATCAGGATGATTTGAGCGTAGATGACGAGGGCGACGATGACCGAAGTGGGATTCAAGCCGAATATCGGCAGAATGAGGATGATCAGCGCAATGCTGGGGATCGTATAGAGGATGCCGAGGACGCCCAACACCGCCGTGCTCAAGCGCGCGTGGTGCACGATCAGCCGGCCCACCGGCAAAGACACGACTGTCGCGATACCGAGCGCAACGCCTGACATGTACAGATGCGTGAGCAGCAGGCCCCAGACGAAACTAGGATTCTGAAGAATGTAATTCATGCCCGTCTCTCATGGTCTCTTCCTGAGAGGCCCGGATACTGCTCATGGTCACGACCCCAACCGGCCGACCATCTGCCAGGACGGTGAGCCGGCGTGCGCCGGTCTGCAGCAGCCGCGACAACGCCTGCCGCAAGTCGTCCTGCATGAGAATGGTCGGTTCGTCATCGTGGGTGAACCCCACCGGCAGCCTGTCCATCGCGGACTCCACACGCAGCAGGCTCAGGCCGCGCACCATGTCGTCCGCGCCGACCAATCTGGACACGAACTCATCGGCCGGGTGCACCAGGATCTCCAGCGGCGTTCCATGCTGGACGATGCCGCCGTCGCGCATGATCACGATCTCGTCCGCCAGCCGTATCGCCTCGTCGACGTCGTGGGTCACGAACAGGATCGTCTTCGCTACCTTCTTATGAAGCTCCCCCAACTCGCATTGCAGCTCCGCCCGCGTGATCGCGTCCACAGCCCCGAACGGCTCGTCCATCAGAATGACCTTGGGGTCGGCGGCCAGCGCCCGAGCGACGCCAACGCGTTGCTGCTGGCCGCCTGACAACTGCGAGGGGTAGCGATGCCGAAACTCACCGGGCGGCAGCAGCACGAGCGAGAGCAGCTCATCCACGCGGTCGTTGATTTTCTGAGCGGGCCAGCCCAGCAATTCCGGCACCACGGCGACGTTTTGTGCAACCGTCATGTGTGGGAAGAGGCCCCCTTGCTGAATCACGTACCCGATCCGCCGCCGCAGGGCCGTCACCTCCATCTCCCGCACGTCCGTCCCATCCAGGTAGATGGTCCCCGACGTCGGATCGTAGAGGCGGTTGACCATTTTCAGTGTCGTCGTCTTGCCGCAGCCCGACGGCCCCAGCAAAACCACGAGATCTCCTTCGTCCACCTGAAGATTGATATCGCGGACAGCAGGAACGGACGCGTTTGGGAATTCCTTCGTCACATGTTCGAATCGGATCATCATCACTCCTGCTCCGGGGACGGCCTTATGGGTCGTCCCCGGAGGACTCGACTCACAGTATCCGCTATTTGGTCGCTTTAATGAGCCCCTGCTGAATCAAGAATTCTTTGGCCACGTCCGCCGGCTGGCGCTGTTTGCTGCCGACCTCGAGGTTAAGCGCCTGCATCGCTTCCGTCGTCAGCCGCGGCGCGAGCCGGTTGAGGATCTCTGCAATCTGCGGATGGGCGTCCAGCACGGAGCCGCGGACGACCGGCGCAACGTGGTATGGCGGCCACAAGCCCTTGTCATCCTGCAACAGCACCAGCTTGTCCGCAGTGATCTGCCAGTCGGTGCTGAAGGCCACCACCACGTCGGCGTCTCCGTTCATGAGCCCTTCGTAACGCAGGCCGGGATCCACTGCGATGTAGCGCTTGAGCTGGAAGTCGCCGTATTTGGCTTTCAGGCCCGGCAGACCGTCCTCACGCTCCTCGAACTCCGGCGGCCCGATCATCACCAGCTGGCTGGCCTTGGCCACCATGTCGGATATCGTCTTGATCCCAAGCGACGCCGCCTTGTCGGCAGGCATCGCCAGGGCCTGCGTGTCGTTCATCGCCGCCTGGTCCAGCCAGATCAAATTGAACTGCTTCTTGTATTCAGCGGCGACCGTGTCGTACACTTTCTGGGGGTCGCTCTCGACCGGGAGCTTCAACACCGTCAACAGGCCGGTGCCCGTGTACTCCGGATACAGATCAACCTGCCCGCTCATCAGCGCAGCCTGCAGTACGGGCGTACCGCCCAGGTTCAGCTTCCGCGTGACCTTGGCGCCGGCGTCTTCCAGCATCTGTGCGTACAGCTCGGCGATGATGAATTCTTCGGTGAAGTTCTTCGACCCAACGGTGATGGTAGTGCCGGGAGCGAGCGTCGGCGCGGGCGACGGCGGAGGCAGCGGAGTAACGGTACCCATAGCAGTTGGCTCTGCCGTCGGAGTCTGGGCGCTGAGCGGAACGATGCTCAGCAACAGCGTTAAGATGACGACGAGACCGATGCCGGTTGCCTTCAGTGTGCGATGTGAATTCATTGTGGACTCCTTCCTTGGTACGTGTGCGATTGGATTGCTTGAAGAAGCGACAGACACCCCGTCAGGCTGGCGGCTGAACGGCCCTCTGCAACGCGCTCATCAACACTTGAGCCAGGAGCGCCAGCAGAGCGACCGGAATTGCGCCAACCAGCAAGATCGAATTGTCGTAGAGGGCGAACCCGCGGATGACGTATAGGCCCAGCCCGCCCGCGCCGACGAAGGCGGCTAACGTGGCGCTGGCGATGACCTCCACGGTCGCGGTGCGGATGCCGGCAACGACTACCGGCAGCGCCAGGGGAATTTCCACGCGGCGCAGGACTTGCCAGGACGTCATCCCCATGCCGAACGCGGCCTCACGCACTGCGTGATCGATACCGCGGAAGGCGGCATCCGTGTTGATCAACACGGGAGGCAGGGCAAGCACCGTTAAGGCAGCGGAGGCCGCCGTAAAGGTCAGGCCCAGGTAGGGGATTGCCAGGAACAGGACCGCCAGGCTTGGTACCACGCGCAGGGCATTGAAAGCATTGATCGCCACCAGCGATACCGTGTGCGAACGCGAGGTCCAAATGCCCAGTGGAACGCACGTGACCATCGCGATGCCTAAGGCGACGCCGACCAGCATCAGGTGCTGCCCGAGCGCGCCAGCGAGCTCGTGAGAGTGTGACAGTGCGTACGTGTACGCATGCATCAGTGTGTAAGCCATTCTTCCCTGAAGTCCGAAATCCAGCACGGGTTAGCCATCGTCGGCACAATATATTCCAATAGCGCTAGACTAACACATTTGCCGCGAGAAATCAAGGCTTTTCTGCAGATCGAGCTATGGGTGGGCTGAACCCAAGCTGACCCAGCCGCGATCGAGCTTGTCATCGCACGCGGATCGTGATACACTGGGCAGAACGTCGTGTTTCCGGAGGTAACGCCATGCTTGCCAAGATTGCCAGTTGCGCCATTATCGGCCTGGAGGGCGCCATCGTCGAGGTGGAGATCGATACCGCGCCCGGCCTCCCGACGTTCACCATGGTCGGGCTGCCCGATACGGCGGTCCAGGAGTCGCGCGACCGGGTCCGCACCGCCATCAAGAACTCAGGCTGCCGCTTCCCGGGCAATCGGGTCACGATCAACCTGGCTCCCGCCGACCTGCGCAAGGAGGGGCCGAGCTTCGACCTGGCGATCGCCGTCGCCCTCCTGCGCGGCTCCGAGCAGGTCCTCGATTGCTCCGACGCGCTCTTCGTCGGCGAGCTCTCCCTGGACGCGGGCCTCCGACACGTTCCGGCATCCTGCCCATCGCCAGCTTCGCCCGGCAGCAGGGTTTCAAGACGCTCTACGTTCCCCGGCCGAGGACGCTTCGGAAGCGGCCCTGATCGAGGGCATCGACGTCATCCCCGTCGACAATCTGCTGTCGCTGGTCAACCACCTCAACAACATGATCCCCATTCCACCGTTTCGCCACCATCCGATGGCAGCGGATAACGAGCAGTTGCCGGCGAACGGCGTAGACATGGCCGAGATCAAGGGCCAGGAGCACGTCAAACGCGCCCTGGAAGTTGCTGCCGCCGGCGGCCACAACCTGATCATGGTCGGGCCGCCCGGCGCCGGCAAGACGCTGATGGCCCGCTCTCTGCCCTCCATCCTGCCGCGGCTGAACGTGGACGAGGCCCTCGACGTGACCCGCATCTACAGCGTGTCAGACCTGCTGCCCAAGGACACGCCCCTGATCCGCTATCGGCCCTTCCGCTGCACCGCACCACACCATCAGCCATGCCGGCCTGGTGGGCGGCGGGCACTGGCCGCGGCCCGGCGAGATCAGCCTGGCGCATCGCGGCGTCCTCTTCCTCGACGAGCTGCCCGAATTCGGTCCGCGCAACCTGGAGACCCTGCGCCAGCCGCTGGAAGATCGCATCGTCACCATCAGCCGCGCGCAGGGCACGCTGACCTTCCCCGCGAACTTCATGCTGGTCGCCGCCATGAATCCTTGCCCGTGCGGCTATTACGGCGACGACACGCACGAGTGCACCTGCTCCAGCAGCATGGTCACCAAATACCAGAAGAAAATCAGCGGCCCCCTGCATGGACCGTATCGACATCCACATCGAGGTCCCGCACGTGGAATACGATAAGCTCTCCGACGGGCGGACCGGCGAGCGTTCCTCTGCCATCCGCGGGCGCGTGGAGAAGGCGCGCGCGCTGCAGATCGAGCGTTTCGACGGCACCGCGCTCACCTGCAACGCCGACATGGGTCCGGCGGAGGTCCGCGAGTACTGCGAGCTGGACGAGGCGGGTCGCGGCCTGCTCAAGTCGGCCATGCGCCAGTTCGGGATGAGCGCCCGTGCCTATCATCGCATCCTCAAGCTCGCCCGCACCGTCGCCGACCTCGCCGGCTCCAGTACCATCCAGACCCACCACCTGGCCGAGGCGATCCAGTATAGGCCCAGGCGACAGGAGTGAGGTTCACCTCAAGTGGCACAGAAGTCCGTGAAGCAGTCGCGGGTGGCGAAATCATCGAAGAGTCCCGGATGACAAATGTGGACCGAGCTACTGGGTACTCGGCCTGACGCGAACGGGCAGACCTCTGCACGTTCATTGCAGCCACCCTGCCCGGGAATTTCTGAAGATCATCACCCTGTATCAGCCCAACCCGAGTTATGGATCGATTTCAGGGATAGGAGACCGAATGATGGAGATTGATCCTTGCAACGAGACGATGGTTGAACAGAAGATCACCTACTTCCTGGAGCTGGACGGGAGGTTCATCATCATTGAAAACGTGCCCGCCAGGGTATGCCTGGAAACGGGCGAGCGTTACTTCTCCCCGGGCACGGTAGAACGTCTGCAGCAGATCGCCTGGGATCAGCAGATGGCGATTTGACTTCCATGGCACCGGAGCGGGCAGGTCTACGGCACGAGATCGAACGTGTCGTAACAAGGAGGCAACATGACAACCGGTGAAGCTAAGACGTTCCAAGCTGTAGCTTCATTTCTGGAAAGACAGAAACTAGATTACTCGTGCACCGAAGAGCAGCATTGTACGAAGTTTACGGTTCGCGTAGGAGTACACGTTGCTTTCGTTAGCGTCTACAGTTCGGGGAAAATTGTAGTTGGTGGGAAAGAAACACCACTAAGAACTCGACTTGGCGAGATGAAGACCGCTGTTGAGGCAGGAGGTTTGACTCCTGGGCAAGCACTTCCCTTTGAGATCGATAAATTTCCGCAGACGATACAGGAGCGGGTTCCCGATTGCGACCCCGTGATAGTTCATTTTGTTGATGAAGCAATTCGCTGCGTCCGTGCTGATGCTCTGCTTGCGGCTGCGTTTATGCTTGGTGCGGCGTCAGAGCGAGCAATCAATACACTGATCTACAGTTACGGCGCATCGATAGGCGACCAGCAAGATAAGGACCGTTTCTTATCGCGAATCAACAACCGCATGATCTCCAAAAAGTACGATGAGTTTCTTGCCTCGTACAAAAGTGGACAGAGCAAGCCCACTGACCCGGTTCTTTCGCAGGATCTGGACATAATTATCGGCGGAGTGTTTCAATTCTGCCGGGTGACAAGGAACGAGGTCGGGCATCCTCAAATAGTACCTGATCTCGACAAGGGAGTCATTCTGGCGAATCTTGGCCAGTTTGTTACGTACATTGAACGCATCTACGGTCTCATTCGACACTTCAAGGAGAATGGCGTTGTTATTTAGGCTATGCCCTCAGACAACGTTTCAAGCTCATGAGTGACGATTTGAAGCGGGTCACCATTTACACGGACGGAGCCTGCATTGGTAACCCGGGTCCCGGCGGATACGGTGTTGTGCTCCTGTACGGCGATCACCGAAAGGAGCTCTCCGGCGGATATCGCCGAACCACGAATAACCGCATGGAAATCATGGCTGCGATTGTGGGGCTGAGCGCGCTCAAGACCAGGTGCGCAGTTACTCTATACACCGATTCTCAATATCTCGCTGAGTCTATTACCAAAGGGTGGGCAAAGCGGTGGCGGGCAAATGGCTGGAAACGTAACAAAAAGGAAAGGGCTCTCAATCCGGATCTGTGGGAACGGCTCCTGGATTTGTGCGAAAGGCATCAAGTGGAGTTCGTATGGGTGGCAGGCCATGCCGGCAATTCCGAAAATGAGCGGTGCGATACTTTGTCGGTACAGGCTGCACATCTTGGAGAGTTGCCCCCGGACGTCGCCTACGAGACCGATGGCGATCACAAAGCTCTCCTGTGATTGAGTCCAAAAGGCATGGGTTCTTGCAGACAGTGGTTTCATGGAACCGCGCTCACCTGCAACGCCGACATAAGCCCGGCGAAGGTCCGTGAGTGCTGCGAGTCAGACGAGGTCGGACCGCATCATCACGTGGATCGAGCGATTGGGGCTGGAACGGCTTCTGCATCGTCGACGCAATTTCCAGTGCGTGGTATCCGATCTCACACGCCGGACTGTGGCGGTATTAGGGATGCTTGCCCCATGAAGATCCACCTGATCGATGGCACATACGAGCTCTTCCGCAATTTCTTCGGCGCGCCTCCGAAGACGTCTCCTGATGGGCGCGAAGTCGGTGCGACGCTTGGACTGCTGCGAAGCCTGTTGATGCTTCTGACGAGCCCAGGCGTGACGCACGTTGGAGTTGCCTTCGACCACGTCATCGAATCGTTCCGAAACGAGCTGTTTGCCGGATACAAGACCGGCGCTGGCGTCGACCCGAACCTGCTCGCGCAATTCCCGCTGGCGGAGGAGGCTGTTGCTGCGCTGGGCGTGGTCGTCTGGCCGATGGTTGAATTTGAAGCCGACGATGCGTTGGCCACAGCCGCCAGACGATTCAGCAAGGACAGGTCGGTGGACCAGATTGTGGTTTGTTCGCCGGACAAAGACCTGGCCCAGTTGGTGGATGGCGTCAGAATCGTCTGCTGGGATCGCCGCCGGGACATCATCCTCGACGAGGCCGGCGTGGTGGACAAATTCGGGGTAAGCCCGCAGTCCATCCCGGATTGGCTTGCCCTGGTCGGCGACGCTGCGGATGGCTACCCCGGCATCCCAGGCTGGGGAGCCAAGTCTGCTTCCGCTGCGCTCGCGCACTACGTACACATGGAGTCGATTCCGGATGACCCCGGCGCATGGCAGGTGAGCTCGATAAGCGCCGGACGTGCCAGAAGTCTGGCACAAAGCCTGAGCCAACACCGGGAAGAGGCTCTGCTCTACAAAGAGCTGGCCACCTTGCGCGAGGACGTTCCAATTCGGGAGAAACTCGGCGACCTGGAATGGCAGGGCGCTTATCCGCAATTAAGGAAGCTCTGTTATGAGCTGGGTGGTGAGCAAATCCCGGAGCGTGTCCCTCGTTGGCGTGGCTGAGATGATTTGCCAACCCGCATCAGGCAAAGCGGCATTCCTGGTCAACTGAAAGGGAGGATCGAAGAACCAGCATGGGCATGGCGCGCAAAAATGTGGGGATCCCCGACAAGAAGCTGGCGGCGGTGTGTGGGTTGTTCTGTCCCGCGTGCCGTGTGTTCATCGGTACGCGGGAGGAGCCCGAGCGGCTGGAAAGGCTGGCCGAGCAGTTCCATTATCCTGTGGAAGAGATGAAATGCGATGGCTGCCGTTCAGACAGGCGCGGACCGTACTGTAAGATCTGCAAGATGTCGGTTTGCGCCGCGGAGAAAGGCATCGACTTCTGTGGAGAATGTGAGGAATACCCCTGCGAGGACCTGAGGAAGTTCCAGGCGGCCATGCCCCACCGAATCGAGCTCTGGAGCGACCAGGAGCGGATCCAGGAGGTCGGCTACGAGCGCTGGTTCGTTGAGAAACTGGAGGAGTACTCCTGTCCCCAGTGCGGTACGCTCAACTCCGCATACGATCTGACCTGCCGAAAGTGCGGCCACGACCCAAGCTGCGAGTACGTCAGGCGAAACGGGGAGGCCGTTGTGCAGCACCTGGCAAAACGGGCGTAGGCGATTTCGACGCAGGAGTGCCTCACTCCGCCGTCCGGGGACAGGAGTTGGGACGCTGCAGTTTGACAGTGCCTCGTCCGGTGGTAGACTTGGTCTCGTGTCATGTCGGAAGCCTGGGTATGGTATGATGACGCCAACGAAACTGACGGCAGAAGAGCTAGAAGTATATCGGGCAGCTGCTCAAAGGCGCCAGGAACGCGAGAAACGCGAGCTGGTTCAGCGGGAGGTCCAAGCCTGGGAGTCGGCCCGGCGCGCCGCGGCCTTGCTGCGCGAGCAGTTTGGGGCGACGCGCGTCGTGGTCTTTGGGTCGCTGGTTCATCGCGGATTCTTCACCCCCTGGTCTGATGTGGACGTTGCCGCCTGGGGCATTCGCCTGGAGGACACGTTCCGGGCCATCGGCGCCGTCATGGACCTGGACTCCGCGATCGAGATCAACCTGGTAGACGTGAACGCTTGTCCAACTGCGTTGCTGACTGCGATCGAACGAGAGGGCGTGGATCTATGATTGAGCGTTACGCGGTCGTGGCGAGTCGCATTCGTCAGGAGTTGACGAACATCGAGGTGACAGTCGAGCGAGCAGAGCAGGCGGCAATGCTCGGGCACCAGCATCCTGGTGACGAGCAGTTCTACCTGGATTCGGCTGCCTTGAATCTCCATACGTTCTACGCCGGCCTCGAAAGGATATTCCGGCTGATCGCGACCAACGTGGACAGAAGCACGCCGTCAGGACCCGATTGGCATCGCGAGCTGTTGAGCCAAATGAGCCTCGACTTGCCACAAATCCGGCGCCCGGTGTTGTCCCAAGAGTCCGTCAAAATGGTGGATGAATTCTTGCGCTTTCGGCATGTGCTGCAAAACATCTATGCCTTCGAGTTGGATCCTGAACGAATCGATCACTTGACGCGGCAATTGGGACCATGTTTTGATTCAGTCCGAGGAGACCTCCTGGCCTTTGTTGATTTTCTGGACAGAATTGCGCAGGAATAACTGATTACTTTCGGGGGGCAGGAACATGGATCTCGTACCCTTTGTCACATTGTTCCCAGAACAGGCCATCGCCGAGACCCGCAGCGTTACGGCACGCCGACACCCACGGCTTCCGGATGACAGTTATGCTATGGTCGAATCGTATTGCCCGGACCCGAAGTGCGACTGCCGTCGAGTCATGATCGGCGTTCTCCCTCAGAGCAATCCGAGGAGCGGCTTTCTGGCGTCCATCAGCTTCGGCTTCGATCGGGACGCGGAGATGGCCGGCCCCTTTCTGGACCCGCTCAATCCGCAAAGCCGATATGCCGAGGCGCTGCTCGCTCTCTTCCAGCAACTGATCGCAGATCCGGCATACGTGGCCCGGTTGGAGTCGCACTATCGCCAGGTCAAGCAGGCGACGCACTCCGACAGCGTGCCTTCGAGCTTCCTGAGTCTAGGGCGTCCGCGCGCGGCGGCCCGGAAGAAGCCAAAGCCTGCCGCGATCAAGAACCTCTCTATCTATCAATTGAAGGTAACCCTGAAAGGGTCCCGGCCACCCATCTGGAGACGTATTTTGGTGACTGGTGACACGACCCTGGCCGAGCTTCACGAGGTCATACAGGTCGTCATGGGCTGGGACAGCAACCACCTTCACGAGTTCCGAGTCGGGCGCACGCACTACGGTGAACCCGGAGAAGATTGGGGGATCGAAGTCGTGGACGAAAGCGGGGCCACCCTGGCCAGGATTGCCCCCGCCGCAAAGACGAAATTCCAGTATGAGTACGATTTCGGTGACTCCTGGCAGCACGACATCCTCGTCGAGAAGATATTGCCGCCCGACCCGAGCGTTGAGTGTCCGGCATGCGTGACGGGCAAGCGATCAGGTCCGCCGGACGACTGCGGGGGCATATGGGGCTATGCGGAGCTCCTCGAAGTCCTCTCGGACCCGGAGGATCCCGAATACGAAGAGCAACTTGAGTGGTTGGGCGAGAATTTCGACCCCGAAGCATTCGACTTGGAAGCCGTTAACAACGCTTTGAAAGGTTGGAACCGCGGATAGAAGCAGATGAACACAGATTAAGAGCAGATCAAATGTCTTTATCTGTGTTGATCTGCGTCCATCTGCGGTTCCACCTCTCACGTTCCATCCAGTCGCGCGGTAACATCCAGGTAAAAGAAACAACCCTCCCGTTTTTAGTTTCACACAACTCGTGTTATAGTTAACCATCGGGCGATCGTTCTCTGGCAAGAGAGGTGGCTCTATGGCAATGGAGGGTTCGGATAGCCCTGGCGTACCGGCAAGATCCCCCCGCTGGATCGCGCCTCTGGCAGTTGTGGCGGTTGCCGCTCTGCTCTTGATTCTATTTCTGCCGTTCTTGAGTGCGCCGCTCTTTGTGTTGTTTCTCATCCTCATCCTCGCGGCTCTGGCTTTGTGGCGCCCAATGCAGCGCTACAGTCGCTTGATCTTGCTGGCCGTGGTACCCGGACTGGCTGTGGCCGACGTCGTCGCGACGTTTCTCAGTGAGGCCATGAACAGCATCGAAGCCCAGGCCTTCATGCGCGGAGCCGTGATGCGGCTCGTGGTCGGCGGTTTGGGCGGGCGATTGGCCTGGTCGATCTTCCTCGGACTGCTGGCCGGCATCGGTTTCGTGTGGCTGCTCCAGGAAACCTACATCCTGTACAACAAGGATATCGTGATGGGGTTCACCGACGCTGACGAGGCGACCACTCGCCGCGCGCTGCGTGCGCTGTTCTTGAACATGCAATGGCCTTACATGGTGGTCGAGGACGACGGCCGGATCACGACGAGCAAACCGGCGGGAGTGATGAAGAAAATCGGCGGGCCCGGGACGGTCATCATTTCGGCCGGGCAATGCCGTCATCTTCGAGCGCGGCGGCAAGATCAGTGGCATACAGACGAGCGGTGTCTACCACACCGAGAGGTTCGAGCGCATCCGCAAGATCGTCCCACTGAACAATCGGGACAACCTCGTCGCATCCACGCCCTCAGAACCGGGCAATCGAGCCGAAAAGAAGCATTTCAGCGCGCGCAACGTCTGGACGAAGGACAGGATCTCACTCGACATCGATCTGCAGGTGTTCTTCAACGTCAAGCGCAGACCTTTGTCAGAATCGGAAGTATCCCCCAGGCAGGACCTCAGCTTCACGACGAAGACGGCCAGGCCTTCCCGGCGCGAGCCGTACCGCGTAGACACCGAGGACATCTACCGGGCGGCGTTTTCAGTCAACAATTGGGAAGCGGCCGTGCCCCTGATCGCCATAGGCCATCTGCGTGATCTCGTAGGGCAGCGGACGCTCGATGAGCTGTTCGAGCCTGGGGAGAACAACGTCCCGGTCCTGCGGGGAGACGTGTGCAACATCGTCCGCGATCGGACCGCGGCGGACGTCGCCGACTGGAGCATCGTGGTCAGCATGGTCGTCGTTGGGGAGTTTGAGATTCCATCCGAGGTCAAGGCGAAACTGCAGGATCGGTGGTTGGCCAAAGTGCAAAGGGACATGGTTATGGTGGGGAACGAAGCCAACGCCGAAATGCTGACCGAGCTGAGCAAGGCGCTGGAGTCTTACGGGCAGTCCGGCATCGACGCCAAGGAGCTTCTGGAGCGCCTGCGTTTCATCGAGGCGATGACGCAGATGTCGAAGGATCCTGCGGCGAAGCTCGTAATTCCATACGGCTTCTTCGCCGGCCTGGAAGGCACCGGGCTGCTCGGCGGCCGCGCGAGAGGCACAGCTGCCACGCCATCGGCGGGTGACTCTGCTGTGGGAACCGACCCGGAGAGCGACCTGTCCGGCGAGGGCAAGGAAAGCAGGGCTCCGGGCGCACCAAAGAGCGGTGCATAGACGCTGGAGACGCAGGTGACCTGGACCGCAACGGACCGTGACGCTGCGCTCCGTCCACATTCCATTCACGCCTCAAATGTGAGGGAACCTGGCTGAGTAAGGGGTAAATCACCATGGCGACATGCAATACCTGCCGGGCCGAATACGATTGGGGCCGAAATCCGTGTTGGCGATGCGGCGAGGACAACAGCTTCCTGGAAGAGCAACGAACGTTGCCTCGATTGAAGCGCTTCGTGTGCTTCTTCGGCAACATCTGGGGTGTGATAGCCCTCGTCATGGTCGCTTTGCCGCTGGCACAGCTGGCTTTCATCCTGGTCTACAGCATCTTTTGGGCCGGGTACCCCGGCGCCAGCCTCGGCGAGCAGCGGGGAAGCATCCTGTCACAGGGCCTCGCCTGGTTCCTGTCGTTCGTCGCCGTAACGTTCGTGTACGCGATGCGCTTCCAGCTCTGGAATTACAGCTGGATCCGCAACATTCGGTGGAAAAAGAGCCCTGCCATCAATGCGCTGGCCGTGCTCCTGTTTGCGGCCGGAGTTGTGCTGGTGCTGGCGTACCTGACTATTTTGATGTTCTACAATCCCGCGCCTGCGGCATCGGTCGGTTTTGACTTTGCGGGGTTTTTCCAGAAAATAATCGTGCCTTCTCTCTATAGCCTGATCTTCCTGTCTTTCGCCACCGGCAGCATGTTCATGGCCGCCAGCCTGTACATCGCGCGCCTGGGAGAGAAAGTCGGCCAGCCGATTTACATGAACACCAATCTGCTGACCGAAGTGGTGAAGAAGGCGGTGCTCGACACCCTGAAGACGTCGGTAGTCTTGCGAGTCGCCAATCTCGAACGAACGGCGCACGGGGGCATTCGCCTGATCTTGAATCAGGTGAGCAGTGTGACCGGCCTTCCATCGGAACCCGCCACGACCGGCGAGGCGGACCGGGTCGAGACCCGCTACGAAGTGGAATCAGACGAGTGGGGGCAAATTCAGACGTTGCGCGAGCGTCCGCTCGGCGGACAGTAGGACCGCTTGAGAACGATAGAAAGGCTGTTACGATGACCAATCCGCAGGTGGTGGTTGTAGGCGCGGCTACAATCGATACGAAGGGACGGGGGCTGTCGGCTTTGCGCCCGGCAGTTCGATCCCGGGCCAGATCCGCGTCAGTGTCGGCGGCGTGGCCCGCAACGTCGCAGAGAACCTGGCGCGCCTGGGGATCGATACCACGCTCCTCTCGGCCGTCGGCGATGACTCTTCTGGCAGGCGCATCCTCCAACGTACGGCCGAGGGTGGCGTTAACATCCAGCACGTCCTGGTCAAGCCACAGTCGCGCTCAGGCGCATACGTGGTCATCATGGACGACTCTGGGACGCCGTTCGTCTCGGTCGACGACCTGGAGATCATCCAGGCGATCACGCCGCGTTACATCTATGCGCGGCGAGGTCTCATTCGCCAGGCGGACATGATCGTGCTGGACGCCAACCTGTCCGTGCCGACCATCGATTCGCTGATCGGGCTCGCCAGGAAATACGGCATCCCCGTCTGCGCCGACCCGGTGTCGACCGGGTTGGCCCCACGCCTCAAAGAATACCTGAGCGACCTGCACCTGGTCACGCCGAACTCGACGGAGGCTCAGGCCCTTACCGGGCTGCCGGCCGGCTGAGCGGAACGAGGCGGAAGTCGCCGCAAAGGCGCTGGTGAAGAACGGCGTGCAGATCGCTCTGGTGACCATGGCCGAGCTGGGAGTGTGCTACGCGACCAGTGAGAGTCAGCGGCAACATTCCGGCCATCAAGACCGACGTGGTGGACTTCACCGGCGGCGGCGATGCCATGACTGCGGCGATCATCTTCGGGCTGCTGAACGATCTGCCGGTGGATGAATGCGTTCGGCTTGGCGTGTCAGCCGCGGCGCTGACCCTGCACTGCCGTGACACCGTGTGTCCCGACATCAGCCTCGACGGAATCTACGACCAGTTGCGCCGCCATCGGAGCGGTATCTGCTGTTCGGAGTCGCTACTCTTGATGAAGAAGCAAAGACTCGACGCCCTTCTGTTCGACGGGGGCTGGTAGAGAGCCGCGAACAAGGCCGCCGGCTGATCATCGCGGGCGAAGTCGACGGTCAACGGCCGGACGTCGACCAAGCCGGGCTCGCCATGTCGACCGGCGACGTAGAGGTTCACCTTACGAGCCGGCCGCCATTCGTCAGCCGCGCCGGGCTGAAGCTGCAAGCGGCGCTCGATCGATTTGGCGATCGACGTCGTCCGGCACGCGATCGCCGCGGACATCGGCGCCTCCACCGGCGGTTTCACCGATTGCCTGCTGCAACGAGGAGCTGCCCGCGTCTACGCGATCGACGTCGGCTACGGGCAGCTGGCCTGGAAGCTGCGTCAGGATCCTCGTGTGGTCGTGATGGAACGCAGTGAATGCGCGCTTCCTGGATCGTCTGCCCGAGCCGTCGATCTCGCCACGTTCGACGTGTCCTTCATCTCGCTGGAGCTGGTCATTCCCCCGGTGTTGAGCCTCCTGAAGCCCAGATGCAGTCATCATCACGCTGATCAAACCGCAATTCGAGGCCGGCCGCGAGCCAGGTCGGAAAGGCGGCGTGGTCAAGGATCCCGACGGTGCATCGCGCCGTGCTGCTTCGCGTTCTCGGTTGGGCCCGTCCCCAAGGACTGGCCGTCCTCGGGCTCATCGCCTTCCCAATCAAGGGGCCGGCCGGAAACAAGGAATTCCTCGCCCATTTTGCCCTGGGCCCGGCCAATCCGATCCCAGTCTCGGAGCTGGATGTGCTGGTCGGTCAGAGCGCTGGCCGAACCATTGGCAGCCCAGCCTGAACAGGACGCCGGACTAAGGTCGACGCCTGATCCATTCCATGTTATAATATCGACGCCTGATCGTGAATTCCGCCACGCGACGAGCGCAGGAGGTCGGGTGCCATGAAACTAAGCTACGTTGTCGCCACGCCAGACGTCAGAGGAACCGATGCCACCGCATACGTCGGACCCCTGGAGCCGTTTTTCGCCCATCTGCAGAGGCTCGGCTACGACGGCGTGGAGCTGATGATTCGCGACCCAGACGAAATCGATGTGCCCGCGCTGCGCAAGTTGGCTGCGCCAGTACCATCTGGAGGTTCGCCATGGTCAACACCGGACGCGTTTTCATCGATGACGGTATGCACCTGATGTGCCGCCCGGGCCGAGCGCGAGATGCAGCGCGACGACGCATTTGCGCCGTGATCGATTTCGCGGCTGCGATTGCCGATCCGCCGCCGCAGCCCTTTGGCGTGCAGATCAACTCGGGACTGTCCCGCGGCCAGCCAGCCGCGGGGCCAGGATCCGGCTGAAGCACGCGCCTGGGTCGGTCGAGAATCTGCACTACGTAGCGGAGCATGCACTCCATCGTGGTGTAAAGATCGCCCTCGAACCCATCAATCGGTATCAGTCAACTTCGTCAACAACGGCCAGGAGGCCATCTGAACTGATCCATCAGGTGGGCGCTCGACAACCTGCGCCTGCAGATGGACGTGTTCCACATGAATATCGAAGAGACGTCCCTGAGCGGCAGCCTGATCCGTTATCGCGACTACGTCAGCCACGTGCACGTCTGTCGACACCAATCGCCAAGCGCCCGGTCTTGGACATTTCGATTTCGTCGAGATTGTGGATACCCTGGCCGCCCTGGACTACGAAGGTCATTTGGCGGCTGAGTTAGCCGCGGCGGATCACGTCGAGCGGCTGAGATCACCGCTGCTTGCCTGAAGCCGCTTTTGTCCCGCTCATAGCCTCAGGCCTACTAGGAGCATTCCGTGCCTGCGCTCACACCAGCCAGACGCAACCGGCTCATCCTTATCATTCTCGTTCTCGCGCTGCTCCTCTGGGCGCTGTACACCGCCCGGAAAGCGCTGCTTCCGTTCATCGGCGGCCTGATCGCCGGATACATCATCCTGCCCATCGTCAATTTCATCGACCATCGCCTGAGCACTGTGCTGCGCCGAACCGCAAATGGTCGCGAGGCATCGCCATCCTGCTGGTCTACCTCATGGTGTTTTTGATCATCGGCGGGATCGTTGGTTACCTGGTCCCGACCTTGAGCAACCAGCTCGGCTCGCTGCAAGATCGCATGCCGTACTTCCTCAACCGCATGGGCGACTTGCTGGCCCAGGGGTTGGGCCAATACGAGAACACCATCCCGATCAACCTGCGCTCGGTCGTCACCGAGAACGTGGCCCGTCTCAGCACCGAGATCGGGCAGGCTATCCAGCAGACGATCACACAGGCACTCACCGTAGTTACGACGACCATCAGCTTTATCGTCGGCATCGCAATCATTCCGATCTGGCTCTTCTACGTCCTGCTGGACGAGTACAAGGGCAAGCGGATGGTGCTGTTCCTGATTCCGCGCGCACAGCGAGCCGATGCACGTAACATCTACACCATCGTAGACCACACGCTCGGCGCTTACCTCCGCGGCCAGCTCATCCTGGGCGCTTCGATCGGCGTCATGTCGCTGGTCGCCCTGCTCATCATCGGGATAGACCCGGCGCTGCTGCTGGCCATGATGGCAGGCGGATTGGAGATGCTCCCTTACATCGGCCCCATCATCACGCTCTTCGTGACGGGCATCATCGCGTTGCTGCAGTCACCGGTCAAAGCACTGTGGACGGTGATCGCCTATCTGATCATTCAGCAGCTCGAAAGCAACGTGTTCGTTCCCCAAATCGCCGGCAACAGTGTCAGGCTGCACCCCGCTCTGGTCATGCTCGTCCTCATCATCGGCAACGAGATCGCCGGCATCTGGGGCATGCTACTGGTCGTACCTTTGACGGCCGTGATCCGCGACGTGGTTCGCTATCTCTACCTGCGTTTCTCCGACGTGGAGGTCGACGCCGAAGAGGCGCTGGCCCGCGTTCAAGGCAGATTCTTGCCCAGACCCAACGACATGGCCCTTGACGTGATCGACGATATAACGACTAAGGAGGGATGAAGCCATGGTGACCGAGAAGTCGTTTACCTTCCCGTTCAAGGATCTTAAGTGGGGCAACAAGGCCCTGATCGGCAGCGTGCTCACACTGGCCGGCTACGTGATCCCCATCATCCCAACGTTGTTCGTGCTGGGCTACATCGTGCGATTGATGCGCCATACCATCGACACCGGTGAAGCCGCCCTGCCCGAATGGGATGACTGGGGCGACCTGGTCCTTAAGGGCATCTACTACCTGATTGTTTTCCTGGTCTACATTCTGCCGGGACTCGTTCTGCTCGCCAGCGCGGCCATGACCTTCTTCGCCGGCGTGGCGGTCTCGGGTTGGAGCGGAGCGGATGGGCTGGCCCACGGCGCGCGGCCATGGTTCGGAACTTTCGGAGCGTTCTCCACGATCATGGCCATCAGTATGTTCCTGCTGTCGCTGATCGCGCTCCTGGCCGGTTGGCTGGCAGCGCCCATCGCGGTGGCGCGGCTGGCGGCAACGGACAATCTGGGCGCCGCGTTCGAGCTGGACCAGGTTTGGCGCATCATTCGCATTCAGCTTGGCGATTTCGCCGTGGTCTGGGCCGTTTCGCTGGGCCTGTCCTACGCAATGGGCATCGTCCTGGCCATCATGTACTACACGGTCTGCCTGTGCCTGCTCATCCCCTTCGTTTCCGCGCCGTTCTCGTTCTACAAGCGGGTTTTTCGAATGACCCTGTTTGCCCAGATCTACCGCGGCAGTCTGGCAGCGCTCACGCCGACGATTCAAGCACCGGAACCGCCTGCGGGCAGTCCGGCGCCGGAACCCAAGGCCGGCGAAGTCGCGCCCCCCGCGGACACCGGAGAAGCCGAGCCGACGGTATCTGCGGAGCCAACACCGGAGCAGGAGGCAGCCGCGAGGCAGCCTCTCACCCCTTACGAGCGAAGTCTGGGCGAACTAGGCCTGCCGGGTCGGATTCAAGACACGCTGATGGAGGCCGGATACGTGTCCATCGGGCACGTGCTCGACGCACTGAAGGCGGGAGAAGAACGGCTCGTTTCCGTTAAGGGGTTCGGTCCGCGCTCGCTGGAGACTCTCAAGACTCGGCTGCAGGAGATGGGCTTGCGCGAAAATCCATGAACCGATAGCCCACGCCCCGCTCGGTGAGGATGTACTTGGGCTCCGAAGGATTGGACTCGATCTTCTTGCGCAGGTACGTGATGTACAGCCGCAGCAGGTGGCTGTCGTCGCGGTATTCGTAGCCCCACACTTTCGACAGCAGCATCTCGTGGGTCATCACCCAGCCGGGGTTGTTCACCAGGTGGTAGAGCAGCCGATACTCGGTTGGGCGCAACTTGATGCGCTCTCCGCGGACGATCGCTTCGTGACGCTGGAAATCGACGGACAGGTCTAAATCGATGGTCAACACATTGCTGGCCGTGGAGGGCGACTCCATCTCCACGCGCCGGAGCACGGCTTTCATGCGGCTGATCAGCTCACGCGGGCTGAAAGGCTTGGTCACGTAATCGTCCGCCCCCAACTCCAGCCCTTTGATCAGATCGTCCTCTTCGGACTTCACTGTCAGCATGATGACCGGAACGGTCGACGTTTCACGAATGTGCCTGAGCGTCTCGAATCCGTCCATCTCGGGCATCATGACGTCCAACAGCACCATGTCCGGAATGTCTACGCGCACCTTCTCCAGGGCGTCCAGTCCGTTGGCGGACTGGATGACGCGGCACCCTTCCAACTCCAGGTTCATGCGCACGAAGCGCACCATGCGCGGCTCGTCGTCGACTACCAGAATCGTCTTGTTGCTCAGCAACGACATTTCGGACCTTCCTCCTTGAAACCGGTTCAACGCTGGGGAAGTGTGAAGATGAATATGGAGCCTTTGCTGGGCATGCTCTCCACCCAAATCCGCCCACCGTGCGCTTCCACGATGGCTCGCGCCAGGTACAGCCCCAATCCGGTCCCCTGGGTGGTGCGAGTCAGGTGGTTCTCGACCCGGTAGAAGCGCTCGAAGATGTTCTCTTGATCTTCTGGGGCGATACCGACGCCTTGATCGGCCACGTACACGGTGACCCATTGCCCGTCGGCCCGCCCACCCACGAAGATCGTGCCGCCTTGCGGCGAGTATTTCACCGCGTTGCCGATCAGATTGGACACAACTTCCTCGATGCGCTGCTCGTCGCCGTAGACTGGCGGAAAATCGGGATGAAAATCCACCTGGAAGTGGTGCTCTTTGGTCTGCAGGCTGAACCCGGCGGTCAGCTTCTCGACGAGTGGCGGCAGCAGAAAGTGGCTGGGCTTCAGCGACAGTCCGCCGGCCTGAACGCGCGACGCCTCAAGCAAATTGTCGATGAGGTGGCTCAAGTGATCGCTCTCTTCGACGATGATGCCCAGGCTTTCGCGTATCGTCTGCTCGTCCCATTTGGCGTCCTCACGCCGCAGCGTGTCGGCGTAACCCTTGATCAGCGCCACGGGGGTCTTCAATTCGTGCGACACGACCGAGATGAAGGTGGATTTGAGCTGTTCCGCCTCCCGGAAGCGAGTGATGTCGTCCACGTTGGCCACGATGTCGATGATATTGCCTTCTTTGTCGTACAGAGGCGTGTAGACGACCTGGACCGTCAGCTTGGGCTGGCCCGCGGCGTGGAGATTGGCCTCCACGCGCTTTTTCTCACCGGGAGCCAGGTGCTGCAGCGGGCAATTGTCGCGGCAGACGTCGACGTCGCCTGTCCCTTCGTGCTGGTGCAGCTGCAGGACTTCACTGCACGGCTTGCCCACCGCATCGTCCGGGTCGACGCCGGTCATGCGGCCCAATGCCCGGTTGATCCTGACGATGTGGCAGCTCGTGTCCAGAATCATCAGGCCCGTCGAGCTGCTCTCGATGACTGCGTCCAGCAGCTGCTTCTCCGCAAACGCCTGTTCGTACAGGTGCGCGTTGCGCACCGCGATGGCCGCCTGGTCGGCAAATGACGCCAGCACCTGCCGGTCGTTCGTCGAGAAATCCACCCCCGTGCTGCGGAAGACGTAGATGACGCCCAGCAGCCGATCCTCGGTGACGAGAGGCAGAGCAACCACCTGCCTCAGGTTAACTCCGCTGGTTGCCGCCACGACCTCCAACTTGAAGCGCAGGTCCGGAACCTGCCACAGGGGCAGGTACGAATTGCCCTCGAAACGCGGGATGCCAGTGAGGAACGGGGCAAAAACCGGCAGCAGCTTCGGTGGGATGCCGAAGCTGGCCCGGATCTCGAACTCGCCGCTCGATCGGTGCAGCGCAATGAAGCCCACTTCGCCCTGCAGCATGTCCACTGCGCTCTGGATGATGAGCGCGAGCAACGACGGCAGATCGAGCCGCGAACTCATCGCCCGGCTGATGCGCAGCAGGTATTCGCGTTGTCGCAACTGATAGTCTACCATATCCCCACAAGTCCTCGCCTGGTCGCGGTCAGTCGACGATGAAGCTCTGGGTCCAGGACGGCCGCGCCGGCAGATTCGGGCAGGCCCTGCCACGCCTCGTCCGTCAGCCGCTGAGCGATCGGCTGCTTGAATTCGTAGTACGAGAAGACTCCGCCCACCGCGGGCGTCGGTTGGCCGTCGATGGGCGCCATCACGATGATGCGGAAGGCCGGACCGACGGCCTCTTCCAGCGCTTGACCGCTGTTCAGGTCGGTGTGGACGTCGGCTACGACCGCCATGCGCTGGTCCGTCTCCGAGGTGATCGCCTTCTGGGTTACCTCCGAAAACGTCGTCAGTCCCTCCAGGAAGCCCCCGACCGTACGCAGGATGATCGTTGTCCTCTTTGGTCAGCGCCTGACCGTTCAGCTCGCGTTCGCTCATGCTGCGCAGGGAATCGACGAAAACAGCCATCTTCTGCAGGCGGTCCTTCACCTCGTTGCTCAGCACTCCGTTCGCCTCCAGCTCGGCGCTGGTCTGCCGGGTCGAGGGCGGCCAGCCGGGCGTAGACCTCGGTCTCCGGCTCGACGTATCCGCCGCTGGGTTGCTGGATGCGGGCGCAAGGAAGTGGCCATCATCGTGCTGCTCTGCTTGGCGTACAACAACGTATCGTGGCGCAGCTCGGTCCACGAGCCGAGGAAGGTGTTCAGATCCTTGTCGATCCAGGCAGTGCCTCGCATGAAGGCCGGGGCTGCCTCGTCCTTGGGTTGCAGCAGAGGCTGCAAGCTGTGGAGCCAGCTCCAGTACAGGTTCTCAGTCCATTGCTCCGGCGGCAGGTCTTGCAGCTCTTGCTGCAGTTTCGCCACCTGGGTGTCGTAGCCCTCGTAGGCAGTGTCGCCGTCCTTTGCAGGATATCCGTCCGCGCGAGCGGAGCCGAAGACCGAAGCGATGTCCAGGCCGCGAGGGAAGCCACGGATCGGCCCGCCCTGGGACTTGCACCCACGTGAACGGCTGATCAGAGCCCGTGTAACCCTTCACCTGGTTGAAGACCAGCTGCTGGAAAATGTACGAGTCGAAAACGAAGCGCTGGCCCATGAACCTCAGGCCCACCGTGGTCACCGCAGGATTCTCACGATCCGTGGCCGGCGCGGCGGTGATGCGTGGCGGGCGCAACGTCAGCGCCTCCGCAATGAATTGGTCGAGACGCGTGGTATCCTGGGGAGCAGCCGGCTGCGGGTTCTCGCCGTAGAACTTGTCCACCACCGGGCTGTAGTCCTCGACGCTCAAGTCGTCCGCGCGGCCCACGAAGAAGGCCGTCGCCCGCTCGATCCGCTGCCACACCGCCCAGGCCTGCTCATCGTCCAGCCGCGTATTCTTCAGCGCCAGCACGATCAGAATCGCCTGGCGCGTCTGCTGCCGGCCCAGGGCGACAGCGTCCGGCGCGTCGCCGGGGCGCAGCCGGAAGCCCATCCGGCCCAGCCACATCATGGCCCGGAAGTAGCGCTGGAACGCTTCGTTGCGGGTGTAATGTCCGCGCGGGACGTACTGCGTGTAATCCTCGGCCGCCCCAAAGATCGGCGACCGGGCCACGCTGTCATGCGCGTCGATCAGGCTGAGTTCGGCCTTAACCAGGTCTTTGACCTCCGCCGGAATCGACCGCGGCGGGATCGAGAAGCGATTGCGCGACGCCAAAGAAAGCGACGTTTGAGCGAGCAGCAGCCTGGACGTCGCCGCCGGTCGCTTGCATCTGCTCGAGTGAAGCCTGCATCATGCCCTTCGTTAGCTTGCCCAGCGCGGGGATGAGGTACTCCGACTCGGTTTGGCGCAGCGCGTAATCGAACAGCACGTGGTAGGTGTGCAGCGTCGCGTCGGTCGTCACGAAAACCGGCCAGCTCTGCTTCGAGGCCTGCTGATAGATGGAATAGATCTGCGGTGCGGTGTCCGGCACGACGACGAAGCCGTTGTCCTGCAGTGCCTTAACCTGGACGTCGCTGAGCCCGGCCAAGACGTCGGGGCCCTGTCCCTGGAGACGATCGCTCATCGTTCTTTCCCCCAGCCGTATGAAGCTCGGCACATTGGGCTCCGACGTTCCGGAGCCGCCCAAGTCCGCAAGCGGCCAACCACTGAACCCGCTGGAGGCCAAACCGACGCAAACGGCCATCGTCAGGCACCACCACACCCGGAGGCTACGCACTTTCACGGCTCTTCCTCCTCGCAGACCTTGCCTTCACCGCATCGATTGGTTTGCCCACCCACGATCATTCCTATCGCTCATTATACGGCGAAAGGAATAGGCTGTCTAGCACGTTGCGCGATGATCCTACGCGCTTTTCGGGAGCGTCACTCGAGCTGGGCCGCTGTACATCCCTCTGGCAGGCCGTGCCATGCGAGGCCCGCCAGAGGGCGTCAAACGTCCGACAATGAATCGAGAATCACGGCGCGGGCAGAGCAACCGGCGGGAACTCGCCCTCGGCAATCTCGTATGCACGGCCGTCCAGAACGACGACGACCTGCCGCCCCAGCGCGAAGTACGCGCCCCACTCCGGGTGCGCAGACACAAACTGGAAGTACGTGTCGCTGCCGAAGCCGATCTTCTGCGGCGTCATCTTGCCGGCATCGAAGGTCGTGTCGATCCACACGCCGTTGCGCAGGACGAAGGTTTTGTCGCTCACCGCCTTGACCTCCGCCTGTTCGGTGCCCATGACGGTCTCGGCCTTGCGGAGCCCTGCTTCATCCATCGAACGGTCGACGGCCGCCGCCCCGGCCATGGGTGCCGGCGCAGCCTGCTGGGCCGCGTAGGCCTCGTTGGCGATCCGGGACCGCGCGGTTGGGCTGAGCACGTCCACGTCTTCCTGGACCAGAAACGAGGTGTAAGGGGTCACGATCCCGTACCGCACCGCCAGATCCACGATCTCGTCCACCAGCTCGCGGTCCTCGCTCCGCTCGCCGTGGAGCCGAATCTGGCTGAGCAGGTATCCGATGCGCCGCGTCGCCCACAGCCGGGCGATGAAGCTCTCACCTCCCTGTTCGCGGAACGAGGCATCTTCGTAGGTGAACGTCTGGGTTTGCCCGTTGACCTTGCCGGACAATGTCACCTTCCCACCGCTGCCCTCGCCATCGCTCCGATAGCGCCCCACCAGGACGAGCTGCGAGCCGGCGAACAGGTCCGGCAGCGGATCAGGGTACACGTCGGTCACGCGGACGCCGCCAAAGTCCAGTTTCAGATCCGACAGCACCGGCGTGCTGACCTTACGATAGAAGTCGGAGACTTCAGCCTCGATGTCCTGGCCGGGACGGACGTAACCCGCGGCGCCGCGATGCCCCTGCGTGATGGTGTCGAGCAGCGTCGTGTTCACGTCGTCGCCGACGCCGAAAGCGAAGATGCGCGCCTCAGCTCTGGCAGACTTGTCGACACGACCGATGATATCCGACGGCTCGGTGACACCCTCGGTCGGCAGGCCGTCGGTCAGGAAGATGACGATCTGCGGCCGGCCGCTCTCCGCCTGGCCCAACGCCTCGGTCAGCGCGCGCTCGATGTTCGTGCCGCCGGCGGCTTTGAGCTCGTCGACGAACTGCAGGGCATCCTTCCGCTCGGCGGCCGGCCGCAGAGTATCTGCGTAGGAATGAAGGCCGGTGCTGAAGGCGATGATGTTGAAGCGATCCTCACCGTTCAGGTTGTCCAGGACGTATTTGAGCGCGCCCTTGGCCTGCCGGAGCTTCTCGCCCCGCATGCTGCCCGACGTGTCCAGGACGAAGACGACGTCCTTGGCGATAACCGCCCGCTGGTCCACCTGGATCTTGGGCGCGGCCAGCAGCAAGAAGAAGCCCTCCTCGCCCCGCGGCTTATAGGTCGTGAGGTTCAGGCCGACGTCCTGCTCAGACACGGTGTAGTACAGGGCAAAGTCCTTGTCGGGCTTGACGTCAGACTCCTCCAGGCCGACCACCGCCCGATAATCGCTCGGGCGATCCACAGCGACGTCGTGGCTGGGTGAGTAGACCGACTTGATCGCCTCCCTGGAACGAATATCGACGTGGATCTGCACGTCCGGAATGTCCCTGGCAGAAAAGCGCTCGGTGTCCAGGGGATATACGTAGCGGACGAGGCCCCCGTCCATGGTCAGAACCTGGCTATATTCGAGCTGAACGCGCTTCTCGCTGTGCGGCGGAATGGGGAAGATTCGGGCGCGAAATGCGCTCCGCCCCACGTACTCGAGCAGCGCCGGGTCGCGGCGCTTGCGAACGATGTCCTCGTAGATGCGCCGGGCCTGCTCGCGGTCCAGCACCTCGCCATCTAGCCGCTGGCCGTCCACGTACATGGCGAACGACGAGATCGAGGCATCTTCCGGCAGCGGGAAGACGTAGGTCCCCTCGAGCTGATAGCTCGACTCGTTAACGAAAACCTGATCGATTTGGGTCGTCGCCACCTGGTCTTCGATGCTCACCTCGACGTGATGGTATTTGACCGCCAACGGCGCTGCATCGAGGATAGGGACGTCCGGTGGAGGCACCGGGATAATGACACCGTCGGCCCACAGCGGCGCCGGCGCCGACTAGCCATAAAGACAGTATCGTCATCAGCGGAAATGAGGGGAGTTCTCTTGTTCATTGCGGCAAGCTCCTTTCAGGGCTTCGAGAGCGAACGCTTTCGCCCGTTCACTTCTGAGACGCCGCCGTCGGTGAAAAGGTTCCCTGCCCTTGAAGGTACAGTTCCATATAAAAAGCCACCCACGATGCTGTGGGTGGCTGAGCTTCTGAAGACTCGTCTGGCCGGGCAATCGTGTGGAAGACCGCTGCGGCCGTCCCGGAGACTCGCACGTTGTCGGAGATATCAGTTGGGCTCCAGATTGTAGGTCAGGCTGGTGATGTACCAGCGCCCGTCGCGCTTCTCCAAGGTCCACTTGTCGCCGGAGGGCGAGACCTCGTCGCCGATGTTAGTAGTGGCCGTGACCGTGGCCTTCGTCGCGTCCAGCGTCACGCGCAAATCCCCCGCCTCGGCCTTCATTGGAGCGGAGGGGAAGACCAGATTGACGTATCGCTGCCGGATGGCGTCTCGGCCGATCCACTTGGCGTCGTCGGCCGTGTTGTCGGGCGTGTGATTGGCATCGACGATCTGCCCGTCGGCAGCCCAGATGTCCATCAGACGGTCGATATCCTGCTGCACCACACCCTCGCCCTCCGCGCGAACCAGTTGCGTGACAGCATCCTCGTCATTCGCGGGAACGGGCGTGACGGTGGGGGGCGCCTTCGTCGGCAAATTCACGACAGGCAGCGGCGCAGGCGCGACCGCGCCACCGCAACCGGCGACCAGGCCGGTCAGGACGACCAATATCAGCCCAAGACCCAACTTCCTCATCAATGCATCCTCCTGGTTGAGACTGCCCGGGATCGAACGCTCGATCCCACCGGGCACGAAGTCCCGCTGTGATTGTCCTATGGGTTCAAAAGCGGCTAATCTTACAATAAGCGACCGGAAATGGCAAAACGTTCAGGCTCGACTCGCGACAGCGTACCTGGGTCGCCAATGCCCGTGGCGCATGGGAAACAGTCGCAATTCGAACCTTAAAATCCTTAACAGGTCCTTGACACACCCACTGGAATATGATACCATGTATCATTGTAAAAGACGACACAATCTCATTCATTACCATATTAAGATTCTCGGACTTTTTCTCGCAGACGGCACTCAGCCCCTCGTCCGCTGCTGCACGACGGAGCATTGGGGTTCGAACACCAGAGGCGTGAGACTATCTCACGCCTTCTTATGTGCTTGCCAGCGGTTTCGCCGGGAATCAGCGCTTCCCATCGCGAGTTCAATCTCGCGTTGATCATCACATCCTGCAATCATTGAAAGGTGTTCAAGTCGATGTATCCCAAGAGCGAGATGTTGTTCCCACATAGAAGCATTATCGGCCTGAAAGATCTTCGCGACGGAAAGTGGGCGGAGCTGGTGGAGCGCGTCGCCGCGTTGCCCGAGATTCATGAGGACAGCCTGAGCTTTTGCCTGATGATGATCAAGCTCTGCGACTGCCTGAATTGCGAGCTGAGCAGCTACAAAGCGTCCCTCGGCTGCTCGACCTGCTCTCGCCGTGTGGTCTCATCGCTCAAGGGCACGGATGCGGCCCTCCTCAAGCGATTCGAGGCCGCCCGGCAGGAATTGCTTGCGTATCTCGGCCAGACCGAAGTCCAAGCAGGAAAAAGCCGCCTGATCCGCATCACACGACAGCCGCCGGCCAGGCGTTTCGACGCCGCCCGCGTCGCGTCATTCCAACAGCCGATGAATCTCAGTCGCAATATCCAGGGCCGCCCGCGGGCGGCCTAATTCTTGGGCCTTTCGAGCCATCTCGATTCGCGCCGGATTCGAAGGCTGCAGCCAATCGACCACCAGGTCGGCGATCTCCTTCGAATTGCGAGCCAGCAGGCCCGCCCCGCTCTTCAAGACGTACTCGACGTTGCCCTCCTCCTGTCCCGGGATGAAGCCGCTCAGGATGATAGGCAAGCCACAGATCATTGCCTCGCTGATCGTCGATGGCCCCGCTTTCGTGACGATGATGTCCGAAGCCGCCATGAGCTTGAGGCATGTTCGTCACGAAGCCGAAAACCCTGGTCGGAATCTCCCACTGGACCTGTTGGAGCCGCTCGCGCAGCCGTTCGTTCCGCCCGGCCACGATCATGAGCTGGCCGTGAGGTTCGGCAGCCGCGATCTTGCGCGAGATCTTGAAGACCGGGCCCATGCCCTCACCCCCGCCCACCAGCAACACGACCGGGCGGTCCGGCTGCAGGCCAAGCGACTGCTGCGCCTCGGCTTTGGTCATGCTCTGCCCGTAGAACTTCAGGCTCACCGGCAAGCCCGTGACGCGACACCTTCTCGGCGGGCCAACCCGCCGCTCCGACGATGCAGGTTCGGGACAACTCGGTCGGCACCAGGCACCGATCTGCCGCGGGGCAGACCCATCCGGGGTGGGTCGTCACCAGGTCGGTCACGACGGTGACGAACGGAATCCGCATGTTCAGCTCTTTGAGCGCCCAGGTCGAGAAATGGTTGAAGAGGGGGTGGACGCACACCACGGCGTCGGGTTGCGTCAGGGTGAAGAACTCCTCCATGGCCTCACTGACGAACGGCCACATTGTGTTCAAGCGCACAGGCGATGCGTTTTGGGTCGTTGCTGGCATCCCAGACCGCTTCCCACAAACCATACTTCACCAGTTTGCCATAGAGCCGGCCGACCCGATTGAGCGGAAACGGAATGTGATCCGACCAAATGTCCACGATCTCTACGACGCAGTCGTCGTACAGATGGGCGAAACCTTCGGCAATGGCCTCGGCGGCGCTTTTGTGCCCGCCGCCGGTGCTCGCCATGAGAATCTCAATCTTCTTCTTCGACATTGTCACCTTTTAGGGGTCCGGCTGACTCCGGGGCCCGGCTATCGCCGTCTTCCGGAGTCCCACGGCTGACAAAGGACTTGACTCGTCGTTCCAGCACACGTCGTGGCAAAAGGACTCGCCGACCACACTTGCAGCACTTGATGCCGATGTCGGCGCCCAGCCGGACCACGCGCCAATCCAAGCTGCCGCACGGATGTTGCTTCCGGAGACGCACCACGTCGTTGAGCCTGAGCTCGAGTATCACGTTGCCCACCTGCCCTTGACCATTATAGCACAGCGCCGCGCGTTTTGACAATCATTCGAGGCAGAGTCAGCCGGTCACCCTCAGGCGGTCGCCGACCCGGACTCGGTCCAACACGGACGGCAGGCATTCGATGAAATAGCGCGCCGGACGCGCCGGAGCATAGTACGGGCGAAACGGCCTAGCCAGCTTGAAATCCACCACTCGCCAGTCGGCATCCAGCCAGATGACGCCGATGGCAAAGAACACGAACCACATGTGGATGCTGGTCAGGCTGACGCTCTCCTTGCGCTCCACGAAGACGTAGGCTTCGCCCTCGTTCAAGGGTCCTCGAAACATCAGCCCGCGACCCCTCTTAAGGAAGGTGTCGCAGAGCTTCACTTCTCGGGCCAATGTTTCGCCCGTTCTCTCGTTGATGATGGCCATTTGGCTCGCCCCTCGCCGTAGTGAAGGTAACAACCGGATGATAATCGTCCGACAGAGTCTTGTCAATCGGCGGTGCCCGATGCAATTTGCCACAGCTGTCGCGCTGTGATATGATTTGAATTTGTTCTGCGGTCGCAGCCGGTGCCGCCAGAACCAGGAGGATATTCTTGGAGAAGGTCGTCGTCGCCGACGTGAGCGGTAAGCTCCTCACCGAGGCCCTGGAGGAGATCTTCGGCGCGTTTGGCGGCATTCGGGTTGCTCTCCCAGCCAAAGAGCAGGTGTTCGTAAAACCTAACGCTTCCAGCTATATCCCACACACATACACATCGCCGCAGGTCTTATCAGCCCTGCTGGCTTATCTGCACGATCACGGCTACCGTCGTTTGCGCGTCATGGACAGCTCGAGCCAGGGGACTTTCACCCGGCTCGTCTTCAAAGTCGTGGGCTACGACGAAGTCTGCCGACGCTTTGGGGCGACGGCAGTCCACCTGGACGAGCGCAAGACCATCCCCATCGCCCTGGACGGAGGCGGTGCGCCCGCCGACATGCCCCGCCTGGTGTACGAAGAGCTGATCGTAGCGCAAGCGCGAAACAGCTACCTGAGCGTGCCCAAGCTCAAGACGCATCCCATGACGACGGTGTCCTTGAACCTGAAAGGGCAGCAGTCCTTCGTGTCGGGCGCGGACCGCAGCCGGGATCACAACCATCGGCTGCATCAGCACGTGGCCGGCCTCTATCGCCTCATCCAGCCCGACTTCTGCATCGTGGACGGCGTGGAGGCCCTGGTCGAGGGTGCGGACGGCGAGGGCCCGAAAGCCGTCGACACGCACGTGCTCATCGGCGGCGCGAATGCGCTCGCGGTGGACGCAATCGGTGCGCGTATCCTGGGCTATGCGCCGGACGAAGTGGCCCATCTGCGGCTGGCCACGGACTGGACGCCGGCGGCGGCCAACGCCGAAGTCGTTGGCGATCTATCGCGCTTTCGCGAGCGCTATCCCTTCACATCGTCGGCGCGCCTTCCCGAAGGGATCCACGTGGTTGAGGGCCGGGAGATGGCGTGTGCCGAAGGCTGTAAGGGCAGCGTTCTCCGGATGATCGAGATACTGCATCGTGACTTTCAAGGGCAGGGCCGCTTCTCAGTGGTGTTCGGCAAAGGCATCGATCCGGCCGCGCTGGAGGGCCTTCCAGGAGATATCCTGGTGGTCGGCCCATGCGCCGCGTCGGAAACCGGCGCAGTCCTCCGCGAGCGGTACCCGGATCGGCGAATCGACGTGGTCAACGGCCATGCGGACCTGGCCGAGCTGGCCCGCTCCCTGTGCCGCCTGATGGGGGTCAAACCGCAGCGATTGGCGCCGCTGCCCAGAGCGTCGGTGGCCTGGCTGTGGGCCCTGGCCCGGCTGAACGGACTCAAGACGGACGTTCCATTCTTCCTGTAGGAGCAGCCGCAGGGTGGCTGCTCAATCGTCGACGATAGGAGCTTGAGACTTGTACGTATTACTCACCAACGATGACGGCGTCCAGGCGGCGGGGATTCTCGCCCTGCGGCAGGCCATGGAACGGGTGGCCGTGGTGGCGGTGGTCGCGCCCGACCACAATTGGTCCGCGTCCGGCCACGCCAAGACGATGCACAAGCCGCTGCGCGCCAATGAGGTGGAAATGGCCGACGGCTTCAAGGCGTTCGCCAGCTCCGGCTCTCCGTCCGACTGTGTGGCGCTGGCCGTGCTGGGCCTGCTGGATCGCACGCCTGATCTCGTTATCTCCGGCATCAACCACGGCGCCAATCTGGGCTACGACCTGACCTATTCCGGCACGGTCACAGCGGCCATGGAAGGCGTCATTTCCGGCATCCGCTCCATCGCCGTGTCGCTGAACGCGCTTCGAGGGGACGGACTTCAGCTTCGCCGCCAGAACCACCGCGGAGCTGGCGGTACGTTTGCACGAGAGCGACCTGCCGATGGAGACGCTGCTGAACCTGAACGTGCCGGCTCAGCCCGAAGACGAAATCAAGGGCACGTACATCACCCGTTTGGGACGGCGAATCTACCGCGATGAAGTGATCAAACGGCAGGACCCGTACGGCCGCAACTACTACTGGATCGGCGGGCAGGCCCCCGAAGGCGTCCTGGAAGAGGGCACGGACGTGTGGGCCCTGGCCAACGGCTACGTGTCATTGACGCCCGTTCACCTGGATATGACGGACTACGGCATGCTGGCGCGTATCGAAAAGTGGGGAAGCCACGTCGCACAGCCCGGCAACGGGTGACCGAGGGTGCAGCATGAAGAACACGGCCAGGCGCTGGAACGTTCTGCTGGTTGACGACGACTACGAAGTTCTCGAGATGAACCGCACCTGTCTCGAGCGGGAGGGCTTTGCGGTCTTCACGGCCTACAGCGGCGAAGAATGCCTGGATTTCGTGGGCGGTCACCCGGTCGACCTGGTCCTGCTCGACGTGACGCTGCCTGGCATCACCGGATTCGAGGTTTGCAAGCGCATCCGCGCCAAGGGCAACCTGCGGCAACCCAACATCATCATGCTGACCGGCCTGCGCGCCGTGGTGGACAAAGTCACCGGCCTCAAGATGGGCGCCGACGATTACCTGACCAAGCCGTTCGACGTGCCGGAGCTGTTGGCCCGTGTGCGCGCCCAGCTGCGTATCCGCGAGCTTCAGGAAAAGCTGGTGCAGGCGGAGAAGCTGGCCATCATCGGCCAGATGGCCATCACTTTGAGCCACAAGATCAACAACCCGCTATCGACGATCATCTGGCAGGCGCGCCTGCTGCAAGACGATCTGAAAGGGGCTTCCAACCTGCCCGACCACACCCTGCCGGGCTGGAAGCCATCGTTCGCGACGCGCACCGCATCGAGCACGTCATCAAGCAGGTGCACCACGTCACCAACCTCGCCCTGACCCAGTACGACCACCAGACGACGATGATCGACCTGGACCAGGCATCAGAGGTTTCTGACGCTCCCCCGGAAGAGCCTCAGGCGAAGTAACCCGGCAGTCCCCCATTCGCCCCGACGCGGCACGCAAACGACTTCCGAAGTTTTGGAAACTTCGGAAGTCGTTGAGAGTGACGCAGATCGAAGAGAGATCACCCAGCCATCCCTTTCTCCAGCAGGGACAGAAGAGGACTTGCCGGTGAAACTTTCGCCGGTCAAGTCTTCTTGCCTCGCAAGGCAGCACGCCCCCTGCCCTAAGGCGAAGCCTGGCCCTTGAGAATGACTGGCAAGTAGACGCGATTCGGTAGATCGGGCTTAGGAGTGGGGGAAGTTCCACTCGGATCACTATAGAACAAGGTCACATAATACAAGGCTGGTGTGGAACTGAATCCGTCTTGGGGCGGATAAGACAACGGCGGCACCGAGCCGGCCAACAGACTGTTCATCGTCCAAAAATTGACGCGGTATTGGGCATACCGTCCGTGAGGCCATTGGCTCCCATTCTGCTCGATGTAGCTGCCCGGGCCCAAATAGCCACGGAGGGGCACCCAATACCCACCGTCTGGGTCCCACAGCAAATCCTGAGGCCACCACTTGGCATTGAGCAAACCGTCGATGGTGTCCGCTACTCGGGTCTGAAGGCCTATCCAAGACCTCATTGGCGTCACACCGCCATAGTCCAGCTTGTACCATACTGTGTCACACGGAGTATCCGCCGCCAAAGTGGGACAGCTATCGAGTGCTTTGGAAATGAAAGTGCCGGCACCTTTCCGTCCCAGGCCGAAGCTGGGTCCGTAGTCATGCACGTTGTTGTCTGTGAAATAGGTCAGGTTGGACCGCGTGAACCACACGTCATTGTCATTCGCGCCCACAGCGCTGAGTCGATCGTCAGCCCAGGCCAGATCGAGCTGCTGCCCCTCCCATTTGCAGGAATCCGGATTGACTGTCGCAGCTACGGAAGGCCGAGTCTGCCTTGCCGCAGGTGGGCGATCCGGCGAATTCTCGTCAAACACTGCTGGGTCGAACGAATGAATCTTGGCCTCGTCATTGAGGTTGTAGTTCGTGTTCTGACTGACATCGAGATCTCGGATCCAGTGCCAGATATGTGTCATAGTTTCGATCGTTGTAGTTACGGCTGTCAGCCCAGACGATCCCGAGGTGGTAGGGCCTATCTAGAGTAGCGTCGCTGCAGCTCCAGCCCACAATGTCCGGATTCAAATGCTTGGGCGGTACAGTCTGCCACGCGCCGGTATCGTGATTGTTAACCTGGCGGTTGTCTTCAATGACGAGCTTGTGAAAGTAGAATCCACACTGATCTTCGTTTGAAGACAGCTTGATGGGAGCATATGCATAGTAGATATCCGGCTTGTTACCCGGGAAGTTGGGATCAGAACTTGATCCAGTGCTGTTTCGGAAGTCGCGCCACACGATGTGCAGAGCGGGCACGGGAGCGCCTTTGATTTCCACGGATTCGCACTGATTCTCGTATTGGGCATATATGGTCAGGTCTTCGCGAGACTGCGTGACGGCTACCGCAGGTTGATCCTGAATGCGATTGTATGAAAGAGTGGAAGCGTCTTGATTGACCCGCAGGTCAACCCCAAAAGGACCTCGAAGCTGATCGTCATTGTAAGTTGCATAAACGTCATCGCCGGTCGGCAAGCCTCGGTCTTCATGCCACGTTACTGCCACGTACGTGGTGTATCCCAGGGTGTAGTTAACTATCGCAGGATCGATGGGATAGTTTGGTGGGAACTCCACGGAAGTAACCGAGATAACAGGGGCGAGAGCTGCGTCAATTCTGGGATCCCTGCGTTCCTTGGAGCTGGGGTCCACAACGTATCGGCCCGGCTGCCACACTATGGACTCACTGGCACCTGGAGATTTTCCCTTGGTCGCCCACAGAGCTGACTGCTGAGTGCACATGCTCTGCCAGACGACGTAGAAGGAATTGTCAACCTTGTCCACCGCGATGTCGGGGCGCGTCTCGGACGCGGCAGGGCACACGCCGGTTTGCACCCGAACGTTACCACCTATCGGGGAAAGCACCCCCCCCGAGAAACGGTACTGCTGCAAGTACACGTCCCATTCGTCACCCGGCTGTTTGTCCGCTCGATAACGGTTATCCTGCCAGGCGACGACGACGTCGCCGTTAGGTGCCACCGCCACTGCCGGGTTCTGATGCGCGGCCGTGCCTCCCGCGTCGCTGTTGACTGGCGCCTCGTGCGATATCAGAGGGTCACTCGATGACGCGTCTCCCCAGTATTGTCGGGGGTGTTCGCTACCCACATCTTCTTCACTGCTGGACCAGCGGAGGTAGATGTCGGGATTCGCCGTGCTGCTGCGATGATCTTGCCAGACAACCACAACGTTGTGGCTCGTGCTGATCCCATCCGTGGCCACAATCGGACTGGTTTGGTCTCTGGTGGTCACCGTGTTCAATTGGACCTCGTCAGGGTTGAGAGCATTGTAATCTGGCGACGTACTATCCGGCGGAGTGGAAACCGTGCCCCAGTCCTTTGGAGGCTCTTCAAACAAACCGAGTACCAACGCGCTGTCGCTCGTTACCGTCACGTTGTTCACATCCGTGAACACCGCCGTCGCCGGAATCACCTCCAGGGTGGAGGCGTAATTGTCGTGGAAATCCTGATGCGTGCTCTGTGTAAACCGCTGGGGCGCCTTGACCTGGAGCCAAACCGACGAATCTAAGGGATAGATGTTGTTGCTCTCCCCCCATTCGGGTCTTCAATCACGTTGCCGAGAGGCTTGTCGACCTCTGGTGTGTCAATCTGAGCATAGAGGTAATAGCTTCTCACCTGGGTAAAGACCACCGTCGCGGTCAGCACATAGGCCTGATTGGGTGCGCCAACCCAAAAGCCTTGACACCCCCATGGGAGAGCGACGCCAAACTGGGCAGTGTCGTGGTGCGTGTCAATGCCACGCTGGCCCGAACTGGGAGCGCCGGCGCCACCGAGGTAGAAGTCTACGTAGAAGTTGTTCGTGGGCTGCATCGCAACTTGACCAATATTGCGGATGGTCACCGAGATCAAAGTGGGCTGTGACACCAAAGGAACGGAGGGCGCGGCCTCGATTTTCTCGACTACAAGGTCAGGCTTGGCCGACAGCGGGCCGACGGTCTCCTTGCCCGGCCCAGACCAACCAGGCGGCAAAGGCGCGGGAGTGGGGGTTGGAAGAACGGGGGCCAGAGCCAGCGGCGCGGCCACGCGCTCGAGCGGCGATCTAGCTCCGGCTTTCGAGACAAACAGACAGGCAACGGCCAGAATTGTCAACAGACCCAATGACAGACCGAAGAATACACGTTCACTCTTCACGGCAAGAACCTCACCAGCGGCCCGACTCCTTCCTCAATGAATCACGATGGTCAGGCGGCTCTCTCTCCTCCGCTTCGTCTCAAGCCAAGTAGAAACATCAGAATGGCAGCCAACAAGGCAGCCCAGAACCAGGTTGAAGTGCAAACGATCTCAAACAGCGTGGAGCCGCTTCCCGGCATGCCCTTCAATGCCGACGGGGTAATGCTCACTTCTTTGCTGTACGCCGATTCATTGCCGGCCAGGTCGAATGCGGACACGACGTAGTAATAAGTAACCCCATTGGTCACGCTGTTATCCACGTAACGAGAAACGGTACTTGACACACTGATCATCTTCGAGTACCCGCTGCCCTGCTCCGACGAGCGGTAGATTCGATAGCCGGCCACATCGGGTTCCCCGTTGGGCGTCCACTCCAGGACGACGACCCCGTTTCCGGCGGTTGCCACCAATCCGGCCGGGGCGGCGGGGCCGAGCCGGTCCGAAGGCGTCGGTGTGGGCGTGATGGTCGACGTCGGCGCGTGCGTGGGCAGCTCGAGTGGCGTCGGGCTCTCCCCCGGAAGCGGCGTGCCGATGATGCGGATGATGACCGGCGTGGACGTCAGCTCAACCCCGGTGATGGGTATGCGCGTGCCGACGTAGATGGGTACGGCGGTCGCTTCGATGATCGGCGTCACAGGCGTCAGACCGGGTGTCCACGTAGGCGTGACGGTCGGCGTCCTGGTGCGAGTCGGCTCCGGGGTCTCGGTCGGCTCAGAAGTCTCGGTCGGCGCCTTCGTAGGGCGCGGTGTTCTCGTGCTGGTCGGCGGCGCGGGCGTGTCTGTCGGGATCGGAGTGTTGGTTGGAACCGGAGTGGCTGTGAACGTATTCGCTGGTGTTGGCGTAGGTCGTGGCGTCTCCGGCGTCGGTGTGTCAGCCCCCTGGCGCAAAGGATGCGCAATAGCCACCCTCGCGCCGGCCATGCCCGTCAGGCCGAGCGCCAGCGCCAGCGCCAAACCCACGAGCCAACCCGAGAGCCTGTTGAGCCCTGGTCCCCGATCATCCTCACCCGCCATCGCCCCTCACCTGCCAGATCGTCAAGTCCGCCCCGGTGTGGATCGCCGGCGGCAGCCTAGGAGTTGATCGCTGCCTTGTCGTTCAGTTGCCATAACCGCGCTATCCCTATTCTACTCAGGGCACCCCACGATTGTCAATAGTACTCTACGCTTATTCTAATGCAATTCTTCCATTGTTACAAATGTGGACCAACGAACTCAGCGAATGCGCTGCCAGTCGATCCGGAAGCGCTGCTTGCCCGTGCCGGCATCGCAACCGCCGGCGCTGGTGACGAAACCGAGGGACAGAGACGATGCGCGATCGCTTTCCAGCACCTGGACGAACCACTTTCCGTCGACGGGATGGTCGGAGATACTGATGTCGTACAGGCCGTCACCGTCCGTCTGCACGGCGGCCTGCCAGCCATCGGGCCCCACCGCTTTGACCACGACACCGCCCATGGGCATTCCGTTCACGTCCTGAACGGAGCCGAAAGCGTAGGTCCGATCACAGAACGGCCCGCCGCCCATATAGCTCATTTCGTACGGCGGCGGCAGCGGCGTGCTCGTCGGTGGGGGAACAGGCGTGGGTGTCGGGGTGAGCGTCGGCGTGGGTGTGTCGGTCGGCGTGGGCGTGTCGGTCGGGGTCGGCGTCATCGTATACGTCGGCGTCGGGGTCAGGGTCGGAGGCGGAGTCGCTGTCGGCGTCCAGGTCGCGGGGAAGGTCGGTGTCTCGGTGGGGCCGGGAGTGGCCTCCGCGACTTCCTGAGTGTGCGGCGGGAACGGGTTGAACGAGACGTCCGGGTTGAAGAAAATGGTCGCGTAGAACAGGCACACGAGCAAAGTTGCAATTCCCATCAGAATGGTCAACAACTCCACCACGCGATCATCCAGGCGATCTAACATCGGTCCTCCCCTTCCCGCGCCCCAATTCGCGGCCGAACGAGGTCAGTAGTTGCGTACAAACTCGATTTCTCCCCATTGGGCGGCTCCCTGGCCTTCACAGAAGTTGCTGGTGTCCACCGACACTACGTTAGAAAGATTCTTAGTGCTGCCGTCCGACTCGACGACGGCCACGTACCATTTTCCGGCCTTGGGCCGAATATCCAGCAGGCCGTCGTAGTTGCGGTCGCCGTCACCGTTGTAGTCGGCGGACGTCTGCGCCCACGCGCCATCCCAGCCATCGGCCCAATAGTGGACCCATATCCCACCGATGGGGTTGCCCGATGTGCCCCGAACCTTGCCATAGAGGCCGGTGCTGCCGCAGTTGACGTTGGTGCTCAACAGGCGGCCCTTCCACAGGGAGCTGGCCTCGGTAGGCCGCGGAGTGAAGGTCGGCGTAGGTGGAGGGGGCGGCGGTGTGCGCGTCGGCGGACGAGGCGTTCGCGTGAACGTCGCAGTCGTCGTGGGCGTCTGTGTGGGCGTGTCGGTGGGCGTTGGGGTTGGCGTAAACGTGGGCGTCGGTGTGTTGGTCGAGGTCGGCGTGCCGGTCGGAGTCCAGGTCGGAGGGAACGTGGGCGTGCTGCGGACCTTGGGCGTCGTCCCCGGCACCGGCCCGGCCCCCTCTCCTAGGCTGACGAGGCCGGCGGCCTGAGAGGGTGGGAACGGATTCAAGGAAATTCCCGGCTGAACGAAGATCGCAGCATACCACAGGCAGACGGTAATCGTCATGAACAGGGTAACCAGGGTCGCCGCCAGGGCGAGCCGATCACTCACTCCCCTGAACACGCCACTCACCTCCTCGCCAATTCGGATTCGTCATCTGACACGGCAAAAGCGGGCCACCGCCCACAAGCAGCAGCACGGGTTCACGCAACGACCCGTAGTGGAGGCGCCTGCCGACCCTTCTCCCGCCCGGTCTCCGACCGCCCCGGAAAGGAGTCGGCAGGCGCCTCCACTACGGGAGCGCAGTTTCCATTATGAGCAACCCCGTCCTACGTCAACGGGTCGGGTCTGGCCGTTACCACGGCTGCAAGCCCTTGCCGTAATCGGGACTGTCAGCCAGGAAGAGCATCGGGTGTTCGGCCGATCCCAGAACCGTGTCCACACGCAAGCCCTGATCGCGTCCGGCCGCCATCAACTTCAGGGTCGACTCGCGCAGCTTGGAGAGCAATTGCTGCTCAGGGTAGTTCGGGTACAGGCCCAACCGTCCCATCTCCAGCTCCTCGCGGTAGAGCTCCACCCAGGCCCGGTCGATGGCCGAAGCGTCCGGCAGGGTCACGATCTGATCGGCGTAGTAGGCGTATAGCGCCTGTCGCGCCTTCGCCAGATCGGACTGGATTACGCTCAGCTGCTCCTCCCAGTCCGGCACCAGGCTCAAACCTTGCGCCTGCCTGGCTACGGAGTATTTGAGGCTGATCCAGTGCACGCGGCCGGCCAGCAGCGCGATCTTGTCCGCCGGTGAGGTGGCCTGCAGGATGCCCGCCTCGTACGTTCCTTGCCGCAAAGCATCCTCAACGGTCAGAGCGGCACCCAGTCCGCTCACCAGGCTGTCGGACACCTTGCCTCCCCGGTCGCGCACGTATTCAGCCAGAGCATTCGCCTTGACCTCACGATCCGTCTGAGCGCTCTGCACCTGGGGCAGCGCCACCTCCCGCTTGGCCAGCTGACCCAGGACGGTGTCGACCGGCTCCGTCGTAGCGGTCTGCCCGCTGCCGCCGGGCTTCAACGCCATCTCCAGATCCTCCCAGGCCTCTCGCCCGGCTCCCAGCGCCGAATAGGCAGGCATGAGACGGTCCAGGACCAGCTTGCGATGCGCCGGCTGCAGGTATGCGCTGTAGAGAGCCACCGTCCGCGCCTGGTTCAGCGCAACGGTTGCCTCGCGCACTTGTTTCAGACGGGTCAATTCCTCGCCGATCTGCAAGAACGCGTCAGCGCGCGTAAAATCTGACAGCGTGGGGCTGACGGTGGCGATTAATATGACCTGACGATAGGCGAGACGAGCCTTGGTCAGGTTGCCTGCCGCTCCGTAACGCTTGCCGACCAGCAAGAGGCTGCCGATTCGTTCTTCGTCGGTGAGCCTGGTGCCGGTTGCGAGCAGACTATAAGCGCTTTCAACCTGGTCGCTACGCAGGGCGGTATTGATCGCCGTAACGTCGTCCATGCCCGCCAGCCTCAGCAGGCCGGTGGGCGGCGAGACCTGCGAGGCATCGATGCTGGAAATCGGGTCCTCCCACGCAATTTGCAGGGCGGACGGCTCCATTGCGCGACGCTTGGACAGATAGATGAAGCTTCCGATGGAAAGGAGTCCGACAGCAACGAAGAAAACAATACCTGCCGCCAAAGCAGTCATCAACCACTTTCTTTGGCTAGATTGCATGCTCACCCCAAGTTCGGACTAGAGATGGCTGCTTTGGCGCAGGAACAACCACTCAGTCCTGAATGTCGATATAGCGGTCGATCTTGGCCGCCTGGCGCTGCTCCGCCAGCCAACGCCCGAACGCCGCAGAACTCAAAGCGTGAATCTGATCTTTCGTCAGCGTGCGGCTGTTGCTCTTTTCTACCACCTGCAGGATGTGGAAAGCCCCGAAAGAATCCTCAACGACGCCGCTGAGCTTCTTCACCGGCAGGTTGAAGACGACTTCGTCGATCTCGGGCGGCATCGTGTTGCGTGGGAACCAACCCAGATCGCCGCCGTTGTCTTTGGTGCTCTGGTCGACGGTGTACTTCTTCACCGTCGCCGCGAAGTCCTTGCCGGCCTGCAGTTCTTTCAGCGCCTGCTTCGCCTTGTCGGCCGTGTCGAACAAGATGTGGCGCGCGTGAACCTGCGGCGCTTTGTCCGGCAGCTTGCCGGTTATCTTGTTCCCGATCGCCTCGGTAATGAGCCCGACGCGGATCATCGCCTTGTAGTCGGCTTCAGTCTGCCCCGTGTCCTTCAACCACTTCTCGAAGCCCGCGCGTCCGCCGCCGTCTTTGATGCTCTGCTCGGCCGCAGCATCGACGTCCTTCTGGGTAATCTTGATGCCCTGCGCCTGCGCCGCTTCGTCGATCAACACGAAGTTGATCATGTCTTCCAGTACCTGGCGGCGGATGGTCTCCAGCAGCGTCTTGCCTTCGGCCGACTTGAGATCCTGGCCGCGAGCCACGAGGGCAGCCTTCTGCAAATTGAACTGCCGATCGTAATCCTTCTGCTTCACGGTCTGGCCGTTCACCAGCGCCACTACGCCGGGCGCCGGGGTGCTCGTGGGTTCGGCGCTGGCCGCAGTCGCATTGGTCTGCGTGACTGGTTCCGCGGCCGCCACGGTCGACTCGGCCGGCGCGTCGATCGCGGCCAGGTCGGCCGACAATGCACCGGCCCCTTCGGTCAACGTCATGGCAGCAGACGCGTCAGGCGCCGTCGCCACCACAGTCGTGCCGGGCTCCGCCGGCGGCGCCTCCGTCACAGCCACGTTGTCCGCAGTTGCGGTGGGAGTCGAAGCGCTCTGGGCAGGAGGAGGCGTGACATTCTGTGCCATTTCAGCGCCCGAACAGCCAGTTGCCAGCACGACGAGCACTAAGAGCGAGACTATGAAAGCAGATGGGTGTAGCTTTCTCATGGTGTATAACCTCCTGGGGATAGGGACGAAATGCACGCACAATCTCACCACTGTTACTCTAATTATACCTTACCGTGAGAGAATATGCAAGCAAGACGGTGCGTCAATCCTCGGAGGCATCCCGACCATCGCTTTTATACAGTTCGTCAGCAATAACGACCAGAGAGTGGGGCTCGTTCAAATACAGCTTGCCGCTGCGCGACGCGATCAGCCCCTGTTTGCGGAACTTGCTCATCACCCGTATCGCGCTCTCGACCGTGGTGCCGGTCATTTCCGCAATGTCCTGCCGCGTCAACGGCATATCGATCAGAATGGACGCGCCGGCTGCCTGGCCGACCGAGTTGGCCAGCTTCAAGAGCAAACGGGCGATGCGACGCTCGACCCGTTCCACAGCCAGGCTGCGAATCGTATCGTACGCTTCGTTCAGACGCTGCCCCAGGCTTTCGATGATGAACACGCCCAGATCAGGGTATCGATGCAGGAGCTCGAGATAGGCATCCGGCTGCAACGAGAGCATCACCGTGGGGCCGACTGCCTGCGCCGTGACCGGACAGGGAACTCCGGGGCGCACGGCTAGCTCACCCAGGAAGCTGCCCGTCGACATCACCGTCACGATCACGTCTTTGCCCATGTCCGAGTGTTTCAGGAGTTTCACCCGCCCCTCTTCAACGAACCACAAGCGGCAAGGCACGTCGCCCTCGAAGAAGACGTACTCCTCGGAGGCGTATTCTTTGCGCGCAGAACAGGGCAAGAACCTGACCCCGCTGTGCGGTCGACAAACCTTGAAGTTGATCCAAAAGCCCGGCACTCATCGCGCAAAATCTCCTGACACCCATGACTGGTCCCGTCGGCAGCACCGACTGCTACGCTAGTGGGACAGAACCACGTTAAACTTGATTATAACACCGAGGTTCAGGCACCGCAAAGGCAGAGCACACCAGCGTGGAGCGTCTTTGGTGGGGCACCACCCTCGCCCGCGCAGGGCGAGGAGGAACCGGCGAGAGCGGCTAAACCATCTCTTCTTGATTCTGATTGGGCACGAGCGCTTCCGGCTGCGGATACAGCGGCACCGACAGCTGCACGCGGGTGCCCTGGCCGACCGTCGACTCGATGGACCAGGCAACCGCCCATGGTCTCCGCACGCTCGCGCATGTTCAGTAAACCGATGCTGCCGCGTTCGCCGTACGAGGCCTCCACGGCCTTCACGTCGAAGCCGCGACCGTCGTCTTCCACGGTGACCAGCAGGCGCTCATTGTCACGGCTCACCTTGAGCCATACGTTGGCGGCGCGGGCGTGGCGGCGAACGTTGTTCAGCGCCTCCCGAACGATCGAGTAGACAGTCGTTTCGATCTTGGGGGACAGGCGTCCGACGTTGGGGTCCACGGACACGTGGAGCCTTCCGGTACCCTCCTGGCGCAGCCGCTTGGCGTACGTTTCCAGCGCCGAGATGAGCCCCTCGGTCTCCAGAATCACCGGTCGAAGATCGAAGAGCATCGTCCGCACCTGGTGGAGGGCTTTGTTCATGACCCGCTCCAACACCGTCAGGTCAGACTCCGGCAGGACGTGCTGTTTGGACACCTGCTCGCGCACGAAGCGCACATTCATCAAGGCGGCAGCCAGCAGCTGCGCCAGGCTGTCGTGCAGGTCGCGCGCCAATCGCCGGCGGACGTCCTCCTCCACCATCAGAATGCGGTCGCGTTCTTCGCGGACCTTCTCGTACAGGCGGGCGTTTTGGATCGCTGCCGCGGACTGCGAGGCGAAGATGCTCATGATGTCCAGATCGGGTCTCTCGAAGGGCTGACCGGACCGCTTGTTCAGCACCTGGAGGACGCCGATCAACTCGCCCTTCAACATTAGGGGCACACACAGAATGGAATGCGTCTTGAATGAGCTGAACCGGTCGATACCGGGGTAGAAGCGCTCGTCCTGGGTGGCATCCTCGACCATCACCGGCTCCCGGTGCGTGGCCACCCAGCCGGCGATGCCCTGGTCGCGGCGGATGCGCCGCTTTTCGAGCGCTTCTCCGCCGCCGCCCTCGATAACTTCGAAGGTCAGCTCATCAGTCGAAGGGTCCAGGAGCAGTAGCGAGCCGGCTGTGGCATCGACGACCTTCACGGCCGACCGCAGAACCTTCTGCAGCAGCGGGTCCAGATTCAATTCGGATGACAGCGAGCGCGCCAAATCCTGCAGCGCCGACAATGCGGCAATCCGCTCCTCGTTCGCACGGTTCTGCATCTTCAAGCGCGCGTTTTCTTCCAGCAGATTCTCAAAACTCGGATTCCCGTTGCAGTCGTCCATGCTCGCTACCCTCAACCCAATTCCGTATCATTTGTTCTATTGCGGACAATTATAACACCCATTATGTACTGTTGCAATTGACCGGAAACCGAGTACAATAGAACATATATTCAACGGAGAGCGCACATCGTGAGCGAGCTGCTTGACGTCAAACAAGAACTTGTGGCCGCGCCGTTCCAGGGCAACCAGACCATTTTTCTGGAAGGGCCGGCCGGAACCGGCAAGACGACGCTGGCGGTCGAGCGCCTGCTGTATCTGCTGCGTCGGGGCGTTCCCGCCCGACAGATCGGCATCCTCGTGCCGCAACGGACGCTGGGCCTGCCCTACGTTGAGGCGCTCGAACGTCCGAGTGACTCCGGAGACGTGCTGGTGGACGTCGTGACGGTCGGCGGCCTGGCGCGGCGCAGCGTGGAGTTGTTCTGGCCGCTCGTGGCCCGGTCCGCCGGATTCGCGCAGCCGACGCGGCCGCCCACCTTTCTCACGTTGGAGACGGCGCAATATTATATGTACCGCATCGTCGGTCCGGTGCTGGAGGCCCGTGGATTCGAAGGCATCACGGTGCAGCGCAACCGCCTCGTCAGCCAGCTCATCGACAACCTCAACAAATCGGCCGCCGTCGGGTTTCCACCCGAGGAAATCGCCTCACGGCTGAAGGCCGCCTGGGCCGGGGAGCGCAGCCAGGCACGTATCTTCGACCAGACGGAAGCCTGTGCGCTGGCCTTCCGCGGCTATTGCCTGGAGCACAATCTGCTGGACTTTTCGCTCCAACTGGACGTCTTCGTCCGGCGATCTGCTGCCGCTGCGGGCGTTCCGCGAGTACCTGTTCGGCAAGTACCGCCATCTGATCGTCGATAACGTGGAGGAAGACACGCCGGTGGCCCACGACCTGCTGCGGGCGTGGCTGCCGAACTGCGAGTCGGCGTGGATCCTGTGTCGACGAAGAAGGCGGGCATCGGACTTTTCTGGGAGCCGATCCGGAGAGCGGACAGAGCGCTGAAGGACGCCTGCCGTTCCTCGCTAAGACTGACCCATTCCTGGGTCATGAGCCCCGAAATGGACGCCTTGCGAGCCGGCGTGATGCAGGTCGTATGCGGGCGAACCGATGCCGTCACGCGCGAGATGCGCGGGGCGAGCTCCGCGCTGAAGACACTCGGCGCCCAATACCAACCGCAGTTGCTGGAGCAGGTGGCGCTGGAGGTCCAACGTCTGGTGCTGGAACAGGGCGTGGCCCCTGCCGAAATCGTCATTCTGGCGCCATTCCTGAACGACACCCTGCGCTTCACCCTGGGCGAGCACTTCAAGCGGCTCGGCCTTGCGTTTCCGCTCGCACCGGCCCTCGCGCGCGCTGCGCGACGAGCCCGCGACCCATTGCCTGCTGACTCTGGCGGCCCTGGCGCATCCGCATTGGAAGCTGCCCCCCAGCGAAGCCGACGTCGTTCGAGCACTGATGCAGGCCATCGACGGCCTCGACCTCGTGCGCGCCCAACTCCTGGCCCGCATCGTGTATCGCATTCGCGACGGGCAGCCGGTACTGTCGTCGTTCGAACAGATCGGCGCCGACGCGCAGGACCGTCTGACGTATTCTCTGGGCGAGCAGTACGAAGAGCTGCGCCACTGGCTGGACGGCTACCAGTCGCGGGGCGTTTGGGCGGAGCTGGACCACTTCTTCAGCCTGCTCTTCGGTGAGGTTCTGTCTCAATCTGACTTCGGCTTCCACAGCAACCTTGACGCCGCCGCTCAGGCCGCGAACCTGATCGAGTCGGTCCGGAAGTTCCGGCAGGTCGTCCAGATCGACGATCTGCCTGCCGGACGGTCGCTAGGCCAGGAATACGTGGCGATGGTGCAACAGGGCGTGGTCGCTGCACAGTACGTGCGCAGCTGGGACATCCCCGACGAAGAGGCCGTTCTGCTGGCTCCCGCCTACACCTTCCTGATGTACAACCGGCCCGGTCGACTACCAGTTCTGGCTCAACGCCGGCAGCTCCGGGCTGGTGGGAGCGCATCTACCAGCCGATCACGCACCCGTTCGTGCTTAGTCGCCATTGGCCGGCCGACCGCGTGTGGACCGATGCAGACGAGTTCGGCGCCCGGCAGGCTGCCCTGTGCCGCCTGGCTGTCGGCTTGCTGTGTCGCTGCCGCCGGCGGCGTCTACCTGGGCTATCAACACTTAAGCGAGCAGGGATACGAAGAGGGCGGCCCCCTGCTGCAAGCGTTCAATCGGCTGCTCCGTCGCCTGCAGCACCTCGAGCGATCGGCCGCGCAGGCCACGTCCACCGTGGACGGAGGGAACGCCTGATGATCCGCTTGCGGCCCGCGCAAGAACGGGTGCTCGAGTTATTCCGGCGGTCGGATGGGCGTCGCCGCCGTTCCCGGCAGCGGCAAGACGACGACGCTGGCCCTGCTGGCTGCGCGGCTGGTCGCCGATGCCATCCAGGATGACGAGGAAGTCCTGGTCGTGACACTGGTCAATTCGGCCGTCAACAACGTGTCCTCACGGATCGACAAACTCCTGAAAGAGCGCGGGCTCATTCCCAGGCTGGGCTATCGAGTGCGAACGCTGCACGGACTGGCTCACGACATCGTCCGGGAGCGTCCGGGGCTGGTAGGACTCGCCGGAGGACTTCCAGATTCTGGACGAGCGCGAGTGCGGCCGAATCCTGGAAGACTGCTGTCAGGCGTGGTTGAAACTGCATCCAGAACTTCTGGATGCCTACGTCCTGCCTGACATCGAAGAAAAGAAACGAGAGTGGATCGGACGCGATCCCTGGCCGGGAACGGTTCTGGACATCGCGCGGGCGTTCGTCCGGCGCGCCAAGGACCACCAGATTCCGCCGGAGGTCCTGTTGTCCCGTCTCGCGGACCGGGGACGGGATCTGCCCCTGGCAGCCATGGGCGTCGGCATCTACGCCAATTATCAGCGGGCGCTGGCCTATCGCGGCGGCGTGGACTTCGATGACCTGATTCGGCTGGCGCTCGACGCACTGCGGCTGGATCCGGATTACCTGGCCCGGCTGCGCGCACGGTGGCCGTACATCCTGGAGGATGAAGCGCAGGACAGCAGCGCCCTGCAGGAGAAGATTCTGAACACTGCTGGCGGGCGCGCACGGAAACTGGGTCCGCGTGGGCGACACCAATCAGGCCATCTTCGAGACGTTCACCACGGCCAGCCCGGAGTTCCTGCGCGCCTTCGTGGGCAGCGAAGGCGTCACGAGCTGCGACCTGCCTAATTCCGGCCGTTCGTGCCAGGGTATCATCGATTTCGCCAATTACCTGGTCGAATGGGCCATGAGCGAGCACCCCGAAGTAGAACGGGCTCGCAAGGCCTTCTCGGCGCAGTACATCCAGCCCTCACCCGAAGGCGACAGCCAGCCAAATCCAGAAACCACCCCCGGCTGCGTCCAAATCGTCCAAGAGAGCGTCTCGGCCGAAGAAGAGATCCTGAAGGTCGTCCAGTTTTTGCAGGCCCAACCGGCCGCTTCGGACGAGACGGTGGCCGTGCTCGTGCCGCGCAACACGCGCGGCTTCAAAGTCAGCGACGCCCTGCGCGCGAACAAGATCGAGTGCCTGGAACTGCTGCAGAGCACCTCAGCCACGCGCCAGACGGCGGGTGTACTGGGCACGGTGCTGCGCTGCCTGGCGGACGCGACGTCGCCAACCAAGCTGGCCGATGCATTCCGGGCCTGGCGCCGGGACGACAGGTCCGATCCTGACGACGCCAATCGCCTGCGCCACCTCGAGAAGCTGCTGCGCGGCTGCCGGCAGGTGGAGGACTATCTCTGGCCGCGACTGAGCCGAGACTGGCTCGCCTCGTTGGACTTGAGCCGGGATCCCGAAGCCGCGGACCACCTGGGCTTGCTGGCTGAATTCCGGACGCTGCTCCAAACGTGGCAGGATGCCGTTCTGCTCCCCATCGACCAACTGGTGCTGACGATCGCCCAGGACCTGTTTCGGGAACCGGCTGAGCTGGCGCTGGCTTACAAGCTGTCTCTGCTGTTACGCACCGCCGCCGACGTGCACTCCGACTGGGGATTGCCCGAGCTGACCGAGGAGCTCGCCGTCATCGCCCGCAATCAGCGTAAATTCATCGGGATGAGCGAGGATGACGTTGCCTTCGATCCGACGAAGTACAAGGGCAAGGTCATTGTCACCACGATGCACAAAGCCAAAGGGCTGGAATGGGATCGGGTGTACTTGATGTCGGTCAACAACTACGACTTCCCTTCCGCGCAATCGTACGACAGCTACATCTCGGAGCGGTGGTTCGTCCGCGACGGCCTGAATCTGGAAGCCGAGGGGCTCGCCCAACTCGATGCTATAATGGGGCCGGCCGGCGACGCGCCGTACCATGAGGGCAAGGCCACGCACCGCGCCCGGCTGGATTACGTGGCTGAGCGACTGCGTTTGTTGTACGTCGCCATCACCCGCGCGCGCCGGCAGTTGGTCATCACCTGGAACACCGGCCAGCCGAGAAGGCCGGCCCGCCGGGCGGTGCCGCTCATCGCCCTGCAGGCCTACCTGGCGGGCCGGGCAGGATTGAGTTTCGCCGTATCCAAGGAGTAAGCCGTGCCCGTACCGAAAGGTTTTCGTTTCAGCCAATCGTGCTTGCAGGACTACACCGATTGCCCGCGCCGTTTCGAGCTGCGTTACGTCAGAGGACAGGTGTGGCCGGCGGTGCTCGCGCAGCCCGTTCTGGAGCACGAGGAACAGGTTCGCCGCGGAGAAGCCTTCCATCGGCTCGTTCACCAGCACACGTTGGGTCTGCCGGCCGACAGCCTGGCGCCGCAAGACGATGCCGACCTTCAGCGCTGGTGGACGGCATACCTGGAGCAGCCGCCCTCTGGTCTGGAACGAGCCATCCGACTGGCTGAGACCTCGCTGTCCACCCTGGTCGGCGAACAGCGCCTGGTTGCCAAGTACGACCTTCTGGCCGTCAGCGAGGGGCAGGTTCTGATCGTCGATTGGAAGACAGACCATCGCCGTCCATCGTCGGACTCGCTGCAGCGCCGGTTGCAGACCTCGGTGTACCTTTACGTCGCTGCGGAAGCGGGCGCCCGTGCGCTGGCCATGCCTTCACTAACGCCGGACCGCGTCGCAATGGCCTATTGGTTTGCCGAGTTCCCCGAGCAGACCGAGGAGATCGGTTACGACGCAATCCGGCACGCCGCCAACCACCGGCTGCTGGAGACGTTGATCGCGGAGATCCTGGCGACTCCGGATGAGGGCTTTGCAATGACGGCGGACGATCGAAAGTGCCGCTACTGCATTTATCGCTCGCTGTGCGATCGAGGCGTCGAAGCCGGCGCCCTTGCGGACGTCGACGAGTCGATGCTTTGGGCCGATGCCCAGCCGCCCGACCTGGACCTTGAGCAAATGGCGGAGATTAGTTATTGATCCGTGATACGTGATGCGTTGTGCGCGTTACGCATTACGTATCATGCATCACGTATCACGGATTACGGATCACGCACCACGCCCCGAAGAGAGATGTTTCCATTATGTCACGTTGGCTCGAACCTCAGGAAGTGGATGTACCGGAAACGCTGCTCGGCGCAGTGGACGGCGATGAGTTGCTGGCGGCCGCGCTGGCCTGTCGCGGACTGACGACGGCGGAAGCGGCGCTCGGATTCCTGGACCCCGATCGCTATCGGCCGCGACCGCCCAGCTGATCTGCCCGACCTGCCCGAGGCCGCCGACCGGCTCGACCAGGCGTTGGCGAGCGGAGAGTCCATTGCTGTATGGGGCGATTTCGACGCCGACGGCGTGACGTCGACTGCCGTCCTGCTCGAGGCCCTGCGCGATCTGGGCGGGCGCGTCGAGTTCCACATCCCCGACCGTCTGACCGACTCCCACGGCCTGCACATCCACGCCCTGCAGGGCCTGATCTCACGCGGCGTCCGCGTCATCGTCACCTGTGACACAGGCGTCACCGATTTCGCCGCCGTGTCCTACGCGCGTGGCCTGGGCGTCGACGTCCTGGTCACCGACCACCACGACCTGGGGCCGGAGCTTCCGCACGCGAATGCCGTGGTCAACCCGAAGCGCCTGCCGCAGAATCATCCGCTGCACGAGCTGTCAGGCGTCGGCACGGCCTGGAAGCTGGTGGAGGAGTTGTACGCCCGCCGTGGAAACCCAGACCGCGCGGCGCGGGGGCTGGACCTGACCGCCGTGGGAATGGTCGCCGATGTGGCGATCCTTCGCGACGACGTCCGCTACCTGGTGCAGCGCGGATTGGAGACCTTGCGCCGCAACGAGCGCCTGGGATTGGCCGCCCTGTTGGAGCTGGCCGAAATCCCCGCAGCCGGCATGACTGAGGAACAGATCGCGTTTGGCCTGGCGCCACGGCTCAACGCGCTGGGGCGGCTGTCGGAGGCAACGCACGCGGTGGAGCTCCTGACCACCCACGACGTCGTGCGGGCGCGGACGATTGCCCAGGAAATGGAAGCCCTGAACGTCGAGCGACAGCTCCTCTGCAATCAGGTCACGGGCGCTGCCGTCGCCTTGATCGAGCGCGACCCAGGGCTGCTCCGGACGCCGGTGCTGGTGGTCGAGCATCCGCGCTGGCCCGCGGGCGTGCTGGGTCTCGTGGCCGGGAGGCTCGCCGAACGCTACAATCGGCCTGCCGTCGTCATCAACCACTCGGCGGACGGGCAGGCGCGCGGCTCGGCTCGCTCGGTGCCGGGGGTGGACATCCGCGCCGCAATCGCCGCCCAGTCGCGGCTCCTGGAGCGCTTTGGTGGGCACCCAATGGCCGCCGGTGTGTCGCTCGCGGCGGACAACATCGCGGCGTTCCGCGACGGGCTCGCGCAGGTGGTCGGCGTCTCGAGCGCCGCCCGCCCCGAGCGGACCATCCAGATTGGCGCTTACGTCCCGCTGTCAGACGTGTCGACGGAACTGGCGGCCCGATTGGAGCGCCTGGCGCCGTTCGGTGCGGGAAATCCGCCGTTCGTCCTCGCCGCCCGCCGGCTGAAGGTTACCGCCCACACGACCGTCGGCCGCACGTCGGAGCACAGACGTTTGACCGTCGAGGACGAGCTCGGGCACACGGCATCTGTCATGTGGTGGCGCGGCATGGATCTGCCGCTGCCCGAGGGCGCATTCGACCTGGCGTACCTGATTCGCTCTCGCAACTACCAGGGTCAGCCCGAGATTCAGATCGAATGGTTGGACGCGCGCCCCGTGGGCGACGCTCCCGCCGTCGTGACAGGCCGGGCAAAATCCATCGAAGTCACCGACTGCCGCGCAGAACCGGAACCCGAAGCCACCTTGCGCCGCATCCTGTCCGCGCTGGGAGAGGGCGGTCTGGTCTGGAGCGAGGCCGTTCCGGTCAGTGAAGCCCCCTGGTCGCCGCGCGATCGGCTCCATCGAAACGAGTCGCTCGTCATCTGGACGATTCCGCCCGGCCCCGGGAACTCAGCCAGGCGCTGGCCACGGTGACGCCCAAACGGGTCTTCCTCTTTGCCCGCAACTCCGGCCTGGACGACCCACGCACGTTCCTATCGCGACTCGCCGGCCTGTTGAAGTATGACCTGACCGCACGCGGAGGCCGCTGCCGCCTCGACGCAGTTGCGGCGGCGATGGGCCATCGCGAAGCCACGATACGTCACGGTATTCAATGGTGGGTGGAGCGTGGCCAGTTCGAGATGCTGGCGCAGGAGACGGGCGTCTGGGTTCTGGGGCCCGGCCAGGGTCAAGCCTCTCCGCTCACAGACACACTGTACCGCGAGTTGCAGTCACTGCTGGCAGAGACCGCCGCGTACCGCGCCTATTTTCGCGGCGCCGATGCCGGCGCACTGATCTCCTCGAGCGACCGATGACCGATTTCACGGAATGGAATCCACCGGCAGGGCGCTGGCCCGCCATGGCCGCCGCTCTGTTGGCATGGCACCGGCCCGAGCAGCGCACTATGCCCTGGCGGCAGAATCGCACCCCGTACCGCACCTGGGTCGCTGAGGTCATGTTGCACCAAACGCAGGTACAGACTGTCGTTCCCTATTACGAGCGCTTCCTGGCCCGATTCCCCACGGTCGAGAGTCTGGCCGCCGCCGCTCTGGATGACGTCCTGAAGGCCTGGGAGGGTCTGGGCTACTACGCCAGGGCGAGAAATCTGCATCGCGGCGCGCGCCAGGTGGTCGAAGGCTTTGGCGGGCAGCTGCCGCAGACCGCGGACGAACTGATTCGCATTTCTGGCATCGGCCGTTACACTGCCGGCGCCATCCTCAGCACCGCATTCGGCCAGGATCAGCCGGCGGTCGACGGCAACGTGACCCGCGTACTGTGCCGCGTCTTCGATATCGACACGCCGCCGCAGGGCGCGACGGCGGAGCTGCTGTGGACGTTGGCCGAAGCGCTCCTCCCACACGGGCAGGCCGGCGACTTCAACGAGGCGCTTATGGATCTGGGCGCCACCGTCTGCACGCCGCGTAAGCCCGACTGTGCGCGCTGCCCGTGGGCGAGCGACTGCCAGGCGAACCGGCTGGGTCTCCAGGCCGCACGCCCCGTACGCCGTCCGCGTAGAACCATTCCGCATTACGACATCGCGATTGGCGTGATCTGGCACGGGGACGGCGTTCTAATCTCCCGGCGGCCGCCGGAAGCGTTGCTGGGCGGACTGTGGGAGTTCCCCGGCGGCAAGATCGAGCTGGGTGAAAGCCCCGCCGACGCCCTGACTCGTGAGGCCGGGGAAGAGCTCGACATCCGCGTGGACGACATTCAGCCGTTCATGATCGTGCAGCACGCCTACACCCACTTCCGCGTCACCCTGCACGTGCTGCAGTGCCGCCACGTCTCGGGCGAGCCGCAATGCCGTGCCTGCACCGACTGGCGCTGGGAGCAGGTCGCCAACCTGGCCCGCTACGCCTTCCCTACCGCCAACCGGAAGATCATCGCCGCACTGCTGCAAGAGACGCCTCCAATCGGCAGATTGTGGGTCGAGAGACTCGCAGTTGATTCCCTAAGGCCCACGAGTGAGCATCAGGAGGGGATATGAAAAAGACAGAGTGGAAATATCACCACCTCGGAATTCCTACAGACACGAGCCGTCCAGATGAGAAGTACCTGAAGGACTTTAAATGCTATCACTCCTGCTTTGAAGGAAGCGAATTTGGCATCGAATGGATGAGATATGAGGAGGACTGCCCGTTGCCCGAAATCGTGAAGACTGTGCCCCACGTGGCGTTTGAAGTTGAGGACGTCCACGAAGCGATTAAGGGTCGTAGAGTCATCATCGAGCCCAACAGCCCTTCAGAGGGCAATGTGGTGGCGTTCATCGAAGAAGAAGGAGCGCCTATTGAATTGATCCAGATAAGATCCAGATAATGAAGACCTCCCCTTGTCATCCCCTATGACATCGTATATAATGCGGGCCGGCGTCGTCGTGCGACGAGGACACGTTCCCGGCACCACGCCACGCACGACAGCGTTACGCCAATGCAGCCAATATCTCACCGCGCAAAGGAACGACTGACAGCTCATGATCGACAGACCCATCAAAGCCGTGCTCTCAGACATGTACGGCACGCTGTTGTTTGAAGACGGCGGAATGGAGTACTCATACAGCCAGATGGCCGTCCACGCAGGGCTCGACGTGGACCAGTTCACCGATCGCGCGCCAAGCCACGTTCCGCGACAGTCTGACCGGTGCTCTACCTGATGCCGTCCAGCGCGCCCACGCGATTCTCCGTTACATGGGCGAGGACGACACTGAGGAGCGCGCACATCGGGTGGCCCAGGCTGAATTGGAGACCAGGGTCCCGGCGGTGAATCTCTACCCGGCCACCGTGCCCACGCTGACCGCCCTGCGCCAGCGCGGCTATAGACTGGGCCTCATCTCCGACTGCACGTATTTGTGGCGAGGCGTGCTGCAACGGGTCGGCCTGGAGGCCATGTTCGACGTGGTTACGCTCTCCAACGAGGCCGGTACGACGAAGCCGGACCCGCACATGTACCTGAGCACCATCCGGGCACTTGGTGAGCGGCCCGAGGAGTGCCTGTTCGTCGGCGACGGCGGAAGCGACGAGTTGGAGGGCGCTCACGCGCTCGACATCTATGCAGTGCTTGTGGACCAGCAGTACGGCGTGCACCGCTGCACTGACGGGTCCTATTACGATACGTGCATTCACAACCTCGCAGAGTTGCTGGAGCTGCTGCCGCCGCAACCCACCGAGGACTGAAAAGGGAAAGCCGCCAGCCGTGAAGTGGGACGTGCTCGTCATCGGCGCGGGCCCGGCCGGAGCATCCGCAGCCATCTGTCTCGCCCGTTCCGGCATCAAGACGCTCCTGGCTGATCGCCAGTCGTTTCCGCGAGACAAAATCTGCGGCGACGGCGTGAGCGCCGCCGGCCTGTCCACTTTGGATCGGCTGGGCCTCGGCGGCTGGATGGCCGCCGAGGGCTTCTTCGAGCCACAAACGCTGCTCCTGTCGTCGCCGAACGGCAGCTCCGTCACGGTGTCGTACGGGGAGCCGCAGACCATCTCATTCGGGCGCGTCATTCCGCGTCGCAAATTGGATGCGGCGCTGGTCACACAGGCCGTCGCCAGCGGAGCTCAGCTCGCCGAGCAGTACCACGTCCGATCCGTGACCTGGCAGGATCCGGCTACTGTGCGCGTGGACGGGGTGTGCGCCGGACGCGCCCGAGAGGAGACGGCCCAGCTGGTCGTCATCGCCGAGGGCGGACAGGCCGCCCTGGCGCGTGCCCTGGGGTTGGTCCGCGGGCAGCCGGATCTGGTTGCCGTGCGGGGTTACTTCGCGGAGGCCGTCCCTCCCGACGAAATGCTCGAGATCCACTACGAGCGGGACGTCTCGCCGGGTTATACCTGGGTGTTTCCGCTCGGCGGCGGCCGCGTGAACGTGGGCCTCGGGACCTTTGCGGCTCAGGCCAGGCGAGACGGACTCAATCTGCCTCGCTTGCTCGCCCGCAGCATCGAGGAGAATCCGCACCTTCGGCGGCGACTGGGAGCCGGCCGTACAGAGTCACCGATCCGGGGTTATCCCTTGAGGACCGGAATCGGGAAAGCACGGCTGTGCGCCGACAACATTCTGCTTGTCGGCGAGGCCGGGCACCTGGTGAATCCGCTGACAGGAGAGGGCATCGCACCGGCCATGGAAAGCGGCGAACTCGCCGCACGGCAGGCGCAACGAGCAATTCAGTCTGGAGACATGTCCGCGGCGGCGCTGGCCGGCTACGGCCGGGATTTGCGTTGCCGCTACCTGGCCGACCATCGCGCCGCGCAATTCCTGCGCCAGATGCTCGGGCACCGCCGCGTGGTCGACCGCCTGGTGGGCCAGGCAAGCTGCGATCAGGACTTCGCCCTGACCGTCGGCCTCGCCATCATCGGCATGATCCGACCGTGCGAGTTGTTGCGGCCGTCCAATCTCGTGCGATTCCTGATCTGACGGTCGCGAACGTACTGCGTCTGCGCATCAATCCGAGAAGGCACATGGAAGGGGGAACACGATGGAGGCAAAGAAGGACTTCCTGCTGGCTGGGGTAGGCGGCCAGGGCACGCTGCTGGCCAGCGACGTGCTGGTTGAGGTCGGCTCGCGAGCCGGTTTCGAGGCGAAGAAATCGGAGATTCACGGCATGGCGCAGCGCGGCGGCAGCGTGACGAGTCACGTACGTTGGGGGGACAAAGTCTACGCACCGTTCATCGGCAAAGGCGAAGCCGATTACTTCCTGGCCTTCGAGAAACTGGAGGCCATGCGCCAGGTCGAGGCCGTGCGACCGGGCGGCATCATCATCGTGAACGACTACCGCATCGCACCGGTGTCAGTCAGCTCGGGCGGTGCGGAGTATCCCGACGACGAGCGCATCCGCCAGGCGCTCCTCACCGTCAGCCCCGAGGTACACTTCGTTCCAGGCATCGCTCTGGCCGAGGAGCTGGGCAATACCCGCATCAGCAACGTCGTGTTGCTGGGGGCGCTTGCGCGGTTTCTGGACGTTGCCGACGCAGTCTGGCTCGAGGCCCTCGCCAATCGGGTTCCGGCTCGCTTCGTCGAAATCAACAAAGCCGCATTTCTGCGCGGCAAAGAAGCCATTTCCGACCGATGAGGCCGGAGTCCGGTGCGAGACGCCTGCGCTCAGCGGGCCGGGCGTCTGGAGCGCCCGGCCCGGCAATTACCCGCGCCATTCCGCGCTCCATGTCGGGCGGACAGCGGTAAGGCAAGGAGGATCGGCCCAGTCCAGGCTGGAATGGCCAATAGAGACGGCGCAACCGATCTCAGATTCTATTGCTCGTAGATTGGTTCTCACAGATGGAAACGGAGGATCACGGAAAACGGGGGTGGACCGCAGCCGGAAGGAGAGGGAGCGAGCGAATCGCTGCGGTCACGAGCGGCCTACTTGCCGACAGCCTTCTTCACCAGGGTCTGCTCCAGCAGGTTCTCCAGAGAAGTGGATTCCAGCACGCGGATCAACTCAGTTTGCGCTCTCCGAATGACGTCCGAAACGACGCACACCGTCATCTGATCGCAACCCTGACGCTCATCGAGGCAAGGCTGAAGGGCAATGGGCCCTTCGATCGCCTCGATGACTTCCAATAATGTGACGTCTTTCAATGAGCGAACGAGGGAAAACCCACCTTTGGCCCCGCGGTGTGAAACGAGAACGCCCCTGCGCGCCAGATCCTGAAAAATCTTCGCCAGGTAGCTCTCTGGAACCCTTTCTGGCCCGGGCGATGTCCGTCACCAACGCGATTTTCCCTGAGGCTGCGTGGCGAGATAGAGAATGCCGCGAAGGCCATAATCGGTGCCTTTGGTGAGCTTCACCTCTGCGCCCTCCTTTCTTTTCCAGATTGCGAGATTGCTAGATTATATCATTCGTGTCGCTAATTCCGCAAGGCGCCTTAAGCTAGTTTACGGAACAATAGCGCCAGATGAGTGCAATCATGGGTCCCAGTCGATCGTCTGTTATCACACTGCAGTCGAATCATTTGTCCGGATGGAGTCGAGGAGCCCATGAACCATGCCAGCCAAGAATGCTCACGCTACTTGACCCACTAGTCCGGAGTGCAATCTGGCCGCCCAGGAACCATTTCGTTTGTGTTGGGCTTGCCCGACCCTGCCGACTTTTCCCCTGGCCGAGCTTGCGATGAGGCCGCGAGCCTGACGCTTGACCGGACGTAGCCGAGACCGCCCTGCAGTACGGGCCCGAGCAAGGATATGGCGCGCCTGATCGACTTCCTGGTCGACAAATGGCAGGCCGATGAGGCGTGCGATCACCACGCGCGCAATGTGACGATCACGTCTGGCAGCACCGATGCCATCAACCTGCTCAGCCAGCTCTCGGCCGGCCGGGCTCCGTCGTCCTGGTCGAAGCGCCCTCGTATCGCGACACGCTGCACGTGTTCAATGACTACGGCTTCCGTCTCTTCCAGGTTCCGGTCGATGAACAGGGCCTGCAAACCGATGCTCTGCAGCAGACGCTGCTCGAGCTCCAAGCAGAAGGGCTGAAACCTGAATTTCTCTACGCGATCCCGTCGTACCAGAATCCCAGCGGCGCCACCCTCACCCTGGCGCGCCGGCACGCGCTGCTTGCTCTGGCGCGAGAGTACCATTTTCCCATCGTCGCCGATGACGTGTATCGGGACCTCTGCTTCGAGGGCGATCCGCCTGCGGCCCTGGGCGCGCTGGACCCTACCGCGAGCACGTCATCACGGTGGGCAGCTTTTCCAAGATTCTGGCAGCCGGCCTGCGGCTCGGTTGGGTAATCGCCTCACCGGCGCTCATCGACCGGTTGGTCAGCAGCGGCGTCCGGGCCATGGGCGGCGGCGCCAACCCTTTCGTTTCCAACCTCGTAGCCGACTTTTGCGAGCAGGGCCACCTGCAACCCCACATCGCGCGACTGCGCGACGTGTACCGCCAGCGCCGGGATGCCATGCTCCGCGCCCTGGCAGCGCACATGCCGGGTTCGTCTCGTGGAGTCGCCCCGCGGGCGGCTACTTCATCTGGTTGAATCTCCCGTTACGGCTCTCGGCCGACGCAAGTAGTCCGCGCCGCCGATGAGGCGGGAGTCAGCTGCTTGAGTGGGACGGGCTTCCACGCCCAGGCAGGGCGGCAACGATCACATTCGCCTGGCTTTCAGCTACGTGCCCACGGCTCAGATCGAGGAGGGGGTCGCCAAGCTGGCGCAGGTCATGACCCGGCAGTATTCCGCCTGAGGCATGCGTGCCGAGAGCAAGATTAGGGGATCGTTAAATGATGATCTACATCATTTGTTGCTGTCATTCGCGGCGGGGTATAATGGGGCAAAGTGACGGCAGGGCATTTCTGACGGACAATGTCTGCGTTGCTTTGGAAAGGACACGTGGGTGCTAATTACGATCTGTCGTTCTTCATTATGTTGAGTATCCTGGTGCTCGTGCACGAGTTTGGCCACTTCGTCGTAGCCAAACGCTCCGGCATCAAGGTTGAGGAATTTGGACTGGGCTATCCGCCCCGGCTGCTGACCGTGTGGAAACACGGTGATACTGCCTACACGATGAACGCAATTCCCGTTCGGCGGCTTCGTGCGCATGCCCGGCGAGGATGACCCAGACGTCCCCGGCGGATTTCGCCATGAAACCCAAACTGACTCGACTGGCCGTTCTGTTCGCCGGTCCGGTTATGAACTTCGTCCTGGCAATGGTCGTGTTCACCATATCTCTTTCGTGGTGGGGCTCCCGGTGCCCACGACTGAAGTAGTCACTGTTGCCAGCGTCAGCCCGAACTCGCCGGCCGCGACCGCCGGGGTCCAAGCGGGCGACCAGATTCGTACCATGGATGGCCAGCCGGTCACCATGCTCTCCCAGTTCATCCAGGAAACACAGGCTAAGAAGGGACAGCCGGTCACCCTCGGCATCGATCGCAAGGGCCAGCAGGTGTCGGTTTCGCTGGTGCCGCGCATGAACCCGCCGCAGGGGCAGGGCGCGATAGGTCTCGCCATGAACGGCGAGGTCACAGCGTGGAACGTCAAAAAACTCTCGCCGGCGCAGGCCTTCCTGCGTGGCGCGGAGCAGACGGGCAGTGTGGTCTTCCTGACGGTGTATGCGCCCGTGTTGCTTCTTAGGGGCACCATTTCACCGGAGGCCGCTCGTCCCGTCGGGCCGGTCGGCATCGCTCGCATGACGGGAGATGCGGCCCAGAAAGCCGTAAACAATGGCTGGTGGTTCCCCATCTTGCAGCTAACGGCGTTCATCAGCGCTGCACTGGGTATCACAAACTTGCTGCCTTTCCCTGCGCTCGATGGCGGGCGGATCTTCTTCATCCTGGTCGAGACCGTCCGCGGGCAAACGCATCGATCCACGCAAAGAGGGCACCATCCATCTGGTTGGGCTCGCGATTTTACTGATGCTCATGTTTCTGGTAACCTTCCAGGACATCATCTCACCTTTGCCGCCCATTCAGTGGCCCGGCCCATTCTGAGATATGGAAGTGCTCTTGCTCATACGTGCCGGCCTGTATAGCCGGCACTTGTATTCTCATCCGTAGTGACAATTTGTCTGTTGTCTTTTCCGGCCAAAAGGACGTGTGGATGAAGTGTAAAAACTGCGACTTTCCGCTCGACCCGACGCTGGTCATCTGTCCCAACTGCGGCACGGAGATCAACCAGGGCAAAACGATGACCCGGTGCTATCGGTGCGGCCGGATTGTGGCGCGCTGGTGGAGGCTGTGTCCGCAGTGCGGTGCGGAGCTGGGCCGTCCCTACTTTGCCTGGTGGATCGTGCCCGTGCCGCTGCTGATCCTGGTGGCCCTGGCGTTAACGCTGGTGCCACAAATCCCATCTCAATTTCTGGTCAGCCTGCGTTTGCCCGTGGTTACCCAGCTGCCGGCCATGAACCTGGTGCCGCCGACCTCGACCGCCACGCACACACCGATCCCGTCCTTTACGCCGACTCAAACCGCGACGTCCACTCCTTCCACCAGACTCCGACCGGAACGCCTACACCCACGGCCACTTCCAGCGCCACGGCTACACCAACGGAAACCGCAACGCTCCCACCAAAGGTCAACCCGCGCCCCCACAGGGACGCCAGTCGCGACCCGGACGCCCAGAGGACCGACGGGCACACCGACGGACCGCCGACCGACACTCCCACGCCGACGCCGACGCATGATTTACAACGCGCCGCGTCTTCTGACACCTGCGGACGAGTTGCGGATTTCCGGCGAGGGCACGCTGATCGAGCTGTCCTGGGATGGCGGACCCCTGGCGGACGACGAATGGTTTGGCTTAAGCGTTCGCTACGAGAGCGGAGGGCAGACGCAATTTAGCGGCGCGCGACTTAAGGAAACGAAATGGCACGTCCCGACGTCTCTGGCCGGCAAGGCCGACGAGCCAGACCGCGCCTACGAGTGGGACGTTGTCATCGTCAAAGTGTCACGGAACTTCCAGGGAGTCGAGACCAGCCGCGAGGTCAGCCCAAAGAGTGAGACCCGCACCTTCTACTGGCGGTGACGCACATTTCGAAAGGATCGACGTTGACCATGGAGGACATTCGCGATAGGATGGTCGACGCCCTCAAGGGGCGCTCAGCCGATTACCTGGAAATCCGCGTCGAGGACGTGGAGCTGACGGGCCTGCAGTATCGAGGCAAGGAACTGGAAAGCGTGGGGCGTTCCACGGATTTGGGCGGCAACGTGCGGGCCGCCGTACGCGGTGGCTGGGGATTCGTCTCCTTTAACAGCATGGACGATCTGCCCTCTAAAGTGGATCTGGCGATCCGCCAGGCCTCCCTGGCCGGCAGTGAGCGAACGCAGATCGCGCCCGTCCAACCGGTCGAGGACATCGTGCCCGCCTCGTGGTCAAGGATCCTCGGGCCGTATCTCTGGCGCAGAAGAAGGCACTGCTGGACGAGTACAACGACGTGATTTGGTCCGGCGCGCAGAAGATTCAAACCTCGATCATTCGATATAACGACCTTTTCCGCCACGTCCACTACGCCAACTCTGAAGGCACTTACATCGCGCAGGATAGGGCCGACGTCACAGCGGTCGTCGTCGTGGCTGCCCGATCCGGCGACGACGTTCAGACGGCCCATTTGAGCATCGGCAGCCCCATCGACTACGGCGTGGTCGAAGGACGGCATGCCGACGTCGCCGACGTCGTCCAACGCGCGCTGGGTCTGCTTGACGCCAAACCGGTGAAAGGCGGCGTCTATACCGTCATCGTCGATCCGCGGCTCTCGGGCATCTTCGCCCACGAAGCGTTCGGGCATCTCAGCGAAGCCGACCACGTTTATGAAAATGAGCGCTTGCGCGAGCTCATGGTGCTGGGCAAACGTTTCGGCAGCCCGCAACTCAATATCCTGGACGGGGCGGCGCTGGCCGGTCACCGTGGGTCCTACAAATACGACGACGAGGGCGTTTCGGCGCAGACCACTTACCTTCTCCGCGAGGGCGTCCTGGTGGGTCGCCTGCACTCCCGCGAGACCGCCGGACGCATGGGCGAGACGCCGACGGGCAACGCCCGGGCTATCAGCTATCGACATCCGCCCATCGTACGCATGACCAACACGTACATTGCCAACGGAGACGTGCCGCTCCAGGACATGATGGCCGACATCGATGAAGGCCTCTACGTCAAGGACTCACACGGCGGTCAGACCAGCATGGAGATGTTTACCTTCTCCGCGGCGCAGGCGTTCATGATCCGCAAGGGGCGGCTGGCCGAGGAGGTGCGGGGCGTCAACCTGACCGGCAACCTGTTCGAGACCCTGGCCAACATCGAGACCGTCGGCAACGACTTCGGCTGGGGCGACGAAGGCGGTGGATGCGGCAAAGGCGGCCAGTCTCCTTTGCCGGTCGCCGAGGCCGGTCCCCATCTGCGCATCCGGAACGTGGTCGTCGGCGGGCAGTGATCGAGTCGACGACGAGTCACCGAACGCGGCGCTTTGCCACCGAACTGCGATTGAAACGAGGACATAATGAGCGACAATCTCAAGGATTTCAGCGAGCGCGTTCTGGAGTTGGCCCGGGCGCGGACCGAGCAGGCCGAGGTGTTTGCCGCCCGCCACTTGTACGTGCCCGTTGCTTTCGAAGCGAATCGATTGAAACGAATCGATACTAAGGAATCGGCGGGCGTTTCGCTGCGAATCGTGGCAAACGGCCGGATCGGGCTCAGCAGCACCGGGCGGCTGGACGATCCCGAACGCCTGGTCGACGATGCCCTGGCGGTCGCCCAATTCGGTGCCCTGGCGAAATTCGAGCTGCCGGAGCGGACCGCGTACCCGAAGGTCGACACGTTCGATCCGGCTGTGGCGGTCTGGCCGGTGGAGGCGATGGTCGACCTGGGCCGCGAAACCATGGAGAGCGTGCTGAGCTTCAATCGCGAGCTTCTCGTGCAGGTCGAAGTATCCAGCGTTACCGTGGACGTCACTCTGATGAACTCGCGCGGCGCTGAAAGCGCCTATCGCAAGTCGGAAGTCGAGCTCGGTGTGGCGGCGAATCTCATCCGCGGAACGGACATGCTGGACGTATACGAGAGCGTCTCCTCGCCTCGCCTGCCGCTGGACGGACCGGCAGTCACGCATCGGGTCACCGATCAGATCGGCCTAGCAGCGCGCAATGCCGCGCCGTCTCTCGGGCAGGTGCCGGTCATTTTTACTCCGAAAGGGGTGGTCGGCACGCTCTTCCTGGCTCTGCAATCGGCTTTAAATGGCAAGACCGTCCTTCAGGGAGCGTCGCCGTTGAGCAAGAAGCTCGGCCAGGTTGCGTTCGATACCCGGTTCTCGCTGTACGACGATGGCCTCGATCGGGAGGCCACGACGTCGGCGCCGTGTGACGACGAGGGCACGCCCACCCGGCGGACTCCGCTCGTCGAGGCGGGCGTCGTCCGGAATTTCCTGTACGACTTGCAGACGGCCGGGCTCGCCGGAGCCCGCAGTACGGGCAACGCCAGCCGCAGCCTCAACAGCTTGCCGGCGCCCAGTCCACGGGCCTGGATCGTGGCCGCTGGAGACCATTCGCTCGAAGCCATGGTTAAAGAAATCGGGCGGGGCGTCATCGTCGACCAGACTATGGGCGCCTGGTCCGGCAACGTGATCGGCGGCGAGTTCTCCGGGAACGTCCACCTGGGCTACCAGGTCGAAGGCGGCGAGATCGTCGGGCGGGTGAAGAACACGATGGTTTCGGGCAACGTGTTCGAGGCGCTCGGCAACCTGGCCTTCATCGGGGATCGGCCCGAATGGATCAACGGCTCAGTGAAGGTCCCGCCAATTTGCGTGCAGGCCCTGGGCGTGTCCAGCAAGAGCTGAGCTCTGTATTGGTCAATTCTGATCGCTATGATAGAATAGACTAAACACACCGATTCACACCGATAATGAAGCGGCTGCTCTCAATACAAGCACCGCTCGAGGCGAGAGACTATGTTTCGTGATATATCGAACACGCTGACACGCTTGCAGGACGAATCGGCGCCGCTGTCCGACGCATTGCTGCAGACCTTGTCCGATCTGGACCGCCCCGGCCGGGAAGCCTTCCAGGCGGTGTGGTCGCAGTTGAGCACGGAACGGCGCAGACAGCTCGTTAGCGCGCTGACGGAGATGGCAAACGAAAACCTGAACGTGGACTTCAAGTCCATTCTGCGGTTGTCCCTGGATGATCCGGACGAAGAAGTGAGGGCTGAAGCAGTCAGCGGGTTGTGGGAAGATGAGAGCCCAACGCTGACCGGGCCGCTGCTTCGGCTGCTGACCCAAGATCCCGCGGAGCGCGTCCGCGCGGAAGCGGCCGGGGCGCTGGGCCAGTTTGTTTTGATGGGAGAGATGGAGCAGCTGGACATGAGCCGGGCATTTGCGATCCAGGAAGCGCTGCTGCGGGCATACAACAACCCCAAAGAAACCCTCGAGGTTCGCCGGCACGCTCTCGAGTCCCTGGCCTTTTCCTCAGACGAGGCCATTCGTGACGTCATCGATGGGGCCTATCGCCACGGCGACGACCGGATGGTCGCCAGCGCCATTTTCGCCATGGGGCGCAGCGCAGATCCGCACTGGCAGCGCATCATCTTGAACGAGCTGTCCAGCTCCAATGCTGAGTTTCGCTACGAAGCCGCGCGGGCGGCCGGTGAGCTGGAGATCGTCGAGGCGGTACACTCCCTGGACGAGATCGCCCAGCAGGACTCGGATGATCAAGTCCGCGAAATGGCCATCCGTGCTCTGGGGCAGATCGGCGGCAACGAAGCCCGGCGCGCGCTGGAAGGGCTGGAAGAGACTGAAGGCAACGAGGAATTGCGGGAGGCTGTCTCCGCAGCCTTGGACGAGCTGGCGTTCCTCGAGGATGCGTTGGACGCTCCCCCCCTGTTTGGATTCGGTGAAGGCGACTGGATCGACGACGTCGATGGGTCCGACGGGGATGGGCACGACGAAGAGAACGACGACGGAGACGTCGACGAATACTGACCGGCCAGGTTTCCCCGCCCTGGAGGCGTAGATGAACCTCAAGGCGAAACGTCTGGTTCGCACGACCTGCTCGGAGCAATACGCCCTGTTCGATCTCGACCGCACGGACGAGAACTTTGACCCACTGAGTGTAGGCAAGCTCGATGTGCACTACACCGACCAGGGCATCTATGGAACGCTCCTGTTTTGGGAGGAATCGTGCGAGCGCTATGCTCAGTCGGAGCTGACCAGGCTGGCCGAGGCGTTGCTGGCCGAGTTCAATAGCCCGATGGGCGTACCCGTCGAGTTCGCCGTGGAGTTCTTCGCGCCCAGCCTGGATCGCTACGAGTTGCTGACCAACATCGCAGCCGCCGAACCAGGCGCAGACGACTCAGGCGAGCAGGGCGACGGTGCAACCGCGAGCCGAACCGGGGATTCTGTGCCCGAGGCCTCCGAAGGCGTCGATGCAGCCGAGATGCGCGAAGAGGATCCGGGACCTGACGAGGTCGACGAAGACGATCCATCCATACACGTGCCAGAACGGCTCGACCTTCATCGGCGAGTGGAATGGCGCGACGAAGATTGAGCGTCGGTGTGGCGCGATACTGGTGCATGCTCCTCGGGTTGCTGGCGCTGTCGATCGTGTCGTCCACCGGGCGGACCGCCGCGGACGACCACATTGTGGCCCGGGTCGATACTTTCAGCTACGAGTTCGGGCGCACCCTGAGTTTTCACCTTGAAGTGGAGTCGCCCGCCGAAATCGAGGAGGTCCGCCTGACGTATGGGCCAGCCGGGCGCAACGCGGAGGCTGTCACGGTTCAGCCCGCCTTCACGCCTGCCGCACACGTCGTACTCGATTATGCCCACGATCTCACCACCCGCCGATTTCAGGCATTCAGCCAACTAGAGTATTATTGGGTCGTAATCGATTCGCGCGGGCAGCGTTTGCAGACGGCGCCGTCCCGCTTCGAGTACTCGGACAATCGGTTCCAGTGGCAGCAACTCGAAGCAGACGGGGTGACCGTGGCCTGGTACGGCCGGCAGCAGATCGACGGCCGCGCAGCACTTTACGATGCACAGCTGGCGCGGGCCAAGATTGCATCCGTCACGGGCGGCAATCCGCAGCAGGACGTCCGGGTGTATATCTACAATACGGCCTCGGACTTACAGGCTGCGGCCCAGGTAGATCGGCAGGAGTGGGTCGTGGGGCAGGCTTATCCGCGAATAGCGACCTGCCTGGTGTTGATTCCGGAAGACGGAACCTCCGCGATTGAGATGAGGCGAGTACTTCCGCACGAAATCAGCCATCTGCTGATCGCCGAGCTGGCGGCGGAGCTGCCTCGCTGGTTGGACGAGGGGTTGGCCACCGATAACGAAGGTATCCACGATCCTCGCGCGGGCACGGTCCTTGCCGCCGCCGCGCGAGAAGGCAAGCTGATCCCGTTCGAGCAACTGTGTGCGCACTTCCCAGCCGACCCGCAACAGGCCGCTCTGGCTTACGCGCAGAGCGGCGACCTGGTGGAGTTCATCCGCGCGCGCCACAATCCGGACGCGCTGCAGCGCCTGGTGGCCGCGTATCGCGAGGCGCCGGATTGCGAGGCCGGGCTGCGGTCCGCCTTGGGCCTGACCCTGGAGCAGCTGCAAGCCGAGTGGGAAAGCAGCCTGCCCGAGCGGCGGCTCGACCTGGGCAATGCCCTAGAGGTCGGCGCGCCGTGGCTGGCACTCTGGCTCGGCGGCGCCTTGACGGTGCTGCTGGCCCTGCCGTCGGTTCGTCTGCGCTCCTGGCGTCCGCATCCAGGCGGCCAATCTAGAATGGATCGTCCTGCCACAGGCAGGGCTCGAGAAAGTAGTCTAAGATGAGTAAACGCAAATCACACGACCGGCCGGACGCAGTGCGTGCCTCCGGTTCAGACAATACACGCCCGGAAGACCGGTCCGGCGGAGACGAGTTGCGCCGGCTGCTGAACTTGGGCGCAGATCTGCTCCAGCAGGGGCAGGCCCTTCAGGCTCTGCCACACCTGCAGCGCGCTCGTGAGTTGGACGAGGCGAACGTCGTCGTGGCAATCAATCTGGGCGGCTGCTACATTATGCTGGGGCGGCACAAAGAGGCCATTCCCTTGTTGGAAGGGGCTGTGGCGATAGAGGACGACAACGCCATGGTTTGGATGAACCTGGGTGCTGCATACCTGGGCAATCCGATACTGGCAACAGCCGAAAAGCAGGAACGAGCCATCGGCGCATTCCGACGAGCCCTCGCCCTGCAACCCGGGATGCCAAACGCCAATTACAACCTGGGGCTGATTTTTCGGGATCAAGGCAGATGGGCGGAGGCGCTGGACGAGTTCCGGCAGGCCCTGGACATCAACCCGACCGACCCTGATGCTCGACGGCTGATGGACCACATGGCGACCCGCCTCGCCGAGACCGAAGAGGAATAGTGTTCCCGCTGTAATCGATTGAAAGACGTGGGGAAGGTCATGCCACAACGCGTACGCCTTGAAGCGATCTGTCACCGGCCAGGTGCAGGGCGTCGGCTTCCGCTATCAGGTTCTGCAGCGTGCCCGCGGCATGGGGCTGACCGGCTTTGTGCGCAATCGATGGGACGGTGACGTTGAGGTAGTGGCCGAGGGAGAGCGCGGCCGTCTCGACCAATTGCTCTCTTACCTGCAGGTTGGCCCTCGGTCAGCCTGGGTGCGCGAGGTCATCGTGAACTGGCAAGCTGCAACCGGCGAATATTGATTCTTTCGAGGTGCGCTTCTAGCCGCTATGAAAAAAAACCCTGAACGATTGGGCTGGACTGTGTTACTGGTCGCCTTCGGCGTGTTCTGCGTGTTGTAGCCATCACCACTCCCCTGGGCGTACGTTGGTACGTCACTACTGCAACGCGCCCGGTGGCCACGCAGCTGCAGGTCATCAACGGCACGGTGCTGGTGGATGCTCCAGGGCAGGCCTCGCCTTCCGGGCGTCACCAACGCCGGGCAGCTGGCCGAGACCGGGCCGGCCAAGACGGACGACACCGCCTCGGCCAACCTCACTTTCTTCGACCAAAGCAACGCGGTCATCTACAGCAAGACCGAGATGGAAGTCACTGAAAGCGCGAACCCACCAGTTCCAGTTTGGTCACTCAGCCGGACGTCATCGCCCTGGCGGTCAGGGAGGGCGCGTTCGCCTCGACGTGGCTCCCGCAACGAACGGGCGCGGCCGCCAGTTCGACGTGGAAACGCCCGCACGCGACCATGGAACTTGGAAGAAGGCAGCTACTCAGTCGAGGTCACCGGTGACACCACCGACATCGCGGTGCGTGACGGCCGCGCCATAGTCGTCGGCTGCCGGCGGTGTCGCGCGAGACTCGCACGCGGCGAGCGTACTTCGGTGGCAATGGGCCAGCTACCCTCCGAAGCCCATGCCCGCCTCGCGCGACCTGGTCACCAACGGAACGTTCAAGGCCGGGCTGAGCAAATGGTCTGTCTACAATGAACAAGGCGTCGACGGCGGAATCGTGAACGGCCAGGCAGAAGTGGTCTCTCAGCAACGATCGTTCCGCCGTGCGCATCTCCAGCATGGGTGAAGACGGCAACCACTGTGAGACCGGCATCCTGCAGGAGATCAACCGCGACGTGCGAGACTTCACGTCGCTGCGATGTCCATGCGGATGTGCAACTGCTCTATCAGAGCCTGTCGGGTGGAGGCTATTTGAGCTCCGAGTTCCCGGTCATCGTCCGCATTGACTACAAGGACCTCTACGGAATCGACCGCTTCTGGACGCATGGCTTCTACTACCAAAATGAGCAGCGGGTACTCCGTTCAGAAGCGGCGAGCAAGTCCCCCGCTATCGCTGGTATCCGTACGAATCCGGCAACCTGATGAAAGACTTGGGCGACATCCGTCCAAGCTGCGATCACGTCGATTCGCATTTACGCCTCGGGCTGGAACTATCAGAGCCTGGTCTGCCGAGGTAGGGCTCTTTGTCGAGTGAGGATACGACCATTGCCAATTCAGGCGCTGGGAGTTGGCCGTCATCGCTCGTTGGATTGGCGGCCTTTTTGTCCCTGTCACGTACCAGCTGGATCTTCCCGGCCTGCACTACGACGAGGCCAAGGAAGCCGGCCTGCCGGCCATGGAGTTGTTGCACGGCCTGCCCGTCGATGCCTTCCGCGGCGCCGGCATCCGGCTCGGCTCGACCACGTTTCCGCTCATGGTCGTGGATTACATCGGGGCGACGGACGTCGCGCTGGCCCTGCCTTTTCTCGCCATAGGCGGGGCGCAGCGTGGTCGCGCTGCGCTTGTTCCCGGTCCTGCTGTCGGCGCTCAGCCTGGTGCTGCTCTACCTGGCTGGCGCGCGAACTGGTACAATTGGCGTGTGGCCGCCGGACCGCATTCGTGCTTCTGGCGGTCAATCCCACGTTTGTCTTTTGGAGCCGCCAGGGTATCTTCGTCACGTCGACGATCATCACCCTTTCACTGGGCGCGATCCTCTGCCTGGCGCACTGGCGGCGCCGGCGGCGGCGCGTGGCTTCCTGTGGGCCGGGTGGTTCTTGCTCGGCCTGGGCCTGTACACCAAGCTCATCTTCCTATGGTTCGTTGCCGCCCTGGCGATCGTCCTCGTGCTCTACGAAGGCCCATCCGTGCTGCGCAGCCTGCGCAGCGGCACGCCGCGCGTCTTCGGGCGCTCGCTGAACGTCGTTGACCTCGCCGGCAGCGCTGTGGCCTTCGGGCTTGGGCTCTCTGCCGCTCATCCTGTACAACGTTCAGACCGGCGGGCACACTCGGCATGATCGGCCAGAACCTCAGCACCTCCTACTACGGCATCAACAATCTGGCCTTCTTCAGAACCTTAGCACGCGCCTGGAACAGCTGCGCGCGGTCTCTCACCGGCAGCCACCTGTGGTACCTGGGCGGCATCTACGAGAATCGACTGTGGCCCTACGCCGTCGGCCGTCGTCTTCCTCGCCGCCGCACTCGTGGCGACCTACCGCGCGCCGGACGAGCTGCGACGGGCAGCGCTGCCCTGGCTGGTGTGGGCGATCATTATTCCGGGCAGCTGCTTCACGGTCTCGGCGCTGTGGCCCACCCATTACGCCATCCTCACACCGTGGCCTCCCCTCGCGTTGGCCGTCGGGCTCGACCTGGTGTGGCGGCGTGGCGGCTGGGGGCGTTCGGCGCGGCCCGTGGCGCTGGTGCTTCTGGCTGTGGTCGCCGCGCTCGTCCTGACCGACCTTCGGGTCGACGTGCTGTATCACCAGGCCCTGGCGCGCTCCGGCGGACTGGCCGGGACACTCGTCCGCTATTTACACCCTGGCCGAGACACTGGACGGCGAGGGGCTGACCGCGCCCGCGGCGATGGATTGGGGCGTGGCTGCACCGGTGGAGTTCCTGACCCACGGGCGCATCCGGCCGATTGAGATCTTCGGCTACGAATGGAACGATACCGCGGCGTTCCAGGCTCGGCTCGCATCGTTCCTGGACAACCCCGACATCGTGTACGTGTTTCATAGCCCAAGCGAAACGGTCTTTCCACGCCGCGATGCGTTCGACGCATTGGTCGCCCAGCGCGGCCTGGTGACCCAAACCGAGCAGGTAATTCGGCAGCCGGACGGCAAGCCCGTCTTCACGCTCGTTCGAGTGACGAAGGCGCCCTAGCCGCACAGCCGATTGACCCGGACTGAGACGCGGATCAAAAGCAGAAACACATTATTGGGGGGAGAAAGCAGGCAGCCATGAATTTCGAAGCGAGAAATGCACTGATCACCGGGGCCGGCCGCGGCATCGGCCGGGCCATCGCCCTGCGGCTGGCCCAGGAAGGCCTGGACATCACTGTGAACGACGTCAACGCCGACGCGGCCGCATCGGTCGTGCGCGAGATCGAGGCCCTTGGACGCCAGGGCTGCGCCGCCGTTGCGGACGTCTCTCAGTCAGCCGGAGCCCACGCCATCGTGGAGCAGCACCAGGATGTATTTCGGCCGCATCGACGTGCTGGTTAACAACGCCGGCATCGTCATCGTGAAGCCAGTATTCGAGCATACCGATTCCGACTGGGATCGGATTCTCGGCATCAACTTGAAATCGCAGTACTTCTGCATGCAGGCGGCCGTGCCCATTATGATCGCCCAGCATTTCGGCAAGATCATCAATACGTGTTCCATGGGCGCGTTTTTCCCGTCCCCGCAGTACGCCGCCTACGCCGTCTCCAAAGCGGGTGTTCTGTCCCTGACAGAGACCGTCGCTCTGGAGCTGGCGGCGCACAACATCCAGGTCAATTGTGTGTGCCCGGGTATCATCGACACTGCCATGTGGGATCAGATCACTGAAGACGCACAGCGCACCACCGGCAGCCAAAAAAGCCGACGATTACATGAAAGCTCGCGTGGAGAACAACGTCGCGATGAAGCGAGCCGGGACGCCCGACGAAGTCGCGGCCATGTACGCCTTCCTGGCCTCGTCTGATGCCGATTACATTACCGGGCAGGCAATGCGCGTGAACGGCGGCATGTTCCGCCGATAATCCTGGACATCCACCAAGGAGGATGACCCATGCCAGAAGCGAAGCAACAGGCGCTGGCCGAGGCGCTGGCCGACGTCAAGCTGATCGATACACACGAGCACGTGGCCGCTGAATCAGTTCGTTTGGGAATGACCCTGGACTTTACCTACTTGATGCCACACTACGTAAGCAGTGACCTGGTGTCGGCGGGCATGGCCGTCGACGATTTGGAGACCATCCGCCGGCCGGGGCGCCAGATGGTCAATGCGCTGCGGAAAGGCATTCATCCCAGCAAGGCGGACTACGAGTTCGCCGACCGGTTGCCTGCTCAGGATCCCGACCTGGACGAGAAGTGGCGGCGCCTGGCGCCGTTCTGGGCCAGGACTCGCAACACGGGCTACGCGCGCTGTCTTCTCATCGCGATGCGCGATCTGTTCGGAATCGACGACCTGAACGAGGATACGTACCGCCCGCTCTCCGAGGCTCTGCAGTCCAGCAATCAGAATGGCTGGTACCGGTACGTGCTCAAGGATCGAGCCGGCATCGAGATGAGCGTGGAGGATTATGGCACGACGGACGTCGACCGCGAGCTGTTTGCGCCCTCGATCCGGTACGACCACTTCGTCGACATCCATAGTCTACTCGATGTCCGCAAGCTGGAGCACGACAACGGCGTCCTAATCCATCGAGTGGATGACCTGGTGCGCGCTCTGGAGACGGACATGCACCGAAAAGTTCGCGAGGGGATGGTGGCCGTTAAGTGCGGACTGGCCTACGACCGCACCCTCTATTTCGGGGAGGCCACGCAGCACGACGCCGAACAGGTATTCAACCGGCTGTTCCGGTGCCGGGACGAGCGGCTGCCCTGGGAAGAAGCAAAGCCGCTCCAGGATTACATGATGCACCAGGTGATCGAGCACGCCATCGAGTACGGCTTGCCCATTCAGATTCATACCGGCCTGCAGGAAGGCAACGGCAACGTCATCACCAACAGCAATCCCACGCTTCTGACCAACCTGTTCTTCCAGTATCCTCGCGCTCGCTTCGACATCTTCCACTGCGCGTATCCATACTACGCCGAACTGGCCGTGCTGGCAAAGAACTTCCCAAACGTGTACGCCGACATGGTGTGGATGTACATCGTCTCGCCTCGCGCCGCGGCCAACATCCTGCACGAGTGGCTCGAAATGATCCCGGTCAGCAAGATTCTGGGCTTCGGTGGAGACTGGATTACCGTAGAAGGAGCGTACGGCCATTCGAGGCTGGCGCGGCAGACCATCGCGCGCGTCCTCGCTGAGAAGGTCGAAGATGGCTATTGCACTGAGGCCGAAGCCGTGTCCTTCGGGCAGATGATGCTTCGGGAGAATGCCAAAGAGCTCTTCAAGCTCTAGAATTCTTCAAGATTTCCAATGAAAAGACCTCCCGGGGCCAACGACCGCGCGGGAGGTCTTTGTGTTTGAACGATGTCCCTACTTTGATATCTTGATGACCACATCTTTCGGCAGCGCCAGGCCGGCCGCGACCTCAACGGCCTTGACGATCGCGGCGGGCACCGGGCAGGCCGGGTGCTTCAAACACTTCGGCGCCAGCTGGAGCGTCTGCGGACCCGCCCCCCGAAACGAGATCTCCTGAAAAGCATCGACCTGGGTCAGCTGCTCTGCAAGCTTTCGAACGTTTTCGCACGAGCTGTCGATGCGCAGCTCCACGGTCTGCCCGTCGTCGGCAACGGTGGCCTCGATCTGCGTAACGTGGCCGCAGATGCCGGCCTGAACCTCAACGTGACTCATCCTGGCTTCTTCCCTCGCTTTCCTGACTTCGAATGTCACCCTTCGGATTCACGAAGGGCCTCGGCCGCCGCTGCGGACTTGAGCTGCAACTGGTAGGCGCGTCGCAACTGATTGAAGAGGGAGATGTATGGTGCGCTGCCATAGTCCGGGTAGGTCCACTCCCAGGGCTCGAAAGTGCCGTGACGATAGCGGAGCGTCACCTCCGCGAAGATGCCGCGGCCAATGTCGATCCGATGACTCTGGTCTTTCGTCGTCGCCAGAACGAATTTGCCCAGGGCAATGTAGCCGGGGTCGATGTTGACCTGTCGCTTTCCATCGGCCGTCCATCGCTGCTCCAACTCGTTGCTCAGGCATTTCACGCCGGCCAACGACGCGGCGACATCCAGGCGCTCGAACGTCACGATCATCCGCTGCAAGGCCGGCCCGAACTCATCCTCGTAGTACGAAGTCGTGTCGAACGGCAGCAGCGGGCTGCGGTAGTCGATCGCGCCCAGTTGGCGCTCCAGGGACTCCTCGACTGCCGGCAGAAGGTCCAGACGGCCGGTGAGCAGGCTCGCCATCAACTTCACCGGCTGGTGCTGTCGGATCTGTCCCATGTAATCCCTCCGCAGGAAACTCAGACTTCCGAAGTTTTGAAAACTTCGGAAGTCTCAAAACTCCGGAAATCGCCCGGCTTCGGAAGTCTCGCGAAGTCTAGTGGATCCAGGCTTTCCAGTCGATCGGCTTCAAGCTGCCGTCCGACGTGAAGCTTAGCTCCTCGCTGCCCGGCAAGATGTCGAAGCCCTGGCGGCCGCGAACCACCGGCAGGAGCGACTCAGAGACCTGCATGTAGCTGAGGTGCAGCGTGTCCCAGATGCGGACCACTTTCGCCTCTTCTGGCTTGACGCCGCCCATCAGGCGGAACGCCAGCTCCACGGCCTGCTGGTCGGTCTCCAGCGTGAGCGGAATCTTGCCGCGTTCCGGGAAGCCGGATGTGATGACGTTCTGATAGAAGGCTTCCATGTCGATCTTGTCGACCAACCGCTTGACGGTGAAGTCGGCCAGACCCAAACCGGCGGCGTTGCCATGGGCCCCCGGCGTCAGGTCCAGGACCGCCAGCCAGCGCGCCCGCGGCTTCTCGAACTCGGGCTCGCCCGCGAATGGCCATCCGGCCGATCACGTTGGTGTCCATGCCGGACCCACTGATCTCTTTGCCCATACGCTCCACCAGGAGCAGATCCATCTCGTCAAACGGCAGGCGAGCCATGTAGGAAATGGCCTTCTTCAGCAGCTCGGTCTCGGTCTTCTCGATGTCCTGCGGCATGATGCCATGGATTTCGGTCGTGTTTTCCATGCCGTCTTCCAGCAGCGCCAGGCCAAACAGGATCGGTGCCTTCTCGATAATCATGCGGGCCACCGGCGGCAGGAGCACGCGCAAGCCGTAGGCCCCATAGGCGTGAACCGCCAGCGCCTGGGTCTGCTTGCCGAGGCCGATGACGCAGATCTTCATCAGGCCGCTCTCCACGTGCTGAAAAAGTCCGTATGCTTCTTGACGCGGTTGATGACGATGGTCGCCGCAGCCTTGCTGGCATTCTTGTCGAAGTAGACTGGGGTGCCGAGCTCCGTAGTGCCCAGAGTGACGACTTCCATCGACGAACGGATCGGCGCGCCGCAGTACTCCTCGGTAATGCCGTAGCCATTCAGGACCTCGATCTGGCCTTCGGCCGTCGCCCCACCGTGGCTGCCCATGGCCGGCACGAGGAACGGCTTCCAGCCCAGCGCCTTCACCTCTTCCACGACGGTCTTCGTGACCAGGGCGATGTTAGCCACGCCACGGCTACCGCAAGCGATGGCCACCTCGCTGCCCGCCGGCAGCTTGCCCTGCAGATTCAGATTCCGAACCTCATCACGGACCTTTGCAGGAATGTCCTTGATGGGAGCCACGTAGAGCGGCTGGGTGACGATGCTCATTTTCGGATACGCCATTGTAGTGAATCCCTCCTTCAGGGTGTCTCCAGATTCAAGAATCACGTCCAAATATGGTTAAGTCTAGGGGCCGAAGCCCAATCCACGCTCTTTGAGGCTGACGAAGCGCTGCCGGCCGAAGATGAGATGATCCAGCACCTTGATGTCGATCAGGTCGCCAGCCTGGACGATCTGCCGCGTTACCGCGACGTCTTCCGGAGACGGCGTGGGGTCACCCGACGGATGGTTGTGGGCCACGATGAGGGAAGCGGAATTGGCTCTGATCGCTTCCCGAAACACTTCTGAGATCCGCACGTGATTCGCGTTCAGCGAGCCCACCGCCACCGTGTTGACGCTCAGCACCCGGTTTTTCGTGTCGAGCAGGATCGTGCGCAGGTGCTCCTGATCCAGCAAGCCCATCTCCGCCTGCAGCAGGTTGGCCGCGCTCGCAGGCGACGTAACCTGCGGGCGAGTCTCCGGCGATTCGGAGACACATCGCCTGCCCAGCTCCAACGCCGCCTTGATCTGCGCGACCTTGGCCGCGCCCAGGCCGCGTTCCTGCGCCAGCTCACTGAACCCGGCGCGCGCCAGGCCGCCCAGGCCGTGATACTTCGCCAACAGCCGTTCCGCAACGTGCAGCACGTTCTCGTTGGGGATCCCGGTGCGAAGCAAGATAGCCAGCAGCTCCGTGTTGTTCAGCGCCGACTCTCCACGGTGCTCCAGTCGCTCGCGCGGACGCTCGCCTTCTGGCAGATCGTGAATCGTCGGACGATACTCGACCGGGTCGACAACCAACAGGCACACTCCTGGCGCAGATTCTCAGCCCGACACGCTTCTGCCCTGTCGCCCCGGCAATCAGCGTGGCATTCTTCCACCTGCCTGCCGGCGCACCACAGTTTGGGAACACTTCAACAGGGCACGACCATATTCCACCTGGCGACGATCTGGGTCGTGCAGGGCAGTCTGGGTCTCAACTGTAACGGCGACTTCTCGTTGTCCGGAGGGGATAACGTCACGTGTACAACTTGTGGCCGGCTCATGCACTCATCAGTCTCACCATGAATTGTGCCATTATTATACACTCAGTTATGTTCGAGGTCAACGAAAGCGGGCACAGAGCCAGTTTTGCCTCGACCTCCCACCACCTAACCCTTCGAAGGAAGCGGCAAACGACTGCGGGCAGTGCGCCACAGCATGATGATCTCTTCTTGCCTCAGCAGCGCACCGCACACGAAGTAAACCACCAGCCCGAGGCCCCCGCCGATCCCCACCAGCAGGAGGGCGTTCAGCAGCTTGCCGAAGACGAGATACGCCGGCAGCCAACGCATCACGGCCAGGATGACGAGCCCCATCACGGCCGACGTGACCACAGTTTTGCCGCCGGCGAGGATCATCCGTCGATTCTCCAGGCCGCCCAGGTGCAGATACGTCAGGGCCAACATCGTGATCGCATGGCTGAATTGTTTCATCGAGTCGGCCAGAACCAGGCCGATCATGCCCATCGTCGGCAGCAGCGTGAGCGCGACCCCGAGGTAAACGAGGACGCTGAACACGCCAACCAGCGCCGGAGTCAGCGTATCCTGGCGCGCGTAGAACGCGTAATTCAGAGGCCAATCGATGGAGGCGAAGATCAAGCCCACCAGGTAATAGCGCAGGGCCAAGACCGTCCAGGCCGTGTCCACCGGTGTAAACCTCCCGTGCTCGAAGATGAGCTGGATGATGGGCCCCGAGAGGATGAACAACCCCACTGCCGCCGGGACGATCAGCATCAGCACCATGCGCAGTCCCAGCGCCAGGGTTTTCCGGTAACCGCCCCAATCCTTCAAGGCGTAGAAACGGGATAGGGAAGGCAACACCGCCAGTGAAATGGCCACCGCGACCAGGCCATGGGGGAACTGGATGAGCGTGGTCGCGTTCTGCATCCACGCGATGCTCTGCTCGCCGGTCTGAGAAGCCAGGTTGCGATCGATGCCTACCTGGATCTGGCTGACGAGGAGGCCGGCCAGAACCGGCAGGTACAGCTTCACGATGCGCCTCACGGCGGGATGCGAGAAATCGAAGTACAGCCCCAACCTCAGGTGGCGCAGGTCGGGCAATTGAATCGCCAGCTGCAGCAGACTCCCAACGACGACGCCCACGGCGAGGCTATAGATGCCCAACCACCTGTAGAGAACGACCGCGGAGACGATGATACCGACATTGAAAGCAGCCGCACCAAACGCCGGATAGGTGAACCGCTTCAGCGTGTAGAGTGTGCCGGTAACGATGCCGGACAGCGCGAAGAAGAACAGCGCAATCGTCACGATGCGAATACACCGAACGGAGACAGCGCGCAATTCCGGCGTAAAACCGACCCCGAGCAGGCCGGCTACCTGCGGGGCAAAGGCTTCGAGAACCACGACGATCACGAGCATGATCGTAACGGCCAGGGTCAGGATGACGCTGACCAGACGACCCAGTTCTTGGCGGTCCTTCGCCGCCGCGTACTCGCTGAACACGGGCACCAGCGCGGAGCTGAGCATGCCGCCGATCAGGAGGTCGTAGATCATCGTGGGGACAGTCGCAGCCACCTGGTAGGCGGACACGAGGCCCGTGGCACCAAACAAGCCGGCGATCAACGTCACACGGAAGAGGCCCAGCACACGACTGGACACGTTCCCCAATGCGATGACGCCGGCCGCTCGCGCAACTCCGGCTCGCTCAGCACTGGCGCTGCCGGAGGCTTGCGCCAGGTCCGTCGGCGTCAAAGGTATCTCCTCAAATCAACCGGTTGATACGCGACCCGACGAAAGGATGACCTGGTTTCCGGGCTCAGCAGAGATCCGTCCGGGGCCGTCCAGGGAATCGTCGCGTCCAGCCCCATTTTGCTGGTCCGCGCCTTGGCTCCGGGCAGGTGGCTGGCTGACGGGTCCAGCGAGCTGGACGGTTGATCGTGCAGGACGACCAGGTCTCGGTCAGCCTGGAACCGCGTGGCGATAGCCCACTCCACGTCCGCCGCATCGAACAGGTCGACGTCCGTATCCACGACGACGACGTGCTTCAGGGAGGTGTGCCCGTGAAAGGCCGCCTCGATGGCCCGCCGGCCGTCGTCCGGGTGCTGCTTTTCGATCTGCACGACCGCGTGCAGCCAGGAGGTACCGCCAGGCGTGATGTACACGTTGCGGCAGTCGCACTCGCGGCTGACCTCGGTGTAGATGGTCGGCTCGCGCGGCATACCCATCAGAAGTTTGTGCTCGGCGCCCCCGGGCAGTAAAGCTTGGAAGATCGGGGCCCGGCGATGAGTCACGCGGTCGATCTCGAAGATCGGCTGCCGGCGCACGTAATCCAGCGTGCCCGTCAGGTCAATGAACCGTCCCTCGTCCACGAATTCGGTGAGTCAGCCGCCCTTCCAGCACGATCTCCGTTTCGGCCGGGACCCAGAGGTCCGATCCCAGGCAGCGCGTGATGGGCATCGATTGCAGCGCGTTGGCAATTTGCAGCTCGTTCACGCCCTTGGCCGGCGACATGGCCGCCGCCAGCAGGACCGGCAAGGAATTCCCGACACATATGGCGACGGGCAAATCCCCCGTGGACTTGCCGAACGCCGTGTGCAGCCCCCGACCCTCGATGATCCGTCCCGTGAACTGGCGCGGTCCGATCTGCATCAGGCGATGGAAGCTGGCATTCAAGCCGAACTCCTCGTCCCGCACGACGACGATGCCCGTCGTAACGTACGGACCGCCGTCCAGCGACGTATGCGTCAGGATCGGCAGGCGATTGAGGTCCACGTCCGGCTCGACGACTTCTCGGCACGGCGCTTCGACGTCCGAGATCACGTCCGGCGCAACGGGATGGTCGAGAGCGCGCGCCATGGTGCGCACCAAATCCGCGCGATCCACTCCCAGCGCCAGGGCAAAGAGGTCACGGCTGCCGCATACGCCCGAGACCACACGGTAGCCCTCGCGTTTCACGTGTGGGAAGAGCACAGGCTTGCCCTGGAGGGCAAAGATGACGCCGGCCAGCTCGAGGTTCGGGTCCACCTCTGTATCAACGATCGTCAGCCGGCTGTCCCGCTGCAGTTCCTCGACAAAGCTTCGCAGACTCATTTCGTCTTCCTCGTCATCTACGACACCCTGCCATCGCTTGAACAGATGATGCTGGACGCCCAAAGCGTCCAAAATCTTGCCCACGAAGAAATCGGTCACGTCGTCCAGCGACTTCGGCTCGTAGTAATACGCCATAGTGGGGGGGAGGATGATGGCGCCTGATAGCTTCGCCTGCCGCATGTTCTCGATCGCGCTTAGGCTCAGCGGCGTCTCGCGGGGCACCAATACTAATCTGCGATTCAGACGCAGACAGTTTTCCGCAGACCGGAGGATCAGGTTGTCGGAGTAGCCGTGGGCGATGCCGGCCAGCGTCTTCATGCTGCACGGCGCCACGACCATAGCATCGATCAGGAACGAGGAACTGGCGAGCGGCGCACTGATGTCCCGGTTATCGTATTCGAACTGGGCCGGGAAATCTGCCCCTGGGTTCATCTCGATGGCAATCACCCGGTGGGCGGCCTCCGAAATGATCAGGTGAACCTCGTGTTCGCGAAGATTCTCGAGCACGCGCTGCCCCAACACAACAGCCGATGCGCCGGTAACAGCAACGCAAATCTTCATCGACATCTCCTCGTCCGCGGGTCAGCGGACTTCAGTGACGATCACCCTGCACGCGCCGGCCGCCCGAACTGCCGCCTCGACAGCCTGTGCGGTCTCCGGGGACACCAGCGCAATCATGTTGCCGCCTCGCCCCGCGCCAGCAAGCTTCGCACCCTGGGCTCCCGCACGCTTTGCCGCTGCAACGAGTCGATCCAGCTCGGGGCTGGAGACGTCGATTTCCCGGAGCAGCGCCTGGTTCTCGTCCATCCAGCCCCCCAGCAGCTCAACCTGTCCGCGCTCGATGGCACGACGCGCCTGATCCGCGATGGCGCCGATGCGATCGAACAGCCGCTCGTAGCGTTCGGGTTCGCAGTTCCATCCCTCGCATACATCGTTCACGGCGACGCGGGTCGGGCTGCACACGCCGGTGTCGGCCACCAGCAGCAAGAACGGCCTAGCGACCCGCAAGGTCTCGATGGTCTGACCCTTGATGAAGTAGACCGGCTGCTCGTAAGTCACCACGGTGTTGTCGATGCCGCTAGGCCGGCCGTGATGAATCTTCTCGACCTCGAACACGAGGTCCGAGACGGCCGTATTGGGCAAGATCACTCCGAAATGCGCCGCCAGCGCTCGCGCAACGGCGGTCGACACTGCCGTGCCGCTGCCCAGCCCGCACGCGATCGGAATCGTCGAGGTCACCTCGATCAGCAGGTCGAGTGGGGGCCGCTTTCCCAGGTGGGCGAGAGTATTCAGCGTGATCGCCCGCAGCGGGTCGTCCACCGGAGCATCGCGGAGGGCATAGGTGCGGTCGAGGTCCTTGGCCGCAACCACCAGTCCCGACCCACAATCGCCGGCAGTCACCGCGGCCCGCGCCCTGACCTTCTCGATGGGCACGGCGATGGCCGGACGCCCGTAGACGACCGCATGCTCGCCGAACAATATCGCCTTGCCTGGAGCGTACGCACACGACATGGCTTCTCCACGCCTCAAATACTCAGCGGAGTATAGCATAAGGCCTGCCCGGTAGCAAGGCGTTCGCGGTTCACGATGCGAAAAATGGGACCACGGCGCGGTCGATTGTGACTTGACGAACACAGAGCGCGGTGTTAGAATAGCGCTCGGCCTACACAGGAGATCATAGAGCCTCAAAGGGGGACACAACATCAATGGAGATGGAGAAGATCGCACGGATGATCCAGAAGTCTGGCGTGCCGGGTCGTGATGCCTACGATCTGCCTACCAGCACGAAGCGCTTCCCGGACGGCAGCTGGTATCGCATGGAAATCTCGGGAATCGAGCGTCCCAACGTCCTCGAAGCCATGATCGACGAGATGAACAAGCGCAAAGTACCCATCCACCGCGCTATTTCCGTGGTAATGGGCGCGACCTTGCTGGACCGGGCCGAATTGCGGGATTTCGCCCAGATGGCTGCGGACGCGCAGCTGGAAGTCATCTTGACCCCCGGTCCCCGTTCGGCGTGGGACACAGGGCGCCAGGTCGCGACGCCGGAAGGCGGCCTGTCAGGGCTGCGTTTTCGGGGCTCCGATCAGCTCTCGTACGTGATCGCCGACATCATGCGAGGTATCGAGCTCGGATTCCGGGGCTTCCTGGTCATCGACGAGGGGCTGCTGTGGCTGCTGCAGCAACTCAAGCAGAATGGCGACATTCCGGCGGACGTCGGCTTCAAGGTGTCGATCTACGCCGGACACGCGTCCGGGGCAGGCGGGAAGCTCCTCCAGTCGCTGGGAGCGAGCACGTTCAACCCGGTCGGCGACCTGTCGCTGCCGCAGCTCGCGTCTATCCGCCAATCGGTGGACATTCCGCTGGATCTGCACGTCTTCCTGACCGAATCGTTCGGCGGGTTCAATCGCTTCTACGACGCGCCGGAGATGGTGCGCCTTTGTGCGCCCTGCTATTACAAAATCGAGCCGGGGCCGGCCTGCGCGGCCGGGCCGGGCGCGCTGTACAAGCCGTGGGTCGATCCGCAGATGCTCGCCGCCTGGGCGCGTGAGAAGGTCAAACACGCCCAGATCATTCACGAGCTGATTCAGGAGAACTTCCCTACGGCCACCATGTCGCCGCTGGGCACTGCGGACCTGGCCATTCCGAAGCCCTGAGGCGGCGCGGGCATCACGAGCATCGGCTGAAATACGGCAGCCGCCGTCTGGCATCTTTCGCAATCACAAACCAACACTTCAGGAGGAAACAATGCCGAAGAAGAAGACGATTCTCGACTTTCGCAAGATGAAGGAAACCGGCGAACAGATTACCTGGATGACCGCCTACGATTTCCCGCAGGCCTCTTTCCAGGAAGCAGCCGGCATGGATATGATCCTGGTGGGTGATTCCCTGGGTATGATCGTCCTGGGCTACAACGGCACCATTCCCGTGACGATGGACGATTGCATCCGGCACTGCCAGGCCGTGCGGCGCGGCGCCCCGAATACCTTCGTCATCGGCGATATGCCCTTTGGCTCGTACCAGACGGGCCCCGAGGATGCAGTCCGCAACGCGGTGCGCTTCCTCAAGGAAGCCGACATGGACGCGATCAAGCTGGAAGGCGGCAAGCGCGTTGCGCCGCAGATCCGGGCCATCGTCGAAGCCGGAATCCTGACCATCGGTCACCTGGGGCTGACTCCGCAGTCCAGTGGTGTGCTCGGCGGCTTCAAGGCGCAGGGCCGGTCCGCTGATTCCGCCATGGCCATCGTTGAGGATGCAGTGGCCGTGTACGAAGCGGGCGCGCACATGATTCTGCTCGAAGGCATCCCCGACGAAGTCGGCGAGCAGGTCACGAAGGCGCTGCCGATCCCTATCCTCAGCATCGGCGCCGGCTCCCACTGCGACGGTCAGCTACTGATCTCCGGTGACGCCATCGGCCTGTTCCAGGCCTTCACGCCGAAGTTCGTGAAGAAGTACGCCCAGGTCGCAGAGATCTGCACTGAAGCCTACAAAGAGTACGTGGACGACGTTCGCAATCACCGGTTCCCGTCGAAGGAGCACTTCTACGGCATGCCGGCCGCCGAGGCGGATGAGTTCCGCAAGCGGATGGCCAGCTTCAAATTGAACGAATGACTTTGACAGCGTGAGAACCGGCGGCGCGACGACGCACCGGCGGCTCTGAGACACAAAAGAAGAACCCCGCCCTCCGGGGTTCTTCTCTTTACAGCTCTGGCCGGTTTTCCCAGGACCTGGCCGCTAGGAAGCCATCTTCTTAAAGAAATAGCCGACCCCTCGCCGGGTCAAAATGTAGCGAGGGCGCTTGGGAGTCTCTTCAATTTTCTGGCGCAGCCGCCAGATGTACGCCTTGAGCGCGGCACGGTCGCTCTTTTTGCCGTCCCACACCAGGTCGATCAACTCCTCAGAGGTAAACAAACGCCCGGCATTTCGCACCAGGCAGGACAGCAGATCAAACTCTTTGGGGGTCAGGTCGATTGCCTCGCCCTTGACCCGGACCTGGCGGGTGGCAAAGTCGACCCACAGGCCTTCGTGTACGTGCAGCGACATGCGGGTAGGAAGCGAAGGCATGACGGTCCGGCCCAGAATCTCTTCGATCTTGGCCGCTACACGGCGCGCAGGCATTTCCACCAGGTACGTATGCTCCAGAAGCTGAGCGGCGAACTGCTCCGCTTCCTCGCTCTCGGGATCGGCGATCAACGCCAGCGGGATCTCGGAAACGGCCCGAACGTTCTGACAGAACCGGGCGCCATCCCATTCCACACCGTCGGCACTCATATCGACCACAATCAGACCGGGGATATCGCTGTGCAGCTTGCGCAATGCTTCGGGTTCCCTCGTGGCTGTATTCACGGCGTAGCCGTCGTTATGCAGCTGCCGGGCGACCTCTTCGTTCGTTCTCTCATCTGGTCCGTAGACCAATATACTCAGACTCATCGCTTCCTCCCCATATCAGTCAGCCTGTACTGTCAGGATCGTCAATCAGCTGGACAGCTGCAACAGTACTACGGTCTTATCATAGCACCGTTTCGGTAACCTTTGTGTAAAAGTTAGGTTGAGATTGAGTTGAGATTTGGTAAAGCAGAAGTTGAGAGGGCGTCCACGAAGGCAAAAAGCGCGCTATCGGTCGCCGTCACCGACCTGTGCCAGCACGACGAGCCAGGGGAAAGACCGACGGACCGTCATCACACTGACGTGGGGTGTGAGAAACCGAACGAACCCGCCTTGAGTCCAGTTCTGCAGGTGCTCCGGATCGTTGCCGAGGCGAGAGAGATTCTTGCCCCGCAGCAGGCTGCTGGTGCGGAAGAACGGCTCGTGCGGCACACTGAACAAGCAATAGCGGCGCGAGACCCGAGCCAGCTCCCGCAATCCTGCCTCAGGGTTCGCCAGGTGCTCCAGAACCTCGGTGCACAGGACGAGGTCGAACGTCGACGACGGGCAAGGCACGTGGAAGATGTCGGCGCGGGCCGTGGGTACGTCCGGGAACAGCCGGCGCCCACGCCCCAGGGCAGCAGCATCCAGGTCCAACCCGGCGACAGACAGGTCGGGGCGCACCTGCCGCAGGGCATTCAGGACGAAGCCCTCGGCGCAGCCGACGTCGAGGACGGTACGAATGGGCAGCGGCGCCACCAGCGCCTTGACCTGGGCCAGGAAGCGACCGATCAGCCGCTGTTGCAGCGGATTCTGGTTCTGATACTTCTGCCAGTTGCCGTGGTTGGCCGCGGTCACGGCAATCTCCTCTTCACCGAATAGTCGCTGCGCCTGGCGGAGGCAACCTTGGCGATCATCTCGGCGAGCAAGCCGAAAGACACGAACTGAACCCCCATGAACACCAGCAGCACACCCAGGCTCAACAGCGGACGGGTGCCGATAGGCCGCACACCGTCCAGCCAGAGCCCCGTCAGGTACAGGTTGATGAGCAGCCCGGCCGCAAAGCACAACACGCCAAAGCCGCCGAACAAGTGCAGGGGCCGGCGATCGTACTGCGCCATGAACAGGACGGTCAGCAGGTCGAAGGGACCGCGAATCAGGCGGGTGAAACCGTATTTGGACGCGCCGTACTGGCGTGGGTGATGGCGGACCTTAGCTTCCGTCACCTTGAAGCCTCGGGCGTGGGCCAGAACCGGAATGTAGCGGTATAGCTCGCCGTACACGGACAATTCGCGCACGACATCAATCCGGTAGACTTTGAAACCGCAGTTGAAATCGTGCAGACCCACACCGGTCAGCAGGCGTGTCGTCCAGTTGAACAACGCGGACGGCACCGTCTTCGACAGCGGATCGTGTCGAGGGTACTTCCAGCCCGAGACCAGGTCGTAGCCCTGACCCAGGACGGCCAGCAGTCGCGGCAGTTCGTCCGGGTCGTCCTGCAGGTCGCCATCCATGGTGACCACGACCTGCCCTTGCGCCTCGGAGAAACCCGCGGTTAACGCGGCCGATTTGCCGAAGTTGCGCCTGAACTGGATGAGCCTGACATGCCCCGCGTCCCGGCAGCACAGGCCCTCGAGAACGTCCGGAGACTCGTCGGTGCTCCCATCGTCGACGTAGATGATTTCGTACGGCCGGGCCAGCTCGACGAGGGCGGCGGTCAGCTTCGAATGTAGCTGCGTCGAGGCTTTTCGCCTCGTTCAGCACCGGGATCACGACGGAAATGCCGCCTCCCTGGTCGTCACTCATGGCCCGTTTCCTCGCCACTCCTGCAAGCCACCCGTTGCGTTACCGGACTGCCGGCCCACTCCACGAAACCAACCTCCGGGCGAAAAACCGGCACAACCTGCAACACGTCCATCTTCGCGCAATAAGCCACATCGTCGGCATAGCCCAACCCGGTCAGCCGGATGCCGGCCTCGCTCGTTCGAAAAAGCTCTGCGGCGGCCTCCGGGATCACCGGCTCGAACGTTGCGTGTTCCACCGCGCCGCCGTGCAGCTCGACGAGCGCCTGCAGCAGCCAGCACGCGGTGAACGAGTCCTCCACGGTCATCTCATCCTGGATGCCGGCCGCCAGCAGCGTGATGTTGCGCCCACGGCCCTGCGGTGTCCCCACCGAGTGATTGGCCAGCTCCCAGGCCGCCCTCACTGCCGCCTCAGCGTTAGGCAGCGCACCGGCCACGATCGCCGCGGCGCCGGTCTGAACGGCGGCCTGCACACAGCGGGTGCCGTTGCTCGTGGTCAACGCCAACGTCTGGCCACAGAGACGGTGCCGATTGGCCAGCATTTCGGTTGGAGAGTTGCCCAAGTCGAACCCCGGCACCCTGGCCCCGCCGCGCTCTCCGGCGCACAGATAGCCCTCGCGTTCGGCCAGCGTCCTGGCCTCGTCCACGTGCAGAACGGGCACCACGCGTCGAGCCCCCGCCACCAACGCGCAGGTAAGGGTCACGCTCGCACGCAGGGCATCGATCAGAACGACGACGTCGCCCCGCCGCCCGGCTATCCGAGCGCCCGGTTCTCCCAGCTCAATCGCAACGTAAGTCAAACGCTCCAACAACCTTTCGCAGCCGGATCGCGATCACTGCCTAGACAGCAGCGATGACGCCGTCGTCGTAGGACGGCTGAATCTTGCGGCCCGGCTCCACGACCAGGAAGTCCTCCGCCGGCCACTCGCCCGACGTCAACTGGCGGAACAGCAGCAGGCTGCCCGGCACGTTCTCGTACTTCCACCCACGGCGACTTCGCCTCGTCGATGGCGAGTTGTTCGCAGCCCAGGAAGCGCGTCTCCTCGTGGTCGATGTAGACGGCACGCGAATAGTGCGCCGACCACTCACCCATCACCTCCATGAGGTAGTCCGCGTTGTCCTTCCCATACTTCTCAACGTACGTCTCGTACACCGCCTGGATGTCCGTGGTGATGGCAGTGCCCAGCGATACGGCCAGGCTGTCCTGGTCCGAGCTGGTGCGCTCGATGTAATCGGCGGTGTAATAGTACGTGCCTGAGTTCTCGGCAAACTTGGCATTGTACGTCGCCCGCGAACCCAGGTACAGCGTGATGCAGTCGTGCGCTCGGGGCACGACCACCGGAACGTCACGAGCGGTCAGCCCCAGCAGCGCGTTGCCGCACAGTCCGTAGCCCAACAGGATGGCATCATACCGCCCGGGCTCCGCGGCGTCGACTCGCTCCTGCAACTCGACCCGCAGGATGTCCGGCGTGTTGTGCAACCCCTTCTCGACCAGCTCCAGGTCGACGAGATGCGGAGAGCGCGCCGCACTGAGATAGACTTCACGCGCCAATACCTCACATGCAACCAGCTTGAAACGCATACCTGACCTCTCTATGACTCTCGACTCGCCGCAAGTCTGGGTGAGCTGCGGCCACCATCAACTGCTCGGGCTGCTCCAGCGCGCCGATCAGACGCCAAACAGCGACTGCAGCTTGGTTGCCAGGACGTAATCGCCGTAAACCCTGATCTTGCCCGAAATGAAGGCCGGCACCGCTTGAATCTGGCCCGTAGCCAGGGCCATGAAGTCCTTGTCGACCATCTTGATGGTCACGTTCGGATTGTCCATGGCTCCCTCAGTCACCGAGCAACCCCCGTCGGCGATTCTGGCAACCCAGATGCCGCCGTTCTTCCCTTCCAGCTCGAATTGAAAGGCCGCGTTGATCCCCTGCGTCTTGCTGAGGTCGATCTGGCCGGGCAGCGTGTCGAAGACCTCGCTCGGGGTGGTGGGCTTATCCTTTGACATGATCGTACTCCCTTCTCCCATATGGAATGGCCTGATTGTGGGCGCCGTCGTCGTCAGGCTCACCGCAGGACACGATGCGCGCCCGGCGTTACGGCTACCAATATCACTCCGCTAAGGACCAATAGTGCCCCCAGCAGCTGCGGCAAACTCACCGTTTCTCCCAGGAACAGACAGGCAAGCGCGATGGCTGAGACAGGCTCAATCGTGCAGACGATCGTCGCACGACTGGCCTCAATGCGATCCAACGCCATGAGATAAAGACCGTAGGCCAGGACAGTCGGAATCCACGCCCAGGCCACCAGGACCGCCCAACCCGCCGCCGGCAAGTGCATGGACACCACGTTCCGCGGCGACGCGAGGATGACCAGCCACAATGCACCGAAGCCGAAGCCATAGAGCGACAGCGTCCAGGGTCCGTAACGCGCGACGGCGCGCTTGGACAACAGGCTGTACAACGTGAGCGCCGCGCTGGTGCCGAGGCTGAACAAAATGCCCGTCAGGTTCATCTGAAGCGCGCCCGGCCTGAAGCCCTCGGCCACGAGGAAGCTGCCGCCCAAGTGCCAGGGCCAGCGCGATGATCTTGGTCCAGCGCAGTTTTTCGCCAAGAAAGACCGTGGCCAGAATGGACACCCAGCGCCGGGTAGGTGTAGCTGATGACGACTGCGGTAGTCACGGTGGTGTATTTCAGCGCATATACGTACGTAGCATAGCTGCCGGCCACGCAGAAGAGACCGAAAACCAGGAAGAACGGCACGTCCTTCCAGCCGATCCGCAACGCCTGCGGCTGAAAGCAGCCACAGCGCCCCGCCCAACGTGACGAACGCCAGGCCTGCCCGCACCGCCATCATGGCGTTGGGATTGGCATCGTATTGCACCACCAGCTTGCCGAAAAGGCTGATGAGGCCCCACAACACCCCGGCGCTGCCGGCGAGCAAATAGCCTTTCAACCGCCGACCTTTCCGTTTGCCATCCAAACAAAAACGTGCTATACTTCCACCCGCTTCAGGACAGCGTGGTGGATGTAGCTCAACGGCAGAGCATCGGCCTGTGGAGCCGAGTGTTGCGGGTTCAAATCCCGTCATCCACCCTGAACCACGCGAGACCGAGTAGTTCGGCTACTCGGTCGTTCTTTTGTCCCTGCTACAGCCTGCGTCTCAGACGAATTCCTCGTCGTCTTCGCCCTTGCGCAGCCGGTTGAGCAGGCGCTGATAGCTGGGCGACGTATCGGCGAAGACGTAGTCCACGGGCAGCACGGTGATGCTTACGCAGCCGGCCTTCCGCAGCTGATGCACCGCCCGGTACAGGTTGCGCTCCTCGATCGTGACGTGCACGGCGAAATAGCGCTGGCCCGCCGAGGAGCGCGTGTACACTTCGGAGATGGTCGGGCCGCGCAACCCTGCCACGTCCGGCTGCGCCAGCACGCGTCTGTGCGGCATCCTCCGCGCTGTCGGCGTAGATGTTGGCGAACACGGAACAGATACGAGCGCGCCGCCAGGTAGCCATCCACGAATTCCAGGATGGTCTGCGCCGCGCTGAGGGCGGCCGGGTTGTTCTGCAGCACCTGGCGATTGCCCACCAGGCAGGCCTGCGACACCAGCACGTCCCCGCCGACGATGCGCTTGAGCCGATTGTCGCGCAGCGTTGTCCCGCTGGACGTCAGATCGACGATCACGTCCGCATAGCCGATGCTGGGACCCGCCTCGATGGCGCCTTCGGAGCTCACGATGGAGTAATACGAAATCCCATGACGCTGGAAGAAGTCGCGAGTGAGGTTCGCAAACTTGGTGCCCACCCGCAGCGCCTTGCCTTTTTCACGCAGCATCAAGGCCACGTCCGCCAGGTCGTCCATGGACAGCACGTCGATCCAGGAATCGGGCACGGCCACCACGAGCTCACATTTCCCGATAGCCCAGCGCCGGGTGCAGAGGGATGATCGGATCGCCTTCCTCTTTCATCTCGGCCACGATGTCGTAGCCGGTGATGCCCATGGCGACCCCGCCGTCTTTCACTTTTTCCAGAATATCCACGGCGCGCTGAAACAACACCACGACGTCCGGCACGGCCGGCATGCGCGCCGTGTATTGGCGCGGATTCACTTTGTCCACGCGCAGCCCACATGCGGCCAGGAAGCTCATCGTCCCGGCCTCCAGAGACCCTTTGCTGGGCAGCGCGAATCGTCACTTCTTCAGTTCTGCTCATGTTTCAGTCAGTCCTACCGGCTTGCCGCTCCGGATGTGTCCAGCCCAATCCGACAACCGGGCGCGCTCAATCGTCGATTCCTGCTGCTGGCCATGTCACGGACGACCACAGCTGCCGGCCTGCTCGCTCGCGCTCGCCGACGATCAGGCAGAAGGGAATCTTGGCCCTGTCCGCGTACTGCAGATTGCCCTTCACGCCACGTTGCCGGACGTCCGCCTCCACCCGCAAGCCGCGATCACGCAGGTCCTGCGCGACCTGGACGGCGTAGCGGCGGTCGGCGTCCTCCACCGCGATCACGAGCGCCTCCGCCCGCGCGGCGCTCCCCGTTCGGCCCAGCGCCAGCCTCAAGCGCTCCAGGCCGTACGAAAATCCGCAGGCAGGCACCTCCCGGTGACCCCCGAGAGCGTGGATCAAGTCGTCGTAGCGACCACCGCCGCAGATCTGGTTCTCGCTGCTGATGGTCTGGTGATAGACCTCGAAGATCATGCCGGTGTAGTATTGTAAGCCACGCCCCATTCCCAGGTTGATGGATACCCGGCCCCAATCGATATCGTACAAGTCGAGAGCAGCGATGAGCTGCTCCAACTCACCAACGCCGCTCGCTTCAGGCCGTAGCTGTCCAGCAGATCTCGTATGCACGGCAGCGCCTCGGCCGGCGAGCCGGCCAGCTGATTGAGCTCGGACAGAAAGTCGAGCGCCTCGAGGATCCTCGACGTCAGGTCTTTCTGCCGGAGCTTGCGCACCAACCGCTCCACGATGTCTTCCGGTTCGCGGTTGCCCAGGCCTTCGCCGATCTCCATGTGGGCCAGAAAATCGCGCAAGAACGCGCGCGATTCCTCCTCGCTCATCTCGCTGAACAACTTGAGCGTGTTCACGTCGAGCGGCGTCGGGCCGGAGGACAGGCTATCGGCCAGGGCGGACAGCTCGGTCGCCGGGTTCGTCGGCGGGTACACTTCACGCAGCCGTGCGCGCACGTACTCGATGCCCCTGCCGTCCTTCGAGAGGTTCTCCATGTTCTGAATCAAGAACATGACGGCGCGCCGATCCAGCCCAAAGGCGCGCAGCAGCTCCGTGATGACCCCGACGTGGCCGATCACGACACGCCAGTCCGTCAGCGCCCAGGCGCTCCAGCCCGCCGCACGCGCAGTGGATCACCTCCGCATCCGCCCAGGGGCTCGGACGCGCCAATCAACTCGACGCCCATCTGAGTGAACTGGCGGTAGCGGCCTTTCTGCGGCTTCTCGTAGCGAAACACCGGGCCGTGATAGTACAGCCGGAGGGGCAACGAGCTGGCCTGCAGGTGGTTGACGAAGGCGCGCCCGATCGAGGCGGTGAACTCGGGACGCAGACAGATACTCCGGTTCTTGAACGTGAACGAGTACATCTTGGAGATGATGTCCTCGCCCGATTTGGTCAAGAACAGATCAGTGTGCTCGATCACCGGGACGTCGATGCAATTGTACCCGAAAGACTCCAGAAAGCCCCTGAGGGCGTCGATGATCTCTCGATTGACAGCGCATTCCGCCGGCAAGACGTCGGCGGTGCCTCGGACATTTCCTAGATTGCTCATAGCGCTCGGGAAGTCTGATCCTTCAAGAAGATGATGAGCCATATTATACCATCCTTCGGCGGGCCGGACCAATCGTCTTCAGCTCGTGCTTATCCCACGAGAACTTGCGCTCGAAGGGCGGCATCCGATGCATGGCCTTGATCGTCATCTTCTTGCTGTCTGTCGTCGTCCTTGCTGATACCAGCTCGCCGCCTCGAACACGTCCTCGCCGCCCGAAGCGATGACCCACGGGCAGAAGGCAAACAGATAATCCGGCAGCGCCTCGCCGTCCGACAAGGACCCATTCTTGAACCAGGAGTAGACCTCGAGGTGATAGTCGCGGTGCCGCTCGTCGTTGACCACCGGATACTTGTCGTCCTCACGCACGGTGACGGCCCAGCCGCCCTCGCCGATGATGAACGGCGGCACGAAACCGAGCTGCTCCTGGAAGATACGCGCGTAGGGCAGGAAACCCAGCGTGCCGAACCAATCCTGGTCAACGGTCTTGCCCGGCTCGCGCGCCTGCATGTTGGCATCGTACGGGTAATCGGGCGGATGGTTAGAGCCGTACGGGTGCGGCACGAAGAACATCTGGTCGAACAGGTATTCCTTGCCCTTGCTCTTAACCCGGTCGATCAGGAACTTCAGCGTCTCCGGGATCGACGACCTGTATGCCCGGGAAGCCCCCCGCCGGTTCACGTCGTCGGCGAACTTGATCCAGTTGTCGGCGAAATGCTTGATCCTGATCTCGCCCTCGACTCAGCCCACTCCTGCGCCGACCTCCGGCTCGTTGAAGAGCTGGATGTAGGGCGGCATGCCGATCTCGCGCAGGATGTCCATGTCACGCTTGATGTAGATGTAGGTGGCGTCAGGGCGGATATTGGGCCGCCACACGACCATGATGCCGGCATCGCGGAACTTCTGCGCCGCGATCCGCAGTGAATTGTCGTCCTCGTACAGAACGACTGGCCCACGTCATGTGCATCTGTTTCATGCGGCCGATCAGCAGATCGACCACCCAATCCGCGTAGTAGCCGATGGGCAGGAAATGGATGCCCATGCCGTTGTCGTGCGCCGGCCGGGGCCAGTCCGACAGAGGACGCACCTGCTTGGGCGACCAGGGCCCCTCGGCCTTAGGCAGCGGCCGGGATACGCCGCTGAGATGGGCTGCCGCTCCGGCCAATCGCCAGTCTTCTTGGTCATGCCTTTTGGAACTCGACGTCTAGCGACTGCTGCTTCGGATCGCAGCTCACATCCGGGCGGCCGACTTTGGGGCTGCGCGCCGGAGCGCCGCCGCCGCTCTCGTCGCCACCCGTGACGCTCCAGCCCTCGGCCGCCGCATCCGCCGACCGGGAACGACGTCCCTGCCGTCTTCGTCCGTCTGGTCCGCGTGGCGACAGGCGTGCCCAGCCTCGTCCGCAGCTCGACCGTCACATCCGACAGCGGCTTGCCGCCGTCATTCACCACTCTGACCTTCGCCTGAGGCGTCTCCGTCGGCGCACGATCGGCCGTATCGGCTCAAATAGAAATTGAATGGCGCCGGCGTGGGGTCGGCGTCTTGGTGCGTCTTCGGCGCTTGGCGGCCGGCGTGGCGAGCCTTCTGTCGCCGCTCAGCCGTCGCCGGGCTGCTCGTCGCCTTCTTCGTCGGCGCGACGACGTTCTCGCGTGCGTGGCGTCGCATTATGGGTGCGGCACGGCGGTCGGCGTGGCCGTTCCCGTAGGCAGTGCCAGCGCCGACCACGGTCGGGGTCGGTTGAAGCTTCCTGGCCGCCGAGGCTAACAGGTTGCCGGCTGCAGCCGACCCAGCAGCAAAACGAAGGCAGAGTCAAGAGTGTACCATAAGAATACACGATGCGGCTTGCTGGACATGTCTGCTCCTTTTTGAGGGCGCACGGCGGTTGGCCGCTATTATAACATGGGCCCTACCCGCGCCTAAACATCGGACGTCTTTCGACCATCGGTGGGTTAGATTATTCGGGGGCTTTGTGCTAGAATCGAGAGAGAATCGACAAAACTGCTGCAGGAAAGGGAACACAAGCGTGAAAGCGAACCGGATCAAGGCGATGTTGGCAGCGGGCGAAGTCGCAGTGGGCGGCTGGGTCACCATAGCTCATCCAACTGTGGCAGAGATCATGGCTTCCGTCGGATTTCGACTGGCTGCTGGTCGATTGCGAGCATGGCCCGGCGGGCGTCGCAGACGCTCAGGTGCTTTTGCAGGCCATGAGCGGCAGCGATGTGGTGCCTTTCCTCCGCGTGGCCGATAATGATCCGGCCTTGATCAAGCGCGCGCTGGATATCGGCGCGATGGGCGTCGTCGTCCCGCTGGTCAACGACCGCGCGAGCGCAGAGCGAGCCGTGAAGGCAGCAAAGTATCCGCCGCAGGGCTTCCGCGGGCATCGGCCTGGCGCGAGCACAGGGCTACGGACTCGATTTCGAGGACTATTTGCGCGGGCCAACCACGGAGATCATGGTCATCGTCCAGATCGAGCACGCCGATGCCGTGAGCCAACATCGAGGAGATTGCCAGCGTGCCCGGCATCGACATGTTCTTCCTCGGTCCGGTGGACCTGTCCGGTTCCTATGGCCAGCCGGCGTGGGCAGCGAAATGCCGGCCCAGGTGACCCAGGCCATCGACCGGGTGATCGCCGTGGCCAAGACGAGCCGGCATTCGCTTGGGAGCCTGGGTGCCGAATGCCGAAGTAGCCAGGTCTGCGCCGGGCGCAGGGCTTCCAGTTCCTGGGCCTGAGCACTGACATCGTGCTTCTCGCCTCAGGCTGCCAATCCGCCCTGCGGAAGTCAGCGTGACACGTGTGAACGCGATCCGTGGCGCGGCCACGCACAGGTGCCGGCGCCGCGTCACGAGTAGCAGAGACGGGGGTACCATCGACCATGAAAAGCCATCGGTTGAACGTTTTCGCTCAGGCTGGGCCTGGTCAGCATGATGGCCTCAACCTGTTGCTGTGTGGGCTGCTGGCCATGGCCTATCTTCCCGGAGGACTGCCGGCGGCCAGGGTGAGCGCCGCCGGCATGAACGCACCGTGGTCATCGCCGCGCCACCGCCGTGCCCACGGTGCACGCCGCCCGAGCAGACGGACGTCGTGGAGCAGCGCACCATCGACGTCTACGCGCGGGTCTCGCCCGGCCGTAGTGAACATCACCACGCAGATGTTGCGCGAAGATTTCTTCTTTGGCATGCAGCCGGAGGAGGGGTCCGGCCTCCGGGTTCGTCTACGACAACGAGGGACACATCGTTACCAACTACCACGTCGTGGACGGCGCGACGACCATCGCGGTCAACTTCGGCGACGATGTGTCCGAGCCGGCCGACCTGGTGGGGTAGACCCGGCCAACGACCTGGCCGTGCTGAAAGTCACGTGCCCGCCGGCGTCACGCCGGTGGTGCTGGGCGAATCCAAGACGCTGCGGGTCGGCCAGCGGGCCATCGCCATCGGCAACCCCTTCGGCCAGTTCAGCCGGACGCTGACGTCCGGCGTCATCAGCGCTTTGGGCCGCACCATCGAAACCCAGGACGGCAAAACACATCCGCCAGGCCATCCAGACGGACGCGGCCATCAACCAGGGCAACTCGGGCGGGCCGCTGCTCGACTCTTCGGGCCTGGTGATCGGCGTCAACTCCGCCATCTATCAGCCCCAGCGGGGGATCGGTCGGCGTCGGGCTGGCGATCCCGGTGGACACCGTGAAGCGCGTGGTCCCCGAACTGATCGACAAGGGGCACTACCCGCATCCGTGGCTGGGCGCGCTCGGCTACAGCATCACGCCGGACTTCGCACAGCGCTTGAGCCTGCCCGTACAGGCGGCGTCCTGGTCGCGCGCGTCTATCAGAAACAGCCCGGCCGCCACCGCCGGCATCCACGGCGCCAGCCGGGAGGTCATCCTCGGCAACCGCCGCGTGCTGCTCGGCGGAGACATCATCACCGCCATCGACGGGCAGCCGATCGATTCCTCCGACGCGATGGACGCCTACATCGAGGAGAACACGCGCGTCGGCCAGTCCATGACGATCGAGTTCCTGCGCAACGGCACAACGCTCAAGGCCACCGTGGAGCTGATAGAAGAACCGACGAGCTGAGGAGGTCCGTCCGCCCAGTTCGACGTCTCACGTTTGCCAGCGCCACGCCCTCAAACGTGGCGCTGAAAGTAACAAAGGAGACCCAACGTGATGGAGAAGCACAACATCGTGGTCGCCTACCATGCCTCAGCGGAGCAGAAAGCGCTGTTTCAGCAGGTGCTGGGCAGCAACGCCTCGCTCGCATTTCTCGACGAGATCCCCGCCGAAGGGCGTCAACCGGCCCTGGAGCGCGCCCGCGTTCTGCTCACGTGGAACTTCCCGCGAGAAATTCGCCCCGAAGACTATCCCCACCTTCAGCAGGTAGAATTCATTCAGCTCCTGTCCGCGGGAGCCGACCACGTACCGCTTGCCGACCTGCCCTCACGCGCGCTCGTGGCGAGCAATGCGGGGGCGTACGCGGCTCCCATGGCCGAGCACGTCATGGCGATGACACTGGCCCTGGCCAAGCGTCTACACGTGGAACAGCAGCTGTTGAGGCAAGGGCAATTCGATCAGTCGACGCCCAACCGTGCGCTTGCCGGCACGACGGCCGGCATCCTGGGCTTCGGCGGCATCGGGCGAGCCACGGCGCGCCTCATGCGGGCGTTCGATATGAGGATCTTCGCGATCAACACCACCGGATCGAGCCCCGAGCCGGCGGACTTCGTCGGCACCCTGCATGACCTCGAGTACGTGCTGCGGGGAAGCGACGTGGTCGTGATCTCATTGCCTCTCACGAAAGTCACGAGGGGACTTATCAGCAAAGAAGAGCTGGGGTGGATGAAACCGGATGCCATCCTGGTGAATGTGGCCCGCGGCGCGATTATTGATGAGGAAGCGCTCTATACACACGTGAGGAGCCACCCCGCTTTCATGCTGGCCATCGACGCCTGGTGGACCGAACCGTTCCTGCAGGGGACATTTCGGATGGAGTATCCGTTCCTGGATCTGCCCAATGTGCTGGGCTCCCCACACAACTCGGCCATCGTTCCCAGCGTCCTGATGCAGGCGGTCCGGCAGGCAGCCGAAAATGTCAGGCGATTCATTGCTGGAATGGCGATAACCGGCACCGTGCAGCGCGAAGACTACGGGTAGGCCACGCCTGCGCGCGTCAACCGTGCCAGGACGCACGCCTTCTCGTCGGCGCTGTAACGCCGGTAGCCTAAAGCCAGAGCCCTTTCTGGCTGCAGGTTCTCGGCACTCAGTTCGGCCAGCCCCGCGCGCTAACGTTCCAGATCGGACCGCAGCCTGGCCGTCGTCGCATCGGGATCCTGGACTCGCCGACCGCGCAGCGCTTCCAGAGCTCCTTGCTTGGCCAGGCGTTGCCAGGCATACAGCACCCCCGGCGCCGGCGATCCTCGGCGAGGATCGCCAGCTTCTGCTCGGCGGTCCAGTGCCGATGCACTTGCTTGCTCATAGTCCTGCTTCGCGACATATGGGTTCTACTCCTTCCAGGTCGGTCAAGGAAGCACTGGACTCTCATGTTTAGAAACGGCCACTTTGTCTCTTTTCCGGTCGAGCAATACATATTAGACCAATTGTAGGACGTGTGATATAATCAATCGTATACATTGCGTCTATCGAAGAGCAATATATAAACACTTACGGTTTAGTAGTAAATAACATAGCCCCTGGCTGAAAGGGGCATCTCCAGAACTGGAGTTATGAACCATGAACGAACAGAGTAACAAAACCTCCAAAGTGAGAACCTTTGCGGTAGTAGGAATCGTTTTGATTGTATTGGTTGTTGAAAGCTTATTGTTTAATCCGACCAGTGCTCATCAGAACCTGGCGCAGCAAAATAACGAGTCCCCAGACTACAACAAAGGATACAATCTCGGTCTGGAGGCTTATACTTTCGGGTTGCCGCTACTTGTGACTAACGCGACGTTTCAAACTATGACGAGCGTTGGTGTATCTGAAGGAGCATTTGGGCCAGTCAACCAGTTCAACAGTGTGCGCACGCTGAATAACCCGGGAAGTACGACGGTTGTGGCTACCAGTGCAACGTCGCTCTCATCAATCGCGTGGCTTGACCTTCAAAGCGAGCCTCAGGTCCTGCATGTTCCCCAGGTGACGGACCACTACTTTGTTCTTGCCCTTATTGATCCCTATACCGAGAATCTCATAAACCTTGGCACTGCCAGCAATACGAAGCCGGGCGACTATGTCATCGCCGGCCCGAATCAGAAAGATGTGTCGATTCCCGAAGGGACCCAACGGATCGATGTTGACTACTCGCGCATCTGGATCATCGGATCTACACAGCTGAAAGGCCCTGACGATATTGCCAACGTCAACAATATTCAAGACGGCTACACACTGACGCCGCTCAGCAGGTTTGGAACGGCCCACCAGCCACCGGCGCCATCTAATCCTGTCACTACAGTCACGACCCATCAGTTGCCGAGCGGCGTACAGTATTTCGACGAACTCGGGCAGCAGCTCGAACTCTTCCCCCGCCGGCCAGTGATCAAGAGGAGTTGCGCAAGTTCGCTGAGGTAGGAATCGGTCCTGGTATGAAGCCCTCACAGAACCCACAGCTGAGTAGTGATACATTGAGGGGTTTAAGCGATGCGGTGGCAGCCGGCCCAAGCCAGATCAAGAAGTACACCGAGGAAATATCCTCCGCTGACTTTGACAAGCACAACGGTTATCTGCTCGGTGGCTTTGGTCGATATGGCACCAACTACAAGTTGCGTGCGGTTATCTCGCAGATCGGCCTGGGTGCGTTTACTCCCCATCAGGCGATCTACGCTATCAGCTGGAGCGATCACAACAAGAAGCCGTTAGATGGATCAACGCCCTATGTATTGCACTTGCGGTCGGCCCCACCCACAAACGAAGGCTGGTCTCTTACGTTGTACAACCTCAAAGGGGGCATGATCCCGAATTCGATCAACCGCTATGCCTTTACCAACACCTCGCAGCTTGCCAGCAATTCCGACGGTTCGGTGGACTTCTACCTGCAGGCTGACAAACCATCTAATCCGGCTCAGGAAAGCAACTGGCTGCCAACAGCGAGTGGACAGGGATTTGAGGTCATCTGGCGGCTCTTTGCGCCCCAGCCGGACAAAATCACTGGTATACTCGATGGTAGCGGCTGGCAGCCATCTGCGATTCAACCAGCGAAATGACTGATTATATTGGAATCTATGTGGCGAAATAGAATTTTCAGCCACGCGGTGGACCTCCCACCAACATCTGATATAACACGCCTCCGCCGGATCGCGGCGGGAGGACCCCAAACCAAATACTTGATCTCTGGTTGAGTCAGACGCAGTTTTACTGCGATTGTACTGCATAGCCGGTCAGAAAAGCATTGAAGCCATTGACGAAATGGCCGCGTCGACTATCGTCTGGCATCGTCAATATCGCGCTCTGAGATCCATAAAGGGGAATCGTGGTGACCCTCGTCTACTGGACCGCCGCCTGGCTGTTCGGTATTTTGCTGGCGGGCGCCGCACGGCCGCCCACGGTCCTGCTGTGGACGCTGCTGCCGGTCACCATCCTCGGCGTGGTGCTGCTCCGCACACAGCGCCACTCGCGAGCGCGGCTCGTCGCGGCGTGCGCGCTGTGGCTCGTGTTGGGGGCGCTGCGACTGGGCCTGACCGTCGACGCCTTGGAAGCCGGACCCAGCCTGGCTCCTTACTACGGCCGCCCGGTGACGGTGCAGGGCGTGGTCAGCGCCGCGCCCGACGTCCAGGATACCCGCGTGACGCTGACATTGGCCGTGGACGAAGTCCAGATCGACGGCCAACCCGAGGCGTGGCACGGCAGCGTCACGGTCAAAACGGGGCTGTACCCCACCTTCACCTACGGTGACCGCGTCCGGGCCGAGGGCGTGTTGGAAGCGCCAAATCGACAGCCTGGCCGCCCCTCCCACCGCGACTACCTGCCCGTCCTATGGCGACCCAAGCTGACCTGGGTGGGCACAGGTCCCATCAACCCGGTGCTGGCCGTGCTGCAGGACCTGCGGCATAGAGCCGCCGCGACCATCGCCCGCCTGTTCCCCGATCCGGAAGGCGCGCTGCTGAGCGGCATCCTCCTCGGCGCCACCCACGCTGTTCCGCGCAGCCTCATGGATCACTTCAACGCCACCGGCACCAGCCACATCGTGGTCATTTCCGGTTTCAACATCGCCATCGTCGCTATGGCCTTCGCCCGCGCCGCCAATCACTGGCTGTCATGGCCGCAAGGCCGTCGCGTTGTCGGTCGTGGCCATTGCCGTCTACGCCCTGTTCGTCGGGCTGGACCCGGCCGTCCTGAGGGCGGCGCTCATGGCCGCGTTGGCTGCTTTCGCGGTCTGCTTCGGCCGGCAGAGCGTGGCGCTCGTTTCGTTGTCTGCGGCTGCGCTCTTCATGACGATAGCCGACCCGCTCACGCTGTGGGATGTCGGTTTCCAGCTCTCGACCGGCGCGACGCTGGGGCTGGTGCTGATCGGCGCTCCAGTTCAGTCGCTACTCGGCGCGGCCGCCGGAGCCATGGGCGATCGGTGGGCCGGCGTGCGGCGCCTGCTGAACGATACGTTGGTTACGACTCTGGCGGCGCAGGTCTTCACCCTGCCGCTCATCCTGTTCTATTTCGGGCGCCTGTCCCTCATCGCGCCCCTGGCCAACGTTCTGATCCTGCCCGCCCAACCGGCATTGATGGGAACCGGTGCACTGGCTACCCTTGTAGGGCTGGTGTGGCAGCCGGCCGGCCAGGCTGTGGCGGCTGTCGCCTGGCTCTTTCTCACGTACACGGTCCGCGTGGTGGAAGCATTGGCCCGCCTCTCGTTCGCCTCGGTTGCCGTCGATACCCTGTCACCTGTGGCGCTCTGGGCCTGCTTTGGCGCGACCGCCGGAATCATTTGGCTCGTGAAGGCGCGCGCGTCGAATCCGGCCCAGTTCGGATCGCGGCTCCTGCGCCATCTGACCACGAAGGTCGCGGTCACGACCTTGCTGCTGCTGGCCGTCCTCACCTGGGCCGCCGCGTACAGCATGCCGGACGGACGGCTGCACGTCCGCTTCCTGGACGTCGGCCAGGGAGACGCCGCGCTGATCACGACCCCCGCTGGCAATCAGCTCGTCATCGACGGCGGGCCGAGCCCGGCCGCTCTTCTGTCGCAACTGGGCCGGGCGATGCCCTTCTGGAACCGCCGCATCGAGTTCGTGTCGCTGTCCCACGCCGACAGCGATCATCTGACCGGGCTGCCGTCCCTGGTGGAACGATACGACGTCGGCACCGTCCTCGACGCAGCGTTGAGCGATACTTCGCCCCTGTTCACCCAGTGGGAGCAGTCGCTGACAGACCGCGGCATTCCCACTCAGCGGGCGGTGGCCGGCCAGCGCGTCGACCTGGATAGCGGCGCCTACGTTGAAGTGCTCTTCCCGGAAGAGATCGAGTCCGGAGTGGGCCGGCGCGAGGCCTCAACGCCTCGTCGGCAGTCCTGCGCCTGGTATATGGGCAGACCAGTTTCCTGTTTACCGGCGACCTGGACGCCTACGGCGAAGCAGCGCTCATCGCCTCGGGTCGAAACGTGGACAGCACGGTATTGAAAGTCTCGCATCACGGCGCCAAGGGCGCAACCGCCGCGGCTTTCTTGCGGGCAGTCACGGCCGCAGATCGCGGTCATCTCCGTCGGTCCCAACACCTTTGGGCATCCGGCCACGGAAACGCTGGCCCGGCTCGAGGATATGCCTGTCCTCCGCACGGACGAAGCGGGGACGATCGACATTGGCTCCGACGGAATTCGGCTGCTGGACTACTGCAAAAGCCCGCAAAAGTTGTGAATCCTTAAGTTCACTCTTGATTTCCTCACCATAATCATGTACAATCAGATGAACGTACCGTTAGGAAGTGCGTATATTACTTGATAAGGATCGATGACCTGATTGACCGAGTGGCTGCCGATGTCCGATCAGGGGACGACAACCAGGTCAGAATTGCCACTGGCCTACACGCTAAACTTTATCCGTTAGCCTCAGGGGTCATTATCGATTACTTTCGGACTTGCATTGAAGGAGGCACAGGCCATGGACATCATTAAGGTTTCAGCGAAATCCAGATCCACAGCGGTGGCGGGGGCCATAGCAAGTGTGGTTCGAGAGCAAGGCCGTGCCGAAGCGCAGGCTATTGGCGCTGGAGCTGTAAATCAAGCAGTCAAGGCGGTCGCCATCGCACGCGGGTATTTGGCGCTAGATGGCATCGATGTGATATGCATTCCCGCCTTTGCTGAAGTGTCAATCGAAGGCCAGGAGCGGACGGCATTAAAACTCATCGTCGAGCCGCGCATCATGGAGACACACTGAGCGGCAACGTCGACCTTCACGTCCATAGCTCAGCTTCGGATGGTGTCATATACACCAAACGAACTGGTTCGCATGGCGGATGATCTTGGGCTTTCGACAATCGCGCTGACCGATCACGACACCATCGCCGGGGTCGAAGGCGCGCTCGAATCCGCCGATGATACGGCGCTGCAAGTGATTCCGGGCATCGAACTCAGCACGCTTGCCGGGTTCGGTGAGGCGCACATCCTCGGGTATTTCATCGATCACAAGTCGCCTCATCTGATAGAGGTTCTTGCAATTCTTAGAGACTCCCGATTGGAAAGGGCCGAGAAGATAATGTCGGCCCTCGCCCAGTTGGGAGTCGACATTTCTTGGGATGAACTGCACCGCGCCCCGAAAGGCAATGGCGTCGTGGGGCGGCCCCACATTGCCCAGGCCCTCGTGGATCGAGGTTACGCGTCGTCCATCGATCAGGCCTTCGAGCGCTACCTCAGCCGCGGCGCTCCGGCGTTCGTCGAACGGTACAAGCTCTCACCGGCCGAAGCCATTCAACTGATTCGCAGCGCCGGTGGAGTCGCCGTGTTGGCTCACCCACTCAACCTCACCGGACTGATACCCGAGCTGGCTGGTTACGGCCTCGCCGGGCTCGAAACGTTCTATCGGGGCTACAGCCCGGGCGAAGTCAGCGGGTTGCTGTCCATCGCACGGCGTTACGACCTGGTCCCGACCGGGGGCACCGACTTCCACGGTCGATTCGAGCCGGCCCAGGTGTCCCTCGGAAGCATCTTCATTCCACCGGGGACCATCGAGAGGCTGACGAGCCGGATCAACGGCCGGGCGAACTAGCTGACCGGAGCGCCCTCAGCGGGCCGCTCTTTGCGTCTGCCACGGTTGCGTCGAGACCTGCCGGTCGGCTTGGACTGCTGCTTCGGTGGTTTTTCTTCCTCCACCACAGGCTGGGCCTGCAGCGAATCCGCCGGGACTTCCACCGTCACTTCACTCTCGAGCAATACCGTGACACTGTCCTTGAGCACGTTGACGTCGGTCACCTTGCCCAAACCATGCTCGGTGGTGACGATCTCACCCCGCTTCGGCAGGTTCTTTCTCGCTTCGCAGTAGAAATCGTTCTCGTAGCTCAGGCAGCAGAGCAGACGACCGCAGATGCCGGAAATCTCCATGGGACTCAGCGGCAGGTTCTGCTGTTTGGCCATCTTGATGGACACCGGGTGAAACTCGTCCAACCACGAGGAGCAACACTGGACGCGACCACAACACCCAACCCCGCCCAGGCACTTGGCTTCGTCGCGAACGCCGATCTGCCGCAGCTCGATCCGCGTTCGGAACGTCTTGGCGAGCTCGCGCACCAACTCCCGGAAGTCGACACGCTTGTCCGACGTGAAGGAAAACACCAGCCGGGCGCCGTCGTAGCTATACTCGGCGCTCACCACCTTCATGGGCAGGCCGCGCTCAGCCACTTTCTCGCGGCATTTGACCAGAACTTCCGGCTCTTTGGCCCGGAACGACTCCATTTGAAGCAAATCCCATGCCTCGGCACGCGAAACCACGTTCTTGAGCTGGCCCACCACGGCTTCATCGTCGACGTCGTGCGGCGACTGGGCCACCACGCCGATTTCCCGGCCGCGAGAAGTTTCCACAATGACATGGTCGCCAAGCTGCAGGTCTTCCACGCCATTGGGAGCGAAGTAATAGACCTTGGTCGCCGGCTTAAAACGAACTCCAACCACTATCGCCATAAATCTATTTGCACAGCCGGGAAAACGGGCTCCAAGCTGTCAACCTCCTTATCGAACTTAACCATATTATAGGCCGAATTGGGGGACCTTCAAAAAGAGCACTTCCAAGGCAAGGCGTGCGTTGACTTCCTGCTCCAGACGACGATCGGCATCCAACAATGCGGCCAAAAAACCGCCGATTTGGTCGACGCTGTAGCCGCCGGCCCGGGCCTGAACCTCGGTGCGGTGGTCCACGTTCGTGATCAAGTGGTCCTGGCCGGTCTTGACCAGCAGCAAGTCACGCCACCAGCTCTGCCAAACGTCGAGGGCCGCCTGAATGGCCTCCTTCTTTCCACTCAGCTCCTCAGCGTATCGGAAGCGAACGACGCGATTGCCGCCGGCCACGCGCAACACGTCCTCGATCGACCGTTCCCTTTCGGCCAGCACCGTCTCGTCGGTCAGAGCCGCGATGGCCCAGCCAATCCGACCCGCCGACAGGCGCGCCAGAAGGTCCGCCCGATCCGGATCGGCATGCCACCGCTCAACCTGAGCATCGCGCACAGCGTCTACCGCCAACGGACGCAGGGCCACGACCCGGCACCGGGACACGATCGTGGGCAGCAACAGGCTGCTGCTCGTCGCGGTCAGGATCAGGACCACCCGGCTGGGAGGCTCCTCGAGCGTTTTCAGCAGGCAATTGGCCGCCTCGGTGGTCGCTTGCTCGAAGTTACGCAGGATGAAGATCTTCCACTCCGCCTCGTGAGCGGACAAAGCGACGTCGCTCTGCAGGGCGCGGACCTGATCGATCTTGAGCGTGCCGCCCTGGCCTTCCAGCTGGCGCACATCGGGATGAGTGCCCCGTGCAATCTTGGTGCAGCTCAAACATTCCCCGCACGGTCGAAGCGTGCCGGTGCAGTTCAGCGCCTGGGCGAAAGCCCGCGCCAGCGTCGTCTTGCCAATGCGGCGAGGTCCCGTAAACAGGTAAGCGTGGCCCACGCGCTCGTTAGCAATGCTGCTCGCCAGCATAGCGACGGCCTGTTCGTGCCCTACAATCGGCCACATCAGTCGAACGGTCTCCCCTCAAACTTCCGAAGTTCTTGAAACTTCGGAAGTCTTATTCGGAAGTCTTGACCTTATGCTAACATGATCTGGAAATAGAAGGTCAGGGAAAACGCAACAGCGATGACCAGTAGCGAGGTCACCATCAGCGTCCAGTACAGCCAGCCCAATACCGGAGAGTGAGCCAGGTTGCCGTCCGGGGACACGGTCCGCACAAACGCAATGAAGCTGCCCACGGTGAAGACCAGTAGTGCGCCACAGACGATGTACGGCGTCAGGCCCATGTCGTTGTCTTGGGACTCGGCCACGTTAGCGAGCACCAGGCACAGCCAGATGCACGCCACGCCGCAGGTCACGATCGCGTCGGCGGTGGCTCCGATGCGTTTGTCCCGCAGCCAATCCTGCAGCGACGCCAGGAGTGAGATCGTGGGCAGCACCAGCCACACGACGTTGATCAGGTGGACCCAGCCGCGGTTGTGGACAGCGACCAAGCCAACGGGCAGCACGACGAGGCCGCTGATTGCCAGCACCAGACCCAGAACCAATACCAGCCGCGTGAACGCCTGGTTCAGGTTTTCCGGCGTCGCGACGCTGGGCGCCTGATCGTTCCCAAAACTCAACCGATCGGATTGCTCCGAAGTCGCCATTCTCCACTCCGGGTCAGACGTCACTCGTCGTCAACGGCAACGGCTTCAGAATCGCCACAACATCATCCACACGAGGGCGCCGACGATAATGTCCCCCACGAGCCCAATCCAGATCACGAGGCGGCCTCTGGGGAGATGCTCGCCGTCCCTGGCAGCCGGCAGCGCCGTCAGGTCGGACAAAATCAGCAGGACGACCATGGTGCCCATCAGCAGACTGAGGGCCATGCCCACCAAACCCAGGGCCCGCCCTGCGTAGGCGCCGAACATCATCGCGATGGCCATCAGGATGACGCCGAGCGCGCTGCCGGACCAGCCCGCCAGCCAAAATGAGACGTCCAGGAAGAAAGCCACCGCCACGCCGGACCCGAACTTCAGGCCAAATGGCGTCACCCAGGGCCAATCCACTGGCAAGAAAGAGGCTAACGCAACGATGATACTCAGCAGCAATCCCAAATTCGCCAAGACGATGAGCCGCTGACGGCAACCGAAAGTGCGCCCCCCCGATGCGTTTCCATTCGGGCGAGGCTCAGTGTCATCTGTGAGGGACGCCACCCAGGTCGTCCTCCTTGCTCAACTCGTTCGGTCTACAGGACGCCAGCGAAATGCCGTCCGTCTCATACCAGAGACCATCGCACCGATTATATGCGATTTAGTCGTTCAAGGCAAGCTTTGGCATAGTTCAGCCGTTGTTCCATTGTAAATGTCTTGTAACGCCGATTTGGCTTTTTCTGGACTTCAGTGTATAATCGTAATAACCGTATATTTACCCATGTGCATCGGCAGCCTACCTTGCCATCCCCAGCAAGGCACGCGAGGTTAAGCAGTGGCAGGTACCTGCCTCCCCATGCCAAGGAGGAACGAAAATGTTCAATCGCTTGACTCGGCTTTTGGCCTGCTTGAGTTTGTGCCTCTTATTGGCATCCTCTGCCATGCCCGTCGAAGCTCAAACGGGACTCACTGCGGCCCGGTACTTCCCCGAAACCGGCCACACAGTGAAGGGCGGCTTCTTGGAATTCTTCGATCAGCGTGGCGGAGCCGGCATCTTCGGATTCCCCATCACTGACGAGTTCATTGAAGACGGCCTCACTGTGCAGTACTTCGAGCGAGCCCGGATGGAGTGGCATCCAGAGTTGCCGCCGCCTAACCAGATCCAACTCGGGCCACTGGGCTATCTGCTGCACGGCTCGATCGACACGCCGGCGCCCGCCCCCAGCAACCTTCCCGGCGCCGCCGCGGCCGGCCAGTATTTCGCGGCGACCGGGCACAACGTAGTCGGCCCGTTCCTGGCCTTCTTCTCGCAGTACGGCGGCGCCGCCACGTTCGGCAACCCGATCACGGAGGTCCTGCTCACCGATCAGCTGGCCGTGCAGTACTTCGAGCGAGCCAGGATGGAACAGGACAGGAGTAATCCCGGCGTGGTCCGGCTGGGAAGCATCGGCCAGGAGTGGCTGACCAAGTACCCGTACAAGTCCTACTCCCTGCCCGTCGACGTGCCGGCAAAATACTTCCCGGATACGGGCCAGTTCGTGCGGACCGCATTCCTCGATTTCTACGACCGGCAGGGCGGATTGGAGATGTTCGGGGAACCGATCAGCCCGGTCATTACCAACGACGACGGCATACCGGTGCAGTACTTCCAGCGCGCTCGCTTCGAGTACCACGCCGAGCTGGCGCCCGGAGCACAGGTCACACTGGGCAAACTGGGGAAGGAAATCCACGGTCCGGACGACGCACCCGTGCCGAACAATTTCACTCCCTGGGACACAGACAAGCGCTACTTCTCGCAGACCGGCCACATCGTCTCCAATGCCTTCCTGGCGTTCTTCGACACCCACGGCAAAGAGACGTTCCTGGGCTTCCCTATTTCCGAGGCCACTGTCTGCAACGGGCTGGTCGTGCAGTGGTTCGAGAAGGCACGCCTGGAATACCACCCCGAGAATCCGGATGCCTACAAGGTCCAGCTGGGTCTGATCGGCGCGGAACGGTATCGTGAGGTTGGGCCGGCGTTGAATCCACCGGACCACTGGTTTGGCAAGCTGTGGAACGACAACCCGCGCGTGGCCCAGGCCATCGGCAAGGCGATCGAGGGCCTGCAGACCCTGGAGATGACCGAGCAGTACTTCGAGAACGGGTTCATGCTCACCTGGAAGGGCGCCAACCGCATCTGGGTGCTGTACGAGGGCGGTCAGTCACAGAACTTCCCTGACACGTGGAGACCCGGCGACGTCTCCAACCGGGAACTTCCCGTTCCGAACAACAAGTTCGAGCCGACCGATCGCTTCGGCAAGATCTGGTGGGGGCTGGGCGGTCCCGGCAGCAAACTGGGCTGGGCCACCACTGACATTCGCACCTTCTGGGGCAACTACCAGAAGGAGGAACGGGGCTTCATGGTCCGCATCGTGCGGCCTCAGAGCGAGAACGCCGACCCGAACACCGATCTGAAATGGCTCTACGTGATCTACGACAACGGGGCCTGGGAAATATACGAGGATTCCTTCGACGAAAGCTACACCGTTCGGCCGGTGGAACACGAGCGGATTTGGGTCGCCCCTGGTGACACCCCACCGACTCCGACGCCGGAACCCACCCCGGTTCCAAAGAAGGACAAGAACTAGGTCTTTCCTTCCCAAGTCATCAATTCAGCGAGCCCAGCGTGTGCACACGCTGGGCTCGTGCCATTCGAGTGACCGTCACCGGCGCAGCCTGGATCCCTGGATAGCACCAACATTCGATCAGCTTTTGTCGGTCATCAGATTGTGGTATAATCGTCCGTGAGTGGTGAATGTGTGGAGGGGGTCCCACTATCGGCAAGCGAGCGCCGCACGTCGGCCTGAACGCGCATCTCCTGTCACTCAAGCCCAACTACCGAAGCGCCGGGATCAATCGCTACATCTACAACGTCCTGCTCGGCCTGTCGCGCTGCGCAGGCTCCCATCGCTTCACGGTGTTTTTGAGCGAGCACAGCTTCCCTGCCGTCGAGCGCTTCGACAATCGGTTCTCTCGCCTACCGACGAGCCGGCCGGTCGCGCGCATCTTCTGGGAACAACTGGTCCAGCCGTGGGTGCTGGCGCGGTCCGACATCGACCTGCTGCACTCCATGGCTTTCGTGATGCCATGGTGGTCCCCTTGTCCGTCGGTGACCACGATTTACGATCTCAGCTTTCTGCGCTATCCGCAGAGTTTCCGTCCCTGGAACCGGCTGTATCTTAGCGCATTTACGCGAATGACGGCGCGTAAGGCCGACCAGCTCATCGCCATCTCGAAGAGCACTGCACTCGACATCGAACACTTCTTCGGCGTCCCTTCCGAGCGGATCAACGTCATCTATTGCGGCGTGGAGCCGGAGTATCGACCACTGCCGCCCGACGAAGTGGCACGTTTTCGCCAGGAGCGCGGACTGCCGGAGCGGATGATCCTGTACCTGGGCACCATCGAGCCCCGCAAGAACCTGGCCCGGCTGCTGGAGGCGTATCAGCTCATGCTCCGAGCGTGGCCGCTTGGGAAGGGCCCGGCACCCCGGCTGGTCATCGCCGGCGCCAGGGGATGGCTCTACGAGGATATCCTGGCGCGCATCGACGATCTGGGCTTGAGCGAAGACGTGATCATGCCCGGCTACGTGCCGGGCGGCGAGTTGCCGCTGTGGTACAATGCGGCCGAGTGTTTCGTCTATCCGTCCACCTACGAGGGTTTTGGGCTGCCGGTCCTCGAGGCAATGGCCTGCGGCACCCCAGTCGTTACGTCGAACAGGTCGTCACTACCGGAGGTCGTCGGGCAGGCGGGCTGTACCGTGTCGCCCGACAACGTCGAGGAGCTGACCGAGACGCTCGTTCACGTGCTGAGCGACGGTGAGTTGCGCGCCCGGCTGCGACAGCAGGGACTGGAACGCGCAGCGCTCTTCTCGTGGGACAAGGCCGCACGCGAGACTATGGCTGTCTACGACCGTGTTTTGAACCGTGGAGGTTAATGAGTGTTCCGCCGACCAAGGAGAGACTTTTTCCTGGCAGTGGTCCTCTCGGACGTCATACTGATAAATGTGGCCTTTGCCGTCTCCTACTGGATACGCTACGACCTCCAGTGGCTGCGCGCTGTGGACGAGGCCAACTACGTCCCCTATCGCGAGTATTTCCCTATTGGCCTGCTGCTGACTGCCATCTTGATCGTCGCCTATCAACTGGACGGCGTCTACCGCTTCCCGCGCGGCCGTTCCTGGCTGTTCGAGGTATACGGCATCATCAACGGTACGACGACCGGCATCATCTTGATGGTCGTCGGGTTCTTCTTCTATCGGCCGTATTTCTTCTCTCGCCTGATCTTCCTCTATGCAATGGTCTTGATCGTCGTGCTCCTGGGCTTCAGCCGCCTGCTGAAGAATATTCTGCTGGGCTTGTTGCGCGAGCGCGGCATCGGCGTGCGGCGGGTGCTGATCGTTGGCGCGGGCGAGGTCGGACGAATGTTCATGCGCACGATCGTCGCTCAACCGGGACTCGGTTATCAGATCATGGGCTTCGTGGACGACGATCCGGAAAAGAGCCACTCGGAGATCGGCCGATTCAAGGGCCTGGGCGACATCGACCAACTGCCACGCATCATCCAGAACGAAGAGATCGACGAAGTCATCGTCACCCTGCCCTGGATGTACCACCGTAAGATTCTGAACATCATGGCGCAGTGCCAGCGCCAGCACGTGCGCGCCCGGTTGGTGCCCGATCTGTTCCAGATGAGCCTGAGCCACGTGGAAATCGACGATCTCAGTGGCATCCCACTGATCGGCATCCGGGATATCTCGTTCAGCCGCTGGGGATTCGTGGTCAAGCGCGTCATCGACGCGGCCGTATCCGCGGTCGGTCTGCTCGTCCTCCTGCCCCTGATGGGCCTCATTGCTTTGGCCATCAAGATCGACTCACCCGGGCCCATCCTCTTTCGGCAAATGCGAGTTGGCAAGAACGGCCGGCAGTTCATCCTGCACAAATTCCGCTCCATGCACGTCGGCGCGGAGCAGGAGCAAGAGCAGCTGGCCAGGCTCAACGAGGCGACGGGCCCCCTGTTTAAGATCAAGGCCGACCCGCGCCAGACCCGGGTGGGCGGGATCCTGCGGCGGAGCAGCCTGGACGAGTTGCCGCAGCTCTACAACGTGCTGCGCGGCGAGATGAGCCTGGTCGGTCCGCGGCCCCCGATACCCAAAGAGGTCGAGCAGTACCAGGAGTGGCACAAGAAACGGCTCGAGATCGCGCCCGGCCTCACCGGGCTGTGGCAGGTCAGCGGACGAAGCGAGTTGACGTTCGACGAGATGGTCCTCCTGGACATCTACTACATCGAGAATTGGTCGCCTGTCCTGGACACGATCATCTCTCTGCGTACGATTCCACACGTGTTGTTCGGCGACGGCGCGTACTGACGTCGGCGCGCTACTAAACTGACTCTAAAGACGAAGGAGCACTCTCATCGTGTATGCCCTTTCTGACCTCGACGAGACCGCATTGACCCGCTTTCTTCAGGATCTCATTCGCACCCCGAGCCTGTCTCACCAGGAAGGCGACCTCGCACGCCGCCTCGCGGACGAGATGAGGCTGGTGGGCTTCGACGAGGTGCGCATCGACCGCGTGGGCAACGTGGTCGGCCGCATCGGACCGGCGAGCGGCGGCCCAAAGCTCCTGTACGACGGACACATGGACACGGTGGGAGTAGGCGATCCCGGCGCCTGGAGCCGGGAGCCATTTGGCGGAGAGATCGCCGCGGGTGTGATCTACGGACGCGGCGCCTGCGACATGAAGGGCGCGCTGGCGGCAATGGTGTATGGTGCCAAGACGTTGATCGACCGGAAGGCCCGCTTGGCAGGCCCCCTGTATGTGGTCGGTATCGCTCAGGAGGAGCCCTGCGAGGGGCTGGCGCTCCGCGTCCTGGTAGAAGAAGAAGGCCTCCGGCCGGATTTCGTCGTCCTGGGCGAAGCCACGAATCTGCAGATCAGCCGCGGGCAGCGGGGCCGCGTGGAGATGAAGGTAACCGCCAAGGGGCGCGCCTGCCACGGCTCCGCGCCGCAGCGCGGCATCAATGCCATCTACGGCGCAGCGCGGCTGGTCCTCGGCGTGGAATCGTCGGCGCCACGATTGCCGGCGCATCCGTTCCTGGGACAGGCCACCCTCGCGGTGACGTTCATCGAGAACACCGGTGGCAGCCGCAACGTCATTCCCGACTCCTGCTCGTTCTACGTCGACCGGAGACTGGTTCTGGGCGAGACGGCCGAGAGCGCCCTGGCGCCAATCGAGGAGTTGATTCAATCGAGCGGGGTGGACGCCCACGCAGAGATCACCGAGCACCGCTCCAAAAGCTGGACCGGATACGACTGCCGGATGACCGAGTTCTATCCGGCCTGGCTGATCGAAGTAGACCATCCTCTGGTCGCAGCCGCAGCCGGCGCGATTCAGCAGTCCCTCGGGCAGTCGCCGCAGCTGGTCAAGTGGGACTTTTCCACCGACGGCATCTACTCGCAAGGGATGGCGGGCATCCCGACCATCGGGTTTGGGCCGGGGACGAGCGCTACGCCCATACGGTCGACGATCAGATTCGGCTGGAGGACGTGCTCAAAGCCGCTGGGGTGTACGCGCAGCTGGCGGCGAAGATGCTCGAGACCTAGAACTAGAGGAACACATGAAGGTTAAGATCGGCAAGACGATTCTGGAGCTGGTCGAGGGAGACATCACCCAACAGAAAGTCGATGCTGTCGTCAACGCTGCCAACTCCGGGTTGCGCGGCGGCGGAGGCGTCGACGGCGCCATTCACCGCGCGGGCGGGCCGGAGATCATGGCCGAATGCCGACGGATCGGCGGCTGTCCCACCGGATCGGCTGTCATCACCACCGGCGGACGGCTGCCGGCGCGTTACGTCATTCATGCAGTCGGCCCGATTTGGTACGGCGGCAAACGCGGCGAGCCCGAGCAGTTGGCCGGCGCCTACCGTCGTTCGCTGGAAATCGCTGACGAGCACCAACTGAAAACGGTGGCCTTCCCATCGCTCAGCACCGGGGCGTACAGCTATCCGATCAAAGCAGCCGCCGAAGTCGCCCTGCGCACCATTACCCTGCACTTGAAGGGCCAGACCACCACCCTGGAGGGCGTCGTCCTGGTGCTGTTCGGCCAGAGCGCCTACCAGGTTTACGCCGAAACGCTCGGCGAGCTGGCGGCGCGAGACCCCGACTTGCAGCAGATCTAGTGCGGAGCTTCGCCGGGTAGCACGGGCGTGGCCGTCGTTGCTCGGCCAACCTGAGGATCGACCAGCCGCGACCCGCCGTCCTCTTTGCCCAGATCTACCAGCTGACCCGTAACGGTGAAGACGACTCGCTCGCAGATGTTGGTCACGCGGTCAGCGGTGCGCTCCAGATTGTGCGCCGCCCAGAGAAGGTAGTTGGCCTGGTCGATCGTGCGGGGATCGGCCAGAATGTAGGTCACTAATTCACGGTAAACCTGGTTGTACAGGTCGTCGACTTCGTCGTCCTCCAGCGGAATGACCCGCGCGGCTTCGGCATCGCGTTGCACGAACGCCTCGATCGCGCGCCCGAGCATGTCCCTCGCCTTGTAGGCCATGCGGGGGATGTCCACCAGCGGTTTGAGCAGAGGCTGATCGCCGATCATCAAGCTGATGCGGGCAATCCCTTTGGCGTAGTCCCCGATCCGCTCCAACTCCGCGGAGATCTCGAGAATGGCTGCCAGCGCGCGCAGATCACCCGCGGCGGGCTGCTGCGTGGCGATGACCGCCAGCGTCTCCGCCTCGATCGTGGCGCGCTTCTCGTTTATTGCCTGGTCCTCCGCCAGCAGCCGCCGCGACCCCGCGAAGTCCCGCGCCTTGAGCTGTTCCACTGATCGAACGATCGTCTGGTTCACGGTGCAGGCCAGGAACAACATCTCATCCTGCAGATGCTGGATGTCTCGATCGAGAGTCTGTCTGGGCATAAGTTTAGCCTCGAAGGCTCTCCTCTCCCCTATCCGAACCGGCCGGTGATGTAGTCTTCGGTCCGCTTGTCGCGCGGGTTCGTGAACATCTGCCCGGTGGGACCGTATTCCACGATAGCGCCGGAACGATCTTCATTCATCATAAAGAAGGCTGTGTGATCGGACACGCGACCCGCCTGCTGCATGTTGTGCGTGACGATGATGATCGTATACTTCTTCACCAGATCGCGCATCAGGTCCTCGATCTTCAGCGTGGCAACGGGGTCGAGGGCAGAGGCCGGTTCGTCCATCAGCAGGATCTCCGGCTCGACGGCCAGGGCGCGTGCGATGCACAAGCGCTGTTGCTGCCCACCCGATAGCGCCGTGCCTGGCTGGTGCAGCTTGTCCTTCACCTCGTCCCAGAGTGCGGCCTGCCGCAAGGCCTTTTCCACCTTTTCGTCCAGGTCCGGAACGCGACCCAGGTGGTTCAGCCTGAGGCCGGCGGCCACGTTGTTGAAGATGGACATCGTGGGAAACGGATTAGGGCGCTGGAAGACCATGCCCACGCGGCGGCGCACCTGGACGGCGTCGACGCCGGAGTTGTAGATATCCTCACCACCGAGCAGTACCTTGCCGCGCACCCAGGCGCCTCTCACCTCTTCGTGCATGCGATTCAGGCAGCGCAACAACGTCGACTTGCCCGAGCCGGACGGCCCGATGATCGCCGTAACCTTGTTGGGAACGACCGGCAGGGTGATGTCACGAACGGCGACGAAACCGCCGAATCCCGCCGTCACGCTCTCGACCTTCATTCCATCCGGCACGGTGATCGCCGCGGCCGATGTCCGCTCCCACGTCGTCGAAGCAGCCTCTTCAAAAGTCTTCTCTTTCAACATTTCTCTATCCTTCCCCTGTTTTGCATTCAGACCACGCTTCATCGCCCAGACGTCAACACCCGGCGACCTCCAAAAGCCCGGGCCAGCACGCTGGTTGCCAGGACGAGAGCAGCCAGCACCAGCGCCGCCCCCCACGCCTTGGTGTGCCAGTCCTCGAACGGCGAGATGGCGTAGGTGAAGAGGACGTGAGGCAAGGAAGCGATGGGTTGTGAAATGTCCACGTTCCAATATGGGCTGCCGAAAGCCGTAAAGAGCAAAGGCGCCGTCTCACCGGCCACGCGGGCCATCGCCAGCGCCACACCGGTGATCACACCGCCCGCCGCCGTCGGCAGGACGACGCTCAGCGTCACCCGCCAGCGTGGCAAGCCCAACGCCAGCCCGCCCTCGCGCAAGGATGACGGCACCAGGCGGATCATTTCCTCCGTGGTGCGCGTGACCAACGGCAGCATCATCACGGCCAGAGCCACGCCGGCCGAGAAAGCCGAGAAGTGGCCCTGCCTCGCCACGATCAGCGCATAGGCGAAGATGCCCATGACGATGGACGGGACACCGGACAGGACGTCGGCCAGGAACCGGACTGTGTCGGCAAACCAGTTGTCGCCGAACTCACTCAGATAGATGCCCGCGCCCAGGCCAACCGGCAGAGCCATGCACGTAGCCAACCCGACGACGATGAAGCTGCCGACGATGGCATTCCCGATGCCGCCTCCCGGCACTCCCACCGGCGTGGGTAGTTGGGTGAAGAAATCCACGCTCAGCGCCGAAACGCCCTTCACGGCCACGAAGCCAAACACGGCCACCAGCGCCGCTACGGCCAGCGCCGCGCTCAACGCGGTGACCATGACCATGATCTTGTTCACAAACGAGCGAAAATGATAGGCTGTCATGTGCTGCTCCTCTGGAAACCACCACGATTCATCCGCCACACCAGCAGGCGGGCGATTGCGTTCAAGATTACGGTGATCCCAAACAGGACGAGCCCCAGCTCGACCAACACCGAAACGTACACGTCAGACGTCGCTTCGGTGAATTCGTTCGCGATTAGGCTGGCGAGAGTGTAGCCTGGGCTGAACAAGCTGCCGGAGATCTCGGGGCGATTGCCGATCACCATCGTGACGGCCATCGTCTCGCCCACCGCGCGGCCCAGCGCCAGCATCAGACCGCCGATGATCCCGGACCGCGCGTACGGCACGACCACCTTCCAGATGGTCTCCCACCGCGTGGCGCCGAGGGCCAGCATCCCCTCTCGCTGCTCGTTCGGCACTGCGCGCAACACGTCTCGCGCGACAGCCGTGGCATAAGGCAGGATCATGATCGCCAGGATCACGACCGCGGCCAACATGCCCAGGCCCAGGGTCGGCCCGGTAAAGAGCGGCAGGAAGCCGAAACGGCTCTGCAGCGAAGTTTCGATCGGATCACGGATGAACGGCACCAGGACGTAGACGCCCCACAGGCCGTATACTACACTGGGGATGGACGCCAGGAGCTCGATCAAGAAAGACAGCGGCGCCTCCAGCCAGGTGGGGGTTAGCTCCGCCAGAAAGATGGCGGACAACAAGCCGAGCGGGCCGGCGATCGCCAGGGCCAGCAGCGACGATACCACAGTGCCGAAGATGGCCGGCAGCGCGCCGAACTTCTCGTTGACCGGGTCCCATTCCGAACCGGTCAGGAAGCTGAATCCAAATTGCGACAGACCCAACCGGGAGCCATCGATGAGCTGGTAGAGAAGCAGCATGATGATCCCCAGCACCATGGCCGCCATCAGCCAGGTCCAACCGCGAAACACTCGATCGCCGAGGTTGGCGGGAAGCCGCACACCTCGCCGGACTAACGTTTTGTTCGAAACCATTGGACTACTCCTGCGCAACGAGGGGAACCCGGGCATCGGCCCAAGTCCCCCCATTGCGCGAGCCTTGTCGAGGCGTGACGAAGAACTACTTCGAAGCCGCCGGCTGCGGGATCGAGTCGCTGATCGTCTTCAGTTGATCCGCGGTCAGAACCGGCTGGCCGTTGCAGGTCAGCTTTCCGAGGCGGGTGACGATGTCGGCCTTCACAGCGGAACCCAGGGGCGCGTAGAGCAGATCGGTCGCGTCCTTGTCAGCGGCGGCGCCCAGCGTCCAGCCTATATACTGGGCGAGCTTCTGCGCCTTGGCGCAGTCCGTGCTGTCCGCGTAGACGAGGAGGAAGGTGTAGCCCGCGATGGGGTAGGAGGCATCACCCGGCGCGTTCACGAGCAGCTGTCCCATGTCCGCCGGCATCTGCGAAGCCAGCGCGTCGGAAGCGGCAGTGGTGCTGGCCAGGGTCGGCTCGACGAACTTGCCGGCCTGGTTCTGGATGGTCGCGTAGGGGATCTTGTTCTGAACAGCGTATGCCAGCTCGACGTAGCCAATGCTATCCGGCTGCTGGGTCAGAATTCCGGCGACTCCCTCGTTGCCCTTACCACCCACGCCCGCGGGCCACTGCACGGAGGTCGAAGCTCCAACCGAGCTCTTCCAGTCGCCGCTGACCTCGCTCAGGTAGCTGGTGAACAGGAAGGTCGTGCCCGAACCATCGGAGCGGTGTACGACGGTGATGGCCTTGTCCGGCATCTTGACGTCGGGATTCAGGGTGGTGAGGCGGTTGTCGTTCCACTTCTGGATCTTGCCAAGGAAGATGTCGGCGATCACGTCAGGCGTCAGTTTCAGCCCGCTGGCAACGGCCTGATTGCCCGTGTCGGTCAGATTGTAGGCGACGGTGACGGCGCCCGCTACGGCCGGGAACATTTCCAAATTGGGGGCCGCGGCCCTCTGGTCCTGGTTCAGGATGGCGTCAGAGGCACCGAAGTCGACCGTCTTGGACGTGATCTGCTTGATCCCGCCGCCGGAGCCGATGGACTGGTAGTTGAATTGAACGGTGTTATCGACGAAAGCGTAATCGTAGAACCAGCGGGAATACAGCGGATACGGGAAGGTCGCGCCGGCGCCGGTGAGCTGCACGGGCGAGGCGGCCTGGGCCACGCCACCTAGGGTGGCAGCCAACACGGCGACGATGGTGAGGCTGACGATGAGTGAGCTGCGCATGTGTTGTCTCTCCTTTGTGTTGTTCGTTTCAATTTTCATCACGCGCTAAGGATAACACGGCAACGTTAACACGCCTTCAACGGTTTGTTAACAACTTGTTAAGAGCCTGTAAGGGATCGCCCAACACAGGGCGAGGTGGGAGTGCAGCGAGGATTTTGGGCGAGGCGACGGCCGCGAGAAGCACCCTCACAAACGGGGTGTATCCCAGAATTTGGGCGAAACCGTGCCCCCGACGACTGTCATTCTGAGGAGCGTCGTTCAGCCACGAAGAATCTCGCGCGCGAGATAGGTCCTCGTCAATGGCGCGCGAGATTCTTCGTCGCTGAACGGCGCTCCTACTAAGAAACAAGAGGTACGTCGATCGGTACCACGCGCATACCCACGGCGCTGGCCTTGCGTTCCAAGTTGCGAATGGTGCGGGCCCGGTGTTTGCGGTCGTAGTCGTCTGGGCCCGGATCCTTGTAGGGCACGTGATCCTTGAGCAGTTTGTAAAAGATGCGGGCCAATTTGTGCGCCGTGGCAGTGATGGCTTCGGCGGCACCAACGCGGGCGCGCCAGCGGCGGTAACAGGCCCCGATCGACGACTGGCTGCGGCTCACACTCTGCGCGGCCAGGCGGAAGGCCTGATTGGCCCGGTTGTCGGTCTTCTTGGTGCCCGTATGGAGGACCTGGCCGGCCGATTTCTCCGGACACGGCGCCAGGCCGAGCCAGGACGTGAAGTGTTTGGCCGTCTCCCATTTGGTCAGGTCGACCCCCACTTCGGAGATGATCGTGTGGACGGTTAAGGCCCCCAGGCCATCAATGGCCGTCAGGTCCACGCCGGTCAGCTGATACAGGTGGCCCGACAGATCAAAGTGAGCTTGGTTTTTGCGCCGTTTGGTCGTTCGGGCCGCTGGGGGCGGGCAGTTGGCGCCCGGCGTGGCCGGTGGCAGTTGGGCGTACACGGCCTCCAGTTGCGCATCACACTCCTGCAGTTGGCCCTGGAAGAAATCGTATTGCGCCACAGCTTGCTGCAGGACGAACACCTGCTCGGACTGGTAGGTGCCGGCCAGCGCCAGGGCGAACTCCGCCTCGCTCTTGGCACACTTCGGGTCACGCAACTGCGCCAAGCGGCCGGGCTCGTGCTCGCCCGCCAGGATGGCCCGGATGATGCGCTGCCCGGTCAGGCCCGTGATGTCCGACACGACCTCGCTCAGTTTGACGTTCATCACTTGCAACGCTTTCTGCATGTGCTGAATATGGCTCGCCTGCGACTTGATAAGGCTATCGCGCTGGCGCGCCAGGGTCCGCAACGCACAGATCTCGGCCGGTGGCTGAAACGAGGCCCGCAACAAGCCGTGACTGTGCAGTTGCTGCAACCACTCGCAATCCGATACATCCGACTTGCGCCCCGGCACGTTCTTGAGGTGGCGGGCATTGACCAGATAGACTTCGAAGCCACGCGCTTCCAGGATGTTGTACACCGCGATCCAATACACGCCCGTCGATTCCATCGCCACGGTTTTGATCCCACATTGGGCCAGCCAATCGGCTAACTCATGCAGGCTGGCCGTATACGTGCGAAACACCCGAATCGGCTGGTCGGTCCGGTCCCCCGGCACACAGGCGTAGATCTCGCTGGCGCCGATATCTAGCCCGGCGGCATCGAGATTCAACTGTTCCAACACGGGGGCGGGCGCCACGCGGGGGCGACGACTGGTCTTCTGACTCATGGACTCACCTCTACTCTGGGTTAAATATCTCGCTGCACAGAGTCCAGACCCGACTATCTCGTACGAACTCGGAATGCTACTAACCGGGGTCTATGCCACCAATCAATGAGTCACTAATAGTCGGAACCAAGCTCAGAGACGGGCTCGTGCGCACCAATGAGGCGCCGGTCTTAACTGTCTGAACTCGCCCCCCATTATACACATACACCTCACCGCCGGCGAGTCTGTTTCTTGCCCAATCAGTGGTCCGCCGCGGACCATATTGCAGCTCAGAATGACAGTCGACGCGGGCGCCGTCTCGCCCAAAACTTGGGATACACCCTAACAAACGTGCAAGCTTGTATTCGAGGTCGAATTGTGATACAATCGGGATGGCTTTCCGTGCGCCAGCGGCAAATTGCATCATTTCGAGCAAACGAGTCCGGAGCACAATGGATATGTATATCGGCCGGCAACCCAAATCTGACATCCTCGATGACTATGCGCGCTACGTCAACCCGGGACGGGTTGATGTTTTTCGTAGCACCGGGCTCGATTTCGTGCCTGGGAAGCGAGAAGGCGTCTGGCTGTGGGACGTTGACGGCAGCAAGCGTGTTCTGAACTGCCGCTCTTCGGGTGGGGTGTTCAATCTCGGACATCGACCGCCGAAGGTCATCGCAGCCGTCAAGCAAGCCATGGACGAGATCGACGTGGGCGACCACATGCTGCTCAGCGAGATGCGCGCGGCTCTGGGCAAACGGCTGGCCGAGCTGACCCCGGGCGACATCCAGTACAGCACGTTTTCGCCCGGCGGGGCCGAGGCCATCGACGTGGCGATCAAGCTGGCCCGCGGCTACACGCACCGGCCGGAGATCATTTCGGTGAAGAAGGGCTATCACGGCCACACGGGGTTCGCCCTGGCCACCGGCGAGGATAGCTTCCGCGGCCACTTCGGCCCGCTGCCCCCCGGTTTCAGCAAGGTGCCCTTCGGCGACGGCGATGCACTCGAACAGGCCGTTTCCGACCAAACCGCCGCGGTGATCGTGGAGACGATTCCGGCCACCGGCGGCATGCTGCTCCCACCTGACGACTACTACCCGCGCGTGCGCGCGTTGTGCGACCGTTACGGCGCCCAGTTCATCGCCGATGAGGTGCAGGCGGGTCTGGGCCGGACCGGACGGATGTGGGCCATCGACGAGTGGAACGTCGTACCCGACATCCTGGTCACGGGCAAGGGGCTCAGCGGTGCGGTTTACCCGATGTCGGCGACGTGCCACCGGCCGCACCTGGACCGCTTCTTCCAGGAAAACCCCTTCATTCACCTGAGCAGCTTCGGCGGGGCGGACCTCGGTTGCGTTGCTGCGCTCGTCGTGCTCGACGAGACGTCGCGGCCGGAGTTCCTGGCGCACGTGCGCGAGATGGGCGACCGATTTGCGGCGGGCTTCGCCCAATTGAAAGCCAAGTATCCGATCGTTCGCGGATGGCGTCAGCGCGGCCTGATGATCGGCTTTGAGATGGCCGACGAGAGACTCGGTCCGGCGATGAGTGTCGGGCTGGCTCAGAATGGCGTCCTGGCAGTATTCGCCAACCACCGCCCCGGTACTGTGCAGATCATGCCTCCACTGATCATTCAGCCGGAGGAAGTCGATTTCGTGCTGGAAGCCATGGACAAAACCTGCGCCTGGTTGATGAGTCAGACCGCGCCGGATTCTCTCTTGCGCAATCTGGTCGTCCAGTAATGCCCATGTCGGCCTACCAGGTGTAACAGTATGTCAGTGATTCCAAACACCCTCCTTTTCGCGGACATTGAAAAATCACACGCCCCGTTTGTCGGTCAGAAGGGCGCCCGCCTGGCCGAGCTGGCTCGGGCCGGCTTGCCGGTGCCGGCCGGCTTCTGCCTGACGACCTCGGCTTATCAGACGTTCCTCTCACACAACGGCCTGGCCGCCATCGTCAAGGCCGGAGACCTGGCCGCGATCCGTCGGGCGCTGCTCGAATCGGAATTGCCCGCAGAGATCACCACCGACGTCACCCACGCGTACGAGGCGCTGAGCCGCGGAGCTCATCCGGGCATCCCAGTCGCCGTCCGATCGTCTGCGACCTCGGAAGATCTGGAGGGCGCTTCTTTCGCCGGCCAATACGACACGTTCCTCAACGTGATCGGTCTGGACCAGGTTCTGTTCAACGTAAAGGCCTGCTGGGCAGGATTGTGGAATGAGCGGGCGGTCTCCTACCTGCGCGAGCGCGGCCTGGACCAGGTGTGCGCGAGCATGGGCATCGTGGTTCAGCAGCAGGTCGCGGCCCAGGTGGCGGGCGTGCTCTTCACGCTGAATCCGCTGACCGGCCGCGAAGAAGAGATGATGGTCGAGTCGGCCTGGGGGCTGGGTGAGGCGGTCGTCTCGGGCCGGGTGAATCCCGACACGTACGTGATCGACGTCAACGAAGGGCAAGTCACCAGGCGCGACATTGCGAGCCAGCCGATCATGTACGCCGTGGAGGAAGGCGGGGGCATCAAGGAAGTCCAGTTGACGTCGGCCGACGCGGCGCGCACCTCTCTGTCCGATGAACAGCTGCTTGAGCTGGCCGATCTGGGAGTCCGCGTCCAGGAGCTCTACGGGTACCCACAGGACATCGAGTGGGCGATGGCGGACGGGCAGTTCGTCATCCTCCAGACTCGCCCCATGACCTCGTTCAGCTTCGACCCGCAGATGCCCCAGTGGACCTCCGGCAACCATCGGGAGGTCCTTCCCGGCTTCCCCAGTCCGTTGTCGATCTCGCTAAGCCTGCGCCACGAATACGGCGCGGCGCTGTCAGGGGTTTTCCGTGCGAACAAGATGGGCGAATCCAGGCCCGGCACCGAGTGGGGCCGGATGTTCTTTGGCCGCCCGTACTGGAATCTGAGCGAAGTGAAACGATTCGCGTCGCAGGTCCCGGGCTTCAAGGAACGGACTTTCGACGCGACAGTCGGCATCGACCCGAGCTACAAGGGCGACGGCCAGGTCACGCACTGGACCCCGTACGCCATCGCCCGAGCACTGCCGATGTTGATCGCATTGCGCAAGACGTACCGCGAGTATTGGCAGGAAGCCGAGCGCTATCGAGAGCGCTTCCTGAACGAGATCGAGCCGGAGCTGGACTCCGTCGATCCTTCGACGATGGAAGACGAAGAGCTGGGTCGCTGGGTGCGGCGCGTGTTCGACGTCCATTGGGACACGAACCTCGTCGCGATGACCGTCAGCTTCATTTCGACTCAGGCGCAGGACGATTTCGAGCCGATCATGCGCAGCCTCGACTTCGATCTGCCGCCCGAGCAGCGCATCGTGGAAGGGGACCTCATCACCGGCCTGACCGGAGTGCGCACCGCCCAGCCCAGCATGGAGCTGTGGGAGCTCTCCCGGCACGCGCTGGAGAGCTCGATCGTCGCCGAGACCGTGAAGAACGTTCCGCCCGCGCAGATGGCCGAGCGGCTGCAGGAAACGCCCGAGGGCCGCGCGTTCTGGCAGGAGGTGGCTGAGTTCATCCGGCGCAACCGCTACATGGCGTCCGTCGATGAGGACCTATCGGTGCCTCGTTGGGACGAGGACCCGACGTTCCCGCTGTCCACCCTCCAGGCCTACGCACGCTCGGACGAGTCGACCAATCCCGGCCGCCAGCTGGAAATCCAGCGCGAAATCCGCGATCGAACGGAAGCGCGCGCCGTCGCCCTGCTGTCGCGCGGCTGGCGGCGCGTCTGGCCCTTCACGCATCGCGCGTTCCGGCGCCAGCTCGATATCGTGCGGAGATACGTATGGTGGCGCGAAGAGATGCGCGTGGTCGCGGCTCGCGCCTTTTACCATACGCGCCGTTTCGTCAAATGGCTGGGCAACCGCTGGGCCGAGGGAGGCCTGTTGGAGAAGCCGGAGCACGTGTTCTTGCTCTATCGCCGGCACATTCTGAAAGGACTGGAAGGCCGGCTGGACCCGGCGGAAGTGAAGCGGTTCATCTCGCAATACCAGCGAATGAAGGACTGCTATCGCAACTTCGACCCGCCGGTCATCATCGGCCGGGGCGTTCGGCTGGAAACCGGCTGGGAACGTCCCCCGGGCCTCGAGCAGGGCGTCTTCCGCGGCGTACCGTGCAGCAGCGGCCGGGTGGAAGGCAAGGCGCGTGTTGTCCATACCCTGGAAGAGGCGCACGAGTTGCAGCGGGGTGAGATCCTGATCGCTCCGTACACCAATCCGGCCTGGACACCGCTGTTTAACCTGGCTGCCGGCATCGTCATCCAGGAAGGCGGGCTCCTATCCCACGGCGCGGTCGTGGCGCGTGAGTACGGCATCCCGGCCGTCGTCCGGGTGGAGGGAGCCATACAGACCTTTCGCACCGGTCAGCGTCTGCGACTCGACGGGACCACCGGGACGGTGGAGATCCTGCCCGATCCGGCCGCACCGCCGAATCCGCTCAGTCTCCTGGGCCTGGAGTGCCTTCTCGCCCCGCCGAAACCATAGCCACGCCACCATCACGCTGAGGCGCACGCCAACCGCTCTGGCGGGCCGGAGGGCTTCGGAAACGTGAGCACACCAGGGCGCCCAAATTCGCTCTTCGTCATGAACGGCCGGCTGCACCCTATCTGGCGGGTTCTCCTTTACGTCGCCGCTTTCTTCGTCACCGTCATCAGCACGCAAGCGTTGGTCGCCGCGGGTTGGGTGCTATACCGGATCTCCCTCGGCGCGCCGTTGGATCAGGCAGCGCTGGCGCAGATGGCCCGGTCCCCGGCCATGGGCTTGCTCCTGGCCCTGTCTGTCGTGCAGGTCATCGACGTTCTCATCCTCACGTACCTGTTCCGCCATTTCATAGATCGCAAGCCCTTTTGGACGCTTGGGCTCGACACAGGGTCGGGTTGGGCCTTGGAAGCATCGGTCGGGTTCGGGCTCGGCCTGGCCGTCATGGGACTGATCTTCGTCGTCGAGATCGGAGCGGGGTGGGCGGTCGTGCGGCCCGCTGAGGGCTCGTGGGCCACCGTGGGGCTGACGCTGGTGGGCTACCTGGTGACTTACGTCGCCGTGGCCGTCAACGAGGAGCTGATGTTCCGCGGCTACCTGCTGCAGACGCTGATCGAGTGGCCCGGAACCTTAGGCGCGGCGCTGATCTCAGCCCTGATTTTCCGCGGGATTTCACAGCCTGAACCCGGGCGTCTCCGAATTGGCGCTGGCCCAGCTGACGGTGGCGGGGCTGGTGTTCGTAGGATCGTACCTGGCGACCCGGCGGCTGTGGCTGGCGATGGGGCTGCATCTCGGCTGGAACTTCTTCCAGGGACCGGTGTTCGGCTTTCCGGTCAGCGGGGTAACGTCCCACAGTCTCGTCAGCCTCCGCGAAACGGGTCCAATGCTCTTCACCGGCGGGACGTTCGGTCCTGAGGGTGGGCTGCTCGGATTAGGGGCGCTATTACTGTGCGCGCTGGGCATCTGGTTGTTTTGGGCGGCGCGCGCAGCGAAGCCGAGATAGCTCGTGCCGGGCGGCTGAAGCCGCTCCTGGCCTCACAAAGTCCGCCTGCCGCGCCCCGACTTCCGAAGTTTTGAAAACATCGGAAGTCTCTACTACTTCGCCCGGTCAGGCAGCTAGATTGGATAGAAGTCTTCGTTGGACACGCAAGCAGGAACCAGACAACTGCATCTGACGCGCCGGCGCGCGCGTATCGACCTGGGCGGCGGCGACTGGGAGATGGGCTCCGTTCCGCCGCGCCCGCTGAACCACGCCGCCGACTGGGACCTCGACGAAGTGACCGAGTGGCTGCCGGCCACGGTCCCCGGCGACGTGCGCGTCGATTTGCTGGCTGCCGGGCGCATCTCCGACCCCTACGTCGGCATGAACAACGAAGAGAGCCAGTGGGTCGACGAGCGCGACTGGTGGTACCGCAAGACTGTGTCGCTGGCCCTGGCCGAGGGCGAGCGCGCGTTCCTGGTCTTCGACGGCATCGATTACATCTCCGCCGTATTTTGGGACGGGCAACTGCTCGGTCGCCACGAGGGCATGTTCTCGCGCCAGGTCTACGAGGTGACCGACCTCGCCGCCGGCCCCGAGCGGTCTCACGTGGTCGCGGTGCGCATCCTGGGCTCCGCGGCGCTGCCTCGACCGGACCTGACCCTGCGCGAGCGGGCGTGGGACTGGCTGGCCTCGCGCGTACCGAAAGGTGGGGCGGCGTTCCCGGACCGCTTCGCCGTCCTCAAGTGCCAGATGGGCTTCGGCTGGGATTTCGCCGCCCGCCTGCGGACGATGGGCATCTGGGACGGCGTCACGTTGGAGATCGCGGGCTCCGCCCGTCTGCGTGATCCGCAGGTCGGCACCACGCTGGGCGCCGACGGCGGCGCGCGGATCGACGTGGACTTCGGCCTGGACACAGACCGCGCGCAGCGGGTCACCGTACACCTGTCCGTCCATGAGAAGGGCGCGCCGGATGCCACGCCGCCCGCGGCCGCAACGCTGGACCTCGACCTGGCGGCAGGCGCCGAGCGCCATTCCGCCACGCTCGACTTGGCGCGACCGAAGCTGTGGGAGCCGTGGGATCGAGGCGAGTCCTCGCTCTACGAGCTGACCCTGAGCGTGGCCGATGCGGATGGCGCCATGCTGGACGACGTCGTAGTGACCTTCGGCGTGCGCGAGATCAAGCTGGGACAGCCGGAGTGCACCACGGACGCCTGCGAGCCGTACCTCTTCACCGTAAACGGCCGGCGCGAGTTCATCCGCGGTGCGAACTGGGTCCCTCCCGACGCAATGCCCGGCCGGGTGCGCCGCGCGCAATACGAGGCCCTGCTGGATCGGGTCCGCGCCGCCGGCATCAACCTGCTGCGCGTCTGGGGCGGCGGGCTGCGCGAGAAGAAGGACTTCTACGAGCTGTGCGACGAGAAGGGCATCCTGGTCTGGCAGGAATTCCCATTCGCGTGCGCGTTCTACGGCTACTTTCCCTTGAGAGGACAGCGCTTCCCGGAGCTGGTCCGCGAGGAGTGCGGCGACATCGTGCGCCAGCTCCGCAACCACCCCAGCCTGGTCGTGTGGTGTGGCGGCAACGAGTTCAGCGCCCTGCGCAACCGGCGGCTGATCGCGCTGCTCCGCGCCGTGGTCGCCCGCGAGGACGGCACGCGGCCCTTCCGGCGCGTTTCGCCGGACCGCGGCGAGGCCCACAACTGGGTCGTCTGGCACAGCCGCGCCAGCGTGTCGCACTTCCGGCGCGACCGGTCGCGGCTCCTGGGCGAGTTCGGCCTGCAGTCGACGCCCGCCGCCGATTCCCTGCGCCGGTTCATCCGCCCCGAAAACCTGTGGCCGCCCAACCACGAGTGGACCTACCACGGTGCGGAGCTGCGCAAGATGTACCACTATGCGAGCCCCTGGCTGTGCCGCGACGCCTGCTCCTGCCGATTGCCGGCGCACGGTCCGGAGCCGGAAGCGCTGGCGGAGTTCGTCGCCGCCTCCCAGCAAGCACAGGCGCACGGCATCCAGGTCGCCGTGGAACACGTCCGCCGCCGCAAGGGCGAGACCGGCGGAGCCATGGTGTGGCAGTTCAACGAACCGTGGCCGGCCATCAGCTGGAGCCTGGTGGACTATTACGGGCAACCCAAGGCGGCCTACTACACCCTGACCCAGGTCTACAATCCGATCCTGATCAGCGTGCTGTACCCGCTGCGGCGCTACCACGCGGGCGAAAAGCTGCCGCTGCAGGTCTGGGCCGTCAACGACCTGCTGACGACGGTGGAGGGGGCGGAGCTCGAAGTGGCGCTGGACGGCAAGGTGATCTACCGGAACGCGGAATCGCTGTCCCCGGACAGCAGCCGGGTCGTCACGCAGATCGACCACGTGCTGGACCACGAGCCCGTCCAGCTCGAAGTCAGGCTCACCCAGGACGGCCGCGTCCTGTCGGAGAACGAATACGATCTCCGCTACGACGTCCGCCGCGAGCGCTGCTGGCCCGATCACCTGTTTGCGTGGCTGGGGGAATTGCTGCTGAAGTGGTCGTGAGGGGCTTACCCCTCCATGAACTGCTCGGCCGGCTCGTTGCGCAGTGCGTCCAGGATTCGCTCGGCGACCAGGTCTGGGCTGTCCCTGGGCGGCATATCGGCGCCACCCGCCGGCTGATTCGGGCGGAACGGGCGACGGCCCAGGTAGTTACGACCGAAGTCGGTAGCGGTCAGCCGCGGATACACGAGGATCACCCGGATGTTGTCCGGCGCCAGCTCAACCCGCGCTGTCGCGGAGAGCATGTTGAGCGCAGCTTTGGTGGCCGCGTACGCGCCGATCCCCGGAATGTTCATCTTGGACACGTTCGAGCTCACGTTAACGATGAGGCCTCCGCCATTCTCGCGCATTTTCGGAACGACAGCCTGCATCGCGTAGAGCGGGCCGAATACGTTCAGATCGATGATCTGGCGGAAGTGGTCCTCGCTGACGTCGGCCACCGCACCACCGGCGCCCTGCCCGGCGTTGTTGATCAGGACGTCGATGCGCCCGAAATGATTGAACGCTTGCTCGACCATGCGGTCCACCTCATCCCGCTTCCGCATGTCCGTGGGGATGGCCACGGCCTCCCCGCCTCGCTGATTCAGCTCGACCTCGAGCTGCTGCAGCTTGTCCGCCGAACGGGCAGCCAGGATCACTTTGGCGCCCTCGGCCGCCAGGCGCCTTGCGGTGGCCAGGCCGATGCCCGCAGATGCGCCGGTCACGATGGTAATTTTGTCTTTCACGTCCATTGCTTGTATCTCCAACCTATTCAAACCGGCGAGTCACGTCTGAAGCATCCTCGCCGATCGTTCAAATCGATCTCAGTCCAGCTCCAGGTCCGCGACCGACTCGACGATGCGCGTCGGGCGGTACGGGAAGCGGTCGATCATGCCCCGCGTGGTCACTCCGGAGAGAACGAGGATGGTCTCCAGGCCGCTTTCAGTGCCGACCAGGATGTCGGTATCCATGCGATCGCCGACCATGATCGTGTTCTCCGAATGCTCACCCAGGTACCGTAATGCAGTACGCATCATCAGCGGATTAGGTTTTCCCACGAAGTAGGGGGCGATGCCCGTGGCAGCCTGGATCAGCGCGGCGACGGCCCCGCAGGCCGGCACGATACCACCTTCGCCCGGCCCCATCGGATCGGGATTCGTGGCGATGAACCGCGCCCCGCCGACGATGAGGCGCACTGCCTGGGTGATGCGGCTGTAACTGTAGGCCATCGTCTCGCCGAGCACGACGTAATCGGGCCGGCTCTCGGTGAGCACGTAGCCCACCTGGTGCAGAGCCTCCGTCAGGCCGCTCTCACCGAGCACGAACGCCGTGCCGTTCGGCAGCTGAGAATGCAGAAACGCCGCCGTCGCCAGCGCGGAGGTATAGAGGTGATCCGGCGTCACGTTGACTCCGAGATTCTGTAGCCGATGATGCAGGTCAGTCTGAGTGTACATCGGGTTGTTGGTCAAAATAAGGAACTTGATGCCCTTTTGGTGCAGTCGCTCGATGAACTTGTCCGCGCCGGGGACCAACTGCGTTGCCCCGCACGATCACCCCGTCCATATCCATCAGGTAGTTCTTCGCCATGTCTCTTCTCTCTCCCCGGCAGTGCGTGAATCTGTGAATGATGATTGCAGTTGTGGCAATGCGACGATATCCGTGAGTGCGCCCGACCTGCCGCCGCAAGCGGTATCCAAGGACGACCCGTTAAGAGGTCTGTAATGACAGCTGCGACTCCGATTTTGTTCGGACTACGCCTTTCCGGGTTGACGAGGCCGGCAATCAGGTCCCAGATCCGCCAGTTGGGTCGCTTGCCTCCTGGCGAGCACGTTGCACGCGCGCGATCATGCCGGCGACCTCTTCGTTTGCGTTCATCCACCGCAAGGCCACCTGCGGGTGGTCGCGCGCGTAGACGCGGAAAATTTCATCGGCGAAGGCCTGGCCGATAAAATCTACCTTGGCGAAATCGAGGATGACCTGCTTGAACCTGTCAAAGCGAGCCAGCAGGCGTTTCGCCTGGGAACGTGACACCAGGTTGTCCTGGCCGTATTGTGCCAGAAACACCGGCACGATGGTACGGTCGAACTGATATTCATCGACGCTGTACCGCTCCAAGACGGCCTTCATCGTGCGCTCCGAACACAGGTCAATCTGCATCGTGACACCCGTACCGTCGACGGGAGCCTCATGCTCTAACAATACGTCCACGTCGTCTGCTCCATGCATGAAAAGCAGACTATGCGAGGCGATCCTGAAGGTGTCGAACGCGCGCGACGTGAAGAAGATGCCTTCACCAGAGTGGTGATGAGGGTCGGTGGTCAGCTTGCCCTTGGACAACTCGAGGATGGCGTGCAAGGGATCGTCGAGGCCCAGGTCGCGTTGAATTTTGTTGAAAATCCCCACCCCGTCGTCCATGATGTGCATCACCACCTGATCAGGCCACAATTCGATGCTCACGTGGACACTTCGTCCTTCGGAATGCTCCAGGGCATTGTTAAATATCTCGGTGAAACCGTAATTGCATATCTGGTATACGTTATCCCGGATGCCGGCGAGCAGAGGAGCGACGTCCTCTCTCCAAACCTTATCCTCGGCCATTTCGGGCTGAATCTGGTAGCTGAATGATGCGACCTTGAGCGGCACGAGCTCGTAGCGACGGCTACGAGTCTCGCCTTGTACCTTGATGACGCCCTCCGCCTGGAGACGCTGCAGGTGACGAACCGCGGCCTGCCGGCTGACACCGAACTGCTCCGCCACCAACGCGGCGATGTTTTGGGGATGTTGGCGCACGTGGTCGATGATGAACTGTCGGATCTCGTGCTTGCGCTGCTCGCGTCCCGCCACCGCTCCCCCCACCCTGGTCATATTGTAAAACTCTCACCACGATATTGTAAACTTTTTGGCGGAGATTGTCAACCAACAGGCTGGATTCTGGGGCGGAATTGACGTAATTCCCAGTCCAGGGTAAACTCCAGAATGTCAAGAGCAGAGTCATGCCAGGGAAACGGTATAAGCAAGGACGGCTGTTTTACACTTATACGCTTTATAGCGAAACACCTTCCGTGCCACAACGAGCAGTGGTATGGAAGGCGTCAGATACTACGACTCACGTATTGGTGGGCCCACCAGGATTCGAACCTGGGATCAACCGGTTATGAGCCGGCTGCTCTAACCGCTGAGCTATGGGCCAAATATGTAGTATTTTAATCCGTTACATTCACTACAGGTAGTGGTTAAATGTGGTCAGCCACGACCACGATTTTGACGAGACGGTTGGTCTTCGATTGTTAAGAAGACGGCCGTTCGGAGTGTCTGCCAGCAATGCTGAAGTTCCGAGTCGAACAATTCAACTTCGACGGACGTAGAGACGCTTGACACTAGGCTGTATGTACGTGCCCCAACTTTGAGCGCTCTTTGAGAGTGAGAAACGCGTCCCTGAGCCACCTACGAAGGCCCTCTTCCTATTGATGACGTTCAGTCTAACACCAATCACATTCAGAGTCAAAGGTAATTGTAGGCTGAGCCTGCACGGTTAAGCGTTGTCCGTTGTCCTTCGGCAGAGTCTAGTCAATCGCCACCCACACGCAGTTGACGGAGAAAACCAATTCCCTTGTGGTAGGTTGACCAAAACGCTTCGAATACGGTCCCAAAATCACTGGTGAGCTCCTGCATCTCGAAATCGTCCCCAGATGACGTGACCACGTAGTAGGATTTGCGAGGCACAGCATTGAGCGTGAACAACGTTGCCTGCATCAAGTAGGTGGGATTAGGTATGTCGTGCTGACTTGGGACCAAGAGGTTCATCGACAGATTCCCGAAATCGTACCAATCGTCGGGAAAGACCACAATACCGATTTGGGGTCCCCATCTCAGCATCAATTCGTTGGCATGCGGCACCTCCTCGTATCCCTCAACGATTAACCCACCTTTCGAGACCGCCCCGACGTTGCCGGTGATCTTCATTGGCAACGCCACAGTCAGCTTCAATGCTCCTTGTTCGGAAGCAACGAAGTTCGTGCTCGTCACCTGTACTTTGACATTCAATGTTGTCCAATGGTAATCTCTCGGCGTTTGACTCTGTAGCGTCAGTCGCACGTTGAGTGCTGCGCCGCGAGCCCTGTTCATAACGTCGACTACCTCATACTGTTCCATCGGCTTAACCACATTTCCAACACGCTTGTAAAACCGCTTGTCCATTGCCATGTACGCCAGTTGACCTTGCGGGGCCTCTACTACCAGATACCAGGCTGACGCGTCCTCCGGCTCTCCTTCGAAGACGCGGTAAACGCTTACCGATGGCGGTGGCTGTATCGAAGTCCGTAGCCAGTCCGTGACCTTTTCGGGTGTAACATTGTGTTCGGCTTCCGGCCTGAAGATGTTGCTCGCGTCCAAGGACTTGGCTCGCTTGTCTTTCTTCAGCTCCAGGATACCGTAAACGATAACTCCGCCGGCTGCATTCAGCATAGCGGAGACATCGCGGCTTAGTTCTTCCCTTATCGATTCTGGGATTCTCTTTTTGATTTCGTCTCTGTGCCAGTAATCGCTACCCACCTTTAGTTCGTTGCAGGCCTTAAACTCAAGCGATGGCGACTCTTCCAAACGCTCCTTGCACATTCTTGTCAAGTCCGCAACTGTGAGGCGAACCATCAACACCTCCTTGCCCTGTGACTCTACTGTGCTCACTTTCTACGCCTGTTTCTCATTCAAGTTCAGACGCCTCAATCCTTACCTGATTGTTCTCACAAGTCAGATTTCTGGTCCTGGCCAGCCCCACCCTTGTAGGCTAAACAGCGTCAGGCCTTTCTTCCATAGTTTTGAATCGCAAAACCAAGCGGCACCGTTAGTAGAATGGACGTTAGGGCCTGAGCGTTGACAGCGAAAGCCGCCAGGTTCGTTCGTGGCTCCATTTTCGCGAAGCCAATTGTTGTCATCGAGCCAATGCTAAAGACCAGGAGGTCAGAAATGCTATGCACCGGCGCGCTGGGACTGCTGGAACTGACGTAAATGGCCGCGTCGAACAGACCGTAGCAGACAGCGCAACAAAGCCAGAGGACGAGCATCCATCCCAGAGGTCTGAGGAAGCTTTCACCATAGAGACAAGACAAATCCGCGAACCCGTGGAGCGCCCACTTGAAGAAGCCAACTACCAGATCCGGAATGCTTCTCTTATCCGAGTACACCCTGACCTTTCGCCATGGCGCGCTCGACATCCGTTGCATGCGGCGCTGCTTGATGTAGCTCCATCTGACCCCATCTTCGTCCCCGTAGCTCTGGAAGTCTTTGTTGAGCGCGAAGTAGACGTCTGCGGCTCGTTCGTACTCCCCAGTCGTTTCCTCATGCACCCGGTCACCGAGCTTGTGCCGGTCGAATCGAGTCCCGTCCAGCCTGGCATGCCAGAGCCTGACATCCTGTAGCTCGGTGGCCCCAAAGTCCACCCCGCGCAGGTCAGTCTCCTCTAAGTCGGCACCCTGGAGATTCGCGAACGTCAACTCTGCTCTTCCTCAGGGTGGCCCCTCTTAGTTTGGCGCCTTGCATGTTGGCACTCCGGAAATGCACCCCGAACTCAGTCGGCTGAGAGGAGGCTAGCACCTCTCAAATCTGACGCGTTCAGCGCGGCATTGCGCAACAAGGCCAGATTCAAGGTCGCCGCCGGAATTTCGCCGACCGCGTTGAACTGAGCGTGGTTAAGTGAGGCGCTGCGCATATCAGCGTCAATTAGAACAGCTCCGTGGAGTTTGGCACCATGGAAGTTCGCTCCCGCCAAACGGGCATTCCTCAATTGTGCACCTGTCAGGTTAGCACCTGCTAGATTGGCCCCTCGAAGGTCAGCTTCTTCCAGATACGCTCGGCTCAAATTCGTCTCACTCAAATTGGCGCCAAGGTACGGCATTCCGGGGCCAAAGGGACGACTTAAGGCAATTCCATTCAAATTCATCCCGGACAAATCTTCGCCCGCCAGATTGATGTCTGCCAGGCTCAGACCCTTTGCTCCACCATGCGAGGTAATGGCCGACTCCAGCTCTTGTCTCGTCCAGTGTCGGAAGCCAAGTGCCGCCCAGTCGGGCTGGCGTGCGTAGGCCGGGTTGTGATTGTAGATGCCAGCAGGTGACAAATCGACACTCCTTCGCTGTGAGGTGTGGTTGTTTTTAACTCCCTCATCATCTTCACCACGAGGCGGCTTCATCGTGGACCGACAGGTTACATGCTGGTAATCGTCCATGGGTCCCATAGTGATCCCCATCGCATAAGACGGCCTGAGGTCACGTCCTCTCTGATTTCAGGCGAGTAGATGTTGTCAGCCCATCGCCTAGACCAACCCCGTCCCGCGCCCGCAATCCCCGAGGCAAAGAAGTAGCCAGCGATTCTTCTGACGCTTGGCTCCTCCCACGCGAGTCTTCGCAGTAGCAGCGAAATCAGGGTACCCAGAGGCGTAAATGCCTCCTTCTGGCCCTGCGAGTTCTTGCCATGGCAAGTATAGCCCGTCGATGCGTACCCCACGTCGTCAAGCGACTCATCTCCCGCGACGGTGAAAGGCCACCCCTTCTTAAGCCACGGGAATTTGAAGGCGGCCCATATTGCGAGATCGGCCACACACATGAAGTCCATCATTTCACGAGGATGCTGCACAAGCTTACTGTCAGAATTTCGAAGAGTCCGATTCGACGTTCTCGACTGGTTGTGACTTCTTGCCTTTCCAGCTATGGGAGTGAGCAAGCAGCCCGTGTAGTATCGGACTGTTCAACTCTACATAGGGCGCGCCGAATCGTTTGTGCGAGTGTCTCTTAATGAACACCGCTGTTTGGACAGTCCTTTCAATATGCGCGGCTTTCAACGTTAGTTTACACTCGAATACCGCCGCTACTGCATCTGCAAGATATAGCTTTTTGTCGAGCAGACCACGTGGATAAGTGGAATGCAGCACCAATACATCCACTTGTGGACTGGTCAAGCCGTTGTCGTAAAGGATGCGGCCTTTGGTAACAATTTGATAAGTCGGTGGCAGCCACTCCCTAAGCAGTTCCGCCCAATTCTCCTCGCCCTGATCTCCTGCGGTGCCGGGGTCTTCACGCGCCCGCTTCTCAATTCTACAGTATTCGTCAGCCATTCCCCGGCTTATTGACAGCATGAATTTGTCAATGTCGTGAACCTGATCGCCCATTACTATTTCCCCCCAGAGGCAGTTGCCGGTTTGGCCCCATCTTGAGCGCCTGATTGGGGCGGCTCTCAGCGAATCAGACTCGGTACTCGCGAATCACTTTGGGCGTCATCTGATCGCATAGAAAGAAGAAAATGGTCGGCGAGTCCGTAGGGCGCATACCTTGCGTGTACGACTCCCTCGTTTAGCCCAAATCCTGCACGATGGCGCCGAACAGCTCCAGCGCGGCCTGTAGATTCTCCGCGATGTCGCGGGCGAGCACGTCAGGGTCCGGGAGGTTGTCGCCGTCCTCCAGGCTCTCGGCCTTGAGTCATACGCCGTCAAGCTCGCAGAGTCTCACAGAATTCGTCGACGAATTCCGGCTTCAAGTGCTTCAGGAACGGCTGTACTCGATCGTACTGCTCCCTCAACGCGGAGATAGGCATGAACCTGCAAATGCGGTTGAGTGGAGGAGAAAGCCGGGAAAACGTTGGGCGATTGGTCTCCGCGAACACCTTATCCCGTCGGTCGTTGGGCGCTACCAGGTATAGGGGGATGTTCAGGTTTGGTTGCATGGCAATCAAGTCGGACATCCGAAGGAGGCCAGAGTAGATTGAGGTACTCGTCTCAATTTCAAATGCCGCGACGATTGCGTTTCCCTTCAACCACAAAACGTCAATCAGTTCAATCGTGCGGTTAGTCGCTTCATCAAACTGAAGCGGTAAGCGCTCCTTAAGCCGTGGGACATCAACGAAACGATTACCCTTCACTTCCCGTCCACGGTCATTTCGCGCTACCCAGACGTCAAGGGCCATGTCGTTGCCAAGTTTCAGCAATAGCCACTGAACTTCTTCATGCAGACTAGGCTCTCTTGATTCCGAGCGTTCCTCCTCGGCCGCCTCCGGCTTCGTCTTCTCGCTGTCCGGAACTGTAACCGGGCCCATTTTTGACCTCAGCAATTGTGGCCGGCGGGCCAACTTCCGACGGTCTACTTCGTGGGGGACCGGGCTCTCCTTCGCTGCCAGAAGCGTGCTGACGACGGCTTCCCCATCTGAGCGCTTCCACCGGGTCGGCGAGCTGCGGACATGCCCCGTCCAAGCAGCGCTCCACTCACCAGCACCGAATATTGATAGTCGATCCCTCAACTCAAGGATCGGCACTGCAGTCTCAGGCGTAAGGGCAACGACGACATTCACCTTCACTCGGCACGGAAACACAGAGTCTCTCCATATCGGGCTCTCATCCCAAAATGGCTCGGAGACGACTTCCAAAACTCCAATGAAGCACGAGACCCCAGTAAGATAGCAAAGCAGATAGTCCCCCCGCTTGAGGAGCTGCGAAGTCTTCCACCGTGACTCACGAAAGCCGGACACACTGCCGCCAGCCTCCAGGAATTCTTGCCAAGTCGTTCCGGTGAACAGATCCAGCCAATACTCCCTGTCAGTCATCCGACGCCTCCATTAACTGCGTTGTACGCTGCAGATCGAAGACCCGCCTGGCATTCTGCGGCCGAGCTGAGTGCACGCCTCTACCCTCCGAGAATAGCTCCTTCAGTCAGTCAGAATTGCCAGATGCTAGTTCCTCACTGCGGAGTCGACTAACAGCTCTGACGCTGCCCGTCCGGTGCGTGAATCTGTAAACGATGATTGCAGTTGAAGCGGAAATATGCTATAGTGGCGTGCTCGAACAAAAACGGCCGACGCAAAGCGTCCGAGGGGAGCAACCCACATACGCCCGGCACAAAAAGAACCTCCGATCTGCCTTGCCGGCCACGACGGAGCTTGGGGACGCTGCGGACTATGTAGTGCGGAACAACTATCTTGGTGGGCCCACCAGGATTCGAACCTGGGATCAACCGGTTATGAGCCGGCTGCTCTAACCGCTGAGCTATGGGCCCGAAGTTCATCGTCTTAAGATTATAATCGATTGTATACTCTCCGTCAATTTCGTGCTATAATTAGAGGGTTGGGGGGTGCGATGCGCTGCGCCCTGTTACTACTGGTTGCGGTGGCGCTGGCAGGTTGCGCGCCTCCCTGGATCGCCCCCTCGCCGGTCGATTCGGCGGTGCTGCAGCGCGCGGACACGCTGGCGCGGTCCCGCCTGGACGGCCACCTGGCGGTCGAGCTGGACCTGCGGCATCCGTCGCTGGCCGATCACCTGGACCTGGAGTTGTGGCGCGCGCGGCCCGACCGCACGCGGGTGGAGATCCTGTCCAGCGACCACGTGGCGTTCCAGGGACTGATCGCGGCGTCGGCCGGCGCGCAGGGCTGGACGTTCCGGCCGCGCGATCCGGATTCCGGCGAGGCGCGCGTCGACGAGGGGCCCATCGATACGGTCAAGCCGGCCCTGGTGTACGACGCAGCGCTCTCGCTGTTAGGTCTGCTCTTCCCCGAGGCGAGCCCCAACGTCGTCTCGGCTCAGCAAGATTACGTCAATACGACGGAAGCCATTCGTCTGGACGTACCCCGGGCATCCGGCAAGTGCTTCTTGTGGTTGGCGGCGACTTCGCTGCTTCCTCTCAAGGTGGACTGTGACGACCCCGTCGCCGGACACTACACGGCGACGATTCACGACGCGACGTACAATCTGGGCCTGACCGGCGATATGTTCGACCTGACGTTCCTGCCGACCCGGTCCTACACAGTGCGCCGGCTGCCGTAGCCGCACCAGCCCCAGCGCCGCCAGGTCCTGGAATCACGGAGTGCGCCCGATGTCCGGCATTTCTTCAGTGCCCACAAATCCAGATCCGTTCTCCTCGCCGGGAACGGCATCCGAGGCCGACGTCAGTGCGGCCCTGGCGGCTTTGCGGCGCGACCTGCGGCAGGGCGTTCTCACCGTCGACCAGGCTCGGCAGCTGTCGACGTGGGCCGCAGCCCAGTTCTGGGACCACAACCTGGTGCACGGGCACTACCTGTCCGGGGCAGTCACCCTCCTCTGTGAGATCGCCACCCAAAGTGACGCGGCCCTGGCCCGGCCCGCCGAGGACGCGATCTTCTCCCTCCTCGTCGAGCGGCTGAGCGATTCCTTCAATCCTGACTTTTGCGCGCTGTACGACCGCCTGTTCGTGCAGGTCGTCGATTGGTGCCGGCACCGGCCGGCAGGGGCGCGGCTCGATGAAGAGCTGCGGGCATTCAGTCTGCACACCGCAGAGGATTTGCTCGAGCGCAAGAGCCGCCTGGTCACACCGGCTCCGCTCGCGACCCACTGGCTGGTCCGAACGAGCCGAATCGAGCGAATCCTCGTGCTCTCGCGCGTCACGCTCGGCGCGGACGTCGCGGTCACGGGCACCGTGATCGCTCACCTGAAGCGCCGCTTCCCGCACGCCACAGTAGTGCTGCTGGCTCCCGCGCCCATCGAAGAGCTGTTCTCCGGCGACCCGCGAATCCGCGTCCGAAACGTGGCCTACGCGCGCAACGGCAGCCTCATAGAGCGCCTCAACGCCTGGCTGGAGGTACTGGACGCGGTCCGCGACGAGACGGCTGACCTCGACGAGAGCGATTACCTGATCGTGGACCCCGATTCCCGTCTGACCCAGCTGGGCATCTTTCCCCTGATACAGGATGAGCTGCGCTATTTCTTCTTCGAGAGTCGCGGCTACGGGCAGGATACGTCGGAATGCATCGGCGCGCTGGCCAGTCGATGGGCCAGCCAGGCATTCGGCGGGCCGGAGCTCGTCTTCCCGACGCTCAGCCTGGCGGACGAAGACCGCGCGTTCGCGGCGGGACTGCGCGCGCGGCTGGCGCGCGCCGGGGCGTCGCACGTGGCGACCGTCAATTTCGGCGTCGGCGGCAACGCCCAGAAGCAGCTGTCCGAAGACTTCGAGTACGCGCTCGCCACTGCCTTGATCGCCAACGGGAGCTTCGTTTTGCTGGCCAAAGGGGTTGGCGCAGAGGAGCTGGCCCGTTCTCAGCGCCTGATCGGGCGCCTGCGCTCGGATGGCCGCTCGGTGGTCGAGTTCAGCGGTCAGCACTCGGACAGCGTGCCGCGCACCGGCGCTCTGCGCGTCCACGTGCTCGCCTGGGAAGGCCGCGTCGGCGCCTACGCGGCGTTGATCGGCGAGAGCGACGAATACATCGGTTACGATTCCGGCGGTCAGCACATCGCCGCGGCACTCGGCGTGCCGACGGTCGACATTTTTGTCCACAGCCCATTCCCCTTGTTTATGCAGCGCTGGCGCCCGTACGGCCCCGGCACCGTCCGCGTCGTCGATGCCACCAACCGGGGCAGCGACGTCTTGTCGCGCGTCCTGTTCCAGCGCGTGAGGCGCTGAGTCTGTAACCCCGCCCACGGAACCCTATATGCGGAGTGGCTAATATCACAGTGGTCTAATGATTATATCATTTACTTAGGAGAGAGAGCATGGCCACTAATCCATTGATGGAGCTGAGCAAGCACGGACAGAGCTTTTGGTTCGACAGCCTTCGCCGCGGGTTGATTCATTCCGGCGAGCTGAAGCGCATGATCGATGAGGACGGGTTGGGCGGCATCACGTCCAACCCGACGATTCTGGACAAAGCCATTGCCGGCAGCACGGACTACGTCGACGCAGTGCAGAAACTGCTCGAAGCGGGAGCGACGCCGGACGATATCTACGAGTCGCTGGTGCTCGATGACATCCGCGCGGCGGCCGACGTCCTGCGAACCGTCTACGACGAAACCGAGGGCGCCGACGGTTTCGTCAGCCTGGAGGTCTCGCCGGCCCTGGCGCACGACACCGCGGGCACCGTCGCCCAGGCACGGCACTTCTTCACCGCGGTCAACCGGCCCAACCTGATGGTCAAGGTGCCGGCCACGCCGGAGGGGATGCCGGCCATCCGCCAGCTGATCGGCGAGGGAATCAACATCAACGTTACCCTCATCTTCTCGTTGAATGCCTATCGCCAGGTCATCGACGCCTATTTCGGCGGCCTGGAATTGCTGGCGAAGTCCGGCAAGCCGGTGAACCAGGTGCACTCAGTCGCCAGCTTCTTCGTCAGCCGCGTGGACACGGCCGTCGACAAGCTTTTGGAAGCGAAGATCGCCCAGGAGAAGGATCCGGACCGGCAGGACGTGCTGAAGGGTTTGCTGGGAACCGCCGCCATCGCCAATTCGAAGATGGCCTACCAGATGTTCAAGGAAGAGCACGCCACTCCGCGCTTCAAAGCGCTGGCGGAGAAGGGCGCGCACGTGCAGCGGGTCCTGTGGGCCAGCACGAGCACCAAAAACCCGGCGTACAGCGACACGATGTACGTGGAGGCCCTGGTCGGCCCGAACACGGTCGACACCATGCCGCCGGAGACCGTCGTGGCGTTCCGCGATCACGGCACAGTCACACCGGGCGCGATCGAGCAGGACGTCGAGGCCGCAAAGACCGCGTTGCAGGCGCTGCGGGCCGAGGGCATCGACATGAACCGGGTCACGGCCGAGCTGCTGGCGGCCGGCGTCGACTCGTTCGCCCAGTCCTTCGTCAAGCTGATGCACTGCATCACCGAGCGGCGCGAAGGTTATCTGACCGGCATCATCCAGCGCCAGACGTTCCAGCTGGCGTCACATTCCGCCCTGATTGAGGAACGGCTGCACGCGCTCGACGAGAAGCAGTTCGGCCGGCGGCTGTGGAACGAGGACCTGTCCCTGTGGTCCGACGACAAGCTGGTGCAGACGAGGATCAAGAACCGCCTGGGCTGGCTGTGGCTGAATCCGGCGGACGACAATCGGGAGCGACTCGCCGACGTGCGCAACCTCGCGCAAAACGTCAAGAACGCGGGCTTCAAGGATGCGGTGCTCCTGGGGATGGGCGGCAGCAGCCTGGCCGCCGAAGTCCTACGCCAGACGTTCGGCCACATCGAGGGCTATCCGAAGCTTCACGTCCTGGACACGACGGACCCGACGACCATCCTGAACCTGGAGAAGAGCCTCGACCTGTCGCGGACGCTGTTCATCGTGAGCAGTAAGTCCGGCACCACGACCGAGACGGAAGAGAGCTCGCGTTATTTCTTCGACAAGGTCAAGGCGGTGAAGGGGCAGCACGCCGGTGAGAATTTTATCGCCATTACCGATCCCAACACGCCGCTGGCGGACGTCGGCCACAAGAACAGGTTCCGCGGCGTGTACATCAATCCGCCTGACATCGGCGGCCGCTTCTCGGTACTATCCTACTTCGGCCTGGCGCCTGCCGCCGTCATGGGGCTGGACGTGGAGTCGCTGCTGGACCGTGCCGAGCGGATGGCGCACAGCTGCGCGCAGTGCATCGTCAGCGCAGAGAACCCGGGCATTTCTCTCGGCGTCGTCATGGGCGAGCTGGCGCAGAAGGGACACGACAAGATCACGCTGATTTGCTCGCCGCAGATCGAGAGCTTCGGCTTGTGGGTCGAGCAGCTCATCGCCGAAAGCACCGGCAAACAGGGCAAAGGCCTCGTGCCGGTCGCCGGGGAAACGGTGGGCCGGCCGCTCAGCTACGGCAGCGATCGCCTGTTCGTCTACCTGAGGCTTCAGAGCAGCGACAACACGAAGCTGGACGAACAGGTCCGCGAAGCTGGTCGCCGGCGGCCACCCGGTGGTAACACTGAACCTGACCCACGCGCTGGATCTGGGTGGCGAGTTCTTCCGCTGGGAGATGGCCATCGCGGTCGTCGGCGCACTGCTGCACATCAACCCATTCGACGAGCCGAACGTGCAGGAGAGCAAGGACAACACCCGCCGGGTGCTGAGCGAATGGGAGGAGGCGCACAAAATTCCGCAGCAGACCGTCATCGCCGCCGACGGTCTGCTGGAGATCATGGGCGACGAGGGCACGAAGTCCCAGCTGGAGTCGCGCGCTCGTGAGCTCGGACTGCCGTCCGGCGCCCTGAGCTCGATCCTGGCGGCGCATCTCAGCCAGGTCGGCGCCGGCGATTACCTGGCCTTCATGGCTTACGTGCCATACGAAGAGGACGTGGACCGCGGATTGCAGGCCATCCGCAGTGAGGCCCGCGACGGGCTGCGCGTGGCGACCACCCTGGGCTACGGTCCGCGCTTCCTGCACTCCACGGGCCAGCTCCACAAGGGCGGCCCCGATACCGGCGTGTTCGTGCAGATCACGGCCGACTCACCGGTCGACACTGCACCGATCCCGAAGGCGGGGCACACTTTCGGCATGCTCATCGCGGCCCAGGCGCGCGGCGATCTGCAGTCGCTGCAAGATCACGGCCGCCGCGTCATCCGCATCCACCTGAAAGAGAGCCCAGAGAAGGCGGTGGCGCAGCTCGAAGCCGCCTTCAAGGTCGCGCTGCCGTACCTGGAGAAGATGCGGCACCTGGTATGAAATAGTGGTAGGGGCCAGGCGCGACGTTGGTCGACCTGGGTCTACCACCTAGCCTGACGGATGTCGGGGCGAGCTACCGGCGGCGAGCCAGACTTCCGAAGTTTTTTCAAAACTTCGGAAGTCTTTTCCGACACGGGCCAACGGCAATGCCAGATGTCCCTGCCACGATTCTACCTGTTACCATGCCAACCAACGCCTGTTGGCAACTGGTTTAAGGGAGCAAGTATGCAGAACGGATCTCCGCCTTCGGAATCAATCGACCCGGATCAGGCTTACTTCTGGACCGAAGCCTGGCAGGCCAGCGAGCACGAAGCCGACCAGGACATCGCCGCCGGCCGCGTGTGCAGGTTTGAAAAGGCGGAGGATCTAATCGCCCACCTTCGGGAACATCGTACAGAATTGCCCGAGATTTGAGCGATTTACAGTCAAAAAGCTTCAACGGGGGTAACACAGCCACGAGGGTGATCTCCATTCGTGTATGCGAGTCGTATTCGAGGACGGCTATTCCTCACTCAGGCTCGGCGGCACTGCTCCCCGGCGAAGCGGTGGCGTAGCGCCGTCTCGACGGCCTCGTGGTCGCTCCACGGCGTCTCGACCGTGCCGAAACACATCGACTTCTCGTGGCCCTTCCCGGCGACGATCACCAGGTCGCCAGGTTGGGCCATGTTAACGGCAAGCTGGATGGCCTCACCCCGATCTCCGACGCGCCAATAGGAGCGATCTTCGATCTTGCCCTCCGCCTCGCAGCCCTCGGCAATGGCAGCCATGATCGCGTCCAGGCTCTCGGTGCGTGGGTCCTCTGCGGTGATGACCACACGATCGGCCAGGCGACCCGCCACGTGGCCCATCAGGCCCCGCTTCTCCACGTCCCGCAGCCCGGCGCAGCCGAACACGACGATGACCTCACCCTGAGTCAGAATGCGCGCCGTCTGCAGCGCCCGCTCCAGCGCGTTCGGAGTGTGTGCGAAATCCACGATGGCGGTGAAGTCCTGGCCCCGATCGATGCGATCCATCCGGCCGACCACACCCTTCAGCGACTCGATACCCGCTTGAACGTGCTCCGGCGCAATGCCCTGTGACAGGGCGACCGCCACCGCCGCCAGGATGTTGGACACATTGAACGGGCCGACCAGCTCCGAGTGAATGGGAATCGTGCCATTCGGCGTCTCAGCGACGAACGACATTCCGTCCGCGCGGCACTGCAGCCGGGACACCGACAGGTCCGCGCCGGCCGTCATTCCGTACGTCAGCGTGACGTCGGCGGACTCGGCGGCGATGGGCGACAGGTAGTCGAACGAGGAATCGTCACGATTCAGCACCGCCGCCTTGGCCACCCCAGGCTTGCGGTAGGTGGTCGCCAGGCGGCGAAACAGCAACGCCTTGGCGTCGCGATAGTGGGCGTAATCGCCGTGGAAATCCAGGTGCTCGTGGGTGATGTTGGTGACCACGGCGACGTCCTGCTCGCACCCGGTCACCCGATCCTGGGCCAGCCCATGCGAGGTCGCCTCCAGCACCGCGTACTCCAGTCGCGCCGCGGCCATCTCCGCCAGGTAACGCTGTACGTCCGGCGCATCGGGCGTGGTCGTGTGCAGCCCGGTCTCGACGAAGGTATCGCCCAATTGGGCGTTCACCGTGCTGATCATGCCCGCGGTGTGGTCGGCCGCGCGCAGAATCGACCAGATCAGGTTGACGGTCGTCGTCTTGCCGTCGGTGCCGGTGACCCCGATGACGCGCAGCCGGCGCGCAGGATAGCCGTGCCAGGCGGACGCGGCCCAGGCCAGCGCCTCACGCGTATTCGCCACTTCCACGACGGTGGCCGGCGGCAAATCAGCGCGCTCGCCCTGCTCCACCACGAGGGCGGACGCGCCGGCGGCCACGGCCTGTGGCAGGAAGCGGTGCCCATCCACGCTCACGCCGCGAACGGCGAAGAAGACGTCGCCCGGATTGACGCGCCGCGAGTCCCAGGCCAGGCCGCGCACCTCGACGTGCGGGTCGCCGGCCACGACGCGGTGGCTTACGTCACGGAGAAGCTCTGAGAGTTGCATGCCACTCAGTACAATCTAGTCCAGTGCGTCGATCCGCAGATGTTGCACAGGAAGAGCAAGAAGAGCAGCAAGATGATCAGCCCGCAGCCGATGCCCGTGCACGAGCTTTGGCGGCCGAAGCCGAAGCGGCTCTCCAACCAATCGAACGCCGCGCTCAACAGAAACAGGTCTAGCAGTCCTCCAAGACAGCCCCGACGGTCCCCCATCCATGGTCTCCTTTGCGTCCTGATACTCGAGCCTGACCCGCGTGGCAATCATAGGATAAAGGCGATCCCTTGTCAATTGCCCTGGTCACGCTCCCATTGTAGCACTCGGCCACCGTCACTGCATGAACTCTGCCGGACAGGAAGCTGACTTTCAGGGCGGCGGCGCTGACCGAGGCCAATCAAAAGCCCCCTGTCGAGAAGCCCAGGGGGCGCGATGAAAGCTTGATCTACGGATCGGGCTGCCGCAATCTACGTCGCGGCGATGAGCCGCACGGACTGCGTCGCCAGATCGATGAAGGGCTGCGGGTAGAGGCCGATCAGGAGCGTGACGGCGGCAGTCACGGCCAGCGCGAACTGGAACAGGGCCGGCACGGGCAGTAGGCTGTCCGCCCCATCGTCACACGGCACGAAGAACATGTACCGCACGATGTTCAGGTAGTAGAACGCGGCGATGACGCTGTTCACGATGCCGACGACGGCCAGGAAGTAGAACTGCAGCTGGATGGCCGAGCCGAAGACGAAGAACTTGCCGATGAATCCGCCGGTCGCCGGAATGCCCGCCAGGGACAGCAGGCACACCAACATCACGGCGGAGAGCCCCGGCGCGCGACGCGCCAGCCCCGCGTAATCGGAAATCTCGGTCGATCCGGTCGCCTGCTCGAAGGCGATGACGGCCATGAAAGCGCCCAGGTTGGTGAAGAGGTAGGCGAACAGGTAGATCATCGACCCGTTCACACCGTTGAAGCTGCTCTGGCTGCTCAGGCTGACGCACACGAAGCCGATCAGAATGTAGCCGGCCTGGGCGATGCTGGAATAGGCCAACAGGCGCTTGATGTTCGTCTGCTTCAGCGCCACGAGGTTGCCCAGCGTCATGGTGATCATGCTGATGCCGGCCAGGATGGCCGTCCAATCGACGATGAAGCCGGACAGCGCGGTCAGGAACACGCGCATCAGCAGCGCGAAGCCGATAGCCTTCGGTCCCACCGACAGGAAAGCCGTGATCGGCGTGGGCGCGCCTTCGTAGGTATCCGGCGACCACTGATGGAACGGCACCAGCGCGATCTTGAAGCCGAAGCCGACCAGGATCATGATCATGGCCGGGATGACGAGCCACGTCTGACCGCCGGCCACGGCACTGGCCTCGCGCAGCGCCTGAGAGATACCCGCCAGGTTCGTCGTGCCGGTGCAGCCGTACAACAGCGTGATGCCGTACAGCATGATGGCCGAGGTCGTCGCCCCGTACAGGAAGTACTTGAGCGAGGCCTCGGTACCCTTCTTGCTGTCGCGGATGTATCCCACCAGGATGTACGACGTGAAGCTCAAGAATTCCATCGACAGGTAGACCATGATCAGGTCGGTCGCGCCAGCGGCCAACGTCAGGGCCAGCGCGGCCAGCAGGAGCAGCCCGTAGAACTCCCCTGCGTACGGCGTCCGGTCGCGCATGTAATCGATCGAGCCCAGAATCACGATCCCCACTGCCAGAATGGCGATGAATTGGAAGAACAGGGCGAAGCTATCGACACTGATCATGCCCGACAGCAACGTCGCCTGCTGCCCGCTCAGCGCGATCACCGCGACCAGGGCCACGATCAGCCCCAGCAGGCTCAGGTAAGGCAGCCAGCCCTTCTTGCGCTCATCCTGCCAGACGAGGTCCAGGCCGAGCACGGCCATCCCCGCAATGCCCAGAATAAGCTCCGGCGAAATGAGCCTCAGTGTAGTCGCTAGATCCAAAGTCTCTCCTCCGTTGCGCCAGCCCGCGCAGTTGCACTCACAGGATGCGCATCAATGCCGTAGTCGCCGTGTTGATGGTGTTGACGATCACCGGCGGGTACACGCCGATCAGAAGCATCATGCCGACCAACGGCCACATGGTGACCTTTTCGAACGTCATCATGTCGGTGAGCTTCGCGTGGTGGGTTCGCTCGTTCCACTTGTTCTCGTCGAAGCTGCCCAGGAACACGAACTGGATGATCTTCCACAGAATGTAGGCTGCGGTCACCACGATGCCGATAGATCCGAGGACAGCGAAGACCGGCATGATCTGGAAGGCACCCCGGAAGACGAAGAACTCGGCCCAGAAGCCCGCAAGGCCCGGCAGACCCAACGAAGCGAACCCGGTGACGGCCATCATGCCGTAATAATATGGCACCTTGGCCCCCAGGCCCCCGAACGCACCCAGGTCACGGGTGTGCGCCCGCTCGTAGATCACACCGACGAGGAAGAACAAGCCGCCGGTGATGATGCCGTGGTTGAACATCTGCAGCGTCGCACCGTTCAGCGCGATCGCGGCGCTTTCGTGCATGGCCGGGTCGGCGAAGCTCATCCCCACCGCGCCGGCCGAGATCCCCAACAGAACGTACCCCATGTGGCTCACCGAGGAGTACGCGATCAGTCGCTTCAGGTCGGTCTGGGCCATGCAGACGAAGGCGCCGTAGACGATGCTCATGACCGCCATGATGGGGATGATCGGCACGTCCCAGGAGTAGTACTTCAGCGCCTGCGGGAAGATCGGGAAGACGACGCGCAGCAGACCGTAGGCGCCCAGCTTCAAGCAGGATGCCAGCCAGGATGACGCTGCCCGCCGTCGGCGCCTCGGTATGGGCGTCAGGCAACCAGGTGTGGAACGGGAAGCTAGGCAGCTTGATGGTGAAAGCGATGAAGAAGGCGAAGAAGGCCAGGCTGATCGCCCCGAAGTTCTGCATGAACGGTTTGGCCGCCTGCAGCTTGGCCGCCGCATCCAGGATGCTGAACGTTCCGGTGTTGAAGTAGATGAACAGGATCGACAGCAGCATGGCCACGCTGCCGGCCAGGGTGTACAGGAAGAACTTGATGGAGGCGTAGAGCCGATTCTGGCCGCCCCAGATGCCGATCAGCAAGTACATGGGCACCAGCCCGATTTCCCAGAAGACGTAGAACAGGATGAAATCGAGCGAAGTGAAGACGCCCAGCATGCCCATCTCGAGGAGGAGGAAAAGGGCGAAGTATTCTTTTACTCGCACCTTGATGGTATAGACGCGAGTAGAACAATGACAGGGTGGTTAGCAAGGTCGTCAGGAAGACGAAGGGCACGCTGATGCCATCCACGCCCATCTGGTAGAATACGTTGAGCGATGGAATCCAGCTCGCGGTCTCCTTGAACTGAATTCCTCCCTGGGCGCCGTCGTAGCTAAGCCACAACGCAACCGAGAGGATGAGAGGCAGCACGCTGAGCAGCGTGGCCGTCCATTTGATCTCCTTTTCCTTCTCGCTGGGGATAAACAGAACCACGATCGCCCCCAACAGGGGCACAAACGTGATGATGGTCAGCAAGCCTGGGAGATTCATCAACAATTCCTCCTCACGAGACCCTTACAGGTATAAGTACAGTCCCAACAGCATCAGCACGATGGTGACGCCAAACAAGAGGTACTCCTGGACCCGGCCCGTCTGAATCAAGCGCAGACCGCGTCCACTCCAATCCGTCAGATAGCCCACACCGTTGACCGCGCCGTCCACGATCGGATCGTCCACGCGCGTCCGCAGGGTCTGGGACAGCCAATTGCCCAGCTTGCCTACGCCGTCCACGGCCGGGTCGACGACCCACTTGTCGTCGAACTTGTAGAACAGCCCCGCCAGCCACAGGGAAAAGCGGATGATCGTGCCCTGGTACAGCTCGTCCACGTAGTACTTGTTTTGCAGCCAGGTGTAAACCGCGCCCAGCCGAGCCTGCAGCGGATCGGGCTGCCCCACGGCCAGGGGCTTCCGGCCGTAGATCAGGTAGCCCAGGAACAGGCCGCCCACCGCCAGCAGCGTCGACAGGCCCGCGACGACCGGCATGAACGGCGTGACCGGGAAAGCCTCACCGACCAGCCTGTGGAAGTAGTTGGCCCACGGCGTGCCGGCCAATCCCAGGAAGACTGCGAACACGGCCAGAATCAGCAGCGGCCAGGTCATCGTCGCCGGGCTCTCGTGAGCGTGTTCGGCTGCTTCGCTGCGCGGCCTGCCGGTGAATACCAGGAAGATCTGCCGCCCCATGTAGAAGGCGGTCAGGAAGGCGCCCAGGCTCAGCAGCAGCCAGACGAAGAACGGCCACGAGACGATACCCTGCTGGATGAACTCCTCCCAGGCATGGCCCAGGATCTCATCCTTGCTCCAGAAACCGGCGAATGGCGCGATGCCGGCCAGAGCCAGAGTGCCCGCCAGGAAGGCGATGAAGGTGCGCGGCATCTTGCGCGCCAGGCCGCCCATGTTCATCATATCGTTGGCGTCGAAGACTTCGCAGACCGGCGCGTCCTCCGGCTCACAGTGGTCGTACTCCAGTGCGTCCGCCTCGACGTGATGCACCAGATTGGTGGTGTCCGTGCTCGACGCCGTGAATCACGGAGCCGGAGCCCAGGAACAACAGCGCCTTGAAGAACGCGTGGGTGATCAGGTGGAAGACCGCCGCGACGTACCCGCCGACGCCCAGGGCGGCGAACATGTAGCCGAGCTGGCTGATCGTCGAGTACGCCAGCACGCGCTTGATGTCGTTCTGCGCCACGGCGATGGTCGAAGCCATCAGGGCCGTGAAGGCGCCGATGAACGAGACGAGAGCGAGCTGCGGCCCGTGCGGCACCGCCGCGAAGAGCGGGAAACAGCGGGCGATCAAGTAGACGCCGGCGGACACCATGGTCGCCGCGTGAATCAGGGCGCTGACCGGGGTCGGGCCCTCCATGGCGTCGGGCAGCCACACGTGCAGCGGAAACTGCGCGGACTTGCCGACCGCGCCGCCGAAGATCAGCATCGAGATCACCGTGGCGATCGGCGCCGCCCCGAGGAGGGGCAAGGCCACCGTGCTCGTCGCCAACTGGTGCAGGGTTGCCTCAGAGAAGATCGTGGCGAAGGACAGCGAGCCGGTGCGGGAATACAGGAACAGCAGGCCGAGCAGCATGATCACGTCGCCGACGCGGGTCGTCAGGAAGGCCTTGAGTCCCGCTTGCTTCGGCGTGATTCGGTTGGGATCGGCGTAGCTCTTCTCGAACCAGAACCCGATCAGCAGGTACGAGCACAGACCCATGATTTCCCAGAAGATGAACAGCGTCAGCAGGTTGTCGGAGATGATCAGCCCCAACATGCCGCAGGCAAAGAGCGAGATGTAGGCGAAGAAGCGCGAGTAGCGCCGGTCCACCGCCTCGGTGCCGAAGCCCATGTAGCCCTTGGAGTAGATGAAGATCATCAGGCAGACGAAGGGCACCATGAAAAGCATCACGGCGGTCAACGGATCGACGAAGAAGCCCAGGCTCAGCGAGCTGGTGCCCGTCGGCGATGCTGAACAAGGGAACGTGATAGGGCTCCTCGGCCAGATTGTGCGTCCCCAACGCCTGGAAGAAGACGCCCCAGGACACGAGCCAGGACAATCCGATGCCGGCCCAGGCGATGTTCGTGCTCATCCTTCTTGTCGTCGTGCGTGACGAGGATGATCAGGGCGAACGCCAGCAGCGGAAAGAGCGGAATCAACCAGATGAGATTGAACATGTACAGACCTCTCTCAGCAGTATGACCCAAAATTGAATCGCAACGTCGCCGGCTACCACTTCAGGATGTCGACGTCTTCCACGATGACCGTGTCACGCGATCGATAGATGGCAATGATCAACGCCAGGCCGATGGCCGCTTCAGCCGCCGCCAGCGTGATGACGAAAACGGCGAATACCTGCCCGATCAGCGCGTTCGTGTCTCCATAACGCCAGAAGGCCACCAGGTTGATGTTGGCGGCGTTCAGCATCAGCTCGATGCCCATCAGGATGTTGACGGCGTTCCGCCGCGACAGCACGCCGTACAGGCCGATGCAGAACAGCGCGGCGGCGACGATCAGGTACCAGGACAAAGGAATCGAGGTCAAGGTATCTCCCCCTTCTAGCGTTCGCGGGCGATGATGATCGACCCGACCAGGGCCACCAGCAAAATCACCGAGGCCACCTCAAAGGGCAGCACGTAGGCGCCCATGAAAGCCTGGCCCAGCAGCCCGATAGTGTCGGCAGGCGACGACGCCCGCCGTGGTCGGCCAGTCCACCTGGAGCAGGGTGAAGCCCAAGCACCAGGAAGAGAATACCGGCGACCATGGCCGACACCCACCATTGTGAGTTGCGCTGAGTCTGGTGCGGCGCCATCAGGTGACGCGACAGCATGATGGCGAAGATGATCAGGATCGACGATAGCCCCGACGTAGATCAGGATCTGGATGCCGGCGATGAACTCGGCTTCCAGCAGAATGTAGAGGACGGCGACGCCGAAGAACGACAGCACCAGATACAATGCATTGTGGAACAGATTCTTGCCGGTCACGACCATGCAGGCCGCCGATCAGCGTGACCAGGCTTGCGATAATAAAGATGATAGACATCATCGGCCGGCTCCTATCCTCTCCCAAATGCGTACTGCGCGTCTCGCACGGAGCTGCTTCAACTCTGCGCAACCTCTTCGGCGCCTTGCTTCCAGTTTTGCCCGGTGTGCTTGATGCCGCTCTCGTCGCCCAGCTCGAGGAGTCTGTCCAGGCCCCAGACGAAGTCGCGGTCGAAGATGGCCAGCTCGTAGTCGCGGCTCAACTCGATCGCATCGAACGGGCAGGCTTCCACGCACAGGCGGCAGAAGATGCAGCGGCCCACGTCGTAGCTATACTTGATCGCGCGCCGCTCCTTGCCCTTGCCTTCCCCCTCGATCCCGTAGATCACGCCGTGAGGGCAGGCCTTCTCGCACATGCCGCACGCCGTGCAGCGCGGTCCGCCGGTGACCTCGTCACGCAGCTGCACGAGCGGCCCGCGGAAGCGCTGGAACATCTCGTATCGCTCCTCCGGGTATTGAACGGTAAAGAGCCCGGACAGGTGATCCACCGGCCGCTCGGCCTTCCCGCCCACGGCGATGCCGCGTGGGAACGACTTCTGCCCGCGCACGTACGCCATCAGATCCAGGAGATAGGTCCCCCAGTAGTGCTTGATCGTCACCCACAGGCCTTTCACTAAACCTAAGCCGTACATTTTCACCTCAAATCCAGTCACATCCCTCAGCGGTCAGTTGGCCGACGACGCCGGTTCGCGCTGCCAGCCCTTGCGACGGCCATCTCGCGCGCCTCAGCGATACGCCGCTCGGTCGCGATCGAGAGGAATCGCAAGGCGACAGCGAGCATGATCGCGTTGGCCGGCAGCAGGACGATCACCCACTCCAGAGCGCTGGCCGAAAGCTTGCGTGACGAAGCCCACCAGCAGCAGATTAACCAGCGCCAGCGGCACCAGGACTTTCCACGCCAGGTCCAGCATCTGGTCGATGCGGAAGCGGGGGAACGTCCCGCGGAACCACATCAGCGTGAAGATGATCGCGTAGCACTTGATCAGGAACCAGATGTAAGGTGGGAGGATGGGGCCTTTCCAGCCGCCCAGGAACAGCGTCGTGCACACGGCCGAGACGGCGAACAGGTTGATGTACTCCGCCAGGAAGAAGAGCGCGAACTTCATGCCGCTGTATTCGATGAAATAGCCGGCGACGATCTCCGAGTCCGCCTCCAGAAGGTCGAACGGCGAGCGGCCCACTTCGGCCGCGGCGGCAGAGGAGATAGATCAGAAAGCCAACCGGCATCAGGAGGATGTAGGGCACGTGCTGGTTCTCGACGATCTTGACCATGGACATCGAGCCGGTGAGCAGGACCACCGCCAGCGATGACCAACACCATCGGCACTTCGTAGCTCACCAGCTGCGCGACGGCGCGGAAGCTGCCCAGCAACGCATACTTGTTGTCCGAGCCCCAGCCGGCCATCAGCATGGACAGCATCGCAATGGAGCCCAAGGGCGATCACGTAGAGGATGCCGATGTTCAGGTCCGTGGCGAACATGCCCGCGCCGAAGGGCATGCACAGCATACACCAGCAGCGCCGGCACCATGATCAGCATCGGGGCCAGGTTGAACACGCCGCGGTCGGCGCCTGCCGGAACGATGTCTTCCTTGATCAGCATCTTGATCGCGTCGGCGATGGGCTGGAGCAAGCCGAACGGGCCCCAACGATTGGGGCCGATGCGGTCGGCGATGCGGGCCACGACCTTGCGCTCCATGTACGTCAGGAACAGCACGGTGACGATGGCAAAGCCCAGCATGACCACGATCCCACGAAGTCGATGATGAGCCGCATGGCCCAGAAGGGCAAGAAGCGTCAGCAGCCAGTCACCGAACCAGTTGAACACGTTGACAAACACTTTATTGAGAAATTGCATGCCGTTCTCCTAGAGGCGCTCGCCGCAAGTACGCGATTAGGGCGCTCATCTACCGATCGACGTCCGCCAGCGTGATGTCGATGCTGCCCAAAATAGTCACGACGTCGGCTACCTTCTGGCCCAGGCACATTTCGCGCAGCGCGGTCAGGTTGATGAGCGAGGTGGAGCGAATGTGGAAGCGATACGGATTCGTCGATCCGTCGCTGACCAGGTAGAAACCCAGTTCACCTTTCGGCGCCTCGATGCGCACGTAGCACTCGCCGACAGGCGGCTTGATACGAGTGACCTTGGTCTGCACCGGCCCCTCGGGGAGCTGGGCCACAGCCTGGTCCAGGATTCGTATCGACTCTCGCATCTCGGCCAGGCGTTGGCAGTAGCGCGCGTACACGTCGCCCTCTTGCTGGACCGGAATGTCGAAATCGAAGCGGTCGTAGACGGAGTAGGGATCCGCCTTGCGCACATCGTAGGCCACGCCCGACGCTCCGAGAACCGGGCCGCTGATGCTATAACGCACTGCCTCCGACGTGGGCAGAACGCCCACACCGATCGTGCGCATCCGGAAAATCTCGTTCTGGCTCAGCATCGTGTCGAACTCGTCCACGAACGCCTTTTGCAGGTCCATGACCTTGCGGTAAACCGGCAGGAACTCCTCGGGCAGGTCGCCGCTCACCCCACCGGGACGCATGTAATTGCACATCATGCGGGAGCCGGAGGCCATCTCGAAGCAGGTCCAGGATCCGCTCGCGCTCGCGAAATGCATACAGGACCGGCGTGTAGAACGCGCCCAGGTCGTTGAACAAAAAGCCGATGGCCAGCATGTGGTTGATCAGGCGAGTGAGCTCGGCCATGATGACGCGAATATACTCGGCCCGCTCCGGCACGGCGATCCCGGCCAGCTTCTCCACCGCCACGGCGTAGGCGAAGCCGTTGGTCATCGAACACACGTAATCGAGACGGTCCATGAGCGGGCACGCCTGCAGGTAGGTTCGCCCCTCGCTCAGCTTTTCGATGCCGCGATGCAGGTACCCGAACATCGGCTTGAGATCGACTACCGTCTCCCCATCGAGCGTCAGGATCATCCGGAACACACCGTGCGTGCTCGGATGCTGCGGGCCCATATTGATGTCAATCGTCTCGGTTTTCAGCATTTCATCCCTCATCAATTCCAGTCCAGCCGGATCATCAGGCCAATGCGTTCATCCATCGCGCAAAGCAGCAACAGTCCTCGCCTCACCAATTGGGCGGCTTCGGCCGGGTAGGCTCCAGCTCCTTGAACGTGAACGTCCGGTTTTGGAATTCCTTGCGCAGTGGGTGACCCGGGAACCCATCCCAGGTCATGAGGCGACGCAGGTTCGGATGACCCGCGAAACGGATGCCCATCAGGTCGTAGACTTCGCTTTCCTGCAGGTTTGCCCCCGGCCACAGAGGTGTCACCGACGCGACCTCCGGATTCTGCTTGTCAGGCAGGCGGACCTTCACCACCAGGAGCCCCTGGCTTCGAGCCACCGAGTAGAGATGATAGACCATTTCCAGGTAGTCCGGGTAGTCGACCGCCGTCACGCTAGTCAAGTAGTCCATGCCAATCGTGTCGCGCAGGAAGGTCATCACTTCGAAGAGGCGTTCCGTGGCCAGGACGATCGTGAAATCCTTCAGGCCCTCGGGGGTTTCCACCACAGCATCCCCGAAGCTGTCTTTGATCTTGGCAAGAATCTCCTCGTTAGTCACTTGTCCAGCCCCTCCACCATTGGCGCCGTCTCGCCGTCCTTCTGGTACCAGGAGACATCGCGAATCGACTGCTTCATGACCTTCTCGTGCAGTTTCATGAACCCTTGAATGAGAGCCTCTGGACGCGGCGGGCAGCCCGGCACGTAGACGTCCACAGGCACGATCTCGTCCACGCCCTGCAAGACGGCATAAGACGTGAAGATGCCGCCGGAGATGGCGCAGGTGCCCATCGCCAACACGTACTTGGGCTCGGGCATCTGCTCGTAGATACGCCGAACTTGCGGTGCCATCTTCTGTGTCACGGTCCCGGCCACGATCATCAGGTCCGCCTGGCGCGGCGAAGCGCGGAACAGCTCCATGCCGAAGCGGGACGCATCGTAACGCGCTGCCACGCTCCCGATCATTTCGAAAGCGCAGCAAGCCAGCCCGAACATGATCGGCCACATCGACGACCGGCGGCCCCAGTTGTAGACCGCGTCCACCGTCGTAAGCAGCATATTCTTGTTCAGTTCTGCATTAGGATCTTCTGGAGAAGACATGATCTTCCTCTCTCCCAAACACGCAACATTAAACCAGCCCTAGGCTGGTATATTCAGACAGGATATCGAACCAAGCGACCTTGGTCGTTCCCGCAATCTTTATTCCCGAAATCACCGGTAATTGAGTGGCCCCACAACGACTACATCCAACTCAAAGCCTTCTTGCGCCACGCATACGCCAAACCCAGGACCAGGATGGCCAAAAAGACGACCATCTCAGCCAGAGCATACAGACCGAGGTTGTTGTAAGCGACCGCCCAGGGATAGAGGAAAACAGCCTCGACGTCAAAGACGACGAAAACCAAAGCGTAGAGGTAATACTGAGCTTTGAACTGCACCCACGTTTCGCCCGTGGTCTCGAGTCCGCACTCATATGTAGCTGTTTTGACTGAAGTGGGCTTCTTTGGGCGAAGGAAGTAGGCAAGACCGACCGCAATAACCGGGAACAGGATTGTGACAACGAGGAACAGACCGACAAAGTCGTAATTTGCCAGCAACTTGTTACACTCCTCTTTCGAACGCTGAGAAACATGCCCTATCGACCATTATAACACAATTCCCCTGGAAGGCAAGTAATCGGCCCTCTCTCCATGATCTTCATCTGCTTTACCAGCAACGCCCTGCTTGGCGCAACGCACCCCCATCTGTTTGCGGTTGAGACCGTGACGCTCGGCCAGATGGCGCGCCCCTACGGGCCCAGGACAGCAGCAGAGGCAAACGCTCGTCGCTTAATCCCGTTTGCCTCTGCTGTGTATGGATCGTCGTCAGGCCGTGTCGATTCTACTTGGCGTAGTCGACCGCCCGCGTTTCGCGGATGACCGTCACCTTGATCTGGCCGGGGTACTGCAGACTCTCCTCGACGCGCTTCGCGATATCTTTGGATAGGCGGATCGCGGCCAGGTCGTCGATCTCTTCCGGCTTGACCACGATTCGAACCTCGCGGCCGGCCTGGATGGCGAACGACTGCGCCACGCCCTGGAATGAATTCGCCACTTCCTCCAGCGACTTCACGCGCTTGACGTAATTTTCGAGGCTCTCGCGTCGGGCGCCCGGCCGGGCTCCCGAAATGGCGTCGGCGGCCGACACCAGGACGGCCTCCAGGCATTGGGGCTCTTCGCCATGGTGAGCGGCGATACAGTTGATCACCTTCGCCGACTTGCCCAGGCGCTTGGCGATGTCCGCGCCGATCGCCGCGTGCGGGCCGTCCACCTCGTGATCCACCGCCTTGCCGATGTCGTGCAGCAGGCCGCCTTCCTTCGCCAGCGCCACGTCGGCGCCGATCTCGGTGGCCATGATGCCAGCCAGAATAGACGTCTCCAGGGAGTGCGTCAGGACGTTCTGGCCGTAGCTGGTGCGATACTTCAGCCGACCCAGGAGCTTGATCAACTCCGGATGTAAGCCGGGCACGCCGGCTTCCAACGCCACCCGCTCGCCTTCTTCCTTAATGATGCCGTCGACCTCTTCCTGGGCCTTCTCCACCACCTTCTCGATGCGCGCCGGGTGGATGCGACCGTCGAGGATCAGCTTGTTCAGGGCCATGCGTGCCACTTCCCGGCGAACCGGGTCGAAGCTGGACAGAATGACGGCTTCCGGCGTGTCGTCGATCACCAGATCCACGCCGGTGATGCTCTCAATAGCCCGGATGTTGCGCCCGCCGCGGCCAATGATGCGTCCCTTCATATCGTCGGACGGTAGGGGAACCGACGAGACCGTCGTCTCAGCGACCTGGTCGGCCGCGCAGCGCTGGATAGCCAGGGTGATGATCTCCCGGGCTTTCCGCTCGCCCTCTTCCTTGGCCTGCGCCTCAACCTCGCGGATGATGCGAGCCGAATCCTGCCGCGCCTCTTCCTCAACCGTGCTCAGCAGAAGCTGCTTGGCCTCTTCCTGGGTCAGCTGAGCAATCCTCTGCAACTCAGCCAAACGCTTCTGGTGGAGCTTATCCAGCTCGCTGCGCAGCTTGTCCATCTTGCTCTGGTGCTGCTCCAGCTTGCGTTCGCGCTGCTCGATGCTCTCGACCCGATGGTCGAGGGACTCCCGGCGGTGCTGCAGTCGTTCTTCCTGTTTCTGCAGATCAAGGCGGCCTCTCTTGGCCTCATCTTCCGCTTCGGTGCGCACCTTCAGCACCTCCGCCTTGGCCGTCAGCGTCAGCTCTTTGGCCCTCGTCTCGGCCTCAGAAATGATCTTCGCCGCTTCGGCAGCCGCCGATTTGATGCGGGAATTGACCAGGTACTGGCTGACCGAATACCCTGCCACCACTCCCAGGGCAATGGCCACGATGGCGATGACCACCGTTAACAGTACACCCGGCCCCCCAACCCCCTGCAACATTAATCCTGCTAGCATTCCTTCGTCCCTTCCTTCGAGTCATACCCAGGCGGCATCTTTGGTCCAGGCTGAACCGCTGGTGACGACCGGCAGAGCTGCTCACTCGAGCTCGTCCGGCTCGTCTGGCTGGCCATCCGTCTGCTCCGCCTCGAGCCTCTGAAACACGGCCCCGATGACAGAGTAGGAATAGCCCCGGCGAGTCAGGTACTGCCCTAGTTTTCGCCGCAACTCCTGGGGCGCAAGATTGGATTGTCTTTGCGCTTGCGCACGCGCCAGATTATACGCACTTTCCTCTTCGTCCACATCTCCGAGTGCACTGGAGATCGTTTCTTCATTCAAACCCTTGAGTCTCAACTCGTAACGAAGGGCCATTCGACCCCGCGGGCGAAACTGTTGGCGATTCTCAACCCAAAAACGAGCGAACTCGTCATCGTCTAACAGCCCGGCTCGTGTCAGGCGCTCCACAACATCATGAACGACTACTTCATCGAGTTTCTTGCCGGCCAGGTAGCGCTCAATCTCTGCCCGGCTCCGCGGGCGATACTCCAGATAACTCAATGCCTGATTGTACGCCTTTTCCCGGGCATCCTGGGATTTCAGCTCCGCAATCAGGTCGTCGGAGAGATACTGCCCGCGCTTCAGCTGGAGCGCTTGAACCATAGAAAGCCCGAACGCAAACTCCTCGTCGATGAACACGTTGACTCGTTCGCGGTCTTTCTTTTGCACTTCAAGCGCGGTGATGGTTCCAGCCATGTATCTCCCGCCACGGAGGGAACAAAAATAGCCGTGACTATACCTCTAGCCACAGCTACCCGCTGAGACATCTGCGTGCTTTCATTCGGCTGCACTTCGATTCGTCGGCAAAGCTCGTGGACCACCACTCTGTGACTACGACGCCCCTTGAGGGTACCGGCTCTCGTTCGCGTTTCCGATACTCACCTCGACTAAGCTCAATTCACTACCCACAGAAGAAGCGCTCCAAAACGATAGCCGAAAGCCAGCCTCTTGCGTATCGACTAAGCGACAGAGCCACGTGCGACCGCATCCGCAATCGTTTGCACGTACACAGAGCGTCCGGTGCTGCGGTTACCCTGGGATAACCAGCCGCCAAACGGGCCTGCCTTCTCTCCCTCGGCTTCTCTCCGAGGGAAGTGCCAGTCTTGTCCAGACGGTGGTCTGGCACGGTAAGGGACTCTAAAAAGCACGTAGATTCAGGTAGCTGTAGCTTCAGACTCAATCTGGCGCTCAGAAAGCAGACCAGTGACCACTCGGACCTGATGCTCGATCTTCTCGCACAGCTCTGGATTTTCCCTCAGATACTGCTTTGCGTTCTCCCGCCCCTGGCCGAGTCGAGTCTCATTCCACGCATAAAACGCGCCGCGCTTGTCGACCACGGCCATCCCAACCGCCAGGTCCAACACGTCGCCTTCGCGCGAAATGCCTTCATTGTACATTATATCGAACTCTGCCTGGCGGAACGGAGGGGCTACTTTGTTCTTCTTCACCTTCACCCGCGTCCGGTTGCCCACCACCTGGCCGTCCTGTTTGATGGCTTCGATCGACCGAATGTCCAGCCGGACCGATGCGTAAAACTTGAGGGCCATACCCCCGGAGGTGGTCTCCGGATTGCCGAACATGACGCCGATCTTCTGCCGCAGTTGGTTCGTGAAGATCATGACCGCCTGCGACTGCTTGATGGCGCCCGACAGCTTGCGTAGTGCCTGGCTCATCAGGCGAGCCTGCAGGCCCACGTGCGCGTCACCCATCTCGCCCTCGATTTCAGCGCGAGGGACGAGGGCGGCAACCGAGTCGATCACGATCACATCGATCGCCCCGCTGCGCACCAGTGCCTCCGCGATCTCCAGAGCCTGCTCGCCGGTGTCCGGCTGCGACACGTAGAGAGCGTCCACGTCCACGCCACACCGTCGGGCATAGACAGGATCGAGAGCGTGCTCCACGTCAACAAACGCGGCCACGCCTCCCCTGCGTTGCGCCTGAGCGATCACGTGCTGGCACAAGGTTGTCTTACCCGAAGACTCGGGACCGAAGATTTCTGTTACACGACCGCGAGGTAACCCACCAACACCTAACGCGAGGTCCAGGGAAAGCGCCCCGGTTGGGATAGCGTCCACGTGCATGTCGGTCGCCTCTCCCAGTTTCATTATGGAGCCTTCCCCAAAACGCCTGCGGATACCCATTACTGCGGTGTCCAGAGCCTTGTCTTTGCCCGAGTCGGCCATGCGGCGTGCCTCCATATTCCGTCAACTAGTGTACAACAAGTGTGATGAAAACGCAAATCATCCTTCTGGAAAGTATATTGTCGACTTTCTTTTCCACTTAAACTTTGCAGGGGATTCCAAATTCCAAAGCACGGCGGGGCCGGAATTGCCATTCCCGCCCCGCGAGCTACTGGATCCGCACGACGACTTTCGCCTCTTGCCACAGTCTCTCGAACGCAAAGTGACTCCGCTGCCCCGGACTGAACACGTTGACCACGACGTCGCCGATGTCGATGAGCACCCAACCGGAGCTGGCCTCGCCCTCGACCCGCGGCATCCGCCCCAAAGCCTTGGCCTTAGGAACGATCGAATCCACCGTGGCTTCGATCTGGCGCTGTGTCTCCGACGTACAGATGACGAAATAGTCGGCAAGGAGTGAGATAGCCCTGATATCCAGTATCAGAATGTCACTCCCCTTCATCTCCTCCATGATGTCCACTACTGTCTTGGCTAGTTCTAAAGACTCCAGTTTAGACAACCTCCCCAAGAGTGTGATGCTGGCAGCAGCATATGATGAGTCTCGCCAGACCCGCAAGAAAATCCCTCACCGGCCACCACACGACGGCCAGCTCCGCGTCGCCCCGAGCAGAGACCATCGTCCACAACCAACGCCGAGGCTGAGGCCGGCTGCGCGCTGACCTCCCGGATCGAGAAGAAGGACAGCCGCGGAGCCGCGATAAACAGCTCCGGCGTGACCATCAGGACACAGCGTTCGTTAAGCTCGCCAGCCCGTCATTGGGCTGGCAGGGATCGTAGTCCCGGCCGATGGTCACCTGGAAATCGACCGGGCTGGCAGGGTCGGGCTCCTTCTTGACCGCCTCCGGCTTCACGCCCATTGTGTCACATAGGCGCGTCAGGTTCTCGGGCTTGGAGTTCGTTCCATAATCGACGATGGTCGTCTGGGCGTAATCTTTCCGCCCGGCCGCCGTGACCCCGACGACTTTCAGCCCCTTCCAACGCAATTGAGAGGCGGCCAGATTGGCCCGCTCCGCATTGCCGATTCCGTCCAACACGGTCACCTTGGCCCGCGTGTCAGGCGCTTCGCGGTCTCCGCAGCCTGCGGCTCGGTGGCTTAGTCTGCGCCTGCGCTTCGGTGCGCAAACATCGTCCGGACTATCTCCTGGATCTTCGACTGCACTGGCAACAGCACGGCCGCCCCGGCCGGGGTCGTCCAGGATTGGACCGAAGCGTAGTCGATGAAATAGCTGTGGATGTTCTCGGGCCGGACCCGCACGGCCACGTAACCCAGAGCCAGCATGTCCTGCAAACCCAGATCGGTCTGCACGGAATCGTGCAGGATGCTCCACAGCCGCGGCCCCTCGCGGAAGATGTCAGCCGACAGCGCGCCTTCCCACACGCCTTTCATGATCTCGTGCTGCCGCCGCGAGCGGCTGAAGTCGTTCGTGGTGTCGCGCGTGCGTGCATACACCAGCGCCGTCCGCGCATCCATGTGGTGAATCCCGGGTTGATGGAAATGCGGCTCCAGCCGGTGGGCGATTTGTTCGTCAGGAAAGATGTCGTCGAGTGGACAGGCCACCTCGACTGTCACACCGCCGATGGTGTTCATGATCTTCTCAAAGGCATCGTAGTTCACACGCACGAAGTAATTGATGGGAATGCCGATATTCATCTGGATCACTTTTTTCAGGAGAGCCGCACGATCGTTGTTGACCTCCATCCGCTCGCCCAAGTAATCGGCCGTGTTGATACGCTCGCTGCCGAATCCGGGGATGTACACCCACAGGTCGCGCGGGATCGAGAGCATGCTGATCGTCATGGCTTTCGGATCGATACTGAGCACGATGATCGTGTCGGTGCGCCAGTGCGCCTGCCCCTTGCGGTAGTCGCAGCCCATCAACACGATGTTGACCTGCTCAGACGCCAGGCTCCACGGTCGGCACGGCGGCCGGAGCGTTCGCACCGGCGCCCGCGTCCCTCCGCCGGAATCCTTCTCGGGCCACACCAGAGTATACGGCGTCGGGCGTAGGCTCCGGCGCCTGCAAGGGAGCGGGCGCAGCCTCGATGACACTGGCGTCAGGCGTCACCGCCATCATCGGCGCGGGACCAGATGGATCGGACGCCTCAACCTGGTACTTGCTCGGACAGCACTTCGGACAGCACTTCCGTCGGCACGGCGCTGGGGATCGCCGCCTGGTCGGCTGAGGCGACCGGATTCGGAGTTTCGACCAATGCCGGCCAGACGTACCACAGCAGGAACGCCGCCGCGGCATACACCACGACATTGGCCAGGCCTAGAACCTTGATCAGAGTGCGGTGTGTTTGAGTCATTTTGTACCTGCCTTGTTTGGGGAGTCTGTCTACTTGCCGATACAAAACCGACTGAAGATCGTCTCCAACAGGTCCTCGGTAACTGTCTCGCCAGTGATCTCACCCAACTGGTCGCAAGCCGCCAACGAGGTCGATCGTCACGAAGTCGACCGGCAGCCCATCCGCAGAAGCCTGACGTGCAGCTTCTACGTGCGCCAACGCGCGCTCCAGGGCGATCTTGTGGCGCTGTGTGTGAATCAGGGGAGGCTCACCAGCAACCACTTGTCCACCCAGGATCATCTCGACCATCCGATCTTCCAATTCCGACAGACCTCGCCCGTCCAGCGACGACACCTGGACGCGCGGTCCCGCTGACGAAAGACCGTCGTCGATCCCAGCCGCCATGGGCAGATCCATCTTGTTAATCACCACCAGAACCGGACGGCCTGCCACGGATGACCGCGATGGCCCGATCGACCTCCGTCGGTCGGCTGCGAGCCGTCGACGACGAACAGAATCAGGTCCGCCTGGGTCAGCGCCACGCGGCTGCGCTCGACGCCAAGTCGCTCCAGGCAGGTCCGCGGCACGATCGTTCAGGCCGGCAGTGTCCACCAGCACCACGGGAATCCCGCGCAGATTCAGCGTTTCCTCCAAGTGTGTCGCGCGTCGTGCCCGGCACGGCCGTCACGATCGCGCGATTGGTGCGCAGCAGCGCGTTCAACAGGCTGGACTTCCCCGCGTTGGGGCGTCCCACGATGACGGCCTTCACTCCGTGCCGGAAGATGATACCGCGATCCGCCGTGGCGAGCATCCGCTGCAGCCGCTCCGCGGATTCGCTCAGAGCGGGGCAGATGTCCTGCGGTGGGATCTCCTGCTCGGTGAAGTCGATCGTTGCCGTGCAGTACGCCAACGCCTCCATCAGCCTCGTTCGCACCTCCCGCACCGCCTGCGACAGGTCACCCTGCAACTGATTCAGGGAGCCGCGCAGGCCCGCTTCGGTCCTGGCCTGGATGATGCTGAGCACCGCCTCGGCCTGGCTCAGGTCGAGCCGTCCATTGATGAAGGCGCGCAAAGTGAATTCACCCGGATGCGCCTGCCGCGCTCCCTGGGCCAGGCAGAGGCCCAGTATCTTCTGCAGGGCGACGGGCCCACCGTGGCCGTTGATCTCCACCACGTCCTCGCGCGTGTACGTGCGTGGCGCCCGCATCGCGCTAACCAGCACCTCGTCGGCGCATTCGCCGGTGCGGGGGTCCACGATCCGCCCATAGTACAATCTGTGGCTTTTAAGGTTTCCGCGACACGGCCTCGGCCTATCCGGCGTTCCTCCGACGAAGAGCGCTTGCAGAATCGCCGGGGCTTGCGGCCCGCTCAGACGAATGATGCCGATGCCGCCTTCGCCGATCGGCGTGGCGACAGCTGCAATGGTATCATCCAGGCTGTACATCTCAACGCCCGGCCCGCGATTCGCGCCAAGACGGCTTACTTGCCGGGGCCATGGCCATCCTCTGGGCTTGCGCTCTGGTTCCCTGCGGGCGGCTCCGGTTGGTTCTCGCTCAGGGTCTTGTCGACCGCGACCCAGGCCATGGAGGCCACCCGGTCGCCGCCTTTCAGGGCCATGATTCTCGACCCCCGCGCCGCCCGACCCGCCGCCTGAAGCTTTGCGATGTCGGTGCGAATGACCATGCCTTCCGACGAGATGATCAGGATTTCGTCGCCGACCCTGACCACTCGCGCTGCGGCCACCGTAGTGCTCGCCTTCTGGGATCGAGAGATGGTGGCGACTCCGCCGCCGCCCCGGTGTTTCACCGGATAGTCCCCCAGAGGCGCGCGCTTGCCAAAACCGGTCGCGGTAATCACCAGCAACTCTCCGTTCGGGACGACGACGTCCATGCTGGAGACTCTGTCGCCCTGCGCCAGCCGGATGGCTCGCACGCCGGCGGCGGCGCGTCCGCTGGGCCGCACCTCTCCCTCTCCGAACCGGAGCGCCTGGCCTCGCTCGGTGACGATGATAAGATCATCGTCGCCTTGGGTCAGCTTGACCCACCCCAGGTAGTCGCCCTCTTCCAGCGACATGGCGATGAGGCCGCTCGGCCGCACCGAGGCGAATTCCGCCAGGTGGACGCGCTTGATCTTGCCCCTGGCGGTGACCATGGCCAAGAAAGCCTTTTCGTAGGTTGGGATCGCCACCGAGGCGGTGACGCGTTCACCGGCGTTCAAGGGCAAGACGTTGACCAGGGGGACGCCTTTGGCCTGCCGGTCCGCATCCGGCAGTTGATGCACCCTCTGCCTGAAGACCCGGCCCCGGTCGGTGAAGAACAGAATGTCGTTCAACGTGCGGGCTGCCATGATGTAGCGAATGGCGTCTTCCTCGCGAGTCATCATGCCGATCACGCCCTGGCCGCCCCGCCCCTGCGACCGGTACGTGCGCGTGCGAACCCGCTTGATGTAGCCGCGCTGGGTAATCGAGATGAGCACGTCTTCGTCGGGGATCAGATCCTCGTGCGTGAAATCTTCCGCCACGGCCGAGGCAATCGTCGTCCGGCGTGGATCGCTGTACTTGCCCTTCAGGTACAGCACGTCTTCTTTGATCAACCCCAGAATCTTCTCCGGATGCGCCAGCAGGTCTTCCAGGTAGGCGATGTTCTCCATAACCTTGGCGTATTCCTGCTCCACTTTCTCCCGCTCGAGGGCCGCCAGGCGGCGGAGCTGCATGTCGAGGATGGCCTGGGCCTGGACCTCCGTCAGTCCAAAACGTTCCATCAACCGCTGTTGGGCCACGTCAGCATCGGGTGACTGCCGGATGGTGGCGATCACCTCATCCAGGCGTGACAGCGCAATGAGCAACCCTTCCAGAATGTGAGCGCGACGCTTCGCTTTGTCGAGCTCGAACTGGCTGCGCCGGGTGATGACGTCCTGGCGATGTTCGATATAGATTCGAAGGGCGCGACGCAGCGAAATCAGCCGCGGCTCGCCGTGTACCAGCGCCAGATTGTTGACGCCGAAAGTGGTCTGCAGCGGCGTGTATTTGAGCAACTGGTTCAGGACTTTGCGCGGCTGGGCGCCGCGCTTGAGCTCGATGACCACGCTGCAGGCCCTGCCGATCGGACTCGTCGCGCAGGTCGGAGATGCCGTCGATGCGATCCGCGCGCACCAGTTCGGCGATCTTCTCCAACAGCGCTGCTTTGTTCACCTGATAAGGCAGCTCGCTGACGACGATCCGGTATCGTCCGCCGCGCATCTCCTCGATTTGCGTCGCCGCTCGGACCACGATCCGGCCTTTGCCTGTCGCATAGGCGCTGCGGATTCCTTCCTGGCCCAGGATGATCCCGGCCGTCGGGAAATCCGGTCCCTGGACGAACTGCATCAAATCGTCGACGCTGACTTCCTCGACTTCGTCGTAATGGTCGATGAGGTAGGCGATCGCGTCGCACAGCTCGCCCAGGTTGTGAGGCGGAATGTTCGTCGCCATGCCCACGGCGATACCCGAGCTGCCGTTCAGCAGCAGGTTGGGCAGCCGCGCCGGCAGCACAGACGGCTCCTTCAAGCTGGCATCGAAGTTGTCCGTCCAAGTCGACGGTGTCCTTGTCGATATCGAGCAGCATCTCTTCGGCGATCGCCGAGAGCCGCGCTTCGGTATATCGCATGGCCGCCGGGCTGTCGCCGTCGATGGAGCCGAAGTTGCCCTGGCCGTCGACGAGCATGTAGCGCATGGAAAAATCCTGCGCCATGCGCGCCATGGCATCGTAGACCGCCGAGTCGCCGTGCGGGTGATATTTGCCCAAGCACTTCACCGACGATACGAGCGCTCTTCTTGTACGGGCGTGTTGGCACGCAGCCCCATGTCGTGCATGGCGTATAAAATGCGCCGATGCACGGGCTTCAAGCCATCACGTGCATCGGGAAGTGCGCGGGCGACGATGACACTCATAGCGTAGTCAAGGTAGGCGCCCCGCATCTCTCTTATCTATGTCAACGAGCTTGATTAACCCAATATCCATTTATCCGTCAAAAGTCCTTTTCCAGGTGTCGCCGCCACAAGCTTTCGATCATCGCTCGCTGTGAGATGGTTGGCTTCCACCCCCGCTGCCGGGCTTGAATGAGGACCGTTTGCAGGAACGCCCGTTCCCATTCGGTTGTCGCCTCGATCTTTGCCAGCTGTTCCGCCCAGCGCGTATCATGATCGAAGTCGAACACGGGCGTCGGCTCGGGCATGACGGTCACCTTAACCACGACCGTTGCCCGTCCCGTGGTCGAGTGAACCTCGATCCGGCCGCTGTAACACTGACCGGGACGCAGCCCGCGGACGTCCGCGGTCAACTCCACAGTCACTTCCCTGACGTTCTCGAAATCCACAACGTTGGCCTTCAGCCATCCCGGTTTGACGTGGATCGAGCCGCTCATCGGGCACTCCGACTCATCCCAAATGCGTATGCGGTGCACCTGCATCTGGTTGCTGTCCGGGAGCGCGTCGAAGCGCAGCACTTCCGGCTCAACGCGCAATCGCGGTTTGGGCTCCTCAGGCACAAACAGGGTCACCGGGACCGCCAGGCCGCCGTAGGCCAGCGACTCAATGGACACCGACCCGAAGTGCGTCACTCCATCGCGCAGTCCGGACGTATCCACGGTGACTTCCACCGTCGCTTCGCCCAGGTTGGTCAACTCGGTCGGCGTATTGACGCTGATCCACGACTGGTTCGACACCACACGTCCGCGGATGGTGCGCCCTTGAGTGACTCCCACTCGGAGAGAAGCCGTGCGCCGAGATCCATGCGGCAGCGAGCCGAAGTCCAGCACTTCCGGCGTCGCTACCAGCGAGGGCCGGGGCGGGGCATCGTCCGCGTAGCGGCGAGTCCGCCGCGGTCGCGCAGGGACGTAGGTATCGCGATAGGTCGCGGTCGTCCGTCGCTGTTGTTTCTGGCCCCAGAAATGGTTGCGCCGATCGTACTCCGCTCGCCGATCAGGGTCGCTCAGGACTTCGTACGCCATATTGATGTCTTGCATTTGCCGATTCGCATCGGACGAAGGGTTCACGTCGGGGTGATATTTGCGTGCCAGACGCCGGTAGACTGCATCGATAACGTCGGGGTCAGCGCCAGGATCGATTTGCAAGATTCGGTACAGATCAGGGGTGTCTTTCATTCACACGGCCTTGAGCTGATGTTTGCCACTTAATAACCTCATACGCATTTCGCACACAAATTATCCGTCATTTTACCCTATCGAGGGTTTTTTTGCAAATGACGGCGGCTGATTTTACCTTAGGATGACTTTAATCGGCACGGCCGTGGGGCAAAAGAGCCCCTCCGGACTCCGGAGGGGCTCCAAGGATTCTGTTTGACTCAGAGGTTTAGATCAATACTCCGGCATCTGCGGCGCAGGCGCCGGCGCTTCCTTCTTCGGCAGATCGGCGATCAGAGCTTCAGTCGTCAGGATCATGGCGGAGATCGAAGCCGCGTTCTCCAACGCCGAGCGCGTCACCTTGGCCGGATCGATGATGCCGACCTTGACCATGTCTTTGTACTCGCCGGCCAGCACGTCGTAGCCAACGTTCGCGTTGTTCTGCTCTTTCTGCGCGCGCTGCGACTTCACGTACGATCACCGCACCATCCTGACCGGCATTCTCGGCCAAACTGGCGCATCGGCTCTTCCAGGGCGCGGCGCATGATCGCCACACCGGTGTTCTCATCCGGATAGTGCATGGTCAGACCGTCCAGCGCGGAGATCGCGTTGATCAGCGCGGTGCCGCCGCCAGGAACGATGCCCTCTTCCACGGCCGCACGGGTCGCGGAGAGCGCGTCCTCAACACGGTGCTTCTTCTCTTTCAGTTCGGTCTCCGTGCCGGCGCCGACGCGGATCACCGCCACGCCGCCCGCCAGCTTGGCCAGCCGTTCCTGCAGCTTTTCCTTGTCGTAGTCGGAGGTGGAGTTCTCGATCTCGACCTTGATCTGCTCGATGCGGCCCTTGATCTGGCTCGCGTCGCCCTTGCCTTCGATCGATCGTCGTCTCGTCCTTGTTGGCCGTCACCTTGCGCGCCTGACCCAGATCGGCCACCGTCACCGACTCGAGCTTGCGACCCATCTCCTCGGTGATGACCTGACCGCCGGTCAAAACCGCGATATCCTGCAACATGGCCTTGCGACGATCGCCAAAACCAGGGGCCTTCACCGCCAGGCAATTGAACACGCCGCGCAGCTTGTTAAGCACCAAAGTCGCCAGCGCTTCGCCTTCCACGTCCTCAGCGAGAATAACCAGCTCGCGCTTCCCCAGCTGAACCAGCTTCTCCAGCACGGGCACAATATCGGTAGCAGCGGAGATCTTCTTGTCGTAGATGAGGATGTATGGGTCTTCCAGCTCAGCCGTCATGGTTTCCGGGCTGCTAATGAAATAGGGCGAAATGTAACCGCGGTCGAACTGCATACCCTCGACGTACTCGGTTTCGAACGCCAGGCCCTTGGACTCTTCGACGGAGATGACGCCGTCCTTGCCGACCTTGTCCATCACTTCGGCGATCAAGGAGCCGATCTCCATGTCGTTGGCCGAAATGGCAGCCACGTTGGCGATCTCGGACTTGCCCTCTACCTCGACGCTCATCTTCTTGATGGCCTCGACGATGGCGGCTGTCGCCTTCTCGATGCCGTGCTTCAGCAGCATCGGGTTAGCGCCGGCGGCCACGTTCTTGAGCCCCTCGGTGACAATCGCCTGCGCCAGAACGGTGGCCGTCGTCGTGCCGTCACCGGCGACATCGTTCGTCTTGGTCGCGGCTTGCTTCAGCAACTGGGCACCCATATTCTGGAAAGGCTCTTCCAGCTCGATTTCCTTGGCGACCGTCACGCCGTCGTGTGTGACGGTTGGAGCGCCCCACTTCTTATCGAGAGCAACGTTCCGGCCCTTCGGACCCAACGTCGTCTTGACCGCCTCAGCCAGCGTGTCCACACCAATTTTCAGATTGCGCCGAGCATCTTCCGAGAAAACTAGCTGTTTTGCCATATCTCAATCCTCCTAAACTCCCACAGAGTCGAGTGAACGATCACTTCTCCACAATCGCCATGATGTCGCTTTCGCGCATGATCAATAGCTTCTTATCCTCAACCTTGACTTCGGTCCCGCTGTACTTGGCAAACAGAACCTTGTCCCCGACCTTGACGTCCATCGGAACCCGCTTCTTGCCCTCATCGTCATACTTGCCGGGGCCCGCAGCCAGGATGGTCCCTTCCTGCGGCCGCTCCTTGGCGGTCTCGGGCAGAATGATGCCGCTCGCCGTCTTCTCTTCCTGCTCCGAAGGCTCGACCACAATCCGGTCACCCAAAGGCTTGAGTTTTAGCGTCATAGTACTATACCTCCTCTTCGATTTGATTTGCCGACATGATTTTAGCACTCTAAAGGCCTGAGTGCTAATCCGGCTATATCATAACCTAAACAGGTCAAAAGTGCAAACTCAGACAAATAGACTCCAGAGCGCGTGAAGTGGAGTGGAGACGGGCTTATTTATCCTGTATTTGGCCCGTTCTCGCAATATCTCCATTTTTCGCCGTTTTTCGCCCAAAACGAAGAGGAAACCATCATGGCCACTTCGGAACATTCGCGTATCGGAGACTGCTACTTGGATCGCGCGGCTTTTGGGCGTGGGGTTGGACTCGGAGTGGGGGTCGCCAGCTGCTGCTGGCACGTTTGCAGCCCGTCGAGCGCGGGCTGCGCGAGTGGATCGACTTCCAGCGCTTTCTCGAACCAAACCTGTGCGTCTGCACACTCGTCCAGATAAGCGTAACACAGGCCCAGCTCGTAGTAATACTCGATCGAGTTGAGGCCGAGCCCGATGCCCTGCTCCAGAGCCGGGATAGCGGCCTCGTAGTTCTGCTGTACGTACAGTGCGATACCCAGCTTGCCCCAGGCTGTCGCTCGATCGGGATCGATCTTCACCGCCTTCTCGAGGGCGTCCACGGCGCGGTCGTAGTCATTCTTGCCGTAGTAGGCCCATCCCAATAACTCGTGCGCTTCCGCATTGCGCGGATCCACTTCGGTAGCCGTCTGGAATTGGGCGATGGCCCGGTTGGCATCGCGCAGCAACTGGTAGTTCCGGCCGAGGGCCACGTATAGACTCCCCAGTTTGGGATGCAGCTCCACGGCCCGCTGCAGCTCCTCAATCGCCTGCTTGTTCTTGCCCTGCATTTCCCAAACGTAGGCCAGGTCGCGATGCGCATCTACGCTGTTGGCGTCTAAGGCAACGGCCTTGTCGGCTGAGTCTCGCGCCTTGATCCAGATCGCCTTGTCGGCGTAGGTCTCCGCCAGGTAGGCATACGCCTCTGCGTAGTTAGGGTTGAGATCGATGGCCTTCAGGCAGGCGCTGATCGCCTCGTCGTACTGCTTGTCCCAGTCCAAGGCCATGCACAGTGCGGCCTGCCCTTCGGGGTTGCGAGGGTCGCCCTGAGCCCCATCACGGGCCAGACTGACGGCCTCCGACGTCCGCCCACGAAACGCCAGCAGGCGAGCGGCGCGGGCGTATCCGGCCGCTTGCCGGGGATCCTTCTCTCCCGCGGTGCGATAGAACTCAATCGCCGCGTCGATCCGGCCCTGCCAGTAGCTGGTGTCGCCCTTTTCGAGGTAATAGCCCGCCGTCAGAGTCGGCGTGGGCGTGGGGCCGAGGGGCTTGAGGATGTCTCTCCGCTCCGTCAATATGTAGAGACCGATCAGATTCAGAGTCAAGAGCAGCAGGACTCTGAACGCGGATGTCTTGTGTTTTCTTTCCGAACGGATGTACACGGTCGACAGACTCCAGGCTCCGGGAGCAACGCGCGGCAGGCGCTCGCCACAAGCCGGAGAGCTCTGCCGCCATTATATCACACCTTTTCCCCGAAGCATGAGCGACTCCAGGGCAATCACACCGATCTGACCGAGCGAGCCCTCTTCAGGACGAACTCTTGTCCGAATTCGTTCCCTCGGTCAGGCCTCGATAGGCGGCGAACCAATCCGCCATCTCACTGCGCCGCTGCTGCGCCTGGCGCTGGCGTACTCGATCGCGATACGCATCGAGCCGGCGCATGATCTCCTGCTGGACTTCCCGCGGCCGGAACATGGAGTCGAACGTGAAGGCCTCTCCCTGGCCGGACGTGCTTACCAGGACGTCTCCCATATCCAGCAGTACCCTGAAGAAGCCCGACACGTCCACGTCGACGTTCTGAATAGCGTCGAAGGGACCGGCACGCTTGTCCTCGCTGATGCCGAGCGGCAAGCTGTTTCGGTCGATGATTTGTGTGTCGGTGACAGCGTAGTAGTCATTGTGCCAATCCTCGTACGACCACAACAGCCATACCAGAACGCCGACGTTCAGGAAGCCCAGAAGCAGCCAGCCACCCGGAAACTGGAAAAACCAGACCAGGGGAGAGGCATCGAAAAGCGCCAGGACGGACAGCGGCACGAGCAGGAGGGCACATAGCAATGGCAAGATGACCTGCCGCAGCAAGATGAACGGATGCCGCCGCCACACGATGGCCGTCTTGCGATGCTCCTCCACCCGTGGGATCAGGTAGTCCACGGCGTGCCACAGCACACTCCACACGCTGGAACCACGAACCGGGCGAGGCAGATCGTCGATGATCTCGTCATCGGCAGGGGCAGGCTGTGACCCAGCGGCGCCCTCCGCGCCCTCCAATCGGCGGCGGAGGTCGTCCTCAATCTCCCCGGGCTTCAGCAGCGTCTCCTGCGACACGGCAAGGTTCCTCGCATCCAAGATCTTCTGCTGGAGGCGCTCGGCGTTGGCGACAGCCGCGAACTTGATCGGCCGAGCCGAGCTCCCGGTTTTGATGAGCACGTCCTGGTAGCCGACCAGGTTGCCCATGGGGAACGGGGTGCTGATGTTGACGCTCTGGATCCGCTCGATGGGTGCTTCGAGGCGCTTCTCATAGAACAGCAGCACTCGCTCGATCTCGATCACGCGCCTGGTGGTGACGATGTACTGATCGTTCCACCAATCCGCGATCAGCCAGACGACCCAAATCGTGAGCGCCACGGCCAGCAACGTGCCGACGGCCAGGATAGAGCCCGCTCCCAGGGCGCCCTGTCCGGCCAGAACCGCGAGCCCAATGCTCATCGCGATGGCGGCCAGCACCGGCGCAATGATCGACTCAGCCAAGGCATACGGATGGCGGCGCTCGGCGGCCAGACACAGCTCTCCGGGGGTCTGCCCCCTGAATGAGTGGGGATTCACTGCCGAGCGGGCACCGCTCATTTCGCGGATAACCTTGGAGAGCTGGGGATCAGCCTCAAAGATTCTGAAGCTCTGGGCGCTGAATCGGAGCAGAGTTCCTGTCTCGACGCCTTCGACGGTGACGGTGCTCAGTCGCCCGGATAGCAGCGCTTCTTGACCGAAGAACGCGCCCTCGCCGAGGCTGCTGAGCGGCTGCCGTGCGCCGCCGTCGTCCTCGCGCAAGACCCGCACCTCACCGGAGACGATGACGTAGAAGTAGTCGCCCGCGTTGCCTTCGGTGACGATCCGATCCTTCGACTCGAAAGTCACCTTTTCGGCGTGCGCGGCCAGGCTCTTCAGATCGGTGTCGCTCAACACGCTGAACAGGCGCAGCTTTCGGATGTCTTCAGGATCGACGCCACCGGGCTGGACTCTGATCACGCTGCCACTCCAGACGGCCGTTGGGCCCGCACAAGACGTTGAATACCACAAAATGACGACCTGATTTTAACACAACGATAACCACGGTGCAACAGACAGTCAGAAAGGGTCAAAAAAACAATTGACAAACGCGGTGCGGCGTGCTATAATCTCGATTGTACGAACAAATGGAGCACGAGGCTCCTGTGATAACCTTCGGGGCAGGGTGCGGCTGGTACGATCCAGCCAATTCCCGATCGGCGGTAAAGCGTCCAGACGAGAGACGATAAGCCCGCGAGCCAAAAGCAGATCTGGTGAAAAGCCAGAGCCGACGGTACAGTCCGGATGAAAGAAGGCAAAGGGCGCTCGCCGATCAGATGGTTGGCTGCCCGCGGTCAGTAAACAGGCCCCCGAAGGTTCACTCCTTCGGGCTTTTTGTTGCCTGGCACCGATGGCGGGCACGGTAATCGACAACGTGATCGACGAGAGAGGAAGTCCCCATGCGATCCTTGGAAATGCATCCCTGCCCGACCAGACAATCGGTGCAGTTGTCCGAGGGGGGAGACCGATCGCGCCGTTTCACCCTGCGCGGTTGGGCCTCCTGGTTCAAACGCTGGGGAGAATACGTGATGGCGCCGCTCGGCCTGCTGATGTTCCTGGCGCTGTGGAGCGCAATCGTTCGGCTCGGCCAGTATCCCGCCTTCGTTCTGCCCGGCCCGGTTCGGGTATACGAGCCGTTTTCTGTCGGCGCTCGCCGACGGCACACTCTGGCGGCACACCCAGGTAACGCTGGTGGAAATCTTCGCGGGACTGGCACGTCGGCCTGCTCACAGCGCTCTGCATTGGTTACCTACTTCGCAAATTGACCTTTGCTCGAACGGCTGCTGGCGCCCTACATTGTCGCCTCGGAGTCCGTACCGTCGTGGCGCTGGCGCCGCTGCTGGTCGTGTGGTTTGGATTCGGCAGTCTGTCCAAAGTGCTCATTTGCGCTCTGATGGTCTTCTTCCCGGTCCTGGTCAATACCATCGTCGGCATTCGCTCGGTCGAGCTGGACCTGCGCGATCTGATGCGCTCGTTGCAAGCCTCCCGTTGGCAAACCTTCGCGATGCTGGAACTGCCGGCCTCGCTGCCGGTCCTGTTTGGCGGCTTAAGCTGGCGGTGACCCTGTCTGTGATTGGGGCCGTCGTCGGCGAGTTCGTCGGCGCCGACCGGGGCCTGGGAGCGCTCATCAACATCGGCCGCGGCGTCCTGGACACACCGTTGATGTTCGTCGCGCTCTTCACCCTCGTCGTCATCGCCGTTGCGATGTACGCCTGCGTTGCGATCTTGGAGAATCACGTTCTCGCCTGGCGGCGTCGCAGCTAGCCACGAGCACTAACTCACATTCGGAGGATCATCCTTGAAAAAACGCATTTTCGTCGATCTATTACTGTGCTCCTCTTCGCTGTCGTCTGCTGCCTGCCCGTTCGCGCTGCGCACGACCGTGTCCGGCGCCGCAGCCACTACCGTCGCTCCCTCCCCTACCGCGGCCTTCCGACGCCTCCACCCACTGCCAACCCGCCATTGCGCAAGGTCGTGCTGGGCATGGGATTCATCCCCAACGTCCAATTCGCCCCCTTCTACGTAGCAGACGCCAAAGGCTATTTGCCGACGAAGGTTTGAAGATCGAGTTCAACTACGCCATGGAAGCGATCTATTGAAACTGATCGGCACCGGCAAGCTCCAGTTCGCCATCGGCAGCGGCGACCAGGTCATTCTGGCCCGCTCGCAAGGTCTGCCGGCCGTTTATGTGGCCGACCTTCTACCGCAAATTCCCGGTCGCTGTCATGTCCCTGAAGGAAAAAAACATTACGAAGCCGCAGAGACCTGGAAGGCAAGACGGTTGGTATTTCGTGCTCTGCGGGGCCAGCTACGTAGCGTGGAAGCTTTGGTGTATGCCACCGGGCTGGACGAAAGCAAGTGAACCTGCAAGTCATCGGCTACACCCAGGCGACAGCCGTCGAACGCGGTCAGGTCGACGCGGCGCTCGACTACGTGGTGAATGGGCCGGTTCAATTGCGATTGGCCAGCAAAGAGGTCAATCTTGATCGCCGTGTCGGATTACATCAATCTGGTATCGAACGGCATCATCACGAACGACGATACTGTCAGGAACGATCCGCAACTGGACAGGGCGTGGTTCGGGCCTTCCTGCGCGGGTTGCAAGACACGCTCAATAATCCGACCGAGGCTTTGGACATCACGCTGAAGTACGTGCCCGAAGCCGGCGGAGCGAATCGCGCCAGACCGAAGCTATCCTCCAGCCAGCATCGCGCTGTGGCAAGGGACGACCTGGGCTTCAGCAATCAGCGCCGATTGGGAGGCCTCGCAGACGTTCATGCAGAAGATGGGGCTGATCGACCAAACCACCGACGTTGCCGACTTTTACCAACCAGTTCGTGCCATCGACGAATTAGGACTAGGCGGACTGAGCCAGACGTTCGCCCGCATGGAGAATGCCAGGGGCGAGGAGATGCTCGATCCACCCCGGAAGGTCCCGCTTGCCATTGCAATGATAACATGCGCGAGACCCCGAAACGGGGCTGGCTCATCGCGGGCGACGAACCTCGCCCTCTTCTTTCCGTCGCCGACCGGCCCGTTCTGCGTCCTGGACGATGTCTCGCTGGAAGTAAAGCCGGTGAGTTCCTGTGCATCGTCGGGCCGTCGGGCTGCGGCAAGACCTCTCTTGCTGCGTGTTTTGGGGGGCCTCGTTTCGGCCGACGCCGGGCTCCGTCTTCGTGAACGGCGAGCCTCTGGCCGCACCGCGCCGGGACATTGGCTTCGTCTTCCAGCGCGCCAACCTCATGCCCTGGCGCACGGTGCTGCGAAACGTGACGCTGCCCGCTCGAGATTGAGGGACTGCGAGCACTCCGTGCGACCCCCGCGCGGAGCGACTGCTCGACCTCGTGGGCTGGCCGGCTTACGAAGGGTTCCTATCCCAAGGACCTCTCCGGCGGCATGCAGCAGCGCGTCATCCTCGCTCGCGCCCTCATGCACGACCCCATTGCGCTGCTGATGGACGAGCCTTTGGCTCGCTGGACGCGCATGACCCGTGAGCGGATGAACCTGGAGTTGCTGCGCATCTGGAACTACGCAGCGTAAAACGATCGTCCTGGTGACGCACAATATCCAAGAAGCGGTCTTTCTCGCCGACCGGGTCGTGGTGATGAATTCGCAACCCGGCCGGATCGTTCAGCAAATCCCCGTACCTCTGCCTCGCCCGCGCACACTATCCATCCAGTTCGAAGACACTTTCGGACAACTTGTCGAGCGCATTCGGATCGCTATCGGCTGTTCGCCGGAAAATCAGTGCGCTGCTACGTAAACTTAAGCTGTTTTGTTGACAACGGAATGATAAAACGGTATAATACTTAAGTATATAATGTTTGAGAATAGCCGCTGGCGAAGGAGTTAGAGCTTCTGCATGGAGATGTACTCAAAACACTTGCCTATTCGACGACGGACGTCACTCTTGTTTTCTAGGCAACACACGATCGGAGGTGAGTTGTGAAGCGCGGTGGAGATCCCAGCAATTTTCGAGTATTGGTTGTCGATGATGATCCAGAGATCGGCACGTTGTTTCAACGTGTCCTTGGAGGAAGTCACAGTCGGTCACCGTCGCCAAAGACGGGTTCGAAGCGTTAGACCGAGTTAAAGACAACAAATACGATCTGGTCTTCCTCGATGTGCGCATGCCCGGCATGGACGGTGTCGAGACGCTGGAAAAAATCAAGTCCATGTCGCCCGATTCCATCGTGGTCATGATGAGCGGATACTCGGTCGAAGAGGAAGTCAAGAGAGCCCTTGCTCTGGGCGCCACGGACTTCATCAGCAAGCCATTCGAAGATGTGGATCAAATCATGACTATCGAAGAAGTGGCGCATTATCTGAGTTGCACGAGCTGACTGTCCGCCGGCTGGCGCGCGAGGGCGAGATTCCGGCCTTCAAGATCGGGCGGCAGTGGCGCGTAAAGAAAGACCTGCTGGACCGCTGGATCGAGCGCGAGGTCATGCGCAACATCGGCGAAGGGAGCATCGCTGCGAATGACTAAAGGAAACATCCTTGTTGTCGACGACGAGCCTGACGTACTGGAGCTATGCCTGCGTGTTCTCGAACCAGGCAGGATACCGCACGCAGGGAGCGGACACGGGACGCGAGGCGATCTCCTATAGCAAACAGAGCAAGTTCAACTTCTTCTGACTGACATCAACATGCCGGACATTACAGGGCTGGATGTTGCCCAGGCCATCAAGGAAATTGATCCGGATATTACGTGCGTTACCATGACGGGCTTCGGTACCATGGACTTGGCTATCGAAGCCCTCAAATTGGGCATCGATGAATTTGTCGTCAAGCCCTTCAGTCCCGACGAACTGACACTTACCGTCTCCAAAGCGCTGGAGAAGCAACGACTTCGGCGCGAGAATGCTCGTCTCCGAGCATTGATTCCCTTGTTCGAGCTAAACAAGACGCTGATGACCACAATCGACATGACGCGAGTTCATCCGGCAGGTTGTCGAGATCGCGCGCGAAGAAACGGGCGCCGCTCGGCCTGCCTCTCTGGCGCCGCTCAAGAAACCGGGCGGAATCAAGAGAGGTCCTTCACTGGGTCTCCTCCCCGCCGGTCCCGCCACCGGCCGACCAGTTGCAGGCGGAAGAGGACGTTGTTCGATCACGTCATCAGTCAAGAGCGCCCTTCGTCTTGCCCGAGAAGGGGTTCCACGTTGCTCTGCACGCACGCCCGGCGAGTGCCGCAGTCCCCTGGCGGCCAATCCCCTTCTGGTCCAGGATCGCCTGATCGGTGTTCTGGTCGTGACCAAACACGGCGCGCACCGGCCGTTCAGCCCAAGCGACGTAGAGTTGCTGTCGGTCTTGTGCGGACAGGCGGCGATCGCCATTGAGAACGCACGCCTGTTCACGGAGATACAGCACGCATATCAGGAATTGAAGGAGCTGGATCGGCTGAAAAGCGAGTTCATCAATATCGCCGCCCACGAGTTGCGCACGCCCCTCGCGATTCTTCTCGGGTACATGGGGATCATGAGCGAAGAAGCGCATGGCGAGACGAAAGAACGGCTTAGATCGTGATGCGCAATGCCCTACGGTTGCGATCGCTGATCGACGACATGCTGGACCTCCGCCGGCTAGAGACAGGCCAGGCACGCCCGCAGGTCGAGACGTTTTCACTAGACGAAGACATCCAATCGGTGATTGAGGACCTGGCGCCCCTCACTGAGGAGAAGCAGCACCGATTGAGGTTCGACATTGCGCCTGGGCGGCCCGAGGCACGGACCGACCAGCGGCGATTCGACCTGATTCTGATAACCTCCTGTCCAACGCCATCAAGTTTACACCACCCAACGGAAAGATCGTATCCGCGTACAGAACGCCCAAGAAAGCTCCAAGTCTCGATTAGCGACAATGGCATCGGCATCGCCCCCGAGGAGCAGGAACGCATTTTTACCCGCTTCTATCAGGTCGAGGATTCGCTGACCCGCCACCACGGCGGTATCGGCATTGGCCTGTCCATCGCCAAAGGAATGGTCGAGGTTTGCGGCGGGCACATTGAGGCATCGAGCACAGTCGGACAAGGCAGCACGTTCACCTTCACCATTCCGCAGGATCAGTCAGACTCCGCCGCATCCTCCCATTGGCCGCATCCCCTGCCGTTGTCAGCAACGTGATTCATTACAGTGTAATAACCGCATCACACTGTCGAGACAGCCGTGAGGTCCATTGGACATTCGCGTTGAAATTGATGCGACCAGCGATACCGAATGGGACACGTTTGTCGCCAGTGCGCCGGCACGGCCATCTGCTGCAAACCTCGCGCTGGGCTCGCCTGAAATCGGCCTTTGGGTGGAGCACTTCGAGGGTGTCCGCTGCGAGCCGACGGCAGACTCATCGGCGGGGCGCAGGTACTTTTCCGTCGCCTGCCGGTCATTGGCCGCATCGGGGCGGGCTCTATCGCTTACACGCCAAAGGGGCCCCTGGTCGAGTTCTCTGACATGCGAGCACTGCGCGCCCTTGTGAGCGGGCTGGATGAGTTGTGCCGGCGGCAACGGGCGGTCCTACTGAGGATCGAGCCGGACCTCGCGGATCGTCCGGACCAGGACGCGGCGATTCGTGGCGCCGGGTTCCGGCATAGCTCACGCGCGGTTCAACCGGCGAGTACCATCCTCATCGATCTGGCCGATAGCCCGGACACCTGGCTGGCCCGCATGTCGCCGAAGAATCGCTACAACATCCGGTTGTCGGAGCGCAAAGGGATCGCCGTGTGCACCGGATCCGAACAGGACATCGCCGCATTCCACGAGCTGATCGTCATGACAGGGCAGCGAGATGGGTTCGCGGTCCACAGCCTGGAATACTACCGCGAGTCTTACCGGATATTCCGCGAGACCGATCAGGTCCGGCTGCTCTTGGCGAAATACGAGGGCCGACTCCTGGCGGGGCTGATGGCTTTTGCGTGCGGGCCCAAGGCCTTCTATCTCTACGGCGCTTCCTCCAATGACGAACGGCAGCGTATGCCGAACTACGCCTTGCAGTGGGCGGCCATGAACTGGGCGAAAGAGAGGGGCTGCCGCAGTTACGACTTGTGGGGCATCCCCGATGAGGCATCGGATTGGGAGGCCAGCCAACCGGAGCGCCTGAAAGTCCCATATCGACGCGCCGCCACCCGGTACGCTGTGGGGCGTGTATCGCTTCAAACGTGGCTTCGGCGGAGACGCCGTGCGTTACGTGAGCGCTTACGACCGGCCCTACAGCGCCTGGCTCTATCGCCCTCTACGGGCGTTTCGAAGCCCGCCGACAAGGACTGCCTACGTGATGCATCGTGCCGAACCGTTGCGAGTATAAAGCGAAAACAACCCGGCGCGCTGGAATGAGACTATCCTAGGTTGCCCTACAGCCACGTGCTGCAGAGCGCCCAATGGGGCGAGTTCAAAGTCCAAACACGGCTGGACGGCGTTTCCCGTTGTTGTTCAAGGCGGTAGCGAGACCCGAGCTGCCGCCCTCGTTCTGCGACGCAGGCTGCCGCGACTGCCGTGGGGCATCATGTACGTGCCGAAGGCACCATTGCTCGATTATAGCGACCTCAATCCTGGCATGCCAGGTGCTATCGATGCTCTGGAGAGTCTGGCGAGACGCGAGAAGGCGCTGTTGATCAAAATCGACCCGGACGTCTGTTTGGACGACACGCATTCGGCCTCTGCCCCTGCAGCGCGACCGCGGCACCCCCGTCGGCCAAGGTTCTGAGCTGCTGGCCGATCGCGGTTGGGTCCTCTCCTCGGAGCAGATCCAGTTCAAGAACACCGCCGTGCTGGAGGTCGACCGCGACGAGACATCGCTGCTGGAGGGAATGAAGTCAAAGACGCGATACAACGTGCGATTGGCGGCCCGTAAGGGCATCCGCATCCGGACCGGCACCCCCAGTCGACCTTGCGCTATTTTATCGGCTGTACCAGGAGACCGGCGTCCGCGATCGATTTCCTGATCAGGCCGTTCGAGTACTATCGGGATGTGTGGCAGAGTTTCCTGGAGCACGACCGGGCCGTTATGCTTCTGGCGGAGTTGGAGGGCCAGACTCTCGCCGCTGTGATCCTGTTCTTCTTTGGACACGAGCCTGGTACATGTACGGAGCCTCGTCGGGCGAAGGCCGAGACGCTGATGCCCAATTACCTGCTCCAGTGGGAAGCGATCCGGCTGTCCACGGCGCGGGGATGCGTCGTCTACGATCTGTGGGGGGCGCCCGATGAGCCGGTAGAGAGCGATCCCATGTGGGGCGTCTATCGATTCAAGCAGGGACTGGGCGCCCGCCTAGTGCGTCACATCGGCGCATATGATTTCCCGACCAGCCGCCCGCTTTTCTCGGCTGTTCCGGCCATTCTGCCACGCTACCTGGCGTTTTTGCGCCGGATCGCGCCGACCCGCCGAAGGAACCGAGGCAGGCATCTGAGCCAGCCATACGCACGTAGAAGCTGGCAGATGGCTTTTACCCAATATTGACATTTCCATGGAAAAGTTGCATAATATGACGTAGGCGTCGCTTTCGCCGTTATCCGTCTGCATTCTATTCGACCCTTACGGTGGAAAAGGTCGCCTGGCGCCCTTTGACGATCGAAAGGAGGAAATGATGGCTCAGGCTTCAGTCTGAAGAGCTACTGTGACGAGGTCCGGGACCTCATCAAGGATGGGACCTACGATGAAGCTCTGGTCACCGGTCGGTACATCCTCCAGCACTATCCCAAATACGTCGAAGCCTATGGTCTTCTGGCGGAGGCCTGCCTCGGCAAAGGGCAATACGATGAAGCCTCGGATTTGTTCGCGCGCGTTCTGAGCGTCGATCCCGAGAACGTTAAGGCCCGCCTCGGCATGAGCAAGATGTTCGAAGCTAAGGGCGACCTTGCCAGCGCTGTATTGCAGATGCGTGAGGCGTTCGATCTTGCGCCGAGCCAGACGGCGATCCGCTCCGAGTTGAACCGCCTGTTGAAGCTTCAGGGCGGAGAACCGACCAGACTGAAACTGACCCGGCAGGGTTGGGCCGGATCTACCTGCGTGGCGGGCTGTACACCCAGGCAGCCGATGAATTTGAGACGTTGCTGCGCGAGAATCCGGATCAGGTCGATGTGGAAGTCTCGCTGGCAGAAGCATTGTGGCGAGACGGCCAGATGATTCGCTCCGTCGAGGTGTGCCAGAGCGCCCTCAACAAACTGCCCTATTGCCTGAAGGCCAATCTGATCCTGGCAGAGACCTGGATGCGCAGCGACCGCGAGGACGAGGGCGAAACCCACCTGCAGCGGGTGCGCATGGTCGACCCGGAAGGCGAACTGGCACCCAATTGCTGGGCGAGTCCACGCTGATCCCCCGCGTGTCCGTCATGTTGACGCGCATGGGCGAGGCGCCGGCTGCAGCACCCACGTCGGCTCCGGCCGCCCCGGCGGAGAATGGCACTGAAGCCGCCGAGGAGGAGGAAGTCCCGGCGTGGCTGCATGAAGCGACGCCCGATTCGGGAGCGCCCGCGGAAGACCTTTCACTGCCGGCCGCCGACGCCATCGTCATGGGAGCCACGGCGGCAACCGTGCCCGCTGCTGCCCCGGTTTCTGCGGAAGAACCCACTCTGGAGACCAGCGACCTGCCCGACTGGCTGAAGAAGGTCCGCATGGATGAGCTGGCCGAGGCGGAGAAAGCCGAGGCTGCGCCTGCGGCGCCGGACGCCACGGCGGCCGAGGACATCGAGGCCACGGCCGAGGGCGACGAGGAGGATCTGCCGCCCTGGTTGACAGAAGTTGGCGATCAGCCTGCCGAAGCCGTCACGGCCGAACCCGAAGAGAGCGCAGAAGAGAGCAGCGAGGAAGAACTGCCGGAATGGATGACCGAAGCCGCTGAAGACGAGGAAGTTCCGGTCGAAGCGACGGCTCCCGATGCGGCCGAGGCAGAGGAAGCCGGCGAAGCTGAAGTGACCGGAGGCGAAGCGCCCGAGGCCGAAGGCGAAGGGATGGAACCGGCGTGGCGTCGAATTCTCCGCGAGGAAGGCCTTGAGGATGAGCTTCCCGCCGAACCAGTCGCCGCCGACATCGAATCGCAGCCTGAGCCAGAAACCACCCAAGAACCTGGGCCAGAAGCCGAGGATCTCGGTGAATTGACAGACCTGCTCGAAGAGGATCAAATACCGGATTGGCTGCGTGAGGCGTGGGCCAGGGAGCGCAGCGGCGCCTCCGAAACTCCGGCTCTCATCGCCGAGGAAGAGGAGTTCCCGGGCGAGTCAGAAGAACCGGAGGGAATCCCCGACTGGTTGAAAGACGCGGCGCCGGAAGACGAGGATCTTTCCGATAAAACGCCTGCCGGGGAGCCAGAGGAAGCGGCGGTTCCGCCGGCCGAGGCCGCGGAAGCCGAAGAAGAGGTTCCCGATTGGCTGCGTCTGCTCCGCGAGGAGGGCCTGGAGTCCGATCTGCCGTCCGAGGAACAACTGGCCGCCGCCGGTCTGATGGCCGAGCAAACGCCGCCGGTCGAAGCTCCGGCGGAGACTGAGGAGCCTGCCGCAGAGGCAGATGAAACCCCCGATTGGCTGCGCCTGCTTCGCGAGGAGGGTGCAGATTCCGAGCCGCCCGCCGAGCAGGAACCCTCCTGGAAGCGTATCCTGCGCGGCCAGGAATTAGGCGCCGTGTCACAGGCAAACCTGGAAGAAGCCGGATTGGTTCCGGAAGAGACGGCAGCTCAGGTGGAATCCGTTCAGCCGGAGGTCGAGGAGATTCCGGATTGGCTGCGGCAGGCAGCGATGGAAGAGGGGCTGATCGAGGCGAGCACGGTTGAAGAGGCCGCTCCGCCTGTGGAAGCCGCGCCGGTTGCTGAGCCACCGGCGCCGGAAGCAGCGGCCCCGCCTGCAGAAGCTGAACCGGTTGCAGAGCCACCGGTGGCGGAATCCGACCTGACGGATGAAGAGGCGGCCCCGCCGACAGAAATCGTGCCCATTGCGGAGCCACCGGCGGCGGAAGAGGCGGCCTCACCCGTCGAAGCTGCACCTGCTGCGGAGCCTCCGGCGGCCGAAGCCAACCCGACAGAGGAAGAGGCGGGCCAGCCAGCGGAAGCTGAACCGATTGCGGAGCCACCGGCGGCGGAAGAGGCGCCCACGGAAGCTGCGCCCGTTGCCGAGCCTCCAACGGCGACAGAGTCGACCCAGCCCGAGGCAACCACTCCTGTTACCGAGCCTGCGGCAGCGGAGGCGGGCCCGGCCGCGGAAGATGCAGCCGCACCCATTGCGAAAGCACCCGCGGCGGAAGCTGCACCCGTTGCGGAGCCTCCGGCGGCCGCCGAGACCAAGCCGGCGCTGGATTGGCTCGATATCTTGCGGGCGGACGGACTGGCCGAGGCGATCCTGCCGGAAGGCTCGGCCCCAGTGAAAGCCGCCGCGCTCGCAGCGGAAGCCACGCCGGCACCCGCCGCCAGCGAAGAAGTCCCCACCTGGATGAAGATCTTGCGCCGGGCGCGCGGAGAGACAGCCACGCCTGAAGCTGAGGCAGAAGCTGCCGCGGAGGGCAAGCCCGAGTGGGTGCAACAACTGGCGGAGAGTCGCGTCGCCCCGGAACCCACACCGGCGGCAACTCCTGCAGCCGAAGCCGGCGCGGACATCGCGCCGGACTGGTTGGACGAGCTGGGCGACGAGGCGGATGCCGGCGAGGAAGCGCCGGAAGCGGCCGAGCCGGCCCCGGCGGTCGACACTGCACCCGAGAAGACGATCGATGCCACGATCATCGCGGGATACGAAAACGCCGTGCAGAACAATCCCAAGGATTTCCTGACGCGGTGGAAGCTGACCCAGGCATACGCCAGCGTCGGCAACCACGAAGGCGCCTTTGCGCAGAGCCAGAAACTCCTGGAAGCGAACGAAATGGTTCCCGAGGTCGCCGAGTACCTGAAATCGGCTGTAGATTCGGGCGTTCAAACACGGCAGGCGTATCAGTTGCTCGGCGATGCTTATTTCAAAGGCGGACAACTGGAACAGGCGCTGAGCGCCTACCAGAAAGCATTGTCGCTGCTGTACTGAGCAGATTAGCTGACAGTCAATAGCTCGAGTGGAGAGTGGTGTGGAAAAGACGCTGGTTATCATCAAACCCGATGGCGTGCAGCGCGGTCTGAGCGGCACCATCGTAGATCGACTCGAAAAGCGCGGTCTGCAGTTGGCCGCTATGAAACTGATGCAGATCACGCCGGACCTGGCCCGGCGCCACTATGCAGTACACCAGGGGAAGCCTTTCTTCGAGGGGTTGATTCAGTACATCACCTCAGGGCCGGTCGTGGTCATGGTCGTGGAGGGCGCCCGCGCCATCGAGGTGGTCCGGCGCGTCATGGGCGCGACCGACCCGGTCCGCGCCGAGCCGGGGACGATCCGCGGTGACTTCGCGCTGGACATGGGCCGCAACCTGATCCACGGCTCGGACTCGCCCGAGTCCGCCGCCACAGAAATCAGCCTGTTTTTCACGCCGGCGGAGATCCTGTCATATCCACGCGTCCTCGACCGTTGGGTGTACGAACAAGTGGAGTAGAGTTCGGGGCGTTTCGCTCAGATACTCGATCGTACAGCAGCCTCGAAACGCCCTCGGACCGGCCGAAAGGATCCTTCTTTCGGCCTGCGTTCTCTAATACAAGTCTAACAATGCTCTAACACCGCTCTGACATGATCATCCTATACTGGAGTCGCAATTAAGTTGTTATGGCCAAGTCATACAACGTGATGAAGGGGTGATGATGATGTCGAAAATCGTAGGCATTGATCTGGGAACGACCAACTCGGTCATTGCCGTGCTGGAGGGTGGAGAACCGACGGTTATCCCGAACGCCGAGGGCGGGCGCACGACTCCATCGGTTGTGGCATTTGCAAAGAACGGTGAGCGGCTGGTGGGGCAGACCGCCAAGCGACAGGCGGTCACGAACCCGGATAACACCATTTACTCGATCAAGCGGTTCATGGGCCGCCGGTACGAGGAAGTGGGCCAGGAGCGGGATACTGTATCCTACAAAGTGGTGAGCGGGCCCAACGGCGACGCCCGGGTCAGCATTCCGCAGACGGGCAAGACGTATACGCCGCAGGAAATCTCGGCGATGATTTTGCAGAAACTCAAAACGGATGCAGAAGCGTACCTGGGTGAGCCGGTCCGGCAGGCGGTGATTACCGTCCCGGCGTATTTCAACGATTCGCAGCGCCAGGCCACCAAGGATGCCGGCAAGATCGCCGGGCTGGAAGTGCTTCGTATCATCAACGAGCCGACCGCGGCCTCGCTGGCGTATGGGCTCGACAAGAAGGACCTGGAGACGATTCTGGTCTTCGACCTGGGCGGCGGCACGTTCGACGTCTCGGTCCTGGAGGTCGGCGAGGGAGTCGTCGAGGTCAAAGCGACCAACGGTGATACGCATCTCGGCGGCGATGATTGGGATCAGCGCGTCCAGGAATGGATGATCACCGAGTTTAAGAAGGACCAGGGCATCGATTTGAGCAAGGATCGCATGGCCCTGCAGCGACTGAAAGAGGCCGCCGAGAAGGCGAAGATCGAGCTGTCGAGCGTAATGGAAACGGAGATCAACCTGCCGTTCATCACCGCCGACTCCGCGGGCCCCAAGCACCTGCAGCTCAAGCTGACTCGGGCGAAGCTGGAACAGCTGACCGAGGACCTGGTCCAGCGCTGTGTGCAGCCGTTCAACCAGGCGCTGAAGGACGCGAGCCTGAAGGTATCCGACGTTAACGAGGTCGTTCTGGTCGGCGGCGCCACGCGCATGCCGATGGTCCAGGACCTGGTGCGCAAGCTGACGAATGGCAAAGAGCCCCACAAGGGCGTCAACCCGGACGAGGTCGTGGCAGTCGGCGCGGCGCTGCAGGCAGGCGTGCTGTCCGGTGAGGTCCAGGACGTCGTTCTGCTCGACGTGACCCCGCTAACGCTGGGCCTGGAGACCCTGGGCGGCGTGATGACGCCCCTGATCGAGGCGAACACGACCATCCCGGTGCACAAGAGCCAGGTTTTCAGCACCGCCGAGGACGGCCAGACCGCAGTCGACGTGAAGGTCTACCAGGGCGAGCGGCCCATGGCCGCGGACAACATGCTGCTCGGGCAGTTCCGTCTGGACGGTATTCCGCCTGCGCCGAGGGGGATTCCGCAGGTCGAGGTCGCGTTCGACATCGACGCCAACGGCATCTTGAACGTGTCGGCCAAGGACAAGGCCAGCGGGCGCGAGCAGAAGATCACGATCACGGCCTCCACGAATCTGTCGAAGGACGAAGTGGAGCGGTTGCACGAAGCGGCCCGGCGGCACGCGGCCGAAGACCAGCAGCGCAAGGCGTTGGTCGAGGCCCGTAACGAGGCGGACAGCCTGGCTTACCAAATGGAGAAGGTTTTGCGGGACGCGGGCGACAAGGTGCCGAGCGCGGATCGTTCTGCCGTTGAGGGGAAGATCAACGAGCTCAAGCGCATCGCCCAGGGTGACGACGTCGGGGCCATCCGCTCCGCGATCGAAGACCTGAAGCAGGCCAGTTACTCAATTTCGCAGCAGATGTACGGCCAGCCGGCCGGCGGCCCGTCCTACGGACCGACCGACTACGGCAACGGCAACGGACACGGCCATGGAAACGGCACGCCGGAGCCGGGGCCTGAAGGCGAAGACGTGGTCGAGGGCGAATTCCGGGAAGTCTGATCTCCCGCGGCCGCATGGCGGCCGCATCGACGCCAACGACACGACCCAAATTGTATACCGACGTGGGCGCTCTCGGCAGCAAAACCGAGAGCGCCCCATTATGGTTTTCCTTCCGGACGAGTCAACGAGCACGTATCGTACGCCGCCAGAGGAGGCTTTGCATGAACCACAGGAATCTTGGCCTGGTGATCGTTCCGTTGGTGGTCCTGTCTCTCGTTTTCGTCGGCTGTGTGTCCCCGCCCGCCAGCTCTGCACCACCAACGAGCGTGCAGGGCCAGATCGTCGACGGCACCCACTCGCCGCCCGCGACGGTGACGGCGCCCACGCCTGCTCCGACGCTCGCGGCTGACCTTCTGCCTGAAGAAGTTACCCTCGCCAACCTGTACCGCCAGTTCAATCGCTCCGTGGTCAACATCCGCGCCCAGAAGCGCGCCTCGACCATGAGCGCATTGCCGCAAATGGCACCGGGTCCACAGATGCCCAACGTCCCCAATATGCCGAACTCGTACGCCCAGTCCATCGAGGGTTCCGGCTTTGTGTGGGACACCGACGGCCACATCGTCACCAACAACCACGTGGCCGAAAACTCCAGCCGTATCGAAGTCACCTTCGCTGACGACGTCTCGGTGGAAGCAACCCTCGTCGGCGCCGATCCCCACAGCGACCTGGCCGTGTTGAAGGTCGATCCCACCGCCACCGCCCTGTACCCCGTCGTGTTGGGTGACTCGGACGCGCTCACAGTGGGTCAGTTTGCCATCGCCATCGGCAACCCCTTCGGCCAGGTGGGCACCATGACGCGTGGCATCATCAGCGCGCTGGGTCGGACCTTCAAGGCCAGCACCAGCCAGTTCTCCATCACGGAGATGGTGCAGACGGACGCGCCCATCAACCCGGGCAACTCAGGCGGGCCGCTGTTGGACGCGCAAGGGCGGGTGATCGGCATCAACACGTTGATCGTATCGGAGACCGGCAACAGCGCCGGGGTGGGATTTGCCATCCCGATCAACATGGCGAAGAAGGTCGTGCCCAGCCTGATTCAAACCGGTACGTACGAGTACGCCTGGCTCGGCATCACGGGCGTCGATCTCACCATGTCACTGGCCCAGGCGATGAATCTGCCGGCCAATACGCGCGGCGCCCTCCTGACCGAAGTGACGCCGAACGGGCCCGCCGCCACGGGCGGTCTCAAGGGTGGCACGCAGCAAGCCAACGTCAACGGTGAGCCCGTTACCATCGGGGGAGACGTGGTGGTCAGCGTCGACGATCGCCCGGTCAACAAGATCGCGGATTTGCTCGACTACCTGAACGAGTACTCCAAGCCGGGCCAGGTGGCGCAGATCGTCATCCTGCGGGACGGCCAGAAGATGCAGACGACCGTCACCTTGGGCACGCGGCCGGCAGATACGTCGCAATGATCCGGATTCTAACACACCTCTAACAGACCTCTGACGTTATTCTAACGCCCCGGCGATAAAGTGTGGGTAACGAAACAGAGATCAAACTACTTAGATCAGTAGAGAGGTGAAAAAAATGAGTAGCGAATGGCAGCCCTTGTCGAATGTGATGACCCGATTGATGGAAGACAGCTTCGTCCGGCCGTACGTCGGTTGGGCGGCGAGAGAGCGCGAAGTGCCGGCTCTGCCGCTCGACGTTCTGTCCACTGACGAAGCCCTGATCGTGACGGCGAACGTGCCGGGGCTCAGCCCGGAGGACGTGGACATTACCATTGAGGGCGACACCCTGACCATCCGAGGCGAGCTCAAGCAGTCGGTGACGGAGAAGGGCAATTGGATCATGCAGGAACGGTATCATGGCGCCTTCCGTCGCATCTTGACCCTGAACGTCCCAATCCAATCCGAGAAAGCCGAAGCCTCCTTCAAGGATGGCGTTTTGACCCTGACGCTGCCGAAGGCCGACAAAGTGCGGCCGCGGGTCATCAAGGTGCACACAGAGGACAACCACCAGTAATCAGTGCCCTTACGTTGCAAGTCTCTGTGACGATGTGGGGAGGAGTTCCGAAGCGGGACCCTCTCCCCTTTATTTTTTCTAACGAATCTCTTATACTTCTCTAATGCGGCTCTAATAGCCCGCCGGTATTATAAACGGAACTGAGAAGAGAAATTCTCAGCCTGCCATCATCTCTGTCGATCACACCATCGCCGCCGCACTCTCACGAACGGAAGTTCAAAGCAGCAGCGCGGCCTTTTTTTGGGCGCTGCGGTGCGAGCCAGGCGGGGCGGACTGAGGTCGAAGATAACAGGAGGGATCACATGCTACCCTGGTTAAATTTTCTGGGAGCAGCTCACGACATTGATATCGCCAATGTCCCGAAAGAATTGCCCGTTTTGCCGTTGCGAAACATCGTCGGCTTTCCGTATGTCGTCATCCCGCTCGCTGTCGGCATCCCTCGTTCCATCCAGCTCGTCGAGGAGGCCGCGGAGGGGGACCGGCTGATCGGATTGGTGGCGATGAAAGACCCGTCCGTCGAGGAACCGACGATCGGCCAGGTGTACGAAGTGGGCACGGTAGGTCTCATCCACAAAGTCGTTAAGACAGATGACGGCTCATTGCAGGTCATCGTCCAGGGTCTGGAGCGGTTCCGCATCGAAGAATGGGTCACCGACAAGCCTTACCTGCGCGCCAAGATCGAGCTCGCGGTCGACGAGGTCACGGAATCCGTCGAGGCCGAAGCCCTGCGGCGCAACCTTTCGGACCTGCTGAAACGACTGGTGACTCTCACGCCGTCGCTGCCCGAACAGATCGTGGACTTCGTGAACAAGCTGGAAGAGCCGCGGTATATGGTCTACCTGACCGCCGCCAACCTGCGCATGACCATGGAACAGGCGCAGACCATTCTCGAAGAGAACCAGGTCACGTCGAAGATGCGCCAGCTCATCACCATCCTGAGCAAAGAGCTGGAGGTCCTGGAGCTGGGTCAGAAGATTCGCTCCGAGGCGCAGTCCACGATGGAAAAGGCCCAGCGCGAGTATTTCTTGCGCGAGCAGTTGAAGGCCATCCAGAAAGAGCTGGGCGAAGGCGACGAGTCCGCCGTGGAGTCCGAGGAGTATCGCAAGAAGATCGCAGACGCCCACATGCCGCAGGAAGCCAACACGGAAGCGCTGCGCGAGCTGTCTCGCATGGAGAAGATGCCGCCGCAGGCCGCCGAGTACTCGGTCATTAAGACTTACCTGGACTGGCTGACTGAGCTGCCCTGGTCGAAGCTGAGCGACGACAACCTCGACATCGAGCACGCCCGGCAGGTGCTGGACGAGGACCACTACGACCTGAAGGAAATCAAGGAGCGCCTGCTGGAGTATCTGGCGGTGCGGAAGCTGCGCAAGGAACGCGCGGCTGCGGAGGAGGAGGGCGCAGCTCCGAACGGCGATGGCGACGAGGAAGCAGCCGACAAGAGCCTGGAGCCGGCGGTCGAAGGACAGGGCACGATTCTGTGCTTCGTCGGGCCTCCGGGCACCGGCAAGACCTCGCTGGGCCGCTCGATCGCCCGGGCGTTGGGACGCGAGTTTACGCGCATGTCCTTGGGCGGCGTCCGTGACGAGGCCGAGATCCGCGGCCACCGGCGTACGTACATCGGCGCGCTGCCGGGCCGCATCATCCAGGCCGTCAAGCGCGTCGGCACCCGCAACCCGGTGTTCATGCTGGACGAAGTCGACAAGATCGGCGCCGATTGGCGCGGCGATCCGTCCTCGGCCTTGCTGGAAGTGCTGGATCCGCAGCAGAACCACGCCTTCCGCGACCATTACCTGGACGTGGACTTCGACCTGTCGCAGGTGATCTTCATCGGTACGGCCAACGTTCTGGAGCCCATCCCGGCCCCGCTGCGGGACCGCATGGAAATCCTGACGCTGGACGGCTATACCGAGTACGAAAAGGTACGGATCGCACAGGATTACCTGGTGCCTCGTCAGCTCCGCGTCAACAGCCTCAAAGAAGACGAAGTGACGCTGACCGAAGACGCCCTGCGCGCGATCATCCGTGACTACACGCGCGAGGCCGGCGTCCGCAACCTGGAGCGTGAGATCGGCCGCGTCTGCCGGAAGGTCGCCACACAGGTGGCCGCCGGGCAGGACCCGGAAACCCGCGTGATCGATGCGGCCAAGGCCCGCGAATACCTGGGCAAGCCGCACTTCTTCTTCGAGGCCGCGCTGCGGACCGAGAAACCCGGCGTGGCAACCGGCCTGGCCGTGACGGCTGCGGGCGGCGAATTCCTGTTCGTCGAATCGGCCATCATGCCGGGCAAGGAGAGCCTGACCCTCACGGGCCAGCTGGGCGACGTCATGAAAGAATCGGCGCACATCGCGCTGAGCTACATCCGGTCGGCGGCGGACACGTATGGGGTGCCGAAGGACTTCTTCGCGGGTAAGGACATCCACCTGCACGTCCCGGCGGGCGCGATTCCAAAGGACGGCCCGTCGGCCGGGGTGACGATGGCGACGGCCATGGTCTCGCTGCTCACCGAGCGGCCGGTCCGGGCGGACGTGGGCATGACCGGCGAGATCACGCTGCAGGGGCAGGTCCTGCCCATCGGCGGCGTGAAGCAGAAGATACTGGCCGCGCACCGCGCCGGTCTGAAGACGGTCATCCTGCCGAAGCGGAACGAAGCCGACCTGGAAGACGTGCCCGAGGACGTTCGCAACGCCATGACCATCGTCCCCGTGGAAATGATCGACGAGGTGCTGAACGTGGCCCTCGCCCCGAAGCCCACGGACGGCGGCAACTCCGTACACGAGACGCCGGTGTCGAGCATGGTGGGCGTGGCGTAAGCGAGCCTCTAGTCCGACTAAAATGCAAAAGGCCCGATCTGGGTGATCCCAGGTCGAGCCTTTGTGTTTGTACCAGTCCGCCGTCAACTCCACAACTGCGGGCACCACAAAGATCAGCCCAGCAGCCTGTCAACGGCTCGATTGGTGATCCTGAACAGCGGACGCTTTGGCGGATCCCAGGTACGCGGCCTTCACTTTTGGATCCGCTATCAGTTGCTGCCCCGTTCCCTCCATGGTGACCCGACCCTGCTCCAGGACGTAACCTCGATCCGCCATCGAGAGAGCGGCGACGGCCATCTGTTCCACCAGCAAAATGGTCATCCCTTCGGTCCGCAGTTCGCGGATGACACTAAACACTTCGTTGACGAGCGCCGGCGCCAGGCCGATCGACGGCTCATCCATCAGGAGCAGCTTGGGGCGCGCCATCAGCCCCCGCGCAATGGCGAGCATCTGCTGTTGGCCACCGCTCAGCGAACCTGCGCGCTGATTTCGGCGTTCGCGGAGGATCGGGAAACGGTCGAGCTGGACCTCGGCATCGGGTACCAGGTTTTCCTTTCGGCGCACGTATCCGCCGAGCATCAGGTTGTCCCATACCGTCTGGTCCGGGAAGATCTTACGCCCCTCGGGAACCAGAGAGATGCCGAGCGGAACCACCTGGTGCGCCGGAGCACCTGTAATGGCATGACCTTCGAAGTGAACGCGTCCGCCATGAGGCTTGAGGAGGCCGGCAACCGCCTTGAGGATGGTGCTCTTGCCCGCTCCGTTGCTGCCGATCACCGCGACGACTTCGCCTTTCTCGACGTTGAAGGAGACTCTGCTAAGAGCCTGAACGCCTCCGTATTTGACGGTCAAACCTTCAACTTCAAGCATTGGAAACCTCCGCGGCGCCGAGGTATGCTTCGATTACCCTCTGGTTCTCCTGGACTTGACGCGGAGTGCCGTCGCCGATTCTGACACCATAGTCGAGCACCGTCACCCAGTCAGAGATGCCCATCACCGCGTCCACGTGGTGTTCCACCAGCAACACACTCGTTCCGTTCGATCTGATCTTGTCAATCAGCTCCATCAGGCTCGTGACCTCTGCCGGATTCAACCCCGCAGCCGGCTCATCCATGACCAGCAGCTTGGGCTGCAAGGCAAGAGCCCGGGCGATCTCGACCAGCCGCTGGAGCCCAAAGGGAAGAGACCCAGCCACCTCATACGGTTTGCCTGTATAGCCCACAAAGTTCGAGAAGCTCGAGAGCGAGATGATGGGCCTGGTCTCGGTCGCTGTGCAGCCGCCTCGTCTGGGCGAAGGCATCCCAGTAGTTGACCGGGCTCGTTGGGAAGGTCCCCGTGATTACGTTGTCGACGACCGGCATCGATCGGAACAACTGCGTCGTCTGAAACGTGCGCGCTATCCCCAATCGGGCGATCTGGTATGGCGATCGGCCGGTCAGCTTGTTTCCCAAAAAGAGGATCTCTCCTGAGGTCGGAGGGTAGTAAGCACAGATGGTATTGAGCAACACGGTTTTTCCTGCGCCGTTGGGTCCGATCAAGGCATGCACGGTGTTTGCTCGAACCGACAAGTCGATTTTCTGAACTGCAACCAAGCCGCCAAATGCCCGGGTGACAGACCGAACCTCCAATAGCGGCAGTTGCTCGGATGATGAATCTCGGCGACCCATTGGGACCTTCATCACCGCGGGCTGCTTAACGTTTGGGCTAAGATTCTCTGGAGAAGCATAACCCGTTCTTGGCGCAAGGCCCGGCCTGCCGGCTCGACGCACTGCAGTGCTCCACAAGGAAGAGAACGCCCCGACTAAACCCGTGGGCATCGCGTAGAGGGTAAACAGGATCAATGCCCCATAGATAATGAGCCGCCAATCGATGAATCCCTGTAAGACCTCCGGCAGGTAGGTCAGGATACCCGATCCAACAATCGGCCCCACTATCGATCCCAGCCCGCCAAGGATGACGGTGGTGATGAAGAAGTACGACGCGTCGAGATTGAAAGCTTCCGGACTGATGAAGCCTTGCAGGTGAGCGAACAGCAGCCCCGCCAATCCGGCATAAGCGGCGCTGATGACGAATGCCGTGGTCTTGACTCGATAGGGGCTCAAACCGATCGACTCTGCACCAAGCTCGTTGTCGTTGATCGCCAACATCGCCTGCCCTTTGGGAGAGTTCCTCAGGTTGCGCGACAGGATCGCCCCAACGACGACCAGGAAGAGAGCCAGCCAGTAGAACGTGCGCGTTGAGAAAACGAACGAGCCGATGGAGATCTTCGGAATGTGCAAGATCCCTTGAGTCCCGCCGGTGACATCCGCCCACTCGACCAGGACACTGTACACAATGAGGCCGAAAGAGATACTGACCATGGTCAGGTAGGGCCCTTCGAGTTTCAGGCTGGGAAAGGCCAACGCCGCACCTACCACCATGGACGCAAGCAACACAATGGGTACGATCACCCAGAACGAGAGATTGAGGCGCGTCGCCAGCCAGGCTCCAACGTATGCGCCGACGGCATAGAGCCCGGCGTGCCCCAGAGAAACCTGGCCGATATAGCCGGCCAGAATGTTGAGGCCGATGCCAACCACGGCGTAGACCGCCGCCAGGCTGAGGATCAGGGTGTAGTAGCCGGACTGCAGCACGTACGGCAACGCCGCCAGAACGACGATCGCGCCAACGATCGCGAGTGACTGAATATATCGCGCGGTCCTCACGTCCTAAACCCTCCTTATCGCACGCTGGCCGAGCAGGCCGGAAGGCCGCAGGATGAGTACGAGAATGACGATCCCAAAACCGTAGAAATCCTTCGATGCCGAGCCGATATATCCGCCGACCAGGTTCTCGAACACACCGTAGAAAAGCCCGGCCAGAACGATTCCGAGAGGGCTTTCCAACCCACCGATGATGGCAACGGCGAACGCTTTGAGCCCGATCAGAGATCCCATCGAGGCAAAGACACCCGTCAGTGGCCCCAACAGCAAGCCCGCGATCGCCGCCAACATGCTGCTGAGAGCGAAAGAGCGTCCAATCATCTGGTAAACATTGATGCCCATGGCGCGCGCCGCGTCGTGATCAAAAGCGGTAGCCCGCATCGCGCGGCCGGCCATGGTATGACGATAGAACAGCTCTACGCCAACCATCAGAAGAATGGTCACGATCGGAATGATGATTTCCATGGGGAAAATACCGATGCCCCCGATGAATATCGGTTGCTCTGTGAGAGCCGACGGAAACCCTCGCGGGAGTTTGCCGAACGTGAGCTGAACGGCATTCTCGACCACAATTCCTACGGCCAATGTGGACAGGACCCAGGTAACAGACAGCTTTCCCGCGAACGGCCGGATCGCGAGTCGTTCCAACAGCAGGCCATAGATGGCCAACGCAATCAAAGCTCCCAAGATGGCCAGTGGCCACGGTACGTGCCGGTCGACGATAAGCACCAGAGTGATCACGGCGCCCAGCATCATGGCTGTTCCCTGAGCAAAGTTCAGGGTCTTAGATGTGGCCCAGGTCACATTGTATCCAAACGCTATAAGGGCATAAATGGTGCCCACGGCAAGCCCACTTACTACCAGTTGCAGGAGCATCTCTCACTCCTTCTTTGGATTCTTCACAAACACCCAAATGACGCGCTTATCGATTCATAGATGGGGACCGCGTCAGCGGTGGTGGTAGGTACACTCCCGCAGGTCTCGCATGCTGGAATGCTCGCGCTGCACCTCGTGTGTTCTCAGCCAGATCATGCCAACCCTGCGGGAGTTCCTTTGAGACACAGCCTATGGCGTTGCAGTCGCCGCTGATTCTGCTGTCCCGGACTTGTCCAGCGTGCCGATCAACTGGAGCTCGTTGCCCTTCCACTCGCACATCATGTAGTCATCCTGCGTGAGCGCGTCGTGTCGCTCCGGCGTGAATGGCACATCGTAGCGCTTAATCAGGCCGTCGTAGGCAGGAAGGTTCTCAAGGGCATCCCGCATCGCGGCGCCCTCCGCCTTTCCAGCCTTTTCGATGGCAGCGGCAAACAGGTATATCGCATCGTAGGCGTCGGCGAGGTAGCTGGGATAGGGGACCTCTGCGGCGTTCGCGAAACCCGGCCATTCATGCATGTACTTGTCGAGCAGGCTCACCGCTTTCGGTGCCGTGTTGTTGACAAAGGAGAACGTCTGCATCACCAACGTCCCCTCGGCCAGAGCCCCGCCGAGAACCGGATAGTTCGGGTTGACCAATCCCCAAGCACTCACAATCTTCGGGCGGTAGCCGAGCTTTTGGCCGGCTTTCAAGGCATTCGCCATCTCGACTGCATTGGTGAAGGTCACGATCCCTTCAGCCCCCGCTTCCTTCGCACGGGCCATCTGAGCGGTAAAGTCTGTCTCGCCGACTTTGAGCTTGTCAACCGAAACAGCCGCAAGTCCCAGTTTCTTCAGAGCTGCGTTTGTGTCATCAATCGCGGGGACGCCCCAACCTGTGTCCTCGTTCAGTATTCCTATCTTGTTGATGCCGAGTTTCTCTACCGTCCAACGGACCAAGAATTCCGCCACCCAGGGATCATGGCTGCAAACGCGGAACATCCAGTTGGGGTTTTGTTTGTTGTCGATGATCGCGGCACCACCTGTCGATAGGCCGATCCAGGGTGTCTTCAATTCTTGCATCGTATCGGCGACAGCTATGGCGATGAAACTGCCGGTCGACCCGAGGATTCCGACCGCTTTTTCCCGCTCGATCAGTTCACGTGTCTGCGGGACCGAGCGCTCCTGTTTGTGTTCGCCGTCCCTTACAACAAACTTGAGTGGCCGGCCGCCCAGGACGCCACCTGCTTCATTGATTTCTTGGACAGCCAATTCTGCGCCCCGCTGCTGTGCCTCACCTGCCGGTGCATTCGGACCAGGAACGGTGCGGACATCCCAATGACCACCGGCTCGCCCGAAGCGGCCGCGTTTTTGCCGGCGGCCTGCGCCACGGGGACTCCAAACGGCTGGCCGAGAGTCGAGCTGAAAGCGAGGGCCATCGACCCTCCGGCGCTCAGCCGGATGAATTGTCTACGACTCAGTTTCCTGCGAAGCTCGTCAGATAGAGCCATTTCGACAACCTCCTAGTATCCTCATTGTCCCGCTAGAGTTTCGAACAGCAATGAACGACACGCCAATTCGTCCTACACGCAGCGTCTGAACCAGCCTCTTTGTATGCGCTACCACCTCCATTCTGCTCGTCGAAATTCATCCCTAAATGACGTACTACCCATGATTCTATTGGCGGCAACCAATAGATGAACCGCTCATCAATAGCGGGGAATCACTGCTCATTTGCCAGCGATGTCGGTACACAGCTCCGCCAGCCGTTCGATGGACGTGGAGATGATTTTCTCGCCCAGCTCGCGATTGGCTTTGGTCGGATCACCCACGACGCCGGACTTGCTAATCTCCGCGATGCGGTGTGCCGGCAAGTAGCCGCCCGGCAGTCGGCTCAGTGCGTCATATTTGATGTGTTTCGAGGTGTGAACTCCCTTCGTCTCCAGGGCCTCACGACGATTGGTCGCCTCTGCCACAGCGCGATCCATGTCCACGCGAATTCCAATCGCCAGGCAGATGCTCGTCTCCACTTCCCCGGCATGGATCATGCAGTCATCCGTCTGCGAGATGAGATCCGTCACCAGGTCTCCGAACGTGACGTGATAGACAGGCGCCCCAAACTCATCGCGTATCAGGTTGACGGCGTGATTGAGCGCCGCGACATTGCCTCCATGGGCGTTGACGAAGATGATGTTCCGGAAACCCTGTTTGTGGAGGCAACGAAAAACAGACCTGACGACCTCTGAGAAGAGATCCCCGCTGAGAGACACCGACCCCGGGAAATCCAAGTGATACCAGGAGGAGCCTATACTGATGGCCGGGCCGACGACATAGTAGCCGCCTCGCTCCTGGACGCGCTGAGCGGTTTGATCGCACACGTGCCTGGCAATGGCCGTATCCACTTCGAATGGGGTCATAGGTCCGTGCTGTTCGAAGGACCCAACGGGAATCAGCACCCCATCGATACCAGGCAACGCGTCAGCCACCTCGGGCCAAAACATTGTAGCGAGATTGTAGGGCCTCATGTTATTCCTCTAGGAGCGCAATCGCGCGTATGGGGCAGCCGGTTCCACCCCGGAGCTTGAGCGGCAAGCCAATGAACAGGAATCGCTTGCCGACGACGGGGGTGAGATCGGCGAGATTCTCGAATGTTGATGATGGCACGCTCACGGCAGGCACGATGCGCCGGGAAACAGGGGTTGGAATCGTTGCGCATGGCCAGCCAACAATCGATGCTGGGCGTTTCGCAGCCGATGTTGCGCACACCTTGATCGGCGAGCCAGTTCGTTGCGCCACTGTCTAGACCACCCCAGTCTACCGGGAGAGACGCCTCACCAGCGCGTTCGTAGTAATTCAAATGGTACAACAGGATATCGCCCTTGTGGATCTCTAGATTGACCTGTGCAAGAGCTTTCCTCAGATCGTCCGGCCTGATCCACGTACTCGGATCGATGTGCGACAGATCGATGCACACCGCTGGGGCGATAAAGAAGGAAAGCGGCATTTTCTCCAGGCACCAGGCCTCGTCACCGGACGTAAAATGGCATAGCGAAATCAACGTGCGTGGAAATGTGCTCTCCCATCATCAGGTTTCGAATGTGCCACGACAGCTCCGGCGCGTTGTCGTATGTACCCAAGGTCCCCTCATGACTCACCTGATCCCAAAAGGCCGGGCGCTGGTTAATGCCGGGATTTGAGACATACTGCATGTGTGAAATGGTTTGACTCAGATCAACCAGCTTGGTTCGGTTCCAATTCTCCAACAACATCGACACACCTCCCGTTAGTTAGTAACAGATGTCCTCTAACCAGCTTGGGACTCGCGAACTCGCCTAAGGTTGCCGTCCTTTGATCACGCGTACAAAACCCTCGTGCGCCTCCAACAAGTGAACTGTCATTGCGTCGCGCGCGCCTTCCGCGTCCCCTCGTCTGATTGCATCCAGGATCGTCTGGTGACGACCCAGGCTCTGCTCTTGCGTCTTCGGAAGCAGAGAATAGCCCAACGTCCGGAGTTCGTGCATGAATTCTTCGATTGAGGTGAGCATAATCGCTAGGGACTTCATTGTGGCTGGCCTGCGCAATCGCCATATGAAACGCGATGTCGAATCCGACGGTCTCCGGCACGGTTGCACCCAGCTTGACGGAGCGTTCAATCATATCAACATCTTCCGCAGAAGCTCTTTGGGCGGCAAAGAAAGCCAGTTGGGGTTCGATCAACTCGCGTGCTTTCATCAACTCATCGACGACAGCCTGGTCTTCGACAAGTTAATGCACGCGGGTAGAGAGTATTCCACTTGTTGGAGGGCGATACAAAGGTCCCGCTGCCGTGCACTACTTGCACAAGGCCCTGCGCGGCCAGCATACTCATCGCTTCCCGCACCACCGTGCGACTGACACCGAACTGCCTGGTCAGTTCGAGGGTACTGGGGAGACGGTCTCCCGGCCTCAATTCGTCGGACAGAATCAGGCGAACCAATTGCTTGATGATTTGATCCGTAAGATTGCCTCGACTCACTGAACGTATGCTCTGAACCACTGACCTCGCACTCCTGAGCAATTCCTCGAGACTGATGGACCGGACAAACGGCACCCCGCGGGTGACGTCACGACGTGGTGCCCACCCATGTTGAGCGATAGTTGGACCGAGCTGTCCTCAGGTGCTGTTGCATCGCCTCGTATGCGCCCTCCGGATCGCGGGTTTTGATCCGGTGAAAGATGAGGTAGTGGGCATGATATACCTGCTCTCGAACCGATTGCAGTTGGCCGCCCAGATTGTCCCGACAACTGGCGCGCATCAGATCATTAACCGAATACGACATGATCACCAAGATTCGGTAGTGGCTGGCTTCAGCAACCGCCACATGAAACCCGACGTCCATCCGGACGTGGTCATCGACGTTGGTCGTCGAGCCCGGGCATAGCTCTCGATACTCTGTATGTCTTCCTGTGTAGCGTTTGAAGCGGCCAATGCTGCAACTCGAGGCTCGAGACATTCCAGAGCTTCGAACAGATCATCTACCGCAGTGTTCTTGCTCTTTGCCAACAAGATAGTGGGGTCGAGAGCATTCCAGGATTCAGGAGAGCGAACGTAGGTCCCACTGCCCTGCTGAGCGTCCAGAAGCCCGACCGCAGCCAAAGATCTGATGGCCTCACGCATCGCGCATCGGCCGACAGAAAACTCCAAGGCTAAATCTCGCTCGGCCGGCAATCGATCACCCGGTTTGAACTTCCCAGAGGTGATCAACTCGACCAGTTGTTTTGCCACCTGATCCGTGAGCTTGTTCCGCGTTACGAGTCGTAAAGTCGCTGGCACAAGTGTCCTCCTGCGCAATAGAACTGAACACCGGTCGCCGATATCAGATTATAATGTGATAATGTGATCATACCAATTATAGCATGGAAAGGGCAGTCTGTCCAGACCTTTCCGACGCGACTTTGCGATCTCTTTTTCGTCTGCTTTGCGTCCGACGGGCTCGCAGGAGTTTTGAGATTTGATGCTCCTAATGCGGGCGGTGATTGACACTCGCAGCGGGCATTTCTGAAAGCAGATCGGGAATCCACTTACGGTAGGACTTTCGCCGCCAGCGAGATTCTTGACGTCATTTCTGTCTGACATCTGGAGGGAATTGTACTTATTGGTCGAAAAGTATAATTCCCCGAGATCGAATTATACTTACGTACAACATGTTGTTCGGTCGTTACTTGAAGTCGCTTACTGCGCGAGTCCACGTTCGGATTGCCGGCAGACGCCAGATCGGCAACCAGACCCTCGTTCCGCGAAATCCGCCGATGATGCTATAATCTCCTGACACTCGGACTTCAGGAGACGAGGGATGACGTCAGGCGGCGCCAAGCAGATAGCCAAGGCAGCGCTGGTGGTCATGTTCGCGTTCGTGCTCAGCCGGGTGCTGGGCCTCGCGCGGGAGATGATCATCAGCAGCCATTTCGGCACCAGCGGTGAGCTGGACGCCTACCTGGCCGCCTTCCGCATTCCCGACATCCTGTTCCAGGTCGTGGCCGGCGGCGCGCTCGGCTCGGCGTTCCTGCCCACGTTCACCACCCACCTGGCCCAGGACGACGAGGCCGGCGCGTGGCGATTGGCGAGCGCCATCATCAACCTGGTCATCCTCATCCTGTGCAGCCTGGCCCTGCTGGGCGCGATATTCGCACCGCTCGCTCGTCCGCTACGTCGTCGCGCCCGGTTTCGATCCGGCCCGCCAGGCGCTGACCGCCGAGCTGATGCGCTACATGATGATCTCCACCGTGCTCTTCGGCGTCAGCGGCGTGGTCATGGCCATCCTTAACTCCTACCAGCACTTCCTCCTGCCCGCCATCGCGCCCGTGCTGTACAACCTGGCCATCATCTGCGGCGCGCTGTTCCTGTCCGGGCAGATGGGCGTCCGCGGCCTGGCCATGGGCGTCGTGGCCGGCGCGGTGCTGCACCTGGGCATCCAACTGCCGCTGCTGTTCCGTCGCGGGCCTGACCTACGTGCCCGTCCTCGACCTGCGCTCGTCCAGCGTGCGCGAGGTCGGGCGGCTGATGCTGCCGCGCACGGTCGGCCTGGCCGTCGTCCAGCTCAACTTTCTGATCAACACGATCCTGGCCTCGCGGCTGGGACCCGGCAGCCTGGCCGCGCTCAACTACGCCTGGCTGCTGATGCTGCTCCCGGAGGGCATCTTCGCGCAGGCCATTGCCACGGCCGCGTTCCCGACGTTCTCGGCGCTGGCCGCCCGGCAGCAGCACGCCGAGATGCGCCGGACGCTGGCCTCCACACTGCGGGCCGTGCTCTACCTGACGATCCCGGCCAGCCTGGGCCTGTTCATCCTGCGGGTGCCGGTCATCCAGCTCTTGTTCCAACGCGGGCGCTTCGACCTGGGCTCGACCGAGGCCGTCGCCTGGGCGTTGCAGTTCTACGCGCTGGGCCTGTTCGCCCACGCGACGGTGGAGATCGTGACCCGCGCCTTCTACGCGCTGCACGACACGGCCACGCCGGTGATCGTCGGTGTGCTGGCCATGGGCGCGAACATCGTCCTCAGCCTGATCCTGGTGCGGCCGATGGGCTACGCCGGGCTGGCGCTCGCCAACTCCCTGGCGACGATCGCGGAGATGTGCGCGCTCATTCTGTCATCATTCGGGGACGGCTGGGGGGCATCGAGGGCAAGACCATCGCGCTTTCGGTGGGGCGGATCGCGGCCGGATCGATCGGCATGGGCTGGGCCGCCTGGCAGGCTGGCCGGGACTGCTGGCCCCGCGGGGCGTGCTGGTCCAGGTGATCGGCACGGTGCTGGTCGCCGGAGTGGTCTACGCGGTCGTGTCGACGGCGCTGGGGAGCGCGCGAGATCAGGACGCTGTGGGGCTGGGCCCGGCATCGGCGCAGTGCGCAGCTCCGAGTTTTGGAAACTTCGGCAGTCTTTCGCCGGCGCCGGGCATGCGACCACCCACGCCGCGAGCAGGATCACGACGGTTGCCCCTGCGATGGCCACGCCCCAGTCGAACGTGGGGTGGGTGAACTTGAACTCGACCGCGTGGCGCCCAGGGCCCACGAACACTGCCCGGAACATGTGGTCCGCCGTCGTAGAGCTTCTCCGGCCGGCCGTCCACCGTCACCTGCCAGCCGGGATAGTCGTTGTCCGACAGGAAGAGGAAGCCCGGACGGTCGGTCTCGCACTCGACCGTCACGGCGTTGTAGGAGTACCGCCGGATCTCGGCGGACGTCGCGCGCCGGTTCGGCGTCCACGGGCTCCGGTCCGCCAGCATTCAGCAGCGCCGGCGCGTCCGGATCGTCCAGCACGACCACGCGCTCCAGCGGGAAGGCGGGATCGCGCAGCCGCGCCAGCCGGCCCTCGACCGTAGGCTCGGCCACCGCCTCGTGCACGATGAACGCCCGCGGCATCACGCGCGGATTCTCCCAGATGCTGACGCCCGGCTCGGACGTAGACCTTCTGCAGCGGGCCGCTGAAGCCCTTGGGCGCGGAGTTGTCCTCCTGCAGCACGTACTTGATCCCCGCCAGGTCGTACAGGCGAGGGTTCTCCCCCGCCGTGTCCTTGTACTCCTGGAACGAGCGCACCGTCAGCGAAGAAGACCCGCCGAAGCTGGGAATGCGATAGATCATCGGGAAATAGTGCCCCAGGACGAAGTTCGGGTTGCCGTCCTGGTTCGTCGGATCGATGCGATACAGGCCCGACGTTCTGCTGCAGGAACTTCGTCGACTCGCGTCTGGTCGAAGTAGGACGCGGGCTCGACAGGGTTGATGTTCTGCCGCTGACCATGAACAGGTCCAGAGCGATGAGCAGGACCGCGCCCGCCCGGAACCACCTGCGGGCACGCGGCCCGACCCGAACAGATAGAGCCAGACAGCGGCCAGGTCCAGCATGGCCAGGAAGAAGATCAGCGGGTTGAGCAGGAAAGGCAGCGCGTGGGCCAGCAGGTTCGACGGGCGGCACGAGCGGGAACTGGACCAGCCCCTTGACCAGCGAGCGCAGCGTGAAGACGGCGTAGCTGGGGTAGACGTGGTCCACGAACCAGCCGGTCACGGCCATGACCTGCGGCCGGAGCACGAAGAGCCACGGCAGGGTCAGGGTCAGGACGCCGGCCAGCGATGAGCAGACGGCGGGTCCAGCGCGCGCAGTCGAGGCTGGGCTGTCGCATCGCGCAGCAGTTGGTCGAAGCCAAAACCGGCCAGGATCGCCAGCGCCATGGTCATCGGATAAAGCCAGCGAGCCGGCACGCGGAAGAGATTGAACAGCGGCAGGTAGGCGATCAGGTGATAGATCGGAGTGGTGCGGCCCCAGGACAGGATCAAGGACAGGGGCAGCAGCAGGCCGAAGAAGAACGCCCCTTTGTCTCGCCGCCTGCGCCCAGGCCAGGCCGACCAGGATCAGAGGCAGGATGCCGATGTAGCTGTGGTGCTCCTCGTAGAAGGCCGGGCCCGCGGTAACCTGTCGCCTGGTTGCCCAGGAAATTAGGGAACAGGAACGAGACCATCCGGTAGGGCGACAGCGAATAGGACGTGACGAAATCGTAGCCCAGGCTCTTCGACAGGACCGACAGCGACTTCAACTCGTAGGCCGGCAGGAGCTGCGGCGCGGCCAGTGCAGCCCCCACGACCAGGGTAACCCCCAGCAGGAGCGTGTAGCTTCACCGCCAGCCGGAGCCGGTCCGACGCCGCCTGGAAGCCAAGACAGGCCCAGGCTGATACAGGTAGAACAGGCCCGAGCGACGGTGAACGTCAGCAGGATGAACTGCGGGTGGGCCGTGAGCATGAACAGTGCGCCGACGATGCCCGCGCCGACGGCGTAGCGATAGCTTCGCCGCTGCAGCGCGAGTGGAAAACAGCCACAGGATGAGCGGCAGCCAGACGCTGGCCGTGAGGATGCTGAAATTGGTGAGCTGAGCCATCAGGTAGCCGCTGCACGCGTAGTCCAGCCCGGCGATGAACGCCCCGGTCCGGCTGACTTTCAGCGAGCGAGCCAGCCCGTAAGTGAAGACAGCGCCCAGAATGTAATGCAGGACGACGAACAGGGTCTGCGCGAAGTAAGGCGCGATGGGCAGGGCGAACAGCAGGTTGAAGGGATAGAGCGGGCCGACTTCCGGCTCGGCCTGCAGCGGATAGCCGCAGAAGATGTACGGGTTCCAGAAGCCGTAGTTGCCTTCCAGCAGGCTGCGGATGAAGTAGATCTTGCCGGGATAGTGCAGAAACTGGATGTCCTGATAGAAGAAGGTATAGCCGCAGGAACAGCGACATCGGCAAAACACAGGACGATGGCGGCCACGAGAAGGCCGACCCAGCGCCAGGTCTCGCCGGCGGCTGCGCCAGAACTTACCGGAAACTACACCGCGCTGCTCAGAAGTCAACGCCTGCGCCACCCTTCCGAATTGGAACTCATCCCGGAATCGTGACGTTCAAAGCCGCCATCACGTTCTGGATGGGGTTGATCATGGTGGCCGCATTCGGAGCCGGCGAACAACAGGCCCACCACGCGGGAATTGACGTCGAGGACCGCCGACCCGAGTCGCCCGTTGGCTCATCGCCCGTCGCGACCAGCTGGCCGCTGAACGTGGCCGTGCCGGCGTCCTCGTACTCGACCTGCACCGTCACGTCGATCTGCCGGATCTGGCCGGTGGTGAAGCCGCTCGACCGCCCGCTCTTGACGACCTGCGTGTTGAGCGTCGCCGTAGCCGTGCCGTGGGGCTGGCCGATGTTGAGGATTCGATTCTCGACCAGGTTCGGCGACAACGGCCGGGCGAGAGCGCGTCCACGACGTTGCCGCCAGCCGCCTGCGCCGCCACAGCCGTGGCATTGGTGCGGCTCGCTGCGCGGACGCGTGCATGCAGCGCGAGCCGCATTGGAAACAGAGCAGCCGCCCGGCGTCGGAGTCGGCTGGGGCTGCTCTGCCACGAAGTCGATCGGCACGAACTCGCTCCAGGACGGCAATCTGGTCGCTCGCTGTGCCACCGTCTGCCTTACCCGGCTGCAGGATGGCGTCACCAGCGCCGCCCGCGGTTGCAATTGGCCAGCACGTGGTTGTTGCTGAGGATGAACGCCTCCGATCCGCGATAGACCAGGCATGCCCAGCGTGCCCGCTGTGACGTCGACGTGGCCGATGGAGCAGCCGCCGGGCGCCGGCCGCATCTTGCCGGTCGGCGACTGGAGCGCCTTGATCACGCCGAGGGCCTGCACGTCCGTGCGGATGCCGCCCAATTGCTGGGGGATCAGCTGCGCCGGGAGCGAGCGCTTCGGCAGAGAATTTTCTCTACTACGGACACGATGACGGCCAGCTCGTCTGTCAGCTCGCCCTTCGTTTCCTTGAATCCAATACCGACGGCCACCACGTTCGGCTATGCCCATCAGGGTCTGGAGGTGTTGCTGCTTCATCTTGCGGACTGCTTCGAAATCCATCGGCCGGCCTTCCTTTCGCGAATTGAAGGCACATCTTCGATCGGGCAGCCACCGGGCGCCGCTATTTCGCCTTGACCGTTCCTACTTCCTTGACGTCGGTCGGAACGCCTTCGATGTACGGGGGAATGTGATCTTGCGCGGACAATGCGTGGATCGGCAACTTCTTCGATACGAACACCACCAGGCTCAGCTCGTCCGTCGCCGCGCCGTCCCGTTCACGGAAACCGATCCCGAGCCCCACGACGTTCTTCTTCGCCATGATTTCGGCCTCGTGGCGCGCCTTGATCTGTCGCACAGCGTCAATGTCCATCTCGCACTCCTCCCCAGCCGGCAGATCGATCCGCTCGCAACAACCACCGCGCGACTCTGATGCAACGAGGGACGACCGCAGAGCGTCACGGCGAGGTGACGGCCTGAGCCCGCCACGGCTGAATGAACAGACCGGGGGGCCAGAGCGACATTTCTGCGCGGCCCAGAATGTTGGACTCCGGCAACAATCCCCAGGCGCGCGAGTCGTTGCTGACGGTGCGGTGATCGCCCAATACGAAGAGCATTCCGGACTTCACCGTCAGCGGCCCGAATCCACTGCCCCCGCCATCGACCACGTAGGGTTCCGGAACGGATTGAGCGCCGATGAACACGTGCCCATCGCGAATCGAGACGATCTCGCCCGGAAGCCCAATCACGCGTTTGACCAGCATGATGTCCGGGTCCTGCGTCGATTTGAAGACGATGATATCGCCGTGTTGGACGGACTCAAAGCGATATGGCAGACGGCTGATCAGCAGAAGCTGCCCGTCGAGCAACGTCGGCGTCATGCTGTCGCCTTGTACGCGCACCACCTGCACCAGGTTCGGCACGACGACGAACGTGCCAGCGGTCAATCCTACGATCAGGACCAGATTCAACAGACAGGTAATACACGACGCGCCGCTATCGGACTTTCGAAATCCGTACGCAAGTTGCATGAATGAGCGCTTAATGGGCCAGTAATAGCGACGGAGGGGCCGGGCCCAACTCGCCCCACCGGACAATGGTCGGCTCAGCGAAGTCCTACGTGTTTTCCGCACTCTTCTCGGATTTGATCTCTTCGTATACCTGGTTGATGCCCGCCTTGAACTGCTGCTCGATCTTGTCCTTCCGGCCTTCGGGAATGGGGAAGGAACTGACAGCGCTCAACAGCTGGTTGTATGTCTCGGCCTTGCTCCGGCCCGCCGCGAAGTGCCGTCGAACGCCCGCTCGAATCTCGCGGATGTAGGTCGAGATGTCGGCCGTCATCCCCTTGTCACCGGGCTCGCCGACGCCGGGAACCAGTACGTTGAACGACATGCGCCGGATGCGGTTAAGAGCCCGCAGCCACGCTTTGGAGCTGGCCTGCGCGAGCGACGGATGGATGCCCCGCACGACGACGTCGCCCGCGAACAAAACGCCCTCTCGCTGCGCGTATACCAGCACAGACGAAGGGCAATGGCCGCCCACGTGGATGACGTGGATGCACTTGTCGCCGAGGAACAGCGTCATCCGCTCGGTGGTGGTCACCTTCGGCGGCACCAGCACGAGTTCCTTGAGCTCGGTATCGCGCTCCGCATCTCCGATCTGAAGTGAGTCGATCAGCCGCTGGCGATAGGCTTCACTGTAGCCGGTGATCTCTTTCCAGGCCAATTCGTGCGCCACGACCGGCGCCGCGAAGAACTGATTGCCCAGGATGTGTTCCGTATGATGATCGGTATTGATGACGAATCGGATCGGCTGTTTCGTCGTGCGCTTGACCGTCGCCGCCCATTGCCGGGCTTCCCAGGGCATCATCGGCGTGTCGACCAGCACCGCTCCCTCCGGGGTGACGATCAAGCCGACGTTGCCGCCCTGGAAGCCAGTCTCGACGTAAACGCCAGGACCAATCTCTTGCATGTTCGTTCTTTTCCCCCTCAGCTTTGTTGAGCAAGCAGTGTCCTGACTGCCTGTCCGGCCGCATTCAGCGCGAACTCGACGTTCTCGGCCTTCGGGCCGCCGCCCTGGGCAATATTGGCCTGTCCCCCTCCGCCACCGCCCACGTGCTGGCAGGCGTCCCGCAACAGCGGCCTGACGTCGACCGCCAGGTCCGCCGAACGGGCAAACGTGAGCTGAGCTCGTCCGTCCTGAATCAGGCCCAACAGGACCACACAGTGTGAAAGCTCCATCAGTTGCAACGCGAGGTGCTTGATCCACGCCGGGTCCCGCTTGGCGAACATGACCTTCACCAGGCGGGTTTCGCCGATCATTTCCGCGTCACGAATCAAGTCGACCGCCTGGTGATGCAATAGACGATCCTCAGCGGTCTTGAGATCGCGGCGCAAGGTTTTGGCCTCGTTCACCACGCGGCCGACCGCCTCGGTCAGCTCACCCTCGCCGACGCTGAACTGCCCGGCCAGCTCGCTGACCCACCGCTGCGTGCGCTGCGCGTTGGCCAGGGCTCGCCCGCCGCACACGAACTCCAACCGGCTGTCCGAGCCCCGCCGCTCGATCTTGCGGATCAGGATCTGGCCCACGGCGCCCGTGGACCGGCAGTGTGTCCCGCCACACGGCGAGAAGTCCACGTCGCAGTCCGGCGCACCTTGCCGGGCACGGTCCGGCGCATATTGCCGGGCATCGTCCGGTGCGCCGATCTGGACGATCCGGATCGGTCCGGAGACTGCCGGCGGCTTCCGCAACGGCAGCCGGTCGACTTCCGCCTGCGTGCGAAACGCGGCTGCGACCGGCAGATCGGCGAAGATCATTGCGTTGGCCCGCTCCGCGAGAGCCGCGGCATCCGCCGAGCTGAGCGGCGCGCGACTCAGGTCGATCGTCAGCGTGTCGTCAGACAGGTGAAATCCCACGGTGTCGGCGTCGAGCAAAGCCTCTGCCGCGTGCGACAGGATGTGCTGCCCGGTATGCTGCTGCATCAAATCGAATCGGCGCGCCCAGTCGATCTCGCCGTGCGCGCTGGAGCCTGACAGCGGCAAGGACACGACGTGCACGACCGCCTGGTCCGCCTCACGCTCGAAAACGTCCACCACAGGGACGCCGTTCAACAGGCCGGTGTCGTGCGGCTGTCCTCCCGAAGTCGGGTAAAACGCCGTTCGCTCCAACACGACGCCGACGTCCCTCCCCACTGGGAACTGCTCCACAATCGGCGCGTCGAATTCTCTCAAGAATGCATTATCGTAGTACAGGCGGCTTGCGACGATGTCCATTGACGCTCCAGGAGTTCCGTCCGAATCAGCCGCCCATCAGCCGAACGCCGAACAACGGCAGGAATGAATAGATCAGCCACAGACCCAGGCCCAAGAAGAGGATGGCCGTGAAGAGCTTGACCGTCGCGGTGTGACGCTGCAAGACGAGCGAGAACCGATCGGACGAGACACCGAAGAAGGCCAGCAAGAAGACGATGATCAACGGTACGATGAAAGCCAGGTTGTAGATCACCAGGTAACCGAGCGCTCGGGTCCGCAGAGCGGGCTGGCTGAGCGCAGACAGGACCACAATGTAGATCTGGCCCGTGCACGCCAGCTCGATGACCGAGACGAGGAACCCGGTGATCAGCGCCACCAGGGCGTAAGCACGCACGGGGGCCCCCTCGCGGATGATCTTGTTGATCCAACGCCGCATACGCATGGGCAGGCGCATCTGCATCTCTTCAGGCTTGCCCTCGCGCGCCTTGAAGAAGTCCGTGAGGTTGACGACGGCCAGAACCAGACACAGCAGGGCGATGACCAGATACAGCCAGCGCCCCAGGTGGGTCATGTTGACGGCCTCCAGCACGCGCAGCAGCCCGACACCCAGCAGAAAATAGGCGATGAAAACGCCTGCCGCGAAAGCAGCTCCGGTCAGCAACACGTCCCGGCCCTTCCGCCCGATGAGAGCCAGGTAAGCGATGAAGAAGACGATCGTGGCGAACGCGCAGGGATTCAGCCCATCCACCAGACCGCTGCCGACGATGGCAAACAGGCCGATGTTCTGGAGCATTCCCGCGACCCGGTCCGGCCCGGCGGCTTCGGACCATCCCAGCCAGGTCGCCTCCGCGCCGTCAGCGCTGTACTTAGCCAGTATCGGCTCGAGGTGGGTCGCATTGACCGCGCCCAGGGTCAGATAGTCCTGACCGACGAACACGGCCGGGCTGAGGCCGCGCTCGGCGGGCGGCATGTTAAGCTTCTCCCCCAGCCACTCGTTGAGCGCCAGGTTCTGGCTGATGTCGAAGCGATCGACGACGAGACCCGGGTACTCGCTCTTCACGTAGTTCAGCTCGTACTGGGCCCGATCGCATTCCTGGCACCCGGGTTTGTAGAAATAGGCCAGGTGAATCGGTTTTCCACCCGTCGGCGCCACAGCGGCGCCCACGGCGACCGTGCCGGTCGTGGGCACGGTCGCGGTCATTGCCGGGGTCGCCGTCATCGGCGCCGTGGATGTGACGGGCGCTGTCGACGTCACGGCCGCGGTGGGCGTGACCGCTGCGGTGGGCGTGACCGCTGCTGTGGGCGTGACGGCTGCTGTGGCCGTCACGGTTGCCGTGGCCGTCGCGGTCATTCCCTGGCTTGCCGTCATTGAGGCCGTCGCGGTCAGCGGGGCGGTCGCCGTTCCCGTCACCGGCTGGCCGGCCGATGGCGTCGGTGTCACGATCATCGCCAGGAGCTGGTCCGGCGTCGGCAGCGTGAGGTACTTGCCGGAATCCAGCGCCTTCTGTATCTCCTTGTCGAAGTTGTCCCGAATCGAGTTCTCACCGATCAGAACCACCCGCGAAAAGAATATCTCGGGCACTCCGGCCTCTTCCTCTGTAACGCCGTACAGCTTCTCCATCACCAGCGCCAGCTTGAAGTTCGTCGGATCCGAGATCTCGAACAACCGCAGGTTGATCCTGTTGCCGTACTTCGCCCTGATACCGGGCAAGATCTCTTGAATCACTCTCAGGCAATGTGGGCACGTGTCCGAGTGAAACATATAGATGTCCAACGGCGGTGAGCTCGCCGTTGTTACCGGCGCAGACAACAGCGCAATCAGCACGAAAACCGAAAACAGCCGGACGACCTTCCGCAGCATACGAATCGCCTCCAGGCGCCCAAACGGGCAGATTATAGTTAGGGGCCTGCCTCCCATGTCGGGAAAGACAACTGTCGGCCATTATACTACACACCCATACAAACACGAAAAGCCCGCTGACATAACGTCGTCAGCGGGCTGATACGAACCAAAGACGACGTTCGGGGGACGAGATTATGGCTCCTCGCACATGCCTCTCAGACACTCGCCGACGGGGACGGCGCGACCTTTGAGACGCAAGAATTCTTCCGTGGCGAAGAGGTAGTCCATGACGTACTCGCGGGAAGCGGCTTTGCCCATGGTCCCAACGCGAAAGATCTTGCCCGCCAGCTCTTCCAGGCCACCCGAGATCATCAGGTGACGCTCATCCATCAGGAAGTGCTGGTATTCTCCAACTGTGAATTCCGGCAGGGGTTTGGCCGCCGTGACCAACGGCGACGCGCACGCGTCGTCGACGAACATCTCGAATCCCAACGCTTTCAGCCCCTCACGGACCCAGCGCGTTGCCCGCGCGTAGCGCGCAAAATGAGACTCCAGTCCCTCTGCCAGAATCTTGCGCAGGCTGGTCCGCAGCGCGATGATATTGTTGGTGGCGATCGTGGTCGGGAAGGGGTGCCACGGCCACTCCGTCGCATATTCGCGCCAGACCTTCAGATCGTAGTACCAGCCATGGTTGACGTTCGGCTTCGAGTCCATCACCCGCCAGGCGCGCTCGCTGACCGAGATCGGGGCCAGGCCGGGTGGCGTCTCCAGGCATTTGTTGGCCACCGTGGCGCAGATGTCCAGTTCCCATTCGTCCACCGGCACGGGCATGCCCGCCAGCGAGGACACTGCATCGACGACGATCGGCAGGTCGCGCTCGTGGACGATCTCGGCGATCTCGCGCACCGGGTTGATGACCGTCGTGGAGGTCTCGTGGTGCACCACGACGACCGCCTTGACGTCCCGGTCCTGGCGCAGCCGCTCGCGCACCATCTGCGGATCGGCCGGCTCGCCGAGCGGAAACTGTAGAATCGAGGTCTCGATGCCGTGGCTGCGCGCGACCACACCGAGGCGGTCGCCGAAGAAACCGTTCGTGATCAGCAGCAGGCGCTCGCCCGTTGCTACCAGGCTGGCGATGCCCGCTTCGAGTGCGGCGGTGCCCGGAGCCACGAACAAGTAGAGGTCGTTCCCGGTCTGGAACACTTGCTTGAGCATGCTGATGGTCTCGTTGTAGATCTCCAGCCACTCGTCGCCATAGTGCGGTGGCGCCGCAACGGCCAGATCGGCCAAGACGTCCTCGTAGCAGTCAACCGGTCCCGGCGTCAAGAGCTTATAGTCTTTCATTGCCTTCTCTTTCTATTTCTGCGTCTCGCAAAGTATGGCTATCGTTGTCGATGGCACCCTTTAGGTTAGACTTCCGACACACGGTCCGTGCGGCCAGCTCCGGCCGCAACGACGCGAGTGCGTTGCATCGCTAACACTTTCGAAACCGTTCGTCGCCGCACGTGGCCTTGATGAGCTCAGGCTTCCGAAGTTTCAGAAACTCAACGCACCGGCGTCGTTGCGACGTCGGAAGTCTCTCTTCGCGCGGGCCCGGCGGCTCGGGCGGCCTCCGCGATGGCAATCAGGTTGCGGTTGGGCGTGGCAACTGGCACCGCGCACTCCGGCGCGACGATGTCGACTCCCGCCCGGATGGCTGCCGTCGCCTCCGCCCCGGCTTGTCCCGGCGCTCCCTGCAGCAGCGTTTCGGCATTGTTCACGTTGCCGATGAGCGAGATCCGACCGGCCACGATCTCGCACGCCGTCGCCGCGTCGACTTTCGAGTCGAAGTGGAAAGCGTCGAAGCCTGCCTGGCAGATGTCCTCCAGGCGGTCGGTAGTGTTGCCGCAAATGTGCAGAACCGTTGGGCAGCCCAGTTCCAGGTTCAGTTCCCGATGTACGGGCAGGAGGAACTCGCGGTACCCACGCGGGCTCACGAGGTCGCCGGTCGCGTGGTCGGCGATGCACAGCACGTCCGCTCCGGCCTCAATCTGCGCGCGACCGAACAGCACCGTGATCGCCTTGAGCCGATCCAGGAAGCGCCTCACGGTGTCAGGTTCCAGGAGCGTCTTGATCAGGAACTCCTGAACGCCGTGCATGTGGTAGGCCAGCGTCCACGGTCCCATGACCTTGCCCACCAGTGCCACGTGATGCCCGCACTCCCGGCGGAGGATCTGCAGCGCTTCCAGCACGGTCCGAATGGGCGGGCGATCCAAGAAGTCCTCCGGGATCCGCACGTCGTCCGGCGACGCCCACGGGTGAGCTCTGGCCACAGGCATCGTGTCGGCGCTGCCCCAATCGACTGCAGCACCCAGCGCGGCCGCCTCCTGTTGAACGCTGAAGACGGGCATGATGCAGTCGTAGCCGAGCACGGTGTGGGCCGTCGCCCCCAGCGCGGCCATGCCCTGGGCGTTCAGGTGGACTTCTGGGAAGTGCGACCCGCTCAGCGCCATGCATTCCAGCGTGGCGACGGACGTGGGGCTGCCGACGGGGGTGCGGTCCACCCGGCCGCCCAACAGGCCGGCCAGATATCTTCGTTTGGGGGTCATCGCGATGGGATCCATGGATCGACTCAGCCTCCTATTGATTCCGCTTGCTGCGGGCCGCGCGGCCCAGTCAAGGTCAGGCAGAGCACCTCGGGCCGGCTGAAGAAGCGAGCACGCGGTCCGCTGAGGCCCTCCAGGCCCACGCCGCGATTGACGTACATAAGCGTGCGCTCCTGACGATACGGACCGGCTTCGTACCGCTTCCCGAAGTCCGAACAGGTGAAGAGCGCGCCGTACCCCGGCAGGCAGAGCTGCCCGCCGTGCGTGTGACCCGCGAGATAAACGTCGATCCGGCCGGTCGCCGCCGCAGCCGGCATCAGGTCGGGCGTGTGGTACAGGAGTATCGTCGGCAAACCGCTCTCAGTATGCTCGAGGATGCGATTGAGCGTGACTCCATCGGCCGTCTTGTCCCGCGAACAGCTCACGCCGACGATCTGCAGCCGGCATCCATCGTGCGTCAAGATGAGCGCCTCGTCGTCGAGCAAACGCACGCCGGTGCCACGGAACAGGCCGGCGGCCTGCCACGGCGTTTCCACGGGCGGCCCACCGGCGACGGCGTAGACGCCACGGCCCGCCCGCAATCGGCGCGCCCACGCGTTGAACTGCTCCGCGCTCTTCGGGTCTTCGACGTACGACAGGTTTAAATAGTCGCCGGTGAGGAAGACGTAGTCCGGCTCGAGGTCACGCACAAGAGAAAGCGCGCGCTCCTCGCGGCGCGTCAGCCGCTCGAGATGGACGTCGGACAGCTGCACGATCCGAAGGCGCGCGCCCGGCGGCAGTCCGGGCAACGGCACGTCCAGCCGCGTCACCTCGAGCGCGAACGGCTCGACGTAGCAGGCGTAGATCACGCAGGCGGTCAGGAGGCCCTGCACCAGAGTGAAGGCCATCAAGGCCGAACCGAATCCCGCCGGATCGACCAGTCGGATCACGCCGACGCAGCCCAGACCCACCACCCAACGAGCCAGCGCCAGCTCGTTCCAGACCGAGTTCAGCGGGCCGAAGGACAGCCCCAGTCGGGGCAGCAGCACCAGCAGAATCGCGTCGGCCGCAACAAACGCCAGGAAGATCAGGGCTGGTGCTGCAGCGGAGGTCCCGGGGAACAGCGCCCCGACCGCCAGCCCGAGCGCAATTGCGTACAGGATGCCGGGCACAGCCGCGAACACGAAGGGTACGCGGTCCAGCGCCGACAGGAGGACGAACAAGCGGTGCATGCGCGTTCGGCTGACCCAGGGCGAGGTCAAGTCTCGCGAGGCCGCAGCGTCGCGGCCCTGCGTCCACTCAGTCGGCTCCATACGCCTCCTGACCCACGGGTCCCAGCGTAAGCGCAGCCACCTCGGGTGGGCACAGGAATCGAATCCGCGGCATCGAACCGCCCTCGAACCCCAATCCGCGATTCACGTAGAGCGTCGTGCGTCCCTCGCGATAGAAGCCGGCTTCGTATTTCTTGTGATAGATCGAGGACGTGAATATGGCTCCGTAGACAGGCAAACGGATCTGGCCGCCGTGGGTGTGGCCGGCCACGTACAGGTCGATTTTGCCGCTGGCCGCCGCCTCAGGCATCAGGTCCGGCGTGTGGTACAGCAAGATGTTCACGCCGTCCTCCGGCAGCTGATCGACGAGGCGGGCGAAGGCAGCACGATCGCGGGAAATGGGGTACCGTTTGTCCAACCCCAGCAGCCGCACGGTCTGGCCCCCAATGTTGAGCGACGTCACCTCGTTCTGGAGCACGGTGACGCCCAGGCCGTCGAACCAATGCTCGCGTTCGGAATCCGGGTCGGTGTTGCCCCACGCAGCGTAGATGCCATATTTGGCGTGGAGCTGGCCGATCATTTCGCGAAAGTCGGCCAGGCTGCGCGGGTTGTCCGACTCATCGATGCTGAGGTAGTCGCCGGTCAGCAGGATCAGGTCCGGCTTCTGATCGTTGACGAGACGAATGGCGTCCCGCTCGCGGCGCGTGAGTTGCTCTACGTGGGTGTCGGAAAGCTGGACGATGCGCAGCGGCGGCGCATTCGAGGCCCAATGCTCCGGCTGCACGGCGACCTGCTCCACGGCCGCGTTGCTCGGCTCCACGAAGAGCCCATCGACCAGGCAGCCGGAGATCGCCAGGTTCACCAGCAAGGGGGCCGCAAAATACAGGGGCGAAGAGCGCAGTGGCAGCGACTTCGGGCTCCAGAGCCACCTCGCCGCAAGATACGCGATGAGCACCGTCGCGGTCCCAAGTGTTGCCGTCCCTCGAACGACGGCTAGGAACGAGTAAGGAATCCGCGCCGGTCCGAACGACAGCCCCAGGTAGGGCAGGCTCTTGAACATGATGAGGTCCAGGGCGCTGAACAACAGCATCGACAGCAGAACGGCCATGGCGATCTTGCCGCGCCGCGCCGCCAGCCACCACAGCCCCGCCCCCGCAATGCTCGTCCACAGCGGCACGGACAGAGACAGCAGGTACAGGCTTGCGGCATATATCAAATCGAGAGACAAGACGACCACTCCTCACCGCTGCGACGAGACGTGCGCTCAGGCCGCACAGGGATCGCAGCGCTCAGGAATTATACGACACAAAGCGACCCCTCCCCAAATGCCGGTTCAGCAGCCGGTATGGTAGATTCTCCTGACCCTGAGCATCACCCTGGCGGCAGGATCGCCGGCCTCCAGGGTGATGCTCAGTCCACAGGTCGGCAAAAGCCGCCGAAACGCCTCCAATATGGACTTTCCCAACGGATAGGTGTATAATGAACGCAGAAATACCCCCGTAGCTACAATGGACGAGCACGGAAAACCGAAACGAGTGCACACCGGAAGGCGTCTTTTTTTGCCCGCGCCTCGTGCCCGATGTCCGCCACGGTTCAACGTGGAGAATGCCTCTCATGAAAAAACGCGCGATTGGACGGATGGATGCACTCATCGGCTTTCGGTGAGGAAGGTCGGGAGCACACCGGAGAGACCGTGTGGGCGGTAGCCGGATGTGGCTAATATCTGCATGCTTAAGGAGGAGGAAACATCATGGTGAGGACGGGCAAGCTGTGGGCCGTCATGGCCCTGCTGATCGTCGGCGTTCTGGTGGTGGGCACGCCTGGGTTGATGCCCACGGCTCAGGCACAGGAAGGCAAATTGAAGGTCGCCTTCGTTTACGTGGCGCCGATCGGCGACATGGGTTGGACCTGGTCGCACGAGCAGGGCCGGCAGGCGCTGGTGAAAGAGCTCGGTGACAAAGTCGAAGCCTCATACATCGAGAACGTACCGGAAGGGCCCGAGGCAGAGCGCGTCATTCGCGACTACGCTCAGAAGGGCTACAAATTGATCTTCACGACCAGCTTTGGGTACATGGACCCCACCGCCAACGTCGCCGCCGAATTCCCCGACGTCTACTTCGAGCATTGCTCCGGCTACAAGACCGGCCCGAACCTGGGCAACTACTTCGGACGGATGGAGCAGCCACGGTTCCTGTCCGGCCTGGTCGCCGGCAAGATGACCAAGACGAACAAGATCGGCTACGTGGCAGCGTTTCCAATTCCAGAAGTCGTTCGTGGCATCAACTCCTTCACGCTCGGCGTGCGCACGGCCAATCCGCAGGCCACCGTCCACGTAGTATGGACCAACACATGGTTCGGACCACCGCAGGAGCGCGAGGCAGCCGAGGCATTGCTGGCCGACGGCGCGGACGTCATCGCACAGCACCAGGACACCACCGAGCCACAGAAGGCCGCGGCCGAGAAGGGTGCCTTCGGCATCGGCTATGACTCCGACATGCGCCAGACCGTCGGCGATTCCGTACTGACCAGCCCGATCTGGAACTGGGGCCCCTACTACATCAGCCGCGTCAAGGCCGTTTTGGACGGCACGTGGAAGCCCGACCAGTACTGGGGTGGGATGAAAGACGGTATCGTCGATCTGGCCCCTCTGAGCCCGAAAGTGCCGGCCGACGTGAAGGATCTGGTGGAGCAATACAAGACCAAGATTCTGAACGGTGAATTCAACGTTTTCGCCGGTCCCATCAACGGCCAGGGCGGCAAGCTGGCGATTCCTAAGGGCGCAGCCGTCACCGACGCCCAGCAGTTGACCATGGACTGGTTCGTCGAAGGCGTCGTAGGCCAGGCGCCGGCCGAGGCGCCGGTGGTGAATCCGATCAAGGCCGCGTTCGTGTACGTCGGCCCGGCCACGGACGGTGGCTGGTCCCAGGCGATGGACAACGGACGTCAGCGCGATGCAGCAGGCGCTGGGCATCGAGACTACGGCCAGTGAGTCCGTCGCAGAAGGCCCGGACTCCGCCCGCGTCATTCGCGACTACGCCGAGAAGGGCTACAACTTGATCTTCGCAACCAGCTTCGGCTACATGGACAGCGTGCTGGAGGTCGCGGCGCAGTATCCCAAGGTCATCTTCGAACACTGCAACCGGCTACAAGACCGCGGACAACGTCGGCATCTACGACGGCCGTGGATACCAGGGCTGGTACGTGGCCGGCGTGGTCGCCGGCAAGATGACGAAGTCCAACGTTCTGGGCTACATCGCCCCGTACGCCGATCCCGGAAGTCACCCGAAACATGAATGCGTTTACTCTCGGCGCACGATCGGTCAACCCCAACGCTGAAGTCCACCCGGTGTGGATCAACGCCTGGGTCGACCCCCCGAAGGAGCGTGAGGCAGCCCAGGCCCTGTTCGACCAGGGCGCCGACGTGGTGGCCCGCGAAAGTGATTCCAACGAGCCGGACAAGCTGGCGCAGGAACTGGGTAAGTACGTCGTCGGCTACAACCTAGACAACAGCGCGATCGCTCCCGAAGCCTGGCTGACTGCGCCCATCTGGGACTGGGGTGTGCTCTTCACCCAGCTGGGGGCCGAGGTCATGGAAGGCAAGTGGACGAACGAGCCAATCTGGTGGGGCTTCAAGGAAGGGCTGCTCAAGATGGCGCCCTATGGCAAAAACGTCCCCGCCGACGTGCAGAAACTGGCCACGGACAAGCAGCAGGAAATCGTTGCGGGTACGTTCGATCCGTTCCAGGGTCCGATCAGTGACAACTCGGGCACGGAGCGCGTCGCCAAGGGCGTGGTCATGACCGACACCGCCAAACTGGCGTTCGACTGGCTGGTCGACGGCGTAAAAGGAACCCTCCCCCAGTAATCAGGGGAGCGCGAATCAGGGCGCTGGTGAGGGAGCTCCCCTCACCAGCCCTTTTTATGTATGCAGGGTCTGTGCAACACGGTAATGGCAAGGAGTGTCGTCTTGAGTCAACAAACGCCAGCGGCGGTCAGAATGACGGGCATCACCAAGCGATTCCCTGGGGTCGTCGCGAACGATCGCGTCGACCTGGAAGTCCGTCCCGGGCGAGATTCACGCCGCTGTTGGGCGAAAACGGCGCCGGCAAGAGCACGTTGATGAGCATCCTGTCCGGTCTGTACCATCCGGACGACGGCAAAGTCTACTTGCACGGCAAGTGCGTCGACATCCGCTCTCCGCGCCAGGCCAGCGAGCTGGGCATCGGCATGGTCCACCAGCACTTCATGCTGGTCGAAATGCACACGGTGGCCGAGAATGTGACCCTGGGCTCTGAAAAGCCACGCTTTGTGCTGAACCTGTCGCAAGACGGAAGCGGGAGATCGACAAGCTGTCCCAGCAGTATGGTCTGCAGGTCGATCCGCGTGCCTACATCTGGCAGCTGTCCGTTGGCGAACAGCAGCGCGTCGAAATTCTGAAGATGCTCTACCGCGGCGTCGACATCCTGATTCTCGATGAGCCCACCGCCGTGTTGACTCCCCCGGAAGCGGAGGAGCTGTTCGCCACCCTGCGGCGCATGGCCACCGAAGGACGATCCATCATCTTCATTTCGCACAAGCTGGACGAAGTGATGTCGATCGCCGATCGAATTACCGTGCTGCGCGCCGGCAAGGTAGAAGCCACGCTCAACACGCGGCAAACCAGCAAGAAAGAGCTGGCCCGGCTGATGGTCGGCCGCGAAATGCTGTTCCAACTTGAGAAGAACGACGTCAGTCCCGGTGAAGTCGTGCTGGAATTGACGGGCGTGAACGTGCTGGGCGACCGGGGCGTGCCTGCCCTCCGCGACGTGTCATTCACCAGTGCGCCAGGGTGAAATCCTGGGTGTGGCCGGCGTCGCCGGCAACGGTCAGCGCGAGCTGGCGGAGGTCATCACCGGGCTGCGCAAAGCGCGGAGCGGCGAAGTGAACATCGTGGTTGCGACGCTGACCAACTGCTCGCCACGCGAGATCATCGCCGCCGGCGTGAGCCACATCCCCGAAGACCGGCTGGGCATGGGCCTCATCCCAAATTTGCCGATCAGCGACAATGCTATCCTCAAGGGCTATCGCCGACCTCCGCTCTCACGCGGGCCATTTTTGGATTCCGTTTCCATTCGCAACTTCGTGCAGACTCTCATCGACAATTTTGGCATCGCCACGCCCAGCCAGGAGACGCCGATCAAGCAGCTCTCCGGCGGCAACCTGCAGAAAACCCTGCTGGCACGCGAGATCAACATCGGCCCTAAGCTGATGGTCGCGGTCCATCCCACGCGCGGGCTCGACGTCGGCGCAACCGAATCGGTTCAGAAGACGCTCCTGCAGCAGCGCGATAACGGCGCCGCCATTCTGCTCATCTCCGAGGATCTCGACGAAATCTTTGCCCTGTCCGATCGCATCGCCGTGATGTACGAGGGTCGGATCATGGGCATCGTGAACGTCGACTCAGGCGGATGTTGGGGAGATCGGCCTGATGATGGCCGGATCGCGGCAGGAAGCGGCGTAGATCGCGGGCATCTCCTAGAGTCGAGGTTAGCATTACATGCCATTCGAGATCAGAATCGAGAAGCGGCTGAACGATTCCGAAGGCACTCAGGGTCGTCGTCCCGCTGGCGTCGTTCGCCCTGGCGTTGATAATGGGCGCCGGACTGCTCGCCATGGTGGGAGCGGATCCTATCCAGACCTACGTGGCCATGTTCTCCGGCGCTTTCGGAGGGCGCTACGCCCTGTCGGAAACGCTGGTGAAGAGCATTCCGCTCATTCTCACCGGGTTGGGGGTGTCCATCGCCTTCCGGATGCTCTTCTGGAATATCGGCGCGGAAGGACAGTTGGCGATGGGCGGGTTCGCCGCCGCCGGCATCGCCCTGTTCGTCCCCAAGATGTACCCGAACCTGCCGTCCTGGGTGGCGCTGATCCTGGCGTTCGTCGCGGCGATGTTAGGCGGCGCCATTTGGGCGCTGCTCCCCGCGCTGCTCAAGGCGTTCATTCACGTCAACGAGATCATTACGACGCTCATGTTGAACTACGTCGCGGTGCTGTGGATCGAGTACCTGTTCTACGGCCCGTGGAAGGATCCGAAAGGCTACGGCTTTCCCGGCAGCGCCCAGTTCGACAAGGGTTTATGGCTCGGGAAAATCGATGCGGGCTGGACGCAGCCCGCGATCGCGATGCTGGCCTTGCTCATGCTGGTGGGCTTCGGCCTTGGCCTGCTGCGCTGGAAGGAACACCAGGCCCGCCTGTGGCTCAGCCTCGGAGGCGGGGCGGTGGGCCTCGTCGTCGGATACTGGGGCGCGGCGTACGTGGCGCAGGCCGCCATCGCCGTAACCACGGCACTGACGCAGGGCTGGCTCCTGCCCGACGGACGTCCGGCGGCCATGCCGGTCGCATTCATCTGGGTGACCCTCGCGTTCGCGGCGTTGATGATGGCCCTGGTCAAGGCGAGCAACGAGCGGGCGCGCTCCACTGTGCCGGGCGCGGCGCTGTTCACCCTCGGGCTGGCCAGCGGAGGCGTGGTCATCGGGCACGTCGTCCTGACCATTCTGCTGCTGGCGGGGACTCGCGTGCACACCGGGCTGGCGATCGGCATCGTGGCCGCGGTCTTCATTTGGCTGCTGCTGGCCCGCACGAAATGGGGCTACGAGATCCGGGTGATCGGCGAAAACCCGCGCGCGGCTGAATACGCCGGCATCAGCCTGGCACGCAACATCATCATGGTCGCCATGCTGAGCGGTGCGCTGGCCGGCCTGGCCGGGCTCTCCGAGGTGCTGGGCGTAGCCCACCGCCTGCAGAAGGGCCTGACCGTCGGCTACGGCTACACCGCGATCCTGGTCGCCTGGCTGGCGTCGCTCAATCCCTGGGCGATCCTGGTGTGGGCTGTCCTGTGGGCCGCGTTGCTCGTCGGGGGCGACCAAATTCAAATTACGATGGGCCTGCCGGCCGCGGTGGCTCCCAGCCTGCAGGGTCTGATGGTCTTCTGTGTTCTGGGCGGGCAATTCTTCGTCACCCACCGGATTCGTTTCGTGCGGGCCGAAGGCCGATCGGCCGCCCTCAATACCGCGAGGAGGGGCGGGAACGATGAACGAAGCCTTCGTGGTTTCCATTCTGGCCGTTACGATTCGGGCCGGAGCTTCCCTGCTGTATGCCACCGTGGGCGAAATCCTGACCGAGCGCTCGGGCGTGCTGAACCTCGGCGTGGAAGGGATCATGATCATGGGCGCGCGTGACCAGCTTCGCCGCCGCGTATCACAGCGGCAGCCTGGTGCTCGGGGTCCTGGCAGCCATGCTCATTGGCGGCTGCTGGCGGCGCTGCATGCCTTTTTGTCCGTCTCCCTACGCGCCGATCAGGTGGTCAGCGGCCTGGTACTGACGATCTTCGGCACCGGGGTAGCCAACTTCCTGGGCCAGAAGCTGGGCCCCAATGGCGCACCGCTGGTCGGATTGGTCGGGCCCAAGTTCTTGCGCACGCCGTTCCCCGGCCTGAGCCGATTGCCCTTCTTCGGCCCGTCGTTCTTCGATCAGGACGTGCTTGGTCTACGCTCTCTACCTGCTGGTGCCCGCTGTTTGGATCTACCTCTACAAGACGCGCCCGGGGCTGCACGTTCGTGCCGTCGGCGAGAACCCCCACACAGCGGACGCCATGGGCGTCAGTGTATACGGCGTGCGCTATCTCTACACTATCGTCGGTGGCATGCTGATCGCCGTCGGTGGCGCGCATCTGTCGCTGGCGTATACGCCGGGCTGGACTGACAGCCTGACGGGCGGCCGCGGCTGGATCGCCGTGGCGCTGGTCATCTTTGCGGCGTGGGATCCATTGCGAGCAGTGATCGGCGCCATCCTGTTCGGCGGGGTCAATGCCATCCAGTTTCGCCTGCAGGCCGCCGGAACCACGATCCCATCGAGCTTCCTCGGGCATGTTGCCCTACGTCTTCACGATCATCGTCCTGGTGCTCATCACGTGGTGGGAGGCCTTTCAGCCGAAGGGTGAGGGCGCCGGCCGCGTTGGGTCAGCCCTTCACGCGCGAGGAGCGCGGCTGATGGGACTGTTGCTCACCAACCGTAGGCGAGGCGGTGAATCAGGCGAGGCGGAAGGTCGCGATCCGTCATCGCATTCTGCACGGCGGTAATCGAGTACTGCAATGCGGAAATGCTCGAGTTGGGCGCTGTCGCTGTCCAGAATCGCGTATGCGGCGCGAGGATCGCCGTCCCGCGGCTGCCCCACGCTGCCCGGGTTGATGATCTCACGCTCCTGCCCGATCGTGAATCCTTCCCCGACCGGCAGCACGGTGGCCTCACATACCTCGGGACGGCCATCCTCTTCTGATGAGTAAATGAACACCACCGGCGCGTGAGTGTGGCCGACGAAGCAGACGTTGGTATCGAAGAGGGCAAACTGAGGCTTGGCGATCGACGGGAACATGATGTATTCCCAGATCGGCTCGCGTGGGCTGCCGTGAACCAGCGTGTAGCCGGCCTCGACGACTCGGTCGGGCAAGTTCTGCAGATATTCTTTGCTCGATGGGGTCAGTTGGTCCCGCGTCCACACGGTGGATGTTTGCGCATCCGTGTTGAAGTCCTCGAGGTTGAGCTTGCCCAAAGCGGCGTAGTCGTGGTTGCCGGCCACGCAGACGTGCTCGAACTGTCGCAGCCTGTCGATGCACTCGTTGGGATTGGGTCCATAACCTACCACGTCTCCCAAACACCAAATTTGATCGAACTGTCCGGCATTTTTCAGCACTGCGTCGAAGGCCTGCAAATTGGCGTGGATGTCGGACACGATGAGATAACGCATTCGCTGACTTCTCCGCTTGGGCAAAGTACACGTAAGGATGTCATGATACCACATTACGTTGAATTGTCCTAATGCTTGCCGGGGATTTCCAACCGATGTATAATCCCATTGGAGAACATCATGGCGCCGATTCTGAACCCAAACACAGTCGATCTGATCAGCAACAGTGTGGAGCAAACTCAGCGCTTTGGTTTTCGGTTGGGCCAGTTGCTCCAGCCAGGGGACATCGTTTGCCTGGAGGGCGAGCTGGGGACGGGCAAGACGGCTTTCGTCCGCGGTCTGGCGCGCGCCCTTGGGGTGGCAGACCCGGTCACGAGCCCGACGTTCACGTTGCTCAGCGAGTACCGCGGCGCCAGGCAGACCATGCCGCTGTTTCACGTCGACGTCTACCGTCTGGATGAACCCTCCGACATCGACGGCCTGGGATTGTGGGAGTATCTCTACGACGACGGTATCTGCGCCATCGAATGGGCCGATCGCATTCGCGCGCTTCTGCCTCAGGAGCGTCTGTGGATTACGCTGCGCCACTACGACATCGCCGACAACCGGCGCGGCATCATCCTGGAGGGGCACGGTGAGCGTTACCTGTCCCTGCTGCGCGAATACAAGCGCACGGCATTTGGAGTGTAAGGCATGCTGTTAGCCATCGACACGGCCACTCGCACGGCCAGCATTGCGTTATATCAGCCCGATAAGGTGCTGGCCGAGCACACCTGGCTGACGAACAATAATCACACGGTAGAGCTGATGCCGAGCCTGGCCGCGATGTTGGAACGCCAGCAAACCGAGCCCAGCCAATTGGACGGCGTGGCTGTGGCGCTGGGGCCGGGCTCGTTCACCGGCCTGCGCATCGGCCTGGCGGTCGCCAAAACCCTGGCATCCAGCGTTGGGATTCCGCTGCTGGGGATTCCCACACTAGACATCCTGCCATACGCGGTACGAGAGATGAGCCTGCCGATCTGGTCGGTAATCCAGGCCGGCAGAGGTCGGATATGCTACGCCGGGTACCGGCACGACGGTTCCGATTGGGTCCGCGAAACCGATATCGAGGTCGGAACGACCTCGGAGCTGATCGACCGCGTCCAAGGATTCGCCGTGGTGTGCGGCGAGCTGGGTCACGTCGACGTTGAAGCCATCCACACGCGCCTGGGCGACGCGGTGGTCGTGACACCGCCGGTCTATGCCCTCCGCCGGGCCAGTTTCCTCGCCGATTTGGCGTGGCGCCGGCTGGAGCGCGGCGAACGAGACGACATCGTCACGCTGTCCCCCATTTACATGCATCGCCCGGAAGCGATGGGCCAGCCATGAGCTACTACGACGACCTCCCGTATCACGTAAGCGGCATGCAACTCGCTGATATCGACGAGGTAATGGCCATCGAGGTACAGGCCTTCTCCTCGCCGTGGTCCGCCCGGGCCTATCGCTACGAGGTCGGCTCTAACAGCTTCTCTCATTTCGTCGTCGTGCGGCAAGCCGTACCCGGCGTGACGAAGGCGGCGGAGCCCACGCCGAACTTCATCGATCGCTGTTGGGCGCCCCGCCTTCACAGCCGTCCCTCCCGCCGATCCTGGGGTATGCCGGCTTCTGGCTGTTGATCGACGAGGCGCACATCAGCACCATCGCTGTCGCACCGGAGTCGCGCGGCCTGGGTCTCGGTGAGCTGCTCCTGATCGCGCTGCTGGATCGGGCCATCGTCGTGAACGCGGAGACCGCCACGTTGGAGGTCCGCGCCGGCAACCTCGTGGCCCAGAACCTGTACCGCAAGCACGCGTTCCAGGTCGTCGGCCTCCGCAAGGGCTACTATAGCGACAACCGCGAAGACGCTCTGATTATGACGACACCTCCGCTGCGGAGTTGGGAGTTTCGGGAGGCGTTCGACAAGAACAAAGTTGAGCTGGCTCGTCTGCTGAAGCGAGGCACCCGCCGCCCCCGGGCAGACCGGGCCGTCTCGCAGATGGGGTAGGCGGCCTTGAGCGAGCTGATCAAACCCGCCCGGCTGGCCGGCCTGGTCGTCATCCTGATCGCCCTGTCGCTCTACTTGAGCACGCTCGATAACGGCCTGCGTCTGAGCGAGCTAAAGGGCGGCGACCCCATCACCCACCAGTACGCCGAGGTCCAGGGGCGTCCCAGCAATGCGCCCGGCTACCCCCTCTATACGATGGGCGGGTGGCTGTGGTTCCACGCTGGCCGCGTGGTCCTGTCTCCGCTGTTTAACCCGACTGAAATCCTTTCGCTCTATTCCACGCTGTGGGGATTGGCCTCGCTCCTGGTGCTGTACGCGCTGATCCGCGAGCTGACCCGTGACAACTGGCCCATAGCGGCGCTGGGCACTCTCTTCTACGCCTTCACGTACTTCTTCTGGTACTACAGCATCTCCAGCGAGCAGCTCACGTCGGCCGTCTTCCAGACGCTGCTCATGGTTCTCTGGGCCTTTCGCTGGGAGCGCACGCGGCGGGATCGGTATCTGTACCTGCTTGCCCTGTCCGTAGGCGTCGCCCTGGCGCACATGATCACCGTCTTGTTCATCGCACCCCCGCTGCTCGTCTTCATCCTGACCGCCGAGCCGCGGATCCTAACCCGGTTCAAACTCATCTCGCGGAGCTTCGGACTGGTCCTGCTCCCGCTGATCAGCTACGTCTACGTGTACCTGGGTGGGGCGCTCCACCCAGCATGGCGCGGCGCGGGGGAGTGGCATTCGGCCTGGCAATGGTTCCTGTCTTTCATCAGCACGCAGCAGGGTCGAGACGAGATGACCTGGAAGGTCGGGCCGCTGACGGCGGAGTTCCCCGGCCTCATCTTCTGGGACCTGAGCCTGATCGGCGTGATCCTGGCTTTGCTCGGCTGGTGGTGGCTGGGTCGGCGCAAAGGCGGATTCCTCTTCGCCTCGCTGGCCATCTACGTGGGGTTCAGCTACATCGACCGCTTCGGCAACTGGTACCAGGTCATCATGCCGATGTACCCGCTGCTGGTGGTGGGCATCGCGGTCGTGGGCGACCGGCTGTGGCGCTGGGCGGACACACGTCAGCGACCCGGAGTGTGGCGCGCCGCGGTTCTGGTGGGACTCGGCGTCCTCGTCGCCAGCCGGCTGATCGATCCGGACCCGCGCATCTTTTTGCATAACCGGCCGGACGATGATGGACTGCGCCCGGCGCTGGCCCTGCTGGCCGACGCACCGGAGCACGGTGCCACTATCATCGGCGACGGCGATCAATTCGTGTCACTGGAATATCTCACGGAGGTGTGGGGCGAGCGACCCGACGTGCATGCCGCCCGTCTGAGCGAGGCATCCTCTCTGCTCGAGCGTGGGGCGCAGCCCTTGTATGCCACGCCGGAGACCCTGCCCCTCATCCTGCACGATATTCAGAAGCCGCTGCACTTGAGCAGCCACGGCGCGCAGCTCATCGCCTTGAACCTGGAACCGGTCCGCGCGCTGCCTGCCGGGGTGAGTCCACGGGACGTCGCCTTCGGGGATTCCTTGCGGCTGGTGGGTTTCAGGGTGGAGGATCAGCCGGCGCAGGGCGAGGTGCAGTGCAGCCTGTTCTGGCAAACCCAAGCCAGGCTGAAGGAGGACTGGTCCGTCTCAGTCCGCCCCACGTTGAACGGCGAGCTGCTTCATCATGAGGGGGGTGCAGTTATTCAAGTCGACGCACAGCATCCGGTCAGCGGTTTCTACCCGACCTCACGCTGGACTCCCGGCGAGGTCGTGCGCGACGACTATGAGATACCTGTGGCGCCGGATCGACGATTCGACGGCGTTCAGATCGTGGTCTACCGTGCCCTGGATCAGGGTTTCGAGAACCTGGGTGTGGCTAACCTGGCCCCTTAGCCCCCGGTCGGGGTCACTACAAACAATGTCGCCGTCGGGGTCTCGGCAGGTATCCCTGACATCGCGTCGGCTCGCGCCTGCATCCCGCGCGCCGCTTCCGCCGGAGCGATCCGCGCCGCCATGACGTCTCCCAGAGCTCCGCGCATCGCCTCCATCGCCGTCTCCATGCCGCTCGGACAATCCCACTCCCCGCCCGGCGAGCATCTGGGTCGCCGACACCCGCAGGAAAGGGTCGTCCTGAATCTGGGCGCTGCTCAGACACCTGGAGCGAAGACGGCAGCACGCGAAGCTTGCGCCCAGCGTCCGCGCTGTCGGGCCCCGACGAGTTGCTCGACGAGCAGCCGGGCCGCGTCGAGTTTCTGGCCCGTCACGTTCGCGCCGATCGCGAAGTACTTTCCCGCCGATCAGGCACGCCGGCTCTACGCCTGAGTCAGTCAGCACCGGCAGCCTCGCGACGCCCCATTGGACGTCCTTCACGTTCTGCAGCGCGCTGAGCGCCCACTCGCCGTCGATCCACATCGCAATCTTGCCGCTCTTGAAGGCGGCCAGCCCTGCGTCGTACTCCATTGTCGGCGAGATGACCTTCGACCTGTATCCCAGGTTGTACATGAAGGTCAGGGTTTGAACCATGGGGTCCGTGTTCAGGGTCGGGCGGCCCTCATCATCGGTGGGCCAGCCGCCGTACGCCGAAAGCCACGGAATCGCCCACAGCGGGTCGAGTGCGTTCATGCCCAGACCGTACTGGCCCTGTCCGGTCAGTTTGGAAGCGGTCGCAATCAGGCCTGCGGTATCGGCGGGCGGCACGGGCACCAGCTTCGTATTGTAGAAGAGCATCAGCGGCAGGCCCAGCGTGTGCGGGACGCCCCAGATGTGACCGCCCTGGGTGACACCCTGAATGCCCGGGCCGGGCCAACTCGCGCCAGAAGCTCTCGCTGAAGACGGCGTCGACAGCCTGAGTGAGCTTTCGGTCACGCATGAAGCCGATGGAGCGCGCATTGCCCAGCACGACGTCGAAATCGATGCTGCCTGCGTCGAGCGCCTTCTCCAGCGCCGGCTCGTCTTCGTACCTCCGCAGGTCCACCTGGATCGTGCCCACGCGGAGCTTGCAGCTGGCCGACGTCCTGGGCAAGCTGCGCCGCCTGCCCCTCGGGCAGATCGTGCCAGAGGATCGAGCTTCAGCGGCGGAGGGGTCGCCGTCGGCGGAACGGGCGTGGGCGTCGAGTCGCGTGCCGTGGGCGTCGCGCTCGCGGTCGGCGTGACGGTCGAGGTTTCAGTCGCAGCGGTGCGGGCGTCGGCGGAGGCGGCGCCCGCAAGCTGACACGAGCACGGTCAGTGCGGCGAGAGCCCCAACCAACAGCAGAGAGCAACGGTACCAGGAACACAACGGTCTCGATTCGCGGTCTCATTTAGCCACCTTCTCGTCTGCAGGGCGGAGCGCAATTTGCGCCACCCCGTCTGCGCCAGGAACCAGGACGCCTCCGGAATATTCAGTTTGAGCCAGCCGGTCGGCAATTCCAGCTCGCTCTTCTCACACACGGTGGACAGGTTCGCATCGTCGACCTGTGGCTTCATAGCCGTCAACAGTTTGCTCGCGCCGGCTCTCATCCTCGATACTCATGATGTCATCGATCTGGGCAATCAACCGGCGCGCCCGCAGGATACGCTCCTCGGTCACCGCGGCCTGGCGCGGATCGGCCAGCCCGTAACGGGCCTTGAGCCGGTTCAGTCTCAGGCCGGCCTCGTAGGTGCTGTCCACGATCTGGTCGCGGCTCATCCACTCGGTTTCGTAATTGAGGATGTACTTCCAACTGGGCTGGGTCAGTGCCTGGCGATGCTCCTCAAACGTGCGGCAGAACAGCCGGTATCCGTACTTGCTCGGGATGCTCGAACACTGGGCTGCCCGGATCCACGAATGGCGCCAGCGGTGAGATGAACGGGAATCAGCCGCCGTCGTCGCCGCCATCAAAGCGCCGCATCAGGTACTCGCAGTAATCGACGGTATCCATGACGGACGATAGTCCTGCTTCGGCAGGCCGATCATGAAAAAGACGTCCAGCCGCTTGCAGCCGGCTTCCAGCGCATATCGCATCGTCGCCTCGATGTCCGCATTGCCGTAGGGCCGACCAAAAGCGTGGCGGACCTCCTCGCTGTGCGACTCCAGCGAGATTTCCAGCGTGAAATTCGGCATGGCGGCGGACGACTTTCTGCAGGAAATTCCCGGCTGGCCGCGTCGAAGAACTCGATGATGACCTGCTGTTTGAGACGCCAATGGCGTCCAGGAAGCGGTCGGCATACTCTTCGCCCGGCCTGACGGAGTCGCCCAGAATGAACACCGGGCCCCTTGCTGAAACGGCCGATGTTGCGGATGTCCTGGCCAGGGTGACCGGGTCCCGATAAGCGGGTCGCGTTCCGTTGTGGATTTCGCGGAACGTGGTGGCGGAGCCGCCACACGTCTTGCAGTTGTGCGTGCAGCCACGGCAGGTCAGTGCCGCCGTGATCGGGATAATCGAGCCAGTTCCGAAACGGGATATAGCTCGACAGGTCGCGGTAGCGCGCCACTGCCTTACGACGTAGCTGTAATCCAGCAGAACGTCGTCCAGGTTCTCCGGCGAGTACGTCAGCGGGTTCACCCGCACGTGTCCGACTTGCGTCGCGCCAGGTCAGGTTAGGCACCGACTCGAAACCCGCTCCTGATTTCAGGCAGTCCATGAGCAGTCGCAACGGCTCCTCGGTCGAGTCGCCACGCAGAATGTAGTCGATCTCAGGACGGCGGGCCAACTCCTCGTGAAAATAGGACGCAGAGAAGCCGCCCAGGATTACCGGGATGTCCGGGGTGAATTCGCTTCGCCAGGCGCGCAATCTCGAACGCACCGTGAGCGTGTGGCATCCAGTGGAGGTCGATCCCGAAGGCCCGCGGTTTCAGCGCCTGAGGAATCGTTCTCGGGTCGAAGCGACGCTCGTTCAGCATCCGAACGGCGAGGTTGGCGATGCGCACGCGGTAACCGTGGCGCTCCAGGTATTCGGCCAGTGTGGTAAAGCCGATTGGGTACAGCTCGAAGACGGGGGTGGAAGGCACCAGATCGCTGACCGGACCGTAGAGGATCGATTCCTGCCGAAAATCGTACACGCTGGGTGCGTGAAGCAAAACAAGGTCAGGTTGAGACATGAAATGGGTTTTCCTCATCGCTGGGTTTCAAAGACCCGTCCAGTGACATCAATTTGGACGAAGCCCACAGCAGATATTCTACCATATCTGTCCGAAAAGACGAAGGGACACCAGGATGATTGCATTAAGATTGTTGCGCTCGTGGAGAGAACACGTGCAGCAAGGCCAATTGCTCGCCCCCCGAAAATCTGTTATACTGATCGGCAGCACGCTGCCACGGAAATTGCGCCACAAAGTGATCGGCACGGACATCGGGTGGGAGGAATTCATGGACTTCGGTGAAGCTGAAGCGAAATTTGCCGAGCTACAGGGCAAGCTGCGCCGGAAAGCCATCAGCCAGGAGACCTTCTACCAGGAAGTCGCCCGGCTCATGGTTCAGGATGCGGACGGCAGATACTGGGCCGTCGACCCGGCCGGAAACGGATGGCTGTACCACGATGGTCAGAGCTGGCTGCCCGCCATGCCGCCTACGGTGCACACCCAGGTCAACAAGATCGTGCCCCACCGTCGCGGTCGCTGGCCCGTGGTCCTCGGCGTGATCGTCCTGGCGCTGCTGTGTTTGCTGAGCGTCCTGGCCGTGCTGACCCTCCGGTCCTCCCAAAGGCCCGGCCTGATCGTTCCGGTCGGACCATCGGCCGTCCGCCCGAAGCAAACTCTCCAGATCGAGTTCACGAATAACCTGGAAACGCCTTCGCCCGAGACGCCGACCGGCACACCGCCCTTCCGCGCGAGCAGCTCAGGCGTGGCGCCCATCGTCGTCCCCACCACCACGGGCGGCTGCCGGTACGATGCCGAGTTCGTCGGCGACGTGAGCATTCCCGAGGGCCAGCCTGTGACACCGAGCCAGCGCTTCAACAAGATCTGGCGCGTGCGCAACACCGGAAGCTGTCCGTGGGTCGGATTCGCCTGGACCTTCATCACCGGCGATCATCTCGGCGGGCCCGACTCCGTCGTCGTCCAACAAACCGAGCCCGGAGCTACGGTCGACATCAGCGTGCCGCTTTATGCCGAAGCCGAGCCCGGCACCTACACCGGAATCTGGCGCCTCCGAGATCCACAGAGCCGCGACGTGGGACCCACCGTCCGGGTCAAAGTGGTGGTGGTTCCTGTTTCACCGACACCTTGATCCCACGTGACGATGCTGGGGTGAGAACGTGATCCAGCACGCCGAACGCCTGTCCGTCTTCGTAATATCCGCGATCGTCGTCCTCACGCCTTTGCTCTTCAACCCTTACAGCCGCCGTGTCTTCGAGCCCGAAAAGGCCGTGACGCTCCGTGTTCTGATCGTTCTGTGCGTCGCCGGCTGGATCGCGGCCCTGCTCAGCCGGCTTCGAATAGCGGCGATCACCGCTCGCTTGAGGCGGCTCTCTTCAGGTCACTCGCCACGAATGGCCATTTGGTGGGCTACCGGCCTTCTGGGGCTGATCTTTCTCGCCGCCACCGTCGGCTCTGTCTCGCCGGGGGCAAGCTGGAACGGCTCGTACGAGTGGCGGCAGGGCGCGATCACGTTCCTGGCCTGCCTGGCGCTGTTCGCCGCGGCAGCCGCGAGCTTCCGCACGACCGCGGGCATTGCGCGCCTGGTCGGCCTCGTGGAGCTCACCAGCGTCCCTGTGGCCGCCTACGGCATCCTTCAATATTTCGGGCTCAGTCTCTTCCCCTGGAGCCGCACCGTCGAGGGCCGCGCTTTCTCCTCGTTGGGGCACCCAAACTTTCTGGCCGCGTACCTCGTGCTGGTCATTCCGGTCGCGGCCGCCCGGCTGGCCGCGTCATCGGCGTGGCGGGACCGGGGCCTGCACCTGGCTGTGATCGCCGTCGACGGCGTGTGCCTGCTGCTGACCTTCTCGCGCAGCGGGTGGCTGGGACTCCTCGTCGCCGCGGCCTGCTTCGGCGGACTTCGCGCCCGTTGGAGAAGCACCGGCGGCCCGACGCGCCACAGATGGCGGGCGGCGGGACTCGTGGTCGCCGGCCTGGCCCTGTTTGCGGTCGTCGCTTACCTGGACCCTCATGGCTGGTTCTCCTACTCAGCGCTGGAGCCGATCCACTCGTTTCTGCGAGGCAAGTCCGCGACGGCGCAGGTGCGCGCCCTCGTCTGGGGCGGCACGCTCCAGGCAATCCGCTCGCGGCCCTGGCTGGGCTATGGACCGGAGACGTTCCGCCTGTCCTTTCCGCAGGCTTACCCCCCGGCGCTCTCGATCTACGGCGGAGTGGTGGCTGCCGGCGACCACGCGCACAACGAATGGCTGGACTGGACCCTGAACGCAGGGGTCCTGGGGCTCGCCGCGTACGTGTGGTGGTTGGTTGCCGTGTTCCGGCACGCACTGCGTGGCCTTCCGCACCTCTCTGCCGCCTCCGCGCGCTGGCTCCAGATCGGGCTGGTGTCGGCCGCCGCCGGCTACCTGGCGCAGAACCAGCTCAGCTTCGGAACGATCGCGCCGTTGGCCCATTTCTGGCTGTTCCTCGGACTCACCTTTGCCCTCGCGCGAGGCGCAGGATGCAGTCCACCCGACTCCCCAGCCATCACAGATTTCGGAAGTCTCAGAGACTTCCGAAATCTGCGCGCCCTGCTCGCGGCCGCCGCATTCGTGGCCCTCACGTCATATTTCGTCCTGTGGCCGGACGTGAAGTCCCTGGCCGCCGACGTCCCGGCGGCCGAGGCCCGGCAGGCCTCGGAGGTCGGGGACTGTTCGACCGCCGTGGCGCGGTACGGCCAGGCCCTCCGTCTCGCGCCGGACCAGGACCGCTATCTCGCCTGGCAGGCCGCAGCGTACAGCGCCCTCGGGGTCGAGCGAGGTACGTCGGCGGCGTTTACCCTGGGCGACGCCCAAATCCGGACGCGCGATCGGGCTGTCGCCGCTCGACGCAGCCTATTGGACTGCCCTGGGCCAGCTGGACTACCAGTGGGGCGCCGTTCTAAAGGATACCGCCCGGCTAGAGGCTGCCGTCGAGGCGTACCGGCGTGCGGCCCAACTGAGTCCCACGGACCCGGACGTCGACGTCCGCTGGGGGCGCGTCTACCACGCGCTGGGGCGGTACGACGCGGCCCTGGCCAAATACCGGGAGGCGCTGGCGCTCGATCCTCTGGACGTGCTGGCCTGCACTTACATGGGCGAGACATACCTGGCCGAGGGACAGCTCGGCGCTGCGCGCCAGATGTACGACGAGGTCGACGACGTTACGGCGACGATCGATCGGCTGGTGGCGAAACGATGAGGATCCTCTTCGCCGGCGCTTACGTGCCTTACCCACTGACCAGTGGAGGCCGAATCCGGTCGTACCATCTGCTGCGGGAGCTGGCGGGACGGCACGAAGTACACCTCGTCGCCCTGCGCCACGAGAAGGAGATTGATGTTGGGCCGCTTCGCGACCTGTGCGCGACGATCCAGACAGTTCCCGCTCCGGCGCGCCCCGCGGGCTGGTTGAGCCGGGTGTGGCGTCTGTGCTCGAACCCGGACGACGTCGTCGTAAGCCGCTCCTCGGCCCGGCTGGGAACCCTGCTTCATTCCCGATTGAGCGCACAGCACTTCGATCTCCTGTTCCTGGACGACCTGGGAGCCGAGCGATATCTGCGCTTGCCAGACCACCCGCCCACAGTGCTGAGCAAGCACAACTCGGAAGGACGCCTGCTGGATCAACTGGCCGCTCTGAAACGAGGCCGGCGCACGACGCACGTCCTGGCTCGCTGGGAGGCGCACGTCACCCGCCGGCGGGAGGTCAGCGCGATCGTGCTGGCCGACCAGGTCATCGTTCCCAGCGACGCCGACCGCCGTGACCTCCTCGCCAACGCCCCTGGCGCGCGGGTTTTCGTCGCGCCCAACGGTGTGGACACGCGCGTATTTCCGCCCTCGACCGCGGCCCGCGGGCACCCGCCCGACGCTGCTGTTTTGCGGAGCCCTGTTCTGGTACCCCAACGTGGACGCGGTCAACTGGTTCTGCACTGGGGTCCTGCCCCTGGTCCGGCGCCGGTTTCCCGATTGTCGCGTGCAGATCGTGGGGAATGGGCCACCTGCCGCAGTCCGCTGCTGGGCCGGGGTTCCTGGCGTGGATGTGGTGGGTTTCGTCGCGGACGTGCGGCCCCACCTCGCCGCGGCGACCGTATGCGTCGTTCCATTGCGGGCCGGTTCCGGCTCGCGGTTGAAGATCCTCGAGGCGCTCGCGGCAGGCCGCGCGGTCGTCACCACCCGGGTAGGCGCCGAGGGGCTGGAACTCACACCGGGGCGTGAACTGCTGGTGGCGGATGGGACGGAGGCATTCGCAGCCACGGTGGTCGAGCTGTTGTCTGATCCTCTGCGGCGTTCAGCGCTCGAGCAGGCTGGGCGGGCTGCCGTGGCGGCGCGCTGTAATTGGAGCCAGGCATTGGCCGGTCTGGGCGGCGTCTGCGTGGACGTCGCGGGACGAGGCGGCCGCTCGTGAGGATCTTGTTCGTTTCGTGCCTGCTGCCCTACCCCGGCGTGCTGCACGGCGGGGGCACCGACCTGTTTCACCTGATCGAGTCGCTGGCCCAACGGCGACACGAAGTGCACCTGGTCTCCCTGGTCGGCGAGGACGAAGCCGGCCACGCGACCGAGATCGAGCCCTACTGCGCGTCCGTGCGGGCCATCGTGCCGGCCTGGAGCTGGCGCCAGAAGCTGCGCAGCGCCTACCAGGGCGGTTGGCGGCGCCCGCTGACCCTGGGGCGCCGTGCGCAGAGCCAGGTGTGCGCCCACGTCCGGGAATGCGTCCTAGCTCACGCCATCGACGTCGTGCAGTTCGAATGGACCGAGACGGGCCGCTACGTCGATGCCGTGCCACAACACGCTACCCTGCGCATTCTGGACGAGGTGGATGTGAGCTTCCGTTCGCTCGCCCACCGGGCGAGGGGCAAGCTCAGCCCGCTGGCCGGGTGGCGAGCCCGGCGGGCCGAAGCCCACGAGCTGGTCCTGTGCCGCCGCTTCGACGCGGTGCTGACGCGCTCGGAGCACGACAGGAGCGTGCTGCTCGAGCGGCTGCCCGGCCTCGAAGCGCACGTCCTTCACCCATGGACCCACATCGCCGAATTCGCGAGCATCGTCCCGGATGAACGGCGCCCTGAACGGCTGTTGTTCGCCGGCGCGATGGACCGAGACGAGAACTGCGAAGCGGTCGTCTATTTCGCCCGGGAGGTCCTGCCGCGTGTCAGGGCCCGCTGCCCGAACGCCGAGTTGCACGTCGTGGGCTCGCGGCCGCAGAAGCGCATCCTGAACCTGGGCCGCGAGCCGGGCATCACCGTCACGGGCTACGTAAAGGATCTGCGCCCGGCCTACGCCGCGTGCGACGTGTTCGTCGCGCCGATGCTTACGCCCGGCGGCATCTTCAACAAGATCGTGGACGCCATGGGCGCGGGCCGGCCCGTCGTCACGACGTCGCTCGGAAACGAAGGCCTGGGGGCGCCGGTCGACGAGGCCGTGTGCGTCGCAGACGAGGCTGTTCGCTTCGCTGACCTGACGGTCGCGCTGCTGCATGATCCTGCACTGTGGGATCGCATCGCCTCGGGCGGCCGCCGCCACGTTCAGCGGATCTATCGCTGGGACGACAACGTCTCGCGCCTGGAAGCGCTGTTCGAACGGCTGGGCCATCGCAAGGCAGGCGTGGAATGACACCCACGGTTAGCGTCATCGTCCTGAATTGGAACGGGCTCGAAGACACCCTGGAATGCCTGGAGTCGCTGCGGCGGAGCGACTACCCGGCGTTGAGCGTCATTGTCGTGGACAACGGCTCGTCCGACGGTTCTGTCCCGGCCATCCGCGCGCGCTTCCCCCAGATCCGCCTGATCGAGCTCGGCCGCAATCGGGGCTTCGTTGACGGCAACAACGTCGGTCTGAGCGAGGCCCTGAGATCGGGGGCGGAGTTCTTGTTCGTGCTCAACAACGACACGGTGCTTGAGCCGGACTGTATCTCACAGCTGCTGCGCGCTCTCGATGAAGATCCGGCCGTCGGTCTCGTCGGTCCACTCATGCAGCGCACGATCCGTCCAGACCTGGTGGACATGGGCGGCGATTTCGACTTCTGGTTCGGCGGCGTCCATCTCCGCCGTTACGTCGAGGGCCGGACCCCGGAGGGCGCGCTCCCGATCGACTACGTGTGGGGGTGCGGGCTGCTGGCGCGGGCGCAGCTGTTCCGTGAGATCGGGCTGTTCGACCCGCGGTATGGCGCCTATTTCGAGGATGCCGACCTGTGCATGCGGGCCAAATCTCGCGGCTACCGGACGGCGGTGACGACGCGGGCCCGCATGGTGCACAAGATTGGACGCTCCGGCGAGAAGCGGTTCGCGTGGCAGACGTACATGCGGCTGCGCAACCACCTGCTGTTTTTCCTCAGCTATGCCCCTCCCGCGCACTATCCGGTGCTCCTGCCCGCGCTCGTGCTGTACCAGGTTCCGGCGATGTTGATCCGCACCGCGCGGCTCTACCTGGCCCGCAGGGTGATGCCGCGCTACCGAGACCGCCCCATCTCGCTCTGGTATCGTGGTCGTTGATCGCTCGAGACTTCCCCGCACAGCCCAGCCATCCGTGCTGGGAGTTTTGGAAACTTCGGACGTCCGGGTGCGTTGATGCCGGCTCCAACACAGGGCAATGGCATTGCCCTGGGCCTCAACACATTTGTGTGATCGTGACAACAGCGATATACTACTTCGTGGGGTGGAGTTTGGGCTTCGCGATTCGCACTATGACCTCATAGTCCGGCGCCCGGCCTTGAAGCGTCTGCGCTCGTCAGCCTCTTCCATCACCGATTCGCGCCATCCCAGCAGTTCGCCGGTGATTCCCCGTGACGATTTGTGACATGCACCACGTCGGGCATCTGCGGATCTCCCGCGTCCGCTGAATGCCTACGCTGTGCCGTGTCCGTGGAGCAGCTCGTTGCGTGGGTTTCCGGAGGAAGGGCAGCAGTGCCTGTTCGGATTCGATCATCGAAGTGGCGCCGCGGGGCGTAGAAAATGAGCAAGCGTCCACCCCGGTTCAGCATAGTGGTGACAACCTACAACCGGCAGGCCCTGCTGGAACGCTGCCTGGCGTCGCTCCTGGTACAGGAATTCCCGCGCGAGGCTTACGAGATCATCGTTGTGGACGACGGGAGCGACGACACGACTCCCGGACTGCTGGTGAGCCTGGCGCGCGAGGGGCAGATTCGTTACTTGCACCAGGAGAATTGCGGCTGGTCGATTGCCCGGAACACGGGCGTGGCGCGCAGCCAGGGCGAGATCGTCCTCTTTACCGACGATGATTGCCTCGCGCCGATCGACTGGCTGGCCCGCTACGAGGCCGCCTACGAAGCGCACCCGGAGTTCGACGGGATTGCCGGCGGCATCACAGCGGAGGCAGGGGCCAACCTGGCCGGCAAGATCCGCCATCAGGTGCATCTCGAAACGTTCGACCTGATGAACGCCCCACTCGGCGTCAAACACGACACGCCCGGAGAAGTCATCTTCTGCTACGGGGCCAATCGATCGTTTCGCCGGCAGGCGCTGAGCGGCTCGGCGTTCGACGTGAACCTGCTCTATTACGACGACTTCGCCGTGAACCTGAAGTTGCGCGAGCAGGGCGTGCGCATCTATTACCAGCCGTCCATCCAGGTCACGCACCACTACGTGTTGACGGCGCGGGACCGGATTCTGGCCGACTACCGTGTCGGCCTGTCGGCCGTCGTTTTCGAGCGGAAGTATCCTTGCAACCAGTGTGAGCGGCCGGCCCGGGGCAGCCTGACAAGGCTGCGCGAGGAATATCGCGGCGAGCCCTGGTCAGCCAAGGCGTCATACGTGGGGGTGCAGGCCATGTGCCGGCTCGCGAGACAGTGGGGGCGCTGGGTCGGCGGATGGAAGCTCCGGCGCGGACGGTGCGACTCTTAGCGATCTACCGTCAGAGCGTCGGCATTGACGAGGTTTTTGAGTTTGCGCGTTCTCTTCATTCTCAAACAAATCGACTACGAGCCCATCGGCATCATGCATCTCTCGACCGCGCTCAAGAACGCGGGCCACGAGGTGCGGATCGCTGTGACCACTGAAGACGATCTCGTGGCGGTGGCTCGGGAATGGCAGCCGGGCATCCTGGCTTACAGCGTGTGGACCGGCGGCCAAAAGTATTACCTGGACCTCAACGCCCGTATCCGAAATGCGCTGCACCGACCGGTCTTCTCGGCGTTTGGCGGACCGCATGCGACGTTCTTTCCCGAGATGATCGAGGAAACCGACCTCGACCGGGTGGGCGTCTGCGTGGGAGAGGGCGAGGACGCGCTCGTCGACCTGGCGAACGCCCTCGATGCCGGGCCCAACCCGGAAAACCTGGTCGGGATTCCCAACTGGTGGTTCCGCATCGATGGCGAGATCGTGCGGAACCCCGTGCGTCCGTACGTCTGCGATCTGGACTCGCTGGGCCAGCCGGATCGCGCGCTGGTCTACGACCGCGATCCGCTGACCCGCCAAAGCAAGATCAAGCACTTCATCACTGGGCGCGGCTGCCCGTACAACTGCGCCTACTGCTACAACCACGCGCTCGGGGAGATCTATCGCGGCAAAGGCAAACGGGTGCGTCAGCGCAGCGTCGAGCACGTACTGGCCGAGCTGGACGAGGTCAAGACGCGGTACCCGCTCGAATTTGCCGTCTTCCTGGACGACACGTTCATCCTGTCGCCGGAGTGGATCGCCGAGTTCGCGGACCAGTACCCGCGGCGCATTGGAGTGCCGTTCTTCTGCAACGTGCGCGCGAACCTCGTGTCCAAGGACATTGCGCGCCAGCTCCGCGACGCCGGGTGCGTCAGCGTGGGCATGGGCGTGGAGACGGGCAACGATGAAACGCGCGAGCAGATCCTGAAACGCAACATGTCCCGGGAGCAGATCGTCCAGGCCTGCCGTACGCTACACGAGGCGGGACTGGCCGTGCTCACCACGAACATGGTCGGACTGCCGCACAGCACGATCGACCAGGATTTCGAGACCATTGCTCTGAACGCCGAGTGCCACGCCGACTTCGCCAACGCCTTCATCTTCCAACCTTACCCGCGCACCGAGCTGGGCGAGATCGTGCGCCGCGACGAGCTGATGGACGGCGCCATGGACGAGATTTCGGAATCCGCGTGGGACACGACGGTGCTGAATTTCCCGGCCGTCCAGAAACGCCGCATCGAGAACCTGCAGAAGCTGTTCGCCATCACGGTCGAGTTCCCGTGGTTGACGCCGGTGGTTCGCCGCGCCATCGACTGGCCGCGCAATCCCTTGTTCTGGTGGGTTCACAAGTTGTGGAAGGGCTACACCATCAAGAAGAGGATTCATCCCGTTCACCTCACGGTGGGTGAGACGTGGGCCATCGCTCGCCACTTCATGAAGCTGGATTGAGCACCCGCCCTTGGCGATTGAAGTCCCTGGGACCGGCGCAACGATTAAATGCAATCGCCTTGACCGGCGCCCAGTATTGCGCCGGGGCGTCATGTGTGGTAAATTATCGATCACCGCTCTCGCCATCACTCCGGCTTTCGGGGGACGTTTCTCTTGCGCGTTCTTTTCGTCATACAACACGTAGAGTACGAGCCGCAAGGCTTGTTGCATCTGTCCAGCGCCCTCAAAGCCGCGGGGCATGAAGTCGATCTCGTCGTCGCACAACACCAGGATCCGGTCGAAGTTGCCCGGCGGTGGCAGCCGCAGATCGTCGGCTATAGCGTGATGACCGGCTCACAGCGCTATTACCTGGAGCTCAATCGGCGCATCCGCGCCGTCGCTCCGGTGTTCTCAGTCTTCGGCGGACCGCACCCGACGTTCTTCCCCGAGTTGATCGAAGAAGAGGGCGTGGACGGAATCTGCATCGGCGAGGGCGAGGCCGCCCTCGTAGAGCTTGCCGGCACGCTCGGGCGAGACGACTTCGACCCACACATTCCTAACTGGCACCTCAAGTGGAACGGCGAGATCGTCCGCACGCTCGTTCGCGCTTTCATCAGCGACCTGGACAGCCTGCCCGCGCCGGACCGCGACCTGCTCTACGACCGGGACCCGGCTTCCCGGCGCGGCAAGATCAAGCACTTCATCACCAGCCGCGGCTGCCCATACAACTGCTACTTACTGCTTTAACCACGCGATGTTCGAGCTGTACGGAGCGAAGGCCAAGCGCTTCCGCCAGCGCAGCGTCGACAACGTCCTCGCAGAGATCAGGCACGTCCGAGAGAAGTACCCGCTGGAGTTCGTCGTGTTCGTCGACGACACCTTCGTCATCTCGAACGAGTGGCTGACGGAGTTCGCCCGGAAGTATCCCACGGAAGTCGGCCTGCCGTTCTTCTGCAACACTCGCGCGAACCTGGTGACCCGCGAGCAGGTTCAGCTTCTGAAGGCTGCCGGGTGCCACTGTGTGAGCATGGGCGTGGAGGCCGGCAACGACCGAATCCGCAACGAGGTGCTGAAGCGCAACATGAGCCGCGAGCACATTCTGAACGCGGCGAAGCTGTTTCACGAGTGTGGGTTGAACTTCACGACCACCAACATCATCGGCTTGCCGACCAGCACCATCGAGAACGACCTTGAAACGCTGGCGCTCAATGCCGAATGCCGTCCGGCGTACGCGCATGCCTTCATCTTCCAGCCGTATCCGCGCACGCAACTCGGCGAGCTGACCCGTCGGCAAGACCTGATGGTGGGCACGTTCGACGACATGGGCACCCTGGCCTGGGACCGCTCGGTGTTGAAGTTCCCGCCCCGGCAGCTGCGGCAGATCGAGAACCTGCAGCGCTGCTTCGCATTCGGCGTCGAGTGGCCGTGGCTCCAGCCGCTGATTCGCCGGCTGATGGATTGGCCGCCCAACGTAGTTTTCTGGCTCATCAACAAGGTTTGGAAGGGCTACATCATCAAGAAGCGCGTCCACCCTGTATCGCTGTCCCTGGGCGAATACGTCGCTCTCGTCCGGCAGTTCATGAAGACGAATTCCTGATCGGATCGCCGCAGCCACGTCTGGAGAAACCTATCTTGCACCTGCTCTTCATCGTTAAGGAAGTCGACAACGAACCCCACGGCATCATGCTGATCTCGTCGCTGCTGAAGCGCGAGGGGCATCGTGTGAGCCTGGTCGTCGCCACGGACGAGGATCCCGTCGCCGCTGCTGCGCGCCTCAAACCCGACGTCGTTGCCTACACGGTGTATACCGGCACCCACCATTACTACCTGGACGTGAACCGCCAGATCAAGGCTCTGCTGCCGGAGGTTATCTCGGTTTTCGGCGGGCCGCACCCGACCTTCTTCCCGGAAATGATCGATCAGGAAGGCGTCGACGGCATCTGCATCGGTGAGGGCGAGTATGCGACGCTCGATCTGCTGAACGCGCTTCGGGCAGGCGAACCCATCGACCACATTTCGAACTGGATCATCAAACGGAATGGCCAGGTCATTCGCAACGAGTTGCGGCCTCTCCTGAGTCCAGAGGAGCTGGACCACCTGCCGTTCGCCGACCGTGAGCTGTTGTACACGGCGCATCCGGCCAGTAAGACGAATCACATCCGACCGTTCATCACCGGGCGCGGCTGTCCCTACGACTGCTCCTTTTGCTTCAACAAGGCCTATTCCGACCTGTACGGGGGCACCGGCCGCCGCACGCGTCGCCGCAGCGTGGACAACATGATCCGCGAGATCAAGCAGGTCAAGACGCACTACTCACTGTCGTTCATCACGTTCATGGACGACACGTTCATCCTGAACCGCCAATGGCTCAAGGAGTTCGCCGCCCGCTATAAGGCGGAGATCGCGCTGCCGTTCTGGTGCCAGGTGCGCGCCAACCTGGTCGAGGACGACGTCATCCGGCTGTTCAAAGAGATGGGTTGCGTGAGCGTGAGTTTTGGCGTGGAGGCCGGCAACGATCGGCTCCGCAACCAGATTCTCAACCGCAACATGAGCCGGGAAGAGATCCTCCGCGCGTCGGAGATCTTGCGGCGCCACGGCATCCGCTTCATGACGAACAATATGCTGGGCCTCCCAACGGGCAGCCTGAGCACGGATTGGGAGACTTTGGAGCTGAACATCGCGTGCCGGCCCAGCTATGCTAACGTGTTCCTGTTCCAGCCATATCCTAAAACAGGCCTGGGAGAATGGGCGGCACAGCAGGGGTGGATGTCCGGTTCGTTCGACGACCTGTCCGGCTCAGTCAGCGACGACACTATCATTCGTTTCGGCAACGCCCGTGAGAAGCGGCAGATTGAGAACCTGCAAAAGCTCCTGGCTCTGACGGTGGAGTTGCCGTTCCTGGCGCCGGTGGTGCGTCAGCTCATCAAGCTGCCGCACAACCCGGTATTTTGGTTGGTGTACAAGCTTTGGAAAGGCTACGCCATGAAACGCCGCATGTTCCCAGTGCGTCTCACTCCCCGGGAATACGTCCGGGCGGCGTGGCAGTTCATGCGTATCCGTTCGCAGTAGATGCAACCGCACCCAGTTGTTCGCGACAACTGCTTCTAGTGAGGAGATAACTGAACATGGTGAGTAAGCCCGCGTGGCTGACGTATGCCGTAGTGGCCGCGGTGGCTCTGGTCTTGGTGCTGCCCTCCGCCCAGGGGCTGGCTCAGAGTCCAACTCCAACCACTCAACCTGCGGCCAAATGGATTGGGCGAATCGTTTCGGTAACACAAGACCTGTCTCTGCGTGGCTCGGTGCTGCGCGTATCGGTGGACGGAATCAAAGGATTGCCGGTCAGAGTCTCCAGCGGTGGCTGGAGCGTCGTGGCCCTGACCGGCAGCAAGCCGGAGTTTGGGCCTTACGTGGCGCGAGTTTGCGCCTATCCCCCACGGCCAGGTCGTCATCGAGCCGCAGGGTTTGGGCACGTCGCTGTCCCTGAACGCGGACATGACGAGCTACATCACCGTGCAGTTCACGAAGGCGTCCAGCCGGTCGAGCCGGCCACTCCTTCGCCCACGTCGACCCCCTGGACGATCGTGGTGCCGACCCTGGGACCGGACGAGGCCACGGCCACCCCGTGGGTCTTCGTGACGACGCCAACACCGGCGCCGACCGCCACGCCGCTGCCGCTTTCCACCATACCGTCCGTCGAGGTCGTTCCGACGGTGGAGCGGATCGTGCCGACCGCCGTACCGACGTTGCCGCCCACCGCCGCTCCTCTTCCTTCGCCGACCTTCACGCCGGCCGCGAACCGTCGAACCCAGCCCTGAGCCGGTCACCGTGTGGCAAGGACGCGTCACCTACACGGCCAAAGGCCCCGTTTTCGGATACGCCACCATCGTCGTCCGCGTCGTGGGCCTGGATCACCTGCCGATAGAGCTCGTGAACGGCGGCGTACCATGCCACCTCTACCACGGGCTCGAAGCCGGAGTACGGCGCCTTCGCGGCCGAATTCGGTGGCCTGGGCGCGGGCGAGTACCGCATCACTCCGCGCGGCCTGGGCACGACGTTCAAGGTCACCATCGGACAGGGCGAATTTGCGCTGGTCGACTTCAACCCGACCCTCGTCGTGCCGACTCCGGCCGCCGAGCTGGCTCAGGCGGAGACGACGGCCACCCCAGAGGCGTCACCTATCCCGCTCACCGCCGAATCTCCTCTCGTGGAACCGACTGCAGTGACGGCAACTTTGCCGCCGTCCGGCTCGTTTGCGTCGAATCCGCTCTACGTGCCGGCCCCGCCGGCTCCGGTGTGGAGCGGTCACGTCACCCAGCGTACGTCCGGTCTCACCAACGGCCGCCTCGCCGCGACCATCGTAGTCCGCGTGCTGGGTGCGCGCAACCTCCCCGTCATCGTCGACTCGGGCGGGTGGCAGGCGCGCGCCCTGATCGGCTCCAAGCCCGAATACGGCGATTTCGCCGCCGAGTTCGGCGGGCTGCCGGCCGGGGAGTACGACGTTCTGCCGGAGAGGCCTGAACCTGCGCTACAAGGTCAACGTCGTACGAGGGCGACTTCATCGTGGTCGACTTCACCTACCAGGTGCCGCCCACGCCGATGCCTATCGCGTCTGCCATCACCTCGACCGTACCGGTCAGCTGGACCAGCGCCACCGCCACCGGCGCATGGAGCGGACGCGTCATCAGCCGCACCCTGGCGTCCGGTGACGCCGGCAGCCTCGTCGTGCTGGTGCCCGGACCAAGGGTTTGCCCGTTGAGGTGAAATCGACCGATGGCTGGAGTGTGTTCGCCGTTACGGTCAGCCGGGACGGCTTCCCCGCGTTCGTGTCACGCTTCGATCATCTGGCCCCCGGACGCTATCAGGTCATCCCCCAGGGCCTGGGCACGTGGATCGAGTTGGCCGTCATCGCGGGCTCGGAAACGTGGATGGAATTCTCGCCGGACTGAGCGGTCCGCGGTCTCAATCCAGGTAACTCCAAATGTCTCCCAGGCCATGGCCTGGGAGACATTATGTCTGCTAATCTGTTTTTAATGCGGCTCTAATCTCTCCTTAATCTTATCGTGATACGATGGCTGAGGTCTGCCACCCCATGCGTGACCGTTTTTTGCTACTGCGTACAACTTAATTGGAGTGAGGAGAGAAGCTATCGATGATTGACGTGGAACCGTCCCCGGGGCAAGCAATGATCGATGATGTCAACATATCAACAAGCAGTATGGGGATTTTGTTGCGCTTCAGGATCTCAGCTTCCATGTCGGCAAGGGTGAGGTCGTCGGCTTCCTGGGCCCCAACGGCGCAGGCAAGACCACGACCATGCGTATCCTGACCGGTTTCATGCCGCCCACCTCCGGGACGGCCCAAATCGCCGGTTACGACGTATTCTTTGATTCGCTGCCAGGCGCGCCGCGAGATTGGTTATCTTCCTGAAACCGTCCCGCTCTACACCGAGATGTCCATGAAGGCTATCTGCACTACATGGCCAAGCTGCGCATCCGGTCGGGCAGAGAGCGGGCAGAGCGCGTCGAGGCGGCCATGGAAGCGGTGCACCTCACTGAGCGCGCCGACACCATCATCGGGCGCCTGTCCAAAGGATGGCGGCAGCGCGTCGGCCTGGCTCAAGCGCTGGTCCACAACCCGGAGGTCCTCATTCTGGACGAGCCCACCATCGGCCTGGATCCAAAGCAAATCATCGAGGTACGTGAGCTCGTTCGCGACCTGGGCAAAGAGCACACGGTCATTCTCAGCACGCACATTCTGCCCGAAGTCAGCCAGATCTGCACGCGAGTCATCATCATCAACGATGGGCGCATCGTGGCCGAAGACACGCCGGACCGCCTGGTCGCCCGCCTGAGTGGCGGCGAGCGGCTTTACGTGCAGGTCAGCCATCCGAGCGACGATCTGCCCAAGGCCATCAAGAGCATCGAGGGTGTAACCGCCGTGGAGTCGAGCAAGAACGGCGCGTACGAGATCGAGTGCACTGTGGGCACTGACTGCCGGGCGGAGATCGCCCGCCAGGTAGTGATGAGCGACGCAGGGCTGCTGGAAATGCGCGCCATCGGCATGAGCCTGGAAGAGGTCTTCCTGAGGCTGACGACCGAATAGCTGGCCACTTCCGCGGGCAGTTCGGCGAACGCGAATAGATTAGGAGGAACATTTTCATGCGCAACACATTGGCCATCGCCGGTCGCGAGATCCAGGCCTACTTTGTGTCCCCGATTGCGTACGTCGTGACCGCTGCTTTCCTGGTCATCAATAGCATCTTCTTTGCCTGGTACGTGGGCAACCCCAAGGCAGCGAAGCGACCATGCAGTATTTGTTCAACCCCATGACAACGCTATTCTTGTTCATCATGCCCATGCTGACCATGCGCTTGCTGGCCGAGGAACAGCGCAGCGGCACCATCGAGCTGCTGTTGACGTCCCCGGTGCGCGACTGCGAAGTCGGTGCTGGGCAAGTTCCTCGGCGGCATGGTGCTGGTGGTCGTCATGCTGGCGCTCAGCCTGTTTTATCCCTTCATCATGTTCCGGTTCGGTAATCCAGATCCCGGCCCCATAGTCAGCGGCTACCTGGGACTCTTCCTCCTGGGCGGCGCACTGATGTCACTGGGCGTTTTCGCGTCCTCGCTGACGCAGAATCAGATCGTGGCCGTGGTCATAGGGCTCGTTCTGGACCTCGCTTTCTGGCTCGTCGAGGCTGTCGCCGACCTGGTCGGCGCGCCGCTATCCAACGTCTTCACGGCGATATCCATTCATCCGCATTTCCCCGATTTCACTCGGGGCATTATCGAGACGCGTGACGTCATCTTCTATCTCACTTTCATCGCGGTCGCCCTCTTCCTGGCGTCCCGTTCAGTGGAATCCAGGAGGTGGAGATAAGCATGGACAACGTGAGGCTGTTCCTCAAACGCTTCAGCGGTATCATCGCGTACGTCGGCCTGTTTCTGCTGCTGGCAGCGTTGATCTCGTACATTGTGTCCCAATCGCTGGACACCGTCGTGCAGGCCCTGCTGATCGTGGGCGCCCTCTTCCTGATCGTGTATCTGGTCGTCGAATCTAAGAGCGTGCGCTCGACTCTCACCGGCCGGGGCACCCGGTACGGCACTAATACGGCCCTGATGATCATCGCTTTCGTGGGCATCATGGTCATGGTCAATGCCCTGGCAGACAAACATCACTGGCGCTGGGACCTGACCGCATCCAAGCAGTACTCCCTGTCCGAGCAGACGATCAATGTCTTGAAGGGGCTGAAAGATCCGATCAAAGTCACGGGTTTCTTCGCGACCAACAACCCCTACCAGACAGAATCGCAAGGGCAGCTGGATAACCTCCTGAAGTCCTACCAGCTCTACACGGATAAGCTCAGCTACCAGTTCGTCGATCCGGACGCCAAGCCCGGCCTGGCTCGCGACTACGGGATCACCACCTATGGGACTGTCGTGTTCGAGCGCGGAACCAAGAAGCAGTCGACCACGACCATAGACGAGCAGTCGCTGACCTCCACCCTGCTGAAGGTCAACAGCGACCAGGTGAAGGGCGTGTACTTCCTGAGCGGCCACAAGGAACGAAATCCGGACGACGGCAGCCAGTTGGGTTACAGCACGATCAAAAGCGACCTCGAGAAGCAGAACTACAAGGTCGGCACGGTCAATTTCGCCATCACCGACACGATTCCGAGCGATATGAGCGTGTTGGTGATCGCGGGTCCGAGCACGACGTTCGCGCCGAAGGAGCTGGATACGATCGACAAATACCTCGACGGCGGGGGCAAGGCGCTCATCATGACCGAGGCCGGAGCAGCGGACTCCGTCAACCAGCTGTTGGCGAAGTGGGGCGTTCAGAGCCGGGATGACCTCATCGTCGACCCGTCCAGCTCTTTCTTCGGCGATCCGTCGGCGCCGTTGGTGACCGCCTACTCGTTCCCTGACGTGACCAAGGGGGTCCAGGGCCTCATGACCTTCTTCCCGACGGCCCGCTCCTTGAGCAAAATGGCCGATGTGACCACGACCCTGACCATCCAGCCGATCCTGCAGCTCCAGCCCCACCAGCTGGGGTGAGACGGACTACAAGAATGCTCAGCAGGTCCAGCCTGATCAGGGCAAGGACACCATGGGCCCACTGCCTTTCGCCATGGCCGTGTCGTCCTCAGCCAGCAAGACCCGGCTGGTCGTCTTCGGCGACTCGGACTTCGCCGCCAACGGTCCTCTTCAGGCCGTCCAGAACTTCGGCAACCAGGATCTGTTCGCCGGCGCCGTCAACTGGCTGGCGGAAGAAGAATCGATGGTCGCCATCGGGCCGAAGACACCGGATTCACGTCCGCTCATGCTGCCACCCGGAAGCTCGCGGCTGGTCGTCTTCTCCAGCCTGATCCTGCTACCGCTGGTCGTGATCGTCGCCGGAATTGCCGTTTGGTGGACCCGTCGCTAAGACTCGCTTATCTCGAATGTCTGGACGAAAGTGAGGTGCGAAAGACGTGAAGTTCCGCAATACTGTCATTCTGCTGGTTATATTCGCCGCACTTCTGGCCTATTTCCTGTTCTTGGAAAAGGATCAGAATTCAGCCACGACCAGCGCCCCAACTCCAACGAGCACGAATGTCTACACTTTTGCATCGAACGATGTCGTCGAGTTGAACCTGACTGACGGCACGAGAACCACGACTCTGCAGAGGAACAACGATGCGGCCCCGTGGGAAATCGTGGCGCCCAGCCCGAATCCTGGCGACAGCGTGAAGATCAACGCCGTCGTTCAGCAGCTCAGCTCGCTGACCGCCAGCCGGGTCTTCACAGATTCGGCATCCACCAGCGACCTGTCGGCCTTCGGCCTGGATAAGCCGAAGCTCGACGCAACGGTCAAGCTCAAAGACGGCACGCAGTACCTGCTCCATCTCGGCGACAAGACGCCGGACAACACCAACGTCTACGTCCAGAAGCCGGATGACAAGTCGATCTACCTGGTCAGCGCCACCCTGGCCGACGACTCGACAGGCATGCTGGACAAGCCGCCGGTCGCGCTGCCCACGCCGACTCCGACCGCCACGGCCACGCTGACCGCCACCTTCGGAATCACGGCCACTGCGCCGGTTACCAGCAGCACACCGGCCACCGGGACGATTTCGGCGACGTCGCCGGTCACAGCGACCGCGGCCGTCACCTCAACCTCGGCGATGACCAGCACTGCACCGGCGCCCGCGGCTCCCGTGGCCACGGTGGCGGTCCCGGCCACAGCAACGCCGGAGGCCACACCAACGGCTGAGGCGACCGCCACACCCGCCCTGACGCCGACGATCGAAGCGACGATCACACCCTCCGTGTCAGCCACGGCTGTCATCACTGCCACACCAGCGGTGAGTCCAACGCCGTGATCGCAAGGCCGTTTGGACCGCGAAACACGCGAAATAAGCTATAGACACCAAAGATGACTCCTCTCGCTGCGGCTGATGCAAGGCCGCTGAGAGGAGTCGTTTTTCGTGTCCTTCGCGCTATTTCGTGCACTTCGTGGTCCGAATACGTCCGGGACCAACGGACCGAAGCCGTCTACAAATGGGCCTTGAGTTTCTCGGCCACGCCGTGCGTCATGCCCGGAACCGCAGCCAGCTCTTCCACACTGGCCTCGGCGATCGCTTCTACCGAGCCGAACTGCTTCAGCAGCGCCAGCCGCCGCTTGGGACCCACGCCGGGGACGTCGTCCAGAATCGACGCCACCATGGACTTGTCGCGCAGCTTGCGATGGTACTCCACCGCGAAGCGGTGGGCCTCGTCCCGAATACGTTGAACCAGGAAGAGGGCCTGGCTGCCGCGCGGCAGGAGGATAGACTCGGGCCGGTCCGGCACGAAGATCTCCTCGCGTTCCTTGGCCAGGCCGACGATCGGGATGTCGACTACCTGGCAGCGACGGGCCACTTCCAGCACCGCGTTGAGCTGGCCCTTGCCGCCGTCGATGATCATCAGGTCGGGCCGGATCTTCCAGCGTGACTCACCCTGCAGCTTGTCCCCGTCGGACGGCTCGTCCCGGAACATCCGCCTGAAGCGGCGATACACCGTTTCCTGGAGCATGGCGAAGTCGTCCTGCCCGCGCACGGTGGCGATCTTGAAGCGGCGGTAATCGCTCTTGGCTGCCGCACCCTTCTCGAAGACGACCATGCTGGCCGTAGCCGCCGTTCCCTGGATGTTGGAGATATCGTAGCACTCGATGCGGTTCGGCGCTCGGGGCAGCTGCAACGCCTGCTGTAGCTGCGTGAGGGCCTCGTTGGCGCGCCCTTCTTCCACCAGCCATTGAGATCGCAGGTGGGTCAGGGTCTCGACCGCGTTCTCTGTGGCCATTTGCACCAGCTCCCGGTTGTGCCCGCGCCGCGGCACCAGGATCTGCACCTTGGCGCCACGCTTGGATTCCAGCCAGGAACGGATGATCATCGCCTCGTCGACGTCTTCCGGCAGCAGGATCTCCGAAGGGACGTAGGCCGCCTTGTTGTAGAACTGCTTCAGGAACGCGGCCATAATGTTCTGCTCGTCTTCTTCCCCCGCGCCCTCCAGGGTGAAATATTCACGGCCAACCAGCTTGCCGTAGCGGATGAAGAAGACCTGGACGCAGGCGTCGCCGTTCGCCCGCGCGAAGGCGATCACGTCCTGATCCTTCATGGTCTTGCTGACCACTTTCTGCTGCTCGGCGACGCGTCCGATAGCCTGAAGCTGATCTCGAACGCGCGCCGCCTCCTCGAAATCCAGCCGTTCGGCCGCCGACTCCATCTCGCGGCTCAGGTCGCGCACGATGGCCTCGGTCTTGCCTTCCAGGAACTGGCAGATCTGATCGATCGTCGCGCGGTAATCATCCTTCGAGATGGCCCCGATGCACGGGCCGGAGCAGCGCTTGATGTGGTAATAGAGGCAGGGGCGCGGATCGTGGCCGGTGATGACGCGATTGCAGGTGCGATACGGGAACAGGCGGCGCAGCAGGTCCAACGTTTCGTACACGGCCCACGAAGCCGTGAAGGGCCCGTAGTATCGCGACCCGTCCCGGTACATGTGGCGCGTAATATCGATGCGGGGGAAATCCTCAGCCCACCGCACGCGGACGTAGGGGTACTGCTTGTCGTCCTTCAAACGCACGTTGTAGTGCGGGCGGTGCTTTTTGATCAGGTTCGATTCGAGGATCAGGGCCTCGAGCTCGGAGTCGGTGACGATGAACTCGAGGTCAGCGATGTGCTCCACGAGGCGGCGCGTCTTCGGCGTCTGCCCGGCGGGCGATTGAAAATAGGAACGGATGCGGTCCGCCAGGCTGACGGCTTTGCCCACGTAGATCACGTGGCCCCCGCATCCTTCATGATGTAGACGCCGGGCTTGCTGGGGAACGTTTGAATCTTTTGTTTCAAGACTTCATCAACAGACATAGCTCACATTGTAACATAACGTGTGAAAGATTCAATATTGAGGATCGAAGAAGCCCGGTTCGTGATGAACCGGGCCGCATGGGTTCTGCTCAGGTGCCGTTCCGGCTGGGGTCGACCAGAACGGCATCAACCGGCCATGTTTTGCAAGACAGGCTGGATATCAGGCCACGCCAGGGTGCCGGCGACGATCAGGCAACAGCAACAAACAGCGATCACAACCAGAACGATGACAACAATAATCGCAATCTTGCCGGTTCTCTTATCTTCCACCTGGGTTCTCCTCCCCTTGAACAGTTTTTTGAGCTCGACGCGTTCGGTACCAACTCACGAACAAAATAGCCAGGGTCAAGACGAAGAAGACCACCACCATCGGGAAAACAATGGCCATTATGGAGGTGATCGCAGAAATGAAATCTTCCGCCATGCTGACGACCGGGTTCAGCAGCCCGCCGCTCGACGCGGTTACGAGTGGGCGGGCCGTTGCCTTCGCCGCGTGCACGCTGCCCGCCAGCAACAACCCACAGGCCAACGCCACTGCCGGGTGCAGATCGATTGCGTGCGCGGCTCGCGGCGAACAGGATGGCGCCCGCTGCCGGCCGGATGAAGGTCTGTATGCCGTCGTTCACCGTATCCACCGCCGGGATCTTATCCACGAACACCTCGATGGTGAGCAGCACGAGCAGCACGCCGATAGCCCACCAGCTGGTGAGTGCGTCGTATGGCGGCTTGAGTTCGATCAGGTGAGTGAGCCGCGCCAGCAGGGCGACGATGAGCAGCGGCAGATATGCATTCAGGCCGGCCGCCGTGGACAGCCCGAAACTCGTGGCGAGAGTGGTCAGCACGTTCACGCCATCGCTCCCGGCGTCTTCCGGGCTTCATCCTCAGCGGCGGGGCCTGGATCACGCTTCGCCTGGGTCTGCTCCCAGACGCGCCGGGCGTCCGCGAAGCCCACGTGCATATACGGATATATGAACGCGCCGACGGCCCCCCCGGTCAGCACCCCGGTGACGGTGCGCAGCCAGTTCGTGCTCGTCCGCAATCCGACCAGTTGGGTCAGCCCGTCCACCGCCAGGGGAATCGTGACAACGCCCACCCAGCGCAGCGCCGGTGCGCGCCACACCGGAACGCGCGCCCGCCACAAGGTCGAAGCCAGAGCGTATGTCAACCCCGCGCCCCAGAAGGACACGTACAGCGCCGAGCAGCGGGCGCAGACCGCAACCTGGTGGCCGAAGATGAAGTACGAGCGCTCCGGCAATTGGTGGCACGTGGGCCGGTAGGCGAGATAGATGATGCGCGCGGGCAGGTGCAGGCCGAACGCGTCGAGGATAGGGGCCAGAAATGGCGGGGCGACGAACAGAAAGAACGTCAGATTGGCAATCAGCAGCCAGTGGTGGACGATGAAGGCAACCAGCCATTCCACCGCGGTCTGCAAGCAGGGAGTAATTCTCTCGGTGAGCCGGCGCCTGAACGAAACACGGGCGAGGGAGGGGGTCCCTCGCCCGACGGAGGGAGCGACCACTTAGACCCGTACCTTGCTTTCTTTCCAGTACTGGCCCATCAGGTGACCGCTGACCAGGTACGCCCAGAACATCGTGAACAGGATACCAATGCCACACGCGATCGTGCCCACGATCTCAGCCGCAATGCCGGCCACAATTGCCACGAGAATCATGACGATGTAACCGCCCAGGTTGGAGGAGACGATACCCCAGTTTCGGCCAAACTGGAAGAATACGCCGAACTCGCCGTTGTCCGCGTAGCGCATCATGCCCGGGACGAACAGGAACCCGTAGACGACGATGCTGTACAGGAAGATCACACAGTAGTAGACCAGGAAGCAAATGCCGATGAGGCCGCCCGCCGCTCCGGAAGCGTCGCGGCTGGAAGAGCTGGCCCCGGCACCCAGGATCGCGGTGACGATCGCCAGGACGATGCTGAGCGCGATGATGGGCAGCGCGTAGATCAGACTGGCCAGGAACACCATCAAGCCCTTCATGAACTTACCACCGAAATCGTCCCAGCTGGGCAAGGGCAGTTCCTGGTCACCGGCGACGTTGCGGATGACGTCCAGCATGTAGCCATAGACGAGGAAGTTGACGATGGGGATGATCCCCAGAATGCCGCCAATGAGTACCTTGCTGATCCAGCTTTCGTCCTCGAACATGTACTTGAACGATCTACCGATATCCATGTCTTCCTCCTGATTCATGAGTTGTAGCGAGCGACCTGACCGGTTAGCACGGACCTGACTTACGGTATGATTCGAGCAGCGAAAGCGACTTCCTGAGCGGGATCGAGTGACAACTTTCGATTGACAAGTCTCAGTGAAATAATCGATTGCCAAATGGATCACTTGCGAATTCGGATTATATCACAAGGCCGGTCCTTATAGCAAGAACCGACAGAGCTGTCACATTCAATTGTTGCGCTGACCCTGGCAGCGTTGCTTGACCGGAACTACCGATGGGAGTACAATGGTAGTATGAAAGTCAAGACATCCGTTACTCTATCAGAAGACTTGCTGAAAGCCATCGACGAAGCAACCGGGCCCCATCAAACGCGTTCCGAGTTTGTCGAGACGGTCGTCCGGGCTTATCTCGCGCACAAGGCCCGCGAGCTGCAGGACGCCAACGACCTGGAGATCATCAATCGGCGTGCCGACGCTCTGAACGACGAGGCGGAGGATACGCTGGCCTACAATGCCGGCCCGGACCAGGCAGTGTGATGAGACGCGGCGAATTGTATCGCGTCGATCATCCCTCTGCCCGGGACCCTCAACGGTTCCGCGTGTTCGTGATTGTCAGCCGACAGGTTCTGATCGACTCGCGGTTTTCCACCGTGATCTGCGCTCCTGTTTACTCGGCCTACGATGGGCTCTCCACCCAGGTCACAGTCGGTATTGATGAGGGCTTGAAGCATGACAGTGGCATCCACTGTGACGAGTTGGTCAGTCTGTCGAAATCGGCTCTGACTCATTACGTCGGGAGCCTTTCTCCTCAGAAGCTTCGTGACCTGGATCGTGCCCTCCGTACGGCTCTAGAGCTTCCCGATCGAGCGTGAATATGCGCGAGGGGCGAGCCTGGCCAGGCGGTCTTGGTCGGCCTGCGCTGGTACCTGCTTCCGTCTCAAATCCTACGCCACATCGCTCGCAAGCAGTACCCTCTAGCGGTCCTGCGGCTCGCCGGCGACAGCCTATTCGAATTTCTATGCGACCGCCCCTCATTTTGACACAGTTTTCAGCGGTCTGGTATAATACTTTCCACCTCGGTGAAGCCGGTGAGAGGTCGTGGGACGCGATGGGCATTATCGATGAGGTCAAGGAGCGGCTGGATATCGTCGAGGTCATTTCCGGCTATGTCTCCCTCAAAAAGGCAGGGCGAAATTTCAAGGGCCTTTGTCCATTTCACACTGAAAAGACCCCGTCCTTCGTCGTATTTCCCGATACCCAAAGTTGGCACTGCTTCGGAGCCTGCGGCACGGGCGGCGACGTGTTCTCCTTCGTCGCCAGGCAGGAGAACGTCGAGTTCCCGGAAGCATTAGAAATCCTGGCCCGGCGGGCCGGCGTCGAGCTCAAGCCGCAGACCGACGTCCAGAAGACGGAAGCCGAACTCGAGCGCCGGCTCGAAGACATCAACAAGCTGGCTGCGAGCTACTATCATAACCAGCTCATCGCAACTCCCGCGGGAGAGACGGCGCGCCGCTATCTCGAGAAGCGGGGTCTCAATCAGGATACGATCGATCGTTTCCAGATCGGTTATGCACCTGACGCCTGGCACGTCCTGGGCTCATATCTGGGAGCGAAGAACGTCCCGACGGCGGATCTTCTACAGAGCGGCCTGGTGGTTGCCCGGGATGCGCAAGAAGCTCGAAGCGCAGGCAGCGGCCATTATGACCGTTTCCGAAATCGTATTATGATCCCCATACGGGATCACACCGGACGCATCGTCGGCTTCGGCGGTCGAGTGCTGGACGATTCACAGCCCAAGTATCTCAACTCTCCCGAGACGCCGATATTCCAGAAGGGGCACGTCCTGTTCGGCATCGACCTCGCTAAGGCCGCCATTCGCGCCGAAGACAAAGCCATCGTCGTCGAAGGCTACATGGACGTCATTCAGGCGCACCAGCATGGCGCCAGCAACGTGGTCGCCGCGATGGGCACGGCGCTGACCGAAGCGCAGGTCAAGACGCTGCGCAAATATGCGCGAACCATCGTTCTGGCCCTCGACCCGGACACAGCCGGCGGGCACGCCACGCTGCGCGGCCTGGATCTGAGCCGGCGCATCACACTGCACGAGGTGGTCAACATCGGTTCGGCGCTGGTGGAGTCCCAGTACAGCTCCGAGGCCGACGTGCGAATTGCGGTCTTGCCGCCGGGACAGGACCCGGACGACCTGATTCGCGATCATCCGGAAAGCTGGGCGCAGCTCATCGACTCGGCTCTGCCCGTCATCGAGTACTATTTGCAGCTCATGAAGGACCAGTTCGATCTGCAATCGGCGCAAGGCAAGACTCAAGCCGCCGATCAGCTGCTGCCGGTCATTCGTGACATCGAAAACCCGATTCAGCGGGCGCATTACTTGCAGAAGTTGTCCCGACTGATTCAGGTCGACGAGAAGCTGCTGCAGGAACAGCTTCGGGTCCACAAACGGCGGAGAGTCGGCCAGGACGAAGACTGGCAGACGGCAAGGGATATCCGCTCCAGGCGACCCGCCTTCGAGCTCGAGGAACACTGCTTGATGGCGCTGGTAGCGCGTCCCGGCGGTCTGGCATCCGCCAACCAGGTGTTGTCCGACCTGGGACTGCCGCCGCTCGGCACCGATGATTTCTCTCGAACCGAGAATCAGCGCTTGTTCGCCGCGATGGAACGCCTCTTTTCCCGCTCTGTCGAGTTGACCGTGGAGGCCATCCGCGCGGACGTGGCCTACCCGATCACCGACCACCTCGAACGATTACTGGCCTATTGGGCGACTTTGCCCCCGGTTTCCGGAGATCGGGCCGAGGGAGAAGCAGTGAGCGCAGCACTCAAACTGCGGCAGCAGGTCACGCGCAGACGATGCGACGAGCTGTACGGGCTGCTTCGTGATGCAGAATCAGAGCACGATTCAGTCGCCTGCGAGGAATACGGAAGGCTGGTGGAAGAACAACGCCGGAGCACCGGCTTGCTACAGCAGGCCGTCTATACCGGCACCGTCTCCGGCCAGCGCAGAACTACCAGAACGACCGGCCGCAACGGCATAATCGAAGCCAACCTCTCCGACAATGATCCGGCGGCTTGAGCGCCCCCAGACATACGCCGGCGCTGAGGAAAGGTGACCATGAGCAACGAACCTAGCGATCAGCTAGATCACAACGCCAACGAAGGTGAGGAAGCGACGACCAAACGGGTGACTCCACGCAACGTTGACATCTTTCCAGGCAAGAGTGATCGGGTTGCCAAGCTCTATAAGCACGTGATGACGATGGACTCGGAGGAAACCGAAGAAGTCGAAAAAGAGGACGACTTGATCGACGACGAGGTGCTGGTCGAGGACGACGAGGCGCTCGGCGACGATGATCTGCCCCTGGTGGCCCTGGTCGAGGAGATCGAGGAACCTGGGGACAACGAGCTGGCCGAGTTGGAAGAAGGCGACCAGGTTCCTCAGACGACCGAAGACCTGCTCGAGGAACGCCACCTGGCCCTCGCCGGCGCAGCCCCAGACCTGAGCAGCGACCCGGTGCGCATGTATCTGCGTGAAATCGGGCGGGTGCCCCTCCTCAACAGCGAACAGGAAGTGGGTCTGGCCGAACTCATCGCCCAGGGCGCCAAGGCTCACGCGCAACGCATCAAGAAAGGCCGCGAGCTGACCGCCAAGGATCGGGCGAAGCTCAGTGAGTACGAGAAGCGCGGCGTCGAGGCTCAGCGCGAGCTCGCGAAAGCCAACCTGCGCCTGGTCGTCAGTGTCGCCAAGCGCTACATGGGCCGCGGCATGTCCTTCCTGGACCTGATCCAGGAGGGCAACATTGGATTGCTGCGAGCCGTGGAAAAGTTCGACTATCGCCGCGGTTACAAATTCTCCACGTACGCCACCTGGTGGATACGCCAGGCCATCAGCCGTGCCATCGCCGATCAGGCGCGAACGATTCGTATCCCCGTGCACATGGTCGAGACGATCAATCGCTTGGCGCGGGTGCAGCGCCAGCTGGTCCAGCAGTACGGCCGAGAGCCCAACCCTGAAGAGATCGCCCTGGAGATGGACTTCTTGCCGTCTGAGGAAAGACGGGCCATCGAAGAGGCCGCGTCGCATCCTGGCTCGCTCAGCCCCGTTCTGGAGCGCAAGCTCCGCCGCGCGGCGTCCAAGGTTCGGCGTATCATGCGCGTTTCCCAGGAGCCGATGTCGCTCGAGACGCCGATTGGAACCGAGGAAAACAGCTATCTCGGTGACTTCATCGAAGACGAGACGGTCCTCGGTCCGGTCGACGCTGCGTCACGCCAGCTGCTCCGCGAACAGATGAACGATATCCTCAACTCGCTCGGCAAGCGCGAGCGTGAGGTGTTGGAAATGCGTTTCGGTCTCAAGGATGGGCAGGGTCGCACCCTGGAAGAGGTCGGTCGCGAGTTTGGCGTGACCCGCGAGCGCATCCGCCAGATCGAAGCCAAAGCCATCCGCAAGCTGCGCCATCCCAAGTGCAGCCGCAAGCTGCGCGACTACTTGGGCTAGCGATCGCCCGGCCACCGAAGTTGACTACCCTCAGGAGGCGCCTTCGTGAATTGCCCAAGTTGTGGTGAAACGGTTGCTCCCGGCAGCATTTTCTGTGCAAATTGCGGCGTCCGCCTGCCCGCCCCTCCAGTGTCTGCACCTGCAGCGGTGCCACAGCCGGCCTCGAGCGCGGACGACACCGTCGTGGGTGCGCGACCGCACAGCCTCTTGGCTCTGGCCGGTCCGGAGCAAGGGCAGACCTTTCCCTTGGTGGCGGACACGACCCGGCTCGGCCGCGACCTGGACAACGAGATCATGCTCACCGACCCACGCATCTCGCGACACCATGCCGAGATCGAGCTGAAGGGCCAGGACTACCTGATCTTCGACATGGGCAGTCCGAACGGGGTCTTCGTCAACGCGATGCGGGTGACCGGGCCGCAAGTGCTCCGGGATGGGGACAACATTCGTCTGGGCGATACCGTGTTGGTTTTCTCTCCTCAGCCGGTTGGTGCGGGTGCGGTCGAGAACGTTACCTGGGATCCGGACGTGACGCCGGTACCGGCGCCCCTGCCGCCAGAGCCTACGGCGACGCCTCCACCCCCTCCACGTCCGTCAGTCACCCGGCCGATCACGCCCCCGCCCCCGCCCCCGCCTCCCGCGCCGGCGGTCAAGCCCGTCGCGCCTCCTCCGCCACCACCCCCACCTGCAGCAGCCGCCAGGCCGGTTGCGCCGGAGCGTTCGCTCGACACGATCGTGGAGAAGAAGAGGGCCAGCAACACCCGCTGGTTCTTCATGACCTGCCTGCTGATCATCGTTCTGCTCATCCTGTTTGCCGTCCTGGTGTGGCTCGCTATTCCCAGGGTCAGCGTGCTGTTCCCGACACCCACACTCCCAGGTTCCTGAGACGAAACGACTGCGCCCTTAGGTAGAAAGCTCAGGGCGCAGTCCCAATGTCTAAGACCCAGGCACGGACGTCGTCGGCACCATCCAGCTCGGGGATTTCATTTCGATAATTGAGCTCGACTCTTACTTCATACTTGCCCGGCTGAGGATAGACGAACGTCAGCTGCGGCGAGCAGTTGGCGTAGTGCGTATTGGCGGGACAGCTCCCTTCCTGCCAGTCGAACTGCGCTCCAGGCCGCCAGCGGAACTGCGTGGCCGGGAACAGGGGACCACCTTCCGGCCAGACATTTGCTGCAAACAAGCCGTTGAACCGAATCGGCTGGCCGGCCACAAGGCCGGAAGGTTCGGTCGCCACGTCCAATCGCTTCACGAGCAGTTCATATTCTACGGCCGGCGCCGAGGCAGAGGACTTTTGACGGGTGGGCTCGACCAGTGGCGCGCGCGTCGGCACGACTTTCGGAGGGGCTTGTGTGGCAGCGGGTTCGGCTCCGAAAGATCCACCCGCGACGGCGTTCGCCCGTCCCGGCGCCGGAGCGGACTCGGGCGTTGGCGTGGGCGTTGCGGTTGGGGTCGGTGTGGGTGTGGCCGTGGGCGCCTGAATGGCAACCGACGCGCCGGCCTTGGCGCGGGCAGACGTGGCTCGCGTGGCCGTGGGTCCAACAACGGCCTTTGAGGGTTGCTCCTCAGGCGTCGGGTTCTGCCGAACGGCCGGCTTCTCCGCGGGCGCGACCATCGGGCTGGAGCAGATCAGCACGGCCTTGCCGTCGCAGACGACCCACAGGGCGCCGGTGGTGGGGCTGAATCCGAGCGTACCGGGGTTGGTCAGGCCGGTCACCGCCGGCTCGGTCTGCCCGTCCGGACTGACGCGCAGAATCTCCCCGCTCTGCGGCTCGCTGACGTAGAGACCGGCAGCGAAGCTGGCGCCCGGGCTTACGGCCATCCCGCCGAAGTTCTTGGACCCCAGGGGCGCAACGACCAGCTCGGCCTGTCCGTCGGGAGTGATCCGGTAGACGCCGGCCTGTCCCCCAAAGGGATAGGCGTCTTCGACGTTGAGGGCGTACAAGGCGCCGGCAGCCGGGTCGTACGCCAGGCCGGTCACACCGGGCGGGACGTCGCCCTGAGTGATCAGCTTCTGCTCCGGCACGCCCTCAGCGGCCAGGTACCAGACGTTGTCGTTTTCGAAGTCGGCGAAATACCAACCACCGTTCGGCGCAGCGATCACGTCCGCCATGCCCCCATGACCCTCGGCAAGCTTCCACTCGCTAAAGCTGCCGTCGCCCGACAGGCGGAAGAGACCGCCGTATGGGTTCCCTCCATCCGGCCAGAAATCAATCGCGACCATCACCTGGCCGTCCGCCCAGGCGCCATTCTTGCCGTTGATCCCCGCCAGCAGCTCGCTCTGAACGAATGGCCGCGCGGTGCCATCGGCATCTGCGGCCAGCAGCTCTTGTTTACCCCTCTCGTTTGAGAAAATGCACGCCGAGCCGTCCGGCCCGAAGAAGAGGCTGCCCAACGCAAAGGGGGCAGCGAGCCACTGTGCGCGCAGACCTTCCGGGACCTGTACGCTAGCCGGCAGCTCTGCGGGGGTCAGGACACTACAACTTGCGGGCGCCCAATCGACGCCGAGTGGCGAATCGTCCGCGGTGATTTGCTCGATCGTCCAACGTGCCTTGACCGGCCCTGGTGCGCCAGCGTCCCGGTCGTTCCCGATCCCCACGCTGACGTACAGCGGTTCGGGAATGGCCGCATCGTAACTGGACAGCGGCGCCCACGTGCAGTCGGACCATCGGAACGTGGAGACGCGGTCGCCGCGGCGCACGATGCGCAGACGCGTCGTATCGTAGGCCGGCTGGCGGTCCTCACCGAGCCAGCCCCCGTCGCGGCCCAGGTTAGTCGCCAGAGTATTCTTCAATCCGTCGCTATCCAGCCACAGCGCGAAGGCACGCTGCTTGTCGTCACCGCTGTTCATGGACAGCAATGCGTACCGTGACTGGCCCGGCTGGCGCGCCGGATCGTTGCTGGTCTGGAAGCGCGCGACCACGTCGAAGTCGCCGGACAGCGGCTCTGTCGACTGGAAGCTGGTCGACCCGAGGCGCGAGCCGTCCATGGACAGGCTGAGTGTCTGCTCTCCATCGACGCTCGCGACGCCGTCCGGTGAGGTCAGGTCCCACGGCTCGGCCCCCAAGTTTCCACGCGCCGCGGTGACCAAACGGACGTCGCGCAGGGTGACGTGGGCCGGCTCGTCCGTCAGGCCATCGTAGGCCTGGCGCTTCGCCACCCAGCCCACCCAGACCGTGTCGGGCGCAGAAAGCTCCTCGCGCCAGGAGAGTCGCCACGTTTGGCGGTCGGTGCTCCAGTAACTCTTCCACAAATCGCCGCGGCGGGTCAAGCGCAGGCGCACGAGGCCGTCAATAGGCGCGTCCACGCCGCTCTGCCACGGCTTGTTCAGCCAGAGCAGCTTGTTCAGGCCGGCCCCGCGGAGCCACCCGCCACCTACGAGGCGATAGTTCGCCATCAGGTCGTCTCCGCGCATCTGCTTCGCCAGGTCGCCGAGCGCCGAGCCCGGCGAATACAGCAGAAACTCGAGGCTGGACATGTCGCCGCCTTTGCAGTCCAAACGAACCTCCGCCTCCAGGTCGAAATCGCCCGTGACCTTGTGGAGCAGGCGGGGCGCCGCAGAGCTGGCGTTCCAGAAGTCGTTGCCGTTCGGGACGGTGAGCTGCAACGTGCCCGGCGCGGGCGTTTCCAGCTTGGTGTCACCGCCGGGGTCCTGCCAGACCCAATCGGAGGGAACATGGTTGTCCGCAAACTCGGCGGTCTTGGGACCGAACGGTTCAGGCACGCTGTCATCGGTGAGGACCTCGCCGAGCGGCAGGCCGCCGACCAGCCCGGCAGTCCCGGTGGGGTCCTCCGCAGCCACGTCGTACGAGCTGATTTCCCCACTCGGCCACGCGCAGCGCTGCCCCGCCGCGATCCGTGTCTCGGCGCCGCCGTCGTCCGGCGTCAGCGACACGGCGCCGTCGAGGACGGTGATCTCTCCGGACTCGCCGGTCCACTGCACCTCGAACTCGGTACCGACCGGCCTGGCCGTGGCGTTGCCGAGCTTCACCTGCAGGCCATGGACGCCGCCCGATGGGCGCTGCAGGCGGAAGCCACCGCGGGTCACCTGGACCTGGACGACGCCGTCCTTGGGGCTGGTGAGGGTCAGGGTGCTGTTGGGCCGCACCAGCAGCTTCGAACAGTCGGGGAGCTGGACCACGGTTTCGCCGTTGCCGTCGGTGATCAGCTGATCGCCGGGCAGGAGACGATCGTCCGCCGCGGCGGGGCTCTCGCCTTTGACCGCGACGACCGCCACCCGCGCCGAATAGGATTGCTCGAAGCACGCGCCGGTGAGCGGGCCGGCCCCGGCCGGCGCGCCGATGGTCACCCACAACCGCCCCGCCCCGCCCCACTCGGCGCCGCCTTTCAGGTGGCTGTTCTCCGCCTGCCCAGAGAGGGCCAGGATGGTATCCCCGCCACGGTAGCCCCCACCGACCTTGGGCTCGAAAGACACCGCCATCGATGTGTTGCTGTTGTACAGGCTCCAGGTGTTGGGCACCGGCGGGTTGCCGTCGATCGTGGCCGAGATCTGCCCGCTGCCGGCGATCTCGAAGGGACCGAAACGCCGCGCCGGGTCGCAGGGCGTGTCCACCGGCTTCTCGCGGAACGAACCGCCGGTCCCCACCAGCACTTGCGGCCGGGCGATGGCTCCTCCGCGGGACGGCGTCGTTTGAGAGATGATCGTGCCCCGCGCGCTGATGATGCGCCCGAGCTGGCCATCGCCGACAGACAGCTTGCAGGGGGTGGGCGAGTTGGCGTACAGCTCATTCAGGAACTTCTGCAGGTCCTCCGGCTTGCCGCGGTACGTCAGCCACAGGATGTGCTTGATGGTCTCGTCGGTGAACGGAATGCCGTCCGCGCGCAGCCGGGTCGCCCAGTCGTCGTAGGCCGCCAGCAAGCCGGCGAGCAGGCGATTGTAAGCGACGGCGTCTTTCGATTTCAGCCGCGCGTTATCGCCGAAGGCCGTCAGCCAATCCCCGCCCGGCAGCAGCGGGATGTCGTTGTCCTTCACCCAATTCTCGATCTCGCTCAACTGCGCCTGCATCTGGTCTGCACCCAGGCGGCCGGCCAGGTACGCCCGGAGCTTCTCGCGAATCTGTTCCTCGGTCAGATTCTGGTCGTCCATCCGGAGGCTCTTGGCAAACTCCCGGATCCCCCCGGCGTAGTAGCCGAGAATGGATTGCGTATCGAGCAGGTCGCGCAGGGTGGCATCGCTGGGATTAGCGCGGTAGGCATCGTACAGCGCGTTCAGGACGTCGTTCTTGTAGGCTTCGGCGCCGAGGTTGACCAGGCCGGCGGCGGCCAGTCCGATCAGCTCCGCAATCTGGGCGGGCGGGTAGCCAAGCTGCAGCAGCTCGATGAAGGTGCGGCCGGCCGCGTGGGCGACCCCGGTCGCGGTCCCTTTCCTGGCGCCCTCTTCGTACGAGCTGTAAACGGAGTAGGCGGAGAACGCGGCGTTCAGTCCGGTGCCCAGGATCTTGCCGATGCCGGCGCTTTCGGCGGCGTCTTCCGCGCCGTGGAGAATCGCCCGCTGCGCATCGCTCAGCTTGTCGTACGGCTTGCCGAAGTACTTCAGGGCCTGCTCGTTGAAGTACTCGATGCCATAGCGGACCACGCTGACACGCTTGCCGAAGGCGTCAGCCAGCTTGCTGATCTCGTTCCACTCGGCTTTGCCGAGCTTCTCGGACACTGCTTTCTCGACCATCCCCTTGTATTGGGGCATGTTGGCCACTGCGGCCGCCAGCTCGTCTGTCGCGGCCTGCGTCATCTTGCCGGACGCAATGAGAGCGATGTGCTTCTCGATGACTTCTTTGGTAACGCGCTCTGTGAGCGACTCGATTGCCTCGCGGTACGCCACCAGCGCTTTCTGCGGGTCGGTTTCGCCGATTAGCCCGGCGTATTTGGCCGCGGCCTCGCTCATTTTGCCGTCCCGCATCAGGCCGGTACACTCGAGCATCTTCTTCTCGGCGTCCGTCAGCTCGCCGCCCGCGAGGAGCAAAGCCTCCACGTTGCGTTGATCGTACTTGGCCTGCTTCAGCGACAGGGCGAGCGGGTCGCCGCCGAACTCCTCCGTGAGGTGCTGCCGAAACTTCATGTTGTCGCTGAGGAAACCGGCCGCGTCCTCAGGGTTAAGCGGTGGGGGCGGCGTCGTCACGAGGCGATCGAACTTCACTTGCTCCAACTGCCCGGTCTCGGCGTTGAACCGCCACAAATCCGGTTTCTTCTTGTACATGTCGGCTTCCAGCCAGGCAATGCCGCCCTTCGTATTGTATTTTTCGAAGTTCGTTGCGGCCAGGACCCGATCCGGCCACTTGCTGATGTCGGTCGGGTCGAGCGCATTGGCGTCGACGCTGGATGCGGGGATCCCGAACTTGCGCTCGAAAGCTTCGGTGAAGTCCTGAGCCGCCTCCGAAGCCTGGCTTCCGCGCGGGATGAAGTCTTTGTCGCTCTTGCCCGGGATGTAAGCGGTATTGTTCAGGCGGTCACCCAGGGTACCGACCGGGACGATGTGGCTCAGGCCGCCCGGGCGGCGCACGCTGACCTCCCGCCAGATATCCTGCGTCATGCCCACCAGGCGCTCGTCCAGCGCGCGGGCCGTCGCCTGAGAGACCTGCCCCCCCTGGGCGATGAGCGCCTTATACTCACCGTAGCGCTTGAACAACGCCATGGCGGCTTCCTGCTGAGTCTCAGCCGATCGGCTGAGGCTCGTTTCGTAGGCGCGCACCAGGTCCTTCAGATCTCCCGCCGCATGGGCAGGCGACCGTGGCGCTGACGGAACGATGAGGGTGACGAGAGTCAGGATGAGGATGGTCAGGCCGACGACTTGACGGTGCGTGCGAATCCTCATGGATCTCCTCCTGATATTGTGGTGCGGTCAGGGTTGCCCAGAGGATGATAGCACATCTGGAGAGAATGTGGAAAGAGAGAACCATTTTCGAAAGTGCGAACTTGCCGCAAAGCGATCGGGCGGTCGAAGCCGCCCGATCGCGCACCGCTTGCCGAAGGTGGCCGCCACGCTTCGACGTTGCGAGCTACCCGTCTTCCGGGCTGGGTTCGTCGCTCGTGGCGTAGGTGCGGGTCACTTTGGCGCGCCCGCCCAGCAGCTCCTGGACCACGCCGACGTTGTTGGGAGGGCAGCCGGTTACGAAACGCCGGCCGCGGCGTTCCGGCGGAACGCAGATGCCGACGGCCACGATGCTCTCCGGAGGGATGTTCGCGGGAATTTCCACGCCGGGGCCCGTGATGACCGTCAGGCCGGGCAAATAGTCGAGCTGGTCCGCATTCTTCATGTCGAACATGGCGCTCAAAACCGTGTTGCGGCAGCCCGTGCAGGTGCCTGGCGCGTGCAGAATCTGGAAGCCCTCCACCTTCACGCGCACGTCCTCGCTGCAGCGCATGAAGCGCCGCTGGACGCTCTCGACGGGCTCCCCAACGACCTCGATCTGCCCCACGTCCATCGTTCCCAGCCCCTTCTGCGCGGCGTAGACCGTGGTCCCGATCTCCTGAGGCTCGAAGCCCGCGATGATCGACGCCACGGTGTCCGCCGCCACCAGGTCCCGGCTGGCCAGCAGCAGTCCCAGGCGGATGGGGATACCGTACAGCGGTCCCAGACCCTCCTGCCCGACGATTCCGTCGATCACGGTCAGCGCGGGTTTGAGGGCCGATGCCAGGTCCGCAACCCCCTTGAAGATGCCCCGGCGGTGCAGCTCTTTCTTGTCCTTGTCGGCCTCGAGCCCTTTCAGGTTCTTGAGGCTGAGGGTCATCTCGGCCTGGTCGTGTGTCTTGAGCACCGGCACGCTGATGATCACGTCAGCGTCGCGGACGATCTCCCAGGTGGCGAACTCCTCCATCACCAGGGGCTCGTGGACGCTCATCTTCGCCGGCTTTTCCTTTTTTAGATCGATGACCTCGTAGCCCAGCTCGCGCAGGGCATCGTAGCCCACCGAGACGAAGGACTTCTCCGTATCGACGCCGACCGCCGACGACTCGGCGATGACGGCCCGCGCCCCACGCTCGCGCACCAGGTCCGCGATGGCCCGGCACACGCGGGGATCGGTCAGCGCGCCGTCTCCGGGCGCGGATGGCGCCAGCACGTTCGGCTTGATGATCACCACTTGGCCGGGACTCACGACTTCAGCCAACCCGCCGGCCAGGTCGATCGCCTGGCGCACGCCGGCAAGCACGGCGTCGTACTCCGCCTCGGGGCTCACTCTAACGATGGACACCTTGCTCTTGTTCATCCCCTGCGCTCCTCCACAATCAGATTTCAGTTCTCCACGCCATCCGCCGCACTTCGACGCAATACGCAGCGCTCATAGTCTGCGGACTCAGTGCCGGGCAACGTTGCGGTCTGCAATGGCCTGAATCTGCGCGATGATCTGCGGCCCATCAGGCCGGGAAAACAGATGCTTGAACCGTCCCTGCAGCTTGAGATAGACGCTGACCGGCTGCTGGTCTTTCAGCTTACGTGCTCGGAACTCCACCGCTGAACCGGCCTCGTACAGCGGCACCAGCCCGGTCGACACGGCCAGCCGGGCGACCTCGATGGTCAGCGCCGCGTCGAACCCCCAGCCAATCGGACAGGGCGTATGGACGTCGATGTACTTCGGCCCCTCGATGCTCAGCGCACGCTCCACCTTGCGGGTGATGTCCCGCGGGTAGGCAATCGAGGCCGTCGCGACGTACGGGATGTCGTGCGCCAGAGCGATGGCCGGCACGTTCTTCTTCGGGCGCATTTTTCCCCAGTCCGCCTTGCCCACCGGACTGGTGGTCGTGGCCGCAGCGAAGGGCGTCGCGCTCGAACGCTGTACGCCGGTGTTCATGTAGGCCTCGTTGTCGTAGCAGATGTACGTGATGTTGTGGCCGCGCTCCAGCATGCCGGACAGCGAGCCGATGCCGATGTCGTACGTGCCGCCGTCCCCGCCGATCACCACGACAGGCGTATCTGTCCGGCCGCGGACTTTCAGCGCGGCTTCCACGCCCGACGCCACGGCGGCCGCATTCTCGAACAACGCATGGACCCATGGCACTCCCCACGGGGTAGACGGATAAGGCGACGTGAAGGTCTCCAGGCAGCCGGTCGGGCTTACGACGATCACGTTCGGACCGGTGGCCCGTAGAATGGCCCGAACCGCGATCGGCACGCCGCACCCGGGACAAGCCCGGTGTCCCGGCACGAACAGCTGCTGGTCGTATGCGTTCGTTTCGCTCATCGGCCGTCCTCCGGTAATATCTCCGCGCGCAGACCGAAGAACACGCATGGGTCGTCGACGCGCCCTTGCTGCAACGCCTGGTCGGCCAGCGCCACGATCTCGTCCACACCCTCCAACGTCACTTCCCGTCCGCCGTATCCGGCCATAAGCCCAAGCACCAACGGCGCATCTTTCACGTTGCACAGGGCGGCCCTGACGTCGGCGGCGAGGATGCCCCCAAAACCCATCGACAGCCCCTTGTCGAGCACGGCGACCGCACCTACCCCGCGGAGAGCCGCCCGCAGCCCTTCCGCCGGAAACGGGCGGTAGCTGCGAACCTTGACCAGGCCGACCTTCTGACCCCGCTCGCGCAGCCCATCCACGGCCTGCCGCAGCGTGCTCACCATGGAGCCCATCGCGACCAGCACGATCTCGGCGTCGTCCAGTGCGTACGTATCGATCAGCCCACCATGATACAGCCCGAACCGGCGCTCGTACTCCCGTGCCGTCCGCTCGATGACCTCACCGGCGCGCAGAGACGCCTGATGGGCCAGGTACCGCACCTCCAACGTATTCGCCTCGTCGGTGTACGAACCGAAGATCTCAGGGCGGTCCGGCGCCAGCACGTGTCGTGGCCGGTACGGCGGTAGGAATGCATCGACGGCGTCCTGCGACAGCGTCCGAACCGGCTCGAAGACGTGCGTCAGGATGTAGCCATCCAGGCATACGACGATCGGCAGGAGGACCGCCGGGTCTTCGGCTATCTTAAAGGCCTGCAGGTGCGTGTCGTAGGCTTCCTGGGCGCTCTCCACGTACAGCTCGATCAGCCCGGAGTCGCGCAGCAGCAGCGTGTCCTGGTGGTCGGGCTGCAGACCGATGGGCGCCGAGAGCTGCCGGTTCGCCCCGGTCAGGACCACCGGCAGCCGGGCGCCGGCCATGTTGTAGATCACCTCCGTCATCAGAGCCAGCCCCTGCGAGGCCGAGGCCGTGTAGGCGCGGACTCCGGCAACTGAAGCGCCGTAGACGATGGACGCCGCCGAGAACTCCGAAATCGGCGCGGACGTACTGGGCGTCCAGGTCGCCGTCGGCGACCATCTGCGCCAGGAACTCGACGATGTGGGTCTGCGGCGTGATGGGATACGCGGAGATGACGCCGGGACGCGCCTGCCGCACCGCCTGAGCCACGGCCATGGAGCCCTCCACGACCGCAATGTTGGAATCTACCACCGTCTCAGCCCTCCTCCGCCTGCATGTGAATGGCCCCGGCGGGACACTCGTGCGCGCAGATGCCGCATCCCTTGCAGTAGTCGTAATCGATCCGATACGTCGTCTCGGCCGGCAGAACGCAGCCCTCCGGGCAGTACAGGTCGCACAGGCCACAGCCGGTACAGGCTGCCGCGTCCAGAATGGGCCGGTTGAATCGCCAGGAGCCCGTCTTGTTCGCCAGCGACGTACGCGGCTGGACGACACAGGCGTAGTCGATCTTCATGCCTCTCCCCCCACCATTTCGTAGGCCGCCTGCGCGGCCTGGGCGTTCTTCTCGCCCAGTTCGCCCGGAAAACGAGCGCGAAAGGCGCGCTGGATCGATTGCAACCGAATTTCGCCGGTGGCCGCCGCAAACGCGCCGAGCATCGCCGGATTCACGAATGGTCGGCCAAAAATCTGCATCGCAATCTGCAATGCCGGGACGGTCTGCAGGCGAATTCCCTCCGGCCACGGCACCGCGGACGGCGCATCCCCGTTCGCCAGCAGCAGTCCTCCCGTCCGCAGGCCCTCGCAGACGTCCACGATCCCCGTCAGAGACAGGTCCTGCACGATGACGTAGTCGGGCTGCCGAACGCGAGTGCGCAGACGAATGGGCTCGTCCGCGATGCGGACGAAGGCCTGCACCGGCGCTCCGCGCCGCTCACCGCCGAAGACCGGAAACGCCTGACCGTACCGGCCGTCTTCAAAAGCCGCGACGGCGAGCAGCTCAGCCGCCAGCACCGAGCCCTGCCCGCCGCGTCCGTGGATGCGGATCTCTTTCACTCCGGGTTGTCCTCCTGGCAGAATGCGGGTTCACCCAATATGCCGGCGACCAACGGATGCCGGCTGCGCAGCGCCGCAAAACGATCCTCACCGAGTTCCTCTATCAGTGCGTGATTGACGAGATCGTGGACGATGTACTCCCTCGCCACGAGCGCCAACGACGCATCGTCGGCCAGGGTGCCGGTGGGTTCGGCGTCATCACAGAACTCGGCGATCAGAACGTTCCGATCGTCGGCAACCGCCACCGTCAATCGCTTGCCGAGGCGTGCGGCCGAGCTCACGCCGCACGACAGAAGGTCGTAAACCCCCTCGCCGTCGAGCGACCTGGAGCCGAAGCTCGCCACCCAAAACCGAACCCCGCGCCGCCGGGCCGCCGCCACCGATTCTTCGAGACAGCCTGCTTCGACCGGCCAGATGGATAGGAACACCTCTCTTGAGGCGTTTGCGACGATCTCTTGCAGGCGCCGCAGGATCGCTTGCCGGTCACTGAGTCGCCACACCATGCCCGCCGAGGGTGCCGTCGATATATCCGGCAGAGCGTTCGCCAGCACGGTGAGGGAGCGTTCCGTGTCCCGACGGACGCTCGCGAGCAATTCGCCAGGGGGCACCGCGCGATATAGAGTGGGCTCGCTCGCCGAAGCCAGGGCCACGCCCTTGGCGACCAGGCGCTGGAGCGTCTCGTAGATCTTCGACGTGGGGATTCCGGACAGCCTCGCCAGATCGTAGCCGTTCACCGGGGGGCTGGCCAAAAGCGCCACGTACGTACGTGCCTCGTACGATGAAAATCCTATCCGTTCCAGCTCTTGGAGCACTTCCCCGTGCCGGTTGGTCGAAGTCAAGTTAGTAACTCCCACAGTAGTGTTCACTACCAGCAGTATAACACGGAGTCTTGTTCCTGTCAAGCGCCATCATTTGACGCGCGTTTCCATGTCGACTATAATGGTTGTGAAAACAGAACTTATGGAAACTCCCCAAGGCCGCAGCAGGTAACCTCCCTTCCCCAGGAGGGTCGCATGACTGATAGGCGCACCGTCGATGATCTCAGTGTTGAAGAGATCGAGCAAGTTTTGGTAATGAAGCGCCGGGAGTTACGTTGCAAGCGTCTACAGCGCCTCGCCAAAGCGGGACGCGCCGCGGACGATCCCCCGCCGCCGGAAGACGACACCGCGTCCGTCATCACGGAGACGCGGGTGACAGGCAGCCCTTCGAGGGCTGCAAGCCGTTTTTGGTCGCTGGAGTATGAAACGACCGAGGACGTTAAGAAAGAGAGTAAGCGCAGCAAGGGCCAAGCCGGCGCGGCGCACCGGCCGCCTACCTGGCGTGACCGCGTGCTGTTGGTATTGGAAGTCGCGGCGCTGGTCGGCCTCGTGGCGATTGCCGTCGGCTCATTTACCAACCTGAAGGCGCTGAATGAAGAAGTGGCCCAGGCTCGTGAGGTTCAACCGACGCCCACGGCCACGCCCATGATTGGGGTGTCCATCCTGCCGGGCAGCAGCTCACCGCCCGTCGTCGGCGAGGACGTGCCGGAGGCGTACCGGAACCTGGTCCGTCCCATGCCGTCCATGCAGGTGCCGACGCCCGGCCCCCAACAACCGACGCGAATCGTCATTCCGTCGATTGGGGTCGATGCGGCGGTCGTGCGCGGCGATTCGTGGGAAGATCTGAAGAAGGGTGCGGGCCATCACATCGGGTCGGTCAACCCCGGCGAGCGTGGCAACATGATCATCTCCGCACACAACGACGTCTTCGGGGAGATCTTCCGCCGGCTGGAAGACACCGAGCTCGAGGACAAAATCACCGTTTACACGCAGGCACAGTCGTTCGAGTACAAGATCAAGGCCAAGCGCGTGGTGGAGCCGTCGGACGTGAGCGTGATGGGAACCGCCAGCCGGCCAATATTGACGCTCATCACCTGTTATCCATACTTGATCGACACGCACCGATTGATCGTTATCGCGGAACTGCAGCGCTAGCGCCGGGCGCTGGAAGCCAGAGCGGCGCGAACAGAGAAATCATTCGATTACGAGGGAGGTTTGAAATTATGGCAAAGAAGACGCCACGGGGTCAGCGACCGGGTGGACGACGACCGATTCCGGCGCGGAAGGCGCCGTCCGGGAGTGCGTCGACCTCCACGGCCCGGACGGATCAGGGCTTCGCCGCGGAACGAACCGCCACCGCAACTCCGCAGGTCCAGACTCGCCGCCCGCAGCCGCAGGCAACCAGCACCAAGGCCGGCCCCGTCGACTTCGCGAAGGAATATCACTACGTCTACGACGAGTTGAAGAACGTGGGTATCCTGGCCGGCTGCGTGTTTGTGGCCCTAATCGTATTGTCTTTCATCATCCACTGAGTTAAAGCCTTCCGCGCACCAGGCGGAGCGGCAAGGGGAGGTCGAGATGACCTCCCCTTTTTTGTTGTCTGCGGACGGGGAGTCAACGGGGCAGTATTGTTTCCGCCGCACCTACAGGCGGGAACCGTGTCGCCAGTGCGCGTCGGACCCGTCGGAGCCCCAGCTCCACCCACCAGTGCAGCACGGTCATCAGAGCCAGATTGTGAGAGAAGAAGAAACCGACGGTCATGCAGAGGGCGAGGCTCCAGTCCGCCGCCACGGCAAAGCTGCTGCCGTCGCGGCGCCGAAGACCCGCCCGAATTTCCGGATTCAGCAGGCATTCGAAGCATATCAGGCCGAAACCCAGGCACGAGCCGGTGTAGTAGTCGCCGCCGAGCCAGAGGATTGGGCCGCTTCGGTAGAACGCCCAGTGGGCCTCGAGATAGACTGCCTGCAAGAGCGCGTCCGACCAGTGCGCACTGGGAGGGGCTAAAACCGCACCACCGGCTGTCGAGCCGCCCAGTGTCCGACCGAGTCGCGCCTGACTGCGCCAGCCGAAGCTAAGCACCACGAAGGCGGCTGCCGCCAACCCTACCGAGATCGACGCGTCCGCCACGCCGCCCCAGCCGTCCAGACCCATCATTCGCGCCTGCGCGATCCCCTCGCGGACGGCCCAGTACGGGATGCCGACGTAGTAGACGAACTGCGCCAGCTGCGCGAGCAAGGGCCAAAATCGGCGGCGGCGGAGAGGGTCGAGCGGCGACGGGGAACGAGAACCGACTTGGCAGGCCGCGGCGTACACCACGACGGAACCCGCAATGGCCGCCGCCGAAGCCAATTCGGGTCTCACAGCGAGACTCCGACCGGCAGGTCGAGGAACGGACGAAAGAGGCAAGCCGGTCCCCGCATGCTCACTCGGCGGTCACCGGAATCAGCAGCGTCACCCGCGTGCCCTGCCCCGGCGTTGAGTCGATCGTCAGGTTGCCGTCCGCCAGGCCGGCACGCTCGCGCATATTGATGAGCCCCAGGCTCCCGCGCTGATCGTAGCTCTTGTTCACGCCGGACACGTCGAAGCCACGCCCGTCGTCCTCGACTTCCGCAACGAACAGGTCGCGCTCAGATCGCAGTCGGACGGCGATGACCTTCGCTTTGGCGTGCTTGCGGGCGTTGTTGACCGCCTCTTCGATGACGGAGAAGGCGATGTCTTCGACCTTGGTCGGCAGTCGGTCTTCCAGGCGGTCGTCGATCTGGACAGACAACCCCTCGGTCTCTTGAAGTTTGTCCGCATACTGCTGCAGGGCCGCTGTCAGGCCTTGAGTTTCCAGAACCACCGGGCGCAGGGTGAACAGCATCATGCGGATCTCTTTCGCTGTGCGGCGAGCCAGGCTCTCCAGCTTGTCGAGCTCCACCGCTGCCTTTTCGGGCTCCCGCTTGGCCAGCAGCTTCGTGAAGTTCAGCCGCATGGCAATGGCGGAGATCGCCTGAGTGGGACCGTCGTGCAGCTCGCGCGCCAGGCGTCGCCGCGCCTCCTCCTGGGTGTCCACGATGCGCTGCTTGTCCGCCTGCAGGGTCTGGTACAGCCGGGCGTTCTGCAGAGCGATGACGGCCTGGTTGCAGAAGGCGCCGACCAGCTCCGCATGCTCTTCTGTGTACGCGTTCGGCCTGAAGCTGGTGAATATCACCATGCCGTAACTTTCAAATCCGGCGCGCATCGGCACACAGAGGACCGACTGCACGGCGGACAGGGACGAGAACACCTGCAGCTCCGGATCTCGGGCCACGCTGCCGCCGATGACCGCTTCCGCCGCCATCAGCGCCTCGGATATCAGGCCGGTCTGGCCGGGAATCGCCCGGACCTCATCTTCGACGACTCAGGTGGCGCGAGGCGACGACCCGGAGCCGATCCTTCGCGTGGAACAGAAGAACCATGCGCGGCGAGTTCGACTCGAACCCGTCGAACTCCCGAAAGCCCATGGCGCTGATGTCCAGCAGTGCGTCGAGCACGCGCTCGTAGCTGAGCGTCGCGCTGAGGGTGCTGGCCAGCTTGTAGACCGTCTGCAAGCGCTCCAGGGCCGCGCGGGCCTGCGTAGCCTCATCGTTCGGCTGCGTATCTATCTTCGGGCTCGGAGTGGGCTCACGGGTTGCGGCATTGCCACGCCGAAACGCGAGCGCGGCAATGCCCAGCAGAGCCAGGGAAGTCGAGGCATAGGCGGACAGCACCTCCGGAGGCGCTGCAGTGTTGAAAGTGGACAGCAGCATCAAGCCGTAGCCCGCGGACAGAGCGATGGCTGTCATCAGGCTGACGGCGCGCCCGAACCGCACGCCGGCCGCGACGACCGGCAGCGCCGCCAGCACGAACAGGGCGCTGTGCCCCTGCCCCGAGGCGTAGAGGATCGCCAACAGGCCGGCGACGTCGATCGTGTGCGAGATGACGGCGATGGGAAGCGGGAAGAATCCGAAAGCGAGCAACAGCGCCGTCAGGAAATTGTAGCCGCCGATGGCAAAGAGGATGGGGAGGAGCAGGTTGAGATCCATGCCTGGTATCGGCGCGAGATACACGACGACGGCCACGGCGAACAGGAGGAGCCAGCGCACCCCAAAGCACCACCATTCGACTGAAAGGGCCTGACGTTCGCTGTTCTGGGCCATGCCGGTTCGAGATTCTCCCAAGACTGACGCCAAGTGATGGCTCATCACGCGAGCTTCTCAGTGCAACCCCGATATCCGCATTGTAGCACGAAAATACGTTTGAGTCAACCTATGCTAATCTAAATATTCGAGAGATATCGGAAACTTTCTCTGCACTTCGGGATCTATGGGGAAACGAAAATACCACAGCCCTCACCGGCCTCGTGCCATGGGCCAATAAGGAGGACTGCGGTTGGGGACAGGTGGGCGAGATAGGGCTCGAACCTACGACCTCACGGATGTGAACCGTGCGCTCTGACCGACTGAGCTACTCGCCCCAGCGTGCAGCCATTATAACACCGAACCGCGGACAGCGCAAGTCAAAACCCGGCTCGGGCAGGGCAATTTTAATGCAATTGCCCTGCCCGAGCCGGGTGTATCCCAAACAGACTCGATTGTTCGTAAAACAAGGAAGTTGTGATATACTCTGTAAACGTGAAAATCCGTAACGGCTGGCGGACGTTAATCTGGGTCGCGGTGGCGGCGCTCCTCACCGTGTCGGCCGAGGCTCGCCCGTACGCCGATCTGATCGCCCAGGGAGACGCGCTCCGCGACGCGGCGGAATACCGCCGGGCGCTGAACGTCTACGCCGAGGCCGAAGCACTGAACCCAACCGTGGCCCTGGCAGCGCAGCGAGCGGGCGAGACCAGTCTGGAATGGGGCCGGCCCGATCGAGCCATCGAGTGGTTCAGGCAGGCCCAACTGAAGGACCCTACGAATCCTGCGATTCTGATCGACTGGGGACAGGCGTACGCGGATCTGGGCGACCCGGATCTGGCGCGCGGGCTTTGGCAGCAGGTCACCGGCAGCCCTCAGCTCGGCGCGGTGGCTTACCATCGCCTGGCCTTGCTGGACCTGCAGAGCGGTGATTTTACAGCCGCGGCGGCTGAGCTGAAGGCGGCCCTGGCGGGACCACTGCCCGCCGCCGACGTTCAGTCGGCGCGATATTGGCAGGCCCTGCTGTTTGGCCTGGACGACCCATCGGCGGCGCTGCCGGACCTGCGGCGCGCGACCGTGGGCCCCGACGCAGCCGTAGCCGCCGAAGCACAGAGCGTCGCTGCCGCATTGGAGCGAGCCGAGGACGCCTCGAAGGAGACGATGGTCGGCGCCGCGCTGGTTGGCGTGCGGCGCTGGGCGGTCGCGAAGGCCTACCTCGAGCGCGAGTTGGCCCACGATCCCGATGACATGACGGCCCTGGCCTACCTGGGCGCCTGTCTGGACGGACAGGGCGAACAGGCGGGCGCTGACCGCCGGCTGCGGCAGGCTCTGGCCGGTCGGCCGGACTCGATCTTGACCCTGTTTTTCTGGGGCCGCCATCTGGCACTGGCCGGCGAGACTCTGGCCGCGCGTTACGCCTTCGAGCGCGTCTTGGCGCTGGACCCCACAGACGCCGCCGCGTGCGCGGAGATCGCCCGGACTTATTTGACCGAGCGCGATTACGCCCAGGCGGAAACCTGGTTCCAGCAGGCCACCGCACACGCGCCGGAGCAGGCAGCGTTCTTCCTGATGTTGGCCCAGTTCGAAAGCGACAGCCTGTTCCACGTGACGACGGCAGTCGCGGCCGCCAGGCGGGCCACGGAGCTGCAGCCGGACGACGCGACCGCGTGGGACGTCCTGGGCTGGTCACAGGTCCTATCCGGCAAGGGGGACGAGGCGGAGATGAGCCTGAACCGGGCGATCCAGCTGGCGCCGACGGCGGGCGGATCCGTATCTTCACCTCGGCCGGCTCTACGACCGGCAGGGCCGCGTCGACTCGGCGCGCTGGGCCTTCGAACGAGTGCTCGACCTGGCCCCGCTCGGAGCGATGGTCACGGAAGCCGAGGACGCCCTGCGGCAGCTGGGGATCGACCCGGAAAACGACGTGGGAACTCACTCTTAGAGGAACGGTTTGGACGAGACTACCATCGACCGAATGCGGCAGAAGATCGATTCTTGCTACGAGCTGCTGGAGCAGGCCTACGGGCCGAAGCCATTCCACCGCCACGAGCCGCTGCAAACCCTCGTCGTGACGATCCTGTCTCAGAACACCAACGACGTGAACCGAGACCGCGCCTACGATGAGCTGCGCCGTCGGTTTCCGACCTGGGAGGCGGTGCGCGATGCTCATCTAGAGCAGGTGATCGATGCCATCCGCGTCGCCGGGCTGGCCAACCACAAAGCCCCACACATTCAGACCGCACTGCAGACCATCGCCGAGCGACCGGCGGGCTCACGCTGGACTTCCTCGCGCGACATGCCGATGGACGACGCACGGCGCTGGCTGATGTCGATCAAAGGGGTGGGGCCCAAGACGGCGGCCATCGTGCTGTGCTTCGGATTCGGCCGGCCGGCCTTTCCGGTGGATACCCACGTCCACCGCGTCACCGGGCGGCTGGGTTTGATCGGGCCCAAAGTGGGACGCGAGCAGGCCCACGTCATACTGGAGGCGCTGGTCCCCGGCGACATGTGCTTCGAGTTCCACATCAATCTGATCGAGCACGGACGGCACGTGTGCAAGGCGCCGCGTCCCCTGTGCACGGTCTGCAACTTGAGGGAATACTGCGACTACTATCGAGCAGTCGCATCGCATCGAGGTGAAGGAATTGACTGATCTGATTTTGGTGAGGCACGGCGAGACCGACGGCAATGCCGCTCGACGCTGGCAGGGTGGTCGGATTTCCCGCTGAACGCCACGGGACTCCGCCAGGCCGAACGGGTAGCCACACGATTGTCGGACTCAGAAGGGCACGCCCAGGCACTCTACAGCAGTCCGCTGCGGCGCGCTTATGAGACCGCCAAGCCCGATCTCGACGGCGTTGGCACTTGCCGGTCCGCCTGATCGAAAACCTGAAGGAATTCCATTTCGGCCAGATCGAGGGTCTCACGACGCCGGAGTTCCGGAGAGGTCTTCCCCGAGGCTTACGCTCGATTTCAGAACCGGGCGGACATGGATTTCCGCTATCCGGATGGGGAGAGTCGCGAGGAATTCTTCGAGCGGGTCGGCATCGCCGCCGATTCTATCGTGGCCTGCCATCCCGGGCAAACCGTCGTGGTCGTCGCCCATGGCGGCACGCTCTGCGCGCGACTGCTGGCCCACTTCTTCCCCGAGCAGGACACGACTTGGCAGACGTTCAGCGCCGAGCATTGCTCGCTGACCCGAGACTCAGCCTGAACGGGCATGGGCCTGAGCTGGTGGCGCTCGACGATCAATACGCACCTGGAAACACTGAATGAGGTCGAGATCTAAGCGACCGCAAGACGCATCAGTCTCTACATCGAACGTACGAGGAGGCGTATCATGCGAACAATGACGAAACGTGAGCGTCTCGAAGCGACCCTCGCCGGGCAACCGGTGGATCGCGTCGCGGTAGCGTTGTGGCGCCACTTCCCGGTGGACGACAGAACCGCCGAAGAGCTGGCGCGGGGGCAGCTGGATTTTCAACGGCTCTACGACTTCGATTTCATCAAAGTCACGCCTTCCAGCAGCTTCTGCGTGGCCGACTGGGGCGTGGAGGACCACTACATCGGCAGCAACGAGGGCACGTTTGAGTACACGCGCTGGCCCGTTCGGACGCTGGACGACTGGCGCGCCATCCGTCCACTCGACCCCCACGCAGGGCTCTTACGGCCGGCAGCTGCGCTGCCTGGAGCTGATCCGCGACGAGGTCAAAGACGAAACGCCGTTCATCCAGACGATCTTCAATCCGCTGAGCATGCTGAAGTACCTGGCGGGTGACTCGATGGCCCTGGCGGACCTGCGCCGCGAGCCGGCGCTCATCAAGGACGTGCTGGACGTCGTCACCGAGACCAGCGTCCGCTTCGTGGAAGAAGTCATGAAGCGCGGAGCAGCGGGCATCTTCTTCGCGACGCAACACGCGAGATACACCAAGATGAGCGAGGCAGAGTATGCCGAGTTCGGGCGGCCGTACGACCTGCGTGTGCTGGAAGCGGCCGGCAGCGGCTGGCTGAACGTGCTGCACCTCCACGGCGAAGAGGTCATGTTTGACATGCTGGCGAAGTATCCCGTGCCGGCCGTCAACTGGCACGACCGGGAGACGCCGCCCACGCTGGCCGAGGCGATGCCGCGCTTCAAGGGCGCGTTGATCGGCGGCCTGCGCCAGTGGGAAACCATGCTGCGGGGCACGCCGGACGACGTGCGCGCCGAAGTCCGCGACGCCATCGCCCAGACCGGCGGCCGGCGCCTGGTCATCGGCACGGGTTGCGTTACGCCCATCACCTCGCCCACGGTGAACATCCGGACGGCGCGGCGTGCGGTGGAAGCCTGACAGCGTCCGCCGCAAACGGCATTGGGGTAACGAAAGCGCCTGGCACAGCTGATTGCCCAGGCGCTCTTTTTCTGTGTCACTCCACAATCACATCAGGACAGGCTCACCCCAGTTTCGTCCCGCATTCCGGGCAGAACTTCGCGCCTTTGGTTTCGGCGCCGCAATTGGGACAGTTCGCAGCCAGAGCCAGCTTCGTGCCGCACTCCGGGCAGAACTTCGCGCCGCCGGTCGCTGCGCCGCAGCTCGGGCACACTCCTGCGCCCCGCCGGTCGGCGCAGCCGGCTGCACCATGGGGCTGCCGCATTGAGGGCAAAACCGGGTGCCTGCCGGTGCCAGCGTGCCGTCCTTCGGGCAGCGCGCCGAGCTGGCGGCCGCCATCTTGGCTGCCTCGGTCGCGCCCTTGATGACCGCTCCCAGACCGAAAGCATCTCGCCAGGCCTTTGACCATACCGGCGGCCTGCTCAGCCTCCGCTTCTGCGATCTCACCGCGGCGCGGACTGTCGTCCCTGCAAGTGTTCGCCTGTGGGTCCCAATCGGACTGGCAGACGATCTGACCGCAGGTGGGCACTCGTGGAAGCGGTCCGCGACCTGGTTCCAGGCGGCCTGCAGCTGAGCTGGGGACAGGTCGGTGGCATAGCGGGGGTCCGGCCCGGTCACCTGTCGGCGATGGCGCGGCCGAACAGTGGCACCCCGCGCAACACACCTCCCATGGCCTGCCGGCCGATGTCACTGCGCAATTGTGCCTGTCACGTCCGGCTGGCTGCGGAACTCCCGATCGCACCAGTCACAGTGAAAGACAGCATACGGGCCGGCTCCATCGTTGCGAACATCGTAACGGGGCATTCGACTTGAGGTAGCCATTTCGTCTCCTTGTTCAGTTTTGCGAGCGGTAATTGGCGAAAGAGAATATAGCGCACTCCGCGTTTGCTGTCAATCGGAGCGGCAGCTCGGCTCAGGCGGGGCGGCCGCCGGGGCGGGTGAGGCTGGGCTGACGTGGCGCGAACCGCCGCCGCGATCGTGTCGTGCGTGACCTCGATGCGCAACAGCCACGCCTCCGGCGAGTCCAGCACCTTCTCCTCCCAGGCTGCCTGGCCGCCGGCCGCGGCGATCTCATCCTGGCGCTCGTCCGCCGTCTCGAACTCCAGCCCGTCGTAGGCCCGATAGCCCCGCTTCAGCTCCGGGAAGCGCTTCAGAAGAATCGGCCACTCGCCGTCGACGCCGACCGTCTCTTCGCGCGAGTGGATCGACAGCAGGCGCGCCGCCTGTCGCGACAGCCCCCGCGAGCCGCCGGCGATGTCGACTTCTTCGCCGTAGATCTTGGCAAACACCAGGTTGGTCAGGTCCTCAGTCACCTTCTGCACCGGGGGGTGGGTCTCCCAGGCGCGCGCCGACCGCCCCATGATGAGAAAATCGTACAGCGGCACGTCGGCCAGCATGGCGTGCACCTCGTCGGGGAAGCGGGCCATCCAGTGGAGCGCCCGGTCGAAGTCGCACAGGTGCAGGTGCTCCGCGCCGGAGGCCAGCCCCATCTGCAGCGCCTCTCGCCGGACACGCCCCAGTCCCTGATGCCCGCTGGGGCGGCGCGCCTCCTTGCGAACCGATCACCCGATTCTTTTCCAGGAAATTGACCGTAGCGAAATGGGTCGCAGCGGAGCACAGAACACTGATCGAGCAATACGCGGCCCGCAGCGCCGGCAGCGTCGCCTGGGTCAACGCCAGCAGCCGGTTGTCGGGATCGTGCACCGTGGCGATCAATGCCACGCCCGCCGAAGAAGCACTCATCGAGATTCCAATGCCTCCCTCGCACGCCGAATCTGGTCCACCACCGCCTCCTGCGCAGTTCCGCCGCGCGAGGCCTTCGCGGCGATGGAACGCCGGAAGTCGAAGACGTCGTACACGTCCGTCGCCGAACTGGTCTGAGACGGCGCGAAAATCATCGAGGGACAGGTCTCGCATCCCGACGCCGCGCTCGATGGCGCTCCGCACGACCTGCCCGACCAGGTGATGCGCCTCGCGGAAGGGCACGCCCTGGCGGACCAGGTAGTCCGCCAGGTCGGTGGCGAGCATCCCATCGTCCAGAGCGGCGCTCATCGCGCTCCGCGTTGACCTTCAACGTGGCGATGACGCCCGTCGTGACCGGAAGCACCATCTCCAGGGTGTCGATCGTGTCGAAGACCGGCTCCTTGTCCTCCTGCAGGTCCTTGTCGTAGGTCGAGGGCAAGCCCTTGGCAGTCGTCAGCAGGCCCACCAGGTTGCCGATCAGCCGGCCGCTCTTGCCCGCGCACCAGCTCCATGGAGTCGGGGTTCTTCTTCTGCGGCATCAGGCTCGAGCCGGTGGAGTACGCGTCGTCCAGCTCCACGAAGCCGAATTCGCGCGACGACCACAGGACCAGGTCCTCGGCCAGGCGGCTCAGGTGGACCTGCAGAATCGCCGCCCAGGCCAGGAACTCGAGCAGGAAGTCGCGGTCGCCCACCGCGTCCAGGCTGTTCTCGCTGACGGATTCGAAGCCCAGCTCGCGCGCCAGGAACTCCCGGTCGATGCCAGAGCGATGGCCTGCCAGCGCGCCCGACACCGAGCGGCAGGATCGACACACGCTGCGCGCGACTGGCGCAGCCGCTCGCGGTCGCGCTCCAGCATCCAGAAGAAGGACAGCAACCAGTGGCTGAAGAGGATCGGCTGCGCCTGCTGCATGTGCGTGTAGCCGGGCATGATCAGCTCCAGGTCCGCCTCAGCGCGCTCGACCAGACGCGGCCTGCAGTCTGCGACAGCAGGTCCGGCCAGAGACGTCGATCTTGTCCATCAGGTACAGGCGCACGTCAGTCGCCACCTGGTCGTTGCGGCTGCGGCCGGTGTGCAGCTTGCCGGCGACCGGGCCGATCAGCTCGCCCAGCCGGCGCTCGACCGCCGTGTGGATGTCCTCGTCGCCGGGCCAGGGCTCGAAGACGCCGCGCTCGAACTCTGTCAGCACACGCCGCAGGCCGGCTGAAAGCTCGGCGGCCTCGGATTCGGTGATCAGCGACGCGCGGACGAGCGCGGCCGCATATGCGACGCTGCCCTTGATGTCGGCGGCGTACAACCGCCGGTCGAAGCCGAATGAGGCGTTGAAATCGCTCCATCAGCGCATCGGTCTCACCCGAAAATCGTCCACCCCACAGCTTTCCTGCCAAGTCAGCCTCCGGTTACGCCTGGGATTCGTGTGAAAATCCAGCCTGCATTAAATGCCTCAGCCCACGGCACTGCCGCTAGTTTACTCACACCTGCCCTGCGCGGTCAGAGGACGGCATGCCGCTGTTGCCGGCCTGCCACACGCGCCTGGCGATTTGCAAATCGCAGCCTAGACTGCCGCTAGTTTACCCCAGCCGCCGTGCCGGTCAAGAGCGTCCGCGTCTTGACAAGACGGCCTTTTAAGTGTATTCTTGCTTTAGTCCGTAAAAGAAAGGTAAGAGCCGCTGTGTTTTTCGACGAAGCCAAGATTTACATTAAAGCGGGCAATGGAGGCGATGGCTGCGTCAGCTTCCGGCGGGAGAAGTTCGTGCCGTTCGGCGGCCCGAGCGGAGGCAACGGCGGGCGCGGAGGCAGACGTTTGCCTGGTGGCCGATCCCGGCCTCAATACCCTGATCGAGTTCAAGAAGCGCAGCCACTTCAAAGCCGAGTCCGGCGAGCCAGGCCGCGGCAAAGACCAATTCGGCAAGTGCGGCGAGGATTGGATCATCGCGGTGCCGCTAGGCACGGTTGTGCGGGACGCCGCGACCGACGAGTTGCTGGCGGACCTGACGGTTCCGGACCAAAAGGTCATCGTGGCCCGCGGCGGGCGCGGTGGGCGCGGCAACACAGACCTTCACCACGTCGACCAACCAGGCGCCCCGCCTGGCGGAGCGCGGCGAGCCCGGCGAAGAGCGCTGGATCACCCTGGAGTTGAAGAGCATCGCCGACGTCGGGCCTGGTGGGCATGCCCAATGCCGGCAAATCGACCTTCCTGGCCGCGGTGAGCGCCGCGCATCCCAAGATCGCCGATTATCCCTTCACCACGCTGGAGCCCAACTTGGGTGTGGTCACCCTCGACACCCGCGAGAGCTTCGTGGTCGCGGACATTCCCGGCCTGATCGAAGGCGCGCACGAGGGCGCCGGCCTGGGACACAAGTTCCTGCGCCACATCGAGCGCACGCGCGTCATCATCCACCTGCTGAACGGTCTCTCGGCCGATCCGGTGGCCGATTACGATCAGATCCGTGAAGAGCTCACCCTCTTCAGCATCTACGACTGGCAGACAAACCCGAGTTGATCGTATTCAACAAGATGGACCTGCCGGATGTCACAGGCGATCTGGCCCCAGGTGCAGAAGACCTTTGCCGCCCGCGGCCTGGAGATCGTTTCCATCTCCGCCGTAACGGGGAAAGGCGTGACAGAGGTGCTGTGGCGAATCGCGGCATGCTGAAGAGCATCCCGCCGCCGCGCCTGAGCCGGAAGGCGTGACCGTCTTCGAAGGACCGTCGAAGGATAAGGGCTATCAGGTCAGCAAGACGCGGTGGAAAATGGTACGTGGAAGGGCCGGACGTGGAGCGGGTCATCGCCCGCACCAATTTCGACTACGACGAGGCTATCGAGCGCTTCCAGCGCATCCTGGAAGGCATGGGCGTGATGCAGGCCCTGAGGGACGCCGGCGTGGGGATCGGCGAGACAGTTGTGTTCGGCGAATACGAGTTGGAGTGGCATTAGTACGAGACCAGGGAGGCCTCGTGAGGCTAGGAGTCCTGGGGGGCACGTTCGATCCAATTCACTACGCCCATCTGGTCATTGCCGAAGAGGCGCGCGTCCGGCTTCACCTGGACCGGGTCTGTTCGTACCTAGCGGCCATCCACCGCACAAACTGGCGAAGGCCATTAGCCTCAGACGAACATCGGCTGGCCATGGTGCAGCTGGCCATCGCGTCGAATTCCGCATTTTGACCTCTCGCGCCTGGACGCGGACCGCTGCGGTCCGTGCTACTCGGTCGATCTGCTGGAAATCCTCGTCGAGCCAACTGGGACCCGAACGACGAGCTTTACTTCATCATCGGGCTCGACTCGCTGGCCGAGCTGCCAACCTGGCACGAGCCGGCGCGGCTGATCCGCCTGTGCCGGCTAGCCGTCATCCGGCGACCCGGATACCACGTCGACCTTGTGCGACTGGAGGACCGATCTGCCCGGCATCAGTGGATCGCCTGACCTTCGTCGAGGCGCCCGAGATGGGCATCTCCTCGACGGATATCCAGCATCGGGTCCAGGCCGGGCTGCCCATCAAATATCAACTGCCCGAAGCAGTGGAGAGCTACATCTTCGGGCACGGGCTGTACCAAGGCCTGAAGCGGGTCAGATCCCTTAGACGGCCCCGTCAGGTTCTCGGACTGCAAGATCATCGTCTTACTCCCAAACGGCCGATTGCCGGCGCGACGAGGTGTGCGAGCATGAGATTCCCCACGTGTATCTTCCTCGCCCTGGTGTTGAGCGCTCTCGTGTCCTGCGCTCCACTGCCCTCCGCGAGGTCCGGATGACCTCGCCCCCTATCAGGCGGCCATGCTGCCGGAGGCCAGAGGAGACGTCGCCCTGGTCGGCGAAGTCCCCGCTACGACATCGACCTTGTCCATCGACCCCGACGGTCTCACTGTGAGCGGCCACGAAAACGTGTCCTACACCAATCGGCAAACGAAGAACCTGACAGGACTGTACTTCCGCCTCTACCCCAACCTGCCCGCACGTACGACGGCGACATTGCTGGTCACTCGGGTGCAGATCGCCGAACAGGACCTGGCAGCCGTCTACGAAGCGCAGCGTTCCGCGCTGCGCGTTCCCTTGCCTGCAGAGCTTCGGCCGGGCCGCACCGTGCGGCTGGACCTGGACTTCCGCATCGCGCTTCAAACACAAGGACACCGGGCCGCGTGCTCTTCGGCGACAGCCAGGGCATCCTCAGCCTGCCGGAATGCTATCCCACTGCTGGCGGTCTGCGAGAACGGCGTCTGGAACCTGAGCATCGGCCCGGATTTCGCAGACGCTACCTTCAGCGACATCGCGCTGTACCACGTAAGACTCACCGTGCCGAAAGGGATGGTCGTTGCCACGAGCGGCGTGGTCCAGGCGGAAAGCGACACCGTCGAGGGAGACCAGCACGCAGATTGAGATCGTGACCGGACCCATCCGCGAGTTCGGCCTGATCATGAGCCGCACTATCAGAAACAAACGCTGAGATCCGCGGGTTCGAGATCAATTCCTACTTTCTGCCGGCGGACGCGATGGGATGGGATACAGCGCGCTGTGGCGAGCCGCAGCAGCGCTGCAGGCCTTCAGCGATGCCTTCGGCGGACTATCCATACACCAAGCTGGACGTGGCTGAGGCGCCCCTGGGCAAGCACGGGATGGAATACCCCGCGCTCGTCCTGATTGGATCCGACGTTTATCGCACCGAGCGCCTGAAACTGGAGCCACTCGTCGTACACGAGACGGCGCACCAGTGGTGGTACAACCTGGTGGGCAGCGACCCGGTCGCGAGTCCCGCCATCGACGAGAGCCTGGCCGAATACTCACTGCTGGACGTATTATCGAGAGCGTCTACGGACGCAGCCGCGCCGAACAAATGGTGGAAGAGCGCTGGGCCGAGCCGTCCAGAATCCGCCAAGGCCGCGGGACTCGACGCACCGGTCGAGCAGCGCGGCCTCGCGCTTTACCAACAATAACTACGAGGTCATCGTCTACGCCAAGAGCGCGCTGCTTTTGAACGATCTTCGTCACCGCATTGGCAACGATGCCTTCGACCTGACGCTGCGGCGCTACCTGCAGAACTATCGCTATCGTATCGCGCCGCCCGGAGCGCTGCTGGGCTTGGCTTCCGGCGCTACCTCCAAGAATCTCGAGGATGAAAGCGAAAAATGGCACTCGGCCGTGACGCCCACGCCAAAGGCGACGGGCCCGTGATCCTGCCGGACTCATACCACGTCGAGGCCACGATCGCGAGCGCATGCCACCAACACGTGCCACAGCGCCCGCTCGACGCCCTGGACCGGCGCGGACGGCGACACGAGCAGGCGTCCGAGCTCCGCCGTTTTCCCGCGAACTCCCAGTACTCCCGCAGCAAAGACCTGCCCGTCCAGTTCCGCGACGAACGCCGGTGGTGCGATCAGGTCTTCGACCGCCAATGCCCGGGATAACTCCTCTTCCACCAGACCCAACCGCTGCGCCAGCGGCGGCAAGTCGCATCGGAAGCAACGTCCGGATCCGAACTTCGGACAGCGCCGGGGGCAGCCCCGGTCCGGCCTCTTTGGGCCGGCGTGATCCATCCGCAGTCGCTGGCCGAGGACGGCCCTGATCCTGAGCGCGGCCTGAGCGCGGTGGCTGATGCGGTTCTTCGCTTCGGACGGCAGTTCTGCCATGGTCAGACCGTACTCCGGGACGAAGAAGACCGGATCGTAGCCGAAACCGTTGGCGCCCCGCGGCTCTTCAGTCACAAAACCCTCGCAACGACCCTCCGCAAACAGGACGGGATGCGTGGAGGCGATCGTCGAATCTCCTTGGGGTGATTCCACCTGATCACCCGCCAACGCGATGACGCAGCGAAACCGGGCGCCACGCTCTTCCCAGGGAACGAAGGCCAGCCGTTCCAACAACTTCCGGTAGCGGGCCTCCTCTGTGAGCCCGGGACCTCCGTATCGCGCGCTATGCACGCCGGGGCCTCCGGCCAGCAGGTCAACCTCCAGGCCCGAATCGTCGGCGAGAACCGGCAGGCCGCTCGCTGCGGCGAAGGCCTCGGCTTTCAACCGGGCGTTGTCCGCGAACGTCCGTCCGTTCTCGTCGACTTCGAGCACCAAACCGAGCTCGGCCGGCGAAACCAGGTCCACCGGCAGATCGCGCAATAGCTCCCGGTATTCTCGCAACTTCCCGGCATTGTTAGTCGCCACCAATAGCCTCAAGAGCAGAGTCCCTCCTAAACGCCGTTCTTCCCAGGCGGCAGGAGTATCAGGGCAATTGCCCTGGCAGGAGTATTTTGACCCGCCTGAGTCGGATGATATAATCGCTTGTTGCCATCCTGTTTTGCAGTGTGGGCGCACAATCGCGTCGAAAGAGTCCGATTAGCCATGAGTCACAGCCGTCAAAGCAATTCCGGCGCAACCCAGCCGATGTATTCTAACACAACTGAACAGCCGCGCCACCAACGGCTGCGGGCCAGGTCGTCCGGGTGCGGCTCGCGGGCCGTGTGGATCGTTCTATTGCTGGCCGCAGCCGGGCTGATGCTGACCTTCAGCCTCATCGTCGGCGGCTACGTTTACGTCGCCAGACAGCTTCCCCGCCCGGAGGACCTGACCGGCCGAGCGGCGGCTTTCAAGAGCGTGAAGTTCTTCGATCGGACCGGCCAGCTTCTGTACGAGATGATCGATCCGAACGGCGGGCGCCGAACCGTGGTGAACCTCGACCAGATCTCGCCTTACGTGCGACAGGCGACTGTCGCAACTGAGGACCAAGAACTTCTACCAGCACGGCGGGGTCGACCCAGCGGGTATCGTTCGTGCGCTTTGGCAGAACGTGACCGAACGCGAGATCGTTTCCGGCGCCAGCACGATCACTCAGCAGCTCGCACGTACGGTCCTGCTGCCGCCGACAGAGCGGTCCGAGCGCACGTTCGCGCGCAAGCTTAAGGAAGCGATCCTCGCCACCGAGCTGACGCGCCGCTACTCCAAGGATACGATCCTCACCACCTACCTCAACGAAATCTACTATGGCAACGCCGCCTACGGCATCGAAGCGGCCGCCGAAACCTACTTCGGGAAGCCCGCCGCCGGACTGAGCCTGGCCGAGTCAGCGTTGTTGGTCGGCCTGCCCCAATCACCGGCGCAATACGATCCGTTCGTGAATCCCGAAGCGGCGAAGAAGCGCCAGGCCGACGTGCTGAATCTGATGGCGGCCGAGAGCTACATCACGGCCGAGCAGGCCAAGTCCGCGTGGACGGTCCCCCTGAAGTACGTTTCGCCCCAGCGTAACATCAAGGCGCCGCATTTCGTCAACTACGTCCGCCAACAGCTTGAAGCGCAATACGGCCCTGACGTATTGTACCGGTCGGGCCTGCGGGTTTACACCACGTTAGACCCGGCGCTGCAAGCCACCGCCGAAGACGTCGTCCACCGGCGCGTCCAGGCCCTGGCGAATTCGCACGTGACCAACGGCGCGTTGGTTGCGCTGCGGCCCGACAGCGGCGAGATCGTGGCCATGGTCGGCAGCGCCGACTTCTTCGATCCGGCGATCGACGGCCAGGTCAACGTGACCGTGCGGTTGCGGCAACCCGGCTCGGCGATCAAGCCGGTCACGTACCTGGCGGCGTTTGAGCGTGGCTGGACCCCGGCGACCATCATCGTGGACGAAGACACCGCTTTCCCGGACGGCGCCAACCCCGACTATCACCCTGTCAACTACGACGATGCGTTCCACGGTCCCGTGTCGGCCCGGACGGCGCTCGCCAATTCGTACAATATTCCGGCCGTCAAAGCGCTGCAGTTCATCGGCATTCCGAACATGCTGAATATGGCTCGCCGCCTGGGCATCGAATCTCTCAACCGCCCGGACTACGGCCTGTCGCTCACCCTGGGTAGCGGAGAAGTAACGCTGCTCGAGCTCACCGGCGCGTACGCGGTCATCGCCAACGAGGGGCGGCGCGCGGCCCCGATGGCCGTGCTGAAACTCGCCGACAGCCAGGGGCGCATCATCGAAGATTTTCAGGGTCGGGCCCGGCTCGACGAGAAGCAAGTCGTCAAACCGGAGCTGGCCTACCTCATCACCGACATTCTGTCCGACAACGGCGCGCGCACACCCGCCTTTGGAGAGCGAAGTCCGCTGAATATCGGCCGGCCCGCCGCAGCCAAGACCGGAACCACGAACGACTTTCGCGACAACCTGACGGTCGGGTACACGCCAGACCTGGTCGTGGGCGTCTGGGTCGGCAACAACGATGATACGCCGATGCAGGGCGTATCGGGCATCACCGGCGCCGCGCCGATCTGGCACGACGTCATGGTCGAAGCGCTGAAGGACGCGCCGGTGCAGCGCTTCCAACGACCCGACGGCGTCGTAACCATGGAAATCTGCGCCGACACGGGGCTGCCGCCGGACGATTCATGCACCCAGCGACGCGCAGAGGTTTTCGCCGCGTCGCAGCTTCCCGCGAAGGGCGCCCTCCCCGCGGTTCGGCCGGCGGCTCCATCCGGCGGGGGACGCGCGGCCTTCCTGTCGCCCGCCTCGGGCCAGACGGTCGGGGGCATCGTGGACGTGATGGGGCAGGCCACGGCGGCCAACTTCTCATACTTCGTGTTGGATTACGGCGAAGGCGACAATCCTGGAGGCTGGGGCCAGGCCTGCCCTTCGAGCCCGGCCATGGTCGAAGGCGGAGTACTGTGCCAGTGGGATACGCGGGCGCTGCACGATGGGGCCTACACGCTGCGACTGCAGGTGACCAGCGTGGACGGCGCGGTGACTGAGGCGCGTGTCCTCGTGTCGGTGCAGAACGGTCGCCCGCCGATCATCCCCTCCGGACCGCCGCCCGGGTACGACACTCCTGCCCCGTTCCCGACCCGCTATGCGCCCACCATCGTTGCGCCGCACCCGACTGCGATTTGGCCGGTCGGACCCACGCGCGTCTCACCGCCCTTCGCCACGTCGGCGTGGCCGCTTACGCCGGCCCCGACGTACACCTACCCCCCGCCCGCTCTGACCGGCGAGACTGCGTTCCCGCCCACCTGGACGCCCGAAGCGCCCCAGCGGCGGCGAACCCCGAACTCCTGAAGAACGGCTGGCTTGCTTGCTATAAGGAAGCGAGGGTCTCGCCTAACCAGGCTGAGACCCTCGCTCGCATACGATGCTCGCTTCAGGTGAGACACCTGCGTGAATCAGGGCAAGACGCCCAGGGGGTTGCGCGACACGCCGCCCTTGTGCACTTCAAAATGCAGGTGCGGTCCCGTGCAGTTTCCGGTACAGCCCATCAGCCCGATCTTCTGGCCTTTCGTCACCGACTGGCCCGCCTTGACGAGGAAGGAATCGAGATGGGCATACATGGTTTGGAAACCATTCCCGTGGTTGATGAGAATCATGTTCCCGTAGCCCACGTTGCTCCAGCCTGCGATCGCAACGTAGCCACCGTCAGCGGCGTAGACGGGCGCCCGCATGTATCCGGCGATGTCGACGGCCGGGTGGCCGGCCCAGAACTTCTGGCTGATGTAGCCGGCCGTCGGCCAGCCGAAGATACCCGATCCCGTCTGAGCCCCTTTCGGAGCCGCCGCTTGAACGAGGGGCACGACCTGGCGCTGGACGATCGGCTTCTCTCCGCCGGGAACGATGATCTGCTCCCCTGCAGTGAGATCGAAGGGCGGCTTCAGGTTGTTCCCGTCGTAGCCGGTAATGACAGACGGATCGACCTTGTATCGGGACGCGATGCTTTGGACCGTGTCACCTTTCTTGACCGTGTGGTAGACGCCAGAGACCGGCAGGATGGTGAGTTCCTGCCCGATCCTCAGCACGTCCGGAGCGTTTTCCTGTCCATTGGCCCAAATGACGGTTTCACCACTGATGTGGAACTTCTGCGCGATGCCGAGCAGCGTGTCGCCGGCCTGGACCTGATAGACGAAGGGCGCCGTCCGCACGCGCACGGGTATAGTCGTCCGCAAAACGGCCGCTTTGGTCAGTGCAAGAAATGAGACCGGGGGTGGCGCAGGCAGAGAAACCGGCTTCGAATCCGTCACCTCGCTGCCCTCATGCTGGGTGAAGGAGGTGACGGCGGATGCGGCGGGGATGTTCAGTCGATCCACGAAGAAAGCGAGTAGGATCAACAGGATGACGCCCAAGTGTGTAGCGTAGCGCCTGACGGCAACGGCGGTAAGACCGCCTGCCGCGAAGATGTGTTTCGTCGCCATCCAGGCCTGCTCGGCGCGTCGCATGCCAGAACCGGGGCGCCGAGGGCGTTGAGGACCGCTGTTATTCGGCTCAGCCATGACCGGCTGACCGGCCTCGGATGATCCGTGGTTCAGCTCTGGAATCGGCTTCCTCCTGGGAACGGTTTCGTTACAGAGCCAGCTACTCTCTATTCAACGTAGCGAGGAACTCCGCGTTTGAACTCGTTCGGTTTAGCCGTTCCAGAACAGGAATGACCGCCTCCGGGCCGCCGCCCAGCGCCGATACCATCCGTCGCAGAGTCCAGACCTTGGTGAGTGTCTCGGGATCCAGCAGCAGCTCTTCTCGACGGGTGCCGGACCGTTCGATGTCGAAGGCCGGGAACATGCGGCGTTCGGATAGCTTGCGGTTCAGGTGCAGCTCCATATTGCCGGTGCCTTTGAATTCCTCGTAGATTACGTCGTCCATGCGGCTGCCCGTATCGATCAGGCAGGTCGCAATGATGGTCAGGCTGCCGCCCTCTTCCAGCTTTCGGGCCGCGCCGAAGAAGTGCTTGGGCGGGTAGAGCGCAGCGGGATCGAGACCGCCGGACAGAGTTCGACCGCTTGGCGGCACGATCAAGTTGTACGCACGTGACAGGCGGGTGATGCTGTCCAACAGAATCGCCACGTCGCGCCCTCCCTCGACCAGGCGCTTGGCCCGCGCCAGCGCCATCTCGGCCACGCGAACGTGGTCCTGCACCGGCTCGTCGAAGGTCGAGCTGATTACTTCCGCCTCCACGGACCGATCCATGTCGGTCACTTCTTCCGGCCGCTCGCCGATCAGGCAGACCATGAGGTGCACGTCCGTGTAGTTCGACGTAATGCCGTTGGCGATCTGCTTCAATACTGTGGTCTTGCCGGCCTTGGGAGGCGAAACGATCAGCCCGCGCTGGCCTCGACCGATCGGCGCGATCATGTCGATCATGCGGGTGGCCAGGATCTGAGGCGACGTCTCCAGACGGAACATGGTCATCGGGAAGATCGGGGTCAAGCCCTCGAAATTCGGACGCAGTTTGGCCGTCTCGGGGTCGAGCCCATTGACCGCTTCCACGCGCAAGAGCCCATAGTATTTTTCGGTGTCCTTGGGCGGCCGCACCTGTCCGATGACCAGGTCGCCTGTACGCAGCCCGAATCGACGGATTTGCGACTGCGACACGTACACGTCCTCGGGGCCCGGGAGCAAATGGTCGGAACGCAGGAAACCGATCCCATCTTGGATGATTTCCAGCACACCGCCGCCAAAGATGTAGCCCATCTTCTCGGCCTGACCGCGCAACAACCGAAACACAAGATCGTTCTTCTTGAGTCGGCTGTAGCCGGAGATGCCCATTTCGCGGGCCTCTTCTTGGAGTTCGTTCAGAGTCTTGAGTTCAAGTTCAGCAATATTCACTTCTTTTTCTCTCCAGGAGTGGGGTGAATCCGCAAGTAAGGTATACCCCCAGTTATCAAGAAACAGCCCGCTCGCAAGATAGCAGAACACCCGTAAGGCGTTCTACGCCCCCGTCACCAGACTATTGAAAACGGACTAAGAGCAGTGGAGCACTTCACGACAGGGCTTTGTCGATGGGGTCAATCCTTCGCTCTATCTATGTGAAATAGTGAGGAAGCTTTAAAATCTGTGTCGGTGAGGTTCTAGAGGTTCCCTTTTCGCCATCCTCATTATATCACGATTCTATCTTCCCGTCAAATGTTTTTGACGGTCATCGAGCTTTTTAAACAACATCTGGAGCACGACCGGGGCGATTTTGACTCAGCTATGTAGTGCGCGATAATGAAACGGACAATTCAATCCAAGCCTCTGCGAGGGAACCGTGCCGAAAACTTTCGCTTTGGTCGTGATCCTGGCCCTGTGCACTCAGTGGGCCGGTCCGGTCGTGATGCAGACTCTCGCCACCCCGGCGCAAGCCACCGGGATTTCCGATGACGCTCCGGTTCGCCGGGCGCAGCTCCCTGAAGCGTCGTCACCGGCGGATCAGTTGGCCGCTGCTCAGCAGCTTCAGGCGATTGGTGAGTTCGAGAAGGCCATTCAGGCTTATCAGCAGCTGATCTCCACCGCGCCGGCCGATAGCGGCGAGCGGGTCGCAGCCAGTTTTCTGTTGGGCCAGGTCTGCTACGAAGCTGAGCTGTATGCGGACGCGGTTAAAGCCCTGGACGAATTCATCGCCACCTACCCGAACGACTCGCGTCTCGGGCGCGCCATATTCCTGCAGGGCCGCGCCTACCAGGCACTGGGCAATTGGTCCGCAGCGATCACTGGATATCAAAAGTACCTGACGACCGACCAGACAGTGGCCAGCTTCGTGGACGAGCTCATGGGAGACTGCTATGCCGCCGCCAGCGATTACGCCGCCGCCGCGGAAGTATACAATCGCGGCCTGCAAGGCCCGATCGACCAACCCATGAAGCTGCACCTGTTGGAAGGCGTTATCGATGTGCAGACCAAAGGGGCTAATTACAGTGCCGCTGTTGCAACTGCCGACGCGCTACGACAAGCTACTCAGGACGCTGCTGTTCAGGCTCAGGCTGAGTACCTTGCAGGGCAAGCACTGGCTGCCGCGGGCCAGACCACCGATAGCTACACGCGTTACCGCCACGCTATCGACACCTACCCCAAGACGCGATATGCTTATCTTTCGCTGATTGAACTGGTTAACGCCGGACAGACAGTCGACGAACTGCAGCGCGGCACAATCGACTATTATGGAGGCGCTTACTCTCCCGCTGCTCAGGCGCTTGAGCGCTTCCTGAAAAAACCTGCGGGGCACGTCGATGAGGCCCACTACTATCTTGGCCTCTCGTATCAAGCACTGACCAAGTACTCCCTGGCCATGCAACACTACGACTATATTATAACTCATTATCCCAACAATGCAAGCCTGGGAGAGGTCTGGATCAACAAGGGCAAGTCCCTCGCTGCTTCCGACAAGACCGCGGAAGCACTCGATATCTGGGCACAATTCGTGAAGGACCACCCAGCCGACGCACTGGCGCCCGAGGCCCTGTGGCTGTCTGGAAGCACCCTGGAGAGCGCGGGACAGCTCAAAGAAGCGGCGGCTGCCTACGCCGGTCTGCAGACCCAGTATCCTAAAGCACAGCGTGCGCCGGCGGCTTTGCACCAGGCAGGATTGTGCGCCTTTCGCGCCCAGGAAATCGACACCGCCCTTGCGGCGTGGCGGAAGCTGGCGGACGGATACGTGGCTTCCCCGCTCCGCCCGGCTGCGCTCTTCTGGCTGGCCCGACTGTATCACGCCAAGGATAACGACGGCCAGGCACGCGTCGAGTTGAAGGAAATCGTAGACAAGTATCCCAACGACTATTACGCCGCGCGGGCGGAGGAATTCCAGGAGACCTGGAAGAGCAAGCTCTTCCAGAGATCGGCTCAGCAGAGCATGCTGCTGTCGCCGCCGACGGCCGAAGAGCAGGCCGAGGCGGACCAGTGGCTCTTGAGCTGGCTGCCGGAGGATGCGAAGCCGGCCCAAGAGGAATCGGTCTCGTCGCTGCCGGCGGCCTTGCTCAACGACGGCCGGCTGCAGCGAGGCTTGCTGCTCTGGCAGCTCGACCTCACCGACGACGCGGGCGCCCAGATCCGCGGACTGAAAGCCGACCACAACGATTCGCCGCTGGACCTGTACCGCCTGGGCGTGTACTTGAACGACGAGGGTCTCTACAGGCTGGCGATTTCGTGCCTGGACCGGGTGGTCGAGCTCGCACCGATCGACAAGCGGGCAGCCGTCCCCACGTTTGTGCTGAAGCTGACACACCCCTTGCACTTCAGCGACCTGATCGTCGCGGATGCCCTGGACAAAGAACTGGATCCTTTGCTCGTCCTGGCCATGGTGCGGCAGGAGAGCGCCTTCGAGTGGAACGTCAATTCCTGGGCCGGGGCCCGGGGCCTGATGCAGATCATGCCCACTACCGGCGATTGGATCGCGCAGCAATTGGCCTGGAAGAACTACGCCAGCAGCGCGCTGTATCGCCCCTACTTGAACGTGCGCTTCGGCGTGTGGTACATGGCGCGGCAGATGCAGACCTTCGGCCAGGACGTGGCCGCCTCGCTGGCCGCCTACAATGCCGGGCCCGGTCGAGTTCTGAGGTGGCAGACGGCGGAACTGGACCCGGACGACGACCTCTTCCTGGAATCGATGCCGATGAGCGAGCCCATCTCCTACGTCAGGCGCATCTACACGCACTACAGCATCTATCGAAAGCTCTACGCCAGCCACTGATTCAGAGCACTCGCATTCGATCTTTCCGCCTGTCGCTGACGATCGGGGCAATTGCGTTCAATTGTTGCGCTCGTCCCGGCGATTGCAGGCTAACGTCTACGCTGCTATAATTCCCCATAACCGCGACATTTGGAACGATAGCCGTACTGAAAGGGCCACGCGATGGGCATTGTCGATATCCTGAGCGCTCCGCCTGGGGGCTTGATCTATCACCTGATCGTCCTCTTCGCCATTCAGGCTGTGTTCGGAATGGCCATCGACGAGTGGCAAAGGCACCGGCAGGTCGAATTGCAACGCCTGGTCTTCGCTTTCGGCGCGCTGCTCGTTGCCCGGCTGTTGCTCATGTTCGCCGCGCTCGTCGCCTCCCAGGGTTGGGTGGCCTCCCAGAACGTCATCCCTCCGCTGGAGCGCTGCCTCGATCTCGTGTCGGCGACCCTGATTCTGTATGCGTTTTTACCCCGCGAGAACCGGCTCGGGCAAATCACGCGCTCGGCCTGTCTGATCAACCTCGCCCTCGCACTCATCGTCTACGGCGTGTTTGCTCCGCTCTGGTTCTCCGCGGTGAGCCAATCCCCTCTGTTGAGCTACAACGGCTACTGGCAGGAATACGTGTGGGAAGTCTGGCAGATCCTGCTGCTGGTGTGGGGCCTCATTGCTCTCCGCAGTGGTGCGGTCCAACAGAAGGTCCTCGTGCTGTCGACGTTCGCCGTCCTGCTGGTCGGTCACGTCCTGCATCTGTGGCTGCACCAGGGGCCGCCGAACGTTGCCGGCTGGGAGCGCGTCGCCAACCTGATTGCTTCCGCGCTGCTGGTAGCGGCCACTTATCGGGCCGTAATCAGCGACCTGGTCACGCGCGCGCTGGAGTCCAACCGCGACGACGACGACGCGCAACTGCGAAATACCCAGAGGCTGTACGAAGAAATGGAGCCCATCTGCGCTTCCGTCGATCTGCCGCTCGTTCTGGAGCGGGCCACTCAGAGCGTGTTGAAAGTCTTCGAGGCCAACCTGTGCGCCATCCTGCTCTTCGACCCGCGCAAATTGACGAGCATCCAGGTTGCTGCCGTTCGTCGTGCGGACGGAACGTACGAAGCCGGCCAGAATCAGCTCGAACTGAAGTCTCTGCCCGTCGTGCGGCGCGTTCTGATGCGCCAGCGCCCGGTGACGATGGACGCCGGAAGTGACGATTCGCCGGCCTGGCAAGGCTTTCTGTCCGCGATTCACTGCGATTCCAGCAGAACGCTGACCATCACGCCCCTGTTGTCCGGGCCCCGGTCCGTCGGCGTGCTGATCGTCGACAACGCGCCTGCAGAAGAGATCGCGCTCCAGGCGCAGGGCAGCGGACGATTCCTCACCACGCTGGCCGGGTCGGCCATCGCCCATGCGCAGCTGGCGCAGCGACTCAGCCCCGGAACCGCGAAGCCCCGCCCCCAGGCGAACGAGCCTGCTGTTGCTGCGGAGCCGAGGCCCGTTGAGCCGGCTGTGGCCAGGCCATTGGAGGTGGCCGCAGCCCAGAGGCAGCTGGAGCAGGCCCGCCGGGCGGTCGGCGAAATCGAAGATACGGTGCGCTCGCTGCGCGCAGAGCTGGCCGAACGAAACCGGCAGCTCGCCCAGCTGTCGCAGAACTTCAAGCCCGCCGAAACCAGCGCGGAATCAGGGAGCACGGGGTAAACGCCGGACATGTCGAGACAGGAGATGGGCCGCCCGAAGTCGGCCCCTAAGGGACCAGGTCGCTCTGAAGCGAGGCCGCAAATGGCCGGCAATCAATCTGGCAGGATTGTCCCAGACCTCATCATCGTGGCGTGCGTCGTGGTAACCGTCTTCGGCGCCGCCCTGCTGACGGGGCAGGACCAGGCATCGTGGCGGGCGCCCGCGCCTGTCCAGGCGCCCGTGACGGCGCCTGGCGAGCTCAGCCCGCGGACGCCCACGCCGACTCGACCGGGCGAGAGGACGACCAACGATCCGCACACGAATCCACCGGCCACGAGGACGTCGTCCGGCTCAGCAACCGCCGTGGAGTCACCGCGCCCGGTCACGCCGACGCCTACCGCCATGCCATCACCCACCCTCGCACCGACGACGGTGGGCTAAACCGAGGTTTAGAGGCTTGATCATCGACTTTCACACCCACATATTCCCACCCGATGTCTGTCGAAACCGCGAGCCCTATCTGAGCCGGGACGAATGGTTCGGCCTGCTGTACTCCAATCCCAAATCGAAGATGGTGCCCGCAGAAGATCTCATCGCGGCCATGGACGGCGCCGGCGTCGACAAGTCAGTCACTTTCGGCTTCGCGTACGCCGATCCGGGCCTCTGCCGCGAGGCGAACGACTACGTGATCGACGCGGTCCGCCGTTTTCCCGAGCGTCTGGTCGGATTCGCGTCGATCAGCCCCGAACAGCCCGACGCGGCCGTCCAGGAAGTGGAGCGCTGCGTCGCCGCCGGGCTGCGCGGCATCGGCGAGCTGACGCCCGCCGGGCAGCATTTCGCCATCGACGATGCGAAGGTCATGGGCCCTCTGGCCGAGGCGGCTCGCCGGCACGATCTGCCCATCCTGATCCACACCAATGAGCCGGTGGGCCACGAGTACGCAGGCAAGGGCGGCAGCTCCCCCTGGGGAGTGGTCCGATTCGCGCAGCAGTTCCCGGACGTCACCCTGGTCTGCGCTCATTGGGGCGGCGGCCTCATGTTCTACGAGCTAATGCCGGAGCTGCTGACCACGCTGAAAAACGTATACTACGACACGGCGGCATCGCCTCGCCTATACCGCGACCGTATCTTCAAGATCGGCGCCGAGATCGTGCCCGATAAGCTACTGTTCGGCACGGATTTCCCCCTGATCGATCCGCATCGGTTTCTGGGACGGTTGCGCGTCAGCGGGATGCCGCCGGCCGACGAACGCAAGATTCTGGGCGATAACGCTCGCCGCATTCTGCGCATTGCCGAATAGCGACAGGGAGAGGGCATGGAAGACAGAGGACAGAGCGCGCCTCCCGGGACGATCAGGGCCTTCATCGCGATCGAGCTGGAATCCGACGTGCTGAAAGCACTCGATCGGGTGCAGAGCGAGCTGAAGCGACAGGTGCCCGGCAACCCGGTGCGGTGGACGGCCAGCAGCGGTATTCACCTGACGCTGAAGTTCCTGGGGAACGTGCCGACAGGTCAGGTTCCCCAGATCACTGCCGGCCTTGAGCGGGCGTGCGCGCCATTCGAGTCCTTTCCGCTGTCATTCGCCCACCTGGGCTGCTTCCCCAACTTGCAGCGACCCAGAGTGGTGTGGGTCGGACTCGAGTCGGCGAGTGGAGTGCTGACGGACCTGCAGCGAGCGGTGGAGGCCGAGATTGCGCCGCTCGGCTACCCGACGGAGGAGCGCGGCTTCACGCCACACCTCACACTCGGGCGCGCCCAGCGCACGGCGTCCACGGACGAACTGCGCGCGGTGGGCCGATTGATCGGAGAACGGCAGGTCGACCAGGTCGCTTCGATGCGCGTAAACGAGGTAAGCCTGATGCGGAGCGACCTGAGACGGACGGGGGCGGTTTACACACGCCTGTTCGAAGCCCCGCTGCAAGGACGACCGGGAGCGATGACGTGAGCCCACGAGCGCCCACCCTGATTGCCGTTGTCGGCGCCGGTTCCTGTTCGGACGAGGTAGCCGCGCTGGCCGAACGCGTCGGCGCGAAGCTGGCGCACCGCTCGGCGATGCTCGTCTGCGGCGGCCTGGGAGGCGTCATGGAAGCGGCTTGCCGGGGGGCGCAGCTGGCCGGAGGAACCACGATCGGCATCTTGCCCGGAGTCTCTCCGACCGGCGCCAACCCTTACGTGACGGTGCCGATCGCGACAGGGATGGGCGAGGCACGCAACCTCATCGTCGTGGGCAGCGCCCAGGCAGTGATCGCGATTGCCGGAGAATACGGCACTCTGTCCGAGATCGGCCACGCATTGAAGATGGGAAAGCCGGTCGTGGGATTGCAGACGTGGCGGCTGTCACGGCACGGAGAACTGGACCGGGGAATCTACGACGTTTCGTCGCCGGAGCAGGCCGTCGACGTCGCCTTGCGCCTGGCGGGCGTCCGAATCGGACCGGAGGCGTAGGGCTATGGTTCCTCCGCAGGCTCTGCCGGCGACGCGTCGGCCACGGGCTCCGGAACGTCCGTCGCTAGACCGTCCGCCGCAGGAGTGTTTTCCGGCTCCTGAAGGACCGGACCTGAACGCAGAGCCTCCCAGAGCCCCAGGACCTGCGCCAGAATCTTGAAGACCACCCACGACACCACAAAAGCAAAAATAAAGATGGACAGCGCACCGATCAGCTGCGCGTACAGCTGCTGCGGGAAGTCGGATTGCGTGCCGGCGGCGGCCAGATAGCCCGTAACGCCCTGCCCACTGATGCCCAGGTAGCTGCTCGCACCGACGCCGTTCCAGCCGGCCCCGAAGCGGCCGTCGGCAAAAATCGCCGCAGCCAGCAATCCCCAGGCGGCGCTCACGCCATGCATGGGCAGAATCAGGCTTTGATCGTCGACCCGCAGCGTCTGCATGATGACGTGCGCGGTCAGCGGCAGCAGAAGGCCGGCCAGGCCACCGATCACCAATGCCGACCAGGCCGGCACGAAGAGCGCCCCGGCGCTGATGGCAACGAGGCCGCTGACCAGCCCGCGGGCGGTCATGAACACGTTGCTGGCGCCGGTGGTGAACCAGGAATAGACCAACGCCACGAGCGATCCGGCAACTCCGGCCAGGACAAAGTTGACCGCCACGATGGGCCAGGCGCCGTCTGTCCCGGCGACCAGTGGGTTGGAAAGCGCCAGCCCGATCCAACCGGGGATCAGCAAGAAGCCTCCCATGAGCGCCAGCATCGGCAAATGAATGGGAGGCATCTCCACCGCGTCGCCGCCGGAGTCGGGACGTCGGGGCTGCAGGAACACGAGCAACCCGGCCAGGACCGTGCTCGAGCCCACCAGATGGACCCCGCCGGCCCCCGCGAAATCCAAAAACCCGTGACCGAGTCCGGCGTTGAGGCCGAGATTCGCCAGCCAACCGCCGCCCCAGATCCAGTTGCCGATGACCGGGAACGTGAGCGCCGACAGGACGATCGTGCTGATGATCCAGACCACCGGCTTCACACGGCCGCGCAGCGCCAGGAGGGGCAGAAGCGCCGCGATAGACAACGGCGCCAATTGGGACAGATACAGAAGGTAGGCCAGCGGCTGAGAAGCATCGCTCCCGAGCAGGAAGCCGCGCAAGCCGATGGCGCCCCAACCCTGGCCCCAGGTCTTGTCCAACGGCGACCATTCCCAAATCAACCGGCTCAATTCGGGCGCCCGGTTGACGAGACCGATGCCGCCGAACTGAAAAGCAAACCCCGCCAGGAGGTAGCTCAGGGAGGCGATCCCCAGCGCCACCAGGCCCATCATCGCGGTGAGGGCGGCGTGCTGGTCCGTCTGTCCCCCGCTGGCCAGCAGCGCCAGGCCGATGGGTACCCACATGGCCAGGCCAAAAGCCAGCAATGGCCACACTGCGCCGGAATCGGGGCTCGGGCTGGACGCGGACGCCCAGCGAAACGCAACCGTGGAAAGAATGAGCGCACTGGCCGCAATCAGGAACCGTACCTTGTGAGGGGCTGCGCGATCAGGCATAGTTCCTCCGGTCCTTCTGCCGGACAGGCATTCGGCCGCCGTGACGCTGGTGGGATGAACGTGTTCTTCCGGGGAAACCGCGAAAACCATGCGCGAGTTTACCACGGCACCGACAATAACACAAGCATACCGGGGAGGCAGATTGCATGGCATCAGCACAATCACAGTCGATCGCCGGCGGCGGCCGACTGCGTTTTGTCTTTTTCTAAACTGGAGAGTATAATGACGCGCGAAATGACAGCCCTTCGCCGGGCCTTCAGCTATACCCAACACGAGGAGGGGCAGTCCATGGAAGTCATCTTACTGCAGGACGTTGCAGGACTGGGCAAGACCGGGGAAATCAAGCGCGTCGCCGATGGATATGCCCGCAACTTCTTGATTCCCAGAGGTTTTGCTCGAGTACCATCCAGAGGAGCCATAAAGGAGACAGAATCGCGTCTCAAGACAGCGCAGCGCCGCCAGGACAGGATCGAGACCGAAGCGTCAGCGATCGCCGAGGTTCTCAAGGACGTGACGCTGCGATTCAAGGCCAAGGCCGGCGAGAGCGGGCACCTGTACGGGTCCATTACGGCCGGCGACATTTCCGAAGCACTGCGACGAGAAGCGAGGGTAGAGATCGACAAGCGGAAGCTGGTCTTGGAGGAACCCATTCGCGACCTGGGTATGCACCGCGTGGCTGTTAAGCTTCTGGCCGGTATCTCCGTAGAAGTGCGGGTCGTCGTTGAGGCCGAAGAATAGTCGGGTGGTCCGAAGTATGCTTCGACCAGGAGGGGGTGATCATGGTGGACGCGGAGAGACACCTGTTCATTAGACATCTCATCACCAACGTGAAGTGTGCCGTGTGCCAGCACCAGTATCAGGCCGACGACATTCAGGTGATCGAAGACCACGAAGACCTATGGGTGCTCAGCGTGGTCTGTAGCGAATGCCACACGCAGGGTTTGATTTTCGCCGTTGTACGGGAAGTCGCGGCGGAGCCGGAAGCCGTATCCGATGTTGACGAGGAGAGCTGGGCCCGCTACGAGTTGATGCCCGCGATCAACAAAGACGAGGTCTTGGACATGCATCGAAGGCTTCGTGAATTTGAAGGGGACATTTTTGACCTGCTGACCGATTGAACCGGGCCGGCGAGGCCATCGAACCAAGGGCATTTTTCTACCGGAGGAGCCGCCAGATGCAGCTCCTCTTTTTCGTTTACTTTCACGGGCGGAGATGCTATAATCCGCTCCTGAGTGAGGTGGCACCGGAGGATTGGGACGTGGCTGCACATGAACTTTCTCAAGTACGTGTTGTTCATCTTAGTTGGTTCGTGCGTTGCGCTGCTGGTCCTGTTTGGACTGCTCTGTTTCAGGATCGATCGGCAAGGAAGCTTCGATCAGGCGCGGCCCGCTGACGCTATCGTCGTCCTCGGGGCCTGGGTCCAGGCGGACGGTCAGCCGAGCGAGGACCTGTTCGAGCGCACCGAACACGCCGTGGCGCTCTACCGTCAGGGTGTGGCGCCATGCATCATCTGCACGGGCGGCTTCAGCGGCGACCGGCTCTCGGCCGCCGCCGTGGCGAGGTCTATCGCAGTCGCCTACGGCGTGCCCTCCCAAGACATCCTGCTGGCCGATGGATCCCTGAACACGCAGGGGGATGCTGAACAGGCCGCGATAATCGTCAAAGCACACGGGTGGCAGACCATATTGCTCGTCAGCCACCCGCTCCATTTGTATCGCGCCCGACTTCTCTTCGAGCAGCAAGGGCTCACCGTATTCACCAGCCCAACCAACACGAACCTGCGCGCCATTCCGTTGCGCTGGCGCATGGGTTACGACGTTCGTGAGGCGCTCTTCATCACCTGGACCGGTCTGGAGGCGCTGGGCCTGCCGCGCGAGTGGGGCTTCAGCATGCACCAGTGGCTGTACGACTGGAGCCGGCGAGCGGGTCTGCCGGGCGGGATCTCATTATGAACCGGTGGGAAGCAATCTCAGCTGCGGAGCGCGTCCTCAGCCGGGAACAGGGCGCCCTGGCAGGAAGCTGGGGTGGGAAGTTTCCAATTGCGCTGGCCTATCCCAACCAATATTTCGTAGCCATGTCCAGCCTGGGGTTTCAGACCGTGTATGGCCTCCTCAATTCGCTGCCTGGGGTCGTTTGCGAGCGTGTTTTCTACGGCGCGCCTGGCATGCCGGCGCACGACGCGGCGGCAATTTCGCTGGAGTCGCAGCGACCCGCTGGATAGTTTCCCCGTCATCGCGTTCTCGCTGTCGTTCGAGATCGACTATCTCAACACCATCGATATGATTCGCCACTGGGGCTTCCCAGTGCACAGCGATGACCGCGACGACAGCCACCCCTTGCTCATCGCTGGCGGTCCGGCGGTGACCGCCAACCCGCTGTCGCTGTCGACCATCTTCGACGCCTTCGCGATCGGCGAGGGCGAGGTCATCCTGCCTCAAATGGCCGAGGCGCTCATCGAAACGACCCCTCAAGGCAAGGCAGACACCCTTCAGGCGCTGGCCCGGATCCCCGGCGTGTACGTCCCGGCCGTGCACGGTCCCCACGACGGCTCGAGCGGGATGCAGCCTGTTAGGCGCCAGTGGGTCGAGTCCCTGGACGATTACGATACGCATTCCCTGGTCCTCACGCCGGACACGGAGTTCGGGGCGATGTACCTGATCGAGATCGCGCGCGGCTGCGTGCGCCAGTGCCCGTTCTGTCTGGCCGGGCACGCGTACCACCCCCATCGCGAGCGCAGCCTTGAAGCGGTGCTGCGTCAGGCTCGCGAGGGTCTGCGGTATCGGGACCGGGTAGGCCTGGTGTCGGCGGCGGCATCGGACTACCGGCACATCGACGAGCTCGTGACCGAACTGCGAGGCCTCGGGGCCAGGATATCCGTGTCGTCGCTCCGAGTGCGGCCGCTGTCCGAGACGCTGGTCCGCGCGCTCGCCGAGAGCGGTGATCAGACCCTGACCATCGCCCCTGAGGCAGGCTCCGAGCGTCTCCGCGGTTTCATCCAGAAGGGCGTCAGGGAGGACGACCTCTTTCGCGCCGTCGAGCTCGCTCGGAAGTACGATTTTCGGCAGCTCAAGCTGTACTTCATGATCGGCCTGCCCACGGAGACCGAGGACGACGTGATGGCCATCGCGGAGCTGTCGAAGCGGGTGACCGCCGGGTTCGCTCGCCAGGTCGTCGTGAACGTGACGCCCTTCGTGCCGAAAGCCCACACGCCGTTTGAACGGGAAGCGATGCTGTCCGAAGCGACCATCGACGCCCGGTTGAAGCTCCTTGGCGACGGCCTCCACGGCAAGGGCATCACCCTGCGGTCGGACGGGGCGAAGTCGGCGGTGGTGCAGGGCATGCTCGCACGGGGCGACCGCGCGGTATCGCTGGTCCTGGAACGCCTCTCGCGCCCGTCTCTGAAGGAATGGGATCGCCTCGTCCGCAAGGCCGACTTCGAGCCCGAGCGCTATTTGGGTGCCTGGGCCGGCGAGGAGCCCCTCCCGTGGCATGCGATTGAATCGTAGGGTGTCTCAGAAGACTTCCGAAGTTTCCAGAACTTCGGAAGTCTGTTTGTCGTCGCCCGATCCTCTGACTTCTTTGCCAACGTGCCTGGTTTGTGGTAGACTAGCCCCAAACGCTTCCGCGGTCTCTGAAACTTCGGAAGTCCGAATGTTCGTCGACCAAACGCTCTTGGGAGAACGCTTTTGCACCGACACCAGGATAACGGCCTGGTTTTCTATCAATTTGAGTCCTTGTCGGCCAGTTCAGATCTGATCCATGGCATCTTCGCGCGGCTCGGCGGCGTCAGCCGGCCGCCTTTCGCGGCCTTAAATCTGGGCCGCGGCGTCGGAGACGCGCCCGCGGCGGTTGAGGAGAATTACCTCCGAATCGCTCGCACTTTGGGCGTAAGACCCACGTCCTTCGTTACCGGGTACCAGGTCCATAGCGACCACGTGGTGGTCGTGACTGACGACATGGCGGGACAGCTGCTGCCGGCGACCGACGCATTGGTCACACAGGTGACACAAGTCACTCTGACGCTCCGATTCGCTGATTGCGTGCCAATCCTGCTGTTCGACCCGGTGCAGCGCGCGATTGGGGTCGTTCATGCCGGCTGGAAGGGCACGCTCAACCGCATCGCCGGCAAGACGGTCCGCGCTATGGAGACGGCATTTGGGAGCCGGCCCGCCGACGTTCTGGCCGGCATCGGCCCGTCCATCGGCCCTTGCTGTTACGAGGTCGGCCGAGACGTCGTCGAACAGGTCGAAGCGGTCTTTGGCGACACACGGGGCCTGCTGCAGGCAAAGCCGAACGCTCGGACGCACCTGGATTTGTGGGCCGCGAACCGGCGGGTGCTGGCGGATGAGGGCGTCCGCGCCATTGAGGTAGGCGGCCTGTGCACCTCGTGCCACAAGGACGAGTTCTTCTCCCATCGGGGAGAAGCAGGCATCACTGGTCGTTTCGGCGCTTTCGTGGCGCTGCGCGATTCGGAAGAGCCGTCAATTAGGGCGGCATCCAATAGAAAGGAATCGGGTTCTTCACCATGCTTCATCTACGAACGATAGCTTTCATCGGCAGTGGCAACATGGCGGAAGCCATGATCAAGGGCATTCTGAGCAAGGAACTCCTGAGCGCAGCCAATCTGATCGCCGCCGATCCCCTGCCGGATCGCGGTCAGCTCCTGAGCGAGCGGTACGGCCTGAGGACTACGATGGACAACCGTGAGGCCGCCGGGCAGGGCGACGTGGTGGTCCTATCAGTGAAACCGCAAGTCTTGACGGAAGTTGTGTCTGACCTGGACGGCGTGATTCGCGACGATGCGCTGCTGCTCACCATCGTAGCCGGGGCGCCCTTTCATATGCTGCAGGGACTGCACCACAAGGCCATGGTGCGGGTGATGCCCAACACCCCGGCGATGATCGGACAGGGCATGTCAGTATGGACCGCGACGCCTGAGGTGAGCGAGGAGCAGCACTCGCAGGCGCAGGCGATTCTGCAGGCGCTGGGCGAGGAGATCTACGTCAAGGATGAGGGCTACCTGGACATGGCCACTGCGCTCAGCGGTACCGGCCCAGCCTACGTCTTTCTATTCATGGAAGCGCTCATCGATGCCGGCGTCCACCTTGGCTTCTCGCGGCCCGTGGCCGAGCAACTGGTGCTGCAGACGATGCAGGGTTCCGTTGCGTTGGCCAGGCAATCCATGAAGCACCCGGTTGAGCTGAGGAACATGGTGACCTCACCCGGCGGCACCTCGGCCGAGGCGCTGTACCAGCTCGAAAAGGGCGGACTCCGAACGGTGCTGTCCAAAGCCATTTGGGCTGCGTACCAGAAGTCCAGGTATCTGGGGGGGTTGAACAACAAATGAGATTTCTTCTGTACTTCATCCCGCTGCTGTTTAACCTGTACAGCTTCCTGATCCTCGCCCGTGTGTTGCTGTCGTGGATCAGCGTGAGCCCGGGGAACCCGGTCGTCGCCTTCATCATCGAAGCGACCGATCCCGTCCTCAAGCCGCTGCGCAACGTCATCCCTCCGGTCGGTATGATGGACCTGAGTCCCATCGCTGCATTGATCCTGCTGCAGATCCTGGAATCGATCGTCATGAGTGTCATCGCCTGATCCCGAGGAGCGTGTCGTGAACGTCGCCAGAGTCAAGAATCTGGATCTGGGAAAGGGCGAAGGTGGAGCAGCCATCATGGTCACGGTCGTCCCGCGTGCCAGCAAGGATGAGATTGCCGGCATGCAGGGCGACTCGATCAAAGTCCGGCTGACCGCGCCTCCCGTCGACGGCGCCGCTAACGACGCGCTCATCAAGTTTCTGTCCAAACGCCTCGGCGTCAGGCAAAGCGCAGTCGAAATTGTCGCCGGGCGCTCCTCGCGTCAGAAGCTCGTTTCCATCGTGGGTCTTTCCCCCGCCGAGGTCACAGCTCGGCTGTTCCCGTGATTGGTTATCACCTTCTGTGGATAACCTGCCGGTTATTGTGGATAAGGTTGTGCGCTTGGGGATAACTCTGCAGACAACCTCCCCGCCCGTGTGCACAGCCTGCACTCGTTCGGTCGACTTGTCGACACCTCGACTCGATCTTTGCCGCTTGGCCCAGAAACGTTCCGAGTCTTCCACTCGCCTACCCACAGCCGCTCCCAGTCCGGTCATGGGCCCGGATACTACATCTCGTACCCGGCGCGCCGCTCTTACCCCACGATTGGTAGGCAGATAGCCGGCCGATCGGCTTGTCCACTTCTCCACAGGCCCTACTACGGTTACTACAAATACAATAAAAGAAAGACACTGAGTGGTTATTGGTTCCCCGTCCACTATGCTGTGTTGAGGGTTAGCTGACAAGACAGATCGCGCCCGGGATGAGGGTATGCGCCTTCGGGACGGCGTGGGCAAAAAGGGGGTACTCGGCCCCCTCGGTTGGTGGTGGCAGAGCGCTCCGCTACGCGTGGAGGTGGAGTTCTATTTTGGTTTGGCGTTCGAGAGAGCTCAATGCTATAATCCGCCATTCCTAAGCGAAATCCTTTTGGAGGACCACCGGCCGCGAGCAATCAATCGAAGGGAGGTGCACCGCAGGAGGAACCGAATAGACTTGCACCGACGCAACGACCCCCCACACATATGAGACGTTTGAAAGGAGAGGACGGAAATGTTGTCCAGACGGAATTTCTTAGTCAAGACGATGGGCGTGGGCGCAGCTGTGTTAGGTACGTTGGGAATGAAATCGGAGATCGCTTCTGCCGGTCCCCTCGCTGCTCAGTTCATGCAGCAGGCTGGCGCCGGGCAGAGTAAACTGTACGACATCCTCCAGCGGGGCAAGGTCGTGGTGGGCACCGGCAGCGGTAACCCCCCGTGGCACTTCGAGGATGAGTCGGGGAACCTGCAGGGTATGGACATCGAGATGGCGAAGCTGCTGGCCAAGGGGCTGTTTGATGACACGAATGCCATCGAGTTTGTCCGTGAGCAGTCTGATGCTCGCGTTCCGAACCTGCAAGCCGACAAGGTCGACGTCGTCATCCAGTTCATGACAGTGAACGCGCAGCGTGCGCAGCTGGTTGAGTTCACGATCCCTTACTATCGGGAAGGCGTCAACACGCTGTTGCTGGCGGACAGCAAGTACAATGGCGCGAAGGACCTGGCGGCCGCCGGCGACTCAGTGAACGTGTCGGTGCTCCAAAACGTCTTCGCCGAAGATCTGGTGCACGATGCCATGCCTCAGGCGAAAGTGATGCAGCTCGACTCGCAGGCGAACGTCATGCTGGCGCTGGATTCCGGACGCGTGGACGCCGCGGCGGTGGACGATTCCACGGTCCGCTGGATGGTGGCCCAGGATCCGAGCAAGTACAAGGCGGGCGATACGGGTTGGTGGCCGCAGACTTACGCCGCTGCGGTCAAGCCCGGCGATCAGATTTGGCTCAACTTCGTGAATACGGTCTTCCACGAAGCGATGACCGGTCTGGAGTGGAAGACCTATGCCGCCGCATTCAAGAAATACTTCGGCATGGACCTGACGTCGCCGGCCACCGGATTCCCGGTAGAATTCAAATAAGCCGGTCGTGGTTTCCTACAGTAAGGGCGCTGGAGTCATCGGCGCCCTTACGTTTAGTCCGGGAGGCGTAGATGTACCACCTGAATTGGCGACCGGTCATTCAGAACTTCGATCTCTTGTGGCACGGTTTGCTCTTCGGCCTGGGGCTGGCCCTGCTCTCTCTGGCCATTGGCTGTGTCATCGGCATCTTCTGTGCGTTCGGCCGGGTGTATGGAGGGAAGCCGGTGAGGGCTGCCATAACCACGTACACCGAGTTCGTACGCAATATTCCGCTGCTGCTCATCATATATTTCGTGTATTACGGGCTGGGACTCATGGGGTTCCGCTTGTTGGACAATGTGTGGTCGTTCATCCTGGCGCTTTCGGTGTACTCTGGCGCCTACCTCACTGAAGTGTTTCGGGCCGGCATCATGGCCGTACCGCCCGGCTTAATCGAAGCCGGCAAGGCCATCGGGTTGACCCCGCGCCAAACCATGCAGCACGTCACGATTCCACTGACGTTTCGGATCGTGCTGCCTTCGTTGAGCAACACATTTATTGGTCTCTTCAAAGACACGTCGCTTGCCTCGGCCATCTCAGTCCAGGAATTAACCTATGGAGCTATTCGCATAAACGTAGAGACGTGGCGGATCATCGAGGTCTACGCCGCGGTGGCCGTGTTGTACCTGGTAGCCTGTTATGCTCTTGCGGGCGTCTTGCGCGTTTTTGAGCGGCGCTTCGTGATGGTCAAGTAGGGGAGAGCGCAATGATGATCGATCTTTTGATTCGAAACGCGCACCTGGTGTGGAAAGGTTTCTTCGTCACTCTCCAAGCATCGGCCCTCGTAATCGTCTTCGGCACCCTCATCGGGCTCATCGGGGGAACGATTCTGTTGTACGGGCCGCGGCCGCTTCGGTGGGTGGTGCGGCTCTACGTGGATACGATCCGTGGCATCCCACTGCTCGTGTCGATTTTCGCTATCTTCTACGGCCTGCCGGCTCTTGGATCGCAAATCTCCCAGTTCAGTGCCGCGGTGCTGGCGCTGTCGGTCTTCGGCGGGGCGCACATCACCGAAGTGGTGCGCGGCGGGATCGACTCGATCCCCTATGGACAGACCGAGGCGGCCATGGCGATTGGGCTGCCCTTTTACAAGCGATTGCGATACGTCATCTTCCCGCAGGCGGTGGCGCGTATCATCCCACCCTGGACGAACACCGCTGTGGAGCTGGTCAAGGGGTCCTCGCTGTTGGCCCTGGTCAGCATCGTCGACCTGCTGTATTCGACACAGCAAATTGCGGCGCGCACGCGCGAACCTCTGCTGTTCTACGGCGTGGCGGCGGTGCTGTATTTCATAGTCAACTATACCATCTCGTCCATCGGCGCCAGGATCGAGAGGAGATTCACCTATTGAAAGGGCGGCTGACGATGAATGACAAGAGCGGAAAGGTCGTGGTGATTCAGGGCCTGGAAAAGAGCTTCGGCAACCTGCACGTGCTGCGTGGCATCGACACCGAAATCAGCAAGGGTGAGGTGGTCGCGATCATCGGCCCCAGCGGATCCGGGAAGACGACCATGCTGCGCTGCATCAATTTTCTCTCTCCTTACGACAAAGGGCGGATCTACGTCGATGGCGAATTGATGGGCTACAAAGAGGAGCGGGGAGCGCTCGTCAGGCTGCCCGAGCGAGCGGTCGCGCGCCAACGGGCTGAGGTGGGCATGGTGTTCCAGCAGTTCAACTTGTTCCCACATATGACGGCGCTCGACAACGTGACCCTGGGACTGGTGCAGGTCAAAGGCAAAACGCGGAACGAGGCGAACGAGGCGGCGCGCGCGTGGCTGGAGCGCGTGGGCCTGGGCGATCGCGTGAACTCGTTCCCGTCGCAGATGTCCGGCGGACAGCAGCAGCGGGTGGGCATTGCGCGCGCCGTTGCGTTGGAGCCGAAGGTCATCCTGTTCGATGAGGTGACTTCGGCGCTGGACCCAGAGCTCGTCGGCGAGGTGCTGAGCGTGATGAAGTCCCTGGCGGACGACTATCACATGACGATGTTGTGTGTGACACACGAGATGCTGTTTGCCAAGGAGGTCGCGCATCGGGTGATCTTCATGGACGATGGCGTCATCGTGGAAGAGGGCGCGCCGGGCGACGTGCTGAGCCAACCGAAGACGGAACGATTGCAGGCCTTCCTGCGCCGCTTCGAGGAGATACTGTAACGTGGACATCTACGATCGGTTGGGCGTGCGGAAGACCATCAACGCACATGGGACGATGACTTATCTGGGCGGCTCACTGATGGAGCCGGCAGCGTTGGAGGCCATGGTCGAAGCCGCCGGACACTTCATCGACCTGAGAGAGCTTCAGAAGAAGGCGGGCGAGCGTGTGGCGGAGCTCGTTGGTGTGGAAGCGGCCTACATCTGCTCGGGGGCCGCGGCGGGACTCGCGCTGTCGACGGCGGCCTGCGTCACGGGGACCGACCCCGCGAAAGCTCGCCGGCTGCCTAACGTGCAGGGATTGAAGAGCGAGGTGCTGGTTCAAAAGAGCCATCGCAACGGCTACGACCACGCCGTGAGACAGGTCGGTGTGTCTCTGATCGAGTTCGGCTTGATCAAAGAGACCTTTCCCTGGGAAATGCGGGATGCCATCACCGAACGGACCGCGGCGGTAGTGCACTTCGTGGAATTCGAGAATCATCGGAACCTGGCGCTCGAGCAGGTCATTGCGATCGCGAAGGAGAATCGAGTGCCGGTGATCGTCGATGCGGCGGCGGAGATCCCGCCGGTCGAGAATCTGCGCCGCTACGTGGAGATGGGCGCCGATCTCGTCGTATTCAGTGGCGGGAAGGACATCCGCGGACCGCAGTCGTCGGGCCTGATTCTCGGGCGACGCGACCTGATTCAGGCCTGTGCCCTGAACGGCAGCCCCAACTACGCCCTCGGCCGCCCTATGAAGGTCGGCAAAGAGGAGATTGTGGGCCTGGTGGTGGCCTTGGAACGCTACCTGCAGCAGGACTTCGCGGCCGAGGCGCAGACGTGGGAAGTGATGGTGGCCCGGATGGTGGAGATGCTGAGCGGCCTGCCCGGCGTGGACGCGCGGCGGGTGAGCCCCGGCGAGCCGGGCGTGCAGCCGAACTGGATCCCGCGCGTCTACATCGATTGGGACCCGGAGATCGTGCGACTGGGTCGGAGCGTGATTCAGCAGCGCTTGCGGGAGGGAGAGCCGGCAGTGGCTGTGGGAGAGACGGCCGACGGACTGTATCTGAATCCCCAGGCGCTGCAGCCGGGAGAAGAAGAGGTGGTGGCGCGCCGCGTCCGAGAGGCGTTCCGAGGAGCCTGAGCCCGGTTCAGACGGCCGAATTCCCATGGGGCTTCGGCCGTCTGTTTTTTTGCGGCAATCAGGTTACAGCGTGTAGCTTTGTCCTGGGTCGAGCACGATGCATCCGCTCTTGGTTTGCTGACGGACGCGCTCGGCGAAGGCCTGCGGGTCCTGCTTGATCACGTCGAACGCGTGGAAGTGGATCGGAATGACGACGGCGGGCTCGATGAGCTCGACCGCCCGCAGCGCGTCCGCCGGGCCCATGGTGAAGTTATCCCCGATAGGGAGAAAGGCGACGTCGATGCCCGCTTCGCCGATCAGCTTCATGTCGTAGAAGAGGCCGGTATCGCCGGCGTGGTAGATCTTCTTGCCCTCCATGGTGATGAGCAGGCCGGCGGGGTTGCCTCCGTACGATCCGTCTGGAAACGACGAGCCGTGGTGGGCGATGGTCAGCTTGACGCGGCCTAACGGGAAATCCCAGCCGCCGCCGATGTGCAGCGGATGGACCGTGCAGCCGTGCTGCTGGGCGTAGGTCGTGATCTCGAAGTTGGAGATGAGCATGGCTCCGCTGCGCTTGGCGATGGCGATGGCGTCGCCGAGGTGGTCCCCGTGGGCGTGAGTGACGAGCACGTAGTTGGGGGATGCATCGGGCGCCTTCAAGGCGGCGTCCGGATTGCCGGTTAGGAAGGGATCGATGAGGATTGAGGCTTGCGCGCCCTTGATGCCGACGCAAGAGTGTCCGTAATAGGTCAATTCGATAGACATGTAGTTTGCCTCCTTGTGTGGAAAACTGCTGGAAGTGGCGGTACGCAGGACGATGACTCATAGGGTTGAAGCGGGGTTCAGCCGAAGAGGCGTGCGACGAGTGGATGAGGCGCCGCCACTGGCGGCGCCTCATCCCTCGGAAACGCGAAGCGCTCTATTTGGCAAAGTGCATGGGCATGATGACGCACAAGAAGTCATCGTTGTCGACCGGCTTGAAGACGCCGGGACTCGATCGTCGCGCTGGTCTCCATCGCGACCTGCGAAGCGGTGATGGCGGACAGCACGTCGATGATGTAGCGAGCGTTGAACGCGATCTCGATGGGCTCCCCGTCCACCTGGACGTCCACCTCGCCGACGTTTTCGCCCATCTCGGCGGCGGTGGCCTGGAGGGTCATCTTGCCCGGCGTCACGTCGTCGCCCGGGCACGGCTTCGATTCGCACGATGTTGGCCGCGTCCCTGGCGAAGATGTTGGCGGTCTTAGTCGCTTGAAGCAAGGACCGCGTGTCGGCGATAGTGCGTGTATTGTGGCTCTTGGGCACGATCATGTTGTAGTCAGGGAAATTGCCCTCGATGAGCTGCGAAACCAGGTCGACGTTGGCCATGTGGAACAAGACCTGATTCCGGGCCGGCGTGATGGTGATGGACACCGGCTCGTCTTGATCCCCAATGACGCGCGCAACCTCGGCCATGGCGCGCGCCGGAATGATGGCAGTGAATGGTTGGAGGACCGGCGTTTGCAGCTCTGCGTGGGCGACGGCCAGACGGAAGCCGTCGGCGGCCGCGAACGTGAGCTTGGTGCCGTCGAACCGGGTGAAGACACCGGTGAGGATTGGCCGGCTCTCGTCGGTGGCGGCCGCGAAGATGACCTGCTCGATCTTGCGCTTCAGCACGTCGGCAGCGATCTTCAGGCTGTTGTCCTCGGTTGCCGTCGGAAGAAGCGGAAACTCCTGCGCATCGATGGTCTTGATCTTGGCTTCGAAGCGGGCGCAGTGCAAGAGAATCTGCTGGGTGCGGACCGAGAATTCCATATCGACCCGGTCCTGGGGCAGAGAGTTGACGAAGTCGGAGAGGAGGCGTGCCGGAATGGTCACCGCCCCGTCCTCGTCGACCCGCGCGCCGATCCAACAGTTGATGCCGATCTCGAGGTTTGTGGCGGCCAGTTTGAGGCGGTTCTCGTCGGTGGCCAGAAGGATGTTGGACAGCACCGGCAGCGTGCTGCGCGTCGCCACGGCGCGACCGACGATGCTCAGGCCACGGGCCAGGTTCTCTTGCAGACAGGAAACTTTCACTGGACTGCCTCCCCCTTCGCGGAATGCGAGAGTCTGGATGTGCGACCTGGTTGAGAATCCGGATCTGTGACCTGGATGAGAATCCAGATCTGTGGTCGTGGCCAGGACTCAGTGATGCCGGTAACGAAGGACCGCTTCGATTGCGGTCCACGGATGATTCTGGTGTGCGACGCGCTGCGCGACTATTGGGCCACCGGCTGATCGTTCCCGGTGCGCGGCAAGTGGGTCTCAGACCCGGCGGTCGGAACTGGCCCGGTCAGGTGGACCGCGTCTATGATAAATTCACCCTGGCTGATTGGCGTCGTCCACTTGCGCCAGCCGCGGATGAACAGGGTGAGCGTGTTGCCCTCCGGTGTGATCGTGTCTTCGTAGGCATCGATGGTGGGCGTGGGCGCGCCAATGGGCTGGTCGTCCCAGCCGAGATCGATCCACTGGTGAACGGCCTTCCAGTCGGCGCCGCCTTTGGGGTCGAGGCCCCACTGGAGCCGATAGCCCCAGCTCGAGAGTTGCGGATTGCCCTCGGTAGACCGAATCAGGCCACGTAACGCGAGTTGGTAGGGCTGGCCGTCGACCACGGAGACCGTCTGATAGATGCCGACGTAGGCATCCGGGTACTGAGCCGTGCGGATGCGCATGGCCTGGGCGTGCTGACTCTCATAGAGCAGCGTGGGATACGTTTCGTCGGACCAACCGAAGTCGCCCGAAGCGCGGCCGAACCCATTCCAGCCGTTCGCGACTCCCGAAGCGGCGAAGCCGTCCTGAAAATTCCCGTTGACGATCACGTCGCCGGTTCGGTACGTGACCGGTCGTCGAGGGGCCGACGTGGCGGTCGGCGGTGCGGTGGTCGGCGTGGCCGGGACGGTCGTCGACGTCGGTTCGACAACGGGTGTCACCTCAACCCGGACAGTGGCAGTCGTCGATGGCACGGCGCCCTGCGCGACCGTCGAGGTCGGTGTGGCGGGTACCTGTTGGATCATCACGCTGGTGACGATGGGCCTGGGCGCCGGCGAGGGATTGGACGCGGCCGTGGGTGCGGGCAGCGTCGGCGATGGCGTCAAGGTGGGGCTCGGCTCGACGATAGCCGCAGTTTCGGGTGGCGTGTTGGTGACCGTCGGCGAGGCGGTTTCGATGAGGACGGGCGTCGCCGTCTGGATGGGAAGCGCGCTCGTTAGGGCGGGCGTGCCGGTCGGCAGGAGGGAAAGGAATGGAGTGCTCTCAGCCGTGGCGGAGGTCACGGTCTCAGTCTCAGTCGCAGTCTCTGTGGGTGCTGTCATGGCTACAAATGCCGTGACCGTCGGCGTGACGGCGACCGGAGGCGTAACAGTCGGGATCGGTGCGGACGGGGTAGGGGTCGACGCGGCAGTCGCCGGGATCGTCGAAGTGACGGCAGGCGTGCGACCCACGCCACCGCCGGGTTGCGCCTGTCGAAGCGGCGGCAGGAGGGCGGTGCAAGACGTGGCGAGAAGCGCTGCCAGCAGGGCGACGACAGACAACCACCAGGCTCTCTGCGCGAGTTTGTGGATCACGACGAAGCCTCCTTCGCGCGGGGCGTGGAACACAATCCTACCACTCAGGTTACGTGCATGATAGCACCGGAGCAGGATTTGTCAAAACGGCGCTCGTCGACAAAGGAGCAATGAAGACGGTGTTGCGTCCGATCGTTGCGGAATGCCTCAGTAGGGTTCCTTGAAGTCGTAGATTCCATCGGTCGTGCGCCAGCGGCGGCCGCAGTGGCCGCAGGCCAGATGATCGGCGCGTTCGGCGAGGTCTGCGTTGCCGCAGGCCGGGCAGGCGAAGTGCAGGCCGCGCGGCGAAGCGATCGGCTGGGTGTCGGGAGCAGGTCGTGCCCTCAGAAACCCACTCGGGCTCAGCTGCCACCAACGGCCGGTGGGTTGCGCCAGGCTGTCCAGCGCGACCAGGGCGCGCAGCGGAACGGTCCGCTTGAGGAGGCCCAGGCGGAAGTGCGAGACGGAGCGGCGGGCTTCGATCTCGAGACCCGCGCGGGCCAGTTCGCGCGCGATCCAGCGCGGATGGAAATTGTAATTGAGGGCGACGAACTCGATGGGCTGCGGCGCGAACGGATTCCAGGTCTGGCGTCTCAACGCATAGCGGGCGATGGCTTTGAAATTGCGCTTGTTGGCGAACTCCAGGATCAGGCGGCCCTGGGGGCGAATCGTGCTCGCGACCTGCGCCAGGGCCGCGGGTGCATCGGCCAGATGGTGAATGACCCGCACCATAACCACGGTGTCTGCGACGGCGCCCGCGAAGGGCAGGTGGTAGACGTTGGCGGCGACGAACTTGTAACGGCCTCCACCGTCACCCAGCCGGTCGCGCGCTTGCCGCAGTAAGGAGCGCGAGTAGTCCAGGAGGACGACGTGCTCGTACTCCTCGTAGAGGTCGACCAGGCGGCCGAAGCCGGCGCCGATGTCCATGAGGGTGTCGCCGCGGGGCGGCAAGAGCCGGCGCAGGGCGATGCGCTCGACGCGGTCTTCGTAGTCGCGGCCCTGGCCCACCCAAAACTCGGACTCGTAGGCGCTGCCCTCGTAGTCGCAGACCGGGGGTGAGTCGGTTGAGGCGTTCGGGCCGGTGGGATTCATCTCTTCTCCAGGGTTCAACAGGACTCCCGTGAACGTTTCACGTGAAACATTCTGTGGTCGGTGCGGGGCCGGTGTTTCACGTGAAACATTCGCCGGCCGTCCTCAAGCTCATCGGCCGCCGTTCGGCAGTACCTTGCCCGGATTGGCCAGGCCATCGGGATCGAGCACTTCCTTGATCTGCGCCATGACCTGCATGTCCGCTCGCGTGAAGACCAGTGGCATGTCGGCCAGTTTCTCCAGGCCGACGCCGTGCTCGCCCGTGATCGTCCCGCCGACCTCGGCGCAGGCCGCCAGAATCTCGTGGCCCGCCGCCTTGACGCGCTCGGTAACCCCCGGATGGCGGGCGTCGAACAGAATCAGCGGGTGCAGGTTGCCGTCGCCGGCGTGGAAGACGTTGCCGACCTGCAGATTGTAACGCTTGCCGATCTCGGCAATGCGCCGCAGCACGATCGGCAGCTTCGTGCGTGGGACCGTGCCGTCGCACACCAGGTAGTTCGGCGCCAGCACGCCGACGGAGCCGAAAGCGCCGCGCCGACCCGCCCAGAGCTGATCGCGCTCAGCGGCCGTGCGCGCAGCCTTCACGCTGTTCGCGCCGGCTTTCCGGCAGATCGCCTCGATCTCCAGGGCGATCCGCTCCTGGTCGTCTCTCAGCCCGTCCAGTTCGACGATCAGCACCGCCTCTGCATCCAGCGGATAGCCGGCTTTCATGTTGGTTTCCACCGCCCGGATCATCGTGTTGTCCATCATCTCCAGGGTGGCCGGAATGATGCCCGCCGCGATCATGTCCGACACCGCCTGTCCGGCCGGCTCCAGCCCGTCGAAGATCACCAGCAGGGTCTTGATCGCTTCTGGCTGGTGCATGATGCGCAGGGTCATCTTGGTCACGATGCCCAGCGTGCCCTCCGAGCCGACCAGCAGTCCCACCAGGTCGTAGCCCGCGGCGTCCAGCGCCTTGCCGCCCAGCTCCACGATGTCGCCGTCCGGCAGGACGACCTGCAACCCCAGGACGTGATTCGAAGTCACGCCGTACTTCAGGCAATGAGGACCGCCGGAGTTTTCGGCGACGTTGCCGCCCATGGTGGACACCTTCTGACTGGAGGGGTCCGGTGCGTACAGGTAGCCGTAGGGGGCGAGCGCGTTTTGTACGCCGAGGTTGAAGATCCCCGGCTCCACGACCATCCGCTGATTGGGAACGTCGATTTCGAGAATGTGGTTGAGCCGCGTGGTTACGATGACCACGCCGCCCTCGATCGGAATCGAGCCGCCGCTCAGGTTGGTGCCGGCGCCGCGTGCGGTGAAGGCTGCGCCGTGGCGGCGCGCCAGCCGCACCACCGCTGCGATCTCCTCGGCGCTGCCCGGCAGGACGATCACCTGCGGAGCGTGCGAGTCGAGAGACGCGTCGTAGCCGTATAACAGAATGTCCTCTGGCGACGACAGGACGAATTCCTGGCCGACGATGGCCTCTAATTCGGCGATAGCCTGAGAATCGAGCACGGGATGCCTCCCTGGTCTTTCAACCTGAATATGGGCGCGGGATCGCGTCATTCCTTGCGTATTTTACTCAGATCGGAACTGCCGTCCGGCAGCAGCCGATAGCCCTTGACGTTTGTTCGCAGGCCGGTCGTCGTCAGCGGCGCGGCCAGATAGAGCGCGACCGCATCGTCCGCCAGCATGCGCTGCAGAGCGGCGAACGTTTCCGGACGTTTTTCGAGCGCCTCCGACTGCGCCTGCTCCGCCAGCCGATCGAACGCCGCGTTCGAGTAGCCCACGTAGTCACCCTTGCTACCCGTGACGTATCGGGACAATGCGAGCGCGGGGTCGAGCCGTCCGACGTGCGTCATGACGGCCGCACTGAAATCTCGCCCAAAGTATACCTGATTCAGGAAAACGGTCCAGTCCAGGGGCTGCACGATCACCTGCACGCCGACTGCGGCCCACTGGCTCGTTATCTGCTCCGCGACGCGCCGGTACTCGTCGTCGGGCGGGATGGTGAGGGTCACCGACAGACCGGTGGTGACGCCGGCCTCTTGCAGCAGCGCGCGGGCCCGATCCGGATCGTACCCGTACTGGGCCGTCAGGTCGACGTAGGCAGGCAGGGCGGGACTCAGCTCGCTGCCCACGGGAACGGCCATTCCCTGCCACACACTCTGCACCAGCGCCGGTCGGTCCACGGCGTCGCACAAGGCGCGCCGTACGCGCACGTCGTCGAATGGGGGCCGCGCCTCGTTGAACGATACGACCTTGACCTCATTAGTGGGCGTTTGCGCCAGCGTGAGACCGGCGTCCCTGACCTCCGTCGCCAGGCTCGAAGGGATGCGGAGGGCCACGTCCACCTCGCCGGCCTTCAGGGCCGCGACCCGAGCCGCATCGTCCGGAATTACCCGAAAGACGATCTCGTCCGGGCCCGGAGTGCCTGCTGTGGGTTCAGCGACGCGTCGCAGTGTGAGATAGTTGCCTTTGACCCACTCGGTCAGCTCGAACGGGCCGCTCCCCAGCGGCCGCTCGCTCAGCCTGCCGGCGGCTTCTTCGGGCACGATGGCCGCCCAGTCAGATGCCAGCGCCATCGGCAGGGTGTCGTCCGGCTCTTTCGTGCGTACGGTTACCGTGTACTTGTTGGCGACCACGATGGTCTGGATGCTCGCGTAGTTGTTCGCTCTCGGGCTGGCGCTTTCGGGGTCGGTCAGGCGCTCCAGGCTGAAGGCCACGTCGCCGCCCACTACCGGGCGGCCATTCTGGAAGTGGCTGTCTTGCCGGAGGCGGAATATCCAGCTCCGCTTGTCGGCGGACAGCGACCAATGCTCGGCCAGCCCCGCCTGCAGATTTCCGTTCTCGTCCACGCGCAGCAGCGTATCGTAGAGGTTGCGTGTGACCTCGAAACTGGAGGGCGACAGCGCGAATTGGGGGTCGAGGCTGCCCGGATCGTCCGGAATCGCGATCACCACGTTATTCGCGGCCGGAGTGGGCGAAATACGGGTGGGGGTCGGCACTGGCGTCGCCTCGGGCGATGGAACCGCGGTCGGCGGGGACCCGGCGATGGGCAGCGAGACAGGCTCGCACGCGGACACCATCCAGAGGATGCTCAGCGCGCAGAGCAGAGAGGCCCACCAACGTGACCGCAACGTCTATCTCCTCTCTAATCGCCGATATCGCAAGTGAGATTGGCAAGAAATATGACAAAATACAGCGCCCATAATCTCATCCATAGCGGCCGGTGACGTAGTCCTCGGTCTGCCGCATGGCTGGGCGCGTGAATATCTGCGACGTGGCGCCATACTCTACCAGTTCGCCCAGCCAGAACAAGCCCGTCCAATCGGAAGCGCGAGCGGCCTGCTGCATGTTGTGCGTCACGATGACGATGGTATACTTCTGCCGTAGCGTCTGGATCAGGTCTTCGATTCCCAACGTCGCCACCGGGTCGAGTGCTGAACAGGGCTCGTCCATGAGGATGACTTCGGGTTGCGTGGCGAGTGCCCGGGCGATGCACAAGCGCTGCGCCTGCCCGTCGTCCAGCTCCAGGGCCGAGCGCTGGAGCTTGTCCTTCAACTCATCCCACAAGAGCACCGCCTGCAGGCTCTGCTGCACCAGGGCGTCGAGGTTGTGATCGCGGTCCATGCCCAGGACGCGGGGTCCATACGCGACGTTTTCGTAGACGGACTTCCGGAATGGGTTGGGCCGTTGAAAGACCATCCCCACCCGGCGTCGAAGGTTGGCCACGTCCACGTCACTGCCGTAGATGTTCTGCCCGTCCAGGACGACCTCGCCCTCGACGCGCACGTTGGCGATCGTATCGTTCATGCGGTTGAGAACGCGCAAGAACGTGGACTTGCCGCAACCCGACGGTCCGATCAGCGCGGTGATTTGATTCTCCTTCACGCCGATCGAGATATCCTTCAACGCCCGAAACTCACCGTAGAAGAAATTCAGGTTTCGGACGAGGATCTTGTCTTGCATTTATCATGGCTCCAGATGCATACTTGGTAAAGAGATTCTAACAAATTAGCAGGCAAAGTCAAAGAACGGGCAGGTCGAGCGGAAGAAATGTTTGGCATCTGCCCGTTTGTCCATTATAATGCGAAGAATGGGTACCGCGGGTGATGCTTGGCTTGCGGGGGACGCGAATGCCCAGACCGGTGACGGACCAAAGGCCTGAGCGGGAGGAACGAACACCATGATTCCAGTTGAGATTGAAAGTGTGAGAATGAGTCTGATGGCGCAAGCGCGGTTGGTGGTCCTTAAGGACATCGAGCACGAGCGTTTTCTGCCGATTTGGATTGGACCCTTTGAAGCAGATGCCATCACCCTCGAACTGCAGGGTGTGCAGGTGTCTCGACCGCTCACTCACGATCTTCTGCGCTCAGTCATCGAAACGGCCGGACTCAAAGTTCAGCACATCGTCGTCAACGATCTGCGGAACGAGACTTTTTACGCCACCATCGTCATGAAGCACGATGGAAGAGACGCTGGAAATCGACTCGCGGCCCAGTGATGCGATTGCCCTGGCGGTCCGGGTTTCGGCGCCCATCTTCGTCGCCGAAGAGGTGATGAACGAAGCGGCCGTCGCACCCGAAGAGGGGCTCGACCTGACCGATCTGTCGGAGGAGGATGCGGGCCGCCTTTCGGTCTTCAGTGAGTTCCTGGACACCCTTGACGTCGACGACATGGATGATGACGGCGAGACCGATTCCTAGTTTTCCCTGGTACCGGCTCGAGAGTCCATCCGTCCTTCTGCGATCAACCGATTGACGCTCACTTTTCGACACTCTGATTTCCGAAATGCTCCCTGAGAGGATTTCAGGTCGTGTATGGCTGTAGACAGACTACCTCCGCAAAACATCGAAGCCGAACAATCCGTCCTGGGCAGTTTGCTGATCGACCCGGAGGCGATATCTCGCGTGGGGTCGATCCTCAAGGCGGAGGATTTCTATCGTGATTCCCACGCAATGATCTTTGACGCGGTGCTGGACCTGCACGAGCGAGGCGAGCCCAGTGATTTCATTACTGTATCTGACGACCTGACCCGGCGTGGCAAGCTGGAAGACGTGGGCGGGGCCTCGTACCTGACCTACCTGATCAATGCGGTGCCCACGTCGATCCACGCCGAGTATTACGCGCACATCGTCGAGCGGACGGCGGTTCTGCGCCGGCTGATTGAGGCGGCGGCGCAAGATTTCGACCCTGGCCTACGAGGCTGCCGATGACGTAGATGACGTCGTCGACCGGGCGGAGCAGATTCTGTTCGGCATCTCGGAGCGGCGCATCAGCCGCGACCTGATTCCGATTCGCCACCTGCTCAGCGCTTACTTCGATCGAATCGAGTACCTCAGCCAGCATCAGGGTGACATCCTGGGCGTGCCGTCCGGCCTGCCGGACCTGGACAAAATCCTGGGCGGGTTCCAGCGCTCGGACCTCGTGATCCTGGCGGGCCGGCCTAGCGTGGGCAAAACCAGCCTGGCGCTGTCCATGGCCCTCGGGGCGGCGAAGAAATACCGGCAAAAGATCGCCATCTTCAGCCTGGAAATGTCGTGCGAACAGCTCGTGCAGCGCCTGGTCTCGGCAGAGACGGGTATCGATACCCAGCGATTGCGGCTCGGCCAGATCGAGGAGTATGAGTGGCCTAAATTCGTCCAGGCCACCGGGCCTGCTGTCGGACCTGGCCGTCTTCATCGACGATACGCCTTCGGTGCCCGTCCTCGAGATGCGGACGAAGGTGCGGACGGCTCGCGTCCGAGCACGGGGTCGATTTCGTCATCGTCGACTATCTGCAGCTCATGCGCGGCTCGGCCACCCACTCCGATAACCGGGTCCAGGAGGTCTCCGAGATCTCCCGCGGCCTGAAGGCCCTGGCCCGCGAGCTGAACATCCCGGTCCTGGCGCTCTCCCAGCTCTCACGCGCGGTGGAGTCCCGCCAGGACAAGCACCCCATGCTGTCCGACCTGCGCGAAAGCGGGAGCATCGAGCAGGATGCCGACATCGTGCTTTTCGTGTATCGCGACGACATGTACAACGAGAACACCGAGATGCAGAATATCGCCGAGCTGCACATCGCCAAGCACCGCAACGGGCCCACCGGCAAGGTCCACCTGTTCTTCAAGAAGGAGCTGGCGCAGTTTCACCCGGTGCAGTTCCAGCGGGAAGAACTCTGATGATGGACGGTCGATTTCGTGGGTTCCCGGCCGGCAGGCTGAGGGCGACCAGCATCCCGGATCTCTTCTTCTCCGAGCTGCTGCCGCTCATCTCGGACCTGGCCGAGCTGCGCGTGATCCTGCACATCTTCTGGCGGGTGCAGGCCCGGCACCGCAAGATCGCCGCGATCTCCCTGGCCGAGCTGAGACAGGACGAGGCGCTGTCGGCCGGGCTGAGCCGCGGGCGGCGAGACAGTCGCTGGCGCGCGGGCTGGCGGCGGCGCTCGAACACGGCGTGCTGTTGCGCCTGAAGGTTGAGGGTACAGGTGGGGCGGATTCGGCCGATCCCATGGAGTGGTTCTTTCTGAACACCGAGAGCGGGCGAGCTTTGTTCGAGCGCGCTGGCAGCGGAGAGCTGGATCTGGGTGGCGCGCCGCTGCCCGAAGGGCCATCCGCGCCGGCCGAGCGCCCCAACATCTTCGAGCTGTACGAGCAGAATATCGGCCTGTTGCAGCCGTTGATTGTGGAAGAGCTGGAAGAGGCGGAGAAGCTCTACCCGATGGAATGGGTGGAAGAGGCGTTTAAGATCGCTGTCGAACGGAACGTCCGGCGGTGGCGGTACATCGAGGCGATTCTGGAGCGATGGCGGGACGAAGGCAAGGACGATGAAAGACCTGGGCGAGATCATGCGGAAGATGGGCGCCACTACCTCACCGGCAAGTATGCCGATTACATCAAGCACTGAGCGCGGCCGGATTCGACCTGCCCGCTGTGTGGTGGGGCCGGCTACGTCGTGCGGGACGTTCCGCCGGGGGATCCCGGATTTCGAGCGCCTGATCCCCTGCAGATGCCGGCGGGATGACCTCCAGAGCCGCTATCAGGACGAGCTGTATCGCATGAGCAACATCGGCCAGCTCTCCCGCATGACCTTCGACAATTTCCAGCCGGAGGGCGTGGGGCTGGATGGCGCCGGCCAGGCCAAGCTGCGCGCGGCGTTCGAGAAGGCGTTGGCCTTCGCGCACGATCCGGCGGGCTGGCTCATCTTGTTGGGCGGATACGGCTGCGGCAAGACTCACCTGGCTGCGGCGGTGGCCAACGCGCGGCTTGCGGAAGGCCAGCCGGTGCTGTTCGTCGTCGTGCCCGACCTGTTGGATTACCTGCGCACCAGCTTCGCTCCGAACAGCGCCCAATCGTACAGCGAGCAGTTCGAGAAGGTGCGCACGGCCCCTGTCCTCATCCTGGACGATCTTGGCACCGAAAGCGCGACTCCCTGGGCGCAGGAGAAGCTCTTCCAGATTCTGAACCACCGCTACAATGCCCGGCTCCCGACCGTGATTACCAGCAACTGCAAGCTGGAGGAGATCGACATTCGGCTGCGGTCGCGAATGGTCGACCCCGATCTGTCCATGGTGGTGACCATCGTGGCGCCCGATTTTCGCGGCGTCGGTGACGCATGCTCGTCAGCGTCGGTGCTCAGCACCCTGGGTCTGCATCAGGACCAGACGTTCGACACCTTCCACTCGCTGCGTGCGGAGCTGAGCGATGATTTGCGCGAGAACTTGCGCCAGGCCTACCAGACGGCGCTGAGTTACGCCGAGAATCCCCAGTCCTGGCTGGTGTTGTCCGGGCTGCCGGGCACGGGCAAGACCCACCTGGCCGCGGCCATTGCCAATTATCAGGTCCTGCAAGGCCGGCAGGCCTTGTTCGTCGTCGTGCCGGACCTGCTCGATCACCTGAGGGCAACGTTCAGCCCGACCAGTTCGTGCAGCTACGACCGCCGGTTCGAGGAAGTAAAGACCGCTGAACTGCTGGTTCTGGACGACCTGGGCACCGAAAGTGCGACGGCCTGGACACGGGAAAAGATTTACCAGCTCTTCAACCACCGCTACAATGCCAAGCTGCCGACGGTGATCACGACCGCCCTGCATCCCGATGAGATCGACCCTCGCCTGGCGGCCCGCATGTTCGATGAGACGCGCAGCTCGTTCTTCGTGATTGCCGCCTCGCCCTATCGAGCCAGCACGCCGAAGGGCGCGGCCACTCGATCGCAGGGTCCGGCCCGCGGCCGGCGCAGGTCCTCGTCGTAGACATGGCCACGGAAGAAAGCGTGCACGTCGCGCCGTGGCGCCAACACGGAGACGGGCGTCGGCGGCCCTCCGCCGATGGTGGGCGTCCTGGGTCGGCGACGTGGCAATCCTGGGCATCTTGAGCGGACTGCCGTTCCTCTTCTTCTGGCGCATCGTCAGCCTCAACCTGGCCGACCGGCAGACCTTCGCTCGCGGCGATTTCCTGGGCCAGTACTATCCGCTGCGTCTCTTCGTCGCCGAGCAGCTGGGCAAGGGCCATTTTCCCCTGTGGGATCCTTACCTCTATGGCGGCCAACCCGCGCTGGCCGACATCCAGTCGGCAGTGCTGTATCCGGTCAATCTGTTGGCCGCCCTGATCCTCAGGGGCGCGCATTTCTCCGTCACCTCGCTCGAGGTCCAGGTCATCCTCCACTTTTCGCTGGCGGCGTGCTTCACCTACCTGTTCGTGCGACGCCTGACTCGCAGCCGGTTCGCCGGCTGTGTGGCCGCGCTGGCCTACACCTTCGGCGGCTACATGACCTCGTTCCCCGTGCGGCAGATGACGATGCTCGGCGTGGGGGTCTGGCTGCCGCTGATCCTGCTCTTCCTCGACGTCGGCCTGGAGCGGGTCGCCGGCGCGGATAGGCGGCGCGCCCTCGCCTGGCTTCTGCCCCTGGTGGGCGCGGGCCTGGCGTTCGGTTTTTCCATTCTCGGCGGCCATCCGCAGACCTCGCTGTACGTGACCTACCTGGTCGCGGCTTACCTGGTCTTCCGGCTGGCCACTATCAAACTGGAGCCTACCCGGTGGGGCGGCCGTTCCAACGCCTGGGCTCGCCTCCGATTGGCGCTACCCTTTCTGCTAGTGCCGCTGATCGGCCTGGCCGTGGCGGCGGTGCAGCTCCTGCCGACGCTGGAGTTCATCAAGTATTCGACCCGCTCCGAGCTGGACTATGCGTCCGTTTCGTGGGGGCTGCCCCTCCAGGAACTGGTGTCGCTGCTCTACCCCGGCTACTCGGGCAACTCGCCACAATACCTGGGCATTCTGCCCATGATCTTGATTGCCGCGGCGCTCCTGCTCCCCACCCGTTTCCGCGATCGCGCCTTCTGGGCGGGGGTGGCGGTCGTGTCGCTGTTGCTCTCGTTCGGCGGCAACACCTTCTTGTTCAACTTCTTCTACGTCTTCGTTCCGGGCTTTGCCAGCGTGAGAGACCAGGAAAGGGTCATCTTCCTGTTCGCCTTCAGCCTGGCGGTATTGGCGGGCTACGGCGCCTGTGGTCTGGCGTCGTTGAGCCGGACGGGCGGACGAACAGGGGTGGATCGGCTGCAGCGTGGAGTGGTTCGCTTCACGGTGGCGCTGGGAGTGCTCACGGCGCTGTTCCTCTATGGTTGGACCAAGGGCCAGGCCGGCGCGGACCACGGCGGCATCTTCACCAGCACGCTGCACCATCACATCTTCGCGCTGCTGCTCCTGGGGGCGGCGATTCTTTGGCTGGCTCAGCGGCCGTCGTCTGATGCTGGGCGCGGTCTGTGGAAGCTCGCCGCGATCGGCCTCATCACGCTGAACCTCTTTTCCGTCAACTGGGAGTTTCACCTGCACGACCTGCCTGCCGGGGGCTATTTCCCGCAGACCAGCACGGTGAGCTTTTTGAAGCAGGTCATTCAGTCCAACCCCGAGCCGGTTCGAATCAGCAGCGCGGGCCTTCTGCCCGGAGGAAGCAGCGCAGGGGCGGTTTACGGCTTTCGTGACATCACCGGCAACAGCCCCTTGCACCTGGCCGCATTTGACGAATTCCAGACGCGGATGGGCGAGTGGCGCTTCTGGCAGCTCATGAACGTACGCTACGTCATGGACAAGCGCGACATCGACGGTCCGGGCCTGCGCCGCCTGCACCAGGAGGGTGACGTCAAAGTGTACGAGGTCACCGACCCGTTTCCGCCGGCCTGGGTCGCACACCAGGTCCAACTGGGGCAGGACGACGAGCAGTCGTTCACGCTCTTGAACGCGCCGGACGTGGATCTGCGGCGGACGGCGATCCTGGCCCAGCCGCCGGACCCGGCGCCCGCGCCGGGTGAAGACTCTGCGGTGCAGGTATTGGAGTGGACGTCCGATCGCCAGGTCGTGCAGGCCGACGCGGCGACGCCGGGCGTGTTAGTCTTCAGTGAGGTGTTCTATCCGGGCTGGCAGGCGACCGTCGATGGACGGCCGGCTGCGCTGCTTCGAGCGGACGGCATCCTGCGCGCCGTCGCGCTGCCGTCCGGCTCGCATCGAGTCGAGGTCCGCTACGCGCCGCTGTCGCTGACGTTGGGCTACTGGATCTCCATCGTCGCCGCTGTGGGGTCGATCCTTGCGCTCGTGGTGGGCTGGCGAGTGTCAGCACCGTAGGGGCAAGCCCTGTGTGGCGGCCCGCGTCCGACGGGACGACGCCCGGCAGCCACACAGGGCTGCCCCTACGACGCAATCGGGGGGGCTGCCGCCCTGCAAAACAGGTGGAGCCCGGTGGCCGGCGGGCGTTTGGCGGGCCCTGCAACCTGCTGTATAATCGAATGCGCCGTCGAACGGGCGAACGGAGCGAACAGGAAAGCCAGTGCTGTCACGACGTTTTTTGGTCATTGTGGTAGGAGTATTGGCAGCCAGCCTGGTGTTGTTGTTGGGGCTGGCTCTCTTTGTTTTGGGATCGGGGACGCTCTTTGCCTGGACCGGTGAGGAGCAGACGTCTTCCCAGGTCGTGGCTTTGTGGAATCTGGCCGCCGGACAGCTCCGGGCGATGCCTGAGACGGCTCCAAACGTCCCCGTCGCCCATACCGGAGTGAATCCGTTCGGCGCGAACACCTTCCTCGAGCAAGAGGTCGAGCCCGCCAAGCGCGAGCGGAGCCTGCAGATGCTCCACGATGCCGGCTTTCACTGGATTCGCCAGGAGTTCCCCTGGGAGGACATCGAGATCCACGGCAAGGGAGATTTCGAGGACCGGCGCAACGAGCCGCATCGCTCAGCGTGGGACAAGTACGACAACATCGTCGACCTCGCGCAGAAGTACGATCTCGAGATCATCGCCCGCCTGAGCCATCCGCCCGGCTTGGACTCGGGCCGACGGCAATGCGCACGGCTCGTACGCGCCACCCGATAACCTGGCCGACTACGGGGATTACGTGCGCGCCGTGGCCGGGCGGTACAAAGGGCGCATACACTACTACCAGATCTGGAACGAGCCGAACATCTACCCTGAATGGGGCGAGGCCCCGGTCGATCCGAAGGGGTACACCGCCCTGCTGAAGGTGGGCTACGAGAGCGTCAAATCCGTCGACCCGGATGCGGTCGTCATCTGCGGGGCGCTGGCGGCGACGATCGAGATGGACGGCCACCCGAACGGCATGAACGACTTCTTGTTTCTGCAGCGCATGTACGACGCGGGCGCCGGGGACCACTTCGACGTCATGGCGGTGCAGGGCTACGGCCTGTGGTCCGCACCGACCGACCGGCGGATGCGTCCACGGGTGCTGAACTTCTCGCGGCCGCAGTACATTCGCGACATCATGGTCAAGAACGGCGACGCGCAGAAGCCCATCTGGATGACCGAGATGAACTGGAACGCGATTCCGTTGGATCACCCTGCGCCCCCGGCGTACGGCCGCGTCACCGAGCAGCAGCAGGCCGACTACGCACGCCTCGCCTATCGACGCGCGCAGGCGGAGTGGCCGTGGATGGGCGTCATCAACGTGTGGTTCTTCAAGCGGGCCAGCGACGCCGAAAAGGACCAATCGTGGTACTACTTCCGCATGGTCGAGCCGGATTTCAGCCCGCTGCCGGTATACGAGGCGCTCAAGGAAGAGGCACAGCAGCCGCCGGTCATGTACCCTGGTTACCATCAGGAAGACCACTGGGCCGTCTATTACCTGGGCACGTGGCGGCATGTGGCGGACTCGCAGGCCGTCCTCGGTGGCTACCAGGAGAGCCAGGGGGCCGGCGCCGGGATGCGATTGACTTTCGTCGGTACGGACCTCGACCTCGTCGTGCGGGAGAGGCCGGATGGCGCTCAGCTTGCGGTGTCCTGCGATGGTGGAGCCCCGGTCACGATGGACACGCGCGGATCGTCGACGACCAGCGTTCCGATGGCGGTCTGCCGCCGATTACGCGACGGCCGGCACGAAGTGAGCATTCGCGTGCTGCCTTCCGGTGCGGCCCTGACGTCAGCCGGCGTCGACGGCTTCGTGGTACGGCGCACACTCTGGGGCGGGTTAAATCACATCCTGGGCAGCGTGGCGATGTGCGTGAGCGCCGCGGTCCTGGCCGTGCTGTTCGTGCCGTACAGGACGGCCGGAGTTGAGGAGCGATTTGAGACCAAACGCTGAGCCCGACCGGCACAGAATGCGCCTCCCGGCAGCGGCGGCGCTGGTTGCCATCCTGGCGCTGGCGGCGGTGCTGCGCGGCTACCTCATCGGCGCCCAGAGCCTGTGGGCCGATGAGATGTCCAGCCTGGTAACGGCGGTCAAGCCGGTTCCGCAGCTGCTGTACGACATTTCGAATGAGATTCATCCGCCCCTGTACCACCTGACGCTCAAGGTCTGGATTGCCCTGTTCGGGACCAGCGAGGCGGGCATCCGGTCACTTTCGGCCGTGTTTGGCCTGGCTCTGGTCCTTCTCACGTACCTGCTGGGCGTGCGGCTGCTGGGCCGAAAGGCCGGCCTGCTGGCCGCGCTGCTGTCGGCGGTCGCGCCCTTCCAGGTATACTACTCGCAAGAAACGCGCATGTACATGCCGCTGGCAGCGCTGAGCGCACTGTCGGTGTACGCTACCATCCGTTTCATCGAGTGCGACGGCGCTCTAAACAAGACTTCCGAAGTTTCGGAAACTTCGGAAGTCTGCCCGCGACGTGGTCTCTGGTGGTGGGCGGCCGTCTACGTGATTGCCAACGGCGTAAGCCTGTGGGTGCACTATTCGTACCCGATCGTCCTGGTGATGGAGAACGTGGTTTTCGGCCTGTGGTGGCTGCTGACACGAGAGCGGGGCCGGTGGTGGCTGCGCGGATTCCGCTGGGCGGGGCTGCAGGTGCTGGCTCTGGCCATCTACTTGCCCTGGCTGTCGGTAGGTCTGCGGCAGGTGTCCACGTGGCCGTCGATCAGCGAGTCGTACGGCCTGCCCTTCATCCTGCGGGAGGCTTTCCGCCTCTTCGCGCTCGGCGAAAGCGTCGATCCGAAAACCGTGGGACCCGTCGTGGTCGCCTTTGCTGTGGTCTTCTTGATCGGCTTGTGGCCGGCGCTGCGTCGAGATCGGGCGCAGGACCGGGCGTTGTCCGTCACGGGCTACGTGCTGCTGGTCTGTTACGCGCTGTTCCCGGTCTTCATGATGTACGGGCTGTCCCTGTACCGTCCGGCGTACCGTCCCAAATTCTTCCTCGTCGGCAGCGCGGGCTTCAGTCTGGTCCTGGCGCGCGGCATTTTGGGTCCGTGGGCGCCGCGTGGGCGATGGCAGCGCATTGCCGGGGGCGCCTGGGCTGTGGCCGCCGTGACGTTCGTGCTCGCAGCCAGCGCTATGTCGCTGCGCAACTACTATTTCGTGCCGCGATTCGCGCGGGACGATTACCGCGGCATCGCGCGCTATATCGAGGCTGTGAGCAAGCCGGGAGACGCCGTGCTGCTGAACGCGCCGGGCCAGAAAGACGTCTTCGAGTATTACTATCGCGGCGATTTGCCGATCTATCCGCTGCCGAGACAGCGGCCGGTGAACGCGCCGAAGACGGTGCAGGAGCTGGAGGGGATCAGCCACGACTATCACCGGCTGTTCTCCGTCTTCTGGGCGACGGAAGAGAGCGATCCGGAGCGGGTGGTAGAGGGCTGGCTGGACGGGCATGCGTACAAGGCGCTGGACAGCTGGCGTGGCAACGTCCGCCTGGTCATCTACTCGCTGCCGGCAGAGAGGACACCCGAAGACATCCAACGTCCGCTCGACACGGTCTTGGGCGGAAAGGTCGCCCTGCTGGGCTATGCGCTGCCGACCGAAGCGGTGCAGGCCGGCGACGTGCTGCAGCTCACCCTGTTCTGGAAGGCCCTGGCGCCCATTCCGGCGCGATATCGGGTGTTCGTCCACCTGCTGGATGCGGAGAACCACATCGTGGGGCAGCGTGACGCGGAGCCCGGCGGGGGCGTGCGGTTGACCACCACGTGGAAGCCGGACGAAACGATCGTCGACAACTACGGCATCCTCATTCGGCCCGGCACACCTCCGGGCCCGTATCGAATAGAGCTGGGCCTGTATGCTCTGGACGGCGGCCAGCGGCTGACGGTCAGCGACGGCTCTAAGCCGGGGGCGGACCACGTTTCTCTGTCCGCGATCCAGGTGGAGCTTCCGCAGACGGAGCTGCCCGTCGAGGCGCTGGGCATCCGCACGCCGCTGATGAGGGACCTCGGCAGCCTGCAACTTCTGGGCTACGACCTCTACCGGTTAGGGCACGAAGACGAGGCCGAGCCGGCCTTCCACATCGGCGACGTCGCCCACGTGAACCTGTACTGGAGGAGCGCCCGGACGGCGCCGGATGTGACGTTGGCCCTGCAGCTGATCGACGACCGGGGAATGGCCCACACTGTGAGCGGGCAACAGGATGCGCTCGTCGGCGGCGCGTCGCACCCAACCTCTGCCTGGCAGGTCGGCGAGGTCGTGCGTGACCAGTTCGACGTGCCCCTTGGCGCCGAGTTGAGCGCCGGGAGCTATCGATTGAAGGTGCAGTTGGCCGCTCCGGGCGGGCTGACCTTCCCAGAAGTTGTTCTTGACGCTTTTCCTGTGCAGTAGGGCCGACGGCGCCGGCAGGAAAGAAAGGCTGAGACCCACACTTGGAGAGCAGATTCAACGAGATCGCGTCTGTCTACGACGCCCAGATACCCCAGCACGTCCGCTTTCATTTGCTGGCCCGAAAGACGTCGATGATGACCGCCTGGCTGACCGGTCTGGACCGGTCGTCGGCCGTCGGGCTGGATTTGGGTTGTGGGACCGGTTGGCACGTCCAGCGGCTGCAGGAGAAGGGCTACCACGTGTGGGGTTTGGACAGCTCCATTGCGCAGTTGCAGGAAGCAGTGCATCGGCAGACGCCCTGTGTGGGAAGTTGCTGGTGCCTGGGGGACGTGCAGGCGCTGCCTTGCCCGGATGCGAGCATCGACTTCGCCTTTGCCATCAACGTGATCCATCACATCGAGACCAGGGCGCAGCAGATGGCCGCGATCGGCGAGATCACGCGCGTCCTGAAGCCCAACGGCATCTTCTTTCTGCACGAAATGAGCACGACCAACCCGGTCATGTCGGCCTACATGAATTACGTTTTCCCGCGCCTGCGTCGCATCGACAATGGACAGGAGAACTGGATTTTGCCTGAGGACCTGAGTTCCTGGCCCGGCTTCGAGCTGCTGGACCTGAAACGCTTCACGTTCGTCCCGGATTTCACGCCGCGCTGGCTGTTCCCCCTGGCGCGCCAGATCGAACGCTGGCTGGAGGCGACCCCGCTGCGCTGCTGCGCGGCCCATTACATGGGCGTCTTGCGGCGCAGGGCCTGATTTTGCTGGTCTGAGTCGTGGGGAGAGGCTACCAATGGCGATACCAGTTGACCACAGCTGACTGGTGTCCCGACCGTCCCGGCTGGCATTCCTGCCAGTCGTAGTCGAACTTGATTTCCAGCACTTCGGAATCGACCCGATCGAACGTATCCGGCCCGGTCTGCCAGTCCCAGACGGCGACCTTGAAGGTGCCTGCCTCGCCGGAGCGCATGGCGATATCGTACTCGCCGGGGCCATAATCGCCGCCGATGCCGGATACCCACGAGAAAGCCTCGTACGTATTCTCGTACCACAGGCGAACCCGGAGCCCGTTCACAGGCTGGCCGTCCATGTTGAGGATCTGGCTGGGCCGGTGGATGCCGGTCGCGCCGCAGTTGGAATACCACTTCACGATCTCGCCGGTGAACTGGTGCGTCTTGGGCGTCGGCGTCGCCGCGTCGGTGGGCGTCGGTGTTTGGGTCGGCGGCCGAGGCTTGCGCGTATTGGTGGGCGGCGGAGTGGGCGTCTCTGGCGGCGGGATCGGCGTCCAGGTTGCCAGCTCCTCGTCCATGCCGGGGATGATCAACATCTGGCCCCAGGCCACGCCGTTCGGGTCCAACAGGCCGTTCATGTGCAGGATGGCCTGGCTCGACACGCCGTAGCGCTCGGCGATGGACGGCAGGCTCTCACCGGGCTGCACCACGTGGGTCTGGCGGCCGTCCTGCGCCAATAGCTGTGAGCCGCCGGCCCCAGGCCGGGCCATCGAGGCGGGAATCACCCGGGTCGCGGTGGGCGTGGGCTGCAGCTCCACGATGATGGGCGGGTAAGTGGCTGTGAATGTGGGGCAGGGCGTATTCGTTGCCGGAGGACCGTAGCTCAGGTCTTCAGACACCAGGCTGAACATTGAGGCGAGCAAGATGTAGTCCAGGAGCGCCAACACAGCCAGTATACTCCACTGTCTGGTCCTCATAACGGTCTCCTTGCCCACGGGAAGAAAATAGAGTATAGTACGGACACCTTATGATTACCTTATTATAGCCGCAGGTAAAAGATATGTCAAACGGTAAAAGAAAGTACCAGGACAAACAGACGGCGGATGTCTGGTGGTGAGCGTGACCGTGGTCGCCACCGTTCGCAACGAGGCCGGAACCGTGCGGCGCCTGCTGGACTCGCTGGCGGAGCAGACGCGCCGCCCGGATGAGGTCATCGTCGTGGACGGCGGCTCGACGGACGGCACAGTGGACTTGCTGGCGGAGTACGCCCGCGCGCATGCGGCCCGGCTGCCGCTGCGGGTCATCGAGCGGCCCGGCTGCAACATCTCCGAGGGCCGCAACACCGCCATCGAGGCCGCGACCGGCGAGATCGTGGCGGCGACGGATGCCGGGGTGCGGTTCGGGCCGGACTGGCTGTCCGAGTTGATCGGGCCATTCGAAAACGCGCAGCCGCCCCGGCCCGACATCGTGTGCGGCTTCTTCGTGCCGGATCCTCAGTCTGCGTTCGAAGTGGCGATGGGGGCGACCGTTCTGCCGAGTCTGGAAGAGATCCGGCCGGAGCGCTTCCTGCCGTCCAGCCGGTCGGTGGCCTTTCGCCGCGCTGCCTGGGAAGCGGTCGGCGGCTATCCCGGCTGGATGAGCTTTTCGGAGGATCTGCTGTTCGACCTCGCGCTGAAAAACCGCGGCCTGCGGTTCGTGTTTTCGCCCCGGGCGGTCGTCGGCTTTCGGCCGCGCTCTGGCCTGGCGGCGTTCTGGAGACAGTATCAAAATTACGCGATGGGGGACGGGGAAGGGCTCCTGTGGACGCGGCGCCATCTGATCCGCTACGGCACGTACCTCGTGGCGCTGCCGCTGCTGATCGCGGGAGGCCTGGCCTGGAGCCCCTGGTGTTGGGTTCTGTTGATGATAGGCCTGGCCGTCTACCTGCGACAGCCGTACCGCCGGCTTGCCGTCCAGTGGCGCAGCCTGCCGGCCCGCGACAAGCGGAGGGCGGCGTTGTGGGTGCCCGTCATCCGGCTTTGGGGCGACCTGGCGAAGATGGTGGGCTATCCGCTGGGCCTGCCGCGGGGCTTTCGCAACAAGGCCCGGACGTGGGCCTACGTGGGCTGGGCCTGACCGCAGGTCACTCTTCGAACAAAGGCACCAGCTTGAACTGGGTCGTGTCGACCAGCCCCTTGTCCGTCAATTTCAGCTCGGGGATGACCGGGAGCGCCATGAAGCTCATCGCCATGAACGGGTCGCGGACCGCCGAACCCAGCTCCGCCGTGATGTCCAGCAGGTGGTTCAGAGTGTTGCGGACCTGCTCCAGCGGCTGGTCGGACATCAACCCGGCGATGGGCAGTGGCAAGCGGCCGATCACCTGCCCGTTCTCGGCCACGGCCAGGCCGCCGCGCATGGCCACGATCGCCCTGACGGCCTGCAGCATGTCCTGGTCGTTCGTGCCGATCACGACGACGTTGTGAGAATCGTGAGCCACGGATGAGGCAATGGCTCCACGCTTCAAGCCGAAGCCGTGGATGAAACCCTTGCCCATGTTGCCCGAGGCCAGATGTCGCTCGATGACGGCGATCTTCAGCAGGTCGCGGTCGGGATCGGCGACGGCCAGGCCGTCCTGCACCGTGACCTCCTCGACGAAGCTCCGCGTGATGAGCTGGAACGGCATCATGCCGATCACCCTGGCCCGCGGAGACTCGGCTGGGATGCGGAAGTCGATCGATTCCCGGTTGATGTTGATCGAGCTGCGGATGGGGATATCCGGTCGCACCGGCGGGACCTGGACCAGCCGGCCGCCTTCCGCGACGAGCTGGCCCGCGCGGTAGACCTGTTGGATCTTGAGGTCTTCGAAGTCGTCGAAGACCACGAGGTCGGCCTGGAAGCCGGGGATCACGGCGCCTTTGTCCTTTAGGCCGAAATACTGGGCCGTATTCAGGGTGACCATCTGGATGGCCGTGAGCGGCGCCAGGCCCAGGGAGATCGCCTTCTTGACCAGGAAGTTCATGTGGCCTTCGTCGAGCAGGTCGGCCGGATGGCGGTCGTCGGTGACGAGCATGCAGTGGCGGGAGTTCTCCGGCGTGACCACCGGGAGGAGGGCGGCCATGTTGCGTGCCGTGGAGCCTTCGCGGATCATCACGTACATGCCCTGGCGCAGCTTCTCGCGCGCCTCAGCCTCCGTCGTGCATTCGTGGTCCGAGCGGATGCCGGCGGCGATGTACGCCGACAGGTCGTGGCCGCTCAGGCCGGGCGCGTGCCCGTCGATCACCTGGCCGGCCGCCGCGCGAAGCTTGTCCAACGCCGTCGGATCCTGTGCCAGAACGCCGGGGTAGTTCATCATCTCGCCGAGACCCAGAACCCAGGGGTTGTTGTTGAGGAACACCGCCAGATCGTACCACATGAGCTGGGAGCCGGCGGTCTCCATGTGGGTGGCGGGCACGCACGACGGCACCATCATGTAGACGCTCAGCGGGTTGTACTTGCTGGTCTCCAGCATGTAGCGGATGCCGTCCAGCCCCAAGACGTTCGCGATCTCGTGCGGGTCGATGACCACGGTCGTGGTGCCCTTGGGCACGACGGCGCGCATGAATTCCGGCACGGTGACCATGGAGCTTTCGATGTGGACGTGCCCGTCGATGAAGCCGGGGGCGATGAAACTGCCGTCCAGGTCGATCACGCGGCGGGCCTCGTATTCGCCGAAGCCGACGATGAGTGATCCGGAGACGGCGACGCTGGCCGGGTGGATGTCACCGGAGAAGACGTTGACCAGCCGTCCGTTCTTGAGCAAGAGGTCGACCGGCTCCTGGCCGCGCGCCAGCTTGATGAGTTCCGCGAGTTCCATACTCGACCTCCTGGGGACGACCTCTGGAAATTTGGTATAATAGGGTCGATTATATTCCGGAATCGCAGGCCGGGTCAAATCGCCGGAGGCAACTGCTCAGTTGGTCGATGGCGGGATCGTCCCGAGGCGGATGAAGCCGCGTCTGGCGTAGAATGAGCCCGCAGGGTCCGGGGCGACCGAGGTCGCGTCTGGACTACGAAGCCCGCCTTCGCAGGCTAACAGCAACGATGTCGGCCGGACTTAGGAGTGCCAAATGGGAGTTGGGGGCTGCAGCCGTTTTGCCGTCAGCCCGCGAAGGCGGGCTTCGTAGTCCAGACGCGACCTCGGTCGCCCCGGACCCTGCGGGCGGGCCGTTTCCATCCAGATGCGGCTTTTCCGCGCCGGAACTGGCCAGGTCGTCTTGCCGTCCGGTCCCCAGGCCGGCGGGCGGGCCGTTTCCATCCAGATGCGGCTTTTCCGCGCCGGAACTGGCCAGGTCGTCTTGCCGTCTGGTCCCCAGGCCGGCGGGCGGGCCGCTTCCATCCAGACGCGGATTTTTCCGCCCCGGAACTGGTCAAATCGTATTGCCGGCCGATCCCCAGACCGATGCTAAGGATAAGTGAATGGATTTGCTCAAAGGATTGAACCCTTCCCAACAAGAGGCCGTCGAGGCCGTGCAGGGGCCGGTGCTGGTCCTGGCGGGGCCGGGCAGCGGCAAGACGCGCGTGCTCACCCACCGCGTCGCGTCGCTGGTGCTGCGGCACGGCGTGTTTGCCTCGCACATCATGGCGGTCACCTTCACGAACAAGGCGGCCCGCGAGATGCGCGATCGGCTGAAGGACCTCATCGGCGATGAGGTCCTGCGCCTCGCCATTGGGACGTTCCACGCTAATTGCGCGCGCATCCTCCGCCGCGACGGTGAGGCCATCGGCCTGGCGTCCAACTTCAACATCTACGATACCGACGACCAGCTCGGCCTGGTGAAGCAGGCGCTCAAAGAGCAGAACGTCGATGACAAGAAGCACACGCCCCGCTCCATTCTGGCCGCGATCTCGGCGGCCAAGAGCGAGCTGGTCTCGCCGGAGACCTATCAGCCCAAGAACTATCCGCAGGAAGTGGCCGGGCGGATCTACACGCGTTACGAGGCGCTGCTGCGCGCCAACGACGGCCTCGACTTCGACGACCTGCTGATGAAGACCGTCGTGCTCTTCAGCCGGCGCCCCGAGGTGCTGGACAGGTACCAGGAGCGTTACACCTACATCCTGGTCGATGAATTCCAGGACACCAATACGGCCCAGTACGAGCTGGTGCGCCTGATCGCCGCGAAGTACCGCAACGTGTTCGTCGTGGGTGACGAAGACCAGTCCATCTACTCGTGGCGCGGCGCCGACTATCGGAACGTGGAGCGCTTCCGCAAGGACTACCCCGACGCCCGCGTGATCCTGTTGGAGCAGAACTATCGCTCCACGCAGGCGATCCTGGACGCGGCGAACGCCGTGATCAGCCGCAACCTGCAGCGCACGCGCAAGACCCTGCGCACCGACCGCTCCGGCGGCGCCAAGATCTGGTCCATAGAAACGTACAACGAGTCCGAGGAAGCAAAGTTCGTCGTCGACGAGATCGAGCGGCTGGTGACGACGGGCGCGGCCAAACGGGGCGAAGTGGCGGTGATGTACCGGACGAACGCCCAGTCACGAGCGTTGGAAGATGCCTTCGTCTGGCGCGGGAAGCCGTACCGGCTGGTCGGCGCGACCCGGTTCTACGAGCGCAAGGAGATCAAGGACGTCCTGGCCTACCTGCGGCTGATCCACAACCCCAACGACAACGTGAGCCTGGCCCGCGTCATCAACGTCCCGACCCGCGGCATCGGCGCATCGACGCTCGCCGACCTCAGCGCCTTCGCCGCCCGCCACGGCGTCTCCATCTTCGAGGCGCTGCGGTCGATCCGCGCCGACCAGGCGGACATCGCCCTGTCCACGCGCGGCCGCAAGTCGGCGCTCAGCTTCCTGCAGATCGTGGAGGGCCTGGTCGACGTCCGCGACAAGATTCGTGTCATGGACCTGATGGATCAGGTGCTCGAGCAGTCCGGCTACGCCGCAGCGATCAAGGACGGTACCCCGGAAGGCGCCGAGCGATGGGAGAACATCGAAGAGCTCCGCAACGTCGCCGCCCAATACGAATTCGTGCCGGTCGACTCGTCGCTGGACGTGTTCCTGGAGGAGATCTCGCTGGTTTCGGACGTGGACAATCTGCCCGAGGTGTTGGACGCGCCCACCCTTCTGACCCTGCACGCGGCGAAAGGACTGGAGTTCGGCACGGTCTTCATGGTGGGAATGAACGAGGGTTTGCTGCCGCACACCAGAGCCGTGAAGGCGCTGGAGGAGGAGCGGGACGAAACCCAGATGGAAGAGGAGCGGCGCCTGTGCTACGTGGGCATCACCCGCGCCAAGGACCGCCTGTACCTGCTGCGCGCGTTCCGGCGGACCCAGTACGGCCGCACCGAGTTCAGCGAGCCGTCGCGCTTCCTGGCCGACATCCCGGCGGCCCTGCTGCGGGACGACGCGCGCCAGGCCTCTGCGCGGGCTCCGGAACGTGAAGTGCACACGTTCGGTGTGCAGTCCCGCCTGGTGGACCGCAAGGCGGCGATCCAATCGTACGTCCGCGACAACGAGCCGTCCGCGCCCGAGCGCGAGCCACGGCGTGCGCCGGAGCCGGTGCGATCCGCGTCCGCCAGGCCGGCCGCGGGCGCCTACCGGCAGCTCTTCCACACCGGCGACGCCGTCGTCCACGCCGCCTTCGGCGACGGCACCGTGATCCAGAGCGTCGTCAAGGACGGCGACGAGGAAGTGACGGTCGCCTTCAAGGGCCGTGGCGTCAAGCGCCTCATGGCCAGCTTCGCGAACCTGCGGAAGGTGAAGGGCGGGTAGTTGCTGGGGCGTCTGGACCGCGAAACGCACGAAACGGCGCGAAAGACACGAAAAACGACCTCTTGCGGCCATGATTGGCTCGTAGGCCGGGGCAACGAGAGGTCGTTTTTCGTGTCTTTCGCGCCGTTTCGTGCGTTTCGTGGTCCAGATACCCCTCTGGCGTTCAGAGAACCAGAGACCAGAGGGACAGAGCTCAGAGTCACGACGGGGACAACACCACCCGAAACCCGATGAACCTGTAGAGGGCGTCGGGCACGTACCAGAGGCGGTAAGCGCAGCGGACGAAGTACTCATTGCTGTTGAACCCGCCCCCGCGCAACACCCGGGCGGCATCGGACTGCAGCGACTCGCGCCCACCGTTCGGGTCGTAAGGGTATTGTTCGTAGACGCTCCGCGTCCATTCCCAGACGTTCCCGCTCATGTCCTCGCAGCCGTAGGGACTGGCCCCGTCCGGGAAGCAGCCCACCGCACTCGTGTTGCCGATGTGCGTGTCGGCATAGTTAGCGAGGTTAGGGTCCGGCTCGTCGCCCCACGGAAAGACACGCCTGCTATTGGGATTGTTTTCTTGCTGAATTTCCCGCTGCATTTCTCCTTTCAGGCTGGATATTGAGTGCACGACTCTCACGATTTGCTGCCCACCGCGGGCGGCCTTTTCCCACTCTGCCTCCGATGGCAAGCGCACCGCCCAACCGTCGGACAGCCAGCCTCTTTTCTGCCAGTCCCCGGTCAGCCAGGTGCAGAATGCCTGAGCGTCGTGCCACGTCACGTCTACGACAGGGTGATTGGGCAATCCGCGCAGCCTGTTCTCGTCGCGCGGTGGGCGGCCGCTGGCCTCGACGAAGGCACGGTACTGGGCCACGGTTACTGGATAATGTGCCAACCAGAAGTCATAAGGGAGGTCGACCTGATGCTGCGGCTTTTCGTCTTCGTACCGCGCATCTTGGCTTTCGCCCATCCAGAATGGGCCGCGTGGGACGAGACAGAACTCCATCCCGTCGAGTGTCGTCACCTCCGGGCGTGGGTCGCCCAGTTGCGCCAGTGCGCGGCCTGCCTCGGCCCGCTCGATTGGGGACAGCCTTCCGCACGTCAGGATCTCAACCAGGCACGACAGTAGCCGTTCGAGGTAGGCCGAGTCGCCAAGCGGCTTGTCGGGCATCACGATGGATGCGGTCTGTTCCCAGCAGCACCGCCAACTGGCCGGACCATAGCACCGCGCGCCAGGCCGTTTCGTCCGACGGTGCTTTTGAAGGGCAGAGTGCGTAAGCCAGATCGAGCACGTCCCCCGGCTGAGTCTTGTTGTAGAGCAGTTCCTCGGCCCCCAACTGCGCTGCCAGATACCAGTGGTCGCCTTCTTTGCACCTGTCCAGGTAATTGCCGGCGATCTCGCGCGCTCTTCCCTCGGCCATGTGGCAGCCGGCCAGGTATTCCTGAAAAGTGCGGTGCGGAAAGGCGTAGGTTTGCGGCTTGTGGCCGTCTTCGTCGCCGCCCCGTCCAACCAACAGCCCGGCGCGCTGGTCCACGTAGTCCAGGAACTCGTCGGCCAACCCGGCACCGGCCAGGTACTCAGGCTCTTCCAGGATCTCCAGCACGTCCTTGCGTGCCAGGTCTGCCTCGCTATCTAGCGCACCACCGCGCTGCCGGCAGTGCGCCTCGTACCCCAACCGGTTCAGAAGCGCACGCATTTCGAGGTCGCTGTTCAGTTTCATCTCCAACTCAGGTGATATGAAGATCCCTTTGGGCTTCTGCCACCGGCTGATCAAGACCTGGACGGCAAGCGCATACAAACGCACTCGCTCGCGCGGCAAGCCCACCTCGCGCCGGTGAATGACAGCCATGGTCGTCAGCAGCATGGGGTTGGCAGCCAACGTGACCAAGTCTGCAGAGAGCGCCGCCTGTGTTAAATCCTGTGCGCGTTCATCGGCTTTGTTGGGGCTCAGTCGCCCGAGCTCCGTTTGTGCGACGTACCACGCCCGGACGAACTGCGCGATCTTGTGTTCGTCGAAAGGTGCCAACGTGTGAGCCTCGCACGTGTGGAATACAGCGGCCCCAACATACGAGCGGATACGGCAGGTCAGAATCAGGCGTTGCAGGTGCGGATAACTGCTGAGAACAGCGTGGACAGCCAACCGGACCCGGTCGCGCAGGCCGGCGGGTACTTCATCCAGGCCATCGAGAACCAGCACGACGTTACCGTCCGACAAGGCTTCCTCCAGGCCGGAGGACAGGTCGGCCGCGCCCAGCGCCTTCAGGTCGGCCTGCCACTGCGCCCATACGGCCTCAACCAGTTGACGTTGCCGCTCCTTTTCCGAGATGCGGTCCAATGCAAGTGAGCTAAGGCGGGGGCTCAGGTCGCGCAATGTGGTGAAAATGGGAAGCAGACCGGTGTCCCAGCCCGGCAACGGTTCGCGTTCGCCCACGCAGGCGGCGGCCAGCCAGGCCGTCAGTTGGCGGACGAACGTGCTCTTGCCGCTGCCGGCGTCACCGAGCAGCACCAGGCGGGGATTGTCCGTGGCGACTTCCAGCGCGGAGAGGGGCCTGTCTTCCCGGGGCCGCCACCCGCGTTCTCGCTTGATTTTTTCTTTTTCAACATCGGAGAGAGGCACGAGTGTCTGGGTGTCGAGGGCGATGTAGACCTGCTCCAGGCTGACATCCTGCCCGGTCTCTTCGTCGCCGCCCAGCGCGCCCAACGGCAGCACACTGCACTGCTGGTGCAGGCGCTTGAGGTAGTGCACACGCGCCCGCTCGACCGGAGAGAGCGGCAAGGCTGCGTGTACCTCTTGTTTGTCGATGTTCTGGATGGTCACGGGGCCCAGTATGGTCTCGGCGACGACGCTGCCGGGTCCGGCCGCCTTTGCTTGCTCGCCCTGCGCGACAGCCCCGGTGCTGTTCACCATCTTAACCGAGTAGGACGTCCCCTGGCTCAGCCGAGCCATCTCGTCCTTCAATGTGTCCGTGAACCACTGCCGGTCCGCGTCGCCCAAGGCGGCCTCGGCGTGTGTCACAGCGTCCATCTTCGCGAGGATGGCGTCGAGCGCGGTGTGGAGGTCGGCGTTCTGCGGGGCTGTCTCGGCGGTCCATTGCGCAACTTGAGCTTCGTCCGCGCCGTCTTTCCAGCGCTGCACCTGCTCGGCGAGCAACTCGCCTCCCATGCCGCCGGCGACGGCGCCCAACGTCATCATCGCGGGCAGGAGTTGGCCCGAGCGCGCTGCCTCGACCAGCGGCCAGAGGGTAAGCCCGCACAGCGTGCCGTAGAGCAGATAGGGCGCCTCCTGCATACGGCGTCGGTCCAGCCAGCCGCCGATGCCGTGCAGCTTTTCCGCCGCAGATTTCTGCCAGGTGGAAAGATCGAAGGCCATGGATCACCTCCTGAGCAATTGCTGTTCAGAGCGTTAACCTGTTTGAGGTCGGCCAAAACCGTCGAATGTTCATCTCGCTGCCATTGACGCCAACGCCGCCCTGTGTTACACTGTGCGCGCCAATCGTTGTGATCTCATTGCGTCGCCCCGGTGCTTTCCGCATCTGAGGCGATTGTGTTCTGATAGGGCGCCGCCGCGTGGACGTAGTAGCCGAGCGCCAGGACGGCGATCAGGAAGCCGAGGTAGTTCTCGTTCAGGAAGCGCGAGACGTAGAGAAAGGCGAACGTGAAGACGCCGTAGCCCCAGAACATCGCTGCCGGGGTATTGTCGTGCTTCACCTGCCGCCACAGCAGGCCGGCCAGGACGGGCAGCCCGACGACCAGCTCGGGGATCCAGAAGGGGAAGTAGTCCAACCGGGAGCCGACGCCGCCGAGCGCCAGGACCGCGTTGGAGAGGCCCCAGCCGCGAATCTGGTACGCGGTCGGGATCGTGCCGGCGGACCAGCGCCAGATGTCGTCGACCATGGCGTTGAGGTTCCAGGCGGCAAACGGCAGGACCAGGACCGCCGCCACCACGATGGCGGGCGCCAGCCGGCGCAGCGCGATGCCGAGGCGGCCCGATTCCCGCCACAGATAGGCGAGGAAGAACGGCGCGATGAACCAGGCAGTGGACTTGCTGGCGACGGCCAGGCCCAGCGCCACACCGGCCAGCGTCCAGCGCTTTCGCACCAGACCGTAGGCGAAGAGCACCAGCCAGAACAGCACGAACGAATCGTTCTGGCCGAAGATGACGTCGTTGGCCATGATGGGGTTGAGCCCCAGGATCATGGTCAGGCACAGGCGGTCCGTGCGGTCGGCGCAGAGCTTGGGCGCCAGCCAGAGCATGAGCAGGAACAGCAGCAGGTAGAGGAACCGCTGGTCGTACCAGCCGAACAGGGCCTGCTCCGCCAGCTGGAACGGGATGGCCGACAGGAAGGTCCACGGCAGGTACGGGAAGTGGTACAGCGCGGTCTTGAGGTCGGTGCCCCACTCGGCCATGGGGGTCGCTGTGTAGTCTTCGACGTAGGGGTTCTTGCCCTGCAGCAGAAACGCCGACGGCGGCCTCTGTCTGGATGACGCCGCCATCGTGGGTGAAGCTGGCCGGGCCGCTCCAGTGCCGCAGCGCGATCAGCAGGCTCGACTGGGTGACGACGGTGGCGACGACGATGGCGAAGATCAATCCGAGCTTGACCCGGTAGGTCGTGTCCTCGCCCCAGTGCGCTGTCGCCAGGTCGACGAGCAGGTAGACCAGCAGGCAGGCGAACGCAAAGGTGATGAGCACCAGGCTGTAGGGGTCGACGAGCCAGTCCTGCAGCAGGCTCAGCGCGGCCGGCGGCAGGAGGCCGATCTTTTCGAGCAGGTCCGCCGGGCGCGGCGCGACCAGGCCGGCCAGCGTGTCGATGCGGACGCGGGCGACCAGCAGAATGAACAGCAACAGGGCATCCAGCGGACGTTTGTTCATGGACCCTTCGCGGTGTATCCTAAGATGGCTCAGGAGCAACTCAGCGTGATTATAACGCAGAAGACCTCAAACACCTACCATCCCCAGGAGGGCGCCTCATGAGGCTGGCGATCACCGGGTACAAGGGCCAGCTCGGCCACGCGTTTCGGGCCGCGTTCGCCGGACACGATCTGCTGCTCCTGGACCTGCCCGAGCACGATATCACCGACCGCGAGGGGATCGGCCACACGCTGGCCGAGTTCGCGCCGGAGGCGGTGATCCACGGCGCGGCCTACACCAACGTGGACGGCTGCGCGCGCGACCCCGAGACCGCCAACCGCATCAACGGCCTGGGCACGCAGAACGTGGCCCTGGCCTGCCGCGACATCGGCGCCGTGCTGGTGTACGTCAGCACCAACGAGGTGTTCGACGGTCAGGCGCGTGAACCTTATGTTGAGTCGGATCCGCCCAATCCTATCAACGCGTACGGCCGGTCGAAGCTCCTGGGGGAGTCCTTCGTGCAGCAGCTCGTGCCGCGGTTCTTCGTCGCCCGCACCGCCTGGCTCTTCGGACCGACCGGCAACCACTTCGTGAAGAAGATCGTGCGGGCCGCCGACGAGCGCGGGAAGCTGGCCGTCGTGACCGACGAGATCAGCAGCCCGACCTACGCGCCGGACCTGGCGGCGGCCGTCGCCCGGCTCGTCCTGACCGAGGCCTACGGCGTTTTCCACTTCACGAACAGCGGCGTCTGCTCCCGCTACGACTTCGCCGTGGAAATCCTGCGCCGGACCGGGCGGGCCGGCGTTCCGGTCGAGCCGATCACGCTGGACGCTTACTCCCGCGCCTCCCAGCCGCCGCCCTACTCCCCTCTGCGCAATTCCCGCGGCGCGGCGCTGGGCATCGTGCTGCGGCCCTGGACCGAGGCCCTGGAGGAGTACCTGCGTGTCGAGCCCCTCTGAGGCCCCGCGGCCTTACTTTTCGGTCGTCATCCCCAATTGGAACGGGGCGGCGCACCTGCCGACGTGCCTGGACTCGCTCCGCCGGCAGACGTTCGCGGACGCCGAGGTCATCGTCGTCGACAACGGCTCGCGCGACGAGTCGCTGGCCATGCTGGCGAGCTATCCGGAAGTGCGGACGGTCGCCCTGAGCGAGAACCGGGGCTTTGCGGGCGGCGTGAACGCGGGCATTCGCCAGGCTCGGGGTGCGGTGATCGCCCTGCTGAACAACGACACGGAGGCCGATCCCCGCTGGCTGGAGGAGATGCGCGCGGCCCTGGAGCGGCATCCCCAGGCCGGCATGATCGCGTGCAAGATTCTGCTGTTCGACCGCCGGGATCACCTGCACTCGGCAGGCGACTTCTACCGCGTGGACGGCATCCCCGGCAATCGCGGCGTTTGGCAGCCGGATGGAGACGCGTTCGACCGCGAGGAGTCCGTGTTCGGGCCCTGCGGCGCCAGCGGCCGCCTACCGGCGCGCAATGCTCGACGACGTCGGCCTCTTCGAGGAGGATTTGTTCGCGTTCTGCGAGGACGTCGACCTGGCCTGGCGCGGACAGGCGGCGGGCTGGACGTGCATCTACGCGCCGCAATCGCGCATCTACCACCGGGTCAGCGCCACCGGCGGCGGCGTGCTGGCCAGCTTCTACAACGGCCGGAACTGCCTGGCCGTGATCGCCAGGAACTATCCCAGGTCGCTGCTGCGCCGATGCGGGCGACGGATCGTCGCGGCGCAGCTGGATATCGCCCGGGACGCGCTCCGAGCGTGGCGTGGCGAGGCCGCCCGGGCGCGGCTGCGCGGGCAGCTGGCTGGTTTGGTGCGGCTGCCGTCGCTGTGGGGGCAGCGGCGCCGGATCCAGGCGGGCCGTCGCGTGTCCGTCGAGTACCTCGATTCCATCCTGGCTCGAATTGACTAAGCCCGCCTATAGCGGTATGATCGGCGTTGCTTTCATTTCACCACGTGGGAGAATCGCTTTTGGAATCTGCCGGGACTCGACCACTGTTGTCGGTCATCATTCCTGCCTACAACGAAGAGACGCGCCTGCCGGGTAGCCTGGAAAAGATCGCGGCTTTCGTCCGGCAACAACCGTTCGAGACCGAGGTCCTCGTGGTGGACGATGGCAGTCGCGACGGAACCGCGGCGCTGGCGGACCAATTTCACACACGACACCCATTCATCTCCGTCATTCGCAACGAGCACCACGGCAAAGGCTGCGCCGTCAAGACAGGCATGCTGGCGGGCCGCGGCGAATACCTGTTCCTGTGTGACGCGGACCTGTCGATGCCGATCGAACAGGTCCTGCGCTTTCTGCCGCCGCAACGTCAGGATTACGACGTGGCCATCGGCTCGCGCGAAGTGCCTGGCGCCCGGCGCTACGGTGAGCCGCCCTATCGCCACCTGATGGGACGCGTGTTCAACCTGGTGGTGCGCCTCTTCGCCGTGCCCGGCTTTCAGGACACCCAGTGCGGATTCAAGTCCTTTCGGCGCGAGGTTGGTCAGCACGTTTTCGGACTGCAGACCATGGACGGATTCGGGTTCGACGTCGAGGTGTTGTTCATCGCCCAACGCAAAGGCTATGAGATCCTCGAGGTCCCCATCGACTGGTACCACGTCGCGAACAGCCGCATCAGCCCGGTGCGCGACACGTTCAAGATGTTTCGGGACGTCCTCCAGGTGAGATGGAATCACTGGAAAGGGCTATATCGATAGTCGAAATGCGCGCATAACGAAATTTTTGGGATAGTGGTACTATTGACGTTTCCGATATGGAATGATATAATAAGGACAATTCAGTAGAAATTATCCCACCATCTGGTCAGAGTCTCTCTTAACAAATCTATACAGGGGAAGGAGGTGAGACAAGAATGTTCCTCACTCGTCGTGAAGAAGGCCAGGGCCTGGTAGAGTATGCGTTGATCCTGGTGCTGGTGGCCATCGTCGTGATCGCGATCCTGTTGCTGTTGGGCCCCGTCGTGGGCAACGTGTTCAGCACCGTCGTGGGTAACCTTTAATCCCTTAGTCTTTCTCTTCATTGTATCACGCAGCATCCAAGAGCTCCGTCAAAAAGACGGAGCTCTTTTTCGTGGTTGTTTCATCACATTAAGTGTGGTACAATGTGGCCCATTCGGACGGTGAGCGTAAGGAGACCAACGTGAGTGAGAAAATCCTTGTCAGTGTAGCCTGGCCCTATTGCAACGGCGATCTTCACGTGGGCCACGTCGCGGGCGCCTATCTTCCCGCCGACATCTTCGCCCGCTTTCAGCGCCTGCGCGGCAACGACGTGCTCATGGTGTCGGGAAGCGATACGCACGGCACGCCCATCACCGTGCGAGCGGAGCAGGAGGGAATCTCGCCGCGCGAGGTGGTCGATCGCTTCCACCCGCGATTTCTGGACACCTTCGCCAAGCTGGGGATCTCCTTCGACCTCTTCACCGAGACTGACACGGAGAACCATTGGGCCGTGACGCAGGACATGTTCTTGCGCTTGCTGGACAAAGGCTACATCTACAAGGACATCATGAAGGCGCTCTTCTGCGAGAAGGATCAGAAGTTCCTGGCGGATCGTTACGTGGAAGGCACGTGCCCCAATTGCGGCTACGCCGATGCGCGCGGCGACCAATGCGACAATTGCGGGCACACTCTGGACGCCATCGAGCTGATCACGCCGCGCTGCAAGTTCTGCGGCAGCCAGCCGATCGTGCGCGAGACCGAGCACTTCTTCCTCGACCTGGGCCGGCTTGCGGAACCGCTGGCCGAGTGGGTGGAGCAGCAGAAGGACCACTGGCGGCCCAACGTGTACGCCTTCACGCTCAACATGCTCAAAGAGGGGGGCCTGCGCGGCCGGCCCATCACGCGCGACATTCTGTGGGGCATCCCGGTCCCGGTGCCCGGCTACGAGGACAAGCGCATCTACGTTTGGTTCGACGCGGTCATCGGCTACCTGGCGGCCAGCATCGAGTGGGCCAAGAACATCGGCCAGCCGGATCGCTGGGAAGAATGGTGGAAGCAGCCGGGCCGCAGCTATTATTTCATCGGTAAGGACAACATCCCGTTCCACACGGTCATATGGCCCGGCATGCTGTGGGGCTACGGCGGGCTCAACCTGCCGTACGACGTGCCGGCCAACGAGTATCTGAACGTGGAAGGCCGCCAGCTGTCGAAGAGCCGCCGCTGGGTGATCGAGGTGCTGGATTTTCTGGAGCGCTACGACCCCGACCCGCTGCGGTACATGCTGTCCGTCAATGCCCCCGAGGGCCGCGACGTCAACTTCACCTGGGACGAATTCGTGCGCCGCAACAACGACGAGCTGGTGGCGGCGTGGGGCAACCTGGCCAATCGCGTGCTGACCTTCGCCTTCAAGCAGTTTGACGAGAAAGTGCCGCAGCCGGGCGAGCTCAGCGACGCAGACCGAGCGATTCTGGCTCAGGTCGACTCCGGATTCGAGTCCGTCGGCAAGCTGTTGGACGGCTGCAACTTCAAAGCGGGGATCACCGAGGCGATGGCGCTGGTGCGCGAGGCCAATCGCTACCTGGACGAGCGCGGCCCCTGGTTCCAGATCAAGCAGGACCGGCAGGCGGCAGCGACGACGATCTACGTCATTCTCCGCGTGATCGACTCGCTCAAGATCATGCTGTACCCGTTCCTGCCCAACTCGAGCAGCATGTTGCACCAGATTCTCGGCTACGACACCGATCTGCGTGGAGCGCAGCCCATCGACACGTTCCCAGAAGAGAGCAAGTCGCACCTTGCTTTGACCTACGCGAACACCAGCGGCGCCACCTGGAAGCCGAGCGAGCTGCCGATTGGGCAGAAGCTTCGCAAGCCCGCGCCGTTGTTCAAGAAGCTCGAGACGTCCATCATCGAAGAGGAAGTTCACCGGATGATCGGCGCGTGACAATTTGACGTCGAAACAGGCTCCCGCCTGTACCAGACCCTCGCGACAACCCGGCGAGGGTCTGTTTTTCGCGCATCCCGCGCGCGAGTCGGGGAGGTCGGTGTGGCTGTGGAGCGAGGCGATCGTCGCCTGACGGTTTTGGCCGTGATTGTGGTCGCGTACTTGTGCGCGGCGACGGCCTTTGCGTTGGCGACGCCGCTGTGGGAGGCGCCGGACGAGCCCGCGCACTACAACTACGTCCGGTACCTCATCGAGCAGCGGGCGCTGCCGGTACTGCGTCCCGGTGACTATGATTTTGCTTACCTCGAGCGCATCAAGGCGGCCCGCTTCCCCCCCGACCTGCCGATCGACGCCATTCGCTATGAATCTCACCAGCCGCCGCTGTACTACGTGGCAGGGGCCATCGTGGCCGCGCCCTTCGCTCCGGCGGCTCGGCCGGTCGTTCTGCGCCTGTTCTCCGTCGTGCTGGGTGCGTGCCTGCTCTGGGTGACCTACCGGACGGTGATCGCGATCGTGCCGGAGCAGCCCGCATGGGCATTGGGCGCCACGGCCTTCGTGGCGACGGTGCCGATGCACGTGGCGCTGACGGCCGCAATCAGCAACGATACGCTCGCGGAGCTGATCGTCGGCCTGGTGCTGCTGACCCTGGTCCGCCGGATCATGACTGGAGCCGCTTCGGGTTGGGCGGGCGACGTCCGGCTGGGGCTGCTGCTCGGCCTGGGGTTGTGGACGAAGACGACGGACTACGTGCTGCTGCCCCTGACGGCGTTTGTATTGCTGGCGCCACCCCTGTGGCGCCGGTTGCGGCGGGAAGCAGACGGGGAGTCCATTGCGCAGGCGTTGGCGGCCACGGTCCGGGCCGTCGGCGTGGCGCTGGTCTTGGCGCTCCCCTGGTTCGTCCGCAACGCGTCCGTGTACGGCGGCTTCGACGTGCTGGGTCTGGCTCGCCACGACTCGATCATGGGCGCGCAGCCCCACACGGCGGACTGGGTGGCCCGGCTGGGTTGGGGTGGCCTGGCGCGCGAGTTCGCGACCACCACGTTTCACAGCTTCTGGGCGCAGTTCGGGTGGATGGGCGTCCTGGTCGACGAGCGCATCTACCTGGCGTTAGGCGTGCTGTCGGCGCTCGCGGCGTTGGGGCTCGTCGGATTCTGCGTCCGCGACTGTCGCCGGTTGACGAACCGCCAGCAGTGGGCCCTGGCAGTCCTGGCTGCGTCCACGCTGCTCACCGTGGCATCCTATCTTTGGTACAACATCCAGTACGTCCAGCACCAGGGCCGCTACCTGTTTCCGGCGCTGATCCCGCTGGGAACCTTCTTCGCGCTCGGCCTGTGGGCGCTGCTCGATCGGGTGTGGGCCTGGTGGGTCGCCGCCCTGTTGGGCCTGGCGACGGTGGTGGTTGTTACGCGGGGTTGGGCCCATGGACACGTGAATCGGGCTGTCGTGGGGTTGGGCGGGGCGCTGGCGGTCGCGTTTGGTGTGCGGGGATTCCTGCCGGGCGCCTGGCGTCGGGGGCTCTACGTGTTGCCCTTCGTGGGTCTCTGGGCGCTCAACTTCGTCTGCCTGTTCGTCTTCGTCGTGCCGGCCCTTCGCCTGTGAGAGAGGGAGCGTCATGCTGGTACTGACGTCGGAGCAGTTGCGGGAAATCTTCGCGCACGTGCGGCGCGATGCCCCCGACGAAGCCTGCGGTCTGCTCGCAGGCCACGACGGGCGTGTAGTGCGCGCCTATCCGATGAAGAACGCCGTCGTGGGCGTGCGTCGCCTGCTCGCGTATCACCTGGACCCCGAGGAGCAATACCGCGTCTTCATGGAAATCGAGTCGGCCGGCCTGGAGCTGGTCGGCATCTACCACTCCCACCCTCGTGGCGAGGCGTACCCTTCCACGGCCGACGTAGGGCTATCGTACTACCCGGGCGTTACGTACCTGATCGTCTCGCTGCTGCACGCCGAGCAGCCGGTCGCGCGCGCCTTCCTCATCGACGGCCAGGACATCACCGAGACGGAAATACGGATCGAAGACCAGACTTCCGACATAGCCCGGCGGTCTGTGCTGGGAGATTCCAAAACTTCGGAAGTCTGAGTGGAGTTGTCAGCGCCTGATCGTCTGCTCGCGGCCCGGCCCGACCGAGATGATGCTCGCCTTGACGTCTGTGAAGACCTCGATGAAGCGAACGTAGTTTTGCGCCGCCACCGGCAGCTCGGCCAGCTTGCGCATCGACTCGATGCCCTCAGTCCAGCCTGCCATCGTCTCGAAGATTGGCTGGCACTCGTTCAAGATGCGCGCGTCGGCGGGAAACTCGTCCAGTCGCTTGCCCTTGAAGTCGTAGGCGATGCAGATCTTGACGGGATTCAGCGTGGTCAGTACGTCGAGCTTCGTGATGGCCAGGTCCGTCATGCCGGACAGGCGCACGACGTAGCGCAGCGCCACGAGGTCCAGCCAGCCGCACCGCCGCCGTCGCCCGGTCGTCGTGCCGAACTCGTAGCCGCGCTCCACCAGGGTGTCGCCGACTTCGTCGCTCAGCTCGGTGGGCATGGGGCCGGCCCCGACCCGCGTCTGGTAGGCCTTGACGACCCCGATGAGCCGGTCGACCCGGTTCGGGCCGATGCCCAGCCCGGTCAGGATGCCGCCGGCGCTGGGTGAAGAACCCGTCACAAACGGGTACGTCCCGTGGTCCACGTCGAGCAGAACACCCTGCGCGCCCTCGTACAGTACCTTCTTGCCGGCGCGGTACTGGCCGTCCAGGACCAGTGAAACGTCGTCGACGTACGGCTTCAGCCGATCGGCGAAATCCAGGTACTCCGATACGATCTGCTCCACGTCCAGCGGTTTCTGCCCGTAGATCTTCTCCAGCCAAACGTTGCGGCTGCAGGCCTCCGCTCGCACGCGCGAGGCGAAATAGTCGCGGTCCAACATGTCGAGCACCCGCAAGCCTCGGCGGGCGACCTTGTCCATGTAGGCGGGCCCGATGCCGCGCCGGGTGGTGCCGATGGCCGAGCTGCCCAGCGCCGTCTCCGATGCACCGTCCAGCGCGATGTGGTAGGGCAAGATCAGGTGCGCCTTGCCGTCGATCCGCATCCGGCCCGGCGAAACCTCCACGCCCTTGGCCGCGAGGTCGTCCATTTCCTTGAAGAGGCTGCGCGGGTTGATGACCATGCCGGCCCCGAGCAGACATAGGACCCCGGGATACAGAATTCCGGATGGAATCAGGTGTAGCTTGAAGATCTGACCCTCGACGACGACGGTGTGGCCCGCGTTGTCGCCCCCGCTGAATCGGGCGACGACGTCCGACTCGCTGGCGAGCATATCCGTGATCTTCCCCTTGCCCTCGTCGCCCCACTGGCTGCCTAGAATTGCTGTTCCTGCCATCACATGCCTTCCTGAGATGAAATGAGAAATAACGTGGCTAGAATGTGACCTGGCCGATCACGACGTCCGGCCCGGGCCGGGCCATCGATGGCCAGGAGTAAAGCCCGGCTGTAACCGAGTAGGTTCCGGCGGCGGAACCGTTCGGAACGTCGACCCGATGAGTGTCCAGCAGGACGTCTCCCGCCTTCCACTGAGTCGCTGGATAATACGCGCCGCCCAACGGGTGGTCGTCTTTGATTATCGTTTTCCCCGACAGATTCACAAAATGAACGAACGACGAATAGTTCCCGTTCAACGCGTGCAGCGGCTCCCAGTACAGCGTCACCTGCGTCGTATCACCGGCTGCCGGACGTTCGGGTGAGAGATCGTAGCCGATGAGCCGGATCGCGTCGCCCAGGGCCAGGTCCAACGTGTGCGTCGGACGCGCCCCCGCATACGACGCGGCGACACGCACCAACGGCCCATCCGCCGGTTCCAGGCGATACTTCAGCTCCAGGCCTGGCATCGGCTTGATGAGGAAGACCGGGCGTCCGCTTGCCAGCGCCTGGTCGACGACGCCGCTCACGTCGCGGTAGGCAGGGTCGCGCACGATCAGGGGGAACAGCCCCAACAGGTCGGGACGGCGGCCCTCCACGTACTGGTAGTACCAGAGCGGCATGATCTCGTCACGGTCGTTGCTGACCAGGATCGCGTCCTGGGGCAGGGGCTGGGACAGGATCGTCTGCCACATCTGCTGCGCCTCGCGGTTGCCGCTCTGATCGACGGCCGCGAAGTGCTGCACGCCCAAAAACAGCGGGAGGGCGAAAGCCAGGACGATCACCGGCATAACCAGAGACGACTTGCCGCGGATCGCCAGGCGCGAGACGTCCGTCGCGATTTCCCACACACCCAGCGCAATCCACAGCGCCCAGATGAGGTACGCGGGGATCAACAGCGGGTACACGTCCCCGATGAAGTAGATTGCACTGAAGGCGACGTAGGCCAGGCTGCCCAGTGCCGTGAACGCCAGGATGAGCCACGCCCGCCGCCGCAGAAGGGCCAGCACGCCCGCCAGCCCCAACCCGAGGCCGACCCAGCCGAACTGCTTCAATCCGAGGTCCAGCAGCATGCCCAGGCGGTGAGCATCGAGTGGGCCGCTGGCCAGGTCACCGGCGAACGCGCGGCCCAGGACGAGGTCCAGGAATCCGGATATGCTCCGCGAGTACAGCGTGAGGGTCTGCCCGGCTCCCAGGCTCAGCTTAGCGTAGGGTGTGTGGCCGGCGCGCAGAGGAATGTAAAGGTACAACAGCTGCGGGAGAAGCAGCCCCGGCAGCGCCAATCGCAGGACCCTGACCCAACCCAACCCGGCGCGCCGGGCGCCGATCCAGAGCGGGACAGCAAGCGCCGGCAGGAGCAGGATCATCGTCCGATGATGGGTCAGGCTCAGCCCGTACACCGCCGCCACCGCGATCAGCCAGCGGTCCGTCTGATCGGAGCGGCTCGTGCCCGTGGATTCCCAGAAACGCAGCGCCAGGTACAGGACTGCCGCCACGAACGCGGCGTTGAGCGTGGCCGATTCCGGCGATGACGGCCTGACCCCAATAGGTCGACGACACAGCCAGCAGCAGGGCGGTCAGAACCGAAAACGCTCGTCGCAGCGACGTCGGGCAGTCGGGCGCCGCCAGGTGGAAGACCTGCAGCGCGAGTGCGTACACCAGGCCGAGCGCGATCCCACCCCACAGCGCGGAGAGCAGATTCAGGCGAAAGGCAACGTTGCCCACCGCCAGCAGGTGGGTCCAGGCCCAGCCCATCATGGTGTACAGCGGGTAGCCGGTGGCGTGGGCGATGCCGCCGATATACGTCGCGAACTGGTATTCGCCCGAATCGGCGAAGAGGACTGACGGTGCGACGGTGCGCGCGTACAAAAAAAAGCCTGCCAGTGTGACTGTCAGGGCGACGAGCCAGTCTGCTCTTTTGCGCAACCGGTTCACCGTCAAACCTTCCTCTTCCGGAAGCCTCGGGCTCGATCTCGTGTACGGACCGGATTATAGCATAACGATGGGTCGACGCAAAGCGGCTGGTGCCCAAAATCCCGGGACAACCCACAAGCGTTCCGTTCCTTGCTCGTCGTTCTGCGGGGCGCTATAATACTCCGCGATCAAGACTGGGAGACGATCACCATGCCTGATGTCCTGCTGCGATGGGTCATTCCGGTCGTCGTACTGGTGAGTGCGGTGGCGTGTTCGCTCGGCGCCCGTAAGCCGGTGACGGTGTCGGTCACGCCGACAGCGACGCTCCGCCCGACGTTCACCGCCACCGTCCCGACGGCGACGCCAACCGAGACGGCCACGTCGACGCCGACCGCTCTGCCGCCAAACGAGACGCCGGCGCCGACATTTACACCGACGCTGACCGTCACGCCCGTTGCACCGACGGCCATGCCCGTGCCGCCGACCGCTACGTCGCTGCCGCCGACACCCACGGCCACTCAAGCGCCGACTGCCGACGCGACCGCCTCGCACCTGCGATTCGTTCTGGCGGGCACCGACCGCAAGCTCAACTGCAGCGAGGTGGCGGTCTACGGCACGGTGCTGGATGCAAACAACCAGCCGCTGCCCGGCGTGAGGATCGAGGTGGTGGGCATCCACGGCACGCAGGGACGGCACGAGGGGATCGTGGGAGCGGACGGCGCCTACGCGGTGTGGCTGGCGCCTCTGTCGGACCTGCCGCGCAGCGAGTGGTACGTGGCGGTCGTGGAGGGCGACGAGGAGGTGTCTGAGCGCTTCCACTGGACGGCGACGGCGAACTGCCACAGCTCTGACTCGGGCGACAGCCAGGTCCTCTGGGTTCACTGGAAGCTGATCGAGTGAGCGCAGCGGTTCCTCGTTGTCATAGAGATGGCCGAGTGCAAATCGGCAGGGCAATCGCATTGAATTATTGCGCACGTCCTGGCGATTGGAAATCGCGGCTATGTGCGGCAAAGCCTGCCTTCGCAGGCTAACGACCACGACAAAAATGGTTGGCATGGTCATTTTGTTACCAGGGACCGCGTTTACAAGTCGTATGCCCTCCGTTTCTAGCCTGCGAAGGCAGGCTTTGCCGCACATAGCCGCGATTTCTAATCGCCAGGACGGGCGCAATAATTACAACGCAATCGCCCTGCGCCCTTAGACAGGCCTCCGGCGCTATGCTATAATAGGGTATAACGATTGTAAAAGGCAGTTTGGAAGGATGGCGTCGTCTGTTGAGGGTCATACTGACGCACGAAAACACGGATTTCGATGGGTTGGCTTCCATGCTGGCAGCCGCCAGGTTGTATCCCGGCGCAACGCCGGTTCTTCCGAGCCGCCTCAACCGCAATCTGCGCGATTTCCTGACGCTCTACCGGGACGAGCTGCCGTTCGTCGAAGCGGGCGATCTGCCCAAGCAACTGACGGTGGACGAGCTGATCCTGGTCGACACCCAGGCGGTGCCCACGTTGCGCGGCATCCGCCGCGGTGTGCCCGTGCGTATCATCGACCACCATCCCGCCGGCGATTTGCTGCCGCCCGAGGCGGCCTACACCGGCGAGCCGACCGGCGCGACGACCACGCTGTTGGTCGAGCAGCTCAGCCAGGCGCACGCCCGGCTGTCCCCCATCGAGGCCACTCTGCTGCTGTTGGGCATCTATGAGGATACGGGCTCGCTCTCGTATCCCGGCACGACGCCGCGCGACATACGCGCGGTGCTGTGGCTGCTGGAGAACGGCGGCAGCCTGGACGTCGTCGATGATTTTCTGCGCTATCCGCTCAATGCGCAGCAGCGCGAGCTGTACGACCAGCTGACGCACAACCTGGAGACGATCGAGTGCGCAGGGCAATCGATTCTGATCGCGACGGCCTGCGTGGAAAGCTACGTGGAGGAGATTTCCACGATCGCACACAAGCTGCGCGATCTGTACGACCCGGACGCCCTGTTCCTGCTGGTCGACCTTGGCAGCAACGTACAGCTCGTCGCCCGCAGCACGACCTCTTCGGTGGACGTCGGCGACATCGCCGCGGCCTTTGCGGGCGGCGGGCACAGTCGCGCCTCCGCGGCGCTCATTCACGGCAAATCGCTGGCGCAGGCGCGCGAAGAGCTGTTGGCCCTCCTGAAGACGAAGTCAAACCTCTGGTGACGGTCAACCAGATCATGTCTTATGGCGTGCACACGCTGCGCGAGAACGCAACGGTGGCGCGTGCCGGCGAGGTGATGCGACGCTACGGCCACGAGGGCTTCCCGGTCGTCAACGATGCCGGCCACATCGTGGGCATCCTGACCCGCCACGAGATCGACCGGGCGCTGCACCACCACCTGGGCGGCGCGTCGATCCGGCTGTACATGCATCCCGGCGACATCCACGTCGCGCCGCAGGACTCGGTCGAGCACTTGCAACAAATCATGATGGACGAGGGGCTCGGCCAGGTGCCGGTGGTGGACAATGACCGGATCGTCGGCATCGTCACGCGAACAGACCTGATCAAGCTCTGGAGCGAGCCGCCCCGGAGGTCACAGGTCGGGCGCATCGTGCGCCTGATGGAAAGCTCCTTCCCCGAGCCGCTGCTCCACCTGCTGCACGAGATCGGCGTGGAGGCTGAAGCGATGGACGGCTCGGTCTATCTCGTGGGCGGAGTCGTGCGTGATCTGCTGCTGGGCATTCGCAACTTCGATCTCGACCTGGTGATCGAAGGTGATGCGATCCACCTCGCCAACCGGATGGCGGAGCGCTTCGGGGGGCGGGTGCGCAGCCATTCGCGGTTCGGCACGGCTAAGTGGTTCGTGCCCGATGCGTACGCGAAAGATCTCTCCAATGGGATTCCCGGGTCGATCGACTTCGTCACCGCGCGCACCGAATTCTACGAGCATCCGACCGCGCTGCCCACCGTGGAGCGCAGCTCCATCCGCCAGGACCTCCACCGCCGCGACTTCACGATCAACACCCTGGCGATCTGCCTGGATCCAGGCCGGTTCGGCGAGTTGCTGGATTACTTCGGGGGCGAGAGGGACCTGTCCAATGGCCTGATTCGGGTCCTGCACAGCCTGAGCTTCGTCGAAGATCCCACGCGCGTGCTGCGCGCCGTGCGCCTGGAGCAGCGCCTGAAGTTCAGCATCGAGCCGCAGACGGCCGAGCTGATCGACAATGCGTTGGAGCTGCTGGACCGGGTGTCCGGCGAGCGGATCCGGCACGAGCTATACTTGATCTTCAAGGAAGTCGATCCGGGCGGGGCCTTTCAGCGCCTGGACGACCTCGGCATCCTGGCTCAGATCCATCCGGCGCTGCGCTGCGACGAGTGGTTCTTGCGCAAGCTGCGCTTCTTGAAGACGTACTTGCCGCAGTGGGAGCAGAAGGGCTGGGCCCAGTCCTCGCTTCCGAATGTGTCGGAGGAGTCGGCGGCAATTCAGACCTTGCCGGACGAGATTCCTGCCGACGACGTCTCGTTGCTCTATCTGGCGCTGTTTACGTACCGCATGATCGGCGAGGAGCTGGAGACGGTCATCTCGCGCCTGAAGATCACCAAGACCGACGCCGATCGGCTGCGCGAGGTCCAGAGCCTGCGCCCCTACACGTCGCGTCTGGCGCGAGGACAGCGGGCCAGCGCCCTGTGCGCGATGCTGAGGCGCTACTCTAGCCTGGCGCTGTTCATCCTCTGGGTCGCGACGGACTCGGAGATCGTTCGCGGCCAGCTCGAGTTGTACCAGCGCGAGCTGCAGTACGTGCGGCCGGAGATCGACGGCGTGTTCCTGAAGAACGTCATGCGCATTCCACCCGGCCCGGTGTATGCTCGGCTGCTGGCAGCCGTCCGTGATGCCCGCCTGGACGGGGAAGTCGGCTCTATCCAGGAGGAGCAGGCCCTGGTCGAGCGGCTATATCGACGTGAAACCGAATCGCGCGTCCCGCAAACGAACGAGTGAGACGAAACAGGATCATTTTCAGGAAGGATCGTGAAAACTGACAGGCGAGAATCGTACTATCGGCATCATCGGCGTGAAGGGCGAGCTCAATGCGTTCTTGCGGGCGATGGAGGTGGCGGAGAGACGCCGTGTCGGCCCGGCCATCGTTCACTGCGGACAGGTGCGGAGCCGAGAAGTCGTCGCCGCTGAGATCGGCATCGGCAAGGAAAACGCCGCGGCCGCTACCCAGGCCCTGATTGATGCATTTCACCCGTCGCACGTGCTGTTTAGCGGCACTGCCGGGAGCCTGTCGGCGGATCTTCGCGTCGGAGATGTGGTCGTCGCAGATGGGGTTGCGGTGCACGATGCGGGCGCCTGGCGTGACGAAGGCTTCACTCCCGGCGGCTACATGCTGCTGGACTGCAACGGTCGGCACGGCCGGGCGCGGCGGCTCAGCCCCGCACGGGAGATGCTGGCCATGGCCCGGCAGGCGGCGTCGCAAATCGAGTGGCCGGAACAGACGGCGGGCGCGAGTGCGGCCATCCGCGTTCACACCGGCACAGTCGTCACCGGCGACCAGGTGATCCTGTCCCGTGACAAGAAGCATTGGCTGCGCGAGACGTTCGACGCCCTGGCAGTCGAGATGGAAGGCTCCGCGTTTGCGCAGATTGCCGAGGCGAACGGCGTGCCCTGGCTGCTGGTCCGCGCCGTCAGCGATCAAGCCGACCACGAGGCCGATTTTTCCTTCGAGCTGTGGCAGGAGTACATGGACGACGAGCAGACCGCGGGCGCGAAGCTCGAGCGGACGCTGAATCGCGTCGGCTACGTCGTTTCCAATCCCGCTGCGCCCCTGCGGGCAAAGCGCTTTTTCAGCAACCTCAGTTTCGCCGCTGCCAATGCGGCCAGACTCTCAGAGGCGGTCGTTGCGCGACTGTGATGGGTGAGGCATCGTGCGAGACCCAGAATTCTCCCAACCGGTTAGTGATGGAGACCTTCGTCGCTTATGTAGAGTGCGATCCTGAAACCAAATTGTATGTAGGCGTCATGCCCGGCATCCGCGGTGCCCATACTCAAGGCGCGACGCTGGATGAGCTCTAACGAGAACTTGAAAGAAGTACTGGATATGTGCCCGGAAGGGTACGGGGGCCTGATAAGGACTCGGGAATGAGTCAGCCTCGGGTTCCGAAAGCGTACTTCCCGCGGAAAAAAATCGGCCCGAGCGATGTTCTCTTCTCAACAGGAGAACGAGCCGCTGGGGCCGAATTGCATGTTCGCACGGCGCGTATTACGTCCGGTAGTGCGCGTTGATGTCGACGTAGGCGTGGGTCAGATCGCAGGTCCAGACGGTGGCTTCGGCGTCGCCCAGGTCGAGGTCGACCCGGATTCGAAGCTCTGCCTGGGCCAGGATCTCGGCGGCGCGTGCTTCATTCACGTCGAACGGGGCGCCGTCCTTGACGAGCTGCAGATCGCCAAACCATAGCGCCAGCTTCTCAGGGTCGATGTCCACCCCGCTGTAGCCGACGGCGCACAGCACGCGGCCCCAGTTGGCGTCTTGCCCGTAGATCGCCGTCTTCACCAGCGGAGAGTGCGCGATGGCCATCGCCACGGTCTTGGCCTCAGCGAAAGTGCGTGCCCGCTGCACAGTGATCTCCACGAATTTGCTCGCCCCTTCGCCGTCCGCCGCGATCTTCTTCGCCAGCTCGGTGGCGACGTAGGTCAGGCCTTGCAGGAACTCCTCGTAAGCCGCCGTGCCTTCCTGAATTTCGGGATTTCCCGCCACTCCGTTGGCCAGCAGCAAAACCGTGTCGTTGGTGCTCGTGTCGCCGTCGACGGTCATCATGTTGAAGCTCTGCTCGATGCCGGCGATCAAGGCGGTCTGCAGCGTGCCCGGCGCCACCAAAGCATCGGTGACGATCGCGCACAGCATGGTCGCCATGTTGGGATGGATCATGCCCGCACCCTTGCACATCCCGCCGATGTGCACCGTGCGGCCGCCGATCGTGAGACTCACCGCGACCTCTTTCGGACGGGTGTCCGTAGTCATGATCGCCTGGGCAGCCGCGTGCCCGCCTTCTGCGGATAGGCGCTGGACAGCCGCCAGTACGCCGGCCGACATCTTGTCCATCAGCAGGTGCTGGCCGATCACGCCGGTGGACATGACCCAAACTGCCTCCGGCTGCAGACCCAGCGCCTTCGCCGCCAAACGTGAAGTCTCGGCGGCGTCCTGCATGCCCCGCTCGCCGGTACAGGCGTTGGCGATGCCGGCGTTGATGACCAGCGCCTGCGCGACCAGGGGATGTTCGGCCAGCAGCCGGCGATCGTATTGCACGGGTGCCGCAGCCACCTTGTTTCGGGTGAAGGCGGCGGCTGCGCGGCAGGGTACGTCACTGAGGACCAGCGCCAGGTCACTGGCATCGGTCTTCTTCAGGCCGCAGTGCACGCCCGCGGCCCGAAATCCTGGAACAGAGGTGATGCTTGCATCCTGAATGATTTCCATGCCACGTTCCCCTTCTTGCTTGGCTATGCTGCCTACCGCGTCTGCTTGCCGAGAATGCCGGCCACCCTGGCGAGCTCATCCTGTATGGCGATGTGCTGCGGGCATTTGCCGTCGCACGCCCCGCAGTGCTGGCAGTCCTCTGCCCTTTGGCCCTGCCCGAGGGCGGCGTACAGGCGGCGCGCCTCGTCCCTCAGCCCGTAGACGCGATGATAGTTCAGGTACTCGAAGTTGGCCGGGATGTTCACGCCGTGCGGGCAGGGGAGGCAGTAGCCGCAACCCGTGCAATAAAGCTCCCGCAGACTCTTCACCCGATCCAGCGTGCGCTGCACTTCCTGGCGTTCCACTTCGCTGAGCTGGGCGACCGTGCCGGCGGTGGCGCAGTTCTCCTCCACCTGCTCGATCGTGTTCATGCCCGACAGCGCCAGGCTGACGCCGGGGTGCGACAGGACGAAGCGGAGCGCCAGCTCCGGCGTGCGCATGGCCTTGACCGGCTGCAGTTTCTCGATTTCGGCCGGCGGCGAGACGAGCCGGCCGCCGCCCACTGGCCCCATGATCGCCACCCCGAGGCCCTTGCTGTGGGCGTAGCTGATGGCTTTCTCATTGCTGCGGTCCAGCAGATTGTACTGGACGATCATGGATTCGAAGTGGCCGGTATCGATCAGCTTGAACAGGTTTTCAGCGTTGTCGTGGAACGAGAAAGCCAGGTGCCGGATGAGCCCCTCTTCCTGGGCGCGCCGTGCCTCGTGGAGCGGACCATTCCGCACGTTGATCTTGTCCACGTACTCTCGCCAGGTGATGCTCCACATGTGGTACACGTCGATGTAGTCGACGTCCAGTTGGCGGAGCGAGTTGTCCAGGAACCGGCGCCACGTCTTGGCCGACTTGTCCTCGATCGGATTCTTCGTGGACACGAGCGGTCGCTCTCGTCCGGCTGCCAGCCAGGCCTTGATGGCCTGGCCGACGACCTTCTCGCTCTCGTGCTTGCAATAGTACGGCGCCGTATCCAGCAGGTTGACGCCGAGCTCCATCGCTCGCACGATGACGGCGACCGACCTGTCCGCGTCCACGTGTTGTCCGTTGGGGGTCGTGGGCAAACGCATTCCGCCGAAGCCCAGTGCGGAGACGCGCAAGCCCGTTCGCCCGAATTCGCGATATTGCATGACGACGATCAGTCCCTCTTGAACTTGTCGTAGTTCGGCTTGCGATAGCTGGACATTGCCAGTGCCCTCGATGTCGATCATGGCCTTGCACTTTCATGGGCAGGCCGAACAGGTTGATGAAGCCCTCGGCATCCGACTGGTCGTACACGTCGTCCTGGCCGAACGTGGCGAAGTCTTCGCGGTACAGGCTGAACGGCGACTTGCGCCCCACCGCCGTGCAGGAGCCCTTGTAGAGCTTCATGCGGACCGTGCCGGTCATCTTTTCCTGCGTCTTGGCTACGATAGCGTCCAGGGCCTCACGCAGCGGCGTGAACCACTGCCCGAAGTAGACGAGCTCTGCGTAGCGGTGGGCGATCTGCTCCTTGTAGTGCAGCGTCTCGCGGTCCAGCACCAGGCTCTCCAGCTCGTTGTGGGCGGTGTACAGGATCGTGCCGCCCGGCGTCTCGTACACGCCGCGCGACTTCATGCCCACCAGGCGGTTCTCCACCATGTCGGCGCGGCCGACGCCGTGGACGCCGCCCAGCTCGTTCAGCCGCGTCATCAGCTCGACGGCGCCGCAGGCCACGCCGTCGATGCGCTTCGGGACGCCCTGCTTGAAGTCGATCTCCACGTACTGCGGCTCGTCGGGAGCCTTCTCCGGCGAGCGGGTCAGCACGAACATGTCCTCGTCCGGCTCGTTCCACGGATCTTCCAGGATGCCGCCCTCGTGGCTGATGTGCCAGATGTTGCGGTCGCGGCTGTAGATCGAGCGCTCGCGTAACGCGGCACCGGCACACTGTGCTCGGCGGCGTACTTGATCTCGTCGCTGCGCGAGCGCAGATCCCATTCGCGCCAGGGCGCGATCACGGTCAGCTTGGGGTTGAGCGCCTTGAAGGTCAGCTCGAAGCGCACCTGATCGTTGCCCTTGCCGGTGCAGCCGTGCGCCACGGCGTCGGCGCCCTCCTGCTCGGCAATCTCGACCTGCCGCTTGGCGATCAGCGGGCGGGCGAACGAGGTGCCCAGCAAGTACTTGCGCTCGTAGATGGCGCCGGACATCATCGTGGGAAAAACGTAGTCCGACAGGAATTCCTCGCGCAAATCCTCGATGAAGATCTTGCTGGCGCCGCTCGCGATCGCTTTGTCGTGCAGCCCGTCCAATTCCTCGCCTTGCCCAATGTCCACAGTCAGCGCGATCACTTCACAGTCATAGTTCTCGCGCAGCCATGGGATGATAACCGACGTATCGAGCCCGCCGGAATAAGCCAAAACGACCTTCGACACTTTGCCCTTCATGTCAGACCTCCTTGAAACCCCACTCAAGTTTGATGAATAAAGACGAGCTTCACGCGAGTTTCGCCGCCCGGTTTGCGCGGAACGACGCGCGTAAGCGTTACCCCGACCAGCGTGACGACGGCGCCGATGGCCTGCCACAGCACGAGCCTCTCGCCCAGGGCGAACCAGCTGACGGCGATAGCGACCAGCGGAACCAGGGTGGCGTACACCGCGGTGCGCACGTTGCCGCTGGCGTTCACACTGGTGTTCCAGATGACGTAGCCGAGCACCGTCGCCAACACGAACGCGTAGCCAAGGCCCAGCCAGCCGTGCCAGCTGACGCTCTGCCAGTTCTGCCCGGCCAGTTCGTTGGCGGAGACGAGCAGCAGAAACGGGCTGCCCACGAGCATAGTGAGCGACGTGATCTTCAGAGGCGAGTACCACCGCATCATCCGGCGCGTGGCCAGTGTGTAAAACGACCAGCACAGCGCGGCCCCAAGCGTGAGCAGATTCCCGATGAGCGTGCCATCGGCGAAGGACAGGCCGGAGCTGCCGAAACCGATGAGCATGGACGTGCCCACGAATGACAGGATCACGCCAATCCCCATCAATGGGGAGACGTCCTCCAGCTGTAACAGGCCGCTCAGCACTACGACGAAGATGGGGCTCGTCGCCACGATAAGGGACGAATTGCTGGCGGTCGTCCGGGCGATGCCCTGTGTGAATAGCGTCTGGTGCACCGCGGTGCCGATGATGCCCAGAAGCAGCAGTTTCCATAGATCTTCACGACGGAACCGGAGGTTTTCGCCACTGAAATGCAGGATGGCGACAACGAACGCAGCCGAGAACGTGAATCGGAGCGAAGCAAAGACCATCGGCTTCATCTCGTAGAGCGTCTGCTTGACGATCGTGAAGTTGAGGCCCCAAATCAGCGTAGTGACAATCATCGCTGCGTCGATGCGGGTGAGCCCAAAGGCATTCTTGTTCATTCGGCCAGCCGTTGCTGCGTTGAGCATGACGTCACATCATCGGCGAGCAACAACGGACGCGGCGCCAGGCGCGTCAGCGCGACGCCTGTGAGAGTGATGAAGGCGCCGATACCTTGCCAGAGTCCCAGGTCCTCGTGCAGGAACAGCCAGCTTACCACGACGGCGATCACCGGCACCATCGTCGCGAATACCGCCGTGCGCGCATTGCCGACCCTCTGCACGCTCGTGTTCCAAACGACGTACGCCACAGCAATGGCGAGCAGCATGGAGTAGCCGTAACCGAGCCAGCCCTGCCAGGAGATGCCCGCCCAGTCCTGTTGGACCATGGCGTGCGCTGAGTACAGCAGCATGGGCACGGTGCCCATCAGCATGGAAAGGCCGGTCAGCTTCAACGGCGAGTAGCGTCGCAGCAGCGGTCGGGACATGAGGGTGTAGCTGGCCCAGAACAACCCCGCGGCTACTGACATGACGTTCCCCGGCAGTGACGCTCCGGCGAGCGAGACCCCCGGGCCCTCCATGCCAACGATCAGAGTGATGCCCGCAAAAGACAGACCGACGCCGACAGCCACGGCAGGTGTGATCCGATCTTGCCGAAACAGCGCGCTCAGCAGGGTCACCCAAATGGGGCTGGTCGACAGCAGCAGCGAGGAGTTGCTCGCCGTGGTCCGCGCAATACCCTCGATGAAGAGAATCTGGTAAACCGCATTGCCGAGCAGTCCCAAAGCCAGAAGCTGCCACAGATCAGACCGTTCCCAGCGCAGATCTTCGCCCCGGATCAGCAGAACGGCGCAGATCAGCACGGCCGCCAGCAGGCACCGCAGCGTGACGAAGACCAACGGCGACATCTCCAGCAGCGTCTGCTTCACGACGGTGAAATTGACACCCCAGATGAACGTCACTGACAGCATTGCCAGGTCGATCCAGGTCACCGCCGATTTGAACTTTGGCGCAGTACCCACTGCGGAGTCAGTCACCCCGGCCTCCATTCGACCTCAATCCCGGAAAATGGTTTCCAGATAAGCTTTGCCGGCGGCGACCTCATCCGCGGAATTCTCGGGACTCAACTCCATGACGAGGAGCGTATCTGGACCCGTGTAGCGCCGGATCATCGTGAAATCCATGTTGTCTTTCGTCGGCGCCCGGTGATCGTGCACACAATCGCTGATGCCGTGCAGGTGGACACCGATCAGTCGATCGTGGTAGCGTTCGAGCCACGCTTCGTGCCGGCACAAGCCCAGATTCTCCTGCATTTGTCCGTGGCCGCAATCGTGCCAGTAGCCGACGTTGTCCGAGCCCACCTTGGACAGCACGGTCTCCAGTTCGTCGAAATCGGGCAGGCCGTAGAAGTGATAGCGGATCTCCAGTCCGAACTTCAGCTCCGGGAAGGACGGGCACACCTCACGCAGGCTCTTGATGAGCTGAGCCATGCAGGCAGGCGCGATCCGGTTGCGCTCGGGCAGTATCTCGTTCAGCAGCTTCTTCACAAAGGACGGATCGTTCGTGCGCTCCGTTTGGCGCAGCGCCTTGTGGTAAACGCGCGAATCCTCGAATGGCGGTATGATCCCGCCGTGGACGATGATCGGCCCGGGCGCCTAAGGCGCGTGCGGCTTCGGCCGTCTCGCGCAGTCGTTGGGCGCCGGCCTGCCGCCGGTCCTCTTCGAGGTCGGCCACCGAGTCACCGTAACGATCGGCGAACGGTATCTCTCCGCGGTACGAAGAGCAGATGTTGTGCAGACTGGTGACGGTCAGACCACGCCGTGCGAGCGCCTGCCGGGCCGCGTCCACATCCAACGGATGAGCGCGATAGTTGAATTCGAGCTGCGTAAAACCAAACGGTGTCAGTCGGTCGAGGATGGTCTCGATGGGCCACCCGGATTCGGGCAGCCAGGCCGCGGAAATAGTGATCAAGCCAGCGCTCCTTCGGATAGGGTCTCCAGGTCCAGGATTACTGCGGTCTCTCTGCAGTCCGGGAAGTAAACGCAGTTCATGCACTCGCGCCAGGCGATCTGCGGCAGTGTTTCCTTCGCAACTTCTGAGAAGCCCAGGGCCACGAACGCTTCGGGATTGAAGGCGAACGCCAGAATCTTTCGCACGCCCAACTGCCGGGCGTCGGCCACCAGGTAGTCGACCATTTCGACGCAGCAGCCCGCTGTCTACGTCGGCCGGTGTTACCGCCGCTGCCCGGATCTCTGCGAAATCTTTCCAAAGGACGTGCAGCGAGGCGCAGCCGGCGATCTGACCGTCGCATTCGGCGACCACGAAGTCGCGCAGGTTCTGGAACACGTAATGCTGCGAGCGCGGCAGGTTTACACCCTGGTTGACTCCGGCGTCGATGACGCGCAAGATGTCCGGCACGTCCTTGACCGTGGGCTTGCGCAGCGAGACGTTCATTCGTCAGCCACCTCAGCGCCCAGGGCGCGAATCACGGCGACCTCGTCGCAATTCGGGAACTTGGGGCAGTCGATGCAGTCGCCCCAGATCTTGCGTGGCAGCGAGTTCTTGTCGATGATCCGGAAGCCGAGCGACTCGAAGAAGCCTGGCACGTAAGTCAGCGCGAAGACCGTGGGGAGGCCGAGCTCCTGAGCGTCTGCGATGAGCTGCTCCACAATCTTTCGGCCCAAACCCTTCTGGCGGTAACCCTCGGCGACCGCCAGCGAGCGGACCTCAGCGAGATCGCCCCACAGAACGTGGAGCGCGCCGCAGCCAACCACCCGGTTCTGGGCGTCCACGATCACTCTGAAATCCCGGATGTTCTGGTAGATCTGATTCTGCGATTTGGGCAGCATCTGCGCCTGGCCCGCGTAGTGGTTCACCAGCGTAAAAATCGTCTCAGCATCGTACACGTTTGCCTGGCGCAGGCATAGTCCGTCCGTCATCTAGCGATTTCCCTTCTGTGCCACGAATTGAAGTGCTTGCTCCAGCTTCGTGACCAGTTGATCGATGTCGTCCTGCTCGACGACCAGCGGCGGCACCAGCCGCACGACGTGGTCGCCCGCGATAGTGACCAGGATCCCCAGCGAATAGCCGGCGCGCACGACCTCCAACGCCGACAGTGGAGTCTCCAGGCCCCAGATCAGCCCGCGGCCGCGGAGATCGGAGATCAGGCCGGGGTTCCTCGTCCCAATGCCGCGGAGCGATTGCTCCAGGTACTCGCCCTTCGCCTTCACAGCGTCGAGGAAAGTAGGATCGCTGATCCGCCGAACGACGACCTGCGCCACAGCGGCCACCAGGCAGTTCGCGGCGAACGTGCTGCCGTGATCTCCCCGCTCCATGGCGTCGGCAACCGCCTGCGTGCACAGCGTGGCACCCATGGGCAGCCCGCCGCCCAGTGGCTTGGCAACCGTCAGAATATCTGGGGTCACGCCGTAGTACTCGTGCGCCCACAGGGTGCCGGTCCGGCCCATCCCGCATTGCACCTCGTCGAAGATGAGTAGGGCGTTTGCCTCGTTGCAGAGTTTCCGCAGTCCCTGCAGGAACTCGAGTCGGGCGACGTTCACGCCGCCCTCACCCTGAATTGGCTCGACGATGACCGCACACGTCCGGCTGGTGATGGCCTTGCGGGCCGAGTCCAGATCGTTGAAGTCGGCGAAGCGGTTTCCCGGCATCAGCGGCTCGAATGGCTTGCGATACTTCTCTTTGGCCGTGGTGGAGAGAGCCCCCAGCGTCCGCCCGTGGAACGAACCGTGGAATGCGACCACTTCGTATTTCTCGCGCCCCGAGTGGGTCGAGCTGTACTTGCGCGCGAACTTGAGCGCTGCTTCGACGGCTTCCGTGCCGGAGTTGCAGAAGAAAACACGGTCGGCGAAGGAGTGATCGACCAGCATCTTGGCCAGGTAAGCCTGTGGAATCGTCTGGTACAGGTTGGACACGTGGATGAGCTTTTGGCTCTGCTCCTGAATCGCAGCCAGGATTTCCGGGTCGCCGTATCCCAGCGCGTTTACGGCAATGCCGGCGACGAAGTCCAGGTAGGCCCTGCCCTCTGTGTCGTACAAATACACGCCTTCGCCGCGCTCAACGACAAAATCGGCGCGCCCGTACGTCTGCAGCACGTAGTGGTTTTCCAAGTCGACGATCTCTCGCGCGTCCATGTCTTCTCCTCTTTCTCCTGCTCCGGTTCGTTACTTTCCGAGCAGAGCTGTGCCCGCGCCGGATTGCAGCCCGGCCAGATTGGTGATCCGAACTTCACGGATGCCCGCGGCGACGCCTTCCAGCGCCGACCGGACCTTGGGGACCATGCCGCCGTTGATCTTGCCGCATCCGATCCACTCTTCGGCTTCGACCACGGTCAGCTGCGGCACGACCTGTTCACCGATCAGCACGCCGGGGACGTTGCTCACGTAGATGAGCCGGCCCGCGTTCAGCGCCTGCGCGACAGCTGTTGCGGCGTGATCGGCGTTCACGTTGTATGTGTGGCCGTCCGCGCCCAGAGAAATGGGCGAGATGACGGCGACGAGCCCCTGGCCCAGGATCGCCTGAAGCGCCTCAGGATGGACTTCGACGATGCGGCCCACCCAACCCAGGTCACCGGCGGGATGGATCATCTTCTCCACACGGATCAGGCCCAGGTCCACGCCGCTCAGGCCGATGGCCGGGACGCCCGCGGCCTCCAGGCGCGCCACGAGACGCTTGTTGACCAGACCGGACAGGACCATCTCGGCCACGTCCAGAGAGGGTGCGTCCGTCACCCGCAACCCCTCGATGAAGCTCGGGGCAAGGCCCAGCGCCTTCTGCAGGCGGGCGATCTCTTTGCCGCCCCCATGGACGATGACCGGTTGAAGGCGCCGCAGACCCTTCACGGCTTCGACCAGCCCGGCCAGGAACTGGGGGTCGTCGACGTCGTTGCCCCCGATTTTGATGACCAGTCCGGAATCGTTCATGTCGGTCTTTCCTCTACAATCTCAATCCTGCCTGCTCGTCCAGCCCGAACAGCAGGTTCATGTTCTGCAGGGCCTGCCCGGAAGCGCCCTTCACCAGATTGTCGATCGTGGCGACGACGATGAAGCGGTTGCTCTTGCCGACCTGCGTGATCGAAATGGCACACCGGTTTGTGCCCACGACGTGGCGCAGCGTCGCCAGCCTGCCGGCGGGCAAAACCTGCACGAACGGCTCCCCGGAGTAGGTCGATTGGTAGAGATCGATCACCCGGGCCAGTTCGGTGCCCTCGGGCAGCGTCACGTACAGCGTGCTCAGGATGCCCTGGTTGATGGGAAGCAGGTGCGGCGAGAAGATCACCTGATACGGCCCGTGAAGGGTGTCGTTCAGCTCCTGCTCCATCTCGGAAATGTGCCGGTGGCTGTGTCCGATGTTGTAGGGCGAGAAGTTCTCGTTGACCTCGACGAAATGCGAGCCCAGCTTCAGGCCCCGCCCTGCGCCCGATACGCCCGACTTGGAGTCGGCGATCACGGTCTTGTCCATCAGCAGATCATTGGCGGCGAGCGGATACAGCCCCAGGATGACGCTGGTGGGATAGCAGCCCGGATTTCCCACAAGCTGCGCGCCCTTGATCTCCTGGCGGTGCAGCTCAGGCAGGCCATACACGGCCTGGCTCAGCAGATCGGGGGCGGTGTGCTTCACGTTGTACCACTGCTCGTACGTTGCGACGTCGTGCAGCCGAAAATCGGCGCTCAGGTCGATGGCCTTGACGCCGCTCTCGACGACCCGGCGAACCATATCCATGGATTCGGAATGCGGCAAACAGAGAAAAGCGACGTCCACGTCCTTCAAGGGCGCGTCGTCGGCTTTGACGAGCTTCAAATCGTAGGGGCACGGGAAGACGTCGCTCAGCAGCTGGCCGGCCGAACTCTCCGACGTGCCGAAACGGACCCGAGTCTCCGGATGATTCGACAAAAGGCGAACCAGCAGATGGCCCGTGTAGCCCGTCGCCCCGTAGATGCCTGCGTTAATCATGATGCGGTTGGAACCTCCCGGCGTTACTGCCGTGACAGCTTGTTCTTCAAGACTTCGATTGCCTCTTCCGGCGTCTCTACGGCCAACAGCAGACCGAGGTCCTCGCGAGAAATGACCAGTTCGTGTGTCAGATCGCGCAACGTTCGCCTCCAGTGCTCGCCGATGCAGATCAGCGGCCGCCTGGAAATGGCTTCGATCTGGAGCAGACTCCAGGTCATGCTGACCTCGGTCAGCGTTCCCACTCCGCCGTGCAGTGCCACGTAGCCGTCGCTCTGCTGCACCAGGTGGTGAACCCGGCTGATGTAGTCTGGGGTCTTGATTTCCTCGTCCACCCAGGCGTTGGCCGCGAGCCGTCGTGAATCGAACAAAGAGACAGTCACGCCGATCACGTGGCCCCCGGCCTCTTTCGCGCCCCGGCTCACGGCCTCCATGGTGCCGTTGTAGCCGCCGGTCATGGTCACGAAGCCAGCCTCGGCCAGCAGTCGCCCGGTGGTCCGCGCCTCTTCGTACTCCGTGCTGCCGACCGCGGTCCGCGAGCTCCCGAATACGCTGATGACTTTCGGTGGTTGCGCCAAGTGTGACTCCTTAGCCCTGTGCCAGCGTCTCGAGCACGTCCGTGAGCACGTCGATGGCCTGGCCGTATTCGGCAAGCTCGAGATGCTCGTTGGGCGTGTGGTCGAGGTTGGAATCGCCCGGGCCGTAGGCGACGATGGGACAGTCCCAAACCGGCCCGACGACGTTCATGTCGGAGGTGCCGGTCTTCACTTTGAACGCGGGCCCGCCGCCTGACGCACGGATGGCCAGAGTGAAGGCGCGAACGAGCTCAGTGTTCTTGGCGGCCCGGAAGGGCGCCTCGGCGGCGTAGAATGAGACCCGACCCGGTCTGGCCACTGCGCGCACTCTCCTTTTGAGTGCCGCCATATCCATCCCGACCGGCAGCCGGAGCGCCACAGTGGCCTGTGCCCGCTCGATGAGCCCATCGCTATCTGAGGACAGGCGTCGCAGAGACGGGTCCAGAGCCTCGAAGATGCGCTGCTTGTCGCGATTGAAACTGTCGCTGTACTGCCGGATCTGCTGCCAGAAGGCCACCAACTCCTCGCAGGCACTCTCGGCGCGGCCCGCGGTGTGGCTCATCTCTCGCTCCACAGTGTAATCGATCAGCAATCGTCCCTTATACCCGAGCGTGATGCGGTCCCAGTTGCTGGGCTCGCCGATCACAACGAAGGCCGGTGCGTCGCCGCGTTTCAACAGGTGGCGCGCGCCTTTCGAAGTGGCCGCCTCTTCCTCGACCGCGCCTACCACGGTGATGCGGAGCCGGCCGGGCGGGTTGAGCTGAGTGGCCCGGTGAGCGGCGGCGACGAAGGCGCATAATGGGCCCTTTGCGTCGACCGACCCGCGGCCAAACAGTGCATTGTCCTCCACGCGCACCTCGATCCGGCCCGGCACGGTATCGATGTGGCCCAGCAGTACGATGTGACGTGGGCCGTCCCCGATCTCGCCGACGGCGTTGCCGGCCTCGTCGATGTGCGCCCGGAAACCACGCTGCGTCATTTCGGCGACCAGATATTCGACTGCGGGCCGTTCGTGCTCGGAGGGGCTGTATTGCTCCACGAGCCCGGTCAGCAAAGCAATGTCTTCCGTCGAAGCTGCCATTTAGGTCAGAGACCCTTTCAAACCGAACGTGGGTACGAACCCAGGACTTTCAAATAGGTGGAAATCTCTTTCAGGTTGTTGAGCGCGTTTCGGATTCGCTCTTCGTGCAGGCCGCCGGCGAAATCGACGTAGAAGAAGTATTCCCACGCGCGTCCCTGCAGCGGGCGGGATTCGATCTTCATGAGGTCGATGTCGCGCAGGGCGAACACGGCCAACGTCTTGAAGAGCGCTCCCGGTATGTTGGCCATGGAATACACGATCGACGTCTTGCTGGGCCCCTGCGTCTCGACCGGCTCACGGCTCAGAACGAGGAAGCGGGTGTAATTTTCCTCATCATCCTCGAGCCCTTCGGCGAGCACGTCCATGTCGTAGATCTCGGCGGCGCGCCGGCTGGCGATGGCGGCGCCGTCCATGATGCCCTGTTCCTTGAGCAGTTTCACACTGCCGGCCGTGTCGTACGTGGTAACGCGCTCGATCTGCGGCCAACGGTTGAGCGACTTCTCACATTGGGCCAGCGCCTGTGGGTGCGAGTACACTTGCCGCACCTGTTCGAGCTTCACGCCGCGGTGAACGATCAGCGAATGGACGATGCGCACGGCGGTCTCGCCCACGATGTGCAGATCGTTCCGTAACAGCAAGTCGTAGTTGCGGTGGATGCTGCCTGCCAGGGAGTTCTCGATCGGGACGATGCCGTAGGTCGATTCCTTGCCGATGACCTGGTCGAAAACCAGATCGAAGCTGGCGCAGGGAACGGGCGTGATGCCTTCCCCGAAGAATCGGACCGCAGCTTCTTCGCTGTACGCGCCGCGCTCACCTTGAAATGCTACCCGGGGTTTGGACTCGGCCATCGGATTCTACTCCTCGTCTTCCGCGCCCTGCGGATTCGTTTCCAGGACCGTGCGGACAGCCTGGGCCACTCGTTTCAGCTGTGCTTCGGAGATCACCAGCGGCGGCAGGAAGCGCAGCACGGTTTTGCCGGCCGGCAGCGCCAGAATACCCTGCTCCATCAATCCGATCAGGTACGGCTGCACCTTCTCGCGCAGCTCCATCCCGACCATCAGGCCGAGGCCGCGCACTTCACGCACTTTTGGCGAATCGATCTTGCGCAGCAGGTCAGCGAAGAACGCGCCTTTCTGGGCCGACTGCGTGGGCAGGTCGTGGTCCTGGATGTATCGGATGGCGGCCACCGACGCCGCGCAGGCCAGCGGGTTGCCCCCGAAGGTCGAGCCGTGCGTCCCGGGATGGATACCTTGCACGCGGGGACCCAGCATCGCCGCGCCCATGGGGACGCCACCGCCGATAGCCTTGCCCAGGCACAGAATGTCGGGCGTCAGTCCGAAGTGCTCGCACGCGAACATCTTGCCGGTCCGGCCGAAGCCAGTCTGGACTTCGTCGACGATCAGCAGAACGCCCCGATCCCGGCACAATTGCGCCAGCTCTTGCACGTATTCAGGTGTGGCTGGCCGGACGCCGCCCTCGCCCTGGACCACTTCCACCAGTACCGCGGCAGTCTGATCGTCGAAGGCTGCGGCCATGGCGCTGATGTTGTTGTAGGGCACGTGGCAGAACCCCGGAACCAGCGGCTCAAAGGGGCTGCGGTACTTCTTCTCCCAGGTGGCGCTCAGGCTGCCCATCGTCCGGCCGTGAAAGCCGCGCATCGTCGCAATGATGCCCGGCTTGCCCGTGGACAGGCGCGCGAATTTGATGCCGGCCTCCACTGCCTCGGTGCCGGAATTTCCGAGGTACGCACGATCCAGACCCTGGGGCGCGATCTCGACCAGCTTCGCCAACGCCTCAGCACGCCGGTCGTTGTAGAAAACCTCTGACAGCGTGACCAGCCGCCGGGCCTGTTCGCACACGGCGTCGGCTACGTATGGGTTATTGTGGCCGATCACGGCGACCCCGTGACCGCTCGTGCAATCGAGGTACTCGCGCCCCTGATCGTCCCACACGAGCGCGCCGTCGCCGCGCACGATGGCCAGCTCTCTCTTGGGGTAGACTCCGCTAGTGTGGAGCTTTTCGCTCGCGATAATGTCCACGGTCTCGATCTCCTTCGTCGCTGTTTAGCCTACAGCCGAACCACACCTTCGATCAGTGGGCTCACCTGCCCGCCGACGCGAACCGCCGTGATCGCGTTGGGTTCGCCGTCCACCTCGATGTACACCGTGCTCGGCCGGTCGATCTCGTAGCCCTGCTCGCTGATCATCTCTGCCGTCGGCCGGCCGGGCTGGACGACGCCGTGCTGAATCAGGTACGCGCCCAGTCCACCGCTGGCGCTGCCGGTCGCCGGGTCCTCGAGGATGCCGAGGGCCGGTGCAAACATCCGGGTGTGAACCGTGCACGTCGGCGACAGCGTCTCGCGGGTCCACAGCATGAAGCAGCTGATGCTCATAGTCGGTCCGATTTCCAGCAAGGCGGCCACGTTCGGTCCGGCGTTCTGCACGGATTGCAGTGAACGGACCGGAATCATCATCTGCGGGAACCCAGTGGATACGACCTGTACCGGCAGCTGCGTTGCGGCGATCTCGTCGACGTCTACGTTCAGCGCGGCCGCCAGCTTCGGCAGGTCGTCGTACGTGTCCAGGAACTCGGGTTGCCCCTGGGTCATCGTCACCCGCTGTACCTGGCCGTCCTGGACGTACAGGTCGACCGGCAGAACGCCGACCTTCAGCTCCTGGTGGATGCGAGTGACGGGCGACTGCAGGCGGATGCGCCCCAGTTGCGTCAGGACGAAATGCGTTCCGAGGACCGGGTGCCCGGCGAACGGGATCTCGGTGCCGGGAGTGAAGATGCGCACTTTGAAGTCGGCGCGCGCGTCGACAGGCGGTAGCACGAACGTCGTTTCGGAGAGGTTCATCTCCTTGGCGAGCTGCTGCATCTCGCGGTCGGATAGACCCTCGGCCTCGGGGAACACGGCAAGAGGATTGCCCCCGAACGGTCTATCGGTGAAGACGTCAACCTGGAAGAAGCGATACGTCCGCACAACCGTCTCCTTTCGGTGAACTAACGGATCACCGTCCCGTGGCCGGCCATGGCCTGGCGAATTGGCCGCTCGACGCGGGCGTCAGCGAACACGACCTGGCCGATGCCTTCGGAGATCGCCTCGGCCGCGCCCATGACCTTCTTCTTCATCCGGCCCTCGGCGAACTCCATGAATTCCTCGATCTGCGCCTTCTCTATCAACGGAATCAGGGTGCTCTCATCCGGGAACTTACGCAGCAGACCGGGCACGTTCGAGAGGATGATGAGCTGGTCGGCCTTGAGGGCGGCGGCCAGCACGGCGGCGGCCCGATCTCCGTCGACGTTGATTGCCTCGCCTTCCTCGCTGATCGCGGGCGGCGTGACGACCGGCAGGTAGCCGTTGTCCAGCAGCAGCCGCAGCAGGGCCACGTTGGCCCGTTCCACTTTCCCGGTGAAATCGTCGCGCAGCACGCGCTTGCGCCCTTCCTCGTCGATGATCTTCAGCGTGGACTTGCGCTTGCCTTCCAGCAGCCGGCCATCCACTCCGGACAGCCCGATCGCATTGACACCGCATTGCTGGAGGCGCTCCACGATCTGCTTGTTGATCTTGCCGCAATACACCATTTCGAAGATGGCGAGCGTTTCACGGTCCGTGTACCGGCTGACGTACCCCGACACGGAGGTCACGAACACCGGCGGATGTCCCAGCTTCTCGGCAACGACGTTCGTTTCATGCGACCCGCCGTGCACCAGAACGATGGACTGACCGGACTCGTGGAGGTCCGCGATGTCGCGGCACACCGCGTCGAGGTCGATCCCCTCGCTGCCGCCCACTTTAACGACGATCATGTTGCCTCCCGGGGGCCTGACCCCACGGATCAAATCGGGTGAAGGCCCGCAAAATCCAGGCCGGTGGTTTCCGGCCAACCGAACATCACGTTGGTGCATTGGACCGCGCTGCCGGCAGCGCCCTTCATCAAATTATCGATGGCGGAAATGGAGATTACCCGGCCGCCCGCCTCGTCCCACTCGAAGCCGACGTCGGCATAGTTGGTGCCGGCCAACAGCTTCGGTTCAGGGTAGCGGTAGATGCCCTTGCGGTCTTTGACCAGGCGAACGAACGGTTCGTCCCCATAGGCGCCACGGTACACCTGCCACAGGTCCTTCTCGGTCGTTGGCTCCTTCAGAAAGACGTGCGCCGTCGCGAGAACACCGCGGACCAGCTCGATGGCCGTCAGCGACAGGTGGACGGTCGGCGGATCGCCCGCCAGCCCCATTTCCTGGATGATCTCGGCGGTGTGACGGTGACCCGACGGTGCAAAGGACCGTACCGCGCCCGTGCGTTCCGGATGATGGGACGACAGACTGGGTGTGTTGCCGCCTTCGGACGAGCCGACCTTGATGTCCACGATCACCCCGCGGCTCTTGTCCACCAGGCCGGCGCGAAACAGCGGCAGCAGGGCCAGATTGGAGGCCGTGGCGTTGCAGCCCACGCCGCTGACGTAGGCGGCAGTCTTCAGTTCCTCGCGGTGCAGCTCCGGCAGACCATACACGAAGCGACCGAGCCACTCCGGCGCGGCGTGCGGATGACCGTACCACTTTTCGAACAGCGCCGGGTCGCGCAAGCGGAAATCTGCACTGAGGTCGACGATCCGGGGAGCCAGCGCCGCGAAGCGCTCGATCTGCCCCATTGCCTGCCCATGCGGCAGCGCCAGGAAAAGCAGATCGCATTTCTCGATCGTGGACAGGGCGCTGAACTTCAGCTTGGTGCGGCTCCGGAGGTTCGGGTGAACGCTGTGTACGAAGCTGCCCGCATAGGTCTCCGAAGTGACCTGCTTGACCTCGACCTGATCGTGGCCCAGCAGCAGGCGCAGCAACTCACCTCCTGCATAGCCGGATCCGCCGACGATTGAAGCCTGAATCATCCGTCCTCCTCGGGTCAGCCCTTCGCGACCTGCGAAACGTAGTCGACGATACGGCCCGGAATGTCGACGCCTGTGGGAGCGATGCTGTTGCGGAACTCCATCGTGTAGTTCACCTCGTTAACGAGGAAGCCCCGGTCCTGATCCTCCAGGATGTCGACCGCCAGGATGCCGCCGCCGCATGCTTTGGCCGCGCCCACCGACAGCCGGTTGATCTCCGGCGTCACCGGGCAATTGGAGGCCACGCCGCCGCGCGCGGTGTTGGTGATCCAATGGCCCGAGTTGCGGTAGATGGCGCAAATCGTCTCGTCGCCGACGACGAAAGCCCGGATGTCGCGCCCCGGCTTGCGAATGTACTCCTGGATGTAAAAAATGGAGTGCTGGTAGGTGCCCAGCACTTCCTTGTGTTCGAGAATGGACTCCGCCGCTTCCAGATCGTTGACCTTGGACAGCAGCCGGCCCCAGGACCCAACCGCTGGTTTCAGCACCACGGGGAAGCCCATCTCCTGGATGGCCTTGATGGCCGATTCCGACGTGAATGCAATCTGCGTCCGCGGCGAGGGCAGGCCGGCTTTGATCACCGCACTGGTGGTCAGCAGCTTGTTGCCGCAAATGTCGGCGGCCTGATAGGTATTGACGCTCTTGACGCCCCAATCGTCGAGAACACGCAGAGCGGAGAGTGCGCGTGAGTGGTTGATGCAGCGTTCCAGGACCACGTCGTAGTCACGGAACGTGTTGTTGCCGATATCCAGAACCAGCTCGCGGTCGTCGATGAGCGTGTACGGGATGCCCCGCTTTTCGAACGCCTCGAAAATCAGTTTTTCTTCCACACGGACCCGTGAGAACAGAACGCCGACTTTCATTTTCCCCCCAGTAGTTCCTAAAGACTGGCAGAATGCAGCCCTGGCCGTCGCAGCAATTCGACGCCAGGGCAGGCCTCTTTGCCATGCTCTATCGGTGCTTGGTGGCTGAACGGTTGGAGCGGACTACTCGCCCCAGTCCTCTTCCTCTTCCGGTGCCAGGCTCAGCTCGGGCGGATCCACGCTAATGATCTCGAGCTCGGCGCCGCATTCCGGGCACTCGACGATCTCGCCTTTCATCAGCTTGCCGTTCAGCTCGATTTCGGCAGCGCACTCGGGACACGATGCGTTCATGGTCATTTCCTCCTGATGTCGGTGTGTTGGCCGGTCACGACAGCGGCATTATACTCGCTTTGCCGCTATGCGGCAAGGCATTTCGCATCAACATAAGACGAGCCGGCTCACCGCCTGGGCGACCTGATCGGTGTTCGCCGTGCCGCCGAGGTCCGGCGTCCATGGGCCGTCCTGCAAGACCTGCCTGACGGCCTGTCGGATCCGATTTGCCGCCGCCTCTTCGTGCAGGTAGTCCAGAAGCATGCCCGCGGACAGGATCGCCGCCAACGGATTGGCCAGCCCGCGCCCGGCGATGTCCGGCGCCGAGCCGTGTACCGGTTCGAACACGGCCGTCGAGCCGTTGACGTTGCCGGACGGCGCCAGGCCCAGCCCACCTACGAGGGCGGCCGCTTCGTCCGACAGGATGTCGCCGAACAGATTGGTCGTCACGATGACGTCGAACGTCTCCGGGTCCTTGATGAGCCGCATGGCCATCGCATCCACGAACAGGTCGTCGACCTGCAGTTCCGGAAACTCTGCCGCGACCGCGTAGCCCGTCTGTCGGAACAGGCCGCAGGTTTCGCGCAAAACGTTGGCTTTGTGCACCAGGGTCAGCTTTTTGCGGCGGCGCATCGCCAGCTCGCATGCGAGGCGGACGACGCGTTCGGAGGCGGTCCGGGTAATGATGCGCTTGGCCACCGCCGTCTCACCGTCGCTCTCCTCCAGCCCCAGGTAGAGGTCCTCGGTGTTTTCCCGCACGATGAGCAGATCGATGCCGGGACGCGAGGAGGGGATGGGCCACGATTGCGTCGGCCGCAGGTTTGCGTAGAGCCCCAGCTCGCACCGCAGGGTCAAGATAGGGCTGCGATAGCCGTCTGCCCTGCCGGCCGGCGAGGTGTTCGCGCCGAACAGGGTGGCGTCGCACCCCTTTACGACCGCCAGCGTCTCCGGGGGCAGGCTGACCCCGACCGACTTGAAACAGCTCCAACCGGCCTGGGCGGGGCGGAACTCGAGCGGCAGGCCGGTCGCCTCGAGCACGCGCTGCGCCGCGGGAATCACCTCGTGGCCGATGCCGTCACCTTCAATGATGCCGATTCGATAGGTCATTCCTGTGTCTCATCCCTGGCCCGGAAAACGGCCGTGCGTTTTGAAGTAGGGAACGATGCCGCCTGCCTGCCAGATGAGTTGGACGAACTCGGGCGGCTTGGGCACGCTGTACACGCCGTGCGTAGTGGTGATCTGCGCCTGGCCGAAATCGAGCTCGACGGTTTCGCCGTCTTGCAGCGCTTCGGACAACTGCGCGGATTCGACGAGCGGCAAGCCGAGGTTGAGCGCGTTGCGGAAGAAAATGCGTGCGAAGCTCGGCGCGATGATCGCCGCGATGCCCACCACCTTGAGGGCCTGTGGAGCATATTCGCGCGACGAGCCGCATCCGAAGTTCGTACCGGCCACGATGACGTCACCCGGCTTGACCTGCGCGGCGAATTCCGGCCGGGCCTCGATGAAGGGGTACTTGCCCAGTTCGGCTTCGGAGTTCATATACGGAGCATATCGTCCGGGGACGATCTGATCGGTATCGACGTCGGCGCCAAATTTCCAGACTGTCGCCATATTAGAGCACCTCCCGGGGATCGGTAATGTGGCCGGTCAGGGCCGTAGCAGCCGCGACCTGCGGCGAAGACAGGTAGATGAACGCATCCGGCGAACCCATCCGCCCACGGAAATTGCGGTTGGCTGTGGATACGCAGACCTCGCCTTCGCCGAGAACGCCCATGTGCCGCCCAATGCATGGGCCGCAGCCCGGCGTCCCCACGGTTGCTCCCGCCTCCAGCAGCGTGGCCAGCGTGCCGTCGGCGACCGCAGCCTCCAGGATCTCGCTGGATGCCGGCACGACCATCATCCGGATGGCGACCTTCTTGCCCTTCAGGATCTGAGCCGCTTCGTGCAGATCTTCGAGCCGGCCGTTCGTGCACGTTCCCACGAAAACGGTGTCCACTTTCACGCCGGTCAGCTCGGTGACGTCGGCGACGTTGTCCACCTTGTGCGGAATGGCGACTTGCGGAACCAGCGAATCGAGCTCGACGTGCAGCTCCTTAACGTAGTGTGCCCCGGTGTCGACGGTCAGCCAATCCGGGACGTTGAAGCGCTGCGAGACCTCGCCGTCCGGGAAGATGAGGCCGGCCTTGGCTCCCAGCTCGGTCGTCATGCAGGACAGCGTTTGGCGGGAAGCGAGCGAGAGCTGCGTCACGCCCTGGTACTCGACGGCCTGATACGTCGCGCCGCCGATGCCCCACTGCCTGGCAACCCAGAGGGCCAGGTCCTTCGCCCCAACCGCGGGTTTGAACCGGCCCTCTGCGAGAACACGCACTGTCTCAGGCACGCGCAGCCACGTTTGACCGCTGGCGAACGCCAGCGCCACGTCGGTCGCGCCCATGCCTGTGCCGAAGGCGCCGACCGAGCCGTAGCTCGTGGAGTGGGAGTCCGAGCCCACCACGATCTGCCCGGGCTGTGCCAGGCCCTCTTCGACCAGCACCTGGTGGCAGACCCCGCGGCCCACGTCGTACAGGTGGGGGATGCCTTCGGCCGCGGCGAATTCACGTATTCCCTTCTGGGCGTTCGCCGTTGGGATGTTCACTGCCGGGGCGACGTGATCGATCACGAGCGCGACGCGCTTCGGATCGAGCACGTGTGCGTTGCCCAGCTCCTCCCGCAGAACGCGAATCACGCTAGGGGCGATGGAATCCACGGCCAGGGCCATGTCGACGTGTACGACCGCCAAATCGCCGGCCCAAACGTCCTTGCCCGCGGCGTGGGAGATGATCTTCTCCGCCAATGTCTGAGGTTGATTTGCCATCTAAGCTCTTCTCCTGGGAATAGTCATGACTCGCACGGGGCGTCGCCGTTGACCCACCGATACAGAACTGCGTCCACATCGCTCAATGCCAGCGACTTTTCATCGGCCAGCGCTTTGATGTGCGCGGTCACTTCCTTGAGCTGCTGGTCCGTCAGGCAAAGGCCGAGTTGGTCGGCGCGGTTTTTGACCGCGTTCCAACCGGTCAGCCGGTGCGCGATGCTGATGTAGCGCGTCATGCCGAAGTCGTGCGGATCGAGAATTTCGTACGTTTCTGGATTGTTCAACACGGCCTTGGCGTGGATGCCGGCTTTGTGGGTAAACGCCGTAATGCCCGTGATGTAGTTGTTGAAGGGAACGTCGATGCCGACGATCTTGGCGACGAGCTGTTCCAGCTCGTATAGCGCCGTCAGGTTGTACTTCTGGACCAGCTTCTTGTCCGTCGCGTACATGCGAGCGATGAACCCACCCAACGGCGCGATGCCGTTGCGCTCTCCGATGCCCAGCACGCTGGTGTCGACATGCGTGGCGCCGGCTTCCAGTGCGGCGTACGCGTTGGCGATGGCGCACCCGCTGTCGTTGTGGCCGTGGAATTCGATGTCGGCCTTGATCCTCTTTCGCAGCTTCCCGACCAGGTCGTACACCCGGAACGGTGTGGCGACTCCCACCGTGTCGGCGATGCCCACGCGGTTGATGCCCAGCTCGTCCACGGCGGTGTAGACCGCCATCAGGTCGGCTTCGTCGCTGCGGAAGGAGTCCTCACTGCTGAAGCGGACTTCGAGGCCCCGGTCCTTGATGAAGCTGACCACCTGGCGTGCCGCATCGATGATCTGGGGAATGCTCTTACCGTGGCTGAATTGTCGGAGATAGGAAGAGGTCCCAAACAAAACGTCGATGCCCTGGACGCCGGTCTCGACCGCCAGGCGGGCATCGCTCCATATTGCAGCGGGTATGGGTCAGAAGCTTGGCCTTGAGGCCCAGCTTGGCAATTCGCTGTGCATCCGAGCAACTCTGTGGGGAAGCGGATGGCGACGTGAGCTCGATGTACTCCACCCCAAACTCATCGAGAGCCAACGCTATCTCAACCTTCTCATCGGAGCTATAATTAGCTCCGACGAACTGTTCCCCTTCCCTGAGTGTGGATTCGATGATGTTGAAACTGGTGATCGACACTGCCGGTCCTCCTTATACTGGTGTCTTCAGATCGCCCTACCGCTCACGTCCATCGCCACACAAACAAAAAACCAGCCCCTGCCTTGATGGGTCTGGAAGGGCTGGCTCCGGTACACTGGGGAGTTTTTGGCGCAAGCAGTCCTATCCAGACTCGCAGTCCGGCTTCCTGTAGGACTTAAACTGCTTGGCCACCAACACCTGGTTACACAATTGGATTATGGCTCCCGAACGAATAATGCGCCGAGTATATCACGGAACCGTCTCTTTGTCAAAATCGACTTGGGCTGCTACCCGTCCTTGCGCTCCCAATCGTAAGGGATCTGATCCGTATGGGCCGGCAGGCGGAACTCATCCGGTTCGTGGTAGCGGTATAGCTCGGTCGGCACGTTGACGATCAAGGTGATCTCCGGGCTGATTCCTTTGAAGCCGTGCATGACTCCCGGCGGAATCTTCACCAGCATGGGGTTTTGGTCGCCGATGAAGAATTCGTTGATTTCGCCGTGTGTGGCGGAATCCGGGCGGCTGTCGTACAGGACGACCTTGGCCATGCCGTGCACGCAGATGAAGTGGTCTGTTTGAATCTTGTGGTAATGCCAGCCCTTGACCACACCGGGGTACACCGCGGTCATGTAGACCTGGCCGAAGCGTTCGTACTCTTCCCAATCGCTGCGAAGCATCTCCATTAAGAATCCCCGCTCGTCGGGAATGAGCGGGAGCTTACGCGTCTTCACACCGTCGATCAATGGATCCCTCCCCCAACTATATTTGTCTCATTTGCGGGGCCAACCCTCCCAAAGTGCGCAGAAGCCTTAACGGGCTGCGGCGACGAGGATCATGCGCTCGCTGTCGTCGTCGTAGGCATCCCTTTGGTACGAGCCAAACACGTCTTCCACCGCGAAGCCGGCCCTCTCCAGCAGCAGCTGCGCCTCGTAGCGGTACGTGTAACGCAACGGCATCGACACGCGCGTGCGATGCACCGTTCCGTCGCCGTCGATGGCGTCGTAGATCAGGGTGTAATACTGGATCTGAGCCCCGCGGTCGGTCCGATAGGTAATCCACTTCTGCACGAACTGGCCGGTGAACGGATTGGCCTTTTCCCAATGGAGCACGAGCACGCCGTCGTTCTGGGCGAGGACGACCGGGTCCGGGTTGTCGACGTCGATCACGCATACGCCGCCGGGCACGAGACTGCGCCGGATGCTGCGGAGGGCGGCGAGCTGGTCCTCCGTCGTCAGCAGGTGCCGGAACGAGTTGAGCGCCACGATCGCCAGCCGGAACCGCCCGCCCCCGTCGAATTCGGATATCGAGCTCTGGACGCACTCGATTTGCCGGTCGAGCGCCGGGCCCCCAGCCGACTTGGCCTGAACGCAGGCCAGCATCTCCGCGGACTCATCGACGCCCGTCACGCGGAAGCCCACGCGGGCCAGGGCCAGCGTCACGCGTCCGGTGCCGGCGCCTACGTCCAGCACGGGCGAACCTGTGCGCCCCGCCAGCTCCAGGTACAGTGGCAGGTCGTCCTCAAACTCGCCGTATTCGAGGTCGTAGAACTGGGAAAGGACGTCGTACGTCGCCATTCGCGCCTGCGTTCCACACGAGATGGCAGGATTATAGGTGATTTGAGGCGCGGCCGCAAGCTCCGCGATCACCGGGAACGGGTTCTTGCATTTTCGGTGTCGCTTTGGTAAAATCAAGGTGACATAGTACGCTGAACTCCCCTGGCAGTTGACTCGCGAATTGATTCTACTTGAACCGGACAAGGCTGTGAGAAGGCCCTTAGGCAGACCGAGGTCCGGCATCAGCAGGCTCAGGTGCAGATACAATGTCGGCGACAGTCGTGTCAGAAGAGGATCGTCCAATCAGGCACGTGACTTTGCGACGGCGCATTCCGTATTTGCTCATCGCCTTTTTGCTTACGGCGCTCATCTTGATGCCGTTCCTCGGCGTCCTGGCGTACGAAGTCTATTTTATGGAGCGGATACACCCGGGCGTTTCCGTGGGTGGCATCGACCTGACCGGATTGGGGCGGGCCGAGGCGACGGGACTGCTCGACCGTGAGTTCCAGAACTACGGCGAGCGCCACATCGAGCTGCGGTATGAGAACCGGGTCTGGCGTATTCTGCCGTCCGACCTGGGGATGGCCTACGACGCGGGAGCAACCAGCGAAAGCGCCTACCGGGTGGGGCGTGAAGGCGATCTGCTCGGCCGGCTGGAGGTCCAGGCGGAATCGGTCTGGAACGGATTCCCGGTCGTCGCCAGCCGCCGCTTCGACGAGGGCGTTGCGACCATGTACCTGAGCCGGCTGGCGCGCGAGATCGACCGGCCGGCGCGCGATTCCCGGTTGCGCGTCGACGGCTTTCAGGTTGCGGTCGAGCCCGGTCAGGCCGGGCGCGAGTTGGACATTCCCGCCACCAAGCTGGCCCTGAAGTCCGCGCTGGAGAGTCTGTCCGATGCCCAGGTAGACCTGGTCGTCCGGACCATCGAGCCGGCGGAGATGGACCTCGAGACTGCGCAACGGCAGGCGGGCGACATTGTGAGCGGGCCCGTCATCTTCACGTTCAAAGAGCAGAATCTCATCGGCGGCGACATGACTCCCCAGGTGGTCGAGAAGCGTTGGTCTGTGGATCAGGCCACACTGGCGGGAGCCATGGTCCCGCGCCAGCGCAAGCTGGCGGACGGGCGCGTCGCGCTCGAGATGGGCATCGACACGGAGAAGCTTGCGCCTTACGTCCGGCGCCTGGCAGACCAGATCGACCGGCCGGCGCGTGATGCGAAGTTCGACTTCGATCCCAAGGCGGGCCGACTCGTCGCCTTGACGCCCAGCCAGGAAGGCTACTCGCTGAACGTTCAGAAGACGTTGGCGCTGGTGGGCGAGCAGGCGCCGTCGCCGAATCACGTCATTCAGCTGCCGGTGGAGGTCACTCGGCCGGCGGTGGCCGTCGAGAACGCCGCGCAGATGGGTATCAAGGAGCTGGTCGTCGAAGCGACGACGTCCTTCAAGGGTTCGACGCCGGAGCGTGTGCACAACATCCAGCTCGCTGCATCTCGTTTCAACGGCGTGGTCGTGGCCCCGGGTGAGGTCTTCTCGTTCAACGAGTATCTGGGCGACGTCAGCGCCGCCACCGGTTTCGAGGAAGGGCTGATCATCTGGGGCGATCGAACCGCGACCGGTTGGGGCGGCGGCGTGTGCCAGGTTTCGACCACCGCGTTTCGGGCGGCGTTTTGGGCGGGTCTGCCCGTTCTGGAGCGCTACAACCATGGCTATCGGGTCAGTTGGTACGAGCCTCCCGTTGGGCTCGACGCCACGGTGTTTGCGCCGAACGTCGACTTCAAGTTCAAGAATGACATGGCGCATTACATTTTGATCAAGACGGAGACGAACCCCAAGGCGGCAACGGTGACGTTCCGATTCTATGGTACGAGCGAGGGACGCGTGGTGGAGATGACCGGGCCGACTCTGACCAACACGGTCAAGGCGGGAGAGGCCGTCTATCAGGACGATGCTAAGCTGGCCAAGGGTGCTGTGAAACAGGTGGAGTGGCCTCACGACGGCGTCGACGTCACAATTTTGCGGACCGTGCGAGAGGGCCGGCGAGTGGTATCTGAGGACCGCTTCTTCAGCCGGTACCAGCCATGGCCGGCGATGTACCTGCGAGGCCTTGGGGGCGGCAGCGCGTCCGCGCAGACCCAGCGCTGACCGATCCGCTTGTCGGTCGATGCAGGATGCGGAATTAGGCGCCGATTTGGAAGTTCGCGGCAGTCGCCAAAGTCGCGGATCATTTGAAAGGCGATAGTCCGGGGTCAGGGGAGTGGTCGTACAAGGAGGGGTGGCGTGACCGGGGAAAAGGTTCTAATTGTCGACGACAGAGACGATAACCTGAAATTCCTCGCGGAATGCATTCTGATTCCGGAAGGCTACTCGTACATCGTAGCCAAGGACGGCCTGTCTGCCCTCCAGAAGGCGCTGAGCGAAAAACCTGATTTGATCCTGATGGACATCCGCATGCCGGGACTTTCGGGTCTCGAGGTGCTCGACAGCCTTAACCAGAGAAACGTTCGCATTCCCGTGATCCTGATGACTTTTCACGGGAGCGAGGAAACGGCAGTGCAGGCTTTCCGGCTGGGCGCCAAAGATTACATCATCAAGCCCTTCGGGGCTGACGAAATGCAGCGCGCCATCGATCGCGCGCTGGCCGAGAGCCGGTTGCGCGGCGAGAAAGACGAGCTGGGCGTCGGCCTGCTCCGCACGAACCAGCAGCTGAGCCAGCGCGTGAAGGAGCTCAACGCGCTGTTTGGCATCGGCAAGTCGGTCACCTCCCTGCTCGATCTGGAGAAAGTGTTGAGCCGAATCGTAGAAGCCGCCGTCTATTTGACCGGCTCTGAAGAGGGCACGCTCCTGCTCGTCGATGACGCATCGGGCGAGCTGTACCTGCGGGCGGCCAAGAACCTCGGCGAGCGCTACGCTCGCGGCTTCAGGCTTCGTGTGGACGACAGCATCGCCGGCCAGGTGGTGCGAACGGGCAAGGCTGTCAATGCCCAGTCGGACGGGGCCCGAACCGGGCTCAAGATCAAAACTGGTTACCTGGTGCAGTCGGTGCTCAACGTGCCACTGAAGTCGGTGGACAAGGTGATCGGGGTCCTGTCGGTGGACAATCGCGTCTCTTCGCGCGGATTCACGACCAACGATCAGTACCTGCTCGCGGCGCTGGCGGACTGGGCGACTATCGCTATCGAAAACGCGAGGGCGGTGCAGAAGCTGCAAGAGGCTCGCGACGAGATCGTCAAGTGGAACGATGAGCTGGAGAAGAAGGTCGCCCAGCGAACGAGCGAGCTGCGCCAGATGCAAGAGCAGCTCATCCAATCGGAAAAGCTCGCCTCTATCGGGCGGCTGTCGTCCGGCCTGGCCCACGAGATCAACAATCCCATCGGTATCATCCTGGGGTTCACACAGGTCCTGGTCAAGAAGGTCGGCGAGGACAGTCCCCTGCGCAAGCCGCTGCAATCGATCGAGCGTGAATCCTTGCGCTGCAAAGGCATCGTCCAGAATCTGCTCGATTTCTCTCGCCGCTCCGCGCCCGTTCTGAAGCCGGTGGACGTGAACCAGGTGTTGGAGATCACGTGCGAACTGGCCTACCACCAGGTCTCCGGTCGGGACACCCAGCTGGTGAGGGATTACGCGTCCGATCTGCCCCAGATCATGGGCGATCCCAATCAGCTGCAGCAGGTTTTCACGAACATCGTCCTGAATGCCTACCAGTCCATGCCGAACGGGGGCGAGATCCACATCGTCACGCGCAAGGCAGACACGAGCGTCGAGATCCTGATTTCAGACACAGGCGAGGGCATCGCGCCGGAGAATCTCAACCACGTCTTCGACCCGTTCTTCACCACCAAAGAGGTTGGGCAGGGAACCGGACTGGGACTGTCGGTGAGCTACGGGATCGTCAAGAGCCACGGCGGCGACATCGACGTCGAAAGCACGCTGGGAGCCGGCTCTACTTTCATCGTGAAGCTGCCTGTTTCCAGCGATGGTGCTAACGTCGGAAGCGTTGCGCCGCAGTTTGTCTAGGGCGGTCTGATCGGTCGGCGGCGCACAGGCCGACCCGAACGAACGTCCAGGGTGTGCCCCACGTGAACACGAGCCCGACACACGCAAACTGGAGCCAACGCATCTCGTTCGCGACGTGCGTGCCCACCAGGTAGAGCGCTCCCTGGCAGATGCCGAAGGCGACAATGACGAGGACCATCCCCAGCATCCAGCGAAACACTCGCTGGGCCCACGAGCCATCCACCGTGAATCTAACGAATTTCCGCTCCCAAATCAGTCCCAGGTTGGCCCCGGCGAAGAAACCGGAATAGACCCACGCGACGGTAGAGGGCGCGAAGGTCGTCGCGTTCGTCGAGCCGATCCCCAACAGCACTGCTGAGCCGAAAGCGGCATAGGTGAGGAGCATGGAAGTAGATTGCGTCCCCACCCAGGCGCGCAGGCGCGGATAGGTCGGCGTGAACAGCCCCACGCAGATCGCGCCCAGCACGACGCCCCCGATCACGTCCTGCGGATAGTGTACTCCAAGATAGACGCGCGAAAAGGCGACCATCGGGATCAGCGCGACGCAAGCGATTCGCAGCCACAGGCGGCGCGTTTGCACGGCAATGTAGCCGAACGTCGCGGTGGAGGCCTGGGCGTGCCCGCTGGGGAACGTGTAAGCATCTGGTGGCCACACCACCGTGACCTTCGCCCCCACCGGACGCGGTATGGCGAAGGCCAGCTTCAGGGTAGCCAGTGCGAAGCTCCCCAGCCCGGAGACGTACATGAGCTGGATGCCGAGTGCCCGGTTCAGCGACCAATAGACGAACGCAATGAGCAGGACGAGGACAGGCTCGCTGCCGGCATTGGTGATGGTTCTGAAGAGGGCATCCAGCCCAAGGTGTGCCAGGAGTGCACCCACTGAATGACCCCCGCACCCCAGGGCGCCAACGATTCGACCCACAATTTCAAATCGAGCATGTCAGGGCTCAACAGAGAAGTGATCGTCCGGGAGGCTCAACTCCGACCCGCCTGTGTGGGCGCCTGCGCCTTTTGCGCCGCCACCCGCTCGCTCATTTCCTTGGCGTTGCGCCAGGCCATGTCGGTATCCGAGCCCAGCATCTGGGCCAGCTCGTGATGGTCTCGTCTCCCTGCAGACGCTGACCTCTGTGGTCGTTCGGCCGTCCTGTACCTGTTTGGCGACGCGATAGTGGGCGTCCGCAAAAGCGGCGATCTGTGGCAGGTGGGTGACGCACAGAACCTGGTGGTCGGTCGCCAGGCTCCACAGCTTGCGGCCCACCACGCCGCCCGCTCGGCCGCCGATGCCGGAATCGATCTCGTCGAAGATCAACGTGGGGACAGGATCGACTGTGGACAGAACGACCTTGAGCGCCAGCATCAGCCGTGCCGCCTCACCGCCGGAAGCCGTCTTCGCCAGCGGCCGCAGCGGCTCGCCCACGTTTGGCGCAATCAGAAACTCGACCTGGTCGTAACCGGTTTCGTCGAAGGCGTAGCGCACCGCATCTTCGGGTCCTGTCACGGGCAGGCCATCGGCGGCTTCCGCGTGACCGATCGCAACCTCAAACTTGGCGCGCTCCATGCGCAAGTCGGCCAACTCGCGCACGATCTCGGTGGCCAGCCGATCGCCGGCCTCGCGCCGCCTGCCTGACAGATCGGCGGCGAGCGTCGCAGCCTGTCCAACGAGCCGCTCGGATTCACACTGTAGCGCCTCGGCTCGCTCGGTGTGGTGCGAGATGGCGTCCAGCTCCTCGGCGGCGTGCTCAGCGAAACCAAGATCTCCTCGATGGATTCGCCGTACTTGCGTTTCAGGCTGGAGATCAGCTCGCAGCCGCTCTTCCACTTCCTCCAGCCGCTGCCGGGTTGTATTCGACGTCGTCGCAGTAGGTGCGCAGCGTTCGGGCCAACTCCTCAATTTGGGATTGGATCCCTTCCGCTGTCTGCCGGGCGTCCCGCAAACCAGGGTCGATGCGCTCCAGGTGGGCCATGTCGCGCGCCGCATTCCCGATCAAATCGATGGCGGACAGCTGATCTTCGCCGGCCTCGGCCAGGGCGCGATAGGCCTCGGTCGCCAGCTCGATCAGCCGCTCGGCATTGGCGAGCCGATTGCGCTCGGTCCTGAGCGTGTCCTCCTCGCCGGCCTGCAGCCGCGCCGCACGATTTCCTCGACCTGGTAGTTCAGGAAGTCCACGCGCCTCGCGGTCTCACGCTCGTCCTGCTGCAGCCGCTGAAGCTGACGCCGAGCCTCGCGCAGTTTCTTTACGGTGTCGGCCATCTGCCGCCGCAGATCCAGCAGGCCGCCGTACCGGTCGAGAAATGTGACGTGCTCCTTCACTCGGAACAGCGACAGGTGGTCACCCTGACCGTGGATATCGACCAGGTGTTCGCTGATTTCGCGGTAGACCGTCAGGTCACCACGCGGCCGTTGATGCGGCACAGGTGCCGCCCCTCGCGCCGGATCTCACGTCCCAGGATCAACATGCCGGGCTCGTCGCCCTGGAGGGACTCCCCTTCGATGATCGCGGACACGGCGGACCCGGAGGCCTCGCCCAGCTCGAAGATGCCCTCCACGCGGGCGGCGCTGGCGCCGGCTCGGATCATGTCGCTGTCGACGCGTTCGCCCAGCAGGGCGTTCACTGCGTCGATGATGATCGATTTGCCCTGCCCCCGTCTCGCCGGTCAACACGTTGAATCCGGCTCCAAACGATAGCTGCAGTTGATGGACGATGGCAAAATCCGAGACGATCAGCTCTTTCAGCAAGGGCGCGACCTCAGATAGACACTCGAGGAGTGGTCTCAGCGCAGCCGGGCGAACACGGCGCCCGAGGCCAGTGCCAGGTAAATGCCGAGCGTCGAGCAAACCAGACAGATTGACGCCCTGCATCGCCAGAACCGCGAACAGAATCGAGAGGATTTCGGGCGCCGCCGAGAGCACCAGGCAGCACACGGCCATCACGCCGAGCCAACGGCCGCGCCGGCCGCCTATGGCGCGGTGCGCGATTTCCGCGATCAACCCGCCCGTCAGGGGGCCGAGGAAGATCGCGAGAAACCAGCCGTACAGGCCGATGAATCCCACCAGTGCCATGATGTATGCGGCGATGGCCCCCGCCACGAGGACAACGATCGCCGCAATGACGTAATCTGCGGCCGTCGCAGTGTAGTAAACAGATTGCAGAAGATGCATGCACTGCGGGCAGCGGAAGCCGACCGGCGTGCGCCGGGCGCATTTGACACAAATCGGCTCGCCGCACCTGTTGCAGCGCAGGCGCGTCTCGACCTTAGGATGATTCTTGCAGTAGAGCGGCGCGTCGGCGAGTCGCCCGTTTTCACTTCGGGTTGCATAATTCCTTTATCGCAGTCTTTCCATGATGGATCGATAGAAATAAGTCTTGTCCTGGGTCCGCACGAAATGGCTCAGGCCCGGGCCAGCCGACACAGCGACCGTGTCGCCGTCCTGCAACGCCACCTCGAACTGGCCGTCGACGGTCAGAATCGCGCGGTTATCGGTCGATACCTGAATCTCCACGACGGCGTTCTCCGGCAGGACGATGCCCCGGTCCAGGCTAAGATGTGCCGCCACCGGAATCAGCAGCAGGTTCCGGAACTCCGGCGGCAGAATCGGCCCCCCCGCTGCCAGCGCGTACGCGGTCGAGCCGGTAGGTGTCGCGACGATGACGCCGTCGGCTTTGTAGGTGGTGAAATACTGCTGCTCGATGTAGGTCGCCAGACGCACCGAGCGCGCGACACTGCCCCGGCTGACCACGATGTCGTTGAGCGCGTCGTAGCTCTCGACGTGGTCAGAGCCGCGCCGGTACTCCGCCGACAGCATCATGCGACTTTCCAGCCAGTAATGTCCCTCCAGCACGGAAGCCAGCTTACTCTCCCACTCCGTCGGGGTCAGCTCGGACAGGAAGCCGAGCCGTCCAAGATTGATCCCGAGAATGGGCGTGCCCGAACGGAAGGCCATCCGCGCCGCGCGCAAGATGGTCCCATCGCCGCCCAGCGTGATCAGCAGACCGACCTGGGCGATCCACTGCCCGTCTTCCGTGTCCCAGGCTGAGGCGATGTGGACGCCGAATCCCCAGCTTTGCAGCCTCTGGGCGATCTTCTGGCACAGCTCCTGGGATTCCACCAGCTTGGGGTGTTGCAGCAATCCAATCGCTTTGATGTCGCAGAGTGCGGCGCGTGTCTCGGGCGAGCATCGAGGCCGCTCGTGCAGGTCATTCTGAGTTGTCACGATCCCCTTCTTGAGTCTGTCCATTAGCGTCGCGTTTCTCGTGTCGCGCCGCTTCCCGCTCGCCACTCTTCGGCGCAGCCGTCATTACCGGCGGGCCAGATATGCGGGTCATGCGGCGAGCAGGCCTGATTATAGTCTATTTTGGCCGAGATGTCTACAGACTTTGCGAGCAATTGGAACGCAGACCACAGTAGCGGCAGCGGTGCGGATCGGAATGGTTGCGCGGGACGTCTTCCGCGTCGAAGGTCGGAGCGCAGCCGCGACACGACCTCCAGCAAGTAGGCTCTTGCGGACGACGTGTACGGAATCTGGAACGTCCGGTCCGGGTACCGAAGCAGACCGTAGGCCGGCCGCCGTCCCTCCTGTTCTTCGAGCAGCAGGCAGTAGGCCATCAACTGCAGCACGTGGGAGTCGTGGGGCTGGGCCAGCCCGCGCGTGGATTTGACCTCGACCGGCGTCAGGGTCCCGCCGCGGCGGACGACGTAATCCGGCCGCCCGGTCAGGCGATACTTGCGCGACCGCAGCGGGCGTTCGCACTGCGCCCAGTCACTCGTGTCGGAATACACCACCTCGCCCGCGGGCAGTCCAGACCGGAATCGAGCGCGCCGGGCCTGCCACAGCAAGGCCAGCCCCGCCAGCAGGCTCAGCAGCCCGACGGCGAGCGCTGCCTGGATCACTCGGTGAAGCCCCCGCGCCAGGGCAGCACGACGATGGGGACCCCCTCGATGTTCCAGGTGGTCAGCCAGTCAGCGCCCTTCGGGTCGATGCGGATGCACCCGTGCGAGCTGGGGTAATGGCCGAGGGCGTCCAGGTCTTGATACACTTTCTCGCCGTTCACGTAGACGTAGGGTGCGCCGTGAATCAGGATGTCGCCGGACGCCTGGTAGAGGTACCAGGCATTGTCGGCGTAGACGCCGAAGGAGAAGATCGTCCCCTGGAACTTGCCGACTCGCCCCGTCCACGCCGGCGTGAAGTGGTCCATCAGAGGCTTGCCGCTGCTGGCCGCAATGGTCTTGATCTTCTTGCCGTTTTCGTAGACGTCGATCTCCTGCGCATCCTGGTCGATCAGCAGCGCGCGTTGCTGTGGCGTCCACAACCTGGCTTTGGCGGCAGGTTGTGGCACAGCGTCAGCCGGCGGGTCCGTGACCACGCTGACGTAGGTGATGGTGGGTGCGGGGATCGGCGTTGGCGTCTCGGTCGGCGTGGCAGTCGGTGCGAGGGTGGGCGTGGTAGTCGGCGCTGGCTGCGTCGAGGTCGCCAGGGCGACCTGTTTTGGCACCGCCTCGTGGCCGTCCCAGATCATGCCGCCTGCGAGTGCCACCAGCACCAGTGCCAGGGCGGAAGCGAACGCCCAATAACGTCGTTTGTTGTCACTGATCATAAATGACGATGACCTCTCAAGAACCTGTGACCCACTGCCACAACACGAGCGCGAGGCACACCACACCCAGCGCCAGAAGGCCGTAAGCCCAGCGGCGCCAGCGGAACGCAGCGGCTACCGAGCGGCCGTGGGCGTGGTGGAGGGCCAGGCCGCGGTCCAACGCTGCAACGTTGTCGGGTTGAAAGCCCAACACGCGTTGCAGCCACCAGGCGCGGGCGCAGAAGGAGTACTGCCCTACCTCGCTGGCTCGCACCCACTCATCACTGATCGAGCTCATGGGCGTTCATCTCTGGTCTCGAAGTCGTGGAGCGCCTTCTGAAGGCGCTCCTGGCGAAGACTCATCGTCAGGTCGCCGCGTGTCTTCTCCAGGATGCCCCGTGTCACGTCGCTGGTGCGCTTAAGCCCGCGAGTGATCGCGTCGGGGAAGTCCATGGTGACCAGCAGGCTGTGGACGTCGTTCATGGCATCCAGAATGCGCTCGCTGCGGTCCACCTCATCACGCCGAACCAGGTCCAACGCGTAGCGCCGCAGCTCTCCGACCGCCTCCCCGAGCCCGTTGAGGAAAGCGGCGTCTTCCACGCCGAGCTCTTCCGGGTCCGGCAGCGGTAGATCGCGGACGACGGCGTACGTCACGTGGGCTTCGGCCAACTCCTTCAGGGCGTCCTGGGTGTATCCGGCGTAGAACAAATCGGGCATGCTTGCGGTGCCCTCGATCATGGTCTTCGCCGCGGCGCGGGCCTGAGCGAGCAGGGCGTCGGCTTCCTCGAACTCCGAACGATGCACCGCGCGGATGGCGTTGGCGCAATACCGGATCAACTCTCGTGACTGGACCAGGGCCACGTCGCGGATGGCATTCTTGGCTTCCAAACGTGTACGAACACGGTCGCCGATGGCGTTGAGATTCTCTAGCACAGATCCCTCCTTGGACCCCTGGCCCTGTCGGCGCAAATTCGGCACCGACCAGGTTGCATCAACCAAAGGGAGGGGTTGCCCCCTCCCTCAATCACTGAGACGCCGGTGAGCGCTCCACGCGGCCGTCCTGCGGCGTCAACGAAGGGCTCAGAGACCCTTGGAAATGACGAAGTTGGCCAGGTCGGCCACGCGGTTGGAGTAACCCCATTCGTTGTCATACCAGGAAATAACCTTCACCATGTTGCCGCCGACGACCATCGTGCATGCCATGTCGACGATGCTCGATCGAGCGTCGCCCCGGAAGTCCGTGGATACGAGCGGCTCGTCGCTCACGCCCAGAATGCCGACCATCGGGCCAGATTCGGATGCCTTCTTCAGCGCGGCATTCACTTCCTGAACGGTGCACGTCTTTTCGAGGTCGGCCACGAAGTCGACCACGGACACGGTCGGGGTCGGCACGCGAAGCGACAGACCGTCAAATTTACCCTTCAATTCCGGGATGACCAAAGCCAGGGCGCGGGCGGCTCCGGTGGTCGTCGGGATAATGTTGAGAGCGGCCGCGCGCGCACGCCGCGGGTCCTTGTGAGGCATGTCCAGAATGCGCTGGTCGTTGGTGTACGAGTGCACGGTCGTCATGAGACCCTTCACGATGCCGAAGTTGTCCTGGATGACCTTGGCGACCGGCGCCAGGCAGTTGGTGGTGCAGGATGCGTTGGAGATGATCTTGTGCTTGGCGGGATCGTACTTGTCCTGGTTCACGCCCAGAACGATGGTGATGTCTTCCTGCTTGGCGGGAGCGCTGATGATGACTTTCTTGGCGCCACCCGCAATGTGCTTGGAGGCCGACGGGCCGTCGGTGAACAGGCCGGTGGACTCGATTACGAGCTCGACGCCCAGCTTCGCCCATGGCAGGGCCTCAGGATTGCGCTCGGCCAACACTTCCACCCGGTTGCCGTTGACGATGAGAGCGCCTTCCGCCACTTCAACGGTGCCCGGGAACTGTCCATAGGTGCTATCGTGCTTCAAGAGATGGGCGTTGGTTTCTGCGGACATGAGATCGTTGATCGCGACCACCTCGATGGTATCGGGATAACGCTCCAGCATGGCCTTGAAAGACTGTCGCCCGACGCGACCAAAACCATTGATGCCTACCTTAACCTTCATTTCCGTTCCCTCCCAGATGATGAACTACAGTGTGATTGATCTCAGGCGATGGTTCTCTCGGCAGCTATGTCCGCTCTAAGCAGCTCGTGCATCTTGATGAGCTCCTCCGCCAGCTTCTGAGAGTGGTGTCGCCATGGACTGTCCGGATCGACCAGATCGGCCGTGTGGATCGCGTAATCCTTGGTCTGCAACGCTGCGGGGTTGCGCATCCTGACCAGGTTGACCGGCCAGGCCGCCGGCGTCGCAACGTTGAAATTATCGTTGATGAGGACGTGGAGAAACACGTCACCCAAATAACGGCGCAGCGTCTGGATGTGGTCCTCGACGCTGAAGCCTTCGGTCTCACCCAGCTGGGTCGCGACGTTGCAGATGTACACTTTCGGCGCGGTCGTAACCTGGATGGCTCTGACGATGTCATCGATCAAAAGATTCGGCACGATGCTCGTGTACAGACTGCCCGGTCCGATTACGATGAGCCCGGCGTCCAGGATGACTCGAAGCGCCCCCGGGTACGCACGGACTCCATCCGGCTGCAGATACGCGCGCTGAATCGTCCGTCCCGGCCGCGGGATGTGCGACTCGCCTTCCACGTGCATGACGTGCTGCTCCGGCCCGCCATCCAACACTTCGGCGCAGAGGGTCACGTTCTGCAGCGTGGAAGGGAGGATGCGACCCCGGATGGCTAGCACGCGGCCGGATTCCATGATGGCTCGCTCGAAGTTGCCCGTTACGCCGGCCATCGCGGCAATGAACAGGTTGCCGAAACTGTGGTCCTTCAGCTCGGTCTGGCCCGCAAAACGATACTGGAACAACTGGGCGACCATCGATTCGTCGTCGGCCAGGGCCGCGATGCAGCTACGAAAATCCCCAGGCGGCAACATGCCCAGCTCCTCGCGAATCCGTCCCGAGCTGCCGCCGTCGTCTGCCACAGTTACGATCGCCGCGAGGTTGTTGCTGTATTTCTTCAATCCCCGCAGCAGCGTCGCCAGGCCGGTTCCTCCGCCGAGCACAACCAGCTTCGCACCGCGGCCGGACTGCAGGCGGTGTTTGTATACGATATCCACCACATTGTCTTGTCCGGGGGTCCAGAAGGCAGACAGCAGAGAGCGATTTAACTGAATGATGGACGCGATCACCGCTGCCAGGCCAACCGCTCCAAACAGCAATCCTCGCAGCCATCGCGGAACAAATTGGAGGGTCAAATAGAAGACGGCGATTGGAAAAGTCCAGGTATCGTACACGGTTCGCAGCAGATAGGCCAGACCAAGACCTAAGATCATGGTGCCTATCAACAGAAGAGCCAGCCACCGCTTGACGTTCATACCGGGATACAGCCACTTGAAGGCTGATAGCTTTTTGGCCATAGGCCTCACGAGGTATATCCCTTTCCTAACCGTAAACCGATCGGTTACACAATTCGTCATTATAGTTCAGTTCCGAACCAAAGTCAAAGAACTTGTGAGATCGGAGCAGGCTCTCGGTTTTGACGGCGAGCATAATAGTAATAGAATCCAATAAGCAGAACCTTTGCCTCAAAATGGAAGGATGCCATGACTGAGCTTGAACTGAGAAAACGCCTTTCCGCCCACGGCCTGCGGCTGACCCGCCAGCGCGCGGCGGTGCTGGAAACGTTGCGGGGCACCACCAGCCACCCCGACGCCTACACCGTCCATCGACAGGTTCAGGCTCTTGTGCCCGAGATCAGCCTCGGCACCGTGTATCGCGCGCTCAAGGTTCTCACCGAAGCAGGCCTGGTTCTGGAGTTGACTTGCGGCCAGTTCAGTCGTTACGATGGCAACGTGACGCCGCATGGGCACGTGACCTGCCTGCGATGCGGACGTATCGTCGACGTGGACGTTCCCATAGACGATCGCCTGAACGACCTGGCCGAGAAGGCGACCGGATTTGCGATCCACAGCCGTCGGATCGAGTTCGACGGCTTCTGCCCGGATTGCGCCACGACCCTCCGCTGACCCTGCCCCCCTGCAGCAGCCCCGTCTCGCCCGGTGTCCGTCCTCGATCGCGCGAGCGGACGTCGCGTGACCAAAGCCTGCCTGTCTCCTCTACCCCAGTAGGGGAGCGGCCGAGAGCGGGGACGGCCCGCCCCAAATTGAGTAGCGCGAAAAAATCCCTCTTGACAGTAATCCGATTTATGGTATAATGGAGTAGAACATTTATTCTATGCCGGGCAGCGCCCACAAAGAACGGAGAACGCCATGGCTCTTTCGGACCGACAGAAACGGATGCTCAGTTTCATCAGCCAGTTCTCGGCGGAGCGAGGGTATCCGCCCACAATTCGTGAAATTGGGGCGGCAGTCGGCATTCCCTCAACCTCGGTCGTCAACTACAATCTCAACGTGCTGCAACGAGAGGGTTATCTGACTCGCAGCCCGGACGTGTCGCGCGGCATCAGCGTGGTCGAGCCGGAGCGTGACGGCAGCCGGCTGCTGGCTGTTCCCATCCTGGGCACCATCGCCGCCGGCAGTCCTATTCCGACCCCGAACCCAGACTTCTCGCCCTTCGATTACGAGTCGCTGACGCTGACCGCGGATCTGATCAAGCCGCAGGAGGGGCTGTATGCGTTGCTGGTCAAGGGGCTGTCGATGATCGATGCGCTGATCAACGACGGAGATTACGTCGTGATGAAGCACCAGCAGGAAGCGCGCAATGGTGAGATGGTGGCCGTGCGCTTGAAGGCCGAAGATACGACCACCCTGAAGTACTTCTTCTACGAGGGTGGTCGAGTTCGTTTGCAGCCTGCCAACCCCACCATGCAGCCGATCGATACCGATCCTACCAATGTAGAGATCCAGGGTAAGGTCATGGCCGTGTTCCGTCAGGTCGGATGATCGAACTCAAACCTTAAAATCCTTGCCAAACCCTTGACATAGAACGCTTGTTCTAGTATAATGAGACTAGAACAAGCGTTCTGTCATTCGAGGTGAGGATATGATCAGAAATCCGGTTTCTCAAATTTGTTCCCATCGAAGCGTGGCTAAGGACGGCCGTATCGTCTGCGATATCATCTCCGTGGGCGACAACGAAGTATCGGCCAGCCTGTGCCACGACTGCCCGGCCCGGGCCATCGGCTGCGAGCACCTGCGCTTCACACTGCAGAAGCTGGCGTCGTCGCCCATCACCGTGCGCTATGCCACCGGCCGCGTCGAGATTCTGGACGATCATCCATCGCGGGTCGCGTTTCTGAGAGCCGCCTGTGCAGAGAAGGTCGCGCCGGTCAACTCGCCTCGAGAGTGTGCGGGCTGCATGATGCACTCGCTGCGGTCTCAGTGCTCGGCGCGAACGGCGTCGCCGGTGGCTGCCGGCATCTCCGCAGAAGCTCCTCTGTCCCCGGCACCTGCCCTGCCTGACTCGCGGGCGGCGGCGTCCGGTGGCAAGATCATCCTCTTCCCCCGCCGCGTGGCGGCGGCGAGCTGATCGCAGTGAGCGAGAGAGAGATGCAGACCACGCTGCAGTTCCAGGCGGATCGCATCGAGCTGCTGCTGGCTCAGCATCGGCTGCTGGCGCGCGTTACCGGAGGGACGGTGACACCCCGGACAATCCGCTTTCAGCTCATGCCGGGACCGGGAACGCGGCTGCGGCGGATCACGGAGCTGGCGGAAGAGTTGGCGCTGTCGTTGGGCGCGGCGCAGTGCCGCGTGTTTCGCGACCAGGGTGGCCTGCAGGTGGAAGTGCCACGACCGGAGCGAGCCGGCGTCGAGCTGGCGGGGCTCTGCGCCGAACTGAGGGACGTGCCGCCTTGCACGCCCGTGCTGGGGCTGGACCACGACGGCAGCCCGTTGCTGCTGAATCTGCCCAGCCCGGACGTGGCGCACGCGCTGATCGCGGGCAGCACGGGGTCCGGCAAGACGGAGCTGGCCCGCGCGATGATCGCTTCGTTAGCGCGCTTCAACCGTCAGGCGCACCTGCAGCTGTTGCTGATCGATCCGAAGAACCGCGGCTTTGCGCCGTTTCGTGGGCTGCCGCACCTCCTGCGCCCGATCGTGACGGAGAGCGAGGAGGCGCTGGAGGCCCTGCGGGCGGCCGTCGAGGAGATGATCCGCCGCGACCGAGAAGGGCGGTGCCTGCCTCGGATCGTCATCTTCATCGACGAGCTGGCTGACCTGGCGCTGGTGTCGCCGAAAGAGATGCAGATGCTGTTGACGCGGCTGGCGCAGCGCGGGCGGCAGGCAGGCATACACCTGATTGCCTGCACGCAGAAGCCGACGGCGGACGTGGTGGGCTCGTTGGTTAAAGCCAACTTTCCGGTGCGTCTGGTGGGTGCGGTGACGACTCCCGAGGATGCGAAGGTGGCGACGGGCCTGGCCCGGACCGGGGCGGAAAAGCTGCTGGGACGCGGAGACTTCCTGGCGGTTGCTCGAGGGGAAGTGCTTCGCTTTCAGGCTGCCTGCATCGCGGAGAAGGAGATCCGCTCGTTTGCGGGGTTGGCGCCGGATGGCGCGGCGGTACGAGGACTTCTGGCTTTTGACCCGGCGCGATGCCTGAAGCGCGCCCATGGATGAGCGCGGCGGACGGTTCGTCTTTGAGCACACGATACAGGAGGTTCGTTTATTATGTCGGCAGACGTGTGGCTGAAACGGGATATCGCTAACGCGCTCATGGCTGCGTACCAGGCCGCGCGCGAGACGTCCTGTGCGATCGGCGGCGCGGACCCGGTGCGGACGGCGTCGTTTCACGCCGGCTACCGGTCGGCGCTGTCCACGGTGGCGCTGTTCTTCGGCATCGCGCCCGGTCTGGTGATTCCGGAAAGCGCTTCGGGATATGGCCTGGAACACGACTCGGGACAACGGAGGCTGAAGTGATGAAGACCCTGTTTGCAGTGGCTGCCGTGGTGTTCGCCGTGGCATTGGCCGTCGTGGTCGGCAACCGGCTGCCCGTGGACGCCGTGGCGGTGATCGTGGGAGTGGTGTGCGGCGTGCTGGCCTCCATCCCCACCAGCCTGCTGATCCTGGCGGTGGGCAATCGGCGTGACGGCCGTGTCGATTCTCTGGCCGCGGGCGATCGCCGTGACAGCCGCGGCGACGTTATGGCACGAAGCGGGCAGTACCCGCCCGTGGTGGTAGTCAACGCGCCGCCCGGTACGGGCAACGGGGCACCCATGTGGTCGCCGATGCCGGCCTGGCCGGCGATGCCGCCGACGGGGCCCCGCCAGTTCAAGATTATCGGACAGGATTCGGACAATCGATACGCGGAGTGATGTGGGATGAAGATAGTCATGGATATGGAACGACCGGGTTCGCAGGCGATCTTGATGAAGGAAAAGCGGTTCGGGTATTTTCCACGAGTGTTCGTCTGGCACGGCCGGGCACACCGGGTCGTCGAGTGCCGAGAAGAGCGGACGGTGCTGCGCCGTGGGCTGTTCGGCCGCGTCGAGCGACGCTATTTCCGGGTGAGGTGCGTCGGCGGGTCGTGCGAGCTTTTCCAGGACCTGCTTAACAACACCTGGCACATTCAAAATTCAACGCTGGACGACAGGCACAGTCACGTGTGCGCCGGTCTCCGGGGAGGTGAGCCGCGTGAAGCAGGGGCTGCTCTGGTTTGACAACGATCCCAGGCGAACGCTGCAGGAAAAAATTACACTGGCAGCGGAACGGTACTACCGGAAATTTGGACAGCACGCCAACGCATGCTACGTGAACCCCAGCATGTTTCCGGAGCAAGGAGGGCTCCTGGCAGACGGCGTGCGGGTGGTGGCGGCTCACTATGTTTTGCCCCACCACTTGTGGATCGGAGTCGCTCCGGTCGAGGGTTCGGATTCTCAGCCGCGGACTTCCTAGGGGAGGGAAGCTCGCCTAACGCCAGGGGCGCCGGCAACACCGGCGCCCCTGGTCCATTCCAGCCCTCTTGTTGAGAACTCGAGGTTCCTCAGATCTGGCTGATCTCCGCCAGAAGAAGGTCCAGCGCCAGCACGTCCTGCAGCTTCCCGGTCTTGATGGCTTCGTCGGTGCCTGCCAGAGTCTCGTAGATGAGAGTGAGCTGGTCGAACGTGTAGGCTCGAGCCTGCAGGTTGCACTTCTTCACCACAAACTCGTGCATCCGCAGCTCGCGCGCGATCTCAGGCTCCGACATGCCCTCCGCGCCGAGCTCCTTCACCTCCAGCATGATGCGAAACTGGCGGACGATCATGGTCAGCAGGTACAGCGCGGCTTTCCCCTCGTCCAACATCTGGTGCAGCAGTGTGACCGAACGGCTGAGTTCGCGGCGTCCCAGCGCGTCGACCATCTCGAAGATGTCGGCCTCCCGCACGGAGGTCACCAGGCTGCGAACGTCGTCCCCCGTGACTCTCTGGCCTTGCCCGGCGTGGACTGCCAGCTTCTCCAGCTCCTGATCCATCAATCGCAGATCGTAGCCCACGTAGGTAGTCAACAGCCGCAACGCGTCCGATGCCAGTGCCACCCCTTTGGCCCGGGCGCGGTCTTTGGTCCACTGAACGAGCCGTGTGGGGCCCTCTCTTCGGTCCGCGGAGAACGGCCGAAACTCGCGCACCGCACCGGGCGCTCCGTCGCCCTGGACCGAGGCGCGCAGCGGCTGGCTCGCCGGCAGAGACGTGCTTTCGACGAAGACCAGAAGGGTAGATTCCGGAACGTGCTGCACGTAGTCACGCAGCCCTTGGACTAGCTCCTTCTGGCCGGCGGAAACAGCCGCCTCTCCATTAGATGATTCGGCCCTGTCCTGCTTCTTGCCGCCGCTGAGGCGCGACAGCAGACCGTCGACGATGACCAGGCGTCTTTCGCCCAGAAAGGGAATGGAATCAGCAGCGTGGGTGATTTGTGACAGGGTGGCGCGGCGACCGTCCACCAAAGTGGTGTTGATGTCCAGCATGGCCGGATCGCCCAGATCGGCCTTGAGCTGCGCCAGGAATTCGGTGCGCCGGAACTCATCCTCTCCGTGCAGAATCCAGAACACGGTCACTCCTGGGCAGTCTCGACGTGGTGGACGATCAGGCCGCCTTTTTCGTGCCGGTTGACGCCCAGAATTCGCATGTTCTGAACATCCGGAGACGTGGTGACCTTGCTCTGCAGCATGGCGCCCAGCGGCTGGGCCAGTATGATGGCGGTCGTGGCGGCCATGATGACGGTGGGGAGCCTGTCCAGCCTGGAGCGCGACCGCCCACCCATTACGGTGAAAGCGGATAGTCCGGCCAGGACGCCGGCGGTGACGATGTTGGTGCCGCAGCGCGGGTGAACGGCCAGATCGACCTCGCCACTCTGCAGCCGGAACAGCGCTTCGCCTGCCGCTGCGGCGAGCTGTTCGGTGTCGACCTGTCCATAGATGTAGAAGCCGCTGAGCGAGCTCCGGCCCGCCAGCTGCAAGAGGGTTTGGCGCTGGGACAGGACGTGAATGGTGGCGTGCTCGAGCGCGTGGTTGCGCCTCACTTGCATGACCATCGGGTTGTCGAGGATGCTCATTCGTATTCTCCTTGAGCGGGGCAGATCCCGCGGGGCTTCATCACGATGGCCGCTACTTTTCGGCTGTCGCCGGCCACCGGAATCTTCCCGAATGCCGGCGTATTACTGTCCCGCAGGCGTCTGAAACCTTCCGCCTCGAACTCAGTTGGGAGTATAACACCAGATCGCGGCGGATACAACACGCTTTCACGATTCATTTCTGGTTCGTTTGACAAAATCGTTAAGTCGCTGATATAGTTACTCATCCACTGTGACGTCGGAATCCCATTCTCTGTCCCATTTCGCGTTCACGAGTTGAAAGACGCCCATTCATCGCCACTCCAGTTCTAGATACGAATACAGGAGAGGTCAATGACCGAAGAGAGTTCCACGTTGCCTGCGCAGCGCTCCAGCGTGTCAGGCTATTTCGTCGTCTTCTTGATTATTCCGCTGGTGCTGGGTTCGCTGCTGTCGACCCTGGTTGTGCCTGTGCCGCGAGTCGGCATCATCCGGCTCGACGGTGAGATCGCCGACTACTCGGCGGACTACGTGCTGACCCAGATCGACTACGCGCGGGCCGATCCGTCCATCCGGGCGGTCGTGCTGAACATCAACAGCCCGGGAGGCGGCGTCACGGCAAGCGAGAACTTGTACTTCAGTCTCCTGACTCTCAAAGAGACGAAGCCCCTCATCGTTTCGATCGACACGATGGCAGCGAGCGGCGGCTATTTCGCGGCGGCCGCCGGTCAGGAGATCTACGCCAAGCCATCCTCGTCCGTTGGCAACATCGGCGTGGTTTCGGTGATGCCCACGCCCAGCTTCGTCGACGAAGATATGGTCGCCACCGGTCCTTTCAAGCTTTTCGGGAGCTCACGGAGTGGGTACGCGCGTGAAATGGAGATTCTCAAGCAGGGTTTCCTCCGGTCGGTGCGCTCTCAACGCGGCGACCGTCTGAAGTGCGGGGACGACACGCTCTCCCGCGGTGAGCTGTACGTTGGTGTGAACGCGCTGTCGATTGGATTGATCGACCACATCGGTACTCTCTCAGACGCCACTGAACGCGCGGCGCAACTGGCCCGGATCGACCACTACGGTGTGGTCGAACTGGACAAACTCCCCGAGTTGGCGCCGCCGACTCCACCGATTCTAATGGGCCAGCTCCAGCAGAACGGAAGCGCGAAATCAGCTCGGGCGGAGCATCCGAGCGGCCTGTATTATCTGTACGTCGACGGGGCGGAGGTGATCCAGTGAGAGCGCTGCGCAACGTTGTAGTATTCCTCGTTTTGCTCGCGCTGCCTGTCGCCGGGCGCTACGTTTACTTCAATAGAGGCGTCTACACGCCCGCCAAAGTCGTCCGTCCCGACTTGGCCGGAATCGACGTGCCGACTCCGGAGCTGGTTCAGTTCGTCGACTCGTTCCAGAAGGCCAACTCGGTCATCCTTTTTGATTTTTCGCACGACAACAATTTGAAAGAAGCTGAGCTCAACGGTTTGTGGGAGAGAATCGCCGCGCGCGGCAGCCGACCGGAGTTGGTCACGCCGGGCGAGCCGTTGCAGAACAAGCTGCGCAGCGCCCAGGCCTACGTGGTGGTTTCGCCGCGAATGCCGTTCAGCGCGGAGGAGACTCGCCAGATCAAACACTTCGTCGATACCGGCGGGCGATTGCTGCTGGCGACCGACCCCACCCGCTACGACGTGACCTACGATCCGATGGGCTTCCCGAAAGAGCGCAAGAGCGACGTAACCGACATGAACGTCTTGTCCGCGCCGTTTGGCATGGTGTTCGAAGATGACTACGTCTACAACATGACGAGCAACGCGGGCAGTTATCGGGACGTCGTCCTGAATCGCTTCGGCGACGGCGCATTGACCCAGGGCCTGAAGCAAGTGACGTTCTTCGCGGCGCATTCCATCTCTTCCAACGGACGGCCGGTGGTGATCGCCGACAAAGACACGAGGTCCTCGCTGTCTGAGAAGCAGGGGGGGCTCGTGGTCGCCGCGCTGGCGGCGAAGGACCAGGTCCTGGGCCTGGGCGACTTTACGTTCCTGACCTCGCCCTACAGCTCTGTGTCTGACAACGATCGCCTCGTTTCTAACATCGCTGATTTTCTGGTAGGAGCCCACCGGATCTACGAGCTGACGGACTTCCCGTATTTCTTCGGAAATGAGGTAGAGCTGATGTATGCCGGCAAGGAGGCGATTGGGGGTGACGTGCTGAGTCAGGCCGGCTTGCTGCAGCGGGCGTTCGACGCCGCCGGCAAGAAGCTCGTACCGCGCAAGGCTGACTCAGTGGAGGCTGACGCCCTGTTCATTGGCCTCTTCGACGGCACCGAGTTCGTTCGGGACGACCTCGCCGCCCGCCAGATTTCGATCACGTTGTCGCCGAAGGACGTGGCGACTGCGACAGCGACGCCGTCGCCGACGGTGTCCGCCACGGCCACGCCTACGTCGACTCCGGTGGCGAACGTGTCCTCCACCCCGGCCGCGACCTCAACCACGGCCAGCGCCACCTCGACTCCGCAAGCGCCGGCCGAGACGCCGGTCAAGGGGCTGGTCTCTGTCACGGATCTCGGTGAGTTTCCAACGGAGAGCGTGACGCTGCTGAGCCTGGCCAATCAGAATGGCCACCCTGTGATGATCGTTCTGGGGGCCACGCGAGAGGGCCTGGCGCAGACGCTGGCCCTGCTGTCACGCGGAGATCTCACACAGTGCCTGGCGAGCAGCAGCGCCGCCCTGTGTCCCGCCATGCCGACGTTGTCGACGCAGTCCAGCGACTTCTACGTCCCGCCGCCTCAGAGCGAAGTGCCGATGACGTCCACCAGCGACCTGATCCAACCGGTCGAGCCGCCTGTGACCTTCGAGCCGCCGGCTCCGGCGGGCACGTCGACGCCTTAAGGCGGGCGCGGTCGCGCAGACCTGGAAACGCGCGAAAATCGATCACTGGTCCGGCCTTGGCCGGGCGAACGATCGACTTTCGCGCGTTTTTCGTCTTGCAAAACGTATGACTGAGAGCCGGCCTAACGGCGCCGGCCGTGCAGCCATTTGCCGCCCAGGTCGTACTCTCCGGCTTCCGTGATGCGTACGGAAACGAACTCGCCGATCGGGGCTTCGCCCTCGAACATCACGAGCCCATCGATCTCCGGCGCATCCCGATAGGACCTGCCCAGGCTGAGCCCTTCCCCGGTACCTTCCACGAGAACCTTCAGCGTTCGGCCGACCAGCCCCTCGTTGCGTTTCAGAGAGACCTCTTGCTGCAAGATCATCAGGCGATCGTAGCGCTCTTGCTTGACCTCGTCCGGCACCGGATTGGGAAGGGTCGCCGCCGGTGTGCCGGCCTCCGGTGAGTACGTGAAGACTCCCACCCTGTCGAATCCGGTGGCTTTCACGAAAGCCAGCAGTGCCTCGAACTCCGCCTCGGTCTCGCCGGGGTAGCCGACGATGAACGTGGTCCGCAGGGCGACGTCCGGCATAGCCTGGCGCAGCCGCGCCAACAGCTCGCGGGTCTCCTCGACGCCGTGCGGCCGGCGCATCCTGCGCAGCGTCTCGGGGTGGGCGTGCTGCAACGGGAGGTCTATGTACCGGCAGATCTTTCGGATTCTCCGCCATCAAGGCGATCAGGCGAGGCGAAACGTGCTGAGGGTACGCGTACATGAGGCGCAGCCACGAGAGGCCGGGCGCCGCTTTCAGGATGGCTTCCAGCAGGTCGGGCAATGCATCCTTTTCGCCGCGGTCCTGGCCGTACGCAGTGGTGTCCTGCGCGACCACGACCAGCTCTTTGGCGCCTTGCGCGACCAGGTAGCCCGCTTCGGCCGCGACGTCAGCTGGCGGCCGGCTGACGAGCCGCCCTTTGATGTTTGGGATAGTGCAGAAGGCGCACCCGGCGTTACAACCGTCGGCAATGCGCAGGTATGCGGTGGCAGTGGGCCGGCTCCGCAGGATGCGATCCTTGATGCGAACGACGGCTTCCGGAGATGGGTCGTCCAGCAGGACCGACGCCGCGCCGGCCGGCTGGCCCTGGAGTGTCTCGGCCAAACGGCCGATCTCCATCCAACGGCGAGTCCCTAGCAGGCCGTCCAGGCCCGGAACCATCTCCAGCAGCCGCTCGCGGTAGAGCTGCGAGAAGCAGCCGGCGGCGACCAGCTTCTGATCGGGCCGCTTGGTGCCGGAAAGCTCCGTCAGAGTCGTCAGCGATTCCTCACGCGCCTTGTCGATGAAGCCGCAGGTATTGACGATCAGGACGTCCGCTTCATCGGCGGCCGAGACGAAAGAATGCCCAGCTTCGGAGAGAAGCTGGGCCATATTATCAGCATCTACTTCATTCTTAGGGCATCCCAGGGACACCACGTAAAAGCGCATGTGAACTCCGCGGAATCTTAGCGACGTCCCGCGGCCGGCTCGTTCATGACGGCCTCGCTCATCTCAGCCGATTCGGCTTCGGAGACTTCGCCTTCTTCTTCAGACTTTGGCTGGACACGATGGAGCTTGTCCGGGTCTTCGATACGATCGATGAACAAGACGCCGTCCAGGTGGTCGATTTCGTGCTGCAGCACCCGGGCCAGGAGATCGTATGCCTTGATGCGGATCCACTTGCCCTTCATGTCCTGTGCCTTGACCGTGACGAAGGTGGCTCGGTTGACCTCACCCCACCAGCCGGGAATGGACAGGCAGCCTTCTTCGCCCTCTTCTTTCCCTTCGGCGCGAACAATCTCGGGGTTGACTAATGCGAAAAGCTTGCCGCTTTGGGCGTCTTCCTCGTCCTTCGGCAACTCGATCACGATCACGCGCTCGAGCACGTCGACCTGTGGGGCGGCAAGCCCCTGGCCATTCGCCTCGTGCATCGTCTCCACCATGTCCTCAATCAGCGTCTGCAGGCCGGGACCGAACGTTCGAACTTTCTTTGACTTTTCTCTCAAATGCGGGTTGTCCGCATAAATGATCTGCCGTTGAGCCATGGTTCCTCCACACCGCCGCCTCGCCTCGACGGGCAGCGTTCTAAGCTGAGAGATTATAGGCGTTTTCCGCCTGGTTGTCAAGAAAAATGCACTTAGAGACTACCTCTGCGGGTCCGGGTTCGCTCTGCGGGAAACGTTTGGCGAAAGCTTGCGCCAAAAAAGCCACGATGGTATAATGTGACGCGATTGCGCTGGTTGTGGCGAGGGCTAGGCCTCGAAGGAGAATAGAGGCATGAGCAGAGAACGCCTCTATTGCACGGAGGCCGTGGTGCTTAAGCGGACCGATTTTGGCGAAGCGGATCGCTTATTGACGCTGTACACGCCCCATCTGGGTAAGCAGCGGGCCATAGCCAAGGGTGTGCGCAAGCTGATCAGTCGGAAGGCGGGGCATCTCGAGCTTTTCACCCACACTCAACTGCTTCTGGCCAAAGGCCGCTCTTTGGACATCGTCACGCAGGCTGAAACGGTTGCTGCCTTTCCATCACTGCGAATGGACCTGGTCAGGACCAGCCGAGCATATTACGTGGCTGAGCTGCTGGATCGCTTCTCAGAAGAGGGGATAGAGAATCATCCCCTCTTCGAATTGCTTGTCAGGGTCCTGACCTGGCTGGATTCCGAGCCGAGCCTGGACCTGGCTGTGCGCTTCTTCGAAGTCCACTTGTTGGACGCCGTCGGTTATCGCCCGCAGCTTTTCCAGTGCGTCGGTTGCCGGGCCTCCATTCAGCCGGAGCTCAACTATTGGAGTCCGGCGGATGGAGGCGTGCTGTGCCCTCGGTGCGGCGAGATTCACCCGCAGGCGCGGCCGCTGGCGGTGAATCCGCTGAAGGTCCTGCGTTTCCTGCAGACGCATCCGGCAGAAGGCTGCCATCGGTTGCGTCTGGGCGCCGAAGTCCAGCGAGACGTCGAAAGCGCGATGCTGCGGTACGTGACTTGTTACCTGGAGCGCAATCTCAAGTCGATTGAATTCATTCATCTGTTGCGGCAGCGCGACGTGCAACTCGGCACCGAGCCGATGACCATTCCTCCTGAGGGAAATCTCTGATATGAGCGAACGTCTCACTTTCCAGCAAGCGATTCTGCTGCTGACCCGGTTCTGGTCCGACCATGGTTGTCTGATCTGGCAACCCTACAACGTGGAAGTCGGCGCTGGAACGATGAACCCGGCGACGACGTTGCGCGTACTGGGGCCGGAGCCCTGGAGCGTGGCCTACGTCGAGCCTTCCGTGCGGCCTGATGACAGCCGTTATGGGCAGAACCCCAATCGGATGCAGCAGCACTACCAGTTTCAGGTCATTCTGAAACCCGATACCGGCAATCCCCAGGAGCTGTACCTGCAGAGCCTGGAGGTATTGGGCATCAGCCGGCGGGAGCACGACATCCGTTTCGTCGAGGACAACTGGGAGTCGCCTGCACTGGGCGCCTGGGGATTGGGCTGGGAAGTTTGGCTGGACGGCCAGGAAATCACCCAGTTCACCTACTTCCAGCAGGCGGGCGGCATTACGCTCGATCCGGTCGCGGTCGAGATCACGTATGGGCTGGAGCGCATCCTGATGGCCCGTCAGGGCGTCCGCAGCTTCACGGACATCGAGTGGAATGAGTCTGTAACCTACGGCGAGATTCTGCTGCAGGCGGAGATCGAGCACAGCAAGTACAACCTCGACTTCGCCGACGTGACGCTGCTGGCCGAGCTCTTCTCCGACTACGAGCGCGAGGCGCGGCACTGCCTGGACGGCGGGCTCGTGATTCCGGCCTACGATTACATTCTCAAATGCTCGCACGCCTTCAACGTGCTGGACGCCCGGGGAGCGATAGGAGTGACCGAGCGCGCGCATTATTTCGCCCGCATGCGGAACTTGACACACCGGGTGGCCGAGGCGTATTTACAGCAACGCGAGGAGATGGGATTCCCGTTGTTGAAGGCTCCGGTCCCTGCCGCGAATGCCCCGGCGCCCGCGGAGGAACAGGGCGAGGCGCCATCCGAGCGCAGTGATTTTGTGCTCGAGATCGGCGTCGAAGAGCTGCCGGTGGCCGACCTGGGGTCTGCCATAGAGCAGCTGCAGCAGGCCGTGCCCCAGATGCTGAGCCAGCTCCGTCTCGACTCTGGCGAGATCCGCGTGATGGGCACTCCGCGGCGCCTGGCGGTCTGCGTCGGCGGCCTGGCGGCCCGCCAGCCCGACAAGGAAACGCTGGTCAAGGGGCCGCCGGCGGCAGTGGCCTACAAGGATGGCCAGCCGACCAAGGCGGCCCAGGGCTTTGCCCGCAGTCTGAATCTGCCGTTGGACGCGCTGCAGGTCAAGGATTTCGAAGGGCGCAGCTACGTGGTGGCCACGACCCACGAAGAAGGCCGTCCCAGTGTCGACGTGCTTCGGGAGCGGCTGCCGGACTGGGTTGCCGGGCTGAAATTCACGAACGTGATGCGGTGGAACGCGAGCCAGGTGGCATTCCCGCGTCCGTTGCGCTGGTACGTCGCTTTGTTCGGCACCTACGTCATCGAGTTCACCTACGCCGACGTGACCAGCGGTCGCGTGACGCGAGGCCTGCGTCCGGCGGGTGACCCGGACGTCGTCGTCACCGGCGCGCAGGACTACCTGAAGCTGATGGGCGAGCAGGGCATCGTCGTCGATCACGAGGAGCGCCGGTCGCGCATCGCTGAACAGATCGACGTGTTGGCGGCTGAGGTCGGCGGCTGCATTCCAGAGGACGACGCGCTGCTCAACGAAGTCACGAACCTGGTGGAACAGCCCACCGGTCTGCGTGGGAATTTCGACGCGAGTTTCCTGAACCTGCCTCGCGAGGTGCTGATTGCGGTGATGCGCAAGCATCAGCGCTACTTCCCGGTCGTGGACCCCGCGAGCGACAAGTTGCTGCCGTACTTCATCGCCGTCCGCAATGGCGACGGCGAGCACCTCGACCTGGTGCGTCACGGAAACGAGGATGTGCTGCGCGCTCGCTATACCGACGCGGCCTTCTTCTTCGAGGCGGATCGGCGCAAGCCTCTCGAAGAGTTTCTGCCGCGCCTGTCCACGCTGACCTTTCAGGAGAAGCTGGGGTCCGTGCTGGACAAGGCGAACCGCATCGAGCGCCTGGTTCCGAAGATCGCGGCGCTCCTGGAGGCAACGCCGGAGCAAATCGACGTCGCCCGGCGCGCGGCGCATCTGTGCAAGGCAGACCTGGGGACTCAGATGGTCATCGAGCTCACATCCCTCCAGGGGACGATGGGGCGAGAATACGCGCTGTTGTCGGGCGAGCCCCCTGAAGTCGCCAATGCGATCTTTGAACACTACTTGCCCCGCTTTGCCGGGGATACTGTGGCCCGTAGCGTGCCGGGCATCGTGGTCGGCCTGACCGACCGGCTGGACAGTTTGTTGGGGCTTTTCGCCGTGGGCCTGTCGCCCAGCGCCGCGGCCGATCCCTACGGCCTGCGCCGGGCTGCGTTGGGCGTCGTGGCCAACCTGATCGAGAATCGCCTCTCGCTATCCGTCCTCGATGCTCTGGAATGGGTGCGGGGCGCGCTGCCGGTTTCGGTGCCCGAAGGGGCTCCGGGTGACGTGGCGGCGTTCGTCACGGCCCGGCTTCGCGTGTGGCTGCGCGAGAAGGGCTATCGCTACGACGTGGTCGAGGCGGTTCTGGCGCAGCGGGGGGACAATCCGTTCCTCGCCTACCAGGCGGTTGAAGCGTTGTCCCGCTGGGTGGAGCGCCAGGATTGGCTGCCCATTCTGAACACCTATGGGAGGTGCGTGCGCATCGTGCGCGACCAGCGCGAGCGGTTCGCGCTGCGGCCGGAGGCGTTGGAAGATGCCAGCGAGCAGCGTCTGTTTCAGGCCTACGAGGCCTGCGCACGGCAGGTCAGCCGCAACAGCCCCGTCGACGAGCTGCTGGGCGCTTTCCTGCCGATGATGGACGCCATCAATACTTTCTTCGATAAGGTGCTGGTCATGGATCCGGATCCGGCGGTCCGCCAGAATCGCCTGGCGCTTCTCCAGCACATTTCGAGTTTGACCGACGGAGTCGTCGATCTGACGCAGTTGGAGGGTTTCTGATCGGTTGGTCTGGCTGCGAGCAAGAGGCGGGACGGTTATCCGGAGACGGCGCAAACGTCAAATGTCCAACGTACAATCCAAAGTAGGAGGAAATGGAAACAATGGCAAGGAAGTGGGTTTATCTTTTCCAAGAAGGCAACAAGGACATGAAGAATCTGCTCGGGGGCAAGGGCGCCGGCCTGGCGGAGATGAGTCACGCGGGGCTCCCGGTGCCTCCGGGCTTCACCATTACGACAGAAGCCTGCAATGAGTACAACGCCCTGGGCAAGAAGTTCCCGGACGGTATGTGGGACGAGACGCTCGAGGCCATGAAGACCATCGAGAAGGAAACCGGCAAGAAGTTCGGCGATCCGTCGAACCCGCTGCTTGTTTCCGTCCGTTCCGGCGCGCGCGTTTCGATGCCGGGCATGATGGACACGGTCCTGAACCTTGGCCTGAACAACGACACGCTCGAGGGCCTGGCCAAGCTGACCAAGCAATCGTCGGTTCGCGATGGACGCCTATCGCCGGTTCATCCAGATGTTCTCCCGCATCGTGCTCGAGGTCAAGGGCGATCCGTTCGAGAAGATCTTGGATGAATACAAGGAGAAGACCAAGGGCGGGCAGGATACCGACCTGACGGCCGAGATGCTCGCAGAAATCGTGGAGAAGTTCAAGGCCGTCGTGAAAGAACGGACGGGCAAGGATTTCCCGACCGATCCTTACGAGCAGCTTCGCCTGGCCATCGCCGCCGTCTTCAATTCCTGGATGGGCAAGCGCGCGGTCGATTACCGCAACTTCAACAAGATGGCGCACGATTGGGGCACCGCGGTGAACGTGGTGACCATGGTGTTCGGCAACATGGGCGACGATTCCGGCACGGGTGTGGCCTTCACTCGCAACCCGGCCACCGGCGAGAAGCTCATGTACGGCGAGTACCTGCAGAATGCCCAGGGCGAAGACGTCGTCGCCGGCATCCGCACGCCGAAGAAGATCGCCATGCTGCAGGAAGACATGCCCAAGGTCTACGAGCAGTTCATGGATGTGGCGCAGATGCTCGAGAAGCACTACCGCGACACCCAGGATATGGAGTTCACCGTTGAGCGTGGCAAGCTGTGGATGCTCCAGACCCGCACCGGCAAGCGCACCGCCGGCCGCCGCGGTCAAGATCGCTGTGGACATGGTCAAGGAAGGGCTGATCAGCAAGGAAGAAGCTGTCATGCGCGTCGAGCCCATTCAGATCAACCAGCTGCTGCTCCCGAGCTTCGATCATGCGGCCGTCGAGGAAGCTCGCCGCGCCGGTCGGTTCCTGGCGAAGGGCTTGAATGCCTCTCCTGGCGAGGCGTCCGGTACCGCGATCTTCGATCCCGATACGGCCGAGGAGTGGGGATTGGCCGGCAAGTCGGTCATTCTCGTCCGACCTGAGACTGCTCCCGACGACGTTCACGGCATGCTCCGGGCCAAGGGGATCCTGACCCAGCGCGGTGGTGCCACGTCCCACGCGGCTGTAGTAGCCCGTGGCCTGGGGTTGCCCTGCGTCGCCGGCTGCGAGGCCATCCGCGTCGATTCGGAGAAGAAGGTCTTCACCACCTCCAACGGCCAGACGATCAAGCAGGGAGACATCATCTCGATCAGCGGCACGACTGGCGAAGTCTTCGCCGGCTCCATCGAAACGATCGAAACCGAGTTCTCCAAGGAGACCGACCTGGTCACTCTGCTGAGCTGGGCCGACGAGTTCCGCCGCCTGGGCGTCTGGCAGAACGCGGACTATCCGAAGGATGCCAAGATCGGTCGCGCTTTCGGCGCCGAGGGCATCGGCCTGTGCCGTACCGAGCACATGTTCTTCGAAGCAGAGCGGCTGCCCATCGTCCAGAAGATGATCCTGGCCGAGACCGAAGAAGAGCGGCAGAAGTGGCTCGACCAGCTGCTGCCCGTCCAGCGTGGCGACTTCGAAGGCATCTTCAAGACCATGGACGGCTGCCCGGTCATCATCCGGTTGATCGACCCGCCGCTCCACGAGTTCCTGCCCAGCTACGAAGAGCTGCTGGTGGAAACCACCGAGCTGCGCTGCAAAGGCGAGACCAAGGCCCTGGCCGAGAAGGAAAAGATGCTGAAGGCCGTCCAGGGCATGCGCGAAGCCAACCCGATGCTGGGCTTGCGCGGCATCCGACTGGGCATCATCATGCCGGGCATCATCAAGATGCAGGTGCGCGCCATCCTCGAGGCGGCTTGTATCATGACCAAGCAGGGCGTGGTCGTCAAGCCGGAGATCATGATCCCGCTCACCGGCCACGTCAACGAGCTGAAGGTCACCCTGGGTTACCTCCAGCCTGTGGCCGAAGCGGTCATGAAGGAGCAGGGCATCAACGTTCCCTTCAAGTTCGGCACGATGATCGAAATCCCGCGCGGCGCCATCACGGCCGGCAAGGTCGCAGAGTCCGCGGAGTTCTTCTCGTTCGGCACGAACGACCTGACGCAGATGACGTTCGGTTACTCTCGTGACGACGCCGAGGGCAAGTTCCTGCTGAAGTACGTCGAGGACAAGATCCTGCCCGCGAACCCGTTCCAGGAACTGGACCGTGATGGCGTGGGCTTCCTGGTGCAGTACGCGGTCAAGGCCGGCCGTGCCACTCGGCCCGACCTGGAAGTGGGCATCTGCGGCGAGCACGGCGGCGATCCCAGCTCGATCGAGTTCTGCCACAACACCGGCCTGAACTACGTGTCTTGCTCGCCGTTCCGCGTTCCGGTTGCTCGTCTGGCCGCGGCGCAAGCGGCGCTGAAGGAGAAGGCTGCTGCCTCGTAAGCGCGGCCATCTGACGATCCACCGCAGTCTGTAGACTCCTTGAGGCCGGAGGTGGGGTGAAAGCCCCGCCCCGGCCTCTTTCGTGCGCGTCGTCCGATACGGGGGTAACACGAAAAAGGGGCCCCGACATTCATCGGAGCCCCTCGGTGATCCCGGTAGATCAGACCAGGCCGACGTCCTGCGCCAGCTGGACGTTGTAGTCTCTGGTGCGTTTGCGGATTTCCTGCTCGACGGCGGTGGGCACTTCGTAGAACTGCTCGCGGTATAGCCACTGGCCGTCTTTGTCCTTGGCGCCGACGACCGCGAAGCAGTAGTTCCAGAAGAAGTGGTCTTCCACGTGCGGCTGGAAGCGGGTGCCTTCCGAAGCCTCCCGTTCGGCCAGCTCCTTGAGGTACTTCTCGGCCGTCTTTTCGCCGCGACCCGCTTCCTGCTCGGTCCACTTGCGGGTGAGGTCCCACCACCAGCGGAATCTCTTCGGCTCGAGGTCGGCCAGCACCTGCGCGTACAGCGTCTGCAAAATCGGCGAGATCTTGTAATCGAGGATGCCGCCGGTGCCGCGGGCGATGCCCTGGCGGGTTTCGCGCGCCAGGTCGTCGCCCGAGTGGTAATCCAGCGTGACTTCGAACTGGCGGGCGATGGCGGCCATCCTTCCGGAGCGCTGCTCCAGGCCGATGCGACCGTCCGGCAGCGAATAATCGTGGCCCTTCTCCACACCGAAGTTTGGCGCCACGTGCGTGACGCGGACGCCGCGGTTCTGCAGCTCACGGAGAACGAAGATCACCTCTTCATCAGGCGTGACGGACTCCAGCGCCGAGATGTCGAGTGGACGCTCGTCCATCGAGAACTCGAAGTCGTAGCCACGGCCGTGGCGCAGGGTGGCAATGTAGCCGTTCAATTCCTGTGCGGCGGAAAGCCCCTGCCAGTACTTGACCACAAAGCGCATGATCTGCTCTTCGGTGGGCGTGTAGTGCCGGCCCGTGGAGCCTTTGATCGCCGGGGCGTCGAACACCCGGGTGTGTGTCTGCAATAATTCCTTGCGTTCGCTGGCGCTGGCAATGGTGCGCTCGAACGCGGCCTGCAGGTCGACGCCCTCCAGTTTTGCCGACTGGTAATCGAACAGGTCCGACGTGTCCATGGTGAAGAACGTATAGTCGCGGGAACACGCCAGCAGCTCTTTGGCCCGGTCCATCCCTTCACTGCCGGCGGAGCGTTTCACCGGCGCGTGATCGGCATCGGCTCCCCACGGCGCCGCCTCCGCCCCGAGCTGAATGCCCCAGAGCACGCCTTCCAGCCACAGCCCTTCGATGGACGAGCCGGTGTGACCGGTGTAGAGCGTCCCCAGGCCCGGCAGATACGTCTGTGGCGGGGGGTCGCTGGACAGCAGGCGGTGAATCGGCGCCAGCTCACGGCCGATGGAGTTCTGAATGATGTTGGCCGGCAGCTTCATGTCGGCCAGCGCGTCGAACGCGCCGGGGAAGACCAGGCGAGTCATCCGGTCGCCGACTCCCAGGCGCGGCGTGGCGCCCATAGCTCGCGGGCCCATCGTCGGCGCTACATTTTCCACGAAATAGCGGATATTGTCGATGGTCGCGGGAATGAGGGCGACCCACACCGGGCTGCCAGGCGCCTGACCCAAATGCTCGACGTGCACGCCGCTGAACCGGCCCCGCAGGACCTCGCTGCTGTCGTTGCCCACGCCCACAGACAGCAGGGCGCGCTGGCCGTCCGAAAACTGCGCCAGGACGTAATGGAAGCCATTGTGTTGCTTGATCGACGCGGGAAACAGCGTGAGGTTCTCGGAACTCGCCTCTGGCGCGGGCAGTGTGCCGTTCATGATCTTCAATGCAGTCGGCCCCAGGAATGCAGCTGATCCCTGAAGGTATGCCTTGGCCTGAGCCACGTTCCAGGTACCGGTGTCGAGCACGGCGGGTGAAAAAGCCGGGCGGAAGGTGACCTGTCCGGCCTTGACCTCTTGGGCCGAAAGGGGTTCGATGGTGACCTGCTCTGTCATTGCTGCCCTCCCATCATCGTTGAATTTGGATCCTGACATGTAGGCTGGGCGCCACAAGCTTACGTTGAATTAACCACGGTTGTCGCATCATACTACATCTAACGGGGGCTGTCAAGGCTTTGACGCGCACGCTGACCTGGCCTATAATGCCGGATATGGCGCTCCAATCCCCGAACTGAAAGGTGAAGATCGATGGCGAAGAAAGCCGTAACCGCGACTCCTGTGCTTTTCCCTGCCCCGGTGGTCATGGCCACTTGTGGAACCCCGGACCGATCGAACATCATTACCCTGGCCTGGGCCGGCGTCGTGTGCTCGGATCCCCCGATGCTGAGCATCGCCATTCGGCCCAGCCGTTACTCGAATGGCCTGGTCAGGGACTTGCAGGAGTTTGTCGTCAACGTTCCCTCCGCGGCGCTGTTCGATCAGATGCAGTTCTGCGGCACCAAGTCCGGTCGCGACGTGGACAAGTTCAAAGCCTGCCAGCTGACGCCGGAGGCGGCCTCGGTCGTGAACGTGCCGATGATCGCCGAGTGCCCGGTCAGTATCGAGTGTACCGTAACGCAGGTCCTTCCGTTGGGGGCGCACGATCTGTTCCTTGGCCGTATTGTCGCGGCCCACGTGGACGAGGCCGCGTTGGACGAGAAGGGCGAGCTGGACGCCACGCGGCTGTTGCCGATGTCCTACGTAATGCGCAAGTTCTACAGGCTCGGTGATCGCCTTCCATTGTAAGCCGTAAGCGGCATATCCGCTGTGCGGAGAGAGCGAGCTTGCGGCACGCGGCTGTTGCAGATGGTGAGTAAGCGCCGAGTGGCTGACTTGCTATACCTGCGCTTGTCATGTAAAATGTGGGCCAGATCACTATCAGCGCATCGTGTCGCAAACCGCCTCGCGCAACCGCCGGATTTGGGTTTCCTCTTGGCTATGCTATAATCGCCAAGCCATTTTTGCTGAACGCCGAATGGCTCGCTTTCGCTCCCGTTCAATTAGCTGGTCAAGTATCTCAGTCACAAGCTGCCCACCGTCGTAGGAGTGGGTGCGGAGGGAAGTCTGCAGATGAAAAGGATGCATTCCGTCTTGATCGCGCTGATCGCGGTGCTGGTGATCAGCTCTATGGGCTGCGCCGTGGCTCAACTGGCAGCCCTGGGTGCGACGGACCCCACACCAACGCCAACCAAAACGCCAAGACCTACGTATACGAACACTCCATTACCTACGTCGACGCCAACCGCGACCAATACTCCCTTGCCGCCCACCGATACGCCGACGGCGACGCCCACCTTAACGCCCGCTCCGACGGACACGCCTGAGCCCACCAACACGGCGCGTCCGCGTCCGCCGACGGCGACTCCGCCCCCGCCGGAGCCTACGGCGACCGAGCGTCCCTGGTTCCCGTACACCATCGGCGGCACCAACTACTGGCCCAACGACAACTTCTTCCTGACCATTTCGGCCTACGTGCTGAACAAGAAGAAGGATCCGCAGTCGGGCGTCATTCTGCATCTGACCAACAAGACCAACGGCCACACTGTCCTGAGCAGTCCGTCGAACGACCTGGTCGGTTCCTTCGATCCCATCGATCCCGCCGGCAAACCGCGTAAGAACGTGGAGTGGTCGGCGATGAACGCCAGGGATTGGGTCGGCGAGTGGGAGCTCTACGTGACCGACGCGTCCGGCGCTCAATTGTCGGAAGTCAAAACGTTCTCGACGAACGCACAAGGGGAGAACGCCGTCTATTTCAACATCAAGGAAGAAAAAGTAGGCCACTATTGATTCTCTTGTTTGCTGAGACCGGCCGTCGTCGCCCGATCTCTTTGTTTGGAAGCGAACACGCAGCCTCAGGCTTTGGTTGGCGTGCGCTTAACTCCACTTGAGGAGCTGAATTCATGCGTCTGAAGTCACTTCGTACGATTCTCGTACTGGCGATTGCCGCTGTGGCCTTGACGGCCTCGTTGGGGTGCTCCGTGTGCCGTGTCCTGACCGGCAATGCCGGATCGAGCCGGCAGGTGGTCGCCGTCGTTCCACCGACGGCCACCCCGCAGCCGACGTTCACGAATACCCCGCTCCCGACCGACACCCCGGTGCCGACCGACACCCCGGTGCCCACCGATACGCCGGTGCCGACCGATACGCCGGTGCCGACCGACACGCCCGAGCCCAGCCCCACGCCGCGTCCTGCGCGCAAACCCGCCCCGGCGGCTGCTGCCCCGAAGCCGGCTGCGAAGGAGGAAGCTCAACCTGCGGCCGCAGCTGCGGCGGCTCCTGCGGCGTCCAACAAGCAGTTCACCGGCAAGGTCACGAAGTGGTGGGCGAACTGCGGCACCACGATGACCAAGGGCAAGATCGTGGACAAGAGCGGCAATCCGGTGAACGGCCTGCGGATCAAGATTTGGACAGACGGATGGGACGGCGCCATGTCGTTAGTCTCCGGCGTCGGCTTGACCTATGGCCCCGGCGAGTGGGACTTACTGCTGAAGCAGGCGCAGACCGGTCACTTCTATCTGACGGTCTGGGACTGGCAGACCGGTCCTGACCAGTACAAGAAAGTGGAAAGCGAGATCGTCGATCTGAACTTTGACTACACGGGGGACAACTGCAAGCCGGATGGCGGTGGCCACCAGGTGGCCGAAGTCGAGTTCACGCGCCAATTCTGATTGATGACCCAGAAGGCTCTCCTTGCCAGGCGGACTGGCGAGGGAGCCTTCTGCGCGTCCAGTGTCGCCTGAAGGAACAAAACCTTTTGACCAAACACAGGAAATGACATGCATAGGAAGCCCAACCCAACTATAGTCGTCGCTGTTTGTGGCATGGTCATGCTGACCATGCTGGGCTGCTCGGTCGGCCGGGCCATCGTCAAGGGCCCACAGCCGCCTACGGCGACCCCCACGGCGACTCATCGCCCGACGTTCACGGCGACGATCAGCCCCACGCCCAGGCCGACGGCAACGGCGACGCCCGTTCCGCCACAGGCCGACAATCCGGCGGCGGCTCCGGCGGGCGCTGCGGCGCCGTCCAACACACCATTCGTGGCGACCATCGTCGGCAGCTTCGCAAACTGTGACAACACCGGCGTGTTCGGTTTCGTGCGTGACGCCAACCAGGCGTTCGTGGGGGACGCGTACATTCGGGTCTGGACCGACAATTGGAAGGGCGTCTGGGCCAAGACCAACGGAGATCCCGGCAAGGACGAGGACCGCAATTACGAGCTTCAGATCGCTGACCAGGCCGTCGCTGGGACGTGGCACGTCGCCGTTGTCAACGGCGACAACAGCACGGAAACCCTCTCGCCGGTCGTCGACGTCACCGGCAGTCAGAACTGCGAGGGCAATGGAGCGGTCCAGTGGACGAAGGTCGACTTCACAAAACAATCCTGATTCTGCTGGCCTTGCTGGCCGCGGGTCTCAGGGCTTTGTGGCTCAGTTGGCAGCCTCTGTGGTGGGACGAAGGTTATAGCTTCTATGCTGCAGGCATGCCCATTGGGTCTATGATCAAGGAGACAGCGGAGGATATTCACCCTCCGCTTTATTATGCGCTGCTGCATCTCTGGCAGTGGGGCGCGGGCTCCGGCCCCGTTGCCGCGCGTCTCTTTTCCGTGTTCGTGGGCGTTTTGACCGTGATCCTCATCTTTCGGGTGGCGCGCTATCTCGGCGGTCTGAAGCTGGCCGTCGTCGTCGGTCTGCTGGCCGCCGTCAGTCCCATCCAGGTCTACTATTCACAAGAAGTTCGGATGTATGCCCTCGTGGCGCTGCTGGGACTCGCTTCCACATACCTCATGTGGCTGTGGCTGGACGACGCTTCACACGCACCGTCGCGCCGGCTGTTCCTGGCCTACGGGGCTGTGACCCTGGCAGCGCTTTACACGCACTATTATGCGGTGTTGATCCCCGTTTCCCAGACGCTTTTCGTTCTGCTGGCCCGCGAGCGACGCGAGCGGCGTGTGCTGCGGCCGTGGATTATCTGCCAGGCCGTTATGGCCGTTTTGTATTTGCCCTGGGTAGTGTTCACGCTGACGAAGCTGACTTCCTACGTCAGCGGCAAGGTTGCCATTGAGCAGTATGCGTCCCTTCCCCCGCCGGCCTTCCTGTGGCAGCACGCCGTGGCGTTCTCGCTCGGGCACTTGCCGGCTCAGGTGAGCTGGCTAAGCTGGGCGGCGCCGCTCTTCCTGGTTCTGGCGGGCGTGGGTGGCATCACGCTCGCCGCGACGATGAAGCGGGCCGGGCAGGCGGTCTTTCTGCCGATCCTGATCGTGGTGTCGTTGGGCGGCGCGTACGTCATCAACGTCGTCTATCCGTTCAACCCGGCCGGCTTCGAGCGGCTGCTCTTGTTCGCCGCCCCGGCCTGGGAGCTGTTGCTGGGGGCCGGTTGCGTCTACCTGTGGGAGCGGCAGCGCTTGGTTGGAAGCGCGGTTGTAGCGCTGGTCGTGGGCTTCAGTGCGACGTCCCTGGTCTTCTTCTACACGACGCCGCGCTACGTGGAAGACGACTACCGCAGCTTGGTCGCTCAGGTGAGCACCTGGGAGGCGCCCGGCGATGCCGTATTGTGCCTCTATCCATGGCAGATCGGCTACTTCCGGGCCTACGGGGACGCGGCGACGCTCCATCTGGAACCTGCTTTCCGCGAGGACTGGCCTGCCCGCCGGAACGACCCGACCCTGTTGCCCCGTTACCTGGATTCGCTGATCGGCCGCTTCGGTCGTGTCTGGTTCCCGGCGCATCAAACCGGGGGGCGAATCCTGGAGACCGAGCTGCAGACTTACCTGGCCGGGCACGACCACACGCTGCTGGCTGACTGGCCCAATCCGCACACCCGCCTGTTTTTGTTCAGCGCGCCGGGCGACGTGAAGACCGCAGAGAGCGCCCATAATTTTGGGGGCGTGCTGCAGCTGGTCGAGCAGACTCTCAGCCGCGGGCCGGTGCCAGCAGGCTCAGCCATCACCGTGGGCTTACAGTGGCGGTTCAGCGCATTGCCCCAGGAACCTCTGTACGTAGGGCTGCGACTGGCAGACGAGACCGACTATACGTGGGCTCAGCGTTCAGTCGACCTTGCTTCGGAAACGGTTGGCGCTCCCTGGATGGATCGCCAGGGGCTGCTGTTGCCGGTCGACGTGCCGCCGGGCCGCTACACTGTCAGGGTAGGCGTGTACCGGAGAAGCAACGATCGCGGGCTCGACGTCATCGGGGCGACCGGTGCGCCGCGGGGCGTTGAGGTCGACCTGGGGGCGGTGGACGTCGTTTCGGCCACCCAGCCGCCCTCGGTCGATCGGCTGTCAGTTCAGCATCCCCTGTCCGTCGACTTTGACAATGGGCAGGGCGCAGCTGTGCGGCTCCTGGGCTACAACCTCGGCCTCCCTGCTGCCGGGTGTGTGCCCGGGGATGCGGTGCATCTGGATCTGATCTGGCAGGGGTTGACGCCGATGGCTCAGGATAACGCCATCGTGGTGCAGCTCACCGACGACCACGGACAGATGGTCGCTCAATCGGATGGCTCGTCGATGCTGGCACGCGATCCAATGAGCCGTTGGACGCCCGGCTTCCCGCTGCGCGATCCGCACCGGGTTGTCATCCCGCCCAGCGCCGCCGCGGGCGTCTATCGGCTGCGAGTGGCGATCGCTCAGGTGGGCGGCGATTCGCTGTTCCGTGTGGCGGGCGGCGACTTCCTGCCGCTGACGACCGTTCAGGTGGGCGTCGGGAGGGCGCACGACTTCGAGCCGCCGGAAGTACCTCATCCGCTGCGAGCCACGCTGGCCGACGAGATCCGCCTGCTCGGTTACGGGCCGCTGCCGGCGAGGGTCGCCCCCGGGCAAACCGTCGACCTGGTCGTGTATTGGCAGGCGCTGGCATCCATGCAGACCTCGTATACGGTCTTTGTACACCTGTTAGACGACCACGACCGTCTGTGGGGACAGGTCGACACCGTGCCGGGAAGTGGGACCTTGCCCACTACAGGGTGGGTCGCAGGCGAGTATCTGCGTGATACATACTCGTTCACCGTAAAACCAGACGCTCCCTCCGGTGCATATCGCATCGAGATAGGGATGTACGATGCGGTGACCGGGCAGCGCCGCCCCGTGGTCCTGCCGGGGCAGCCACCAGCAGACCGTGTTCTCCTGGACGGCGTGCTTGAAGTCTCTCCTGAATAGCGCTGCGGTGTGCCGCTTTGAGTTCAAGGCCCTTTCGCGATTTTATAATCTTTTACGCATTCGATTATAATAGGTCGTCTGATCGAGTGCGAACAAAAGGGGCGATTGTGAGGCGACTCTACAATGGGGTCAGCTGGGTAGTTGGAGCTTGGCTGGTCTGCATGGCCGCGGTTGGACGGCCTGCGGCACCAGGCTTCGCCGCCCCAGTGCCACAGGCGCCCACACTCGACGCCGATGCACGTTTCGTCCCGGGAGAAATCCTCATCAAGCTGCAAAGCGGCGTCACGCAGCCGCAACTGGCTGCCCGGGCGCTGTCGGCGCCGGAGCTGGCGACCGCCGAGGCTGTGCCTGACCTGGGCTTGCTCAAGCTGAAGGTTGCTGCCGGTGACGAGCTGCGCCGGTCCGGCGAGTTCCGCGCTCGCCCCGGCGTGGAGTACGCCGAACCGAACTATATCGTCCACGCACTGGAAACACCCAACGATCCGAACTTCTACCAGCAATGGGCGCTCTCGACCATCGACGCGCCGGAGGCCTGGGACGTCACCCACGGCAGCAGCTCGGTGATCATCGCGATCGTGGATTCCGGGATCGATGGGACGCACCCGGACCTGTCGGGAAAGGTCCTTGCCGGCTGGAACTACGTCTCGCCCGGCGCGATTGGAGCCAATCAGAACTCGGACGACTTCGGGCATGGCACCTTTGTCGCGGGCATCGCCGCGGCCGTTACCAACAACGGCGTGGGTATCGCGGGGTTGGCCTGGAACTCTCGGCTCATGCCGGTCAAGGTCCTCAACAGTCTCGGCAAGGGGACCGACACAGACGCAGCATTGGGTATCCGTTATGCGGTGGACCAAGGGGCCCGAGTCATCAACCTGAGCCTCGGGGGACCCTATCCCAGCGCAACGATGCGCGAGGCGGTGGACTACGCCCTGGCCCATGGCTGCTTGCTGCCCACCGCATCCGGCAACGACGGCACTTCAGAGATCTCTTACCCAGCGCGATATGCGATGGCCGTCGGCGCGACCGATTGGTCAGACGCTCGTGCGGGGTTCTCAAATTATGGACCTGAGATGAGCGTGGTGGCGCCCGGAGTCACGATCTACAGCACGTGGACCGGCGGATCGTACCGATACGAATACGGTACGTCCGCGGCCGCACCATACGTCAGTGGCCTGGCGGCTCTTCTCTGGGGCATCTGTCCGGGCGATTCGAACAGCCACGTGCGCCAGGTCGTGCAAGACTCAGCCGTCGACCTGGGGCCCGCTGGATGGGACGAGCGGTACGGCTACGGGCGAATTGACGCGGCGAAGGCTGTTCGGGACTACCTTGCCTTCTCGCCGCAGCCTGCCTATCTCGTGTTCGTGACCGATGACGCGACTGCACCCCAGCTGCGGGACGTCCAGCTGTCGCGGTGTGGCGCTTCCGATGCCATCACGTGGACGGCTTCGATTTCACCGACCGTCGCCTGGCTCAGCGTCGACCCTCTGACGGGCACGGTCTCTGGTGCACAACCTATCGCCTTGCAGGTCCAGGCCGACCTCACCGGGCTGGGCTACGGCGTGTATCACTGCAACGTCATCGTAGACGGAGATGCGGGTGCGTTCGCGGCGAAGAACGTCGGCGTCCTGCCCGTAACATTATCCTATCAGGCAGAGCTTTACAGGCAGCGCTTTCCACTCGTGTACAAAAACTACGGTGACTGAGCCCCACGGGTCGTCTGCCCCCAGGAGCGAGAGACGATGAGCGAACTTGAAGGGTTGGGAATCTCGGCGCTGATACAGGTTCTGTTGGAGGAAGGCTTCTCCCCGGAATGGGGCGCAGTTGCAGTGCGCGCCGGCCGGGAGGCTTCACGCAGCGAGCTGACGCAGCTGGCGCAATCATTGCGGGCCAACGACCGGGAGATGCGCGAGGGCGTCGCTGGCGTGCTCGCCGGCATTGCCACACCCGACGCAATCAAGCTCTTGGTGGAGTGCTCGCTCGACGAAGAGGACGAGGGCATCGTCAAGATCGCGGTCGCGGCTCTGATGCGCATGCGCGAGGCAGCGGTCGATCTGGTGAAGGAGATCATGGCGAGTAACTCGGGCATCGTCCGCGTGCGCGCCGCCCTCATCCTGGCCGAGATCGGCAACGGGGAAGGTGTCCCGATTCTGATCGACGCGGTTTCGCAGGCGGCCGAGCTTGGAGATGACATCCTGCCCAGGGTGATCAGAGCGCTGGGTCAGCTCGGCGACGCGGCAGGCGTGAGTCCGCTCGTCGGCGTGCTGACCGGGGGCGACTGGCTCCTGCGCCCGATTGCCGGTCGCGCCCTCGTGGCTTTGGGCGAAGCGGGCATCCCCGCCCTGCTCGAGGTCGTGCGGGCCAGCCAGGACCTGGACGCGCGCTGCCGCGCCGTGGAAGCCCTGGGCCAAATCGGCAGTATCGAAGGTGCCCAACCGCTTATCGAGTTGATGCCCCAGAACGAAGGGTTCGTCCAGTACCAGATCGTCGAGGCTCTGGGGCGGATCGGCGATCCGCGTTCCATTGAGGCCTTGGTGCAGGCTCTGGCAAACGGCGATCCCACCATGCGCTTCCGCGCGGGCGCGGCCATGGCCCGCATGGGCTCGCAGGCAGTGGACAGCCTCTCCGAGATCGTGAGGACGCACCCCTCGGCGGACGTCCGGCGCAGCGCGACCGAGGCCCTGGGCTGGATCGGCACGGAATGGACCGTTCCGACGCTGATTGAGGTGCTGGACGACAGCAACGCGCTCGTCCGCCGGTCCGCCGTGGAAGCCCTGGCCCGCACCAAGGATCGCCGCGCCGTCGAGCCGCTATGCCGCACGCTGCAGGACGAGAACTGGTTCGTAGTGCGTGGTGCGGCCGACGCGCTCGCTCAGATCCAGGATGCACGCGCCGTCGGCCCGCTGCTGCAGGCAGTAGGCGATCAACACAGCGAAGTCAGGCGGCGAATCCTGAAGGCATTGGAGGCCTTCGGGCCGTTGGTGGAGACGTTGGCGGCCGGCCTGGCAGTCAAGAATGCGCGTACCAGGGTCGGCATCGTCGAAACCCTGGCCGGATTGCGCGGGCCCGAGGCCATCGGCGCGCTGTTCGGGGCCCTGTCCGATCCGGATGCCGAAGTTCGCGCCAGTGCGGCGGAGGCATTGATCGGTTTCCAGGATGCTGAGGTCCGCCGTCGGCTGCTTGCCCTGATTGACGCCGGGGGCGAGGGCGCGGTCGAAGCGGATGCCGCGCTTCAGGATCGCGCGTCGTCGTCCGGCGAGGCGGCAGGACCCTCCGCGGGGACGGGCCAGGTTCTGTGATGGGCCGACCGTGCCGGCGATGGATTGGCCCGGCGATGGCTGTGCTCCTCGGCGGTGCGATAGTGTTGGCTTGCGGCTGGCAGCCGGCTCATTTGTCCCCCGTGTGGGCGGGCAGTGACGCGCCAGGGGTCAGTTCCTCCGAACCGGTGGCGGCTTCGGTTGCCCCGACCGCGACCGCGGCGGCCACCACAACTCCTCCAGTGACTGTTCCTGTTTCCGAGGCGGCGGTTCGGCCAACCATTCGCCAGGAGACTATCGTTCTACCCACGTATCCGTACGAGTCCTTTCTTGAAGCCGCGTATCAGCCATACTACAACATGTATTATCGAAAGCTGGACTGGAGCCTCTACGACAGCGCTCCCAGGACGCCGATCGAGCGGCGGTTCACTGCGCTCGTTCTGGAGAACGAGTACCTGCGTGTCACGGTTCTACCCGAGCTGGGCGGTCGGATCTACGAATGCCTCTTCAAGCCCACGGGCCACGACGAGCTTTATCGAAACCCTGTGGTGAAGCCTACTCACTGGGGACCGTCCGAGCAGGGCTGGTGGTTGGCCCTCGGCGGCATCGAGTGGTGCCTGCCGGTTGCCGAGCACGGATACGAGTGGGGCGTCCCCTGGTCCTTTGACACTGTTCAGGCGACTGACGGCGTCACTGTGACCGTGCGGGACACGATTGCCGCGAGCCGTCTGCGGGCCCAGGTGGATGTCGCCCTGCCGGCGGGGCGTTCGTTCTTCACCGTGAGCCCCCACCTCGAAAACCCCACCGCCGGCGCCGTTGCCTACAAGTTCTGGCTGAATGCGATGTGTGCCCCGGGAGGAACGAACGCGCCTTCGAACCGGCTGCAGTTCATCCTGCCGACGACCGAGATGACGCTCCACAGTCGCGATGACCGCTGGACCGGACTGCCAGGTCCGGGCGGCGCGTTTTCCTGGCCGATTCAGGCTGGGCGCGATCTCAGCCTCCTGGGCAATTGGCCCTATTACCTCGGCGCCTTCGAGCGCCCTGCGGCAATGGGCGATTTCCTCGCTGTGTACGACCCTCAGGTCGATGAAGGCCTGGTCCGCGTCTACCCCAGCGGTGTGGCGCGTGGGGCAAAGGTGTTCTCTAGGGGCTATGGGCCTACGGCGTTGTCGCCGAGTAGCTGGACCGACGATCAATCGTCGTACGTCGAGCTTCACGGCGGCGTCGCTCCGACCTTCGATGATTCCGCTACGCTGCCGCCAGGCGGCAAGCTGGGATGGACGGAGCACTGGTACCCGGTGAGCACCATCGGCGGTGTGAGCAGCGCGAGCCCGGGGGCGGCGCTCAGTTTGAAGGTGACCTCGGCGGGGGCGGTGATCGGCGTGGCGCCCACGAGCGCCCGGCGCGACAGCGTCGTTACCCTCAGCCGCCGCACCGACGGCGAAGTTCTGTTCAAGGGCTTGATTCCGACAATTTCTCCGGCGCAGCCGTACGTTTCGGCGCCGGTTGCGGTCGGCGCCGCCGGCCCGAGCGAACTGATCTTGACCTACTCCGACGCCTCCGGTGCTGTCCTCGCTGCCTATCGTTAGGTTGCCCTACTGTTTCTTTACTGTTCCTTTACCAAGTCTTAACGTCCCAACCCCAAACTCCATGTTAAGATATATGCACGGATATGCCGCGTCTGGACGCGCCTGTTTACATTGGTACGACCCGAGGCTTGCTGGACCGCTCCCCCAACTGAGGCCTCGATTTGCCTTCGGCCCTGCATTGCACAGTGGAGGTATGTCTATGAAAAGCGGTCGGAAGTTCCTGATTCAGTCCAACGTCTTGTGGGCCGGAATATTCCTGGCGATGGCCGCGCTTTTCTTGCTTGCCTTCGCAGTTCAGATTGGAGCGGCTCCGCTGATGCTGCCGACAGGCACGCCTCAGGCGTACCTGCCGATCATCTACGGCGCCGGCGGCACGGCTACGCCGAGCCCCACGCCCGGCGGCTGTACTCCCTCTCGCGGGTTCGCGCAGCTGGCCTCTGGTGCCGCTCCGTACGGGAGCGCTGTGGACGAGGTATCCGGCTACGTATTCGTCGCGGACCACGGCTCTGCCGCTCAGCCAAGCGGCATAACCGTGCTCAACGGTACGACCGTCGTCGGGGCCGTTTCGAAAGGGAGCTACACGATCGGGGGCGCCTGGGGCGTGGCCTACAACCCCGTGAACCAGAGAATCTACGTGACGGATGAGGGCGCGGGACAGCTTCTCATCGTCAATCCCTCGTCCAGAACCGTAGAGAAGACCCTGGGCGGGCTCGCCAGCCCACGCGGTGTCGCCATCGATCGCGGCACCGGCACGGCATACGTGGCCAGCTCGGGAGATGCGATGCTGCGCAGATATACGCTCACCGACGTGGCGAATGGGGGGGAGGGCGTCGGTCTAAACGTTGGGAATTGGCCCACCGGCGTCGCAGTGGATAAGGAGGGCCGCATCTGGGTCACCACGCAGGGCGAGTTGGTACGAGTGACCTGGGCCGGCAGCACGAGCGCGACCTGGAAAAGAGGTCTGGAGAACTCGTTCGGCATCGCCTACAGCGCCAGCACCGATCGGTTGTACGTGACGACCGGCGGCAGTTCTTCGCTGACGGTCTTCAGCGTGCCTGCCACGGCCGACCCTCCGGTCGAAATCTCGGGTTCGCCGTTCAAGACCAGCCCGGAATACAATCTGGATTGGCTGGCGCTGAATGAGAGCGCCGGTCGACTCTACATTGCGGGGCGCATCCCGGCCGGATTGACCCAACCCAAAGTGAGCAAACTGTGGGTGTTCGATACGGCGACCACGACCTTCGACACGCCGCCGCTCGCTCTGGATTCCTGGAACGATGGCACGATGATGCGCGGCGTCAGCCTGGACAAGCTGGGTCGAGTGTACGCCAGCAGCGAGTTCAGTGACCGAGTGTACGTCTTTACCGACTGCGGTTCCAACCCCACACCTACGCCGACACCCACCACCCAGTGTGTTCCATCATCGGGCTTCGCGCAGCTGGATTCGGGTGCCGCCCCGTACGGGCAGTGCAGTGGACGCGGTGTCCGGGAACGTGTTCGTAGCAGATCATGGGTCTGCCACGCGGGCCAGCAACGTCGCTGTCCTGAACGGCACGAGCGTAGTAGGCACAGTCTCCAAGGGCAGCTACACAATTGATGGCGCCTGGGGCGTCGCTTACAATCCCCTGAACCAGAGAATGTACGTGACGGATGAGAGCGGCGGTCGCCTGCTCATCGTCGATCCGGCCACGAAAGCGGTCGTCCAATCGCTCGGTGGGCTGGCAAGCCCCCGAGGGGTCGCAATCGAGCCCAATACGGGAACGGCGTACGTCGCCAGCTCTGGCGATGCGAAGCTGCGCAGATACACGCTCAGCGATGTGGCAAATGGGCTGGAAGGCACCAGCCTGAACATCGGGAACTGGCCGACCGGCGTGGTCGTGGACAGCCGCGGCTGGATCTGGGTCACGACGCAGGATGAGCTGGTGCGGGTCATATGGACTGGAAACCCGAGCCAGGATGAAACGTCGAAATGGGGCGTGCCCGGTGCGTTCGGTGTCGCCTATGACGCCGGTACGCAGCGCCTATACGTGACCACAGGCGGCAGTTCGTCGCTCATCGCGTACGATATCAGTGGCAGCGAACCGACGCCGATCCTGGGATCGCCGTTCAAGACCAGCCCGGAGTACAACCTGGATTGGCTCGCCCTGAACGCGAGCAAGGGGTGGCTGTACGTGGCGGGCCGCACTGTGGCGACCGTCGATCACGGCCGGGCGAGCAACCTCTGGGTGTTCGACACGAATGCCAGTGTCTTCAACGCGACGCCGTTCAACCTGGACTCCTGGAACGATGGCACTCAGATGCGTGGCGTTAGTCTGGACAAGCAGGGCCGGGTCTACGCGAGCAGTGAGTACACCGATCGGGTCTACGTGTTCGGCGATTGCAGCGGCGGGCCGACACCCACTCCGACGCCGGTTCCCGGGTGCGACCCGAAGACCGCGGGTTCGGCGCAACTGCCGTCGGGCGCGGCGCCGTACGGCAGTGCGGCGAACGAAGACACGGGTGAGGTGTTCGTGGCCGATCACGACCTGGGTACCATCTCGGTGCTGAATGGGACGCAGGTCGTCGCTACCGTCTCTGGCGGGAGCTTCACGATCGGGCAGCCGTGGGGAGTCGCCTACAATCCGATCAGCAAGAAGATCTACGTGACGGATCAGGGCGGGGGCCAGCTCCTGATCGTCGACCCGGCGTCCCGGACGGTGGAGAAGGCGCTGGGGGGACTTGCGAATCCACGCGGTCTGGTGATTGATCGGAACACAGGCACGGCCTATGTGTCGAGTCCGGGCACCGGAGCGGACGGTGTGCTGAAGCGCTACACTCTGGCCGACGTGAACAACCACACCGAAGGCACGGCAGAGAGTGTGAGCGGCCTGGTTGGCCTGGCGCTCGACGGCCGCGGTTGGATCTGGGGGACGACGGGCACCCGCTTGGCGCGCGTGATCTGGCCGGATGGGGCCTCTGCCGCCACCAAGACCTGGACGGTACCGGGCGCGCACGGAATCCTGTACAACTCGACCAACGGGCGGTTATACGTGACGACCGACGGGAGCTCGGAGCTGCTGGTTTATGACATTCACGCCATGCGCGACACTGACGATGCGGCGCCGATGGCGACGTTCAAGACGACCAGCCCGGAGTACAACCTGGACTGGCTGGCGTTGAACCCGAACACGGGACGGCTGTTCGTCGGCGGGCGCATCCTGGCTCCGTCCCCCAATGCCTCCAGCAAGCTCTGGGTGTTCGACACCGTCGACGACGACTGGGCGCCGACCTCATTCCTCATGGATAGCTCGTGGAATACGAGCAGTGCGATCAATGGCGTGAGCTTCGAGTCGAAACAGAAACGCGTATACGTCAGCAGCGAATTCAGCAACAAGGTATACGTCTACGACGATACGGGGGCTTGCCCATAAGCGTGGCTCTCGCACTCTCCTTCATGCTGGTATGCTGGGCAGTCCCGACACGAGCGGGCGCTGAGAGGGCGCCCGCTCGTGCTGCAACGTGCTTGAAAAAATTTGACACCCTCCACCTCGTGTGCTAAAATTCACGCGTTCGAGCAGTCCCCATGAATAAGACGTTGACGAGCGCGATGGAAGGGTGTGTCTGCCATTGAACAGGGTGTTGAGGTCGGTGAGGCCATCCGTTGTGCCGTCGGCGCGGCAGAGGGACCCCCAGCGGTTGCGGGTATAAGCTGAAACGATTGTCGGAAGGGAAGGCATACCCCAATGCCTTCCCTTTTTTGAGACGCGGGCTGATCGGTCTGCAATCTACTACAACTTTCAGAAGGAGACGAAATCATATGGTGATCAAAGCCGCTCTAGAGGTCCCTATCGGCGTTTCCGGCCGCCACATGCACCTGACTCAGGAGCACGTCGAGAAGCTGTTCGGCCCCGGGCACACACTCACCGCCACCAAAGCTCTGTCTCAGCCGGGCCAATTCGCCTGTGAGGAGTGCGTCACCCTGAAGTCGGCCAAGGGTTCGATCGAGAGCGTCCGCGTCCTGGGCCCGGCGCGCACGGGCACCCAGATCGAGCTGTCGTTGACTGACACGTTCCGCTTGAAGCTGGACCAGACCCCACCGGTTCGCCTGTCCGGCAAGACCGCGGGTTCGCCCGGCTTGACGATCGTCGGCCCCGCGGGCGAAGTGCAGCTTCAAGAGGGGGTCATTCTCTCTCAGCGCCACCTGCACATGATTCCGGCTGAGGCCGAGGAGTATGGCTTCACGGACAAGCAGATTGTCTCCATTGCGTGCAGCGGACCGCGCCAGGTGGTCTTTGGCAACGTCATCATTCGCGTCCACCCGACGTACAAGCTCGACTTTCACATCGACACCGATGAGGCCAATGCCGCTGGCGTGAGGACCGGCGACAAGGGCTACGTCCTGGCCGATTTCGACTTTCCTACCTTCGGCGCGTGACATTCGACTGCTTTCACGAACAGGAGATCCTAAACGTGAAGATTCTGGTGCTGAATTGCGGTAGCTCGTCTGTGAAATACCAGGTGTTTTCGATCGATGGCGATGGTGCAGAGGCTCTGGCCGGCGGCTTGGTCGAAGAAGTCGGTCTGGGGAATCCGTCGCTGACGCACCGCAAGCCGGGCGCCGACAAGTTCGTCCAAACCAATCTGCCGGTGAAAGGCCACACCGATGCCATCAAGCTGGTCCTCGACATCCTGGTCGATCCGACCCACGGCGTCCTGAGCAAGGCGGAGGACCTGGACGCGGTCGGTCATCGTGTGGTGCACGGCGGCGAAAAGTTCGCGGCGTCGGTTCGCATCGATGCAGCGGTCATTAAGGCTCTGGTGGACAACATCGAGCTGGCGCCTCTGCACAATCCGCCCAATATTCAGGGCATTGAAGCTGTCAGCGCGCTCCTGCCGCAGGTTCCGCAGGTGGCCGTGTTCGATACTGCGTTCCATCAGACGATGGAGGCGCACGCATACCTCTATGCGATCCCCTACAAGTACTACGAAAAGTATGGCATACGCCGCTACGGCTTTCACGGCACTTCGCACAAATACGTTGCGCAGCAGGCGGCCAAGTACCTGGGCAAGCCGATTTCTGAGCTGAAGATCGTGACCTGTCACCTGGGGAATGGCGCCAGCGTCACCGCCGTGGATGGCGGCAAGTCCGTGGATACCAGCATGGGCTTCACGCCGCTGGAGGGCCTGGCCATGGGCACTCGCTCCGGCGATCTGGATCCGTACATTGCACTCTACCTGATGAAGAAGGAAAATCTGAGCGCCGACGCGGTCGATACATTGTTGAACAAGAAGAGCGGCGTCCTGGGCCTGTCCGGTGGTTTGTCGTCTGACATGCGGACGTTCGAGTCCGCCATGCACGCCGGTCCGAGCGATCCGAACTACGAGCGGTCCATGCTCGTCCTGAAGCTCTACAGTGGCCGCGTTCGGAAATACATCGGCGCTTACGCCGCCCGGATGAGCGGCCTGGACTGCATCGTCTTTACCGGCGGCATTGGTGAGAATTTCAAGGAAATGACCGACTGGTCCTGTTCCGGGCTGGAGTTCATGGGCGTGAAGGGGGTTCATGCACAGCGTTCCGGCGGCAAGATCGTGGAGGCGTCGGCGCCCGATTCGCGGGTCAAGGTCCTGATCGTTCCCACCAACGAAGAGCTGGCCATTGCTCGCGACACGCACGAGATCGTGAGTGAGAGCGCAGGCCGGTAGTCGTACGATACTTGGGTTCCGGGGCCCCCGAAGTGGTCGGGGGCCTTTTTCGTCCGTGCAGGGGTGAGATGAACATGGTTCAGAAAACGAGCGCGCAACGGCTGGCCGGCATGGCCTTGGACTTCGGCGCGAGCGCCCTGCGGGGCGCCCTGATACGGAAAGACTCTGGTTGGAAAGTGGGCGACACCGACCTGGACGAATGGCTGGGAAAACACGCTGGCAGGCAGATCATCCTGATCGCGGCCGTCCTGGACGAAGAGGCCGAGCCGCCCAAGACGTGTGGTATGTGTGGGCGTGACTACGTGGGCGACGAATGCCCCCACTGCCGCGAAGCACGGCGCCGGCTGCGAGGCACGTAGCCCGAAAACCATCTTGCAAAATACGTCCGGTTGTTGTACCATCCGGTGGTGGAGTGAACCAGTCCATTGGGTGCTGAGCGACGACACGTTGCGGCGTTAAAGGGGGACGGCATGGGCGTGGCCCTCTACGTGTGTTCAACGGAGGTCTTCTCGGGCAAGAGCGCGCTGTGTACCGGTTTGGCACACCGGATGGCGCAGGATGGTCTGACTTCGGCTTACATGAAGCCCGTGAGCATCACCGAGCGCCGGGCGAACGATGAGTCCTGGGATGAAGATGCCGAGTTCGTGGCGGATATTCTCGGCCTCGAAGAGTCGTCAGACGTGATCGTCCCCATCTGTCTCAACCCTCAAGTTGTGGACCTGGTCTTGCGCTCGAAGGTCAAGCTCGAGCAGTATGTTCACCGGCTCGAGGAGGCGTATCAGCAGGTCAGCGTGGGTCGGCAGGTCGTGCTGCTCGAAGGGGCGCGCACCCTCAGCGAAGGGGGACTGATTGGCCTGCCGCCCGAGCGGGTCGTCTCGATCCTCAACGCCAGCGCTCTGGTCGTGGTGAAATACGCCAGCGATCTGCAGGCTGTCGATGAGGCGCTTCTGGCCGCTCGCGTGCTGGGTGATTCACTGCTGGGCATTGTGTTCAACGTGGTACCCTATCAACAGAAACAATTCGTCAACGACGTCGTCGTGCCGGCCCTGAACGCGCGCGGCATACGGGTGTACGGTATCTTGCCGCGAGAGCACCTGCTTACCGCGGTCAGCGTGGGCGAGGTGGCCAGCGTGCTGGGTGGTGACATTCTGTGCGCCGAGGCTCACGAGGACGAGCTGGTAGAGAACCTGATGGTCGGCGCGATGAATCCTGAAGCGGCCCTGAGCTACTTCCGGCGAAAACCGAACAAAGCCGTGGTGACGGGCGGCGATCGGCTCGATATCCAGGTTGCGGCGCTGGAGACCTCTACCCGCTGCCTGATCCTGACCGGCAACCTCTATCCCAGTTCCGTGATTTTGAGCCGCGCGGAAGAGGTTGGCGTGCCGGTCGTTCTGGTGAGGCAGGACACGATAACTGCGGTGGAAATGATCGAGCGATATCGCGGCAAGACGAGATTCCACCAGACCAAAAAAGTCGACATCTTCAACCGTGTTCTGACCGGGCATTTTGATTTTACCAAACTGTATGGAGACCTCGGATTGACGCAAAGCGTGTCCTTCAGCTCAATCAGTTTGACGGCTACGGCTTGCCGTGCCCCGGTTCGATAACTCAACCATTTAGGGGAGGTAAGGGAACCATGACGTACATCGACGAAATCATGGCCGAGAGAGATCCTGGACTCACGTGGCAATCCGACCGTTGAGGTGGAGGTCTATCTCGAGAGCGGCGGGTTGGGGCGGGCTGCTGTGCCGTCGGGCGCTTCGACGGGCGTGCACGAGGCCGTCGAGCTGCGCGACGGCGACTCCAGCCGATACAACGGCAAGGGCGTGAGCCAAGGCCGTCGATAACGTGAACACGACCATTGCTGAGGAGCTGTTCGGCTGGGACGCGCTCGACCAGGTCGGCGTCGACGAGTTCCTGATTAACCTGGACGGAACGGCGAACAAAGGCAACCTGGGCGCAAATGCCATTCTGGGCGTCTCGCTGGCGGTGGCGCAAGGCCGGCGCGGATGCGCTTGGACATTCCCCTGTATCGCTATCTGGGCGGGGTGAGCGCCCGCACGCTGCCGGTGCCGATGATGAACATCCTGAACGGCGGCAAGCACGCGGTCGACAGCACCGACCTGCAGGAGTTCATGGTCATGCCCGTCGGCGCGTCCTCGTTCGCCGAGGCCCTGCAGTGGGGCGCGGAGACGTATCACAGCCTGAAGAAGGTTCTGACCGGCCGCGGGTACAACACCAGCATCGGCGACGAGGGTGGCTTCGCGCCCAGCCTGCGCTCCAACGAGGAGGCGGTCGAGGTCATCGTCGAGGCCATCCAGAAGGCCGGCTTCGAGCCCGGCGAGGACATCTTCCTCGCCCTCGACCCGGCCGTCCAGCGAGATTTACGAGGACGGCTACTACAACCTGAAGAAGGAAGGCCGCAAGCTCACCGGCGAGGAAATGGTCGACTTCTACGAGACCTGGGTCGACAAGTATCCCATCATCTCTCATCGAGGACGGCCTGGCCGAAGACGATTGGGACAGCTGGCAGCTGCTGCAGCAGCGCCTGGGCGACCGCATCGCAGATCGTGGGCGACGACCTGTTCGTGACCAATGTCGAGCGGCTGGCAGATGGGCATCGAGCGGAAGGCCGCGAACTCCATCCTGATCAAGCTCAACCAGATCGGCACGCTGACCGAGACGCTGGCGGCTATCGAGATGGCCAAGCGGGCCGGCTGGACCGCCGTCGTTTCCCACCGCAGCGGCGAAACCGAAGACACGACGATCGCCGACCTGGTCGTGGCCGTGAACGCCGGCCAGATCAAGACGGGCGCGCCGTGCCGCACCGACCGCGTGGCCAAGTACAACCAGCTTGCTGCGCATTGAGGAAGAGCTGGGCGACACCGCTCTGTACGCGGGCCTGGCCGCGTTCTACAACATCAAGCGCTAATCCAAGCCGCACTCCTCTAACACGACGCGCCTCAGGCCGCATCCCGGGAAGGATGCGGCTCTTCAGGTTCGGCCGCGATCCTGAACTTTCCTCCAAAAGTAAAAACCAGGTGCCGGAACTTGCGATATCGCCGGTTTGTGGTATAATGATGAATGGTAAATGTATAGTAACTGACCGGCTTCCCCTGGTCGTGTCACTCCGAAAGTGGACCGAGACTACGATGAGGCGACAACACGGAGGCGATGAATGGGCATGGACAGGCCGCACATGGAAAGCATCGCCACGCTGGTGGATCAGGGTAAAGCGATTCTTTTCATCGGAGAGGGTGCTTCGGTCGGGGCGCAGCTCAAGAATCCGATCACCTTCGGCGGTGAAGAAATACGCCACGCCATACCGCCCGATCAACTCGGACGTCTGCTCTGCCAGGAGCTGTCTCTTTCCCCTGTGGGTCTGCCGGAAGCCGCTGAGCGTTTCGAGCGCCGCCGAGGCCGGGTGGCGCTGAACGAGCTCCTGTGGCAGCTCTATCGCGACCTCGACCCTGTTCCCCTGCACCGGCAGATCGTCCGCCTCGGCTTCAAGCTCATCTACACCACCAACTACGACAGCCTGCTCGAGATCGCCTTCCGTCGCGAAACCGGCCTGCATCCCATCGTAGTGGCTCGGAACACCGACGTGGCTCTGGTGCGTGAGCGGCGAACGATCGTCAAGCTCCACGGTGACATCGCCCAGCCCGATACGCTCCTGATTACCGAAACCGACTACGCTGATTACCCTCAGGGCCGAGAAGCCCTGTTCAACATCCTCCGGGCCGACCTGTACTCGCATGCCTTCATATTTTCTGGGTTATGGCCTGCGGGACGACAGTCTGCGCGCCCTGTATCGCTCCATGGTTACGACCTTGGGGCGCTTCGTCAACCTGTCGTACGCGGTGCTGGATCCTGCTGAGGTCGACGCAGAGGCGGAAAGCATCTGGCGGGACAACTTCAAGACGCAGCTCATCGGGGCAAGCATCGAGGAGTTCCTGACAACGTCTGGAGCCGGCCGTGAAAGGCGCCAATCACAAGAGCGAGCTGAAGGCCCGGCAGGCACGGCTGGAGGACGCCAAGCAGTACTTCCAGTCACAGGCGGAGAACTACGATCACGCCGTACTGGTCTACCTGGGTTCGCCGCAGGAGTCGGAGGCTGTGCTGCCGCAGCTGCGCGAGGAGTACCTGGCTAAGGGCGGCGCCTTTGCCTACGTCGATTTCCGGGCAGCGGGCCCATGCAAAGGCCGGGCCGGGCTGTTTCGTTACGTGCTGGGGACCCTGGTGGAGGGGCTGCGCCAGTCAGTGAAGGATGCGTTCGGTGAGACCATTTCTTTTGAGCCGGATTTCTGCGAGTACGAGCGCAAAGCACAGAGCGAGGAGTACCGCTACCTCTACCTTCGTCATCCCGATCGCGCCGACCTCATGATGCAGGGCGAGGAGCCGATTCCAAACCGGGAGGCGGCGCAGGAGATCTGGGAGCAGACCTTCGTGGAAGCGGCCACGACCGATTTCGTCAGCCTGATCCAAAGAATCACCGAGAAGGTCGGCTGGCGGCGCATCGTGCTCTTCCTGGATCGCCTCGACGTCGTGGACCAGTTCTTGCCCGCTCTGCAGGCCCAGTTGGTGCAGCCGGTCATCTCTGCCAACAAGAACGTGCTGTTCGTCGTGACGTACGCCCGCCCTGACCCTCCCAAGTGGGACGGTTACGCGTTCGAAGATCGCCACGTGCAGTATCATCCGGAGCGCGCCGTATAGCGCCGCGTGCACGATAGGAAGCATGAGAGAGGAAGAAAGACGATGGGCCTCCTGAGTGAAAGCAACATCCGCTTCCTGGATCGAGAAAATGAAACCCGCCTGGTCTGGCGTTACATCGTTTCGACCACGCCAGGCCTGCTCGGTGTCCACGGTCCGGGCGGGATCGGCAAGACCGTCCTCCTGTGGTGGGCAGCCGACGAATGCACGCGGCAGAATCTACCCTGTGTTTATGTCGACTTGTCGCAGTTTCGCTTCAGCGACACCGTCGACTTGATGCGTGAGATCGTCGACCAGCTCCGGCCGCACCTTGCGTTCCTGCCGTTTCGCGAGCTGTTGGCAGGCTATCGCGTCCGCTTCGAGAGGCGCTTTCAGGCCATCCGCGAGCACGGCGCCCTGCCGTCCGCTGATTTGCAGCGCGCCCGCGCCGACGTGATGGCGGCCTTCTTGCAGGGTTTCCAGCAGCTCTCGGCGGATCAGAAGGTCGTCCTGCTGCTGGACAACGTCGAGTTCGTGCATCGGCGCTCGGACCGGGAGCGACTGGAGAGCGAGCTGCTGGCGAAGCTCAGCCGGCTATCGACCGTCCGCGTCATCGTTGCGTCCCGCGCGCAGATGCAGTGGCGAGACGCTGCGCTGAGCGACGTCTACCGGCCGCTGCATCTCTACCCCTTTGATGAGCACTACGCTCGTGATCTCAGCCGGGGCGTGCTGCCGCGATTGCTGGAGCGGGAGCCGTACCTGCGCGCGCTCAGGGTCAGCGGCGGCCATCCGTACTCCGTGCTGCGTTTGGCCCGTGTCGGCGCCCAGTGGTTCGATCTGCCCGACGACGAGCTGTACGAGCGGCTCCTGGAGGATCTGTGGTCGAACGTCATCACCCGCTTTATGCTTAAAGGGATCGATACCGAAATCCAGGACACCCTGTCGCGCATGGCCATCGTCCGCTTCTTCGACATGTCGGGTTTGCGCTACTTCGCCCAGCGTGCCGGCGTGTTGGTGAATGCCAGGCCGCTCCGGTTCCTGGATCTGATCGACACGCTGAACCGTGAGGTCAGCGCGGTTCGCTTCGACGAGGTCCGGAAGGGCTATCGACTCCAGGTGCCGATCCGCCCGGTGTCGCTGGAGCTGCACCGCCTGATGAACGACTTCGGCAACCTGAACGATCTGGCCCTCGAGTTTTACGCGACCTGGCTCCGCGATCTGCCGCCCGGCCTCGACGAGTGGCGCCGCTGCATCATCGAGATGACGTACCACCGGGCGGTGTTGGCCGGTGAGATCGACGAAACGAAGGCGATGCTGGCCAGGGCGCTGTCACAGCTGCGCGCTCAGAAGAATCTGGCCGCGGCCATCAAGTTGCGCGACGAACTCGGTCAGGACTGGGATCTGCCGGCGGCGCTCTGGCAGGAGATCTTCGCCTTCTTCGAGGAGCAGGAGCTGGCCTGCGCCGTCGCCTAGTCTGGTTAGATGCTGGGATTTACCCCTGAGGGTTGGGGAGTCGCTCGATCGCTGGGACGGACCCTGAATCGCTCTCAATCGCCACGACACTTGTCGGAAATCGGGTTCCATGCTATAATTCGCGCCGTTATGGAGAGGTGCGAGAGTGGCCGATTCGGCGCGATTGGAAATCGCGTAAGCAGCAATGCTTCGTGGGTTCGAATCCCACCCTCTCCGCTGCGTCTGGTCCCCCTGCTTTTCTCAACCGTCCCTGCCTCCACCACCACGAGATCATTTGACTTTTAGCGGTTCCTCGGTTAACATTAGCTCCGGTCGTGCTAGGCGGGGAGCTAGCGGTGCCCTGTAACCCGTAATCCGCTATAACGGGGTTGAATTCCCCCTTGAGGCTCTGGGTCCTCTGTATTGCCTGAGTTAAGTGACGTTGATGATTGGGTCTTGCGCGGCAGGAACCTGCGAACCCCGTCAGGTCCGGAAGGAAGCAGCGGTAAGTAGTCATTCCTGGGTGTCGCAGGGTAGCCTGGTCTGAGTTGGCTGGCGACGGGCAAGCATAGGGTTCGTGTCGAGGGGGGGTGCACGGCCGTCTCTTCGAACGCGGTGTAACAGGCAAGGTACTTGGAGTGCTGAGTGGGCGGGTTGGAATAGACTCGCCTTTTGTATTGTAGACGCCTGCGGGACCTCAGAGGGAATACCATCAGAGCATGAAGCGCCTGGCCGGACTGAGAACCCTCATCAAACGCTGGCAGCCCTTCCCCTCTCATCTCTTCTTGCTGCTGGCGGTGCTGCTGCTGGCCTTCTTGGGCTACGACTACCAGCGCTCACTCGTGCCCTTCACCATCGAGTTCAACGGTGTCCCCTACCCTGCAATGACTCACCAGGCAACGGTGGGCGGCGCGCTCACTGACGCAGGGCTCAAGATCGAGCCGGGCGATTGGGTCCGGCCGGAGTTGACCGCACCTCTGACGCGAGGCATGACGGTGGAGGTGGAGCCTGCCCGGACGGTGGCGATCGAGGCCGACGGCCGGTTGATCGAGTCCCGGACGCACGAGACGACGCCGCTGGGCGTTTTGACAGAGGCTGGCCTCGCCCTGAACCCGTTCGACGAAGTCCTGATCGACGCGCGCCCGCTTGCGCGCAAGAGCTCACTGCCCCTTCGGTCGACCACGGTCCCGGCAGACAATCCCCCATTGCCATGGGAGCGACCTGCGGCTCAGCCCATCCACCTGCTCGTGAAACGTGCCGTCGCTCTGTTCGTGGACAACGACGGCATTCCCAGCACGCTCTACACTACGGCCACGACGATCGGTGAGGCGCTGCTGGAACACGACATCCTGCTGTACCTGGGCGACCGTGTCACGCCTAGCCTGGGCAATCGCGTATCTGCCGGGCTCAAGGTCTACATTCAGCGGTCCAAAGCAGTCGAGCTGGTGGCCGATGGTCACGCGGTCCGCACCCGCAGCCGCGCCGAGACCGTGGCTGACGTGTTGGCGGAACAATACGTCAGCCTCGTCGGCAAGGACACGGTCGATCCTCCAGAGTCGACGCCGGTCCGCGACGGCATGGGCATTCGGGTCACGCGTGTGTCCCGGGCGATGGTGGTCGAGCAGGACACGGTTGCTTTCGAAACCGTGTGGAAGCCGGCGGCGGACCTGGCTCTGGACCAGCAGCGAGTGGACCAGCAGGGGAAAGAAGGGCTGACCCGGCGCCGCATCGAAGTACTCTATCGAGACGGCCAGGAAGTCCAGCGCGAGCGGGACGAGGAGTGGATCGAGGCCGAGCCGCAGACCAAGATCATCGCCTACGGCACGCGCATTACCCCCCAGACGGTGCAGACGGACGACGGCCAGCTGTCTTACTGGCGCAAAGTACGCATGTTGGCCACGTCGTACACCGCCGCCAGCTCCGGCAAGACGCGCGATGACCCACGGTACGGCATCACCCGCAGCGGCCTCCCGGTCGAGCGAGGGGTCGTGGCGGTGGACTCGGCCGTCGTGGGGCTCGGCGACAGGCTGTACGTGCCCGGATATGGCATCGCCGTGGTCGGCGACACCGGCGGCGGCATCAAAGGCCGGCGAATCGACCTCGGCTATCCGGAAGACGACCCCGTGATGTGGTATCGCTGGGTGGACGTGTTCGTGCTTGGGTCGCCGCCGCCGCGGGATGACATTCGTTGGGTCCTGCCGAATTGGCCGAGAGAGGAGCGCTGACGATCGTGGCAGAGGATCGCGTGGAGGTGACGCGGCTCTTGCGTGAGGCCGGTCTCCGCCCGCACAAGGGGCTGGGCCAGAACTTCCTGGTGGACGAGGCCGCGCTGCGCAAGGTCGTCGCTGCGGCGGAACTGGTGCCGGACGACCTGGTGCTCGAGATTGGAGCGGGCCTCGGGTCCCTGACCCGCCTGCTTGCGCAGGAGAGCCGCCGCGTATTGGCGGTGGAGATCGATGCCGGGCTGGTTCGCGTGTTGAGAGAGGTGGTCGCCGATCTGCCGAACGTGGACGTGGTGCCCGGCGACATCCTGGCCCTGCCGGTGCAGGAGCTCCTGGATCGCTTTCCCGCGCCGGTCGCAACCTACAAAGTGGTCGGCAACCTTCCTTACTACATTACGTCCGCCGTCCTGCGCCATCTGTTGGAAGCGCCCGTGCGTCCAGCGAGCCTGGTGGTGACCGTGCAGGACGAGGTGGCGCGGCGCATCACCGCGGCGCCGGGCGACATGAGCCTCCTGGCGGTCAGCGTACAGCTGTATGGGCAGCCGCGGATCGTGGCTCGCGTTCCCGCGGGCGCCTTCTACCCGGTGCCGAAGGTCGACTCCGCCGTGGTCCGCGTGGACCTCAGCGCGGGTCCGACCGTCGAAGTCGACGATGTCGACTGGTTCTTCTCCGTCGCGCGGGCTGGCTTTTCTGCCCGGCGCAAGCAGCTCCACAATTCTCTGGGGCACGCCCTCAACCTGCCGGCCGACCGAATCGATGCGGCCTTGCGTCTCGCTGGAATCGAACCGGCGCGCCGCGCTCAAACCCTCACGCTTAATGAATGGGCCCGCCTTGCCCGCGAGTTGCGGGACGAGACGGGCCACACGTGATCGGCCTCTGCAGGTTTTAACTGGGGATTGCCGCGTTCTACGGCGCGGACGCTGCCCGGGCCACGACGACCACGCGCTGCGTCGTCGTCGGATAGGGTCCGTAGGAGACCAGCGTGAGGCGGCTGTCCGGCGTTTGGGCCAGCCAGGCGTCATTGTCGCGGCGCTTCTCGGCCGAGATGTACTTGTCCGGCATCATCAGGACTCGCTCTACGTGATACGTGTAGCTCTGGTCCCCAACGAAGACCTGAATCTCGTCCCCTTCCCTCAAGTCGGAGATATTGCGGAATACCTCGCCCTTATCGCTGTTCGCTCCGGACAGCACCAGGTTGCCGGTCTGGCCCGGCGGCGTGGAGTCTGTGTGGAACCCGGCGGCGCCATCCGGCTCGTCCCAGGCCAGCGCAACGACCTCGTTCTGGATGTCCTTGCGGGTCGTGATCGGCACGATTGGCGCGTCCAGCTTGATGCTCGGCGCCACGATCCGAACGGGCATCAGATTTGCCTGCACGGCGGGCGGCGCGGAGGCCACCGCCGTGCCGGTAGGGCTCGGGCTGCTCGCATTCGAGGGCGTTGCGCTGCCCGGGAGCTTGATCTCCTGCCCGATCTGGAGTCGATTTGCGTCGAGTCTGGGATTGAGCGCTATTAGCTCCTCGGTCGTCAGATCGTAGCGAATCGCAATAGCCAGAAGTGTGTCGCCGGGCTTGACGGCGTACGCTGCTGGGCGCACTGGAGATGCGGCGGGTGCGGCGTCGGTGGCGGCGGCGACTGCCGCGGGCCTCGGTGCCCCGGCTGAGGGGAGCTGGATCTCCTGACCGATGCGCAGCAGCCTCGGGTCGAGGTCCGGGTTGGCGTCGAGCAAGGCGTTCCGGTCGATGCCCAGGTCGTCGGCGATGCTCATCAGGGTGTCACCACCCTTGATCACGTAGGTAGCCGCCGGGACGGGTGACGGCGTCGCGGTCGGCGTATCCGATGGCGCTGGCGTGGGAGCCGCTTGCCCCGGCGCCGGGATATTGAGTTCCTGTCCGACGCGCATCAGCCGGGGATTGACGTCCGGATTGGCCGCCATGAGTTCGGCCACGGTGATGTCGTAGCGATTGGCGATGTCGTAGGGAGTGTCTCCTCCCTCGACGGTGTAGGTCTGGGCCGAAGCGGGCGCGCTGGCCAGCTGCGGCGTGTTGGTCGCAGTGGGCTCAGGAGTTGCCGTGTCCGTTGGAATGCCGGTAGGTGACGCGGTTGCGGACGGCGTCGACGATGGCGCAGGTGTGTCAGTCGGCATGGCCGTATCCGTCGGCTGCGGCGTCGGGCTGGCCGTGTCGCTTGGAACCGGGCTCGCGGTCTCGGCGGGTGCGGGCGTGTCGGTTGGAGCCGCCGTTGCGGTGGGCGCCTCAGTCGGCGGAGTTGTGGTAGGGGTCTCAGTCGCCGGTTCGAAAGTCGCCGTGGCCTCCGCGGTGGGCGTGTCGGTTGGGGGTGCGACCGTAGGCGGCGCCACGGTATCGGCGGCCGTTGCTGTTACGCCTGTCTCCGCGGTGGCCGTTGCCGTCACAACAGTGTCGGCGGCGAGCCCCGCCCCGGCCGATGAGGCCTCGGTCGCGGCCTCGGTCGCGGTGGCCGGTATCGTCTCGGTTGCCGTTGGGGCCAGCACAGGAGCGGTGGCGCTTTCCTCTGGGGTCGCCATGGCAATGGCCGCGACCTCGGGAGTCGTAGCCGTCGTTCCAATGGCCGCCAGGATGTTCGATCCGCCGGCAAGCAGGTTGCCCCGCAGCACCAGAGTCCCCACGCACACCAGGGCTATGGCCAGGACGCCGGTCGACAGCGACAGGTAAAGAAGCGTCCGGGACTGCCGCGGCTTCGGCGGTATCTCAGGTGGCTGCTCCGGGAAGGTTGGCGTGGCAACCGGCGGCGCTGAGACCGCGGGTGGCGCGGACGCGATCGGCGGTTTGACTCGGGCCGGATTCGGGACGAGGGCCGGGGCCGGCTTCACCGGACGTGGACTCTCGGGCATCGAGCCATTTGGGACCGGCCGGGCCTGTTCGGCAATCTGCCGGGCCAACCAGCTAGGATCAGCCCCGGCATAGTTTTTGCGCGGTCGCTTCTCTTCCGGTCGATTGGGCTTCGGCGTTGGCTTGGCCGACTCTGGCATGCCCAGCTCGGTCTTGGCGGGTTCCGGCGCGGCGGTCGGTCGCTGAACGGTCGGTATGACCGTGGTGTTGTCGTACAGGTTAGCGGATGGCGCGGCAGCGGAGGACGCAGGGGCGGCACCGGCCGTCGTGGAATTCGCGGGTGCGCTGGTCGCCGTGGGTGGGGCAGGCGATGGCGTGGTCGGCGGCTCGACGGAGACCGGCTTCGGCTTCGCCTGAGGCCGAACCGGCGCCGCCTTATCGGGCGTCGGGCCAGTGCCTCCCGGCGTAGCGCTCGCGGCAGTCGGGATGGACCCTGAGGGACCGTTCTTGGCTCGGACTTCGTTCAGGTCCATCAAGACGGTGTTGCCGGATGGGACCACGGGCTCTTGTCGTACAGGTGCAGGTGCCGGTTCCGGCCGGGCCGCGGCTGCGGCCTTCTCCAGGTCGTCAAAGTAGAAATCGTCGGGTGTGGCATCGCCCATCGGTCCGACTTGCAGAACGTCGAAGTATGCGTCTTCGGGCCCCGAAATCCTTGGCGATACGGAGCACGTCGAGGCTCTCTTCCGCGATGACCGGCGCTTCCTCGGAGTAGGCGTTTACCTCCTCAGCGACGCGGTCCGCCATGGAACGGCGGGCGCCCCGGTGGCCGGAGCGGCTGGACGTCTGCCGGCCCGACTTGGGGCGGGCTGCCGGGCTCACTGTCCTCAAGCGGCCCTGCCGGCCGTCGAGAAAGTCGACAACGTCGATTCGGCCGGGAAGTGCGGACAACCGGTCATCTTGCCGGAGAGGCAATACTTCTTCTGGTGGGGCTTGGTGATCAGATCGCCTTCGCCGGTAGCATAGCATAAATTATCCTCGGTCGCGGCGGTCGTACAGCTCAGGGGATCACCCAGCGATCCGAGGTAAGGGCAGATGTTTTCTGTCATTGATGTTCACCTTGATTACAGCAAGCGCACCAGGGAAAGCCATGTTACCATCCGAGGCGGAAACTGTCAAATACAGGTGCGTGCCGTGAGTTTCTTCGATCATCTAGACATCTGAATTCCTCGCGCGGGTGACGACGACGCGTGAGCAGTACAGGGTCAACCGGTGTGGTGAGCCTGTACCTGAACAGCATAGCTGACGATTGGGCCGTCGGCGGACAGCAGGTTGACCTGGAACGGCGCAACCTCCCCGGCATGCAGCCGGTTGAGCGACAGATCGGTGGCCCGCGTGGCCACGACCCGATTTCCGTTGTCGTACGCGGTGATGATGATGGTCACCGCCTCCGCATCCACGGTTCCGGTGTTCTTCACCTCCCCGCTGATCGTGAGAACCGATCCCTGGGGCTGGCCCCAGTATCGAACCACTGCCACGTCGCGATAGATCTTGCCCGGGTGGGTGCTGATGACTCCGGCCAGGGCAATGACCTGGTACTTGGCGAAGCGGTCCGGCGGCGCCGTGAACAGCACGGCGAAAGGCGATCGGCCGCCGGGCGCGATCAAGTCCAGCGCAGCGAACGCGGAGCTCTCGGCCAGCAAGTTGTCGCTGTCGTCGTGCAACGTGACCTTGACCCGCACCTGTTCGATCGGCTGGTCCGTTGTATTGTGCACCTCGCCCAGAAACCACAGGCTGCCGACGGCGGTGGGATAGAATCCGACGTTCTCGATCACGTAAGGTACCGGTGTCGGCGTGGGAGTCGGCGGATTCCCCTGGCGCGAAGCCTCATCCTGCGGCACGATCAAGTCCTGGCCCACCTGCAGCCGCCGCGGATCCAGGATGCCGTTGGCTTCCTGCAGCGCCTCCACCGAAATCGCCGTACTGGTTGGCGATCCCCAGCAGTGTCTCGCCCCTGGCCACGGTGTGCACGATAGGCGTAGGGGAAGGAGTGACCGTGAAGGTAGGCATGGGCGTGGCTGGCTTCGGCGTCGCTGTGGGCCGGCGGGCCAGCGTCACTTCCGTGGAATGGGGTGCGGGTGTGGACGTGGATTCGACAGGCGCCAGGATATGCCCGCACCCCGTCAAGGATGCCAGCACGTACATGCCCAGCAAGGCGGTTGCGAGAGGTAGTGCGACACGACTAGAATGTGAGCTGAATAGAATCATCCCGTTCGTTGACGTTTAGGTTATGCCCAAGCCGACCTGTAAGCCGAGTTCTGTTCTTCCGGCAAGCCGGAAGAGACGGTCATCTATCTAGGGCAGCAGTTACCTGCTGTCTCGAGCGGCCTACCTGAAGTATTGAGCCGAGCCAGCTCCGGTCGGTTTCCCGACCCACTTCTGTTCGGCCTTGCTCCGGGTGGGGTTTGCCTGGCCGATCCAGTCACCTGGATCGCCGGTGGTCTCTTACACCACCGTTTCACCCTTACCGGACTGCGGCGAGTGCCGGTGCCGGCGGTCTGCTCTCTGTTGCACTTTGCCGTCGGGTCTCCCCGCCTGGACGTTATCCAGCACCCTGCTCTGTGGAGCTCGGACTTTCCTCGAGCGAATACTCGCTCGCGACCGTCCAGTCTGCTTGGGCATGCATGTCACTATAACACACCCCGGGGGCCATGTCAAAGAACGGGATCAAGAGCTTCGGAAACCCCCACTCTTGACAGACTTTCGTTTCTCTGCTATAATATATAATTGCTGTGAATACGAGTGATCGGCGCGCAGAACCATGAGCCGTAACCCGACAACTGTAGATTACGGTCTCACTGATAGATTACAGGCATACGTCAGAAAAGTCAAGCGTTCGGTATTCAGTGCGAATCGTTTCTGCGGTGCCTAACTGGTACGGTTAACTCGGCGGATCAATGCAAGGCTTGCCCCTTTCCGACGTGAATGGGCTTTCAAATTTCTCGGATACAGCGTCTCCAAGTCCGTTGTGCCGAATCTGTTGTGGAGTGGAGTGAAGGGCAGTTCATTTGGGAGTGGGTGTAGCAGAGACCAAAGTTGGCCTGACTGTTTTCACTACCTACGACAAAATATGGACGAGGGATGCGTGGTCCATATCTCCTTTAGGGTGTATTCCCAACCCTGCGATCAGTTCTTGTTGTTGAGATCCTCTCACGGCTCGCGACGATCTCAAACACCCTGCGTGCGATGAGGAGGCTTGTTGTCACCCCGTCATCGTCGCTGGCCCTGCTTCCCTTCGGTTGTGCCTTGCTCGCTTTCCCTGCTCCTGTTTAGAGTTGGCAGACCTTCTCGACAACCCGCTCGTTCTGTCACTCTAAACAGGCCCGATTCACGTGTGGATCGCGTGGCTCCCTCCGAGTTCTGAAGTTTATGGTGCGTGTCCGATCCATAGCTCGTCACTTTCCAGGCCAGGTTGGGTAAGGCGGCGCCGACCTGTAGAGTCTAAGGGTTTGTACCCTGTTCAGCTTAAGGAGTAAAATCTCATGCCGAAAAGTCTGCCATACAAGTCGTATGCTCGAATTGATGACGTGCGTGCCCTTCCGACACTCATCGAGGTCCAGCTGGATTCATTCCGTTGGTTTCAGGGCGAAGGCTTGCGTGAGCTGTTCGACGAAATCTCTCCTATTCAGAGCTTCAATAAGAATCTGGAGCTGAGATTCCTGGATTTCTGGTTCGAGGAGCCCAAGTACGGCGAAAAGGAATGCCGCGACCGGGACATGACGTTTGCCAGCCCGCTGTGGGTGCGGGTGCGTCTCATTAATAAGGAGACGGGCGAGATTCAGGATCAGCCGGTGTTTATGGGCGACTTCCCGTTGATGACCGAGAACGGCACCTTCGTCATCAATGGCGCCGAGCGTGTGGTGGTCAGCCAGCTCATCCGCTCTCCGGGCGTGTATTTCACTACCGAAGAAGATCGAGCCACCGGCCGGCAGCTGTGCATGGCCAAGCTGATCCCGAGCCGCGGGCGCCTGGCTGGAGTTCGAGACCAGCAAGCGCGACGTCCTGTCCGTGAAGGTCGACCGCAAGCGCAAGATCCCGGTGACGGTGTTGCTGCGCGCGCTGGGTGCAGATCGACGACGTGCCCAGATCCGGACGTCATTCGGACCGGCTCCGACGAAGAGCTGCTCGAGGTGTTCGGAAGGTGTTCCAGCCGAGCAGCGCGAGTGAGGCGGTCCAGAACACAGCCCGTTGACTTCATCGAAGCGACCATCGAGCGCGATCCCACCAAGAACGCACAGGAGCGCTTTGCTGGAGTTCTACAAGAAGCTGCGCCCGGGCGATCCGTCCACCCTGGACAACGCCAAGAGCTTCTTGAACGCGCTGCTGTTCACCCGCCGGCGCTACGACCTGGGCAAGGTCGGCCGCCACAAGCTGAACCAGCGGCTGGATCTGCAGGTCGACCTGGCCACCGCACGCTGACCAAGATGGACCTGATCAAGGTCGTGGAGCGCATCATCCGGGTCAATATCGGCGATCGCGGCGGCGGACGACATCGACCATCTGGGCAATCGCCGGGTGAAGACGGTGGGTGAGCTGATTCAGAACCAGCTGCGCATCGGCTTGCTGCGGATGGAGCGCGTGGTTCGCGAGCGCATGAGCATCCGCGACCCGGAACAGCTGACGCCGATCTCGCTGATCAACATCCGGCCGGTGGTCGCGGCGACGCGCGAGTTCTTTGGCGGCAGCCAGCTGTCGCAGTTCATGGACCAGACGAACCCGCTGGCTGAACTGACCCACAAGCGCCGGCTGTCGGCGCTGGGTCCCGGTGGTCTGCGCCGCGAGCGCGCCGGCTTCGACGTTCGTGACGTGCACCATCGCCACTATGGCCGCATCTGCCCGATCGAGACGCCGGAAGGCCCGAACATCGGCCTGATCGGCTCCCTGGCGACGTTTGGCAAGGTCGAATGAGTATGGCTTCATGGAGACGCCCTACCGCAAAGTCGTGCACGCGGTGCCGAATAATCCGGATGAGCTGCTGGGCGTGCGTGCTGCGGGAGCGCGTGTCGACCCGAGCCGGTGATGAGAGTGATCGCCGAGGCCGGCGCAGCGTGATCGACGCCGAGCTGGCGGAGCGCATCAGCTGGCTCGCCGCTGAGCTCTCTCCCGGTCGTGCCGATGCGCCACCGACGAGATCATCTACCTGACGGCGGACGAGGAAGACAAGTACATCATCGCCCAGGCCAACGCGGAGCTGGATCGATGCGGATCGATTCATGAGGACCGCGTGTCAGTCGCGGCGTAGCCAGCTGTTCCTGATCGACAGCCGTGAGCAAGATCGACTACATGGACGTGTCGCCCAAGCAGATCGTGAGCGTGTCGGCGGCCCTGATCCCTTTCCTGGAGCACGACGACGCCAACCGCGCCCTGATGGGCTCGAACATGCAGCGCCAGGCCGTACCGCTTGTTGCAGCCGGAGGCGCCCGTGGTGGGCACGGGAATGGAGTTGCCCGCGGCGCTCGACTCGGGTCAGGTGCTGCTGGCGCAGGATGACGGCGAGGTCGTCAGCGTGACCGGGCCGCATCGTATCGTCGTCCGACGAGCGACGGTCGAGTCGGAGCATCTACCGGTTGCGCAAGTTCAACCGCTCAGAACCAGAGCACCTGCATCGACCAGCGCCCGGTTGTCCGCAAGGGCGAGCGCGGTCAAGAGGGTGAGTCTCTGGCGGACAGCAGCTCGACCATCGGCTGGGCGAGCTGGCGCTGGGCCAGAACGTCCTGGTGGCCTTCATGTCCTGGGAAGGCGGCAACTATGAGGACGCCATCCTGGTGAGCGAGGAAGTAGTGCGGCAGGACAAGTTCACGCTCGATTCACATCGAGAAGCACGAGATCGAGGCCCGCGATACCAAGCTGGGCCCGGAAGAGATCACGCGCGATATCCCGAACGTGGGTGAAGATGCGCTGAAGGACCTGGACGAGGACGGCATCATCCGCATCGGCGCCGAAGTGGGCCCGGGCGACATCCTGGTGGGCAAGATCACGCCTAAGGGCGAGACCGAGCTGACGCCGGAAGAGAAGCTGCTGCGCGCCATCTTCGGCGAGAAGGCGCGCGAGGTGAAAGATTCGTCGCTGCGCTTGCCGCACGGCGAGCGGGGCAAAGTGGTGGACGTGAAGATCTTCACCCGCGAGGAGCATCGGGACCTGCCAGCCGGCGTGGACAAGATGGTGCGCGTCAGTGTGGCGCAGCGCCGCAAGGTGACCGAAGGCGACAAGATGGCCGGCCGGCACGGCAACAAGGGTGTGATCTCCAAGGTGGTGCCGGTCGAGGACATGCCGTTCCTGGAGGACGGCACGCCGGTGGAGATCATTCTGAACCCGCTGGGCGTTCCCGGCCGCATGAACATCGGCCAGATCCTGGAGACGCACCTGGGTTGGGCCGCCGGACCGGCTGGGCTTCCGGGCGATGACGCCGGTGTTCGACGGCGCCAGATGAGGACGAGATCGCCGCGGAGTTGGCGCGTGCCTGGCTGATCGACCGGGCCTGGGCGAAGTGCGAGACCGACCTGGGCGTGGCATGGATCCAAGACGAAGATCGACGCGGCGATCTCGAGGACGACGACGAGGCCCGCGTGCTCTACTTGGCGAGCTGCTGGGGAGCAATGGGTACGACGAGAGACGAGCTGGCTGAGCGACCGCGATCTATGCGCGGCGATCCGCGCTGCAGGGAGTGGCTGCGCGGAGCAGGGTACGATCCGGATCAGATCTGCTGGTCTCGAGGATGACCGGCGTCCCGAGTCGCGCACGCAGACGCGCCGGCTCGGATGACCTGCTGCGCTGGCAGAGCATCTCCTGGCGGCTATGTGGCTGCTCGAGCGAGGGTAAGGACAGACGTCGATGCGCGGCTGATCGCCGACTGGAGGAGCTACTTGGAGGACCTGACGGCGCTGCGGCGTACAGCGCGACAAGAGGCGATGCCGCTGCCCACGACGGGCAAGATGCTCCTGTACGACGGCAAGACGGGCGATGCCGTTCGACCAGCCGGTGACCGTGGGCGATCATCAACATGATGAAGCTGGCGCACTTGGTGGAAGACAAGGTGCACGCTCGCTCCACCGGCCCGTACTCGCTGGTGACGCAGCAGCCGCTGGGCGGCAAGGCGCAGTTCGGTGGTCAGCGATTCGGAGAGATGGAGGTGTGGGCGCTGGAAGCATATGGCGCGGCCCACACTCTTGCAGGAGATGCTGACCGTCAAGTCGGACGATGTGACCGGACGCGTTAAGACCTACGAGGCCATCGTCAAGGGCGAGGATATCGTGGAGCCGGGCGTGCCGGAGTCGTTCAAGGTGCTGGTGAAAGAGCTGCAGAGCCTGGGTCTGTCGGTGGAGATCCTTGAACGAAAACGAGGAGAGCATCCAGTTCGGCAAGGAAGAGACGCGGACAGGCTGCCCAATTGGGTTACGATCTGGGGTTGATGCAGTATCTGTGAGTGACGCGGCGAGCGGTTTGGCTGAAGCTGTGACTGAGCGCTACAGCTCCTAGGCTTCTTGAGGAGGTCTACTTTGGAAGTTAATGAATTTGATGCGATTCGTATTAGTTTGGCTTCACCGGAGGAAATCTCACAGTTGGTCCTATGGCGAGGTTCTGAAGCCGGAGACCATCAACTATCGTACGCTGAGGCCGGAACGTGATGGCCTGTTCTGCGAGCGGATCTTCGGCCCGACCAAGGACTGGGAATGCTATTGCGGTAAGTACAAGCGAGTACGGTACAAGGGCATCGTGTGCGATAAGTGCGGGGTGGAAGTCGCGCCGTCGCACGTGCGCCGCGAGCGCATGGGCCACATCGAGTTGGCCTCGCCGGTCAGCCATATCTGGTACGTGAAGGGAGTGCCCAGCCGCCTGGGCCTGCTACTGAACGTATCGCCGCGCAACCTGGAGCGCATCCTCTACTTCGCGCAGTACATCATCAACGATGTCAACGAAGAGCCAGCGCACCCGCAGTCTGCAGCGCCTGGAAAAAGAGGCCGCGGCGCAGATTGCCCACGCTGAAGAAGAAGCCAACGGCAAGATCGATGCGCTGAAGGGCAATCTCGGCCGAGAACGTGAAGCAGCTCGAAAACCAGAATGAGTCGACTCACAGTGCATCAGACAGCGAGACGACCGTGCTGATCGACACGCTGATGAACGAGGCCAAGCACGATCCAGGAAATGCTGGAAGCCAACATGGGCCAGAAGGCCAGCCGCGCCGTTGAGCTGAAAGCCGGTCTGGTCGGGCGCTGCGGGCTCCATGACGGTGGTATCCGAAGGTGAGATCATCACCAAGGACTCGCTGGTCCGGCTCAACACGCTGCTGCAGGATCGACTGAGCGACATCCAGGATGAGAGCCGGCAGACTGAGACAGTTCTGCGCTGGTGGCCAGCGCGGAGAAGGATCGCCTCGAGTATGAAGTCGAGCAAGAGGTGGATCAGATTCGCGGTGCGCTGGAAGCAGGAGATCGCGCGCATCCGAGAGAATGCGGACGTGCAGATCGGCGAGCTGAAGAGCATCGAGGAACAGCAGTTGCTGACCGAGTCCCACTATTACGAGCTGAAAGAAAAATGGGGCAACGTCTTCGAAGCGGGCATGGGCGCAGAAGCCGTCCATGACCTCGTGGCCAAGATCGATCTGGACGCTATGGCCAAAGAGCTGCGGGCGGAGATCCGCCAGACGCGGTCCAAGCAGCGGCGAAAGAAGGCCGCCAAGCGGCTGCGCGTGGTGGAGGCGTTCCGGAAGTCCGGCAACCGTCCGGAGTGGATGATCCTGGAAGTCCTGCCGGTGATCCCGCCCGATCTGCGGCCGATGGTCCAGCTCGATGGCGGTCGTTTTGCCACTTCAGGACCTGAACGACCTGTATCGTCGCGTGATCAACCGCAACAACCGGCTGAAGCGACTGCTGGAGCTGGGCGCGCCGGACGTGATCGTGCGCAACGAGAAGCGCATGCTCCAGGAAGCGGTCGATTCACTGATCGACAACGGACGCCGCGGCCGGGCCGTGTCTCGCGTCCGGGCAAGCGCAAGCTGAAGAGCCTCTCGGACATGCTGAAGGGCAAGCAGGGCCGGTTCCGCCGCAACCTGTTGGGCAAGCGCGTGGACTACTCGGGCCGCTCGGTCATCGTGATCGGGCCGGAGCCTGAAGCTGCATCAGTGTGGCCTGCCGAAGCGCATGGCTCTGGAGCTATTCAAGCCCTTCGTCATGCGTCGGCTGGTCGAGTACAACTATGCCCACAACATCAAGAGCGCCAAGCGCCTGGTCGACCGGCTGAGCCCGGAAGTGTGGGACGTGCTGGAAGAGACGGTGAAGGAGCGTCCGGTGCTGCTGAACCGCGCACCGACGCTGCACCGTTTGGGCATCCAGGCCTTCGAAGTGGTCCTGATCGAAGGCAGTGCCATCCAGATCCATCCGCTGTCGTGCTCGGCCTTCAATGCCGACTTCGACGGTGACCAGATGGCCGTGCACGTGCCGCTGTCCGAAGCGGCCGTGAAGGAAGCGCGGGAGCTGATGCTGTCCTCGCACAACCTGCTGTTGCCGGCGAATGGCGAGCCGGTGGTCGGCCCCTCCAAGGACATGGTGCTGGGCTGCCACTACATGACCGTGGAGAAGCCGGGCGCCAAGGGCGAGGGCAAGATCTTCGCCAACACCGATGAAGTGACGCTGGCCTACGATCTGGGCATCGTCGACCTGCGGGCGAGAATCAAGATGATGTGGGCGCCCACCAAGCGCCACAAGCCTAAGCTGCTCGAGACGACTGTCGGCCGCGTGTTGTTCAACAACGTGCTGCCGGCGGAGCTGCGGTTTAAGAACCAGGTCATGGACAAGGGTGCACTGCGCGAGCTCGTGGCCGAATGCTACCAGAAGCTGGACCAGGAGCGGACGGCCGAATTGGTGGATGACATCAAGCGCATCGGCTTCAAGTATGCCACCCGGTCGGGCATGACCATCGCTGTGAGCGACATCACTGTGCCGGAAGAGAAGACCACGATTCTGGCTGACACCGGCGCCAGGGTGGAAGAGATCGAAAAGCAGTTCCGCCGTGGTCTGATCACCGAAGACGAGCAGTACGTGAAGACGGTGGAGCTGTGGACCCAGGCCCGCGAAGACATCAACCGGGCCGTGAGCAACAACCTGGACGAGACGGAGTCCATCGGCGCTATGGCGGCCTCGGGCGCCACGAAGGGCGGCATTCAGCCCATCGGCCAGCTGGCCGGCATGCGCGGCCTGATGGCCGACCCGTCGGGGCGCATCATCGCCCTGCCGATCCGGTCCAACTTCCGCGAGGGTCTGACCGCGCTGGAGTACTTCCTGTCCACGCACGGCGCGCGCAAGGGTCTGGCCGATACGGCGCTGCGAACGGCCGACGCCGGCTACCTGACCCGCCGTCTGGTGGACGTGGCGCAGGACGTCATCATCAATGAACTGGACTGCGGCACGCAGGCTGGGATCTGGATCGACCGCTCGACGACTCAGCGGATGGCGGAGCGCTTTGGCGAGCGTATCGTCGGACGCTCGCGGCGGCTGACATCGTCGATCCGACGACCGGAGAAGTGCTGGTGGCCGAAGGGCGAAGAGATCACTGGAAGCCGCCATGCCGGCCATCGACAAGGCGCAACGTCGATCGGGTTTCGTCCGCTCGCCGTTCACCTGCCAGGCGCGGTATGGCCTGTGCCAGAAATGCTACGGGCGTGACCTGGCCCGCGGCGGCCTGATCAGCCTGGGCGAGGCCGTGGGCATCGTCGCGGCTCAGAGCATCGGCGAGCCTGGCACCCAGCTGACGCTGCGAACGTTCCACACCGGCGGTGTGGCGGGCACCGAGGACATCACGCAGGGTCTGCCGCGCGTGGAAGAGCTGTTCGAGGCCCGCGTGCCCAAAGGCAAGGCGATCATCGCCGAGATCGGCGGCATCGTGGACGTGATGTGGGAAGGCGATCAGCGCAAGATCACGATCACCAACTCAAAGATCGTGAAAGAAGAGTATGTGCTGCCCGAAGGCTACACGTGGCGCGTGAAAGACGGCGAAGATGTGAAGGAAGGAACGCCGCTCGCCGGCCGTGATGGCCAGGACGGCGCGGAAAACGACGGGCTGGAGGAAGACGTCGTAGTCCAGCCAGATCCGCGGCAAGTCTTCTTGGAGGACGAAGGCCTACGGCTGTCGTCCGGCGCGACGACGTCGAGGAGTGGGAGGACGAAGTGCCGCCTGCGGCTCGTCTCCGGGTGGAGAAGGGCGACACCGTGATCGCCGGGCACTCAGTTGACGGAAGGTGCGAAGGACCCGAAAGACGTGCTGCGCATCGAGGGCCGGGAAGCAGTCGAGCTGTACCTGCTGGAGGAAGTCCAGCGGGTGTACCGCTCTCAGGGTGTGAACATCAACGACAAGCACATCGAGATCATCATCCGGCAGATGCTGCGCAAAGTGAAGGTGAGAACGGCGGGTGATACGGACCTGCTGCCGGGCGAACTGGTCGATCGCTTCACCTTTGAAGAGATCAACCAGGCCGTCCTGGCGGACGGTGGGCGGCCGGCTACCGGCTACACCGTTCTGCTGGGCGTGACCAAGGCTTCGCTGAATACGGAGAGCTTCCTGGCGGCGGCTTCGTTCCAGGAAACCACCCGCGTGCTGACTGAGGCAGCCGTTCAGTGGCAGCCGCGACAACCTGCGGGGCCTGAAGGAGAACGTCATCATCGGCAAGCTGATCCCGGTGGGCACGGGCTTTGCGGCCCGCCAGGAACGGAACGCAGCTCGCGCGTGCCGCACGGCCAGCCGCAGCAGCGGCGCCGAAGCAGTTGCCGGAGCCCATAGAGAGCGTTCAAACCGTACCAGGAGATGATTTGACAGCTTAGCGGCCCTGTGATAAAATAGGCGTTTGTGGGCCCAAAAACAGGGGATATCCCTGTGATCCACGCCCTGAGCGTGTCGAAGTAAAACGAGGCCATCGGTACCTCCGTATTCGACGATGGCCTCGTGTTTTCTGAGTAGTCAGGTCCGCAATCTAATGGATCGGTCTTTGTCTGAAGAACAGTTGACAGGATGCAGCTGAACTGAGAGCGAAAGCTCTGCCGTGGGAAAGGGAGGTTTGCTTTGCCGACTATCAATCAGTTGATCAGAAAAGGCAGGAAGGCTCAACCCAAGAAGGCCAAGTCGCCGGCGCTGTTGTTCGAGTACAACGCGCTGACCGGCCGGACTGTGAGGAGCGAGAAGAGGCTCTCCGCAGCGGCGCGGCGTCTGCACCCAGGTTAGAACGACGACTCCGAAGAAGCCGAACTCCGCACTGCGCAAGATCGCGCGTGTGCGTTTGACGAATCGACTGGAAGTCACCGCCTACATTCCGGGTGAGGGGCATACTCTGCAGGAGCACTCGGTGGTTCTGGTCCGCGGGGGTCGTGTGAAGGATTTGCCGGGTGTTCGTTATCACATCGTTCGTGGCGCGTTGGACTCGTCTGGTGTTGAGGGGCGCAAGCGCAGTCGTTCCAAGTACGGAGCCAAGCGACCTAAGGCCAAGAAGGCGTAAGGAGGAGTTCGATGCCACGACGTAACAAGCCCGCTCAAAGAGAGACTCTTGCCCGACGCGAAGTATAACAATATGACCGTCGCCAAGTTCGTCAACCGGATCATGATGCGCGGTAAAAAGAGCACGGCAGAACGGATCATCCACGATGCCTTCGATTTGATCGAGGCCAGTACCAAGCGTAACCCGGTCGATGTGTTCGAGACAGGCGATCAAGAATGCGACCCCGCTGCTGGAAGTGAAGCCGCGTCGTGTGGGTGGCGCCACGTATCAAGTGCCCGTCGAAGTCCATCCCGGCCGCCGGCTGTCCCTGGCCATGCGTTGGCTGATCGCATCATCCCGCAATCGGTCTGGTAAGTCGATGGCGGAGAAATTAGCATCCGAACTTATGGACGCCGCGCAGGGCACGGGTTCAACGATCAAGAAGCGTGAAGACACGCACAAGATGGCCGAAGCGAACAAGGCGTTCGCCCATTATCGATGGTAGTCACCGGCGATCGGTACTTGGCTTTCAGCTGACGGCTGGAGATGCTGATGCTGAGTGCTGAAAGCGGAGCCGCTGTGAGCTGTTGCGGCTGAAAGCTGATAGCTCTTATGCCACGAGAGTATCCTCTCGAACAAATACGGAATATCGGGATCATCGCCCACATCGATGCGGGCAAGACCACGACGACCGAGCGGATCCTGTTCTATACGGGTCGCACGCACCGCATGGGCAACGTGGACGACGGTACGACGGTGACCGATTGGATGGAACAGGAGCGCGAACGCGGCATCACCATCACGTCGGCGGCCATTACCTGCTACTGGCGAGAGCATCAGATTAACATCATCGATACGCCCGGTCACATCGATTTCACCGCTGAAGTGCAGCGCTCCCTCCGTGTTCTGGATGGCGGAGTGGTGGTGTTCGATGCCGTGGCCGGAGTGGAGCCACAGTCGGAGACGGTGTGGCGACAGGCAGATCGGTACAATGTTCCGCGGATCTGCTTCGTTAACAAAATGGATCGGGTGGGGGCCAGCCTGGAGCGAACGGTCGAAATGATCGTCGATCGGCTGGCGGCCGTGCCCCTGGTCATGCAGATTGCCCATCGGCAGCGAAGAACGGTTTCCGCGGGGTGGTCGATCTGCTGGACATGCAGGCCGTCGCCTACGCCGATGACCTGGGAGCCCCAGGAGATCGGGCGAGATACCGGAGGAGCTGCAAGAGGCTGCGGCGGAAGCCCACGAGACGCTGGTGGAGCGCATCGCCGAGACCAACGAGCCCTTGACGATCAAATATCTGGAAGGCGAAGAGATCAGCTCGGATGAGTTGCGGAGTGCGCTGCGAGCGGCGACGATACGGGGATTGTTGGTGCCGGTGCTGTGTGGAGCAGCTTTCCGCAACAAGGGCGTGCAACCCTTGCTGGATGCCATTGTCGACTACCTGCCTTCGCCGGTGGACATCCCGCCGGTCGACGGGCATCCATCCCAAGACCGAGCAGCCGGTAATCCGGAAGGCCGATGAGTCTGAGCCTCTGGCGGCGCTGACGTTCAAGATCGCGGCCGACCCATACGGGCGACTGAGCTACCTGCGCGTTTACTCGGGTCGAGCTTCGCCCCGGTGAAGTCGTCTTGAACGCGACGAAGGGCCGACGAGAGCGCATCGGGCGACTGCTGCGGATGTACGCCAATCGCCGCGAGGAAGCGTCTGAAGTCTATGCGCGGGCGACATCGCCGCGGTACTGGGACTGAAGCAGACCTTCACCGGCGACACGCTGTGCGACCAGTCTCATCCGGTGATCCTGGAGACGATCAAGTTCCCGGAGCCGGTCGTGGCGGTGGCTATCGAGCCCCGGACGCAGGCCGATCAGGAGAAGATGTCCGAGGCGTTGCAGCACCTGGCGGAAGAAGATCCGAACTTTCCAGGTCCGGTCGGACGAGAACACCGGCCAGACGATCATCCGCGGGATGGGTGAGCTTCACCTGGAAGTGTTGATCGATCGGATGTTGCGCGAGTTCGGCGTCGGCGCCTACGTCGGCCGGCCGCGGGTCGACTATCGCGAAACGATCACGATGAAGGTCCGGGCGGAAGGGCGGTTCATCCGCCAGTCTCCGGCGCGGACCACGCCCCAGGGCGGGGCGCGCGGCGGCGCGAATGGGCGGGCCGCCGGAAACTACGCGGTGGTGCTGCTCGAGGTGGAGCCTCTGCCTGCAGGTGGGGGATTCAAGTTCATTAACAAAGCAGCTGCGGATGTGATCCCTACTCAATTTGTGGCTGCGGTTGAAGAGGGAGTCAAGGAATCGCTGGAGAGTGGTGTCCTGGCCGGATACCCGCTGGTGGACCTCAAGGTGACCCTGGTGGGTGGGTCTTTCGACGAAGCAGGAAAGCTCGGAGCTGGCCTTTAAGATTGCCGGTTCGATGGCGCTGAAGAACGGCGTGCAACAAGCGTCACCCGTCCTGTTGGAGCCGGTCATGGCCGTGGGGATCGTTACGCCGAGCGAATACACCGGGGACGTCGTGGGCGATCTTGCCGCGCGGGAGGCCCAGATCATGAGCATGGAGCCGCGAACAGACGGCACTCAGGCCATGAAGGCCACCGTGCCGCTGGCCGAGATGTTCGGATATGCCACCGAGTTGCGCTCGATGACCCAGGGGCGGGGCACTTTCTCGATGGAATTTGATCATTATGCGGAAGTTTCCGCGGAAGTTATGGACAGAATTGTCTCTGGGCGGACGGCGGTAAAGGTGGCTATCAGCGGCAAAACAGATAGTGCTGCGTGTCAGCAGCCAGTTTCGATCTGGGCTGGTGGCTGATAGCTGGAAATGTACCATCACAGACTCAAGCTGATAGCTGTCTTTTGGAAAGGAGATGTGTCGGAATGGCGAAGGCGCACTTTGAGCGAAGCAAGCCCCATGTGAATGTGGGGACGATTGGTCACATCGACCATGGGAAGACGACGTTGACGGCCGCGATCACCAAGGTCTTGGCGATGAAGAAGATGGCCAACTTCCGGGCCTTTGACAGTATTGACAATGCGCCGGAAGAGAAGGCGCGGGGGATCACGATTGCCATTGCGCACGTGGAGTACGAGACGGACAAGCGGCACTACGCGCACGTGGACTGTCCGGGGCACGTGGACTACATCAAGAACATGATCACCGGGGCGGCGCAGATGGACGGGGCGATCCTGGTGGTGGCGGCGCCGGATGGGCCGATGCCGCAGACGCGAGAGCACGTGTTGCTGGCGCGGCAGGTGGAAGTGCCGAGCATGGTGGTGTTTCTGAACAAAGTGGACCTGATGGACGATCCGGAGCTGTTGGAGCTGGTGGAGTTGGAGCTGCGCGAGCTGTTGACGGGCTACGATTTCCCTGGGGACGAGACGCCGATCATTCGGGGCAGTGCGCGGGCGGCGTTGGAGAGCACGTCGACGGATCCGAATGCGCCGGAGTACAAGTGCATCTGGGAGTTGATGGAGGCGGTGGACAACTACATTCCGACGCCGGTGCGGGAGACGGACAAGCCGTTCCTGATGCCGGTGGAAGACGTGTTCAGCATCAAGGGGCGCGGGACGGTGGCGACGGGGCGTGTCGAGCGTGGGCGGATCGAGCCGATGCAGGACGTGGAGATTGTCGGGCTGAAGGACACGCGCAAGGTGACGGCGACGAGTCTGGAGATGTTCCGCAAGATTCTGGACTATGCGCAGGCCGGGGACAACGTCGGGGTGTCTGTTGCGGGGTGTGGACCGGGACGAGATCGAGCGCGGATGGTGTTGGCCAAGCCGGGGAGCATCAAGCCGCACACGAAGTTCATGGGGAACGTGTACGTGCTGAAGAAAGAAGAAGGCGGGCGGCACACGCCGTTCTTCAAGGGCTACCGGCCGCAGTTCTACATTCGGACGTTGGACGTGACGGGGTCGATCGAGATGCCGGAAGGCGTGGAGATGGTGATGCCGGGCGACAACGTGAACATGGGGGTGGAGTTGATCATGCCGGTGGCCCTGGAGCAAGGGTCGCGGTTCGCCATCCGTGAAGGTGGCCGCACGGTCGGCGCCGGCGTCATCACTCAGATCATCGAATGAGAGGAGGAGGAGGGGGCCGGGCTGTGGTCACCTGCACCCCCTTGACAGAATTATGGCCAAACAACGCATCAGGATTCGCTTGAAGGCGTACGATCATCGGGTTCTCGATCAGTCGGTGCGGCAGATTGTGGGTACGGCCGAGCGGACCGGCGCGGGAGTGGTGGGGCCAGTGCCTCTCCCGACGCGGATTGAGAAGTTCACCGTCAATCGCTCGACCTTTCATCGATAAGGATTCTCGGGAGCAGTTCGAGATCCGGACGCACAAGCGCTTGATTGACGTCATCGACCCCGGGTCGAAGACGATCGATACGTTGATGCGGTTGAATCTGCCGGCGGGTGTCGACATCGAGATCAAGCTGTAGGAGCGATTCACCGGCAGCGTTTGGCTGACCGTTCCCGTCGGAGTCCCTGGCGGTCCGCCGAACGCTCTCAACGGCGCGGACGGGTGGCGAGCCGACTCCGTGAGTTGACTGCTGAAAGCTGATATCGAAAGCTGAGGGCTGGAACATGAAGGGTATTCTGGGCAAGAAAGTGGGCATGACCCGGATATTCGATGAGAGGGGTGAGGTGATTCCCGTCACCCTCATTGAAGCTGGGCCATGCTATGTCGCACAACGCAAGAATACTGACCGCGATGGTTACGAAGCCATCCAGTTGGGATTTGAGGAAGTTCAGCCGAAGAAGCTGACGCAGCCCGAAGTAGGAACATCTGCGCAAGGCGGGAGTGCCCGCCGTGCGCACCTTGCGTGAGATTCGAGTGAAGGCCGAGGACGAGTATGCCACGGGCGAGAAAATCACCGTCGACATCTTCAGCGTCGGCGACCTGGTAGACGTCGTAGGCGTGTCCAAAGGTCGCGGATTTCGCCGGTGTCATGAAGCGGCATGGGTTCCATGGCGGGCCCAAGACGCATGGTCAGTCGGACCGCCAGCGTGCACCTGGTTCCATCGGCTCGGGCACCACTCCGGGTCGCGTGTACAAGGGCCTGCGTATGGCGGGCCACATGGGCAATGCCCGGGTAACGGCAGCAGGGCCTGCGGGTCGTGATGGTCGACCCGGAACGAAACCTGCTGGCCGTACGCGGGGGCGTGCCCGGGAGCAAAAATGGGTTGCTCGTGATTTCTGAGGCCAGGAAGCAAGGCTAAGAGGATTGCGGAACGCGGCGGAGGTTACGCATCGGTCGGTCCGCGATTGGCAAGAGGAGATAGGCGTAATGCAAGTTCCTTTGCGCAACATGAGTGGTGAAGTCGTTGGGCAAATTGAGCTCAGTGAAGACATTTTCGGAGTGCCTGTGAACGTGCCTGTCATGCACCAGGCCTTCATCCGACAACTCGCCAATGCCCGGCAGGGTACTGCCGACACCAAGACGCGCGGCGAAGTCCGCGGCGGTGGTCGCAAGCCATGGCGCCAGAAGGGCACCGGGCGGGCTCGGCAGGGCAGCACCCGTGCTCCGCACTGGCGCAAGGGCGGCACCGTATTCGGTCCCCATCCGCGCAGCTACGCGCAGGATATGCCCCGCAAGATGCGGCGACTGGCCCTGCGCTCGGCGCTGTCGTCCAAGGTGGCGGACGATCGCATCGTCGTATTGGATGAGCTCGAGTTCGATTCGGCCAAGACCAGGCAGTTCGTCGATCTTCTGACGCACCTGGACATCGCTGCCAGCACGCTGGTTCTGCTCCCGGAAGGCAATGACAACGTGGAACGTTCAGCCAATAACCTGAAGGGCGTTAAGACGCTGCGGGCGAATTATCTGAACATCCGGGATCTTTTGGGTTTTGAATACGTGATCATGCCGGTCGGGGCCATGCAGGTCATCGAAGGCTACTTAGGCTGACGGTGGCAGATCGACCAGAGGGAGAGGAAGCGCCATGCACATTTATGAGGTCCTGCGGCGCCCAGTGACAACCGAAAAAAGCGCACGGCAGTCTGAAGAGCTGAATCAGTACACGTTCGAAGTGGACAAGCGGGCCAACAAGCACTTGGTGAAAGAGGCAGTCGAGACTGCTTTCGACGTGAAAGTTGTGGGAGTTCGCATGGCGACTGTGCCGGCCAAGATGCGGCGGGTCGGTCGTCGTTCGGTGATCAGTGAGTCCGAGTGGAAGAAGGCGATCGTGACGCTGGCCGACGGAGATCGTATCCAGTTCTTCGAGGGCGTGTAAGCGCCACGTTGCGGATGCCCGTCTGTCGCTTGCCGGGAGGGGCCGCGTATCTGGAAACCGGCCTTCTGAAATCGTTCTGAACGTAATGAGGAGTAATTATGGCCATCAAGACCTATAAGCCTACTTCGCCAGGGCGAAGGAATATGACCACCCTGACGTTTGATGAGATCACTCGGACGAAACCTGAGCGCTCCCTGGTCATTCCGAAGAAAGAGCGAGCGGGCCGCAATTTCCGGGGCAAGATCACCGTTCGCCATCGCGGCGCGGGCAACAAACGCCATGATCCGCATTGTGGACTTCAAACGTGATAAGCTGGGCATCCCCGCGCGAGTCGATTCGATCGAATACGATCCCAATCGGTCGGCGCGTATTGCTCTGCTGGTTTATGCGGATGGGGAGAAGCGTTACATCGTGGCCCCCATCGGTCTGAAGGTCAACGACCAGTTGATGTCTGGCCCGACTGCCGAGATTCGCAGCGGCAACGCGTTGCCGCTGGCCAACATTCCGGTCGGTACTATGATCCACAACCTCGAGCTGAAGATCGGCCGTGGCGGGCAAATCGCGCGTTCGGCCGGTGTTGCGGCGCAACTCCTGGCCAAGGAAGGCCCTTATGCTCACGTCCGCATGCCTTCCGGCGAAGTCCGGCTGATCAGCCAGCAGTGCATGGCGACCATCGGCCAGGTGGGCAATTCCGATCACGGCAATGTCAAGCTGGGCAAGGCGGGACGCAAGCGCTGGATGGGCATCCGACCGACCGTTCGTGGCTCGGCCATGTCCCCGCGGGACCACCCACACGGTGGTGGCGAGGGTCGCTCCCCTATCGGTATGCCGTCTCCCAAGACGCCGTGGGGCAAGCCGACCTTGGGTTACAAGACCCGCCGGAACAGTTCGACTGATAAGTACATCGTCCGAAGCCGTTCCAAGAAGCGGCGTTGAGAACAGGTTCGAGACCAAACTGTAACCGGTATATGCTCGAACAGGAGGTTGGTCAGTGTCGAGATCTTTGAAAAAGGGACCGTTTGTGGAACCGAAGCTCCTCAGCAGGATCGAGTCGATGAATCGGCAGGGCGAGAAGCGAGTCATCAAGACGTGGTCGCGGGCTTCTACTGTTTTCCCTCAGATGGTCGGTCACACCATAGCCGTGCACGATGGTCGCCGCCACGTGCCCATCTACATTACCGAGAACATGGTCGGCCACAGATTAGGCGAGTTTGCCCCGACCCGGTACTTCCGCGGGCACGTTGCCAGAGAGAAAGCGACCGGCGTCAAGCGGAAAGTAGTATAACCACGGTGACCTCCGCTGGCCGCGGGGTCTAGGAGAGGGCAGGCATATGGATTTCGAAGTTAGAGCCGTAGGAAGATACATTCAGATGTCGCCTCAGAAGGTGCGTCTGGTGATTAACCAGGTGCGAGGCATGAAGGTCGACGACGCCTTGGCGCTGCTCAAGTACACTCCAAAGGCTGCCGCCAAGCCGGTCGCCAAGGTAATCCATTCGGCCGTGGCTAATGCTGAAGAGAACTTTGGCATGTCTAGAGACGACCTGTTTGTGGCCCGCATCACCGCCGATACCGCGCCGACTCGTCGGTGGCGGCGGTTTGGAGCGCGTGGGCGGTTCAAACCATTGTTGAAGCGGGCGAGCCATGTAACAGTCATCCTGGGCGAGCGTGAGAGCGCCTGACGCCAGGCAATTAAGGAGGGCTTACTTGGGACGAAAAGTTCACCCGTACGGGTTCAGAATAGGGGTCATCAAGAGTTGGAAGTCTCGGTGGTACGAAGAAGGTGATGCGTATGCCGACCTGCTGCAAGAAGATCGTAAGATCAGGCAGACGATCACGAAGGGCATGGAAGGCGCCGGCATCTCCGAAATCGAGATCGAGCGCTTCCCGAAGCAGGTTTCCATCACCATTCACACCGCCAAACCGGGGATCATCATCGGGCGGAAGGGTGCGAGCGTCAACCAGTTGCGGCGCGAGCTGGAAGAGCTCACCAGCAAGAAAATCCGGGTTGATGTGCTTGAAATTGAGAAGCCTGAGCTCGATAGCTACCTGGTCGCTGAGAGCATCGCTCAGCAGCTCCAGCGGCGTATTTCGCACAAGCGGGCGATGAAGCAGGCCGTTACGCGTGCGCTGCGCCTGGGCGCCAAGGGCGTCATGATCTCCTGTGGAGGACGACTGTCCGGATCAGAGATGGCTCGCAGGGAAACCGTGCGGGAAGGCCGCGTGCCGCGCCACACTTTGCGCGCTGACATCGACTACGCAGCCGCGGAAGCCCTGACCACTTTTGGACGAATTGGAATCAAGGTGTGGATTTACAAAGGCGAAGTGTTCCCCGAGGAATTGTCCGTGCCCATGGAAGAAGTGGTCGTCAGCTGACCGGGCCGATGACCTGGCGCCACGATTGCGCGGCTGACTGGCCGAGGGGAAACCATTCGCTGTTTGTTGTGAGGAGACGGAACTCATGTTGATGCCTAAGAGGGTCAAGTATCGCAAAACGCATCGTGGGCGCATGCAGGGGCGGGCCACTCGAGGAACGGAAGTCTCATTTGGTGAATACGGCCTGCAGGCTCTGGAGCCGTGCTGGATGACGGCCCGCCAGATTGAGGCTGCGCGCCGGTCCATCGTGCGCTTCGTAAGGCGTGGGGGTAATATCTGGATTCGAGTCTTCCCGGACAAGCCAGTCACCCAGAAGGCGGCCGAGACCCGTATGGGTAGCGGCAAAGGCAACGTCGACCACTGGGTCGCCGTGATCAAGCCGGGGCGCGTGCTGTTCGAAATCGGCGGCGTTGGCGAGGACGTCGCTCGCGAGGCGATGCGCCTGGCGTCCCACAAGCTGACGATTAAGACGCAGTTTGTGGCGAGGTACGACCTGGTGGCGGCCGAGGCGGGGGAGGAGAAGGCCTGATGCTAAAGACCGAAGTTCGAGCAATGTCGATCGGTGAAATCGAGCGGAAGTTGGACGATACGTATCAGGAACTGTTCAATTTGCGCTTTCAGCTGGCGACGGGCCAACTCAAGAACGTCAATCGCCTGTCGGAAGTCAAACACGATATTGCTCGTATGAAGACAGTGCTCCGCGAGCGTCAGCTGGCAGAGGAGGGTGCACGCCGATGATATCCGGCAGGAAGAAACTTTTGGGGTACGTGGTCAGCGACAAGATGGACAAGACGGTCGTCGTGCGCGTGGAAACGCTCAAGCGGCACACTCTCTATCATAAAGTCGTGAAGCACGTCAAACGGTACAAGGCTCACGACGAAGAGAACCAGTGCCGCATCGGCGATCGCGTTCTGATCGTGGAATCGCGCCCGCTGAGCAAAGAGAAATCGTGGGTGGTTGAAGAAATAGTGCATCGTGCTGAGATCGAGACCATTCCGGCGACGACTCAGCCTGAGGTCGGTCTTAACTGAGCGAGTGGGCCGGCAGACATGCTTGGCGGGGGTGACGGGAAATGATTCAGACAGAGACCAGACTAAAGGTCGCTGACAATTCCGGAGCGAAGGAGATCCTGTGCATCCGAGTCATGGGCGGCTCCAGGAGACGCTACGCTGCGGTTGGCGATATCATCATCGCGGCGGTCAAACAGGCTGCTCCCACCGGAGCTGTGAAGAAGGGTGACGTCGTGCGCGCCGTAGTGGTGAGGACGACGAAGGAATTTGGTCGCGCGGATGGCTCATACATTCGTTTTGACGAAAATGCTGCAGTAATTCTGGACGACCAGAAAAACCCGCGGGGCACCCGCATCTTTGGGCCCGTCGCTCGCGAACTGCGCGAGAGAGGGTTCATGAAAATCGTGTCTCTAGCGCCGGAAGTGCTGTAGGAGATCATCTAGCGGCAGTGAGCCGGTGAGCGTGCGGCGACTGCTGATGAGGAGGTTGCGGTGAGGATCAAGAAGGGCGACACTGTGCAGATCATAAGCGGCGACGACAAGGGCGCCAAGGGCACAGTTCACCGCGTGTACCCGAAGAAAGAGCAGCTGGTCGTGTCGGGCGTGAACATGATTAAGAAGCACCAGCGCCCCACCGGTCAGACGCGAACCCAGGTCGGTATCATCGAGCGCGAGGCGCCGATCGCGGTGTCCAACGTGGAGTTGGTGTGCAGCAAGTGCCAGAGAGCGACCCGGGTCGCCTATCGGATGTTCGAGGACGGGAGCAAAGCGCGGGTCTGCAAAAGGTGTGGCGAAATCATTGACTGAAGTCTCGACCATGCTGACCTAACCATCGAGGCGAGGAGTCTGAGGGATGTCAAGATATAAGGAAATGTACACAGCGGAAATAGTGCCCGCGCTTATGAAGGAATTCAGCTACCGGAACGTGATGGAAGTGCCGCGCCTGGTGAAGGTCGTGGTCAACATCGGTATGGGTGAGGCCCTGGAAAATGCCAAATCGCTGGATGCTGCTGTCGGCGACTTGGAGACGATCACCGGGCAGCACCCGGTCATCACGCGTGCCCGCCGTTCTATCGCCGCTTTCAAGCTGCGTGAAGGCAATGCCATCGGCGTTAAGGTGACCTTGCGCGGCGATCGGATGTACGATTTCATCGACCGGCTGTGTAACCTGTCCCTGCCCCGACAGCGTGACTTTCGCGGGATCTCCCCGGATGGTTTCGATGGTCGAGGGAACTACAGCCTGGGACTCCGGGAGCAACTCATCTGGCCGGAGATCGAGTACGACAAGATCGATCGTGTTCGTGGCATGAGCATCACCGTGGTCACGACGGCGAAGACGGATGAGGAATCCCGGCACTTGTTGACCCTCTTTGGAATGCCTTTCCGCAAGAGGTAAGACCCAGGATTCAGAGGGCATGTTACTGAAACGCATCTTGGTGTGGGGTAATTAGGGAGGAATACGTGGCGAAAACAAGCATGATTGTCCGCGAGACACGCCGCAAGTACAAAACTCGTGTGCGCAACCGTTGCAACGTCTGTGGCCGGCCCCGGGGCTACATGAGGCGATTTCATCTGTGTCGCATCTGCTTCCGCAAGATGGCGCTAGAGGGCTCGATTCCTGGCGTGACCAAGTCGAGCTGGTAGACGTGCAAGCAGTTCGCGCAACAGAAACTTTTCCTTGCGTTGCGAGTTGTGTGGGCCCTGGCCAGCTAAGCCAGGTTGCACCCCAGGAAATAGGAGAGCAGTCTATGAGTATGTCTGACCCTATAGCTGATCTGTTGACCCGAATCAGGAATGCGGTGATGGCGCGGCACAGCCAGGTCGTCGTTCCTCATTCGAAAGTGAAAGTGGCTATCGTCAACATTTTGAAGGAAGAGGGATTCATCGACCGCTACGAGGTGATCAGAGACCAGTCTCGTCAGGCGATCCGAATCTGGCTGAAATACGATATCGATAAGCGGCCAGTGCTCAGTGGACTGAGTCGCGTGAGCAAGCCGGGCTCTCGAATCTATACCAAGCGGGGCGACATCCCCTGGGTTTATAGCGGGTTGGGCGTGGCCATCTTGTCGACCTCCAGGGGCGTTCTCACCGGTGCCCAGGCCCGTCGATTGGGCGTGGGCGGCGAGGTCCTCTGTTACGTTTGGTAATCTTGAGCCACTGGCTTTAGCAACCAGTTGGTGTGGAGGTGTGTTGTGTCACGTGTAGGTCGAATGCCAGTCACATTGCCGCAAGGCGTAAGTGTTAACATAGAAGGCCAAAAGGTCTCTGTGAAGGGGCCGAGGGGTGAGCTCACCCACGAAGTACGCCCCGAGATTGCTGTGAAACTCGAAGGCAATCAGTTGCTTGTGTCTCGTTCGACTGACGAGCGGGCGCATCGTGCCTACCACGGCCTCACGCGCGCGCTGCTGGCCAATATGGTCAAAGGGGTTAGCGAGGGTTTCCGAAAAGTGATGGAGGTGGAAGGCGTGGGCTACCGCGCCGCAATGCAGGGCCAGTCCCTGGTGTTGCAGCTCGGCCATTCGCACCCCATCGAAGTGATGCCACCCCCGGGCGTATCCTTTTCGGTGGAAAAAGGCGAAAAAGTATTTGCCATTGAAGGAATCAATAAGGAATTGGTCGGGGAAATTGCCGCCAAGATCCGATCCTTCCGCAAGCCCGAGCCTTACAAGGGAAAAGGCGTGCTGTATCAAGGCGAGCACGTACGCCGCAAGGCGGGCAAGGCCGGCAAGGTCGGTGGATAATGCGCTCGGCCTGGGTCGAAGGTAACGTTCATTCTTCAGGCAGGCCTGCTAGAGGGGGATTGCAAGGGTGAGTGAAGATATCCGTAATGAAGCGCGTCAACGACGGCACGAGCGCGTGCGGAAGCACGTGTCCGGGACGCCAGAGCGGCCGCGGTTGAACGTGTTCAGAAGCTTAAAACAGATCTATGCGCAAATCATCGATGACAGCCAAGGCAACACCCTGGTCGCTGCGTCGACTCAAGACCCCGAGCTGCGTGAGCAGCTGAAAGGCCTGAATAAGACCGATCAGGCCAAACTGGTCGGCAACCTCGTGGCCCAGCGTGCGCTGGCGAAGGGTATCAAGCAGGTTGTGTTTGATCGGGGAGGCTACCTGTACCACGGGCGAGTGAAAGCCTTGGCCGACGCTTCGCGTGAGGGCGGGCTGCAGTTCTAGGTTGAACCTGACGCACATGGCCGGTTCAGCATAGGCCAAAGGGAGGATCGATGCCGAAGAGGGATTTTGACAGTAACGATGAATTCGAAGAGCGAGTGGTCAGCATTGCCAGGACGGCCAAAGTTGTGAAGGGTGGACGTCGCTTCGGCTTTCGGGCCATGGTTGTGGTTGGGGATAAGCAAGGTAGTGTGGGCATTGGCATCGGCAAGGCTGCAGACGTGCCCGAGGCCATCCGCAAGGGCAGTGAGCACGCCCGGCGCAAGATGCAGAAGATCGTCATGGACGGAACGACGATCCCACACCAGGTGCTGGCGCAGTTCGGCGCGGCTCAGGTTCTTATGCGGCCCGCTTCGCCCGGCACCGGCGTGATTGCTGGTGGTGGCGTGCGTGCCGTGGTCGAAGCCGCCGGCATCCGTGACATCCTCACCAAGTCGCTGGGCAGCGCCAATATCCTCAACGTCGCCTGGGCCACTTACACCGGCCTGACGCAGCTCAGACGTGCCGAGGTTGAAGCCAAACGGCGCGGGGTGGCGGTAGAGAAGCTGATCCCGCATTGGAGGCGCGGCAATGGCGAGCAGTGAAAAAGCAGTGCGCTTGCGGCTGACCTGGGTAAAGAGCGCTATCGGCTATCCCAAGCGGCAGAAGGCGACGATTAGGGCTTTGGGCCTGACCAGGTTGGGTTCGATCGTGGAACATGAGAAGACGCCCGCTACCCTCGGAATGGTCGTGAAGGTCAGTCACCTGATCAACGTCGAGGAGATTGAGGGCTAGTGCGGATCGGGCTTTTCATCGAGACCACCGCTTTGGAGATAGAGTGAATGAAACTGCATGATCTGCGCCCTGCCGAAGGGGCGAAAAAGTCTCGTAAGCGAATCGGGCGCGGTATTTCCGCCGGAAAAGGCAAGACCAGCGGCCGTGGTACCAAAGGCCAGGGGTCCCGTGCCGGCGGCGGTGTCCGCCCTTACTTTGAAGGTGGTCAGCTGCCCATCGTGCGGCGGCTGCCCCACAAGCGTGGCTTCAAGAATCCTTTCCGCATTCAATACTCGCCAGTGAACTTGAGCCTGTTGGACGCGTTTGAAGCAAACGCAGTGATTACTCCCGAGGTCCTGGCCGAGGCGGGCATTTTGCGCACGCCTGATGCGCGGGTCGTGATCCTGGCTGACGGCGAGCTGACGAAGCCGCTGGTCATCAAGGCGCACCGCTTCTCAGCTGCAGCCCGTGAAAAGATCGCCAGTGCCGGTGGGACTATCGAGGAGTTGGCCTTGCAGTCGTAGGTGGCTGGCCAGCTGCCTATGACTCTTGAAGGAGATTGCACATGTTGCAGGCGGTTCGGAACGCGTTTAATTTGCCGGACTTGAGACGCCGAATCCTGTTCACTCTTTTTATTCTCGTCATCTACCGACTGGCATCCCACATTCCGGTGCCCAACGTGAACCCGCAGACCTTACGGCAGGTCTTCGAGTCCAACCAGTTGTTGGGTATGCTCGATATGTTTTCCGGTGGAGCGATGTCCAGCTTCTCTGTGATGGCGATGGGCGTCTATCCCTACATCACAGCGTCGATCATCATTCAGCTGCTCCTGCCCATCATCCCGGCCTTGGAAGAGATCTCCAAGGAAGGCGAAGCGGGACGGGATAAGATCAACCAGTACACCCACTGGCTGACCATTCCTCTGGCGGCGCTGCAGGCTTACGGCCAGGCGACGTTGCTGTCTCGGGGAACCGGTGGCCAGGCGGCGGTGCTCTCGGACTTCGGTTTCGGCTCGGCGGCGACGGTCTTGCCCACGATCAGCACTCTCGTTACTTTGACCGCCGGGACGGTGATCGCCGTCTGGCTGGGCGAGTTGATCACCGAACAGGGTATCGGCAACGGTGTGTCGATCATCATCTTCGGCGGAATTGTGGCCCGGGTGCCACAGCGGGTCGGTCAGATGATCGTTAGCGAGAGCGGGCCCTGGACGCTGATCATGTTCCTGATCATCACCGCGATTACCATTCTGGGAATTGTCGTGATTCAGGAAGGTCAGCGGCGTATCCCGGTCCAGTACGGTAAGCGCGTTCTGGCGATGCGTGGAAATCGGTTGCGTATCGCCGGCGGCCAGAGCACTCACATCCCTCTTCGCGTTAACTCGGCCGGCATGATCCCGTTGATCTTCGCGCAGTCAATCTTGATTTTCCCGGGCGTCATCGCGAGCTACTTCGTCTTCTCGACCTCTGAGTTCGTCAAGTCGGTGGCGACGACGGTCAGCTCGGTGTTCAGCCCCAACAGCAATCTGTACTGGCTTCTGTACTTCATCATGGTCATCGGCTTCACGTACTTCTACACCGACGTGATCTTCCGGCAGCAGAACTTGCCGGAGAATCTGCAGAAACAGGGTGGCTTTATCCCCGGCATCCGGCCTGGCAAGCGGACCGCAGATTACCTTAACGGCGTGTTGCAGCGCATCACGTTGGTAGGTGCAGTCTTCCTCGGCGCCGTGGCTATTCTGCCGTGGATGGTGCGTGACGTCAGCGAGACACAGACGATGTTGATTACCAGCACAGGCCTGCTCATCGTGGTCGGTGTCGTGCTCGACACCATGAAGCAGCTGGAAGCTCAGTTGTTGATGCGTCACTACGAAGGTTTCATCCGGTAATCATCGAGAGAGGATTGAGCGTTGAATTCATCGCAAACATCGACCAGGCACATCATCCTGCTGGGCGCGCCGGGGGCCGGCAAAGGCACTCAGGCCACGCGTCTATCGGAGGCCCTGAATCTGCCGCACGTGTCCAGCGGCGACCTGTTTCGCGACAACCTGAAACAGGAGACGCCACTGGGCCTGCTGGCCAAGAGCTACATGGAAAAGGGCGAGTTGGTCCCCGATGATGTGACCGTGGCTATGGTGCGCGACCGGCTCAGCCAGCCTGACACCAATGCGCGGGGCGCGATTCTGGATGGTTTCCCGCGCACGGTGGAGCAGGCCAAGGCGCTGGATGAGGTGCTGCGTCAGGATGGGAAGAAGATCGACGCCGCTATCGCCATCCAGGTGCCCGAAGAGGCCCTGGTAGCACGTCTGACCGGTCGGTGGATTTGCCGCCAGTGCCAGGCGGTCTATCACACGTTGTACAATCCGCCCAAGACGCCTGGGCAGTGTGATGCGTGCGGCGGCGAATTGTACCAACGGCCGGACGATCGGCTGGAGACGGTCGGGAACCGACTCAAGGTGTACTTCACGCAGACGGCGCCGCTCATCGATTTCTATCAGAAAGAGGCGTTGCTGCACGAAGTCGATGGCGAGCAGGACATCGAAGACGTCCAGGCGGCGCTGCTGTCAGTGATTCAGACGGCTAGCCAGCAAGGCCGGTGAAGCGATCATGGTCATCCTGAAGTCCGCCCGGCAAATTGAACAAATGCGCCAGGCGGGACAGATCGTCGCCGAAGTGCTGGCTTTGATGACCGAACTGGTCAAGCCCGGGGTGACAACCCTCGAGCTTGACACCGCGGCCCACGAGTTCATCATCAAGGCGAAGGCCCTTCCTTCCTTCAAGGGCTATCGGGGTTATCCAGCCTCGATCTGCACTTCGGTCAACGAGGAGATCGTTCACGGAATCCCGGGCGAACGAGTGCTCCAAGAGGGAGACATCATCGCCGTGGATGTTGGCGCCATCTATCACGGCTTTCAGGGAGATGCTGCCATCAGTCTAGGGGTCGGTCGGATCAGCCCCGAAGCGCAGCGACTCCTTGACGTGACCAAGACGGCCCTGGAGCACGGCATTGCCCAGGCCCGAAGTGGAAACCACCTGGGAGACATCTCCTGGGCGGTCCAGAGCCACGTCGATCAGGCGGGGTTCGCGGTGGTGCGCGAGTACACCGGGCATGGCATCGGTCGCAAGATGCACGAAGATCCACAGATCTTCAACTTCGGCGCGCCGGGCCAGGGGCTGCTGCTCCAGACGGGTATGACTCTGGCTCTGGAGCCGATGGTGAACATCGGCGACTGGCGGACTCAGGTGCTCGCGGACAACTGGACCGTCGTGAGTCTGGACAGGAGTCTTTCGGCCCACTTCGAACATACTGTTGCGGTGACTGATGGCGAGCCGCTGATACTGACCCAACTCTAGAGACGATCAGCGAGACAGGGTGGCAGAGGAGAGACAGGTATGAAGGTCAAACCGTCGGTGAAGGTACGCTGTGAGAAGTGCAAGATTGTAAAGCGCAAGGGCGTACTGCGCGTGATCTGCGAAAACCCGAAGCACAAGCAGCGCCAAGGGTAGATATTGTGATGATTGTATCGGCTTCAAGCGCTCCGAGCCGGAGAGCGCGTACGGGAGGAAAGACGAATGGCTAGAATCGCTGGGGTAGACCTACCCCGGGACAAGACTATAGAGATTGCCCTGACCTACATCTATGGGATTGGCAGAGCGTCCAGCCATCAGATCCTGGCTCAGACCAAGATCGAGGCGGATACGCGCGTCAAGGACCTGGCCGAAGCTGAAATGGGCCGTCTGCGTGAATTCATCGACCGCAACTATCGTGTCGAAGGTGACCTGCGGCGCGAGGTGGCGATGAACATCAATCGGCTCCAGGAAATCGGCTGCTATCGGGGCGTCCGGCATCGTCGCAATCTGCCGGTGCGCGGTCAGCGTACGCGCACGAACGCCCGCGCCAAGCGCGGACCGCGGAAGACAGTGGCCGGGAAGCGTCGGGCGAAGGCGAAGAAATAAGTAAAGGTGGGGTTGGGAGCAGCAACCTGGGCGCAGCAAGGATGCGCCTGGGCCAGCCTTCCCCTAGGCTCAACACAGGAGGGAAAATGGCAACTGCAAAACGCACTGCGACTACTGGCAGACGTGTTCGGCGGCGTGAGCGAAAGAATGTTCCGTTTGGACAGGCGCACGTTCAGTCCAATTTTAACAATACAATCATCACCATCACCGATCAGGGTGGCAATGCCATCGCGTGGGGCAGCGCCGGCACCGCCGGTTTCAAGGGCTCTCGCAAGAGCACGCCTTACGCCGCGCAGCTGGCGGCCACCAACGCGGTCAAGGAAGCCATGGATCAGGGGTTGCGCGAGGTGGACGTCTTTGTGAAGGGGCCTGGCCCCGGCCGAGAGGCAGCGATTCGCTCCATTCAGGCCGCCGGCCTGAAGGTGCGCTCGATCACCGACGTGACGCCCATTCCGCACAACGGATGCCGTCCTCCTAAGAAGCGCCGCGTCTAGTCAGTTTCGTCAGGTTTTCGTTCCAAAGGTAGGGGCAGAGACTTTGGGTCTCATTCTCATGGAGGCAAAATGGGAAGATATATAGGGCCTGTTTGCAAATTGTGTCGCAGGGAAGGCATGCGGCTGTTTCTGAAAGGCGAACGCTGTTTCTCGCCCAAGTGCTCGGTCGAGAAGCGGAGTTATCCGGCCGGCATGCATGGTCCCCAGCGGCAGTTCCGCCGCAAGGCGTCCGATTACGCCTTGCAGTTGCGCGAGAAGCAAAAGGCACGACGGTTTTACGGTGTGTTCGAAAAGCAGTTCCGGCGGTATTTTGCTGATGCAGAGCGGCACAAAGGTCTTACGGGTACTAACCTGTTGATCGCCCTCGAAACCCGGTTGGATAACGTCGTCTACCGGTTGGGGTTGGCCGAATCGCGGCCGCAGGCTCGGCAGCTCGTCCGCCATGGTCATATCGAAGTGAATGGCAAGAGAACCGATATTCCGTCTTTTGCTGTTACCCCCGGTGATATCGTCACCATAGTGGGCAACAGCCGGCAGAACGGCTACTTCCAGGCCTTGAAGGACCACCTGGGCGGCCGCGACGTTCCGGGTTGGTTGTCCCTTGACGTTGACAATATGGCGGGACGGGTTCTGCAGGTTCCCTCGCGCGAAGACGTCGATGTACAACTCGAAGAGCAGCTGATTGTAGAATTCTACAGCCGCTAGTCTGTGTTTGTGGGGTAGGATAAGCTGTCAATGGGGACTGGTGCGTCTTTGTGCGCGATGGTTCTGCCCCATGCGGGGGAGGTGTAAAGAGCTATGGATCGGATCTTGCCGAAAATCGAATGTGAAGCCAGTTCTCAGAATTACGGGAAGTTCGTAATCGGACCGCTGGAAAGTGGCTTTGGGATTACGTTGGGCAACGCTTTGCGGCGGACGTTGCTTTCTTCCCTGTCCGGGGCCGCAGTAACGTCACTGCGTGTCAGCGGCGTGCACCATGAGTTTTCCGACATTCCAAATGTCCGCGAGGACATGACGACTTTTATCCTTAACGTGAAGCAGTTGCGCCTGATCATGCACGAAGATGGACCGGCGCGGCTGCACCTGTCGGTGAGCGGCGAAGGGGACATCACCGCCGGCGACCTGGAAATCCCGGCTCAGGTCGAGATCATCAACCCCGACCTCCACCTGTTGAGCGCGGACTCGCCCGAGGCTGACCTGGACATTGAGTTCGTGGTCGAACGGGGGCGGGGATACTCGCCGGCCGAGGATCGGGCGAAGCTGCCCATTGGTGATATCCCGGTCGATGCCATCTACAGCCCGGTGCGGCGCACCAACTACATCGTCGAACCGGCTCGCGTTGGTCAGATGACGGACTTCGACCGTCTCGTGCTCGAAATCCTGACGGACGGCAGCATCACGCCCCAGGATGCGTTGCGCCAGAGCGCGGCGATTCTCGTTCGGCACTTCAACCTCGTGGCAACCTTTGGCGAGGCTCCGGCAGAAGTGGAAGAGGCCCCGCACGAGGGGGGCATCCCGACCCGCGTCTACGAGACTCCGATCGAAGATCTTGGGCTCACCGTTCGTGCCTACAACTGCTTGAAACGGGCTGGAGTGACCAAGGTTGGTGAAGTGCTCGATCGTCTCGAGAAGGGCGAGGAGGAGATCCTGGCCGTCCGCAACTTTGGCCGGAAATCGCTCGATGAGCTGCGGGAAAAACTGATTGCCAAGGGCTTCTTGTCGCCCCTGGCTGCGGCTGCCATGTCCAGTAGCTCTGCCGGCGCCACGGATGACGACGAATCCGACGAATCCGAGGATGACGATGTGGACGTCGACGACACGGACCTGGACGAGTTGGATAGCCTGGATGAATCCGATGGCAACGTAGAGGCCGAGTGGGACGAGGACGAAGTTCGAGGAAGAAGAGGAAGAAGAAGATCTCGAGGACCTCGAAACAGAGTAGCGAGAGATAAGAGTTTTTGACTGAGGGGGACTCTCATGAGACACAATGTGGCCGGACGAAGGCTGGGCCGTTCCACAGGCAATCGTCAGGCGCTTCGCAAGAACTTGATGACTCAGCTCTTCAAGTACGAGCGCATCAAGACCACCGAGGCAAAAGCCAAGGCGGTCCGCTCCGAGGCTGAGAAGCTGGTGACCCTGGCCAAGCGCGGCGACGTGCACGCGCGGCGCCTGGCGTTGGCGCGGCTCAACGAGCCGGACGTCGTGAAGAAGCTGTTCGCCGACCTGGCCCCGCGTTATGCGGATCGTCCCGGGGGATACACCCGGGTACTGCACCTTGGCCCGCGCCTGGGCGATGCGGCTGAGATGGTCTTGCTGGAGCTGGTGGACTGATCGGATGGGCGAGCGCCCGAGTCCCGATCCGGCTGCCGGAGCGGGTGCCGGGCGGGAAGATGGCACCCCCAAAGTAGCGATCGTCGTTGAATACGACGGCACACGCTACTGCGGTTTTCAAATTCAGGCCCGTGGACAGACGATTCAGTCTGAGCTGGAGCGGGCGTTGGGCGCGGTCACTCAGGAACAGCGCCGGGTCGTGGGTGCGGGCCGGACTGACGCCGGGGTGCATGCGCGGGGACAGGTAGCTCATTTCAAAACGAATTGGCGGCATTCGTGGGCGGAGCTGAGGCAGGCCCTGAACGCACTCTTACCCGGCGACATCGCTGTGCGTGAGCTGGTGCCGGTCGCTCCCGACTTTCACGCGAGGCACAGTGCGAAGAGCCGGTGGTATCGGTACTCGGTTTTCAACCGGCCGCTTCGCTCTCCGTTTGCGGCGCGCTTCGCCTACCACCTGCCAGCCTCGCTGGACGTGGGGGCCATGAATGCGGCCGCCGAGTGTCTGCTCGGTGAGCACGATTTCGCCGCTTTTGGCCAGTCGCCGAGTGGGGGGCACACGGTGCGTCGGATCTGCGAGGCGCACTGGCGGCGCGATGGCGATTGGGTCTTGTTCGACGTCGGGGCAAACGCCTTTCTGCGTCACATGGTGCGCAGCCTGGTGGGGACGCTCCTGTGGGTCGGAACCGGCAAGATCGACCCGGCCGAATTTGCGGGCATTCTGCGCGGCAGGGAGCGAAGCGCGGCCGGTGTGACTGCGCCGCCACAGGGCCTTTGTCTGGAGAGGATCGTCTACGGACCTCCCTGGCAGCAACTGGAATCGAGAGTCGATAATCTCTTTGATAGCTCGATCGGGAAGACGTACCTGAAAGAAGCTAAGGAGTCAGAAGCAAGTGAAGACATATGTAGTTAAGCCGAAGGAATTGGTGCGCGACTGGTACGTTGTGGATGCAGAGGGGAAGACTCTGGGGCGCTTGGCGTCCGCGATCGCTCAGATCCTCAGGGGGAAGCACCGACCGTTTTATAGCCCCAACGTCGATTGCGGTGACCACGTCATCGTCGTCAATGCGGCCAAGATTCACGTGACGGGGCGCAAAGAGGTGCAGAAGCTGTACCATCGCCATTCGATGTACCCCGGCGGCCTGCGGAGCATTTCCCTGGGCAAGCAGTTGGAAGAGCACCCAACCCGCGTGCTCATGGCGGCAGTCAAGGGAATGTTGCCCAAGAATCGGCTGGGTCGGGCGATGATCAAGAAGCTGAGAATTTACGCGGTGGCTGATCATCCGCATCAGGCGCAGAATCCCAAGCCGCTCGAGTTTTAGGAGGAGTCATAAAGAATGCCACAGGTCTATTATCAGGCGACAGGTCGTAGGAAAACTGCTACTGCGCGCATCCGTCTTTATCCCGGCGGAACCGGCAAGATCGTCGTCAACGGCAAGGAAGTCGAGAACTACTTCTCTCGGGCGAGCGACGTCAGCCATCTGAAGGAACCGATGGCAGCGACGGCCACCGCGGAGAAGTTCGACGTGTCCGTGGTCGTGGTGGGCGGCGGGATCACCGGCCAGTCCGGCGCAGTGCGGCACGGCATCGCCCGCGCCCTGGTTGAGGCTGATCCTGATCTCCGTCCTACGTTGCGGAAGAGCGGCTTCCTGACTCGCGATCCCCGCGCCAAGGAACGCAAGAAGCCCGGTCTCAAGCGCGCCCGTAAGGCACCGCAGTACACCAAGCGTTAGTCTGCGGCGGTGTGGTTGCGGTTCTGCCGCTGCCCGTTTGAGAGGAGACCAGCCGGCGCCGGTTCTGGGCATGCGTGCCGGCCTGGTCTCGGTAGGCGCCGAGACGCTGGGGGTTTCGACTCGGCTGCCGTCGCCGGTCGAACGTGCGCCGGCATACGCGCAGAACCATGGGACGCAGAACAGGGGCAGGATGTGTCACTCCTGCCCCTGTTCTGCGTTTTCGTCGATCGTCGGGTGATCGATTCAGGCGAAGTAAAGTACCAGCACCACCGCCAGGCCCCACAAGCCGATCGTCGCCATGATCGGCTTGTCCTTCAAGACGATATCCTCCGGTGCACCGCCTTCGTTCTTAACGTGCAGCAGGTACAGGTAACGGAAGAGGCCATACAGCACGAACGGAATGGTCAGCATCATCAGGTGATTCGCAGGCAGGTTGGGTGCCGAAAAGGTGTACAGCGAGTACGCGATGATCGTGGTCGACGATAGAATGGAAATCATCTCGTTGATCAGTTGCATACTGTACTCGCCCAGGATGGCCCGGTGCTCGTTGGCGTTGCTCTGCAGCAGGAACATCTCGTGCCGCCGTTTGCCGACCGCGATGAAGAGCGCGAGCAGCGTGGTGCACACGTACAGCCAGGGCGAGAAGCGCTCCACGTGGACGACCGCCACGCCGGCCATCACCCTCAAGACAAACCCCGCAGCGATGCTCATCACGTCGATGATCACGACGTTCTTCAGTCGGAACGAGTACGCAATTTGCAGTACGACGTAGCCTATGGCGATCAGGCCAAAGCCCAAATCTAACCAGACGGCCAGCGGTAGACATACTGCCGGGATGATGATTGCGGCCAGGATTGCGACCTGTGGTGACAGCCGTCCCGAGGCCAGCGGCCGGTGCCTCTTGATCGGGTGCTGGCGGTCTTTTTCCATGTCCACCAGGTCGTTGATGATGTAGATCGTGCCGGACAACAGACAGAAGAGGATGAAGCCGAGTATCGTTCGTTGCAGCGGGCCGGCATGAAAGAGCTTGCCGTCGAAGATCAGCGCGGCGAAGACGAAGACGTTTTTGTCCCACTGCTTCGGGCGCAGGGTTTTGAACAGGGCTCGTAGCATAGTCGTTTCTCAGCTTCCCTCTGATGAGTACCAATGAGCCGGAAAATCAGGCGCCGCCGTAGAGTTGCCGCGGCGGAACCTCCTTGCCGGCTTTTCTCCCCGCGCTGCGCCGGGAAGAACCGTAGTTATTCCCTCAGGAAGAACGCGTCTTCAAACATCAGGGTGAGACTGAGGGCGCAGCCGGCAGCGATGCAGGAGTCGAAACCGGGAGCGGCGGCGGAACAGGCAACGGGATACCCACCGGTGCGGTTATCGGCCCGCCGTAATCAGGGTCTGACCAGGGCCAGGACTGAGTCGGCGTCGGCTCCAGCGTCGCCGTCGGTGTACCTTCCGGCGGCGGCTGCGTGACCACGACCGTGATCACGATTTGCTCGGTGCCCGGATCGGACGGCACGACGACCGTGACCACGACCGGCACTGCCGGGGGCCGTGGCGCCTCCAGAACGAACCACCGCAGGTAGAGACCAACCACGCCCAGCCCATACAGGCAAAGCGTAAAGATCACCAGCAGGGTCAGACAGTTGATGAACGCCAGCCGGACCAGCGACCTGGGACGCGCCGGACGCGGCGGAGCTGAAGCCTTCGCAGGAGTCATTGATGGGTTAGGAGAGGACACCGGTGCTCTTCATCGAAGCTATGCCGTTCCAAACTGGCGGTCGCCGGCGTCGCCCAGACCGGGCACGATGTAGCCGGCCGGCGGATCGTTTGGCGAGATCGGCTCCGGAGTCAGGTGATCGTCGACCGCCGCAACGTAGATGTCGACGTCCGGGTGGGCCTCACTCAAGTGCGCTACGCCCTCGGGGGCGGCGATCAGGCCGACGAACTTGATGCGCTGCGCCCCCCAGCGCTTGAGGATATCGACGGTCGCGACCGCTGAGCCGCCCGTGGCCAGCATCGGATCGAGGATGAGACAGACCTGCACCGTCGGGTCGACGGGCAGCTTGTTGTAGTACTCCACTGGTTTGAGCGTGTGGTGATCGCGATATAGCCCGATGTGCCACACCTCGGCGGAGGGCATCATGTCCCAAATCCCCTCGACCATGCCCAGTCCCGCTCGCAGAATCGGCACCAATCCGATCTTATCGGTCAGCATGTGGCCGGTCGTCTTCTTCATCGGCGTCATGATTTCGACTTCGTTCCAGACCAAGGTCCGCCGTAGCTTCGTAGACGAGCAGAATCGCCAACTCGCGGACGAGCTCTCGGAATTTCTTGGGCTCAGTGTCCGTGCTGCGCAGCAGCGTCAGCTTATGTCGAATCAACGGATGATTTGAAACGAATACTCTCGCCACAGCGCTTCCCTTCTTTTACCTTTCGTGAACTGCGCGCATTGTATCAGAAGTCCAGGGCGGTGTCAATTGAATCAACCGGGAGGCCAGGTCATGCGGCGTCCGCCGAGCAGGTGCACGTGCAGATGGTCGACGGTTTGGCCGCCCTGCGCGCCGGTGTTGATGACGAGCCGGTAGCCACCCTCAGCGATGCCCTCTTGCACCGCCAGTTGCCTCGCCGTCAGGAGCAGCCTCGAGAGGATGTCCGCGTGCTCGGGACGGACTTGATTCACCGAATCGACGTGGGCGTTCGGCACGACCAGAATGTGGACGGGCGCCTGCGGGCGAATGTCTCGAAAGGCGGTCACCCATTCGTCCTGGAAGACGATGTCACCGCACGCCTCTCGGCGAACCACACGGCAGAAGATGCAGTTCGGATCCTGGGCCGGCGTGGATACCATGCTCACCTCTCCTCAATTTCTTGGTCTTCCGAGGTCTTAGAGACTTCGGAAGTCGGGGAGGACGCCACTTCGCCGCGCAAGCCCAGCGGCGTCGCTTCCACGATTTGAGCGGGCACGATCCGGTTGTGCAGATCGCCCGCGCAGGGTGCGAACACACGCAGATAATTGTCCGTCAGGCCGGACCAATCCCCCGTTGCGCCGCGTGTTTCCCACAGCACCTCCACCGTTCGGCCAACGAATCGGCGGCGGAAGGCGGCGGCCTGCGCGCGGGCGACGTCCCGCAGGGCCTGGCTCCGCGTGTGCTTAACCTCGGCCGGGACTTGATCCGGCCAGGCGGCGGCGGGAGTGCCCGGTCGTATCGAATAGGGGAAGATGTGCACTCGCGCAAATTGCATCGCCTCGACGAAGCGCAGGGTGTCCTGGAACTGCGCGTCGGTCTCGCCCGGAAAGCCCACGATGACGTCCGTCGTGACGGCCATCTCCGGCGCGATCTGGCGCGCTGCCTCCACCAATCGCGCAAAGTCGGCCGTGGTGTAACGTCGTTTCATGCGCGCCAGTATCTCGTCACATCCGCTCTGCAGCGGCAGGTGCAGGTGGCGGCACAGTCGTGGCTCTGCCCAGACGCGCAGGTCTTTCACGGTGGCGTCCCACGGTTCGATGGACGACAGCCGCAAGCGTGGGAGAGGAGTCTCGCGCAGGATCTCGCGAACCAGCCCCCACAGGTCGACGCCGGCCGTCTGCCGGCGGTCGCGGCCGTAGCTGCCGATGTGGACGCCGGTCAGGACGATCTCTCGGTAGCCGCCCCGGAGGTGTGTCCGAATCTCGGCCATGATCTGCTCGGCAGGCCGGCTGCGCTGCGGCCCACGCGCGTAGCGAACCACGCAGTAGGTGCACTCGTTATCGCAGCCATCCTGGATCTTGACCGAGGCCCGCGTGCGCAGGGTCGAGCCGTCGCTCGTCGAGGAGCTCGTCCTGGGGGCGGCGGATTCCGGGGAGCGAGGCCTGCAGGATTTCGAGCAGGCCCTCTTTGTCCCGATTTCCAACGACGCGCCCGATGCCGGGCAGAGCCCCAGCTTCGTCAGGGAACAGCTCGGCGAAGCAGCCGGTGAGGATCAGCCGGCGCCCCGCGACCTTCGCGATGCAGACGGCGGGCCAGTTGCGCTGATTTCCGGGCGGCTGCCTGGGTGACCGCGCAGGTGTTGAGGACGATGGCGTCGGCTGCAGACGGCTCGGATGCAACCTGATAGCCGTAAGCCGCCCAGCTCGCGCGCCAACGTTTCCATCTCGCTCTGATTCAACTTGCAGCCTAAAGAGGCCAGATAGATCTTCATCATCCAGGAACTTCCAAAGTCTTCAAATCTTCGGAAGTACAAAACCTCCAAAACTATGGCTCTCGCACAGCGGGAGGCGGCAAGTTCGTGCCTTGCCGCCTCCACCTTCGCACGTTGTCGCCGTTGCGCCATCGCTCACTGCACGTCGAGCCGATCCCGTCCCCAATCGTCCGCGGCTGGGACGTCGATAATCTTGCGCGGCTTGGTGCCGTCGGCGTTCATGATCCAGACGCCCCACGACCCGCCCTGAGTCGAGCGATACACGATCCCGGAGCCGTCGGGCAGCCAGGCCGGCATCGCATTGATGCTGGGATCGTTGGTAAGCTGCTCGGCGCCGCTGCCGTCCGGGTTCACCGCCCACACCTGCCAGCTCGTGCCCCTGCTTCTGCGAGAAGGCGATGCGCTTGCCGGTGGGCGACCAGTACGGCATGAAGTCATCGGCGCTCGATGGTGATGCGGCTCCTTCCCGCTGCCGTCGCGCCCCATCACGAACAGGCCACACGTCCGGCCCCACGCACGTGTGCGCGACGAGGCTGCTGCCGTCCGGAGCAAAGCTCGGCTGCTCGCCCGGCGAGATCAGCCTGCCACTTTCCTTCCTTGCCGTCGTAGACCAGAATGCCCTTCAGGCCGGACATGGCCACCCAGCGGGCGGCCGATCGCGCCCACGTCAGGTATGCGGCCGTGCCTTCGTTCCAGATCAGTCGCGGCGTTCGTGCCGTCGGCGTTGATCTGATAGATGCCGCTGGCTCCCGCGCGGATCGCCGTCCCAGCCGAAGATGGCCAGAGATTTGCCGTCCGGCGACCAGGCCGGGTCGCTTGCGTAGTTGGCGATCTGCTTCTGGTTCTTTCCGTTCGAGTCCATCATCCAGATGCTGTGGACACCGTTATCGGTTCTTGTGTAGGCGATGCGGAATGCCCCGCCAGGCGGCCACTTTAGGCTTCGTCGGCGCGGGCGCGGCCTTTCGCGTCGCGGTCGCAGTGGGCGGCTCGGCAGTGCTCGTCGCGATTGCCTCGACGACCTCGAACGTGCCGGTCTGGACGACCTGGCCGTCCACCGTCAGCTCCAGGCGATACGACCGGGTCGGAAGCCGGCGCTGGTGGATCAGGCGCACGGCGGCGCCGGTCCCGTTCTGGCCAGCTGCCAGAGCTCCGTCTGAGAAAAGACCTTTCTGTTGCCCATGTACAGCGATGCCGTATACTCCGAGTCCGCGCTCATGCCACTGTAATCGAACATGGCCACGATGGTTCGGATGCTGGCGGGGAAGCTCGTGGTTGCGGCGCCGGCGCTGCCATCGGGCAGTTCCTCGCTGAAGCTGATGGGGCCGAAGGTCGCCGCCGTGACGACCTCTACGGTTGGCGCTTGCGCGATCGGGGCCATCGCGGTCGGCGTCGCCGCGGCCTGAGGCGTGGCGCCTTGTTCGATCGCGAACTCGCCGGAGCCCAGGACGTCCCCATTCAGCCGGATCTCCAGACGATAGTTGCCCAGCAAAAGGCCCTGGTCGTTGTTCAGGCTGCCCTCGTAGCTGCCGCTTTCCGCTTCTGTCCAGTCGAAGCTTCCGCGGGCCGTCTCCTTGTCGTCCAGGTACCAGACCTGCTCGAAGGCGTCGCCCTTCTTGAAGCCGCCGTAGTCGAACACTGCGTAGATCGTCTTGGTGCCCGCCGGGAACCGCGTGCCTGGCTGAACGGGCTGCTTGTCTGAGTCGACCTCCGGAGCAAAGGCGATCGGGCCGATCATGGCTTCCGCGGCGGCAGTCGCAGGGGCCGTCGCCGTGGGTGCCGGCGTTGCCGTCGGCGCGAGCGTTGCTGCGGGCGTCGCCGTCGCCGCGCGGGCGGGTGGCGGCTTGACGGCCGATGAAGTCCCGGCTGACGGTGTTGCCGTCGCGGTCGCAGCCGCGGCTGCACTTCACGCACCATGAATTTCATCGTGCGCACCGGCTTGCCGTCCAGCAGGATCCGGACGGAATATGGGCCAACCGGGAATGGCTCTTTCGGCTCCAGGTAGAAATGGATGTAGACGTCCTGGTAGTTGGCCTTGGCTGTGTACGTGACGATCTGATCCTCGTACAGGGCGCCGTTCTGATACCACTCGGCTGTGACGTTCGCTCCCAGGGCCAGGTCGGCCAGCACGGAGCAGTGAATGGTGTCGGTCGTGCCGAACAGCAGCGTCGGTGCTGTCGGCCTGAAGTTCTCGTCCACCTCGCGGGTCATCGCCGCCGACTTGATGCGCGACGTGATCGCGCCCCCATCGCCCACGACCGCGAAACTGAGCGTCTGCACCAGATCCGAGTCCAGGTAGATTTCGAATCGAATAGCCGTTGTCGACCGGCCATTCGCCCGTAGACGAGGTCAGGTTGAAGCCTACGTACCCGGAACCCGCTCGATCCAGCGTGACCGACGCCTGGTCTATCAACTGGTCGGCGTGATACCACTGAGCGGAAACCTCGGTGCCGACCTTCGCGTTGGCGACCAACACCGAGCAGTAGAACACGTCGGTCGGGCCGTAGGATTCTGTCGCCTCAACGGGTCGCTGACCGTCGTCCAACCCCTTGGCGAGAACGACGTCGGTCACGCCGGGTGCGTCAGCTCGGGCCGGCGAAGACCGTGGCGGGCCACAGGGGAATGACCATAGCCCCCAACAAAAGGATCGTCAACAATACATGACCGAGGCTTTTATCGTGGATAACCATTTCATCCTCCTTGACCGAGACGAATCGGATGGACGAGACGAGTGCACCGGCCCGTTGCACCAGGCTCGCGAAACGCCGGCCGATCACTGCACGTCCAACAGAATCCGATTGTCGAGGGGCCGTCCCTCGCTGTCGAGCACGTCCAGCCGCCGACCTGTGGCCGCCTGATAGAGGCCAATTTCCAACTGCAGACCCTGACGAGGCGCGTCGGCGCCCACCGGGACTGTATAGCTTTCTGTAATGTACTCACCTGGGATCCAGGCCGTGGTCGGCAAGGTCCCATTCCCTGGGATACTGTCTTGCTGTGCCCATATTTTACCACTTTTATCGCTTAAGTGCACAAAGACGGTGAACGATTCGGCCATCGCGTCGGCCGCGCGCCAGACTGCTTCGATCTGCAGCGGCTGGCCCGGCGTGATCCGTTCGGGCCGAAGCGTGACGCCCTCCAGGACGGCCAGATTCCCGAAGTTCGCGCCGAGCGGGCGCGCAACCGGCGGACGGCTGAAGACGCGCGGCAGGTTCCGGCCCCGATTGATGCCCCACACCTTCTCGAAGCGCATCACCTCCAGCAGCGACCCATTTGTCCAGCACCCGCATGCCATTCCGGGCTTCGTGCACCCGGGGCAGCAGCCGCCTGTCGTCTTTCGTCCCGTTCTCCGAGATGCCCACGGCGATGCCGTAGTCGGTCCCGGCCCACCGTCGACCACGGCAGCGTGTTGGCCAGGACGCGCACCGTCTCCCCGGGCTGCCAGCTTTGGAAGGGGTACCAGACGAGCGTCGGCTGAGGCGTGCTCGTCGATTCGACGACCTTGCCGGCCTCGTCCGTCAGGTACAGGGCCAGTGAGTAGTCCTCTCCGACTGGCCGGAGGGCCTGCCAGTACGAGGACCAGCCTGAACCTCGCGATCCCGGTCGTAGACGACGTCGAAGCCCAGCAGGCGCAGCGCGTCACCGAAGTCGACCGACATGGGATACTGGATCGTCGGCGCCGGGGCGCGGGCGAAGCTGAAGAATTCATCCGGCAGCGGCGCGCGTGGTGCACCTCGTTTCAAAAGAAGGTACCCGTCACGCGCGTCGATCAGGCCGAAGTCCTGTTGCGCATCCACTTGCTGCTTCAGCCAGGCGTGCACGCCGTTCACGTTGACGAAGGACGGATGCGAGACGTCAAGGAACACGTAGTCCGCGTCGGTGTCCTTCGTCCAGGCGTAGTACACGCGCTCGCGCTCGGCCACGTGCGGCAGGAGCCGATCCTGCGCCACCAATGGCGCGTCAGGTGGAATCTGCCGTATGAATTCTTCCGCCAGCTGCTGATGCGCGGTCACCTGTGGTGCGCGGTACGCCTGTGACAGCGGCGTGAAGCCACGGAAGTAATGGTAGGTCAGGGCGCTGCAGAGCAGCGCCGCCGTCGCCAGGTACAACCCCCACCGCCCGCGACCGACCCTTCGGAGCGCGCGGTTCAGGTAGTACGTTCCGTACACGGCGCTGATGGCCACGAACGGGGCACTCGGCACGGCGTATTGCTTGGCCTCCAGTTCGTGCATCAGCGAGAATCCGCTCAGCAGGTTGAGCGCCAGCGATGGCGTGGCCATCAGCAATGCGGGCAAGCCCAGAATGGACAGGAAGCCGAAGGGCATCAGCAGGCCGAACACGTACTGCAGGTTGTCTCGAGTCAGGACCGTGCCGGCGAAGAGCGCGGGGTGCGTGAGCAGGTTGACGGCGATGCTGATCGGGTTATCACCGAAATCCTTGTAGTAATACATGAACGGCGAGCCCTTGCCGGCCCTGACGAGCTTGAAGACGACGTAGATGTCGACGTAGAACCAGAGAGCGCCCAGGAGCAGCAGCGGCAGGCCGGCCCGGGGCCGTCGCGAGATCACGAGGAAGTACAGGCCCATGGCCGCAACCAGCAGCGGGACGTCTTCCTTGCAAGACATCGCCAGCACCGCCGCAACCAGCGCCAGCCAGTAGTCGCGCCGGCCCGTGGCATCCTCCGGCTGCGCGCTGATCGCGCGCTCCATCCAGTAGAAGGCGAAGATCAAGAACACCGGCGCGATGACGACGGCGTGGAATTCGAACAGATTGGCGGCCTCCAGGGCCGGCATCAGCAGGTATGCCAGGGAGAAGGCGACCGCCGGCCAGGCGCGCCCGAGCTTCCAACGGGCCAGCAGGTACAGCGGCCAGGCGCCCAGGGCCATGGCGGCGGTCTGGAGGATGAGCAGGGTCTTGGGGCTGCTGTAGATCAGGTACAGCAGCGAGATGGGCAGCAGGATCGGCTCGACGTGCATGGACAGGCGGATGTCGCCCATGCGGGGCTGTGTCGTGAATTGGAGGATGCGGCCGTGGATCGTGTTCCAGACGGCCTGGTCGACGTTCCCCAGGTCGTAGATGGAGGTGCCGAAGCTATCGTGCTGGAGGATGGACAGCGCGCCGAAGGTCAGCGCGTACGCCGCAATGAGCAGCCAGACCGCTACCGTGGGGGCCAGGGGAGAGCATAGCATGGAGCGGATTCCGGCCGCCAGGCCGCCCTCTGACTTGTGTCCGACCCCAACGCGCTGCACGCCTCACTCCGTTTTCCAGTCTGGCTCACCAGGCAAAAAGGGAATGAGCAAGCATATCATTGCTAAGAGGGCTTGTCAAATGTGGAGCTGTATGCCGAGAATGATTTGACTAAATCCCGCCTTGGGTCTATAATGTCGTCCGTATTGAGGACGGAACGTTCCGCGATAGCTCAATCGGTAGAGCGGCCGGCTGTTAACCGGTTGGTTGTAGGTTCGAGTCCTGCTCGCGGAGCCAAACACAAGCGGTCGTGAGGAGACCTTCGTTGCTGCCACCCGTGGCGGCAACGAAGGTCTCTTGATTATGAAGCGCATCAAGGACGCGGGCCGCCGTCCTGTTCCCTCCTCAGGGCAGGTGTCACGCATCCGCCTGAGGTCGTGACTTGCCCTCGGCCTGGTCGATCGCCACCGCGGCGGCGATCAGGGACAGGTGGGTCAGCGCCTGTGGGAAATTCCCCAGCATTTCTCCCATATGGGTGTCGTACTCCTCCGAGTGGAGACCCAGGTCGTTGGCCGTGGACAGCACCCGCTCGAAGATCGGTCGGGCGTCTTTCGCGCGTCCCTGCCGGGCCAGGCATTCCGCCAGCCAGAACGAGCAAGCCAGAAATGTGCCTTCCGTCCCCTCCAACCCGTCGACCTCGGGACAATAGCGACGCAGAAGGCCGTCTTCCGTCAGCTCTTTCCGGATGGTATCCACCGTGCGGATCATGCGCTCATCGTCGTAGTCGATGAAGCCGATGCTGGGCAGAAGCAACAGCGCCGAATCCGATGCCGGCCAATCGAAGGCTTGAATGAAGACGCCTCTCTCCTTGTCGTAGCCTCTCTCTTCGATGGCGCGGCGAACGTCCGCTCGATTCTGCCGCCAATGCTCCAACGGCGCCTCCAGGCCCAGCTCTTCAGCCAGCTTGATTCCCCGATCCAGCGCGGCCCAACACATGGCTTTGGAATAGACGAAATGCCGCGGATCCGCACGCATCTCCCAGATGCCCCTGTCCGGCGTCGGCCAAAGCGTTGCCGCGGCGTTGACGACCTCGATGAGAAACGCCCAGTAATCTTCGTCCGGAGAATGCCCGGAATTGTGCCAGCGCCAGGCGAGGTCCAGCAGCTCCCCGTAGACGTCCAGCTGTTTCTGTGTTTCGGCAGCATTGCCGATCCGCACCGGCTTCGCTCCGCGATACCCTTCGAGCTCTGCGATCTCCTTTTCTTGCAGGCCTCGTTCTCCTCCGACGCCGAACAGAATCCGCAATTCGTCCGCGCTGCCCGCTGTGCTGCGCTCGATGAAGCGACGGAATCCATCGGCTTCTTTGAAATAGCCGAGCTCTGCCAGAGACCGGATCGTGAAGACCGAGTCCCGGACCCAGGAAAAGCGGTAGTCCCAGTTGCGTGCGCCCCCGGGGGCCTCCGGCAGGGACGTGGTGGCAGCCGCGGCGATTGCGCCGGTAGGGGCGTTGGTCAGCGCCTTGAGCACGATGGCGGAGCGTCTGGCCTGCTTCCCGTACGATCCGAGCATCTGGCCCTGCGATGCCCAGTGACGCCACCAGTCGATAGTGACGTCGAGCCGCTGATCGAGTTCATCGATCGTAGGCGGTTCCACCAGGTCTTCGTCCAGCTCTTCCGGTCTACGATAGAGGATCGACAGGTGCCGGCGCTGGCCTTCCCTGATGGTGCAGATGCCATTCAGGTCGTGGCGGTGCTTCGCGCTGAGGCAGGCGTCGCCGGAGATCAAGAGACCGTAGCTCCCACCCAGGGCAATGTAGTGATTCTCCCCGCGCTGCCTGATCCACGGTTTGATGGCGCCATAGTAGAAGCGCGGCACGACGTCGACCTTGAGCTCCATCTCTCCCTCTAAGCCTTCGACGATGCGAAGAATCTGTGCATAGGGACGATGTTCGCCGCCCCTCCTCATGGGAAAGCAATCGATGAGCCTCGCTCTGGCGTCCTCAGTCCGAAACGTCGTCTCCAGCACCAAAGTGTCCTCGACGTAGTGCCGACTGGACGTGTAGTCCTTCGTCGGGCGGATCTGGCAGTAGCCGCCCCGCTCCCAGCCCAGGATGCGCGCGAAGCAGCTGCCGGAATCGACGCGCGGCATACAGCACCAATCGATCGAACCCGCCGTGGAGATCAGCGCCGCGGAATGGCAGTCGCCGATGAAACCGTAGTCACTGATGGGAGGGTAGCTGTCTTTGGCCATGCGGGTCAGCTCCAATTGTGTGGGATTCTGGCTGAAGGTCGCATTCGACGGATTTCCGGGATGGCGTCCCTATCGCGATCACCGAGATCCACTTGAGCCTGCATCTTACCCTATCTCGTTAGGCCTGACAAGTATGCTGGAGACGATGGCTCTCGGCCAACCGATGGCTTTGGTTGCGATATCCCTGAACCATCCCGCAAAGGGGTGACAAATACGCAATTCTCTGGTATAATATGATTATAATGTGCTATTCAGTAAACTATATGAGAGATTCCAACGACCGGCGAAAGCCTTCGTCGTGAATGTGCGTTGCCGTCTCACAAGCTGTATCTCACCTCATCAACGACCTTGAGCCCGTGGCAACCCAGCGGGCCAATCATCCCATCTCGTGAAGCAAATCTGAGGAGGTGACATGACTCGCATCGTCGCAGTATTAGCCGCCGTTCTGGTTTTTGTCGCGCCGGTTTACGGGGCTGAGCCCACACCCACCGGGGCGCCCGGGCCCACACCCACCGTCATCACCGGCGATTTCCTGGACGACATGAGTGGCCCGACTACGGCGGGCAAGGCTGACAATGAGGACAAGTGGGGCGCCGTCTATCACGAGAACGGGCAATTGCACGTAGTCGCCAAGAAGCAGGTTCTGGATAACGGCGACTGGCATCGCTACTTCGGTGTAATGCGGTTCTATCCCGCGGAATACGGCGACATGACTCTCGACATAGACGTTGGCCGTATCTCGGGTTCAGGCTTTGGCGCCGGCATGGCAGACATCATCTTCGGCTTTCAAGATAAGAACAACTTCTACGACCTGCAAATCGCGCGAGCCGAGGCATATTGGATGGTTGCCAAGAAATTGGATGGCGAGAAGGAGCCGGTCAACATCATCCCTGGCGGGCCGCTCGACAAATGGGACAAGGGCCGGACGCTTCACGACGCAACGCCTCCTGTCGGCGATTCCTGGGATCACATCAAGCTCGTCGTGCAAGGGGAAACAGACGGCACCTGGATAGGGGTCTACGCCAACGACACCCTGCTGGGCTTCACCAAGGATACCGATTATCGCGGCGGCGCGTTTGGCCTGGGCTGCTTCACATACGACAACGAAGCACACGTCGTGTACGACAACTTGCACGTCAGTCCGATTGCCAACCACACATGACGTCTTGATGGACGTCCATCAGCCTGCAGAAGCCGCGCAACTGCCGGAACAAGTGCGTTCGACACAGGGTTCCCGCACGGAGCACATCGTAGCCGGAGGAATGACATGAATCGCGTCGTGACTGTTGCCCTTGTTGCTGTTCTCCTGACCGCTGCCTTCCTGTCGTTTCCCGCTCTGGCCGCCGGCCCCGGCATGAAATTTGCCTCCGACGTGACCATCCCTGACGACACAGTCATGCAGCCTGGGCAGGTCTTCACCAAAACGTGGAAGCTCCAAAACACGGGCGGCGTCGATTGGCTCGATTACTCCCTGCAGCACGTCAGTGGCGATGAGATGCAGGGCGCGCCTGACGCCGTAGCGCCCGTGAAGACCAACGGGCTGTGCGACGTTTCCGTCGTCTTCACCGCACCTGAAACAGATGGGACCTACCAGAGCTGGTGGGCGCTGGTTGATGAAGCCGGAAGGAGGGTCGGCAGCCAGTTCTACGTTCGGATCGTGGTGGGAACGGGCAAGAATTCGGATCAAGAGACCACGCCGACGCTGGAACGCCTCATGGCCAGACTTGGGACCGTCTACAGCATGAACGAGGCGTTCACGCTCAACGGAATCGAGTTTCGCGTCGTGGACGTCTATCGGCAGGGCGGCATCTGGGGGACGTTCTGCGGCCCGTGCACGGTCAAGGATGGAGTGTGGGCGATGATTCGGTTCAATGTCACGAACCACACCGGTTACTCGGCTTTGATTGCCGACCACGTCCTGGTCTACGTTGCCGACACTGATCTTACGGAGTATCAGGACAGCTATGAACCGGGGCGGATTGCCAGGAAGGCGCTCGTATCTGCGGGGGCGCACTTCGGGAATCAGGTCGGGACGGTTTGGAGCGAAATGGGGACCGAATACGTCGATGCCGCGATGATTCACGTTGAGCCGGTCCCAGCCGCAACCGACGTTTTGTATGCGGTCTTCAAGGATCTGGAAACCGGGAAGTATGCTTTTGTCAGATTGCAGCCGTGCGTCTCCAAAGACGACATGCGCTTTGAGGGCGACTTCATCAACGCGCCGGAGCGCAAGTGAGTTCCATCCGCTGCAGATCGTGTCCGAAGCGAACGCAACTAAGGTTAGGAAATAAGCTGTGAGGGGGTCTGGCATCTGGCGAGATTGGCGTCGCCGACTTCGAAGTCAGTGTGACGGGTCTGCGCGATTGCGGCGTGCAGAAAGTGAACTGGGCCGATTTCAGCTAGCGGGTTCCCGCCAACTTTTTCGGTCGACAATCAGAATGTAACTGCGAGATGCAAGAAACGCCGTCGTCCTGAAACTCCGTTTTTCCGTGATCTCAGGTTGTCGCAGCTTCTTGTCAGCTTTCCAATACTGCTTGTGCCCAGCGTATGCTCTGATGTCGGTCGGCTGCGTGCGGTAGCCTGCCTAGTAGTTGGCACAGCCCTCCCTCAAGCGCTGTTCGAGACTCTCTTGGCTGGTAAGGGCCAATCTGCGACGTATTGGCGAGGCGCCGATGTACACATGGACTGAACGAGATCGCTTGCGTGGCGGTACTGCCGACTGGATAACGCGACTCAGTGAATTTTCAGATCCCTGGCTTTCTCCCTGGCATTGGCTTAGTGGTATAATCACTATAGGAGTAGTCTATCTGATCTTCGCAAAACGATGGATACTGAGTCTCTGGTCTGTTCGGCACAAATGCCCGGCGGTCAAGTGTCGCCTGACACAGCAGTTTAATATCACGCCGGATGGCACCCGGATGGATGGTGTCCGGCTCGTGCTCATGAACCGGCTCGACATGGGAGCCGTTTTTGCAGCGCATGCAGACTCAGCAAAACTGAGGTAAGAGGGCCCAATGACTCAATCCTTTTTGCGTTGGGCAGGAAGCAAACGACAGCTGCTTCCTATTCTTGCGAATATCTACGAGCCAGCGGCCAGACGTTATGTCGAGCCTTTTGTCGGATCGGCGTCGCTGTTCTTCCGGCTGTGTCCTAATCAAGCTCTTTTGGGAGACATAAATGCTGAGCTAGTGGACATGTATGCGCAGGTCCGCGACAATCTAGAAGAGCTTCTGCGAGCCTTGCGCACGTTCTCAAACAGTCGAGAAGAATACCTGGTGGTTCGTTCGCAAAATCCTTGGGACCTAAGCCCTCCGGTCCGTGCGGCGCGCTTCATTTATCTAAACCGTTTTTGTTTCAATGGCCTCTACCGCACGAATCGGGCGGGACAGTTTAACGTGCCATATGGCGGTGAGAAGAGCGGGCGACTCCCGGCGGAAGAGAATCTGCGGAGTTGTTCTAAGGCACTGCAACGAGCAGAGTTGATCACGGGGGGCTTCGAGGACGTCTTGGCGCAGGTGCAAACGGGTGATTTTGCATACATTGATCCGCCTTTTAGTGTTCGCTCGCAACGCATCTTCAAAGAATACAGCCCGTCCGTATTCACTTCCCAAAGCATCACAATCCTACGGGACTGGCTCACCCAGCTTGACTGCCGGGGTGCTGTGTTCCTATTGAGTTATGCGGAGTCTCCAGAAGCGGACACGCTGGCAGAGGGGTATTTTTCTAGGGTTGTTAGTGTGAGACGAAATATTGCTGGTTTCGCGGGCAATAGAAAGTGTTCGAACGAGCTGCTTATTTCCAATCGACTCTTTCGTGAGCCTGGGGAGGCGGGAGAGTAATGGGTCCATTTGGTCGGTTCAGAAACAAACGTACGTTGGATCAGTCCAGTGTCGTTCAGACTGTCGTCCCCCGTGGAACACTGAAGTATCTCAAACCGTCGGAGATTAAGCCCAGCGCGACTAATCCACGACACCTGTTTGACCCAGAGCCCCTGCGTGATCTGCGCGAGAGTATAAGAAATCATGGTGTGTTGGTTCCAATCACTGTTTTCGAGTTGCCTGGCCAATCGAAATACGCGATTCTTGATGGTGAGCGGCGTTATCGGTGCGTCGTTGAACTTGAAAGGCAAGGGGTGCCGCCGATAGCAATACCAGCGAACATTGTTGATCCCCCTGACCCGATTGCTCAGATCCTCTACATGTTTTCGATCCATAATTTTCGTGAGCAATGGGAGCTGATGCCTACTGCCCTCAGCCTCCAGACAGTCATGGATGAGCTAAGAGAGGAAAGCACTGAAACACTCTCGAATCTGACAGGGCTCAGCACGCTTCAAATAGAACGATGCAAAAAACTGCTTAGCTTCCCCAAGGAGTTTCAGGCACTCTCGCTAGACCCGGACCCAAAAACACGCATGCCGTCCAACTTCTGGATTGAGGCGCATCCAGTGATTGGCCAATGTGAGCGTGAGATCCCGGATCTGTTCAAACAAATGGGGCGTGATGGGATCACCCAGAGACTGGTGGACAAATACCGGGCCAGATCCATCAAGAGCGTAATTCACTTCCGGCGAATCATGGAATCCTTCAGTCTCAATTCCGGCGATCCAGATCGACTCGTTGAGGTTCGTGAACGACTCGGACAATACATTCTGGAGGTTGGGCTAGAAACGCGAAAGGCGTTCGATGAGTTCATTACTGATCCCCGTCGCATTCGAACGGCAATAAGCCTCTGTGATGATTTCAGGGTCAAACTGGATCGAAGCAAGCTCGAGTTTGCGACGGATGACAAGGAGCAGCTGATTACAGCCCTAGAAGAAGTTAGGTTGTACGTGGAGCAGCTGTTGCAGAAGCTAGCCGGTGTCGACGCACCGGAGATGAGAGTCGAATCGGATGCTATCGAGGGTGACTAGTTCATGGGCGCGCTCACGTTTGGCTGGTTGGGCGAAGTAACGTCGATCTATCAAAGATTTGCAGCAACACGGCGTTTTCGTGATTACCAACCTCAGCGAGTAACTATGAAGTCCGTGCAGAATTGGCTGGCGCAGTATGACCAGAAAGATCGATATCTACTGCTCGCTCTATTAGATCATGTGATCTATTACTCGGAAAAGGAGACAGAGAGAATCTTGGTCTCCTTGAACAATGATCTCTTGCAAAGACTTGGTGACGCGCAAGTGTCCCCGAAGAATGTGATTTACGTTCAGATTCACGATGCTGCCAGTAGCAGCCCTCGGATGTTGTCCATGCTTAGAGATCGGGGCCACCTCGAGCATTTGGGGTGCCATTTTGTAGACTGGAAAGATGTGCAGGGCCTCCACGATCTTACGGTGAGATTACGCAAGGGGGCCGTCATCTATGTTGATGATTTTGCTGCGAGCGGCGACCAGTTCCAAAGCGTTCGGCAACACTTGTATGAGAACATCCCTGGGGCGTTCTCGGAATTCTTCCTGCTCCCATGTATCTGCATCGAAGCTCACGAAGAAATCTCAAAAACTGGAGTCGACGTTGTAACCAATCACATTCATTGTCACGACGAGCGGCCGCTGCATCCAGCGAGCACGCTTCTTGATGTCACTGCTAAGGTGAGGCTAGTTGAGCTGTGCGAGGAACTGGACTCTAATTACCCGCTTGGCTATCGGCGATTGGCGACGATGGTCGTGTATTTTCGCAACGCGCCCAACACTATTCCGTTGGTGCTTCGTGGTAGCCGTAAATACCGAAGACTTGGAATCTTCCCTCGCACAAAGGACCTCCCCTGGCCGTGAGGCTAGCACTCCTTTGTATGTAAGAAATTTAGTTATGTCGACATCAAACTCCCGAGGGACGTCTGCAAGGCACGGGGTTGTATTAGCGAGCGAGGACATGTTAGTGCCTTCAAGGACGCACAACCTTGCATTTGTACAGATCAGCCCCTGTGATTGGCGCGGTGACTAGCTCAATCGTCGGCGGCCCCCAGGCTGGCAGATAGGAGGTTGAGCTCCGCTCGCGAGCTGGGTTCGCCGAATAGCAAAAGCGGGGCGGCAACCACACTACGTGATTGCCGCCCCGCTTCAATCTGCTGTTACGAGCTGCAGCTGTTCCGCATCAGGTGGCTGATGATGGTGCGGCAGAAGTGCGCCGGCTTGACCAGGATGACCGCTGGCCGCCGCCATGGCCGTGACCAGGATGATGCTGACTCGTGCGAGGCCATCGGCCGCCGAACCGTTACCGCTGATCACGGAGCCGAAGGTCTGAGAGACCGAAGTGTTGCCTGCATCCTTGTTGGCGAGAACCACACCGCGATCCGTGGCCAGATACACGTTGCCGTTGGCTGCGGGCGCGACTGCCACCGCGTTCACCTGTCCCACGACCTCGCCGGTCTTCACCTGCGACCACGTCTGGCCGCCATCACGGCTTTCGAAGACCCCCAGGGGCGCCTCCGGGGCGCTGGTCCCACTGAAGATGTAGCTCGGCATCGCGTAGACGTGATTGGGGTTCTGTGCATCGACCTCGACGTTCCGTACTGAGAGCACCGCACCCGGCACCAGGCCCAGGCCCGCGCCGATCGGTTTCCAGCTCTCGCCACCGTTGTCGCTCCGATACGCGCCCATCGAGGCGCTGCCCACGTACAGGATCTGGCTGTTGCTCGGCGCCACGGCCAGGGTCACGGCCTTTTCCGGCAGGCTCTGAATCTTTGCCCATTCCTGGCCGCCGTTGCTGCTCTCGAACAAGCCGTTTGAGGTCACCGCAAAAACCTGCTGCGTATCGGACGGGGCGACGACCACCTGCTCGACGCGAGCGCGGGAGAAATCGGAGCCCAGCGCCGTCAGCGTCGTCCCGCTATCGGTCAGCTTGTAAAGACCCTGCCCATCCGTGCCCACGTAGATCGTTCCGGCATCGCGGGGATCTGCTGCCAGCGAGAGCACCGTCGGAATCCGGCCTTCCGGATTGGCCGGCAGAAGCAGCGGAGTCCGCGTCCAGTTCTGCCCGCTGTTGTGAGAGACGAACAGGCTATCGTGCTCCAATGCCAGGGAACCACCCTGGGTGCCGGCCCACACGGTCTTGGCGTCCGCCGGGCTGACCACCAACGCGTTCACCTGCCGGTCCAGCTGGCGGCTGACGAGCTGCCAGGTTCGGCCGCCGTCGCCGCTCCGGTAGAAGCCGGCGAGTGGGGAGTCCACGCTGGCGTAGATGACGCTGTCCGCCGTCGAAGAAAGCGCGGTCACTTTGGCGTCAGACAGTGAAGTGCGCGCGGAGCCGGCGCTGTTCGACACGGCGGTCAAAACGAAGAGTCCGATGACGACCACAGCAATCAAACCGATGGCTCGGATTAGGATTCCTTTTACCGTCTTCATGCCTTGCCTCCATCCGTTGGTCTCGAGTGACGAGATCAGCGTGGGTCTTTGCACCCACCTGTGAGAACACTTATTATGTCCACATTATACTGTACTACCCGGTGCATTACATCAGCACCTGCGCGTATCCGGCCCGCGTCTCGTCGCGTATCTTTCCATCGACTTTACGTTAAGCCATTTAGCGTAGAGAGTGGACCGATTGGCGGATGGTTCGCAGTTGTTCCGACGGTTTGGCTTTATCAGGGTGTTGGTGGGCTGTCTGGGAGGCTGACGTGCAGTGGGGTGACGAGGCGAGTGCTCCAGTCGATGCTGTGGGCCAACACGATCAGCTCCGGCTGATCGGCCCAGCGCGGCTCGTCGGGGAGCGCGACGTCGACGGTGAAGTTGCCCTGGCCATCGGCGATGGCGCGGGAGAACGGCGGTGCGGCCTGCAGGTCCTCGCCCGGCTTCACGAGCGAAATGATTACCTCGTCACCGGCGCGCCAGGCCTGGCCCTCGATCGTGAATGGGGCCCCGGGTGCGACCTGCGACGGACGTACCGCCAGGACGGGCCTGATCTCGGGCGCGCTCTCCGGTGCAGATGAAGCCCGCGCGGGAGTCACGGGTTGGATCGTGATCGGCGTCGCGGTGGGTGCTAAGCCTGCGGGTGGTGGAGCTGTGGAAGTCGGCGTATCGGTCGCGGTGGGCAGCGTCTCAGGGAGGGCCGCTTCGGTTGCAGCGGCCGGCGGCGCAACGACCTCAGGCGTCGCCGTCTCCGGCGTGGAGGCCTGCGGCGCCACGGACATGATGCCCAGCTTCGTTTCCGTCGGCTCCGGCGTCGCCTGCGGCGCCACGGACATGATGCCCAGCTTCATCTCCGTCGGTCCCGGCGTCGCCTGCGGCGCCACGGACAGAATGCCCTGCCTCATCTCGGTGGGCTCCGGCGTCGCCTGCGGCGCCACGGACATGATGCCCAGCTTCATCTCCGTCGGCTCCGGCGACGCCTGCGGCGCCACGGACATGATGCCCAGCTTCATCTCGGTGGGCTCCGGCGTCGCCTGCGGCGCCACGGACATGATGTCCAGCTTCATCTCGGTGGGCTCCGGTGTCGCCTGCGGCGCCGCAGACATGATGCCCAGTTGCATCTCCGTGGGCGCCTCGGTTGCCACCTCGGTTGCCACCTCGGTCGCAGCCGGTAGCGCCGTCACTGCGAGCGCGCTCATTCGCACAGCGGTCGGCGTCTTCGTCGGCGCTGCAGCGGTCGTCTTTGCGGGTATGCGGCGCGTCGCCGGCGTCGCAGTCGGCGCGACGGCGACCGGCCGGGCGGCCATCTGCATCTCGGTAGGTGCCACGGGCGCGGGCGGCACGGTCGGTGTGGCCGCAATCAGGTCCCAGCGCAACTCGGCCCGCGGACTTCCGCCGCTGCCATAGTACTCCACCCGGACGCTGTACTCTCCCTCGGCGAGTGAGAGGTTTACCGTTCGCAGCCCGTGCCCCGGGTTGTTCCACAAGTCGATGACCAGGCTGCTGTCCAGCCAGATGCGCATCCCGGCGTCGGCGCGGACGTAGAAGCGGTACAGACCCTGATCGAAATGATCCCGCCGCGTCCAACGCACCGAGAAATTGTCCGGCTGGATGCCCGGCGCCGGGGCGCCTCCATTCCAGTTGAAGCTTATCTGCGCGTCGTTGCGGACCAGGTCGGCCTTGCCCCCCGGGAGGCGTCCGCTGAAATACTCGGCTTTCCAGTCGGGGTACACTTCCTGGCGCTCCCACCACACGCGAGCGTGGGCCTGTCCTGCTCCGTTGTAGTATTCGATGCGCACGCGATGCGTGCCGGGCAACACGTAGGTGTCGCTCACGTAAGTCGTCGTGGCGGCATCGTGCCACTGATCGATGATCAGCTTGTCGTCCACCCACACGCGGACGCCGTCGTCAACGCGCGCGTAGAAACGGTACACGCCGGCGGTGAAGGCCGCCTGGCGGGTCCAACGGACCGAAAAGTTGTTGCCGGCGATCTTGGGGCTCGAGCCGCCCGGCCCTGCCTCGCCCCAGTCGAAATCGACGTTGGCATCGTTGCGCACGAAGGAGGGCGAACCGGAAAGATCGGAGTTGGCGAAATACTCTCCGTACCAATCGACGGCCTGCGCGGCGGGTGAGGCTGCCAGTGCCAGGGCGATGCCCTGCGCGGTCGTCACGCTGGCGGTGGCTTGAGGGGTGGTTTCGGCGTTTATCCGCACGGGTATCTCATCGGACGTGGGCGCGGCCACCTGGAAGATGGTGACTGCCTTGGCCCCGGACTGCTCGGCCCATGCCACGACTTTGATGGCGCCGGGCTTCAGCCACTGGCCGGTATCGGGAAACGAGAAGCTCACGGCGAACCGGCCGTCTTCCCCTGCCACCGCGCCTGCGTAGGCAAAGTCGCGCTCGCCGGCGCTGTAAGGGGCTTCCAGAGAGACGAACACGACGTCGTTCGGGCTCCAGCCACGGCCCTTCACGTGCAGAGTGGTACCCGCGCCCCCGGCAAGCGGGTCTACCGTAATACGCGCGTTGCCTACTACCGGCGCCGCGGCCTGCTGCGGGGCAAGGGCCGTCTGCTGCGGCAGCGTGAGCCACGCGGTCAGCAGCAAGATGCCCAGGACGAGGAGGAGCGCAAGGCTGAAGAACAGCACGAGCAACGGCGTGCGCCAGCGCTGCTCGTTCAGCCAGCGCCTTCGCCTGCACATTGCCTCTTCTTTTCGTGCTGGGACAGGCATTTTCATTTGACGCGTCTCCTACCTGATTATAACTCTACGAGCGACATAAATACATCAGCACGGATGCCAACGTTCGGCCGGGGATATGCTTAGTTTCCGCCCTTGCTCTACGCCATTTGGCGTAGAGCAAGGGCGGTCCGGACGCTGCTGCAACAGCTTGTTTGTCGAATTGGACCGGGCATGTTATAATCCATATGCGGGTTTCTTGGGGTAGCGACGGGGTGTTCGCAGCAGGCATTGCAGCGATCGGGCCTCTATCGTAGATGACCCAATCAGGGTGAGATCAGGCGCGGCCGCCTCCGCACAGGGGGCGGCTTTTCAGCGCCTTCCACCCTTCGCAGGCTGCCAGGGCCTTCGTGCGCCGCCATGAGCGACACGCAGTGCGCGAAGAACGGGCAGCCACCGCCTTTGAGGAATCGCAGGAATCCGGTCAGGAGGACCAGCGGATGCAAGGCGTCTTGGCTTTGGAAGATGGGCAGATCTATTGGGGTGAGACGTTCGGGGCTGAAGGCGAGCGGGCGGGCGAGGTCGTGTTCAACACCAGCATGACCGGCTACGAGGAAGTGCTGACCGATCCGTCCTACAAGGGCCAGATCGTCACCATGACCTATCCGCACATCGGCAACTACGGCGTCAACGACGAGGACTTCGAGTCCATGAACGTCCACGTCGACGGGTTCGTGGTGCGTGACCTGAGTGCCTCTTTCAGCAATTGGCGTGCGCAGCAGCGCCTCGAGGACTTTTTGAAAAGCCGCGGGATCATCGGCCTCAGCGAGGTGGACACCAGGGCGCTCACCCGCCACATCCGTTCCCGCGGTGCTATGAAGGCGGTGATCTCGACCACGGACGACGATCCGAAGAGCCTGGTGGACAAAGCGCGCCGCTCCCCGGGCCTGATCGGCCGCGACCTGGTCAAAGAAGTCACCTGCCCCGAGCCGTACCATTGGGATCAGAACACCCAGGCGCCGTGGCGGCTCGCCTACCCGCCCCGCGGCGGCCGTGCATATCACGTGGTGGTGTACGATTTCGGCATCAAGCAGAATATCCTGCGCTGCGCCCGCGATCTGGGTTTCGACCTGTCTGTGGTGCCCGCGGATACGGCGGCGGAAGAGGCGCTCGACCTGAAGCCGGATGGCATCCTGCTCTCCAATGGACCCGGCGATCCCGAAGGATTGCCCTACGCCGTGGACGCAGTCCGTGAGCTGATGCAGCAAAAGCCGGTTTTCGGAATCTGCCTGGGTCACCAGCTCATGGGGTTGGCCCTGGGCGGCAAAACGTACAAGCTCAAATTCGGCCATCGCGGCAGCAATCAGCCGGTCAAGAACGTGGCGACCGGACAGGTGGAGATCACGTCGCAGAACCACGGCTTTGCGGTTGGGGCAGACAGCCTGGGGCCGGAAGTGGAGATCACGCACCTGAACCTGAACGATCAGACCGTAGAGGGCCTGCGCCACAAGACGCTCCCGGCCTTCAGCGTTCAGTACCACCCGGAGGCGTCCGCCGGGCCGCACGACGCGCGCTATCTGTTCGAAGACTTCCTGCACCTGATGCAGGAGAGCTCGTAATTGCGAACAGCCTGGAAAACTCGGAGGGTCATCCGTGCCAAAGCGCACTGATCTCAAGAAGATATTGATTATCGGGTCTGGTCCCATCGTGATCGGCCAGGCGTGCGAGTTCGACTATTCCGGCACTCAGGCGGCAAAGGCATTGCGCGCCGAGGGCTACGAGGTGATTCTCGCGAACTCGAACCCGGCGACGATCATGACCGATCCCGAGCTGGCGCATCGCGTTTACATCGAGCCGTTGGTGCCGTCGATGGTCGCCAAGATCGTGGAGAAGGAGCGGCCGGACGCGTTGCTCTCGACCGTGGGTGGGCAGACCGGCCTCAACGTGGCCGTCAGCCTGGCGGAAGACGGCGTGCTCGAGAAGTTCGGCGTCGAGCTGATCGGCGCCGAGCTGGAGACCATTCGGCTGGCCGAGGACCGGCTTTTGTTCCGCGACGCCGTGGCCAAGGCGGGGCTGTCCGTGCCGCGCAGCGGCGTGGTCTACAGCATCGAAGAGGCTTTGAGCCTGGCCCAGGAGCTGAACTACCCGGTGATCACCCGGCCGTCCTTCACGCTCGGCGGCACGGGCGGCGGCATCGCCCGCACGCCCGAGGAGCTGACCGAGCTGGCCGACCGCGGCCTCCGGGCCAGCCCGATGGGCCAGATCCTGGTCGAGGAATCTGTGCTTGGCTGGAAAGAGTACGAGCTCGAGATCATGCAGGACCGGGCCAAGAACTTCGTCGTCGTCTGTTCGATCGAGAACTTCGATCCGATGGGCATCCACACGGGCGACAGCATCACGGTCGCGCCCGCTCAGACTCTGACCGACAAGGAGTATCAGCGGCTGCGCGACCAGGCCAAGACCATCACGAAGCAGATGGCCATCAAGACCGGCGGCGCCAACATTCAGTTCGCCGTGAATCCGGAGGATGGCCGGGTCGTGGTCATCGAGATGAACCCGCGTGTGTCCCGGAGCTCCGCCCTCGCCTCCAAGGCCACCGGTTTCCCCATCGCCAAGATCGCGGCGCTGTTGGCGGTCGGCTACACGCTGGACGAGATTCCTAACGACATCACGCAAAAGACGCCGGCCTCGTTCGAGCCGACGATCGACTACGTGGTGGTCAAGATTCCGCGATGGGCTTTCGAGAAGTTCCCGGGCGCCGATCAAACCCTGGACACGCAGATGAAGTCGGTCGGCGAGGTCATGGCCATCGGGCGCACGTTCAAGGAATCGCTGCAGAAGGGCCTGCGCTCGCTGGAGAATGGCCGCACCGGCCTGGACGCTGACCTGTTCGCGAACGTGGCGCCCGACGTGCTGGAGGCCAAGCTGGTCACGCCCAATCAGGACCGCCTGTTCTATATCGCGGCCGCGTTGCGCCAGGGCAAGAGTCTGGAATACGTGACCGAAAGGACTGCTGTCGATCCCTGGTTCCTGCGGCAGATTCAGGGCATCGTCGACCTTGAGAAGCAGATCAGCCTGCACCGGCTGGACGACGTGCCCGCGAGCCTGCTGCGCCAGGCCAAGCGTTTCGGTTTCTCCGATCCGCAGCTGGCGCGCCTGCTTCAAGCCGGCGCGTCCGGTGAGCTTGCCGTTCGGCAGCGTCGTGAAGCGCTCGATCTGAAGCCGGTGTTCAAGCGCGTCGATACCTGCGCGGCCGAATTTGAGGCCTACACGCCTTATCTGTACTCCACCTACGAGACCGAGTGCGAGGCCGCGCCTACCAGTCGACGCAAAGCCATGATCCTGGGCAGTGGGCCGAATCGCATCGGTCAGGGTGTGGAGTTTGACTACTGCTGCTGCCACGCCGCCTTCGCACTACGTGACCTGGGCTTCGAGACGATCATGGTCAACTGCAACCCGGAGACGGTCAGCACCGACTACGACACCTCCGATCGCCTGTATTTCGAGCCGCTCACGTTCGAGGACGTCAGCAACATCATCGAGCGCGAGAAGCCAGATGGCCTGATCGTCCAGTTCGGCGGGCAGACGCCGCTGAACCTGGCCCGGCGACTCCAGGCGGCCGGCTACCCCATCTGGGGCACCACGCCGGACGACATCGACATCGCCGAGGACCGCGGACGCTTCGGCGCGCTGCTGGAAAAGCTGGCCATCCCTCAGCCCGAAAACGGCACGGCTTCGTCCTGGGACGAGGCTCGGGCGGTGGCCCGTCGCATTGGGTATCCGGTGTTGGTGCGGCCGTCCTACGTGCTGGGCGGACGCGCCATGGCCATCGTGTACGACGAGTCGACGCTGGAGAGCTACGTCACGGAAGCGGTCCGCGTCTCGCCGGAGCACCCCATCCTGATCGACCGCTACCTGGAAGACGCGTTCGAGCTGGACGTCGACGCGGTCGCGGATGGGGAACGGGTCGTCATCGGTGGGATCATGCAGCACATCGAGGCCGCCGGCATCCACTCGGGCGACAGCGCGTGTGTTCTGCCGCCGTACAAGATCAGCCGCTACCACCAGGACATCATGCGCCAGTACACGCAGCAGATGGGCCTGGCGCTGCACGTCAAGGGCCTGCTGAACGTGCAGTACGCCATAAAAGACGACGTGGTGTACGTGCTGGAGGTCAATCCGCGGGCGTCGCGCACCGTGCCATTCGTCAGCAAGGCCACCGGCGCGCCGTTGGCCAAGATCGCGGCTATGGTGATGGCCGGCCATACGCTGGCCGAGCTGGGCTTCACGCGCGAGCCGATCGTGTCGGAGTTCTTCGTCAAGGAGGCGGTGCTGCCGTTCCAGAAGCTGCGCGGGTCGGACGCAATCCTGGGGCCGGAGATGAAGAGCACCGGCGAAGTCATGGGCGTCGCCTCCAGTTTCGGCCACGCGTTCGCGAAAGCCGAGCTGGGCGCCGGGGACAGCCTGCCGCTCAGTGGCAACGTGCTGCTGAGCGTCAACGATTACGACAAAAAGAGCATCGTGAAGATCGGGCTGGATCTGGCGACGCTGGGTTTCAAGTTGATGGCTACCCACGGCACCGCGAAAGCGCTGTCCTCCGCCGGGCTGCAGGTGCAGGTGGTCAACAAGGTCAGCGAGGGCAGCCCGCACGTCGCGGATTACATTCGCCAGGGCGAGATCTGCCTGATAGTCAATACCCCCCTGGGCAAGGGCGCTTTCTCGGACGGCATCGAGATTCGCCAGGCGGCCATTGCCCGGCGTGTCCCGCTCATCACGACCCTGTCAGGCGCCGCGGCAGCTGTCGCCGGCATCCAGGATATGCGCAAGGAGCGCCTGACCGTCAAGAGCCTGCAGGAGCACTACGCGCTGCTGCGTGAGAACCTCCAGGCGATGTGCACCTGGCTGGGAAAGTAATCGCGCCGAGTTTTGCCCTTGGGACGAAATGTGCTACAATGAACTCAGAGTCGTGAGATGTTACACCATTATATCCGGGGCGTGTTGTGTCCCGGCCGAGAGAGGACAATGTCGTTCGTCTTGGTGAGAATGTTATCGGCTGAACTGTGCTGCATACAGGTGGCTTGTCGGCAACCGGAACGTCCCCGCACTGCACCGTACACCCCGGCCGTCATGCTTCACATGCCGAAACAGGCAGACTTTCCGCTTTCGGAGCGGGCGGTCTGCTTTTGTGCGTTGTAGACCTATCCAAACCGCAGCCTTGACTGACCTTTTCGTCGCACTTCGACGGGCAGTACATGGCAATGAGGCCAATGATACAGGCGGAAAATAATGATGATGAGAAAAGAGAGCGATCGCACCCTGACTTCCACAGACCTGGCAGTGCTGGACCGGTACAGCTGTTCCAGCGGGCTGGCAGTCAGCGTATATCTCGATCTGGAGTCGCTGCCTGAGCGCGATACCGCAACCAGACTGCTGCAGCAGCTGGCTGAAGCTCAGAAGGAAGAGCTCGGCATGGACGAGGAGGACTGGAGCACGCTTCAGGAAGACCTGGATATCATCCGGCTCTATCTAAAAACGAACGGCAACCGCCAGACCCCGGGCGTGGCGATTTTCTGCTGCGCCAGCGAGTACTTCTGGCGAGCCTTCCCTTTGCCGACGCCCATACCCACGCACATGCACATCGGTTCTCGGCTGGATACCACTCACCTCAGCCTCTTGTTTCAAGAGGCCGAAAAGGCCACCGCCAACTAAGGAGGCTCCGGCGCCACCGCTCGCTGTGTTTTGACATCGTCGGCCAGGTACGATATGATGGGCCGCACGGTTGGCTATCCCCTTTAAGGACCGGTGAGCGTGGAGCCATTCCTGACTGTTACGGAGATCACAGGCTGCATCAAGCGAGCGTTGGAGTGCAATGCTGAATTGCAGGACGTTTGGGTGGCCGGCGAAGTGGGCAGCGTCACGCGCCCACCGAGCGGGCACGCGTACTTCACGCTCAAGGATGGCTCAGCGCTCCTGAACTGCGTCATGTGGAAGACGCAGGCCGGGCGATACGGCCGCCTGCTGAAGACGGGTGACGCAGTTCTCGCGCACGGCCGGATCAGCGTTTACGAACCGCGCGGCGCGTATCAATTCACGACCGATGCCTTGCTGGCCGCAGGCGCGGGCCGGCTCTACGAGGAGTTCGAGAAGCTCAAGGAACGACTGGCGGCCGAAGGCCTGTTCGACGCCGGCCACAAGAGGCCGCTGCCGGAGTTCCCGCGGCGAATCGGCGTGGTTACCTCTGCGTCCGGTGCGGCTCTGCGGGACATCCTGAACGTCCTTGATCGGCGTTACCCTCTGGTAGAAGTCATCATCTCCCCGACCCTGGTGCAGGGCGCCGAGGCGCCGCCGCAGATCGTAGCCGCCCTCGAAGCGCTCAACCGGCACCCGGACGTGGACGTGGTCATCGTGGCGCGGGGCGGCGGCTCCATGGAAGAGCTCTGGGCGTTCAACGATGAGCGGTCGCGCGCGCCGTCTATGGTTGCCGCGCGCCGGTCATCAGCGGCGTGGGGCACGAGACGGACTTCACCATCGCCGACTTCGTGGCGGACCTTCGAGCGCCGACGCCATCCGCCGCCGCCGAACTCGCCGTACCCTCACGTCGACGAATTGCTCGATCGCGTGGTCTCCGCGCGTTGTGCCTCGCGCAACGCATGCAGGCCCGCTGCGAGCGCCTGCTCAGCGACTCGCCCACCAACGAGACATTTTGAAGCACTCATTCGCCCCAAACCCGCGTGGACACCCAGCGACAGAGCCTGGACACCCTGATGTATCGAGCGGCGGTGGCGGTGCGCACCCGGCTGGCGGCGCAGCAGGCCCAGATTGGGACGCTGATGGCCCGACTGGCGGCGCTGAATCCCGAAGCAACGCTCCAGCGCGGCTATGCGGTCGTATCGGACCGCGCCACCGGCCACGCGATCGAATCGATCGGGCAGGTCCGACCCGCGCAAGCGTTGAACGTCCGCGTTAAGGACGGGCAATTCGGGGTTACAGCCGATTAGGCCGTGATCAGGAAGCAGAGGAATTGTCATGGTCGACACCACATTGGAAACCGAAATGAACCTGATGCCCGAGGGAGCGGCGGAAGCGCTGTGTTTCGAGGAGGCGCTGCTGCAGTTAGACCGCATCGTCGAGCAGTTGGAGCGTGAGAAGTTGAGCCTGGATCAGTCTCTCGCGCTTTTTGAGCAAGGCCAGGCGCTGGGAGAGCGCTGTGCCCGCCTGTTGGATGCAGCCGAGTTAAAGATCAAGCAGCTCACTCCGACCGCGGATGGGGATTATCGCGAAATGCCGTTCTGCGGTGCGGATAAGAATAGCGTGCCGCGGGGCCTTCTGCGGATGGGGTCCCGAATACACGAATGCCGCCCCAGGGCGGCATTCGTGTATTCGGGACCCCATCCGCAGAAGGCCCCGCGGCACGCTATTCTTCGTGGTCGCCAGCCTCTCGGACGATTCGCCTGAGCAGACGGTTGTCGATGTTGCCGCCGGACAGAACCACGGCAACCTTCGTCCCGGTCGCATCCAGTCTTCCAGACAGCAGGGCCGAGATCGCCGACCGCTCCTGAGGCCTCTACGACCAGTTGTTCCTTCTCGAGCAGTGTATACACTCCCTTCGCGATTTCGGTCTTCGTCGACCAGAATCATCACGTCGATCAAATCTTTTGCGATCTGGAAGGGCAGCAGGCCGAAGCCGCCCGCCAGTCCCTCTGCCGAGGTCGGCGCGGACTTGTAGTGCTCGTAACAACGGTTCTCTTTCAAGGAAAGATAGGCGGACGGTGATGCAGCCGCCTGGACGCCGACGATCTTCACGTCCGGTCTGATCGCTTTGGCTGCCACAGCGATGCCGGAGATCAGCCCGCCTCCGCCGATCGGCACCACGATCGCGTCGACGTCCGGCAGGTCTTCGAGAATTTCCAGACCTACCGTGCCCTGACCGGCGATGACGAGCGGATCGTCGAACGTGTGCAGATAGACCTGGCCGGTCCGCTCTCGATATTCCACCGAGGCTTCGTGCGCGTCTTCATAATCCGCGCCGGCCAGAGTGACGTCCACGTGTCGATACTCGCGCAGCTTGTCCAGCTTGGAGCGCGGCGTGGGCTCGGCCATGAACAGGTGCAAGGGCACCTCTCCGCCGATCCGCGTCGCCAGGGCCGCCCCGACGGCGAAGTTGCCCGACGAGGCCGCCACCGTACCCTTCGCTTTCTCTGCCTCGGTCAGGTGGAGCACCTTGTTCAGGGCGCCCCGCACTTTGAACGAGCCGGTGCGCTGGAGATTCTCCGTCTTCAGGTAGATGTCGGCGCCGAACTGGTCGCTCAGCAAAAACGACCGGCGCAGCGTGGTGCGATATACGTGCGGGCCGATGGTTCGGCGCGCGAGGAGAACGTCGGCAAGAGAAGTCATGGGTTCAATGCAGGATCTTGCTCAGGAAGAGCCGAGTCCTTTCCTCCTTCGGATTGTCGAACAGGTCTGTGGGAGTCGTTTCTTCGACGACGGAGCCATGGTCCATAAAGACGATTCGATCGGCCGCCGCCCTCACGAAGCCCATCTCGTGCGACACGACCACCATCGTCATGCCCTCTTTGGCGAGGTTCAGCATCACGTCCAGGACTTCTTTGATCATTTCCGGGTCCAGTGCCGACGTCGGCTCGTCGAACAGCATGATCTTCGGCTGCATCGCCAAGGCTCGAGCGATCGCGACGCGCTGCTGCTGTCCGCCCGAGAGCTGCCCCGGGATGTTGTCGGCCTTGTCGGGAATGCCCACCTTTTCGAGCAAGTCGCGGGCAATGCGCTCGGCTTCGGTCTGGCTCTTCCTGCGGACCACACGCTGTGGCAGGCAGATGTTCTCCAGCACAGTCAGGTGCGGAAACAGGTTGAATTGCTGGAAGACCATGCCCACTTCCTGGCGGATCTTGTTGATGTTCTTGCGTGACTCGCCCAGAACGATGCCGTCCACCACGATGCTGCCTTTGTTGATGGCCTCCAGGTGATTGATGCAGCGGAGGAGCGTGGACTTGCCTGAGCCGCTCGGACCGATGATGACCACTACCTCGCCCCGCCGGACGTCCAGGCTGACGCCACGGACCGCCTCAACAGACGCGAAATACTTGTGGACGTCCTTTATCTCAATGATTACTTCATCATCGCTTTTCAAGTTCCATCTTCCTTTCAATGTGACGAACGCCCAGAGACAGCAGAATCGTCATCATCAGGTACAGCATCGCGACCATGTTCCAGGTCTCGAACGTGCGGAAGGTGCGGGCTACATTCTGCCGCCCCAGCATGGTCAGCTCCTGAACAGACAGCGCCGAGATCAGCGACGAGTCCTTCAGCATGGCGATGAAGTCGTTGCCCAGCGGAGGCAGGATTCGACGGATGGCCTGCGGCAGGATGACGTGCCGCATGGCCTGCATGTAGCTCATGCCCAGCGAGCGAGCGGCCTCCATCTGCCCCTTTTCGATGCTCTGGATGCCGGCGCGGAAGATCTCAGATGAGAAGGCACCGTAGCCGATTGCCAGGCCGATCACACCTCGAACGATCTCGTTCACGTTGCGGATGTTGAAGTCCTGAAGCCCTTGGGCGATGCCCTGCAGCCAGGGCGCCCACGTCCAGTGTGCCATGGCGGCGCCCAGCGAGTTGCTCCAGCCGATGACCATGGGTACGCCGACGAAGCTCACGTACAGCAGCAGAACCAGCATCGGGATACCGCGAGCCACTTCAACGTATAGCGTCGACACCGTGTAGAGGATGGGATTCTTGCTCACCCGGCAAAGGCCGGTGATGAGGCCGATCACAAGTGTAATTGCATAGGAGATGACGGTGATGACGATCGTGAGGATGATGCCAACTACTGCTCCGCGGGACACCCACAGCGTGTAGCCGGACAGGAAGGCCAGTGTGTCGAGGTAGCTTGGTGCTTGCCGGACCGCGTTGATGACCAACAGGAACACGACGACGACGATGATGATCCACCAGGGTACCTTACCCCACTCGATCGGGATGATTTTGCTCTTTGACCCTGCTTCTTGTCCCCTCATGAACCACTTCTTCTCCTTCCAGTCATTAAAGAAATCATCAATAGTCTGCGATTGCTTTTTGTTCGTCGTCCAGTCGAATAGGCGTTGCCGTTTGCGTCTGTGTGCTGACCTGCCGTGGCGCCGTGGCCGGCCTGTGAATCAGGTGGCAGGCCACGGCGTGTCCGTCGCTGTCCTCGATCAACGCGGGTTCGAGTCTTGGGGCAAACGTCGAATGCGTAAGGGCAGCGCGGGTGGAACCGGCACCCGGACGGTGGATTGATGGGGTTGGGAATCTCGCCTTGCGGAATGGGGTGCTGTCGTCGTGCCCGTGGGTCGGGCACGGGCACCGCCGCCAGCAGCGCCTGCGTGTATGGGTGCTGTGCGTGCCGATAGACCTCTTCCAGGGTGCCCAGTTCCACGATCTTTCCCAGATACATGATGGCAATGCGGTCACAGATGTACTTGGCTGTCGCCAGGTCGTGGGTGATGAACATATAGGTGAGATCGAATTCTCGCTTGAGCCGGAGCATCAGATCGAGCAGCAAGGCACGGACTGAGACATCGGCCATGGCAATGGGCTCATCGGCCACAACCAGGCTGGGGTGCGTCACCAGCGCCCGGGCGATGACTACGCGCTGCCGCTGGCCGCCGCTCAGCTGGTGGGGGTATTTGCCGTAAAGAATGTCCGCCGGCGTCAGGCCCACGCGTTCCATCATATCCACGACGCGCCCCTGCAGCTCCTTGCCCTGCGCCAGGTTGTGAATCTGAAGGCCGTGGCCCACACTGTCGCCGACCTTCATCCGTGGGTTGAGCGACGCGTACGGATCCTGGAAGATGATCTGCATCCGGCGCCGGAGCTGACGGACCTCCTCCTTGCCCAACGTGGTGATGTCGGTCGCCGTCGAACCGCACGTGGCCGCTCGATGGGCTCCAACAACCGCAGCACGAGCCGCCCGGTGGTCGTCTTGCCGCTGCCGCTTTCGCCCACCAGGCCGAAGACTTCGCCCCGGCGAATGTGAAAGTCGATGCCGTCCACTGCGCGCACGAAGTCCTTGCGCCGGCTCGTGAGGCTCTGCAGAAAGCCCGTCTGAACCGGGAACCACATCTTCAGTCCTTGCACTTCTACAAGATTGTTCGTCATTTCACGTCTCGCTCGAGTGAGGCCGCGCAGTCGGCGCCTGAGCGTGCCGGCGCGGCGCCCTTCGCTGTTCGTACAGCCAGCAGGCGGTCCAGTGGCCGGGGCGGACTTCCGAGAACGGCGGCGTCTCTTTGGAACAGCGTCCCATCACGGAGCGGCAGCGCGGATGAAACCGGCAACCGGTCGGCGGATGGATCAAGTCGGGCGGCGAGCCGGCCATGATGCGCAGCTCGTCGTCCGTCAGGTTGATGTTCGGCACCGAGGCCAGCAGGTCCTGCGTGTACGGGTGCAGTGGTTCCTCGAAGAACGTGACCGCATCGCGCCAGCTCCGCCAGCCGACCCGCGTACATTACCGCCACGCTGTCGGCCAGCTCCGCGACGATGCCGATGTTGTGCGTGATCAGCAGGATCGTCAGATTGTAGGCCTGCTGCAGCTCCTTGATCAGGTCCAGGATCTGGGCCTCCACGATGACATCCAGCGACGTCGTGGGCTCGTCGGCGATGATCAGCTGCGACGTTGAGCGCCAGCGCCAGCCCGATCATGATGCGCTGCCGCATGCCGCCGCTGAACTGGTGCGGATAGTCGCTCAGGCGCCCCGCAGAGATGCCCAGGCGATCCATCAGCTCGACGATGCGCTCGCGAGCCTCCTGCCGGGATACTTTGCGGTCGTGCACCTGGATCGCTTCGATCAGGTGGTCCTCGATGCGCTGCAATGGATCGAGTGACGTCATCGGGTCCTGGAAAATCATGGAAATGGCACGTCCGCGGATCTCGCGCATCTCGCTTCGGTCAGGCCGACGAGGTCGCGGCCGCCGAACAGGATCTGACCGGCGCGCGATGTAGCCGGGACGACGAACCATACGCAGCAGCGCCATCCCCAGCGTCGACTTGCCGCAGCCCGACTCACCCACCAGGCCCAGCACTTCACCCTCGCGGATATCCAGGCAGGGAATTCGACCGCCTGGACGATGCCAAATGGGACGGATACTCGATCAACAGATCCTTGACCTGAATCAGATGGCTCTGTCATGCGCTAAGCCTCCACCAGGCGTGGGTTGAAGATCTCGCTCAGACCCTCGCCCAACAGGCTGAAGCCCAACGTGACCAGCGTGATCATGATCCAGGGAAGGTGATCATCCACCACTGCCCGGCTGCGACGTAGTTCTGGCCGTTGCTCAGGTCCCAACCCCAGTCGGGGATCTCCTGCAAGCCCAGGCCGATGAAGCTCAGGCCCGCCTCGGTCAGGATGGCGTCGGCAACGTTGAGCGAGAACACCACCACGATGGACGGCACGACGTTGGGGAACATGTACTGGAACAGCACGGTCATCGCCCGCGCCCCCAGGCTGCGCGCCGCCTCCACGTACAGCTCCTGCTTGATCGCCAGCACCTGTCCGCGCACCACGCGGAAATACGTCGGGATGTAGACCACGGCGATGGCCACGGCGATGTTGAGCACGCTCGGTCCCAGCACGGCCGCCATGGCGATGGCCAGGATCAGGCCGGGGAACGAGTAGACGCTGTCCATCACCAGCGAGAGGCCGCGGTCCGTTGCGCCGCCGACGAAGCCCGAAATGAGGCCCAACACGATGCCGGTTGCCCCGGACATCAGCGCGGCCAACAGCGCCACCGTGAGAACGGTTTTGCCACCGGCGATGGTCCGGCTCAACATGTCGCGCCCACGCTGGTCGGTGCCCAGCAGGAACTTGGGGCCGAAGGGCTGCCCTTCCTGTCGAATCTTGCCCGCCGCCCCGCTGATCAACGCTGCGGCATCGGTTCGCTCCACCAACGCCCCGTCCACCTTTTTCGCGAGTAGCGCATTCAGCATCTCGGAATTATCGGCGTAGCGACTGCGCTTGATGTTGCGGTCCTGGACAGATAGACGTTGCCGTTGCTGTTACGAACCACTCCCAGGACATCGATGACAGCTGATCCGGCACCTGAACGGCGGCCTGATCGCTTCGGACCAGCAGCACCTGTTGCCCGGAGCCGGGCGGGGTGAAAGGCGCGCCCACCTGATTCTGCGTGGGATCGAAGGGCAAGAGCCCAGGGAAAAGCGCCGACAAAGCGGTCATCGTCAGAATCGAGCACCAGCAGCGTGCCACCGGCCACGGTTATGTACCACTCTGCACCGTACCAACCCCGTCCGCGCAGGAATCGGCCCAGAAGGCTGATGTCATCAGAAGCATTGTGTGAAGTCACAGTCCCATCCAATTGATCGAAAGTCACTGCTCAATTCAGCCACTAGCTATAGCGAATGCGGGGGTCGATGTAAGCATAAGCCACATCCACCAGCAAGCTGATGAACGCCACGAGACCCGCGAATAACGTCACCACACCCTGCACGGTCGCAAAGTCGCGATCGTAGATACGCTCGACTAACAACCGGCCCATCCCGGGCCACGAGAACGTCGATTCTGTGAGGATGGCACCGGCCAGCAGAATCGCGAACTGCAGGCCCATCAGGGTAAGGACCGGGATGAACGCGTTCTTCAGCGCATGGCCGTACACCAGGCTGAGCTCGGGGATGCCACGCGCCCGGCCGGCAGTGATGAAATCCTGCCGCAACACGTCCAGCATGTTGGCTCGCGTGAGCCGGGTGAATATGCCCGATAGGACTAGGCCCAACGTCAAGGAAGGCAAGGCCAGATGCTCGCAGTGCGCTGACCAGGGCGGGCCAGTTGAGGGTCAAGATACTGTCCAGCACGTATAGCCCGGTCACGGACTGCGGCGCAAGCTCGATGCCCATCCGCCCGTAGGTGGGCAACAGGCCGAGCTTGAGGCCGATAGATGAGCTGCAGAATGAGTCCAAACCAGAAAATCGGCATGGAATAGATGACGATGCTAAATATCCGCAGTCCGTAATCACGCATGCGTCTTTCGCTTTTGCGCCGCGTAGGCGCCCGTCGAAATGCCTACCCCAACGGTCACGAGCATGGCAAAGATCGACAGCTCGATCGTGGCCGGAAAGCGATCGGCGATTTCCAACGCGACGGGACGACGACGCGTCATCGACATGCCCAGGTCGCCATGCACCAGACCGCCCAGATAGTCGAGTATACTGGGCCAGGATTGGACGGTCGACGCCGAGGCCGTGCCGGCAGCTATCCAATTGCTGCTTCGTGGCGGCCTCACGCAGGATCGCGAGGCACGGATCGCCGGGCATCACCCGCAGAATGAGAAAGATGACGGTAACCAAAACCCACAACATCGGAATGGTCAACAGGATGCGGCCGATGATGTAGGCGCGTAATGATGACATACAGCTTTACTCCAAGATCGACCTGATCCCCGCCCTGCCCGGCAAACGAGCGCCGGGCAGAGGCAGAGGAGCGGGTTCGGCGTTCAACACGGCGAGGGGCCCAGATACTCATAAGCCCCTCGCCGCGCTATTTGTGATGCGACAACGATTTACCGGACTGTGTCGGACTAGTCCTTGGTGACCAGGAAGTAATGGAACAGGGCCAGCGGGTCGAGAACGATGCCCTTCACCGTGTCCTTGTGCGCCACGAACAGCGCGCCCTGGGCAAACGGAGTGGTCGGGTTCTCGGTCAGCCACAGCTCCTGGATCTGCTTGTACAGGTCGGCGCGCTTCGTCTGGTCCTGCTCAACCTGTGCTGCTTCCAACAGCTTGTCCATCTGCGGATTGCTGTAGAAGATGCCCAGGCCGTCGGTCGCGCCTGTGTGCCCGAACGGATAGGTGTAGTCGTCGGAGTCGATGTAGTCGGGGTACCAGCCGAGGAGGAACACCGGCATGCTACCCTTGTTCCGGTACTCTTTGTAGGTGGCCCATTCGGCATTCTGCAGCGTGACCTTGACGACGCCGGACTTCTCCCACTCGTCCTTGATCAGCGCGGCCACGTCGGCTTCGGTGTCGCCGTAGTGAGTCGGGCTGTACCACAGAGGAACCTCAAGTGGCTTCTCCGCCGTGAACCCTGCTTCTGCCAGCAGCGCCGTGGCCTGCTCCATGTCGGAGTCCTTGTAGGCGTCCTCGTGACCCAGGAATCCGGGCGGAATCATGCTATAAAGCGGAACCTTCGTTCCCTGGAAGCCGGTGTCTGCGATCTCTTCACGGTCGAGCATCAGCCCCAACGCCGTGCGGACGTTCTTGTTGTCGAACGGCGGAGTCTTGGCGTTGTAGCAGACGTAGCGGATCTCAGTGCCCGGCTGCTTCTCCACGACGATGCCCTTAACGTCTTGCAGGCTCTTCATGTCAGCGGGAGCCAGGCTCTTCCAGGCGATGTCGATCTCTCCGTTCTCCAGTGCGATTCGCATGGTCGACGAATCGGCGAAGTAGCGGATGATGACCTTGCCGATCTTGGGCTGGGCACCGTAGTAGGTGGGATTGGCTTCCATCACCAATTCCTCGTCGCGCTTCCAGCTCGTGATCTTGTACGGCCCGATGCCGCCGGAGGTGTTGTCCGCCTGGTACTCATCCATGCTCCACTGCTTGGGGTCGATGATCTTGTAGGGATTGCTGGCCACCAGGCCGGGGAAGAAGCTGTAGGCGCCCTTCAGCGTGAACTTGACGGTGTAGTCGTCGATCTTGTCGACCTTGTCGACGTAGTCGGTGACCAGGAAGGCGACCTCACCGGGTGGGTTCAGCTTGCCCGCCATGTCGATGACGCGATCGATGGATCCCTTCACCGCATCGGCATTGAACGCCGTGCCGTCTGGGAAAGTGACGCCCTTACGCAGGTAGAAGGTGTATTCCTTGCCGTCAGCGCTCACGTCGTACTTCTCAGCCAGGCCGGGCTGAACCTCGCCGGCCGTGCCCGGGACGCTGATCAGCAGACCGTCGCCGGTGTTGTGCCAGATCTCCCACGCATGGAAGTCGTAGACGTCTGCCGGGTCGAAGACGCTCAGCTTGTCAGTGGTGCCGACCACCAGGGTGTCGGAGGTAGTGGCCGCCGGGCTGGCAGCCATCGTCGCCAAGGGTACGAATAGCATCGACGCCAGAACCAGAACCGTGACCGAAAGCAATCTCAATCTGCCGTGCATGTGAATCCCTCCTTGCTTTTCACTATCGGACTTTCGCCGTTTTTCAAAATTCGAAGTCAGTTCGGAAGTCCATAGACGTGCACCCTCCCGCAGGGTTGGCGGTGCAGGTCTGAGGCGCTCTGCCGACTCGCAAACCACTGCGGGAGGAGATTCGACGCAACTGCTTCTGATGCTTTCCCGTTGAGGTCAGCGTTATGACTGGGTCGTGGCAGCCGGAGCCGGCGTGCCGCCTTCTGCAGGCGCCTCGGCGGCTGATACGTTGAACCACTTGTTGTACAGCTTCGCGTACGTGCCATCCGCCTTGAAGTGAGTGAGCGCCGCGTTGAAGGCCGGCTCGAGTGTTGTGTCGCCCTTCTGGAAGACCAGGCCCAAGGCTTCGCCGCTGGTCAGGTCGGGACCGAAGGCCAGCTTGCCAGGATACTGTTCCATGAAGCCCACCGCGGACGGCAGGTCGATCACTACACCATCGACGTCGCCGTTCAACAGGGCCACCACGGCCAGATCGAACGTGTCGTACCGCTTGACGTTGGCATCGCCGTACGTATCCACGGCGGTCTTTTCGTTGGTCGTGCCCAGCTGGCTGCCGATAGGCTGGCCCTTGGCCGCGTCCGCAGTAGCGTACTTCTTGGCGTCGGCCGACCGGACCAACAGGATCTGGCCGTAGACCATGTACGGGTAGGAGAAATCGACGATCTTGGCGCGCTCAGCAGTAATAGTCGAGCCGGACGCAACCATGTCGAATTCTTTGGCTGCCAGGGCGACGAAAATGCCGTCGTAACCCGTCGGGATGAATTCGGGAACGCAATTGAGACGCTGGCACAGGTCCTTCACCATCTCGATGTCGAACCCGGTCGGCTCGCCGGTGGTCTTGTCGGGGAACTCGAATGGCGGATAAGTGATGTCGCTGCCGACCCGCACCTTCTGGCCCTTCAGATCGGGCAGCGGAGCCATGTACTTGGCCGCGTCGGTCTTGGACGGGATGAAGATCTTCATGCCCGGCTCGATGAGAGCGGGGTCGTTGATCTTAGCGTACGTCTCGTCCGTGGCCGCCTTCTCGCTCGTAGCAGCGAGGATCGCAACCACGTCATCGGTGGAGCCGATGTACTTCTCAGCCAGGGCCGTCAAAGTGTCGCCGCTTTGAATGACGTAGTCCTGGCCTTCCTGGCCTAACGGAGCGGCGATGACGACAGTAGCGCTCGCCAGCATTACCAGTGCCAGGACCAGACTCATGAACCGAGATACCTTGTGCATTTCTTCCTCCTGAATCGTGCTAAAATGCCGTAAAAGTGGGATGTCCTTACACTGCAGCCTACCATGCAATAGGCGTCACCCCCCCTCCGCCTCTCTTGCTATCGGTCTGCCGGACTGAACGTTTCAACGGCATGAGCGCCGGATCCGAGCGATAGCACACTCGTTCACAGACAATCAAAGGGCACAGCCGAAACAGCGAGCACAAGAATCCCTTTCTGGTGATGTGCATCCGCCATGCTGCGCCCCGCAAAACGGGCCGGCACGATCGATTGTTGCTAAAACAAGCTCTTGTCCAGAATTACCTGCGAAATTGTTCGATATTATAGCCAAACGACCTGCAGGTGTCAAAGCAATGGTTTCTCGCCCCTCTGCCAGCCTCTCCCCGCCGGGGGGAGAGGAAATGGGAAATGGAGCGGTATCGTTTGCGAATGTCACGCCGAGCGCGTCGCTGCTGGCTCAGCCTTCACCAAGGTATGCCGCTTTGACCTGCGGGTTGTTCATGACCGACTCGGCGTCACCGGACAATACCACACGCCCGGTTTCCAGCACGTACGCTCGATTCGAGATCTGTAATGCCATGTTGGCGTTCTGCTCTACCAGCAGGATACTGGTTCCCTTCGCGTTGATCTCCTTGATGATTTCGAAGATCTCTTCCACGAGAATCGGCGCCAGGCCCATGGAGGGCTCGTCCAGCAGCAACAGGGTCGGGCTGGACATCAGGCCGCGTCCCATGGCCAGCATCTGCTGCTCGCCGCCGGAGAGCGTGCCGCCCTGCTGTGACAGGCGCTCGCGCAGGCGGGGGAAGCTGGCAAACACGCGTTCGATCTGCGTCTTGATCTCCGCCTTGTCGGTGCGGGTGAACGCGCCCATGTCCAGGTTTTCCTGAACCGTCAGCGGCGCGAAGATCTTGCGACCTTCGGGCACCTGGGACAGGCCCATCTTCACGATCCGATCTGCCGGCAAGATGGTCAGCTCCTCGCCGCGCAGCTTGACGGTGCCCTGCCGTGGCCGAAACAGCCCGGAAATGGTATTGAGGGTCGTGCTTTTGCCGGCTCCGTTCGCCCCGATGATGGAAACGATCTCTCCCTCGTCCACGTCGAACGAGACGCCCTGGAGAGCGTGGATGGCGCCGTAGTAAACGTGTAAATCTCTAACTTCCAGTAGCATGTTCCCTCGCAGATTTCACATGAGTGACAGGCGTTACGAATTCGACCGGGCGCCGACGACGGCTCCGCGGCCCAAATACGCTTCGATGACGTGCGGGTTGTTCTGAATCTCTTTCGGCGTGCCTCTAGCGATGACCTCGCCGAAGTCCATGACCGTGATCCACTCACAGATGCCCATCACTACACGCATCTGGTGCTCGATCAGCAGAATCGTCAGCTCGAACTTGTCCCGGATGAAGTGAATCAGCTCCATCAAGTTGATCACCTCGTTCGGGTTCATGCCGGCCGCCGGCTCATCCAGCAACAGCAGTTTCGGCTCGGCCGCCAGGGCGCGAGCAATCTCGAGGCGGCGCTGCTCGCCATAAGGCAGGTTCTTGGCCATCTCGTCCTGCCGATCCTGCAGGCCGAAGACCTCCAGGAAATCCTGGGCCTTTTTGGTCAGCGCGGCCTCGCGGGTATTGAACAGGTCCGTGCGCCGGAGAGAATCGCTAAGGCCGTAGCCCGCGTGTGCGTGATAGGCGATGCGAACGTTGTCCAGTACCGAGAGCGTGGGAAACAGCCGGATGTTCTGGAACGTGCGGGCGACGCCCATGTGTGTGATCGCGTGAGGTTCCAGGCCGATGATGCTCTGATCGTTGAGCTGGATGTCTCCGCTGCTTACCGGGTAGATGCCGGTGATCATGTTGAAGATCGTCGTCTTTCCCGCGCCGTTTGGGCCGATCAGGCCCACCAATCCGCCGGGCTGAACGTCGAGGTCGAAATTGGAGACCGCCTTCAGCCCCCCGAAGAACTTGTTTACCCCGTCAATTTTCAGTAGTGACACTTTTCCGCCTCCTCGGCCACTTAGGAGCTTTCAAGAAGCCGACTTCCATGCCACCGAACAGACCCTGAGGCCGCAGCAGCATAATCAGTAGCAGCAGAATCGGATAGATCACGAAGCGCCAGGTTTCCGTTCCGCTGGGCAAGACGATTCGCAGGCCTTCGAGCAACCCGGCCCAGCCGAACGTAGCGATCACCGTGCCGGTGATGCTGCCGACTCCACCGAACACCACGATGATCCAGGGGTCGAAGGACTTCAAGAAGTTGAACGTGCTGGGGTGCAAGAAGGCATAGAGGTGCGCGTACAGGCCACCCGCCAGGCCGGCGTAGAAGCTGCCGATGACGAAAGCCAACGTCTTGTACTTGACCGTGTCGATGCCCATGGCCTTGGCCGCCACTTCGTCCTCTCGGACGGACACCATGGCGCGTCCCACGGTCGAGTAAATGAGGTTGCGCATGATGACCAGCGCCAGAACCAGGAACAGGAAGGCCCACAGCCAGGTCGTGAGGTGAGGGATGCCGACCATGCCGCGCGAGCCTTTCATTTCCGGAAAGACCGCGTCAGAGTTGTCGGCCAGCACCTTGACGACCATGGTGAAACCCAGCGTAGCAATACCGAAGTAGTCGCCGCCCATCTTCAACACCGGCAGCCCGAACAAGAAGCTCACCGCGGCTGCGAGGATGGCGCCGATCAGGATGGCGACCAGGAAGATGACGGTCTGGCCGGGATCGATCGTGGCGAATCCGAGGTTGATGGGGAGAGTGATGCGGTAGGCCAGCGTGTAAGTGATCTCCGCCGAGGCGTACGCGCCGATGGCGTAGAAGCCCCACTGGCCCAGGGAGAACTGCCCGGTGAAGCCGTAGATCAGGTTGAGGCCCAGAGAGATGACGGCCATCACGCAGGCAAACTCGATGACCGTCTGAATGTAGTCCGAGACCAACCCCTGCATGAAGGCGGCCTGTACGGCGGCGTAGACGACCAGGGCGCCCACCCAGAACTTCCAGTCCATGCCCAGGAAGTGGCCTTTCACCCTCTGCTGCATCTCTGTCTCGCGCAACGCGCTCTGTTTGATTTCGGCTTGCATTGCTTACACCTTCTGTCCCGATGCTTCACCGAACAGTCCGGTCGGCTTCGCAATCAGAACGATAATCAAGATCGTAAACGCAATGGCATCGCGCATGGTCGTCGATATGTATCCGGCGCTCATCACCTCGGCCTGTCCCATGATCAACGAGCCGACGAACGCGCCCGGAATACTGCCGATGCCGCCCAGAACTGCGGCTACGAAGGCCTTGAGGCCGGGCATGATCCCCATGAAGACGATGAGTTGCGGATAAGCGATGGCGTACAACACGCCTCCCGCGCCGGCCAGCGCCGCGCCGAGGGCAAACGTGAACGAAATCACCGTATCCACGTCGATGCCCATCAGGCGGGCGGTCGGCTTATCCCACGCGGTGGCGCGCATCGCCTTTCCGAGCTTGGTGTAGTGCACGATGTACTGCAGCAGTAGCAGGAAGACGATCGAGGTCAGAACGATGATGACGGAGACGTTGGAGATGGTCAGACCCTTCGTAGGCTGCCAGATGACGATCTTGAAGGGTCGCTCGTAAATGATGAAGTTCGACGTGAAGACGAAATCCAGCGATGCGAAATACTCCAGAAAGAAGGACACGCCAATGGCGGTAATAAGGGCAGAGATACGAGGCGCGCTGCGGAGCGGTTTGTAGGCCACGCGCTCGATGACGAGAGCCATAAGGCACAAATGATCATCGCCATCAGCACCAGGATGGCCGTGCCGATGACCGGCCCCAGGGCCGAGCCGAAGACCTCGAGCAGCTTCCAGCGGGTCACGCCGAAGTAGCTGATGCCGAAATAGCTGACAAAGGCGCCCAACATGAATATGTCGCCGTGAGCGAAGTTGATCAACTTGACGATGCCGTAGACCATCGTGTAACCGAGAGCGATGAGGGCATAAACGAAACCCAATTGGAAGCCGTTGATCAATTGCTGCACAAAGAGAATTGGATTATCGATCAGTCCGCGGACGAGAACAAAAGCATAGGCGACTGCCAGTACAAGGATAATCACCCGGCCGACAATGCCCAATCCGCCCTTATCAGGGTTCTTCATTCGGCCATCATTCCTCCAGACTATCAACTGACGCTGGTTGAAGTTCGCAATCCAGCGCACAGAATACGAAGAGAGGAGGGCGGTGCGGCTGCCCTCCTCGTCTTCGGTAATCAGCATTATGGAGCGACGGTCTCCTTAAAGGTGACCTTTCCGTCCTTCACCGCGAGAATCACGGCGCTCTTGATTGGGTTGTGATTGCTCGTCGTACGTGATCTTGCCAGACACACCGTTGAAGTTGATCTTGGCCATCGCGTCCTTCACGACCGCGGGTCCGTGCTGTTCGCGTTCGTTCATGGACGTCAGCAGGATGTTCGCCGCGTCGTAGGCCAGGGTCGCCAACGCATCCGGCTTGGCCTTGTACTTGCCTGTACTTCTTGACCCAATCCTGCACCTCAGGCCGCGGATCGTCCGGCGAGTAGTGGTTGGTGTAGTAGCCGCCGTCCACCGCTTCCAGGTCGAGGTCCGGCGAGTCCCAGCCATCGCCACCGACCATCGGAGCGGTGATACCCGTTCCCGTGCCTGCTTGGCGATCAAGCTGACCTTGTTGTAGTAGTCCGGATGATACAGCACGTCCGGGTTGGCGTCCGCGACCTTGGACAGAATGGCCGAGAAGTCCGTGTCGTCCTTCGTGTACGACTCGGACACCACCACTTCTCCACCACCGCCGGCCTTGAAGGCCGCCTCGAAGTACTCCGCCAGACCCTTCACGTAGTCGTTGCCCACGTCCTGCAGGACGGCCGCTGTCTTCGCCCGCAGCGTGTTCAGAGCAAACTTCGCGGCCACGGTGCCCTGGAACGGGTCGATGAAGCAGGCACGGAACGTGTATGGCTTCACCTTGCCGTCCTTGTCCAACGTCACCTGCGGGTTGGTCGAGGTCGGGCTGATCTGCAGCACGCCCTTCTCGTTGGCCACTTCAGAGATGGGAATCGAGGCGCTCGAGCACACCGCGCCGACGATGAACTTCACCTGGTCCTGGTCGATCGCCTTGCTCGCCGCATTTCGGGCTTCCTGCGGATCGCACCGGTCGTCGCCGATCACCCACTCGATGCTTCGCGCCCCTGGCGTTCCATTCCTCGAAGGCCAGAGTCGCGCCGTCACGCGTCGACGCGCCGAAGGTCGACACGTCTCCAGTCATAGGGGCAAGGATACCAACCTTGACCGGTTGCTTGAGAGCGTCGGCCAAAACAATTGCAGTGGGGGACGCTGCAGGAGCAGTCGACGTCATGGGTTCGGACGGAGCCGGCGTCTGGGCGCCGACCATGGTGCTGGTCAGGAATGTGAGCACGATCAACAAGCTGACGATTCGAAACAGCTTCATTTCAGAACTCCTCCTCCATCAGTGGTTGAGCCAGACCTCGGGCCCGGCCGGATACGAACGCACCGCACAAAAAGGGGAGGCTACCCCCTTTAAGGTCACGTACCTGAAATCCTCTCCAAGCGGCGCCTACCTCTCCTTTCAAAGATACAAAGGCACTCCACTTTGAGCAGCACAGCCGGATGAATCGTAAGAGGCCACGTTCGAGAGCTTTAGCCCCGCTGTGGGATATAAAGCTTCGAGTGGACACTTTGCAGAACACCGAGTACAGCGACCCTGGAAGGCGATAAGCGGAGACGTAGCTGTCGCTTCGCTCGAAAATAGACGTCCTCGAACTACCTGTTTGGTCTGCCTAGCGTTGATGGAATTCAGAGAGAAGAGGTCAATTGAGGGACCGCGCCTCATGGCTTCACCCACAGGACCGTCTCCTCCCACATTGCGACGGGGCCAAGCGATATAAAGCGCGTCCATGCGTTTGATGCCGGGATATTTGTGAAACGAATTGAAGCAATTATAATTGAACTCCCATGGTTTGTCAAGTAGAGAGATCGACCATTAACATAATCGACCAGATCACAATAATAGGCGACAGGCAATTGACGTTTTTTGACAAAGTGGGTAAAATTAAGTAAACAAGTGGGCTACGAGATGGCCCCTTGTTCAGTCGCACTCGTTTGCGTGAGTTTGCGCCCCGATCTACCCCACGGAGATAATCGTGTTAGCCAGAGAGCGCAGCGGCCTCTATTATCCGAACAAGGTGGGACGTATCTATATTATAGCCATCGAAGAGGTCCTGGGCAAAAACGGATTGGATGCCGCTCTCCGTCTGGCTGAGTTGGACCATCTGATCGGCCAATTATCCGCCCGACAATCTCGAGCGGGAGTTCGACTTTGCCGACTTCGCTGCGTTGGACCGGGCGTTGGACGATATGGTTGGTCCTCGCGGAGGCCGGGCGCTGAGTCTGCGGGCCGGGCAGGCCGTCTTCGGCCAGGGATTGCAGGGATTTGCCTCGTTCGTCGGCATGGCTGATCCGGCCTTTCGCCTGCTGCCGCTAAGCACCAGGGTCAAAATCTCCCTGCGGGCCATGGCTGAGATCCTCTCGACGTTCAGCGACCAGAAGAGCTCGTCCTCGAAAACGAAGATTGCTACCTTTTCGTGGTCGAGCGCTGCCGGTTCTGCTGGGGCCGGCACGCCGATGAGCCCGTCTGCCACGTCGCCGCCGGTATCATTTCTGAGGGCTTGAAGTGGGTCAGCGGAGGCAAAGTCTACCGCGTCCAGGAAACGTCCTGCATTGCCAGGGGCGATCGATACGTGCACGTTTGAGATTCCCAAGCAGCCGATCAACTGACTGGTTCTCCCCACCTGCCGCCACCCCATCGGGTGGAGCCGCCCAGAACTGGAGGCGAGTGAAGTGGCCAAGGACAAGATTTTGTTTGTTGAGGATGATCCGGAGCAGGCCAACGTGTTGCGGCTCTATTTCGAATCGCAGGGCTACGAAGTCATGCAGGCCGGCTGGGGCCAAGACGGGGTTGAAATGGCCCGCCAGAATCCCGCCCGACTTGATCGTGCTCGATATACTCCTGCCCGACGTGGACGGCTACGAGGTCTGCCGCCAGATCCGCCGCAATTGGCGAACCAGCCAGACGCCGGTCATCTTCCTGACCGACCTGAGGCAGCGCGGCGAACGGCTGGCCGGCCTGAAGCTTGGCGCCATCGATTTCCTGACCAAGCCGTACGACGTGCAGGAGCTGCGGCTGCGGGTCAGAAATGCTCTGAATCGGGCGAAATTTGAGAGCCTGGTGAATCCGGTCACCGGACTGCCCGGCGAAAAGCTGCTCGACTCGCGTCTGAACGAGCTGATCGAATCCAAGGACTGGGCCATCGTTCTGATCAGCATCCTCGGACTGGACGATTTCAAGGAAAGGTACGGGTTCGTGTCCGGCAACGAGGTCCTGCGGGCCACGAGCCAGGTGCTGACCAAGGCCGTCGTCGATCTGGGCGGTCCCGACAGTTTCGTCGGCGACCCGGGCCGCGGCGATTTCATCGTGGTCGTGGCGCCGGAGTGCGTCCAGAAGCTCCAAGAGCGAATCGTCGACGAGCTCAAGCGCAGCTTCGCTTGTTTCTATCCGATGGCCGACCGAGAAGATCTGCGGCCGCAGAAGGGACGGTGCCTGTCATTTCTGTGGCCATCGGCGCCGTCACCGACCAGGAGATCACGGTCGGCGAGGTGTCCGACCTGATCTCGGCTCTGATCAAACGACGGGGCGTCGTGACCACCGTGCCGCAGTGACAGTTCCGCTACAGAATCTGAAGTTCTCTTCGGAGCTTCTGGCAAACAGGCCGGCGGTCGTGTGTTGGGCAGTCTTCGAAAGCTGCCAGCGCACTGACCGCTGGGCCTGGGTGTTGGTAGTCTCGCTAACAGCGAAGCGAAAGGCAAAGGATGACTTCACATATCGACGTTGCTGCGTTGCGCCGTCTGGCGAATGAGAGCCGCCAGGAGTGGCTGGATTTTTGTCGTCGCCTGATTCAGACGCCCAGCCTGCCTGGCCGCGAAGGCGACGTGGCGCAGTCATTGCGGCCGAAATGGAGCGTCTGCAGTACGATCGGGTCTGGACGGACGAAGGCCGGCAACGTCATCGGCTTGATGAAGGGCGGCGGCGGCCGTTCGCTGATGCTGAACGGCCACATGGACCACGTCGACCCGGGCCCGACTGACCGCTGGCCCTATGCGCCGTACGACGCTCACGTGGACGACACCTGGCTGTGGGGTCGTGGCGCCAGCGATATGAAGGCGCCGCTGGGCTTGCAGGTTTACGCGCCGGGGCTGCTGCGCCGCGCCGGCTACACTCTGCCGGGCGACTGCTACGTGACCGGAGTGGTCTTCGAAGAGATCGGCGGATTGGGTACGCGCACGCTGGTCGAATCGCTCCGTGCGGACGTGGCGGTCCTCGGCGAAGCCACGAGCAACCAGATCGCGCTCGGCCATCGCGGCCGGCTGGAGATCAACGTTTGCATCTCGGGCCGCTCGGTGCACGCCAGCGTCCCAGAGCGTGGCCTCAATCCGCACTACAGCGCCGCGCGCTTCTTGCTGGGCCTGCGCGCGTTGGAGATGGCCCACGATCCTTTCTTCGGTCCCTCGACGGCGGCGCCGACGCTGTACCTGACCGACCAGACCAGCGCCAACGTGACGCCCGGAGAGGTGACGATGTACCTGGATTGGCGCAGCGTGCCCGCCGAGTCGCCGCAGGCCGTGCTGACTCGAGTGCAGCGACTTGCTGCAGGACATCCTGGAGGCAGACGTTCAGGGCGCCGCGCGCGTGGGCGTCAATCATCTCAAGACGTATACCGGCTACGAGGCGGACGTGCAGCGGGCGGTGTCCGGCTACGCCATCCCAGCCGACCATTGGCTTGTGCACCGCGCCCAGACTGCGCTGGAGCGCGCGCTGAGCCGCGAGGTCGAGCTCGGCAAGTGGCAGTTTGCCACAGACGGCGTACACCTGGCTGCCGTCGGCATTCCGACGATCGGCTTCTCGCCGGCCTCCGAGCTCTACCCACACACCACTCAGGATCGGATCGACCTTCAGGCCATGGCCGAAGGACTGACGGGCTATATGGCTCTGGCATTGGAGCTGGGAAAGGTGTAGACTATGACGGTAGAGTATCGAGAGAAGGTGGATCATGCCGCCATTTAAGATTGTATCCGAATTCAAACCGATGGGCGACCAGCCGCACGGCCATCGCCCAACTGGTCGACGGACTGAACCAGGGCTACCGCCACCAGACGCTGCTGGGCGCCACCGGCACGGGCAAGACCTACGTCATGGCCCAGATCGTCGGAGAAATGGCAGCGCCCAACGCTGGTCATCGCTCACAACAAGACGCTGGCCGCCCAGCTGTACAGCGAGTTCAAAGAGTTCTTTCCGGACAACGCCGTCGAATACTTCGTCAGCTACTACGACTACTACCAGCCCGAGGCGTACATCCCCCGTACCGACACCTACATCGAGAAAGACGCCAGCATCAATGACGAGATCGACCGGCTGCGCCTGTCGGCCACGCAGTCGCTAATGACGCGCAGCGACGTGCTGATCGTCGCTTCTGTGTCGTGCATCTACGGTCTGGGCGAGCCCGGAGGAGTACGGCAAGGTCGTCATCAACCTGCGGCGCGGGCGAGGTCCGCAAGCGGGACAAAATCCTGCGCCACCTGGTCGACATCTACTACGAGCGCAACGACGTCGGCTTTCACGCCGCGGCAAGTTCCGCGTGCACGGCGACACGCTCGACATCTACCCGGCCTACGGGCGACTTCGCCTATCGGGTGGAGTTCTGGGGCGACCAGATCGACCGCATCGTCGAGCTGGATCCCCTGACCGGCGAGATCCTGGCCGAGCACACCGCCATCGACATCTACCCGGCCAAGCACTTCGTCACCCCGCGGAGAAGCTCGCGGTGGCCCTGCAGGACATCGAGGCCGAGCTGGAGGAGCAGCTGGTCAAGCTGCGTAACGAGGAAAAGCTGCTGGAGGCGCAGCGGCTGGAGCAGCGCACCCGCTACGATATGGAGATGCTGCGGGAGGTTGGCTACTGCTCCGGGATCGAGAACTATTCTCGTCACCTGGGCCGCCGACTGGCGGGCAGCACCCCGTGGACCCTGCTGGACTACTTCCCAGACGACTTCTTGATCATCGTCGACGAGTCGCACATGACCCTGCCGCAAATACGCGGCATGTACAACGGCGACCGGGCGCGCAAAGAGGTGCTGATCGACTTCGGCTTCCGGCTGCCCTCGGCGCTGGACAACCGCCCGCTGAACTTCGACGAGTTCATGGCGCATGCGCATCAGCTCGTCTATGCATCGGCCACGCCCGGGCCATACGAGATGACGAACTCGTCGCAGGTCGTTGAGCAGATCATTCGGCCCACCGGCCTGATCGATCCGGAGGTGGATGTGCGGCCGACGAAGGGCCAGATCGACGACCTGGTGCGCGAGATCCGGATTCGCGTCCAGCGACACGAGCGCTCGCTGGTGACCACGCTGACGAAGCAGAATGGCGGAGGAGCTGGCCGACTACCTGATGGAAGTCGGTATCAAGGTGCATTATCTGCATTCGGACATCGTGACGCTGGAACGGGTCGACATCCTGCACGACCTGCGACTGGGCGTGTACGACGTGGTCGTCGGTATCAACCTGCTGCGCGAGGGCCTGGACCTCCCGGAAGTGTCGCTCGTGGCCATCCTGGACGCCGACAAGGAAGGCTTCCTGCGGTCGTCCGGGTCGCTGATCCAGACCATCGGCCGAGCTGCCCGGCACGTCAATGGGCACGTCATCCTGTACGCCGACGTCATGACCGACTCGATGAAGCAGGCCATCGACGAGACGAACCGGCGGCGCGCGAAACAGACGGCGTACAACGAAGAGCACGGCATCGTCCCGGCCAGCATCATCAAGCAGATCAAGGACCTGACCGAGCGCGTCCGCGCCGTGGCCGAAGAGCGCGCCGAGTACCGGACGGCCACCGAAGGTATCCCGCGAGACGAGGCATTGCGCCTGGTCAAAGATATGGAGAAACAAATGAGAACTGCGGCGGGTTCGCTAGAGTTCGAGAAGGCTGCCCTGCTGCGCGACCAGATCATCGAGCTGAAGCGCAGCCTGCAGGACGAAGACATCCCCGAATGGGAACGCATTCGTCGCTGGGAGGAACGCCATCGTCAGCCACAACCACGCTGAACACGACGAGACTTCCGAAGTTTTCAAAACTTCGGAAGTCTGCAACATCTTCCAGAGCCGTCTTATATGCGATTATTCCGATCCGGCGAGTTGGGAGCGCGCATCGAGCAGGCGCGAGCCCTCCTCGCCGAGTGTGCGCTGTGCCCGCGCCGCTGCGGCGTCAACCGCCTCGAGGGCCGTCTTGGCGTCTGCGGAATGGGCGTCACCGCCGTCGTCGCCAGCTTTACCGACCATCACTGGGAGGAGCCCTGTATCAGCGGCGAGCGTGGCTCCGGCACGATCTTTTTTTCGGGCTGCACCGGGCGCTGCCGCTTCTGCCAGAACTATCCCATCAGCCAGCTCAATCGGGGCAATCCGTGCCGACGATCGCGCGCTGGCCGATATGATGGTTCGCCTGCAGCGCCGAGGTGTGCACAACATCAACTTCGTGACGCCCACGCATTTCGTGCCTCAGATTTTGGCGGCTCTGCCCTCCGCCATCGAGAGAGGCTTCTCGCTGCCGCTGGTCTACAACAGCAGCGGCTACGACAGCATCGAAACGCTGCGACTGCTCGACGGCGTGGTCGACGTGTACCTGCCGGACGCGAAATATGCGGACGACGACGGTGGCGGGCCGCCTTTCCGGATTCCCGGGCTACGTCGAGGCCAATCGTGCGGCGTTGCTCGAGATGTTCCGCCAGGTGGGTGCTGATCTGGTTCTCGACGACGAGGGCATCGCCCGGCGTGGCATGATCGTCCGCCACCTGGTTCTGCCTGACGGCCTGGCGGGCAGCCGAGAAGTGTTCCGCTGGTTGGCCACCCATCTTTCGCCGCGGATTCACCTGAGCGTGATGGCCCAGTATTTCCCGGCCTACCGCGCCGTGGACGATCCGATCTTGGGCCGGCGGATCACCCTCGAGGAATACGACGACGCTCTTGCCGCCCTGGACGAAGCCGGCCTCGATGAAGGCTGGGTTCAGGATATGGACGACGAGATACTCTGAGTTCGGCAGAAGTACATGACATTATGAGCCTTCAGTGCTAAAATAGACTCCAAATCGTCCTTGGTGTTTGGCTACCGTCACGCGCACCCGCACTTTCCGTGATAGGGCGGCGCAACCAGATGCTGCTCGTCCTGCAAAGGTGGCCGGAGACCGGGCGGGGTGAGGGTATGCGGTACCCAAGCTACCAAGACCAGAAGTTGCAGAATCAAACCGAGGTTCACGTGCCTCTGCGAGCCATACTCGATTCCGAACAGAAGCAGTTGTTGGAAACGGAGCGCGACCTGTTCGACAAGCTGGTCGCGGTGCTGACGCGCGCCGAGATTGCTCCGGCGGACATGGAAATGCTGTTCAGGTCCGTCACCCAGCTCGATGAGCTCTTCTTGCTGGTCGTCGTGGGCGAGTTCAACTCGGGCAAATCGGCCTTCATCAACGCCCTGCTGGGCCAGCGCCTGCTAAAGGAAGGCGTCACGCCGACCACTCAGGAGGTCCAGATACTGCGGTTCGGTGAGGAGGCCCGGCAGGAAGCGAGGGTAGACTGCGTCGTTCGCATCACGCAGCCGATTCCCGTCCTGGAAGAGATCAACATCGTCGACACACCGGGCACCAACGCGGTCATCCGCGAGCACGAGCAGATCACCCAGGACTTCGTCCCACGCAGCGATCTGGTGATGTTCGTCACGTCGGCCGACCGTCCGTTTACGGAGAGCGAGCGCGTCTTTCTGGAACAGATCCGGCAGTGGGGCAAGAAAGTGCTTCTGGTCATCAACAAGATCGACATCCTGGACGACCAGGCGGTCCAGACAGTGGAGTCGTACGTGCGGGATCACGGCACGCGCCTCCTGGGATTCACCCCGGAGATCTTCCCGGTTTCGGCCAGGTTGGCCTTGCAGGCGAAGACCGCGCCCGATTCGCGCTGCGGCGGACGACAAGTGGCAGGCGAGCCGATTTGGAGACCTGGAGAAGTACATCTTCGAAACGCTCGACCAGCAGAGCCGCATTCGGCTGAAGCTTCTGAGCCCGTTGGGTGTCGCCGAGCGCATGGTGAAGCAGTACTCAGCGGCCGTGGAAGGTCGGCTGGCCACCCTGACCGAAGACTTCGCCACCGTACAGAACATCGACGCGCAGCTGGCCGCCTACCAGCAGGACATGCTGCACGACTATGCCTACCGGGTGACCGACATCGAGAACCACCTGTTGTCCATGGAATCGCGGGGCATGGCCTTCTTCGATGAAACGCTGCGCCTGACTCGCATTTTCGATCTCGTCAACAGCCAGCGCATCCGCGGTGCTTTCGAGCGCGAGGTCGTGGGCGATACACCACGACAGATCGAAGTGGCCGTCAACGACACGATCGACTGGTTCGTGGATCGGGACCTGCGCCAGTGGCAGGCCATCATGGACTACTTGGTGAAGCGGCGCACTGCGGAGCATCACGACAAGCTCATCGGCCAGATCACCTCACCGTTCGAGTACAATCGGCGTGCGCTGCTGGAAAGCGTTGGGAAAGCAGCCCAGAAGGCCGTGTCCAGCTACGATAAGGCCGCGGAAGCCAAGGCTCTCGGTGAGGCGACCCAGTTGGCCGTGGCCCAGGCCGCATTGTTGGAAGTGGGCGCGGTGGGGCTGGGGACGCTCGTGACACTGGCTGTGACCTCGACCCTGGCCGACGTCAGCGGCATCATGGCGGCGACCGTCATGGCGGCGCTGGGCTTCTTCGTCATCCCCACCAAGCGCCGCAAGGCCAAAGCGGAGCTGCAGACAAAGATCGCCGAAACGCGACAGCGACTGGTCTCCGGATTGACGATGCAATTCCAGAGTGAAGTAGAGCAGACCCTTCGGCGGATGAAAGAAGCCATGGCTCCCTATACTCGCTTCGTTCGCGCCGAAGGGGATCGATTGCGTCAGGTGCAGAAGGATCTGGCCGAGCTGCAGCGGTCCATCGAACAATTGAAAGGACGCGTCGAACAAAACTAGGGAGACCGCTTTTCCTCCAATCCTGCGACCTTCTCTCTGACACACAGGCATTTCTGAGGCGCCATTCGTGCATCAGAGCAAGGATGACCTGATGAGACCGCTCATTTTGTCCGCCGCGCAACGCTATCACAGCGACCGCCTGGCGCGCTGGCTCGGCCGCCAGGAACGTTTCTTCGCAAAGTTTTCGCCGGCCAACCTGACGGATTGGCTCAGTGAGGACAATTGCTACGTGCTGGAGAGCGGGTCGGACCTGATCGGCTTCCTCTTACACCTTCAGGTGTCCCGTAAAGTGGTCGTGATTGCCGGAGTGGGCATCGGTGACGATTGGGAGGCCGACCAGGTCTTGACGCTGCTGTTGGTCGCCAGTGTGCAGGCCGCTCGACGCCGAGGCGTTGCCCGGCTGAGCTGCGTCAGCGCTGCTGAGTGGCTGATTCCCGTTCTTCAGGCCAATCGATTCGTGTCGGCCGGCTGCCTCGTCAGCTACCTCAAGAACGATACCGACGTCCCGGACTGGGGCAACCCGACGGTCCAGGTGCGGGCGGCGTCCACGTCCGACCTCAACACCATGGTTGAGGTCGACGCCGCGGCGTTCGATGACATCTGGCACGAGGAGGAAGACATCCTCGGGCGCAGCCTCCTGAGCAGCACCTATGCTATCGTCGCCGAGTTGGAAGGCCGAATCGCCGGCTTCTCCATTGGCACTTCGCGGACGGGCCACGGCCACATCGGCCGGCTGGCCGTCCACCCGGAGTTCCACGGGCAGGGCATTGGGGCTCGCCTGCTGGCTGAAAGCATCACCTGTCTGCGCCAGACTCGGGTGCAGTACATCACGCTGAACACCCAGTCCGACAACTGGGTGTCGCGTCGCCTCTACGAGCGTTTCGGCTTCCACGTCCTGAACTGCGATTCCCAGATCCTGATCAGGCAGTTGTAGACCCCCCGACCTTTTCAGCCCGACGGCCTCGCGCTGGCGATTTCCAATTGCCAGGACGGGCGCAACAGTTTTAATGTAATTGCCTCGGCTCACTTGCACTCTGCTCCAGTGTAGCGTAAAATTGCGTGCACATAGCGTTCTCCGAAAGCCGCCCGCGGCGTGGACGGGTAGTCCTCGCGGGCAGCGTAACCTGTTCCCCACTTCCGACTCTCTCACAGTGTACGGGATGTCGTGACTTTATTCTGGAGGACTATGAACGAACTGGCGTGGCACTTTCCTACGGATCCGGCTGAAGCCGTCAGACTGCTGCAGGAGCCTGGAGCCGCCCTTCACGCGGGCGGCACCGGCCTCTTGCGTTCGGGCCTGGGCAACCTGACCCACCTGGTCGACCTCCGCCGTCTGCCGCTGCGTGACTTCACCATGAACGGCGCAACGGTGGAGATGGGCGCGATGCTCACGTTCGCCGAAGTCGCGGATCATCTGCAATCCGTCGATCCGGGGTCGGTCCTGATCCGATCGCTCGGCAGCGCGGCGTCGACTCCACTCCGGAACCGAATCACTATCGGCGGAAGCGTGGCGATGGCTCCGCCCTGGTCCGACCTGATGGGACCGCTGCTCGCCCTGGACGCGGAAGTCGTGCTGCTGGGCGACCACGATAGCGAAGCTACCTGTCCGTTCGCCCAATTCCTGGAGGACCGGGCGCTCCGCAAGGGCAAGTTGGTGAGGGCGGTCCGATTCCACCCGGGGGCGTGGCGGGCCTCGTACTTCCGGGCGACCGTCACCCGATTCGACTACGCCGCGTTCACGCTCACCACGCTCGTGAAGTGGGACTCGCGTCACGCGGTAGAAGATGCGCGCTGCGTCGTGACCGGCAACAAGGGGCGTTACCGGCGGTTGGTGGACGTGGAGCAGACGATGATCGGGCGTGCGGCCGGCGACGTCCAGGGGTTGTCCGACGTCGCGGCGGACGCGCAGGTCGAATTCGCGCAGAAGAGCATCGGCAGCTCGGAGTACGTTCGCCACTTGTTCGGCGTCGAGCTGGAGCGCGCCTTAGAGCGGGCACTGAGAGGTTGAGCGAGTTGAGTGATTCGACTGAAACGAGAGGCAGCTTCGAAGTTAACGGCAAGCCCAAGACGTGGGTATTCGACGCCAGGGCAACCCTGCTGGACGTCCTGCGAGCCAACGGTCATACGGAAGTTAAGAACGGATGCAGCGAAGGGGAATGCGGGGCCTGCCTGATTCTTCTGGACGGCAAGCTCGTCAACGCGTGCCAGGTACTCGCCGCGTCGGCCAGCGGGCAGTCGATCCTGACGGTGGCGGGTTTGGGCTCGATTCACGCTCCGGGCGTCATCCAGACGGCGTTCGTCGACGCGGGAGCCGTCCAGTGCGGGTTCTGTACTCCCGGGATGGTGCTCGCCGCCTACGCACTCCTGTCTGAGAACCCCTGGCCGAACGAAGAGCAGATCGCGACCGCGCTCGACGGCAACCTCTGCCGGTGCACCGGCTACGTCAAGATCGTCGAGGCCGTTCAGCTTGCTGCCGAGAGGATGAGGGAAAATGGCTGAGTTCCAGAGCGTTGGCCGCAACGTCCGCAAGATCGATGCCGTCTCTCTGGCCACGGGCGCAGCTCAATTCACGGACGATTTCCAGACGCCGGACGCGCTGCACCTCGAACTGGTCTACTCGCCTCACGCCCACGCCGAGATTGAGGAGATCGACACCGCGGAGGCGGAGAGCCTTCCCGGCGTCGTCGATATCCTTTGCTACAAGAACGTCCCGCGCATATGGCACACGACGGCGGGACAGGGCTTTCCCGAGCCCTCGCCGTACGACAACGTCCTCTTCGACCGGGTAGTGCGGTTTGTCGGCGATCGGGTGGCGCTCGTCGTGGCGGAGACGCCCGAGATTGCACATCGAGCCGCCGGTGCGATCCACGTGACCTACCGTCCCCTGCCTGCCACGTTCACGACTGCAGAAGCGATGCAGGCAGGCGCGCCCATTCTTCACCACGACGAGGAGCATGCGGCTATCCCGGCGCCGTACCGGCCGGAGATCAACCAGCCGGCGGAGATCACGATCCACTTCGGGGACCTCGAGCAGGGTTTCGCGGCCGCCGATTTCATCGAAGACCACACGTACAGCACGCAGTATGCGTCGCACTGCGCGATCGAGCCGCACGCCGCCCTGGCGTATTTCGACGAGAAGGGCCGGCTCGTGGTGGTCTCGTCGACGCAGGTGCCCTTCCACGCGCGCCGCATCATCAGCCGGACCGTGGGCATCCCACCGGGCATGGTGCGCGTCGTCAAGCCGCGCGTCGGCGGCGGGTTCGGCGGCAAGCAGGAGGTCTTTCTCGAGCCACTGGTGGCGTTCGTGGCGTGGCGGCACAAGCGCCCGGCTCGCCTGGTTCTGACCCGGAAGGAAGTCTTCGTCTCCTCCCGCACGCGGCACGCCATGACGGTCCGACTCAAGACCGGCGTCCGCAACGACGGCGCGATCACCGCGTTGGACATGGACGCGGTCATGAACGCGGGCGCGTACGGCTCTCACTCTTTGACCGTGCTCTCGAACACGGGCGCCAAAGTCCTGCCCCTGTTCAACAAGGTCGAGAACCTGCGCTTCGCCGGGCGATCCATCTACACCAACCTCCCGGTCGGCGGCGCGTATCGGGGCTACGGCGCGACCCAGGGCTACTTCGCGTTCTGCCAGCAGATGGACGTGATCGCGCGACGCACCGGACAGGACCTCATCGAGTTCTACAAGAAGTGGCACATCTGCGAGGGACAGACCTCGGGCGTGTTCAAGGCCCTGGGCGAGGGCAAGGAGGGCGTGGAGCAGATCATCCGTTCGTGTAAGCTCGACGAGTGCATCGACAGGGGCGTGGCGGCCATCGACTGGTACGGCCTGCGAGACAAGCGCATCCGGAGTGGGCCGCACACGGTGCGGGGCGTGGGGATGGCGATTGCGATGCAAGGTTCCGCCATCCCGCGAGTCGACATGGCCAGCGCCTCGATGAAGATCAACGAGGACGGCTCGTTCAGCCTGTTCGTGGGCGCTACCGACATCGGCACCGGGTCGGATACGATCCTGTCGCAGATCGCGGCTGAAGTGCTCCAGGTGCCGGTCGAGCACATCTGGATCCTGTCCTCGGACACGGACCTGACGCCCTTCGATACCGGCGCGTACGCCTCGTCGACGACGTATCTCTCGGGTGAGGCGGTCCGGAAGTGCGCGGACAAGGTCAAGCAGCAGATTCTTGCCGTCGGCGCCGCGATGCTCGGAGGCCGATCTGGCGTGCCTCGGTCTACAGGCGGGCCGGGTTGTCGATTTCGTCAGCGGACGAAGCGTCTCGTTGCAGGAAATCGCGTACTACTCCTTCTACTCCGAGGACCAGTTCCAGATTCAGGCCGAGGCGTCGCACGTCGGCACGGAATCGCCGCCGCCGTTCATCGCCCAGTTCGCCGAAGTGGAAGTCGATCTCGATACGGGCCGGACGCGCGTCGTGAAATTCGTGTCCGCCGTCGATTGCGGGCAGGCCATCCACCCGCAGCTGGTCGAGGGCCAGGTGGAGGGCGCGGTGCTCAACGGCATCAGCTATGCCCTGTGTGAGGAGTATCGCTTCAACGCACGCGGCGTGATGCTGAATCCTTCGTTTGGCGACTACAAGATCTACACCGCCGCCGACACGCCCATCCTGCAGACGTTCGTCGTGGACTCGTACGAGGAAACGGGGCCGTTCGGCGCGAAGTCGGTCGGCGAGATCGCCATCAATGGACCGCTGCCGGCGATAGCGAACGCGATCTTCGACGCGACCGGCGTGAGGCTGTTCGAAGCGCCGTTTACTCCCGAACGGCTGTGGACGGAGCTGCGGCAGAGGGGGACAGGTTGCTGATCAAGAATACGCTCGCGGCGCTGCCGGGGCGAGATCGTTTCGCGCAGGTCGACATCAAGGTGAAGGACGGCAAGATCGTCGAGATCGGCCCCGACCTCGACGCGGATGCACGAATCCTGGACGTCGAGGGGTTGTGGGTTCTGCCCGGCGGGATCGATCCGCACGTCCACTTCGATGATCCCGGCTACACGGATCGGGAGGACTTCTTCGCCGGAACCAGTGCCGCCGCCTCGGGCGGAGTCACGACGGTCATCGACATGCCTTGCACTTCCGTGCCACCGGTCACCAACGTCGAGAACCTGCGGCGAAAGCTGGCACTAATCGAGAAGAAGGCTGTGGTCGATTTCGGGCTGTACGGCGGAGTGTGCGCCCAGTCGTTCGCCGGCAATTTCCGGCTGGACATGCGAGAGCTGGCTGAGTTCGTTCTTGGCTTCAAAACCTACTTCGTCTCGGGCATGGATACGTTCGGGCGGCTGAACCACTACCAGTTCCAGCAGGTGCTCGCCGCCGCGCGGGAGCTGGGTGTGCCGGTTCTGCTGCACGCGGAGGATTACGACTACGTGACCGCGGCGACGCAGGCGGCGATGCAGGCGGGGACGACGCCGCGCCAGTACTACGAGTCCCGCCCGGAAATCGCCGAGATCCTGGCCGTTGGAAGCGCGGTGGCCCTGGCGGATTCGGTGGATGGCGACCTGCACATCGTGCACGTCGGGACGGCGCGTGCGGGCGCGCTGCTGCGCGGCTCGCGGACGACCGCAGAAACTACGCCGCAGTACCTCGAATTCGACGAGGCGGATTTCGAGCGGATTCAGGGGCCGCTCAAGGTGACGCCGCCGGTCAAAGGCCCTGGAAACAAGGACGGCCTGTGGGCGCTGCTGGGGGACGGCACGATCGATTTCGTGGCGTCCGATCACGCCCCCAGCCCGGAAAAGGAGAAGTATACGGGCTCGGTTTGGACCGACTACGGCGGACTCCCGGGTGTGGGGACACTGCTCCCCTACGTGGTGTCGGAAGGTTTCATCGAGAAGCGGCTCCCGCTGAGCCGGCTCGTGGAGGTCACTTCGGCCGCGGCTGCGAAGAGATACGGCCTGGCGGGAAAGGGCGCAATCGAAGTCGGCTGCGACGCGGACCTCGTCGTGATCGACCCGGCTGCTGAATGGGTCATCGAGGGCCGGCGCTTCCTGTCGAAGGGCAAAATCACGCCGTTCGAGGGCATGCGGCTGAAGGGCCAGGTGGTCAAGACCCTCGTGCGCGGCCAGGTCGTCTACGACAGAGCTGCCGGGATCCAGGTGCAGCCAGGCTACGGCCGCTGGATTCCGGAGACAGCGAGGCAACTGAAAGGATCGGGAGTTTTGGGCCAGGCTTCAGTCGTGGACCCGCTGCCGCTCGTCATCGGCAACGGCGTCGTGACCGACGGGTCGCGCTTCCTCGTTGAGGAAGGCGCCGTGCGGATCACCGGAAATCGAATCGAGCGGGTCGGGCCACTGGCCGAAATGTCGCTTTCCGGCGTTTCCTTCGTGGACGTTGGTGGGCGAATTATCGTGCCGGGTCTTCTCAACGCGCACCATCACCTCTACTCGTCGCTCGCGACCGGTCTGGCGCCTCTGGCTCCGACGCCCGATTTCGTCTCCATTCTGGACAATCTCTGGTGGAGCCTCGACCTGGCTCTGGACGAGGAGTCCATCTATTACTCCGCGCTTTTCGGCGTGATCGAGTCCGTCAAGCATGGCGTGACGACCATCTTCGATCATCACGCCTCGATGGGATGCGCCCGAGGCAGCCTGGCGTTGGTGGCGAGGGCCTTTCGCGAAGTGGGCGCGAAGGGATTGCTCTGCCTGGAGACCTCCGATCGCATGGGTCCCGACGCCGTGTCCGACCAGATCGCGGAGAACCTGGCGGGTCAGAGCGACGACGCGATCCGCTACGCCTTCGGCCTGCATGCCAACTTCACGCTGTCCAACGCCACGCTCGAGCGGGTTGCCGCGGCGAAACCGAAGGACGCGCCCATCCACATCCACTGCGGAGAGGATCGGGCGGATCTGGAATATTGCCTGGAGAACGGCTTTCGCGGCCCGGTAGATCGGCTGAATCGGTTCGGTCTGCTTGGCCCGAACGCGCTGCTCGCCCACGCCATCCACCTGACCGACGCGGACTACCAGCTGATTCAGGAGGTCCGGCCCATCGTGGTGTCTAACCCGGAATCGAACGCCAACAACCGCGTGGGGACGATGGACCGCGGGCGGATCGGCGCGTACGTGCTCGGCACGGACGGCATGAGCCCCGACATGGTCGAGACTCTGCGATCGCACTACCTGCTGAATGCCGTGCCGTTCTCCGAGCTCAAGTCGGTGTTCTTCGATGGGCGCTACGCCGTCCAGCAGCGCTTCTTCCCGGACACGGGCTCGCTGGTGCCGGGCTCGCGCGCCGACCTGGCGGTTCTGGACTACGCGCCGTCCACGCCGATTGACCTGGACAACCTGGTCGGGCACCTGGTCTTCGGCGCGCGAGGCGGCAAGGCGTACATGACGGTCGCCGACGGCAAGGTCCTGTACCGGGACGGGGAAATAATGTCTGTCGATGAGCCCGAAGTGCGCCGCGCGGTGGCAGCGGTCGCGCGAAATCTCCATAAGAGGTATTACGATGGCAGACCTTTCAGTCAGCGTTAACGGAATTCTCTTCTCCAACCCGGTTCTGACCGCAGCCGGCCCGAACGTGCGGACCGCGGACCAGATGCTGGGGGCCGTGGCGGGCGGTGCCGGAGGGATCGTCTCGAAGACGGTGTCCGTGCGAGCTGCCCAAGACCCGAGGCCGACCATCAGAGGCACGGTCTGCCGTGGCCTCATGAACTGCGAAACCTGGTCCGAGATGCCGGCCGAGGAGTACGTTCTCGAATGCCGCAAGGTCAAACAGGCCGGCGTGCCGCTGATCGTATCCATCGGCTACAAGCCTGACGAGGTCAGCCGCCTGGGCAAGTGGTTCGAGACCGAAGTCGGCCCGGCGGCCATCGAGTTTTCCACGCACTACACGGGACGGTCGCTCGATCCCCTGATCGAAGTGGCGCACGCGCTGCGGGCCAGCGTCAGCGTTCCCATCTGGATGAAGATCTCACCCAACTTCCCGGACGTCGAGAAGCTGGCGATGGCCGTGGCGCCCATCGTGGACGGGTTCGTGGCGATCAACTCGTATGGCCCCGTCCTCGATTTCGACGTGGAGTCGGGCGCGCCGCTGCTGGGCTCCGATCAGGGCCAGGGGTGGATGTCCGGCCCACCGATATTGCCGATTGCCCTGCGGATCGTCCACGTGCTGACGTCGGTGCAGGACCGGCCGGTGATAGGGGTCGGTGGAATCGAGAAGGGCGTGGATGCCGTCAAGTTCTTCATGGCGGGCGCTTCCGCCGTGCAGATTTGCTCCGCGGCGATTCGAAACGGGCACACCGTCTACGGCAGGGTCGCCCGCGAGATCGGCGAGTGGCTGGACCAGCATGGCTACGACTCGGTGGAGGAGATCAGAGGCCTCTACGGCCGGCGCCTTCACGAGAGGCAGGCGTTCGGGCGGACGCCGACGATGAGCGTCGATTCCGGAGAAGTGCACGGGCTGCGAGGAGTGCCAGACCCACTGTGTGCAGGATGCCCTGTTCATGGAAGACGGCGTGTCTCGGGTGCGAGCGGAGAGGTGCATCGGCTGTGGCTTCTGCCGGGACTATTGTGATTACGACGCGATGGAATTGAAGGAAAGGTCAGACTGATCCGAGGGGTCGACGACGAACATGAGGATTGAAGAGCGAATTGTCAGGTTGGCACGCGACTACCGGGAGGACACGGCCCAAAACCTGTCGCAGATCGTGCGAATCCCGTCGCTGAGCGGCGAGGAAGGGGCCGTCATCGCGCGGCTCCAGGCGATGTTGGAAGCCGCCCACTTCGACGAAGTGCGGGTCGATGGGCTCGGCAATCTGATCGGCCGGGTAGGTCACGGGCCGCAGACGCTGGCGATCGACGCCCACATCGACACCGTCGACACCGGTGACGTGTCGCAGTGGAGTGAGGACCCGTACTCGGGCGCCATCCGCGACGGCGTGGTGTGGGGCCGGGGCACCGTGGACCAGAAGGGCGGGGCCGCGGCCATGATCACCGGCGGGCGTATCCTGAAGGAGCTGGGCTACGACGACGCTTTCAGCGTCTACTTCACCTTCACCGTGATGGAAGAGGATTGCGACGGCCTGTGCTGGCGCTACCTGATCGAGCAGGAGAAGCTGGCGCCGGACTTCGCCGTCATCACCGAGCCGACCAACCTGGGCCTGTACCGCGGGCACCGCGGCCGGCTGGAGATCGAGGTCTACTTCAAGGGTCGCAGCGCGCATGGCTCTGCGCCGGAGCGGGGCGACAACGCGCTCTACAAGGCGTGCCGCGCCGGGCTGGAAGTCGAAGCCCTGAACGAGCGACTGAAGCTCGACGAGTTCCTGGGCAAGGGGACGGTCGCTGCCACCTACGTGGCCTCGCAATCCCCGTCCTTGTGCGCGATCCCAGACGGGTGCATGATGCACCTGGATCGGCGGCTGACCTGGGGTGAGACGCAGGAGAGCGCCGTCCGAGAAGTGGCGCAGATCGTCGAACCGGGATCTGACGTGGTGGTCCCGCTGTACGAGCGGGCGAGCTACAAGGGCACGACGTTCCCGCAGGAGAAGTACTTCCCGACCTGGAAGATCGAGCAGGATCACCCGCTGGTGAAAGCCGGCGTTTCTGCGGCGGAGGCCGTGTTGGGCGGCCAGCCCCGCGTGGACAAATGGACCTTTTCCACGAACGCGGTGGCGATCTGTGGCCGCTACGGAATCCCGACGATCGGTTTCGGGCCGGGCAACGAGGTACTGGCGCACGCGCCGAACGAAAACGTCCCGATCGACCACCTGGAGAAGGCTTCGGCCTTCTATGCGCTGCTGCCCTACGTGCTTGCCGGCGGGCGTTGAGCGACCCGCATCATTGAAACGATTCGAAATGGAGAGAGCCTGAGATGAAAGAAGTGCTTCGGGGACGGCATTGTATCAGCTTCGACACCTGGACGAGGCAGGAGATCGACACGGTGCTGGACGTGACCTCCCACCTCAAGGTCCGGCACGCCATGGGCGAGTCCACGGACCTGCTGAAGAACAAGACGCTGTTCATGATCTTCTTCGAGCAGTCCACGCGCACGCGAAACTCGCTCGAGGCGGCCATGACCCAGCTCGGCGGCCACGCGCACGACCTGACCGAGGACAAGATGCAGATCTCGCACGGCGAGTCGCCCAAGGACACGGCCAAGGTGCTGTCCCGCATGGGCGAGGGCATCGCGATTCGCAACTGTTTCTACGGCATCGGCAACACAGTATCTCAACACGATCGCGCAGCACGCGGACGTGCCGCTCGTCTCGATGCAGGACGACGTCTACCATCCACTCCAGGCTATCGCCGACCTGCTGACCATGCAGGAATACTACGGGAAGAACCTGAAAGGCTTGAAGGTCGCGATTTCGTGGGCGTACGCGACGAGCCACGCCAAGCCGGTGTCGGTCCCGCAGTCGCAGATTCTGCTGTTCCCTCGCTACGGCATGGACGTGGTGGTCGCTGCGCCGCCGGAGTTCCCGCTGCAGCCGGACATCGTCGCCAAGGCGCAGCAGAACGCCGGGCAGGCGGGCGCGAGCCTCAGGTTCACGACACGACATGGACGAGGCCATGCGCGATGCGGATATCGTGATCCCGAAGAACTGGGGCGGATTTCGTCCATTTCGACGCCTTACGTCGACGACGCCGAGCACAAGGCCCAGATGAAGGCGAACCTGGAGAAGCACAAGGACTGGATTTGCGACGCCCGGCGGTTCTCCCTGGCAAAGAAGGACGCAAAGGTCATGCACGCGCTGCCCGCGGATCGGAACAAAGAGGTCACGGACGAGGTCCTGGACAGCCCGAACTCCATCATCTACGACGAAGCCGCGAACCGGCTGCATACCGCGAAAGGCCTCCTGACGCTGGTCATGGGGGGCTCGCGCTTGATCGAGTTCGGCTACGTCTGCAGCGAGTGCGGGCGGGAGTATCCGATCTCGCCCGAACTGATGGTTTGCCCTGCGCTGCGCCCGCGAGCAGCAGCCCAACCGCCCGCTGCGCGGCGTGCTCGAGGTCCGGCTGGAAGGCTCGCTCGACGGATGCGTGGGACCCGCTCGACCTGCTGCCGGTGGAGCGCCGCTTCTTCCCGCCCATCCCGGTCGGCAATACGCCGCTGTGGGAGCCGCGGAGCCTGCGGCGCGATCTCGAACACCCCAACCTGTTCATCAAGGACGACACGCTCAACCCGACCGGCTCCCTGAAGGACCGCGCGTCGTTTCTGGTCGCGGCCTTCGCGCGGAAGCACCGGATTCGAAACGTCGTCGTGGCGTCGACCGGCAATGCCGCCTCGTCGATGGCGGGCGTCGGGGCCGCGGCGGGGCTGCACGTCACGCTGTTCGTGCCCAAGACGGCGCCGCAGGGCCAAGATGGTCCAGGCGCTGCAGTACGGGGCGAAAGTCGTGCCGGTCGACGGCAACTACGATCGGGCGTACGAGCTCTCGCTGGAGTACGCGCCGCGCCGGGGGCGACCTGTCCCGCAACACGGCGTACAATCCGCTGACCATCGAGGGCAAGAAGACCGTCGCGCTGGAGATGTATCCGGCAACTCGGGCGCGCGCCGGACTACGTCTTCGTGCCGGTGGGCGACGGCGTGATCCTGGCGGGCGTCTACAAGGGCTTCCGGGATCTGCTGCAGCTCGGTCTGATCGAGCGGGTGCCCACAGTCTACGCGGCGCAGGCGGAGGGCAGCAGCGGCATCGCCCAGGCGCTCCGCACCGGCGAGTTCGATCCGACCTATTCCGCGCACACCGTCGCCGATTCGATCGCTGTCGACGTGCCGCGAAACGGCTACCATGCCGTGAAGCAGCTTCGCGAACACGGCGGGCCGGTGCGTGTGCGTGCTGGACGAGGCGATCCTCAAAGCGCAGCATCTGCTGGCGTCGTCGACGGGCCTGTTCGTGGAGCCATCGGCGGCGGCCTCGCTGGCGGGTTTCCTGGCGTCCCGGCGGGACATACCGGAGGATGCGACGGTCGTGCTATTGGTCACGCGGCAACGGCCTGAAGGACATCGACTCGGCGATGCGCGTGGTGACTCTGCCCGAGCGGGCCGTATCTGCGAATCGAGGAGATCCGATAGTGGGCGTGGGGCGTAGAAGGGATCATTCTGGCCGCGGGGCTCTCGACGCGGGCCGGGCGCTTCAAGATGGAGTGGCGCCTGGGAGACAAGACGCTGATCGAGTGGGCCGTCGCCGGCATGGCGCCCGTGGTGGATCGGATCGTCGTCGTGGGCGGCTTCCAGGTGGAGCGAATCCGGGCGATCCTGGCCGGCGCGCCGAAAGTCGATGTGGTCTGGAACGAGCAGTATGAACTTCCGGCATGTTCAGCTCGGTGAAGGTCGGGCGTGAGCGCACGTGCGGGCGGAACGCTTTTTTCTGCTGCCGGGAGATCATCCCCTGGTGGGTGAGCAGGTCTACCGCACGATGCTGCGCTCGGCCGCGACAGCGCCCGGCAGACAGTCCCGGACTGTCGCAGATCCCGGTGTTCCAGGGGCGCAAGGGCCACCCGGTGCTGATGTCTTCCCGGCTGATCGACCCGATTCTGCAGGCGCCGGAGTCCTCGACCCTGCGCGACGTCATCCAACGCGTCGGTTTCGAGACGGTCGAAGTCGCGGATGAGGGTATCGTGCTCGACGTGGACGATCCGGAGAGTTATGAGGCGGTGAGGCGGGCCTATGAACGCCAACATCAGTAGCCCAGTCAAGAGAGTCGACGCGGACGACAAGAGCCGCGGCGTCGGCCCGGTATATTGCGGACCTGAGTTTCGAAGGGATGCTTTACGCACGGACGGTGCGGGCGGACCGGCCGCGGGCGAGGATTCTGTCCGTCGAGGTCCCGCCCCTGCCCGACGGCTACTCCATCGTGGACCGGCGGGACGCGCCCGTGCAGAATCGCTGCCACGTGTTGATCGACGATTGGCCCTTCTTCGCGGAAGACGTGGTGAACCACGTCGGCGAGCCGATTCTGTCTCCTCGTGGGGCCGGATAGGGAAATCCTCGATGCACTGGTCTCGCAGGTCGTCGTCCAGTATGAAGACCTGGACCCCATCCTGTCCCTGGAAGAGGCCGAGACCGGCCGGAAGCCGCCCATTATCGGCGAGGACGACTGCTTCGCAGCCTATGCCCTCGAGAAGGGCGACCCGGATGGCGCGTTCGCCGCGGGCCGCGCGGATCGTCGAGGGCGAGTATCAGCACCGGCCTGCAGGAGCACGTCTACATGGAGCCGCAGGGTCTGGTCGCGACCGCGGACAGCGGCAAGGTCACGATCTACGGCTCGATGCAGTGCCCATATTACATCAAGAAGGCGCTGGTCCAGGCGCTTGGCTGCGACCCGAGCCAGGTCCGCGTGGTCCAGACGACCACGGGCGGGGCCTTCGGCGGCAAGGAAGAGTACCCTTCGCTGATCGCCGGGCACGTGGCGTTCGCGGCTCTGAAGACGGGCCGGCCCGTCCGCTCGTCTTACGATCGGGGCGAGGACATCCGGGCATCGACCAAGCGGCACCCCTCCCGGTGTCACTATCGGACCGCGCTCGACGCGAACGGCCGGATTCTCGGCATGGACGTGGACGTCCGCCTGGACGGCGGGGCCTATGCCGGGCTGTCGTCCGTGGTGTTGCAGCGGGCGATGTTTGCCGCCGCCGGGGTCTATAACGTCGAGAATCTGCGCGTCAGCGGCAAGGTCCTGGCCACCAACACGGTCCCGACCGGCGCGTTCCGTGGATTCGGCGCGCCGCAAGCCTTCTTCGCGATCGAAATGCACATGGAGCAGATTGCCAGGGAGCTGGGGCTCGACCCGCTCGACTTCAAGATGGCGCACGTCTACCAGAAGGGCGACCGCACCGCTACGATGGGGCTGATGCGGCAAGAGATCAAGCTGCCGGAGATCGTGGCGCGGCTCGAAGAGATGTCCGGGTACCGGCGCAAACGGGCCGAGTTCGCCCGCGACCGGGGGCGCGTGCGCACGGGGGATCGGCGTCTCGCTGTTCCTTCACGGCTGCGGCTTCACCGGCGACGGCGAGCAGGCGATCATCAAGGCGCGCGCGAAGCTGGTGAAGCGCGCGGACGGCCGCGTCGAGATTCTGGTGGCTAACGTGGAGATGGGCCAGGGCGCGGCGAACCGCGCTGCGCAAGATCGTGGCGCACGCGCTGGCGTTGCCGATGGAGCGTGTGGTTTTCGAGAACCCGGACACGGACCGGGTGCCGGATTCCGGGCCGACCGTCGCCTCGCGGACCGTGATGATCGTCGGGGGTCTGCTGGCCAAGGCGGCGCAGGAGCTCGAGAAGCGATGGGATGAGGGCGACGAGGTCGAGGTGGTGAAGCCCTACGAGCACCCGGCGGGCGTCGAATGGGATCAGACAGGCGCTCAGGGGCGACGCTTATCCGTCGTACGCCTGGGGCGCGAACGCGATCGAGGTCGAGGTCGACCCGCTGACGCTGGAAGTGCGCGTGCGCGGCGCGTGGGGAGTCTACGATGTGGGCGTGCCGATCGACGAGCAGATGGTCCGCGGGCAGATCGAAGGCGGGATGGTCCAGGGGCTCGGCTACGCGACGACCGAGGTCATGAACCTGCGAAACGGGCGCATCCTTCAATCGTCCTTGACCGACTACGCCATCCCGACCTCCGAGGACGTTCCGGAGATCGAAAGTGACCTCGTGCTGAACCCGTACGAAGGGGGGCCGTTCGGGGCCAAAGGCGCCGGCGAGATGCCGTTGGTCGGCGCCGCTCCCGCGCTGGCCGCCGCCGTTCAGCAGGCGCTCGGCATTCCGATTGTGCCGGATTCCGGTGACCCCGGAGTATTTGCTGGAGGAGATCGCGCGGAATGATTCGATTTCGCGTTAACGGAGAACCGGCGGCCGTCGAGACGGACCCGCTGCGGCGGCTGCTGGACGTCCTGCGCGAGGACCTGGGCCTCGAAGGCACGAAAGAAGGCTGCGGCGAGGGAGAGTGCGGCGCCTGCTCGGTCCTGCTGGATGGCAGGCTCGTGAACTCGTGCCTCGTCCCGGTCGGCGCGGCGGAGGGCCGCGAGGTGACGACGATCGAGGGCTTTCGGGACACGCCGCGGCACGCCGTGCTGGCGGAGGCTTTCAGCGCGGCTGGGGCCGTCCAGTGCGGCTTCTGCACGCCGGGCATGATCCTGGCGGCGGAGGCGATGCTCTTTCGGCAAATCCTCACCCCTCGCGGGACGAGATTCGCGAGGGCCTGTCCGGCAACCTGTGCCGCTGCACCGGGTACAATATGATCGTCGACGCCATCGCGGAAGCGGCGCAGAAGGGCAAAGGCCTGTGGTGAGTGTGTATCGGCCGGCGAGTCTTCGAAGAAGCCCTGCGAATCCGCGCGGAGATCGACGCCATTCCCCTGGCCGGCGGCACGGATCTGTTGGTCAGGCAGCGCCGATACTCGGGACTTGCGCCGCATTTCGATCGGCCGGTCATGTTCGTCGCGCACCTGCCGGAGCTGCAGGGCGTCTCCGTGCAGAACGAAACGCTCACCCTCGGGGCCGCCGTCACGCTCAGCGAGCTGCTGGCCGACGAGCGCATGCCGGGAGTGCTGCGCGAGGCGATCGCGCAGATGGCCTCACCGGCGATCCGGAACGTGGCGACGCTGGGCGGCAACGTATGCAACGCCTCGCCGGCAGGGGATACGCTCCCGGCCCTGTACTGCCTCAACGCGCGTCTGATCCTGGCCGGGCGGCAGGGTGAGCGCCGCGTGCCGATCGAGCGCTTCCTGCTCGGCCCCGGAAAGACGAGCCTGGCGGCGGACGAGCTGCTCCGGGCGGTGGAGCTCCCGTCGGCGCAGTCGGCGGCCGCGCGGTTCGACGTCGCCTATTATCGCAAGGTCGGGACGCGCCGCGCCAATGCCCTGGCGAAGCTCTCGTTTCTGGGCCTGGCCGGGTTGCAGGACGGCGCGGTACAGCGACGTGAGGATCGCATTCGGCGCCGTGGCGCCGACGGTGGTGCGCTCGACGGAATTGGAGGGCGCGCTGCTGGGACACACCTCCGCGGATTGGCCGGCGCTGCGACCCAGATGGGTAGAGGGATACGCGCGGCTGATTACGCCGATCGACGATCAGCGCTCGACGGCCGATTATCGCAAGACCGTCGCGCTAAGCTTGCTGGTCGACTTTGTGGAGGAGTGCTTTGGCGAACGTCTTTGAATCCATCGTCGAGCTGCAGAAAGCGGGCCGAGAAGCCGTGCTCGTCACGGTGGTCGACAAAGAGGGATCGGTGCCCTTGCCGGCCGGCGCCCGGATGCTCGTCTATGCGGATGGGCGAACCGCAGGCACGGTCGGCGGCGGAGCCCTCGAGAAGATCGCCATGCAGAAGGCGCTCGGTCTGCTCCACGAACGGAAATCGCGGTTCGAGCGCTACGCTCTGACGGAACAAAACGAAATTCTCGAGGGTGAGCCGACCGGCATGCTCTGCGGTGGGCGTGTGGCCCTCTTCTACGAATACCTGGGAGTCCAGCCCGCGCGTGTACCTCTTCGGCGGTGGACACGTCGGTCAGGCGCTCGTGCGTCAGCTGCGCAACCTCGACTACCACGTCACCGTGATCGACGACAGGCCGGGCATCGAGCGTGGGGTCTCGGACGCGGATCGCGTCCTGATCGGTGACTACGACCAGGCGCTGGCGGATGAAAGCGTCCCCGAGGGCGGCTTCTTCGTGATCGCTACACCTTCCCATCAGTTCGACTACGACGTCCTGCGGCGCGTCCTGACTAACGGTTGGAACCCGCGCTACGTCGGGGTCGTTGCCTCGAAGAAGAAGTCGGCTACGTTCTTGCACGACTTGAAAGCGGATCTCGGGGCTGATGCCGATCTGAGCGCGATCTACATGCCGATTGGACTGGACCTGGGGGGCAGCTCCGCGGACGAGATTGCCGTGTCCATCGCCGCCGAGATCCAGGCGGTCCGCTATGGGCGTGGCGGTCTGCGGCACATGCGACTGGAGGCGCCATCGCAGATGATCCTGCTCAGGAACTGCCGCTGCATTGCCACGTTCAACGACAGTGCGGACGAGCTACACGATCAGGACGTTCTCATCGACGGCAATCGTATCGCACGGATTGGGCCGGCCATCGATCTGGGACCCGAGGCGGACGGTCGTGCGGAAGTGATCGACTGCTCGCGTTTCCTGGTGATGCCCGGCATGGTGAATACCCACCATCACATGTACCAGACGCTGACTCGGAACCTGCCCGACGCGCAGGACGCAAAGCTGTTCGATTGGCTGACCTGTCTGTATCCCATCTGGGCGGGCGTCGATGAGGAGGCCGTGTACTTCTCGACGCTGCTGGCGACCGGCGAGCTGCTGAAGACAGGCGCCACGTGCACGACGGATCACATGTACCTGTACCCCCGCAACTTTCAGCGGCGACATCATGGACCTCCAGTTTCGCGCCGCCGCGGAGACCGGCATTCGCTTCTCACCGGCCCGGGGATCGATGACGTGCGGACAGAGCCAGGGCGGGCTGCCGCCGGATGAGGTGGTCCAGACGACCGACGAGGTGCTCCGGGACATGGCTCGCGTGGTGGAGCGATTCCACGATCCGGATGCGCTTGCCATGCGCCGTGTGACGCTGGCGCCCTGCAGTCCCTTCTCTGTCGAGGACTCGGTCATGGTCGAGACGGCGAAGATGGCGCGCCATTATGGCGTCAAGCTGCATACCCACCTGGTCGAGACGATGGATGAAGAAGAGTACTGTCCTGCAGAGATACGGCCTGCGCCCGCTGGCGCTGATGGAGAAGTGGGGCTGGCTGGGGGCGGACGTCTACTTTGCGCATGGTATCTGGTTCGACGACCGGGAGCTCCGCACCCTGCAGGAAACGCGTACCGGCGTGGCGCATTGCCCCAGCTCGAACATGCGCCTCGGCTCGGGGATCGCGCGGATCAAGGAGATGCGCGAACTCGGAATCCGCGTCGGGCTCGGCGTGGATGGCTCGGCGTCCAACGATTCCTCGGACATGCTCGGCGAGGCGCGCAACGCGCTCTTGCTGCAACGCGTGAGGTACGGTTCGGACGCACTCAGCGCGCGGGACGTGCTCTCCCTGGCCACGCACGGCGGCGCCGACCTGCTCGGGATTCGGCGAATCCCTGGGCCGCATCGAGCCCGGGAAGGGCGCCGACCTGGCCCTGTTCGACCTGTCGGGCTTCCAGTATGCCGGAGCCCTGTCGGACCCGGTGGCGGCTGTCGTGTTCTGCGGTTACGATCACCAGGCCGCGTACACGATCGTGAACGGCCGCATCATCGTGCGTGCCGGCAAGCTGGTCGGCGTCGACGAGCAGGTCGTAGCGGATCGGGTGAACCTGATCGCGCGGCGGCTGCTGAGTGATGCCGGCGTGGCATAACCCCGCGAAGGCGGGACCCTCAGGTCGACCATCCGCCGGGATCGGTTAGCCTCGCTCGTGCACGGGGTTCTTCGTGTGTGCACGCCGTCCCAATTGATGCCAATCGGTCTCTTCGACTTCGACGCCGTAGTGCTCCGCGGCCTTCTTGATGTTTTCGAAGGCCAGGTCGCGGTCTTCGTCGCTGACTCCTTCGGTCTGGTCGAAGCGCGCCAGGGCATTCCGAACGTGGTCCGCGTCGGTCAGCGGCTCCTTGCGCTGCTTTGGAAATGCGTAGGCGCTGTCCGGCAGCGACTTGCGGTCGGCGGTGTCGAGGTCTCCATGCTTGGTATGCGGCTTCCACGTAGGTTTCGATGCCATAGGTCTTGCCCCCTTGGTGGCGATGATCAATCTGTCACCGCATGCAACAATGTCTTGAGCAGCTCAAGAATCACACCACCAGACACTATACGCCGGTCGGCAGCGGCAAATATGTAGGATTCATCCAAAGGGCCGTGCAACCGTTTCCGTGGTTTCCGCGTATATTGTTGTGGTCGGATTCATGTGTCAGATCAAGCAGGGAGAGTGTATCATGGAATATCGTCAACTCGGAAACTCCGGCGCCCGTGTTTCGGCCATTGGTCTTGGCACCAACCGTTTTGGCTCCAAGGTATCGGTGGATGAGGTCAAGAACATCGTCGACGCGTCTCTCGACCTGGGCATCAATTTCCTCGACAGCGCGGATGTCTACGCGGACGGCCGCTCCGAAGAAACTTTGGGACAGGCGTTGAAAGGTCGTTGGGACCGTTTCGTTCTGGCCACGAAATTTGAATCTGCTACAGGCAGCGGCCCCAACGATCGCGGCGCGTCTCGTTACCACCTCGTGAATGCAGTGGAGGCGAGTTTGCGTCGCCTCCAAAGCGATCACATCGACCTGTATTACGTGCACTGGTGGGACGATACCACGCCGATCGAGGAGACCCTGCGCGCGCTGGACGATCTCGTGCGTGCAGGCAAGGTCCGCTACGTCGGCGCGTCGAACTTCGCCTCGTGGCAGCTGGCGCACGCCAACGTGGTGGCCGAGATGAGTGGGTGGACGCCGTTCGTCGTCGCGCAAAACCATTACAATATGCTGGAGCGCAGCCCCGAAAGGGAAATGCTCCCCTATTGCCGCGCCCACAAGGTCGGTCTCATTCCTTACTTCCCGCTCGCGGGCGGTTTTCTGACCGGCAAATACCAGCGTGGCAGACCTGCTCCGGTCGGATCCCGCGGGGAGACTGCCGGCCGCGTGCAGCAATACATGGTCGATGCCTATTACGACAAGATAGAGCAACTGGCGGCGTGGGCCCAGTTACACAACCGGGCTCTCAACGAGCTGGCGGAGGCCTGGCTTCTGGCTCAGTCGGGAATCGTCTCGGTCATTTCGGGCGCCACCAGGGTAGACAACGTCGTCGCCAATGCCAAAGCCGCAGATTGGACGCTGACCGCCGATGAGGTGAACGAAGTTAACGCCATTCTGGAGGGCCAGGCTGTCGTCGAACGTGTCTGAGAGGAGGCACGAGATGTCGGACAAAAAAGTAGTCGTCTTCAGCTCTCACGGTTGTGTGGCTTGCGGCCAGGTGAAGGAGCTCCTGACCAAGAGGGGCGTGGAGTTCACCGAGCGCAACATCGTCGACGACGAGGCCGCCCTGGAGGAATTGGCCGAGTTGGGTGCGATGACGACCCCCGTGACCGTAATAGACGGCGAGGTCGTGACCGGGTTCAGCCGCCGGAATCTTGAGGCGCTTTTAGATAAGTAACGCCTTCGGGCGAGGAAGGGTAGGTCCCTACATGTTCTCGATTTTGGCCCTTAGCTCTCGCCTGAAGACGTCGTCGCGGGCCGTGGGCAAAGCATCGAAGCGGCTCGTGACGGCGGGTCCCGGGCTCGTAATGGGCTTCTTGCTGGTGGGTTCGCTTCTGGCCGGTCCACGAGCAAACGCCGCCGAGCCCGCGCCGGCCGAGACGCCGACGCCGGGTGGGCCGATGACTTATCGTTTTCCGGTCCAGCCGGCGTCGGCCACTCAATACGGTCGCGCCCACCATGACTACCCGGCGACGGATATTTTCGCCCCGAAGGACAGCTTGTTCGTGAGCCCCGTCGCGGGCCGAATCGACGAGCTGAGCAGTGAAGACCACTGGACCTACAAGATCGACGATCCGGCTCTGCGTGGCGGACGATTCGTCAGCATCTTGGGGGACGACGGGGTCCGCTACTACGGATCCCACCTCGACGCCGTGGCGGCCGGGCTGGTGGCGGGCATGCAAGTTCAGCCCGGCCAGATCCTCGGCTATGTCGGCAATTTCGGGCAACGCCCGTGGCGGAAAGACGCACCTGCATTTCGGGATTTCTTACCCCACGTTCCCCGGAGACTGGCAGATCAGGCGAGGGGTGGTATCGCCCTACCCATACCTCAAGGCGTGGGAACGCGGCGAGCAGCTTTCGCCTGTCGCCGAAGTTGGGAAGATCCGTCCGACACCCGAGCCGGGGCCGCTCGACCCGAAACCCGTCCCGCAGACAACGGCCGGCGGGTAACTTCCGCGTTACGTCGTGCCGCATCCGGCCGGCGAACCCGCCGGATGCGGACCAATTGGAACGAACTGATGACTCGCACCCGAAGTCCACACCCCGCCGTTTCTCCTCGATTCAAAACACCAGGAGGTTGAAAGTGAACAGGAGCGCTCCTTTGATCATCGCACTCGTCTTCATCTCCCTGACCGCCGCACCCGTGGCGCTCGCTGTACCGGTAAATCCGTCCGTTGCGGGTCCGGCTCCGCAGGGCATCGTCCTCGGGCAGTCCGTGCAGGGCAGGACCATCGAGGCCTATCGCTTCGGGTCGGGTCCCATCCGTGTCGCTCTCGTGGGCGGGATCCACGGTGGCTACGAGGCCAACACAGCGCAACTGGTGGAGAAGGCCGTGAGCTACTTTCAGGCCAACCCCGACCAGGTGCCGGCCGCGGTGAGCTTGTTTCTGGTGCCCTTCGCCAACCCTGACGGCCTGGCCGACGGAGGGCGGTTCAACAGCCATGGAGTCGACCTGAATCGCAACTGGGGTTACGACTGGACGCCAAACGCCGTGTGGCAGAATCGCAGCGTCGACGCAGGCGCCGGCCCCTTTTCGGAGCCGGAGACCCGCGCCCTGAAGAGTTTCCTGGAAAACGGAGACTTCCAGGCCGCCGTCTTCTACCACAGCGCGGCCGGCAACATCGTCGTCGGATCGTGCGGGGCGAAGCTCCCGGAGGCGAAAGCTATCGCGAGTCAACTGTCGGCTGCCACGGGCTATCCCTTTCGCCGGCAGGGGTTCGACTATTACCCGGTGACCGGCGCGGCGGCCGACTACTTGACCTGTAACAACGTTCCGGTGGTCGACCTGGAGCTCAGCGATCACCAGCACATCGAATGGAACCGCAATCTGCACGGCATCCTTGCGCTCATGGACTGGCTGGCGGCCCGTACAGGCGTGTGAGACGCTTCCTGTCCCCCTAGTGTGCGGAAGCGCTCTGAGCCATGGCCGTCAGCACTTCGTCCACTACTTCCAGGGTCTGATCGACGTCCACGTCCGTGTGCGCGGCGCTGTTGTAGAAGCGACCGCGGCTGGGGTGGAAGCGAATGCCTCGATCGTGGCACATCGTGCGAAACGTCTGGTACGACCGCTTGTCGACGACGAAATTGTCGCGATACTCGTTCATCGGGGCGTCGATTCCGAACTGCAGCTGCCAGACGGAGGCGATACCGGCGCAATACAGCTTCAGGTTGACCCGGCTGGCGATTTCGGCCACACCGTCGGTGAGCCGCTCCGTGATGCGTTTCATGTGTTCGTACGTTCCCGGCCGCTGCAGTTCGCCCAGCGTGGCGAGGGCGGCGGCAACCACCACCGGATTCGCGTTGAACGTCCCAACGGGATGGACTCCGGCCTCCATGATTTCCCGTTTTCCGGCCACGCCTGCCAGCGGATACCCACCCGCGACGGCTTTGGCGAACGTGCACGTGTCCGGAACGACCCCGTAGTATTCCTGCGCTCCACCCAACGCCAACCGAAAACCGGTGATCACTTCATCGAATATCAAAACGATTCCGTTCTCGGCTGTGATCTCGCGCAACCCCTGCAGGAAGCCCGGATGCGGCATGATCGGCTCGCAGTTCAGCATCACCGGCTCGGTGATGATCGCGGCGATTTCGTGTCCCTGCCTTTTGACCGTCTGCGACACCAGATCCAGATCGTTCCACGGCAGAACGATGATATCATCGGTGGCCTCTTCACGCTGACCGGCGCTGCCCAGCGATCGCCACGGACGGTTGCGGGGCCCCATCATCTTCAGGGAGTCCGGGGCGTTGCTCACCAGCTCTTCGTCCGACCATCCGTGATAGTGGCCCTCGAAGCGGATGATCTTTTTCTTGCCCGTGTACGCGCGTGCCAGCCGGAAATTGAGCATGTTGGCCTCGGTACCCGTGCATTGGTAGCTGACCACCTCGGCGCAGGGGATCAGCTCGACCAACTTCTGCGACAGCAGGTTCAGTTTCTCAAAGGGAGCCGCAATTTGCGCTCCTTTGGCGATCTGCTCGGTGACCGCGCGGATGACTGGTTCGGGAGTATAGCCCAGGATGGCCGGGCCGTAACCGCCCAGGTAGTCGATGTACTCGTTGCCGTCGACGTCGTACACTCGTGAGCCCTCTGCGCGTTCGATGTAGATCGGGTGATCTTCCCAGGCCGCTTTGTGCAGGGCGCTTGCCACCCCACCCACGAGTGTCTTCTTGGCAGTTTCGTAGAGCTTTGCCGATGTTGTCGTGTTGCGTGTGTTCGACATTACCCTCTCCTCAATCGATTGTGATGAAAACCGTGCCCCAGGTCGGCTCTGGCCCGCATGGCGCGCAGCGGACCCGACTAATGTCTCAGTACTCGGCCGTGGCGACCCTGGTTGACCATTCGGCCGTCTTGGGCCACGACCTCGCCGGAGATCAGCACCGTATCGACGCCGGTGGGAGCCGCGTCGGGATGCGCCACCGAAGTGTTGTCCGCGATGGTATCAGGATTGAAGATCACGACGTCTGCCCACTTGCCGACCTCGAGTGTGCCGAGGTCCTTCAACCCGACGCGCTCGGCTGACAGCTTCGTGGAGCGTCGCACCGCGTCCTCCAGCGGGAACAGCTGCAGTTCACGGCTATAGCGTCCCAGGACCCGGGGGAATCCACCGTACGAAGCGGGGTTCCGAGCCCCATCGACGCTCAACATCGTGTCGAGCTCGAACGAGCACAGCGGATGTGACAGCAGCGCCCACAGCGGCTCTTCGTACTTGCCTTCCTCGCCCGAATACGACGCGGTCCGAATACGCGCCTTCCCCTGGCTGGCGCGCGCGATGTGAATGTACGCATCTATGGCGGGCACGCCCATCCGCTGGGCGATGGCGCTGACGTCCAGGCCTTCCAGCTCGCGCAGCTCGGGAGCGCCGCCCCACAGGAGTGTGATGTCGCAGAAGTCACGTCCGATTTCCTTCTCGGTCCACTCGACTTCTTCGCGCAATCGGGCCACCGCGGCCGGATCATCGATCTTGGTGTCGAATCCATCCAGGAACCAACCTGGGAACAGCACGTTGACCAGGCTGTTGCCCCAATGATACGGGATGGCATCGAATGCGACGTCGAGCCCCGCCGCGCGGGCGCGCTCAATGTCGCCCAGGACATCTCGGTAGGTCGGCCAGGTTCGACGTCCCTTGAACAGCATGTGGGAGAGCTGCAATCTGACGCCTGCCTCAGCCGCCAGGCTTACGTGGCGTCGCACGTCCCGCTGATTGTGCGGCAAGCCCGGCGCTGACGGGTAGAAGGGCGAGACCCAGCTGTAAGTGTGGCCGTGGATGGCCCACAATCCGTCGCAGTCCCGGAGCACGCTCAGCAAGGCGGCCAGCTCTTCGTCCTGGGCGAATACGCCGGGGACGAAAGCCAACCCTACAGACATTCCAAACGCTCCATCGTTCATCGCGCCCCGCAGCATGGTCTTCATCGTGCTCAGCGCTTCCGAGTCCGGCGCATCCGCGCGATCTCCCAACACTGCCGCGCGCAAGGTGCCGTGTCCCGCGAGGACGGCAGTATTCAACAGCACGCCCTGCTGCTCGAGGTGATCCAGGTACTCCGCGGTCGTTCGCCAGCCGAAGTAAGGCCGACTGCCGTCCGAGGCATCCTGGCCGGGGCCGCGCATGGCCGCGGAGAGCCGATCGACGGTCGGCACTGAGCTGTCGGTGACGGGCGATGGCGAAGTTCCGCAGTTTCCCCCGACGATCGTGGTCACCCCCTGCAGGACAAACGGAGCCAAAATCCGATCGTGGTCCGCCAATGGGACGATCCAGTCCGAGTGGGAGTGGACGTCGATGAAGCCGGGCGACACGACCAATCCTTCGGCGTCGATGAATCGCGCCCCGGACAGTGGTTCGCCGGTGACGGCCGCAATTCGTCCGCCGCTGATCCCCACGTTGCCGCGATAGCGTGGCTCGCCTGTTCCATCTACGATGATGCCGTTGCCAATAACGAGATCGAAATCCATGTCAATGTGTCCTTGTCGAGGTAAGTAGAGTGGATTGCATTTCACAGTCTCATTCGCGGGTCCAGAATGTCGCGGAGGCCATCGCCCAGCAGGTTGAAGCCGAAAACGAGCATCGAAATGAACATTCCCGGAAACATGGACATCCAGGGCGCGTAACGCAAGTGTGCCCGGGCGTCGCTGATGCTGCCTCCGAGTGTGGCGACCTCCGGAGGGACGCCGACGCCCAGAAAGTTGAGTGTCGCTTCGACCAGAATCGCGAGGGCCAGGATGTAACTCTGCTGCACCAGCAGCACCGACACACAGTTCGGCAACAGGTGGCGCAGGATGATTCGTCCATCGGGTGCTCCCACTGCCCGCGCTGCGGTCACGAATTCTTGCTGCCTGAGCGACAGGATCGCCCCCCGCACGACGCGTGCGGTGCGGGGCGTGGAAGGAATGACCAGGGCAATGATAATATTGATCAGTTGAGGACCCAAAACGGCCACGACCCCGAGAGCCAGCAAGATCGACGGGAAGGCCATCAGGATGTCCATGGCGCGCATGATCGGACCGTCCAGCCTGGTGTAGAAGCCCGCGAGGGCGCCGAGGAATAGCCCCAGGATCCCGGTGCCCAACGCCACGAAGACGCCCACGAGAATGGATGTACGGGTCCCGTAGAGCACGCGGGCCAACAGGTCGCGTCCCAGGTCGTCTGTGCCGAAGAGATGTTGCGCACTGGGCGGCTGCAGGATGGCCATATAGTCGATGTTGGTTGAGTCCATCTGCGCCGCAATCGGAACGAAAATAGAGAGTATGACCAGCGTGGAAATGAGAATCAGGCCCAATTGTGCTGAGCGGCTTTGGCGAAATCGGCGCAGGGCATCCATGAGCCGGCTTCGCTCGTAGGATCGTTGCGGGTTGAGCTCAATTTGGCCGAGTTGCACCGGACGTTCAGCTGACAAACGTTCCTCCATAAGGTTGAGACCTCAATCGTACCGAATGCGCGGGTCGATCCACGTATAGAGGACATCGACGGCGAGGTTGATCAACAGATACGTCAGAGTGATGACCAGGATGCCGCCTTGCACCACCGGATAATCTCGACGCTGGACGGCCTCGACCACCATCCGGCCGACGCCGGGCAGATTGTAGACGGTCTCGGTCACGACGCTGCCGCCCAGCAGCACGCCGGCGCTGATCCCGGCCGCCGTCGCGATCGGGATTAAGGCGTTCTTCATGGCGTGTCCCAGCACCACCACACGTTCCCGCAGGCCTTTGGCGCGGGCAGTCCGCACGTAATCTGCACGCAGCACCTCCAGCATGCTGGTGCGGGTCATGCGGGCGATGACCGCGGCTTCGGCGAGACCCAGGCTGACACACGGCAGGAGCAGATGCCGGAAGTATTCGAGCGGGTTTTCAGTCAACGGCACGAACCCACCGACCGGCAGCCAGTGAAGCTGCACGGCGAAGAGAAAGATGAGGTTCAGAGCCAGCCAGAAGGCCGGTATGGACAATACCACGAGCGACAGGGTCATCGCCAGCCAATCGGCCGGTCTGCCCTGTCGAATGCTGGCCACCAGCCCGGTCGCTATGCCTGCGATGATTGCCACGATCAACGAGAAAAGGGCGACGCTGATTGTGACTGAGTAGCGTTCCTGAATCGCTGCCGCCACCGACTCGTTGAGAAAGTACGATTCACCCAGGTTGCCCTGGACTGCCTGGTACAGCCAGTTGCCCAGCCGTACCGGCATCGGGCGGTCGAGCCCCAGCTCGACGCGCTTGGCCGCGATTGCCTCGCCGCTGGCCTCTTCGCCCAGCATGAGCGCCGCCGGGTCGCCGGGAACGAAATCCAGCATCAACGCAATCAAGACGGCGACGATCAAGAGCGTCGGTGGAACGGCCAAGAACCTTCGAGCAATGTAACGGATCACCTGGTTTCCTCCCGGACCCCGGGGAGCGAGACGACGGGCCGGATGGGTGAGGAGCCCGGGTTGGCGCTCCTCACCCCACTTACAGACCCTATTGGTTGCGCCAGACGCCGAAGAAGCGAGGCACGTACCAGCCTTTGTAGTCTACCAGGTTGGCACGAGCTGCCTGCACCTGGAAGAACTCGACCGTGTTGATGTGCGGAAGCGTCTCGTACATGACCTTCTGAACTTCCTTGACCTTCTCTTTGCGCTGATCGAGGGTAATGGCCTTGGAGAGGTCCTCGAAAGCCTTGTCCATGGCCGGGTTGGAGTAACCCGCGCGCTCGGGGCTGGACGAGGTGGACGCCCAGAACGTGGCCCAGGCGTCGGGCGAGAGGAGGCGTGGGCTCTGATACCCGGTGACGCTGATCTGCCACGAATCCGCCTGTTCCCAGCGGGCGCGCATGCCCGGCCAGTCCATGACCTCGACCTTGACGTTCATGCCCAGCTTCTTTTGCAGTTGGTCGGCGGTGGCCATGATCGTCTTGTACATGTAATCGTATTCGCGGTTCGTCAGCAGAACCACGGTCTCACCGTTGTAACCGGACTTGCTGAGCAGGTCTTTGGCCTTCTCGACGTTCTTCTGGTTGTACAGGTCGGTGGCCTGCTGGCTCTCGAAATACCAGGTCGACTCCGGCGGCCAAATGCACGGGTTCAGCCGATAGAGATCCTTTTGCCCGGTGGTGATCGCCATGCCGATGGCGTCCATGTCCAGGACGGCCAGTACGGCCTGCCGGAAGTTCACGTCGCCGGACAGCTTGTTCTGGTGATTGAACAACAGATAAGCGGCATCCGACGGCTTAACGATGATGCTCTGGATGTCCGGTTCCTCGCTCAGGCGCCCTAACTCGGTGTAGGGGATTGCGTCGGCAAAATCCGACTCGCCGGCTTCCAGACCTGCCACACGCGCTCCCACTTCCTTCACGAAGTCCATCTCGATGTCGTCGAAGTAGGCAACCTTGCCGCCGCCGAGGCCACTGCGCGGACCAGACCAGGGCGTGTAGTCGGCGAATCGCGTGAGCTTGACGTACTGGTCGGCCTTGAAATCCACCAACTTGTAGGGTCCGGTGCCGATGATGTCATCCGGGATCTTCAGTTGGCCGGCGTCCTTACCGGTCACGACTTCCTTCGGCATGATCGACATCTCGCCGGAAGGAGACGCCATTGCATCCATGAACGAACCGCTGGCAGTCTTCAGCGTCAGCTCGACGGTGTAGGGATCGATTGCCTTCCATGAATCCAGGAGCTGAAAAGCGGCTTTGCGCACGGTGACGTTCATAAAGCGATCGATGCTGGCGATGACGTCGTCGGAGGTCATCTCTTTGCCATTGTGGAACTTGACGCCCTTGCGCAGAGCGAACGTGTACGTCTTTCCATCGTCCGAAATCTTCCAGTTTTCGGCCAGTGCAGGGACGATCGAAAGTCTTCGCCATACGTCACAAGCGGCTCAAAAATATGGATGCCGATTGTGCGGGTTGCCATGCTGGCATTGCTCTGCACATCCAGCGAGGGGGGACTGGTTTGGAGCGAGACACGCAATTGCCCGCCCATTTTGGGCTCGCCGACGGCCGTGGGCGTCTGAGCAACAGCAGGCAGAGTCAAGGTCAGTGCTAAGAACAGGGCGTAAATTATGGACAGCGAGCGAAGTCTCATAGCGTTCCTTTCTCCCTTCGTACGTGCGATATGTGTGGCACAAGCCTGCAGGTGGAACCGCAATGCAGCCAATCTCGAGTTGCACCACCCCCTTTCACGCGCGCACGGGCACGGTGGTGTTGGGCTCGACCTCATCACCCTGTGGTATCAGGAGATGAGCGAGGGATCGAAGGGAAGAGGCGGATCAGACGATGAACCCTCGCCTGACCTCCTGTAAATGCTCCTGCATGAGCTGTCGCGCGCCCTCGACGTCGTGCTCGACGACCCGCTGCAAGATGGCGCGATGTCCCGAGATGACGTGCTCGGGCGGTGTGCCGCGGCCAAGGTTGACCAGGCTGATTTCACGGAACAGCTCGTGCACCGAATGGAGCATGAGGGCCAGCACCCGGTTGTGCGCCGCCTTGGCCAGGCTGAGGTGAAAGTCGATGTCCAGCTGCACCTGTTCCTCGATCGTGTCCGCCAGATGGGCGCTCTCCCACATCGCGGCGACGTCTTCCGGAGTGGCATTCTCCGCGGCAAGGGCAGCCACGGTCGGCTCGAGGCACTCTCGGGCCTGCATGCAGCTCCCGAAATGCCGCCTCCTGCCCGTTGGCAAGCAGGACGACGGGATCGAGGCTGTTCCATTGCTGCGGATCGGTCACGAACGTGCCACTGCCGTGCCGGATGTCGACGAATCCCCGTGCGGCGAGAGTCGTGACCGCTTCTCGCACCGCTGCCCGACTGACGCTCAGCTGCTGAGCGAGCTCGCGCTCTGCGGGGAGACGCTCTCCCGCGCCAAAAGTTCTGTTGACGATCAGCTCGATCAGCTGCCGCACGATTTGGTCTTTCAGACTGTCCCGTCGTACCGACTGAAGTACCTGTCCCATAACCAGGACCTGCCCCTTATTTGTTTTGTGTATGCAATGGAATGTAATCTGGTGGCTAAGTGATCTGACCAATTTCAAGAGAAGTATATCATGGCGGACAACACTTGTCAATGGTTTCCAGCTTAAAGATTCCTGCAGGGTCACCTACGTGGGCGAGGCGTTTTCGATAGCCGGCAGCTGCCTCGCCCACGTAGGTAACCCTTGGATACACCCGTGACCCTGTGCCTCTTTCCACCCGCTGCTAACGATGCTATAATGCCAACCGAGAGCAGGGCGGCGCGATTACACCGCAGAGATCTCCGTCGCAGTTCACTCTGCCGTTTCGCCATCTCGCTCGTGAGCCTGACGAGCTGCAGGAGGCGGTATGGAGACGGAAAACGTTCATTACGTGAAAGACAACGGCGTCGGGTTCGACATGACCTACCGGGAAAAGCCGTTCGGCGTCTTTCAGCGGCTGCATTCTTTCGATCAGTTCGAGGGCTCGGGCGTGGGACTGGCAATCGTTCAGCGTATCGTCACCCGACACGGAGGCCGCGTTTGGGCCGAGGGTCGGGAGGGCGAGGGCGCCGCGTTCTGCTTCTCGCTGCCCCGGCGGGTCGACCTCTGCTGAACCGGTCCGCATCGTTCGTCGCTGCCACATCATCGTCGCGCGGAGGCATTAATGACCCAAATTGAGAACGTTTCGGCGGAGCTGTTGCGCAATTCAGCGGCCCTGCAGTGGGCCATCGTGCCCGATCTGCGCGGCCAAGTGGCCCTGGTCACGGGCGGAAGTCGCGGCATCGGGCGAAAGATCAGCCATGCCCTTGCCCGCGGTGGGGGCGCACGTGGCGATTGCGGCGCGGGGAGAGGCGGAGATCGCGGTCGTGGTGGACGAGATCACCGCGGCCGGCGGAAGTGCGACCGGGCTCCCGGCGGACCTGACGCAGGAGCAGGACGTCCTTTCCCTGTTCTCCCGCCTGCGGGATCGCTTCGGGCGCCTCGATATCTTGATCAACGACGCCGCGATGAGCCCCCAGGCCGTCCGGCTTGTAGAGACGACTACGGAGGACCTGGACGCTGCGTTGTCGCTCAACCTGCGCGGCGCATTTTTGTGCTGCCGGGAAGCGGTCAAGATCATGATGGCCCAGCGCAGCGGCTACATCATCAATATTTCCAGCGCGTCTGGAGTGAGAGGATACGCCAATCAGTCCGCGTACTGCGCGACCAAACATGGGCTGATGGGCCTGACCAAGGTGCTGGCCCTGGAGAGCCAGGAATACGGCATTCGCGTCAGCGCGATTCTTCCCGGCGCCGTCGATACGCCCATGGTGAGCGCCGGACGCCCCGACCTGGCCGAACAGCGCTCGCTGCTGCTCCAGCCGGACGATATCGCGCGGTCCGTGCTGTTCCTTCTGTCGTTGCCTGACCGGGCGGCCGTGGACCAGATCTATCTGCGCCGCAATGCCAGCCAGCCGTTCCCCGTTTGATTTTGCGGGTGCGGGCCGCCTGGCCCCAGGCGGCCCGCACCCGCAGTACCAGGACGTCGCTCCTTAAGACATCGCCTCGGCGACGACCCGGTCGGTGTGAATCTTCGTCGTGTCCAGGAACGGGATCCCGCCATAGGTGGCATTCGGTAAGATCAACGGCAGCTCCGTCCCCCCGAGCACCAGGCCCTGAATGTGGTCTTTCTCCTTCAAGCCTTCCATGATGCCCAGCAATCTCGCCCGTGTTTCGTCACGGAACACGCCGTGGACCAGCTTCGCCCATATAGATTTCGTGGATGTAGGTCTGGTCTTCGAGTTTAGGAGTGACCATCGTAATTCCGGCCTGTGCGAACACTTCCGGGTAGAATCGGCCCTGCATCGTGAAGCGGGTTCCGAAGAGCCCCACTTTCTGGAGCCCCAGCGACTCGGCGGTGGCGCAAGCCGCCCGCACGATGCTCACCAACGGCAAGGACGACTGCCGCTGGATCTCATCGAAAACGATGTGGGGCGTGTTCGAGGCCAGAAAGCCTACTTCGGCCCCGGCCCGCGCCAGCTTCTGGACTTCGCCCAGCAGGTACCCGGTGACGGCCGCAAGCTCATTGGCTCCGATTAAATCGAGCATCTTCTTCATGTCGATGCTGTTGATGATGATGGGAGGGTAGGTTCCGTCCTGGGTCTGCTCGCGGTACGCGGCGATGATCAAGCGATAATACTCGATGGTGGATTCCGGCGCGATGCCTCCGACGATCCCGATCGTCTTCATATTGAGCTCTCCCCTGGTCGTAGCGGCAATTGTGGGTGGGTGACAGATTTGGCGGCGCCCGCCCTTGCGGTTGGGGCACCGGAGCAAGTATAGACAAAGCCGCGCCAAAGGCAAGCGACATGGCGCTGAGACTTCCGAAGTTTTGGGGACTTCGGAAGTCTCAGGTTCAAAGATCAGGCGAAGTGCAGCACCGCCTTGCCCGGGATGCGGCGCGCGAGCAAATCTTGCGCGACCTTGCCGATTTCCTCCCAGGATGCCTCCACGGAGATGTGGGTCCGCAGACGGTCCGTGGCCACCAAGCTGGCCAAACGGGCGAGGCCGAGTGAGGCCGGCTCGCGACTGACCTCGTTGAAGATCAGGAAGCCATACAGGGTGGCCCGTCGTGCCCTGATCAGCGCCCACGAGTCTAAGGTCACGTCCCAGCTCCCGGCGGCCGCGCCGATGGAGATGCATTTCCCGTCGGTGTCGAGCATTCCGAGAGTCGCGGCCAGCACGGGACCACCGACGGTTTCCAGAACCAGGCGATACGGCCCGAATTCCTGCGCCACTGCCGGGGCCTCGCTCACGACGACGCGCGCTCCCGTGGATTGCACCTGGTCGGCGTACTGCTCACGTCGGATCAGGCCCACGACGTCCGCGCCTGCCAGCCGGCCCAGTTGGCACGCGAAATGCCCGACCCCGCCCGACGCACCCGTCACCAGAACGCTGCGACTCAGCAGCCGGGTGCCGAGTTCGATGGCGTGCAGCGCCGTGAGCCCCGCGATCGGCAGCGTGGCCGCCTGTGCGAACGACACGCTTTCCGGCAGCTCCGCCAGCGCATTGGTCGGGACCGCCACCAGCTCAGCCCAGGCGCCCGTGCGGAGCATTCCCACGACCCGCGCCCCCGCGGGCGGGCCGGACCCGTTGGCGGCGGCCCGCTCGACGGTGCCGGCGATGTCCCACCCTATGCGCGCCCCCGCGGCGGTTGCCCTCTGGGCGCTGTTGACCTCGCCGAGGTTCAACGAGGTGGCCGCGACTCGGATCAGGGCCTCGTCCGAGTCGAGCACGACCGGCTCATCGACCGTCTGAAAGCTCAAATGTCCGGGCCCGTTGGGATCGACTACGATCGCTCTCATCTTGTCCATCTTACTCCCCCTTAAGGTTGTGGTGCCGTGCCGCCCGGCGAATAGGCGGTGAGCTTGCCGCTCTCATCGGTAATGTACAGGACGCCGTTCGCCACGATGGGGCTTTCCCAATGAATTGCGCCGATGCCATTGTTCTGCCACAAGGTCTGGCCGTTTAGGGGCAGCAGGCCCAGAATCTGCCCGCTGCTCGCGTAGTAGAGCACGTCTTCCGCGACGATAGGGGAGGTGCCTCCGGGTGAGCGATGCCACACAGGATCCAGGCTGGGCATGCCGTTCGCGTCGAACACCAGCTTCAGCCCCGAAATTCCGTTGGCGTTGGCCACGAAGACCCAGGTGGCGTGGTCGTTGCGATTGATCCACACCGCCGGCTGGGTGAGGACGCGTCCGCCCTGCGGCACTGGAACGGTACTGATTTCCCCGGCGGTATGCCCGGGACCGCCCTGCCCGCTCAGGTTGTCCAGGTTGAGCAGGCGTAGAATGCCGTCCTTGCCGCCCTGCACCGCCAGGTGTTGCACCTTGCTGTTGGCCGGTACCGGCAGAATTGCCGGGGCGGTGCTGCCGAGGTCGGCGTCCGTGTTCTGCAGCTGCTGGTAGTCCGTCGGCGTATAGCTGTCGAGCGGGTTGCCGTTGGCCCCCGTGCCGTCCGGATTGAGCGCGAAGACGCTGTCGCCCCAGTCGTGCTGGGCGGGATCGAAGAGGCCGTTGCCGGTCGCCATGTAGATCTTGTTCGTGCCGGCATCGTAGATCACGCCGGGCCGCGCCCAGATGGCCGCCTGGACCTGTGGGCAGTCCGGCTGCCCGGCCTGCTCACCGAAATGAACCGGCTGGTTGCTGCAGAGGGTATTGAACACGTGCTGCGAGCCGTCCGCCAGATTGATCGTCGTCACATGGCCCTGGTAGTCTCCGCGGTCGCCGATATAGCCGCCGTTCGTCACGTAGAGATAGTTGGTGTCGTCCTTGGCCGTGGCAACGCTCAGCGCCGAGGATTCCTTTTCGTCGACGGGCTTCAGAGTCACCTGCTCCGGCCACCCGCCGCCGGTGACCTCCGACTCCATCCCCGACGCGATACTTGTGGACGAAGCCATCCAGCCCGTAGGCGTACACGAACTGGCGATTGGGGTCCACGGCCGGCGACGAGTTGGTGATGCAAGGTTTGGCGCTGTTGTTCGAGTGGCACGTGCCCGGACCGTTCTGGTGGCTCCAGACCGGGCGCCGCTCGAGAGCGTCGACCGCCACGATGTACCCGTCCAGGGTCGTCAGGAACAGGAGGTTCTTCGTGCCGCCCGGTGTATTGACGGCGCTGAGGTAAGCCGGTGCGCTGTCCGCAACGCCCGGCAGTGTCACCTGAAACATCTGCTTCAGGTTTCGGACCGTGCCGGGGTTGATGATCGTTTCGCTGTCGTTGTATCCGTTGTGCTGCGGGTTGCCGCCAAACTGGGGCCAATCGTACGGTCCGGCCGCGGCCGCCACGCTCGACGTGGCGATCAGCATCAGGGCCACGACGGTAGCCACGGTATTGAGCCGATGATGAGTGTTCATGGATGGACGGTTCTCCTTTCTCGTCCAGGCAATTCTAATAATGATGATTATAGTCCCGCGCACAAAACCCTGGACGCCTGGCGACTTCAGACTTCCGAAGTTTTGGAAACTTCGGAAGTCTGAGGCCACAAACCAGGTCTTGAGCTGCAGATCCCGAGAAAACGGCGAAGCCCTCCCGTTCGGGAGGGCCTCGTGACCGCACTCCGGGCCGCTGCGGCGATGGCTACACGTCCTCCAGCGCCTGCTCCAGGTCGGCGATCAGGTCTGCAGCACTCTCGATCCCGATGGAGAGCCGCAGCAGGTCGTCGGGGACGAGGCTCGCCGGGTCTTCGATGCTGGCGCGGTGCTCGATCAGGCTCTCGGTGGCGCCGAACGACGTCGCCCGTTTGAAGACCTTCGTTCGCGCCTGAACCTGAACCGCGGCCTCGCGCCCGCCCTGCAGGCGGATCGACATCATGCCGCCGAACCCGCCCTTCATCTGCCGGCGCGCCGTCTCGTGGCCGGCGCTTTCGGGCAGGCCGGGATAGAGCACTGCTTTTACCTTCGGATGCCTTTGGAAGTGCTCGGCAATCGTCAAGGGCGTCGCCCCGCCCATTTGGTCGAGGCGGCGATTGTTGATTTCGGCGACCGCCCGACGTGCATCGAGGCCGTCAGTCGGTCGCGATCACCCACAGGCCGTCACCGTCGAGCACGAGAAGCTGCGTGCCGTCCGGTGTAAACGCGATGCCGCCCCGTGGCACGATCCCGTTCGCGTGCCAGGCCCGTTCGATCGTACCGTGGCTGGGATCGACCCACCACAGCACGTTTCGGTCGGCCGCGATCAGTCGCCCGCGGCCCGGCTGCACGGCCAGGCCGTAAAGCCCGCTCAGCGGCTGCTCGTATCCGCCGCCCCAGGTTGCGAGCGGATTCAGGCCTGTCTCGTCGAGCGCGACGATGCCGTGCCGGCCCGGCGCCAGGGGCCGCGCGACGTACACGCGTCCCTGGGCCGGATCGAGCGCCAGGCCGAGGAGCGGATTGTCCCCCAGAGCCGCCAGGGAGGCGCGGGCCACCGGCCGCAGCGAGCGGTCCAGCACCAGTATCGCATCATCTGCGGCGCTCGCCACGAAGATCTGCCCCTTGTCCGGATCGACGGCCAGGCCGACCGGGCCGGTTGCCGGGAGAGTCGTTGACGTGGTCGAGCCGGTGGCCAGGTCGATGGCAAAGAGCCGGTCGCTGGTCGCGTGAGTTCCGTACAGGCGGCCGGCCGGGTCGTAGGCCAACGCATCCAGGTCGGCCGGCAGCGCGAGAGTACGCTCCAACGCCCCCGTTGCCGGCGAGATCACGTCCAGCTGACCGCCGGCCCGCGAGACGAACGCTTTCGCGCCGCTGTCGTCGACGGCGACGGCCAGCCCCGCGCCGCCGGGCAAAGGAATCCGTCGTGATCCGAAATCGGCCGTTCCGGCGGCGGGCTGGCGGCCCGCCTGCGGCGGAGCCAGAGGAGCCAGAATGGAATAGACCGGCACGCCCGCGGTCGAGCCGTCGCCAGTGGCTGCGACTGCCCCTTTGGGCGACGAGGCGCCTCCCTCAGACCACGACTTGAGGATCAAGGGGAAGACGAGCCGGGAAACCACGTCGATGACGCGCACCGGCGCGGCTTGCGTGACCGGCGGCACCGGCACGCCGTCGGCGGTCGCTCCCAGCGTGCTGTAGTAAACCCCGGGCGCAGTGGCGGCCTGAACCCGAAAAGTGATGGTCGCAGTGATGGGCTTGAAGAGCAGCGCCGGCTTGGGCAGCGCGGCGACGGCCGTGTATTGGGCGTGGGGCACGTCGGTGGTCGGGTGCAGCCAGTCCATCCAGCCCCAGTCGCCGTAAGGCCCGACGAGTTCGTGCGGGCAGGCCGCCTGCAGCTCCGGCCATTTTGACCAAAAGTCGCGGAAAGCGCGCACCATGTAGTTGGCCCGGTTGGTCTCGTTAATCGCCGGGTACCCCTCGAAGGAGAAGATGTTGTCTCCCAGGCCGTGGCCGGTTTCGGTGAGAATGACCTTCGCATCCGAGCGGCCGTGGCGGGCGAGGACGCTCAGTTCCAGCCGGTAGCTGTCGATAGCGTACTCAGGGTAGCGGGCAGTGCCCGAGTGGAGGTTGTACTGCGGCGGGTGGTTGTAGGGGTAGCAGTGCGCGGCCCAGAGGTCAAACGCTGCGGAAAACCCGGACACCCGCATGAGCTTTTCGGCAAATGCGGCGTTCCCCGGCGTCAGCGCTCCGTTCAAGACTCGAATCCGTGAATCGCCGATCGCGTGCAGCGCTTTCGCCACGTCGACGAAGAAACGCCCGTACTCGGCGGCGCTGGGCGAATTGCTCCAGCTCACCGTAAGCTCAGGCTCATTCCAGATTTCGACGTAGAGCGGCAGCCCAGGGCGGCGCGGCAGGCCCTCGACCACGCGCCGGTAGGCCGCGGCGATCGTCGCGTAGCCGCCGCCGGCATCCGCCTGGGGCTTGACCCAGTAGCCCTTGCTGCCGTCGTATTCCCCCTGCAGGCGAACGATCGGGATCAGGTGCCGATTGTACGCGCCGTTGACGAAGTACGTCCAGCACGCCTTCGGGCCGGAAGTGCCCGGCTTCAGCGAGTAGAACATCTGCTTGACGTAGGCGCCCTCCCCGGCCAGCGCCAGGGCCTTGTCGAGCTGGAAGTCGATGTAGCTTTCCAGGCAGAGGTCCTGCACCATCGTGTGAATGCCGAAGCGGCTCGTCGACACGAAGGTCTCGCCGGGCAGGTCGAAGGCCGGCCAGGTCAGCTTGCGGCCGTCGACTATCGGCTCGGCAGTGGAGATCACGCGCCCGTCGAGCCGTGTGGTTGAGAAGCCGGGCTTGTAGCTGAAGCCGTCCGGCAGAGTCATCGTCGCACTGGTCGATGCCGATGATCCGCCCCAGTTGGCCAGGGTCATGGTGTAGCCGACCAGCCCGCCCGGAGACGCCAGACCGCCGGACCCACCGAGGGAGATGTCCCCCGTCGCGGCCCCGGTGTCCGTTGTAAGCGAAGCGGCTGTCACGAGCAGAGTGAGAAGGATGGGGAGACAGAACTTGCAGAGCCTGAGCACGGTACCTTTGCTCGAGCTGGCGAACTGGACGCCTGAGCCCATTATGTCACCGATCGCCCTGGCCGCCAGCTGGACGCGTCGAGCGCGGCTCGCTGAAGTCGGCCGGCAACGAGCTTCTGAAGAGCGGATTGAGTTGCTGTTGATTCAGTGTAGCAGCGGTGTGGATGGATGTCAACAACCCGACGGCGCCACGAAATCGGCGATAGCTTCGTGCAAGAGGGTCGGTGCCATGACCAGGGACAGGTGGCCGCCGCTGGGGAGAATGAGCAGCCGGGCGTCGGGGAGACCCGCCGCCAGCAGCCGCGCGTCAGCCGGGGGCGTCAGGCGGTCGTCGTCCGCCGTGACGACCAGGGCCGGCGTGCGGACGTCGGCCAGCCGGGCTCGCACGTCGAAGGCCGCGACGGCCTGGAAGTCGCGGCGCAGCACCTCGGGCGGCAGCTCGCTCATCATGTGACGGGTGGCTTCGATCCACACGGCCGGCGTCTCCGGACCGAAGGTCAGCGCGGACAGCGTTTCGGCCGCGCGGGCCGGATCTTCCGTCAGGTCGCTGAGGAAGCCCGGCGGCAGCGTGAATCGAGGCGCCGTGCCGATGAGGACCAGCTTCCGGCATACCTCAGGATAACGGAGGGCGAGGGCGAGTACGACGGCTCCGCCGAGTGAGTGGCCGATCCAGACGGCGGGGCTCAGGCCGGCCGCGCGCTGCCAGGCCCGCACGACGTCGGCGTAGCCCTCGATGGTGTCCCGTCCGGGTCCACCGGACCGGCCGTGCCCTGGCAGGTCCGGGACGAAGGTGGTGGCGCAGGGCCAGCGGCGCAGGGCCGCCGGCCAGCTCAAATGGCTGGCGCCGGCCCCGTGCAGCAGCACGACCGGCACGGTGTCAGGTTCGCGAGAAGGGTGGACGGCGTAGTACAGCGGCTCGCCGGCAACGTCGATCAGCGGCATGGGGCGGCTCCAACGAAAACCCCATGCCTCTGCGGAGAAGCATGGGGTTTTGTGTACGGATGAAAGGGACGTCAGGCTTCCGGCGTCTCAGGTGCGACCACAGCCGCGTTCAGGTCCTGCATGAGGGGCTCAACAGCGATGCCATGGGCCGTCGCACCCTGCTCGATATTCTCGAAGCGGGCGATCGCGCAACCGAAGCACATCAGACCGTGACGGAGGAAAACCTCGATCGTCTGCGGGTACTGCTGCACGACTTCGCCGATGCTCATGTCCTTGGTGATGGTGGCCATCAAAATCTCCTTTCCTAAATCAGGTGCAAGCCCCTGGTTTCGAGCTGACTGGATCGCCTGGTTATCGCTCTGGCCAATGGGCGTAAGCCCTCTGTAATCGTCACATTTTACTCTTGTTTACGGCGTATGGCAAGTTGACTTCCCGGCGCGTTTCCGCTATAATGGTAGGTACTACTGAGCGGGTGTAGCGCAGTGGTAGCGCATCTGCTTCCCAAGCAGAGTGTCGTGGGTTCGAATCCCATCACCCGCTCCTTTTTTGTTGGTAGCGTGCGCTCGGTTCGTGGACGTCGCAGGTTGTGTCTGTGAGTCAATAGGCAATACGTGGAATTCCTAGAAGCAGCATGGCGCTGAACCTGAGAAACATGAGCCCTTAACAATTGATTTTGCCCTTTGCCCGATTTCGGGCTCCGATTCCATCATGGCCTCGCCTGTTCTTGCTGGGTGTCACCTTGTGCAGTTTAGCTGTCCTAATCAACATGTCCTTACAAGGAGGGCTAGCGGCAATGATAGTATCGCTGTTGATCAATTTCTCGGCAAACCTTTTCTTTGAGGCTGGGAATCGGGCAAAGGGCATAATCGCTGGTCTTCACATGTAGGGGACTCGGTATGGGGTGGGTGTCTGGAAATGACTGGCATCCGCCCTTTTTGTTTGCCGACCGAGTGTCGGTCACTCCCCCCGAGTCTGAACGGTCCTGGCGGCGGCGTGACGCCGACCGGTCGGCAGTGCGATAGCGCCCTCTCCGCCGTCCGGCGCCATCGTCGCGTTCCGCGGCACCGCCCACGTCTGTGAGGCCGGCAGCGGGAGGCACGGTGGTCGGAGCCGTTGAAAATGCTCTTGTCATTATCTAAATTCAATGTTACAATGATCGCATTCAACAATCCCGTCACATCTTGCGAGTCGCACCTCAGCCCCCCTGTTCAGCCGGACATCTGCAACGCAGCCAGACCGCCGGCGGGTACGGGTGACCAGCCTGCCGGCGAAGCCGGACGACATGTCGACACGTAAAGGACGCGCGATGAACAGACGCAACGTCTCGCAGATCATGGATGGTCTGATGCCGGCGTTCGCCACGTTGGCGGCGTTGGCGGTGGGGGCGGTGATGCTGCTGATCCTGGGCAAGAACCCCATTACGGCCTACGGGGCGCTGCTCGACGGCGCGTTCGGCAGCTTCAACTCGCTGGCCGAGACGGCTTCCAAGGCAGTGCCACTGCTTCTGGTGGGATTGGGCATCTGCATCTCTTTCCGGGCCAACGTAATCAACATCGGCGGCGAGGGGCAGATGATCATCGGCGCCATTTCGGGCACGGTGATCGGTCTGGTGATGTCGGGCAGGCCGGGCTGGCTGGTCGTTCCCCTGGCGCTGGTGGTCGGGTTTGGGGGCGGCGCTGTGTGGGGAGCGATCCCGGGTGTGTTGAAGGCCTATTTCAACGTCAACGAGGTCCTCAGCACGGTGATGATGAATGCTGTCGCCGTCCAGATCATGAACTACCTGCTGCGGGGTCCGCTGATCGACCCTTCTCAGGCCCAACTGGCCTCCAAGATCCCGCAGACGGCGCGGTTGGATATGGCCTTTCGACTGCCCCGGCTGGTGCCAACCCGGCTGCACCTGGGCGCGCTGATCGCGGTCATCCTGGCAGTGGCCGTCTACATCCTGCTGTGGCGGACGACGCTGGGCTACCGGATCCGTGCCGTGGGTCAGAACGCCGACGCCTCGCGCTACGGTGGGATCCGCGTACGGCAGACGGTCGTCATTGCGCTGCTGTTGAGCGGTGCTTTCGCTGGGCTGGCGGGCGTCATCCAGGTCTACGGTCTGAACTACCGGATGATCACCGACGGCTCGGCGACAGGGTTCACCGGTAGCGCGGGCTTCAACGGCATCGTCGCCGCGTTGTTCGGCCAACTGCACCCCATCGGCTCGATCCCGGCTTCGTTCCTTTTCGGCGCACTGCTGGTGGGCGCCAACAAGCTGCAACGGGTAATGCAGGTGCCGTCGGCCTTTATCACGGCCCTCAACGGACTGGTCGTCGTCTTTGTGGTGAGCAGCGAGATCTGGCGGCGGCACCGCCAGCACAGGCGCCAGGTCGAGGCGACACAGAAAGACGAGAGCGAGCCTCCGGCTGTGGCCGCGAGTTCGGAGGCCTGACCATGTCGGATATTGCCACCGTCGCGTTCTGGATCGGCGTGCTGGCCAGCGGAATCCGGCTGGCCACACCCTACCTCTTTGCGGCCATTGGCGAGACGCTTGGGCAGCGCAGCGGCGTGCTCAACCTGGGTGTCGAGGGGCAGATGCTCATGGGGGCCTTCGCGGCGTTCTATGTGACCCTGCAAAGCGGCAACTTGTGGCTGGGGATACTGGCAGCCGTGGTCGTCGGAGCGGTGATGGGTCTGGCCATGGCGTTTGTCAGCATCGATTTGCAGGCCGAGCAGGGCATCAGCGGCATCGGCTTTTACCTGTTCGGCCTGGGCATGAGCACGCTGCTCTTCCAGATGCTCGTGGGCAGGGTCGAGACGGTGAGTGGCTTCCAGCCGGTCCACATCCCGCTGTTGAGTGACATCCCGGTCATCGGCGAGATATTCTTCCGACAGAACATCCTGGTGTACCTCGCTTTCGCCCTGGTGCCGGTCACCCAGTTCCTCCTGATGAAGACGACGCTGGGGCTCAAGATCAGGGCTGTGGGCGAGAACCCGGCCGCCGCCGACTCGTTGGGCGTCAGCGTCAGGGCGGTGCGCTACACGACCGTCACACTGGGGGGCATCCTGTCTGGGGTGGCCGGGGCGTCGATGTCGATCGGGCTGCTCAACGTATTCCAGCAGAATATGACCAGCGGGCTGGGCTTCATCGCGGTGGCGCTGGTCTATTTCGGCGGCTGGCGGCCCCTGGGGGTGCTGCTGGGTGCCCTGCTATTCAGCATGGTCAGCGCACTCCAACTGCGCCTGCAACTCGTCCCGAATTGGCCCATCGCGTCGGACCTGATGGTGATGATGCCCTACGTCCTGACGGTCATCGCGCTGGTGCTGACGATGCAGCGGGTACGCCCCCCGTCGGCGCTGACCAAGCCGTTTGAGCGGCGGGCCTAGGCCGGAGGGGAGACTCAGAAGGAGGTATGATATGAACTGACGCCGATTTCCGCGGACCTTTCCACAGAAGCAGACCGAGGCAAAGGGGCAGGCATTCCACCGCCGGCCATTCAAGAAACCGGAGGAAGAAACCATGTCATTCAAACGTATCTGCATCATCTCGTTAGTTCTGCTGGCGCTGCTGGCAAGTGCCCACGGTGGCGGCGCTGCGAAAGAAGAGGTTCTTCGCGTGGCAGTTGTCCTGCCGAGCACCATCAACGACATGGCTTTCAGCCAGAGCATGTACGACTCCCTGATCCAGATCCAGACGGAAATGGGGGGCGCGGACAAAATGGAGCTGGTCTACTCGGAAAACATGTTCGTGGTAGACGATGCCGCGGCAGCCATCCGCGACTACGCCGCGCGGGGCTACAACCTGGTCATCGCCCACGGCTCTCAGTATGGCAGCTCGCTACAAGAGATCGCGCCCGACTTTCCCGAGACGACCTTTGCCCACGGAACGACGGTGAACACATTCAAGGACGAGGGCATCAACAATGTGTATGCCTACGAGGCGGCGTCGGACGAGGGCGGCTATGTCAACGGCGTCATGGCCGGCAAGCTGACCAAGAGCAACATCATCGGCGTCGTGGGTCCCATCGAGACGGGCGATGCCAAGCTGTACATCGACGGCTTTGTGGCGGGCGTCAAGGCCTCCAACCCCAACGCTCAGGTCAACGTGAACTACATCGGCTCCTTCTCCGACGTGGCACTGGCTGCCGAAGCAGCCAGCACCCAAATCTCGGCTGGTGCCGACGTGCTGACCGGCAGCGCACAGATGGTGGTGGGCGCCATTGGCAAGGCCAAAGACAGCGGCGTGCTGTGGTTTGGCACGCAGGCCAACCAGACCCGGCTGGCCCCCGAAATCGTCGTGGCGAACCTCGTCTACGACTGGACGCCCATGCTCAGGGAGATCATCGACCAGAGGACCAAGGGCGTCTACGGCGGCAATGCCTATGTCATCAGTCTGGCAAACAAGGGCGAGGTGATGGAGTACAACCCCGACTTTGATCTGCCGGCCGACGTGAAGCAGTTGGCCGAGGAGACGGTCAACGGCATCGTCGACGGGTCGATCACCATTCCGACGGTCAACAACATCGTCGCCGAGCCGACCACCGTCCCGACGAACTAGCAAGGCACAGGAGCACGATGCGTAGAGCGCGGGATTTCTCGCGCTTTGCGCAACTCCCGGCACGAGCTTGGAGCGGGCGATGACAAAGGACGACGGACGAAAGGTACCTTCCGCACAACCGCACATCTTGCACCTGGAGATGAAAGGGGTCACCAAGCGCTTTCCCGGCGTGCTGGCCAACTATCGGGTGGATTTCGACGTGTGTGCCGGCGAGGTCCACGCCCTTCTGGGCGAGAATGGGGCGGGCAAGAGCACCCTGATGAAGGTGCTGTACGGAATGTATGCCCCGGACGAAGGCGAAATCTGGGTAAACGGCAAGCCGGCAACCATCACCTCGCCGACCGACGCCATTGCATTGGGCATCGGCATGATCCACCAGCACTTCATGCTTGTCGAGTCGCTCACTGTGGCCGAGAATGTGGCTTTGGGCCTGACCTCGACGCGATGGCCGCTCACCGACCTTGACCGCGTGTCGAAGCGGATCAGAAAACTGGAGGAGCTGTACGGCCTGCAGGTTGACCCCAACGCCTACATCTGGCAGCTCGCCGTCGGCCAGAAGCAGAGGGTGGAGATCCTGAAGGCGCTGTACCGGGGCGCCGACCTGCTGATCCTCGACGAGCCTACGGCCGTGCTCACGCCGCAGGAAGTGGACGAGTTCTTTGCGACACTGCGGCAGATGACTCAAGAAGGCCACTCCATCATCTTTATCTCGCACAAGCTGCAGGAGGTGCTGGCCATCTGCAACCGTGTGACGGTTCTGCGCGACGGAAAGGGGGTCACCAGCTGCTCGATCGAGGGCTGCACCAAGCAGAGTCTGGCGCAGATGATGGTCGGGCGCGAGGTGACGATGAAGCCCTACCGCACCGAGGTGGAAGTGGGCCCCACCCAGCTGGTCCTCAAAAACCTGCACGCCCTGAGCGACCGCGGCACCCCGGCCCTGCGTGGGATCGACCTGCAGGTCCACGCGGGCGAGATCCTGGGTCTGGCCGGCGTCTCGGGCAACGGGCAGCGCGAGCTGGCCGAGGTCATCACCGGGCTGCGGCCGCTGACGGAGGGCCAGGTCCTCCTCGACGGTGAGGAGGTAGCCAGCCTGCAGCCCGGCCCGCACACCGAAAGGGGCATGGCCTACATCCCCGAAGAGCGGATGAAGGACGGCATGATCCAGAGCTTTTCCGTGGCCGAGAACATCGTCCTGCGTGACTACTACAAACCACCCTTCTCGCGGCGAGGGCTCCTGTTGCTGCGCGTCATCGCCGAGTATGCCGACAGGCTGATCGAAGCCTTCCAGGTCAAAACCCCGTCCCGAGACACGCCGGCCATGAGCCTCTCTGGCGGCAACATCCAGAAGGTGGTGCTGGCCCGGGAGCTTTCCAGGCAGCCGCGTGTGTTGATCGCCGCCCAACCCACGCGCGGCGTGGACATTGGCGCCAGCGAATTCGTCCACGCCCAGCTCATGGAACAGCGGCAGAAGGGCGCGGCCATTCTGCTGATCTCCGAGGATCTGGACGAGGTCATGGCTCTGTCGGACCGCATTGCGGTGATTTATGAGGGCCAGATCATGGATATTGTGGACGCCAGCGGGGCAACGGCAGGCCAGTTAGGGCTTTTGATGGCGGGAGTCAGAGAAAAGCCGACAAGCTAGCGGCTCGTGGAGCCGGGATATGCCATGGGCCGTCCTGCGCTTCACGGGCGTCACACTATGTCTGGTATCTCTCCCCGCTGAGTGTCTTGTCATTATGTTGGCCATGTTGGAACTTTCGGACTTGGCTACAACCGTCCGTGAGTTTGACCGAACAGACCAAATAGACCTCAGCAAGAATCTGCTTACAATGATACTCTGATCGCCGCGGACGGGCCAAAGTCAGAGTGTCGTAATCAGGCGTTTTCGGCCATTTTGGGGCTCTTGGCGCTATCATGTTTCCCAATCAGAGTGTCGTGGGTTCGAATCCCATCACCCGCTCCTATTGAAACCTGTCGTGTCCCTTCTGTCGTCGACCCGCGAGATATGCGGTTTACGAGCGCAGGAGGGTTTCTTTTTGTTTCCCTTGGCCGAACGACCCGGAGAGATTTCATTTTGGCTCTGGTTGAAGTTGACAGTGAGGCGACGTCTGACGTAAAGTACGTCAGACGTCCGTTCCAAAATGGCCGGACTTTGGCGTCACGCGCGTGAACTATGGCCTGAACGAGCTTCCTGAGGGCAAGAGCTGGCATGAACATGGCCCTCTGTCAGTTGAAGAAAGGATTAGAGCATATGGGCCCCCTTGTTTTGGATTCGCTCGAGGTTCAAGGATTCCGTGTATTTGACCACTTCGCGATTCCGCACCTCGGCCGAGTCAACTTGGTTACCGGCCGTAACAATGTTGGTAAATCCTGTCTGCTTGAAGCCCTATGGCTCTATGCAAGTCGGGGCTCCATTCTGCTGATGCGCGAACTATTGAAATCGCGCGACGAAAGTGCGCATCTTCTCGACACGCAGAACAGGACCGGCAACGGACAGTCCATTCGTTACCTGTTCCACGGACGGCCCAGATTGAGTACGGGCGCAGAGGAAATTCGGATCGGACCCCTGAGCGACCAGAAAAGCTCCTGTCCATTTCGTCAGCCAGGTTTGTCGAAAGTTTCGACACGCAGCAAGGACTGCGGCGGTTGAAGTTGGTGGAGCACGAAGACGAAAATCAGCTTGGTCGGCTCTATCCGGGCGTCCGCGTTGACCTCGGATCGCGTCGGATCATGAGTCTTCCGCTGGACGAGGACATCAGCCACATTCAAGGGATGCTTGGACCACGCCCTGGGACTTTTGGGGAAATCACTTGCGTGGCTGTGCGGGCAAATGGCCTGGGACGGCGCGAAATCGGCCAGTATTGGGACAACATCGCCTTGACGGGGGCGGAAAGAGATGTACTTGATGCGTTGCGCATCATCCAGCGCGACGCGAGGGCGATCACGTTGATAGTGGATCCTGAAAGCCAGCGCGGGGACAGAATTCCTATTGTGCAAGTAGGAGACGGGGATGCCCCCATGCCGCTACGCCACATGGGTGAAGGCATGGTCCGCATCTTCGGGATCGCAGTGGCGCTCGCCAACGCCAAGGGTGGACTGCTGTTGATAGACGAAGTCGAGAGCGGCTTGCACTACTCAGTATTCTCGGATTTATGGCATGTTATCTTCGAGACGGCGCGCCGTCTTGAAGTGCAAGTGTTCGCCACGACACACAGTTGGGAGTGCATTTCCGGATTTCAAGAGGCAGCGAATGAAGACCGAGAGGCGAACGGTTTTCTGGTCCGCCTGGACAAAACACATCGAGGGGACATTGCCCCGACGATCTTCGACGTGAGTGAGTTAGGCATCGCGACTCGCGAACAGATTGAGGTGCGTTGAAGATGAGTGCGCGACGGAAAGACGCACCGACAGGACTGCTGCTAGAAGGGAACGACGACTGCGCAGTATTCTATCATCTGTTTGAACACTATAAGATGGCCAACAGACCAGAGCTTTGGGATATGAACGGCTTCGAAAAGCTGCGAGCGTCCATCCCTGTTCGGCTCAAGGCCAGCGGTCTGGAACGGTTGGGCATCGTCGTGGACGCCGACATCGATCTGGCAAGCCGCTGGCAGTCACTCCACGACGCTTTGAGCAATGCCGGTTATGTTGTTCCAGACCGGCCGGTCAATGAGGGGTTGGTCTTGCCGCTCACGAACCGGCCGACCGTGGGAGTCTGGGTCATGCCGGACAATAATCTGTCGGGCATGCTCGAGCACTTCGCGTCGTTCCTGATTCCGCAGGACGATCGGCTTTGGGACTATGCCAGGGATTGTGTCGAGCGACTTCCTGAAGTGAGATTCCCCCCTCAGCATGCGATTAAGGCGCAGGTGCACACGTGGCTTGCATGGCAGGAAGAGCCCGGCAAGCCTATGGGGCAAGCCATCACAAAACGCTACCTGGACGCGGACGCGCCGCATGCTCGGCAGCTCATGGCCTGGGTTCGCCGCCTCTTCGGCCTGTGAATCTCCATACGTAATCAGCAGTGCTGCCTCATCCGTCGATGGGGGAAGAGACGGCCGTCGGCATGAGCGTTCATAACTATGAAGACCTCGAATGCCTCACCGCTGATGTCGGAGGGCCGCAAGGCTGCTGGGTGCCAGAAGCCCCGGGATTGGCTCGAATCTCTCCCCGGCAACCTCGGGGAGATTGTCAATAGGCAGGCACAGTCCGTTGTGTCAGAAGCATGTCCGACGCATCTCAGGCGCGTGACGTAACCGCTGCCCCACCAGAGAAGCTTCCTGCCCTCGCCACTGCAAGCTCTCGCTTCCCGTTCCACTCTTGGCAGTGGCCCTTCCTCTCGTAGTGCACGAGCCCTTTGTTCCGTCCGCTGCCAAAGAAGAAACCGGCCATCGCCTGGAGGCCGGTTGTCTTGCTGACGAGCCTGATAGTTAATCGCATCGGCCTTCGGACAAAGCGCCACGGCTCCTGACTACGAAGTTTCCTTCAACAGGTCCACCACCAGCTGGTAGGCTACGCCGACCGCCGGGAAGCATACCTTCCTAGGTATATCTGAGCTCATGTACTGCTCAATCCCCTCTTTCGTGCTCAGATCCATCCCCGTCAATTCGCGGCAGTGGATAGATCCCATCTCGGCCTCGAAACGGCGACGGAACTGCTGCGCTACTGCAAATGTACCGAGCATTTCATCCATCGTGTCGGGTCTCTGCCTCTTGAGGCTGAGAGCCATCATGGCGCCGCAGACAGCGCCGCAGACGGCTCCCGTGTTGCCGAATCCACCGGCGAAGAGGAAGGCGATCTGCGGAATGACGTCGCTCTCCAGGTCGAAGTCCTGGCACACGGCCAGCAGTACGGACTCCGCTCAGACGTACCCTTGCGCCATGATTTGCATGGCCCGGTTCTGTTCCATGGTCTCCCATCCGTTCGCTGTCTGCCGCCCCCGGATCACTGCTTGCGGTGATGTGGAAGCGATATGCATTAAACCCCGCGCCGACCATCGGCGTCGGGTTACGTCCTCATCGCTGTTGCCGCTCTGACGCGAACCTCGCTGGTCCACGTGAAATCTTATCAGATTGCGCTGAAGGAGCCAAACACCCTGGAGCAGGTTGGCCTCCAGATTCTCTGCCTTTCGCAGTCTGACGCACATCACCACACTGAAAGACCCATGTTTCAACTCCCCTCTGACGCAGGTCATAGGACCGCACTGCCGCGGCGAGTAGAATTAACCATTCGGCCGCACAGGCCCAGTAGGAGGACACACATGATACTCGTACGTTTCGTCTTTCAGGCCAAGTACAACCAGGCGGTCCCGGTCGTGAAAATGTTCAAGGAAACCGAGGGGATGATGGACAAGATCGCTGGGCGGAAGGTCCACGGCCGCATTCTGACGGACTTGAGCGGGTCGTTCAATACCGTCGTGCTCGAAAGCACATTTGAGAGCCTCGCGGAGTGGGAGCGGATCCGCACCAAGATGTTCTCCTCACCCGAGTTCCAGGACGGTAGCAACGACGACGCGAATCTCATCGAGTCGGGGCGGACCGAATTCTGGACGATCGAGGCGGAGATGTAGGCGGGCCGTTCGTTCGACACATTGTCCAGGTGCTGGACGTGCTCCCGGCACGATCTCGCTGCCGGGAGCCTTCCTCGCGGTATGTCTTGACCCCGCTGCGAGACCTGCTGCAACTCCCCGTTCTGTGCGCGAATCTCCCCACAAACCCCACGCCGTACATTTGGCGGCCATGGCTGGCTGATGTATAGTATCTTCGTTCGAGGTGCCGCCACAAAACCCAGATTTGAATGCAGGGGGACGCTTGTCCAACTCCGGATTGGCCGAATCACGCGGCAGTCCAGTTGAAACCGGGAACGCGCGCGCCGACTGGATAATCCTGGCCGGCGTCGTCGTGTTGATCACGTGCGTGTTTGCGCTCAACGTGCTCGTTCGGTCCGATACGTACGTTTCGTCGCCGAGCCAATTGGCGACTGCGCTGGTTCGTCGAGTCGGCCAGACGCCGGAGTGGAGCGTGTGGGGCAGGGATCTCGAACAGCCGTTCCCCAATCGCGTCCTCTTCCGCTTTCTGTACGTCGGCGCCGCTCGCGTTTTTCACCTGGACGCTGTGGGAATCTGGGTGGAATTCGTCGCGTTCAACTACCTGTTGTCGCTGGCGCAAGCTTTCCTGCTTTACTTCTTCTGCGCCCGCACGTTGAAATTGTCCAGAGGCACCGCCGTCCTGTCTGTGGCGCTGGTGCAGCTGTCGTTTACGCACGTATTCGCCTTCGAGTACCCGGTCTACGTGATCGAGGACGTGCTGGCCTACGTCCTTCTCCTCGGCGGACTCATTGCGCTGTCGCGGCAGAAGACGCTCTGGTTCCAGCTGTGCGTGGTCCTCGGCGTTCTGACGCGGGAGACGCTGCTGATCCTGCTAGTCGTCGCGTTCCTGTACTCCGGCGACAGCCTGCTCCGCAAGGGGGTTGCCGCCATCCCGGGACTGCTTGCCTTTGCGCTGCCTCGCCTCCTGCTGGGCAACATGGCGTACAATCCGCTGGAGGTCAGCCTGGCGATCAATCTCCAGCGACCTTTGGAGGCCGCCGTCTTCGTGTTCGCCGCGTTTGGCGTGTTGTGGCTGGCCGTCCTGTTCGCGTGGCGCGAAGATCTGCTGGCCGACACGCTGCTGTCCCCGAGCATCGGGGTGTCCGCCGTCGTGTTGATTCTGTTCGCCAGCCTGATCGGTGGACGATTGCGTGAGACCCGCCTGGTCTTCCTGGCCTTTCCCTGGATCGTGGTGCCCTCGGCGGTGTATCTGGTCGCGCAATTCAATCGGCTGCGCTGCTCGGGCCGGCTGATGCAACCCCTTCGCTCAGCGGCGCCGGCATTCGCAGCAGCGGCAGTCGGGCTGAGCGTGTTGGCGTCGATCGTGCCTCCGCTCCGCGGCCTGGTGGTCTCGGCTCCGCTGCCGATGGCCGCTTACCTTATCGGGTCGGCGGCCTTGTCGCTGGCCTTCGTCGTCTGGCAGTGGGAGGCTCGGCGCCTTGCATAAGATGAACGTGCCAGAGTGGATGGAAGGAACGGGTAAACCGTAATATGGCGCTCGCACCTACGGACGCGCTGGCTGCCCTGCGCGTCGTCGCCGCGGGCCTGATCGTGCTGTTCGTGCCCGGCTTCCTGCTTCAACGGCTCGTGTTGAGACCTTCAGCGGGCCGGCTTTGGCGCGCGTGCCGATCGCCTTCACCTTCAGCGTCGGCAGCATTGCCCTCCTGGGAGTCGGGGCGTACCTCGTCGAGGGCAACTTGCTCCTCGTTCAGGTTCTCTTTGCCATCGAATTGCTCATCCTGATCGTGGCCTCGCTGTGGATGAGGCGCACACTCACGACCACCGCGCCGCCGCAGGCTGCGCGCCCATTCCCGTGGCCGGCAGCGCTGTGTGTCGTCTTTGCCCTGGCTGCCGCGGGCGTGGCCTGTTACGAGGGAACCTGGCTCAGCCACCTGGCAGACGATTTCTATCATATGGCAGCGGTCCGCCACCAGATCGACAGCGGAGTCGTGCTGGTCAAAGGCCTGATGTACGCGTACGTCCACGAGCCGACCGGGCTGAATCCTTCCACGGGAACCTGGCACCTGGTTCTGTCTATCCTTTCGCTTTGGTCCAACGTCGACGTGACCTGGCTGTGGCAGCACCTGCCCACCCTCACCGCGCCGCTGCTGATACTCGCCTTCTACACGTTGGTGTTGGCCCTGGTCGAGCGCCCCTGGTTGGCGCTTCTCGCGACGGTCCTGCAGTTCGTCCTGTACGAGAACCTGGACTTTCGAACGGCCGCCTGGCCGAAATCAAGTCGGTTACGTCCTGTTGTGGATCGCTCTGTGGCTCGTCTGGCGGTACGTCGATGCGGGCCGGTGGAGGGACCTGGCGCTCGTGGTCGCGTTGGCCGTCGTCATGGCCTCGTGGCACCTGCTGATGATCGAGTTCTTCCTTCTGGCCGTGGGCGCTTACCTGGCCTCCCTTTGGGTGGCGTATTGGCTCAAGCGGCAATCGCCACTGACCGCCGAAGTCCGGCGACTGCTCGCAATCCTGGCGATCGTTGCAGTGGGCGCGCTTCCGCTGATCGCCATGCGCGTCCTGGGGGCGCACCTGGTCAGGGCAAGCGGCTCCCTGTTGGCGTTACACGAGCCCACTTTCCGCTCCACTTTGAGACTGGGCGGGGGCTGGTCCGTCATCGGTCCGCGCAACCTGTCCTTCGTGGGGCCACGCTGGCGATTTGCGCCGTATCGCTTCGGGATGTGGCTGATCGCATTTCTGACGCTGCCCTTCCTGCTCCGCGAGTACTTGAAGCGCAATCGCGCGGCGGTGTTCATGCTCGGCGTGTCGGCGGCCGTCCCGCTCATCATGCTCAATCCACCGCTGATCACTTTTTTGCAGGGCAAGGTCAACGACATCGGGCTCATCCGGCTGGTGCTTCTGCCTCCCTATGGTCTGCTGCTGGCCTGGTTTCTCTGGCGCTCTATCGGGTGGTGCGTGTCGACCGCCCGCAGCCTGCCGGCGCTCCGATCGCAGCAGACGTTGGGCCTGGCCGTGGCGGTGGCTGCGCTGGCGCTCGTCGCCGGCATTCTGGCCCGGGAGGCCACCGGCAACCTGTGGGATCTGTTCAGCCCCAGCTCGCAGAACGTCTACAGCCTCGCCGCGAGTCACGCGCAGATGCGTGACAGCCGGCAGCCCCCGTATCGCTTCGTCTCGAGCCACTCGTCCTCCCACGCGGTGGTGGCGGCTGACCCTGAGAGCGGCTACTACCTGGCGGGGCTGACGGGCCGCCGCGTCATCTCCGTGGCGGAGCGGCACGAGCCGCCGGGCGGCGGCGATAACGCGGCGCGCCGTCGGGACAGCCTGGCCATTCTGGATCCGAGCGTCGGGCCGGACCAGACGGTCCAGCTTCTGGATCGGTACGGCGCGTGCCTGGTTTGGGTCGACGGGCGCACGCCGGGGATCGACGCGGCGGCCTCGCGCCGAAAATTCGAGGCTCTGCCCGCCCTGTTTGCGAAAGCGTACCAGGATGCGGACGTCAGTGTCTTCACGTACTTGTCCGCCGGCGGCCGTCCGGAGTGCACGCCTTGACAGCCACCACTTCTCGAGGAGACGCTCGTGAGCCTTGAACCGTCCGGGGGGCTGCAGATGGTGCGCCTTCTGGCCGTGGGCGTCCTCCTGCTCTTGGCGCCCGGCTGCGTGCTGCAGTCGCTGCTGCTGAGAGGCGAACGCTTCCCGGTTGGGGCTCGCATCCCCATTTCGTTCGTGTTCAGCGTGGCCTTCATCACCGCTCTGGGTGGTGCCGCGTACGTGTTGCACGGTACGCTGGCGAGTGTGCAGGTGGCCTTCTTCGTGGCATTGGTCGCCCTGTTGCTGGTGTGGGCCCTTGCGCACGGCAGAGGTGTCCGTGTTCCCCGTGTTCGAATGAGAGTTGGGTCGCGCCGATTCTGGCTCGGTGTCATCGTCATCCTCGTCGCGCTGGGCTGCGCGGCGTTGGCCTGGTACGGGAAGGTGTGGCTCAGCCAGCGATCGGACGGCTTCTACCATCTGGCGGCCATCCGGCGCGAGATACAGGTGGGCAGCGTCTTTCCCCGGGACGTGTTCTATTCCCAGGACACGGCTCGCCTCAACGTGACCACCGGCAGCTGGCATCTGGTCCTGGCCCTGTTCTCGGTCCTGTCTCGTGTCGATATTACCTTCATCTGGGTTCATCTGCCGGTGCTGATGGCGCCGCTCCTGGCACTGTCGTTCTACGCTTTTGCCGAAACGTTATTGAGAAGCCCATGGCTCGCGCTGTTCTGCACGATCATCGAGCTGGTTCTGTACGACAAGCTGGACTTTCGCTCGTCGATGTATCCCAACCAGGCCGGATTCATCGTGCTCTGGATAGCCTTCGTGCTGGCCTGGCGTTACCTGGACAGCGGCCGTCGCACCGAGTTGGCGCTGACTCTGGCGCTGGCAGTCGTGCTCGTAAGCTGGCATCTCGTTCTGGCGGTTCTGCTCTTCGCCGGGCTCGGCGCGTACCTGGTCTTTCGTGTTCTGGCATTGCTCGTGTCCCGGTCGGGATTGAAGGCAGACGTGGAAACGCGGCGGCTGCTCTACTTGCTGCTGCCCATGGTGCTGATTGCGCTGCCATTTGCCGCGCTTCGCGCTTCCCAGGCGCACTTGTTGAGCCTTGGTCAGCTCTTTGCCGCGATCCCCGACCCTGACACCCGCTCGACCCTGTCGTTGGGGCACGGTCTCGCCATCGTCAGCCCATTCCAATTCTACACCGTGGATCCCCGCTGGCGATTTGCGCCCGGCCGTTTCGCGCTGTGGGCAATCGCCTTCCTGGCGGTGCCATTTCTCATTCCGGCGTCGTTGAAACGCCGCCGATGGGCGTTGTTCATGTCCGCCACCGCGGCTGTCGTGCCGCTCATCCTGTGCAACCCGCTGATCATCGCTTACCTGCGGGGGCGTGTGCCGCACTACTCCATGCTGCGCCTGCTGCTCCTTCCGCCGTATTCGCTGTTGGTCGGATGGTTCTTCTGGGCCGGAATCCACCGGTTCAATCAGCGGCTGCGCAGACTGCCTCGCCTGCGACTCTGGCCGTCATCCGGTGCGTGGAAGGCTGCTCTCGGTCTGGTGGCGGGCGGAGTTGTCGTGACCCTGATGGGCGTCATTCTGATTCGCCAGGGCATCGACAACCTATCGGATCTCTACGATCCTGCTTCGAGCCATCCGTACAGCCTCGCGGTCAGCCGAGCGGAACTGCATCTCAGCACCCAGGCGCCGTATCGGTTTCTCCTCGAGCACACTGTTCCTCGAGCGGTCGTCGCCAGCGACCCGGAGAGCAGCTACTACCTTGCGGCGCTGACCGGGCGAGCCGTGATCGCTGTTCCGGCCGGGCACGATCCCCCGACGGTTCCGCCGTCTCACACTCAGCGCCGCCGTCACAGCGCGATCATCACCAATCCAGCCTCTGACCTTCAGGAAACCACCCATTACCTCGACTTCTACACCGCGTGCCTGGTCTGGGTGGACAATCGTATCGCAAGTCCGGACCCGACCGAAGTTCGCCTGAAGTTCGATAGTTATCCCGACCTGTTCCAGCAAGTTTACCGCGACTCCGACGTTACGATCTACTCATACCGCGCCGCAGCAACCCAGTGCGTGGCGCCCTAAATTCTCAGCACCGTCATCTTCGAATGACGAACAGGTGGTGGACGTGATCGATTCCGAAGTGGTACGCAGCAAGACACGGACGCAAATCAGTGGGAATGCCGTCGGATACCTGGCAGTGCTTTTGGCCACGGCCTGCTGGGGATCGTCGGGCATATTCATCAAGTTCGTGGTGGCGGATAGCGGCGTCTCGGCGCTGGCGCTCGCCTTCTGGCGGGATCTCTGGACGTCCGTCATCCTGTTCGCCTTCCTGGCTGTCGCGCGACCTGACTGGCTCCGCATCCGCCGGGCGGACCTGGCGTGGCTGCTCGGCATGGGAAGCAGCATCGGGTTGCTTCACGTCTGCTGGAACCTGGGTGTGTTGGTCAACGGCGCCGCCGTCGCCACCGTGCAGCAGGCTGCCGCGCCCGCGATCGTGGCCATCGTGGCCTGCCTGATCTGGGCCGAGCCGCTGCGTCGGAACAAGATTTTGGCGGTGATCCTGACGTTCGCCGGAACAGTGCTCGTCTCTGGGCTGGACGTGTTTGGGCGAATGCAGATGTCTTTTGAGGGCTATCTAATCGGCCTGGGCATTCCGATCATGTACTCGTGCTGGGTCTTGTTTGGGAAGAGGGTTCGCCAGGCTTACAATCCGGTCACGAGCCTGGCTTATTCTTTTGGGTTTGCCGCCCTGGTGCTGCTGCCTTTGCAGGGGTTCACGACTCAGCCGTGGCCGGTGAAGGCATCCTCGGTGCTGTGGTTCGCCGGCCTTCTGGCCCTGCCCACGATTGCCGGGTTTGCCTCGTACACGTTTGCTCTCGGCCACCTTCCGGCCAGCGTCGCCACAATCCTCGCGATGGCCGAAATCGTCTTCGTGAACGTGTACGCCTATTTTCTGCTGTCCGAGCGCTTAAGCGTAACCCAGATCTTCGGGACAGTGCTGGTGGTGGTCGGCGTCGTACTGCTTTCCTGGAATGGCCGGTTGCCGGGGCGTATCCGTCCTTCGTGATGGTCGGATTCCGTTCGAATCGACGAAGATAAGAGCAACCTCGAGGAATCACCTCGAAGTGCCCCTTATGCATCTGGGACCCTGGTATTGGCCGGCCTGCGTTGTCATCAATTGTTGGCTCGGGAGTCTTCAATTATAATCATTTCCTGAGTGTAAGAGGCGATGGTTGGGTGAACAGCTGCCTGAAGTCTTAGTCTGGGAAGGGACACATGAATCGTATAGACTGGCATAAGCGGGTTGTTGTGAATCCGAAGATTCACCACGGCGAGCCTTGCATTAGGGGCACACGCATTCCCGTCACGCTGATCATTGGAAGCCTTGCCGAGGGCATGACTGCTGAGGAGATAATGCAGTCGTACCCCCAGCTCACAATAGAAGACGTTCGGGCCGCTCTGGCGTATGCGGCCGAAGTGATGGAGAGTGAAACGATCTTGCCACTGGAGGGCTAGCCGATGGCGTTGCCGTTTGCAGTAAAAGTGGATGAAGACCTCCCGACTGCGGTTGTTCGGCTACTCCGAAGTGCAGGGTATGATGCGCTTGCAGTGACAGAGCAAAACATGGGAGGATGGAAGGACAGCGATCTGTGGCGAGCCGTTCAGGCGGAGAGGCGATTTCTCATCACGGCAGACAAGGGAATTGCGGACATTCGGGTGCGTCCACCTGGGAATCACGTCGGCATTCTCCTGCTTCGGCCTGAGAGAGAGAGCATTCCGGCAATGGTGGAACTAATCGAGCGAGTATTGGAGGTTTACGAGCTTGCCGACCTGGCAGGCACCATTACCGTCGCAACGTCACGTGGCCTACGCGTCCGTCGTCTGTGAGGCCGGTTCCAATGCTTGGATGGCAATTCGAGCGCATATCCTGTTTGCAGGCGTGGGTCTCAGTCGCGGTCGAACTGGACGGTGCGCAGAAGTGCGATCTGTTCGGAGATCAGGCCGAGGACGATGATGAGCGCCCCGACGCTGACGGAAATGACGATGGGCAAGGTCCACGGCCGCCCGATGATCAGCCGGTAGATGGCCAGGACCACACCCGGCAGCAGCACGAGCAGTCCAATGGGCAGGAAGATCTTCAACGGCTCGAACAACGTTGCGACCTTGACGATGATGAAGAAGAAACGCAGGCCGTCTCGCAGGGGATTCAGCTTGCTCTTGCTCACGCGCGCGACTGTGTCGATCGTCACGAAGCGGACGCTATAGCCCGCCTTCAGCATCACGATGGTCATGGTGCTGGGATACGAGAACCGGTTCGGCAGCAGGTGGCAGAACTTGCGCGCCAGATCCGCCCGCACCGCACGAAAGCCGGAGGTTAGGTCGAGCACGCAGGTGCCGCATATGTAGGTGGCTAACACGTTGTAGAACCGGTTCGCCTGCCGTCGGTACCATTCGCTCACCGAGCGCGGACTCCGCGCGCCCACGACCATCTCGTACTGGTCCATCCCGGCAACCAGCCGGGGGATATCCGCGGGTCGGTGCTGGCCGTCGCCGTCCATAAAGACGATGATATCGCCGTCGGCGTGGCGGATGCCGGCCTTGATGGCGGCGCCGTTGCCCTTGTTGTAGGGCTGGCGGATTACGCGTGCGCCTGCTGCCGCGGCGGCGGCTCCGGTTCCGTCCGGGGACCCATCGTCGACGACGATCACTTCGGACGCGGCGTATGACTTCAGCACCTCAATCACCTGGGTGACCACCGGACCAATGGCGGCTTCCTCGCGAAAAGCCGGTATGACCACCGTGATCTTCTTTTGTAGAACCGAGGGTTCTGTTTTCGTCTCCTGCATGGCGGGATTATAGCCGAGGGCAGGCCAAAACGCAAAGGAAATCGAAGACTTCCGACGCCGCCGGGCTGCACTGAGTGCCTGGCAGACGTCGGAAGTCTTGTTCATGGCTGGTCGAATGCGAAATGCCTACTTGCGCTTGATGACGGCGCGGCAAGCGGCGGCGACGTCCGCCACACCCATGCCGTACTTGTCGAGCAGCTCGAACCACTGTGCGGACTCGGCGAAGCAATCCTTGATGCCGACGCGCTCCATCGGGACCGGCGCGTGCTCGCCCAGGACCTCAGCGACGGCGCTGCCCAGCCCGCCGTAGATGTTGTGCTCCTCGGCGGTGACGACGGCGCCCGTTTTGCGCGCCGCCTCGGCGATCAGCTCGACGTCGATCGGCTTCAGGCTGGGCATCGCGACGACCTGACAGTCGATGCCTTCTTTGGCCAGCTCATCGGCCGCGTCGAGTGCCCGGGAAACCATGACACCCATAGCGATGATCGCGACGTCTTTGCCAGGGCGCACGCGGTAGCCCTTACCCACTTTGAACTCGGCCGGCTTGCCCTCCACTGCGGGGACCGGATTGCGGCCCATGCGCAGGAAGACCGGGCCGTCTGTCGCGACCGCCGCGCGGAGCGCTGCCGCGGTCTCTTCCGCATCGCACGGCACGAGCACCGTCATGTTCGGAATCGAGCGGACGATGCCCAGGTCCTCGATGGCGTGGTGCGTCGGACCTTCCGGTCCGGCGGAGTAGCCGCCGTAGTGGCCCATGACTTTGATCGGCAGCTTGGCGTATGCCCCCTGCAGCCGGAGCTGGTCGATGGAGCGGAGGGTCAGCAGCATGCTGAAGCTGCACACCAGCGGGATCATTCCGCAAGAGGCCATGCCGGCGGCGATGGACATCATGTTCTGCTCGGCAATGCCCACATTGACGAACCGTTCGGGGTATTTCGTTCCGAACTTGATGCTGCGGGTCGACTTGGACACGTCCGCGTCCAGGACGACGATGTTCTTGCCTTCCTCGAACAACTCGATCGCGGTATCGGCGAAGGCCTCACGCATGGCGATCTTCTCGAGCGATCTCATTCTGCCTTGACCTCCGCCAGTGCGCTGGGCAGCCTGGCCGGATCCGCCACGCCGTGCCAATCGCACGTGTTCTCCATGAAGCTCACACCCTTGCCCTTAACGGTGTGCGCGATGATGACGGCCGGGGCGCCCTTGGTGCTTTTTGCCCAGGCAAAGGCGCCCAGCAGGTCGGTGACGCTGTGGCCGTCGCATTCCATGATCTGCCAGCCGAAGGCGCGCCACTTGTCCACGACCGGCGAGATGTCCATGATCTTGTTGACCGGGCCATCCAGCTGGACGTCGTTGTAATCGAGGATGGCCGTCAGATTGTCGATCTTGAAGTGACGTGCGAACATCGCCGCTTCCCAGATCTGGCCTTCCTGGCTCTCACCGTCGCCTACGAGAACGTAGGTGTGGTAGTCTTTCTGCTGCATGCGGGCGGCCAGGGCCATGCCGATGCCGGCGGACAGCCCCTGCCCCAGCGAGCCGCTGGTCATGTCCAGGCCGGGTACCTTGCGCATGTCGGGGTGACCCTGCAGGATACCGCCCTTCTGGCGGAAGAGCTTGAGGTGGTCCTGGGAAAAGAATCCGCGTGCGCACAGCGCCGCATACAGCGAAGCGGTGCCGTGGCCTTTCGACAACACGAAACGATCTCTGTCTTCCCACTGCGGCCGCTGGGGATCGATGCGGAGAACGTCGAAATAAAGCACCGACATGATCTCCGCCGAAGACAGCGCCCCACCGGGATGCCCCGATCCGGCATTTGCGATCATCTCGATCGCGAGGCACCGGATCGCCTTCGCCTGGTCTGCGAGAAAGGCAATGTGCTCTGACTCAGCCACGATTTACTGCTCCTTTGCGATAGGTGTAGCTATTCCGTTTCCATCATTCAGAGTTTGTTGTGGACGAACGATCTCTATATAGTCTGAATTGACAGGTTTGTCAACTGCGGTCAGTTAGACAGCCACCTGTGGGGCCAAGCTGGCCGTATTGGTCGACCATCTCGGTGATGAGGGCGACCCTCTCCAGGCTGCCGTCCGTCGGGAGGTTGTCGCCCAATCCCAGGACGAACCGGTTGCCCGGTTGGATGTCCTCGAACAACCGCTGCATGAAATCCTCGAATTCTTCCTCCCCGGTGATTTCCGGGCACAGCAGCGTCGTGGGCACGCCGCCCCAGATAGTGACGCGGTCGCCCCACGCCCGGCGAGCATCGGCAAGTGTGTAATTGGTCATCGGCGCTGGGGTGACCGCTTCCGCCACGTCGATGCCGGTTTCCAGGAAGAGGCTCAGAATGCCCTGCATGTTGCCGTCGACGTGCGAGCAGGTCACCTTGCCCCGGCGATGGAGGTACTCAGTGCAGAACGTGAGGTAGGGCAGGAAGTACTTCCTGAACAGAGGGGGACCAGGGATCGCATCGGTGAAGTTCTCGTCGATCATAATCACCTCGGCGGGACAGTCGGCGGCGATCTTCAGGATTTCGCGCCCCTGCGCCTCCAGCGCGGCCAGCAAACGCTCGAACTCCAGGGGATGGTCCGCGATCTCGTAGAAGCCTAGCTCGTACCCCATCAGCTCGCGCAGCAGCTTGTGTGGTGCGGAGAAGCCCATGCTGGCGAGAACGACGCCGTCCGCTCCGAATTCCCGAATCAGCGCGTCGATCCGGTCGTGTTCCGGAATCAGCTCCGTGTGCTCAATGATGTACTCCATGACGGGATAGTCAGCCAACCCCTTGATCGGGTGTTCGCTTTCGTAGGGCCGGATGCCCATTCGCTCCAATTCGGGCGTGGATCGAAGGACCGAGCTGATCGTGCCCGCCGGGGTGCGGTATTCGGTGCACGTCTCGTAGCCATGGCTCTGGCGCACGATCTCGACGCCGTGCAGGCGGGTCGAATAGATCTCCTGACGATTGTTGTAGAGGGCGACGCCCATGTCGCGCAGGATGTCGTACATCGAGACATTTCTGTAGCGATCCGGCAAGTCGCCCATCTTCGCGTGAGCTTCGTACCACAGGTCGATCCGTGGGGCCCAGGGCAATCGATCGGGCAACTGCCCTCGTAATGCGGACATGATGCGCTGTCGATGATTCATCGCTGGCCATCCTCTCGGTGCGATTGGTTCTCCAACCAGACCTGGCGTATAATCAAGGATATTCCACAGAGTATACCGATCACTGTTCGATAAGGAGCGGCAAGATGAAACACACGAAGCTCGCGTTCATTGTCTCGCTGTCCGTCGCCTTGCTCATTCTCGCATCTGGGGCTCCGGTCGTCCGGGGACAAGAGCCGGCGGATGGCGAGCCCCAGTCTACTCTGCTCGTCTTCAACACCGTCGAGCGGCTGCTGGAGGGAGACCTCTTGCACACCGTGACGATCAGTGAAGTGCAGGCCAGCCTGTCCGACTTCCCCGCTGACTGGCCGGTAGTGGGCGCGGGCACCACTAACCAGGTCGGCCGAACCGGCGAGCTCATTCCGGACGGCGTGGCGGGCAAGCTCAGAATGTGGTGGGCCGATCCGGGCAGCCCATCCCAGGGCGACGTCTTCGACCTCTCCGGCCATGTTCCACCGATGGTCAGCTTCCCGTTCGTCGGCCTTGCTGTCGGTGATCCACGCACGGCGCTCACCTGGACTGCGCAGGACGTGCCGGACGTTTCTGGTTGGCTGGAGAAAAAGCTACAGGACCAGAAAATCGACATGGCCGGGGTTCAGCTGAGAGGCGAGTTCGGCCCGGTCAAGACCAGCGTCTCCTACAACCTGCCGCTTACCGGACTCGACCTGAGCGGCGGCTACGTGGGCGATGACGTCTTTCGATTCGGCGACTACGTGACCCACACGTGGACCGTCGACGGGCTGTACGCGGCCGATCCGGCGCTGACACGCGTCATCTCGACGCCTGGTCACCCGCTGCACCTCCATGGCTACGAGACGGGCGTGATGCAAGGCGGGCACATCGGTTCGGCGCAAGCCGTCAGCATCACCGCCACGATCTGGCCGCTGGAAGAGATGATCGTCAGGCGGGGTCCGGTCCGCCCGCTGGCCGGCGAGTGATTCCTAATCCACTGACCGCCTGTCCAGAGATGCGATAGCCTGGTCTCTCAAGGCTGCGCGGCGGATCTGCATCTCCGCGGCCCGGCCGACCCGGTCCATGGCCACGTCGAAGCGTGGGTATAGGAACCATACGGCGCCCAATGTCGCTAGAGTGCCGGTCACGACGCGAAGCACCCAGGTGCTCTCGTAGGTCGTCACCAGTTGCAGCGATCCGTCTATGGTAATTGGCAGCACCAGCAGGGCAAAGCCCCACCAGGGCAGCGCCCGCCATCGATGTCGCGTCACGGCGAAGATCAGGCCCAGCACGAACGCGCCGGTGTAAATCGCGGTGTCCCGTTCGCAGTAGGCCATTTGCTGGCCAAAGATGAAGAACGATCGTTCGGGGAGCTGGTGGCAGAAATACTGATAGAGCCAATAGATCCAGGCGGCCGGCGCCGTCAGGTGAAGCGCCAGCAGGATCGGAGCCACCAGGGGCAGGCCCATGTAGAGGCCGGCGAATGCGTTGGCGCACGCGCACCAATGCCGGCTCAACCAGAGGATGCCGCGGTCCAGCGCCAACACGAGGTCGCGCGTGCGGCCGGTTGCTGGATTGCTCATCACTACGATTGAGCTGCTTTGGCGAGGCCCTGCTCGGCGGCGCTCCGCGATATCGGGCCGAGATGGGTCTCCACGATTTGTCCTTGCTTGTTCACGAACACGGTCGTGGGCAGCCCCGGCACGTGGTACAGCCGGCTGATCGTTGAATTCTCGTCCGTCAGTATGCGATAGGTCAGGCCGTTTTCCTGCGCGAACGAGCGGACCGTGTCGGCCTGCTCGCCGAAGTCCACGCCCAGAATGACGACGTCACCTTTGTCGTGCGCCTGGTGCAAGGCCTGGATTTCGGGCAGCTCCACCCGGCAGGGGCCACACCACGAAGCCCAGAAGTTGAGCATCACCGGCTTGCCCCGGAACTGGCTGAGAGTCACCTGCTGTCCGTTCAGGTCGTTGAGGCTGAAGTCGGGGGCCACGCCTTCGCCCGCGTTCTGGCTCTGACCGGCCTGTCCGCCGCACGCCACGAGCGCCACACCCAAGATCAGGCTGATGCCTATCCAAAGAATCCACCGGAGAGACCGGGTTGCGAGCATTTGGTTGTTCCTCTCTCTACAGGCTGCCGACGAAGCTGCCGAAGCGTGCAAAATAAGTCAATTTATCGGTGATCATGAGGACACCCAGGACCACCAGCAGCACCCCGCTGACGACGGAGACGACCTTCAAGTACTGGTTCGCCCGCCGCAACCAGCCGGAGATGGCGCCAAACGCCAGTCCGGCCAGCAAGAACGGAATGCCCAGCCCCAGGGAGTAGAACGACAGCAGCACCACGGCCTGGCCGGTGGTCTGCGTGCTGTACGCGAGGCCCAGAATGCCGGCCAGGATGGGGCCGACGCAGGGCACCCATCCGGCGGAGAAGAACACCCCCATCACGGCCGACGACAGGTAGCCCAGGTCGGACTTCTTGCGCATCTCGAGCCGGCGCTCCTGGTACAGGAATGGGATTTGGACGATTCCGAGCGTGTGTATGCCGAACAGCACGATGATGACCCCGCCGACTTTCTGCAAGATGATCTTGGAGTCCACCAGCAGGTTGCCCACGAGTCCCACGAGGCCGCCCAGAGCGATGAACACCAGGCTGAAGCCCAGCACGAAGGCCAGGGCGTGCCAGAACGTATCCAGCCGGTGCCCCTCCGCGGCAGAATCGCCCACCGCCCGCCCGCTGAGGTAGCCCAAATAGGCGGGCACCAGGGGCATGACGCACGGCGAGAGGAAGCTCAGCAAGCCGGCCAAAAAAGCGATAGGAATGTTCAGGTTGTCAGGGCTCATGTGCGTACTCCTTGCTTCAAATGCGGCCTCATTGCGGCTTCAGTCGATCTTCTGTTTCCCTCTCGTTGAGGAGAGCACGCAGGGTTGCCACGTCCCGCTCGACAGCCTTCTGCCGGGCGAAAACGCTGAATACCAGCGCGAATGTCGCAATCCAGAATACCGCGTACGCGGCGAGAAGATAGCTCATTGAATCATCTCCAATTCATCCAATTGCTGTCTGAGCGCGGCTGCTTCGGCCCGCGTCACTTCCAGGCGATACCGCTGCCACAGCAGCGTGGCGTAGAGCAGAGTGAAGGTCGCGAGGCAGATCATGAACGCGACCAGCATCCGGCTGGACAGGTCGAAACCCTGGCTGCGAAAGATCACGGGGTGGATCGTGCGCCACCAGCGAACGGCCATGAAGACGATCGGCACGTCGATGAAGCCGATGATGCCGAACACGGACGCCAGGCGCGCGCGTTGCACCGGCTCTTCGACGGCCCCACGCAGCATCAGGTAGACGACGTAGATCACCCACAGGATGGCCGCCGTCGTCAGGCGCGGATCCCAGGTCCACCAGGTGTTCCAGGTGGGCCGGGCCCATAGCGAGCCGGTCACCAGCGCCATCGTGATGAACACCACCCCGATCTCGGCCGAACTCAGCGCCAGCATGTCCCATTTCAGCTCGTGGCTGCGCAGATACCCGATGCCGGCAATGAAGACCACCAGGAACGCCGCCATACCGGCCCAGGCTGAGGCGACGTGGAAGTAGAAAATGCGCTGAACCTCGCCCATGGTCTGCTCGGTCGGCGCGAAAATGAAGGCCATGTACAGGGCCACCCCCATCGCCGCCGCCGTGACTATCGTCAGCCCGCGAGGCCAGATATCCTTCGATTCAGCGTTCACTACACCTCCCTGCATTTCTAGATGTCCGAAGCATTTCACACTTCCGAAGTTTTCAAAACTTCGGAAGTCTGTCCCCGCTGTACGTATCTCTCCAAAAATCCTTCGATCTGGTCGACGGTCTTCTGGATCCGGAAATCTCGCTCGATGCGGTCGCGCGCCGCGCGGGCAACCGCCTGCCGCAGCCCGGCGTCACCGATCATGCGTCGCACCTGGCGCGCCAGGCCGACCGCGTCGCCTTTGTCGAACACCAGGCCGGTCACGCCGTCTTCCAGGATCTCCTTGCTGCCGCCGGTCATCGTACCGACGACCGGAATACCCGACGCCATCGCTTCCAGCAGCGTCAGTGCGAACGGCTCCTCCCACTCCGAGGGGAACAGGAGCGCGTCGTGTTCGCGGTAGAGCGCGGGCATTTCGCTTCGGGGCACCTGCGGATGAAACCGCACCGCCGGGCGCAAGTCGTCGGCCGCCGCCCGCTGACGCAATGCCCGAGCGTACGCCGGATCGGCGTCCGGCCCCACGACGTCCAACGTGAGATCGCGTCCCGCTTCGTCCTGCCGCAGCAAGGCGAGCGCTTCCAATACAGTGTGCACGCCCTTTTCGGGTGTCAGTCGTCCGGCGAAGAGCAAGCGGCGCGCCGGGCCTTCAGAGGGGAACCGCTGCACGGGGAAACGGCTGAGGTCGATGCCGTGGTACACCACCGGCGCACCGTCCACGTCGTAGCCGCCGTTGGCGTGCTGCTGTTTCAGCGCCCGGCTGAAGAAGACGCTCTGCCGCAAATCTGGAAACGCCTGCGTCGTCGGGGTCCAGCGATCCACGGCGCGGCGCCACGGGGCGAAGAGCGTCTTCTTGGCGATTCGTTTCCATCCGTGGCTGCCCTCGCCGCGCCAGAAGGCGGCCCACCGATCCGGCAGCCCCATCAGGTCGAGCGGCCAGGGCGACGACACCGCGTACGTCAACGGCGCGCCCAGGCGCTCCAGCGTCGTGATCAGTCCCGGCAGAAGGCCCCACAGGTCCCAGACGCTGACCACGTCGGGACGTTGGTCGCGCCACACGCGGCGACAGGTGGAGTGATCTCGCCATTCCCGCCGGGCGCGCACCTGCACCTGCTCGCCCTGCGCCTGAAGCCAGGGCAGGAAGCTCAGCCCTCGAGTCACCCGATCCTCGTCCGGAGCGCGCGCGGCCTCCCGTCCGGGTGACCGGTAGCTGCTGGTGAGCACGCGAACCTGGTGGCCGCGGTCCGCCAGGCGACCCACGATCTCAGCACAAGCCAACTCGTACCCGCCCAGGTGATGAGGTGGGTAGAGACTGGTGACAACACAGATGTTCACAACAACTCCTCAAGCCACAGCGACGATCCACCATCATCGCCTGCCCCTAAGGATACCACGGACTGACCGCCCATAAAAATCGGTACAGGGGCGATAGCACCCACCAGAGCCTCGGACCATGGCCGGCACGAACCGCCGCCACGTCCGCGCGACTTCGCTCCCACCAGTCCGACCAAAAGTCGCCGAGTCGCGCTCGCCGGCCGGTCACGCGGCGCCAGCCTCGCTCCTCGCGCATGCGCCGGCGGCACAATCGCAGAGGCCACTCGTTATGCGAGTGGTACACGGCCGCCTCCGGTGCGTAGATTATGATCCAACCGCGACCGATGGCTCGCCGGGCCCAATCCTGGTCCTCGCACGCGGGCAGGCTCTCATCGAACGGGAGTTCCTGCCACAGAGAGCGCCGCAGCGCGGCATTGGCGTTCGAGAAGAAGGCATCTTTCGGCGCGCGGTGCACCACGGGCGTGCTGCCGTAGCACCGTCGAAGGTCGAGCACGACGGGCGGCCAGGCGTTGGGCCACGGCCATTGTGCTCCGTAGACTCCGGCCACGCGCGGGTCGGCCAGTGGACGGAGCAGTTCCTCCAGCCAACGGTCGTGCACCGGGCGCGCGTGGGCGCTGAGTGCGACGAGAATCTCTCCTCCGGCCCGGGCCGCGCCGAGATTCAGCGCGCGGCCGAACGAGAAACGTTCGCCCGCGAGATCGATCGACCGATCGACTCCCATCTGCCGGGCGACTCGCAGTGTGCCGTCCGTCGACCCGGAATCGACGACGATCAGCTCTGGCGCGGCGCCCACCGGCCAAACCTGAGTGCGGATCGCGGCGACAGTGTCGGGCAGAGTGTGCGCCTCGTTACGCGTCCGCAGGATCACGGAGACAGTCGGGCAACAGCGGTCAGGCATGGCGTGGCCTCACGGACCGGAGCCGGCGCTTCAGGTGGGGCACACCGAGCCATGCCTTGAGATACGTGGCCAGCGTCAATGCGTCCAGTCGCAGGCCCGGATCGTGGCGAAAGGCCAGCTCCAGGTCGCGACGCACCGCTTTCGTATCGCCCCGGCGGTAGTTCTCGTGCACCCGAGTCACCAGGTGCCGGCGGACGACCATCCGGGCCGCGGCGCGCACCGGGCCGGATGGTCCCGCGCCCTCGGGCCAATTCCGAAAGGCGCGCTCCAGCACACCGTACCAGTCTCTGAACGCCTGACCCGACGCCTGCAGGCTCAGCGTCAGGTTGCGGCCGTGGCGGCGGACGGCGGTCAGCGGTTGTGCGACGTAGGCGATGCCGTGGCGTGCTGCCAGCCGGAGCCACAGGTCCCAGTCCGCGGCGTAGGGAAACGCCGGGGCAAAGCCGCCGAGTTCCGCGGCTGCCCGGCGGCGGAACAGCGCGCTGGACAGGTGAACGTAGTTGTAGCCGGCCGCCAGGCGAGGCAGCTCCAATGGGGCGTGAGTGCGGTGGTCGCTGCCCAGGTACGCTTGCAGTTCCGGGGGAAAGACGGAGCGAAAAGAGGTTTCGGGCGCGCCGTCCGGGCCCACCCACACGCCGTCGGCGTGGACCAGCGCCACCTCCTGGTGAGCGGTGATGGCCTCGACCTGCCCGCGCAGCTTGTCGGGCAGAACGTAGTCGTCGGCGCACACGAAGCCGACGTAATCGCCTCGGGCGAGGGACAAAGCGTGATTCCAGGTCGCCACCGCACCCAGGTTGCGCGTGTGGCGGACGACCCGGACCCGTGGATCGTCGTAGCTCTCGGCCACGCGGGCGGACTCATCGGTCGAGGCGTCGTCCACGACCAACAATTCGAACTCGTGGAGCGACTGCGACAGGACGCTGTCCAGGCAGCGCGGCAGGAACTCCTCGTAGTTGTAGCTGGGGACGCAGACGCTCACCAGCGGAACCCACCCGCTCATCGGGCTCCCCTCGTTCGAAATGCCCGTCTGGGGCGCGGCCTCGCAGCGTCCGTTTCCGGACCCTCGCTGCGACAGGGCGCTGCAGGCCACAATTGCAGATCCGAAAATCAGATGTGCCGGCCCCGCCCGTATTTCTGGCGGTACAGGTTCATGCCGAACTCGATCTGGGCGTGCGCCGAATCGACCCCTTCCCATCCGCCCGGCTTGATACGCACGCCTTCCAGGTCTTTGTAGACCTCGAAGAAGTGCGCCACCTCACGCAAGAAATGCTGGGGAATGTCGTCGATAGTCTGGTAATCCTGAAACAGCGGGTCGCTGGCGGGCACCGCGAGAATCTTGTCGTCCGGCGCCTCGCCGTCCGACATCCGAAAGATACCGATGGGCCGTGCTTCGATCACACATCCTGGGAAAGTCGGCTCGTTGTTCATGACCAACACGTCCAGCGGGTCGCCGTCCTCGTAGTACGTGCGGGGAATCAGGCCGTAATCGCCCGGGTAGTGAAGCGAGGAGTAGAGCACGCGCGCCAGTTTGATGACGCCGAGCTCCTTGCTCAACTCGTATTTGTTGCGCGATCCCTTCGGAATCTCGACGACGACGTAGATGACCTTAGGCGGATTGGTACCCGGCTCCAGCTCGTGCCACAAATTCATGGGTGACCTCCTATCGACTCAGGGCAGCGCTCAATATTCTACGGTGTATTCGAACACCAGGGAAGAGACGGCCAGGAAGATGACGTCGAAGGCAATCAGCATCTGCCACCATACAGTCGGATCCTCCGCGGTGGTCGGATTGAGGAGAGAGGCCGTGATCTTCACAGCCGCAATGACGACTGGAACGGAGATGGGAAAGAGCAGGAGCGGCAGCATGACTTCCCTTGCCCGGGTGTTGACGCTGACGGCCGACAGCAGCGTGCCGACCCCGGCAAAACCGATCGTGCCCAGCAAGATGACCGCGAACAGCTCCAGGCTGAACAACGGTACGTTGAAGAAGACCGTGGCCGCCGGCACCATGACGATCTCCACGATCAACATGAAGAGGACGTTGGCGCAGGCCTTGCCGAGGTATACGGCGCTGCGGTCGACCGGCGCGAGCAGCAGACCCTCGAGGCTGCCCTGGTCCTTCTCCAGGGAAAAGGAGCGGTTGAGGCCCAGCACGCCGGCAAAGGTGAAAGTCACCCACAGCGCTCCCGGCACGACGTCGCGCACGTTGTCGACGCGAAGCTCGAACGCGAAGTTGAAGATCAGCACCACCAGCAGTGCGAACACGAGCATTCCGGCCAGCGTTTCACGCGTCCTGAGCTCGGCCCGCACGTCCTTCGCGGCAATTACCATGACCTTGCGCAGGAAGCTCACAACCGCCCCTCGAGTTCGCGCCCGGCGCCGATGTGGCGGGGTGGCAGGTAAGTGTAGTAGGCGTCGCGCACTTCGGCCAGCGTGAGACCCTCTGTCGACCGCTGCCAGGCCAGTCGCCCGCGCGCCAGAATCGCGACGCGCTCGACCATGGCCAGGCTCAGCTCCAGATTGTGGCTGGTCATGATCACGGTGCGTTGCGCCAGGCCCGCCGCCTGCAGCAGCTCCGGCAGCAGCCCCGCGCCCTGAATATCCAGTCCGCTGTCCGGCTCGTCCAGCAGAACCACCGGCGGATCGTGCAGCAGGGCCCGCGCGATGGAACAGCGCTGCTGCAGTCCTCGCGACAGCGTGCGGACCGGGCTGTTCCGATGGTGCCCCAACCCCAGGCGTTCCAGGCTGACCTCGATGCGGGCTTCCATGTCCGGGACGTCGAACAGCCGCCCGTAGAAGCGCAGATTCTCGATTGGCGTCAGGTCCTGGTACAGGAACGTGTTGTGCGACACCAGGCCGATCGATTGCCGGGCGTCACAAGCGCTCGTTCCCTGCGCGACACCATCGATCTGCACCGTCCCGGAATTGGGCCGGGTCAGTCCTGCCAGGATGCGGATCAGCGTCGTCTTGCCCGAACCGTTGTGTCCGATGATGCCGAGCGAGTGTCCGTGCTCCACTTCGAGTTCGAGATTGCGCAGCACGAGCCGGCCGCCGAACGATTTGGCGAGGTGCTTGACCTGAATCGCCGCGCTCAACTCATGCCTCGCCCTTCTTCAGCCGGGCTCGCTCGCGCCGGTACTCGTCTTCATCGAGATCGCCTCGCTCGAATGCGTCGTCCAGGTCGGCCAGTGCGACGATCAGGTCATCCTTGCCGGAAACACCCCGCCGAGCCTGCTTCGGGCCGGCGGCAGGGACCTCCCCCCACGGACGCGGCGTGAAGCGGCCCAATCCGAATCCGAGGACGAACATAAACAGTCCAAAGATGACCCAGGGACCCATGCGGCCGAGGTCCGGGCCGGCAGTGGCCACAGTCGCGGGAGCAGCTGCCGCGCCGGGCGCCGGGGAGGGCAGCGCCGACGCGTCCAGCGGCAGGCCCTCGAAATTGAGCTGAACGACCTGTCCGGGCGGTGTGTTGCTGCCGCTGAAGCTCTGCCACTGCTCGTTCTGCACCGAGCGGACGCCGTCGTTCTGCAGGCCAGGGCTGGAGAAGCGGACGTTCGCATCTGAAATCAGGACGTTCAACGCAGTCACCGTGTACGCGTTGGTGATCGCCAGGCTCATGGCCGTCGAGCTGAAGGGCACCTGGTATCGGTACACGATCTGCTGACTTCCCACGCCCGGCAGAACCGGCTCGCTGTCGGTGAAACCGTCGGCCGTTCTCTGGAAGCGATCTCCCAGCGAGCCCTGTTGAAAGTCCAGGTTTGTCGCGCCTGCGGGGACGTAGAACTTCAGCGTTGGGGACGACCCATCCGCGACAGGGCCGACGTAAGCGCGGTCACCCGGGTTGCTCAGCACGTAGAGCTGGGCGAACTGCAGGCTGCGCGGCGTGACTTCGATGATGACGTGCGCGCGCTCGACGTGGATCGCGCCGAAATCGGTCGTCGGCTCGTAGACGTCGATCTTGATGGGCTGCGGCTTGGGTTCCGTGGTCAGTGTGATGACGTCCGAATAGTAGCTCACGTTCTCGTAGTGGGCCGTGATCTGGTAGCTGAAATCCTGCGCCGTGTCCAGTTTGTCGAAGCTGAAGTGGCCCTTGGCATCGGTCGTGGCCGCCCGGTTCTCGAAGGGAGACATGCCCTTGTATATGGCCAGCTCGACAGGCGTATTCGCCGGGACCGCGCCGCCGGCGGTTTTGTTGAGCAGGTCACCTTGCAGGACGCCGTCGGCCGCAGCGAACGCCCGCGGGGCCGGCCAGACTGCGCCCAACAGCAAGGCCAAGACCAGTCCCAGCCCTGCGATTCGCCACACGTGTTTCGCCATCGAATTCCCCATCAATGCTCCTGGCGCTTGTTCGGGGCCCGCCGTGCCCGCTCCTGGCGCAGCGCGCGGACGCGCCGCTCGATGTCATCGTCTTCTTTGTCCTGCTGATCTTGCTCGCGTCCTGGCCCAACGACGGCTGCAGGCATGTTCTGCAGCGCGGCGTACTCTTGCTCGTCCAACCGGCCGATCTGCCGGTCGAGCTCCAGCTCGTCCACGTCCGACACGGGTGCAGGCGCCGGAGCCGATTTGGGTTCGAGCCCGGCCCTTGCTTTCGACTTGCGGCCGGAAGCCCTGGGTGTGGGCTCGGAGTTCCACAACGGGTAGCTGACGTAGGCCATCACCGCCGCCCCCAGCAACAACATGCCCAGAATGCTCATGCTCGACCTCGCTCCACCGAGAGTTCGGGGACTGCCTCTGCAGCCCGTCGTTTCGGCCACACCGCGGCCAGGGCGCCCAGGGTCGCCACGATCCCTCCGATCCACAGCCAGTCGATCAGCGGGTTGATGACGATGTCGAAGGTCGCCAGGCCATCTGTTTCCAGTCCCAACAGCAGCACGTACAGATCTTCGGTCAACGTCGGGCGGAGAGAGACCTCGGTCACCCACTGCTGGACGTTGAAGTGGAAGTTGCGCTCCGGCTGCAGCGTATCGATCAGCCGGCCGCCCTGATAGACTTGCAGGGTGGCGTAGAATCGCCGTTTCGCCGTCGTCTCGTCCACGCCGGAATCGGCGTACTTCAGTGTATACTGGCCGACTGTGACCGTCTCTCCCCGGCTCAGCGCCACCTGCTGGTGGGTCTGGTAGAGGGACTGGCCCGTGATCCCGAGGATCATCAACAGCACGCCCAGATGCACGAGATAGCCGCCGTAGCGGCGCCGGTTGCGGGTCACGAGACGCCACAAAGCCAGGGGTGCGGTTTCGCCGTGTCCCAGGCGTACCTGCCAGCCCCGGCCGAACTCCGCGAGGATGGACGCAATCACGAAAGCAACCAATCCGAAAGCGAGAATGGCGAAGGCCGGTCCGCGAACGAATGCCGCGACCGCCGCGGCGACGAGCACGCCCACGACCAGTGGACCGACCAGGGCCCGAACCAGCCCCGCACCGTCCGTCCGCTTCCAGCCGAGGAGTGGGCAGACGCCCAACAGGACCAGCAGGAAAGGACCGAGAATGCGGGTGATGTTGTTGAAGCTCTCGGCGCCCCAGGCGATCTGCTGGCCCAGCACCGCCTCACTCAAGGCTGGAAAGATCGTGCCGAGGAAGACGAGAAAGGCGGCGCCGCAGAAGAAGAACGCTGTGTACAGGAAGCTCGCCTCACGCGAGCCCATGTCCTGCACCTCAAACTCGCTCCTCAAGAATCGCCGCTGCCGCCGAATCACCACGAAGCTCAGCACAATGAGCGCGATCAGGAGGAGAAGGAAGAGGTTGCCGACCATGGATTGGCCGAAAGCGTGCACCGAGCTGATGACGCCGCCGCGCGTAACCCAGGTGGCGAAGACGCACAGGAGGAACGTGCCCGCCACGAGCAGCGCGTTCCAAAGCTTGAACATACCGCGGCGTTCCTGCATCATCAGCGTGTGGAGCAGCGCCGTGGCCACGAGCCAGGGAATCAGCGAGGCGTTTTCCACGGGGTCCCAGGCCCAATACCCGCCCCAGCCCAGCTCGACGTAGGCCCACTGGGCGCCCAGCAGGATGCCGATGGTCAGGCAGAGCCACGAGACGATCACCCACGGCCGCAGGTCGCGCAGCCAGCCTCGATCCTCGAATTTGCCGGTGAGCAGCCCGCCGATGACGAGCGCGAAGGGAATCGAGCTGAGCGCGTAGCCCGCCAGGATGATCGGTGGATGGTAGATCATGCCGGGGTTTTCCAGCAGCGGGTTGCCGCCGAAACCCTCGACGTGCGCAGCTTCGGCCACGGCGAACGGGTTGGCGGCGAGCATGAGCAGGACGGCGAAGGCCCCTTCCAGGGCGCTCAAAACGGCCAGCGCGTACGCCAGGCTGCGTCCCCCCGCTCTCCGCTGCTGGGCCCAGAAGATGAGACTGAAAATGCAGAGCGCCCACAGCCAGAAGAGGATGGAGCCGGCCTGGCCCTGCCACAATGCGGAGATGTGATACGCGAGCGGCTGGAAGGTGCTGGTCGATTCGTAAACGTACTGGTAGCGGAAGTCATTCTTCAGCAGCAGGTCGAGCAGGGCGGCCACGCTCAAGGTGACCAGGAAGGCCGCAGCGACGATTCCACGCTGCCCGCTTTGCCGGAGGTCGTCACGGCCTGATCGTGCCCCCCATACGCTCACGACGGCCGAGTATACGGCAACGACGAGCGTGAGGAGAAGGGCGGCGTAACCTATATCTGCCATTCACAAACCTTTCATCGCTCCCGGCACGAGGGCCGGGAGTCATTCGAGAGTCTTCAGTTTTAGTGCTTCATCGCAGCTATTGGCCGGGGACAGAGGTTGCGTCCGACGCCTTGGCCTCGTACTTGGATGGGCATTTGAGGAGTAGGTTGCTGGCCTGGAACTTCTGCTGGGAGTATCGCCCTTCTACCACGGCTTCGGCGCCATCCTGGAACATATCCGGCCGCGCCCCTTTGTAGCTCACCGGTACACTCCCGCCTGAATCGGCCAACTCGAAGTTGAGGCTCAGCGCTCGCGCGTCCCATACGATGCTGTCACCGACGACCGTGCCTGCGACTCGCACTTTTTTGTCCTCGACCGACGGGCCGGCAGCCTTTAACTCCGCGACGGTCATGTAGTAGGCGGAAGACGTCCGGACACTGCTGAACACCAGGTAACCGACAGCAAGGGTCACGAGACCAATGACGATGAAGATTTTGAGGCGGGGTCCGCCAGCGTTGCTGCGAGCGCGGGACACTGCTGGGGTAGTCATTCAGTTGTCTCCTGTCTAAAAATGTACAGGACTGCATACCGACGGGGGTACAGTCTGACGCGACGCCAGAATAATAACATAACAATCAGCGTGTGTCAACGCGGCCCGTCGGCGCCCCGCACAGACTTCCGAAGTCTTGAAAACTTCGGAAGTCTCGAGCTCACTTCGGCGCCCAGAGCACCTGCCTCGGCTTCTGCCTCATGTCCGCCGCAAGGTCCTCGATTCGCCCGTATTTCATGCAGGCGGCCATGCAGTGCTGGACGCAGGCCGGCTGCAAGCCCTGCTCGCGTCCGGCGCGCGCACAGGACGCACAGCTCGGTCGGGAACGGCAGGAATGCGAGGTAGGCCTTGTCGTGCGGCAGTTTCTGCACCACTTCGATGACCTTCATGCCGGACATGCCGGCTTCCCAGCCGTACTCCTGGGCGCAGGCTACCTCGCAGGTATGGCAGCCCGTGCAATACTCGTAATCGATCAACAGCCCGTATTCGGGCTTGCGCTCACTCATGGTCGTGGGCTCCTCCACCGACTCTGTACACTTTGCACAAGATGTGCTTAATCGGCGCGCCCAGGCCGTCTTTGCCCTGGTAGCCCATCGGCAGCAGCAGGTTGACGTTGGACTGCCACACGCCGAACGGGTCTTTCCCGCCGGCCGGCTCCTCCGGGAACCACCAGCCGTGGGTTGCCATGACCATCCAGCGTGGCACGATGAGCGTCACCTTGGCCTTGAATCGGCACCGGCCGAGCCAATTCTCCACCCAGACCCACTCGCCGTCGCCGACGTTGAGCTGCCGGGCGGTGTCCGGATGGATCTCGACCACCGGATCCGGGTCGAGGGCGCGCAGCCACGGGATGTTGCGGTGCTCGGCGTGGAAGTACACGGCCGAGCGCCGGCCCGTGGACAGGATCAGCGGGATATTCCTTCAGCAGCTCCGGCTGGGTAACCGGGGTGAAGGGCGGCTCCTCGTATTGGGGCAGTGGGTCCAGCCCCCACTCCTCGCGCAGCGACAGCGTGCAGCTCGACCTTGCCGGACGGCGTCTGGAAGCCGGGCTTCCGGTCCGGCCGCAGCAGCCCTTGCTGATACCGGTGATAGGGGGGCTGGGGTGGCCCTCCGGCGGGAACGCCCAGCCCTGCTCCTGCAGCTGCTCGAAGGTCAGCCCCGACGGCTTGACGATCTCGTCGAACAGGTCGTGGATGGTCTCCCAGCGGAACTCGGGGTCGAATCGCTTCGCCAGCTCGAAGTTGATCTCGATGTCGGGCCTGCATTCGGGCACGGTGATGGCCTTGTTGATGCTCTGCATGGGCACCCACCAGGTGCGCACGCCCGTCCTTCTCCAGGAAGCTGCCGGCCGGCAGCACCACGTCGGCGTACTGCGTGGTCGGTGTGTGGAACAGATCGACGACGACCACGAAATCCAGCTTGCCAGCGCGTCGAGCCACTTCTTGGGGTCCATCCCGATCCCGGACAGCGGGTTGCAGGTCTGGATCCACATGCCCTTGATGGGATAGGGGTCTTCGGTGAAGATCTGATCGAGGACCAGGTCGGTCTGGGCGCGCCAGATGAACTTGCGCAGCGGACCGTAGCGGTCTTTGCCGACGCGGGGCCGGTCCTGCTCGGGCGATTTTGAGCTTGATGACGCCTTTCGCGCCGGGCAGTGCATAGGCCACCGCATCGAACGCGTAGCGGGAGATGACGTTGCCGCCGGGCACGTCCAGGTTGCCGGTCAGGCACCACAGCGCGGTGATAGCCTGCACCGTCGGCGTGATCGCCGGGGTCATGTCGATGGGGACGCCCCAGTGGATGGCCGCCGGCTTGCTCTGCGCGTACATCCGGGCCGCCTCGACGATGTCTTCCTTCGCGAGCCAGGTGATCTCCGCCACCCGCTCGACGGGATACTCGTCCACCCGCGCTCGGAACGCGTCCCACACGGTCTGGCAGACGACCCGTGTTCCGTCCAGCCAGAGTCGACCTCGTGGCGGCCCTCCAGCGCCGGACGTGACGCCGCTCGTGCGGTATTGCACGTCCGCCGAGTCCCAGACTGCCGGGCCGTTGCCGGCGGTGTCCCAGACCACGAAGTCGTCTGCGGAGCCGTCGGCCGTCAGGTCGCTGGCGCGCAGGAGCTTCCCGGTATCCGTCCTGACCAGGAACGGCGCATTGGTCCACTTCTCGCACGAACTCCTTGTCGTACAGGCTCCTCGTTGAGGATGACGTTTAGGAAGCCCATTGCCAGCGCGCCGTCGGTGCCGGGCCTGAGCTGCAGCCATTTCTTGGCCCGCGAGGCGAACCAGGACAGGCGGGGATCGATGCAGATGATCTTCGTGCCCTTCTTCATGAGGTCGATGATCCAGTGGCCGAAGACGTTGTCCGGGCACGTGGCCGGGATGTTGTAACCCCAGATGACGATGGTCTTGGGGATTTCGTAATTGGGATTGTCGTAGCGGTCGGGGAACCACTGCGCCGCGTCCAGGATGCAGTAGTCACCCTGGACGGTTTCGACGCCCGCGATGCGGGGGCTGTAGCAGGCGATGCCGCTGAGGGCAAACATCACGTTGGGGCTGCCGTATGCGTAGGCCAGCATGCAAATCCACGCGCCGATGTCGCGGCCGGTGCCCATCGAGAAGATCATGCTCTCCGGGCCGAACTCGTCCCGGATCTTGCCCATCTTCTCCTCGATGAGATCGAAGGCTTCGTCCCAGGAGATCTCCTGCCACTTGCCCTCGCCGCGCTCGCCCACCCGCTTGAGAGGCTTGGTCAGCCGGTCGCGGTGGTAGACGTACTGGGTCATCGCCAGGCACCGGGCGCACAGCCGCCCCTGGTTCCAGGGATGGTCCGGGTCGCCCTCGATCTTGACGAGCTTGCCGTCCTCGATGTGGGCCAGCACGCCGCAGCCGCCGTGGCAGCCCGGTCCGGCGGACCAGGTGGTCGTGCGCACGATCTCTCGCTTCTTGGATGTCGTGGATTTCATGGCGTCTCCCTATGAAACGGTCTGCAGCGCTTGCTTCATCCGGTCCAGAGCATCCGTCAGCATCGCGCGCGGACAGCCGAAGTTCAGCCGAACGAAGCCTTCGCCGCCCCGGCCGAAGACCCCGCCGTCGTTCATGGCCACTTTGGCTTGCTTCAGGAAGAACTCGTGGGCGTTGCCGGGGATCCCGGCGTCACGGCAATTCAGCCAGGCCAGGTAGGTCCCTTCCGGCTTGTGCATCGTCACGCCGGGCAGGTTCTGCTCGACGTACTCGGCGAGGTAGTCACGATTCGCCTCCAGGTAGCGCAGCAGTGCCTCTAGCCAGGGCCGGCCTTCGCGATAGCCCGCCAGCGCCGCCACGTAGCCCATGATGTTCACGCCGTGGACCAGCCCGGGCTGCGTGGCCTTCAGCTTCTGCCTCAAATCGCGATTCTGGACGATCGCCACCGAGCAGCTGAGACCGGCGACGTTGAAGGTCTTGCTCGGCGCCATCAGCGTAATGGTCCGCGCGGCAATCTCAGGCGAGAGCGACGCGATCGGCGTGTGGGGGTGGCCCGAGAACACCAGGTCGGAGTGGATCTCGTCCGAGCAGATGACGACGTCGTGGCGCAGGCAGATTTCGGCCATCCGTTCCAACTCGTCACGCCGGAACACGCGCCCGACCGGATTGTGCGGGTTGCACAGAATGAAGACCCGCGTCTGGGCGGTGATGGTCCTTTCGAAGAGATCGAAGTCGACCTCGTAACTTCCGTCAGTCCTGCGCGTCAGCTCCATTTCGTCGTTGCTGAGGCAGGCGCAGCCCGGGGCTCGGAGGACGGGGTAGTAGATCGGCGTCTGCATGAGCACGCCGTCGCCGGGAGTGGCCGTGGCCTGGCAGGCCAGGTTGAAGCCCGTCACGACGCCGGGCACAAACACGAGCTCTTCGGGCGCCACTTCCCAGTGGTAGAGCCGCCGGAGCCAGTCGATGACGGCGCCGCGAAGCTCGGGCGGCTCCGCGCCATAACCGAACACGCCGTGCTCCACGCGCTCGCGCAGGGCGCGAACGATTGGCTCCGGCGAACGAAAGTCCATGTCCGCCACCCACATCGGCAACACGTCTTCATCGTAATGGCGCCACTTGCTGCTTTCCGTGCAGCGCCGATCGATACACTCGTCGAAATCGTAGATCATGCGATGACCCCTTGCTTTCTATCTATCTGTGAGTCCGCCCAAGCGTGGTGAGCACTCTTTCCGTTCACTGGAGCGTGATGACCCGATACGCCTCGGCGTGAGCGATCCCTTTGGCCTTGCCTGCTTCGGCGCTCCACTCCGTGATCATGTCGGTCGGGTCCCAATCGGCCAGCTGGCTCGCGTGCTGCTTGAGCGCTGCGATCCTAAGCTCGAGCGTGTCAGTGACGTCGACCCAGAAATTGGGCTCGCTGCTGAGCGCCACGTAGACCTGGCTCACCCGGTGCGGAGCGCCGGCTTCGGGCCATAGCAGCGGCATCGCGCACGCCGGAGCCAGCGCGTCGAGCGCCGCCTGCGCCGCCGCGCGATGATCGGGGTGGTTGACGTACCCGTCGCCGCGAAAGAGAATAGTGGGATCCTGGACGATCGCCGCCTCCGGCTTGTCGCGCCGGATCGCGCGCACCAGCTCCCGCCTCAGTTCCAGCGTGGGCTGCAGTTCTCCGTCGTTGTAGCCCAGGAACGTCACGTCGCTCACGCCCAGCGTCGCGCACGCGGCGCGCTGTTCGGCCCGGCGGATCTTCCCCAGTTTCTGCATCGTCATGCCTGGCTCGTGTGAGCCGACGTTGCCGTCCGTGCACACCACGTAAGTCACGCGGCAGCCTGCCCTCACCCAAGCGGCGATCGTGCCTGCAATCGTGAACTCGGCATCGTCCGGGTGGGCGACGATGACCATCGCCGATTCAGGTACGCGATTCTCTGCCATCATTCCCATTCTTTCCTTATCTACGCTAATGAAACCCTTGTCTGTTATGAGAGCGGCGGAACCCGCGCGACGCGGATTCCGACCGCCACCGATTGTACCACAGAAGTCGATTAGCGCAATCGGGCGGCCAGTCGGCGGGCTTGCACCTCAGGCAATCATATAGTAAACTTAGAGTATATTCCGGCGAGGAGGCTCGCAACCCACACATGCTCGTCTTGAAAAATAGAATCCTGGCTGAGGGACGCAATCTTGGACATGGGATCCTGAAGGTGGACAGCTTCATCAACCACCAGGTCGATCCCGTTCTGCTGATGGCTGTTGGAGAAGAGCTGGCCAGGCGCTTCGCTGGAGCGGGCGCAACGAAGGTCCTGACGGCCGAGATCTCCGGCATCGCCCCTGCACTCATGACCGCCCTGGCGCTCAAACTGCCCGTCGTATACGCCCGAAAGTCCCGACCGATCACCATGCCCAATGGCGCCTTTACTCAGGAAGCGCCGTCGCACACCAAGGGCAAGGTGGTGGAGTTGATCGTTTCGCCGGAGTTTCTCTCGCCGGCCGACCGCGTCCTCGTCGTGGACGACTTCCTGGCCACGGGCCAGACGATCCAGGCGCTGGTTCGGATCGTCGCCCACGCGAACGCCACGTTGGTCGGGGTGGGCGCCGTGATCGAGAAAGCCTTCGAGGGCGGGCGTGCCGGTCTGTTGGACTGCAACGTCCCGATCGAGACGCTCGTCCAGATCACAGACATGTCGGACGGGCGCATCGTCTTCGCCGCCTGAGTTTTGGATCGAAAGTTGAACAGATAGAGGTTGAATGCATGACCCAGTCGACACGTTCCGATTCCCATCCGCAACACTCAGAGGCCGTGGTTGTCCTCGACTTTGGCTCGCAGTACAGCCAGTTGATCGCCCGGCGAGTGCGGGAATGCAACGTCTATTGCGAACTGATTCCTCACAACGCCCCACGCGCCGAGATCGAACGGTTGCGGCCGATGGGTGTCATCCTCTCGGGAGGGCCGAACAGCGTGTACGACGAAGGCGCGCCGCGGCTTCCCGATTACGTCCTGGAAAGCGGCTTGCCGGTTCTGGGCATCTGCTACGGTCTGCACCTGCTGGCGCAGGAGTTGGGCGGCGACGTGATCGCGGCCGAGCGTCGCGAATATGGGCTGGCTGAGGTCAGCGTGACCCGCCCGGACGCCGTGCTGTGGAAGGGCCTGCCGTTCGCCTTCACCGTGTGGATGAGCCACGGCGATTCGGTCCGCACGATGCCTGCCGGTTTCGAGAGCCTCGCGTCCACGTCGAACTCGCCGGTCGCGGCGATGGCCGACGTGCAGCGAAAGCTGTATGGCCTGCAGTTCCACCCGGAAGTGGTCCACACCACTCAGGGCACCGACATCATCCGCAACTTCCTGTACGACGTCTGCGGCTGCCACGGCACCTGGACCTCCCAGGCCTTCATACAGGAGACCTCCCAGACCGTGCGGGAGCAGGTCAAGGAGGGCAAGGTCATCTGCGGCCTGAGCGGCGGCGTCGATTCGGCGGTTACGGCCGCGCTGCTGCACCGGGCGATCGGCGACCAGCTGACGTGCATCTTCGTGGACACGGGCCTGCTGCGTCAGGGTGAGCCGGAACAGGTCGTGGACACTTTCCGCGACCGCGAGGGCGTCCGGCTGATCGCCGTGAACGCCGTCTCCGAGTTCCTGGAAGCGCTGTCCGGCGTGACCGACCCGGAAGAGAAGCGGCGTCGCATCGGCGAGAAGTTCATCCGGATTTTCGAGCGCGAGGCCCGCAAGCTGGGCCAGGTCGATTTTCTGGCTCAGGGCACGCTCTATCCCGACGTGATCGAGAGCACTGCGCCGGATCGGGCGGTCGCGGCCCGCATCAAGACGCACCACAACGTGGGCGGCCTGCCGCCGGACATGAAGCTCCGGCTCGTCGAGCCGATGCGCTACCTGTTCAAGGACGAGGTGCGAAAAGTCGGCGAGGAGTTGGGCCTGCCGGAGGAGATCGTGTGGCGACATCCGTTCCCCGGTCCCGGCCTGGCCGTGCGCATCCTGGGCGAGGTGACGTCCGACCGCCTGGCGACGTTGCGTCACGCGGACGCCATCCTCCTGGAGGAGATCCGCCGGGCCGGATTGTATCGGGAGACGGCCCAGGTGTTCGCCGTGCTGCTGCCGGTGCGTAGCGTCGGTGTGATGGGCGACGGACGGACCTACGCCAACGTGGTCGCGGTGCGAGCCGTGACGACCGAGGACTTCATGACGTCGGACTGGGCGCGTCTGCCCTACGAGACGCTCGCGCGGGTTTCGAGCCGCATCGTGAACGAAGTTCCCGGCGTGAACCGGGTCGTGTACGATATTTCCAGCAAGCCGCCGGCCACGATCGAGTGGGAATGACATTGTGGTGATCGAGTGGGGGTGAGAGCGGGTATGGTCAGGCTGTTACACTTCGCCGACCTGCATCTGGGCGCCGAGAGCTACGGCCGGTTCGATCCGGACACGGGGCTCTCCACACGGCTGGCCGACTTTCTCGCCGCGCTGGATCGCGTGGTCGACTACGCTCTCAACAACGACGTCCACCTGGTCCTGTTCGCGGGCGACGCGTACAAGACGTGCGATCCGAGCCCCACGCACCAGCGGGAGTTCGCGCGCCGCATCGGGAGCCTGGGTCGCGCCGGCATCCCGACCGTGTTGCTGACCGGCAACCACGACGTGCCGAACGCGCGGGGCCGGGCGAATACAGTAGAGATCTTCGAAGCGTTGGCCGCCGAGAACGTGTACGTTGCCGGCCGCCCGGAGACGCTGCATCTCGACACGCGCGGCGGGCCGATCCAAATTGTGACGCTGCCGTGGTTCAATCGCAGCACCTTGCTGACGAGGGATGAACACCGCAACGAGGCGCTCGGGGACATCGCAGAGACGATCATCGAGAAGCTCGAGCGGATCGTCGGCGCCCAGGTGAAAGCGCTGGATGCCGGCGTCCCGACCGTTTTCCTGGCGCATGGAACGGTTTTCGGCTCGGTCTACAGCTCGGAGCGCAAGACCATGCTGGGGCAGGAGCTGATTCTGCCGGCCGGTCTGTGCAACAACCCGGCGTTCGATTACGTCGCCCTGGGGCACATCCACAAGCACCAGGTATTGAGCACGCAGCCGCCGGTCGTCTATTCCGGGAGCGTGGAGCGGATCGACTTCGGCGAAGAGAGCGAAGAGAAGGGTTTCATCGTCGCGGAGGTTGCCCGCGGGCAGGCAGAGTGGCGCCTGGTATCGTCTCAGGCCCGGCGATTCCTGACGATTCGGGTCGAGGCGAGTGAGGGCGACCCGATGGAGGCCATCCAGCAGGCGCTGGCCGCCTCCGACGTCACGGACGCCGTGGTGAGGGTCATCATCCGCACGAAGCCGGAATTGGAGCCGCTGATCGACGAAAGAGAGCTGCGGCGGCTCCTGAAAGATGCATTCCACGTGGCCGCGGTCATCCGCGATGTGGAGCGTCCCAGCCGTCTGCGTCTGGGCCGGAATCGACCATCGCGGCGCTCAAGCCGCGTGACTTGTTGGAACGATATTTCCAGTACAAAGAACTACCGCCGGATAGGATCGAGGCGCTGCTGCAACGCGCCGATGCCCTGATGGAGGGAACACCCTGATTTTTCCGGAAGCACAGGCAACGGAGCGAGCGTTCACCCTGTCCCGCGTCCCGATCCGGGCGGCCGGCTGGCCGCGAAATACCGGGTCCGGTCGCAACAGGCCCCGCTGAGGAGGTGTGCCCATGGTTGCTTCGCTCAAAGGCGTAGTCGGTCAGCTGAGTGTCGTTCAAGGCGTGCGCCGACCGCGTGCCGACAGCATCCTGGTCATCGATTCGGAGGATGAACTGGCCCCCGGCCAATCCCGGGGCAAGCTCTATGCCCTGATCGAGCTTTCCGGGCTGGTCGCCCCGCCTTCCCAGTTGCGCCAGGATCTGCAAGCGATCATCAAGCGTGAGTTCTTCGGCTCGACCGGCAGCATTGCCTCCAGCCTGGAGCAGGCCATCACGCAGATCAACGGCCACCTCTACACGTTCAACCGTGACTCCATGCGCGAGAATCGCCAGGGCGGCGGCGTCACGCTGGCGGTGCTGCGCGGGAGCGATCTCTACGTCGCCCAGGGCGGCCCGGCCGCGACGTATCTCTCCCAGGACGGCCACGTGGCGCGCTATCCGGAGTACTCGCCCTGGTTGGACGAGGCGGTGGACGCCAATCTGGAAGAGGGCCCGCCCCGCTTCCTGGGCGCCAGCCGCCAGGTCAACGTGGAGGTATTCCAGGGACAGGTGCAGCCGGGCGATTGCCTGGTGCTTGCCGAGCTGATCCTCGGCCAAATCGCTTCACAGGAACAGATCGAAGGCGCGCTGACCTGCGACGATGCGGCAACGTCCGCGCACTACCTGGCCGACCTGGTAGGCGGTGAAGACATCTCCGTAGCCGTGATCCAGTTCGGCGGCGGCGTGGACGTTCTGGACGTTCCGGCCTTCGGCGGCGGCGAGCCTGTCGCGGAGTCCCAATCGCCTGTGCGGCGTTCGCCCACCCACAAGGGGACGTCCTACGGCCGCCGCAAGCCCTCGCCGGCCGGCGTGCGCAGGCCGAAGATACCCGTCCCCCAGGTCGATTGGCAGAAAGTGGGCGATCGGGCGCGGGCTGGATTGGCGGTCGTGCTCGCCTTCTCGTTGCGATTCCTGAAAGGCGCCGGGCGCACCGCCAGGGTGCTGTTCATCCGCACGCTGCCGGGCTCCGGCGACGGGATGGAAGCGCTGCCCGGCCGCACATCCAGACCCAAAGTGACCAAAGAGAAGCCGAAGGAATCCAAAGAGAAGCCGAAGGAATCCAAAGAAGCTCCTCCGAAAAAGGAGGAGCCTCAGACGCCCGCTGCGCCGCGAAAGCCCCGTCTGCCCTTCCTGGCTTCCGCCGGCACGAAGAAGATACTGAGGTCCGCCGCGTTCGTCATCCCTGGTGCTGGTCATCGCGATCGTCGGCCTGGTCTACTTCGAGCGCAGCCAGGAGACCCGGAGCCAGTTCAACGCACTCATACAATCCGCCCAGGCCGACCAGGAAAAGGCCCTGGCCGAGATGGCCGACGTCAACCAGGCGCGCACCCTGCTGGCTGCCGCGCTGAAGTCGCTGGACGAGGCTGCCGTGCTCTCGCCGGAAGCCACTGAGGTCACTCAGCTGCGGAAAGACGTCCAGACCAAGATAGACCAGGTGAACCAGGTGAAGCGGCTGTACTGGAGCCCTGAGCTGCACCACTACGATGCACTCCGGGACGGACTTGACCCGCATCCTGGTGGACGGCATCAACGTATACGTGCTGGATCGGGGCACGAACCAGGTCTTCAAGCACACGCTCAACGAGATCGAACGACGGCTTCCAGGAGATGAACGAGAATCCGGTCATCATCAAGCAGGGCGACCAGGTGGGTGACGTGGTCGTGGGCGAGCTTCTGGACATCACCTGGGTGCCCGCGGGCGGCGGCCGCCAAACGAGCAACCTGGTTATTCTGGACAAGAAGGGCATGCTGTACGACTACAGCCCCACTTTCGGCGTCAAGCATCGCCCTCTGGCCGATACCGCCAAGTGGCTCTTCCCGCAGGCCGTGCACGGATTCTACGGCAACCTGTACGTTCTGGACACACACCTGAACCAGATCCTGAAGTACCTGCCGACTACGGCGGACAACGGCTACAGCAGCTCGCCGCTCGACTACCTGGGCAGCAAGGCAAAAGTGGATCTGTCCGGCGCCGTCGATATCGCCATCGACGGCAGCATTTACGTCCTGTATGCCAACGGCACCATCACCAAATTCCTCAACGGGGAGCAAGTGTGCGTTCGAAGTGTCCGGCCTGGAGCAGCCTCTGAACAATCCTTCGGCGTTGTTCGTGAGCTCCGACGAGGGCACGCAGTACCTGTACGTCGCCGATCGGGGCAATCGGCGGGTGGTGCAACTGACCAAAGAAGGGCGCTTCCAGCGCCAGTTCAAAGCCAATACGAACGCCTTCGATGACCTGCGCAGCCTGTGGGTAGACGAGCTGGACCAGAAGATGTACGCGCTCAGCGGCAACGGCGCATTTGCAGCAAACCTGGTTTCGGAATAGGATAGACCAGGCATATCCGCAGGAGACAGACAAGGTCGATGGATAAGATCAGGTTAGTTTTGGCCGAAGACCACGCGGTCGTGCGGCAGGGGACGAAGCAGCTGCTGCAGCGCTACTCCGATCTCGAGGTCGTAGGCGAAGCCGGCGATGGCGAAGAAGCAGTCGCCATCGTCAAAGATCTGCAGCCGGACGTCGCGATCCTGGACGTGCGCATGCCGCGCATGACGGGAATCGAGGCCACGCGTAAGATCAAGGCGGAGTGTCCGAACGTCGCCATCCTGATCCTCACCGCACACGACGACGATGAGTACGTCTTCGCCTTGCTCGAGGCGGGCGCCAACGGCTATCTGCTGAAGACCGCCGAGATTGAGGAGTTGGTGAAGGCCATCCACGCCGTCAATTCCGGCCAGCCCGCGCTGGACCCCTTGATCACCCGCAAGGTCGTGTCGCAGTTCATGAGCGGCAAGTCCCTGCCGGACGTGATGTCCCAGGTCGGCGACGAAATGGACGGGCTGACCGGCCGCGAGCTGGAAGTGCTGCAGATGGTCGGCCAGGGTCTCACCAACAAGGAGGTCGCTCAGCGCCTCTTCATCAGCGACCGTACGGTGCAGGCCCACCTCAGCAACATCTTTTCCAAGCTTCAGGTCACGTCCAGAACCGAGGCTGTGATGTACGGCATCCGCAAGGGATGGATAACCGTAGACAAGAAATGACAGATAGGCCGTAATGTCACGCATCTGGGACGTGGATCGATTCGCTCAATCAGAAACGGCGCGAGCTGCGCAGCCAGGCTTTGCTTTGGATCGTCCTGCCCCTCACCCTGATGCTGGTGGTGATCTTCCTGGTCAACCTGTACGCCTACCAGCAGGCGGTGCCTTCGCTGATCAAGGCCCGCAACCAGGAGCTGGCCAGCACGGCCGCCGCAGGCCTATCCCAGAACATCCAGGCTTACGCCGACGTGCTGCAGGCGCTGGCCAGCAGCGAACTCCCTCAGCAGCGGCAACCCCCAGCGTCAGAGCCAGGCGTTGCAACTGGCCCACGGCGTACTTCAGGTGTTCGATGGCGGCGTGTTCGTGTTGAATGCGCAGGGCGTCGTCACGGCCAGTGACCGCGAGCGCCCGGACATGATCGGCCTGAACCTGGCCATCACCCCGTATTTCCAGAACACACGCGCCCTGAACCGCCCGACCTTCTCCGACATCATGCTCGATCCCGGAAGCCACGAGCAGTCGATCATCGTCGCGGCGCCCATCAGCAACGGCTGACGGCGTGTTCCAGGGCATGGTCATCGGCTCGTTCCGGCTGCTGGAGCAGCGGCTGGGCCGCGAGCTGCGCGACTTGAGCGTGGCCCAGAACGGCGCGGCCTATCTCGTCGACCGCAACGGGCGGGCCATCTTCCACACCGACTACAACCAAATCAGCGCAAGACCTCAGTGATCGAGCCTCAGTGGATCGGTCTGAAGCATGGCGACGACGGCGGCTCGTTCCTGGAAGGCCAGGCCAACCGTCCCGGCTTTCGTGGTCAGTTTCGCCCGCGTCCGGGCTACGGGTTGGGGGCTGGTCATCCGTGAGCCGTGGGGCGAGGTGATCGCCCCCATCGAGCCCTACGTGCGTTCAGTCTTGCTGGCGCTGGTGTTCGGCTTCTTCCTGGCCGCCGCGCTGGTGACCCTCAGCGTGGGCCGCGTCACCGCTCCGATTGCCGCGCTGGTCAAATCGACCGGGCGCGTCGCGCGCGGCGATTTCTCCATCCGGGTGCCAGGAGACCGGCATCAAGGAGATCGCCGAGCTGGGCAAGCTCGTTCAACTTCATGATCGACCAGATCTCGCGCTATCGGGCCGGCATGCGCCGCTACGTGGCCGCCATCACGCACAGCCAGGAAGACGAGCGCAAGCGCATCTCGCGCGACCTGCACGACGACACGGTCCAGGCGCTGGTGGCCATCGGCCAACGCATCGACCTGTGCCGGGCCAAGTTCGGCGACGGTGAGGATATTAGCGCCGACCTGTCGAGGTGCGCCACATGGTCACGGATACCGTACACGACGTGCGCCAGTTCAGCCGGGATTTGCGCCCGCTGGCCCTGGAGGACCTGGGCCTGATCCCGGCGCTGCAGTACCTGGTGAACGAGCTGTCGGTCAAGAGTCAACACGACCCTCGAAGTACAGGGTGAGGCCGCCGAGGCTGGCCCCCGAGCTGGAAGTGGCCATCTATCGCATCGTTCAAGAGACCTTGCAGAACGTGCGCAAGCATGCCGACGCTTCGAACACGGCCGTCACGATTACGTTTTCACCGAACACAACGTCGAGATCGCGGTCAAGGACGACGGACGCGGCTTCGCCGTGCCCGAGAACCTGTCCGAGCTGGCGCGCGGCGGCAGCTTTGGCGTGATGGGCATCGAAGAGCGAGTGAAGCTGTTCGGTGGTGCATTCCACGTTGCTTCAGAGGTCGACCAGGGCACCCGCGTATCGGTCATCCTGCCGCGCGAGATCGCCACGGACTGGGAATTCCGCGAAGACTGACTTCGCCGCCCCCGCGCAGTATCCAGGCTTCCGGCCGCCCCGTCGGCCCAATCATGCCGCTCCACGAACTAATAAGCATATTGCCGACGCGCCCGGGCTGCCGAGGACGAATCCTCAGGCCAGCAGGCGGAAGCCGGCCTGGGTTGTGATACTTCCGCGTTGTATTGTTAAACTGCATGATTCTCAGCTCACCGGGCCGGATGCGTTGGCCATATCCAATCTTCCGACAGTTCGTCCCCGCCTCTCCCCCACTTGACATCACCGAGCGACAATGTTACAATATGACTGACTGGTCAGTCATATTGTGGGAGGTGCGCCTGTGAAACAGGACGCCAAAGAGCTGCGCCGCCGCCAGATTCTGGATGCCGCCGTGGCCACCTTCGCGGCGCGAGGCTACGACAAAACCACGATGGAAGACATTCGCGTGGCCAGCGACGTGAGCAAAGGCACACTCTATCTGTATTTTCACAGCAAGGAAGCCCTGTTCGCGGCGGTGGTCGAAGTCATGTTCGCGGACCTGCTGGTCTACGTCGAACAGGCGGCAGCCCAGAGCCACGCCGACTCGCCGGCGGCGCGGCTACAGTCCTTCCTGGGCGCGTTGAACCAGGCGATTGGGCAGGTGGACCACCTCATCGGATTGTATACCGATTTTTTCGTCCAGGCGTGGCAGCACGACCTGGTGCGGGCGGTGCTGGCCGATGCGTACCGGCGTTACATTTCCGTGCTGGCGTCGCTGGTGCAGCAGGGAATCGACGAAGGCGAGTTTCACGGCGTGGATGCCAGGCTCACGGCACGGATCATCATCGGGGCGCTGGATGGCATTCTGCTCCAGAAACTGATCGATCCCTCCGCCGATTACGAGCCGGCGCTGAATCAGTTGTCGGACATTGTCATGCGATCCCTGGGATCCGGCTGAGTGACCGGACCGCATTCTTGGAGAACGAGTGTTAGAGCCTGTCCTGACGTTGACACACATCCGCAAAGCGTACAAACGCCATCCGGTCCTGCGTGACTGCTCGATGCAGATCGGCCATGGTGAGACGGTCGCGGTGGTCGGCGAGAACGGCAGCGGCAAGAGCACGTTGCTGCGCATCACCGTCGGACTGCTGCGGCCCGACGGCGGCCAGGTCAGCCTCCGCGGCAAGCTGGGCTACTGCCCGCAGGATCTGCTGATATACGATCGCCTGACCGTGTGGGAGAACCTGGTTTACTTCGGCGCCGCGTACGGCATGCGGCGCGCGGACCTCGAGGCCGCGAGCCGCGAACTCTTCGAACAGCTCACGTTCGGCGAATATCGCGATCAGTTGGTCGCGACCCTCAGCGGCGGCACCAAGCAGAAGCTCAACCTGACGCTGGCCCTCCTGCACCGGCCGGACATCCTGATCCTCGACGAGCCCTACCAGGGCTTCGATTACGAGAGCTACCTGGCGTTTCTCAACTTGATCGACACATTGCGATCCAGCGGCCGGGCCGTTCTGATCGTGTCTCACATGGCACGAGACAACGTGCGATTCGACCGCATCCTGAGGCTGACGAAAGGAACGCTGACCGATGAGCCCCAGCCGCATGGCGACGGCCGTCCGGATGATGCTGTGGGAGTTCACCCGGAAGCGCGTAACGCAGGTGATGCTGATCGTCGTGCCCCTGCTGATGATCGGTAGCGTCTACGCGGCGCTGCCAAAAAGCAACATCCTGCTGGAAGTGATTGAAAACACAGTCACGTTCAAGAAAACCGTGGACCAGCGCGACGTGACCATCGCGTTCGTCACGCTCTTCACGATCTCCTTCCTGGCCGGGTTTTTCGGCTTCTATCTGATGCTCTCCGCCCGACAGGTGGACCACCGGCTGGTGCTGTGTGGCTACCGGCCGATGGAGATCGTCACCGCGCGGGGCGTAATTCTGGTCGTTCTGTGCGTGGCGCTCACCGTGTACGTGACGCTGGTGCTGCTACCGTTTTTTGTGGCGCAGAACGTGCCCAGTTTCGTGGGTGGTCTGTTCCTGTGCTCGCTGATCTATGGTTTTTACGGCGAGCTCGTCGGTGTGCTGATCGCGCGCGAGCTGGAAGGGTCCTACATCGTGATGGTCTTGCCCTTCATCGACACCGGCTATCTGGAGGTGCCGGGCTTCTCGACCGTGCTCCACGAAACGTGGATGAAGTTCATGCCCGGCTACTTCCCCGCGCGGATCACGATCGACTCCGGCTTCACGGCGATCTTCGACGCCGGGCACGATTTTGCGGGCGCAGCGGTCTACGCCGCGGGGCTGTGGCTTGCTGCGTCGGCCTTGTTCTGGTACGTGACTCGGCGGTACGTCAGGGAAACGACCAGCGGAGGTGAGCTAATGCGACGGTGGATACCGGTCGGCGCGCTCAGCGTCGCCATGTTGGCAGCGGTGGCGTACGTTGCCTGGCCCTACGCCTTTCCGTCCGGCATCCCGGCTGACGGCCACGTTACGGCGCCTCACGCGGAAGTCGTGAGCCTGTGGGACGGGACGCTGCGCACACAGCTGGTGTCCGAAGGACAAGAAGTGCGAGCCACACAACACCTGGCCATCGTCCAGGAAGTCGACGTCGGTACGGACCACTGGCTGAGTGCGCCCATCGCGGGCACCATTACCAAGGCGAAATTCCCGGCGGACGCTCCGGTGATGGCGGGTGACCTGGTGTACGAGATACACGACCTGCGGGGCATCGAGGTGCAGCTGGACGTCGAGGAAGTGTACATCGGCCGGGTGTTCGTCGGGCAGCACGTCGACCTGCGCGCGAGCGGGCTCGATCAGCCGATGCAAGGGCAGGTGACGTCGATCGGCTTCTTGCCCTCGGTCGTCGAGCCTCAGGCGACCGGTCTGGCGACCGGGCAGGACTCGACCGTGCGCAAGTACCCGGTCAAGGTCGCGCTGACCGAGGTTCCGCCCACGCTGCGCCTGGACATGCGCGTCCACGGAGTCCTCAGCCGGGCTCAGCCGTAGTCTTGGGCTTTGCCCTTCGGTGATTCCCGCACGTGACGTCGACGATTCTGATAGGCCGCGAGCGCGACGATCGCAAAGCGGGGCGCAACAAGCACCATTTGACCTCACCATCAACTTGATACTACAATCATCTTCGGCGACTGGCCATTTGATCGAAGCCCACTGAGCCGCGCCAGTACCGCTGCGCTTGAATTCGAGCTCCCGCAGGATTTGGATCGTTCATCACCTGATGTACATCTTTTGTCGAGATTGTAACCGGGGATACCGATAATCCTCCCTCCATCGGTATAATTCGAATATTGTGCTCGTTCGCATTAATGAGGGGCAGAGCTATGTCGCCGCTTAGCCAGACGCCGGTCTACAATGTTAAGGCGGTCGTTCGCGAAACCGGCCTCACGCCGGATATTCTCCGCGCGTGGGAACGGCGTTACGGCGTGCCTTTGCCGCAGCGCAGTCCCGGCGGTCACCGGTTGTACTCGCAGCACGACATCGAGCTGCTGAAGTGGCTGGTCGCCCGCAAACGGGAAGGGCTCAGCATCAGCCGCGCCATCGAGCTGTGGGGCACGATGTCCGAGCGAGGCATTGAATCGATGGATTCGCAGACTGCTTCGGCGCCGTCGCCTCCTCAGACCGCGAACGCCCCCTCGTCGCTCCGGGACCTGTGGGTGGGCCGCTGCATGGCGTTCGACGAGCGGGGCGCCGAGGCCGTCCTGGCGCAGAGTTTTGGCATGTTCCCACTCGAAGTGATATGCACCGAGATTTTGCAGCGCGGACTCACCACCATCGACGACCACTGGTATCGCGGCAAGGCGTCGGTGCAGCAGATCTATTTTGCCGCTCAGCTGGGGATACGCCGGTTGTCCGCTCTTCTGGCGGCGACGCCTTCGCCCTCGCGCTCCGCGCGGCTCCTGCTCGGCTGCCCGCCCGAAGAGCAGCACACCTTCGGCGCGCTTCTGCTCAGCTTGCTGCTGCGCCGGCAGGGCTGGGACGTCCTGTACCTGGGCGCGAATCTTCCATCGGATCACCTGGAGCAGACACTGCTGGACACGCGCCCGAATCTCGTGGTTCTGTCCGCGCAGCAGCTTGCCACGGCGGCTACCCTGATGGAGGTGGCGCAAATGAGTCGCCGGGTGGGCATAGACGTCGCGTACGGCGGGCGGATATTCAACCTGGTCCCTCGCCTGCGAGCTCGAATTCAGGGGCATTTCCTGGGCGAGCACCTGGCCGCCGCTCCGGCGGAGATCGAAGACCTGCTCTACAAGGCGCCGCCGTTGGCCGCTCCCGCCGCTCCCACTGAGCAGTACGAGGCGGCGCTGGCTCACTACCGTCAGCGGCATCTCCTGATCGAAGGCGAACTCAGGAAAGACGAAATGCCGTTCGTTCCGCGCAATCACCAGAGCATGGCCACCCAGTACCTGGCCCAATGCGTTCAGGCGGCGCTGGCGCTGGGCGACATTCGATTGCTGGATGGCGAGATCGACTGGCTGCGAGGCTTGTTCTCGAATTATCGCGTCCCGGTGTTCGCTCTGCAGCAGTACCTGACTCTCTACGACCGGGCCGCCAGGATTCACCTGGACGAGCGAGGCCAACTCGTCCTGGACTGGCTGTCGTTCACCATCGACCGTCTCGTGTGATTCTGGCTCATTTCTCTATCTATCTAATTGGTCCATCTGTTGAGTTGCACCAGGCTTGACCGAAAAGGGGAATAAAATGCGGGTCATCGTTACCGGAGGGACCGGTCTGATTGGGCGGGCGCTGACGCGCAGCCTGGCCGCAGACGGCCACGAGGCTGTGATCCTCAGCCGCAATCCGCAGCGCGGCGCCGGCCTGCCGGCAGGTGTGCGCGGTGTGGTCTGGGATGCCCGCACCGCTGACGGCTGGGCGCCATTGGCGGACGGCGCGGACGCCGTCGTGAACCTGGCCGGAGAAAACATTGGTGGAGGGTTGTGGACGGCGGCCCGGAAACGACGCATCCTGGAAAGCCGCTTGAACGCCGGGCGTGCCATCGTGCAGGCCGTGGACCAGGTGGCACACAAGCCCCGGGTCCTCGTGCAGGCCTCCGGCGCCGGCTACTACGGGCCTCACGGTGACGAGGTCCTCACGGAAAGAGACCTGCCGGGTCGGGACTGGCTGTCTCAGCTGGCGGTGGCGTGGGAGGCCGGCACGCAGCCCGTCGAGGAGATGGGCGTCCGGCGCGTAGTCATCCGCACTGCCGGCGTGCTCGACCGAAACGAAGGGTTCCTGCCGCGAATGCTCATTCCGTTCCGGCTGTTCGTCGGCGGGCCGCTGGGCGGCGGGCAACAATGGCTCCCCTGGATCCACCTGGCGGACGAGGTCCGCGCGATCCGTTTCCTGATCGACGAGCCGGAGGCCCGCGGAGCGTTCAACCTCACGGCGCCCACGAGCGTCCGCAACGTCGAGTTCGCTCGGACGCTGGGCCGGGTCCTGCGAAGGCCCTCCGTCGTGCCCACGCCCGCCTTCCTCCTGCGCCTCGTCCTGGGCGAGCTGTCCAGCCTGTTGCTGACCGGGCAGCGCGTGGCGCCGCACCGCCTGATCGAGTCGGGCTTCGCGTTCCGCTTCCCGGATCTGGAACCTGCTCTGCGGGACGTGCTGGGTGGGGGCCGGCCTTCGGCCGAAGGGTGATGGATCGCCCCTTACTTGTAGCGCTCCACTTCGAAGCGGAACATCTGCTTGGGTTCGTCGGCGTGGATGTGCCCCTTCCGGCACGCAATCTCGACCTGGTACTCGGCGGTATCCACTCCCTCGAGATCGGGCAGCAGCAGTCCCCGTCGCCCGCCGCACGCCACGATCACGCCGTATCGGCGCGGATCGAGCTCTTCCGGGCCGCGGATCGGCTCCGGCTCGCGCAGGACGTCGACCTCGACTTGCAGGCCGGGCAGTTCCGTCGCGCTTACGGCCGGGAAGCGTGGATCCCGGGTGGCGGCGCTGATCGCGTTGTGGATGACCTCATTTGCCAGGTTGTCACGACACCCCTCGATGGTGCCGATACACCCGCGTAGCTCTCCGTTGGAATCATGGAGCGAGACGAAGGCGCCGGCCCGCTGCTGCATCTCCGGTGTCATCTCCGCCGGTGGCTTGATCGTCCGCCCATAACGTACGTAAGACTCGATACTCTGCCGGGCCAGTTCCACCAATGGATGCATGGCTGTTTCCTCTCTGCCTGATCGGCTTTCTTCTGGGGTCGACCATACCCCCAATTGTATCACCGCCCGGAGCCCAATGCAATGCGTCTGCCGCCTTGCGCAAATATCCCGGGGACCCCTTTCCTGAGCCCCAGTCATTTTGCGCCGTGAGGTGACGGTCGCCTATTCCTCTTTTGGAGCCGATATGCTATACTTGGCACGGCTTGAGTCCCTGGCCCTTCTCCCGAGATAGGTACGGAGCCGGTGAGCCGGCTCCCGACACACAATCCGTTCACCTGGAGGCATCCTTCTCCGCCATGGCCATTACGCACGCAGAGGTGTCCGTCGACGCGCGATCTGAAACGTCTGTCTCGTCGTATCGTTACCTCGTTTTCGCAGTACTGGCTTTGTGCTACGTCACGTCGACCTTTCATCGCGTTGCCGGCGCAGCGATTGCGAGCGATCTGACCGCGACGTTCTCCATCGACGCGGCCTCGCTGGGCTTGCTGACGGCCCTGTATTTCTACCCTTACGCTCTGGTGCAGATCCCCGTCGGCATGATGGCGGACCGGCTCGGCGCACGGCTGACGATCTCGATCTTCATCGCCGTGGCCGGAGTGGGCGCCATTCTGTTCGGCAGCGCTCCGAGTTTCGGCTGGGTGTTGCTCGGCCGGGCAATGGTGGGGGCCGGGGTGGGCGTCGTGTACGTGCCGGCAGTTCGGACCATCGCCACGTGGTTCCGCCGCTATGAGACGGCGACTTTCATCGGTCTGCTCATGGCGTCCGGACAGGCCGGCTCGCTGGTCGGCACGCAGCCGTTGGCTGCGTTCACCCAGGAGTTCGGCTGGCGCTCGGCTTTCATCGGGATCGGAGTGCTCTCGCTGGTCGTCGCGGTCGCCAACTACGTCTTCGTGCGCAACCGGCCGCAGGAGATCGGTCTGCCGGCGGTGGTTCAGGAAGGGGACGTCCACGCCATGCCGCTGGGTCGGGCTCTGCTGACCGCCCTGGGCAACCCCTCCTGGCGCCTGTTGGCCATCGCTTTCTTCTGCTACGGCGGGGCGTCGCTCAGCTTTCAGGGCTTGTGGGCGGGCCCGTACTTGATCGACGTGTACGGGCTGAGCAAAGTCGCCGTCGGGGGCATCCTCGCGGCCATGCCGTTCGGAATGCTCATCTCGTTTCCGCTGGCCGGGAGGCTCTCTGACCGCTTGTTCAGGTCGCGGCTCAAGGCCGTCACGTTCGGCGTGCTGCTGTTGGTCGCAACGTGGGCCGCGCTGACCTTCGGCAATCGACTGATTCCCATCGCGCTCATGTACGTGATCCTGTTCGCCTTCGGTTTCGGCAATGGCTTTTACATGGTCGCGACCACGCAAATCACGGAGCTGTTTCCGGTCGAGATAGCGGGCACGGCGGCGGGCGCCTACAACATGATGTGTTTTCTGGGGGCAGGCATCTTTCAGCAGGGGCTGGGCGTGATCCTCAAAGCCTACCCCCGGGTGGGAGACGCTTTCCCGGTTGAGGCCTACCGGACCGCATTCTCTGTTTGCCTGGTCGCCATGATCGTTGCCGCCGCCTGCATTCATGTCTGTGAAGATCGATCGAACCGCTGAGCGGCCGTAGACGACATAACTTGTCGTGCACTCGCAACAATGTTAAAATGAGCCCCAGTCCAGCCGGGAACGGAGGTAAACTGAGCTTGCGGGCTGCACGCGGCGTATCCAGTTTTGTGAAAACGAGGGGCTTTTCGCTGCTCCTGTTGCTCGTGATCTTGACGGGAGGCTTCTTCCGTCTGTACGACATTCGGTGGGATAGCGGTATCATGGCCCACCCCGACGAGCGCTCCACTATTGCCTTTTATGCGCCTACGATCCATTGGCCGAACAGCCTGGAAGCGGCGCTCAATCCCCATCAGTCGCCGCTCAATCCCTTCTGGGACGTCTCCTCGCAGACTCGTCGCAGCTACACTTACGGCCATTTCCCGTTGTACCTGCTGGTGCTGGTGGGCAACGGCCTGCATAGCCTGGGAACCTTCGCCGTCGATGCGGGCGTCGACCCGCAGACCGTGGACGGCTTGCTCCAGGCCAATACGGTGCCCGGCTTCCTCGACCTCGGCCGGGGCATCGTGGGTCTGTTCGACATCGGCACCATCATTCTCGTGTTCCTCATCGCCCGCAAGCTCTACGGCCGCTGGGCCGGACTGCTTGCCGCGACGCTGTCCGCGTTCACCGTCACGCAGATTCAGCTGGCGCATTTCTTCGCCGTCGACCCCATCTCGGCCATGTTTACCTTCCTCGCCCTCTACGGCGCGATGCTCATGGCGGAGCGAGACTCGACCTGGCCCGCGGCGCTGACCGGCCTCGCCGCCGGGCTGGCCATCGCCTCCAAATTCAGCGCTCTTCCGATCGTGGCGGCGCCGATCATGGCCACGGTCATCGCTGCGTGGAAGGCCCGCGGCCACGGCAGGAGCTACCTCACGTTGGTGGCGCGCCTGGCCGTGTCGGGAATCGTCGCCATGGTCGCCTTCGCGGCAACCAGCCCCTACGTGCTTCTCGATTTCCAATCCTTCTACACGGCCGTGGTCCAGGAGCAGGGCGCCATGGTCAACGGCATGGCCGACTTCCCGTTCACTCGCCAATACCGCAATACGCTGCCCTACGTCTACTTCATCGAGCAAGAGATCCGCTGGGGCATGGGTTACGCGCTGGGCCTCGTGGCGTTCGTGGGGTTGGCCTGGGTCGCCCTGCGCGGACTCGTCGGCCGCATCCGATCCGATGAGCTCATCCTGATGTCGTGGGTCGTCCCCTATTTCGGCATCACCGGGATGTTCCTGGCGAAGTTCATGCGCTACATGAGCCCGCTGGTCCCGCTGTTCACCATCATGGGCGCCGGCCTGCTGGTCACCATCTGGCGGCGAGGATCCGCAACCCGGCGCCTTGGGCGTGATGTCGCGCATCCTCGCCCCCGCTCTGACCGTCGTGACCCTGGCGGCAACGATGGTCTGGGCGCTGGCGTTCGTCCACGGCGTGTACGGCTCGGAGCACCCCTGGGTGCAGGCCTCCAAGTGGATTTACGCGAACGTCCCGGACGGTTCCCGGATCGGTGTGGAGCATTGGGACGACAATCTGCCTTTCGGCCTGTCCGGCGACGGCAACAATATCGGCGCCCACGGCTACCAGATGGTCGAGTTCCCGATGTACGAGGACGACACGGAGGCGAAGTTCGAGCTGGTGAAGCAGCGCGTCCGGGAATCCGACTACATCATCCTCTCCAGCAATCGGCTGTATCGGACGATCCCGACGCCTGCCGCAGCGCTATCCGATGAGCACGAAGTATTACCGGTATCTGTTCGACGGGCAGCTCGGTTTCGAAAAGGTCGCCGAGTTCAGCGCCTATCCTCGGACTGGGCCCTTCACGTTCAAAGACGATGCCGCCGACGAGAGCTTCACGGTCTACGATCACCCGCAGGCCGATGATCTTCAAGAAAGTGCGCGACCTGACCGATGCCGACTGGGCGCGCCTGTTCGACCATTCGTGGGAAGGTGCGATCCAGGGCTACGTGGGCCAGCCTCTGCTCCTGTCGCGTATCTGGCCCGAGAATTTCAGCCTGGCGGACCTGCTGCCCCACATCGGTGGAACGACGGCTCAGACGTCGGCGGATGGTCAGCCGAATCCGGCCAAGTCGCTGCTGCTCGACCAGCCGGTGGAGACGCTGCCGGTAGTGGACGACTTTCGCTGGAATACGGCGGCATCGAATTCCACGCCGCTGGCGGTCGCCTGCTGGTGGCTCGTGGTGCGTCCTGGTCGGCTGGGTCGGCTGGCCGATCGCCTTTGCGACCTTCCGCAACCTGGCCGACCGCGGCTACATGCTGTCCAAGACCCTGACCTTACTCATCGTCGCCTACCTGATCTGGCTGCCGTCCAGTTACCACCTGGCGCAGAATCGACTCGGCGACATTCTGCCGATGATGGGTGTGGTCCTGCTGTTTTCCTTGTGGCTGCTGTGGCGCTACCGTGACGAGATAGGCCGCTTCGTCCGCCGGCACTGGCGGCTGATCCTGGCCAACGAAGCGTTGTTCGCCGGCGCCTACCTGATCTTCGTGGGCATCCGTATTCTCAACCCGGACCTCTGGCAGCCGTGGCTGGGGGGCGAGAAGTTCATGGACTTCGCCTTCCTCAATGCTACCCTGAAGAGCGCCTATTTCCCGCCCTACGACCCGTATTTTGCGGGTGGATACTTGAACTACTACTACTACGGCCAGTACGCGGTCGGTTTGTGGTTCAAGCTCAGCCGGCATCACCCCGACCGTGGGCTTCAACCTGGTCATTCCGACGCTGTTTGCCCTGACTGCCGGCAATGCCTTCTGCCTGGGCTACAACCTCCTGGTGGGCCGCATCCGGCGCAGCGGAACCGCGCTGGCCACTGCGCTGACCGCCAGCGTTTTCGTCGTCGCCATCGGCAACCTGGACGGCTTCCTGCAGGTCTGGCGCAATCTGGTCGAAATCAGCGGGTCGCAGTTCACGAGCGGCCTGCCCGGCCTGGAATCCGTCGTGCGCGGCCTGGGCGGCGTGCTTCAGGTGCTGCAGGGCCATCCGCTGCCCTCTTTCAATTATTGGGATCCGACACGCGTGATCCCGTACACGATCAATGAGTTCCCGTTCTTCAGCTTCCTCTTCGCCGACCTGCACCCGCACATGATCAACATGCCGTTCGCGTTGTTGTTCATCTGCCTGCTGCTGAACCTGGTCCGCCGGCCGGAGCCGGAGGCAGACTTCCGACACAGCCCGGCGGTCTCTGCTGGGAGTTCTGAAAACTTCGGAAGCCTCGCCGACAGTGGAAGTCCCGCTGAGAGCGGGAATCTTGCGACGGACGATCCGCCTGGCGACGCCCTGGCGCCTGCGCCGGTCGCGACCGAAGCGCTCTTCGTCGAAGTGGCGCCGGACGCCTCTCCGCGGCGGAACGTCCGGCGCGGCTGGTCGATGCTCGGCTGGATCCTGCTGCCTCTCGTGCTGGGCGCCCTGTCCGTGGTGAACACGTGGGATTTCCCAACGTTCTGGGGGCTGGCCCTTGCGGTGTTCCTGTTCGGAAGCTACTGGCGGCGCGGCCGTTTCAACTGGCTGGGCTCGATCGTGTTCGGCATTCTGTTGGCGGTGGTCAGCCTGGGGATGTATTGGCCTTTCTTCGCCCACTATCAGGCGATCTCCGTGGGCATCGGCCTGGTCGACGGCGCGACGGACTTCGGGAAGTTCCTGTCCATATGGGGACTGTTCCTGATGATCTTGGGCTCGTTCCTCGTCGCCGGCCTGGCGGCGAGCCGCTCCGGGTCCGGCCCGGCGCGGTTCGGCAGCCTGGTTCTGCGGCGCGCGCCGGCCCTGCCGCATCTCGTTGCGCTGTATCGCTCGCTCGTGCGCCGGCCGTCGACCGGGTATCGAATCGTTCTGGCTATCGCGGCGATCCTCCTGGTCGAGGCCGTGGGCTCCGCTGCGGCCGGCTATGCGGTGATCGCCCTATGCTTCCTGTTGTGTATTCCGGCGGTGCTCCTCCTGTCCCGCCGGCACGCGCCGGTCACCGAGCAGTTTGCCGTTCTTCTCGGTCTGGCCGGGCTGGTCGTGCTGCTGGGCGTCGAGGTATTCTATCTGAAGGACTTCCTCGGCGGCGGAGATTGGCGCCGAATGAATACGATCTTCAAGTTTTACATTCAGGTGTGGCTCCTCCTCGGCGTCGCCTGCGCGGTTCTGCTGCCGCGACTGCTTACCCTGGCGGATAGCTGGCGCAGCTCGGCCGCCCGGTGGATCTGGAGCCTGGTGCTGGTCGGCCTGCTGGTCGCCAGCCTGATCTATCCGGTGCTGGGCACCGGCGCGCGTGTGGAGGATCGGTTCCCCGGAGCGCGGCCGCCGATCGGCACGCTCGACGGCATGGCCTTCATGTCGGTGGGGTCGTACACCTGGCCGGATGACAACAACCGCATCGAGTTGCAGTACGACTACGAGGCCATCCGCTGGTTGATGGACAACGTGCAGGGCACGCCGGTGATCGCCGAGGCAGCGATAGGGTACTACCGTGAGGGCGGCCTGCGAGTGTCGTCGATGACGGGCTTCCCCACGCTGCTGGGCATGCACCAGAGCGAGCAGCGATACGATTGGCAGGTGGGCCAGCGTGACGGCCTGGCGCGGGAGCTGTACGATACTCCGGATCCGGAGCGGGCGCTGCAGATCATCCGCCAGCTCCACATTGAGTACGTGTACGTCGGCCAGTTGGAGCGCACGCTCTATGCCGAGCAAGGCATCCAGAAGTTCGCGCAGATGACCGCTGATGGCCAGCTCCGGGTCGCGTTTCGCAACGCAGAAGTGACCATCTATCAGGTCACGCCGCAGGCGTGAAGAGACTTCCGAATACTCCAGACTTCCGAAGTTTTGGAAACTTCGGAAGTCTCGCCCGTACAGACTGAAGGGTTTCTCAAAGTATGCAATACGTTGTCATTTGGTGGGTCATCATTGAGATCATCGGCTGGGCGGCAATGCCGCTGGCCTTCCGCCTGTTTCGCTACCTCCCGGACCGGGGTTACGCGCTGGCGAAGCCGCTGGGGTTGTTATTAGTCTCGTACCTGTTCTGGCTGGCGTGCAGCCTGGGCTTTCTCCAGAACACCTGGGGCAGCATGTTCTTCTGCCTGGTGGTCGTCGCCGCGGTTGGGGGATACCTGTATCTGCGCGAGCGCGCGGGGGCAGGCGAGTCCCTGGTCGGATTCGTGCGGGCGCACTGGCCGGTCGTGGCCGCGAGCGAGATCCTCTTCTGGTCGGCTTTGCGGCCTGGGCGCTGTACCGCGCCTACAGCCCGGCGATCTCGGCCACCGAGAAACCGATGGAATTCGCGTTCCTGAACGGCATCCTGCGCAGCGACCATTTCCCGCCGCTGGACCCCTGGCTGTCCGGCTACGCCATCAGCTACTACTACTTTGGCTACGTGATGATGGCCGTCTTGACGCGGCTCTCGGGCGTGGCGTCGGCCATTGCGTTCAATCTGGGTATCGCGCTGCTGTTTGCCTGGACCCTGACCGGGGCGTTCAGCCTGGTCTACAACCTGGTGCGGGGCTTCCAACTGTCGGCGGAATCCGTCAGCGACGGGGGTCGCCTCCGGGGCCAGGCGGGGAATGGCGATCGGGTTCGGGCTGCTTGGCGCGTGGGCGGTGACGATCGCGGGCAACCTGGAGGGCTTCTTCGAGGTATTGCACTCCAGGGGACTCGGCTCGGACGCCTTTTGGGGCTGGCTGGACATCAAAGATTTGGCGCAGGCTTCCGTCACGGGCTCGTGGTATCCTACCGACAACTGGTGGTGGTGGCGCGCCTCACGCGTTATCCACGACAAGGATCCGCTGGGACGCAGCGTGGAAGTCATCGACGAGTTCCCGTTCTTCAGCTTCCTGCTGGGCGACATGCATCCGCACGTGCTGGCCCTGCCGTTCGTGCTGCTGGCCCTGGGCCTGGCGCTGAACCTGGTCTTCGCCGCCCGGGACAGTGCTGCAGCGGCCGGCGGCCGAAGGCAGGCTGGGCTGGCTGCGGGCGCTGTTCGGCGAGCCGGCCTGGGTCTTCCTGGTTTATGCCGTGTGCATCGGCGCGATCGGCTTCCTGAACACCTGGGACCTGCCGATCTACTTCACGATCGTCATCGGCGCGTTCGCCATGCGGCGTCATCACGAAGGCGCCGGGCGTGACTGGCTGGCCGATTCCGATCGTGGTCGCGATTGCTGCTGGGGCTCCTGGCGCTCGTCCTGTACGTGCCGTTCTACGTCACGTTCCAGTCGCAGGCGGGCGGCATCTTGCCGCCAGCTGATGACGACGACGCGCTGGCAGCAATACCTGGTCATGTTCGGTCTGCCGCTGTTCATGCTCGGCGGGTTGTGGGCGGCGCGCGGCGTTGGCCTGTGGCGGTCGTTGTCCTCGGCGAGAGAGAAGTCCGGGTGGTCCGCAACACCGTGAGCCTGTGGATCGGGCTCTACGTTCTGCCGACCCTGGCGCTGGTGCTGCTGACCCTGCTCTTGCTCCTCACGGTGCGCGGTCGTGACTTCCTGGAGGGCCTGCGCAACAGCGACGCGGTCCGCGAAGTGATCGGCGACCTGCCGTGGAACGCCCTCCTGGGCCAATTCCTCCTGCGCCGGCTGGCGCATCCGTGGACGGCGGTGCTCGTTGCGCTGTTCCTGGCCGTGGGTACCGTCCTGTTGCTCCGCCATCTGGGCCAGGCGCAGCCTGCAAATCGCGCCGCCGCCACCGAAGGCCATGAAGCGTTTGAAGGCGACGAAGTCGATTTCGGGCAGCGGAGACGGCGAAGACGACGATGCGCTCGAAGCGCTCGTTCCCTCACCGGCGGACGATCCGGTCGAGCCGAACGATCGCTCCGCGGGCGGCGTTTGGGATCCGGCCGGCAGCTTTGCCATGTGGATTGCCCTCGTCGGTCTGCTGCTGACCTTCGCGGTCGAGTTCGTCTATCTGCGTGACACGTTCGGCACGCGGATGAACACGGTCTTCAAGTTCTACTATCAGGCGTGGGTGTTGCTCAACCTGGCCGGAGTGTTCGGCGTCTTCTACGTTCTGCGCGGCCGATTCCTGGCCGGCGGAAGGGCGACCTCGCATCGCATCGTGCAAACGGGCTGGGCGGTCGGTTTGGTCGCGCTGCTGGCGGTCACGGCAATCTACCCGGTGCTGGCGGCTTACAACAAGGCGGACGGCTTCCAGGTCAGCCCGACGCTGGACGGCACGGCGTACATGGCCCAGTACAGCCCGGACGACCACGCGGCGATCGAGTGGCTGAATCAGAACGTGTCAGGCGCGCCTGTGGTTCTGGAGGCGACCGGCGGCTCGTACTCGCAGTACGCCCGCGTCTCCTCGCAGACCGGCCTGCCGACGGTGCTCGGCTGGGGCGGCCACGAGCTGCAGTGGCGCGGCAACTACGACGAAGCCGGCAAGCGCGAACCGGACATCGACAAGATCTACGGCAGCCTCGATCCCAGGCTTAACTTTGACCTTGCTCGACAAATATGGTATAAGTTATGTCTATGTTGGTTCGCTCGAGCGCGAGAAATACTCTTCAACCGCTCTGGCTAAATTCGATCGACTGCTGGACGTTGCTTACCGACAGGGTACCGTGACCATTTACCAACGCCGGCGCTGACTCCGGTACCACCCCTTGACGCACAGGACCCCAAAAGCCGTCTGCCAACCGCGTGCTCGAGAACCAATGCAGGGCTCCGAGGAGGTAATATATTGCTCTCAGAGGAATATACGATCACGCCCGGCGTCTCCGTTTCGGACACGGGGGCTAAGCGCATACGCACGCTCGCGCCGTGGCTGACCGGAGAGGTGGCCGTCTACATTGGCCTGGGTCTCGTGGCGCTGGCGTTGCGAATTGCGGGCCTCGGCACGCGTCCGATGGACCCGTCTGAAGCGGCTCAAGCGCTGGCGGCCTGGCAGCCGTGGGCGGGACCTGCGGCGACGCATAGTCCGCTGCTGTTTGTCGGCAATCTGCTCACCTTCAGTCTCTTCGCCGGCACCGAGGCCTGGGCGCGCATTCTGCCCGCTTTGTTTGGGACGGCCCTGGCGCTGGCGCCGATGCTGTATCGTCGCTGGCTCGGACGGACGGGCGCTCTGATCGCCGTCGCCCTGCTGGCCGTTTCGCCGACCGCGATGTATTACTCGCGTTACGTCAGCGGCGACGTCATCGTCGCCGGGGCCAGTCTCTACGCACTGGCGGGCGTGCTGCATTTCGTTCGCACACACGAGCCGCGCTACGCCGCACTGGCCGCAGTCTCGCTGGCGCTTATGGTCACCGCCGGGCCGGGAGCGTACGCCGTGCTCTTCATCGCCGTCACGTTCGTGGCGCTGCTGGCCCTGGGCAGCCGAAGCGAGCCGGCGCGTCGGGGCTGGGAGCGCCTGGTCGATGGCTGGCAGGCGCTCAACGCACAGACCGGTCTCCTCGGCCGGCTGGCGCTGCTCTTCGTCGTGCCGGTGGTCCTGATTGGGACCGCCGGGCTGCTGTATTTCGGTGCTTTTCAGTCCGTCGCGAACCTGTTCTCCGTCTGGATCGGGCAGACGGCCGGGATTCCGGGCGGTGCGCCGTGGTATTATCACTTCCAGCTTCTGCTGTTCTATGAGCCGCTCATTCTGGTCTTCGGCCTGGCCGGCATCGTGCTGGCCTTCTTCCGCTGTGATCTGCTGAGCGCCTTTCTGACGTACTGGGCCGTCGTAGCGATCTATGCCTATACGCTGTTCGGTGGCAAGACCTCCGGTGACCTCCTCATTGTGCTGACGCCGCTCGCGCTGCTGGCCGGGTGGGCTGCCGGGATCATGATCGACCAGGTCGCATCCTATGGCGCCTGGGACGTCGAAGGCGTATACCTGGCCATCGCGCTGCCGATCGTGGTGTATCTCTACCTGCAGATCGCCGCTTTCGCCCAAAGCGGGCAGCTGCCGTATCTGTGGCTTCTGGGAGCCGGAATCATTCTGGCAGTGGGGTTGTTCGGCGGGTACGTGTTCTGGGTAGGGCCGATTGCAGCTTTGCGCTCTGTGGGTCTCGCCGCGCTGATCCTGCTCTTCCTGGTCGTCTGCCACGTGACCTGGGCCCTCAACTACGTCGACCTGGGGAATCCGGTGGAGATCATGGCGCGGGCGCCCTCTCATCCCGCCATCGAAACGCTGCGCTCGTCGCTGGAGCAGCTGTCGGTCTGGCGTGTGGGCGACAAGCGCGAGATACCGGTCAACGTCGTGGCGCTGGGCGATCCCGCGCTCCAATGGATTCTGCGCGATTTCCGGACGGTGCGGTACACGAATGTGGTGAAGGCCGACGCGGCCAATCCGGTGTTCATCACAGCCGACTCTCAGCCCGGCGGTTCGATGCCGGAGGGGTACCGCGGTCAGCGGTTCGCCACTCGCAGCCGGTGGTCGCTTCAGGGCTTGAACAGCGTGGATCTGGTCAACTGGTGGCTGTACCGGAAGGCCTCGACGCCCGCAGCCACGCAATACGTCGTGCTGTGGGTCATGAACGGCGGCGGTGCCGACCCGACTGCGACAAATTGAGTCGGACCGACGTGTCGGCCGCGATGGTGAAGAGAATCAACGGCGCTCGGCTCGGCGTCCTCGCCGGGGCGAGCCACGATTTGCTTGAACGTTTGTACGGAGAGGGGCAATAACGAGCATGGAGAATACCTCAGCCGAAGTTAAGCTGACATCGTCGCCGGAGAGCGTGACCACGACCACGACACACGGCAGCTGGCTGGACAGGCCGGTCCTGGGCGGGTTCAGTTTCAGTCTGGAGACCATTCTCTACGTAGTTCTGGCCGTGATCGGCGTTGCGACTCGCTTCTGGGACCTGGGAGCGCGCGTCATCAGCCACGATGAGAGTCTGCACGCGCTGTATTCCTGGAAGCTGTACGCCGGGCAGGGCTATCAGCACAATCCGATGATGCATGGGCCGTTCCTGTTCCACGCCAATGCTTTTATCTACTTCCTTTTCGGCGCCAACGACTACACGGCGCGCATCATGCCGGCCATCTTCGGCGTGGCGTTGATCTTGTTGCCGTACCTCCTGCGCAAATGGCTCGGCCGTACCGGCGCCTTGCTCGCGGCGGTTTTCTTCGCCATTTCGCCCTCCTTCCTGTACTACTCACGCTACATCCGGGACGACATTTACATTGCCGTCTTCTTCATCCTGATGGTGATCAGCCTGTTCCGGTACCTCGACGAGCGCAAGAACAAGTGGCTCTACATCGGCTCGGCCGCCATGATCCTGGGCATCCTGTCGATGGAAGCGTCCTACATCATGAACTTCATCGGCCTAAGCTTCATCGTCTTCGTCGTCGTTTGGGAGCGCCTCGGCGAGTGGCAGCGCCTCGTGCTGCGGGCTGTCGGCGTGGGGGTCGCGGTAATCCTGACGGCGTTCGTCGCATTCCTCTTGCTGTCCGGCGCCCCACCTGCGGACAACCAGTTGCTCCAGACGGCCCACAAGTTTTTGCAGTATGCGGTGGTACTGATTTGCCTGGACGTCGGCCTGCTGTTCGTCAGCATGGTCTACAGACCGAATGGGACGTTGATGCTCGACGCGATCCGGTCTGTCAGCTTCCGGGCCATCGTGATCTGCGCGATCATCGTCTTGATCGTGTTTGCCCTTCTCTCGACCACGTTCTTCACCAACCCGTTCGGCTTGTGGACGGCCAGTGGCGGCGCGATTCAGTACTGGATAGACCAGCACGGCGTCCAGCGCGGCGGCCAGCCCTGGTTCTACTACATCTTCCTGCTTATTCCCCTGTACGAGTTCTTGCCGCTGGTGTTCAGCGTGATCGGAACCCTGTATTTCCTGATCAAGGGGGTGCCGAATCTCCGGGGGGCGGACGACCGGGGCTCCGGCCAAACGCGTATGTTCGTCGCGTTCCTGATCTACTGGGCAGTCGCGTCGCTGACCATCTTCAGCTGGGCGGGTGAGAAGATGCCGTGGTTGGTCATCCATCCCGTGGAGCCCATGATCCTGCTCTCCGGCGCGTTCATGGGGCGCGTCATCGATGCCGCCGACTGGCGGGCGATCTGGAAGCGCGGAGGCCTCTACCTGGGGCTGACGTTCTGCCTGCTGGGACTCTCGCTCATCACGCTGCTGCGCATCACGCCCTTCGCGGGCTTCTCGATCTGGAATCTCCAGGACACGGGCCAATGGCTCACGGCGGCGATCGCCACAGTCGTGCTGATTGCGCTGGCTGTGACCTTCCTGCGGCGGCTGGGCGCCAGGTCCGGCGTCCAGATCCTGCTGGTCAGCGGCATGGCCGTGCTGTCGCTGCTGACGTGGCGCTTTGCATGGATGGCCAGCTACATCAACTACGATTACGCGAGCGAGTTCCTGGTTTACGCTCACGGCGCACCGGATGTGAAGCTGGCGTTGTCGGAGATTGAGGACATCTCGCGGCGAACGGTAGGCGACACGCAAATCAAGGTCGCTTACGACGATGATTCCACCTGGCCGCTCGAGTGGTATTTCCGCGAATTCCCGAATCGCGTCTACTACGGCGCGCAACCTTCCAGGGAGTCGCTGGACGCCCCGATCGTAATCGTCGGCGACAAGAATCTGGACAAGGTGAAGCCCTTCTTGGGCAACCGTTACAACCAGTACAAGTACCGCCTCGTCTGGTGGCCGATCGAGGATTACAAGAGCATGTCCTTGCAGGGCGTGTGGGACACGCTCAGTGATCCTGCCAGGCGAGAGGCGCTGTGGAACATCGTCTTCTATCGCAAGTACGATACGCCGTTCAACAACTGGCCATTCGTGCATCGCTTCTATATGTACGTGCGCAAGGACGTCGAATCGCAGCTGTGGGGACGGGCCGGCGCAGGCACAGCCCCGCTGGAAGAACAGCCGGTCGATCCGTACGCCAAGGGCCAGAAGCAAGTCCCGGCTGTGCTGACCTGGGGCCAGCAGGGGTCCGGTCCGGGCCAATTCAACGACCCGCGCGACGTCGCCGTGGACGCTGAGGGCAACGTCTACGTGGCCGACAGCAACAATCATCGCATCCAGAAGTTCGATTCCGAGGGCAAGGTGCTGATGGAATGGGGCAAGCAGGGGGCCGACGTCGCCCAGTTCCAGGAGCCGTGGGGAGTCGCCGTGGACGAGCAGGGCAACGTCTACGTGGCCGATACCTGGAACCATCGAGTCGAGAAGTTCGATGCCCAGGGCAAGTTCCTGCTGGAGTTCGGCGCCTTCGCCGACACCAAGGGCGAACCGAATGGGCAGCCGGGAACTTTCTGGGGACCGCGCAGCATCGCCATCGACAGTAAGGGCAACGTCTTCGTGACCGATACCGGCAACAAGCGTGTGGAAGTCTTCGCTTCGGACGGGACGTTCCTGCGTCAGTTTGGGCAGGCCGGGTTGGCCGAAGGCCAATTCCAGGAACCGGTCGGCATCGCCATCGACGCCGGCGACAACGTATACGTGGCCGATACCTGGAACCGCCGCGTCCAGAAATTCGACGCGAACCTGGACTTCGTAAAGGAGTGGCCTATCGTGGGCTGGGACAGCCAGTCCGTGGTCAACAAGCCTTACCTGGCCGTGGATGACAAGAACCACGTCTTTGTGACCGACCCGGAGGGATATCGGGTGATCGAGTTTGATACCGACGGCAACTTCATCGCTACGTTTGGGCAGTTTGGGACGGATGCGTCGTCGTTCAACTTGCCGACCGGCATCGCCGTCGACAAGCAGGGCAACGTCTACGTCGCCGACGCGGGCAATCAGCGCATCATGAAGTTTGCCCCTTTGCAGTAAGAGGGCGGGGCTCGAGCTGACCGCCAGGTCAAGAGGAATGCGTCGCAGAACAACGATCACGAGATGGGTCATCATCTGGGCGGCGGTGGCCCTGGGCATCGCCGCCCAGGGCTACTTCGTACGGCATGAGCTTCAGGATGGGCTGATTGTCTATGCGATCGCCGTCGTCCTGTTCGTTCTGGCTGCCCGCCGGCAGGATGCGCCGGCCGAGGATGACGCAGGCGATGGATTGCCGGAAGACTTGGCCCCCGGGCTCGTGTTCCGGCTGGCGGCGGTCAGCCTGTTCTTGATCGCTGTGCTCGCCGCCGTGCTGGGATTGTACGTGTTTGGCCAGGGCGTTGACATGTCGGTGGGCTGGACCCTGTACCTGTTCAGCCTGGCGACCTTCTTGGGCGGGGCATATCTACTGCAGGGGCGACTGCGCCGCCCGAGTCTTCGGGCGTACCTGACGTGGCAGGAAGCGGCGTTGCTGGCCGGGATCGTCGTCGTCGCGCTGTTCATGCGCTTCTTCCACTTCAGCTCGTGGCCGTACGGTACCTGGTACGACGAGGCCGACAACGCGCTGCACGTGCTGCAGATGATGTCCGACCCCACCTACCGCCCGGTGTTTGTGCCGTCCACGAACCTCCCGGCCCACTTCCTGTACCTGATCTTCTTCTCGTTCAAGCTGTTCGGCGCATCCACCCTGTCCGTCCGCGCGGTGACGGCGATGATGGGCGTAGTGACGGTGGTTGCGGGGTACCTGTTCGGTCGCGAGTTTTTCGATCGGCGCCTGGCGCTGGTCCTGGCCTTTTTCCTCGCGGTCTCGCGCTGGGACGTGATCTTCAGCCGCATCGGCCTTCACGGCGTCAGCACTCCCATGTTTGAGTTGCTGGTGCTCTTCTTCCTTCTGCGAGGCCTGCGCACGAGGAGCCGCATCGACTTCGCCTGGGCGGGCTTGCTCACCGGCCTGGGCCTGTGTTTCTATGCACCGTTTCGCCTCTTCCCCTTCGTCGTGATCCTGTTTCTGCTGCACTACGCCCTGCGTGGGGGCTTCGGGGCGTTCCTCCGCAAGCAGGGTGTGAACCTGGTCGTGCTGGGAATATCCGGGCTGCTGGTGTTCGCCCCGATCATCCAGTACGCCGTGCAGCAGCCTGACGCTTTCTGGGCGCGCACCAACAAGGTCTCCATCTTCAGCTCCCAGCCGAAAGACCAGACCCTGCAGGCGATTGCCAACAACGCCCGCGTTCACTTCCTGATGTTCAACTACCAGGGTGATCGAAATGGACGCCACAACCTGCCCGGAGCGCCGGAGCTGGACTACGCCGTCGCGGCGCTGTTTGCGATCGGGGCTGTGTATTCGCTCTACAAAATCCGAAATCCGCACTACTCGCTGCTGGTCTTCTGGCTGCTGATCATGCTGAGCGGCGGCATCTTCTCGTTGCCTTTTGAGGCGCCGCAGTCGCTGCGCGCCATCGGCTCGCTGCCGGTGGCTTACGTCCTGGCGGTCGTGCCGCTGGCCGTGCTGCAGCGCGAGACTCAGCTCACGTTTCCTCGGCGCGGCGCGGCCCTGCTGATCGTCGGAGGGCTGGCGCTCGCGGGCTGGGTGGGGTGGGACAACTACAACACCTACTTCAACGTGCAGGCCAACGACTTCGCCTCGTGGAGCGCCTACTCCACGCGTGAGACGATTCTGGCGCAACAGCTGAACAGCCTCGATCCGGGCTACCTGACCTACTTCACGCCGATTCTCACCAATCACCTGACGACCCGATTTCTCGCGCCCGAGGCCATCGTACAAACGGCTTTCGACCCTGCCGAACACCTGCCGTTTCGGCAAACCGGGGAAAAAGGCGTGGCCGTGTTCGTGGACAACGAGAGTTTTCAAACGGTCGATCTGCTGCGGGCCAATTATCCGCAGCTGGAGTTGCGCCGGTTCGGGCCGCCGGGGAGTGGACCGGACGTTCTGGAGCTGGCGCTCATCACCCGCGACCAGATCGAGGCCATTCAGGGATTGCCCGCCCGGTACGACCGGGCGCAGGACCCGGGCGCCGCTCCACTGTACCGGCAGGACCGCACCATCGACTTCGACTGGCAGCAGGATCCACCACAGCCGTACCCGTTCGATGCCGAGTGGCGAGGAGTCCTCGTCACGCCGCTTTACGGGCCGTACAGCCTGCGGGTTTCAGGCTCGTTGTCGAGCGGCGCGGAGGTCTGGCTGGATGGCGCTCGCCTCCTGGGAGGCCAGCAGCCTCTGGACCGCACGGTGCTGATGGCCAGGGGCCGGCACGATGTCCGGATCCGGGCGCACGTTGCGAGCGCCGGCCAGATGCGCCTGGAATGGGAGCCGCCGGACTCCGGCTGGGCGGTCATTCCACAGTCCAATCTCTTCGCCCCACCGGTGAGCGCGAATGGATTGGTCGGTTACTTCTACCCGAACGCCGACTGGGAGGGAGCGCCGGCCATAATGCAGATCGACCCGGAGATCTCATTCTACCTCCACCTCCTTCCCCTTCCGCGACCGTATACCGTGGAGTGGAAAGGCGAGTTGGAAGTACCGGTGGACGGCTTGTACGGCCTGGGGATCGAATGTCGCGACGCCGCGTGGCTGTACATCGACGATAAGCTGGTGCTGGTGAGCCAGACGCCGGACGAGGAACAGGACGCGAACGTGAACCTGACCGGGGGCCGCCACAGCGTGCGACTGCGCTTCCTTGACCAGACGGACCATTCTCACATCTACCTGTTCTGGCGCCGTCCAGGCGACCTGCCGGGCGCGGTTCCGCAGGACAACCTGTTCGTGTCGCCCGGGGGCGGATGGCAGCCTCTCAATTGAGGATTGTCCTCTCTCAGGCTTCTGCAGTGTCTTAGACTTCCGAAGTTTCTAAAACTTCGGAAGTCTTTCAGTTGTTGGGCGACGTTTGGGGAGCGAGAACGAACCAGAGGTCTGTGTCAGTCGATCACCAACTCGGCGTCGCTGGAGCGGCCCCACAGCGACGGCCGCTGCAAGAGGTAGACCAGGGCGGGCAGGGCTCGGAACCGGCCGGAGAACTGCGACTGCAGTTGATACGTGAAGGTATGCCGGCCGGCCTCTAATGTCGGGAGCCAGAATCGAACCTCGTCTCCCCGGGTGCTCACCGCCAGGTTGGAGTGCTCGGTCGAATCCGGCGCGTCGAGGCTGGCTGCAACGACCGTGCAGCCCGCGGGGACCGAGTCCCGAACCGCCACGTTGTAGAGCGTTGCCGGAGAGTCCACTTCCAGGCGAACCTGAATGCGCTGATCGGCTGCGAACGAAGGCGCTGCCGTGTGACGCACCGGGTCTACGTATGTGCGCCGCACGACGAAGCCATCCGAAGAACGAGCCGACTCGAGGCGCTCCTTGGGGTAGATCGAGCGGAGCGTCGACACGAAGTACAGTGGGCCGGAGCCCTCCAGCCGAATCTCAACCCAGTTCGAGCCCGGCTGCAGATCGGGTAGACTGACTTCGAGTACCTTCAAGGCACTGGCCGCGTCCACCGGTTCCTCCAGCAACGGGACGCCTTCCAGCGCCACGCGGACGATGCCTTCGGTGGGCTGCTGGCTGCGCGCCGCTGCGGACAGGGCCATGATTCGCTGTGCGGCGCCTGCCGTGACCTCGCCGTCCCCATCGCCGCCCGGCTCGATGCGCAGCAGCCAGTCCAGGGCTTTCCCCGCCAGCTCGTCCATGGAGCCCCAGCGCAGCAACGCCTGCACGGCCAGCGCGGTGGAGTAAACGTTGCCCTCCGGCAGCCGGCCCTGTAGTTCGGGGGCGGTCCACCAGGCCAGGCCCTCGGTTTGCCGGGCGCGCCCTCGCAGCTCCTCCAGCAACGTGTTCTTGTCCGCGTCCGTGAGCCGCCCCGCGCGGTCCAGCGCCAGGCCGACGTATATCACGGACGGTGTGGACAGCCAGCCACGCGCCAGCCACAAGAGCCGTGCGGCTGACGAGACGTCGGTCCGGGCGAGGCTCAGCACCTGGATCACGTAGGCCCGGAGGTCGGGGTCGTCGGCCCCAGGCAAGAATTGGCGCAGAGCCGTCGCCGCCCGTTCGAATCTCTCTTGGGGCAGCGGCGTGAGTCCGCCCTCGGCGGCCTGGGACAGCGCCTGCATCGCCAGGGCCGTCTCGAATGGACGGCTGCGATCGCCGCTCCAGGTTCCCCATCCACCGTCGACGTTCTGGGTGAGCAGAAGATAGCCGACGGCGCGCACGATATCCGCGCGCAAGGAGGGCATCTCGGCCGCGTTGGCGGCGCCCGCATCGTGCAATCCCATTGCCAGCCCGCTGGAGATGATCAGAAGATTCGCCGCCTGCGCCGTGTGGTCGTAGGCGACGTTCTGCCAGCGTGCATAGTCATTGAGTGACAGCGCCAGCATCGACGGGGACACGCGCAACGTTGACTCGGCGAGCACGCCGCTGGGCTCAAGGTATGGGATCAGCCATTCACGCTGCCACAGCCGCCCGCGCTGCTCGACGGCCTCCTGCTGCGGGTCGCCTCCGGGCGCGATCGGCACGTTCGCATCGGTAGTGAAATCGATCGAGGGACCCTGCACGTGAACGCTTAGATGGGCGGAGGCAGTCTCAGGGGCGTCGCTGGGGGCCACCGCCGCCGGCCAATCGAGGGACTGCACGGAGCCCCCGGGGACGCGCACCGTGCGCGCCGGGGGCGGCTCGCTCGACGACAGGCCGGACGTGGTCAGCGCCACGTGGACCTCTACGTCGTGCGTAAGTGGGTTGTTCAAGAGAAGTCGGGGGTGGAATGAGTCTCCCGGGCGGAGGAAGGACGGCAGCGCCAGCTCGGCGGTCAGGCTGGGAGCCGGCCCGGCCAGCACAGGTGCGGCCACAAACAGCAGCGCCAACGAGACGAATATCAGCCGCCGCGCCAGCAACCGGCTGGAGCCCCTGAGCCGATGAGGTGTGCTGAAAGCCGCCGAGTGATTGTGCACCACTGTCTCTAGTTTCGCCAGGAAAGCCGATGTTCCATCCAGTTGTCGGCGATGTTCGGTGTGTCCCAGACCTTCACCGGTTCCCCGCCATTCGCCGATACCGCGTAGATGCCCCACGTGCCACCGCGGTCAGACACGAACGCGATAGTGCTGCCGTCCGGAGACCAGGCGGGGATGCCGTCGTTCGCGCCGTTCGACGTGAGCCGAACCGGCTGACTGCCGTCGCCGTTCATCTTGTAGACTTCCCAGTTCCCGTCGCGAGCGGACATGAAGGCCAGCTGCGTGCCGTCAGGTGACCAGGCCGGAGCCGTGTCACTTTCAGACGTCGTCAGCCCTGAGGCGCCGCCACCGTTCGGAGCGACGCGCCAAATGCCGCAGTTGCCGCCGCTGGGGTCGCAGCCGTGGTATGCGATGAAGCCTTGCTTGGACCAGGCCGGAGCCTCCCCCAACGTTACCTGCACGCTGTCGGCCACGCCGCCTGCCCAGGTAGTGAACACGCGGGGGCGCCGGTCGCTTTCCCGTGTGGAACCAAACGCCACTTGGGTGCCGTCCGGTCCCCACGTGGGGAGTCCGTCTTCCAGGAACTTGGTGATATTGGTGCCGTTGCGGCCGCCCTGGTCTGCGACACGGAGGCCGTTGATGTCGGACTGCCGAGAGTGGAAGGCCAGCTTGGTGCCGTCCGGACTGAAAGCGGGCTGGTCGCCGTTCTGAACGATGATCTCCGGCGCCGAATTCCCGTCGAGCTTGAGCTGGTAGATGCGATACACCTGGTCGGGATCGTGGACTGAGAAAGCAATCACGCCCGACAAGGCCGGCGCGCCGCCGGCGGGAGCGACAGCAGGGGGAGCGGCGCTTTCGGTCGTGGAGGACACAGGCGCGGTCGTCGCGACCGCCTCCTCCGTGGGCGCCGGCTTGGCTGCGGCTGGCTTGGCCGCCGGGGCGGCGGCAACGGCAGGCTTCGTCGGTTTGGCCGTCGGCAGGGACTTCATCGTCGGCAGCACGCTGTTGATCGTGTCGGTGACGGACTTCCGGCCCTCCGGCGTCGGCGTGGGCGGGTCCGTCCGGCACTTATCGGCCATGTCGGCCTGCTTCGCCGCCACCTTCGGATCCGATTTCAGCTCCAGGGCTTTGGCGTAGTTGTCTGCCGCGTCACACCAGCTGGCCCTGTCTGCTAGGAGGTCGCCGTAATCCACGTGATCCTCGTACAGCTGATCCTTGACGTCCGCAAAATCGGGCTTGGTGTTGTAGAGGTCCGTCATCTGCCGGATAGCCTCTTCGTAGCTCGCCCCGGAAAGACCGGCCGCCGTCACGTACTTGTCGATCAGCACCTTCTGCTCGGTCGCGGCGAGATCATCCGGCTTGATTGCCAGAGCGGCGCTGTAACTCCGGAGCGCTTCCTCCATACTGTTATCTGCCAACTGCTGCTCGCCCTGCTTCACGTAGGCATCGAACAGCAGCTCGTCGATCTTGGCCGCATCGGTCGTCTGGTCGCTGAGCTTGAGCTGCTGCAGAGCGGCGATGGCGCTGCTCCAGTTGCCGGCGTCAAAGTCCGCCTGCGCATCCTCAAAGCTGACCATCGTGGCAGTGACCGTCTGTGGGATGATAATGATGGAGGTGGGCGTCGGCTCGACAGTCGCCTTGACTCTGAGCTCCTTGAGCCGCTCGTAGGCATCCGTGAAGCGGGGGTCCAGGCGGAGCGATTCCTCAAACTCGGCCATGGCCAGCTCCGATTCGTGGGCCTGGAGATGCTCCAGGCCGCGATTGTAGTGCTCGCGCGAGCTGACCTGGTTCAGATGGTCACGCTCTTTCAACCCCTGATAGAGCCCGCCGAATCCCGCTGCGGCGAAAGCTACCATCACACAGCTGATCAGCACGATCAGGGAGATCAGCCAGACCCAACCCGAGGGGCCGTGCCCGGTTCTACGCCGGACGGGCTGTGGCCCCCGCACGATAGCGCGTGTGGGGGGAATCGGCTCGGCGTTCTGCTCGGCAGGCTCCACCACGTCATCGACGGCGCGCGGAGCCGGCGTCCTGGATACGACTGATATTTCTTGTCCACAGTGCGGGCAGAGGAGCAATCCATCGTCCACTACCTCCCCGCAGTTCTTGCAGATCATCTGTCCTCCTGTGCCCGCCGACGATTGCTCGCTTTCGTCGGTAAGCTCGTTCGCGACCGTCGACTCGGTTCTCGACGAACCCGCCCTCCGCGCACGTTGAAGGGCGGACTTCGGACAGGACGCCTGATCTCACGCCAGAACGTTTCATCTGTCTTTGTGGCACATGTTGGGGAGATCCAGGGGAACCGAGAGACCTCATCGCAACGCGTGGAGCATTATAGCCAGTTTTTCTCATCTTGTCTAAAATGGGAAATCCTCCGGTCGTCAAAATACGCAAACCACGATTGCACGTACGACGTTCTTCATGGTAGAATAGTGGCGATTCCGGAAGGGCTTCCAGCCAGAGAGGAGAACAACGTCATCCATGAGCGAGCAGCTGTCGTTTGCCGCGCCGCGGGGCCTCTACTTCGAGGAGTTCGTCGCGGGGGCCGAAGCCGTAAGTCCGGCTCGAACGGTCACTGAGTCCGACATCTATGCCTTTGCCGGGCTCACCGGTGACTACAATCCCATCCACACCGATGCCGAGTTTGCCAAGAACACCCCGTTCGGCCAGCGCATCGCTCACGGTTTGCTCGGGCTGTCCATTGCGGGTGGGCTGGGTTACCGGATCGGCTTCTTGGAGGGCACGACCGAAGCCTTCACCGACCTGGAATGGAAGTTCAGCAAGCCGGTCTTCATTGGAGACACCATCCATCTGCAAATCAAGATTGCGGAGACGCGGCCGATGAAGCGCCTCGGCGGCGGCCTGGTCACGTTCGAGGTCCGCGTGTTGAATCAGAATGACGAGGTCGTGCATCGTGGCACCTGGCGTCTCCTCATCCGCGGTAAGCCGAAGGACTGACGGGCTCGCTCTGGTTCGACGATAATCCGGAATGGTCAGGCATGGAGCAGGCATCGGGAGGCCGTCATGAGCGAGAAACCCCTGTACGGGCATCGACCACCGGCCAAGCCGCGCGGTGACGTCTGGTGGGGTGAATCCATCGTCACCGACGAGGTTCGAGAGGCGCTGGCAGCCGCGGAGGTTGAAGGTCCCAATCGACCTGTACCCGTAATACTCGAGCTGGTCTGGGACAGACAGATGGAGGACCTGGCTCGCCTGGTCAAAGAGGAAGCCGGAATCGAGGTCCCACTGGAGAGCCGTACGGACCGCTTCCTTCAGGTGCAGCTGAACGCCGAGCAGATCGAGGCGCTGCGCCGGCGCGAGGAAGCGGATCGCCGGGCGACCGGGCAGCCATCCGCGCTGTTCAAGATCTGGTCGGACAAATCGTTCCGCCCGCAGGGCGATTACCTGCCCGGCCTGGACGAAGCCGGCCTCCGCGAATTCAAGAACCTGGCCTGCATCAAGGCGCTGGCGGCACAGCGGGTCTTCGGCGCCGTGGGGCAGGGCATCAACTGGGCGGTCATCGATACCGGCATCGACGTTCACCATCCCTGGTGGAAAGACCAGGAATGGGACGAAGACAACAACCAGGATTTCTCCACCGAAGGCACGACCGAGGATCTGGTCGGCCACGGAACCCACATCGCCGGCATCATCAAACTGATCGCGCCCGAAGTGAAGCTCTACAACTTCAAGGCGCTGTCCGCCGCCGGTGGGAGCAGCTTCTCCATTATTCGAGCCCTCTACCACGTCCGCATCTTCAACCTGCACGCCGGCCATACCCGAATTCAGGGCGTCAACCTCAGCCTGGGTGGACCGGTGCCGGTCAAGAGCTACGGCTGCGGTTGGTCGCCCGAGTGCCAGGAGGCGAACGCGCTGGTGAACTCCGGCGTGACCGTCTGTGCCGCCGCTTCCAACGACGGCTACAAGATCCTGGCCACCATCAACGACGAGAACGACCTGGAGTATTTCCCGACGTACATGGCGTTGGGCATCACCGATCCCGGCAATGCCGAAGAGGTAATCACCGTCGGCTCGACCCACAGTGAGTTTCCGCACCGCTACGGCCCCTCGTACTTCTCATCGCGCGGGCCGACCGGCGACGGCCGCTTCAAGCCGGACGTCCTCGCTCCCGGCGAGCGCATCTCGTCCGCGTGGCCGGCCACTGAAGACCTGGTGCAGCTCAGCGGTACCAGCATGGCCACGGCGCACGTGTCCGGGGTCATTGCCCAGTTCCTGTCGGTCAAACCGGAGTTCATCAGCCTGCCGCGGGAGGTCAAGCGGCGGCTAATGGCCGCCTGTACTGATCTGGGCCGCGATCGCAATTTTCAGGGCGCCGGCCTGATCGACGCGTTGGCCTTCCTGCAGAGCTGCTAGGGAACCCGGAGGCGTGTGATGATCCTGGATGTCGCGTTCCTCGACGTTGGCCACGGCGACTGCTCCGTCGTGACCTGGCGCGCACCCGCCGGATCCGGCGATCAGGCCGCTCGCACGCGGTGCATCGTGATCGACGGCGGCGACGGCGGCGCCACGGGCGTTCGCGACCTGCCGTCCGGCGACTTCACGGCCGCCCAGCGCCTGGATGCCTACCTCAAGCTGTGCGGGATTCGCTACATCGATCTCCTGGTCGCCACCCACGTGGATTCCGATCACATCGGCGGCTTGGTGACCTTCCTCGAGAAGCTCACCGCGAAGGGTCCAGACGCGACCGATCGATTCTGGAACGCCGACGTCGTTTGCATTGGACGATACTGGGGGCCGCTGGCGGACGCGAACTGGTCGCAGTTCGGTCCGGATCAGACCGACGAGCGCAGGCGATACCAGCAGGTCGTGAAGTTGTTGGTCAAATTGAAGCTCAAGAAGAAGAATCAGCTGACCGCCGCCGATCAGGCTGAGATCGAGCGACTGCAGGCCGAGGTAGCGCGCTGGCAGGCGGCGCTCGGGCAGACGCTCGACGCCCACGCGACCCGTGCTCACCTGGAACGCAGCATTGCGGACAATGCGTCGCTGGTCGGGCTGTTGCGCGCACACGTCGCGGACTCCGAGCGCGACGTGTTGCACCCGGACCTGCTGCACCCGCCCGCGTCGCCGTTCGACGATCTCGAAGTCGAGCTTCTGTGGCCTGAGGTCCAGCTCGCCGACACGATGCAGGAGACGGCCTTCCTGCGGCCGGTCAACGTGCGGGCGGTCGACGGCCCGCAGGGCGGCGATGCGCTCCCCAGGCGCCGTCCGGCCGACGTGCTCCAGCTCCTGGAGCGTATCCTGGACAATCAGGAGTGCCTGGCGCGTCGCGAAGAACGCCGAACGAACAACCAGAGCCTGGTCGTGCGCATTCGCCCGATGCAATGGGCCGGTAGCCCGGACGTCTGGCCCGTGATCCTCTTCGCCGGAGACGCGGAAGCGCCGAGTTGGAAACGGATGGTTCAGGGCTATCGGGATGGACGGCTCGCGGCTTACGTGCTCAAGGTGCCGCACCATGGCAGTGCCCCGGACAGCGGGTTGACGCCGGAGGCGTTGGCCGCCATCGCGCCGCGCTTTGCCGTCATCTCTGTGGGCCAGACGTACCGGCTGCCTGCGCCCGAGACGCTCAACCTGCTGCGGTCGGCGGCAGGGACCGGAGCGGCGCGACGGACGGATATCTTCTGCACCGAGCGCAACCACGTCGAGAGCAAACGCCCGGCCTGCTGCCCGACCCCTACCGGATGCGTGCGCAAGGAAACCGCCGATTATCGAGGCGTGGTGTTCAGCTTCAACACGGAGACCGGCGAATCAGCCGTCACACAGCTGCAGCTCGAGAAGGACGCAGGCGGTTACACCCTGCGCCGGTCGATCGTGCGCGATTCTGAGTCCGATCCCAAGGCGGTCTTGTGGTGCCGGCAGACGTCCTGGCCGGGCTGAAGCCTCCAAGTCCGCCCCAAAGGCGTATCCCAGTCTTTGGGCGAGGCGGCGGCCGCCTCGTCTAGAATCCTGGAGGCACCCGTCCCAAAGCGTGCTTTGACAAAGCGCGTGTTTTGCGATATCATGCACGGCTGAAACGATTCCAGCCCATCGAGTTTATGCAGCTAATCGAGGTTCCGCAATCCTACAGTCTCTATATTCAAGGAGGGGGATAATGGCTGAGTTCAGCGAGTTGTCAGCAGCACTGATCAACGGCGATATGGCAGGTGCGAAGGCGCTCACGCAGGCCCTGCTGGACCAGGGCATCGCGGCCGGCGATATTGTGAACCAGGGCCTCATCCCGGGCATGAACGAGGTTGGCCGTTTGTTCAAGGCCTGCGAGTATTATGTGCCGGAAGTTCTGATCTCCGCGCGTGCGATGAAGTCTGCCATGGAGCTCATCCGTCCGCTTCTCTCGGTCGCTGACGCCTCCAGAGTGGGCTCAGTCGTGATCGGCACCGTCCAGGGCGACCTGCACGACATCGGCAAGAACCTGGTGGCCATGATGCTCGAGGGTGCCGGCTTCGAAGTGATCGACCTGGCGACCGATGTGAGCCCGGCGGCCTTCGTGACCGCGGTCAAGGAGCACAAGCCGAAGCTCGTCGCCATGTCCGCCCTGCTGACGACCACCATGCCAGCCATGAAGCTGACGATCGAAGCCCTTAAGGAAGCGGGCATTCGCAACGACGTCAAGGTCATGATCGGCGGCGCGCCCGTCACCGAGCGGTACGCCAAGGAAATCGGCGCCGACGGGTACGCTCCGGAAGCCGCCAGCGCGAGCGAGCTTGCCAAGAGCCTGGTTGCCGCCTGAGCCCGGCCCTATCCACCGCTTCAAAACGACAGTGCCAAGAGGGGAGGCCACGCGAGGGCTTCCCCTCTTTCATGTTGCAAAGCCTTGGAACAAGTGGAAGAGAGAATTCAATTTGGCTCATGGAGATGCATCGGCGGCGCCGCGCCTGATCCTGGCCTCCGGATCGCCGCGAAGGAGGGAGTTCCTGCGGGTCCTTGGCCTCGCTCACGAGACGGCCAGGGCCGAGATCGACGAGAGCGCACGGCCGGACGAGGACCCTGTGCGAATGGTCCGGCGTCTGAGCCGGCAGAAGGCTCGCGCGGTCGCAGGCCGGCTGACCGGCGGGGCGATGGTGATCGGCGCGGATACCGTGGTGGTCTACGATGGCCGTGTGCTGGGCAAACCGCGAGATGCGGACGAAGCGCGGCAGATGCTGCGCACGTTGCGGGGCCGGACGCACCTGGTGCACAGTGGCGTGACGGTGATCGACACGGAGCGCGGCCGCGAGGTGACCTCGGCCGCCACGTCGTCCGTCCTGATGCGCCCCTACCTCGACGAAGAGATCGAGCGCTACGTCACGTCCGGCGATCCTCTCGACAAGGCCGGTGCGTACGCCATTCAGCACGTGCAGTTCCACCCCGTCGAAGCCATCGAAGGCTGTTATGCCAGCGTCATGGGGCTGCCGTTGTGCCACCTGACGGCGGCGCTGAGGGCGTTGGGCTACCCGCTGCCGCTGGATCCGGCCGTGGTCTGCGAGCAAGCGACCGGGCACAGGTGCGGGCTCCCCGTCCCGAACGTGGTCATTCGCCCAGTACCTTGACGATGACCCGCTTGCGCCGCCGCCCGTCGAACTCTGCGTAGTAGATCTGCTGCCACGGCCCGAAGTCGAGGCGGCCGGCCGTGATGGGCACGATCACTTCGTGGCCAATCAGCAGGCTCTTCAGATGGGCGTCGCCGTTCGTCTCACCGGTCCGATGGTGACGATAGTCGTGCCGGAACGGCGCGACGGTCTCGGCCCACTGATCGATGTCCTGAATCAGCCCGTCTTCGGCGTCGTTGATGTAGACTCCGGCAGTGATGTGCATGGCCGATACCAGGACGAAGCCTTCCTGGATGCCGCTCTCTGACACGATGTGGGCCACTTCGTCCGTGATGTTGATGTATTCGCGCTGCCTGGCCGTGTTGAACCAAAGGTATTCAGTAGCCGATTTCACGTTGGGTGTGTCTCCTTTCGGCTGTGTTCCAGACCACCGAAGTCTGGCCTCGCTCGGAGGATTATAGCCGAAACTGGGGCAGGCGGGCAAGACTTTGGCGGCTGAATCGGCCTATGTTATAATCAGCCACAATTTTCCGCGTAATCTGCATAAGATCTCGCTGGAAGGGAGATTTTCGTCATGAAATTGACCGGTAAAGTCTGGAAATATGGTGCGAACGTCGATACCGACGCCATCATCCCGGCCCGGTACCTCAATATCTCGGATGGGCCGGAGCTGGCCAAGCACGCGATGGAAGACCTGGACGCCGGCTTCGCCACGACCGTCCGTCCGGGCGACATCGTCGTTGCGACCACGAACTTCGGCTGCGGATCTTCGCGCGAGCACGCCCCTCTCGCCTTGAAGTCGGCCGGCGTCAGCTGCGTCGTCGCGGAGACGTTCGCCCGCATCTTCTATCGCAACGCGATCAACATCGGCCTGCCCATCCTGGAGTGCGCCGAGGCGGCAGCCGACGTGCAGGCCGGCCAGGAGCTGGAGGTCGATTTGACGTCCGGCCATATTCGCAACCTGACCACCGGCAAGGAGTATCAGGCCAAGCCCTATCCCGAATTCATGCTCGGCATCGTCGAGGCCGGCGGCCTGATGGCCAAAGTGACTCGCGACATGAAGAATAAATAACCCGGTCCACGCCCATAAACGAATTGGAGGACACGATGGCTTACAAAATTGCACTGATCCCCGGCGACGGAACCGGCCCCGAAGTGGTTCAGGAAGGGTTGAAGGTCCTGGAGGCTGTGGCTGCCAAGCACGGCATCAAGTACGAGACGACCCCGTTCGATTTCGGAGGCGAGCGCTACAAACGCACCGGCGAGCTGCTGCCCGACGAGGCGATCGAGGAATTGAAGGGCTTTGATGCTATCCTGCTGGGGGCGATCGGCCACCCGGACGTTAAGCCGGGGATTTTGGAGAAGGGTATCCTGCTCAAGGCGCGCTTTGCTTTGGACCAGTACATCAACCTGCGGCCGGTGAAGCTGTATCCGCACGTTTGGACCCCGGTCAAAGACAAAGGCCCTGAGGATATCGATTTCGTCGTCGTGCGCGAGAACTCGGAGGGCATCTACACGGGGACCGGCGGCTTCCACAAGAAGGGCACCCCGGACGAGGTGGCCACGCAAGTGTCCATCAACACACGGCTCGGCGTCGAGCGGTGCCTGCGGTTCGCCTTCGATTATTGCCGCAAGCGGAACAAGCGGAAGAAGCTCACCCTGGTCGGCAAGACGAACGTGCTGACCTACGAGTTCGACCTGTGGGAGCGCGCCTTCCACGAAGTCGGGCAGGCGGACTATCCGGACGTCAACCGGGACTACGCGCACGTCGATGCGACCTGCATGTGGTTCGTGAAGAACCCTGAGTGGTTCGACGTGATCGTGACGGACAACATCTTCGGCGACATCATCACCGACCTGGGCGCCATGATTCAGGGTGGGATGGGCATCGCTGCCGGCGGCAACATCAACCCGGCGGGCGTGTCGATGTTCGAGCCCATCGGTGGGTCGGCCCCGAAGTACACCGGTTTGGGCGTCATCAATCCGCTGGCTGCGATCGGCGCTGTCCAGTTGATGCTGGACAACCTCGGCGAGGCCCAGGCGGCCGACGACATTGAGCAGGCCATCGTGAAGACCGTGGCCAAGATGCCGTCCATGTCGGCCGGTCAGATGGGCATGTCCACGAGTCAAGTCGGGGACAACGTCGCCAAGAGCTTGTAGACCTCGAATCATCAAATTCGTGCTTGCTGCGGGGATGCTCCATGGATTGGGACGTCATCATCGCCGGAGGCGGTATTGGAGGAGCGGCGGCGGCCTGCTTCCTGTCGGGAACGGGCTGCCGCGTCGCCGTCTTCGAAAAACAGAAGCTGCCTCGCTACAAGGCGTGCGCCGGCGGCGTACCCAAGGGCGTGCAGCGGCTTTTGCCGTTCTCGCTGGATCCTGTCGTTGAAACTGAGGTGACGGACGTCGTCTTCTCACTTCGCCAGCACAGCCAGTTCAGCCAGTCCCTCGGCGGCGACTCGACGTTGATGGTGAAGCGAGCGGCGTTCGACCACTACGTATTGTCGAAGGCTCAGGCCGACGTGATCGAGTCTACGGCAGTCGTGGCCGTCGAGGAGCGAGAGGACCGCGTGCGGGTGCGCACCCAGAACGGCAAGCAGTACGAGGCGCGCTACCTCATCGGCGCCGACGGGGCGAACTCGTTGGTGGCGAAGAGCCTGGGACTCCGCCGGCATAAGCGGCTGGGCATCGCAGTGGAAGTCGAGGCGCCAGGCACATCCGAGCTTCTCGATCGGTATCGGCATTGCGCCTGGTTCGAGTTCGGCAGCCTGATGAACGGCTACCTGTGGATGTTCCCCAAGAGCGACCTGCTGTCCGTCGGAATCGGAGCGTTTGGTAAGACCTCGGTCGACCTGGTGGCGCGCCTGAAGGAGGAGATGGCCCGCTGGGGCTTGTCTCTGGACGGTCTGCCCTGGCACGCCCATCCCTTACCGATTCATCTGCACGCGGAGACCGTCGGCACCCCACGCTGCATGCTCGTGGGTGATGCGGCCGGTTTGGTCGACGCCTTCCTGGGCGAAGGCATCCGCCACGCGATCCACAGCGGCCGTCTGGCGGCCGACGCGATCCTGCACGACGCCGTCTGCGACTACTCGGCCGCGGTCAAGACCCAGATCAGTGACGGCTTGCGCCGCGCACGCGTGGCGGCCTGGGTCTTCTACAAGTACCCCGATCTATCATACACTTTCGTGAAACGCAATTCCGCGTTTACACGGGCTTTCATGATGCTGCTCGGCGGCGCCATGACCTACCGCGAGCTGAGCTACCGCTTGCCGTTCCTCTTCGCGCAGTCCTTTCTCATGAGGGACCGAACTGGGGCAGCAACGGATGGACCTCTGTCCCGGCCTCTCCCCTAACGAGGCAGAGGAGCGAATCTTTTTGAGTTCTCCTCTCCCTTGTTAGGGGAGAGGCCGGGACAGAGGTCCATCTCCCTCTCAGGGGAAAGGCCGGGAGAGAGGTCCCCGACCTACTTCGCGTCGACCCGACGCATCCGTGCGAATTCCTCTTCCATTTCCAGCCGTTTGGCCTCCGCGGCGAGGCGCCCCTCGGCGACGATGTAGGCGAGACGATCCTTGATCAGCTCCCGCAGCTCCTCGCCGCCCCACGGCGACAGCAGGATGGTGATGCTGCCGCCGACCGCCGCCCCGACCAACAATCCCTCCGCAAAACGAAACATTCCACCCATGTCTGCCTCCTCTGTTCAGGATCACTCGGCCGGCAGCGCGACTACGAAACGGGCGCCGGCCCCAGTTTCATTGGACACTGATGGATCCGTCGTGCGCTTGCACGATCTCTTTGACGATGGCTAACCCCAAAGCGCTGCGTCGACGTGGCCGACTCTCGACTTTGTCGATCTGGTAGAACCGCTCGAAGATGCGCGGAATGTCCGCCGCCGGAATGCCCGGCCCTGCGACGATGTTGGATTCATCGTCCGCTACCAGGATAGTCTCATTGCTCATTCGTTTACGGCAATTCGCTCCGGGCCTGCAGCCAGCCGGGGTAGAGGCGCTCGACCGCGGGAACCAAAGACGTGAGGTCGGACGCTTCGAGGACGAGGCCGGCGGCAGACGGGACGCGTTCGTTGAAGGGGTTTACTGCGACACCCAGCCGACAGCACTCGAACATGCGCACGTCCGACTCCCCATCTCCGACCGCCAGGCACTCTTCGGCGCGCAGTCCGCGTCGGGCCATGACCGTCCGCACCACCTCGGCTTTTCCGAGATCGTGAACGGAGATGGCGATCTCGCCCGAACAAACGTCATCCTCGAACTGCAGCTCGTTGGCCCAGATCTCGTCCAGGCCCAGGTCGGCGCGCACCAGCTCTGCGTGGAGCCGCAGCCCTGAGCTGACGGCTATAGTCGCCACACCCCGCGCTCGAAGCGCTCGAATCGTCTCCGCCGCTCCCGTGACGTACGGCACGTCGCGCAGCCACGCGGCCAGGAGGTCCCGGTGAATGCCGCGCAGCAACGCGGCGTCGCGCCTCATCCACTCGTCCGAGTCGATCTCGCCCCGCGCGTACATCTGCGGGTAGGTCCGTGAGATCGGCCCCAGCCCCTGCCGCTCGTGCAGGTAAAGATAAGGGTCCGGTTCCAGTTTGAGCGTGCCATCGACGTCGAAGAAAGCGGCTCGCAGTGTCGTCCCCCCGCCTCCCAATCAGATGTCCGAAGTCTTCGAGGCTTGGCAAAACGACGTCGGGGCAATGTCAGAAGTTTCGAAAGTTTCGGACATCCGGCTCAACGGCGCACCTTGAGGTCGCGGTACTGCGAATCGAGCGCCAGCATCTCCCGCAGGCCGGTCTCCAGGTCGTAGCGCGGCGTGACGCCCAGCTTGTGGCGGGCCAGCTCGGTGCCGCTGACCGACCGGGACACGCCCCCGCTCTGATCGGGCCGGACTACGGTGTTGACCTTCTTTCCGGTGACTTCCGCGATGCATGCCACCAGTTGATTGATCGACGTCTCTCGGCCACTGCCGACGTTGATGATCGCCTTGTTGAGGTCTTTCGCCAACGCCGCCTGCACCATCGCCTCCACCACGTCGTCGATGTAGACGAAATCGCGGCTCTGCTGGCCGTTGCCGTGCAGGACGAGCGACCCACCACGGATGGCCTGCCGCAGAAACAGCGGCACCACCGGAGCGTTCGAGGGTGGAATGTCCTGATGTGGCCCGTACGCGTTGAAGATGCGCAAGATGACCGTCTCGACCTCACTGAACAGACCCAGGTTGCGCACGTACATTTCGGCCGAGAGCTTGCTGACGGCGTAAGGCGACTGCGGCTGAGGAATGGCCGCCTCGTCGATCGGCATGCGGTCCTGCTCGCCGTACACCGCGCCCGATGAGGCCAGGATCACGCGCTGCACCTGGCCGGACACGCGAATCGCATCCATCAGGGCAACGGAGCCGCCAACGTTGACGTCGTTGTAGTCGCGGGGGAAGTTGATCGACTCCGGGACGGACACCTTCGCCGCCAGGTGCAATACGCAATCGACGTCCTGCAGTAGAGTCCAGAGCTTTGGGACGTCGCGGACGTCACCCCGATGGAAGATCACATCGGGGCTCAGTCGCTCGGGGATGCCGGCGCTGAGATCGTCGAGCGCCCGAACGGAATGGCCAAGAGCGACCAGGCGATTGCAGACCGCGGCTCCGATGAAGCCCGCGCCACCAGTGACCAGAAATCTCTTCATATCGGGAACCTTTCGACCGCCACAGATGATAATTTCAACTTCGTTTTCACGCATTATATCATAGTTCATGCTCGTATGCTAAGCTGACGGCCAAGTCGTAACGCCGAGCGCGACCGTAGCGGCCCGGGTGGTGGCCGTCTACCAGACTTTCGAAGCCCAGACTTCCGAAGTTTTCAAAACTTCGGAAGTCTCTCTCCGTTCGCGTTTCGATTGCTCATAAAGTAAAACTGTGGTATAATATGGCAGTTTTCTAAGTTGCGTTCAGACGTTGCCGCACACAGAAGCTAAATGAACGATCATCCGCGCGTGAGAAACATATCCTGTATGGAGGCAGTGGCTGCCGTCCTGGTGATGTCGATTTGGGCGGCGGTCCTTTTGGGCGTCCTGGCCATCGGCCTCACCTTCTACAACGAGCGGGTGGAGCTGGGAATGGTCAGCCCGACGGAGCCACCGACGGCACGCGCCGTCGCACTGGAGTGGCCCACCGACGCGCCGACAGCGACCCCTGCCGCCCTCGCGACGGAGCCGGCTGAGGTCCAGCCGGAACAGACGGCGACGGTTACACCGCCCGTCCCCACTGAAGAGGCGATCGTGGCTTCGGACACGCCGGCGGTCATCGACACCGCCACGGTCGAACCAGCGGCGACCGCAACCGTCACGGCCACGCCCCGACCGCGAGCCACTGCTACGGACGTGCCCACGCCTGAACCCACTTCGACTGTGCCTCCCACGCCGACCGCCACGCGCGTGATCAAGGTCGTGTCTTCACCGTCGCCCGAGCCGACGTCGACACCCATACCGACTATCACTCCCACCGCAACCAAACCTCCGCCGGACTCGGGTGAGGGCATGCTCGTGAACCAGGGTCAGGCCGACCAGGCTGAGGTCCAGGCGCAGGTGCTGTCCGCGAGCATTGGCGATGGAGCGCGCCCCACGCCAGGGCCGCCGTCCGGCTTCATCGCGGATACCGGCCCACTGGCGGCGGCGCCTCCGCCTGCCGGGGACCCGCCCACGCGCATCGTCATCCCGAAGATCGGCCTGGACTCCAAGATCATACCCGTCGGCTGGCACGTGGTCCAGGAAAGCGGGCATTCGGTCAGTGTCTGGGACGTCGCTGATTTCGCGGCGGGCTGGAACCGGGGCTCCTCTTTCCCTGGTAACGTGGGCAACACCGTCATCTCCGGTCATCACAACATCAAGGGCGAAGTGTTCCGCTACGTCGTCAACCTGGAGGTGGGCGATGAAGTCGACCTCTTCGTGGCAGCTCAGCGCTACCCCTACCTGGTGTCGGAGAAGCACATCCTGCGCGAAAAGGGCATGCCGGACGCGGTCCGCACTGCCAACGCACAATGGATCGCGCAAACCACCGATCAACGCCTGACCCTCGTGACCTGCTGGCCCTATGCCAACAACACCCACCGGCTGATCGTCGTCGCCAAGCCGATGTGGAAGTAGCCGCCTGCGCCCCACGGCTCCGCCATTACTTGCCGAATTGCCTTGTGCTGAAGTATAATCGTTGAATTCAGCATAGGGGAACACGTGCCGTGAAACTTTCTGTCCTCATTCCTGTCTACAACGAACGTGAGACGATCGAAGAGATCATCGATCAGGTGCGGAAAGTGAACCTGGCGGATGGTCTGGAGAAGGAACTCGTCATCGTCGACGACGGCTCCACCGACGGTTCGCGCGACATTTTGGAGCGTCTGCCCGTTTCCACCGAGATGCGTATCGTCTTTCACGAGGTGAATCAAGGCAAGGGCGCGGCCGTGCGCACCGCGATTCAGCACGCCCAGGGTGACGTCTTTTTGATCCAGGACGCCGACTTGGAGTACGATCCCCGGGAGTACAATTCGCTGCTGCGCCCCATCCTGGAGAACCGGACGAAAGTCGTGTACGGCTCTCGTTTTCTGGGCGGTCCGCGCAAGACGATGTTCTTCTCGCACATGATCGGCAACAAGCTGCTGACCTTCGTCACCAACTTGCTGTACGACACGATTCTCAGCGATATGGAAACCTGCTACAAAGTGTTCACCAACGACGTCGTTCGAGACATGCCGTTGCGATCGCGGAGATTTCGAGCTGGAGCCCGAGTTGACGGCCAAGATCCTGAAGCGAGGCTATCGGATCTACGAAGTCCCCATCAGCTATTGCGGGCGAGAGTACTACGAGGGCAAGAAGATCTCCTGGCGCGATGGATTCAGTGCAATGTGGACGCTGATCAAATACCGGATCGTGGATTGACCCGCGGCGGCTGCGGCTCGACGGTCGGACTATTGGAATGTTCCGCGCAGGAGGTCGTTAGACTGGAGCGCATTTAATGGTCAGAAGATCGCGTCGAGGCAGAGCGCTTGAATCGAGTACGTCAGGGGATCATCCGGGCACGATGGAAGACCGTCGTTTCGTCGAATCCCGGTTGCTCGACCGGGCCGCCTGGCAGCGGCTGGGTGCCACCGTGATGTTTTTCCTGATTGCCACGCCCCTGATCTTTTTCGGCCTGATGATCGCTTACCAGGTGTGGCACGTCTTCGAGGGCTACGGGCAGATCGATGCCCTGACGTTTTTCATCGTTCTGCCGTTCGGCGTCCTGTTCACGCCGGTGCTGTTCTACCTGGGCTGGTACTTTCAAGCACGCGCCAAAGGCCAGCACGTCGCGATAGAAACGGCCATGAGCGGCCGGTTCCAGGCGTATTGCGCCACGCTGTACGGTTTCCTGGCCGTGGTGACCATCGGCCTGTCCATCATCGGCGCCGTGGGAACCGCCCTGGTGAACAGCGATGTGGTGTTGATTACCTGGGCAGGCATGGCGTTGGTGGGCATCGGCCTGCTGGCGGGGCTGTTCCGCAGCCTGCGGGGCAACTTGCAGATGCTCGCGACAGGCCGGGTGGTCGTGAAGCCGACCGGCATCGCGCTGGCGATGTTCGCGCCGGTGTGGCTCTATCCGTGCGCCATCGCCGCCCATCGCCAGGACTGGGCGCAATTCCGTGGCGCGGCGATCATGTTCCTGATCTTCTTGGTGCCCGGTTGTCTAAGCGTCTGGCTGTCGGATCGCAAACGTCGCTGACTTCGATCGTTCTCCGGACATCCGATCGGCTCGGCGGCGATAGGGAAGAGACAGAAGACTTTTGTTACGAGCTAGACTACAGTCAGCGGACTGGCAGCGTTTCAGCGTCATCCTGATCTTGGGCCTGACTCTCCTTGGGATCTTAGCCCGCCTGGCGCCCATCGTCGCCCACCGGTTTCACCAGGATGAAGCCATCTATAGCCAGTGGGCGCTCCAGGTGACCACCGGCCGCGATCCCTGGTTGAGCCACTTTCCCGTCGACAAGCCCCCCTTGTTCATCTACGTGCTGGCCCTGTTCTTCAACGTGTTCGGCCCCAGCGAGAGCGTGGCCCGGCTGCCGAGTGAGCTGGCCAGCGCCGTCAGCCTGTTCCTGATCTATCTGCTCGCCCGGCGGCTCTACGGCCGTCCCACGGCGATCGTTGCGCTGGCCCTGATGGCCGTCTCTCCGCTGAATATTCTGTTTGCCCCGACTGCGTTCACCGATCCGTTGATGACGGCCCTGGTGCTGGCGGCGTTGTGGCTGGCTGCGAGTCGGCGCTGGGCCTGGTCTGGCATTGCCCTGGGCCTGGCCTTCATCTGCAAGCCGCAGGCGGTGCTGTTTTTGCCACTCGTCCTCGCCCTCAATGTCCTGTCGGATCGGGATGCCTCCGAGCCGTCAGGGGGGCCGACTGGCGCGGACCCGTTGGGGCGCTGGCGTTCGATCTGGGCCGTGTGGCCCGCTCCGGTCCGTGAGGGGGTGGCTTTCGCCGCCGGCTTCTGCGTGGCCGTTGCTCCGGCCTTCGTCTGGGACGCCTTTCGCGCGCAGCGGCCGGGCTTCCTGGAGCAGAGCGCAATCAGCTACGGCGGGCTGGCCCTGGCGCCGATCGCGCAGTGGGCGGGGCGCGCCGATCAATGGCGCGCTATCCTGGCGTACGTCACGGCATCGCCCGTGCTGGATGGGGTCCTGATCGGCGGGGCGCTCGTCCTGCTGGCGTACGATTGGATGCGGCGGCCGTTTGGCGCCGGTTCGCAGCGGCGCGCGCGCCTCGACCTGTGCCTGGTCGCGTTTGTGCTGTTCTACCTGGCCGTGCACGTCGTCGTCAACTTCAACGTGTGGGATCGCTACATGCTGCCGCTGGCGCCCTGCCTGTTGTTGCTCCTCGCCCGCGTCCTGATGCTGCCGTGGGAGCTGGGCGCGGGCCTGCCGCGGGTCGTGCCGCTTCGCGCCGCCTTCGGAATCGGCGTGGCTGTCCTGCTCGTGGTGTCCACCCTGCGGCCGGCGGAGGATGCGTCTGCCGGACGCTATCCCGTCGGTGGGGACCACGGCGCCTACGACGGCCTGACGGACCTGGTGTCCTACTTCCGCGGTCACGTGCCGGGCGGCGCCGTCGTTTACCATCGATGGCTTGGCTGGCATTATTCATTCTACATGTTCGATTTCCCATATCAGTTTCAGTGGTACACCACGCCCGAGGAGCTGACGGCGCATGCGGCGGCCCACCCTGATTTCGCCGCGTTTCGTCGCGTTCCCGAGCTGGACCTCGTCGACGCCGGTGGCGTGGCGGTTGAAGCAGGCCGGGCTGGCGTTGCAGCCGCTGTACGAGACGTACCGGGATGACGGAAGCGCCTCGTTCACGCTGTACCGCATCGAGGAGATCGCCCCATGACGAGAACCCGCCGCCGCGATGCCTTCGCCGTCCTCGGCCTCGGGGCCCTGACCGTGGCTTTCTTCTGGAAGATCCTCCTGACCAATCTGGTCCTGGTGGGGCTGGACGTCTTCGCCTACTTCTACCCGTATCGCGAGTACGCGTCGGAGTGGCTGCGCCGCGGCCATCTGCCGTTGTGGAATCCCTACCTGTTCATGGGCGCGCCCTTCCTGGCCAACATCCAGGCGGCCGTGCTGTACCCGATCAACGTCGCCCTGGCCTGGCTGCCTGCGCCGCAACTGGTCAACGTGTCCATTGCGCTGCACGTCTTCCTGGCCGGCGCCTTCACGTACGCCTTCGCTCGCCGGTCGCTGCGCCTGCCGGCCTTCAGCAGCTTCCTGGCCGCCGCGGTGTTCGCTCTGGGCGGATTCCTGGGCGCGCAGGTGGAGCACGTCAATCAGCTCAACGTGACGGCCTGGCTGCCCCTGCTCCTCCTGCTGATGGACGAGGCCTGGCCGCAATCGGTTCCCATTCCGATTCCGCCCTGGGCCGGCTCTGCTGGGCGGCGTCGTAGTCGCTCTGATGGTGCTGGCGGGTCACACCCAGGCGACCTACATTTCGCTGGCATCCGTGGGATTGTACCTCGTCCTGTCGTCCATCACGGCCGGCCGACCGGCGAACGTCGCCCAGAATGACGGTGATACGGCTGCCCCGGAGCCGAACCGCTGTCGCACAGAAGCACTGAAGCTCGCAGCGCTGCGCGTGGCTTCGTTTGCCGGCGTCGTCGCGCTCGGCGCGCTGCTGACCGCGGTCCAGCTTCTGCCGACGCTGGAGCTGTCGGGATTGTCGTTCCGCAGCGGCGGCCTGCCCTATCGTGAGGCGGCCTCGTTCTCGCTCCGCCCGCAATCCCTGCTGCAGTCGCTGCTGCCGCCGTACGGATCCGACCTGAGCCAGGTCTTCGGTGAGTCCTTCAGCGAGTACGTGGCCTACGTGGGCATCCTGGGGCTGCTGCTGGCCGCGACGGGCTGGGCTTTCGGCCGGCGGCATGGTAGGCACACGTTCGGCCTGCTGGCGCTCGTGGGGGTGTTCCTGGCCTTCGGTGCGTTCAACCCGGCCTATTACGTGCTGTACCGGCTGGTGCCTGGTTTTGCCCTGTTTCGCGCGCCCGTTCGGTGGCTGCTGCTGTACCATTTCGGCCTGAGCATCCTGGTTGGCTTTGGAGCGGATGCTCTGCTGCAGGCGGACTTCGGCGCGCGCGTGCTCGCCGCAGCGCGCGCGCTGCGGCGGAATCTCTCGGCCAGGGGCATGGCGCCGGCCGCTCTGATCTCGGTCGCAGTGCTGCTCGTGCTGGCCGCATTCGCGTACGTGGCGGTCCGTCCGGCGCGGGCGATGCTCCCGATCTGGATCGCGGTCCTGGTAGTAGAGCTGGGGCTGATCAGTGCCGCGTTTCGGCTGCGGCTGCCGGCGCGCGCGATGCAAGCCGGATTGGCCGTCTTGCTCCTGACGGAGCTGTTCGTCGCCAGCCGCGGCCTGGCGTACAACAACCCGACGGCGCCTCAAGCCTACGAGTTCCTTCGCACCGCCACTGCCCACCTGCTGACCGATCCCGGCCTGCACCGATTCATCAGCCTCTCGAACACCACGTACGACCCGGGCGACCTGCAGCAGATCCGCGACATCTACGGGCCCCAACTGTCGGCCCGCGCACTGTACGATTACGTGATCTCGGTGAAGAGGAACGAAGTTTTGGCGTACAACCTGCCGCTCCGCTACGGCCTGCAGGCCGTCGACGGATACGACGGCGGTTTGCTGCCGCTCAAACGTTTCGTCGAGATGGAGGGCCTGTTCCTGCCGCCGGACCTGGTCTCGCCGGACGGCCGCCTGCGCGAGCAGCTCACGCAGGTGCCGGACTCGCGCTTGTTGTCTCTGCTCAACGTGAAGTACATCATCACCGACAAAGTGTACGACGTTTGGGTGGACAACGTGTTTTACGACCTGCAGTTCACCGCCCACCTGAACGAGGCCCGGCCCGAAATTGCCACCTCAGACGTCCCGGACGACCCGGCAGATGCCCTGGGAGTCATCTCCTACCTGCAGGGCTGCGCCGACGTGGCGGATGGCACGCCGGTCGCCGAGATCGTGACTGTGGACGACCGCGGCGCGACCGCGCGGTACGTGCTCCGCGCCGGTCAGGAAACGGCCGAAGGGGACTATTCGGCGGCGCCGGTGCGGCACGCTCCAGCCCGCGTCGGCCACCATTGGCGCGACGACCCCAGCGGCAACGACTACGTGGCGATGTTCGATTTCGACGGCCCTCGGATCATCCGGCAGGTCACGGTACGCAGCCTGCTGCCGTCCGGAGAGTTCGACTTGCGCGGCCTGAGCCTGGTCGACCGTCGCACGCAGAGCAACCGCACGGTGCTGCTGTCGACCTCCGGGCATTTTCGGCTGGTTCACAGCGGCGACGTGAAGATCTACGAGAACCTGGATAACCTGCCCCGCGCCTTCGTCGTCCACGACGTGCGGGTGATCGGCGACGACGCCGCGGCGATCGACGCCATGCGCCAGCCGGACTTCGATCCGGCGCGTACCGTGATCCTGCCGGCCCCCGACGCGTCCGTGACCTCGGTGCGGCCCGCCGGAGACGCTGCTGCGCCGCGGGGGGGCGACCGGGCTGAGGTGGACACGTACGAACCGGAGCGCGTCGTGATTAATACGCAGTCCGCCGCGGACGGTTACCTGGTCTTGGCGGATTCCTACTACCCCTGCTGGGAAGCCACCGTGGACGGCAAGACCACGCCGATCCTGAGGGCCAACCTGATGTTTCGGGCCGTCGAGTTGCCGGCGGGCGAACATCGAGTAGAATTCTTCTACCGGCCACACGTGATCAGGATCGGCGCGGAAATCAGTGGCGCGACGGCCTTGCTGCTGATCGTGGTCGGCATCGGATTGGCGATACGCCGGAAGAGGCGGAAGGCATGAGACGACAATTGGATACCGGATTGCTCGTCGCTGTGCTACTGGCCCTCTTTGCGGTGTGGCCGCTCCTCACGCCCGGCATGCCCAATACCGCTGACGGCCCGATCCATTTCTATCGCGCCGTGGACATGCAGCAGGCGTGGCAGGACGGCGTGCTCTATCCGCGCTGGTCGGCCAACCTGGCCCTGGGCTACGGCACTCCCCTGTTCGATTTTGCCCCACCGTTGCTTTACCTGGCGATGATGGTGCTGAACCAGCTGGGCCTGGACCTGGCGCTGGCGATGAAGCTCGTGGTCATCCTCTTCGTCTTCATCGCGGCCATTGGCATGTACGTGCTGGGGCGGGACACCCTGGGCCGCGAAGCCGGCTGGGTCAGCGCGGCTGCCTACCTCTACGCGCCCTACCGCCTGCGCGAGCTGTACATCCAGGGCAACTACGCCCAGTTCCTGGGCCTGGCCTCGTATCCGCTCATCCTGTGGGCGTTCTTCCACGTGATCGAGTCGGGGCGTCTCCGCTGGACCGGGGTTGGAGGGATCAGCCTGGCCGTACTCCTGCTCAGCCACAACATCAGCGCGATGATCTTCGCGCCTCTTCTGGCGGTGTACATCGTCTTCTGGCTGATCCTGCAGCGAGGTCGAGGACTCCGCCCCCTGCGCGACGCGGTTCTCACAGGACTGCTGGGCCTGGGCCTGTCGGCTTTCTTCTGGCTTCCTGCCTTCTACGAAAGCCGCTGGATTCAGTTGTCGCTGATCACCAAGGGGCACTTCGATTTTCGCCTGAACTTCCTGAGCCTCCCCGAGCTGTTCGCGCCGTACACGGCCCTCGACTTTTCCGCGGTGAACGTGCACCTGCCGCGAAGCCTGGGTTGGGCCATGATCGCATTGGCTCTGCTGGGACTGGCCGCGGCGGTATGGGGGCGAGGCCTGGCGCGACATCAGCGCTGGCTCGTCGTCCTCTCCGTCGTGCTCCTGGCCGCCTGTACGTTCATGATGCTGCCTGCTTCCACGCCGCTGTGGGAAAACGTGCCGCTGCTCAAACTCGCCGAGTTTCCGTGGCGCATCCTGGGCATCGCGGCTGTGCCGTTGGCGCTGGCCGCCGGAGCCGGAGCGAAGCTGCTCGGCGCCGTTCTGCCCCGGCGTTCGGGGTACTGGGGGGCGCCGCTGGCGCTGCTGGGCATTCTGATTCCTTCGCTGTTCTATCTGTTTCCTCAGCAGCCGTTCGTCGACCTGAGCGGCGCGCAGGTGAAGGACATCACCGCGTACGAGCTCCGCACGAAGGCTTTCGGAACGACCAGCGCGGGCGAGTTCCTGCCTTTGTGGACGACGCAGCACCCCACAGATTCCCCGATGGTCGCCGACTACAAGGCCGGGCGCTTGCCTGACAAGATCGACCGGACGTCGCTGCCGGCTGACGTGCAGGTGCAGGAAACCGGTCGCGGCTACAGCTGGAACGGGTTCCGCTTCCAGGCGGACCGGCCCTTCACCGCGCGGTTCAATACACTGTGGTTTCCCGGTTGGCAGGCCACCCTGGACGGCCAGCCGGTGGACGCCGGACCCCAATCGCCGACGGGCCTGATCGAGCTCGACGTGCCCGCCGGCACCCATACCGTCCGGCTGAGCTTCGGCACGACGCTGCCGCGGGTGCTGGCCGATGCGATTTCTGCGATTGCGCTTCTGGCGCTGCTGGGATTGGGCGTCCGGGGCGTCCTCCGCCGTCAGTGGGCAGCGCGGGACGCGGCCCAGGAAGCCGCACCGGCCCCCGTCGGGCCCTCCGCGCTGTGGCCGAGCATCGGCGCCCTGCTCGTTCTGCTCGTCGTCTGGCAGGGGGGCGTTCGTCCGCTCACGGGCTGGTTCAGGGTGCAGTCTCTGCCCGGGCAGGTGGTGGGCGTGCAGCACCCGGCGCGGGTCCGGCTGGCCGACCAGGCCGTGTTCCTGGGTTACGATCTGGAGGCTTCGGATCGTGTGACTCCGGGGCAAACGATCGTGGCGCGGGTCTACTGGCAGGCCACTCCGGCCCTTGGAACCGACTATCGGTCCTTCGTTCACCTGGATGCGCTGCCCGACCTGAAGACCGTCGCCCAATCCGACGCGATGCACCCCGGCGGCATCCCCATGACCACGTGGCCGCCCAGCATGTATGCTCAGGACGAGCACGCGCTCACCCTGCCGGCCGACTTGCCGCCCGGCATGTATTTGCTGCGAGCCGGGCTGTACGATCCCAGCACCGGACGGCGCCTGCCGGCCCTGGACGAGAACGGCCATGATGTGGGCGACGCCGTGCTCTTGCAGGGCATGCGCGTGGAGCGGGCGTCCCCGCTCCGGGTCGAGGACCTGCCGCGGACGCCCGCAGTCCGCTTCGGCGATGCCATCGAGCTGGTGAGCCACGCGGTGGCGGCTGGCGACGGCGGTGCGACGGTGACGCTGTACTGGCGCGCCCGACAGCCCCTCGTCCAGGAGTACACCGTGTTCGTCCACGTGCTGGACGCGACGGGCCAGGTCGTCGCTCAGGCGGATGGCGTGCCGTGCGGCGGCCGCTACCCGACGATCGACTGGCTGCCGGGCGAGATCGTCGAAGACGTGCACCGTGTGGCCCTGCCTGCCGGGGCGGCTGGCCCCTTTCACGTGGCCATCGGCCTTTTCGACCCGATCACTTCTGTTCGATTGGAGGCCAGGGACGAGAAGGGCTCGCCGCTGGCCGAGGACAGACTCGTGGTGGCCGACGCCGTCCGCTAATCAATCCATCCCCATCAGCCTCCAAACCCCTCATTGATCAATCCGTCGCATCCTCAGGCGCCCTGGGCTGCCCCAGCGGTGGGTCGACGCCTTCGGTCTTTTTGGTGCAAGAGCCATCTATCGTTTTTGACGTAACATGATAGTTATTGTATCATATAAGACGTATCAGCATCATTCGCAATCGTATCGAACGTCTCAAGTCCTTTCGGAGGAGGACATCATGGTACTCGTGCGCCGTATCTGGGTCGGATTGAGCGTGGTGCTGTTGGCGGCCGTGGCGGGGTGGAGTGCGTGGCTGTGGGTGGCGCCGCCCTTGGCGCACGCGGCAGGGAACGTGATCGTCGTCCCGCGCGATCGAGCGACGATTCAGGGTGGCATCGATGCGGCTACAGACGGGGATACGGTTTGGGTGGCGAGTGGCACCTTCACCGAGACGCTCAAGATCACCAAGGCGATCACTCTGGCGGGCGGCTGGGACCCGGATTGTGAGCACTGCGCGGGTCCCACCACTCTGAATGCGAACGGTGGCCGCGGCATCTCCGTCACCTTACCGGTAAACACCGACCGTGTGGCCATCGTGTACTTCAACATCGTCAACGGCGACGCCAGCACGCTGGGTGGCTACGCGCCCGGCGACCCAACCGATCTACCATCCGTTTCGAGTTTGGCCTCCGCAGCACCCCCGATGCGGAGCCTGACCGCCTCCTCGCTCGATGGCGGTCCCGTGCTTGCTGCCCTTGGGGCAAAGCTTGCTGACTATCGGGCGAAAGGTTTGTTGCCGGCGGATGCTCCAGCCTATCAAGCGCAGGTCGCCAGACTTGAGCAGGCGGCCGCCTTGATCGCGGCGCCGTCGAAAAGCGGTCTTTCCCTCAACGCGACGGCTCCGGCAAGTGCGCCCATTATCAAACTGGGCGGTCCGCCTGCCGAGGAAATGGACTGCGGCGGCGGGCTATTCAGTTGGAACGCCACCCTGTTCCTGAGCGCCGTGAAGTTCGAAAACAACGTCGCGAGCCGAACCGGTCCGGGTTTTGGCGGCGGGGCCTGTATTGGTGGGAGCCCAATCGACGGTACGGAGATCTGGAGCAGCCTCTTCGTCCACAACATGGCCTCCTCCGCCTCCGGAAAACAAGGGTATGGTGGAGGCCTGTTTACCTGGAATGCAGGCCTGTACGCGAAGGACCTGACGTTCGACTCCAACTCGGCCAGTGCTGACGGTCCGGGATTCGGCGGCGGTGGGTTCATTGGCAGCGACAGGGGAGATGGCGCGACGTTCGTGGACTCGCGCTTCACGGGCAACTCTGCCGGCGGCTCCGCCGCACCCGGCCAGGGCGGCGCCATTGAAGCCTGGAATGCGGGGTTGAATATCGACGGTGGCGATTTTGAGACCAATGTCGCAGGCGCGAGCGGCCCGGGCATCGGGGGGGCGTTGTACCTCGGTGGCGCCCCGGCCGGCAGCTCGGTTCTCCAGAACAGCTCTTTCGTCGGCAACCGGGCCAGCGTGGGAGCGAACCAGGGCTACGGGGGTGCCATCTTCATTACCGGTACACAGCCGTCGACAGTGCAGGTGCTGAGTTGTACGCTGAGCACGAACCTTGCCAGCGATTCGGGTGCCGGATATGGCGGAGGCCTGTACGCGGCGAACGCTCCGGGCCTGGTCGTGGCGGGCACCGTGTTTCGAGGCAACCTGGCCTCTCCCGGTGGCCTGAGCGCCCGTGGGGCGGGGCTTGCGATCTTGGGCAGTCCCGACGTTCGGATCGAGCGCAACCGATTCCAAAACAATTGGGGTCTCAGCACGTTCGGCAACAGCAATGCGGCGGCCGCGGGCGGTGGGGCCTACCTGAAGTCGGTCGATCGGGCGCTGATCCGCGACAATGCGTTCGTCAACAACCTTGGCGCGCTGGTCGGGCGGAGCGCCGGTGGAGGATTGGCCGTGTTCGAGGGCGATGGCGTGCAGGTCATCAACAACGTGGCGCAGGAGAACCAGGCCACGTTGCTACAGACCAACTCGGCCGACCTGGGGGTCTACGGCGGGGGCGGTGGGATCGCACTCGCGCGGCTCAGTAACGTCACGGTGCTTAGCAACACCATGACCGGCAACGTCGGCAGCACCGGCGCAACGCAGGGTGCGGTGCCGGATCTCGATACGCTGTACGGCGGGGGCTTGTTGGGCCAAGATCTGCAGACTGCGGTCATCAGCGGCAACGTCATGAGCTATAACGCGGCGTCGACCGATTTCTCAGGAGCCGGCGGCGGCCTCGCCATCGTGGGAGGGGATGCTGTCGTGGTCTGCGGCAACGTCGTGAGTGGCAACTACGGCAGCGTCGGAGTGGCTGGCTCCGGCGGGGGCATTCTGTTGAGCAAGGGAATCGCAAACAGTCTGGTGCAGCGCAACCTGATAGAGCACAACCGTGCCGGCGCAGGAGGAATCCAATCCTCCGGCGGTGGCCTCCATGCCGGAACAGTCAATCCTTTCAATGCCGGGGGCGAGCACGAACTGACGCTGGATGCCAACGTCGTCCTGCGCAATGATGCGTCGGAGCGCGTCACCGAAACCGAGAACACGGGCATGGGCGGCGGAATGATGTTGTCGATGGTTTCGGCATTTACCGTCACCAACAACGTGATCGTCGGCAATCGGGCGATCTGGTACGCCGACAACCTGGCGGCCTCAGATGCCCTGCACGAGACGACCATCGGTGGTCTCATTGCCAACAATACCGTCGTAGACAGCGAGGCCATCGGGATCGGCGTGGCGGGATACGGGCAGCCCGTGAACATCATCAACAACGCGGTCGTATTGGCTGATCAGGCCATCGTCGTCGGGAAGGCGTCTGAGGGCGTTCCTCCCGTGGGGCGGATCGGCTATACGTTGCTCGACCATTCCGGATTCAATGACCCGCCGGCCGGCGTTACGGTCGACCACATGGTCACCGGCACGATTCAGTTCGTCGATGCCGCCGTGGACGATTACCACATCCGCGGCACGTCCGCGGCGCGGGATGCCGGAGACCCGGCAGGCGTCCCACCGGCGCCTCCGCACGACGCGGACGGCTATCACCGTCCCTTTGGTCCGCGCGTCGACATCGGCGCATACGAGTTCCACGGTGGAATCCTGTTCTTCCCGCTCATGATGAAGAATCAACACGCCGACTGGGCGGGCGGCCTGGTCAGCGCAAGCGCGACGCCGGCACCGACCCTCGCCGTGACGGCTACGGCCGTGCTGAGCGACACGGACAGCCCGAACAATTGAGGCAACTCGGAGGGAACGACGTGAGACCGGTCTGCGACAATGGACCGCCACCTCTATTTCATGCTCATGAAGGAGGAAGGATCATGAACACAGTACGTTTGAATTGGCTGCTCGTCGTCTGTCTGATGGCGCTGGCCGTCGGCCCGGGCCTCGCTTACGCCTGCTCGGACATTGCCATAGGCGACAACCAGGACATCATCATTTCCGCGCGTACGATGGATTTCAACATTGACCTGAAATCGGACCTGAAGATCGTTCCCCGCGGACAGGAGCTGACCAGCAGCGCGCCCAACGGCACCCCGGGCTTGAGCTGGACCACAAGTACGGCTTCGTCGGGGTCAACGCCCTCGACCTGGACAGGTACTGCGACGGAATGAACGAGAAGGGGTTGTCGATTGGCGCGCTCTGGCTCGACGAGACCCGCTACGCTGAGCCGGCAGCTGCTGACAACGCGCTCTCTGTGCAGGACGTGGGCGCCTGGGTTCTCGGAAATTTCGCGACCGTGCCCGAGGTCAAAGCCGGGCTCCAGACCGTGACCGTTTGGGGCGAGTCGTCGAAGGAAATCGGTATGGTGCCGCCGTTTCACCTCGCCATCCACGACGCGCTTGGCAACCACCTCGTCGTGGAATTCATTGAAGGCGAGACGAAGACCTACGATAACCCGGCGGGCGTGCTGACCAACTCACCGACGTTCGACTGGCATTTGACAGACGCGGCCTACCATAAGGCGAATCAGGAGGACATGGGAATGCTCCCGGTCGGCACGGCGTCAGGACCGCGGTTCGTGCTGCTGACCGAGCTCACGCAGTCGCTGCCGAAGCCCAAATCCGTCCGCGAGGCAGTCCAGTTCGCTTTCTACGTCATGGGCCGCGCCAGTTCCGTTCCCGGCGAGGGAAATTCATACGTGCCCGACGGCAGTTCGTATACCGAGTGGACTGTCGTGAGGGACCACAAGAACCTGGTCTTTTACTACGAAACGCTGCTCAACACCTCGTGCCGGGCGCTGGACTTGAAGACGCTGACTTTCGCCGAAGGCCAGCCCGTGAAGTCGCTGAGCATGGAAGGTGACGGCGCCGGCTGGTACACAGACATGTCGAGTGTGGTTAAGTGACGCCGATCCCCGTCGTTTGACCGGGTGGCTGATAGTAAAACTTGCGACACGTGAAGAGCCCCCTCGAGTTTCAGGGGGCTCTTCACGTGTCCGTATCGGTGGTGTCTTTTGGGCGCTCAGAGCGTCATTTGGATGCGGCCGTTCCCGCGTTGAACTCGATCAGCCTGAGATCGAACTCCGAGACGGTTCCGTTGTGCCGGTAAGCGTACCGGGTGATGCCCACGCCCGGCACGAAGCCCACAGTCTGATTGTCGCTCAGAGTCGTGAATGTCAGCTCGTACTCGGTCATCTGTGAGGAAGCGGGGATTCCCTCGACCTTGGACAGATCGGCCTTCTGCTCGTCGGTAACGATCCAGTAGTAGAGGTGATCCGTCCGCGTGATCTGGAAGGTCTCGCCGAAAATCGTGCCCTGAACCATCGGCAGCTCGAGGAACAGCTCGGTGTCGCGCACCAGGTCGGTCAGCGGGTCTTCCGGATCTTTCAGTTGCTTCAGTGCTTCCTGCACCCGATCGCCGCTCAACAGGTAGTATTTCTGATCCGCGACGCCGACGATCAAATAGTCGCCGGGGACCCTGTCTTCCTCATAGAAGGACAGGTCCATGGGGTGCCCCTTGACGAGAGCGCCTACGACGCCGTCGCGCTGAATCACGTCGGTGATCTCCATCCGCCAGGTCAGCGCCTTCTCCTGCACCTGGTCCGATCCTTCCGGTGTCCACTTGGTCGGGCCGCTGTAGACCCAGTACGCACCCTTGGCCAGCGGAAACGGCTGAACGACAGGCGCGGCGGCCAGCGCCGTCAAGGGAACGAACGTGCCGAGAAGCATTGCTACGACTAGAAGCCCAAGCATCGTGCGCATGGAATTCTCTCCTCTGTCCCTGCAGGACACACCTCTGGCGAATCTGACGGTCTGAATTGATGAACTGTATCGAAATGTCGGTAAGAATAACGTTATTATATCACGACTCGCTGTCCCACGCAATATAACAGACTTCCGAAGTTTCCAAAACTTCGGAAGTCTTTCAATGCATTACCCGGCTTGTGTTGTTTGACGGTCGGCAGATGGTAGATTACAATGCGCTTATGAACAGGCTATTGACGCTGACAACCGACTTCGGCCTGGCCGATGGTTTCCCCGGAATAATGAAGGGCGTTATCTTGAGCATCGCCCCGGACGCGACGATCGTGGACATCTCTCACGACGTCGGCGCGCAGGATGTCCGCCAGGGAGCGTTTGTGCTCAAGACGGCGTGCCGCTACTTTCCGCCGGGGGCGATCCACGTCGTCGTCGTCGACCCCGGAGTGGGCAGTGAGCGGCGGGTGCTGGTGGCTCGGACGTCCGCGGCCACCTTCGTTGGGCCGGACAACGGCGTGCTCAGCTGGGCGCTGAACGGGGAGCAGATCGAGATTGCCGTCAGCGCGACCGATTCCCGCTACTGGCTGCCGAACGTTAGCCGGACGTTCCATGGCCGCGATGTCTTTGCCCCCCTGGCGGCGCACGTTGCGGCGGGCATACCGGTCGAAGCGCTGGGGCCGCTGGTCGATGACTGGATCAGGCTGCCGCTGCCGGAGCCCTGGTTCGATGCCGGCGAGGAAACCGTGCACGGCGAGATCCTTCACGTCGACCACTTCGGCAACCTGATCACCAATTTGGAGATCGAGCCGGAGAGCGGCCGGCTCACGAACCTCGCGGTTGGCTCCGTGTTCCTGCACGAGAGGTCCGTGATCGAAGTGCAGGGCTGGCGCCTGAGGGGTCTGAACCGCAGCTACGCGGAGGCGGAGCCCGGTCAGCTTCTGGCGATCGCCGGCAGCTCCGGTTACCTGGAGGTGGCCGTCCGAGGGGGCAATGCGGCCGGCATGCTCGGCGCTTACATCGGCGATATGGTCCAAATCAGCCTCAGCCCGCCGGTCGAGGCTTGAAGGATCGAACATGAGGAGAAGAGAGGACAGATCCCGGGCAAACCCAGGAAGGAGCTCTGTCAGGGCTAATGGACGAATTCGTGATTGAAGGGGGGCACCGGCTCCAGGGGACGATCGCGCCCAGCGGCAACAAGAACGCCGCGCTCCCGATCCTCGCCGCCTGCTTGCTGACCGACCAGCCGGTGACGCTGCGCAACGTCCCGCGGATCAGGGACGTGCAGTGCATGGTTCAGCTCCTGCACGATCTGGGCGCTTGCGTGGAAGAAGTGGAAGATCACGCGCTCACGGTTTCGGCCCGCGACGTTCACGTAGGCAGCCTGTCGTGCCGGGCTTGCCAGGAGATCCGTGGCTCGGTCTTGTTGGCCGGGCCGATGCTGGCGCGCTGCCGGCAATTGGAGTTGCCGGCGCCCGGTGGCGATACTATCGGGCGGCGGCGACTGGACACCCACTTCATGGCGCTGTCCGCGCTCGGCGCTCGCGTCGACGTTGGAAACGGCAGCTATACGCTCAGTGCCGACGGCCTGGTGGGAGCCGACATTTTCCTGGATGAAGCGAGCGTCACCGCAACCGAGAACGTTCTGATGGCGGCGTCGCTGGCCCGCGGTCGAACCATCATTCGCAACGCCGCATCCGAGCCACACGTGCAGGAGCTGGCTTTCTTCCTGAACTCGCTCGGGGCGCGAATTGAAGGCATCGGCACCAATATGCTCACCGTGACCGGCGTCGACCAGTTGGGCGGCGGCGAGCATCGCATCAAGCCGGACTACATCGAAGTGGGCAGCTTCATGGGCCTGGCGGCGGTCACGCACAGCGAGATCCTGATCCGTGAAGCGGCGCCGGAACACTTGGGCATGGTGCGGCTGGCGTTTCGCCGGCTCGGCATAGAATTCGAGGTTCGTGGCGACGACGTCTTCGTCCCGGGCGGCCAGGTACTGACCGTTCAGCCCGACCTGCATGGCGCGATCCCCAAGATCGACGACGCCCCGTGGCCCGGTTTCCCGGCGGACCTGATGAGCATCGCGCTGGTGGTCGCCACGCAGGCCGAAGGCACGATCCTGATCCACGAGAAGATGTTCGAAAGCCGGTTGTTCTACGTCGACAAGTTGATCGAAATGGGAGCGCGCATCATCCTGTGCGACCCGCACCGCGCCGTCATCGCCGGCCGGTCTAAGCTGCACGGCGAGCGAATGGAGAGCCCCGACATCCGCGCCGGAGTCGCGATGGTCATCGCGGCGCTGTGCGCCCAGGGCACGAGCGTGATCCGCAACATCGGCCAGATCGACCGCGGCTACGAGCGCATCGACGACAAGCTGACGGCGCTGGGCGCGCGCATTCAGCGCAACTCGGACTGTCCCGTCTGATTCGGCCCCGACACGGCCATGATTTATGTCATATGGCCCCGCCCGGTGGGGTCTATAATACGATCACTGACAACGGCTTGAAACTAGGAAGGAAGTGGCCTATGTCTGACGTCGTGATCGTAGTTGACATGCAGCGTTGTTTCCTGGAGGAAGACCAGCCTCTGTATTCCGGTGAGGCCGCGCGCGAGATCATTCCGAGGGTTCAGGAGCTTCTGAAGCGTGAAGCACAGCGCGGCTCCGAGATCCTGTTTACGGCCGACAACCACGCGGAGAATGACCTGGAGTTTGACATCTGGCCTCGCCATTGTGTGGCTGGGACGGAGGACGCGGAGATTGTCCCAGAGCTGAAGCCCTGGGTGAAGCCCGATCACGTCATCCGCAAGCGGCGCTACAGCGCGTTCTACGAAACGAACCTGGCGGACCGCCTCGCCCGTTTGAAGCCGGATACCGTGAAGGTCGCCGGCATCTGCACGGACATCTGCGTGATGCACACGGTGGCTGATCTGCGCAACCGGGACTATCACGTGAAGGTCTACGAAGACGGCCTGGCCAGCTTCGATGCCGAATCCCATCAGTTCGGCCTCCGGCACATGAAGAACATTCTGGGGGTCGACATCGACTCCATTGCCGCCGAGGCGCCGGAAGCCGAAGCCACCGAGGTCGCCGAGCCCATCGCTCAGTAAGCCGGTCACCGATCCGCAGCACGTCTCACCAAGGGCCCCTGGCCCATACTGGAGACGGGGCGCCGGTGGATGGTCGACGCAGATAACGCAGACAACTGGAGGATACGCTTTGACTCAGGACGCCCCAATCAACGAAGCCATTCTGTCCGGTCGGACGGCGGACGTGTATTTCGTCCGGACGCAAGAGATCCTGAGGAAAGAGGGGTTGAACCCGGTCGTTACCGCGGAGATCTTCGGCTCACGGGCCGGCGTGCTGTGTGGCATGGATGAAGTTCTGGCTCTGCTGCGCAGGGTCCTGTCCAGGAGTGCTCGCGTCGAGGCCCTCGGTGAGGGCGACCGCATCGAGGCAAAAGAGGTGGTCCTGCGGATCACGTCACTCTACGACGAGTTCGGCCTTTACGAGACGGCCATGCTGGGCACTCTGACCCACGAAACCGGCTGGGCCACCGGCGCCGCCGAGGTGGTGGCGGCGGCCCAGGGGATTCCGGTCATCAGTTTCGGGGCGCGCCATGTGCATCCCGAGGTGGCGGCGCGCATGGACTACGCTGCCATGGTGGGCGGGTGCGTCGCCTGCTCCACGGTGGCCGGCGCTGCCCTGACCGGCACCGAGCCGTCCGGGACGATTCCTCACGCGCTGGTGCTGGTCTATGGGGATACTCTAAAGGCGACGGAGGCGTTCGACCGGATCATCGACCCCGCGGTCAACCGCGTGGCGTTGGTCGATACCTTCCACGATGAGGCAGAGGAGAGCGTGCGTGTGGCCACAGCCATGGGGGACCGGTTGTGGGGCGTGCGGCTCGATACGCCGAGCGAGCGGGGGCGGGTGACTCCGGAACTGGTGCACGAGGTGCGGGCGCGCTTGGATCAGGCCGGCTGCTCGCACGTGAAGATCGTGGTCAGCGGCGGTCTGGACGCCGAGCGCGTGCGATTGCTGCTGGAAAAACATGCGCCGGTCGATGCGTTCGGCGTCGGCAGCGCCATCAGCGGGGCGCACCCGATCGACTTTACCATGGACCTGAAGGCCATCGAAGGCCGGCCCATCGCCAAGCGGGGCCGGATTCCGGGCCCAACGCACAATCCACGGCTTCAGGTCGTGGACCTGAATTAAGCGAAATAAGAGACTGCCGCCACAACCCCACTCGGGGCTGTGGCGGCAGTCTTCATTCGTGCTAAACGTTGGACTTGGCCGTGCTCGCCGGCTGGCGCCCAACCACCTTCATGATGTTGTCCATCAGTTCGTAGGCGAACTTCTGGCGGAACCCGGCCAGGCACGCCAGCAACGATGGGAACCAATTGACGGCCGCTGCTGCTACTCTGGCGCCGTCGCTCGCCCCGTTCACGGGCACGAGGGCCAGCATACCGCTCACGATGACCAGGTGGATGATGCCGCCCAGGATCAGGCCCATGACCGGCTGAACGATGTACCAGAACGTGAACTGCCAATCGAAGTCTTGCAGCTCGGCCACGTGCCAGTGCAGGCTGTAGAGCGCGCCGACGACACCGCCGATTCCGCCCCACAGCATGGTGCTCCACGGAGCGAAGATGACGGACATCGATGGCGTGGCCGCGCCGGAACCGGTCAACCCGCCGAACCACTGGGCCAGGCTCCAATCGAAGATGATGGCGGCCACGAGACCGGTGAACGCGATCAGTTCGTACAGCAGAAGCCCCCACCCATAGGTGTTGGACCAGCGGCTGCTCTGATCGATCCGGTTCAGGATCAGCTTCGCCTCGTTTACTTTGCGCTCGGCCAGATTGAAATCCCCGGCGTTGCCCAACAGCAGCAAATCCCGCGCCGCGCTCAGGAGGTCCATGGCACGCTCGGCCATCTCCATGTGGACACCGCTGGTGTTGGTCACCCGCTCGTAGAGCACGCTGATTTCGTCCAGCATGGCCTTGGGAGCCGCGTCGCCGAGGCGCCCGTGGGCCGTCGATTCCTGTTCGGGCGTGGTCGCTTTGAGATCCTCGGACGGTGCATCGACGCTCATGACCGGCGAAATCGGTTCGGGTGGCGTGGTCGGGGCCTCGGGGCCGCCGTCCGGTGCGCGCTCCAGCGGGGCGGACTCGGCCGGAACGGGTTCCGCCGCGTCAACCGCAGTCTGTGCCGGTGCTCCGGTCGAAGACTGGGCGGGCGAGGGCGCCTCGGCGAGGACCGGTGTCGCCGCCGGTTCGGAATGAGCGAGTGGAGCAGGCGTATCCGCCGGCTCAGCAGGCGTCATCTGAACGGGGGGCACGATGTGCAGCCGGGGGCGGGGCAGCGGCTGCCGCTCCGCACGGATGCGAAGGGGCGCCGGCTCCGGCTCGCTATGTTCGGGCGCAGCCGGCGGGCAGCCGTCCTTAATGGGGCGGTCGGCGCACGGCGTCGCGACCGACTTCTCGGTTTCGGCCTGCGACCGGACGTTGGCCGGTTCGGGGTCGTCGTCGGCGCTGCAGAAGATGCTCGCGCCGATACCCTTGATACTGGCTCTTTTTCTCGTCATTAGTTTGTCACCTCCGCGACATGAGTGACGGCCCGCTCTACGAAGATCGGTCAGAATAGCGGCGGCAAGCGCACAGCCAGAGCGCAAGCCCTGTATCAACATTATACCATACTTTTACAAAAAAGTCACCTGGCAAATACATTAAATTAACTTAAAATTTACGATGAATTAGCCAGAACGAATTCGGAATCCGCGAAGATGATTGACAATCGAGTTGAGTGCGCCTAAAATGAGCCACGAACCAGGGAGACGGCATATGATTCGGGGCAGCAAAATCATCCTCAGGCCGTTTGCTGAAGGCTTCTCTGAAGCCGAGCTGCAGACGCAGTTCCGGTGGAGCAAGGATCGAGACATCGTGCGCTGGAGCAACATGGCTCCCAGCACGCTGACCTATGCCGAGTTCGTCGAGCAATTTCGCTCGCACAACCACTACAACGGCGTCGACCGCAAGCTGTTCGCGATTTTGACCGTGGACGGCAAGGTCCTCATCGGCCGCATTGGCTGCTTCAACATCAATATGGAAAGCCGGCAGGCTGAGTTGGGCGTGATCATCGGCGAAAAGGACTATTGGAGCCAGGGATATGGCCGCGACGCGGTGTCGACTCTGCTGGAATACGTTTTTCACCACACGCGGCTGCAGAAAATATACCTGTACACTCTGGAGGAGAACGCCCGGGCGCGGCGTTCTTTTGCGTATTGCGGCTTCCGGGAGATTGCCGTGAACAAGCGCTTTTCCTTCGAGGGCGGCGAGTACCAGGACGTCAAGATGGAAATCACCCGGAAAGAATGGCTGGCTCGTACGAAACCCGTTTCGGGCATTGAGACCCACGATGATTCGTTGATCCAAGGAGGACAACAGTGAGTGAACGAGATCTGCTGATGATACCCGGACCGATCGTATTCGATCCGGCCGTGCTTCGCGCGATGGCCAAACCCACGGAGAGCCACACCGCGGCGTCGTTCATCGAAGTCTTTGGGCGCACTTTGGCTAATCTGCGGAGCGTCTTTCTTGCCCCGAACGGGCAGCCGTTCGTGATGGCCGGTTCCGGCAGCCTGGCCATGGACATGGCGGCTGCCAATCTGATTGAGCCCGGCGACGACGTGCTGGTGATCAGCACCGGGTTCTTCAGCGACCGTTTCGCCGCCATCGCTGAGCGGTACGGCGGCAGCGTCCAGAAGCTGACCGCGCCGTTGGGTGACGTCGTGCCGTTGGATCAGATCGAGGCCGCCCTGAAGGCTCGCAAATACAAGGCTCTCATCGTCACCCACGTCGACACGTCGACCGCAGTCGTGACCGACGTGAAAGCGATTGCCGCGCTGGCGAACAAGTACGGCGCGCTGAGCATCGTGGACGGCGTCTGCGCCACGGCCGCCGAAGAGTGTCGCCAGGAAGACTGGGGCGTCGACGTCTACCTGACGGCGTCGCAGAAAGCCGTCGGCACGCCGCCCGGCCTGGCGCTGCTGGTTGCCAGTCCTCGCGCAATCGCCGCCTTCAAGGCTCGCCGCACCCCGCCGGCCAGCTACTACGCCGACTTCGCTCAATGGCTGCCCGTCATGGAAGCTTACGAGGCCCGCAAGCCGGCCTACTACGGCACCCCGGCCGTCAACCTGATCTATGCGCTGGACGAGAGTGTGCGGCAGATTCTGGCCGAGGGCATGGACGCGCGGTTCCGGCGCCATCGCATCGTGGGCGAAGCCTTCAAGACTGCCATAGACGCGATCGGCCTCAAGGAAGTGCCGGTGCGGCGTGAGATCTCGGCGCACACGCTGACCTCAGTGTATTTCCCCGATGGCATCGACGCGCAGCTTCTGGGCAAGGTTGCGGGCAGCGGCGTGATCCTGGCCGGCGGCCTGCATCCCGCCATCAAGGCCCGCTACTTCCGCGTGGGGCACATGGGCGCGGTGACCACGGCCGACGTACTGGGGACCGTCGCCGCGATCGAGCGTGGGCTGTTTGAGCTGGGTTACTCCGTCGAGCGCGGTGCAGGCGTGGCTGCGGCGCAGAACGTCCTCATGCAGCTCTAAACCTTCGATTTGATTCAAGTTGACACCTTATGTCGCCAGGCGGGTTGTTTGACAACCCGCCTGGTCTGTGCTAGTATAATTGTCAACTCTTTTCCGGCCAGCGGTGGGGGCCGGACTACATAGCCCGCCCTGGGCTCGCAGACCAAAGCGTATTCCCGTTGTCATGCCCCAATGAGGCGTTGGCACTCGCTCGATCTAGAGGGTATACTCATGTTTAACAGAAAAATGTGGACCATCATCGTCGCCGTCGTCTCGATCGCCTGTGTCCTGGCAGTGTGCACGTCTGTCGCTGCCGTGGGCATCGGCACCTACCTCGCGCCGGGTCAGGTATCCGGCGTCAACCCCGGCCAGACGAGCGGCAATGTGTTGCGCTTGTACGGCCGCCAGCCGGTTACGCTGGATCCGGCATTGGCCGGAGACGCAAACTCCACAGAATACATCGACAAGATCTACAGCGGACTGGTCGCACTGAACGACAAGTTGGAAATTGTCCCGGACCTGGCGAAAAGCTGGGACGTGTCCGGCGGTGGAACGGTGTACACTTTCCACCTCCGCGACGGTCTGAAATTCCAGGACGGCTCCCCGGTCACTGCCCAGGACTTCAAGTATTCGGTGGAGCGCATGACTGACCCGGCCACCGGCTCGCAAGTTGCCAGCTCGTACGTGAACGACATCGTCGGGGCTGCGGACAAGCTGGCCGGCAAGGCCCAAGAGGTCTCTGGGGTGCAGGTCCTCGATCCGCAGACGATCCGCATTACCATCGACGCACCCAAAGCCTACTTCCTCTCCAAACTGAGCTATCATACGTTCTTCATCGTCGACCGCCGCAACGTCGAGCAGGGCGGCGCGAACTGGTCGCTCAAGCCGAACGGCACCGGGCCGTTTGCACTGAGCAGCATCAGCCAGGACCAGATCGTGCTGACCTCGAACCCGAATTACGTGGGTGGGCAGCCGCCTATCTCACAAGTGGTTTTCACGCTGCGTGGCGGCTCTCCGATGACGATGTACGAACAGGGCGAGCTGGACGCAACCTTCGTCCCGGCTACGGACATCGAGCGCGTGCTGGATCCGACGAATCCGCTCAGCCAGCAGCTGCAGACGATCCCTGGTCTCGACGTCTGGTACCTGGCGTTCGATACCAAGCAGCCGCCCTTCGATGACCTGAAGGTTCGACAGGCCCTGGCCTACGCAACCGATAAAGAAGGAATCGCCAAGGTTCTCGAGCAGAAGACGGTCATCCCCGCGAACGGCATTCTGCCGCCGGGCCTGCCCGGCTATAACAAGAACCTGAAGGGAATTCCTTTCGATCCGGCCAAGGCGAAGCAGTTGCTGGCCGAATCGTCCTACAAGGACGCTCAGCATCTGCCGCCCATCGTGTTTGCGACCAGCTCGCAGGGCGGTGCGACCGATCCGCTGGCGGCTTCGCTGACCATCATGTACTCGAACACGCTGGGCATCAACATTCAGCTGCAGCAGGTCGATTGGCAGCATTTCCAGCAGGACCTGTATCAGTTCAAGTATCAGATGTTTATGCTGGGCTGGGTGGGCGACTATCCCGACCCGGAAGACTTCCTGGACGTGATCTTCTACAGCGGCAGCGAGCAGAATCATTCCCGCTACAGCAATCCGGAAGTCGACAAGCTGCTGGTCGCGGCGCGAACCGAGCAGGACCGGGCGAAGCGCATGGAGCTCTACCAACAGGCCGAACAGATCATCGTGAACGACTGTCCGTGGGTGCCCATCTACCACAGCATCAACTACGTCCTGATCAAGCCCTACGTCCAGGGCCTGACCGTGACTCCGATGGGTGAGTACTCCCTGGCACACGCGCGGCTCTTGAGTCACTAGCAGAACCGGCTAATACCGAGGCAAACGGCCCCGTCCTAGCGATGGGCACCAACAATCGATGGGAGAAAGAATGGCCCCATTACTTCAGGTGCGCAATCTGAAAACTCAGTTTTTCACCCAGGACGGAGCCGTCCATGCGGTCAACGATGTGTCGTTTGAGGTTAACGAAGGTGAGACGCTCGGCATCGTCGGCGAGAGCGGTTGCGGTAAGAGCGTGACGATGCTCTCCATCATGCGGCTCATCCCCCAGCCGCCCGGCAAGATCGTAAGCGGTCAGGTCTTGTTCGAGAGCAAAGACCTGTTGACGCTCAGCGATGAGCAGATGCGCAAAGTGCGGGGCAACCGTATCGCCATGATCTTCCAGGATCCCATGACTTCGCTGAATCCGGTGCTGACCATCGGCCGGCAAATCAGCGAGGCGGTGACCCTCCATCTGGGGCTTAACCGGAGTCAGGCGCGGAATCGCACCATCGAGCTGCTGGAGATGGTGGGCATTCCCGACGCGGCCGCCCGGGTTGACGACTACCCGCACCAGTTTTCCGGCGGCATGAGGCAGCGCGTCATGATCGCCATGGGTCTGTCGTGCAACCCTGATCTGCTGATCGCCGACGAGCCGACCACCGCCCTGGACGTGACGATTCAGGCGCAGATCGTAGACCTGGTCAGAAATCTGAAACGCGAATTCGGCATGGCGGTGATCTGGATCACTCACGATCTGGGTGTCGTCGCCGGGCTGGCCGATCGTGTCATCGTGATGTACGCCGGCTTCGTCATCGAGAAGGCCAGCGTGAAGGAGCTTTACCAGGACCCCCGTATGCCATACACGCTGGGATTGCTGAAGTCCATTCCGCGGTTGGATTCGAATCGCCAGACCCGGCTCACGCCCATCCAGGGGCTGCCGCCCGACCTGATCAAGCTGCCGGCCGGTTGCCCGTTCAGTCCTCGCTGCCCATTCGTGATCGATCGCTGCCTGACCGAGCGGCCGACGCTGGCGCAGGCCGGTACGCCGGAACATCTCGCTGCCTGCTGGGTGGACGTGACTGATGGCCGCGATCCCTCGCGGGCTCGTCCACGGAGAGAGTCGCTCGAGGAAATGAGAGCCGGAACGGTGGAGAAGTGAGACCAAACATGGCGGAAAAAGAAGCGTTGCTGCGGATTGAACACCTCAAGATGTATTTCCCGATCACGCAAGGGATCGTGATTCAGCGCCACGTCGGCGATATCAAAGCGGTCGACGACATCACGTTCGAGATCTACCAGGGCGAGACGCTGGGTCTCGTCGGCGAGAGCGGTTGCGGCAAGTCGACTACGGGGCGCTGCATTCTCCAGCTCTATCGTCCGACCGACGGCAAAGTCAATTTCGAAGACCAGGACCTCGTCCAGATGAAGGGCGAGGCGTTGAGGCGCATGCGCCGCCGAATGCAGATGATATTCCAGGACCCGTACGCTTCCTTGAACCCGCGCATGACGGTCGGGCAGATCGTCGGTGAGCCGCTGGAAGTGCACAACATCTTGAAGGGCAAGGCCCAGAAGGAGCGCGTCCAGGAGCTGCTTCGAATCGTGGGCCTCAACCCGTACTTCATCAACCGCTATCCGCACGAATTTTCGGGCGGGCAACGCCAGCGCGTCGGGATTGCGCGGGCGCTGGCCGTTCAGCCGTCTTTTATCGTCGCCGATGAGCCGATCTCGGCCCTGGACGTTTCCATCCAGGCACAAATCATCAACCTGCTGGAGGACCTGCAGGACCAGTTCGGTCTTACCTACCTCTTCATCGCACACGACTTGAGCGTGGTCCGCCACATCAGCAGCCGCATCGCCGTCATGTATCTGGGCAAGATCGTAGAGCTGACCGACCGCGAGACCCTGTACGAGAATCCGCTGCACCCATACACCCAGGCGCTGCTGTCCGCTGTGCCTATTCCCGATCCCGCCGTCGAAGAGCAGCGGCGGCGCGTGATTCTCAAGGGCGACGTTCCCAGTCCGGCCAATCCACCGAAGGGATGCAACTTTAACACCCGCTGCCCGGTGTCTATGGAGATCTGCTTCCTGAAAGAGCCGGAGTTCAAGGACGTAGGGAACGGTCATTATTGTGCCTGTTACTGGCACTACTAGTCGCTTCCCACAACTCTGACGTCAGAGGTCAAAACTTATTGCGTCGAGCACTCGAGCTACGAAGGCGCCTCAGAGCCGCGTTCGTCCGTGCCCGGGAATGGCCATGCTGTTGGCTCGTTCCATGCGCCCTCTGCCTGGGTGCACTTGCCGGACTGGCTGGCGGCTGCAATTCGGCGCGCACCGCCGGCGTTTCGCCGCCAACGCCGTCGCCCACCGTGGCGGCAGCGATCGCGGCTCCTTCTCCGACTCCAACTGACGTCCCGGCCACGCCGACTCCGTCACCGGAGCGCCTGGCGGAGATCATCGAGGCCGGTCCGGACTCCCCGAGAGTATTCAATCCTCTGCTGCCCGAAAGCTCTGCCGCGCAGCGCGTGACAGACAACCTGTTCGACACGCTGCTGAGCGTCGATGCGCGCACGGCTGCCCTGGGACCGCAGCTGGCCTCGGGCTGGGACATGTCCACGGACAACTTGACGGTCACCTTCCACCTGCGAGCGGACGTCACGTGGCACGATGGGCAGCCGTTCACCGCGGGCGACGTCACCTTCACTTTCGACGCCATCCGCAAGCTGGACGCAGCCGCGCCATTGAAAGATCGGCTCGCCCGCGTGACGGATCTCTCGGCTCCGGACGATCGAACCGTCGTTGTCGCTTTCAATCGATCCGCCTGCCCACTGCTGTCCGAAGTCGGGCAAGTTCCGATACTGCCGCGCCACCTTCTCGAGGGCAAGGAACTGACGGACGTGAGCTTCAACACCCAGGCACCGGTGGGGACCGGTCCGTTCCGGTTCGGGCGCGTGGATTCCTCCTCCGGCGAAGTCGATCTGCTCCGCAACGAGCACTATTTCTTGGGCGCCCCGCGTTTCAGTGAGTGGGTGTATCGGCCTATCAGCGACACTGCGACGTTGCAGGCAGCCCTCCAAAACGACGAGGTCGACCTGGCCGCTGTCTCACCCGCCGACGCAGCGGCCCTGGAGACGGCAAAGTCGGTCCGGGTGCTGGCCTATCTGAAGCCGGAATACGACGCCGTCATCTTCAACACAGTTCAGCCAGCGCTCGCGGACGTCCGGGTGCGCCAGGCGTTGAGTGATGCCATCGACCGGCAGAAGCTCCTGAAAGAAACCGTGGGCGGGCATGGCACGCTGATCGACGGCCCGATCTTGCCCGGCCACTGGGCCTACTCTGCCCCGAGCGAAACCCACGGCTACGACCCGGCTCGGGCGCGACAACTTCTCGCCGAAGCCGGCTGGACGGACACGAACGGCGACGGGCTGCTGGAGAAGGGCGGCAAGCAGCTCGACATCGGGCTGAGCGTGAACGGCGAGAACGCGCTTCGCAAGGACATCGCCTCGCGCATCCAGCGCGACTGGCTATCGATCGGCGTGGCCGCAGAGGTGCAGCCCATCGAGTTCGCGTCGCTGGTGGAGCGCCTCTTCGGACACCATTTCGACGCGGCGGTTTTCAGCTGGCCGGTCCACGCGGATCCGGACCAGACCCGCTTCTGGGCATCCGATCAGAACGCGTTATGGTCCGGTTTCAACGTCGCCTCGTACGCCAACGAGGACACGGTCGATGCTGCGCTCGACACGGCACTCTGGGCGGATGCGTGCCGTCCCGAGAGCCGGGCGCCCGCGTACGCGCAGGTGCAGGCTGCCCTGGCATCCGATCAGCCCTACATCTTCCTGTTCGCTCCCCAGGCGTACGTCGTCGCCAGCACCCGCTTCCAGGGACCGGCGCCCGGCCCTTACGCCGATCTGAGCTGGAACATCCTGCAGTGGCAGCTCAATTCCCCTGCCGTGACCGAGAACAAGAAGACTCCCGAAGCCCCGTGAACTGGGCCTCGGGAGTCTTGGTCTCGTCTCCCCCGGATCGAAACCTGAAGTGTTACTTGATGACTCCCAGCTCGCGTCCGACCTTGGCGAAAGCTGCGAGCCCCAGATCCAGATCCTTCGGCGTGTGCGCCGCGGTGTTCATCACGCGGATGCGGGCCTTGCCCTTCGGCACGGTCGGGAAGCCAAGCGCCATGGCGAAGACGCCTTCTTCGAACATCCGGCGCGAGAATTGCTTGGCCAGCGGCGCTTCGCCCAGCATGACCGGCACGATGGGGGTTTGGGTGGAACCCGTGTCGAAGCCCAGCTCCTTCATCCCCGCCTTGAAATAGTCAGCGTTGGCCCACAGACGGTCGACCAGCTCGGTGCTGGACTCCAGGATATCGACCGCGGCCAGGCAGGCGGCGGTGTCGGCGGCGGTGACGGCGCTGGAGAACAGGAACGGCCGCGCCTTCTGCCGCATGTAGTCGATGAGGATGCGCTTGCCGGCGATGACGCCGCCCACGACGCCGAACGCCTTGGACAGCGTGCCGATCTCCACGTCGAAAGAGCCGGCCAGGCCGAAGTGATGAACGATGCCGCGCCCTTTGCCCAGGACGCCCTCGCCGTGCGCGTCGTCGACCATGGACAGGAGCCCGTATCTCTCCGTCACCTCGTGCAGCTTGTCGAGCGGCGCGACGTCGCCGTCCATGCTGAAGACGCCGTCAGTGATGAGCATGCCGCGGCGAAAATTCGGCAGGTTCTCCTTGATCTTGGCCTCGGCGTCCGCCACGTCACAGTGCTCGTAGACGATGATCTTCGCTCCGGACAGCCGCGCGCCGTCGATGATGGAGGCGTGGTTGAGCCGATCCGAGAAGATCACGTCCTCTTTGCCGACCAGGGGAGCGATGGCGGACTGATTGGCGCAGAAGCCGCTCTGGACGTACATGGATGCCTCGACGTCCTTGAATTCGGCCATCCGGCGCTCCAGCTCGGTGTGCAGGCCCTGCGTGCCGGCGATGGTGCGGACGGCCGCGGGCCCTACGCCCCACTCGTCCACGGCCTTCTTGGCTGCCGCCTTAAGGCGAGGATCGTTCGCCAGGCCCAGGTAGTTGTTGGTGCAGAAGTTGAGCACTCTCTTGTCGTCCACCACCATCCAGGCATCGGCGGGCGACTTCATGACCCTGAAGTTGATCCACAGACCCTGCTCTTCCAGCTGAGTCTTGTCCTGCTCGATGAACGCATACTTTCCAGTAGCCATGTACCCTGACCTCCCGTTCTCTATATCAGTTGTGCGAATCTCGATGGGCTGGCCCTCAGAGGGACCAGTCCTTGCCTTTCGACACGATCGACTGCATCACTGCGTCACGCGCGTTGCGCACTGCATCTTCCATCGCCTTGCGCGCCGCTTTGCTGTCTCGAGCCCGGAAGGCCTGCAGCAGCCTCCTGTGCTCGGACAGCATCTCGTCCGCACTGTCCCGCAGGTCCAATCTCAGGATGAGGAGGCGCTGCATCTGGTTCAGCAGGTTGTTCACAACGTCGGCCAGCCGCAGGTTGTCGGCCGCCTGGGCCACCCGGTAGTGAAATTCGCGGTTGTCGGCGAGGAATTCCTTGTAGCTGGCCACGTTGCCGGTGACGTAGCGGCGCTCGGTGAGCCTCTCCAGCTCTTCCAGGTCCTCCTCCGCGATGCGCGGAGCGGCCAGCTCGGCCGAGGCCGTCTCGACGATCAGGCGCAGCTGGAAGATGTCCTCCACGTCCTTGATCGTGATGCGCGAGGCAAAGTAACCGACGCGTGGTATGACCTCCACCAGCCCGTCCTGCTGCAGGGCGTGCAGGGCATCCCGAACAGGCGTCTTGCTCATGCCGTACTGCTCGATGAGGCGGGCCACGTCGAGCTTCTCGCCCGGCCGATAGACGCCCAGAATGATGTCGGCCTGGAGCTGCTGATAGACTCGTTCTCGCAACGAATTACCTGAAAGGGATGCCACGCTCACCTCGGCTTTGTGGTTCAGAGCTCAATGCGAACGGCATCGGTATACAATGGGGGAATCACCTGTCCGCATCTGGAATACTTGTGATATATTACCATTGTATCACGGAGCGGGTCTCGTGTCAATAGAAGACTGGACCAATCGCAGAGGAGCGGCCGCGTGCAACGCAAAACTTCCGAAGTCTCTCAGACTCCGGAAGTTGGGGAAGATGCTGGAGGGTATGGATTTGATCAGGGCAGTTGCTGTATTTCGTAGTAGACGATGGGGTCTTCGCGCCCTCTGAGCACCTGCTGCATGGCCTGGCCGGCGGCGATGCAATCCTTCACCAGCTCGTGGGTGCGGCGGCCTACGAGAATCTGGCCCTTGCCGGCGATCTCCTGCAGCCGTCGGGCGACGTTGGCCGTATCGCCGATGACCGTGTAATCCATGATCCGCTCGGAGCCGATGTTGCCGACGATCGCCTCACCGGTGTTGATGCCGATCCCCAGACCCAGTTCGGACAGGCCATCCCGCTCGCTGTGTGCAACGATGTCCTGGAATACGCGCTGCATCTGCGCTGCGGCGGTCACGGCGCGCCACGCGTCGTCCTCGCGCTTGATGGGCGCGCCGAAGAACGCCATGACCGCGTCGCCCAGGTACTTGTCGAACGTGCCGCCATATTCGAAGACGGTCTTCGTCAGCTCCGTGAAGATCAGGTTCAAGACGTCCACGACCTCAGTGGCGGAATGCCGTTCGGAGAAGCGCGTGAAGCCGCGGATGTCGGCAAACAGGACGGACACGACCCGAGCCTCGCCGCCCAGTTTCAGGTACCGCTCCGGGTCCTCCAGAATCAGGCTGGTGACGTCCTCGGCCATGTAGCGGTTGAGGGTGCTGTGCAGCAGCTGGTTGTACTGCTCCAGTTCGTCGTGCAGGGCCTTGATCCGTAAGAGAGATCTCACGCGGGCCAGCAGCTCGTACAGATCGAAAGGTTTGCTCAGGAAATCGTCGGCGCCCACTTCCAGAGCGCGGATCTTGTCTCCTGTTTCCTTCAGAGCTGTTACCACGACGACGGGCACGAAGTTGGTTTCGGGGTTGCTCTTGAGCTTCTCGCATACGTGGAAGCCGTCGACGTCGGGCATGACGATGTCCAGCAGGACCAAATCAGGCAGTTGGGCCGCGACCTTGTCCAGCGCCTCCTGCCCGCCGTTGGCGATCTCCACAATGTAGCCGGCGTTCGTCAGGTATGCTTGCAGCAGTTCCACGTTCTGAGGGCGATCATCGACCACGAGTATTCGACTGGGATGCGTTGGCGGAGCTGATTGCCGCATAATGGTTCCTCGTAGAGCCGGTTGGAGGACTGACTCCATCCTCTACGCACCGGCTCAGGCCACGGTCGGCAAAGTGACGGTGACTCGTGAACCTCGCCCTGGTTCGCTTTCCACGTTGATCTCGCCCCCATGGACGTCGACCGTGCCGTAGGCGCAGAACAATCCCATCCCCAGTCCGCGGATTGTGCCGCGATCGATCTTCGTCGTGAAGCCGGGCTCGAAGATGCGTGGCAAATCGCGTGCCGGGATACCGCAACCCGTGTCCTCGATCGTCACGTCCATGACGGGGTGCCCGTTGTTCTGCCGGGAGGCGGTTTTGAGCCTCAGAATGTGCCCGCCCTCGGGCGCCGGCGTCTTGGCCATGGCTTCGATCGCGTTGCGAATGATGTGGACGAAGGCGCCCTCCAACTGGCCCGGATTCGCCATGACTTGCGGTGAGTCGGGCTCGAAGTCCTTCTCGACTTTGATCGAAGTCGCGATATCGAACTGGCTGCGGACGAGCATCAGGGCCGAATTGATCACCTGATCGAGGTGCAAAGGCGTCTGCCGGGCAGCCGTGGCCGGCTTCGCGAAGTCGATGAAGGTCCGAACGATGGCCGCCACCCGGTTCGCGCTATTGGCAATTCTATCGAGATCTTCCCGGTATTCGGATGGCATGTGTTCGTCGCGCAGCAGAAGCTGAGTCACCCCCAGGACGACCGACAGCGGGTTGTTGATTTCGTGCGCCACCCCGTCCGCCAGCTCGCCGACGGCCGCCAACCGTGCGGAGCGAATGAGCTGCGATTGGGTTTGCCGCAGGGTGGCGAGCTGTGCTTGAATGCGCTCGTACAGGAGGACGTTGTTGGCGGCGGTGGCGACCAGGTCCCCGATCTGGCTGATGACCGCACTCGTCGCCGCCGTGATAGGCCTGCGGCAACTGACTCGCGACGCAGAAGACACCGATGGTCCGCTTCTTCACGACCAGCGGCACAGCAACCAGCGAAGCGAGGCCTTCTTCCCACATCATCTCTTCATCGGCCAGTCGTGCGTCGGTGTTCAGGTTCGGCCTGGAGATGAGCTTTCCGGACGTGGCGGCATTGCCCAGGCACGTGTCCTGAACGCTGATGGTGCGACCGCGGGCCAGGGGACTGGAGCTGGGACTCGTCGACGCCAGAACGGTCAACTGAGAGCGGTTCGAGCCGAACAAAGCGATGCACATGAGGTCGAAGGTCACGATGCGCCGGACCTCTTCGGCGAACGGGCGGTAGACCGCGTGAATGTCCAGGTTGGAGTTGATGATGCGGGTGATCTCAGCCATCGCGCCGATTTGGTCGGCCCGACGGCGCGCTTGTGTTTCCAGTTGCACCCGGTCGAGCGCGCGGCGGATGGTGTTGATCATCACGTCCATTTCAAATGGCTTCGTGATGTAGTCGAACGCGCCGCGCCGGAGACACTGAGTCGCCGAATCGGTGGACCCGAAACCGGTGATGGCGATGACCAGCGTGTGGGGCCAACGCTCCTTGATGGTCTGCATGAGCGAGTAGCCGTTCATCTTCGGCATGACCAGATCGGTGATGACGAGCTCTGGCGCACCACGCTCCAGCTCTTCGAGCGCCTGCTCCCCGTCCCGGGCAGTCTGAATCCCGGTGATGCCCTCGCTCTCCAGCATGAAGGTCAGGCTGTCCCGCATTCCTTGTTCGTCATCGACGATGAGAACTTTTTGTTCTGTACTCATTGGGCATATCTCCGCTCATATGCTACCACAACTGGACGATCGACCACAGGGGGAGCTATTTGGCGAAATATCGCAGTGCCAACCGCAAGCGTTCTTCGAACTCCTTGTTTTCCGGCGGCAGCGCGGCGATGGCCTCTCGGGCCTCCGGTTGGCTGTAGCCCAGCGACGTCAGCGCCGAAAGCAGATCGGCATCCCAAATCGGTTCGGGAACGGTGCCGTCGGTCGCCAGCGCGGCTTCAGCCGGCATCTTATCCCGCAGATGGAAGACGATCTTCTTAGCCGTTTTCGGCCCGATGCCGGGCACCCGCGCGAGAGCCCCATCGTCCTCCCGGGCAATGATCGGGCGGAGTGCCTCGGGCGAGTACTCGGACAGGATGGACAACGCCGCCTTCGGGCCAATGCCGGTCACGGTCAGCAGCAGATGGAAGAGTGACATCTCGTCCTCTGTCTGTGCGCCGTACAAAGCCAGTTCGTTCTCGCGAACGTGCAGATGCGTGTGAAGCTGTGCCGTCTGCCCGGCTGCCGGCCACTCTCGAATCAGCCGCTGTGGCACGGTCACCTTGAACCCAACGCCGCCGACGTCCAAAATCAGGAAGTCTTTTCCTTTGCCAACCACTTGCCCACGAAGACGACTGATCAACCAAATGCTCCCGTCGTGGAGATCAGAAGGGGCGCCCCACTGCGCGCCGCAGCTGCCCCGGTCTGCTTCTGTACCAGATCCGATCGCCTGAGGAGAGACCTCAATAGTGAGCGGAGCTATCTGAGCGGTGAACGCACCCTCGAGTGCGACGCATCTGGCCTACACAGTGCAGCCAGCTTGGAAGAATGCGCGTGACAAATCGCGACTGCCAGGGCATCGGCTGCATCGTCCGGACGAGGGATCTCATCCAGATGCAGCAGGAATTTGGTCATTTCTTGAACCTGCAGTTTTTCGGCCCGGCCATAGCCGCATACTGCCTCTTTAACCTGCAGCGGAGTGTACTCATATACCTCTAGCCCTGCCCTGGCTACAGCTAACAGCGCCACCCCGCGTGCGTGGCTCACGGCCATGGCGGTTCGCACGTTGCGGCTGAAGAACAATTCCTCAACCGCGGCGACCTCAGGCTGATGAGTCTCGATCAGAGTACGAAGCTGCCTATCCAGGAGCAGCAACCGCTCGCACAGGGGCTGCCCGGCCGGCGTCTCCAGCACTCCGTACGCCAAGGGCTCGAGTTCCTGCCGATCATCGGTCACCAACCCGTAACCGGTGATCGCGATGCCTGGGTCGATGCCCAGCACCAACATCAAGCAGCCTCGTACTTCTCCAACAACTCATCCGAAATATCGAGGTTGGAGTAAACGTTCTGAACGTCGTCCAGCTCTTCCAGATCGTCGATCAACGCCATGGTCTGCAAACCGGCCTTTTCGTCGATCTGCGCCATCGTGCTCGGGACCAATGTGAGGTTAGCCGATTCCATCTCTACGCCCTGGTCGTGCAAATAATTGCGCACGGCGTGGAAATCTTCCGGCGTCGTGTAGATTTCGATCGTGTCGCCGTCGCTCTGCACGTCTTCTGCTCCCGCCTCGACGGCCATTTCGAACAGGCTATCGAAATCCTGGCCCTCTGCCTTGGTCGTGATCAGCCCTCTGGGCGAAAACAACCACGACACGCAGCCGGTCTCACCCAGGCTGCCGCCGTGGCGGGTAAAGAGGCGGCGGACTTCGGACACCGCCCGATTGCGGTTGTCCGTGACCACCTGCACGATGAACGCCACGCCCCCTGGTCCATACCCTTCGTACGTGACCTCTTCCAGGGCATCGCCCTTTTCTAGGCCGGCGCCCCGCCGAATCGCTCGCTCGATGTTGTCCTTCGGCATGTTGTTGGCTTTGGCCTTATCCACCACCAATCGCAGCCGGAAGTTCATTTCCGGGTCCGCTCCGCCTTCTCGCGCGGCGATCGCCAGCTCCCGCCCGATCCGGGTGAAAAGCTGCCCACGCCTGGCATCCGCTACACCCTTCTTTCTCTTGATGGTAGACCACTTTGAATGTCCAGACATCCTCACACACCCCCTTGTCGTGGGCTCCGATTATTGATCGTGGTGAACAATGAAGCAATTATACCATCGTCGAACTAACAGATAAAAACAACGTCGAGTTCATTTCTTATAGCGATACACGATGCGCCCGCGGGTAAGATCGTAGGGAGAAAGCTCGACGAGGACTCGATCACCCAGCAGAACTCGAATGTAGTACATCCGGATCTTGCCCGAAATGTGAGCCAGGACCTCGTGTCCCGAATCCAGCTGTACCCTGAACATCGCATTGGGCAGCGCCTCGACGATGGTGCCCTCTGCTTCAATTACCTCTTTAGCCACTCCTGGCTTTACTGATTTCTTTCTTGCCATGAAACTCCTCTATTAGCTCCCTTCCCCTTGTGTAAAACTTCCTCCGTAAACTCCGCATCCAGCTCGCGATCCAATTCTGCATCCCATCGTTCGGGCTCGGATTCAGACACCTGCCGATAACGACTGCCTTCCTCAGACGGGCCGATCACGCCCTCATCCTCCAATTGATCGATCAACCGGGCCGCGCGCGGGTAGCCGATTCGCAGACGTCGCTGTAACAGCGACGCTGACGCCCGCCCGTTCTTACGCACCAACTCGATGGCCTGATCCAACAGCTCATCCCGCTCTTCACGGGTCGTGATGTCGGCCCATGGCCGCCGCTTCAGCGCAACCTGCTCTTCCGGAGCGGTGGTGCTGCGCCAGAATTCCACCAGGTGGTTGATTTCCTGGTCAGACACGAAGCAGCCCTGGATACGCTGCAATCGGGCCGCATCCGGCGCCATGAACAGCATGTCGCCCCGTCCCAGAAGCGTCTCCGCCCCATTCACGTCCAACATCACGCGGGAGTCGACCTGCGACGTCACCTGGAACGAGATTCGGGCCGGAAAATTGGCTTTGATCAAGCCGGTGACCACGTCCACGCTGGGGCGCTGCGTGGCCAGCACCAGGTGGATTCCTGTCGCGCGCGCCATCTGCGCCAGACGGCAAATGGCCCACTCCACTTCCACCGGGGCGCCCATCATCAAATCTGCCAGTTCATCGATCACGACAACAATATACGGTAAAATCTCCCCACCGGTTTTGCGGCCGACCTTGCTGTTGTAGTCGTCGATGTTGCGCGCCTTACTCTGGGAGAACAGTTTGTATCTTTCCTCCATGATGCGCGTGACCCAGGTCAGTGCCGCCACCACTTGGTCGAGTTCGATGATGACGTCCGCCAGCAGGTGGGGGATTCCGTTGTAGGCCGTCAGCTCCACCATTTTGGGATCGATCAGGAGCAGCTTCAGCTGCTCCGGCGAGTTGTTAAACAACAGCCCCGAGACGATGGAGTTGATGCACACGCTCTTGCCGGAGCCGGTCGCGCCCGCAATCAACAGGTGGGGCATCTTTCCCAGGTCGGCGACCACCGGCTGTCCCGACACGTCCTGCCCCAGCGCGATCTTGAGCGGCGCTTTCGTTTTGACGAAATCGTCCGATTCCATGATCGTTCGCAGCGACACGACGGCGATCTCATCGTTGGGGACTTCGATCCCAACGACGCTGCGTCCCGGGACGGGCGCCTCGATTCGGATGGGCGACGCTGCCAGAGCCAGGGCGATGTCGTTCACCAGAGAGGTGATCTTGCTCACCCTGACCCGAGAGTAGCTGGCTTCTCCATTTCGCGCCTTGCGCTCGATGAGTCCAGGTTCGACGCCGTATTGCGTCACGGCCGGTCCCCGGTTGATCTCCACGACTTTCGCCGGTAGCCCAAAGCCATCCAGCGTTTCCTCGATGGTCTTGGCCTTGCGCCGTACCTCACCCTCCTCGAACGTTCGGGGCGAGGCCTTGTCCAGGATGTCCAGCGGCGGCAAGCGTCCCTCTCGCCGAGCCTTGGCCGCCGGCTCGCTGGCTGCCGCGGTCGCTTTGATCGCGCGCGTGGACGGCGGTGCGACAGTCGTGTCCGCAGTAGGCTTCGGCCGGATCTCGGGCCGGGGCCGAATCTCAGGGGCCGCTCTGGCGGCGCGCCGTACCGGCTCCAGCACTTCTTCCGGCTCCGGCAGGTGCCGTCGGGCCCAGTCGAACGCCCACATCGCCGCCGATTTCGGTCTCGAGCGCGACCTCGCTCACCGTCAGGGGCGACAGCTCGATCAGTGCCCAGAGGACGGCGAGCGTCAGAATCACCGCGCAGATTTCGTAGCCCAACGCCTGGGCGAGGGTGTTGCTGATCGCCCAGCCGACGTACCCTCCCCCGCTGCCGGCCCGCGCCAGGCTCAGCGGATCGTCACCGGGCACGGCCAGGTGAAGCAGCCCTAAGCCGGCCAGGAAGAAGACCTCGAAGCCGATGACCTTTTCCCACGGGACCGATTTCGCGCTGCGGCAAATTGCGCTGCAGCAGCAGGATGCCGCCCGTCGGAAACATCAACGCCACGACCCACGCACCCAACCCGAAGATCAACCGCAACACCCGCGTCAGCCCGTCGATCCAGGCTCCGTGTGTGATGGACGAGAGTCCGAGCAGGGCCACCGCGCCCAACGTGATCAGCAGCAACCCGACGACTTCGCGTTGCACCGGTCCCCAGGTCCAATATTGTCGCCACGTGGGCTGTTTGTGCGTTCGTTTGGCCGCCTTCGGTGACATGCTTACGACTTTCGGTCAAGCAGCTTCGTCGCGGTCGGGGCTTTGCGGGTTGCGCTCCATTTCCGCAAGAACCCGCGCCACTTCTTCGACCGCAATGCGCTGCTTCCGATAGAGATCCGACTCGCTCATGGCCAACCGCGACGCCACGTCGCGGGTACGATGTCCTTCGATAAACTTCAGCTCCAGAATGTTGTACAGCACCCACTCGGCGCCCGTCATGCTGCGCTGCCCATCCGGCTTCAGGGCTGTGATCGCCTGGCCCAAAACGGCGCGCAACGCACGCGTCGGGCTGCCGCCGTTCTCCGCCAGCGCGACCTGAACCGTCTTCAGGGACACGAGCGGGCTGTCCGATAGCTTCGGGCCGCCCCAGTAATGGCTCAGCGCGTCTTTGACCATGCGATGAAAATCCGGGCCGTTTAGATCGCTGTTGGTGGCCATCGTGTTGGCTGGGGCGCCGGCATATTGCATCTCACCGCGCCAGCGCTGCACCGTTTCCAGCTGCGGCATGATCGTCGCCAGCGCGCCGAAGACGCCCTGCTGCAGGTGTCGATCCTCCAGGGCCTGCGCCGCCTGGGCCATCAGCCGTCCCAGTGCCGCCAGCTCATCGTCCGACATTGCTGGTCGGGACGAGGGCGCGGCGAGCCCCAGCACGCCCACCTGAATGTCGGCCCTACTGTTTAGCGTCAACAGCCAGAAGCCGTCTTGGGCCACGAATTCGAACCGGCCCAGAGAGACTCGGTCCGACGCATCGGCTCCGACGATGTCAGTCAACAGGTCGGGCGTGACCAACTCCTCCGCCCGCCGCGCGGACAGGCCGCAACTGGCCTCCAGATACGTGCTCTCGTCCACCACGACCGCCACGAAGCCGCTTTTGGTCCGCAGCAGCTCGCACAGGGTGACGAGGACGTTTTCCAGCAGCTGATTGAGGTCCGTGGACGTCAGGAGGTGCCGGTCCAGTTGCTGAATCCAGGCGACCTCTTCGCGATCGCGTCGATAGATCACGCGGTCGATGAAGGGTTTGGCCGCGTCGATCAATACTTGAAGCACGACGACGACGCCGACCACCGCGAGGACCAGCACCGTGTCTCGCGACAGGCCCAGGATCTGGCCGACCTTCGGGATCAGCAGCGCGGTCACGATGACGCAGATCCCCACGAACGGACCGCGCAGCAGGTAATGCATGAAGTTGTGCCGGACGACGCGATCCGGTGTGAGCACGCCGAAGAAGGCCACGCTGTAGGCCATGATCGTGATCATCATGGCCACGCCCAGGTTGCCTGCCCCCAGCAGGACCAGGAACACGTTCAGCGACAGGTGGCGTGGCATTCCGGCCAACAGCAGGTACGGGAAAACGCCCAGTCCCGGCGCCACGAACGACAGCGCCAAATACCCCATTCTGCGCCGCAGGACCGGCGTCAGGCAGCGACCGCGCGCCCGCTGAATGTTCCACGCACCTGCAGCCACCGTCAGAAAATAGTAGGCGGCAAAGAGCCCAAATATCGGCCCTGCGGTCAGGCGCGTTGCTCCGGGCGTGAACAGGCCCTCGCGCACCACAATGTCTGTGGTCATTGCCAGGTACAAAAAGGCAGCGCTCAGCAAATAGCTGACCTCAACTGAGCTGCGTCGCCACCGCGAAATCGAGTTCGTCGTCCGCAGCAGCGCGTCCGAGAAGTGCAGGTATGCCGCCGGGACGAAAGCGATCCCGATCCATTGGAACTTCAGCCAGAACGTGGCTCCTGGCAGAGTCTGCACGTTATACAAGCCGACGTCGCCGGCATAGACCACCACCACGCAGGCGATGAGAGCGCAAAAAGCCCGCGCCACCGGACTGAGAATGTTATGTATGAATAGGTAGGCCAGCAGCGAAAAGGCCGTCAACACGATGGCCGACGAGAGCATCTCGTTGCCGAACGATAGCGCATCAGTTAGAATAGGCGTCTCCACAACTGCATTCCCTGGCTCCGCTTACCTCAACGGCTGAACGAAGAACAGCGCGATATCTCGATTCACGTAGTACCGATCGTTGTAGCCGCAGAAGCTGAACGCATTCTTCTGGTAGAACTGAATGGCCGGGTAGTTCTTGGTCTGCGTCTCCGTGACAACCTTCGAAAGGCGCATCTCCTGCCCCCATAAGACGGCCGAGTGCAGCAGCAGGCCGCCGATGCCTCGGCGCCGATGCGGCTTCGCCACGACGAGGTTGTTGACCCAGCCGGTCATATTCCACGGCTGAACGGTCATGTCCAGATAGCCCACGACCTCGGAGTCCTCGTAAGCGACCAGAAAGCACTCGCCCTTGCGCCAATCCTCTATCAGGCTGTCCGTATCGCGCGGGTAGCCGACCTTCATCGGACGCGGCAGCCGGACAGTCCGGAACGCCACACTCACCACGTCCTCCGAGTCCCTGCTCTCCATCTGCCAGACGTGATCCGTAACACACGACGAATCGATGGGAATGCAGGCATTTAAGTCGGCCAGTTCGGCCCTGCGGATATTCACCACCCGATCTACATCCTCATTTTACGCGTCAATATCTTCGCTCGGTCTACGTAATGATCCTATTAAAAGATTATATCACAAGTGCCCGTCTTTGACCAAAGATAAGCGGGCCGGGGATTCCCCTGGCCCGCTGTGGCCGAGATCCGGGTAGCACCCAATCACGGGCTGCGATATACGGTGTCTCGTCGGGCCACTGTCACCACGACCACGATCCGCCTGTCGTCTTCAATCGCGTAGACCACCCGCCACTCGCCAATTCGTATCCGGTGAAGAGCGGTATACCGGCCGGTTTTCTGTAACCATGAGGTCGCCCCTCGCACGTTTCGGGACAAGGGTCCCGCAAGAACGGCCTTTCCTGCCGCGCCCGCTCGAGACCTCGGGGAAGCAGATGAGGCGCGTTCCTGTTCGGCGGCCTGGCTCTTGAGCCAAAAGCCGTGCGTGAAATTTGGCTTGCGCCCGGAGAGGCACGCGGTCTGCGCCGGGGCCGATTTCACGTTGCTCACGTTGGACTTCCCTCGCGCGACGATTGTGGCAGGCTGAGGCGCTCGCCGACCACCAGCGTCTCCACGCGGTGCAGCGGCAAACGGCCTTGCGCCGCCAGCTCGGCTGTGGGGAACACGGCTTCGTCCGGCTTGTCGGACAGGCCCAGCGCCAGCGCGCCACGGCTGCGCAGATAGCTCAAGACCTGCGCCACTTCGTGGTTGATCGTGATGCGCTGGGACAGCACGGCTTCCACCTGCAGCGAGGCGCCCACGCTGGGGTCCATCCGGCCCGTGGTGGCGGCGTATTCCTCCTGCCTGAAGCTCTTGAACGGCGTCGGGTCGCCGGACCGAAAATTGACGGTGACCTCGGCGTGGATGGCGCGCAGTCCCGCCTGTCGCGCTGCTGCCGCGCGGTCGTCCATCGCGTCCAGAAAATGAGCGAAGGTCGTGATTCTGCCTTCGGCGAGGTCGCGCAGCAACTCGTCCAACGGGTACAGTCCGGCCGCGATGACGATCGAAATGTAGACCACGAAATCCTGGTTGTCGCCGGTGAAGTAATGGTACTTCGCCTGGTTGAGCTCTTTGTAGACCTTCGTGAAGGCCTCGGCCTGAAATTCATCGCCCAACGCCCGGTTCGCCACACGGAGTGCGGCTTCCGTGCGTGCGTCGTCGATGGTGCGGTCGTTGCGGCCCCTGGGACCCAGCATCGTCTTGTCCAGATCGACGACGACGGCCAGCGAGTCGTCGAGCGTCGCCCCCTGCCCTTCCGCCCACTGCAGGAACTCCGGCAGCAGCGACCACCGATTCCCGCGGACCAGGTTGCCGTCGGGGAAAATCGCCGGTGGATCCGCGAGGTCGTCGAGGCCGATGAACGCCCAGCCGCGCCACCCGCTCTGCAGGAGCAGGTTCCTGAACGCCGTCACGTCCAGACCGGGCGAGTCGCCGATGTAGATCAGCTGCCGCAGCGCCGTGCCGGAGGCTTCCAGCCCCCTGGCCGCTCTGAGGACTTCCACGACCACACGGGCGTAGGAGGAATCGGATTTTCGCGGCAAACTCTGGCCCTCCAGACCCAGTTTCGGGGCCAGGGCCGTGAGGCCCGGCACTCGCCGGTCGGGGGGCTCCAGCTTTCGATAGACCAGCAGGTCACCCAAGAAATCGGCTACTTTGGCTGCGCCTTCGATGTGCAATTCGCTCGTGGTCACCAATCCTCCGCCCGGTATTCCGCTGCCAGCTGAATGACGTCCTCCAATACCGCCGCGGCTGTGACTTCGACGCCCGCGCCGGCTCCACAGACTGTGAGCGGCTGCGGATAGCGCCGCGAGGTGATGGCGACCACGCTGTCCGTCCCCTTGACGCCGCCCAGCAGACCCGTTGCCGGGATGGACTGCAGGCCCACCCGGCATCGCCGGTCCTTGACCTCGGCCACGTAACGCAGCACCTCGCCGCGGCCGCGTGCTGTTTCGACGCGTTCAACAAAGTCACCGTCCAGCTCGCAGCAGGTCTCCATGAAGTCCGAAACGCTGAGCGCGTCCCACGCGGGCGGATACAGACCCTCGACCTGGACCTGGTCCAGTTCCAGGTCCCAACCCAACAGGCGGGCGAGGATGAGCGCCTTCCGAGCCACGTCCACCCCGCCGAGGTCCTCACGCGGATCCGGCTCCGTGTAGCCCTTCAGCTTTGCCTGGGCCAGAGCCTTGGAGAAGGGAGCACCTTCTTCCATCTGCGCACACAGGTAGCCCATCGTGCCGCTCAGCGAGCCCGTCACCGCGGTCACCTCGTCGCCGGTTTCTTGCAGGTAACGGATCGTGCCGATCACCGGCAGGCCGGCGCCGACGGTCGCCTCGTGGCGCAACCGCCCGTTCTGCCGCAGGCCGCGATACACTTGCAGCGGGCCGGCCAGCGGCCGCTTGTTCGCCAGGGCCAGGCCGTACCCGAGCGCCGCTCCACGCAGCAGCAGGTCTTCCATGTCCAGGCTCGCCGTCACGTCGATCAGGATGATGTCGTCGAAATCGGGCTGCGCCAGCCGATCCAGAACGCGCGCCCCGTCGTCGCTGAGGTATTCGGCGCCCGCGTCAACGGCGCCCGCCAGCGACCTGCCGGCTCTCTTCGCTTCGAGCGCCTGGCGCAAAGTCGCGTCTCCCAGGCCGTGGGCGCAGAAGAGGGCGCCGTGGCTGTCGGCCAGTGTCACGTACTCCAGCCAGATGCCTCGGCGCCGCGCCAGCTCCTCTCGCGTGGACAGGACTTGATCCAGCAGAGCGCGGCCCACTCCCCCGACGCCCAGCTGTACAACGTGTGCGGTTCGGAGTGCAGTCATTGCGTTATCCTTCCGCCCTTTCTTTCAAGACGAACAGCCCCACCGTGGCGAAGAGGCTGTGGCCGGCGACTCCCTGAAGCCGCCCGCGCGCATTGAGATAGACTTCCTGAACGATGTCGATGTCCTGAGCCACGCACAACGATTTGAAATCGGCAATGGACACCGGGCGCGCCCGCGGGGGCTCATCCCAGGTCGCCGGGTCGAGCGCGCCCTCCACCAGTCGTCCTTCCAGCAGCAGGTGCAGCCTGCATAGCCAGTGTCCCACGTTCGGGAACGTGACGATCGCCTGCCGGCCCACGCGCAGCATTTCGTGTACGACATTGCGCGGATCGTCGATGTAGGGCAGCGTCTGGCTCAAGATCACGTAGTCGAAGGAGCCGGTCGGGTAATCGCCCAGCCCCTCGTCGATGTCGCCCTGGCGCACCGACAGGCCGCGAGTCACGCAGTGGCGCACGCCGGCTTCCGTCAGCTCGACGCCGCGGCCCTTCACCTGTTTGCGCTCGGCGAGCAGGACCAGCAGTTCGCCGTTGCCGCAACCCAGGTCCAATACCGAACAACCCGAAGGGACGATATCGGCGATGAATTGCAGGTCGGAGCGATTCGGGTTGCTGTCGATCATGCCGCCACGACCTCGTCACAACGAGCGACGTTGTTCAGAAAGTCGCCCATCAGGCCGGTCAGCCGATCGACCTCCAACAAGAATGCGTCGTGCCCGTAGGGCGAGTCGATGTCGCAATAGGAGACGTCGACGCCGTTGGCCATCAGGGCGCTCACGATCTCTTTGGCCTGGTACGACGGGAACAGCCAGTCGGACGTAAACGACACGACCAGGATCTTGGCCTTGACGTCGGCGAACCGGCGGACCAGCGAGCCGTGCCCATTCGCCAGGTCGAAGTAATCCATCGCTTTGGTGATGTACAGATACGAGTTTGCATCGAAGCGGCGAATGAAGTTGCCGCCATGATACTGAAGATAGCTCTCGACCGCAAATTCGGTCTCGAAGTGATATCCGTAACGCTCAGTGTTTTGCAGCCGGCGCCCGAACTTGTTCTGCATCGACTTATCACTCAGGTAGGTGATGTGGCCGATCATGCGCGCCAGCGCCAGGCCGGCATCGGGGCCGGATTCCTGCTCGTAGTAATCGCCCCCGTTCCAATTCGCGTCGGAATAGATCGCCTGGCGGCCGACCTCGTCGAGGGCGATGCTCTGGGGCGAAAGGCGCGCCGTCGTCGCCAGGGGGATCGCCGAGCACAAGCGATCCGGATACGCGACCGCCCACTGCAGGGCCTGCATGCCGCCCATCGAGCCGCCCACGACCGAGAGCAGCCGTGGGATCCCGAGGTGATCGATGAGGTGGCGCTGCGCCTCGACCATGTCCGCGATGGTGACGACAGGGAACGACAGGCCGTATGGCTTGCCGGTCGACGGATCGATCGATGCTGGGCCGGTCGAGCCCTTGCAGCCGCCGATGAAGTTGGAGCAAATGACGAAATATCGATTCGTGTCGAACGCCTTGCCGGGACCGATGCACTCGTCCCACCAGCCCGGCTTCGAATCAGCCGGGGAGTTGTATCCGGCCGCGTGTGCATCGCCCGACAGAGCGTGACAGATCAGGATGGCATTGCTCTTGTGCGCGTCCAGCTTGCCGTAGGTTTCGTAGGCCAGTGTAATCGGCCCTAGCGTCTCGCCGCTTTCCAGTACCATTGGGTTGGGTGGCTGTGCAAACTCGAAATACTGGGTACTGACCAGTCCGACAGAGTCAGCTTCCATGACTTCTCACCTCCCTGCTTGCACCCGGCGCACGCTGCGTATTACGCGTGAGCAGCAGCCAGCGCCTGATCCAGATCCCACAGAATGTCCTCGACGTCCTCGATGCCCACGGACAGCCGCACCAGGTCTTCGGTCACGCCGGATGAGGCCTGCTGCTCCGGTGTGAGCTGCTGATGCGTGGTGGACCCAGGATGAATTGCCAGCGACTTGGCGTCGCCCACGTTGGCGAGGTGCGAGATGAGCTGCAAAGCGTCGATGAATCGTGCGCCCGCCGCGCGCCCACCCTTCACGCCGAAGGCCATCATGCCCCCGCAGCCGCGTGGCAGGTACTTCTGGGCGAGTGCGTGCGTCGGATGGTCGGGCAGTCCGGGATACGCCACCCAACTCACGCGCGCGTCGGCCGCCAGCTGTTCCGCGACGCGCTGCGCGTTCTGGCTGTGGCGTTCCATGCGGAGCGGCAGCGTTTCGCAGCCCTGCAGGAACAGGAACGAATTGAACGGGCTCTCCGCCGGACCCAGGTCGCGCAGCATCTGCACCCTGGCCTTGGTGATGAAAGCCGCGGGGCCGAATTCGTCCACGTAGACCACATCGTGATACGCTGCGTCGGGCTCGGTGAATTCGAAGAATCGTCCGCTCCCGGCCCAGTCGAAGCGTCCGGAGTCGACGATGACGCCGCCGATGGAGGTCCCATGCCCGCCGATGTACTTGGTGGTGGAGTGCACCACGATGTCTACGCCGTGTTCGAACGGCCGGCACAAGTAGGGGCTGGCAAACGTGTTGTCGACGACCAGCGGCAGCCCGGCCTCGTGCGCGATGGCCGACACGCCCTCGAGGTCCAGCACGTCCACGCGCGGATTGCCGATCGTTTCGCCGTAGACCATGCGGGTCCGTTCGTTGATGGCGCCGCGGATCGCGTCGAGGTCGCCCGGGTCAACGAACCGGGTGGTGATGCCCCACCGGCACAGCGTGTTGTTGAAGGCGGTGTACGTGCCGCCGTACAGCTTGTTGGACGCAACGATCTCGTCACCGGCCCGCAGCAATGTCAGCGCCGTCAGCACGACCGCGGCTTGCCCGGAGGCGAGAGAGAGCGCGCCCACGCCGCCTTCCAGCGCCGTCATCCGCTGCTCGAAGACCGAAGTGGTCGGGTTGGAGATGCGCGTGTAGATATGACCCTTGTCCTTCAGAGCGAACAGGTTCGCCGCATGCTCGCTGTCCCGAAAGAGGAAGGAAGTCGATTGGTAGATGGGCGTCGCCCGTGCCCGAACGTCGGCGTCCACGGTCTGCCCGGCGTGCAGAGCCAGGGTATTGAACTTAAACTCACGCTTGGATTCGCTCACGGTTCTGTCCTCGCTTTCGTACGTGGTCTTTACGGTCGGTTGGGGCCGGACAAACGAACGGCCGCCCTTCCCGGAAATAGCGTGTCGGAGAGGGGCAATCGCCACCGGTGCTTAGTACAGCCCCTTGATGATGCCGCCGTCGACCTGGATGGTGGTTCCAGTGATGTAGCCCGCGCGCTCCGAGGCCAGGAAGGCGACCAGCGCGCCCAATTCTTCCGGCTGACCCAGGCGTCCCATGGGAATTGCCGCACCAAGGCTGCCGACGATCTCCTCGACCGGGATGCCCTCTCGCTTGGCGCGCAGCTCGGCGACGTCATACGTCCGCTGCGTGAGGATCTTCCCCGGACAGACGTTGTTGACGGTGATGCCGTCGCGCGCCAGCTGCAGGGACAGGCTCTTGGCGAGGCCGATGACGCCCGGACGCACCGAGTTGGAGAGGTGCAATTCGTCGATGGGCTGTTTGACCGAGGTCGAGGTGATGTTGATGATGCGGCCGCCGCCCTGCTTTTGCATGTGGGGAATGACCGCGCGGCAGAAGCGCACGACGCTCAGCAGGGTCAACTCGAAGGCCTTCAGCCAGCTCTCGTCGTCGAAATCCATGAAGTGGCCTGCCGGCGGCCCACCCGCGTTGTTGACCAGGATGTCCACGGTGCCCCAGGTCTCCACGGTTTTCGCTACCACGCGCTCGACGTCCTCGGCCCGCGTCACGTCCGCCGTCAGAGGCATAATCTCTGCCCCGGTCTCGCGCCGCAGGTCGTCCGCGGCCTGAACGATCTCGGCCTCTTTGCGTGAGCAAATCGCGACGCGTGCGCCTTCCCTCGCCAGCTCTAAGGCCGCGGCGCGTCCCAGGCCCTTGCTGGCAGCCGCAACGATAGCCACTTTGTTCTTCAACCCCAGATCCACAGAATCCTCCCCCCGTAGGCGCGATCAGCGCTCCTCGCCGGCCGCGCAGAGAATAAAAAAAGCCTCTTCTCGGGTAACGGAAGAGGCATACAGACTATCTAATTGGGCCTCCTCTCATCTTCCAGAAAATTTCTGCCGGAATTGGCACCATCTTGACACGATTGCGTCAAGGGGTTGCCGAGGCTTCACAGGGCCGGTCCCTCCACCTCTCTGGATAAGAGCGCCATCATGGCTCAGGTATTCAATTAAACTCACATCGCTGACAGGATATCACAAGCTGCGACTTTTGTCAAACCGCACGTTTCGTGGGGGTGCATCCCAGCTTCACGGATACACCCGTGTTCGACTCACTGGGTGCCGCCGGTGGGGGGAGCAGCCCACAACAGGCTGCAGCACAGCTCGGAGAACTCGATCGTCAGTCCCAACAGCTGGGCGTATTCGATGCAATCCTGGCTGGGATACGCCACCGCATTGACGCCCGCGTGGATGGCCAGCCGCTCCATGGCGAACTTGCGGGTCGCCGGACGAGCGCAGCCCAGTGACAGGGGCGTTTCCGGGTTCAGAATGCGCGCCAGGGCCGCAATTTTGCCCACCATGTCGGGTGGAGCCGGTGGATAAGCGCACATCGGCGTGCCCGGCAAGGGCGTCAGCACCACGAGAACGATCGTCTCCACGTCCGCGGCAGAGATCAGCCGCAGAGCTTCCAACTCGCCGCGCACCTCGCCGTAGTGCAAACCGATGACGACGTGCGGCGCCACCGCCAGGCCCGCGTCTTTCAGGTCGTTCAGCGACCGGGCGTAGTCCGCCGGTGATTTGTGCAGGTGGTACACCTCGCGGATCGTATCGGTGTCCCCGATGACGTCGATCAAGACCTGGTCCACACCCGCGCGTTTGAGCATCGCCGCGGTGTCGGGGTCGACCAATCCGCTGTGAACGATCACCTTCAAGCCGCGGGCCTTCAGGGCTGCCATCGCCTCGCCGTATTCTGCCAGCGGCACGCGACCGTCCGCGTCGGCGCCGCCGCTGATCAGCACGCCCTGACATCCACGCTCGACGAGCGTGTCGGCCAGGTCGCACAAAGCGGAGGGACTGGGAGCCGGGTACATGGTTTCCAGCAGCCGGCCTCTGCAGTGCTCGCACATCAGCTCGCATGCCCGCCCGGTAAGGCTGATGGGAACAAATCGGTCCGAGGTATTGCAGAACGTATCCGACTCGTAGCGTTTGGTGCTCGGAGCGGCGAATCTGACCGTCAGAGGGAACCTTGCCCGCGTGAGCGCCCAGGCTTCGTCCAGAAGATCGGAGAGCGGCCGATCGTATAGCTCCTGCAGTCGAGTGCGATCCAATGGGTCCATGCGATCACCTCTTCAAGTCCTGTTGCAGCTGCAGCCGAATGAGCGCGACGTCCTCCACGTCAGGCGTGAACGGATAGTTCCGAAATGGCCGCGACGGCCGCTCGTTGCCGAAAGGGCGGTTGCAGGCCACCACGCCGTCGTTGCCCGGGCATCCGGACGTCATGAAGGGCGTTCCCTCGTCGACGATTTCGTCCAGGTACTCCACGCCGAAGTCGATGACCTGTCCGGCCTCGTTGAAGGCCATCAGGTCAGCCCGTCCATAGTCCTCGTTGATGATGTGGCGCGCCAGCTGCACGCGGCGGTATTGGCCGTAAGATGGCTGCGGCCAGCGGCGCAGCGCGGTCCCGCCCTCAGGGAAGAAGCTGAAGAGGTGCGTCTGCGCGCCCAGGTCCTGCGCTCGCTGGATGGCTTCGATGATCTCGCGCTCGGTCTCGCCCAGCCCCACGATCAGGTGCACGCCGACTTTGTTGCGACCGAAGACTTCGACCGCCGCCGTGGTGCATTCCCAGTAGTGATCCCAGCGATGGGGTCCATGCACCTGGGCGCCGCGGTGACGCTCGAACAACTCAGGCAGCGCGGCGTCGACGGCCACGCCCACCATGTCCGCTCCGGCGGCCTTCGTATCGGCCAGCTGAGTGCGTGGGTCCTTCAGCAGCGTCGGCGAGATCAGCGCGCTCACGGGAAGCGGAACTTCGGCCCGCATCCGCCGGATGACCGCATTCATGTCGGCGAAGGCCCGCCGATGCGTGATCATAGACACGCAGACGCGCTTGAGCGGGCTGACGGGCAGGGCTCTCGTTCGTGCAATGACGTCATCGAGCGCGTACGCCGGCCAATCGACCCGGATGAAGGTCTGCTTCTCGTCTCGCGGCGTCTCCCGGTCCCCGGCCAGGCCGCAGTAGCTGCAATGCCCCAGGCAGCCGTCTGCGTACGTGAGCAGCAGGTTCAGCCCGGTGAGCCGGGCGTCGCGCCGAAATTGGCCGAACACGAAGCCGAGCGTCATCGCCGCAGCGAGGCTGGTTCGCACGTAATCGGGACTCTCGATTGCAGTCAATCGTTCCTCCTATCGTTCAGCACTGGGTGCGCTTACCGCCGCTTACCACGGAGGCACGGAGGACACAGAGAAAGATAGAACAATTTTTGTTCTCCGTGTTCTCTGTGTCTCCGTGGTGAACGACGGTACCCAGGTGCAGTCGTCTCTCATCCACGGTGGGGCAGGCGTCTGCCGTAAGCCGGGAAAGCCACCCAGGCTTCGCGCAGCGCCGCACTGAGGCTGCGGGCATCGTCCGTCCAGCTCGCGTCCAGAAATCGGCGCTTGTCCGCGGCGTGGCTCAGCGGCCCGCCGAGAAAATCGCGCCAGCCGGTCTCGTACTGGCCCAACAGGCTCAGATCCTCGCGCCGCGCGGCCTGGGCCGCCGCGCGACCGGCAAGCCGTCCGCAGAGGCAGGCGTGCGCCACGCCGGCGCCGGTGATCGGGTGTGCCTGTCCGGCCGCATCGCCGACCAGAACGACGTTGCCCTGCCAGGTGCATCCCAACGGTCCGCCGCTCGGCACCCACCCCCCGGTCCGTCCGACGATCGTGTTTCGGTCGATGGACAGCCGATCCAGGAAATGGGCCAACGGCTGCGATAGCGGCAGCCCTGCCTGGAGCGCGACGCCGACGTTGGCCAGCTTGCCCTTGGGAAAGAACCAGCCGTACCCGCCGATGAACTCGGGGTCGAAATGAATCTGCGTGGCGGTCATCGGCCACTCCAGCGTCACCGTGCACTGCGCGGCGGCGACCAGCGAAGCGTTCATCGTGTGGATCCACGTCCCGACCGTGGATCGGGGGCCGTCCGCGCCCACAATGACCGCCGTCTGGATCTCCACGTCTCGGCCGGACCGCCGGACCCGCAGGCCGCGCGCCGTTTGTTCGGTGGCGCGGGTCTGCAGCCAGAGATCGGCGCCGGCCTCGACCGCGCAGCGCGCCAGGTGCTGATCGAGCGCCCCGCGGTTGATCGTGAAGCCGCGATTCGGGCTTTCCACGACTTCGCCGTCGGGCAGGAACGTCTGCATGGCCGATATGGTCTGAACGACGCACTCAGCCGGCCAGGGAATCTGCTCGGCCAGCTGCCACGGGACGTATTCCGCGCACTGAACCGGCACCCCGACCTCGCGGCGGCGTTCCAGCAGGACGACGCTCGCCCCGGCGCGGGCCGCTTCCAGGGCAGCCATGCTTCCCGCCGGACCGGCGCCCACGACTGCCACGTCAAAGCGTGGGAGATTCATCGGCGTCAGCCTCCGGTCGCTTCATCAGGGCGTCGAGAACCTGCTCCAGCAAGGCCAGCCGCAGCTCCGTCTGGTTCTCGTAACGCCCATGGTAGGCCTGCTCCTGTTTCCCGAGGTCGTAACACGTCGAGCTGTCCAGGTCCACCAGGACGCCCGGCAGCCCGATGCGCTCGAAATCGTCCCGATGCTTGGCGTAGAACGGCTCGCAGCAGCTGCCGACAAACGCCTTGCCGCCGTCGTCGCGGCAGGCCGTCAGCGTCTCTTCCAGCGCCTCGTAATTCTGGATCGTAATGGGCTGCAGATTGTACCGCTCGGCCAGCTCGTATGCTGTGCCGATGCTGCACTGCCCACAGACCGCGCAGCCGTCTCGATAGCGGTACTCGCAGTCGGTGAGCTTGGCGCAATACGGCAGCAACAGGTATTCGGGCCGCGGCATCTGCTCCAAGGGCAGTCCCACGATGAACAGGTTGTTCGCCTCGGCCGAATCGATGCCGTAGCGCTCGAAGTCCAGGCGAGACAGCGCCTCGTCGATGGTGGAAGCGATGTCGTCGGGGGTGACGCCCAAAATGCGGGTCTCGCTCGTCGCGAAGAAGTTTTCCACCCGACGCCGGATCGACGCCTTGTCGGCGGGTACGTTCTTCAGGCTCGCTTCGAGGTCCATGACCGCCCGCTTGGGATAGGCGAAGAAGTCGCCCGTGAGCAGGAGGCTCTTCAATCGATCGGGCCGGCGATCGACGACCAGGGAGGCCCGCAGCAGCCCACCAGGCGTCTTGCGCAGAGCACGCAGGTCTCGTCGCTGCGGCAGATAACGCCGCGGTCCGTATACCCAGTCCTGGGACTGGAAATAGGGCAACTTTTCGGACAGAACCTGCGCCTCGTCCGCGGTCAGCGGCCCCGGCTCGAATTCGGCGTCCAGCACGCGCACAAAACCCCGCACCAGCGCCGCCTTGATCGTCTCGATGGCGGGGGTGACCCCCAACTGCCACCGCAGGCAGGTCACACGCTCCTTAACTGACTCGATTTCCTTGTCCTTCAGTTTCTCCGTTGGAATGCGGAGCGCCCGCAGCATCGTCTCGACGTCGAAATCGACGAGGAGAGTGCCTTGAAACAGGAACACTCCGTCCAACTCCGTGCCGCCTGTTCCGGAGATCTTTCGCCCGTCGACCTCGATATCGTTCTTGGGCCGGAACTCGGCATGGATCCCGAATTCCGCCAGAGCCAGCACTGCGCCCCCGCAGATGTAGGCGTACAGCTCTTCCAGGTCCTTGGGCAGAACGGGGTAGTCGCGCGCAGCGTAGATCTCCCATCCGAGCTGGCTCTCGTCCCAGAAGAGCCCGCCCCCGCCGGTGATGCGGCGGTTGACGTCGATGCCGTGGGCCCGGCAGTAGTCCGGCCGGATTTCCTGTTCGACGGCCTGGTGGTAGCCGACCAGGGTGCACGGCGGTGAGAACTGCAGGAATCGGAGCGTGTTGGGCGTCAGGCCGCGGCTGCGCACCTCCAGGACTGTTTCGTCCAAGGCCATATTCTCGGCTGCGGAGCACGGATCAGTGTCCAGCAGCCGCCATTTATAGGTCAATACGTCCTCCCGGCTGATCGTAAGCCGTGGTTGTGATTCTTCACGGATTTCATCGGCCGATCACGCTGCCCTCATGCGCCGGCATCATTCTTGATCGGCCGGCGAATGCGGACCGAGAAGCGGCCCAGCGCCACGTCGAAGATTGGCTGCCCGTGCCAGAGCATCTTCTGGTATCGGCCCTCGCCGTCGAGGAGGCGCTGCACGCCGGAGCCGACTTCGAGCAGGATGCCGCCGCCGAGCGGCGTCTCGCCGTGACCGGGCAGCACCAGGTTGGTATCCCACCCGACGGTCTCCAGGTTCTTGATCGTCTCGACGTACGTCGCCAGGTCGGACTCGTCGAAGTGCAGGGCCAGGGGTCCGGCGTAGACGCTGTCGCCCGTGAACAGGAACCGCGCCGATTCGTCCAGCAGGCAGATGCTTCCGGGCGTGTGTCCCGGCGAGTGCCACACCTCCAGCCTGACGCCGCCCCCCAGGTCCAGCGTCTCACCGTGGCTCAGTTGATGCGTCGACTGCCAGGGCGGCGCAGGCGGCAATTCTGCCGGGAGTCGTCCATCCGCGCATTCGATCCGATCGAACGCACGATCCCCGAGCGACGCGCCGTGTGCCAGCCACTCTGCCTCGTCCCCGTGGATCGCGACCGCATCGAACGCGTGGTTGCCCCCGACGTGGTCCGGGTGCGCGTGCGTGTTGACGACGATCACCGGCCGGTCGGTGAGCCGTTCGACCAGCGTTCGAACGTTCGCCCACCCCCAGGCCCGAATCGATCAGCAGCGCCCAGTCTGCGCCCTCTACCAGGTAACAGTGCACGCATCCCAGCTCGGTGATGACCCGGACGTGGGGTGCGATTCGTCTCACGGCAAAAACGCCGTCTCCGTCGCTCAAGCTTGCTCCTCGTCGTTGGCTCAATAGAGATCCGGGCGCCGATCCTCGAATACCGTCAGCAGGTCCCGCGCGGCCGCGATCGCGCCCCAGTCGACCGTTGCGGTGATCAATTGCTCCGTCTCGCCCGCCTCCACCACCACTTCTCCGCTTGGGTCGATGATGCTGGAGTGGCCGAAGAACACGGCTTCGCCGCCGCGTCCCACGCGGTTGCAGGCCACGTAGACGCTCTGGTTTTCGATAGCCCGCGCACGCAGCAGCGTCCGCCAATGCTCGAGGCGCGGATGCGGCCACTCCGCCGGCAGGAGAATCATCTCAGCCCCGGCCAGAGCGTACTTGCGGAACAGCTCCGGGAATCGCAGGTCGTAGCAGACGGCCATGGCGCCTCGCCCCCAGGGAAAGTCGAACACGGGCGTACGGGAGCCGGGCGCCAGGAAGCGGTCCTCGTCCATCAAGCCGAACAGGTGGATCTTGTCGTAGGTCTCCACCGCCCGGCCGTCGGGCGCGAACAGCACCGCCGAATTGTAGATGCCCCCTTCAGCTCGCCGCAGGATCGACCCGGCCACGAAGAGGTGATTCTGCCCGGCCAGGTCGCCGAGCCGGGCCAGCACGCCCGCGCCCGCCTCGGCCGCGTGGCCCGCGGCGTGTACCAGATCGTATGCCGTCGTCCACAGCTCGGGGAAGAGGATCAGGTCGGAGCCGCGCCGGGCTGCTTCGGCGATCCACAGCTCAGCCTTTGCCAGGTTGGCCTCCGGCTGCCCCCAGGCGATATCCATCTGGGCCAAAGACACGACCACCTGGTTGCCCATCGCACTGTCTCCCTCCTGCGCCAATATGCACGAACCCTTGCCCGGCGACATTATAGGTCAAGGCGGGGCCATGGTCAAGGCGATTCAGCCCTGGCGCCTACGGCGATTGCACTAAAACTGTTGCGCTCGTCCCGGCGATTGGAAATCGTGCGCAGCACTATCGGTTTGCGGCTATGGGCGGCAAAGCCTGCCTGCGCAGGCTAAAAACGAGGGCAAAGCGACTTGAAAACGCGATCCCTGGTAACGAAGTGGCCACGCCGACCAATTTGGTCGTGGTCGTTAGCCTGCGCAGGCAGGCTTTGCCGCCCATAGCCGCGATTTCCAATCGCCGGGACGAGCGCAACAATTTTAATGCGATCGCCTGGCCCCGGCGCCTACACGTTCCTGGCACCGAGTTACCGCTCTCAACGCCTTTGCCCGAAAAGACAGTGGCCGCGAGAGGGATAACTATGAACGAGCGCAGGATGACGAGTCCTCGCTGTCCGCGGACATCTACTCTGCTTACGCCTTACGCGAGTCGTGGGGGTGCAACCTGTGTGTGCCGGGCTGTACCCTGGGGCGCTGGACTCGTGGCAGAATCATCCTTCTCCCTTGAGGCAGCCAACCAGGGTGGAGGGAGTGCCCAGCTGAAGGGCGCGGTAGTACGTCATGGCGCCCTCCTCCACGTACACTGCCGTTGTGAAGGCCTTGTCGAGGTTGGGGCCGATCGTCAGCAAGCCATGGTTACCCAGGATGACCGCCGTGCCCTTGCCCATGGCGGCCATAGCCTTCTGGCCGAATTCCTCCGTTCCGCTCGGACAGAACGGCGTGGTGTTCACTGTGCCGATCTCGATCATCGTGATCGTCACAGGCGGAATGGACATGCCCACCAGACCGAAAGCGTTGCAATATGGCGAGTGGGTGTGTACGATGCCGTTGACGTCCGGCCGATTGCGGTACACGTAGCAGTGCATCGGCGTTTCGAAGGACGGCTTTAAGGCACAGTCCACTGGGTTTTCGTTCACATCGACGAGGCAGATGTCGGCCGCCGACATCGTCTCGTACGGGCGGGTCGTCGGGGTGATGGCGACGAGGCCCGTTTCCGGGTCCCGTATGCTGAAGTTGCCCATGGTGAGCCGCATCAAGCCTTCCTTCGACGCCTTCCTGGCGATTTCCAGCACTTTCTCACGAACCGATTCGAGTTTCATGATCGACTCCTGTTCACGATTGAATTGTGGCAGCAACACCAGAATCTGCCCCTCCTCTCTCGAAGGAGTGCGTTGGCACCCCTAGGGACATCCTGTTGGTGGAACTGTCGCTCCTCTTTGATGATTTGGGGTGGTTTGGTTTCTCCAAAGTTCATTTTGTCACACAATGACGAGCGCGTCAAGCGAAAACTGGCACATACACACAGAAAAGAGCAAAACTGATCAAACTCGATGGAAGTGACGGCGTGTTCGAGCTGAGGTTTGAAAGCGGCACCCCCTCGTACTATAATGTCGCTGCAGAGCCCACATCGTCACCGGCGTCAGAAGCAGCGAGGAGGAGTCTTTGCCCACAGGGTACATCCTGGCGATCGACCAGGGCACGACGGGAACCACCATTCTGGTGGTGGACCACGCGGGCCGCATCGTGGCCCGCGGTTATCGTGAGTTTTCCCAGATCTACCCCCAGCCGGGCTGGGTGGAGCACGATCCTCTGGAAATCTGGCGGGTGACTCTGGAAGCGATCGAGGACGCAGTGCAAGAGGCCGGTCTGGACAGCGCCCAGATACACGCGATCGGCATCACCAACCAGCGGGAGACGGTGGTGGTGTGGGATCGCGTGACGGGCGAGCCGGTCATGAATGCCATCGTCTGGCAGTGCCGGCGAACCGCGCCGCTCTGCGAGGAGATGAAGCAGGCCGGCTTGGAGCCCCTCGTGAGGACCCGAACGGGGTTGGTGATCGATGCGTACTTCTCGGCTACGAAGTTGGCCTGGATTCTGGAGCACGCACCTCAGGCTCGTGCGCGCGCTGAGGCCGGCGACCTGCTCTTCGGGACGATCGACAGCTGGCTGGTGTGGAAATTGACGGGTGGGCGCGTCCACGTCACCGACTGCTCCAACGCGTCTCGCACGATGCTGTTCGATATCCACGACCTGACCTGGAACTCCACGCTGTTAGCGTATTTCGGCGTGCCCGCGGGGATGCTACCCGAGGTGCGGCCGTCCAGCGAGGTGTACGGCACGACCGATCCGGCGTTGTTCGGAGCGGAGATTCCCATCGGCGGCATGGCCGGGGACCAACAGGCGGCGCTCTTCGGCCAGACCTGCTTCCATCCGGGCTCTGTCAAGAATACCTACGGCACCGGCTGCTTCCTGCTCATGAACACCGGTCACGAGCCGATTGCGTCCGACCACGGCCTGCTCACGACCATCGCCTGGGGGCTGGACGGTCAGGTCAGCTACGTGCTGGAGGGCAGCATCTTCATCGCCGGGGCTGCCGTGCAGTGGCTGCGCGATGAGCTGAAGGTGCTGTGCAGCGCCGCTGAATCGGAGGCGCTGGCCGAATCGATTGCGGACAACGGTGGCGTCTACCTGGTTCCGGCGTTCGTGGGACTGGGCGCGCCCTATTGGGACATGTATGCCCGCGGCACCGTCGTGGGCCTGACGCGGGGCAGCGGCCGCGCGCACCTGGCCCGAGCCGCGCTCGAGGCCATTGCTTACCAGACTGCCGACGTGTTGGACGTGATGACGACCGGCGGAGGCTTGCAGCCGGATACCCTTCGGGTGGATGGCGGTGCGTCCGTCAACAACTTCTTGATGCAGTTCCAGGCGGACATCCTGGGGGCCACGGTGGAGCGGCCCGCCGTGACCGAATCGACGGGTCTGGGCGCCGTGTTCCTGGCCGGGTTGTCCACCGGCTATTGGAGTGGACTCGAAGAGCTCGAGGCCATTCGGCGAGTGGATCGACGCTTCGAGCCGGCGCTGCCGGTCCGAGAGCGAGAGCAATTGATGGCGGGCTGGAGGAAAGCAGTGGCTGCCGCCCGTGCATATGGAGACCATACATGACAGAAGCAGGAGGGCTGACAGTGGATGAGAAGATAGCGTGGCTCGATTTTGACGTCCTCGAACGGTTCATGGCGGACGTTTTTCGCCGGCGTCGGCGTGCCCGACGAGGACGCCGCGATCTGCGCGAACGTTCTGATTACTGCCGACAAGCGCGGCATAGATTCCCACGGCGTGGGACGGCTGAAGCCGTTCTACTACGATCGGATCAAGCAGGGCATTCAGGAAGCCGTAACCCATTTCGAGGTCGTGCGGGAAGGACCGACGACGGCGGTCGTCGACGGCAACAACGGCATGGGCATGGTCATCGGCCAGCGCGCGATGAGCCTCGCGATCGAGAAGGCCCGGCGCTACGGCATGGGCATGGTGGCGGCGAAGAACTCGACGCACTACGGGATCGCCGGCTACTACGCGCTGATGGCCACGCAGGCGGGGATGATCGGCGTGACCGGCACCAACGCGCGCCCGTCGATCGCGCCCACGTTCAGTGTGGAGAATATGCTGGGCACCAACCCGCTGACCTTCGGCATGCCTTCCGACGAGGAGTTTCCGTTCATCCTGGATTGCGCGACTTCGGTCTCGCAGCGGGGCAAGATCGAGGTCTACGACCGCGCGGGCAAGGAGCTTCCGCCCGGGTGGGTCATCGACCGGCAGGGACGCGCCAGCACCGACGCTCACCAGGTCCTGGAGGACCTGGTCACCGGGCAGGCGGCGCTGGCCCCGTTGGGCGGCATCGGCGAGGAGATGGCCGGGTACAAGGGTTACGGCTATGCGACAGTCGTCGAGATCCTGTCCTCGGCGCTCCAGAGCGGACCGTTCCTGAGAGGCCTGTCCGGCTTCGACGCACAGGGCCAGCGCCAGCCATACCGTCTGGGCCACTTCTTCATTGCGATCGACGTCGAAGCGTTCCTGCCGCTGGACGAGTTCAAGCGCAACACCGGCGACGTTCTGCGCAGCCTGCGGTCCGCGCAGAAAGCGCCCGGACACGACCACATCTTCACGGCCGGCGAAAAAGAGTACCTGGCGTGGCTCGATCGCAAAGACCGCGGGGCGCCGCTGGGCCGCGTGCTGCAGCAGCAGCTCGTCCAGATGCGGGATGAGACGGGTCTGACCGACTATCATTTTCCATACGAATGAGCGAGCCGGTGCCGGGGGGCTTCAGGTGCCGGGCACCGGTCGATTCATCAGCCTTTCGCCGTCATATGAGGTCACAGAGTGAGGAGAATTCATTCATGATCAAGGCAGCAGTGATGACACAGCCCAACACTCCGCTGGAGATCCAGGAGTTTCCGGAGCCACAGCTCGAGCCGGGCGCGATTCTATTGGAGACGCTCTTCAGCGAAGTGTGCGGTACCGACGTTCATCTGCACCACGGGCAGCTGGCCGGCGTGCCGTATCCGATCATTCCGGGGCACATCAACGTGGGCCGGATCCGGCGTACGGCGGGTGAGATCAAAGACGTCGATGGCAACGTGCTCGCCCCGGGCGACGTGGTGACCTTCATGGACGTTCACGAAACCTGCAACAATTGCTGGTTCTGCCTGGTGGCCAAGGCGACCACCCGCTGCCCCAACCGCAAGGTCTACGGCATCACGTACTCTGCCGAGCAGGGTCTTCTGGGCGGGTGGAGCGAAGCCATCTACCTGAAACCCGGCGTGAAGGTGGTCAAGTTGCCGCCGACCGTCCCGCCCGAGCGATTCATTGGCGGCGGCTGCGGGCTGCCCACAGCTCTCCACGCGGTGCAGCAGGCCGAGATTCAGCTCGGCGACACCGTCGTGGTCCAGGGCAGCGGACCGGTGGGGTTGAGCGCCGCCATTCTGTCCGCGCTCTCCGGAGCGTGCCAGCTGATCGTCATCGGCGCGCCTCAGCTTCGGCTGGACATGGCCGTGGACATGGGCGCCGACGCGGTGATCAATATCGAGCAACACGGCGCGGAAGACCGCATCGCCATGGTCAAGGAGCTCACCTCCGGTCGCGGCGCGGACGTCACCATCGAGGCGTCGGGCAACCCCAAGGCGGTGGTCGAGGGGATGCGCATGACTCGAGATCAGGGCCGCTTCGTGGTGGTGGGGCAATACACGGACGCCGGCGACGTCACGATCAATCCGCACTGGGACATCAACCGCAAGCACCTGGAGATCCGCGGCACGTGGGGCATCGACTTCAGCCACTTCTACCGCAGCGTAAAGGTCATGGCCAAGCACGGGCACCGTTACCCGTGGGAGAACCTCATCACGCGCAGCTACAGCCTGAACGAAGTGAACCAGGCGCTGGCCGACGTGGCCGACCTGAAGGTGATCAAGGCAGTCATCAAGCCGCAAGGATGAGTGACCGTTACCGCGTGCGCAGGCGGGTTTTGACCTTGTCGAGAGTCATTGTATAATATGTTACATAAGCTCCTCCCCAAGGTTGGTGTTGCCTATGCTTGAGTTAAATCAAATTACGAAGAGCTTCGGCAGTCGCGTCCTCTTCCATCGCGTCGGACTCGTTGCCCCACCGACGCGCAAGATCGGGCTCATCGGTCCCCCGGGTTCCGGCAAAACCACGCTGCTGCGCATTATCCTTGGTCTCGAAGGGTATGACGACGGTCGTGTGTCCATCGCGTCCGGGGTGTGGTTCGGCTATCTGCCGCAAGAACCGGTGGACCCTGGAGAGTTTACCTTCGGTGACGTGATGGAGACGGCCCGCGAGGACGCGCAGACGCTGAAGGCCTGGTCCGGTCAGCGCCCCGTGGACGAAGAGCAGCTGTCCACTCGCCTCACCGCCCGGCGGCGTCCGGCGCGAAGTGCCGCCCAGTCCGGCGATCAGGAAGACGACATCGAGCACGAAACACTCGCCGGCCTGGACCTCGAGCACATTTCGCCCAATGCCCGGCTCTCCACCCTGTCACCCGGAGAGCAGCGGAGCATCTGGCTGGCCAGCCTGCTGCTGTCCAATCCCGACGTGCTGATCCTGGACGATCCCATGACGCATTTGGGCGTATCGGTCATCGAGCGATTGGATGGTTTTCTGGAAGCCTATCGGGGTAGCCTGCTCATCGCCACGGACGACCGAACGACGCTCGACCGGGTCGTGGATACGATCTGGGAGGTGGACCCTGACGGTGCCACCGTACGAACGCACGAGGGAAACTACAGCGCGTACCTGGCCGGGAAGACGCCCGGAAATGGGGGCTTCCTGAAACCGGTGACGAAGCTGTCGACCCAGCGATAGTCAGAAGACGCAACGCGTAACGAGTGATGCGGAGTGACAACATACTGTCATTCCCCATCACTCGTTACGCGTTGCGTCTTCTGACTATCGCGAACTTGTCCTTACTTGATAGTCACTTCGGTCAGGGGCACCGAGTCGCCCAGCGGGTTGTTGTTCCCGGCCGTGGCCGTCAGGCGCTGGCCGTTTTCCGCCTTGTACATGCCCGCAATGAGGTGGTAGTTGCCGGGTGGTGTGTCCGCCGCGATAGTGAGCGCGTAGCTGTCCGCGATCACCTCGCCGTTCACCCAGCCGGTCGTGGGCCACTCGCCGTTGTGAGGGACCGAGTCTTGCTGCGCCCGGATCGCGCCGTCCGCGCCGACCAGGTGAACGAAGACCGTATACGAGGTATCCATCTCCGCTTTGGTCAGCCAATAGATCGTCACCGTGACCGTATCGCCCGGTCGAGGATCGCGATTGTCGATGTCGAAGCCCAGCAGCGTGACCTTGTGGTCCAGGATGGCGCCGATCTGGGTCTGCATCGCCGCCGGCACGTCGAACACGCGCGCCCGCCCTTTGACGACGATGTTGCCCAGCAGCAGACCCGGGCGGTTGCCCACCTGCGCCGCGGCCTCGTTCGGGTACGCCGCCAGGTACAGCGGGTAGGTGCCGTCCGGCACTCGGGCCGTCACAGGGAAGTTGACCCATTGCCGCAGCAGTATGGGGCCGAATGGACGGCTGCCGTCCGAGCTGATCAATTGCGGAATGGACAGCACCTGAGCGGCGTCGGCGCCGTCCAGCCAGATGCGGATGGCCCCGCTTACGTTCGAGCCGTCGGCGAAGCGCCACAGCAGGTTCAGGGGCACCGTTTCGCCTTGTTTGAACAGCAGGTCCATGTCTTGCAGGCTGAAGCCGAGCAGCTGCAGGCCGCTCAGCATCTCGGCGCGCACGACGTGATCCACCGACAGGTCGGCGATGGGCGGCTCGTCGGTCGCCTCCTTCACCCACACGGTGCCCAGCTCAGCGCTGCGCCACTTCCTGCGCCGCTGTCCGGCTGGTACAGCACCAACCGTACTTTGCACTCGCCGGCCGGCGTTCCCGGCACGATGGGAATGTCGTAGACGTCGCGCACGACCTCGCCGGGACGCCAGCCCAGGGTCGGATAGGCGTCGTGCACCGGAATCGCGTCGGTCTGCCCGACCAGATTCCCGTCCCGGTTGAAGACGCGGACGGAGAACTTGTAGCTGGCGGGTATGGAATCGGTGACCTCCCAGAAGAAGGTCAGCCGCAGAGTCGTCCGCGAATGCTCGTCCAGGTAAGCCTGATCGTATCCCAACAAGTGGATGGCATCGGTCAGGTACAGATTGGAGGCGAAATCGGGCGTGACGTCGATCACGCCGGGCCTCTTCTGAACCCTAATCAGCGGCCCGACCGCGGACATGTTGAAGAGGTCCGAGATGCCGGGCAGCGGGCGCGTCAGGTAGACCGCGCTGGCCCGCTGCACCGCCTGCCGTAACCGCCGCCCGCCGCTCTGCTCGCTGTCGGCCGCAACGGTCACGATGTCGGGGCGCAAGCCTTCGGCCAGCTGGAAATAGCGCAACAGTGTCGTCTCGCCCAGCAAGCCGATGATCGTGGCCTGCTTCTCGAGTGGCTGGCTCAGGATATCGTGGCCGTAGTCGTACACGCTCCAGTCGTGGCTGTGGTCCTGTGCCGGATAGCGTGCTTGCACGACCGGTCGGAGAGCAATCAGGAATACGATGGGAACGACCAGAGCGAGGGTATTGCCGATCAAGGCTGCGGAGGGCCGCCATACCTCACGAGGTTCCGAGCCGGGAGCGATGGGCACTTGCACCGCGACCTCCGGTCGCGGGGCCGAGCAAGCGGACCAGCCGGGCGATGACGTCCATGAACAAGCGCGAGCCCGAATCCGATCCAGATCGCCACGAGCACGAAGGAGGGAATGAAGAATACCTCGATGTCGGCCACGCGGTACGCCATGGCAAAGCCGTGTAGCCGAGGAACGCCACCGTGGTGAGCACCCAGGTTCGCCGCGACCGGTGGAAAAAATACAGGAAGCCGAGCGCCGCCAGCGCCAGGGCGAATGGGTGGGAACTGGTGATAGAACAGCCGCGCGTAGTCCATCAGGCCCCGCGTGCTGGTGCAAGGGGTCGCTGTTCAGAAAGACACTGTAGTTGGCACCGCTCACCCAGCCCAGGAAACCGCGTGAGGGTGTTCTGGTACGTCCCATCCAGCGAAGTCAGGCTGAGGCCACGCAGAGGAATGTACAGGTACAGCAGCAGAGGAGCCAGGACGCAGGCCAGCAGAGCCCAGCACGCTGCTTCCGATTCAGCAACACCCGGTGGTTCACCACGAGGATGAAGACCAGCACGGCCAGGCCCATGAAGATGGAAGTGCGATGATGGGTCAGGCTGAGGCCGAACGTGAGCGCCGTGAGCCACAGCCACTTGCGCCGGCTGCCCATCGGCAAGCTCGTGTCGGACTCGTTTTCTGCCCAGAGGACCGCGAAATAGGCCATCATCATGATGAGGAGGCTGTTCAGCGGTATAGACTTCCGTCAGAGTGGCCTGCGACCAAAACACCGGCGACAGCGCAAGCGCCACGCCCGGCGGCGAAGCCGGCCATGCTGCGGCCGCTGACCCTGGCCACCAGCAGGCTGACGAAGGCTGCGGTGAGCGCGGCCGCCGCGCGCGGACAGCAGATTCGTCCGATACGCAATGTCACCCACTGGCAAGAGCGTGAAGAGCTTGCCCAGCAAGACGAAGAGCGGATATCCGGTCGGGTGGGCAATTCCCAATTGGGGAATGACGACCTGAAACTCCAGAGTATCGTCGAAAATCGTGCTCACGGACGGAGCGAGGGTATAGAGGTAAGCCAGGAGACCGACGACAAAAGTGACGAGCGCCAGCAAGGTATGGTTCTTCCTGGACTTGGTTTCCCTGACCACAGCCATTGGCTTGAGCTCTCCTGTAGTAGGCGATTCGCGGCTATAATACCACCAGAACACGGCCACAGCAAGAATGGCCCGCCGCCGGGTCCTGTTTGCTGTGGGTCCGCCGCCAAACAATCGCCCAAAAGACCGTGAATAGCTGCTTTGTCGCCATTGGATTTGACAGAAAGGCCTTCACTAGGTAAAATAAGGGTCTAATCTCGATATCTTTTGGAGGACCTATGCCCAAACGAACCTGGCAGCCCAAAAAGCGTCGTCGCATGAGAGTGCACGGCTTCCGGGCGCGGATGAGTACGAGAAACGGTCGGAAAGTGTTGATTGCCCGCCAGAGACGTGGCCGGAAGCAATTGACAGTATGAGGCCGGGGCCCAAAGCGGCCCTTGCTTTTTGTCAGTAGCTGGATGAATGGAGAAGAGGTATCGTCTGCGCGCCAACTCGGACTTTCGAAGAGTCCGCCTAGAAGGCCAATCGTGGTCTCACCCCATGTTGGTTCTTTCTGCTTTACCCAATACTTGTGAGCACAGTCGTTTTGGTTTCTCGGTAAGTCGCAGAGTCGGCGGAGCTGTGGTGCGCAATCGGGTAAAACGGCTGCTGCGCGAAGCGGCTCGGCTGAAGAATGAAGAGATAGCGGGTAGCTGGGATTTGATCTTCATCGCCCGTTCCCCAATTTCTGCAGCGCGGTTGCACGAGGTCAAACAGGCCGTCGATAATCTGCTTCGACGCGCTTGTTTGTTGAAAACCTCCATTCATTCTGGCTCGACAGGTTCGAATTTGGGCCGGTCGAGGTAGGTAAGAGAAATGAAGTACCTGGCATTAGGGATTATCAGGCTGTACCAGTTGACCCTCTCCCGGTTGATGCCTCCTGCCTGCCGTTTCACGCCCACCTGTTCCGTCTATGGCTATCAGGCGATAGACAAGTACGGGTTCTTCAAAGGCGGCTGGATGGCCGCCAAGCGGGTGGCTCGCTGCAACCCATTCAACCCGGGAGGGTACGATCCAGTACCCTGATTAACGTGCATTTGCTAGAAAAGTCAAATCGGAGGATGTTGTATTGGCTCACAGCCTGACGAAGATGCGTTTTGCGCTGCTGCTTGTCGCGCTGGCCTCTGCTCGCTGCGGGGTGCCAGGGGCAACTCCCGTCGAGTAGTTGGCCGGGCTTGGCGCGGGCGACAGCACGCTCTATGTTGCCGCAGGACAGAAAGTCTTCGCCGTCGACACGACGCAAGTCTGAAGGTAACGCCGCTGTGGTCTTTCCCGCCGACCAGCACGAAACAGAGCGAGATGTTCTACGCGCCGCCTGTCCGCAGCGACAACCAGGTGTTCGTCGGCTCGTTCCAGGACAAGCTGCACGCCGTCAACGCGGACTCGGGCGCAGGTCTGTGGAATTTTGCCGACGGGCGGTGCCATTGTGGGCAGCGTCGCCGTGACGATCGGCGTCGTCTACATGGGCACCGATGATCGGAAGGTGTATGCCCTGGCTGCCGGACACCGGAACCAAGAAATGGGAATTCCAGATGAAAAACTGGGGTTGGGCCACGCCCGTCTATCAGGACGGGAAGTTGTACGTCGGCTCGACCGATCATCATATGTACTGTTTGAAAGCTGTCGGACGGCAGCACGGTCTGGGATTTCGAGGCCAAGGGCGCGATCGCCAGTTCGCCGGTCGTCGCCGGCGGCAAGGTGTATTTCGGCGATTTCGAGCGCACCGTGTACGCGCTGGACGCGGCGACGGGAAAGCAGCTCTGGACGGCCGCGATGGGCAATTGGGTGTGGGGCTCACCGGCGTTGGTCGGGCAACGTTTTGTACGTGGCGGATCTCGGCGGGAACGTCACCGCCCTGTCGTCGAGAATGGCAAGGCGGTTTGGCCGAAACCCTTCAATGCCGGCGGCGCAATCCGCGCGGATGTGCTGGTGCGCGACGGTGTGGTCTTCATTGTGGCTGAGCATGGGCATGCGGATGCCCTGGACGCCGCCACCGGCGCGGCCAAGTGGCAGTACACCTCGGACGCTGCGGCCAAGGCGGGAGGATTCTTGTCCACTCCTGTGCTGACCGGCAATATCCTGTACGTGGTCTCGGGGGGAGGGCCCGATCTTCGGGATCGATACCGCCAGTGGCAGTGAGAAGTGGGCGTATAGTCCGCCGCAAGGCTAGGAGGTCTTCTTTTGGGAATTTCAGGAATTTCAGATTTGGACGATGTTTTTCCTTCAACCCATGCTCAACAGCTTGCTATGGCTGTATTCGGTTTTGGGGCACAACTTTGCATTGAGCATCACGGTCTTCACGATCCTGGTTAGGCTCATCACGCTGCCGCTGACCATCCCACAGATGACCTCCTCGAGGAAAATGCAGGACTTGCAGCCTAAACTCAAGGAGCTCCAGAAGAAGTTCGCCGGCGACAAGGAAGCGCTGTCGCGGGCGCAGATGGATCTCTACAAGGAATACGGGGTCAATCCGCTGGGAGGCTGCCTCCCAACTCTGATCCAGTTCCCGGTCTGGATCGGCCTTTACCAGGCCATCGCCCAGGTCATGGCCACGACTCCGTTGGCCGTGTTGGCGCTATCCAAGAACATCTATTCGCAGTTCCCATCGTTGTCGCAGCTGATTCCACTGGACGACCATTTCTTGTGGCTCAACCTCGGACGGCCTGACCCGCTGTACATTCTGCCTGTCCTGGTCGCCGTCTCGATGTTCGTCCAACAGAAGCTCATGAGCATGCCGGCGACCGATCCGCAATCCGAATCCATGACCAAGTCGATGAACTACACGATGCCGCTCATGTTCGGTTTCTTCAGCCTGTCCTTCTCTTCCGGTCTGGCGATTTACTTCGTGGTGTCCAGCCTCGTCGGCATTGGCATCCAGTACGGACTCAACAGGCATTTCGGGCTCGGACAAAGCAAACAGGCCGCCAGAAGCCAGGACGGCAGCCTCCTCCAAGCCGAAGGCGGGGCTGTTGGACTCCCTCCTTGGCCTGTTGTCGAGCGGCAAGCCGGCCAACGAGGTCGCCCAGATGTCGGGTTCGTCGGCTTCCAGCGAAAATGACGGCGCGGACACTCCGGGTCAGGACGAAGGCTCAACTGCGGCCGCAACCCCGAGCGATATGGCGGAGAAAGGGAAGAGAAGACGTGCGAGAAAGAAGAAGCGCTGAGTTCAGCGGCAAGAACGTCGAAGAAGCCATTTCCAATGCTCTGACTCAACTGGGCCTTACCCGGGATGACATCGAGACTCACATCATCTCGCCGGGCAGCCGGGGCGTCCTCGGCATCGGCGCGGAGAGCGCGCGCGTGTCGGTCAGCTACTACGTGGAGATCATCGAGAAGACGCCGCCCGTGACGGCTCCCGCCGCCGCACCGGTCGTTCAGCCAATGCAGCCGGCTGAGACGGAAGCCGTCGTTGAGGAAGAGACCCTTCCCCCCGCGGTCGAGGAAGTGGAAACCAGCGAGACCGAGAGCGAGACCCTGAGCCCGATCACGGACGAGGCCGAATTCGCGAAGTACGAGGCTCAGTCCATCGAAGTCGTTCAGCGGCTGCTTGAGGGGATGGGCATCCGAGCTGATGTGGTGCCTCTGCCCTCACAGGGTCTCATGGCCGAGCAGGCGAGCGAGGGGCGGGCGATCATTCTGGACATCCGCGGCGAGGATCTGGGCATCCTGATCGGACGCCGTGGCGAAACCCTGGCCTCACTGCAATACATGACCCGGCTGATCGTCAGCCGGCAGGTCAAGCAGTGGCTGAACATTCTTCTCGACGTCGAGCAGTATCGGGCGCGCCGCGAGCGCGGATTGCGGCAGCTGGCGCTCCGCATGGCCGAGCGCGCGGCCTCCACGCACCAACCGGTGCCGCTGGAAGCGATGACGTCCTACGACCGGCGTGTGGTTCATCTGACGCTGCACGAGAATCAACACGTGACGACGAAGAGCGTCGGCGAGGGCGAATCGCGCAAAGTCGTCATCATCCCGCTCGATTGACGGGGGCCCGGCCTACCTTGAATTGATTCCCAGACCTGGGCTCATCCGGCACGGTGAGCCCAGTGTGTTGTTCGTCTGAGACAAACTCTCGCAACCTTCTCGTGCTTGCGATTCCTTTGGTCAACATCCATCTCTCATGGGAGCCGCCCTTTGGATTACCCCGACTACTTAGTCATCGGCACGGTATGTCAAGACCTGGTGGGGGACAATTTCGCGTTGGGCGGGACCGTCGCCTACTCGGGGTTGACAGCGAGGAATCTGGGATGCCGCACCGCTGCAATCAGCAGCTTCGCCGCCGACTTTCCGGCGGCGGAGATGTTGGGCGGCGTTGAAGTGATCCGCCACGCGTCGTCCTTCACGACCACCTATCAGAATCTTTACCTGGACGGCCATCGACAGCAGTACGTGCGTGCTGTCGCGGACCGCATTCCGTGCTCCATGGTGCCGGTGGCCTGGCGACGCGCGCGCATCGTGCACATCGGGCCTCTCGCGCAAGAGGTCGATCCGGACATCATCGATCTGTTCCCCGATTCGCTGATCGGCGTGACACCGCAGGGCTGGATGCGTCAGTGGGACGAAACCGGCCGCGTCACGCCCACCGTCTGGCGCCCGCCGGAGAAGTTGCTTCGACGAGCGAAAGCGCTCATAATGAGTGTGGACGACGTGGGCGGCGATCTGGGCATCGTCGACGAATACGCCCGCCTGACCGAGGTCGTCGTCGTTACCTCGGGGTGGAAGGGTTCGTCGGTCTACGTGGGCGGAGAGACGACGTATCTGAACGGACGAGACACGCGGGAAGTCGATCCAACCGGTGCCGGGGACGTGTTCGCGGCAGCCTTCCTGGTGCGTCTCGACGAAACGAAGGATCCCATCGAAGCCGCCCGTTTTGCAAACTGCGTCGCATCTTTTTCCGTCGAGCGCAAGGGCATCAGCGGCATTCCGACGCTGAGTGAAGTCGCACGCTGTCGACAAGATTCGTTTCTCCACTAGGCAAGACACGGATGAGGTGCACCCTTGGCCGGCATCTATGCCCTGGCGAACCAAAAAGGTGGTGTGGGCAAGACGACGACGACGATCAACCTGGGCGCCTTTCTGGCCGAGCTGGGCAAGCGCGTCTTGGTAGTGGACGCCGACTCCCAGGCCAACCTGACCAGCAGCCTGGGCTTCGATAAGCACGCCGAGCGCCTGACGATCTACGAGGTCATGATCGAAGGCCGCGCCCTGTCGGACATCCTCCTGCTGACCCACCACGAACGAATGGATCTGGCCCCGGCTGCGCCTTCGCTGGCCGGCGCGGAGATCGAAGCCGTCAGCATGCCCAATCGCGAGAGGCTGCTGAGCAAGGCTCTGGAAGGTGTGCAGGATTACTACGACATCATTCTCGTGGACAGTCCGCCCAGCCTGGGTCTGCTGACCGTCAACGCTCTGACCGCCGCCACGCACGGGGTCGTCATCCCCATCCAGTGCGAGTATCTGGCTCTCGAGGGCCTGACCCAGCTGCTTCAGACGTTGAGGCTGGTGCGCGAGCGGCTCAATCCGCGACTGCTGATCTACGGCCTGCTCATGACGATGTTCGATTCCCGCACCAACCTGTCTCAGGAAGTGGTGGATGACGTCCGCCAACATTATCCCAAGCTGGTCTTTCGAACGGTGATTCCGCGCAGCGTGCGGCTCAGCGAGGCGCCGAGTTACGGCCAGTCGATCCTGAGCTACGCGCGCAAGTCACCCGGCGGCCTGGCCTACGAGTCTTTGGCGCAGGAGTTCCTGACCCGGCAAGGTTGACCGCGGACTCCTGCTGCGAGGGGAGGTGGCACGCATGGCGAAATCGAGGAGCGGACTGGGTCGTGGACTGGGCGCTCTCATTCCCGGCGCGGACGAGGGCGTCGATTTCGGGCGCAGCGCGGCCCGCTTCGGCCGCGGGCGCGGTAGACATCCTCGTTTCGGCCATCGAACCCAACCCCTGGCAGCCTCGACACTCCATGAGCGAGGAGTCTCTCCGCGAGCTGGCGGATTCCATCCGCGAGCACGGCCTGATCCAGCCGCTCATCGTCACTCGTTCCCTGTCCGGAGACCGGTCTGCGGCAATCCAATACCAGCTCATCGCCGGCGAGCGCCGCTGGCAGGCGGCTCGCCTCGCCGGCCTCGATACAGTGCCGGCCATCGTCAAGGACGTGACTCCGCAGGGGATGTTGGAGCTGGCGCTGGTGGAGAACCTCCAGCGCGCCGACCTCAACCCGTTGGAAGAGGCCCTCGCGTACCGCCAGTTGATGACTGAATTCCATCTGACCCAGGAGCAGGTCGCGGAGCGCGTCGGCAAGAGCCGCGTGGCTGTCGCCAACGCCGTTCGTCTACTGCGCCTGCCGGACGAGATCAAGGTTCGCCTGGCCAATCAAGAGATCACCGAAGGGCACGCGCGTGCGCTGCTGGCCCTTGACGACGAAGAGCGCCAGACGGCCGCGCTGCAGCTGGTGCTGAGCAAAGGGCTCAACGTCCGCCAGACCGAAGAGCTCGTGCGCCGGTTGAGCCAGCCTTCCGACACAACCCAGCGGTCTGCGCTGGGAGTCTCGATGATGTCGCCCGAACAGCGTGCCCTGGAGGACGAGTTCCGCCAGGCGCTGGGCACGAAGGTTCGACTGCAGCGCAGCAAGCAGGGTGGTGGGCGCCTGATCGTGCAGTTCTACTCGGAAGAGGAGCTTCAGGCGGTGTACGAGATCGTCATGCGCGGCAAGAATCCCGGCGTCCGACGGTAATTTCCATGCACGGCAACTGAGCATCGCTGGACAACTTCGGGAGTTTTCATAACTTCCGAAGTTTGACGTTTGCCCGCTACCCTGCTCGTGAGGAGAAACACATGCAAGCTGACCTTGTTGTGTACAACGGACGAATCTACACGATGGACCCGAATGCGCCTCGCGCGCGGGCGATTGCCGTCGCCGGGCAGCGAATTCTCGCCCTGGGCAGCGACCAGGAGATGCTCGATTTGAAGGCGCCAGACGGTTCGACTATCGACCTGATGGGCCGTGCGGTGGTACCAGGCTTCATCGACAGCCACGTTCATTTTGTGCTGTTCTCGCTCAAACTGCAGGAGGTCGACCTCACCGGCAGCACCTCTAAGGCGGAGGTGTTGCAGCGCGTTCGTGATCGCGCGGAAGCCATTCGGCCCGAGGAGTGGATCGTGGGGGGCGGCTGGGACCGCAACCTGTGGTCCGATCCCTCGTTTCCCACCCGCAAGGACCTGGATGCGGTCTCTCGCTGGAATCCGGTCCAGCTCTACAGCAAGGACGTACACTCGACGTGGGCCAATTCGCTGGCGCTGAGCGGGGCCGGCATTTCCAGGGACACGCCGGATCCGGCCGGCGGCGAAATCGTACGCGACGCCGCCGGAGAGCCGACCGGCATCCTGCGCGAGACGGCTCAGGAGTTGGTGAACTGGGCCAAGCCCGCACCCTCGCCGGCGGACTTCCAATCCGCGCTGCGCGCCGGACTCGCCCACGCTGCCGAGGTCGGCGTCACCGGCTTCCACGATTGTGAAGACGAGTACGCCTTCCTCGCCTTTAAGGAGTTGGAAGCAGCCGGCCGATTGACCTGCCGGGTCTGCATGCACCTGTCAGCGTCCAACCTGGACTCGGCCATTAAGACCGGGCTGCGGACCGGCTACGGCAACGAGCGCGTGCGCATCGGTGGGCTGAAGTTGTTCGCCGACGGTGCGCTGGGGTCCCGCTCGGCCTACATGCTGGAGCCGTACAGCGACGACGCGGACAACCGCGGCATTCAAGTCACGGATGGGGCCACGCTGCGCGACCTGATCGGGCGCGCGAGCCGCGCGGGCATCTCCGCGGTAGTCCACGCCATAGGCGATGCGGCGAACCGGGAGGTCCTGGACGCGCTGGAGGAAGTTCGGCGAGCCGAGCCGGACCGTCGCCTCCGCCACCGCATCGAGCACGTGCAGCTCCTGAACGCCGCCGACGTCCCGCGGCTGGCGCAGCTCGACGTGATTGCCTCGATGCAGCCGCAACACGCCACCGCCGACATCGATCTGGTGGAGTCCTACTGGAGCGGCGAGCGCATCCGGGGCGCGTACGCCTGGCGGAGCCTTCTGAACGCCGGAACGCGAATGGCCTTTGGGTCCGACTGCCCGGTAGAGACCATGGACCCGCTGCTGGGCATCCACGCGGCCGTCACCCGGCGTCGCGTCGACGGTTATCCCGGCCCCCAGGGCTGGAGGGCGGAGGAGTGCCTCACCGTCGAGGAGGCGGTGCGGGCCTACACGCTGGGCGCGGCCTACGCCTCGGGCGAGGAAGCGCTAAAAGGCTCGCTCACGCCCGGCAAGCTGGCCGACCTGGCCGTGCTGTCGCAGGACATCTTCCGCATCCCGCCGATGATGATCGCCCAGACGCGCGTCGACCTCACCATGTTCGACGGGCAGGTCATATTCGGCCCGGATCTGGAAAGACGATCGTGAGCCCGATCGCGCCGTTCAAGTTTTCCTGAATCCGAGAAGTGCCTTACAGACTCGGAACAGGTCGAACGCACGGGGTCATAAGTCGCCCTGAATACCGGCATTGTGGGATTGGAAACGAAGCCACAATACTGCAGAGGGGTGAGCACATGACACGCGCGCCAGATCATCAGCCAGTCCACGAAGGACATGCCTCCGCCTGATTCCCGGGATGCGCGCGATATTGCTCAATCCTTCCAGTTGATGTACAATCGAAATACTCTGCAGGTTTCAGGCACAGAAGCGACACAACGCTCGATGAGTGCGGCACGCCAAGGAGAAGACATGCGTTCGAAGGTTGCGGTGGTCGGCGCTGGCTATTGGGGGCCGAACCTGATTCGAAACTTCCACCAATTGCCCACAGCCGAGCTGACCTGGTGCTGCGACGCGGATGAAGGCAAGCTGAGCCGGTTGCTCGGTTTGTACCCCGGCGTGCGCGGCGCTACCGACTTTGCTCAGCTTCTGGACGACCCGCAGCTGGATGCGATTGTGCTGGCCACGCCGGTGCGCACGCATTTTGCGCTGGCCCGCCAGGCTCTGTTGGCCGGGAAGCACGTCCTCGTGGAGAAGCCGCTGGCGATGAGCACGGCCGAGGCCGAGGGCCTGCTGCAGACCGCCGAGTCCGCGGGCCGAGTCCTGATGGTCGGCCACGTCTTCGAATACAATCCGGCCGTGCTGCACATCAAGCAGCTGCTCGACCGGAAACGAGATCGGCAGCGTCTACTACATCTACTCCAACCGGGTGAACCTGGGGCGGGTCCAGACCGACGTCAACGCGCTGTGGAGCATCGCCCCACACGATGTCTCCATCCTGCTCTTCCTGCTGGGAGCCATGCCGGAGACAGTGAGCGCGCGCGGCGGCATGTACCTCAACGGCCAGGTGGAGGACGTCGTGTTCATGAACCTGACCTTCCCCGGCAACGTGCTGGGCCACGTCCAGGCCAGCTGGCTGGATCCGAGCAAGGTGCGCCGCATGACCATCGTCGGCAGCACGCGCATGATCGTGTACGACGACGTCGCCGACGAAGGCAAGGTCAAGGTTTACGACAAAGGCGTCTATCGCAAGACGGACGACCACTATGGCGAATTCCAGTACAAGGTCCACTCGGGCGACATCTACATCCCGAAGATAGAGATGACTGAGCCGCTGCGCGCCGAGTGCGCCCACTTCATCGAGTGTATCCAGGACGGCAAGACGCCGCGGACCGATGGACGTAACGGCCTGCGGGTGGTGCAGGTGCTGGAGGCGGCCCAGCGCTCGCTCGACCAGGGCGGCGCAGCGGTCGTGGTGGGCGAGCCCATCCAGGGCATGGCCCGAGCCGACATCCCCAGCATTCCCGACGCATCGACTTCTTGAGGGACTCATGGATACCTACAAAATCTACGCTAACGTAAAGCTGGGCGATGGGTGCGCTGTCGGTGATTTCTGCATCATCGGTGAGCCGCCGCGCAACCGTCAGCCCGGCGAGCTCCTCACCCTGATCGGCGAAGGAGCCACCCTGCGGTCGCATACGGTGATCTACGCCGGCAACCGGATCGGGCGCGATTTCCAGACCGGCCATGGCGCACTGGTGCGTGAAGAGAACGAGATCGGTGACGACGTCAGCATCGGCAGCCACTCGGTCGTCGAGCACCACGTCAAAATCGGCAACGGCGTTCGCATTCACACGCAGGTCTTCGTGCCGGAATTCTCCGAGCTGGAGGATGGCTGCTGGCTCGGCCCCAACGTGGTCGTCACCAATGCGCTGCATCCTCTGTGCCCTCGGGTGAAGGAGTGCCTCAAGGGCGCGACGGTCCGGCGCGGCGCGAAAATGGGCGCGGGCGTGGTGCTGCTGCCCGGCGTGACCATCGGTGAGATGGCGCTGATCGGCGCGGGCGCGGTAGTCGTGGGTGACGTACCTGCGCGCGCGGTCATGGTGGGCAACCCGGCCCGCCACATCAAGGACATCGACGACCTCGATTGTCCCTATGGCTTGGAAGACCATCCATATTCGTGACAGAAGGACGAACTTCCGACATCGTGCCGGCGTCGTGCCGGCAAGTTTTCGAGAACTCGGAAGCCTACAAAGGGGGAGCGAAGCATGGCAAACAAGATTCCGCTCGCTGATCTCAAGGCCCAGTACCTGACGCTCAAGGCTCCGATCGATGCGGCCATTCAGGACGTCATCGACCGGACCGACTTCATCCTGGGAAAACCCGTGGCTCCCTTCGAGGAAGCGTTCGCCCGCTTCTGCGAGGTGCGCCACTGCATCGGGGTGAATTCAGGCACTTCGGCGCTGCACCTGGCCTTCGTGGCCCTGGGCATCGGCCCCGGCGATGAAGTCATCAGCACCCCGCACACCTTTATCGCGACCAGCGAGATGCTGGGCTGGTTGGGCGCGCGGCCGGTGTTCGTGGATATCGACCCGCGAACGTATCAGATCGACCCGGCGCGCATCGAAGCGGCCATCACCGAGCGGACCAAGGCGATCCTGCCGGTTCACCTGTATGGCTACCCGGCGGATATGGACCCCATCCTCGAGGTCGGCCGCAAGTACAATCTGCCCGTGATTGAGGACGCGGCTCAGGCGCACGGCACGCGCTACAAGGGTCGGCGGGCCGGTACTATGGGCGTCGTCGCCTGCTTCAGCTTCTACCCCGGCAAGAACCTGGGCGCGTATGGGGACGCCGGCGGCATCGTCACCAACGACGATGGCCTGGCGGAGAATCTGATGATGCTGCGCGACCACGGCCGCCACGAAAAGTACGCGCACGAAATCGTGGGCTTCGGCTATCGCATCTCGACGGTGCAGGCTGCCGTGCTGGGCGTGAAGCTGCCCCACCTGGATGAGTGGAACGCGGCCCGGCGACAGCACGCGAATCGCTACCGGGAGCTTCTGGCCGGGGCCGATTTGACCCTGCCCATCGAAGAGACCGACGACGTCGAGCCGGTGTATCACCAGTTCGTCGTACGCGTCCGTGACCGCGACCGGGTGCTGGCTCGGCTCAAGGAGAAAGGTATCGGCGCGGGCGTGCATTATCCGATTCCGCTGCATTTGCAGCCGGCGTTTGCCGAACTCGGCTACAAGGAAGGCGACTTCCCGCATGCCGAAGCCGCTTCTCGGGAGGTCCTCTCCCTGCCGATGTTCGCCGAGCTGACCGACGAACAGATTCAGACGGTCAGCCGGGAGTTGTTGGAGGCCATTGCTTGACGGTGGAGGGCGTCGAGGCGCAGTGCGTATCGGTCCTGGTGCCGGCCCGAAACGAGGAGGGCAACGTCGCGGCCGTGGTCGAGCGGATCGACCGTGCCTTCCAGCAGTTGGGCGTCCGGGGCGAGGTCCTTCTCGTCAACGACGGCTCGACTGACGGTACGCTGACCGAGGCCGAAGCCGCTGCACTGCGCTACCCTTACGTCCGTGTGTTCAGCCATCGCCGCAACCAGGGTCTCACCGAGGCCTTGCGCACCGGCTTCCGCAATTGCACGGGCGACGTCATCATCTTCCTGCCGGGTGACCTGGAATCGCATCCGGATGAAGACATCCCCGCGCTTATGGCGAAGATAAACGAGGGTTACGACGTCGTGGCCGGCTGGCGGCAGGGTCGCCACGACGGCAAGGTCTTCGCCTCGACGCATCTACAACGCCGTGTCGCGCTGGCTGTTCGGCGTGGATGCGCACGACATGAACTGGATCAAGGCCATGCGGCGCGAAGTGGTCGAGAACCTCGGCCTGCGCTCCGACTGGCATCGCTTCATCCTGATGATTGCCGCCTCCCAGGGCTATCGCATCGGCGAGGTGCCGACCCAGTACTACCCCCGGCGCAAGGGCAAGAGCAAGTTTGGTCTGGCCCGCATTCCCGTCTCGTTCCTCGACGTGCTGGTCGTCAAGTTCCTGCTGACGTTCCGTCGCAAGCCGATGCTTTTCTTCGGCATCGGTCGGACTCAGCATGATCGGGCTGTCCGGGCTGATCGGGCTGTACCTGGTCTACATCTGGTTCGCCTTCGTCATGCAGAAACGGCCTCTCTTCTACTTCGCCGCGGTGCTGTCGTTGGCCGGCCTGCTGTTCCTGCTGGTGGGCTTCGTTGCCGAGCTGGTCGTCGACCAGGGCGAGCGCATCGCTGAGCTGGAGCGGGCGCTCCGGGCGCGTGATCAGGGCGGGTCATGAGAGTCCTGTACATCACCACGAATTTCCCCCGCTGGGAGGGCGACGCACACTCGCCGTGGATCGTGGAGATTATCAAGCGGTTGAGGGAGCGCGACGTCGACGTCGACGTGCTCGCCCCCTCATACGCCGGTTTGGGTGATCACACGATCGAAGGCATCCGGGTCCATCGCTTCCGTTATGCGCCCGCACGCTTGGGAGACGCTGACTCACAACGAGGGCGCTCCCAACAAGATCAGAAACCCTCTGTACCTGCTGCTGGTCCCCACGTACCTGCTGTCCGGCCTGTGGCGCACCGCCGTCCTGTGCCGTCCCGGGCGGTTCGACGCGATCCACGTCCACTGGCCCATGCCCAGCGGCATCTTCGGCCTGTTGGGCAAACGGCTGGGGCGCAGCCGGTTGGTGTCCTCGTTCTACGGCGCCGAGCTTTTGCTGGCCAGGCGTTTCCCGTTTCTTCGGCCCATTCTCGCTACCATCATCCGCCACAGTGACGCCGTGGCCGCCGATTCGCGTTTCACGGCTGACCTGGTGTGCCAATTGGTCGAAGTGCCTGTCCACGTCATCCCATTCGGATCGCGGATTCGGATGCCTTCCGAGGCGCCGCAACACGACGACGGGCGTGTGGGCCGTTTGCTCTTCGTGGGCCGGCTGATCGAGCGCAAGGGCCTGCCGTATCTGATCGAGGCCGTCGGCCAGTTGGTTCCGCGGCGTTCCGTGCACCTCGACGTCGTCGGCGACGGGAGCCTGAAGGCGGAGTGGACGGCGCTCGCAGCGGAGCGTGGCCTGTCTGAGTACGTCACTTTTCACGGGCGTGTGGACGACCGCGCATTGGCCGTGCTGTACGCCGAGTGCGACGTGTTCGTCCTGCCGTCCATCGTGGACACGCACGGCGACACCGAAGGGTTGGGCGTGGTCCTGCTCGAGGCGATGAGCTGCCGCAAACCGGTCGTCGCCTCGAACGTGGGAGGCATCACTGATATCGTGCGCGATGGTGAGACGGGGCTGCTGGTGCCCCAGCGCGATGCCACGGCGCTGGCGGCGGCGGTCGAACGGCTGCTGGCCGATCCGGACCTGGCGCGCCGCCTGGGGCAGAGCGGAGCGGACTACGCGCAGCAGCGATTCGACTGGACGCACATCGTCGACGAGATCGAGGCGATGTATCGCGGCCGGGAGCACCACTCGTGACCAAGTCCGGCGTCCCCTTCAGTGCGTCCAGGCAACTCAGGCGCATTGCCGGCTACGTGGTCGTGGCAGTCATCCTCGGCTTCATGGCGCAGACCCTGTATGCCAACTGGCAGAACCTGCGCGGCTACGAGTGGCGGTTCGACTATCCGCTGTTGGCGCTGGCGGTCCTGTCCGCGCTGGGCACGTTGTCGCTGTATGCATGGCAATGGGGCCTGGTCGTGCGACGGCTGGGGGCGCCCGTGAGCTACCCCGAAGCGTTTCGAATCTACTTCCTCTCCAATCTGGGCCGCTACGTGCCCGGCAAGGTCTGGCAGTTTGTGGGCTGGTTCTACCTGGCCGAGCAGGCCGGCATCGGCCGCGTGCAGGTCTTGACCGCCATCGCCGTCAACCTCGGCCTGCAAGCTCTGACGGGATTGGGTCTGGGCGTGGCCGCTCTGAGCCTCGGGATCGGGAGCTTCGGTGGCGAGGTGCGCGCGCGGTACTGGCCGCTGCTCCTGCTCATCCCGCTGGGCGTCGTCGTGCTGCAGCCGGCGGTGATGGAAGAGGGGCTGAACTGGGGCCTGCGGCGGCTGGGGCGCGAACCCGTGGCGCTCGGGCTGCGCATGAGCGACATGGCGCTCTTCGCCTTCGTCCACGTCTGCGGCTGGGCGGCCTACGGCGTGTCGTTCACCCTGTTCGTCGGCTCGCTGCACCCGATTTCGGTGAGCCAACTGCCGCTGCTCGGGGCGACCTACGCCGCCGCGTGGGCCATCGGCTTTCTCAGCTTCCTCACGCCCGGTGGCATCGGCGTTCGAGAGGGCGTACTGGCGTACCTGCTGGGTTTCTGGCTGCCCGCGCCCGTCGCCATCGTCGTCGGCCTGCTGAGTCGCATCTGGATCACGGCGGGTGAAATGATTGGCGCGGGGATCGCGTGGCGTATCGGGCGTCCGCTCGCCGCGCCGGCCGGGAGTGAAGCCGAATGATCGCAACCTCACCGCGCCGCGCCGTGCTGCCGCTCGTCCTCGTCTGGTTGCTGATCGCGCTGTACGTCCTCAATTTCGGCACGCTGTCCATCCTGAAGCACGCCGCGTTCCAAACGCATACCGCCGACCTGGGCAACATGGATCAGCCGATCTGGAACACGCTGCACGGTCGCTTTCTGGACGAGACCAAGGACGACGGGACGCAGAGTCCCCGCCTGACCGACCACGTCGAGCCGATCTTTGCCCTCGTGTCGCTGTCCTACCTGGCCTACGATGGGGCGCGAGGCCATCCTGATCGTCCAGACGCTGGCCATTGCGCTGGGCGCGCTGCCGGTCTTCTGGATCGCGCGCCGCCGGCTGCGAAGCGCCTGGGCTGGCGTCGCCTTTGCTGCGGTGTACCTGCTCCTGCCGGCGCTGCAGGCCGCCAACCTGACGGAATTCCACGCCGTGACGCTGGCGGTTGCGCCGCTGCTGTTCGCCTTCTACTTCATCGAGGAGGAGAAGCCCGGCTGGGCCTGGGTGGCGGCCCTGGTCGCCCTCTGTGTGAAGGAAGAGATCGCTCTGCTCGTGCTCATGCTCGGCCTCTACGCGCTGATCTTCAAGCGGCGGAAGCTGAACGGCGCGTTGCTTGCCGCGGTCAGCCTGGCCTGGTTCGCCGCCGCGACGTTCGTCATCGTGCCTCACTACGCCCGGTCCGGGCAGACCGTCTACGTTGGCCGGTACGAAAGCCTGGGAGGCGGGAGTTTCAGCGGGGTGCTGCGCTCGGCCGTCACGCACCCCTGGACGCTCCTGCAGATGCTGAACGGCGATCGCATCCTGTACCTGGCCGGGCTGCTGGCGGGGGCGGGCTTCCTGCCGCTCCTCAACCCGATCGCGCTCGTCCTGAGCGCGCCGGTGCTCGCTGCCAACGTCTTCAGCGACTATCCGGCCATGTTCTCCGGAGAGTACCACTACTCCGCGCCGGTGATGCCGTTCTTCATCATCGCTGCCATCTACGGCGCGGCCTGGCTGGTCGACCGCCTGGCCGGCTGGGGTGTGGACCGGCGACGAGCCGTCCTGGTTGTCTCGGCCTGGGCGTTGCTGTGGGGCCTGGGTTACAACACCGCGGTCGGGTTCACGCCCTGGGCCGCCAAGTTCGAGTGGCCGCAGGTGACTGCCCACAATCGGCTGCTGTCGCGCTTCGCCGCGCAGATTCCGGCCGATGCGGTCCTGTCGACCACGCCGTCGCTGTTCCCGCACCTGGACCACCGTCCGGTGATCTACCTGTTTCCGGTGGTCAAGGACGCCGATTACGTGCTGTTGGAGGTTTCGGGCACGACGGACATGCACCCGAACGACGTGCGCTCGTCGTTCCTGGAGTTGACCTCCGGGGGGTTCGGGATTCTGGACGCGGCGGACGGTTACGTGCTCCTTCGGCGCGGGCTGGCCGGGTCCGCGGAACTGCCCGATGCCTTCTTCGACTTTGCCCGGGCACGCGATCCTCGCCCGCAGTACCCGCTGCAAGTCGATTTCGGCCCCTATCTGCGGCTGCGCGGCTTCGACGTGATCGATCAGTTTCGCTGGCGGCTGACGAAGGTGCGCTTCTACTGGGAAGTGCGCCAGGCGCCCCCCGCCGATTTGCACCTGTACCCGTTCTTCCTGAACGATGCCGGGCAGGTCGTCGAAGACACGACCCAGCGACCGATGGTGGCGCCGATCTGGTATCCGCCCAACCGCTGGCAGCCGGGTGAGATCGTGGCGACTGAGACGCTGCCCTGGGACCTGGGGGACGCGTTCACGGTCGCCGTGGGGGTAACGCGTGGCGCCGACTGGCGGGACGTGTCCCGGCGTCTGCCGGCGCAGGTCGTCGCCTCCGATTACCTGATCCGGCCTTTCGAGCAGAGCACGTGGGTGAGGCTGCTCCGCTTCGCCCGGATTGGTGGTGGACTCCGGGCGGGTCGGCTGATGATGGCGACGCCATCGACGATACCGGCGCCGCCTGCGCGGATGGACCGCACGTCCGGCGCCACGCTGACCGGGCCCGGCTTCGACGTCACCTGCCTGGGCGCGGACCTGCGCGAGGACGGGCAGAGCCTGGACGTCGAGCTGTACTGGCAGCATCATGGCGCGATCCCCGAGGACTACACGGTGTTCGTGCACCTGGTTGCGCCGGATGGCCGCCTGGTCGGCCAGCACGACGGCATGCCGCAGGGGGGCGCGCTGCCCACCTCGGCCTGGATTCCAGGCGAAACCGTGCCTGATGTCCACGTGCTGACGCTGGACCCTGCCCTGCCGGCGGGAGAGTACCGCATGGAGGTCGGCATGTACTCGTTGCAGACGATGGAGCGGCTGCCGGCCGTCGATGCGGCGGGCCGCCCCGCCGGCAACACCATCGATTTGGGCACCCTGACCCTGGGGAACTGATTCTTCATGAGCGGACGAACTCCAATCTCGCCCACGCTGGAGCCCTTCCCGCCAAGGTGAATGAGCATAAGACACTTGACACCGTGGTCTCGTTGAGACATAATGTTGTTGCTGGTGTTCGGGCCATCATATGTCTCTGCGCCTAATTGTGATGAGGAAGTGGAGTTGGACGCAGCCGCAGTTTCCGATCTGCTCAAGCGCGCAGTTGATGAGGGCCAGATCAAGATATCAGTGCACGCGACTGAAGAGGCATTGGCCGAAAATATCACCCGGGCCGACATAGAGACGGTGATGCGGAACGCCAAGGTTCTTGAGGACTACCCGGACTGGTGGTTGGGTCCCTCGTGTCTGATCCACGGACGAACTGCAGGGGGGCGTGACCTGCACGTCGTTGTGTCGTACACGGGGCTACCTGTCACAGTCATAACTGTGTATGAGCCGCACCCTCGGAAATGGGTTACGCCGACCAGGCGAAGGAGCACTCAGCAATGAAATGTCCAGTTCAGGGATGTCCTGGCGAGATGGAAGAGCGCCAGATCGTACATACATTCGTGCGCGATGGACGGCCAATCGTGGTCGAGAATTTGCCTGCCCTGGTCTGCCCTGTGTGTGGCTATACAGTGTTGGACCTGGAAGTGCTGGATCAGCTGTTCGCGCTCGATCCGGAAACCGCCACGCCGGTGGGGCAAGCCCCCGTGTTCCGACTGCCGCCAACCAGAGCAGCGTAGGTGGCGGCGTTAACCTTCGCTCTCAATCGCCATTGCCCAATTCTGACCGACTCTGTGCAAGCACCGGCTGTCGGCTTGCGATGAACAGGTGATGCGGCCCAATTTCTTATCGGTTACAGACGGATCGTTACGATTGAACCCAATCCCATGACTGCCCAATCCCGAATCGCAGATCGGCTCGTCCTGCCGGCCATTTTGGCCGTAGGCCTTGCCTTGCGCCTGTTTCACCTCGGCGTGCAGAGCCTGTGGTACGATGAGGGCTACAGCGTCTACCTCGCGGGGAAGAGCCTGGCCCAGTTGACGTGGGAGACGGCCAACGACATCCAGCCGCCCCTCTACTACTATTTGCTGCACTTCTGGCTGCGCGCGTTTGGAACGAGCGAGGCCGCCGTCCGCAGCCTGTCGCTGCTGTTTGGGGTGATCAGCCTGCCGCTGTTCTACCTCCTGGCCCGCCGCCTGTTCGACGAGCGGACGGGTTGGCTGGCGGCGGGACTCGCCGCTCTCTCGCCGCTCTACCTGTGGTACGCGCAAGAGACGCGGATGTACACGCTCCTCGTCGCGCTGACCCTCGCCTCATCTTACCTGCTGTGGCTGGCGCTGGCGGAAACCGAGACCGCCGCGCGACGCCGGTTGTGGGCCGGCTGGGCGGTGGCGACGGCTCTGGCGCTCTACACGCACTATTTCGCCGCGTTCATCCTCGTCTTCCAGGTCGCCTACGTGATTCTGGTCTGGGGGAGACGCGCAAAAGCTGTGCCCTGGCGCGAACCGCTGGTGGCGCTGATCGCCGTGGGCCTGGCTTACGCCCCGTGGCTGCCCTTCCTGCTCGGGCGGTACGAGAGCGACACCAGCTATTGGGCCGGCCAACTCAAGCTGGACGAGGCGGTACGCAAGGTCGGCATTTCGTTCAGTGTGGGTGAGAGCGTCGTGGAAGGCGTAGGGCAGTGGCTGGCCCTGGGCTTTGCCGTGGTGCTCGTCGTCGCTGTCGTGGCGCTGCTCTGGTGCCGCCGCGATGTGCCCGCCGTCGATGGGGCGTCGGAGCCCTCCGCGCTCCTCTTTCTGCTGCTCTACCTGGCCGTTCCCGTGGTTCTGCTCCTGGCCACGACGTACAGTAGCCCCAAGTTCAGCGCGCGGTACGCCATGCCTGCTTCGCCGCCGTTCTTCATCCTGCTCGCCGCCGGTTGGGCGAGGCTGGCGCGTGGGCGTCGGGTCCTGGTGCGCGGACTGGCCGTCCTGTCGGTCGCCTTCGTGCTCGGTGCGATGGTCTACGCGGATTATGGCGCCTTCTTCGACGTCCGGTTCACCAAGCCCGACTTCCGCGGAGCTGTTGGCTGGGTCGAGACCCACCAGGTACCGGACGAGGCCGTCATCCTGACCTCCGGGCACGCCTTCCCGGTGTTCACGTACTACTACCACGGCGACAACTGGGTGCCGATTCCGGCGGATCGCACTCTGACCACGCAGGATACGCTCACCTACGGCGTCGCGCAGGACCTGAACCGGGCGCTGGAGGGCAAGAGCGGAGTGTGGCTCGTGCTCTGGCAGGATGAGGTGGTCGATCCGAACGGGTACCTGACGCTGCTGCTGGACCAATATGCGGAGTCCGAGCCCGTGGACGGCAGCTTCTACCACGTCCGCGTGCTGCATTATGCGCTGCGGCCGGGGACGCATTTCCCGGAACAGCCGGAGATCGCCACTCCCCTGGATATCAACTTCGGCAACGAAGTGACGCTGCTCGGCATCAGTCCAGGCGTCACGCAGACCCTCACGGCTTATTGGCAGGCGCCTCATGCCCTCGACGCCGACTACAAGGTCTCTCTGCGCTTGAAGGATGCCGCCGGCCACGATTGGGGCCGCAGCGACGCCGACCGTCGGCTGGCCGCCCTGCTGTACCCCACCAATCGCTGGCGGCCGGGCGAGACGGTGGTCAGCCGCTACGACGTCCCCGTTGCTCCGGGCACGCCGCCTGGCGTCTACGATCTGGAAGCGACGGTTTACGCGGATGGGGCGTCTCAGCCGCTGGACGTTCTGGACGCGCGCGGCGCCCCTGTGGGCAAGACGGCCCGGCTTGGCCAATTCACACTGGCGCGGCCACAGCCGGCGGTGCCGGCCGATTTCGGGCTGACCGGCGGTCCTGTCGCCAGTTGGGGCGATCGGCTCGCGCTGGCGGGAGCGCAGCTGGATCAGCAGCGAGTTCCAGGCCGGCGACCAGGTCAATCTGCGCCTGTTCTGGCAGGCGCTCAGCCCCATGTCCGCCGACTGTGAGTTGCGTGTGCAGTGGAGCTCAGAACGGTCAGGAGCGAGGCGTTCAGGCTTTCGCTCCAGTGAGCGTCGCCTACCCGACGTCGAAGTGGCAGCCGGGAGATCTCCTGCGCGGCCAGTACAGCCTCGACGTGCCGCTGTCAGTCCAGGCTGGCGAGGCGGAGCTGCGCGTGGGCCTGTTCGCCGCAGGTCAGCCTCCTCCTTTCAACGAATGGCAGCCGCTCAGAACCGTGAAGATCCAGCCGACGGAGCGAGTCTTCGTCGCGCCGCCCCTAGCCTACCCCGTCAGCGCCAACTTCGAGGACCGGCTGAGCCTGCTCGGCGCCAATCTCAGCCCGGTCGGCGCGGTCCGTCCGGGCGACCACGTCACGGTGAGCCTGTACTGGAAGGCGCTGGCCCGCATGACGACCTCGTACACCGCGTTCGTGCACCTGCTCGACGGTGACAACCGCATTCGGGCCCAGGAAGATCGCGTCCCCGCCGCGGGCGCCCGCCCGACGACCGGCTGGGTAGGCGGCGAGGTGATCGAGGACCGATACGATCTCGTCATCAGTCCGGATGCGCCGCCGGGCGACTACACCCTCGAGGTTGGCGTCTACGACGCCAACGACCCGGCCTTCCCCCGCCTCTCCGTGCTGGAAAACGGAAAGGCGCAGGACAACCGGGTCATCGTCGCGCACATCGTGGTGAAATGAAGCGAGCACGATCAGCTCTTGGCCGTGGGCGGTCGCGATGCCGTGAGGCGATTGTCCAACGATAGGGAAGCCCCCGCGTCCGCGTCGACTGTCATTCTGAGCGAGGACAGCCTATCGTCCGAAGCGAGGAATCTCGCGTGGATGTACGCGAGATTCCTCGCTTCGGACGATACGGCTGTCCTCGCTCAGAATGACAGTCGACGCGGACGCGGGCAGCGCTGGAGGCCCCATCGCGGGACGCGGCTGTCGCCAGCGAGCCGCCCGCCGCGCACTCCAGGTCAGTGGGGCGGGTCCGCGGAGCACTCGCCGCTGCTTACGGTCGCTGGCTTGGGCTCATTCGAACTTTACGCGGACGCTCCCCAACCGATCGAACGTGGCCTGCACGACGGAGCCTGCCTGCGCGTCCACGGCGGCGACGAGAGCGCCGGACATGACCAGGTCTCCCTTCTTGAGCCCCTGGCCGGTTTCGGCGAGCTTGTTGACCAGCCAGGCCATGGCCCGCGCCGGGTGGCCCATGTTGGCCGCGCCGGTTGCCGTGGCGGTGACCTCCCCGTTCATCTCGAAAACCATGCCGAGCAGGCGCAGGTCCAGGCCGCTGACCGGAACGAGCGCGCCGCCCAGGACCACGCCCCTGGCTCCGGTGTTGTCCGCAATGGCATCCGGCAGCTTGACCTTCCAGTCGGCGATGCGCGTGTCCGCGACCTCCAGGCAGGCCATGACGCCGGCCGTGGCCTGCAGCACGCGCGTTGGAGTGACGCCCGGGCCTCGAAGGTCTTCGCCCAGCACGAAGAGGATCTCGCCCTCGACGCGCGGGTGCGTGAACCGGGCGCGCTCCAGGGCGACGCTCTCGCTCATCACCATGGTATCCATCATCGTGCCCGCAGGTCGGCTCGCTCACGCCTATCATCGCCTGTATGGCCTTGCTCGTCATCGCGATCTTGCGGCCGACCACGATCTGGCCCGACTCGACGCGGTGCGCGATGTTCAGGGCCTGAATGCGGTAGCCGTCCTCGGGCGACAGGTCGGGGTAGGCTTCGGTCAGTGGGCGAATGGGCTGGCGCGTAGCTTCGGCGGTCCGGAGCCGCTCGGCCAGTTCATTCAGGATAACGTCGTCCAGTCGCATGGGCTGATCCCCCTTTTCAATTGAAAGACTTCCGCGGGTTGGACGGTGAGGACTGCCTGTTCACGCAGACAATAGAGTTCCCATCATCGGCGCCCCGATTATGACGGAAGGCGCGCCGGAAGTCAAAACGGCGCCAACTCCTTTGACGGAAATCCGGCGTTGGACTATAATCTGACATTCCATGTGCGTGCATGGCTCACGGGTCCGGTCGTCGAGCAGCGGAACCCGCACCTCTCAGAATCTCACATCAGTTGGAATGTAGAAGGGCAAACAACTGTATGGCCCAGGTTCAATTGCGGGTGGCTGAAACCAAACAGGACCTCGACAAATTCATCATGTTTCCGTTCAAGTTGTACCAGGACAGCCCCTATTGGGTTCCCCCGTTGATCCGCGAGCGCAAAGTGTTCGTAGACCGCAAGAAGAATCCCTTCTTCAAACATGCCGAAGCTGAATTCTTCCTGGTTGAGAGAGGCGGCGAGGTGGTGGGCACGATCGCGGGCATCATCAATCACGAGCACAACCGGGTGCACGAGGATCGAGTCGGCTTCTGGGGCATGTTCGAGACGATCGACGACGACTCGGTCGCGGAGAAGTTGTTCACAGCCGCGCGCGATTGGGTGAAGGGTCAGGGCATGGATACGATCCGCGGTCCGATGAACATGTCCGTCAACGATGAGTGTGGCCTGCTCATCGACGGCTTCGACTCGGCGCCGGTCGTGATGATGACGTATAACCCGCGCTATTACGAGGGACTGGTGGACCGCTACGGCTTCGAGAAGACCATGGACCTGTACGCCTACGCGATCGATTTCACGCAGTACGTCGAGGGCAAAGCCTTTCCCGAAAAGCTGGTGCGCGTGGCCGAAAAGGCGCGGACTCGCGCCGGGGTCACGATCCGCAAGGGCAACTTGAAGGATTTCGACGCTGAGATCGAGCGTGCCGGGGTGGTGTACAACACCGCGTGGGCGAAGAATTGGGGCGCTGTGCCCATGACGCGCGACGAGTTCTACCACATGGCCAAAGGCCTCAAGCCGTTCCTGGACCCGGACCTGATCTACTTCGTGGAGAAGGATGGCAAACCGGTAGGGTTGTCGCTGACCCTGCCGGACCTCAACCAGCCCTTACTGCACATGAGCGGGCGCCTGTTCCCGTTCGGTTGGGCGAAGATGCTGTATTACGTGCGCAGGATCACGGCGATGCGCGTGTTCATTATGGGCGTATTGCCGGAATACCGCAGCCTGGGCCTCGATTCTGCGCTCTACACGGAAACCGCCCGGGCCGCCATCGCCAAGGGCATCACCTTGTGCGAGATGTCGTGGATTCTGGAGAGCAATACCATGATGCGGCGCATCATCGAGAGTCTGGGCGGCTCGATCTACAAGACCTACCGCCTGTACGACCTGCCGCTCTGAAGAGGACAAAAAGACTTCCGAAGTCTCCAAGACTTCGGAAGTCCGATGATTGAACAGAATCACTGCTCCGAGGCTTTAAAACTTCGGAAGTCTCATATTAAGATCTACGCGGCCCGCTCCAGAATGGTCGTGAAGTCCTTGAGTGTCGTGGCGCGCGGATTGAAGCCGCGCAGCCGCAAGTTGTTGAACGCATCCCCGGCGAGCGTCGGGATGGCGTCGCTTGGGATTTTTAGCTCGCTCAGCCGCCGCGGCAGGCCCAGGTCCTCCATGAGCTGATGGACGGACAGCGTCGCCAGGTGCGCCGCGTCGCGCTCCGATAGACCCTCCACCGGCTCCCCCAGGGCACGCGCGATTCGAGCGAACTTCTCGGTCACCGCCATCTCGTTGAATTCCATGACGTATGGGAGCATCATGCCGTTGGCGACGCCGTGCGGCGTGCCGAAATGGCTGCCCATCGGCAGAGCCAGCGCGTGGACGATGCCCAGGTGGCTGTTCGAGAATGCCAGGCCGGCCATCATCGCCGCATTGGACATGTTGCGCCGGGCCTCCAGGTCGCTGCCGTTGGCGACGGCTCGCCGCAGATATCGGCCGATGATTCCCACCGCGTCCAGCGCCAGGGCCTCGGTCAAGGGCATCGCGTTCCGCGAGACATAGGTCTCGATGGCATGCGTCAGGGCGTCCATGCCGGTCGCCGCGGTGAGCATCGGCGGCGCCGACAGAGTCAGCGTCGGGTCGACGATGGCGACGCGGGCCAGCACCTGCGAGCTGACGATCGACTTCTTCATGTGCTCGCCGGTGCCTGGGACCAGATCCGTCAGGACGCAGCTGGTCGACACCTCGCTGCCCGTCCCGCCGGTGGTTGGCATCAGGATCATCGGCATTGCCGGCTTCGGCACCTTGTAGAGGCCGAACATCTGGTCCAGGGGCGCTTCGTTGCCCAGGATGGTCGCGGCCGCCTTCGCGGTATCCATCGCGCTGCCGCCGCCGATGCCGATGATGATGTTGGCCCCGGCGTTCCGCACGAATTCGGCACAGCGGTGAGCGGTGGTGATGAGTGGGTCCGGCTCTGCCTCGTCGAATACCTCGGCTTCCAGGCCGTCGGCTGACAGCGAGGCCAGGGCCTGCGTAATGGTGTCCGTCTTTTCGCGAAGGACCTTGTCGGTGATGATGGCTACACGCTTCGCGCCCAGCGCCGCCGCTTCCCGGCCCAACACAAACGAACAGCCGTCGCCAGTGATGATCTTGGGTGGACTCACAAACTCCTGCATACCCCACACCTCCCATTCAGTGCGTTCAACTAGTGGGTTGAGCCTGGTCGCCAGTAACCAACTCTAGCAGCAATCGCATCCGTCGTCGAGGGCGCGCTCCAGTGATGCCGGTCGATGTCCTTGAAAGTCGCGAAGCGCGGGTTGTTCTTCGAGCAGGCGCTGATTGCCGAAAGACTCCTCGGCCAAAGCGGGAGATGCCTTCTGCCGAGATGTTGACGTCGGCCAGGGTGCTCGGGCAGCCCGATGTCGGCGATCAGCTGATGCACAGCCTCGGCGGCCAGGTGGGCGGCGTCCCGCTCGGACAGGCCGTCGATCGGCTCACCCAGCGCCTGGGCGATCCGCGCGAACTTCGCCGTGGCAGCCATTTCGTTGAATTCCATCACGTACGGCAGCATCAAGGCATTGGCGATGCCATGCGCCACGCCGAACTGCCCGCCCATCGCCATGGCAATAGCGTGCACGGCGCCCAGCTGGCCGTTCGCGAAGGCCAGGCCGGCCATCATGCTGGCGTTGGCCATGTTGCGCCGCGCTTCCACGTCGCTCCCGTTGGCGACGGCCCGGCGAAGGTACTTCCCGATCAAGCGGATCGCCTCCAGCGCCAACGGCATGGTCAGCGGCTGTGAGTTCACGGAGACGTACGTCTCGATGGCGTGGGTCAGAGCGTCCATACCCGTCGAGGCGGTCACGCCCGGAGGCGCGGTCAGCGTCAGCAGCGGGTCCACGATGGCCGTGCGTGCCAGGATGTACGGGCTCACGATGCCGGCTTTCTTGTGGCTGCCGTCAGCCTTCACGTCTGTCAGGATGCAGTTGGGCGTCACTTCGCTGCCCGTGCCGGCAGTGGTCGACATCAGGATCAGCGGAAGCGCCCGCTGCGGAACGTTGTTCACGCCCCACATGCTCTCCAGCGGGATCTCGTTGGCCAGAATCGCGGCTGTCGCCTTGGCGATGTCGAGGGGGCTGCCGCCGCCCAGGCCCACGACCAGGTTCGGGCCGAACTCTGCGCGCGAACTCAGCGCTCGCGCTTCGCCGTCGCTACGAGCGGATCCGGCTCGACGCCATCGAAGACGTCTGCCTCCACACCGGCTGCCTTCAGTGAAGCCAGCGCGTTGGTGACGGCATCGGTCTTCTCCCGAAGGACCTTGTCGGTGACGACAACTGCGCGCTTGGCGCCCAAGCGCCACCGCTTCGGCGCCCAGGGACGCGGCGCAGCCGTCACCGGTGACGATCTTGGGTGGACAATAGAACTCTTGCATGATCCAGTACCTCCAAGTAGGCTAGAAGAATCCACATTGGCAGGCTCGCAGATGAGCTGCCGCATGATCGTACGCAATGTGCTGCGGACCGTTAGGCGCCGCCGCCGATGGTCAGCATCAGGCTGATCTCGGCCCCGTCCTGGAGGACGGCATCCTGAACGACTGATTGGCCGCTGACCATGACCAGCACCTTCAGGCTCTTCCCGTCCGGCGATACGATCAATCTTCGGGCGCGAGCGCCGCCCTTTTCCAGCAGCTTCTCGACCGCGTCGCGGACCGTGGCGCCGTCGTTCAGCTCGACCTGCTGCTTCCTCTCACCCAGAACGGATCGGACGATACCAAAGGACTCAACGGTAATCTGCATTTCGACACTCCCCTTCGCAAACTGCTGACATGAGCCAAACGGTCAGTGCTGGCCGTGCATCAACCTCATTTCGGCGCCCTCGTGGAGCGGCGTATCCGGACCGGCGGTTTCGTCGTCCACCCGAACGATGACCCTGGATGCGCCGGAGATCCGGAGACAGGATCAGCCGGCGCGCGGTCGGTCCGGCCGCGTCCGCGATCTGCGTCACGGCGTCCAGAACGGTCGTCCCCGCGGGGACTTCCAGATCGAATTGGGCTTTACCCAACAAAGTCACGCACGGTGCCGAAGGCGCGAACCCTGATGCGCATGGGACTCTAGCCTGGGCGCCTCAACCAGCGCGGGTTCGACCTGCGTCAATCTCAAGTTGGGCACGACGTCCAGGTCCCAGCCGGAGGTCTCGCCGCGCAGCCAGTGCCAGTGCGCCGCCGCGGCGATCATCGCCGCGTTGTCGCTGCACAGCGACGGCGGGGGACACAGCACCGGCACGTCGGCCCGGCTCTTCACCGTCTCGCGCAGCGCCGCATTGGCCGCCACTCCTCCGGACAGCATGATCTGCTTCGCTTTGTACTCGACGGCGGCGCGGACGGTTTTCTCGGCCAGGACGTCGACGACCGCTTCCTGAAAGCTGGCCGCCAGGTTAGGCACCGACAGCGAGCCGCTCAGAGCCAGCGGTTCCTGCGAGCGTGAGCCGCCGGGCGCGCTTGTCACGCGTCGGCATCGGCAGGATCTTGTCCTCGTATTTCTCGACGATGCGCAGCACAGCCGTCTTCAGGCCGGAGAAGCTGAAGTCGTAGCTGTCGCCGCAGCCAGGCGCGCGGAAGCTTGAAGGCCGTGGCCTTGCCCGCGCGAGCGGTCTCCTGAATGGCCGGCCCACCCGGATATCCCAGCCCCAGGATGCGCGCCACCTTGTCGAACGCCTCGCCGGCCGCGTCGTCGATCGTGCCGCCGAGGCGGCGATATTGGCCATGATCGGTCATCAGCACGATCTCGCTGTGCCCGCCGGAAACGATCAGGCACACCAGCGGGAACTCGATCTCCTGGGCAACGCCGTTGGTCGGGATCAGCCAGTTCGCATACACGTGGCCTTCCAGGTGATTGATGCCGATCAGCGGCAGCTTGCGGCCGAGCGCCAGGCCCTTGGCCGCGTTCACGCCGACCAACAGCGCGCCCGCCAGGCCCGGACCGTGCGTCACCGCCACCGCCGAAAGGTCGGACCACTCCGCTGCCGGCGGCGCTCATCGCCTGATTGATCACCGGCACGATGCTCAGGATGTGCTGACGCGACGCCATTTCCGGAAACACTCCGCCGTACTGGCGGTGCAGCTCCATTTGGGACGCGACGATATTGGAGCACGATGATCCGGCCGTCCTCGATCAACCGCGGCGGCCGTCTCATCACAGGAAGTCTCAATTCCCAGGATACGGCTCATGGGATGTTCACTCTCTTTCAGCTCTTCTTCAACCCTCGAAATCGATCGAGATGAGGCTCAGCCTGCGGCCAGCGCCGCGGACAGCGCGTGCAGCAATTCGTCGTCCTCGTCCGGCAGGACCGTGCGCGGGTCCAACAGGAACCGGTCGTTTTCGATGCGCCCGACGACCGGCAGGCGGCGCCCTCCGGATTGCGCAGCCGCCGGCTCAGCGCTTCCGCGGACGGAACCGCCAGCGCCAGCAGCGCGGTCGGCAACGTCTCGCCGGGCAGGCTGCCCCCGCCGATCGCCGATCGTCCCGAAATGACCTCGACGCGTCGCGTCCGGTTTGCGCAGCCAAAGCCGCCCGCCACCGCTCGGCGCGGACGGCCAGCTCGGCGGGCGTCAGGCTCATCATGCGCCACACCGGCACTTCGGTCGGGCCCGGCCCTCCAGGTAGGGACGCAGCGTCGCCTGGAGGCCGGCAAGCGTCACCTTGTCCACGCGCAGCGCGCGGGTCAGCGGGTGCCGCCGAATCTCGTTCAAGAGAGCGGCCCGGCCGACGATGATTCCCGCCTGCGGCCCACCTAGCAGCTTGTCGCCGCTGAACGAGACCACGTCTGCACCGCCTTTGACGCTTTCCTGGATCGTTGGCTCGTGCTCCAGACCCACGCTCGTGGTATCGAGCAAGGTGCCGCTGCCCAGGTCGTCGAAGACGAACACGCCGCGCCGCCGTCCGATTTCCACCATCTCGGGCAGTGTGACGTCCAGGGTGAAGCCGAGCATCTTGAAAGTTGCTGTGGTGAACGCGCATCAGCGCGGCGGTCTCGGCTGTGACTGCTGCCTCGTAATCGGCCGGGTGAGTGCGGTTCGTCGTACCGACCTCCACCAGCCGCGCCCCGCTTTGGCGCATCACGTCGGGAATGCGAAATCCGCCGCCGATCTCCACGAGCTGCCCGCGGGAGATCACGACCTCCCGCTCGTGGGCGAGCGCGGACAGGATCAGGAGGGTGGCGCCGGCGTTGTTGTTCACGACCAGAGCGGCTTCCGCGCCGGTCAGCTGCTGCAGAAGCGCTTCGGCGTGGGCGTAGCGAGAACCGCGATGCCCCTCTGCCAGATCGTATTCCAGGTTGCTGTATCCCGCGCCCGCCGCGGCCATGGCCTGTCGTGCGGCCTCGCTCAAGGGCGCACGCCCCAGGTTGGTGTGGATGACGACACCCGTCGCGTTGATGACCGGCCGCAGTGAGGGGCTGAGCCAGCCGTGCAGCACTTCAGTGACGTGGTCGGCCAGTGCTTCCGGCGACGAGCAGGTCGCCCCGGAGGTGATGTGTGCGCGTTCCCGGTCCAGGACGGATCGGATCGCCTCGACAACCCGCTCCCGGCCCGATTCCACGATCAAGCTCTCCACGGCTTCGAGTTGCAGCAAACGATCCACGCTGGGCAGCTTTCGCAGCTCTTCGGCCATCATCCGGTCGGTCATCCCCGGCTAGTCCGTCCTCGATCGGCACACGACTTCAATCAGCACGATCACGCCCACCAACAACATGACGATGATCCAATTCAGGACGCGCATCAACTGGAACCAACAGCAAAGCGCTGCCAGCAGCCCCAGCATGCCGCTCTGGCGATAGACAGCCGTCCTTTCAAGCACGGTGCTCCCGCCGTCGAGCGGTCGGGCGAAACGGTAGTTCAGGAAATGAACCGGCGGCATCGCCGTGCCGCCCACTCCTACGAATACCAGAAACAGCGCCAGGCCGAGCGTCCAGGAGTCCGGGACGTAGTTCAGGACCAGGTAGGCCAGACCCGCCCAGCTTGCGATCGCTATCAGAAATACCAGGAGCGTGATTGCCCACCGTGGCATCGTCGTTTCCGCCTGAGCTGCTAACCCGAACGTGAATGGCGTCTGGTAAACGATTATACCCCTATTGACTCGTTTTCGCAATGAATCGCGAGTGTGGGGTGCATCCCTGATTTGGGGCGAGGCGCCGGCCGCGAGGACCGTCATTCTGAGCTGCAATATGGTCCGCGGCGGACCACTGATTGGGCAAGAAACAGACTCGCCGGCGGTGAGGTGTATGTGTATAATGGGGGGCGAGTTCAGACAGTTAAGACCGGCGCCTCATTGGTGCGCACGAGCCCGTCTCTGAGCTTGGTTCCGACTATTAGTGACTCATTGATTGGTGGCATAGACCCCGGTTAGTAGCATTCCGAGTTCGTACGAGATAGTCGGGTCTGGACTCTGTGCAGCGAGATATTTAACCCAGAGTAGAGGTGAGTCCATGAGTCAGAAGAGCCAAGTCGTCGCCCCCGCGTGGCGCCCGCCCCCGTGTTGGAACAGTTGAATCTCGATGCCGCCGGGCTAGATATCGGCGCCAGCGAGATCTACGCCTGTGTGCCGGGGGACCGGACCGACCACCGATTCGGGTGTTTCGCACGTATACGGCCAGCCTGCATGAGTTAGCCGATTGGCTGGCCCAATGTGGGATCAAAACCGTGGCGATGGAATCGACGGGCGTGTATTGGATCGCGGTTTACAACATGCTGGAAGCGCGTGGCTTCGATGTCTATCTGGTCAATGCCCGCCACCTCAAGAACGTGCCGGGGCGCAAGTCGGATGTATCGGATTGCGAGTGGTTGCAGCAACTGCACAGTCACGGCTTGTTGCGGGCCTCGTTTCAGCCACCGGCCGAGATCTGTGCGTTGCGGACCCTGGCGCGCCAGCGCGATAGCCTTATCAAGTCGCAGGCGAGCCATATTCAGCACATGCAGAAAGCGTTGCAAGTGATGAACGTCAAACTGAGCGAGGTCGTGTCGGACATCACGGGCCTGACCGGGCAGCGCATCATCCGGGCCATCCTGGCGGGCGAGCACGAGCCCGGCCGCTTGGCGCAGTTGCGTGACCCGAAGTGTGCCAAGAGCGAGGCGGAGTTCGCCCTGGCGCTGGCCGGCACCTACCAGTCCGAGCAGGTGTTCGTCCTGCAGCAAGCTGTGGCGCAATACGATTTCTTCCAGGGCCAACTGCAGGAGTGTGATGCGCAACTGGAGGCCGTGTACGCCCAACTGCCACCGGCCACGCCGGGCGCCAACTGCCCGCCCCCAGCGGCCCGAACGACCAAACGGCGCAAAAACCAAGCTCACTTTGATCTGTCGGGCCACCTGTATCAGCTGACCGGCGTGGACCTGACGGCCATTGATGGCCTGGGGGCCTTAACCGTCCACACGATCATCTCCGAAGTGGGGGTCGACCTGACCAAATGGGAGACGGCCAAACACTTCACGTCCTGGCTCGGCCTGGCGCCGTGTCCGGAGAAATCGGCCGGCCAGGTCCTCCATACGGGCACCAAGAAGACCGACAACCGGGCCAATCAGGCCTTCCGCCTGGCCGCGCAGAGTGTGAGCCGCAGCCAGTCGTCGATCGGGGCCTGTTACCGCCGCTGGCGCGCCCGCGTTGGTGCCGCCGAAGCCATCACTGCCACGGCCCACAAATTGGCCCGCATCTTTTACAAACTGCTCAAGGATCACGTGCCCTACGAGGATCCGGGCCCAGACGACTACGACCGCAAACACCGGGCCCGCACCATTCGCAACTTAGAACGCAAGGCCAGCGCCGTGGGTATGCGCGTGGTACCGATCGACGTACCTCTTGTTTCTTAGTAGGAGCGTCGTTCAGCGACGAAGAATCTCGCCTGCAATTGAGGTTGTCCGATCTTACGCGCGAGATTCTTCGTCGCTGAACGGCGCTCCTCAGAATGACGGTCCTCGCGGGCCCCGTTCTCGCCCCAAATCAGGGATCGAGTAGGGGCAGGGCAATTGCCCCTGCCTGAGCATCTTTGTCCGCGTTCAGGAATATGATATAATCGGAAACAGAGCCTGCCGGGCGTCGCCCGGCAAGATTGACTTTGTAGTGGTGGCGGATCCATGCCCATTGTAGCGGCAAAAGATATATCGAAATCGTTCGGGGCGCAGGACGTCCTGCACGGGATCGGCTTCGAAATAAACGCAGGCGAGCGGATCGCGCTCGTCGGCCCGAATGGCGAAGGCAAATCGACCATCTTGCGCATCATTGCCGGGCTGGAAAGTCCCACTGGCGGCCAGCTGACTACCGCGCGGGGATTGAAGGTCGGCTACCTGCCGCAGCAGCCGCCGGCGCCCACCGGTGAGACGCTGTACGGCAGCATGCTGCCGGTCTTCGCCGATCTGAAAGCGCGCCACGTGCAGCTCCGGGAGCTGGAACATGCCATGTCCGACCCGGCGCGCCGCGACGACGCTTTGGAGCAATACGGCCGCCTGCAGCAGGAATTCGAGCTGGCCGGCGGGTACACCTACGAGACCGAGATTCAACGCGTTCTGAAAGGCATCGGGTTCTCAGAGGAGGATTTCGATAGGCCACTGGCGTTGTTGAGCGGCGGCCAGCTCACCCGAGCGCACCTGGTCCGCCTGTTGCTCCAGAAGCCAGACCTGCTTCTTCTGGACGAGCCGACGAATCACCTGGATTTGCAGGCCACGGAGTGGCTGGAAGGGCACCTGCTCGAGTGGGCGGGGAGCCTGGTGGTCGTCGCTCACGACCGCTACTTCCTGGACCGGGTGGCGGTGAAGGTGTGGGACCTGGCCTTCGGCGTGCTGGAAACCTATCGCGGGAACTACACCCGCTACGTGGAGCAAAAGGCTGAACGGCTGGAGCAGCGCCGTGCCGAATACGAGGCGCAGCAGGCGACGATCCAGCGCACGGAGGCGTTCATCCGGCGTTATCGCGCCGGCCAGCGCGCCAAAGAGGCCCGCGGCCGCGAGAAGAAGCTGTCGCATTTGAAACAGTTGGAGCGCCCGCAGGAAAAAGACACTCTGCGGCTGCGCCTGACGAGCAGCGGGCGGAGCGGCGAGCTGGTTCTGAGAACGCGAGACCTGCGCGTCGGCTTTCGCCCCCACGACGGTGCGAGCGAGAAGCGGCTGCTGGACAGCCCCGATCTGCTGCTGCGCCGGCTGGAGCGGGCGGCGCTGATCGGGCCCAACGGCTGCGGCAAGACGACGCTGCTGCGCACGTTCCTGGGCCAGCTGCCGCCGCTGTCAGGTGTGGTGAAGGTGGGTGAAAGCGTCCGGATCGGCTATTTCTCCCAAACGCACGAAGACCTGAACCTGGAGCGCTCGCCCCTGGACGAGGTGTTGAGCGTGAAGAACCTGCCCATCAGCCAGGCGCGCAACCTGCTCAGTCGCTTCCTGTTCTACGGCGACGACGTCTTCAAGCCGCTGGTCAACCTGAGCGGCGGCGAGCGGAGCCGGGTCGCTCTGGCGAAGCTGACCCTGGCCGGAGCCAATTTCTTGATCCTGGACGAACCGACGAACCACCTGGACATCGCCTCCCGCGAAGTGCTGGAGGAGGTGTTGTTGGACTTCGAGGGGACGCTGCTGTTCGTCTCGCACGACCGGTATCTGGTGGACGCGCTGGCGACTCAGATCTGGGCCGTGGAAGACGGCCGGCTCCGTGTGTACGAGGGAAACTATACCGATTACCAGGAGCAGCGACGGGCCGAGCAGGAGGCGCGTTTGACGGGTGCGGCCCGCGTGCGCCGGACCGGCGACTCCCCGGACGATGGCGACGAGCGCGCCGAGGCGAAACGCCGCCAGGCCATCGCCCGAAGGCAGACCGAGCAGATCAACGAGCTGGAGCAGGCCATTGCGGACCTGGAAGAGCGTCTGTCGCGCCTCAGCCGGCAGCTCAGCATTGCGAGTGAACGCCGTCAGCTCGACCGCGTGCGTGAGCTGGGTGTGGAGTATCATCAAGCGGAAGCTGACCTGGAGCGGCTGATGGCCCAGTGGGTCGAGGTAAGCGCGGAACGTGACCCTTCTTAGGTTGCCGGGCCGCTATCTGATCGGGCTGACGGGGAACATCGCCGTCGGCAAGAGCACCGTGCTTGCGTTGGTGCGAGCCTGGGGCGCGCGGACGATAGACGCAGACCGGGTCGCCCATCAGGTCATGGCCACGCCCGTTGTGCGGGGCGCCATCACGCGGGCGTTTGGGCCGGACGTCCTCGCCGCCGACGGCGAAGTCGACCGCGGTGCGCTGGGCCGCATCGTCTTTCGAGACGCGAAAGCAATGAGTCGCCTGGAGGCGATCGTCCACCCGGCCGTTGGACCGGCAATCGACGCGCTGATCGCACGGGCACTGGAACCGGTGGTCGTCATCGAGGCGATCAAGCTGATCGAAGCGGGGCTATATCGACGGTACGATGCGCTGTGGGTGGTCACCGCGCCGCCCGAACAGCAGGCGGCCCGATTGATGCAGGCGCGTGGACTGACTGAGGCTGAAGCCTGGCTGCGGATCGAGGCGCAGCCGCCGCAGGCCGAGAAAGTGGCCCTGGCCGACGTGGTCATCGACAATCGGGGAGACCCGGATGCGCTCGAACGGCAGGTTCGCGCCGCGTGGGAGCGCGTTCAGGAGGAACTCGCAGCCGCTTGAGTCGAGGGAGGGTGATCGATGGGCGAAGAGCGCGTGGTCGTGCGGCGGGCGCGTCGAACTGACGTCCCGACCATCGTTGGGCTCGTGAACAGCACGCGCTGGCTGCCCCAGCCGATCACCGACGAGGAAGCGCTCAGTCGCCTCCTTCAGAAGGGCCTGTGGCTCGCCATCTCGCGTACGGGTGCGGCGCTCGCCGGCTGGCAGATCGAAAACCTGGTGACTTGCGTGGACGACTTCTACGTCTACCCCCAACTGGCGGCGGGCCGGCTGGGACCGCCGTTGCTCGAATCGGTCGAGCGATGCAGCTTCTGAGCTACAATGCGAAGTCGCCGCGGTCAAGGTGCCCGAGCACGTCTCGGCGGAGGTCGAGAAGATGCTCGGGGCGTGCGGATACTCGCGCCGGGCGACTGACGAACTCGATGGGACCTGGTGCGAGGTGTTATGTCAGCTGATGCCCGGCCAGACCAGCGTCTGGATCAAGCAGCTGCGGTCTGACCGTGTGGTCATGCCGATCTGAAACGAGTTTGGTAGAGAGGATTTAACGCAGAATGACCGGAATTCTGGGCTTTTTCAGAGGACACCCTCGACTGTTGTCGTGGCTGGTGCTCGCCGTCGGGATGGTGGCCATGGTCGTGTGGGCGGCCAAGGACGTCGGTTTTCTGCCGCATCAGTGGGCGGCCCTGATCGTTACGACCATCCTGCTGGCCGGCGCCTGCGCGTGGATCATCGGCTGGGAGGATTGATCGAGAAGGCCTAATACCAGGAGAGGAAAGACGTCTCAGTCGAGGTCGTTTGTCCATTGTAGGAGGCCACGACCCGCACCACCACGGTGAGACCCGCCTCGAGCCGGCCGACTTCGAAAGACAGGCTCGCCAGTCCCGAGGCATCGGTCTTCGGCATCCGAAATGCCTGCTCGCCGAAGGGATAGTCCACCCAGAGCTGGACGTCTGCATTGGCCAGGGCGTGGCCCGCGCCGTCGGTGAGATAGACGAACACCCGCTGTATGCCGGCATCTCCCCCGCCGGTGATCGAGTCTTTCAACGAAGCGGACAGCTGCATATCGACGGACGGTGAAGACGCTCCAAGCAGGTTGGCCGGTGCCTCGGGCAGCGCTGAATCCGGCGCCATCGCTACGAGCGCGCCCGGCGGCGAAGCCTGAAGGACGCCGGTCGCCGGAGCGGTCTGGGGAATGACGGCGTCAGGGTGTTTCATCTGCAGGACCTGCTCGCCCAAGGGAGCCAGGACTATTCGACCGCCGGTGTCGCCCGGCTGTAACTCCAGGCGCGCCCGCTGGAACCACTGCGTCACCGTGTTGCCGTCGGCCGGCTCCATTTCACCGATCGGGTATCCGAACAAGTCGAGTCCGCCGTGCTGATCGAAGAACGACAGGAAGCCCCCCTCGATCGTGCGGCCGGTCTGCGGATAGTAGCGTTCATCCAGCCGATTCGCGGGCGGAACCCGCGTCTGCGCGATGGGTGGCTGCCTGACGCCGACGAGTTCGCCCAACAGCCCCGGCTGAACGCGGTAAGGGCGAGGGTTCTCGGGGTGCCACTCCAGCCGGACGTTGCGGAAATACTGAACGCGCACGCCGTCTTCAGACATTTCCTCGCTGATCGGCGGGCCGAAGATCTCCAGCCCGCCACGCTGATTGAAGTATTGAAAGAAATCGTCGCGCACCGAAAAGCCCGACTCGCCGAAGAACCGGCTGTCGGGTTCCTGCGCCGGGCTCGTGGCCGGGATGATGGCTACGCCAACGATCAAGAGACACGTCAGCAAACGAGGAAGCATGTTCGCCTCGATGGTACGTTGGGTGGGCCCGTTCCAGCGACCGGCGGCCCTGATGATGCCCGCTCGATTTGCCCAACGTATATCGTAATTATAATCACGAACTATATGGAACGTCAATTTGCTTCGAACATGGCTCCTACCCACTTTGCTCTCTCAGCCGCCGCAGACCTCTCTCCCGGCCTCTCCCCTGCAAAGGGAGAGGAGAACGTCAACCGATTTGCTCCTCTCCCTTTGCAGGGGAGAGGCCGGGAGAGAGGTCTGCGGCGGCTGAGAGAGCAAAGTGGGTAGGAGCCAGGCTTCGAACAATAGGGATTGCCGGCGTCGTTGTCGGCCATCAATTCTTTTGCGCCAGCTCCGCGAAGGTGACCCCATCGCCGCCTTCGTTCAGCTCCCCCGACTTGAACGAGCTGACCAACGGGTGCATCGCCAGCGTATCGCGCACCGCACGCCGGAGCGCGCCGGTTCCCTTGCCGTGGATGATGCGCACCCACGGCAGGCCGCCCAGGTACGCGTCGTCCAGGTACCGTTCCAACTGGATCAAGGCCTCTTCCACGCGCCAACCGCGCAGGTCCAGCTCGAAAGTCGGCGTGATGTGACGGCTGGTCACGACCCGCGTGCTGCGGCTTTCTTCGACCGGCGCCGGCTCCTGCTTCCCTGACAGGCGGCGCAGGGCTTTGCGATCGGCCTGAACGCGGAACTGGCCGACCTGCACCTCCACGCCGCGATCGGTCACGCCGACCACCTCGCCCTTCGACGACAGCGTGGACACCCACACTTGATCCCCGACCGCGACGTGCTCCAGCGGGATCGGTTGCGAGGACGGGGCCGGTTCCATGCGGGTGATGCGCTCTTCCAGCTTGCGGATGGCCTCCACCGCCTCGTTGACCTCGGTGGCTTGGTCGGGGAGCCTGCGCAGCAGGTCGCGCGCGCGGGATACCTCTCTGCGCACCGACTGCAACTCCTCTTCCGCCTGCTGCCGCGCGGCCTCCAGCAATTCGCGCTGCTCAGCCTCGGCGCCCAGCAAGCGCTCGCGCAGCTCCGCCGTCTGGGTTTCGAGCTTCTCGCGCAGCTCGCGCGCCACGGCGCGATCCGACTGCGCCTGGCGGTGGACTTCCTTCAGGTCGGCCAGCAGACCTTCGGTCTGCAGCGTATCCGGCGAGACGAGCGCCTGGGCGTCGGCGATGATGGACGCCGGAAGGCCCAGGCGATTCGCGATGGCAAACGCATTGCTGCGGCCCGGCAGCCCGATGCTCAGCTCGTAGGTCGGCGACAGCGTCTCGATGTCGAATTCCACGCTGGCATTCACCACTCCCGGCGTGGCCTGCGCGTAGACTTTCAGCTCCGAGTAGTGGGTCGTCGCCAGGGTCGTAACGCCCCGGCGGAGCATGTGCGACAGCAGGGAGCGGGCCAGCGCCGACCCCTCGATCGGATCGGTGCCGGCGCCCAGCTCGTCCAGGAGGACCATGGAGTGGCCCTGCGCATGGCCCAGGATGTCGATGAGATTGACCATGTGCGACGAAAAAGTCGACAGGCTCTGCTCGATGCTCTGTTCGTCGCCGATGTCGGCGAATACGCCGTCGAAGACGGACAAGACCGACTCCTCTTCGACGGGGATCTGCATGCCGGCCTGTGCCATGCAGGTCAGCAGGCCAACGGTCTTGAGCGCCACGGTCTTGCCGCCGGTGTTGGGCCCCGTGATCACGATGACGAAGTAGCGGTCCTCCGCGCTCAGGTGAACGTTGATCGGCACCACGTCCTCCGGGGACAGCAGCGGATGCCGCGCCTTCAGGTAACGTATCGTCGAGCCGGGGTGCACGGCCGCGTTCTCGTGCTCCGATCCGTCTATCTCTTCCGACTGCTTGGACACGCGCGCCGGCCGGGTCCAGGCGACGAATTGCGGGCTCACGGCCCGAATCTCCGCGGCGTAATTGGCCTTGGCGAAAGCCAGGTCCAGCCGGGCCAGCACCTCTACCGTGCGGCCGATGAAATCCCCCTCGTCCGCCACCAGCGATGCCAGGTTGGATAGGATGCGCGTGACCTCGCGCTGTTCCTCGAGCTGGAGCTCGCGGAGCGCGTTGTTCAGCTCCACCGTCGCCAGAGGCTCGATGAACAGGGTGGCGCCGCTGGTCGATTCGTCGTGGATGAGGCCCGGAATGCGGCCTTTGAAATCGGCCTTGAGCGGAATCACGTATCGTCCGTGCCGCTGGGTGATGATGTTCTCCTGCAGGAAGCCGGCATTGTCCCCGGCGCTGACGATGTGGTGCAGCCGATCCATGAGCCGCTCGTGCGCCTGGCGCAGGTCTTGCCGCAGGCGTGCCAGCGCGGGACTGGCGCTGTCCATGACCTCCGCCCGCTCGTTGATGCACCGCGAGATCTCCGCGGCGACGTGCGCGCACTCCTCGATGAGCAGCGCCAGCGCCGAGAGCGTGGGGTACTGGCTACTCATCCGGCCGATGCCCCGTCGCAACGTCCGGCCCTTGACCAGCGTGTCGCGAACGTTCAACAGCTCTTCGGGCGTGAGCACCATGCCCTTGCGGGCATTGCTCACGAAGGGACGAACGTCGTGCACGCCGCCCAGCCCGATCGAGGGCTGGGTGTCTTGCAGCGCGCGCGCCTCGGCGGTTTCGCGCTGCCACGCCTCGACTTCGAACGCGTCGGAAGATGGGCGCAGTTCAAACGCCAGCTCTCGTCCGGCCGAAAAGCTCGTCTGGGCGGCCAGGCGGTCCAGAATTTTCATGAATTCCAGGTTTTCAAGATCTTTTTCACGCATTATTCAGCAACTCGATTCTCAGGGCGGCGAGCCTCTTTGTGGCGGGCGCCCAAATGGTGGCTTTCAGGACACAGTTTGCCCGGCCCACGTCTTGCCGGACCGGGTTATCAGGGAATGGCTGAGATGCGTCTGGACGCAGAAGTCTCAGCAGGTCATTTGAGAATGAACAGGCTGGGCAGACCGCCGAACGGGGCAAACCACGGTTTGAGAGTCTCCAGCGCCATCGGCAGCAGGCGGGCGCGGAAAACCATAGCCAGTGCCGAGGTCGAGATGCCGTGAATCATGCTGCGGCGAACGGGTTCCCAGTTCACCCACGGGACGGACAGGAGAAATTCGACCAGAAGCAACACCAGGCCGATCCAAATGCCGGCGAAAAAGAAGCCCAAAACGAGGCCACTCAACTTGTCGACGCAGCCGTAAACAGGTGAGGTCTTCTTCTCTTGCCTTCTCTTCAACGTGGGCCGGAGGCTCAACGAGAATGCGTTGAAGAGAAACAGGATGATGAACAGGAAGGCGCTCGCGTTGCGAAGCTGCTCGCTGGCCGTCGGGAACGGGTAAACCAGCCATCTCCCGAGGTACGGATAAGAGAACGCGGCGATCACGGTCACTCCGTACAGAATGACCATGTTAACGATGGTCCTGAGAAAGCCCTGGAAGAAGCCGAGCACCATCCCGCCACACAGGGCAATGACCAGCAGTATGTCCACAACATTCATAGGGCCCATCCATTGCGCAAGGTGGCGGCGGCTGCTTGAATATACTTACGTTAATTATACCACAAGCAGGATTGAGAACAAAGCAACAGCCTGATGGGTGGGCAGGCAATCACATTTAATTGTCGCGCTCGCCAGGACGAGCGCGACAATTAAATGCGATTGCCCTGGTTAGGCGGGACGCATCCGCCGCGGCCGCCGAACTGGCGAAAATCCAGCCGCAATGTTATAATAGCCGATGCGGCACCGCGCAAGAATGATGGACAACATAAAGGAGCGCTTTGGTTATGCCTGTTGAAAACATCGGACTGGCTCTGCAGGTCGTCATCGCCCTGTTCGGCGCCTTCTTTCTCGCCTTTTGGCTCAGCCTGATCCTCTGGACGTTCCGCGATGTTCGATCCCGTTCCCGAGACATCTTCGCACAGTTGTTGGCCACGCTGATGGTCGTCTTCTTCAACGTCGCCGGCCTCGTGCTGTACTTCATGCTGCGGCCGCAAGAGACGCTGGCCCAGGCATACGAAAAGGCGCTGGAAGAAGAGGCGCTGCTGCAGGATATCGAAGAGCGGTACGCCTGCCCGGGCTGCAAGAAGAAGGTTCAGCCCGACTTCCAGATCTGCCCCTCCTGCCACACGCGGCTGAAGCGGCAGTGCCCATCGTGTAACCGGCTGCTGCAGCTCCAGTGGAACATCTGCCCGTATTGCGGTGCCACGTCCAGTGGGGCCTCCGCGCAGCCCGCGCCCGCGATGGCCGCGCCCGTGGTGACGAAGTCCGTCAGCCAGCCGCGCGGGTTGCGCCCGCGACGCCCATCTGTGACTCAGCCGATCACGACCGTGTCGCCCACGCTGCCGGCCGAAGACGACACGAAGCAGCTCAGGGCAAAGCCACGCACCGAGATCCCTGCGCCCGAAGCGTATCAGACCCGCCCAACCGATTGGGACAAGGAAGACGACGATCTGCCCCCGCTCCCGGCCGACGCGGCCATCGAGCCCGAAACGGAATGAGTGTGGATGACCGGCGATACCGCAACGGCGCCGGTGGGATGAGCCTCTAAGGCGGGCGTATTCCAGGGAGTGGGACGAGCGGCGTCCAACCTTATGTCATTCTGAGGAGCGTCGTTCAGCGACGAGGAATCTCGCGCGTGAGATAGGCTATCCTCAATTGCGCGCGAGATTCCTCGTCGCTGAACGACGCTCCTCAGAATGACATAAGGTTGGACGCCGCTCGTCCCACTCCCTAAAATACGCCCGATTGGTACTTCGGAAGTCTCGATCGGATGTGGGATAACTGTGGGATAATGTGGGATAATGTGGGATAAGCTCAGACTTCGGAAGTTTCCAAGACTTCCGAAGTCTTGGCTCTCATTTGAGAATGTAGTACGTCGCGCGCTTGTCCCCGATTTTCAGCAGCAAGTCCAAATCCACCAGCTCCGCCAGGTCGCGGCGAATCGTCTCCGCGCTGACGTCCGGACACAGCTCCTGGTACAGGCGATTCGTGACCCGGTCGTTTTCGGTGAGAAACACCAGTGCTTTGAGCTGCCGCTCGTTCAGCCTGAGGTGGCTCCACCGGCTTGCGTCCGGCCCACTCGTTACGAGGCGCTCCCCCTGTCCGTTCAGCAGCACCTTGAAGCCGTTGGCCGTCTCGCTGAAGGCGGGCCGGGCCAGCCCGGCCTCGGCCATCGCGGCGATCATCCGGTCGATGCCGTAGCCCAGCCGCTCGATGAAACCCAGGTCCGACAATATGCGGACGACGATCCAGTTGCGCGAGAAGCGCTCGTCGACGATGTTGTCCAGCGTCACGTGGCCGGGCAAGCGTCCCGGGCTGTACACTTCCAGCCGGTCGTCGAACATCAGCACGCGGATGCCCTCGCCCTTCACGCTGTAGTCGCGGTGCGCCACGGCATTCACCACGGCCTCGCGGACGGCTTCCAGCGGATACTCGGTCTGCTCCTCACGCCGCCAGGCGGACAGCCGGTGTCCGTGGCGCATATTGCTGACCAGGAAGGCTTCAGCCCGCCTGATTTGCTCGGGCAGCGTGCCTCGCACCTCTTCGCGGACGAACTGGTCACTCATTTGGCGCCCGGCGTAGCGCACCAGTGTGATCTCGCTGCTTGGGATGAATTGTTGAGGGGCGCGGCCAAACATCAGCAGTGCGGCGTACGTCGGCTGGGCGGGATCGCCCTGCTCGCCGCGGGTCAGGCAGCCGGTGCGCTGGGCCAACTCGCGAGCCAGGGCCGGGACGGGCAATGCCGGAACGTCGGCCGCCGTCGCTGCCGGGTGCGCCGCCAGATACTCGCGCACGAGCCCCCAGTCGATGTCTTCCAGGGACGCGCTTGGGGCGGGCTGTGCCTCGAAGGTGGCCAGGGCATGATCGACGACGCCCGGCTCCTGGATCAGCTGCTGCGGCCCGCTGCGATCCTTCTTTCTCAGACTGGAATTATGCGAATGCTCCGCTTCGGAATGCTCTGCCACGGCCTCTTCCCTAATGCTGCCCGAGCAGCCGCCAACCCGGCTCGCCGTTCTGCCCCGGCTGGGGCAGGTTCACGACGCGCCACACCCGGCTGACCTGCTGCCCGTTTTCCAGGACGTCGATGGTGACGTCGGCCGTGAACAGCCGCTCGGCCGGCAGCGCGCCGGGCGTGCCGCCCAGGGCCGCGGCTTCCGCGACACTCGCCTCTCCGGAGTACGAAACGGACAGCGGCAACACCTGCTCGTCCGAAGGCGGCACGGTAAATTCGGACGAAGGGACCGCCTCTGGGCCCCCAGGCAGCGCCATCGAGCTCTGCAGCGAGACGCGGCTGACTTCGGGCACGAGCAGATTGTCGGCCAGGTCCAGCTGGCCGCTGTTCCGCAACAGGTAATAGGCCACGACTGCGCCTTCCGGATAATACGGCGCGGCCGGGATGCCGTACGTGAAGTCCAGACTCGTCGCGCTGAGCTTGTAGCCGTCGCCCTCACGAACGTATTCGGCCCGCTTGCTCAGCATGCTGCGATCGTTCAGCCGCGTCTTCTCCACCACTCGGGAAATCGGCCCGGACGACGGCGAGTCGAACGAGACCCCGCCGTCCCCGTAGAAGTGCCGCACGACCTGATACGCCTTGGCGCCTTCGGTACCCTGCCACCGGAAGACGGTGAGATACATCGGAAACGACGAATCCCGCCCATAGCCGACGATGGCCAGCTCCTCGTTCGAACCGTCGCCGTTCGCGTCGTAAACCTTGTACGCCGGCACGCGGTCCTCGGCCAGGAAGCCCTGTCCCTTGCCCGGACCGAAATCCGGCAGCAGCTGGTACGGAACGAGCCGGGCCATGCCGGACGTGGCGTTGACCTCGGTGTCGAAGATCACGCCACCGATGGGCGCCTGCTTCTCCCAACCTTTCTGCACGTCGTACCGATAGAAGAGGAGGTATTCGGACTGGCCGTCGCTGTCGATGTTGACCGTCTTGATGCCGTCGATGGGCACCCAGTCGGGCGGGATGAGCGCCTGCACGTCGAACGGAAGTTTGGCAGCCCCCGCAAAAGGCAGCGCGGGCGCGCATGCGGACAGCGATACAAGAAGGACGAGCAGAAGGGAGACGTTCTGAAGGGGACGGTGGAAGCCACGAGCCAAACGCGTGAAGAACTTCATCTCAGGCGCTCCTCACATCTGACCATCTATACACTTGCCGGGGAGGTGTGAAGCTTCGCCGGGCCCGAGAGAGGCTCGTTTCCTACAGGAAACGAGCCTTCTTCCTGACCGCCGGCTTTGCTGTTATGACGCCGCCGTCCAGCCCATCTCCGCCCGTCACAGCGACCGTCTTCTTTTCGGGCTTGTGGACCAAAACGACCGGCAACAGCTCTTCCATGCGCTCGACGAACACGAAATTCAGGTCGCGCCGAACGTTCTTCGGCATGTCGACCAGGTCTTTCTCGTTCTTGCGGGGCACCACGATGGTCTTCAGACCGGCCCGATGAACCGCCATGGCCTTTTCTTTCAGCCCGCCGATGGTCAATACCCGGCCTCGCAGCGTGATCTCGCCGGTCATGGCCACGTCGTGGCGCACCGGCCGCAGGGTCAGCGCCGAGATGAGCGCCGTCGCCATCGTCACGCCGGCCGATGGGCCATCCTTCGGGATGGCGCCCTCCGGCACGTGGATGTGAATGTCGATCTTGTCGAAGTCGCGCGCCTTAATGCCCAGCTCTTTGGCGTGCGACCGCGCGTAGCTCAAGGCGGCCTGGGCCGATTCCTGCATGACGTCGCCCAGCTGACCGGTGAGGGTCAGCGCGCCCTTGCCCTCGCATCAGAGTCACTTCGACGGGCATCAGATCGCCGCCCGCCTCCGTCCAGGCGATGCCGGTAGCCACGCCGACTTCGTCGGATCTCCTCGGCCAGGCCGTAGGAGAACTGCGGCGGGCCGAGATACTTCAGCAGCGAGGCCTGCGTCACCTGCGCGGTGAAGCGCTTGCCCTCTGCCAGGCGCCGCGCCGCTTTGCGGCAGATGTTCGCGATCTCGCGCTCCAGGTTGCGCACGCCGGCTTCGTAGGTGTATTCGCGGACGATCTCGCGCAGCGCGCGAGTCCGAGAACCGCATCTGGGCCGGTCTGAGGCCGTTCTCGTCCAACTGGCGCGGGATCAGGAACTGCTGCGCGATCTGCAGCTTCTCTTCCTCGGTGTAGCCGGGGAAGTACGACGACCTCCATGCGGTCGCGCAGTGCCGTCCGGAATCGGATCCAGCATGTTGGCGGTGGTGATGAACATCACCTTGGACAGGTCGTAGTTGCACCTCCAGGTAATGGTCCGAGAACGCGCGTTCTGCTCCGGGTCCAGCACCTCCAGCAAGGCCGACGACGGGTCGCCGCGGAAGTCGGTCCCGATCTTGTCGATCTCGTCCAGCATGAAGACCGGGTTGATCGTGCCGCCTTGCGCATGGTCTGGAGGATGCGGCCCGGCAGCGCGCCGATGTAGGTGCGCCGGTGCCCGCGAATCTCGGCCTCGTCGCGGATGCCGCCCAGGCTGACGCGCACGAACTTGCGCCCCAGCGCGTCGGCGATGGACTTGCCCAGCGAGGTCTTGCCGGTGCCCGGGGGGCCGACGAAGCACAGGATCGGGCTCCGCATCTTGGCCGCCGGCCAGCTTGCGAACGGCCATGTGCTCCAGGATGCGCTCCTTGGCCTTGGGCAGGCCGTAGTGTCGCTCGTCCAGCAACTTTGCCGGCCGCCTCGATGTCCATGTTGTCCTCGGTAGCCTGATACCACGGCAGATCGATCAGCCAGTCCAGATAGGTGCGGATGACGGTGGCCTCGGGGCTGGCCGATGGCATGGCGGCCAGGCGCGCCAGCTCCTTATCGGCCTTCTTCCGGACCTCCTCCGGCATCTGCGCCTCTTCGATCTTGGCTCGCAGCTCGCCGATTTCCTCGGTCAGCGCCGTCCAACTCGCCCAGCTCGGTCTGAATCGCCTTCATCTGCTCGCGCAGGAAATACTCGCGCTGAGTCTTGTCGACTTCCTTCTGCACCTGGCTGTGGATGCGCGCTTCCAGCTCCAGCACGTCCAGCTCCTGGGCCAGCAAGATGCTCAGCCGCTGCAGCCGCATCGTCGGATCGAAGCGTCTCCAGGACTTCCTGGCGCTTGTCCACCGGCAGCTCCAGCACTGAGGTCACCAGGTCCGCCAGCCAGCCGGGCTCGTCGACGTTCATCGCCGCCACGTAGGCGTCGTCCGGCAGCCGCCGGCTGAGCTGCACGCACTTTTCGAACAAGGCCAGCACCGCCCGCATCAACGCTTCGGTCGGCAGCGAAATCTCCTGCGGCTCCTCGACTGCGCTCGACCTTGACCCTGAAGTACGGCTCCGACCTGAGTGTACTCGAGGATGCGAACGCGGCGCTTGCCCTGCCCCAGGATGCTCGTCGTGCCGTCGGGCATTCGCAGCACCCGGCCGATCGAGACCTCGGTTCCCACGCGGATACAGGTCGTCCATCTCCGGCTCGATGATGTCGGAATCGCGTTGCGAAACGACGATGATCGTATCATCGTGCACCGTCGCCGCCTCAACCGCCTTGACCGACCGGTCGCGCCCCACGAACAGCGGCGTGACCATGTGCGGAAACATCACGGTATCCCGGATGGGCAACAATGGAAGATTCGAGGAAGCCATCATCCCCGTCCGCCATATTATCGTCAATCATTTCTCTACATTTCTTCAAAATCGTTCAAGCTATGATCTCCCGTGGTTACTATACCACGACTCAGTCAATTATTGAAACAAAGAATCCCCGGTCAGTCCCATTCCGCGAGGTGGACGCCCATCCGGCTCGCCCAGGCCTCACGCAGGCTGGCAGCGACGAAGACCGAGCCGGCGCCACAGGTCACGCCGGTGGGTCCGGCGAGGCTCAAGGCCAGGGACAGTGCTTCGTCGAGATCCTCGACCACCGTACCGTTGCCGCCCAGCGCTGACAGCCTGCTCGTGAAGCCACTCAGGGTCCGCCGCTCGAGCGTGCTCGGAGCGAACGAAGATGATCTCGCGGACGTTCGGGATGAACTCGCGCAGCATGCCGTCGATGTCCTTGTCGCTCGATGCCCCAAATATCAGAACGATGGGCCGGCCGGCCGAAATACTCTTGCAGCGCCACCACGAGCTTGTGCGCGGAGTCGGCATTGTGGGCGCTGTCCACGACGAGCATCGGGTCGCGGCTCAACACTTCCAGGCGGCCCGGCCAGTAGACCCGGTGCAGCCCAATCGTCATGGCCGTGTCCGAAATGCGGAAGCTGTGGCGCCGCAGCTCCGTTACGGCGGCCACGGCCGTCGTTGCGTTGACGATCTGGTGCGCGCCCAACAGCGGTATCCAAAACGAGAAACAAGCGCCCGCCGTGCCGTTGTCGGGTACCCTCCTGACCTCGAATTGCTGTCCGTCCAGGCTGATTTCGCCCCGTTCCCACAGCCAATCCACGCCCACGAGAGTCAGCGGCGCATTCCGCTCGCGGGCGGTCGCCCTGATCACTTCTTCGCGCCTCGCTCTCCTGCGGGGAGCTGACCACCGGGACGCCGGGCTTGATGATTCCCGCCTTCTCCGTCGCAATCTCCGCGAGCGTATTGCCGAGCAGGTACATGTGGTCGTAGCTCAAAGAGGTGATCACCGCGACCTCGGGCGTGATCACGTTCGTGGCATCCAATCGTCCGCCGAGGCCCACTTCCAGCACAGCCAGATCGACCTTCCGCTGCAGGAAATGAAGCAAGGCCAGCGCCGTGATGATCTCGAACGTCGTGATGCCGGGCACTTCTTCGACGCAGGGTTGCATCCGCTCGATCAGACCGGCAACCTCCTGCGGGTGAATCAGCCCGCCGTCCACTCGGATCCGTTCCCGGAAGGTGTGAAGGTGGGGTGAGGTGAACAATCCCACCCGGTAGCCGGCAGCCTCCAGGATTGAGGCGATCATGGCCGACGTAGAGCCCTTGCCTTTGGTTCCGGCCACGTGAACGCAGGAGAATTCCCGGTGCGGGTTGCCCAACTGGGCCAACAGGCGCTCCATACGGGCCAAATCGAAGTTTTCAGGGGCGTAGCGCGTCGCACTCTTTTGCTCGTAGTCCGTGAATCTGTAAATGTAATCGAGCGCCGCTTCGTATGTTAACATTGTCTCTTCTTGGCGGGGCTGCCATTCTCCCGTGAATTCTCCCTGACACAAAGAAGCGGCACGGACGTGAGATTTGACCTGCCTGACTCTCATCGCGCCGAGTCCGCTTCCAGTGACGGTGTGGTTTATGCCTCAGACGTTATTGTATACTCAATTGGGCCAAAAAGCAAACCGTTCTCTCGTTTTGCTAAAAGCTAGGAGCGATGCTATGATATTTTGCTGTCCCCGGTGTTGGTCCAAGCGACAGGGCAAGGAGAGTTCAGTGAGGCTTGCATCCTCACGCTACCTAAAGGTGCACCTGCTCGTGTTGGTCGCCTACATATTGTTGGCCCTGATCATGACCTTTCCCCTGGCGGGGCAGTTCGGCACTCACGTGCCCGGCGACGGCATCGACGCGCCGCCTTTGGCGTGGAACCTCTGGTGGGTCAAGCATTCGCTGGTAGATTTTGGGCAAAACCCCTTCAACTGCGATTACCTCTTCTATCCCATCAAAATCAACCTGGCTTTCTATACGCTGACGGTGCTCAACGGCGCCATCTCGATCCCTTTGCAGGCCGTGTTGAACCTCATCGCGGTCAACAACCTGATCCTTCTGTCCTCATTCGTCCTGGGGGCGTACGGCACGTTTCTCCTGTTGCTGCATCTCCTGGCCCGGTCGTTCATCCCGCAGAAGGAGCGGCGTCCGAGGCCCCGAGGCTGGCGGGCTGGGCTGTATCTCGCCGCTTTCGTCGGCGGCTTTCTCTACGCCTTTGCGTCCAGTAAGCTGTTCTTTGCCGCCCTCGGGCAGTTCAACATCGCCAGCTCACAGTGGATTCCGTTCTACGTTCTGTTCCTGTTCAAGATGCGGCAGTCGCCCGGCCGGCTGTCGCTCCCGATCCTGGCCAGTTTCTTCCTGCTGCTGCAAACGTGGGCCGAGATGACCTACGCTTCCTTCCTGGTGATCTTCACGGGCGCCTTCTTCTTATATCACGTTTTTTCGGGCCAGCGCTCGCAGTCCCTCTACCGATTCTTGCTGGGCTTGCTGGCGATCATCGTGATCGTCGGCGTCGGCATTGCACCGATCCTCGCGATGATGCTGCCTGACATGACCGCCCAGGGCAACTTCATGATGGAGGGCAGCGGTTTCGCGGGGGAGTACTCCAGCGACATCCAGGGATGGGCCGTCCCCACTCAGCTCAACCCGCTGGCAGGCGGTTGGGTGGGCCGGTTCGCCTTTCCGCACGACAAGGGTCAGCATCTCTTCCTGGGATACGTGACGCTGCTCGTGGCCCTGTACGGTGTGGTCGCCTGGCGGCGTCGCGGCGTAGTCCGTTTCTGGGTCTTGACCCTGCTGGGCTTCCTGGTTCTCACGCTTGGACCGAGCGCACGACTCAACGGCGCGCCTATCCTGAGCATTCCCATGCCCTTCGTCCTGTTGCAGCGCATTCCGCTGTTCAACGGCAACCGCTACCCCGGACGCATCAGCGTAATGGTCGTTCTGTGCTTGGCGGTTCTGGTCGGATTTGGGACGTGGTCGCTGTTGCAGCAACCGCGGCTGCGCAACCGGCTGCAGCCACTGCACATCGCCGCGATACTGGTCCTCCTCCTGGGCCTGGAGCACCTGTCGATTCCGCTGCCGATGGTGGACCTGCGCGTGCCCGAGGTGTATCGCCTGATCGGTGAGGATCGCTCGGACACGACGGTGCTGGACGTCCCTGTCGCCTGGCGCAACGGCTTTCGGGTCACCGGGACGATGGACCCCATCATCATGTTCGAGCAGTTCTACCAGACGGTCCATCACAAGCGCATCCTGGCCGGCAATACGTCGCGCAACCCCGAGTACAAGTTCCAGTACTTCACCGAGCTGCCGGTCCTGAATCACCTCATCGCCCTGGAAACGGGCCACTCCCTGGAGGCGGGTGCCGCACAGGCGGATGCTGCGGACGCCGCGGACCTCCTCCGTTTCTTCAACGTGGGCTACGTCGTCGTGCACCCGAACGAGACCGGCCCCGACGTGATCCCTTACGTCGAGTCGGCCATGCCGGTGGAGCGATTCTACACCGGCGACGATGTGGTCGCGTATCGCGTGAAGCTCCCGCCGCCGCCCACCGATGAGACGATCGACCTGGGCCAGCCTGCCGCGGCCGCGCGCCTGGGCGAGGGTTGGGGCGAGGCCTACGTGACAGACGGTTACGTGTGGGCGCAGAGAGATGGGGCAGGCTTGATGGTCAGGTTGAACGGCGGAGCCCAGAAGATGACCGCCCGTGTCTGGGCGCCCGGCGCCCGCCAGGTACTGACGGTCGACTTCAACGGCGCGGACCTGCCGGACGTCGACCTGGCGGAAGGTTGGGGCGAGTACGATCTGGCCGTGCCGGCGGAAAGGGTCAAGCCGGGCCTGAACCGTGTCAAGCTGCGCTTCTCGAGGCTCATTCCCGTCGGGCAGATCCTGCCCCAGGGCCTGCCCGTGGGCACGTCCAACATCAGCCTGCCCGTGAACGTATTGGCCAAGAGCGCCGGCAAGGAAGTGGGCGATTTCGGGCACATCTTCGTCAACGGCGTCGACGTTTCCCCCGGAGCGATCGGTTACAACGCGGTCGCGCTCGAGCCGCAGACCGGCAAGATCCTGGGGCGGCGTGGCTTCAACACGTTCGCGACGGAGGCCGCTTCCGCGGACCTGCGGAAATGGGTGGACGACCTGCCGGCTGATACGGTCGTGGCCCTGGCCGTTCGCGACGAGGCCTCCCGCCGGCTGACGCCGGATGCATTTGCGGCGCTGCAGACCCTCGGCATCCAGGGTGATCTGCGGAACTGCTTCCGCTGGGGCCAGGCCGCCATCGGGGTCAAAGGGTTCGCGCCGGGGCAGGCGCTGGAAGCCGAGCAAGCCATTCGTCCTGCCGCGGTCAAACTGGGCCTGGGCGTAACCGCGCCGCAGGTTGCCGCCGCCTTCGACTGGATCAAGTTCTCCTCCGTTCCGTGAGACCCCGGCAGATTGCGTTTTGCGCCAAATTTGAAACATGTTATACTTGCCCCGTGTCGATGCAAGTGATCCCATCTCGGTCGAATCGCAATGGAACGCCAGAACGAGGCCTGGACGTGGTTCTCGGACTGGCGTTGTTTGGGCTGGCCCTGCTGCCCAGGGTGTTTGCGTTGGACCGGTTCATCACGCCGGACGAGAACCTTTGGATCACCCGCAGCATCGGTTTTTTGGAGGCGATCAGCCACGGCGATTGGGCCGCCACCTTTCAGGTAGGGCACCCCGGCGTCACCACGCGGTGGACCGGGATCGTCGGCATGGCGCTCCGGTACTTTCCCAACATCAGCTGGACGAACGGATCGATTCAATTTGGGCCGTGGTCGCTCGCCGACATGCCCAACCACCTGATGGACATCCTGGCTGCGACCCGCTTACCGACGGTCGTCTTGTTCTCGCTCTTCACCGTGGTCGTGTTCTTCATGGTCAGACGGCTGCTCGGGCAGACGGTCGCGCTGTTGGCTGCTCTACTGCTCGCGCTGGACCCGTTTGGCCTCGCCATGTCGCGGGTGATCCATCACGACGCCTTGAACACGATCTTCATGACGATGTCGCTGCTTGCGTTCGCCCTGTGGCTGGAGGATGCGCCCCATCGGAGGTGGCTCGTCCTCTCCGGCGTTTCGGGTGGCTTGGCCGTCCTGTCCAAGAGCACGGCGCTGTACCTGGCGCCCGCGGTGACCCTGACCGCCCTGGTCTACTACGTCGGGCGGCGGCCGGCCGATCCCCTGGCGGCGGCTCGTCGTGGGCGGGATCGTCTGGGCGCTGATCGTTAGCGTGATCTTCACCGCGCTGTGGCCCGCGATGTGGGTCGACCCCATCGGCACGGTGGGCGGCGTCATCCAGAAGGCGCTGGGATACGCGTCGTCGCCGCACGAGCGCGACAATTTCTTCATGGGCCGCCTGCAGCCTGATCCGGGGCCGCTGTTCTACCCTATCGCCACCGCGTTCCGGCTTGACGCCGCTGAGCCTGATCGGGGCGCTGGCCTCATTGGGATCTCTCGTCGCGGCCTGGCTGGGGTTGCGCCGGCAGGACGAGGCCGAGCGCCGGCGGCGGGCCGTCTGGCTTCTCGCCCTCTGGGTCTTCGTCGCCGGATTCGCCGCCTTCATGACCCTGGGCGCGAAGAAGTTCGACCGCTACCTCCTGCCGGTCTTCCCGTTCCTCGACATTCTGGCGGCGGTCGGTTGGGTTGGAATCGTTTCATGGGCCGCGGAGCGGGTGCGAATCCCAAATCCGAGGCAGTGGAGTCCGATCGCGCTGGCGGCGGCGCTGGCGATTCAGGCTGCGAGCAGCCTGCCGACGTTCCCATACTACCTGACGGCCTACAACCCGTTGTTGGGCGGCACGCCCGAAGCCGCGAAGGTGCTCCTGGTCGGTTGGGGTGAGGGCTACGATCAGGTGGCCGATTACCTGAACGCCCAACCCGGCGCCGAGAAATTGAACGTCGCCACCTGGTACGCCAAGCAGACGATGAATTATTTGTTCAAGGGGCATTCGTGGGACATCCGAGCCGGCAGCCAGGAGACTATCGGCGTGATGCCCTGGACGCAGGCCGATTACGTCGTCGTATACATCAACCAGCTGCAACGGGAGATTCCGGATGCCCGCTCGCTGGATTATTTCGCCTCGCTGACGCCGGAACGCGTGTTCAAACTTTCGGGCGTGGACTACGCCTGGCTCTATCGCGTCCCGCGGCCGCTGCCGGTCAACGTCTCCCCCTTCCAGCATCCGGTCAGCCGCGATTTCGGGGGCAAGGTGCGCCTGCTGGGCTACGACGTCGACGACGGCCTGACGGCGTACGAGGGCAGCCAATACGCGGTGATCACCCTGTACTGGCAGTGCCTGCAGCCCCTCAGCGATAACTACCGCCTGTACCTCAAGCTGATCAACGGCGCGTACGACGTGTGGGGCGAGCAGGATAGCTATCCCATCTGGGATTCCTTCATGACGGCGGAATGGAAGCCGGGCGTGATCATTCGCGACGTACACGGCATCGTGGTGGAGCCGGGCACTCCGCCTGGAGAGTACCAGGTGACTGTGGATTGGCTGGAGCCCTACCTGCAGAAGCCGTTGCTTCCGGACGACGGGCAGGCCTTCGTGGCCGGTCCGGTGGAGGTCCCGCCGATGCCGGCTCCTTCCATCGATTCGCTGGGCATGCAGCACGTCGTGGGCGCGGACTTCGGCCGCCAGATTCGCCTGTTGGGGTACTCCCAGGAGGGTGACTACCGTCCGGGCGGCGAGGTGCGCCTGACGCTGTTCTGGCAGGCCCTGGCTCAGCCCGGCGGGGACTACGTTGTATTCAACCACCTGGTGGGGCCGGGGGGTGACCTCGTCGGGCAGAAGGACAATCCGCCCGTCGCCGGGTTCTGTCCGACTTCCCGCTGGAAGACGGGCGAGGTCGTGCGGGACCCATACCGCGTGCCGATCCCGAAGGACGCCGTACCCGGCGTTTATCACATCGACACCGGCCTCTACGTCGGGGACACGGGTCAGCGGCTGCCGGTCAGCAGCCCACCCGGAGACGGTGTGTCGTTGGACAGCATCACCATTCAACCTTAGATACTATCGAGTTCTGATCGGAACTTCGACGTCATGGACATTTTGCTCGTCTTTCCATTCAGCCGCACCCACTATTCCGTACCGCCGCTGGGGTTGGGTTATCTCGCTACGGCCCTGCGTGGGCAGAACTATGACGTCCAGATTCTGGACTGCACCAGAGACAATCTGGACCTGGACGGTTTTCGCCAGCGCGTAAGACAGCTCAAGCCGCGCATGGTCGGCTTTCAGACCTTCTCCTACGACTTCCACACTGTGGAGCAGTGCCTGGGCGCCGTCAAGGAATCGACAGTGCCATCGTGACCGTGGTCGGTGGGGCGCATCCGTCCGGTGCGCCACGCGAGACGTTGGAACAGCTGCGCGATGCGGACTACGCGATCCAGGGCGAAGGCGAGCAGGGACTGCCGCTTCTCGCCCACCGCTGTCTGCGGCCTGCGAGGGCGTTCAGATCGAGCTGGCGGGGATTCCGGGTTTGGTCTGGCGCGAGGACGGGCGTTATTCGTATGAATGCGCCGGCCTTCACCGAAGACCTGGACAGCCTCGGCCAACCCAGTTGGGACATGATCGATCCGCGCCAGTACCAGTTCGCGCCGCAGGGCGTCTTCTTGAAGTCGCCGCCGGTCGCGCCGATCTCCACCAGCCGGGGCTGCCCCTTTCAGTGTACGTACTGCGCGGGCAAGAGTCTGACCGGCGCGCGCATCCGCCGCCGAAGCATTCCCCTGGTACTGGACGAGGTCGAGCTGCTGTACCGCGAATACGGCGTGCGAGAGATCCACATCGTGGACGACAACTTCACCATGTTTCGGGACCGCGTGGTCGAATTCTGCCGTGGGTTGGACGAACGGCGGACTCCAGATCCACTTCACGTTCCCCAATGGGGTGCGCATCGACACCCTCGACCCGGAGCTGCTGCAGATCCTCAAGAATGCCGGCTGCTATTCCATGATCGTGGGCGTCGAATCCGGCAGCGACCGCGTGCTGAAATCGATGAAGAAGAGCCTCACCACGGAAACCATTCGGCGCGGCGTCGCCCTCATCAACCAGGCGGGCATCGACGTGAGCGGTTTCTTCATCCTGGGCTACCCAGGCGAGACGCGTGACGAGATGCTGACAGACCATCGCGTTCAGCCAAAGCCTGGGGCTCGACGCGGCGCACTTCAGCAACTTCCTGCCGCTGCCGGGCACCGAGGCGACCGAGATGCTCAGCGAGCAGGGCAAGCTCCCGGACATCGACTGGTCGCAGCTCTTCTATTCCAAGATCGCCTACGTGCCGGATGGCGTCACGGCTGACGAGTTGAAACGGCTGCAGCGGCAGGCCTATCTCGGCTTCTACCTGCGGCCCAGCGTCTTGTGGAAGCTCAAGGGACAAGGTAAAATCGTGGCACCACGTGCGCTCGATTGCCCTCAGACTGAAAGATTATCTCTTCAACCGATGATTCGGGCCAGGGAGGGCGGTGTTTGATGGGCGTCGCGATCGTTGGCGGTGGCATCGCCGGGCTGTCTGCGGCCTACCGGCTCACACAAGCAGGACACCAGGTGACCCTCTTCGAGAAAGAAGCCGAGCTTGGCGGCCTGGCCCGCTCGTTCAAGATCGATCAGCAGTACCTGGAGCGCTACTATCACTTCATCTGCCTGGACGACGAGCCCCTCCTGGGTCTGATCGACGAAATGGGCCTGTCCCGCCAGCTTCATTGGGTCAACACGCGCATGGGCCAGTTCTTCGAGCGGGTGCTGCACCCGTTCGGTGAGCCCTGGGATCTGCTGCTGTTTCGCCCCTTCTCGCTCGTGGAGCGGCTGCGCTTCGGCATCAACATCATGCAGGTGAAGAGCCAGCGCTCGGATGCCTGGCGGGAATTGGAAAACGTGACCGCCCCCGACTGGCTGGTCCGGAAGTTCGGCCCGCGGGCGTACCAGGTCATTCACAAGCCGCTGATTCAGCTGAAGTTCGGGGCGTACATGGATCGCCTGTCGGCATCCTGGATCTGGGCTCGCTTCCATCGTATCGGCAAATCGCGCACCCGCTGGACTCAGCGCGAGAGGCTCGGCTATCTGGACGGGGGCATGCATGCGCTGATTTCCGGGCTCGCCCAAAAGATCGTGGAAGCCGGCGGAGAGATCCACATGGAGACTCCGGTCGAACGAATCGTCGTCGAAGACGGCGCGGTGAGCGGTGTGATCGCCGGCGGGAAGACGTATGCGGCAGACGCGGTGATTTCGACGATCCCCTCGATCGCGCTGCGTCGCATCGTCGACCATCCCGACGACGAGTATTTCGACATCCTTGAAGAACATCGATTACATCGGCGTGATGTGCGCGCTGCTGCGGCTCAAGCAGCCGCTGAGCCGGTTCTTTTGGACCAACATCAGCGATCCGGGGATTCCGCTGGCCGGGATCATCGAGTTCACGAACCTGAACCCCTGTTCGGCGCTCAACGGCAGCCGCATCGTCTATCTGCCGCTGTACCTGCCCGCGTCGAGCGAGCGATACGCCGTCGCCGACGAGGACCTGCTGCGCGAGTACGTCGAATACCTGAAGGTCGTCCGGCCCGATTTTGACGAGAGCTGGATCGAAGACTGGTTCGTCTTCCGCGACGAGTACGCCCAACCGATCTGCGAGGTCGGCTTCACGAAATACATCCCGCCCATCGCCAGCTCGCTGCCCGGCCTGTTCGTCACCGACTCGAGCCAGCTCCATCCCGAGGATCGCACCGTGTCCAACAGCATCAACCTGGGCTACCGGGCCGCGACCCTGGCGCGGGAACGCGTATCAGCCCGGGGCGGCGCGTCGTGAGCGCGATTCGTCCCGCGCGGCAGGAGATTCCCGAAGTCTCCCAGGTTTGCCGCGACCACACAACGCACCGGCGTCGTTGCGGAGTCGGCACGGTGTCAGAAGTCAGGCGTCCGGCGAACGTGGCTGCGATAGCCGCCGTGTTCGCCCTCTGGGTCGTGCACGCGGCGGCTCTTTATCTTTGGCTGAACTCGAACCTGTTCGCGACCGGCTGGGATCGCCCCAAGCACCTGGTCAGCACGCTGATTTTCGACCAGGCGCTCCACCCGGTCAGCGTCGTCACCCTGTTCAAGGTGTTCAGCCTCAATCTGGGTTATTACCCCCCGCTGTTCCCGCTGTCCGTGGTGCCGCTGTACCGGCTGTTCGGTGTTTCGCCGACGGCCGCCGGCATGGTCAACGCAGGATACATGCTCGTCCTGCTGTTCTCCGCCTACGCGATCGGCCGGCGTCTGTATTCGGTGAAGGTCGGTCTGCTGAGCGCTTTCCTGGTCTCGACGTTCCCATTTCTGTTCTGCATGGCGCACTACACGTACCTCGACTACGCGCTGACGGCCTGGATTGCCCTTGGTGCAGCCCTGCTGCTGGCGACGGACGGCTTTCAGCGGGCAGGCTACTCCGTGCTCTTCGGGATTGCCCTCGGGCTGGGAATGCTCACCAAGTGGACGCCGGCGCTGTTTCTCGCCGGACCGCTGGCCCTCGTGGCCTGGCGGGGCGGAGTCCCGGCGGACGCGTGGCGTGGACTGCACGAGTTGCGGCTGCCCTGGCGCGAAGCGGTCGCCGCCGTCGCGGCCGGCGTGGTCGTGACCTGGCTGTGGTACGCGCCCAACGCGGACCTGGCGTCGAGCCTGTTGCTCGGCCCCTGGCTCCCCGCGCTGTCCGTCGTCTTGACCGCGGGCACGGTCTTCCTCCTGCTGTTGCCGTCGCGCCCCAGCCTGAACGTGATGAAGTCCGTGGCGGTTGCGGGCTGGCTGACGGCGCTGTGGTATCTGCCGCGGGCGGACATGTTCCGCGACATTGCGAGTATCGTGGCGGGGGGGCGGGCGGACCGCCCCAACTTCCTGGCGCCGGTGGCGTACCTTTACTACCCCGGCCGCCTGATTGCCGAAGGTTTGGGCTGGCCGCTGTTCGCGCTGCTCCTCGTCCTGGTCGCCGCCGCTCTCCGCCGCTGGTGGACGCGCGGCCGCCCGGGTGTGACGTGGCAGGACGGCTACCTGCTGGTGTGGGCGATCCCGCCGCTCGTGGTCGCCACACTATCCACGCACCGAGAGGTCCGATCGGTCCTGCCGCTGATGGCGCCGATTGCGGTGGGTTTCGCACGGCTGCTGTGGCGCATCCCGGCCCCGGGTCGTCGTCGTGCGGCCGTCGCGGGCGTGGTCGCCTTCCTGACGGTCCAGTTTCTCGTCCTGAATCTGAGCCCGCTGGCCCCGATTGCCCAGGCGACGCAGGCCGCGGTTCCGTGGCTGGAGCGGGTGAGCCTGTTCGCGCATGGCGAGCACATCCAATGGGCGGACCTGGGCGAACACGATCCTGCTTACTTCATCACGCCCGACGTCCTGGCAACCGTCGCCGCGGGACGAGGCGCGGACGCGTCCTCCCCAGCGAGTCGGCCGGATTTAGGGCTGCTGATTAACTCACGCTCGTTTAACGTGTATAATATCGACTACGTGGTCCGCACCCAGTTCCCCTCGCTGTTCGTCGAAGACCTGACGCGCAATCGCGACCGGCTTCCCGGTTACGCGCGCTTGTTCGGCTGCGACTACTTGCTGATGCGAGACGACATCGACGGCGGAGAGCCATCGGACATGGTGCAGACCTTGCTGAAGACGCCGCCGGCTTTCTTCAGAGACAATTTTGCCCTGGTGAAGACGTATCCCTGGCCGGGGAACCCAGTCCGGCAAGCCACTGGGCCGGGCCAGACCGTGTACCTGTTCAAGAACCAGGCGCGACAGCTGCCGGATCGGTTCGGCGCGCAATGGCTGGCGCCGATTCAGCACGTCACCGAGGTGGACTTTGGGCGAGAGCTGCGGTTGCTGGGCTACAATCTGGATGAAAGCCGCGTGACTGATGATGGGACCCTGCTCGTGACGCTGTACTGGATGAGCCTGAGGCCGACCAACGAGGACTACGCGATCCACCTCAAGCTCGTCAACGGCGTGCGCCATATCTTCGGGGAAGAAGTGAGCCGGCCCGAGTTCGACGCTGGGCTGACCCACGAGTGGTATCCCGGGCAGGTGGTCGAGGACATCCGCGCCGTGCCGGTGGTGCCGGGGACACCGCCGGGCGCCTACAGCGTCGAGGTCATCGCCCAGGGGCTGCACGAGGGCGAGGCATTGATCGCCCACCGGCGGCGACGTGCTGTTGGGGCCGGCCCAGATTCGCGCCGGACGCCCGCCGGCGATCGACGACGTTGAAGATGGATCGGGCGCTGGATGCCAACCTGGACAACCAGGTGCGCCTGCTCGGCTATCAATTGGAGAGCGGGTTGCACGGCGGCGACAACCTGCACCTGGTGCTGTTCTGGCAGGCGTTGAAGCCCATGAGTGCCGATTACGACGTCTTCAACCACCTGGTCGACGCCGCGGGCAAGCTCCACGCGCAGAAGGACAATCCGCCGGACGATGGTTTCTATCCGACGACCGGGTGGTCGGCGGGCGAGATCGTGCGTGACACTTACGATTGGCTCATCCCCGCGGACACACCGCCGGGTGAGTACTCGATCGATACAGGCATGTATTCCAGAGAATCGGGCCGGCGATTGCCGGTGATCGGGCCGGACGGGCAACCTGTCGGTGACCACGTCGTGGTCGCGCGCGTGCAGATCGAGGCGGCTGTGCAATGAGAGCGACGAAATGCCAGAGATGAAAGCCAAACGGAACGAGTCCACCCCTCATCCGAAAGAATCGTCGGGCAGCGCGCCGGCGTGGATCTACGCGTTCGCCGTCTTCGTTCTGGCCCTTCTGCCCCGCGTGGCCGACCTGGGGGCCATCATCACGCCCGACGAGCGGCGCTGGGTAGAGCGCTCGGTGGCGTTCTGCAAGGCGCTCGCCGAGGGCGACTGGGTGAACACGTTCCAGACGGGGCACCCGGGCGTGACCACGATGTGGACCGGCACGATCGCACTGTGGGTCAAGCATCTCTGGCAGCAGCCGTCGATCGGACTGGTGGACTACCTCGGGCAGGTGCAGACCCGGCCGTCGCCCATACCCGAGTATCTCGCTGCCGCCCGTCTGCCGACGGCCATCCTGACTGCCGTGGCGGTAGCCCTGACGTACCTGCTGGTTCGCCGGTTGCTGGGCGACAAGCCGGCGCTGCTGGCGGCCGGGCTGCTGGCCCTCGATCCGTTCTACCTGGCCCACTCCCGGGTGATCCACCACGATGCGTTGGCGTCGACCTTCATTCTGCTCGCCGTGCTGACCTTCGTTCACTACGCCTGGCTCGGCCAAAGCGGCCACACGTGGATCTGGCTGGTCCTGTCCGGAGTTGCGACGGCCCTGGCCTGCTTGAGCAAGGGATCGGCGCTGTTCCTCCTGCCGTTCATCGGACTCGTCGGGCTGGTCGCCATATGGGCCGGCTCACGCGCCCGGCCCGCCCAGACGCGGGAGATCGTGCGGCAGTGGATCGTCGCCCTGCTGCTGTGGGGCATCGTCACGGCAGTGGTGTTCGTTGCGCTGTGGCCGGCCATGTGGGTGGACCCCATCGGCACGGTGGGCGGCATGGTCGGGCAGGCCGTCCAGTTCGCGGAGGAGGCCCACAGCAAGGGCAATTTCTTCCTGGGCGCGCCGGTCGAGGACCCCGGATTCCTGTTCTACCCGGTGGTCCTGCTGTTCCGCACCACACCTGTTACGTTGATCGGCCTGGGGTTGTTCGTCGTCCTGCTCGTACGACGCCTGCGTCGTCGTCAGGGGAGAAGCCTGGTCGGTCAGCCGGAGACGATGGCCCTGCTCACGCTGATCGGGTTCGTGGTCCTGTTCACGATCTTCATGTCTCTCGGCCACAAGAAATTCGACCGCTACCTTCTGCCGGTGTTCCCCTTCGTCGATATTCTGGCCGGAGTCGCCTTTGCGCAAATCGTGAGGCGAATCGCGTCTCTCAGGGTGCGTTCGACGGCGATCGTGGGAGTGCTGCCGGTCGCGCTCCTCTGCTTGCAGGGGCTGGCGTCCTTGCCCCTGCATCCGTATTACCTTTCGGCCTACAACGCTCTGGCCGGCGGACCCTGGCTGGCGCAGCGGGTCTTGCTGGTGGGCTGGGGTGAAGGCCTGGAGAAGGCGGCATATTACCTCAACTCTGAACCCGACGCCGAGAACGTGCGCGCGGCGACGTTCTACTATCGGGATATCGCCACGTTCTACCACGGCAAGGTCGCCAAGCTGGTCGACGACAAGCCGGGCGAGCCGGCGCCCTGGCTGGGCTCGGACTACGTCGTCTTCTATCTGAACCAGGTCCAGCGCGAGATGCCGGACACCGCCACGGTGCGCTATTTTCAATCATTGACGCCGGAGTTCACGTATGAGCGCAACGGGCTTCCCTACATCCAGATATACCGCACGCCGACGGACGTTCCGGCGGAGCTTCGGGTGCAGCAGGAAGACGGAGTCTCACCGGATCTGGAGCAGTAGGCGTCGCTCTATGGGCCGGATTCGTCGAAGTCTCTTGACTGATCTCTACTGATCTTCAGTCAACGGGCGTGCGGGCGAGGGCCCTTTGGGCCATTCGCGAAAGGGAGGAGACGCGACACCGGAATGGAAGCTGAACTGAAGGGCTCACGACAGACACCGGCGCAATCGGGGCGGGTCCCTGCGTGGATAGCTGCTCTCGTACTTTTCGTACTCGCGTTGCTGCCTCGGGTCATTCACCTGGCGACGATCATCACCCCTGACGAAGACCGATGGTTGGAACGGTCCGGTCGTTTCTTCGGGGCTCTTCTGCAGGGCAATTGGGGCAAGATGATTCAAACGGGACATCCCGGCGTGACGACGATGTGGACCGGCACCCTGGGACTGTGGGGGAAACACTTGCTGGACCATTCCCCTCTCTCGCTGCCGGACTACCTGGCCCAGGTGTCGCTTTCGCCGTCGACTTCGGTCGGGTATCTCGTCGCAACGCGCCTGCCCACCGCAATACTGACCGCTGCGGTAGTTGCGGTCACCTATCTGCTGGTGCGGCGAATGTTCGGCAACACCGCCGCGTGGGTGAGCGCCGGTCTGCTGGCTTTCGATCCGTTTTACCTGGCCCTCTCACGTGTGATTCACCAGGACGCACTGGAAACGAGCTTCGCGTTTCTGGGCCTGCTGACCTTCGTCTATTTCGTCTGGTGGGATCGGCGGTGGTTCTGGCTGGTCCTATCTGCGGCGTTCCTCGCGCTCGGCTGCCTGAGCAAGAGCACGGCGATGTTCCTGCTGCCGTTCGTCGGGCTCGTCGGACTCGTGCAAATCATTATCGGCTTCTACTCCCGGCCGTCGCTGCGGTGGAACAACGCTCGATTCTGGATCGTCACTTTGGCTGCGTGGGGCGTCCTGGTGGCCGTCTTCTTCACGCTCTTTTGGCCCGCCATGTGGGTGGATCCCGTCGGATCGGTGCAGAAGGTGCTGAATACAGCCCTCCAGTACGCAGAGGAACCTCATTCCAAGGGCAATTTCTTCCTCGGTGCGCCGACCGATGACCCTGGAGTCCTCTTCTATCCAGTGGCGATATTGCTGCGCATGACGCCGCTCAGCTTGATCGGCTTGCTGCTCAGCGTGGCAATCGTCGTGGTGCAGGTGCGCAAGCTCAGTCTGGCTGATGTGCTCAAACGGCCCGACCTCAACGCAATGATTACGTTCCTGGCTTTCGTGGTACTGTTCCCGGTCTTCATGACCTTCGGCATCAAGAAGTTCGACCGCTACATGCTGCCGGTCTTTCCGGCGATCGACGTTCTGGCGGGAGTGGCGTTCACATACGCGGTTGGAAAGCTCCCATCGTTTCAACCGGCGGCGACGGGAAGTCCCGGCGCCGTGCGCGCCCGCCGCGGCTGGACCGGCGGCATCCTGGTGGCTATCGTGGTTCTGCAAGGCCTACTCCTGTTGCCGGCGTATCCGTACTATTTTTCCGCCTACAACGTTCTTCTCGGCGGTCCGCAGGTGGCGCAGAAAGTCCTCCTGGTCGGCTGGGGTGAGGGGATGGAACAGGCGGCCGATTATTTGAACGCGAAGCCGAATGCTCAGGACCTGCGCGCGGCGACGTTCTACAATCAGGATTTCCAGGCTTTCTTTAAGGGCAGGGGTCGACCCCTGATTAACGGCGACCCGGATAATCCGTCAGGATGGAACGAGTCGAATTACGTGGTATGCTACATCAACCAGATGCAGCGGGACATCCCTAACCCTGCCACGGTGCGCTACTTCCGATCTTTGACGCCGGAGTTCACGTTCACGCAAAATGGGATCCCTTACGTGCAGATCTACAAAACCCCGCCCAATGTCCCTGCCGATTTGTTCCCGGAGGACGAGACCGACCAATGAGCCGCGGGCGGCACGGGACGTGGGCGACGCGGTGCAGCGCAGGCGTTTAGTCGTGGAGACTGATTCAAAAGTATGACACAAGAAACTCCGGCCGGGGCCCTGCCGCGGCCTCAATCCGTGTTCGGACGCCACGCGTTGGCCTGGCTGGCAGTGCTGTGGGCGATACACACCGGCATGAACCTGCTGTGGCGGGTCACCAACGTGGTCGTATTAGGTTGGGACCAGCCGGGGCACCTGGTTCGGGCCCTCGAGTACTTCCGACTGCTGCAGCCGTTCAGTCTGGAGGGCGTGCTCAACGCGCTGACGAACCACTCGTTCTATCCGCCGCTCTTCCACATCTCCGCTGCCGCGTTCTTCGCAGTGTTTGGCGTCTCCGCGGATTCCGGCGCCATGGCCAATGCGGTCTATCTGGCCATTCTGCTCGGTTCAGTGTACGGCATCGGGCGCTCTTTGTACGACGCGGACACCGGATTGCTCGCGGCTTGCCTGGTCTCGCTGTTCCCTATCGTCTTCAACATGTCCCGTTTCACGTACGTCGACTTCGCCATGATGGCCCTCACGGCCCTGAGCGTGTGGTTGCTGCTGAGAAGCGACCGCTTTCAGCAGCGGCGCTGGGCGTACCTGTTGGGTGTCGCGCTTGGTCTCGGCCTGCTTGCCAAGTGGGTGTTCGTGGTCTTCGCCGGTATCCCCTGCCTGTACGTGCTGCTTCGGTCCCCCGTGCCGGCCGACCTCAAGGCGATTCTAACGACGCCCAGGCCGCAGTGGAAGCGATTGGCCGTCGCTCTGCTCGTCGGCTTGCCTGCCGGCGCGTTCTGGTTCCTGCCGGGCGAGGCCTGGCAGGCCCGGGCCGCGTTCGCGCTGCCGCTGTCCGTTCTGTACGCTTTCGTCGTGACCGTCGTAGTCTACGTGGCCGTCTTGCCGTCACGCCCATTCAACAACTTCGTCGGAGCGATGGGTCTGGCCCTGGGCGTCGCTGGAGTGTGGTACGTCCCCAACTCCGACTTCATCTGGACCGGGCTGTACAAGGCGTACTATGTCGGCAGCGTGGCCCAGCCGTCTGTGTCGTCGGGCCCTTCTCTGTCATTCGGCATCTTGCTCCGCGGCATCGTCAACGAGCACCTGTCGACGCCCATCGCCGTGCTGGCGCTCGCGCTGCTGTTGGCCTGGGTCGTCCGCAGGAGGGGGCTGGCCGCGCTTTCCTTCAACGTCTGGCTTCTGGGGCTATGGTTTATCACACCGCTGGCCTTCTTTGCGTCTTTCAGCAACCAGAGCAGCTGGAACATGCGCCTGACGATCTGCATCCTGCTGCCGCTGTCCGTCGTGTTGGCCCGCACGTGCCTCAGCATTCGGCAAACGGGTCTACGCCGAGGCCTGACGGGCCTGCTGTTGGCGATCGCAATCGCGCAGTGGTGCGTCCTGTCGTTGGATGCGTTTGCAGCGGTGCCGGGTTATACCGCGGTCCAGGCGCCGGTTTGGGGTGCGCTCAGCTGGTTCGCGGGCGGTGAGTTTGTGCAATGGCCGGCGTCGAACGAGACAGATTCGGCCTACTGGATTGCCCCTGAGATTCTCCGGCGCATCGCCGAGGATCGCGACTCTGCCGCGCCGGGTCTCTCCACGGTCGGACTGCTGGTCAATCAGCCCTACCTGAACGGGTATCACACGGCGTTCCTCACGGGTCGCGACTTTCCGGACCTCGACGTCACCGACCTGTTCCGCGACCGCGGGCGCCTGCCGGTGTACCCCCAAATCTTTCAGATGGACTACGTGCTGGTCTCGGACAGCGGGATCAGCAGTGCCACAGACAGGGACCAGTCCACCCGGCTCGTGACGTCGATCCTGACCCGACCAACCGCGGAGTTTAGCCGGGCATTCCGGCAAATCGCCGGCTTCGAGGTTCCGAACGGGGACGTGATTCACCTGTATCGCAACCTGACCTACGAGCCGCCTCGATGGATTCCCCCCGAGTTGACGTCGCAGCCGGCCGCGCAGGTGGCCAACGTCAACTTCGGCGACCAGATGCTCCTGATAAGCTACGAAGCTGATCCCAGCTCGGTTGCTATCGACCACAAGCTGAAGATCGACCTTTTCTGGGAGGGTCTGAGCCGGATGACGGAGGACTACCGTATCACGCTGAAACTGGTGAATCCGGTGTACGAGGTGTGGGGCCAACAACAGGGCCATCCCGGGCTGGAATTCGTTCCTGACGCAGCGGTGGTCCAGGGGTGAAGTCGTGCAGGATGAGCGGGAGATCCCGATCATGCCGGGCACGCCGCCTGGCTCGTATCGGGTCGAGGTGACCGCGTACGGCGTTCACGACGAGCGGGACCTGCCGCCCACGCAAGGCCGGAGAGCGCTTCTGGGACCGATTGAGATTCCGAAGCAGGCGAACGTGTCGGTCGAGAACCTGGACATCCAGCACCCTCTGGGGATTGAGCTGGGAGGCCGACTGAGTCTTCTCGGTTACGATGTTAAAAGCGGTTTTCGTCCGGGGGATGGTGTGTATTTGGTCCTGTACTGGCAAGCGCTGAGCAAGATGAGTGAAGATTACACCGTTTTCGCGCACCTCATCGACGCGGGCGGAACCTTCCGCGGGCAAGAGGACAACCCGCCGGCAGACGGTTTCTACCCGACCTCTGCGTGGGAGCCTGGGGAGATCGTGCGTGACCCGCACGTGATTCCGATCGACGCGCAGGCCCCCGTGGGCGACTATCGGATCGAGGTCGGGGCGTACCTGGCCGGCACCGGCGCGCGCCTGCCTGTATCGAATGCCGCGCCGGGAGCCGCCCCCGACCGCGTCGATCTCAGCCCCTTTCACGTCGACGTGAAGGGCGCTCAGCCGTGAGCACCGCCGAGTTCAAACGACGATAGCTTGCGGCACGAGCAGTGAAGGGCTGCTCTGTGACGGGCCGAACGGCCCGAGGCGCTGTTGGCGTCGTTCGCTCTTCGGTGGAAGGAGGCGTAACGTCGTGGCGAATCGTATTGTGAAGGGCATCGGCTCCGGTCGGCTGCTCTGGCTGCTGGCCCTGGCGCTGGGCGATGGCCTGCTGCTGACGCCGGCGGGCAGCCCGCTGCGATTGTCAGGCTCTCTGCTGCTGTTGCTCCTGCCCGGTGTGGTGCTCTGGGAGGCCGCCGGCCCGCGGACGGGCATCCTCTTGCGTTGGACCGTCGGCCTCGGCCTCAGCTACGCGATCATGATGGCGCTCGGCTTCTTCCTCCCGTACGTGCCCGCCTCCGTCCAGTTTGGGGCAGTGCTTGCGGTCATTCACGTGGTAGCGATCGGCTCGCTGTGGGGGCGGCCGTGGCGCTTCGACTCCCCAGGCGCACCGCTGGCCCGCGAGCCCCTGCTCCGCATTGCGTCCGTACTGGTGATCTTGTGCCTGGCTGCGGCTTTTCGATTCACCAACCTGGGCTTCAGCGAGTTTCAGGGCGATGAGATCAAGGCCCTGGTGCCCGCGGCCCGGGCGCTGGAGGGTCACCACGATGCCCTCATCGTGGAGCGGAAGAAGGGCCCTGGCGAGGTGCTACCCGTGATGTTTCTGTGGCGGTTGAGCGGCACGATCGACGAAGGCGCCGCCCGACTCCCCTTCGCGTTGGCCAGTCTGCTCGCGGTGCCTGCGACTTATCTGCTGGGACGGAAAATGCTCGGTACGGGGGCTGCGCTCGCCGCGGCGTGGTTGTTGGCCTTGAATGGATTCATGGTGGCTTTCGGTCGGGTGGTCCAATACCAGTCGCTCGTCGTCTTGATGAGTGCGCTGGCCCTCCTGTGTGCCTGGTTATACTGCGAGAGCAGCGATGCACGATGGGCCGGACTGGCCGGCGTTTTTCTGGGAAGCGCCCTGTTGGCCCATTACGACGCGATCTTCGTGATTCCAGCCATCGCATACGTGACGATCCGGCACGTTCGATCTCGGAGACTGGAACTGCGATTGTGGCTCGTGGTTCGGGCGGCGCTTGCTGCCGTCGTTCTGTTCGCTGTCGTTGCCGGTCCGTTTTGCGTGGCCTATTTGCGCAACGCGGCGGTTTCGCAGACTGGGAGTTACCTGAGCGAGCGAATCGGCCTTGGCGCTCTGCAAAACAACTTGGCGGGCTTCCTCGAATACTGCAGCCTGTACGGCTCGTTTTACGCCACGGTCTTGACCGGCCTGCTGGCGCTCGGCGCGCTTGCCTGGGCTCTTAGGCGGCTGCGCTGGCCGGGCGGATCCGCGTGGCTCCGCTACGGGATACCGGTCTCCGTCGCCGGCGCGGCCCTGGTTGCGGTATTGTGGCCCGAAGCGTACCGGTTTCGAGGCGTTGACTTCTCACTTTTGCCGTTCGTCTTCCTATTCTTGGGCGCCGTGCTCTCGCCAGGCATGGGTCCCGGCGGCCGTACCGTGGTGATCTGGATGGCGATTCCCTTTCTGGCGTACACTTTTACCGTGGCTGACCCTCGGACCCACGTCTACGCCCTCGTCAACCCGTGGCTTTTGCTCGCTGCTGTGCCGCTTGGGGCCCTGTTGGAGCGACAGTTCACGGCGGCGCCTGGGTTCCGCAATGGGCTCGCGCTGCCGGTTGTCGCCGGGGGCGCGCTGGCGCTGACGGCCCTGTTCGGCAGTTACCTGGGCTCGGCCTTTGTGAGCGGCGACGTCGATTTCCTGGGCAGGCTGCAATATCAATCGTCCATTCTGTATTGGTTCCCATACGAGACTTCCGGCAAGGCGCTCTTCGGCTTCGCACACTGCACGGGCTGGAAGGCTGTGGAGGCATTGTACGCCGACGGCACCCTGAATGGTAGTTACAGAAGCAACGAAAAGCCGGCGGTCACGGCCTGGTACACGCTCAACGCCATTCGTTGCGATGCGTCCGATACGCGCTGCAGCGACGATCCACCGCGGTACTACTTCATTGCCGATCAACTGATCGACCATTCGCCCATCGATGCGAACGACCTGGAGAACAACTACGTGACTATTGCGCGGGCGGACACGCCTGGCGGCAAAGGTCTCACCATCTACGAAATACGCACGTCGGCCGCAGACCTGGGCGGGCTGGACGTCGAGCGGTTGGCCCAGGCATTCGATCGCGTGGCCACCCCTGGGACATTTGCGGGCGTCGGCCCGGATCGGCTCTCGCCCTCGTTTTGAGCTTGCAGTCCCTGCTTTGCCGGCGCGCCGGGGCTGATCACATTTGCCGCCGCTGTGCCGCATTGGTACAATGTCCTGAGAAATCACCCGGAATTGAGGAGCTCAATCTTGCAACACTCCGCTGAGAGCGACTTGTGGTTGCCCCCAAACAGAGCGCGGTTCATTGTGGCCATGGCCGTGGTGCTCGCGGGTTCTGTGGTCGAGCGCGTGCTTTCATTGCCCAGCATGCTCTGGAAGGACTACGACGAGGGCCTCCATGCTCTGCTGGCTCAGCTGCTGGCTGCCGGACATCAGCCCTACGCCGAAGTTTTTCTGAGCTACCCGCCGCTGTTCGCCCTCTCGCTGCAACTGCCATGGCAAATATGGGGCCGGATCGAGGCTCTGCAGCTCGTGATGGTCGGATACTCGATGCTGGGCGTGCTGGCCGTCGGGTACATGGGCTATCGCCTGAACGGCTGGGTGGCGGGGGCATCCGCCGCGCTCTTCCTGTCGTTTTCGCCGCAGTTCCTGCAGGCCTCCGGTCAGGTCATGACCGAGGTGCCTGCGGTGAGCCTCGCGGCTCTGGCGATGAGCCTGATCGTTGCGGCGTACGTACCCATAGCGACCGAGCCCGCGACCGCGTGGGCCAACCGAAGGAAGCAACTCCTCCTCTTCGCGTCGGGTCTGGTGATGTGCGCCAGCCTGATGCTCAAAATCATGGCGCCGTTCATGCTGCTTCTCTTGCCGGTCATGATCTTGTTCCAACAATTTGGGCGATCGGGAGGCGAGCGTTCGGATGTGCGAGCCGTGGTGAAGGGGTTTCTGGCCGACGCTCTGGTTTGGGCTGCGGGTGGCATGGCGCCGGCATTGATCAGCGTGGTAGCCTACGACGCGCATGCAATGTTCGAGCAGGTTGTGGCCTACCGGTTCACCTCGCGCATCGCCGAGAATGGTGACACGACGGCGCCGCTCAGCCTGGTGATGAGTTTCCTGGTGGCTGAGAACTGGATGTTGTTGCTCGCTGGCGCGTGGGGGATCGTGCTCCGCCCGCGGAACGCGCGCAAGTTGACGTACGTGCTTCTCTGGCTGCTCCTTGGGATCGCGTTCTTGCTGGTCCAGGTGCCGCTTCGATTCAAGCACCTGCCGGTGCTGCTGCCGTCGCTGGCTGTACTGGCCGGCGTGGGATTGGCCGAAGGAGTGCGTCAGGTCGGCCGGCAGACCGTTGCTCGGCGCCCGTGGCGCTCGATGGGGCTTGCGGCAGTGACCGCCGTCCTTGCGGTGAGCTGGGTGTGGCCGGCGGCGACGGCGCTGCCTTCGATTGGCGGGCAGGCCTGGCAGCCTCTCGATTACTACCAGGTCTACCAGGTGGCGGACCGCATGGAGCGCTACACGGCGCCTTCCGATTGCGTGGTGAGCGACTGGCCCCACTTGCCGTTCCTGACCCAGCGTCCCGTGCCACCCGTCCTGTCGGAGTTGTCCTATACCCGCCTGGGAAGCCAGGACGTCACCTGCGACGACCTCGTGAAGATCACCGAGGCTTCGGGCTGTCAGGTCGTCGTCCCGCTCGCCTTTCGCCTCAGTCGAAATTGCCAGGAGTATGCGGATTGGGCGCGGCAGCATTACTTGCGCACGTGGAACTTCTACGCCGGCCGGGAAGCCTTCCTCGCCCTGCCGCTGGCGAACCCTGAGCCACAGTACGCGCTGGACGCCACGTTTGGTGACGGCATGCACGTGATGGGGTACGACCTTGCCCGGCAGGAGAACGAGAATGGACTGGCGGTCTACCTGTCACTGTACTGGAAGCCGACCGCGCGCGTGACAGACAACTACACGATCCTCGTCGAGGTCCGCGACGCGGCCAACCGCGTCGTGGCGCGTGGCGATCACGAGCCCTACGGCGGACTCGTTCGAACCAAGACCTTCCCGGTCGGCGAGACGGTCAAGGACACGGTCCGCCTGGACCTCCCATCCGAGGCTGCGGGTGGCGGGCTGTCCATCTACTGCGGCCTGGCGTTCGCCAAGACCGGGGTTCGCCTGCCGTTGCGCGGGGACGTGAGTGGTGAGGGTTTGCTGCGCGTGGGGACGGCCACCCCATTGTCGAGGTGAAACCCGCGGACTTCACTGCGGGAGACCGAGTAGCTCGCTCGATGGCTCTAATTAATGAGAATGACCGCTGGGTGTTGGGCAGGTATTCTTGCTGGGTTAAAGCGACTAGTCCTTTGTCGTTGGGGTATGGTTCTTGTCGACATGTGCTCCAATTTTGTTGGCCAAAGTGGTCGCCGTCGGGCGTGGAGGTTGGTTAGACCATGAGACGAGCTTCTGATGCTATCAGGCGGATCATTGGGGGGCGGCCAGCTGGCCAACGTGGACGCTGCGGTGGTGTACCATTTGTGATGGGCATGGCAGTGGTGCTGTTGGTCTCCATTTTGGTGCGCTTTGGGCTGGTGGGGAGCTTGCGCAGCGCCTACGATGAGCCGTTACATGTCTTGCTCGCCCGCCTGTTGTCCTTGGGTTATCATCCTTATACGCAACTGTTTGTGAGCTATCCACCGTTGTTCGTGTGGTCGCTGCAGTTTCCCTGGCAAATTTGGGGCACATTGAGCGCTCTGCAGTGGGTGATGATCGGATATTCGCTGTTAGGCGTGGTGGCGGTGGGATTCATCGCTTTTCGGCTTAGCGGCTGGCAGGCCGGTGTCATTGCTGCATTGGCCCTGTCTCTGGCCCACAATTATCTTGTCGGCTCTAGCACCGTGATGACGGAAGTGCCCTCGGTAAGCATGGCGGCAGTGGCGGTGGCTCTGGCTTGTGCATACTCGGAGAAGGGGAACCGGCTGCTACTGACGGCATCAGGCGTCGCCCTCACTGCCAGTCTGATGCTGAAAATCCTGACGCCCTTCCTCTTCGGTCTGATTCCGTTGATGATCTTGGTCCGGCACCTGGAGCAACGGAAGGGACTGACTGAGACATTGCGTGGCGTCGTGATCGACGGCGCGCTGTGGGGCGCGGCCGTTGTCGTGCCGGTGTTGGGCGTGCTCCTGATCTACGATTCCGGAGCCATGTACCAACAGGTCATAGCCTTTCGATTTGCGACCCGTGAGGCGCTGGTCGACGAATGGAGCGACACGCCCGCCATCCTGCTCAACTTTGCCCTCTTCGACAACCTGGGCCTCGTTGTTTCCGGGCTCTTGGGCATAGTGCTCATGTTGTGGAAACAGTGGCGAAAGGTCTGGTTTCTGCTGTGGTGGCTGGCCCTCGCCACTGGTTTCGCGCTCATTCAAATCCCCCTCCGCGACAAGCATATGCCGCTGCTGCTGCCACCGCTGGCCGTCATGGCGGGCCTGGCCCTTGCCGACCTCTGGCACCGCAGCCGGCAAGGCCGGACGGCGGCCGCTTACCTGTCCTTGCTGGTCGCGGTTGGCTTGACTGCGTCATTGCTCTGGACGTGGCGAGCAGAAATCCGCGGCGAAACACGGCCACCGACACAGTCATATAAGATGTTTCTGACGAACTCGCCACTCATCGACTATATCCGGCGTTTCACTGCGCCGAACGACTGCATCGTAACGGACCAACCGTCGGTGGCCCTGTTCTCGGACCGGTTGATACCGCCCAATCTCTCGGAACCATCCTACTCCGCTCTCGCCAGTGGATTCCTCCTCGATACCGAATTGATCAAGACCACAGAATCGCAGCAGTGCCAGGTGGTGGCTCCCGTCACCCTGCGTTTCAATGGCAACCGCAAGCGTTTTGTTCGTTGGGCCGAGCAGCACTTTTTGGGATCACATACGTTCGAGGATGGTACGACGGTCTTCATCGGCCAGCCTTTGTCGACGGCGAGCCCGACTCACGTTGTGGACAAGACGCTGGGCAGAGATGTGAAATTGGTCGGCTACGATGTCGACCAGCAGAAAGAGGACAGCCAAAAGGTACTCTACGTCACTCTCTACTGGAAGGCAGTCTTGCCTGTCGCTACGGATTACGTGATCTTGCTGCGCGTGCGCGATTCTGATAACAATACTGTTCTCAATGGGGACCACGACCCGTACGACGGGTTGGCGTCCACAAAGAGCTTCCCGGTAGGGAAAATCGTCCGCGAGACGATCCGGTTGGAGCTGTCGTCCACTATGGCCAAGGGTGACTATAGCGTTCTGGCCGGTCTGTATGAGCGGTCCTCTCAGAGCGGAGTGCCGCTTCAGACAGAAGGGAGCGACGAGAACGCACTGGTCATCGGCACGATCCAATACCAGTGAAGTATGTGCGTTGCCCGGGATGCCGATTATCGGATTTCGATCGACCCAATTTCGACGGCGTCTGCCCCGGCGGGGCCTGCGAGGTACGACAGGCTGCCTGTCTCGTCGGTCGAGAACAGACCGCAGGAAATGGCTGACTTTCCTCGGGGCGGGTCGCCCACGCGAACGGTGTCCTTCACGATTTTCCCGGTGGGGAAGAGATGCGTGGGCACGAGTCCGCCGTAAGGCTGGTGATCGGTGCTGATGTCATCAGTGGTGCCGTTGAAGCGCAGCGTGATCGTGTAGTTCTCGGAGATGGGCTGCAGGGCTTGCCAGTAAAGCGAGACGTACAGGCCACGGTCTTCGCCCCTTGGGGCGGGCCGCGCGTCGTAGCCGACCAGCTTCAGCCGGTCGCCGAACGTGGCGTCCGTTGGGTGGGCCGGGCTCGCTTCGGCGAGCGGCTGAGCCAGAAACACTTCCCTGTCCAATTCGGATTCGTTGTAGCTCCAGGCGACCAAAAAGTGTGCGCTGGCCCAATCCAGGAAATCGGGCGTGTTGCCCGGCAGCCGTCCCGCCACTGACGCGACCACCTGGCAGCCGGACGCTTCGGTGGCCTGGATCAGATCGGAGCTACCGAGGTAGCCACTCTGGAGTCGTGTGGACGACACTTCGGACAGGTTCGGGGGGACCAGCCGGCGGGCAAAGAACGCCAGGCTGGGATAATCGGTGACCATGCAATCGCTCGGAGACGTGAATTGCTGCAGGCGGTCGACCACGGTCTCGGTTTGGTATCGCAGCGCGGGCTCGACGTATCCTGCGTACGCTGCGAACTGATTCCCCAGGGTGCCTGCGTAGAATAGCGTCAGAGCCGCCACGACCACCGTCAGGGCCCGCGCCGGCAGCGGCGACGAGGACCGGCGCAGGGTGCGCGCGCGATACCATCCCTCTGCCAGGCCGGCGCCCGCCAGGATGGCCAGAGGCGGCAAGATCAGCGGCAGGTGTTTCTGTCTCAGCGGGACGTGCACCGTGGCAAACAGGATGCTCAGTAAGAGCCAGAGCCAGATGAACCTCGCCTGCTTCCAGCGCTTCTTTCGAACGATGACGATCCCTAACATCGTGGAAAGCGCCAGGGGGAGGTTGTCGACGAAGAGAAACCTTGCCACCACTTGCTGGTTCTGCATCCACTCGTCCAGGTAGGCGGCCCGCGAGTCCAGGCGGAAGGAAATCACCTGGCTGTACATCGCGCCAGGGTTGTACAACAGCAGCGTGGCCAGCACAGGGAGGATGACGCCCGCGCCCAGTAGAAGTAGGTTCGTCGCGAAGTTTGTCACGATCGTCCTGAGCGGTTTCTCCGTTTCGAGCTCCGGCATGAGAACCAGGAGAGGCATCAAGATCAAGACGTATGGCGTGAGTATCTTCAGCATGAGGCTTGCAGACATAGCCAGGCCCGAGGCGAAAATCAGGAGTCGCCTTCGCTGACCGGTGTAGTAGGCGAACGACAACGCGACCGCGGCCGTCGCCAGGCTTATGGCCGGCACTTCGGTCATGACCTGGCTGGACCCGGACAGGTAGCTGCCGGCGAGTGACAAGAAACCAGCGGCCAGCAGGCCGGCCAGCCACCCGTTCAGCCGATAGGCGACGAACCCCACCGCCAGCACACCCAGCAGGGAATAGAAGACCATCACGATCTGCAGGGCATCGACGTTGCCCCACACCCACCACGGAAGCTGCAACGACCAGATGAACAGCGGCGGATAGCTGACGAACACATCGGTGTAGGGCGCATAGCCGGCGGCCAGCAACTGGGCGAGCAGGCCGTGCAGGCCGCTATCGTAGTTGTTCTCCCAGCGGAAATGGTTCAATAGGAGCAGGCGGACTGCCAGCGAAACAATGAGTACTGCGACCATCGAGATCACAAATCGCCTTCGGTCGCGGCCCGCATTCTCGACGGAGCCACTCACAGCCATGCGTCATCCTGTCTGTTTCGATCTGTGGTGCGGAGGGGATATCCTTTGCGTACTGATTGCTATCCTAGCATCAAATCCGGGGTTCGTCAATTGTCCTTCAACCTGCTATGACAATCTGCTATGACAACGACAGGACTCGTGCTATAATGCCGCCCATACCCGCCACGAGCCAGACGATGCCTTGAGAAAGGATCGATATTGGGACAGCCGGCATCTGCCCTGAAATCCAACAGGTCCTATGGCGCTTACGTCGCCGTGATTCTGATTGGGGTCGCGGCGAACGTGCTCACCCTGGTCCCGTCCGGCCTGTACGGGCGCCTGGTCGGCAGTGCCGTCCTCTTCGGGGTCCTGCCCGGGGCGTTGATCGTGTCGTACGCTCTCGCCTCGGCTGCCCCTGATCGCCGGGCGCCGGCCTGGCCGGAGGTGCTGTTGTTGGGCAGCGCCTTCACCACGCTCATCGTCACCGTCGTGTTGCTGTTGCTCGGGTATCTGCCCATGCCCATCACGTATTCCGCGTTGCTGGGCATCTCCGACGTGATCGTGGCGATCACTCTGGCCGCCGGCTATCGCCGCGGGCTTGCTCTGTGGTCTCCCGTACATCTGGATCGCTCCGTGTCCGCCTACGCGGCGCTCGCGGGACTGGTCCTGATTTTGCTGTTGGCCTCGTCCGTGCGCATCGGCAACCTTGGCTACGCCGAGTACCTGGGCGACGAGGCCGACGTGGTCTACCGGGCGCGGCAGGCGCTCGTCGGGAATCGCGAGGAGCTGTTCCTGCAGCGCAAAGGGCCGACCCAGATCATGGTGACCGCCGCGTTTGCGCTGGGCACGAACGGCTTCGACGAGCTGGCGCTTCGTTTCCCGTTTGCGCTGGCGAGCGTGCTCTCGGTCGCGGCGCTGTACTGGCTGGGCGCCGCCGCCTGGAATCGACGCGTCGGACTCCTGGCGGCCGCGGTGCTGGCCATCGACGGCGTGGCCGTCGGTTTCTCGCGCCTGGTGCAATACCAGGGCGTGGTCTTGCTGGCCCTCGTGCTGATCGTGTACTGCCTGCATCGAATGTCGGTCGTCGAGGCCGCGGTCCTGCGCCGGAGATACGTGAGCGCGGCGCTAATCCTGTTCGGCCTCGTTCTGCTCACCCACTATGAGGCCGCGATGATTGCGGTGCCGATGGCCATGATCCTGGTGCACGAGCGGAAACGGTGGCTGACCAGGGAGAGCCTCCCGGAGCTGGCGCTCGGCGCCGCCGGAGTGTTGGCGCTGCTGGCGGTCTTCTACGTGCCCTTTGTGCTGCATCCGCACTTCAGCCAGACCAGCGACGTCTACACCCACAACCGGATCGGTTGGGGCGAGGGACCTTTCGACAATGTTAGCCGCTACGTCGAGTCCAGCATCTTCTACAATTCGGTGTACTACGTCGTGCTCACGGCTCTGTTGTACGGGCTTGGGGCGCTCGCGATTCTGAAGCGGTCGATGTTGGGGCGGTGGCGGTGGGCGGCTTACGTGGCGGTGGGGCTGGTCGCGGTTGGTACTGTGCTGTCGCTCGCGGCGCCCGAGGTCCTGGCCGTCGGAGATCGATCCTGGGCCTTCGCGTTCTTTGCGCCGGTGCTGATCCTGGCCATGGTCTTTCCGTCGGCGAAGCGGATTGAACAGGCGGCGCTGGCCTGGCTGTTCACGAACTTCATCGCCTACGCGTTCTTCATCAAGGTCCCCGGGCTGCACTACTACACCCTGGCGCCCGGCGCGGCCCTGGTGGCCGCAGTGGGCCTGGACTGGCTGGCCGGGAGCACGCCGGTGCGGCGACGCCGACCGGTGCTCTGGGCAGGCTGGGCGGTGGCCGGAGCGGTGTACGTCTTGATGGCCGGTTACCTGTACCTGGCGTTCGTCCAGACGACGCCGCAGTACGCCGTGGATTTTCCGGCTCATCGGAGCCCCCTCTACTGGACGCCGCAAACGGCGATCCCGGACGGCGGCTTCTTCGGCTTCCCGCGCAAGTCGGGCTGGAAAGTGCTGTCTGTCCTGTATCGGCAGGGCGAGCTGCGGGGCACGTACACCGGCAACCGAAAGCAGGTCAAGCCGGAGTGGACGTACACGCGCGAACCGGTGAAAGTGGACCAAGACCCGCGCTACTTCCTGTTCGACGAGTCGACGCCGAAGCTTGTCATGAAAGAGAGCTACCCGCGCGAATGGGTGGAAGAGCGATACGACCTGATGGGTCAGATCCGCGTAGGTGGCGTGCCGCAGATCAGCATCTACCAGCGCAAGGGCGACGCCGAGATCTCATCCATCCGTTACTACGATGCCGAACAATACGAGCCGGCCTTCGATGCGGTGGACTGGCTGAGCGACTACCGGCACGATTTCCAGTACGGGCTGCGGGAAGAAGACGTGGCGGCGCTGAGCCAGAAGCTGAGCGACCAGGGACCGAATCAGGGACTGGTCCTACTCAACGATCCGGTGTTGGCAGCTGCTCTGAATTACTATTACGCCGGGCCGGCGACCTGCGCGACGCTGCCTTTGCCCTGGAGCGCACCGGCGCTGGAACAGCAGGTCGGCAGCAAGTTCCAGGTAACGCTGGGCGTCTTGGCCGGCGTCAACGGAGAAGCGACGGCCCAGGCCCGCAGCTGGCTGACCGACCGATACGGGAAAGGCGAAACGAGCACTTTCGGCAATCTGACCGCCGTCACGTACAAACGCCTGTGCACGCCCCATTGAGCGGAAGCCCGGGAAGGAGCCACACGTCGGAAGTTCCATCGCTGTGAAGACAACTCTCGCGCGAGCCTGTTCGCCGTTTCTGCTGGCGCTCGTTCTGTTCGGCTTCGTGCTGAACGGCTACGGCGAAGTCGTTGCGAACACGCAATCCGACACGCTGGACCAGGGCGCGTACCTCACTATCGGCCTGGCCGTCCGCGAAGATGGCCGCCTCACCGACCCATACCGCCAGCCCCTGTTCTCCTGGCTGCTCGCTCCCTTCGCGCAGCGCGAGATGAGCTACTTCACCTGGGCCAAGCTGGTGGCCCTGGCATCGGCCGCCGCAACCGTGCTGGGATCTTACCTCGTCGCGGCCCGGTTGAGTGGAAGCCGCGTCGCTGGCGTGTGCGTGGCGCTGTTCGTGGCCGGCAACCGCACGTTCCTGGGCGAGTCAGCCATGGTGATGGTGGAGCCGCTGCTGGCGCTTCTCATGCTTCTCATTTGGTACGTCGGGCTGCGCGCGCTGGAAACCGAAAAGTGGCGCTATTGGCTGCTGGGCGGAGCGCTGACCGGCGTGGGTTACCTCGCCAAGGACTCGGCCGCTGCCGGGCTCGTCGCCGCGGCAGCCGGCGCGGTTGCCGCTTATCGCCTGAAGGCGCGCGGTTACCTGAAATGGCTGGCATTCGTGGCGGTAGCTTTCCTCTTCGTGGCCCCCACGCTGTTCTACAACGTCGAGACGACCGGCGCGCCGGTGCAGACGGGCAACATGAACTCCCTATGGATGGACGACTGGGAGCAGTTCTTCGCGGTCGGCCCGGATATGCAGTTCTCGATGTCCCGTTACTTCCAGACCCACAGCCTGGCCGACGTCGCCGACCGCCTCTACGAGGGTTCGGTCAGCTTCGCTCTCCTGACCGCGTCGATCTTCCTGCCCGTGTTGCCCATCGCCAGGTGGCTGGGCGCCCGCGGCGCGTCCACGTGGCCGTTGTGGGCGGCGCTTGCCGTGGGGCTGGCGTTGATTGCCTGGCGAGCCCGGGACGTGTGGAAGTACGTCCGCGCCAACGGCCGCTTCGTCGTCTTCACGACAACGTACCTGGCGATCTACGCGTTGGTGATGATCTGGATCGTGCCGGTGACTTACGACGCGCGCTACGTGCAGCCGCTGCTTCCCCTGGGCTACACGCTCCTGGCAGGTGCGGCCGTCGCTTTGGCCGGCTACGTCTTCCGTGGACGTCCGGAGGTGCTTCCCTGGCTCAGGCGGGGGGTGACCCTGCTCGTAACAGCCGCCGTCCTGTTCGCGTTCGGACGTGCGGTGGCGGACTTCCGGTGGACCAACGCGTTCGCCAGCGACGAGGACGCGAATCGCACTCAGGCGGCGTTCGTGAACCGGCTGGGCGCGATTGCGCAAGGGGCCACGATCGTCCACGGGCCGAGCCACGGCCTGCCGATATGGCTCGTCGAAGGCCGCTCGCGCGTGGTGGGGGTACCGTCCAATTTGGATTGGCCCCGCTTTGCGACCTACGTGCAGAGCGGACAGGCGCGCTATCTCGTGATGACCCCGGAGCTGTACCTGCGACGGTTGAACCTTTTCAAGGAAATTCTTTACCCCGCATGGCCGGACACGAAGCACTCCGTGCCGGAGAACGAGCGCCCGCTCGGCATTCGGGTGTTGCCGGCGGGCTGGGAGCTGGCGCTGGTCGAAGGCGGTCTGCCCAGCCCGGCGGTTGTCTTTCGGCTGCGGCAGCCTCTCGTGGGCGAGCCGGGCGCTCACGTCGCGCGCGGCGACGATGCGTTGGCCCTGGGTGATTGGGAGCGCACTGAGAGCGAGTATTCCGCGGCCCTGGACCTGGTGCAGGGCAACACGGACGGGCTGGAGCGCGCGCTGGGGCAGATCGCGTGGGTCCGCGGCCGGGCCGACGACGCCCGACGCCATTTCGATCGGGCGATCGTGCAGCAGCCCGCGAATCCCTGGTACCGTGTCTTGCGCGGCGATCTGCTGGCCGCAGGCGGAGATTGGGCGGGGGCCGCGGCCGACTACGAGGCCGCTCGGGCTGCCGCCGAGGTGGAAACGGGGTCCGGCTGGGCGAACGTCGAAGCCGCGCTGGGCGGGCTGCAGGAGCGCCAGGGAAACGTCCAGCGTGCCGTAGCCCATTATCGGCAGGCGGTCAGCCTGCGTCCGGACGACGCCTGGTACGAAGCCCGGCTGGGGCGGGCATTGGCCGCGGACGGCTTGCCTGAGGAAGCCCTCGTGCACTATCAGGCGGCCGGGCGGCAGGGGCCGCGCTGGGCGTTTCTGGACGACTGGCAGACCGAGGCGGCGGCAGCCGGTGCGCGCACGAGCGGGTCTGTCGCCGCCCCCGCCGTGCAGCCGTTGTCGGCCCGCTACGTCGATGGCCCGGAGCTGAAGGACTATCGCGTCGACGCGAGCCACGTCGCTGAGGATGGGAAGGTCGATGTGATCCTGCGGTGGACGCCTGGGCCGAACGCCGGACGTACTGAGCGCGCGTACGCCAAGGTGATCAACGCCGTCTACGACGTTTGGGGCGAGGGCCACGCCGACCTGCAGCGCCAGGGCGTGCCCGGCGGTTTGAGGGCGCGGGACGTTGCGCTGGAGCAGGTCATCGAGGTCCCGATTCGTCCCGGCACGCCGCCCGGCTCTTACCCCATTGCGCTGGCCGTGCAGTGCGCCACGACGGACGATTGGCTGCGGTCCACTGATGGCGGCGAAGTGACGTTGGGCCCGGTCGAGATTCCCCAAGTCGCCTGGCCGCCCGATCGGCTGGACCTGACCGCGACGCGACAGGCTGTGCTGGACGGCAAAGTTCCGTCTTCTGGGCTACCGCCTGGACGGCGCAGCGCAGCGCGGCGGAACCCTCACCCTGACGCTGTTCTGGCAGGCCGAGGATCGCCTTCCGGCACGCTACACGGTCTTCACTCACCTGTCAGACGCCGCCGGCAAGCTCTGGGCGCAGAAAGACAATGAGCCGGCGGACGGCTTCTACCCTACGGACGGCTGGTCCGCCGGCCAGATCGTACGCGATTCCTATCCTCTCGCCATTCCGGCCGATGCCCCGCCCGGTGAGTACACGATCCGGGCTGGGATGTACCTGCCGGCGACCGGGCAGCGCCTGGCCGTGGCCGGCGAGGCGGCTGCGCCGGAGGGCGACGCTATCCTCGTGGCGAAGGTGACCGTGCAATGAGCACCTCGAGCGCTTCGCCCCAACGACACGCGGGCCGTTACCTGTATCCTATCGTGCTCTTCGTGCTGGCGGCCGCCCCACGGCTGACCAGTCTGGGCGCCTTCATGACGCCGGACGAGCGCCGTTGGATGGAGCGATCGGTGGACCTGCTGCGCGCGTTCCTGACCGGCAACCTGTCGCTGGCTTTCCACGAAGGCAATCCGGCCGGCATCACGACCAAATGGCTGGGCATGGCCGGCATCTGGGCGCGTTACGTCCTCCACCAATTGGGCTGGCGCGCGCACCTGGACCCCGGCCTGGCCGCGAGCAAGGACCTGCCGGGCTTCCTGGCCGCCGTCCAGGCGCAGCCGGCGAATCCACTCGACGTGCTGCCCGCGGCCCGCGTGCCGGTGGCGCTGGTCACGGCGCTAATGGTCGTGGCCATCTACGTCGTCGTGCGGCGCCTGTGGGGCGAGCGGGTGGCCCTCATCGGCGGCGCGTTGATTGCCCTGGACCCCTTCTTCCTGGCGCACAGCCGGGTGCTGCACCAGGACGCGTTGGTCTCCGGCTTCGTGGTCCTGTCAGTGTGCCTGCTGGCCCTGGCCCTGCACATGGGGGACGAGCCGGGGGTATCCTGGCCGGCTCTGATCGGCTCGGGGGCGCTGGCCGGGCTCGCGGCGCTGACCAAGCCGACCGCGCTGGCGCTGGGGCCCTGGGCGTGTGGCTGGGTGGTCGTCTGGGCCGTCCGCCGGCGGATCTTCGGGCCGGTCCGGGTCTGGACCGCGCTGGCGGTTCTCGCGGCGTGGGGGGGGGCGCTGGCCCTCGTCTTCTACGCGCTGTGGCCGGCCATGTGGACCAACCCCATCGACACGGCGCTGCAGATGTGGGCGCGGTCGGAAGAGCTGGCGGCCGCCGGTCACAACCAGTTCTTCTTCGGCCAGGCCACGAACGATCCGGGCGCCCTGTTCTACCCGGTCGTGTGGCTGTTCCGCACCACGCCGCTCGTCGGGGTCGGGCTGGCGGCGCTCGCGTGGAGACTCGCGGCGAATTGGAGACTTCCTTCGCGACTTCCGACGCAACCCGGCGGTCTGTGTCGGAAGTCCGGGAACTCTGGAACGTGGCTGGCCCTCTTCGTCGTTCTCTTCATCGTCGCTATCAGCTTCAGCGCCAAGAAGAACGACCGCTACGTGCTGCCCGCGATCCTGCTGTGCGATATCCTGGCTGCCATCGGCCTCTCGGCATTGTGGGACCGGGCGCGGCGCCGCGGAATGCACCTTGCCCTGGCGGTATTGGCGCTGGGTCAGGCGGCTCTGGTGATTGCTTATCATCCCTATTATCTCGCCTATTACAATCCGCTCGTAGGCGGCCCGGTGACCGCGCCGCGCGTCCTGCTGATCGGCTGGGGGGAGGGCCTGGACCAGGTGGGGCGTTACCTCAGCGCCAAGACCGGGGCGGCCGAACTGTCCGCATCCAGCTACTATCGCCGTGAGTTCAGCCCGTATTTCCCCGGGCAGGTCCGGAAGCTCGCCAACGACGACCCGCGGGAATTCGACCTGGTGGCCTGGCACGCCTCGGACTACGTGGTGTCCTACGTTTCGCAGCGGCAGACCGATCAGCCGGACGAGGCCACCATGCGCTACCTGGGAACACAGACGCCCGAGCGCGTGATTCGCATCCGCGGCATCGACTACGCCTGGATCTATCGGACGCCGGAGTACGTGCCGGACGAGCTGATCCCGGCCAAGAACGTCGTGCGGCGCACTTTCGGGTCGGAGATGCTGTTCCTGGGATACGACCCGCCGTCGGTTTCGGTCCAGCCGGCCGAGCCGGCCGTCGTGCGCGTCGCGCTCTACTGGCAGAGCCTGGCCGTCATGAGCCAGGATTACCTGGTAGACTTGCGCCTGGTCGACGCCGCCGGCAAGGTGTGGGCCGAAGACCGGAGCAACCCGTACCACGAACAGTACCCCACGAGCAAGTGGCCGCGCGGCACGATTTTGCGCGACGTTCACGAGTTAGAGGTGCCCGCCGGGTTGTCGGCCGGCGACTATCGGCTTGCGGTCGGCCTGGTGTCAGACGACACGGGCGCGAGGCTTGCCCCAGAGAGCGATGATGTTATAATCGACCTCGTACATCTCGGGGGAGGACAGGCTTCACGTTGAGAATTCCGGATGCCGGCGGGGGCGGGCAGTTCAGGCAGGCGCTCGTGCTGTCCTACGGCTGGGTGATCGCCGCGGCAGTGCTGTGCAACCTGGCGCTATTCCTGGGCAGGAGTCTCTGGCTCAGCTTGCTGGCCGGAGCGGTTCTGTATGGCTACCTGCCGGGCTTCCTGTTCATGCGGGCCGTGTTCGGCCGCCGGGGCGCCGGGCGCGAGGCCGAGCGGGCGGTGCTCAGCGCTGCGTGCAGCTACGTGCTCTCCACCCTCGTCGTCCTGGTCCTGCAGTTTTTGCCCGGACCGCTCTCGCTGACGGCCGTCGTATTCGCGCTGGACCTGGCTGTCGTCGCACTCCTGGCTGCGAATTGGATCGCGCGCGCGCCCCTGCGTTCGGTGGAGCCGCCGCTGTCGATCCGTCAGGTGGAAATCGGGCTGCTGTTGGGCGTGCTGCTCCTCACTCTCGCACTGCGCTTCGTCTCTCTGGGTTATTCGGAATACCAGGGCGACGAGATCGACGTGACCCGCCTGTCTCGCCTGGCCATCGCCGGACAGGACGACGCGTTGCTGCTGCATCGCAAAGGCCCGGTGGAATTGATCGTGGCCGCGTCGTTTGCGGTCTTCACGCGAGGCTTCGATGAGTCCGGGCTTGCGCTTTCCCGTTCGCCCTGGCGAGCTTCTGGGCCGTCCTGGGCGCTTACGTCCTGGGCCGCCGGCTGCTGGGGCCGCGCGTCGGGGTCGCGGCGGCACTGCTGCTCGCCCTCAACGGCATCTTCCTGGGCTTCTCGCGCATGGTCCAATACCAGGGCATCGTCGCGCTGACGCTGATATCGGCGGTGCTCTGTTACTATCGGCTGAGCCGCGAAGCCTATCCCTGAGCAAGAGGCGTCGCTACGGCATGCTGGGCCTCGGATTGCTGGGCTTCGGGCTGCTGACGCACTACGAAACCGGCGCTCATCGCCGTAGTGCTGTTGCTGCTGTACCTGGATCGGCACCCGTTCAGCGGCTGGCGCTGGCCCGCGGTTCGCCCGCTGGTCGTCGCCGGTGGACTGATCGTGCTGGCGCTGGCGGCATACTACGTGCCTTTCGTCCTCCACCCTCATTTCGGCGACACGTTTCGCCGGTACACGGAGATTCGGATCAGTCTGGACCGCGCGCCGTTCAACAATCTGAGCGATTACCTGACCTCCGCCCTGTTCTACAATTCCATCTACTACGAGGTCGGCATGACGGCGGGGCTGCTCATCGCCGCCGTGGGCAGCGCTGCGGCGCAACTCGCCGCGGGCCCTCTGGCCGATTGGGATCTGGGTGCTGTTCGGGATCGGGCTTGCTGGGCAGCGCGATCACACCTTCATGGCTCCAGGTGGGCGGCGTCCACCTCGGCATCCTGCTGGTCCTGCCAGCGCTGCTGCTGTTGGCCCTGGGGCGCGGCAATCCGATCGCGGTTCGGCTGCTCTTCGCCTGGTTCGGAGTCTACCTCGTCGCCTACGCCTTCTTGATCCGGACGCCGGGCCTGCACTATTACACTCTGTTCCCGGCCTGGGCCCTCCTCGCGGCGTGGGGGCTGGTGCTCGCCGTACGGCGGCTCGGACCCACGGCGTGGGGCTGGGGTTTCGTCGGGCTTCTGGCCGTCGTCGGTGTGCTCTGTGTCTACCATCCCTACCTCCTGTTTCTGCGCACCACGCCCGAATACGCCCTGACGTACCCGCAGTCTCGCAGCGCGCTGTTCTGGGACACGTCGAACGGGCCGCCGGATCGCTTCTTCGGCCTGCCGCATCGCTCAGGCTGGAAGGCGCTGAGCTACCTCTTTGCCGACGGCACGCTACAGGGCGATTATCGCACGAACGAGAAGGCCGACATCGCCGACTGGTATACGGGGCGACTTCCGCTCTGAGGCGGAGCGCCCGACGTACTACCTCATTTCGCGTCCAATGCAACCGAGAAGGCAGCACAACCAGGACTATCCTCGTGAATTGCTGGCGTCCGCGTACCACGAGGTCGGCGCAATCACCGTGGACGGTGAGCCGCGGCTGCACGTCTATCGTCTCGGTGGCGCGGGGAGCCCGCTGGGGGTGCACGAGCGGATCTACGGCTGGCGTCCCTATACGATCAGATCACCGGGCTGAGCCTGCCGGCAGGGGAGCAGCCGTGAGCGCGAGCTTTCGGCGCTGGCGCCCCCTGATCCTGGCCGTGCTGTTCTTCGCGGCCTGCACGTTCGCTCTTCACGTACCCGGTCGGCGTGCAATGGACCTCTCACCTGGCCGGAACCCCGGGCGAGGATGCGCTGCAACATCTGTGGATATCCTGGTGGACCCAGAAGTCCCTGGTGGACCTCGGCGTCAGCCCGACCCAGGTCGACTGGCTCTACTATCCTGACGGCGTCACGCACCCCATGCTGTGGGTCACGCCGTACCCGGCCGTGTCCGGTCTGCCCCTGGCGCTGGGATTGGGCCGGTCGCCGGCTACAACGTGAAGTGGTGGCTGTCGTTCGTCCTGGCCGGGCTGTCGGCCTACCTGCTGGTCCTGTACCTGACCCGGAACCGCTTTGCGGCGCTGCTCGGCGGCTTCATGTTCGCCTTCTTCCCGAACCGCCTGGCGCAGTCCTCGGCGCACCTGGCCCAGTGTGCTGACCTACCTCTTCCCGCTCTGCGCGCTGTACCTGATCCGACTCAGGCGCAAGCCCGACCTGCGCCGCGCCGTCCTGTTCGGCCTGTTCCTGGGCCTGTCGCTGCTGGTCAACGTCGTGCACATCGCCTACCTGATCCTGCCGCTGCTGACCGTGTTCCTGCTCTATTGGGCCATCGCCGAGCGCAAGACGTTCTGGACGGAGCGCAACGCTGACGTTCATGGGGCTTGGACTGGCCATTGCCGGGCTGCTGAGCGCGCCGTTCCTGGTGCCGTTCGTGCGGGATTCGTTGCCGGGCGCCTGAGCTACCTCAGCCAGGGCGGGGTGAACGATTTCTCCTCCGACCTGCTGGCGCTTGTCGTCCCGGCAGCAACCAGCCCATTGCTGAGCGCATGGCCGGCGCTGCGCGATTTCGCCATCCGCCTGGTGGGTGACGGGAGTCTCCGCGAAAACACGGTCTATCTCGGGATCGTTCCCCTGGTTCTTGCCGTCTGGGCGGTTCGGCGCGGACGTCGGGCGAGCGTTGCGCCCTGGGCGCTTCTGGGTGGCGTCGCCGCCGTGTTGTCCCTGGGCCCCGCGCTCAAAGTGGCGGGCCAGGCTACCGGAATCCCTTTGCCTTACGCCGCGGTTCAGTGTCTGCCCTTCTATCAGTGGGGCCGCATTCCGGGCCGCTTCAACGAAACCATCATCCTGGCCCTGGCTGTCCTGGTCGGATTCGCCTGGGTCGGCTTGTCGGCGCGTGCACGGGGCGTTGAGGGCGACCACGCAGCGTCGCCCCTACGGGGGACAGAGACGCGCGTCGCACGGGCGACCCTGTCTTGTCGAGCTCCCCGGCCCATGTATTCGTGGCGTGCTGCCTGCCTGGGCGGAGCGCTGCTCGCGGTCATCGGTCTGGAATACTGGACCGTGTGGCCGTTCCCGACGATGAATGCCTCGTCCCGGCGTTCCTGCACGATTGGGCGCGCGACCCCACTGATTTCGCGGTCCTCGACCTGCCGCAGTGGCCCCTCTGGGAGCGCGAGGCCAGCAACTACGCCATGTTCGACCAGACGGTGCACGGGCACAAGATCGTGGGCGGCTACGTCTGGCGTCTGCCTCAGCACCGTGATGGAACGATGAAGGCCTTTCAGGAGCTGCTGTGGCCGGACGGGCAGACGGACATCATCGCCCGGCGGCGCGGCGCGGAGGCCATGCCGCTGCTGAATCAGTACGGCATCCGCTACGTCGTCGTTCACCCCAACACGCTGGACCCGGAGGATCGCGAGAACGATGTCGCGACCGTCTCCAAAGCCCTGGGCGCGCCCCTCTATCGGAGCGACGACCTGGCGGCCTTTGCCGTGCCTCCTGCCCCGGGCGTCAGCGCCGATTCGCCGGAGCCGCTGACGTCTTTCAGCTACAACTGGTACATGGTCGAGCCCATCGACGGCCGGCCGGCCCGCTGGCTGATGAATGACGGAACGCTGTATGTGCATTGGCTGCGCCCGCCCGCTACACCCTTTCGGCTGACGATGAACGTGTCGCCCTTCAGGGCCGGCCCGGCATTTGCAGGTGTCGGTCGATGGGCGGCCGTTGCACCGAGGTCTCGGTCGACGGGCGCGATCAGGTGGATCTGGGCCCGCTTCGCCCTGCAGCAGGGCCAGAATGAGATCGCAGTTCCACGTCTCGGAGGGCTGCGACGTGCCGGCGGACACCGTGGGCAACGAGGACCGCCGCTGCCTGAGCCTGCTCTTTCAGGACATGACCCTGACCCCCGTGGAGCCGGCGCCATGAGATCGCTTGCCCGCCGCGCCTAGCGCCGCCGCTGCGGGCGGATTGGCTTCTCTTCGTCGTTCTGCTCGGCGTCGGCGCTGCGCCTGGCATTCATGCTCGTCAGCCACCCGCACGTCGACGAGTATTCGACAATCTGGGCCGCGCTCCAGATCCTGAAAAGGGGATCGCCATCGCTGCCGTCCGGACTTCACGTACCTGCAGGGGTGCTTTTCACGTACCTGGACGCGGCGGCTCATTGGCCTGTTCGGCTTCAGCGAGACGGTCTGCCCGCCTGCCGGCCCTGCTGTGCAGCGTGCTGACGCTGCCGCTGCTGTACCTGTGGGGGCGCCGGGCCTTCGGACCGTGGGCCGGGCATCGTCGGCAGCCACGGTCGGCGCGCTTGGAGGCCGACCTCGATCATCTGGGGCGGGCGGGCGCGCATGTATGCCCTGCAGGAGCTGCTCGTCGTTCTGGCGCTCTATGCATTCTATCGCGGCTACGTCGAGGCGCCCGAGGCCGGACCTGTGTTCGTGCATTACACACCGGACGGGAGCCGGCGCTGGCGCTGGGCTTTCGCCGCGACCTTCATCGGGGCCATCCTGGCCCAAACCGTGACCGTCCTCCTCTCGCCCGCCTTCGTCCTCAGCCTGTTCGTCTGGCGCAGGCACGACTGGCGCGCCAGTGGAACGTCTGGCTGCCGCTGGCGGCGCTGCCGCCGGGTTGGGCTCTCGCCCTGATCCTGAATCGCGTGGGCGGGCCGGTGAGCGAAGCCGTGGGCCGCAGTTTCGTGGACCCAGCGCTGCCCTGGCGGCTGAAGCCCGGAGCATTCTTCTTCGAGTTCTTCTGGGCGTGGCCCAGTCGTCATCCGGACGCGCTGGCTCCTGGCTGGTTTCGCCTGGCTGGCATGGACCTTGGTGCGATCCGCGTCCTCGGCGGCAGGCGGCGCCGGATCCGGCGCTGGCCTACCTGCTGGTCTGCGTGGCCGGCGCGATGTTCCCCATGATCTTCCTCGTCGGCGAAAGCTGGCAGCGCCCGCGCTACGTGACGATGTTGTCGCCGATCATGACACCTGTTGGTTGCCGGCGTCCTGTGGCAGTTGGGGCGCCCTAGTCGCTGGCCAGAGCGCGGCCGGCGAGTATTGCCGTCTGGCTGGCGCTGCTGCTGGTCCTTGCGCCGGCTGCGGTCAGTGCGATTGGACCGCCGGAGCCGGCCTACGACGAAGCCTTCCATTACGTGCAGGCGCAGTGGCAGCGCGGGCGATGCGATCATCGGACCGCTGCCGTCGATCGCCGCCGTCGTACCTGGGCCGGTGTGACGGCTACGCCTTGCAGAACGGCTACGAGGAGTACCTGGTCTCTGAGGACCGCATCCGGTCGACCGCTGGACCGGCGCGCCGCTGATCGATTCTGCGGCCGCGCTGGAGAGCCGTTTCGCTCCCGGACGCCGGGTCTGGCTGGTCGTCGACGACCTGCGCGGGGATCAGCGCTACGATGCGATCTTCAGAGATTACATCGACGCCCACATGGTCCCCGCTTTTCGCGCCGGCGGCGTGACGGCGTACCTGAGGGCGTCCGCTCAGCCGTAGTAGGACAACTTCCGAAGCCCGGAGTTCCGAAGTTCTTAAAACTTCGGAACTCTGAGATGTGACGAGAGACAACTATGAACGATTGGATCGAGCGCAACGGCGGCCATCTCATCGTGCTTCTTCTGAGCGTCGTCCTCAACGGAGCCCTGATCCTGGTGCTGCGCTGCGCCGGCCCAACCGGCGCTCGCAGATCACCGTGCCGACGCCGAGCCCCACGTCCGGCCGGGTGCGGGTCTACGTGAGCGGCGCGGTCGTGGCTCCCGACGTGTACGAGCTGCCGCTTGGCTCGCTCGTGAACGATGCGCTGGCTGCCGCAGGCGGGGGACGGATGACGCGGACCTGGCCGCGATCAACCTGGCCCAGGAGGTCAAGGACCAGAGCCACGTGAACGTTCCCTCCCGTCCACAGCCCTCGCACGCGCTGCGGAGGTGCCATCCGGCGCCGTCGAGCGGCAATGCCGGGCTGGTGAACCTGAACGCGGCCGGCGTGGCTGAGCTGGAGTCGCTGCCCGGAATCGGTCCGACACTGGCGCAGCGCATCGTCGATTACCGCGACCAGATCGGGCCGTTTGATCGATTGAGGCGCTCCAGGAGGTCGAGGGCATCGGCGCGGGCACCTTCGCTCGGCTGAAGGATCAAGTCGTCGTGCAGTGACCGGTTGCGCGGAGGTATCGTCAGCAGTTACTGGGGGTTATGATCTTAGAGCAGTCAGTCAAAGCAGGAGGGAACGCGGTCGAGATGATTCGTATAGCCGTTGATGCATTGGGTGGGGACTATGCCCCGAAAGAGGTCGTGGCCGGAGCGATCCTGGCTGCTCGTGAAAACCCGTACCGCCTCATCCTGGTCGGAGGCCCGTCCGAGATTGAGGCGGAGCTGGCCGAGCACGATACGAGCGGGCTGGAGATCGACATCGAGCCGGCCGACGACGTGATTCGGATGGACGAGCAGCCCGCGGTCGCGCTGCGCCAGAAGACGAAGGCCTCGATCCTCGTCTCCAACGGGCTGGTGCGAGACGGGCGCGCGGATGCGTCGGTGACGATGGGACATACCGGCGCGGGCATGATCGCGGCCCTGTGGACGCTGGGCCGCATCGAAGGCATCTCAACGGCCGGCGGCGGGGATCACGTACTTCGGCCTTCAGCCCGATACCTTCGTGCTCGACGTGGGTCTCAACGTCGACTGCAAGCCGCAGTACCTCCTGCAATTCGCCTTGATGGGCGCCATCTACATGGAGCAGATGCGGGGCATCCCAATCCCACCGTGGGCCTGCTCTCCAATGGCTCGGAGGATAACAAGGGAAACGAGCTTGGTCGCGAGGCGTTTCCTCTGTTCAAAAGAGCGGACTGAACTTCATCGGCAACGTGGAAGGCATGGAAATCGCTTTCGGCAAAGCCAACGTCGTCGTCACGGATGGGTTCGCGGGCAACGTGGTGCTGAAGCTCACCGAAGGACTGACCGAGGCTCTGCTGGACGTGGCCGAGCGCGACGTGCGTGCGGCGCTGCCGCCTGACGTGTATCAGGAGCGGGCGTTGCCGGTCCTGCGCCGCGTGCGGGACGTGATGGACTACGCCGGCATCGGCGCCGCGCCCGTTCTGGGAGTGAATGGTGTTTCGGTCATCGGCCACGGGCGCTCGAGGGCCCGCGCGGTGGCCAGCGCCATCCGCCAGGCCAGGACCGCCGTGGAACACGACCTCGTCGGAGCCATCCGCCGCGGCTGGGCAAAGCTCGCCCAGCAGGAGGGGCTCTAGAGCGGTCAGCCATCAGCGGTCAGCGATCAGCGGTCAGCGATCAGCAGTCAGCGATCAGCAGTCAGCCATCAGCGGTCAGCGATCAGCAGTCAGCCATCAGCGGTCAGCGATCAGCAGTCAGCGACAGCCACCTACCACGGACTGTCGCTGACTGCTGATCGCTGGTGGCTAACTGCTGGTGGCTAACTGCTGGTGGCTAACTGCTGGTGGCTAACTGCTGGTGGCTAACTGCTGGTGGCTAACTGCTGGTGGCTAACTGCTGGTGGCTAACTGCTGGTGGCTAACTGCTGGTGGCTAACTGCTGGTGGCTAACTGCTGGTGGCTAACTGCTGGTGGCTAACTGCTGGTGGCTAACTGCTGGTGGCTAACTGCTGGTGGCTAACTGCTGGTGGCTAACTGCTGGTGGCTAACTGCTGGTGGCTGACGGCTGACGGCTGACTGCTGACGGCTGACTGCTGACGGCTGACTGCTGATCGCTGACGGCTGACTGCTGATGGCTGACCGCTGCCCCTCTTGACAGGCCGCAATTATCTGACTACAATCAGATAAATTTGCGGGTCGTCTTTGGGCCCGGGGAGGTTGGCATGGAGACGCCACAGATCAACCAGGTGAGGAGCTTCAACCGGCTCGTGACCGAACGAGTCGGCGCACTGAACGATCACTTCTTAGGGCGGGATCACCCTCTCGGAGAAGCGCGGCTGTTGTGGGAGATCGGTCCGGACGGCGCCGAAGTGCGCCAGTTGCGCCTGCGGCTCGACCTCGACTCGGCTTACGTCAGCCGCTTGCTGCGATCGCTGGAAGCGCAGGGGCTGATCGTAGTCGAGGCCAGCGAGCACGATGGGCGTGTTCGCTGGGTGCGTCTGACTGAAGCCGGTCTCGCGGAGCGCGCCGTGCTCGACCGTGGATCCGACGAGTCTGCCCGGTCTCTCTTGGAGCCGCTGAACGATGCCCAGCGAACTCGGCTCACGGCGGCGATGGCCGAGGTCGAACGACTGCTCCTCGCGTCGATGGTCACCATCTCCGTGGCCGACCCCACCAGCCACGACGCGACCTGGTGCTTCGAGCAATACTTCTCCGAGCTCAACCGGCGGTTCGACGCGGGGTTCGACCCGGCGCTGAGCATCTCGGCGGACGCTCAGGAGCTCGTGATGCCGTCCGGCCTGCTGCTCGTCGCCAGGCTGCGGCACGAGCCGGTCGGGTGCGGCGCGCTGAAGCTGCACCCGGGTGCGCCGGCGGAGCTCAAGCGCATGTGGGTGGCGCCGACGACGCGCGGCCTCGGTCTGGGGCGGCGGCTCCTCCGAGAGCTCGAGCGCCACGCTGTGGAGGCGGGCGCCCGCGTCCTGCACCTCGAAACGAACCACTCCCTCACCGAGGCCATCGCAATGTACCGAAAGTCCGGCTACCGGGAAGTGGACCGCTTCAACGATGAGCCCTACGCTCACCACTGGTTCGAGAAACGCCTCGATTCAAAGTAAGACTTCCGAAGTTTTCAAAACTTCGGAAGTCTGGCTTCTGGCGTGCGGTCATCCGGCAGGCCGCGGCGCCTCTGGACACGGAGACTTCCGAAGTTTTCAAAACTTCGGAAGTCTGGCTTCTGGCGTGCGGTCATCTTTCAGGGCGCGGTGCCTCCGAGCACGGAGACTTCCGAAGTTTCCAAAACTTCGGAAGTCTGAGAAATTGTGTGCGGTCATCTTTAGGGGCGCGGTGCCTCAGAGCACTGAGACTTCCGAAGTTTCCAAAACTTCGGAAGTCTGGCTTCTGGCGTGTGGTCATCTTTCAGGGCGCGGCGTCTCCGAGCACTGAGACTTCCGAAGTTTCCAAAACTTCGGAAGTCTGAGTCGTTGTGTGTCGTCAGCCGGCAGGCCGCGGCGCCTCTGGACACTGAGACTTCCGAAGTTCCCAGAACTTCGGAAGTCTGGCTTCTGGCGCGCGGTCATCTTTCAGGGCGCGGCGTCTCGGAGCACTGAGACATCCGAAATTTCCAAAACTTCGGATGTCTGGCTTCCGCTGTGCGGTCATCTTTCAGGCCGCGGTGCCTCTGGACACGGAGCCTTCCGAAGTTTCCAAAACTTCGGAAGGCTGAGAAATTGCGTGTGGTCATCCGCAGGCTGTGGCGCCTCTGGACACGGAGACTTCCGAAGTTTTCAAAACTTCGGAAGTCTGGCTTCTGGCGTGCGGTCATCCTTCAGGGCGCGGCGTCTCGGAGCACGGAGACTTCCGAAGTTTCCAAAACTTCGGAAGTCTGACTTCTGGCGTGTGATCATCCTTCAGGGGCGCCGGCGCTGTTGCTCAGCCCACCAGCCGCCGGGCGAGGGGTCACCAATTCAGGTGGGTCGGGGCATTGCTTGCGCCAACAAGGCCACGGACCTATAATGTGAGCGTCCCATTGCCTCATGTTGCTCCGAAACACACCGCTCGCAGTCACCGGGCCCTGCCGTCCGCGGACGCCACGTCGTTCACGATCCCCAGGCCACCCGGCGTCCAGCCATCCACGTCTTGCTCTAGGAGGGGTTGCCCATGTTCTCGCGTCGATCCTGGCAATCGTTCGTCGTCATGGTCCTTTTGAGCCTGGGGTTTCTACTTGGCGGTCTCTTTGCCGAGGCCGCCGGTCCGCTGTACGTCAGCAGTACCCTCGGCGACGATGGGAACACCTGCGCGTTGCCCGATGCGCCTTGCAAGACCATCACACACGCAGTGTCTCTCGCCAAGGCGAATGGCAACGACCACATCCTGGTTGCCACCGGCCCCTATCTTGAACACGTGGAGATCGATACACCCCTCTCTCTGCAAGGCGGTTTCCATCCAATGTTCCAGAATCGCGACATCGAATCCTACCCGACGGTCATCGAAGGCGACGGTACCAGGACGGCTGTGGTGATCTCGCAGCCTTGCCTGTTTGATGGGTTCATCGTCCGAAACACGCAGGCACTGAACGCCGGTGGAGTTTTGATCTCGGGGACTGTGGCGATCGTCAGGGCGACCGATGTCATCAGTAACGCGGCCAGCGGGACTGCCGGTGGCCTTGCGGCTACACATAGCACCGTGACGGTCGAAAACAGCCGCATCGCGGACAACCGGGCTCAGCGGGGAGGAGGCCTCCTGTTCTACCAGTCCGTCGTGACCCTGACCAACGTTTGGGTCGAGGCCAACCACGTATCCGAGTCGGATGCGGGCATCATGCTGGTGGAGTCCGCCGCACTAATTGACGGCGGCGTGATTTCCGGGAACGTGGCGGGAACCTACCAGGGTGGCATCGCCATCGAAACCGGCTCAACGGCCACGCTCGATCATGTCACGATCAGGAATAACCGCGCGCGCGAGAACGGCGGCCTGGGCGTGTACCAAGCCACCGCGACGTTGAACGGAGGCCTCGTCGAGGGCAATCACGCGGACCTGTGGAACGGTGGTATCAGCATCGGTGAGTCCACGGCGTATCTGAGCGACGTCAGGGTCTCCGGGAACACGTCCGGGGACAGTAATGGCGGCGTTGGTGTGTATCTGAGCACGGTACACATGCAGGGAGGCGTGATCGAGATGAACCACACAGCGGGTTGGGCCGGGGGGATGAACGTCGGCCAATCGACTGCCTGGATCACCGACGTGACGATCGCCGGCAACAGTGCGGAAGGGGGCGTGGGCGGCATGAACATTGCTGACAACAGCAATGCAGACCTGCGCAGGGTGCAGGTGCTCGCGAACGACGCCCCGCAGACAGGGGGCGTCGGTATCAGCCAGAGCGCCGCTGTGACTTTCACCAAATGCGCCGTCCTGTCGAACACGGCGAGCACCGACAATGCGGGCGGGATCAGCGTCTCTGACGGGTCCCATGCAACCCTTATCAGCACGACTGTTGCCAGCAACAGCGCGAGCGGCGGGTCCGGCGGTGGCATGTCAGTCTATCAGGCAGATGCCACGATCGAAGGCAGCGCGTTCCGCGGCAACCACGCCCCGGGTGGCAGCGCCCTGTCTGTCAACTTCACCCGGGACCTTATCCTGCGGCGGACGTTCATCACCGGAAATGTTTCCGGCGACGGGCCTGGCGCGCTCGCCTTTGGCCGCGAGACGACCTTCCAAATGGAGAACGCCGTCATCGCAGGCAATACTTCGGACGGCCCGAGCGCCGCGGCGCAGATCCTGGGCAGCGGCGTGATCACCAACGTCACGGTGGCAGACAATCGCAGCAGCGCCCTCGGCCCGCCCGCGTTTTACGCGGACTTCGGGCACGAGCCGATGCATTGGCTTGACGTCACCAACAGCATCTTCTATTACAACTCGCCGGGAAACCTGGGCATCGCCAACGCGGAGAACAGCGCACGCAACGTAAACTACTGTGATACAAGTGAGATAGTGCCCGGAACGGGTAATATCCAGGCGGAGCCACACTTCGTGAACAGGGACGCCGATGACTATCGCCTCACGGGCGCCTCTCTCTGTATCGACGCCGGTACGGGCGACGGCGCACCGAACGTTGACATCACGGGCCGCGCCAGACCTGTCGACGGGAATCACAGCGGTGTCGCCGAATGGGACATCGGCGCCTATGAATTCCAGCGGCAGAACACTTACGTGCCAATGGTCGTGAAGGCGCAACACTGACGCCAGTTTTCATAAGCGCAGACTTCCGCCCCGGAGCATTGAGACTTCCGAAGTTTCCAAAACTTCGGAAGTCTGACTTCTGGCGTGTGGTCATCTTTCAGGGCGTGGCGCCTCCGAGCACTGAGACTTCCGAAGTTTCCAAAACTTCGGAAGTCTGGCTTCTGGCGTGTGGTCATCCGCAGGCCGCAGTGCCTCTGAGCACGGAGACTTCCGAAGTTTTCAAAACTTCGGAAGTCTGTCTTCCGCTGTGTGGTCATCCTTCAGGCCGTGGCACCTCAGAGCACTGAGACTTCCGAAGTTTCCAAAACTTCGGAAGTCTGTCTTCCGGCGTGCGGTCATCCTTCAGGGCGCGGCGCCTCCGAGCACTCAGACTTCCGAAGTTTCCAAAACTTCGGAAGTCTGAGCAACTGCGTGTGGTCATCCGGCCGGCCGCGGCGTCTCGGAGCACGGAGACTTCCGAAGTTTCCAAAACTTCGGAAGTCTGAGCAACTGCGTGTGGTCATCCTTAACGGCGCGGCGCCTCAGAGCACTGAGACTTCCGAAGTTTTCAAAACTTCGGAAGTCTGACTTCTGGCGTGCGGTCATCCTTCCGGGCGCAGCGCCTCAGAGCACTGAGACTTCCGAAGTTTCCAAGACTTCGGAAGTCCGTCGGCCTTACTTCTCGTACTCGACGCTGGTGGCCAGGGCGCCGGGACCCAGATGGGTCATCAAGGTGATGCCGAGCTGCCCGAACGAGATCTCCCCCGGTGCCAGCTCCTTTTCGATCATCTCGCGGTACTTGAGCGCGCCTTGTTCGCGGTTCGAGTGAGAGATGGCCAGGCGCTTGACCGGCCTGTCGCCCGCCCGCTGCTTGATGATCTCGATGATGCGGCGCAGCACCGCGCTCTGGGTGCGCGCCTGCTCGATCACGCCGGCCTTGCCATCCTGGATACGGATGATCGGAACCGTCTTCACCGCGGCTTCGGATGCCTTCGCGCCCCCGGTGATGCGGCCGCTTTCTTTGATGTACTCCAGCTCGACGGACGTGGAGATGAAATCCGTCCGGGTCTGCAGGTCTTTCAGGAGGTCGATCAGGGCCTGCCGGCTCGCGCCCTTCGCCGCCGCCTCGGCCACTTCGATGGCCAGCCAGCCCTCCACCATACCCACGCTGTCCGTGTCGAACACGACGACGTCCAGGTCGGGCGTCTCCCCGGCTGCGATGGTGGCGGAGCCCACGATGCCGCTCAGCTTGGTGCCGCAGTGGATCGAGAAGATCGTGTCGCCCGGCTCGGCGATCGACCGATAGAGCTCGACGAACCGGCCCGAGGACGGGATGGCGGTCTTCGGTACCAGGCCCGAAGTGATCCGCTTCTCCTCGAACTCGGCGACCGGCAGTTCGATGCCGTCATCGATGAAGGATTCGGAGCCAAATTGCACGGAGTATGGACAAACGACGATGTGGTGTTTCTCCTGCAACTCCGGTATCAGGCTCGCTGCGGAGTCCGTCACGACCTTGATTTGACCCATATCTACCCTCCTCGAGGTTTGTTGGGGGATTTAACAACAAGAACGTCCCGCAGGGGCAAAAGTTGCGTCTGATTGTTTCACCGCGGGCGACAGAGCATCCATCATTCGGGCAAATACTCGAACGAGTATTCCCGCTCCGCCACCGTATTGTCGTCAGCCGACACCCGTACCCGAAGAACGAGCGGCGCGCCCTCCGGCGTGTGGGGCACGTGCAAGGTCATCTGAAACTCCAGCGGCGCATCCACGATCATGGTCTCAGCCAGCTTCTCGCCTTCGGGCGACACGATGGTCAGGTCGACTACAGGGTACTGCGGCGTGTCGCCGGCCAACCGTCCTCTGACGGTCACCCAGCCACGCTCCGGCTGGCAGGCCACGGATACCCCTCGAATGATCTCTTCTGCGACCATGAGTTCCTCCCGAGTCACGCGGCGTTCTCGCGGTCGGCGGCCAGGGGCACGGGCCCGATTGCACCGGTCGGCCCCAACCTGCGCGTGAGGCACCGGATACGACTGCTCGCCGGCCGGGCGGAGGCCGAAGCCAGGCCCCCTCGCAATGCCGTCACTCGACGATCGACAGCTGGCCCAGATCGACAGAGTCGGACGACGACTGCCCCGGCGCGCCTTCAACAGCCAGGGCCGCCAGATCCCTCGGATCATAAACGAAAACTCGCACCGTGTAAAGCCCCGCCGGAAGACCTGCCGGCGCTTTCAGCCGGACCGGCTCACGCTGCACCTCGTCCGGCAGCCACCGTGACGTTGGGTACGAGGCGCCCAGGAGCAACTGGTCGTCCCGCGCCCAGGCGCGACCGTCGGCATCGGTCAGCTCGACCACGGCGCGATAATCGCCCGCCATGCGTGCGGTCGCCCGCCAGTAGAGGTCGAGGTCCCAGGCTCGGCCGCTTCTGGCCGACTCGTCCATGGCCGACCAGCCGAGGAGCGCAAGCCGGCCGCCGAACGTGGCGTGGACGTCGTGCGCGAGCGCCGGCGCTTCCATCTGCGGTTCCGGTTGCGTCAGGTAACCCTGCACTCGAAGGTAGCTTTCGCCGGGGTAGAGACGGTCCTCGAATTGCCGGCCGTGCTCGTCCAACCAGCGGCGGATGAACCCGTCCGGGTCGACCACCGTGTCGTAGACGCGGAGCACCCACACGCGCGGATGCGCGGCGAACACACGCGCCAGGGCCCGCCCGGTCTGCGCCTCGTCGGTGGCATAGAAGTCCGCATCGGGCCGTCCCCAGCCCAGGTTGGGGCTGCCGCCAATCGAGCCGGTCTGCAACACCACGAGCCCGGACGTCCCGGCGTCAGCCGATGGCTCGTAGTCGATCAGCCGGCCGCGCCAGGCGAGTGCCTCCCGGTCGTAATACAGAAACGGCGGGTATGCGTAGCCGGCGTCGATGAGAAGCGCGTCGCCGGGCGCGACGTGGTCGGCGATGTCGCGCACCGCAGAGCGAAAGTCGTCCGTCGCGTACGTCGGCGACGTGTGGAATTGGACGATGGAATAGCCGCTCACCCCCAGCCAGAGCACGACCGCCAGGTACGCCGCCACGCGCGCATGACGCCACAGCACGGTCCAACCCACCGCCAGAATCAGATAGAAGGCCGGCGAGAAGATGAACACGTAGCGCACGTGAAAGAGCGGCGTCCAGAGCGAGAACAGCACGATCAGGGCGATCGGGCCCAGCAGCCAGATTCCCAGCGCCGGCCCAGACGGCCGTCTATCGCGCCGGGTCGCCCATATCCCCACGCCGAAATGGAACCAGAACCAACAGGAGCGCCCACCACACCGCCGCCGGGTCGACCGATTGCCCGAAGGAGAGCGCGCTCCACGATTGCACGACGACCGACAACAGGGGTACGACCGACCGCCAGGGAGGCGCTGGGGGATTGAGCGCCTGCCGGACCGCGATGGGAAGCCAGGGAGCGTACAAGACCACCACCGCGATCTGCGCGGCGAGCCATCGGACCCATGCCCCGCGCCCCGTTGGTCGGCGCAGAATCCGCCACACCACCCACAGGTTCAGCGCGATCAGGAGAAAGGCGAAATAGTACAGCGTGTAGAGGCCCGTAGCCGCAGCGAGGGCGTAGAGCGCGCACGCTCCGAGTCCACTGCCGGGCGCACCGTTCCGCGCCTCGGCCACGCAGCGGCTGCCGTACCAGGTGGCCGCCAGGCCGAGCAGCGCGCCGAGCGTGTACATCCGGATCTCCTGGGAATACCAGAGGTTGAAGGGCGACAGGGCGACCAGGGCGGCGGCCGCGAGGCCGGCTCTTCGGCCGGCCAAGCGCATCCCGACGCGGTAGACGAAGGCGACGAGCAGCAGCCCCCAGATGACCGACAGGAACGCCGCGCTGAATTCCGAGTCGCCGGCGAGCCGAGTCCAGAAGTGGAGCAGCAGGTAATACAGCGGCGGGTGGATGTCCGCTGCCGTGTGGCGGATGAGGTCCGGCACCGTCTGGCCGGCCAGATACAGGCTGACCCCCTCGTCGTACCAGATACTCTGAACGCCGAGGCGGTACAATCGCAGCCCGAGACCGAGGCCGAGCACGACCCACATCGGAATGGGTAGTGCGGCCAGGCATCGGCGGCTCAAGGGACGACGGGATGTAATCATTGAGTAAAGATGGCCCTCACCAAATATTCACCAAAAACACCGCAAAGTATTACTTTTCTCCACTGTTCCTTTACTGTTCCTTTACCATCTCTTCACCCCACATTTATCGAGTCCGTGGTAATATAGTGTTACAACAGTGCGTGGACTAGCAAGGTTACCAATGGTACTTGAAAGTTGCGCATTTCGGTTACTTGATGTATAATCAAAAGTAACTACAAGGTATACGGGAGAAGCCGGGAACTCCCAACTCGACCGACGTGAAGAGCACTCAAAACTGAGAAAGGAGGGCAACGATATGAGAACATCTCTTCGCAACAAAGTGGGTATCGTGCTAATCACCGTGCTGGTCCTCCAGTTGGTAGGACTCACTGCGGTCAGCGCCGCTCCTGGAGCCTGGGCTCCGTATCCGGTGGCCCAGACAGGGATGCCGCGCCGCTGCTCCACCTGGTGCGCCCTGGCGAAACACTCTTCGCCATCGGCCGACTGTACGGAGTGAATCCGTGGGCCATCGCAGCAGATTAACCGACTCCCGAACCCGAACATCATCTTCATCGGACAAGTCTTGCTGATTGGAGGGCCGGGCCCTATGCCGGGACCGATGCCCATGCCCGGCCCGGGCGCGTACCCGAGCGGCTTCGCCCCAGTCGGCTTTGGCCCTGGTGGCTATGGTCCCGGCGGCTTCGGTCCGCTGGTGCACCGGGTCATGTCTGGCGAGACGCTCTTCAGCATCTCCCGGCTGTACAGGGTCAACCCGTGGGAGATCGCGCGAGCCAATGGCCTGTTCAATCCGAATCTCATCTTCGCCGGCCAGGTGCTGTGCATCCCGGGCCCAGGACCGGCCGTGCGGATGTAGTCGGTGTAGGGGGGTGAAGTCACCCAACCCGGCCCACCCCCCTCTCATCTACCACGTCAAAGCGGCGTAGTGAGCTGTATCGTATCGAATGCAGAACCATAATCTAGTACCACAAGCAAAGGAGAGTGACAACATGAAGCGCATTATGGTTGTTGTGGCCATCGTGATGGTGCTGACCATGGCCTTGTCGGCCGGCACCGCCAACGCTGCACCGGGCTGGGGCGGCGACGGTTATGGCATGGGCATGGGCGTCGGTTGGGGCGGCGGGCAGCAGGTCTACATCGTGCGAGCAGGGGACACCCTGAGCGCCATCGCCTTCCGGTTTGGCGTGAACCCGTTCGAGATCGCTCGCGTCAACGGACTCTTCAACCCCAACCTGATCTTCAGCGGCCAGTGCCTGATCATCCCGGAGGGCTATCGTCCGGGCCCGGGCCCATGCCTGGACCGATCTACAATCAGGGTGGATGCTGCCAGCAGCCGTACTGGAACACGGGTTGGAACAACTGCAACAGCGGTTGCTACGGCGGCGGCTACTACGGCAACTACTGGGGCTCCCAGGTAGGCTGGGGCTACGGCAACGCTGGTTGTGGCTACTCGAGCTGCGAGCGTGTTGCTCCCGAATCCTCTGCCGCAGGGACCCGCAGTCTTCGGTCGGCAAGGATAGGGTGAGCCATGCGGAAAGTAGCGCTTCTCCTGGCTTGTTTCATCGCCCTGCAGCTACTGGTTGGGACGTTAACCGCCAGTGCGGGCTACCCTACCGGTGGCATCGATGACGGGTACGCTAATCCTGGGTATGTACCTGCCACGACGGGCTACGGCCCCAGCTACTATCCGTACCCCTACTACACTGGCTACTCAGGCTACAGCAGTCCGTACCTTAACACTTACGCTAGCGGGATCTACGTCAGATCGGCGGCCTGCACTTTCTACGACACCTGTCCGCCGTACATCCCAATCCCATACTGGTGGGAGTACCCGTACTACCCTAGCGAGTGTTGCCAGCGATGACGATTCGTCGTCACGCAGAATAGCCGAACTCAGGGAGCCGCCGGTCATCGGGCGGCTCTCTCTTTTTGGGCAATCACCCAAACCGACCGGTGATGTAATCCTCGGTCTGTTTGTTTTTGGGCCGAGTAAAGAGCTGATCGCCTTCCCCGTATTCGATCAAATCCCCTGACAGGAAGAAAGCCGCTTTGTCTGCCACGCGCGCCGCCTGTTGAATGCTGTGCGGCACGATGAGGATCGTGTAGTCCTGTTTCAACTGCTGCAACGAGGCTTCGACCTTGGCCGTGGAGATGGGATCGAGGCCTGACGTCGGCGCATCCAACAGAATCATTTCCGGCTCGAGAGCCAGCACCCGTGCCAGGCACAGCCGCTGCTGCTGACCGCCGGACAGGTCCATGGCTTGATCGCCCAAACGGTCCTTGACCTCGTCCCACAGGGCTGCCTGCCGTAGTGACGTTTGCACCAGGTGCTCCAACCGGTCCCGATCGTGCACGCCGCTGAGTCGGAGCCCATAGGTGATATTGTCTCGGATCGAGCCGGGCAGCGGCAGCGGCAGCGCGAAGACCATGCCGACCCGACGGCGGAGCTGGACGACGTCGATTTCGGGGCCATAAATGTCCTGCCCATCGAGCAGGATCTGACCCTCCATGTGCGATCCTTCCACCAGGTCCACCAGGCGGTTGAGGATGCGCAGCAAAGTCGTGCGGCCGCTCCCTGCCGGTCCCAGAATCGCCAGGATCTCGTTCGGATAGACGTCCAGGTTGATGTCGCGAAGCACCCACTGGCCGGCCGAGAAGCTGAATCTCAGATTGCGGAATCGTGACCTTTGGTTCTGCGGACACACCCGACCTCGTCTCTGTCACCAACGGCGCATCTTCCGGAAGCGCCGCCGAATGAGGCTCGCCACGAGATTCATCGACAGCACCAATACCAGGAGAACCAGCGCCGTGCCGTACTGCACGTTCAACGGCATGCCCGGCACCTGGGTGGAGATGACGAACAGATGATACGGCAGGGCCATCGTCTGATCGAAGAGCGAGTGCGGCAGGCGGGGCAGGTAGAAAGCCGCGACCGTGAACAGAATGGGCGCCGTCTCTCCCGCCGCCCGCTCCAAGCCCAGGATGACGCCGGTGATGATGCCGGGCATCGCCTGGGGCAACACCTGGTACCGGATAGTCTGCCACTTGGTGCCGCCGAGCGCGATGCTCACGACTCGAAACGACTGCGGCACGGCCAGGATCGCTTCCTCGGCCGTGCTGATCACCATGGGCAACGTGAGCAAGCCGAGCGTCAGGGAGCCGGCGATGATCGAAGTGCCCAGCCGCAGGAACAAAACGAACAGGCCCAGTCCGAACAAGCCGTACACGACCGACGGAATGCCCGCGAGATTGATGATCGCCAGCCGGATCGCCCGCGTCAGGCCGTTGTCGGGCGCGTATTCGGCCAGGTAGATCGCAGCGCCCACACCCAACGGAATGGCCGAGATGGCCGTCCCGAAGGTCAGGACGACGGTGCCGACGATAGCCGGCAGGACGCCGCCGTGCCGCATGCCGTCACGCGGCATGGCCGTGAGGAACTCCCAGTTGATCGCGGACACACCCTGCACGACGATGTACAGGGCGATGATTACGATCGGCACGACGACGACGAACGTCGCCAGGTAGAGCAGGCCGAAACAGATCTTTTGCGTGGTCATGCGTGACACGATCGGTGATCTCCTACTGCAGCAGCCGGCCCCCGCGTCGGGGTGTGCTCTTGATGGTGACCATGGACGCCACTGCGTTGACGAGGAACGTGATGAGGAACAGCACGATGCCGACCATGAAGAGAACGTGATAGTGAGTGCTGCCCTGCGCGACCTCGCCCATCTCAGCGGCGATCGTGGCCGTCAACGTCCGCACGGGCCGGAAGAAAGCGTCCAGGCTCAGCGGCATGCGCGCGGCATTGCCGGTGACCATCATGACCGCCATCGTTTCACCGATGGCCCGGCCGATGCCCAGCATGATGGCGATGATGATACCGGACTGTGCGTTCGGCAGGACGACCCGCCAGATCGTCTGCCAATGGGTCGCTCCCAGGGCGAACGAGGCGTCGCGCGCCTCCTTGGGAACGGCGTCGATGGCGTCTTCCGCGATGCTGATGATCGTGGGCAAGGCCATGTAGGCCAGCATCAGAGAGCCGGACAGCGCGGTCAACCCGGTGGGCGCCCCCAGGTACTGGCGGATCAGCGGCGCCACCACGATCATGCCCAGGAACCCCAGGACGACCGACGGGATGCCCGCCAGCACCTCGATCAGCGGCTTGAGAATGTCCCGGGCCCAGCCCGGAGCCAGCTCGCGGATGAAGACCGCGGTCGCCACCCCCAGCGGCAGTGAGATCACGACCGCGCCGACGGTTACCAACAGGGAACCCAGGATGAGCGGCAGCATGCCGAAGAGGTCGAAGGTCGGATACCAGAGCTGGCCCAGCAGGCGCGCGGGAGAAATCTCGAAGAAAGCCGGCATGCCCTCACGCAAAAGGAAGGCGAAGATCAATACGACGAAGATGATAGCCGAAAAGCCACAGATGCGGATGATCACTTCAATGGGCACCTCGCTCCAATCGCGAGTGGCCCTACCCGGAGTCCGTTTGACGGGCTCGACAGTCATTTGCCCTCCTGATGAACTCACTTTCAACCGCTCAACGGCACGAAGCCCAGCTGCATCACGATCTTTTGCCCATCCGGCCCCAGGACCCAGCCGAGATAGTCTTTCACAGCCCCACGCACCTCGCCTGCTGAGTACATGTACAGCCCGCGAGAGATCGGATACGTGCCGTCTTCGACGGTCCGGATCGAGGGCTCGACGAACGGCTTGCCCGGCCCGACGGAGATTCTGATGGTCTTCTGGTCAGGCGTGACGTACCCCAGCCCGTCGTAGCCGATGCAGTTCGGGTTCTGCCGGATTTCGTTGCTGATCCCCTCCGATGAGGGCATCAGCAGCGTCTCAGGCGAGAACAGGCTGTCGTCGTGGCTGTCGCCGCGCCGGACGACGTTTTCCAGGAAGAAGGCGTACGTTCCGGAGTTGGACTCCCGTGACAGCAACACGATGGGGGCGTCCACTCCGCCCAGCTCCGACCAGTTGGTAATCTTGCCAGTAAAGATGTCCGACAGCTGCGGGATGGTGAGCTCGCTGACCGGATTGTGGGGATTGACGATGACGGCGATGGCATCGCGGGCGATGGTGACCTGCACCGGGTCGATGCCGTTTTTCTTTGCCGCATCGATCTCCTCCGGCTTCATCTCGCGCGACGCGTTGGCCAGGTCGACGGTGCCGTTGATCAGCGCGGCGATGCCCGTGCCTGAGCCGCCGCCGGTGACGGAGATGCGCACGTTGGGGTGCAGCGGCATGTATGCCTCAGCCCAGGCCAGCGCCAGGTTGACGATGGTATCCGAGCCCTTGTTTTCGATACGGGTCGCTTCTGTCTGAAGGGTAGTGCCATCCGATGTGGAACTCGCGTTCTCGCCGCCGCAGCCGACTAAAGCCAACACGACGGCAAGCAACAGCGCCCACGTCCGAGCCTGAAGCCGCAATACCAACAAATCTCATCCCTCTCTACATCTTGTCAGCGGTCAGATTATAGCATCCGGAGGCGCGTTCGTCAATAAAAACCGCGATTCGCCTGGCTGTGGACTTCGGAAGTTTGAGAAAGGGGTGTATCCCGTATCGAACGAGGGTTCACTCACGCAATGAGGGGTCCAGGGCGTCGCGCAGTCCGTCGCCCAAAAAATTGAAGGCCAGCAGGTTGACGCCCAGGAACAACGCAGGGGCGATGACCATGTGTGGATAGGAGCGCATGGCCGCGACTCCATCGGCGATCATTCCGCCCCAACTGGCCATCGGAGGGTCGACGCCGAGCCCCAGGAAGCTCAAGGCCGCTTCGAGCATAATGGCGCGCGGCACGTAGAAAGCCGCAGCAACGATGATGGGGCCCAGCGTGTTCGGCAGGACGTGGGCGCGAATGATGCGCCCTTCCGTCGCGCCCACGCAGCGCGCGGCTTCCACGTACTCGCGTTCTTTGATGCAGAGCGTCTGGCCGCGGACGATGCGGCACACGGTCAGCCAGCTCGTGAGCCCGAGCGCGATGAACACGCCCAACAGCCCCCCGGTCATGTCATTGACCAGGATGAGAGGTTGCAGAAATGCATTGGCGTTGTGGGCCAGGTTCGCCTTGACGAACGCCATGATGATGATGACCAGCAGCAGATCGGGGAAGGCGTACATGACGTCGACGAAGCGCATGATGAGACTGTCGCGCCAGCCGCCGAAGTAACCCGCTACCAGGCCGAGCGGCACGCCGATGAGCAAGATGATCAGGTCGGCGATGAGGCCCACCGACATCGAAATGCGAGTGCCGTAGATCAATCGGCTCATGATGTCGCGACCGAGCCCGTCGGTGCCCATCAGATGCTGCCAGTTGGGCGGTCCCCACGTGCTGGCCATGTCCTGAGTTGCGTAGGAATACGGGGCGATCAGACCCGCGAAGACGGCCAGCAGGGCAAGCGCAATGATGACGACGAGACCGGCTATCGCGGCCCGATTCTTGCGCAATCGGATCCAGGCGTCGCTCCACAGGCTGCTGCGGCACTCCGTCTCCGTGTTGAGGCAGACGATGGGTCTCGCCTCTTCGCAGGAGCCGGCCGTTATCTCACTCCTCATATCGAAACCAAATCAAACATGTGACCGCCTCACTGATAACGCACGCGTGGGTCGAGGAAAGCATACGTGACGTCCACGAGCAGGTTGAGAACGAACGCGACCACGGCCAACAACAGTACCGTGCCCATTATGACCGGGTAATCTCGCGCGGTGATGCTGGTGACGAAATATCGCCCGATGCCCGGCACGCCGTAGATCGTTTCGACGAAAAATGAGCCCGTGATGATGAAGGTCAGGTATGAACCGGCGACCGTAACGACCGGGATCAGCGCGTTCTTGAGCGCGTGGCGGATCAGGACGATGCGCTCGGTCAGGCCCTTCGCGCGTCCGGTGCGGATGTAATCCTGCCGCAGCACCTCCAGCATGCTGGCGCGCGTGAAACGAGCCAGCGCCGCCGCCAGGCCGAAGGAAAGCGCCAGCGCCGGAATGATGACTTTCGGGCTGAACGGCCCATCCCAGCCGCTCGTGGGCAGCAAGTTGAGGGTCAGGGACAGGACGATCACCAGGAATGGCGCGGTGACGTACTCGGGTACCGAGATGCCGACGGTGGCGAGGAACATGGCGCCATAATCGACCCAGGTGTTCTGTTTCAGGGCAGAGATCACCCCCAGACTGAGGCCCAGCACCACGGCGATGAGCATCGCAAGCAGCCCCAGCTGAAGCGAGACCGGAAAGAAGTCGACGATGATGTCCGTGACGGTACGATTGCGTTGGCGATACGACGGCCCCAAGTCGCCCTGCACCAGGTTGCGCAGATAGATCAGGTACTGTTTCCACAGCGGCTGATCCAGGCTATATTTGGCATTGAGGTTCTTGAGAACCGCCGGAGGCAGTGTCTTCTCACTGGACCAGGGCCCGCCCGGCGTGGCGTGGATGAGAAAGAAGACGATCGTATAGACGGCCAGCAGAACCGGAATGGCGGACAGAAGCCGGCGAACAATATATCGAATCATAAGACCATTCACTGGGCTGTGCTCCCTCTCCTGATACGCTCAGGAGAGGGAGCCGGGTCCGAGGCGAGCGCGCCTCCTCGGCTATTTTTCGATCGAAACTTCTGCGAACGCCGCGTCGGCGTTGCCGGTGATGAACCGAAGGCCCTTGACGTACGGCTTGACGACGTATGCCCAGCCGTCGTGCCAGAGTGCGAGAGCCGGGAGCTGCTTGGCCAGCATGCCGTTCGCTTCCTCGTACATCTGGCGGCGCTTGTCCTGGTCCAGCTCTTCGGCCGCCTTCTCGATCAACGCGTCGAAGTCGGCATCCTTCCAGCGGTTGTTCCAGTACTGGCTCTTGGAATGCCACAGGTCGTTGAAGTAGTTGACCGGATCGATGTAGTCGGCGGTCCACCCGCCGGACATCAAGTCGAAGGGCTGGTCCTTGTGCGCTTCGTTGGTGCCCCAGTAAGCCTTGTTCTCCATCAAATCGATCTTCATCGACTTGATGCCGAGGTTCTTCTCCCACTGGGCCTGCAGGGCGGGCGCCAACAGGCGATGGCGGGCATCGTTCGGACCGACGAACGTGAATTCCGGGAAGCCTTCTCCGCCGGGATAGCCCGCATCGGCGAGCAGTGCCTGGGCTTCCTTGACTCCGCCCGGCAGCGCCACCGTCTCGGTCCAACCCAGTATGGGCTCCGGGATGAGCGTGCGCATCGGCTCGTAAGAGCCCTTGAACACCGAGTTGATGAGCTCGTCGCGGTCGACGGCCAGCGAGAACGCCTGCCGGACCCGGACGTCGTCCCACGGCTTGTGGGCGCAGTCGAAGTTGACGAACACCGGCCGCAGTTTCTTCGCCAGGTTCAGCTCTTTGCTCAGCACCGCATCCCCGCGAACGCGGTCCAGCTCCGCGATGGGCACCTCGGCGTAGTCCAACTCGTCGTTTTCGTAGGCCGGCAGCGCCGTCGAGCTGGGATCTTCGAGCAATGTGAACTCGACGCGATCCACGTTCACCTTGGGCCCGGTGAAGTTCGGGTTGGGTACCAGGACCATCTTCTGATCGTGTTGCCAGGTTTGGAGAACGAATGGGCCGTTGCCGATGATGTTCCCGGCCTCGATCCACTTGTCGCCGAACTTATCGATCTTGTCCTTGGGCACCGGATAGAACGTCCAGACGGCCAGCAGCGGCAGCACGTAGCCGGCGCGGTGCTCCAGCTGCACCTCGAGGGTCGTATCGTCAATCGCCTTTACCCCCACGCTGTCGGGATCCTTGCTCTCGCCCGAGTTGTAAGCCTTGGCTCCCTTGATCAAATCCGTGATGAACGCGTAGTACGCGCCGGTGGCCGGATCGATCGCGCGCTTCCAGGCGTACTCGTAATCGTGCGCGGTCAGCGGGCTGCCATCGCTCCACTTCAGGCCGTCCTGCAGCTTGAACGTGTAGGTGAGTCCATCTTCGGAGACGTCGAAGCTCTTTGCCTCTCGCAGCGCACCGGTCTTGGTATACGACGTCAGGCCATTGAACAACGAAACGGTATAGCCGACCGTGAAGTCCGACGTCAGACCGGGATCGATGGAGCTGGTCGGCTCGAACAGGGGGAACCGCAGCACCTTCTCGTCTGCGTTCGCCGGACTGGCCATGGCCACGCCCGGAGCTGTCAGAGCCGCGGCGCCCGGCAGCATTTTAGCCAGAACCGGCCCGGCCACACCCAGCATGACCGCCCTGGCCATGAACTCACGGCGGTTGAAGCGGCTCTGCATCAAGCGCGTAAGAACGTCGTGATTCTCCTCTTGGTTACCCATTCGTGTCACCCCTTTCTTGGCGCATCCGAAACTCCAATGCCAACCTCGCTGCCCTCAGTAACAACTGGCAGCGTGATTGGTGTCACGCAACTGGATCAGAGTGAATCGACCCACAGGTCCCGGATCACCCCCTCCGTTTTCACCGGAGCGACTTGAACGTCTCCGGTGACTTCGGTCACGCACGCGAGCTGCGGCTTGCCGTTGATTTCGCATGGTGCACCGTCCGCACACACCTCGCTTGCAGTTGAGGAAGTACGCCAGGCTGGGGTCCAGGTTCTCCCGAATGTAGATCAGGCAATCGTGGACGCTCATGCGCCCGTCCAGAGGAACGTCGAAAGTCTGCCAGTGCGGCGCGGCGTCCACCTCCGGATCGAAACGAAAGCACTCGACCTTTACCACGCGCCCTTCACTCATCCTTGCCCCCATCGCTGCGTCCCAGGCTTGCCGTCGCCACGCCGATCGACTCCTGATAGGTCATGACCCCCGTCGGCAGAGGCAGCGTCGTCACGACCACGGGAACCAGCTCTGTGGCGGTTTGATCGTCCACCTTCCGGGAGACGATGTTATGCAGCCAGCGATTGTTGTCGGTATTCTCGAAATCGGCGCGATACTGGGCGCCGCGGCTTTCGGTCCGCAGGAGAGCTGAGCGGGCGCTCATCTCCAGGCACTGCACGGTGTTGAGCAGCTGCACCGCCTCCAACCACTCAGCGTTGCAGCGGCGCGAACGCGTGCCGGTGACCCTGACGCGGGGGATTGCCTCGTCACGAACGGCCATCAGCTCGGACAGCGCGCGGTCGAGGCCGCTCTGCTCCTTGATGACGCCGATGTCCCTGGCAGCAATCGCCTGCACTTGGCGCCGGAGCTCCAGTGGCGGAAGGCCCTCGTCGCGGCCGTGGACGGTCAGCGGCGCCTCCACGCGGGCGACGATGCGCTCGACCTGCTCGGAATCGACGGCCGCGGTGTCGTTGGCGAGCGCGAACCTGGCTGCCGAGCCGCCCGCGACGCGGCCCTGGATCACGACCTCGCTCAGCGCCGAGGCGACGCGGTTGGCGCCCCAGAGTCCCCCGGCGCACTCGCCTGCCGCAAACAGACCGGGCAGCGTCGTGGCGGTGTGCTCGTCGGTACGCACGCCGCCCATCATGTAGTGAAAGAGGTTGCCGACCTCGTAATCCTGCCCCTCGAACGCCTCCCGCGCCAGTCGCGGCATGATCTTCGCGAACTGGTAGCTGGTCTGCTCCCACATCTTCATGGCCTCGGCGCCGGCAGAAAACTCCTCCGGCGTGACACCCTTCAACGTGAAGTAGACGCCGCCATGGGGGCTGCCGCGCCCCTCGCGGACCTCTTTTTCGGTTGCAATGGAGATGATCTCTTTCGTGCTGTGTTCCAGCATGCGCGGGTCGTAGAATTCCATAAAGCGTTCGCCTGTGCGGTTGACCAGGTGACCGGCGTTGGTCGAGAGGAGGTAGACGTAAGTGAGATAGCTGCCGCGGTACAGGGGCGGCCAGATGAGGCACATCGGCATGCATTGAACCATCTCCATGTCGATGCAATCGGCCCCGGCCCGGTAGGCCATGGCTGCGCCGTCACCGGTCAGATCCGGCGTGGCGGAATTGAGGAGCCAGGCGGATTGCCAGCCGCCCGTCGCGAGCACGACGGCCCTGGCCCTGATCAGGATCAGCTCGCCGTAGCGCAAATCGAGCGCCACAGCGCCGGCAACGCGTCCTTCGTGGGTGAGCAGGTCGACGACCATGGCATCTTCCAGCACCTGGGCGTCGCTCGCTTCGCGGAAGCCCCGTCGCAGCGCCCCCAGAATCTCCTTGCTGCTGGTATCGATGCCCCGCATAAAGACCTGGGAGTGGGCCTCCTCGAAAGCGTAGACTTTCATGCCCCAATCCAGCAGTTCTTTGGTGATGATGGGCGAGCCCTCGACGTAGGCTTCGACGGACTTCTGGTTGTTGAGGAAGAGCCCCTCAGTCACGATGTCCTGGAAGAACTGCTCCGGGCTGTCGCGCTCGTCACCCTGGAGGCCGATTTCCTTCGCACTCTTGCCGTCCACGGTCATGTCCGCGGCGCAGGCAGTCTGCGTTGCGCCGCACTTGCCCATGCGGCCCTTGGTGACCACCAGAGCCCGCGCACCGTGCCGCCCGACTTCGATGGCGGCCCGAGCACCGGCCCCTTCGCTCCCAACGATGAGCACGTCCGTCTCAACGACCCTGCTGATCGGCATAAACGCCCCTTTTTTCGTGCGATGTAGTGATCGTGCTGATTGGGACTTGGCGTGCGGGCCGCAGCCGGCCGGCCGCCCCAAACAACGTCGAAAATCCTTGACAAGAACCGCTCGATCACCTAAACTCCGCTTCAGCGGACCAGGTGAACGAGAGTCGTCCGTAAGGTCGAGCACCGTCACGAGCTAGATTGATCTGGATCGTTCCAGGGGAATTGGAGCTGTGCAGAAGAAGGCTACCCGCAACATCGCGTGGATGTCAGCCTTATAACACCAAAGCGTATTTGTGTCAAATGGCAATTTGCGTATACTTGACTGCCATCATGGTCAGCGTGCGAATAGCGGGCGTGAGCCCCCAGGCACCTGCGTGAGTCGCGCCTCATACGAATCACACGAAACCGATCCCAAAGGAGGCTGCATCCAGTGACCGACACCCCGGTAACTCAAAGCCCGAAAGCTGAAGTGACGCCGGTGGAGGGTTTGGCGCGTCTGTCCGCCATGATCTATCACTATTTCGCGGCGGAGGCCGTGGATACGCTCGGTGAGAGGCAGGGTGCGGAGTTGATCGCCCGCGCGATCTGGAAGATGGGCGAGGAGCGAGGGCGGCTCATCCGCGCCAGGGTCGATGCGGCCGGGCTCGAGCCGACGCTGGAGAACATGACCCGGTTCTACGACCTGCCCATCGGCCAGGCCTGGGAAGCGGTTTACGAGACGGTCGGCGAAGGCCATCACGTTGAGAAGATTACGCACTGTCCGTTTGCTGATCTGTGGCGGGAGATTGGGGCCGAGGAGCTGGCCATTCATTACTGCGACGTCGACATGGCCATCATCGCCGGCTACAACCCGGACATCAAGATTCAGCGCCACAAGAGCCTGCTCCACGGGGACGGATGTTGCGTATATGAATATGAGCTTGATGTTGACTGACTGACAGCAGTCATCAGGACGGTGAATCATGAGCCCAGCACAGCCAAGGAGCAAGCCGCCGAAAGCAGCACAATCCGCGCGCGGTCAGCGGGAGAACCTCGCTCAACGGCGGCGCGCCGCCCAGCGGTCCCGGCTCTGGCGGGTGGGCGGGCTGGTGCTGCTTGGCCTCATCGTGTTTGTGGTGCTCATCGTGATCACCCGCAGCGTCGCCTCTCCGGTTGGTTTGAACGGTTCGAGTCCGGGCCAGTTCTTCCCCAGCCAGGGCCATTGCCACATCGGCGTAGATTGTCCGGGTCCCGCCTCCCAGTACGCCAACTTCGCCTACAACAGCAATCCGCCGACGTCGGGTCCCCACGAGGAGATCTTCCCGTCCACACTGATCCTCGATCAGCCGATCAGCAAGCCCATGCTGGTCCACTTGCTGGAGCACGGCAACGTGGCGCTCCTGTACAACGACAAAGCCCCGCAAGACGTGGTGCAGCAACTCAAGGACTACGCCACGACCTACGACAAGCTCCCGGTGTCGGACGTCCAGGCGAAGCTCGAAGCCGGCCAGGCGGTGTTCGTAGCGCCGTACCCCGGCATGACCGAGCCCATCGCCCTGGTGGCCTGGACGCGGCTGGAGTCCCTCTCCCAATACGACCAGGCTGAAATCGACCAATTCACCAAGGCCTGGGTCGGCAACGCTCAGAACGCGCAGCAATGACGGGCTTCTGCAACGATTTCAGGTTGCGAACCTTAAAATTTCTGCGTCCCGCATTCTGAAACAGACGAAAAGCTTGACATTGGAGCGAAAATTGCATATACTGTTTGTGTCAACGATTCCACATCGTGAGTCATTCTTCCCTCTCTGAGTATCGTGGCAGTGATCTAATTCGGGTACAATTGGCATTATCGATGGACTGAGGTCCGTCCTGTGGCCGAATTTCGTGCATCGAGCCACTTTCTTGTAAGAACGATTTCATAAAAATTTCACAGTGTCGCGCGTACATCGGTTCACCGTACTACAATGAGTGTAGCATCGTTTTCCTCACATGGTCGGAGGATGGGTGAGTGGCCGTTACGATTAAGGACATCGCTCAACACGCGGGGGTGTCGGCATCCACCGTTTCTCGCGTGTTGAATCGCAACAGCTACGTCAGCGAATCGGTGCGGGTGCGCATCGAGCAGGCCATGGAAGAGCTGCACTATCAGCCCAGTTGGGCGGCGCGCAGCCTTCGTGGTAAGCCTTCGTATCTCATCGGCCTCATCATCCCCGACATTCTCAATACTTACTACACTTCCATCGCCAAATCGATCCTGGAGAACCTCTATCGCCAGGGCTACAACCTCATCGTTCAAATCAGCAACGAAGACCCCGACCTGGACCTCGCGCACTTGCGGGTACTGTACGGCCGCAAGGTCGATGGCATCATCCACGTGCCGGTGCCCGGTGGTGGCGTGTCGAATTACGTGCACGAGATCGTGGCCACGGGCATGCCGATGATCGAGCTGAACCGGCAGAGTGAAACGGACCTGCTCGACGCCGTGCTGGCGGACAATTTCGACGGCGCCTACGTTGCCACGCAATACTTGCTGGGCCTCGGCCATCGCCGCATCGGATTGATCTGTGGCTCGCCCGCGGTCAACACGGGCAAGGACCGTGTCAATGGGTACAAACAGGCGCTGGAAGAGGCTTCGGTGCCGTGTGATCCGACCCTGATCAAAATCGGCGTGTTTTCCAAGCAATGGGGCGCGACGGCTACACAGGAGCTGCTGAGTCTCGATCCACCGCCGACGGCCATCTTCTCCAGCAGCAACCGGCTGCTCGTCGGCACTATGGGCGCGCTGGCCGAGCGCAGAGTTCGGGTACCGGACGACATTTCCATCATTTCGTTCGACGATTCTGAGTGGCTGGGTCTCTGGCAGCCGCCGGTCACCACCGTGGATATCGCCGTGGAGGAGATGGCGATGCTGTCCGTTCAGCTCCTCTTGCGCCGTATTCAGGAAGGCAAGCCTCCTGAAAAGCCGGTCGCCTACCGGCTCAGTGTGAAGCTCGTGGAACGGCAATCGTGCCGCCGTATCGGTCCCCGCGGCCGGTGCGCGCCAAGCGTCGTCGTGACTGAGAGCGAAGGAAGGCTTTATGCCGGAGGAAAACACGATGGTTGACCGGGTTTCGACCGCGCCGGGCGTTTCCACCCACCTGGGCTATTTCGGGACAGGTGCGGACCGCTACAACTCGGACGGCTACCGCCCGACCACGAACGCCCTCGAGCGCATTTCGCTGGCCGCTCGGGCGACGGGCCTCGGGGCCGTCGAATTGCACTACCCGATGATGTTTAAGAGCGTGTCGGCCGAGGAGATCAAGGCCTGCCTGGCTGACAATCAGCTCGCGTGTTCCATCGTCTCCGTCAGCCTGTGGGACGAAGCCCGCTGGGGCATGGGCTCCCTCACGCATCCCGACGCCGCCGTGCGGCGCGAGGCGGCCGAGACCGTGCGGCAGGGCATGGCCGTGGCCAGAATGCTGGGCGCCGACAAGATCAACCTGTGGCTGGGTCAGGACGGGTTCGACTATCCGTTCCAGGTCGATTACCGCGCCGCGTGCGACTGGCTGATCCAGGGCCTGCGCGAGGTCGCTGCCGCGGAGCCGGCGGTCCGCATCTGCCTGGAGTACAAGCCGAAAGAGCCGCGGGCTCACCTGGCCGTCAACAGTGTGGGGAAGGTCCTGTGGCTGGCCGACAAGGTCGGTCTGCCGAACGTCGGGTGCCTGCTGGACGTCGGGCACGCGTTCCTCGCCTACGAAAGTCCCGCAGAGTCGGCGGTGCTGCTGCAGGGAGAAAACCGCCTGTTCCACATCCACTTCAACGACAATTACGGCGAATGGGACTGGGATATGATGCCCGCCACCATCCGCTTGTGGGAGAACCTGGAGCTGACCTTCTGGCTGCAGCAGATCGGGTATCGGGATTGGCTGTCCATCGACATCACTATGCCGCGAGGCGATCCGTGCACGGCCTGCCAGCAGAGCGTCAACACCATCCATCGGCTCTGGAATCTGGCCGCACAGCTGGACCCGGCGCTCATGCGCCGAAACTTCGCCGCCACGACACATCCGGATAACCTGAGGCTGATCATGGACATGGTATTCTCCAGGCTGGGCTGTTGACGAGAGTCGATGGTGCCGGCAGACCTCTGAGCGGTTGCTTTAATGCGTTTGAGCCGCAAAAAAGTTTGAAGGGGGGTGGTGGATGGTCGGTTGAGCTGATGTCGAGTAAGCCACGATCGAGTCGCGTCACAGTCGAACTGGAACTTTGGGCCATGCATTTTCCAAGGAGGGAAATGAAATGAAGCACAGTAAGTTCTTTGCCCTGCTGACCGTATTGATGATCGCGTCGATGCTTGTGACTCCTGCCTTTGCCCAGACTCCGGCCCCAGCCGCCCCGGCAGCCGGCACGGACATCACGAAGAACCCTTACTACCCGGCTGACCTGTTCAAGCTCGCTGAAGATCTCAAGGCAGCAACGGCTGGCAAGACGGCTCCGGCGGGCGCCAAGTACGCATTCATGGTCAACGTGGTGGCGCCCTTCTGGAACGCCGCTAAGGCTGGTATCGAGCGCGCTTCCAAGGAATTCAATGTGCCCGTGGACTTCTACGCGCCGACCGGCAACAACACCGCCGAGCGCATCACGCAGCAGAACACGAACATCGAGACTTTCGTCAATAACAAATACACGGGCATCACCTTCTCGGCCGACGACCCCGCCGCGCCGAAGGATGTCATCCAGAAGGCCGTGGACGCGGGCATCCCGGTAATCTGCATGGACTCCGACGCCGTGGGCACCGCCCGCGAGCTGTACGTCGGCATGTCGGACTACGATGCCGGTATGCAGGCTGGCAAGGCCGCCCTTGACATCGTGAAGTCAGGCAAGATGGTTGCCCAGTTCGGCGACGAGACCTCGGCCAACGGCCAGGGCCGCCTCGCCGGCTTCAAGGCCGCGATCTCCGGCACCGAGATCTCCCTCGTCGAGACCCTGTACGACGCGGCTGTTCCCGAAAAGGCTCTGAGCAATGCCCAGGCCGCCATGCAGAAGTACCCGGACCTCGCCGGCTTCCTCGGCATCTGGTCGATCAACGGCCCGCAGCAGTACCAGGCCGTGAAGCAGGCTGACAAGTGCGGTAAGATCAAGATCATCGCGTGGGACACCGAGCCTGATACCCAGCGTGGTATGGCCGAGGGTTGCATCCAGGTTATGATCGCCCAGCGCGCTTTCTTCTATGGTTACCTGCCGGCCTGGATCATGTACGCCCAGCAGGTCCTTGGCAAGGACGCCGTTTGGAAGATCATGGACCCGTACCTCCTGGACAAGGGCGCCGAGAAGAAGGTCCACCTGAACACCGGTGTTGACATCGTGAAGGCCGACACCTTCCAGGCCTACAAAGACTATCTCGACTACCTCGGCATCAAGTCGCAGTAAGCGGTAAAGTTCCTTGACAAATGGGGGTGATCTCCTCCTTATCGAGGAGATCACCCCTCCTTGAGCGAGCTGGCCCGCCAGCTTGAGCGGCTTGCGGGTGACGCTGCGTAGTGACCCCACTCCCAGCGTACGAGAAGAAGGGAATGTGATTGTATGGAAAAAGAGCCTTTGCTGCGGATGGAAGGCATTTCCAAGCAGTTTCCCGGCGTCCAGGCTCTGGATAACGTGGATTTCGAAGTTTATCCAGGCGAAATCTTGGGCTTCGTCGGTGAGAACGGCGCCGGAAAGTCGACTCTGGTCAAGATCATTTCCGGGGTGTACGTCAAGGATCAGGGGACGATCTGGTTCCAAGGACAGCAGGTCGAGCCTCGCAGTCCTCACGATGCGCAGAAACTCGGGATCAGCACTATCCACCAGGAATTGGCCCTGGTGCCTCACCTCAGTGTCGCAGAAAACATCTTCCTGAACCGGGAGCCGCGCCTGGTCAAATCCATCGGCATGGTGGACTTCGGTACTATGCGACGCCAGGCCAGAACAATCCTGGATGACCTGGGAGTGGACATTCCGGCGCAGCGGCTGATCAAGCAACTGCCCGTGGCCGCCCAACAGATGGTGGAGATCGCCAAGGCGTTTTCGCTAAACGCCAGAATGATCCTGATGGACGAGCCCACCTCGGCCCTTTCCAGCCGCGAAGTGGATGCGCTGTTCGCCGTGATGCGGCGGCTGTGCGACAAAGGGGTGTCGGTCGTCTTCATCAGCCACCGCCTGGAAGAAATCCGACAGGTCGTGGATCGCGTGATCGTGATGCGAGACGGCCACCGGGTAGGCACCCTGCCCATTGCCGAGGCTACCGAAAAGAATATCATCCGCCTGATGGTAGGCCGTGAAGTCGGCCTCTTCCCGAAGGAAGAGGCGCAGATCGGCGAGCCTATCCTGGAGGTTCGCAACATTTCGGGCAACAACGGCGTCCGTAACGTCAGCTTCACCGTGCGCACGGGCGAGATCCTGGGTCTGGCGGGCCTGGTGGGCGCCGGGCGCACGGAGGTTGCTCGACTCATCTGTGGGGTCGACTGTCTCACCGGCGGGGAGATTCTCATTAGCGGGAAACCGGTCCGCATCAAAAACCCAGGCGACGCCGTCAAGGACGGAATCGGCTGGGTTCCGGAGGACCGCAAGCTACATGGCCTGGTGCTGAAGATGGACGTCAAATCGAACATAACCCTGGCTATCTTGCGGCGAATCTCAAGCTCGGTGGGGCGCATTCGCTCCCGGCGAGAGAAAGACATCTCCACACAATACATCAAGGCACTCTCGGTCATGACGCCCAGCCTGACCCAGACGGTGCGATATCTGAGCGGCGGCAATCAACAGAAGGTGGTCCTGGCCAAGTGGCTGTGCAGTGAGCCGAAGGTGTTGATCATGGATGAGCCCACGCGGGGCATCGACGTCGGCGCCAAGGCTGAGGTTCACGCCCTGATGAGCCGCCTGGCCCAGCAAGGCCTGGGCATCATCATGATTTCATCCGAGCTGCCCGAGATCGTCGGTATGAGCGACCGGGTCATCGTGATGTGCCAGGGGCGTGTCACGGGTGAGTTCAAGCGGGAAGACATCGATCAGGAACACATCATGACCGCGGCGACTCAATTCCTTGCCTTGGACGCGATCGTGGATCCCGGTTCGTTGGCACCGGCCGTGGCCGGTTAGGCAATTAAACTCATTCTATCCGGAGGATATCGGCTATGAACAGAGTCTCTACACGAGGTACTGCGGCTCCGGCCGGCGGGCTTGGAGAGTTGGGCGCGCGGTTCCTCAGGAGCCAGGAGTTTGTGATCATACTCGTCGTGGTCCTGCTGCTGGTTGTCGGCGGCATCGTCAATCCCAACTTCATGAGTGTGGACAACCAGAAGGCCAACTTCCGCGACATCGCCATTCTGGCCATTGCAGCGCTGGGCGAGTCATTCGTGATTCTCACCGCAGGTATCGATCTGGCTGTCGGATCGATGGTGGGCGTGGGCGGCATCGCCGTGGCCTGGTGCCTGATAAACTGGAATATGCCCATCTGGGCAAGCGTCATCATCACCCTCTTGATCGGGCTCGCCATAGGTACGATCCACGGGCTCTTCGTGACGAAGCTCCACATGCACGGCTTCCTCATCACCCTGGTGACCATGGGTGCGGCGCGCGGCGCGCTGCTGGTCGTCACGGACGCCTTCCCCATCCCCGGCTTGCCGGATCAGTTCAACTACATCGGACAGGGCTTCGTGTTCGGAGTAATTCCGATTCCAGTGCTGATCTGTATAGGCGTCGCGGCCATCGCTTTCTATGTGCTGCGCTTCTCGTACATCGGGCGGCAGATCTACGCGGTGGGCGGCAATATGGAAGCAGCCCGCTTCTCGGGTATTAACGTGGACGCCCGCGTCATGCTGTGCTACATCGTCTCCGTGTTGTGCGCCGTGCTGGTCGGCATGATCCAGGCCGCCCGCATGAGCCAGGGCCACCCGGGTTCGGGCGACGGCTACGAGCTGCAAGCGATTACGGCTTGTATCGTGGGCGGCGTCAGCTTCATGGGTGGCGAAGGCGGCGTCCTGGGCATCGTCATCGGCGCTATGCTCATGGGCACGCTCGCGAACGCGATGGTGATGCTGAACGTCAGCCCGTACTGGCACAAGGTCGTCATCAGCATGGTGCTGCTTGCTGCTATCACGGTCGACTACTCGCGCCGTCGACGCCCGTCGTAGTTTCACACGCGACTTATACGCCCGAAGGCCGCCAGAGGACCCTTATTTACCCCTGGCGGCCTTCGCTTGTGTGGCTACATAAATTGGGGTGGACTACACGTCCAGGTTCCGCACGCTCTTGGCGTGGGTCTGGATGAAGCGCTTGCGCGGCGGGAACGCTGGAGCCCATCAGCATGTCGAAGGTGCGGTCGGCCGCGGCGGCGTCCTCGACGGTCACCTGCAGGATCGTGCGGTGCTCGGGGTTCATGGTGGTCTCCCAGAGCTGCTCCGGGTTCATCTCGCCCAGACCCTTGTAGCGCTGAGATCCGCACGTTCTCGCCGTTGATCCGCTTGACGATCTCGTCCTTCTCCTCGTCGGAGTAGCAGTACTGGACCTCTTTCCTTGTGCTCGATGCGGTACAGCGGCGGCTGGGCGATGTACAGGTGCCCGTTGGCCATCAGCGGCTTCCATGTAGCGGAAGAAGAAGGTCAGCAGCAAGGTGCGGATGTGCGCGCCGTCCACGTCGGCATCGGTCATGATGATGACCCGGTGATAGCGCAGGCCGGTCAGTCGAGAACTGGTCGCCCACGCCGGTGCCCAGCGCCGTGATCAGGGCGCGGATTTCGTTGTTGCCCAGCATGCTGTCCAGGCGGGCCTTCTCCACGTTCAGGATCTTGCCGCGCAGCGGCAGGATGGCCTGGAAGCGGCGGTCGCGGCCCTGCTTGGCCGAGCCGCCGGCCGAGTCGCCCTCCACCATGTACAGCTCGCCTTGGATGGGTCCCGCTCCGAGCAGTCGGCCAGCTTGCCGGGCAGGGTCATGCGTCTCCAGGGCGCTCTTGCGGATCACCAGGTCGCGCGCCTGGCGGGCCGCCTCGCGGGCGCGGGAGGAGGTCAGGCACTTGTCGATGATGGCCTTGGCGTCGCGCGGGTTCTCGTCCAGGAACGTCGGAGAAGCTCTCGCGACACGACCGTCTCCACCTGGCCCTTGACCTCGGCGTTGCCCAGCTTGCCCTTCGTCTGGCTCTCGAACTGCGGGTCCGGCAGCTTGACGCTGATGATGGCGGTCAGGCCTTCGCGCACGTCGTCGCCGGTGAAGTTGCCTTCGTTTTCCTTGAGCAGGCTGGCCTTGCGGGCGTAGTCGTTCAGCGTGCGGGTCAACGCCGAGCGGAAGCCGGTCAGGTGCGTGCCGCCGTCGATGGTGTTGACGTTGTTGGCGAAAGCGTACACGGATTCGGAATAGCCGTCGGTGTACTGGATGGCGACCTCCACGGCGGTGCCGTTGACCTGCTTCTCCACGCGGAACGGTTTGTGCAGCACGTCGCGGTTCCTGTTCAGGTAGCGCACGAACGAGGTGATGCCGCCCTCGAAGTAGAACGCCATCGCGGCGCGCCTCGCGCTCGTCCGTGAAGCGGATCGTGCAGCCCCTTGCTCAGGAAGGCCATCTCGCGGAAGCGCTGCACCAGCGTGTCGAACTTGAAGTCGATGGTGTGGAAGATCTCCTCGTCGGCCAGGAACGTCGTCTGGGTGCCGGAGCCCTCGGCCGGACCCAGCTCTTCCACCGGCGTGACGGGGATGCCCCGCTCGTAGCGCTGCCGATACAGCTTGCCGTCGCGCCGCACCTGCACCTCCAGCCACGCGGAAAGCGCGTTCACCGCCGACACGCCCACGCCGTGCAGCCCGGACGCCACCTTGTAACCCTCGCCGCCGAACTTGCCGCCGGCGTGCAGGATGGTCATCACGACCTCCAGCGCCGACCGTGCCGGTGCCCGGGTGGATGTCCACCGGGATGCCGCGGCCGTTGTCCGATACGGTGACGGAGTTGTCCTCGTGAATGACGATGTTGATGTCGGTGCAGGCGCCGGCCAGTGCCTCGTCGATGCTGTTGTCGACGACTTCGTAGACCAGGTGATGCAGGCCGCGGATGTCGGTGCTGCCGATGTACATGCCGGGGCGACGCCGCACCGCTTCCAGACCTTCCAGCACCTGAATATCGCTGGCGTCGTAATGCCCTGCGGCGTTGTTGATGATCGGGTCTACCACTTCACAAACCTCCAAAGGAATCCGTTACTTGAAAGGCACCCCTGCCGGGGGCGCCCTGGAGAGCGACGGAAGGGCCCACTACGGGCGGTAACGATGCCAGGCACCGGTCCGCGACACCTAACGGACCTTCGTTCCGTTACGCGGCGGCATCTTCAAAGCCGCGCTCTGCAGGTCTTGCTGCAGGCGCGTGTATCGATCACGGTAGAAAATGAACACAGCCGCAGCCAGTCCACTGCCGACGAACGAATTGCAGAGAATACCGATGGGCGTTCCCCAGGACGCCACCGCGATCTGCTGCCAGATCAGCCCCAATCCCAGGCTGATGACATTGACCAGGACCATGAGGCCCAGGGTCGACCATATGTTGCGCCGGACGATGATGATACTGTTCCGTACCGCCAGCAGGACTCCGTCCCTGTTCAGCACGATGCCGGAGACGGCGAAAAACAGGTAGATCAACACCGCGAGGGATACCCACATCGCGGCCAGGCTGAACGCGCCGACCATCATCAGCGCCAGGCCCTGGCTGAATAAGGCCGCGATCGCCGATACGACCGACATGGGAATGACGAAGACCAGAGCGATGCCGATGAGAAACGCACCCAGTGCCACGATCCGGGTTCCGGAGACCCACACGTCGAGCACCAGGCTCTTCAAGCTGACGGCTCCGGACGAAATTTGCTGGGCGATGAGGCTCAGATACAGGGCAGCGATGAACACGCTGGCCAGCAGCAGGAGGATGAACGCGCCCAACGCCAGCCAGCCGCTCGACACCTGGAAGACGGGCGAGGCCAGGATGGGTTGGGTGGGTTCGCCGACCGTCATCAACCCGGGAACGCCCAGCAGACTGTTGGTCAATATCGAGAACATGTTGAAGCTGCGCCCGGCCTCAAGCAGCGCATCACGGCTCACCGTCAGAGTCTGGACGTCGGCGGCGGACAGCGCTGCGCTGGTTGGCGGGGACAGCAGCGGCGCCAACCGCTGCAACAGCGGGCCCACGGAGATGCGCGGGCCGAGCCACAAGAACAAATCGAGAACAACCGGGATCAGCATGAGCCACAGCCGGCGACGCACCAGGCTGAATCCGGCGGATAAGGCGTCGATGATGCTCAACGAGTTTGTACTCCTTTCACTTTCCACATCTTATTTTACCACAGCTTGACCCGTAATGGAAATGTGAGGCTAGAACTGGTGTTCCATAGACGCGTGGCCATGGTCCGAGTCTGTTCTCGGCCTGCGCTGCTGGCGACAGCTTAGCGCCGATGCGGGTCAGGGCTGAAGCCAACGTGGGTGTACGAGGAAATGGGCCACCCTCTCGGTCAATTCTGGGATACTCCGCGCCGTGGAGGCATTGGCTATTTCATCTTGCTTCAGGTATAATTCGACTTATCTGGAACACAGGGCGACCGTAGACACGGTCGCCGAACGTTCTCATCGGCACTGCTGCACCTAGCCAAGGAGGCGCAAAATGGATGCTCTACCTTCGCTCATCGTCTTGATCTTCTTCGTGATCATCATCGGCGGGGCGGCTATTAAGATCGTACAGGAATACGAGCGCGGGGTCATCTTCCGGCTCGGCCGGCTGACCGGCGCGAAGGGCCCCGGACTGTTCTTCATCATTCCCTTCATCGACCGCATGGTCAAGGTCGATTTGCGAACCATCACCCTGAACATTCCGGCACAGGAAGCCATCACTCGCGACAACGTCACGCTGAAGGTCAACGCGGTAGCGTATTTCCGCGTTCTGGATCCCGAGGCGGCCATCGTGCAGGTGGAAGACTACCGCGGGGCGACCTTCCAGATCGCCCAGACGAGCCTGCGCAGCGTGTTGGGCCAGTCCGAATTGGACGAGCTGTTGACGCACCGCGAGGGCATCAACCAGAAGCTGCAGCAGATCATCGACCAGCAGAGCGAGCCGTGGGGCATCAAGGTCAGCATCGTCGAAGTGAAGGATGTCGAGCTGCCCGACACGATGAAGCGCGCCATGGCCAAGCAGGCCGAAGCCGAGCGCGAGAAACGCGCCAAGATCATCCACGCGGAAGGCGAGGAAGCGGCTTCGCGCACGCTGGCCGAGGCGGCCCGCATCATCGCAACTGAGCCGGCCACGATGCAACTGCGGTACCTGCAAACGCTGACTGAAATCTCGGTCGAGAAGAATTCAACGATCATCTTCCCGGTGCCCATCGAGTTCATGGACGCGTTCGGGCAGTTCATCAAGAAGCTGGCAGATTAAGTTGTTCCGGCCGGCCAATTCGGCGCGCTGGAAATCTTACGTCCTGCTCGGCCTGATTCTCGCGGCCGGGCTCGCCCTGCGGTGCTATCTGCTCGTGGCGTCCCACAGATACGTGGACGCCGACGAGGCGATGGTCGGCATTCAGGCGCTGGACATCCTGCACGGTCACCATTCGGTCTTCTTCGCCGGAGAGCTGCTCGCGGGCAGCATCGAGGCCTACCTGGTGGCTCCTGTGTTTTGGGTGTTCGGCGCCTCTTCGTTGACGCTGCGCGTGGTGCCGCTGCTTTTCTCCGTGCTCTTTGTCTGGCTCAACTATCGGCTGGCGAATCGCGCCTATGGCGCACCGGTCGGCCTGATCAGCGCAGCCATGGTGGCCCTCGGCCCGCTGCCGCTCAGCGTCCTCAGCCTGAAGACGTGGGGCGGGTACATCGAGACGGCCACGCTCGGCGAGGCGGCCCTGCTGCTCACGATGGCCGTCCTGGCGCGGCCGCAGGGTGATCGGCGCGCCGTCTTCTACGCCGCGGTCACGGGACTGATCAGCGGCATCGCCACCTGGATGCACCCGCTCTATTTCTACTACCTGTTCACCGTCGGGGTTGTCCTGCTGCTGTGGCGCTTCCGGAGAAGCGTGCTGGAGATTCCCGCGTTCGCGCTGCCCTTCCTGCTCGGCTCCGCCCCTCTGTGGCTGGGGTATCTCAGCCAGGCGCAGGGGCCGGCGGCTTCCTCGGTGGCAGGTCTGGCCCCGCCGAACGAGCTGTGGTCGTCGGTCGCCGCGAGCCTGGCCTACCTGGTGACCGACGCCCTGCCGTCGCTGTGGGGCCTGCGGCCGATCAAGGGGCCGATGGCACTCACCGCGGCCGTCATCGTCGTGCCGGTCTACGTGGCCGGCGTGCTGTTCGCGGTGCGCCGCTACTCCGCGGACCGCGAAGGCAGCCGCGAGAACCTGGGACGCGTGCTGCTCGTCTTTCTGCTGCTGAGCCCGGCGATCTTCGTGCTCGGCGCCATCACCAACGGCAACTACACGGTCATCATTCCGGGTTCCGGCCTGTTGTCGCGCTACCTGGTCCCGCTTTACACCGTCTTGCCCATCTTTGTGGCCGCGCTGGCCTGGCGGCTGGCCCGCAGCAGGGCGCAGTGGCTGGCGGCGTTGCTCGTCGTCGTGATCGTCGGCGTCAACCTTTGGAGCCACTTTGGCAACGACCCAGTCGCCGCCATGCGCTCGCCGTTCGAGAACGTGCCCTTGCCCGCATCGAACGCGTCGCTGATCGACTTCCTCGCGGCCCAGAACGTCCGCTGTGCGTACAGCACGCACTGGATCGGCTATCGCGTGATGTTCGAGACGCACCTGGACGTGCAGACCTACGACTACGTGGAGAGCACCTACGGGGTCGATCGCCTGGCGCGCGCTTCGGCGGCCGTGGAGGCCTCACCGGAGCCGCCGGCTTATATCCTCTTCGACCCACACTGGAAGACGCCGCCGCCCCTGGAGCAGGCGCTGAACCGGCTTGGCGTCACGTATCAGAAGAGCGAGGTCGGCGATTACGTCGTCTACTACCGTCTCTCCCGCCGAGTCAGGCCGTCGGAGGTCGTGGACGCGCTGGTGTGGCCCTATTGGTATAGTTGAAGCCGGGCTCAGGATTCCGATGTCAGGCCGCACTGAAGCTTGTCGAGCAGCACCGAGAAGTCCAGGTATTCCGCGTAGGCTTTGTCGACCAGGGCCTTTTTTGCCAGATCGTAGGGCTGAATCTTGATCGACATCTCCGCGATCTCGCGCACGACCTCCGCCGAGTCGTTCGGCACGACCAACAGCGGCACGCCGCTCTGATGGATGGCCGCCAGCGTCTCGCTCCGCAGCCCGCCCCGCCCGGCGCACGACAGAATCAGCCCGCTCAGGCCCTGATGCCCGTCGTTCTTCTGGCGGGCGTGCTCCTTGAGTAGCGCTTCGATCGCCTCGTTGGCGTTGATGCCGACCACGAACGCGTCGCCGTCTTCCAGGTACGACTCGAACCCCGATTCCAGGCTCCGCACCTTCACTCGCCGGACGAATACGTTCGGATCGTCGGCCGCCTGGGGCCGGCTCAGGAACTCGACCGGCTCCTTCTGGCTCCGCGCGAACTTCTCGGCCAGCAGGCGCATGGTCGGGAAGCCCAGCTCGGGCACCTCGGGAATGAGGCCCAGGATGGGGGGCGGCAACGAGATCTGCGAGAAGCAGCAGTACAGCGCCGGGAAGACGTCCCGGTAGTAGCGTTCCAGGTAATCGCGGACCTTCGCCATCTTGTCCACGCGCACGGCGTTGATGATGAGACCATCTACCGGGCAGTTCAGGCAATCCAGGCTCAGCAAGTGCGGGAAGAGGCTGTCGATGGTGCTGCCGATACCGCCACGGGTGACCAGCACGGTGATCACCGGGACGCCCATGTCGCGGAGCAGCTTGATCACGTCGGCATTGGAGATGCCGGCCACCGAGCCGACGCCGGGCTGTCCCGTGCCCTCGCACACCACGACTCGCCGCCCGGCGGCCACGGTCTCGTAGGCCTCGCGGATCTGCTGCGCCAGCGCGTCGCGCGCGGCAGTGGGGTCGCCGCGGCTGGCGACGTCGATGAAATTGGCCGTCGCCCCGCTGCCCCAAACCACCGGGCTCATCGATTGAACCGGGCGGTGATCGAGCTTGTAGAACTTCGTCACCAACAGGACGTCCTTGTCCACGTTGACCGGGCCCTCGCCGGCGACTGCACCATGACGGTTTGCTGGCCCACGGGCTTGATGTAGCCGATGTCGGCGGGCGAGCAGCCGCAGCCCGTCGAGAGCAGCTTCGAAATGATCCCCATCGAAGTCGCCGTCTTGCCGATGTCCTGGTCCGTGCCCAAGATGTACAGTGTTGGGGGATAGGATCGATCGTTCATCGCAGGTCCCTCCGTATTGTGTCAATGGCGTGATTGTACCCATCGCATAGCGGCGCGTCAAGGGCCAAAGAGGCTGGGTTCCTCACGTTTGGGGAGGCTGCCTCGCTCCGCCGCAACGCCGGGCGAAGGAAACGAAAAGAGGCGCCACTGGGAGTCGATCCCCGAGGCGCCTCTGGCGTTCCCGAATGCCCCGAGACTACGACTGCGTCTCCAGGATGCCGCCGCGGATGCCGATCTTGGTCAGCGTCAGGGGGATGTCTTTCCCGGAGTCGGTGAGGGCGAGTCGCACCAGGTGCACGAGCCCAAAGCAGCAAGGCACCTCCATGTACACGACGTCGACGCTCTGGATGTCGTTCTGCCCGAATATCTGGGCTAGCTTCTGGCGATACTGGTTGGCGTCGTCCAGCTTGGGACATCCGATCACCAGCGTGCGATCGCTCAGAAACCGGCGATGGAAGTCGGCGAACGCGAAAGGGACGCAATCCGCGGCGATACACAACCGGGCCCCGTCGAAGTAGGGCGCGCGGATCGGCGCCAGCGTGAGCTGGACCGGCCAGTTCGCGAGCATGGAAGGCATGGAAGGCGTGGTTCCCGGATTCGCAGCCGGGCTGGCGTCCACCGCCGGCCGCTCGATCGTCCGGACCATCGAGCCGGGGCACGCGTGCGGCGCGGCCGCCGGCTCGGGCCGATGCAGTACCTGGACTGTGGAGCCGGGGCATGCGTGCGGAACCGCGGCGACGTGGCTGGACCGGCGCGGGCCGCGCCAGGTGCGTCTCGGCCGCAGCCGCATCGAAATCGTCGGCCTCGCGCTCTTCGACGGTCAGCGCTCCCTGCGGGCACTCGCCCAGGCACGCGCCCAACCCGTCACAGTAGGTCTCGCTCACCAGGCGGGCCTTGCCGTCGATCACCTGAATGGCTCCCTCGGCGCAAGACGGCACACACAGCCCGCAGCCGTTGCACTTCTCTTCGTCGATCTTCACGATCTTTCTGAGCATCGAATTTCCCTCCGCTATAGACTTGCACACTGATAAACGTGGATCAGGTCGGCCACGCGGGTGCCGGATAGGTAGTCCGCCACCTGCCGGTTGACTGCTTCCAGCAGGCCGCCGAGAATGCACTGCGCCCCACCACAGACCGGCGTGTCGAGCAGGCAATTGCTCGCGACCAGCGGTCCCTCCACGGCCTCGTAAACCTCCAGCAGGGTGATCCGGTCTGCGGCGCGGCTTAGAGCAAAGCCGCCGCCGGGTCCGCGGGTGGATCGCACCAGCCCGTGGTGCGCCAGGCGCTGGAGCACCTTGGAGAGGTGCGCCTCCGACGCGTGCAGCGCCGAAGCGATCTCGGCGGTCGGCCAGGGCCGCTCGGGATTGGCGGCCAAGAGGACGATGCTGTGGAAGGCCAGAGACGTGGCGTCCGATATTCTCAGTAAGCTGGACATGGCTGAACCCTCGATCCGGGAAACTTCCGAAGTTATGGAAACTTCGGAAGTTTGTATTCTGGTACCACTATACCAGATTTAGGCGAGGGTGTCAAATGCAAAGTGAACGGCCCAGACCGGTGCTTTTCCAGGCCGGTCTGGGCCATGGATTGACTCAGGCTTTGCTGCGGCGGTATGCCTCGCGGGTCTTGTCGCGAACGGGGTAGATGGTGCCGGCCGGCATCTCGGGGTGGGCTATCAGTTGCTGGCGGATGAAGCCTTCGAGCGTCTCTTTCTCGCGGGCCTGTTCCGCCACCTTGGCGGCGAGGGCGCGTGGAATGAAGATGACGCCGTCCTCATCTGTGAGGGCCAGGTCCCCCGGCATGACCGTCACGCCGCCGCACTGGACGGGGACGTTCAGCTCGGCCGGCATGACTTCGACCGTGACCGGTCCGGCGTGGCAGCCGCGCGCGTAGATGGCCAGGCCCGTCTCGCGGATTTCCTTGAGATCGCGAATGCAGCCGTCGATCGCCGCGCCGAGGGCGCCTTGCACGCGCAACCGCGTGGCGAACACGTCGCCGAGCACCGCTGCCCGCATGGAGCCTCCCACGTCGAAGACCAGGACGTCACCGGGACGGGCGAACTCCAGCGCCTGGAAGTCGGCCCACGTGATACGCTCTTCTTCGTTGGCGGGCAGCAGATCCTCGCGGGTCGGAAGGTAGCGGATGGTCACGGCCGGGCCGATCATGGAGTGCCCCGGAGTCATGGAGGTCAAGCCCGTCGCAAAGCACCTCCGCACGCCGAAGAACATCAGCGCATCGTAGACGGCGGCAGTCGGGAGACCGCGCAGAGAGTCGATGATCTTGGGATCCGGTCGTTCAAACGTCACGTTCTTGATCACTTTTGACCTCCGTTCACGTTATGGAGACGAGTTGCGCCGAACAAGCGGGATCAGCCGCTCAGGGATGGCGTGCAGTGTAGTCAAGCGATACGGGTCTGTCAAATACATCGACGGCAAAAGCGGGGCAGCCCAACCAACGACAGACGTCTGTCCACGAGCAGACGCCTCTGCGTCCCGCAAAATGTTGCGAAATGATTCGAAATTGTCCGGCCATGCATTGACAAAGCTGCAACTTTGTAGTAAAATCGACTAACCGGGTCGCAATTTTCAGCAATAATCTATCCACTTTCAGTGGCGCCATATCTCGTGCCAGGACGACCTGGCCGGAAAGTGAGTCCGAGACAGCCCATGGAGCGCATTTCGAATCGACCCACACTGGCAGACGTCGCAAAGCTCGCCGGAGTCTCGATTTCCACCGCCTCGCGTGCCCTCGCCGGCTCCAAGGTGGTCGCGGCGGACACCGTCGTGCTCGTCAAAGAGGCCGCCGCGCAGGTGGGCTATTGCGTTCCGGGCCACCAACGTCCCGAACGAACTCTAACGCTCGGCGTGCTCATCGCGAACCTCGCCAGCCCCTTCTATGCCACGCTTTTGCAGGCGGCAGAGGAGGCGGCTCGCCGCCATGGGTACCACATCCTCCTGTGCAACAGCGACTATCAGGTTCGGAGGCAACAGGAGTCCTTGAGCGCGCTCTGCGAGAAGCGCGTCGATGGGCTGCTCGTCACTCCCATTCACCTGGAAGATCGCACCCTGGAGACCATCGTCGGGTCGGGGCTCCCCGTGGTGCAGGTGGACCGCTACGTGGAGAACCTTCACTGCGACGTCGTGGCGCCGGACAATCGCCGGAGCGCCTACCAGGCGATCCATTTCCTCCTGCAGCAGGGCTACGAGCGGATCGCCGTCGTCAGCGGTCCGGAGACCCACAGCGCCTTGCGGGATCGGCTGTACGGCTATCGCCTGGCTTTGCACGACGCAGGCCTGCCGGTAGTCGAACGCTACGTCAAGCTGGGTGGCCTGACGAAGGCGTCCGCCTATCAGCTGACTTCTGAGCTGCTCGATATGCCGGATCGGCCGCAGGCGCTGTTCACCACCACGCTGGAAATGACCACCGGCGCCCTGCAGGCCATCCGCGACCGCGGCCTCGCCATTCCGCAAGACATCGGCCTGGTCGTGTTCGACGAGTTCGAATTTGCCCGCTTGATGGAGCCACCGCTGACCACCGTGGAGCAGCCGGTATACGACATGGGTGCGGCCGCGACGGACCTGCTGATTCGCCGCATCACCGACGGCCGATCCGGCTACGACCCGGTCAACATCTTGTTCGAAGCCCGGCTGATCGTGCGCGGCTCGACGTGGCCCCAAAACGAAGCCAGACCGGAACAGGCGGTTGCAGTACCGCACGTCCCCCACAGCGAACAACCCGGAAAGGGTTCCTGATCGTCATTTCTATGCCAGAGACTACCGGCGTCGTGCCGACACCGCAACGACGCCGGTGCGTTGTGTTGTTACGGCAGGTGTTCAACACTTCGGAAGTCTAATCATGCTCACGAGGAAGGTAAGGGCAATGCAAAACTCTCTTCGCCGCACTGCGTGGCTCGTCTTGGCGGTGCTGGTATTCTTCAGCGTGGCCGCGCCCCTGAACCAGTTCAAAGTGCCACCGGTGATGCCCATCTTGATGGCTGCGTTTCGGCTGTCGACTGGAGAGGCCGGCTTACTGATGTCGGTCTTTGCGTTCACCGGCCTCATTCTGGCGCTGCCGTCGGGCTTCATCTTCCAGAAGCTGGGCTTCCGCCTCACCGGGCTGCTGGCGGTCGGGGCGGTCCTGGTCGGCGCCATCATCGGCGCGCTGAGTGGGAACATCGGCACGCTGCTCGCGTCCCGCGTCCTCGAGGGTGTGGGCACGAGCCTGACGGCGGTGCTGGCGCCGGCCGTGATTGCCATGTGGTTCAAGCCTGCGGAGCGCGGAATGCCGATGGGCATCTGGTCCATCTGGGTCCCGCTGGGCTCGTCGATCATGCTCGTGGTGGCGCCGCTGTTGGCCGGGGCGTCCAACTGGACGCGCGTTTGGTGGTTTGGCGCTGCGTGGGCGGTCGTGGCCGGCGTGCTGTACCTCGCGTTCATCAGGCGGCCTTCGACCCAGACGACCGACGCCGCATCGGCAGCGCCGCGGCCTCCCGTCGCGCCCACGACCACGGCCGACCTGCGCAGGGTGCTCCGCAACCGTAACCTGTGGCTTCTGGCCCTGGAATTCGCTTGTTTCGACTTCGCGATCATCGGCTTCACGACCTGGACGCCGACGTTCCTGCACGACGTGCGGGGCCTCTCCCTCGCCCAGGCGTCGTTCCTGGCCAGCCTGGTGATGATGATCAACATCGTCTCGTGTCCGCTCGGAGGCGTGCTCTCTGACGCCGTCGGCTCGCGACGATGGGTCATCGCGGCGTCCATGCTGCTGTCGTTGCCGATCTGGCCATTGGTTTACATGTTGAGCGGGGGCGGGTTCGTCGCGGTGTTGGTCGTATACGGCATCGTCAGCGGATTCGTGGCGCCGGCTACGTTTGCGGCCGCGACGGAGGTGGTTGGAGACGAGCGGTTGAGCGGGATGGCCATGGCGGTCGTCCAGGTCGGGCAGAATGCCGGCATGCTGCTCGGGCCGTTCGTGATGGGCGCGATCGTGGGCGCGACGGGAAGCTGGCCCGCCGCGTTCTGGGTGCTCGTCCCCGTCACCGCCCTCGCCCTCGTCGCCGGCCTGCTCGTGAAGGTGCGATAGTTTCACGCGAGGCAGGCAGGCTGACTGAGGGTTTGCCCTCCACCATTTTGTGATGTACATTGCGCATGCCTACTTTCCTAATCGTGGTGAGCCGAGAGCCTGGGAACGGCGTTATGCGCCAATGGGGCCATTGGGCGGTCGATTGACTTGGGGCGGGTAGAGGGCAGCGTACCTGGCATCGGGAGAATCCGTTTTTTTCTTGCTACTCATCGAAATGTATCTTGACCGCGCAAGGGCTGTTGATTGGCGACGTAAGCCTGTGGCAGAGCTGCCCCGATCTCGACTGAGGGTCTGGTGGAGTTTCGCCTAATCGAAATGGTCTTTCAGTTGGGGAGCCTGCAGCATGAGGAGCAGACCCGGAAAAGTCTTCGGTGAGCAAAGACAACTAGGTGTTTGCCGCTGATGAAAGCAGAGGGGGTGGATTTGTTGCGGGTAACCAAAATCTCTTCCTGGCGAAGAAATCGTGAGTTGCTCGCCGTTGTTGCCATATTCTTAGTCGCTCTTCTCCCCCGATGGTTTGGCCTTGAGGTGTTTTCGACCACAGACGAAAGGAATTGGCTGAATCGGTCTGTTCAGTTTCTGGATGCCGTCAGCCGAAGCGACTGGGCAGGGACACAGGACTTGGTCTTGACTCCCGTTCATCCGGGTGTGACTACGCGGTGGACCGGGGCGATCGGGATTGCTGGCTACTATCTGCCCTCATTATCCTGGGGCAAGACCGGCCTCGAGGTAGCGGGCGTTCCTCTGGTGCAGGCGTACCACCCGACCATGGATTTGCTGGCTGCCGCTCGGCGGCCAACGATTCTGCTGACGGCTCTTGCAGTGGTCGCCGCATATTTGCTCTTACACCGACGGGTGGGGGCGCCGACGGCCCTGGTGGCTGCGCTGTTCCTGGCACTCGATCCGTTCTTTGTAGCACTGTCAAGGGTGTTGCATCATGATGCGCTGAACGCAGTTTTTGCTTTGCTGTCAGTTCTGTGCCTTGTGGAAGCCCTTGCCTCCGGTCGATGGCGTTGGTACGTCGCGGCCGGCGCAGGGGCAGGTCTGGCCTTTCTGTCAAAATCGCCATCGATCGTGTTGCCGGTGCTGGCAATGGTAGCAGCGCTGCTCAGCACCATGGCGCTTCCACCAGAGTCTCGCCGATGGAACCGGGTCGTGGCGGGCCTGGCAGTCATGGTGGGCGCGATGGGGTTGACGACGTTCGCCCTCTGGCCTGCAATGTGGACTGATCCATTGGGGGCAATTCAGGCGGTGTACAACACAGCGAGTGCGTACGCGGCTTTGCCCCACGATAGCGGCAACTTTTTTTGGGGCCGGGCAGTCGCTGACCCAGGGCTCTTGTTTTACCCGACGGCGCTGTTGTTTCGGGGTGCGCCACTGACTCTAGTCGGAGCGGCCATCAGCCTGGCATTTCTGCCGGCGTGGTGGAAAAGCGCGCGCCGGTCTGCGGAGAGCCCGTTGCCCTTGGCGCTCGCCCTGTGGGGGCTGACGGCATCATGCATAGTCGTGCTAACACTGGGCGCCAAGAAGTTCGACCGCTATGCTCTGCCGTCGTTGTTGGCGCTCGACGGTCTGGCAGCTCTGGGGTGGGTCGCGTTGTTGGGCGCAGTGCGCCGCCGATGGCTGCCATCGTGGGCGTCTGCGCGCGTGTTCCGCACGGCGGTCGGGCTTGGTGCTGTGACGATGCTCGCTACCGGGGCGTTGTGTCTGAGTTACTACCCATATTACTTGACGTATTACAATCCAATGCTTGGAGGGGGTGCGAGCGCGGTTAATACCTTGTTGGTCGGGTGGGGCGAGGGCCTCGACCAGGTCATGGGGTACCTTAATTCAGCTACCGATGGAAAAGGAGCACGCATCGGTGGAGCGCTGGCAGCCGTTCTCAACGATGAACCATACACGGTGTATCCCTTCCCACCGGAGCCGCAAAGAAATGACTACCCCTGGGCCCAGCTCGATTACGTCGTTACGACTGTCAAAGAGCAGCAGAGGGGAAAGAGCGTCCCGCGCGCATTTGGCGACCTCTTCGCTGCGACTGACTCCACGCTCTCTGTCTGGCTAAGCGGAATCAAATACGCCTCGATCTACCGAGTTCGCCCGGAGATGTTCCTCAGTTTGCCGCCTCAGACGACGTCCATCGAGTCTGAGTTTCCAGGACAGGTTAGGCTGAAGGGATACCGGTTGTATCCGATGGAGATTTCACCACAAGGTGAGCGAATCTTGCCGGTGACACTGTACTGGCAGGTGCGCGATCCATGCGCACAAGCAGCGAGCCTGGTACTAAAGCTGGTAAATGGAGTGAGCACGGTCTGGGCATCGGCGACAGATTCTGTGCCGTGGGGTAGCCAGATCTGCGAAAGACAGCGTGCCTGGCGTGGCGATTTAATATTTCCTGACGAGCACCTCTTGAAGGTGTACCCAGGCACTCCACCCGGGTCATATCAGGTGCAGGTATTGGTCATGGAGAAGGTCGGCACCGAGTGGTCGCCGATGGGCGGCGGGAGCCTGCTTCTGGGCCCGATCGAGATGGCGCGGGACTTGAGGTTGCGCGTGGACGATCTGGACATGGAGCATGAGATTGGAGCGACCCTGGGCGGGCGAATCCGTTTTCTTGGCTACACAGTATCTGGTGGGACGAAGCCGGGTCAACGGCTGGAATTCACGGCGTTCTGGCAGTGCGTGGCACCGGTTGAGGAGAGCTATAAAGTATTCTTGCATGTGGTGGACAAAGATGGGCAACTGTTGGCCCAGCAAGATGGCGAGCCCGTGACGGGTTTCTATCCGACGAACCTGTGGCGCGTGGGTGAAATCGTACGCGATCAGCATTCGTTGGAGTTCACGGACAATCGGACCGCGGCGGCAACTGGCTTCCGTCTGGGTCTGTACCAACCGGCGACGGGCCAACGGTTGGCGGTGACGCTGGCCGACGGCAAGGTTCCGGAGGACCGAGCTGTTGCTTTACCATGAATCGGCGATAGCCGGAACGCGGTTAAGGGCAGTTGGCTTCTGGGCAGTAATTCTTGCCATTGCCGGGCGTATGCCCACTGGCAATTCCGCTGGATCGTGTGGGCGCGATCGTGGGCGCGACGGGAAGCTGGCCCGCCGCGTTCTGGGTGCTCGTCCCCGTCACCGCCCTCGCCCTCGTCGCCGGCCTGCTCGTGAAGGTGCGGTGAGGCCATGGCAGGCAACTAAGCGGATTAAGGACTTGCTCTACGCCGTCACATGATGTATAATGCGATGTATATCCGGAGGTCTGCTATGAAGAACAAAATTCGTAAACAGGTATACATCGAGCCTGACCAGGAGACGATCCTCAAGCGGTTGTCCAAAGAAACAGGCCAGAGCGAAGCAGAGATCATCCGCCAGGCAATCGATCGTCACACACGCCAGTTCCGTCCCAGTCGCAGGGACCTGAAAGCCTGGGAGGAGGAGAAAGCATTCATTGGGCGCCTCATTGAGCAAGGGCCCGTAGAGGGGCAGCGCACCTGGCGGCGAGACGAACTCCATGAACGGTAGGATTTTCGTCGACACCAACGTGCTGGTTTACGCTTACGATCGTTCGGAGCCACACAAGCAGGGACGAGCATTGGACGTTCTGGATCGCCTGACCATGACCGGAGTTGGTGTGATCAGCACGCAGGTATTGAGTGAGTTCTTCATTGCGGTGACGCGGAAAATCGCCATTCCGATGGAGGTGAAAGAAGCCTACGAACGGATTAGAAACTACCTTCAGTCGTGGACGGTAGTAGACCTGACGGGTCTCACCGTCTTGGAAGCAGTTCGAGGAACGCAGACGTACCAGTTCAGTTATTGGGATGCGCAAGTCTGGGCATCGGCGCGCCTCAACCAGACCTCCCTGGTCTTCAGTGAAGACTTTGCCTCTGGCTCAGTTATCGAAGGCATCCGCTTTGTGAACCCGTTTTCGGAAGACTTCAGCATCGACCAATGGGCGTAGCCGGGTGTCAGCCGGCGGCCCCTCAGTCCTCTTTGCTCGGCTCCGCTGCGTCGCCTTGCCCTTTGATCAGGACCGCCTGGCACTGCACCTGGTACCGCTTGCCGTCGATGACCAGCTTGCCCTGCGCGAAGAAACCGGCGTTGCCCGTCTTGAATTGCTTCGGATTGAGCACCAGCGTGCCCACGTCCTCGCCCTTCTCCGTCTTGATTTCCGCCGTCAAATTCATGGAAACACCTCCACGTCGTTCGTCATTCCAGCAACTTCACGCGACCGGCTCACGCGCCGATCGTGCTGACAGACTATTATAGCAGACCAATTCCAGTTGTCGAACGCGTCGCTTGTCTTGACCATTTCCTCTTAGTGCGGTATACTTCACAATTGGAGTGTTACCTGACGGGTAGACTCCGCATTTTTGCGTCTATCGCCCAAACCAACCGTGTATTCAGCGTAGACATAATCCAACAAGGGGAGAAGCTCAATGAACCAGAAACGGCAAATGGTTACCATTGACGCCAACGAAGCGGCCGCGTATGTCGCTCATAAGCTTAGCGAAGTGATTGCGATCTATCCGATCACTCCGTCGAGTCCGATGGGAGAACACGCTGACGCCTGGTCGGCGGCTGGACAGAAGAACATTTGGGGCACCGTCCCGCTCGTCGTCGAGATGGAGCACGAGGGCGGCGCTGCGGCGGCATCGCACGGCGCACTGCAGACGGGGTCGCTGACCACGACCTTCACGGCCTCCCAGGGCCTGCTGCTGATGATCCCGACCATGTTCAAGATCGCCGGTGAGCTGACCTCGGCGGTGTTCCACGTTTCGGCCCGCTAGCCTGGCCATGCAGGCGCTGTCCATCTTCGGCGACCACAGCGACGTAATGGCGGCCCGGTCCACCGGGTGGGCGCTCCTCTGCAGCAACTCCGTCCAGGAAGTGATGGACTGCGCGCTCATCTCCCACGCTGCCACGCTGGAGGCTCGGATACCGTTCGTCCACTTCTTCGATGGTTTCCGGACCAGCCACGAGCTGACGAAAATCGAAGAGCTGACCGGGATGACCTGCGTGCGATGATCGACGACGACCTGGTCAGGGCGCATCGCGCGCGTGGTCTCAACCCCGAACATCCGTTCATCCGCGGCACCAGCCAGAACCCGGACGTGTACTTCCAGGGCCGCGAGACTGTCAATAAGTATTACGATCTCGTCCCGGGCATCGTCCAGAAGTACATGGACAAGTTTGCCCGTCTGACCGGACGCCAGTACAGGCTGTTCGACTATTACGGCGCCCCGGATGCGGAGCGGGTCATCGTGTTGATGGGTTCCGGTGCGGAAACCACGCACGCGACGGTGGAGTACCTGTTGACGCAGGGCGAGAAGGTCGGCGTGCTCAAAGTGCGCCTGTATCGGCCCTTCAGCGTGGCGCATTTCGCCGCCGCCCTGCCCAAGACGGTCAAGGTCATCGCCGCATTGGACCGTACCAAGGAGCCGGGCGGCGCCGGCGAGCCGCTGTACCTGGATTGCGTCACCGCGCTGAGCGAGGCGGGCCGCAGCAACGTGAAGGTCATCGGTGGGCGCTACGGCCTGTCGAGCAAGGAGTTCACTCCGGCGATGGTGAGTGCCATCTTCGCCGAAATGACCAAGACCATGCCGAAGAACCACTTCACGATCGGAATCAACGACGACGTGACCCACACCAGCCTGGACTACGATCCGTCCTTCGACATCGAGTCGAAAGACACCGTGCGGGCCATGTTCTACGGCCTGGGCTCGGACGGCACGGTGGGCGCGAACCACAACAGCATCCGTATCATCGGCTCTGAGACGCCGAACTACGCGCAGGGTTACTTCGTCTACGATTCGAAGAAGGCCGGCGCCGTGACGGTGTCCCACTTGCGCTTCGGCCCCCGGCCTATCCGCCAGCCATACCTGATCAACCAGGCCAACTTCATCGCCTGCCACCAGTTCGTCTTCCTGGAGAAGTACGACGTGCTGGAGAAGGCCGCCCCCGGCGCAACCTTCCTGCTCAATAGCCCATTCGGGCCGGACGAAGTCTGGGACAACCTGCCGATCCCGATCCAGCAGTCCATCGTCGACAAGAAGCTGAAACTCTACGTGATCGACGCCTACAAGGTCGCTCGCGATACGGGCATGGGCGTCCGCATCAACACCATCATGCAGGCCTGTTTCTTCGCGATTTCGGGCATCCTGCCCCGCGACGAGGCTGTTGCCGCCATCAAGCGCGAGATCGAGCACTCGTATGGCAGGAAGGGCGCCGAAGTCGTCCAGAAGAACTTCGCGGCAGTGGACCACACGCTGGCCCACCTGTTCGAGGTGAAGGTCCCGACCGCAGTCACCAGCAAGATCGAGCTCCCGCCGATCGTGCCTCTCGATGCGCCCGAGTTCGTGCAAGACCGTGACGGCCACGATCATGGCCGGCAAGGGCGACTTGCTCCCCGTGTCGGCGATGCCCGAGGACGGCACGTTCCCTTCGGCCACGACGCAGTATGAGAAGCGGAACATCGCCCAGGATATCCCGCTGTGGGATCCGTCGGTCTGCATCCAGTGCGCCAAGTGCTCTGTCGTGTGCCCACATGCCAGCATCCGCGTGAAGGCCTACGAGCCCAAGTATCTGGAGAACGCTCCGGCCTCCTTCAAGTCCGTGGATGCCAAGGGCAAGGAGTTCGCGGGGATGAAGTGGACCGTCCAGGTTGCCCCCGAGGATTGCACCGGCTGCGGCGCCTGCGTGCACATGTGCCCGGCCAAGAACAAGCAGGAAGCCGGCCGCAAGGCGATCAACATGGCCGAGCAACTGCCGAACCGGGCCCGCGAGCGTGAGAACTACGAGTTCTTCCTCGGCCTTCCGGAGTACGATCGGTCGAAGCTGAACGTGTCCAGCGTCAAGGGCTCGCAGCTCCTGCGGCCTTTGTTCGAGTACTCGGGCGCCTGCGCCGGCTGCGGCGAAACCGCCGTACCTGAAGCTCCTCAGCCAGTTGTTCGGCGACCGTGCCGTGATGAGCAACGCAACCGGCTGCTCCTCCATCTACGGCGGCAACCTGCCGACCACCCCGTGGGCGAAAAACGCCGATGGCCGCGGCCCGGCCTGGTCCAACAGTCTCTTCGAAGACAGCGCCGAGTTCGGCTATGGCTTCCGGCTGACAGTCGACAAGCAGACCGAGTTCGCCCGAGAGCTGTTGGCCGAGCTCAAGGCCGGAAGTGGGCGCCGAGCTGGCCGACGCAATGCTGGCTGCTGACCAGTCGAATGAGGCCGGCATCTCAGAGCAGCGAGTGCGTCTGGCCGAGTTGAAGAAGAAGCTCGCCGCGTCCGGCAATCCGGAGGCGAAGCAGCTGCTGAGTGTTTCCGACGCTCTGGTCAAGCGCTCCGTCTGGATTCTCGGCGGTGACGGTTGGGCCTACGACATCGGGTACGGTGGATTGGATCACGTCCTGGCCTCCGGCCGCAACGTGAACGTCCTCGTCCTCGACACCGAAGTGTATTCCAACACCGGCGGTCAGATGTCGAAGTCGACGCCGCGCGCGGCGGTCGCCAAGTTCGCTGCCGGCGGCAAGCGCCTGCCCAAGAAGGACCTGGGCATGATGGCCATGAGCTACGGGAACGTCTACGTGGCCAGGGTTGCCCTGGGTGCCAACGACAATCAGACGGTGAAGGCGTTCGTCGAAGCCGAGGCCTACAACGGCCCCAGCCTCATCATCGCCTACTCGCACTGCATCGCGCACGGCATCAACATGACCACCGCCTACGACGAGCAGAAGGCTGCCGTGGCGGCCGGCCAGTGGATCCTCTACCGGTACAACCCGGAGGCCATCGCCCGCGGTCTCAACCCGCTGACGCTCGACTCCAAGGCGCCGACCATCCCGGTCAGCGAGTACCTGTACCGCGAGAACCGCTTCAAGATGCTGACCCACTCCGACCCGGTTGAGGCCGAGAAGTTGCTGAAGCTGGCCCAGGAGGACGTCAACTACCGGTGGGGGCTGTACGATCAGCTCGCCAAACTCGACTACAGCTTTGGGGAAGAATCCAAGGGCTGATTCCCAGATTCAAGCAGCAGACTGGCGGGCTGATCGCAGCCCGCCAGCTTCTTATATCCCCGAACGGCTCGGACGATGGGGCCCGATCCGTTCCCACACCCCCGAACGAAAGGATACGACGATGGTAGATCTGAGCACCAAGTACATGGGGCTGGACCTGAAAAATCCGATTGTCCCCTCCGCCTCACCTCTCTCGCGCAAAATCAGCACGATCAAGTCTATGGAAGACGCAGGCGCTGCCGCCGTAGTCTTGTATTCCCTGTTCGAAGAGCAGATGCGCTTCGAGGCGGATGAGCTCGAGCACTACCTGGAATACGGCACCTATCGCTTTGCCGAGTCGTTGACGTACTTTCCCGACCTGCCGGAGTATCGGCCGGGGCAGGAAGACTACCTGGAGCACATTCGCCAGGCCAAGGAAGCGGTCGGCATTCCCATCGTCGCGAGTTTGAACGGAGTGACGCCGCACGGCTGGAGAGAGTACGCGAAGCAGATCGAGCAGGCCGGCGCGGACGCGCTGGAGCTCAACGTGTACTACGTCGCAGCCGAGGCCAAAATGAGTGGCGCCCAGGTGGAGCAAATCTACCTCGACGTTTTGAAGTCAGTCAAGGACAGTGTTCGGATCCCCGTGGCCATGAAGCTCAGCCCGTTCTTCAGCTCGATGGGCTACATGGCGCACCAGCTGGACGATCTGGGCGCGAACGGCCTGGTGCTGTTCAACCGCTTCTACCAGCCCGATCTGGACATCAGCCGGTTGGAAGTCGTGCCGAACCTGACGCTCAGCAGCTCGCTGGACATGCGGCTCCCGCTGCGGTGGGTCGCGATTCTCAACGGGCGTGTCAAGGCGTCGCTGGCGCTGACGACCGGCGTGCACACACCAGGTGACGTCATCAAGGCCGTGATGGCCGGCGCCGACGTGACCATGGTGGCTTCCGCGCTGCTGCAGAACGGCATCGGTCGCATCGGGGACCTCGTGAACGGCGTCGCGGCCTGGATGGAGGCCCACGATTACGAGTCGGTCGCGCAGATGAAGGGCAGCCTGAGCCAGGAAGCAGTGGACGACCCAGCTGCATTCGAGCGCGCCAATTACATCAAGACCCTCCACTCGTGGTCGACCGTCGAATAGCTGCCGCTCGTTTCTGATCTTCGTAGCGCATACTAAAAACGGCCGGAAGGGTGTTCCCTTCCGGCCTGGACTTCCGAAGTTCTTGAACTTCGGAAGTCTTGACTGGTGCAGGCGCCACGTTCTTCGGGACCAACCTCACGCCACCGCTGTTGGGTATGCGGACGCCTCTTCCTCCTGCCAGGGGAGAGGCGTCCGCTCATTTCGCTTTGGTGCTGCTGATGCGCCGAGGCGGCTTGCCTCGCGGCGCACCCTTGTCGTCGCCGGCTCCGCCCTTCGCCTTCGCGGGCTGAGCGGATGACGGTGTTTTCCTCTTCTTCGCGGCCGGCTTCACCGGCAGATCCACCACTTCGTCCGCCTCTCCGCTCTTGGCGCGGGCTCGCCTTGTAGGCTCGAGCGGCTTTGCAGGCTTCCCCTTGAACACGACCCGCCGCGTCACCGGCAATTCCAGCTCGTCGTCGTCCTCTGCGGGCGCAACCCCGGCCTTAACGGCGGGCTGAGCGGTGTCGCGCGTCTTCTTTGCCGCGGGACGCCGCCTCGTCGGAATGTCCAGCACGTCGTCGGTTGCCTTCGCTGTCTTGGGCGCGGTCGCCCCGACCGGAGTCTGCCTGGCGGCGCGTTTGGCGGCCGGCGGCGCGGCGTGTGACTCGGCGGGCGTGGCGCCGGAACCCGGCTTCTCGGCGGGCGCGGGCGGGGCCTTCGTCCGACGTCCGCCGCGCGGCGCTTCGCTCAGCCTGGCGCCCACCGCGCCGGTCACCGGCGGCGTCCAGGTGGGCTCGACGTCGATGTCCAGAGCCAGCTGTTGCGGTTCCTTGGGGGCGGACCCGCCGGCCGTCCGAGGCTTCGCCGGCTTCGCGGACTTTTCGGCGGGCGCCTTGGCTGCGCGCTGCGGCGCTGTGGCGGCCTTCTTGCCCCGGCCGCTCGTTTTCCCCGGCTCGGACCCGGCGGGCTTCCGCGGGCGCTTCGGCTTGTCAGGCGCCGGTGGTTTCGGCGATTCCGATGACTCGGGGTTCGGCGGAAGCGCCATCAGGTGGCTGACCGTCTCCTTCGGCTGCAGCTCGATCACGGATCGGCCGAACGTGGCGCGACCCGCGGCCGGGAAGTCGTGCGCTCTCGCGCGGACGGCCCGATCGTGCGCGGTGACCAGGATGACCTCGTCGCGTTCGCCGACCACGGCGGCGCCGACCAGGTTGCCGGTTCGAGCGTTGAGACCTGCAGTGACGATGCCCGACCCGTAGCGCTTCTGGGCCGGGTAGCCCTTCAGCGGAGAGACCTTCCCGAAACCGTTTGCGCTGATGGTCAGGAGCAGCGCGCCGTCTTCGATCACGCCGGCCCCCAGCAGATGGTCGTCGTCATCGAGCTTCATGGACAGAACCCCGCCGGCGCCCAGGCCGGATGCGCGTACTTCTTCTTCGTTGAAGCGGATGCCCTTACCCTTGGCCGAAACGAGGATGACCTCGCTCTCGCCCGGCGTGAAGCCTGCCCAGATCAATCGATCCTCCGGGTCCACGTTCATGACGCCGGTTTCGCCTCGCGCCAGCGCTTTCGACACCTCTTCCACCGTCGTGCGCTTGATCTTGCCCGCGGCGGTCAGCGTCATCAGGTATGCGGGCGCCTCGCCAGGTGCGCCTGACGTCCGGGCCGATTCGCCCTCACGTGCCGGCAGGGCCAGGATGGCGCCGACGTCGTCGGTCTGGGTCACGCTGGCCAGGTCTCCCAGCGCCTTCTTCGGGCTGCTGTCCACGTCCGGCACGGCGTGCACGGCGATCGGAATGGCGCGGCCGTCCGGGGTCAGGCAGGCCAGGGTATCGCGCGCGCTCGCCACCACCACGTGCCGCGGCGTCACGTTCGACTGGCCCAGGAGCAAGAGACGCTGCTCCGGCTGCCGATACACCTGGCTGTTCGTGTCGAGCACGACCACACTGCGCTCGTCCGGCAGCAGGTCCGTCGTGATCAGCTCATCGGCGTGGGTGCCGCGGACGATCTGCGTCCGCCGGGCGTCGCCGTATTTCTTCTTCAGCTCAGCCAACTCATCCTTGATGATCTTGAGAATCTTGATCGGATGGCTCAGGATGTCTTCGAGATAGGCGATGAGCTTGAGCTTCTCTTTGTATTCCGCCTCCAGTTTCTGCCGCTCGAGGGCGGCCAGCCGCCGCAGCATCATGTCCAGGATGGCCTGCGCCTGGACGTCGGTCAGCTTGAAGCGCTTGCGCAGATTGGTATGGGCGGTGTCCACATTCTGAGAGTGGCGGATGATCCGGATCACCTCGTCCAGATTGGCGAGGGCGACGAGCAGGCCTTCCAGAATGTGTGCGCGCTCTTTGGCGCGGGCCAGGTCGAACTGGCTTCGGCGGGTGATCACTTCCCGCCGATGTTCGACGAAATGGTACATCAGACGGCGCAGTGGCAGCGTGCGCGGCTCGCCGTCCACCAGCGCCAGGTTGATGATACTGAACGTGCTGCGCATCGGGGTGAGGCGGAACAGGTCGCTGAGCATCTTGCGCGGCTCCACGTTGCGCGTCACCTCGATGATGATGCGCATCCCCTGCCGGTCGGACTCGTCGCGCAGGTCGGTGATGCCCTCCAGCCGGCCGTCACGCACCAGCTCGGCGATGCGCTCGATCAGCCGGCTCTTGTTCACCTGGTAGGGCAGCTCCGTCACGACGATGCGGTTCCGGTTGCGGCTCATCTCCTCGATGTGGGCCTTGGCCTGCACGACGATGCGCCCGCGCCCCGAGGCGTATGCTGCGCGGAGATGGTCTTCCGCGGCATCGGCTTCCGCTTCACCGGAGCCGTTCCCGTTGTCGCCCTCCTCGCCCGCGTAAACGATGCCTCCGGTAGGAAAGTCGGGGCCCTTTATGAAGTGCATCAGCTCGTCGACCGAGATGTCGTCCACGCGGTCGTACCGGTCGATCATGTAGGTCAGGGCGTCGCACACTTCGCTCAGGTTGTGGGGCGGCATGTTGGTCGCCATGCCCACCGCGATGCCGGACGAGCCGTTGACGATCAGGTTGGGAAACGCTGACGGCAGGATCAGGGGTTCGTTTAAGCTGCCGTCGAAGTTGGGGCCGAAGTCGATCGTGTCCTTGTTAATGTCGGACAACATCTCCTCGGCCACGGCGTGCAGCCGGGCCTCGGTGTAGCGCATGGCCGCGGCGGAGTCGCCGTCGATGGAGCCGAAGTTGCCCTGGCCGTCGACCAGTACGTAGCGCATCGAGAAATCCTGCGCCATGCGGACCATGCTCTCGTACACCGCCGAGTCGCCGTGCGGGTGGTACTTGCCCAGCACCTCACCGACGATGCGGGCGCTCTTCTTGTACGGGCTGCTGGGATGGAGACCCATGTCGTACATGGCGAATAGGATGCGACGGTGCACCGGCTTGAGGCCGTCGCGCACGTCAGGCAGCGCGCGGGCCACGATGACACTCATGGCGTAATCCAGGTAAGCTGCCTGCATCTCCTGGTCGATATCGACCTGCCGAACTGTACCAAGCTCCATGGGGCTGCTCCTGTCAACGACTTTTCTGGACCTATGGCGCAAAGCCACAAAGTCACTTTACGGTATTTTGCTCGATTTGTCAAAACAAATGTTCGAGATATGTTTAGACTTACGAAGTTTCGAAAAATCTGGAAGCCTGCGCAGGACTTCTGAAGCTCGAAAGATCCTGGAAACGCCCGCCCGCAGGCTTTCCGGACCGACCAAGTTTCCAGAGCTTCGAAAGTCCAGATTGGCCCCAGGAAAGCGAAAACCGCCGGAGGGTCGGCCTCGGCGGTTTTATCGCTTCCGTCAATTCTCTCCGACGGTGGAGCGCAGGTAGGCCTCGATGAAATCGTCTAACCTTCCGTCGAGGACGGCGCTCGTGTTCCCGACCTCGTAATCTGTCCGCAGGTCCTTGACCATGTGGTAGGGATGCAGCACGTACGAACGGATCTGGTTGCCCCAGCCCGCATCGACGTGTTTGCCCTTCAGACGAGCCCGCTCCTCTTCCTGTTTTTCCATTTCGATCTCGTACAGCCGTGCGCGGAGGATCTTCAGGGCCACCTCGCGGTTCTGCAACTGCGAGCGCTCGTTCTGGCAGGTGACGACCATCCCCGTCGGCAGGTACGTCATGCGCACCGCCGTGGAGTTCTTCTGCACGTTCTGCCCGCCCGCGCCGGACGAGCGGAACACGTCGATCTTGAGATCCTCCGGCCGAATCTCGATGTCGATGTCCTTCTCGATGTCCGGCAGCACTTCGACCAGGGCGAAGGACGTATGCCGGCGGTGAGCCGCGTCGTACGGCGACAGGCGCACCAGCCGATGCACGCCGCGTTCGGCCCGCAGGTACCCGTAGGCCCACGGTCCCTTCACGTGCAGGGTCACGGTCTTGATGCCCGCTTCTTCCCCGTTCAGCGAATCCAGGATGTCTGTCTGGTAGTCGTGCTCTTCCGCCCAGCGCAAGTACATGCGAAACAGCATGGAAGCCCAATCCTGGGCCTCGGTGCCGCCGGCCCCGGCGTGGATGGCCAGGATGGCGTCGGACCGATCGTGCCGGCCGGAGAGCAAGAGCTGAAACTCGCGCTTTTGCCACTCCTTGGAGATCTCTTCCACCTCCGCGGCCAGTTCCTGCTGCGTTGCTTCATCCGCGTCGTCGGTGCTCAGCTCGACCAGCGTCGCGGCGTCTTTCACGCGCCCGCTGATCTTGTCCCACGATTCCACCTTTTCTTTAAGTGCGCTCAGCTGCTGCATCGCGGCCTGGGCGCTCTCCGGGTCGTTCCAGAACGCCGGGTCGCCGGTGCGCTTTTCTAACTCGACAATCTTCTCGCGATCGCCGGCTACGTCAAAGACGCACCATTGTGTCTTCGATTCTTTTGTCCATCTCGTTTAAGCGTGCGACTAGCTCTTCCATATTGATCTGATTCTCATCTCTCGAACAGGCTATCGACAAATTCTTGTGGATCGAACTCTGCCAGGTCTTCGGCCTTCTCGCCGGTACCGACGTACAGGATCGGGAGCGCCAATTCCTTGGCGATGGTGAAGGCCATGCCGCCTTTGGCGGTGCCGTCCAGCTTGGCCAGGATCACGCCGGTGACTTCCACGGCCTCCTTGAAGTGCTGGGCCTGCGCCAGCGCATTCTGCCCGGTCGTCCCATCCAGCACGAGAAGCGTCTCGTGCGGAGCGCCCGGCAGCGATTTGCCGGTCACGTTGCGGACCTTCTTCAGCTCTTGCATCAGGTTGTACTTCGTGTGCAGGCGGCCGGCGGTGTCGACGATCAGCACGTCGATGCCGCGCCTCTCCGCAGCCTGCACCGCGTCGAACACGACGGCCCCCGGGTCCCCGTTCGGCTCGTGATGGATGACTTCGATACCCAGGCGGTCGCCCCACAGGCGAAGCTGGTCGATGGCGGCGGCGCGGAAGGTATCCGCGGCGGCCAGCATGACTCGCTTGTTCTGCTGTTGGAAATGCCGCGCCAGCTTGGCGATGGACGTGGTCTTGCCCGAGCCGTTCACGCCGACGATCAGGATCACGTTCAGCGGGACTCGCGGTGCCGGACGGCGGCGCACGTCGAGCAGATGGACCAGTTCCTCTTTGAGGATCGCCTCCGCCTTGTCCGCCTCGCGGATGTGTTCCTTGTCGACGCGCGCGCGTACCCGGTCGACCACTTCGATCGTGGTATTCGCGCCCACGTCGCCCTGGATCAGCAGTTCCTCCAACTCCTGCCACAGCTCTTCAGTGATGTCGTTGGCGCCGAACAGCGTCGTGATGCGGCCGAAGAAGGATTGGCGAGTCCGCGTCAGGCTTTGGGTCAGCTCTTTTTTTCGGCCAAACAAGTTGAATATACCTCCCAGAGTGGGCAATATACTGCCACGCTTCGATTATACTGGAAAAAGACATTCTGGCAAGACTTCCGAATTCTCGAGACGTCCGAGAGTTCCCGGTCTCGAAAACTTCCAAAGTTTCCAAAACTTCGGAAGTTTGGCGCCTGGACGAATGTTCCGAGGTCTCACAACTTCCGAAGTTTTGGGAACTTCGGAAGTTTGGCGCGGGGACGAATGCTCCGAGGTCTCACAACTTCCGAAGTTTTGGGAACTTCGGAAGTTTGGCGCGGGGACGAATGCTCCGAGGTCTCGCAACTTCCGAGAGTTCCCGGCCTCGAAACTTCCGGAGTCTGTTACGTGTGGCGTGGCAGGCTTACGCGGAAGGTCGCGCCCTGGCCTAACGGGCTCTCCACCCAGGCGGAGCCGCCGTGCGCCTGTGCCAGGCCGCGCACGATGGCCAGTCCCAGGCCGCTGCTGTCGCTGTGGCTGACCGTATCGCCCCGCCAGAACCGGTCGAACACGTGCGGCAGGTTCTCCGGCGCGATGCCCGGGCCGGTGTCGGCCACGGAGATCTCCACCTGGCTGCGGCCGTCGACGGCGCTCAGCGTGATGGTCCCTTCCGGCGGCGTGTGGTGCAGCGCGTTCGACAGCAGGTTGGCCACAATCTGCTGGACGCGTTGCGAGTCCACACTGGCCTCGAGCGGGTCGGGCGGCGCTTTCCACTCGAGCCGGACGCCTTGCATTTCGGCCAGCGGCGCGAAATTGGTCGCGACGATCGTCAAGACGTCGCGCAGGCTGACTTGCTCGCGCTTGAGGTGGAGCTGCCCCGCCTCTGCCAGGGAAAGCGCCCGCACGTCGTCCACGAGGCGCGACAGGAGCAAGGTTTCTTCGTGCAGCGAGGCCAGCTTGTCCGGCGAGGTTTCGTACACGCCGTCGAGCATCGCTTCGAGGTCGCCGCGGATGACGGACAGCGGATTGCGCAGCTCGTGCGCGGTATCGGCCAGCAGGCTGCGGCGCAGCATCTCCTGCCGGCTCAGTGAGGCGGCCATTTCATTGAAGGCGTGGCCCAGCTCGGCGACCTCGCTGGTGCCCTGGACGGTGACGCGCTGGCTCAAGTCGCCGCGCGACAACCGTTCCGCGGCCATGGTCAGGGCGCGCAGAGGAGCGGTGAGTTGCCGGGCCAGCAGGAAACCCAGAATGACGGCGATCAGCCCGGCGCCCAATCCACCCAGGATCAGGGCATCGTTGACCTGGCTGAGGAAAGTCGCCTCCAGGGGGTTCGTGGTCATGGGGCCGGACGCGGCGACCAGCAGCGTTCCCACTTGTGTGCCGTCGACGGTGATTGAGGCGCCATTCGCCAGGTCGTCCGCCGAGACGGTCTTGCCTGTCAGCTGGCCGGCCGAAATCGGCGGCGATGCGACCGTGGTCGTCGGTCACGATCAGACGATCGGGTGCGAAGCTCAGCAGCAGGCCGGGCAGGTTTCCCGGCCGGTTCCGACCATTGCCGAAGGTGAAGATCCCGGTCATCTCGCGGTGGTTCGAATCGGTCGCCTGGCTGAGCGAAGTGACCAGTGATTCGACGCCGTTCCAGCTGCTGTTTTGGCTGTAGTACTCGGCGAACAGCGGCGCCAATCGCTCGGCGCGGGCGTGGCGCCCGCGGCTCACGTAGAGCTGAAACTCGTGCGTCGTGACTTGATTTGCCAGCACCGCAACCAGGCCGACCGCTATGACGCTGACTAGGATGAAGCCCAGCAGCAGGCGAGTGGTCAGGCTGGTGAAGGGTTTGAGCCAGCGCCGGGGTGATGTTTCACTCATTCATGTCCTCAGTAAACTTGTACCCGACGCCGTACACGGTCATGATGTAGTGGGGTTTCTGTGGCGAAGGTTCCAGCTTGCGGCGGAGGTTCTTCACGTGTACGTCGATGGTTCGCTCGTAGCCCTCATAAGCATAACCCTGGACCTTGTCGAGCAGTTCCATGCGGGTGAACACGCGGCCGGGGTTTTCGGCCAGCACCCACAACAGATCGAATTCCGTCGCCGTCAGATCGGCCCAGGCGTCGCCGATCTGCACGGCCCGGCGAATGGGGTCGATGGTCAGCTCGCCGACGACGATAGGCGCCTGGACGCTGTCCTTCTTGCCGCTCGCGCGTCGCAGCAGCGCCCGCACGCGGGCCACCAGCTCGCGCGGCGAGAATGGCTTGGTGACGTAGTCGTCCGCGCCCAGCTCCAACCCCACCAGCTTGTCGGTTTCTTCCACGCGTGCGGTCAACATGATGATGGGCACGTCCGATTCGCGGCGGATGGCCTTGGTCACGTCCAGCCCGTCGAGCCCGGGCAATCCCAGGTCCAGGATCACCAGGCCGGGGCGTTCGTGGCGAAACGATGCCAGCGCGGTCTGCCCGTCCGAGGCCGTCGACACGGTGTAGCCGGCGTTCTCCAGATAGGCGCGGACGGTCTTCACGATCTTCTGTTCATCGTCAACGACGAGGATTCTTGTCATCGTCATAGTGTCGTCTACCTCAATGTTCTGTAAAGAAGGGTACAACCACAACAGGCCGCTGTCAAGTAGCTGCACCCAGGAGGGTGCATCCGAGATTATGGGCGAGACCGCGACTGCGACTTATGTCACCCTGAGGGAGCGCCGTTTGCGACCGAAGGGTCTCGCGCGCGAGAAGGAATGTCCCCGGTCGTGCGATTGACGATGTTCTTTCTCGCGCGCGAGACCCTTCGGTCGCAAACGGCGCTCCCTCAGGGTGACATAAGTCGCAGTCGCGGTCTCGCCAAAATCCAGATTACACCCTGAAACACACCCCAGGCAGAGGTCTGTACCACATCGGCCGACCCCAGGCTAGATTATGACATCATCCGTCTCAACAGTGGTGACGTCAAGTCGAAGAGCCTGCCCGCGACCTTCTTCGGCGCGCCGAGGCGGGTGGGATAGTAGTAGTCGGATTCGAACCAGCCCTTGTCCGCGTAGTACCGGTAGTCACGGTAGCTGTCGTCGAGCATCAGGCGTATGCTGGTCCGGGACATCCTGAAAACCATCAGCTTGAACAGCGACGGCACGGGATAAGGCGGTTTCGCCAGTGTGGCGTAGAACCGCTCGCTGTGCTTTGCGAGAGTCCGGTCTATCCTCTGTTGATCCTTCTCCGTCCTGGGGTCCAGGGCTGTGACGCAAGCGCCCTTCACGGTATTGAATCCCAGACCGTTGCCGACGAAATCGAGGTACTTGACGATGTCGCCGCCTCCACCGATGCCCTGCGTGACGATGCTGGTGAAGGCCTTGCCGAAGTAGCGCGGCCGATGAAAGACGTACCCGAACCTGTCGAGAAACGCTTTCAATATCCCGGACACCTGGAAGCTGTAGTTCGGGGATGCGAAGACGACTCCATCGGACGCGACGATCTTGTCCATCAGCAGGTCCCGGTCGTCCTTCAACGGACAGAGCTCTTCGCCTTTCTCGAAGCAAACCAGGCAGCCTCGGCAAGGCTCCACCCTGTAGTCGCTCAGGGCGACGATCTCGCCCTCGACGTCACCGAGAGCCTGCAGATGCTTCAAGAATTGCTGGACCGCGTTGTGCGTGTTCTTCTTCCGGGCACTGCCGACGAATGCGACGACTCTCTTCACGTGGTGTCTCCCATCCGGATAGGCGCCGCCGCCGAGATCGACGACTGCGAGCCACCCTATTTCAACGGTGCCGATATTCGAGGGAAGCCCCCGACCAACCATTACGACACGTCGCCCATTACGTTTTGTGCCTGAGTGTTACAGTGGGGAAGGAAGATAACAAGGATGCGCCGATGCGCGGCGACATCAGCGGAAACGTTACGAGACGACCGAAGGGGAACCTGCAGATCGGGTCGGGTTGAGGACCGGCATCGCAAGGTGCGAGGCGGCCCTCAACCCGGCCCGACGGTCGGCTGCTCACAGAACACAGCCGTTGGGAATCGAATCAGACGAGGCCCGCGTCCAACAGAATCTCGACCGTCCACCGCGCGGTGTTGCCGACCACGCTGGTGCAGCCGGTCTCGTGGGCGCCCGCCGCCTCGAATTTCGCGAACTCGTCGGTATCCTTGATGTAGAACGGGCGGCCGTACAGAGTGCGATGGATGGAATGGCAGGTGATCGAGCCGTACTCCTTCTGGAACTTCTCGTGCAGCAGGTCCACCAATGCCTCAGTCTTGCGCCGCAGCTTGTCGGGATCGGCGAAATTGTCGCGCGCGCGGCCGATCACCAGGCCCATGAACGCGGCCCCTCCAAGATAAGCGCCACAGCTGCCGTCACCCTGGCGGCTGATACCACCGGCAAGCGCCGTCAACGACTGGAACACGAAGTCCCAGTCCTGTTCGTGCTTGTCCAATGTGTCCTGCAAGGCCGCGAACGTGCACTGCCCGCAGCCGCCGAATTTCTTCTCGTAGGCGTAACCGGCCTCGTAGGCCTGTTGCATCAATTCATCTTTGCGTGCCTGGGATGTCACCTGATCTGCCTCCTGGTTGTCCCTGTTATCGTGCTATACGTTGCCTGGGGATTGCATACCCCCATACTACCGCAGGTCGGGCAAAATGACAATCGGCGCGGTGCATCGGGTGTGTTCGCCGTAATGGCCACGCAGGGGCACCGTCACACGATCCGGACCTGCGAGCCTGACGCGGTTCTGAACACCTCGATCTGCGCCGGGAAGGCTTCCTTGAGCTCTTCGATGTGGGTGATGACCAGCACCTTCTCGAAGTCGTTCTGGATAGAGTTGATGGCCTCGATCAGCCGCTCGCGGCCCTGAGCGTCCTGCGTGCCGAAGCCCTCGTCGATGACCAGCGTCTGCAGCGAGGCGCCCGCCCGCCGGGCCAGCAGCTTGCTCAAGGCCACGCGCAGCGCGAAATTGATGCGGAAGGCCTCGCCGCCGGAGAACAGCTCGTACGCGCGCATCCCCCACTCGTCGGATACGGTGATGTCCAGCGTCTCGATCACGCTCTGGTCCTTGGCCTCCCGCTGCGTGTCCAGCTTGACGCGCATCGGCCCATCGGTCATACGGAACAAGATGGCGTTGGCTTCGTCTTCGATCTCCGGCAGCACGTTCTCGATGATCATGGCCTGCAGCCCACGCTTGCCGAAAGCGACCCGTAGATCGTCGTACAGGGCCTTTTCATTCAGCGCGGCTGCCCGCTCGCCGACCTTCATCTTTCGCGCTTCTTCGATGGTCTGGCATGCATCCAGCTTCTGCCGGGCGGCCCCCAGCACGCGGCCCGCTTTCGTCTGCTCTTCCTGCGCCAGGCGCAGCTCCTTCTCGGCATTGGTGAGCTCGTCCCGGCAGGCGTCGTAGCGCATCAGGCAGTCGCCCAGGGCGGCGACCTGTTCCTCTGCCGCGGCCTGATCCGCACGCGCGCGGTCGCGCAGCTGAGCCAGTCCGGTGGCGTGTTCGCGCTCCCGCCGCAGGTTGTCTGCCGCGGCCGCCAGGCGCGCGTTCTCCGCCTCGAAAGCGGCGAGCCGTGCCAGGTCAGCACGATCTTCCTGGTGCACGGCGGGGTCGTAACCCAGGCGGAGCCACTCGCGTTCGGTTTCCGCCAGTTGGGCGCGAATCTCGTGGCCGAAATCGCCGCTTTCCAGGCGCGCCGCCAGCGCATCGAGGTCCGGTTTCAGCTCGGCCAGGCTCGCTTGCGCCTCCTGGGCCTCTTCCAGCCGAGCCTCGAGCCTGGCCTTGCGCGTCTGCAGCGCCGGCAGGTTGGCCAGCTGTTTGTCCGCGGCGGCAATCTCGCTGCGGAGCGTCTGTGTCTCCGCGCTGAGAGCCGCCAGCTGCTCGCGCAGGGCCTGGTCGGCGGCTTCATTTTCAGCCTGCTGGGCAACCATCTCCGCCAGCAGGCGTTGCTGATCGTGCTCGTTCAGCGGGCTCCCGCAGAGCGGACACTGCGCCTCGGCGGTGGGCGTGGTGGCCGGAGACCAAAGTGCGCGTTTCTCTTGCAGCACTGTGGCGTTGGAACGAAGCTGCTCCGCGCGCGCCCTCAGCGCTGCGGCCTGCTCGGCCACGCGCGCGGCCTGCTCGCGGCCCGCCTCGCGCCGGCTCTGGATCTCCAGCAGGTGTTTCAGTGACTCTTCCAGGCTGTGCAGCTCGCCTGCCCGACGCTGGCTTTCCGCGCCCTTCCGTTCCAGTTCGGCGGCCCGGTCGGCCAGGCGTCGTTGCTCCAACACCCATCGCTGGCGTTCGGCCTCCAGGGTCTTTTCCAGCCCGGCCTTGCGCTCGCTGAGCTTCAGCACCGTCTGGAGCTGTTCGTCCAGCTTCTGCTGCCGGCAGCGGGCCTCGATCAGCGCCGCGTGGCCGGCCTCGATTCGTTCCCGATCGGCCAGGACGGTCTCGCAGTCCGCGATCTGAGCCTGGCTGGCGACGATTTGCTTGTCGAGACGAGCCAGGTCGTTCTGCAGGCGGGCCATGCGATCCTGGAGCTCTGTCACCTGTCCCCGCTTGCCCTGCAGATCCTGAAATTCGCGGCGCAGGGCCTGCGCCAGGTCGTCCAGCGTGCGCACGTGCTTCGCCGACTCCGCGGCTCGCGCCTCGGCCTCGGCCAGCTCCTTGAGGTAAAAGGGGCGGCGGGCCAGCTCCCGGTCCCATTGCTCGATCTGGGCGGTCAGCGCCCGGGCCTCCATCTCCTTGGCCCGCGCCTGGTCCTTGGCTCGAGACTCGTAGTCATCGTAGAGGGACAGGCCGAGGATGTCGGCCAGGATCTGCTTGCGCTCCATGGGCGCCTTGGTCGTGAACTCGTCGGCCCGCCCCTGAAGCAGGAAGGCGGAGTTGATGAACGTCTCGTAGTCGAGGTGGAGCAGCTCGATGATCTTCGCCTGCGTGGCGCGCAGGTTCGACTCGGTCATCGCGTGCGCCTGGCCGTCGATCTCGACCTGCAGCTCGAGCGAGGACTGGCCGCGATTGCGTGGTCGGAAACCATCCCGCTTGCGGACGACCCGGTACAGGCAGCCTTCCAACAGGAACTGGAAGTCGACCTCCATCTCGGTCTCGCCGATCCTGATCAGCTCGTCCGTCGTAGCGCGCGCCTTGCCCCACAGGGCCCAGGTGATGGCGTCCAGCAGGGCCGACTTGCCGTGGCCGTTTTCGCCGCTCAGGCAGGCCAGATGGAGACCGGTGAAGTCCAATGGCTCGACGTCTTCGCCGTAGCAGAGAAAATTGCGCAGCCGCAGGCTGACGGGTATCATGCCAATACTCCTCGATGCAGTTGGCTCGAGACGTCCGAAGTTCCAACGGCTTCGGAAATCTGGAATCGGGCTGCTCCTATCTTACATCACGCCGCGGAGGTTCGCCAAAACGCCCCCAACCGGGAGAACTGCAGGCGCCTTGCGTGCTTCGCCAGAACCGCTATAATCCTCCTGTGGCACATCACAGACATTGCAGGAGGCGGCATGGGCGTTCGAGTCGGGATCGACATCGGGGGGACCTTCACGGACCTGTTCGGGTTGGATGAGGAATCGGGCGAATTCGTGCATGCCAAGTGCCCTTCCACGCCGTCGCACCCGGAGCAGGCGGTTTTCGACGCGCTGGCGGGCAGCGGCCTGGACGTGGCATCCATTCACTTCCTCGTGGTTGGCACGACGATCAGCACCAACGCTCTGCTCCAGCGGCGGGGCGCTCGGGTGCTGTACCTGACGACCGCCGGGTTCGAGGACGTGCCCTACATCCAGCGCATCAATCGGAAGTACCACTACGATCTGGCCTGGATCAAGCCGGCGCCGTTCGTGGCTCGTCCCGATTGCCTGGGCGTTGCCGAGCGAATCGACAAGCACGGCCGGGTGGTCCAGCCCTTGGAGCCCTCCGAAATCGAGCGGGTCGTCGCTCAGGTCGGCGCGTGTCTGCGGAGCGACGGTAACGTTGCCGTGGCCGTCAACTTCCTGTTCTCGTATCTGAACCCCGTCCACGAGCAGGCCCTGCGGGACGCGCTGCTGGCGGCCTTTCCCGGCCTCTCCGTCTCCGTATCCCACGAAGTGGCGCCGATCTGGCGAGAGTACGAGCGGGGCAGCACTACCATCATCGACGCCTTCATCAAGCCCACGCTGGCGCGTTTCGTGGATGACCTGTCGGGCGGCCTGCGGGAGCGGCGCCTAACGCGGCCCTGGGCGCTGATGAAGTCGAACGGCGGCATCGTGTTCGCCCAGAACGCCTCGAATCGGCCCGTGGACAGCATGCTGTCCGGCCTTGCGGGCGGCATCATTGCCGGGAGGTACTTCGGCGAGAAGGCCGGCAGCCACGACGTGATCACCCTGGACGTGGGCGGCACCAGCGCCGACGTGGGATCGATCTGCGGCGGCGCGATCAACTTCACCACGGAATACGAGTGGGAGTTCGGAATACCGGTGGCCGCGCCGTTCATCGAGCTGACGACCATCGGCGCGGGGGGCGGTTCCATTGCCTGGATCGACCGCGGCAATTTCCTCAAGGTCGGCCCGCAGAGCGCGGGGGCGGAACCCGGCCCGGTCTGCTATGGGCGAGGGGGTGCGGAGCCCACGGTCACCGACGCGAATCTGGTCCTGGGCCGGCTGAATCCCGACTACTTCCTGGGCGGGCGCATGGCGCTCGCGCGCGAGCCGGCGCTGGCCGCGGTCCGAGAGTTGGGCGAGCGTCTGGGCCTCAGCCCGGAAGAGACGGCGATGTCCATCATCGACCTGGTCAACGAGAACATGGCCAGTGCCATTCGCCTGATGACGGTTAAGAAAGGGCTCGATCCGCGCGAGTTTGCCCTGGTGGGTTTCGGCGGCGCGGGTCCGCTGCACGCCTCGGCGCTCGCTGCCTCACTGGAGATGAAGCAGGTCGTCGTTCCGCCCCACCCGGGCCTGGGTTCGGCGTTCGGCACTCTCCTGGGCGACGTCCAGGTCGACCGGCGCTGGACGCGCTTCTACCGCTCCAATGAGCTGGACGCCGACGTCGTGCGCCGGGAGTTCGACGAGCTGACCCGCCAGACGGTAGACGAGCTGCGCGCCGATGGGTTCCAGGGCGCGCCGGTCGTCCGTCGCTCGATCGATATGCGCTACTCCGGCCAAAACTACGAGCAGGAGATCGCCCTCGCCGACGGCGAGATCAGCGTCGGCTCGTTGCAGGCCGCTCTCGAAGAGTTTCACGCCTACCACCACCGCTTCTACGGCTATCATTTCCCCGACGAGACGATCGAGTTGATCCACTTCAACGTGACGGCTTACCGCAAGGCGATCAAGCCGGAGCTGGCTGCCGTTCGGGACGGGGCGTCGGCGGACCCGAGGGCGGTGCGACGCACTTACTTCAGGACGCTGGGCTATCTGGAGACGCCGATCTACCGCCGTGAGGACCTGGGACGGCAGACCCGGCTGCAGGGGCCGGCCATCGTGGAGGAAGAAGACTCGACGACTTTGGTGCATCCCGGCCAAACGCTGACGTTGACCGAGCACGGCCTGCTGCTGATCACCGGAACGCCGGAGGATTACGCATGCGTCGGGTCGGCGGACGAGCAGAACAGTCTTCAGTATGGGGAGGCGACGACATGCCGGTGAGCAACAGTATCGATCCGGTCACATTGAGCATCATCGACAATCACCTGGTCAACATCTGCCGCGAGATGGGCATCGCGATGATCCGCACGTCTTACTCGACCATCTTCAATGAGGGTCTGGATTTCTCGTGCGTCGTCTTCGACCGCGACGGCGAGATGATGGCCCAGGCGGAATTCTGCCCGGCCATGCTCGGCGCGATCAACTTCACCGTGAAATGGACCATCGAAGAGCTGGGGCTCGATGGATTCGACCCGGGTGATGTGGTCATCCACAACGACCCGTACCGGGGTGGCTGCCACATGCCCGAGCACATGCTCTTGAAGCCAGTGTTCCACGGCGACCACCTGTTCGGCTTCGTGGCAAACATCGGCCACGTGGCGGACATCGGCGGCATGGCCCCGGGCTCGTTCGCTGCCAACGCGACGGAGGTCTACCAGGAAGGACTGCGGCTGCCGCCCGTGAAGATCGTGCGGCGCGGCGAGTCGGTCAAGGACATCTGGGACATCATCCTGGCCAACCACCGCACTCCGCGCAACTCGTGGGGCGACTTCCATGCCATGATCGGCTCGCTCAACATCGCCGAGCGCCGGCTGCTCGGCCTGATCGACCGATACGGGCGCGATTTCTTGCGCGCCGCATCCAAGCAGCTCATGGACCACTCCGAGCGCTGGATGCGGGCGGAGATCGCGCGCATCCCTGACGGCACCTACTGCTTCGAAGACTGCATGGACAACGACGGCGTGGTGGACAGGCCGGTCTGGATTCGCCTGCGGCTGACGGTGAAAGACGGCGAGATCACCGCCGACTACTCGGATTCGGACCCGCAGGCGCGCGGGCCGATCAACGCGACGTTTGGGGTGACGGCCTCGGCCACGTACAATGCGATGTTCCACCTGACGGACAAGAACATCCCGCGCAACGCCGGCTGCTACCGCCCCATTCACATCGTGACGAAGCCTGGCACCATCGTGCACGTGGTTCATCCCGGCCCGTCGGTCGCCGGAAATACGGAGACCCATCCGCGGATCGTGGACATGGTCATCGGCGCGCTGGCGCCCGCGATCCCCCAGCGCGTGGCCGGGGCGCACGGTGCCACCGCCGCCAATTTCCTGTTTGGCGGCTTCCACCCGGAGACGCACGAGTTCTACACCAACTATCACTTCGAAGGGGTGGGCTGGGGTGCGCGTTCGTTTGCCGACGGCAACAACGTGGTCAACATCGCCAACGGCAATTGCCGCAACAACCCGGTGGAGATCTTCGATCACCGCTATCCGTTCATGAACGTATCCTACCGCCTGATCACCGATTCCGGCGGGCCGGGCCGATTCAGAGGCGGGCTGGGCACCGAGCGGATCGTCGAGGTGCTCGCGCCGGAGATCATCGTGAGCGCCCTGTTCGACCGCTCAGCGGTGCCGCCCTGGGGCGTCTTTGGCGGAGGCACCGCCGGCACCTCGGAGATTGCGATCCAGAAGGCCGGCGACACCACGTTCCGTTCGTTCTCCGAGGCGTGTGGCGTACCTATTTCGACGAAGTTCTCGAACGTCATCGTGTCGACCGGGGATCGCATCCGCCTGCGAACGTCCGGCGGGGGCGGCTACGGCGATCCATTCGAGCGCGAGCCGGAGCGCGTCCTGCGTGACGTGATCGATGGCTACGTGTCCGTCGCGAGCGCCCGCAGGGATTATGGAGTGGCTGTCGTCCCAGACGAGCCGTCCGGCGGCTACCGGATCGACCTCGATGAGACCCGCCGGCTGCGTGCGGCAGTGGGCCAAAACGCCTAGAATTTGCGTTTTTGGGTGATTCATGCTAACATCAGCATATGGAACCCTGCTGTGCTCGTGATGCGAGCTTCGTTTTGAGCCAACACTATGTAGTAGGGAGTTGGCTTCTAGAGGGGATGCGGTAGCCTGTTGAGGGTAAGGCAGAAACCTGTAGATAGACTCCCACCTGCGAATGCAGGTTCAAAACTACGTAGCACACGGCACAGCGGGGAACTCTTTTAGACAAAACAGTTGACGAAGACCATCGGATTGTTCTCAATCCGGTGGTCTTCTTTATGTTTGCTCTTGACATCGCATTTCGTTTGTGATATTCTCACTAATCGATCCTAAACTCAACAGGCGCGAACCGCTCTGACCAGGGGAGACATGAATGACTAGGGAACGGGTTAGTGAAGACATTTATGTCTTCACGAGCGACGTTTATGCACAGGTAACATCGGGTGTAGTCTTGACGCCGGAAGGTGCGGTGATCATAGATACCCTGCCGTTCCCGTCTGAGACGCGCGAGATCGTCGATTTCGTCAGAAGCCAGCCGCCGGGGCAGACCCGGTTCGTCGTCAACACTCATTCGCACGCCGACCACGTCTTCGGCAACTTCATGTTTCCCGAGGCGGACGTGGTGGCGCACCGGCTCTGCCGCCAGGAGATGGTGAAGCACGCCGAGGAGGGCCTGGAGGAAGCCAAGGAGCAGAATCCCGACCTGTCCCGCGTGGTCATCCGTTTGCCGAACCTGGCGTTCGATGGCGAGCTGACGATGCGTTTGGGCGGCAAGACGATCCAACTCATGCACATGCCGGGCCACACCGCCGATTCCATCGTTGCATTGGTGAAAGAAGACCGCATCCTGTTCTCGGGCGATGCCATGATGCCGGTGCCGTACGTGGTCTGGGGTGACGTGGACGACATGATCGAATCGCTCAAGACGATCCGCAAGATGAACCTGGAGAACATCGTACAGGGACACGGCGAGGTGTTGCTGCGGGGCGAGATCAACGAGACCATCGATTCGAGCATCGCTTATCTTCGCGAGATCACACGCTGTGTCGTGGAAGCCGTCGAGGAAGGCGCAGGATTGCGTGACGTGCTCTCGCTCGACATCGAGAAGTGCGGAAAGTCGCGCATCCCTCTGAACGGCCTGGTCCAGCAGCTCCACCAGGGAAACCTGAAGCGGCTCTACGAGCGGATCTCGACTCAGGCTGCACGGAAGCCGGAAGACTGACTTGTTGACGCTGATCCACCAACTGCGGACGCTTTTGGGGCGCACTCCCGGCGGTCGGCCGTGGTCACCTGCCAAGAGTGCCGAGGAAGGATGAGGACGTGCCAAGCCGGGCGGCGGATTGGCTCAGGCAGGCGCGACGGGATCTGGAGCAAGCGGACGATTCTCGGCGAGCCGAGCGTTACGAGTGGGCGTGCTTCGCCGCTCAACAGGCGGCTGAGAAAGCCGTGAAGGCGTTGCATCTGCACCTGGGGCAAGAAGCCTGGGGCCACGTCGTCGCTCGCCTCCTGCAAGACCTGCCTCCGACCCTGAATCTTCCTGTCGACCTGGTCGATAAAGCGCGAGTGCTGGACGCTTACTACATTCCGACGCGTGACCCCAACGGCTTTGGGGCTCCCTTCGAGCACTATGGAGCGCTGCAGGGCGGCGAGGCGGTGCGTTATGCCGGTGAGATCGTTGACTTCGTCGGTGCTCAAATGGCCTGACCTCCACACGGTGGAGGCGGCATTGCAGCTATGGGCCGATGGCGTGGTTCGGAGCGGTCGGGCCGCAGGTGGAGTCGGGAAGTGAAGTGGGTCTTCCCGGCGGGACAGAGGAGTGATGCGTGGTGAGTGCGAGACGTGCAGCCCTGGAAGAACATGCCGGATTCGTCCCGTTGGAGCCCAAATCTGTGGCAGAGACAGGGCTGGGCATCGGCTTCCTGTCGGATCTGGTCCTCAAGGTGCTCTATTTCCAGGGCAACATGGCGGGAGCCGACATCTGCGAGATCGTCAAGCTGCCGTTCATCGGCGTCGTCGATCAGATCGTCGAGTTCCTGAAACGCGAGCAGATGGTCGAAGTCAAGGGTGGAGCGGGCCTCAACGAGGCTGCATACCGGCTGGCCATCACCAACAGGGGCAGCGTCCGCGCGCGAGAGGTGCTGGATCGCGGACAGTACGCTGGACCGGCGCCGGTTGCCCTCACCGCGTACAACAAGGCCATGCGGCGGCAGACCGCCCGCCACGTCACGGTGAATCCTCAGGTGATTCGCAGCACCCTGTCGCACCTGGTGCTTGACGACAACGTGTTCGACCAGATCGGGCCGGCTGTGAACTCCGGGCGTTCCATCTTCCTTTTCGGCCCGCCCGGCAACGGCAAGACGGCCATCGCCGAGAGCATCGGCCGGATCATCCTGAACGATGACATCGTGATTCCATACGCCATCGAGGTCGATGGCCAGGTGATCAAGGTTTTCGATGACGTGAACCACGTTCGCGCCGACGAGAGCGAGGACGAGGTGCCGGATCGCCGCTCACAAGGGAAGCCGGACCAGCGGTGGGTCCGGATTCACCGCCCGGTCATCATCGTCGGTGGCGAGCTGACGCTGGAGGGCCTGGACCTGGTGTTCGACGACGCCTCGATGTACTATGAGGCGCCTTTCCAGCTCAAGGCGAACGGCGGCATGTTCCTGATCGACGACTTCGGCCGGCAACTCGTGCGTCCGCGCGATCTGCTGAACCGCTGGATCTTGCCGCTGGAAAAACGGATCGATTACCTCACGCTGCGCACCGGGCGGAAGATCGAGGTCCCGTTCGAGGTCCTCATCGTCTTCTCCACCAACCTGGAGCCCCGCGACCTCGTGGATGAGGCGTTCCTGCGTCGCATCCGCTACAAGGTCGAGATCGTCGATCCGAGCTTCGAGAACTACCGCGAGATTTTCAAGCGCGTGTGCCGGAGCCGCAAGGTGGCCTATGACGAGCAGGGCCTGGCGTACCTCCTGCAGGAGTACTACTTGAAGCCGAAGGCCCGGCTGCGGGCCTGCCATCCGCGCGACATCGTCGATGAGCTGGTGGACATCGCCGGCTACCGCGGACTGGAGCCGGCGCTGACACCTGAGCTGATCGACCTGGCCTGCAAGAGCTACTTCGTGGTGGTTTAGGGCCGGCGCAGCTTCTATTTTGAATTAGGAGTCGAAAAATGGGTCTGGTTCGCAAAGAAGGTGACGAGCGCCTGCACATCCAGTCGGACCTGATGGGTGAATCCCTGATGGACAAGTCGCTGATGGCCTCGACGAAGACCGGCAAGCCGTTTCGCATCATGCCGGACGTGCATCTACTCAAGATCGGCGGTCAGAGCATCCTGGATCGGGGCCGCGTGGCCGTCTTCCCGATTCTCGACGAGATCGTCGAAAATCGGCGTGACAAGAAGATCATCCTGTCCACCGGCGGCGGCACTCGCTCGCGCCACGTCTATTCGATTGCGCTGGACCTGGGCATGCCGACCGGCGTATTGGCCCGGTTGGGCCAGTCCATCAGCGAGCAGAATGCGCTGATGGTCGCCATGCTGCTGGCCAATCGCGGCGGGATCAAGATCGGCCACGAGGACATTTCCAAGCTGGCCTCCTACCTGAACCTCGGCTGCATCCCCATCGTCCACGGCATGCCGCCGTACGGGCTGTGGGAGGAGCCGCCCGAGTCCGGGCGTATTCCGCCTCACCGCACTGACGTGGGCGCCTTCCTGTTGGCGGAGGTTCTCGGCTGCGATCACTGCATCTTCATCAAGGACGAGCGCGGTCTGTTCAGCGAGGATCCCAAGAAGAATCCGGGTGCGAAGTTCATCCCCGAGATCGAGCTGGACGAGCTGCTGCGGATGGACCTCAACGACCTGGTCGTGGAGCGGGCCGTGCTGCAGGCCATGAAGAACTCGCTGCACGTCAAGAAGGTCTTCATCGTCAACGGGCTCGTCCCGGGCAACATCACCCGCGCGCTCAACGGCGAGAACGCCGGCACGCTGATTTACAAGGAGTGAGGCGTGATGCGTGATGCGTGATAACTTTGCACTTCGTATCACGAAAACGCATCACGCCTCACGCGTCACGTATCACTTGTCACTCAACGGCTGTGGCGGCGCGCTTCCGGATGGCGAGGCGCGACGTCCGTGCCGCCGCAATTGGGGCATGGGAAGCCCGCCTGGCCACGGCCGCTGCCGTGAGGCTCCTCCCAGGTGTGCCCGCAGGTCCGGCAGTGCAGCTCTCGCGCTGCCACCTCGTAGTCTCCGCCCTCCACCTGTATCGTAAGCCCCTCGATCAGCGCGCGCGCCACCTTGCCGCGCGCCGAACGGAGGACGCGCTGGAACGTCGGGCGCGACACGCCCATGCGCTCCGCGGACTGCAGCTGATCCAGGCCCTCCAGATCCTTGAGCCGAAGCGCTTCCAGCTCTTCGGTCAGCACGCGGACCTCGCCGGTTTCGGCGCCAAGGCGCAGCCCGACGGGCTTGAAGCGGGTGCAGCGCGGGACGTTCGATACGGTCCGGCGCTTGCGCGGCCTCGGCACGGCTAATCCTCTCCTCCCCCGCTGCCGCTATGGTGCCGGCGGCCGTAGCTGCCCGCCCGATGGCCCTGGTTGTTGCTGCCGCGCTCCAGGTAAACCAGCTCGCACTCGGTCGCGGCCGCGATCTGCTCCAGCTCTTTCCGGCGCACCTTCGTGTTGAACACCTTCAGGTCCGTACCCGCCACGCCGATGACCGTGAACCTGGGCCGGCCTTGCCCCTCACCTGCATGCCTGCGTTGTCGTACGAAAATCTTGCCCACGTTCAGCCTCCTTCTGATTGCTCCCGGCCCTTGAGACCGAGCCTTTCGCCAGTAATGAGCGTATGCTCATAACCATTGTACAATGGGACGGGCGTTTTGTCAATAGTCTCGGCCTTTGCCCATTTCGTGCAGATGTGGTAGAATCCACCCGTTCACGATAAGCGAAAGCCGATTCTTGAGTGGCGTGGCCTACGGTGGCAGGCCGCGCAGCCCCACCGGAGTCGGGTTCTGAGACAGATTCCTTGGTGCGATCCATAATTCGTGAAGTGCACGGGTGGATCGAGGCAGCGCGATCGTGGTCTGGAACGGAGTCACACCATGAGCAGTCTTGACGAGCAGTTGAAGCCGGTGTTGCGGGGCGGCCAGCTGCCGTGCGCCGTGGCATTCGATGAGGCCCCGAAGCTTGGAGTAAGCCCGGCTCAGATCGGCGAGTGGGCGGATGCCAATGACGTTCGGGTGTCCCACTGCCAGCTCGGCCTGTTCGGATATGGCCCCAAGGCTGAGGGAAAGCATAAGATCGTCCATCCTGCAGAGACGGTGGCGGACGAGCTCTCGTCGGCCTTGCTCGCCCGCGCCCACGACGGCCGGATCACCTGCGCCGACGTTTGGATCGTGGCCGAAGCCGCGGGCATCGCTCGCCTGGACGCCTCGGCGGCGGCGGAAGCACTGGACCTTCGTGTCGTCCAGTGCCAGTTGGGTTGCTTCTAATCTCATACAGCTGATCTTCTCCGACCTCCACCACCGGACGGGCCTTCCCGCGGAGTGGAGGCGATAGGTGTATCTGGAAACGGGTGCGCCTCCCGTGTTTGGAAAGGAGAAGGAGTGGGACATCGGTCCCGCGGCTTTCACGCCCCTCATTTGAGTGGGGTTCGTGGGCTGCCTGTGCGCTCCTCTTTTCCACACATCGGAGAAGATGATGTGGAGCGCAAGCAGGCAGCTTTTTTTTGTCGTCCTTGACCGAAGGTCGGGCCATCGTCCACAAGCGACGCCCGGCCGCCCACCGTTTGGGTCCGTATTGCGGGCCCCGGTTGGCTTCGACGGATTTACAGTCCCTCGTCACACGCTGACGTGGGGGCTGTGCCGTTCATTCCTCTCGCCGAGTAGCCCCCAGTCTTTGCATGTTGACGCCATGCAGGGGGCTACTCCCCCTTATTGGGGGCGTCAGTCCGGCGGAAGCGCTGAGCGAAGTCCGGCAAGATTTGCCGAGAGACATCCAATCCAAAGGAGGACGGTATCGTGAAGCGTTCCATCTGGCTCAACCTCTTGTGCATCGTGTTGTTGGCGCTGCAGTTCACATCGGTCGTGGGGGTTTCGGCGCAGGCGCCAACGCACCTTCGCCTGGCCACGACGACCAGCACCTACGATTCCGGCCTGTTGGACTACATCTTGCCCGATTTCGAGAAGGCCAACAACGTCAAGGTGGATGTCGTGGCGGTCGGCACCGGGCAGGCGCTGGAGATCGGCAGCAAAGGCGACGCGGACGTAGTGCTCGTCCATCAGCGCTCGGGCGAGGACAAATTCGTCAAGGACGGCAATGCCAAGGCGCGCTTCGACGTGATGTACAACGACTTCATCGTCGTCGGCCCTGCGGCCGATCCGGTGAAGGCGTCTGCCCAGAAGTCCGCCGCCGGCGTGTTCGCGGCGGTTGCGGCCGCGCAGGCCAATTTCGCCAGCCGCGGTGACAAGAGCGGGACGAACTCGAAGGAGATGACCATCTGGGCGTCGGCAGGCATCACGCCGACGGCCGAGATGAAGTGGTACAAGTCACTGGGTCAGGGGATGGGCGAAACCCTCCTTTTCAGCGAGGAGAACGGGGCCTACACGCTGACGGACCGCGGCACTTACCTGGCCATGAAAGACAAGCTGCCCGACATCGCCGTCGTCTTCGGCGGGCAGAACATCAGCGAGAACAAAGACTCCAGTCTCCTGAACCCCTACGGCGTGCTGGTGGTGAACCCGGACAAGCACCCCGGCGTCAATTCTGAGCTGGCAACCCAATTCCAGACCTGGCTGCTGTCGGCGGAGACCCAGAAGCTGATCGGCGGCTACGGCGTGGAGAAGTTCGGCCAGCCGTTGTTCTATCCCAACTCCGACGATTACAAGGCGTCGCGCGAAGTGACGGTCAAGATCGGCGATAAGTCGCAGACGTTCACCCTCGCCGACCTGCAGGCGATGCCGAAGCAGACGCTGGCTGACTACGAAGCGATCGGCCACAAGAAGGGGCCTCTCGGCAAGAACACCTGGACTGGGGTGTCACTGAAGGACCTGCTGCTCAAGGTCGATCCGGCGATCGGCGACCCGGCGAACGCCGGCAAGCTGGTCGTGGCCACCGCGACGGACGGCTGGAAGTCGACGGTGCGCTGGGACGAGCTCTTCGGCACGTGGTCGGGCGGTGAGAGGCTGGCAGACATCTACGGCTGCACCGAGTGCCATGGCATCAATGGGGAAGGCACAGCGCCGGCGGGGAAGCCCGCGACTTCGGCTCTGGCCGGCCGGAACCTCAGCATCGAGCTGTCCATGCTGGTCCTGCGCACGGGCAAGCCGCTGCACGGCCAGATCAACGCCTTCACGCCGGAGCAGATCACCGATGCCGAGATCGTCGCTATCATGGACTGGTTCAAGAATCCGCAGTCCACGGCGAGTGATTTCCAGCCCGATCCGGCGAAGCGGATGGTTCTGCTCTGCTACGAGATGAACGGCAAGCCCATGACCGGGGCGGACGGCCTGATTCAGATGATCGACGGCATGGACAAATACAGCAGCCGGTACGCACATTGGGTCCAGACCGTAGAAGTGAACTAAAGGAGAGTCGCCGGCTCGCGCGGAAACGGGCCGTTCGGTAGTCCTCATTGGAACAATGGGAAAGGAGCACAAGGCGAGTGGTCGACAAGCGTTCAGCGATCGTGGGATTCGAGGGCAGGGTCGTCATCGTGACGGGCGGCAGCAAGGGCATTGGCGAGGGCTGCGCCCGCGCGTTCGTCGGCGCTGGAGCGTCCGTGGTCATCTGCGCGCGAGGCAAGGAGGCCGGTGTGGCTGTGGCGGCCGAAATGACCCAGAAGGGCCCGGGCAGCTGCCGCTTCAAGGCCTGCGACGTGACGAATCCGCAGGATATCAAGCTACTGATCGAGCAGACCGTGGCGGAGTACGGGCGGCTGGACTGCCTGGTCAACAACGCAGGCTGGCACCCGCCCCATCGCCCGATCGACGATTTCAGTGTCGAGGAATTCGAGGAGCTGTTGCGGTTGAACCTGGTCAGCTACTTCGCGGCCTCGAAATTCGCACTGCCTCACTTGCGAAAGACCCACGGCAGCATCATCAACGTGGCCAGCCTGGTGGGCGTGATCGGCCAGGAATGGGCCACGATGTACTGCGCGACGAAGGGCGGCATCATGGCCTTCACCAAGGCGCTGGCGGTGGACGAGGCGCGCAACGGCGTTCGCGTCAACACCGTTCTGCCCGGCACCATCACGACGCCGCTCCTGGTGAGCTTCATCGATTCCAAGCCCAATTCCGAGGAAGTCGGGGACTTCATCGACAGCTGGCAGTGGGCGGGCCGTACGGGTACAATTGAAGAGCTGGGCGAGGCGGCGCTGTTCCTGGCGAGCGACCAGGCCAACTACATCACCGGGGTGGAGCTCATCGTGAGCGGCGGGGCGGAGCTGGGGTACGGCGTCAAGTGGCCGAAGGGCGGCCCCGTACATCTCTAAAAACTCTGAAAGTCTGGCGTCTACGAGGAGGACTGCAATGTTCGAGAGAAAGGCAATCAAGGATCGGTTTGCCGGCAAGGTCGCCATCGTAACCGGCGGTGCCTCCGGCATCGGGCGCGCCGTGATGGAAGAGCTGTGCAAGGAGGGCGCCTCCGTTGCCTTCACCGGCATCAGTGAGACTGGCTACACCACGGCCAAAGAGATGGCGGACCTCGGAGGCGACGTCCTTTTCGCGCAGGGCGACATGTTCGAGGAAGACTTCTGCCGGCGCATCGTCGACCTGACGCTCGAGAAGTGGGGTAAGATCAACTACCTGGTCAACAATGCGTTTTCCTTCACGGCCAAGGCGTTGGACGCCACCCGGGGGGACTGGGAGCGGGTCATGATGGTGGGCCCCGTCGCCTACGCGACGATGGGCAAGCTCGTGCTCGAGCCGATGCGGGCGCAGGGTGGCGGGGCGATCGTCAACCTGTCCAGCATCTCCGCGCACATCGCCCAGATCAATCGCTGGACCTACAACTCGGCCAAGGGCGCCGTGAACAACCTGACCAAATGCATGGCCCTGGACCTGGGCAAGTACAACATCCGGGTCAACAGCGTCAGCCCGGCTTGGATCTGGACGCGCGAGGTGTACAAGGCGGCGGAGATGGATGGCGGCGGCCGCGAGAAGTGGGATCCCATCTGGGGCGAGTTCCACATGCTGGGCCGCTGCGCCGAGCCGGTGGAATGCGCCGGCCCCATTCTGTTCCTGCTGAGCGACGATGCATCGTTCATCACGGCCTCCGATCTGCCGATCGACGGCGGCTATCTCGGCATGGGCGCCGAAGGCCTGGGCAAGTACACTGTGATCGCGGGTTCCCGCTGAGGGGGCGCAGATGAAACGCGTCGGTTTCTTGCTCAAAGTCAAGCCGGACCGGCTCGAAGAATACAAGAAGCGGCATCAGGCCGTCTGGCCGGAGATGCAGGATGCGCTGCGGCGGACGGGCTGGCACAACTACAGTCTGTTCATGCGCGACGACGGCCTGCTGTTCGGCTACTTCGAGACGCCCGACAGCTTTCAGGCGGCGCGCGCCGGCATGGCCCAGGAAGAGGTCAATGCCCGCTGGGGCGAGTACATGAACTCCTTCTTCGAGGAGCTGGGAGACGCACTGCCGGAAGAGGGGATGCTGGAGCTGGAAGAGGTCTTTCACCTCGACTGACGTGACATAAGGGGCCGGCGGCAGCGGCATGCCGGGTGCACTTGCCATCTGCGCCGGCCCCATGTATAATACGTGGCAGAGCTTTCTCCGAGCTACACGACCTAATGGATGTCGCCATTCTATGGTCCGTAGCCGTAGCGCCAGGGTTCTTCGGTTCTCTGTGCCAAAGGCCGCGCTGGAAACGGTGTGACCTCCCGTCCGGAAAGGAGAGTTCTCTGTCTGCCGACAAGAAATCCTTCCTGAATGCGGGAAGGGTTTTTTTGTCCCTCGTCGCCACAATCTCGACTTGAGAGGTTCGCAAAAATGAAGATGTTCATTGGCATGGATGACACCGATGTGGTCGGCTCGGCCGTTGGCACGGGATCCCTGGCCCGGACGGTCCTGGCCGACCTGGCGTCTCACGGCGTCGTCGGTTACGGTGTGTCGCGCCACCAGTTGCTGTTCGACTCCCGCATTCCTTTCACAGCCAAGAACAGCTCCAACGTCGTTCTCGTCGAGAACGGCATCGTCGACCTGCAAGCGCTGGCCGATCAGGTCGCCGCGCTGATGCTCGCCCACTTTCAGCCCGGCAGCGATCCGGGGCTGTGCATCGCCGTCGACGTCCCGGCGGAGATATCCGCCTTCGGTCGGCGCGCCCAGCGCGAGATCGTTACCCAGGAGGAAGCGCGCGCTCTCGCCGAGCGGCACGGCGTCATCCTGCGCGGCCTGGGCGGCACCAACGGCGGCATCATCGGCGCCCTTGCCGGCGTGGGGCTGGCCTCGTCGGGCGACGACGGCCGATTCACGCAGATCGGGCGCTCGCGCGAAGTCAGCGGCTGGCAGTCCGTCGAAGAGATCCTCGCTTCGGGCGTGGCGGCCGTCTGGACTGTGGACGGCCGGGCCGTGGAGTGCGGGCAGGTGAACTGCGGTCTGAAGATCCGTCCCTCGCTGCGCGGCGGACGGGCGGTCCTGTTCGTGGAGCCCGAAGACGCCGCCTGGAAGGCGATACGCGTCGACTGATCGATAAGGAGCGACGGCAGCATGGGTGAGATCGCCCGCGGTTTCGTTCAAGCCATCCAGCTCATCCTGAGCGGCGACCCGGCGCTCATGGAAGTGGTGTCCCTGACCCTCAAGGTGACGGGGATCGCGCTGGCCCTCAGCGCCCTGGTGGGCGTTCCTCTCGGCAGCTTCATGGGCCTCAAGCGCTTCCTGGGTCGCCGGCTGGTGATCGCCCTGCTGTACACGGGCATGGGCTTCCCGCCCGTCGTGGTCGGCTTGTTCGTCTACCTGATGCTGTCCCGCAGTGGACCGCTTGGGGTGTTGGGCTGGCTGTTCACTCCGAGGGCGATGGTCGTGTCGCAGACCATCATCTCCTTCCCATTGGTGGCCGGCTTCACCATGGCTGCGGTGATGGGCGTGGATCCGAATCTGCGCCAGCAGGTCATGGCCCTCGGGGCGACCGAATGGCAGGCGACGCTGACGATCCTGCGCGAGGCGCGCATCGGTGTGATCGTGTCGGTCATCGCGGGCTTCGGCAGCATCATCTCTGAAGTCGGATCGGTGATGCTGGTCGGCGGCAACATCGAAGGCTCGACCCGGGTGCTGACTACCGCCATCGTGTTGGAAACGCGAAAAGGCGATTTTCAGCTGGCCATCGCGCTGGGCATCGTGGTGCTGGCCCTGTCGTTCCTGGCCAATTTCTTGATGCTTCGTTTCCAGGGGAGGGATTTCGATGCCTGATCCGGTCTACCGCCTGAGGAACGTCACCAAGGAGTACGAAGGCCGCGAGGTCTTGAGCATCGAAGCTCTCGACATTGCAGCCGGAGAGGTCTTTGCCGTCGTTGGTCCCAGCGGCGCGGGCAAGAGCACGCTGTTGCGGTTGCTGAATTTCCTGGAATTGCCGACGTCAGGTGCGATCCACTTCGGCAACTACGTCACCAACGGTCACGGTGAGGCGCCGCTGGCGCTGCGGCGCCAGGTGACGACCGTTTTCCAGCGGCCGGTCCTGCTGAACCAGTCGGTTTACGACAACGTGGCCTACGGGCTGTGGGTCCGCGGCCAGGCCAGGGATCGCGAAAAGATCGTGTCCGCCCTGGATCGGGTGGGGCTGGACAAAGTGTCCGGCCAACGGGCGCGGACCCTGTCCGGCGGCGAGGCGCAGCGCGTGGCCCTGGCGCGCGCCATCGTGATCGAGCCGTCTGTGTTGTTGCTCGACGAGCCCACGGCCAATCTCGACCCGTACAACGTCGGGCTGATCGAGGAGATCACGCGCGAGTTGAACCGGGGCTATGGCACGACGGTGGTGCTGGTGACGCACAATGTGTTCCAGGCGAAGCGGCTGGCCCATCGCATCGGCCTCTTCCTCGACGGCAGCATCATCGAAGTGGCCGACACAGAGCGGTTCTTCGCCGATCCCAGCGACCCCCGGGCGGTGGCCTTCGTCCGCGGCGATCTGGTTTACTGAGTTTATTCGAGCGTTATTCGAAAGAGGGCGAGTCGATCATCCGTGACGTCTTTAGATAGCTTCGGCCGGCCGATCAATTACCTGCGCGTTTCTATTACCGATCGCTGTAATCTGCGGTGCGTCTATTGCATGCCGCCGGAGGGCATCCACCGGCGGGACATGAGCGAGATCCTGAGCTACGAGGAGATCGAAACCGTAGTTCGGGCCGCCGCCGGGCTGGGCATCAGCAAAGTGCGGCTGACCGGCGGCGAGCCGCTGGCGCGCCTCGGCGCGACCGATCTGGTCGCGATGCTGGCCCGCGTGCCGGGCATCGACGATCTGGCCATGACGACGAACGCCACGCTGCTCGCGGGACAGGCGGAGGCATTGGCTGCCGCCGGCTTGAAGCGCGTCAACATCAGCCTGGACACCCTTCAGCCGGATCGATTCCGGGCCATCACCAAGCGCGGGTCGCTGGACGACGTGCTGCGGGGCATCGCAGCCGCCAAGGCGGCGGGCCTCAATCCGGTCAAGGTCAATATGGTCGTGGTCCGCGGTCTCAACGACGACGAAATCGTGGAGTTCGCGCGCCTGAGCCGCGACGAGGGCTGGCACGTGCGCTACATCGAGATGATGCCGGTCGGCGCCAATCCGGTGTGGCACGGTGACGGCCATTTCCCCATCCACGAGATCCAGGTCCGCATCCGGGAGGAGCTGGGACCGCTCTCGCCCGCATCCGTTCGTGTCGGGAACGGGCCGGCCCGCTACTATCGGTTGCCGGGCAGCGGCGAGGGCACCATCGGTTTCATCAGCCCGGTGACCGAGCACTTCTGCGGGGAATGCAACCGCCTGCGGCTCACGGCCGACGGCCGTCTGCGTCCCTGCCTGCTGTCGGACCTCGAGCTCGACCTGCGCTCGGTGCTGCGCAGCGGCGCGGAGCCCGAACGGGTGCGCGAGGTCATTCAGGAAGCCATCCGGCTCAAGCCGCGGCGACACCGCCTGGAAGAGCACCTCGGGCCGCAAGGGCGGACGATGTCGGAAATCGGCGGGTGATGCAGGCAAACCCGGTGGTGTTCTCTGGACCCTGGCTCCTACCCACTTTGCTCTCTCAGCCGCCGCAGACCTCTCTCCCGGCCTCTCCCCTGCAAAGGGAGAGGAGCAAATCGGTTGACGTTCTCCTCTCCCTTTGCAGGGGAGAGGCCGGGAGAGAGGTCTGCGGCGGCTGAGAGAGCAAAGTGGGTAGGAGCCAGCTCTGGACCCAGTTTCGCGCGGATCAGGTTCGTGCTATAATCACCCCGTCTCATCCAATCCCAGTTTCGAGGCTCATCGAGCCGAAGTCGTCATTCGCCTGTGGCACTCCCGGTCAAGAGCGACGACCACCGGTGTCCAGGCGCGCTGTCCACGCACCCATTCAGAGCGGAAGGAGAGGCATACTGCCGGTCGAGTCGCTCCGATCGCAGCGTGCAATCAGAAAACATGGAGTTCTTCGATGTCATCGAACGACGATACAGCGTGCGCGCCTACAAACCGGATCCGGTTGAGCCGGACAAGCTGCAGAAGGTCCTGGAAGCGGCGCGCATTGCTCCCAGCGCAGCCAATAAGCAGCCTTACGAGTTCATCGTTATTCACACCCAGGGGCGTGAGGCTGAGCTCCGGCGGATCTACAACAAGGACTGGTTCGTCCAGCCTCCCCTCGTGATCTGCGTCTGTGCGGCGAAGCCGGCGTCCTGGGTCCGCAAGTACGACGGCATGGACTACAGCTACGTGGACGCGGCCATCGCATTCGACCACCTGATCCTGGCCGCGCACGACCTGGGGCTGGGTACCTGCTGGATTGCCGCATTCGACCCCGCGCCGGCCCGCGAAGTGCTGCAGTTGCCGGATGGCGTCGAGCCCGTCGCTTTGACGCCGCTGGGTTATCCGGCCGACCAGTTTCGGCCCCACCAGCGCAAGGCATTGGCGGACCTGGTGCGTTACGAACATTGGTGAGAGAACTCTCTCTTTGGCACAGAGGCCGGGCGACAAGCCCGGCCTCTGTGCTATTCGGCTTCCGGGTTTGTCGCGGAGCGACTCAGCTCCGGCAGCCCCCACGCGAGTGAACCAAGAATTTGACCGATTTTGAGTACTGCGCTAAACTACGTGTTAGGCAACAGTCCAAATGAGCATCCCTGATGCTCAAAAGAATATTCACTACTAGTACCATGTAACTATTGAATCTGCTCCAAAGTTCGTGGTATACTGGTGACTGAGGACTGTAGTTTTCTCCCGCCAGAAGACTCAATTCCCACAGTCGCACAATCGTTGGTCAGCCTGCGAACACCGGCTCAGGATCCGCGTCGTGCTGTGCCTTCCGCTCATGCGACGTGTTCCTGCCGCCAGTTCGGTATGCGTAGGAGGCTTGAAGGACTGTGATGAGTTTCTCCCCAAAGCAGAGAGTGTCCCTGTGGTTGATTGCCGTGTTGTGGTTGACCCTCCCGTTCAGTTACGCCGCCGCTTCGCCGCAGAACGTGTCAGAGGTGGTTCGCTCCTCATACGTCGGCTCGCAGGCTGACTTTGCCGGCGATATCGGCGCCCCGGGCGTGTCGAGCCAGCCGCGTCTCGCCGGCCCCGTCGACGTGACCGGTGGAACCGGCGGCGATGACGGCTACGTCATTCTGAGCGACCGCAACGCCTCGCGCGCCGGCCGCCCGGCGCCGGGCAGCGAACCGTCGCTTCCATCCGACCAGGGCGCCAGCTTCACGTTCACCGCGGGCGGCGACTGGGGCACCGGCTCCAACGTCGACAAGGTCCTGAACGGCATCGCCGGCTCCGGCGCCGCCTTCAGCCTGTTCATCGGCGACCTGAGCTACAACTCCATCTCGCCCGAGTCTTCCTGGTGCAACTACGTCAAGAGCCACCTGGGGCCCACCTACCCAGCCGAAGTCCTGTCCGGCAACCACGAGGACGGCAGTCCGTACGAAAGCTACGGCGGCGACATCGACGTGTTCGCCGGCTGCCTGCCGGACCGCATCGGCGGCGTGACCGGCACGTATGCGCACGAGTATTACTTCGACTACCCGCAGACCAACCCAATCGCCCGTTTCATCCTGATCGAGCCGAACGAGTACCGCAACGGATCGTTCGTGGATTACTCGAAGGGCACGTCGCACTACAACTGGGTCTCGGCCGCCATCGACGATGCGCGCAACAAGGGCATCAAGTGGATCATTCCGGGCATGCACAAGCTGTACCTGGACATGGGCCCCTATCGGGGCGACAGCTTGGGAGGCGGGGACGGCATCGGCGCGGACCTGTACAACCTGTTCCTGAGCAAGAAAGTCGATTTGGTGCTCAACGCCCACTACCACAGCTATCAGCGGACCAAGCAGCTGGCCTTGAGCTCGTCCTGCACGGCGATCTCGAACAACCGGTACAACAGCGCTTGCGTGGCCGACGGCAATTCCACCGGCTACACCAAGGGCAACGGTCCGGTGACCGTCGTCAACGGGGCCAGCGGCTTCAGCATCTACGACATCGACACGTCGGCGCCGGAAGCGGGCTACTTCTCAAAGTGGATGGGCAGCAACATCAACCCATCGTACGGCTATCTGAAGGTCACGGTGTCGAGCAGCCAGCTGACAGCGCAGTGGGTACCCACGACCGGCAGCTTCACCGACAGCTTCACGATCACGGACAGCGGCGCAGCCAATCCAACGAGCACGCCGCTTCCGCACGCAACGCCGACCCGAACGCCGACGCCACGGCCGCCCGGTGTCATGAATCACAGGGTATATCTGCCGATGATCGATCGGACGTAACGGCGTGAATGCACTCAAGTTTCCATGCTGATACTTCATTCAGGAGGCAGCAGCTCATGCCGATTCAAATCTCGATCTGGCTCACCATCCTGTTCGTCGGGAGTCTGATCGCCCCGCAGGTCCTCAATCCAGCCGCCGTGCAAGCGGCGGAACCGACCCTGATGTTCGCCGACGAGTTCGACGGTTCGACGCTCGACAGCAGCCGATGGGTGCCCTCGTATTGGTGGGGTGACCACGGTTGCACCATCTCCACCAACGGTGAGCTGGAGTGGTACCAACCGGACAACGTCCAGGTGAGCGACGGCGTGCTCAGGCTGAGGGCCGAGAAGCAAACCGTCACCGGTGCCGAGGGCAAAACCTTCGACTACACGTCCGGAGTAGTGACCACCGGCAAGGAGTGCTGGCAAGACCCCAAGCCGGACAAGTTCAGTTTCCTGTACGGCTATGCCGAGATGCGCGCCAAAATCCCGCAGGGCCAGGGCTTGTGGCCGGCTTTCTGGCTGCTGTCGTGCGACCAGGACTGGCCGCCTGAGATCGACGTCATGGAGATCCTCGGACACCAGCCCAACATCACGCATATGACGGTGCACTACCCGTGCGACGACGGTTCGGCCGCCAGCAACGGCCGAAACTGGTCGGGTCCGGACTTCTCGGCCGGATGGCATACCTTCGGCGTGGACTGGCAACCCAACGCCATCGTCTGGTACGTGGACGGGCTCGAGCGCGGACGCCACACCGATGCCGCCCACATTCCAACCGAACCGATGTACCTTCTGCTCAATTTGGCCGTGGGCGGCGCCTGGCCGGGCGCTCCGGATGCCTCCACTGTCTTCCCAGCCTACTTCGAGATCGACTACGTCCACGTGTGGAGCAGCCGACCCCAGGGCGTCGCGGGGAGTTGACGACAAAGTGAACGAAGGACGGAGAATGGCCTTTAGGCCCAAAACCAGACCCACATTGATGGTGCTCGCCTTAATGGCCGTGTTGATGGCCGCACAGGCGCTCGTTCCGGCGAATCTGCAGGCTCAGCCGCAGGCAGCCTCTCCAACGCTGCTATTCGACGACGAATTCGACGGCTCGTCGCTCAATACGAGCAAGTGGGTCCCGAGCTATTGGTGGGGATGCACGATCGATACCAACAACGAGCTGGAGTGGTACCAGCCGAACAACGTGAGCGTGAGCAACGGCACGCTCAAGCTGACCGCGAAAAAGGAAACGGTCAGCAGCGGCGGCCAAACCTACAACTACACGTCCGGCGTGATCACCACAGGCCGTGACTCTTACGACACGTCCAAGGCCACCAAATTCGAATTTCGGTACGGTTACACCGAAATTCGGGCCAAGGTGCCGAAAGGCAAGGGGTTGTGGCCGGCTTTCTGGACTCTGTCCTGCGATCAAGATTGGCCCCCCGAGATCGACGTGACAGAGATCATCGGCGATCAGATCACCGTGAACAACATGACCCTGCATTATTTCGAACAGCGACGGCAGCGAAGCCAGCAGCGGCGACGAGTGGTCGGGCCCCGACTTCTCCGCGGGATGGCATACGTTCGGCGTGGATTGGCAGCCCAGTGCCATCGTCTGGTACGTCGATGGCGTCGAGCACTACCGCTACACCAACGCCTCGCACATCCCGGCGGAGAACATGTATCTGCTGCTGAACCTGGCGGTCGGTGGCGATTGGCCCGGGACCCCCAACAGCTCCACCGTATTCCCCGCCGTGTTTGAAGTCGACTACGCGCGCGTGTGGAGCAGCCGCCCGGCGGACGGTGGGGTCGTGCCGACGGCGACGGCCATACCACGAGTCACCGCAACGCCGACGCCCACGCGCCGCTTGACGCCGATCTCGCGCGATCATCAGGTGTTCGTGCCGCTCGTCTCGAAGTAATCTGCTCCGCGCGGTCTTCGACCGTCCTCTCCGGTGGGATGGTCGAAGACCGCGACCTGGGCGCCCCGCCCCTGTTGGAGCTGTCGCGAGGCCATGGTATAATCGGTCGATCCCAGTGGACATCGAATCGAAAGGATGACCATGGTTCCCAAATGCGTAAAGTCCATGTGGGCTTTGGTGCTCGCTGGACTTCTTGTCTTTCCAGTCGTCTTGCCCGTTTCCACGACGAAGGCTGCCACGCCGCCCGCGCAGGCGCCGGCCCAGAAGAGCACTGACGCCGTTCCAGCCGCATCCCGCACGCCGAAACCTTCGCCGACGCCGACGGGAACCCCGGCGCCGACGGTCACGCCGCTTTCCACCCCAGGTCCCGGCCAGAGCCCGACGCTCATCTTTAGCGACGATTTCGACGGGACGACGCTCGACTCGAGCAAGTGGTCGACCTGCTACTGGTGGGGGCGCGACGGCTGCACGATCAACAGCAACGGCGAGCTGGAATGGTATCAGCCGGACGACGTGCTCGTCGGCGGTGGCACCGTGAAGCTGCAGGCCGAGAAGCGGACGATCAAGGGGTCCGACGGCCAGACCCATCACTACACCTCTGGCATGATCACCACCAGCCGCACCGGTTCAGACCAATCGGTGCCGCCCCGATTTTCATTCCTCTACGGGTATACCGAGATTCGCGCCAAGGTGCCGAAAGGGCAGGGATTGTGGCCGGCATTCTGGCTGGCCACCGCGAGCGGAAAGGTGCTGCCCGAAGTCGACATCATGGAAATCATCGGCCGCAAATTCCCCACAATGGACATGGTGCTGCACTACCCCGCCCCGGACGGTAGCTGGCGTTCCACCAGCAGGAGCTGGGAAGGACCAGACTGGTCGGCGGACTGGCACACGTTCGGCCTGAACTGGCAGCCCGATGAGATCACCTGGTACGTGGACGGGGTGGAGCGCTTCCGCTACAAGAACGCAGCGAACATCCCGGCCGAGCCGATGGTGCTGGTCGCCAACCTGGCGATTGGCGGCGCCTGGCCCGGCAATCCGGATCAGACGACGCCCTTCCCCAGCTTCTACCAGATCGACTACGTCAAGGTCTGGAACGGGCTGCCGTTCACGCCCCGGCAACCGCCCGCCGCTGAGACTCTCACACCGGAGCTCCCGACGACCGAGCCATACGGGCCGGTTCAGATCTTCGACGACGAGTTCGACGGGACCTCGGTGGATGCCGCCAAGTGGACTAAGTGCTATTGGTGGGACAACGGCGGCTGTACGAATCTCGGCAACAACGAGCTGGAGTGGTACGAGCCGAACAACGTGCTGGTCAGCGACGGAACGCTCAAGCTGCGAGCCGAGAAACGAACGGTCAAAGGCAGTGACGGGAAGACGTACAATTATACCTCAGGCATGATCACCTCGGGCAGAAAAGCCGAGGACGATCCCCAGCCGGACCTGTTTGCCTTCAAATACGGCTACGTCGAGATTCGCGCCAGGGCTCCGAGCGGAAAGGGGCTCGCGCCCTCGTTCTGGTTGCTGGCCGCGAGCCAGCAATGGCCGCCCGACCTGGTCGTCACGACCATCGACAGCGGCAAGCCTAACGTGACGAACATGGCCGTCCACTTCTTCAACCCCGATCAGAGCGAGGGGCAGGCCAGCAGTACCTGGACGGGGCCGGACTTCTCCGGCGACTGGCACACCTTCGCCGTGGACTGGCAGCCCACCCGGATCATCTGGTACGTCGATGGGGTGGAGCGGGCGCGTTTCTCGGACGCCGCTCGCATCCCGGCCGAGCCCATGTATCTCGTCGCAAACCTCGCGGTCGGAGGGAACTTTGCGGGCGCCCCCGGCGCGTCGACCGTGTTCCCCAGTGACTTCCAGATCGATTACGTGCGCGTGTGGACACGACCTCCGCAATCCGGCGCAGCCTCCGATCCCCCGGCAAAATGACCGGCTGTCCCCAACTGGGGACCGGCTGTAGTGTGAGAAACAGAGAGGTCCCGGCGACCACGAGCCTTCGCTCGAGGTTGCCGGGACCTCTCGGTATTGACGCGACGGCTGTATCCGTTGCGGTGACAGTCGCCGGTGAGGGGAGCCTTCGTCAGACGACGCTGCTGACGGACACAACATCTGCTAGGTCATCAGTCGAATAAATTGCACCGTATTGCACAAGTACCATTTTCCTATTGTACTGCACTCCAAATCATGATATAGTCTAGCCACTAGCGCATTAAATTTATCTCTATCCCAAATCCACGACCCCGATATACGAGCTTCGGCAGGGGAGCGCGACGCCCCCGCCTGATTCGGGTTGTGTCTGAACAGTTCGCGCCAGAACACCCCACTTCACATCGCAGCAAGCACAACAAATAACTCTTGAGGGCCCGCCAGATCGATTTCGGCGCGCCCTTTTTTCGTGCCCAAGATACGAAGGAGGTCTCGAACACCGTATGATTTCACCACACAGGCGGAAATTCTCTATCTGGTTGATTGTCCTGCTGCTTGTCGTGCAGGCGCTGTCTCCTCTCGGCTTGCCGGCGCAGCCGGCGGCTGCGGCTCCGCACGATCCCGGCTACCCATCGCCCCAACAAAATGACGAGGGGTACGTCGTTCTGAGCGACCGTGATGCCTCGCGCGACGCGGGCCAGGCGGCCGCCGGCCCGACAGGAACCGCGGCGGACAACCTGTCGCCGGCCAGCGCTCCCCTCATCCCGGCCGACCAGAGCTCCAGTTTCACCTTCACCGCGGGCGGCGACTGGGGCACCGGCTCCAACGTCGACAAGGTCCTGAACGGCATCGCCGGCTCCGGCGCCGATTTCAGTCTGTTCATCGGCGACCTGAGCTACAACTCCATCTCGCCCGAGTCTTCCTGGTGCAACTACATCAAGACCCACCTGGGCTCCACGTACCCGGCGGAGATCCTCAACGGCAACCACGAGGACGGCAGCCCGTACGAAAGCTACGGCGGCAACATCGACGTGTTCGCCGGCTGCCTGCCGGACCGCATCGGCGGCCTGACCGGCACGTATGCGCATGAGTACTACTTCGACTATCCTACGACCAACCCGATCGCCCGTTTCATCCTGATCGAGCCGAACGAGTACCGCAATGGATCGTTCGTGGATTACTCGAAGGGCACCTCGCACTACAACTGGGTCTCGGCCGCCATCGACGATGCGCGCAACAAGGGCATCAAGTGGGTTATTCCCGGCATGCACAAGCTGTACCTGGACATGGGCCCTTATCGGGGCGACAGCCTGGGAGGCGGGGACGGCATCGGCGCGGACCTGTACAACCTGTTCCTGAGCAAGAAGTTCGACCTGGTGCTCAACGCCCACTACCACAGCTATCAGCGGACCAAACAGCTGGCCTTGAGCTCGTCCTGCACGGCGATCTCGAACAACCGGTACAGCAGTGCTTGCGTAGCGGACGGCAATTCCACCGGCTACACCAAGGGCAACGGCCCGGTGACGGTCATCAACGGGGCCAGCGGCTTCAGCATCTACGACATCGACACGTCGGCGCCGGAGGCCGGTTACTTTTCAAAGTGGATGGGGAGCAACATCAACCCATCGTACGGCTACCTGAAGGTGACGGTATCGAGCAGCCAGCTGTCAGCGCAGTGGGTCCCCACGACCGGCAGCTTCACGGACAGCTTCACGATCACCGACAGCGGCGCCAACCCGACGAGCACGCCGCCGGCTGCTACCAGCACTCCGACGCGCACGCCGGTCAGCGCTACGAACACGCCGACGCGCACCCCAGTCAGTGCTACGAACACGCCGACGCGCACGCCGACTCCCTCCTCGGGTGGAGGCGCGACACTGCTGTTCGACGATGAGTTCGACGGCTCCTCACTGGACACCAGCAAGTGGACGACGGGCTACTGGTGGGGGAACACCATCGACACGAACAATGAGCTGGAGTGGTACACGCCGAACAACATCAGCGTGAGCAACGGCACGCTGAAGCTGACGGCGAAGAAGGAATCGAGTAACGGCTACAGCTACACGTCCGGTGCGATCACGACCGGGAAGTCCAGTTTTGGCGGTTCGACCCCCGACAAATTCGCCTTCATGCACGGCTACGCCGAGATGCGCGCGAAAATGCCGAAGGGCAAGGGCTTGTGGCCGGCGTTCTGGACCCTGTCGTGCGACCAGGACTGGCCGCCCGAGATCGACGTCACGGAGATCATCGGCGACCAGATCACCGTGAATAATATGACCGTGCACGACGCCGACGGCGGCAGCTCTGGCGGCGAGTGGAGCGGTCCCGATTTCTCCGCGGACTTCCACACGTTCGGCATGAGCTGGGATTCCGGCGCGATCGTCTGGTACGTGGACGGCGTCGAGCGCTACCGGTTCTCGTCTTCGTCGCGCATTCCATCCGAGAGCATGTACTTGCTGCTCAATCTGGCCGTGGGCGGCGATTGGCCCGGCTCCCCGAACAGCTCGACCGTCTTCCCCGCCACGTACGAAGTCGACTACGTGCGGGTGTGGGACCAGATGCCGAGCGGCTCCCCGACGCCGACGCGCACCCCGACCAGGACGCCCACGCCTACTGCGACGAGGACGGCGACGGCTACCCCCGTCTTGCCGACGGCTACCTTGACACCCACCAATACGCCTATCCCGCCGACGGCTACCCTGACCCCGACGAATACGCCCATCCCGCCGACGGCTACCCTGACGCCGACCAACACGCCGGTGCCGCCGACGGCGACGCGCACGCCGACCAACACGCCGGTTCCGCCGACGGCCACGCACACTCCGACGGGCACCACTGTTCCGCCGACGGCCACGCGGACTCCGACGCGAACCAACACGCCTGTTCCGCCGACGGCCACGCACACACCGACAGGCACCACTGTTCCGGCAACGGCCACGCGGACTCCGACGCGGACCAACACACCCGTTCCGCCGACGGCCACGCACACTCCGACGGGCACCACTGTTCCGCCGACGGCCACGCGGACTCCGACGCGAACCAACACGCCTGTTCCGCCGACGGCCACGCGGACTCCGACGAGCACCACGGTGCCGCCGACGGCAACCCGCACGCCGACGCGGACCAACACGCCCGTTCCGCCGACGGCTACACGGACCCCGACGAGCACCACGGTGCCGCCGACGGCAACCCGCACGCCGACGCGAACCAACACGCCCGTTCCGCCGACGGCCACGCGGACGCCGACGGCGACGAACACACCCGTGTCACCCGGCCGGACGCTGCTCTTCAGCGACGACTTCGACGGGAGCGCCATCAACACGGGCAACTGGACCACCTGTTACTGGTGGGACGACAATGGCTGCACCATCGCCACGAACAATGAGCTGGAGTGGTATCAGCCGGGCAACGTAGTCGTCAGCAACGGCACGTTGAAGCTCACCGCTCAGAAACAAACGGTGACCGGCAGTGACGGCAAGACTTACGACTACACCTCCGGCGTGGTCACCAGTGGTCGGGCGAAATGGCAGGACTCGGCCTCGGACAAGTTCGCCTTCCAGTACGGCTACGCCGAAATCCGGGCCAAGATGCCGGCTGGCAAGGGACTGTGGCCGTCGTTCTGGATGCTCTCAGCCGATCAGGACTGGCCGCCCGAGATCGACGCGATGACGATGATCGGCCAGTCGCCGAACGTCGCCAACTTCGCCGTCAGCTACGGCACGGACGGCAGCCAGACGAGCGCCTGGACCGGGCCTGACTTCACCGCCGGTTGGCACACCTTCGGCGTCGACTGGCAGCCGGACAAGATGGTCTGGTACGTGGATGGCGTGGAGCGCTGGCGCATCACCGACCCGGCGCACATCCCGGCGGAGCCGATGTACCTGGTCTTGAACCTGGCGGTAGGCGGCGATTGGCCGGGCTCACCGGATCGCCATACGGCCTTCCCCAGTGCGTTCGAAGTCGACTACGTGAAGGTCTGGGACTCCGCGTCCGGCGGAGGGGCGACGCCGACTGCAACGCCGACGAGTAAGAGCCGTGGCCACCATCGCGTGTTCGTCCCGAGCGTCGGCCGCTAACCACAGAGAGACGTGAAGCGAAACGAGGCCAGGCCGTGGAGAGTATCCCACGGCCTGGCCGTTTGTGGTTCCGTCATGGCTGGTAAGACTTCCGAAGTTACCAAAACTTCGAAAGTCTCTATCGGTGGCTGAGGATGTCGACGAGGTGCACGAGCACGACGACCGCGAAAGCCAATGCGAAGGGCCAGATGGCGAGGTCCAGGGCCCGCGTCCACTTCTCGTGTTGCGGGCCGCTGTAAGCGCGAACCAGCTCCTTCTGTACCAGCAGCAGGAGCAGCGCGATCGTGACGAAGTAGCCGAAGCCGTTCCAGAGCGGTCCGCGGGAGAGCGCCGCGTCGACGGCTGATTGAGCGAAGAGGATGATCATTTCAGTTCTCCCCCGGGGCTGATCGGTTTGACCGGAGCCGCCGCCGATAGGCCTGGATCAGCTGCGCGTCCATCCCCACTGCGCTGAGGCCGATCAGCGCCAGCAGGCCCCACCGCGGCGACCAGATGTGGAAGTAGACCATGATCTGCCCGGCGACCACGCCCAGTCCGATGCTCAGGGCGATGCCCAGAACGAGCTCGATCAGCCCGTCCTGAATCTTGAGCAGCGGCACCCAGGCCATGCCCGTTCCGACCAACAAAAAGATGAAGCTGAATGCCACCCGAAGCGGCGAGTCGATGCCGGTCAGCATCGTCGCCGCGGAGACGATCGCCGAGAGAATGATGAGCACAGGCCAGCCAAACGTACGTGTCATTTTCCTGCTCCGTTCACATCTTGGGCCAGTGTGAAGACCACGGCGTCAGGATTCTGGAGGACCACCTTGAAATCGGGCGACGCCAACAGAGCGCGCTTGATCGCCTCCATCGTGCCGGGCGGCATGAAGCCGGTCGCGTCCATGAAGGCCTCCTGGCTGCGGGTGATGGAGAAGTAGGCCGCCGGATAGGGTTTCATGATGGCGAGGATCCGCGGCGCGGGATCGTCGATCAACGCCAACCGCTGGGCGCGGGTCAGCGCTTCGATGGATTGGTATTGATAGAACTCGTAGTTCTTATATTCCAGCGGCCAGTCCCAGGACGCGTCGAGGAGCAGCGAGCCCACCGGCGCGTGGGCCAGGACGTACTGGGCGGCGGCGACTTCTGTCGGCCGGAAGTAATACTGCCGATCTTTGCCGTAGTAGGCGAACAAGAAACCCACCAGCAACACGCAGGTCAGGCAGGCTGTGATAAGAGGAATATGCCAGGACCTGCCCGATTTGTGATCCGGGTAGAGCAGCGATGCGGCAAAAAACGCGACGAATGGGAGGCCGAAGAAGTATACTCGGAACACCATCTCGCCGCCGTAGGAGTTCATTACGAGGATCGGAAAAGGCGAGACCGCCAGCAGCGCGGCCGGCAGATCCCAATGACCCAGGCTCAGGCGCCGGATCGCACCGATTATCGCCACGAACCAAATCGCTCCGCTCAGGGTCCGGTCCATGAGGGCCACGAACGCCTGGCCGGGGCTGACGTCGGCGATGTTGATCAAGTTGGCCTGGAAGTTGCCCATGAGCGCGCCGATGGAATCCACGATCCAGTACAGGTTGCCGTTCAGGAAGGCCGCGGCCAGGTACACGATCCAGGCCACAGTCATGACCGCCGACAACACCGGCAGGCTGCGGGCGCTGGTGATTTGAAACACGACCAACGCGCCCAGGGCCGACAGCAACATGAACGGCGTCAGCTGGTGACTGGAGATAATCGCAAACATGCTGATGATGACGATGGCCATCAGGCCGACGCGTCCCAGCGGGCTGGTCGATGCGTCGGGCTGCCTGTCCGGCACCACACGTTCCAGGAGACCGTGGAATTGAGTGGCGACCCAGCTCGATCGGACCCAGGGCTGGATCGCCGATACGGGCGCCACGGTCAGCTGCCGGAACCAGCGGAGCAGGATGCCCAGCACGATCAGGTACAGGAAATAAGCAGTCGCCTGCGGCGAGAAGTAATCCTGTCCGATCCAGTTGGTGAGGTAGAATATCCAGACGCTCAGCCAGATGAGGCGGCGGTCAGACGTCAGCGACCGGAGCAGCAAGAGCAGAGCGCCGACGTCGATCAGGTTGTAGAACACCGGTCCCCAACCGGCATAGTTCAGAGCAGTTCCAAGCCCCGTCACCTCGGTGATCAGGGCGTTGAAGGCAAAGAATCCGGGCCAGTTGTGGTAACCTGCCAGGTATGCAATGTTGGGATCGACGGAGCCGTGGCGCTGGATGTAGTCGACGATGCCGACGTGCTTCCAGGCCCAGGAATAGCGCAGCGTGCCGTACAGAATCTGAGGCGTGCCATGGATCATGATAATGAGAACCACGACGTACAAAAGCAGGATCGGCTCAGGTATGTTCCGCCGGAACACGAACAGGCTGTAGGAAATCGTCAGCGCGAACAGTGCCACGAACGTCCACACCGGCAGCGTCGAGACGAGGCCCAGGTCGTCCATGCGATTGAGGTCCACCATGGGCAGCGAAGCGGCCCACAATATCACCACGCTCAGCAGCGGCAGCAGCGGACTGAGGACCGTCACCCCGACTCGCACCCAGGCGATCGTTCGTGCGGCGTTCTCAGCTGAAACGGGTAACATCCGTTCGTGGCGGAGGCTGTTGTGCGGCCGGCTGTGCGATTGTAGTGGGCCCGTTAACCACTCCATGGGCTGCCTCCTTTTCTCGCTTCTTTCGGTTCGGTATTTAGTCATTAATTGCGCATTCTGCCCTAAACATAGTTTCCTTATTATACTCCGATATATTCCTGCGCGCCTACATCCACGGGTTCCGCATGCGCAGCAGACACGTATCGCAGGATGACGTCCACGTTGCGCGCCACCCACAACGAGTGGTGCGCGTAGCGTTCCGATTTCGACAGGTTGGCGTCGACGTGCCGCAGCCAGGAGAGCAGCAGCAACGCCTTGGGGTTGACTGTGTCGCCCGGCAGTCCTTCCTGGGCGGCTGCGAGGAGCGCGGTTTCTTCCGCGGTCCAGGATGGCCCGCTCAGCAGCTCGAACAGGACGGCGCCCAGCTCGCGCTGCTGCACGAGCGTGCGGGTGGCGACCAGAAACTGGATCGTGTCCAGGAGCGGCAAATCGCCCGGGGAGGCCAGCTCCCAATCGACGATGCCGGTGACACTGGCGCCGTCCGGCGAGACCAGGATGTTCCCCGGCACGAAGTCGCCGTGCACCCAGCTGACGGCCACGTGGCGCCCTCGCAGGGCCGAGTCCAGGTCGGCCGCCAGGGCCTTGATGGCGGCCCGGCTCCGGCTTTCGCTTGCACCCAGGGCCATCCCGGCCCGCAGCCGCTCCAATGGCTCTTCCACCCAACGACGGAGCGTACTATCGTCGACGGTGATCGACCGCGCGGTACGCCGGTGCAGCTCGCCGATGGCCGCCACAGCCACGCGCTTCGTTCGCTTGCGGCGCGCCGGTTCGGAGAGCACCGCGCGCAGTTCGACGCCCGGCAGCATTCGCTCCACCAGGTAGGGCTGATTTCGGAGCCATACTCTCCGCCAGGATGGTGGGCAGCAGTGCCCGCCACTCCCCTAGCCGATCCTCCGCGTGCAGTGCGCGAAGCGCTGCCTGCTGCCGGTGCAGGCTCTCCGCCGCGCTTCGGGTGTAAGCCAGTTTGAGGATGCCGGTCGGAGGATGTCCGGACGGCCCCAGCGTGACCACCATCACGTCGTTCACGGTGCGCACCAGGGTTTGAACGGACCACGTCGCAGGCGCCGGCGTGTCCGGCGGTGGCGGGATGGTGGGCAGGATGTCACCGATCAACCGGGACGCGGCGGCCACGCGGTGCCGGCGCCGCAGGTGCCACCAGAACGTGCGCGGCCACGACGTCGCGCGCTCCAAGAACCAGGTATTCAGATGCGCCAGCCAGACCGTGCGCAGATTGGTGCGGGTCAGCAAGACGATCGCCATTATCGTCTGGCTTGTCAGCCAGGCGATGCCGATGCCCGTGATGCCGACGAGATCCATCAGCAGGAAGCCGAGCGACAGGACCATGAGCGACAGGATGCCGAGGACGAGCACCACCTGCTTCATGCGTCGTTCGACGCGAGCCACGCTGATGTAGAGCGAGGTGACGATGTTGGGCAGCGCCGAGAGGCTCAGCAGGCGGAGCAGCGTGGTCCCTTCCGCCGAGTACGAAACGCCGAACACGCTCAGGATGTATGGCGCACCGGCGAACACGATGGCAACCGCCGGCACCAGGAGACGCGCGGTCTGAATGAACATGCGATAGCCGTACGCGTCCAGTTTCGTCAGATCGGTCGCGCCCTCGGCGATGAGCGACTGGCCCATGTTCAGGCTGACCAGGTAGAACGAGTAGGCGATTGTCCAGGACAGGTAGAAATAGGCGTTCGCGCTCGCGCCCGCTCGCACCGCAACCAGCACCGGCACGAGGTTGGTCGTCGCGTACCAGATCAACGAGCCCAGGTAATCGCCCGCGATGAACCGGCCGATTTGCGTCGGCGTCGGTGGAATGGTGGTCACCTGAGCCGCCACTCGCTCGTGTTGGGGAATCAGGCGGCGGAACAGCAGCCAGTTGATGGCGGGAATGGTGATCAGCAAGGGCAACAACCACGAGAGCAGGACGCCGTACTTGGGGGCGATCTCGACCGCAGCCAGCAAGATGACGATCTTCAGCACGGCGAAAAACGTGTTTTCGATGGGCACCCAGGTCGCCTGGCGCAGCCCGGTCAGCGCCGCATCTTGCAGCATGAAGATACACCACGCCATGACGGCCAGAGTGAACCAGGGGATGATGAACGGGCTCGCATCGATGAAATCCAATGTCGGCGCCCATATATCGACGCCGAGCTCGAACAGGATGCTCGCAACCAGGGCCGCCGCCACGCTGATGAAGATGGAATAGAGCACCAGGCGGCGCGTCTTGCTCCCTGCTGCGGGAATGAACCGGTTCAGAGCGCTGGTCAGGTTGAGCTGTGACAGGCTGGCCACGAACAGGATGGCCGACAGCGCAGCTGAGTTCAGGCCGACCACTTCGGTAGAGTAATTGCGCGCGGCGAGAATCCAATAGATGACGCCCAAACCCGAAGTCACAGCCGAGCTAAGCACCAGTGCATAACCGTTGCGAAATAGGGGCGATTGCACGTGTTCCATCAACCGTGCGACGGAGAAAATGCTTGGGTTGTTCGCTGATGTAGACATGTTCACCACCTTCTCATCGTCAGCAGGTTTCACTTCCCGCCAACCCTGTTCCAGACTCTCAGGTAGTCGATCTCGAAATCACTCGGAAACCGCGTCGATTCGTCCGGAGCACCGGGCCAGTCGCCGCCCACCGCCAGATTGAGCACCGGATACATGGGCTGCGCCGGAATCCGCGCGGCGTCCGTGTACCGCCACCGCTCGACCCCGTCCACGTACCAGACGATGGCGTCGGGCTCCCACGATAGGCCGAAGGTGTGGAAGCCGGCAGAAAAATCGGGCCCGGTCCACTTCTGCGTGAACTCTTCGTCCTGCGACCCGTTGGGATAGTGCAAAGTCATCCTGATGGTATTGGGCTGGTCACCCATGATCTCCATGACGTCGATCTCCGGCTTGTCCTGGCGATTGGCCGGCAGCAGCCAAAACGCCGGCCACAGACCCTTGCCGCTCGGCACCCGGGCGCGGATCTCCACGAAACCATACTGGAAGGCGAACCTTGCCGGGCGGGACCTCTTTCCGGTCGGGCCGGTGCTGATCATGCCCGACGTGTATTCGTAGGCCGTACCGCCGGCCGTAACTGAGTGGACCTCCGCTCGCAGCTTCAGCGCGCCCTGGTCGAGCAGCACGTTGGCCGGTTGATACCATTCGAGCTCGTGATTGGTTTCGATGGTGCACCCCCCATTGCTGACCCACCAGAAGCAGGTCGTCCATTTCTGCGCATCGAGCGCACTCCGATTGAATTCGTCCCGGAATGCCAGCGTCCAGCCGCCTTGCTGCCCCATCGGTTCCGGAACACTGGCGCACCCCGCGAGGGCGATGAGAGCGCCCAGTGCCAGTGGGATCAACCACGTTGAAGAAACCAGGTACCTGTTCACGTTCACGTCCAGAGCCACATTCAGCCTCAAGGCGGCGGCGAATCTCAGCCGCGGCAGCAATGCAGGGCCTCCTCCGCTGGTGCGGAAGACTTTGAGGACGATGTTGTTAGTTGAGCGGGGTTGCGAGCGCCGTGCGGACGCAGTGAGGCGCATCGTCCCGGGATTAGCCGGCGGGCGAGGGGCTTCACTGCTCTTCACTCGCGCAAGGAAGTGACTCGGTGTCCACCTGACAGCCGATGCCGGATGGACGTCATTCAGGCGACCTCGTCCGGACTGCGAGCGCGAGAGCGGTGCGCAGCATGCTGCGCTGGCCCGCCTCCGGCGCGCTCAACAGCGTCAGCAGGAGGCGTGTGTCTCCGGATGGATGCGACACCCGGCAGACCGGGCACCGGCCGGGCTGGTGCCCCAGGATTCGGGCGGCGGCAAGGGCGAGGCCCGCCTGGTAGGGCAGCCGCATCCGCGCGATGCCCGCGGCTCGAACCTCACCGTCAGCGTTGGCGGGCGCGTAGGCCTGCGCACTGAGGGCGAACATGGGCAGGTCGGGCCCGGAATCACCGACGGCCAACGCCAGGAGCTTGCCCTGAGCGTCCGCCGCGCCGCCCAGTTCGGCGGCCAGGGCGCGCAGCCCGGTGCCCTTGTCGGTGCCCACCGCCACGAAGTCGGTTTGGGCTTCACCGGGGATGGCCCGCACGCGGTCGCCGACGCCGGCGCGTTGGAGCGCCGCGTCGATGGCCGCGGCCGGCAGCCCGCGCCGGTGACCGGCCGCGTCCAGGCGATAGGCGCGCACCGTGTGCTGGTAGTCGCCGTCGAGGCGAACGTCGTCGCCGGCCGGCAGTGCGGCGCGCAGCCGTCCCAGGTCGTCACGCTGTGTTCCGGACAGCAGCGAGCGGGACCGACCCGTGACCGAATTATACAAGGCCGCTCCATATTCGGCCACTCCACCGGCCAGGCCGTATGCCCGGCAGCGCTCACGGACCTCGTCCAGGCTGCGCCCGGTGGCCAGCACCGTCCGGTAGCCGTGCCGGGCCAGCGCGCGCAGCGTGGAGGCCGACGCAGGCGTCAACGACGGGAAACCCAGCAGGCTGGACTCCAGCACGCCGTCGATGTCGAGGGCGACCAGCGGTCCGGCCGCGGGGACGGGCGAATCGCTGAGGAAGTGGGCGGCGAAATACCGCTGCATGGCGCGAGACAGGGCCCTCCGTGCAGCGGGCTGCTCGTCTCCGCGCGTGCGCTGCAGATCGCGCAGGTGTACGAGTTGGTACAGGAGCCAGCGCTCGTCGGCCACGACGTGGTTAGTCAGCCGCTCGTAGTCGTGACGCAGGCGTTGCGACAGCCGCTCCGTGCGGCCGTCCCCCGCAGGGCGGGCCAGGTCGAAGCTGGCGGCCAGGCTGGCCAGGTCGTAGACGGCGTCGTAGCAGGTCAGCTCCACGTCACAGCGGAAGGGGCCCTCGTCGAAATCCACCTTCAGCGGCCGGCCCCCGGGCTCGCCGGAGAACCAGCGCGAGGGCACCATGTTGCCGTCGATCACGGAAGGCCGGCTCACCCGCAGCAACCGCCTTGCCAGTGGATCCACCACCGGCACGCGCAGCACCGGCCACAGCCGTCCGAAGACGCGGCTGAGGATATTGCTCGCGAGCTCCCACGTCGGGCCCTCCCCGGACAGGCGGAGGCTCATGTCGGCCGGCGCCGACAGCGCGCGCTCCCGGGCCGTCACGTAGCCGATTGACGCGGCCGCCAGGCTCTCTTCACCGTCCGGCTCGGCCACGTCCAGCGCCCGCTCGCGCGGCAGCCAGACCCGGTACAGCAGACCGGAGCGGTAGCCGTAGACTCGCGGCAGGGAGTCGCGCAGTCCGTTCACCACCGCCAGCGAATACTCGCCGAAATAGCCGAGCCCGGCGCCCTTGACGAAGACTTGCTCTTCGCGGCGCAGCCCCGTCGCCGAGTCGCGCCACTCCACGCGATACAGCGCGCGGACGTGGCTGCGCTCCGAACGGGGATCCGGCAGCGGCAGGCGCTCGACCATCTGCGGCGTCGCGCCCGGTTCGGCCCAGTCCGCCAGCACAGACCGGACCGCCTGGGAGTCGAGCTGACTGTGAACGGCCCACTCATCCCAGGGGAGAAGCACCGCCGCGTAACTCTGCAGCCGGGCCGGCAGAGAATCCCGCGCGCCGAACAGCGGCAGAAACAGAACGACGGACTCCGCCGGCACGCCCAGTCGGCGTAGATCGATCGCTGCCTTCGCCACGGAGGCGCCGGAGGCCGGCGGGTCGTCGGCGAGCAGCACCAGGCCCTGCGCACGAACCACGCCGCTCACGATCGCTCGTTCAGCCGGCAGAAGCCGGCGCCGCGGGCGCAGGGAGAGGGTGCGAACGTCCCGGTACCCCTGGCGCTTCAGATACGCAGCGTAGAGGGGAGCCAGGTAGCTGCCCGAGGTGCGCACGCCGACCACAGCCAGCGGACGGTCGCGGTCGGGCCACCGATCGGCGAACTCCGCCACCATGCGCTCCAGGTCGGCCGGCTGCTGATCGAAGCTGCGGAAGCAGGACGGCAGGTGCAGCACCTCGCGATGCAGGCCGGCGGGCGCGTCCGATGCGACGGCACCCAGGAGCGCTTCACCGGAAGCCAGCAGCGCTTCGCCGACGCCCGCGCCTGGATCCGGCTCGACGGCGACCTCGGCCAGCCGCCCGACCCAGGCTGCAAAATCCGCCTGCCATTCGGCCAGTCGCGCGTGGGAAGGCCGCAGCCGGCGCATGCGTACGGCCGTGCCGGCCAGCGACCGCGCCGCGGACGCGGCCAGCGGCCCGACGGGCGCGCGCAAGTCGCTCAGGTAGCCGGCCGCCTTGCTCAGGCGGTAGGGGTCCGGATGCAGGTAATCTTCGACCACTTGATTGATACCCGCGGCGAGGAGGAACGCGTTCAGCCAGGCGCCTCGGCGCAGTTCGCCCAGGAGCAGCGGTGCGAGACCGTCAAAATCGTGATAGAGGTCGTGGACCAGCAGAGGCTCGAGCGTGGCCGGTCGATCGGACGAGATCACGTCCCCAGCTTGCTCCGATGCGCCACGAACCGCTTCGAGAACAGTGAAAGTGCTCATTTGATCAGCCTCAGTTGTTTGAACAGCTTCAGTTCGTAAGGGCCGGCGCCGTCATGCAAACTCGCCGACAGCGAGCGGTACCAGCGCCACATCTTCGTCTGAATCCGCTCGCCGGGAGCGACGGGCAATCCCTCTCCGGCCAGCAGGCGGCTGAAGGACTGCACGTTAACGTCGGACGACACGATGATGCGCGACAGGGCAAAGCGGTCGTCGCTCAGCACGCTCATGGCGTGCTTCACGCCGCAGGCGGAGGAGAAGCCGGCCTCCTGCACCAGGCGGCGGACGCCCGGACTGTAGTAACCGTGCGGGTAGGCGAAGCTCATCACGGGCTGGCCCAGGTGCTCCTCCAATGTATCTCTGGAGCGAACGATTTCGTCGCGCACTGCATCCAGGTGAAGCGTGTCGAGCTGCGGATGGCTGTGGCTGTGCGCGCCGCACTCCACGTCCTCACAAACCTCCCGCACCTGGGACCAGGTCATCATAGGGCGATCCCCTTCGCCGTCGGCGGCGAGCCATGCGCTCGTCTCCTCGACGTGCCCCGTCACGATGTACAGCGTGGAAGGAAACCCGAAGTTGTGAAGGATAGGCCAGGCCGTGGTGTAGAAGTCGGCCAGACCGTCATCGAAGGTAATAACCACGGGGCGCAGCGGCAGCCCGCGCTTGTGGTCCGCCATCGTGGCGGCCAGCTGCGTGACTGTGATCGGCGTGTACCCGTTCTTGCTCAGATATTCCATCTGGGCGGTGAACATCTCGGGGCGCACCGACCACCGTCGGAAGCCGGGCGCCACGTCGTCGGCCACACTATGATACAATAACACCGGAATCAGCGTTTTCATAATTTCGCCCTCAGCCACGACCTCGGTAAGTACCCTATCGACGTCCCCCTGAGATGCCGCTTCGACCTGCTTGTCCATTTGTGATATCCCCAGTCGCGACTCGATCAGGTTGTATAAAAGTCAGCAGATTTTATCAGCGGCGGTGATCGCTCGACCAGCTGGGCGGCTGGAGCGCACCGCGTCCGGCACGTGCCGTGAGCGCCACCGACTTCGCAGGTACGCGACGGGCCCGTAGAGCATGCCGCGCCGCTCTCGCACGTTCAACTCGGATGGATAACCGGCCCTTTTCTTGGTATTCTTCTGCGAGTGTGGGCTGGAGGCGTACAGCACACCGTGCGGAGCTCGACGCAGAATGTCGAGCGCCAGAACCGGCCGGTTGATCATCAGGCTCGTCAGGTAAGCGGTCAGCCCGACGCCATAGCCGTACGCCTGGCGGCTGAGCCCCGCGAACTCGCGGCGGTGCCAGTGGCGAAGGATGGAGGCCGGTTGGTACACGAGCCGGTAGCCGCGCCGCACCACTTCGAAAAACGCCGCGAGATCGTCGCCGCCCATCGCCAGCGTGCCCGCGCCGAGCGACGGATCGAATCCGCCCATCTCGCGCAGGGCCGCGGTCTTGAAGGCCATGCTGGCTCCCGACCCGAACCATCCGGCTGTGTACGGGTAAAGCGGGCTCTCGGGCCGATGTTGGCCGAGATCGAAGACCCGCCGGACCAGACCCTTGGAAAAACCCCCGTATTCCTCGATCCACACCTGCGCGGGCGTTTCCAGCTCTGCGGGAAAGATCATGCCGGTCACAGCGCCCACGTTGTCGGCGGCCTCGAAGCCGCGCACCATCTCTGCCAGCCAGTACCGGTCGACGAGCACGTCGTCGTCGGTGAAGGCGACGATTGAGCCGCGCACTTCCGGCAGACCGCGATTGTGCGCCCGCCCCAGGCCGGGCTCATCCTCACGCGTGTAACGGATACCCTTTGCGCTGTACTGCTGGGCGATGAGATCTGCGGTCGCGCTGGAACTTGGGGCGTTGTCCACCACGATGACCTCGAAACGAGGGTAGTCCATTGCCAGCAGCGAGTCGAGGGTCGCCGCCAGGCTTTCCGGGCGATTGTGGGTGGCGACCACGACGCTGGCAAACGGAGCTTCCCGCAGACGTTCCTCGCGCTCGCGAACGCACAGCGGAGTGGCGTCGCTCGAGCGGCCCCCAGGCAGACCGGCGATTGAGGGAGCGACCCCGTCGAGCGCCTGTGCGGGGGACAATCCGTCCCGCCGAAGGTGTTCCGCAATCTCACGGCCGAGATCGCTCCAGATACGGCGGGCGACCTCGGCCGCGCTCAAGCCCTCTCCGTCCAGGACCCACTCCAGCAGGCCCAGCGGCTCGCCGTGCAGACGGACCAGCGCCCAGGCGCGGCCGTACGGCTGCCCCGTAACGCTGCCCGCCGTCGAAACCGCCGGCAAGGGCCGGCTGATTTCAATTTCCAACACTCGGACCGGCTTGAAGTCCACCGGTTCGGTTGTCAGCTTAACCGAGTTTCTTTTAGAGAACCACATGATGCCTCTCCTCGTCTGCGATCAAGGTTCGGTTGAGAGGACCTGATTCAACGGACGTTGACCTCGCCGACTTCCGGCACCGATACAGACACGGGAATTGCCATCGCGATCTCGCCGGCCGGCTCGCTCACCGCCTCGCGCCCCGCCCTGAATCCGGTGGACAGCGTCGTGAGCAGATACCCCGCCGTGGTGGCAGCCAGCCCGAACACGATCGCCGACGCCCGTGCGATTCCGCGCACGTCACGGCCGAGCACCGTATCCGCCAGACCGCGGACGACCCCCTGCGGCAGTGTGCGGAACGTGTACGTCCGTTCAGAAGCCAGACCGTCTTGCGTTCCCACTAGTTGGGAAATCAGCGCCTTGGACAGTCCCTCGGCATAGCAGCGCGATCCGAAGTAGCCCCAGTTGGCCCGCTGAGTGGGTACCTGGTGGTGGACCCTGGCGGCCGGTTCGTAGAGGATGACCCCCCCGGGCCACCGCTGAGTCGCTCGGATGGACAGCTCGGTTTCCTCGTCGCCGACGGGCCTCGTACCGATCCGGCCGATGCCGCTGCGGAAGCCGCCGATCGTCTCGAATACCCTGCGGCGGAACGACATGTTGCACCCGATCAGGTTGCGCACGGGAGACGGTGCGGCGGGCATGCCGCGATAGGTGCAGCCCACGACCCAATCGAATTCTTCCGGAAACCACGCCGGTCGCCCTTCCTGCCACAGCGGCACGATCGCGCCGCCCACGCCCAGCACGTGAGCGTCGGCGTAGTCCGCCCCCAGCTTCTCCAGCCAGTCCGGCGCCGCGACGGCGTCCTCGTCCATGAAGGCGATGACCTCGCCCTGGGCAGCGGAGACGCCGGTGTTTCGGGCTCCGGACAGTCCGCGCGCCGACTCGTTCGCCAGTAAGATGACGCCGCTGATCTCCCGGCCGGCGCGCTCGAACAGCGCCGGGTTGTGGTCGATGACCACGATGACCTCACGCGGCGGCACGGTCTGGGACTGCACCGACGCGACGGCCCGCACCAGCTCGCTCCACCGGAGCTCGGTGTAAGCGCAGATCACTACTGAGAAGTCTCGAACCTGGTGGGCGCTCATAGCGCACCCCGGTCAGTTCCTCGCGCTGAGCCCACGAGGTCGGGGAGAATGCAGCTGGGCAGCTCTTCGAAGGCCGGTTCCTGGTCGGTGCTCGCGGGCGCCGGTTTCCGCCGATTCAGGAACGGGAACCGTTCTCTGAATATCGTCTTCAGCGCTCGCCAGCCATCGGGGAAAGTGCGCAGCCGGCCGACGCCCACCACTCGCGGAGCCTCGAAGCTCGGCACTTCCACGATCTTGAGTCCCGCACGCAGGGCCCGGATGTTCATCATCGTTTCGATCTCGAAGCCGTCGGCGTCGAGATCCAACACCGGCAGCGTGCGCCGCCAAAAGGCGTTGTAGCCGTACAGCAAGTCCGAAAAACGGCCGCCAAAGAACACCCGCACCAGCAGGGTGAACCCCCAGTTCCCCATCTGGCGGTAAAGCGGCATGTCCGCTGTGCCGCCGCCCTGCGCGAAGCGTGAGCCTTTCGCGAAATCGGCGCCGGCGACCAACGCACCGTAAAACGCCGGAATCTCGCCGGGCTCCATTGAGCCATCAGCGTCCATCATAACGATAATGTCGCCGGTTGCAGCGGCGAAGCCGCTCCGCAGAGCCGCCCCTTTGCCGCGACCGACTTGCTCGACCCTTCGAACGTTCGGATACAGATCACAGGCAGCTTCCAACGTATCGTCTGTTGAATGGCCATCGACCACGAGCACCTCGTAAACCCACGACGGGATCTTCGGCAGCACGTAAGGCAGATTGTCCGCTTCGTTGAGAGCTGGTATCACGACGCTGACGGTGGGATTGTTCTGCTCCAGGGAGAAGACGTCGGCCGGCTGTGTCGTCCCCTGCGCGTTCCGGCCTTCTTTTAGCAACGTTTCCATATTGTCATCCCATCCTTTCATCGATGTAGACTAGCGCGTCTTGGAATGCACGAGGCGTTCCGTGTGCGACTACTCCTTCTAGCGGCTCCACGACGTCCCTGTGGAACCTAAACACGATCCTGAAGATCTCGATCAACCTTCACATGACGTTAGCAGATTCTTAACGTGTCGTTCGCGTGTTATTAACGTTCAGGTGTTAAAGTGAGCGGATGGCGTCCTTGCTATTCGCTCACTAGAATAGCCCATTTTGTATTGTCTGGCTAGGTCCCGTTGGCCCATCAGCATATAGGCAATACTGCCTATTCTCTCGCAACCCAGGGCGATTGCATAAAAATTGTTGCGCTCGTCCCGGCGATTGGAAATCGTGCGCAGCACTATCGGTTTGCGGCTATGGGCGGCAAAGCCTGCCTTCGCAGATGTTCTAAATCTTGTCAAGTGGCTGCACTTGAGAATTTGAATAACCGGAGGCGGACGCAGGCCGCACAGCAGGGTCTCAGTGGTTTGACTCCACTGAAAAGGGCATTAAACTATGAGCTGGTGACGCAGGAGAGGCAACTCGGCGCGAGGTGGAGCTCTGGCCGGTGTGGTAGCCTGTCCTGCGTTCATTTGTTTTGCCGGCGCAGATAGCGTTGTTCGGTGTGCTGGTCTGCGCGTGCTCGCCGAGCCCGGTAGTTATTTTTGCGCCGGACCTCGGCCGGGACGTGGTACTGTTGCAGGCAGATGGTACGCGCCTGGTGGATGGTCAGCGGGCGGCCATCCACGTCGCGCAATTCGTATGGTCGGTTCCCGCGCAACAGGGCATAGATGCGGTTCAGCAAGTGGGTGGCACAACTGCACACCGCTTGGTGGTGATGTTTGCCATGGAACATCATCTGTTCAAAGTAGATGGCCGCCAGTTGCGGGTCCCACTGCCGGGCGACGCCGGCGTTAAGATAGGCGGTGGCTTTGAGCAGATCCGGTCCGGCCTGGGTAATGTGCAAGCCTTGCGCTTGCCCATGGCCACTTTGGGCGCTGTAAGGGATCAAGCCACTCCAGCCACGAAACTGGTCCAGGGCCGGGAAACGCGCGATGTTGCCGATGAAGGCGACGTACACGGCGGCGCTGTCTTGGCCCACGCCGCGGAGCGTCTCCAGGTAACGCTGGGGGTGGAGGCGACGGTACAAGGGGCGGACCGTGTGGCAGCGCAGCTCCTGCGCGGCCTGCTGCAGCGCAAGCCACCGCGCTTGCTCGCGCTGCAAATACGCCTGCAGTTGGTCGTAGTCCAGGTTGCTCTCCGGACCATACAGGCAGCACACCTGGCCGGCGCGCTGCACGATGTCTTCAATCCAGGTGGTGTCCGGATCGACGGTTTGGGTGAAGCGCTGCCAGTCACGTCGGATCTCGGCCGCGCCGGCCGCCTGGACGTGGTAGGGATTATACCACTGGGTCCGTATCCAGCAGGCTTCGCGCCCGTACGGGGGGACGAGCTCGGCCAGGCCCAGCCAGACGTACTGATCGATGGCTCGCAAGCGGTTCTTGATGGCCGAGGCTTGCTGTTTGAGCCGGGCGACTTCCCGGCACGCGCGCTGGAGGGCCATCTGTGGTCCAGTGGGCAGCGTCAGTCGATGCAACCGATCAGGGTAGACCACGGGCAAGCGAGCCAGCACCCGGGCGTCAATCCGATCGCTCTTGGCCCGACGCTGGTAGACGCGGCGCAACTCGCTGACCTGTTGACCATTGACGCGGTAAAGCTCCACCCCGTGCCGTGCTAGAAAGACGCCTACCGGGTACCAGGCCATGCCGGTGGCTTCCATGACGGCGAGCAACTGGACGGGCTCCGTGGCCCCCTGCCGGGCGGCGGCCAACAGGCGGGTCAGATCGGCTGGGTCAGTATGAACGGTCAGTAACGGACTGACGAACTCATTTCGGTCACGATCAAGCACGATCGCCTTGTGGGCGGCCGTGACGGCCAAATCAATGCCGATAATGCGCGTGTCCATGGTGGTGTCTCCTTTCGTGGAATGTGGGACGATCGGAGCGACTGCGCCCAAGAACCTACCAGACCATACTAAACCCAGCCTTGCGAATGATTCGGGGCCGACGCTGGCTGCGCCGCCCCAATGTTCCTAATCGGGTCACCTGGGCAGGAGAACGACACTCTGCGAACAGAGGCAGCTTGCGCTCCTCATGCTAACCAGCAAGTCGCTTCGGCCTCCCAGGGGGTAGTATGCATCAACGGCCCGCTTATGGCTATTCTGTTCTTAAGGTGCCACTACTGCTACTACCAATATACAAGGCTAACGACCACGACCAAATTGGTAGGCGTGGCCACTTCGTTACCAGGGATCGCGTTTTCAAGTCGCTCTGCCCTCGTTTTTAGCCTGCGAAGGCAGGCTTTGCCGCCCATAGCCGCGATTTCCAATCGCCGGGACGAGCGCAACAATTTTAATGCAATTGCCGTGTCTCGCAACCTGTATTGACATGAACCCGTACGTGGTCTTATCATTGTCGTGGTTGCGTAAGAGGCGATCATCACTGATCAACGGGAGGTAACATCGTGGAAGCTCAATCATCGTCCACCTGCCGGCCACGGAATCGAAGCCGGGTCTTCGCCGGCGTCGTTTCGTCCATTCTGGTTCTGTCCGTACTCGTCCTGTTCGCCCTCGTCGTCGCCGGCGTTGTTCTGCCGGCGGGCTCTGTCCGCGCCGCCACGCCTTCGCCCACGGGCACGGCTGCGTCGGCCACCGGCCTGCCGCCCATCCAGACCGTCTTCCTGATCATCATGGAAAACCAGAATTGGAGCGACGTCAAAGACGCGCCGTACATCCATTCCCTCACCACGATCGGCGCGCACGCGGAGCAATATTTCACGCCGCCCCACCTGCATCCATCGGAGCCGAACTACATCTGGCTCGAGGCCGGCACTAACTGCTTCGGCGGAAAGTGCTACACCACGGACGACGACGTCAGCGCGTCTAACCACATCTCGTCCACCGCCCATCTGGTCACCCAGCTCAAGGACGCAGGCATCCCGTGGAAGGCCTACCTTGAAGGCGTCACCGGGCAGGGCTGCCCGACGACGTCGCACGGCCAGTACACTGCGCGGCACGTCGGCATGATCTTCTTCGACGACGTTTGGAATGCCGGCGGCACCTATTGCGAATCCCACCTGCGGCCCTACTCCGAACTGGAACCAGACCTGGCCGCCCACGCGGTGGCCCGCTACAACGTGATCATCCCGGACGTTTGCCACGATATGCACGACTGCTCCATCTCCCAGGGGGATACCTGGCTATCTCAGGAGGTCCCGAAGATCATGAACTCGGCGGCGTACCAGAATTCCGGCGCCATATTCCTCGTCTGGGACGAGGGGGCCAGGGACAGTGATGGACCCCTGGGCATGGTCGTCCTGTCTCCTCTGGCGAAGGCCGGATACGCCAACACCATCCACTACACGCACTCGTCCACGCTGCGTACCCTGCAGGAGATCTTCGGCGTCAGCCCCCTGCTGGCAGACGCGGCGAACGCAACCGACCTGGCCGATCTGTTCACGGCGCAGTAGACTACGCAGCGGTGAGACTTCCGAAGTTTCCAGAACTTCGGAAGTCTGACTTGGAAGCCTGGCCTGGAACAGACTTCCGAAGTTTCCAAAACTTCGGAAGTTTGACTTGCCCCGGCCGATTTCCCCTCGAGTCGCACGTGCGGTACAATGAGCCCATTCGCTCACCCCCAATTCCGATCGAAAGGAAGACAACGGTGAAAATCGAAGCCGTTCAGGCCGGCCACTACCGGATTCCGCTGCCCACGGTCATGACCGATTCCACTCACGGCGCCATGGCCTTTTTCGAGCTCGTCACGGTTCGCATACGCGGCGACGGCGGTGAAGAAGGCGTCGGGTATACCTACACCGTGGGCAAAGGTGGAGGAGCCATCCGCTCGCTGATCGAGCGCGACCTGGCGCCGTCTTTGCTGGGCGCCGACCCCCGCTGCGTCGAGGCCCTGTGGCAACAGATGTGGTGGCAGCTGCACTACGTTGGGCGGGGCGGGATCGCGGTGTTCGCCCTGTCGGCCGTGGACGTCGCGCTGTGGGACCTGAAAGCGCGTTGCGCCGGTGAGCCGTTGTGGCGCTTCCTGGGCGGACACTCCCCGCGGGTCGAGGCTTACGCCGGGGGAATCGATCTGCAGATGCCGATCGATTCACTGTGCGAGCAGACTGAGGCCAACCTCGCTCGCGGCTTTCGCGCGATCAAGATGAAGGTGGGCCGGGACCGGCTGGCCGACGACGTGGCTCGGGTGGCCGCCATGCGCCGGCTCCTGGGTCCGGACGTCCCACTGATGATCGACGCCAACATGCGCTGGTCGCTGGAGCAGGCCCTGCGAGCGTCGCGGGCCATGGCGCCATACGACGTGTACTGGCTGGAGGAGCCGATCATTCCCGACGACGTCGAGGGCCACGCGCGGCTGTCTCGTGAGGGTGCACTGCCCATCGCCACGGGCGAGAACATGCACTCGATCTACGAATTCCAGAAGCTCATCGCTGCCGGTGGGGTGACCTTCCCGGAACCGGACGTATCCAACGTCGGCGGCGTCACCGGGTGGATGAAGGTCGCCCGCGTGGCCGAAGCGTACAACCTGTCCGTCACCACGCACGGCGTGCACGACCTGCACGTTCACCTGCTGGCGGCGGTGCCGAACGCATCTTACCTGGAAGCCCACGGGTTCGGCCTGGAGCGGTTCATCCGCCACCCGATGGAGTTTCACGATGGAGTGACGCTGGCCCCCGATCGGCCGGGGCACGGCGTCGAGCTGGATTGGAGGGGCCTGGAGAAACTGCGGGCCGACCTGGCTTGAGTCATTGCCGGATCGGCGCAGGCTTCCGCCGGAGTGAAGTGGTGCGACGCAGGCTGCGATACGGCTCCACGGTTTCTGCGGCCGTGGGGCCGTTTCTCACGAGCGCCAGGGGAGATCGGAATTGAGCTGCTGCCGCGCTTTCAGATGCTGCGCGACGCGGTGCCAGGCATCGGTCGGCGCTGACGGTGCCTGCTTCTGGTGCTCTTCCTTGCTAAGAGCAAACGCCAGGTCTTCGAACAGGGCGCCCATTGGACTGCTCGGCTCTTCGTACACGATGGGAATGCCGACGTTGATCGCCCGGACCAGTGCCTCGGAGGCGAACGGGACGACCAGGTCGAAGTTGTGCTTGAGCACCGATTCGATGTTCTTCTGCGGCAGGCCTCGGCTCTTGAAGGTCCAGTTGAGGACGAGATACATCGCAGCCCGCGGATATTTCAGGTTATCGAAAACGTCCAGGGTGCTGGCCGTGAGGCGAACCGAAGCCAGCTCGGGAGTGGTCAACATCACGATCACGTCGGCCACGTCCAACCCGGCCAGCGTCGTGTCGTTGAAGTTGTGGGGTACGTCCAGTACGATGTACTGGTAGTTTTCCTTCAGGTGGGTCAACAGCTGAGTGATGGTTTCCGGCTTGACCAGGTCGGACTGCTGGGGCTGGGCGGGGGCGGCCAGCACCTTGACGCCGCTCGGATGCGGCAACATGATCCGATTCAGCAGGTCGATGTCGATGTCGCTATCGGGCATCTCGGCCGCGTTGGCCAGGGTCGTCCGCAGCGACAGATTGAGCATCAGCGCGCTCTGCCCGCTGACCAGGTCCAGGTCCACCAGCGCCGTGGGCATGTTCCACAGCTGCGACAGCCCGACGGCGATGTTGACGGCCATCGTCGACACGCCCACGCCGCCGCGCAGAGAGAACACCGCGATGACCTTCCCGTTGGCGTTGACCGGAGCCAGCTGAACCGGCGATATGCGGCGCAGCAAGGCGCGGACGCGCGCCTGGAGCTCGGCCGGCGCAAATGGCCGCGTCATGAAGTCGTCGGCGCCGACGTCGAAGGCCTTGATCTTCTCCTCCAGCCGGTCCATGGCCGTCAGCATCAGGATCGGCGTCTGCAGGGTCGACTTACGACGCCGCAGCTCCTGGCACAGCTGGTAGCCGTCCATCTTCGGCATCATCACGTCGAGCACAATCAGGTCCGGTTGGACCTCGTCGACCCGTTGCAGAGCCTCCATGCCGTCATTGGCAGTGATGACGCGATAACCCTCTTTGGTGAAAATGGTCGATACCAGTTTCAGATTGAAGGGATCGTCGTCGACTGCCAATATCGTAATGGGCACGCTGTCTCTCCATCTTTGGGTCTGTGGGTCAGCCACCGCCAGGGTCAACGACCGGATGGGCGGCCCGCGAGTGTGTGGAAGCGATAGAACGATCCACGTGGAAACACCGAACTCGACGGAACCTGACGTATTCTAACATACGGCACATTCTTTGTCAATAAAATCAGGAACAAGGGGTGTATCTCGACATTGGGGCGAGATCGCGACTGCGACTTATGTCACCCTGAGGGAGCGCCGTTTGCGACCGAAGGGTCTCGCGCGCGAGAAAGGACATCGTCAATCGCACGACTGGGGACATTCCTTCTCGCGCGCGAGACCCTTCGGTCGCAAACGGCGCTCCCTCAGGGTGACATAAGTCGCAGTCGCGATCTCGCCCCAAATCCGTCACACGCGCGGAAGAACGACTAGCGGTAAGACTCGGCTTGCAGCGTGAACAGGCGGGCGTAGGTGCCGCCCTGCGCGAGGAGGTCGGCGTGTGTGCCTTCCTCGCTGATGTGGCCGTCCTCGATGACGAAGATGCGGTCGGCCATGCGCACGGTGGAGAAGCGGTGGCTGATGAGCACCGCGATGCGGTCGCTGGTCAGCTCGCGAAACTGCTCGAACACCCGCAGCTCGTTCTCGGCGTCCAGCGCGGCCGTCGGCTCGTCCAGCACGAGGACGTTGCACTCGCGCATGAACGCGCGCGCCAGCGCGATCTTCTGCCACTCGCCGCCGGAGAGATCGCGCCCCTTGGAGAACCAGCGCCCCAGCGTCGTCTCGTAGCCCTCGGGCAGCCCGGTGATGATGGGATGGGCGCCGCTCTTCTGGGCAGCGCCGACGATTCGCACCCGATCGTCCAAGGCCTCGATCTGGCCGAATCCGACGTTCTCCGCGGCCGACACGTGGTAGTGCACGAAATCCTGGAAGATGACGCCGATCCGGCGGCGGAGGTCCGCGATGTCGTACTGGCGGAGATCGACGCCGTCCAACAGGATCTGGCCGATGGTCGGGATCGTACAGGCGCGTCAGCAGCTTGATCAGCGTCGTTTTGCCGGCGCCGTTGGGACCCACCAGCGCGATCTTCTCACCGGGCCGGATGGTCAGGTTCACGTTTTGCAGAGCCCAGCCGTTCTGGCCCTCGTATCGGAAGGAGACGTCGCGCAGCTCGATGCCCTCGCGGATCGCGTCGGGCATGGGCTGCGGACGGGCGGCATCTTCCATCTGCGGCCGAAGCTCGAGAAAGGCGAACAGGTTGCTCATGAACAGGCCGTTCTCGTAGAGGTCGGCCAGGCTGGAGAAGATTGCCTCGAAGACCGTCTGGCTGCTGCGGAAGATGCCCAGGTACAGGGTCATGTCGCCGAGGGTGATCGTCGCGCCCACTGCGCGCCACACGATCCAGGCGTACGACGCGTAATAGGAGACCGTCGCCAGCAGTCCCCAGCCCAGAGAAGCCAGACTCCTCTTGCCCGCGATCGCCTGGTCCTCCCGCACGAATTTCCAGAACAGCTCGGAATAACGGAGCAACAGCGGCTGCCCGAGACCGAACAGCTTGATCTCCTTGACCGTGCTGTAGTCGGTCAGAGCCATCTCCAGGTAGGCCAGCATGCGCGACTCCGGCGCCCGCCACGTCAGCACGCGGAAGGTCAGCTCGGCGTATTTGCTCTGGGCGATGAACGCCGGGATGGTCGCGGCAAACAGGATGAACGCCAGCCACGGGCTGAAGCGGATGAGCAGGGCGCTGAAAGACAGCAGCGTGATCGTGTTCTGGATCAGGTAGAAGCCGCTGTTCATGATCTCCAGGCTGCGGCGGTCGGCCTCGCGGCGGGCGTTCTCGAGCTTGTCGTAGTAGTCGGCGTTCTCGAAGGCCGCCAGGTCCAGGTCCAGCGCCTTTCTGATGATGCGGGTGTTGATGTGCAAATTGACCTGAGCGTGGAGGATGTGTTCGGCGAACTTGCGCGCCTGGGCGTTGGCGGACTGCGCCACGAGCAGGACGAACTCGATGGCCAGCAGCGGCAGCACGGCGCGCAGTCCGGCCGGCGCGCCCATGTGGGTGTCGATCGCCCTGACCACCAGGTCCACGATCAGCTTGCCGACCCAGGCCTGGCCCGCTGGCAGGACCGCGCCGACGAGCGAACAGCCCGCCATGGCCAGGGCGGACGGCGGATGCGCGCCCCAGACCAGCGCAAACGCGCGCCGGACGTTCGCAGCGGCGGTCCCTATTTTGGCGCGCCGCTCCGAGATCGACTCGCCGGCGTCAGATTGGGTCGTCATTGGTGGACCTCTTCTCCATGAAACGTCACGAGAATCCATGGATACAGCTTGCAGAGACGTGATTCGTCGAAGCGTGTGAAGCCGGCCACCTCACCCAGCTCGGGTGAGGTGGCCGGTCAGCGAACCGGTCGAAATTCAACGGTCTACGCCGGGGCGGTAACCCCCGCCTCGGGCTGGATGCTATCGGCCGGGAACCCGCCCTCGTCCAGCCACATTTCGAACGTCTTGAGCTTGGGATGCAGCCGGCGAAGGGCCAGGATGTCCGCGTGATAGCCCACGTCGTTGAACCACTGGAACATGTGGGCGGACTCCGGGCTGGCGGCGCGCACCGGCTCGATGGGCGCCTCGACGAAGCGCACCGGCTCGCCCAGAAAGTGGGTGAAGGCGGCCGCGACTTGCGGCATGGTCAGCGCGTCACCCGCCAGCTCCAGGGCCTGGCCGGCGAACTCCCCGGGCCGGGCGAAAGCCATCGCCGCAAAGGCCCCGATGTCGTCGACCGCGACCATCTGCAGCCGTGTGGTGGGGTGAAGCGGCAGCGACAGCGTTGGCACCCCCTCGATTCGCACCAGGCGGGAGAAGTTGCGGAAGTTTTCCATGAAGAAGACCGGACGCAACACGGTCGCCGTCAGTCCCTTCGTCTTAATGTACTTCTCCACTTCCCACTTGCTCTCGGCGTGCCGCATGCCGGTATCCCGATCCGTGCCGCCCATCGTCGAAAAGACGAACTGCTTCACGCCGGCGGCCACGACGGCATCCACGATGGCCTTGCCGTGGCGGATCTCTGCCTCGTAGCCGTGCTCCCAGAATTGCGTCACGCCGAAGATGCCGTGGACGCCTTCCGCGGCGCGCTCGAGCGATGCCCGATCGTCGATGTTGCCGGGCAGCACCTCTACTCCTGCGTCGACGAGGGCGCGCGCCGCGTCCTTCTGGGGATTGCGGGTCAGGGTGCGCACGCGCCACCCGTCCGTCAGCAAATGGCAGGCCACGGCGCCGCCTTGCTGGCCGGTGGCGCCGATAACCAAAATGGTTTTGTCTCTTTCATTCATCGGAATTTCTCCTAGCAGATTTACGACAGTTTTGCAACCAACAACCCGGCCATCATCTCGCGAACGACGTCGAGTTCGTCCTGGTGAATGACGTGGCCGAGGTTGGGATAGATGCGCTCCGTGACGTCGGCGCCCAGGCGGCGCATGACGTCCGCAGCGCGGTCAATGGTCTCGACGGTGAAATGCTCGTCCTTGTCGCCGCAGCCCAGGAAGACCGGCGTGCCGGCGAGCGAGCCGGGTCGTCGCGCGGGGCGTCGGGCGGGCCGATCAGGGCGCCGCTCAAGGCGGCCACGCCGCCGTAACGGCGCGGATGATGCGCCGCGAACTCCAGCGCCAGGCACGCCCCCTGGGAAAAGCCCAGGAAGATCGTGCGCTCGGGCGGCACGCCGGCCTTCCCGATCTGATCGACCAGTTCCTCCACGGCGAGCAGCGCCGATGACAGCCATGGCTCGTTGCCGGCGAGGGGAGCCCAGTGTTTCAACGGGTACCACGCGTTATCGCCGCTTCGCGGCGCGAGAAGGCGAATCCGGCCTGGGGCAGGTGCTCGGGCCACTGTCAGGATGTCGGCCGCCGTGCCGCCGCGGCCGTGCAGCATGATCATGGCCGCGCGCGCCTGCCCAAGGGCGCGCCGGAGTGCAGGACGGGGCGGCCCTGATGCGGACCGCTGGGCGGATGGATGGGGGTGGAAGAATCTGCCATGAGCTACCTCGCTTTCGCTCACAGGACCGGGGCGCGCCGGTCGACGGTTTCGACTGGGATGCAGCCGACGTTCGATCATGGCGCGCTTCGGCTCCAGCCAGGGCGGCAGTGGCAGGCGGCGGCCCAGCTCCCCCTCCGGCTCGTCCACCAGAAAGCCGGGGCCGGTCGTGGCCAGCTCGACGATGTGGCCGTCCGGATCGGTCGTGTAGATGCTTTTGAAGTAAAGCCGATCGATGACCGGCGTCACCCGTAAGCCGGCCTCACCAGCTTCTCACGCCATTCTTTCTGCGCGTCGTCGTCGGACACGGCCAGTGCAAAGTGGTGCGTCTGGCCGGCGCCCATCCGCGCCGGGCGCTCGCGGTCGGGGTCGCGCTCCAGGTACGCGACGAAATTGCCCGGGCCTCGCTCCCCAATAAGCCGTGTGCGGACCCGTGTTCGGCGGGATCGGCCACCAGGCGGATGCGGGGCAGCCCCAGCAGGTCGCCGCAGAAGGCGTCGGTTCGCATCATGTCCGAGCTGATCGCGGTGATGTGGTGCATGCCGTGCACCAACGCCATGTCCGCCGTGATGTCTGGGCACCGGCTCCGGCCACGTTTCAGCGGCGGTTTCGGCCTCGGCTGCCGGGTCCCGCAGGCCGCCGTCGCCCGGCCACTCTCCGGACAGCCCCGGCGGCGCGGTCCAGCCGGTGCCCGGCGTCGCCATCTCCAGAACCACGCCGTCCGGGTCGTCGAGAAGATCGAGAAGAAATGGCCGCGGTCCACCGGACCGGCCACAGCACGCCCGAGTCCGATCAGCCGCCGCTTCCACTTGAGCAGGCCGTGCGGATCGGGCACGATCAACGCCAGGTGGTGTGTTCCGCCGATGCCAGGACGCCCCTTGGGAGCGTCCGGCCCATTCAAAGAATGTGATCAGCCGTGCCGGGCCGGCCAATCGAGTCACCGAAGTACAGGTGGTAGCTGCCGGATCGTCGAAATTCACGGTCTTTTTGACCAACTCGTTGGCCCAGCACCTGCGTGTAGAAATCCATCGTTCGCTGTGCATCCGCACAAACCAGAGTGATGTGATGCAAGCCTCGAATGGTCATCCGTTCTCCTCCTGTTGGGCTTGAGAGCTCCGTGTGTCCGGCTGCAACGAGCCGGTAACGGGGAAGCGGTGAGCAGGAGGTAGATTAATCTACATTCCCGTCTAGGAAAAATGACCCAAATCATACCGATTTCTCCAGATTTTGTACAATTGCATTTGACATCAACTTTGAAGCGTGATAGGATATGGGCCATTCATCAGGCGGAGTGCTTCGACCATGGCAGCTGGACCGTATCTTGCTTCAGGTGGACTCCCTGACCAAATCGTTTCGGGGACTCATTGCCGTGCATGATTACTCTCTGCAATTGCCAGCACGGGGAGATTCTGGGCATCATCGGGCCGAACGGCGCCGGCAAAGACGACCGTGTTCAATCTGATCACGGGCTATACCTGCATCCGACGCAGGCACGATCCGCTTTGCCGGGCACGACATCACCCACTGTCCGCCCGACCGGATCGCGCAAGCTGGGCATCGCGCGCACGTTCCAGAACATCCGCCTGTTTCCGACGATGACCGTTCTGGACAACGTCAAGTCCGCACAGCAATTGCGCGATCCGCGACGGCCTGTTACGACGCTGTTGACCTGGCCGTCGTTCGTCGCACGCGAGCGCCGCCTCGCTCGAGCGCTCGCTGGAACAGCTCGCTCTCTTCGACCTTGACGAGCACGCGCCGATGCTGGCCTCGACCCTGTCCTACGGCGACCAGCGCCGGCTGGAGATCGTGCGCGCGCTGGCCCTGCGACCCCAGCTTCCTCCTGCTGGACGAGCCGACGGCCGGCATGAACCCGCACGAGAGCATGGAAGTCCTGCGCCTCATCCGCGCACATCCGCGACCAGTACGATCTGACCATCATCATCGTGGAACACAACATGCCGGTCGTCATGCAGTTGTGCGACCGCATCCAGGTGCTGAGCTACGGCGAGATCATCGCCCAAGGGCCGCCCGAGCAAATACGCAGCGATCCACAGGTGATCGAAGCTTACCTGGGGAGGTCTGCGGCCAATGCTTAAGCTTGAAGACGTCAACGTCTTTTGGGGCCCGGTCCATGCGCTGAAGGGCGTCACCATCGAGGTCCGGGAAGGCGAGCTGGTGACCATGCTGGGCGCCAACGGCGCGGGCAAGTCGACCACGCTGATGACCGTGTCCGGCATCGTGCGCCCGCGCGGCGGCCGCGTGACCTACGAGGGCCGCGACCTGGGCCGGACCAGCGCCTACGACATCGTGCAGCATGGGCATCATCCAGTGCCCGGAAGGACGGCGCATCTTCGGCGGCCTGACCGTGCGGGAGAACCTGTCGCTGGGCGCGGTGCGGCGCCGCGACCGCGAGCAACGTCCGCCGGGACATGGAACGGGTCATCTCGCTCTTCCCGGTGCTGGGCGCAGCGCCTGAGCCAGACCGGCGCCACGCTGAGCGGCGGCGAGCAGCAGATGCTGGCCATCGGCCGGGCGCTTGATGGCGAGCCCGCGACTGCTGATGCTGGACGAGCCCTCGCTGGGACTGGCCCCAGTGATCGTGGACATCATCTTCGACGTGATTCAACAGCTGCACGCAGCAGGGCGTGACGATCCTGCTGGTGGAGCAGAACGCCCGCAAGGCGCTGCAGGTCGCCGACCGCTGCTACGTGCTGGAGACCGGCCGGGTCGTTCTGAGCGGTCCGGCGCAGGAACTGCGCACCAATCCCGAAGTCGAACGGTTCTACTTGGGAGGCTAGGCCCGCATGACCTCTTTGGATTTCCTGCTGCAACAAGGAATCAACGCGGTCAGCATCGGCAGCCTGTACGCGCTGATGGCCATCGGGCTGGCCATGGTGTTCGGCATCCTGCGGCTGATCAACTTCGCGCACGGCGACCTGATCATGGTGGGCAGCTACACGACGCTGCTCCTGATGCTGACCGGCCTGCCGTTCGGCGTCGCGGCGGTGGCCGGCATCGCCGCCAGCACGCTTGCCGGCCTGATCATGGAACGCGTGGCCTACCGGCCCATCCGCGGTGCGCCCGACATGGCGATGCTGCTGACCTCGTTCGCCGTCACCATCTTCCTGGAAAACAGCGCCATCCTGCTGTTCCAGCCCGACCTCGCGGCCGTTTCCGACGCCGGCCTTTCTGGGCACCGCGCTGACAGTTCGGCGCGCTTGCGGGTCGCGAGCGTGGACCTGGTCGCCATCGCCATCACGACTGGTGCTCCTGGTGCCTGCTCACGCTGTTCGTTACCCGCACCGAGATCGGCATCTCGATGCGCGCCGCATCGTACGACCTGCTGGCCGCCCGGCTGATGGGCATCAACGTCAACCGGGTGATCGCCGCCGCATTCGCCATCGGCTCCCTGCTGGCCGGCGTCGTCGGCCTGCTGTGGAGCGCGCGCGTCGGCAAGATCGACCCCCTGATGGGCTTCTACCCGGTGCTGAAGGCGTTCGTCGCGTCGGTGATCGGCGGGCTGGGCAGCCTGCCCGGCGCGGTGCTTGGGCGGCTACGTGCTGGGCACACTGGAGATCCTGCTTGCAGGGCCTGCTGCCGCCGTCGCTGACCCCGTTCCGTGATGCGTTCGTTTTCGCGGCGCTGGTCATCTTGCTGCTGTTCCGTCCCAACGGCATTTTGGGCTCGACCGAGAAGGAGAAGATCTGAGATGCAGCGCGAAACAGCCGCCCGGTCGTACCGGCCGTGCTCACCAGTGAGCGAGTGCCTCCTGTCTTCGGTCTGACGCTGCTGCTCCTGGGCATGCTGCTGCCTCTGCTGGCTACACCGAGCTGCGTCGCCTCGGCTTACGTGCAGCGGATCGTGATCCTGCTGGGCATCAACATCATCCTGGTCGTCAGCCTGAACCTGTCGAACGGCTACACCGGCGTGTTCTCGTTGGGGCACATCGGCTTCATGGCCATCGGCGCCTACACGGCAGCCATCCTGACTCTGCCGCTGACGCAGAAGCAGGTTAACCTGCCCGATCCTGCCCGGCTGGCTGGCGGGTGTGGAGATGTCTTTCCTTCCCGCCACGCTGATCGCCGGGCTGCTGGTCGCCATGGTCATCGCCTTCCTGGTCGGCCTGTCGCTTATGCGGCTGACCGGGCCGTACGTTTCGGTGGCCACGATGGGCTTCCTGGTCATCGTCCAGGTGATTCTCGATCAACTGGGACTCGGTGACGCGCGGCGCGCGCACTTTTGCCGGGGTGCCGCCGTACACCACGCTGTGGTGGGTATGGGGCTGGACCGTCGTCACGGTGTACGTCATCTGGCGGCTGGCCAAGTCAGCCTTCGGCCGGCAGATGGTCGCTGTCCGCGACAACGAGATCGCCGCGCAGTCCCTGGGCATCAGCGTCATGCGCTCCCGGCTGCTGGCTTTCTGCGTCAGCGCGTTCTTCACCGGTGTGGCCGGCTCCCTGTGGGCGCACTTCATCACTGTCATTCTCCCCGAAGTCATTCTACTTCGCCCTGACGTTCAGCATCATCACCATGCTCGCCAGTCGGGGGCATGGGCTCGGTCAGCGGGTCGATCGTCGGCACGGTGGCCATCACCGTGCTGTCGGAGGTCCTGCGCAACGCCGAGCGCGGCGTATCGCTCGGCTTCGTGCACATCCCGCCGGTGTACGGCGCCAGCCAGATTCTGATGGCCGTCCTCTTCGTGCTCGTGATCGTCTTCCGGCCGACGGGCTTGCTCGGCAACCGCGAGATCAATTTCAACCGCCTCTGGTCCAGATTATTGCCGCAGGCGGATCACACGAAAGGAGGTGCGTAGAAGGCGGAGCCACAGCGCCCGAAGACGACATAATGCATGTCACGCTTTCTCAGCAACATGTGTGAATCCAATGCCAGTGTATTCACCAACTCATGGAAAGGGGAAACCTCTCATGAAGAAGAGTGCTATTTTGACGCTGTTGGTCCTCGTTGCGCTGCTTTCCGGCACGTTCAGCGCGTACGCCGCGGCGCCGACGGGCGAGCCGATCAAGATCGGCGCCATCTACAACCTGACCGGCGCGCAGGCATCCCTGGACGTGCCTTCGGCCAACGGGGCCAAGCTGGCAGTCAAGCAGATCAACGACGCGGGCGGCCTGCTGGGCCGGCCGGTCGAGCTGGTTCTGTACGACGGCAAGACGGACGCCGCCACCGTCGGCAACGCCGCGACGCAGCTCGTCGACTCCGACAAGGTCGTCGGCCATGATGGGCTTCAGCGACACCGACATGGTGCTGGCCGCCGCGCCCATCGCCGCCAAGGCCGGCATCGTCTTCGTGACCTCCGGCGCGACCTCGCCCAAGCTGGTCGACCAGGTGCCTGAATACCTGTTCATGGCCTGCTTCGGCGACAACGTCCAGGCCGCGGCCGGCGCCGAGTACGCGTACAATACGCTCAACGCCAAGACGGCCTACCTGCTCTATCGACAAAGGCATGGAGTACACCCTGCTGCTCGGTGCAGTACTTCAAGGACCGGTTCACCGAGCTTGGGCGGCCAGATCGTCCTCGAGGACACCTACCAGACCGGTGACAAGGACTTCTCGGCCCAGATCACCAAGCTGAAGGCCCTGGGCACCATGCCCGACCTGATCTACATCTCCGCCGGACCGGACGATGTGGGCACCGTCGTCAAGCAGTTCCGTGACAGCGGCATCGACAAGCCGATCATGGGCGGTGACGGGTACGACACGCCTTTGCTCGCCCAGATCGCGGGCACGGGCGCCGAACAACGTCTACTTCACCACCCACTCCCTGATGGACGCCGGAGCTGGGCACCGCCGCAGTGAAGAAGTTCATCGCCGCGTACCAGGCCGAGTACAACACCCCGCCGGAGAACGCCTTCGCCGGCTCTGGGCTACGACACCGTCAACCTGATCGCCGATGCCATCACCGCGCGCGAATTCGCATGATCCCGACGGCCATCCGCGAAGCGCTTGGCGACGACCAAGGACCTGCCGGGCGTCACCGGCACCATCACCTTCCAGCCGGGCAGCCGCATCCCGCAGAAGGGCGTGACGGTCATCCTGATCAAGGACGGCAAGTTCACGCTGGCCGCCGAAGTCGTGCCGCAGAAGGTCCCGGGCGCCTCTCCGACGACCGAGCCGGCGCAGACACCGGCCGCGGGCAGCTGACGCACCGGCGCCATTCGGCGTTCCGTCTCGCTCGCTGAAGAGCACCTTACCAGACTTCCGAAGTCTCCAGAGACTTCGGAAGTCTCACGTCCTCATGGAGATGAGACCGATGAACAAAAACCCCCTCGAAGTTCAGCATCTTACCGCGGCGGAATACAAGGCCGAGCCATTCGAGAACGTGATTCTGCCGTTGGGCTCGCTCGAAAGCCACGGTCCGCACCTGCCGTTCGGCACTGACGCGCTGACGCCGCACCTGATTGCGCTGGAAGTCGCCCGACGTCTGCCCAAGACCGCCGTCTTGCCGCCGGTCAACTACGGCGTCAGCGAGCACTACAAGGATTTCTCGTTCACCGTCTCGCTGCAATTCGAGACGATGATCGCGATCCTGCGCGACATCCTGGAGTCCCTCCATCGCGAGGGGATCCGCAAGGTCTTCATCTTGAACGGGCACGATGGCAACATCGCCCCGATCGAGATCGCCGCGCGGGAGACCAAAGTGGCCCATCCGGAGATCAGGATCGCCACGCTGGAGGCCTGGTGGAACATGGTTGGAAGCCTGCTGCCGCCCAATTTCTTCGACGTCTGGAACGGACTGGGCCACGGCGGCGAGGGCGAGACCTCCATCAGCCTGGCGCTGTTCCCCGAGCTGTGCGATCCGTCCAAGGCGGCGGGCGTCGTGCCGCATCTGCCGCCGTACATCGATATCAAGTGGAAGTTCAACGAGCTGACGAACACGGGCGCTACCGGCGATCCGACCAAAGGGTCGCGCGAGAAGGGCCTCCAGATGAAGAAAGCGCTGGAGGATGCCCTGGTGTCCGTCCTCACCGACCTGGACAAGAGCGACTGGGACTATCGCTCCCCGGAAGTGAAGGCCCACTGATTCCACGCCTCTCGAAGACTTCCGAAGTTACCAAAACTTCGGAAGTCTCGGGGGCGTTGAGCTCGTCCTGGCGATTGGAAATCGCGGCTATTGGCGGCAAAGCCTGCCTGCGCAGGCTACAGACGAGGGCAAAACGACTTGAAAACGCGATCCTTGGTAACGAAGTGGCCACGCCGACTGTTTTTGTCGTGGTCTGTAGCCTGCGCAGGCAGGCTTTGCCGCCAATAGCCGCGATTTCCAATCGCCAGGACGAGCGCAACAATTATATGCAATTGCCCTGCGGCCCGATTTGACTTGCGCGCGGTCCGGTGTTATCGTCCTTGCCCTCACGTCCATCGCAGCCTCGTTACGAGAGTCCACACTTTGGAGAGGATCATGAAGACGGTCACTGCTTGCACCCTGGATTGTCCCGACGCGTGTTCCCTGGTCGTCGAGATCGACCAGCAAGGCCACATTCACATCGACGGCAACCCCGAGCACCCCTTCACGGCCGGGTTTTCGTGCGCCAAGATCAAGCGCTTCGGTGAGCGGCTGCAGCGCTGCGACCGAATCACGACGCCGCTGCTGCGCACGGACAACGGCTGGCAATCCCTCAGCTGGGATGCGGCCCTCGACCTGTGCGCCGAGCACATCCAGCGCAATCGCGAGGAGCCCGAATCCATATTGCACGTTCGGGGTGGGGCGGACGGGGCAGTGCTGGCCCACTTCGGCGATCTGTTCTTCGCCAGGCTCGGCGCCACCTTCATGACGGGTAACCTGTGCAGCTCGGCGGGCACGGCGGGCTGCAAGGCCGACTTCGGCTCGTACAAAGTGAACGATCCGGTCGACCTGTTGAATGCGCGCACGATCGTCAACTGGGGCAAGGACCTGTCGCGAAGCTCCGTTCACCTGGGCAGCCTGGTGGCCCAGGCGCGAAAGCGGGGCGCGCACGTGGTGTTGATCTCGCCCGGCGCCGAGGGGAATGCGGTCGCGTCGGACGAAGTGATTCGCATTCGACCTGGGGCGGACCGCTTCCTGGCCGCGGCGCTCCTGCGCCTGTTCGTCCAGCGCGGCATCCCCCTGGATGTGGAGCAGTACACGGACGGCTGGGACGCGTTCCGGCGGCTGATCCAGAGCCGCGGCGTGGCTGAGTGGGCCGCGCCCAGTGGAGTTCACCTGACGGACGTCGAGCATCTATACGATCTGTACGCCCAGGACGCCCCGGTGGCGACCATCATTAGCTGCGGATTGCAGCGCTACGCCTTCGGCGGCGAGACCGTGCGTTTCATCAACGCCCTGGCCCTCGTCGCCGGCCACGTCGGACGCTCGGGCGGAGGCAGCTATTACTCGCAGTCCACCGGCGGCGCCTTCAACCTGAGCTGGGCGAGCTTCGATTCGGAGACCCCTCGCCGCTCGTTCCCGCGGCCGCTTTTCGGGAAGGTCCTGCGGGAGGCCGCTGACCCACCCATCCGCATGGTGTGGATGCAGGATATCAACGTCGTGAATCAGGCTGCCGACAGCCGCGGGACGGCCCGCGCCATGGAGGGCGTCGAGTTCAAGGTCGCCGTAGACGCGTTCATGAACGACACCACCGAACGGGCGGACCTGATCCTGCCCGCCGCGCTCAATCTCGAAAAAGAGGATCTGATCGGCTCGTGCCTGCACCCCTGGGTGCACTACACCCGGCCTGCGGTGCCCCCGCCCGCCGAAGCACGCACCGACGTCTGGATTCTGACCGAGGTCGGCAAGCGACTCGATCCGCCGATCGAGATGCCGGAGCCGGAAGACATCCTGCGGATGTCCCTGCAATCGCCGCAGCTGAACACGACGCTGGAAGAGCTGCGCGAAAAGAGTTTCGTGCGCGTCACCCGCGGGCCCATCGCGTACGAAGGCATGCACTTCGACCACCCGGACGGCCGCTATCACTTCCCGGCTGAGGTGCACGAGCAGCCCGCCGCGCCGGCCGGCTATCCGCTGCGCTTGTTGAGCCTGCTCCGCCGTGAGTCGCTCAACTCCCAGATGACGCCCGAGGAGCAGACCGAAGTGCCGAAAGTGTGGGTCTCCGACGGCAACCCGGCGCTCGACAGCCTGGATCTGACGCAGCCCGTGTATCTGGCCTCGCCCTTGGGTCGAATGCGGGTCCGCGTGGAGACCGCACCCGACCTGCATCCGGAAGCCGTCCTGTATCGTCGTGGAGATTGGATGAAGCTCGGCGGCGGCGTGAATCAGCTCATCGCCGCCGAAGTGTCGGACGTGGGCGACGGCGCGCCGTATTACAACCAGTTCGTCCGCCTGGAGAATTGAAGTGACACTTCCGACACAGCCCGGCGGTCAGTGCTGGGCTGTGTCGGAAGTCTACCTCAGGTTGCCGGAACGATGCGGAACACACGGCCGGCCTGGCCTGTCGGACCGTAGCTGTCGCGCGTGAGGACGTACAGCTCGCCGCTGGCGTCCTCCCCGAATCCCAACAGGGCGTGTCCCAGCCGGCCATTGGCCGCGCCGGATACGCGAATCTCAGCGAGGTCCCACCGCTCGCCGGTTTGCGGTCGGCTCGCCGCCACCAAGACGCCGTCGGCTCTGCTGCCCGGCCGAGTGAAGTCCCCAAAGACGTACTTGCCGCTCAGCGCCGGGACCGCCTGGCCGCGGTACACGTATCCCCCGATGATCGCCGTGCCGATGTCGTGCTCGTACTCGAGGATGGGATCGATCAGCGGCTCGCCCGCTTTGCCCGTGCTCGGGCAGGTCGCGGGTGGCGTTCTTGGTGCATTGGGATCGAAGCAGTGGAAACCCTCGCGGACGTTCCAGCCGTAGTTCCCGCCCTTCGTAACGATGTCCACTTCCTCGAACAAATTCTGTCCCACGTCGCCGGCGAACAGCTCGTGGCTTCCCGCCCGGTCGAAAGAAATGCGATATGGGTTGCGCAACCCGTAGGCGTAGACTTCCGGCGCACCGTTGCCGTTGGCGAAAGCATTGTCGGCCGGAATCCCGTAGGGGCTGCCGTGATCGACGTCGATCCTGAGGATCTTGCCCAGCACCACAGACGTGTCCAGCGCGTTGCCGCCGGGCACGTGGCCCCGCCCGACGTCGTTGGCCCCGCCGCCGTCTCCAATCGCCAGGTACAGGAGGCCGTCAGGGCCGAACAGGATGCTCCCGCCATTGTGGTTGGGATAGGGCTTGTCGATCTGCAGCACGATGCGCTCGGACTGGGGATCGGCTTTGTTGGGATCGGCTGGCGAGACGCGAAACTCGGCGAGGTGCAGCGTGCTGTCCCAGCCGGCGGGGCCGCCGGACCGGAGCGGGGCACTGTAGTACACGAACAAGCGTCCGTTGTGGGCGTAGTCGGGGTGGAAGGCCAGGCCCAGCAGGCCGCGCTCGTCGTAACCCGGTGACAGCTGCACCATCCGGTCGTGGACGTCCAGGAACGGTTCGGTCGCCTGGGTTCCGTCCGCGTTGAGAATGCCCACTACGCCGATCTGGTCGACGACGAACAGTCTGCCGCTGCCGTCCGGCGGAGCCGCAAGCGTCACCGGTGAGTTGAAGCCCTGAGCGATCGGCTGGAGGCCGACGTCGATCGGCTGCCCGCTGAACGTCGTGCTGGACGGCCCGGGCAGGAACCCCTGCACTGGGCCGAGCCAGGCCATGACCGCCAGCAGCAACGAAGCAACCCAGCGTCCCATCGTGAAAACCTCCCTTCGCCAAGACTTCCGAAGTTTTCAAAACTTTGGAAGTCTAAAGCGCTGACGACTGAGTCCTCTCCAGACTTCCGAAGTTTCCAAAACTTCGGAAGTCTGCAGCGGTGGCGACTGAGTCCAGTCCAGAATTCCGAAGTTTTTAAAACTTCGGAATTCTAAAGCGGTGGCGACTTAAGTCCGTTCCAGAATTCAGAAGTTTTCAAAACTTCGGAATTCTAGAACGGTGGCGACTGAGTCCACTCCAGACTTCCGAAGTTTTCAAAACCTCGGAAGTCTACTCGAATGCCGCGCGTACCGCGTCGCGGGCGCGCAGCGCGGCGTCCTCATCGGGGTAGCGCTGGCGCGGCCACAGGAAGCCCCTCAGACCGTCGCCCTTGCGCCGTGGAACCACGTGGACGTGCAGATGCGGCACGCTCTGGCTGACGCGATTGTTCATGAGCACCAGGGTCCCTTCGGCCCCCATCCCGGCCTGAACCGCGCGGGTGAGGCGCTGAACGTTGCCGAAGACGGGCTCCAGCAGACGCGGCGGCAAGTCGGCCAGCGTCTCGAAGTGCTCCTTGGGAACCAGCAGGCAGTGCCCGTAGAAGACGGGCCGGTGATCCAGAAAGGCGATGGTCAGCTCGTCTTCGAAGACCACGTACGGCGGACCATCGCCCTGCAGCATCTGGCAAAAGACGCAATCCTCGACGCTCATCGATCTAGTCCACCACGGCGTCGGCTTCGATCTCCACCAGCCAGTCCGGGTCGAGCAAGCGCGCGACCTGGACCATCGTCGACGCGGGGCGGATCGCGCCGAAGTACTCGCCGTGGGCGCGGCCGACCTGTTCCCACAGGCCCGCGTCCACCAGGAAGATGCGCGTGCGCACCACGTCTGAAGTCCGGGCACCCGCTGCGAGCAAGGCGGCCTCGACGACCTCCAGGCAGCGCCGGGCCTGGACGTAAGCGTCCCCCACGCCGACGGTCTGGCCGTCCGGCCCGATGGGCGCCGACCCCGAGACGAACACGTGATGGCCCACTCGAACGGCGCGCGAAAAGCCGATGATAGGCTCGTAGGGCGAATCGGAGGAAATGTTCTGCCTTTCCATGGACAAGCTCCTTGGCGGGACGCACGCCCGCGGCTGTGACGTTGGTGAATTATTGAGGTGTGACGCTATCGAAACGCTGCCTCGCAGCGCTGGGGACCTTCTGTGGCTTCCTGCCCGGCGATCCCTGCCTGATCGAAGCCGGTTCCGCTCAAGATCAGCGTGTCGACTCGCCGCGTCGCTGCGTCGATGACTCGGATCTCGTGATTGTTCGTGTCCGCCACGTACACCCGACTCCCGGCGGCGCTGATGCCGCCCGGCTCGTAGAACGCGGCCTGAGCTCCGGACCCGTCACGACAGGCGACCTCGCCGGTCCCGACGAAACCCGCGCTGGATCGCGTTGCGGGGTCGAGCCGCTTCACTCTGTTGTTGTACGTATCGGCGACGTACAGCGCGCCGTCCAGCCAGACGGCAGCCTGGGCGTGCTGCAGGCGAACGTGGTCGCCCGTTCCATCCTTGTCGCCGAAATCGAACAGGCCCGTGCCGACCAGCGTCCCGATTCGCCCCCGCTTGGGATCGAATTCGGCCCAGCGAATGGCGCTCGATTCACTGTCTGCGAAGTACAGGCGCTGGCCGTCCGATGCCAATCCGGTCGGCTGCGCCAGGGCCGTGCTCAGCAGCGGGCCGTCCACCAGGGCCTCAGCCCCCGTGCCGGCAAACGGCCGGACCTGCAGGTTGCCCAGATCGAGCTGCCACAGCTGGTGCGAGCCGGCCATCGCGATGTAGAGCCGGCCTTCGTGAACGAGGACGTCCCACGGCGAGTTGAGCGCCGTCTGCGGGCCCGGTCCGCTGGACATGTAGCGGCTCGCCTGTTCGCCGGTCCCCGCGACCGTGGTGACTGTGCCCCGCGCCAGGTTGATCTGGCGAACGGCGTGGTTCTCCGTGTCCGCGACGTACAGGAGGTTGCCCGCGGCGAGCGCCAGGCCGTGCGGGTGGTGGAACGCCGCTTCCTCGAAGCTGCCGTCTGTCAGACCCGCCTTGCCGCTGCCGATGACCGCCTCCACGTCTCCGTGCAGCCCGTCCTCACGCAGCCGGATCATCAAAACGCGGTTGTGGCCCGTGTCCGAAACGAACAACAGGCCCTCCGGCGCGGCAAGCACCTTGGCCGGGAAAGTCCAGCGGACGGCACGGCTCCAGTTCTCGTTCCAGGCGCAGCGCCAAGGGGGTACGATCGATCTTGCCCTGCGACTCGAATTCGCTGACCAGGTGCCGCACGATATCCGCGATTGCTGACGCCGGAGCCTCCCCCGCGTGCTGGCCCACGACGCGGCCCTCCGGGTTGATGAACACCAGCGTTGGCCACGCGTTGACGCCGTACGAGCGCCACACGCGGAACTGGCGGTCGTTGACCACCGGGTGTTCCAGCTCCAGGCGCATCACGGCCTGGCGGATGTTCGCCGTCTCGCGTTCGGCGTGAAATTTGCCCGCGTGCACGCCGACGACCACCAGCTCAGACTCAAACTGAGCCTCGACCTCCCGCAACTGCGGGAAGAGATGCATGCAGTTGATTCAGCCGTAGGTCCAGAAGTCTAGAATGACCACCTTGCCCCGGAGACCGGCCAGGGTGAGCGGGTGGTCGACGTTGAGCCAATCGAGGCCCGCCACGAACTCCGGCGAGTGCGTCGGGGCCGAAAACAAAGGCGACCTCATGATGCGCCTCCTTACGGGACGCTGTCCCATTAGTATGGATTATAGCATAGCCCTGCAAGCCCCCGCCGCCCGGGATGCCTTTGACCGGCGCGGAGGGCTATGCTACAATGGCGACACTTCGTCAATCATCCCACAGCGCCCCTGCGGAGGAACCGGTGTCGAAACGCTTGATTGTAAACGCAGACGACTACGGCCGGACGGCCGGCGTATCCGACGGAATCCTGCGCGCGCACCGCGAGGGCATCGTCACCAGCACCACCGCCATGATGAACGTGCCCGGCATCGAGCGGCCGCTGCGGCTGGCGCGCCGGCAGCCCGCCCTGGGATTGGGCGTCCACCTGGTCTTCACTGCCGGGCAGCCGGTCCTGCCGGCGGACGAGGTGCCGACGCTGGTCGATCCCCACGGCAATTTCCTGAAGACCGACGTGTGGCAGACTTCCCTCGGGCGCATGGACCTGAACGAGCTGTGGGCCGAGTGGCAGGCGCAGATCGTCATGTTCCACGGCGTGTTCGTCGCCAAGCCCGACCATCTCGACTGCCACCACTTCGTACACCTCCACCCGCCCATCTTCGACATGTACCTGCGCCTGGCGCAGATGGAGTGCGTCCCGGCCCGGGTGCCGATCCCGGTCGAGGAGCAGCCCGATACGTCGCTGATGGCTTTCGCCGCCCGCTTCGGGATCGAGCCGGAGCTCGTCCACTTCGTGGTGGAAAGTGACCGCATGGCCCTCCGGCAATACGACGTCCCCCATCCGGACCATTTCTGCGCCGATTTCTTCGGGGACGACGGCGTCAGCCGCGAGAACCTGCTGGCCATTTTGGATCGTCTGCCCGAAGGCGTCACGGAGCTGATGGTCCATCCCGGCGTTGCGGACGCGGAGCTGCGCGAGTCCAGCAAGTACGCCCTCCTGCGCGAGCGCGAGCTGGAGCTCCTCTGCGAACCCGCCGTGAAAGCCCGCGTGGCGGACGCCGGCATCGAGCTGGTCAATTTCGCGGCGCTTGCGACGTGAAGGCGGCCCGGCGCGCCTATTCCCATCTCCTGCGCCTGGGCTTTCGACTGCTCTACAACGAGCTGGCCTGGACGTACGATGCGGTGAGCTGGGGCGTGTCGCTGGGACAGTGGCGCTCGTGGCAGCGCGCCAGCCTGGCCCACCTGGCAGGCCCGCGCGTTTTGGAAATTGCGTTCGGCACCGGCGATCTGCAGCTTGATCTGCACGCGGCCGGCTGCTGCTCCGAAGTGTACGGCGTCGACTTGTCGCCACACATGGCGCGCATCACCCGGCGCAAGCTCAGCCGCCGCGACATCGACCCGCGAATCTGCCGTGCCTCGGCTGAGGCGCTGCCCTTCCCCACCGGTTTCTTCGATTCCCTGGTCGCTACCTTTCCCACGCCGTTCATTCGCGCGCCCCGGACGCTGGCCGAGCTGGCGCGCGTGCTGCGACCGGGTGGGTTCCTGGTCATCGTGGACGGCGCGTGGCTGGTCCGCCCGCAGCTGGCGGCGCGCTTCATCGACCGGCTCTACCAGGCGACCGGTCAGGGCGCGGAGGTCGGGCCGCCGTCGCTGGGCTGGCTGGAACAGGCCGGCTGGCGGGCCGGCGAGCGCCTGGAGTCCGGTGAGCGGGCCGTCGTCCACCTGATTCTGGCCCACCCGCCGGAACAGCGGGAACGTTAAGACGTGGGGGCGCGTCGCGTCGCTCTTCCTTATAAATCGATTTTGGACTATAATGAACTGAAGCTCAGTGAAATCTGGTTTCTGAGGACGTTGCATGGCGCACACACCTACAAATCCATACATCACCGACCGCCCGGTCGGCAAAGGCCTGCCCTTCTATGGCCGCGAAGCGGAATTCGACTGGGTGACGCAGAGTTGTCTTCGCAACGAGCGCATTCTGATCCTGCACGGTCCACACCGCATCGGCAAGACTTCTTTCCTCGCTCAGCTTCCCTACAAGTTGCCGGCGGAATACGTCGTGATTTACATCGACCTGGCGCTGCTTGCGGATACCCCGGCCGACCACCTCGTTTGGGAAGTCGCCAGAAGCCTGCGCCGGGGACTCGCGAACAGCGGCTGGGCGGCCCTGCCCGAGCCGCGCCTCGACGATTTCCGCAGCCGTACGTCCGACCCACTCTCCGACATGCTGGGAGAGGCCGAGCATCAGCTGGGTACGCGGCGGCTCATCGTGGCTCTGGACAGTGTGGACGTGCTGCGCTCGACGGAGGGCGGCGACGATCGGCTGTGGCATCTGATCGCCAGCCTGTCCGACCGGCTGGAGCGACGCGAGCGCGTTCACCTGCTCTTTGCCGGCAACAAGATCGAAGACCTGCAGGGCGCGCGGCCGCCCCGATTCGAGCGCGCCTCGATTCGGCGGCTCGGCTCGCTGTCGATGAACGCGGCGACCAGCCTCGTCATCGAGCCGGTGCGGGATTTCATCTCGTTCGAGCCCCCTGCCGTGCGCCGCATCGTGGAGCTGTCCTCCGGTCATCCCTACTACTTGCAGCTCATCTGCCAGTCCGTCTACGATGACTCCGGCGAGACGACGTGGACGGTCAGCGTGGGCGACATCCAGCGCGTCGTCGATCACCTGCTGTCCGGCCCGATGGACGAATTCGAGGCGATTTGGGAGACGTCGACGCTGAGCGAGCGCATCGTGCTGACGGGCCTGGGCACCATTCGCGGGCAGTCACGGCATCGCGACCCGCCAGGAAGTGGGCAATGCCCTGCGGCGTCAGCGCATCAACATCACGCAGGACGAAGTGACCGACAACCTGGAATGCCTGGTGGCCCGCGACGTCCTCGAGCGCCTGGGCGCGTCTGACCTATCGTTTCCGCGTGGACATGATGCGCACCTGGCTGTGCCGTCGAAAGACGATCGAGGAGATCACCGTCCAGTTGGAGCGAAGCCGCCGCTCGGAAGAGGTGGCGGCCGGCACTCTGCGGCACATCTTCATGGGAGCCCTCGGCATCGCCGTTCTGGTGGCCGCCGTCCTGGTGGTGGGCTGGCCCAGGGGGAAACGCAATCTCCGGCGGTGGCCGACGCGCAGCCGTCGGGATCGCCGGTGGCCACGCAGCAAGCGACGGTGCCGGCGGCCGGGCCAACCTGGACGCCTACCCCGCACCCCACGCCCACCCGACCGCGCGTTCGCATGCGGTCAGTACCCACCATCGCGTACTTCGCCCGGGAAGGGCTCAAGGACGTGTGGCAGATCTGGGTCATGGGCTCCGACGGCAAGGACCCGGTTCGAGTGACCGACACGGAGGCGAACGAGTCTGGCGCGGCGTGGTCGCCGGACGGCAGCCAGTTCGTGTACGTATCCGAACGAGATGGGAACCGCGAGGTCTACGTCATGAACGCGGACGGCAGCAACGCCCGGCGATTGACCAAGCATCCGGCGGACGACTGGATGCCCGTGTGGTCGCCGGACGGGAAGGAAATCGCATTCGTCTCGCGGCGCAATGGGCCGTGGGAGGTCTACACGATCAAACCGGACGGCAGCGACCTGACCCGGCTGACCGGTGTGGACGAGCCGCAGGGCAACAATTGGACCCCGGCCTACTCGCCCGATGGGCAGGAGATGGTGTTCGCGAGCGATCGAGCGGACAACGACTGGGAGCTGTGGGTCATGAACCGCAACGGCTCGCAGCCGCTGCGGCTGACCAACGTGCCGGGCAACGATTTCTCGCCGGCCTGGTCGCCCAAAGGCGACAAAATCGTCTTCGAATCCACGCGCGACGGCAACGCCGAGATCTACGTCATGAACCGGGACGGCTCGGACCAGGTCAACCTCTCACGTACGTCGTCCGCCGACGACCACTGGCCGTGCTGGTCCCCCGACGGCAGCCACATCGCGTTCATGTCGAACCGAGACGGTGACTGGGATATCATCAGCATGAACATCGACGGCAGTGACGTGGTGAACCTGACGCGCAACCGCCCGGGAAGCAAACAGGGACCCTCCTGGCGGCCGTAATCGCCGATCACTCCTGCGTGTCGGCCGCCTTCGGCTCTCCAAAGTAACTGTGCACGAACCGTCTGTTCAGCAGGGCGAACTCCACTTGCGACGGGACGCTCGTCTTGGCCGGGACCAGAGGAAAGAACTGGGCTTTGGTCATGGGCACGAAGTCCGTCGTCACCGTGTCCAGCAGGTCTCGCTCGCGCATCTCGCCTCCCAGATGAAACTCAGCCTGGATCGCGTACGAAGCCGTGTACATCGTCAGCCGCGCCACGTTGGTGAGCAGGCGGATGTTTGAATAATCGTTGCGATCCATGAGGATGACGAAGACCGCCTCGTTCTTGTTGACGATCAATTGCGGTACGGCGGACGCGGAGAGTGGGTTGCCCACGGCCAGCGGGCTGAGCGTGGCCTCGTGCACGGGCAGAAAGTTGCGGCGTGGATCGTTCAGAGCGTTGATGAAGTCGCCCATCGGTTCCAACTTGCCTTCGATCTTCAGCGTGCTGGTGAAGAGAGTGACCCGGTACAGCCTCTGCGACACCATCAACGATTCCATGATCCATCTCCCGTGATGTTCTGTGATGATATCAGTGGATCAGTGAGCGGTCACAGAGCAAATTATACACGAGAAACGCGTCGTCGCAAGGCCTAGACTTCCGAAGTTTTGAGAACTTCGGAAGTCTCGTATCGGCTGACGGTGGCGACTGACCGGCGCGATTCCGTTACGTCAGCCCGCCACCTGCGACTGTCACCCTGAAGGAGCGCCGTTTACGACTGAGGACGGTCGGCCTCCCTCAGGGTGACATAAGCCGGAGGGAGGCGACCGCCCACAATTGTAACGCGATTGCCCCTGGACACAGACTGCCGAAGTTTCGGAGAAACTTCGGCAGTCTCGCGATTGACGGACTCAGGCCTTGCCGGACAGCCGGCGGGAGCCGAACTCCACGCCGAAGGCGATGACGCCGCCGGCCACGGCCGTCAGCAGCTGCGGCCACGTCATCATGGCGACGATGGCCTGTGGAACGACGATGGCCTGCGCCTGACCGGCGATCATCAGGTTGAGTGGGTGCGCCACCAGGACGGTCACCGCAACGTACAGCAGGGCGAACTTGGCCACCGCCGCGACGACGAGGGCCAGCCACCGATTCACGTGGCGCAGCCCACCGAAAAACTCACCAGCACGGCGTTGCCCAGCGCGATGAACGGGATCATGATCCACAGCGGCAGCGGCAGAATGCCGCTCAGCGCCGCGCCCATCGGCGTCACCATGCCGACGAACAGCGCCTGGCTCACACCCAGCCACAAGACGGTCAGGATCAGCAGTGCATTCACCAGCGGGACCGGTGATGTACTGCGGCAGGCCAAGGTTGCTGATGAGCAGGCCGGTGGCCATGAGCAAAACCAGACGGCCCAGGCTTCGTCCACTCGATATCGCGACCCCACGTCAGAATCTGGCCTCTGGACGGTGACATTTCCTGTGAGTTCATTGTAGGATCCCTCCTCACTACGATTTGACGTAATCGCTAAATTCGTTCCAAATGTGACTTGCTTGGTGCGCCGCTCCAACTGGCGGACGAGCTCCTTGACGTACACCAGGCGCATCGGCTCGCCGCGGATCAGGTCTGCCACCTGATTGGGATTGATGGCGGTGCCCACGATCAGGTGGATGTCGTCGGCCGAGAGCAGAATGCGCGCCAGCCGGGTCGCCGCGTCGTCGTCCGGCGGCAAATCGTGGATCGTCTGGCGGCGCTCTCCAACAGCTCCACCGCCTGGCCCAGGGTCAGAATGCCTTCCGTGACCAGGTCCACGCCCTTCAGCAGGGCCATGGGCGGGGCGCCCTTTTCTTGTGCGGCCGCCGTCTGCGGGCGCTTGCTGGGCGGCATCCATTCGACCTTCAGCTCCTCGCCCAGGACGCGGGCGGCCATCTGGGCGGTGGTCCCGCCGCAGATGATCTTGACGCCTTCCGCGTTCAGGAGCCGGGCGACGGCCGCCTCGTCCATGTCCCTGGTCGGCCGGCGGGCCGGTCAGGATGGTCGCCGAGACGGCCGGGCGCACCCGCATGCCGACCACCGTCGCATCGTCACCCGGCTTGCCATTGTACAGCTTCTGGCAGGTGCGTGACAAAGCGCGCGTGCAGCTGGCAGGCGTCGCCGCCCGTTTCCACCCAGCGCCGGACCGAGGTGGCGATGTTCTTCCAGCCCCAGCCCAGCCGATACAGGCCGCCGACGCCTGCGTGCACGTAGCCGTCGCTCACCAGCACCATGTAGTCGTTCTCTTGCAGATCGAAGCGGGCCTCGCGCAGCACGCGGCCATTGACTTCGCGCTCGTGCACCGGCAGGTCGACCAGCGCTCCGTTGCGGACCAGGATCAGCGGCGGGCTGTCGTACTCCACCAGGTAGGCGCTCGTGCCCGCGGTCCACTTTGAGCACGGCGAACGTGGCGTAGGCCAGCTTGCGAATCTGGCACTCGGGCAGCGTCTCCACCAGCGTCCCCATCACCTCCTCGATGGTCGCACCGTGCTGGAACATTTCGCTGGCGATCTGCGTGGTCAAAGTGGACATGATGTTGGCCTTGACGCCGCTGCCCAGACCGTCAGACAGAACGACGATGAACGAGGTCGGCGTGGTGGTGATGATCGACCGAGTCGCCGCACAGCTCTTCTCCGTTCTTATTCAGGCTCTCCCAGGCGACCTCGACGATTTGCCTCACTTGGTGTTGCCCTCTCCGAGCAGCTTGGCCAGCCGTGACACCATCATCTTGCTTTCGGCCGTGGTCTCGCCCAGAAGCTGCGCGATCTCGTGCGCGACGCGCATCTGCTTGCTGACCACCTCCTGCGTGCGCTCCAGCGTCTCGACTGCGGATGCAGATCCAGCTTCTCGCGCTCGTGCTCGCGGTCCGTCACGTCGCGCAGGATGCCCATCACCAGGCTCTCGTCCTTCGACGCGCACGATGGTCTGTTCGACGAACAGGTCGGGCCGCAGCTGGATCGTCTTGCCCATGATCGGCCACGCCCGTATCCCGCACGGTCACGAAGTCCTCGACGACGGGGATGACCGGCTTGAGACCGTGGCCCCGCGACCTTGGTCAGATGGCAGCCGAACATTCGCTCCGCCGAGGGCGACATGTCCTGGATGCGCAGGCGTTTGTCCACGATCAGTATGCGCGTTCGGCGTGACGTCCATCACCACCTGCCGCAGCGACTCCGCCCGGCGGCGCATGTAGGGGATGCACATCGTGGCTTCGGCCATGCCGCGCAGTGTGGCGACTGGCCTTGTCGCGGCAGGTCGGATAGCCGCACGCGCCGCAGTTCAGCTCATCTTCGGGCGTGTACTTCTCCACCCTGTGCAGCACTTCTTCGATCTGTTCTTCGGTGAACGTCGGGAATCGGCACGCTGCTGTCCGTGAACTCACGCTCCAGGGGCGGCCAGTCCACGCGATCCGGCAGGTGCATCGGCTCTCGGTTGGCGGCGTACTCGATGACGCGCTGGCGGGCCAGAAATGCGCCGCCCTCGACCCCCATCATCGCGGGCCCGTTTACGCAGCCGCCTGCGCAGGCCAGCAGCTCCACCATGCAGGCGCTCAGCTTCTTCGACTCGATGCCGCGCAACACCTCTTCCACCGCATCCAGGCCGGAGGCCACGACCACGTGGCTGTTCAGCATGTCCGTATCCATGTTGGCCGTCCCGACGAGTCCGCCCTCGACGGGGAACAGCCGGGCCGTGGACCGGTGCTCGGCGACGGCGGCCGCGTCGGATTCCGGCATTTCCAGTCCTTTCTCGTTCATCCAGTCGGCCAGCTCCTGGAAAGTGATGACGGCGTCGATGACTCCCTGGACGTTCGCGTCCTCGGCTTCGCGCTTCTTAGCGATGCACGGACCGATGAACACCACGAACGCATCCTGGCCGTACTTCTCACGCAGCCAGCGTCCGTGGGCGATCATCGGCGAGACGATCGGCGCCAGATGCGGAATGAGGTCCGGATAGTACTGCTCGATCAGGTTGACCACGACCGGGCAGGACGAGGCGATCAACGGCCAGCGCTGAGATTCGCTCTCGACGCACTCCCTGTGCGCCAATCCCACCATCTCCGCGCCGTAGGCGGTCTCGCCGGCCGCGGCGAAGCCCAGCTTGCGGAGCACATCTTCGATTTGAGAAAAGACCTTCATCCCGAAGTAGGCCGGCGCGGACGGGGCGACCGTGGCGACGACCAGGCGTCCCTCCGCCAGCGCCTGCTCCACGTGAGGCCGGTCTTCGCGGATGATCTTGGCGCCCTGCGGACAGGCGCGCACGCAGCTGCCACACACCAGGCACAGCTCCGGAACGACCTGAGCCTGGCCGTCTTGCACGCGGATGGCCTTCACCGGGCAGGTGCGCACGCAGCGATAACAGTCCCGGCAGCGGGCCGGATTGGTACTGATGACTGAGCCTTTCATGGCGTCCCTTCGTCCTGCAGGCATGGCATGATCTCATTATAGAAGAAGGTCTGTGCGTCGCCCGGGTGAATCTCCCGATACTGCCGGCCGTTCACTTTCACCGACACACCCATCGAGCACTGTTCCATGCAGAAAGCCCCCACGAGCTCGACGCGATTCCCCAGTTTCTCCTTCTCGATCAAGTTCTCCAGCGCCGACGCCAGCTCGTCCGAGCCGCGCACACTGCAGGAACTCCCCACACAAATCGTTACGATCACCATGCCACATCTCCTCATTCGAGCAGCGACCTCTTTCAGCGGATTCCCCCTCTTCCCGGAAGGGAGAGGGCGGGGTGAAGGTGGCGCCGGCCAAAGGGTGTAAACCTGGCCGGCGGCTCAGCCTCATCCGTTACTGGTCCGCTGTCTGACTCCCCAGCGCCGGCATGAGATACTGATCGACGAAACCGTCGACGTCGTCCGGGTCCACGTGCATCACCGTATGCTGACCCACCGTGACGGACGGGCCCTTGTCGCAGTTGTTCGCGCAGAAGCGGGCGCGCACGCGGAACCGATCGGTCAGACCCCGCTTGCGGATCTCAGCCGAGAGCGACTCCAGTACCCGCCACGAACCCTTCAAGTAGCAGCTCGTGCTGACGCACACGCCGATGTCCACGACAGGCTGATCTTCCAGCAGTTCTTCGAGGGACTCCTCCACGCGCATGGAGCGGCGACCGTAGGTGGTGTGCAGCGCGTGCTCGGAGGCTTCGCTGACCGGCTCGCCCAGCCAGTTGCTGTACAGTGCCTGAACGGATGCGTTGTCCTGGCTCTTCTTGATCGGCGCCATCTCGTCCAGTCGGTACAGCACCTCCAGGCGCTCCTCACGGTCGGTCGTGAGCTGTGGCTGCGGGTTGCCGGAGCCGTTGATGCACCCGCCCGGGCAGGCCATGACCTCGATCAGGTCGTAGGGTGCGTCTCCGGCGCGGATGCGATCGATCAACGCCTGGGCGTTCTGCAGCCCGCTGACCACCGCCAGGCGCACGGTCACGTCGCCCATCCTGACGTTCGCTTCCTTGATGCCCTTGAGGCCGCGGCAATCGGTGTACTCGACCTTGTCCAGGCGCCGCTCGGTGATGCGCTCAGCGGCCATGCGCAGCGCGGCCTCGGCCACGCCCCCGCTCGCGCCGAAGATGATGCCCGCTCCGGACACGTTGCCGAACGGCACGTCCAGCGCCGCGGGCTTGATCTTCGATCGGATCGATACCCCTTTCGGCGAACATGTCGATGATCTCGTTGGTCGTCAGCACCGCGTCGATGTCAGGCTGGCCGTGGTGCGAAAACTCCGGCCGCTTGGCCTCGTACTTTTTGGCATTGCACGGCATGATCGAGACGAAATAGAGCAGGTCCGGACTGATGCCGAGCTGCTTTGCGAAGTACTCCTTCATTACCGCGCCGAACATCTGCTGCGGCGACTTGCACGACGACAGGTGAGGCAGCAGGTCCGGGGCCACCTTCTCGCAGTAGTTGACCCAGGCCGGGCAGCAGGAGGTGAACTGCGGGAGAACGCCGCCCTGGCCGACGCGGCTCAGGAACTCGGTGCCCTCCTCCATGATGGTCAGATCGGCCGCCCAGCAGGTATCGAACACGTACTTGAAGCCGACCTGCTTCAGGCCGGCGCACATCCGCGCCATCGCCTCGCCGCCGCCGATGCCGAAATGCTGGCCGAACGTCGCGCGCACGGCCGGGGCGATCTGCGCGACGACCGTCAGCTCGGGATTGTTCAGGGCGCGGTAGACCTCCGGCAGGGCCGGCTTGAAGGTCAGCGCGCCGGTCGGGCAGACCGTGACGCAGTGGCCGCAGGAGACGCAGGTCGTCTTGTCGAGCGGCCGCCGGTCGCTGGGGCCGATGGTCATGACGTTGTTGACTTCGTAGACGGTCAGCGCTGAGGAGCCTTCCATCTCCCGGCAGACCTTCAGGCACAGGCCGCACAGGATGCACTTGCCCGGATCGCGGGTCAGGATCGGATGATTGGCGTCCACCGGCAGCGGCCGGGCCGGGTGGGACTTCGGATCGAAGACGACGTTGTAGTCGCTGGCGTACTGCCGGAGCGTGCAGTCGTAGCGCTCGGTGCAGCCGCAGCTCAGGCAGCGGGCGGCCTCTCGCATGGCGGTCGCCGCGTCCCAGGTTTCGGTCGTCTCGGCAAAGCTCAACTTGCGGACTTCAGGCTCCGCGGCGTCGACTTCGGCGCGAGCAGAGGGCCGGACGCCCTTGAACTCCTCCGTCGGAACGTCGGTCCAGCGACCCTTGCTGCAGGCATACTCCACCGGCCTGGGCGCGACTTCGCCGGTGCGCAGGAATTCGTCGATGGCGAAGGCTGCGCGCTTGCCGGCGCCGATGGCGCCGACGGCGATGTCGGGACCGGTAGTGCAGTCACCGCCGGCAAAGATGCCGGCCATTCGGGTCTGCATCGTCTCGTTCTCGACCTGGACCGTGCCCCGCTTGGTGCACAGCCCCTCCTCGGCCACGCCCTCGCCGTCGACCGCCTGGCCGATGGCCGAGACGATCGTGCTGCATTCCATGGCGAACTCGGAACCGGGCATCGGCACCGGGCGGCGGCGCCCGCTGGCATCCGGCTCGCCCAGCTCCATCCGGATGCAGGTCAGCTTCAGGCCGCGCTCGGCGGCCTTGATGGCGGTTGGCGCGGACAGGAACTCCATCTTCACGCCCTCTTCGATGGCCTCTTCGATCTCGGTCGGCAGGGCGGGCATCTCTGTCAGGGTGCGCCGGTAGACGATCGTGACTTCCCTGGCGCCCAGGCGAACCGCGGTCCGGGCCGAGTCCATGGCCGTGTTGCCGCCGCCGAGGACCACCACGCGGTTGCCCAGCTCGGGGGTCTCACCGCGGGCGACCCGCCCCAACAGATCCAGCCCGGACATCACGCCGGGCAGATCCTCACCGGCTGACGCCGATGTTGGTCGCTTTCTGCGCGCCGAGGCCCAGGAAGATCGCCTCGTAGCCGTCGGCCTTCAAAGACTGCAGGGTGAAATCGCGCCCCAGTTTTTTGTTGTATTGAATCTCCACGCCAAGTTCGACGATGGACTGCACTTCGGCGTCGAGCGTGTCTTCCGGCAGGCGATAGTACGGGATGCCCCAGCGCAGCATCCCACCGGCTGCCTCTTGCATCTCGAAGACCGTCACCTCGTGCCCCATCGTGCGGAGGAAGTAGGCTGCCGTCAGGCCCGCCGGCCCGGCGCCGATGACGGCCACCCGGCGGCCGGTGTCGGGCGCAACCTTGGGACGATACGGCACCAGCTGGAAGCTGTCCCAGTTGGCCACGAAGCGCTTGACCGCGTTGATGTTGACCGGCCCCTCCAGGGCATTGCGGCGGCATTCGGCCTCGCACGGGTGCGGGCACACGCGACCGCAGACCGACGGCAGGGGATTGCTCTGCTTGATGACGGCCACCGCCTCGGCGAAGTTCCCGGCAGCGACGTGATAGAGGTACTTCTGAATATCGATGTTCGCGGGACAGCGCTGAACGCACGGCGCAACACAATCACCGTAGTGGGTGCGCAGCAGTGAACCCAGGTAGACCTGGCGAAAGCTGGACAGGGCCGGGGATTCGGTACGGACGGTCATTCCATCCGCCACGGGGGTCGAGGTAGCTGAGGCGAAGCGGGTCTTCGTGCCCTCGGCCAACTCCACGACGGAGATCTCGACGCCACTGGGAGGGCTTACGCGAGGGTCATAGCCCAACGCGGGGATGTCAATGCCGTTGGATCGGGCGGCCTCGATAATGGTGATGCCGTCCTTCACAGTCAACTCTCTGTCGTCAATCCTGATGGTGGCCATAATTGCCTTGGAATACCTCCGCGAGGCTTCTATTGTGATTTTTCACACGAACAATTATAACACACGGCCTGGCCCTTGTCAAGTGATTCTTGTGAAATCAGGCACTGAATCTAGAAGGAAAGTTTTCCAACTGCGGCAGACCTCTCTCCCGGCCTCTCTCCTGAAAGGGAGAGGTGAACGACAAGGACCTTCACCTCTCCCTTTCAGGGGAGAGGCCGGGAGAGAGGTCTGCCGCAGTTGTGCACGAGATGGTTTGACCAACAGTGCGTTGCGTGTTAAGATTCACTGCCGTCACCAAAAAAAGTTCCACTGGCTCGCCGTGGCTGTGAGGTCCGGGTCCGGCTCAGAGGAGTTGACCACGTGCGTCATGCACACAACCGCGAAGGGGGGATTTCCTGTTGAAAGCTGTCGTCATTCGCGCACCGAAGGACATACGAATCGAGGAAGTCACAAAACCGGCAGTCGAGCCGGGCCACGTCGTCTGCCAGGTCGCCGCGGCAGGCATTTGCGGCAGCGACATTGAGATCTACCGCGGCACCATGCCGTACCTCAACATGGGCATGATGAGCTTTCCGTGTACGCCGGGCCACGAATGGTCCGGCATCGTCGAGTCAGTGGGCGAGGGCGTCACGCACCTGAAGCCGGGCGACCGCGTGACGGGCGAATGCAGCGTCCCGTGCGGGACGTGCGAGGCCTGCCTGTCGGGCAACTACCACTGCTGCGCCAACCGTACCGAAGTGGGCCTGGTCGGCCGATACTCGGGCGCGTTCGCCGAGTACATCCTCATGCCGGCGGCCCAGGCGATCAAAATCCCGGACGGCGTTTCGCTGCGCGAGGCTGCCATGACCGAGCCGGCGGGCGTGACCATGCACGGACTCGACCACGTTTCCATCCGCCCCGGCGAGAAAGTCGTGGTGATGGGCGACGGGGCAATCGGCCTGTTGGCGGCGCAAATGGCGCTGGCCTCGGGCGCGGCGCCGGTCGTCCTGGTCGGCCGCCATGCAAACCACTTGCAGACAGCCCGCGAGACCGGGATCACCCACGTCGTCAACGCCCACGATGCCGACGCCCGCGATCAAATCCTGGCGGCGTTGGACGGCCGAACCGACTACCTGGTGGAAGCCACCGGCAACCCCAAGGTGTTCGACTTCGCCAGCGGCCTCATCAAGCTCGGCGGAAAGATGGTGGTCGTCAGCTTCTACCCGGTCGACGAGCTCAGCTTCAACTTCATGAACTTCGTCGCCAACGAGATCCAGATCTGTACCTCATTCTCGGCGGTCAATTGCTTCCCCCGCGTCCTCCGGCTCATGGAGAGCAAGAAGATCGACGTTCTGCCCCTGCAGAGCGAGTCCTATACGCTGGAGCACGCGAAGCAGGCGTTCGAGGATACCGAGCTGAAGAGAACCTCCGGAGTGAAGACGCTGATCGTCAACGAGGCCATCCTGGACTGAGCCGGGCTCCAATTGCGAGCACGGGAGCTTTGAGGAGATGCGATCGTGAAAGCAGTCGTGCTTCGTGGGCCGAATGAGCTGAGAATCGAGGAAATGCCCAAACCTGCTGCCAGACCCGGCGAAGTCGTGGTCCGGGTGGCTGCCACCGGCATCTGCGGCACGGACCTGGAGATCTACTACGGCGTGCTGCCCTTCTTCAAGATGGGCCTGCTGTCCTACCCCTGGACGCCGGGACACGAGTGGTCCGGCGTGGTGGATCACGTCGGCGAGGGCGTGACCGGCTTCCAACCGGGGGATCGCGTCACCGGCGAGGTGAGCATTGCCTGCAACCGGTGCGAGGCCTGCCTGGCGGGTAACTACAACCTGTGCCACAATCGGACCGAGATCGGCTGCACGGGCCGGTACCCGGGCGCCTTCGCCGACTACCTGCGCATCCCGGCCCGCCACACGATCCATCTGCCGGACGGCCTGTCCTTGCGCGAGGCGGCCATGGCCGAGCCCGCGGGCATCGCCCTGTACGGGCTGCAGCAGCTGAAGCCACGGCCCGGCGAGAAGATGGTGGTCCTCGGGGACGGCGCGATCGGCTTGATGGCCGCTCAGATCGCACGCGCGTGCGGCGCCGCTCCGCTGGCCCTGGTGGGCTCGCACCCGTCCAAGCTGGACATTGCCCGGCAGGTCGGCATTCAAAACGTCGTGAGCCGCCACGAGCCGGACGCAAAGGATCGCGTACTGGCGCTGCTGGGCGGCAGGGCGCGCTACGTGGTGGAAGCGAGCGGGAACCCCGCGGCGCTCCAGTTCGTCACCGAAGTCGTCGAGCCGGGCGGGGCGATGCTGGGCCTGGGCGTTTATCCGGTGGACGAAGTCACTTTCAACCTGAACCACTTCGTGACCAACCAGGTGCACCTGATCATGAGCGTGTCCTCCACACAATGTTTTCCACGGGTTCTGCGCCTGATGCAGAACGGGTCGATTCAGGCGCGGCCGCTCCTGGGCGACGACTATCCGTTCGAGCGGGCCGGCGAGGCCTTCACCGCCGTCGCCCAGAAGCAGACTCGCGGCGTGAAGACGCTCGTAGTCCATCCGGACGTCGTCGACTGAGCGTCTTGCGGAACGGCGTTTAACAGTCGGACGCGTCCGACTGTTAAACGCCTGGACAAAGCGTTTTGAGCGCGGTGGCCCTGGCGGTATAATGTGCCTGTCTGACCAAAACAGAATATAGGAATTTGTAACGTCTCCGAGCCTTGTGGCCTGTAGGCCAGTGAGCGACCCATGGCGCAAGGCCGGTAGGGTATAGCTGGAAACGGCTGTGCCTCCCGTGGTTGAAAAGGAGATGTTCGTCGGCGTATTCACGGCGTCTCCTTTTGGAGCGCCGTTTTTTCGTGTCGTTCGGGTCCGTCTGTTCCGTACGAAGCACATCATCAATGCACTAAGGAGGGTTCCCGCATGAGAGCAGCAGTCTTCCATGGCCCCAGCGATGTCCGAAATTGAGGAGGTTCCGAAGCCGAAGGCCGGCCCCGGCGAGGTCGTCTGCAAAGTGGCCGCGGTCGGCGTGTGCGGCACCGACATCGAGATCTACCTCGGCACCATGGTCTACTTCCGCATGGGCATCGCCTCGTACCCGTGGATTGGCGGGCACGAGTGGTGCGGCATCGTCGAGAGCGTCGGCGAGGGCGTGACGACGCACCAGCCCGGCGATCGCATCGTTGCCGAAGTGACCCTGCCGTGCGGCGAGTGCCCGGCCTGCAAGGAAGGGCGGCCCCAACTCTGCTGGCCCCGTACCGAGATCGGCGTGACCGGCCGATACCAGGGCGCCTTCGCCGACTACATCGTGATCCCCGCGTCCATCGCCATCAAAGTGCCGGACGGCGTCTCGCTTCGCGAGGCGGTCATGACGGAGCCGGTCGGGGTGGTCGTGCACGGCGTCGACATCATGGGCATCCGGCCCGGTGACCGCGTCGTCACGCTCGGCGACGGACCCATCGGCATTTTGTCCGCTCAGGTCGCCCGGGCGTTCGGCGCGTCCAAGGTCATCATGGTGGGCTCGCGAGAGCTTCGGATGAAGGCCGCGGAGCAGACGGGGATTGTCAACATCGTCAGCCGGCACGACCCCGACGCCCGCGACAAGATCCTCGCCATGCTGGGCGGCGAGAAGGCCACGTCCGTCATCGACAGCAGCGGCAATCCGAAGGGCCTCGAGCTGGCGACCAGCCTCGTCGAGCTGGGCGGCAAGATCCTCACGTTCGGCCTGTACCAGACCAGCAAGGTCGAGATCGACCTGGACTACCTGGTCGTCAACGAGATCCAGCTGTTCACCAGCCTCGCCGCGTCCGCCACATTCCCGCGTGTGCTCCGCATGATGGAACAGAAGCAGGTCGACGTCCTGCCCCTGCAGGGCCCTTATTACCCCTTCGACCAGGTCAAAGAGGCGATCGAGGCCGTGGCGCAGAAACGCATCCAGTGGCCCAAGTCCATCGTCGTCCACGAGGATATTCTCGACTGAGAGCCTTCCGCCAATCCGGGACTTCCGAAGTCTCCGAGACTTCGGAAGTCCCCCACCGTGTGAAACTTCCGAAGCTTTCAAAACTTCGGAAGTTTGCTCTGTGGAGTGTGGCCGGTATGGGCGAGGCCGTGCCCCCCGGCGACCGCCACCCGCGTCGGCCCGGACTTGTCAAGTGCCGGGCGCTGGACTATAATCTTTCCTGCACAATCTCAACCGCAAGATCGCCACGAACAAGGAGGACTGCGTGGATGCATTGACCGAGTTGCACGACCAGATCAGGGTCTGCCAGCGATGCGCCCTGTCGAAGGGCCGGACCAATGCCGTGCCCGGTGTCGGGCTGGCCAACGCTGAAATCATGTTCATCGGCGAGGCGCCGGGCTTCCACGAAGATCGGCAGGGTCTGCCCTTCGTCGGCCCCGCCGGCAAGTTCCTGGACGAGCTTCTGGCCAGCGCCGGCGTCGAGCGGGGTCAGGTCTACATCACGAACGTGGTCAAGTCCCGCCCGCCGGGCAATCGCGATCCGCTACCCGAAGAGATCGAAGCCTGCCGGCCGTGGCTGGACCGCCAGATCGAAATCATCAAACCGAAAGTCGTGGTCACGCTGGGCCGCTATTCCATGGCCCGCTGGTTCCCCAAAGCGTCTATCTCCCGGATTCACGGCCAACCCAAGCGGATCGGCGGCGTCATCTACGTGCCGATGCTGCACCCGGCGGCAGCGCTGCATCAGGCGCAGTATCGCCCGATGCTGATTGAGGACTTCAAGAAGCTGCCGGCGATGTTGGAAGAACTGCGAGCGGAGCAGCGCCGGCAAGAGGGCTCGTCCCCCGCCGGGAGCGAACCGGAACAGCTGGCTCTGTTCTAAATCGGATCGGGTATTCCGCGCAAGTTGACAGTTTCCGGTTTTGACATAGAATATATTATACATTGTCTGCTAACCGAGCCTGAGATGGTCCAGATGCCGCAGCTAACGACGGCCGCGTCCGTGAAAGTGAAGACCCTGGAAGTGCAGGCCTACGAGCTGATGCGTGAGAGGATCATCACCGGCGAGTGGCCACAGGGCACCCATTTGAAGGACGCCGAGATCGCCGCCCCGCTGGGAATCAGCGCGACGCCGGTGCGCGAAGCGCTGCGGAAGCTCTCCAGCGAGGGCCTGGTCGAGACGGTCCCGTACCGCGGCACCTTCGTCGTCTCGTTGTCCGCGGACCAGGTCAGGGATATCAGCAGCGTGCGCCTGGGCCTGGAGCTCATGGCCATCGAGGCCGGGCTCAGCCTCGGCTCCGAGTTGGAATTCGATCGCATGGAGGCCGCCGTCGAGGACTTCGATCGAGCACTGGCTCAGGACGACCTGCCGGCCCTGCTCGAATCAGATATGGCTTTTCACAGCCTCCTCGTGAGTTGCAGCCACAACGCCATTCTCGAGGAGTTGTATCGCCAGCTGGCCGGACGGCTGCAGATGCTGATGGCCATCGCAGACATGCGGGGCCGGCTGGCCTACGGAAACGAGGAGCATCGCGAAATCCTGCGCGCTCTGTACGCCCGTGACGTCGAGGCCGCGAACTCGGCCGTTCACAAGCATTTGCTGGAAACGCGCGACTGCCTGCTGGCGGCGGCGTCCGCAACGTCGAACGGCAGCCAGTAGAACCGAACGTATTCTTGCTTGAGGAGTAAGTGAAGAATGGACCTTGGCAGAGATCGCCTCATCAAAATGTTGCGCCGCATGTGGGATATCCGTTACTTCGAGCAAAACGTGGTCGAGTTGTTCAAGCGCGGATACATCCAGGGTGCGACGCACGTATCGCTGGGAGAAGAGGGGACGGCGGTAGGAGCCTGCACGGCCCTGACCGACGACGACTTCATTACCAGCACGCACCGCGGCCACGGCCACTGCATCGCGAAGGGCGGCGAGCTCAAGCGCATGATGGCCGAGCTGCTGGGTAAATCCTCGGGATATTGCTGCGGCAAAGGCGGCTCGATGCACATCGCCGACCTGGACCTGGGCATCCTGGGCGCGAACGGCATCGTCGGCGGCGGACTCACGCTGGCCGGCGGGGCCGCTCTGTCCTGCAAGCTGCTGGGCAACGGCTGCGTCACCCTTTGCTTCTTCGGCGACGGCGCGCTCAGCCAGGGCGGCTTCTACGAGGGCGGCAACATCGCGGCCATCTGGAAGCTGCCGGTCATCTACATGGTCGAGAACAACCAGTACGCGCTGAGCACCCCGGTCTGCTACGACATCGCGATCCCCGACCTGGCCGAGCGGGCGGCGAGCATGGGCTTCCCCGGAGTCACCATCGACGGCAACGACGTCGTGGCCGTGTACGAAACGGTCAAGGCGGCAGTGGACCGCGCCCGCGCGGGCGACGGGCCGACGCTGATCAACGCCATCACCTACCGCTGGGAAGGCCACGTGATCGGCGACGCCCAGCCGTACCGCAGCCGCGAAGAAGTCGAAGAGTGGAAGAAGAAGGATCCCATCGCGCGGTTCGAGCGCTGGCTGGTCGAGCACGACAATCTCACCGAAGAGCAGTGCCGCCAGGTCGAAGACAGCGCGCGCCAGGAAGTGGAAGAAGCGGTGGAGTATGCTAAGGCTGCCCCTGAGCCTTCCGTCGAAAGCTCTGTACGACGGACTGTACGTCCAGTCCGCGCAGTGAGCCTTCAGGAGCAGATTTCAAAATATTACGGGAGGTTGTGAGGCATGCCTGATCGTGAGATCACTTATCTCCAGGCCCTCAACGAGGCGCTGCGAGAAGAAATGAGCCGAGACAAGCGCGTCTTCATGATGGGCGAGGACATCGGCATCTACGGCGGCGCCTTCAAGGTCACGCGCGGCCTGATCGACGAATTCGGCCCTGAGCGCATCCGCTGCACCCCGATCGCCGAGGCCGGCATCGTGGGCACGGCCGTCGGCGCGGCGCTGACCGGCACGCGCCCCGTGGCCGAGCTGATGTACATCGACTTCTCCACATTGGCCATGGACCAGATCGTGAACCAGATGGCCAAGGTGCGCTATATGTTCGGCGGCAAAGCGACCGTGCCCCTCGTGCTGCGCACGCAGGGCGGCGGCGGCCGTGGCAACGCTGCGCAGCACTCGCAGAGCCTGGAAGCCTGGTTCGTCCACGTGCCCGGCATCTACGTCGTACAGCCGTCCACGCCGTACGACGCCAAGGGCCTGCTCAAGACCGCCATCCGCGACGACAATCCGATCATCTTCATCGAGCACAAGCTGCTGTACGCGACGAAGGGCATGGTCCCGGAGGAGGAGTACCTCATCCCGCTGGGCAAGGCCGACGTCAAGCGGGCGGGCAAGGACGTCACCATCGTGGCGACGTCGATGATGGTCCAGCACGCGCTGAAGGCCGCGGATACCCTGGCCGGCGAAGGCATCGAGGCCGAGGTGATCGATCCGCGGACCCTGAAGCCGCTGGACAAGGAAACCATCGTCGAATCCGTGAAGAAGACCAGTCACCTGGTCGTGGTCAACGAGGGCTGCAAGACCGGCGGATACGCGGGTCAGCTGGCGGCCATGGTCATGGAGGACGTCTTCGACTACCTCGACGCCCCGATCAAGCTCGTGGCGTCGGAAGACGTGCCCATCCCCTACAACCACAACCTGGAGTACGAGGTCATCCCCGGCGAGAAGGACGTCCTCGCCGCGGTGCGGCAGATTCTGTAGATGCAATAGCCCTGCGGGTTGGATCACGAGGGTTAAACAGAACGATGGGGCGCTGAAGGCGGGAAGTCACAAAAATAAGTGTGACCTTACCCCATAAGGCCGACCGACTACGGAAAACACCTCATTTCCGAAGCAATTTGGAAATGAGGTGTTTTATATGAATGGTGGCGAAAACAGGAAAGATATTCAGAGTACTCTAGCAATCAATTGAACAAGATTGAAATACTTTCCGCCCTCAGCCTCCATCATTTTTATATCATTTGCAACCATAGGATGATTGCTGGTTAGCCATTCACTCCACGCCTGCTTGCAGCACGCCATTTCACGGCAGTCGATGATTTCGATACCCTCTTCTTGGCTCCATAAGTCCTTCCACCAGTCGAGAGAGTGCAGGGTTCTTTCCACCTCGCTATTCCAAAACGGCTGCATTTCATCGGGAACATTTTTCCCAAATTCGTATTTCAATCCGGGAATGGCCGCGGCGATATAGGCGCCCTTTTTCACAAACGGAAGGAGCGACGGCAGCATTTCCGTCGTATCACCGAAATGATGGTAAGCGTCCACGGTGAACAACAGGTCAAAATATCCGTTCGCGAAAGGCAATCCTTTGGTCGCGTCCACTGAAATCGGAACGGCTTTATCATCAATCCCGATTGATTTGAAACGTTCATAGTTTTCAGTCGGTGAAATCCAAAGGTCAGCGGCGAAAACTTTCGCGCCGAATTTTTGTATCAGCAAGAGCGTGGAAAGACCACACCCACAGCCGAGGTCAAGTACTTTCATATCGCTGTGAATTTCCAAGTACGAGGCAAGTTCCTCAGATACTCTCATGGCATTAGGCCCCATCATGGCAGCCTTCAAAAATCCCATATTACTCTGACTGGAGATAAACTTGTCTGTAAATGTATACATGATCTTCCTCCTCGTGTGGGATGCCGCCGGTCTCCTGGATCTGTTCCTCTGCCGCTTCGAGCAATGTCCGGCGACCGCTCTTGATCGAGGAGACGCTCAAGCCAGATATTCGTGTCCAGCAAATACATTGCTCAGTTATCCCGCCAATCTTGAGCCTTCTTTTGAAGCTCAAGCGAGGTGTACTGCTCGCGATGTTCGCGAAGGGCGCCCGCCCAGTCCTGGCGGAGCTTGTGGCCGCGCTTTCGCGCTTGTTTCTCGGCCAGGAACTCCACGAAATCCCGCACCTCGCGCTGCAAATCTTCGGGCAGCTCTCTGATCATCTCTTCAATCGACTTCATCGCGGCATGCCTTTCAAGACTGTGCGGTCCGGGTTCTGATCGTCCCGCACAACGTTCGATTCAGGCAACAGGCATCGAAAACAACTCACGTCGTGCCTCTATTCACTACCCACCACTTGATTATAGACGCGCCTTGACGGTAATGCAATCGAAGAAACGGACTTCCTCACCCACTCGTGGCGTCTTCCTTCGCGTCATAAGCCCCAACGTCCAGCAGCGACAGGACCTCCTTGGCGAGGGGGTCGGGGTAGTCTTCGCCGAAGACGACACGGCTGATGCCGGAGTTGACGATGCTCTTGGCGCACCAGGAGCAGGGGTAGTGGGTGGTGTAGAGCGTGGCGCCCTCGATGGGGATGCCGTACCGGGCGGCGAAGTTGATGGCGTTCTGCTCGGCGTGCGCGGCGCGGCACAGCTCGGAGCGCTGGCCGGAGGGCACGCCCTCGCGCGCGCAGCCGATCTCGAGGCAATGCGGATGCCCGGCCGACGCGCCGTTGTAGCCGGTGGAAACGATCTGCTTGCCCTTGACGATCACCGCGCCGACGTTGCGGCGCAGGCAGGTGGACCGGCGGGCAACGACGCGGGCGATCTCCATGAAATACGCATCCAATTCAGGCCGTTCACTGGACATAATACACCTCGTTTGTCGATGGGCGAAAGGCTATTCCGCCGGGAAGAAGGCCGGGTACCGCGCCGCCAGGTCCGCCAGCACGTCGCCGAAGACGGCCGGCGACTCGGCTGCTACCAGTCGCAGCATCCGCACGGCCAGGTCGCGAATTTCCCACTGGGCCGCGGGGTCGATCCGGAGCCGGAAGAAGTGGCGCAGCTCCCGGAAGTTCATGGTGACCACGATGCGCGTGGCCGCGGCATTCGGCAGGAGGAAGCGCGCGTCCTCTTTGCGCACGTTCAGCGCGCGCAGGTCCCGGTAGGCGTCGCTCACCTGGCCGATCAGGCGGTCCCAGACGGCCCGCGCCTCGGGGTTGCCGGCTACATCCGGCGGGACTACGATCTCGGGCTCGGACATGTCGACGTAGCGCTGCGACTCCTGGGAGTAGCTCGCCAGGCGGTGCCGCACCAGCTGGTGGCTGCACGCGCGCGAGATACCGCTGACCTCGAACGTCGCCGAGGCGTGCTCGATGATCGACTCGTGGCCCTCGCGCATCCGCGCGCGGATGAAGCTCACCGGGTCGCCGCGGGACTCGCTGCGATAGCAGACGCGGCCGGCGTGCTCGATGAGGGATTCGGCCCGGCCGTCGCCGCGCAGGTATTGGGTCAGACCGATCAATTCGACTTCCAATGGGTACTCCTTGATGATGATCTAGACTTCTGAAGTTTCTAAAACTTCGGTAGTCTTGGCTCAGCGCGTGTGGCGCGTGTAGTCGGGGAGCAGGGTGGGCGTGCAGGGCTGCGCATCCAGGCCCGCCTCGGCCAGCTGCCGCTCCCACGCGGCGACGTGGTCCAGGGTGAGGCGGCCCAGCGTCGTTTCCCGCGCACTGAGCGCCGCCGCCCGGCCCGCCCGCCGGCCGAACACGTTGACGTCGAGCAGCGAGTTCCCCATGAGCCGGTTGCGCCCGTGGACGCCGCCGGACGCCTCGCCCGCCACGAAGAGGCCGGGGATGCCCGTCCAGCCGTCGGGGTCGATGGCGACGCCGCCGTTCTGGTAGTGATACGTCGGGTAGACGAGCATCGGCATTGTCGTGATATCGATGTCGAACCGCCCGAACTGGCGCACCATGGCCGGCAGCTCCTTGAGCACGGTCCCGGGCCCATGGATGATGTCGATCATCGGCGAGTCCAGCCACACGCCCTGCATGCCGGTGGGCGTGCTGACCCCCTGGCCGCGCTCGCGGCATTCGCGGATGATCGCGGCGGCTTCGGCATCGCGCGTCTCGCGCGGGTACACGAACTGGTTGCCCTGGACGTTCGTGACCTGGGCGCCCAGCCCGCGCACTTTCTCGGTCACCAGCAGGCCCACGATCTGCTCGGGAAAGGCCGCGCCGGTGGGATGGTACTGCATCGTGTCGATGAAGCTGAGCTTCGCGCCGACGCGGTAGGCCAACACCAGCCCGTCTCCGGTGGCGCCGTAATGGTTGGTGGTGGGGAAGCCCTGGTAATGCAGGCGGCCGCTGCCGCCCGTCGCCAATACCGTCGCCCGGGCGCGGACGATCAGGTGCTCGCCGGTCTCCAGGTTCTGCAGCACCGCGCCCGCGACTTGCCCCCGGTCGTCCATCAGCAGCTCGATGGCCGGGGCGAACTCCAGCACGCGGATGTCGTCCGGGTAGGAGCGCACTTCGTCGCGCAGGGTGCGCATGATCTCGGCGCCGGAGTAGTCGCGCGCCGAGTGCATGCGCTTGCGCGACGTGCCGCCGCCGTGGATGGTCACCAGGGTGCCGTCGGGCTCCTTGTCGAACATGCAGCCCAGGCTCTCCAGCCAGTGGATGGTCAGGGGCGCGTCGCGCACGAGCGCTTCGACCAGGTCCGGGTCATTGGTGAAGCCACCGCCGCCGATGACGTCGAGGTAATGGATGGCGGGGGAGTCGCTGGCCTTGTCCGCGGCCTGGATGCCGCCCTGGGCCATCATCGTGTTGGCGTCTCCGTGACGCAGCTTGGTCGCCAGGATCACCTTGGCGCCCTGCTCGCGCGCCAGCAGCGCCGCCGCCGAGCCTCCACCGCCGCCGCCGACGATCAGCACGTCGGTGTCGTAATCGATCGCGGTCAGGTCGAGCGAATCCGAGCGCAGCCAGGGCCGGCCCTCCAGCACGTTGGCCAGCTCGTGCAGCGTGCGGCCGCCCCGGTTCGGGCCGACGCGGAGCTCGCGCATGGCCTCAGGGATGTAGTCTGGATGATAACGTTCCAGGAGCGCCTGCTTCTCGCTCGCCGTCAGGCTCGGAAAGGTCTCGCTCAGTCGCTGGGGACGAGTGGCCTCGACTCTCGTGATCAGCTCTCGCATTTCTGGCGGATATCCGGTCATCTTACGCCCCTCCCTCGACTACTCCGGCTCGATATCCCGCTCATTGTACCGCTGCCGGAGCTCCGAATCGCTCAAACCCTTCACTTCCGCCAACCCCGCATCGAACTGGCCTGCGTCGATCTCGGCGACGCGCCGGGCCAGGTGCGCCGCAGCCGGGGCGATGTAGCGCGCGTACAGGCGCCGGCACAGGATCGCGACGTTGTACTGCACTTCCTCGGCCGGACAGCGCGCCGTGCACAGCCCGCACATCAGGCAGTCGAACGACTTGTCGGCCGCGCGCCGCGATGTTCCCGCGCATGGCGTCCGCCATGTAGTCCTTCACCTTGAGGTCCTGCGGGCAGGACTTGGTGCAGGTGCCGCACGCCAGGCAGCGCAGCACTTCCGGATAGAGCTGCACGACGGTCTCGAAGGTAGGTTTCAGGTCCTGCAGTCGATAGGTCGCCCGCCGCCCGGGAAAGAAGGGAATCTGCGCCAGGTACATGTCGGGCTGGACGACCGTCTGGCAGGCCAGGCCGATCTTCAGCCGGTAATCGGGGTACACGCGGTAGACCGTGGCGCAGGCGCCGCAGAAGCCGCCCCGGCAGCCCACGCCGCGGATCAGCTGATAGCCCGCGTATTCCATGGCCTTCATGATCGTCAGGTTCGACGGAACCTCGTACCGCTTGCCCATGATGTAGACAGGCGCCAGCTCGTTCTGCTCCGCCATCGCACAACCTCCTGCTCTCAGTCCCAAAGTGTCCTGCTGGACCTGATCCCTGCTCGGGACCTCTCCCGGCCGGTCCATGGCCGGGAGAGAGGTCCATCACTCCAGTTCCTCTTCGCGGAACGTGGCGATGGGGATCGTCTCGTCCGCGTCGCGCCCCGGCACGTAGTCGAACAGGGCCTGCACGCGCTCGCCGACGGCGCGGAAGACCCGCGCGACCGGCAGGTCGTTGGGGCACGCGCTCTCACACAGGCCGCAGCCCACGCACGACACCGACATGTGGTTGAGCCGCGTCAGGTGGAACAGAAGCGTGTCGGCTGGCAGCCGCACGGTGCCCTTGCGCCCGGCCCAGCGCTCGTAGTCCGCGGAGCGGTGGCTGAAGGTCTCGGTGCGAAAGATGCACTCCTTGCAGTAGCACAGCGGGCAGGCCGTCATGCAGTTCAGGCAGTGGATGCAGGTCGACAGCTCGGCCAGCAGGCCCCGCACGTCCTGAACCCGCTCGTGGAAGCCGGCCAGGACGCGTTCGCGCTCGGCGGTGCGCGCCTCAACCAGGCGGCGCTCGGCCTCGGCCCCGGTCGAATCCGGCTCGATTGGCTCCAGGCCCAGCTTGTGCAGTACTTCAGCTGACCCCGCCACGCGCAGGATCGCCGCATCGTGCACCCCCACGAATCGGATGCGCAAATCCGCGCCGTCCGGCAGGGGGTGTTCGCAGATGCGGCACGCCTCGCGGAAGGTGTAACCTGCGTGGGGCTCCGAGGCACCAGCCCGCAGCCCAGCAACTAATTCAGCCGACGGATCGTTCACCTCGCCGGCCAGCCGGGTGTAATCACCGACTTCGTACGTGCCCGGGCAATCGATCCCGACCACCAGGACGCCCGTCCGGTTGGCCTGCTGGAGCTTCACCAGCTCGACGAAAGCGCGGATCTGGCAGGGATGCAGCAGGACGGCCAGCAGGCCTGGCTCGCCGTCCGCCGCTAGGGCTGGCGTGAGCGCGGCCGCCAGGGTCGCCTCGCTTACAGGCATGACCGGCGCCAGCGGCGCCGCATCTTCGAGCCGCTCCGCGTCGCGCACGAGCGCCGGCGCCACACCACCGAAGGGCAGCTTCATGGGAACCAGCAGCGCCCGGCTGACCCCGCTGTCGAGGAGGTGGCGCAGAAGGTCCCGTACGGCGCTTTCGGCGCTGCCGTTGACGGCCAAACTGGCTTCCATTCGGTCTCTCGTCCCTCTCCGTTCCACTCAGACGGCCCACTCGACGCGCAGCGGATTCGGTCCTTTGGCCCGCAGCGCGTCGACCATCTCGGCCGACCGTATCGGCAAACAGGCGGCCCTCGCTGGCGCTGATCCAGCGCAGCCACACGCGGTCCTCGTCGAAGCCCACCTGCTCGCAGGATCTCTTTGCAGGATCGCCACTCGCCGCCGCGCCTTGTAGTTGCCGCTCATGTAATGGCAATCGCCTGGATGGCAGCCGCCGATCAACACGCCGTCGGCGCCTTCCAGCAGCGCCTTCAGCACGTACACCGGATCCAGCGCGCCGGAGCACATCAGGCGGATCACGCGGATGTTTGGCGGGTACTGAATCCGCGCGGTACCCGCCAGGTCCGCTCCGGTGTAGGTGCACCAGTTGCACAGAAATGCGATGATACGTGGCTCAAACTCGGGCATCAGCTTCTCCCGTTATCTCTCGAAACTACGCCTCAGGTCGTGCAGCTCATCGTGATGTGAATGTCCTTGGCCCCGATGGCGTCCAACGCGACTTCGACGTCGGCCTCACTGACCTCGCGCACCTTGAACACGATCATGCGGTTGGAGGGATCGTCGCCCAGGAACGTGCCAACGGAGACGAAGTCGCCGCCCTTGGCTGAGATCTCAGAGGCCAGCTTCGCCAGGATGCCCTTGCCCTCGGGCACGATGGCGGAGACACGGCAGCCGGTCTCGCGGGCGCCCAGCAGCTCCAAGAACACCTTGAACAGGTCGGTCTCCGTGATGATGCCGACCAGCTTGTCGTCGCGCAGAACGGGCAGTCCGCCCACCTTGTTGTCGGCCATGATGCGGGCGGCCTCCTCCAGCGGCGTGTCCTCGGTCACGGAGATGACTCCCTTGCTCATCACGTCACCGACCTTGATCTTGGACAACAGGTAGTGCATCTCGAAGACGCTCAGCGTCGTCGCCGGAGAGGGAGAAACGTACAACAGGTCCTTTTCCGACACGATGCCGAGCAGCTCGCGTTCTTTGCCGATCACGGGCAGTCGCCGCACTTTTTCCTGGCGCATGAAGTTCAGCGCCTCGTCGACCGGCATATCAGGGGAACAAACGACCGGGTGCTTGCTCATACGTTGGCCGACTAACATGGTGTGTGACCTCCTTGTGATGACTCGATCCTGTTGGGTGGTGTGGTTCGGACGGTCCTCGACCCCCGTTCGCCGGGGTGTGCGGGGCAGCGCATCGTCGCGTGCCACATCTATGTGAAGGCGGCATCGATCGCAGCCATCACTCTCGCCTTCTCGTGTCCGATCTGCCGCGTGGCGCCGTTGCGGCAGACCGCCGCGCACGCGCCGCAGCCCAGGCACAGTTCTTCGATCACTCGGGCCTTCCCGCTCGCGGCGTCCACAATCCGCGCGGCGTACGGGCACTCCTCGACGCACAGCCCGCAGCCGCTGCACAGCCGGTCGTTGACCGCGACGCCGGAGGTGGACACAGCCGGCGGTCGGGTCAGGAAGGCCGCCGCGCGCATCGCCGCCGCCTGGCCCTGTGCAACGCTTTCGGGCAGGCTGCACGGCCCAACGGCCAGACCGCACGTGTAGGTTCCGAGACGCGGCAGGTCCAGCGGCCGCATTTTGACGTGGGCTGCTTTGAAGAAGCCTTCCGGATCCAGCGGTACCCCCAACGTTCGGGCCAGGTCCGCCTGGGCCGGGGGTTGGACGCCCACGCTCAGCACCACCCAATCCGCCGGCAGGCTCACCGGGCGGTCCAGCAGCGGCTCCACGGTCTCGACGGCGAATCCGCCGTCTGTGGCCCGCAGCGCCGGCCGGGCGGACGTCTCGTAGCGCAGGAAGCGCACGCCACGCTGCCGGGCCTGCTGGTAGGCCAGCTCCTGCAATCCGGGTGTGCGCACGTCCCGGTAGAGCACGCTGACTTCGACGCCCGGCGCGCGGTCCTTTATCGCCAGGGCGTTCTTGACGGCCTGCGCGCAGCAAATGCGGCTGCACGAGCGAAGGCCGGACCCCGTGTCGTCACGCGATCCCACGCACTGGATCATCACCACCCGGCGCACGCCGTTCAAATCGTCGAGCCGGTCCGCCAGGCGCGCTTCCAGCTCGCGCTGTGTCATGATCGATGGGCTCGTGCCGTAGCGGTACTCGAGTAGTGGCCGCATGGGTCGCACCGCCCGCGGCGCCCACCGCCACGATCGTCGCGCCGTGCTCGATGCGGAAGGTCCGGCCCGCCCGCTCCAGGACGGTCACGAAATGCCCGGGCTGTCCGTTTACCTCGCGTACGTGCGCTTCGGTGTGAATCTCGACGTGGGGCGAGGCCTCCACCTGGGTCGCCAGGTCGTCCGCGATGCGCCGCGGATCCCCACCGTCGAGCAGCCGGCGCAGCTCGCGGGCCTGGCCGCCGAGCGCGGCGCTCCGCTCTACCAGGATGACGTCGCGGCCCAAATGGGCCAGCGTCAGCGCCGCCGACAGTCCCGCCGGCCCCCCGCCGATCACCAGCGTTCGGTCGTCGCGGCGGCCCAGGGCCTGCCGGACGGCGGCCGATGGGCGCGTCCCGCGATCCTCGGACACGCGGGCGACGGCCATGGCGATCTCGGCCCGGATTCGGGATTGTGCTGTCGCTCCAAGGTGCCGGCCGACCCACTCGACGGACGCGCGTGGGACGCCCTGCCGCTTGAGGTCGGCTTGCGCCCGAACGCGCGCCGGCACGTCTGTGGCGCCGACGATCACCCAGCGATTGGCGGCGCTGTCGGCCATTCCGGCCCTGATCTCGTCCGCCGAGAGGCCACGAATTCGCTGAGTCGACACTACGTGCGGTAGCCGTGCAGTATAATTCGCCACATCGTCCAGGTCAATTGGCTCCGCCGCACCGTCCAGGCTGAACAGCACCGCGACCGCGGGCGGCGCGTCCACAGGCTGGCTGACGTCAGGTGGTGCCGGGCCGATGTCCGGCTTGGTCGGACTTGGGCGACGCGCCCGGCGTCCAGTGCAGTGAGGTAGCTCGCGGCTCGCGCCGCGACCGCCGCGGAATCGACCACGGTCTCTGGGACGTCCATCGGCTCGCGGAACGCGCCGCCGACGAAGACGCCCGGCGCCTCGGACCGCCCGAAACCGAACCGGTCCAGCTCGACGCCCCACTTCTGCGCCAGCGTCCTCATCTCCGGCGCAGGCTCCAGTCCCACCGCCAGGACGACCAGGTCGAATTCCTGCTCGGCCAGCCGGCCGTCCGGGCCGACCGCCGTGATGACGAGGTTCCGGGTCCGCTGCCGCTCGATGATCGACGACACCATGCCGCGGCGATACGTCACGCCCGGCAGCGCGCGCACCGCGTCCAGGTACGCATCGTAGTCCTTGCCGCCGGCGCGCAGGTCGATGTGGAAGACGCTCGCGGCCAGGCCGGGCATCGCTTTCTTCGCTGCGGCGACCTGCTTGGCAGTCACCATGCAGCACACCGACGAGCAGTACTCTCGCCCACAGGTCGCATCCCGCGACCCGACGCACTGGATGAACGCGATACGCTGTGGCATGCGGCCGTCCGACGGGCGCACGACCCGCCCCACGCTGGAACCCGCGGCGCTGGTCATCCGCTCGAACTGCAGGCTGGTCACCACGTTGCGATAGAGGCCGTAGCCGTATTCGCCCTTGAGCCGTGCGTCGAAGGGTGTGTAACCGGGCGCCAGGACGACGGCAGCCGCCTCGATCTGCTCCTCACGTGCGGGTGCGTCCAGATCGATGGCGCCGCGCGGGCACGCGGCCACGCACTTGCCGCAGCGCGTGCAATGCTCTTCGTCGATGACGGGCGCGTCCGGCACGGTGCGGGCCGGCGGGCGGTAGATCGCCTTCTGAGGCGCCAGGTCGCCCTCGTACGGGGCCGGGCGCGACACAGGGCAGGCATCGAGGCACGCGCCGCACCGGTCGCAGCGCGCCTCGTCCACGCCGCGTGGATGCCGCCGGACGCTCACGCGCCAGGAGCCCGGGTCGCCCGCCACGTCCACGATGTCCGCGTTCGAGATCACCGTGACGTTCTCGTGGAGATGGCATTCGTAGGTCGGGCAGTAGGCTGGCTGGACCGGCGCCATCAGGCACAGGCCGCACGAATCGGTCGGGAAGGTGCGGTCCAGCAGGTGGAGCGAGCCGCCGATCCACGGCGCACGGTCCAGGAGCACGACCCGATGGCCGGTCTCGGCCAGCAGCAGGGCCACGCTCATGCCCTCGATGCCGCCGCCGACGATCAGCGCCGTTCGGTTCGAGTTCGAAACGCCGCCTTCCTGCCCTAACATCATTCGCCTCGTCCGAGGAGATGGTTCACGGTATCCTCGACCTCACGCAGCCAGGCCGCGCGGGCGTCCGGCGTGCTCGTCACGATCACACGGAACATGCGCCGTTGGAACGACGGGACCCCGCACAGATCGAAGATGCAGTTCTTCCACAGCAGCTCCAGCGGATCGCCGAACACGCGCGTCTCGCGCTCCGCCGGTGTGTTTGCCGTGTTGAAGACGCAGACCGCCCGCGCCCGCAGCAGGCCGACCGGCACGCCCTCGCCGTCGTCGCCTTCCAGGAACCGGTAGGCCACCCCGGGCGAATCACCCGGTCGACCCAGCCCTTGAGCAGCGCCGGTGGCTGTCCCCACCAGTTGGGGTGCACGATCACGATCCCTTCCGCCGCTGCGATCTCGTCGCAGTGCTGCTGGATGATCGGGTCCAGCGCCGCGCCGTCCGGAATCTCGGGCGCTGCCAGAATCGGATCGAAGCGCTCGGCGTACAGGTCGTGGAAGTCGACCCGGTGCCCGTTGCGCTCCAGCGCCGCCGCGGCCGTCTGGGCGATGGCGTGGTTGAAGCTGCCAGGGTCGGGGTGGGCCAGAATCAACGAAATCGACACGCGTCTACCTCTCCTACCCCAAACTCGCCAGGAACGGCCTGGGATCGACCAGGTGCTTCCCGAACCAGGCGTCCGTACCGGGGAGCCCAAACGCCAGCCCCAGCAGCTCGGTGAAGTAAAACACCGGCATGGCCTTCGGCCGCGCACCCTGGCGCGACTCCAGGTTGGCCTGGCACATCGGGCACGCGGTGACCAGGCAATTGGCCCCCGCCTCCTCCGCGCCGTCCACGATGCGGCCCACCAGGCGCGCCACCACGTCGCCCCGGCCGATTGCCAGGCTGGCGCCGCAGCACTCCACCGCGTACGACCACGTCACCGGCGCCGCGCCGATCGCGGCCAGCAGGCGGTCCATCCGCACCGGGTGCTCCGGGTCGTCCCACCGGCGCGCCACGTCCGGCGGCCTCACCAGCAGGCAGCCGTAGTAGCCGGCGGGCTTCAGCCCGGCCAGGGGGCGCGTCACCCTCGCCGCCACCTGCGCCGCCGGGACGTCCGTCGTCAGGACGTCGAGCAGCGCGCGCGGACGACCCCGGCCGGAATAGGACGCACCGACGGCGGCCTCCAGCAAGGCGCGAAAAGCCTGGTCGCCCCGCAGACGGTCGTCCGCTGCGGCGCTGTGGTAGAAGCAGTCCGCACAGGGCACGGCCATATCCCACGGCTCGCGCTGGGCCAGCATAACGTTGCGGGCGGGCAGGGCCATGGCCGCGTCCCGCGAGCAGAGCGTGTGAACCGAAGACGCACCGCAGCAGTTCCAGTCCTCCAGCTCGACGAGTCCCACGCCGAGGGCCTGGGCGACTGCGCGCGCTGATTGGTCGTACTCGGCGCCCGTGGAGTGCAGCGAACAGCCCGGATAGTACCAGTACGGCATCAGGGCTCCTCCATCCTGAGCAAGGCGCGCACCTCTTTCAGCCGGGCCACGCGGCTGGGGATGAGCTTCAGCTTGCCGTGCCGGAACATGCGCAGGCCCAGACCGAGGTCGGACCACCAATCGGCGCTGCGCAGCTTGTACTCGGCCAGCATGGAGACCTCGTGGACGCGCCCGAGGCGGCGAATGGCATCCACGAACGCGCGGTGCAAGGCCAGGCTCTTCGGCCCGCCGATGGGGGCCGCCGCGTCCTCGGCCAGCGTCATCTGCTTCAGGACGTCGATCACGGGCGCCAGCGCGATCCCGTTCGGGCAGCGCGTGCCGCACGTCTCACAGCCCACGCACAGCCAGATTGCTGCGCTCCGCAGCAGGGCGTCCTTCAATCCCAGCTGGACCATCTTCAGCATCTGCGCCGGCTGGACGTCCATCGCGTAGGCCGTGGGACAGCCGGCCGTGCACTTCTGGCAGAAGAAGCACCGGCTCACGTCCTGTCCGCTCCGCGCCTGGACCTGCGCACTGAAATCGGCGCCCATGGCATCCATCACAGAAACTCCTCCAGCATGTCGAGCACCTGCCGCGTGGTGAAATTGCGGACCTGCGTGGCCTTGCTGGGGCAATACACGGCGCAAGCGCCGCAGCCCTGGCACAGCGCCGCGTTCACGGTCGCTACGGACCGCCAGGCGTGCATCGCCCGTGCATCGTATGGGCACACGTCCACGCACCCGCCGCAGCCCGCGCAGATCTCCTCGTCGGTCCACGCAATCGTCGGCTCCTGAACCAGCTCGCGCTGGGCGAACAGCGACAGGACCTTCGCCGCCGCGCCTGAGGCCTGGGCCACGGTCTCCGGAATGTCCTTCGGAAACTGCGCCGCGCCCGCCAGGAATACCCCCGCGGTCAGGCTCTCCACCGGCCGCATCTTGGGGTGGGCCTCGGCGAAGAAGCCGTCTTCGTCGGTGGCGGCCCGCAGGAGCTTGGCCAGATCGGCGGCGCCGTCGGCGGGGACTGCGGCGGTGGCCAGCACCACCAGGTCCGCCTCGACCTCGACCGGCTGGCCGCTCAGCGTGTCCGCGCCCCAGACGTGCACGCGGCCCCCCTCCTCGAAGACCTTCGACACCTTGCCCCGCACGTACAAAACGTGATCGTCCTCCATGGCCCGCTGCACGAACTCCTCGTAGCCCTTGCCCTGCGAGCGGATGTCGATGTAAAAGACGTAAGCCTGGCCGTCCGGCGCCTGCCGTTTGTAGCACGTCGCCTGTTTGGCCACGTACATGCAGCAGATCTTAGAGCAGTAGGCCCGGTGCAGCTCCGGATCGCGCGAGCCGGCGCACTGGATCCAGACCACCTCGCGCGGTGCCTTGCCGTTCGAGGGCCGCAGGATCCGCCCGCCGGTCGGTCCGTCGGGCCGCAGCATGGCTTCGAGCTGCAGCCCGTCGATCACGTCCGCGCAGCGACCGCCGTCGTACTCGCCGAGCCGGGCCTTGTCGTAGAGCGTGTAGCCCGTGGCGACGACGATGGCCCCGATGTCGAACTGGGGGCCGGCCCCATCCTTCGGCCGCAGGGTCGCGGTGAAATTGCCCACGTAGCCGCCGACGTGGTCGACGACGGTGTCCGTCCAGACCTGGATGTTCGGGTGGCTGCGAACCGCGTCGATCCGTGCCGCGAGCAGGTCGGTTGCGGCACCCAGCGTCACATACAGGCTGCCCAGCCGGGCGACGTTGCCGCCCAGCGTCGACTCGCGCTCGACCAGCACGACCGGATAGCCCGCGTCAGCGATGTCCAGCGCGGCGACCAGCCCGGCCATGCCCCCGCCGATGATCAGCGCGCGCTTCGTCACGGACAGCGTCAGCGGAGCCAGGGGCTCGTTTCGGCTGACCCGGGCGACCATCGATCGGATGACCTCGATCGCCTTGCGGGTCGCCGCTTCGGGGTGCGCCTGGTGCACCCAGGAATCCTGCTCGCGGATGTTGGCGATCTCGCAGCGGTACGGATTCAGGCCCCCGCGCTGCGTGGCATTGCGAAAGGTGACCTCGTGCATCGACGGCGAGCACGCCGCGACCACAACTCCGTCGAGGCGCTCTTGCCGGATGGCGTCCACCAGGAGCGCCTGGCCGGGATCCGAGCACATGTACTGGTAATCGGCCGCATACGCGACGTCCGGGACAGACTGCAGCGCCGCCACGACGCGCTTCACGTCGACCGTGCCGGCAATATTGACGCCGCAATGGCAGACGAATACCCCGATCCTCGTCATGATCCGCTCCGCTCCCACCGTGCGAAGAGGCTCAGCACCTTACCGGCCGCACCCGAGGCCTGCGCCGCCGTTTCCACGATGTCCTTCGGTCCGGAGGCCGCGCCCGCCAGGAAGATGCCCGGGCGGGCCGTCTCCAGCGGTCGCGCGTTGGCGTCCAGCTCCGAGAAGAAGCCGTGCGCGTCCACGTCGATCCCCAGCAGTCCGGCGAGGGTGCCGCTATCCGGCCGTGCGATCAGCGCCGGGGCGAGGACGACCAGGTCCGCCCGCACCTCGACCGTCTGCCCGCTCAGCGTGTCCACGCCCCAGACCACGACCTTGTCGCCCTCCCGGAAGACGCGCGACACTTTGCCGCGCAGGTAGACCACGTGGTCCTCTTCCATGGCCCGCTGGACGAACTCCTCGTAGCGCTTGCCCGCCGAGCGGACGTCGATGTAGAAGACGTATGCCTGGCCGTCGTGCACCTTGTGCCGGTACAGCATGGCCTGCTTGGCGCTGTACATGCAGCAGATCTTGGAGCAATACGGCAGGTGCAGCTCGGGATCGCGCGAGCCCGCGCACTGGATGAAGACCACCTCGTGCGGCGTCCGGCCGTCGGAGGGGCGCTGCACCTTGCCCGAGGTCGGACCGGAGGCCGACAGCAGGCGCTCGAACGCGAGGCCGTCGATGACGTCCGGGGTCTGGGCGCCGCCGTACTCGCCGAGCCGGCCGAGGGGATAGAGATCGAAGCCCGTGGCGACGAGGACGGCGCCGAACCGCTCCTCCACGACGGAGTCCTGTTGCTCGAAGTCGATCGCGCCGGCCGGGCAGACGCGCTCACACACGCGACACTTGCCGGTGAGGAAGTAGCGGCAGTGTTCGCGGTCGATGACCGGCTTGTTGGGCACGGCCTGCGGCGACAGCGTGTAGATCGCCTTGCGCGTTCCCATGCCGCGCTGGAAATCGGAGTCCACGTTCGTGGGGCATTTCTCCTGGCAGAGGCCGCAGCCGGTGCACCGGTCTTCGTCCACCCAGGTCGCGCGGCGCACGATGCGCACGCGGAAATCGCCGACCCCGCCCTCGACGGATTGCACCTCGGAGTGCGCCAACAGGGTGATGTTGGGATGGTGGCCGGTCTCCACGGTGCGCGGCGTGAGGATGCACTGGGCGCAGTCCAGCGTGGGGAAGGTTTCCGACAGCTGGGCCATGCGCCCCCCGATGGAAGGAAGCCGCTCCACCAGCGTCACCGGGTAGCCGGAGTTGGCGACGTCGAGCGCAGCCTGAATCCCGGCGATGCCGGCGCCGATCACGAGCAGCTTCTGCAGCGGGGGCTCGGACACGTTCATGTCACAGGAGGCCCGCGCGCGACAGGACCGGGCGCGGATCGACGTAGTGGTTCTCGAATCCGTATTCGCCGGCATCCAGCCCGAAGGCCAGGCCCAGGAGTTGGGAGTAATACAGCACCGGCAGCGGCTCGAAACCGCCGTACCGGCGACTCAGCGCCTGTTGCTGCTTGTCGAGATTGAACTGGCAGACCGGGCAATTCGTGACGATGACGTCTGCCCCGCCCCCGCGAGCGGAGCGGGAGATCGTGCGGCACATCTCCGCGGTCGTTTCGGGCGACTTGACCGCCAGGTACGCGCCGCAGCATTCGCTCTTGTGCGGGTATGGGGCCGGCTGTGCGCCCGCGGCGGCCATCAGGTCGTCGAGCGTGCGGGGCTGCTCCGGATCGTCGTACGCCACCTCGCGCGGCGGGCGCAGGACCATGCAGCCGTAATAGGCTGCCACTTTCAGCCCGGACAGCGGCCTGACGGTCGTTTCGCGCACGGCCTCGAAGCCCACGTCGTCGCGCAGAATCTGGAGGACGTCGAGCACCTCCAGGTCGCCGGTGTACTCGGCTTCGATGAAAAAATTCAGCTTGTCACGCAGAGCTTCGTCCGCGCGGAGGACGTGGTTGGTCCGGCGCAGGACGTTGTAGCAGGTCGTACAGGCCACGGCGACGCGCTCTCCGTGCCGGCGGGCGTCCACCAGGACACGGGCGGGGCCGGCCAGGTCGAGCGCATTATCGGCGAGCAGCGGAAACGTCGCCCCGCAGCAGTTCCAGTCGGGCAACTCGGCCAGCTCCAACGCTACAGCTCGGGTGGAGTCCAGCAACGAACGCTCGAAGCCGCGGGCCTTCGTCTTCAGCGTGCAGCCGGGAAAATAGGAGACCCTCATGACGCCTCCTCACATGCGCGACGGTTACGCCGTGTACTTCCGGAAACTGCTGATGTAGACCTGTTGCGGGAACTCCGCCAGCTCGTCGGCCGGCAGCTCGCCCATGGAAATGTGGTCGCCCCGCTCCTGCAAGATGATCTCGCGCAGGGCTTCCATGATTTCGCGCCAAATCCAGGCCCTTGGGGCAGCGGGAATAGCAGGTCTGGCACGAGGCGCAGAACCAGGGCGTCTCCGAGTCCAGCAAGGGAGCCACCTGGCCCAGCTGCGCCAGCCGGATCACCTGGCTGGGCAGAAGGTCCATCTTGAAGGCCACCGGGCAGCCCGCCGAGCACTTGCCGCACTGGTAGCAGGCCAGCAGATTCTGCCCGCTGTACTCCTCGATGCGGCGCACCCACTCGCTGTTCAACGTCTCCGCCGACAGCTTGATCCTCATCCTCGCCTCCCTGGAGCATCTGCGGGAAAACGGCGTCGCAGGTTCGCGATCGACCCGGTTGCGGGCAGGCACAGAGGCCCGCCCCTACTCGTCTCTGGCCACCAGGCCCAGGCGCCGGAGCTCACTCTCGTCGGAGCGCCACTGCTTCCGGACTTTCACCCACAGCTCGAGGAAGACCTTGTGGCCCAGCATGTCCTCGATCTGGGCGCGGGCGCCGGAGCCGATCAGCTTGAGCATCCGCCCGCCTTCGCCGATCAGGATGCCCTTCTGGCTGTCCCGCTCGACCAGGATCGTGGCGCCGATGTAGGTCAGGTCGGGGCGGCGTTCCTTGAATTCCTGGATGACCACGACGACCGCGTGGGGCACTTCCTGGTGGGCGCGCTTCAGCACCTGCTCGCGGATAAATTCAGAAGCCAGGAAGCGTTCTTCCTGGTCGGTGACCTGTTCCTCGGGGAAGTAGCGCGGGCCGAACGGCAGCGCCTCGAGCACCCGGCGCAGCAACTCCTCGCGGTTGTTGCCGCGCGTCGCCGAGATCACGATGTCGTCGTCCACGCTTGCCAGGCGCAGGTACGCTTGCCGGTGCTCGGTCGATCTCGGCCGGCGTGGACAGGTCGGCCTTGTTCATGACCAGAATCTTGCGGGCGGCGTTGCACCGCTCCACCGCGCGCGACACCAGCTCATCCTCGGCATCCGGCGGCGCCGAAACGTCCACGAGAAAGAGTGCAACGTCGGCATCCCGCAGGGCGCCCAGCGCGGTCTCCACCATGTGCTGGCCGAGCTTGTGGAAGGGCCGGTGGATGCCCGGCGTGTCCACGAACACCACCTGTGCGTCGGGTCGGGTGAGGATGCCCAGCAACCGGGTCCGTGTCGTCTGCGGCTTGTCCGAGACGATGGCCAGCTTCTGGCCCAAATAGGCGTTCATCAATGTGGACTTGCCCACGTTGGGCCGGCCCACGACCACCACGAAGCCGGAACGATGGTCCGCCGGCAGCTCCTCCGGAATCAAAAGTCCCGGCACTTCTCGATCGTCTTCAACCATTATGGCTCCTGTTCTCGGGCGAACTCCCGGCCGCGTCGGAGCCCGGACCTTCGCATCAATGCCGGCTCAGAACGGACACCTTGCCCAGCCGGCCGTCTACCTCGACCCACTGCCCGTCGTGCAGCGCCTCGAACGCGCCGGTCGCTGCCACCACGGCCGGCAGGTGGTACTCCCGCGCGACCACCGCCCCGTGCGACAGCAGCCCGCCGGTCTCGGTCACCAGCGCGGCGATGCGGCGAAAGACGGGCGTCCAGCCGGGGTCGGTCGCGCGCGCCAACAGGATAGCGCCCGACTCCACGCCGGCCAGCTCCCCGGGGGCGGTCACCCGCCGCACCGGACCGCGGGCCAGCCCCGGGCTGGCGGCGCGTCCCCAGAATTCAGACGGGACCTCGTTCGGGCCCAGGATGACACAACTCGTATCCCAGCAGGGCTCGTCGCCCCGCAAAAATGCCGGATAGTGCGCGGAGGGGTCGGCGCGGTACTCGCGGACCAGCTCGTCGAAGCGCGCGCGCCGCTCGCGCACGACGGCGCGATCGGGCAGCTCGGCCTGCGCTTGCGCCGCTGCCGAGAGCTCCGCCCAGGTCAGAAAGAAGACCTCGTCGGGCGCGGCCAGCCGGCCGTCGTGCGCCCAATCCTCGGCCAGCTGCAGGACCAACCGTCGCATCCACGCCAGGATCTGCTGCCAGCGGTAGCGCTGGTCCTCACGCAGACCCATGTAGATGCGCGCCAGGCTCAGCACATGACGCAGCACCGGGCGCTCCAATCGCGGGATCGACGGCTCCACTTCAGCCCAGGCCTGCTCGCCATGGTCGGAAGCGGCGACCGTCTCCGGCGAGTCGTTCAGCAGGGCCAGGATGGCTCCCGGCTCGGCCGCGAACGACGGGTGGACGATGTCCAGGCTGAACGAGCGATGCCCGTGCTCGGCAACGAAAGCCGCGAATTCGGCCTCGAACAGCTCGCCCGAGCCGGACTGCCGCAGCTTCGCCAGGCGGTCCAACGCCGCATCCAGCTTGAGTGACCAGTTCGGCACGCCGGACGTCAGGCGCGCGCTCCATTCGTCGGCCTGAGCCGGCTCCACGACCCGCCGCACCAGCCGCCGCAAGAGCGTATAGGTCAGGTCGGCGTGGGTCAGGCTCCAGCGATGGAGGTTGAGGAGCACACGGTTCCAGTCCTGCGCCTCCTGCAGCGCGGCCCAGATTTCGGCTCGGCTGCTTGGGTGCCCCCTGCGATCCAGGGCCTCCGCTCGCCGTCGCAACCCGGCGTCCAGGCGGGTCTCGAACCGTTTCCACGCGCGCCAGTTGTGCCAGGGCGACCAGTTGCCCGAGTCGGAGAGCAACGCCCGTCCGGCGGCCCACCACACGCGGAGATCGAAATAGCCGGACGGCTGCGGCGCGGCCCGGCGCAAGGCAACTTGCCCGTCCGGGAAGTAGCGTGCGGCATCGTCCGGCAGCAGAAAGTCGGGGAACAGCTTGTAGAGGGCCCAGAACGCGTGGGCATCCGCGTAGGGATGGCCGTGATACAGGCGCGTCAAGGGGCGCGCCGCGGGCCACTGGACGCCGAGATAGCGCAGCGGACCGCGCAGCGCCAGCTCTTCGAACCAGTCCCGAATCAGCGTCCAGCCCAGAGGCGAAACGGGCTCCGGGAAACGCTCGTTCAGGAAGCCCGCCGTCCACGTTCTTGTATTATCAGACGTAATATCTGTGAAAAGATCCGACAATTTGATATTCCCAACAAACCGACATTTGAGCGTAGACACTGACCGCTCACTGCGATTATAGCACAAACACCGGCTGGTTCAAAGAAATCCGCCTGCGAGCGTGCATCCCGGATTTTTGGGCGGTGCGGTGTTATGTCACCCCTGGGTCGCAACCGGCGCTCCCTCAGAGGTTGTGAAAAAATCCAACCTCGAATAAAATGACGGCATTATTTCCTGCCGAGGTGAGCCATGACCGACACCCTGTTTCCGCTGCCGAGTGAAAGCCCAAAGCCGACTGTGCCGGGCAAAGGCAAGCCCCGGCTGGAACAAGCCAACCGGCACCAAGTCGAGATGCGCGTGGCTAGCTTGGACGAGTTGGTGCCGGATGATCATCGCGTCCGGCTGGTGTGGGCGCTGGTGCAAGACTATGATCTGAGCGCCTTCTACGACGCGATCAATGCGGTGGAAGGCGAGGCCGGCCGGCCCGCCATTGATCCGCGGTTGTTGCTGGCCGTGTGGCTGTATGCGACGCTGGAGGGGGTAGGCAGCGCCCGCGCGGTGGACCGCCTGTGTCGGGAACATGTGGCCTACCAGTGGTTGCTGGGCGGCGTGAGTGTGAATTACCATACGCTGGCTGATTTTCGGGTGCAGCAGGAAGCTAAGCTGGATACGCTGCTGACCCGTAGCGTGGCCGTGCTGTCGCAGGAGGGTCTGGTCGATCTGGAGCAAACGGCGCAGGATGGAGTGCGCATCCGGGCCAGTGCGGGGGCCAGTTCCTTCCGCCGGGCGGAGACTCTCAGCCAGTGTCTGCAGCAGGCGGACGCCCGCGTGCAGCAACTGAAGGCCGCCCGTGACGCCGCTGGCGAGGCGCCTGTGACGAAACGCCAGCAGGCAGCGCGCGAGCGCCAGGCGCACGACCGAATGGCCCGGGTCAAACAGGCCTTGCAGGAAGTGGAAAAGCTCGAGGCGAAAAAGGTAGGCGGCTAAACGGCGCGAGCTCAAACGCAAGAAGCGCCCGGTCCGGGCCTCGACCACTGATCCGGACGCCCGGGTGACGAAGATGCCTGATGGCGGGTTCCGCCCGGCCTACAGCGGCCAACTGAACGTGGACATGCAGAGCCGGATCATTGTGGGCGTGGAGGTGAGCACGGAAGCGGACGCTCAGTTGTTGGAACCCATGTTGAAGCAGACCCAGGACCGGTATGAGCGGCTGATGACGGAGCACTACGTCGACGGCGGGTTTCGTTCCAATGACGGCATCACCGCAGCCGGCCAACAGGGGGTGGCGGTCTATAGCCCGATTCGGCGGGGCCCCGATGGTCAGCTGCCACCCGGTGGAGGTGCGGCCGACGGACAGCCCGCAAGTGGCCGAATGGAAGCAACGGATGAGCACCGCCGAGGCCAAGGAGAAATACAAAGGGCGGGCCGCCACGGTGGAATGGGCCAATGCCTTGCTGCGCAACCGTGGCTTGCAACGGCTCTTGGTCCGCGGCCTGCGCAAGGCGCGCGCTGTCCTGTTGTGGTATGCGTTGGCTCACAACCTCGTCCAGACAGTCAATCTGCGGCGGCAAAAGGAGTTGACCCCGGCCTGAGGGTTGAGCAGCTGGCCCGAGGGTCAGCCGCGGGCACGCGACGCCCGCCCAGTCATTCCATCGCTGGCTGAGGTTGGCGCGTGACAACCGCTGGCGGTTACAGTGGTCGCCTTCATATGCGTCGCAGACACCATTCTAGTCAATAGGTTCACAGCCTCTCAGGGTGACATAACACCGCACCGCCCAAAAATCCGGGATGCACGCGGCCGCCGCGCAACCAGATCAGTTTTGACGATTTGTGCGTCATATGCCTGAAAGGCCTTGACTGACGAACGGAACTGTGCTAGAATATGATGGAAATGAACTCCTCATTCTGAAATCTCTTTATGATTGAAACAAATAACAAAGCCAGGGAATAGCGTGATTCCAAAGTATGCGGCCGAGAGAAGACAAGAGATCATCAAGCTCCTCGAGCGTGATCCATACGTGTCCGTTGCTGATCTCGCGGCCCGTTTTGGCGTAAGCCGGGCGGCAGTCAGGCGCGACCTCAACGAGCTGCGTGGACAGGGAGTGCTCGAACGAACGTACGGCGGCGCCCTGAAGCCCCCCAAAGGCGTTAAGGAGTTGTCCTTCTCCGAACGCGAGGTTTCGCATCGTGAGGAAAAGGAACGCATCGGTAAGGCCGCGGCCGGTTACGTCACGCAAGGTGAAATCATTTTCGTCGACGGCGGCACCACAACACCGTACATTTTGCCTCATTTGATGAGTATGTCACGCCTGACCGTGGCCACTTACGCCGTGAACATCATGAATGCTTTGATTGGCTGTGACACCATCGAGCTGATTGCCGTTGGCGGCATGCTGCAACGGTCCGCCATGGAGTTTCGTGGGTTTTTAGCCACGACAGCTCTGGATGCCTATGGGATCCTCTGCGAAAAAATGTTCCTGGCTGCGTCGGCGATCTCGTCCAAGACCGGGGTCACCGACCATGGACTCGATGCCGTTCCTCTCAAAAGGAAGGTCATGGAATCGTCGCGCGAGGTCATCCTGTTGGCCGATTCGTCCAAAATTGGCGTCGCGGGCGCCGGCCATATCGTCGTTCCGGCTGCCCGAATCAATCGGCTGATCACGGGGCACGATGCGCCCAGTTCTGAAATCGCGCGGTTGCGCGATCTGGGCATCATCGTCGATCTCGTGTGAAGCTTGCTCCTTGATCGACTCTGATTTTCACGCAATGCGTGGTATGAACAATCTGGTGGAGTGCGTCAACAGGAACTTGGACGTCCGGAAATGTGGAAGGAGTGCCCGAGTCTCTGAGGCGTTCTGGCAACCGGTGGATGTGTAATCCCACCGTGTCGTCAGGCCACGATGTAATGTGGTTAAGGTGACAGCAAAGGGGGTGATAGTCGGAAAAAAAGGGGGTTGTCGTTGGTCATGCGTCGCGGTAGTCCGTTCAATGACAGAATAGGTTAACCAGGACCAACAAGTGTGAGGAAGGAGCAGGGAAACGATGAGTCTCAAGAATAAGTGGTTGCCGCTCGTGCTCGTAGTGGTTATGGTCTGCACGCAGTTGTTGGTGAGTGCTGCGTTTGCCCAGACGCCCACGATCGATTGGATGAAGTACAAGGGGACGACACTAAATCTTATCCTGAACAAGCACCCCTACTCTGAATCCCTGATCGGTCTGCTCCCCGATTTCGAGGCGAAGACCGGGATCAAAGTGAACTATGAGAGTCTGGCTGAGACAGAGTACTTCCAGAAGCTGCGCCTCGAGCTGTCCACGAAGAGTGGCCAGTACGACGTCTTCATGACCGGCCCGATGCTGGAGTGGGAATACGCCTCCGCTGGCTGGCTCGAGCCACTCGATCCGTACTTGGCTGATGCGACCAAGACCGACGTCGCGGATTACAAGGCGGACGATCTGTTCCCCGCCCTGATGGCGGCCAACCGCTGGGACCTCAACGTCGGTAGTGGTATCGGCGAGGGGCACCAGTGGGCTATCCCCGTCATGGTCGAAACGTACGTGATCCCGTACCGGGCCGACCTGTTCGACAAGTACGGGCTGAAGGCTCCAGTCACCCTGCAGGACATGCACGATGATGCGATCACCCTTCGTGAGAAGGAAGGCGGCGAGTTCTACGGTGTCGTTACCCGCGGTCAGAAGGAAGCCGCCACGGTTGCGACCGGCTTCGTCTCCACGATGATGGCCTACATGGACACCAAGAACCCGGACCTCGACATCGTCGATGGCAAGCTGAAGGCCGTCGTCAACCAGCCGAAGCTGGTCGAGGCCACTGGGATGTGGGTCGACATGATCAAGAAGGGTGGCCCTCCAGGCTGGACCAGCGTGACCTGGTACGATGGCAAGGAGCTGTTCACCACCGGTAAGTACGGCATGTACCCGGACTGCGATTTCTTCGCCCAGAGCTATGAGAACAAGGAACAGTCCGCGGTAGCAGGCAAGGTCAAGTACGTCGTGTCCGCTCACCCCGCGGATGGCAAGCCTTCGACCGGCCTGTGGACCTGGGCCCTGGCCATGAGCGCCGACTCGAAGAACAAGGACGCGGCCTGGTACCTCATTCAGTTCGCCACGTCGGCGGACGCGATGACGAACGCCACGGTCAAGTTCTCGAACTACAACCCGACCCGTCAGTCGGTCTGGGAGAATCCCGACGTGGTGGCCCTCACCGAAGCTTGGGGCGGCGGCACCTATCGCGAAGCCGTCACCACGAACTTTGGTGTGGCTCGCGTGGCATGGACGCCGTCACCGGCGTACATGAACATCGGCGATCTTTGGGCCGCAGGGCTCCACGACATCTGGAGCGGCGCCAAGACCCCGAAGCAGGCGATGGACGATGCAGCAGCCGCCATCGACCAGATGATCGAAAACCAGGGAATCGTGCCTGGGCAGGCGGGCAAGTAGTCTCTCTAGCATATCGGCCAATGGCCTCCTCTGTCCCACTTGGAGGAGGCCATTGTACTGACTGAGCGCTGGTCTTTCGGGAGGCAGAATGGGAGTCACAAGTGCAGAGTTGAGTACGGTGAGCGCACAGCGGCGCAAACGAACCACGTTTCAGAGCGCATTGCCTTACCTGCTGATTGTTCCGTCGTTTCTCGTACCGATTTTACTGGTCATCTCTTTCTTTCTCGGCGTGTACTACAGCCTGACCGACTTCGACCTCCGTTACGGCATCAGGCATTACGTGGGTTTCAACAACTACATCCGCCTCATGTTCCAGGACAAGGGCTTCTGGGAGGCTGTTAGGGTCACGATCGAATACGCGATCGTCGCCCTGGCCATTCAAATCCCGCTCGGCCTGGCGGTTTCACTTGCCCTGGAGCAGGTGGGCTGGTTCGCCCGCATTGGTCGCAGCGTGATCCTGGCGCCGCTGGTCATCCCGCCCGTCATCGCGGCGCTGATGTGGAAGATCATGATGGGACCGACCCAGGGCATCCTGAACTACGGCCTGATGGCTGTGGGCATCTCGCCAGTGGACTGGTTGGGCAATTCCAGCGTGGCGTTGTTCTCGCTGGTCATGGTTGACGTGTGGATCTACACTCCGTTCATCGTGCTCGTGCTGTCGGCTGGCCTCCAGAGTCTCCCCAAGACGCCGTACGAGGCTGCGTCGGTCGACGGCGCATCGGCGACCTTCACCTTTCAGAAGCTGACGCTGCCGATGCTCAAACCGTTCCTGCTGATCGTCTTGATCTTCCGCGCGCTCGACACGCTGCGCATTTTCGACACAATCTACGCCACGACCAAGGGCGGCCCGATGTCGGTGACGAGGACTTTGACCATCATGGGCTTCGAGAATGTGATGCTGTGGAGCCAGTTTGGCTACGGAATGGCGGCGATGATCGTGGCCTGGCTGATATGCTTCTTCGTCTCTAAGCGCCTGGTCAGGTTCTTCCCACAGTAGGCGATCTAGCGTTCTGATCTAGCGACCTCATGGAGGGGTTCTATGGATGTTGTGGCCAGCAGTGACCAGAAGAAAATACGTTGGGGTAAGATAATCGCGATCGTCCTCCTGGTGTGCTATTTGGCGTTCGCGCTCGTGCCCATCCTATGGATGGTTGGCATGTCGTTGAAGAACCCGCTCGACGTGATGGCCATCCCACCGAAAATCGTTTTCCAGCCGACGCTCGAGAACTATGCCCGGCTGTTCGTCGGCACGCAGTACAGTAGCCGCGAAGTGGTGCGAACCGACTTCGTGCAGGCCCTCATCAATACCTTGATCATAGCCGGTGGGGCTACCATCCTGTCGATTGTCACCGGCACCCTGGCGGCCTATGCCCTGGCTCGTTTCCGTTTCAGTGGGCGAGGTGACATCGCGTTCATCATCCTCAGCTTCCGTTTTGCACCGGAGTTAACCGTCATCTTGCCACTCTATGTGCTGTACCGCACCTTACACCTCTATAATACGTACATCGGATTGATCCTCGTATACCAGGTCATCTCGCTGCCGTTACTGGTCTGGGTGATCAAGGGTTACTTCGATTCCATCCCCGTGGACAGCGAGCAAGCCGCCCTGGTGGATGGTTACTCGTGGTGGGGGGCGTTCACCAAGATCCTGCTTCCGCTGACCGCACCTGGCATCGCCGCGACCTCGGTGATCGCGTTCATCTTCTGCTGGAACAACTTCACCTTCGGGCTGATGCTGGGCGGGCGAGACACGACGACGCTGACGGTGGCCGCGAACGGGTTCATCTCCTACGAGCAGGTGCTGTGGGGGCAGATGGCCGCGTCCTCGGTCGTCACGATCATCCCGGTGTTGGTGTTCGCCTTCCTGGTGCAGCGCTGGCTGGTGCGAGGCCTGACGTTTGGTGCGGTCAAAGGCTAAAGGCAGAAGGAGCAGATCGCAATATGGCGAAGATAGTGCTGAAAGACTTGTGGAAGAAGTACGGAGCGGTCGAGGCCGTCAAGGGCATCAACATGGAGATCGAGGATGGCGAGTTCTTCTGCTTCCTCGGCCCGTCGGGATGCGGCAAAACGTCCACGCTCCGCATGATCGCGGGAATCGAGCAGATCACCGGGGGCGAGATCAGAATCGGCGATCAGCGCGTCAACAATCTGCCCCCTTCCGCGCGTGACATCGCTATGGCGTTCGAGACTTATGCTCTCTACCCGCCTTTGACCGTGTGGCAGAACCTGGCTTTCCCGCTGCAGGTGCGCGGCGAGTCCAACGAGCGGGTGAAGCAAGAAGTCGACAAAGTGGCTAAGTTGCTCGACCTGGGAGAAGTCTTGGATCGCAAGCCGGAGCAGTTGAGCGGCGGTCAGCAGCAGCGCGTGTCGCTGGGGCGTTGCATCGCCCGCCCGGCGAAGGCATACCTGTTCGACGAGCCGCTCTCGCACGTGGACTCCAAAGCGCGCCTGCGGATGCGCGCCGAGATCAAGCGCTTGCAGGAGACGCTGAATACCACCTGTATCTACGTGACGCACGACCAGCTCGAGGCTTTGGCCTTGGGCGACCGTATCATGGTCATGAACTTCGGTGAGATCCAGCAGGTGGGCACGCCCGAGGAAGTCTACAACCGGCCTCGCAACCTCTTCGTGGCTGACTTCATCGGCGAGCCGCCTTTCAACTTCTTCGACGGCGTGTTGGACTACAATGGGGACGGCCTGGCCTTCCGGTCTGTCAAAGGTGGGTATTCGTTGCCACTGCCCGATCCGCTCCGGGACAAACTGGGCGGCAAAGGCAAGGACGAAATCAGGATCGGCATTCGACCCCGGTTCATCGCCCCGTCACTCGTCGAGGCGAAGGGCGCTCAGATGCGGGGCAAGATCTATGTCTACGAAGATCTCGGGGAGTACGGTGTCTTGACCGCCGACGTGGCCGGTGATCTGGTGCGGGTGCTGACCGATCCGCACTTCCACGGCAAGTCGGGTGATGCGGTGTGGCTGACTTTGGACACCTCTATGGTCCAGGTCTTCGAACCCAAAAGCGGTCTCAATCTGGTCTTCTGAAAGAGGTATGCCATGGGCGAAGTAGTGTTCAAGAATGTATGGAAACGATACGACAAGGTCGAGGCTGTAAAAGGGCTCAGCTTCGAGGCGCATGAGGAAGAGTGCCTGGTCATTCTGGGACCGTCCGGGGCCGGCAAGACGTCGACCTTGAAAATGATCGCCGGCGTCGAAGATGTAAGTGAAGGCGAGATCTACATCGACGGCCAGTTTGCCAACTACCTGGAACCGCGCGAGCGCAACACGGCAATGGTCTTTGAGTCGTATGCCCTGTATCCCCACTTCACCGTGTACGACAATCTGGCCTTCCCGATCCGGTCGCCGAAGCACCGCCAGCCGGAAGCCGAGGTTGACAAGCGGGTCAAGAAAGTGGCCGGAATGCTCGGTATGACGCCATTGCTGGACCGGCTGCCGGGCCAGCTGTCGCAGGGGCAGAAGCAGCGCGTCGGACTGGGCCGTGCCATGGTGCGACAGCCATCCGTCTTCTTGTTCGACGAGCCCCTGTCTCACGTTGACGCCAAGATTCGCCACCACATGCGCATGGAGATCAAGAAGATCGAAGAGGAAATGAAGACCACGACGATCTACGTGACCCACGACTACATGGAGGCCATGGCGCTGGCAAACCGGGTCATCGTGTTGAATCAGGGTGAAGTGCAGCAGGAAGGCACGGCCCGCGAAGTCTTCGACTATCCGGCCAACACTTTCGTGGCTGACCTGATCGGTGATCCGCCGATCAACTTCCTGGACACTGAGCTGGTTTCGGATAACGGAGAGCCGCAGTTCCGCACGGCCGATGGGATATGCAGCTTCCCCGTTCCGCCGTCCTATCGGCAGACGATCGGCAAGGGTGGTCAGAAGCGTTTCCGCGTCGGCGTCCGGCCGATGTCGGTCACAGCTTCTTTGAGCCAGCCGACGACCAGTCACATGTCGGGCACTGTTTACGTCTTCGAGCGGTTTGAGACCGGGGGAGTGCTCACGGTTGCCATGGGCGAGAATCGACTGCGCGCTTCGACCGATCCGAACCTGAAGGTGCGTCACGACCAGAAAGTATGGCTCAACCTGGACCTGAGCAGCGTACGGCTGTTCGACCTGAAGACCGGTCGAGCGGTCAAACCTTAGGCCGGGGAGCCGGGAATACATCGCAGACAGAAAGGACCAACGATGAGAGAGGCGTTGATGTATGGGATCGGCGACGTCCGCGTGGTGGACTCACCGAAGCCCCAGATCGACAACAAGGAAGTACTGATCGCTATTCGAGCTTGCGGCGTCTGCCCGACTGACATCCGTAAATACCGAACGGGTGACAACGGCACGTTGCCGCTGCCGATGAACCTGGGGCACGAGTTTGCCGGCGACGTCGTCGAAGTTGGGGCCGACGTCAAGAACGTCAAGGTGGGGCAGCGCGTGATGGGCGATGGCTACGTGGGCTATGCGGAGTATGCCAGGATCACCGATCACTTCGTGCCTTTCATCATGGAATTGCCGGAAGGGGTGACGTACGAAGAAGCGACTTTCACCGAGCCACTGGCAGACTGCATTTACTGCGTCGAACGGCGGGCGAACGTGGGCGTCGACGACAAGCTGGTGATCCTGGGCGGGGGCACGATGGGCCTCATGAAGCTCAAAGTGGCCAAGCATGCCGGCGTCAAGGTCATGGTCAGCGATCCGCTGGAGCACCGCCGGGAATTCGCCCTGAAGTTTGGCGCTGACTTCGCGGTCAAACCGGAAGAGCTGGACGAGGCAGTGAAGGACTGGACGCGCGGCCAGGGCGCCGATGCGGTGATCATGTCCGCCGGCGTCCCGAGCGCGATCAACCAGGCGATGACGGTCGTGAAAAACCGCGGCCACGTCGTGTTCTTCGGTGGTTTCAAGAAGGGCGTCACGGCCACTATCGACCCGAATCTGATCCATTACAAGGAAATCATCGTCACCGGCAGCTACTTTGTGGGCGTGCCCCCTTACAGCGACCGGGCCTGGTTCGAGAAGAGCCTGAGCCTCATCGCACAGAAGGTCGTGCCCGTGGCCGATCTGATCACTCATCGATTCCCGCTGGACGGCATCGTCACGGGTCTCGAAGCGGCGGAGAGCCTGAACGGCTACAAGGTGATCATTAACATCGCCTGATCTGTCTCTCGGTTGCGGAGAGAGGATTCCGGGACGGCTGCCGTACGCGACGCGGCAGCCGTCCCGGAGACAGGTAGTCGCAGTTCCTTACGGGAGGGATTAACGCTATGTGGAAAGCTATCGTCGAAGGCAAGCCGCTGACGCGGCTGCTGTTGTTCCTTGCCATCGTGGCCGTTGAGTTAGCCACGCAGCCACTCGTCGGGGCGGCCCCATTCTTTCAGGCGGTACACGCCGGCATCTTCGTGATCTGTCTGTTTCTCTTCATCTCGTTCGTCATCTGATGGGGAGAATTCATGGCGGACAGGTATCTGCTGGGAGTTGACGTCGGCACGTCCGGCTCCAAAGGGGTCATTGTTGACCTGGCGGGGCGCGTGCTGGCCCATCACTCCGTCGAACACGAAACCGTCAGCCCTCAGCCAGGGTGGTACGAGCACGATGCAGACCAGATCTGGTGGGGCGACACGGTCCTCGTGATCCGCGCCCTGCTGGGCCAGGCTGGGATCCCGCCGGCGGAGATCGCCGGCGTCGGTTTGAGCGCGCTGTGCCCTGACATGCTGCCACTGGATGAGGATGGCCGGCCGCTTCGACCGGCCATCCTGTACGGGATCGACACGCGAACCGATGCCGAAATCGAGTGGATCAACCAGGAACTCGGTGCTGATTTCATCTTCCAGAAATCGGGCAACACGCTCTCGGCCCAGTCGGTGACGCCCAAAGCCCTGTGGTTCAAGCGCCACGAGCCGGAGCTGTACGCGCGCACCCGCAAGATTCACGGTGGTTCCAGCTATCTGCTCTTCAAGATGACCGGGGAGCACGCCGTCGACATGGGCACCGCGGTGTTCTACACCCCGGTGCTCGACATCCACACGCACCGGTGGGACCCGGACGTCAGCCGCGCCCTTGGCATCGACCCCGATCTCCTGCCGAGAGTCGATTACGGCGTCAACGTGGCGGGCAAGGTGACGCCGCGCGCTGCGGCCGAGACCGGGCTTGTGGCCGGCACGCCGGTCGTCACGGGCTCGTGTGACGCGTCGGCCGAGGTCGTCAGCGTGGGTGCGCTCGCTCCGGGTGACTGCGGAGTGACCTACGGCAGCACGATTTGCCTCCTGGTCGCCACCGAAGAGCTCAACCCGCACCCCAGTTTCTCTTTCATCCCACACGTCGTGCCCGACCTGTACATCCTGGGCGCCGGGACCGCGACTTCGGCTTCGCTGACGCGCTGGTTCCGCAACAACTTCGGGCACGTCGAGATGGAGGCCGAGCGCTTGCTTGGCCTGAACGCCTACCACATGCTGAGTGACGAGGCGGCTCAGGTGCCCGCGGGGAGCGAGGGCCTGGTGGTCTTGCCTTACTTCGCCGGCGAGCGGACGCCGCTCTGGGACACGCAGGCGCGGGGCTGCATCCTGGGCCTGACCCTGACGCACTCGCGGGCGCACGTGTACCGGGCGTTGTTGGAGGGCACGGCGTACAGCGTGCGCCACAACTTGGACGTCATGGGCGAGACCGGCACCGAAGTTAATCGGTTGATCGCCACCGGCGGCGGCGTTCGCAGCGCGCTGTGGACACAGATCATGAGCGACGTGACCGGCAGTCCGCAGGAGGTCGTCGACGTGCCGTACGGCTCCCCGTACGGCAGCGCGTATATGGCCGGCTATGGCGTGGGGCTCTTCTCGGACTTCCGGACGCTGCGCGAAAAGTGGGTGAAGGTCGCGCGTCGCATCGAGCCCAATCCGGAGCTCAAGCCGCTGTACGATCAATACTATCAGATTTACCGTCAAACCTATGAGCGCACCAAGGAGAACATGCACGCGCTGGCCCGGCTTGCCCGAAACGGCGACTACCAGCGTACGTGCAGTTGATCGAGTGGTCAATACCTCACTACAAAGGAGTCATGTCATGGGTGTCAAAGAAATTAGAATGGCGAGATTGTTCAATCCGGCCGATGGCCGATCGGTTTGTATTCCCGTGGATCACGGTGCCGGCGGCAGCCCCATGGGCCTCAAAGATCCGGTCGCCGTCTTGGGGCGGCTTTGTGACCTGGGCATCGATTCGACCCTGATCATGAAGGGCCTGGCGAAGCTCACCCAGGACCTGTTCGTGCGCAAGGACGCCCCGGGCCGCATTTTGACCATGGACACGCTCTTGACGTCCACGACGCCTGGCGGGTCGGAATACCCGATGGACCATGAGATGGTCGCTACCGTCGAAGAGGCCGTGGCCAACGACTTCTCCTGCGCCAAGATCCTGCTCGTGTTCGGCACAGAAAGAGAAGTCCTGATGAAGAACATGAAGCACGTGGCGGACTTGGCCACGGAGTGCGATCGCTGGAACATTCCCATGATGGTCGAGCCGGTGATGTGGGGCGCCGGGATCCCGAAAGAGAAGAAGCTCGATCCGGAATACATCGAGCACGCGGCCCGCATCGCGGTGGAGTTGGGCTGCGACATCCTGAAGATGCCCTACAGCGGCAACCAGGCCGGCTTCGCCGACCTCATCCGCCGCTTCAAAGAGCCCGTCATGGTGCTCGGCGGCCCCAAGATGTCCAGCATCCGCGACGTCTTCGAAGTTGCCTACCAGACGACGGCGGCGGGCGCGCGCGGTTTGGTGTTCGGCCGGAACGTGTGGCAGAATCCGGACATGGATTCGGTCGTCAGGGCCCTCCAGGCCATCGTCCACAACGGCGCGACGGTGGATGACGTCATGAGGATGCCGGCCTTCGCGACGGTTTCGGTCTAAGAACGTCCCGGCACAGCGTCGCCCGCTTCTGTGAGGAATTCGGGACGGTTCCGGTTGTAAACAACAAGGGGGCTTTCCCATCGTGGGAAGGCCCCCTGTATTAGCCGCTTAGCGCTCGACGAGCGCGTTCGCTGCGCCCTCCAGCAGGTCGTCGATGACCTGTGGCGGGGTGCGCCCCGCCGGGTGGTGGAAGATCTCCGTGCCGCAGACGAGAAACTCCGCGCCCAGTCGGACGACCTCGCCGACGGTTCGGGTGGTGACTCCGCCCTGAAGCTGGAGCGTTCCGGGGAACGCGGAGCGCAGGGCCGTGATGTACCTGTCCGCGGGCCCCTGTTTGAAGTCGCCGCTTCGGCCGAGGTCGCCGGGACTGGTGCCCCGGCCGAGGTCGCCGGGACTGGTGCCCCGCGTCTGGGTGGAGCGGGCGGCAGTAGCCGCGGCCTGCAGAGTGAGCATCCCAATGTGTGGCAGCGCTGGTTCCAACAGGGCCAGCACCTCCGCAGGGCTGCGCGGCGCCACCTTGCCGGAGCCGACGGTCTCGATCACCGGGCTCACGCAGGCGCCGGTGTCCCAGACGGTGTCCACCAGCTCGGCGACTTCCTGCGCGTTGGACAGCACGTCTAGCTGGAAGCAAATCGCGCCGAACGCGACGCCGTCGAAGGCGCGGAGCCGCTCGCGGGGCGCATCGGTCAGAACGTGCAGATTCAGAAAGCCGTCTCCGGACAGCACCAGAGCATTTAGCTCGGCCAGAAACTCCGGGCTGAATATTCCAGTGTTGATGTCCGGTCGTTTCGGCCCGTAGCCGCTGTAGTCGGGGAAATTGACGTCCACGTGGAAGGTGCGGACTTTGCTGTGGAGGAGTTCGTCCACCAGCGCCAGGATTCGATCCTGCAGCGCGGCCTCGGGGGTGATGCCGATTAACGCGTCGGTGATCGTGATCAACGCCGGGTTTATTCTTATGACACGCCCGGCCAGGACGTCGTCTCGAGAAAAGGATCGGAGCGCCGATTGACTGTAGAACTGCCGTCGAGCACTCATATTCTCTTTGCCCCCTTTCAGTTGATCGTGAATCCATGCATTATACTGGAGCAGGTGATGCCTGTCGAGTTGGGCCGAAACAATTGCATCAAACTGTTGCACTCGTCCCCGGACGAGTGTAACAGTTTGATGCAATTGCCATTAGTTAATGGCAGGACTTGGTTCACCACTACGACACGACCGTAACACGTGCAGAAGGGAGACCTCAATCCATGGAGGATCAGCATACGTTAGGACTCGCCGAGCGGCTCTCGGCCATGATCGAAGAACAGAGCCTGACGAAGCGGGATCTGATGACCTACCTGCGTCAGATCATGGAGATTCGCGCCTTCGAGAACAACATCGCGGCTCTGCTCGGCAAGGGCGTTCTGAAAGGCGCGTCGCACCTGTACGCCGGGCAGGAGGCCGTGGCTGTGGGCGCTATCGCCGCACTGCGCGACGATGACCTGGTGACGAGCACCCATCGCGGGCACGGGCATGCCCACGCGCATGGCGACCGCGCGGCCGGGACGCCGGAGGCGCAGCAGGAGCACTTCAACAAGATGATGGCGGAGGTCCTGGGCCGCTCCGGCGGTTACTGCAAGGGCAAGGGTGGCTCCATGCACATCGCCGACGTGGCCCACGGCAACCTGGGAGCCACCGGCATCGTCGGCGGCAACATCCCCGTCGCCGTGGGCGCGGCATTGGCGCAGAAGGTTTTGGGCACGGACCGCGCGGTGCTGTGCTTCTTCGGAGACGGCGCATCGAACACCGGCAACTTCCACGAGTCTCTGAACCTGGCGTCCGTATGGGACCTGCCGGTCGTCTTCATCGCCGAAAACAACATGTATGGGATGTCGGTGCCTTTTGCCCGGGCCAGCAAGCTGCCGAACATCGCCGATCGCGCCTGCGCGTACGGCATCCCGGGCGTCGTGGTCGACGGTATGGACCCGCTGGCCGTGCGAGGTGCGGTGGCGACGGCTCTGGAGCGCTGTCGCCGCGGCGAGGGCCCGACGCTGATCGAGGCGAAGACGTATCGGTGGTACGGGCACTCCCACTCCGACCCGCGTGCCTATCGTACCCGCGAAGAGGAAGCCGAGTGGAAGAAGCGCGACCCCATCCAGGGCCTCCGGGACGAGATGATGGCCCTGCGCCTGCTGGACGAGCCCGAATTCGAGCAGCTCGACGAGGCCGTAAAGGCCAAGCTGGATGCCGCCATGGCGTACAGCCAAGCGTCGCCGGAACCGACGGCCGCGGAGCTGACGACGGACGTGTTCGCCCCGTCCGGGTTCATCGCTGAGGACGTCGCGGCGGAGCGCCGGCTTCGAGAGAAGGTGCGTGCAGATGCCGGCATGCGGACCATCTCGTACGCCCAGGCGCTGCAGGAGGCGCTGCGTGAAGAAATGCAGCGCGACAACCGCGTCTTCGTCATGGGCGAGGACGTGGGTCTGTACGGCGGCGCCTACGGCGCGACGCGCGGCCTGTTCGAGGAATTCCCCGGTCGCGTGCTGGACACGCCCATCTCCGAGGCGGCCATCGCCGGTGCCGCCGTCGGGGCCGCAATGGCGGGCACCCGCCCCGTGGGCGAGATCATGTACGTCGACTTCACGCCGCTGTCCATGGACCAGCTCGCCAACCAGGGCGCCAAGAACCGGTACATGTTCGGCGGCAAGACCACCGTTCCCGTCGTCGTGCGCACCGAGGGCGGCGCCGGCCGGGCCATCGCCGCGCACCACTCGCAGAGCCTGGAGGCCCTCTGGACGCACTTCCCCGGCATCTACGTGGTCATGCCGTCCACGCCGTACGACGCCAAGGGGCTGCTGAAGGCGGCCATCCGCGACGACAACCCGGTGCTCTTCATCGAGCACAAGATGCTGTACAAGGAAAAAGGCCCCGTTCCGGAAGAGGAGTACGTCATCCCGCTTGGCGTGGCCGACGTCAAGCGGGCAGGCAAGGACGTGACCCTCGTCACCTACTCGCGGATGGTGCTGACCGCGCTGCAGGCGGCCGAGACGCTGGCGAAGGACGGGATCGACGTGGAGGTCATCGACCTGCGCTCGCTCAAGCCGCTGGACGTCGACACGATCGTCGAGTCGGTCAAGAAGACCGGGCGGTTCGTCGGCGTGACCGAAGCGTACGAGAATACCAGCTTCATCAACGAAGTGATGGCTCAGGTCAACGACCTCGCCTTCGACTGGCTGGACGCGCCGATGGTCCGCGTGGCGGCGGCCAACGTGCCCGTGCCGCGCGCCGAGGTCCTGGAAGACCTGGCCATCCCCAACGCAGGGCGCATCGTGGAGGCCTGCAGGAAGGTGATGAGCTGATGGCAGAGGAATTCTTCATTCCCAAGCTGGGCCAGACCGTCGAAGAAGTGACCATCATCAAGTGGCTGGCCGAGGACGGCGCCAAGGTGGCGCAGGGCCAGGAGATCGTGGAGGTCCAGACCGACAAGACGATCTTCCCGGTGGAAGCCAGCGCCGCGGGCGTCCTGCACGTCGGGCCGTACAAGGCCGGCGATGTGGTGCCTGTGCTCACCGTCGTCGCGGTCATCGGCGGACCCGACGACCGCTTCGATCTGCCGCCCGGGCAGACCGCCGCCATGCCGGAGATCGTTGCGGCCGAGCCTGAGCCGGTCGAGCAGACGGCGTCTGCCGTGACTGCCCTCGCGGCGCCGCGCGTGGGCGCGAGAGTCTTTGCCTCTCCGCGCGCCCGCCGGCTGGCCCGCGAGCGGCGCATCGATCTGGCCGGGGTCACCCCCACCGGCGGGAACGGCGTGCGCGTCCGCGAGAGCGACGTGGTGGCGTACCTGGAACAGGCCGCCCTCGTTGCCGCGCCATCGACGATGGTGCCGGGAACGGGTCTCGTCCAGGAGACGCTGACGATGGTGGCCGATGCCGCCGCGCTGGTCGCGATGCGGGTACGGATCGCGTCCGAAGTCGGGGAGGCGTGGGGTTTCGTGCCCGACGATCTGGATTGGCTGCTGTTGGCCGTCGGCCGGGCGTTGCGCCGGTTCCCGCTACATGAACGCGCAGCTGTGGGGCAATGAAGTCCGGCCCATGCCGGACGTCGACGTGGCGATGATCGTGGAGACCGAGGCCGGTGAGGCCACACCGGTGCTGCGCGCCGCGGACCGCCGCGGCCTGCGCGAGATCGGGGCCGTGCGCCGTGCGCTCGAGGAGCGGGCGCGCCGGGGCTCGTCGCTGCCCGAAGACCTCGCCGGGGGCACGTTCGCTCTCACCTACCTGGGCGAGCTGGAAGCGGACGGGTATACGCCCGCCGTCCGCCCGCCGCAGGCGGCCATCCTGGGCGTGACCGGCGTGGCCGTCCGGCCCTTTGCCCGCAAAATGGGGACCGATCCTCAACTCGTGGCCTGGCCGACCCTCACGCTCACGTTGAGCTTCGACCGCCGCCTGGCCGGCGGCGCCCGGGCCGCGCGGTTTCTGCAGCACCTCAAGCGCTCCATCGAGCAGCCGTTCCTGTGGCTGCTGTACTAGTGCGAGGGGCGAAACGAGAACGGCCTGCGGTCGCGGCGTTCGCGATCGGCGGACCGTCCGGAATGGAGTAAGGGATATGCTGGAAGGTAAAGTCGTAATCGTAACGGGCGGCGGTCGCGGCATTGGCCGGGCCATCGCCCTGCGCTTGGCGAAGGAAGGCGCGGACGTGGCCGTCGGCGACATCGACGGTGGGGCCGCGGAGAATGTCGCCCAGGAGGTAGAGGCGCTGGGCCGGCGTGGCCTGGCCGTCACCGTGGACGTATCGCGGCCGGAGCAGTGCGATCGCCTCGTGGCCGATGTGGCAGCGCAGCTCGGGCGTCTCGATATCATGGTCGCCAACGCGGGGGTCGTCCTGGGCCGGACGATCGCCGATACCACGGAAGAGGTGTGGGATCGCACGATGGACGTCAACGCGAAGGGCGTCTTCTTCTGCTGCCGCGCGGCCGCGCTCCGGATGATCGAGCAGGGGCACGGCGGCAAGATCATCGCTGCCTCGTCCGGCCTCGGGCGCACGGGCGGGCCCAACCAGAGCGTCTATTCCGCCAGCAAGTTCGCCGTGGTGGGCATCATCCAGTCGTTTGCCCGCGAGCTGGCCCAATACAAGATCACTGCGAACGCGTATTGCCCGGGTATCGTGGACACGCCCATGTGGGCCGGGCTCGACGAGGACCTGGCGAGGATTCCCGGCGCCGGCCGGATGGCCGAGCGGGTCGCCGCGACGCCGTTGGGCCGCGTCCAGGTGCCCGAGGACGTCGCCGACCTGGTCGCCTTTTTGGCCTCGCCCCAGTCGGACTTTATGACCGGCCAGTCGCTCATCCAGGACGGCGGTCGGCTCATCATGTAGATCTGGACTTCCGCCGGGGCAGACCTCTCGGCCGCCTCTCCCCTGCGAAGGGAGACGAAGCGCGCCCTTGTCCTCTCCCTTCGCAGGGGAGAGGCGGCCGAGAGGTCTGCCCCGGCAGCGCCGCGAATCAATCTCAATGTGAAGATGGAGGGTGCGTAAAATGTTGGAAGGCAAAGTCGTAATCGTGACGGGCGCCGGCAGCGGGATCGGGCGGGCCATCGCACTGCGCCTGGCCAAAGAGGGCGCGGATGTGGCTGCCGCCGACATCAACGGTGAAACCGCGGAGCAGGTCGCCGGGCAGATACGCGACATGGGACGGCGCAGCATGTCCATCGTGGCGGACGTGACGCAGCCGGCGGAGTGTGATCGCCTGGTCGCCGAGGTGGTAACCCAGCTGGGGCGCCTGGACATCATGGTCGCCAACGCGGGCATCACGCTGGCCCGGTCCATCGCCGACAGCACCGAGGACATCTGGGACCGCACGATGGACCTCAATGCGAAGGGCGTCTTCTTTTGCTGCCGGGCCGCCGCGCTGGAGATGATCAAAGAGGGTCACGGCGGCAAGATCATCGGAGCGTCGTCGGGCTCGGGACGCCGGGGCAGCCAGAACATGAGCGTCTATTCCGCCAGCAAGTTCGCCGTGGTGGGCATCATCCAGTCGTTTGCGCGCGAGCTGGCCCAGTATAAGATCACGGCGAACGCCTATTGTCCCGGCATCGTCGACACACCGATGTGGGCGCAGATCGACAAGGACCTCGCCAAGATTCCCGGCGGCGGAACGATGGCGGATCGAGTCGCCGCGACGCCGTTGGGTCGCGTTCAGGTGGCCGAGGACGTAGCCGATCTCGTCTCCTTCCTGGCTTCGCCCGGCGCCGACTTCATGACCGGACAGTCGCTCATTCAGGACGGCGGCCGGCTCATCATGTAGGTTGCGGCAGGTTTCCAATTCAGACTTCCGAAGTTTCAAAACTTGCCGCAACAACACAACGCACCGGCGTCGTTGCGGTGTCGGCACGATGTCGGAAGTCTCGCGGCCTTCTGAAGTTTCAAGAGAGACTCTCAAGAGGAGGAAAGATGGAATTCGATTACGCCTTTGAGATGGCCACGTCGAACCTGCGCTTCGGCCGCGGCGCCAGCCGTGAGCTGGGCATGGACCTGGCGGAACTCGGGGTCAAGCGCGTCATGGTGCTGACCGACCCCAACCTGAAGGACCTGCCGGCGATGGAGACGGTCCTGGGCTCACTCTCCACCCACGGCGTCGGCTTCTCGCTGTTCGATCGCGTTCGGGTCGAACCGACGGATCGGTCGATGCAGGCCGCGATCGAGGTCGCCCGCTCCGAGCCGTTCGACGGTTTCGTGGCCGTGGGCGGCGGCTCCACGATCGACACGGCCAAAGTCGCTAACCTGTACTCCACCTTCCCTCCGGCCGACTTTCTGGACTACGTGAATGCGCCCATCGGCAAGGGTCTGCCCATCCCCGGCGCGCTCAAGCCGCTCTTTGCGGTGCCGACCACTGCGGGGACCGGCAGCGAGACCACCGGAGTCGCCATCTTCGACCTGGAGGAGATGCGCGCGAAGACCGGCATCGCCCACCGGCGCCTGAAGCCGACCCTCGGTATCGTCGACCCGGACAACACCAGGACTCTGCCCCCCATGGTGGTCGCGTCGTGCGGTCTCGACGTGCTGACCCACGCCATTGAGTCGTACACGGCCCTGCCGTTCGACCGGCGGCCGCTCCCGGCCACGCCGCTCTTGCGCCCGGCTTACCAGGGCTCGAATCCGGTCAGCGACATCTGGTCGCTGCAGGCGATGCGCATGGTGGCGCAGTACCTGGTTCGCGCCTTCCAGGACCCGGAAGACGACGAGGCGCGGAGCATGATGGCTCTGGCGGCGTCCTTCGCGGGCGTCGGCTTCGGCAATGCCGGGGTGACTCTGCCACATGGCATGTCGTACCCGGTTTCCGGCATGGTGCGCGGCTTCCGGCCGGAAGGTTACGTCGTGGACCATCCGATCGTACCCCACGGCATGTCGGTCGTGCTGAACGCGCCGGCCGCGTTCCGCTTCACTGCGTCCGCCAACCCGGCAAAGCACCTGCAGGCGGCCGAAGCCCTCGGCGCGGACGTGTCGCGCGCGAAACCGGAAGACGCCGGCCGCATCGTGTCCGATCGGGTGATCGACTTCATGCGCCGCCTGAACATTCCCAACGGCCTCAGCGCCATTGGGTACACCACCGACGACATCCCGCGGCTGGTCGAGGGCACGCTGCCGCAGCATCGAGTCATCAAGCTGTCACCGCGGCCGGTGGGTGCCGAGGAGCTGACCCACATCTTCGAAGATGCCATGGTGTATTGGTGATCGGTAGACTCCCTCTCTCAGCCTCTCCTTGTCGGTGGAGGGGCCGGGAGAGGGCAACTTTCGCCCCGTCGCCTTCAGCAGAGTGCGGTATATCCGATCGCCTTGTGTGAGCTAGAATGCCTCGACCACGACTTTCGGACCTTCGGAAGTCTGCCGCTGAGACTCTGAGTCGAACCGCAGAACGATCTTGAAAGTGTAGCCCGGGCCAAATTCGGCCCTCTGGGAGGGATTTTTGTAGCTTCGATGCCTTGACAAGCGCTTGGCAAAGTGGTAGAATAGCAATTACTCAAGAGGCTTGTGGGTGTCCTGAATATCATCGTCATCTGACGTGAGTCCCCAACGGAGTGGGAAGTGCGCGCATCAGTAGACCAGTCAGCTAATGGATTTCCATTGCCGGCAGTTTAAACGTCGTCACATTCGTGGCGCCGTGAAAGCTGTCGGCTCTTTTTGTTTTCCTACCTGGACAACTGAGTCTCCATAGATGTCTGCGATACCTTACAAGGAGGTGAAGACGCGCCAAATTTGTCTGACGAGTTGTAGCCTGAATGGTGCTACCTGGAACGACGATGAGGTGTATGACCCGAAAGGAGAGGAAAATGTTCAGGCGCAAAAATCTGTGGCTGCTCGCGTTGACGTCGGTGTTGGTCCTCAGTTTTGTTGCCATTCCTGTCTCGGCGCAGGCCCCGAAAGAGATCGTGTTCATGGACAGCCAGTCGGGGGCCAATTTCCAGCAGTGGTTCCAAACGATCGCCTTGCCCTCGGCGGAACAAGCCCTCGGCATCAAGATCAAGTACGTCGTGGGCAGCGATGCTGAGATCTTCGAGAAAATGAAGGCCTGGAAGCCGGGCGAGGGCGATTTCGGTGTCTTCTTCCCCAAGTCCGCGGCCAAGCTCATCAGCGACGGCAGCATTCCGCTGGAGACGTTCACCCCGGAAAAAGTTCCGAACATGGCCAAGATCGATCCGCGTTTCCAGGCATCGACCGACGGCGTGCCGGTCAACGACAAGGCCCTCGCTTACTGGTACAGCACGTATGCGCTGATCTACAACTCCGCGAACGTGCCGACCCCGCCGAAGTCCTGGAAGGAGTTTTACAGTCATCTGTCCGATTGGAAAGGCCACGTCGGCTTCATTCGTCCCGATGCCAAGTCGAGCGCCGGTTGGCGGCAGCCGTTCGCATTCCTCGCGGCGTTCTATGACTTCCCGAAGGATTTCGATCCGACCAACGCCGATTTCCAGGCGGCCTGGAGCAAGCTGAAGGAAGTGTACGCGGCCTCCACCCTGCCGCTCGCGGCTGAGCCTCCCAACATGTTCGAGAACTTCAACGCGGACGACACCTGGCTCACCCTGTACGCGATGGACTACTCGCTGTGGTCCGCTCGCCAGGGCACGATGCCTCCGACGACGAAGGCTGCCTTCCTGGAGGAGGGCGTCGATGCCGGAGGTCAGGCCTACCTCGTCGTGCCGGCCAACATTCCGGACGACATGAAGGATACCGCGTTCAAGCTGGTGAACTACCTCCTGTCGGAGGACCAGCAGGTGCGCCTCGTGAGCACGATGTTCCAGTATCCGAGCACGGAAGTCATCGACAAAGTCCCCGCCATCGTCTGGGAGCAGATCCCGAAGCCGGACGTCGCCATCGCGGCGCAGATTCCCGCCAGCAAGGTGAACGCGGCGCGATCGAGTGGGTCAAGCAGCACGGCGCGGAGCTGATCCCGCAATAGTGACGCAGTTGATGCACCAGGGGGCAGGTGGACCATGCTGCCTGCCCCCTTCCTGTTTCGCTAACCCTGTGAGAGGTCGGTCATGCGTGAATCTCAACCCCAGGGGAGTGGACTTCTGTGGCTGCGCCTGCGCGTTCGGCAGGCCGGTGGCTGCCATTCGGCCTAGAGACTGGCCGGTAACGCTGCTGCTGATGGCTCCCGGCCTGGCGACGTTCTTCGGCCTGTTCTTCTATCCGTTCGCCATCACCGTGGTCATGAGCCTTCATCCGGAAGGGACCACGACGGGCTGGACGTTCCAGAACTATATCACGTTCCTGCAAGATCCGCACGGACGCGAGGTCATCGGCCTGACGTTCCTTCTGGCGTTGAGTGCGACCTTCCTGTCGGTCGTACTGAGCGTCCCCTTGTCGCTCGTCCTTCGCGGCCGGGTGCGCGGGCACCGCTTCTTTCGGGCTGTTCCGTTGGTTCCCCTGGTCATTCCCGGAATGATCGGCGCCCTGGGTCTGTTGCTGCTCTTCGGCACCCGCGGCTGGTTTAATCTCTTTCTTCGTGACGTCTTCGGCCTGACCTCGCCGGTAGGGGTCAACTATACCGTCCACGGGCTCATCATTTTCTACGTCTGGTTGTACTTCCCGTACACGTTCCTGACCACCATATCGACTCTGGAGGCGTTGGATCCAGGCATAGAGGAGGCGGCCCAGGTTTCGGGAGCGAACCGCTGGCAGGTGCTCCGCTACGTCGTTCTGCCGTTGATTGCTCCGGGCATCCTGTCCGGCTCGGTGCTGACCTTCATGTCTGCTTTTGGCGCGTTCAATATCCCATTGATCGCGGGTGGGAACTACCGCCCCCTGGCAGTCGAGGTCTACAAACAGATCCAGCTGTACATACCGGCCCGCTGGTCGGCGGCCAGCGCCATGGCGGTGATCATGGGCGTCTGCCAGGCGGCCTTCCTGACTCTCTATATGCGCTTCCTGCGCAGGAAAACCGGCCGATGAAGACACTTAGGACGTACGTTTGGGGACTGTGGAACGGCCGGCTGATCCTATCGTACACATTGTTGATCAGCCTGGCGATGTTCATCTTCTCACCTTTCGGCATTATCTTCCTGAAATCCGTCGGTAAGGACTGGTTCGGCAAACGCTGGCTCCCGCCCGCGCTGACTCTGAACTGGTACCGGTCGGCCATTGAGATTGCGCGCCTCCCAGAGGTGACGAAGAACACGCTGATCATCGCGGTCATCGCGGTCACGATCAGCACGCTGATCGGCATATCGACCGGCTGGGCTTTAGGCCGGCGCCGCTTACCCGGCAAAGAGATCCTGATGGCGGTAATCTTGTTGCCGCGCATGATCCCGCCGATTACGTATGCGCTGGGCGTGGCCCGCATTTTCTACGGCATACACCTGGTCAACACCCACCTGGGCATCGCTCTGGCCCACGTCGCACTCTGCGCGCCGTATGCCATCCTGGTTCTCTCCGGCACCTTCCAGGGACTGGATGAACGTGTGCTGGAGGCGGCCAGCGTGTGCGGCTCCAATCCGATGCGGACCTTCTTCCACGTGACGCTGCCGTTGATCATGCCCGGCATTCTGTCATCGATGATCTTCACCTTTACCACCTCGTATAACGAGTTCACGCTGACACTGATGACTTACGGCGCGGATACTATGACGCTGCCGGTGCGTACTTACCTGGCCGTGGGCGATGGCTACTGGGAGATCACCTCCGCCATGTCGGTGGTCATGATCGTGCCCTCATTGCTGATTCTCTTCCTGATCCAGCGACAGGTGAAGCCGGAACAATTGGTGGGAGGATTCAAGGGCGTATGAGCGACTGGATGATTGAGCTACAGAACACGACGAAGCGCTACGGCAACCTGCTGGCCAACGATCGGGTCAACTTGCAGGTGCGGCACGGCGAGCTGATGACCTTGCTCGGACCGAGTGGCTGCGGCAAGACCACGGCCATGCGCTGCATTACAGGACATCAGCGGCCGGACGAGGGGCGGGTCCTCATCGACGGCCAGGACGTGACCGAGGTGCCGACCCACAAGCGCGAGTTGGGCATGGTCTTTCAGAATTTCGCCCTCTTTCCGCACATGACCGTGGCCCAGAACGTGGACTTTCCACTGATGATTCGCGGCGTGCCCAAGGCGGAACGCGAGCCCAGAGTGCGAGATGCGCTTCGGTTGATTCGCATGGAGAAGCTGGAGGACCGCTACCCGCGCCAGCTGTCCGGCGGGCAGCAGCAGCGTGTCGGACTGGCCCGGGCCCTGGTTTATCGGCCGCGCGTGCTCCTGCTCGACGAGCCGCTGTCCAACCTGGACGCCAAGCTGCGCGAGGAGATGCGCTTCGAGATCAAGGACCTGGTCACTCGACTGAGCATGACCGCGGTCTACGTGACGCACGACCAGGGGGAGGCCCTGGCCCTGTCCGACCGGGTCACGGTCATGAAGACGGGGCGGATACAGCAGGTCGGCACGCCGCGCGAGATCTACGAGCGCCCGCGGACGCTGTTCGTCGCCGACTTCATCGGCCTGTCGGATTTCCTCCGCGGCAAGGTCGCTGGGGTCGAAGCCGGCCGCGCGCGTATCGCCGTCAATGGGCTCGAATTGACCGTCGCGACGTCGGAGAGACTGGCGGTCGGTGAGGCGGTGACGCTCTTCATCCGCCCGAACAACGTAGAGATCTTGTCTCCGGATGCCGCCGCGCGACGGGAATGCTGAGAACGTGTTCAATGGCCTGGTGAGCAAGATGACTTACCTGGGCGATACCATCGATTACCGCATTGCTCTGGCCGACGATCTGGAGCTGCGCGCGCAGACGGATGCTCAGCACCTCTTCGACGCCGGAGGCGCCGTGCGCGTTCGGTTGCCGGCTGAGCGCCTGCATCTGATCGTGGAGGCCGAATGAGCATGCCCTCTTTGTTCTCTCTCATCGTTACTGACGTAGACGGCTGCATCGGCGCGGGCGAAGGGAAGGCCTACGACCCGGACGTGATCCGGCAACTGGCGGATCTGAACCGGGCGGCGCAACGAGGCGAGCCCGTCCCGGCCGTGACCCTGTGCACCGGCCGGCCCGGCGCTTACGTGGACGCCATGATGCAGATACTGACGGTTTCGTGCCGGCGGTCTTCGAGAACGGCGCCGGCCTGTACATCCCGCGCAGTTACCAGTTTGAATGGCATCCGGCCATTCCCCGGTCGTCACGCAAGACCATCCTCGAGGTGCGCGGCCTCCTGGAGGAGACAATCGTGGATCCCGGCCTCGGCTACTTCCAGCCCGGGCAAGGAGCTGGCCCTGACGCTGTTTCCCCAGCCCGGCCACACGCTGACCGAAGTGGGCGCAGTGACCGAGCGGGCCTTCGCCGGCCGCGACGTGCCGTGCCGGGTGGAGGTCGGCGTGACCTCGATAGGTATCTGGTTGGAAGGCGTGGACAAGGGCGCCGGCCTGCGCTGGCTCGCCGATGAGACCGGTGTCCCGCTGAGCCGCATCGCCGCCATCGGCGACGATACGGGCGATATCTCTTTCTTGAAGCTGGCCGGCTATTCCGCTGCTCCGCAGAACGCGATTCCCGCGGTGAAGGACGTCGTGGACTACGTTTCGCCGTTCACTTTCGGGCAGGGCGTGCTGGATATCATCGAGCAGGTGCGAGCGCGAGCGTAGGCATATCGACGCGGTGTGGCGGCATGGGTGGGCCAGTTCGACGTGAACTCATCGACTCTGCTGGGGCTGATGGTTTTCGGCGCGGTCGTCTACGGCTTCCTGAACGGGTTCATGGACGCCGCCGGCATCACCGCGACCATCGTATCTTCTCGGGCGTTGGGCACCGGAGCGGCCCTCGCACTGGTGGGGGCTGCGGAGTTCTGCGGACCCTTCCTGCTAGGCGTGTCGGTGGCCACAAGCATGGGCCGTGACGTGATCGCGCCGTCGGCAGTGGCGCCGGTCGTGCTCCTGGCCGCGTTGGGCGGCGCCGTCGTCTGGAACGCAGCCATGGCACTGACGGGTTTGCCCTCCAGCTCGACGCACGCCCTGATCGGTGGCATGATCGGCGCGGCCGTGGCCGGCTCCGGTGTTGAGGCCGTGAATCTCCTGGGTGTGGCCCGCCTGCTCGGTGTTTTGCTCGTGTCGCCGCTGGTGGGGTTGGCTTTCGGCTACGTGTTCCTGAAAGTCATCATCCTCCTGGCCACGGGAACGTCGCCGGACGTCAACGTTCTGTTCAAGCGTCTGCAGCTCGGCACGGCGCTGGTGTTGGCGCTCAGTCACGGCTCCAACGACGCCCAGAAGAGCTTGAGCATCATCGTCCTGGCGTTGATTGCGGCCGGGCGGCAGACCCAATTCGAAGTGCCGCTGTGGGCGCTGGCGCTCAGTGCGGCCGCGTTGGCCGCGGGCGCCCTGGCCGGCGGCGGGCGCGTGATCCGGACGGTGGGCGCCGGCATTTTTCGCATTCGTCCCGTACACGCTTTTGCCGCCCAGCTGTCCGCCGCGGCCATCGTGCTGGGCGCGGGGTTGGCGGGCGCCCCGGTGAGCACGCCCCAGGTGGTGAGTGGGGCGGTGATGGGCGTCGGAGCGGGGGTGAGGTTGTCACGAGTACGCTGGGGGACCGTAGGCAACATCGCGTTGGCGTGGCTGGTGACCCTGCCGGCATCGGCGCTGCTGGCGGCGGTGTTTCGGCTGGCGCTTCCCCGGCTGGGATTAAGCGGATGAGAGGGTGGATCATGACCATTGCGGATCGCTTCAAGCGGAAACCGAATCGGTTCCTGGAGTTGCTCGGCGCCCAGTCCGAACTCATGGTGAAGGGCATCGAGGGTCTGAGTGAGTACGTGAAGTCGCAGGACGAGACGTGCGCCCGCTACGTGTCCGACCTGGAGCGTGAGGCGGACGAGTCGCGGCGCGTCCTGATCGACGAGTTGAACCGCACGTTCGTCACCCCTTTCGACCGTGAGGACATCTTCGCCCTGTCCCTGACCGTCGACGATATCCTCGACTATGGGCACACCACGGTCGACGAGATGGTGATTCTCGACGTGAGGACGAACGAGTTCATCCAGCGGATGGTAGGCCTGCTGCTGGATGCGGCGTACGAGATCAACCTCGGCGTCAGGCACCTGGAGGAGCGGCCGAAGATCACCGTCGATCATGCGATGAAGGCCAAAGCGCTGGAGAATCAGGTCGAGACCGTCTATCGCGAGGCGCTGCGCAACCTCTTCAAAGGGACGAAGGACGTCAAGCAGGTGGTGGACATGCTGAAGCTCCGCGAGATCTACCGCCACCTGAGCAACGCGGCGGATCGCGGCGACGCCGCCGCCAACGTCCTGTGCAACATCGTCGTAAAGATGCGCTAACCCCGTGGCTTTTGGGTGAGACGACGGCTGCGACTTCCGTCTCGCCCTGCCCGCGTCTTTCGTTTGCCTTGCTTTTCCTTGACGGCGGTAGTACACTCACGTTGTAATTGTTCTTCACCCCGGCGACCTGGGCGTATTGTGAGTCTCCGCCCGCCGCAACCCAAATGGATGAGTGAAGAGGCTCTCCACCCGGAGAGCCTTTCGCTATCGCGGCGGGCGGCCCCGAGTCGTGGATTGGAGGTGCCGCAGTGTTTGACCGAATTCGAGAGGACATTCAGACCGTATTTGCCAAGGATCCGGCATCACGCACCACGTTGGAGGTGTTGACCTGTTATCCGGGCTTGCACGCGCTGTGGCTGCACCGCATCGCGCATTGGCTCTGGACCCATCATTTCCTGCTCCTGGGCCGGTTTCTGTCCCACATCAATCGCTTTCTGACCGGGATCGAGATCCATCCCGGGGCGACCATCGGGCGCCGGTTCTTCATCGATCACGGCATGGGCGTGGTCATCGGCGAGACCACCGAGATCGGCGATGACGTCCTGATGTTCCAGGGAGTCGTCCTGGGCGGCACCGCCAACGAGAAGACCAAACGGCACCCGACCATCGGCAATCACGTCGTCGTAGGCAGCGGAGCCATCGTCCTGGGGCCGATCCTGATCGGCGACGGCGCGCGCGTCGGCGCCGGCTCGGTCGTGGTGAAACCCGTCCCGGCGGGCATGACCGTCGTCGGCGTGCCGGCCCGCATCACCGGGCCGAAGGCGCCGGTCCAGCAGTCGACGGAGCTGGCGCACGATCGCCTGCCCGACCCACTGCTGCGTACCTTCGGCGAGCTGCTCGAGCGGCAGGAGCAGCTCGAAGGGCGCCTGCACGAGCTGGAGCGGGCCCTGGCGAAGGGTAGCGCCGCTGAACCGGTTCCCGTTCCGATGGGACCTCCGGAACCGGCCACTGCCAGCAACGGTGGGACGGAGGGACTGCCCGGACGCATCCGCGACTCTCTGCGAGGCGTGCTGGACCCGGAAGCGGGAATCAGCGTCGTCGACATGGGCTTGATTCGCGACATTACCGTGAACGGCGAGTTCGCGGAGGTGCGCATGGTCCTCACGTCAGACGCGTGCCCTATGGCCGATTATCTGCTCAGCGCAGTTCGGCACAAAGCCGAGGATACACTGCGCGACACACCGGTGCGTAACGTGCGGGTGGTTCTGTGCAACGAATCCGAGGTGCAGCGGAAGGCGTAGCCCCGATTAGGTTTGAAGGAATCAGCTGACGGCCCCGGCAGTTCGTTTGGGGTCGTGGCAGCACGGCTGTTGGCGCCTGAACGCTGACCTGAGGACGCAAAGGAGGTTATCGTGGCTTCTATTTATGAGGACGTAGCGGAGACCGTCGGTATTCACAAAGACATCACCGACACCGTGGGGAATACCCCCCTGGTTCGGCTCAATCGGCTGACCAAGGGGCTCGGTGCGACGGTCGCCGTGAAGTTGGAATCTCGCAATCCGTTGGGCAGTGTGAAGGATCGCATTGCCCTGAGTATGATTCAAGCGGCCGAGAAGGACGGTAAGATCGGGCCCGACACGATCATCGTCGAGCCGACGAGCGGCAACACGGGCATCGGCCTGGCATTCGTCTGTGCGTCGCGGGGTTACCCCCTCATTCTGACCATGCCGGACACGGTCAGCGTGGAGCGGCGTAAGATCCTGGCCGCGTTAGGCGCTCAATTGGTCCTGACGCCGGGCGCCGGCGGGATGGCCGGCGCCGTTGAGAAGGCCGAGGAGCTGGCTGCCCGGGGGCCGCAGTACTTCATGCCCCAGCAGTTCAAGAACCCGGCCAACCCTGACGCCCATCGCAGGACGACCGCCGAGGAGATATGGCGCGATACCGAAGGCCGCGTCGACATCCTGGTAGCGGGTGTCGGCACGGGTGGCACCATCACCGGCATCTCGCAGGTGATCAAGGCCCGTAAGCCGTCGTTCAAAGCCGTCGCCGTCGAGCCGAAGCAGTCGCCGATCCTGTCCGGCGGCCAGGCGGGCCCGCACAAGATCCAGGGCATCGGCGCCAACTTCATACCGGACGTGCTCGACCGCAGCATCATCGATGAGGTCATCACGGTGAGTGACGGGGACGCCGCGACCACCGCCCGGCGGCTGGCCAGGCAAGAGGGTATCTTCGCCGGCATCTCGTCCGGCGCGGCGACGTGGGCGGGCCTGCAGGTTGCCGCCCGGCCCGAGAACGCGGGCAAGCTGATCGTGGTCATCCTGCCCGACACTGGCGAGCGCTACCTGAGCACCACGCTGTTCGACGAGCCGGTCGACAGGTAGCATGACCGACACTTCTCCAAACCACAGACTGCCGAAGTTCAGGAACTTCGGCAGTCTGTGGTTTGGAGAAGTCTGTGTTATAATGTCCGAAACCAACCAAAGGAGTCTCCCACCGATCGATGGACCCATCTGAGAAGGACGCTAAGCTGGCGCTCATGCGGACTGTTCCGCCGGAGGGGCGCATTCTGCTGCTGCCGCACTGCCTGCGACGCAGCGCCCACTGCCGCGCACGCTACACCCGCGAGTCCGGCCTGCAATGCGAGGTCTGCGATGCGGATTGCCCGGTCAACCGCATTCTCCAGGCCGCCCGAGAGCGCCATTTCGGCGCCATCTGCGTCGCCCCGGGCGGCTCGATGGCGGTCGGATTCCTCAAGGAGCACAAGCTGCCGGGCATCCTGGCCGTCGCGTGCCCCAAAGAGCTGGCCATGGGCGTCGAGGCCGTCGTCGGTCTCAGCCGCAACGGCTGGAACCCGGTTCTGATCACCCTCGACCTCACTCGCGACGGCTGTGTCGACACGGAGGTGGACGTCGACCTGGTCGTCGAGTTCATCAACGCCTGAGCTGCCGTGTTGTTACGCAAAGCCGGCCCGCGGCCCATAGAACGAGAGATCCCGTAACGGCGGCTTCAACCACTCCCTGTCCGACAGGGAGTGGTTGAAGCCGCCGTTACGGGATCTCTCGTTCTATGGGCCGCGGGTGCTGTGGAAAGCCTTACAGACCCAAATACGCGGTCCGGACGTGGTCGTCGTGGAGCAGTGTTGCGGCGGGGCCTTCCATCGTGATGCGGCCGTTTTCCAGGACGTAGGCGCGATCGGCCAGCTCCAACGCCTCGAGTACGTTCTGTTCCACCAGCAGAATGCCCAGGCCCTGCTCGTGGATCTCGTGCAGTTTTTCGAACAGCTGGTCAACCAGGACGGGGGCCAAACCCAGAGAGGGCTCGTCCAGCAGGAGCAGGCGCGGTCGCAGCATCAGGCCGCGCCGATCGCCAGCATCTGCTGCTCGCCGCCGCTGAGCGTGCCGCCCAGCTGGCTGCGCCGCTCGGCGAGCCGCGGGAATATGGCATACACGCGCTCCAACGACTCCTTCCGGTGCTTTTTGGGTTCGGCCAGGTAGGATCCCATGTCCAGGTTTTCCTGCACGGTGAGCTGAGGGAAGACCCGCCGGCCTTCCGGTACGTGGGCGATGCCCAGCGCAGCCACTCGATAGGGCGGCAGGCCCTTGATTGAGGATTGGTCCCACAGGATGTCCCCTGTGGACAGTGAGACCAGGTTGGAGATGGTCTTCAGCGTAGTGCTCTTACCTGCCCCGTTCGCGCCGATGATTGAGACGAACTCGCCTTCCTGGATGCTGAAGTTGATGCCGTGCAACACCGGCACCGCGTCGTAGCCGGCCGTCACATTAAGCAGTTCGAGCATGGCGATATCCCTCTCCCAGGTAGGCGCGAATGACGATTTCGTTTCGGCAGATCTCATCGGGCGTGCCTTCCGCGATCTGCTGGCCGCCGTCGAGAACGACGATGCGATCCGAGATCGACATAATGGCTCGCATGACGTGCTCCACGACTACGACGGACACGCCGCTGGACCGCACTTTGCCGATCAGGCCGATGGCCACGTCGATCTCGGACGGAGTCAGGCCGGCCATGGTCTCATCCATCAACAGCACTTTCGGATGCGTCGATAGGGCGCGCGCCAGCTCGAGGCGGCGCTGGTCGATAGTGGTCAGGTTACGGGCCAGGTCACTCCGTCGCGTGTGCAGCTCTACAAACTCCAACCACTGCAGCGCTTTGTCGCGCGCCTCCTGCACGTGGCCGGTGTGGCAGAACGCACCGATCATGGCGTTCTCCAACACGGTCAGGTTGCCGAACGGGCGGGCAACCTGAAAGGTCCGGCACAGTCCACGCTTGCAGATTCGGTCGGCGGTCAAGCCGACAACGTTCTGGCCCTCGAGCAAGACCTCTCCCGAATCCGGCGCGTAGAAGCCGGCGATCAGGTTGAAGGTTGTGGTCTTGCCGGCGCCGTTCGGCCCAATGAGCCCCAGGATCTCGCCTTGCCGGACGGAGAAGGTCAGGTCCGACACGGCCTGGAGACCTCCGAACGTCTTGTTCAGATGTTTGGCGTCCAGTACGTTGACCACGAGTCTACTCCTCCTCCGCGCCCGGCAAGCGGCGGATGACGCCTTTGTAGCCGCGCGCCAGAATGCTGTTCAGCCCGGCGGGACGCACCAGGATGATCACAATGAGGGCCGCTCCATAGAGGATGAAATGTGCGCCGGCGAAGGAACTGCCCAGTATGTTCAGCGCCAGCTCGCGTACCGGCATGATCAGGAACGAGCCGATGATGGGACCCGCGACGGTCGCGACGCCGCCGATGATCGAGACGAGTGGCATCAGAATCGATGTGTCCAGCGAGAATACGCTGGCCGGCTCGATAAAGTACAGGTACTGAGCGTAGAAGACGCCGAGGATGGCGGCCAGAAACGCGCTGATTGACAGTGCGAGTTGCTTGGAGCGGACCACGTCCACGCCGATCGCCTGCGCGGCCTCCTGGTTCTGGCCGATCGCCAGCAGGTAGAAACCCAGTCGTGAGTTGCGCAGCCGATATGTGACGTAGATGACGCCCAACATCATGAACAGGATGATGTAGTAGTACGGGATCTTGTCGTCGAATTGGTACATCAATGGCGCGTTGCCCAGATAGGGGATAGTCATGCCCTGCGCGCCGCCCGTCAAATCGCGCAGGTAGAGGGCGCTCAGGCGGAAGACTTCACCGAAGGCGATGGTCGCGATGGTGAAGTAGTGGCTGCGCAACCGGAAGCAGGTCAGGCCGATGAGCAGGCTGGCGACAACGGCCAGCGCGCCCCCGGCGAACATGCCCAGCCAGGGTGAGACGTTCAGGTCGTTGAGCAAGATCGTCGACGTATACGCGCCGACGCCAAAGAAGGCCGAGTGGCCCAACGAAAACTGGCCGCCGTAGCCCCCAATGATGTTCCACGCCTCGCCGAGCGCCGCGTAAAGAAAAATCAGGATGAAGACGTGCCGCCAATAGGATCCGGTCACGAACAGGGGCAGAGCCACCGCGGCCGCCAGCCCGAGCAGTGGAACGTACACGTTCGGCGTCCCGATGCGGGCGAATCCCACGGCCGGTGTCTTCGCACGACGCTTGGTGATTGCCTGATCAGTCATCTCACAACCTCCCACCCGCGAACAGGCCTTCAGGGCGAACCACCAGCACGACGATCAGGATGACAAACGCGACCAGCATTCCCGCATCTGCGCCGACGTATTGGATGCCGAGCGATTTCGGCAGCACCCATAATGATACCCAAAAGGAACGCACCGCGGACGCTGCCCAATCCGCCGGCGATGGCTACCACGAACGCCTTCACGCCGAAAGCCAGCCCGACGGTGGGATAGGCATAGAAGAAGGGCATGATCACTGTGCCGGCCGCGCCGGTCAGGGCGGCGGCGAGCCCAACGGCCACCAGGAAGATGTAGTTCTGGTTGATGCCCATCAGCTCGGCGACCTCTCGGTCCTGGGCCGCCGCGCGCATCGCCTTGCCCAAGTCGGTGCTCAGCAGCAAGTAGCCCAGCGCGATGCTGAGCACCACGCTGATGACGAAGGCGAGCACGCGTGGTGTGCTCACGATGATCGGGCCCAATTCGATGGTCGAGTTGCCGTAAGAGGTGTTGACGGAGCGATAGTTTGCGGAAAACAGAGCCAGCGCCAGGTTCTGCAAGAGGATCTGCAGACCGACAGTCATGAAGATCTGGGCCAGCTCCGGAGCCTTCAAGATGGGTTGGAACAGGAATTTTTGCACCAACAAGCCAAAAAGAAACATCAGCGGTATGGTAATGAGCAGGCAGACGAGAGGATCGATGCCTAATAGCGCCCAGGCCCAATAGGTGATGTACATGCCGAGCATCAAGAACTCACCGTGGGCGAAATTAACGATCTTCACGACACCGAAGATCAAGTTCAGCCCCACACTCACCAGGCTGTAGACCCCGCCGATCAGGATGCCGTTCACGATGGCCTGGGCCAGAATATCCCACTGCATGCGAGCAACCTCCTTGTCCGCTGAGACACACGGTGGAAGAGACTTCCGAATCTTGGAGACTTCGGAAGTCTCGGCGTGACTAGGACTTCTTACGCTGATCCCAGGCCGGGATAGGCCAGACGGGCTTGATCTTGGCATCTTCGGGCGGCCAGACGGTGACCGGCTCCCCGTTGGTCCACTGGATCATGACCGGGTGTACCATCTCGTTCCAGCCGGTGGCGTCGAACTTGACGTGGCAACCGGGCATGGCAGAGCCGGGACCGGAGGTCAGGTCCAGGGTCGCCATGGCGTCGCGCACCTTAGCCGGGTCGGCCGACGCAGCTTTCTCCAGAGCTTCCTTGATGACCCAGGTCATCACGTAAGCTTCGCCGGCGTGCTCCATGAGGAATTCGTTGTACTGGGCTTGATATGCCTTGGCGAAGGCCGCCACGTCTGGGCAGGAGATGTTGTGATTCCAGGAGCCCACGCTGAAGATGTACTCCGCGTCGGGGCCGAGGCCCTGCGCGAATTCCGGCATCAGGTAGCCGGCGCCGCCGCCGATGATCGCGGCGGTCACTTTCTGGTCTCGCATGGTCTTGACGATCAGGATAGCGTCGGTCAAGTAAGAAACCGGGAAGAGAATCTCCGCTTTGGCGGCTTTGATCTTGTTGACCAGCGGCGAGGCGTCGGTGAAGCCGGCGGAATAGGCCTCGTACAGTACGATCTCGAAGCCGAGTTTCTGCGCGGCGTCCTTGAGGCCTTGTGAGGTGGAAGTGCCGTAGCTGGTATCCTCGAAGACGATCGCCACTTTGCTCAGCTTAGGGCCGATTTCATCACCGAGACGCTTGGCGGTTTCGACCTGCATTTGGCCGAACATGCTGGACTTGGGCGACACCTGGAAGAAGTACTTGAAATTGCGCTGGGTCAGCGTGTCGGCGACGGAGCCGGTGACCCACGGCAACTTGTTCCGCTCGCTGACCTCGGTGACCACCAGCGTGATGGAGCTGACGTAGCAGCCGGAGCCGGCCGCGAGCTTGTTTTGGGTAATCAAGCGCTCAGCCTGAGACCGCGCTTGCGTGGCGTCGCTGGTCGAATCGGCGATGACCAGGTTGAGCGCAGCGCCGCCCATCGACAGGATGCCGCCCTCTGCGTTGATGTGTTCTGCAGCGAGCTTCATGGCATTGGTGCAGGCGATGCCGAAGCGGGCGTTGTCACCTGTCTGGGGGTACAGAACGCCCACGTCCACTTTGCCGGCGGCAGGGTTGGGAGTCATCTGGGGGCGAGCGGCAAGCGTGGGCGCGGCAGTCTGGGCCGATGCTTCGGCCCAGCAACAGACGATAGATGGCCGGGCCGGACAGGCCCAGGGCGGCTGCGCGGACAATGAGCTCACGACGCGAAAGGCGCGCGGAACGAAACGCTTCTACCAACTTCTCGAAGTTGTCCATTGAACCCTCCTCATGGTTCGTGCCAATCTGACCGTCAACCCGAAAGACCCTTCACGGTTCCTCTCGTCTCGGACCACCTCCTTCCACGGCAGCTTCGACGTGACGAACGGAGCCCCCTCCTCGCATTTCGCCCCCGTTCATTCGGCGAGGATTGTAGGGGATAGGACCTACGGTGTCACCATCGTTTTCAATACGCCTGGCTGTCCCACGCTGTCGATGGCCGCGCGAGTATCGTCCAGAGAGAAACGGTGCGTGATGAGCTTCTCCAACGGTGCCGGAGTGTGGGCCAGAACGGATAGCGCGGCTCGGAACTCGATAGGCGGGGTGCTCCAGCTGCCATGAATGTCCAGATCCTTGTTGCAGATGAGATGCGGATGGATGGCGACCTCACCGGGATCGGTGTAATGGCCCAACTCGATGACTGTCCCTCCGCGGCGGGCCAATTGAAGCGCCTCGGCAAAGGCCGCGGGCACGCCGGCGGCTTCCAGCACCACGTCCGGGCCGACGCCGTCGGTCAGTGCGCGGACCTTTTCCAGCCGCTGCTCGGCCGACAGCTCCTTGCCGTTGATGATCGCGTCGGCGCCCATCTGGCGGGCGACCTCCAGGCGGTCGGCCTGGAAATCCAGGGCAATGATCGGCCCGGCACCGATGTACTTCAACGCCACGACAGCCATCAGGCCGATGGGGCCGACGCCGATGACCGCGCAGCTTCGCGCCACGCCGACGCCCTCGCGCATGGTCGGTATGCCGGGAACGTAGGCTTTCTCCACCGCGCGCAGCGCGATCGCCATCGGCTCGGCCAGGGCAGCCCGGTCGAGGGGCATGCCGTCCGGCAGCTTGTACACCCAGCTTCGACCGTGAACGTACATGTATTCGGCGAAGGCACCCCAGACGTGCGGCGTCTCCGCCGTCGGCATGAAACCATAAACCAGGCGATTGGTGCACAGCGTGGGACGGGTAGGCACGTTGATGCAATACCAGCACTTGCCGCACCCTTTGGAGCTCGGCGTCACCACGACCAGGTCGCCCTCTTTGATCGGCCCTCCGACCGCGAAGAGCGTCTCGTTGGCCCTTGGGCCCACTTCCGCCACCTCGCCCACCAGTTCGTGACCTGGCACGATGGGGTACTTCAGGGTGAGATGGCCGGCCAGCATGTGCTTGTCGCTGCCGCAGACGCCGCACTGCCGTATCTTCAGGATCAGCCCATCGTCTGGAACCGGGCTGCGCGCAAAACTCTTGATCGCGATCTCTCCTGGCTGCAACGTTGCGGCGCGAATGTCAGACATGGTTTGCCTCCTTAGACTGGGATAGTGTCTCTGGTCGCCCGGATACCGCTACCCGATCAGTGGGGCTCGGCTCCTCGGCGAGGATGTCAAAGTCAGCCCCCTGATCGACCCGATGGGTCACGGCAGTTAGATCCGCGCCCGGTCGCGGGGCTGAGCCGTCGTTTCTCGAACCACCAGCTGAACGGGCAGGATGATCTCTCGCGGAGTTCGCGGCCCGTTCTCGGCGAACCGATTGAGCAGCATCTGCACCGCCCCGGCTCCCATCTCGTATTGAGGGCAACTGATCGTCGTTAGCTGAATGGGCGCCATCGATGCCAGGGGAATGTCGTCGAAGCCAACGATCGACATTTCGCGCGGCACCTGGACGCCTATCTGGTGCAGGAACTGCCATGCGCCGAAGCCCATGAGGTCATTGCCTGCCACAATGGCGGTCACATCGGGGCGCGTCTCCAGGAAATGTCGTGCGGCGGCGTAGCCGCTCTCCATGCAGTAGTCGCCCTGGTAAATGAGGCCAGGATCGACTGCCAGGCGCGCGCTCTCCATCCCATTAAGGAAGCCGCTCAACCGGCCGGCGGCCGCCGAGGAGTTGGCAATGCCGTTGATGAAGGCAATGACGCGGTGGCCCAGCCCGGCCAGATGCGCCACGGCGGCAGATGTGCCGCCCTCGTTGTCGAGGCCCAGGTAGTCGGACTCGATTCCCGGCACGCGACGGTTGATCAGCACGTAGGGATAAGCGCGCTCGTCGAGGTGGGCGATAACCGGGCTGTCCATGTGAGCGGACGTAAAAAGCAGGCCATCGACCTGGCGCTGCAGTAGCCAGAGGACAATCTCAGCGTCGCTGTTCGCGGTTTCGCCCACATCGCACAGGACGAGGCTGTATCCCTGTCGGGCGGCCGAGATCATGGCCCCCTTGGCCACGGCGGTATAGAACGGATTGGTGATGTCGGAAGTGATGAAGCCGATGGTCTGGGTGCGCTGGGTGCGCAGACTGCGGGCTACCCAGTTGGGGGAGTAGTCAAGATCCTGCATGGCGCGTCGCACGCGCGCGGTCAACTCCGGACTGACGTACCGGGTGCCGTTGACGACGTGTGATACCGTTGCGACCGACACACGCGCGGCCGTGGCGACGTCACGCAAGGAGGGCATCGATGCTCCTTATGCGTCCTGCAATTCGTCAACCGACACGATGATTGCGACCTGGACGCCCAGACGGGCACCACTACAGCGCAATCTAAGAATTGAGGCTATGCGAGCAGAAGGATGAATTAATCGTTTGCGTAAACGTTTAGATGCACTTACAATTATAGGGGCTTAACGCCGATTTGTCAATAGGGGCTGGCGACAATTTCATGCTGCGGATTGAGAGGTGACGGAATGAAGTTGACGACGGAGGAGATGCGGGCGCTAAATGGCGAGCGTGGCGAGGCGTTGCGCCTCGCCATGCAAGTGCTCGTTAAGCTTGGCGAGAGCTATGGAGCCGCTTGCCTGGTCCCTATCGCCAGCGCGCACCTGGTGGCGTGTTCGTACCAGATCGCCGGTGAGGCCGGCATCGAGATTTACGCCCGCCTCGTCGGAAGCCGGGGCCCGGGTGGCAGTGACGACGACGCTCGACCCTGGCTCGAATCGACTTCGACCGCTGGCAGGAATTTCGTACTCCGCCCGATTATGCCGCCCGGCAGCAGCGGCTGGCCGAGTTGCTCGGGGCGATGGGCGTCGTCCCCACGTGGACCTGTACACCATACTATGCGCTGAACGTGCCCCATTTCGGCCAACACGTCGGCTGGTCCGAATCCAGCGCGGTGGCCTTCGTCAATTCGGTCATTGGAGCGCGTACGAATCGGCTGGCGGCTTACGTCGATCTATGCGCGGCACTGACCGGCAGAGTTCCCCTATTTCGGCCTGCATCTCACGGAGAACCGGCGCGGGCAGTTGCTGGTCGACGTCACGCCGGAAGTCGGGGCGCACATGCGGGATGAGGACTTCGCCGCTCTGGGCTACTTCGTCGGCGGCCGCGCCGGAGATCTGATTCCGGTCATCCGCGGGGTCCCCGAGGCGACGTTCGACCAGCTCAAATACCTGAGCGCGGGCGTCGGGTCCACGGGCTCTGTCGCGCTGTATCACGTGATCGGCATCACGCCCGAGGCCCGCGCGTTCGAGGACGCGTTCCAGGGTGGGGAGCAGGAGCAGGTCACGCGGTTCGACGCGGCCGAGCTCCAGAGCACCAAAGGCCGCATGTCGACGTTCTCGGAAGGCCCGGTCGACGTCGTGGGCCTGGGCTGCCCACACGCCTCCATCGCGCAGGTCAAGCGCTACGTTGAGCTTCTGGCCGGCCGTCGTGTGCATGCCAATACCGAGCTGTGGGTGTGCATGAACGAGACCGTCGAGGCGATGGCGCGCCGGATGGGCTACGTCACCGCGCTGCAAATGAGCGGTGCTCGAATTATGACCGGAACGTGTCTGAACGATTGCCCTCTCGACGCCTGGCACTTCCGCCGATTGGCGACGGACTCGGCCAAGTTCGCCTATTACACGCCGACTACAGTGGGCTCGGAGTGCCATTTTACCGGCACGGAGAGCTGCATCGAAGCCGCCATCCGGGGCTCAATCGGAGGTGAGGGCAATGGGTAGGGTCTATCAGGGGCATGGTTGCGCCGGCGGCGTGCGCGAGGCCGAGGCGTTGGTCGCTCTGGAGCCGTTTGGCTTCTGGCAAGGCATCGATCCGGTAAACGGCCGGATCATCAATCGGCGACATTCCTGCGTGGGCGAGAGCCTGAGGGGCAAGGCGTTCGTCTTCACCTTCGGCCGCGGCTCGACCGGCAACCCGGGCGTCTTCTTGGAAGCCGTGCGCAACGGAGTTGCTCCGGCAGCCATGATCAATCTGCGTGCGGAGCCGATGATCACGCTGTGCTCGATCCTGGCCGAGCAATTCTACGACCTGAAGATCCCAGTGGTGGATTGCCTGGATGAAGTTTTCTACCGCGAGGTCCGCTCGGGTGACCGCCTGCGCATCGACGGGGACGCCGGCGTCGTTGAGATCTTGTAGGCTGTCCGCGTGCATTCGACGCGCACAGACGCAGAGAGACACATTCCCCCTTGCGTCTGTGCGGCGACGGGCTTCAGTCTACGGGGGTCAGGAGAATCTTGATGCCCTGTTGGTGGTCGAGCAAGTCGTAGGCGGTCTTCCACTCGGTGAGAGGCATCACGTGGGTGACCACGGGTTTCACCGTCACCTTCTTCGTCCGCAGGAGCTCGATCACCGCCTCCCAGGAGCGATAGGACTGGCTGAACACACCCTGGAGGGTGACGGCCTTCTCCAGCAGGAGGTCCAGGCTGAAGCCGACCGGCTTGGGGCCCCAACCGAGCTTCGTGATCCGGCCGTTGCGGCGGACCATCTCCAGCGACTGCTTGAGGGTTGCGGACGAGCCGGCCGCGTCGGCGACGTAGTGCGCGCCCTGCTTGTCCCAGAGTGACTTCACGATCGCCACGGGGTCTTCCTCGCCGGCGTTCACGATGATATCGGCGCCCAGTTGCTTCGCTACCGCCAGCCGGGCGCTGTCCGAGGGCGCGCCGCTGCAGACGATGGTGCTCGCGCCCGCCAGGCGGGCCACCTGCACGCAGAACAGGCCGACCGGGCCGGGTCCCAGCACGGCCACGATCTCGCCGGGCAGGATACGGCTCTTGATGACCAGGGCATTGTAGGCGACGGCAAACGGCTCTACCACGGCCGCTTCTTCTAGGGTCACTTCGGGCGGAACGCGGTGCAGCAGACGCCGGGGCACTCGCACATATTTTGTGTACGCACCGTGGACGTGAAAGCCGTAACCCTTGCGCTCCGGGCACAGGTTGTACTCACCCGTATTGCAGTAGACGCAGTGGCCGCAGATCTCGGCCGCCGTCTCACAGGCCACGCGATCGCCCACCTCGAAGTCGGTGATGTGGGCGCCCTTCTCGGCGATCAGCCCGGAGAATTCGTGACCCAGGATGACCGGCGTGTTCACCTCGTACGTGACCTCGTTGTGATACATGTGTAGCTCGCTGCCGCAGATGCCGACGTACTTCACCTCGACCAGCACGTCATCCGGACCGATGGTCGGCACCGGCATGTCGCGTATCTCTGCCGCACCGTCCCTCTGCTCGTACAGCACCACTGCTTTCATGCGTTCCTCCTGGCATCAGCCTGTGATGGACTTCTACACGACCCTGTGCTCTCTCCAGTTCTGGAGCGCATTTTAGAGAGCGAGTGCTCTTCTGTCAAAAAAACGTGCGGGGGTGACACAGAAATTGGGATCGAAGTGTGGCTGGCCCGCCACGCAGTCTGGTCGTTCTACCGTCAGCGACCGCAGAACGACCAGACTGCGTGGCGGGCCAGCCACACTTCGATCCCAAAGTTCTTGGATGGACGCGGCCTACGCCTTCATGGCGACCTTGGCCAGCTTGTTCAGGCGGCCGCGCTCGTGGGTCTCCAGAATGCGCTTGCGGATGCGCAGGCTCTGCGGTGTGACCTCCAGCAGCTCGTCCTCGGCCAGGTACTCGATGCACTCGTCGAGGCTCATCTGGCGCGGCGGCGTCAGGCGGATTTCGATGTCCTTGTTCGAAGAGCGCATGTTGGTCAGGTGCTTCGTCTTGCAGACGTTGACCGCCATGTCCTCGCCGCGAGAGTTCTCACCGACCACCATGCCCTCATACACTTCCACGCCTGGGCCGACGAAGAGAATGGAGCGCTCCTCAGCGTTCTTGAGCCCGTAGTTGTTCGCGATGCCGGCTTCCCACGCCACGACAGAGCCGCTGGCACGCGACACGACCGGGCCCACCATTGGCGCGTACCCGTGGAAGATCGACGTCATCGTCCCCATCCCGCGCGTGGCGTTCAGAAACTGATATCTGAAGCCCAACAGGCCGCGCGTCGGCGCCAGATAAGTCAGGCGGACGCCGTCGGTGGTGTTGACCATGTCCAGCATGCGCCCCTGACGCTTGCCGAGCATCTCCACCACTGTGCCCATCGCATCGGCCGTCGTCTCGATGTGGACTTCCTCGAAGGGCTCGAGCGTCTCTCCGCCCTCACCTTGGTGGAAAATGACCTCCGGACGGGACACCTGGAACTCGTAGCCCTCGCGGCGCATCGTCTCGATCAGAATGGCCAGGTGCAGCTCGCCGCGGCCGGCCACGATGAACGTGTTGGCGCTGTCGGTCTCCGCCACGCGCAGCGCGACGTTGTGGCGCAGCTCTTCGAACAGGCGCTCGCGCAGCTTGCGCGACGTGCCCCAACGCCCCTCGCGTCCCGCCAGGGGCGACGTGTTCACGCCGAACGTCATGCGCACGGTCGGTTCTTCGACGTGGATGACCGGGAGCGCGATAGGATTCTCAGGATCCGCCAGCGTCTCGCCGATGTTGATGTCCTCCAGGCCGGAGATGGCGACGATCTCGCCCGCCTCGGCTGACTCGACGTCGACGCGCTCCAGGCTCTGGTAGATGCCCAGGTATCGCACGCGTTCGGGCAGGATGCCGTCGTGCACCGTCATGCGCGCGACCGCCTGTCCGACCGTGACGCGCCCGGCGAAGACGCGCCCAACGGCCGTGGTTCCACGGTAGGGATCGTAGCCCAGGTTGGCCACCAGAATTTGGAGTGGCGCCTCCGAATCGACCAGCGGCGCCGGGATGTGCCGCAGGATGGTCTCGAACAGCGGCTGCAGATCGGGCCCGAGCTCCGGCGTGAGCCCCGACTGGCCGGTGAGGGCATTGGTGTAGATTACCGCGAAATCGGCCTGCTCGTCGGTGGCGCCCAGCTCCACGAACAGATCGAACGTCTGGTTCAGGGCGCGCCCCGGGTCGGCGTTCTTGCGGTCCACTTTGTTGATGACCACCACGGCGCGATGGCCCATCTCCAGCGCCTTCTTCAGCACGAAGCGGGTCTGGGGCATGGGACCCTCGGCCGCGTCGACCAATAACAGCACGCCGTCGACCATGTTCATGACGCGCTCCACCTCGCCGCCGAAGTCGGCGTGGCCGGGTGTGTCGACGATGTTGATCTTGACGACCTGCTGGTCCACCGGATCGAAGATACTGATGGCGGTATTCTTGGCGAGGATCGTGATGCCGCGCTCGCGCTCGAGGTCGTTCGAATCCATCACGCGCTCAGCGACCTGCTGGTTCGCGCGGAACACCCGCGCCTGGCGCAGCAGTCCATCGACCAGCGTGGTCTTGCCGTGGTCGACGTGAGCGATGATGGCGATATTTCGCAAATCTTTCCGTTCTTTCAGCACAGACGATTTTCTCCTGACACTCAAAACAAAACCGACGCCACAGGCTCGTGACATCGGTCAGCAGGTACACGCGCATACCCAAGACGCCTTTGGTTGCTGCCAACAGGTGAGTATACGTCACTACGGGGGTGCTGTCAAGTTTGGCAAACCTCCGGATACACGCAACCCACGCCCGCCCAAACGCGTGGCCGGCGCGGAGAGTCTCCCGCACCGGCCGGTGTCTTCCGGGGAGCAGCGCATCGCCCCCTCCGTTCTCGATTCAACACCTACGAATAGCGGCACTCCTGGCCCGCCTTGTACAGCGCAATGATGTTCTCGGGCGGGATCTCAGGCTGCAGGTTGTGCGACGGGCAGAGCACCCAACCGCCGCCCTTGCCGAGCGTCTCGAACAGGTGGTTGACCTCGTTGCGCACGTCCTCCGGCGAGCCGAAAGGCATGACTTCCTGAATGTCGACGCCGCCCCAGAAGGCCAACCGGTCGCCGAATTCCTTCTTGAGCTTTTCCGGCGCCATGTTCGCGGCGCGCGTCTGGACGGGATTGATGATCTGGATGCCCATGTCGATCAGGTCGGGCAGGATTTCGTAGATCGAGCCGCAGGAATGCAGCATCAGGGGCGCGTGGGTTCGCTCGCGAATGGCGGCCCAGTACTTGGCATGCCGCGGTTTCAGCAGCTTCCGGTAAGTGCTCGGCGAGAACTGCAGGCCGGTCTGCGTGCCCATGTCGTCCGAGGTCAGGATGATGTCCACGTCCCGGCCCACTGCGTCCATGATGGTCATGCCCCAGGCCATGCGGACCTCGAGGCAGGCGTCGAACATCGCCTCGGCCAGCTTGGGATCGCCGGCGAGGTCCATGAACCAGTCCTCGAACCCGCGCATGTACTGGCTCTGGTGCACGAAGGCCGACGGCACGTTGAGGACGATCGCGCAGTCGGTCGTCTCACGCCAGTGCTGGATTTGCTCTTTCAGGCCCTTGGTGATGTCCGGGAAGTCTTTCGGCGGCCATGGGTACCGGGCGATGTCCTGGACGGTGATCTGCCCGGACAGCGGCGCCCTCACCATGTCGTAATAGTACGCACCCTGCGGCTTGACGCGGGCCACGCCGAACTCGTCGATCCACTCATCGTCGTCGTCCTTCAAGCTTGGGCACGAGCCGTGGAACACCCCTCGAGTATCGATGTCCAGCGCGTTCAAGATATCGTCCTGCACGGCCACGTCCTGCATCATTTTGCTGACGAAAGTCGTGGGCTTGTCCACATCGATGCCCATCGTGTTCTTGAGCTTCTGGTAGGCTAGGATGTGAATGCTGCTGTTCGTGTGACCACCCAGGTCCATCGGTACACGATCGGGCTCCTTGAGGGACACCGCCCGCAAGAGACGCTCGCGATGCGTCATCGAACCAGTCATTTCCTCTCTCCTTTGAAACAGAATATTCCCCTGGCATCAAGCTTGCAGGATTCCAAGTTTACCACACATTCGCCCAAAACTCACGTCGGCGGACAACAGGGGCAGGGGGGCCAATCCAGGGTTTTGTGACAGAATTTCCATCAGTACACCTATTGACAGGATGGCTCCCCCCGTGATATAATTGGAACGTTCCATTGTAACGTTCCAATGTTCCTGTGACAGCTTTTCAAAGGGTCCACGTTCGAGGAGAGATGGCGCAGACGCGGCAGTTGCCTGGCGCCCGGGTGTCGATTCCGGGCGGCCGACGCGGCTCAGACGCCGGTCGTCCGGAGTCCATCGGGACTTCTCCTTTCCTCCTTTTTCTTTGGAACGGGTGGGAGGTAGCTTCCCAACCGGAAGCTCCTCTCACGCCGTTCCGGGGAAGACGAACAACGCGTTTCTGCCTCGCAAGCCGGCCCCGATGAAGTCGAGCACAGCGCTCGCGATAGGCGGCAGGCGCGCTGGCGCCCTGCGTCATCGCTCGCACTGGAGTATAGGTGTCGATGTCAGTCACGATCAAGGATGTCGCCCGGAAAGCCGGGGTGTCGCCACAGACCGTCAGCAACGTCATGAACCAACGCCCGTTCGTGCGTCCGGAGACGCGTGAACGGGTGTTGCAGGTTTGCGAGGAACTGGGCTATCATCCCAATGCGGCTGCGCGCAGCCTGGTCACCCGGCGACGCAACATCATCGGCCTGGTCCTGGCGAACATTCAAAATCCGATTTACGGCGAGATTGTGGACACGATCACGACGGCGGCGGACCGCTATGGCTACGCGGTGATGGTCGGCAACACGTGGCGCGACGCCGACTCCGAAGCCCGCATCGTCCGGCTCCTGGTCGAGCAGCGCGTGGACGGCGTGTTGCTGGCTTCCAGCACGTGGGACAGCACGGCGACGGAAGTGCTGCAGCACGCCGGCATCCCCGTCATCCAGATCCTGCATCATCCGAAGAACCTGACGGTCGACTACTACGGTGCCGACAACGTCGGCGGGATGCGGCAGGCGACCTCGCACCTGATCCGACTGGGCCACGTCGCGCTGGGCTTTCTGCACGGTCCCCTCACGTCGACCAGTCTGCAGCGGCAGCAGGGTTTTCGCGAGGCTTTGACAGCGGCCGGCCTGGGGATTCGGCCGGAATGGGACGTCGAAGGCGATTACACGCGTGAGGGCGGTTACCGCGCGGCCCAAATGCTCCTGGAGGGCAACCCACGCCCGACGGCTATCGTCTGCGCCAGCGACATGATGGCGCTGGGCGTGCTCGATGCCGCTGCGGATCTCGGCGTAGAGGTCCCCGATGACCTGGCGGTCGTGGGCTTCGACGATATCTTCATCGCGTCCCTGCGCTCGGTCGGCCTGACCACCGTTCGCTTCGATCGCGACGGATTGGCCGACCTGGCGATCCGCCACCTGTTCACCCGGGCCACCGGGCAGTGGCCCGAACCCCCCCGCTACGTGACCATCCCCTGCGAGCTGATCGTCCGGCGATCCTGCGGCGCCAAACTGGGCCGCACGCCTGATCGCGGTCAATCGACAACCTGAGCCCATCGGACGCTGCCCCCTCGGGCGGCGTCGTTTTCGGTCACCGCGGGCGCGGATTCAGGAAGGTTCCCTCCCGAAGCTCCTCGAACGCCCGGCGCAGTTCCTCTTGCGTGTTCATCACGATCGGGCCGTACCACGCCACAGGTTCCGCCAGCGGCTTCCCGGAGATCAGCAGGAAGCGAATCCCGTCGCCGCCCGCCTGTACCTCGATCTCGTCGCCCCGGTCGAACAGCACCAGCGAGCGGTTGTCGGCCTCGGTCGGGGGCGTCGTGTCCGCCCAGCCGACCGGTTCCGTCGGGACCTGCAGTGGACCTGAGGCGTTGCAGAACTTGCCGGCGCCGGCGAAGACGTACGCAAAGGCGTGTCGCGTCGTTTCGACGGGCAGCGTCTTCCGTTTGTTCGGAGGCACCGACACGTCGAGATAGATGGGGTCGGCGGCGATGCCTTTCACGGGCCCGGTCGTTCCCCAGAGGCTTCCGCAAACGACGCGAGCGCGCGTTCCATCGTCGTCCGTCGCCACGGGAATTTCGGGCGCTTTCACTTCCTGGTAGCGGGGCTCCGTCATCTTCAGCGACGCCGGGAGGTTAGCCCACAGCTGGAATCCGTGCATCCGGCCGGCCTGGTCGCCCTTCGGCATCTCCTGATGGATGATGCCCCGCCCCGCGGTCATCCACTGCACGTCGCCGGCGCCGATAGAGCCGCTGTTGCCCATGCTGTCGCCGTGCTCCACGGTGCCCGCCAGAACGTACGTGATCGTCTCGATCCCGCGGTGAGGGTGCCAGGGGAAACCGGCCAGATAGTCTTCCGGAATGTCGTTGCGAAAGTCGTCGAGCAGCAAGAACGGGTCGAAGTCGGACGTGGTTCCGAAGCCAAACGCGCGGCGCAGGTGCACGCCCGCGCCCTCCAGTGTGGGTTTTGCTTTCGACAATCGCCTGACGGGTCGAATGGACATTTGGGCCTCCTCTGCTAATGACTGTCCCCCGGACACGAACGAGACGCCCTGCCCGCAGGGTATCAGAATGTGCTGGATATTGCAAGACGTGGCTCGCCGCTGATTGCTCCCAGTATGGAACCGCAGATGGACGCAGATAAACACAGATCACGACAGATAGGCAGGCATTCGCAATGAAGGAGAATAGAAGAACCGGTGTCCTTTATCTGTTGTGATCTGTGTTTATCTGCGTCCATCTGCGGTTCCGCACCCGAGCTTGGATTTGGGATAACGCTTCCTCGACGGCGAGTGCGCCGCAGGCGACCAGCTCTTCCACCCGCTGGTATCCGGCAAACATGTTGACGCCTGGCGGAACCGCCGGCCGAATCAACACGTCGGGCGGGAACTCACGCAGTTTGTGCTCCATGGTCGCCATCGACAGCGTGTCTATGGCGTCGTTCAGTACCCCCAGGGTCTGGACCAGATTGCCCGGTACCCACCGGTGATCTTCGACCCACTGATTGACGCCCGTCTCCGGCGCCGAGGCGACGTCCACGGCGATGACCACGTCCGCGCCCAATTGCCGCGTCACGTCCACCGGCAGATTGTTCAGCAAGCCGCCGTCCACCAGGCGCTGGCCGTCCAACTCGATGGGCGCAAACAGCCCGGGAACCGCCATCGTCGCCCGCAGCGCCAAAGCCACTGACCCCTCGCGGAAAATGACTTCTCGGTGGTGGTTCAGGTCCACCGCCACCAGGGCCAGCGGCAATCGTAGATCGGCGAAGGTGCACTTGCCGAGGTAGTGCTCGAAGTACGACAGCAATCGTTCGCCGCGCAGCAGCCCACCGTGCGGCGCTCCCGGATCCGCCAGGCTCAGCATTCGGCGCAGCCGGGTGGCGGTCTTCGCCTCCTGCTCCAGCTCGGCCGGACTCATCCCGGTGGCGTATCCGGCAGCGATGATCCCGCCCATGCTGGCGCCCGCCAGGCAATCCACCTGGATTCCCGCGTTTTCCAGCGCTCGCAGCACGCCGATGTGGGCCAGTCCGCGCGCGCCGCCTCCGCTGAGCGCCAGCCCAATCCGAGGCCCGCCTCCGGCGCTCATTTGTGCCCTCGGTTCCGACAATGTTCGTCTCCTGACTGCTTCGATGAAGCCCGATCCACGACCGCCGACCAACCCGCCGGTTACAGTGCCACTCATCATCCCACCACCGGCCAAGAAACGCGGCCGACTTCAGTATGAGGTTGAGACGAGCCAGATCATCCGAGATCATTATGCGGCACGGGAGCCAAATATCAAAGCCGGGCAGCACTTCAATGGAATCGCCCGGCCGAGAGTGTTGAGAAACTTGTGTCGCCGCCACGGTCCTGGGGCTGCAAGCCCCAGGCTAACCGCACGAAGCATGCTGAAGCATGCTCGAAGAGCCTGCTTTAGCTGGCTTGAGCTTGCTAGCCTGGGAGTTGACTCCCAGGCGTTCAGGCGCGGACGGCGTCTTTCAGAGTGACGCTTCTCACGGCCGCCGTCTCGTCCAGATCCCGGATAAACCTCCCTGCTGCTTCATTTGACACCATCCCCGCCCTCAACTATAATCCTCGCATAGTCTGAAAGGCTGCGATCGAGAGGAGTAGGCAGGGATCGGCCTGATAGAGATGAGGGGTCAGCGGCTGGAAGCTCCTCTCGGGAACGCCTGCCGAACGTCGCTTGGGAGCCTGGACGCCGAACCGCTTTCAGCGTGAGGTGTCCACGGGACCGCCCGTTAACGCGGCGAAAGCGTCGGTCCGGCTGCGCGCCCGGCCGAAAGTAAGGTGGTACCACGCGAGGGTTTAGCTCCCTTTCGTCCTTTCGACGAAACGGGAGTTTTATTTTGAGCGGTCAGCTGTCAGCGTTCAGCCATCAGCTAACGACACAGCGGATAAGTCGAGAGCTGACAGCTGATTGCTGAATGCTCCCCGGGGAGGAATCATCATGGCAGAGACTCGTGAGATGGACAAGGTCTGGAATCCGCAGGGCACGGAGAAGCGGCTGTACGATTGGTGGGAGGCGCGGGGTGACTTCAAGCCCACGGACGATCCGAGTGCGAAGCCATTCGTCATCTCCATGCCGCCGCCCAACATCACCGGCGCGCTGCACATCGGGCACGCCATCACCGCGGCGATCGAGGACATCATGATCCGCTGGCACCGCATGCTCGGCGACGCGACGCTGTGGGTGCCCGGCTCCGACCACGCCGGCATCGCCACGCAGACCGTGGTGGAGCGCGCTCTGATCAAGGAGGGCACCAGCCGCAAGGAGATCGGGCCGCGAGGCGTTCGTCAAGCGCGTCTGGGAGTGGCGGCGGCAGTACGGCAGCCGCATCACCGAGCAGCACCGGCGGCTCGGCGCGTCCTGCGACTGGGACCGCGAGCGCTTCACGCTGGATGAGGGGCTGTCCCTCGCCGTGCGCACGGCCTTCGTGCGCCTGTACGAGAAGGGCCTGATCTACCGCGGCACGTACCTGGTGAACTGGTGCCCGCGCTGCGGCACGGCCGTTTCGGACCTGGAAGTGATCCACAAGGACGCGCCGACCAAGCTGTGGTACGTGCGCTACCCGCTGGAGGGCGGCGGGGAAATCCAGGTGGCGACGACGCGGCCGGAGACCATCCTGGGCGATACCGCCGTGGCCGTCAACCCGAAGGACCCGCGCTACACGGACGTGGTCGGGCGGACGGCGATCCTGCCCGTGCTGGGGCGGCGCATCCCGATCATCGCCGACGACGTGGTGGAGCTGGAGTTCGGCACCGGCGCGGTGAAGGTGACGCCCGGCCCACGACCCGACCGACTACGACATCGGCCAGCGGCACAACCTGGCGTCGATCAACGTCCTCAACGAGGACGGCACCATGAACGACAACGCCGGCCCGTTCGCCGGCCTGGATCGCTTCGAGGCGCGCGAGAAGCTGGTGGAGCGGCTGCAGGCCGACGGCCAGCTGGTGAAGATCGTGGACTACCAGCACTCGGTGGGGCACTGCCAGCGCTGCGACACCGATCGTGGAGCCGCGCATCTCGACGCAGTGGTTCGTGAAGATCGCGCCGCTGGCCAAGCCGGCCATCGAGGCGGTGCGCGACGGGCGCATCCGCATCGTGCCGGAGCGCTTCGCCAAGGTCTATTTCAACTGGATGGAGAACATCCGCGACTGGTGCATCTCGCGCCAGCTGTGGTGGGGGCACCGCATCCCGGTGTGGTACTGCTCGAACTGCGGCCAAGCAGACCGTGGCCGATGACCGACCCGGACCGCGTGCGCCCACTGCGGCAGCGCGAAGATCGAGCAGGACCCGGACGTGCTGGACACCTGGTTCTCGTCCGGGCTGTGGCCGTTCTCCACGCTGGGCTGGCCCGAGGAGACCGACGACCTGAAGCGCTTCTACCCGACGACGGTGATGGAGACCGGCTACGACATCCTGTTCTTCTGGGTGGCGCGCATGATCCTGCTCGGCCTGGAGATGACCGGCGACATTCCGTTCTCCGTGGTCTACCTGCACGGCCTGGTGCGCGACGAGTTCGGCCGCAAGTACTCGAAGTCGCTGGGCAACGCGCTGGACCCGATCGACGTGATCGAGGAGTTCGGCACCGACGCCCTGCGGTTCAGCCTGGTGACCTCGAGCACGCCGGGCAACGACGCGAAGCTCTCGCCGCAGAAGGTGGAGGCGGCGCGCAACTTCGCCAACAAGATCTGGCAGGCGGCGCGCTTCGTGGTCCACAACCTGGACGGGACCGTGGCTCCGCGCAACTGGGATCTGGCCTGCCCGGATCTGGCCGACCGCTGGATCGTGAGCCGGCACAATCGGCTGATCGATGACGTGAACCGCCTGATGGAGGAGTACCAGTTCGGCGAGGCCGGCCGGCAGATCCGCGACTTCCTGTGGGGCGAGTTCTGCGACTGGTACATCGAGATCGCGAAGATCCGCCTGTACGGGGACAGCCTCGACGCCCGGGAGACGGCGCGCCAGGTGCTGGTCTACGTGCTGGAGCGGACGATGCGCCTGCTGCACCCGTTCATGCCCTTCGTGACGGAGGAGATCTGGCAGAATCTGCCGCACTCTGGCGAGGCGCTGATCGTGGCGCCGTGGCCGGAGGCGGGCGCAGTGGACGAAGCGGCCGAGAAGCAGATGGCGCTGGTGATGGACATCGTGCGCGGCATTCGCAACGCGCGGACCGAATACAACGTGGAGGCCGGCCGCCCGGTGGAGGCGATCGTCGTCGCGGGCGACCAGGCGGCGCTGCTGGAGGCCCAGCGGCCGCTGCTGGTGACCCTGGCGCGCGCCGACGACGGTCGGCTGAGCATCCTGGAGCATTTGCCGGGCGCTGAGCGGCCGGAGCGCGCCCTGACGCTGGTCGTGGGCGGAGTGGAAGTGTACCTGCCGCTGGCGGGCCTCGTGGACCTGGACGCCGAGCGCGCGCGGCTCGCGGCGCAGATCGAGGAGGCGCAGGGGCTGATCGACCGCTCCGAGGCCCTGCTGGCCAAGCCGGGCTTCCGCGACAAGGCCCCCGCCCACGTCGTCGGTGCAGAGGAAGAGCGCCTCACCGAGTACCGGACTCGTCTGGAGAAGCTTGCCGAGCGTGCCAAGACGCTGGGGTAAAGAAGGCCAAGACTTCCGAAGTCTTCAAAACTTCGGAAGTCTGCCTCATGAGGCACCTCGACCGGCCTTTCACGTCCCGCAAACGAGAAAGGGACCATCAATTCCCCCGACGCCTAGTCGTTCCTGGGTGGCCGGGGCTCCATTTTCTGGAGAAACGATGGATTCAGGCGACAACTCGTTCGTTTGGAGGGTCTTTCAGCCGGATCGTGCAGACGTGTGTTTGGTGGGACGATGCGGAAATCAGCTTGCTGGTGTCGTCGGCGTAAGGGCTGGCGTCAGAGAGGTATATGTTGTAGAAGGGACGATTGAGCATTATACTGCCAGGCATGAGGGGCAGTTCGATATGCAGAGGGCCGAAACCCTGTTATCAAGAGTGGTTGCCCAGCCGAAATACGTGTTTCGGGGCAAGAAAAAGTCGACGCTCGTATTCGTGGGAGAATATGACCAGGAACACTACCTGGTTGTGCCAATGAAAGTTCTGCCGGGCGAGTTGTGGCTTGAATCGATCTACATCGACCGTAAGACAAAATTCCTGCGAAGAGGATGGATTCAAAGGGCATTGCTATTCGCGGACGAAAAACAAGCGCTTGGCCGGACAGGTTCTCCGGCATCCGGTCCCCCTCGGGGGCGATGGAACCTGACTTTCCACTTCAAGCGCTTATTTGCTTACAGTATATCATAATATTCGGCCGAAATCAAGCATGGCGCATGCTGGTCCTACCCACTTTGCTCTCTCAGGCGCCGCAGACCTCTCTCCCGGCCTCTCCCCTGCAAAGGGAGAGGAGCAAATCGGTTGACGTTCTCCTCTCCCTTTGCAGGGGAGAGGCCGGGAGAGAGGTCTGCGGCGCCTGAGAGAGCAAAGTGGGTAGGAGCCAGGGGCGCATGCTGGGATGCACCCCAGCATGCTGGTCCTGCCCAGGGGCGCACTGCTTGACCAAACCCATCACATTAATTGTCGTACCTGTTCCTGGCGATTTTAATCGCCAGGGGCCTTCCATAGGTTGACCGCTGAAAGCTGAGGGCTGCATGATCGCCTGGTTTCGATTCTACGCGGAGTTGAACGACTTCCTGCCGGCGGCGAAGCGGCAGGTCGAGTTCACGCAGCGCTTCGAGGGACGGCCAGCGGTGAAGGACCTGATCGAGGCGATTGGCGCGCCGCACACGGAAGTCGACCTGATCCTGGCGAACGGCCGCAGCGTGGACTTCACGTACCCGGTGCAGGACGGCGACCGGATCAGCGTCTACCCCGTGTTCGAGGTGCTGGATATCGGGCCGGTGGTCCGGCTGCGCCCCGAGCCGCTGCGCGAGACCCGCTTCGTGTGCGACACGCACCTGGGCCGGCTGGCGTCGTACCTGCGAATGCTGGGATTCGATACCTGGTACCGCAACGACGCGGGCGACGAGACGCTGGCGTCCCTGGCGAGCGGACGTCGGGCTGCCGATCCCACTGCCGGCCTCCGGGTGGCCCAGGATGGCCGCACGCCGGCACGTGCGCTGCGGATCCTCCTGACGCGCGACCGGGGTCTGCTGAAACGCAGTGAGGTCACGCACGGCTATTGCGTCCGCGAGACGAATCCGCGGCTGCAGCTCCGCGAAGTGGTGCGGCGCTTCGACCTGGCCCGCACGGCGGCGCCTTTCCGGCGCTGCCTGAAGTGCAACGGCTTGCTGGCGCCCGCGCCGAAGGAATCGGTCGGCGACCGCTTGTTGCCGCAGACGCGGGCGACCTTCGAAGAGTTCTGGGTCTGTCAAACGTGCGCCCAGGTCTACTGGCAGGGCTCGCACTTCGAGCGGATGCGCAAGCTCATCGACTGGGCGCTGGAAACTACGGGAAACCGCGGATAAACGCAGACATACACGGATAGCAATTGAGCTGTTTCTCATCTGTGTCTATCTGCGTTCATCTGCGGTTTCGTCAAGCTCGCCAGCTGTTGAGCGCGGAGGCCTGGCGACGGGAATCCGCCCGACGGCGCTACGATGCCGGCGCCAGCACGTGCATCTGGCGCGACTCGCCCAGGACTTCCAGCGTCTTGACCAGGGGCTCGCGCCAGGCCCCGCCGGCATCCATCCGCAGCCACGCCTGGCGGCGGCCCAAGCGTGCGAGCCCGGCCAGCTTGCGGCCCACGAACTGGCGGTCCACCTCGCCCAGATCGCCGTATCGGACGACGATCTGATCCGAGTCCGTGGCAATGGACTCGACGCCCGCACTGATGCACAGCACCTTCAGCCGCAGCTGGAACAGCAGGTCGAGCGCATCGTTCGGCAGCGGCCCGAAGCGGTCCTCCAGCTCGCGGCGCATGTCTTCCACGTCGGCCTCCGTGCGCAGGCGCGCCATCCGCCGGTACAGCTGCAGGCGCAGGCTGACATCCGGTACGTAGCTTTCGGGCAGGGCGGCGGCGATGGGCAGCGTGATCTGCACCGATTGGGCCAATGGCTCCCACCACAGGTCGGCCATCACTCCATCCGCGGTGGCCCGCACGCGGCGCTCGGCCTCTTCGGCCGTCACGAGCGAGCGATCCGCGTCGCCTTTCGTGGCAGGGGCCTGCTTCTTGAGGCGCTCCACCGCGTTCGACAGCATGCGCGTGTACAGATCGAAGCCGACGGCCGCGATGTGCCCGTGCTGGCGGCGGCCCAGGAACTCGCCCGCGCCGCGGATTTCCAGATCGTACATGGCGACCTGGAATCCCGCGCCCAGCTCGCTGGCCTCGGCGATGGACGCCAGGCGGCGGTTGGCGATTTCGGACAGCGCCTGGTGCGGTGCGTAGAGCATGTAGGCGTAGGCCCGCACCGCGCTGCGGCCCACGCGCCCGCGGAGTTGATACAGCTGCGCGAGCCCGAAGTGATCGGCCCGGTTGATGATGATGGTGTTCGCGTTCGGGATGTCGAGGCCGCTCTCGATGATCGTCGTGCAGACCAGCACGTCGACCGCGCCGGCGGCGAAGTCTAGCATGACGCGTTCCAGCTCGGCCTCACGCATCTGGCCGTGGCCGACGGCGACGATCGCCTCGGGCACCAGCCCGCGCAGGCGCTGGGCGATCTGCTCGATGCCGCGGACCCGGTTGTGCACGAAATAGACCTGGCCGCCGCGGTTCAGCTCGCGCAGGATGGCCTGGCGGACGAGATTGTCGTCGTACTCGGCGATGCGCGTCTTGATGGGCAGGCGCTCGTCCGGCGGCGTGTCGATAGTGCTCATGTCGCGCGCGCCGGTCAGCGCCATGTACAGCGTCCGCGGGATGGGCGTCGCGGTCAGGGTGAGCACGTCCACTTCCTTGCGCATCTGCTTCAGGCGCTCTTTGTGCGCCACTCCGAAGCGCTGCTCCTCGTCGATGATGAGCAGGCCCAGGTCCCGAAACTGGACGTCCTTCTGGATCAGGCGGTGCGTGCCGATCACGATGTCGACCCGGCCTCTGCCCAGCCGATCCAGGATGTCGTCCTGTTCCTTGGGCGACCGGAAGCGAGACAGCATCTCCACCTCGACCGGGAACGGGGCCAAACGCTCCTTAAACGTCTGAAAGTGCTGCTGGGCCAGCACGGTCGTCGGCACCAGCACGGCCACCTGCCGGCCCTCGGACACGGCCTTGAACGCGGCGCGCAGCGCGACCTCCGTTTTGCCGTAGCCCACGTCGCCGCACACCAGGCGATCCATGGGGTGTGGGTGCTCCATGTCGGACTTGACGCTCTCGATCGCGTCGAGCTGGTCCTGTGTCTCAACGTATGGGAAGGCCGCCTCCAGCTCATGCTGCCAGGTGGAGTCCTGCCCGTAGGCGTAGCCCGGCAGCACCTGGCGCGCGGCGTACAGCTCGAGCAGCTCCTGAGCGATGTCCTCCGCGGCCCGCCTGGCCCGCGCCTTGACCCGCGCCCAGTCGGACGAGCCCAGTCGCTGGAGCTTGGGTTCGATGTCACCGCCGCCCACGTAACGGCTCAGACGGTCCACCTGGTACACGGGCACGTACAGGTGGTCGCCCTCGGCGTAGTCGATCTGCAGATACTCCTGGTCGAGGCCGTTCTCCATCAGGCGGACCAGCCCCTGGAACAGGCCGATGCCGTGCTCGATGTGCACCACGTAATCGCCGGGCGAGACGTCCGCGAAGAAGCGCTCCGGGCTCGCCCCGCGCGGCGCCTTGGGACGGCGCGGCTCGGGCTTGCTGAGCCCGAAGATCTCCGCGTCCGTGAGCAGCACCAGGGTGGGACCGGCGCCGTTCCCCCCGCCAGAGTCCAGCCCTCGGGCAGGGAGCCCTGCACCAGCTGGAGGCTGCCCCGCGCGGGCGGCGCGTCGATGACGTCGACCGGAAAGGTGGGCGTGCCGTCGTCGGTCAGCAAGGCCGCCAGGCGCTGCGTCTGCCGGCTGACGACCACCTCGGAGCGATCCGGCTCGTCGCGGCGCTGCCATTCGGACAGGACGCGCTTGAGCTGGCCGGCGTAGCGCGGGCTGGGCGCGAACGCCCGTCCCAGGGCGTGGGCCTCTTCGGACCCGGCGTAACCGAACGCCAGCGCGGGCCGGCGGGCGTGAAGGTCGGCCGCGACGTCGTCCCACGTGAAATGCGAGGATGCGATGCTATCGGGCAGCTCGCCCGCGGCGGCCATATCCCGGCGCACGTTCTCTGCCTGCTCGGTGACCTGGTGGGCTTTCGCCTCGATCTGGGCCAGGTCGTCGAAGATCAGCATGCCGGCCTGCCCCGGCGTAACTCCAGGGGCCTGTCCCGGCGTCCCTCCAGGGGCCTGTCCCGGCGTCCCTCCGGCCGGCATGAAGTCGAGCAGCGACGCCGGCTGGGAGTACAGGTATGGGATGTAGAACTCCAGGGTGGGGAACGGAGCGGATTGCTCCAGCAGCTCCGCGTCGCGGGCGAACTCGTCGCGCGCGGCGCTGTTGCACGGCGCGCAGTCCGGCGCAAACCGCGTGCGCGCGGTCGGGCCGAATTTGGGCAGCGCTTCGCGGGCGGGGATCACCGTCACGGTGTCCACCTTCGACAGCGAGCGCTGCGTGGCCGGGTCGAACCGGCGCAGCGAATCGATCTGGTCACCGAACAGCTCCAGACGAACCGGCAGCTCCCATCCGGGCGAGAAGAAGTCGATGATGCCGCCCCGGCGGCTGTACGTTCCCGGCTCCTCCACCACCTCCACCGGCTCGTAGCCGTAGGCGTACCAGTGCGCCAGCAGATTGTCGAGCCTGACGGTCTGGCCGATGCGCAGCGTGCGAATCCCGAGCAGGAACTCCCGCGGCGGCAGGGTCTTGCGCAACAGCGCGCGGATGGAGGCCACCACGACCGGCGCCGTCTCGCCCGCCTGGCGCGGCTGCAGCAGGGTCGCCAGCGTGTTGAGGCGCTCGCGGCGCGTCTCCGCCGCCCACGGCATCCGCTCGTGGGGCAGCACGTCCGGCTCCGGGAAGCGCAGGATCGCGTGCGGGTCCGCGGCCCAGACGCGGAGCTGCTCGTAGATCTGCCACGCTTCCGCCGATTGCGTGGTCAGCACGAGCAGCGGCCGGTTCAGGGCGCGCTGCAGCGCCGCAACCAGCACCGCGCGGGTCGCGCGCAGCGCGCCCAGCTCGATCGGCGCGGCGGGCTCAGCCTGAAGGTCCTTCAGGAGTTGAGCAAATTCGGGCATCTCCAGGATGCGAGATACCATACCAGACAAAATCACGTTGATTCATCCTTTTTAAAACCGAGCCAACCCGCCGACGGAGGCGCACCTTCCGGCGCCCCGACTGCCCGCCGGCGCCCTCCGGTCATTGCTCAGAGACTTCCGAAGTGTTTGGTAACTTCGGAAGTCCGGGCTGCGTCGTAAGCCTCGGCCCAACCTCCGCTACGGCGAATTCGCCGCGTTGAACTCGTTCATGGCGGCCTCGACGCCCTCCTTCAGGAAGACGACGACGGCGGCCGACGGCCCGATCCAACGCCCGGTCCATCGTGATCGCGTCGTCGACGCCGAACTTGCCGAGGACGAAGTCGACCGTGTCGTTGTTGGCCGGGCGCCCGATGCCCAGGCGCATGCGCGGGAAGTCCTCCGTGCCGAGCCAATCGATGATCGACGTCATGCCCTTGTGGCCGGCTGAGCTCCCGCCGGGGCGCAGGCGAATCCGCCCCAGCGGCAGGTCCAGGTCGTCGCAGATGACCAGGATATCCGCCGGCGCGATCTTGTAGAAGCGCGCGATCTGTGCCACGGACGGGCCGCTCAGGTTCATGAACGTCAGCGGCTTGGCCAGGATCACCCGTCGGCCCGCGATCGTCCCGCTGGCCAGCGAGGCCTTCGCCTGGTGCCGCGTGAACTTCAGGCCATGCTCGGCCGCCAGGCGGTCCACGCATTGAAACCCGACGTTGTGTCGGGTTTTGGCGTACTCCAGGCCGGGATTTCCCAGCCCCACGATCAACACCTGGCTCTGTGACGACAACACGAATACTCCGAGATAGGAATCAGCGGTCAGCCATCAGCCGTCAGCAATCAGCGGTCAGCGGTCAGCAATCAGCCGTCAAGGATCGAAGAATCGGCGGAAAACGTCGCTGCCGGCTGACCGCCGATTTTACGATCGCTGACGGCTGATGGCTGACCGCTGATTGCTGACCGCTGACCGCTGACCCCGCTACTGGTGCTTTAGCACGTAGAGCACTGCGCGACGCAGGCCGGACAGGAAGAAGAAGAACGCGAACACCGCGGCCATGAAGCCGGCGCCGTAGCACAGTGCGTGGGAGAGCTTGTTGACGTCGAACAGGCTGGCCGCCACGTCCAACGGCGCGCTCGAACCGGACTCCGCCTGATCGGACGCCTCGGGCGTCGACGGTGGCGCGGGCGATGCGGCTGCGGCGACCGCGGCGGGCGTCGGCTGCCCCGGCTCGACGGACGTGGTCATTGCCTGTGCCGTGGCGATAGGTGGAGGCGTGGGCAGCGGCGTCGCGGCCAGGAACGGCTGATCGACGACGATGGTCGGCGTGGGCGGCAGCATGGTCGGCGTAACCGTCGGAATGCCTTCCGTCGGCGTCGGTGGAGGCTCGCTGGGCGTCGGCGTGTCGACGGGAGCCGTGTTGGCGACCGACAGGCGGCGCACCCAGACTTCCTGATAGTTGCCGGTCTTGTCCACGACCCGCAGCCGCAGCGTGTAGGTCCCGTCGGGGACCGTGGTGGTGTCCCAGGTTTCCAGCAAGTCGTTCGTGAGCTGGTTCTGGTGAATCGTCCCGATGATCGACATCTGCTCGTCACCCGGGTTCTCGCCGGGGCCGAACTCGACCTTATAGAAATCGAAGTTTGAATGGGTCGCGGACCCCTTGATCTGAACCCGACCGCGGATCTGCGTGTTCGGCAGCGGTGAGGAAATCTCCGCTTGCACCTCCTGGTTGGCCGGCTGCGCCAAGACTGCCGCAAACGGCAGCAACAGGGACAGCAATGCGAGTAGGACCCCGCCAACGACGAACTTCCTCAATGCGCGCACCTCACATCTTTTGCAATATGAATGGCCGCTGCTTGGGGGCAGCGGCTGCTAGTTTAGCACAAAATGGGCGTGAACACAAGACGACGCTTCTGCCGGCCTCGATTCGGCTTACCTTTCCGTCGCGACAGACCTCTCTCCCGGCCTCTCCCCTGAGAGGGGAGAGGAGCAAGTTGTTGCCGTTCTCCTCTCCCTTCTCAGGGGAGAGGCCGGGAGAGAGGTCTGTCCCTTACCCCACGAATCGGCGGACGACGAGGCTGGCGTTCTGGCCGCCGAAGCCGAAGGCGTTGGCCATGCCGACGTCGACGTGGGCCTCGCGGGCCTCGCCCGGCACGTAGTCGAGATCGCAGTCAGGGTCCGGCTTCTCCAGGTTGAGCGTCGGGTGGATGGCGTTGTGGCGAATCGTCTGCACGAGCACCATGATGGAGAATGCGCCCGCCGCCCCCAGCATGTGGCCGACGAGCGGCTTGTTGGAGCTGATGGGCACGTCGTAGGCGGAGGCGCCCAGGGCTTTCTTGACGGCGAGGGTCTCGGACACGTCGTTGAGCGGGGTGCCGGTCCCATGCGCGGCGATGTACTGCAGGTCGGAGGGCGTCAGGTGTGCGGACTCGAGCGCGCCGCGAATGGCGCGCGCGGCGCCTTCGCCCGACGGATCGGGCGCGGCCACGTGGTAACCGTCGCCGGTGAAGCCGTAGCCGATGACTTCGGCCAGGATATTGGCCCGACGCGCCCGCGCGTGCTCCAGCGTCTCCAGCACGAACACGACGGCCCCCTCGCCCAGGACGGTGCCGTCGCGGTCCAGATCGAAGGGCCGGCAGGCCTTGGCCGGGGCATCGTTGCGGGTGGAAAGGGCGCCCAGCCGGGCAAATGCGGCCACCCCCAGCGGAGTGTCCGCGGACTCTGCGCCGCCGGCCAGGATCACGTCGGCGTAGCCCAGCTTCAGTCGCCACATGGCCTCACCCACGGCGACGATGCCCGTGGCGCAGGCGGCCACCGGCGACGCCGTGGGCCCCTGCAGGCCGAACTGAATGCCGACCTGGCAGGACGCCATGTTCACGATGACCATGGGCACGCAGGTGGGGTTGACCCGGCGCGGGCCGCGCTCCCGCAAAACCTGGCTTTGTTCCTCGATGATCCCCATGCCGCCGATGGCTGAGCCTACCTCGACGCCGATGCGCGTCGGGTCCTCGCGATCGAGGTCGAGCCCGGCGTGTTCCATTGCGCGGCGGCTCGCGATGACGGAAAACTGCGAGAAGCGGTCCATGCGCTTGGCTTCGTGCGGATCCATGAAGTCGGCGGGGTTCAGGTCCCTGACGCATGCGGCGAAATCGAGTGGAATACTGGCTCGCGTCGAACCAGGTGATGGGGCCCACGCCCGACTGCCCGGCGAGCATGGCCTGCCAGACCGCATCGGTGTCGAGACCCAGTGGGCAGACGAGACCGATGCCGGTAATGACCACGCGCCTGCCGTCGCCAGTTATGTCAGCCATAGGTGCCAATCCTCCTGTTGTGGTGTCGATGCCTCCCTGCGTCGAACCATTTGCGCGGGACCAGGGGAAAGCTGGGGAACGTTCGCAAGTGTAGCACACATTGGGGTGATTGACAAAAGCTGCCGGTACAGGTAGAATCACTGGATTCCGGCTTTGGAAGGACCTCATGGCAATCCGCATCGTGACGGACAGCACGGCGTACCTGGCGCCTGAATACATGGAACAGCATCACATCCGCGTGGCGCCGCTGAAGGTCGTGTTCGGCGACCGGGCTTACCGGGAAGGTATCGAGCTGAGCAATAGCGAGTTCTATCGCCGGCTCAAGACCGAAGCGCAGCTGCCGAGCACATCGCAGCCGTCCGTGGGCGAATTCCAGGCCATCTACGGCGAGCTGGTGGAGCAAGGGCACGAGGTCCTCTCCATCCACCTGTCGGGCAAGCTGAGCGGCACCATCGAGTCGGCGCGGTCCGCGGCGGCGCTGTTCCCCGCGGAGCGCATCCACGTGGTCGACTCCCTGACGACGGCGCTGGCCCTGGAGATGATCATCCGGCGAACCGTGGCGGCGGCCGAAGGCGGCCGCGACGTCGAGTACATTCTGGACCGGCTCGACCGGATGGTGCACGACATGAGCCTGTTCTTCGTGGTCGATACGCTGGAGTTTCTGGAAAAGGGCGGGCGCATCGGCGGCGCGCGGGCGCTGATCGGCACGATCTTGAAGATCAAGCCCATCCTCATGCTGGACCACGGCGAGGTCGAGGCGTTCGCCGCCGTCCGCACGAAACGTAAGGCGATCGCCGCCCTGGTGGACCGCCTCGGGTTGATCGCGCGCGGCCGCCGCGTGTACGCGACCGTCGGCCACGCCGAAGCGCCGGAGGAGATGGCGGCGCTCGGCGAGATGCTGCGCGAGCGGCTGGATTGCGTGGACCTCTTCCCGGCCGAGATCGGCCCCGTCATCGGCACGCACGCCGGACCGGGCCTGCTCGGCGCCGCGATCTGTCCGGTGGACTCTGCCCCATGATTCCTACAGACTTCCGAAGTTTCTAAAACTTCGGAAGTCTATTGACACATGACGTCGTCTTTAACGCAACTATTCGTAACTCCCGGTTCCGTTTGGTGTTTCATCAATTGCAGTGGGACCGGTGACGAGAAGGACCCGCGGTGATCGAATCGGAAGAGATGCTGGTGGAGCGCGCGAAGGTAGATCCGGAGGCTTTCGGCATCCTCTATCAGCAGCACGTAAGCCGGATCTATAGTTACATCTATTATCGGGTTGGCAACCACCACGACGCCGAGGACCTGGCGGCCTGCACGTTTCACAAGGCGCTGGACAACCTGCCACGCTACGTGAACCGGGGTGCGCCGTTCTCTGCCTGGCTGTACAAGATCGCCCACAACGTGGTGGCGAACTGGTATCGCTCGCGCGGCCGGAGGAAGTTCATTTCGCTGGACGACCTGGTCCTGCTGGCCAACCGCGCGCAGAGCGATCCGGACTACGTGGCCGTCCGCAACGAACAACGCGCCGCCCTGTTGAAGGCATTGCGCCGCCTGCCGCAGGAACGCCAGCAGTTGCTGATCCTGAAGTTCGCCGAGAAGCTGTCGAACGAGGAGATCGGGCAGGTGATGGACCGGACCGAGGGGGCGATCAAGTCTCTGTATCACCGCACCCTGCTGGCCCTGCGCTCCGAGCTCGAAGAGCAGGGGATAGACTCCATCGCGCTGCCGCTCGGTGATGAGGACTCAGACGCGTGATCGGGGCGGCGTTAAGTGAAAGAAGGATCGTGGCTGAAATGAACAACGTGAACGAGGTCGCAGAGCGAATGGTCAACTCGGTCCGAGAGCTGATCTGGCCTGAGATGCCTGAAAACAGGGAACTGGAAGAATTGCTGGCCGAGCACGCGGACGCCCTGCAGCGCGGCGACCACCGCACGCGGACCTATTTTGGGCGTCTGCCCGAGCAGGGCGACGAGCTGGCGCTGCTGCTGCCTCTGGCCGAGCGGGTGAGCGAGACGGTCGTGCCGGTCACCCCCGCCGCCGAATTCCAGGCGCGCCTCATGGGTGAGCTGATGCAGAAAGCCCGGACGCGTGCGGCCTGCACGCAGCCGGCCCCGTCGCTCTGGCAGGAAAAACGCACGGAAATTATCATCGGCGCCACCGTGGGCTCGGTGCTGTCTGCGGTCGGCGTCGCCTACCTCATCTACTCGCGTCTCCCGAACCACGACAACCAGGTCGCGGGGTAGGAGCGGTCAGCGAACAGCGGCCAGCGGTCAGCGGCGGCCGCGAGCGACGGTCACGACTTATGTCACCCTGAGGGAGCGTTGTGTGCGACCGAAGGGTCTCGCGCGCGAGAAAGGACGCCCCCAGACGTGCGATTGACGATGTCCTTTCTCGCGCGCGAGACCCTTCGGTCGCACACAACCCAGTCCGGACGACCACTGGGCCGGGCGCTCCCTCAGGGTGACATAAGTCGGAAGGTGGCCGCTGTTCGCTGACCGCTGACCGCTGACCGCTGACCGCTGACCGCTGTCTCCCTTGCCTCTACTTCCAGTTCCTGAGAAGCTGCACCACCAATCGCACGCCGTATCCGGTCGCTCCCTTGGACAGGTACGGCTTCTCCTTCTCCGCCCAATGCGTGCCGTAGATGTCCAGGTGAGCCCACTTGTACGCCCCGGCGAATTTCTCGAGGAACTTGGCGGCGGTGATCGCGCCGGCGGGACGGCCGCCCACGTTCTTCACGTCCGCCACGTCGCTCTTGATCTGCTCACCGTACTCCTCGAACAGCGGCAGCCGCCACACGCGCTCGCCGGTGGCCTCGCCGGCCGCCGTGAGTTGCGCGGCCAGGCCGTCGTCCGGCGTCATGACGCCCGCCGTCTGATCACCCAGCGCGATCCAGATCGCACCGGTGAGCGTGGCCAGGTCGATGACAGCCGCCGGCTGGTAGCGCGCCGCGTAGGCCAGGGCGTCCGCCAGCACCAGGCGCCCCTCGGCGTCGGTGTTGAGGATCTCGACCGTCTTGCCTGACATGGAATGCACGACGTCGCCGGGGTGGACCGCGCCGCCGCCCGGCATGTTCTCCGTGGCCGCAATCAGCCCCACGATGTGCAGCGGCAGGCCCAGCATCGCCGTCGCCCGCAGAATCCCCAGGACGGCCGCCGCGCCGGCCATATCCCCTTTCATTTTCTCCATGTTGTCCCCGGGCTTGAGGTCGAGGCCGCCGCTGTCGAAGGTGATGCCCTTGCCGACCACCACCCACGTCGGCAAGTCTTGCCGTTCTGCGTTGTGCTGCAGGACGATGAACTGCGGCGGCTGGCGGCTGCCCTGTGCCACGGCCAGCAGCGCGCCCATGCCCAGACCCTCCATCTGCTCCCGATCGAGCACGTCCACGGCGAGGTGGTGCTCGGCGGCGAGGCTGCGGGCCAGTTCGGCCAGTCGCGTCGGCGTGATCACGTTGGCCGGCTCGTTGACCAGGTCGCGTGCCAGCCAGGCCGACGTGGCCACGACCTGCCCGGCATGCACTCCGCGCGCCACCGCCTCGTGATCGACCGACTGGAAGACCATCAGCGTGACGTCGGCCACTTCCAATTGGTCCGCGGCTTCCATCTCGGTCTTGTACGCCAGGAACCGGTACAGGCCCAGGACCGTGCCCTCCACCAGCGCCTGTGCGGCGGTTTCCAGGTCCAGGCCGCCGGCGCCCGAGCCGTGGATCACCGTGGCGAAGCGCGAGACCCCCAGTTCGCGCGCGCGGCGCGCCGCCGTCGCCGGCAGCCTGGCGCACCCTGTCCAGGTTGAATTTGTCTCGCCGGCCCAGGCCGACCACCAGGACGCGCCGGGCCGGGATGGCTCCTGCGGTGTAGAGGACGGCGGTTTCGTTGGCCCGCCCGCGAAAGTCGCCGAGGCGACCAGCGCGCTGATCTGGCCGCCCAGGGCCTGGTCCACTGCGCCGGTGGCGCCGCCGGGCTGGCGGACGTCCTCGAACAGATTGACGACGATCAGGTCGGACGGCTCTTGCTGTATGGCCCCAACTTTGACGTGGAAATTCAGATCGGCTGCTTCCATGTGTGCCTCCGAGCGTGTGTGAATGAATTCATGGGTTCATTATACCACCGCGCGAAAACGGATTAACCGCGGCTTCCGCCAGGCACGTCCATCATTGACACCGGCCCGGACGTATGATACAATCACTGGGCGTTGCGAATGATCGCATGGTCAGCGGTGTGAAGGGTTGAGGGGCATCGTCATCGAAGACCTGTGTGGCGTGATTTCTGGGTGGGCCACCGGGTCTTTTTGCTTGCGGAGATCGGGAATGGACGTCGTTTATGTGGGTATCGTGGTGATCTTCTTCGGGCTCACCTGCCTGTGGGCCGGCCTGCTGGAACGATTGTAGGAGGCCGTATGGATGTCTTCTACGTGATCGGCGGGATCGTGGCTCTGGGCCTCTTCGCATACCTGGTGGTTGCTCTGCTGAAGCCGGAGTGGTTCTGATGACGCTGAACGGCTACGCGCAAATCGGCCTGTATCTGGGCGTGCTGCTGCTCGTCGTCAAGCCGCTGGGCGGTTACATGGCGCGCGTCTTCGAAGGCCGGCCGGTGTTGCTTGACCGTGTGCTGGGACCCGTGGAACGCGGCCTGTACCGCATGTGCGGCGTCCGGCCCGACGAGGAAATGGACTGGAAGACCTTTACGGTCGCCATGCTGCTGTTCAGCCTGGTCGGGGTGTTGTTTCTGTATGGGCTGCTGCGGCTGCAGCGCTGGCTGCCGCTCAACCCCGAGGGCTTTGGCCCGATGCCGCCCGACCTGGCGTTCAACACGGCGGTCAGCTTCGCCACCAACACGGACTGGCAGAACTATTCGGGCGAAACGACGCTGAGCGCCTTCACCCAGATGTTCGGGCTGGCCGTGAAGAACTTCCTGTCGGCCGCCAGCGGCATGGCTACTCTGGTCGCCGTGATCCGCGGGCTGTCCCGCCGCAGCGCTCGGACGCTCGGCAATTTCTGGGTCGACCTGACCCGCGCCACGCTCTACATTCTGCTGCCCCTGGCCTTCGTGCTGGCCCTGATCCTGGTCAGCCAGGGGGTCGTGCAGACGCTCGCGCCGTACCCGAGCGTGCCCCTACTGCAGCCCACCCTCGACGCGCAGGGCCTTCCGGTGACGGAGCAGGTGCTGGCGGTGGGCCCGGCCGCGTCTCAGGTCGCGATCAAGCACCTGGGTACCAACGGCGGCGGGTTCTTCAACACGAACTCCGCGCATCCATTCGAAAACCCGAACCCGCTCACCGATTTCCTGGAGATGCTGGCCGAATCCTGCTCATTCCGGCGGCCCTGACCTACACCTTCGGCCGGATGGTGCGGCGACACGCGGCAGGGTTGGGCGATCCTGGCGGCCATGATGATCGTGCTGACGGTGGCGCTCGTGGCGGCCTATGCCGCCGAAGCACAGGGCAATCCGCGGTTCACGCCGCTGAACGTCGATCAGACCGCTCAGCGACAGCCAGCCCGGCGGCAACATGGAGGGCAAAGAGGTGCGGTTCGGCATCGCACGTTCGGCGACGTGGGCCGTCGCCACCACCGCAGCGTCAACGGCTCGGTGAATTCCATGCACGACTCGTTTACACGCCGCTGGGCGGACTCGTGCCGCTGATGATGATGCAGCTGGGCGAGGTGATCTTCGGCGGGGTGGGCTCCGGGCTGTACGGCATGCTGATTTTCGCGATCATCGCTGTGTTCGTCGCCGGACTGATGGTCGGCCGCACGCCGGAGTACCTGGGCAAGAAGATCGAGGCGTTCGAGATGAAGATGGCATCGCTGGTCATCCTGACCATGCCGTTGGTCGTGCTGGGGTTCACCGCGCTGGCGATGACGACCCACGCCGGCCGCGCGGGTGCGAGCAACCCCGGACCGCACGGCTTCAGCGAGATCCTGTACGCGTTCACATCGCAGGGTAACAACAACGGCAGCGCCTTCGCCGGTCTGAACGGCGATACGCCCTTCTACAACGTCGCCGGCGGGCTGGCCATGCTGTTCGGCCGGTTCTGGCTGGCCGTGCCCGCCCTTGCCGCTGGCCGGCGCGCTGGTCCGCAAGAAGATCGTGCCGCCCGGCGCCGGCACGCTGCCCACGCACACGCCGCTGTTCGTCGCCCTGCTGCTCGGCGTCGTGCTGATCGTGGGCGCGCTGACCTTCATCCCGGCCCTGGCGCTGGGACCGATCATCGAGCAGCTCCAGCTGGTCGGCCGTTGACGTCCGCGAGATGAGATCATGACCGTGCAAGCGAGGGGACGCCCCCTGTTCGAGTGGCCCATTCTGCGGCGCGCCGCGGTGGACGCCGTGCGCAAGCTGGATCCGCGGCACCAGGCCCGCAACCCGGTGATGTTCGTGGTGGAGGTGGGCAGTCGTGCTCACCACTGCCCTGTTCGTCCAGGCGCTGCTCGGACAGGGGCGAGACGCCGGCGGGTTTCATTCTGGGCGTGGCGCTGTGGCTGTGGTTCACGGTGCTGTTCGCCAACTTCGCCGAGGCGATGGCCGAGGGCCGCGGCAAGGCGCAGGCTGATACGCTGCGCAACGCCCGGCGCGACGTCGCGGCGAAGAAGCTGGCGCGTCCGCACGGCCCGCAGGACCCGCGCGCGAGCTACTCCACGGTCTCCGCCGACGATCTGCGCAAGGGCGACGTCGTGCTGGTCGAGGCGGGCGACTATATTCCCGGCGACGGCGAGGTGATCGAAGGCGTCGCCTCGGTGGACGAAAGCGCCATCACCGGCGAGAGCGCGCCGGTCATCCGCGAGAGCGGCGGCGACCGCAGCGCGGTCACCGGCGGCACGCGCGTGCTCTCCGACTGGCTGGTCGTGCGGGTCACGGCCAACCCGGGCGAGACGTTCCTCGACCGCATGATCGCCATGGTGGAGGGCGCCAAGCGACAGAAGACCCCAACGAGATCGCGCTGAACATCCTGCTGGCGGCGCTGACGATCGTCTTCCTGCTGGTGTGCGTGACGCTGCTGCCGTTCTCGCTCTACAGCGTGCGGGCGGCCGGGCAGGGCGCGCCGATCACGGTGACCGTGCTGGTGGCGCTGCTGGTCTGCCTGATCCCGACGACCATCGGCGGGCTGCTGTCCGCCATCGGCATCGCCGGCATGGATCGCATGATCCAGGCCAACGTGATCGCCATGTCGGGCCGCGCCGTCGAAGCCGCCGGCGATGTGGACGTGCTGCTGCTGGACAAGACCGGCACGATCACGCTGGGCAACCGGCAGGCCACGGAATTCATCCCCGGCCGACGGCGTGACCGAGGCGCAGCTGGCCGATGCGGCGCAGCTCGCCTCTCTGGCCGATGAGACGCCGGAGGGCCGCAGCATCGTGGTGCTGGCCAAGGAGAAATACGGCCTGCGCGAGCGCGACATCGGCACGAGCTGGGCGCGACGTTCGTGCCGTTCACCGCGCAGACGCGCATGAGCGGCGTGGACCTCGAACGGCCGTCAGATCCGCAAAGGGCGCCGCCGACGCGATCGAGCGCTACGTGCACCGCGGCCGGCGGTCATTTCCCCGCGACGGTGCGCAACGCACGTGGAAGCGATCGCCCGCGAGGGCGGCACGCCGCTGGTCGTGGCCGAAGGCTCCGCACGTGCTCGGCGTGATCCAGCTCAAGGACATCGTCAAGGGCGGCATCCGCGAGCGCTTCGCCGAGCTGCGCCGCATGGGCATCAAGACGGTGATGATCACCGGCGACAACCCGCTGACGGCCGCGGCCATCGCGGCCGAGGCCGGCGTGGACGACTTCCTCGCCGAGGCCACGCCCGAGGCGCAAGCTCAAGCTGATCCGCGAATACCAGGCCGGCGGCCGGCTGGTGGCGATGACCGGCGACGGCACCAACGACGCGCCGGCGCTGGCCCAGGCCGACGTGGCTGTGGCGATGAACACCGGCACCCAGGCGGCCAAGGAAGCCGGCAACATGGTCGATCTCGACTCCAATCCGACCAAGCTGATCGAGATCGTGGAGATCGGCAAGCAGCTGCTGATGACCCGCGGCGCGCTCACGACCTTCAGCATCGCCAACGACGTGGCCAAGTACTTCGCCATCATCCCGGCGGCGTTCGCCGGCACCTATCCGGCGCTGAACGCGTCTGAACGTCATGCACCTGGCCACGCCGCGGAGCGCGATCCTGTCGGCCGTGATCTTCAACGCGCTGATCATCGTCGCCCTGATCCCGCTGGCGCTGCGGGGCGTGCGCTACCGGCCGGTCGGCGCGGCGACTTGCTCCGCGACAACCTGCTGATCTACGGCCTGGGCGGGCTGGTCGTGCCGTTCATCGGCATCAAGCTCATCGACTTCGATTCTGCTTGCCCTGGGATGGGTGTGAGGAGTACACTAACGTGCTCAGGCAATTGCGTCCGGCCATCGTGTCCCTGGTCGTGCTCTCTGTCGTCACCGGCCTGATCTATCCGCTGGCGGTGACCGCCATCGCCCAGGTCGTGTTTCCGTGGCAGGCCAACGGAAGCCTGATCCGCGTGGACGGCCGACCGGTCGGCTCGGCGCTGATCGGGCAGCCGTTCGACGATCCGCGCTACTTCTGGGGCCGGCCCTCCGCCACCGAGCCGTTTCCCTACGATGCCGCGGCCTCGGCCGGCTCGAACCTGGGGCCGACCAACCCGGCGTTGATCGCGGCGGTGAAGGCCCGCCTGGCGGCGCTCAGGGCTGCGGACCCGAACAATCCGCTGCCCGTGCCCATAGACCTGGTGACCGCTTCCGGCAGCGGGCTGGATCCGGACATCAGCGTCCTGGCGGCGCGATATCAGGCGCCCCGCGTGGCCCGGGCGCGCGGCATCGCCGAATCCGTGGTGCGCCAGCTGATCGACACGCACGTCACCGGACGCACCCTGTACCTCCTGGGTGAGTCGCGCGTCAACGTGCTGGACCTGAACCTGGCGCTGGACGCGCTGAAGTAGGGGCCGCCCGATGTGGCTGCCCGATCCGCGGACAACGGGCGGGCCGCCCGATACGTTTGCCTGATCCGCGGACAACGGGCGGGCCGCCCGACACGTGTGCCCGATCTCCGCTGGCGATAGGTTCTTCCAACCGCCGGATCGGGACTGCGAGCGACGGCGTTTCAGCGCGCAATCGACGTGGGACGCTGTGTGAGTTCTGCGAAGGGTCGCGGCCCGGTCAGGTGAGATGCGCCGGGCGCGCCTCAATGCGACGGCGGTCGTTCTCTGTTGAGGCCAGGCAAGGGGTGGGTTATGAACGACGAACGGCCCAATCCTGACGAATTGTTGGCTCGCGTGAAGCACGAAGAGGCCCGCGAGTGCTGCGGCCGGCTGAAGGTCTTCTTCGGGCCGGCGGCCGGCGTCGGCAAGACGTACGCGATGCTCGAAGCCGCCCGGCAGCAGCGCGCTGCCGGGGTGGACGTGGTCGTCGGCTACGCGGAGTGCCATGGCCGGCGTGAGACCGAAGCGTTGCTGGAAGGGCTCGAGGTACTTCCGCTGCAGGAGGTCGAATACCGTGGCATCACCGTGCGCGAGTTCGATCTGGATCGCGCGCTCGCCCGCCACCCGCAGCTGATGGTCGTCGACGAGCTGGCCCATACGAACGCGCCCGGCATGCGTCACCCCAAGCGGTGGCAGGACGTGCTGGAGCTGCTGGATGCGGGCATCGACGTGTACACCGCTGTGAACGTCCAGCACGTCGAAAGCCTGAACGACGTGGTCTCGCAGATCACCGGGATTACCGTCCGGGAGACCGTGCCGGATTCGGTGCTCGAGAACGCGGACGAGATCGAAATGATCGACCTGGCGCCCGACGACCTGATCCAGCGCCTGAAAGAGGGCAAGGTTTACGTGCCCCAGCAGTCGGCCGAGGCCATCCATAATTTCTTCCGCCCGGGCAACCTGATGGCCTTGCGCGAGCTGGCGCTCCGCCGCACCGCCGACCGCGTGGACGAGAAGCTGCGGGGCTATCGGCGCGACCACGCCATCGCGCAGACCTGGCCGGCCCGCGAGCGGCTCCTGGTGATGGTCAGCGCGAACCCGCTGTCGGCCCGGCTGGTCCGTGCCGCCCGGCGGATGGCGACCGGGCTGGGTGCAGAGTGGATCGCGGTGTACGTGGAGACCGCGGAGAGCGCCCGCCTGTCCGAGGAGGAGCGCAACCGCGTGAGCCAGGCCCTGAACCTGGCCGAGCGGCTGGGGGGCGAAGTCGTCACGCTGAGCGGCCCGGACGTCAGCGAGGAGATCCTGGCATACGCGCGGTCCCGCAACGTGACGAAGATCATCATCGGCAAGCCGGTCCATCCGCGCTGGAAGGAGCTGCTCCTCGGCTCCGTGGTGGACGACCTTGTGCGGCACAGCGGCCCCATCGACGTCTACGTGATCTCGGGTGATCCCGACTATGCGCGGCCGGTCTCGACGCCCGCGCGGCCGCGTCAGACCAGGACCTCGGCCTACCTGTGGGCGGTGGGGGCTGTCGCCGTCTGCACGGTTGCGTCGGAACTGACCTACGGCCGCCTGGATCTGAGCAACCTGGTGATGATCTACCTGCTGGGCGTGGTGGTGGCGGCCCATTTGGGGCGCGGCCCGTCCATCCTGGCTTCGGTGCTCAGCGTGGTCGCCTTCGATTTCTTCTTCTCTCCACCGCTTCTGAGCTTCCAGGTGGAGGACACGCAGTTCCTGATTACCCTGGCGGTCATGCTGGTCGTGGCCATCGTCATCAGCCGGCTGACCGTTCAGGTTCAGCTCCAGGCGCACGCCGCGCGGGAACGTGAGCGCCGCACGGCCGCGCTGTACGCGATGAGCCGGGAGTTCGCCAGCAAGCGCGGGGTGAAGAATCTCGTGTCGACCGCGGAGCAGCGTATCGGCGAGCTGTTCGACAGCCAGGCGGTGGTGCTGCTGCCTGATCCGGGGGAAGGTCTCGTGTCGCCGCTCGGTGGCGGCCGCCCGTTCGACGCCAAGGAGCTCAGCGTCGCCCAATGGGCGTTCGAGCACAAGCAGCTGGCCGGCCTTGGCAGCCATACGCTGCCGGCGGCCCGGGGGCTGTACCTGCCGCTGATCACGTCGCAGGGAACGCTGGGAGTGCTCCGCGTGGAGCCGAAGCATCCCGACGTGCCGTCGCCCGAGCAGGTGCGGTTGCTGGAGACCTTCGCCAACCAGACGGCGTTGGCCATCGAGCGCGCCCGGCTGGCGGAGGAGGCGGGCCGGGCCCAGGTCCGCATGGAGACGGAGCGCCTGCGCAACCTGCTGCTCAACTCCGTGTCGCAGAGCCTGAAGACGCCGCTGGCGGCGATCAGCAGCGCGGCGCAGAGCCTGCTGGAAAGCAACGAGAATTTGGATTCGGCGTCGCGTTACGAAGAGATTCAGGTCATCGTCGACGAATCGGAGCGCCTGAGCGGCCTGGTGCGGAACCTGCTGGACATGAGCCGGCTGGAATCCGGCGCGATGCAGGTTCACAAGGAGCTGGAATCGCTGGACACGGTGATCTCGGGGGCGCTGCAGCGCACCGAAGAGCAGTTGCGCGAGCATCCGACGCTGGTTCGCCTCCCGGACGATCTGCCGCCGGTGCCGCTGGATCGCGTGCTGATCGAGCAAGTGCTGTTCAATCTGCTGGAGAACGCGGGCTGCTATACGCCCGACGGGACGTCGATAGACCTGTCCGCCTGGCAGGACGGCGACCTGGTGACCGTCGAGGTGGCCGACCACGGGCCCGGATTGCCGCCGGGGGAGGAACGCCGCGTCTTCGAGAAGTTCTATCGCCTGCAGCACGGCGATCAGGCCGGGGCTGGGCTGGGCCTGGCCATCTGCCAGGGCATCGTCGAAGCGCACGGCGGCCGCATCTGGGCGGAGAACCGCCCGGGCGGCGGTGCCGCCTTTCGCTTCACGCTCCCGCTGCGGTAAACCCGGCTCCCGAAGTTTGAGGAAGGCTCAGGTTCAGAGGACCGTAAGTCTCAATCTAAACTTCCGACATCGTGCCGATGCCGTCACGGCAAGTTTTGAAATCTTCGGAAGTTTGAGACGGGAGTGGCCTGCCGGACCCGAAGGCCCAGCCCGGACTTCTGGAGTCCTGCAACTTCCGGAGTTTCCTGAACTTGCCGCGGCGGCGCCAGCATAGTGTCGCAAATCTCACCAACACTACGGAGTGGTGCATGAGCGATCCAAACGAGAAGGACGTCGTCGTCGCCGCGAGGGGACTGACGAAAGCGTACAATGGGTACACGGCGGTGAAGGGGATCGATTTCGACGTGTACGCAGGCGAGTGCTTCGGCTTCCTGGGGCCCAACGGCGCCGGAAAGACCACAACACTGCGCATGATCTACGGCTTCTCGCCGATCACGTCCGGCCTGCTCACGGTCCTGGGCATGAGCCCGGCCCAGGACGTGCGCCGCATCAAGGCGCGCCTTGGCGTGGTGCCCCAAGAAGACAACCTGGACGAGGACATGAGCGTCCTGCAGAACCTGCTGGTCTACGCCCGGTACTTCGATATGCCCGGCGCGCTGGCTCAGGAGCGAGCGCGCGAAGAGCTGGAGTTCTGGCAGCTGTGGGATCGCCGGGACAGCGCCATTCGCGAGCTGTCGGGCGGCATGAAGCGCCGCCTGCTGATCGGCCGCGCGATGCTGAACCGGCCGGCGCTGATCATCCTGGACGAGCCGACTACCGGCCTGGACCCCCAGGCGCGCCACCTGGTCTGGCAGAAGCTGCGGCAACTGCGCAGCGAGGGCGTGACCATGGTGCTGACGACGCACTACATGGATGAGGCGGCTCAACTGTGCGACCGGTTGGTGATCCTCAACGACGGCGTGATTCTGGCCGAGGGCGGGCCGCCCGACCTCGTGAAGCGCTACCTGCCGCCGCAGGTGCTCGAAGTGCACAGCCTCAACGCGGGGCTGGAGGCCGTCCAGGAGCAGGCGCTGGCCACCGGCGCGACCGTGGATGCCGTCGCCGACAGCCTTTACATCTACACGCCGGACGCCGACGCCTTGCGCCAGGCGCTGGACCTGAGCTGCTGCCCCGATTATACTTTCCGCCTGTCCTCCCTGGAGGACGTGTTCCTGCACCTGACGGGACGGGCTTTACTGGAATGAACAGAGGACTGTGAGAATATGACGATCGACCTGCCCATCTTTCAGCTGTCGTACCGGATCTACCGGGTCTGGCAGCGCGACCGCGACATCTTCCTGCACGCCTGGAGGACCGAGCTGTGGCCGCCATTCGTCGAGCCGCTGTTGAGCATCCTGGCCCTGGGCCTGGGATTGGGCTACTACGTGTCGAACATCGACGGGGTATCCTTCGTCCAGTTCCTGGCCCCGGCGTTCGCCGCCACGGGCGCCATGTACGCTTCGTCGTTCGAGTGCACGTACGGCTCCTTCGTGCGCATGGTTTACCAGAAGACGTTCGATGCTATCCTGGCCACGCCCTGCAATCTGGAGGACGTGATCGGCGGCGAGATCCTGTGGGGCACCACGCGGGCGCTCATTTCGTCCACGGTGGTGCTGATCGTGCTGGCCCCATTCGGCTTGATTCACTCGTGGTGGGCGCTGGCCATCCCAATCGTCGCCGTCCTGGAAGGGCTGATGTTCTCCTCGCTGTCGATGGTGGTGACGTCCAAAGTGCCCACCTTCGACGCTTTCAACTACTACGTCACGCTGGGCATCACGCCGATGTTTTTCTTCTCCGGCGTGTTCTTTCCGTTGGACCGGCTGCCGCCGAACATCCGGGGGCTGGCCTGGCTGTCGCCGCTGACGCACGCCGTGCAGCCCATCCGCGCCCTGGTCATGGGCCAAGTCACCCCCGCACTGCTCTGGGACCTGCTGTGGATGGCCGTCGTGTCGTTCGTGTTGATCAACCTGTCGCTGCGCTTCATGCGCCAGCGGCTGATCAAGTAACAATGAACTTCCGAAGTTTCCAAAACTTCGGAAGTTTGGTGACCGCGGAACGCCGTCGTTGTTGCTACACTCGCTGAAGCCTGCTATAATGAACGAGCCGATGGCGAAAGGAGAATCGCATGGAAGTATGGGAGGCCATTGCCAAGCGGGCCAGCGTCCGGCACTACCGCTCCGACGATATTTCGCCGAAGGTCGTTCAGCGCATCCTGGAGGCCGCGATTTCCGCTCCTTCGGCCGGCAACAAACAGCCGTGGCATTTCTGGGTCGTGCACAATACCGCGGTCAAGGCGGCTCTGTCTGAAGCCGCCTGGAACCAGCAGTCGCTGTTGGAGGCGCCGGTCGTCATCGTCATCTGCGCGGTACCCGACGAATCGGCTGCGACCTACGGCCCACGCGGCCGGGACCTCTACAGCCTGCAGGATACCGCGGCCGCGGTGATGACCCTCCTGCTGATGGCGACGGCGCTCGAGATCGGCACGTGCTGGATCGGCGCGTTCGACGAGTCTCGCGCGGCGGCCGCGCTGGACGTGCCGCCGAACCAGCGCCCTGTGGCCATGGTGACGCTCGGCTATCCCGCGGACCAGGTGAAGGCCCGCACCGCTCGCCGCTCGTTGTCCGAGGTCAGCTCGCGCATCGACTAGCTCTGACGTCTAATCGGAGAACCTTCATGTCCTTCTGGAAGATCCACCCATCCTGGGGAGGATGGATCGGCATTCTGTTGACCGTCGTCGCACTGGCCTCGGTGGGTGGATGGTCGGCCTTACTCGTGCACAACCCGATCAACATGGTTTCTTTCGGCTTCGGGCTGGTCATCGTCGTAACCATCGTGGTCGCGGCGGTGCTGGCTTTCTGGACGTACGGCTACTTCAGCCTGTACTACATCCTGGACCGCGACGCGCTCCACATCTACTGGGCCGGCTACGAAACGACCATCCCGCTCTCCGAGATCCACGACGTACAGGCCGTATCGACGCCGACGGGGCGCGTGACGCTGCCGCTGCTGCATTGGCCGGGCTACCGCATCGGGCGCGGCCACATCGAAGGCCTGGGCCTCGCCTACTTCTTCTCGACCCAGCCCAGTGAAAACCAGCTGCTCGTCGCCGCCCACGGCCGGGCTTACGTCATCTCACCCGAGGACCCGGAGGGCCTCCGCCAGGCGCTCATCCTGCGCCAGTCCCTCGGCGTGATGCACCCGGTCGCATCCGCGGTCGTCGGCGGACGGCTGATGGGGATGTCCTTTTGGACGGATTACCTGGCGCAGGGATTGTGGGGCGTGGCGCTCCTGCTCAACGTGGCGTTGTTCGCGTATCTGTGCGCGGTCTTTCCCACTCTACCCCCGATTCTGCCCTTCCATTTCGACGCCGCCGGGCAGATCGATCGTGTGGGGCCCGCCGTGAAGTTGTTCGCGGTCCCCGCCATCGGCGCCCTGGGCCTGCTGGTCAACGGGGTGGTGGGCATCGCGATCCACTCCGGGCAGCGCGTCGGGACGGTGATCTTGTGGGCCGGGACCGTCTTGATTCAGTCTTATCTGTGGATGGCCGTGCTGGTCGTCGTGGTCGGCCACGGCCTTTCGTGAGAATGGTGACGTTCAGGAGAGGGTAACATGCGTGTGAAGCTGGCCTACGGCCGAGAAGGACTGTGGACCGACCTGCCGGACCGCAACGTGACGATCCTGGAACCGGGTTTCGTGCCCGGCGTTCCGGATGAGCCGGCCGCGATTCGCCGCGCGCTGCGGCAGCCGATCGACTCAGCCCCCCTCCGGCAAATGGTCCACGCGGGCGACACCGTTGCGATCGTCTTCAGCGACCTGACCCGCCCGATGCCCAACGATCGCGTTCTGCCGGTGCTGCTGAAGGAGTTGTCGCACGTTCCGACCGAAGACGTGGTGCTGATCAATGCCCTGGGCACGCACCGGGCCAACACCGCCGAAGAGCTGGACCGGATGCTCGGTCCGGACGTCGTCCGGCGCTACCGCATCCTCCAGCACGACTGCACCGACAAGAGCCAGCTGGACTATCTGGGCGAAACGCGGCACGGCCATCCCATCTGGGTGAACAAGACTTACCTTGCGGCCGGTGTCAAGATCCTGACCGGTTTCATCGAGCCCCACTTCTTCGCCGGCTTCAGCGGCGGACCCAAGGCGGTCATGCCGGGCGTATCCGGCGAAGAGACGATCATGGCCAACCATTCCGGGCCGATGATCGGGGATCCCGGGACCGGCTGGGGGCGCACCGTGGGCAGTCCGCTGTGGGAAGAGATCCTGGAAGTGGCGCAGAAGACGCGGCCCTCGTTCATCCTGAATGTGACGCTGAACAAGGACCGGGCGATCACGAACGTGTTTGCCGGCAGTATGGAGCCCGCCCACCGGCAGGGCGCTGAGTTCGTCCGGCAGCAGGCCATGGTGACCGTGAACCAGGCGTTCGACGTCGTGATCAGCACGAACGCCGGCTACCCGCTGGACCTCAACCTGTACCAGGCCATCAAGGGCATGTCCGCGGCTGCCCAGGTCGTCAAGCCTGGCGGTGCCATCATCCTGGCCGCCGAATGCTGGGACGGCATCCCCAGCCACGGCGAGTACCGGAATCTGCTCCACATGGCGGACCACCCGCAGAAGCTGCTGGACATGGTCAACGAGCCGGGTTTCTCCAAGCGCGATCAGTGGGAGGTCCTCGTTCAGGCGCTCATCCAGCTGAAGGCGGACGTCTACCTGAAGTCGACGTACCTGTCGGACGAGGAAATCCGCCGGGCGCTGCTGACGCCCTGCCATTCCGTCGAGGAAACGCTGGCGGCGCTGCTGCACCGGTACGGTCCGGAGGCCTCGATCTGCGTGCTGCCGGAGGGCCCCCAGACCATCCCCGTTCTCGCGCCGTAGTCGGGCCGTCCGTCCACGAAGGACTGCCTGCTCTTCTTCTGCCCTTCGTGGACGGACGTTCTTGTTTGATGTCGTGGAATGAAATATCTAGAGGATGATTCCTTGAAACTGAAGACAGAGACACACGCCTTCCAGTAGCTCGAAGGATGTGTCTCTCCGTGGGTCTCGAAGCATCATCGATGCGGAGGTTGCCGTTGGATCGTCAGACGGCTTCAGCCTCTTCCAGGTCGGGAACTTCCGTCAGCTCGCCTTCCATTACCAGGTGCTCTTTGGACGCCAGGTACATCTCGCACTCGAAGCACTTGTTGGCCTTGGCGCAGTACGATTCCGCCAGCTTCCAACATGGACTGCTGTGGTCGAACTTCGCCGGGCAGTTGGCGACTTCCTGCGGTGAGCAACCCCGGATTTCCCAACACGGCATGTGTGCCAGAAGCCGTCGCAGACCTTCCTGGTTCAACCCCTTCTTGTGGATCAGGTAGCGCACGCAACGAATCCAATTAAGATCATTATTGGAATAGAAGCGACGATTATTGCGACGCGCGGGCCTGAGCAGGCCGGCCTGTTCGTAGAGTCGCAACGTGCGCGGGTGAACGTCCAACAGCTCTGCGGCGGTGCCAATCGTGTACAACGGTCTACTATCGTAAGCCATGGTCGATCGGTTTAATTCCTCCTTGACTAGAGTGTTTGGCTGTAATTCGCTTTGGATAGAGATATGCGCTCTTATTCACTATTATAGCAGCTTCTTACATTCCTGTCAATACGTTTCCCAAGCTAGTTGAAAACTGTTACTGTCAATAGTGGAGAGAATGTGGAGGCAATAAGGAGACCGCCGGTGAAGTCATTCGCAGCGGCGCCTCGGGCGTGCTATAATGAAGGACGAATGCAACGATGCTGTTCCGGCGTCGTCGTCGACAGCCGCGCAGGCAACCATCACAGGAGGAATCATGAGCGGCTCTGCGGAGACATCTTACGAAGACAATCTTCTGTTCGGGACGGGCGGCACTCCGCCGAGCACCCCGAAACCGAGCAGCGCGGCCGGCGTCGCCCAGATCCGGGCGCTGGGCCTGGATTGCATGGAGCTGGCTTTCGTGCGCCGTGTCAGCATGGGCGAGCAGACCGCCGCAGAAGTGAAGCAGGCGGCCGGCGACCATCACGTCGCCTTGAGCGTGCACGGCCCCTATTACATCAACCTCAACTCGCCTGACGAGGACAAGCTCAACGCCAGCCGGGAGCGCATCCTGAAAGCCGCCCGGGTGGGCTACTGGTGCGGGGCGCGCAACATCGTCTTCCACGCGGCCTTCTACGGCGACACGCCGCCCGACGTGGTGTACGACCGGGTGAAGAGCGACCTCGCCGCCATCGCCGCCACTCTGCGAGCCGAGGGCGTCGACGTGGTGCTGCGGCCGGAGACCACCGGCAAAGTCGACCAGTTCGGCACCCTGGACGAGCTGCTGTCGCTCAGCGCAGACCTGAAAGGGCAGGGCGTGCTTCCTTGCGTCGATTTCGCGCACCTTCACGCCCGCTCGGGACAGACGAACTCGTACGACGAGTTCAGCGCCCAGCTGAAGCTGATCGAATCGCGCCTGGGACGCGCCGCGCTCGACGACATGCACATCCACGTGTCCGGCATCCAGTACGGCGCTCACGGCGAGCGCAAGCACCTCATGCTCCAGGAGTCCGACCTGAGCTACACCGAGCTGGTGCAGGCGTTGATCGATTTCGACGTCAAGGGCCTGTTGATCGTGGAAAGCCCGGACACCGAAAAGGATGCCCAGCTGCTCCAGCGGACGTACCGGCAGCTCCGGTCCGCGCGCTACTAAACAGGAATAGGTGCGAATGCTCGCAGAGAGATTGGCGTGCGCAGTTGGGCTCGTGGTGTTGGGGCGCCGGCTGCTGACCGGATGAGCCCGGCTCACCTTCGAGTAGAACCGCGACGGCAAGTAGGACGTCTACGTGATGGAGACAGGTGGTCCGCTCTGCAGAATCTCACTGACAACTGAAGGACAGCGTCAACGTGGGCCCCTTCTGGCACCCGCCGAGCGGTAGCAGCAGACTTCCGAAGTCCTTGGGAGCTTCGGAAGTCTGAGCTCTTCAACTAGAGGCGCTGGCGTATCGCCGCAGGCCGGAACGGAACAGCACCGATGCGCCGAGAACCGACCCCGCCGCCACGCCCAGGCTGCCCAGCAGCGTTTCCGGAGCCAACGCGCCCGTGAGCGCCTGCGCCGGAACGGTGGTCATCAACCCGACCGGAACTATCCAGGTCAGCACCAGACGTAACCAGCCGGGATACAGGCCGACCGGGTAGCGCGCCATTTGGAAGAACGCATCGAAGATCCACGTGAACAGGAAGCCGGGGCTCCAGAACACGAGGCCGGCGAAGGCCAACAGCAGGGCGTACAGGATCGTCAACCCTGCGACGAGGGCCAGCCCGAAGCTCAACAATCGGATCAAGGTCAGCGTTTGGCCCAGTTGTTGTGTCGCCAGCACCAACACTGCGAGGCCCAGCGCCAGGTCGGCCAGCGCCAACGGCCGCCAGTGCCGCAGGCTGGCCAGGAACTGCGTGTCCACCGGCCGCAACAACGTGAAATCGAGGCGCCCGCTCCACACTTCACCGTCCATTCCGGCCAGCGCTTCCAGGCTCGGTCCGATGGCGAGCCCTCGCAGCGCGCCGAGGATCAGGTATACTCCCAACAAGGTCAGGGTCGTGGGAAAGTCCCAGCCATGCACGGTCCGCACCTGCCCGAACAGGACCATCAGCCCCAGCACGCCGGTGCCCAGGTTTAACGTCGAATGGATCAGGCTGAGCCAGAAGTCCGCCGAATACGCCAGAACGGTTTGGGCCGAAGCCTCGAAGAAACAGCGCACCAGTCTCAAAGCATGCATCTTCATCCTCCCACCGACGCGTACCGGCGTACTCCCGCGCGCCAGATGATGGTGAATAACCCCAGAGTGGCGATCAGCCAGGCTGCCTGGATGGCGAAGCCCTGCGCCATCTCCGCTGGCTCCAGTCGCCCCGTCAGTATCTCGACTGGAAAGCCGATCATGTAACGAAACGGCAGAACGACCGCCACCGGCCGCAGCAGCCCGGGCAGCAGAACCGTCGGCGCGACCTGCCCTGCCAACAGGAAGACCAGTGCGTCCTGCAGCGCGAGCAATCCGTCGGCGCGGGTGGCCCAAAAGGCCAGCAATGCCAGCCAGTAGCCCCAGCAGAAGCGCAGCGCCCACGCTAGAGCCAGCGCCGGCAGGAACACCAGCACGTTCCCCGGCTTGAGGTGATACTCCGGGTGCAGCAGCAGTGCCAGAATCGCCACCGCCGGGACCACGAAGAGCATGTACACCACCTTGCCGGCGACTTCGTTGGCCAGGGCATCCAGCACCGGCGTCATCGGCCGCAACAGCAGTGTGTCCATTTTGCCCTGCCGGATCATATCGCCGACCGTCCAGTTGGTCTGGGCGTACGTCAACTGATTGACCAGGATCAGCGTCAGGTAGTAGGCCACGAATTCCCCCTGGCTGAATCCGCCGATCGTCTGCCCGCCGGCAGCGGTCGACCAGACCAGGCAATAGATCAGTGGGGGAATCATCCACATGAAAGCCAATAGAAAGAAGAAACCGCGATACTGCATCCACGACAGCCAGACGTGCCGAATCAGCGCCCAACCTCCCCGCAAGTTCATAGCTCCCCCTCCCGGTAGATCTGATCGATGACCGCTTCTACGGGCGGATCCTCGATGCTCAAGTCGACCAGGGGTAGCGTCTGCAGCAGTTGGGCCGTCAGGGCAGGAGCGTCCGACCGGCCCACGCGCAGGGTCAGGCGTTTTGGTGAGCGCTCGAGGATCTGGGCGCCGCGCGGCAAGCTCAGGTCGGGCGCCGGCGCGGCCGGCTCTTCGTCGAGGCTTACTCGAATCAGTTTGAACGGAGCCAGCCGCTGCGCCAATTCTGTCAGAGCCCCGTCGTAGAGCAGCGTCCCCTGGTGGATCAGGATCACCCGCGGGCACAGGGCCACGACGTCCGCCATATAGTGGCTGGTCAGAATGACGGTGACGTCTTTGCGAGCGTTGTACTCCGCCAGAAACAGCCGCAATTGTGCCTGCATGGACACGTCCAACCCCAGCGTTGGCTCGTCGAGGAACAGCACGCGGGGGTGGTGGAGCAGCCCCGCAACCAGCTCACACTTCATCCGCTCGCCGAGCGACAGATTTCGCACCGGCCGCTTGAGCAGCTCTGCCATGGCCAACAGGTCGACCAACTCGGACAGGATGCGCTTGAACTCGTCGGGCGGCACGCGGTAAATCTCGGCCAGCACGCGATACGTGTCCAGGGGCGGGATGTCCCATACGAGTTGGCTCTTGTTGCCCAAGACCATGCTGATCTGCCGCAGATAGTCGGGCTGGCGGTGCCAGGGCGTGAAGCCCAGGACGGCGGCGGTTCCGCTCGTGGGATGAAGCAAGCCGGCGAGCATCTTGAGGGTGGTCGTCTTGCCGGCACCGTTCGGTCCGATGAAGCCGACCATCTCCCCAGCCTCGAGGGTAAAGCTGGCCTCGCGCACCGCCGCCACCTTGCGGTAAGTGCGATGCATCAGGCTGCGGAGCGACGCACTCAAACCGGCGTCTCGCTCCAGCACGTGGTAGGTTTTGGTCAGATTGCGCGCGACGATTCGTGCTTCGCTCATCTCACGTACCTCCATTCTGGATTTGTTGCATGTGAATTTACGTTCTGCGTACCAGTATAAAGCCCTGGTGTGCTAATGGAGGGTTTTGTGGGAGCGGATTCGCGGTCAAGCTTCCGAAGCTGTTGAAACTCTCGGAATTCTCGTCGTGGACGTACCCCTCGACGGACGAGCGTCGCGTCAGGGTTGTTCAGTGGATTGTCGGGCAATCATGGCTTCGAGCTGGCGAATCATCTGTTGGGCCCGCTGCTCCTGCTCGGCCAACGTGGTCAGCCAGCGGTCCGCGGCCGTCAGGATGTCGTCTTCGCAACTGGGGGTATCGAGCGCCTCGCGCAGCCCAACACGGCAGCCCTCGTCGAACTGCAGCAGCATGCGAAGCACCGCCATCACGCTGTAGCCGGCCCGCAGCAGCAGCCGGATGATCCGTAAACGGGCGATCTCGGCCGGGCCGTACCGCCGGTAGCCGGTACGAGGGTCGCGCGGGACGACCAACAACCCGTTACGCTCCCAGTTGCGCAAGACGTCGATGGTGAGCGCCAGCAGCCGGGCCGCCTGGCCGACCGTCAGGCTCTGGGCAGCAACGGTGGCCTCGACCACCATGCCGGCGGCCCACTGCTCGAGGGCGGACGCAGCCGCTTCGGCCTGCGTCCGCTCGGCCTGTACCAGCGTCAGGTGGTGACGCGCCTGATCCAGCGCGCGATCCAGGTCACCGGAAGCCGCTTGCCTGACCAGCGACAGCGCGGAGCGCCGGATATTGCGACCAGGCCAGCCGCCGTGCAGCGCCGTGCGGGCCAGGCGCATCTGATCGAGGTGGGTTTCTGTGAACAGACGATAGCCGCTGGGGCTGCGGGCGGGCGGCTGCAGAAACCCCCACTGCTCGTAGAGGCGGACAGTGTTGGGATGGACTCCCACGGCTCGGCCGATGTCGGATGTGCGCAGGTAGCGACGAGTCATGGTTCACCGTTGGGCGGGTGGACCGACCACAGCATGGCCGGTAGGCATGAGGACGTATGGGCCGGCTGCCGGAGACCATAGACAAGCACAGATGGACGCGGATGAGAAGCGTGAGAAGACTCATCTGCGTCCATCTGCGGTTTCTAATGCAACACGCCGCGCGGAGAGGCCCCCGCCGTCGGCGCCCTACGGCGCCGCCGTGGGCACGACCAGCGGCGCGGCCGGCGCGGTTCCGGTCACGGAGGTCGTGTCTGTCACCGCGGCGGACGCGGCCACGGAAGGCCCCATTGGCCCGGCGGTGGTGCTGATGACGTAGTCGGGCGGCGCCAGCTCGATCCACGTCTGGCCGGGCTTGAACGCCAGCGGCTGTCCGTTCTGATCGAGGAAATGCGTCATCCGGTTCGGATTGTCGGTCTTCCAGTACGCTTGCTGCGCAACGCCGTTGCGGAAGAGGATCGCCGGACCCTCACCCAGCAGCGTGATGTTGATGGACGTGGTCCCCTGGCTGTCTTCGACGATGTCCGTCTTCGAGTGCGGGCAGAACTGAACCACGACGTTGGCGGCGGTAATCTGCTTGTGGTTGGCCGCGTCCAGGTGCGGCTGGCCCTGCACGTAGCGCTGATACAGGCCGCTGGCGGCGTCGTACTTGAACGTGACCGTGCTGCTCTTGGGATAGGGAATCGTGAATTCCGCCGCCGGTGAGCCCGTCGGCGGCGGCGCCCCCTCGCCGTCGAAGACGAACCCGCGCAGCCTCACCGGCTTCTCCAGCTTCTTCTGCTCAAGATACTTGCGAATCAAGTTCAGATTGACGAAGAGACGGCCGCGCCAGTCGGCGCCCTGCTTGTAGAAGTACGGCGTTCGCGTGTAGAACTCGTCCATGTCCACGATGTTGGATTGCGACAGGCGCCAACGGATGGGATCGCTGGCCCCGGAGTGGACCAGGGCGCCTTCGTACTGGGGCGCCATCTGCAAATTGACCAGGCGGGCGCTGCGAATGGGCCCGACGGCCTCCAGGTCCTGGCTGAGGAAGATGCCCGTGAACCGGGTCACCCACCAGCCGTCCATCACGTCCTCGTAGACCACGTCGGCGCTGGACAGGCCCGTCTGGGGCCGGATCTGGGCGTCGTTGCCGACGCGTACCAGCAGAGGCCGGCGCTGGAGGACGGACTTGTCGGCCACCTTCAGGCCCGTCAGCGGATTCACGTCGTCGGGCCAGACGGGCAGGCCCTCTGCCTCGACCGTGTCGGTGACCGCTGCGGCGGATGCAGCCGGCGCGACCGTGTCCGTCGCCACCACGATCGGCGGCGCCGAAGGGGTAGTGGCCGGGGTAGCGGTCGCAGCCGCCGGGCCGGGCGATGCGGTCGCGAAAACGAGCGTGACCGGCGCCGCCGCCGACGCTTCGGCGACAGGCGTTTTGGTTGGGGTTGGCGTGGGAACGGCCAGCATCGAGCAGCCGGTAGACAACAGCGACAGGACAGTCAGAGACACCGCCGCTACCGACCAGAACAGAGGGGAGCGCCAGAATCGGGCCACGAACTCCATAAAGGTTCCTCCGTCGAGCAGAGTATGGCACTGCAGAAGATGCTGATTGGATGCCGCAAAATGGATGGATTGAGGAGATTCAGTCCAAGCGTCGAGATTATAGCATAATCGGTGAACTCAGGTCAAAAAGCGGAGTCGCTCCCTCGCGGCCGGGTTGGACCCAACTGGCTGATCCGGTCAGGGCGATTGTATTAAAATTGTTGCGCTCGTCCCGGCGATTGGAAATCGTGCGCAGCACTATCGGTTTGCGGCTATGGGCGGCAAAGCCTGCCTTCGCAGGCTAAAAACGAGGGCAAAGCGACTTGAAAACGCGATTCCTGGTAGCGAAGTGGCCACGCCTACCAATTTGGTCGTGGTCGTTAGCCTTGTATATTGGTAGTAGCAGTAGTGGCACCTTAAGAACAGAATAGCCATAAGCGGGCCGTTGATGCATACTACCCCCTGGGAGGCCGAAGCGACTTGCTGGTTAGCATGAGGAGCGCAAGCTGCCTCTGTTCGCAGAGTGTCGTTCTCCTGCCCAGGTGACCCGATTAGGAACATTGGGGCGGCGCAGCCAGCGTCGGCCCCGAATCATTTCGCAAGGCTGGGTTTAGTATGGTCTGGTAGGTTCTTGGGCGCAGTCGCTCCGATCGTCCCACATTCCACGAAAGGAGACACCACCATGGACACGCGCATTATCGGCATTGATTTGGCCGTCACGGCCGCCCACAAGGCGATCGTGCTTGATCGTGACCGAAATGAGTTCGTCAGTCCGTTACTGACCGTTCATACTGACCCAGCCGATCTGACCCGCCTGTTGGCCGCCGCCCGGCAGGGGGCCACGGAGCCCGTCCAGTTGCTCGCCGTCATGGAAGCCACCGGCATGGCCTGGTACCCGGTAGGCGTCTTTCTAGCACGGCACGGGGTGGAGCTTTACCGCGTCAATGGTCAACAGGTCAGCGAGTTGCGCCGCGTCTACCAGCGTCGGGCCAAGAGCGATCGGATTGACGCCCGGGTGCTGGCTCGCTTGCCCGTGGTCTACCCTGATCGGTTGCATCGACTGACGCTGCCCACTGGACCACAGATGGCCCTCCAGCGCGCGTGCCGGGAAGTCGCCCGGCTCAAACAGCAAGCCTCGGCCATCAAGAACCGCTTGCGAGCCATCGATCAGTACGTCTGGCTGGGCCTGGCCGAGCTCGTCCCCCCGTACGGGCGCGAAGCCTGCTGGATACGGACCCAGTGGTATAATCCCTACCACGTCCAGGCGGCCGGCGCGGCCGAGATCCGACGTGACTGGCAGCGCTTCACCCAAACCGTCGATCCGGACACCACCTGGATTGAAGACATCGTGCAGCGCGCCGGCCAGGTGTGCTGCCTGTATGGTCCGGAGAGCAACCTGGACTACGACCAACTGCAGGCGTATTTGCAGCGCGAGCAAGCGCGGTGGCTTGCGCTGCAGCAGGCCGCGCAGGAGCTGCGCTGCCACACGGTCCGCCCCTTGTACCGTCGCCTCCACCCCCAGCGTTACCTGGAGACGCTCCGCGGCGTGGGCCAAGACAGCGCCGCCGTGTACGTCGCCTTCATCGGCAACATCGCGCGTTTCCCGGCCCTGGACCAGTTTCGTGGCTGGAGTGGCTTGATCCCTTACAGCGCCCAAAGTGGCCATGGGCAAGCGCAAGGCTTGCACATTACCCAGGCCGGACCGGATCTGCTCAAAGCCACCGCCTATCTTAACGCCGGCGTCGCCCGGCAGTGGGACCCGCAACTGGCGGCCATCTACTTTGAACAGATGATGTTCCATGGCAAACATCACCACCAAGCGGTGTGCAGTTGTGCCACCCACTTGCTGAACCGCATCTATGCCCTGTTGCGCGGGAACCGACCATACGAATTGCGCGACGTGGATGGCCGCCCGCTGACCATCCACCAGGCGCGTACCATCTGCCTGCAACAGTACCACGTCCCGGCCGAGGTCCGGCGCAAAAATAACTACCGGGCTCGGCGAGCACGCGCAGACCAGCACACCGAACAACGCTATCTGCGCCGGCAAAACAAATGAACGCAGGACAGGCTACCACACCGGCCAGAGCTCCACCTCGCGCCGAGTTGCCTCTCCTGCGTCACCAGCTCATAGTTTAATGCCCTTTTCAGTGGAGTCAAACCACTGAGACCCTGCTGTGCGGCCTGCGTCCGCCTCCGGTTATTCAAATTCTCAAGTGCAGCCACTTGACAAGATTTAGAACATCTGCGAAGGCAGGCTTTGCCGCCCATAGCCGCAAACCGATAGTGCTGCGCACGATTTCCAATCGCCGGGACGAGCGCAACAATTTTTAACGCAATTGCCGTGCTGATCCGGTTGACTTAACCTAAACCGACGAGTATAATCGATACCTGTACCTCTTGTTCACTGAAATAGCCTTGCGGTCCGGACGCAGCCGCGGGCGTCGAGCTGGCCCCAGAGGTGGGCAACCATGGCTTTGAAGGGAGACCTTCGCGACTTTCCGATCACATCGCTGTTCAACCTGGTCAACCTGGCCAACAAGACGGGGATGCTGGTCGTACAGAGCCAAAATCGGGCCGCCAACGTCTACTTTCGTGGGGGCAAGCTGATCCAGGCTGCGATCGGAGACCAGCCGGAGGATCTGGTCGCCCTGTTGCTGCGCTCAGGTAAGATTACCGCCGAACAGGCCGACACCATCCGCAAGCGAGCACGGACCCGGACCGACAAAGAGCTGGGATTGCTGCTCATCGGCGCCGGCTACTGCACTCAGCGTGACGTGGTGCAGACCGTCAAAACCCAAATCCTCAACAACGTGCATCCCCTGTTCACCTGGACGGAGGGCTCGTTTTCCTTCGAGGCCGGCATCGTGCCGCCCGAAGACCAGGTCACCATCACCCTGAATCTCGAGAACATCATCATCGAAGGCACCCGCTGCATCAAGGAATGGGAGCGGCTGAAAGACGATCTGCCCAGCCTCGATGTCGCCTTGACCTTCGTTGCCAGGCCGTCGGCCAACATGAAAGAAGTGCAGCTGTCCGTCGAGGAATGGCGCGTGCTGTCGTACGTCAATCCCAAGAACCCGCTTCGCCAGATCGCGAAGGCGTGCGACATGGACGACTTCCACATTCGCAAGACCGTCTACCGGCTGCTGCAGGCGGGCCTGGTGCAGATCGCGAAGCCGGAGGCGAAGGCGGCCCCTGTCCCGCCGCCGCGAGTGGATACCTCCCACGAGAGACGTCTCGACATGCCTCCGTCGCCGAAAATCGATCGCGGCCTGGTGCACCGGCTGATCTCGAAAATCAAGAGCATAGGGGTGTGATGAAATGCATGCCGTCAAAATGGTCGTAACAGGTCCCTTCGGCGCCGGCAAGACGCAGTTCATCAACACCATCAGCGAGATCAAAGTCGTGTCTACGGACCGGAAGATCAGCGACGAGACGCGGGCCACGAAGAGCCACACGACGGTGGCGATGGACTTCGGACGCATTACCGTGGACGAAAGCCTGGTGCTGTACCTGTTCGGCACCCCGGGGCAGAAGCGCTTCGACTTCATGTGGGAAATCCTGTCGGAAGGGATGCTGGGCTTCATCGTGGTCGTCGATAGCGTCCGGCCGGAGACCTTTCGCGAAGCACGTACGATCCTCGATACGTTCCGCAGCTACGCCAACACGCCGTACGTGGTTGCCGCCAACAAACAGGACGTCGCCGATGCGTGGACGCCCGAGGACCTGCGCATCGCACTCCGGATCGACCCCCACGTCAAGGCGTTGCCGTGCGTGGCGACGGATCGGGAGTCGGTGAAGACGGTGCTGCTGGAGCTGCTGTACTCGATTTTGGAGTCGATGCCTGAATGAGCCGCCGCGCGGCTGTCCGCATCGGTCTCGTCAATAGCACGAACCGCCGGGGAATCGGTCTCGCTGGGCGGGGATCCAGGCGTGGAGGTTAGAAGGTGGCGAACGAGCGAATTCTCGTCGTCGACGACGACGTCGATATCGTGAACCAGCTGAAATCGGATTTCGAGTCGCAGGGCTACGAGGTGTCGGCGGCCCTCGAAGGCGGTCAGGCCCTGGCGCAGTGCCGGGAGCAAGCGCCGGATCTCGTCATCCTCGATATCGACCTGCCGGACGTCGACGGCTACGAAGTGTGCCGCGCGCTGCGCGCCAACCTGCGGACGAGCCACACGCCGATCATCTTCCTGACGCAGCGAGGTCGACGGAGCGACAGGATCGCCGGGCTGGAAATGGGTGCGGATGACTACGTCACCAAGCCGTTCGACATCGAGGAGCTGAAGCTGCGCGTGCAAAACGCATTGCGCCGGGCCGGCTACGAGAATCTGACCAGCCCCATCACCGGCCTGCCCAGCGGGAAGCTGATCGAGGAGCAATTGAAGCGGCTCCTGGGAACGCAGCAATGGGCCGTGCTTTACGTCGGCATCGCTCATTTGAACAGCTTCAACGATGCGTACGGCCTGGCGGCGAGCGACGATCTGGTCCGCTTCGCCGGCAGCACCCTGGTCGACGTCGTGGATGAGATCGGCGGGCGGGAGAACTTCCTCGGGCACATCGGCGGCGGCGACTTCGTCATCATCGTCCCGCCCCGGACGGCCGCGTGGATCGCGCGCGAGTGCGTCGGCCGCTTCGACCAGGGAGTGGGCGCCTTCTATTCGTTCCGCGACATGGAACGGGGCTACGTCGTGACGCACGACGAAGCCGGCCGGAAACAGCAGAGGCCCCTCGCGGCGCTGACGGTCGGCGTCGTGACCGGGGAGAACGGCGATTTCGCCGACATTTTTGAGATCACCGAAGCCGCCGCCGACGCGCGCCGCGGCGCAGGCAGTGGCCTGAGCACGAATCCCTGAGCTAAGCCGAGACTTCCGAAGTTTTCATAACTTCGAAAGTCTGAGCGTGTGTGCGGTCGCCCAACCGCACTAGAGATTGACAAAGCCATGGATTTTGGGTAGTATGCCGTCGATGAACCCACCTTTACCTGCCACAATCAGATCGTCCGCCCGGGAAAGGAGTCCCAACAATGTTCTGTAAGCTCATTATCGTCGGAAATTTGGGCCGAGACCCCGAAATGCGCTACACGCCTTCCGGCCAGCCGGTGACCCAGTTCAGCGTGGCCACGAATCGACGCTGGACCGATCGTGAAACCAACGAGCCCAAAGAAGAAACGACGCTGGTTCCGCGTCTCCGTCTGGGGCAAGCAGGCCGAGATGTGCAATGAATACCTGCGCAAGGGACGCATGGTTCTCGTGGAAGCCGATCGCATTCAGGCCAGCGCCTACACGAGAAAGGACTCCGGCGAGGCGGCCGCCTCTCTGGAAGTGACGGCTCGCAGCGTGCGATTCGTCGGCGGGCGCGGCGAGGGTGGCGCCGGCGGCATGGGTGGTGAGAGCGACATCCCGCCCGGACTCGTCGATGAAGACTCTATTCCGTTCTAATCAGCCCCTGGCGATTGCGGACATCATCGAGGTATGACACCATGAACAAGAAAACCATCACCGATCTCGACGTCGAGAACAAACGTGTCCTCGTGCGAGTGGACTTCAACGTCCCGCTGAAGGAGGGCCAGGTGGCAGACGATACCCGCATCGTGGCGGCGCTGCCCACCATTCGTTACCTGATCCAGCACGACGCGCGGGTGGTCCTCATGTCGCACCTGGGCCGGCCGAAAGGCAAGGTGAATCCCGAATTCACGCTGGCCCCTGCGGCGGCGCGGCTGTCCGAACTGTTGGGCCGGCCGGTCGCCATGGCGAAGGACTGCATCGGGCCGGAGGCGCAGCAGGCGGTGGACGCCACCGGGCCCGGTCAGGTGGTGCTGCTGGAGAACCTGCGCTTTGACCCGGAGGAAGAGAAGAACGATCCGGCCTTCGCCCGGCAGCTGGCGGACCTGGCTGAGCTGTACGTGGACGATGCGTTCGGCGCCGCGCACCGCGCCCACGCGTCCACGGAAGGCGTGACGAAGTACTTGCCGGCCGCAGCCGGCTTCCTGATGCAGAAGGAGCTGGACTTCCTGGGCAAGGCGCTGGAGAGTCCGGATCGGCCGTTCGCGGCCATTTTGGGCGGGGCCAAGATCTCGGACAAGATCGCCGTGATCGACAACCTGCTCGGCAAGGTGGATGCGCTCCTGATCGGCGGCGGCATGGCCAACACGTTCCTCAAAGCCAGCGGCTACGAGATGGGCGATTCGCTGGTGGAAGCGGAGAGCGTCGACACCGCGCGTGAGCTGATCAAGCGCGGTGGCAGCAAGCTGATGCTGCCCGTCGATGCGGTGATCGCCGACAAGTTCGCCAACGACGCGCAGCGGAAGGTAGTCAAGGTCGATGCCGTGCCGGCGGGCTGGCGCATTCTGGACATTGGCCCCGAGACCATCGCCCTGTTCGAGGAGGCGCTGCGCCCGGCCAAGACGGTCGTCTGGAACGGGCCGATGGGCGTCTTCGAATTCCCCGTGTTCGCCAAGGGGACGTTTGCACTGGCCGAGACGCTGGCGCACCTGCAGGCCACCACGATCATTGGCGGCGGTGACTCCGCGGCCGCGGTCGAGCAGGCAGGCCTCGCCGACAAGATGACGCACATCTCCACCGGCGGCGGTGCCAGCCTCGAGTTCCTGGAGGGCAAGGTGCTGCCCGGCGTAGCGGCCTTGAACGACCGCTAGACCGAGACTTCCGACCGGGCGAGCCCGGCATACAGACGCAGACGCACCGCAAGACTTCCGAAGTTTTCAGAACTTCGGAAGTCTGGGTTTGGGGCCGCGGATCCTGGGCCATCGCATCCCATTGTTGCGCTCGTCCCGGCGATTGGAAATCGTGCGCAGCACTATCGGTTTGCGGCTAAATGCGGCAAAGCCTGCCTCCGCAGGCTAAGAACAGAGGCCAGTCGCCTGGAGATGCGGCCCTGGTTATCCGGGTCGTTAGCCCGCGAAGGCGGGCTTCGTAAAGGCAGCCGCGGCTTCAGCCGCCAGGCGCGCGGCCGATGGAACCGGCGTCTGTTCCCATATCATCGGTCTTTCGACCACCAAACGTGCGAAGAGCGCGAAGAACACGAAAAACGACTCCTCGCGACCACGGCAGTCACCTGCCGGGCCGGCGAGGAGTCGTTTTTGTCCCGCGCGTCTCGTGCTCCCGACACCGCTCGTCAGGCCGCCGTCAGCTCGGGCGCGAGCGTCGCCGCGGTCCGACGCGCATAGTCGATCAATCGGAACTCCACCTTGAAGCCGTCGCTGAAATCCAGCACCGCGTAGCAGGCCCGAACGTCGATCGTCTTGGGCCGGCCCGCGCTGCCGACGTTCACGACGTGGCGCTTGCCGATCACGCGATGGAACGGCAGGTGCGTGTGGCCGCACACCAGGATGTCCGCCTCGGCGACGTCGAGCACCCGGTCGAAGGCCGCCGAAGGGCGATCCTCGTACAGGTATTCGTTGATTCGCCGGGGACTGCCGTGCACGAAGCTGATCGTCTTGCCGTTGACGTGATGGCGCAGGTGCAGCGGCAGCTGGCGCAGGAAGGCCCTGTTCGCTTCAGTGACCGTCCGCCGCGTTCGCATCAGCTCCTCGTGGCCGTGCGCCTTCTCGGACAGGCTGGTGTAGGCGCAGCCACAGTCGTCGCGCTCGTAGCCCACGGCGTCGTCGTAGTTGCCCATGATCGTGGCGATACCCCTGTAGCGGACCAGCTCGACCACCTCGTTGGGCGAGTCTCCGTATCCGACCAGGTCTCCCAGGCAGATGACCCGATCCATGGATTGGGCGTCGATGTCCGCCAGCACGGCCTCCAGGGCCTGGATATTTGCATGCACATCAGAGAAGACTGCGATCCGCATGGCGCTCCTCCTTCGAGTCGATACTTGTCGTCGACTTAATTATACGGCGGGCGTGTTAACCCGACTTTAATGGGAGGTAAAGGAGGTGTTAAGGGAAGGATCAGCAGCGGTCCGCGGGCTTGTACAGGGGGCGCATGTCGAGACCGAGGAACCGGTCCAGCAGGCGCTTGCGCCACACCCAGCGCAGAATGGCGGCCCAGACGAGAGCCGCCAGGAAGATGAGCCCATACTGGTAATCGGGCAGTTCCACCAGCTCGAAGAAGGTGAGCAGCGGCGGGACCTCGAGGATGACCAGGTAGACGACGAGCAGGACCGCGGCGAGGATGGTGGGTCGCCAGTCGCGTCTGAAACGTCCGCCGCCTGCCAGGAGCTTCACCGGCGGCTCGGCGAACGGGATGAGCATCAGGCCGCCGAGCACGGTGACGCTGGTCAGCGCGCTGCGGGCCACCGGCAGCGCGCCTGCCGCCGCTTGCCGCGAGGCCGCCACCGAGCCTTGCAGCAGGATGGCCCTGAACGTTGGAATGTAATAGACCATGTAGACGCCCAGCGCCAGCAAGCTGAGGGTCAGGGCGGCGGGCAGCACGAAGTGCAACAAGGCCCGCACCAGGCCGTCGCGCCGGATCGGTCCGCTCTTCGCCCAGGCGGCCAGGGCGATCGTCGGAATGCCGACGGTCAGCAGGGCCAGCAGCGAAGCATTCTTCGGAGTGAACGGGAAGCTTCCTGCCACCTGAATAGACATAATCAATAGAGCGACGACCAGGACGCGGGTGAGGAAGAGCTTCAGGATGTCCTGCATGCCGTTGAGAATGCGCTGCCCCTCGCGGAAGGCGTAGGGCAGTGAAGCAAACGAGTCGTTCAGCAGGATGATGTCTGCGACGCTGCGGGCCATCTGGCTGCCGCTCTGAACCGAGATCCCCAGATTGGCTTTCTTGAGAGAGAGAACGTCGTTCACGCCGTCGCCGATCATGGCCACGTAGTGGCCGCGATGTTGCAGCGCTTCGACCAGGCTTTCCTTCTGCTGTGGGCTGATGCGTCCGAACACCGTGATGTCTTCGGCGGCCCGGGCGAAGCCGGCGCGGTCCATCTCGGCCAGCTCCGCGCCTGTCGCGGTCTGCAGGTCGGGCCCCAGGCCGGCTTGCCGGCGCCAGCGCGGCGACGGTCTGCGGGTTGTCGCCGGAGATGATCTTGAACCTGATGCCGGCCTGCGCAAAGCCGGCGAACGTGGCTTTCGCTTCGGGCCGCAGCTCGTCGTCCAGGCTCAGGATCGCCACGGGCGCGAAGCCGTCCGGCAACTGCGGCTTTCCGGCGGCGTCCGTCAGCGGCACCGCGTCGGGCCGATGCGCGAACAGCAGCACGCGCTGTCCGCGCGCGGTCCATTCGGCGATCTGCGGTTCGAGATCGAAGCCCGGCTGCAGTGCGGGGAGGAGCATTTCCGGCGCGCCGAGCACGTAGACGCCGGGGAGCGCCGGATCGTCGAGGGCGAGCGCGCTCCATTTGCGCTGGGACGAGAACAGCACTTCCTCCCGCACGGCGCGCGCCTGTCCCGCGCACGTTTCAGCCAGGGCGTCGCTGGTGCGATTGCGGCCGGTCGTGCTGGCCACGTAGTCGCCCAGCATGCAGCGGACCTCGGCCTCGGACCGGCCGAACGGGAGCACCGAGTTCAGCTTCAGGCGATTGGTCGTAATCGTGCCGGTCTTGTCCATGCACAGCACGTCGACGTTGCTCAGCGATTCGACCGCATTGGCCTGCTGGACCAGGGCGCCCTGCCGGACCATGCGCACCGCGCCCATGGCGTAAGCCAGGGCCAGCGCCAGGAACAGGGCGTTCGGCACCAGGCCGATGATGACCGTCGACATGCGCACGCTTTCGACGATGCCCAGCCGGTTCGACAGGGAACGCATGATGAGAAGCAGCTCGAAGTACACCGCGATCAGCAAAATGATGCGGATGACCAGGTTGATTTCCTGTTGCAGGGGGGTATACACGCGGCGGAAGGCCTGTGCGCCGGAGGTCAGCTTCATGGCGAAGCTGTCGACGCCTACTTTCTCGGCCTCGTACAGGGCCTGGCCGGCCACGCAGAAGCTGCCCGAGAACACCTGGTCGCCGGCCCGCTTGGGGACGAGGTCGGGCTCGCCGGTCAAAAGCGATTCGTCGACGTCCACCCGCCCGCCGCCGACGATCTGCCCGTCGACGACGACCTGGTCGCCGGGGTGCAGCACCAGGACGTCACCCAGAACGAGCTCGGCAGGGTCGATGGTCTGTTCCTGGCCGTCGCGGATCACCGTCGCTTTGGGCCGGGTCAGCAGCGCGATCTGGTCCAGCACGCGCTTGGCGCGCACTTCCTGGATGACGCTGACGAGCGTGTTGACGAAGACGACCCCGACCGACATGAAGGCGTCGGAATAGCGGCCCAGCAGAGTCAGAGCGATGCCGAGGCCGAACAGGACGTTGTTGATGAAGGAGAAAACGTTCTCGCGGATGATCTGGAAGTAGGAGCGGCTGGTTTGGAGCTGAACGTCATTTCCCTGGCCGCGCGCTCGGCGCGCCAGGACCTCTTCTTGGGAGAGGCCCCGTATCTCAGTGGGTGCTGCCATCGCGGCGGAGTTGCAGTTGCTCTTGAATGACCTTCTCGAGGTCCGCGATGGAGCACGGCTTGGTGAGGCAGACGTCGGCGCCTGCGTCACGCGCTCTGGCGTCGATTTCTTCGCCCGCGAGCGCCGTCAGCACGATGATCGGCGTCTCACTCGTATCAGGGGAGCCCGCAATCGCCGGCACGTTTCGTAACCGTCCATGCCCGGCATCATGAGGTCCAGCAAGATAACGTCGGGCTTGTGAATCCTGGCGGCCTCCAATCCGGTGGTGCCCAACTCAACCGGGATGACGTGGTAATGGCTCAGGCTCAGTACCTTGACGAGGATGTCCCGAAATGGCTTGTGATCTTCGATGACCAGAATTTTGATTTCCGGTGTTTCCAAAGCACCCCCCAACCCATGGCGTCAGCGCGAGTCCGATCGTTTACTGCAAGGGATACCCTCACTATACCATGACTAACGTAAACAACCGGTGGAGAGATGGTTAAAAAAGGGTAGAGATTTGGTGGAGAAAACTCAACTCTTCCGGCCGGCGGCTTCAACGAAAGCGCGGAACAGCGCGCGCATGCCGGGCAACTCCGTCAACTCCTCGGGGTGCCATTGCACGGCCAGGCAGAAGGGCTGATCCACGCCTTCCATGGCCTCCACCAGGCCGTCCGGCGACTCAGCGGTCACGATGAACCCCGCTGCGATCCGCTTCACGGCCTGGTGGTGCAGGCTGTTCACTCCCACCTCGGCCTCGCCCAGGATGGCGTGCAGCTTCGACCCGGGCGTGACGCGCACGGTGTGCGTGATGGCATCGCGCGGAGCCTTGCCATTCGGGTGTTGCAGCGCCCCCTCCACCTGTGACGATATGTCCTGGTACAGACTGCCGCCCGCGGCCACGTTCAGCATCTGGATGCCGCGGCAGATGCCGAAGAGCGGCAGCCCATCGGCCAGCGCCCAGCGGGTCAGCTCCAACTCTACGTGGTCCCGGGCCGGGTCCTGCCGCCCCAGCCGGGCGTGCGGCGGCTCGCCGTACAGTGCCGGGCCCATGTCCACCCCGCCGGCGAGGAGCAGGCCGTCCAGGTCCTCGTATATTTCGCGCAGCATGGCGTCCGGCAGCGTAGGCGGGATCGGCAGCGACACGCCGCCGGCGTCGATCACGCACTGCACGTAGCTGGCGTTCTGGCTGATCAGCGTCACGTGCCGCCGGGTATTGGCTTCGTCGTTGAACTGGCAGGGAATCCCAATTCGAGGAAAGGTAGAACTTCTGGGCATGGATCACGTGGCTCCGCACATGAGACTGTGTATCCATTATACGCTCGTCCACAGCCGAGTGCAACTTTGCGGGCGGTTGGGGTTGTATCCGGACACCCCCAACCGCCGAAGGGTGCATCCCGGATTTTGGGCGGGCCGTTGGCCGGACTTATGTCACCCTGAGGGAGCGTCGTTTGCGACCGAGGGGTCTCGCGCGCGAGAGAGGGGTGCGTTGTGGCGCGCGAGACCCCTCGGTCGCAAACGACGCTCCCTCAGGGTGACATAAGTCCGGCCAACGGCCCGCCCAAATCAGAATGCCGGAAGTCTCTGCCACGATCTCGCCCAAAACCCGGGATGCACCCCCGCCAAACCCACCCTTGACTCCCGTCCATGCCGAGATTATAATCCGTCCACAACTGAATGGCCGCAGGTGAGCATCATTTCGAGGAGAGACACGCGTGGAAGTAGCAGACTTGATGGGCCGTCTGTCCGAGGCAGTGGGGATATCCGGCTATGAAGATGAAGTGCGCTCGCTGGTCATCGACGAGTTCCGCCGGCACGCGGACGCCGTTCGCGTGGACGCGATGGGCAGCGTGATTGCCCTGAAGCGCGGCCACGGGCCGGAGCCGCGTCGGAGCATCATGCTGGCCGCGCATCTGGACGAGATCGGCCTGATCGTGACCGAGGTCAAAGAGGGCTTCCTGCACTTCACCACCGTGGGCGGATTCGACGCACGCGTGCTGCTCGGACAGCCGGTGGTGGTGCACGGCCGGCGGAAGCTGCCCGGCGTCATCGGGAGCCGCCCGCCGCACGTGCTGTCGGCCGAAGAGCGTGAGAAGGTGGTGCCGCGTGACGAGCTGTTCGTGGACGTGGGACTGCCGGCGGCGGAAGTGGCGAAGGCGGTCCGGGTCGGGGACCTCGTCTCGATCCGCCGGCGGTATCAGCGGCTGCGCGGCGACATGGTCACCGGCAAGGCCTTTGACGACCGGGCAGGCGTGGCCTCGTTGGTCGTGTGCCTGGACGTCCTCAGTGGCTTGAAGCACTCGTGGGATGCGTACGTGGTGGCCACGTCGCAGGAAGAGGTGGGGCTGCGCGGGGCCACGACCAGCGCGTACGGCGTGGCGCCAGACCTGGGCATCGCCATCGACGTGGGATTCGGGCAGCAGCCCGGCGTGTCCGATAGCGACAGCGTGCCGATGGGCAAGGGTCCGGTGGTGGCCATCGGCCCCAACATTCATCCCGGCATGCTCAAGAGGCTGGAGGAGGTCGCCAAGGCGGTGGAGATTCCCTACGCGGTGGAAGCCGCGCCGGGCTCGACCGGGACCGATGCCTGGGCGCTCCAGGTGGCGCGGGAAGGCGTGCCGACCTGCCTGCTATCCATTCCGATACGGAACATGCATACGCCGGTGGAGACCGCCTCGCTGAAGGACGTGACTCGCACCGGACGGCTGCTGGCGCTCTTCATCGCCGCCCTGGACGACAGTTTCATGGATGAGATCGCCTGGCCTCTGGACCAATCGTCCTCGTAGCGGTTTCGTTCTCAGCAGTAAGTGAAATGGAGGCATGACTGTGCTCCTGCAAGCACTTTCCGACGCCCTGGGTGTGTCGGGCAACGAGCAAGAGGTACGCGACCTGATCTATCGGGAGGTCAAAGATCTGGCCGACAAGGTCCACGTCGATGCCATCGGCAACCTCATCGCGGTCAAGCGGTCGAGGCGGGCCAGGGCGGGCAAAGAGCCCTGGCGGGTGATGATCGCCGCCCACATGGACGAGATCGGCTTCATGGTCCAAGCAGATCGACGGCAACGGGATGTTGAATTCGAGCCCGGTCGGTGGCATCGATCCGCGAGTGGTGCTCGGCAAACAGGTCCTGGTGGGCAAGAGCCGCATCCCGGGCGTCATCGGCGTCAAGCCGATCCACCTGCAAGAGCGCGACGAGTCACGGCGAGTCATCGACTTCGACCAGCTCGCTATCGATGTCGGCGCGAGCAGCAAGGACGAGCTCGATGGCGTCATTAGCGTCGGCGACTACGTGGCATTCGATTTCGCGTTCGAGGAGCTGGATGCGGCCGCGGATGGACTGCGCACGGTCATGGGCAAGGCGCTGGACGATCGCGCCGGCTGCGCCGTGCTGATCGAGCTACTGAAGAGCGACTACCCCTTCGACCTGCACGCCGTCTTCACCGTCCAGGAAGAGGTGGGCCTGCGCGGCGCGCGAGTGGCTGCTTATGCGGTCAACCCCCGGATGGCCTTCGTGTTGGAGACGACCGTCTGCGACGACCTGCCGAAGAAGAAGGACGTCAGCCGCATCACGCGGATGGGTGCCGGGCCGGCGATCAGCATCGCCGACCGCTCGACGGTCGCCGCGAGGGGACTGGTCGATCGGCTGATCGAGACTGCGGACCGGGAAGGGATTCCCTATCAGCTCAAGAGCCCCGGAGTGGGCGGGACCGACGCGGGCGTCATCCACCTGGCGCAGAGCGGGATTCCCTCGGCTGTGGTCAGCATGCCGTGCCGGTACCTGCATTCCATGGTGACGATGCTCAGCCTGAACGATTTCGACAAAGTGATACGGCTCATGCAGGCGACGTTGCGCGATCTGACGCCGGACGCCGGGCTGCCCGCGATTCCAGAGGTCCCCGAGCGTCCCTGAAACGTCCGGAGCCAGGGCAGGCGCGCCGGAGTCAATTGAAACCCGCAGGGAGGAAGGCCATTGAAGGAGCTATTGCGAAAACTAACGGAGACCTACGGGCCATCCGGATCTGAAGGAGCCATCCGCGACACGATCCGCCAGGAATTGGCCGGCGCGGTCGACGAGGTGCGAACCGATGCGCTCGGCAACCTGATCGCCGTAAAGCACGGCGACGGACAGGGGCTGAACGTCATGCTGGCGGCGCACATGGACGAGATCGGCGTGATCGTGAGCCACATCGACGAGAAGGGCTTCCTGCGGTTTCAGCCGTTGGGCGGCGTCTTTCCCCTCAACCTGAACGGCGGACGCGTCGTCTTCGCCAACGGCGTCACTGGCGCGCTTGGACTCGAGAAACTGGAATCCAACAAGAACGTCCCGGATCTGGACAAGTTCTTCATCGACGTCGGCGCCACGTCGAAAGCGAACGCTCCGGTCAAGATCGGCGACACGGCGGGCTTCACGCGGCCTTTTGCCGAGGCGGGCGATCGATACATCGCCAAGTCGATGGACAACCGCTCGGGCTGCGCCGTGCTGATCGAAACGCTGAGACGGCTGCAGGACTCGCCACACGAAGTCTACGCCGTCTTCACCGTTCAAGAGGAGTTGGGTCTGCGCGGGGCGCGGACGTCCGCTTTCGGCGTCGACCCGGACCTGGCGCTGGCGATCGACGTGACCGGTACGGGCGACACGCCCGAGGCGGCTACGATGGCCGTCTCTCTGGGCGCCGGCGCCGCGATCAAGGTTAAGGACTCGGGCATGTTGACCCACCCCCGAGTTAAGGAGCTGTTGATCCGAACCGCGGAGGCCGAGAGGATCCCATACCAGCTGGAAATTCTGGACCGACGGCACGACCGATGCGATGGCCATGCAGACGACGAAGGCCGGCGTGCCGACCGGCGCGGTGTCGATTCCTTGCCGGTACCTGCACTCGCCCTCGGAGATGGTGGATAAGAACGACCTGGAGGCCGACGTCCGCCTGCTGGTGGCGGTCCTCAGTGCGCCCATCGACCTGGCGTGAAGCAGGCCTGAGCCGGCTGGCTTCTTGACGTTGCTCGCGATATATGGCAGATTGTCGCCAGAATCGTACAACACACCGAGAGAAGCCATGCCTGTTCAAACGATGAATGCCAACGGGGCCAAAAGCAAGGGGCGCGACATCGTGGATGCAGCCCATGGTTGTCGAGATATGCTCGCGAGGGTCAGCTTAACGTGACCTTCGATTCTCGGTCGCGCAGAGCCTGCAGCTCGAGCGGCGTGCCGCGGCTCAAGTCGCGCCGCAGCGACACTGCCCCCAACCGGCAGCGCTCCGTGCACACCCCACAGCCCAGGCAGGCCTCCGCCTGAACCGCCGCGGCGCCGTCGGTCAGCGCCAGCGCGCCGAACGGGCAGGCCGTGACGCACGTCCCGCAGCCGGCGCAGCGCCCGGCGTCCACCTGGGCCACGTACCCCGACGACGCCAGCATCGGCACTCCCAATCGGTGCGCGTAGATCGCCCCACAGCAGCACGAGCAGCAATTGCATATGGCGTAGAAGCGGCCCAGCATAGCGTCTTTGAAAAAGGCGTGGTGGACGTGGCCGCGTTCGTGTTCGGCCGTCAGAATGTCCACGGCTTCCGCTTCAGTGATGCGGCGGGCGCGGTGCGGGTGGTGGTCCACGACGAAGCCGGCGAAGGGCTCGCCGACGATCAGGCAGACGTCGAGCGGCAGGCATGGGTTCTCGCGCGCTGACCGGCAGGCGCATTCCATGACCGCGAGATGGTCGGGGTGATGGAGCACGATGTCGCGCGCCTGGGCGAAGGGGACGACCTGCTCGAGGTCGGTCAGGCGGATGTCCTCTTTCACCGAGACGAGCTGTCGCGCCGCGTCCAGCGAAATCACCTTGCCGTGGTACGAATCGGCGAAAGCCCTGGCGAAGGCGGTCCCGCGCCCTTCGCGCTGTCCGCACCGCTGGAGCCACTGCACGAGCGGCGCGGCGAGACGTGCCAGCGGGTGGGTCCCGAGCGCCAGCGCGACGTACGTGTACAGCCAGCGCACGTAGATGTATCCGTGCGCCCAATGCAGCAGCGAGTACCCGGCAGTGCGCCGCCCCTCCGCGAAGAACTCCCGCGTCGAGCGATGCAGAAGGCGTGGCATATGTTCTCCTCCGTCCAGTGTTTCGCTGGAGCCGCGACTTCCGAAGTTTTGGGAACTTCGGAAGTCTGAACCTCAAAGGCGCCGCTCCCCACAAGACAACCGCGGTGCTGTCCGCCAGATCGCCAACTCAACCGGGGCGGCCCAGACTTCCGAAGTTTCCAAAACTTCGGAAGTCTCAATCACCCGGCCGGCAGCGCGATGTGGAACGTCGATCCACGGCCGGGCGCGCTGTCCACGGTGATCTGCCCACCGTGCAGCTCGACCAGCGATTTCGCGATGGCCAGGCCCAGCCCCGATTCCCCATTGTCCTGCTGGCGAGACGTATCGCCGCGATAGAACCGGTTGAAAATGTGCGGCATAGCGTCCGCGTCGATGCCCTTCCCGGTGTCCGCGACCGACAACTGCAGCGCGCCGGCCTGCCCGCGGGCCGACAGGACGACCCGTCCGCCCGCGGGCGTGTAGCGCAACGCGTTGCTGATCAGGTTGCCCAGCACCTGCACCATTCGTTCCGGGTCGACGCTGATTTCCGGCAGACCGGGATCGGCCTGAACCCGCAGGTCGATGCCCTGCTGTTCGGCGCGATGGCGATAGGAGCCGGCGAGTCGCTCCAGCAGCGCCCGCGGGGAAACGGGCTGCCGGTTCAGGGTCAGCTCGCCGGTGTCGGCCAGAGACAGCGTCCGCAGATCTTCCACCAGTCGCAGCAGATGCTGTGCCTCGGTCTGCATCGCATCGAAATGGGCGGGACTCGGCTTCAGCACGCCGTCGCGCAGCGATTCGATGTATCCGCTGATCACCGTGAGCGGAGTGCGCAAGTCGTGGGCGATGTCGGCGGTCATCTGCCGGCGCGACTCGTTGGCGCGCGCCAGGTCGGCGCTCATCTGGTTGAACGCAGCGGCCAGTTCGCCCAGCTCGTCGCGGGAACGCACGTGCACGCGCTGCTTGAGGCGGCCCTTGTCCATGGCGTGGATGGCGGTGGTCAGCTCCCGCAGCGGGCCGATGAGGGTCCGGGCCAGGAACAAGCCCAGGATCAGGGCGATCGCTGTGGCGCCCACCGCGGCGCCGAGCAACGCCTGATTCGTGCGGGCCAGGTATCGCTGTTCGTTGGGGTCGTAGTCCAGCGGCGTGCCGGCGGCCAGGACCTTGCCCACCGCCTGGCCGTCGACCTCGACCGCCGTCGCTTTCGCGAAGTCGGCCTCAGACAGGCGATCTCCGGCGTGATACGGTCCCCCGGAGATGACCACGCCGCCGTCCTGATCGGCCAGCACGAAATACTGGCGCGGAGGCGGCGGTCCGGGCACTGCCGGCGGGAACGGAGGCATCCCTGGTGAATTGCCGTCGGCGGGCCGTGGCCCGGCCGCTCCCGGCATCGTCGAGCCCGCGTCAGGCTCCCCCGCTGCCGACGGATTGCCGTCGGCAGGCTCCGGTCGTGCGGGACCCAGGTCTATGTCCTGCGGGCGCCGTCGCTGATGAAAGTAAGCGTCGACGCCTTCCCACGATTCGTGCGTCTCGAAGTACTCCGCCGCGGAGGATACGAAGCTGCTCTTCGCCCGCTGCAGCACGTACTGGTCGAATTCCGCCACCGTCGCGTGCCGGGTAAGCGCGGCGACGAGCGCGATGCTGGTCAGGCTCACCACCAGAAAGGCGAGGGTCAGCTTGACCACCAGCGAGCGCATCGACTACTCCTCGACGGAGACGGCGGGATCGCAGCAAAAGCGGTAGCCCACGCCGAACACCGTCTTGATGTAGCGCGGCTTGCCGGGATTCGGCTCGATTCTGGCGCGCAGATTGCAGATGTGAACGTCCACCGTCCGATCGATGCCCTCGATGGCAGCGCCCGGCAGATAGTTCAGCAGGTCGGAACGCGAGAACACGCGCTGCGGCGCGGACATCAGCGCGGCCAGCAGATCGAACTCGGACGGAGTGAGGTTGACCGGCCGGTCGCCGACGTGCACCAGGTGGCTCCCCTTGTCGAGCGTGATGTCGGCGGCGCGCATGACTTCGCACGAAGTGGTCTCATTGTTGGCGCGGCGCAGAACCGCGTGGATGCGCGCGACCAGCTCCCGCATCCCGAATGGCTTGGTGACGTAATCGTCGGCCCCCAGCTCCAGGCCCAGCACTTTGTCCGTTTCTTCAACCTTGGCGGTGAGCAGGATGATGGGCGTCTCTCGTTCTTTGCGATACACGCGGACGAACTCGTAGCCGTCCATCTCCGGCATCATGATGTCGAGCAGAATCAGGTCCGGCTTCTCGTGGCGCGCCACGAACAGGGCGTCGCGCCCGTTCTCCGCGGTCACGACTCGGAACCCCTCTTCGACCAGGTAATCTTGCACGAGCCTGCGGACGCTGGCCTTGTCGTCCACCATCAGGATTGTTCTGGACACGTGGCGCTCCCATCGTCGACGTTACCGATATTCTCGTGGGTCAGCTTGCGAACATTGTACCGCCTGGAGACCGGGCGTGCAATTTGGCACGAGCCGGTCACTCACGTCCGGCCAACATCGTTGCGAGGCGGCTCGATGATGCGGTAGCCGACGCCGTACATGGTCTCGATGTAGGTGGGCTGGCCCGGGTTGGGCTCGATCTTCTTGCGCAGATTCTTGATGTGGCTGTCCAGCGTGCGGTCCGAGCCGCCGTAGGTATAACCCAGTCCCTGTTCGATCAACTCACTGCGCGTGAACACGTGGTCGGGCCATTCCATGAGCGTCCGCAACAGCCGGAATTCTGTGAGCGTCAGGTCCACCGGGTGCTGGCCTGCCAGCACCTCGTGCCGGTCCACGTCCATCAGCAGCCGGCCCACCTGCAGCACGTGATGCAGGCGTGGCTTCCGTTGGCCCCGGCTGCGGCGCAGGATAGAGCGCACGCGCAGCACGACCTCACGTGGATTATACGGCTTGGTCACGTAGTCGTCGGCGCGCAGTTCCAGGCCCAGGATGCGATCGCTGTCTTCGCCCCGTCCGGTCAGGATGATGATCGGGGTCTGGGCCAGGGCGAATTCTTCGCGCGCGACCTTGATGACGCTCCAGCCGTCCCGATGCGGCAGCATCAGGTCCAGGACGGCCAGGTCGGGATGATCGTGCCGCAGGATGCTGAGCGCCGTCTCACCGTCTCCGGCGCTGAGCACCTGGTACCCGGCCCGCTCCAGGTACGCGCGCAGCAGTCGAACGCTCTCATGGTCGTCGTCCACCACCAGAATTCGCTCCGCCGGCTCCCTCGCCGTGTCCTCCATCACGTTCATTGCTGTGTGCTCCATTTTCTGCTCCTCCGCCGAACGTGTCGGGTCCGCGGCGCCTGACGCCGCCTGTGTGTTTCCGGAGTGCAGCTGCCGCGGTGGTCCTGGCGTGGCTGCACTCCAATCGTTTCGATGGAACCCGGAGGGCCGCGGACCAGGCCCTCCGGTCCTTCACGTTACAGCCCTCTCAGCGTCCGGGTTCGGGGGAGCGGTCCCCATGCCCGCTGCTGCCGCGATCCGGGGCGCTGTTCCCGCGGGTCGCCCCACCGTCATCGCGCGTGCTCTGCGAACCGAACGGCGGCCGCGGTCCCCGGTCGTCGCCCATGCCCTGCGGACCGAACGGCGGCTGAGGTGCCCGGTCGTCGCCCATGCCCTGCGGACCAAACGGCGGCCGCGGTCCGCGGTTGTCACCCATGCCCTGCGGACCGAACGGCGGCTGAGGCGCCCAGTCGTCGCCCATGCGGGGCGGGCCGAACGGCGGCCGAGGTCCTCTGTCCATGCCTTCGGGCCCGAACGGCGGCCGGGGTCCTCTGTCCATGCGCGGCTGATCGAAGGGCGGCCGCGGTCGCTTCTCGCTGCCAAGATCCTGCCGTCCGCTGGGCGCCTGGGACCCGTCGTCCTCGCCCATATCCTGCCGTCCGCTGGGTGCCTGGGACCCGTCGTCTCTGTCCATATCCTGCCGTCCGCTGGGCGCCTGGGGCCCGCTGCGGTTGCCTCCGGGTGGGGGCGGCGACACCACTCCTTCTCGCCGGTCGCTGACGACCGCCCAGCTGGCCGCCACCGAGCCGTCCGACTGTGTTTCGCCAAAGGCCAGGACGAATTTGTGGCTCTTGACGTCCGACGCGCTGCCGGGTTTCCCATCCACCGTGACCTTCGTGTCGTCGCCGATGACGATGGTCGTGGTATCGCCGCTGCGATCCTTGGACGAGGCGAGAGCTCCGTGGGCGGGGGCTGCCTCGTCCGCTTCGGCCTTGCCGTCCGAGACGACCCAGATGTCCCAGGCGGTCATCACGCCGTCCCGGTCGCTTCTGCCGTCGACGCGTACCTGCGCGCCGACCTCGACGTCACTCCAGACGCCTTCACTGCGCCCTAAGGACAGGCGGATTCCGGTGTCCTGGTCCACGTTGACGACCACCGTGTTGCCTGCCGAGGTGCGGAGCGTGAGACTATCCGCGGTCTTCTCCGTCACTTCGCCCGTCAGCCCATTCCCGGGCGGCGGTCCAGGCGGTTGGCTCGGCTGGCCCGCCGAGTCCGGGCCGGGGAGAGACGTGCCCTGGTCCGCGTACACGGTGGCGGCGCCCGCCAGCAACGTCATGAACATCACCAATATGAAGATTCGTCCAAATCGCGCCATGAAATCGAAACCTCCGTTGTCTGATCTGATTGGATCGTCGATGTGTGGCTATGGCAAGGCCCTGTGGCCGCCCATCAGCGCATTCGATACCTCCTTAAGGATGCTGAGTTTGGGGTGCGTCCTGAGTTTCTGAGCAACAGCATACCATGGAGGTGTTAAGAAGTAATTAAGGTAACATTGAGGTTTGGCTAAGATCGTGCGCTCGTCGATAGGTAATTGAATGTAATTAATCCAACGATGTCGTTTGACACTCAGTACATACTATGCGATACTTGTACGCACGAGCTCTTCCGAACGAGCCGGCACAAGGAGGCGCGATCATGCCCGACACCAGGACAGCGCGAGTGGGCGTCCATGCCCGCAACGACTTCGATTTCACCGACGGTGACTATCAGCTCGTTCGCGAAGCTCGCATTGAAACCCTGAAGACCCTCAGCTTTACCAAGACCGAGGTCTTCGATCGCCTGCGTCGGGAGAACCCGCTTCTGGAGTTCATCGTGCGGCTGCACGATATCCGCATCGGCGAGGGACACCCCAGCGCCGAAGCTTTCGCGACGACCGCGATTCCGCGCCTCAACGAGCTTCGGCCCTTTGCCGTGAAGTTCGAGATTCACAACGAACCCAACCACGACCAGCGCTACGAAGGCTGGGGCAGCACGGACGACGACGCCCGTTCGTTCACGGAGTGGTACTTGGAGGTCCTGCGTCTCCTCAGGGCGGCCTGCCCCTGGGCTCAATTTGGATTCCCCGGTCTCGCCCCCAACTGGCCGCACCGCGACCTGGAGTGGCTGGATCTGTGCGAGGAGGCCGTCACCGCCTCCGATTGGCTGGGCTGTCACTGTTATTGGCAGGCCGACAACATGTTCGCGGATGACTGGGGCTTGCGGTTCAAGGTGTATCACGAGAAGTTTCCCGACAAGGTCATCGAGATCACGGAATTCGGCAATGCCACGCGCGACCTTTCGTCGGACGTCCTGGCGGCCCAGTACGTGGCCTATTACACCGAGCTGTTCAAGTTCCCGTACCTGGGCTCCGCGAGCGCTTTCATCGCGTCCTCATCCGATCCGCAGTGGGCGCCCTTCGTCTGGCGCAAGGAGAACGGCGAGTTGCTGCCGGTCGTCCGCCAGGTCGGGGGAATGCAGCGTCCCGCCCTCGTCTTGCCCCGGCCCGCCGAGGAGAAGCCACCGTATCGCGTCGAGTGGCTCGACTTCAAGCCGCCCGACGGGCTGCAAGCCGGGCAGCGCGTGCCCGTCACCGTCAAGCTGGCGAACGCCGGCACGAAGACCTGGCCGGCCTGCACGGCTTCCCTGGGCTATCACTGGTTCACGCTCGACGGGCAGGTCGTCGCCGGTGCGGAAGACGTGCGGACGCCGCTGCCGGCGGACATCACGCCGGGCATGACCGTCACGCTGTCACAGGCACAGCTTGCCGCCCCGCCCGCTGCCGGCGACTACATTCTGCGTTGGGACGTCGTGGAGGGGGATGCCGGCTGGTTCGCGGCGAAAGGGTCGCCGACGTACGACGCACGGATCGTCGTCAGCCCGGCGACGGTCAGCGACGAGCTGTACTTCGCCGAGACCGAGTCGACCATCAAAGAGCCGTTTCTTTCCTACTACCGCGAGCACGGCCAGGAGCTCTTTGGGCTGCCGATTGCCGACGCGTTTACCGACGGAGGTGTGCTCACTCAGTATTTCGAGCGGGCTGCCCTGGAGCAGGGCGCGAAAGGGGTGCAGTTGAGGGCGATCGGCGCTGAGGCCTGGGCCGCGCGCGATCGGATCGTCGCACTGGAGTCTCGCGTTTCCGCGCTGGCGGAGGAAACGGATCTGCTGCGCGGCGCCCTGGGCCGAGTCTGGCCCGACCTGGTCCCCCGGCCCGAGATTTTGGACCTGGTCCGGACGCTGCCTCACAGTGAGGCCAAGGTCTACGCCACGCGGCCCCTGACCGACATCAAGACCCTGATCGTGCACCACACCGCCGTGCCCGCCACGGTGGGCCCGGCGGCCATCGCTCGCTACCACGTGAAGGAACGGGGCTGGCCCGGCATCGGCTACCATTTCATGATCATGGCCGACGGCACGATCGACCAGACGAACAGCCTGCAGACCATCTCGTATCACGCCCAGAAGGCCAATGCCTCGTCGATCGGCATCGCGTTCGCCGGGAACTTCATGGGCGCGGGCCCGACCATAGGGCAGCTGAGCGCCGGGGCCGCGCTGCTGAGCTACCTGGTTCAGCTTCTGGGCCTGCCCCTGGAAAGCATCAAGGGGCACCGGGACTTCGTGGCCACGCAGTGCCCGGGCGATCAGTGGACGGCCGGCCTGGCCTGGCGCGACAAGCTCCTGGCCCTGGTCAGCGCCACGCAGACTTTCGGAGGCGCACGGACTTCCGAAGTCTTGAGACTTCGGAAGTCTAAACATGGACCGCCTGAATCCTTCGTACGAAGTGAAGCTGCCCTCCTTCGAGGGACCGCTCGACCTCCTCCTGCACCTCATTGAGCGGGCGGAGCTCGACATCACCACGATCTCGCTGGCCCGGGTCACGGATCAGTACCTGGAGTACATCCGCCGGCTGGAGGAGCGGAGCGCGACCAACCTGGCCGATTTCCTCGTCGTGGCCACCAAGCTGCTGCTCATCAAATCGCGCCTGCTGCTTCCTTTGCCGCCGAGCCCGGAGAGCGAAGAGGAAGAAGACGTCGGCGAAGAGCTGGTGCGCCAGCTGATCGAGTACAAGAAATTCAAAGAAGTCGCGGGGCAGTTGTCGGCGCGCGAGCAGATGAACCTGCGCTCGTACGCGCACGCCGGAGAGGTGGTCGTGGTCGACAAGTCGCTCGACTTGAGCGACGTGACCCTGAACAATTTGGTTCAGCTGGTCCGGCAGGCGCTGGAGATCGTTCCTGAGGCGGCGCCCGTATCGACGGTCATTGCGGCCCCGGGCGTTTCCATCGGCGAGAAGATCGAGCTGATCAAAGCCAGGCTCGCCGAACGCGATGAAGTGGACTTCGGCGAGCTGATCGGGGCGGCTCGTTACCGCGTCGAGATCATCGTCACGTTTCTCGCCGTGCTGGAGATGATCAAGGGCAATTTCCTGGTCGTTCAGCAGGATGAGTTATTCGGGCGGATTGTCCTGCGGCGAAAGCCGGAGCGGCAGCAACCCCTCGAGGAACCGGTCGAGCCAGGGGAAACGCCGGAACCATAGCGGATACTGCCGGCGCCGGGCGAGGACGATCGAAACGACCAGCAGCCCGATGGACGCGCCGGCCACGTCGATCAAAACGTCGCGGGGAGACGGCCCACGGCCGGCCACGAACTGCTGGTGGAACTCGTCGGAGACCGCGTATGCGGCGCACAGGGAGACGATGACCCACGGATGCCAGCGCCGCCGCTCCCGGAGCGTGTGGCTGAAGGCCCGCCACAGCAGTACGGCCAGGACGGCGTACTCGCTCAGGTGGGCCGATTTCTTTACGATGAAATCGACTGTTTCGTTCGGGTTTTCGGGCAGGCTGGCCTTGGCCCGGCTCGACCAGAAGAAGATGATCGCCGCCCAAATCACGACAGGCCCCCACTGCAACCACACGTTAGACTTGCGTTTCGTCACGTTTTCCGGCCCCAATTCTCGAAAATTCTATCCCCGATTGTCAGCATAGGCCTGCTCGGCCCGCTCCGCCAGGCGATCCCAGGTGTAGCGGGCGGCGACCGTCGCCCGCGCTTCCCGACCCAGCCGGGCTCGCAAGCCCGCGTCGCCGCTCAGCCGGACCGCCGCCGCGACGAATGCCGCGTCGTCGCCCGGCGGCGCGATCAGGCCGGACACCTCGCCCGCCAGGTACCTGCTCACCTCGCCGACGCCGTGCGCGACGATCGGCACCCCGGCGCCCATCAGCTCCACCAGCCGCAGCGGCGACTTCGCGCGGGTGAGCGGGGTGTCGTCGCTGGCATACAGGGCGAAATCGGCGGCGGCCCAGAAAGTGGGCAGGTCGCGCCGCCGGGCCCATCCGAACAGGCGCAGGCGGTTCGCGCCGCCCATCGCGGTCGCTATGGGCTGGAGCCGCTCGTGCTCCCCGTGCAATCCTTCCCCCACGACGCACACCTGCAGGTCCGAGATGCGCGCCAGTAGCGCCGTCAGCAGGCCGCCCAGGCGCTCCGGCCCGATTTCGACGAAGCGCGTGTACACCAGCGCCACCGGGCCGTCGCCCAGCTTCAGGCGGGCGCGGGCTTCCGCCCGGTGGGGCAGCTCCGGAAGCGCCGTCAGCCCATTGGGCAGATCGACGACCCGCCGTGCGCCGGCCTGCTCGGCCATCTCGGCCAGTGCCGCGCTGGCGGCGGTCACGGCGTCACAATGGGCCAGGCCCCAGGGCTCCTGCCAGGCGAAAATCCGGCGCGCCGGCGGGTTGTAGCCGCCGCGCTCGTTCCAGCCGCCCGGCCCTTCCCAATCGTCGGTGTCCACGACCAGCCGTCCGCGCCACCGCCCGATCCGTTTCAGCTGCCACAGCGCCCAGGCGGTCGCGCCGGACAGCCCCTTCGGCTTGAAGCAATGGACGACGTCGGCGCGGGCGGCCAGGGCCGCGCGCACCATCGCCGCGGACATCGTCGCATACGAAACGGGCGGCGGCCATCCCGGCAGCGCCAGCTGCGTGACCTCCACGCCGCCGTCGGTGAACGACCGCCCCGAATCCGGCGGATGGTCCCAGGGCGGCACGACCACCTGCAGGTCGTGGCCGCGCCGGGTCAGCGCCTGGGCCAGCGGCAGCGCCCGGCCGCTCACCGTCTGCTTGGGCTGGAGTCCGAATGGGGCGACGAACAGGATCCTCATCGGGGATGATTATACCCCTTCGCTCGTTTTCGGCGCAATCTCCCCGGCGACCGCCCCCCGCCCCCGACGACCGTCACCCTGAGGGAGCGCCGTTTGCGACCGAGGGGTCTCGCGCGCGAGGAGCGAGTGCGTTGTGGCGCGCGAGACCCCTCGGTCGCAAACGGCGCTCCTTCAGGGTGACGGTCGTCGGGGGCGGGGCTCAGCATGCGTCTTGTCACGGCTGGCCGAACGGTGGTACAATCCGGGCGGCTCGAATCCCAGTGTGGCTTTTTCGCCGCGCGAGCGGCGTCGATGTCCCTTCATCATTCCGACAAGGAGGTCTGATCCATGCCACAGAACAATTTGCCTTGCGAGGGTAAGCTCGCCATCGTCACCGGCGCCGGTACGGGTATCGGCCGGGGTGCGGCGGAGGAGCTGGCCCGCCAGGGCGCGGACGTCGTCCTGAATTACCACAGCAACGCCAGGGGTGCACAGGAAGCCCTCGCCGAGATCGAGGCGATGGGCCGCCGCGCGGTCGCCATCCAGGCGGACCTGAGCCGGGTGGACGAGTGCCGCCGCCTGATCGAGGAGGGCGTCGAGTTCCTGGGTGGGCTCGATGCGTTGGTCAACAACTCCGGCTACGTGCTCGACCATCCCTTCCTGACGACAACCGAGGAGCAGTTCGACTACACGTATGGCGTCAACATCCGCGGCCAGTATTTCTGCTCCCAGCAGGCCGTTCCGCACATGACCGCGCGCGGCAAGGAGCTGGGCGCGCGTGGTGCGGCCTGGGCCGGCGGCAGCATCGTGAACATCTCGTCGGTGCACGGCTATGCGGGATTCATCGGCCACACGGTCTATGCCGGCACGAAGGGCGCCATCAACGCCTTCACGCGCTCCCTGGCGGTCGAGGTGTGCCCCGAGCACATCCGGGTCAATGCCATCGGCCCGGGCGTCATCGAGGTGCCCGACTATTGGAACCGTTTCGAAAACTATTCCACCGAGACGGCGGCCTCATGGGTGCCGTGGGGACGCGTCGGCCTGCCCAAGGACATCGCCGCGCTCGTGGCTTTCCTCGTATCGGACGCGTCGGAGTTCATCACCGGCCAGAACATCTACGTCGACGGCGGTACCGTCGCCAAGATGTCCATTCCCGAGCATCACTAAGCAGACTGCCGAAAATCGAAACTTCCGAAATCTTCAAGATTTCGGAAGTTTTTTCGTTGGCGGACTTTCGATCCTATGCTATTGGCCTGAATCCGTCGTGGCTGCCAGCACTCGCCGCGCGGCCTCGATTACCTGGGGCGCGCGGATGTCCAGCATACAGAGGCCCGAGGCCGGCGCGCCTTCGGGGCAGGCGTCCAACCGGTCGCAGGGCATGCACGTGCGGCCGGATGTGACCACGACGTGCCGGATCGGGTCGCCCCAGGGCCCGAATTTCGCCGCGTCGACCGGGCCGAACAGGTGGACCGTCGGCGCGCCCATCGCCACGGCCAGGTGCAAGGGGCCGCTGTCCACGCCCAGCGCCAGGCGGCAGCGGCCCATGATCGCCGCGAGCTGGCCGATCTGCGTCTTCCCGGACAGGTCGATCGCCGGCACGGTGAGCCGTCCCATCAGGTCCTGCACCAGATCTGCGCTCGCCCGGCCCGCCGGTCACCACGACGCGCAGGCCCATGTCCTTCACGAGCGACTCGACGACCTGGGCCCAGCCCTCGTTGCGCCACAGCTTGACCGCCGCGCCCGTCCCCGGATGGACGCAGGCCACTGCCTCACCTGGGCGAATGCCGTGCTCTGCCAGCAGGCGTGCCGCCGGCGGCCTCGTCCTGATCGGACGGCTCGAAGCTCAGGTCCGAGGCGGGGCCGGTGCAGGCCTGGCCGACGACCGCCTCCATCAGTCGCAGGTTCTGCACGACCTCGTGCTGCCCGGCGACGTAGGGGACGGCCCGGCTCAGGAACGGCACGACTTCGGGCATGGCGTAGCCCATCCGCCGCGGAATGCCGGCCTGATGCGCCAGCCACGCGCCCCACCAATGGTCGAATCGCAACACGACGGCCAGATCGAACCGGTAGGCGGACAGCGCCTGCGCTTCGTTCAACAGCTGCAGGTAAGGCTCCAACAGCCACCGGCGGCGCTGGCGGCTGAAATAGGGGAACGGGGCAGTCAGGATCTCGTCCAGGTGGGGGATGCCGGCGGCCACCGGCTGCGACCAGGGACCGACCATGAGGGTGATCTTCGTCTTCGGCCAGGACAGCCTCAGGAAGCGAATGGCCGGCGTCGTGAAGAGGACGTCGCCCAGATGATCCGGGCGGATGAGCAGGACGGAGCGGGGTGTGGTCGTGGGGCCGCTGCCGGATCGCACCGGGCCCAGCCGGGCGGCCAGCCGAAGCAGCGACAGGCGCGCGCTCCGCAGGCGAGGGACGGCTTCAGCGGGACTCATAGACCTGATCGAACAGGGGCACGATCGCGGCCCAGTCGTAGTGGCGCTCGACGAAGGCGCGGGCCTCGCGTCCGAGAGGGACGCCCTTCTCCGGGTGTTCCAGCAAATCGGCGACGGCCGCGGCAAACTCTGCGGGCCGGTCTGCCGTCAGGAGCTGGCGGCCGGAGGTCAATGGAAAGCCTTCGCAGCCGAGCGTCGTGGAGACGACCGGCCGCCCCATGGCCATGGCCTCCAATATCTTCAGCCGCGTCCCGCCGCCGATTCGCAGCGGCACGGCGTACACGGCGGCCCCGCCGGTGTAGGGCCGCACGTCGTCCACGTAGCCCGTGACGGTGACGCCCGGCGCGCTGGCCAGCGCCGACACGCGTGGATGCGGCTTCTGCCCCACGATGTAGAAGCGGGCGTCGGGGACCCGCGCGCGAATGGCCGGCCAGACTTCCAGTACGAACCAGGCCACGGCGTCGATGTTCGGACGAAAGTCCATCTTGCCGGTGAAGACCACGCTGTGGGGCGGAAGGGTGGGCTCGCCGAGAGCGGCGTCCGGCCGGAAATAGGTGGAATCCACCCCGTTGGGAATGATCGTCGCGGTCAGCCCCGGCATGATGGCCTGCAACGCGCCTGGTCGGCCTCGGAGCAGACCACTGTGCGGTCCATCTGCCGGCAGGCCAGGCGCTCGTAAGCGGTCAGCCGGCGCCACTGGATCCACGAATACGCCGCCGCGGGCCAGCGCCGCGGCCGCCGCAGGTCCGTCTCGAAGGCCCGCCGCTGCAGCACGTACTCGGCGTTGTGGTCGTCGAACACCCAGAGGGGTTTCCCGCCCGCTGCGTCGCACCAGGCCAGGCCATACTGGGCCATCTCGATGCCTTCTACCTGGACGACGTCGAACGCTTCACGCTGCAGCGCGTCGCGCAGCGCGGCGTGGAACTCCGCGGAAGGCAGGCGCAACGCCATGTCCGGCAGGCGCGACGTCACCACTCCGGCCAGCCGCTGGCGCATCGTCCGCTGTGGGGCGACGACGGTGCGCAGCGAACGGCAGGCCTCGCGCAGCGGCTGGGCTCCCTGCTCCTCGCCGGGCTGCAGGACGAAGGACAGCACGTGCACCTCGTGGCGCCGTGCGAGATGGCGAACCAGGTTGTAGTTGCGGATGGTGGTACCCTGATGCGGAGGGTATGGCAGTTGCGGCGTCAGGAGCAGAAGTTTCATATGTCCAGGGTTCCCTGCAATCTCATTTCCCCTGGATGACCCGGGCGTACAGCTCCAGCGTTTGGCGGGCTGCCTTGTCCCAGGAAAAGCACGCTGCCCGAGCCAGGCCCTTGTGAATCATCTCCTGCCGCAGTTGATCGTCGGTCAGCACGCGGTACATGCCCACCGTCATCTCGGAGATGTCATTCGGATCGACCAGCAGGCCCGCGTCACCGACCACTTCGGGCATGGCCGACACGTTGGACACGACGACCGGCGTCCCGCACGCCATCGCCTCGAGCGGCGGCAGTCCGAAGCCCTCGTAGAATGAGGGATGGACCAGCAGGCGGGCCGCGTTGTACAGGAAAGGCAGGTCGGCGGAGGGCACGCGGCCGAGAAAGCGGACCTGATCGCTCAGCTTCAGCCTGTCCACCGTCTCCATCACCTCGTCCGACAGCCAGCCCTGGCCGCCGGCGAGTACCAGCTTCACCTCGGACTTGTAGGAATCCAGCAGACCGCGGTACGCCTTGAGCAAGCCGGGCACGTTCTTGCGCGGCTCGATGGTGCTGACGAAGAACATGTAGTCCTCGTTCAGACCGTACTTGTTGTTGACGTAGCGCTGGGCCTCGTCAAGCGGCAACTGCCGGTATTGCGCGGCAGCGGCCTCGTAGATGACGGAGACCTTGCTCTCCGGCACGCCCAACCGCTGCATCAGGTCGTGCTTCGTCGCCTCGGACACCGCGATCATGTGGTCGGTGTGGCGCACCGCCTGATCGATTTGGCTGTAATAGCGTGCGCTTTCCTGGGTCAGAAAGTGGGGATAGAGCAAAAAGGCCAGGTCGTGAACCGTGATGACGGACTTGCAGTTGCGCCGGAATGGGGGGATGAAGTCCGGGCTGTGCAGGAGGTCCATGTCCAGCCGCGAGATTTCGAGGTGCAGCGTCCACTGTTCCAACCGATGGTGCGACGGGGTCCAGATGGACGCTCGTTTGAAGTTGGACTGGTCGACGATGACGGACTGATCTTTGCGGCTCTGCAGCAGAACAAATTCATTCTCTTGGTCGACATCAGCCAGCGCCTTGACCAGGCGTTTGATGTATTGACCAATGCCCGCTTGCGTATAATAGACCAGCCTGGCATCGATTCCAATCCGCATGCGTGTTAGTCGTGCCTCCCAAACATCACTGCGCTCACTTGAACAACGGAACGTAACGGATCACGATACTTCGTGTGTTCGGGCCGGCTGTCCATCGTTCCAGATCACCCTGCTTTCGGTAGGCCATGGGCCGTACTATACCACGTCTAAACGCGCCAGTCAAACCCTCACGCGAAAAACAGGGCAAAACTGGCCCAGCGCCGGACGCAATCGCGACGAATTCACCCCCGGTTCAACGCTCCGAGCATCTCGATCAGTCCGTCGCCGCGCGGCTCTCCGGCCCACGAAGCGAATTCCCTGTGCCGCACGTGGCCTTCCTTGTCGATGAGCACCCATTCGGGAGTGCGGACGGGCCACTGGCCGCCCGCGGGACCGTCGCTGAACAGCCGCGATACCGTCTCCTGGGGATCGGACAGGCCCACGAAGGCGAAGTGCTCCTTCTGCCAGTACCACTCGAAGGCTTCACGGCTCTCCGGGCCGACGACCACGACCACGGCATCGTTGGCGCTCAATTGTGCGTATTCCTGGCGCAACTGCGCCATCTGCCGGCGGCAGGTCGGTCAGCCGAACCCCTGAGTGAACACCAGGATGACGTGCTTCTTGCCCCTGAATTCGGACAGCCGGACTACCCGTCCGGACATATCCCGCAGCGCGAAGTCCGGCGCCGCCGAAAACTGATCGTCCATGACCATTGTGACTCCTCAACACTGAGTCCATTCGTTCCATTGCGAATCGAGTCTACGTATCCTGAAGGCTCAACCACTGCACTTCACATGCTGAGCTCTTATGCGACGCTTTCTACCCCCAACCGGGGCAGCTCTTCCCACGTCCGCCCCTCTAAGACTCGGCCGTTGCGTTTCTTGCTGACCCCGCCCCACTGCTTGAAGAAGAAGGGCGTCTGTGCCGTCGGCGCACTGTTGCCGGACGTCGACGACCCAGTCGGCGACCAGGGGACGTGCGCCGGGACCGGATTCGCCGCCCACGATCACCCAATCGATGCCGTGAAGATCGAGCCCGGGCAGCGGGCCGAGCAGTGGTTCCAATGACAGAAACTTGACCTGAGCGCCGATGCAGCGCAAATGCTCGATCCGGTGCGTGAAATCCGCGTTTTCGACGCTGACGCCCATCCACACGTTCCTGGGCCAGTCAATCCTTCGCCCGAGATCGAGCAGCCTCTCCGAGCGTTTGGTGAGCACCTGGAAGGTGTGGCGCGAAGCCTGTCGCATCACTTCGAAGGCGGCCAGGATGAAGCTTTCGGGTACGTCCTGATGAAAGAGGTCGCTCATGGAATTGACGAAGACCATCCGGGGCTTCTTCCACGTCAACGGCAGCGTCAGCAGGCGCTCGTGGGTGGTGAGCCTGAATCCGTTTCGGTAGCTCGGCTGGCCCATCCCCTGCAGCCTCAGGGCCATGCGCTCGGCGTAGCAATGCTTGCAGCCGGGGCTGATCTTAGTGCAGCCCGTGAGTGGGTTCCACGTCGACTCCGTCCACTCGATTCCCGAATTGTCGCTCATCAAACACCCCGCCCCGATTCCAGTGCGTTATCCCGAATCCCCACAACAACTAGCGCCCGAACAGCCAACCGGAGCCGGCGCCGGCGTAAGCGACCAGGATCATCTTGACCGCATTGCCCAGGAACACGACGCCCAGGAACTGCCAGATCGGGTACCGCAGCGCGCCGGCGGCGATGCCGGCCAGATCGAAGAAAGGGTTGGGGATCGCCGCCAGAATGAACACCGGGATCAGGCCGTAACGCTCCACGTAGCGGCGAAAGCGCTCGTAGAGGTCGTAGCGCTCGACCACCGCCGAGCCCCCGTAGCCCGTCAGGAAACCGGTCAGCTCTCCGAGCGCCGCGCCCGCAGCGGAGGCCAATCCCACCCATACCGGGTTGAGGGCGCTGCCCAGGGCGAAGGTGAGCGTGATGCTGGGCGCCGGCAGGATGACCGTGGCGCTGCCGAGCAAGTGAGTGAGGAAGATCCCGGGGTACCCATACGACTCGAACTGACGGAACCAGGCCCGGTGGGTCAGGATGAGCCCGCTGAACACTAACATCAGCGCCAGCAGGGCCAGTTTCCGGTAGGTTCGGCGTCCGCCCGGACGGTCGCGGCGGGCGCCGTGTGCGGTCGTGGAGTTCTCCGACTCAGACTCACAGGCCAGATCGGCACCGGTCATGTGCCAGTCATCCTCCTCACCATTGCCTCGGGCTTGCTGCCGGACGCGCACGGTCTCGGGGTTGATTCTATTGGCTGAGAAATGCGCATCGGCTGCAGCCGATCGGTCCCTACTTCTCCTCAATCGCGATGCTCAAAATCTTGTCGCCCGGCTGGGAGGCCCCGGCGGACGGATCGCGCTCGCTGATCTGCTTCAAGACGTCCATCCCACTCGTGACCTTGCCGAAGATGCTGTGATGGCCGTTCAGCCACGGCGTCGGCACGTACGTGATGAAGAACTGGCTGCCGTTCGTGTTCGGGCCGGCGTTGGCCATTGCCAGGATGCCCGGCTGGTCGAACGTCAGCGATGAATCGAACTCGTCGGCGAACTGGTAGCCGGGGCCGCCGCGGCCGGTGCCCGTCGGATCGCCGCCCTGCGCCATGAAATCGTGCATCACCCGGTGGAACGTCGTATTGTCGTAAAAGCCGTCGCGCGCCAGGAAGACGAAATTGTTGACCGTCTTGGGGGCCTTGTCGGCATACAGGCTCACCACGATGTCACCCTTCGCGGTCTTGATCGTCGCGGTGTAGCTCTTCTTGGGATCGATGGTCATCGCTGGGGCCTTGCTATAGCTCTTCTTCTGAGTTGCCACGTTGTCTTCTCCTGAGCTCTGATTTGAGGTCGGCGTGGATACCGCTGGAGTGGCGGCTGGCGCCGGGGTGTCGGTAGGTGGATTCCTGGGCGGAAGACCGCACGCCGAAAGGGTGAGCAACAGCGCCACAGCAACCAGCAGGATGCCACCCCATCTCGCTCTTGCCAGATGATGCCTCATAAAACAGTTCCTTCCTCTTTCTAATGTTGGAATGTTCCGGCCCGGCGCAACGGACTCGCGTGGCCGGCTATAGCTCTAGGGCCGGCGCCGGGGCGCCGATCCGCAGTACTTTGTCGCTGCACGACGTCGCCTGCCGCGTGGCGTTCACGGTGTCGACCACCAGGGCCGAATGCTCCACGATCCAGGGCCAGTCGTACGCCTGGTGCGCCGAGATGATCACCACTGCATCCTGGGCCGCCAGCGTCTCCGCGGTCAATTCGATCGAATTCAGGGCCGTGACTTCACGGTGGAAGACGTCCCCGCCGACCCGAAAGTGCGGCACGTATGGGTCGTTATAGTGGATGTTCGCTCCGCGGGCCAGCAGCAGCTCGATCACGCGCTCGGCCGGCGAGTTGCGGGCGTCGTCGACGTTGGGCTTGAAGGACACGCCCAGAATCAGGACCCGCGCGCCACGCAAGGCCTTCCCCTGCGAGCTGAGCCCGGCCATGACCTTGTCCACTACGTGGTAGGGCATGCTCTGATTCACCTCCGCGGCCAGCTCGATGAACTTGGTGTAGAAGTCGTACTCGCGAGCCTTCCACGACAGGTAGTATGGATCCACGGGGATGCAGTGGCCGCCGACCCCGGGACCCGGATAGAACGGCATGAATCCGAACGGCTTCGTCGAGGCCGCGGCGATCACTTCCCAAAGGTCGATGTTCATCCGCTCGCTGAGCACGGCCAGCTCGTTGACCAGCGCGATGTTCACGCTGCGGAAGATGTTCTCCAACAGCTTGGTCATCTCGGCGGCCCGCGGCGAGGACACGACGAATACTTCGGGCGTCAGGTGCTCCAGGAATTCACGTGCGAGCGCCGTGCAGCGCGGCGTCAGCCCGCCCACGACCTTCGGCGTGTTGCGCACGGTGTGGGTCAGGTCGCCGGGATTGATGCGTTCCGGCGAGAACGCCAGGTAGAAATCGACGCCGGCCCGCAAGCCGGTTCGCTCCAGGATCGGCATCACGATCTCTTCCGTGGTTCCGGGATGTGTCGTGCTCTGCAGGATGATCAGTTGGCCAGGGTGCAGCCGGGGCAGGATGCCTTCCGCTGCGGACACGATGAAGGCCAGATCGGGCGAGCGCGTCTCCGTGAAGGGTGTGGGCACGCAAATGAAGACGATGTCCGCCTGGCGGATGGCCTCGTAGTCCGTGGTCGCTTCGAATCGTTTTTGGTCGGACACCTGGGCGATGCGCGCGTCGGTGATGTCTCCGATGTAACTGTGCCTGGCGCGGATGGCGTCGACTCTGGAGGTGGAGACGTCCAGTCCCGTCACGGGGAACCCAACGTCCGCGGCCTCGACGGCCAACGGCAGCCCCACGTAGCCGAGGCCGACCACACAGATCCGCGCCTCGCGCCGGCTGATTCTTTCCCGGAGCTTGTCAAACGTGTTCGGATTCGATAGCCCTGGCAGGTCCATTCTCGTCTCCATGTACCCTCTCTACGAACGTCGCGAACTTTGATTTCGAAGTAAGCCCGACGATTATCGGTCGCAACGGCCTCCCGCGGCCGGTTCTACGGCGGGAGGGGTGGTCTCTCCGTTCACGGCGGTCGTTTGGACCGGCCGCTTCATGCCCCACTCAAACTTCCAGATGACGTACAGGCAGACCGCGGCGACCGCCGCGCCGAAGACGTAGCCTTCGCGCACGCTGGCGCGCGTCAGCAGCACGGCCAGCAAGCCGAACGCTTCCGCCACGATGTACAGGATCAGGACGGCCTCCCGGTGGGTGTACCCGGCCGCGACCAGTCGATGCGAGAGGTGGTCCTTGCCCGGGGTCGTCAAGGGATTGACGCCGCGTCGCAGGCGTGAGACCGTCACCAGGCTGGTGTCCAGAATCAGCACGCCCAGCGTCATCCCGGGTACCATCCAGGTGACCATGGCCGAATTGGAGGGGAACCGCAGCTTGATACCGAGCGCCGCCAGCAAGAAGCCGAGAAACAGGCTGCCCGTGTCGCCCATGAAGATGGAGGCCGGGTTGAAGTTGTATGCCAGGAAACCCAGGCAGGCGCCGACGAGCGCTGCCGACAGACCTGCCACCAGGTACTGCCCGCTCATCACCGCCATGACCAGGAAGTAGGCCGCGGCCGTCGCCGCCACGCCGCCCGACAGGCCATCCATGTTGTCCAGCAGGTTCAGCGCATTGGTGATACCCACGACCCAGACTACGGTGACGACGATGTTGATGGCCTGATGGCCGAAAGCCGTGACCTCCACCCCGGAGTAGATCAGGATCACCGCGGCGACGATCTGGCCGCCCAGCTTGAGCATCGGGCTCAGCCCCCAGCGGTCGTCGCAGACGCCCAGAAACGACACCCACGTTCCGCCGATCAGGATGCTGACCAGCTGGGCGACGTTGTAGCGGTCATCGAAGATCAGCAGCGCGGCGATGATCGCGCCGTAGAGGGCCACCCCACCCATCAACGGGACCGGGTTGGTGTGGACCTTGCGGGCGTTGGGCTGATCGATCAGGCCAAGCCGGGGCGCCAGCCGCCGCATCACCGGCGTTGCGCCCACAGCGAATACCAGCGCCGAAGCGAAAATCAACATATACGTTGCCATGTTACGGTGTCGTCTTCTGCCCTTCCAGTTCGTTCAAATACTGCTGCAGTGCCGGCTTCTGATCGGCCGGTGCCAGATCGAGCGCCTTTTGCGCCTGCGTGATGGCCTGCATGACCTGCCCCATGTCGTGGTACATCAGCGACAGGTTCTTGTGTGCATTGAAGTCCTGGGGCGACAGCTCCGCCCAGTGTTCTATTTGTTTCAGTGCGTCTTCGGGACGATTCAGCATCCGATACAGGTCGGCCAGGTTCTGAATGGTGATCACGTCGTCCGGCGCGATGGCCAGGGCCTTTTCGAATTCGGCGCGAGCTTCGTCCAGCTGATTCAGCTGGCGGTAGATGCCGCCGAGGTTGCGGTGGCTTACCAGGTCGTTCGGCGCAATCTGCACGCAGACCTGGAATTCCGCCAGCGCCTCGTCGTACTTCTTCTGCTGCGCGTAGATGTAGCCGATGGCCAGGTGGGTCGCCAGATCGTTCGGACTCAGCTGCGCCGCCTTGGTGTAGTAGGTCAGCGCCTGGACCAGGTCTCCCTGCCGCATCAAGATGCCGCCCAGGGTGGTGTCGATGCCGGCGTTCTGATCGAACGACGGGCTCTTCTCCAGTGCCGCCGTGATCTGGTCCAGGAGGCCCGCCTTCGCGTAGAAGTCGAAACGTCGATCCTGGAAGCCGGCGATGGGCAAGCTGAAGAGCCGCGAATCGGTCAGTGCGTTCGGGTTCAGCTCCAGCGCCTTGAGGTGGGCCTTCAGCGCTTCCTGTGGCTTGTTGAGCGCCTGGTAGGCGTCGCCCAGGAACACGTAGGTATCGGCAAAGGTCGGATCCAGCTCGATCGAGTGCTCGTACTTGGCGGCCGCGTCGTCGTACCGGCCCAGGAAGTAAGCGACCAGCCCGGACTCGTTCCAAAGCTGCGCGTTCTGTGGGCTCAGTGACGTCGCTTGCTCGTAGTAAGCATAAGACTGGTCCAGCAGCTTCTGGCGTTCGGCCGGCGCGGTCGTCAATCCGCCCCAGGCTCGGTAGAGGCGGGCCAGGTTCGCGCTGTGGTCGGTGTTCAGCGGGTTCAGGGCCAGAGCCTTGAGCAGCGCATCCCGGCTGGAGGTCATCAGCGTGTCACGTTCCTGTGGATCCGAGGAGCGCTGTGCTTTTTCCAGGTAGGCCCGGCCGAGGAACAGGTAGTAGAAGTCCTGCGTTGGCACGAGCTGCACAGTGCGCTGATACAGGGGAATGCTGGCGTCGTACTCCTGCCGGTCGTCGTAAGGCAGCGCCTGTTTGTAGATCATGTCGGCCAGGATGACCCGCACGTTCGTGGTCATCACGACCCACAGCACCACGACGACCAGTGGCGGATAGATCCACCAGTTGCGGAACTGCCAGATCGTACCGGCGTCCGCTGCGGCCCGCCGGTACAGTGCCAGGGCCAACAACAGCATCATGATGCCCATGACCAGGTAGTAGAAGATCAGCAGATTACTGATTTCACCGACGATCTCCATGACGGCGGCGAGACCCTGAGCGCTCGGGTTGGCGCGCAGCAGCCCGCTGTAGATGAGCCAGAAGATCAGGAAGGAGCCCAACGAGATCAGCACGTATGCGATGGCGCCGCGGACCCATTCGCTGAGGTCCTCACCGGGCGCGCGGCTTTCGGCCGCCAGCGAGAGCACGATGATGGTCGAGATCAGCCAGGTGATCAGGAACAGCCACAGTATGCTGAAGTTCCCGGCGCTGACGTCGAAGCTGCGGGTGACGAAATCGTACGTCATGGTGATCAGGATGATGGCGACCAACACGCCGTATGCGGCGAGGAGGGCGGACACGGTTCGGCGGCCGGGAGCTGCGGCCGCTGCTCGCGGGGCGGGCTGGGCGGGCGCCTGGCCGCGCTTGCCGCTCCGGCGACTCTGGCCGTGCGTTCGGCCGGCGCCGACCTCCAGGGTCGCTCTCGGTTTGACGGCCTCAGCCGCCACGGCGGCCGCGACTGCGGGTGTGGCGGACGTTTCGCGCTGCCGGAAATAGTACGCGATCGCGGCCAGGACCCCGGCGTAGACCCAGAAATGCGTGCGGGACGCGGCAATCGCGATACCGACCTGAATTTCGACGAAATGTGCGACCACAGCGGCGAGCAGTCCGATCACGACCAGGTGCTCGGTGCTGAGGGTTACCGCCGCAGCCCCATCGGGCTCGTACAGCAACAGGCTGTACAGCGCGACGTAGATGGCGAGCCCGGCGACGGCCCCGGTAGGCAAGCCGACGCCGAAGAAACGCAGCGAGTGATCGATCAGGCAGGTGATGGTCGCGCCGAGGACGGCGCCCCCGGCCCAAAGCGCAACGAAAAGCCTCCGGTCACGGGCCTTGTTGGCCATTCCCAGGGAGCGCAGGCCATAATAGAACACGCTGCCGAACAGCGTCATGTAGATGAGCAGGCCCAGAGCACCGGTGGTGATCAACGAATCGAACGTCTCGTTGTGCGAGCGGTCCGGCGAAGCGTTGCGCGCTTCGTAGTGCGCCAGGTTCGGCTGGTAGAAACGATTGTAGGCAACGTACATCGACTCCGGCCCGTACCCGATCAGCGGACGCAGGAAATTGAGCGGATCGGATTTGTCCGGCGGGATCGTGAGCGCGGCGTGCGGCTCGACGAGCTTGACCGCTCCCTGCCAGATGAGGACGCGGACCGCGTTCGTGCCGCCCTGCTCGAACAGGCCTCCCATCCGGCCGAGGTAGGGCAGGGAGTGCAGCGCGGACAGCGGGGTGTGGGGCATGCTGATACCCACGATCAACACGATGCCGACCAGCGCCTGCACGAGCCAGCTGACCCACAGCCAGCGCATGCCCTTCCGCAACGCGGCCATCACGGCGTAAGCCGGCGCGACGCCCACCAACAAGCTGGCGATCCGCGAATCCAATGGCGCGCAGGAGCTCCTGGCGTGTCAAGCGGACTCTGGTCCGCGGCCCGTCGGCGCAGCAGCGTGAGCGCCAGCAATACGAAAACGTACAGGCCGGCAAGGAGACCCAGCCACGGACCGCGGCTCTGGGAGAACAAGATGGTCACGGTCTGCGCCACCAGGATGAACGAGTACGCGCCCAGCAGTGCGAACCGGGCGATGGGCCGGTCGAGAAACAGCGAGCCCAGGATCACGATCAGAATCGCGCCCAGGCCGCTCGCCAGCCCGCCCACGAAGCCGAACTTGAGCCACACGCCGAACTGCGCCACCAGCAGGATGAGGTAGACCACGATGAAGCCGGCGGTCTGCTGCGGACGGTCCGCGTCGGCGATGCTGACCAGGTTCTCCACGAGCCGGTACAGCGCCAGCGGCAGCGTCATGATCAGGTATGCGGCGACGAAGATGGCGTTGCCCATGTTCGCGGCAACGCGTGACGTCACGTCGCCGCCCCACGGCAGGGGGTCGAGCTTATCGTGCTGAATGATACCGTACAGCGACACCGAGAGGCTGCTCAGCAGGATGGCCGTGATCAGCCGGTCGATCTGCTCGCGCTGGCGCAGTCCCTGGAGCAGCATGAAGAAGACGATGATGTAGGAGAAAGTGGTATAAGTACCCTGCAATCGCTGGTAGGATCCGAAGAGGCTCACGCCGGGCACGAGAGAGGCCGCCGTGCTGATGATGTACAGGACGACCATCGCCAGCGTCGGCAGTACCAGCGGCACCTTGGTCAGCCACGTGCGGAACGACTGGCGCTCCGTGTCGGCCGTCTCGGCGTCGGCCGAATTCCCGCCCGTTGCGGGGTGGGTGCTTGCTTCCAAGACCTTGATGAGCCAGGCCGCGACCATCACCGTCGCGATGGAGCGTATGAGAGTCAGCTTGTCCGGCTCAAACACGCGGCTGGAATAGACGTTGAAAAACAGGGGCACCAGCATCACGGCCATCAGCCAGCCGGCCTCGAGGACCTTGTCGCAATACCCCCCAAGCTTAGTAGTCAACGTGAGCGCTCCTGAACCAATCCACCGTCATCTTCAAACCTTCTTCCAAGGGTATCCCCGCCTGAAATCCCATCGTGGTGCGCGCCCGCGTGATGTCGGGCACGCGCCGCATCGGCTCTTCGTAGTTCCGCCCGAACACCTCCTGGAACGGAACCTCGACGATCTCCCGCGGGCGTCCCGCGGCTTCCAGCACCAGCTCGGCCAGCTCGCGAATAGTGAACTCGCGGTTGTTGCCGATATTGAACACGTCGCCGACGGCCCGCGGCTCGAACCCGGCGCGGATCGTGCCCTCCACGGTGTCAGCCACGTACGTGAAACAGCGCGTCTGGCTGCCGTCGCCGTACACCGTCAGTGGCTCGCCCTTCAACGCTTGGATCACGAACCGCGTCACGACGCTGCCGTACCCGTCGGGATTGGTATGCGGGCCGTACGCATTGAAATAGCGAACCATCGATGCTCTCAAGCCCTGCTGCACGTAGCCGAATGCCAGGTACTCATCCAGCGCCTTGGATTTCGGAGTAGGACCAGCGCGCGACGCGTGTCGGCCCCAGCACCCGGTCGCCGTCCTCACGGAGCGGGGCCTGGGTCGACTTGCCGTATACTTCCGAGCTGGACGCGATCACGATGCGCCGATCGAAGCGATGCGCCAACTCCAGAACCAGCTCCGTGCCCAGCACGTTCGTGCGGATGCCGCGCAGCGGATCGTCCAGCACGAACTTGACCCCGACCACCGCCGCCAGGTGAAAGACCAGGTCCACCCGGCGCACGAGCGGCTCCATCACATCGCGCTCCAGGATGGAGCCGCGCACGAACTCGGAAGTTCTTATTCTCCTTGAGTGGATCGAGATTGGAGAGTTTGCCGATAGACAGATCGTCGACCACAGTCACGTGGTGGCCTTCGCTGACAAGCCTCTGAGCCAGGTTCGATCCAATAAAGCCCGCACCGCCCGTGACGAGAATGTTCATAGGGTTCAATCTTACCTCACTCGTTGTAATAAATCAAGATTTGACCATAAATAGCGACTGGTACACCTCAATTACGCGCTCGACCATGGTCTCTTCGCCGAATTCGGCGCACGCGCGGGCGCGTCCCGCCTCGCCCATGCGCCGGCGCAGCGGCTCGTCCGCCAGCAGTCGGTTGATCGCCGCCGCCAGCGCCGCGGGATCTCTGGGTGGAACGACCAGTCCCGTAACGCCGTTCTGGTTGACGTAAGACGTGCCGGTGCCGAGTTCGGTGCAGACCACGGGCCGCCCGGCCGCCATGGCTTCCACCTGCACCATGCCATAAGCTTCGCTTCGTTCCGACGACGGCAGCACGAACACGTCGGCGGCGTGATAGTATGCGGGCAGCGCGTCGTCCGCCACCTCGCCGCAGAACACGATCCGATCCGCGCGGGTGACGATTCCGCCTGCCGCCGCCACTCCGCCTCCATCGGCCCGGATCCGACGATCAGCAGCGTGGCGTCGACGCTCCCGCATGGCCTCGATCAGGTAGTTCAATCCCTTGTAGTAGCGCAGCTTGCCCACGAACAGCAACAGCCTGCCTGGTAGTGAGCGCGAAGCGCAGCCACCTGCGCGGCGTCGGCATGGGACAGCCTTTCCAGCGGCAGGCCATAGGGAATAATGGTGCATTTGTGGGACACGGGGCGCAGGAAGGGTGAGTTCTCGATCATCTGCGGTGTGGCGGCGATGATCCGGTTCGCGTGTGCCAGGACTCGGGTCAGGAGCGGCTGGTACAATCGCAGAATCGACTTCTGGCGCACGATGTCGCTGTGGTAGGTGATGACCGTCTTCCCGCGGCGACGCAACAGCAGGTTGGCGATCTCACCTGGCGGATATGGAAAATGCAGGTGCGTCACGTCTGCCGGCAGCCGCGCGGCGTGTCGGTACAGGCTCAGGCTGAGCGGCGTGGAAGCCTTCGTGGTCAGCCGGCGCGCGCGGATCACCCGCACTCCCTCCATCATGCGGTCGTCCTCCCCGGCGCCGGGGTGAGTCACCAGTACCGTCACGTCGAGGCCCCGCCTGGCCTGGCCTGTCGCCAGCACGCGCACGTGATTCTCGATCCCTCCCAGCACGGGGAAATAGTCCTTGTAGATGTGCAACACTCTCATGTCGCGATCCTCTCCTGTTCCCACGCCGACACGCCCCACAGCAGCAGCATGGCATACGTTCCCAGCGACAGGAGCATCGTCCATCCCACCAGTTGATGCCAGAGCAGTCCCTGCACGTCGATCAGCACGACGCTCGCGGCTGCCCACCAGACTCGCGGATCGCGCCGGCCGCCGCCGTCCAGCCCGCGCTGCAGCAGCGCCCATATGGGGATGAGCATCAGCGTCAGGAGGTGATAGAAGGCCAGGGCAGCCAGGAGCTCCATCGCGATGACCACCATCCCCACCTCGATCACGACGCGGCCACGTAGGGGACGGCCGGGCCGGCATAGCCCGAACGTCGCCGCGAGGAGGACCAGGCCCAGCCCGCGTGCCAGGTTCATGGCCAGGCTCGGATTGTCGGCCGGCGATCCGCCCCACTCGTTGGCGGTGAGCAGTCGGCTGAAGAAGCCATTCAGCGACTGGTTGGGAGGATAGGGTGTCGGTGTCTGCGGATTGCCCACCAGCGCCGCCTGGCGCACGTACGACCACACTTCTCCTGGGCCCACGACGGCCATCGACAGCAGACCCAGCGCCGCCAGCCCAATCGCCGCGCCGATGACGACTCGCCACTGCCGGCGCCACGCAAAGTAGACGATGAGCGCCGCGGGCATCACTTTGATCATCGCCCCCAGCGCCAGAGCCAGGCCGGCTGCCAGCGGCCGCTCGCGGGTGAAGGCCCACAACGCCAGCGCCACCGCGAAAAGCATCCAGGTGTTGACCTGTCCGGCGTACAGGTTCGTCATGAGCGGCACGAAGAGTACGAGCAGGGCCCAGGCCAGCGGCAGGCGTGTCGTCCGAGAGCGCACCGCTGAGGCCAGCAGCGCCATCCCCGCCATCGCCGCGGCGATGCTTCCCAGCGACCACACGAACCCGGCCCAGCGGGGAGGGAGTGCCAGCAGCGGCATGGCCATCATCGCCGTCAGGGGCGGATAGCGGTACGGGAATGCATGTGCCGGCACCGACAGGCTGCTCGCCAGCGCGTTCCAGTCCGTGTTGGGCATGGTGTAGACGTCCACACCGTGGCGGAAACCCGCCGCCGCGATGTAGTAGACGTAAAAGTCGACCAGCTGGCTGCGGAAGGCCAAATACGCCGCGGCGACAGCCAGTATCAGCGCCAGCCCCACCGTCGTCGCGGCTACGAACCAGGTCCGCTCCCACAGGCGCCGCGTTTCGTTCGTCTCCACCATCCTCATCCCATCCCCGCCTGTGTCGCCAGCGTCAAAAGATCGTCCATCATCTCCCTGAAATGCGGGCATTTCTCGTAGACCGTCTCTGCGCTCAGGCGTCCGAACAATGTCGCGCCGTCTCGCAGCTTGCTGTAGGCACGATTCTCGGCCTGCCGGTACAGCCTGTCCAGCAACTTGGATGGCGGGGTGTCGAAATCCACTGTCTCAGGCTGACGAGCTTTGCCTAGCAGGGCGTGTTGCACCGTCGGCGGCAGATGTGTCGGGTCGCTGAGCAGCCACGCTTCTATTTCGTGCACGGCGAAGAACATGCGAAACCGCTGGTCAGAGACCTGTTCCAGATACCTGCTCGTGGCCCACCTGACACGTTCTTCAACCGAGGTCAGGCCGCGGGGAAGGATGTCCGGGCCATAGAGGTCCAACAAGGCCACAACCGCGATAATGTCGCGCCCGTTGGGGCTTTCGAGGTATAACCGCACTCGCTTGCGCAGGTCTTTCAGTAGCTCCGCGCAGCCCTCGCAGCGAACCACGTCGATCCCAATTCTCTCGTTCAGGCGCGGGTTTAGCCAGCTCCTCAGCAGTTTGGGCAAGGCCTTCTGTTCGGTATAGCCTTCGACGAAGAACACAAATTTCACTCCATGGCCTCCAACTCGCCGGTGCGGTATAGCTTGCCCAGCGTGTACTCCTTCAGCCAGTAGCGGAGTGCTTCGTCAGACAGCACTTGCAGGATCGTTCGACCATCCTCCCATTTGGCCACGGTCGTGGTGGGCGCGTTTCGCCAAAGGCGTCGAGGAACTCGGCTGAGTGCGTGGTGAGGACGACCTGCGTGCGGGACGCAGCTTCGACGGCGTACTCGGCGACGATGGGCAACATGGATGGATGCAGCCCGGTCTCGGGCTCGTCTATTGCGATCAGTGGCGGCGGTTTGGGATTTGCCAGCACAGTGATGAGAAACAAAAACCGCAGCGTTCCGTCCGACAAGTCAGCGGCGGACTGCTCTCGCTGCAGGCTCTTCCATCGAATCCGAAGCTGCACCCGCTCGTCCGCGGCAGGTGGGAAGGTGAGCTTTTCAAAATCCTCGCCGAATGCCGCTGTCATACCGGTATCCACGTCTCGCTCGAAGTCCCGGTTCCCGGTATACAGCGTGTGCAGCGCCGTGATGAGGTTGCTGCCGTCCGGGGCGATCGAAGTGTCGTACCGAACCAATGCAACCTGTCTTGCCGGCGACAAACGTGCGGTGACGAAATCTTGATAGATCCCCCATTCGGACAACCAGTTCCGGAACCCGGAGATCGGCCAGTTCAGCCCAAGAGGTCCGGTGGCCAGTGACAGGAACGTTTCCTCTGATCGGAACGATTCCGCAGGGAGAATCGTTTCCGGACCGTCGGCGACGCGGACCACCGCGCGCTGCGAGCTGCGCTCCATCAATCTCAGATCGTTCGAGTCGGCGACCAACTCGTGGGTTACACCGGGCGCGCTCGTGGCGGGTACACGAGCGACTTTCAGTTCGTAAGTCAGGCCCGCGCCCGCGCTCTGACCGCGTTGCGATGCCTCGAGCTCGAATGACGCATCCGGCGCGACTCCGTCGTATAGAAGCGGGAGCATTCCGCCTTCCCGCTGCACGTACTCACTCAGCCGGCCCTGCGCGGACGCCGCCAACATTTCCAGCGCCTTGAGCAGATTTGATTTGCCGCTGCCATTCGGGCCAATCACGACGTTCAGGTCGCCGGGCGTCCACGTGACGTCGTACAATGAACGCAATCCCTGGATTCGTAGCTTCAGGATCTTCACGTGCGCCTCCTTATGATGACCCTATGGCCGCCCGGTAGACTTCGACGGTCCGTTCTGCGGCGCGGGCCCAGGTGTAGACGCCTGCGGTGGCGCGGCCGCGGCTGCTCAGGTCGCGCCGCAAGTCGCGATCCGCGATGGCGCGGCGGGCGGTCGAACGGATCTGCTCCACATCGCGTGGGTCGAACAGCAGCGCAGCGTCGCCGACGATCTCGGGCAGGCTCGACGTGTTCGAGCACAGGACAGGCGCGCCGCACGCCATAGCCTCGATCACGGGCAGCCCGAATCCCTCGTACAGGGACGGCAGGATGCAGATCGAGGCCGCCGTATAGAGCGCCGGCAGGTCGCTGTTGCTCACGCTGCCCGTGGCGATGACGGGGACGCCGTGCCGCTCGCCCAGGGCCTGGGCTCCGGGATAGCGCGGATCCTCGCCGCCGGCGACTACCAGCGGCCACGTCGGCTGCAGCCCGGCCCAGGCCTCGATCAGGCGGGCCAGGTTCTTGTGCGGCTTGTTGGTGCCCACGTACAGGGCGAACGTCTCCTGCAGTTTGTACTTCGCCCGCACGGCATCGACCTCTGCGGCCGGCCGCGGACAAAACTCCGGCCCCACGCCTTCCGGCACCACAGTGACCTTCTCCCGGGGTAATCCCAGGTCGATCAGGTCGGCCGCCGTCGCCTGCGACGGGGCGATGATCCGTCTGGAGGCCCTGGCGGCCAGGTGGTGCGTCCAGCGGTAGACCCAGCGGAGAAGGGTGCCGTGCGATCCGGGCACTTTCAGCGGGATCAGGTCGTGCAGCGTGACTACGGTCGGACGCCGGGGGAAATACGGCATCAGGTAATACGGCGAGTGGTACACCTCGGCGTGCAGCCGGCCGAGCAGAGCGGGAACGGCCCATTGCTGCATCGGACTGCCGGGGCCGTAAGGAGCCGGCGCTCGCTCCACGCTCGGGAAGTCGAGGCAGGGCGTAGAACGTGTCCCAGATGCGCGGATCGACCAGCAGTGTCAGGCGCACGTCGTCACGGACGGCGAGCGCCTGCATCATGCCGCTCCCATAACGGCCGATTCCTGGAAAATGGGGCGTGACGCTGCGAGCGTCGAACACCACGTGCATGGAGCCCTCCTCAACGAGCCCCGCTCAGTCCGCGGCAACCGCGCGATAGACCGCGGCCGTCTGTTCGGCCGTTCGCTGCCACGTGAACGGCGCGGCCCGCACAATTCCGTGGGCAGTGAACCTTCCGCGCAGCTCCGGGTCAGAGAGCACCCGGCCCAGAGCCTCTTTCAACGCCCGCACGTCGTCGGGCGCGACCATCAACGCCGCGTCGCCCACCACTTCCGGCAGGCTGGACGTGTTCGAGCAGACGACGGGCGTTCCGCAGGCCATGGCCTCCAATATGGGGATGCCGAAGCCCTCGTACCACGACGGAAACGCGAAGACGGTCGCGGCGGAATACACTGCCGGCAGGTCTTCGTCCGGCACAAATCCGGGGAACGTCACGTCGCTCTCCAGCCCCAGGCTGCGGAGCCGCGCGTCGAAATCCGCGGACAGCCAGCCCTTCCGCCCGGCGACGACGAGCTTTGCACCGTGGCCCTCGCGCTTCAGGGCGGCCAGGGCTTCCAGGAGATTAACCAGATTCTTGCGCGGCTCGATGGTCCCAACGAACAGGACGAACTGATCCGGCAATTCGTACTTGCGACGCACAGCGTCGATCTCTCCCTGATCGGCCGGCCGAAAGCGAGGATTCACGCCCATGTGGACGACCTCGATCCGATCCGGTTCGATGCCATACAGCCGGACCGCGTCTGCCTTGCTGCATTCCGGAGATGGCGACGATGCGGCCCGCCGTCCGCAGAAAGCGGGGCATCATCAGCGTCAGAAACCAGCGGTTCGGGCGCGAAACCGTCCCCGGGTAGAAGCGAAAGACCAGGTCGTACAGCGTGAACACGGTCCGGAGTCCCGGAAGGCAGGGCAGCAGATTATCGGTCCCGTGGAACAAGTCGATGCCGCGGAACCGGCGAGTTTGCGACACGTGCGCTGCCTGCGCCAGCAGCACCCGCAGCCGCCAGGGTTTGTCTCCCAAATTCACCGTGAGCCTGCGCAGACGATCGAAAGGTGGATCCAGGTGCGCCTCCGCCGGGCGGTTGTAGAACGCGACGTACTCGTTCTCGTCGTCGCGCGCGGCCAGCGCCGCGGTCAGCTCCTGCACGTAGCGGCCCAGTCCGGCCCGCCGGTGCACGGCCGGCGACGCGTCCAGGCAGATCCTCATCGCCGCATCTCCACGAGCCGGCGGAACAGATCGGCGGTCTGCGCGGCGACGCGTTCCTGGCTGAACGTGCCGACGGCGCGGGCGTAGCCGCGTGCCGCCAGCTCGGCGCGCAGCGCCGGTGACTCGATCAGCCGGCGGAGCTGGGCAGCCAGGCCGGCCGCGTCATCCTCGTGGAAGACGAGCCCGGCGTCGCCGATCACCTCCGGAATCGCCCCCGAATCGGAGCCGACGACGGGCACCTTGCATGCCATCGCCTCGACCAGTACCCGCCCGAACTGCTCCCGCCACACCGGCGTGCCTCGCGACGGCAGCACCAGGGCGTCCAGCTCGCACATCTGTCGCGCGACTGAGGCCGGCGGCATGGGCGCGACGAAGCGCACGCGATCATCCAGGCCGGCTGCCCGCACCAGGCCTTCCAGGGTCGGTCGATGAGGTCCGTCGCCCACGATCTGCAGGTGGACGGCGCGGCCCTCGTCGCGAAGCAGCACCATGGCCGCGATCAGGGTGTCGAGTCCCTTTTCCGGCACGAGCCTTCCCAGGTAGCCTGCCGTGAACGCCGCGCCCGGATCGGGCTTGGCCGGGCAGGGTGCGAAGATCCGCGTGTCCACGCCAATGGCCGGCACGATGGGCGCATAACCTGCGTAGCCCTCTTCCCGCAGGACCCCCACCGCCTCCTGGTTGGCGCACAGCACCGCGTCGCTGGCTCGCAGCGTCGTCTCGAGCACCCAGCGAACGTACCAGCGTTTGTGGCGGTTGACGTTCTGCCACGAATAGAACAGCAGCCGGGCACGGGGCGCCAGCACCCGCCGGGCCACGGCGATCTGCAACCCGGTCAGGCTGTCCGGCTCTTCCTCGGCGTGCACGATGTCCGGCCGGAAGCGGTGCATCGCAAACGACACGGTGCGGTACAGCGCGCGGTGCGGGTCAGAGGGCCGCCCGATCATCGGCACGGCAATAAGCCCGAACGAACCCTCCGTCGCTGACTGCTGGCTGACCTGGCCCAGCTCGTCTCGCCACACGCGCGGGCAGAGGTGCAGGATCTGCAGGTCCGGCTCTTGGGCGAGCAACTCGATCTTGCGGCGGGTCGTCGCATCGTGGTAACGCGCGATGAACAGGACCCGAATCATATCCACCACCGCCGGATGAGGCACGGCAGGCTGGCCCACACGCGCTTCAGCCTCGACGCCGGCCCGGTGGGCTGCACGTCGTCCAGAATGGCGTCCAGCATGTGGAGGTGAGTGTAGACCTCCCGCCGGGCGTCGAGCCGTTCGGCCATCGCTGCGGACCGCATGGGCGCCCGCCGCTCGAATTGCGGCGCGGCCACTCGATCCAATATGGCCTGAGCGCGGTGCGCGTAGGTGTGCGCTGCCAGCGTCCGCTGCTGCCCGGCGGACGCGATCTGCGCCCGCTCCGCCTCGTGATCCAGGTAATAGGCGATCCGGTCCAGCAGATCGGCGTCGTCGCGATAGACGGCCAGCTCTCGCCCCACCTCGAATAGCTCGTCCAGCCCATTCGCCACGGAATCGGTGAGGACGAGCGCGCCGCAGGCCGTGCCCTCGAACAGGCGCATTGTGACGTCTCCGGCGATGCTGGTGTTGAATACGATCCGCGACTGGCTGTAGACCTGGCCCACTTCCGCCGGCGTGTACTGCCGGTAGAAGTCGTTGGTCCGGAAACGCTCGGCAATCAGTTTCAGCCGGCGCGCTCGGGCGGTCCCCCGATGCGCGATGGCCAGGTTGCCCACGAAGCCCACGTCGAACGTACGCGGCAGATCGTGCTGGCGATGAACGTCAGGCGCGGCGGCCAGCGGCAGCCACCATACCTGTGTGTGGCCCGCGGTCTGCCGAAATTCGCCGGCGTAGTCCTTCTGGGCGACGAAGACCGCATCGAAGAAGCGGGCTACCTGCCGGCGCCAGTGACCCAGGTGGACGTCGATGAGGTAGCAGGCCGTTGGCACGGGCAGATCCTCGATGCCGGGCGGGAAATATCGCCCGGCAGGATCGATCCACAGGTACAGGTCGGGCATCTCCGGCGCGGCATCGAGAACGTCCCGGATCGAGACCGAGTTGTCGTAGCCCGGTCGCCCGGCGCAGGGCAGTCCCACGTAGGTGACGCGATGCCCCAGCGCCTGCAGCGCGCGCTCGAAATGGAATCCGGCTGCGGTTGAGAACCAGCGGTAGCCGATGGCGACGTGCATTACAGCTCTTTCCGGTGGGCGCGGTACCACTCGATCGTTTCGGCGAGTCCCTCACGGAAGCTCGTCGTCGACTCGAAGCCAAACCAGTCGCGGGCACGGGACGTGTCCAGCTTGCGCCTCGGCTGCCCGTCCGGCTTCGTCGGATCCCAGCGCAGCTCCCCCTTGAAGCCGGACAGATCGACGATCAATTCAGCGAGTTCGCGGATGCTGATCTCGAACTGCGAGCCGATGTTGACCGGCTCAGCGCCGTCGTAGCGTTCGGTCGCCAGGCCAATGGCCCGGGCCGCATCGTCGACGTAAAGGAATTCCCGCGACGCGCTGCCGGTGCCCCACACCTCGATGTAGTCGGCACCTGCGTCCATCGCGTCGAAGCACTTCTTGATCAGCGCCGGGATGACGTGCGACGAAGCGGGGTCGAAGTTGTCGCCGGGACCGTACAGGTTGGTCGGCAGCAGGTGGATCGAGTTGAAGCCATACTGCTGTCGGTACGCCTGTCCCTGGACCAGGAGCATCTTTTTCGCCAGGCCGTACGGCGCATTCGTCTCTTCGGGGTAGCCGGCCCACAGGTCTTCTTCGTGGAAAGGCACGGGCGTGAACTTCGGGTAAGCGCACACCGTGCCGATCGAGACGAACTTCTCCACCCCGTTCTGCCGGGCCTGTTCCATGAGGCTGGTGCCCATCATCAAATTGTCGAAGAAGAACTCGCCCGGCTTTTCGCGATTAGCCCCTATCCCGCCCACGCGTGCTGCCAGGTGGATCACGAGTTGCGGGTGCGCGTCCGCATACAGTCGTCGCACGGCGTCCGGCTGGCGCAGGTCGTACTGCGCGCTGCGCGGCACGACGATGCTCTGACAGCCCGCTTCGTGCAGCCACTTCACGATTCTTCGTCCCAGAAAACCTGCTCCGCCGGTGACTACCACAGTCTTGTCTTTGAGTGTATTCATAATACCTCGTCCTTGTTGAAGTGGTCGTCTGCGCCAGCACCATTGCCAGTACGGCTAGCTCATCGGGTCAGTTCTTTGGCGAAGAGCACCAGCCAGAGGCCGGCGGCCGCTGCCGGCCCGTAATGCAGCTGGTAGAAGCCCACCAGGCTTCGATCGTGCATGCGCTGCTGCATGGAAGCCCGCCGGCTGCTGCCGCCTCCAATGTGGTATATAGCTGCGTCGGGCAGGTGCACCAGCTTCCAGCCTGCCTGTTTTACCCTGTAACACCATTCCAGGTCTTCGGCGTACATGAAGAACCGCTCGCTGAGCAACCCCACCTGCAGCATGGTCGTCCGCCGGATCATCAGCGCTGCACCGAGGACCCAATCCACCTCCAAAGGCGCCTCGTAAGACCACAGTGACATCCGACCGCGCCGCGTGAGGGTGTTAGCCGGCCACACGAAATCAACTATCCTCTGCCACGCCATGTCCCACGGGCGAAGGGGAAACGCATCCGCCGCGACTTGCCGCGAACCGTCGGCGTTCCGCAGGCTCCCTCCGACCACTCCCACGTCCGGGTGTTCGTCCAGGTAGCGGACCATGTCTGCCAGCGAGTTGCCCTGGACTTCGGTGTCGCTATTCAGCAGTAGAAGATATCGTCCCTGAGCGGCCCGCAGCCCCTGATTGTTCGCGCGGGCAAAGCCAACATTTTCTGTGTTTCGGATCAGCCGCACCCCGGGGAACTCAGTCGCTACCAGGTCCGGGCTGCCATCGGTCGACGCGTTGTCAACGACGATCACCTCAGGGTTCAGCTGTCCCTCGTGTGTTTCAACGGCACGCAGGCAGTTTCGGAGCAGCTCGGCGGTATTCCAGTTGACGATGATGATGGACAGCGACGCCGTCTGCGTGCATTCCGTTTTGTTTAATTCGAAGATGGTTTGGATCTCTCCTTCCGAGCAGGTGGCTGCAACAGCAGGGTGTAGAAAGCCTCCAGCCGGTCAATCAATTGGGGCCAACCGAACTCGGTTTCGGCGACTTGCCGCGCTCGTCGGCCCATCATCTCGCGCAACGCGGGTTCTGTCAGCAGCCGGCCGATGGCCGCGCCGAATCCTGCGGCCTCGGCCAGAACGCCCACGTCGTGATGCTCCAGGATATCTTTGACGTCGCCCACCGGTCCGGCGACCGTGGGCCGCCCCGCTGCCAGGTAGTCCAGCAGCTTATTGGGCAGCCGGCCGCGGTTCGACGCCTTGTCGTTCATCGGCAGCGCCATCACGTCCGCGCAGGCCAGGTGCAGGCCGACCCGGTCGTCGGGCACAAAGCCGGTTTGCCACAAGCGATCCGCTACCCCGAACGCGCGTGCCGTCTCCAGCACGCGCGGGTTCTGCGGGCCGATGACCATGAGCCAGACGTCGGGCAATTGCAGCAGGGCGGCCATGACGATTTCCAGCTCGCCCTGCCCGATGCCGATGAAACCCACGATCCGGCGCTCGGGCGGGAGGCCCAGTTGCCGCCGGGCTTCCGCTGCCGGCAACGGCCGGATCCGATCTACCGCTGCGCCCGTCGGCAGGTAAAGGACGCGCTCTGCGCGACAGCCCAGGTCGATCGCGCGCTGCCGCAGCACCGTGCTGATCGTGACCACGCCGTCGGCCCAACGCTTGGAGCGATGCTCCCACCAGGCCTCGAAGCGGCCCACGGCAGGGATGCGGCGCCGCGGAACGTCGTTGATGCCGCCGGAGCCGCCCCACCAGTCTGCCCAGTCGGCCACCAGCCGCGCACCGCGCCAACGCGCCGGAAATCCGGCGAAGGTCGCGTTCGGCTTGTGGTCGAACATGTGCACGACGTCGTAGCGGTGCGCGCCCGCGTGCAGCAGCCGCCGGCTGTTGTCCAACGGCCCATATCCTTCGCCGCTGTTGTCCTGGCCCAAACTGGGGAATTCGCCTACACGCACGCTGTCGACGTGCGTCCAGGTGGCGCGCCAGCGATGCTCCGGCGAGACTGTCAGCAGCGTCACCTGGTGCCCGCGTTCCGCCAGGCGCTGCGCCATCGGCATGGCCCGGTAGTACGTGCCCTGATTGCGGTAGTTATGGTTCAGAAAGAGAAGGCGCATCACTATCCCTGCCCCGATCTCTAATTCGAGACGCTCTGTCGCATCAGCTGCCAGGCGTACTCCCAGCGCTCACGCATCGTGCGCGGTTGCATCGCCCAAGAGAGCAGCAGGAAAGCGGCCGCCGCATATGCCGCTTTCACCGCGGTCCGCCCCGCAATCGGCAGCGCATTAAGATCGGCCACGCGGTTCAGGACCAGGTAGCCGGCCAGAGTCAGCGCGGCGGCAAGGAGCGGCGGCCCCAGCACGGAACGCAGGTCGATGTGGATTTCGCGTGTGACGTTCCCGTAGACCAATAAGACGCCGACGAGCGCGGCCAGGCCGACCGCGGCGCACGTCCCCATGGCTCCGAACGCCAGCGTGAGCGGCACGCCTGTGACCGCCAGGGTCGCCGCCTGCACGACGGTGAAGGTCGTGGTCAGCCGCGGCTTGCCGAGCGCGATGAACAACGAGCCGCCGTTGTCCCAGAACGGCCGCAGCGCGAAGACCAGGACCAGCACGCGCAGCAACGGGGCGCTGGGCAGCCACCGGGGGCCGTACAATAGCGCCAACAGGTCCGGCGCGGTCACGAAGCCCACCAGTGCGGCCGGCAGCGCCGCCGTGGACACCAGCCACAGGATCATGGTCACTGTCTTCTGCAGCCGGACGACGTCGTCCTGCAGCCGAGCGTACGTATAGAAGCTGGCGCGGGCCACCAGGCTGTTCAGCAGCAGCGCCGGCGCCTGAGCCGTCCGATACGCCCGGTCGTAGAAGCCGAGCACGCTGACCCCCAGGAGTGTGCCGATCAGCAGGTTGTCCAGCTGGCCCAGCAACAGCGACGCCAGGGCCGACAGCCCAATCGTCAGACCGAAACGCAGGAACTGCCGGGCCAGCGCGCGGCTGAATTGCCAGCGCAGAGTCCACAAGTGTGGCAGCCCGCGGCGTACCATCCAGGCGATGCCCACGAGCATGAGCACGTCCAGCGTGATCGTCTGGGCCACTAGGCTCCAGGCCCCTCCGCCGTGAGTCGCCAGCCAGAACGCCGGCGCGTACGAAACGGGAAAGGCCAGGCTCTGCACCACGCTCGACGCGCGAAACATCAGCTCGCGATCCAGCAGCGTGCTGCCGATGGCGCTCAGCGACTCGATCGCGCCGGCCGCGGCCAGCGCCACGCTCAAGGTGACGACGGTGTGCGTGTAGCCGAGCGCGGCCAAAATGGGCACCGCCAGCAGGCTCAGCAGCAATCCGGCGAAGGCGGCAGTAGCTTCCATCGCCGCGTAAGTGCCGACGGTCTCCCCGGTCGTTTCGCTCTGCCGCGCGAACGCGTAGCCCAGTCCCAGCTTGGGCTGCAGGCGCAGCAATTGCGCGAAGAACAGAGCCAGCGCCAACTCTCCGAACGCCTGGGGCGAGAGCAGCCGGGTCAGCACGATGTTGGCGGCGAACCCGAAAGCTATCGTCCAATACGAGCTGGCTGCGATCCACAGCCCGCCACGGACCGCGCGGTAGGCCAGGGGCGTCTCCGGCGGAGGGCCACCACCGTCGGCCGGCGCGTTCAACCTGACGTTAGAGTCGCTGCGTTTTGCAAGGCTTGCAGGAAGGCTACCAGGCGATCCAACTGCGCTTGCATCTCCTCCACGCGCCGCAGATCTCTCCGGCTGTCTCCGTCCTGAAATCGCCCGTCGCCGTGCAGCAGCTGCATCTCCTGGCCGGCGTGAAGGCCATATCGCCCGGCTATCCGGCTCATGTCCTCCTCAATGCGACGAACCTGGCGCTGGCACACGGTGATCAGTCTCTCGCGCAGCGCAGCCTGCCGGCGGCGTTCGAAGTCCATCACGAAGGCAGCAATGATTTCCTTGCTTGACTTTGCCATACGACCTCTACTTGAGCAGGGTCACCGCCCCAAAGCGGATCAGAATCAACCCCAATACGTCGGCGAGCGGCCAACCTCGAAACGATCCAAAATGCAGCAAAGCGCCGTAAGCGGCCCAGACGGCCAACATCCATAGCTGGCCCTCGCCCCACGGCCACGCGCGGCCGTCCACCAGCCAAGACCAGCCCGCGCCCGCCGCCAGGGCCGCCGACAGAATTAGCAGGCTCCAGCTCACGTTGCGCCGCGTCAGGCGCGCCAGCGTTTCCTCGCCCGGCAGCCGGCCGGCCACGCCCCACTCCGGCGGGAGGAAGCGTACCAGGCCCATCACTCCCACGGCCGCGGTGACCGTCAGGACGCTGTATCCGGCCACTGCCAGCAGGACGTACACCAGCTCCCACAGGCTGCGGAGCTCGCTGACGGGATCACTGCCGGCCGTGGCCGGCGCCAACAGCGCGAGCCCGCCCAGAACCAGAACGATCACCAGGGCGAAAGCGGATACCGACCGCGTCCCGTGCCGCCGCTCCAACCAGAGCGTCACGGCGGAGCACGCCGGAACCCACAGCAGAAGGATGTCCTGCGACCGAAGGCCGGGCGGCCAGGCTCCGGCGGCGGCGACCTGCCAGATCCAGCCTCCCAGCCACAGGACGGCGCCCACTGCCTGGACGGCCGTGCCCAGCCGGCCCAGGTACGGATCCTTGCGGACCACGTGAGCGACGTACAGCGTCCACGCGATGATGAAACCGGCGTAGCCGACTCCGAGCGGTGCAGTCGGTCCCAATGTCATGGTGGGCTGCCCCCCAGCCGGCGGAGCAGCTCCTCCGCCGCCGTGGTCGCAAACCGGCCGATCACCTCGACCGCCGCCGGGTTCTCGCTCTCGCTGCCGGAGGCAACGATCCGGGCCAGCAGCGGCGCGGGGCGCTGCCGCAAAACAGCGCCGCCCACCAGCAGCACGACGCCCACCGCCACGATCAGCCACCCTGGGCTGTTCGAGACGCTGAATATCCCATAGTCTTCCAGAGTCATCTTGAACGTTCTGCCGCGCCAGGTGTACGCGTCGTCTTTCCAGAAATAACGACTGAACAACGGCGTTGGGCGGGTGCCTTGAAACGCCTGGATGAGGTACACCGGTACGTCGTAACCTTCCTCCGGCAGCGACGCGTAGCGGTCGATTCGCACGGTGATGCCCAGGGTCGGCACGGACACACTGGCGTCGTCCTGCTCCCCGGAGAACTTCAGCGCCACCGACTCTTCCTTGGGCTGCCCTCTCTTCGCCAGCGCTTGCAGCAGCAGTGGATGATTGTCAGTGTCGCCCACCGCAAGCCGCACGGCCGGCCCGCTGGACGTCTGGAACAGCGCAAAAGGCCATGACAGCCACGGCTGCGCGGGAGCCACGGCGACCTGCCGTGTTTCGCCGCCGGGAACGGTGAGCGTGATCCGGCTCTCGTGGCGGCCGGCGGCCACGCGGGTCGAGTCGAGGGCCAGGCTGTAGCCGGACACGTGCTCGATCGAATGGCTTTCGCCGGCGGCGAGGGCGATGGCGTTCTCGTGCCAGTCGAGCTGGCCGGCCACGAGCAATCCGGCGATGATGACCAGGCAGCCCAGGTGCAGCGCCACGTCGCCCCAGACGGCGAACCGCAGGCGCTCGACGTAGATCACCTCGCACTCGCCTTCGGTGGCTTGCCAGACCCGAAACCATCTCCCGCCGGGGATGGCCCGAATCCGCTCCCGCAAGGCGGCAGCTTCAGCGCGTTCGACCGGGTGGGCGAGCTGGCCCGCGCACGCCGGTGCGGCGGCATACAGCGCCCGCGCGCGGGGCAGGTGCTGGGGCAGGTTTCGGACTACGTCCAGCCGGTCGACCAACCTGAGCAGAAGGCTGAAGGCAAACAGCGCCATCAACAGGCGCAGCCACAACGCCTGATAGGCGGCAACGTCCGCCGCCGGTACGGGCGGGTTGAAGCGCAGCAAGACGGCCGAGACCACGGCCGTCACTGCCAGCAGGGCCAGTAGCAGCGCCGCCCACCGGCTCGACGTAAAGAGGTGCCAGAGGGCGGTGAGCGTGTCACGTCTATATGCGGTTGGAGTCTCGGACAACGTGCTGGTCATCTGACAGGTCTCATCCAGGCAGAGGGGAACATCGATCGAATTGGGCGCCTTCTTTCTAGCGACGTCATTCTAACATAATGCAGACGATTTTCCAAAGGATGCACAGCCGGCGGGTGCCACAGTCTCGCCCAAAATCCTGGATAGACCCATGGCCGGCCGGCGCAGGCGGCCGCACGGACAGTACTTTGGAAGTCTACTCCCGGTGCAGTTGCTGCATGTCGATGTGGGAATCGCGGGACCATAGCCGCGATCCCGCCACGCCGCGCGGCCGCAGGATGCGTGCGTTGGCGAAATACGAGAAGTCGAACGTCGTCCGGTCGCCGGCCTTGCCGCCCGGGATGGGCATCAGGCGGGCGGTCAGCGGCTTGTTCAGCCGCAGCGCCAGCGTCGCCATGTCCAGCAGGATCGCGGCGAGCTCCGCGGGCTCGACGTCGCCGGGCAGGGGCACCGTGTCCAGCCCCGTGCCGCACACCGCGGAATAGAGCAGCAGGCTGTCCAGCGTGTACAGCTCGTCGGCGCTGCGCAGCGCCAGCGTGGCGTCCTCCAGCACCGGCAGCATCAGCCCCGAGAATCCACAGCGGGGGAACCGGGCCCGTTCCAGGGCTTCGGTCATGAACGCGGCGGCGAACAGTGTCCCGTGCTGGCCGAAGCGTCCCACGCCCAGCCGCTCGAACGCCGTGCCGATGCTGCGCTCGATGGCCGGATAGGGCGCGAGCGAAAAGTCGATGCCGCCGAATCGTACCCCGCTCTCGCGCTCCAGCTCGGCCGCGACCGCGGCGAGCCGCCCCGCGGCAGACTCGACGCCCGCGACGAGGTTCTCACGCGCTTCGGCCAGGCTGCCGGCGGACGTGAAGGCCTCGATGGCCACGTCAGCCGCTTCGGTGGCGATGGCGAAGGACGGCTCGTGGCCTTCGTGGAATGAAACGGGGAAAAATGGGGAATCGGCCGGGCAATTGGCCAGCGCCGCGAAGCGCAGGTTGCCGAAGCCCAGGGGCGTCGTGTCCGCGATGCGCCGAATCGCGGCGGCGACCCGGCCGATGGCCTCCAGGTCGATGCCTCCGTGTCGCGTGGCGATCATGGCTGTGGCGAAGATCGATTCCGTCCGGCTCAGCATCTCCGGGATCCACTCCAGCCATTCGGCCGTGTCCGATCCCGCTCCCGTCGGGCCGATCGAGCAATAGTCGATGCCGACCCGGCGGCAAGTCTGTTCCAGGGCGACGATCGCGTCTGTTCGGCGCGCCGCCGGGATGGGAGTCAGCCAGCGGGGAAAGGGCTGCGTGCCCAACCGTACCGTCTGCACGGTGAAGCCGGCCTGGGTGAAGGCCGCGCGGGCGCCCTGTAGAAAGCGCCCCATGCCGCACAGCGTCGCCTCGTCGTCCGCCCGCTGCAGATTCCCGCCGTACGTGATCGATCGAATCTCCACGCATCTCTCCTAAAACGTGTGACTTCCGAAGTTTTCAGAACTTCGGAAGTCTGGTATTGAGCTGGCGCTCTTGCTCAGGCGTCTGAAATTTTGGAAACTCCGGAAGTCCCTCTGCCCGCATCGCGCCGCTGGCGCGCGGCCTCGAACAGGATCACGCTGGCGGCGACTCCCACGTTGAGCGATTCCGTCCCGCCCTGCATGGGGATGGCGATCCGCTCCGTTGCCGCCTGGCGCGCCGCCTCGCTGGGACCGCCGCCCTCGTTGCTCACGATCAGGGCCGCGGGCTGCGTCCAGTCCACCTGATCGTAGGTCTGTGCGCTGCCTTCCTCCGCCAGCCGCACCGGTCGGCCCCCCAGGAGGCGCGCAATCTCGGGCCAGCTGCGCCGCGCGAGCGGCAGCCTGAAATGCACGCCGGCTCCGGCGCGCACGACCTTGGCGCTGAACGCGTCCGTCGGTGCCCGGCGCCAGCCACACCTGGTCGACCCCGGCGGCCTCAGCCGACCGCAACAGCGTGCCCAGGTTCCCCGGGTCCTGGATGCCGTCCAGGACCAGCCACAGGAGGTCGCCTTGCGCCTTCAGCTCCGCGATGGGCAGCACCGCGAGGACGCCCTGGGGCTTCACCGTGTCGGACACCGCCGCCATGACCGCGTCGCTCACGGGGTAGACCTCCGGCCGTGACAGCGCCCAGCCGGTTCAGAAGCGCCTGGCCGCGCGCCGTCGTTTCGAGGTCGGGTGCGCAAAAAACGAGAGCGGGGATACGCTCCCGCTCTCAGGCGTCTTCGACCACGCGCACGCCCTCGGCGACGAATCGGCCTTTTTCGCGAGTGCGGCGTCGCTCCAGCGTGCGGACGTATTTCACTTTGTCGTTGGTGATGCTGGTGATCGTTGGTCTGGTCATGGGCGCACCGGCCTCGTCGTAGATGGGCCGGCCGTCATCGAGGTTCGATCCGTCATCAATGGATCGTCCAGCCGGCGTCCACCAGCAAGGTGTGCCCGGTGACCATATCCGCGCCGGCGAGGCCAGGTACAACACCGCCCCGGCCACGTCCTGCGGCGTCGCCAGGTGATCCAACACGATGCTGTCCATGACGAACTTGTTGAACTCCGGCTCGGCGAGGAACGGGCGGCGTCAGCTCCGTTTCCACGAACGTTGGCGCCACGGCATTGACCAGGATGTGGTGCTGGGCCAGCTCGTAAGCCAGCACGCGGGTCATGTGGACCACGGCGGCCTTGCTCGAGCAGTAGGCCACCCGCTTGGGCATGGCCGCGAAAGCTGCCTGCGAGGCGATGTTGACCACCTTGCCGCCGCCCTGCTGCGCCATGATCCTGCCCACGGCCTGGGTGACGAAGAACATCCCCTTGACGTTCGTATCGTAGACGGCATCCCACATCTCCTCGGTCACTTCGAACGTCGTCTGGGTGAAATTGTAGCCGGCGTTGTTCACCAGGATGTCGATGCGCCCGAAGCGCTGCATCGCCTGCTCGACCGCCGGCTGGATCATCGGCAGCCGGGTCACGTCCAGCTCGACCGCCAGGGCCGGCTGGCCCTGCTTCTCGATCATTTCGACCGTCTGGGCAGCGCGTTCCAGTCGCCGGGTCGTGAACGCCACGCTCACTCCGGCGTGGGCCAATGCCGCTGCGATGCCCTGACCGATGCCCTTGTCGGCACCGGTGACCAGGGCGACTTTCCCGCTGATGTCGAAGCTCGGAAATGCCATGATGACGGTCCCCTTTCGGCGGAAGACATCCGAAGTATCCAAAGTCCGGATGTCTGAAGAAAATGAGAGTGGCCCCCGGGACTTCCGTTTCTAAGACTGCGGAAGTCTCGGATCGACAAAAACCGTGCTTGTGGGCACAAGCACGGCAAATGTCCGCTCAAGAGACTGCTGCACAGGAAAGAGCTAGAGCGCGGCCTTGGCCACGTCGGCCAGTTGCGCAAAGCCTGCGGCGTCGCTCACGGCCATGTCGGCCAGAATCTTGCGGTTCAACGCCACACCAGCGGTTTCCAGTCCGTGAATGAACTGGTTGTAGGGCATGCCGTTCAAGCGAGCAGGCCGCGTTGATGCGGGCAATCCACAGCTTACGGAACTCGCGCTTGCGATCGTGCCGGTCACGGGTGGCGTACCACAGCGACTTGAGCATAGCCTCGTTCGCGCGTCTGAACAGCTTGCTTTTGGACCCACGCTGACCCTTGGTGATATTCAGGATTTTCTTGTGCCGTGCGTGGGCAGGCACACCACGTTTTACTCTGGGCAATGGAATTCTCCCTTCCAGGCCGGACTTATTTCTTCTTCAGATAGGGCGCGAGCTTCGCGGACGCGCTCCTGATCGGCCTTCGACTCGACGACCAGCATCTTACCGAACAGCCGCTTCGCGCGCATCGACTTGTGACGGCGCAAGTGGCTCTCGCCCTGTTTCGTTCGTACCAGCTTGCCAGTGCCGGTGTAGCCAAACCGCTTGGCTGTGGCTTTGTGGGTCTTGATCTTAGGCAAAACTCGCTCCCTCCTCACAAATCACATCCCTCAGCGGGTGAGGGATGAATGATCTACTTGCTCACCGCGCTGGGATTCAGAATCATCAACATGCTGTGGCCCTCGATGTGAGGCCTTTGCTCCACAACGGCAATGTCGACGAGGTCCTGGGCGATCCGGTCGAGCAGCTCCCGCCCGACCTCCGAATGCGTGATCTCTCGCCCGCGGAAACACACCCGCACTTTGACCTTCGAGCCGACAGCCAGAAAACGGCGCACGTCACGCACTTTGAACGCGATGTCGTGCTCGCCGGTCTTGGGCCGCAGACGTATCTCCTTGACTTCAGTAGCTTTCTGTGACCGCCGGGCCTCTCGCTCGCGCTTGCTCTTCTCGTACAGAAACTTGCCGTACTCGAGCATGCGACACACAGGCGGGTTGGCATTCGGCGCAACTTCCACCAAATCGAGACCTCGCTCGGTGGCGATGCGCAACGCCTCATGAACACTCATGACGCCCAACTGCGCACCCTTTTCATCTATTACACGGATTTCCGCAGCTTTGATACCCTCGTTTACACGTTGTCCTTTACTGCTAATGTTTGCACCTCATTCGCGGGTGTGCCCGAGCGCCTTCCTGCGCCCGAACGGAGAAGATGCCGGCCTGCGAATCACTCTTGACGTAGGGCCAAGACATTGAGTTGTAAGTTTATCACAGGCAGCCTCATTAGTCAAATCAAAAACCAGTGATGCGTGACGCGTTATGCGTGATCCGTAATATGACACCCGTAATGGGCGATGCGTTTTCCGCAGGAAAATGTGACCGCTGTGGAGCTACGCATCACGCCTTTTGCGCATCATGTATCACGCATGAGTACTTAGATTTCCTTCTTGTCGGCGATGACCTGCTGGACCGAACTCAAGAACTCGTCCACCGGAACCGCGCCGCGATCCTCGCCGGTCCGCAGGCGAACCGAAACCGTGCCGTTCTGCATCTCGCGATCCCCGATGACCAGCATGTAGGGGATCTTCTCCAGCTGCGCCTGGCGGATCTTGCCGTTCATGCGGTCGCTGGAGTCGTTCATCTCCACGCGGATCTCGGCCTCACGGAACTTGCTCAACACGGACCGCGCGTAGTCGTGATGCCGGTCGGAGATCGGGATGACCATGACCTGCACGGGCGACAGCCATACCGGCAACGCGCCCGCGTAGTGCTCGATCAAGGTGGCGACGAAGCGCTCCATGGAGCCCAGGATCGTGCGGTGGACCATGACGACGCGATGGTCGGCGCCGTCCTCGCCGACGTAGTTGACGTCGAAGCGCTTGGGGTTGTTGAAGTCGACCTGGATCGTCGTGCCCTGCCAGCCGCGCCCCAGCGCGTCCTTGGTCTTGATGTCGATGGCCGGCCCGTAGAACTTGGCCTCGCCTTCCATCCGCTTGTAGGGCATGCCGGACTTCTCCAGCGCCTCAACCAGGGTGCGCTCCGCCAGCTCCCACTGCTCGTCCTCGCCGACGTACTTGTCCTTGTTGTTCGGGTCGCGCACCGACAGCTCGAGCGTCGTAGTCTTTGTAGCCGAAGGCGGCCAGCATGTACATGGACAGGTCCATCACGCCGGCCACTTCGTCCGGCAGCTGATCGGGCCGGCAGAAGATGTGGGCGTCGTCCTGGGTGAAGCCGCGCACCCGCAGCAGGCCGTGCAGCACGCCGGCGCGCTCGTAACGGTACACCGTGCCCAGCTCGCCCCAGCGCAGCGGCAGGTCGCGGTACGAGCGCATCTTGGTCTTGTACATCAAGATGTGGAACGGGCAGTTCATCGGCTTGAGCAGGTAGTCGACGCCGTCGATGTCCATCGGCGAGTACATGCTGTCGCGGTAGAAATCCCAGTGCCCGCTGGTCTTCCACAGGTCGACCTTGGCGATGTGCGGCGAATAGACGAGATCGTAGCCGCGCTTGCGATGCTCGCGCCGCCAGAAGTTCTCGATCTGTTCGCGGATGACGGCTCCCTTGGGGTGCCAGTAGATGAGGCCCGCCCCGCCCTCTTCGTGCATGCTGTAGAGGTCCAGCTCGCGTCCCAGCCGGCGGTGATCGCGCCGCTGAATCTCTTCCAGCCGCTTCAGGTAGTCCTCAAGCTCGGCCTTGGTCGGCCAAACCGTGCCGTAGATGCGCTGCAGCATGGGCCGTTTCTCGTCGCCGCGCCAGTACGCGCCCGCGATGCTCATCAGCTTGAAGGCATCCGCCGGGATCTGGCCGGTGTTCTCGACGTGGCCGCCGCGGCACAGGTCCGTGAACGTGTCCTGCGTATAGGTGGAGATCGACTCCCCTTCGGGCAGGTCGTTGATCAGCTCCACTTTGAAGGGCTGGTCCTTGAACAGCTGCAGCGCGTCTTCGCGGCTCAGCTCCTGCCGGACGAATGGATGCTTGCCCTTGATGATGTGCGCCATCGCTTCTTCGATCTTCGCCAGGTCGTCGGGCGTCAGGCTGCGCGGCAGCAGAAAATCGTAGTAGAAGCCTTCGTCGATGGATGGGCCGATCGCCAGCTTGGCGTCGGGAAAGATCTGCAATACCGCCTCGGCCATCACGTGCGACGTCGAGTGCCTGAGGTGGTCCAGATACTGTTTGTCGGGTACTTGCTCGCTCATGGTGATACTCTCCTTAAGCAATTCCTTGAGCAGTCGATGCAACCATCCGCCGTCAGCGTCAGCCGGGGAATAAATAAACCTCTCGCTTTGGGGCGAGAGGTCTGGCTCACGCGGTTCCACCCAACTTCGGCTGCCGGGGCACGAAGGCCCTGCGCAACCCTCCACGGGACGATAACGGGTCCGCCGTCGCGCCATTTGGGAAGTTCCCCCTTCCGGCGCGAACTCACAGGTGGTTTTCTCTGGGCCACGGCTGAGAGGACTTCCAGTCTGTGATCCTCTCTCCCTGATGCCAGCCGCCGCAGGTACTCGTCCTGATCGACGCTCTATATGTGATGTGGTGGGCGAGATAGGGCTCGAACCTACGACCTCCACGATGTCAACGTGGCGCTCTGACCAACTGAGCTACTCGCCCCAACAGTGTGGCAAGTATAGCACGACGCCGGAAAAAAAGCAAGTCGAGATGGCCGGCAGGGTGTATCCCAGATTTTGGGCGAGATCGCGGCTGCGACTTATGTCACCCTGAGGGAGCGCCGTTTGCGACCGAAGGGTCTCGCGCGCGAGAAGGAATGTCCCCAGTCGTGCGATTGACGATGTCCTTTCTCGCGCGCGAGACCCTTCGGTCGCAAACGGCGCTCCCTCAGGGTGACATAAGTCGCAGCCGCGATCTCGCCCAAAATCTGGGATACACCCTGCCGAGACCTCCGCAGGTCGGCAACCGCAGAACTCAACCACAGATGAACGCAGATCTACACGGATAAAGACAAAACAGAATCGTGAGCTTCTTATCCGTGTTTATCTGTGTTCATCTGCGGTTGAGACCTGCGATGCCTGTGAAGAATGAGACAGGCATTAATGCCTGCCGGCCTTTGGGTCGAACAGCGCTGTTTTTTTCGGCGCTCGAGCGTTACAATGGTGTCAGACGTTGCGAAGGGAATCTGCTCTCATCGAAGCCTACCCCCCTTCCCAACACAGGGTTGGTCGGTCCCCACCGCCGGTCTCCCTGCTGAGAAACCGGCCTGTACGCCCCCCAAAGGCGAACAGGCCGATTTTGTTTACAGACATGACGATTTCGTCTTTTGAGACTTCCGAGGTCATCGAAGGTTCGGACGTCTGGTATCGAGACCTACAAATCCTCCGGGCTCGCGATGTGGCCCAGGACCGCCGACGCGGCCGCGACCGCGGGATTCGCCAGGCAGACCTCGCTCTCTCGGTGGCCCATGCGGCCGACGAAGTTGCGGTTCGTGGTGGAGACGCAGCGCTCGCCCTTGGCCAGGATGCCCATGTAGCCGCCCAGGCAGGGACCGCAGGTCGGGGTGCTCACCACGGCGCCCGCGTCGATGAAGACCTGCATCAGGCCGGTCTTCAGCATCTGGCCGAACACGGCCTGCGAGCCGGGAATGACGATGCAGCGCACGAGTGGATGGACCTGCCGCCCGCGGATGACGTCGGCGGCGAGCACCATGTCCTCCCAGCGGCCGTTGGTGCAGCTGCCGATCACCGCCTGGTCGATCTTCAGGTGTTCCGCCTGGCTGACCGGCACGGCGTTGCTCGGCAGGTGCGGCAACGCCACCACCGGCTCCATGTTCGTCACGTCGTACTCCACCGTGCGCAGGTAATGTCGCGTCCGGATCGCTGGCGTACTCGGTGTACGGTCGGCTCACGCGTCCGCTGACGTATTCGCGCGTCTTGGCGTCGACGTGGAAGATGCCGGCCTTGCCGCCCGCCTCGATCGCCATGTTGGCCATGGTGAAGCGCCCGTCCATGGACAGCGCGTCGATCGCCGGGCCGGTGAACTCCATCGCCCGGTAGAGCGCCCCGTCCACGCCGATGTCGCCGATGGTGTGCAGGATCAGGTCCTTGCCGCCGACCCACTTCGGCAGCGTGCCGTTGTAGACGAAGCGGATGGTCTCCGGCGTCTTCAGCCAGGTGTGGCCCGTGGCCATGGCCGCGGCGATATCTGTGGAGCCCATGCCCGTGGAGAATGCGCCGAGTGCGCCGTAGGTGCAGGTGTGCGAGTCCGCCCCCACGACCAGCTCGCCGGGCGCCACCAGCCCCTTCTCCGGCAGGATCACGTGCTCGATCCCGCCGCGTCCGGTCTCGTAATAGTGCGACAGCTCCTGGTTGTGCGCGAAGTCGCGCATCAGCTTGCACTGCTCGGCCGACTCGATGTCGCGATTCGGCACGAAATGATCGGGCACCAGCACCACGCGGTCGGGATCGAACACCTTGTCCAGGTTGGCGCGCTCGAACTCCTTGATGGCGATGGGCGCGGTGATGTCGTTCGCCAGCACCAGGTCGACCTTCACGTCGACCAGGTCGCCCGGGCTACCCGGTCCACCCCGGCGTGGGCCGCCACATATCTTCTCTGCAATCGTCATTCCCATGATTTACCCGGTCTCCCCCTGATAATATCTCACGCACTCAGCGATCAGCCGTCAGCAATCAGCGTTCAGCAACGGCCAAGCTTACCGCAAAAAGCCGAAAAGTGAAAGTTGAAGGCTGCAGGCCGAGGACTTCCGAGTTACATAACTTCGGAAGTCCTCGCTGATCGCTGATCGCTGACCGCTGCAATCCTTACGGCTTGAACAAATCCTTGCTGCCCAGGCCGTCGAGCGTGTAGGTCGCGCGGGTCGGCTCCGGCTTGTGGTTGCCGCCGACCTGGAACTGCTTCTCGCGGATCATCTCGCGCTTCGCCTCCACGAGCTTGTTCAGGGCGTACATGTAAGCCTTGGCGCTGGCGACGACGATGTCCGTGTCGATGCCGCGACCGCTGAACACGCGCTTGATCGGGCTCGCCGTTAGCGGAGATGTCGGCCGCGATGCGGATCGTCACCTCGCCCACGGCGTCCATGCCCTCGGTGATGGCCTGGATGGAGAACTCGACGAGCTCGTTCTTGATGCCGATGACGCGGTTGATCGCCTTGTACACGGCGTCCACCGGGCCGTCACCCAGCGCCGCATCCGACACGACCTCCCCGTCCGGCGTGCGCAGCCGCACCGAGGCGGTGGGGATGCTGTTCGATGCCGCAGGTGACCTGCACGTTCTCCAGCCGGTAAACCTCCGGCGGCTGGAACAGCTCGTCGTGGATGATGGCCTCGATGTCGGCGTCCGTCACCAGCTTCTTCTTGTCCGCCAGCAGCTTGAACCGGGTGAAGACCTTGTCCAGCCCTTCGCGCTCCAGGTCGTAGCCCAGGCTGGTCAGGTATTCCTTGAACGCGTGCCGCCCGCTGTGCTTGCCCAGCACCAGCGCGTTCTTCGACAGGCCCACCGACTCGGGCGTCATGATCTCGTAGGTCAGCGCGTTCTTCAGCACGCCGTGCTGGTGGATGCCCGCCTCGTGCGCGAACGCGTTGGCCCCGACGATGGCCTTGTTCGGCTGCACGGAGATGCCCGTGTGGGTGCTGACCATGCTGCTCGCCCGGGTGATCTGCGTCGTGTCGATGTCGGTGGTGACGTTGAAGCGTTGGCCGCGGGTCTTCAGGGCCATCACGACCTCTTCCAGGGCCGCGTTGCCGGCCCGCTCGCCGATGCCGTTGATCGTGCTTTCGACCTGGCGGGCGCCGTTCTCGATGGCCGCCAGGCTGTTGGCCGTGGCCAGGCCCAGGTCGTTGTGGCAGTGGACCGAGATGATCGCCTGGGCGATGTTGGGCACGTGCTCGCGGATGCCGCGGATCAGCCCGCCGAACTCTTCGGGCGTGCAGTAGCCCACGGTATCGGGAATGTTCACGGTCGTGGCGCCGGCGGCGATGACCGCCTCCACCAGCTGGTACAGATACTCGGGATCCGTGCGCCCCGCATCTTCGGGGGAATACTCGATGTCCGGGCAGAGGGTCTTGGCGTAGGCCACCATTTCGCGGGCCTGCTGCAGCGCTTCTTCACGGGACATCTGCAGCTTGTAGTGCAGGTGGATGTCGGACGAGGCCAGGAAGACGTGGATCCGCGGCTGCTCGGCGAAGCGCAGCGCGTCCCAGCAGGCATCGATGTCCTTCTTGTTGGCGCGCGCGAGGCCGGCGATGATGGGACCCTTCACCTCGCAGGCTACCTGCCGGACGGCTTCCTGGTCGCCGGGCGAGGCCGCCGGGAAGCCGGCCTCGATCACGTCCACCTTCAGACGCGCGAGCTGCCGCGCAATATCCATCTTCTCTTCCTGGTTCAACGTTGCACCAGGAGATTGTTCACCGTCGCGCAGCGTGGTGTCGAAGATGACAACTCGGTCCATTTCATTCCCTCCTGTGACTCACTACGGATTGCGACACGGATTGCCCAACTGCCTACGCCGACTGCACAGGTCCACACCGGGTGCGGACAAACAAAAACAGCCTCCGGGTTGGAGGCTGTCAGTCGCTAAACTCATAGGTGCAGTGACAGGACCGGGTCGTTACCCTCCAACCACCATTTGCCCCTTGAGACCAAGGAGCAGGCTGGTAAGAGCGAGAGTAAGGATCTGGTTCTTGCGCATTGACATTACAGGATGCTTCTCCTGTTTGAGATGTCATCATTGTACCATGTTCCGCCGGACCTGTCAACTCAGGCCAACCTACGGGATAGACCCAGTTCCCGTTCCGTGCTTCATAAATTGATCAGTATATGCTATAATCATGTTGTTAAGAGCTGGCGGGTAACTTCAAACCATCGCCGCCGACATGACCTGCGAACAAGGAGGAAAAACATGGCACTCTCATTGGGCGACCTCAAAGGCATTACCAAGGACCTTGCGGGAAAGCTGAAGCAACACGGACTCACGGACAGCGACAAATTGCTCGAGGCAGCGAAGACCGCGGCGGGACGAAAAGAGCTGGCGGCCAAGGCGGGCGTGGACCCCAAAGTGATTCTGGAGCTGGCCAACCGGGCCGACCTGGCGCGCATCCAGGGCATTGGTCACGTCTTCTCGGACTTGCTGGAGGAGGCCGGCGTGGACACCGTGAAAGAGCTGGCCAAGCGCGTTCCGGCGAATTTGCTGGCGAAGATCGTCGAAGTCAACGACCAGAAGAAACTCAGCGGTCGCCTGCCCACCGAGGCTCAGGTCAAGGATTGGGTGGAACAGGCCAAGAAACTGCCCAAAACCCTCGAATACTGATATCGTCGTCGAACGTGCCGCGTGAGCGGGCGAACTCTGTCGTGCTGGACTCTCAGGTCTCTCGGACTTGAGAGTCTTTCTATTCGGCAGTCGCGTGAGGCCAGACTTCCGAAGTTTTCAAAACTTCGGAAGTCTCTGCCTTCTCGCATTGTAACTTTTTCGTAATTGAATTATAATAATCGTGTTACACCGCGTTCTCTCCAAATCATTCCTGCCAGGAGGCGATACCATGGGCAATCTCCTGACCAACCTCTTCGGCGAGCGTCCCCTCCCGCCCTTCCCGCCCTCATTCCTATTTCGGCGTGGCCAATTCCGATCATCAATGCGAGGCGTACGATCCCGAGTGCGAGGACATCCGCGACGTCTGGGAGCGGATGCGCGGGCTCACGCCCCGCGGCCGCGCGACTGAGTTCGAGCACCGCTATCCGGAGGACGTCGAATTGGCGCAGCGCATGGGCTGCACCGCGTTTCGCTTCTCCGTGTCCTGGGCGCGCATCGAGCCGGCGCCGGGCGAGTTCGACGTGTCCGCGCTCGACCACTACCATCGCCTCGTGACTGCGGTCCGCGCCGCCGGCATGGAGCCCATCCTCACGCTGCACCATTTCACCTGGCCCCTGCACGTGGAGCAGCGGGGCGGCATGCTGGCCCCCGCCTTTCCCGACTGGTTCGCTGAGTACGCCGATGCCGTCGCCGCGCGCATGGGCGACGACGTGCGCTACTGGCTGACCTTCAACGAGCCGGGGCAGCTGGTCGTCGGCTACATCAAGCCCTGGTGGGAGCGCAACTACTACGGTCCGCCGGGCCTGCCAGAGAGTGCGTCGATGGCGGAGCAGACCGAGGCCGTCGGCAAGCTGATTCCGAACCTGTTCCGAGCCCATACTGCCGCGCGCCAGGCCATCCGCGCGCGGAATCCATCCGCGCTGGTCGGGGCCAACCCCAACGTCCTGGGGCTGCCCCGCTGGCTGCAGCGCTGGATCAACTGGGGCGCGACCCGCATGCGCGGGCCCGAGGACCTGGCCCGCGCCACCCGCCGGCTGGCGCTCCGCCCGGCGCGCGAGGAGCACGGCGAGGTGGACGTCGTCATCGCCACGCTGACGCACACCCCCGACCGTGCGGAGCGCGTCCTCTTCTCCCAGAGCTACTTCGTGGGCGGCGCCCGGCTGCTGGTCGCGGCCGCGGGTGACGTCCGCGGCGCCCAGGACCTGGCGGGGCGCGTCGTCGCCGTCGTCGGTGGCACGTCCGCGGAGCCGGGCGTGCGGACCGCGATCCCCGCCGCGCGCCCGCTGGTCGTCCGCGACTACGCCGCCGCCCTGTCTGCCCTGGATCAGGGCCGGGCGGATGCGCTGCTGGCGGACGATCCGGTGCTGCGCGGATTGATGAAGCCGCACCCCGACCGCTATCGCATCGTCGGCGCGGCGGTGACCCGCGAGCCCTACGCGGCGGCCGTGGCGCCCGGCGCGGGCGACTGGCTCGACGTCGTCGACGACGTGATCCGCCGCTTCAAGGACCAGGGCGAGTGGGCCGCCAGCTACGCTCGAAACATCGGCCGGGCCATTCCGCGGCCTCCGGCGGACGAGGGCCGCGCGCTGGTCGCCGCGCGCAGCGCGGATCGGGTCCGCGCCGCCCACCGGCCCGCGGTCCTCGGCCTCCAGGCGGAGCCGCTCCCTCTCGCCCGCCGTGGCAGCACCCTGCGGCGCATTCAGGATCGTGGCTACCTCGTGGCGGGCGTCCGCGACGACGCGCCGGGCTTCGGCTATCGCGACCCCCACACCGGCGAGCTGAGCGGGTTGGAGATCGACCTGGCGCGCGCGCTGGCCCGCCGCATCTTTGGGGCCGGTCCCGCCGCAGGTGGGGACGGCGCAGCGGATAATCGGGTCCGGTTCCGGACCGCGAATGCCGGCGAACGGCTGGGTCTGGTGCGGTCCTTTTGGAGCTTCCTGGATCCGCTGCTCAAGCAATACAGCACGCTGTCGACCATCATCGCCGGGCACTGGTGGCACCTCGGCATGGCGGGCAGGATGGCGCCCTTCCTGTGCCCGCCGGAGTGCGTCGGGCAGCAGGACTTCGTCGGCCTGGACTATTACTGGGGCATCCCGACCTTCAGTCTGGACCACGTCTCGCGCCTGCTCGACTCCGCGGCGGGCCGCTTCGACAAGGCGCCGGTCTGGCCCGGCGCGCTCTACGGCTTCCTGCGCGATTGCGCGGCCTTGTTCCCCAACCTGCCGGTCCTGGTGGTCGAGAACGGCTGCGTGGACGAAGCCGACGGAGTCGACCGCTCGACCTACCTCCGCCGGCACCTCCGGGAAGTGCAGCGGGCGGTGCAGGACGGCGTCAACGTCATCGGCTACCTGTGCTGGAGCCTGACCTCCAACCGCGAGTGGGGCCTGAGCTTCGGTCCCGGCAACGACTTCGGCCTGTACCACATCGACCTGGACGGCGACCCCACCCTTCAGCGCCGACCCACCCTCTCCGCCCACGTTTACGCGGAGATCATCAAGGCGCGCAGCGCGTGACGCTGTACCCTGAAGATTGCGAACGGCACGTTATAGCACACAACACGCCATTATGAATCTTATCTGTCTTGTGTTATAATTGAAGTATCGCTAATGTCTAACTCAGGGGGTATTCCATGCCTGGCCTCGATGGTCTGACTTTCGCTCAGCTTCTGTGGCTCGTTCCGGCGTTGTTCGCCCTGCACAACCTGGAGGAGGTGCCCGGGATGGCGGCGTGGTCACGCAAGACCGACGCCCGGCTGCAGCCTGCCGTCTCGACGCCGCAATTCGTCATCGCGGTCACCTTCCTGACCGGGGTGGCGCTGCTGGCCGCACTGGCCGGCGCTCATGGCCCCCGCCAAAGCTGGGGTGTCTACGTCATCCTGCTCATCCAGGCCATCCAATGGGTCAACGCCTTCGTGCCCCACGTCGTCGCCACGATTCGCCACCGCCTCTACAGCCCCGGCCTGGTCACTGCCGTCTGCGTCAACATTCCCTTCTCATTCTACCTGTTCTATCGTGCGCTGGCCGAGGGGTACATATCAGCTGAGGGCCTGGTAGCACTGCTCGTGGTGGCGCCGTTCGTCATGACCGCGATGGCGTGGCTGTCGCTCCGCCTGGGCGATGTGGTCCTGCATCTCGCCGGGAAGGGGGCGCATCAGTCATGATCCTCCACCGGCGCGACGCGTTCACCGTCACCAAGCACGGCGTGGACATGTGGATCTATGGCGGCGCGGACGGCTGTCCACAGGCGGATGTGGCCTACCAGGAGACGCAGACCGGCCACGCGGAGGAGTTCTACCACGACACCAGCGCCTTCGTCTTCTACGTCATCGAGGGCCATGGTACCTGGGTGATCGAGGATGAGGAGTTCCCCGTCGAGGCCACGGACGTCGTGATCGTCCCGCCGGGCAAGAGATTCTACTATCGAGGCGCCTTGAAGCAGGTCTGCGTCACCGCACCGGCGTGGAGCGCCGAGCACGAGCATCACGTCCGGGACGTCGATCTGTAAGCCTCCCTCACGATACCCCATGTGATTACTGTTATTATCGCCATATTATCGTGATATATCTTGACAGACTGCATAATATCGAGTATAATAGTAAATGTAGTCTTCGAGACAAGATGTCCAGGGGATCGAGCACAAGGAGGGCCTATGCGTAAAGCTTTGGTCGTCGTCGCCGCAATCGTCGTGCTGTCGTTCTCGTTGGCTGCCGTTTGCCTGGCCCAGGCGCCGGCGGATGTGCCGGTTCCGCAAGCGCTGATGGCCGTGAAGGCCGAGCCCGTCAACCTGACGACCTCGACCCAGATGTACACGCTTCCGGCCGGCGTGTCTTGGAAGGATCTGACCGCTCAGTTGACCGACGAGATGACGAATGGCGGGTGGGCGGCTGAAAAATCTGCCCCGGAATGCCCCACAGGAATCAATGCGGTGGCGTTCTCGAAGGGCATGCAGATGTGCGTCGTCTTCTACCTGCCCGCCGACGGTCCCTCCGGTGTGGCCAGCCTGCTATCGGTCGTCCTCGCCGCGCCCACCGAGGGCGCTGAATCTCCGGCGGGCGAGGAACCGGCCGCCGCGCCGTCCGGCGAACTGCCGGGCTGCTGCCAGGCGCCGGCGGCTGGGAAAGGCCTGATCTGGTTCGAGAACCACATCGGACAGGAAGTCATCATCGACGTGCTCGATACGCAGGTCAAAGTCCCGGCCAAGCAGAGCGACGTGGCCGGCTGCGCCTGCCTGGAAGGCGATCCAGGCCAGTACCAGGCGATCGCCAAGCTGCCCGCCGGCAGCGAAAACCTGACCATGGACGTGGAAATTGTCGAGGGCGAGGTCGTGCACGTGCCCCTGGCCCTCAAGTAGCCGCTTCGAACGTCGACCGTCGTCTACCAATCGAATGCAGTCTAACTGGGCCTCGCACTCTTCGTGCGAGGCCCACATTGCTGTCCGCGGACATTCGGTTTGTTGTGAACTGGGTGTATAATGCGCCGGTTGCTGCTCTGTTCCATCCCGATAGGCCAGCCGTCGACATCAATTCATCGTTGTGCTGATTACCTTCCCTCTGGCTTGAGGGGGCACACTTAATTGCGTGCAAACCGGACTTGCTTCTCGGTGACGACCACGAAACGATTGGCGAGTTGGTTAGCGTAATTGTGCAGTAGCCGTTGCAGTGTGGTGACTTTGCTGCTCGATCGTTCGTCCTGAAGGCGCAAAACGACGATGCCTTTGTGGGGACTCCCAGAAAGGAGCGTTCCTCTTCATGTTCACGGCAACCGATGCGTGGAAAGCCGCATATCCCGGCGCGTGCGCGGGCGTATTGGAGATGCACGGCGTCCTCAATCCAACGGGGCACCCGGCCCTCGACGAGCGCAAGGCCGCGGTGGAGAACGCTCTGCGCGCCCGGTTGGCCGGCGCCGACCGCGCGGCCATCAAGGCGCTGCCGACGATTCGGGCTTACAACGCCTATTTCGAGCGTTTCAAGAAGACGTATCACGTCCAGCTTCAGCTCGAGTCGGTCGCGCTCAAGGGCAAGCCCATTCCGCGGGTGGCCGCGCTGGTCGAGGCGATGTTCATGGCCGAGCTGAAGAACCAGCTCCTCACGGCGGGGCACGACCTGGACGCCCTGCGCGTGCCCGTGACCCTGACCGTGGCGGACGGCAGCGAGCGTTACGTCGGCCTCGGCGGGCAGGAGCAGACGCTGAAGGCCGGCGACATGTTCATGGCCGACGCGGAGGGCGTGATCTCGGCTGTCATCCAGGGGCCGGATCGCCGCACCGCCATCACTCCCACGACGCGGCGGGCGCTGTTCGCCGTCTACGCGCCCGCCGGCATCGGGGCGGAGGCCGTCCGCGCGCATCTGCAGGACATCGAAGCCAACGTGCGGCTCGTCGCGCCGGACGCGACGACGGCGTCCCTCGACGTGTACTGTGCCTGAGGGCGAGGTGAGGGGGCGTGGTCAGCAGAAGACCCCGGGTTCGTGTGCGCGAACCCGGGGTCTTCTGCTTTGGATGAAGCGGCGCCTTACTTCTTCTCGGTCCGCTCGATTTCGACCGTGACCTTCGTGAGCAGGGCCGCCATCGCCCCGAGCGCCGCCAGCAACGGCGCGAACACGGTCAGCACTCCGCCGACCGCCACTCCGGTGGTGAGGGGGATCTCGATGTGCAGGGTGTCGTTCGGTCCGCGGATGATCAGGCGAGTGACGTTCCCCTCCTGAATCAATTCCTTCACCCGGCCCACCAGCTCGTTGCCGGCGATCTCGATCTTCTCCGTCCACGTACGTTCTTCAGCCATCGCGTTGTCCTCCTTCGACGAAAGCGACCCTATCGATCCTCCCAGTGTACGCCCGAATCGGAGTCTGCGCAAAGAGATGCCACAGGGCAACTGCATTAAAGCTGTTGCGCTCGTCCTGGCGATTGAAAATCGTGCGCAGCACTATCGGTTTGCGGCTGAGGGCGGCAAAGCCTGGCCGGGCAGGCTAAAAACGACGGGCAAACGACTTGAAAGGCGATCCGTGGTAACGAAATGACCATGCCGACCATTCTTATCGTAGTCGTTAGCCTGCTTTAGCTGGCTTGAGCCTGCTAGCCTGGGAGTTGACTCCCAGGCATTCCTCCGGCGTTTTCGCCCGAAACTCCCACTTGACAGATATTTGGTTGTCGTATATAATTGACTTAACAGCGTTAATCAATCTAACGAGGATTACCATGACTGACTCGAACGGAACCCGACAATCGAATACGCGCGAAGGGCGCGTGCGCGCCGCCAGCCGCGAGCGACGCGCCGCCCAGAAGCAGGAGCTGCGCGAGGCTATCCTCGCGGCCGCCAGCGAGCTGTTCCTGGAGCGAGGCAACGACGGCTTCTCGCTCCGTGGCGTCGCCGAACGTATCGGCTATTCCGCCACGACGATCTACCTGTACTTCGCGGACAAGGATGAGCTGCTGTTCGCTGTGGTGGACGAAGGCTTCCAGGCCTTCACCGCGGCGCTGACGGCGGCCGTGGAGTCCGTATCGGACCCGCTGGCCAAATTGGAGGCCCTCGGGCGCGCGTACGTGGAATTCGGCCTGAGCCACCCGGCTCACTACCAGCTCATGTTCATGCAGCGCCCGGACTTCCTGTTGGGCCACCGGAAAGGCGAGTGCGAGCCGCGCATCAACGGGTTTCGGAGTGCTGGAGCAGGCCGTGCAGGAGGCCATCGATGCGGGGAAGCTCCCGCCCGGAGACGCGGAAGCCTACGGCGACGCGCTGTGGGCGGAGGTTCACGGCGTCGTGGCCCTCGCGGTCAGCGTGCCGGTCTTCGACCGCGAGCGCGCCTGGCGGGCTTATCGAACCCAGGCGCTATTCAGGCGACCAATGAATCGCAATTCTGAAGCAGAAGCAGAAAAGGAGTGATGTCTCGTGAAGATCGCAGTGCTCAATGGCAGCCCTAAGGGCGACGACAGCGTTACCATGCAGTACGTCCATTTCGTCCAGAAAAGATTCCCGCAGCACGAGCTGAAGGTCGTTAACGTCGTGCCTCAGATCAAGAAATTCGAGAACGACGAGTCCAGTTTCCAGGCGGTCCTGGACGAGGTCCGCGCCGCTGATGCGGTGCTGTGGGCCTTCCCGCTGTACGTGATGCTCGTCCACGGCAGCTACAAGCGCTTCATCGAGCTGGTCTTCGAGCGAAACGGCCAGGAGGCGTTTCGAGGCAAGTACACCGCCGCCCTGAGCACGTCGATCCGGTTCTACGACCATACGGCGCACAACTACGTTCAGAGCATCTGCGACGACCTGGACATGAAGTACGTGGGCGGCTACTCGGCCGCCATGCACGACCTGAACCAGCCGGCGGAGCGCGAGCGCCTGGAAGGATTCGCGGCGCTGTTCTTCGACGCGATCGAGCACCGGCGCGCCACGACCAGGGCGAATCTTCCGGTCGAGTGGACCGCGCCGAGCTACACGCCGGCTCCGGCCCCGGAGCGAATCTCGGCCGGGGGCCGCAAGGTGCTCGTCGTCACCGATGGCGCGGCGGCGGCCGACTCGCAGGCGCAGGCCAATCTGTCCGCCATGATCGAGCGCTTTCGTGCCGCCTTCGCCGACCCCATCGAGGTCGTCGACCTGAACGACGTCGACATCAAGGGCGGCTGCCTGGGCTGCATCCAGTGCGGCTTCGACAACCATTGCGCATACGAGGGTAAGGATGGCTTCGTCGAATTCTACCGGTCGAAGGTCATGGCTGCCGACATCGTGGTTTTCGCCGGGGCAATCGTCGACCGGTACCTGTCCGCGAAATGGAAGACGGTCTTCGACCGGCGCTTCTTCAACACGCACCAGTTCACCCTGCCCGGCAAGCAGCTCGCCTTCATTATCTCCGGTCCGCTGGCGCAGAACGCGAACCTGCGCCAGATGCTGATGGCCCTGGCCCAGCTGGAGCGCGCGAACCTGGCCGGCATCGTCACCGACGAGGCGCGCGACTCCGCCGAGATCGACGCCCAGCTGCAGACGTTGGCGGGCGCGTTGGTCCGCAGCGCGGAGCAGCACTACGTCGCGCCGCCCACCTTCCTGCAGGTCGGCGGGACGAAGATCTTCCGGGACGAGATGTGGGGCCACATGCGGGTCGTCTTCCGGGGCGATCACCTCTACTACCAGCGGAACGGCATATACGACTTCCCGCAGTACGATTACCGCACTCGACTGCAGAACGTCGTCTTCGGCACGTTGTTGCGCATCCCGCGCGTGCGCCGCGAGTTTCAGAAGCGGATGAAGACCGAGATGATCGCCCCGCTGAAGAAGGTCGTGGACGCGACGCCCGTGGGCCTGGAAGAGCCGGTGCGGGCTGGCGACGTCTTGCCGGTGTCGCGGCGCGTCGTTCCGAACAAGGGCTAGGTCCGCGCGGGCCGCTGGAACTCAAGTCGATGGCAAACGATCGCATTGGGAGACCTTCGGCGACGCGTCGCTGATGCGCCTGCTCCGCCGGGTGTAGCATTTCGCGAGACTTCCGAAGTTTTCAAAACTCGGAAGTCTCAGATTCCTGAGCGGTCCCGGTGGGCGGCAGACCTCTCTCCCGGCCTCTCCCCTGACAAGGGAGAGGAGCACGGCAACGACTTCCTCCTCTCCCTTGTCAGGGGAGAGGCCGGGAGAGAGGTCTGCCGCCCCGGTGATTTTTCATTTGACGAAACGCTCAATGTACGTTACAATATATTGCCTTGAAGGGCGCGCTGACGTATGCGCACCCTCGTTCTTGATTATTCGCGGGCGCGTTTGCGCGTCCCCGAAAGGACATCAGGTCGTGTTTGAAGGTCTGACGGACAAACTGCAAGCGGTGTTCGACAAGCTGTCCAATCGGGGCAAGCTCTCCGAAGCGGACATCGACGTCGCGCTGCGCGAGGTTCGCCTGGCCCTGCTCGAAGCCGACGTCAACTTCAAGGTCGTCAAAAACTTCGTCGCCCGCGTGCGAGAGCGGTCCATCGGCGCCGAGGTCATGCGCAGCCTGACTCCCGCCCAGCAGGTAGTCAAGATCGTCCACGACGAGCTGATCGCCACCCTGGGCGAGCCCAGCAAGATCGATCTCTCCGGCCCGACGCCGCACGTGGTCATGCTCGTCGGCCTGCAGGGCTCCGGCAAGACGACGACGGCCGCCAAGTTGGCCCTGACGCTGCGGCGCTCCGGTCAGCGGCCGCTGCTGGTCGCGGCGGACACGTACCGTCCGGCCGCGGTGACCCAGCTCGAGGTGCTCGGCAAGCAGCTCGACATCCCGGTCCACAGCGAGGGCGTCAAGGTGGCCCCGCCGGTGATCTGCTCCAACGCGCTGAAACGGGCGGAGACCTCGGCCTATACCGTGGTCATCCTGGACACGGCCGGTCGCCTGCACATCGACGATACGATGATGCGCGAGCTCGAGGACATCAAGAAACGCACCCGTCCCCAGGAAGTGCTGCTGGTGGCGGACGCCATGACCGGCCAGGACGCCGTCAAGGCCGCGGGTGAGTTCAACCAGCGCGTGGGCCTGACCGGCCTGATTCTCACCAAGGTCGACGGCGATGCCCGCGGCGGTGCGGCAATTTCCATCCGCGAAGTCACCGGCGTGCCGATCAAGTACCTGGGCGTCGGCGAAAAGACGGACGCGCTGGAAGTGTTCCATCCCGACCGTCTGGCGTCGCGCATCCTGGGCATGGGCGACGTGCTGACCCTGATCGAGAAGGCCCAGCAGAACTTCGATCAGGAAAAAGCCCTGGCCATGCAGAAGAAGATGGTCACGGCGACCTTCGATCTGAACGATTTCCTGTCTCAGCTGCAGGAAGTCAAGAAGATGGGACCCATCAGCCAGATCATGGACATGATCCCGGGTCTGTCGAAGCTCAGCCAGCAGATTCCGCAGGAGACGACCGACTCGCAGTTGAAGCTGGTCGAGGCGGTCATCAGCTCGATGACGATGCAGGAACGGAGCGATCCGTCGATCATCAACGGCAGTCGCAAACGGCGGATCGCCGCTGGCAGCGGCACCACCGTGCAGGACGTCAACTCGTTGCTGATCCAGTTCCGCCAGACGCAGCGCATGATGAAGCAGCTGTCCAGCGGGCGTGGTCTGGGCGGCTTGATGAACATGTTTAAGTAACCTTGTCATACGGACGCGGGCGAGACGCTTCACTGCGTTCGGAGCGGCAGTATCGAGAGTAGTTCCCAAATTCAGGAGGAAAAACAGCCAGTATGGTCAGAATCAGATTGTCGAGAGTTGGCGCCAAGAAGCAGCCTACCTACCGGGTCGTCGTAGCCGATCGCGAATCTCCGCGTGACGGGCGGATCATCGAGAACGTCGGCCTGTACAATCCCCGGACCGATCCGCCCACAGTCGAGTTGGTCGAGGACCGCATCGTCTATTGGCTCAGCCAGGGTGCGCAGCCCAGCGACGCCGTGGAGCGCTTCATCAAGAAGGCGGGCCTCCGCGAGCGGGCCGTGGAATTGCGGAAGGCTTCTGCTCCTCAGGCGTAGCTCTGATTCGCGGACACGATTTCAGCCTTCGACGGGCTGACAGCCGCTCCAGCCGAAACGGGCGCGGAACCATAGCGTCACGTTTGCAGCGGCAGGGCGGATGAAACCCAGCCCAGTTTATACGCGGCCGGGTCCTCGGACTCGGGCGTTGAGGAGAATCCAGTATGGCCATGAAAGAATTGGTTGAATACATGGCTCGGGCCCTGGTCGACAATCCGGACAGCGTTCGCGTGAACGAGGTTGTCGGCTCGCATTCGATCGTCCTGGAGCTGCACGTGGCGTCGAACGACGTCGGCCGCGTGATCGGCAAGGGCGGGCGTGTGGCCAACGCCATGCGTAACCTGCTGCGGGTAGCGGGACTGCGGGACGGGAAACGGATCACGCTGGAGATTGCCTAGCCCCTCTCCGGTCGCGCCAGGAGAAATCACAATGTCACACCGGGACGAATTATCGACCACCGCAGGCTCAGGACCGGTCTCTGGTTCTGAGCCTCGTTTTATAGTCATCGGACAGATACTGGCGCCTTTCGGCGTTCGGGGGGCTGTGAAAGTCGAAGTGATGACCGACTTCCCGGACCGCTTCAGCGATTTGGAGACGGTGTACCTGGGCGACGGCCATCAGCCCCACGCCGTGCGCCGCGCCGAGGTACGGACCGACGGTCGCCACGCGATCCTGCAGTTCGAGGGTTGCGACACGCCGGAAGACGCCGCGCGGTTGCGCAAGCAGCTGGTGTCCGTCCCGGCCGAGGACGCGGTGCCCCTGGAGGACGGCCAGTACTACGTGTACCAGATCATGGGCCTCACCGTGCAGACTGACGCCGGTGAGACGTTGGGGGTGGTCGCCGACGTGCTGTTCACCGGCGGCAACGACGTCTACGTGGTGAAGAGGGACGGCCGCGAAGTCCTCATCCCGGTTCTCGAAGACGTGATCCTCAACGTGGACCTGCCGGCCCGCACCATGATCGTCCACCTGCCGCCCGGGTTGACGGATTGACGGTCGAGGCATCACAAGCATTCGATTGAGCCCGAACTTCTGAGACTTCCGAAGTTTTCAAAACTTCGGAAGTCTGTGCATCGGCCTGTTGTCCTGAATTTGCGCCGCCGTGGTACAATATGTTAATTCGTACGTCGTTCGTGCCAGGCGAAGCCGAATGGCACTGGTCGGTCGCAACTTAAATCGTATCGCTCGTTGGGTCCAAATGAAGGAGGAAGGAACTCATGTTCAGACGCACCCTCACCATCGCCGCAACGCTCCTGTTGGCTCTGGCGTTTCTCGTGCAGGGTCCCGTCATGCTGCTGCCGGCGGCGGCGCAGAACAAAGGTTATACGGAAGCCGCAACGTCGGACGCGGTCAGCTTCCATCCGTACCAGACCACCGACACGGCTTCCAGCTCTTACCAGGGTCTGGTCTACGCCGGGGGCCTGATGCGGCGCGACCCGGACACGCTCGAGCCAAAGCCGCTGATGGCCGAATCGTGGGATATCTCGCCCGACTTCCTGACCTACACCTTTCACCTGCGAAAAGACATGAAGTGGAGCGACGGCGAGCCGATCACTTCCGCGGACTTCAAATTCACCTTCGATCAATCCAACAACCCTGAAAACGAATACCCCTACCGCGAAAATTTCGATTTCATTAAATCCTACGAGGCGCCCGACCCGTACACTCTGGTGATTGCGGTGAAGGAAAAGTTTTGTCCCGCACTCGAAGGAGTCGACGCCGTGACGCCGCTGCCCAAGCACGTCTGGGAGAAACTGGACTGGAAAGATCCGGAGAAGAACCCGGAGATCATGCACCCCACGGTTGTCTCAGGGCCCTTCAAGCTCAAAGAGTGGGTGAGGGACGATCATGCCATTTTTGAGGCGAACGATTCCTACTTCCTCGGGCGGCCCAAGCTGGACAGCTACATCGTTCGTATCGTGCCCGAGCAGAGCATTGCGTACACGATGCTGAAGAGCGGAGAGGTCGACGAGGCGGGGGTCTTGCCCGAGCAGTACGCGGAGGCGAAGGCCAACCCGAACCTGAAGATGTACGAGTGGTGGCGGGCTGCCGGCAGCTGGAGCTACATCGCGTTCAACCTGCGGCACGACGTCCTCAAGGACGTGCGCGTCCGCCACGCGCTCAGCTACGCCTTCCCGCGGCAGGCCATCATCGACAAAGTGCTGTACGGCCTGGCCCGGCCGATGTACTCGACGATCATCCCGAGTAGCGAGTACTACAATCCCGACGTGCCGCACTACGACTACGATCCGGCGAAAGCCAAGTCGCTGCTGCAGGAAGCCGGCTACACGCAAGGGTCGGACGGAAGGTGGACGAAGGACGGCCAGCAGTTGAAGCTCAAGCTGATCTACGGCCCGAACACCAGCAAGACGCGTGAGAAGATCGCCGTGGTCACGCAGGCCGAGTACAAGAAGCTGGGCATCGACGTCGACATTCAGGGCCTGGAGTGGGGCGCGTTCATCAAGGCGCAGTCCAGCGAGCCCTTCGATTGGGACCTGACGGTCAACGGCTGGGCCGCAACGCTGGAACCGTATTGGATGAACCAGATCTGGTCGGAGAAGTTCATCCCGGACTTGAATTATCCGGCCTACGTCAACAAAAAGGTCGAAGACCTGTTTGCCCAAAGCGCAACGCAGTGCGACAACCGCAAGCCGATCTTCGACGAGATCCAGAGGATCATAGCCGAAGACTCGCCCTACATCTTCATCTCGCAGGACCTGTCGTACGTGGCGATCAACAAGCGCATCGGCGGCATCCGCCCAACGCCGCTGGGCATTGGCTATAATATCGAACAATGGTACGTGGTCGAGTAGTGGGACCTCTCTTACAGACTTCCGACACAGCCCAGCGGGCTGTGTCGGAAGTCTGAGACCGGAGAGGCCGACTTCGACGGCCTCCGCGACCCTTCGTGGTCGCCTTTTGATGAGAGTATGTTAACATGAGACGATATTTCGTTCGTCGTGTGATTCAGTCGATCTTTCTGCTGATCGGCATCAGCATCATCAGCTTCACGCTGATGCACGTCGCTCCCGGCGGGCCGGTGCAGTTCTTCGAAAACCCGCGGGTGTCGCCGGATCAGATCAAGGCGATACAGCATTCGCTCGGCCTCGATGCGCCGCTGCCCGTGCAATACGGACGGTGGGTGTGGGGCATGCTGCACCTCGACTTCGGGCACTCTTACGTTTCGCGGCAGCCCGTCCTGAATATCATTCTGAGCCGCCTGCCGGCGACGGTGGAGCTGTCCGGCGCGGGCTTGATTCTCGGCTTCCTGGGCGGCATCCCGCTGGGCGTCTACGCGGCGCTGAAGCGGGGCTCCTGGTTCGACAACGTGGTGCGCGTGCTGACCGTGGCCGGGAATGCCATCCCGACGTGGTGGCTGGCCTTGATTTTGATCATCCTCTTCGCCATCTACCTGCCCATCTTACCCTCGGGCGGGCAGTATACGCTGGGCCACGACACGCTTCCGGACCGGCTGTGGCACCTGATCTTACCCGCCAGTATGGAAGCAATGGGCCTGTGGCTCACGCTGTCCCAATTTCTGCGCACCGAGGTGCTGGAAGTCCTGCGCGCCGATTACGTGACCACCGCGCGTTCCAAGGGGTTGCCGAACGCCGTCGTGCTCAACCGGCACGTCCTGCGCAATGCGCTGCTGCCGGTCGTCACGATGATGGGCGGCGCGCTGGCCGGCCTGGTGTCCGGCGCCGTGCTGTTCGAGACGGTGTTTTCCTGGCCCGGCATGGGCCGCCTCACTTACGAGGCGTTCTACCAGCGGGATTATCCCCTGCTTATGGCGTTGTTCATGATTTCATCTTTTCTGGTGATTTTCGGCAATTTGATGGCCGACATCGCCTACAGTTTCGTTGACCCGCGGGTCAAATTGGAGTAGTACGATGCAGCAAGAAGTGCGTTCCATCTTCGACTAACGGGCTGAATCGTGCTCGAGTCGACGCGACTCAGCCCGTGCAAACGTACCTCAGCGCCTCGTGGGCGAAGTTCAAACGCGATCGCATCGCCGTGGTCGCGCGCGATCATGCTGGTGGTCATCGGCTTCCTCGCCTATGGCTCGCCCATCATCGACAGCCAGACTCCTTCACCAGGACCCCAATGCGATCGACCTGGAGCAGACTTTCGCGCCGCCCAGTGCCGCGCACTGGTTGGGGCACGGATGAATACGGGCGCGATACGCTGTCTCGCGTGCTGAGCGCCGGCCGCGTGTCACTGTCCATCGGCCTGGCCGTCTCGCTGATTTCCATGACGCTGGGCGTGACGGTCGGACTGATCAGTGGTTACTTTGGCGGCCTGGTGGATGACATCAGCGAATGGCCTCATCCAGACGTTGATGAATATCCCGCTCATCTTCCTGCTGATCCTGCTGTCCCTGCTGTTCCGGCCAAGTCCGGCCATGCTGGCGGTGATCATCGGCATCACAGGGTGGATGGGCACGGCGCGCCTGGTGCGCGGCGAGGTCTTCTCCATTCGAGAACGGGACTACATCCTGGCCGCCCGCGCGGTGGGCGCGCGGAGCGCCCGGCTGATGTTTCGGCACATCCTGCCCAACGTGAGCGCGCTGATCATCGTGGTCGCGGCGTTCGACGTGGCCGGCGCGATCCTGGTCGAGTCCGGACTGAGCTTCCTGGGCGTCGGCGTGCAGCCGCCCACGGCTACCTGGGGCAACATGCTCATCAACTCGCGGCAATACATTCAAAGCGGGCCGTGGCTCGTTGCCGCGCCCGGAATCATGATTTTCATCACGATCCTGTCCATCTTCCTGTTCGCCAACGGCCTGCGGAGCTCTGGACCCATCGCTGCGTGACTCCTGGTCTCCGCGAATCGATTTGGCAATTGCGGTCATTTACTGAATGAATGTGGTGTCCGAATCCCGCACGTGCGAGGGGGCGCTTTTGAAGTCGGGACGCTGGCGATAGGCAATTGAGATCGTTTATGGTATAATCCAAGACGTAGTTGAAGAGCAATAATAAAATGAACAGGAGGGAAGGCAGCGTGCCGTTGTCAAAGGCTGAAAAAAGCGCGATCATGGAACAATATGGCGTCCACACGGCGGACACTGGCTCGCCGGAAGTGCAGATCGCTTGCTGACCAATCGTATCAATCAACTGATCGAGCACTTGAAAGGCCATAAGCACGATGAGCACTCACGTCGCGGGCTACTGAAGATGGTTGGGCAGCGGCGGCGCCATTTGGCCTACTTGAGCCGTACCAATGTGGAGCGTTATCGTAACGTTGTTGAAAGACTGGGTCTTCGCAAGTAGTTTTGTGATACACGGCGGAAGCTGTGTTACGAACGAGTAGACGGCAGGGCGGCAGTCACGCCGACCTCCTCTGCTCGTTTAGTTTGTCAGGAGCAGTCACCCACTCAGAGTGCAGCCGTTGAGGCTGCGACGCGGCACAACCAGCGCGGTTGTGACCGGACGACCGGCGGGACTGTGTCGTCAGTCATCAGTAGTAGTTAGTGGCCAGAGCCTGGAGTAGGTCAGGAATTGGGGATTGTATCCGCAGCCCAGTTGGAGATTCACTCCCCAGTCCCTGGCCTCCGGTGCTCCAACTATGGAGGTACAAATGAATAAGGAACGGGTATTTTACAGCGCACATTGGACCGCACACGATCCAATTGGAAACTGGCAAGTTGGCCGGCCAGGCCGGCGGAGCCGTCGTCGTTCGCTCGGACGACGTGTGCTTCTTGCGACGGCAACCGCCAGCAAGAAACCCCGCGCGGGTATCGACTTCTTCCCGCTCAGCGTGGACTTACGAAGAGAGGCTCTACGCCGCCGGAAAAATCCCCGGTGGCTTCCTCGAAGCGAGAAGGCCGCCCCTACCGAGTCCGGTATCTTGCTGTGCCGCCTCACCGATCGACCTCTTCGTCCGCTCTTCCCTAAAGGAATGCGCAACGACGTTCAGATCGCCATCACGGCCCTGTCGGCCGACCAGGAACAATTATCTCGACGTCCTGGCCATCGTGGGCGCTTCGGCGGCTCTGATGCTCTCGGACATTCCCTGGGGCGGCCCGATCGGCGCGGTCCGTGTCGGCTACATCGATGGCGAGTTTGTTTTCAATCCAACTGTCAGCCAGATGGAGAACAGCCAGCTGGACCTGCGAGTGGCCGGCACGGCCGAAGCGATCCTGATGGTGGAAGCCGGGCGCCAGTGTGGTTTCGGAAGAGCTGGTGCAGGAAGGTCTGAAGCGGGCCCATGAGGCCATGCAGGACATCATCCAGGTCCAGCTTCAGATGCAGAAGGAGCTGGGCAAACCCAAGTTCGAGTTCATCGCCCGCCGCGCTGTCGGAAGGCGTGCGCGCGAAAGTGGTCAACGTGGTCGGGACCCGCGTGGTCGAGGCCATTGAGCGGCGGCAGCACGAAAGAAGAGCGCTATTCTGCCATTGGCGGAGCTGGAAGAATCCGTCGTCTCTGGACTTGCCGAGAACGAGGATGAAGGTGAAGTACTGCCGGCAGGCCAGGTGCGCGAGGCGTTCGATGCGACTCGTGCGCCAGCAGGTTCGGGCGAAGATCCTGGCGCAGGCATCCGGCCTGACGGGCGCACCCTGAAGGAAATCCGGCCGATCTCGGTGGAAGTCGGTCTCGCTGCCCCGGGCGCACGGCTCCGGCCTGTTCACCCGCGGCGAAACGCAGGCGCTGACCATCACTACTCTGGGCACCGCCGGCGACGAGCAGAAGCTGGACGACCTGGGGGCCGAGACGGTACAAGCGCTACATGCACCACTACAACTTCCCGCCCTACTCCACGGGCGAGACCGGGTTCATGCGCGGCCCGGCCGGCGCGAGATCGGCCACGGGCGCTCTGGCCGAGCGGGCGCTCGTGCCGGTGATCCCGCCGAAGGAAGAGTTCCCCTACACCATTCGCCTGGTGTCGGAGATCCTGTCGTCCAACGGCTCGTCCTCCATGGCCAGCGTCTGCGGCAGCACCCTGGCGCTCATGGATGCCGGCGTGCCCATAACGCGCCGGTGGCCGGCGTCGCCATGGGCCTGGTCCTGGAGGGCGACCGCTACGCGGTCCTGACCGACATCCAGGGCATGGAAGACCACCTGGGTGACATGGACTTCAAGGTCGCCGGCACGGCCGAGGGCATCACCGCCCTGCAGATGGACATCAAGATCAAGGGCGTGCGGCAGGAGATCCTGCGCGATGCGCTGATGCAGGCGCGTGAAGCCCGGCTGTTCATCCTGAACAAGATGCTGGCTGTGATCGACAAACCGCGGCCGGAGCTGTCGCTCCGTACGCGCCGCGCATCATCATGATCAAGATCGATCCGGAGAAGATCGGCGCGATCATCGGCCCCGGCGGCAAGATGATCCGCAGCATCATCGAGCAGACCGGCACCAAGATCGACGTGGAAGACGACGGCTCGGTCTTCATCGCCGGCACGGACGGCGTGCGGCAGCCAGAAGGCGGTCGAGATCATCCGCGGCTTGACGGAAGACGCCGAGGTGGGCAAGATCTACACTGGCAAGGTCGTGCGGACCACCGATTTCGGTGCTTTCGTGGAGATCCTGCCCGGCAAGGACGGCCTGGTGCACATCTCGCAGTTGGCCGACTACCGGGTGCCCAGCGTAGAGGACGTCGTCCGCGTGGGTGACGAGGTCATGGTCATGGTCATCGGCATCGACGACTCAGGGCAAGATCAAGCTCTCGCGGCAGGCCGTGCTGGAAGGCTGGACGGCCGAAGAAGCGCGCGAGCACGACCGCGTGCCGAGCCGAAGTGGGGTCGCAGCGGCGATCGCAGTCACGGCGGCGACCGCGGTGGAGATCGCGGCGGACGCGGTGGTGGTGGCGACCGTGGACGCGGTCCGCGGCCCTCGCCTTATTCTGAGGGAAGGCGAGCATAAATGCCAGGATCGTGGGATGAATGGGGCCGGGAGCCCGGCCCGCAGCCTCCGACGTCGCAGAGAAGACATGATCTTCCGTGGGTTACGTGCAGTGAGAGAGATACTCGAAACTATCGTGCCGGCGATCATCATCGCCCTGCTGATCAACCTGTTCATGGCGCAGGCCACGCGGGTCTATGGGCAAAGCATGGAGCCCAACCTTCACACCGACCAACGTCTGATCGTCGAAAAGGTTTCCTACCACATCCACCCGCCACGGCGGGGGGATGTGGTGGTCCTGAAGCTGCCCAGCGACCGCTCCGAGCTGCTGATCAAGCGGGTCATTGGGCTGCCGGGTGAGATCGTCGAGATCAAGGACGGGCGCGTCTTCGTCAACGGCGTGCCGCTCGACGAGCCATACCTGAATCAATTCACCCGTGGCCTGGTGGCGCCGCTGCAGGTTCCGCCGTTGCACGTCTTCGTGCTTGGGCGACAACCGCGGCTTCAGCAACGACTCGCGCTCCTTCGGCATGGTCGCGTTCGAGGACGTCGTCGGCCGTGCCTGGCTCTCGTACTGGCCGCTCAACGACCTCGGCCCCGTCACCTGACGCGCGCCGGCTGCAATCGCTCCACACGAGCCCACCTTCGCGACAGGTGGGCTTTTTGTTGCAGGCAAGAGACTTCCGACACAGCCCAGCGGTCTGCCCGCGCTGGCCGCACGGACAGTGTGCTGGGAGTTTCCAAAACTTCGGAAGTCTGAGGTCGGCAGGCCGCCAACCGATTAATCTGCCGGCGTCAATCGGCCGGGGCGGCGGAGCCGAACAAAATGGATCTGAAGTGGGTCGACGTCCTGCCGTGCCGGCCCAGGGCAATTGCATCATAATTGTGACGCTCGTCCCGGCGATTGAAATCGCCGGGACGAGCCGGGCCTGGCTCCTACCCACTTTGCTCTCTCAGCCGCCGCAGACCTCTCTCCCGGCCTCTCCCCTGCAAAGGGAGAGGAGAACGTCAACCGATTTGCTCCTCTCCCTTTGCAGGGGAGAGGCCGGGAGAGAGGTCTGCGGCGGCTGAGAGAGCAAAGTGGGTAGGAGCCAGGAGCCGGGCCTGTTGACAGCGGCGGGGGTGGTCGCTATAATGCCGTCTCCGGCCGCCAACCTGGACGGCCTCGTCTTACGGGGGAATACGAATCATGACTGCATTACCGCAGCCGCTGCCTGACTACGAGTCCAACTACAAATGGAAGGTGCTGTCCACCGTCGTCTTCGGCATCTTCATGATCATCCTGGACACGACAGCGGTCAACGTGGCTTTTCAGACGGTCCGTCAGGAGTTCGGCGGCAACCTCGGCGAGACGCAGTGGATCATCAGCATCTACGTCCTGGTCCTGGGCATCAGCACGCCGCTGGCCGGGTTTCTGGCCGACCGGTTCGGCTCGAAGAAGATCTACCTGGGCGGGCTGGGACTGTTCGCCGTCGGCTCGGCGCTGTGCGGCCTCTCGCCCAGCCTCGGACTCCTGATCGCCGCGCGCGCCATTCAGGGCATCGGCGGGGGGCTCGCCATGCCGTTGGGCACCGCCCTGCTGCTGCAGGCCTTCCCGCCGCGCGAGCACGGTTTGGCCCTGGGCGTGTTCGGCATCGTCACCCTGGTCGCGCCCGCGGTCGGCCCCATCCTGGGCGGCTGGCTGGTCGACCAGAGCCTATGGCGGGTGATCTTCTTCATCAATCCGCCGATCGGGCTGATCGGGGTGGTGCTGGGCCTTCACTTCCTGCGCGAGAACCGAAGCCCGCAGCGGCCGGCGTTCGACGTGGGCGGCATCATCACCGAAATCATCGGGTTCGGGGCCATCCTGTACGCCGCGTCACTCGCGGCCGAACAGGGTTGGGGCTCGCCCGATGCGCTGCTCTGGTTCGGCATCGGCGGCGTGGGACTCGTGGCATTCGGGCTGATGGAGCTTCTCGTGGCGAAATCGCCCCTGCTCGACCTGCGGCTGTTCGGCAATCGAACCTTCCTCGCGGCCACTCTGCTCGGCTACGTCACCACGCTGGCGTTGTTCGGCGCCGAGTTCCTGATGCCCCTCTACCTGCAGTCGCTGCGCGGACGAACTGCGCTGGAGACGGGGGTGATTCTCTTGCCCATGGCGGTCACCGGCGGCCTGTTCGTGATCCTGTCTGGGCGGCTCTACGACCGGATAGGACCGCGGCCGCTGCTGCTGTCGGGGTTCGTCGTCCTGGTGCTCAACACCTGGCAGCTTTCGCTGATTCGGGGCGATACGCCCATCAGTTGGATCCTCTTCCTGCTGACGCTCCGCGGCCTCGCGCTCGGCCTCACCGTGCAGACGACCTTCGTCACGGCGCTGAGCGTCGTGGCCCGGCACGACCTGCCGCGCGGCTCGTCGCTGAGCAACGCCACGCGCCTGGTGATCCAGTCGATCGGCGTTGCGGTTCTGGCGACGATTCTCGCCGCCTCGCTCTCGCCGGAGGTCCAGGCGCTGCAGGAGCCCGTCAGCGCGGCGCACGGTCGCCCTCCCGGCCTGTGCGAGTCCGCGCCCGCGGCGAGCGTCACGCTGAACGCCGGCGTCGCGCAGGACCCCGCGCCTGTCCCGGCGGACCTGATCCAGCGCGCGTGCGACGAGAACATCCGGGGATTCGAGCGCGCCTATCGGCTGACCTTCTACGCAGCCGCCCTGGCGCTGCTGCTGGGGCTGCTTCTGCCCGGCTGGCCGGGCAAGTGGGCGGGCCGCAAGGGAGACAGGGAACCGCAGATGGACAGGCAACCGCAGATGGACACAGATAAACGCAGATAGAGACAGATAAGACAAGAAGCGTCCGTCCTTGTGGGCGAGACGGCGCCCGCGAGGAGTGTGAGGCGTCCGTCCTCTTGGGCGAGACGGCGCCCGCGACGAGTGTGAAGCGTCCGTCCTTTTGGGCGAGACGGCGCCGGCGGCGAGTGTCATTCTGAGCTGCAATATGGTCCGCGGCGGACCACTGATTGGGCAAGAAACAGACTCGCCGGCGGTGAGGTGTATGTGTATAATGGGGGGCGAGTTCAGACAGTTAAGACCGGCGCCTCATTGGTGCGCACGAGCCCGTCTCTGAGCTTGGTTCCGACTATTAGTGACTCATTGATTGGTGGCATAGACCCCGGTTAGTAGCATTCCGAGTTCGTACGAGATAGTCGGGTCTGGACTCTGTGCAGCGAGATATTTAACCCAGAGTAGAGGTGAGTCCATGAGTCAGAAGACCAGTCGTCGCCCCCGCGTGGCGCCCGCCCCCGTGTTGGAACAGTTGAATCTCGATGCCGCCGGGCTAGATATCGGCGCCAGCGAGATCTACGCCTGTGTGCCAGGGGACCGGACCGACCAGCCGATTCGGGTGTTTCGTACGTATACGGCCAGCCTGCATGAGTTAGCCGATTGGCTGGCCCAATGTGGGATCAAAACCGTGGCGATGGAATCGACGGGCGTGTATTGGATCGCGGTGTACAACATCCTGGAAGCGCGTGGCTTCGAAGTCTATCTGGTCAATGCCCGCCACCTCAAGAACGTGCCGGGGCGCAAGTCGGATGTATCGGATTGCGAGTGGTTGCAGCAACTGCACAGTCACGGCTTGTTGCGGGCCTCGTTTCAGCCACCGGCCGAGATCTGTGCGTTGCGGACCCTGGCGCGCCAGCGCGAGAGCCTTATCAAGTCGCAGGCGAGCCATATTCAGCACATGCAGAAAGCGTTGCAAGTGATGAACGTCAAACTGAGCGAGGTCGTGTCGGACATCACGGGCCTGACCGGGCAGCGCATCATCCGGGCCATCCTGGCGGGCGAGCACGAGCCCGGCCGCTTGGCGCAGTTGCGTGACCCGAAGTGTGCCAAGAGCGAGGCGGAGTTCGCCCTGGCGCTGGCCGGCACCTACCAGTCCGAGCAGGTGTTCGTCCTGCAGCAAGCTGTGGCGCAATACGATTTCTTCCAGGGCCAACTCCAGGAGTGTGATGCGCAACTGGAGGCCGTGTACGCCCAACTGCCACCGGCCACGCCGGGCGCCAACTGCCCGCCCCCAGCGGCCCGAACGACCAAACGGCGCAAAAACCAAGCTCACTTTGATCTGTCGGGCCACCTGTATCAGCTGACCGGCGTGGACCTGACGGCCATTGATGGCCTGGGGGCCTTAACCGTCCACACGATCATCTCCGAAGTGGGGGTCGACCTGACCAAATGGGAGACGGCCAAACACTTCACGTCCTGGCTCGGCCTGGCGCCGTGTCCGGAGAAATCGGCCGGCCAGGTCCTCCATACGGGCACCAAGAAGACCGACAACCGGGCCAATCAGGCCTTCCGCCTGGCCGCGCAGAGTGTGAGCCGCAGCCAGTCGTCGATCGGGGCCTGTTACCGCCGCTGGCGCGCCCGCGTTGGTGCCGCCGAAGCCATCACTGCCACGGCGCACAAATTGGCCCGCATCTTTTACAAACTGCTCAAGGATCACGTGCCCTACAAGGATCCGGGCCCAGACGACTACGACCGCAAACACCGGGCCCGCACCATTCGCAACTTAGAACGCAAGGCCAGCGCCGTGGGTATGCGCGTGGTACCGATCGACGTACCTCTTGTTTCTTAGTAGGAGCGCCGTTCAGCGACGAGGAATCTCGCGCGCGATTGACGACAACGTATTTCGCGCGCGAGATTCCTCGTCGCTGAACGGCGCTCCTCAGAATGACACTCGTCGCGGGCGCCGTCTCGCCCAAACGGTCGGACGCTTCTTGTCTTTTGTCGTCTCTATCTGTCTCTATCTGTGTTCATCCGCGTTCATCTGCGGTTCCCTGTCTCCTGGTCCCCTCCGCGTCCATCCGCGGTTTCAGGTCCTCTCATCGAATGGCGTACACGATCTGCACCTGCTCCGAGACCTCCAGCTCGCCGGCCTGGATCGGCGTGGGCCCTCCGCCGGACGACGGAGCGGCCGCCAGCCGGAAAGTAGGCGCAACGTTCGTGTTGCCGACGATCTCGCTGATGCTGATCACGTCGCCCAGCTGGACGCCGGCGGCCTTCACCAGCTCCGTGGCGTGGCTCTGCGCGTCCGATACCGCCATCTGGCGGGCCTGCGACTGGAACGGGGTCCGGTCGGCGACGTCGAAGCTCACGCCGTAGATGTTGTTGGCGCCGCTGGCGACCACCGCATCGAGCAACGACCCGACCTTCGCCAGGTCACGGACGGTGACCAGTACCTCGTTGCTGACGTGGTAGATCGGCTTCGACTCGGCCGGCGTCCCGGTGGCATTCACCGGACGCGGCGGCTGCTCGACGTAGATATTGTAGCCCGAAGTCTGAATGTCCTTGTCGGCGATGCCCTGCTGCTTCAGCGTCGCGAGCACCTGCTGCATGTTCGTGCGTGCCTGCTCGCTGGCCTGCTGCGCCGCCGGCGCCGTCGTCTCCACGCCCACCGTGACGCGGGCGATGTCTGGCTGGGCCTTCACCATGCCGTTGCCCACGACGGTGATCGTCCGGATCGGCGACGAAGCCCCCGCAGTCGCCGCCGGAGTACCCTGTGCGGTCGGCGTCTGCGCCTGGCTCTGCGCGGACGCGAACCACGCCACGACGACAAACGCCAGGGCCAGCGATAACAGCGAAATGAGCCAATGGGATCGATTCGTCATCATGGCCTCCTTGAGTAAAACGTAATGCGTAAACCGTAACGCGTCATGCGTAATACGTCATCCGTGATAACGGCGGCCTGCCCACTCGCATCACGTCTCACGCACCAGGCGCCGCGTTCCACGGCAGTCGATCCAGATCGACGTTGCCCCCGGAGAGGATCACGCCGACCCGCTGCCCGGTCAGATCGATTTTGTGTTCCAACAGGATCGCCAGCGTCACGGCCGAGGACGGCTCGATGACGATCTTCATGCGCTCCCACACGTCCCGCATGGCGCGCACGATGGCGGCATCGCTCGCGGTGGCGATCTCGTCCACCCTGGAGCGCAGAATCGGAAAGGTCAGGTCGCCCAGCGAAGTCAGCAGACCGTCGGCGATCGTGTTGGGCCGAACGGAGGGCACGATGTGTCCTTCCCTCATGGAACGATACGCATCGTCGGCCCCTTCCGGTTCCGCGCCGATGACGCGAGTTTTGGGCGACAGGGAGGTCACGCACAGGGCCGTGCCGCTCATCAGGCCGCCGCCCCCGACCGGCGCGATCACCGCGTCGAGCTCCGGGACGTCCGCCAGCAGCTCCAGCGCGGCCGTGCCGGCGCCGGCGATGATGCGGGGGTCGTTGAACGGGTGCACGACCGTGGCGCCGGTCCGCTCGACAATTTCGCGCAGGGTGGACTCGCGGGCTTCCAGCGTGGGCTCGCAGAAGGTGATCCGGCCGCCGTAGCCGGCCACGGCCGCCTTCTTTACCTGCGGCGCGTTCTTGGGCATGACGATGTAGGCGGGGATGCCGCGCGCCCGTGCCGCTAGGGCCAGCGCCGCCGCGTGGTTGCCCGAGGAGTGGGTGCCGACGCCGTGCGCCGTCTCCGCGTCGGTCAGCGAGAGGACCGCATTGGTCGCCCCGCGGAACTTGAACGCGCCGGACTTCTGGAAGTTCTCGCACTTCAAGAACAGCTGTGCGCCGAGGATGGCGTTCAGGCTCTCGCTGGTCAGCACCGGTGTGCGATGCGCGAAGGGCCGGATGCGCTCTGCCGCCTGCCGGATGTCGTCGATGGTGGGTTGTTCGCTCATGGTCCACTCGCCCCCTGATCGTTCGGTTTATACTCGGGAGTATACACCAACGGACGGGGCAAAGTCCAGCGTTTTCCGTGGTTGGTGCATGCAGAATCCTGAGCGAGGCGCCACCCTCACCCTCCCGCGGACGGACCTCTCTCCCGCCTCTCCCCTGAGAAGGGAGAGGAGAACGTCGTTGCTGTTCTCCTCTCCCTTCTCAGGGGAGGGGCGGGAGAGAGGTCCGGGACGCCGTCTCGCCCATTTGCGCGCACACCAAAAGGCCGCCGACCCGATCGATCGGGTCGGCGGCCTTCTTGTTCTCGCCGAGAGTTGGCGCCCGCCGCTACCGGCCGGCGGCGACTGCGTCGAGAGGCGTGATCGTGAGGTGGTAGGGCGCGGCTTCCGTCGTGGACGGCGCGACCGCCGAAATGGCCAGCACCGCCCGCCGGACGTCCCGTCCCAGCCCGCGGAGAACGATCGGCTGCGCCGATGGGAAATCGTAGCGCTGCACGGAAACCTGCGGACCGTACTCGATGAGCTGGACGATGTAGCGCTGCGGCACGACGTTGTCGGAGCGGACGAACCCATGGGCGTCCCAACCGGCGTCGGACTCAGCGTCGTCGAAGAAATTCAGCTCCGGAATGCGGATGTCGTCCACGGCAAACCCGGCGTGGTCGACCGAATCGTCAGTCACGTACTCGAAGCGCAGGAGGATCTTCTTGCCGGCCCACGGCGTCAGGTCCATGTGTTCCTGTACCCAGGTCGGCTGGGGATTGTCTCCCGTGCCGCCGCTGACGTCGGTGAAGGTCCAGTCCACGCCGTTGCCGGTCGTGCTGGCGCTCGCGCAGTGCGCGCCCTTCAGCGTGCTCCATGTGGTACCGCCGTCCGCCGACACGGCCACGTAGGCGAAGTCCCAGCCTTTTTCGATGTCGTACCACGTCCAGAAATCGAGCGAGGCGTGCTGCAGGCCGGTCAGGTCGAACGCGTGGGTCAGCGTCATGTCGCTGTTGTCGCCGCGATTGCTCCACCACTCGTACTTGCCGCTGTGGGGCCGGCTGTTCGTGAGCCTGGCCGTCGACGCCCCCTGGAAATCGATCTCCAGATCGCCGCTGCCCCGCAGGTCGATGTAGTCCGTGCCGTACTGGTGGACCGTCGAGCTCCAGTCGACCGGATAGGCGTCGTACTTCTGTGCGATGGCCGGTGTGGCGTTCGTCAGCCGCACGCCGTAACGCCCATCAGAGCTTGGCGCCCCGGTGAAGTTAGAGACCACCCAATCGGCGAAGACGTCGTCGGCGGTGACGCCGCAGGCCTCTTCGCGGAGAATGTCGTTCAGCTTGGTCATCGAAGCCATGCTGTTGTCTTTGTCGGCCACGAGCGCGTGGATCAGATCGGCGCCGAAACGCTTGAGCAGGTAGTTCATGAACGAGTGGGCCGCACCGTAGTTGGCCGCCGCGGCGCTGGGCTCGTCGGCCCAATCCGTCAGCTGCGTATCCGGGTGATTGACGAAGGTGCTGACGGACGCGAGATTGTTGTTGAAGCCGTTCAGCTGGGCCGCCAGCTCGGAGAGGCCCTCGTTGACCCAGGTCGGCTCGTTGCGGTCCTGGTTCCAATGGATCATGTGCTGAAATTCGTGCGCCAGGATGCCGTCGTAGAGGTCGGTGCCCGGCCGCGCATTGTCGAGATTGATGTAGAACAGCTCCCGCTCGTTGCTGTACTGGTTCACCGCCTTCGTGAACTCGTCCGAGCTCGAGTAGTACCCGCCGACGCCCGGTACGTGGCCGTTGAAGATATTGACGTGCAGGTCGCCGTCCACGCCGGGGCTCCATTCATTGCCGAAGTAGCGGACATCGGTCGGATACGTCTGATTCTCGAAGCGGTCGGCGGAACGCTTGAGGTCGGCGTCGGATACCTGGTAGCCGTTCTGCACCCACATGTAGACGTGGGCGGTGGCGTACCGCAGTGTGGCCGTCGCCTGGAAGTAGCTGCGCTGCGCCTCATCGGCAACGTAGAACGCCTCCTGGGAGCCCACGTGATAGTCGAGCGGCGTGTTGCGGGCCACGCGCAGCGTCGTGGCCGGAATCTTCCCCAGCCGGATCGCGAGGTCGACCGGGTCGCGCTCGGGGATCGAAGTGTCGCGCAAGACCGTTTCCATGCGCGTGGCAGCGGCAACGTCGTCCGCATCTCCAGCAATGCTGCTGAAAACCGTGGTTCCATCGTTGTTCCCGTCGATTGAGCTCTGCTGGGCGCCGGGAGGCTGCGACGCCTCCACCGCGCCGGCCCATGAGGCCAATCCGCTTACGGCAATTGCTGCGACCAGCACAACGGCAACGATCCGTGACCGCACTTTGGGCTCCTTTGGGTCAGGCCGCCGGCCGCGCACGAGCGGGCGACGACGGGGTTCCGACCCGGCTTGAGGGGATTGTTTTCGTGCAAGCGTGAAGAGGCAAGACGAAGAATGTTAAGCTGGGAGACCGCGAAACGGCGAAGCTCACGATTGCACCAATTCGTAACAAAGGCAATAGGTAAAGTATATGCCAACAATGATTTTAGGTCAAATCAGCCCACGGGGCGAGAGTCCGGAACGTTGTAGGTCGTTTGTCGGTATCGCTCTCTTCGCATATAATCTAAGTGTCACACACGAGAACCACCTCCGGTCGGTCACCCAGTTGGCGAATGGGCATCGTTGCAAGTAGCGCGAGGGGTGAAGTGAGCACCGAGGCTGACACTTGCCGCAAGTACGTTCTGCCACTCCTGATCCGGGCAGGCTGGGACCACGAGCCGCACTCCTTCACCGAGCAGCGCACCTTTACGGACGGCCGAATCGTCGTGATCGGCGATACGGTGCGGCGCAAGCCGCCGAAGCGGGCCGACTACCTCCTGCGCTACACGCGCGACCTGACGATTGCGGTGGTCGAAGCAAAGGCCGATGACAAGTCCGCCGGTGCGGGCTTGCAGCAGGCGAAAGACTACGCGGCGATCCTCGGCCTGCAGTTCGCCTACGCGACGAACGGACGCGAAATCGTGGAGTTCGATTTCGCGACGGGCGAAGAATCTTGCCTCGTGACGTTTCCATCCCCAGACGAGCTTTGGTCGCGCTATCGCGCGGCGCAGCAGATCGGCGATCCAGTCGCCCAGAAACTCGTGGCTCCCGGCTATCGCGGCGACAGGGTGCCTCGCTACTACCAGGAAATCGCCATCAACCGCTCGATTCAGGCCATCCTGCAGGGCAAGCGCCGCTTGTTGTTGACGATGGCGACCGGCACCGGCAAGACCGTCGTCGCCTTTCAGATCTGCTGGCGCCTGTGGAATGCAGGCTGGAACCCCACCGGCGGAGCGCGCCGCCCCCGCATGCTCTACCTGGCGGACCGCGACGTGTTGGTCGATGATCCGAAAGATAAGACCTTTACACCATTCGGCGATGCGCGCTGGAAGATCGAGGACGGCGTGGCGAACAAGTCCCGCGAGATGTTCTTCGCGCTCTACCAGAGCATCGCGGAGAGCGAGCAGCATCCCGGCCTGTATCGCCGCTATTCACCTGATTTCTTCGATCTGATCGTCGTCGACGAGTGCCATCGCGGAAGCGCCCGCGCGGAGAGCAACTGGCGCGAGATCCTCGAGTACTTCGAGCCGGCGTATCAGCTTGGCATGACGGCGACGCCGCTTCGCGGCGACAACCGCAACACCTACGCCTATTTTGGGAATCCGCTCTACACGTACAGCCTGCGACAAGGGATCGAGGACGGCTTCCTCGCGCCCTATCGCGTCCACCGGGTCATTACGAACTGGGACGCGGCGGGGTGGCGCCCCGATAAGGGCCTGCTCGATCGATATTTGCGGGAAATTCCCGACGAAGAATACCGCACGCCGGACTTCGAGCGGATCGTGGCGTTACGGGCGCGCACGGAAGCCATCGCTCGGCATCTGGCCGGGTTCATGCGCGAAACCGACCGGTTCGCGAAGACGATCGTCTTCTGCGTCGATCAAGAGCACGCGGACGAGATGCGCCGGGCGCTGAACAACTGCAACCTCGATCTCGTGCGGCAGCATCCCGACTACGTCTGTCGGGTCACGGCCGACGAGGGCCAGATCGGCCGGGGACACCTCGAGCCAGTTTCAGGAGCTGGAGACGCGGACGCCGGCGATCCTGACGACGTCGAAACTGCTGACTACCGGCGTCGACGTGCCGACCTGCAAAAACATCGTCCTCGCCGGCGTCATCAACTCGATGGTCGAGTTCAAGCAGATCATCGGGCGCGGCACGCGGGTCCGCGACGACTACGGAAAGCTGTTCTTCAACATCCTCGATTACACAGGCTCCGCCACGCGGCTGTTCGCCGATCCGGCGTTCGACGGGGACCCGGCCGTCGTGACCGAGGTGAGGATCGACGATGATGGCAACGCGGTGCCCGGCAGCGAGACGGTGGTGAGTCCGGAAGAGGAGCCCGGTGGAAACGGCGTCGAGAGCGATGTGGGTCCGACGATTTTGGACGATGGCGAGGGACGTGATCGGCGGAAGTTCTACGTCGACGACGGCACCGTCGAAATCATCGGGCACCTGGTGTACGAGCTGGCGCCGGACGGCAAGCAGCTTCGGGTGGTGAAGTACACGGACTATGCGGGCGAGCGCGTGCGGACGCTGTACCCGTCGGCGACGGAGCTCCGGCAGGGCTGGGCGGACCCCGTGCAGCGCGCGGAGATCATCCGCCGGCTTGGACGAGCACGGCATCGATTTCGACGCACTGCGGTCGGCGACGCACCTCGAAGAGGCCGACCCGTTCGACCTGCTCTGCCACCTGGCGTACAACACGCCGCTGCGGTCACGACGCGAGCGGGCGGATGCGTTGCGCCAGGATGGCAGGGGTTTCTTCGAGCAGTACGCGCCGGAAGCGCGTGAGATTCTGAACGAATTGCTCGACAAGTACGCCGAACACGGCACGGCGCAGTTCGCCGTCCCGGAAGTCTTGAAGGTCGCGCCCATCGCGCGGCACGGCAACGTGCTCGAAATCGCTGAGCTATTCGGCGGCGCCGAGCGCCTGCGCGACGCGGTTCACCGGCTCCAGGCGCTGCTCTACGCAGCGTAGCCGGATGCTCTCCAATATCTCATTCTGAGGATAACCATTGGCACGGACAAAACCGAAATCGAATGGCAACCTGACCACCGCGCAACAACTGGGCAGTGTCATCAAATCGGCGCGGGACATCATGCGGAAGGACAAGGGGCTGAACGGCGACGCTCGACCGCCTGCCGATGCTCACCTGGATCCTGTTCCTCAAGTTCCTCGATGACTCGGAGCAGATCCGACGAGCAGGAGGCGTTTCTTAGCGGCGCTCGCTACCGAGCCGTCGATCGACCCCCCGTACCGCTGGCGGGATTGGGGCGCGAACGAGAACGGTGGCATTACGGGGGATGCCCTGATCGCGTTCATCAACCAGGATGAAGCAGTGCGACCGGACGGCAGCCGGGCGCCGGGCCTCTTCGCCTACCTGCGGTCGCTTCAGAGCGACAACGGCGGCGACCGGCGCGACGTCATCGCGAACGTCTTCCGCAATCGAGCAACCGCATGGAGAGCGGCTACCTGCTGCGGGACGTGATCAACAAGGTCAACGGCATCCACTTCGCTCGACCGACGAGATTCACACGCTGGGCCTGCTGTACGAGTCGCATGCTGCGCGAGATGCGCGACGCGGCGGGGGATTCCGGCGAGTTCTACACGCCACGGCCGGTCATTCGCTTCATGGTGCAGGTGATCGATCCGCGCCTGGGCGAAACCGTGCTCGACCCGGCCTGCGGCACGGGCGGCTTCCTCGTCGAGGCATTCAATCATTTGAACGAGCAGTGCCGAGACGGTCCAGGACCGCGAGACGCTGCAGAAAAGCTCCCTGTCGGCGGTGAAGCCAAGTCGCTGCCGTACCTCCTGTGCCAGATGAACCTCCTGCTGCATGGGCTGGAGTATCCGCAGATCGATCCCGGCAATAGCCTGCGCATGCCCCTGCGCGAGATCGGCGACCGCGATCGGGTGGACGTGATCATGACGAACCCACCATTCGGCGGCGAGGAGGAGCGCGGCATTCGCGACAACTTCCCGGCGGACAAGCAGACGTCCGAGACGGCGCTGCTCTTCCTGCAGCTCATCATGCGCAAGCTGCGCCGGCAGCCGACGGCCGGGGCGCGCGGGCGTCGTCGTGCCGAACGGCACGCTGTTCGGCGACGGTGTGGCGGCGCGGATCAAAGAGGAGCTGCTGAAAGAGTTCAATCTGCATACGATCGTCCGGCTGCCGAATGGGGTGTTTGCCCCCTACACGAGCATTCCGACGAATCTGCTGTTCTTCGACCGCTCCGGCCCGACAGACGACATCTGGTACTACGAGCAGCCGCTGCCGGAAGGGCGCAAGGGCTACACGAAAACGCAGCCGCTGCAATACGAGGAATTTGCGGATTGCCTGGCCTGGTGGGGGAACCGGCGGGAGACCGAGCGCGCATGGCCGGTCCGCGCCGCGGACGTGCTGAAGTACAACGGGGGCGGGAATCTCGCCTCCGTGAACCTGGACGTCAAGAACCCGAACCGCTCCGACGACCTGGAGCACCTGCCGCCCGAGCAGCTCGTGGAGGACATCCTGCGCAAGGAAGCGCGCATCATGGAGCTGATGGCCGAGATCAAGGCGCTCCTCGCGGAGGACCCGGAATGAGCGCACCGTGGCCACAGGTCGCGTTGGGAGAGTTGTTGATGCCAATTAGCCGGCCAGAACGGTTGGAACCGGACAAGAATTACCGGATATTGGGTGCTCATTGGTATGCGGAAGGGCTGTACGTGAAGGATGTCCGTCTTGGATCGGCGATTATGGCGAACAAGCTGTTTCGGGTCGAGGAGGGTGATTTCGTTTACAACCGGCTCTTTGCTTGGAAGGGGTCATTTGCTGTCGCGACCAAGGACAACGGGGGGTGTTACGTCTCTGGCGAGTTCCCTTGTTTCAAGATAAGGGATGGGCTGCTTGAACCACGATACCTTGCGCAGTACTTCAGCCGAGCGTCGGTGTGGGAAGAGGCGCTGGGCTTGAGCACGGGCGGTACACCGACGAGTCGGAATCGGCTGAAGGAAGAGAGACTTCTGGCGATGCACATGCCGCTCCCTCCTCTTGAGGAACAACAGCGGATCGTCGCGCGGATCGAGGCGCTGGCGTCGCGGTTTGAAGAGGCGAGGCGGGAGATCGATCAGAGCGAGCAATTCGCGAGACGAGTGTTGCTGTCGCTCTATGGGAGGATTGCGAGAAATGCTCCGCGACTTCCTATGGAGACGGTTGGGCCACTCTGTCGCCGACCGATCGAGGTTCTTCCCGACAGTCACTATCGAGAAATTGGGATCCGTTCGTTTGGGAATGGCGTTTTTCACAAGCCGCCTGTTTCTGGGATTGACTTGGGTGGAAAGAAGGTGTTCCAAGTCGAACCAGGAGATCTCCTTTTCAATATCGTCTTTGCGTGGGAAGGTGCAGTCGCTGTTGCAGGCGGTGATGATGTTGGGCGAATTGGTTCGCATCGCTTCCTCACCTGCGTTCCCGTCCCTGAGCTTGCGACAGCCGACTTCTTGTGTTTTCATTTCTTAACTGAAGAAGGTTTGCGGCAACTTGGGCAGGCGTCGCCCGGAGGCGCAGGGCGAAACCGCACTCTCGGCCTGAAGTTCCTCGCCGCAATCGAGGTGCCTGTGCCATCGATTGCGCAACAACGGTGGTTCAATGAAGTACAGAGCAAGTTGGCGCGCATTCGCTCTACGCACAGTGCCGTTCAGAAAAGCATTGATGGCTTGCTGCCATCGGTCCTTGACCGCGCGTTTCGGGGCGGACTGCCGCGAGTAGGTGCTACATAGCTGCACGCCAAGGAGAGGTGATGTCCATGGATATCGGCGTAGAGGAACAGCGAACTGCAATTGAAGTAATCGCGACACTTGTTAACGTCCGTCAAGCCATGGTTAATCTCATCCTCAAACCGGCCGGCGTTCCGCCAGAAATCTACCAGCCGGTGCTTCTCCAATGCGATGAAAGCACCGGCGAGCGGCTATCCAAGAGACAGATGGCGCCGCTGATTCTCGACGCGGTCGCAAAGAGGCCGGATGGCGGCGCTACGGTCCGTGCAATTATCGAAATCGCTGCTTCGTGGACCAGTTTTCATCTCGCCCACGATGAGTACGCCGCACGGGCGACCGTGCAAAAAGCGGCGGAGATTCTCCGACAGATTGAGACGGAGGAGTCTCGTCGTGCCGAGCAGAGAAAGCGCGAAGAGCAAGAGCGCCAGCGAGAAGAGGCGGCTGAGTCCGAACGGCACCGCGATTTGCTTCTCGCTATGTTCGACGAACTTGCGCGCTCAGACGATCACCAACGTCGTGGTTATCTACTGCAAGAACTGCTGCGCGCAACCTTCGACCTCTTCGAAATTACCTTGGTTCGCCCCTTTACCCGCAATCAAGGCGCGGAACAAATTGATGGCGCTTTTAAGCTCGAAGGCTGGCACTACCTTGTCGAATGCCGCTGGAGGGAGAAGCTGGCGGACATTCGAGAACTCGACGGACTCAAGGGGCAGGTAGATCGATCCGGCAAGCAGACTATGGGATTCTTCCTTTCGATCAACGGTTGGTCGGACAACGTCCCCCTACTTCTGAAGCAAAACCCAGAGAAGTCCATTGTCCTGATGGAAGGATATGATCTTCGCACCACATTGTGTGGAACGATTGATCTTCGAGAGTTTATCCTTGCCAAAGTCGAGAAGCTCAACCTCGACGGTCGGGCCTTTTATGGAGCGGTTGAGTATCTCGCTGCGAGAGCCAACTAGGTCTTTACTGTTCGCGTTTGCAACAGAATCTTGAAGGCAGACGCTTTGAGAGAACGCGGTCCGTTGGTCTCACCATGCTGGTCGGGAGCAGAGCGGAAATGACGATCCACGCCGAAGGAGTCAATCCAGTACTGCTAAGATGGGCGCGGGAGCAAGCAGGCTACTCGTTCGCCGAAGTCGCACAACAGCTCCAACGTGAACCTGATGAGATACGGCGCTGGGAGGCCGGTGAAGCCGTACCGACCTACTTCCAGCTCGAACAGCTCGCCGATCGGCTCTACAAGCGGCCGATCGCGCTCTTTTTTTTCCCCGAACCACCGGACGAACCCGCCATCCGCGCGTCTTTCCGTACCCTGCCGGACTTGGAAATTGAGGCTCTGCTTCCAGACACACGATACGCTCTCCGGGAAGCAACTGCGATGCAGATCGCGTTGCGGGAGTTGAGCGATGGAACGAACCCGAGCGAGAAGAAAATCTTCCGTGATTTGTCGATCAACACGAACCTTGGTGTCGATCATGCCGCGGCCGTCGTGCGTGGCTATTTGAGCGTACCGCTCGAGACCCAGATTGGGTGGAAGAGCGATGATGATGCCTTCAAGAATTGGCGCGCGGCTGTTGAAGCCAAAGGCGTCTTTGTCTTCAAACGTTCGTTCAAACATGAAGGCGTTTCAGGCTTCTGCCTGATTGACGACGAATTCCCCGTTGTCTACATCAACAATGGCACTGCAAAGACTCGACAACAGTTCAGCCTCTTCCACGAATTGGCACATTTGCTGCTTGGCACGAGTGGCATCACCATGGACAATGACCACTACATTGACCAGCTTGACGGGGCAGCGCGGGACATCGAAGTGTTCTGCAATGCATTTACCGCCGAGTTTCTAGTGCCATCTTCGGACTTTGAGCGCCAGCTTCCCTGCGGGGAATTGCCTGACCAGACGGCGACCCGACTTGCCAAGCGTTACCACGTGAGTCGAGAGGTCGTTCTGCGCAGACTGCTTGGCCGTGGCATCGTCGATCAGGCCTATTACGAGACCAAAGCTGCAGAGTGGTTGGCGGAGTATCACAGAGGCAGACAGAGCAGGTCAGGGGGCGGCAACTACTATGCCACACAGGCTACCTACCTCGGCGACAAGTTCTTGGGGATGGCTTTCAACAGCTACTACAACCGCCACTGCACTTTGGAACAACTAGCCGATTACCTGAACGTCAAGGTCAAGAACGTCTCCAACCTTGAGCAGTACTGGCTAGGGAAGGCATCGACATCATGATTTATGTATTCGACACGAGTCCATTCATCGTCCTCAGCCACTACTTCCCGACTCGATTCCCATCATTCTGGGAACGGCTCAACCGTTGCGTCTCGGACGCCAGGATTCTGTCAGTTCGTGAGGTTTTCCGCGAGCTGGACAATCACAACACAAAACCACACGTCAAACAGTGGATCGACGAGAATAGATGCCTATTTCTGACGCCAGGCAGCGAAGAGACGAAGTTCGTGAGGGAAATATTCTCGGAACCGGAGGGTCGGCTCCTAGTTCCGCCTAGTAGGCGACTGAAAAATGGGCCGATTGCGGACCCATGGGTCATCGCAGTGGCCAAGCTCAGGGGAGCTTGCGTTGTCACCGAGGAAAACCGAAAGGATGACGCCATTCGTATTCCCAACGTATGCGAACGTTTCGCCGTCGACTGCACCAGCCTAGAGGGACTTATGGAGCGAGAGGGATGGTCATTCTGATGTTGCACATCCGCGTAACAGACGATTGGGCACAGAGACTACGCTTGCGACAACTAGTGTTCCCTACAGTCAATAACGGATCTACATGTAAAACTTGAAATTGGTGTGGGCTCGTGATCTTCTGGAATCTCCCAAATGATGTCCGCGATCATTCGCGAGAATTTCAGGGTGATCGACCAAAGTCCGCCGAGACGGGACGAACTCCAATTCATCCTGGGAGAATGAGCAAATCCAAGAGCAATGTCTCCCTTGGAGTGTCGTGACCTATATGTTCGGCGATCCGCAAGGGCGAAGGAAGGTGGACACTGTGAAACTGCTTCAACTCCGCAATGTACCCAGTCGTGTAGAGACAGTCCACGTCGCCAAAAGAGAAGTGGGTCCCGCGCAACGCAGGATAACAGGTAACGGGGAGTAACCTCACAATGCTTTGGGCCAAGAGTGCAATGAAGTCATATCGGTTTACGCGGTCACGGAGCGCTGATTTCAGACCAATCTTCTCCTTAGGCCAGTATCTCGGCGTTTGTGAACACAACACGTTGCGGGCTTGCCGCATCTCCTCTTGGTAACGGTTCAAGACCAAATCTAGGAGGTTGTACGCCTGCTCGTCTGTAGTCATGGTCTCGCGAAAGAGAGTATGTTCGCCTTGCTGGCTCGTGTGCGAACAGCACTGCCCCGGAGTGGAGATTCACCAGGGCGAGTGTCGATGCCTCTTATCCCGGTGTCAATGCTGTCCTTCCTCCGCATTGTGGTCAGCAATAGGGAGACGGTTTATACCGGGCCGCATGTCGAAGCACCACGGCGGCTTCTGCTGCAAGCACCGGCGCCTTGACTTTCGCCGCAAACGAGCGGATAATATGATCGATGGATCAATCGATCGATGAGGAGCAGAAGCCATGATGAAGCGCGTGATCAGCGCCACGGAGGCCCGCATCCACTTCGGGGAGCTGCTGCGGCGGGTCGTCGAAAGCCGGGAGGCCGTGATCGTGGAACGGGACGGCAAGCCCCAGGTGGCGGTCCTCCCCCTGGAGGAATACGAACGGCTCAAGGCGTGCCAACCGGGCCACGATTGGGAGCAGACGCTGCAGAAAGCGCTCGATCTGGCGGATCGGATCGACACCCGGCGGGGCGGACGGCCCTTGCCGCCGCCGGCAGAGGTCATTCGTGAGACGCGGGAAGAGCGCGATGAGCAGCTGGATCTGCCTTGACGCCAGTTGGGTCGTGCAGTTTGTGCTGGGCGCGTCCCGGCAATCGCCCCTGCCGGCCCTGTGGCAAACTTGGCACACAACGGGATATGCTCTGGCGGCTCCGACGCTGCTCTACTACGAGGTCGGCAACGCCCTGTATCGCTACGTCCGGCGGGGCGACCTGTCGCCGGAAGACGCCGCTCAGGCCCTGGACATTGCGCTGGAGATGCAGGTCTCACTCCACGGCGACGCCGACCTGCATCGCCGGGCCATGGTCATGGCGCGGCAATTCGCCCTGCCCGCCGTCTGCGATGCCCATTACCTGGCCCTGGCCGAGCGCCTGGGCGCCCAGCTGTGGACCGCTGATCGCCGGCTGCACCAGGCGGTCAGCGCAACGCTGACCTGGGTGCGCTGCCTGGAGTAGCCTCGCTGGCCCGAGCCGAAGCAACTACGGCGGCGGAATGTGGTACAATATAGTCAGTCGCGTAAGAATGATACAATGGAGGACTCTCCTTGGAAGACTTCGCGTCGGCCGCCGCACGCCACTGGGACAACGTTGAGTTTCTGGCTGCGGCCGCACGCTGGCAGGAGGCCGCCTATCTGGCCGGCTATATCGCCGAGTGCTCGCTGAAAGCCCTGCTGCAAGTTACTCAGCCGACCGTCTCAGTGCGCGATCTGGGACACGACCTGCCTGCCCTGTCCGGAGATGCCTTGGAGATGGCCGTCGTGCTCAATCGCGCGTCTCGCCGGTATCCCGTGCCGATAGCCGTTCCCGGAACCGGGGGCCTGTCGCAATGGAAGCCGGAACATCGTTATGAAAGAACCGCCTTTCTGCCGGAGAGTGAGTTCAGAGCTATGGTCGCACAGGCGGAACGGATTGGGCAGTCGGTGCTCGTCCAACTGGTTCTGGATGGAGTCGTGGAGGATGTGCCGCTATGAGCCTTTTCGATACAGTGCTCGACAAAACGGTCGCGGCAGTGGAGCGGGAGCCGTTCGCTGCCCAATTGGAATCCGCCACTGTCATCCGTGACCTCAAGGGGCGTGTTCGGCTCGCGCTCAAATTCCGGGCGGGTCAAAGCCCGTCTGGTTCGGCCTGGGACGCGGCGCGCGCCCCGCTGGAGCAACGGCTGTCAGCGGACCTTGGCCCTTATTGGGGCCACCAGATCTGGCGCGCCAACCAACGGGGCGATGCCACCTTCAAAGCCGTAGAAAAGGAGATTGAACGCCACGCCAGGCCCTGGCCTGAGGCGCCGAGCCGGTTAGGCGGAGCGCTAACCTGGTACAAACTGGAGCGTACGTTTTCCAAGTCATCCTGGCTGGAGAGCGGCGTGTCCGTTCCCTGGTCTCTCGATGATCCTGCCAATCCGTCTATCGTGTCGTTTTATTCGTTCAAGGGGGGTGTCGGGCGGACCACCGCCCTGGCCGCCGTCGCTTTGATTCTGGCGCGTCGGGGCAAGAAGGTGGTCGTCTTGGACCTGGATCTGGAGGCGCCCGGTGTGGGCTCATTGCTCCTGGGACGCATTCCGCCGCGCGAAGACGGCATCGTCGACTACTTGCTGGAGCTCCAATTGACCGGCGACAGGCCTGACCTCAGCGGCCTGGTTGCACAGCAGACTGAAGCGGCTTTGATCGAGAATGGCGAGCCCATTCGCGTCCTGACGGCCGGCCGCCTGGATGCCTCGTACCTCGAGAAGATCGCCCGTTTGGACTACGAGAGTTTCGTTTCTGGCCAAGTCAATCCACTGTCGGAGTTGCTAAAACACATCCGCGAGGAATACAGTCCTGATTTCGTCTTCCTGGACGTTCGGTCCGGCCTGCACGACCTTGGCGGCCTTTCCTTGAATGGAATGAGCCACCTGGACGTGCTGTTTGGCCTCGACAACCCGCAAAGCTGGGCGGGGTTGAAAGTTCGTTCTGGGTGTCCTGAGCTCAATCGAGCCGCACCGGGGCGCCTACCTCGTTCACGCGATGGTCACCCCCATTCGGTACGACGCCGACGCCAACCGCCGCTTCCGAGAGCAGGCGTTCGACCTGTTCAACGAGCACTACTTCCACGAGGACGAAGACGTGCCCGACATCGATGCGGCGGATGCGCCATATGGTATACCCGTTCCCTATGACGACGAATTGCTGAACATAGGGGATCTGACTTCGGTCGCAGCGACACTCACCCGCTCCGACGGGCCCTACGTTAACCTGGCTCGGGTCATCGGCACTGAACTGCAAAGGGACACCGTATGAAATCTTCGGGGCCGGACCACATCAACATACTGCAGGGCCTGGCCGCCATCGGTCGACTGGGCGCCAAAGCCGAGGCGGTCTCGCCCGACGATCTCTTGCGTGCGACTCTGCCGATAAAAGCGCACCTGCACGCCCTGGACCCCGACATCCTGCTAATCCTGGGGGGACGAGGCGCCGGCAAGTCGCATCTGTTTCGGGTCATCAATCTGCCGCGCGGGCCAGAAGCTCTGGGGTACGAGGGCAAGGGCTCCGACGCGATCTGGCTGCGTGGCTTTGCGGCTGATTCCAGTGGCGCGCACTTCCCGGGCGAGACCGTTCTGGGGCGCTTTGCGGAGCATAAGAACCGCACTGACCTGGTGGATTTCTGGCGCGGGCTGCTGGCCGGCGTGATCCTGGCACTACCTGATCAGGCAGGTCGACTGCTGCGCGATGCCCTGCCATCCACGGTGACATCGGCTCTCGCCGATCTGGAACGGGTTTCCGCCTGGCACAGACGAGTAGTGGAATCGGTTGAGCAGGTTGATGCAGCCCTTCGCCGGCTCGACGACGAGCTGGAGAGGCAGAAGCGCTATCTGTTCGCCACGTACGACGATCTGGACGTCATGGCCGTGGACTGGAACGAGAAGCGGGCACTCATCCAGGCGTTGCTTCAGTTTTGGCTGGGCCAATGGCGGCGTTGGCGCCGCATTCGGCCCGAAAATATTCCTCCGGCGCGACCTGTTTTCGGCTGAGTTCCTCAACTTCCCCGACGCCTCAAAGCTGGAAGGCAACAAGCTTGAATTGCGCTGGACACCCGTGCAGTTGTATCAATTGGTTTTCAAGCTTTGGGCTAATCAGAACGAGAGCAGCCTGGCGTTTCTCCAGAACGAGGGGGGGCTTGAATTCGAGCGAAACCGGCTCTTGGGCTGGACTTTCGGAGCGCCGTGGCCGACAGAGGACGAATTGCGCCCGGCGGTGTGGGCCGTTATGGGTAAATTCATGGGGGGCGGATCCAAGAAGGGACGGACGTTCGAGTGGATCCCGAATCACTTGCAAGATGCGAACGGCGAGATTGTGCCCCGATCCATTATTAATCTCTTTGCGCTATCCGCCGAGGACGAGATCGCGAACAGGCGGGCGTCCGGAACTCTCCTATCCAGCATTTCCTTTGGTGCAGCCATTGAGCAAGTGTCCGAGAGACGCATCAAGGAACTCGAGGAAGAGTATCCCTGGCTTGCAGCTGTCAGGCCGGTATTGCAGGGGCAGCAGGTGCCCATGGTCCTAGACCGCCTGGTTGAGTTGATGGAACAAGTCGACTGGGAGCGCGTCGATCGGCCGCCGGAGAGCCAAGAGCCCATCAAAGTCATCAACACCATGCTCGACATCGGTATTTTGCGCGGAACCAGGGATGGACGCGTCCACGTGCCCGATATCTATTTGTACGGTTTTGGCCTCAAGCGCAAGGGTGGCATTCGCCGACCCAGCGGTCGACTTCCTTGAGTGTGCCGAACGGGTTGCTTTTTGGCCCTGACGCCTCAGCGGATCCCTGTTCCACCGACTTCCGAAGTTTCAGGAACTTCGGAAGTCTCAGCGTGGGCAGCGGTCGGCCATCAGCGAGGCAGCACACGTCGCCCGGACCTCGACTCCCGACGTTTCAGACTTCCGAAGTTCCTGAAACTTCGGAAGTCGATCGTAGTCCCTCTTGCAGGAACCGACGCTAGGATGGCCTTTGCCCGCCGCCAGCCCCCGGACGCATCAGATCCGACCCGTTCGGGACCTGAACCGCTCCGGCGGGCTTTGCTGTGCTCAGCCGCGCAGCCTCATCGATTAGATGCGAGGCCCCTCGCTTTCACGGCGTCTTGCAGAATACCTTCTCCTTGTCTATAATAGGCAGACCAATGGCGCGCCCGGAGGAACCCATTTTGAGTCTGCCCCGCAAGCACTGGAAAGTGGCCGCACCCGCTCCGCCGGACTGGTTGGAGCAGCTTAGCGGCCGCCTGGACGTGCCCCCACTCGTCGGGCAGATTCTCTACAACCGCGGCGTGTGCACATTAGAAGAAGCCACCTGCTTCTTTGCCGACGTGGAGTCGGAAGAGAGCCCCTTTCACCTGCGTGGCTTGCAGGAAGCGGTGACCCGCATCCGGCGGAGCATCCGCACCGGCGAGCCGATCGTCGTCTACGGTGATTTCGACGTGGACGGCATCACGGCCACAGCGGTGCTGACCGAGACGCTGGCAGCGCTCGGGGCCACCGTTCGCCCGTACATTCCCAACCGTTTTTTCGAAGGCTACGGCCTGAACAAGGATGCCCTCACGCGCCTGGCGGGTGAAGGGACCAAGCTGATCGTCACGGTCGATTGCGGCATCCGCTCGCCGGTGGAAGTCACCTACGCCGAAAGCCTGGGCGTCGACATGATCGTGACCGACCATCACTCCGTCGGCGAGGATCTGCCCCAGGCCTGCGCGATAGTCAACCCCAAGCAGGAGCACTGCAGCTACGGCTTTCAGGATCTGGCCGGCGTGGGCGTGGCGTTCAAGCTGGCCCAGGCCCTGCTGACCGTGGATCGCAACGTACCGCTCAACGGCAAGACCGCGCTGCACGAGAACGATCTGCTGGACCTGGTCGCCCTGGGCACGGTGGCCGATCTGGCGCCGCTCGTCGGTGAGAACCGGCGCCTCGTCCGGCGCGGCCTGGCGCTCATCAACCAGGCGCCGCGCCCCGGCCTGGCGGCCATGATCGCCGCGTCCAACTTGCGCCCCGGGCGCATCGGCACCGCGGCGATTGGCTATGCCCTGGGGCCGCGCCTGAACGCGGCCGGCCGGCTGGACGATGCGCGCACGAGCTACGCGCTCCTCACCTGCCGCGACCCGCAGAAGGCGAGCGAGCTGGCGCTGGCCCTCAACCAGACGAACGACGAGCGCAAGCGCCAGACGCAGACGGCGCTGCGTGCGGCCCGCACCCAGGTCCTGGAGCAGGCGGGTCCCGACGCCATCCCTGATCCGCTGCTGGTGGCCATCGGCGAGGATTTCCCGCAGGGCATCGTCGGTCTCGTCGCGGGCCGGCTGTCCGAAGAATTCTACCGCCCGGCCGTGGTGATCGAGAAGGGGCTGGAATACTGCCGGGGCTCGGCGCGCAGCATCGACGAGTTCAACATCACCACGGCGCTGGATGAATGCCGCGACTTGTTGGTGCGGTACGGCGGCCACGCGGCCGCCGCGGGTTTCACGGTCAGCCGGCAGAATCTGCCGGTGATGCTGGAACGCCTGCGGGCCGTCGCGCAGCGCGAGCTGGCGGGGCGCCGGCTCCTCCCGTCGCTCGCCGTGGACGTGGAAGCTCCGCTGTCGGCGATGACGGTGGAGACGGCTCGCGCTCTCGAGCAGCTGGAGCCGTGCGGCATCGGCAATCCGAACCCGTTGTTCGTGACGCGCGGGCTGATGGTTCGCTCGGCCCGGGCGGTTGGCGAGGAAAAGAGGCACCTGAAGCTCAGTCTGTTCGATGGCCGCGTCGCACGCGAAGCCATCGCCTTCGGCCTCGGCGCCCTGGCCCGAAACGACGAAAAGCTGCCGGCCGTCGACGTCGTCTATGCCCTGGAAACCAACGACTGGTACGGCGAGGAGCGTCCGCAGCTGCGTATCGAAGACCTGCAGCCGGCAGAGTGAACGCTGTTTCACCTCAAAAACGACACAAAAAGAAGACCCAGAAGACATAAAGGTATCGTCTGATCCTTTGTGTGCTCTGCCTGTTTGTGGTAAAATCTATACTTCAAGGCTAACGGATGCGGACACCGCACATCACCCGAATCCTGATCGTCCTGGTCCTGCTTGGACTTCTGCTGGGCCTGTCGTGGGCTGCGCCGGCGGTGACCCTGCGCGCGCAGGAGCCCGTCGACCGCCGCTTCGGCGCCGTCGAGGCGTTTCGCTTTCCGGCCGGAGCGACCGACCTGCGCGTCGGTTGGGAACGGGTGCTGTTCTGGTGGCGCGGCTTGCAGCCCGATAACTCGGACCAGTGGAACGAGTTCTACTTCCCGGACGGGGAACTGAACAACGAGCTGGCCGCGGGCCGCGAAGTGATCGGCATGTTGTCCAACCCGCCCGATTGGGCGAACGGCGACGAAGGGCCCGCCGGCGTGCCCAAGAACCTGGACCTGCCCTGGAACGATACCAACAACTACTGGGGCCAGTTCGTATGGAAGATCGTGAAGCGCTATCGCGGCAAGATCGACCACTGGGTCATTTGGAACGAGCCGGACGTATGGGCGACCGACCAGCCGGGGTACACCTGGAAGGGCACAGTCGAGGAATTCTACCAGTTGATGAAGGTGGCCTGGTTTGCGGCCAAGGACGCCAACCCCGATTGCGTCATCCACCTGCCCGGGCTGACCTATTACTGGGACAAGGAACACAATCGCGAGCTGTACTTCAGCCGGCTCCTGAACCTGATCGACAAGGACCCGACGGCGAAGGAGCACGACCAGTACTTCGACGTGGTCACGCTGCACCTGTACTTTCGCTCCCAGGCGGTGTATGATATCCTGCAGGAGTTCCATGGGATCCTGGCTCAGCACGGGCTGAAGAAGCCGATCTGGATCAACGAGACGAACGCGCCGCCGTCGCGCGATCCACAGGACCCGGTGCCGAACACGGTCTTCCACGTGACGCTGGACGAGCAGGCCGACTTCATCGTGCAGGCCTTTGCCCTGGCCATCGCCGGCGGCGCCGAGCGGATCGAGATCTACAAGCTGATCGACCGTCCCAAGCCGCCCGGAGCATTGGAGCCGTACGGCCTGCTGCGCGAAGACGAGAGCCGACGGCCCGGGTACGATGCCTTCAAGGTGGTCACCACCTACTTCGCCGGCTTCAAGAGCGCGGTGCTGCAGCAGCAGGGGCCCGTTCAGGTCGTGACCATCGACCGCGGCGACAAGACGTCCACGGTCGTGTGGACGAACAGCCAGGATCCGCAGACCTTCGCCCTGCCGGCGATTGCTTCCGGGGCGCTGTTGGTGGACAAGGCCGGCAACACGCAGACGATCGCGCCGGAGGGTGGGCGCTACCAGCTGAAGCTGGACGGCGCGACGTGCACGCACCCGGGGTGTATCATGGGCGGGAGCCCGTGGGTTGTCATCGAGGACGGGCACGCGCCGCGCCGCGACATCGGTGTGGCAACTCCGCGTCCGGCGGCTACCGCCCGACCGGCGCCCACCGCGACCGACACGCCGTCGCCCATTCCCACCCCGACGGACACGGCCACGCCCACCAACACCGCCACGCCGACCGCCACCTCGACCGCGACGGCCACGTCGACGCCGACTGCCACCGCGACGCCCACGCCCACGCCAACCCCGACGCCGGTCAAGCTGTTCCGGCCGAACTCGGAGGGTTGCCTGCGGGTCTATCTCGTCTGGGTGGTGGGGCTCGCCATCATCTATTTCGGCGCCGTCTACCTGGTCATCCTGTGGTACCGATGGCGTTGGCGGACGCGATGGGAACGGCGGAAAGGGCGGAAGCGCAAGTCGTGAAGCAAGCAGAATTCAATCGTTCACGTACGTGAAGGGGGACGCTTGAGTTGGTCGATCAAATGCAGCAAGAGCCCGTGGCCCGCAAGGGCCTGTGGCGCCGGATGAGTGGACCTTTGAAGGTCGGGTTGGCCTTTGCGATCATCGCCGTCGTGATGGCGGTGATTGGGTTGGCGCGGGGCTCTGACACGGCGCCGCTCACCGCCCGTTCGGTCGCCATGGCGGTCGTGATCTCCGGTGGGACGTGGGGCTTGATCAGCTGGGCCATCGCGACGGCCGTCGTCGAGGTCGAGCGCGACGTGGCGAATGCGGAAGACGAGTTCGACGATGAGGAGCCGCCGAAGGCCTGAACCAGAGCCACCGTGAATCAGCCGCCCCGCCAAGAGGGCAAAACGGCATGCTAACAGGATACACAAGATAAAACAAAAACAAACAGTGCATTCTGGTATACAGCCGTTATCCTGTGCATCCTGAATATCCTGTTGGAATCGTCGTCGGCGTGGCTGCGGGTTCATGTCGGCATTGGTTTTAGGAGGCTTCCCGAGACGTCCGGCACCGGGGCTGTTGCGGTGTCCGAAGTCTGGGCAACTGTGGAAGTCCGGATGCATTAAGGCGTCGTCATGCAAGGATTGTTGGTGTGGACCGGCCTGGTGGGATTGGCCGCGAACGTGGGATTCGTGGCGGCGGCGATCGTCGCGCGCAGAGCGCTGCAGCTGCCGGCGCTCGTCGGCGTGGAGATCGGCGTGGCGGCGGCTCTGTTCTTCCTGGCCGTCTCGTGCGCGGAGATTCCCATGATGGTCTACGGCCTGCGGCGGCTCGCGTCGGACCCTAAGGGCGCGTCCCGCGGGCTGTGTGGGGCCACGAATGCCTTCTTCGTCTTCTTCGCCGCCGTGTACGGGACCGCCGTCCTGGCGCTGACCGGCTGGTGGATCGTGGGCCTGGCGCTGAGTGCGCTGGGCGTGGCCAGGCTGGCCTCGTCGCTCTGGTTCGTGCGGGATGCGCCGCGATAGACACACTTTTAACGGAATTACACTTCTTTGGAGACTACATTGGACAAATCGTTGCGGGATATTCGATACTGGTTGATCGACATGGACGGCGTGCTCTACCACGGCGAGCAGCGCATGCCCGGCGCGGCCGAGTTTATCGCCGCGCTGCAGGCGGAGGGCACGCCCTTTCTGCTCGTGACCAACAACTCGACCCTGACGCCGCAGCAGTACGTGGACAAGGTTGGGCGCATGGGCATGACCGTGCAGACGAGCGACGTGCTGACGTCGGCCATCGCCACGGCGGAGTACATCGCGCGGTCGGCAGGACCGGGCACGCCCGTTCACGTGATCGGTGAGAACGGGCTGCGCAGCGCCTTGCTGGCCCAGGGCTTCAAGCTGGTGGACCGCGGCGGCGACTACGTGGTCGTCGGCATGGACCGCCAGATCACCTTCGATACCCTGAAGCACGCCGCACTGGCCATCCGCGCCGGGGCGGCGTTCATCGGCACCAATCCCGACCGGACGCTGCCGGTGGAAGAGGGACTGATCCCCGGCAACGGCGCGTTCATCCTCGCGCTGGAGGCCGCGACCGACGTGAAGGCCTACGTCATCGGCAAGCCGGAGCCGTCCCTGCTGGAGATCGGCATGGGGCGGCTGGGCGCTGTGCGCGAGCATACCGCCATCCTGGGCGACCGCATCGAGACGGACATCGTCGGCGGAGAGCGCGTCGGCATCCGGACCGTCCTCACGCTCAGCGGCGTCTCCACCCAGGCGGACCTCGACGCCTCCGGCGTTCACCCGGATTGGGTCGTGCAGACCGTGGCCGAGCTGGCGGACCGGTGGCAGCACCGCTGATTGGAGAGAGTTCTCACCACGGAGACACGGAGAAAGGCAAAGAAACAACACACCACGAAGGACACGAAGGGACACTAAGAAAAGCAGAAAACAAGCAAGAAGCAAGAAGCAAGAAGCAAGAAGCAAGAAGCAAGAAGCAAGAAGCAAGAAGATAGAGATTTGAAGCCCCGGGCCGTCGTTTCGTCTGCTCTGGCGGGGATTCGCGGTGCTTCAAACTTCCGAAGTTTTCAAAACTTCGGAAGTTTGAAGAGGGCGTCAGCTGCCGCGGCGATCTCTTGGGTGTTGTTTCCATCTTTTTCTTTCTTTTTCTTCGTGTCTCTTCGTGTCCTTCGTGGAGGAGGGGTTGGTCGTCTCCTTTTCTCCGTGCCCTCCGTGTCTCCGTGGTGAGTTATCGTTGCTAGAGAGTGTCTGAGATAGGACGTGTGATGATGTCGAACCATGACGAGACGCGGGCGGTGCTGCTGACCGACCTGACCCGTGAAGAGCTGCGGGCGGCCCTGGTCGACCTGGACCAGCCGGCCTATCGCGGCGACCAGATCTGGGGCTGGCTCTACAGCTCGCTGGCCGCGGACGTCGACGCCATGACCACGCTGCCGGCGCCCCTGCGGGCGGCGCTGGCGCAACATTTCGTCTTCCCCGCGCTGCGGCCCGTGGCGGACGTGCGCTCGACCGACCGGCGCACCTGGAAGGTCCTCTTCGAGCTGGCCGACGGCGAGACGATCGAGAGCGTGCTGATGCGCTACGAGAAGCGCGACACCGCCTGCGTGTCCACGCAGGTCGGCTGCGCGGTCGGCTGCTCCTTCTGCGCCACCGGGCAATCCGGCTTCCGCCGGGACCTCAGCGCCGGCGAGATCGTGGAGCAGGCGCTCTTTCTTTCCCGGGACCTGGTGGCCGGCTCCGCGGGCAAAGAGCGGCTGACGAACGTCGTCTTCATGGGCATGGGCGAGCCGCTTCTGAACTACGAAGCCACCTGGCGGGCCATCGCCACGCTGAACGACGCGCGCGGCTTCAACCTGGGCGCGCGCCACATGACCCTGTCGACGGCCGGCGTCGTGCCCGGGATCGACCGGATGGCCGCGGAGCCGCTGCAGGTCGGCCTGTCCGTGTCGCTGCATGCGCCGGACGACGCGCTGCGCGACGAGCTGGTGCCGCTCAACCGGCGCTACCCGCTCGACGTCCTGCTGTCCGCCTGCCGGCGCTACCTGGCGCGGACGAACCGCCGCATCACGTTCGAATACGCGCTGATGGACAGCGTCAACGATTCGCCGGAGCAGGCCCAGGCGCTCGCGCGCCTGGTCAGCGGCATGTTGTGCCACGTCAACCTGATTCCGGCCAACTGCACCGCCGATGCTTCGCTGCGGCCGGCGCCGCGCGAGCGGGTGGATGCATTCCTGGCGATTCTGGAGCAGAACCACATCCCGGCGACCGTCCGCCTGGCCCGCGGCGCCGACATCCAGGCCGGCTGCGGACAGCTGCGTTCGCGGGAGATGAAGCGCGAATCCAGGGACCGCCCCGGCGGGCCAGGGCAATTGCATTGAGGCTGTTCAGCTCGTCCTGGTGATTGGAAATCGCCGGGACGAGCTGAACCTGTAGATTGATGTGGAGAGAGCCAACGCGTCGCGGCCTGGTCCTGAGGGCAAAATCCTCGGGGCTGCGCAGCGAAAGCTTGCTGAATCAGGCTCGGATCGACCCTATCGAACGGACAATTGGCCGTGGCCGGGCAGTCGAGTGTTGACCGCCGGGACCACAACAACGCGCGGCTGGAACGCGCGCCCGTCCGCCGCCCGTGGGCGGCCGCAAGGAGGTGGACGATGGGGAGGAAGACGATAGTCTGGGCGTTTCGGTTGTTAGTGATTGCGTTGATCGTCTCGACCGCCGTGGTCGTCATGCTTTACGTCCGGGACATCCACCAGGCCTATGCGCGGATCAGCAGCGGGAGCTCGGTCATCTCCTCGCCGTATGGGAATATCGAGTACGCCGAGGGCGGCGACGGCCCCGTGGTCCTGGTGATCCACGGCGGCGGGGGCGGCTTCGATCAGGGCCAGCTGATTGCGCAGCTCGTCCTCCAGGACAATTTCCGGTGGATCGCGCCGTCCCGCTTCGGCTACCTGCGTTCGGGCGTCAATCCCGGCGCCACCTGGGAGGACCAGGCGCGCGCCTACGCGTATCTGCTCGACCAGCTAGGCATCCAGCGCGTGGCGGTGGTCGGCTTCTCCCAGGGGGGCCCGTCGGCGCTGCTCTTTGCGGCGCTCTATCCGGAGCGGGTGTCGTCGCTGACCTGCATCTCGTGCGGGGTGGCGCCGTCCACCGCGGCGAGTCAGGACGCGGCCAACCAGAAGGGCCAGGGATTGGTGACGGCCTTCAAGTACGACTTCCCCCTCTGGGCGTTCACCCGGTTCTTCAAGGACCAGTTCATGGGGCTGATGGGCGCCGGCGACGACGTGATTGCCGCCCTGACCCCGGAGCAGCGCGAGTGGGTGGGCATGACGATCGACACCATGAACCCCGCTTCGGTTCGCTCTGCCGGCGCCCTGTTCGACAACGTATCGGAGCTGCCCGGATCGAGGATCGCCGCGATCCGCGCGCCGACGCTGATCGTCCACGCCGCCGACGACTTGCTGCAGCTGTTCCACAACGCCGAGTTCGCCGCGGCGAACATCCCGGGCGCGCGGCTGATGCGTTTCGAGCACGGCGGTCACCTGCTCGTGGCGGTGGAGCTGGAGGCCATCCGCCCGGCCGTGCAGCAGCACATCCTGGATCACCAATAAGGGGGTAGAGCGATGGGGAAGTTCTGTTTTCATGCGCCAACGGGGACGGGCTGCCTGCCGGTGCTGACATCCGCGGAAGCCGGCCTGAAGTGGCTGGGCTTCGACATCCTGCGCCTGAGCGCGGGCGAGGTCTGGGACGCGGCCACGGAGGACGAGGAGCGGGCGCTCGTGGTCCTCAGCGGCCGGTGCGACGCCGAGGTCCACAGCGGACTGCTGCTGCAGCACTGGGACGCGATCGGCGGCCGCGCGGACGTCTTCAGCGGCGCCCCGACGGCCGTCTACGTGCCGCGGCAGTCCAGGGTGTCGGTGCTGGCCCGCTCGAGCCTCGAGGTTGCGGTGCTCTGCGCGCCGTGTGAGATCGATCTGCCGGCGCGGCTCATCAACCCCGCCGACGTCACCCAGATCTCATCCGGGACCGGGCCGTGGCGCCGTGACGTGCGCATGATCGTTCCCCCCGGCTCACCCTGCAGTCAGCGGCTCATCGTCGGCGAGACGCTCCACGCGCCTGCGCAGTGGTCGGGCTGGCCGCCCCACAAGCACGACACCCTGTCCGAGGACGAGCACCCGCTGGAGGAGTTCTACTACTATCGCACCAAGGGTGCCCAGGGATTCGGCGTGCAGATGGTCTATGGGCCCAAGGGCCGCGCCGATGCTGTGATCGTCAAGGACGGCGACGTCGTGGTCTTCCACGACAGCTACCATCCGTTCGTCGCCAGCCCCGGCGCCTCGTGTTACTACCTGTGGGTGCTCGCCGGCGAGCAGAAGACGTACAAAGTGACGATCGACCCCCAGTATCGCTGGGCCGTCGAAGCAGAAGCGATTCTGAAGGAGCGGAAGTAGGGCCTCCAGTGCTTCCGAAGTCTCCAAGACTCCGGAAGTTTGAACCTTCGACTCGAACAAGGAGACGCAAACCATGGCTAAGTTCAAGGTATTGCTCGTCGAAGAGATCGACCGCCGCGCGGTTGCCATGCTCAGCGCGGTCGCCGATGTCACCCTGGCTTCCGGGTTCGATCCCGAGACGCTGCTGCGCGAGACGCACGACAAGCACGGCATGATCTTCCGCGCCCAGGGCTTCGCGAGCCGCGAGCTGATGGCGGGCTGCCCGGACCTCAAGGTCGTCGCCCGCCACGGCGTGGGCGTGGACAACATCGACATGGACGCCGCGACCGAGCTGGGCGTGCAGGTGGTGAATACGCCCCTGGCAAACAACGAGTCCGTGGCCGAGCAGACGATGGGCATGCTGGTCTGCCTGTCCAAGCGGATCATGGAAGCCGATCGAGCGCTGCGCCGCGGAGACTGGAAGTCGAGATTCAAGCTGACCGGGCAGCAGGTGAAGGACAAGACGCTCGGTATCGTGGGCACCGGGCGCGTCGGGAGCCGGGTGGCGGAGATAGCCCATCGGGGTTACGACATGGCCATCCTGTACCGCGACGTCGTGCCGAACGTCCACCTGGAGCAGGAGCTGGGCGCCCGCCGCGTGGAGCTGGACGAGCTGCTGTCCGAATCCGACTACGTCAGCCTGCACGTGCCGCTGCTGCCCGAGACCGACAGGATGATCGGGCGCCGGGAGCTGGCGCTGATGAAGCCCACCGCGTACTTGCTCAACCTGTCCCGCGGCTCGGTCGTCGACGAGGCCGCGCTGGTCGAGGCGCTGCAGACGGGCGCCATCGCGGGCGCCGGCCTGGACGTGTTCGAGGTCGAGCCCGCGTCCGCGGACAACCCGCTGTTCCAATTGGACAATGTCGTCTGCTCGCCGCACATGGCCTCGCTGACCAGAGAGGGCATCTTCGCCATGTCCATGGTGGTCAAGGACGTGATGGCCGTCCTGGAGGGCCGCGCCCCCGAATTCCCGGTCAACCACCCGCTCGTCTTGCGCGCGTAGGACCAGGAGCGAGCCTACGGCGGCGACTTCTGTCATTCTGAGGAGCGCCGTTCAGCGACGAAGAATCTCGCGCGCGAAATAGGTTGTCGTCAGTCGCGCGCGAGATTCTTGCCGTAACAACATCGGCACGATGTCGTCGCTGAACGGCGCTCCTCAGAATGACAGAAGTCGCCGCCGTAGGCTCGCCCAAAAGCCGGAACGAATCATCGGGCACTACCCTCGCCAAAGAAGAAGACTTCCGGCACCGGCGTCGTTGCGGTGTCGGAAGTCATTTCGTCTACCCCAGAATCTCCTTCATGTCCGCTTCCACCGAGCTGATCAGGCGGAGGTTGTAGTTGTCCTGCAGGACCTTCAGGATGTCCGCGTTCACCCAGGCCGGCATGATGGGGCCCAGGTAGATGTTCTTGACGCCCAGCGACAGCAGGCTCCACAGGATGATCACGGCCTTCTGCTCCATCCACGTCACCTGCAGCGTCAGCGGCAGATCGTTGACGCCCACGCCGAACAGCTCGGCCAGCGCCAGGGCGATCTCCAGGGCGACGATCGAATCGTTGCACTGGCCGAGGTCGATGAGGCGCGGAACGCCGTCGATCGTGCCCAGGTCGAGGTCGTTGAAGCGGAACTTGCCGCACGCCAGCGTCAGCACCACGGTGTCGCTGGGCAGGTTCTGCACGAACTCGCGGTAGTAGCCGGAGACCTTCAACGGTGCGTCGCAGCCGCCGACGAGGAAGAAGCGCCTGATCTTGCCGCTGGTCACCAGCTCCTTGATCTTGTCCGCCAGTGACAGGACCACCGCGGCCGAGAAGCCGGTCGTCAGCGTGTACGCGCCCGGCGCGTCGGGCAGCTCCGGCAGGGCCTTGGCGCGGGCGATGACTGGCGAATAGTCGTAGCCGCTGATGTGCTGCACGCCCGGCAGGCCGGTCACGCCGCTGGTGAACATGCGGTCGCGGTACTCCTCACGCGGGATCAGCACGCAGTTGGAGGTGCCCAGGATGGCCACCGGGTACTTGGCGAACAGCGTCTTCTGGTCGAACCAGGCGCCACCCAGGTTGCCCGCCAGGTGGGGGTACTTCTTGCAGCCCGGGATAGCCGTGGGCCGGCAGCATCTCCGAGTGCGTGTAGACGTTGATGCCGGTGCCCGCCGTCTGCTTCAGCAGCTCGTCCAGCGCCTTCAGGTTGTGGCCGGTCACCAGGATGCCGCGGCCTTTCCTCGTCCCGGTCTGCACCTGGGTCGGCTGCGGCTCACCGAAGTGATCGATGTGCGCCTGCTTCAGCATCTTCATGACTCGGATGTTCATCTGCCCGGCCTCCAGCGCAAACTTCACGAAGTCATCGGCGCTGAAATTCACGTTGGTGAATGTGGAATACAGGGTGCGTTCCAGGTAGGCATCCACCTCCGGATCGGTGTAGCCCAGCTCCCGGGCGTGGTACAGGTATGCCGTCATGCCTTTCGCGGCGAAGATCAGGTTGTCTTGCAGGCGGGCGACGGTGGCGTCCTTTCCGCACGCCCCTCTCACCGTGCACCCGGTGCCGTGCGCCGTCTGCGAGCACTGATAGCAGAACATGTCCAGGGCTTCTTTGTCTGTCACTTTGACCTCCTCGTTTTGTTCAGGCGACACCAGGCGCGGTCTCGCCTGCTAGTGATGAATATAACTTATGATCGGTATCTTGTCAAATCGGACATACCTGATAGCCGGTTCGAATGTAATGCATATTACTTGACAATCTGGCCGTGTGGCTGTACATTATGAGTGTAGGACTTGAAAAGAATCGCGTGTCCGGGCCAACGGAGTCGCGGCAAAAGATCAGCGGCAGCAACCCTTAATTTTAAACAGGGTCATTGTTGTGCTTCGATGGAGCGGTGGGTTCCGGAGAGGCGATAGCAGTGTGCGTCCCTACGGGGATGCGGGTTGTCGGGTCTGACGGGCAACGTGAGATTTTCCGATTGGACAGACCTGGACCGTGATGGTTGGTAAAGTCCAGGAACCCGCTTTCATGAGCAAAGAAAGCGGGTTCCGCATTTTCTGAGGCAGAGCCGCTCGTCGGAAGTCCCGCGCCGGGGCCGACGATTACTCGTGAACGCGCGTGCGGCGGAGCTGGGTAGTGTGGCAGACGGTGCATTCACCACCTGCGCCCAGGGGCCCCGGCTTGCCCTGCAGGGCGATGAACTTCAGCCCATCGCGCGGCTCACGGCTCGGCGCGATGGCGTGCGTGCTGTCGTGGCAGCCCTCGCAGGCGATGCGCCCCATCCCGGTCGACATCCGGTACAGCGCCTGGTTCATCTTCACCTTGCCCGCGTGGCAGCCGGCGCTGTCACAGCGCGGCTCGTTCAGCCACGGCTGCGGGTTCGAGCCGACCTTCTGCATTCCCCCGTGGCAGTCGATGCAGGTCATGCCCTTCTGCGTGGACATCACGTCGCGCAGGCAGCGCGTCTGCTCGCCCGGGTGGCAGTTGTAGCAGCCCTCTAAGGTATCCGGCACGCCCTCGTCCTCTCCGTTCATGGCGTGCCGGCGGTGGATCGCGTTCGAAAGGCTGGCGATGCCCTGCTTGCCCGGCGTGCCCAGCGCATTGGAGCTGTGGCAGCTCGCGCAGAGGACCGGCCGTTGGCTCATCAGGTTCGTGCCCTCTTCTCGATCGTGCGTGGTCAGGATGTTCAGGTCCACGTTGCCGGTCGATGCGCCCTCGCCGCGCGAGTGGCAGTTGTCGCAATGCACCTCCGTCGACACCGGCGCGACCGTGACCACGCGCGCCAGCTCCTGCCCGGTAGCGAGGTCCTTCGCGACCACCGTGGCCAGTTGGAATGGCTGCGGGTGGGTCGGGTCGTCGTCCGTGTACGGGGTGAGGGGAATGCCCTCGGCGACGAACTCATTGCCGCGCGGATCCATCGTTCCCGTCAGGCTCTTGCCCGTCAGCCCGACGTCCTTCGGCAGCTTGACCCCGAACAGTTTCTCTTCGAAATCCCAGAAGTTGGACTTGGTCGCCGACGTCGTGTTGTCGCTGAAGAAGTAAGTCACCGTGATCCCGGTGGTGACCACTTGCGGCCGGTCGCTGACGTGGATGACCTGTGCGTGCAGGTTGTTGTACGGGGGCAGCAGCGCCAGGTTGGTGAAGTCGCCGTCGTAGCAATGCATGCCGAGATCGTTCCAGGCGAGGACGATGTAGTGGTCCCCTGCGGGAGCTGCCGCATCGGCCGGGCCGCCGGACGTGAAGAGCGCCAGCAACCCCACTCCAACGAGCAAGAGCAGGACGACCCCGAGATAATGAAGCCAGTGCCGCGTCGACATCTTTGCCTCCTATGTGGTTGTTCGGTGCCAGGCTGGGACTTCCGCTAACGGTGAAACGGACCTTCGAAGATAGCTACAACCGGATCCCTACGGAGTATGACTCAGGACGATACACTAACGGACGCTATTGTATTCGAAAAACGGCGAAACGTCAAACATCGCCAGGGCAATTGCATTAGAATTGTTGCGCTCGTCCTGGCGATTTCCAACCGCCAGGACGAGCGCAACAGTTTTAGTGCGATTGCCCTGTCAAACCGGCCGGGACTTCGGGTGCATCCCGGGTTTTGGGCGAGAACGTGGACGAGACTTCGCGTGCATCCCGGGTTTTGGGCGGGACGGTGGCCAGACTTATGTCACCCTGAGGGAGCGTCGTTTGCGACCGAGGGGTCTCGCGCGCCACAACGCACCCCTCTCTCGCGCGCGAGACCCCTCGGTCGCAAACGACGCTCCCTCAGGGTGACATAAGTCCGGCCACCGTCCCGCCCTCAGGGTCACATAAGTCCGGCCACCGTCCCGCCAAAACCCGGGATGCCGGAAGTCTTCTCCGTCACGCCCCACGGCGCCGCAGGCGCAGCGCCCACTTGTTGACTTCGGCGGCCACGGAGGGCAGCAGAATCAGCGGGAGGATGATCACCCACTCGCGCCCCGTCAGCGGGAAGGTGTTGAAGATCGGCTGCAGGAACGGCACGTACACCACGAGCATCAGCAGCAGGATCGACGAGCCGATGGCCATCTGCATGTATGGGTTGGAGAACACGCCGAGCTTGAAGATCGAGAGGTGCTCCGAGCGCGCGGTGTAGGCCCGCAGCAGCTCCGAGCTGGACAGCGTCACGAAGGCCATGGTCTGTGCGTCTGTGATGTTGCCGAAACGGCTGAGCCCGACGAAGAACGCGCCCAACGTCGCCGCCGTGATGAACACCGTCTGCACCGCGATGCCGGTGATCATCGTGCCGTCGATGATCGGCTCGTCCGGCCGGCGCGGCGGGCGTGACATGGTGTCCGGCTCGCCCTTTTCCAGGCCCAGGGCCAGGGCCGGCGCGCCGTCGGTGATCAGGTTCAGCCACAGCAGCTGAATCGGCGTCAGCGGCAGACCCTGGTTGAACAGCGTCGCCAGGAAGATGACCAGAATCTCGCCCATGTTGCACGACAGCAGGTAGTAGACGAACTTGCGAATGTTGGAGTAGATGACGCGCCCCGCCTCCACGGCGGAGACGATGGACGCGAAGTTGTCGTCGGTGAGGACCATGTCGGCCGTCTCGCGGGACACGTCCGTGCCGGTGATGCCCATCGCCACGCCGATGTTGGCGCGCTTCAGGGCCGGGGCGTCGTTCACGCCGTCGCCGGTCATGGCCACGATGTGCCCGCGGGCCTTCAGCATCTCCACGATGCGGACCTTGTGCTGCGGCGAAACGCGCGCGTACACGTCCACGTCGTCGGCGATGGCCGCGAACGCCCCGTCGTCGAGCGCGGTCCAGCTCGGCGCCCGTCAGCGCCCTGGCGCCGGGTCGCAGCAGGGTGAGGTCTTTGGCGATGGCCACGGCGGTATCCCGGTAGTCGCCGGTGATCATCACCGCCCGAATGCCGGCTGCGCGCGCGGTGTTGACCGCCGCCTTCACCTCGGGCCGCGCCGGGTCGATCATGCCGATCAGGCCGACGAACACCAGGTCGCGCTCGACCTCGTCCGGAGTCAGGTGTTCGGGCACGGCGTCCAGGTCTTGATAGGCCACGGCCAGCACGCGCAGCGCCTGTCCGGTCAGCTCGCGGTTTGCCTCCACGATTCGCGCGCGGCCCGCGTCGGTCAGAGGCTGCTCCGCGCTGTCTTCCAGAATGCGGTCGCAGCGCTCCAGCAGGAGGTCCGGCGCGCCCTTGACGTAAGCCACGTAGCGGTTCGGCGATGGGCTGTTATCCTCGTGGATCGTCGTCATGAGCTTGCGCTCGGAATCGAACGGAATCTCGGCGACGCGCGGATAGTCCCGCTCCAGCTGGCTCTCCCAGAGGCCGAACTTGGCCGCGGCGACCACCAGCGCGCCCTCCGTGGGATCGCCCACGATCCGCCATTGGCCCGACGGGGCGGCCGCTGCAGGGCGGCCAGCCGGAGGCGCCGCTACGGATTCGGGGGCGTCCTCGTCCGCCCGCTGCAGGTCGGAGTCGTTGCACAGCAGGCCGGCCCGGAGCAGCAGGTGCGCTTCCATCGACGTGCTGAGGTCGGCCGCGTGGCCGTCCCGTTGGAACTCGCCGATGGGCGCGTAGCCCTGGCCGGTGATGCCGATCTGCTGGCCGTCGACGTAGAGCCGCACGGCCATCATCTCGTTCTTGGTCAGCGTACCCGTCTTGTCGGAGCAGATCACCGTGGCGCTGCCCAGCGTCTCCACGGCGGGCAGCTCGCGGATGAGGGCGTGGCGGCGGACCATCTCGCGCATGCCCAGCGCCAGGCACATCGTCACGATGGCGGGCAGCCCTTCGGGCACCGCGGCGATGGCCAGGCTCACCGCCGTCAGGAACATGTTCAGGATCACGCGCTGCGACGCGCCGAAGTAGGCGACGATCCCGCCAGTGGTGATCAGGCTGAGCTGCGTTTCGCGCAGGATGCCCACCACGCCGACGATGCCGCAGATCACCAGGCAGCCAATGCCCAGGTACTTGCCGAGCTGGTCCAGCTTGTTCTGCAGGGGCGTCGGCTCGTCCTCGTAGGACTGAATCATCTCCGCGATGTGGCCGATCTCGGTGCGCATCCCGGTCGCCACGGCGATGGCGCGGCCGCGACCGTAGGTGACCAGCGTGCCCATGAAGCCGGAATTGCGGCGCTCGGCCAGCGGAGCATCGGTCGGGCAGCACCTCGTTGGCCTGCTTCTCGATCGGCACGGACTCGCCGGTCAGCGAGGCCTCCTCCACGCGCAGGTTCACGCTCTCGATCAAGCGGACGTCCGCGGGGATGTAGTTGCCCGTCTCCAGGACGAGCACGTCGCCGGGCACCACCTCGCGGGCTTTGACCGCGGTCGGCAGCCCGTCGCGGATGACGTGCGCTTCGGGCGCGGTCATCTTTTTCAGCGCGGCCAGCGCCTCCTCCGCCTTGGATTCCTGCATGACGCCCAGGATCGCGTTCAGGACGACGATGGCCATAATGGCGGCCGCCTCGACGTAGTCGCCCAGAAGCAGCGACACCAGTGACGCGGCGATCAAGATCAGCATCAGGAAGTTGTTGACCTGGCCGAGCACCAGCCGCCAGAAAGGACGTGGCCGCGCGCTCCTTCAGCTCGTTGAAGCCGAGCGCTCGCGGCGCTCCGCCGCCTCTGCCTCCGTCAGGCCGCGCGCCGGGTCCACGTCCAGCGCCTGGGCCACCTCCTCGACGCTTAGGTCGTGCCAGGTTTTGACGTCGTACGTGGGATCGATCGTGGCCATCGAGTTGAGTCTGCTCCTTGCCTGGGGACGGACGGGGCATAGGCGGAGAGAAAAGACTTCCGAAGTTTCTCAAACTTCGGAAGTCTCTCCCAATACGCGCCTTACGGCGTCTTCAAGCACAGCGCCGTGGCTCGCCGACGTCACCATCGCACGCGTACCGGGCCAGATACCCGCCCTTGACCCGCGGCTCGATGGGGTGCCAGGCGGCTTTGCGCTGCGCCAGCTCGGCCGTCGGAAAGCTTCACGTTCAGCGTGCGATTCGGAATGTCGATCTCGATCACGTCGCCGTCCTGCAGCCAGCCGATGGGGCCGCCTTCCGCCGCTTCGGGCGAGACGTGGCCGATGGCCGCGCCGCGCGTCGCGCCCGAGAAGCGCCCGTCGGTCATCAGCGCGACGTCCTCGCCCAGGCCCATGCCCATCAGGGACGCGGTCGGCATCAGCATCTCACGCATGCCGGGGCCGCCCTTCGGGCCCTCGTAGCGGATGACGACCATGTCGCCCTTCCGGATGCTTGCCGCCGAGGATGGCCTCGATGGCCTCGTCCTCGGAGTCGAACACGCGCGCCGTGACCTCTGCACTTCAACATGCTTCGGGATCACCGCCGACTGCTTGACGACCGCGCCGTCCGGAGCCAGGTTGCCGCGCAGGATGGCGATGCCGCCGTCCTTCCGGTACGGGTCGTCCACCGACCGGATGACGTCGGGCCGGAGGATCCGCGCGCTCGCTTGACGTTCTCGCCGACCGTCTGCCCGGTGACCGTCGGCAGGTCCAGCCGCAGATCAGTCCGTGTTTGCCCAGCTCGTTCATCACTGCCGGGATGCCGCCCGCCGCGTCCAGGTCTTCCATGTAGTGGGTGCCGGAGGGGCTGAGCTTGGTCAGGTAGGGGGTGTGGCGGCTGATCTGGTCGAACTGTGTCCAGGTCGATCTCGAAGCCGGCGTCGTGGGCGATGGCCAGGAGATGCAGCGCGGTGTTGCTGGAGCCGCCGATGGCCATGTCCACGGCGATCGCGTTCTCGAACGCGGCCCGCGTCAGGATGTCACGCGTGTTGACGCCCTTCCGGATCAGGTCGACGATGCGGCATCCCGGCTTCGCTTCGCCAGGCGCAGCCGCCGGCTGTCCACCGCCGGGATCGTGCCGTTGCCGGGCAGCGCCAGGCCCAGCGCCTCGGCCATGCAGTTCATGCTGTTGGCTGTGAACAGGCCCGCGCAGCAGCCGCAGCCGGGGCAGGTGCTGTGCTCCAGCTCGTCCGCACCCTCGGGCGTCAGCCGGCCGGTCTCGACCTGGCCGGCCGCCTCGAACGTGCTGACCAGGTCCACGCTGTTGCCGCTGGAAGCGACCGGACAGCATCGGCCCGCCCGAGATGTAGACGGCGGGGATGTTCAGCCGCGCCGCGGCCATCATCATCGCCGGGTTGATCTTGTCGCAGTTGGTGATGAGGACGAGCCCGTCGAACTGGTGCGCCATGGCCATGGCCTCGATCGAGTCGGCGATCAGCTCGCGGCTGGCCAGCGAGTAGTTCATCCCCGATGTCCCATCGCGATGCCGTCGCACACGCCGATGGCCGGGAACTCGATGGGCACGCCGCCCGCCCGCTCGATGCCCGACTTGACCGCCTTGGCGATGGTGTCCAGGTGCATGTGCCCCGGAATGATCTCGTTCTGGGCGTTCACCACGCCGATCAGCGGGCCGTTCAGCTCCGCATCCGTGCAGCCCCAGCGCATAGAACAGGCTGCGATGTGCCGACCGCCGTCGGCCCTTTCGTGACCTCATCACTCCTCATCATTACTCCTCCCTCGAAAGGACTCTCACCACAAAGAACACAAAGGGACATAAAGAAAAGCCAAAACAAAGACGACAGAACGGCATTCCACCACGAAGGACACGAAGGGGCACGAAGGAAAGACAGAGAAGACACAAGACAGACGATTGGAAGAAGAACGGGCAACTCACGCAAAGAGCACAAGGTTTTGTTTCTCTGTTCTTTGCTCTGTGTTCTTCTTCGTGTCCTTCGTGGTTTATGTCTTTTTTTCTCGCGCCCTTTGGCGATGCTCTCGTCCTACAACTTGAACACGCCCCCGTCGGCGGCGGACTGGGCCAGGGCGGCATACAGGCCCAGGATGCCCTTTGTCGGTCGCTTGGGCGGCTGCCAGCCGGCCTTGCGGCGCGCCAGCTCCTCGTCCGAGACCCTCAGCTCCAGCCTGCCGGCGGGAATGTCGATGGCGATCCGGTCCCCGTTCTGCACGAAGGCCAGCGGACCGCCCAGCGCGGCCTCCGGGCTGACGTAGCCGATGCACGGCCCGCGCGTGGAGCCCGAGAAACGCCCGTCGGTCACCAACGCCGTCGTCTCGGACAGGCCCATGCCGTGCATGATGGCGGTGATCATCTGCATCTCGCGCATGCCGGGCCCGCCGACCGGACCCTCGTAGCGGATGACGATCACCGAGCCGGGCTGCACGCCGCCGGCCACGACCACATCCGTGGCGGCTTCCATCGAATCGAAGACGACTGCCGGCCCTTCGTGGACCCACATCTTGGGCACGGCGGCGGACTTCTTGACCACGGACCCTTCCGGAGCCAGGTTGCCCCACAATACGGCCAGGCCGCCATCGGGCTTGATGGGCGCTTCGGTCGAGTGAATCACGGTCGTGTCCGGCCACTCCGCCGCCGCGGCCACCTCGCCGATGGTGGGCAGCGCGCCGCTGACCGTCTTCGCTTCCGGCTGGAGCAGCTTCGTCAGCGACTTCAGCACGGCCGGGACGCCGCCCGCCGCGTGCAGGTCGTTGATCGTGTTCGGGCCGGACGGGATGACGCAGGCGACGTAGGGCGTGGTGCGGCTGACCTCGTCGACGTGGCGCAGGTCGAACGGCACGCCGATCTCGCGGGCCATCGCCAGCAGGTGCAGGATCGTGTTCGTGGACCCGCCGATGGCCATGGTGACGCGCAGGGCGTTCTCCAGCGCGGCCGCGGTCATGACGTCGGACGGGCGCAGGTTCTCGCGCAGCAGGTCGACGATGCGGGCGCCCGACTCCCGGGCGTTGCGCATCTTGGCCGATGACGTGGCCGGCATGGTGGACGACGTGGGCAGCGACATGCCGAGCGCCTCGGTCAGGCAGGCCATGGAGTTGGCGGTGCCCATCATGGCGCACGTGCCGGCGGACGGGCAGGCGATCTCCTCGATGCGGTCCATCTCTTCGCGAGTGATCTGCCCGGCGTGGAACTGGCCCGCGTACTCGCGCGTCTGGCTGAGGGCGATCTTGCGGCCGCCCACGTCGCCGGCTTCCATCGCCCCGGCCGGGACGAAGATCGACGGAATGTTCACCCGCGCGGCGGCCATCAGCATGCCGGGCGTGATCTTGTCGCAGCTGGAGATGAAGACGGCCGCGTCGAAGCGGTGCGCCTCCAGCATGATCTCGATGGACGCGGCGATGATCTCGCGGCTGGGCAGCGAGTACTTCATGCCGACGTGGCCCTGGGCCATGCCGTCACATACGCCGATGGTGTTGAACTCCAGCGGCACGCCGCCCGCGGCGATGACGCCCTCGTGCACGGCGCGGGACACCATGGGCAGGTGGATGCAGCCCGGCACGATCTCGTTCCACGAGTTGACGATCGCGATCAGCGGCTTGCTCATGTCCGCGCGGGTCAGCCCGTCGGCGAAGAGCAGCGCCCGGTGTGCCACGCGATCGGGGCCATCGGTGATGTCGAAGCTCCTGGGTTTCAGGTCGGACATGCGCGTTTCCTTTCTGCGGGCGACCTCTTCGGGTCGCCCCTATAGGCATCCGTATAGGGCGAACTCACGCGGTCGCCCGGTCATGGCCATGGGGTAACATGAAATGCCTGTAGCAGGTCCCAATCACGATGGGCTGCTTCAGGCACCGCCCAATCATACCACGGGCACGGGGGGATGTCAATCGAAGGGCGCTATGTCCACCGAGGAGGGCGGCGGTTTGGACCACGAAACGCGCGAAAGGGAACGAAAGACGCGAAAAACGACTTCTGGCCGAGCGGGCGATGTGCGCTGCCACAGAGGTCGAGTTGGACCGTCGTCTCGAGAAGTCGTTTTTCGCGTCTTTCGTTCTCTTTCGCGCGTTTCGTGGTCCAAACCGCCGCCCTCCCTCACTTCGCCACGTACACGTCGAGGTACACCCACGCGGCGACGACGAGCCAGACCAGGCTGAGGACGAGCAGGGCGAAGCTGGCGAGCAGCGCCTGGTACTTGCGCTCCGCCGCGGCGGTGATCGCGTCGCGGATCTCGTCGGGACTGTAAGGGCTGAACGCGTCCGGGCGGGGCAGGAAGGTCAGCACCGCGAACACCAGCGCCAGCGCCCACACACCCAGCGGCCCGACGAAGAAGAACTTCAGGTCCGAGTTGCCCCGTGGGATCTGGCTGAAGGCGATCGCGTGGAAGTAGATGCCGGACAGCAGCGTCACCAGGCCGATCACCTCCTTCGCCGTGTCCTCCAGGCGCTTGAAGGCGTCCTGGCGCAGCGCGCGGGCCGCATCGATCCACTCCTGGTTCAGCGCCGACGGCGGCTTGCCGCGGCCGGCGTCGATGACATTCATATTGCCACCTCGTTGTCCGCCCCGCAGTACGGGCACTTGACGACGAACGTCTTCGGGCGAATCGTCGCCGGCGCCCGCGATTCGAGGCCCTTGCCCAGGTAATGGATCACCGGCTCGGTGACGGACTTCAGCGAGAAGCTGAACCGCTTGTCGTCCTTCCAGCAGATGACGCTGACCTGGATCTCCTCTTCGTTCTCCGCCATGGTATCCTCCTTCCTTGGGGCGTTGAATCGGGCAGCCACACAGGGCTGCCCCTACAGGCCGGGTGTGGTAGGGGCAGCCCTGTGTGGCTGCCCGATCCAGGGCGAGGGTGAATGCCTCCCGGGGTCCTACCTCCGCCCCACCTTCTCGCAGATCTCCCGCCACGCCGCGTCGAACGGCGGCTCCAGGTCCACCCTGGGCGGCTTGCCGCTCTCCAGCAGGCGGATCACCGCGTCCAGGAACGCGGCGAACGGCTTCAGCTCCGGATGGGCGGCGGCCTGCCCGCACAGCCCACGCAGGCGCTCCCTATGTTGGCCGCGCTGCACCCGATCGCCCCGCGTCATCACCCCGACGGTGTCCGTCACAATCTGCCCCACGAGCTGGGCCTGGCGGTCGTCTGGCGCGGCTGATTCCTCCGCGATCATTTTCACGATCGTGGCGTAGATCTCTCGGAACGGGCCGGTGAGCCCGGCGGCCAGCGCGGCGTGGTCCTCTCCGGCGAGCATGGCCTGCAGCACGGCGAGGAACGGCGCGGCCCCTTCCACGTCGGCGTACTTCTCCCGGAGCGCGGTCACCTGCTGCCCTGCCTGTGCAATCTGCGCGGCGTTGCCGGCGCGCAGGGCCTGGACGACCACGTTGCACGCCTCGTTGACCTCGCGGGCGAATTCGTCCGTAAACGCCCCTTCCTCCTCGGCCGGGATGTCCGCCGGCGAGAGCGCTTGCATCTCCGGGTACTGCGCTGCGCACTCCGCCCACCAGGCCGCGAACTGCGCCTCCCCTACCTGAGCCTTGAGCCGGCTCAGCCAGCGTTCCACGAGTTGGGCGTCGGGCGCGTGGAGCTCTCGGAACCGGGCCAGCGCCCGGGCGTACCCGACCAGCGCCCCTTTCAGATCGCCTTGCTCCTGGGCCAGACTGCCCATCTGCCCCAGACTCGCGGCGATGCCGCTCTTGTCGCCCAGCTCGCGCTCGATCTCGAGGCTCTGCTCGTAGAGGCGGGCGGCTTCGTCGTAATCGCCCTGAGCCTGGTGGATCGTGCCCAACTGGTGCAGGCTCGTGGCGATGCCGCTCTTGTCGCCCAGCTCGCGCGCGATCGCGAGGCTCTGCTCGTAGCCGCGGGCCGCTTCGTCGTAATCGCCCTGAAGCTGGTGGATCATGCCCAGTTGGTGCAGGACGGCGGCCTGTTCGCTCTTGGCCCCGAGCTCCTGGAACGTCTGGAGGCTTTGCTCGTAGAGACGGGCCGCTTCGTCGTAATCGCCCTGAACATAGTGGATGTTGCCCATATTGTGCAGGCTGGTGGCGATACCGCGCTTGTCGCCCAGCTTCCGCCTGATCTCGAGGCTCTGCTCGTAGCAGCGGGCCGCTTCGCCATACTCGCCCTGGTCCTGGTGGATCATGCCCAACTGGTGCAGGCTCGCGGCGATGCCGCTCTTGTCGCCCAGCTCGCGCGCGATCGCGAGGCTTTGCTCGTAGAGGCGGGCTGCTTCGCCGTAATCGCCCTGAAGCTGGTGGATAGCGCCCAAATTGTGCAGGCTGGCGGCGATACCGCTCTTGTCGCCGAGCTCGCGCTCGATCTGGAGGCTCTGCTTGTAGCAGCGGGCCGCTTCGCCGTAATCGCCCTGAGCCTGGTGGATCATGCCCAACTGGTGCAGGCTCGTGGCGATACCGCTCTTGTCGCCCAGCTCGCGTTCGATCTCGAGGCTCTGCTCGTAGAGGCGGGCGGCTTCGCCGTAATCGCCCTGAAGCTGGTGGATGGCGCCCAGTTGGCCCAGGCTCTGGGCGATGCCGCGCTTGTCGCCCAGCTCGCGCGCGATCGCGAGGCTCTGCTCGTAGAGGCGGATCGCCTCGCCGTAATCGCCCTGAGCCTGATGGATCATGCCCAACTGGTGCAGGCTGTCCGCGATGCCGCTCTTGTCGCGCAGCTCGCGCCTGATCTCGAGGCTCTGCTCGTATAGGCGGGCCGCCTCGCCGTAATCGCCCTGATCCTGGTGGATATTGCCCAGATTGTGAAGCGTGATCGCAACTCCGTGCTTGTCACCTAGCTCCTGTCTTAGCTCAAGACTCCGTTCGTGGTAGCCTATTGCCTCTTTGACGTTGCCCTGAAGACTGTGCAAAACGCCCAACTGGTCGAGCGTGCTGGCGATGCCGCTCTTGTTGCCCAGTTCGCGCTCAATCTCGAGACTCTGTTCGTAGCAGCGGGTGGCCTCGGCGTAATTGCCCCGCTCCTGCTCCACGATGCCCCAGTGGTGGAGGGCCGCCGCCCGGACTTTGCCGCTCGCGTGTTCCGCCGTCTCGCGGTTGATGGCGCGCGCGGTGTCCAGAAGCCCCCATCTGACCAGGTGCTCGGTCATGTTGGAGTCGATCTCGCCGGCTCGGTCGTACTCGCCGGCGGCGAAGTAGTAGTGGCGTGCCTCGAGCCGGTTGAAGACCCGGACGTCGCTGTATTTCACCGCCTCCAGCCGGACCTCGTCGGAATAGAACCCCGCCAGGGCCAGCAGGGCGTCTTTCCGCTCCTTGCCCTCGCCCAGGCGCGCGGCGGCGCGCTCGCGGACCAGGGCGTGCAGGCGGTAGCGCATCTCCGGATCATCGCACAAGTTGTCGTCGTACCGCGCCGGGCTGAGTAGGCCCCAGCCGACCAGTTCGTCGATCTCGACGTCGATCCGCGTCGTTCCGGACAGGGCTTCCAGCGCGGGGCGCGGCGCTTCCTCGCGGCGCAGCGCGCCCAGGCGGACCAGCAGCCGGCGCGCGGATGCGCTCAGGTCGTCCACGATCCGGGCGAGGAAGAACCGGCCCAATTCGTCGGCCTCGCGCCGCACGTCGGCGACCGTGACGTCGTTCAGGACCAGGTCCACGCCGCTGCGGGCGGCGCGTTCGGCAAAGAGGTTGAGCACGTAGGGGTGCCCGCCGATCAGGCGGTAGACGCGGGCGCGCGTGGCGTAGTCCGCGTTCCGCAGGCCGGGCAGCGCGCCCATGCGGCGGATCGCCTCGCCCGGCGACCACTCGCCCAGCGGAACCGGGAGCACGGCGCCGGTCCCGCGCCCGGGCGGCAGGAGGTCGAAGGTGTAGCGACTGGTGAGGATCAGCTTGCTGCCCCGGTCCAGCCCGGCGGTCAGGCGCGCCAGCAGGTCGGCGACCTCGGGATCGGCCACGACGTGCCGGCCGTCCACGGCCGTCAGCCAGCTCTCGCAGTTGTCGAAGATGAGGACCAGGCGCATCTGCCGCAGCAGGCCCACCAGGGCGTCGATCTTCTGCGGCAGCGGGGCGGGGCTGAGCACGACGGCGTCGAGGGCGTCCACGCCGCACCGCTTGAGGAAGCCGTTGAGCGCGCGCAGCACTTCCTCCGGCTTCAGGTCGGCGCGGACGGTCAGGCCGAACGCGCCGTCGAACCGCTCGGTTTCGGCCAGGCGGCGGGCCACGCGCGTGGCCAGGATGGTCTTGCCGATGCCGCCGAAGCCGTGGATCAGGGCGGCGCGGGCGGTCTCTTGGAGGAAGGCGCGGCGGATGGCCCGCTGCTCGCGCTGCCGGCCCACGAACCCACGGCCCACGTCTTCAAGTCCACCGAGCCCGCCGAGCGGGGCGGGCGCGGCGTCGGGCTGGAGCAAGCCGGGCTGCGCCCCGCGGGTCACACCCGCGTCGATGCCCAACCGCCAGTCGCCTGCGCCGCGGGTGAACAGGACGGGCGTGGCCCAGTCGAGCTGTCGGTCGCCGCCGTCCAGGTACAGCGCCTGCTGGCCCTCGGCGACGGCCTGGTCCAGCGGGCGGTTGGCCGCCAGGGCCTGGTACACGGTGCGGTAGAACGTGCGTGCGGAGTCGTTGCGGATCGAGTACTGCATGGCGACGGCGGCGGGCAGTCCGCGCCGGAGCAGCGCCCCGGCGACGCTGAGGTACGCCGCCCGCGGCGAGGCCTTAGCGGCCCGGCAGGCGCTGAGCAGGACCAGGCGCACCTGCCGCCCGCCCACCAGCGCGGCGAAGCGGTCGCCGGGCAGGGGAGTCGCATCGCCTGACTCGTCCTCGATGACCAGGTAACCGCCGTGCGACTCGTCGAAGTTCCCGTGGCCGATGAAGTGGACGACGTGGTAGTCGCGCGCGACCAGGACGCGCTGCATCTCCGTGACCGAGGTCTCGTCCACGACGTCCAGGTCGATCTGGCCGCGGCGCAGGGGTGCGTCGAGCGCCTCGTAGATCACGGCCAGCTCTTCGTCGGGCTCGAAGCGGGCCTCGTCGGGCAGGTTCAGGGGGTGGGAGACGATGCAGAGCACGTTTAGGGGGCCGCTTTCGGCGGCGGGCGCGGGCAGGTCCGGCAGGTCGGCCGCGCCGCGGGTCAGGAAGACCTGCCGCCCCGCGACCAGGAAACCCGCGCCGTCGTGCAGGAACTCCCAGGGCAGGGCCTGCAGCACCGGGGCGTCGTCGGCCACGCGCAGGCGGAGGCGCACGGGCTGCCCGCCGGCAGCGGCGCGGAGGTCCGCCCAGTGCGCGCCCAAGTCGCCGGAGAACAGCCGGCCGTACAGGTCACGTCCGAAGGTTTCGACCTCGGCACGGACCTCGGGGCCGCCGCCCAGGGTCGCGCCGGCCTCCAGGGCCTGGAGCCGCTGGCGGACGGACAGGAGGTCGTCGCGGTAAGTGAAGGTGGTCGCGGCGCCGGGCGCCTCGGCCCGGTACTCGTGGGGTTGGCCCGTTCCGGAGAGACGAACGTCGAGCGTGAAGTCGGTCATCGTGCCGCACCTTTCCGGCCCATATGCGTTTGAGTCCGATCCGCTGCGAATATTATAACGGACTCACGGAGAGACGCAAAGAAGGAGAGGGGAGATTCCACCGCAAAGGGCCGAAGAACAAAAGCTTTCACCACCAAGGACACCAAGGGACACAAAGAAAAACACAAAGAAGACCCCCCAAATGCCTTTCTTCTTTGTGTTTTTCTTTGTGTCCCTTGGTGTCCTTGGTGGTGAGATTTCTTTCCCCTTTCGCCTCCACTGATGCCCTGGGTGGTGAGAAGTTTGAAAGAGAGCAGCTTGCCCGCCACGGTCTGGTTCAATCGAAAGATCAATTTGTTTGACATGGGGTTTGGATATATAATCGCAACATAGTAAAACAACACGACTGAGTCGGGACGTGGTTCGTTGTCGAATGATTGCCCCAACCGGTATGCATTCGATCCGGTTCGTCGGCGTCGGGATCGAGCTTGCGACAGGAGTCCACAATGTCAATCGATCTGAGTCACGACTTAGAGCGGGATAAGTCTCCCGGCAGTGGTCAGGCCGTAGTTCTCCATGAAGCATTGAAATCCCCGCGGGCTCACGACCACCTGTGCATCGTATATGAAACCACTGAGGAATGGCGAGACGCGGTCATTCCTTTTCTCGTCATCGGGCTGAAACGAGGCGAGAAATGCCTATGCCTCGTCGACACGAGCGCTTTTGACGCGATACGCTCGCAGTTGGAGCAGCAGGGCATCGACGCATCCGCCGCCGAATCCAGAGGGCAGCTGGCCATCGTCAGCAAGACCCACTCACACACGCGGGAGGGATCCTGCGACCCTGACGGGATGATTGCGATCCTGATTGCGGAGGCAGAAAAGGCGCTCGGCGAGGGCTACCGGGGCATGCGTGTGACGAGCGAGATGACGTGGGCGCTCAGAGGCTGCCGATCGTCGGAAAAACTGCTCGAGTATGAAGCCAGGCTCAATAGCGAAGTCTTCGCCCGGTATCCGGTCATTGCCCTCTGTCAGTACGATCGCCGGAAGTTCGAACCGGAGGTCATCAAGGGCGCAATCATGACTCACCCCTTGCTGATCAGTCGCGGGCGCGTCCACCGCAATTTCTACTACGTCGCACCGGACCAGCTTCTGAGTCACGAGCGGGCAGAACGAGAGGTCGAGTACTGGCTCAACAACCTGGAGCGCGAACACGAGACCGAAGAACGGTACCGGGTCTTGTTTGAGTCGGCCAACGACGCAATACTGTTGATCAAAGAGGGGCAGTTCGTCGACTGCAATCAGAAGGCGCTGGAAATGTTCGGCTGCCCGAGGCACGAGATTATTGGACGACCGCCCGACGCCTTCTCGCCGCCTTACCAGTACGACGGCGGTAGCTCGGCGGAGGAAGCGCGCCGGCACATCGCGGCCGCCGCGGCAGGCGGGGCGCGCACATTTGACTGGCAACATTGTCGCCGGGACGGGACTCTTTTCGATGCCGAGGTGAGCCTGGCTAACCTGACTGTCGGCGGTGAGGCCCTCGTTCTGGGCATCGTGCGTGACGTGACCGGCCGGAAGCGTGCGGAGGAGTCGGCGCGGCACAATGAAGACCTGCTGTGCGCTCTCCTCGACAACGTGCCGGACCTGATCTACTTCAAGGACACCGAAAGCCGCTTCATCCGGGTGAACCAGGCGTGGATCGACCTGGTCGGCGCGGAGTCCGCGGAGGCAGTCGTCGGCAAGACGGACCTGGATGTCTTTCCGCCCGACCTGGCGGCACAGATGTATGCGGATGAACGGCGCTTGGTGGAATCCGGCGAGCCGGTGGTTGGGCATGTCGAGCGCCACGTCAACTCCGACGGCGCGGTCCGTTACCTGCGCGCCACCAAGGTCCCCGTGAAGGATGCGGACGGCCACGTCACCATGATCGTCGGGATCACCTCTGATCTTACCAGCGAGCGGCAGACGGAAGAAGCGCTGCGGAACAGCGAGGAGCGCTATCGAGCACTGGCCGAGTCCACGCCGGACGCAATTTTCGTGATCGATCACGACGGTAGGATGGAATACATCAATAACGCCGCTGCCGGGCAGTTTGGGCGTGCGCCGGAGCAGATTGTTGGAATGCACCTCGATGAGCTATTTCCCGAAAACGTGGCAGAGACATCTTGCGGCCTCGACGCGACAGGTGTTCGAATCGGGCCAGCCCCACGAGGACGAGCGTGATATCCCGTTTCCAGCCGGTCCACTGTGTGTCGCCACGAAGCTGGTCCCCATAAGAAGTAATACGGGTCACATCATCGCCGTCATGGGCACCGCGCGTGACGTCAGTGACCACAAGCGGGCCGAAGAGCGCGCCCGTCGACAGAACGCCGTGGTGGCGGCAATCAATCGCGTCCTGCGAGAGACCCTGGCGTCCGAGAGCGATGAGGAGGTCGCACGCGCCTGCCTGACGGTGGCTGAGGAGCTGACCGGCAGCTCGTTCGGCTTCATCAACGAGATGGGTGAGGCGGGTCGAATGAACACCATCGCCATCAGCGATCCGACCTTCGAGGCCTGCCGAATTCCGGGGACCGGCCCCCAGAAGTTGCGCCGACACATGGAGGTCCGCGGCCTGTGCGGCCGCATCGTCGAGAGCAAGCGCCCCGTAATGTGCAACGACCTCACCTCTCACCCAGACTGGGCGAGCGTTCCGGACGGGCATCCGCCGATCGCCTGCTTCCTGGGCGTGCCTTTGACACTCTCGGGACACACCATCGGCATAATTTGCCTGGCGAACAAGTCATCTGGTTACAATCTCGAGGATCAACAAGCGGTGGAAGCGTTGTCCGCAGCCTTTGTGGAAGCCTTGATGCATCAGCGCGCCAACAGGGCGCTGGCGGATGAGAGACGACTGCTGCGCACCTTGATCGACACGCTGCCGGATCTCGTCTATGTGAAGGACGTTGCAGGCCGCATGATTCTGATCAATGAGGCGCAGGCGCGTGTGGCGCGATTGCAGAGCCCTGGTGAAGCGGTCGGGAAGACCGATCTCGACCTTTTCCCCTCAGACCTGGCGGCCCAGTACATGGAAGCCGACCGGGCTGCTATGCGGGCCGACGGCGCCGTAAGCATCGAAGAACCCTACGTCACTCCGGACGGTGAGGCGCGATGGCTGTCGTCCGTCAAGGCCCCTTTGCATGACGGGCGTGGAGCCGTGGTGGGCACGGTCGGCATGAGCCGTGACATCACCCGCCAGAAGCAAGCCGACGAGGAGCTGCGGCGGCTCAACCGCGCGTTGCACATGCTCAGCGAGTGCAACCAGGCGGTGGTGCGCGCCAGCGACGAGCCCGGCCTTCTGCAGGAAATCTGCCGGAACATCGTGGAAATGGGGGGGTATGCCTTTGCCTGGATCGGTTTCGCCGAGCAGGACCAGGCGAAGACTATCCGGCCTGTCGCATTCGCAGGTCTCGACGGGGGACACCTCCAATCCCTGGCCCTCACCTGGGCGGAGGACGAGTCGCCGCCTGTGTCCCGCCGGCGTGGCCATTCGGACCGGCCGGGCCTGGGTCTGCAACGACATTGCAGCGTATCCCTCGAGACGATTCGTGGCGCGAACGGGCGTTGCAGCGCGGGTTCGCGTCTGCGACTGCCCTGCCCCTGGTGGCCGACGGCCACACGCTCGGTGCGATCAACATCCTGGGGACGAAGCCAGATGCATTTCATACCGAGGAGATGAAGCTGCTGGAGGAACTGGCCCTGGATGCTGCCTATGGTCTCGTCACTCTGCGCGCGCGGGCCGCACGCGAGCGAGCCAATGCGGAGCTTCGGCAGAGCGAGGCCAGGTACCACCTTCTGTTCGATGCCGCCCCCGTCGGCATCGGGACCGCGGGCATGGACGGGAACCTCCTCGCTGTGAACCGTTCCATGGAGGACATCACCGGCTATACGGGGGATGAGCTGCTGCGGCTCAGAATCTGGGATCTTTTCTGCGGACCCGGCGGAAGCGGGCCAGTCGCAGCGCGACATTGAGGAGTTCGGCCATTTCGTCGACCGCACCATTCGCCTGAGAAGAAAAGACGGCACGCTGTCGTGGGTCTTGGCGACGACGACCCCCTTCGAGTTCGATCGACGCAAGGTCTTCCTGCTACCTGGCAGGACATCACCGTTCTGAAGACGGCGGAGGAGGAAAAAGAACGGGCGCAGGAGCAGTTCCTCCAGGCGCAGAAGATGGAGACGGTGGGCCGGCTGGCCGGCGGCGTCGCCCACGACTTCAACAACCTGCTGACGGCCATCGGCGGCTACGCGCGGTCTCGTCAAGAGAGCCTGCCGCCCGGACGACGCCCGCGCACGCGGACATCGATCGAGGTCATCCGGGCCGCCGAGCGGGCCGCGCGGACTGACCCGGCAGCTCCTGGCCTTCTCCCGGCGGCAGATCATCGAGCAGCAGGTGATCGACCTGAACCGGCTCATCCTGGACATGGACAAGATGCTGCGCCGGCTCATCGGCGAGGACATCGAGCTGGTGACGGTGCCGGGGCCCGGACCTGGGCGCCGTCAAGGCGGATCCCGGGCAGATCGAGCAGGTGCTGGTCAACCTGGCCGTCAACGCCCGCGACGCGATGCCCGACGGCGGCAAGCTGACCATCGAGACGGCCAACGTGACCCTCGACGACGATTACGTCCGGCAGCACGTGGGAGTGGTGGCCGGCGAGTACGTCATGCTGGCGGTCAGCGACACGGGCGCCGGCATGACGGACGAGGTCAAGGCCCACCTGTTCGAGCCGTTCTTCACCACCAAGGAGAAGGGCAAGGGCACCGGCCTGGGCCTGGCGACCGTCTACGGCATCGTCAAGCAGCACGGCGGCAACATCTGGGTCTACAGCGAGCCGGGCCAGGGCGACCACGTTCAAGATCTACCTGCCGCGGGTGGAGCGCGACGGCCATGAGCGGCCGACGCGGCCGGCCGAGGCGAACTGTTGCCGCGCGGCACGCGAGACCGTGCTGGTGGTCGAGGACGAGTCCATCGTGCGGCATCTCACGGTCCAGAGCCTGCGCGATCTGGGCTACACCGTGCTGGAGGCGGCCAACGGCGGACGAAGCGCTCCAGGTGGTTCAAGACCATGCCGGGCAAGATCGACCTGCTGCTGACCGACGTGGTCATGCCCAGGATGAGCGGCAAGGAGCTTGCGGTCCGGCTGAAGGCCAAGCTGCCCGGACCTGCGCCGTCCTGTTCACTTCGGGCTACACCGACAACGCGATCGTGCACCAGGGCGTCCTCGACGAAGGCGTGGCCTTCCTGCAGAAGCCTTTCACCGCCGTCGCGCTGGCCCGCAAAGTGCACGAGGTCCTTCGCGGTCGGGCGAACAAATAGAGACGATGCTGGGCGGCAAGGCCAGGGCCGCGCGCGCCGAATGTTAGCTGGATCACCACCATACCAGGGGAGTCCGTGAGACATGAATTCCGCCGCAGAATCGGCAGGCTTCGCGATAGTGTGCGCGCCTGATGGCGAAATCCAGCAGGTCATTCGAGACGATCTCGGCATCTTCTCCTCAGATGCCGCAGGGCAGACGTTTCTTGCCCGGTTGGACGAAGCCAGCCATGACAAGGCCCGCCTGTTCCTGACGGAGCTGCATGCGAAACGCGCTGCTTTCGATTGGGAAATGAACGTGCCGTGGCACGGCTCGCTGACCTTGCTGCATTTCGCGGGCGGCGTCGCCGACGACGGTTTGCTGATCATCGGGGCGCGCTCGCCCGCCGACGCGGCCCTGCTGTACGATGAGCTGATGTCGATCAACAACGACCAGGTGACTGCGCTCCGCACGGTCCTCAAGGAGCACGAACCTCACGGTCGCCCCGCCGCAGATCGCAACTGCGAGCTGCTTGACGAGCTGACCCGTCTCAACAATGATCTGGCGGATATGCAGCGCGAGCTGGCCAAGACGAATGCCAAATTGGAGCAGCTGAACCTCGAAAAGAACCAGTTCCTGGGCATGGCCGCCCACGACCTCCGCAGCCCGCTGGGCGTCATCATGGGTTACAGCCAGTTTTTGCAGTCCGACGCTGCCTCGGTGCTCTCCCCCGAACAACTCGAGTTCCTGGCCATCATCGAGAACCGGAGCGAGTTCATGCTCCGTCTGATCGACGACCTGCTGGACATCTCGCGGATCGAGTCCGGACGGCTGGAGCTGGACCTGGAGCAGACCGATCTGCTGCAGCTGGTGCGAAGGAACGTCATGCTGAACGATCATCTGGCGGCCAAGAAATCGATCAAGCTGGCCCTCGAGACCGACGGGGATGTCCCGCCCCTATCCGTGGACGCCGGCAAAATTGAGCAAGTCCTCAACAACCTCATCTCGAATGCCATTAAATTCTCGTCGCCGGGCGCTCAGATCGACGTCCGACTGGCTCGTGTGGGCGATGAGATCGTGCTGTCGGTGCGCGATCAGGGCCCCGGCATCCCGGCGGCCGAATTGGAGAAGCTGTTCAGACCGTTTCAGAAGACCAGCGTCAAGTCTACTTCCGGAGAGAAGAGCACCGGCCTTGGCCTCGCGATTGCACGCAGGATCGTAGAGGGCCATGGCGGCCGTATTTCTGTCGAGAGCGAATCCGGGCACGGGTCGATCTTCTCTTTTTCTTTTCCCGTGCAATAGGGCAGGAGCGAGCGCCGGCCCGGGGGGCTCTCACCAGGCGGTACGCTGGAGAGGAGATCACATGGCGGGTGAAGGCACGATCCTGGTAGTGGATGATGATTCCCACGCCTTGGCCCTCAGCTCGCGAGTGCTGCGAGCCGCAGGTTACGAGGTGATAGAAGCCGAAACCGGAGCGGACGCGATCGGCCTGGCCCGTCAATGCAAGCCGGATTTGGTCCTACTAGACCGGGTGCTGCCGGACATGGACGGCACCACGGTCTGCCAGACCATCAAGTCCGCGCCAGGACCGGAACGGGTCTTCGTGGTCTACCTATCTGCTATCAAGACCAGCAGCGATTGTCAGGCAGAGGGGCTGGAAGGGGGCGCGGACGGCTACATCGCCCGCCCGATCTCCCCTCGGGAATTGGTCGCCCGAGTCGAAGCCATGATGCGTATCAAGCGGTCCGAAGACGAACGGGAGCGGCTGGTCGTAGAACTGGAGGCAGCCCTGGCCAAGATCAGGGCCTTGTCGGGATTGCTGCACATTTGCGCCTCGTGCAAGAAGATCCGTGATGAAGAAGGTCAGTGGCACCGCCTCGAAGAATACATCACCCAGCATTCCGAAGCGATCTTCAGCCACGATCTGTGCCCGGAATGCGCCCGTCGACTCTTTCCCAACCAGTTTCCGTGATTCCGTTGTACCAGGAGGCTTGCGGGCCCCGAAGGAGGAGACCGCAGTGAGCGAATTCCAGCAGGAAGCCGGTTCCTTCGAACAACTGGCCCGGCAGTATCTCGACGCTCTTTTGCGCACCGACCGTCACGCGGCGAGCCGGATGATCCTGGCAGACGTCGAAGCCGGCGCCAGTGTCAAAGACATCTACCTTAACGTGTTTCAGCCGGCCCAACGCGAGATCGGTCGACTGTGGCAAACAGGCCGGGTGACCGTGGCGCAGGAACATTACTGCAGCGCCGCGACTCAACTCATCATGTCGCAGCTCTACCCCTACATCTTCACCGGCAGGCGGGACAAAGGTCGCCGCCTGGTAGCGTGCTGTGTCGGTGGTGAGCTGCACGAGATCGGCCTCCGCATGGTGGCCGATCTGCTTGAGATGGCCGGGTGGGATACCTACTACCTCGGCGCGAACACGCCGGCCGCGACGGTTCTCGAAACCCTCGCCCAGCGTGAGGCGGACGTCCTGGCATTGTCGGCCACGATCCATTTCAATATCGGCGCTTTGACCGAGCTGATCGATGCACTTCGAAAGTCTTGCCGACGCCACGACGGTCAAGATCGTGGTAGGTGGTCGTCCATTCAACCTCGCGCCCGAGCTGTGGCAGAAAGTCGGGGCCGATGGATACGCCGCAGATGCTGCGGATGCGATTTCCATGTGCGATCGTTTGATCGCGTGAGAACCCGATCCTTCCGATGAGGTGGTCAATGTCGACTTCGAATTCCTTCCTCCCTGTCTCGCCGGCAACGCTGGCCGCATTCCGCGCCGCCGGCCCGGCCATCATCCGGGAGACAGTCGCCCGGTCGCTGGCTCGCAACGAAGAGGTAGCGCACCACGGCGAGCAGGCGGAACGCGTGATCGCCGCCGGCCTGGGGTTTACGACTCGGATGTTGGATGCGGTCATGGCTGTGGGCGAAATAGCGCTGCTTGAGGACGAGCTGTTGTGGGCCAGGGATCGTCTGCCCCACGATGGCGTGGCCCCGGAGCACGTCCTCAGCCGCCTCAAGATCTACCGTGAGGTGACCATCGAAATGCTGCCCCGCGAGCAGGCGGCGGAGGTCGAGCCGTACCTCGACTGGATGATTGCGCGGCAATCGGAGGTGATTGAACGCGGTGGCCCCTGACCCGGCGCCTGAGGTGGGGACGTCGCAGTGGCTGACCGGTGTGCCGGGCGTCCCCGCTCTCTGGAAGTCCCTGTTTCACCGCATTTTCGACCGAAATCCCCCGCGCGGGTGCGCTGTTTCGTGCGTATATTATTACGAAAATGCGGTTGCCGGTCCGACGCTGCCACACCCTCACCACGGGCGTCGCGATCCCGGTCCACACACCACAGGAGGTCCCCATGTACTATCTGCTCACCTTCGCTCTGTTGGCCCTGCTGATCGTCGTGGCGTTCGTGTTGCCCGGCACGCCGGCTCTCGCGCAGACGCCCGCGCCCGCGGGGCCGACCATGGCCCCGGCCGCCCCGATGACGACCACGTCCGGCATCACCGGCACCCGGCCGATCACGCGCGCCATCAGTCCGCTGGCCCGGGTCGCCATGAGCGTCACCGTCGGCATCAGCCGGTCGATCAACATCACCAGCGCCGCTTTCGAAAACAATGCGATGATACCGAGCCAGTACACCTGCGACGGTCAGAACACCAGCCCGCCCTTGTCGTGGACCGGTGTCCCGGCCGGGGCGAAGAGCCTGGCCATGACCCTGGAGGACCCGGACGCACCGAGCGGCCTGTTCGTCCACTGGGTCATCTTCAACATGCCGCCCAGCTTGACCGGGCTGCCCGCGGCCGTGCCGAACGACGCAAAGCTCCCGGATGGGACGATCCAGGGCCTGAATGGCGCCGGCAAGCCCGGCTACACCGGACCGTGCCCGCCGTCCGGGGTGCACCGCTATTTCTTCCGGGTCTACGCGCTCGACACGATGCTGAATCTGCCCGAGACCGCGAATCGCGACGACCTCTTCAAGGCCGTGCAGGGGCACGTCCTGGGCTGGGGCCAGCTCAACAGCCGGTATCAGAAGGGCGGATGATACGAAGAAGACTTCCGCAAACAAGAAAGACTTCCGAAGTTTTCAAAACTTCGGAAGTCTAGAGTGATAAGTAGTTTCCATCCCGAGTGTCAGACTCCGCATCAGACTTCCGAAGTTCTTAGAAACTTCGGAAGTCTGACTTTCTATTCATACCTCAGCGCGTCGACCGGCTGCAGCCGGGCGGCGCGCATGGCCGGGTAGATGCCGAACACGACGCCGATGGTCGCCGAGAAGCCCACGGCCAGTATGATGCTCGTGGCGGTCACCACGGTCGGCACGCCGAGGGCCGGCCCTATGAGCCGGGAGACACCGGTCCCCCCGCCCACGCCCAGCAGCCCCCCGATCAGCGACAGGGTGATGGCCTCGATCAGGAACTGCAGCAGGATGTCCGCGCGCGCCGCGCCGACGGCCTTGCGCAGGCCGATCTCGTGCGTGCGCTCCGTCACCGACACCAGCATGATGTTCATGATGCCGATGCCGCCGACCAGCAGCGAGATGGCCGCGATGGAGCCCAGGAACAGGGTCAGCGTGGTGGTGATGCTGGTCAAGGTATCCAGTACGTCGGCCGGGTTGAAGATCTGGAAATCGTTCTCACCGTCGGCCGCGATGCGGTGGCGCTGGCGGAGCACGGCGGTGACCTCGGCGGTGACCGCGTCCGAATCGTCCTGCGACTTGAGCATCACCTGAATCTGCGAGACGACGTAGTCGCCGCGGACCGAGGCCGCCCGGTAGAGGCGGGTCTGGGCCGTGGTCAGCGGGATGATCAGGATCTCGTCGGCGTTGTTGAAGCCGGAGCCGCCCTTCTCGCCCAGCACGCCGATCACGTCGAAGGCGGTGCTGGCGATGCGAACCGTCTGGCCGATAGGGTAGGGGTCGTTGGGGAAGAGGGTGTCCGCCACGGCGTGGCCGAGTACCACCACTCTCAGGCGGGAGTCCAGGTCGGCCTGGTTGATGAAGCGCCCGGCCGTAACCGTGTAGCTGCGCGCCTGCTGGTAGGCCGGGGTGACGCCCGCCACCGTAGTGCTGGTGTCGGACAGCTGGCCGAAGCTCACCGTGCCCTGACCCTGATACACCGGGGCCACCGCGACGACGTTGTGGACCGCGGCCGGATCGGTGAGCGCCTCGGCGTCGGCGGTGGTCAGCTGGCGCGGATTCTCGACGCCACGGCTGCGCATGACGGTAAGCACGTTGGTGCCCAACTGAGAGAACTGGGTGGTGATGTAGGCGGAGAAACCCTGGCCGATGGACACGAGGGCGATGACGGCGGTCACGCCGATGATGATGCCCAGCATGGTGAGCGCCGAGCGGATCTTGTTGACCGTGAGGCCGCGGGCGGCGATGCTTAGAGCTTCCACAAGAGAGTTCATGAGGCTTCCTCCCTGGGCTAGCTGGCGGCAGTCCGACTGACAGATCGTCGTCAGTATAAGACATCTCTATTGTAGCGCAAAATTGTGGAGATTTCATGGAGAAATCTGGGAGATATGATTAAAGCCGTCGCGGCGGGCCAATGGCCCGAACGACCGTCATTCTGAGGAGCGTCGTTCAGCGACGAAGAATCTCGCGTGCGATTGACGATAGCCTATTTCGCACGCGAGATTCTTCGTCGCTGAACGACGCTCCTACTAAGAAACAAGAGGTGCGTCGATCGGTACCACGCGCATACCCACGGCGCTGGCCTTGCGTTCTAAGTTGCGAATGGTGCGGGCCCGGTGTTTGCGGTCGTAGTCATCTGGGCCCGGATCCTTGTAGGGCACGTGATCCTTGAGCAGTTTGTAAAAGATGCGGGCCAATTTGTGGGCCGTGGCAGTGATGGCTTCGGCGGCACCAAAGCGGGCGCGCCAGCGGCGGTAACAGGCCCCGATCGACGACTGGCTGCGGCTCACACTCTGCGCGGCCAGGCGGAAGGCCTGATTGGCCCGGTTGTCGGTCTTCTTGGTGCCCGTATGGAGGACCTGGCCGGCCGATTTCTCCGGACACGGCGCCAGGCCGAGCCAGGACGTGAAGTGTTTGGCCGTCTCCCATTTGGTCAGGTCGACCCCCACTTCGGAGATGATCGTGTGGACGGTTAAGGCCCCCAGGCCATCAATGGCCGTCAGGTCCACGCCGGTCAGCTGATACAGGTGGCCCGACAGATCAAAGTGAGCTTGGTTTTTGCGCCGTTTGGTCGTTCGGGCCGCTGGGGGCGGGCAGTTGGCGCCCGGCGTGGCCGGTGGCAGTTGGGCGTACACGGCCTCCAGTTGCGCATCACACTCCTGCAGTTGGCCCTGGAAGAAATCGTATTGCGCCACAGCTTGCTGCAGGACGAACACCTGCTCGGACTGGTAGGTGCCGGCCAGCGCCAGGGCGAACTCCGCCTCGCTCTTGGCACACTTCGGGTCACGCAACTGCGCCAAGCGGCCGGGCTCGTGCTCGCCCGCCAGGATGGCCCGGATGATGCGCTGCCCGGTCAGGCCCGTGATGTCCGACACGACCTCGCTCAGTTTGACGTTCATCACTTGCAACGCTTTCTGCATGTGCTGAATATGGCTCGCCTGCGACTTGATAAGGCTATCGCGCTGGCGCGCCAGGGTCCGCAACGCACAGATCTCGGCCGGTGGCTGAAACGAGGCCCGCAACAAGCCGTGACTGTGCAGTTGCTGCAACCACTCGCAATCCGATACATCCGACTTGCGCCCCGGCACGTTCTTGAGGTGGCGGGCATTGACCAGATAGACTTCGAAGCCACGCGCTTCCAGGATGTTGTACACCGCGATCCAATACACGCCCGTCGATTCCATCGCCACGGTTTTGATCCCACATTGGGCCAGCCAATCGGCTAACTCATGCAGGCTGGCCGTATACGTGCGAAACACCCGAATCGGCTGGTCGGTCCGGTCCCCCGGCACACAGGCGTAGATCTCGCTGGCGCCGATATCTAGCCCGGCGGCATCGAGATTCAACTGTTCCAACACGGGGGCGGGCGCCACGCGGGGGCGACGACTGGTCTTCTGACTCATGGACTCACCTCTACTCTGGGTTAAATATCTCGCTGCACAGAGTCCAGACCCGACTATCTCGTACGAACTCGGAATGCTACTAACCGGGGTCTATGCCACCAATCAATGAGTCACTAATAGTCGGAACCAAGCTCAGAGACGGGCTCGTGCGCACCAATGAGGCGCCGGTCTTAACTGTCTGAACTCGCCCCCCATTATACACATACACCTCACCGCCGGCGAGTCTGTTTCTTGCCCAATCAGTGGTCCGCCGCGGACCATATTGCAGCTCAGAATGACGGTCGTTCGGGCCATCGGCCCGCCAAATACTGGGATACACCCGTCAGGTCTGCCCGCGAATTCCCAGCCCTCACCCTGCCGCGACCGGCAGTCGCACCGTGAAGGTGCTCCCGAGGCCGGGAACGCCGTCGCTGGCGGCGGTGACCTGGCCGCCGTGCTCTTCCACGATGGCGCGGGCCACGGCCAGGCCCAGGCCGGCGCCGCCGGTGTCGCGGCCCCGCGCCGGGTCGGCGCGATAGAACCGCTCGAAGACGTGCGGCAGGTGCTCGGCGGAGATGCCTTCGCCGGAGTCCTGCACGGCCAGCCACACGCTGCCGCAGGCGCGGTCCGGACCGCCGCGCAGCGCGATCTCGCCGCCCGCCGGGGTGTGCCGCAGCGCGTTGCTCATGAAGTTGTAGAGGACCTGGGTGAGCCGCGCAGAATCGGCGTCGACGGGCGCGAGGTGGTCGGGCACGTCCACCTTCAGGGTGACCCCCTCCGCTTCGGCGACCGGCTCGAAGGCGGCGGCGACGTCGTGGGCCAGCGCGGCCAGGTCGGTGGGCTGCCGGTTGAGCGGCAGCTGGCCGGCTTCGGCCTGCGCCAGCTGGTGGAGATCGTTGACCAGGTGGCTCAGATGCCGCGTCTGGTCGTACAGGCTGGTGATCTCCTCCTTGGTCAGGGGGTAGACGTCGTCGAGGATGGCCTGCAGGCTGCCGCGGAGCACGGTGAGGGGGGTGCGCAGCTCGTGCGCGACGTCGGCCATCAGGTTGCGGCGCAGTGCCTCGCCGCGCTGGAGGCCGTCGACCATCTCGTTGAAGGACTGGGCGACCTCGATCATCTCGGTGGTGCCGGCCGGCTCGACGTGGCGGCCGAAGTTGCGCGCGCCGCCGGCCGCGGCACAGGCGCCGATCTCGCGCGCGGCTTCGGCCAGCCGATTGAGCGGGGCGGTCAGGTTGCGGCTCATCAGGATACCGGATAGGATGGCAGACGGGCCGCCGACCACCGCGGCCAGAAACAGGAAGCGAACCAGCTGCTGCAGCAGGAAGCGGTCCGAGCCGGGCGGCGGCGGCCCGTTGTCGGGCCCCATATACAGGTAGGCGATCGTGCGGCCGTCCAGCTGAACCGGCAGGTTCTTCGCCGGATCGACGAGTTCCTGCGGCTGCGCGCTCGTGTCGGCGGCTTGCCCGCCGTACAGCACCCGTCCGTCCGTGTCGCTGAGGATGATGTTCGACTGATCCGGCGACAGGGCTGCCTGGGCGCCGCGCAGGAACTCATCGATCCCGTCCCAGCCCTGGTGGGCGACGTAGAATTGGCCCAGGGCTTCCGCCAGGTGCAGGTAGGCCCGCGGCGTGTGCGGCGCCGCGGATTGGATGATCAGGGGCGGGACCAGGGCCACGAGCAACACCCAGATCAAGATCAGGCCGCTGAAGGCCAGGCTGAGGCGCACCCAGAGCCGATTCATTCCTTCTCTCATCGATCCTCTGCCCTGGCCGTCGCGAGCGGCCCGACCATGCGGTAGCCCACGCCGTACACGGTCTCGATGAAGATGGGCTTAGCCGGGTCCGGCTCGATTTTCTTGCGGATGTTCTTGATGTGGCTGTCCAGCGTGCGGTCCATCCCCTCGTAGGAGTAGCCCAGGCCCTGTTCGATCAGCTCGCTGCGCGTGAAGGCGTAACCCGGCCACTCCATCAGGGTCTGCAGCAGGCGGAACTCGGTCGCCGTCAGGTCCACCGAGCGGTGCTCGACCAGCACCTCGCGCCGGCCCAGGTCCATCAGCAGCGTGCCCACCTGCAGGATGCGGTGCGATCGCGGCAGCGTGCTGCCCCGGCTGCGGCGCAGGACGGAGCGCACCCGCAGCACGACCTCGCGCGGATTGAAGGGCTTGGTGACGTAGTCGTCGGCGCCCAGCTCCAGCCCGAGGATGCGGTCGCTGTCTTCCACGCGTGCGGTGAGGACGATGATCGGGATGTCGGCCAGCGCGGAGTCCTCGCGGGCCACCTTAATGACGCTCCAGCCATCCCGGTTGGGCAGCATGAGATCCAGGACGACCAGGTCGGGCTGGTCGCTCCGCAGGACGTGCAGCGCGGTCTCGCCGTCCCCGGCGGTCAGGACCTTGAAGCCGGCCTGCTCCAGGTAGGCGCGCAGCAGCCGCACGATCTCCCGGTCGTCATCCACGACCAGAATCCGCTCCGATGGCGCTTTGATAACATCATCCAGAATGTTCGTCGATGTCTTAGCCATTGTGCTTCTCCCTGTGATTCCCAGACCTAGGCCGTGGGTGTGGGCGGCCACATCGGGCCGCCCCTACGTCGGGTTCGTGGCGCTGGGCAACACCCCGACGGGTCCGCGGCGCCGCCCGTATATCGGCGCGGGACGGGCGGCCACCCAGGACCGCCCCTACACCGGCTTTGCTACACCGGTTCGCGGGGTCTGCCCCTGACCTGCGCTCGTAGGGGCGACCCTGGGTGGTCGCCCGCGCGACGCCGGACGCTCGCCCATGCCATTGCCCACCGCGCCGCCCTGCTGCCTCCGACGACGACTACCGCCAGGACAGCATCCTTTCGTCCACGTTCTGATAATCGAACACGATGTCTTTCAGCGTGCCGGGTGCGAACATTGCGTGCGGGTTACCCCCGTCGGCGTCCACCACCCAGATGTTCCAGATGCCACCCGCATCCGAGAGGTAGGCGACCTGCGAGCCGTCCGGCGACCAGGCCGGCGACACGCTGTCGATCGCCGGGTCGGCCAGCGCCGGACTCTGGGTCAGCGGCGTCCGGCCACCTCCGTCGGGATTCACGACGAAGATCTCAGAGTGGCCGTTGGTCTCGTACTGGAAGGCGATTCGTGTGCCGTCCGGCGACCAGGCCGGCGAACGATCGTTGAACCGAAACGTGGTTACCGTGCCCATATTGGGATCGCTGGTCACCGCGGATGGTGCGTTCTCCCACGTCAGCGAGATGCCCTTGTCGCTCGCATACGCGATCTTGCCGTCAGGCGAGAACGTGGGCGAGTAGCTGTAGTCGTGGCTCGCCAGGTCGGTGAAGTAGCCATCCGACACCCGCACGAGCCCGATCTTCCAGCGCGCGTCGGCCGGCATGGTGATCTTGACGGTGCCCTTCTTGTTCGAGCCCTGCTCCCCTCCGCCCCTGCCGGGGCCGCCCTTGAAGGTCATCTCAGCTTCCCAGTTGCCGACGTGTCCGCCGTTCTGGTGGCTGATGGCGATCATCGTGCCGTCGGCCGACCAGGCCGGCGCTTTCACCAGCGGCTCGGCGAAGAGCTTGCGCTCGCCGGTGCCGTCGGTCTTGATGATGTACAGGCCGGCGGAGTCGAGGTCCCAGCGGGTGAACGCGATCCACTGGCCGTCCGGGGACAGCGCCGGGTCGATGCCGTGCGTGACGTAGTGGAGGTTCGTGCCGTCCGCGTTGATGGCGTAGATGTCGCCGCCGCTGGAGGTCTGGAAAACCAGCACGCCGGTCGGCGTCCGCGGTGTATTGTCGATCGCGACGACCTGGCCGTCCGCGCCGATGACCTGGACGGAGTCTGCGGCGCCGTTGACCCAGCCCTGTCGCCCGTCGGGCAGCTGGACCTGCCACCAGCCGGCGGTCGGCTTGTCGCCGATGACCGGCACTTCCGCGCCCTGGACCAGTTGCGCCACCAGGGCGGTGCCGTCGCCGCGACCCTCGCGCACGACGATGAAATCCGGGCACGACCTTCACGTGGAGCGCTGCCTGGCCCTGGGCGTCGCCCGGAACCGCGGCCTGCGCCATTCCCGGCACCGCCAGCACGATGCAGGCGAGCAGGAACACGATGACGATGATCTGCAGTTGACGTAACACTTTCATGGTGGATGACCTTTCAGACTTCCGTTCGAGACTTCCGACACAGCCCAGCGGTCTGTGCTGGGAGTTTTGAGAACTTCGGAAGTCTGACTGTTATTCGAACCGCAGCGCGACGACCGGCTGCAGGCCGGCGGCGCGCATGGCCGGATAGATGCCGAAGACGACGCCGATGGTGGCCGAGAAGCCCACGGCCAGCATGATGCTCGTGGCCGTGACCACCGTCTGGACGCCCAGCGCCGGCCCGATGAGCCGCGACGTCCCCATGCCGCCGGCCACGCCGATCAAGCCGCCGATCAGCGACAGCGCCATGGCCTCGATCAGGAACTGCAGCAGGATGTCGCTGCGCCCGGCGCCGATGGCCTTGCGCAGGCCGATCTCGCGGGTGCGCTCGGTGACGGAGACCAGCATGATGTTCATGATGCCGATGCCGCCGACCAGCAGCGAGATCGCGGCGATGGCGCCCAGGAACAGGGTCAGCGTTGCCGGTGATGCTGGTCATGGTGCTCAACACGTCGGCCGGGTTGAAGATCTTGAAGTCGTCCGTGTCGCCGGCGGCAATGCGGTGCCGCTCGCGCAGCACGCTGGTGATCTCGGCCGTGACCGCAGTCGGCCTTGTCCTGCGACGAAATTACCACCTGGATCTGCGAGACGACGTAGTCACCGCGGACGGCTCTCCACTTTGAACAAACGGGTCTGCGCCGTGGTCAGCGGGATGATCACGATCTCGTCGGCGTTGTTGAAGCCGGAGCCGCCCTTCTCGCCCAGCACGCCGATCACGTCGAAGGCGGTGCTGCTCATGCGGATGGTCTGGCCGATGGGATAGGGATCGTTCGGGAACAGCGTCTCCGCGACGTCGTGGCCCAGGACCACCACCCGCGAGCGCGCGTCCAGGTCGGCCTGAGTGATGAAGCGCCCGGCCGACACCTTGTAGCTGCGCGCCAGCCTGGTACGCCGGTGTAGCGCCCGCCACCGTGGTGCTGGTGTCCGACAGCTGGCCGTAGCTGGCGGTGCCCGGCCCTGATACACCGGGGCCACGGCCGTCACGTCGTGAACCACGCTCGGGATCGGCCAGCGCGTCGGCGTCGGCGGTCGTCAAGGTGCTGCGCGTTGTCGACCCCACGGCTGCGCGCCGATGTTGAGCACGTTGGTGCCCAGCTCGGAAAACTGCTTGGTCACGTAGGCCGAGAACCCCTGGCCGACGGACACGAGGGCGATCACGGCGGTCACGCCGATGATGATGCCCAGCATGGTCAGCGCCGAGCGGACCTTGTTGACGGTCAGCCCGCGGGCGGCGATGCGTAAACCTTCGATGAGCGAGTTCATGCTGCCTGCTCCTGGGCTAGGCTCGAGAGCCCCGAACGGTCTCGGCGGGCCTGCCGCGCGAATAGTCCTGCGATTCCACGTATTCGTCGTACTCCACCACGCCGTCGCGCATGTGGATGATGCGCTGCGCGTGGCGGGCGATCTCCTCGCTCGTGCGTCACCAGGATGATGGTGTTGCCGCGCTCGAGGTTCAGTTGCTGAAAGATGGCCATGATCTCTTCGCCGGACTTGGAGTCCAGGTTGCCGGTCGGCTCGTCGGCCAGGATGATGGCCGGCTCGGTGACCAGCGCCCGCGCGATGGCGACGCGCTGCTGCTGGCCGCCGGACAGCTCGCTCGGCTGGTGGTACAGGCGATCGCCCAGCCCCACCATCTGCAGCGCCTGGGCCGCCCGCTGCCGCCGCTCGCGTGCGCCGACGCCGGAGTAGATCATCGGGAGCTGCACGTTGGCCAGCGCCGAGGTGCGGGCCAGCAGGTTGTAGCTCTGGAACACGAAGCCGATCTTGTGCCGGCGGATGCGGGTCAGGCCGCGCCTCGTCCAGCTTGCTGACCAGCGTCCCGTCGAGGTAATACTCGCCCGAGGTCGGCTGGTCCAGGCAGCCCAGCATGTTCATCAGGGTGGACTTGCCCGACCCGGACGGCCCCATGATGGCGGTCATCTCGCCGGGCATCACCTGCAGGGTCACTCCCGCGCAGGGCGTGCACCGTCATGGTGCCCATCTTGTATACTTTGGTCAGGTTGCGCACGTCGATAACTGGTTGAGCCATGATAGATTACCTTCCTCCTGATCTGCTGCCGCCGCCACCGCCGGGACCACCGGGTCCGCCGGGCCTCCGCCGGGAGGCGGACCGCCGCCGGGCATGCCGAACATGCCGCCGCTTTGGGGCGCGTTGGTCGCCGACGAGGTGGAGGAGGACGTGGTCGCCACGGGCTCGAACACCTGGTCGCCGATCTGCAGACCGCTGATGACTTCGATGTTGGCACCGCTGCGCAGGCCCAGGGTGACCGTCGTGTGCACGGCCTGCCCGTCCGGACCCACCTTGTCCACGTAGGTCTCGCCGGTCGCGCTGTCGGTCTGGACCAGCGTGGTCGGGATGACCGGCACGCCGTCGCGACTTGCAGTCTGGATCTCGACCTTGGCGGTCATGCCCGTGGAGACGCCTTCGGGCGGCGCGCCCACGGCGACCCGGACCTCGTACGTCGTGGCGGTATCGCTGTCCGAGCTGGAGGGCGCGGGCGAGACGAACGTCACCGTGCCGGTCAGGGGCGTGGACGGCAGGGCGTCCAGCGTAACGATCGCTTCCTGGCCGACCTTCACCGAGGGTCGGTCGATTTCGTCGACCGACACGTTGGCGTAGAGGGTGCCCAGGTCGGCCAGCACCATGACGGAATTCTCTGTCAACGGAAACGCGCCGACGTCGATGTTGATGGCGGTTACCGTGGCGGTGAACGGCGCCGTCAGCAGGGCGCGCTCCACAGCCCGCTGCGCGCTCTCCAGGTCGATCTGGGCGGAGTCGACGGCGGCCTGGCTGACGGCAATCTCGGCGTCCGTCGAGCCGCGCAGCAGCTCGTTCAGGTCGTATTGGGCGGAGGCGATGTTCGCTTTCGCCGATTTCAGCTCGTCGTCGGAGGGCGGCTTCTGGGCCACGTTGTAGTCGGCCAGTGCCTTCTGGTAGGTGAGCGTGGCGTCCTGCAGGGCCACGGACTCTTCCGTGGCCTCGGTGCCGCTGCGCCACGAAATCTTGTCGTAGTCGCCCTGGGCCTTTTCCAGGGCCACTTCAGCCTGGCGGAGCGCCGCGCCGGAGGACGTTACTTCGTCCTGGCTCGGGCCGGCCACGAGGACGTCGTAGGCGGCCTGGGCGCTGGCGAGCGCCGCCCGCTTGCTGGCGATCTGGTCGCTGGTGGCGCCGGTCGTGGTGGTTTCCAGCTCGGCCTTGGCCTTGTTCAGCGTGATCTGCGCTTCGTGGACCGCGATTTCCAGGTCAGTGGTGTCCAGGATGGACAGTTTGTCGCCGGGGTAGACCGTGTCGCCTTCTTTTACGTAGATCTCAGCCACCTTGCCGTCGCTCTGGAACGCCAGGTCTACTGTGCGGTTGGGCTCGAGCTGGCCGGTGGCCTTGATGCTCGACGTGACGGAGCCCGACTCGACGGTCGATATCTGGCGTTCGACCTTCTGGTCTGCCATGGACATCTTCGGTGCGGTCATACCCGCGATCGCGACGGTGCCGGCGAGCGCGAGGACGATGAAGAGCAGAAGAAGACGTTTCATTCAAATGATTCCTTTCGTTGCGTCTGCGGTGTATTATCACTGGCGGGCTGGCGGGCTCGTCAAAAAAACAGCATCTGCATTCGACGTCATTAGAATAACAAACAATTATGGATAGTCTATGGAGAACTTCGGCAGAAGTTGTGCAATTCGGAACTCCGCGCCGCCAGACTTCCGAAGCCTCGAAGACTTCGGAAGTCTCCGCATGCCGGCCGGGCTGCCGGCTATTTCGAGCCGCCCCCATCCGGCGGAGGTCCACCGGCGCCGCCGCGCGACAGGCCGAACATGCCGCCGCTCTGCGAAGTCGTCGCCGACGCGGTAGATGTGGTCGTGCTGGTTATGGGCTCGAAGACCTGGTCGCCGATCTGCAGGCCGCTCGTGACTTCGATGTCGGCGCCGCTGCGCAGGCCCAGGGTGATCGTCGTGTGCATGGCCTGCCCGTCCGCTCCAACTTTGTCCACGTACGTCTCGCCGGTCGTGCTGTCGGTCTGGACCAGCGTGGTCGGGATGACGGCCACGTTGTCGCGCTGCGCGGTCTGGATCTCCACCTTAGCGGTCATGCCCGTGGAGACGCCCTCGGGCGGTGCTCCTACTGCGACCTTGACCTCGTACGTGGTGGCGGTGTCGCTGCTCGTGCTGCTGGGCGCGGGCGAGATGGACGTCACCGTGCCGGTCAGAGGTGTGGTGGGCAGGGCGTCCAGCGTGACCACCGCGGCCTGGCCGACCTTGACCTCCGGGCGGTCGATCTCGTCGACAGAGACGTTGGCATACAGTGTGCCCAGGTCGGCGAGCTCCATCACCGAATTCTCAGTCAGCGGGAAGGCGCCGACGTCGATGTTGATGGCCGTGACGGTTGCGGTGAACGGCGCCGTGAGGACTGCGCGCTCTACGGCGCGCTGGGCGCTCTCCAGATCGATATGGGCGGAGTCGACGGCGGCCTGGCTCACGGCGATCTCGGCGTCCGTCGAGCCGCGCAGCAGCTGGTTCAGGTCGTACTGGGCCGAGGCGATGTTCGCTTTCGCCGATTTCACCTCGTCGTCACTGGGCGGTTGCTGGGTGATGTTGTAGTCGGCCAGGGCTTTCTGGTAGGTGAGCGTGGCGTCCTGCAGCGCCACGGACTCGCTCGTGGCGCCGGCCCCGCCCTGCCACGATACCTTGTCGTAGTCGGACTGCGCCTTCTGCACCGCGACTTCGGCCTGCCGGAGCGCGGCCGTTGCGGACGTCACCTCGTCCTGGCTCGGGCCGGCGACGAGGACGTTGTAGGCGGCCTGGGCGCTGGCCAGCGCTGCCTTGGCACTCGCGACTTGGTCGCTGGTGGCGCCGGTCGTGGTGGTCTCCAGCTGCGCCGTGGCCTGATTCAGCGCGATCTGCGCCTTGTGGACGTCGATTTCCAGGTCGGTAGTATCCAGGACGGCGAGCTTCTCGCCGGGGTAGACCATGTCGCCCTCCTGTACGTCGATCTCGGCCACCTTGCCGTCGCTCTGAAAGGCCAGGTCCACCGTGCGATTGGGTTCGAGCTGGCCGGTTGCTTTGATGCTGGACGTGACGGAGCCCGCCTCGACAGTCGTGGCCTGCCGTTCGACCTTCTGGTCGGCCAGCGACGGGTTCGGCGTGGTCACGCCCACGATCACGATTGTGACGGCCAGCGTGAGGATGATCGAGAGAAAGAGAAGGCGTTTCATGGGACAGTTCCTTTCACTTGGATCGTTCGTTTCGGCAGGACCCGGCCGAAAGATCGTCGGTTCGACTTGATGGCATAAGCATAGCAGAGAGTTATGGACGGAGTGTGGAGGACTCCGGCAGATGTTGTGTAATTCATCACGGGCGGACCCCTCGATGACACACGTAGGGGCGACCCTGTGTGGTCGCCCTGGCCAGGGCGACCACACAGGGTCGCCCCTACGCGTGTCATCGAGGGGTCCGCCCGATTGCGAGAGTGCCCAGACGTGCGCAGGGCGCGTTGACCCGCGGTTCGCTTTACGCTATAATCGCTTGGCGTAATTTGCCGCACGAAAGGAGACGGCGTGAGCGAACTGCCGCGCGTCAATCCATTAGCATATTCCGCCACTCTGTGGCTGTCCCGCGCCGTATTCAAGTTCTACATCAGACTCGTCGTCGAAGGCCGAGAGCACGTGCCCGCGCACGAGAAGGCCATGGTCATCGCCCTGAATCATTCCAGCTTCCTGGACCTGTTCGTGCTGGGCGTGGCGGTCTCGAAGCCGGTCTACTTTCCCGTGAAGCGGGAGGTGATCGACGACGTCCGAATTGGGTGGCTGATGCGCGGCGTGGGGGGCTTCCCGGTGGATCGCGACGTCCTGGACGTGTCCGTGGCCCGGACGATGCTGGGGCATCTGCGCGCCGGGCGCTTCGTGGGGATCGCGCCGGAGGGGACGCGCAGCCTGACCGGCGAGGTCCTGCCGTTCAAGACCGGCTTTCTCAAGCTCGCCGTCAAGGCGAAGGCCCCCATCATGCTGGTCGCCGTTCACGGCGCCTACGAGGCCGCCCCGAAAGGGCGGCGTATCCCCAGGCGCGCCATGGGCCGGCACGAGGGCGTCACGGTCAGGCTTGGGGCGCCGATCGACCTGTCGCAGTACTACGATCAGAAGTTGGCGGAGAGGGACTATCAGGCGCTGGCCGAAGACATGCGGCAAACGATGCTCGGCATGATTGAGGACATCAAGAGGGAGAAGGCGATCCTCGCATAAGGGCGCGAACGCGTGAGTGACGACGCCGGTGCGGTGCAGAGAGACGGTCCCCAAACGGGGACCGTCTCTCTGCTCTGCGAGGAACGATCGCTTAGGAGGGGTCCGCCGCGTCCGCGATGGCCACGGCGACTTCGCTCTCGTTCGCAACTTCCGCGGGCTGCGTCAGCAGCGAAACGACGACGAGCGCGATGAAGCTGATGGGGATCGAAATGATCGCCGGGGTGCTGAGCGGCATGAGCGCCTGGGACCGCAGCATTCCGTACCTCTCGTACATGTCGGGCGAGAGGAGGATGAGGGTCACCGCGGAGACGAGGCCCAGGCCGATGGAGGCCATGACGCCCTGCTTCGTGGTCTTCTTCCAGAACAACAGCATGATGATCGCCGGCAGGTTGGCCGAAGCCGCCACGGCGAACGCCCAGCCGACCAGGAACGAGACGTTCATGCCCTCGAAGTCGTTGCCCAACACGATGGCGATACACCCGATGACGACGGCCGACATCTTGCCCGCCAGCACCTTGCGATCGTCGGACATCCTTCATGCCCATGACGCGATCCATCAGGTCGTGCGCGATGGCGCCGGTCGCCGCCACGATCAGCCCACTGACCGTGCCGAGCACTGTGGCAAAGGCGACCGCCGAGATGACGGCGAACAACAGGCCGCCGAACGACTGTGCCAGCAGCGGCGCGGACATGTTGTCGTCCAGCAGATTGACCACGCCGCTGGTCATGGCCCCCAGTCCCATGAACAGCGTCAGCACGTAGAAGAAGCCGATGACGCCAATGGCGACGATGGTCGACTTGCGCGCCGCCGAAGGACTGGGCACGGTGTAGTAACGGATCAAGATGTGTGGCAGAGCGGCAGTGCCGCAGAACAGGGCCAGCATCAACGAGATGAAGTCGAGCCGCTGCAGCGGGCTGGCGCCGTCGATCTTGAACTTCAGGCCCGGACGGAGCACCCGGCTGCCCGACGTCGGCTTCTGGAAGTAGACCGTGACGTGGTTGGCGCCGTCGATGATGGTCTGCTTGCCCCACAAAGTGATCGTGCTTTCGCGCAGGATCGAAAGGAACGAGAAGGGGTTGAGCGGGCCGGTCTGGCTGACCGTCTTGCCGTCTTTGACGATCTGGTCGATGTGGCCTACCGCGTAGAAGCGGCCTGCAGACGCCGGAGCCCCGTTATAGAGCTTCGTGCCGTCTGCCTGATCCGTCACCCACAGCGTTTCCTTCAGGGTGGCAGAGCCGTCCTCGTTCTTCGCGACCTGCCACACGGACTCCTCGCCGCCCTTGGTCAGCGCGACGAAACCCGCTTTGCCGTAGGCTGTCTCGCTCCAGTTCGCCGGCGCCGTATAAGCCGGATCGGAGATTCGTAGCGAGCCGTTCGCCAGGGTGGTGGCCTGCAGCGTCTTGAACTCGTGGTACGGGACCTTGCCGCCCTGGTCCGGATTGGTGGAGAACCCGCGGGCCAGAATCAGCACCACGAGGAGGGTCGAGAAGATGACCAGCAGTCCACCCTTGATGAATTGGACGTACGTCGTGGAAGCCATGCCCGCGGTCGCCACGATGATGATCACGATGGCCCCGACCATCATCACGCCCATGGAGTGGGGCAGGCCCAGCAGCGGGGTGACCAGGGAGCCGGCGCCCACCATCTGCGGAATCAGGTAGAAGACGGACACGACCAGCGTGCTGATGGCTGCCAGCAGGCGGATGCCGCGCGAGCCGAACTTCGCGTCGATGGCGTCGGAGAAGGTAAATTTCCCCAGCCGCTTGATCGGCTCGGCGACCACGAACAGCGCGACGATCCACCCCGCCAGGTAACCGATGGAGTAAAGAAAGCCATCGTAGCCAAACGTGGCGATCATGCCGCAAATGCCCAGAAAAGACGCTGCCGACAGGTAATCGCCGGCAAACGCAACGCCGTTCACCGACCAGTGGATGCGTCCACCGGCGGCGTAATAACCCGAAGTGGATTTCGTCCGCCGCGAAAAATAGAACGACAGGACGAGCACCACTACGACGATACAGATAAACAGGGAGATGGCCAGGGGTGAAGGAGTGTAAATCATGACAACTCCTCCTCGGGGGTCTCGTCTTGACCCATCTCCGCGGCCGTGCAGATCGCGTTGTAAATCAGGGCCAGGATGAGGGCCAGTACGATCAGCCCCAACCCGTAGACGATGGAGAGGCTAAGTCCGAATACTGCGGATTGCATCGATGCGGGGCTCAGAGTGTTGATCACGACAAATCCGGCGTACACCAGGGCGTAAAGAAGGAACATCCAAATGCCCACTCTGGTCTTGTGGCCGGAGGCCTTATCCACGCCCCAGTCTGTGGCAGGTCCGTGCGTCACGCTCGCGCTCCTTTCTTGACTCTTCTCGATTCAGTGGCCGAAGTTCCGTCGTCTCACCAGCCGGCTCTAGTGATGCGGATACGCGCCTCCTTTCTCTTCCAGATATTCGGAAGGAGCAACCTGTATCATTTCAGATATAAGCAACAATATAGACTATAACAACCACCCCGCCACAAAGATACGGCCTCTCCGCGCCGAATCTTTCGAATTCTGGGAAGACTTCCGAAGTACCGCCGGGCTGTGTCGGAAGTCTCTTGCCTCAAGGATGGAAGATCTCGAGGTTCGGCAGGCCCCAGCACCGATAGCCCATGTCGCGGGCTACGAACGCCAGGCCTTCGGTCTCGATGTAGAACTTGTAGCTGAATGGGGGGAAGATCAGTCCCTGGCGATGGAGGTCGGCCCGAATCATGAGCATCGTGCCCCCCACGCCGTCGACCTCCACGCAGTCGTGCTGCCGGAGGTCCGACAGGTAGAACCGCCCATATCCGTGCGGGGGCAGCAGGATACCGCCCAGCACGTACTGCGCCCAATCCAGGTTCTCGGCGCCGGGCTTGAGCTTGAACGTGTTGTAGTCGAAGGTTTCGCCGGTGGCCAGGCTCAGGCAGTTTGGAACCACGATCTCCTTGCCGCTCGCCAACAACTGCCGGATGACGTCGTCCGGCCAGCGCGCCACGTCGGCGTCGACCCACAGGACCCACTCTTCGTCCCGCAGGGCGCGTGACAGGAGGTAGTTGCGGCTCAGCGCCAGCACGGAGCGGCGCCTGAACTGCTGGCTGGCTTCCCACCGCGGCCCCGGTGTGCGATACCCGTAATCGTACTTGAACAGCTCGACCCGGGCGTACTCCGCGCGGAGCGCCGGCAGGTGCTCCTGTATCAGCGCGTGAGTGCCGTCGACGCTGTCGCTTTCCAGGAAGGCCAGCGATATCCGCTCGTGCGGGTAGGTCAGCGCCTTCAGGTTCTCCCACAGGTGCGGGAGGTAAGGGGCAGCGTCCTTCACGGGGACCAGCACCAGCACTGCCGGCGTTTCCGCCGGCGCACCGTCCTCTCGGGGAGTCAGGCTGCGGACACCCGCGCTGGTGTTCGGTTCCGCGGCGCGCCCGGTCGTGGGCGCGTACGGGGCCGTCGCCGCCGGCTCCGCGTCTCGGTCCGGTGTGCGGACGATCCAGGGCGTGAGGTCGACCTTCAGCCGGCTCTGCACCCGCTGGATCATAATGTCGTACTGGTCGTCCTCGCAGTGCTCCGTCGCCGCCCGCCAGTGCGCCTCCCAATGTGGCCCGCCGAACGTGTTGTCGCCGTGGAACACGTAGGTGTAGAGGGCGGGATAGTCCAGCACGGCGACCCGCCCCGTCTCGACGACCCGGTCGACGATGGGCGTGTCCTCGCCGCGCGCCAACGTGGGGTACGGCGGGAGCTTGTCCCTGGCGCACACGAACGCGCCCTCCCAGATGCGCCGGTTGGAGACGGCCAGGCGGCGGCGCTCCGGCCACCAGAGCAGCTCCCGCTCCAGCGTGCAGGCGTCTGCGCGCATCAGGTGGATCGCCGCAAGCTGGACCTCCAGCCGCGCCGGGTCGGACAGATCGTCGTCGTCCCACTGGGCGACGTAGGCGCCGGTCGCCTGGGCGACGGCCAGGTTCCGCAACTCGCCCAGCGTCTGGTTCTGCGCGGGCAGGCGCACGTACACGATCCGATCGTCGTCGAGCCCGGCGACCCACTCCGCGAGCGCGCCGTCCTCGCCGTCGTCCAGGATCACCAGCTCTCTGTTGGGGTAGCTCTGGCCCTGGAAGCAGCGCACGGCACGTTGGGCCAGCGCGAAGCGGTTCCGCGTGACCATCAGGCAGGATATGCGCGGCAGGACCGGCAGTTGCCGGAGCGAAGCAATGGTCACATCGAGCCGCATCGTCGAGACGTTGGCCGCGCCGCCGCGCAGCAGCAGCGACAGCTTGACGTACTCGGTTTGGCGTGCCATGCCGGGGCGCCACCACGTGCCACGCCAGTGGTGGACGGCGTAAGCCGACCTCGCCAGCTCGGCCCGCGCTTCCGGCGCGAGCTCCCGCCAGGTGGTTTCGCCGTCGATCGGCGAGAAGACGTGGGCCGCCTCGATGCGAATAGTCTCTTTGTGGGGATAGGCGTCGTAAGCGCGCGTCAGCAGGAAGGGGCCGGTGGCGTCGAGGGGCGAATCGGCCAGGTGGTATGCAACGAGCTGCTTGAAGACGTGTTCCCAGAAGGGATGGCCGGGCGGAGAGGCGATCACGGCGTTGCATACGATGTGGTCGAGCGGGTACCCCTGCGACTGGTGGATCCGCAGATGCTGTTCCGGTTCCAGCGCCGCGACGATTTGGGTGCCGTCGACGAGCGGGTCCAGCGGGCGAAGGCACTCCGCATCCAGGTCCGCGTACACGCCGCCGAAGTGGTGCAGGATGAAATAGCGCGCCGCGTCGGCCCGCATGATGGGTTCGTGGTACTTGTCATAAATCGAGAGAAACCACGGGTAATGCCGGCGCAGGAACTCCCGATTGTCCCAGTCGGTCCACAGGTAGTACGTCCAGTCCGGGTGGAGGTCCTGCCAGGTGCGCTGAAACTTCACGAACTCCGGCGGCACGTTGGCGTCGCGCCAGGTCTGGTGCAGGATCTTGGGCACGTGCTGCACGGCTTCCGCATCGTCGCGGACCACGCGCGCGGCCGCGTGCAGCGCCGGCGGATGCGGGTTCACGAGCAGGGCGGCTGAGTCGTCGCCGCCGGAGCGCGCCCGATCCAGATACGCGTCGATCAGCCCGCAGGCGGTTTCCAGGCCGTTTTCCGCCTCGATCTGGTCGCCCAGGGCCGCGGCGCGCCGCCGGCAGTCGTCGGTTAACACGCTCTTGTGCAGGACCTGTGCGAGGCCCTCCGCGGTCATCTTGAAGGGATGCATGGCCGCCCCGGCGCCCAGGTTGACCACACGGCTGGCGTTGTAGAGCTGGTCGTTGCCGAATGGCTCGATCAGCAGCGGGCAGCCCTGGCGCAGCGCGCGGGCGATGGACCCGATGCCGCCGTGCTGGACGGTGCAGGCCGCCTGGGCAAACAGCCAGTCGTGGGGCAGGAAATCGGCGAACATGATCTCCCGTGGGTCGGCGTTGGGCGGCAGGTCGGCTTCCGAGAAGTTTGCCCAGCCGCGCTGCACCAGCAGCGGAAGGCCGAGCCGGGCCGCGGCCTCGACGTGCACCTGCAGCACACGCCGCGGGTCTTCCAGGGGCTGGCTGCTGAAAGACAGCACGATGGGCCGGCGCCGGCAGAACGCCGCCAGCGCTTCGTCCGGCTGCCAGTCCCGCCAGGCCGGATCCTCGTAGAACCAGAAGCCGGTCATGTCGATGCTGGACCGCGGCTGCAGCTGGGCCAGGTTGGGCCGGCTGAAGCACGGGCTGCTGGCCAGAAGCACGTGTCGGGCGAACAGCCAGCCGACCGAGCAGGGGGGCGCCTCCTTGTCGACGCCCAGCTGGGCGAACGTGTGGGTGATGGCGGCGGCGAACCGGTCGTGATACTTGAGCCAGCTGGCCCACTGGGCTTCCTGCTCTTCCGGCAGAGTGGGCTGCCAGAAGGTGAAGGGGTTCATCGAAACGGTCAGCCACGGCAGCCCGAGCGCTTCGGCGGCCAAGTAGCCCTGCGTCCGGATGGCGGTGGCGATCAGCAGATCGGCGTCGCGGCACAGGTCGACCAGCTCGCGGACCTGGCCGACGTACTGGTCGATCGTCATGGGGGCCGCCTTGGGGCGCGACGTCGCCGGTGAATTGTTCCAGTGGTCCCAGTCCGCGGCGTGCTCGCGGGCCTGCTCCTCGCCCCGGTCGACGTCGGTCAGAGCCACGGCCTCGAGCCCGGCCCGCCGGGCGTACTCGTGCATGGCCTGGTTGATGGCCATGCGCACGCGATATCCCCTGGCGGCCAGGGCCCGGCCCAGCGCGATGTACGGCAGGTGATCGCCCAGCGTGCCCGACGTGAAGATAATGATGGTTGGCATTGGCCCTCGTTTCCGGTGCGGCCCGTCCACGGATCGGCCCGCGAATGCATGAATACTCGGCACGACAGGCGTCGGGACGTTCCATTTGCCTGGCTGACGTTGGCTCAGGATTATAGGGGCAGTCACCGTTCTGTCAAAAACCCATCTGCGATTATCGCTCATCCGGAAATTGGGCTATAATTTCCTCTCTGACCAATGAGGGCTCCCCCACAGGGAGCCGGGAGCGGGTTCACATTGAGAAACGATCACGTCATATCCGTGACTTCGGAACGGATCAGGCTGCCGGCCGGCTTCGTCGCCGGAGCCCTGAGCCTGGGCCCGGCCCAGGCCGAGGGCTACCAGCACCCGACGCCGACGGAGCCGGAAATCACCGACTACGTGATCCACACGTATTCGCGGGTGGGGGAGGCGGTCCTCGACCCGATGTGCGGCACCGGCACGTTCGTCCGGCGCGCGCTCAGCCTGGGGCGAAATGCGTTCGGCGCGGACGTGGTGGAAGAATACGTGCGGCTGGCGAACGTTTCGATCGCGGCGGAGACGCGATTCGACGACCGCGTCCGGCTCCAGTCCGCCCTGCACTTGAGTAGGGCAAAATCCGGCTACGGCTGGCCCGAATTCCGGCTGTGCTTCTTCTGCCCGCCGTTGCTGCGGGTGGATCGCCCCCGGTATCCGGTGAGCGCGGAACAGGTCGGGAACTACGAGGACACCGAGCACGGCCGCTGGCTGGACGACGTCTGCACCATCGTGCGCGAGATCACGGCGCTGCTGGGCCGGGGAGGGTACCTGGTCGCCCTGTGGCGAGACCAGAAGTCCGCTACCGGCGTGCTGCCCAACGTCGAGCTGGGCGTCGCGCGTATCCTGGACCTTGGCCTGGGCCACCGCCTGATCGACGAGAAGGTCGTGCTCTTCGAAAACCAGGGTGCCAGGGCTCCCGAAACGCTCCACGTCTTCCGGCTCGATTGACCGCTTCGACGCGGGACCAGGACGGATCGTACCATGGCGCTCAAAGAATTGGAACAGGAGATCGTCCGCACCAGGCGCTTCCGTTACGTCCGCTATGGGCACGACTATCGCCTGATGGAGCTCCTACCGCGGAGCTGGATCGGGGGAGGTCGGGCCAGGCTGGAGCGGACCTGGCACTTGCGCGAGGAAGACGGCGTTCCAGTTCTGGTGATCGCGGGCGATGAGGGCGTCACCGCCCGGCTGACCCGGCGCGCCGACGGTTCTTGGAGCGGGCGCTGGCTCATCTACGAGCTGGCGCCGGTCGAGCTGATCCCGGCGGGCGATGAGGCGCCCGCGGCGTCCGTCGATGACGGCGGCCCGCAGTTCGAGCCGATGGACGCCGTCTACCTGTGGGTGGACGGCAGCGATCCAATCTTTCAGGAAAAACTGCGGCGGCGGGCCGCGACGCACGGCGACTCGCTCACGAATCCGTCGCTGGCGAGCAGCCACTTCCGCAGCATCGACGAGCTGAAGTACTCGCTGCGCTCGGTGGAGCAGTACGCGCCCTGGATCAGGCACGTCTACATCGTGACGGACGGCCAGGTCCCGCGCTGGCTGAACCTTTCACACCCGCGCGTCTCCATCGTGCCGCACGAGGCGATCTTCCCGGATCGCCGGCACCTCCCGTCGTTCAGCTCCCACGCCATCGAGCTCCACATGCACCGCATTCCGGGCCTTTCCCGCCGTTTCATCTACTTCAACGACGACATCTTCTTGGGACGCCCGACCTGCCCCGCCGATTTCCTGACGTCCGGCGGCGTCCAGAAGATCTACCTGGAGAGCCGGATGCTGCCGACCGACCTGAACGAGGGGCCCGCGCACGACCGCGCTTACGCCTACACCCAGACCTTGCTCGACCGGGCCGTCGTGCCGCTGCCGCGCCGCCAGTGTCCCGCCCACACTCCGCAGATCCACGACGTGGAGGCGATGGCGCGGATTCAGCGCCGATGGCTCCCGGAAGTCGTCGCCACGTCGGCGCATCCGTTTCGCACGCCGCCGGAAGTCGCCATCGAGATCCTGTACTTTCATTACGTTCTGGAGGCGGAGGAATGCCGCCCTCGGTACGAGGCGGTTACGATCTGCGACGGTTCCGTCGACTACGCGTTCGTCATGATGCGGAACGCCATTCCGCGCATGGCTGAGGCGTTCGACGAAATCCTGTTCCAGAAGCCGAAGTTCTTCTGCCTGAACGACGACCTGGACGATTCCGAAGAGGCTGAGATCGTTCTCGATCGATGCAGCGCCTTTCTGGAGGAGTATTTCCCGCATCCGTCGAGCTTCGAGCGGTAGAGCGTTGGAGGCTGTGTTCCATGCCCGTTCCTTCCAGGTACGACCGCCTGCGTTCCGGCGTGGAAGACGCGCTGCTGACGTTCGGGTCCGGCTTTCTGGCCCACCCTGCCAACGAGGCGCTGCGACGCCGCATCGCGTCCGGTGGGCTCGCCGCGCCCGCCTACTACTACCACCAGCTTCTCCGCCTGGCATACCGGCTGTGGTTCGGGGGGTGGCGTGAGGCGCACCACCTGGCGGCTCCCGAGGCCCTCGCGCGCCCGCGTGACGTGGACGGGGCCGGCGCGCCCGGCGACGGAATGTGGCGGGACCTGTTGCGGACGTCCCGGCTGCACCCGGATGGGGCGCTGGGCGCCATCCCCGATCTCGAGGGCGCCGCGCTGTTCGATGCGGACCTGCAGCGCGCCCTGCGCGGGCTGGATGCGATAGAGCCGGCGGACCTCGGGCCGGTCTACGAGGGCCTGCTCGAGCATCACCCGATCTTCGTTTCACGCGACGGCTGTCCGGCCTTCGAGTTTGTCCCGGGCAAGGACCGCAAGACCACCGGCTCGTACTATACCCGACCCGAGCTGGTGCACGAGCTGATCGTGAGCGCGCTGGAGCCGGTGATCGCTGACCGGCTCCAGGGCGCGGACACGCCCCAGGCGCAGGCGGACGCCCTGCTCGCCATCAGGGTCTGCGACCCGGCCGCGGGGTCCGGGCAGTTCCTGCTCGCCGCGGCCCGCCGCCTGGGTCTCGAGCTGGCCCGCGTCCGCACCGGCGCGGCGGACCCCGACCCGGACGCCCTCCGCGCCGCCGTGGGTGACGCCATTGCGCACTGCCTCTACGGTGTGGACAAGAACCCGTTGGCCGTGGACCTGTGCAAGGGCGTCTTGTGGCTGGAGGCCGGCCGCAAGGGGCTCCCCCTCACGTTTCTGGACCATCGCATCCGCTGCGGCGACAGCCTCGTTGGAGTGTTGGACCTGGAACAACTCCCGACATACTGTCCGTGCGGCCGGCGCGGGCCGCAACGACGCGGGTGCGTCGAGTTTTCAGGTCTTCGGATGTCTGAGAAGATTGGATGGAAGTCCCACGACCTCCGCACCGCCTGCAACGTCTGGACCGCCGCGTTTTTCGTGCCGCCGCGCGCATCGCCCGAATCGGTTGGCGGGCAGCCACATCGGGTTGCCCCTGCGTCCGAGGTATCGTCGGGGTTGGCCGGGGACGGGCAACCACATCGGGTTGCCCCTACGGTCGAGGCGTCCGCCGACGCCCTCGCCGCCCGCATGGGATTCTTCCATTGGCCTCTCGAATTCCCGGACGTGTTCCCCGCGGATCGGGCGACCACCCAGGGTCGCCCCTACGACGATCCGGACGACGCCCCAGCCGTAGGGGCAAGCCGATGTGGTTGCCCGCCCCCGCCCGATCCCGGCTTCGACGTCATCCTCAGCAATCCCCCCTGGGAGCGCATCAAGCTCCAGGAGCAGGAATTCTTCGCCGCGCGCGATCCCGCCATCGCCCGCGCCCCAAACAAGGCCGCCCGCGCCCGGTTCATCGCCGCCCTGCCGCAAACCAATCCCGCCCTCCGGCAGTCCTACGAGCGTGCCTGGAGTGATGCCATGGGGCTGAGCCGGTTTCTGCGCGCGTCCGGGCGGTATCCGCTCACTTCGCAGGGCGACGTCAACACGTATTCGGTCTTCGCCGAGCTGTTCGCGGCGCTGCTGAGCCCCCGCGGCCGCGCCGGCGTCCTCGTCCCCACCGGCATCGCCACCGACCACACCAATCGGCGCTTCTTTGCCGCGCTGGGGGACGCGGGCCGGCTTGCCTCCCTGTACGACCTCGAGAATCGAGAAAAGTGGTTCGCGTCGGTCGACAGCCGCTATCGGTTCAGCCTCCTCACGCTGCGGGGCGCGGGCGATCCCAACCGGACGCCGCCCGAGTTCGTCTTCTTCGCCACGCGGCCGGCCCACCTGCACGACCGGCGGGACGCGCCCCGGCGCTTCACGCTGGCCCGCGAAGATTTCGCCCGCCTCAACCCCAACACGCGCACGTGCCCGAATTTCCGCACGCGGCGGGACGCCGACCTGGCGCGCCGCATCTACGAGCGCGTGCCCATCCTGGTGAACGACGAGACGGGCGAGAATCCGTGGGGCCTCCGCTTTTCGGCGATGTTCCACATGTCCAACCATTCGGGATTGTTCCGCACGCGCGGGGAGCTGGAGCGCATCGGCGGACTGCTGACCGGCAACCGCTTCGAGTGCGGCGGCGAAACCTGGCTGCCGCTCTATGAGGCGAAGATGACGTGGTACTTCGACCACCGCTTCGGAACCTGCGCGTCGCACGCGGCGGCCGCCCACACCGGCACGCACTGGCCGTCGCCCACACCGGCGCAGTACGCCGACCCCAGCTTCGCCGTGCTGCCGCGCTACTGGGTGCCGGAAGCCGAGGTCCGCGTGCGGCTCGGCGAGTGGGATCGTGAATGGCTCCTCGCGTACCGGGCGCTGACCAACCCCACCAACGAGCGCACCTTCATCGCCGGCCTGGCGCCCATCTGCGGGTGCGGGAACAGCCTGATCCTGTGCACCGCCGCGGCCGACGCCGCGTCGATCGCCTGCCTCGTCGCGAATTTCGCCTCGCTCGTGCTCGACTGGGTCGCCCGGCAGAAGGTCGGCGGCACCAACATGAACATCTTCTACGTCAAGCAGTTCCCCATCCTGCCGCCGGCCGCCTACACGCCCGCCGACGTCGCGTTCATCGTCCCGCGCGTCCTGGAGCTGACCTGCACCACGTGGGATCTGCAGCCCTTCGCCGCCGACGTGCGGCGCGACCTGTGTGGCCAGGGAGGCGAGGTTGCGCCCGGCTGTGGGGGTGACCTCTGCCCCTGGGACGCCGAGCGCCGGGCCGTCCTGCGCGCCGAGCTGGACGCGCGCTACGCCCGCCTCTACGGCCTGACCGAGGAGGACCTACAGTACGTCCTCGACCCGGCGGACGTCTGCGGGCCGGACTTTCCGGGCGAGACCTTCCGCGTCCTCAAGCAGAAGGAGCTGCGCCGGTTCGGTGAATACCGCACCCGCCGTCTGGTCCTGGAGGCGTGGAATCCGACCTGAGACGTCCGAGGTATCTAAAGAAACTTCCGAAGTTTTCAAAACTTCGGAAGTTTGGGCAGATATGAGAACTCGTCAGTATGGAAAGACTACCGAAGTTTTTGGAAACTTCGGTAGTCTCCCCCTATTTCAATGGCACTTGCTGCACGCCTGGAAATTGGTCGTATGATGGCAGCCGTAGCAATAGTCGATCGACGGCTCCTTGACCTCGCCGGCGGCCGGTTGCGGCATCGAGTGCGGCTGATGGCACTGCAGGCAGTCGACGACGTTCTGGCCGGAAGCATGTGGGCTGGCCATCGACGGGCTCTTCTCGATCGGGTCGACAGTGACGTGTGGATTGATCTTGTACCCCTCGAACGTCGTGTAGTCGGCGGTCTCCTGGAAGACCTGGTCGTGAGAATGGCACCCCATGCACATCTGAGCGGTGATGCCTGACGGCGCCGCCGATGCCGGCTCGGCGACCGACGTGGTGGTGAGGGTCACGGCCACCGTCGCCGTGTTGGGAGACGCGACCAGCGACACCGTCGCCATCAGCGTGACGGGGCCGGTGAGCGGCACGTTCGCGGTGAGCGTGATCGGCGCACCGGTGAGCGGCACAGTCCCCGTCATCGTGATCGGCGTGCCGCCGAGGAGCGCCGTCGCCCCGGAGGACCCCGTCGTCGGGACGTCGAGGCAGGACTGGAATCGTGCCGGAGACGCAGCAGGCGACGCCGCATGGGTCGACGCGCCCCAGCCCGCGGCTCCAACGACCACGACGCAAACAACGAACGCGCGAAGCAACGCGCGGATCGAATCGGAAGAAACCGCGCGAGATCCCCTCGTTGATGGCCGATTCTTGAGCAACATGAGACCTCCTGATTGTGGACAGACCGTACGACGATCTGCCTGCATACCCTTGTGACGTGGCTGTTGTGGCGGTGCGAGTAGTGGGGGAAGAGCCAGCCATTTCCGGCTCTTCCCCCACGTTCGTCTGCGTTCACAGGTCAACCCGTCGTGGGCGATCGGACGATCGCGCGCTGTGCTAGGCCTCCCAGGGCTCCAGCGTGACGCAGTCCTTTGCGGCGATGTAGTTGAACGTGGAGATCGGACCCAGGGTGCCGCCGGGTCCACCGTAGCTGGAGCCGGGGCCGCCGATGCCCGAGTTGTTGCCCGCGGCATACAGGCGCGGGATGATCTCGCCGAACGGAGTGAGGGCCTGAGCCTTGGCGTTGACCCGCACGCCTCCGGACGTGCCGATGTCGGCCACTGCGACCTCAATGGCAAAGAACGGAGCCTGCCCCAGCGGGCCCAGGGTGTTGATCGGCGCCGGCAGACCGTACCCCGCCCAGGCATTGTCGTAGAGGCTTTCGCCGCGGTGGAAAATCGGGTCTTTGCCCGCCTCGACGTTCTCGTTCCACTCCGCCACGGTCTTCTCCAGGCCGGCCGGGTCGACGCCGATGGCAGTCGCGAGGTCCTTCAAGGTGTCGGCCTTCGTCACGTAGTCTGGAAGGTCTCCCTCAGGAGGGGTTCCGGCGACGTTGTAGGCGGCGCGCACCGAGCTGTCCATGATGATGTAGGCGGGGAGGTTGCGGTAGCGCAGCTCGCCCCAGTTCTCCCACGTGAAGAAAGAGCGCCAGAGGCTGTCGTAATCGCTGGCCTCGTTGCAGAAGCGCTCGCCGTAGCGATTGACCATGATCACGCCGGGCTTGGCTTTCTCCGTCAGCACGAAGAGGCTGGCCGGCTTGCCGGCGGCATTCTTGGCTTCCGCTTCCGCCTTGTAGACCGGCATTCCCCAGCACTCGTTCATGTTTCTCAGATCGGCGCCGGCCGCGACCGCCATCATGATGCCGTCGCCGGTCAGCGTCGAGGGCCCGGTCGCGTAGGGCGTGGGGCCCCTCAGGAACGACCGCTTCATCTCCCAGTTCCAATCGAATCCGCCGGCCGACAGGATCACGCCCTTGTTCGCCTTGATGTTCAGCAGCGTACCGTTGTTCTCGGCCACCACGCCCAGAACTTCCTGGCGTCCGTCGGGCAGCATTCGGGTAATGAGCCGCTTGGCCGGCGTCTCGACCATGAGCTGGCCCCCGGCCGCCTTCAAACCTTCGATGAGCCCCTGGATCAGCGGGCCGCCGCCGCCGACGGTGCCGTCCAGCGACCGCCCGATTGACCGACCGATGGGGGTGACGGCGCCCGGCCACTCCGGGTGGTACTCGGTGCAGAGCGCGCCTTGCCACAACTCGAAAACGATGGGCGTGTTTTTGGCGATGAAATCGACGACCTCGGGTCCCGTGTCCACGAATGCCTCGATGATCGAGTCTTCTGATTGGCCCTGCGCGATCAGCTTCATGTATGTCATCGCCTTCTCGCGTGAGTCCTCGATGCCCGCTGCCTTCATGACCGGGTTGTTGGGGATCCACAGCACGCCGCCGGAGATGCTGGTGCTGCCGCCGGCGACGGCACCCTTCTCCAGCACCAGGACCTTGTCTCCGGCCACGGCTGCCGTGACACCCGCCACCAGTCCCAGTCCCGCGCCGACGACCACGACGTCGACCTCTTTGTCCCACTTGTCGGGGATTGGAATCGGACCCTGCGCGAGCGCCCGCGGTGCAGCGCTTCCCAACGCGACTCCGGCGGCGACCACGGCGGCATCCTTCAGCAACTCGCGGCGTGAAAGCTTTCCTTCGTTCGGTGACATTGTTGTTACTCCTTTGAAATGTATTGTCCAGGAAACCCGTCCAAATCCGATCTGCGATCCCATCACCGTCGCACTAACCCGTCGCTCTCAGCCGGGATTCCCAATCGCCGGGGCCGTCGCGACAGGCTATGGACCTCATTTGTGAAGTTGATCACCAGGTTCGTAACAATTGTACGGCAATCGGCAGGGGTTTGTGATGCCTCAATTGGAGTATTCGATTGGAGTATCTTCTTGAAGAGGTGAGGGCTGCGGGAAGAAGAGGGGTCGGGTTTACAGGAGGTCCAGTTCCCGGGCGCGCTGGACTGCCTGCACGCGGGAGTGAACCTGGAGCTTGCCGTAGATGTTCGTGAGGTGCGTCCGGACCGTTTCGACCGCGACCACCAGTTGTCGTGCAGTCTCGCGTGTGGAGAGGCCGGCAGCGATGAGGCACAGCAGCTCGATCTCCCGTGCGCTGAGGGGTTCGACGGCCGCCGGAATCTCTGCTTCCGGAGCCTGACCCATGGGAGGGCCAAACGCGGCCAGCAAAGCGGCAGTATAATCCGGTTCGACGCCGGTGCGGGCAGCCCGTTCCAGCATGCGGCGCATTGTGGCCCCTTCGTCCACAAAGACCCGCACGTACCCATCGGGTCTCGCCAACTCCAGCGCGCGGGTGAGCGCGAACGTGGCCTGCCGCTTGTTGGCCAGGCCCCAAAACGCCAACGCCTGCAGGACCAGGGCCTCGATGAGACGACGTCGGAATCCCCCGCGCTCCGCCGAGTGCACCAACGAGGCCAGCCAGCGTCCTGCCTCCTCGAGATCGCCTTCGGTGACCAGCCAGCGTGCGACGGCGAGGACTTGTTCCTGCTGGGTCGGACCTACCTCTATATCGACCGCGCCCGCTCTTTGGAGAGACTCCACGACCGGCTTTACGGATTCCAGGCAACCCGCCTGCCTCCAACCTCGAACTTGCGCCGCAGACGCATGGGCGAGCAGTTGACCTAAATACCTGTCTTCGAAGAGGTCCTCTGCCTGCCGGACCGTCTGCAGGGCGCCTTCCGGGTCGCCCTGGGCCTGCTTGACTCGGGCCAGGGTGATGAACGCTTCGATCAGCATGTCTCTCCGCCACCAGCCCGCACTGAGCCGGATGCCCTGGCACAGGTATTGGCGCGCGCTTTCCAGATCGTTCCATTCGTAGAGAAGCCCGCCGAGCAGGATGTGGGAGACCATGCTGGCCGGCAGATGTTCTCCGTCCGGCAGGACGCCGAATTTCAGCGTCTCCTGGCACCGCTCCGCCGCCAGCCGCAGATTGCCTTCCAACGCTTCGACGCATGCGAGGTAGTGTCGGGCAAAGAGACCCACGTTGACGTTGGGCTCTACGTCCTCCAGCCGCATGGCGGCTGCCAGGCTGCGCCGAGCGGCCGGAAACTGCCCGGTTGCGCCGTAACCGACTCCGAGGTGCAGGCTCGTCGCGCCACGGAGGAATTGCTGCTCGTCGGACAGAAACTTGAGGGCGTCCTGGCACAGCTCGAGGGAGGACTCCGGTTCGTTTCTCAGGATCGCACTACCGCTTCGCACGTGCGCGATCTCGCCCAGCATGCTCCGGGCCTCGCTGCGCCCCTGTGCGAGGTCTTCCCGCGATAGGATTGCCCGTTCGGCGTCTTCGAGGCAGGCCTCCGTTTGCTCCAGGCGGCCGGGGGTAATCTGGAGCGGCCAGGCTTTCGCCAGGCAGAGCCGCGGCCGGGAACGAACGAGGTCCCGGGGAAGCGCTTCCACCCACGTCAGCAGTGTGGTGTACTCCGCGCCTCTGACGATGGCTTCGTAGTTGCTCTCGATGAGTCGCACGGCATCTTCCCAGTCTCGCCCCGCGATGGCGGTCTGGATCGCCAGCGCAGTCAGGCCCTCCTGCTCGTACCAGAGGCTCGCCCGTCGATAGAGACCGGGTACGAGATTGGGATACGTCTGGATCAGCCGATCCCGCAGGAAGTCGGTGAGCAGGTGGTGGTAGCGATACCACTGCCGTTCGTCGTCCAATGGAATCAGGAACAGGTTCATCTGCTCCAGGTAATCGAGCGTCTCTCGTACGCAATCACCCTCGTCGCCCAGGAGCGACAGGCAGAGAGGTGCACAGAGTCGCTCGAGGACCGAAGTCTTGAGCAAGAACTCCTGTACGTGAGCCGGCTGTTGTCGCAGCACCTCATTCATCAGAAAATCTGCGATCCGGCGCTGCGATCCGGTCAAATGCGCCACGAAGCTCGAAGCGTGCGGTTGCGCCGGAATCGAGAGGGCGACGAGCTGCAGGCCCGCGACCCAGCCTTCAGTCTTGGCCTGGAGCAGGTCGATGTCCTCGGCGGAGAGGCCGGAGACGTGTGCCTGTTCGAAGAATCGCCCGATCTCCGGGGTCGTAAACCTGAGGTCTTGTTCGCGCACTTCGACCAGTTGATCTCGGACTGACAGCCGGGCGAGCGAAAAGGGAGGAAACGTGCGGGAAGCCAGCACCAGGTGCATCCTGTCGGGCAGATGATCGACCAGGAACGTCAGCGGACGGTGCACCTCCTGTGACGTGATCAGGTGATAGTCATCCAGAACGAGCGAACAGTCTTCCGCCAGTGTGCTCAGCTCGTTGAGAAGTGAATTCAACAGGATTGCCGGCTCGCTCGCGCGAGTGGATTGAAGCGCCCTCAGCGCCAGGGAGCCGATATCAGCGTCGAGCGTCTGCAGCGCTGATATGACGTAGGTCCAGAAGCGTGCCGGATCGTTGTCGCCCTCGTCCAGAGACACCCATGCGAGCGGTGCGGGGGAGGTCTGCGCCCACTCCGCCAGCAGCGTCGTCTTGCCGTACCCGGCCGGGGCGCAGACCAGCGTCAGTCGATGCTGGAGGGCGGATTGCAGCTGTGCGAGCAGGCGGGGACGAGGGACGAGATGATGAGTCGGGCGGGGGACGTAGAGCTTGGTTGCGAGGACGATCGGCTTGGGACTCCTGTCGCCGGACGCCGATGGAGCGAGGGGCTTATCGAGTTCTTGCTTTTCTCCGCGCACCATCTTAGCCTGACCAATCGGAACGAGATCCGTCGACGTCGAGTCAGCAAAGTGAGACGTATGTGAGACAGCAGCAGACGGGAATACACGATACGATGATAGCCTGCCGTCTCCCTTTTGTCAATGTGAGCGGGTGTATCCCATATGAAGCGGGACGAGCCGCTTCCGTGAACCCTGTTCATCGCCTGCTACGATGAGACGATCCAGCGATGGGTTCCCGTGCCCTCGAAAGCCGACACGGCCAACAGGAACGTCGGGGCGTCGGTGGACCACGGCCGCCTGTGGGCCCTGATGGCTCGTCCCGAAGGCAGCACCGTGGCGCCTTAGGGCACAGACCGACCCCTCTCCCGCCTCTCCCCTAAGAGGAGAGAGGAGACCCGCCGCGTCGACGCCGTTCTCCACTCTGATTCCAGAGGAGGAGCGGGACTGGGGTGCGCCCGGCTTACCGCTCCAAATCGTGCACGCCAAGCACGGCTAGGCCCAGCACCGCGAGCTGGCGAAGCGCTGCTTCGCGGTCGGCCGTCGCCACCGACAGGCACACGCCGCAGTCCGAGCTGATCTGGCGCGGCACTGGGACCAGCTTGCACGCGATACCGGCTGCGTTCAGCCGGGTCTCGGCGCGGACCACGTGCTGCGCCGATGGCAGGAGGATGATCGTGCGGGGCTCCCGCGTCAACCCGCCCCTCCCGCCAGCCGGCGTACGGCCGCGAGTGCCGCATCGACTTCGTCCGCCGTGTTCGTGGCGCCCAGGCCGAAGCGGACGGTCCCCGCGGGGAACGTGCCGAGCGTCCGGTGGGCTGCTGGAGCGCAGTGCAGGCCCACCCGGCACAGAACGCCGTCCTCCTCATCCAGACGCTGCCCGATTTCCGACACCTCCAGCCCGGCGACCGTGATTGAGACGGTTGCCGTTTGCTGCGCCGCACGGCTCGGTCCGTGGACCGTCACCCCCGGAATGCCGGCGAGCCCGGCGAGCAGCTGCGCGGTCAGCGCCTGCTCGTGGGCGCGGATCGCCGACACGCCCTGCTCCAGCACCCAGTCGATCCCCGCCTGCAGGCCGGCCAGCCCGACGGCGTTGACCGTCCCGCTCTCGTACCGATCCGGCAGGAAATCCGGCTGCTCCTCCAGCTGCGAGCGGCTGCCCGTTCCCCCGCGCTTCAGCGGCTCCAGCCGGTCGGTGTCGACGTGCGCGCCCAGGACGAGGCCGCCCGTTCCCGTCGGCCCATACAGCGACTTGTGCCCCGTGAAGGCGAGCAGGTCGATGGGCTCGGCCTGCAGGTCGATCGGATACGCCCCTGCGGTCTGCGCCGCGTCGACCAGCAGCAGGATCCCACGCTCGCGCACGATCCGCCCGACCTCCCCGACTGGCAGCAGCGTGCCGCAGACGTTGGAGGCGTGCGTGAGCACGACGAGCGTCGTGTTGGGCCGGAGCGCGCGCTCCACCTCCTCCGGATCCAGGAACCCTTCCGGCGAGCAGGCCACGACGGTCAGCTCCACGCCTTGCCGCTCGAGCGCGCGCAGCGGCCGCATGACCGCGTTGTGCTCCATGCCGCTCGTCACGACGTGGTTGCCTGGGTGCAGCCAGTCCCCGCAAGGCAAGGTTCAGCGCTTCGGTCACGTTGGCGGTGAACACCACGCGCAGCGGGTCGTCCACGTGGAACAGCCGGGCGACCGCCTCCCGCGTGCGGTAGACCTCCCGGGCCGCTTCGACCGCCAGGCGATGCCCGGAGCGTCCCGGGTTGCCGCCCGCGGTCGTCATGAAGCGCACCATCGCTTCGGCGACGCCGGTCGGCTTGGGCCAGGAGGTCGCGGCGTGGTCGAAGTAGATCGACCGCTTCGGGGCTTCGGCGCTCACAGGCTGACGACCTTCGCCGCGGTCATCATCGTCTCGGAGATCGTGTACATGTTGGAGATCTCACCGACGGCGATCTTCGCCGTCAGGTCGTAATACCCCAGGCACGTCCCGCACGCCAGCAGGCGTACGCCGCGCCCGGCCAGCGCCCGCAGGTCTTCCAGGGCGACCGACCCCTCGACGACCAGTTTGACTCCGCTGTTGAAGAACAGGACGACGTCCGGCACGACCTGGGCTTCCGTCAGCGTGTGGATGAAGCTGCGCATCAGAATTCCGCCCAGCTCGTCGTGCTCGCCGCGGCCCATCCACTCCGATGGCACCGCCAGAACGATCGGTCCGGCTCCGGCAGCTGAAGATTGCGCGTTGGTGGTGTGTTCACTCACGTTTTCACCTCACTGATGGGGTCTGGATTGGATACAGGGCGATTCGAGGCAACAAAAAAGCCCGCGCCGGCCATGCCGATGACGGACTGCAAACACAATTGTTCTGATTTGGACTTCAGACAGAATACCACGACGCCCGGCGTATGCTCGCCGGCGGTTACTAACCTGGCCCTGAGCGCCGACCGGCGCTCCCGGACCGCAGTCATGCTCTACGCGCGTGGGGGATCGTACCCCTCCACGCTTCATCTTGAGGACGTCGTAACACCACGGACCTCCGGTGCTTATGCCTGCCCGAGCCGAAAGTACACGGCGGGATTATACCGTCCCGCCCGCGTTTTGTCTAGACCGGGACACATCCGCCGCCTCCCCGATTTCGCATCACATCCCTGCCGCGGACGAGCGGCTCGCGTCCATCAGCGCCTCCATGCGCTCGCGGTTGCGGCGGATGTTGGCGACGACGGCCTGCCGCGCGGCGGCGCGGTCGCGCGCCTGCAGCGCCGCGAGGATGGCGGCGTGGTCCGCCACATCGACCGCCGGCTCGCTCCGGTACGGGCCGATGAACTCGGCGAACACGATCCAGAAGACCTCCAGCAGCTTCACCAGCGTTTGGTTCTTCAAGCAGGTGTAGAGACCGTGGTGGAATTCCTCGTCGAGCGCGCGGGCTTCGAACAGGACCACCTGGCCGGCCGCGACCATGCGCTCCCACTGGCCGACGATTTCTTCGAGCCGCCGCACGTCCTTTGCGCCCATCCGCTTCATGGCCTCGCCGATTACGCCGCCCTCGAGCCAGATGCGCAGCTGCAACAGCTCGACCAGCGTGCGCGCGTCGAAGCGCACGCCGTAGCTGAGCGCCTCGAGCACCGGATCGAAGTTGTAGTCGCGGACGTACAGGCCGTCCCCGTGGCGGACGTCCACGATGCCCAGCGATTCCAGCGCCTGGATGGCCTCGCGCACCGACGTACGGGCGACGCCTAGCTCCAGGGCCAGCTGTCCCTCGGTCGGCAGCGCGGCGCCCGGCGCCAGGCCGTGATCGATGATGTACTGGGTCAGGTAATGGCGGATGGCCTCGCTCAGCACGGGACGGCGGTAGGGCTTGCTCAGCTGGGGCGCGGCCGGTTGGTCGACCGTCTCTCCGGCATCGATGGACTCCGATAATCGCTGCACGCGCTCCTGCGTGTGCAACAGATTCTCCTGCAACATCGCGCGTGCCAGCACACCGTCGCCGGCGCGGACGGCCCCCAAAATGCGAGCGTGGTCCTCCAGATCGCCGGCGGGATCGATGTAGGGCCAGAGGAAGTTGAAGAAGATGACCCAGAACGCCTCGAACAGCTGCAGCAGGATCGTGTTGTCCAGGGGCGCGTACAGGGCGAGGTGGAAGGTTTTGTCATGCTCGGCCACGAACGCCGCATCCGCGGTGCCGGCTGCCATGCCTCGGCGCCAGGAGCCCAGCACGGCCTCCAGTTGCGCCACGTGCTCAGGCCGGGCCCGCTGCACGGCCTCCTCGATGATCTCGGTCTCGAGCCAGCTGCGGATTTGCGCGAGGTCGATCAAAGTCGACGTCTCGAACTGCATCCCGAAGCGCAGGTTGTGCACCAGGGGATCGAGATTGCTTTCCCGCACGTACATGCCGTCGCCCCGGCGGACCTCGACGATGCCCAGCGCTTCCAGAGCCTTGATGGCCTCGCGAACGGTGCCGCGCCCGACGCCCAGATCCTGGGCGAGCTGAGCCTCGGCGGGCAGCGCATCGCCCGGCGCCAGCTTGCTCTCCAATATGTACCGTTTGATGTAGTCGCGGATCTCCTCGTTCAGCGCGGGGCCGCGAAAGGGCTTTTCGTCCATCGTCTCGATCTTCCTCGTCGTTGCCTGGCTTGTCCGGCGCGCTCGAACCCGATCGAACCTGTCTCGTGCGGGCGGGACGCTATCCGACAGCATTATACAGGGCCTTGACACCAAAGACAAATGATGTTAGAATTGAGACATCGGACATGTGACATCTGACTGACATTTTAACACAAGATTGGGCCGTCGTCAACGCTTTTTCCCGTGTTGTTTGCGGAGCCGAGCTGATGTCATCTTCGGCCGGGCCCACGAGAGAGGAGGAAGAGAGCGAGCGTAGTTTTCTCGTCTCACCGCTGCGGACGCATGTCGCACACTGGTTCAACGTTGAGTTTATAACCAATGAAGGAGGCGCGTGATGATGAAGTCGCAGATTTCGAGACGGCGTTTTCTAAAAGGACTGGCGGCCGTACCCGTTGGCGCCGCCCTGGCCGGCAGCTTCTCCAACGTGTTCGCTCAGACTCCGGCTCCCGCAAGCCCGATTACCGGTACGGTGCCGGCGGTGCCGCTGGTCATTAAGGCTCCGCCAAAGACTACTAAGGCGATCAGCGACCTCGACATTTGTGAAAACATGTTCGTCGGCCACAATTCCTATTCGGACGCGATCGAGAAGGGGATGAGTGCGGCCGCGCAGCACTTTGGCTGCAAGACGACCTTCGGCGGCCCCCCCACCGTCGACCACGCTGCCCAGGCTGCCGAGATCGATACCTGGATCACGCAGAAGAAAGATGCGATCACGGCTCTGATCGGCGACGCCGAACTGCTGACTCCTTCGATAAACAGGGCGGTCGACGCCGGCATTATCTTCGTCACCTGGGACTCGGACGCTCCCAATTCCAAACGAACGGTCTTCTGGAGCCAGGCGAGCGACGAAGACCAGGCCATTGCCCAGATCGACGAGCTGGCTCTGGAGATGAACTACGAGGGCGAGTGGGGCTTCGTCGTCGGCCAGCTGACCCAGACCTTCAAGATGATGCAGTACGAAATCATGAAGAAGCGCGCTGCGGAAAAGTACCCGAAAATGAAGTTCGTCGGCATCCAGGAGTCCAACGACGACATTACCAAGGGCGCGGCGATCGCCAAGCAATTCCTGGTCACCAACCCGGATATCAAGGGTATCATCTCCAACTCGGGTGGCGGGCTGGCCGGTGTGGCCCAGGGCATCCGCGATGCGGGAATGTCGGGCAAGGTTGCCGTCACCGGTTTGTCGATTCCCTCGATCACGCGGCAGTACTTCAAGGACGGGACCATCAAGAAGGCTTTCCTGTGGGACATGCAGAAGTACGGCTACGGACTGGTGTCGGTCTGCTTGACGCTGCTGCAGGGCCAGGACATCACGCCGGACACCAAGATCGACCTCTCGGAAACCGAGCAGGTCAATGCCGACGTCCGGCCGAACCTCAGCAATCCCAATGTCCTCGACATTGTGATGGGCCCACCGCTCGTGTTGACGAAAGACAACATCGACGATTACAACCTCTAGCCGATGTGAGGGGCCGGCGCGACTGGCCGGCCCCTGCCTCGTCCGCGGGCGTGCCACAGCGAATGGGCTCGTGCAGGAAACGCCTGTGGCGGATGTCGCCCAATAGAGTGTGTTAGACTCACTGACAGGAGAGTTGCCTTGGCAACGTCAATTGACGGTCCAGACGTGGGTCCCGCAGCCGCGGTCGCTCCAGTTACAGCGGACTGCGTGCTCGAAGTTCGTGGGCTGAGCCGATCCTTCCCCGGCGTCCGGGCGCTCGCGGGCGTGGATTTCGATCTGGAGCGCGGAGAAGTGCACGCGCTTCTCGGAGAGAACGGGGCGGGCAAATCCACTCTGATCAAGATCCTGGCCGGGCTCTTCCCGCCAGATTCAGGCGAAATCATCCTCCGCGGCGCAACGGTGAGACTATCGTCGGCCCAGGCGGCCCTGCAGGCCGGCATCTCGGCCGTTCACCAGGAGTTCAACTATTGCCCCGACCTCAATGCCATCGAGAATCTGTATCTCGGCCGCTCTTTGCCGGTCAACCGGCTGGGGCTGGTCGATTGGCGGGCGGCCCGGCGGCGCGCCCAGGAAGTGTTCGAGAGCCTCGGAGTATGCCTCGACGTGGACGTGCCGCTGCACGTTCTGAGCGCGACGAATCGCAAACTCGTCGAGATTGCCCGCGGGCTGGTCTTCAAAGCCGACATCCTGATCCTGGACGAGCCGACGGCGGCCCTGCCCGAAGATGAGGTCGAGCGGTTCTTCGATGTGATCAGACGTCTCAAGAGCCTCGGAGTCTCCGTCATCTACATTAGCCATCGCCTGTCCGAGGTGTTCGAAATCGCCGACCGGGTGACCGTGCTGCGGGACGGGCACAAGATCGGCACACGGCAGGTCAGCGATCTGAGCACGGACCAGCTCATCACGATGATGGTTGGACGCTCGCTCAGCACCTTGTATCCTAAGGAGGACGCGATTATCGGGGAGCCCGTCCTCCAGGTGCAGGGCCTTTCTCGGCGCCGTATGTTTGCCGACGTGAGCTTCGAGCTGCGTCGCGGGGAGATTGTCGGGGTAGCCGGATTGGTGGGGGCCGGGCGCAGCGAGGTAGGTCAGGCCATTGCCGGCATGTTCCCCGCGGACAGCGGCGAGATCTTCCTCGATGGGACGCCGTTGCGCATCCGCAGTGTGCAGGACGCCATGCGTGTGGGAATCGTCTACTTGCCCGAGGATCGGCAGCATCAGGGGCTGGTCCTGGATATGAGTATCGCGGATAACATGACGCTGCCCGTGCTGCGCAGCCTGAGCCGGGGGCCGCTGCTGCAATCCGGCGCCCAGCTGACCATCGCGCAGGAATACCGGGAGCGGCTGCACGTCGTTTGCACCAGCCTGCGCCAGCCGGTGGGCCGGCTGAGCGGCGGCAACCAGCAGAAGTGTGTCCTGGCCAAATGGATGATGACTCACCCCCGCATCCTGATCCTCGACGAGCCGACGCGCGGCATCGATGTCGGCGCCAAGGCGGAAGTCCACGCGCTCATGAGCACGTTGGTCGGCGAGGGTATGGCCATTCTTATGATCTCCTCCGAACTGCCGGAAATCCTGGGAATGAGCGACCGCATCCTGGTGTTGCACGAGGGCCGCCTGACGGCTGAGTTTCTTCGTGGCGAGGTCGACCAGGAGGGCATCCTGCGTGCGGCGACCGGCGTCGTCGGGGAGCCCGGCCGGGAAGGGGGAAACCGTCCATGCGCCTGATCCTGCAGCGCCTCAACACCCGAGAGAACTTGTTACTCGTCTTTCTGATCCTGTTTTCGCTGCTCATCGGCGCCTTCGCGCCGCACTTCCTGTCGGGACGGAACTGGGTCTTCATTCTCGACGCGGCCGCGCTCGTTGGAATCATCGCGCTGGGCGAGTCGCTGGTCATCATCGGCGGCGGCATCGACATCTCGGTCGGAGCCACCGCGGTGGCGTCGGCGATGGTCTTGGGCACACTGATCGTCTTCGTTCACGTGCCCGCCGTCGTGGCGGTTGCGGCCTGCCTGCTGCTGGGCGTGGGCCTGGGTGCGTTGAACGGCGTGTTCATCGGCTACCTGCGCCTTCCGGCGATCATCGTCACGCTCGCTGCTCTGCGAATTTACCGCGGCGGACTGGAGATTCTGACTCCGGGCCAGGCTATTCCGGCGATCACGGACAACGTTCCGTTCCTCGCGTTTGCCAAGGTCGGGCCGTTTCCGCTGCAGGTCGTTGTCTTCTTCCTGATGGCGATCGTGGTCTCGGTCTTTCTGGCGCATACGCGACTGGGGCGCAGCATATACGCGGTCGGAGGCAACCCTGCTGCCGCGGCGGTGGCCGGCGTCGACGTCAGGCGGGTGCAAGTGGCCACGTACGCCTTGTGCGGATTGCTGGCTTCCGTGGCTTCGGTGCTCTATTACGCGCGAGCGTCCGGCCTGGAACGCTACTCCTTCTGGGGAATCGAGTTCCTCGCGATCGCGACGATCGTGATGGGCGGGGCGAACATCGCCGGCGGCTCCGGCAAGATCCTCGGAACGTTCATCGGAACGGTGGCGCTGTACGCCATCTACAATGCCATGATGGTCGTGCAGATCGACGCCGCCTGGCAGAGCGCCGTGACCGGGGCCCTGATCCTGGTCGCCGTGTCCTTGCAGTCGGTCCGTGGGAGGAAAGATGACTGAGAGCCATCTGTCGAGCCAGCCGGAGCCTCAATCCGCGGCGACCAGCCATTGGTACGACCTCCTGTGGCAGACGCGCAACCTGGGGGTGATCATCCTCTTCGTCGTGATCGTCGTCGCTTCCGCGGCCTCCAGTCCGGTGTTTCTGACTGCAGAGAACGTGAAGACGTTCCTGGTGGTGTTTTTCGTCGAGCTGGCCCTGGTGACCATGGCCCAGGCCCTGGTCATCATGGTCCGCGGCATCGATCTTTCGGTTGGCGGCATCATCGCTCTGACCGTCATCTCCATCGGTTTCTTCAACAAGGTTCAACACACGGACATCTGGGTCGCCACCGCGTTGGGGCTGCTGGTCGGAACGTGCTGTGGTCTGCTGAACGGCGTGTTCATCACCAGGCTGCGGACGCCGCCCATCATCGCCACCCTGGGCAGCGGCATCATGTTCCAGGGACTCTCGGTGGGCATCTCCGGCGGAAAGTCCTACAGCGTCTTCGCGGACGGTTACCAGTGGCTTGGTCAGGGGTTCTTGGGACCGGTTCCGGTCCAGGTCGCCCTGTTAATCGTCATCGCCCTGATCGGCCATGCCATCCTGGCGCACACGCGCTGGGGCCGATGGGTGTACGCCATCGGCGGCAATCCAACGGCCGCGCGCTTCTCCGGCATCCCGGTCAAACGGGTGCTGCTGGCGATCTACACGCTCAGCGGCTTCTTGTGTGCCGTGGCCGCCGTCGTGATGAGTGCACGGTTCAATTCGGCCAAATCCACCTTCGGCACGGGTGTCGAGCTGATGTCGATCACGGCGGCCCTGCTGGGCGGGGTGAGCATCGCGGGCGGCGACGGGTCGGTCGTCGGCGCCCTGTTTGGTATGCTCGTGATCGCCACACTGCAGAATGGAATGACTCTGGCCGGTCAGCGGATCGTGGTCCAGCTGACGCTCGTCGCCGTTCTGCTGGTGGTCCTCGTGCTCACCGAGCAGCTCATGAGGGAGCGACGCATCAGTTGAGCCCCGCGCGAGACTGAAGTCAGGCATCATTCTGTTGGTTTCCATAGTTTGTGATATCATAATGATACGAGGCCAAGGAGGGATCGTATGCGTCCGAAAGTGGCGATGATCGCGTTGACGGGGGACCCCCGCGGCAGCGATGAGCCGTACCTGGCGGTCAACGAGCGCGTGGTAGCCGAGGCCACGGCGCGCCTGGAGGCCCTGGGCGTCGAGCTGATGAAGCCGGTTCCGACGGTGGCGGGACGGCTCGAAGAGGTGTACACAACCAACTGGTTCGACACCCAGGCCGTGGTGGCGCAGGCGGCGGCGTGGAAAGCCGAGTGTGTCCTGTTCCTGGTCACGGGCTTCCACGTGCCCGGCCTCATCATGGCCGCGGCGCGCGAAGTCAACGTTCCCTTGATCCTGTGGGCGGTCCCGACCGAAACCTGGTCGCTGGTCGGCGGCAGCCTAGACCGCGGCGCACTGGCGGATCTGGGCATCGATCACCTCTGGCTGTACGGTGACGTCGCCGGACCGGCGGCGCAGCGCGTGTTCGACTATGCACGCGCTGCGATGCTCAAGGCGCGACTGAACAACACGCGCTACGGCCTGGTGGGTGGGCGGGCATACGATATGATGTCCACGGTGTTCGACTACACCCAGCTCCAGACCCAGTTCGGCGTCTTCACGCACCACGTCGACCAGATGGACATGTATCTGCGGGCGCAGGCTCAGCCGGCCCAGCGCGTGGCCGAGGCGACCGCTCGTGTCACCGCCGCCCGAGAAGTGGTCGGCGTGCCGGACGAAGTCATGGACCGGTCGGTGCGGACCTACCTGGCTCTTCGTGACATGGTCGACCAGCACAAGTGGACGTTCGTCGGCGTGAAGTGCCAGCCGGAGATGATCAACAACTACTGCTCCGTCTGCCTGGGCGTGGCGCTGCTCAACGACGAGGGCGTGCCGACCGTCTGCGAGTGTGACACGAACGGTGTGCTCACGTCCTATATGCTGTCGCTGCTGGCAGATGAGCCGGCCTACATGGGCGACACGGCCGACCTGCGCATCGAGCGACAGCTGCTGACGCTGGCGAACTGCGGAGCGATGACCATGCGTCTCGCGCGGCCGGACCGGCCCGTCCAGCTCACGCAGCAGTACGAGTACATGGGCCCGGCCACCGGTGTCTGCACCACGTATCAGTGCCGCGCGGGTTCGATCACCCTGGCCAGGATCAATCGCGCACAGGGGCAGTATTCCATGATGCTGACGCCGGCCGAAGTGGTCAATCGGCCGGACAGCGAGAAGAGCCCGCGCAAAGGGCGCTGGCCGCACGCGTTCATCGAGCTGCCGGGCAACGCCGAGACACTGGTGGACAATTTGCTGGGGAATCACCTGAATTTCGCATACGGGGACTTCGTCGCGCCGCTGACGCAGGCGTGCAAGTTCATGAACATCACGCCGATCCGGCTCTAGGAGGACGGGATGGACACAATGAAATCGACCGTAATCGCCGACCTGACCAACGACCAGCTGCTGAAGATGTACCGCGACATGTGGCGCATCCGCCGCTTCGAGTCCGCGGTGGCCGAGTGCGTCAACCGCGGCCTGGTGGCGGGGGGGCCGCACCTGTACATCGGCGAAGAAGCCGTCGCGGTCGGCGTCTGCGCCACACTGCGCCGGACCGACTTCATCACGAGCACGCACCGCGGCCACGGCCACTGCATCGCCAAGGGCGGCCAGATGAAGCCGATGCTGGCGGAGCTGTTCGCGAAGTCCACCGGCTACTGCAAGGGCAAGGGCGGCTCCATGCACATCGCCGACGTGAGTCTGGGCATCCTGGGCGCGAACGGCATCGTCGGCGGAGGCTTTCCCATCGCCGCCGGGGCCGCGCTGGGTGCGGTCATGCTGGACGGCGATTGGGTGGCCGCGTGCTTCTTCGGCGACGGCTCGACGAACACGGGCTCGTTCCACGAGGGGCTGAACCTGGCGTCGATCTGGAAGCTGCCGGTCGTCTACGTGTGCGAGAACAACTGCTTCGGCATGTTCACACCGCTGGCCTGCACCACGCCGGTCGACGACATCGCGCATCGCGCCCAATCGTACGGCATCCCGGGCGTGACCGTCGACGGCAACGACGTGGTGGCCGTGTACGAGACGGCGCAGGCCGCGGTGGCCCGGGCGCGCGCCGGGGAAGGCCCGACGCTGATCGAGTGCAAGACCTACCGGCACATGGGGCACTACCAGGGAGACACGCAGCGCTATCGCGACCCGGCGGAAGTCCAGCGGTGGAAAGCGCTGGACCCCATTCCGCGCTTCCGGCAGATGCTGATGCAGTGCGAGGTGTTGACTGAGGCCGTCGACCGGGAGATCGAGGCGGCGACGCAGCGCGAGGCCGAGGAGGCCATCGAATTCGCCATCGCCAGCCCCGAGCCGGACCTGGCCGAGCTGACCAAAGACGTTTACGTTCCGTTTAAATAACCAGACTTCCGAAGTTTTCAAAACTTCGGAAGTCTAAACTTCGGAAGTCTCACTTCGGACGTCCGATCAGGAGGATCACCGCCAATGGCAGTGCGAGAGATCAGCATCCTGCAAGCCTTGAACGAAGCCATGCGTGAGGAAATGCGGCGCGACCCGGCCGTCTTCCTCATGGGAGAAGACGTCGCCTCGCCGTTGGGCGACAACCAGCACGGGTCCTCGGGCGTGAGCACCGGTCTGGTCGACGAGTTTGGGCCGAAGCGCATCCGCAACACGCCGATCTCGGAGTCGGCGATCGTCGGCTCGGCGCTCGGCGCAGCGCTGGTGGGCTGCCGGCCGATAGCCGAGCTGATGTTCATCGACCTGATCGGCGTGTCGATGGACCAGATCATGAACCAGGTGGCGAAAGTGCGCTACATGTTCGGCGGTCAGTCGAAGGCGCCGCTGGTGATTCGTACGCCGGGCGGCGCCGGGGTGGGCCTGGCCGGCCATCACTCCGCCAGCCTGGAGGCGATGCTCGTTCACATCCCGGGCCTGGTCGTCGTCCAGCCCTCCACGCCGTACGACGCCAAGGGCCTGCTGAAGACGTCGATCCGGGACGACAATCCCGTGTTCTTCATCGAGCACAAGGCGATCTACGGCCTGACCGGTCCGGTGCCGGAAGAGGAGTACCTGATTCCCCTGGGCGTCGCCGATGTGAAACGGGCCGGCAGCGACGTGACGATCATCGCCACGAGCAAGCAGGTCCACGACGCGCTGGCCGCGGCGGAGGTGCTGGCGGAGGAGGGTATCGAGGCGGAGGTGGTCGATCCCCGCACACTGAAGCCGCTGGATACCGACACGCTGCTGGAGTCGATCCGAAAGACGCATCGCTGTGTGGTCGTGTGCGAGGGCTGCAAGACCGGCGGCTACGCGTCGGAAGTGGCCGCGACGATGAGCGAGCTGGCGTTCGACTACCTGGATGCGCCCATCCTCCGCGTCGCAGGGGAAGACGTCACGATACCGGCCAACCTGCGCCTGGAGGCGGAGGCGGTGCCGCAGATGAAGGACGTCCTGGAGGCGGTTCGGACGGTGATGGCATAAGGGGAGACGCGACTTGGCGACCGAGATACTCATGCCGCAGCTCGGCATGTTCATGATGAAAGGCACCATCGTCCACTGGCTGCAGGCGGACCGCGCGGCGGTACAGCGTGCCGATGGACTGGTGGAGATTCAGACCGACAAAGTGGTCCACACGATCGAGGCCCCGGCCAGCGGGACCCTGCAATGGGTCGCGCGGGAGGGGCAAACCCTGCCCGTGCGGGGGCTGATCGGCTACGTCCTGGCCGACGGTGAGGCAGAGGCTGGAGCCGGGGCAGACGCTGCGGGCGCTATCTCCACGCCGAACGCCGGCCGCCCGGCCAAAGAGCAAGACGCACCTCCGCCCGCAGGCGAAGTCCGGGCCAGCCCCATCGCGCGGCGCATGGCGGCGGAGCACGGGATCGACCTGGCGACCGTGGTGGGCACCGGCCCCCGCGGGCGGATCGGCGAGCGCGACGTGCAGGCAGCGATCGACCGTGCGGCGCAGGCGGCGACCGAGCCGGTTGTCGCAGAGCCTGAGCCCGCGGCCGCGGAAGCCACCCCCATGGCCGGCGGCCGCAGCGCGATCTTCGACCGGATGGCCGAGAGCCACCGGACCGTGGCGCGCGTGACCGAGTTCATCGAGGTCGACGCGACCCGGCTCGATTTCGAGCTGGGGCGGACGCAGGGCTTGTCGGCGGGCGACGACGCGGTGCTGATCTGGCTCGCCGCGCGGGCATTGCAGGAGCATCGGGCTCTGAACTGCTCCTTCGTGGACGGCGCGATCCGCCTGTGGCCCGAGATCAACGTCGGCTTGGCGGTGGACACCGAGGGGGGGCTGCTGACGCCTGTGGTGCGCCGCGCGGACCGGCGGGGACTGGCCGAGATCGCGGGCGAGGTCCGCGCCATGGTCGAGCGGGCGCGCGCCGGCCTCAGCACGCCGGACGATTTGTCCGGAGGGACGTTCACCATCACCAACCTGGGCGCGTACGACGTCGACGGCTTCACGCCGATCGTGAACCTGCCGGAGTGCGCGGGATTGGGCGTGGGGCGGGTCGCATCCAGGCCGGTCGTCGACGGGGGCCGGATCGCGATCCGGCAGATGATGACGCTGAGCCTGTCGTTCGACCATCGGCTGGTCGACGGCGCGCCTGCGGCCAGGTTCCTGCAGCGGCTCAAGCAGCTGATCGAGGACCCTTTCCTGCTTCTGACTTCGAACCGCTCCCACAGCGGAGGGATATAGATGAGATTCGGTGCACTGGAGATCGACCCCGCGAAGAACCCGGCGATACTGGATACCGGCATGTGGGATCTGCCCGCGGCCCGGCAGGCCGTCGAAGCGCCGGACGCCGCGTTCTGGTCGGCCGTCCGGGAGGCGGCGACTGCAGACAATGCTCTGCCGGCAAGCCACGGCGTTACCCCTTACACGCCCTCGTGCGCCCGCTACGGCGATAGCCTGTTGTTCCTCGCCGGCCTGGCGGATGGACAGAAGGTCTTCGTCGAGGTGGGGACCGGGGCGGACGAGCCGGCGCTGGGCTCGCCCTTTTGGTGGACGGCGCTGAACTCCGGCGGCGTCGTGGCGGCGTATCCGGCGGATGCCGTCACCCTCGACCGGTTCTTCCGTTACGTCAGCTCCGCGCTGGGGCCGAAAGCGCTCGGGGCGGTGCCGCGGCTCGGCATCGGCACGCGGATGACCACCTTGCTCTGGCCCGCCGTCTGGCAGGCGATGGACCGGGGGCACTTCGCGGCCAACGCCATTCAGAACTCGGTTCGCGAGCTGAACCTGCTCGACCACCTGCTGGCGGGCCGCCCGCCGGACACGAACTACGCGTTCAACTTCGGAACCATCGAGAGCGGCTACACCGGCAGCACGTACGAGGGGCTGTGGGTAGCCGGGGTGCTCAGCGCGCTGCAGTACGGCTGCAGCGTGCCCTACGGCGCCGACGCCGATCACATCCAGGTGAAGCGGGGGGCAGACGGGTTGGCCCGCGCCCGGAAGTGGGTGGAGGCCTCGCGGTATTACACGTTCTTCACGCTCGACGTATCGGACGTACTGGACTACGCGGCGCTCGCGCCGCTGGCGCGGCTGCCGGCGAGCGTGAAGGCGCCGGCGAACGGCAAGACGCCGTCCGCCGAAGAGCGCCGGGCCGTGTGGGATTACCACTGCCGGGAGCGCCGGCTGGCCGGGGAAACGTACCGCCTGTCGCGCGACACGATCGATCGCCTGGTCGGCAAATACTGGACGGCCCTGGACGCGGTGGAGACGCTGACTGCCGACATCGAAGAACTCAAGGACGGGCAGCCGTTCGACCTGGAGCTCAGCATCGACGAGCACCCGCCTCAGATTCCCACGTTCGATTGCCTGACGACCGACGTCGAGCTGGCTTTCGTCGTCCTGGAGCTGCAGCGGCGCCAGATTCCCGTCACGCACGTCGCGCCGAACTTCGGTGTCGAGAAAGGCGTCGACTACAGCTGCCCGGATGGGTTGGAGGGCCTGGAGCGGCGCGTCTCCGTGATGTCCCGCATCTGCGAGGAGCTCGACGTGATGGTGGACTTCCACTCGGGTGACGACCTGTCGGCCGAGACCTTGCGCGTGATCCGGCGGGGGACCGACGGCTGGTGCCATTTCAAGATCTCGCCCAGCCTGCAGCTGCTCTTCGCGGAGACGCTGCGAGATCATCACCCGGAGCTGTTCCGCCGCTGGTGGGACGACGCGCTGGCCTACGCGACGCGCGAGGCGGAGCGCGGCTCGGCCTTCGCCGCGCAGTGCCTGCAGGCCGACCGGCCGGAGGGCCGCCTGGAGGTGCACCACCCGATCTTCCACAACTACAGCTTCGCCTTCGTCGGCCGGCGGGACGAGCAGGGGCAGTTCCTGCATCGCCACGAGTTCTACGACCTGTCCGCGGGATTCCGCTCGGACTATCAGGATCGAGCGGCCGGGTTCCTGTGCAACCTGGCCGAAACGCTGTTCCACGAGCGCTGTTAGTGAGGCCGGCGTGGACCTCTCTCCCGGCCTCTCCCCTGAGAAGGGAGAGGAGCCATGAGGTCGCTCCTCTCCCTTCTCAGGGGAGAGGCCGGGAGAGAGGTCCACGCCTCAACCGAACCGCAATGCCCACCCCATCGAAGAAGGAGGATTACCGAATGGACCTCTACCTCGACACCTCGAATGCCAGCGAAATACGCGAAGTGCGATCCTGGGGCCTGATCTCCGGCGTGACGACGAACCCGAGCCTGATCTCGAAGGGCGGCCCCGACATGCAGCAGACGCTGCGTGACGTGCTGGACGCTTCGCCGGGACCGGTCTTCTGCCAGGCGGTGGGCTGGCGCGAGCCGGAGCCGTTGATGGCTCAGGCCAGATGGCTGCATCGCTTCTCGGACCGGATCATCGTCAAGCTGCCCATGAGCAACGCCGGCATCCAGGCGCTGCTCCGGCTCAAGCAGGAGCTGCCGGACATCCGCATTGCCATCACTGCCGTGGCTTCCGTGGCCCAGGCGTACCTGGTGGGCAAGGCGGGCGCCGATGTCGTTGCGATGTTCGACGGTCCGTTGGATCAGGCGCAGGACTCGCCGGTGCAGCTGGTCGCGCCGGTGCGGCGGATCTACGACAACTATGGGTTCAAGACCAGGATCCTGTCGTGTGGCCGCTATCCGCGGATCTTTGGCGAGTTTGCCGTGGCAGGAACGGACATCTGCACCATGAAGCTCGAGTACATGAAGCTGCTGTACGAGCATCCGTTCACCGATCAGCGGATGAACGCTTTCCTATGTGAGTGGACCGGTGTGTTCGGCGATCAAACCTGGCCGGAGGCCTGAGCATGCACGTCAAGGAGCTGTTCGATCTGACCGGCCAGGTCGCGATCGTCACGGGCGCGGCGCGCGGACTCGGCCGCCAGGCGGCCCTGGCACTGGCCGAGGCCGGCGCCGACGTGGCGATCTGCGACCTGCTCGAGGAAGAAGGCGACCGCACGTGCGCCGAGATCGCGGCGCTGGGCAGGCGGTCTCTGTTTGGGCAGGTGGACGTCTCGCGGTCGGACCAGGCTGCGGCGTTCGTGGAGCGCGCGATTCAGCGCCTCGGCCGGGTCGACGTTTTGGTCAACAACGCCGGCATGGCCGCTCAGGGCGTTTCCCTGGAAGAGCAGGACGACGAGGGCTGGCAGCGAATGATGGAGACGAACCTGTCCAGTGCGTTCTACTTCGGCAAGCCGGTGGCCCGGCACATGATCGCCCGCGGCGGGGGCGGGGTCATCGTCAACGTGGCCTCAATGAACGCCTTCATCATCGGCAACCTGTTCCCGCGGCACAACGTGCCCTACTGTGCGGCCAAGGCCGGCCTGGCCCAGCTGACCAAAGGCATGGCCTCCGACTGGGCGCAATACGATATCCGGGTCAACGCCATCGCGCCGGGCTACATGACCACGACGATGACGTCCAAGACGCGCGAGAACCCGGAGCTGATGGCGCGGCTGGTGGCCAACACGCCGATGAAGCGCTACGGCCGCGAGGACGAGCTGAAGGGTACGGTCGTTTTCCTGGCCTCCCGCGCGTCGTCCTTCATGACAGGCAGCGTCCTGGTCATCGACGGCGGCACCACGATCTGGTGACAACGTTATTTCCATCCACGAAGGGCACGAAGGAACGCGAAGAGAGACGGGGCAGAACAGGCAGTTCTTTCCCCGAGAGACCACAAATACTGTCGGGGTGAGGGCATTGGCCTTCCTGGTTCTTTTCCTCCAATGTGTTTTTTCTTCGTGTCCCTTCGTGTCCTTCGTGGATAGCCTTGTTTCCCTTCATCTGTTCATGGTAGAACGGCGAAAGGAGAAAGACGATGGCGGCTGGCGGGAGGGTGCACCCGAAAGACCTGGAATGGTTCTGCATTGAGGCGATGCGCCGGTGTGGGCTGCGAGATGACGATGCCCGCATCACGGCACAGATCCTGACGACGACCGATACCTGGGGCGTTCACACCCACGGCACGCGGCAGATCCGCGGGCTCATGAAGAACGTCCGCCAGGGGCGACTGAATCCCGAGGCTGCGCCGGAAGTCGTGGCCCAAGGTCCGGCCTGGGCCGCCATCGACGGCCACTATGCCATGCCGATGCGCTCATCCTGGGAGGCCATGAGTCTGGCCATTGCCAAGGCGCGGGAAGCGGGCATCGCCTACGTCGGCGTGAAGCACAGCAGCCATTTCGGCGCGGCGGGCTACTACGCCGTCATGGCCGCGCAGTCGGACATGATCGGGCTGAGCATGTGCAACGTCGACCCGTGCATGACGATCCCCGGGGCGCGCGGCAGAGTCCTGGGCACCAATCCGTTCGCCTACGCCGTGCCGGCCGGCGAGGAGAAGCCCGTCTGGCTCGACATCGCGACCAGCACCGTGGCCGCCACGAAGGTCATGGCCGCCAGGGCGACCGGTAAGACGATCCCCGAGACCTGGCTGGTCGACGACGACGGCGTGCCCACCACCGATCCCAGCGCGTATCCGGAACACGGCGCGCTGCTCCCCATGGCCGGCCACAAGGGATACGGCCTGGCGGTCTTCGTGGAGGTCCTGACCGGCGTGCTGACCGGCGCGGCGATCATGAGCGAGGTGAAGAGCTGGGTCGAGGACACGCCCGAGCCCACGAACGAAGGCCACGCGTTCATCGCCATCGACGTGGGCCGCATGATGCCGGTCGGCGAGTTCAAGGCGCGGATGGACCGCATGATCCGCGAGATCAAGGCCGCGCCCAAGGCCAAAGGTGCCGAGCGGATCTATCTGCCGGGTGAAATGGAGTGGGAGAGACGTGAGCAGGCGCTGAAGCAGGGGATGCTCTTGCCTGAGCACGTAATCATAAACCTCACGGGGTTAGCTGAGGACGTCGGAATGGACATAAAGGAGATCATAGAGTGAGATCAAATGAGCATCAGACTTCCGACACAGACCGCTGGGCTGTGTCGGAAGTCTCTCGTGAGCTGCACGGCCTTGTCGTTCCAGTCGTCACGCCGGTGGATGACGAAGACCGGGTGGATGAAGCCGCCTTCAGAGCGGTCCTGCGCTACCTGATCGACGCCGGGGTGCACGGATTGTTCGTAGGTGGGTCGGCCGGAGAAGGCCCCCTGTTCACCATGGGTGAGTGGACCCGGATGATGGAGATCGGGTTCGACGAGACCGGGGGCGAGACCGCGCTGCTGGGCGGCGTCATGGACTCGTCGACGCGCAAGATGAAGGACAAGATCGCCGTGCTGCGTGAGATCGGCTACGACTGGTACGTCGTGGCCCCCACGTTCTACCTGAATGTGCAGAGCCCCGACCGAGCACTTGCGGCTGTTCGGCGAGTGCCGCGAGTACGGCGACGGCATGAATATGATGGCGTACAACATTCCCAGCTGCGTCGGCTCGACGATTGCCGTGGAGACCGTCTGCGACATGGTGAAGCGCGGCTGGATCGAGTACTGCAAGGAAAGCTCGCTGGACTACGCCTACTTCAGCCGTCTGCTCGCGGCGGGCAAGGACCTCGGCCTGAAGCTGCTGCTGGGGGACGAGGTGACCATCGCAGACGCGTTGCTCGCCGGCGCCAGCGGCATCGTCCCGGTGTCCGCCAACTACGAGCCGGTGACCTTCATCCGCGCCTACGACGCAGCGTGCTCCGGCGACCTGGAGACACTCCGCCGCATGCAGGAGCGGATCATGTTCCTGCGCGAGCGGCTCGTCCTGGGCGGCGTGTCCTGGCTGGCCGGGATCAAGTACGCCATGTCGACCCTGGGCATGGGCTCCGGCAAGCCAATGTCGCCCCTGGAGCCCACCGGCCCCGTGCAGAAACGCGCCATCGACGAGATGACCGCGCAGCGGAAGAGGTAGGCTGGGGGGCGGGGCATCGTTGTCCCGCGGGAACCGCCGCCCACGCGGCGCCCTCGACTTATGTCACCCTGAGGGAGCGTCGTGTGCGACCGAGGGGTCTCGCGCGCGAAAAAGGACATCGCTAATCGCACCGCCGGGGACATCCTTTCTCGCGCGCGAGACCCCTCGGTCGCACACGACGCTCCCTCAGGGTGACATAAGTCGAGGGCGCCGCTCGTCCCCAGGACGACGGTCGTCGCGTAGTGCTGTCCGCACGCGTCATGGGGGAGCAAGGAGAGCGATCGCCGATGGACGCAACCCGTTTCCTGCTGATGGACTTCGGCACGACCAGCCTGAAGACGGCGATGGTGGACCTCGACACCGGCCGCTTCGCCCACGTGCGGAGCTTCCCGTCGCTCCCGAAGTGCGGGGACGCCCCGCGCCGCTACGAGGTGTCGCCGGTCGCCCTCACCGACCGGTTCCAGTCCGTGTGCGACCTCTACTTCAACAAGATGGGCATCGCGTTCACGGGCATTGCGCTGTGCAGCGAGCAGAACGGTTTCCTCGTGCTCGACGAGCACGACGCTCCGGCGAGCAACTACTGAGCTGGAAGGACGAGCGCTCGCTGGACGCCGTGGATGGGATCGCCACCTTCGACCTGGTCCGCGACCGGCTGGGCCGCGACTTCCACCGGATCACCGGCTGGCGGCCCGGTCCTAACCTGCCGCTGATGAACGTGGCCCACCTGGGCCGGCTGGGCGGCTGCCGCCCGGCGCCCGGATCGTGGCCCTGCCGGAGTGGCTGGCGCTGTGTTCCGGCGACTCCACGCACGTCGCGCACGATACCATGCAGCACTGCCTCGCCTTCTACGACGTCCGCGCGGGCGCCACGTCCGACGACCTCACCGCGTTCGTCGCGGACCTGACCGGCGTGCGCTGCGCGTTCAACCCCATCGCGCCGACCGGAACGGTCTCCGGATACTGGCACACGGGGGAGCGGCGCATCCCCATCTACGTCGGCGTCGGCGACCACCAGTGCTCGGTGCTGGGCGCCTGCAACGTGCCCCGGCAGACGATCTCCCTCAACATGGGCACCGGCTCTCAGGTGGCGGTGATCGACGGCGTGTCCGGGCGGCCTGAGGAGACGGGCGTCGAGTTCGAGCTGCGGCCCTACTTCGACGACCGCCTGCTGCCGGTCGTCACGCGCATCCCCGCCGGCCGCGCCCTGGCGAACTTCGTCGGCCTGCTGGAGGAGGCGGCGCGTTCCGCCGCGGCTGAGGGCGACTTCTGGGGCCTGCTGGCCGGCCTGACGGAGGCCGACCTCGCACAGGGGACGCTCGATTTCGACCTGGCGGTGTTCGGCAGCGCGTGGAACTATCGAGGCGGCGGCCGAATCGGCGGCATCGCCGACGGCGCGTTCACTCTGAAGAACTACCTGGCTTCGTTGTTCAAATGCTGGGTCGCGCAGTATCCCGACGTCATCCGGCTGTTCGATCCGCGCCACGAAGCCGTCCGGTGCGTGCTCAGCGGCGGCCTGCCGCGCCGGCTGCCGCTCCTGGCCGGCGTCCTGGCCGCAACGTCCGGCTACGACGTCTGGCCCGCGTGCGACATCGACGAATCGCTGCTTGGCCTGCGGACCATCGCGCTCGTCTCCGCCGGCCGCGCCGCGAGCTGCCTGGAAGGCCAGGCCGTTTATGGGCGGACTGTGGAGGTGGTATAGAGACGCTCGCTGTGGGGGCGGGCCATCCACGAATCGAACACGAATACACGGATACGACCTGCCGCGTCCCATGGCGCCGCGAATGCACGGACTGGTCGTTATTCGTGTATTCGTGTTCGATTCGTGGATGGCCCGCCCCCACAGCGAGCGTCTAAGTCGCCACTACGCTCCCCGCGCTTCCAGCCCCCGCCGGTTCACGATCGATCGTGGGGCGCGGCCCTGGAACACGTCGACGGCGTTGCGCGCGGTATCGCGGCGGAGCTGGACGATGGACTCCGCCGACCAGCTCGACGTGTGCGGCGTGATGAGCACGTTGTCCAGCTGCAGCAGCGGATCGTCCGGCGCGGGCGGCTCCTGCGCCAGGACGTCGAGCGCCGCGCCGGCGATGCTCCGCTCCACCAGCGCGTGGTACAGCGCGTCCTGGTCCACGATCGGCCCGCGGGCCATGTTGATCAGGTACGCGGACGGCTTCATCAGCGCCAGTTGGGCTGCACCGATGAGGTGGCGCGTCTCCGCCACGAGCGGGCAGTGCAGCGTGACGTAATCCGCCCGTCGAAGCAGCTCGGTCAGCGGGACCAGCTCCACGCCCAGCTCGGCGGCCCGCTCCGGCGACGACGAACGGATCGCTGGCGATCACCTTCAGGCCCAGGCAGGCCGCCTTACGCGCGACGACGCTGCCGATGTTGCCCAGGCCCACCACGCCCAGTACCTGGCCCGCCAGCCGCGCGGGCGCCTGGCCGGGCGCCGGCGCCCACTTGCCGGACCGCACGTGGAGGTGATGGGCGAGGATGTGGCGGTTGAGGTTCAGCACGAAGCCGAGGGTCGTGCGTGCTGACCTCGTCCATGCAGAAGTCGGGCACGTTGCACACGGGGATGCCGGCCTCCGTCGCTGCCTCCAGGTCGACCATGTCCACCCCGATCCCGTAACGGGAGATCACCCGGCATCGTGCCAGGGACTCGATGACCCGGCGGTTGATGTCGGCGAACTGCACCAGCAGCCCGTCGGCGTCGCCCAGTTGTGGGATGAGTTCGTCCGCCGAGCGCGTGTTGAGGCGCACGAGCTCGAACGTCGAGCCCGGAGGCCAGAAGCTCCTCTTGTTCGTACTGGTTCTCGGGCTCGGTGAAATCGGTGATCACCAGTTTGAGCTGAGTCATGGAGAGGCTCCTTTCGGTGGTGGCGTTCACCCCATCAGCAGCAAATACGGCTGTTCCACGTACTGCCTGACGCGCTGCAGGAAGCGCGCCCCGGTTGCCTCGCGCTCCACCGCCAGCCGGCGGTCGAAGGACAGGCTGAGAAACACCGTGTGACGTGCCGAGACTTCCGAAGTTTTCAAAACTTCGGAAGTCGTGCCCGAAAACTTCCGACATAGCCCAGCGGCCTCTGTTGGGAGTTTCCAAAACTTCAGAAGTCTGAACTTCGGAGTCTGATCCCACCCCCAGCACGGCGCACTCAGGCGGATCCAGGATCGGCGTGAAGGCGTCGATGCCGTACGCGCCCAGGTTGGTCAGCGTGAACGTGCCGCCCTCGCAGGTCCGCCGGCGTCGAGGTGTCCAGTGCGCGCCGCCTCGATCAGCGCTGCCGACTCGCGCGCGATCTGCAGCAGCGGCTTGGCCTGGACGTCGCGCAGCACCGGCATCACCAGGCCCTGCGGGGTCTCCACGACCACGCCACGTTCACCGCCGTGGATTGCACGATGACGTCGCCTTCCATCGCGCGTTCATGGCCGGATGCTCGGCGAGCGCCTGGCCCAGCACGTGGATCCACAGGTCGTCGTCGGACACGTCGGCCGGGAGCCGCCCGCGCAGCCGGACCCACTCCGTCGCGTCGGCCTCGGTCGTCAGCGTGACGGCGGTGGGGCTGTAAGCGCCGGCCGGCGGTCGCGCCGGCGGCCGCGGCCACCGCCTCGGCCGCCCGGCGGACGTCGCGCTCGACGATGCGGCCGGTGCGGCCGCTCCCGTGCAGCACTACCCACTCCACGCCCAGCTCCCGGGCCACTCGCCGCGCGCGGGGGCTGATCGCGGGCGCTTCGGTTGCGACCCGCGCCGGGCTCGCTGCAACGACCGCAGTTGGTGGAGCGGCGACGGGAGCCGGTGGGGGTGGCGCGGCGACCGCAGTCGGTGGGCGTCGCGGGGGCCGGTTCGCGCGCGGCAGCGGGCGCCGGCTCAGCTTCGCCGGGTTGCAGCAGGTAGCCCAGCAGCGTGCCCACGGCGATGACGGAGCCGGGGGCCGGCGAGTCGGGCGGGATGCGGAGGATGCCGCTCTCCAGCGCCTCGACTTCCTGGTTGGCCTTGTCCGCCTCTACTGTGAACAGGATGTCGCCCACCTGGACCGTGCTCCCCGTCCTGCTTGTGCCATTTGACCAGGATGCCTTGTTCCATGCTCCATCCCAGTCGGGGCATGACCACTTCGAAGGGCATGATTGCCTCCTGACTCACTCGGCCATCAGGTCGCGCACGGCCTGGGCGATCGACGCCGCGTCGGGGCACGACGTTCTTGAACGCCGGGCTGAAGGGCGTCGGCGCGAAAACGCCGTTCAGCCGCTGCACCGGCGCATCCAGGTCGTCGAAGGCCCGCTCCATGACCTGCGTGGCGATCTCGGCGGCGGCGCCGCAGGGCGCAAAGTCCTCGTCCACCACCAGCAGCCGGCCGGTCTTGTGCACGCGACGCCAGGATCGTGTCGATGTCCAGCGGGGCCAGCGTGCGCGGGTCGATGACCTCCACCGAGACGCCTTCGCCGGCCAGCCCCTCTGCGGCCTGCAGCGCCGTCGGGACCATCAGCGCGATGGCGACGATCGTCACGTCGCGGCCCTCGCGGGCCACCGCCGCCTGGCCGAACGGGACCAGGTGCTCGCCGTCCGGCACGCGGCCCCTCGCAGGGTCAGCAGGCCCTTGTGCTCCAGGAACAGCACCGGATCGTCGCAGCGCAGGGCGGTCTTGAGCAGGCCCTTGGCGTCGGCGGGCGTCGCCGGCACGGCCACGCGGAAGCCGGGAATGTGCATGAACAGGGGATAGTAGTTGCCGGAGTGATGGGCGGCGTTGGCATTGACGGCGCCGACGCAGCCGCGCAGCACGATGGGCACTTTCAGCCGCCCGCCGCTCATCCAGCGCAGCTTGGCCGTCTGGTTCAGCAGGTCGCCGAAGGCGTCCGTGAGAAAGTCGATGAACATGAAGTCGACCACCGGCCGCGAGCCGGTAGCCGCGGCGCCGGTGCACAGGGCGGTGAACCCCCGCTCGCTGATCGGCGTGTCGCGCAGGCGCTCCGGCCCGTACAGGTCGTACAGGCCCACGGTGGTGTTGAAGTTGCCCCCGCGCGGGCCCACGCCTTCGCCCACGACGAAGATGGAGGGGTCGCGGGCCATCTCCTCCGCCAGGCCCTCGCGGGCGGCGTCTACGTAGCTCATCTCACGCATGGTGGCCTCCTGTGGTGGCGTAAACGTAGTCCGCGATCGTCGCCGGGTCGGGCCAGGGGCTGCTCTCCGCGAACTCGACGGCCTCCGCGACCAGCGCGCTGATCTCGGCCTCGATCTCGGTCGAAGTCCGCCTGTCCGCCCAGACCGGCTTCCACCAGCCGTTTCTCGAATCGCTGGATCGGGCAGCGGGCCTTCCATTCGAGGATCTCCCCGGCCGTCCGGTATCCGGCGTCGCGCATGCCCTCCGAATGGGGCCGGATGCGATACGTCCGGCATTCCAGCAGCGTCGGGCCCTCGCCGGACCGCGCCCGGCGGACCGCTTCGCCCGCCGCCTCGTACACCGCCGCCACGTCGTTGCCGTCGACCTCCACGCCGGGCAGGCCGTACGCGCGCGCCCGCGAGGCCACTTCGGGGTGCCGCGTGGCTTTGGCAAAGGCGACCTCGGTGGCGTACAGGTTGTTCTCACACACGAACAGGACCGGCAGCCCCCACACCGTGGCCAGGTTGATCCCCTCGTGGAACGAGCCGTTGTTGACCGCGCCGTCGCCGAAGAAGGCCACCGCCACGCGGTCGGTCTTGAGCAGCCTGGCGGTGTAGCCCCCGCCTGGCCGCCAGGGTGATGCTCGGCCCGACGATGCCGCTGGAGCCCATGAAGCCGACCTCCGGCTTGAACAGGTGCATGCTGCCCCCACGTCCGCCGGACACGCCAGTCGCGCGGCCCATCAGCTCGGCGATCAGCTCGCGCGGCGCCACGCCCTTGGCCAGGGCGTGGCCGTGGCCCCGGTGGGTGCTGAATGCCACGTCGTCGTGGCGCAGGTGGGCGCACACGCCGGTGGCGACGGCCTCTTCACCGATGTAGGTGTGGCAGGCGCCGTAGATCTTCCCCGCGGCGTACAGCTTCACCAGTTGTTCCTCGGAGCGCCGGATCATCAGCATCTGGCGATACAGCGCCAGTGCCCGCTCTTTACCGAGTGTGGCGAGGTTTGTCATGGAACTGCCCTCCGTGTCTGGACGAAAGTCGTCGTGTGTGAACCTGTCGCGCCCGGCGCGGACCGCCCTCACCCGGTGCCTCGCTTCTCAGGGGCGGTCGGAGACCGGCGGGAGAGAGGTCGACGCCGGCTGAGAGGTCAACGCCGGCTGAGAGGTCAACGCCGGCCGTACCTCGCGGCGGCGCGCAGCATGGCGAGGTAGTGCCCATATTTCACGCCCACCATGACCGTGTTGCCGCAGGCCAGCACCAGGCCGCCCTCCGGCGGGGCGCTCTCGCAGGCGACGCGGACCTGGTCCGCCACCTGCTCCTCGGTCCCGGCGATCAGCGTGTCGACGTCCACGCCGCCCCAGAAGCAGAGCCGCCCGCCGTACCGCTCCTGCAGGTCGGGCAGCGCCATTCCGATGCGTGGCTGGATCCCGTGCCAGCCGTCGATCCCGGCCTCGACGAACATGTCGAGCAGCGGCCACGTCTTGCCATCGGTGTGCTTGACGAAATACTTTCCTTTGGCGTGCGCCGCGTCGCACTCGGCCTTGAGCCAGGGGAACAGGAATTGCCGGAACATCCTGGGTGACATGAAGGGGCCGTCGTTGCCGGCTACGTCGCTGGTCGGCAGCACTGCGTCGCAGCCCGCGTCGAGCAGAATCTCGCTGACGGCGATGCAGTAGCGCGTCTCCACCTCGATGATCCTCCGGATGACCTCCGGCCGCTCGATCATGCCCACGAGCATGAATTCGAGCGTATATTTGGCCAGCGGGAAGATGCCGTCGCCCGGGCGGCCCAGAATGAAGTGCGTGCCGCCCATCTCCTCGACCACGTGCCGCACCAGCTCCAGCTGGGATTCGTCGAAATCGAGCGGAATGTCCTGGATCTCTTCCATGGCGACGTCGCGATTGGAGAGCAGGAAGGCGTGACCCTCGCTCTGCGGCGAATAGGCGAAGACGCGGCCGTCGGGCAGACGCCACTTGTACGGCGCGAGGAACTCCGGCGGCTCGGGTGGCTTGCCACGCGGCGGCACCAGGAACGCCGGCACGACGTCGTGCTCGAACTTGCGGGCCAGGTCGACGACGTCGCGCTTGCAGGACTCGACGTACTCGTCGCGCCGGCCCTCCCACAGGGCCGTGTATTCCTTCCACTTGCCGCGGTACAGCGTCGGCCGGCCCAGGGCCGCCTCGGTGATGGGATAGTCCACCCCCGTCTCGGCGATCGGAATCCGGTCCGGCGTCTTGAATTCGAGTGCGGCGATCACCCGTTCCTTCGGCAGCATGCGACTCTCCTGATAGTGGACTGGCCGAGCGTTAGCGCTTGGCCCTCGTTCGCGCCGGGGCGCCGCGTCCGCGCCGGGGCACCACGTCCGCGCCGGAGCACCACGTCCGCACCGGGGCATCGCGTTCGCGCCGGGGTCCCGCGTCCGCGCCGGGGCACCGCGTCCGCGCCGAGGCGCCGCACCGAGCCCGGGGCACCGCGTGCGAACCCGTGGCGCCGCGTTCGCGCGGGGGCACCGCACCGCGCCTGGGGCCCGCGTCCGCGCCGGGGCGCCGCGTCGAGCCCGGGGCGTCGCGTCCGCGCCGTGGCACCACGTCCGCGCCGGAGCACCGCGTCCGCGCCGGGGCACCGCGTCCGCGCCGGAGCGCCGCGTCCGCGCCGGGGCCCCGCGTCCGCACCGGGGCGCCGCGTCGAACCCGGGCACCGCGTCCGCGCCCGTGGCACCGCATGGCGCAGGGGCACGGCGGGGGCGCCAGGGCACCAAGGTCGCGACTGCCTTTACGAAGCCCGCCTTCGCGGGCCAGCGGCCCCCAGATTTCCAACACAGACCGAAGGGCTGCGTCGGAAATCCAGCAGGCCGTGGCGGTTCGTCGTTAGCCCGCGAAGGCGGGCTTTGTAAAGGCAGTCGCGACCTTGGTCGCCCTGGCCTTCGCGGTGCCACGGTCGGCCCGGTCGGCCCGGTCGGCCCGGTCGGCCCGGCGGCGGCCCGCCTTAAACTTCCGAAGTTTCCAAAACTTCGGAGGTTTGGTATGGAGAGAGCCGCCCGGCCGCGCCTACCGTTCGCCGGCCGGCGGCTGGTACGGCAGCGCCATCTTGGCCGTCAGGCCGCCGTCGAACGCGAGGACGGCCCCGGTCATGAATTCGGACGCGTCGGACAGCAGGTACGCTGCCAGGCGCCCGACGTCTTCCGGCAGGCCCACCCGTCCCCAGGGTACCATGGTGTTCCCCAATTCTCGCGTGTAGCCGGGATCCACTCGCCAATAGCCGGGCACTTCGATCGTGCCGGGCACCATCACGTTGACGCGGACGTGCGCCGGGCACAGCTCGACGGCCAGCTCGCGCGTGAAGGCGATGATGGCGCCCTTGGTGCCGGCGTAGATCGAGTGCCCGGGGCAGCCGACCAGGCCGTGCACCGACGCCATGTTCACGATGCTGCCGCCGGCCCACGGACGCTCCGGAAAGCGGCGGCTCAGCTCGCGCCCGCGCTCGACCAGGTGGGGCATGGCCTGCTGCGAGCAGAAGAACTGGCCGCGGATGTTGACGTGAAACAGGCGGTCGAACTGCGCCTCAGTCGCGTCCGCGAAGCCGAGCGTGGCCGTGATCCCGGCGTTGTTCACCAGGCCGTCCAGCCCGCCGAGGAACGCCGCGGCCTCCTCCACCACGCGCTGGCACTCGCCCACCTGGCTCAGGTCGGCCCGCAGCGCGACGGCCCGCCGCCCCATGGCCTGAATCTCCGCCACGGCCTCGTGCGCGCCCTGGGCGCTGGTGTTGTGCTGCAGGGCCACGTCCGCGCCCTGGCGCGCCGCTTCCAGCGCTATCCCCTGGCCGATGCCGGTGCCGGCGCCGGTTACGAGGATCAATTTCCCTTCCAGGCTGTATGGATTGTACGCCATGCGCCCCTCCCGCTTCGGCTAGACGTTCAGCGTCGGCATGCCCGGATGCGAGCCGCCTGCGTTGCGGGCCAGGTTGCCGCCGTCGAATGGAATCAACGCGCCGGTGACGAAGGACGCCGCGTCCGAGGCCAGGAAAATCGCCACGCCCCTGATCTCTTCCGCCCGCCCGAGGCGGCCCATGGGGATGCCACGCACGAAGTTGCCGCGCAGCTGGGGATCGGCGTCCATGCGCTCTTCCAGGCTGGCGTTGGTGATCTGGGCCGGCAGGATGGCGTTGACGCGCACGCCGCGCCCGCACCACTCGGTGCTCAGCTCGCGGGTCATCTGCACGACGGCGCCCATGGCCATGCTGTACACGGTGTGGCCCCGCCCATTGGCGGACACGCTGCAGATCGAGCCGATGTTGATGATGCTGCCCTTGCCGGCGGCCAGCATTCGCTGTCCGGCTTCGCGGCAGCAGTGGAGTCGCCCGATGGCGATGCCGTGGAAGGTCAGCATGATCTCGTCCATGGAGATCGTCAGAGGGTCCTTGAGCACGGCCGGGCCGGCGACGTTGCCCAGGATGTCGATCTTGCCGTATTCCTGGTCCAGTTGCAGGAACATCGCGTGGATCTGGCCGGGGTCCGACACGTCGTAGACCACCGGCACGGCCCGCCGGCCCAATTGGCGGATGCGGTCCGCCGTGGCCTGCACGGCCGCGGCGTTGATGTCGCACAGCATCAGGTCGGCGCCCGCCTCGGCGAAACCGGTCGCCATGGCGCTGCCCAGGCTGCCGCCGGCTCCGGTCACCAGGGCGACCCGCCCGCTGAGGTCAAATAGTGGATGGCTCATGGTTCAGCACTCCTTCTAACAACTGAATAGGGTATGCCCCCAAGAACGATCACCGCGCGCGGTCCTCTCCGGCGCCTGTCGCCCTGCCCGAGGACTGTCGCCCCGCCCGAGAACTGTCGCCCCGCCCGAGAACTGTCACCCTGAGGGAGCGTCGTTTGCGACCGAGGGGTCTCGCGCGCGAGAAAGGATGTCCCCGCTCGTGCGACTGACGATGTCCTTTCTCGCGCGCGAGACCCCTCGGTCGCAAACGACGCTCCCTCAGGGTGACAGTTCTCGGGCGGGACGGCAGTCCGCGGGCGGGGTGGCAGTCCGCGGGCGGGACGGCAGTCCGCGGGCGGGACGACAGTCCGCGGGCGGGGTGGCAGTCCTCGGGCGGGACGGCAGTTCTCGGGCGGGGCGGCAGGCCATCGCTGCAGGCGGCCGGCTCACGCGCCTGCGGCGGCCGCCGCAGCCGGCGCCTGGTCCGGGGCGTCGCCGCGCACCGCGCCCGTGATGAGCCCGACGATCTCCTCTTTGGTGGTCTGCGTCTTCAGCCGGGTCCCGACCCGGCGCCCGCGCCTCATGACGACCACGCGGTCGGCGACCTCGAACACGTGCTCCAGGTTGTGGCTGATGACCACGACGGTCTTGCCGTGGGCCTTGAGATCGCCGATCAGCTCGTTGACCTTGGCCTGTTGCTCGACGCCCAGGGCGGCCGTCGGCTCGTCCAAGAGAAAGATGCGCTCACCTCGGGCCAGGGCGCGGGCGATCGCCACCGCCTGCCGCTGGCCGCCCGACAGCTCGCCGACGCTGACCCGCACCGAGGGCATGTCGATGCGCAGGGTGCCGAGCACTTGCCGGGCCTGGGAGTACATCTTGGGAAAGTCGATGAGAAAGCCGATGCGGCGCGGCCACAGCCCGAGGTAGATGTTGCTGCCCACGTCGCAGACGTCCACCAGGGCCAGGTCCTGGTACACCGTGGAGATACCGCAGCGCTGCGCGTCCGACGGCGTGGCGATGTCGACGCGCTCGCCGTCGATCTGATCTCGCCCTCGTCCCGGGTGTAGACCCCGGACAGGATCTTGATCAAGGTCGACTTGCCGGCGCCGTTGTCGCCCACCAGGGCCAGGACCTCGTCGGAATAGAGCTCCAAATCCACCTTGTACAGCGCCTGGACGTGGCCGTACGCCTTGGAGATCCCTTTCATCTCCAGGATCGGGCCGCCGTTGGGTGTGTCGGATGCGTGATGGCATCGTGACACTCCTTTGCATGGCCTGAACTGGGCCCTCGTCAGGGTCGCCCAACGCCTGCCCGTAGGGTGCAACCGCTGTGCGGCGCTGCCCCCGGCTCCAGGCCCCCGGCCCGGGCCGCGAGGGCCCGGCGCCGGAGGTGGTGGGCGCCGGACGGTATGCGTATCCGGCGCGGCACCGGACTACTTCTTCATCATGGCCTCAGCCTTGTCCAGCATCTCGATGTACTGGGGTACCTCGGCGGCGGTGATGATGGGGGCCGGCATCTCGGTCCAGTAGGGCACCTTCTCGCCCGCCGCCATCTTCTTCAGCAGCTTGGCGGCTTCGTACGACTCGTCCCACAGGGGCTGGCCGACGACGGCGTACATCTGGCCGTTCTTGACCAGGTCCAGGTTGACGCGGGTGTAGTCCATGCCGATGGCGACCAGCTTGACGCCGGTCTCCTGCTGGGCGCCGGCCCAGGTGGTGGGGCCGCCGCCGGTGGTCGACAGGGCAGCGACGATGTCAGGGTTGGCCTGGACGATAGCCACAGCCTTGGCGATAGCCTTCGGCGGATCGAAGCCTTCTTCCTCCGCCGGCAGGACCTTGAGCTTGGGGCAGACGTCGGCCATGGTTTTGGTGAAGCTTTCCGCGACGAGGTTCTCGGTGGTGTTGAAGCTGCCCTCGGTAACGGCGACCGTGCCCGTCTTGTCGGGCAGCTGGGCGCAGATGGCCTTGGCGGCTTCAGCGGCGTAGACCGCCGGGTCGGTGCCGACGATCACCGTGTTCTGGGGCCAGGTCCCTTCAGGCACCTTGAAGTGGGGGGCGACGACCGGGATGCCGGCGGCGTCCATCTTCTTGATCACGTCCAGGAAGGCTGGGCTGCCGGTCCAGAAAGAGATGCCGGCGGCATCGCCCTTGGCCAGGACCTGCTCCGCGGCGGCGATGAGCTTCTGGTTGTCGGCCTCATCCGGACCGACGACCTGGCACTCCATGCCCTGTTCCTTGCAGCTGGTCAGGAAGGCCGCCTGCGTCAGCTGGTGCACGGGATGGCCCTTCAACGGCTGGAGCCAGTAGTACATCGTGCCCTTGGCCAGCGGCGCAGCCGGCGCCTGGCCCTTCATCATGGCCTCGGCCTTGTCCAGCATCTCGATGTACTGGGGGACCTCGGCGGCGGTGATGATGGGGGCGGGCATCTCGGTCCAGTAGGGGACCTTTTCGCCCGCGGCCATCTTCTTCAGCAGCTTGGCGGCTTCGTAGGACTCGTCCCACAGGGGCTGGCCGACGACGGCGTACATCTGGCCGCTCTTGACCAGGTCGAGGTTGACGCGGGTGTAGTCCATGCCGATGGCGACCAGCTTGACGCCGGTCTCCTGCTGGGCGCCGGCCCAGGTGGTGGGGCCGCCGCCGGTGGTGGACAGGGCAGCGACGATGTCAGGGTTGGCCTGGACGATAGCCACAGCCTTGGCGATAGCCTTCGGGGGATCGAAGCCTTCTTCCTCCGCCGGCAGGACCTTGAGCTTGGGGCAGACGTCGGCCATGGTCTTGGTGAAGCTTTCGGCGACGAGGTTTTCGGTGGTGTTGAAGCTGCCCTCGGTGACCGCGACCGTGCCCGTCTTGTCGGGCAGCTGGGCGCAGATGGCCTTGGCGGCTTCGGCGGCGTAGACCGCGGGGTCGGTGCCGACGATCACCGTGTTCTGGGGCCAGGTCCCTTCAGGCACCTTGAAGTGGGGGGCGACGACCGGGATGCCGGCCTCGTCCATCTTCTTGATCACGTCCAGGAAGGCGGGGCTGCCGGTCCAGAAGGAGATGCCGGCGGCATCGCCCTTGGCCAGGACCTGCTCCGCGGCGGCGATGAGCTTCTGGTTGTCGGCCTCATCCGGACCGACGACCTGGCAGTCCATACCTTGTTCCTTGCAGCTGGTCAGGAAGGCCGCCTGCGTTAACTGGTGCACGGGATGGCCCTTCAACGGCTGGAGCCAGTAGTACTTCGTGCCTTTGGGCTGCGCTGCCTGGGTTACCTGTGGTCCACACACGACCATCAACATCGAGAGGATGACCAAAACGCTGAGCACGAACATCGCCTTTTTCATTGTGCTCCCCCTCCTATTCTATGGGTTACCAGTTTCGATTGCGGCCTCACGCTACGTTTCGATGACCGAACAGGGACGCCAACGACCGGCCTACCCGATGTCCTCTTCGACGCTCACCTCCTCTCCATTTGGCCTGTGGTCTCGAAAAATCTCCGCTACTGCACTCCACGCATCCTGGCCTCACGCCGCAGCTTGTCGGCCACGACGGCGGCGATCAAGAGCAAGCCGACGGCGGTGTTCTGCCACATGGCGTTCACCCTGACGACCACCAGCCCGGTGCGAACGACCTGCATGAGCAGGCTGCCGAGAAACGTTCCCATGATGGTGCCCACGCCGCCGAAGAAACTGACGCCGCCCATGACCACGCTCGCGATGACGTCCAGCTCCCAGCCGATCCCGGTTTGGGGCTCGGCGGTCTTGATGCGCGCCACGACCAACATGCCGCCGGCGGCTGCCAGCATGCCGGTGAGCACGAAGCAATAGATTTTGACCCAATCGGTGCGGATGCCTGCGATGCGCGCGGCCACCTTGTTGCCGCCCGTGGCCTTGACCATGCCGCCGAAAGTGGTCTGGCGCAGCACGAAATCGCCGATAACGACCAGGGCGACGAAGATCCAGAAGCCCCACGAGGCGCCCAGAGGCGTGGCCAGCCCAAACTTCCCGATCTCGCTGGGCAGGGGATAGATGGGGTACGCGGACGTGATGATGTAGTTCACGCCGCGGGCCATGAACATCATGGACAGCGTCGAGATGAAAGAGGACAGCCCGACCTTGACGGTCAGCAGGCCGTTGATCAGGCCGCAGACGGCGCCGATCGTCAGGCTGGCGACGATGGCCGCCGGTATCGGCCACCCGGCGTTCTTCATCGTCCAACCGAAGATGATCGCACCCAGGCCGGCGACCGATCCGACCGAGAGGTCGATCTCACCGGAGATGATCAGGAAGCTCATGCCGACGGCCACGACCCCGGTGAAGGCGATGGTGCGGAGGATGACCGTCATGTTGACGCGGCTCAGCATGGCCGGGTTCAGGTAGGCGAAGATCAGGACGAAGACGATCAGAGGGACGATGACCCCCATCTCCGGGATGTTCAGCACCCCGCGCAACGAGCCTCTTGATCCCGCCGGCCACGCCGGAGGTCGATCTCTGCTGACCCAGCTCCATCGTCTTTGTATCCTTTCTGCCGTGGATCGGACCTTCCCGTCCCCGTAGGGGCGGCCCTGTGTGGCTGCCCGGTGTGCCGGTCCGGTCGGGTCGAATGGGCAGTCGTACGTGGCCTCCCCGGTGTGGTCGCCCGTTCCAGGGTCCGCCCCTCGCCTAATACTTTTTCGCTCGCCGCCTCAGCAAGTCGACCGAGGCGGCCGCCGCCAGGGTCGATCCCACGGCCAGGTTCTGCCAGTCGATGTTGACGCCGGCCATGATCAGGCCGCTGCGGATGGTCTGCAGGACGCCGGCGCCCAGGAAAGTGCCGATGACGCTGCCCACGCCGCCGAACAGGCTGGTGCCGCCGATCACGCCGCTGGCGATGACGTCCAGCTCCAGCCCGGGGCCGATGTGCGAGTCGCCCATGGCCATGGACGCGCTGGCCAGCAAGCCGGAGATCGTCGCCAGCTCGCTCACCAGGACGAAGCACCCGATCTTGACCCAATCGGTCTTGATGCCGCCGACGCGCGCGGCTGCTTGTTGCCGCCGGTCGCCATCGACCATTGCGCCGAAGACCGTCTGCCGCAGCACGAAGTCGCCGATGACCACCAGGGCGATCAGCGCCCACAGGCTCCAATTGAGGCCAAACGGAGTGGCTTTACCAATCGCGGACAAAAGCCTCGGGCACCCCCCAAATGTAGCTCCCGTTGGTCAGGACGTCGCCCAGCGACCGCGAGATGTACATCATGCCCAGGGTAACGACGAAGGCCGGCAGTCGCGAGCTTGACCGTCGACGATTCCGTTGAACAGGCCGACGAGGACCCCGGCGACGAGGACGGCCGCGATCGTGGCCTCGATCGACCAGCCGGCCCTCACCATCAAGTGCCCGGCCAGTGCGGAGGCCAGGGCATACACCCCGCCGACCGACAGGTCGATCTCCCCGGCGATCATCAGGAAGGTCATGCCGACGACGATGATGCCGGCATACGACATCGTCTGCAGCATCGTCGAGAGGTTGGCCTGGCTGAGCATCGATCCGTTGGCTGCATCGAAGACGCCGATCAGCACCAGCAGGGCGAAGATGACGCTCAGCTCCGGCACGCTGAATACCCGGCGAATCGCCTTCCCCATTGAAATCCTTCTCGGCACGACCTGGCTGGCTTCCATAATCCGTCTCCTCGGACCTATGCGTACCACGACCGGGTTCTCCAGCGCTCCCACGCCGTCGATCTCTACCCGCACGACGTCACCGTGCCGCAGCCAGCGCGGTGGCTTGCGCGCCGCGCCGATGCCGGCCGGAGTGCCGGTCGCGATCACGTCTCCCGGCTCCAGGGTCACGACTTGGGTAATGTAGGCGATGAGAAACGCCACGGGGAAGATCATGAGGGCGGTGCTCGCTTCCTGCAGCACCTCGCCGCCGATGACCGTCCGCACGGTGAGGTTCTGAACGTCGGGGACCTCGTCGGCGGTCACGAGCGCGGGTCCCATGGGCGCGAACGTATCGAACGTCTTGCCCATCAGCCACTGGCCGGTGCGGCGCTGCCAGTCTCGGGCGCTGACGTCGTTGAGCGGTGTGTAGCCCGCCACGTAGTCCAGGGCCGCGGATTCGGGGACGCGGCGGGCGCGCCGCCCGATGACCACGCCCAGCTCGGCCTCGTAGTCGGGCTCCTCCGTCTCGGGCGGGATGACGATGGGCTCGCCGGGGCCGATGACGGCGTTGGCATACTTGGCGAAGATGATCGGGTAGGGCGAGGCTCCCGCGTTGGCTTCGGCCGCGTGCTCGAGGTAGTTCTGGCCGACGCACAGGATCTTGCCCGGTCGGGGAACGGGCGCCTTCAGGATGACTGCCGCGAGGTCCAGCTCCGCCGATTGCGGCGCGGCGGCCGCGACCTGCTCGGCGGCGGCCCGCGCCTCCGGCCCGGCCTCGAGGAAGCTCAACATATCGGGCGGCACTCGCGAGTCGAGCCGGTTGAGGTCCAGCACGCGCGATCCGCTGTCGCCGGTGCGCAGCGCCCCCAGGCGGGTCCGACCGTTGTAGACGAACGTGACTACCTTCATTGGTGGGTCTCCATCGTGTCGTCTGGTTTCGTCCCCTTCTCCCCGTGGTACGTAGGGGCGACCCTGTGTGGTCGCCCGCTACGTACCACGGGGAGAAGGGGACGGCTAGGGCGTGAGAGGCGCTGTATTCTGGCTGGCCAGCACCGTGTCGTAAGCAAAGCGCAGATGCTGCTCGGTCGTCGACCGGGCGAGCTCCACGTCTCGATCGCGAATGGCGTCCAGGATTTCCTGGTGCCCGCCGGCAATCATGTCGGCGAAATCCGGATTTGCGGCGTTACGACTCAACAGCAGCAGGTAGAATTGGGGCCTGAGATTGGACCAGAGCGCGATGAGACGTTCGTGCCGGCTGGCCTGATAGAGGAGGTCGTGAAAGCGCAGGTCCAGATCGGCGGCTTCTTGCTCCGTGATCCCGCGCTCGACGCATGAGACCATCGCGTCGATCACGGCCTGCATGGCGTCCAGTCCGGGGGGAGTGATGTTGCCGACATACGTACGTTACGGCCAGGCGCTCGAGCGCATTGCGCAGGCTGTGGATCTCGTCCAGGTCCTCGCGCGACAGGCGGGCGACGAGGGCGCTCCGGTTGCGCTGCCGGATCACCAGGCCCTCGCGTTCGAGCTGGCTCAGCGCTTCGCGAACCGGTCCGCGGCTGACGCCGAGGGACTCGGCGAGCGTCTGCTCGCGCAGCTGCTGGCCGGGCGTGAGCTGGTGGCGCAGGATGGCTTCTCTCAAACGCTCCAAGACCTCGTCGGCCAGGGTGCGTTTGGGGGCCGGTGTCAGAATGTCGGCGAGATGGTCCACGAAGACAGCGTCCTGGTTCGACAACGTCCACCATCCCTTGTTGTTCTACAGTTAACCGTTTACTGTTATCTGCCGGACAATGATCAGTATATCATGATTTGAGCGAATTGTCAATGGTGCAGATACGAATTCGGATATATTCCGTTCGAAGATTGTCGGCTGTTAACAGATGACAAAGCGCGAATAGTGTGATATACTGAAAGCGTCGAATTGCGTGAATGAAGGAGACAGTCTGTGGTCGAGAATACCCGTCTGCCCATCCTGGCGCCGTCCAATCGCACCCTGAGCGAGCACATCGCCGAGCAGCTGCGCCAGGCCATCCTGGGCCATCAGCTCAAGCCGGGGCAGCGGATCGTCGAGGGCCAGATTGCCAAGGCCATGGAAACGAGCCGGGGACCCGTCCGGGACGCGCTGCTGCTGCTGGAAAACGAGGGCATCGTCGTCCACTACACCCACCGCGGCACGTTCGTGGCCCAGGTCAGCCGCGAGGACATCGAAGAGATCTACAGCCTGCGGCAGGCCATCGAGTCGGTCGCGCTGGACTACCTGATCAAGAACGCCACGCCGGAGCAGATCGACGAGCTGGACGCGCACGTGCAGAAGATGGCGCTCATGGCGCTGCAGCCCTACGACCTGCGCGACGCCACGGAGTTGGACCTGGAGTTCCACCGCACCCTGTGCCGGCTGTCGGGCCATCGGCGCGCCCTGGACGCGTGGGAGGGGCTCAGCGCCCAAACCCGCGTCCTGCTCCTGGATCACCGCACGCGGAACCCGGGCGACTTCGAAACGCGCGGCGTGGAGTGGCACCGCCGCCTGGTGAAGGCGCTCCGCCAGCGCAACGCCGTCCTGGCCCAGGAAGAGCTGCGCAAGCACCTCGCCGCGGCGCTGGAGAGCCTGCTCGATTCCGCGTGGAAGGATGAAGCGTGAGGGGCTAACCTCTCTCCCGGCCGATCTCCGACCGCCCGGGAGAGAGGTTAGCCGAAGGCGAGCTACTACACCACGGAGGTTTTCCCATGACGTCACTGGCGCAGCGGATCCGTGAAACTCGGGTGGAACCCGGCAGCCTGGCGATCTTCTGGATCTCGCAGGCGGGGTTCGTCTACAAGACACCGTCGGGGCGGGTCGTCTACGTGGACCCATACCTCACCGACTACGTGCATCGCCTGCTGCCCAATGAGGGCTACGGCTTCAAGCGGATCATGGGCACGCCGATCACGGCGGAGGAGGTGGAGGCGGACCTGGTGGTCAGCACGCACTCGCACGCCGACCACTTCGACGCCGACGCCGTCGCCATCCTCGCCCGCAGCCCCCGCGTGCATTTCCTCGGCGCCCCCGACTGCCAAGTCGAATACGAAAAGCTGGGCCTATCCCCGGACCGATACACCGTCTTCCACGAAAGGGAGACGCTCCGCTTCGGAGACCTGTCCCTGACCGGCGTTTACGCCGACCACGGTGAGCTGGCCCCGGACGCGCTGGGCGTCCTGCTGACGGTGGGCGACGTCCGGGTATGGCAGGTCGGCGACACCGCGTATCGCCCGGACCGGTGGCAGGACCTCTTCGACCTGGGAATCGACGTCATCGTGCCGCCCATCAACGGCGCCTACGGCAATCTGGACGGCGTGGAGGCGGCCCGCCTGGCCCGTGACGCGGGCGCGAAGGTGGCGATACCCTGCCACTTCTGGATGTTCGCCGAGCACCACGGCGATCCCGCCCAGTTCATGGACGCCTGCCGCGAGCTCGCCCCGGACGTCGAGCCGCACCTCATGTCCCAGGGCGAGCTATTCGTGTATACGAAGGGGAAGTGAATGGGCCGACACACCCTCACCCTGCCGCGGAGCCTCACGCTACGCCGACTGTCACCCTGAGGGAGCGTCGTTTGCGACCGAGGGGTCTCGCGCGCGAAAAAGGACTGCCTTGTGGAGCGCGCGAGACCCCTCGTCGCAAACGACGCTCCCTCAGGGTGACAGTCGGCGTAGCGTGAGGGTGTATTTGCGACAGGAGTCGGAAAGGACAACAAGGAGGGTCACCCATGTCATATCCCACCACCTGGCGCGGTTTCGACCTGACGCGCCGCCAGGCGAAGCTCGAGCGAGCCTTCAACCGGGCGGAGGTGCGGTCGCCGGATGACGTGCCGATCCTGGTCAACACGCCGTGCTACTTCGCCTTCGCCACCGCCGACAAACCGGACGACTACTTCGCCGACCCGGCCGCGATGCTGGACTACCAGGCGCGCGGCTGGGAGCGCCACCTGGCCGAGATCGACGACGACGCGGTGCCGTACTTCATGCCCTGGTTCGGCACCGGCGTCCTGGCCTCGGCCTTCGGCTGCGAGATCGCGCTCCCATCTGGGCCGGGAAACGACCCGGCGGTCGCGGCGCCGTGCATCCGGTCGGCCGCCGACGTCGCGCGCCTGCGGCTGCCCGATCCCTGACCGGGACGGCTGGATGCCCCGCGTGCTGGCGGCCATCGACTACGCCTGCGCCCACGGCGACCTGCCGGTGGGCCTGACCGACATGCAGGGTCCGCTGGACACGCTGGGGCAGATGTGCGGCCACCAGCTGCTCTTCGAGTGGATGTTCGAGCAGCCCCACCTGGTCCACGAGCTGTTCGAGATCGTCACCGAAGCGTTCATCGCGTGGGTGAAGGTCCAGAAGCGCCACATCGGCGAGCCGCCGGAGCGCAGCAACGGCCTGCAGGGCGTGGGCGGCTCGTTCGTCGGCGTGTGGGAATCGGACGACGACATGGTGATGGTGGGGCCGCGGCAATACCGCGAGTTCGTCGCGCCCTACGTCGGTCGCATCTTCGAGGCCTTCGGCGGCGGCAGCGTCCACTTCTGCGGCAACGGTTACCAGCACCTGGACACGCTGCTCGACATGCCGGGCATTCGCGTCGTGAACAACTCGGCGCTGGCGAATTTCGACGCCTTCGGCCGGTTCCGGCGATCTCTGGGGACCCGCGTGACCCTGCAGCTGCAGGACAGCGCCCCGCTGGACCCGGAGAGCTACTACCGCCGGCTGTTCGCCGAGATCGACGACCTGCGCGGCGTCATGGTGGCCACGTTCGTGCCGGATCGCGTTGCCCTGAACGAAGAGGGCGGCTACGTCCCCGTGGAATGGGACCCGTTCGAGACGGCCCGGCGCATCGTCCGCGTCGTCCGGGAGTACGTGGCGCGCTGACGTCGCTCGCAGCCCACTCCTGAGGACTGTCACCCTGAGGAGCGTCGTTTGCGACGAGGGGTCTCGCGCGCGATTCACTATGTCCTATCTCGCGCGCGAGACCCCTCGTCGCAAACGACGCTCCTCAGAGGTTGTGAAAAAATCCAACCTCGAATAAAATGACGGCATTATTTCCTGCCGAGGTGAGCCATGACCGATACCCTGTTTCCGCTGCCGAGTGAAAGCCCAAAGCCGACTGTGCCGGGCAAAGGCAAGCCCCGCCTGGAACAAGCCAACCGGCACCAAGTCGAGATGCGCGTGGCTAGCCTGGACGAGTTGGTGCCGGATGATCATCGCGTCCGGCTGGTGTGGGCGCTGGTGCAAGACTATGATCTGAGCGCCTTCTACGACGCGATCGATGCGGTGGAAGGCGAGGCCGGCCGGCCCGCTATTGATCCGCGGTTGTTGCTGGCCGTGTGGCTGTATGCGACGCTGGAGGGGGTAGGCAGTGCCCGCGCGGTGGACCGCCTGTGTCGGGAACATGTGGCCTACCAGTGGTTGCTGGGCGGCGTGAGTGTGAATTACCATACGCTGGCCGATTTTCGGGTGCAGCAGGAAGCTAAGCTGGATACGCTGCTGACCCGTAGCGTGGCCGTGCTGTTGCAGGAGGGTCTGGTCGATCTGGAGCAGACGGCGCAGGATGGAGTGCGCATCCGGGCCAGTGCGGGGGCCAGTTCCTTCCGCCGGGCGGAGACTCTCGAGCCGAGTGTCTGCAGCAGGCCGAGCAGCCCGGTGCAGGAACTCAAGGCCGCCCGTGACGCCGCTGGCGAGGCGCCCGTGACGAAACGCCAGCAGGCAGCGCGCGAGCGCCAGGCGCACGACCGAATGGCCCGGGTCAAACAGGCCTTGCAGGAAGTGGAAAAGCTCGAGGCGAAGAAGGCTAAACAGCGCGAGCTCAAACGCAAGAAGCGCCCGGTCCGGGCCTCGACCACTGATCCGGACGCCCGGGTGACCAAGATGCCTGATGGCGGCTTCCGCCCGGCCTACAGCGGCCAACTGAACGTGGACATGCAGAGCCGGATCATCGTGGGCGTGGAGGTGAGCACGGAAGCGGACGCCCAGTTGTTGGGACCCATGTTGAAGCAGACCCAGGACCGGTATGAGCGGCTGATGACGGAGCACTACGTCGACGGCGGGTTTCGTTCCAATGACGGCATCACCGCGGCCGGCCAACAGGGGGTGGCGATCTATAGCCCGATTCCGGCGGGGCCCCGATGGTCAGCTGCCGCCGGTGGAGATGCGGCCGACGGACAGCCCGCAAGTGGCCGAATGGAAGCAACGGATGAGCACCGCCGAGGCCAAGGAGAAATACAAAGGGCGGGCCGCCACGGTGGAATGGGCCAATGCCTTGCTGCGCAACCGTGGCTTGCAACGGCTCTTGGTCCGCGGCCTGCGCAAGGCGCGCGCTGTCCTGTTGTGGTATGCGTTGGCTCACAACCTCGTCCAGACAGTCAATCTGCGGCGGCAAAAGGAGTTGACCCCGGCCTGAGGGTCGAGCAGCTGGCCCGGTGGTCAGCCGCGGGCACACGACGCCCGCCCAAGTCATTCCATCGCTGGCTGAGGTTGGCACGTGACAACCGCTGGCGGTTACAGTGGTCGCCTTCATGTGCGTCGCAGACACCATTCTAGTCAATAGGTTCACAGCCTCTCAGGGTGACAGTCCTCAGGAGTGGGCTGCGAGTGAGAGAACAGACGCGCTACAAGGAGGTTCTGCTATGGCTTGCCGGGTGTACGAATCTCGATACAAGGACCAGCCGGCCGCGTCCATCGAGTCGGCGACGATCCGGGCGCAATTCCTGCCGGGCAGCGGGGCGAAGCTCGCATCGCTGCTGTACAAGCCGCGTGGGTTCGAGCTGATGGTGCAGGCGGCGGGCCCGAAGTACCTGCTGCAGCCGTTCGACGGCGAGTATACGGCCGGCGAGTGCTCGGGCTTCGACGACATGTTCCCGACCATCGATGCGTTCTACTACGACCGCTATCCCTGGCTGGGTGTGAGGATGGCCGACCACGGGGAAGTGTGGAGCCTGCCCTGGCGGCTCCAGGTCGGCGCGGACCGGCTGGACTTCGTGGTATTCGGCGTGCGCTTCCCGTACCGGTTGGAGAAGCGTGTGAGCTTCGCCGCGGACTCCAGCCTGCGCCTGGACTATCGACTCACGAACCTGTCGCCGTTTGACCTGGACTGCCTGTGGGCCGCCCACATGATGATCAACCTGGAAGAGGACGTGGAGCTGGTCTTGCCGGAGGGGGTCGAGTCCGTCGTGGGTACCTTCGACGTCACCGGCCGGTTCGGAGCCTACGGCGACACGTTCGCGTGGCCCAAAGCCACCCTGCCGGACGGCACCCGGCGGGACCTGCGTTGGCTGCGGCCCAGGTCGGCGGCCGACGAGTACAAGTACTACGTGAAGGACGCGCTGCCGGCGGGGACCTGCGCGCTCCGGTACCACCGCAGCGACTTCACGCTCTCACTCGGTTTCCCGGTCGGGCGCGTGCCCTACCTCGGCGTGCTGCCCAACGAGGGCGGCTGGCGCGACCACTACAACGTCTTCCTGGAGCCCTGCACCGCCCCCTTCGATCGCCCGGACGCCGCCCGGTATCGCGGCCAGCTCACGCCGCTGCAGGGCCTGTCCACCGTCGAATGGCACCTGAGCATCGACCTGGCGGAGGGCGCCTCCGCAGCAGACCCAGAGCGCCCGTCCGCCCAGTAACCATCGAACGAAGAATATCGCCACGAAAACGATCACAACGGCGAAAGGACTCGATCCACGAAGGACACGAAGGAACACGAATAAAGGCATAAAACAAACGATTCAGTTTGTATTTGGTAATTCTTCGTGTCTCTTCGTGCCCTTCCTGGATCGCATCCTTTCGCCGTCCTGACACGTCAGCCGGATGCCGAAGGAGGTACCATGAACGGGAGGACGAGGCTGTGGAACACGCTCACCGGCCGGCCGGTCGACCGGGTGCCGATCGCGCCGTTCCTGTACTACAACAACGTGTACGAGATGTTCGACTACCGGCCGGACGTCGACACGTTCTTCGATCCGCCCGACTTCGACCCCATCGTGAAGATGGTCGAGTACTGCGACCACTTCGGCTTCGACGTGCTGCACACGCTGGGCAGCGTCTGGGATTTCCACACCGCCTACAACTCGACCCACGATTTGAGCTTCGCCCGGTCCTGGGACGACTGGGACGTGACGATCTGCGATGAGCGCCGGGGCGACGACAAGCGCCGCCGGTTGACGATCCGCACGCCGGGCGGGGAAATCGCGTGGGCCGAGCAATATAAACGCAGCTCGCCGTACCTGATCGTGGCGGCGCCCGTGGAATATCCCATTAAGACCGCGCGCGACTTCGAGCTGGTCCGCCGGTACGCGCCGCCGCCGGACGAGATGGACTGCCGCCTGATCCTCCGGGCCAAGGCGGCCGTCGGGGACAAGGGGCTGGTCACGACGTGCAACGGCGGCGTCTTCAACAACCTGGCCCAGTTCCGGCGGCTGGAGGACCTGTTCACGGACCCGCTGGCCGACGAGGTCCTCTACCGCGAGATGATGGACTGGTCCGCGGAGCGCGTGATCCGCCGCACGCGCAAGCTCATGGCGGCGCGTCCGGACGTGATCGAGGTCGCCGGCAACCTGGCGACCAGCGCGGTCGGCCCCCGGTTCTACGCGCGGTACGTGCTGGATTACGAGAACCGCCTGCTGCGCGAGATTCACGCACTGGGCGCGCTCGTGATCTTCCACAACTGCGGCGATGCGGGCAAGATCATGCACCTCTACAACGAGCTGGACATCGACTGCTGGGGCTACCTGACGCCGCCGCCCTACGGGGACGTGGACCTGGACGAGGCGCTGCGGGTCATCCGGCCCGACCTGGCGCTGCGCGGCAACGTCGACCAGGTGGAGTTCCTGGTCAAGGCGAGCCCGGCGGAGGTCCGCGAGCGGGTGCGGTCGCCGCTGCTCAAGGTCAAGCCGCGCGGCCGCTGGATCCTCTCCACGACGGACTTCATGTTCGACGGCACCCCCTACGCGAACATCGAAGCCTTCGCGGATGCCGGGCGCGAATTCGGCGCGTACTGACGCCGGGAACGGCGCGGGAGCCAAAAGACAAAAACGAACAGGATAGACAGGATGCACAGGATAAAGACCCGGATACGTTTTTGATTTGCTTCAACGGCCTGGGCAAGTATCCTTGTCTTCTTTATCCTGTGCATCCTGTCTATCCTGTTCGAATGATCTTCACCCGTCCGACGAACGAGGGCAGCAACATCGTGGACGGCGCGAACCATCCACATTTCCCCTTCCACCCTCGACCTGATTCACAGAAGCGCCACCAGACTCGCCCGTCACTAACTCCTTGAGCCCAACCTGCATATCGTGTGTCCCGAATCACGCGTGGATAGCCTTCGAGCACGTCCGGCGGCCAACATGCGTGCAACAAGCAATTGCTGGCCGGCAATTCCTTGCCGCTCGTACGGCCCATTGCAGCTCGCCTGGTGACCCACGCTCTGCATGGACTGGAACAACATGTTCCGCGACCGCGACAGCCGCCTGGGCTTCCCCGAAGGGCGGCAGTCCCTGATCGCCCACGTGGAAGACGCCGTGCGCTGGGGCGCGGACGCCGTCATGACCTACCTGTTCCTGGGCTTCGACGACGCGGAAGCCGAGGCGCGGCAGGTCGAGCTGAACGGCCTGATCAGCCGCGAATGCGAGCGCTACGGCATGGTCCGCATCATCGAGACCATGGCGCGCGGCAGTCGCCTGGGTGCCAAGGAAGTCTACCAGCCGGAATACGTGCGCATGCACACACGCATCGCGGCCGAGGTCGGCGCGGACCTGATCAAGACCGACTACACCGGCGACGCGGAGAGCTTCCGCCTGGTGACCGAGCGCTGCCCGGTGCCCATCCTGGCCGCCGGCGGTCCGCGCACCGACAGTCCGCGCGGCGCGCTGGAGATCGCGCGCAACGTCATGGACGCGGGGGGCATAGGCCTGGTCTTCGGGCGCAACATCGTCCAGGCCGCGGACCCCGCGCGCATGACCGCCGCCCTCGCCGGCATCGTCCACGACGGCTGGTCCGTGGACCGCGCGGAGCAGGAATTGGGGTAAGGGTCCGCGCGGCCAGCGAACAAGATACGCAGGATGAGAACGAGGATGAGAGCTAAGCCCGAAGCGGCGCGGCCCTCATCCTCGTTGTTATCCTGTGCATCCTGTCTATCCTGTTTGATTTGTCTTTGTCGGCGCCTATTCTCCGAGGGCGGAAAGAAATCGAACAGGATAGACAGGATGCACAGGATAAAAGCAAAGATAACCGCTCGATAATGCCGGGCGATCCTCCTTGAATTCGAGCTGCCTTTGAGTTTTCCAGAGCGTGACGTCAATTCACCGCCCGAAATCCTGCCGCCCTTATTCTGCCGACAAGCTATTGAAAACCGCAGCATAATGTGGTATAATGGTATTGTTCATCCAAAGGGTGAATGAGTGAATTGAATACTACAAACAAATTGAGCGACTCGGACATTCTTTGTGCGATTTGAGTTCTCTAACGACAGACTGGCAGCACTCTATACGGAGGAGAGGGACGCGCGTAGGTACCCCGCCGGCGTCGTGGATGCTTTCTTTGTCATGGACGTCATCCGTGCGGCGCGAAGCGAGCAAGACCTGCGCGCATTGAAAAGCCTGAGATTCGAGAAATTGTCCGGCAAGCGTAGGCACCAACATTCACTCCGTTTGAACGATCAATACCGTTTGGTGGTCGAGATCGAGGAAGACGCCGAGGGCAGGTATCTCTTGATCGTCAGCCTGGAAGACTACCATTGAGAGGCTCAGGGAGGGTAAGATGAGCCGGGAGTTGAGGCCGGCGCGTGTGACGCCGCCGGGCAAGATTTTGAGCCGCGAGCTGGAGGCTCGTGGCTGGACGCAGCGCGACCTGGCGAAGATCATGGGGCGTCCGGTACAGGTCATCAATGAGATCATCCAGAGCAAGAAGCAGATCACGCCGGAGACTGCGCTGCAATTGGCGGAGGTTTTCGGCACGTCGCCGGAACTCTGGACCAATCTGGAGGCGAGCTATCAGCTCTACCTGGCACGGCAGGCCAATAGGGGAGACGAAGTTGCCCGCCGAAGCCGGCTGTACGGGCTCGCGCCCATGGCCGAGTTGTTCAGGCGGAAGTGGATTGAGCCGTCTGATTCCATTGAGGAGATGGAACAGGCCGTGTGCAAGTTTCTGAAGATCGACTCCCCTGCCGAGGCGCCTGAGCTGGCGGCCAGTTTCCGCCATCGCGATAACCGCGAATTGGAGGTGAGTGCGACGGTCGCCTGGTTGCGCCGTGCGGAGCACCTGGCCGAGGCTCAGGCCATCGCCGCATTCGAGCCTGCGGCGCTCTTGAATGCCGTGCCGGAGATTCTCGCCAACGCCGCGCGCGCGGAGGACGCAGCCCGCGTTCCAGTCATGCTGTTCAGCCTGGGCGTGCACTTCGTGATCGTGCCGCACCTGCCCCGGACGTACCTGGATGGGGCGGCTTTCACTCTGGGAGCCGACGGGAAGCCCGTCGTAGCGCTCAGCCTGCGCTACGATCGCATCGATTCCTTCTGGTTCACCTTGATGCACGAGCTGGCCCACGTCGCACTCAGGCACGAAGGCTCGTATCTGGATGACTTGAATACCGAGAACGTCGATGCGGATGCAGTGGAAGGAGCGGCCAATCAGTGGGCGCGTGATCGGCTCGTAGAGCGGCAAGCCCTGGCCGCTTTCATCGCCGAGACTCGCCCCTACTTCTCGCGCGACAAGATCGAGGGATTCGCGCGGCAGCACGGCCGGCATGCCGGCATCGTACTGGGGCGGCTCCAGTACGAGAGAGCTGTGGAATTCAAGCAGCTCCGTGGCCTGCTCGTCAGGGTGAGCCCTCTTGTGTCCGATTGGATTGACACCACCGGTGTGGCGGAGTCGGAAGTCGGCCGTGATGTCGCGTAGTCGGCAGACAGTGGACAGCACTGGCTCTCGGCGCGTCCGTGGATCCTGATTGTTCCTGCACAACTGGCGTCCGGAGTGAGTACCATGCCCGAAGTGGAACCACGAGGTGGTAGCACAACATACAACATAAATATCGAACACGCAGAGAATTCTGCCTTTGGTGAGAACCCCCGGGTAGAAGGCACCACGCCCGCCGCTAGCTCCAGCGACCTTCTGGCGATCGTTCAGAAATCTGGCTTGGATTTGCTGAGGCAGCCGAAATGATATTGCTGGCATTCATATCGAACGCGAAGAGGTCGGGCAGATCATCGACTGGATACGGACGGGGGATCAGAAGCAGTGTTTTGGTGTCCTGTTGGACCAGGCCGGCGCCGGCAAGACGGTTGTGATGCGCGAAATCCTGGAGACATTGCGAGCGGATGGGGCAGCCGTTCTGGCCATCAAGGCCGATGCCTTTTCAGGCATTCGCACGTCTGACGAACTCCGGTCTGAATTGCGGCTGCCTGTCAATGTCGTTAGCGCCGTCGAGACTTTGGCCCCCGAGCGCCCTGTTGTTCTGATCGTCGACCAACTGGATGCCTTAGCCTGGACGCTATCACGCGATCAGGCCGCTCTCGAGGTCTTGCTCAGGCTGATTGCACAACTGCGCAGCCAGGACAATGTCCGCATCATCGCGTCGTGTCGGGAGTTTGACCTCAACAGCGTCCCGGCTTTGGCCAGCCTTCACGCTGACAAGCGCTTTCAGCTGCAGCCACTCAGTGATTCTCAGATTCAGCTGGTTCTGGATCGATTTGGCGTGGCTTTTGCTGAACTGCTGCCGGACCATCAGCGACTTCTTCGCGTTCCTCAAAATCTTCGGGTCTACACCGACGTCCTCGCGTCCGGATCGCGGCCAGCTCTACCCGAACGCTACTCGAGTTTGCAGGATTTGTATGGCGCGTTGTGGCGGAATCGCATCGAGTCTCCTTGCCCAGGCGCGCCGCTGCCATCTGATCGGATCGCAGCGTTGGATCGTCTCGTTGATCGGATACGGGAGCGACAAGATCTGCGCGTGCCCGAGGGTGTGCTCGACGATCTGCGTGAGGCGGCGAGCTACCTGGAAAGCGTCAATTTCATCCGACGCGATGGAAGCGCGTACACGTTTTCGCACCAAACATTATTCGATTACTGTTATGCCCGTCGTTTCGTCTCGCAGGGGAAATCTCTCAGCAAGACCATCCTGGGCAGCCCTCAGGGATTGTTCGAGCGTTCACAGATGCTGCAGGTATTGGCTTACATGCGGGGCTCAGATCCGAGCGCGTATCTGTTCGAACTGGAGCAACTGCTATTTGCGCCTGGGCTGCGCGCTCACCTCCGCCTCCTTGCGATCAGTTGGTTCGGGGCCGTGCGTGTTCCCAGCGATGACGAGGTCCGAGTGGCAAGGAGGCTGATGGTCGACGCGGATGGTCGCTCGCGCTTCCTCCGGGCAGCCGGCGAGAACGAGGATTGGTTCGACCGTATGAAGAGTTCCGTCTGTCCCACTCTCATTTCTCACGAGTGCGCGCCTGAGTTTCCTGTCGTATTGTACCTCAGGTCCATGGTAAATAAACGCACGGAGAGTGTATTGTCGTTACTGCGGCCGCATCTCGGTGCGAGCGATGATTGGGACTTTGCGGTCAGCTTCTGCCTTTCTCAATTGGTCAATTGGCACAATGAGGATGCAGTCAGCGCCGCATGCGACCTCATTCAACGCGACAAAACGGGAGGAGATGCGGAACGGTTCCTTGGAGGTTTTTGTGCGTCGAATCCGGAGGCGGGATGTCGCGCACTGGTCCTGTACCTCGACAGACGGCTCAAAGATCTCCTGGCACGTACTATGGCCGTGGCCCGGCCTACACCGCAAGACATAATAAGTTGGGACCAGACGCTCTTTGAAGGTCTGTGCGTGAGAGGCATCCTGGATCATCCAGTTGCCGTTAGCCCGGACGCCGTAGTCGAGCACCTGCTTCCCTGGCTGCTGGGGGTCAGTGATGCGGTCGCCGGCAGCGCATCGGACGACGAGTATAGTGAAGACGCCATCTTTGCTGGCCACTGGTATGGCGATCATCTGCGTGAGCCCGTGGCATTTGCATTGAAGATTGCTCGAGCCTTGTGCGCGATCGCTCGTTCCGATCCGAGCGCCTTTCGACGTACTGCCGCAGAACTGCGCGAGTCGAATAACCTGCTTGCGCACCGATTGCTGGTTAATGCTTATCTCTGCAACCCGGATGAGTATGTTGATGACATATTCGAGTATCTGATGGGCGACGAACGACGATGGTATATCGGCGAGCCCTTCGAGGATTCCACCTACGATTCCGCACGCTTATGCGCTGCAGTCTTCGCGCATTGTAGTGAATCACAGCGGGCAGCTCTCGAGCAGAAGGTGATGCGACTTTCTCCAGATTGGGAACAACACGGCCTTAATCGACAAGGTGTGACGCAATTGAAGTTCTTAGAGCGCATTGAACCCGGTTTGCTGAGCGACGAAGGCAGGCGCCGGCTTCTCGAACTGGAACACAGGTTCCCAGGTTACAAAGTGCGTGAGCCGGTTGGTGTTCGTGGCGGATCGGTGGGTCCGCCTATTGGCGAGGGATCTCAACTGAAGATGAAGGACGAACATTGGCTGCGTGCAATGCGGAAATACTCTGGAAGCTACGAGCACCCGGACTTCCTCAAAGGCGGGATGGACCAGCTGGCGTCGAGCTTCAGCAAGCGAGTTGAGGAAGAGCCGGGACGTTTCTACCAACTCACACTGCGTTTCGACGACACGATTGACGTCGCTTACATAGTGGCCGCGATTGAAGGCCTGGCCGGGTCTGTTGCGCCAGCGGAGCAGGTGTTTGACACTGTTCGCCGATTCGCGCCGAGACTGATTGGACCGTACCGGCGTCAGGTCTGCTGGGCGCTTCAGAAGCGAGCAAAGGACGGAGTGCCGGACGATCTCCTGGATCTCATGTCTGACTGGGCGTTGCATGATCCTGACCCCGCTGAAGAGCTGTGGCAGCGACCGACTGAGGAGGGAGGGCCGCTACCTGGTGGCGATGCCCATGAGTACGGCATCATCACGAATCGCGGTGCCGCAGTCAGAGCCGTGGTGCACTGCGCGCTCGAACGCGAACCGAAGCAGACTGAACGAGCATTTACTCTCCTCGAGATGGCTGCGACCGATGAGTCCGCGGCTGTTCGTATCTGTGTTATCGAAATGCTTGAGAGACTCGTACACGTAGACCGTCCTCGCGCTTTGGCGGCTTTTGAGCGGGCAGTTGAAGCGCAATTGCTGCCATATCAACCCGTAGAAGGACTGCTCTTCTGGTCCTATTATCACGATTTCGCCAGAATTCGTGTCTTCATTGAGGCCATGCTTGGTCATGTCGACGATAAGGCTCGGCAGGCTGGTGCTCGCCTGGCCTGCCTCGCGGCTTTTCAGTACCCTGACGCTGAAGCGCTTGCAGATCGAGCTTTGCATGGCGATCCTGCTATGCGCCGCGGAGCGGCCCAGGTCTATGCAGTGAATCTGTACATTACTGGGGTTCGGGAGGTTTGTCTGGCGAGACTCACCGAACTCGTGCGCGACGACGACGTGTTAGTGAGGCAGATCGTCAGTACCTGCTTTGAGCGTCTGCGAGAAGAGGATTTCTCCGACGTGCGTGCTTTTACTGAAACCTTCATTGCCTTACCAGTTTTTGTCGAAAATGGGCAACGTCTGCTGCACTACCTCAAGGGACTGGTGATGGGAGAACCTGAGCTCGTTCTAAGCGTTGCCGAGCATGTTCTTGATGTAGTAGGCACGGACACAGGTTTTCGTAACACGGTGGCTCCGTTCGAGTCCGACGTCGTCGCCTTGGCGCTAGGCGTCTACACCCATACGCGAGACACGGACCTCAAATCGAGAGCGATGGACTTGTTCGAGCGTCTGCTCACGATGGGCAGCAGTGATGCAGATCGCGCGCTGCAGGACTGGGATCGGAGGTGAGCCATCGTTTGTTTGTCTCCTTTCTATGGAAAGGTCATGTAGGAGGATGAAGTGGCCCAACCCTTTCGCATCTTTGTGAGCTCAACCTGGACGGATTTGAAACCGGAGCGACTCGCTGTCGAGAATGCGCTGCACCGTATGGGGGATGCCGAATTCTCGGGGATGGAGTATTTCGGCAGTCGCCCCGAGACGCCCCGAGAGGTGAGCCTGGCTGAGGTCGAGCAGAGCGAGGTCTACGTAGGCATATTTGCGCAGCGCTATGGTTCGGGAATCACTGAAGATGAGTACCGAACTGCCCGCGTCTACGATATTCCTTGCCTGATTTACCTCAAGGATCCGGCGCTCCCATTGCCAACGTCACACATTGAGCAAGATGCAGCCAAGGCAGCCTGTCTTGAGGCGCTCATTGCCGAGCTCAAGGCGAGCCACACTGTGACTTGGTTCAAAAGTCCCGATGAGTTATCAACTCAAGTCGTTGCCGACCTCCACAATTTCCGTATAAAGCTATGCGGGCAGCAGGAACAGGAATCCTCTGAGCCGGCGAAGTACCAGTTCAACATTGGCCTTGCGCAAGGCTGTGCCTTCGGCGACCACGCCAAGGTCATCCGAGGCTCGGGCGCGTCGTCGGACTCGATCGTCGGCGATCCTGAGGAACCCAAACCTCCTTCTGGTCGGCGTTCTTAACTCCCGCCTGATGGCCGTCCACAGATGTGTGTGCATGTCAAATTGCGCTTGGATTCCCCGCGCACATCGACCATTGGTTGGGTAGCAACTGGTCGATGGGCACAACCAATCAACCGGCGACTGTCATCAGTCGCGGGATCGACTTAGGATGTTGTTCTCTTTTCAGGGTCGTTGTCCCTCTTCCAATCGGCGCGCCAGGTTAGGTGCCAGGCTATTCCAGACGGGAAGGTGGCAACTTCAGGTTTCGACCGGTGCCTAGCGGTATGGAGGTCAGGTCGGCACCGAGGCCGAGCCGATCCAGTTGAGCACGGACATAGGCTGCCGCCGGTTGTTGGCCCGGTCGGCGAGCGCGACGTAGCGTGTAGGCGTGATGCAACAGCTTGCGGGCCACTAACGCGGCGGTAGCGAAGCGACTGGCGGTCTGGTCGCGAAGGACGTGCCACACGGTCACCAGTAGACGCCGGGCAATGGCCACGATAGTCCTGTTGTGCCCGAGGCGGGGCACTAGGCGGGCGTAGACGGCTTTCCAGTGCGGGTCGTGTTCCGTGGCTACCTGAGCGGCTTCCACCATGGCGGTCCGCAGATCGCGGCGGCCCGTTTTGGTAATATGCCCGCTGGTGTGGGTTTCGCCGCTGTCATGCACCGCGGCCCCTAAGCCGGCGTAGCCGACGAGTTGCTTGGGCTGGGGAAAGCGCTCAATGGTCCCGATAGCGGCCAGCAGGGTCATCGCCGTCAGCACCCGGATGCCGGTCAGCTGGACCAAAAGGGGCACGCGCTCATCGCTACTGGCCAGAGTCGTCAGGGTCTCTTCCAGCTTCGCGATCTGATCGGTGGCGAAAATAAGGGTTGCTAGATCGTTCTGGATAGCTGCTTGCTCGACCAGCGACGGTCCCTGAGCCAACCACCAGCCGCGACGCTCGGCGGTGAACAGGTTGCCCGCGGGCGGGGCCACCCGGTAGCGGTGCAGGACGGCATGCAGGCGATTTTTGGCCTGGGTGCTCAAGCAGACCATCCGGGCGCGTTTGCGCAGCAGGGCACGCAGTTGGCGAACCTCTTCTGGCGGCACCCACACCCCGGTCAGCAGCCCCGCGGCATGCAAGCGGGCCAAGGTGTAGGCGGCTTTGGCATCGGTCTTAACCCGCGCTTGAGTGATGGCCTGGACGTGCGGCGGATGAACGATCGTCACAGAGTGGACGTGCGGCGTCAGGTCATCGTACAGGCTGTACCCATTGCACGTCATCTCCAAGACCACGGCATCGGCTGGGGTAAGTTTTTGCCGGGCCCAGTCATCGAGATTACAATACTCGATGCGGCGTGGCCCCACCAATTGCTGGCCCTGGGGATCCACGATCACGGCGACCAAGTAGCTCTTGTGCACATCCAGGCCGACAAACCGGGTGACAGACGAACGGTCGCTAGACATGAGGCTCTCTCCTGTGCAGACGTAGAGCTGACTGTCCGAGGCAGCGCGGCCAGGTGCGTCGTTTCGAGGACGTGAACACACCCACAGATACGGGCTAGATCGTAGCACGATCTTCCCAGGTGAGCTTTCGAGCGGTCCGTCAAACACGAATACGGGTTGCCTCCCAGGGACGGCGCGACGGGCCTTGGCGTCCACGCACCTGGAGCAGACGCCCCGCTCCTCACCGGACACGGGTACTATGCTCCAAAACGCACCTGACCGCAAAGGCGAGGCTACGCTGCTTCTCGCCCACAACATGCTAACACGAATAGGAACACGAATACACGAATAACAACTAAATTCGGCGTCGCTATTCGTGTATTCGCGATCCTATTCGTGTTAGCATGTTGTGGGCGAGAAGCAGCGTAGCCTCGCCTTTGCGGTCAGGTGCGTTTTGGAGCATAGTACCCGTGTCCGGTGAGGAGCGGGGCGTCTGCTCCAGGTGCGTGGACGCCAAGGCCCGTCGCGCCGTCCCTGGGAGGCAACCCGTATTCGTGTTTGACGGACCGCTCGAAAGCTCACCTGGGAAGATCGTGCTACGATCTAGCCCGTATCTGTGGGTGTGTTCACGTCCTCGAAACGACGCACCTGGCCGCGCTGCCTCGGACAGTCAGCTCTACGTCTGCACAGGAGAGAGCCTCATGTCTAGCGACCGTTCGTCTGTCACCCGGTTTGTCGGCCTGGATGTGCACAAGAGCTACTTGGTCGCCGTGATCGTGGATCCCCAGGGCCAGCAATTGGTGGGGCCACGCCGCATCGAGTATTGTAATCTCGATGACTGGGCCCGGCAAAAACTTACCCCAGCCGATGCCGTGGTCTTGGAGATGACGTGCAATGGGTACAGCCTGTACGATGACCTGACGCCGCACGTCCACTCTGTGACGATCGTTCATCCGCCGCATGTCCAGGCCATCACTCAAGCGCGGGTTAAGACCGATGCCAAAGCCGCCTACACCTTGGCCCGCTTGCATGCCGCGGGGCTGCTGACCGGGGTGTGGGTGCCGCCAGAAGAGGTCCGCCAACTGCGTGCCCTGCTGCGCAAACGCGCCCGGATGGTCTGCTTGAGCACCGAGGCCAAAAATCGCCTGCATGCCGTCCTGCACCGCTACCGGGTGGCCCCGCCCGCGGGCAACCTGTTCACCGCCGAGCGTCGCGGCTGGTGGTTGGCTCAGGGACCGTCGCTGGTCGAGCAAGCAGCTATCCAGAACGATCTAGCAACCCTTATTTTCGCCACCGATCAGATCGCGAAGCTGGAAGAGACCCTGACGACTCTGGCCAGTAGCGATGAGCGCGTGCCCCTTTTGGTCCAGCTGACCGGCATCCGGGTGCTGACGGCGATGACCCTGCTGGCCGCTATCGGGACCATTGAGCGCTTTCCCCAGCCCAAGCAACTCGTCGGCTACGCCGGCTTAGGGGCCGCGGTGCATGACAGCGGCGAAACCCACACCAGCGGGCATATTACCAAAACGGGCCGCCGCGATCTGCGGACCGCCATGGTGGAAGCCGCTCAGGTAGCCACGGAACACGACCCGCACTGGAAAGCCGTCTACGCCCGCCTAGTGCCCCGCCTCGGGCACAACAGGACTATCGTGGCCATTGCCCGGCGTCTACTGGTGACCGTGTGGCACGTCCTTCGCGACCAGACCGCCAGTCGCTTCGCTACCGCCGCGTTAGTGGCCCGCAAGCTGTTGCATCACGCCTACACGCTACGTCGCACTCGCCGACCGGGCCAACAACCGGCGGCAGCCTATGTCCGTGCTCAACTGGATCGGCTCGGCCTCGGTGCCGACCTGACCTCCATACCGCTAGGCACCGGTCGAAACCTGAAGTTGCCACCTTCCCGTCTGGAATAGCCTGGCACCTAACCTGGCGCGCCGATTGGAAGAGGGACAACGACCCTGAAAAGAGAACAACATCCTAAGTCGATCCCGCGACTGATGACAGTCGCCGGTTGATTGGTTGTGCCCATCGACCAGTTGCTACCCAACCAATGGTCGATGTGCGCGGGGAATCCAAGCGCAATTTGACATGCACACACATCTGTGGACGGCTGCGTCCAACTGACCTGCAAGGTGGCTGAATCTCACCACTTCCCCCTCAACCCTCATCCGCCCGCGCCCAGCACATTCCGCAGCGTGCGTGCGGGACTCTCCGGGTCGGCTGGGCGCAGGGTCCAGCCGGACCGCCATGGGCGGTGGCACTCGTCGGGCTGCCGGAGGCGGACCTCGAAGCCCTGGCCGGCCCCGATTGGTCGTCTCACTACCATGCGAACGTGACGGCCGCCGCGAGCTGAGCGGTCGGGGGGAAGATGTGTTGTAGCGGGGTAAGCAATGAGTGCTCGAAAACAGGGGGGAACAGCGCCCCCAGACCGGCCGGCCCCCACGTAACGGGCCGGCGGATGTCGTTGCGGGTGGGCGACTCAGGCAGTCAACAGCAGGTACAGCCAGATCAACACGAAGCCGGGCGGCAGCACCGCGGGGGTGAGGGTTCCCAGCGTACGGCTGAGCACCGAGCTCTGCACGGGAGGCAGCAGGGCGCACTCCCCGTTGCAGGTGTTGCGCGCCCAATGCGCCCGCAGCCGGGCCATGGACACGAGGCTGGCGATGATGCCGAGATAGATCAGCAGGCCCGAGGCGAAGCCCACGATCGGGATGAGTTGAAACACCTGCTCCTGCTTCAGCGTCAGGATCGGCCACTTGCTCGTCATGGGGGCGTTCACGAGAATGGCGAACGCCGTGAACAGGAACGATTGCGACGCGACGAGCCACGTCAGGCGCTGCGTGTTGAGGTTGTCCTCGTGCACGATCTGCGCGCGCACCGCATTGTAGATGTCTAGATCACTCATTGGTAGGTTCCTTCCAGCCGTCCCCGCCCGCACGATGCCGGCGGGCAAATAGTAACCCCCCAGGGTTGGGGGGCTTCGTGGCGGGCGATACCGAGGATCGCCCTCTCATGTGCCGTCTTAGATTCAACAACTATGAAGATACCGCGTTGTGCGGGAATTCACTATGATCTACGTCATAGGGGTGTGGTCCCATTGGGGCGGACGTGCTCCAGTCTTCAGAACACGACTATCGCGTCGGCCTGCTCATCCCCCTGCGCCGTGCACGTTCCGCAGGGTGACTGGGCGATTTCCTGCGCGTCCGCCGCGCCGTTGCGCGTCGGGGACCGGGGCGACCTCGTGCGGGTGTCACGTCGCTTCAGTTTTGGTCTGCGCGTCCGCGTCGGGCGGTCCCTCGGTCAGGAGTCGCCTCGTCGCGCTGGCGCACGACCGGTCAGCGAGGACGACCACTCGATCACCCCCCTCTAACGTCGTGGACCCATGGGCGAGGTGCAGCTTGCGTCCCCGGCGCACCGAAACGATGAGGCAGTCTTCCGGCAGGTCCAGCGCACTGACCTTCTTCCCGACGGCGGCCGACTCCGGGGCAACGTCGATCTGTACGTAGTCCACGCCGTCCAATTGGGCCAGGCGCAACATCTCAGCCCGATGCTGGTGATGAGCGCGCGCCTTGATGGCCTGGTCGTACGCGTGGATGATGTCAGACCGGTGCACCATGCCCACCAGTTTGCGCGATCCCTCTCGTTCCACCACCGGCAGCCGACCTATATCCAGGGCGCCGAGGCGGCGCAGCGCCCGCCACACCGGCTCGTCGGGATAGGCCACCAGCAGCCCCTCGAGAGTCGCGATGTCGGCGACCGTTTTGGCGGGAGGCCCGTCCGACTGCGCACGCTTCAGGTCTTGAAGGCTGACGATGCCCACCAGCTGGCCTGCGCTGTCCACGACGGGGAACCCGTGATGAGAGGTGCGGAAGAATTTCTCTTGTAGCTCTGCCAGTGGCATGTCGTACGGCACTGTGTCCAGTTCCGTGCTCATTGCCTCGCCCACGGTGATTCCTTGCATCACGTCGATGTCCTGGCCCTGCTGCAGGTGCACACCCCGCCGGGTCAGCTTGAGTGTGTAAATCGATTCCGGGCTGATGATTCGAGACAACAGAGTACTGAGGACCGTCGCGAGCATGAGTGGGAGAATGATGCGGTAGTTGCCCGTCATCTCGAACAGGATGAGGATGGCGGTGATGGGAGCATGAGCGGCGCCGCTGAACACGGCGGCCATCCCCACCAGGGCGTACGCGCCCGACGGAGCAGTGACCAGCGGGAAAAGGACGTGCACTCCCCGCCCAAAAGCCTCGCCCAGCATGGCCCCCATGAAGAGTGAGGGAGCGAAAATTCCTCCGGATCCACCCGCGCCGAGAGTGAGGATTGTGGCCAGCAGCTTGAGAACCAATAGGCTCAGCGTCATCTCGACGGCCAGGTTGCCGAACAGCGCATCGGTGATCGTGGGGTAACCCACGCCAAAGACACGTGGGAAGCCATGAGTCTGCGACGTGAGCAGGCCGACGACCCCCAGGAGGAGGCCGCCGAGTACCGGCTTGAGATACTCGGGCAGACGCACTTCGTTCCACAGGTCCTCGGACAGGTACAGCAGCCGCGTGAAGCTGACCGCCACGAGCGCGGCCAAGATGCCGAGCGCCGCGTAGAAGAACAGTTCCCACGGACTGACCAGTAGATAATTGGGCACGGGAAAGGCACGCACATCGCCCAAGAACACGTGGGTGATCACCGATGCGGTGGTGGCCGAGATCACGACCGCGCCAAAGTTTACAGTCTGGAATTGGCCCAGGATAACTTCCAGCGCGAAGATCGATCCGGCAATCGGAGCGTTGAAGGTCGCGGCGATGCCGCCTCCGGCGCCACATGCAACCAGATTGCGCACCCGGTCGTCGGAGAGGTGAAGGACCTGGCCCAATGACGAGCCGAGCGCCGAGCCGATTTGCGCGATCGGGCCCTCACGCCCCACCGATCCACCCGTACCGATGCAGATGGCGGACGCCAGCGACTTGATCACGGCCACACGCGGCCGAATGCGCCCTCCGTGTATGGCCACGGCCTCCATGACCTCAGGCACGCCGTGCCCTTTGGCCTCGCGGGCAAACCGATAGATGAGCGGACCGTAGATGGCCCCGCCCAGAGCCGGAATGATCAGCAGGGGCAAGGGGCCCGTTCCTTCCAGCAATCCGGCAAGTCCGTCGAAAGCCAGCGTTTGCGTCTCGCTGATCAGCCATCTGAACGCCACTGCGCCCAGGCCAGATCCGATGCCGATCACCAGCGCCGTGAACAAAATCACGCCGGACTCGGAGACCTCACCCTCGTCCATCCGTTGCGCCCACAGTCGACGCCAGCTTTGCATCAGAGATTTGGCTAACCCAAGGAATCGCAACATCGTCGTCCCAATCGCCCTGCCTGCCCCACAAAGTGCGGCCCGCGAAACTGCGGCAATCAAACGATCAGCGTTGCCAGATTCGTGCTCCGCAGCACGCGATTCGCTGTGCTCCCGACCAGCCACTCGTGGAGCGCTGAGTGGCCGCGACGTCCGATGACGATCAGATCCACCTGGTTCTCCTGCGCGACGGCTGCGATCTGGGCGGCGAGCTGGCCCGCCCGCTGCAGGAAAACCATACCGTCTGTATCGCCGGAGGCCAGTCGGCCCCGCGCGTCTTCCAGCCACTCCTCGGCCTGATCGGTTTCCGCCTCCTGCACCCCCAGCACGATCAGTCTCGACGGCAGCGACTGCTGCAGCCTGGCTGCCCAGCTCAGGGCTCGCTGGGCGTTTTCCCTGCCGTTGTACGCCACCAACAGACGTCGCAGCGGGCGCACCGCGTCGCCTCCCACGGCTATGGGCTGGTGCGCTTGATGCGCAACGGCCAGGAAGTTGCTTCCCAGGTGGCCCGAGTCGTCGCTATGACCGTGCCCGCGCCGGCCTAAGGCCAACATTCCCACTCCTCTGGCCTGGTGGATGATGGTCTCCGGGACTCCGCCGAGAATCAGGTCCGTCGACACAGGGACATTCTCGGCTTGACAGCGCTCTTCCAGCCAATCCAGCGCCTCCCTGCCTCGCTGTTTCAGCGAATCGAGCAGTTCATCGTGCGAAGTCGGCTGGTCGCGCGCTGCAAACTCTCTATCATAGTCGGCGTATGGGTTCAGCATCAGTGTCTCGTTCACAACGGATAGACCCCGGATCTCCAGATCCAGGCTTCGGGCAATATGAACAGCCACATTGATTGCCCCCTGGGCGGTCGACGAGCCGTCCGTTGCGACCAAAACGACGCGGGAGGTATCATTCTGCTCGGTCATGGTCAAACCTCAATTCCCATGGTTCATGTTTGTCGAGACTGCGGCATCAACATGAGCTTTGCCGGCGATCGAGGAAGTTAAACAGCATCCTCATCCCCCTGCCCCCCGTACATTCCGCAGCGTGCGTGCGGGACTCTCCGGGCCGGCGGGGGCGTAGGGGTCCAGCTGGACCACCGCCACGGACCAGAGGTAATCGCCGGTGCCGTGCAGGGTGACGCTGTAGGCGCGGTCCAGGCGCAGGGTGACGACGTACCGGCCGTCCGGCTGGAGCTGGACGAACTGGGCGATTTCCTGCACGTCCGCCGCCCCATAATGCGTGGCGTCCCCCGTCTGCCAGAGACGAACTTCGAAGCCCTGGTTGGGTCCCAATTGTCCGTCCCACCGCCACGAAAACGTCACTTCGGCCGTGCCTGAGGCGTCCGCCCCATCCGCGGGACCGTCCAGGACCGGCGCGGCGAGCGCAGCGGTTGCGGTGGGCGCGGCCGTCGGCGTCGACGTGGACGTCCGGGTCGGGGCCGGGGTCGGCGAGGCGGTCTCGGTTGCCGTCGGGGTGGCGGTGGCGGTCGGCGTGGGCGATGAAGTCGCAGTCGGTGTCGCGCTCGGCGTGGCGGTCGGCACGGCCGTCGACGTGGCGCTCGGCGTCGGCGGGACCGTCGAGGTCGGGGTCGGGGCCGGAGTCGACGTCGACGTGGCGAGGAGCGCGGCCGCGGCCGGGGTCGCCGTATCTGCGGCGAGAACCGTGGCCGGCGCCGCTGAAGGTCCGGCGCCTCGCGTCGGCAGGCCCGCGGCCGTGGGCGTCGCGCTGGGCGCCGTGGCGGGCGAATCGGAAACGGCGCCGCGCAGGCGGGCCAGCCACGCAGCTCGCGCCGCGGGCGGGAGGGCGATCCTGCCGCCGAAGCGCGCTTCCACGAACATGAACGTCCCCGCGAGGGCCAGGACGACGGCGGCCGCGGCCAGCAGACCGCCTACGATTGGCAGGCGCCGGCGGCGCTGGCTGCCTGAGGGCGAGCGGGCCGGTGGGTGCACTCCCAGCACCGAGGCAAAATTGGCGGCCAGCTCGCTGGCGGTGGCTTGCCGCCCCGCCGGATATTTCGCGAGCGCGCGGGTCAACACGGCCTGCAATCTGCCGCGCTGCTCCGCGCTGGTCCGGTGCGTGGAGACCGGCGGCGGAGGGTCCTGGAGGTGCTTCTCGAGCACTTCGTCGTCGCGCCCCTGAAAGGGCGGATGTCCGCACAGCATGGCGTAGAGCACGAGCCCCAGGCCGTAGACGTCGGTCCAGGGCCCTGCCACCTGCGACCGTATCTGCTCCGGCGAGGCGTACTCCACCGACCCCAGCAGGGCGACGTTGGTCCCTTCGTAGTTGAGCGAGGCGACCGTGGCGAACCCGAATCCGCGCAGGACGGCGTGGCCGTCGTCGGTCAGCAGGACGTTGGACGGCTCGACGTTCGCGTGGACGACGTGGCGCCGGTGCGCGTGGTCCAGCGCGCCCGCCAGGTCCTGCAGGATGACGCGGATCTCCTTCGTGGGCAGCGGGCGCCGGCCGGACAGCCGGTCGGCCAGCGTGCGGCCATCCACCCAGGCAGTGACCAGGTACGGCCGGCCGTCGTCCAGCACGCCGTGGTCGTACACCGGCAGAATGTGGGGGTGCTGGAGCGTGTTGGCCGCGTCCGCTTCCTGGAGGAAGCGCTGGCGGTCGTCGTCGCCGAGCGACATCTTGGCGACGCAGACCGCCACGGTCCGCTCATCGCGGCTGTCGATGGCGCGATAGATCGTGGCAATGTCCTGTTCGGCCACCTGCCGGTCGATGCGATACGGGCCGAGCCGCTGGCCCTCGAGTTTCTCCATCGAGACACATGCCTCCTGTTGGGGTTCACGCTACCGGATGCTCTTTTGGTCCCATGATACCACTCACCCGCCAGCGATCCCAATTGCCGGGGTGTGTTGCAGGAGGCGACCAGGCCTATCGTCGCGCCGACTGGCCCGCCTCGTGCGGCGCGCCGCGCTCGAGCAGCGGCAGGTACTGGGGATGCCGCCGTCGTGGCTCTGGAACGCGCCGATGTCGAAGCCGCCGCCGCACCAGGGCCTCGGCAGGCCGTCCAGGTCGGTGTAGACGCCGGTGTCCACGGCCGCGTCGATAGCTGGGCTGCCCGAGGCCGGGTGGTAGTTGTCGGCCGCCGAGTTGGCGAAGCCGGGATCGCCGATGAGGCTGTGGCCGCCGTGGGTGACCGCGCCGACGGCCGTGCCGGTCTCGAAGAACAGGTTGTAGTCCTCGCTGACGCTGGCACCGATCGCGGCGCTGATGGGGGTCGAGTAGCCGGTGATGATCGTGTCTGTGATGCCCACGGTGCCCATGCCGGCGCTGATCGCATCGCCCGAGCCGTTGCCGACGATGGTGGTGTAAATGAGGTTGGCGGACCCACCGCCGTGATAGGAGGGATTGAGGCAGTATAGCGCCGCGCCTGCCCCGGCGGCTGTGTTGTGGGCAAACAGGCTATCGACGATTTGCGCATGATTGAGGGCGAAGTTCACTGCCCCGCCCCAGCCAGAGCGCGCCGTGTTGCTCAGGAACACGGTCGCCATCACGGCCAGCGGGCCGTCCCAGTTGGCCGCGTACATGGCTCCGCCGGCGCTGGCGCTGTTGCCCACGAACGAGGACTCGGTCACGGTCAGCGCGTTTTCGGCCCCCAAACCGCCACCCCAGTCACGGCTCTCATTATTCTCGAAGCGCACACGCGACAGCGTGCTCCAACTGGCGATATAGGCCCCGCCCGCCTCTACTGCGGAATTGCCGATGAATTGCGAATCGCGCAGTTCGAGTGGAGCTCCACCGGCAAATCCGCCGCCGAGACTGCCCCGGTTGTCCTCGAAGCGGGCACCGGTCACCGCGGCCGGGCAATACGCGCTCACGGCGCCGCCGTCGCCGCCCTCGTTGCCGATGAACCGCGTGCCGTTCAGAGTCAGCGCGGCGGAGGCCACAGGTGCTGAGCGGACGATGCCACCCACGGTCAGCCCACCGCCGTGGAAACGGCTCTGATTGCGCTCAAATAAGCCCCCAATGAGCGTGGCCGTACCTCGCACGTACGCACCGCCGCCGGCAAAGCCAGCAGCGTTGTCGATGAAATCGACGTCACGCAGCGCGAGTCCAGCCGATGCATAGACTCCGCCTCCACAGCCAGTGGGACAAACTGAGACGTCAGCCGTCAACGGGGCGGTGGTCGCAACGCGGCCATTTGTGACGGTGAGGTCGGCCAGGGTCACGCCCGGCGTGGCGGTGATGAACACGACGCGCCCGAGGCCCAGCGCATCCAGCGTCGTGGGGTGAGCCGCAGCGTTGGAGGCGGTCCAGTCGGCTGGCGTGTATCCGCCCCGCAGCGTCAGCCGTTTGGTGATGTAGACCGTCTGCGTGACGCCGCCGCGGGCCCGCACGCCGGCGCAGTAACCGGCCACCCGGATCAGATCGCCGTCGCGCGCCGCGTCCACGGCCTGCTGCAGGGCGGACGAGCCGGAGCTGGCGAAGGTCCGCCCGGTGCGCGCCACGCGGGCGGAGCAGGGAGCGGCCGAGTTCGCGCCGATTGGCGGTGCGGCCCGAACGGGCAGCACGAGCCACAGCGCAAGCGCCCACGTCAGGGCCACGAGCAAAGTGAATAGAGGACTTTGTCTGAACCGGGGCAAGGCTTCCACGTTGAGATTCCTCCGTGCCAGGCAGACGATTTTCGGTTGAGTGTCGCGGAGCGTTCCGGATGCTCGGCGGAGGGTTGGTTCGGGAAACAGGCAGCCATGGCGCCGGTGGTCAGTCCCCGGCGCAGAGCGGTCCCCGTCCGGTACGCTGTGCCCGGCGCGGACCTGCGATGAAGAGAGTGGAATCGATTGTCTGAGAGCGGATCAGGACATGCTGAATGCGGTTATTATAGGACCAGGCGGCGGATCGGTCAATCGGGGCCGTCACATGCCGTTGTCGCATCCGTTCCCGGCGAGCTTGGCCGTGGGAACAGGCGCATGGGATTCGATGCGGTTGCCTGGAGGGCGGGTCCGCCCGGCGAGAAAGTCGCCGGGCTAAAGAACAGCGCCCGATGAATCGGGCTATCAAGGCGTGCTGATCGCGTCCGAAGTCCGATTCATCGGACGCTGTCATATAGCCCGGCGACTTTATCGCCGGGCGTTCCTCGCGATGACGGTTCTCGCGGCCATCGCCTCGCCCAATATTCTGGATGAACCCCATCACATCCGGTTGTCGCGTCCGCAGTCCGATTCATCGGACGCTGTCATATAGCCCGGCGACTTTATCGCCGGGCGTTCCTCACGATGACGGTTCTCACGGCCATCGCCTCGCCCGTTCCTCGCGATGACGGTTCTCGCGGCCGCCGTCTCGCCCGTTCCTCGCGATGACGGTCCTCGCGGCCGTCGCCTCGCCCGTTCATCGCGATGACGGTCCTCACGGCCGTCGCCTCGCCCGTTCCTCGCGATGACGGTTCTCGCGGCCGCCGTCTCGCCCGTTCCTCGCGATGACGGTCCTCACGGCCGCCGTCTCGCCCGTTCCTCGCGATGACGGTTCTCGCGGCCGCCGTCTCGCCCAATATCCTGGATGAACCCCATCACATCCGATTGTCGCATCCGAAGTCCGATTCATCGGACGCTGTCATATAGCCCGGCGACTTTATCGCCGGGCGGGTCGCCCCGGGCATCGCTGATGGCTCCGATGCGATAGCCCCCGCCAGACCGCGCGGCGAAGGCCGAAAGACTTCCGAAGTTTCCAGAACTTCGGAAGTCTGCGTGCGGCGTGGATCCGTTCGGATGGCCCCGTCGCTTCCTTTCGCAACGTTCGCAGCCATTGTATAATGCCGCCAGGACACCAGACCTCGCCCGCCCAAACGATCAAGGCCGCCAGTGTGGCGGGCCATAGCCCGAAGGAGTAAACGAACGTGAACTCACTCACCCAGCTCATCAGCGATCTCGTCGCCATCGATTCCGTCAACCCTGACCTCGTGCCCGGCGGCGCCGGCGAGGGCGCCATCGCACGCTTCATCGCCGGCTGGCTCGATGCCGCCGGCCTCGAGGTCCACCTCGACGAGGTCCGGCCCGGCCGCCCGAACGTCGTCGCCCTGGCTCGAGGCGCCGGCGGCGGGCGAACCCTGATGCTGAACGGCCACGTCGACACGGTGGGCCTCGCCGGGATGGCGGACCCGCTGCGGCCCGCGGTCGACGGCCAGCGCCTGTACGGCCGCGGCTCGGTCGACATGAAGGGCGGCCTGGCAGCCTGCATGGCGGCGATCGCCGAGGCGAAGAAGCGCCGGTTGCGCGGCGACGTCATCTTCACCGCAGTGATGGACGAGGAGTTCGCCGGGCTCGGCACGCTGGACGTGGCGAAGAAGTACCGGGCCGATGCGGCGATCATCGCGGAGGGGACGGAGATGGCCCTGGTGGTCGCGCACAAGGGCTTCGTCTGGCTGGAGGTCGAGACCACCGGCGTAGCCGCGCACGGCTCGCGGCCCGACCTGGGCGTCGATGCGATCGCGCTGATGGGCAGGGTCCTGGTCGAGCTGGAGGCGCTCAACGGTCGCTTGCTGGCGGGGCGGAGCCATCCGCTGCTCGGCAGCGGCTCCCTGCACGCGTCGCTCATCCGGGGCGGCCAGGAACTGTCGACCTATCCGGAGCGGTGCCTGCTCTCGGTCGAGCGCCGCACGATCCCCGGGGAGACGGCGGACCTGGTGCAGGCGCAGGTCGAGGACATCGTGGAGCGCCTGGCGGCCGCCGATCCGCGCTTCGCGGCGGTCGTGCGGCGCACCCTGGAGCGGAGCCCGATGGAGACGCCGCCGGATGCGCCGATCGTGTCGCTGTTCCGGCAGGCCGCCGCCGATGAGATCGGGCGGCCGACCCCAATCACCGGCCTGGGTGGGTGGACGGACGCCGCCTCGCTGGCGGAAGCCGGCATCCCGGCGGTGTTGTTCGGCCCGAACGGCGCGGGCGCGCACGGCGCGGTCGAGTGGGTCGACCTCCCGAGCGTCCGCCAATGCGCCAACATCTATCTGCGGGTGATCGAGGCGTTCTGCGCATAAGCCGATGCCGGCGCGCAAATGCTCGGGATTCAGGACTGCAGGGAATCTCTCACACGATTATCCTCGATGTTCAGCGAACGCCGACCTAGCCACGTTGACAAATTTTGATTTAGTACGCTATTTGACGTACCATATCAATTGCACTACAATAGTTATCGGTGCATTGAGACTGTGCTGTGCGTCTCCAGGCCCGGTCGGCATCCACCTTGCTCGCGTCGATCCATCGTTGAAAGAATGGCATACGGGAATCAGGCATCGGCAGGACCTCCGATGTTTGTGAGAACCCCGGTGGTCTTGCCGATGACGAGGCCCCAACCCATAAGGAGGATTCTATGTACAGTCGCTCTTTTCGCCTTCTTTCTCTGTTGGTCGTTGTCTTCCTGTGCGTCGCCTGGGCTGGCGCGGCTGATGCCAATCCGACGAACCGTGTCGTTTACAACCTCGATTCGAATGCTTCTGGTGTGACGGAAACCATCAACAATATCGTCAATCTGACCGTGGTGTCGACCGATGCCAACGACCTGAAGGCCGAGTACCGTGCCGGGTTTGTGCAGGGCAAGCTGCAAGGCACGACTATCCTCTCCGCTCGGGACAATGCCTGGGATATGCTGTACCTGCTCGATCCCAGCCACTCGTTTCCCAAACAGCGCGGCCCCGCCCCAGCTGAGTTGAACCAGGCTGCCGGCATTTTGAATAGCAACTATGACGCTTTCATACAATATTTACATAATCCGGCGACCGATGCAGAGGTGTCGCACCGCTTCGAGCGGCTGCTGTTCAGAATGCTGGGGATCTACCACGGGGCGACTCTTGCCCAGCCGGCAAGTCTCGACTTTTCCGGATCGTGGCTGCCGGATAATGCCTATCTGAAGCCGGAAGAGCTGGCGCTGGGTTACGAGATGACTGGGCTCACCTTCATGGATGTCTATTTCGTCAGCGCCTACGCCGATCTGATGGATGTGATTTCGTCCTCCATGACGCCTGCGCTGGTCGGCGCCAGGGCCACGGACCATCCCGACTCATGTTCGGCCTTCCTCAAGCGGACGGGGCAGGAAGTGCTTCTCACCCACAACACCTGGCAGGGATTCCTCTCCCAGACCATGGTCATGACCCTGTCCATCAACGGCGAGTGGTTCACGGTGAACTCCTCCGCCCCGGGAACGCTCAGTTCGGGTACCGATTTTGGTTACAACAACAAGGGGATCCTGTTCAACGAAACCACCCACCGGATGTCCAAGGTTACGGTGAAGCCGGACGGCATCTGGACCTTCTGGCGGGCCGCGCTGGCGGAGCAGTTCTCGGGCTCGCTGGACGACTTCTTCCGCTACATCTCGCTGGACAACACCGGCACCTACCTGAACGGGTACATGCTGGTTGACGCCAAGACCAACGAAACCGGCCTGGTCGAAATGTCTTACCGCTGCTTCGTCTACTATCGCTCCAACGGCGGGCCCTATTCGGTCACCAGCAAATCCCTGGACGGAGCCCCCTGTGCCACCGACTACGATGCCGAGATGATCACGCCCGACTACTTGATGGGAATCAACTTTCCAGCCTCGCTGCAAGTGCGCGACGATTTGCAGTCGACTGACAACCGTCCCGCCCGGCGGGAGCAATTCAAGCAGCTGCTGCCGGGTGTGACCAATACGGACGACGCCAAGGCGGTGATCACCCATACCGACCCGGCCAACCCGCTTTCGATCTTTGGCCGCTGGGACCTTGGGTACGGTCAGACCAATTACCCCAAGCAGATCGTCGACGGCTCCATCGACGCCAAGGTCGCCGATACGGCTATGGTGCGCTCATTCATGGGGTTGGACGGCGCCTTCGATTTGACGTCGCCGGCCTCCGGCTTCTGGATGAAGTTCGGCACCCCGTATGTCGATGGCTCTCCGTTCATCTGGAGCCTTTCGTCGTGGAAATGGCAGAAGCTGCGTGACGTGCCTGACCGTTTGGACGGCGCATTCACTCTGATGCCGCTCTATCTGCGCTGAGGCAGCGGCCCAGGAGACGCCTGGGTTAGAAACACCCGCGTGACGTACCGCAGCGTTCCCGGACCTGAACGTTTGGATGCACAGCATGCATAGGGAGGAAGATCAATGAACATTCGTCGTATGACTTCTTTGCTGGTGGCGGTGTGGGTTGTGGCCTCGAGCGTCAGCAGCGCGTACGCTGCGTCGCCCACCCCTTCGCCGACGCCGCCGGGCATCCAGTCCCTGCCCAATATGGGCCAGCAGATTTCGCCGCTGGCGCCCCAGGGGGCCCGTTTCGAATCGCTGAATCCCGATCTGGCCGACAACCCGGATTGGCTGGCCGGGCAGGCGGCCACTACGGTGGTGAGTCCGGATAAGAAGACGCTGCTGGTGCTGACGAGCGGCTACAACCGCGTCTTCAGAACCGACGGCAAAATAGACGCCTTCAACAGCTCTTTCAACTGGCCGGACTCGCAGGAATACGTGTTCGTCTACGACATTTCCGCGCAGACGCCGGTCAAGAAGCAAGTGGTGAAGGTGCCCAATACCTACTTCGGGATGGTCTTCGATCCTTCCGGCGCGGCTTTCTACGTGTCCGGCGGAAAGGGGGACCTCCCCTTCGACACCACCGGCGCCGTGAACCCGGCGAAGTCCAGCGGTGACAATGTCCACGTCTTCACCCTGAACGACGTCGGCGCCTGGCAGCAATCCACGGAGCTGCCCTTGAACCATCGCGCCGGCAACGGCCTCGTCGTGCAGCCGCCGACCGGCGAAAAGATCCCGGTCAACGAGATGGTGGCCGTGAGTCCGATGGCCGCCGGAGTGGCGATTTCGAAGGACGGCCAGACCCTCGTGGTGGCGAACTACTACAACGACTCCATCACGGTGTTTACCGGAGGCCTGGGCCACTGGTCGAAGGGCACGGAGCTGGACCTGCGCCCCGGCAAGAGCGATCCCGCGCAGGCCGGCGTCCCGGGCGGCGAGTATCCGTTCTGGGTGGCGGTGAAGGGTACCGGATCGAGCGCCACCGCGTACGTGTCGAGCATTCGCGACCGCGAGATCGTCGTCGCGAGTCTGGGCGAGAAACCGGCGGTCACGGCGCGCATCCCGGTGAAGGGCCAACCGAACAAGATGACGCTGAACGCTGCCCAGACGCTCCTGTATGTCGTCGCGGACCAGTCGGATACCGTCGACGTCATCGATACCGACAAGAACGTCGTCCTCGAATCCATCCGGGTGCTGCCGCTCGGGTCAGTCGTGCCGGCCTCGCTGTCCGAATACAAGGGCGCGAACCCCAACAGTGTGGCCCTCTCGCCGGATGAGAAGTGGCTCTACGTGACCAACGGCAATCTGAATTCCGTGGCGGTGATCGCGCTGCACGGGACCAACAGCGGTGACGAGGTGGTGGGCCTCATTCCGACCGGTTGGTACCCCAACTCCGTGAGCCTCAGCGGCGACGGCCAATACGTGTACGTGGCGAATGCGAAGTCGCCGACGGGCGCCAACCCGACTTTCTACTACAGCTATGGCCCGCCGACGCACCGCAGTGGCGTTGCCCAGAATGCCTACAATCCCCAGTTGACCAAGGCGGGCCTGCAGAGCTTCCCGCTTCCCGACGAGGAGCAGCTCCTGACGCTGACGGCGCAGGTCGCCACGAACAACCGCTTCTCCAGCACCGTGAGCACCAGTGACGCGGCGGTCATGGACGCCGTGCGGCAGGGTGTCAAACACGTGATCTTCGTCATCAGGGAAAATCGCACCTACGACCAGATTCTGGGCGATTTGCCCGTCGGCAATGGCGATCCAGCCCTGGCCGAATTTGGCCAGGCGCTCACGCCCAATTCGCACAGCCTGGCTCAGACCTTCGTCACTCTCGACAATTTCATGTGTACCGCTGAAGTCAGTTACGACGGCTGGGCCTGGTCGACTGCGGCTCAAGCTCAGAGCGTGGTCGAAAGCCAATTCCCGCTGGCCTACGCCGGACGCGGCCTCAGCCTGGAACAGGGCGGTTTGAATCGCAATGTGAACGTCGCCCTGCCGGGCGTCGCCGAGCGCCAGGCCGCCAATCCCCTGACATCGGACGATCCGGATGTGTTGCCGGGCCAGACCGACGTGGCTGCGCCGGACGGACCGGACAACGAGGTGAATACCGGCTTCTTGTGGGACAACGCGCTGCGGGGCAATCTCACCGTTCGCAACTATGGTTTCTCCATCGACGGGACCCGCTATACCTTCCCGCCGACCTCCACCTACAGCATTTCTCTGGCTCACGATCCGGCCTCGACCAAAACGGTCACGGCTTACCCCACGAACATGGCCCTCGCACCGTATACGGATCCGTACTTCCGGGGTTGGGATCCCACGTATCCGGACTTCTGGCGTTTCAAGGAGTGGGAGCGTGAGTTCGATACCCGATACGTCGACGGCGAAGAGGACCTGCCTTCGTTGAGCCTGGTTCGCCTCATGAACGACCACACCGGCAACTTCGACACGGCGATCGACGGCGTGAACACTCCGGAGATCCAGCAAGCCGATAATGACTATGCGGTCGGTATGCTGGTTGAGAAGATCTCAAAGAGCAAGTACGCCGACAACACACTGATCTTCATCATCGAAGACGACTCCCAGGATGGTCCCGATCACGTCGATTCGCACCGCAGCCCCACGTTCATCGCCGGCGCATACGTCAAGCGGGGGGCGGTGGTCTCCACGCAGTACAACACCATCGACTACCTGCGCACGATCGAAGAGGTGCTGGGCCTTCCGCCGATGAACCTCAACGATGCGCTCGGCAGACCGATGGCCGACATCTTCAACACGACGCCGAGCCCGTGGAGCTTCACGGCCGTTCCCGCCCCGATGCTCTACAACAGCGCTCTGCCGCTGCCTCCCAGGGCGACCAGCATGCTCGTGCCCAGGCCGACGCACGACGCCGCCTACTGGGCGCGCGTCACGCAAGGCGTGGACTTCACCTCCGAAGACAAGATGGATTTTGCGTCGTACAACCGGATTCTCTGGACCGGGCTGATGGGCGGCCAACCCTATCCCGACACGCCGGCCGGAGCGGACCTGGATTAGCAGAACCGAGAGAGACCCCTCGCACCGCGCGAGGGGTCTCTCCCGCAATCGCCCCCGTTTGGCGAGGGCATCGCTCGGTAAACGCGGGATCCCCGAAGCCGACCTCGATTCCGGCTCCACGCGGGACCGCGGTGCATTCCTCCGGCCGACTCCTGGTACTGCAAACGGCGCATCCAAGCCATCACGTTGGTCGAGGCCGGCCTGAACGGCCTGTGAACCCCCTTGTCGATCTCAATCCGCGACGTGAACACGCACTCTCGCAATCTGTCGCAGGCAATGGTATAACTCTGCGTGGACTGAGGCGTCGAGGCGCACGGTCGTTGCAGGCGCTGCTCGACAGCGGCGAGACCTACGCGCAGCTGACGCGGCTCTTCCGGCCGGCCGATCAACGCTACAACTCCGGTTCGTTCCGCTTGCATCCGGAGAAGGGACGCGATGCTCCCGACGAGCTGGGCGTCTGTTGATCGGGAGCTGGACAGGCAGGATGAACCGGACGACGACCAATAGCAAAGCAACACCTGCTTCGGGATGGTCTTCGCCCTTCCGGCGCGGCTTTCTACTCTCGACTATGCTGCCAATGAAAGCACACCAAATGCAGAGGACCAACAGCTCACGCCGCTAAGCCAAAAGGGATGAGATAATAACATGAACAGAACATACACTTACCTGGCAACACTCGTCGGATTGATATGCGGCTATTTCATCGTCAAGTCGTTCGTCTTCGGGCATTTCTTTACCAGTTCCAGAACGTGGCGTACCGACGTGTTGCAAGGCATTCTGATCGGCTGGGGGCTGGCGTTTGTCACGGCCCAAATTTACGCGAGGATCAAGGCCACAAAGGTCAACGGCTGGATCACCATGTTCGGATTAGGCGAGCCCGGCAACGGCATGTTGCTGCGAGCCGCGCACGCGCAGTTATTTCCCGGCCCCGTAAACGTGTCGCAAGAGGCGATGTATTGGTGGACGAACACAGATGGCGCTGCCCATGCGCTCTCCGGGGCGAACGACTACGTCATGCACTTTCCGGCAGGACAACTTCCGCCGCACAATGCATTCTGGTCAATTACGATGGGTGATGCGAAAAATCACTTTGTGCGAAACCCGATCGATCGGTACAGCGTCAGCGACAGATCGGGCCTTTCGCAGAACTCCGACGGTTCGCTCGATCTCTACATTCAGAACACCTCTCCTGCAGGTCATGAATCCAACTGGCTGCCCGCGCCGACAGGCAATTTCATACTCTGGCTGCGCGTGTATTTGCCCGGTCAAGCCATTCTCGACGGCAAGTACGAGGTGCCGCCGGTCGTTAGAGTAAAAGGATGACTTCTATGAGACTCGAACATCTACTCATATTCGGTTCGGTCATGGCCGGGGCATGGTTTCTCGTCACCTACTTTTGGCCGCGGATGATGCTGTCCGTGTATGAAAGGGCACTCCTCGTTAAAGGGTTCGGCGAAGGCCCCGTCCCGATCAATACGCTCTACACGCAGCCCAAGGCCCTTTTTGCGGATCCCCTCCACGCGCCCGCCTCGGGCTCGAATTTGATGACTGCCGGCGTGAACCGCGACACGCTCCTTACAGTCGGCTGGTTAGACCTCAAGAGAGGATCGGAAATCTTGCATGTGCCGGATATGGCCGGTCGCTACTATAGCGTGCAGCTCACTGATCCGTCGAAAAACACGAATTTTGCCTACATCGGCAAACGCACCACAGGCACGGAAGCGGGCGATTACCTCATTACGGGGCCGACCTGGAAGGGACGGGTACCGAGCGGCATGACGCGGATCTCCTCGCCGAACGACTCGGTCATTGTCGTCGGCCGCGTGTTCGTCGAAAATGACAGTGATGTTTCGACCGCCTATGAACTTTCGAAGCAGATGCGGCTCACGCCGCTGGATAGCTGGCAAGGCGGCAGCTAATAGCCTGTCAGGCAGGAATTTCTTAACGGGATAGACCGGATGAACTGGACAAAGACGAGAGACAACAGAGGAGTCCGCCGGATGGTCTAGCCCCCGCTTCGGGTGACCCGCCCATCCGCAAGTCGTGGATAGCCCGGCAGGCAAGAATTTCTTAACAGGATAGACAGGATGAACAGGATAAAGACAACAAACAACAGACAACAGAGAAGTCTGCCGGAGGGTGTTGGTGCCGATTTCGGGTGACGCGCCAATCCGCGAGTCGTGGCCAGCCTGCCGGGCAGGAATTTCTTAACAGGATAGACAGGATGAACAGGATAAAGGCAAAAGACAACAGATAACAAACAACAGAGAAGTCTGCCGGATGGTGTTGGTGCCGATTTGGGTGACCCGCTCATCTGCAAGTCTTGGCTAGCCTGCCGGGCAGGGAGTTTTTAGCTGGATGGACAGGACAAAGACAAGAACGATTCAGAAAACGGGCCGGCCGGGTCCGCGGAGAAGATAGGCGGGTGCTGCCGGCGTGCATAAAACCAGATTGGGCAGTGAGGATGCGATGACATTTCTGCACGAGGACTTGACCTCGGCGATCCTGGGGGCGTGTTTCGACGTCAGCAACGAGTTGGGGTCTGGATTTCTGGAGTCTGTCTACGAGAGGGCGCTTCTCATCGTGCTGCGGCAAAAGGGCCTGCGGGCGAGGGCCCAGGCGCCTATCATGGTGACGTTTCGCGGCGAATGCGTCGGCGACTTCCTGGCGGACATTCTGGTGGAAGACAGGGTCGTGGTCGAGATCAAGGCGGTCAAGGCGCTGACGCCCGAGCATCTGGCCCAGGTCATCAACTATCTCAAAGCGACCGGCCTGCAGGTTGGGCTGCTCGTCAACTTCGGTCGTCCGAAAGTCGAGTACAAGCGCCTGTACCACTAGCCTCTATTGTCGTGTCATTGTGGTTATCCTGTTCATCTTGAGCATCCTGTGAGAATTGGCCGGTCCCCCGGTGATCGGCGCATTTGAGTTGGCGGCAATCGTAGCTCCACCCCTTCGCCGTGGCCGGCAGGGCGACGAACGGGACCTCGCGCAGGGGGACCGGTTGCCTCAGGGAATATGCAGTTTGTCGTTATCCTATCCATCCTGTGTATCCTGTTAAAAACTGCCGGTCCCACCGACGACAGGCGTATTTCAGATCGCGACCGAGTTTCGTGCCCGGCGCAAACCTGCAGAGGCTTCGCGATCTTCGTGATCGTGTTCCATGTGCGGGCGGTGACGGTATTGCCGAGCTGCTTCTCGGGGAACCCGATAAGGTCGAGCATCCCGGGCCGGGGGGAGAGCTCCGCGACGTTGCTTGGGCGAGGAATGCTTTCCTTCGCGGGCAGGTCATCGCGCCGATCAAGCAGCAACTACGCGCGTGGCACGGGATGGCGTCAGCAGGTGGGACTGCGCTGGTCGGTATTCGCGATTTCGATTCATGATAGACAGTGGTATAATACGTTCGTCCCACGACAAACCTCTCGTTCGTATCGAGGGGTCTCCCGGACCGGTGTGCGACCACTCAGTCGGGATTGATGTGAACATCCTTACACATATGCGCCGCCCGGTCAACGGGCGGCGTTTTGTGCCCAAGCTGTTTTGACATGCATTCACATACTGGCCACCAGCGGTGATCACAGATGGCAACTACGGAGAATGACGCCGGATGAGCAATGTGCAAGTCATCACTTTTATCCTCTTGGGTGTTCTTGTTGTCCTGAGTTCGATCCTAATTGTTCTCCTGCTTTCAGTACTGGGCAGGCGACGCCAGGAAACCGACCAGGGAATCAAAGTACTGACTGATATTGGCACTCAGGTTTCACAAGGCGTGCAATCCATGACGAATCAGTTGGAGATATTCGGCCAGCTTAGGGAGAAGCTTGGAGAAATGGCCAGGGTCGGTGCGCAAGTGAACGATTTGGCTATGACCCTGCGAACAACTCAGAAGCGGGGCGTGTGGGGCGAGCAGATGCTCGAGGCTCTTCTGGAAAGTCTGCTCCCCAAGCATCATGGCCCTCATTGCTTCAGCGACGGATCCAGAGTAGAGCAGGCCATCTTAATACCTGGTGGCAAAGTGGTCCCTATTGACTCGAAATTCACGTTGGACGCCCACCTTCGGCTGCAAAACGCGGGTTCTGATTCGGAACGCAGGAAGGCCGAGGGTGAGCTCAGTCGGGCTTTGCGGGACAGAATTGATGAGACAGCCAAGTACATTCGACCAGCCGACGGCACACTGGATTTCGCTCTGATGTTCCTGCCAGCGGAAAGCGTTTATTACGAGCTGGCCTGCAATGACGGTCTCTGCGTTCAGGAGGCAGGTACCAAAGCGCGCAAATCGCTCTGGAACTACGGCTTGGACAAGCACGTCATCCCCGTGTCGCCCAGCACGATGTATGCTTATCTTGCTGTAATTCTATATGGCTTCCGTGGGCTTGAGATTGAACAGAAGGCCAAACAAATGCTAGACTACCTGCTCCAACTCCAGATTGAGTTCGAGGGGCTCCAGACGACCTCTCGGACGTTGGGGGGGCACCTGGCCAACGCGCGATCCAAGTACGAGGAATTGGACAGGACCATGGCCAAATTTGCAGAAGGTCTGTCATTCGATGCAATCCCGTTGCATGAGAATGAGCCCTGAGCACTAGGAGCCAATGTCTAAGAACCCGTAGACGAATCCTCTCGGGTCGTTTTGCTGTTCGCTGGGCACCGCGCTAGTATGGAAAAGCGATCTCGCTTCGGGCCGGCTCAGCTCGGGTTGAGCGGTTGGGGAAGCCGCACGAGGCGAGACTCCCTTTCAAGATGAACAAATACATAATCCTAATCCACCTCGCAGAATCTGCGGGGCTCAGTTCCTGTAGTGCGACTGGCGACAACGACTGCAGGAATATGACAGACGACATATCGGGAAGGAATTGGTGACCAACGCACCAGAGGACCATAAGATGGCGAAACCAGCTTTCATTTACGCTTTTGACAACTTTGGCCCGTATCGCTTCGTTGAGCTGTGTGGACAACTGCTGGGGTCTCGATACAGCGGTTTTCTGCTGGGCGGTGTGGGGCCCGATGGAGGCATCGACGGCGAAATCGACCAAGTACTCGGCGAACTGCGCCCCTCTTCCTTAACAACTCTGCCAGTGATTGATCAAATCCTGCGGCCCGGCGGTTTGATCATCTTTCAGTTCAAGCATGAAGTTACTGCACGGATTGGACAAGCGCATTCGCGTGAAGCGCTATTGAGGCATTACCAATGTACGGCGCGGAAGAAGTGCGAGTTACATCGAGAACTTGTTCGGGCCAAGGCACCCGGGACATACGTTCTGGTGACCAACGTCGAGGTAAATTCACAATTCCGTGCGAAATTCATCGATACGTGTAGAACTCATAATCCCGACATCGCCAATTATCAAATTGTTGGCCTAGATGAACTGGAGCAGTGGGTTACGTCAGAACCATTGTTGCGTCACCTGTACTTCCCGACAATATTTGAGGCTCCTCGCTACAATTTGCGATTGGAAACTAAACTGGTGACCGCCGTACCAGTCTATGGCGATCAGCCGGCAGATGCAGATTTCCGCCAGGCGATAGAGTACCTGTGCGTATCCGTGTTGAATATCGGCACTGTTGCGTCATATGTCGATGCGATCCGATTCCTCGCTGTTGTTGATGGAAACGTTCAGTATATCGTCACGCTCCAGGATTTCGACCCAATTCTCTCCCAAATGAACCCGAAGAAAGGTGCCGCGATTGAGCCGGGCCGGAAACAGGATTTCTATTTCCCTCCCCTTGAGATCTTAGCCGCCAAAGCATTTCCTGACAAGGAAGCAGTGATCATGGAAGCCATCGCCTCGGACGAAATTGGGAACACGTACTCGGCGAGTATTCCAGAACGAGTTAGAGCGGAGTGAATTCCAAAGCAAAGAGTGGTTCCATTGGGGAGCGAAATATGAAGTCTGGGCTAAATCGATGCAAAACAAGAGGCTGAGGTGATCAGCCTCTAAGGAAAGCCAAATCCGCAACCTGATCAGCTGCGGATTGCTTTTGGCCCTGAAGTCGGGCGGCAAATGGGGTAAAAGACCGGGCTGACCTTCGTAAGCACATGGTAAGGTATCCAAAAGCAAGGCCTGGAAGCCGTAGGAACTACTATAGAAGATCGTCGAGAAAACCACCCCTTTCGAGTTTGACCCTGGCCGGTGCCAACGCAGGTAGGTGAATATGTGTGAGGACAAGGTGGTAGAACGAAAAGTCCGTTCATACGAAAGACTCCATCACATCCTTGCCGGCGGCGATGCGCGCCCGGTTGAGGTCGCTGCGGGCGGTGCGCAGCCCGTCGGCGGGGCGGCCGGCTTCATTCGTTGCGGGCGGCATAGATGATCTTCCCTTGCGCGAGGATTGCGTGTTAAATCAGCCCCGGGGCGATCTTGTGTTTCTCGAGGTCCCCGCAGGTGGCGACGACGAGATCGAAGGGACCTGAACGCCCCGGATGGCGCGATACCGCTGCTGGGCCGTGTGCCGACAGTGGGCGCCGTCGAGGCCTCGCGCCCGGAATCGTCGGCGCGCTGACCGCCTGGTTGTCCTCGGCTGCGGTCCCAATGTGGACTGCGCTTGGGGGCGCTGCTGCAGATCGATCTCCTGGCTTCCAGCTACAAGACCGGTGCCTGTGCCACGTTGAAGGGAATCTGGTACTTAGGATGCGTGCGCTCGCTTGACAGTCGTCTGTACGTACTGTAGAGTTGATACAATCTGTACAGAATTGTCAGGAGCAGCTTGACATGGAACGAAAGCTTGGGGTTACACAGGCGCGCAAAGAGCTGGCCCGCATCATCGACGACGTGAAGTACAAGGGCGAGAATTATATCATCGTCCGGCACGGAAAACCGGCCGCAGCGGTGGTGCCCATCGAAGTGTACCGGCGATTGGAGCGGGAGCGGCAGGCCCTCTTCGAGGCGATTCGAAACGTCCAGTCAGCCAATCCGGAGGCCGAGCCGGATGCGGTAATGAAAGACGTCCTGGACGCCCAGCAAGCGGTTCGTCAGTCGTCGTGCGGTGAGTGAGGCACATGCGCGTCGTACTCGATGCGAACGTGTGGGTCAGCGCGCTGATTTCTGGCCGGGGCGCGCCGGCCAGGATCGTCGAGCGCTGGCAGCGAGGCGCCGTGGAGGTGGTGATCTGCTCCGCCATACGCGCCGAGCTCGATCGAGTGCTGCACTATCCCAAACTCATAGAGCGATACCGGCTGCCCGAGAATGACATCGCCCTGTTTTTGCGTCGGCTCGAAAGGCACTGCGTCGACGTCGTCCCGGCGCGAGAGATAAGCGTCATCGAATGCGACCCGACCGACAACCGGTATCTCGAGTGTGCGGTTGTGGGCGAGGCGGCGGTGATCGTCAGCGGAGACCGGCATCTGCTTGGACTGAGAGAGTGTGAGGGGATTCAGGTCTTGACGCCGGCCGAGGTTCTGCTCTTGCTCGAAGCGTGAGTCACGTTCTGTCAGTTGTGGGCGACCGGCCGATGTCTTGGGGTGCCGCTGATCGCCCCGCAGTGCGTCGCCCGACCTGGATTTCCATTACAGTCAGCCCGTTGACAAGACCATAGGTGCGACCGGGATTATTGGCGGGACGGGGGTCGGACTTATGTCACCCTGAGGGAGCGTCGTTTGCGACCGAGGGGTCTCGCGCGCGATTGATGATGGCCTATTCCGCGCGCGAGACCCCTCGATCGCAAACGACGCTCCCTCAGGGTGACATAAGTCCGACCCCCGTCCCGCCAGTAATCGTACCCTGGACGCGGCGCCTGGCCTCACGCTCCTGCTCCTCGAGCGAGGTGTCAGGCGGCCGGTCCCGGGCCGACTCCAGCCCCGTGAGGCTTATGCCTGTCCAGACACCATGTGCCCGGCGGCGGCCCGGATGGCCTCCAACATGTAGGGTCGCGTCCAGCGCGTGATGCCGATGTACTCAAACTTCTCCGGGCGGATGTGGCTCATCCGCAGGAACGCCCGCTCCATCTCCGTGAGGCAGCTCAAGGTACCATACCCCGGCCCACCCGCGGCGGCGATGCAGATGAAGGGCTTGCCGTCGATGCGGGTTTTCCCTTCCTTGGTCGTGGCTTCGGATCGGCGCAGGCGGTCCAGGAAGCTCTTCAGGGACTCGCTCATTTCGTCGAAATACACCGGAGTGACCACGACGTAAGCGTCCGTCTCGCCGACCAACTGGTGCAGGGCCTGGAAATCGTCCTTCACCTGGCAACGGTGCTCCGGCTTGCAGGTGCCCCACCCGTCGTTGCACGCGTGACACTTGCCGACGTTGAGATCGTTGAGGCGGACCGTCACGGCCTCCCCGCCGGCGGATTCGACTCCCTCGCGGGCAGCGTTGCCGCACGCCGCGGTCAGGCCGTCCTTATTCGGACTGCACGTCAGAATCAGTACCTTCACGATGATTCCCCCTCAGGTGATGTGATGGAGGGATTGTAGCACCATCCGTTCGGCGCCACAAAGAATACCTGGCGGGGACGCACCCCTGCCCTTCTTGCGAATTGACGAGAATCCGAATGTGTGCTAACACTACATGCGTCCAGAATTCCTGATGCACGAACGGAATCCCGGATGAATCCCTTCTTCCCAAGCTCATTCTTGGTTTCACTGTCGGCGGCACGTGGATCACCCTGACGCCCGTCGAGGCCTCACGCTCGGCATCGTCGGCGCGCTGACCGCTTGGTTTCTCCTGGACTGCGGTCCCAATCTGGACTGCGCATTAGGGTGGTGAAATAGGTGAGGGTGGGTCGGAATTCGCGGCGTGGGCTCAATTCTGAAAAGGACGGAGGGTTCGAGCATGGACAGTCAAGTACTCGTGGTCATCGTGATCGTGGTCGTGATTGTTGCCGTGGTCGTCGTCGTGAGCCTTTTGGGACAGCGGAGGCGGGCCAAACAGTTGCGCGCCATCGCCGAGCAGCTGGGCTATCAGTTCGCCGAGCAGGAGGCCGGCCTGGTCGACTCGCTGAGTGGGTTTGCCCTCTTTTCGCAGGCCCGCGCTCACGCTCGAACCGCGGCCAATCTGCTGCGCACCGAGGCGGACGGTGCTGCCGCCGCCCTCTTCGATTACAGTTACATGGTCGGCCAGGGCAAGAACCAGTCTATTCGCAACCAGTCGGTGCTTCTCTTCGAATCCGAGCGGCTGAACCTGCCGGCCTTCGCGCTGCGCCCGGAAGGGCTCGGCCAGAAGCTCCAGGGCGCCCTGGGCCAGCAGGACATCGACTTTGAGGAGCATCCCGGCTTTTCGTCGGCCTACGTCTTGCAAGGGCCCGACGAGGCGCAGATCCGTGCCCTCTTCGACAGCGAGAAGCTAGCCTTCTTCGCCCAACGGCGCGGGCTGTGCGTCGAGGGGGATGGCCGGAAGCTGCTCTACTACCGGGCCGCGAAGCGCGTTTCCCCCCAGGCGATCCCATCCTTCCTGGAGGAGGGACAGGCGGTCCTACGCCTCCTGGCCGGCGAATAAGCCCCCCCGGCGAAAGCGAGCCAGCCACTAAGACTCTCGCCCGTGGCTGAAGCCAGTTCTTTGTTGCAGGGCAATCGCGTTTCAATGAGGCTGGCCTGGTCGCGCGACCAGGCCAGCCTCATTGAAACGCGGTTCTTGGGATACGCCCGAAGCGTCTGCTCGCTTCACAATGTGTTGTACGTGCTGTATGGTTGATACAATCTGTACAGAATTGTCACACGTCTGGCAGATCGGGAGTTAGGCATGGAACGAAAGCCAGGGGGCACTCAAGCGCGCAAAGAGCTGGCCCGCATCATCGACGAAGTGAAGTACAAAGGCGAGGATTACATCATCGTCCGGCACGGGTGATCCGCCCAGAGGGGCGTCGAGGCGTGTTACTTCCAGCCAGATTGGAAGGCGACGCGATAAGAACAGCCCCCCGACCTCAATTGAGATTGGGGGGCTTGTATTTGTGGGCGACGAAACGCGCTGGGGTCAGTACGCGCCCTTCGTCTCTTCCCATTTCTTCATTTCGGCGTCAACGTTGCTCGCGTCGAGGTCGTAGTTGGGGGCGATGTAATACCCGCTCATCAGGGCGTAAAGCGCCTTGGCGGAATTGTAGCCGTAGCCGTACCAGGAATACCCGATCAGGCCTTGGACGTAACCCTTCTGCAGGTAGACCAGCGCATCGCGGAGATTGTCGACCGAGACGAACTTGGTCTTACCGCTGGTGGCGGCTTTGATCATGCCGGGCAGGGAGTTCGGGTCCGCGAACAACGGCCACATGCCGATGAAGAACATGCCGTTGAGGTCAGGCATGGCGCGCAAGCGGGCCTCAACCTGGTCCACCGCCTTGTTGATGTCATCGTCACAGGAGTCGGTGGCAACGATCTTCATGTCCGGGTACTTGGCCAACGCATCCTTGAAACCGCGGATGCGCTCCTCCAGGTTGAACGCGCCTGGGACGCCCGTAAGGTAGGAAACATTGCCCTTGCCGTCCAATAGCTTGGCCAGCATCTCACCACCCTTGAGGCCGTTGTCGTACTGGTTGACGCTGTAATTGAAAATGCGCTTGCTGTCCGGAGCATCCGCGTCCCAGGTAATGACCTTAATACCCTTTTCAATCGCCTTGTCGATGGCGGGTTGGAGTGTGGCAGGGTCATTGCACGACACGGCGATACCGTCAACCTGGCGGGCGATCACGTCCTCCATCACCCGCACCTGTTCCGCCGCATCTGACTTCACCGGACCGTCCCACGATACTTCGAAGCCAAGCTCTTTGCCACCGTCTTCGGCGCCCCGTTTGGACAGATCGAACACCGGATTGTTCAGGGCCTTTGGGATGTAGGAGACCTTGAACACTCTTGGCGTCAGCGCGTCTCACCAGGGGAATATCGACAGACGGAAGATCCATCGCGAACACGTTGGGTGAGTACATTGCCGCCCCGGCGGCTGCCATGCCAGCGGCAGTCAGGAACTGACGACGATTCAATTTGTCTTTCATCTGGACGCTCCTTCGTGAACAGACTATTGAGTGGATGCTTTCACCGTTGACACGACGCTACCCTTGCCTGCGCAAGCGCAGTATCCAACTCATTTCCACCGGGTAGGCTGGCGGTCGCGCTGCTCAGAACGACGCGCGACGACGCATGAACTAACGCTGCTCGCCAGTCTCGCGACAACTCACCTCCTTTCTCAGGTCGCTTCGGGCCTAGAACGAGTCTCTTAAATTGGCCCGGCGCATCGAACGGAACTGGTCCAAAGCAGCGGCGGCGATGATGACGAGTCCAATGAACGATTCGCGCCAATAGGCGGGCACGTTCCACAACACCAACCCATTGCGCAGGATGCCCATGATGGCCGCTCCAATTAGGACGCCCCAGATGCTGCCTTCACCGCCCTTCAGGCTGGTGCCGCCGATCACGACGGCCGCAATCACATCCAGCTCGTACCCCTGGCCGGCCGTGGGCATCGCGACTCCCAACTTCGCGCTCATCAGGATTCCGCCCATGCCGGCCAGCATGCCGCACAAGACGTACGCCAGAAACTTGGTATAGTTCACCGGCACGCCCGACATCTCGCTGGCCGCCTCGCTGCCGCCGACGGCAAAGATATTCGTGCCCCAGATGGTGCGAGTCAGGAAAAGAAATACGACGATACACAGAACCACCATGAAGATGATGGGCACTGGAACGCGGGCGATGTAGCCCTGGCCGAGAAACAGAAACTGCGGATGGTAGATGCGCTGGGTCCAGCCTTCGGTGAAGCCGACCAGAATGCCGCGAAAGATGCCCAGGGTGCCCAGCGTCGCGATGAAAGGCGCGAGTCGCAGCTTTGGTAACCAGAAAGCCGTTGATTGCGCCGATGGCTCCACCTGCCGCCAACGCGATCACAACTGACACCGGGACGTTTAGTGGGCCGGCGAAGCCATGCGCGAACGTCTCAGCGCTCACGTCGGTGCTGCCCCGGCTCGTGCCGGCCAGCACCAGGGCGGCAATCCAGCCGGCGAACCCCATGGTTGATCCGACAGACAGATCGATGCCACCGGTCAACATGACAATAATCTGTCCCAGTCCGGCAATCGCCACGAAGGAGAACCCGCGGATGACGTCGAACAAATTGTCCTCGGTCAAGAACGCGCGGTCGTCAGGCTGAGAGCCAGGCACATCAGTAACAACGCGGCCAGCGTTCCTGTTTCTTTGGCGCGCAGGACGACGGCTAGGGTGCGATGGATCCGCTCGCTCGTGCTCATTGCTGCGCTCGATCCCGTCGTAGTCTCAGACATGCTTACCTCTTCTCCAGGTCATCGTGATGGTCATGGTCCGTCTCAGAAGCTCCACTGGCGAGGGCGACGACTGCCTCCTGGCTGAAATCCTTGCGCTCGAGTTCTCCGGCGACCGAGCCCCGGCACATCACCACGATCCGATCGCTCATGCCCAAGAGCTCCGGCAATTCCGAGGAAATCAGGAGAACGGCGATACCTTGCTTTGCCAGTTGGTTGATCAGACTGTGGATCTCAGCCTTCGCACCCACGTCCACGCCGCGGGTCGGCTCGTCCAGAATGAGCACCTTGGGATTCAGCGCCAGCCACTTCGAGACGACGATCTTCTGCTGGTTGCCGCCGCTGAGGAACATCACCTGCTGATTGAGATTCGGGGTCTTGATGTTGAGTTGCTCGACCATGAAATTGGCCAGACGGTCGACCTCACGATACCTGATCCAACCGGCGGTGTTCATTTTCGGCAGCCTCGAAAGGACGATATTTTCGCGAACGGCCATAATGAGGATAACGCCCTGTTCCTTACGATCCTCCGGCACGTAGCCGATGCCATAGCGGATGGCATCCCGCGCGGAGTTGATATTGGCCGGTTTGCCGTCCACCCAAATCGTCCCGGCATCGCGCCGATCCACCCCAAAGATGGCACGAGCGGTTTCGGTGCGACCGGCGCCGATCAAACCGCCCAGCCCGACGACTTCACCTTTGCGAACGTGCAGGTTCACGTCGTGCAGCACGCCCTGACGCGTGAGCCCCTTCACTTCCAGCACGACCTCTCCCGGCTCCACGTACTCCTTGGGGAAGAACTCGGTAATGGTGCGACCGACCATCAGCCGGATCACGTCCTGGACGGTGGCTTCCTGGGTGGGCAGGTCGCCGACCATGTGGCCGTCGCGAAGGACGACGATGCGGTCGGCGATGGTCATGACTTCATCCAGCCGGTGCGAGACGAAGATGATGGCCATGCCCCGTTCCTTCAGGCTCTGAATCAGGGCAAACAGTCGCTGCACCTCTTCTTCGGGTAGTGCGGCGGTTGGCTCATCCATAATGATGATGTCGGACTTGAAAGAGATGGCTTTGGCGATTTCGACGAGTTGTTGCTTGGCGACGGAGAGCGTGCTGACGATAGTCCGGGGCTCGATGGGCACCCCGAGGTGCCTGAGATTGGCCAGCGCTCCCTCGCGCTCTTTGTGCCGATCCACGATACCCAGTCGCCCCCACAGACCCGGGGCAACCGGCTGTCGGCCCAAGAAGATGTTTTCGGCCACGGTCTGGTTGGGCGTGAGATTCAGTTCCTGGTAAATGGTGCTGACGCCGGATATCTGGGCGTGCTGGGGAGAATGAAAAACGATCTCCTCACCGCGCAGTGCGACTTTGCCTTCGTCGTATCGGTACACGCCACCCAGGATCTTCATCAGAGTGGATTTTCCAGCGCCGTTTTCGCCCACCAGGGCCACGACCTCACCGCGGCGAGCCTTGAAATCCACCTTGTCGAGAGCTTTGACCCCTGGGAAAGTCTTCGAGATGCCCTGCATGTCGAGGAGCAAGGCGCTCCGCTCGGTAGGCAAAAGAACCTCCTCGTACTCCTGCAACGCCTAGATTGGACTCGAGGTCCGGGTCAATCCGGAGCCCAGACCAGGATCGGGAGCGATACTCAGAACTGTCGCCGGTGAGGCATCGAGAACACAGACAGAAGAAGGCAATCCAACGGCAGAAAGCAGGAAAACCCTGCTCTCCCTGTATGCTGCACACAGTGCGCCCGTGATTGCCCAGGTAAGACTCATCGCTGCCTTGCGGATGTCGTGTGTAGCGCGGGGACCACTTAAGGAGGCTTTGGAAGCCCCAGTGCCCGCGGCATTCGTCTCGGAATGGGGAACTGGAACGTTGTCCAGTATATCACAATGCGAAACGGATGTCAAGGATAACTTCTGGGTGGGGTGCTCCGCAGTGCGCCGCCCGACCTGGATTTCCATTGCAGTCAGCCCGTTGACAAGACCATAGGTGCGACCGGGATTATTGGCGGGACGGGGTCCGACCCCGTCCCGCCAATAATGCGTGCCCTGGACGTGATGCCTGACCTCACGCTCCGGCTCCTCGAGCGAGGTGTCAGGCTGCCGGTCCCGGGCCGACTCCACCCTCGTGAGGCTTATGCCTGTCCGGACACCATGTGCCCGGCGGCGGCCCGGATGGCCTCCAACATGTAGGGTCGTGTCCAGCGCGTGATGCCGATGTACTCAAACTTCTCCGGGCGGATGTGGCTCATCCGCAGGAACGCCTGCTCCATCTCCGTGAGGCAGCTCAAGGTACCAAACCCCGGCCCACCCGCGGCGGCGATGCAGATGAAGGGCTTGCCGTCGATCCGGGTTTTCCCTTCCTTGGTGGTGGCTTCGGATCGGCGCAGGCGGTCCAGGAAGCTCTTCAGCGACTCGCTCATCTCGTCGAAATACACGGGGGTGACCACGACGTAAGCGTCGATTTCACCGACCAGTTGGTGCAGGGCCTGGAAATCGTCCTTCACCTGGCAACGGTGCTCTGGCTTGCAGGTCCCCCACCCGTCGTTGCACGCGTGGCACTTGTCGATGTTGAGATCGTTGAGGCGGACCGTCACGGCCTCCCCGCCGGCGGATTCGACTCCCTCGCGGGCAGCGTTGCCGCACGCCGCGGTCAGGCCATCCTTGTTCGGGCTGCAGGTCAGAATCAGTACTTTCACGGTTATTCCTCCTCAAGTTATGGGATCCGGGGCGATTGCAACACCGTCCGTTCGGCACACGAAGAATGGCCAGGCCCCGCCCTTTAGGGCGATTGCGTCAAGATTGTTGCGCTCGTCCCGGCGATTTCAATCGCCGGGACGAGCGCAACAATCTTAATGCGTTGGCCCTGCCCCCGCCCTTCTTGCGGGTTGACGAGAATCCGATTATGTGCTATGACAACGGCGCTACCCATCCCTGACGCACGGCCGGAATCCCGCATGGATCCCTTCTACCTCAAACTCATCCTTGGTTTCGTCGTCGGCGGCACGTGGATCACCCTGACTACCGTCGCGGCCGAGAGATTCGGCACGAAGGTCGGCGGGGCAATGGGCGGCTTGCCCTCCACGGTCGTCGTAACGCTCTTCTTCGTCGCCTGGGCGCAAGGCCCGGAGCAGGCGTTCGATCCGACACCTTCATGCCGCTGGCGTTCGCCGTGGACGTCGTCTACCTCATCGTCTATGCCGTTCTCTCCCGTCGAGGTCTCACGCTCGGCATCGGCGGCGCGCTGACCGCCTGGATCTCCTTGACCGCGCTGTTGATCCGGGCGCGCGTCGCCAACCTGGCTCTCGGGCTCGCGGTTTGGATTCTCACCCTGGCGCTGGGCTTCTACCTCGCGCAGCACGTTCTCCATCTGCGCTCGCAGCGCCGTGTGCCCATTCGCTACACCCCACTGCAGATCGCCGGGCGGGCCGCGTTCGGCGGTCTGGTGATCGCGTTCGCCATCGGGATGAGCCGCGTGGGGGGACCGGTGTGGGGCGGCGTCTTTTCCGCCTTCCCGGCGAACTTCACCTCTACCCTCATCATCACGTCTCGGTCGGTGAGCGTCGACTTCTCTCGCTCGCTCGTCACGCCCCTGCTCGTCAGCGGCCTCTTCAACGCCGTCATCTTTGGACTCGCCCTCCGCTGCCTCATCTTCAGCTTCGACCTCATCCCCGCCACCGCCCTGGCCTATGGAATATCTATCATCAGCGGCTATCTCGCCTACCTGTTCATAAGGAGCCAGGTGGCCTGATCCTGACGGTTACGGGCGCAACAATTTTTAATACGATTGCCTTGGACGCGTTGTTGCTTCAGGGTCGGCGCCGGAGTACAATGGCATAGAGGAATGGTCATCGCGGGGCCCATGGGGAGAGTGAGGGGATGCTCGCTCTCCTCACAGCGATGTGGCCACGGTCCCGCCGGTGAGCGGACCCCATCGCGAAGGAGGGGTAAGCATGGTTTCCAGCGATCGGCGCTCATTGCGGACGGGGCTGCAACGTGCGGATAATCGCTGCCCTGGCGATTGCCGCCATTTCCTTGATTACCTACTTCGGCAGCACTGTGTACAACCCCATCACCAATGAGAAACAGCACATCAGTATGACCGTGAGCCAGGAGATTGCCCTGGGGTTCCAGGCTGCCCCCCAAATGGTCGCCGGATATGGCGGCCTGGACCGTGACTCGCAAGTGCAAGCGGCGGTTGACCGCATCGGGCGCAGTATCGTAGATCGGAGCGATGCCGGCAAGTCGGAATACAAGTTCACGTTCAATCCGCTGGCTGATCCGCAAACGGTGAACGCGTTCGCATTGCCGGGTGGCCCAGTTTTCATCACAGACGGGCTCCTGAAGCTGCTCAAGTCGGAAGCCGAAGTGGCGGCTGTCCTGGCGCACGAGATCGGGCACGTAGTGGCCCGCCATTCCGCCCAGCAAATCGCAAAGGCGCAACTGACCCAGGGCCTGACCGGTGCGGCAGTGATCGCCTCTTACGATCCCAACAATCCGGCGAGTACCAATACGGCCGCGGTCGCCGCCCTGATTGGCGAACTCGTCAATCTAAAGTTCAGCCGCAACGACGAGCTCGAGGCCGACCAACTGGGCCTGCGTTTCATGTATCAGGCCGGGTACGACCCGCGGGCCATGATCAAGGTGATGCAGGCGCTGGAACAAGCCAGCCAGGGGAATGCCCCTCCTGACTTCTTCGCCACACATCCTAATTCCCAGCGGCGCCTGGAGCTGATCCAGGCGGCCATCGACAAGCAGTTCCCTAATGGCGTGCCCACCGGGCTGATTCCTTGAGTCATCGCTCACGCGTAGCATAACACCCGTCCCACACCGCATTGCAGCCGGCTCGCAGCCTCGTCGCTTCGGCGGAGCGGCTGAACGCGACCGTCAGGTGGAGCCAATAGACAAAGGAGAAATCGATGAGAACAAAAGTGGGTTTGTGGATTGACCATAGGAAGGCGATTATCGTGGCTGTTACGGACAAAGAGGAAGAGATAGGACTGATCATATCGAATGTTGAAAGACAGCTCCGCCGTTCTGGCGATTCACCCCTTAAGGGGCCCTATGAAGCACAGCAAGTACCGGCAGATGATAGCCGCCAGAGAACGTTCACGGGACATCTCGACAGATACTACGATGCGGTCGTTGCGTCGATTCGTGATGCAGAATCCATTCTGATATTTGGTCCCGGTGAGGCAAAGGACGAATTGAAAAAACGTCTTGAAAGAAGCGATCTCGGTGGCCGCATTGCAGGTGTTGAAACAGTTGACAAGATGACGGATCGCCAGATTGCGGTGAAAGTTCGACAATTCTCTCCAAAATAGCGTCCGGCAATAGGTGGTCAACCAACCATACCGCCTGCCTCCGAGCAGACGGTATGGTCAGGGCGGCGCGACGTGGACGTCAAGACGAGGAGTGGATTGGCGCGATAGGTACGTTCCCGGAGTGCAGAACCGCGATCAAAGAGTACTGCGGCCCAAGAGCCCTGTCCGCTGCTGTGGAGACCGGGTTGCCGTCCGTCGGCAATACGACGAGGTACTTCCCGCTGGTGGTCTGGATGGCGTAGTCGCCGTTTCCCCGATCGAGCAGCTTGAATTTTTCCCACGATCCGATCTTCGTCGCATCGGTGTGAAGGACATCTCTTATGGTCGCGCCCGGCAGAAGGCCTCCGCCGTCCACTGCGGTGACGTAATTCTTGCTGGCGGTCCGGATGGCGTACGAACCGTCACCCTGTCGCAGGAATATGAACCGTTCCCAAGGGCCGGCTGTCAATGATTCTATCTGGATGACGTCTTCGGTTCGGCCTCCGCCGCCCACTGCAGTGAAGAATCGCGCTCCCCCTGACCAGCGTATGGAATACTGCAGCCCTGACCCCAGGTCGCCGATCTTCATGAACTTGAATTTCTCCCAGGATCCGACCTGCACTGCATCGGTGTGGACGACGTCTTGAGTTTTGCCTCCCCCTCCCACGGCGGTGAGGTATTTCGCGCCGGCGGTCTGCAGGGCGTAACTGCCGTCACCCTGGTCGTACAGGCGGAACGTCTCCCAGCTGCCGATCTTCGTCGCATCCGTGTGGACGACCTCAGTGGTTCGGCCCCCTCCGTCTACCGCGGTGAGGTAGTGCCCGTCGGGGGTCTCGATGGCGTACTGATTGCCGCCGAGGTCGACCAGCTTGAATTTCTCCCAGGCCTGGATCTGCGCTGCATCTGTGTGGATGGCGTCTTGGGTTCGGCCTCCTCCTCCAACTGCGGTGACGAGGAAACCCTTGTCCGTCAGTATCGAGAACTCACCAGGCAACACATTGAACCGAAGGGGCCGGCTGGCCGCGCCTGCAGACGGCACGAAACCGGCCAACAACACCATAGTCAGCAATAACGAACCGATCACAAAGCGCGCTTTCATGGTCGATACCCTCCTCAATCACCTATTTCCATTCTAAACACTTTAGAATATCCCCAGCCGTATCACCATGATGTAGCGCATGGATCAGCCGGCTGATGCCATCACCCTCGGGTCAGCTTGGGATTTGAGGGACGATCGGTTAAGATTGACGGTGCTGCAATTCCCCGAGCGGTGGTCACGCGGATCAGGCGGCCGTTTGTGAGGTGATCGATTATGGATGAGTACCTGGAGGCGAACCGGAGGCTGTGGGACGATTGGACGGGCCTGCACGAGACGTCGCGATTCTACGACGTGGCCGGGTTCCTGGCGGGGCAATTGCGGCTGGATTCGGTCGAGCGCGAGTTGGGGGACGTGGCCGGCAAATCGCTGCTGCATCTGCAGTGCCACTTTGGGTTGAGCACGCTCTCGTGGGCCAGACTGGGCGCGAAGGCCACCGGCGCGGACTTCTCCGAGCGGGCCATCGCGCTGGCCCGCAAGCTGCGGGATGAAACCGGCCTGCCCGCGGATTTCGTCTGCTCGGACATCCACGATCTCCCGAACGTGCTGTCCGGTACGTACGACATCGTGTTCGCCTCGCACGGCGTGCTGCCCTGGCTGCCCGATCTCACGCGGTGGGCCGTGGTCATCGCCCACTTCCTCAAGCCCGGCGGAGTTTTCTACCTGGTTGAAGGACATCCGTTTTCCGCGGTGTTCGAAGACGTCGACGTCACGGACCTGAAGGTCGCCTATCCCTATTTTCGCCACGGGCCGCCGGCTCGATTCGAGCACTCCGGCTCTTACGCGGCGCCCGAGTCCGGCTACCGTGCAGTGGGGTACGAGTGGCACCATAGCGTGGCGGACATTCTCAACGCGCTCATCGCCGCCGGGCTGCGCCTCGACTCGTTTCGCGAATATCCATTCCTCGCGTGGCGCATGTTCCCCTTCATGGAGCAGGATGCCGAGGGCTGGTGGCGCCTGCCGGAACGGTTCATTCAAATCCCGTTGATGTTTTCGCTGCGAGCCACGAAACCGGGTGCGGAGGCACCCAGCGATATCCGGTGATGGTTGGGCCTGTTCAATGCGAGTTCTAACGGGATACACAGGATAGACAGGATGACTCTACAGCAGCTTCGCGATCTTCGTGATCGTGTTCCAGGTGCGGGTGGTGACGGTCTTGCCGAGCTGCTTCTCGAGGAACCCCATCAGGTCGAGCGTCCCGTGGTTGGGTGAGAGCTCGACGATGCTGCAGAGGTCACGCCCGACCGCGGACAGAATCCGAAAGACCCCGTCCGGCGACTCGTAAGGCAGCGTCAGCTCGCTGGCGACGTCTGCCGGCACGAACGTCACGTGGAGCCGGGTGTTGGGCGTGACCTTCACGTCCCGGAAGGGATCCGTGTCCACCAACCGCCGAATCTCTTCGCCGCTGCGCAGGATCACCCCCGACCGGAGCCCAACCTTGGCGGCGAGTTCGTCCTGAATCCGCCGCGCCAGGGCCGCCGAGTCCGCCTCCCCGGTCGCAAACACCACGTTGCCGCTGGCGAGAACGGTCTTGACGTCCTCGAACCCCGACGACTCGAACGCCCGCCGCAGCTCCTCCATCTTGACAGGCTTGTTGCCGCCGACGTTGATCCCGCGCAGGAACGCCACGTATCGGATCGCCTTCGTCATGTTCGTATTGCCCTCCTCGTCACTGAAGCGCGACGGCATAATTCTCACCACAAAGGACACAAAGGGACACAAAGAACAGAACAGACGGACTCTGCTTTGTCGGGCTTCTGTAATGGTTTTGGTCTTTTCTTCGTTGTTTCCCTTATTCTTCTTCTTTCTTGTCTTTCTTCGTGTCCCTTTGTGTCCTTTGTGGTTAGAATCCTACGGCCTCCACGCTGGTGGCTTCCTTCAGGCGGGACCGACCATCTGCAGCAGGGCCAGGATGCCGCGCAGATTCCGGTCCCACTCGATGTCGCTGTGGTCCGTCAGTTCGATGTCGAACGCGGGGATGCCCTGGCAGGCCAGGTAATCCGTGGCCGCGCCGGTCACCGCGTATCCGCCGAAGCCGTCCGTCCAGTACAGGTAGCCCGTCGCGTGCGACAGGCGCTCGACCATGTCGATCGTGCGGCGCGGCGCCTCGCTGCACGTGCCCACGAAGATCCGGGCAGCCGAGCTGTGGTAGAAGACCACGGCGCCGAAATCCTCGCCCACCAGGTAATCGCGCAGGCTCTGCGTCTCCGGTTCGGAGAAGGCGTGCGGCCCCGCGTCGACCGGCTCCTCGGCCCAGTAGGCCGCCGGGCTCCAGTCGTGGCCCCAGTTGCGGTTCAGATCCACGCCGTGATCGTTGGTGCGATGGCCGCTGGCGCAGCCGTCGGGATTGGCGCACGGAATCAGGTCGAGCCGCACGCCTGCGGGGATCTGGTCGGGGTTGTCCCGAAAATACGCCGTCGTGGCCTCGACGAGAGCGGTCGTGTTGCCCTCCTTGCCGCCGTGGATGCCCCCCACCAGCGCCACCCTTGCGCCGCCCGACCCGAAGCGGGCGCCGGTGATCGGCCGGCCGCCCGCCGACGTGCCGATCTGGAACTCCGATTCGAACGGCGCCGGCTCGTCGGCCTGGACGTGGGGCTGGATCGCCAGGATCGAGGACAGGAGCAGCGCCACGGGCAACACCGTGCCGCGCAAGAACCGAACACTTCGGATGAGGTGCGTCGTCAACGTCACAGCTGAATGCCTCCTTCGTAAGCTCGGCATAGTCGAATGCCACGCGCTGCCGTTATACCACAGTTTGAAGCGGGGGTCGAGTGTGGAGCAGGGCGATTGCATTAAAATTGTTGCGCTCGTCCGGCGATTGGAAATCGTGCGCAGCACTATCGGTTTGCGGCTATGGGTGGCAAAGCCTGCCTTCGCAGGCTAACGACCACGACCAAATTGGTAGGCGTGGCCACTTCGTTACCAGGGATCGCGTTTTCAAGTCGCTTTGCCCTCGTTTTTAGCCTGCGAAGGCAGGCTTTGCCGCCCATAGCCGCAAACCGATAGTGCTGCGCACGATTTCCAATCGCCGGGACGAGCGCAACAATTTTAATGCAATCGCCCTGGAGTGTGGAGCCGTCGGCTCTGATCGCGGCGCGGCTGATCCCCGTTGGTCTCTACCAATTGCAGGTAGCTTGTCTGTAAATAAGCATTGACAGCCGTCCGAATTTGTGCTATATTGGCCTTAATGTTCAGGAAGTCCTAATCTGCGAAATTAGGAACCACGAGAGCAGAAGCGAACGAAAAAAACCTCAAACAGCTGTATGTCCTCGATCAGGACCGCGTGTAGTTAGGCCCATGCTGGCCGATCCTCTCGGCCACGCACCCATCTTCTGAAGGCGATCTGGCAAGCCGACGTGACGGGCGTGAAGTATGCCGCGTCGGGTGGCAGGCGTCAAACTAAATTTCGTGCAGTAACGCACTACTTGCGGCTAGCAAGAGCGGCCGCGTGGTCGCAACCGGGTTCGCCGTCGCGCTCGTAGTGACAGAAACCGATCAGCGGCAGTTGGGTTCCGCCTTCTGTACACACAAAGCACGTGGCAAGGAGGAAGACATGACCAGAATGGGATTGTTCTTGACCGCCGTGATTACCGGGACGCTTCTCTTGTTGGCGTTTGCGCTTATGGCCCCGAGCCAACGTTCGCTCGCAGAATATTCGACTGCCAATCATCCATTTGCCGTCTCGACCGGCGCCCGTCTCGATAGCAGTGGTACGCCGGCTCCCCCTTCCATCTCAAGGGGCGACGAGGTGCCCCCCGAAAAACTCCCTAAAGGGGGGATTGGCCCGAATTTTGTCCTGCCTACTCCTATTCCCGGTGAGGCCCTGGTATATTTCGTTCCAAGTGACAATGATGCCACGGGGACCGTGTTATACCTTTACAACACCGATGCGGCTGCCCACATCGTCGCTTTGCGCGGATTCAATTACGACGGCGCCATGGTCTATGCGCAGAATATTAACATCGGGGCCTCTAGTTTCTTGCGCCTGGTGAGCGATTCGGTCGCGGCGGCCCCCCCGCCCAGTTGGGCGACGCCGGCTCCGATCACCACCAACTTCACCGATTTCACCTACTTTGCCAGTCTCTCCCTGCCCAAAGGCGTCCGCGTGGAAGGCTACGTGGTGTTCAATCCCGGGACGGGCGTAATAGATCCACGCCTGAATCAGGGAGCGATACCACTACGCTTCAGCACTGATCCCGCAAGCGTGTTCTTGCCGATCGTGCAGAAAAATAACTGACGCCCAATCCGGCGGCACTCACACGCGCCGCGGGCACCGCGCCGGTCGTGGTGGAGGCGGGGCATTGGGTTGGTTCCACCGTCACCTCTGGCGCGGGAGACCACACAGGATCGCCCCTACGAACCGTTCGTAGGGGCGATCCTGTGTGGTCTCCCGCGCCAGAGGTGACGGGTGGCGCCCGGTCCTGGAATCTGCGATGGCCCCATGCCGGTAGTATAATCAGGGCCAGTCTGTGAGCGCCACAGACGTATTGCTGCGCCAGGAAAGGAGCCACATTGGCCCTCACCCTTCGAGACCTGCGCGTGCAGGCCGCGACCCGCTCGTTGTTCAGCGCCGCGTCGGCGGCGGAGGCCATCGCCGCCCTCGGGTTCCTGCAGGCCGATCCCATTCGCGCGCCGGCCCGCGCGCAGGACCTGATTCTGCGGCATCGCGTGGTGGGCTACCGCGCGGGCAACCTGGGACGGGACTATGCCAACCTCGACCTCGAGGAGGACATGCTGCACGTCTACGGCTTCCTGCCTCGCAGCCTGCTGCACCTCCTGCATCCCCGCGACGGCGAATGGAGCGTGGAGCGCGATTTCCCCGGGCTGGCCGATCAGGTCCTGGACCTGGTCCGCCGGCAGGGCGAGACCGACCACCGCCGGCTCGAAAAGGAATGGAGCAAGATGCGCGTGCCGGGCAGGTGGGGCGGGCAGGCGAAGGCCACCACGCGCGTGCTGGAGCTGCTGCACTATCGCGGCCACTTGCGGGTGGCGGACCGCGACGGCAACCTGCGCCGGTACGTTGCCGCCACGCCCCCCGTGTCGACGCTGGACCCCGACGAGCGCATGCGCCGGTTGGTGCTGCTGCTGGCGTCCCAGTACGCGCCGATCACCGCGCCGATGCTGCGCGACGTGGTGGCGCGGTTGCGCTATGCCGCGCCCAGCGTTCCCCACGACGGCAAGGCGATTCGCCGCCTGGTGCAGGCCGGCGACCTGGAGACGGCCGAAGTCGAGGGGATGACGTACCTGTGGCCGGCGGCGGACCGGCACCCCCCGGAGGTCCGCGACGAGGTGCGCTGGCTCGCGCCGTTCGATCCCATCGTCTGGGACCGCCGGCGCTTCGAGCATCTGTGGGGCTGGCCGTATCGATTCCAGGCCTACACGCCGGCCGCGGCGCGACGATGGGGCTACTATGCGCTGCCCATGCTGTGGCGCGAGCGCATCGTCGGCTGGGCGAACGTCGCGGTGAGGGACGGCCGGCTGGACGTCGACCTGGGCTTCGTCGACGGCCGTCCGGCGAGCGGGGCGTTCGAGACGGCGCTGGAGGCGGAGCGTGCGCGGATGGCCGAGTTCCTGCAGGTCGCGCTGTAGGGCTTTCACCCTGCTTCCGCGTCGATTTGACAAAGCCGCCAACGCCTGCTATCCTGTCGAGAGTGATTATCTGTAGACACCGATTCTGTGAGAGTTATGGCCGACCCAGAAGAACGATTTGAGCAGCTGGTATCCAGACTTCAGGAGCAGGGACACCGCTTGACCCCACAGCGGATCGCACTGCTTCATCTGCTCGCCGAAAGCCGGGATCACCCCAGTGCGGCGCACCTGTACGCTCAGCTCAAGAAACAATTTCCCACGACCAGTCCCGCGACCGTGTATAAGACGCTTGCATTGTTGAAAGAAATGGGTGAGATCCTTGAGCTCGGTTTCAGCGACGACGACAACCGCTACGACGGCAACAGGCCATATCCGCATCCCCACCTCATCTGCGTTCGCTGCCACAAGATCATGGACCCGGAGGTGAAGTTCCTCGAGACAATGGAACAGGAAGTGGCCGAGATGTCCGGCTTTCAGATCGTGGGCCATCGATTGGACCTGTACGGGATCTGCCCCGATTGCCAGCGCCAACGATAGGCCGACGGGGCCTCTTTTTTTAATCTAATTGGGAGAATGAGTCTTTATAAGAACTGATTATCTTCACAGCTCGAGTGTGGCCAATCGACGCCAGATCCGCCCGGCGGAGTCGAGCAGGCCAGGTGAGGAGGTGACGTGTGTAGTCAGACGCCAGGCGAGGAAGCGTCACGCCGATTCGGAGGCGTGGCCGAGGTGTTTCCAGTTCGATGCAGAGAAAGGAGCAACTCACGATGAGTGATCGCAAGACTTTGACGACTGAATCCGGTGCGCCCGTGGCGGACAACCAGAATTCACAGACTGCCGGCCCGAGCGGCCCGGTATTGATGCAGGACCACCTGCTGATCGAGAAGCTGGCCCACTTCGAGCGGGAGCGCATTCCGGAGCGCGTGGTGCACGCGAAGGGGTCCGGCGCCTACGGCACCTTCGAGGTGACGACCGATGTGACGCACTGGACCAGGGCCCGGTTCCTGGGCGCGGTGGGCAAGCGGACCGAAGTCTTCGCGCGCTTCTCGACGGTCGCCGGTGAGAAGGGCTCGGCCGACACGGCGCGGGATCCGCGCGGGTTCGCGCTGAAGTTCTACACCGAGGACGGCAACTACGACATGGTGGGCAACGACACGCCGATCTTCTTCATCCGGGACCCGCTGAAGTTCGCCGACTTCATTCACTCCCAGAAGCGCGATCCGTACACGAACGTGCAGGAGCCGGACAACGTTTGGGACTTCCTGTCCCTCTCGCCGGAGGCGACCCACCAGTTCACCTGGCTGTTCGGCGACCGGGGCGTCCCGGCGAGCTATCGGCACATGGATGGCTTCAGCTCCCACGCCTACCAGTGGGTGGACGCGGCGGGTGAGGTCTTCTGGGTCAGGTATCACTTCAAGACCGACCAGGGCATCCGCTGCCTGACGGCCCAAGAGGCGACGCGCCTCGCGGGCGAGCAGCCGGACCACCACCAGCTCGACCTGCTGCGCGCCATCGACCGTGGCGAGTACCCGTCCTGGACGCTGAAGATGCAGATCATGCCGGCGGCGGAAGCTCCGACGTACCGCTTCAACCCCTTCGATCTGACCAAGGTGTGGCCGTACGAGGACTACCCGCTCATCCCGATCGGGAAGTTGGTGCTGAATCGCAACCCCGACAACTACTTCGCCGAAGTCGAGCAGGCGGCTTTCAATCCGGCCCACTTCGTGCCCGGCATCGGGCCTTCGCCGGACAAGATGCTGCAGGGGCGCCTCTTTGCCTACGGCGACGCCCACCGCTATCGGCTGGGCGCCAACCACACCCAGCTGCCGGTCAACCGGCCGCACGCGGTGGAAGCGGCCAACTACGGGCGCGACGGGTTCATGCGGTTCGACGGCAACGCGGGCCGCGCCAAGAACTACGAGCCGAACAGCTTCAACGGCCCGGTTCAGACCAACGAGCCGCTCTACGCGCCGATCGAGGTGCACGGCTGGGCCGGCTCCCACGCGCCGGAGCAGCACGCGGAAGACGACGACTTCGTTCAGGCCGGCGCTCTCTACCGGGTGATGGACGCCGAGGCGCAGCAGCGGCTGATCGACAACATCGCCGGCAGCCTGTCGCAGGTCAGCCTGGACGAGATCGTCGAGCGCTGCGTCGGGTATTTCCGCAACGCGGACCCCGAATACGGTCAGCGGGTCGCCGAAGCCGTGGCGGCGCTCCGCGCGCCCGCCGGCAAGATGGCCCCGCACCTGCACGTCGACGCGTAGTCGGCGGCACGAGACTTCCGAAGTTTCCAAAACTTCGGAAGTCTGAGTGCGCCGAGCCGGCCCTGTCAATGGCCTGGCACAGGCGCGACGACGAGACGCGCGCCTGTGCCTCCATGGTGGGGAGTAGGTGAACTCAAACTTCCGAAGTTTCTAAAACTTCGGAAGTTTTGCGTGTGCCACCATCACTTCTCCGGATTGCGGTCGAAGCGCTGGAACAGGCGGTCGATGGAGCGCGTGATGTGGTGGTCCACGGCCGCGACCAGGGCGGGGGCGTCGCGCTGCTGCAGGCCGTCCATGATGGCGTGGTGCTCCGACCGGGCCAGCTCGAGATCGGAGAGGTGGAACACCGATTGCACCCGGATCAGCTGGACGAAGTGGCCGATCGTGTCGTACAGGTCGCTCAGGCGCCGGTTGTGGGCGATCGCCACGAAGCGGGCGTGAAAGGTGTGGTCCAGGGTGATGATCTGCTCCACCACGTCCTGGACGTCGTGCTCGGAGTAGAGCGGTTCCAGCTGGCGCATGAGCGCCCACAGCTCCGCGACGTCCTCGTCGGTCGCCCGGGCCACGGCGACCTCGGCGGCGTAGCCCTCCAGTAGGCGGCGCATCTCCCACGTGTCTTCGACTTCCTGCCGGTCGATGCTGATCACGAACGTGCCGCGCCGGGGCCGGATTTCCACCAGTGCCTCGGCCTGCAGTCGCTGCAGCGCCTCCTTGATCGGCGTGCGGCTGACGCCCAGCCGGGCCTCCAGCTCGTTCAGCTTGAAGCGATAGCCCGGCGGGTACTGCTGGCCGATGATGCCGCGCCGGATGCGCTCGTAGACCTCGTTGCGAATGTTTACCTGGTTGATCGGTTCGTCGTCTGCGTTCGGGTTAGGTTTCATGCGTCCGTCTCTCACAATCTGTGGTTACCCTTCGTCATTGCGCCAGCCGAAAACGCTTTCCGCCGGAGCGGCCGCCGTACACGTGCGCGGCTTCGGCCATGGCCAATACGTTCGCCGGCGGCACTTCCTTCTGAATGATGTGCACGGAGCCCAGGACGAAGCCGCCGTCGTGGTGGAACGCGTCGATCATGCGCCGCACCTCGGCGCGCACGTCGTCGGGCGAGCCGAACGGGAGCACGTGCTGCGTGTCCACCGAGCCCCAGAACAGGATGTCGCGGCCGAAGTCCCGCTTCAATCCCACCGGGTCCATGTCGTCCGCGGAGCACTGCACCGGGTTGAAGCCGTCCACGCCCATATCGACGAGGTCCGGCAGACCCCAGCGCATCGAGCCGTCGCTGTGGAACACGATCCTGGCGTCGGTGGCGGCCCGCATCGCCTCGAACACGCGGGCGTGGCGAGGCTTGATCAGGCGGCGATACGTCCGGGGCGAAATCAGCGGCCCGTTCTGGACGGCGATGTCGTCGCAGATGATGACCAGGTCGATGGCGTCGCCCGCGGCCCGCAGCACCGGCTGCACCATGGCGCAGTAGAGGTCCGCAATGTGGTCCAGCAACGCTTCGAAGAACGGTGTGTCCGACACGCTGTCGACCAGCCACTGCTCGTAGCCCCGCATGTTCTGCGAGACGTGAACGATCGTATCGGGGAGGTCCAGGCAAATCGCGCAGTCGGTGGATTCACGCAGGCGGCGCGCGGCGGCGGCGATGGCCTCCGGCGCCAGGAAAACGTCGGCCGGCACCGGCCAGGGGTAGGCGTTCAGGTCGGCGATGCTCTCGGCCCGTGCCAGTGGGGGCTTCGTGACGTAGAAGAGCCCCGCCGGTTCCTGTGTCCATTCGATGCCCCACTCGTCGAGCTGCACGCGGGCCAGCTTGTCCGGCGGAAGTGGCGTCGGGTGCGGCACGTGTACACGACGCACGTCGCCCCCGAAGAAGGCGCTGAGCGACTCGCTCATGTGCGTTCGCTGGCTGAGGTAGTTGCCCCACTGGATCGGTGACGGCTCGAACCCGAGGGCCTTTTCCATATTCTGATACGCAACGACGTTCATGCTGGTCGTCTTCACGCCGCCCAGGTCGAACGGCACGACGTCGGTCTCCTGGTGAGCGAACGCGGCCAGGATGCGGTCCCGCGGTGTCATACTCGACATGACAGATTCTCCCATTTTACCACATTCACGGTTGTGTGTCGTTTTTCAGCGGACCCGCGTCGCCAGCTCCATGACCCCGACCTGGGTCGCTTCCGCGCGGCTCAGAATGCCCTGCATCCGTCCGTCCGCCAAAACCAGGATGCGGTCGCTCATGGCCAACAACTCCGGCAGCTCGGACGAGATCCAAACGATCGCCAGGCCCTGCTGAGACAGCTGCTCCATCAGCTTGTAGATCTCGGCCTTCGCGCCGACGTCGATGCCTTGCGTGGGCTCGTCCAGGAACAGGATGCGGAGGTCCGTGAGCAGCCATTTGGACAGGATGACCTTCTGCTGGTTGCCGCCGCTCAGGTGCTCGACGACCGTATCGATGGAGGGCGCGACGATGTTGAGCGCCCGGACCTGCTCCTCGGCCAGCCGCCGCTCCGTGGCGTGCTGAATGAAGCTGCGCCGCGAGATGCGGTCCAGGTTGGCCAGGCTGACGTTCTCCTTGATCGGGAACGACATGACCAGGCCGTTGCGGCGCCGGTTCTCGGTCAGCAGGCCGATGTGATGGGCTTTGGCTTCCAGCGGCGAGCCGATGTGGACCTCCTGTTCGTCGATGGAGACCCGCCCCTGCGCGCGCGAGCCGTTCAGGCCGAACAATGAGGTCACGATCTCGCTGCGCCCCGAGCCCACGAGCCCGCCGATGCCCAGAATCTCGCCCTGGTGGACCTCGAACGAAATGTCCTGCAGCGACTTCCGCCCCTCGATGTAAGGATGCTCGAGCGACAGGTTCTCGACCCGCAGGCGGACCGGCCCGATGGTCGCCGCCTTCTTGGGGTACATGTCGTGCAGCGAGCGCCCGACCATCATGCGGACCAGGTCGGCGTACTGCACGTCGGTGGTCACCGGCAGAGTGTCGACGACCTGCCCGTCGCGCAGGACCGTGAACCGGTCGGCCAGGTCCAGCACTTCCTCCAGCCGATGCGAGATGTAGATGCACGTCACGCCCTCTTCGCGCAAGCGGCGCAGGACGTCGAACAGGGCCAGCGCCTCGGTGTCGGTCAGCGCGGCCGTCGGCTCGTCGAGCACGAGGATGCGCGCGTTGCGGCCGAGCGCCTTGGCGATGGACAGCATGCGCTGCTGGCTGGCGCTGAGGCGCCGAGTGTCTTCGGTCGGCGACAGGTCCATATTCAGGCGCTGCAGCAGCCGCGTGGCCGTGGCGCGCGCCTCGGCCCAGTCGACCCAGCCCAGGCGGCCGTGCGGGAGCCGGCCGACCAGGATGTTCTCCATGACGCTGATGTCCTGGAGCAGGTGCGACTCCTGGTAGATCATGGCGATGCCGGCCCGTTCCGCGTCCTGGGGGCCGTCGAACCGGCACAGTCGGCCGTCGACGGTGATCCGGCCCTCGTAGGTGCCCGAAGGCCAGGCGCCGCTCAGGATGCGCATCAGGGTCGACTTGCCGGCGCCGTTCTCGCCCACCAGGCCGACGATTTCGCCGGGGTAGGCTTCGAACGTGACGTCGTTCAGCGCCAGGACACCTGCGAAGCGCTTGGTGATGTTCTCCATCCGGAGCCGAGGTTCGTGGTGCTCATCAGGCATGGCAGTTGCCCTTTCCGTCCCGCAAGCGGTGGACACGGGGGCGGGAGGTGTGCGCGCTCCCGCCCCCGGCCCGTGTTCCATCAGGTTGCTGCTGCTATTTCTGCGTCGCGTACGTGTCGACGTTGTCCTTGCTCACGAACATCATGCCGGTGTCGTGCGCCCCGGCGACGTCGACCTGGTACCCGGACGAGATCGTCAGCAGCGACTTCGCGCTCCAGTAGCCCATGTCGTACGGCTTCTGGACCAGCAGGCCGTTCAGCACGCCCTGCTTGACGTAATCGATGCCCTCGGGCGCCGCGTCCCAGGCTGTGGCCGTGACCTTGCCGACCAGGTTCAGCTCCTTGAGGGCCGAGCCGATGGCTTGCGGGGTCTGTGAGTGCAGTCCGGCGATCGTGTTCATCTCCGGGTGCGCCTGGAACATGCCCGTGACCTTTTGGATGCCGACGTCGATGAGGTAGTTGTCGCCTTCCATCGCCACGATCTCCATGTCGGGGTAGTTGGCGAAGACTTCCTTCATGCCGTTGATGCGCTGGTGCAGGTTCTCCGCGTCCAGCACGCCGGTCAGCAGGCCGATCTTGCCCTTGCCGTCGGTGAGCTTCGCCAGCGTCTGTGCCAGCAGCCGGCCGGCGCTGGTGTTGTCGCTGCCGTAGTAGGCGATGCGGGCGCTGTCGGGCGCGTCGCTGTCCATGGCGACGACGGGAATGCCCATGTCGGTGGCCTGCTTGAAGGTGGTCGCAAACTGGGCGGGGTTGAGCGGATCGGTGACGATGCCGTCCACGTTCTGTGCCATGGCGGCCTCGAAGAACTTCAACTGCTCGGCGATGTCGACCGTGGTCGGGCCGGTGAAGTCGCACTTCACGCCGTAAAACGTGCAGGCAGCCTTCCAGCCGGCTTCGACGTCATCCCAGAACGGGTTGGCGACCAGCGGGGAAGCGAAGTAGATGCTGCGGTCCGCCAGCTTCTTGTCCGGGCGGGCGAGCGGGTCCTTGTTTTCCTTGTACGTGTCGACGTTGTCCTTGTTCACGACGAACATGCCGGTGTCGTGTGCGCCCGCGACGTACGACGGATAGCCCTCGGCGATGGTCAGCAGGCCGTAGAGGCTGCGCCAGCCCATGTCGTACGGCTTCTGGACCAGCAGAGCATTCAGGACGCCTTGCTTGACGTAATCGATACCTTCGGGCGCCGCGTCCCAGGCTGTGGCCGTGACCTTGCCGACCAGGTTCAGCTCCTTGAGGGCGGAGCCGATGGCCTGTGGGGTCTGCGAGTGCAGGCCGACGATGGTGTTCATCTCCGGGTGCGCCTGGAACATGCCGGTGACCTTCTGGATGCCGACGTCGATCAGGTAGTTGTCGCCTTCCATCGCGACGATCTCCATATCGGGATGGCCGGCGAAGGCCTCCTTCATTCCGTCGATGCGCTGGTGCAGGTTCTCCGCGTCCAGCACGCCGGTCAGGATGCCGATCTTGCCCTTGCCGTCGGTCAGCTTCACCAGGGTCTCGCCCAGGAGCTTGCCGGCGCTCTTGTTGTCGCTGCCGTAGTAGGCGACGCGGGCGCTGTCGGGTGCGTCGCTGTCCATGGCGACGACGGGAATGCCCATCTCGGTGGCCTGCTTGAAGATGGAGGCGAACTGGGCCGGGTTGAGCGGATCGGTGACGATGCCGTCTACGTGCTGCGCCATGGCGGCCTCGAAGAACTTCAGCTGCTCGGCGATGTCCACCGTGGTCGGGCCGGTGAAGTCGCACTTCACGCCGTAGAACGCGCAGGCGTCCTTCCAGCCGGCTTCGACTTCGTCCCAGAATGGGTTCGCAACCAGCGGCGAGGCGAAGTAGAAGCTGAGATCGGCGCGAGCCTTGCCGGGGCGCGACAGGTCCGGTGAGAACTGGGCCGGCTCCTGGGCGTTGACCAGGCCCGGCGTTGCCAATAACATGGAAGCGATCATGACCAGTGCGACGAGCGCTGCTACCGACTTGAACGTTCTACCCATTGCATGCTGTCCCCTTTCGTTGTGGCCGTTCAGAGTGGGTCTTTCCACCATCCACAGTATCCAGCAGTCGACCTTCCCAATGGCGCGGCAGTTGACGGCAGAGCATCACCTCCTTCGTCCTTGAGGTGGCTGAAGAGCAATCGCAAATGGACGCCAATAAAAGGGGCGAGACCGCAGCCCCCGACGACTGTCATTCTGAGGAGCGCCGTTCAGCGACGAAGAATCTCGCGCGCGACAATCGTCAACCTCAATTGTGGGCGAGATTCTTCGTCGCTGAACGGCGCTCCTCAGAATGACAGTCGTCGGGGCTGCGGTCTCGCCCAAAATTCGGGGCACTCCCGTTTTATCCGCGTTCACCTGCGGTTGCTCTTGAGCCGCTGCGAGCGCTGAACCATATCGATGCCGACGGCGAGGATGATCACCAGGCCGACGACGACGTTCTGCCAGTAGGCGTTGACCTTGGTCAGCACCATCGCGTTCACCAGCACACCGGTGATTGCCGTGCCGATGAGCGTGCCCAGGATGGTGCCCGAGCCGCCCATCATGCTCGTCCCGCCGATGATGACCGCGGCGATGACCGTCAGCTCCCAGCCGGTGCCCTGGCCGGGCTGCAGCGTGCTGATGCGCGAGGTGAGGATGACGCCGGACAGCGCGCTCAGCAGGCCGCTGAAGGCGTAGACGGACAGCTTCACGCGCTCGACGTTGATGCCGGACAGGCGGGCGGTCTCCTCGTTGCCGCCGACGGCGTAGACGCTGCGGCCGTACGTCGTCTGAGTCAGCACGACGTGGGCCAGGACGGCGAGCGCGATGACGACGAAGAAGGGCAGCGGCAGGCCCAGGAAATTGCCCTGTCCCAGGATGAGGAAATTCTCCGGCAGCGGATAGATCGGCACGCCGCCCGTGACCACCTCCACCAATCCGCGGACGGCGTACAGCGAGCCGAGCGTGACGATCAGCGCGGGGATCTTCACGTACGAGATCAGCACGCCGTTGAAGAGGCCCACCAGGACGCCGGCGAACAGGCCGGCCAGCACCGCCAAAGCGATGAGCGGCCAGACGGGCAGCGACGACTCGCCCCACTTCAGCGCGCCGGCCGTGACCATGCCGGACATCGCCACCACCGAGCCGATGGACAGGTCCAGGCCCCCGGTGACGAGGACGAACGTCATGGAAATGGCGATGATCGCCGTCATCGAGATGGCGCGCAACACGGACGCGATGTTGAAGGGGCTGAGGAAAACAGGATTGATGATTTCGGTGACGAGGCAAATGAGGACCAGGGGAATCAAGATGCCCATCTCGCGAAACGCGAAGAACAGCGAGCACCCCCGACTCCACGCACTGCTGCGAACGCCCACCTGCTGCGAGCTGCCACTCGTTTGCATCATTGCCTCCTGATAAGTGCTGTGGCTGATCCACGACGAACGCCACGCGAACGGCGGCGTCCTGGGGCCTGGCAAGATCTGTGTTGAGTTCTGAAATTCGATTGGGATTATTGATCTGAAATCTTGTATTCCAGTTTAACACAAAAGCGCGGGGTTGTCAACCGTGAATTGGGGGTGAGAGTGTGGGGAATTGGGTGCTCGTGGCGATGCGGAGGGCCATCTTCTGCACAAAGAGACTTCCGAAGTTTTCAAAACTTCGGAAGTCTGGACTCAGCTGTGGGTTCGTATTCATGTCCGGAGATCACGGCTGGAGCTTGAGCGGCAGATCGGTGTTCAGGCCCGGAAACCGCTTCCCGCCGGGGATCGTGCCGGACATGGCATTGTTGGCCTCGTTGGACTCGGCGACCGCATTGTTCGGGTCGACGGTAATCCACACACGCGTGCCCGCGACGTCCGTGATCACCTGGCCCACGGGGAAGTCGATCTCTTGGTCGCTGGACGCGCCTGCCTTCAGACCGCCCACGATCACTTCCTCGTCCTGAAACTTCCCCTGCTCCTGCCTGGCGAGCGTCACTATGCCGGTAGTGACGTCGCCGCCGCCGTCGTTGCGTATAGAGTACGAGACGACGAGGGTAGGTCCGGTCGAGTCCAACGCGACGCGGACGTTCTGAACAACGAGGTCCGGCAGCTTGCGGTCGACCTGGAGCTTGCGCTGGCCGGAGCCCTGGTTGTTGCCCTCGTCCGATTCCTTGACCGCATTCGTGGGATCGACTTCCGCCATGTACGTGGCGGGATCCGGATTGAGGGGTTGCGACGTGAACTGGAAGTCGTGCGATTTGCCGCTCTTCAAGCCGGCGCTCAGGTTGAGGGTCACCCCGTTCGCGGGATTCTGCTCCGGCTGCCACGCGTGCACGTCGAAGGCCAGTGCGTCGCCTTTGCCCTGGTTCTTCACGCGCACCGTCACCTTCACTTCGGGCGGCGAGACCTTCGTCTGGTCGATGCTCACCCGCTCGACGATCAGGTCCGGCAGGCCGGCCAGGTCGAGCGTGAGTGGGGCGACGAGGTGGTTGTTGTTCTCGTTCGATTCCGGCACGCTGTTGCCCGGATCCACCGTGATGTCGATGTAGAACTGCGGCGCAATGCCCCGCGCCACCGGGTCGGGAAGCTGCAGCGAGAACTGCTGCGACTTGCCGTGTTTCAGCGGATCGACCTGCAGGACCTGCTTGTTGGTGTCCGTCCCGGGGATGAGAACCGCGGTGGTGGCCCCCGCATCCGCCTTGCCTCGGTTCTTGATCTTGAATTGGATCTTGAACTGGAAGCCGCCGGCGTCCTGCAGCTTCAGGTCGGTGACCACGAGGTCCGGCAGGGACGGCGAGGCGGCAGTCGCGGCCGGCAATGAGGGCGCCGTGGCAGCCAGAATGGCCGCGAACAGGGCCGCTGTCCAGCGAAGAAACCTTGAACGTGGGGTCGTTTGGTCCAATGTCACACCTCCCTGTTGGATGGAGGCCGAAGGGCCGGAGCCGGCACGTGCGTGCGTCGGATTACGCGACTCAAGCATAACGCGCGTCGGCCCAGGTCGCTATGACCCAGCGCATGAACGCTACCACACGTACGGGATGAGCCGGTATCTCACCCGTTCCAGGTAAGCGTCGTAGCCCGGCAGCTCCTCGCGCAGCGTGCGCTCTTCCAATACCGACCGCAGTGCGATCATCGCTGCCAGGACCAGTCCGCCCAGGAGCCCGTACGCGGACCCCAGCAGCAGGGCGGTCCCGACGATCCAGAGCAATGCCCCGGCGTACATGGGATGGCGCACGCAGGCATAGGGCCCCGTGCTGATCACCGTCTGCCCGCGTTCGCTCTGAATGCGGACCATAGGCGAGAGGTACGAGTTCTCTCGATACACGAGGAAAAACAGCTCGAACGAGCCCAACAGGATCGCCGCGCCCAACGCCTGCACCGGCCAGGGCACGCGGGACCACCGAAAGCGGACCGCGTCCAGTGGCATCAGGATCAGCCAGGCCAGGAAGATCACGTTCATGACCGAGAAGAACACCTTGTCCCAGGTCTTCTGATCGCGCTTGAAGTTGGACATGCGTTCCGTCAGCAGGCCCGGATTGTGCCGCAGCAGCCACGCGGTCAGCGCGACCACGAAGCCGAAGAACAGCCCCAGGTAGACCCATCCGGCCGTCCACGCCACGGTGCCCGCGGCCACGAACAGGGCCGCGGCGAATACGAGGAACATGCCCACGACTTCCACGGCGAGTATCCACAAATTGACTTTCATATTCTCACACCTCCTGGGAGCGGACGACGGCCGGCGGTCGGCGAGCAGCGAACAGCCGTCGGCGATCGCGGCCATCAGCGGTCAGCGATCTCGGCCATCGGCGGTCGGCCAATCGCGGCCATCAGCGGTCAGCGATCGCGGCCATCCGCGGTCAGCCAATCGAGGCCATCAACGGTCAGCGATCTCGGCCATCAGCGGTCAGCGATCTCGGCCATCAGCGGTCGGCCAATCGAGGTCATCAGCGGTCAGCGATCTCGGCCAGCAGCGGTCGGCCAATCGAGGTCATCAGCGGTCAGCCAATCGCGGCCATCAACGGTCGGCCAATCGAGGTCATCAGCGGTGAGGCAATCGTGGCCATCAGCGGTCAGCCAATCGAGGCGATCAGCGGTCAACCAATCGCGGGCCATCAACGGCCAGCGATCTCGGCCATCAGCGGTCGGCCAATCGAGGTCATCAACGGCCAGCGATCTCGGCCATCAGCGGTCGGCCAATCGAGGTCATCAGCGGCCAGCGATCTCGGCCATCAGCGGTCGGCCAATCGAGGTCATCAGCGGTCAACCAATCGAGGCGATCGCGTTCAATTGGTGCGTTCGTCCCAGCGATTGGAAATCGCGGCTAATGGCGGCAAAGCCTGCCTCCGCAGGCTAACGGCAACGACAACGGCGACACAAGCGATGATTTCCGCGTTCAGGCTCTCTTCCCGAGCTGTTTGTGCCCTTCGCCGTTAGCCTTGTATATTGGTAGTAGCAGTAGTGGCACCTTAAGAACAGAATAGCCATAAGCGGGCCGTTGATGCATACTACCCCCTGGGAGGCCGAAGCGACTTGCTGGTTAGCATGAGGAGCGCAAGCTGCCTCTGTTCGCAGAGTGTCGTTCTCCTGCCCAGGTGACCCGATTAGGAACATTGGGGCGGCGCAGCCAGCGTCGGCCCCGAATCATTCGCAAGGCTGGGTTTAGTATGGTCTGGTAGGTTCTTGGGCGCAGTCGCTCCGATCGTCCCACATTCCACGAAAGGAGACACCACCATGGACACGCGCATTATCGGCATTGATTTGGCCGTCACGGCCGCCCACAAGGCGATCGTGCTTGATCGTGACCGAAATGAGTTCGTCAGTCCGTTACTGACCGTTCATACTGACCCAGCCGATCTGACCCGCCTGTTGGCCGCCGCCCGGCAGGGGGCCACGGAGCCCGTCCAGTTGCTCGCCGTCATGGAAGCCACCGGCATGGCCTGGTACCCGGTAGGCGTCTTTCTAGCACGGCACGGGGTGGAGCTTTACCGCGTCAATGGTCAACAGGTCAGCGAGTTGCGCCGCGTCTACCAGCGTCGGGCCAAGAGCGATCGGATTGACGCCCGGGTGCTGGCTCGCTTGCCCGTGGTCTACCCTGATCGGTTGCATCGACTGACGCTGCCCACTGGACCACAGATGGCCCTCCAGCGCGCGTGCCGGGAAGTCGCCCGGCTCAAACAGCAAGCCTCGGCCATCAAGAACCGCTTGCGAGCCATCGATCAGTACGTCTGGCTGGGCCTGGCCGAGCTCGTCCCCCCGTACGGGCGCGAAGCCTGCTGGATACGGACCCAGTGGTATAATCCCTACCACGTCCAGGCGGCCGGCGCGGCCGAGATCCGACGTGACTGGCAGCGCTTCACCCAAACCGTCGATCCGGACACCACCTGGATTGAAGACATCGTGCAGCGCGCCGGCCAGGTGTGCTGCCTGTATGGTCCGGAGAGCAACCTGGACTACGACCAACTGCAGGCGTATTTGCAGCGCGAGCAAGCGCGGTGGCTTGCGCTGCAGCAGGCCGCGCAGGAGCTGCGCTGCCACACGGTCCGCCCCTTGTACCGTCGCCTCCACCCCCAGCGTTACCTGGAGACGCTCCGCGGCGTGGGCCAAGACAGCGCCGCCGTGTACGTCGCCTTCATCGGCAACATCGCGCGTTTCCCGGCCCTGGACCAGTTTCGTGGCTGGAGTGGCTTGATCCCTTACAGCGCCCAAAGTGGCCATGGGCAAGCGCAAGGCTTGCACATTACCCAGGCCGGACCGGATCTGCTCAAAGCCACCGCCTATCTTAACGCCGGCGTCGCCCGGCAGTGGGACCCGCAACTGGCGGCCATCTACTTTGAACAGATGATGTTCCATGGCAAACATCACCACCAAGCGGTGTGCAGTTGTGCCACCCACTTGCTGAACCGCATCTATGCCCTGTTGCGCGGGAACCGACCATACGAATTGCGCGACGTGGATGGCCGCCCGCTGACCATCCACCAGGCGCGTACCATCTGCCTGCAACAGTACCACGTCCCGGCCGAGGTCCGGCGCAAAAATAACTACCGGGCTCGGCGAGCACGCGCAGACCAGCACACCGAACAACGCTATCTGCGCCGGCAAAACAAATGAACGCAGGACAGGCTACCACACCGGCCAGAGCTCCACCTCGCGCCGAGTTGCCTCTCCTGCGTCACCAGCTCATAGTTTAATGCCCTTTTCAGTGGAGTCAAACCACTGAGACCCTGCTGTGCGGCCTGCGTCCGCCTCCGGTTATTCAAATTCTCAAGTGCAGCCACTTGACAAGATTTAGAACATCTGCGGAGGCAGGCTTTGCCGCCATTAGCCGCGATTTCCAATCGCCGGGACGAACGCACCAATTGAACGCGATCGCCACGATGACCGATCGCCACGATGACCGATCGCCACGATGACCGATCGCCACGATGACCGATCGCCACGATGACCGATCGCCACGATGACCGATCGCCACGATGGCCGATCGCCACGATGGCCGATCGCCACGATGGCCGATCGCCACGATGGCCGATCGCCACGATTACCGATCGCCACGATGGCCGATCGCCACGATTGCCGATCGCTGACCGCTGATCGCTGACGGCCTACCGCTGGTCGCTGACCGCCGCCTGCCACTCCGCCAGCATCCCATCTTCGACCGGGTGCAGCGAGCCTGTGGGGGCACCGAGCACGCGCTCGATCGCGTCGGTGTAGGCGGCGACCGTGGCCTCGATGCGCTGCAAATGGTCGGGACCCGGCTCGGCCAGAAGCTGCGCGGTCAGCATTTCCTCGAGGCCCTGCGCCAGGGCCATGACCACGTTGGCGGCCTGGTCGGGATAGCGCGTCGCCAGGCTGCCCTCGGCGACGCCCTGCCGGATGACGAGCGTCATCAAGGGCACGATCCGCGCGAGCCCCGCGTCGTGGACTTTCTGGCGGGTGATGGCGTTGTCGTCCGCGTACCAGACCCGCAGCAGCGCGATGAGGAACTCCCTCTGCTCGGTCTTTCGACGGCCGATGACGTCGTAGAAGCGCTGCAGCTTCTCGAGCGCGGGCAGGGTGGGATCCGTAACGACGGGAATGAGGCGCTGCTCCACTTCCTCGGTCGTGCGCGCGATCATCGCTTCGAGCAGCGCCTGTTTCGACTCGAAGTAGTGGTAGAAGGTTCCCTTGGCGATCTGCAGGGCGTCCAGAATTTCCTGGACCGCCATTTGCTCGTAGCCCCTGGTGTACACGAGCCGCTCCGCCGCGTCCAGAATCTCGTTGCGTCGCACCGCGTATTCCTTGACGATTCGGGTCACGATGGCTCCTTTCCGCGTAGACCGACCGTCGGTCTATCATGCACGCAATATACCACGCTTCCGGCCGCGTGTCAACGCCGGGGCGGGCAGAGCAGAGGTGGTGGAGCTGCCGCCCTGGGGCTGCAAGCGCCAGGCTAACAACACAAAGCATGCCATTATGAGCCTGCTTTAGCTGGCTTGAGCTTGCTAGCCTGGGAGTTGACTCCCAGGCGCCCACGGGCGGGCGCGACGGTTGTGACGTGAATCATACGCCGGCCCCCGCGCTCGGGGTAGAATGATACGAGAGTGCTCATCTGTTTCGACCGGCTGTCCCCGCAGTCGGCTCGTTGTCCGTGGGAACTCGCAATATACCGTCGTCAACGATCGAAAACAGCAGTATTCCCCCGTTGAAAGAATTTGGAGGGTATCGACCGATGAAAACGTCCCTTTTGACCGGCTCTCTGTTGATTGTTGTGTTACTCGGGAGTATGGCGCTGCCTTCGGGCATCGCATTTTCCAGGAATGGGCCTGTGACCTGCGCGATCCAGACGGTCAACGGCCACTACCTCACCGCGGTGGGCGGCGGAGGCAGAATCGTGGACGTCATCCACACCGACGCGACCAGGATCGGTTCGTGGGAGAAGTTCACGCTGGTGGACCAGGGCGAGGGCGCCCCCGTCCAGTACGGCATCGAGACCACCAACGGGCACTACCTGACCGCCGTCAACGGAGGTGGACGCACCACGGACGTGATCCACTCCGACGCGACCCAGGTCCAGGGTTGGGAGAAATTCACCGTGGTGTGGCAGCCGAACGGATCGTACGGCATCAAGACCAACAACGGCCACTTCCTCACGGCAGTGAGCGGCGGCGGGCGAACGACGGACACGATCCACTCGGATGCGACGAAGGTCGGGTCCTGGGAGCAGTTCAAGCTGATCTGTCCTCCCAAGTGACCGGCGGAGCGGTCCGGGCCTCCGACTTCCCGGCCCGCCGACGAGAAGCGCCCTCAAGCGCCGACCACGATCCCACGTTGCACCTCCTCGAGTGAGCCACCCACGGCCCACAGGCCGACGGTGTCACCTGCGAAAGCAGCATGGGCGAACCCGGCCGGGGACTCGCACCGCGGTCCGCAAGCCGTCCCATAAAAGGAGTCTCGACGGCCGACGACGAGGATGCTAACACGAACGCCGGCACGTCGACCATGACCCAAATCAGGCCGCGAGCCAGCCGGCTGCTCGACAACGGGCCACGTGTTCAGCCGCACGGAAGTTAATATTAAATTGACACATTCGATGCTTCACATATAATGGATGATGTGATGTGTGTCTGAGTTGGATCGGCTCGATACGAAGCGCTCGGGCCGCCACAAGCAGCCGGTGTCTGAGGAGAAGGAAGCCGACGTGAGACGGTGGCGGTGGGTCATCGTGAGCCTGGGGCTGCTCTTCGCCGTCCTGGGCTCCGCGCAGTCGCAGCAGCCCGAGCGTTATCCGATCATGCACCCCGACCAGGCGACGTGGGACCGGTGGATGGAGGACTATCGCCGCGCGCCGCTGACCCACATCGAGCCGGCGCTGTCCGCCGAAGTCGCCGCGGCGGGCTCGCTGAGCCTGCTCGACCACGTGCAGTACACGCCCGCCGAACGCAACCAGGGCGCGTGCGGCAACTGCTGGGTCTGGGCGGGCACCGGCGTCCTGGAAGTCGCTCTCGACGTCCAACGCAACGTCAAGGAGCGCCTGTCGGAGCAGTTTCTGAACTCCTGCGCGAGCTACTGCGCGTGCGGCGGCGGCAATCTGACCCAGTTCGCGGACTTCTACGATCCGCCTTACGGCAAGGGTTTCGCGATCCCGTGGTCGAATTCCGGCGCGTCCTGGCGGGACGGCGGCGGCTGGTGCGGCAGCCAAACCTGCGGCGGCATTGCCACGGTGCCAAACTACCCCATTTCCGCCGTCAACGCCACGACCATTCCCACATACGGCGTCGGCAAGGCGGCGGCCATCACCAACATCAAGAACGTGCTCAGCCAGAACCGGGCGATCTTCTTCGGCTTCTACCTGCCCAACCAGGCCGACTGGAACAGCTTCTTCGATTTCTGGGGAGCGCAGCCTGAGTCGGCCGTCTGGGGATACGACCCATGCGGGGATTCCTACGACTTCGGCGAGGGCGCCCACGCCGTCGTCTGCGTGGGGTACGACGACACCAATCCCGCCAATCCCTACTGGATCATGTTGAACAGCTGGGGCACCACCGTGGGCCGGCCACACGGTTTGTTCCGGGTGAGCATGAACATCGACTACGACTGCGTCTCCTCCGGCAACCAGGCTTTCCAGTTTCAGACGTTGGACGTGACGTTCGGCGGATCGTCGGCGACGTGCGTGCCGGCGCGGACCATCGGCCCGGGCGAGTCGCACACCTGGAACAACGGCGGCGCCGGGTCCACGGACAACATCGACCGGTACGCGTGTCAGTCCTGGAACGAATCCGGCCCGGAGTATGCGTACACGTTCAGGCCCAGTGCGTCGGGCCGGGTGACCGCGACCTTGAGCGGGATGTCGGCGGACCTCGACCTCTTCGTGCTCGACGGCGCGGGGGACAGCTGCAGCTCCGGCGGCTGCCTGACCTATGGGGACAGCCGCGCCAGCTTCATGGCCCGGGGTTGGCACACGTATCGCCTGGTGGTCGACGGCTACTACGGCGTCGTGAGCAACTACACCCTGCACGTGGACTTCGCCGCCACCAGCTACAACCGGAGAGCCTACTTCCCGATGATCCTGAAGCAGCACGCGCAGTAAGCTTCGGCGGAGGGACCTCCGAAGGTTTCAGATGTCCATAAGGTTGTGGTCGACGCGACCTCTTGAAACGAGGCTACTCCGTCAGGCCGAGGGCGCGGCTCAGCTCTTCCTCCGAGGGCTCGGTGAGGATGTGGCCGTCGATGTCGATGGTGGGGGTGGACAGGTGCCCGTGGTTCCAGGCCTGGACGCGCTCGGCGGCCTCCGGATCATCCTCGACCTCGACGAACGTGTAGGGGACACTGTGATGGTTCAGGAAGCGCCGGGCCTGCAGGCTCTGCCCGCACCAGCGCGCGCCGTAGAGCGTGATCTCCGGCCACGGGTCGCCTTCTTTGCGGACCGGCGGGGGCGCGACCTCATCCTCCGACGCGTCGTAGCTCTCGTTCACGAAGAGGCGGCAGATGCAGTGGCCTGTCTCCGCGATGTCTTCCTTGTGGCGGTAGCAGGGGCAGATGTATTTCTTGTCTTCCTGCGGATCGCCGGTCCGCTGCTGGCAAGGACAATACGGCCAGCCGAAGGTGAGGGCCTGCCGGCCGATCGCCCGCACGATCCCTTCCCAGACGTCCCGGCTCGGGTTGAGCTGATACGGGCTCACTTCCACGTAGCGCAGGACCATGCGTCGCGCCCGATCCGTGAGATACTCCAACGACTTGCCTTCGTTAGGCGTCGTCTCCAAGGCTGAACCCTCCTCGCAATTCCACTGCCGTTCGCGCGGCAGCATGACTTGATCGATCATACCACCGACCTTTTCCGGCTGCAAGAGGCGCCGCTACGTGCGGCCGATGACCCGGACGCTGAGGATGCCGGTGACGATGGCGCCGACGACCAGGCACGGGCCGATGAGCTCCAGGCCGTGGCTCTCAGCCGCCAGGCCCACCAGGCTCGGCAGGATGGCGAGACCCAGCGAGGCGCCGCTGATCTCGAAGCCGATGGCGTTGGCCGCGTGCGCGGCGCCGACCAGCCGGGGTGTGGTGGACATCAGCAGCGGGAAGATGGGCGCGATTCCTACGCCGATCAGCACCAGGCCGAACAGGCTCAGCTCGCCCGCGCCCCGCCACCACAGCAGGAACGCGCCGATGACCATCCCGACGCTGCTGATCTGCACCAGCCGCGGGACGCCGATCCGGGCGACGGTGAGGCCGCCGATCAGCCGGGCCACGGTGAAGCTGCCCCAGAAGATGCTGACCCACAGGCCGGCGGTTTCCGCGGCGATGGCGCGCGATTCGGTGAGCAGGGTGTAGCTCCACTGCCCGGCCGTGACTTCCGTTCCGGTGTGGATGAACGCCAGCGCGATCCCCAGCCAGAGGGCGGGCAGCCGCAGCGTGCCGGCGCTGCCGAGGTACTTGAGCGTCGCGCCGAGGTCCGGCTCCGCGGGCGAGCGGGCTGCCTGCCACCGGGACAGCGTCAGGACGAAGCACGCGGCGAGCGCGACGTTGGCCAGGGCGGCAGCCGCGTAGCCGTAGCGCCAGCCATGGAAGGATCCCAGGCCGGACGTGATGACTACGGTCATCAGGGCCGGGCCGAGCGTCGCCCCCACGCCGTAGCTGGCGTGCAGCCAGTTCATCACGCGTGAGTCGCCGTGGAGCGCTACGTAGGTGTTCAGCCCGCTGTCGATGGAGGCGGTGCCGACGCCGGTGACCACGGCGGCCAGGATGGCAAATGCCCAGGTGGGGGACAGCGCGTAGCCCAGCAGGCCGAGTGCGCTGACCAGCCCGGCGGCGACCAGCAGGGGTCCTACGCCGAGCCGCGCGATGAGCCGGCCGCTGCTGAAGCTCGCCACCACGTACCCGGCCGTGGAAGCCGTCAGCAGCAGGCCCAGAGCGGCGAGGCTGACGCCGAAGGAGCCGCGAATCGAGGGCCAGCCCACGCCCAGGAGTCCGCCCGACAGGCCCAGAACCACGAATCCGACGTAGGCCAGGGCGATGGGCGCGGGACGGTCTGCGAGAGGTGGGGCGTGGCTGCGATCTGAAATGGACATGGATGGCCCCCTTTTGATGGCCGCGGCACCCGCTCCCTACGGCTCCAGCACGACCTTCATCAGGCCGGGCTCGCCGGCGTGCAGGCGCTGGAACCACGCCGCGCCGTCGCTCAGCGGGGCCGTGGCGCTGATCAGCGCGTCGACGTCGATCTGGCCGCGCGCGATGAGGTTCAGGCACGCGGGATACTCCCCGCGTGAGGCGCAGCTGCCGTACACCGTGACCTCGCGGGTGACCACGGATTGGAGCAGCCACTCGGTGGTCGGTGAGAGGTTGCCCACCAGCGTGAGCGAGCCGCCCTTGCGCACGCATTCGGTGGCCAGGCGGAGCGTCGGCGTGATGCCCACGACCTCGAAGGCCGCGTCGGCGCCGCCGGTCCCGCCGCGCACCGCCGTCAGCCGCTGGATCTCGGCCACCGCGTCCACTTCGTCGGACTTGAGCGCCACGTCGGCGCCCAGCGTCCGCGCCTTTGCCAGGCGGCTCGCGTCCAGGTCCACTGCAATGACCCGGCCCACGCCGCGCGCCTTCAGCGCCTGGATCACCAACAGGCCGATCATCCCCGCGCCCACCACCACGGCCGTGCAATCCAGCGCCAGCGGAGTCCGCTCCACGGCATGCACCGCCACCGACGTCGGCTCCGCCATCGTCGCGCGGACGAAGGACAGGTCGTCGGGCAGGCGGTAGAGGATGTGCTGCGGCACCGCGACGTACTCGGCGAACGCGCCGTGCTGCCGGTACTCGCCGCACGACACGCCCAGGACCCGGCGGTTGTCGCACAGGTTGATCTCGCCGCGCCGGCAGAAGGCGCAGTGGCCGCAATAGATGGTCGAGTCGAAGGTCACGCGGTCGCCGACCTGCCAGCCCTCGACGTCCGCGCCGACGCGGGCCAGGGTCCCGCTGGCTTCGTGGCCCATGATCACCGGCGGAATGCGCCGCCCCGTGCTGCCGTCCATGCCGTGGATGTCGCTGCCGCAGATGCCGCAGGCCGCCACGCGGATCAGCACGTCCTCCGGCCCGACGTGCGGTTCCGGCGCGTCGCCGAACTCGAACCTGTTGTATGACGTCAACGTCAATGCCTTCATCCCAGTCCTCCGCCGCAACTATGCGTTTTCGGTTGTATCCAGCGCCAGGCCCAGGCAGCCCACGACCGCGCCCGCCTCATCCCGCAGCGGCTGGACGCGGCACTCCTGCCGCCGGCCCTCGTATGTGTATTCGTAGCGGCCGGACTCGCCCCGCAGCGCCGCCAGGTGCGCCGCGATCGGCGGATATTCCGGCTTGCGCGATCTGAACAGCTCGTACACCGTTCGGCCGCGCCATCGTCCCAGGCGCGGATCGTCCGCGGCGACCTGCGCGCCGAACACCGACGTCACCCGCAGCTCCGCGTCGGTCGTCCACACGTACAGCGGCAGCTGCGCGGCGAGCGAGCCCAATTGGGCCGCCTCGTCGGCTTCGGGCGGGGGTTCCGGCTCCGCCGCACGGCCATCCACCGCCCCGCCGATGTGGGCCAGCAGCGGCGTGGCGATCGCGATCACCAGCGCCGCCAGGGCCAGCGTCGACCACAGCGCCGCATCCGCCGGGCTCATCGTCCGCGGCGCCAGCTGGAACGCGCCCGCGTCCACGACCAGCGCGGCGATCACGGCGCCCACCAGTGCACGCAGCAGCCGGGCCCGCGCCGAAGGTCCGCTCAGCGCGGACAGCGGTACGTGATCGGGGCCGGCGGCCGCGCTGAGCCCCAGGCCCAGCACGAGCAGCGCCAGTCCGGCCGGCGCGTGGACCGCCGGCGTGGCCGCGATCAGCCACGACCAACCATAGCCGTGCGCCAGCAGGATGCCCAGGCCGTACACCGCCACCGCCGCGCCCAGCGAGCCCGCGCCGGCCGCGCCGTGAGGGCGCTCGACCGTCGCGAACGGCAGCCACAGCAGCGTCAGGCCGGCGACGAGCAGCCCGCCCGTCACCAGCGGCGAGATCGTGCCCAGCGGCACGGGTCCCATCCAGGATTCGACGTCGAGCTGGCCGCCGGTGACCGACTGCAGCACGAACGCCCCGGCGTACATGGTGACCGCCACCGCGGCCAGCATCGACAGCAGCCGCGCGTGCTTCTCCGCCGGCCAGGCGGCGAACAGGGCCAGCGCGAGCGCGGCGCACGTCACCCCGGCGCCCACGAACGGCGGCATCCACGCCGGAACGGCGATCGCCGGCAGGCCCAGCGCCGCCGCGATCAGCGCCGCAATCAGCGCCGCGCGCCGGTAGGGCAGCGGCGCCACGACGAATTCAATTTTGGTACCGGTTGCGGGTCCGGCCTTCTTCTTGGCCATCGCACGGGCCACCTTCCATATAATGTGGGGAACAGGTCAGGCTCCTGAAGCCGTCAATATAGGCGCGTCCCAGGATTTTGTCAATGTCCGCGCCCTGGGCGGACCCCGGGGCGAATGGTCTAGAGGGAGGGTAGACGCTAGACGTCGGAGTTGGCGCAAATGAAGGGGATGGGGTACAGTTCGGCTGTAGAGGTGTCTCGATAGACGTTGCACATTAACAGGCGAATAGCGTTGGTAAGCCGCCAGGGCATGGTTAGGAAGGTGACGGCGACGACCCATGTAATGCAATTTGGGCACATAGTGACCCACAGGGCGAATGTTGGGCGTCGCCAACCCGGGAGTTAAGACTCCAGACCACTACTAAAGACCATTAGGGCATACTGTGACCCTTGTACGTACGCTGTGGGGGTTGGCGGGTTGCCGTCATTCCAAGCCTTCGGCTCTTCTCACGGCAAAACGGGTGGTAGGCGCTGGACAGGTGAACTGGGGCACGGGCCAGACAAGCCTTACGATAAACCATTGTGTGCGTGACTGAACGACCACTGTATGTATTCTAGGCTGTCTGGCCACGGCCCCAGCCCAGAATAGCTGAGGAGAGAAGATGACCATGACCCTGTTGGCGGAGTTGAGTCCGGCGTGGCCGGTGCGCTACTATGTGGGCCTTGATGTGGGCTACCGCGAGCATGTGGTGGTGGCGATCAGCTTGCAGACGTTTGTGCGGGGCGATGAGCGGTGGCAGCGGGCGCGCTGTCTGCACTTTGCGAGCACGCGCGCGGGTCTGCGCCAGTTGCAGCAGTATCTGGACCGGTGTAGCCCCGATCCGAGGGCCTTTCTGGGTCTGTGTGAGCCGACTGGGGGGTACTACGGGGCGAGCGTGAGCCAATATCTGTTGGATGGGGGGTATCGTCTGCTGCTGGTGGATAACGGTGCGACGCGCCATATGCGGGAAAAGATCTTTGGGGCCTTGCCCAAAACGGATGACATGGATGCCCGGGTGATGGCCCGCATGGGCTACCTGCACGAAATGGTGGGCGAGGAGTTCAGCCTGCAGCCGCTGGGTTTGCCCGCGGCAGACGAGATGGAGCTGGTGGCGCTGTGCCGCACGAACTGGAAACTGAACGTCATGGTCTGTCGTTTGCGTAACCAGTTCGGTCAGTTGGTGGCCATGATCTTTCCCGAGCTGAAGGTGTTCTTTACCAGCAGCGTGACCACTGTCGCGCCGGTCAGCCTGGTGCGGGCATATCCTAGCCCCGGCGAGTTGGCGGGCACACCAGCGGCCGAGGTGGCCGCGGTCTTGCGACGGGCGGGGGCGTATGAGCATGCACTGCGCGTGGACGAGTTGCAGGCTCTGGCCGCCGACAGTTCGGGACTCTTACCGGATCCGGGGCGGGCCTGGCGCCTGGCGTGGCTGACCGATCTGTTGCAGCACTGCTTCGTCGCGCAGGCCAGCCTGGACAAACGGCTGGCGGAGTTGGTCGTTCACCGTGACGATTACCGGCTGTTGGCGTCCCTGCCCTATGGGGGCATCGCCGCTCTGGGGGTGATCCTGGCCGTGACGCGGGACGTCGTGCGCTTCTCGAACTATCGCCAGTACGTGGCTTACACCGGCTACTTTGCCGGCCTGGAGAAGTCGCAAACCATTGATCACACCCGGATGTCCAAGCGGGGCAACCGGGACCTGAAACGCGCGCTATTCCAGATTGCCGCGCCGTTGGTCTGGTTCGATCCGCGCGGCAACCCGTACAAGGCGCTGTATGAGCGCAAGAAGGCCGACGGGCGGCCCTGGTACAAAGCGATGCCGTTCGCGTGTGCAGCGTTGGCGAGACACATCTACCACTGCCTCAAGTTCAAGGAACCCTATGACATCAACAAGGTGTTTCAGGGTTCCGCGCCTCGGGTTGCCTCAGAGCCGGCGCTATTGGACTTGCAGGCGGACCTCGAAGCTCGCTTCGAGGTCATGGATGCCCATTCCCTGGCAGATTGATGCCCGTACCCTCTCTTACGTATTGCCTTAAAGGCCACGGGGTGCTCAGAGCCGGCCCGCCCGGCGATAAAGTCGCCGGGCTACATGACAGCGTCCGATGAATCGGGACTTCTGGCTGCTCTGAAGTCCGATTCATCGGACGCCGCCGTGTAGCCCGGCGACTTTATCGCCGGGCGGGCCGGCTCTGGGCACCCCGTGGCCTTTAATGTAATCAACCTAGGGGCCGCCGCCCTGCACATCCATCCGGCGTGAATGAGCGCTTGCGGGCATAAAAAAAAGCCGCCGGCTACTAGCCGGCGGCCGGGGCGATCAAAGGACCGTCATCCGTGGCACGGGCCAAACTGCGCTGCGCTCAGCACGTTCACCGTGATCGAGTTCTCCACCGGATTAAACTCGATCCGGCGGACAACACCATCGTCGGGGCTGATCACCGCGGTTTGGAGATCGCGCGCCAGACCGATCGTCTGTCCCTTGACGACCCGGTCGCCAACCTTGACCTGCGGTCCGGGGGTCTGCTCGACTTCCATCACGTATAGCGTCATATCGTCTATTCCTCCTCTCTTTGGATTCTGCTCCAGGCAGTTCTGATGCTTCATTTTCACACCTCCTTTATACCACAGCCGCATTAAGGGCACATGAATGTCGTGTTAAGCTTATGTTAACGCCGGCTCGCTCCGCTCGTAGGCGTCCTTCAACGCCTGGATGTCGAGCTTCTTCATCTGCAGCATGGCTTCCACAACCCGCCGCGACTTTTCCGGATCGGGATCGCTCAGCAGCTCGCCCAGTATGTCAGGGACGATCTGCCACGACACGCCGAACTTGTCGGTCAGCCAGCCGCACTGTACGATCTGTCCGCCTGCGGTCAGCCTGTCCCACAGCCGATCCACCTCTTCCTGCGTGTCGCAGTGCACGTAGAACGAAATGGCCGGCGAGAAGGTGAACTCCGGGCCGCCGTTGAGCGCCATGAACTCCTGCCCATCGAGCTGGAACGTCACGGACATGACGGTGCCCGCGGGACGCGGTCCGGCTTCGCTGTAGTGCGACACGTTCAGGACCCTGGAGTTCTCGAATATCGAAACGTAAAAGTTGGCTGCTTCTTCGGCTCGATCGTCGAACCACAAGAACGGGGCGATCTTCTGTGTGCGCATGCGTGCCTCCTGGTGTCGGAACGCGGCGAGGCTTGACACTTCCGGCGCTCGCCCGTATAATGGGACCCAATCCAGCCCCAGTAGCTCAGCGGATAGAGCAACTGCCTTCTAAGCAGTGGGCCGGGGGTTCGATTCCCTCCTGGGGCGCCACAACGTCGCCTCGCCTCGCGCGGTCCGCGGGGCGTTTTTGTTGCCCGCGCCCTGTTCCATTGAATCCACCCGCATATCCTTTACGGCCTGCACCGTCCAGTGGATTCGTCGAGGGCGGTCTCTGAATGCCAGCGTCGCGGCGTTCCTGATGCACGGTGAGGCTCGGGTCGAAGGATCAGGCGAGTCACGCCGAGCTGTGGGTTGCCTGCCCACCCGCCCGCGACCGGCGAGGAGCACCATCGGTAAGCAGGCAGTCTCGCCTCAAGGCAGACTCTTGAGGTCGTGGCTCACATTACGACATTGAACAGGTACCCTGTGATCACGATCGCCACGGCGATCATGCCGACGAACACCGCGATGAGCTGCGGCTTGAGCACCCGGCGCAGGATGATCATCTCCGGCAGGCTGAGTCCTACGACCGACATCATGAAAGCCAGGACCGTGCCCAGGCTGGCGCCCTTCTCGATCAGCGCGCTGACAATCGGGATGACGCCGGCCGCATTGGAATACAGCGGCACGCCCAGAACTACTGCCGCCGGAACGGACCACCATGCCTGCTTGCCCATGATGCCCGCCAGAGCGCTTTCCGGAACATAACCGTGGATGCCGGCGCCCACGGCGATTCCCATGATCACGTACAGCCACACCTTGCCCACGATCTCCTTGACGCTGTCCCAGGCGCGTTCGAGGCGGGTTTCCCAGGTCAGCCGCTCGCCTTCCACGTTCTGATTGACCTGGATCTGCCAGACGAAGTCCTCGACGTAACGTTCCAGGTGAAGCTGCCCGATTATGAACCCCGCAATGATGGCGATGATCAGGCCAGACCCGATGTAGAGCGCGGCGATGCGCCAGCCGAACAGGCCGTAGAGCAGAACGACGGCGACTTCGTTGATCACGGGTGCGGCGATCAGGAATGAGAAGGTCACGCCCAACGGAACGCCCGACTCGACGAAACCGATGAAGAGGGGCACCGCCGAGCACGAGCAGAACGGCGTGACGATGCCCAGCATGGCGGCCAACGTATTGCCGATGCCCTGGCGCTTGCCGCCCAGCAGGGCGCGCGTTCGTTCTGGACTGAAAAACGTGCGCACGACGGTGATGAGGAAGATCATTCCGGACAACAGCAGCAGAATCTTGGGCACGTCGTACAGAAAGAAGGCGACCGACTCGCCCAGATGCGAGCCGCTCGTCAAGCCGAGAACGCCGTAGGTAAGCCACTGAGTCAGCGGCAAGAGTTCAGCATAGGCGATGTACCACAAGACCGCTGCCACGCCCAGTTTGAGGCCCAACAACATCGAAAGGTTATACTTGCGAGGAGACAACGTCTCTTGGATATTCACTCAATCGCTCCAGTCTTTGAATCAGATCGCTTTCTCATCGAGAACTGCCTCATTTGGCTCCTCCGATGATCCCGTCTCGGCTGGCAAGAACCAGACCCGGTTCGGTCCGAAGCTGTCCTTGACATTTGGGGCACCCGCAGGCGGCCGGCTTGATCTCGTCCTCCGACAGCGAGGCGGCGGGTTCATGCCGGGCCAGCATCGCACCGGCCGCGTCCAACACGTGGAACACTTCCGGCCGCGCGATCTGGTAGTAGACATTCCACCCGTCGCGTCGCGGCTCTACCAGGCCCGCCTGGCGCAACACCGCCAGGTGCTGCGAGATGTAGGCCTGTGAGAGGCCGAGCGTTGCTTCGATGTGACAGACGCACTGTTCGCCCGAACGCAGTATCTGCAAAATGGCCAGCCGTGTCGGATGCATCAGTACTTTGAACAGCTCAGCCAGAGAATCCGAAAAGCCCATGTCGTGCTCCCTTTAAAATCATATGCATCAGACTGAATGTGATTGTAATACCCCCGCCCGGTATTGTCAAATTGACGGTTCGTAGAGAGCGGACGGCTCGCCGCACTCCGACTAGACCAGAGCCACCGTGAATCAGCCGCCCCGCCAAGAGGGCAAACGGCATGCTAACAAGATAAACAAAAACAAACAGTGCATTCTGGTTACAGCCGTTATCCTGTGCATCCTGTTATCCTGTCAGAATTGTCGTTGGTGTCCAAGTCGGCATTGGTTTAGTTTGTGAATGTGAGCCCAGAAATCTGCCAACGTAATTCTGCTTACATACGTTCCGAGGTATTCGGCTAAACTATTCCATAATGTTCATAGTCTACAAGTCCCATAGGAGACTACTCCGGTAGGCACATAGTTTCCAAGTGTAATGGTCGGAAAAGGAGTTGAGCCATGCTTACTACGGCGTATGAGATGCAGGCGCACAGCTTCAAGGCGCTGGGCCACCCGAACCGGGTGGCGATGGTCGAACTGATGCGAAACGGCGCTATCTGTAGCTGCGAGATCGAGCCGGTGCTGGGCATCAGCCAGTCCAGTATCGCCAAGCACCTGGGCGTCCTGCGCGACAGCGGCCTGGTTTCGTCCTATCGTGACGGTAGCCGCGTGATGTGCCGGGTGACCGACGAACGTGTCTTCGTAGCGATCGACGCGATTCGGGCTGCCAATCAGGCCCGCCTGGCCGCGGTAACGCAGTCTTTTGCCGAACTTGAGCCAGAATTGTTAAGCGAGCTGGAGAACTCAAAGTGCTGACACAGGAGGGTCAATTGTCGGAAGAAAAGCCAAAGAAAGCGATCATCATTCCGTGCAGTGGCATCGGCAAAGCATTCGGGACAGTGAGCCGCGAGGCGGCCTACATCGTCACCGATGAGTTGCGACCGGACAGCACCGGCACCGTCTGCCTGTCGCTGCTGACCATGGGCGACGAGGAGGCTCGCGCGTTGGTGCGGAATTTACCCACGCTGACTATCGATGGTTGCCCGAAAGCGTGCGCGCGGCGGAACGTGGAAGCATCAGGCGGCGCCCCGGCGGCTAAGTTCCGCGTGGCGGACGTGTACCGGGCCAACCGCGAGCTGAAGGTGGACTCCGTCCTGCAGATCGGTGACAACGGGCGGCGGCTCGCCGGCATCCTGGCCGACCAGGTGGCCTTCGAAGTGGATCGCATCCTGGCCGCAGATGAGAATGTGCGCCATGCCTGATCTGCCACGGAAGAAGGTAGGGCTCGTCGCCTGCAGCGGTGAGGAGCTGGCCACCGGCACGCTGACCCGAGCAGCGGTGCGCCTCGTCCTGGAAGAGCTGCGACCGGAGGACACCACCACCCTGTGCCTGCCCCTGTTCCTGGCCGGCGAGAACGAGGAGCGTGCCTTTGCCCGCGTCTATCCGACCATTGCCGTGGATGGGTGCGACAAGTGGTGCGCGAGGCGAGCCACGGATACCCTCAGCGCGCCCGTGGCCGACGCCATCCGCGTCGACGAATTGTTGCAGGAGATGGGCATCACGGCCAACCCGGCCTGGCGCCGCGAGCTGGACGATGCGGGCTGGCTGGCCGCCTACAAGCTGGCCGAGATCATCGCTGCGCGGGTCGACGCGATCCTGGGACCCGCCTCGAGCTGGGCGACTGGCACACCCCAGAGAAGCGGGGCGAAAGTCCAGGCGACGTGTTCGTGCGGCTCGGGCTTGCCGGTCACGGTCATTCAAGTGGGCGAGAAGCCGGTCGAGTTGGTCGCGCTTCCGTCTCTGTTCGAGCAGTTCTACGATGAGGGCGGGCGGGACGGCGAGGCTGTCGGTGACGAGTTGTTGCGCCTGACGGAGATCTACAATCAGGTGCCGCCCGAAGCGCGGATGGAATACCGGGCGGCGTTGGTCGACGAGTACGACCGGTTTCTGAAGGAGAAAGCAGGTTAAACGATGAACATCAAAGTATTGGGGTCTGGTTGCCCCAACTGTCAGCGGGTCGAGGCGATCGCCAGGGAAGCCGTGGCCAAGCTAGGCGTGGACGCGACGTTTGAGAAGGTCACTGCCTTCGACGACATCATGAAGTACCCGATTATGGCCACGCCAGGCCTGGTCGTGGACGAGAAGTTGGTCTGCGCGGGTCGCATTCCGAGTCAGGCCGAAGTGACGACATGGCTGACGACGGCTTTGCCCAATCAGGGCAAGTGAATCGTTCCATGTCGGGAGGAGTTGAATTATGACTGCTGCGAGTGTTACTGTCAGGCCGATGGAAAAAGCCGGTGTGGTGGAGAAGCTGTCCACGCTGGACCGCTTTTTGCCGCTCTGGATTTTCCTGGCAATGGCGATCGGCGTGGGGCTGGGCTATGTTTACCCGAACATCGCCGAGATCTCCGATTCCATGCGCATCGACACGGTCTCGTTTCCCATCGCCGTCGGCCTGCTGTGGATGATGTACCCGGTGCTGGCCAAGGTCAAGTACGAGGAGCTGGGCAAGGTCGGCCACGGCCTGGAAGCAGTTCAGCGTGTCGTCTGGTCCTCAACTGGATTGTCGGCCCGATCATCATGTTCGCCGTCGCCTGGCTCTTTCTGCCCGACAAAGCGGACTATCGCACCGGACTGATCCTCGTCGGTCTGGCCCGCTGCATCGCCATGGTGCTGATCTGGAACATGCTCGCCAGCGGCGACAGCGAGTACTGCGCCGTGCTGGTGGCCCTGAACTCCGTCTTCCAGATCATCATGTACAGCCCGCTGGCTTACCTTTACCTGACGGTCGTGCCCAATGGTTCGGCATGCAGACCGCGACCGTCGACGTCAGCATGTGGCAAATCGCCAAGAGTGTGCTCGATCTTCCTGGGCATCCCGCTGGCGGCCGGCATCATCACTCGTTTCACGCTGATCAGGCGTCGTGGCAAGGAATGGTACGAGACGGTGTTCATGCCCAGGCTGGGCCCCACGGCCCTCATTGGCCTGCTGTTCACCATCATCGTGATGTTTAGCATGAAGGGCCAGGTCATTGTGCGCATCCCGCTGGACGTGGTCCGCATCGCCATCCCGCTGCTGGCCTACTTCGTCATCATGTTCTTCTCGTCGTTCGGCCTGTCGAAGCTGTTAGGGTTCAAGTACCCCGAGGCCGCCACGCAGTCGTTCACGGCTGCCAGCAACAACTTCGAGCTGGCCATCGCTGTAGCGGTGGGTGTGTTCGGCATCACGTCGGGGCAGGCGTTAGCTGCGGTGGTCGGCCCGTTGATCGAGGTGCCGGTGCTGATCGGCCTGGTCTACGTCGCCCTATGGATGAGGAAGGCGTTCTTCCATGCGGAGCCGTCGCCCGTTCATGTTGAGGCTGACCGGTAACATTGGTTAAAATTACGCGGAACTTCGGGGAAGTCTACGTGGAACCAGACACAACAATCCGGATCGACGCCGGCGGGGCCTGTCATTTCGACGGCATCGGCGAACGGCTTGGCCTTCTGCCGGGTACCGAATGGACGCTGGAGCACGCTGTGGTGCCACGCTCTGACCGAGCCCGCCAGCCCGGAGGAGCGATGTACCTGGACACGGCCGGGGGCGGCAGTCGATAGGACCAAACCCCCGGCCCTCCCAACATCAAATGTATGAAAGGAAGTTGACGTGTCTGACAACGGCAAACCCATCTTCGTGCAGTGCATCTGCACTGGCAACTGCCCCGGCTTTGACCGCCTGAAGCTGTGGGACCTGATCAACTACGTCCGCAACGAGCTGGACGTGCAGTACACCATCGTCCATCCGCAGTTGTGCGTGGATGACGGCGACGCCTTCTGGCGCGATTACGCCAAGCCCGGCGTGAAGTACATCGTCGGCGGCTGCGATCCGCGCATGCAGCGCAAGATGTACAAGGACGCGCTCGACGACGTCGGCGTGGATTTCGCCACGCAGATCGTGCCGCTCGATCTGCGCAACCTGACGACGGCCGAAGCCATGACCAAGGTCACCGCGGCCGTCGAGGCGCTGGAAGCGGCCTCGAGCGAGTCGGACCGGCAGGAGGCGTGACGCATGGCAGACGAGTCGAAGTACGCGGTGCATCTGGGAATCCCCCGGCGCCTGATTCCGTGGTTTCCCACCATCGACGCCGAGCTGTGCGTGGAATGTGGCAAGTGCGGCGAGTTCTGCCGCGACGACGTATATGGCACGCTGCCGGACGGCCGTTACGGGGTCGCCAATCAATATCACTGCGAGGTCTACTGTTCTTCGTGCGCTCACGCCTGTGACGTGGACGCGATCTCTTTCCCGGATCGGAAGGAGATCAAGGCCATCATCAAGGAGCTGCGAAAGACCTATCCGCCCGCTTAGGCGGCTGCGATCGAGGATGGGATAATGCCAGAATACTACGAAACCAGTGTGGACAAGTTCTTCTTCAAAGTGCGCAAAGACTACCTGTACAGCCCCTACGATGCCTGGGTCAGTGTGGAAGGAGACGTCGCCACGGTCGGCGTGACGGACCTGCTCCAGCGCAAGCTGGGCGACATCGCCTTCGTCGAATCGCCGGACGCAGGGACGGCCATCGAGCAGGACGACCAGATGGGCACGCTGGAGAGCGCCAAGGCCACGGTGGACCTCACCAGCCCGGTCACCGGCGAGGTAGTCGAGGTTAATGTCGACCTCGAGATGGCGCCGGAGCGGGTCAATGAGTCGCCCTACGAGGACGGCTGGCTGTTCAAGGTCAGGCTGACGAACTGGGAAGAGGATCGCGCTGCATTGCTGATGCCGGAGGCCTACTTCGAGCTGCTCAAGAAGAAGGCGCAAGATACGCTGCAAAAGATCAAGGGGCTCTGACATGGAGAAATCGGTGTTGAACGTCACGCCGTCACTCAACAACGCCTTCATGGCGATGGTCATGGAGGCGTTCAAGGATGGAGCCCTCAGCACGAAGACCAAGGAGCTGATCGCTGTCGCCGCCTCGCTGACCGCGGGGTGCGACAAGTGCGCCGCGGCGCATACCGAGGGCGCGCGCCAATGGGGCGCGACGGACGCCGAAATACGCGAGGCTGTCGCCGTGGCCGAGGTCATCGCCGCGGGCGCGGTTCGCGCCCGCGCGGGCGGGATCGAGGCCAAAGAGAACAGCGGGTGAACCCCACCGGAGCCTCGTCTTTGGAGACAAATCGGTTTAGGCGTGTTTGAATTGTTGACCATGATCAGTTGAGGAGAAAAGAACGTGTCTGAACAGCCAACACAGGCCGGCGACGCGCGGTGGCGCGGACGCTTGGTTGAGGAGCAGATCAAGAACTACATACGGGACCACGGCGGAGTGCTCACGCTGGAGAGCGGGTGGGCGGCCGAGGGCTGATGAATGGCCTTTCGTTTCCCGTCAGGTCTGGCGGGCGAGCCCAAGAATTACGATGACTATGTCCAGGTCGAGTGCGAGGGTATCCAGGTCTACATCGCCAAAGCGGCGCTGGCGCTTCCCCGTCCCAACCCCGGCATCGTCAAGTTTACCCTGCCTGATGTGGGTTGGGGCAGCAGAGAGCTGGGCGCGACAGCTGAACATAACCCGGCGAATTAGCGCCAAACAACTGGGCCTCGCGGAGAGTCTCGGAAAGTGACCTTCGCCGCGAGAAGGCCTGTTCGCGCCCCAAGGCAGTGTTGCTCCGGGGTGCGCCAGCAACCCGTGCACGGGCACTTCGTCGATGCCAGGGCGCGATCGGGTTGGAACAGAGTTGTAAGTCAGTGACCTGGTGCTGGTGAGCGAAAGCAAGCCTATAGGCAGCAGGCGCTGCTGAAGGCAAGGAGAAAAACGCAATTTGGCAACCTATGATGTGTTGAGTTCAGAAGTAGAGCTGTTGAGCTCAGAGGTAGAAAAGGAACTGCAAGGCGTCAGCCTGGAAAACGGGTTAGAAACTCAGGAAGTACAAAAGAGACTTGCCAGATATGGGTACAATGAGGTTCCCGAAAAGAAAGAACGCCTCCTCGCAAGGGTTGGGCGGCGCTTCTGGGGTATCATTCCCTGGATGCTCGAAGTCACGGCGCTGGTTACTTTGGTTCTGGGCAAGCATGTCGACACGCTCGTCATTGTGGCTCTCCTTCTCTTCAACGCCGGAATGTCACTGTGGCGAGAAGGCAAGGCCAGGACAGCCATGGCTGCGCTGAAGAAGAGGCTCACGATTCAGAGCCGAGTCAAAAGGGACGGGAAATGGGTAATCATCCCCGCTCGAGAGCTCGTTCCTGGGGATCTCATCAGGGTCAGGATTGGTGACCTTCTGCCAGCGGACGTAAAGCTAACCGACGGTTCTCTTGGTCTGGACCAGTCTGCGCTCACCGGCGAGTCTGTCATCGTAGATAAGTCTGCCGGAGAAATAGCTTATTCCGGATCAGCCGTCAGGCGCGGTGAAGGCACTGGAGTGGTTTCTGCCACCGGGACCGAGACATATTTTGGCAAGACAGTTTCGTTGCTTCAACTGGCCAGGCCGAAACTCCACATGGAAGAGGTGACGGTTGAAGTCGCACACCGACTCGCGGTGGCGGTGCTCGCCTCTCTATTAATCGTGTGTGTATACGCGGTACTCACCGGCTTCCAGCTGACGGTGTTGCTGCCGCTGGCGGGTGTCCTGCTTGTGGCCGCCGTGCCCGTCGCCATGCCCACTATGTTCACGGTGAACATGGCGCTTGGTTCATCGGTGTTGGCAAAACAAGGAGTTCTGGTGACCAGACTCAGCGCCAGTGAAGACGCCGCCACTATGGATGTGCTCTGCGTGGATAAGACCGGTACCATTACGATGAATAAGCTCTTCGTGGAAGAAACGGCGCCGCTCAACGGGTTCAACGGCGCGGATGTTCTGCTATATGGCTCGCTCGCTTCGAAAGAAGCCAACCACGATCCCATTGATGTGGCATTCTTGGCTGCGGCGGCCGAGATGAAAATCCCGTCGGAGCCTTATAGACAAATGCAATTCGTGCCCTTTGACCCAAGAACCAGAATGACGGAGGCGGAGGTTCTGCAAGAAGACGGTGAAAGGTTCTATGTCGGCAAAGGCTCACTCGACAACATTGCCGCCGTCTGCCAACTATCGGACAAGGACGCAAACGCTCTGGCCCAACAGGCCGAAACATTTTCAGCCAAAGGACTAAGGGCAATCGCGGTTGCGAAAGGCGCCGACCGCAGCTGCCTGCAAGTTGTAGGTCTGGCCGGTGTAGCGGACAGGGTCAGGGAAGACTCACGCGAAACGCTAGGCAAGATACGAGAACTGGGCATAAGTGTGAAAATGCTTACGGGTGACGCCCTTCCGATTGCCAGGAACATCGCTCAACAAGTCGGACTGGGCAGTAACATCACAACGATGTCGGAGGTTCAGGAAGCCGAAGCCCGAGCAAACTCGCGCGACCTGGTTCTCGAAGACAGCAACGGCGTAGCGCAGATTTACCCTGACGATAAGTTCGCCATAGTCAAGGACCTTCAGCGCCTGGGGCATGTGGTAGGAATGACCGGCGATGGCGTCAATGATGCTCCTGCCTTGGGACAGGCGGAAGTCGGCATCGCCGTGAAGGATGCGGCCGATGTCGCCAAAGACTCCGCAAGCGCCGTCCTCACCGAGGATGGACTCGGTGCGGTAATTTCCATGGTCAAAACGTCCAGGACGATCTACCAGAAAATCTACAGTTGGTCGTTGATGATGGTCGCGCGGAAGATGACCGTAATCGGATACATTCTGGTCATGATGCTCCTCACGCGCTCTTTCATGTTGTCGGTAACCGGAACGGTGATAATGCTCTTCCTCGGCGACTTCGGCGCAATGAGTCTATCGGCAGACAGGGTCAGGCTTACTTCCTCAAAGCCCGATGTATTCAAGGTCTCAAGATTTTTCGGAATCAGTGGATGGTTGGGGGTACTCATGATAATTGAAAGCGCAGCTTTCACACTGGCTGCGCTGCCAATCTTCGGTCTTGCCGGAAATGTGGCCGGGATCTACACATTTGGGTTCGCGTACCTGAACATGGCCGGCATATTGACGATCCTGATCGTGCGAGAGAGAGGCCATTTCTGGGAATCGCGGCCTAGCAGGGTCTTGGGAATTACTGTGCTGGCCGAGATTCTGCTGGTGCTTGTTATCTCCATCGTGGGTGTTCTTGAGATGGCGCCACTGGGCTACGTGCCCGCACTGTCGATTCTCGGTTACACGCTGTTGGTAACGTTCTTGATCAACGATCCGGTCAAGGTGTATCTGATACGGAGACTCAGGACGGACGGAGGTGACAGCGCGCCCCGAGGCAGCGTCGCTCCGGAATGCGCCGGGCGGTCTGCACGCCAGATCGTCGACGCCAGATCGCGATCGAGTCTGTAGACAAGTTGTAGGAACAAAGCGCAATGGCGCTGTTCCAGGAGGGTGTGCAATGGCGGAAGTCAAGAAACAGATGTGGCATGGTATCCCGAGAGAGGAAATCCCATGGTATCCCACGGTGGACGCGGAGACGTGCATCGGCTGTGAGCTGTGTTACGTGTCGTGCGGACGCAGCGTGTTCGAGATGCGCGACAACAAATCCGTCGTGGAGCATCCGTACAACTGCATGGTGGGCTGCGGCACCTGCGGCACAGTGTGCCCGGTGGAGGCGATCAGCTTTCCGGGGCGCGACCTGATTTGGAAAGTCGAGCGGGAGCACAAGATCTTCAGCCTGGTACGCAGGGAAGCGACCGACAAGAAGGCGAAGCAGGATGCAGTAGCGGCGCGGGCGGCGGCCGAGGAGGCCGTGGCCAAGCTGACGACTCGGGCGCGTATGGAGATCGCCGGCGACTTTGGCGAGAAGCGCTTCCTCGTCAAAATGGAGGAGCTCGTTAGAGGCCGGCCTTACGATTTCGTGACCGTGCGGCTGGATGTGCCGACGGTCCAGGGCGCGCTGGAAAAGACGCCGTCCTTCATGTCGTTCGACATCACCTCCACTGAGCAGGAAGACATTCAGGTGTTTCTGCCGGAAGTGCGGGCGCTCATCCGCGACAATGGCCTCGTGCTGGTGAGCGAAAGCAAGCTATAGCGACAGGTGTTTTGAGAATGCCGGCGGAAAGGCGACGAGGGATAATCATGCGTAATCGGCGGCGATCGGGCCAGGGCAGGCGGTGTCTAGGCACCCGCGGGCACTGGGTGTGCGCCAAACGTTCTCCTCCGGTGAGCCTGTGAGCAAGAGTAACACAGCGGTACGTAGTGGAAGCGCGTAAATCATAATTCACAGGTTCGAAGGAGTAATTCACATGGCTACTGATATGAAGGCATTGTTGGAGCTGGGATTGGCTTTTCACGGGCACAAGTGCCCGGCCATGCCGATGGGCCTCCGGGTAGGCCAGGCGGCAATGGAAGCGTTGGGCGTCTCGCACGCGGGAAACAGCGAGCTGGTGGCGTTGGTGGAGTTGGACGAGGACCACTGCGCGACGTGCTTCGGGGACGGGATTCAGGTAGCCACAGGCTGCACGTTCGGCAAGGGCAACATCAAGAAGCTGCACTACGGCAAGTGGGGCGTGACGCTTATCGACAAAAAGCGCGGGAAGGCAGTGCGAGTGGCGCCGCTGGCCGCTGCCATGGAGCGCAACCGGCAGTCGGAGTTCATGGCCCGGCGCAAGGCGGGCGTGCCACCCACCCAAATCCCGGCCGAGATCGTCGATCCGATGGTCGAGATGGTCATGAACGCGCCGGCAGAGAAGCTCATGCAAGTCGGCCCGGTGGTCGATTACGAGTGGAAGGATGCACCGCACACCTTCGACGCGGCCGTGTGCGAGAGCTGCGGCGAGATGGTCGTCGAGCGGAACCTGCGCGTCAAGAGCGGCAAGATCGTGTGCATTCCCTGCGCGGCCAAGGCCTAGGTCGAGGAGGACGCGCGGCGCATCGCTGGACAAGGGCGTCCGGTGGGGCGCCGCCAAAAGACTATGATGACCATCTATCTCGCGGCGGCTCTCGTCGTACTCCTGTTCACAACGATATTGACTATCGCCGGTGTGGGAGCGGCGTTCATCATCATCCCCACGTTCATCTGGCTGGGCATTTCGCTCAACGAGGCGATGGCGGTCGCGCTGCTGCTCAACGCGCTGAGCATGACCTTTGCGTCGGCCAACAACATCCGCAACCACCTCGTGGATTTCTCAACGGCCTTGCCCATCATCATCGCGGCTACGGCGCTGTCGCCGCTGGGAGCGTACACCAGCCAGTTCGTGCCGCGTAACACGTTGCTGTGGCTGTTCGTGGGCTTCCTGGTGTTCGCCGGCTCGATGATGCTGTTCTACCGGCCAAAGCAGCGCTCCGCGGCGACCGGCTCGGTTGTCGGACAGGTCGGTGTGGGTGTAGGTGTCGGCGTGCTCGCCGGGTTCCTGGGTGGACTGCTGGGCGTGGGCGGCGGCAACATCATCGTCCCGGCGCTCATCTGGCTCGGGTTCGATCCCAAGAAGGCTTCCGGAACGACGGCGTTCATCGTGGTGTTCTCGTCTCTGTCCGGCTTTTTCGGGCACACGGCGCTGGGGAGTCTGAACGTGACGCTGCTGGCGTATGCGGCGGCGGCGTCGGTGGCCGGCGCCCTGTTGGGCTCGTGGCTGATGCACGCGCAACTGAAGAGCGTGCAGGTAAAGCTCACCGTGGGAGTGGTGTTGTATGGCGTGGCGTTGAAGATGCTGGTCGATCTGGTTCATTGAGAGAGGACGACAGAACACGCGCAATGATCACTGCGAAATGAGGCTTCCAACAATACGACGTGACTGTCGCCCGGCAGGACGAAGCCCATTCCGTGGCGAGCGCCGGGGAGCGCCGGTTGCTCCTCGATACCCGCCGTGGGGAGGGGACCGCCGGCTTCAACGCGGCCCAGACGCTGCTCGCGGCGCAGGGGGCGCGCCTGATCTGTACGTCCCTGACCATGTGAACAGGCGTTTGGAGAGCCAAATGGGCAACAGCCCAGATTAAGAGAGATCGGACAATGCAGGTGTTGATCATCGGCGGCAGTGAGGCGGGCATCAGCGCCGCGTTGCGGGCGAGAGAGCTGGAGCGTAAAGCCGACGTTACGGTCGTGGTGTCGGACTCCTTCCCGGATTACAGCATCTGCGGGCTGCCCTTTCTTTCAGCGGTGAGGTGCCTGATTGGCGCCTCCTGACAGAAAACCGGCTCGGCACGTCCATTGAATGGCGGCCTCTTAGTCCTGGAGACTCATCGTCACGGAGGGTACTGTGAAACGATTTCGCATTCTCGCTCTTGTCGTCGTCCTCGTCCTCGTCGTCGGCATTCTGATGGCGAAAACCATGCCGGGCGGCGTCGATCAGAAGACCGTGGCCGTCGATAGCGCTGCGCCGGAGGTCACGGCCACGGCCACCGTCGATCGGGCAGCGCCGGCATCCGGCGACCCCACGTCAGCGGCCGCCATAGTGGACTCGGTCCCGACAGTCGCCGTTACAGCCAGCGACTTGTCGCCCGAGCAGCAGTTCGAGGCCGCCGCCAGCGCGCACAAGCCCACGCTGGCCCTGTTCCACTCGTTGACCTGCGAGTCTTGTAAGGTCATGGTCGCCACCCTGGAGGAGGTGCGGCCCGATTATGCGGGCAAAGTGGAGTTCGTGGACGTGAATGTCTATGAGACAGCCAACACAAACCTGTGCCGCTCCGCTCGCATCCAGTATATTCCCACCACCGTCCTGGTCAACGCCAAGGGCGAAGCGAGCAGCCGGGTGGGCGCGATGGAACCCGACCAGCTTCGCGCTCTGCTCAATCAGTTGCTGACCACCACGTCAGGCTAAGGACATGCATTATGTCTCAGCAGACCGTAGCCGCACGCGGACGGATTCCTCCAGGACTCATCGGAGGCTGCATTTGAGATCACGGCGCTATTCCACCTTGAACAGCGGATGGACGCCATGAGTCTGTCGAACGGGGGGAAACTTGAAGCCATCTACCAGGGCCTCTATCGCGGTAATGCTCGTGCTGATGGGCAGCATCGTCGGGTTCAGGCTGACAGAGCGCGACACAATCGACCTCGTCGATGCTGCCGCGGGTCACGGTCTGAGTCGTACGTCCGTGGGAGCGGTTCTGTTGTTCAATCGCAACATGGGCTGCCTCTGCGCGGTGAAAATGTACCAGACAGCGGACGGGCAGTTCAACAAGCTGACCGCCAGGTTAGCGCCCGCATTCTATGCCGAACGTATCGACATGGAAGAGGAAGCGTCTGAGGCGGTGGCCCAGGCCTACGGCGTGGCGACCTGCCCGACCCTGCTCGTTCTGGACAGCCAGGGCCGAGAAGTGCTGCGTCAGCAGTCCAATCTCGACCCGCCGATCATTGAAGCGAAACTGCGCGATCTAGTGGCGACCCAAGGGAGGATCGTGACCGATGCCTTTCGATGAGAACAGCCTGCGGACTGTCTCTTTCGTGGCTTACCTGCTGGTCTTTGTGGGAGGCGTCGTCACGAGTATTGGCCCCTGCAACGTGGCCATGATCCCGCTGGTCATCGGCTTCGTGACCGGAAACCGAGGGATCAGCCGTACGCGCGGCTTCGCCATTTCGCTCGTCTTCACAATAGGCCTCGCCCTCACTTTCACGTCATTGGGCGTCGTCGCGGCCCTGGTTGGCGGCCTGTTCGGCGCGACCAAAACCCTGTATTACGTTGTCGCCGCCGTCTGCCTGGTGGTGGGCCTGCACATCCTGGGCATAGTCAAGATCCCGGTCCCGGCGCTTTTCACCCGCGAGCGAGAGAAGGTGCGGCAGAGAGGCATCGTGGGCGCATTGTTGCTCGGGCTGGTTTCCGGGCTGGTGAGCTCCCAATGCGCCACCCCGGTCCTGGCCGCAATCCTGACCGTGGTTATGCTCAACGGGGCCATCACGTACGGCGCCACGCTGCTGTTCGTCTATGCCCTGGGCCGGGGCGTCCCGATCATCGCTGCCGGCACGTTCGCGGGCGCCATCAAGGCGCTGCCGGCCTTCGCCCGCTGGGGCGAGCGCCTGCAGCAAGGCAGCGGGGCCATCGTCATCCTGGTGGGGTTCTACCTGCTGTGGATTGCGTAGCGCGCGAACGCCTGTTGTACGAGTGCATTCAGTTGCCGTCGCGGTCTTCTGCGGCCGGGTTGAAGTTCTTCCACGTGTCGTCCAACCGAATCCAGCGATTCCGGAGCGCGTAAAGCGTGAGTTGCAGCCGAGAGCGGGTACCGGTCTTGACGAACACGTTGCTAACGTGAGCCTGCACGGTCCGCAAGCTGAGCGAGAATTGCCGCGCGATCTGCTGATTGCTGGAACCGCGCGCTACCAGCCGCACTACTTCGAGCTCGCGGGCGCTGATGTTGGACGGCGTGACCAGCGGCTCGCACGTGCCGGTCTGCGACAACCGGTCGAAGCAGTCGAGCAGGATTTCGGCAATTTCGGAGTGCAGGGCGAAGCCACCCACGCTCGCGCACCGGACCGCCTGACCCAATTGCTCGGCTCGGCTCGTCCGGAGTAAATAGCCGCGCGCGCCGGCCTTGAGGGCGGAAAAAACTTCGGAGGCGCTCTCATTCGAGCCCAACACGAGCACCGCCGTGGAGGGCGACGCGTCTTTGATCTGTCGCGTCGCCTCCGCACCCCCATCGCTTGGGATGCCCGCGTCAAGCACCACTACGTCAGGCCGTCGCTCCAGGACCAGTTGCACGACCTGCGCCGTGTCGTTGGCCTCGCCTACGATCTTCACGCTTTCGTCCTGTTCGAGGATCGTGCGGATCGCATCCCGCAACAGGACGTGGTCATTCGCGACAAGGACTGTGATCAATCCCTCTCCCCCGGCTCACTCGACTAGGTGCGGCGCTTCTCGGCTTTTTTCAACGGCTGCAAAGTAGTATACGCCGCTTTACCTCTCACTCCAAAATAGCGTTGCATTAGACATTGATTCTTTGCGCGGAATACCTACGATTCTGCTAACATTGCGGATCAGTCTCACGTTTCGAAATTGTCACAACACGCAGCAAAGAATGCGTGCGGTGACGATGTGAAAACCTGAACTTGATGGTAAGGTAATAGAGTCACACGTGCAACGTGAATCTGAACAGATGCCCACGTGCGGGCAAACCCGGAGGCCGGGACTCCCAGCGCCCGGCCATGTGTATCAACCGTGCAATTCTCACGAGGAGGAAAGCAAATCATGAAAGCGGGTAGCGTCTTGGGCATTGTTCTGGTTCTCATTCTGGGACTGGCAGTGTATGCAAGTGCAGCAAGTCCCGGGGGGCCAGCTGCCCCAGAGGGGCTTGCTGCTCACGACGCCGCCAGCCCGGCAACCATCACTGGGAAAGTGGTGGACGCCAAAGGCGCCGGCGTGGAGGCCGCCCTGGTGAGCGTCGAAGGCCAGTCGGCCAATACCACCTCGGCGGCGGATGGAACCTTCGACCTTGCAGACGTGGCACCCGGTTCCGTGTATTTGCATGTGAAGACGCCGTCAGACGCGTATCTGGACGGGGAGACTCGAGAAGCACTGTCTGTCGAGCCTGGCGCAGCGATTTCCGGGGTCGTGGTCACGCTTTCTGGTCGCCCGAGCGCCGATGCGAAGACCGTTGGAATGGCGGCGTGCCAGGGATGTCACAGCAACGCCTGGCCTGAGCTCTTCTCCGCCCTGGACGGCAGCCCAATGGCGGCCGCCCACTCCCGCTTCGTGACCGAAGGGACGAGTGACCTGGTTTATCCGGAGCTGTGGCCCCAGCCCGGCGACAAAGTCTTGCCCCGCGATCCGAAAGGCAACCTTCTGATGGTTCAGGACCCGGCCGACGGTAAGGGCCTTGTCAACGTCGCGCTGTGCACGCGCGATGGGAACGCCGGTCGAGAGTACCTCTTCAAATTCATGAAGGAACTTCCCGAGGGAGCGACGCCGCGAACCGAAGCAGAACTTGACTGCGGAGCGGACGACACTGCTGTCTTCATCCCTGTCGGCGGTACGATCGGCGGCCAGGGCGATTGGGGGGAAGGCTACACTGACCCAGCCCATAAGACGGACGATCGAATCCCCAACTTTGGTGAAGGCAAACAACGCTACCTGGCGCGCATCCAGGACGTTCCCTACCTGGTGACCTGGATGAACGAGCACAATGTTCCGCTGGAACGGGCCAGGCAGGACTACGTGGCGTATATGCCGGTCTACGTGGTGCAGGATGGCACGCCCGCGGGATCTGCCTTGCTGGCGAAGGGGGACGTGGGCGTCCCCAAGTTCTGGCAGAAATCCCCGACCAAGTGGGCCACGCCCGATAACACGCTCTCCAGGAACTGCGCCGGCTGCCACGCCACCGGCGTCGACATCGACTACGAGGATTTTACGGACGGCGATGAAACCTTCAAGTCGGTTGTCACGGCATTCGACTACAAGGACCTCAACGTCACCTGCGAGACCTGTCACGGTCCTGGGTCGGAGCACGCCGCTACCGGCGATAAGGCCAAGATCATCAGCCCACAGTACGTTACAGCGCAGGCCAGCAACGAACTCTGCGGCCAGTGTCATGCTTCCCACTCCGGGAAGAGCTCGAACCCAATGGGCATCTTCAAGTACTCCTTCGATGCAACGTACAAGGACACCCTCGGCAACGGCTACTTTGTCCCTGGCGTGTACGACCTGAAAACGTTCATTTCCAACTTCGATCTGCCGACGCTGAACGATAACTGGAAGGAGGGATCTTTCCACTCCTGGCCTGACCAGACGCATAGCCGAGCGCATTCTCAGGAGTTGCCGGAACTGCTGAAGTCGGCCCACGTTAGCAACTCGATGGAGAAACTCAGCTGCAGCACTTGCCACGACCCGCATACCCTGAACGGTGGGCCGGCGACCCTGGATGTGGGCAACTATGAGTTCCAGAAGCCGGCTTACAGCGACAATACCTTATGCCTCGCCTGTCACGCCGCCCGCGGGCCGTTTGAGAACCTCTCGAAGGACGACGTTGCGGCGTTGGCCGTCGGCGCGGGGGGACAGGTCATGAAGGACGGGGCGGCGCTGGCCGTTGAACCCAACGATGCCTTCCTGGCGCGCAACCGCGTCGCCAATGCGGTCGGCAAGCACATGCAAGTCGGCGCGGGCATGGGTGTGGCCCTCTACACTCCCGAGGACCCGGCCATGCCGGTCGGCAACTGCACCTCGTGCCACATGCCGAAGATCGGGAAGCTGCAGGACGTCAACGATGATGCGCAGTACCATCTCGCGCTTGACTCGAACGGCAGGAGCGCCGTGGCCGCGGGCAACGTGGCTTCCCACGTGTCTGACATCGTCTGGCCCGGCCAGAGCTCGATCCTGAAGAATCCCGACCCGGCCGCCGGTCACGACTCCGACATCATGCCCAACTCGTGCAGCGCGTGTCACTCCTCTGCCCGGATCAGCGGGGACGGCGACTGAGCCTCCGGCAGCACACGCGGGCGCGAATCGAATCTGGACGCAAACAGAGGCTCCCGAATTCAGCTGAGATTTCGGGAGTCTCTTGGGCTCTATCGCGGTTATCGTGCAGCCTGACGTATCGCTTCCTGTGCCCATTGTGACGTCGAACAACTGCTGTTGCAGAATTTCCTGCCACAATTTGTGGCGCGAATGTCGACTCTGTTGGGGAGTCATTAGATACAGTACCCACCCCTGGAGACTGATTGCCTTCTAAGCAGTGGGTCGGGGGTTCGAGTCCCTCCTGGGGCGCCACAACGTCGCCTCGCCTCGCGCGGTCCGCGGGGCGTTTTTGTTGCCCGCGCCCTGTTCCATTGAATCCACCCGCATATCCTTTACGGCCTGCACCCTCCGGTGGATTCGTTGCGACTCGATCTGGGCGGAGAAGAGATCGCGCTCGCCATCCGCACCAGCCGGAAAATCGACGGCCGCTGGAGACAGGTCCACCGTCACGGCGCCATCGACGACCCGGAGCTGCTGGCGACGTACCTAGCCGGGGTCGGGGGCAACAGGTAGCATGCCGGGCAGGGCGCTGAAAATCTTGAGGCGGCGGGCCGCGCACGCCGGGCGGCCTGAGCCGAACCTGCACAGCTTCCGCCGACGGGGCTATATCTGGTGCGAGGAAGAACAATACCTGGTTGTTCTCGATCTGCGCAAGAGTTATGTTCTGCTGGTGACCGCGTTCTGCGTGACGCGAGACCATCAAATCGTCAAACTGAAGAGAGAATACGAGGAATACAAAAAGGCCAATGCCGCCCCGAAGGACGGCACTGAGACTCCTTCTACACATGGTAGATGAGCTACTTATAGTCTAACACAAATTGTTGTAATTGTCAACACCAATAGTTTGACATAATGCACAATCTCTAGTAACCGATCATCGCACCGGTCCGAAGCGCGCACTGAGCCGACGAAACTTTGAGCATGATGGAATTGCTATACAAATGTATGACTGCAATGCGTCTTGCCTGCAGGTGTTGATTTCTGGGGTTCAGCCTCCACAAGCGCAAAGGGGAACTGCCGATCCGGGTGGCGACCACGGCATTGGACCGAACCGCCGGATGCGGCCTGCATGTCCGGTGGTGAGAGGGGGAGGTTAGTCTCCTCCCCCTGCTCGATTCGGCGGGCTCGATTCAGGACCGAATGTCTCACCTGCTCAGATTTATGGTGACAGGAGGCTCCAACCACCTCAGACCGTCCGCTCCGTCTCGCGCGCAAGCTCCTGGAGCATTGCCCGCGCCTCGCACAAGTCCGGCAGGTCGAACCCTTCGCTGAAACAACCACACAGGCCGGTCAGCATCTGGCGCGCTTGCCGGCGGTAGGCAGCGCCGCGCGCCCGCCACAAGCGAGCCAGACTCACCGCCGCCCGCAGCTCCCACCAGCGGGTTCCTTGCCGGCGGGCTGCCTCGATGGCCTGCCGGAAGCACTGCTCAACCTCGGGCTCGGCGTTCGCGTCAGCTTTCAGCCGCAGCAGTTCGCCCCGAATCCGATAGAATTCCGGCTCATAGTGGCTGGAGCCCACGCGCCGCAGCAGGGTCATCCCCTCGTCGACGCAAGCCAGGCCCTGGTCCACCCGACCGGCCTTGCCATACGCCTCGGCCAGCAGACCCAGGTGCAAGAGACTGCCCACCACCGCGCCCATCTGCAGCCAGGCCCGAGTGCCCCGGACCATCCGGGCGATTCCCGGCTCGAACTCACCGGCCTCCACCTGACTCCAACCCAGGGCGATTTCGACCCACTCCCGAAACAGCAACAGCTCTTTTGCCTGGGTCAGGGCCAGAAGCTCAGCTGCATATGCCTGAACCGCCCGCCGCTGCCGACAGACGATGTGGAGACTGCAGCCGGCCACGGTCAAGGCCAGGCCATGGCTGAGGGGTACGTCTGCCCCCCGGGCGAGAGTAATCGCCGCCCGTCCCCGGCCCATGGCTTCCTCAGGAAAACCGAGAAGAGCCAGGACGAGGGATAGCCATGACATGCAGTTGACGCCGATATCTGCTGTCAGTGCGTCCGGTGACCGCAGGGGCTGACTGTGATAGAGAGCCACAACCGCTTCCAGGTGTTCGCGTCCCAAGGCACACTCACCCCGGAACAGGTGGCTGGTGCCCATGGCCCCATGAGCCAGTCCCAGCGCCAGACGACCACCGTTCTGCTGGGCCAGGGTGAAGAGATGCCTGGAGAACGCCAGCGCCTGCTCAAATTCACCTCTGGCAGCCGCCGTTTCGACCTGTACGTGAAAGGCAAGCAAGAACTCAGGTGACAACTCGCCCAGACTGGCGAGCTCGGCAGCCAAGTCATACGCTCGCTGATTGACGCGGGCAGACTCCTGGTCAGCCCACCCCCGAGTAACCACCAGCGGACGCCCCAGGCCAAGATAGAGGGCCAATTCGCGTCGCATCGTTGCCTGGCGCAGCCCGGGGTCGGCCGGTGAAGGCAGGCGGTTGAGCAGAGTAAGACCCGCGCGGTAGTGAGCGATGGCTTCTTCGTGGGACGAGAGACGGTAGGCACGGTGGCCCGCGGCCAGGTAGTAGTCGGCAGCCCGATCCAGAACTCCGGCCATTTCAAAATGCCACGCCAGGCGTGGGGCGAGGTCCGCCGCTTGCTCTGCGAGCAAAGCTTCCAACTGGCTCCCGACGGCCTCATGCAGACTGGCCCGTTCCGCCTCGTCCAACTGGTGATAGAGGTACTGCTGAAACAGGCCGTGCCGAAAACGATAACGCGACAGGCGCTGCCCTCTGGCGGTCTGGTTCAGGCCGGTGAATTGTACCAGCCGTTGTTGTTTGCTCAACGGCCCGCTCAGAGCACGCAGTACGGCCCGCACGTCGGCGTTCAAGACACGAGCCACCAACTCTGCGTCGAACTCATCGCCCGCCACGCTGGCGGCATCCAAGATCGCCCGCCACTCAGCCGGCAAGCGGTCCACGCGCTCGGCGATGACGGCTTCCACCCGCGACGGCATCCTCCGCCAATCGAGCGTCGATCCCGCCACCCAGCGTCCCGCCACGTCCCGGATCAGCTGGCCTCGCTCTTGGAGGAAATGCACCAGTTCATCGGTGAAGAGCGGATTGCCACCGGCCGTCCGGCAGAGTCTGGCCCGGAACTCGTCGTCCAGGCGGTTGGGCGCGCTGTCGAGATAGGCGTCGACGAAGGACTGACCTTCGGCCTGGTCCAGGTCGATGACCGTCTCGCCCCACTCGCGCTGAAACTCGTGGATGACCGAGAGGAGAGGATGGCGCTGGGCACCCGCAAGCCTCAAGTCGGCCGGACGGTAGGCGCAGGCAATCAGGATGCGGCTGTCGCCAAGTTGCCGCCCCAGGTGAAACAACAGGCTGATGGAGTCCGGATCGGCCCACTGCATATCCTCTAATACCAGGAGCAGAGGCTGCTGCCGGGCTATGGAGTGCAAGACCCGGCTGACCTGATGCATAAGATCGGCCGGCCGGCCGGGAGCAGGCGAAAGACCCTGGCGCGAGGTCAGGACCGCGGCCAGCCGGTGGGGCCAGTCAGCCTCGCTGGGGGCGAGCAGCTTGGCTCGCCGGAGCAAAGATTCTCCGGGAACCAACGTATCCAGCAGCCCCGGCCCGGCCTCAATCAATGCCCCCACGACGGCCAGCAGCGCTGACTCCGGCCGCTGTGGGGCGGTTTCGGCATTGTCACATAGCCGGCTCAAGATCTCGCGGAATGGCAGGTAGGGGTCGCCCCTACCTGCCTGAGCCGTACCCCGCCCCACGGCATGCAGCAGATTTACTCGGGCGGCCAGCGCCCGGCGCACGAACTCGGTCAGCAGCGTGGTTTTGCCGCTGCCTGCTTCACCGCTAACGAACACCACCTGGCCCAGGCCTGCCAGCGCCAGATCGAGAAACCGGTTCAACCGGGCCAGCTCTGACTCGCGTCCGACGAACAGGCCGGCGGCCGGGGCCAGGTGGTCAGTTAGCATCGCGGCCGGGGACGTTTCGGGCTGTCTGACCGGCGTCAGGGTCCTGTCTCGGATACTCTGGTACAGGCGGGTGGTGTCGTCCTCCGGCGCTATCCCCAGTTCATCGGTCAACACCTGGCGGCAGGTTTCGTACTGGACCAGGGCGGCGTGACGCTGCCCGCCCAGGGCCAGCAGGCGCATCAATCGGCGATGGGCCGCCTCGTTCCACGGTTCCAGGGCCAAGTAGCGCCGGGTGCAGTCGGCGGCCGGCTCGTAGCGGCCGTGGCCCTCGTGAAGGATGGCCAGTTGCCGGAGGAGGGTCAAAGCCTGGCGATGAAACTGCTCCCGTTTGAGCAGCAGCCACTCCTCAAAGGCCAGGCTGTCGGCCAGGGCCAACCCGGCCAGAAACTCACCCCGGTACAGGGCAATGGCCGAGGTCAGCGACTCGACCGAGGCGGATTGGGCCGCCATGTCATAGCCAGGAGATGTGAAATCGTCCACATCCAACCAATGATCGCTGGCCCGGTTGAATTGGATTGTATGGCGGGTAATCAGCAGAAAGAGACTGGAACTGGTGGGGTCGCCAATCGCCTGGCGAAGATTGGACAGGGCGTAACGCAGAGCGCTGAGAGCTTCCCGGTCGGGTCGCTCGGGCCAGAAGAGTCCGGCCAGCGCTGCCCGGCTGTGTTCCCGCCCAGCTTCGACGGCCAGGTAGGCCAGCAGCGCCTGCAACCGGCCAGCGGTGAGCGACGCAAGCGGCTGCCCGTCCAGGGCAGCCTGGAAGGGACCGAGCAAAGCCAGAGCCAGGTGGGCCACGTTGGAAACCTCCGGTGGTCAACTATAGCATAGGCAGCAATTCCTGTCCAGAGCAGATGGAACCAGGGCAATTCTAACGTGTTAGCCACGCGAGAGCCGGGCAGGGGGGCATCCGGGGGATTGGGCGACATGGTCTTATGTCACCCTGAGGGAGCGCCGTTTGCGACCGAAGGGTCTCGCGCGCGAAATGCGAGTTCATTTGGTGTGAACGGACAGACTCGCATTTCGCGCGCGAGACCCTTCGGTCGCAAACGGCGCTCCCTCAGGGTGACATAACTTAATTCCGAGATGCACCCACAGGGAGAGCAGGGCAATCGCCCCCGGTGATGGAACACGGAGCGCCTCACGACTGCGTGCTCCGCGCACGTTCCGCGCACGTTCCGCGCACGTTTGGATGCGATGCTAAGATATCCATCGCTGCCGGGAGGTGGCACGTGCCCAACGAAGACGACAAAGACAGCGGCTATCGAGCCTATCTGGTCCGCCTGTGGCCAGCGCGCAGCGGCGGGCAGGTGATCTGTCGCGCCTCGGTCGAGGACGTGCACGGCAGCGAGCGGCGCGCTTTCGCCAACTTGACCCACCTGTTCGCCTTTTTGCAGGAGGCAGCCTCATCCAACCTACCCGACCAGGACAAGGAGTGCAGTCATGATTAACCCTCGACCTCGCTATCTGATGTGGCTGCCGGCCCTTCTCCTGGCGCTAATCGGACTGGCGTTTCTCACCGCCCCGGCCTTTGCCTGCGGCGGCACCGTGAAGTGCGTGGACGAAAACGCCCCCGCCGGCGGCGACGGCCAATCGTGGGGCACGGCATACAGGTATTTGCAGGATGCCCTGACGGCCGCCACCTCCGGCAATGAGATCTGGGTAGCCGAGGGCGTCTACTACCCAGACGAGGGCGCCGGGCAGACCGCGGGCCGCCGAGAGGCGACGTTCTTACTCAAATCACACGTCACACTTTACGGCGGTTTTGCCGCCACCGAAACCCTGCGCACGCAGCGCGATTGGGACGCGCATACTACGGTTCTGAGTGGCGACCTGGCCGGCAATGACACGACCGATGCTCACGGCGTGGTGCTTCACTGGGCGGATGTCGCCGCCACCGAGGACAACACCTACCAAATCGTTACCGCCGGGTATTACAATTGGGGGGCCGGTATGGCTGTCACGGTGGATGACACCGCCGTGTTGGACGGCTTTACCATTACCGCTGGGAAAGATCTTAGAAACGCCACTCTTCAGGGCACCGGCGCCGGGTTGTTTGCCTATCTGTCCAATCCCACTCTGCGCCACCTGGTTTTCAGCGGGAATCAGGCGAGGGTTGGCGGCGGCGTCTATCTCTGGGAAGGTCCGGCCATCACGATGACCGACCTCACCTTTACCGGCAACGTGGCTACCCAGGGCGGTGGGTTGTACGGCCGGGATATTCCGCTGACGTTAGACCAGTTTGTTTTTCAAAATAACGAAACCCGGAATCTCACCGCCGCTGTTCAATTCGGCGGCGGGATGGCCGCCACGGGCAAGGTGACCTTGGCCAATGGGCAGTTCACCGGCAACACCGCCGACGGTGCCGGCGGGCTGTCCACGAACGGCGGGCCGGTCAGCCTGAGCCACATCGTCTTCGATGGCAACCGCGCCACTGGGGGCAACAGCGGCGCTGGCGGGATGGTCAGTGAGGGGGGCGATCCGGTGCTGACCGACGTGACTTTTGTGAACAACTCTTCTAACGGCTGGGGCGGCGGCTACTATCATCAGAACTCCGGCCTGTCGCTCAGCCGCGTCAGTTTCATCGACAATGCCAACGGCTGGGGCCCCGGCGGCGGATTCGCGAGCGTCGCAGCTTCTGTCACTATCACCGATGCCCTCTTTGCCGGCAACAGGGCCACGGATGGACCGGGGGGCGGGCTGATCATGCAGTCTGCTAACCTGACCATGACGAATGCCACCTTTCAGGGTAACTCGGGTGTCCCTGGCGGCGGGCTGTCTCTGGACGGGGTTACGGCCGCCTTGCGGAACGTCACTGTCTCCGGCAACCAGGCGTACGAAGGTGGGGGCATCCGTCTAAGGAACGGTTCCAGCCTGCAATTGAGCAACAGTATCATCTACGGAAATTACGGCGGGGAAATCAAGACGAACGGCAGCGCGGTTAACGCCGCTTACAGCATCGTGGGCGGCGGCTGCTCCGGCCTATCCACCTGCGACCACGTGGTCGACGCCGACCCGGCCTTCGTCCTGCCGGTGGTGGAGAGCGCTGTGCCCACCTCCACCGGCAACCTGCGCCTGTTCGTCACCTCTCCGGCTATCGATGCGGGCGACAACGGCGCCGTGCCCGCCGGCTTGACCACCGACCTGGACGGCAATCCACGGTTCATCGATACTCCCGCGGTGACTGACTCCGGCCTGGGCACACCGCCGTTGGTGGATAGGGGAGCTTATGAATTTCTGGGCAAGCCCGATTTGAGAGTCCAAAAGACGGACGATGTGGGGGGCGCGGTGGCGGCCGACACGCCTTTCCATTGGACGCTCACTATCAGTAATGCCGGCGGCGACACGGCCGCATTTGCCGCCAATACGGTCGTTTTGCAGGATGATTTGCCCAGTGCGAACGCGTCGTATGGGGCCTCAGCCTCCGTTGAAGATGCTACCGGCCTCAGCGGGCCGCTAAACTGCACCGTTTCCGCCTACACGCTGATTTGCCGGGCCAACGGCGGCCCGGTCACCCTGGCCGCCGCCGGGCAGTTTACCGTAGCCGTCTCGGTCAACACCAGCGGCATCCCCATCCTGGTTAACCCACGTTCCGGCGGGGCATGCCGGGTAGACCCGAACGACGTTGTCTCAGAACTGCTGGAGAATAACAACACCTGCAATTCCGACACCGTAGCGGTGGGTCAAACCAGCCTCACCGTGGCCATGCACGACGCCGCTCATACACCCATCGTCCAGGCCCCTGTGGGCGCGATGATCCACGCCACCATATCGGTGACCGGCGTTGGCGCCACCCCTACCGGGGCTACTCATTTGTACCGCTATGATAACTCGACTTGCAGCGGCAGCCCCACCAATACCAACAACCAGAATCTGGTCGACGGCGCAGTCGAGACGACCGCCTTTGCGGCGACCAGCTTTTACTACCGCGCCCTCTACTCCGGCGACAGCAGCCACGAAGCGGTGTACAGCCCCTGTACCTCGTTCAGGGCCTACCAACCCGGCCCCACCTTCGTCGTGAACACCGCCGCCGACGACGATAGTACAGTCGATGGCTTCATGTGCACCGATGTTCACTGCACCCTGCGGGAAGCGATTCTGGCCGCCAACGCGGCGTCCGGGGCCAATACCATCCTGTTTCGCATCGGCAGCGGGCAGACCATTACCCTCACCTCGGCCCCGCCCGCCATCAACGACGCCGGCGGCGAATTGACGATCGACGGCCAGGCGTACGCCGTCACCGTCAGCGGCGACGACCAGTACCGGCCTTTTGCCGTGAACAGCAACGTCCGCGCAACCCTGGCTAACCTGACCCTCGTCCACGGTCATTATACCGGCGGCGATTGTGGCCTTCGAGCGTGCGGCGGCGGTCTCAAAGTTGGGGCCGGGGCAGCCGTGACGCTGACCCACAGCGCCATCTTGAGCAGTACGGCGACCGGCAGCGGCGGCGGCATTTACAACGCCGGTACACTCATCATCCAGCAGAGCACCGTGGCCGGCAGCTCGGCCGACGAAGGCGGCGGCATCCTCAACGACGGGAGTGCGCTGGTGGTCCGGCAAAGCACCCTGACCGGCAACACCTCACTCTACGGCGGCGGCATCTTGCAGATAGGCGGCACAGTGACCCTGGAAAACAGCACCCTCTCCGGCAATACGGCCACCGGCGTCGCTGACTCCGGGGGCGGTGGGGCGTTTGACCTGTATAATGGCACGGCCGACATTATCAACAGCACGATTGTCAGCAATACGGCTGTCAGCCCCAATCAGGTCAAAAGCGGTATCTGGGTGGAATCCGGCGCGCTGTCCCTGCACAACAGCATTGTGGCGCACAATGGCGGGACCAACAATTTCCAGAGAAGTGGGGGCACCTTCACTTCGCTGGGCTACAACCTGTCCAACGCCTGGAATGGCCTGCCCACCCAGACCAGCGATCTGACCGCAAATCCGAGAATTGGCCCGCTGGCCGATAACGGTGGTGAAACGCTGACCCACGGTCTCCTACCCAGCTCGCCGGCCATCGATGGGGGCGATCCCGGTTACTGCCCGGCCACCGACCAGCGCGACGTACTCCGGCCATACGGTCTGCGCTGCGACATTGGTTCGGTTGAAGCCACCACTGACGTCTCGCTGACCAAAGCGGTGTCCCCCGGCGCCGTGCCCTTCCACGGCGTGGTCACCTACACGATTGTGATCAGCAACGCCAGCGCGGTGAATGCGCCCAACGTGATCCTGACCGATCCTATGCCCGCCGACGTTGCCTTTGGGCAGTGGCTCCAAAAGCCCGGCGGCGCCCTGGTCCAAAACAGCAACGCCTTCACCTGGACGGGCAATCTGACCGCGGGCACCGCGCTCGCCTTCGAATTCACCGCCACCCACATCGGCGGCTCTCTGAAGGTGATCACCAACACCGCCTCTTTCAGCAGCACCCGCCAAACAGGCAGCGACGGGGCGGCGTGCAGCGTGACGTGTCTTGGCACTCTCACGGTACAGAACGCCAACGATAGCGGGCCGGGCAGCTTGCGCGAGGCGATCGCCAATGTCTGCAACGGCGGGACGATTGACTTTGCCCCCTCGCTGGCCGGACAAACGATCGGCCTGACCTCGGCGGAACTGGCCATCGGCAACACTGTGACGATTACCAACCCGAACGCCCCCGGCCTGCAGCTCAGCGGCAACAACGCCCGCCGGATCTTCTCCATCCAGTCTACCGGTGTGGTCACGCTCAGTTCCCTGGCTGTGGTCGACGGCATGGCCGACTACGGCGGCGGCATCGTCAACGAGGGCGTACTGGTGATCAACGCCGGCGCCGTCAGCGGCAACCGGGCCGGCGGTGGCTATTTCAACACGGGTGGTGCTATCTACAATGCCGGCATTCTCACGATCGACCACAGCATCTTCGACGGCAACCAGTCCGACGGCGATGGCGGCGGAATCAGCAACTATGGCACCCTGACGGCCAATAACAGCACCTTCAGCGGCAACCAGGCCGGCAACGAGGGGGGCGGGATCAACAACCAGGTTACGCTGACGCTCAACAACACCACCTTCAGCGGCAACCAGGCCGGCAGCGAGGGCGGCGGAATCACCAACTATGGCACCCTGACGGCCAACAACACCACCTTCAGCGACAACCAGGCCGGCAGCGGGGGCGGCGGCATCTCCAATTACGGCACGCTGCACCTGCGAAACAGCATCATTGCCAACAGCCCTGCCGGCGGCGATTGTCGCAACCACGCCACTGTCGCCACCAACGCCAACAACCTGATTGCATCCATCGGCAGCGACGCCTGCGGCATCACCAACGGCGCGAACGGCAGCCTCGTCGGCGTCGACCCGCTGCTCAGCTCCCTGGGCGATTACGGTGCGCCTACCCCAACTTTCGCCTTACTCGCCGGCAGCCCGGCGATCGATTCCGGCGCCAACTGCCTGTCCACCGATCAACGCGGCGTCGCCCGGCCGCAGGGGACCGCTTGCGACATCGGCGCGTTTGAGTCGCGGGGCTTCACGTTCACCTCTGCCGGCGGTAGTGGCCAGAGCACCCTCATTAACACGGCCTTTGCCAACCCCTTGACCGCCACCGTCACCAGCGGTTACAACGAGCCGCTGCAGGGGGGGCAGGTCATCTTCACCGCTCCCAGCAGCGGGGCCGGCACCGACCCCGCCGTATACACCGTCACCATCGACGGCGAAACAGTGACGCAGGTGATCACGGCCAACAACACGGTGGGCAGCTACGTCATCACGGCCACGGCGCGGGGCAACCTGAGCCTGGCCGCCGGCTACACCCTGACCAACACCGCCCCCGAAATCGCCGTGGTCGGCAGCGGCGCGACGATTGCCAGCGGCGACGCCACCCCCGACCCCGCCGACCAAACCGACTTCGGCCGCGTGGCGGTCAGCGGTGGGCAAGTCACCCACACCTTTACCATCAGCAACAGCGGCGGGTACCCCTTAAACCTCACCGGCTCGCCGGTGGTTTCGCTGACCGGCGCTATGGCGGGCGATTTCAGCGTGGTGACTCAGCCCGATACTCCGGTTGACTCCTTCCAGAGTACCACCTTCCAGGTGCGCTTCGACCCATCGCTCACCGGGCCGCAGGTGGTCAGCGTCACTATCGCCAACGACGACGGCGACGAGAATCCCTACACCTTCGCCATCGCGGGAACGGGGACCATTCCCGGCGTTGAATTCACTCAGGCCGCCTACCAGGTCAATGAGGACGGCACGACCGTCGGCGCCGGCGTCAGCCTGACCCGCACCGGCGAGGTCGATGGGGAGACGCGGGTGCAGGTTGCGTTCACGGATAACAGCGCCACCGGGAATGGTACGGATTATGCCAGCAGTCCCATCACCATCACCTTCCCGGCGGGCGATCTCGGCGCGCAAACGGTGAACGTGCCGATTACCCAGGACTTCCTGGCCGAATCTACAGAGAGCCTGACGATGACCGTCACCAGCCTGAGCAATGCCCAAATCGGCAGTCAGAGCACGGCCTTGCTGCGCATCTTGGATGACGACGTGGCCGGTGTGACCGTCACTCCCTCCGGCGGCGCGCCCGATCTGACCATTGCGGAGCCGGACGGCAGCGATACCTTTGCCATCCGCCTGAACACCCAGCCAACCGCCGTCGTGACCTTCACCCTGGTCGTGTCCGATTCGTCGGAATGTACGCTCTCCCCCAGCGTGGTGGAACTGAGCGAGCGGAACTGGTCGGCCGGCGTGACGGTCACCGTGACCGCCCTGGACGACTGGGAGAACGACGGGCCGCAAGGCTGCAACGTCACCTACGACGTCGCCAGCAGCGACCCTGACTATGACGGCCAAACCCCGGACAACGTCGCGGTGATGGTGAACGACGATGACGTGGCCGGCATCGCCGTCGTTCCCACCGCCCTGACTCTGCCGGAAGCAAGCGGCACGGCTGCCATCACCGTCAGCCTGTCCAGCCAACCGACGAACAACGCGGACGTGACTGTGCCCCTGGCTTCAACCTGCACGGTCGTGTCTCCCAGTGTGACGATTCCCTTCGCCGCGTGGACGAACGGCGTCTCGGTCACCGTCACCGCTTTGAATGACGATGTGGATAACCAGCCAGACCGCACCTGCTTCGTGACCACCGGCGATCCCACCAGCGCGGCCGCCGAGTATGAGGCCCTGGCCGGCGCCGATGTGGCCGACGTGAGCGTGACGTTGACTGATGATGAGACAGCCGGCTTCGACTTCTCGCCCCTCAGCGGCGAGACCAGCGAGGACGGCGGCGTGTTCACGGTCACCCTCCGGCTCAACAGCCAGCCGACCGGCACTGTGGTCATCGCTGTGACCAGCAGTGACTCAGCCGTCGCCGCAGTCGATCCGTCTCAATTGACCTTCACGCCGCTCGATTGGAACCGGGTTCAGACGGTCACCGTTACGGGCCTGGACGACGGCGATAACCCGGCCGGGGACGTCGATTACAGCGTCCGGTTGGCGATGGACCCTGCCACCGCCGACCCGCTTTACGCCGGGCTGAAGCCGGCCGAGATAGCGGCCGTCAACCTGGACAACGACGTATCGCGTATCTATCTGCCGTTGATCTTGAGAAATTCCAGGCCTGCCCCGGACCTGGTGGTGGACAGCCTGACCACCGGCCCGAGCGGCCCCCGCGTGACCATCCGCAACGCGGGAAACAGCGCGGTCGCTGACCCCTTCTGGGTGGATGTATACTACGATCCCAACCCGGCCCCCCCGCCGCTCAACCGGACCTGGCAGAGCATCGCGCCGTACGGGGCGTACTGGGGTGTTACACGGCGCCTGGCCCCCAGCGAGACATTGACCTTGACCATCGGCGGGAAGTACTACTTCGACGGCAGCAACGCCTTCCCGGCCGGGCTGCCCGTGTACGCCTACGTGGACAGCGTCAACTACGCGACCTCCTATGGCAACGTCAAGGAGAGTAACGAGGCCAACAACGTCCTGGGCCCGGTGACATCCACGGCGGCAACCGCCAGCGGCGCTGCGGTGAGGGGTGCGGCCACCCCGAAATGGTCTGCCGGCACGGTAGCACTCGTCTGCGGGGGAGTTGCTTAGGGTGCGATAGCCCTGCAGCCGCCGATCGTGGCGTAGAGGCGGAGACCCTCCGAAGTGATGGGGAGACTTCCGAAGTTTCAGGAACTTCGGAAGTCTGGGTCGGATTCAGCCGCCCGATTTTTGAGCCGGCCGCCCGGCGATAAAGTCGCCGGGCGGCCGGCTCTGGGCAGGTGATGGCTTAGGGTGCGATGGCCCTGCAGCCGCCGATCGTGGCGTAAAGCCGGAGACCCTCCGAAGTGATGGGGAGACTTCCGAAGTTTCAGGAACTTCGGAAGTCTGGGTCGGACTCAGCCGCCCGATTTTGAGTCGGCCCGCCCGGTGATGAAGTCGCCGGGCTACACGACAGCGTCCGATGAATCGGACTTCAGAGCAGCCAGAAGTCCGATTCATCGGACGCTGTCACATAGCCCGGCGACTTTATCGCCGGGCGGGCCGGCCTCTGGGCAGCTCGATGGCTTAGGGTGCGATAGCCCTGCAGCCGCCGATCGTGGCGTAGAGGCGGAGACCCTCCGAAGTCACGGGGAGACTTCCGAAGTTTTCAAAACTTCGGAAGTCTGGGTCGGATTCAGCCGCCCGATTTTAAGCCGGCCCGCCCGGCGATAAAGTCGCCGGGCTACACGACAGCGTCCGATTCATCGGACTTCAGAGCAGCCAGAAGTCCGATTCATCGGACGTTGTCATATAGCCCGGCGACTTTATCGCCGGGCGGGCGGCCTCTGGGCAGGTGATGGCTTAGGGTGCGATAGCCCTGCAGCCGCCGATCGTCGGTAGGGGCGGAGACCCTCCGAAGTGACGGGGAGACTTCCGAAGTTTCAGGAACTTCGGAAGTCTGGGTCGGACTCAGCCGCCCGATTTTGAGTCGGCCCGCCCGGGGATAAAGTCGCCGGGCGGCCGGCCTCTGGGCAGCTCGATGGCTTAGGGTGCGATAGCCCTGCAGCCGCCGATCGCGGCGAAGAGGCGGAGACCCCGAAGGGAAGGGAGACTTCGGAAGTCTGACGGTGCGCCGGCGTCAGGTCCCGATTCAACAAGCGATCACGGGTCAGGAAGACCAGGGGCGATTGTCTTCACCGTATCAGGCGCTCGTTCAGTTCTATTGCGCCTTCAATTCGGGCGACGTGCACATGATGGCCGAGAATTGGGCGCAGTCAGACGACGTCCCGATGGACAATCCCCTGGGCGGCATCAAGCGCGGCTGGGCCGACATCGAGGCGGTCAAGAGGGTGATCGGCTGCGTAGGGCCCAACCGACTACCCTCTTGACATTCGCCCCGTCCCACGATATAATCTATCCGGTTAGATAATTATAGACAAGATTGAGAAACAGGGGGCAATCCATGCCTGAGCCCAAAAACCCGCGACCGCGAGATGCAGAAAAAACGCGTCAGGTTATTCTCGAAGCGGCGGGAATCGTCTTCGCCGAGCATGGCTTCGCCGGCGGACGCGTGGATGCCATCGCGAAAGTCTCCGGCTACAACAAGAGCCTGATCGGCCAGTATTTTGGTGATAAGCTTGGCCTCTATGCCGAGGTGATCAGGCGGGCTGACAGGGAGTTGGACGGCCTGCTGACGGGTGTGTACGCCCCCTTGCTGCAAAACGAGACCGCTGCGTGGCCGGCGGACTGGTTCCGGGCCTTCCTGAGAACGATGGTCCAGACGGTCTTCGATTACCTGCTCGAACACCCCCGCTTCGTGCGCATCTTAACCTGGGAGATGGCCGCGGGCTGGCGGACGTACGAACAGATCGTTTCAGAGTTTCAGAGTGGACAGGGCGATATCGAACGGTTCCGGACACTCTCGCACAAGGCACAGGTTGCCGGACTGCTCCGATCGGGTTTCGTTCCGGTGATACAGCTGACGATGATCGTCCAGATCTGCCAGTCCTATCTCGCCTTCCTGCCCGTATACCGGATGCTCGTCCAGGGTGAGGAGCTCTCGTCCGTGAGCGCCCTCGCCTCCGCTCGGGAGTATCTCGTCGATTTCATCGTTGCCGGGATGATCGATCCAGAGGGGAGAAAGCCAGCCGGTAGTTAGCCATATTTCCTTCAGCTCGGGAAAGTGCTAGCAGGAGGGATCGCTATCGTGGATATCGGAATGATCATCCAACTCCTTTCGAGCCGCCGGCGGTTGCGAGCGCAAGAACGCTGGACCCGCCAGCAACTCGAGGCGTACCAGGCGCGGGCGTTGCGCCTCTTGCGTGAGTACGCCTATGCCCATTCGCCTTTCTACCAGCAGTTCCATAGGGACCTCCACCAGGCGCCGTTGCACGAACTCCCGGTACTGACGAAAGCCATGCTAATGGAACACTTCGACGACCTGGTGACCGATCGCGCGGTTCACCTGCGGGACGTCAGGGAGTACGTGGCCAACCAGCGAGGGAATGAGCGTTTTCTCGGCCGCTATTGGGTCAACTCAACCGCGGGCAGCAGCGGTCGTCCGGGTCTGTTTCTCGCCAATCGCACGGAATGGGCTGCCACGCTGGCCCTGGCTCTCGTTCGCGTATTTGAAGGGGCAGGCGTCAGGCTGAAACTCACCCACCGTATCAAGATGGCCCAGATCACCTCAACGAATCCCTCCCACATGTCGATGCAGGGTGGGAAGAGCATGGGGAATTGGTGGATGCCGATCATGTTAATGACAGCGAGCGAGCCGGTGCCGAGCATCGTCGAGCGGCTGAATGCCTGGCAACCGGAGGTGCTATTGGCCTACGCTTCCATAGTGCGCATTCTGGCCGACGAGCAGCTTGCCGGTCGTCTCCGGATTTCGCCGCGCGCCGTCATCAGCGGCTCTGAGGTGCTGACCCAGGAAACACGAGGCCGCGCCGTGCAGGCCTGGGGTGAGGTGCTCTTCAACGAATACGGAACTTCTGATTGTGGCGGGATCGCCGCCGAGTGCAGCCAGCATCGGGGCATGCATCTTCAAGAGGACCTCGCCATCATCGAGGTAGTCGATCGGGATAACCGGCCCGTGCCGGCGGGCATCTACGGGGACAAGCTTCTCGTCACGGTCCTGGGCAGCCGCACGCAGCCCCTGATTCGCTACGAGTTGGAGGACAGCGTGCGCCTCTCGCCCGATCGATGTCCTTGCGGCCGCCCCTTCAGGCTGATCGACGATGTTCAAGGGCGGGTCTGGGACATCCTATCCTTTCCCAGCGTGACCGGCGGCAGCGTGAACGTCCATCCGATCGTCTTCTTCAGCATCATGGATACGCTGCCGGTGAGCAGCTGGCAAGTCGTGCAAGAGGTGGACGGCTTGCACGTGCTCTTGAGTGGTGTGCATGGCGCGTTGGATCAACAGGGGCTTGGCGATGCAATGCGCGAAGCGCTGGCGAAGCAAGGAGCGGTCGTCCCAAACGTTGAAGTACAACAGGTGCCGGCCATTCCGCAAGCCGCGTCGGGCAAGACGCCGCTCGTGAAGTCCAACACGCTCCGGTCTCTGCCGTCCTAGAATGCCAGCACGAATACAAGAATAATAACGTCTTCTTGAGAGTTATTATTCGTGCATTCGTGTGCTCGAGCTCCCCAGCGAAGGCGGGCGGACCACCAGGGAGCTCATTCAACGAATGATCGCCCAAGCGAAGGAGATGAGCGCCGCCCCCAATTCCTTCTTCGCCGACCAATTCAACAACCCCGACGCCGCCTCCGGCTACGTGTCCATGGCCGAGGAAATCTGGCAGCAGTCGGGCCGGCAGGTGGATGCATTCGTCCAATCCGTCGGCACCGCCCAGTGCATCACCGGCGCGGCCGGCGCTTTACGTGACAGGAACGCCGGAATTCGCGTCGTGGCCGTCGAGCCCAGCGAATCCCCGGTTCTTTCCGGCGGAGCCAACGTGGTGGCCGCCATTCAGGTCGCGGCTCGCCTGGGCCATGGTCACCTGCGATTCCGGCTCGAAGTACCTGTCGACCGAGCTGTACCGGCGACGGCGCGGATCTTTGACTTCCGACGTTTCAGGAACTTCGGAAGTCTGGGTCGGACTCAGCCGCCCGATTTTAAGCCATCGAGCTGCCCAGAGCCGGCCCGCCCGGCGATAAAGTCGCCGGGCTACACGACAGCGTCCGATGAATCGGACTTCAGAGCAGCCGGAAGTCCGATTCATCGGACGCCGTCATATAGCCCGGCGACTTTATCGCCGGGCGGGCCGGCTCTGGGCAGGTGATGGCTTAGGGTGCGACAGCCCTGCAGCCGCCGAGCGTCGCGTAGAGCCGGAGACCTCCGAAGTGACAGGGAGACTTCCGAAGTTTCAGGAACTTCGGAAGTCTGGGTCGGCCTCAGCCGCCCGATTTTGAGTCGGCCCGCCCGGCGATAAAGTCGCCGGGCGGGCCGGCTCTGGGCAGGTGATGGCTTAGCGTGCGATAGCCCTGCAGCCGCCGATCGCGGCGTAAAGCCGGAGACCCTCCGAAGTCACGGGGAGACTTCCGAAGTTTCAGGAACTTCGGAAGTCTGGGTTGGACTCAGCCGCCCGATTTTAAGCCGGCCCGCCCGGCGATAAAGTCGCCGGGCTACATGACAGCGTCCGATGAATCGGACTTCAGAGCAGCCGGAAGTCCGATTTATCGGACGCCGTCATATAGCCCGGCGACTTTATCGCCGGGCGGCCCGCCTCTGGGCAGCTCGATGGCTTAGGGTGCGATAGCCCTGCAGCCGCCGATCGCGGCGTAGCGGCGGAGACCGTCCTAAGTGACGGGGAGACTTCCGAAGTCTGACGGTGCGCCGGCGTCAGGTCCAGGGCCCGCGCCGCCGGACTTCGGGCAGACGAGGAGGACGACATGATCCCGATTCAACAAGCGATCACGGGGCAGGAAGACCAGGGGCGATTGTCTTCACCGTATCAGGCGCTCGTTCAGTTCTACTGCGCCTTCAATTCGGGCGACGTGCACATGATGGCCGAGAATTGGGCGCAGCCAGACGACGTCGCGATGGACAATCCCCTGGGCGGCATCAAGCGCGGCTGGGCCGACATCGAGGCGGTCTATCGGCGCATTTTCGACGGTCCGGCTGAGGTGTACGTCGAGTTCTTCGATTATACCATCCACGAAACGGGCGAGATGTGCTACGCGGTAGGCCGGGAGCGAGGCTACTTCCGCCTGGGCGGAGAAGAGATCGCACTCGCCATCCGCACCAGCCGGATCTTCCGGAAACTCGACGGCCGCTGGAGACAGGTCCACCATCACGGCTCGATCGAAGACCCGGAGCTGCTGGCGAGATACCAGGCCGCGGTTGGCGGGAAGAGGTAGCATGCCCGACGGGGCCGCTGCAGCGGACGGGCCCCCTTGATCGATCGGGTTTGTGCGCTAACCGAGCCTCGAGCGATGCATTGGGTCACTGCGCCCAGTCCCGGCACAGCAATTCCGCTTGTTCTAGCACAGTCTGGGTCGCCTTCTCTTGCTTGTCCGGCGGATAGCCGTACCTGCGCAGGATGCGCTTCACCTTGACGCGTATCTGCGCCCGAACGCTCTCCTTGGCCGTCCAGTCGATCGTGACGCTGTGCCGGACGCTGTCGACGAGCTCGCGCGCGATGGTCTTCAGGACCTCGTCGCCCAGGATGGTGACGGCGCTGTCGTTGACCTCCAACGCATCGTAGAAGGCGATCTCATCCTCGGACAGGCCCAGCGCCTCGCCGCGCCGGTTGGCCTCGCGCATTTCCTCGGCCAGCTGGAGCAATTGCTCGATGACCGCCGCCGTCTCAATGGCACGGTTCTGATAAGCGCGAATGGCCCGTTCGAGCATGTCCGCGAACGAGCGATACTGCACCAGGTTCTTACGGGACCGCACCTTGATTTCATCGTTCAGCAACTTCCGCAGCAGCTCCACGGCCAGGTTCTTCTGCGGCATGGCGCGGACCTCAGACAGGAACTCGTCCGACAGGATCGAAATGTCAGGCTTCTTCAGGCCGGCAGCGGCGAACAAATCGATCACACCCTCCGGTGCGATGGCCTTCGAGACGAGCTGGCGAATGGCGTGGTCCAGCTCTGCGGGGGATCGCCGCCCGCCTAGCGTCGACTTGGCGAGCACCGAGCGGACGGCCTGGAAGAAACCCACGTCGTCGCGGATGTGCATCGCCTGGGGGGAGGTCACTGCCAACGCAAAAGCCGCCGACAGCTCGGTGACCGCCTGCAGCAGCCGATCTTTGCCGTTCTCCTGACGCAGGATGTGTTCCTGGGCCAGGGGCAGCAGCGCCAGGCACTGCGCCGGCGAGCCGGTGAGCCACGGCGACCAATCGAACCCGTGGAACAGCCCACTGCAGATCTCGTACTTCTCCAGCATGACAGCGACCGCTTCTTCCTGGTCGATGGCCGTCTGCCCGCCGCCGCCGCTGCCCGTGTAGTCAGCAAGCGCCTGGCGGAGCTGATCGGCGAGTCCCAGGTAATCCACGATCAGGCCGCCGGGCTTGTCCCTGTACACGCGATTCACCCGCGCGATGGTCTGCATCAGGCCGTGACCGCGCATCGGCTTGTCGACGTACATGGTGTGCAGACAGGGCACGTCGAAACCGGTTAGCCACATGTCGCGCACGATGACGATCTTCAGCGGATCGCCGTCGTCCTTGAAACGGTGGGCAAGCGCCTCGCGGCGTGGCTTGTTGCGAATGTGCGGCTGCCAATCGAGGGGATCGGACGCCGAGCCGGTCATCACGATCTTGATCGCGCCGTCCTGGTCGTCGCCCGTGTGCCATTCCGGCCGCAGTGCAACGAGCGCGTCGTACATTTCCACGCAGATGCGCCGGCTCATGCACACGATCATGGCTTTGCCGTCCATTGCCGTGAGTCGCTGCTCGAAATGCTGCACCAGGTCGTGGGCGATCAGCCCGACGCGCTTCTCCGCCCCGACCACCGCTTCCAGGGCCGCCCACTTGCTCTTTAGTTTCTCCTTGGACTCCTGCTCCTCGCCTTCCGTAACCTCCTCGAAGTCGGCGTCCAGGTGCGGCTTTTCGCGCTCGTCCAGCTCCAGTTTTGCCAGGCGGCTCTCGTAATAGATTGGGACCGTGGCGCCGTCTTCGACGGCCCGCTGGATGTCGTAGACGCTGATGTAGTCGCCGAACACGACCCTCGTGTTCTTGTCGGTCAATTCGATGGGCGTGCCGGTGAAGCCGATGAACGACGCGTTGGGCAGCGCGTCGCGCATGTGGCGGGCAAAGCCGTCGATGAAGTCGTACTGGCTACGGTGCGCCTCGTCGGCGATGACCACGATGTTACGGCGCTCAGACAGCAGCGGGTGCTGGTCTCCTTCTGACGTCCGGGAAGAATTTCTGCACGGTCGTGAACACCACGCCGCCCGCGGCAACGTGCAGCAGCCGGCGCAGATGGTCGCGGCTTTCGGCCTGGACCGGTGCCTGGCGCAACAGCTCCTGGCAGCGAGAGAAGGTGCCGAACAATTGGTCGTCGAGGTCGTTGCGGTCGGTGAGGACGACCAGCGTGGGGTTCTCCATGGCGGGATGCAGAACGATTCGCCCGGCGAAAAAGGCCATGGTGAGGCTCTTGCCCGAACCCTGCGTGTGCCAGACGACGCCCGCGCGCCGGTCGCCCTCCGGACTGGCGGCTGCGACGGTGGTCTCGACGGCGGTCTGGACCGCGTGGTACTGATGATAGCCGGCCATCTTCTTGGTCGGCGCACCGTCGCCGCGACCGGAGGGAGTCTCGAAGACGATGAAGTGGCGCAGCAGGTCGAGGAAGCGGCGCTTCCCGAAGACGCCCCGGAGCAGCACCTCGAGGCGAAGCTGGGTGGGCGGAGCGAGGTCGTCGCCGTCTACCGTGCGCCACGGCATGAAGCGCTGCCACTCGGCGGTCAAGGTGCCGATGCGCGCGTCCACGCCGTCGGAGACCACCAGCATCTCGTTATACGTGAAGAGGGAGGGAATCTGCTGCTTGTAGGTCTGAAGCTGGTTGAACGCGGTCCAAACAGTCGTGTTCTCGTCCGCCGCGTTCTTCAGTTCGACGATGGCGAGCGGCAGCCCGTTGACGAACATCACCAGATCCGCACGCCGGGTCACCCGGTCCTCGACCACCGTGAACTGGTTGACGGCCAGCCAGTCGTTGGCGTCCGGGTCGTCGAAATCGACCAGGCGGACGTGGTCCCCGGCGATGGAGCCGTCTGGACGCCGGTATTCGACCTCGACTCCCTCGACGAGCCGGCGGTGGAAAGCATGGTTATTGCCAATCAGCGAGGCAGACTCGGGCCGAACCACCTTGTTGAAGGCGTCCTCCAGCGCCTCGGCGGGAATGGCGGGGTTCAGGCGCGCGAGAGCGTGGCGAAGGCGGCGGGACAGCAGGACGTCGCCGTAGCTGTCGCGTTCGGCGCACGCCTCACCCGGCGCGATCGACGGGCCGAAGACCGGCGTGTAGCCGAGGTCAGCGAGCCAGGAGAGGGCGGCGTCTTCGACCCAGGCTTCGTTCACGCCGCGAGTTCCTCCCGGACGCTCTCGCGATGGCTCCACAGCACCGGCTGTACGTCGTAATTCCTGAGCGCGTCGGTCACGCTCCCCGAAACTGGATACTCAGAATCATTTAGGAACGCATACGCCCGTGAGTCCGGGGGGCGGGCGTCTTTTGTATCCAGCCAAGCCAGGACCATCGCTTCAGCCGTTTCCCGGCGTGGACGGTTGATTGTCCGCACGATGCGTTCGGGCTGGACGCGAGATTTCGGGATCACAAAATCAAAGAGATAATCGTACCCCGTTTTGCCGGTGAATTTGACCCTGGGCGTATATCTAATCTCCAGTACGTCCAGCCACTCCACGACGTCCTCGTAGAACAGGCTCGCGACGACCGGCGCGGCCAGGTAGAACAGATCATTTACGGCCAGCATGGCCTGTAACAGGTTGTGCTTGCGGAGCGCGAAATTATCCGGTGACGCGCGCACTTCCAGCGCACCACTGTTCAACTGCACGCCAAACCCATTCAAGGTCATCCTCAAGAGCGCCTGTCGCTTCGCGCTCTCCAGCCTGCAGCCGCTTTGCTGCAAGTCCGTCATCGTGTAGCCGTCGTCAGTCAGCACGTAGCTGCCGTTCTGCCGCCGGGCGTAGATCTGGAGGTAATCGTTGTGCCGGTCCAGGTACGGCGTGGTGATCTCGACCCAGTCATTGACCTGCCGCAGACTGGTCTTATCCTTCAGCCAGGCGAGATACTTGTCCAGCAGTTCTTGGATCTCGTCTATCATGTCCAGAGTCCCCTTATGATGAACGGCGGCTTCACGATATTACAGTATCGCATGAAGTCGTGCAGGGTCTCCCACGGGTCGTCGATGTGGGGGAAGCGATCGAGCGGAATCGGCATGGCCCATTTGTCGCCGTAGCTCTCGCGATACACGTGCAGGTGCGGGCTGGCAATCTCCTGGTCGTCCGGGTTTCGGTGCGCTCTGCCGCCGAAATCGAGCCGCACCAGGATCACCGCCTGCCTGGCTCGATTCTGATACGTCCCCTTCGAAAAGTCAATCCGGCTGCGGGTCACGTCGAGCACGAAGCTCTCCCGCTTGTTTGCCGATACGAGCGGAACAGAGATCGCCCCACCACCAAGGACTGGGTACGGCCACTGCTCGTCATTCACCCGGACTTTCTCCATGGCGATCAATGCATCTGCTTCTGCCTGGGTCAGGTTCATTTCAGTCATCGAGTGTGCCTTTCCGCTGAACCCTTGTTCACAGCCCCTCAGCTGATCGCCAGTTGACTCGTGGTCGTCTCACCCGACGCGATGTCCGAGCCGAAGACTGGCGTGTAGCCGAGGTCGCGAGTCACAATACGGACCATCAAGGTGCCGAGGTACCACTCGATCTTATCCCGTATCCGCCACTGGACGTATCTCCAGAAAGGACTGGAAAGCCGCGTTGATTCTGAACCGTTCTTGACCTGTAGACTCGCTGACCTTCTTGGCTAAGGTGTAAAGTAGCTTGCTCTTATTCTTGTCGTAGACGAATTGGAATCGTCCTGCGCCAATCTCCAGCCCAAGAAAAGTCGAATCCACCAACAAACTGAGAGCTTCCGGCCACATTTCAGGGGGCAACTTTGCATCATCCATAAAACTATCCAATTGCTGCTTACTAATGATCTCTTCAGCTCCAGCGAACGCGTAGAGCAGTTCTTCGAAGTTGCTGAATTGGACATCGGCTTCTGCCAACAGCGAATTGATCGCATAGCGGGAGTATTCCTTTTCAGCCTGAAGAATATCGGTGGCGTGTATCTTTCCATGTCTATGATTATTCGCATTTGCCAACGCTGCCTTGCACAAGAAAACGATGTCGCGGGGGCGAGGAATGATTCGGCTAACTAAATATTCCTTTGTTGCAGTGCCATTTACACGATCTTCAAAGAACTGGGGCCAGACGTCTTCTGGATCCGTTTCTTCGCCTAACGACCATGCAAATCGTTCCTCGATAATTCGCTGCAGTAGCCCGTCGTCTTCGTCCCAATCCATGCGCAGGTACGGTAACTTGTCTCCCTCACGCGCCTCAGACAAAACATATGAAAAGATGTCACTGCGAACAAAGACGATAATACGCAGGTTCACTGGCCGCCAGGTAGCACCTGCCTTTTGAAACTCCACTGATATGCTTCGGCTGACACTGAGAAGGCCAAAGATGAAATCGGAAAGGATCACGATGTCAGACCTCTGCCTCCATGCCTTGTCCAAGTTGTCTACAATAACGCACACATTGCGTCGCTTGCCCAGCACTGTCCCCAGGTGCTCCCGCAATTCTGCCAGGAGCCTGCTGTGCAATATCTCGCTAATCTTTGCTCGCTGCATAGTGGCGGATTCCGAGACGTCCACCTGACATAGTTTCTCTACGGCACTCTCGAGCCGCACCGTAAATTCCGATTTGATCAGATCCCCACGTTCGTCCACATACGCAAGGAAATCACGCTCCTCAGTTGTGGGAACGTAGTGCTTAGGTTTGGAGGCGAGCTCGTTGTAGACACTCAAAGCCAGTTCGGTATACACCAAGAATTTCCACAGGCTTTCTCTCAGATATCCCAACTCGGCTCGCGGCGCGCTGGCACCGAATAGCCGTACAACCCCTTCCAACTCATAGTCTTGAGGTTTGATAATGCAAACGTGGTTGGACGAGTCTTCTCTGAGTCTATCAGCGATCATATATAGATTGGCGGTCTTGCCGCTCCCTTTTCGTCCGACACAAATCAGGGACTGCGATGTGCGAAGCGCCTCGTTGTAGGCAGCTGTCTCGATGAAGTATTCCAATAGGTGCTGTTCGTTTTCCGCAATATGCTCGCCGAGACTGATAGCCTGCAGTGCAATCTGAGCTTGCACCTCCTTTTGGCGAGTTCTGAAATCCCTCTGCTGCGCAGCATAGGTTGCCTGGATGCCAGCCAACCACTCTTCGAAGATGTCGGTACATTGCGCGGCAGTACTGTGCACTCTCAGCAAATCTCTGTAATCAAGAGGCGGGTTTTCGTACGGCGCATGTGCCAGCATTAGCAGCGATTTGCCGAAGCCGTATGCCATACCGGATACAAGCGAGTACTTAGCGTTTTGAAGGAGTTTGCTGTTCCTGTTTCGTTCCTGGTCCAAGAGGTGCACAACAACTCCAGCTGCATAGTATGTATTCTCGGCGTACCATAGAAGTGACTGACCGCTGTCTTCTTGAGGGTCATCAGTTAGCACTGGCATCGTCACGTCTTTGAATCGCCTTGACAGTCGAACTGATGCCTCTGTGTTGATTTCAGCCTTCAGATAAAGCAGACTCGGTGGCCTGCCCTGCGATACGACCGCGGACTGAATGGAATCCCGAAATATGGTGGACTTAAGATCTCTGAATGGCTCCTCTTCAAAAAACAATCTCAACAGATCATGATGATTCTGATAGGAGGCATATCCGACGGTCGTTAGCGGCTGCAGCTTTGCGTAATTCCCCCTCGCCTCGCCAACGCTTGGGTCCAGGGCAATCCAGACACGCTTGTTTTTGGCGATAGCGTATCCCAATTCGAAAAGGACGTTATTGTTTAGGTACGTCAAATCACAAACAAACAGGTCGCAGCCGACGATTGCCTTGCATACCTCATGGACAATTGGCCTCCCACCCACCTTGAGATCCTGCCAGCCTCGTGCCCTCGACCTCACCGGAACCGAGTTCATTGATCTTCGAAATGGTATGTCTCATGACCTCAGGCAATTCCACAGGCGTAGATGGATACGCAAAGAAACAGGTTATGGGTACTGTCATCGTTCGCTCCCTATTCCCTTAGTACCTGCTAGTAGCGGACTCCTGATCAAACGCGATTGTGAGAGTAGAACCTGCGGCAATACGGATTCTAATTGGTTCTAAATCCTGATCTCTCCCGACAACAGCTTTGGTAGCAGCCCATCGCGCACTGCGACCAACGAGCGAGATTCCGTTAGATTGATCACGATGCGCTCATACAGTAATTCTACCGTACTCTCATAAGCGGCGAGAACGGGTTTGGCCGGAACAGTAACGTTGATTGGACGGAAATTCTTTTTGTTAATTTCCAGAAATGTTGTTCCGTTCGCGTTGCCCATGATGGATTCTATATTGTGCTCTGCCCAGTGAAGTACGTAGTGGTTCGTCAGTTCCCGGTCACAGATCATTGCAATGAAACCCTGATTGATGGCAGCTGGGATATTGGTGACCGCCAGGTATCCAATCGGGGCGCGGGAAGACATAAGAACCGTGCCCTTTGGGAGGAGGCCCGAGCTAATGTGTTCGAGACCCTGTTCGGTAATATGCCTGGCCGTCTCCAAGAGCACAGGGGATGTGAGAGAAGCCATGTCCTTTGGTGTGGCGAAATGGATGGTGCCATTCCAATATAGGGGCTTATCCGTGCTCGGTGTAGCACCGCCCACCGCCTGCACGGCATCGCCAATCGCACATACCCTCCACCCTTCCGGAATCTTCCCCAGCGGCGAGTCCTCGAATGCGTCAGGAAAGAGCGCGGCAGTTTCGGCATCCATGCCCACCGGCTGGCGGCCCTCAACCTTCGCGCGGACCGGGTCGAAGTCCACGAACCAGGACTTGAAGAGGGCGCGGGCCATGGCCTCCAGGGTTTCGTTCATCTGCCGGTTCAGCTCGATCTTGTCGTCGAGCGTGCCGAGGATGTGGGCGATGGCACGCTGTTCCGGAAGGGGAGGGCGTTTGACTGGCTGCGTGTGGAGGTGATTGCGATTCAAACCAGGGACGGCGGCCTTATCGCTGTATGTGTGGACGTTGATCGTTTTCAGCAAGTAACTCACAAACCTGACATCATTGCCTTTGAAATCCTTGACATATAAGGTGGTGTTGTGAGGCCAGAAATCCTGCCTGATAAAGAAAACCTGACCCAGTGTCCCGTATCGTCCAATTACAACCCCGGGCCCCTTGACCTTAGAAGCGGAGTGTGTCCCGGCTGGACCTGATGAGGTGATGACTGGGACCGTGCCGGGCTCCCGTTCGGCTGCGGTCAAGATCGTACCCTCTCTGGAGTTCAATCACGTCGCCAAGCAAGACGTTCTGCCACTCATCCATCTAATCCAAGCCTCTTCAGGTTGTGCCGAATGGCTTTTTCTTGCCGCTCGCTCTCCGCGAACTGCTCCTCCAGCTTCGCGACGAGCCGCGTCATCTTCTCCTCGAACGGCTCGTCGTCGTCCTCGACCTCGGCGGCGCCGACATAGCGGCCGGGGGTCAGGACGTAACCATTTGCGCGGATTTCCTGCAGTGTGGCGCTCTTGCAGAAACCAGGGACATCGGTGTAGGGGGGTTGCCCCGTCCGCGCATTGGGACCGGCGGCCTAGGCCGCCCCTACGACGTTGCCAGGTCGCCCGCATCCGCATCACCGCGCCAGGCGTGGTAGGTGCCGGCGATGCGCTCGACGTCTTCGGCGGTCAGGTCGCGGTGCACGCGGTCGATCAGCGTGCCCATCTGGCGCGCGTCGATGAACAGGGTCTGCCCGCGCCGGTCGCGGAATCGCCCGTTCTTCTTGCTGCGGGCGATGAACCACAGGCAGACCGGGATTTGCGTGGAGTAGAAGAGCTGGCCCGGCAGGGCGACCATGCAGTCGACCAGATCGGCCTCGATGATGGCCTTGCGAATCTCGCCCTCACCGGACTGGCTGGTCGACATGCTGCCGTTCGCCAGGACGAAGCCGGCGAGACCGTGCGGGGCAAGGTGGTGGATGAAGTGCTGCACCCAGGCGTAGTTGGCATTGCCGGCGGGCGGGACACCGTACTGCCACCGTGCGTCTTCGCGCAGGCGATCGCCGCCCCAGTCGCTGTCGTTGAACGGCGGATTCGCGAGGACGTAGTCGGCCTTGAGGTCCGGGTGCAGGTCGCGGTGAAACGAATCTGCTTGCTCCGACCCCAGGTTGGCCTCGATGCCGCGGATCGCCAGGTTCATCTGCGCCAGCCGCCATGTCGTATAGTTCGATTCTTGCCCGTAGACCGCGATATCGTTGACCCGCCCGCCGTGGGCTTCAACGAACTTCTCACTCTGGACGAACATGCCGCCCGAGCCGCAGCAGGGGTCGAAGACGCGTCCACGGTAGGGCGCCAGCATTGCCACGAGCACCTGCACGACGCAGCGCGGTGTGTAGAATTGGCCGCCTTTCTTGCCCTCTGCCAGCGCGAATTGGGCGAGGAAATATTCGTACACACGGCCCAGGATGTCCTTCGAGCGGTTTTCCTTGTCGCCCAGGCCGACGGTGCCGATGAGATCCAACAGCTCGCCCAGCCGCTGCTTGTCCAGGGCGGGACGCGCGTAATCTTTGGGCAGTACGCCCTTCAGCCGGGGGTTGTCGCGCTCGATGGCGACCATTGCCTGGTCGATGAGTTTGCCGATCTGGGGCTGCTTCGCTTGCGACAGGAGATGGTCCCAACGGGCTTCCTGCGGCACCCAAAACACGTTCCCCGCCGCGTACTCGTCGCGGTCTTCCAGGACGGTGTAGCGTACCAGCGGCTCCGCGACGTACGCCTCGCTCCCAGGATCGGATGCCTCTCGCTCGATCTCCTGCCGCCGCTCCTCGAACGCATCCGAGATGTACTTCAGGAAGATCAAACCGAGCACGACGTGCTTGTACTCGGCCGCGTCCATGTTGTTGCGCATCTTGTCGGCGGCAGCCCACAAGGTCGCCTCGAAGCCGAGGTTGGCGCCGTTTCCGGTTTTGTAGCCGTTCTTCTTGGCCTGTCTGGGCATGAGTGGAGTTTCCTTGGCGATGTAGAGTCTCGACAACGACGGTTCCTGGGGTGAACCATAAGAACGGAAAGACCCGGTTGGCCAGGCGGCGCTCTCGTGGCGGGACATCGACATCTATCCCGACTGAGTGCGCGTTCACCTGGTCCGGACATCCCCTCGTGCGAACGATGGGTTTTTCATATGCTAGAAAGTCTATCGAATTATATCACCGATTGCTCTGCTGCAAAATTGCGAAGGGGATCAGCAGGAGAAGTGAGAGGCGCCGCGCGCGAAAAACGTCGAGCTGCGATCGGGCAGAGCGCTCGATGGTGGATCATATGCTCGGCTGACTTGACACCCGGTCGCATGTGAGTACAATTCGTGGCAGAATTTCGGAATTTCTGCCAGAAAGCGAGAAAGTAACCATGTCTATCACCATTCAAATCCGGGGCAAAGGCGTCATCACCTTACCGAAGGAGCTGCGCCGCCGCTATGGGCTGAATGAGGGCGATGTCCTGACCCTGGTCGACCTGGGCGACGGCGCGTTCGTGATCAGCCCGCGCGTGCCGCAGATCGATCGGTTGGGCGACCAGGTCGGCCAGGCCCTGGCCGACGCCGGCGTTACGGTAGACGATCTGATCCTGGCCCTGGACGACGAGCGAGAACGCTACTATCGGGAAAACTATGCCCAGGGCTAACCTGTTCCTGGACAGCAGCGCGTTGTTTGCAGGCGTTGCTTCATCGACCGGTGGAGCGCGCGTCTTGCTCGAGCTGGCCGAGTGCGGACTGATCGTGATCACCATCTCCGAGCAGGTGATTGTGGAGACCGAGCGTGCCCTGGCGCGCAAAGCTCCGGCCGCGCTGCCCGCTTATCGCCAGGCAGTGCGGACGGTCGGTCTGCGCATCCAACGCGACCCGTCTCCCGACGATGTGTTGGCCTGCCGGGATATGATCGCTCACCTGGCTGATGTGCCGATCCTGGCGGCAGCTCGTCAAGCCCGGACGGACTTCCTGGTGACGTTGAATCGCCGCCATTTCATAGACGACCCCGCCGTCGCTGCCCGCTCCGGCCTGCGGATTGGCACACCGGGTGAGGCCCTGGCCTGGATACGTGAGGGCGGACTGACTTCTCCCGATCGGTAAGCACACGGGATTGGCCCTTCCTGCACCCGCTGGCCGCTTATCCCCAATTCCCACGTCGGCCCGGTGCAGCCTCACTTAGATCCCAGGATGTTCGAAGCACCCCGCGGACCCCCGGCCCCCGGCGGGAACTCATTGCAGCAACGGCGGCTTCGTGGTATACTATTATTAGCAATCTCTCATATCGGCATGGACTTCTTCGTCGGCGGACTTGTATCGTGGCGGGGTGTAGAGCACGGGGTTCCGTATGGAGAAGGAGGATTCCACAATGCTGTACATAACGTACTGGGAGCTGAACGAGAACATGTCCCTGGCGGACCAGTACCACGTGGCGGAGAAGCTCATGGCTTCGGGGCTGGTCCCATCCAAGGGCGTCAACATCCTGCGCTGGGACCTGACGCCCGACGGGTGGGGCGTCCTCATTGCCGAGGCGGAGAGCGCCGCTGACATCGAGCGCAGCCTGAACCTGTGGCGCGCGTCGGCGGCCGGGTTCTTCAGGCTCACCAAGACGGCGCCGGCCGTGACCATTCAGGAGCGCATGGCGGCCACGGCTGAGCTGCTGAAGGCGCTGGACGCGAAGTAGTCGGAGCAGGCCGGCGGCGCCTGCAGCGGCCCGGTCCGCTCGCAGTTTCGAAGGACGCCGCCGCCATGGACGGAACGCGGCGGGCCGATCCGCGCGATCCAAGATGAGACGATCCAGTCCACTCGACTGGATCGTCTCATTCATGGCCTCACGCTTCCGGCTGGACGGCCGGCGGCCCGCTGACGGTCGGCGGCCCGCTGACGGTCGGCTCGGGCCTGGCCCCCAGGATCCGCACCAGGTCGTCCTGCCCGATCGTCTCCTCGTGCAGCAGTGCCTCCACGAGGCTGTCCAGCTCGTGCCGATGCTCGCTCAGGAGACCGCGCACGTCCTCTTCCCGGCTCTTCAGCAGGGACTCAACGTCGTGGTCGATGCGGGCCGCGGTCGCCTCGCTGTAGTCCCGGCCCTGCGCCAGCTCGTAGCCCAGGAAGGGCTGCTCTTCATCCGCCCTGGAACGCCACCGGGCCCAGGCTGCCCATCCCCCAGCGAGTCACCATGCGCCGGGCCAGGCGTGTGGCCTGGACCAGGTCGTTCTCCGCGCCGGTGGTGATGTCGCCCAGCGCGATCTCCTCCGCCACGCGGCCGCCCAGCATCACGGCCAGGCGGGCCAGCAGGTACTCCTGGCTGTAGTTGTAGGCGATCCTCCGCCGGCAGCTGCTCGGTCACGCCCAGCGCCTGGCCATGCGGGATGATCGTGACCTTGTGCACCGGGTCCGCGCCCGGCGTCAGCCAGGCGACCAGCGCATGCCCGGATTCGTGATAGGCCACGACGCGCCGCTCCTGCGGGTCCGACAACAGCGGGCGCTCCCCGCCCAGCACGATCTTGTCCAGCGCCTCCTCGAAGTCCGCCCGGCTGACCTGCTGATGCGTTTTGCCGGGCCGCGATCAGCGCGGCCTCGTTGCACAGGTTGGCCAGGTCGGCGCCGCTGAACCCGTCGTCGTGCGCGCCAGGACCTCGCAGATCGACGTCCGGGGCCAGCGGCAGATCGCGCGTGTGGATGCGCAGGATGCCCTCCCGCCCCCTGACGGTCCGGCAAAGGCCCGACCACGACCTGCCGGTCGAAGCGCCCCGGCCGCAGCAAGGCCGGGTCCAGCACGTCCGGGCGGTTGGTCGCGGCCACCACGATCACCTCGTGGTGCTCGTCGAAGCCGTCCATCTCCACCAGCAGCTGGTTCAGCGTCTGCTCGCGCTCGTCGTTGACAGCGCCGAGCCCCGCGCCGCGCCGCCTGCCCACGGCATCCAGTTCGTCGATGAAGACGATGGCCGGCGCCGTGGCTTTCGCCTTCTCGAACAGGTCGCGCACGCGGCTGGCGCCGACGCCCACGAACATCTCCACGAACTCGGAGGCGCTGATGCTGAAGAACGGCACGCCCGCCTCGCCGGCCACCGCGCGGGCCATCAGCGTCTTGCCGGTGCCCGGCGGCCCCACCAGCAGGACGCCGCGCGGAATCCGCGCGCCCAGATCGTGGTACTTCTCCGGGTGCCGCAAGAAGTCCACCACTTCCTGCAGCTCGCTCTTGGCCTCGTCGGCGCCGGCCACGTCCTTGAAGGTGACCTGCGGCCGGTCCGCCTCGTAGCGCCGAGCGCGGCTGCGGCCGAATCCAAGCGCGCCGGACTGGTTTTTCGCGAACTGGCGGCCGATCCAGACCACGCCCACGATCAGCAGCAACAGCGGGAGGCCGTTGGACAGAAGCGCCGTCACGATGGGATTCGGCGGTGGCGTGACCTCGATGGTCACTTTGTGGCTTTCCAGGAGCGCGATCAGATTGGGATCCCCTATCGCCTCGGGGAAAGTCGTCGAGAACTGGCTGTACGGCATCGGCGCCGGAGTGGGTGTGGTCTGGGGTTGCGGAGTTGCGGCGGCCGTCGCACCGGCGGCCGCTGTCTGCGGAGTTGCGGCGGCGGTCGCTCCGGCGGCCTTTGTCGGCGGAGTTGCGGCGACGGTCGCACCGGCGGCCGCTGTCTGCGGAGTTGCGGCGGCGGTCGCTCCGGCGGCCGGCGTCTGCGGAGTTGTGGCGGCGGTCACTCCGGCGGCCGGCGTCTGCGGAGTTGCGGCGGCGGTCGCACCGGCGGCCGGCGTCTGCGGAGTTGTGGCGGCGGTCGCCGCAGGCGTCGACGGCGGCCAGAGGATCGGCTGCACGAAGTCGCCCGTGATCACGCTGCCGGAGATGCGCACCGATTTGACGTTGTTCGCGGCCACCTGGGACAGAAGCGTGCTGTAGTGGATGGCCGCCTCCGGCCGCGGCGCGGGAAGGAACGTCAACACGTTCCAGATCAGAATCCCCAGCATCAGGAGCCACCAGACCCACGTGCGCATCCATGGGCTCTGCGGCATCTGCGGCGGCGTCGGACCGGTGGGCCCTCGTCCATCTTTCGTCTGCTTGCGGTCGGGCCCACGGGTGTCCGGTGGGTCCTGGCGGCTGCGATCTTGGGTCTGCATGGGGCCCCCTTCCTTTCGGAACGCCTGCTCGTTGCGAATAGTCGATCACACTTTATGTTTCGGGATGATACCCGACATCGAGGATGCGGTCAAGCCGCATCGCTGCCGGCTCCTATCGACACTGGGACGGCCGACCCCCCTCCCAGCCTCTCCCCCACAGGGAGAGAGGAGAACAGAGCACAGCCGGTGTCCGAAGAGCGCGTTACTCCTCTCTCCCTGTGGGGGAGAGGCCGGGAGAGGGGTCGCTCGTGGGCTCGCCGGCCGATCTACGGTGTCACGTCGACGTGTTTGGCCAGCAGGGGCGCCGCAGTCGGATCGAAAATCCGATACGCGGCGAGTTTCACGCGGTCGTTCACGAGGAACCACGCCAGGGCATAGCCCCAGACGAACAGCGCCCAGCCCCAGCCGAGGGGCGTCATGAACAGCCCATAGACCGCAATCAGCGTCGCCAGGTCTGCGTGCCGAGCACGGCCACCCACAGAATCCGCGCCGGGCGCATGGACCAGAACGGCCCGCGCGTGCGCGTCAGGAAGATCGTCAGATGTCCCGCCACGGACAGCTTCAAGTACATCAGCGTCTGGATGTGCGCGCGGTCGAGATGAAAGACGCGCTCGCCGAGATAGAACAAGCCGAAGGCGGAGACGACCCCGATGACGCCCAAGCACCGTGGCGATGCCCAGCACCAGGCGCATGTTCCAGGCCTCGGGCCTGTTCTTGTAACGAACGTTGTCGTAGGCGATGGACAGGATCGCGCCGTCGTTGAGCAGCGCCAGCATCACGATCATCACCGCGGTCACGGGATAGAAGTTGAACACCAGGATCGACAGCGTCATGAAGAGCAGCACGCGGATGGTCTCGGCGATGCGGTAGATGGCATAGCTGTTCATCCGCTGGAAGATCTTCCGGCTCTCCTTGATCGCGTCGATGATCACCGACAGGCCGGACGTCAGCAGCACGATGGACGCCGCGGCGCGCGCCGCGTCCGTCGCGCCCGAAACGGCGATGCCGCAGTCGGCTTTCTTCAGCGCCGGGGCGTCGTTCACCCCGTCGCCGGTCATGCCGACGATGTGGCCGCGCTGTTGCAGGACGTCCACGATGTGGAACTTGTGTTCGGGGAACACCTGGGCGAAGCCATCCGCCTTCTCGATGGACTCCGCCAACTGCGCCGTCTCGTGATGCTTCGTGTCGCCGAAGCCGCCGGCATCCAGGATGTTGGTGCCCAGCCCCAGTTTCATGGCGGTTTCCCGAGCGATGGCCAGTTGATCGCCCGTCACCATCTTGACGTTGACGCCCATCTGTTGGGCGGTCGCGATGGTTGCCTTGGCTTCTTCGCGGGGCGGGTCGAACAGGGGCAGCACGCCCAGAAACTGCCACTTGCCCTCCTGATCCGCCCTGGCCACGCCCAATGACACGGAAGCCGCGCGCCGCAAAATCGTTGACCGCCTTGTCGACGGCGGGCTCGACCTGCGCCGCGTTGGCCGCCAGCTCCAGGATCACCTGCGGCGCGCCCTTGGTCACCTTGAACTCCTGCCCATCCGCGCCCTTGACGGTGGCTTCGGTGCGCTTGTGCACGGGGTCGAACGGCTGGAAGTGGACCACCTGGTAGCCTTTCATGTCCTGCTCGTTTTTCAGGCCGCCGATCACGGCCATGTCGATGGTGTCCTTGTCTTCCGCGCGTGAAGCCAGCGCGGCGCAGAGGATGACCTGGTCGGCCGCGACGTCGTTCACGCTGAACGGATCGCCCAGTGTCAGCTTGTTCTGGGTCAGGGTGCCGGTCTTGTCCGAGCACAGCACGTCCACGCCCGCCAATTCCTCGATGGCCGCCAGCCGGGTCACAATCGCTTCTTTCTTGGCCAGCAGGCGCGCGCCCACCGCCATGGTCACCGACAGCACGGTCGGCATCGCCACGGGAATCGCGGCCACCGTCAACACCAGGGCGAACTGCAGCGTGGTGAGCATCGGGTCGCCGCGGAACAGCGCAACCATGATGATCACCGCGACCAGAGCCACCGCGAGGACGATCAGGTAGTCGCCGATCTTCAGCACGGCGCGCTGGAAGTGGCTGACGGTGTGCGCTTCCTGCACCAGCTGCGCAGTCTTGCCGAAGTAAGTGTTTGCGCCGGTGCCGTACACCATCGCGTCGATTTCGCCCTGGCGGACGATCGACCCTGAGAACACCGCCTCGCCGGGCTTGCGCGTGGCGGGCAGCGACTCGCCCGTCAGCGCGGACTGGTCCACTTCGATCGGGTCGCCGTCCAGCAAGCGCGCATCCGCCGGCACGATGTCACCCAGGCGCACGCGAATGACGTCGCCCGGCACCAGTTCGCGCGCCGCCGGGGTAACCCACTGCCCATCACGTTTCACCCTGGCCTTGATCGCCAGCTTGGCTTGCAGGGCAGCGATGGCGTTGCCCGCCTGGTGTTCTTCCCAGAAGCCCACCACGGCATTGGCGAGAAGCAGAATGAGAATGATGGCGAAGTCCGGCCAGTGCCGGGCGACCGCCGAAAGGATCACCGCTCCTTCGATCATCCACGGGATGGGACCCCAAAAATAGGTCAGGAATTTCAGATACGGATTGGTCTTCTTCTCTTCGATCTCGTTAGGCCCATATTGGGTCAGCCGTTTCTGCGCCTCGGCTTGACTGAGGCCGTCCGCCGACGAGCCCAAAGTCTTCTCCACTTCCGGGAGCGGCATGGATTTCAGGTCGCCCTTGGCAGCGGGCCTCGATTCGGGAGCCTTCGGCTGGTCGGTGGCAGGTGTCATAATGCGGTATCCTTTCTTTCTCGCGCCGGGGGTGGGTTCATCGCTGCCACAGGATTCGATTGGCCTCCAAAGGGACCGCAACGCCGTCGTGGTGCGGGATCACCCGCGGCGTATAGTCCGCGGCCGGGCGTGTCGCCGGCACGGACGCGCGGTAGGTGTAGCTGTTGGAACCCGCCGATTGCAGATCGCGGCTGCGCGCCATCTCCAGTCGTTCCGGCTCGCCGCCGTCCGCGCCGTTCGCGTAGAGCTCGACCCGCACGCTGTTTGGGTCGAGGCCGTCCAGATAGAGCTCGACTTCGAACGCGTGTCGCCCGCCGCCGCTCGCCACCTTCACTTCACCGAAGCGCAGCGCGGCCCAGCCCTGGTCCAGGTCTTGCCGCCAGCGGACCACCTGCGCGCCGAACGCACCACGGTCGGCCGCGCGCTCGAGGTAGGCCGCCGCAGCCGGCAGGTAACGCTGCTCGGTGTATTCGCGCACCGTGCGGTCCGCGGAGAAGCGGGGCGTCAGCCGGGACATGCTCTTCCGCATCCGCGCCACCCAGGCGGTGGGGATGCCCTGCGCATCGCGATCGTAGAACTCGGGCACTACCTCCCGTTCGAGCCGGTCGTACAGCTCCGCGGCTTCGGCGGCGTCCCAGGCCGGATCGTCGCCGTGTTCCCGGCCGTCGCCCAACGCCCATCCCACTTCCGGCGTGTAGGCTTCCGCCCACCAGCCGTCCAGCTCCGACAGGTTGATGCCGCCGTTGACCAGCACCTTCATGCCGCTCGTGCCGCTGGCCTCCCAGGGCCGCCGCGGCGTATTGAGCCAGACGTCGACGCCCTGCACCAGGTTCTCGGTCAGCAGCATGTCGTAGTCGCTGAGGAAGATGACGTGCGGGCGGGCCTCGGTCCGGCGGATGAAGTGTATCCATTCTCGAATCAGGACCTGCCCCGCCTGGTCCGCCGGATGGGCCTTGCCGGCAATGATGAGCTGCACCGGCCGCTGCGGGTTGGTCAGCAGGCGGAGCAGGCGCTCCGGGTCGTGCAGCAGCAGGTTCGGTCTTTTGTAGGTCGCGAAGCGGCGCGCAAAGCCCAGCGTCAGCGCGTTGGGATCGAACAGATGCTTCGCTTCTTCAACCTTCTCCGGCGGCGCGCCCGCGGCGGTCAGCTGCAGGGACAATCGTTCGCGGGCGTATTCGACCAGAGCGCGGCTGGCGGCGGTGCGAAGTTGCCAGAGCCGGGCATCGGGGACGCGGTCGATGGCCCGCTGCAGGGTTTCCGTCACATCGTCCCGACCCCGTGTCGGGATCCCCAGCCAGCGGGTCTTCCCGCAGGCCTCCATCCACAGATCGTCGGCAGCGGCCGAGTCCCAGCTCGGCATGTGCACGCCGTTGGTCACGTGCCCGACCGGCACTTCCTCTTCCGGCCAGCGCGGAAAGAGAGGCTCGAAGAGGCGCCGGCTCACCGCCCCGTGCAGGCGACTGACCCCGTTGACCGCGCCGCTGCCGTGAATGGCCAGATAGGCCATGTTGAAACTCTCCGACGCGTCGTTCGGATTCCGGCGGCCCAGGGCCAGCAAATCGTCGAGCGAGATGCCGAGCTTCTTCTCGGCGTAGCCCCCGAGATACTGCCCGATGAGGGCCGGCGAGAAGCGGTCGAACCCGGCGGCCACGGCCGTGTGGGTGGTGAAGAGGTTCCCCGCGCGCGTGGCGGCCAGGGCGACCTCGAACGGCTGGTCGGTCTGCTCCATGAAAGCGCGGGCGCGTTCCAGCACGGCGAAGGCGGCATGCCCTTCATTTAAGTGGCAGACTTCGGGCTGAATGCCGAGGGCGCCGAGCAGCCGCCATCCCCCGATGCCCAGGAGCAGCTCCTGCTTGAGCCGCAGCTCCGGCCCGCCCCCGTAAAGCTCGCTGGTGATCCCACGATGAGCCGGGTAGTTCGCCGCGTCGTTGCTGTCCAGCAGGTAGAGCTTCACCCTGCCGACCTGCACCTGCCAGGCGCGCAGCCAGACCGAGTAGCCGGGCAGCGCGATCTCCAGCCGCAGCCACTCCCCGTTGGGGTAGCGCAGCGGCGTGATCGGCAGCTGTCCGGGGTCGTTGTACGGGAAGAGCGCCTGCTGCGCCCCGTCCTGGTCGATCACCTGGCGGAAGTAGCCCTGCTGGTAGAGCAGGCCCACGCCCACCACGGGCACGCCCAGGTCGCTGGCGGCTTTGAGCTGATCGCCGGCCACGTTGCCGAGACCGCCGGAATAGATCGGCAGGGCCTCGCTCAGCATGAATTCCATGCTGAAATACGCGACACCGCTCAGCGGAGAGGTCGGATGCGTCTGCTGAAACCACGCGGGCGCCTGCGCCGCCTGCCGCCTGGCCTTCACCAGGTCGTCGACGCGCTTGCGAAAGGCCGGGTCGGCGGACACCCGCTCGATCTGGTCCCGCGGGACCGTCTGCAGGACGCCCCAGGGGTTGTGGGTGAGCTCCCACAGCGCGGGGTCGAGCTGCTTCCAGATTTCGTCGGCCGCGTGGTTCCACGACCAGCGCACGTCCAGGGCCAGCTCGGCCAAAGAATCGAATCCTTCGACATCCACGGGCAGGAGGCTGTAGATGGGACTGCCGGCACGCGTTCGTTTGCTCATGGTTTCTCCTGTGAATCTGCGTTCGACGGAGCCCCGGCTACCGCGGAGGCGCTGCCAGGGCATCGTTGACGATGATCTGCGCTTCCTCCAGGATGCGGCCCAAGTGGTCCGCCCCGCGGAAGCTCTCCGCGTAGATCTTGTAGATGTCCTCGGTCCCCGACGGACGCGCCGCAAACCATCCGCTCTGCGACGCGACTTTCAGCCCGCCGATGGGCGCGCCGTTGCCCGGTGCGTTCGTGAGAACGGTCTGGATCGGCTCGCCGGCGAGGTCCGTGAGCCGCACCTGCTGCGGCGACAGCTTCGCCAGCATGGCCTTCTGTTCCGGCGTGGCCGGCGCCTCCACGCGGTCGTAGACAGGCTCGCCGAACTCGCGCGTGAGGTCCTGGTAGATCTCGCCGGGATCGCGGCCCGTCCGCGCCGTGATCTCCGCCGCCAGCAGAGCCGCGATGATTCCGTCCTTGTCCGTCGCCCAGACGCTGCCGTCCAGACGAACGAACGACGCCCCCGCGCTCTCCTCGCCGCCGAAGCCGAGCGAGCCGTCCAGCAGGCCGTCCACGAACCACTTGAAGCCGACCGGCGTCTCGTGGAGTCTTCGGCCGAGCTTCGCCGTGACGCGATCGATCATCTGGCTGCTCACCACCGTCTTGCCGACCGCGGCTGTTTCGGGCCACTTCGGTCGGTGTTGGAAGAGGTAGAAAATGGCGGCCGACAGGTAGTGGTTGGGCGGCATCAACCCCGCGCTCCGCGTCACGATCCCATGGCGGTCGTGGTCCGTGTCGCAGGCAAAGGCGATCTCGAAGCGATCCTTGAGCTCGATCAGGCGCTGCATCGCGTAGGGTGAGGACGGGTCCATGCGGATCTGGCCGTCCCAGTCCACCGTCATGAAGCGGAAGGTCGGGTCGACGGTGTCGTTGACGACCGTCAGGTCCAGCCCGTAGCGCTCGGCGATCGGCCCCCAGTAGTGGACGCCGGCGCCGCCGAGCGGGTCCACCCCCAGGCTGAGCTTCGCGCCGCGAATTGCCTCCATGTCGAGCACGTTGCCGAGGTCGCCGACGTAGGCGCTGACGTAGTCGTGCCGGTGCGTCGTGGCAGCGCGAAGCGCCTTCTCGTATGGGATCCGGTGGACCCCCTGCAGGCCGGCCTCGAGAAACTCGTTTGCCTTCCTTTGGATCCAGTCGGTGATGCCGGGTTCCGCGGGACCACCGTTGGGGGGATTGTACTTGAAACCGCCGTCGTGCGGCGGATTGTGCGAGGGCGTGATGACGATGCCGTCGGCCAGCCCGCTGCGGCGCCCGCGGTTGTGGGTGAGAATCGCGTGGGACACGGCGGGGGTGGGCGTGTACTCATCCCCCGCGGAGATCATGGCTTCCACTCCGTTTGCTGCCAGCACCTCCAGGGCGCTGGCCAGCGCCGGCACGGAGAGCGCGTGCGTGTCCATGCCGAGAAACAGCGGACCGTCGATGCCCTGCTGCTTGCGGTAGAGGCAGATGGCCTGACTGATGGCGAGGATGTGCCACTCGTTGAAGGACCTGTCGAATGAGGAGCCGCGATGCCCTGATGTGCCGAACGCTACCCGCTGCTCCGGCGCCGTGGGGTCTGGTTTCTCGGTGTAGTAGGCCGTAACGAGCCTGGGCACGTTCACCCACAGCGAGGGTTCGGCCGGCTTTCCAGCCAGGGGGCTCACTTTCATCGTGCTTCCTCCAATGATTGTTGTGGTGGCGTGTCCGCCTTATCGAGTCAGCGGGTGAGTGGAACAACACCGATGCCGGAGGCACGGGACGAGGCCCCGCGGTGCGTCAGCCTAACCCGCCAGCTTAATTGTACCTCTCGTGTCAACAGCGCGTTTGTCGGCGGGGGGCCACGGTCTCGCCCAAAATCTGGGATACACCTGTCGGCGGACGCGCCCGCCGGAGCAGTTGCAATAAGATTGTTGCGCCTGCCCCGGCGATTGGAAATCGCGCGCGGTATTCAGGGCGATTGCGTCTAAATTGCTGTGCCTGCCCCGGCCAAGGCGATTGTGTTAAAATTGTTGCGCCTGCCCCGGCGATTGGAAATCGCGGCTATGGGCGGCAAAGCCTGCCTTCGCAGGCTAAAAACGAGGGCAAAACGACTTGTGAACGCGGTCCTTGGTAACAAAATGATCATGCCAACCATTTTTGTCGTGGTCGTTAGCCTTGTATATTGGTAGTAGCAGTAGTGGCACCTTAAGAACAGAATAGCCATAAGCGGGCCGTTGATGCATACTACCCCCTGGGAGGCCGAAGCGACTTGCTGGTTAGCATGAGGAGCGCAAGCTGCCTCTGTTCGCAGAGTGTCGTTCTCCTGCCCAGGTGACCCGATTAGGAACATTGGGGCGGCGCAGCCAGCGTCGGCCCCGAATCATTCGCAAGGCTGGGTTTAGTATGGTCTGGTAGGTTCTTGGGCGCAGTCGCTCCGATCGTCCCACATTCCACGAAAGGAGACACCACCATGGACACGCGCATTATCGGCATTGATTTGGCCGTCACGGCCGCCCACAAGGCGATCGTGCTTGATCGTGACCGAAATGAGTTCGTCAGTCCGTTACTGACCGTTCATACTGACCCAGCCGATCTGACCCGCCTGTTGGCCGCCGCCCGGCAGGGGGCCACGGAGCCCGTCCAGTTGCTCGCCGTCATGGAAGCCACCGGCATGGCCTGGTACCCGGTAGGCGTCTTTCTAGCACGGCACGGGGTGGAGCTTTACCGCGTCAATGGTCAACAGGTCAGCGAGTTGCGCCGCGTCTACCAGCGTCGGGCCAAGAGCGATCGGATTGACGCCCGGGTGCTGGCTCGCTTGCCCGTGGTCTACCCTGATCGGTTGCATCGACTGACGCTGCCCACTGGACCACAGATGGCCCTCCAGCGCGCGTGCCGGGAAGTCGCCCGGCTCAAACAGCAAGCCTCGGCCATCAAGAACCGCTTGCGAGCCATCGATCAGTACGTCTGGCTGGGCCTGGCCGAGCTCGTCCCCCCGTACGGGCGCGAAGCCTGCTGGATACGGACCCAGTGGTATAATCCCTACCACGTCCAGGCGGCCGGCGCGGCCGAGATCCGACGTGACTGGCAGCGCTTCACCCAAACCGTCGATCCGGACACCACCTGGATTGAAGACATCGTGCAGCGCGCCGGCCAGGTGTGCTGCCTGTATGGTCCGGAGAGCAACCTGGACTACGACCAACTGCAGGCGTATTTGCAGCGCGAGCAAGCGCGGTGGCTTGCGCTGCAGCAGGCCGCGCAGGAGCTGCGCTGCCACACGGTCCGCCCCTTGTACCGTCGCCTCCACCCCCAGCGTTACCTGGAGACGCTCCGCGGCGTGGGCCAAGACAGCGCCGCCGTGTACGTCGCCTTCATCGGCAACATCGCGCGTTTCCCGGCCCTGGACCAGTTTCGTGGCTGGAGTGGCTTGATCCCTTACAGCGCCCAAAGTGGCCATGGGCAAGCGCAAGGCTTGCACATTACCCAGGCCGGACCGGATCTGCTCAAAGCCACCGCCTATCTTAACGCCGGCGTCGCCCGGCAGTGGGACCCGCAACTGGCGGCCATCTACTTTGAACAGATGATGTTCCATGGCAAACATCACCACCAAGCGGTGTGCAGTTGTGCCACCCACTTGCTGAACCGCATCTATGCCCTGTTGCGCGGGAACCGACCATACGAATTGCGCGACGTGGATGGCCGCCCGCTGACCATCCACCAGGCGCGTACCATCTGCCTGCAACAGTACCACGTCCCGGCCGAGGTCCGGCGCAAAAATAACTACCGGGCTCGGCGAGCACGCGCAGACCAGCACACCGAACAACGCTATCTGCGCCGGCAAAACAAATGAACGCAGGACAGGCTACCACACCGGCCAGAGCTCCACCTCGCGCCGAGTTGCCTCTCCTGCGTCACCAGCTCATAGTTTAATGCCCTTTTCAGTGGAGTCAAACCACTGAGACCCTGCTGTGCGGCCTGCGTCCGCCTCCGGTTATTCAAATTCTCAAGTGCAGCCACTTGACAAGATTTAGAACATCTGCGAAGGCAGGCTTTGCCGCCCATAGCCGCGATTTCCAATCGCCAGGACGAGCGCAACAATTTAAGACAATCGCCCTGGCCGGGACGAGCGCAACAATCTTAACACGATCGCCCTGGCCGGGACGAGCGCAACAATCTTAACACGATCGCGCTGGCCGGGGCGAGCGCAACAATTTGACGTAATCGCCCCGGCCGGGACGAACGCAACAATTTTGACACAATCGCCCTGGCCGGGACGAGCGCAACAATTTTGACACAATCGCCCTGGCCGGGACGAGCGCAACAATGTGCCGTAATGGCCCTGGCCGGGGCGAGCGCAACAATGTGCCGTAATGGCCCTGGCCGGGGCGAGCGCAACAATCTTAACACGATCGCCCCGGCCGGGACGAGCGCAACAATTTTAACACAATTGCCCTGTCGGCAGACGTGCGCACCAACTCCTACCCACCTTGCTCTCTCAGGCGCCGCAGACCTCTCTCCCGGCCTCTCCCCTGCAAAGGGAGAGGAGAACGTCAACCAATTTGCTCCTCTCCCTTTGCAGGGGAGAGGCCGGGAGAGAGGTCTGCGGCGCCTGAGAGAGCAAAGTGGGTAGGAGTCAGTGCGCAGTATTGAATGTCCCCATAAACTATGGTATACTGTACCCCGGCCCCCCCGAGTACCATCAGGAGAAGATACATGGCAGACTTCAAGGTCGTTTCCGATCACTTTCATCTTTGCGGTGAGACGCCCATGTGGGATGACCGGCACAAGCAGTTCTGGTGGTCGGACATGCTGGCCGGCGAGCTGTATCGCCACACGCCCGGAACAGGCGTGGTGGAGCTGGTGGCTCGGGGCAAGCACGTGTCCGGCCTGACGATGAACGAAAAGGGCGGTCTGGTGTGCGCGACCCACGAGGGCCTCTACCTGTTCGACGAGCAGAACGGTTTTACTTGCCTCGCCGAGGACTTCGCCGGCCAGCCGCTTCATTCCAACGACGCGACGGCCGACGCGGCGGGGCGTTTCCTCTTCGGGACGACGTTCTACGATCCGACCAGCAGACCGGGTGAATATGCTCTCGGCCGGCTGTACAGCGTGGCCGGCGACGGCGGCATGAGAGTGCTCGATGACGGCTATCACCTCATCAACGGCATCGGCTTTTCGCCCGACGACGAGACCCTGTACGTCACCGAGACCGTGCTGCGCGTGATCTACGCCTACGATTACGACGTCCGGACCGGCAACGTCTCCCACAAGCGGGAATTCATCAAGATCCCGGACACCGAGGGCATTCCGGACGGCATGACGGTCGACGCCAACGGCCACCTCTGGTCTGCGATGTGGTACGGAAGCTGCCTGATCCACTACGACGAAGAGGGTCGCGTCGTCGAGAAGATCGAAACCGGTGAGCCGCAGACCTCGTCCGTCGTGTTCGGCGGCCGGGACTTGACCGATATTCTGGTCACCTCGGCCGGGCAGTGGGCCCGGCTGTCGTGCAAGCCGGTCGGCTACGATTACGCCGCTCACGACGCGGAGCTGGGCGGCAAGACCCTGCTCTACAATTTCGGGGTGAAGGGCCGCCCCGAATCGTTCGCGAACATCCACTGATCGCACCGCAACTCCGAAAAGGAGATCTATCGTGGACGCTGAAGCCATTCTCAAATCGATCGATGACAATTACGAGGTCAATCCCATCGAAGAAAGCCTGCGAGATACCGTCGTCATCGTAACAGGCGGAACGACCGGCATCGGCCGGGGCTGCGTTCACGGCTTCATGAAGATGGGCGCCCACGTCGTTTTCTGCGGTCGCAACGTCGAGCGCGGCAACGCAGTCCAAAAGGAAATGAACGACAGGTATCCGGCGCAGACGTGCATCTTCAGGCCGGTCGACGTGGCCAGGGAGGACGAGGTCGAGGCGCTGGTAGAGTTCACCGCGAAGACCCTGGGCCGAATCGACACCCTGGTCAACAACGCCGGGTATTTTCCGCTGCAGCGGCCTTCCGACGTGATCTCCGTCGAAGAATTCCGCAAGGTGCTCGACAATAACCTGGTCGCTTACTTCGCGGGCATCAAGTTCGCCCTGCCGTACCTGCGCGCCACGAAGGGCAGCGTCATCAACATCGGCAGCGTGCTCGGCACGACCGGCGACGAAGGGTCCGCGGCGTATTGCGCCACCAAAGGCGCCATCGAGACCATGACCCGCGCCATCGCCACCGACGAAGCCGCCAACGGCGTCAGAATCAACGAGGTCAAGCCAGGGCACATCAACACCGACATGTTCAGAAAGACCACCAGCCTGCAGGCAGACATGCAGGGCTTCATCGACTACTCGGACACTCTCCAGTGGCTCGGCCGGGGCGGTACGTCCGCTGAGATCGCAAGCACCGTCATGTTCCTCGCGTCCGACTGGGCCAGCTTCATCACCGGCACCTGTATCCACGTCACCGGCGGTTACGAGATCGGCGAAGGTCCCAAGAGAAGGAATCCCTATCTGGCCGACTGGAAACAGATGATGACGATCGCCGGCGCGGACTGATTGTCGCGACCGCCGGCGACCGACGCACGCCTCCGGCCGGTGCACGCCATGGCGTCCGCTTGCCCGTGGACGTAGAGCGCGCTCGTGCAGCGCATCACCCCGCCAATATTGCACGGATATAGGAATTCACCGCGTCCAAACTCTTGACAATCTCGTGATTTGTGGTACAATGTTCGTGTTTAACACCACAGTCCTCTAAGCCGTAGGCCAGGAGTTGCCTGCAATAACGTGACCACCTCATATCTCCTTTCGTAGAGGAACGACGGGTGTCGTCCCATCTCGAAAGGAGCGATTCAGCAGGCTGGTGAGCGCCCCATAGGTCGTGCCGACGTTCTCGTGCCCTTCCCTCATGACGAAATTTACGCAAATGGGCCAGGCCAAGGTGCGCGTTTTACTTCTTATGGCCGCACGCTCCAATCCGGCGTAGAGGCATGGAAGGAGGCTTCTATCGACTTGTCGAATCCCCTCATCAGGTAGGCAGCCAAGCGACCCAGATTCAAGGAAACGTGTCCCTTGAAAGACGGAGCCGGATGCCCCGACTACCGGTCATGCCGCCATGTTACGGCGTGTCGGGATACGCCCTTCATCTCAGTCGGAACTGGCAATACAAGAGATGTTGTCGGCAACGTCATTTCAAGTACGAGAAAGGGAAAGACATTGGATTCCGCGAAGAAGGACCAGCAAGGAATTAGTCGTCGTAAGTTCATCAGCGGGATGGGCCTGGGCGCGGCCGCATTGGCCGGCGCCAGCGCGTTCCCCGGCATGGCGCTCGCCCAGCAGGGCACCGCAGCCACCGAAATTCCGACCAAGTGGGACCTGGAAGCAGACGTGGTAGTTCTCGGCGCCGGCGCCGTCGGCATGGTGGCGGCCATCCGCGCAGTGGACGCCAAGGCCTCCGTCATCGTCGTCGAAGCCAACTACGACATTGGCGGCCACGCCATCCTCAGCGGCGGCAACGTGCCCCTGGGCGGCGGCACCAGCTACCAGAAGAAGTACAAGATCGAAGATTCTCCCGACCTGTACTTCCGTGACCTGACCGACTGGTCCATCGTCGAAGTCGGCGGCTCGCCCGATTATCGGTACAACGACCGCGGCGTCCAGCGCGCGATGGCGGACAACGCCCCGCTGTGCTTCGAGTTCCTGCTGGCCAATGGCGTTCCCTTCGAGGACAAGGCCCCGGACAACAGCGGCGCCCACGCGACCGGTTTGTCGGCCAAGCGCGAATGCCACACCATCTGGGACAAGGGACAGAGCCCGAGTCGCCGGCCGGCGCCGGCGGCACCAGCCTCATGCGCTCCCTGGAAGCCAGCGCCCGCAAGAAGGGCGTCAAGTTCCTGCTGAACTACCACATGGACGTCATCTACCGCGAGAAGCCGAACGAGGGCAAGGTGCTGGGCATCCAGGCCAGCTACACGCCCAAGATTTTGCCCGGCGAGACCACCCCGCTGAAGAGCTTCGCCTCTGACGGCAACGTCGACATGACGGCCAAGACCGTCACCGTGAAGGCGAACAAGGCGATCGTCATCGGCACCGGCGGCAGCACCGGCAACGTGAACTTCCGCCGCATGTACGACCCGCGCGTCACCGAGGAGCTGATCCTCGCCGGCGAGCCCTACTCCTCGCAGGACGCCAGCGGCGAGCTCGCTGCCTTGGCCGTCGGCGCCTCCCTGTGGGGCACGGCCAACCAGACCGGCGACCGCAACGGCTACCTCCGCCGTCGCCCGATCATCGGCACCAAGTACGTCTACATCGCCTGGACGCCCAAGAGCCCGATGTTCCCGCTCTGCGGCGGCACCGGTGTGAACGTGCGCGACTGGCAGGACGTGATCATCGTCAACCAGGCCGGCCGGCGCTTCTACAACGAGTTCGAGGCGGGTTACCCGAACGGCACTTCCGCGGGCTACCTCGATCCGTACATTCCCGATGACTGGCGCAACCTGACCCGCATCAAGTACGCGCCGGAAGCCTACGCGGACGCCGCCCTGGCCATCAACGAGCTGTCCGAGCCGCCTGACTACGCCGCCGGCCCGCAGTGGGCGATCTTCGACTCCGACGCGGTCACCCGCGAGAAGTGGGACCTCGAAGACCCCAACACCATGAACCCGGAGTACTTCTTCAAGGCCGATACGCTGGCCGCCCTGGCGGATATGCTCACGGGCAACCCGTACCAGAAGGCCAAGATGCCGGCCAAGAACCTGGAAGACGCCGTCGCCCGCTACAACCTGATGGTCGACCTGGGCGCCGATCCGGACTTCGACAAGCCGACGCCCAAGTACAAGATCGAGAAGGCGCCCTTCTACGCGGCGTGGGCCACCACGGTCATTCACGATACCTATGCCGGCCTGCGCATCAACATGCAGTGCCAGGTCCAGGACTTCAATGGCCAGGTCATCCCCGGTCTGTACTGCGGTGGTGAGTCTGCCGGCGGCTGCAGCCAGCACGGTCTGGCCCGCTGCCTGGCGCAGGGGTACATCGCTGGCGGCGAGGCCGCGAAGGCCTAGCCTGTCTCGACGCTGTCGAGTGACCCTGAAACGCGGGGGGCCGGTTCGTCCCGGCCTCCCGCCTTTGGGCGCCCACAGCTTGCAGCACGTCCCACCGCGGTGCGTCGGGCCGCTGGGCCCGGCGGCGCCGCACATGCTGAGTCACCTATCGGAGATGGATCGATGTTTGATAGCAAACGCAACGTCCGCCTCGTGCTGGCGGGACTGACCCTGGTGCTGCTCCTGGCGGCAGGGACGGCCGTCGCGCTGGCGCAGACGCCGTCGGCCGACACGCCGGCTGCCGACACCACACCGGCCGCGGCGGGCACGCCGGCCGCGCCGGCCGGTGGAGCCGGACCGTCCATTCCGCACCCGGTCGCCGGCCACGAGGACTGCCTCTCCTGCCACGTCGAAGCGACGCCTGCACCTGGCGGGGCTGCGGCTACCGGCGCCGCGCCGGCCATCCCCCACGAGATCGCCGGCCGCGAGAAGTGCAACACCTGCCATGCCGTCGGCACCGGAATGAAGCCGGAGCCGGCCGACCACGAAGGCCGCACCGAGGAACTGTGCCTCGACTGCCACACCTCAGCCAGCGGCGAAAAGGTCACCCTGCCGCCCTGCCCACAGAGGCTTCGACCGAATTCTGTCTGCAGTGCCACGGCCCGTACGAGGCCCTGATGGCGAAGACGGTGGACAAGCTTGACGTCGACGGCGTCAAGGCCAATCCCCACCGCTACGTGCCGCACGATTCGACCAACATCACTTCGTGCGACGCATGCCACAGCGTGCACGAGCTGCCTGTCACGGCTTCGACCCAGTTCCAGCTGCCGAAGACGAGCAGCTCTCTTGCTTCTCGTCGTCCTGCCATCACCAGCAGGACTTCACCCCCTGCACCGAATGCCACAAAGACTGACAGCCTGTGCCGCCGGACATCGCAGGAGGCTCCACGTGGGAGCCTCCTGCGGCAGCACGGCAATCTCCTCGCGTCTCGACGCGCGGCCGGACGCGCCGATTACTGGCTCGGCCCGCGCGGCCGGATCTCGCTCCGCTTGAAGTCCTTGACGAGCTGCATATTGATGTCCGCGTTAGGGTCGTAGCTGCCGTCGTCGACGTAGATGACGTCACCCTGTGAATTCACCCAGCGGTTCTGGTACTGGTTGCTGCCGACGTCGATCTCGTTGGTGTATGGGTTGACGTACTCCTCCTGGTCGGTCAGGTTGAGATACATGTCGTTGCGGATCTCGGCGTTGGTCTCGCGCCGGTGCGCCGCGATCTCTTCGGCGATCCGGTTGATTTCCTGCTGGCTCTTCCAGGCCATCTCTCCACGCTGGATCTGGCCTTGCAGCTCCATCGCCCACCACTGGGGGCTGGTCTGGTAGGAATCTTGAATCATCAGTAACACCGGCGCCCAGTCTCGAACTCATCCGCCGGCGCTCGCGTGACGGTGGTCTCCGTGTTGTTCCACAGCCCGACGCCCAATTCGCCGTAATCGTGGATCACGGTCAGCAATTTCTCCTCGTACGTGGTCCCATTCTCCACGTAAGTGACGACCGCAAACCCGGCATCGTAGGAGGACGTGCTCGGCATGCCGGTCGGCTGTTCCGCCTGCTGGTGCTTCTCGGCCAGCTCGGGCAGACCCCGTTGCTCCAGGATTTGGACCTGGGCGGCCTGTGGGTGCAGCTGGGGGAACAACATCCGCAGGAGATAGTCCTGGGCGGACGGCAGCGGGTACAGCGGAATGCCGTTGGAGCTCTGCCCGATCCGGCTCAAACCCATCTGGCCGGTCAACGACTTGGACGGATCGGAATAGAGTATCTCCGGCACGGCGTGAATCATGACCGAGTTTTGGTCGTCCCTGGCCACGGCGAAATCCAGCTTGGCCGCCAGGCTGTTGCCCGGTCCGCCCTGCGTCAGGGGATTGACCCGCACGATGCCGCCCACGGTCTTCCAGCCGTCGGGGACCAGGACGGTGAAGGCCTGCTCCGTCCGATCGGTGTATCGGTGCAGGATGAGGGTGCCGAGCTGGTGGGCGGCGGTGGGTTCCGCCGCCGTGGTCGGCGTCAGGGTCGGAGCGCCGGGGATCTCGTCCGTCGGCGCGGGGCTGGGGCTCGATTGGCCCAACCGGATGCTGCCCAGCATCGCGTCGAACTGGTCCGCGTGAGCGTCCCACGTCTGGGCCAGCGTCGTACCCGCCAGGGCGAAGCGGCCGTGCCGACCGTGAGCTGAATGACCCCGCCCGTCAGTGCCAGGCCGCTCGCGCGGTCTGTCCCGTCGAACGACGCGGCGCGGCCCTCGTGTCCGTCGATCTCCACAGCCTCCGATTCCTCCACCGTCACGTTGTCCATGGGCGAGTCGAGCCGGACGCACGCATCCAACAGGATCTCCTCCAGGGTCACATTGGGATCGGCATACTCGGGGCGCCGCACCACGGTCAGCGTGGCCGCGTCCGAGATCATGCCCCCATTCGTCGCCACTGTGCCGATGGTCACGTAGTCGTCCTGCTGACCGACCTGCCATCCGGCCGGATACTGGAGTGACAGGCCCCACTCGGGCTTGTCGAAGGAGGTCCAGTCACCGGTCTGGGCCGGCGTTCGGGCGGCGGTAGGACTCGCGGCGGCGAGCACGATCACGAGCAAGGCAACGGCGAGCATCTGCGCGGTTCTGGGGCGTCTCAAGATTGGGGACTCCTTTCACGTTCGGCGGCCGAGGCAATGGCGTAGGTCCGGGCGCGCCGGACATCGTTCGTTGCGAAACCTGGATTCCGCGCAGTATAGCATGGGTCATTCGCCCGCGCGAACTTCGTGCACGGCGGTGTGAGCCGTGGCGCACTGCCCCTTCTCCAATTCGATGTGAATTGCCCTGCCCTGAGCCACTCGTCCAGTCCTTGCCGTCCACGACCGACCACGAAATACGCGAATAACAACGCTCCAAGAAGTCGTTATTCGT